>NZ_AXAJ01000001.1 GCF_000472445.1 Burkholderia sp. WSM2230
GGTGTCGCGGCCACGGCGAGCGGGGCGAGCAGCTTTGCGGGCGGCAATGGCGCTGCCGCGCTGGCGGACAACGCGGTTGCGCTGGGTGCTCTGTCAAGTGCATCGGTGGCGGGCGGTGTCGCGATTGGTTCGGGGTCCGTATCGGATCGCGCGGTGCTCTCGGGCGTCGGCTCGATTGCCAACGGCACGCATTCGATTCCGTTCAACACGGCCGACCAGACATTGCTCGGCGCGGTGTCCTTCGGTAGCGCGGGCGGCAACACCTATCGCCAGCTGACCAATGTCGCCGATGGCACGCAGGCGCATGATGCAGTCACGATCCGCCAGTTGGCCGGCGCGCTGTCGTCGTTNGCGGTGACCGGNCAGATGTACTTCCACGCGAATTCGACGGCTGCGGATTCNCTCGCGGTCGGCGCCGAGTCGATTGCCGTGGGGCCGACGACCGTGGTCAACGGCGACAACGGCGTGGGCGTCGGCAATGGCGCGATCGTCGATTCGACGGCGCCGGGCGGCGTCGCCATCGGGCAGGCTGCGAACTCGGCCCAGGCGGATGCGATTGCGGTAGGCAGCGGCTCGGTCGCGAGCGGCGCGCAATCCATCGCGCAGGGCGCGAATGCGAGCGCGGCCAACGCCGGGTCCATNGCCATCGGTTCAGGCGCGCACAGCACTGCAATCGACGCGCTTGCGTTGGGCGCCGGCGCGAGCGCCTCGTTCTCGAACAGCGTCGCGCTCGGCGCAGGCTCGGTGACGACGGTTGGCGCGTTGAGCAACTACATCGCGTATGGCCTGAGCAGTCCGCAATCGTCGATGGGCGAAGTGAACGTCGGCAACCGGCAGATCACCGGCCTCGCCGCCGGCAAGGCCGGCAGTGACGCCGTGAACGTATCGCAACTGGACGCGGTGGCAAGCCGGTTGACGACACTCATCAGCCAGCAGACGACCAACAACGGCGGCAGCTTCTCGTCGTCGCCCGGCACACCGACGCCGCCGGCGCCTTCGGGGTCGAACTCGTCGGCAGGCGGTCAGGGCGCCGTTGCGTCGGGCACGAACAGCTCGGCGGTGGGCAACGGCTCGACTGCGTCCGGCAGCGGTTCGACCGCGGTGGGCGCGGGGGCAACCTCGACCGGCGCCGGCTCGACGGCGCTAGGTGCGGACAGTAACGACGGCGGCCGCGCGAACGTAGTGGCAGTCGGCTCGAGCGGGACCAACCGGCAGGTGATCAATGTTGCAGCTGGCACGGCACCCACGGACGCCGTCAACGTGCAGCAGCTGAACGCCGCGCTTTCTCAAGCCAACGCCTACACCGATGCGCGCATGAACGAACTGCAGAACGGTATCAACTCGACCGCGCGCAATGCGTACTCAGGCATCGCGGCGGCAACCGCGCTCACGATGATTCCGGAAGTCGACAAGGACAAGACGCTGTCGCTCGGTATCGGCACGGCGGGTTTCCGCGGCTATCAGGCGGTGGCGATCGGCGGCACGGCACGCCTGACGGAGAACGTGAAAATGAAAGCGGGCGTGGGCATGAGCCCGGGAGGCACGACGGTCGGCGTCGGCGCGGCCATGCAATGGTAAGTCGTCAAAGCGGGGCCGCGGCCGCGTGCCCCGCATTCTTCGCCACACACAGTCTATGGAGTACCTGATGAATCGACTCTTTTTCGCAAGCCTTTTTTCCACCGCCGTGCTTGTCGTGACCGGATGCACGGCAGCGAGTGGTCCAACCTTCAACGCCCATTCGGTCGACTCCAGCAACGGCGCCAGAACCTACCGGGCCGAATGCCACGGATTGTTCGAAAGCGCATCGACGTGCATGGACGTCGCGCGACGCATCTGCGGCGACAAGACGGTGCAGCCAATCGACAAAATCGACATGGTTCGCGCTGCCGACGACAAGCGGAACGACCCGCGTGTCCTGCTCTTCAAATGCGCTGAGGAGGCAAGCGGTACAGCTGGCTAGGCTCTCGCAGCCTCGCCAGTTCGTTCGACCCGCGCATCCGCCGCTCTTTGCGTCGCCGTTTCGCACAGCAAACGCCGAACGCGACGCACGCTCAACAAATCGCGCAATCGTCTCAACCTGCACCCATGAGGATCGGCCCACGAATGAAACGCCCCGGCTCACTCCGCATGCGGCGAGGCGGCGGCAGGCGACAGTTCCGCCAGCAGCGACATCAGATACTCGATGTTCACCGGCTTGACCAGATGATGGTCGAACCCCGCGGCCTGCACACGCAGATGGTCGTCGGCCTGGCCGTAGCCCGTCACCGCGATCAGCACGGGCCGGGTTTCGCCCCTCTGGCGAATCAGTTTTGCGAGTTCATAGCCGTCGGTGTCCGGCAGGCCGATGTCGAGCAGCGCGGCATCCACAGGCTCGGCCTGCGCTTTCGCAAGTGCGTCCTGTGCGCCATACGCGACATCCACGTGATAGCCCTCGCTCTCGCAAAGCAGGGCGAGCGAGTCGGCGGCGTCCTTGTTGTCGTCGACGATCAGCACGTGCAGCGAAGCGCGCTCGGCATGCGAGGTTCCGCTCGCCGACGGTTCCTCGTGCAACGGCGCGGGCATTTCTGGCGCATGGGAGAGCGGCAGCCTGATCGACACGGTGGCGCCGCGGCCAGGTCCTGGACTTGCGATGTCGATAGCGCCGCCATGCAGTTCCACCAGCTTTTTCACCAGCGACAAACCGATGCCGAGACCGCCATGCGCCCGGTCCAGCGTGCGCTCGCCTTGCGCGAACAGATCGAAGATGTGCGGCAGCAGATCGGACGAAATGCCGCTGCCGTTGTCTTCGATGGTGACGGTAGCGAAGCGCTCGTCGGCGAGCGCGGTCACGCACACGCTGCCGCCCGGGTCCGTGTACTTGCACGCGTTGTTCAGTACGTTGACGAGAATCTGCGAGAGGCGCAAAGGGTCCGCGTGCAGCCAGACGGGCGCGGGCGGCAGCGTCACGGTGAGATGCTGGCTGCGCGAGGCCGCCATTGACGATACCGTTTCCAGCGCGCTATACACGGCCGTGCCGAGCAGCACCGGCTCCCGTCGGAGCACGATGCGCCCGTGCGTGATGCGCGACACTTCGAGCAGATCGTCGACGAGTTGCGCCATATGATCGACCTGCCGGCTCAGCATGCCGACCAGTTCGCACGATTTCATGCCGGCCTCTTTCTCGCGGCGCAGCAGCGCAATCGCGTTGCGCATCGGCGCGAGCGGATTGCGCAGTTCGTGCGCGAGCATCGCGAGAAATTCGTCCTTGCGGCGATCGGTTTCGCGCAAGGCCAGTTCGAGCGTCTTGCGCTGCGTGATGTCCACCGCGCTCGCGATGACGCGCCACGGCCTGCCGTCGGCGTCGCGCTGCAAGACGGCCTGGCTTTGAAGCCAGCTTTCGTGGCCGCCCATCATGATGCGGAACTCGAGCGGCTTGCCGAATTCGCCGGTAAGGGCGACGCGTCGCATCGCGGCGTCCACTGCGGCGCGGTCGTCGGCATGCACGCGATGCAGCGCCGCGTCGTACGCCAATCCGGTCGGCCCAGCGAGCACGCTGGGCGGGGTGCCGACGCTGTCCCAGCAGACCGTCCATGAATCGAGCGACAGGTATCCGATGGTCATTTTCGCCGCGCGCATGGCCACCTGCAGACGTAGATTGCGCTCTTCGAGCGCGGCGGCTGCGGCGCGCTCGTCGGTCACATCTGTTGCCATGCAAAACCATTCGCGCAGCGTGCCGTCATCATCGCGCAAAGGCGCGGCACGCGCGGACATGGTGCGCCAACTGCCGTCGCGCCGGCGCAGCCGGAAAGTCATCGAGCCCGGCATTTCGGATTTGACGATGGCCGACCAGTTCTCGCGCGCGCGCTCCTGGTCGTCGGGATGAACGAGCTCGAGCCATCCGCGGTGCGCGCTCAGGCCTTCTTGCCGAGCGAACGACTGCCAGTTGCCGAGCTGCTTCGTGTGGCCCGCCGCGTCCGCGATCCACGTCAGTTCCGAACTCGCTTCCACGAGCGCGCGATAGCGCTGCTCGCTGCGCTCGCGTTCGGTTTGCGCGTCGTGCTGTTCGGTGATGTCATACGTGACGCCGAATACGCGTTCGATAGCCATGCCATTACCGCAATCCGTTTCGCCGCGCGTGCGCAGCCATGAACGGCGGCCGTCCTCGAGTTCGATGGGAAAGTCGAGCTCGAAAGGAACGCACTCGTGCAAGCGGCCGGTCAACTCGCGCGCGAACCACGCGCGATGGCTTTCGGGGATTCTGTCGAAGAGCCATTGCAACGGCACTTCCGCTTCTTGGCGTTCGAGCCCGTAGATTTGCGCGAGCTGCGCGCTGATGCGCGCGGTGCGGCTGCCCATGTCCCATTCCCAGGCGCCGACGCGCGCTGCGTCGAGCGCGAAGCGCAGACGCCGTTCGCCGGCTTCGTACGCTTCGCCGGCCTGCACGAAGTCGTCGATGTCCATGGCGATGCCGCACGCGCCGGAGACCTCGCGCGCGTCGTCAAAAATGGGCTGGATACGCAGCTTGTGCCAGCGGTAGCGACCGTCGAAACGTTTCAGACGCGCATTCACCTTCGCGCTTTCACCGGCTGTCAGCGCGCTGCGCCACGCGTCGAGCACGTTCCTGACGTCGCGTTCCAGAACGAACTGATCCCAGTGCAGCGTGGTGTTCGGCGCGAACGGATTGCCGAGGTACTTGCGACAAGCGGTGTTGGCATAGGTGACGATTCCGCCTGCTTCAGCGGTCCACACGAGAGCCGGAACCTGGTCGGCAATTTCGTTATTGCTCATTGCGTTGTCAATCGCACTGTTCTTACCGCTTTAAAGGACGTCTGTTCAGATAGCAAGTGAGATTGGCACTGCGCTGCCGAGGCAGAGCGAAAGCGAATCGTCAGGTGCACGCCGCCTCACGGCTATTGGGGAAACCATGGGTTCGCTCCCCCATTGCAGCGCTTCGCCACTATGCTTTGGCCAATTCCGCAGACCTTTAGGCGCAATACGTCGATATACCACTTCTTCCCGCTCATTGTGCGCCCGAAACCGGCTGCAATAATACGGGCGTGCGCACAGTTGGACCGACGCGCGAGAGCCGCATGACATCTGAGCATACGGCGCGCCTTGCGCGGGAAAGGAGACGTGATGAACAGGATTCCGCCGGCAGCATACGACCAGAACAATTCACGTCGGCGGGAGGCGCGCAATGCGCTGCTGCCGCTTGCCGCGGCGCTATTGTGCTGCGTGAGTTCATTCGACGCGCGAGCCGCGGGCGCATTGCCCGCAGGCGGGCAATTCGTCGGCGGGACCGGGTCCATCAGCAGCAACGGCACAACGCTGACGATCGATCAGGGCTCGGGACGCGGCGTTGTGAACTGGAACAGTTTTTCCATCGGCAGCGGCAACCGTGTGGTGTTTGCCAACGGCAACGGCGCGACGCTCAACCGTGTGACCGGCGGCTCACCATCTGCGATTCTCGGCACGCTCACCGCAAGCGGCAGCGTCTATCTGATCAACCCGCAAGGCATCCTTGTCGGACGGGGAGGCGTAATTTCGACGAACGGACGCTTCGTCGCGTCCACGCTCGACGTTGCGGACACCGACGCCTTCATGAACGGCGGGCCGCTGACGCTATCGGGCAATTCGAGCGCGGGCGTGGTCAATCTCGGCACGATTGCATCCGGCGGCAGCGACGTATTTCTGATCGCACGGCAGCAGGTGGGCAACGCCGGCACCATTAGTGCGCCGAACGGCACGGTTGAACTGGCGGTCGGGCAGCAGGTGCTGCTGCAGGATTCGTCGTCGGGCCGACAGGTGTTCGTGCAGCCGGCGCAGCAGGGCGGGGGCGGGACCATCATGAACCGCGGCCTGATTCAGGCGGCGCAGATCAGCCTGCAAGCCGTGGACGGCAACATCTACGCGCTCGCCGGCAACCACGAGGCGATTCGCGCGACGGGCACGGCCACGCGCGACGGACACGTGTGGCTGGTCGCGGGGCACGGCACGTTGCAAGCGGGTGGCGCAATCGAGGCAAGCGGCGGCACTGTCGACATGAGCGCGGATACGCTCGCGTTCCCCATGGGCGGCACGACGGTCCGTGCAAATCAGTGGAACATCGCGACACCCAGCTTCACCGTCGACGACAACGCGGCGCGCGCGCTGTCGGCAAGTCTCGGCACTGGAACGTCGGTCAATCTGCAGACGACCGGCGCAAACGGCAGCACCGGCGACATTGGCGTGAACTCGGGCATCGCGTGGCAAGGCAATGGGTCGCTCACACTCGCGGCGTATCGCAACCTGAGCATCGCGCAAGGCGCAACCATTGCCAACCAGGGCAGCGGCAACCTCACATTGCGCGCGGATGCCGCCAGCCTCGATAACGGCGGCAGCATCGCGAATCGCGGCGTGATCGACTGGTCGGGCAGCACAGGGCTCGTCAATGCGCTTTACGATATGAACGGCACCTATAGCGCCGGCAGCCTGCTCGGCAATCCCGCGTGGAGTGCAGCGCCCGGCAGTGGGCAGCTCACGCAGATCACCGCGTACAAGCTGGTCAACAACGTGACGGACCTGCAGAACATTTCGCAGGATCTCGCGGGCAACTACGCGCTCGGCACGGACATCGACGCGAGCGGTTATACGTTGACGCCAATCGGCAATCACACGACGCCCTTCACCGGTCAATTCGACGGCATGTGGCACAGCGTGCGCAATGCACGCATCGAGGTCGCCGACTTCAGCAAGGACTATTCGTCGGGACTCTTCGGCGTAGTGGGGCTGGCAGGCGTTCTGCGCGACGTGGGCGTGGAAGACGGCCATGTCAGCACGAGTTCTGCCGGCAGCGGCCTTCTGGCGGGTTTGAATCAGGGCGTGATTGCTAACGCGCACTCGACTGGTGTGGCGATGGAGGTCTATCAGAACGGCACGATGTTCGGCGGACTGGTAGGTCGCAATGAAGGCACCGTCGAGCGCTCGTGGAGCAGCGCCGCGGTATCGGGCTCGGATGCGAACGGCGGGCTCGTCGGCTACAACCTGGGTTCGATTGCGCAGTCGTACGCGACTGGCAGCGTCAGCCCGGTTTTCTCGACCGGGTCCGGCGGCGGGCTGGTCGGTATCAACGATGGAAGCGTGAGCCAGTCGTTCGCAACAGGCGCGGTCGAAACGCGAAGGATGCCGACGCACGGCGTGGTTGCGTTCGGCTCCGGCACGCTCGCGCCGGACGTCTACTGGAACAGGGAGACGACAGGGCAGGCCGCGAGCGGCGGCAGCCTGCCGCCGTCTAACGGGCTCACCACCGCGCAGATGAGCGACCCCGCGAGCTTCGCGGGCTATGACTTCGGGGCCAACGGCGTATGGGCGATGCCGTCTGGCGCGACCCAGCCTGTGTTGCGCTGGCAGCTTGCGCATTAGGCGGCGGGCTTCATTCGCGGATGCGCCGGCGCGCGCGGTCCGCGCGCGTTGGGTGGTGGCGCCGTGCGCGATGTTTGCTCTGCACGCTTCTGCCGGTTTCGCGCAGGCCTGGCGCGACGTCGCCCCGCAACCCGCGCCGCCGACGCCGCGCAGTGCGCCGTCGCAACCTTCGGCGTCATCGGCAGAGAATGCCGCGCAGATTGCAGTGGGCCGGCTCGAAGGCCTTGTGTTCGAAGCCGCGGGCAGCAGCGCGCCCGCCTCCGCAATGCAGCCCGGCATTACCGCCGAACGCCTCCCCATTCTGGACGCAGCATTTCTCCACACGTTCGACAGCGATCTGGGCAAGCCGCTCACATTTGGACGCCTCGCCGAAATACGCCACGCCGTGATCGAGCGTTATCGTGCCGCGGGGAAACCGCTCGTGGATGTGTACGTGCCCGAGCAGGACGTGAGTTCCGGCGTCGTGCGTATCGCGGTTGCGGAGTTTCGCCTCGGTGAAGTGCGCACGAGCGGCAACCGCTACTTCTCCGACGCCCTGTTGAAACGCGAGATGCCGCTCAAGGCAGGCGACCCGATTCTGCAAGCGGACGTCTCGCTGGGCCTTGCGGTACTCAACGCGAATCCCTATCGACGCGTAGATGCGGTCTTCGCGCCAGGCGAAGCCGCGAATTCAACCGACGTCATCCTGCAGACCGACGACCGTCTGCCGTTGCGGGCAAACGCCGGCTACGACAACGCCGGTGTGCGCGATCTCGGCCGCGACCGCTTCTTCGCGGGCATCGACTATGGCAACCTGTTTGGTCTCGATCAGCACGTCGCGTATCAATTCACGGCGAGCAATGATTTCCTGAGCGGCAATCCCGACATCGAGGGACGTGCGAACCGCGCGCGCTTTCTGGCCCACGCGCTCAGCTACATTGCGCCGCTGCCGTGGCACGACAGCATCGAATTGTTCGGCGTCTATGCGCAGAGCACGCCACGTCTGCCCGACAGTTACGGGCAAACGGGCATTTCCGCGCAGATCAGCGCTCGCTACGACTGGCGTTTGCCGACGACAGGCGATACCGCGCAGCTCGTGCAGTTCGGCTATGACTTCAAGCGCAGCAACAACGATCTGGAATTCGGCGGGTTTCAGGTGTTCAACTCGAACACACACGTGCACCAGTTTCTGCTCACCTACGATCTGAGCAAGCCGGGCGATGCGGGCGCCGCGCATGCATCCGCGACGCTCGTGGCAAGTCCAGGCGGGCTGGACGGCTCCAACAACGACACCGCTTTCGGCACTGCGCGGCACGGCGCGACTGCCCGCTATGCTTATCTGCAGATCGCCGCGCAACGCGCGTTTGCACTCGGCGGTGGCTTCACGTTAAACACGCGAGGCACCTTCCAGTGGACGCCGAATACCTTATTGCCGAGCGAGGAGATGGGCCTCGGTGGAGAGTCCAGTGTGCGGGGCTACGAGCCGTACGTCGTGCTAGGCGATCGCGGCTGGAACGTGCAGACGGAATTGCGCGCGCCCGTTTTGCCGTTCGGCGCGAGCAGCGCGGCCGCGCAGCCTTTTGTGTTCGTCGACGCCGGCCATGCGTGGAACCGGATCGATCAGCCCGCGGAGCCCGGTAACGCATCGCTCGTCAGCGTCGGCGCGGGCGTGCGTTTTCAATGGTCGCGCTTCGTGGATTTTCGCTGCACGTATGGCGTGCCGCTGCGCGCGCCGGCTCCCGGCGCATCGAAGGCGCCGATGGTGCTTCTGTTCGTTTCCATCGGCACTTAAAGCGCGCGGGATACGCTAGACATGAGCCAGCACGCTGCTTGCGAGCTTGCGCAGTTCGTCGAACTGGGTAACCAGTTCAAGGCACAGCACGAAAGCCAACATCCCCGAAGGTCCCGGGTAGCGTTCGATCCATCGCAAGAGCACAGCTGCGGAACGCGCGCGAATGGCGTCGCGTGTCATGGCGTAGGTGATGACGATTCCAATTGCGGCGCCGACCAGCAGGTCCGTCGGATAGTGAAAGCCGAGATAGGCGCGCGGAACGCAGATGAACAACACCGTATACGCCAGCGCCAGAAGACCGATTCTTCTCCACACAAGAAAAATGCCGGTGGCGATAGCCATCCACAGCATTGCGTGGTCGCTTGGAAACGAGCTCCACGAGGTCAGCAATGCGTCTTTCGACACGCTTGTCACGAAGTGCAGATTCAGTTCGGAACTGTAGACCGGGCGCACCCTGAACGGTAGCCAGTGGGTCAGCGCTCTTCCGGCGAACAGCGCGAGAAGGCCGCTAAGTACTGTGGCGATGACCATCTCGCGACGCCATGTGCTGCGCTCACCTGCTTGAAACCAGATCCACCACAACAGGGGAATCAGCAGCAGACCTTTGAAGGTGTACAGATCTGCGATTGCCTCAATTGCGCGGGTGATGAAGAAGCCAAAATGGATGTGGGAAAGATACGTCTCAATGGTTGTATCGAAGCTATTCATTCTTCTATGGGTATTTAAAGACTTGTGGTGAACCGCTGAAACCGTCTCCCTGTGTTGCTGCTGCGGTGCGCACCATATTTTTAACAAAAGGGCTACTGGTTAGTGTACCTGATGACTAATGATCGACGATTTTTCACTAGATGCCTTGCCTATACTGGGCTTTACGCGCCGGAGGCCCGTCCTGCGCGTCCGGGTCCCCGGCAAGCAACGGGAAAGGGGAAACGTCATGGCGACTTATGTGGTTCTTGCGCAATTCACTGATCAGGGCATGCGCAACATAAAAAACAGCGCGCAGCGCGCCGGCCAGGCAGCGGACATGGCGAGGAGCTTCGGCTGCGAAATGAAGCAGATCTACTGGACGATGGGGCAATACGACATTGTCACCGTCATCGAAGCGCCGGATGAACAGAGCTTCATGTCATTCGGATTTGCTCTTGGCTCAGCGGGGAATGTCAGAACGCAGACGCTCCGTGCATTTTCGAAGGACGAGTTCAGCGCGTGTCTTGGCAAGCTGCCGTAAAACGTTCAAGAGCGCTGGGTTTTGACGCGTTGGCTGGGTAGTGATAACGATGCAAGACTATCCAGCCGTTCTTTGGGCAGGCCGCCAATTGCCCCATGTCGATTGATTCAATCCTGTCATCTCCGCAAAGTTGCACCGTTGATGCGTCAGGCGTAATGCCGTATACGGAAACGCGCTGACGTCCCATCTGTCACGCCGTTTGCTGCAGCCACCTGTTCATGGATCACGGCGCGCGCCTGCGCGTGCCTACGCATGCATCGCATGAAAGGAGAGGCAAATGCTTACGCAGAAAACGAAGGATGTTGTAAAAGCTACGGCGCCCGTGCTGGCGCAGCATGGATTGCCCATTATCAAGCGCTTTTACGAACGGCTGTTTAGTGCCCACCCGGAACTGAAGAACGTGTTCAACATGGCGCACCAGGATCAGGGGCAACAACAGCAGGCGCTCGCGCGTGCTGTCTACGCGTACGCCGAGAACATTGAGAATCCCGGCAGTCTCGCGGCCGTGCTGAAGAACATCGCCAATAAACATGCGAGCCTCGACGTGCGGCCCGAGCATTACCCGATTGTCGGTGAACATCTGCTCGGCGCGATCAAGGACGTGCTCGGCGAAGCCGCCAACGACGAGATCATCTCGGCCTGGGCGCAGGCTTACGGCAATCTGGCCGACCTGCTGATGGGAATGGAAAGCGAGTTGCGCGAGAACTCGACGCAACAGCTCGGCGGCTGGACTGGCTGGCGCAAGTTCGTGGTCAAGGAAAAGCGGCCCGAGAGCAGCGTCATTACATCGTTCGTGCTGGAGCCGTCGGATGCCCAGCCGGTGATCAACTTCGAGCCTGGTCAGTACGTCAGCATTGCGGTGAATGTGCCTTCGTTGCAGTTGCAACAGATTCGCCAGTACAGTCTGTCCGACATGCCGAATGGACGCAGCTACCGCATTTCCGTCAAACGCGAGGATGGCGACGCTTCACGGCCGCCGGGCTATGTGTCGTCGCTTCTGCATGAGCATGTGAACGTTGGCGACGAAGTCAAACTCGCCGCGCCGTACGGCACTTTCTATATCGACGTCAATGCGAAAACGCCGATCGTCCTGATCAGCGGCGGAGTTGGTTTGACACCGATGGTCAGCATGCTCAAGCGGGCGATTCAGGACCCGCAGCGCCAGGTGGTGTTCGTGCATGGCGCACGAAATGGCGCGGTCCATGCGATGCGCGACAAGCTCCGGCAAACCGCGGCCAGTTACGCGAACTTCAAGGCGGTGGTCTACTACGAAAGCCCACTGCCGGGCGATATAGCGGGGCAGGACTACGACCGCGCCGGCTTTATCAATCTCGCTGAACTGCGCGAGCTGATTCTGCTACCGGAGGCGGATTACTACATCTGCGGCCCTATTCCGTTCATGCGCTTGCAGCATGACTCCTTGCGCGCGATGGATATTCCAGAGACGAGAATTCATTACGAGGTGTTCGGTCCTGATCTGTTCGAGGAGTGAGGGCCGCGGTTCGTCGGCTGTTTTTTGTCGAGCGCGCGTATCTCGACCGATCAGGCGACGAGCTGCTTGTGAAAGAAGGTCGTGCCGCAAAACCTGCCGTCCGGCATCAGCGCATAGTTCGGCACTTCTCCGACACGTTGCCAGCCGGCACGCTCGTAAAGCCGCTCGGCATCTCCGCCGGTGACGGTGTCGAGTACGAGTACGGATTTGCCGGCGCGTCGGGCTTCTTCGTCGACAGCCGCCAGGAGCCGTGCGGCAATGCCTCGGCGCCTCGCTTCACGGTGCACGAGCATCTTGGCGACATCCGCGCGATGCGGCTGATTCTCGGGCTGCGCCGTGACCAGTTGCACGGTGCCGACGAGCTTGCCGTCAGGATATTCGGCAACCAGCAATATGCGCTCGTCGCGGGCCACGCCATCGGCGACGTGTCGCCAGAATTGCAGCGCGGTTTGCTTCGAGATCGGCAACATGAAGCTGACCGACGCGCCGCCTTCCACGCAGTCGATCAGCAGATCGGCGAGAGAATCGACATAGCTCAATGCTTCGTCCGCATGGATGCGCCGAACGGTTAGCGTGTCTGTCATGTTTGACTCCGTGAGTCGAAAGGCAAGCTCAACAGTGCTGCGAGGCGACCAGCGCGCCGGCGTGACGTGTGATGCGAAACCATCAATCGCTCGTCGTCTTGCGTTGTTTGCCGGGCGCTTTCGCGGACGCAAAATACGTTTGCAACGCGGGTGCCGAACGGTCGCTCAATGAACAGATACGCGCAAGCCAGTCTGCTTCCGCAGGCCATTCGCCGTCCACGACGCGCGGATAGATCTGGCGCACGAACTGATGCAGCGCTTTTGCGCCGATATTGCCGCTTACGCCGAGCAGCATGTGCAAGGCCTCACGTGTCGAATCGAAGTCGCGTGCCGCGACGCTCGTCGCGAGGTTTGCCACCGTCGTGCGAATCTGTTCGATGCCATTCAGGAAAGTCTGGTCGAGCAAGTCGAGCGCGACCAGTTCCTGCAGATGTTTGTCATCGAGCAATGGACCTTCGTTTCGCGGCTCAAGCTTGCCGGCAGGCAACCCCTCTTCATGCGACGACGCTGCCTCTGCCGGCGCATCATGGAGTCGCTGGCGCGCGAACTGCCGTGCCAGCGCCGCATACAGCGCGCCGACTTGCGCGGGCTTGGTCATCACCTCGTTCATGCCGGCGGCGAGACACTTTTCTACGGCCTCCATGTCGGATTGGCTGGTCAACGCAATGATCGGCAAGCTCGCGTAAGCGTCGGTACGCGCGCGGATCAGCTCGGTGGTCTCCACGCCGCCCATACCCGGCATGTTCATATCCATCACGATGGCGTCGATGGCCGCGCCTTCCTGCAGGCGGGCCAGCACCGCGGGGCCGTGCTCGGCTTCGACGACCGTCGCGCCGAAGCGCTCCAGGTATCCCTTCGCGACGAGTCGGCTGTACGTGTCGTCGTCAGCCAGCAGAATCGTTTTGCCGGCGAAGCCGTCAAAACGCTGGCTGCGACCATGCCGATGACCGCTCTCGAACAGCTTGTGCAGAACACCGATCAACTCGACGATGGTCGCCGACTTGCTGACGTATTCGTCCATGCCGGCACGGCGTGCGAGCACACGCGCCACGCTGCCGGGCTCCGCCGTGTAGGCGACGACCATCACGTTGCAATTCGGATTGCGACGGTCCGCGCGAATCCGCTCGGTGGCCGTGTAGCCGTCCAGGGCCGGCATGTTGATGTCCATCAGCACCAGGTCCCACGGCGACGGCTCGCTGAGCGCGGCGAGGGCCGCCTCGCCGTCGGCTGCCTCGCCAGGTTGCGCGCCTGTCTTCAAGAGCGCTCGCCGCACGCGCGTGCGCTGATCCGCGTCGTTGTCGACAATCAGGATGCGTTTGCCGTCAAGGAGCAGGGCGGCGCGCGCGAACACTTCCTGCTCGTGCCGCGCGACCTCGCTTTCGGAAACAGGCGGAAACTCGAGTGTGAACTGCGTGAACTGGCCGACTTCGGAGCGGCAACGGATGGTGCCGCCGAACGCGCGCATCGCGCGCTGACAGTAAGCGAGCCCGAGCCCGGTGCCCGCCGAATTGCCGGCGGTGCGGAAGGGTTCGAAAAGATGCGGCAGGATCTCGGGAGCAATGCCGGGCCCGGTGTCATGAACGATCACTGTTTGCCGGTCCACCGTCAGCGTGAGCGTTGCGGCAGGATGCGCGGCAATATGATGAAGCGCGTTCTTGATCAGATTGAACAGCGTGAACAGATAGACCGTTTCGTCGATCTTGAACGTGAAGTCCTCGAGCACCGCGAGCCTGACTCGCGCTCGCTCGTTATGGTCGCTAAAGCCGTATTCCTCCAGCGCCTTGCGCGTGGCAGCCGCCGCGCTGACATACGTGAACTGATCGGAGCGGATGGCTTTTGCGCTCACTTCGTCGAGTGTCATCGCGATGATGCGCAAGCCGCGCTCAATGGAAAGCTGGCCGTGGGCCAGATGGCGATACAGCAGCGCGGTCCGGCGCTGCGTTGCAGCCGGCGACGCGCGGTGATCCATCGCTGCCGGCAGCACTTCTTCCACTCTGTCCAGAACATGCTTGAGCTGGCTGAGCGGATTACGCATTTCATGAGCGATTGAGCCGGCCAGCGCGCGAAGCGCTCCTGTGCGCGCCTGCGCGACGATTCCTTTGAGATTGCTGTATGAGAACGTGATGCCGGCGAAGATGCCGAAGGTGAAAACCGGCAGATAGGTGTAGAGAAACAGATGCGCATCCACATGAACGGCTTGCGGAACGACGATTCTCGCGCACAGCACAGCAGCGCCGATGCCGAGCGCCAGGTTCAGTGACAACGCAACGAACGACGGAAAGATGGCGATCAGGAAGAAGACCATGCCCAGCTCGGCCATCGACCAGAGCATCGAGTAATGCCCTACCAGCAGGTAGTAAGTGAAGAAAAACGGCAGCGTGTAAGCCACCGTTACGAAGTAATACCAAGGCAGGAGGCGCGCTACCGAAGCGGGCCAGAAGCGGCGCAGAAGCAGCAACGCGCAACTGGCGGTGCCGAAAACGCGCATCAGCAGGTTCTCGTTCGGCTGAGGATCGACGAACGTCCACCAGAACCAGTACACCGGATGCCCGATGGTGCCGATCAGGCCCACAGCCAGTACGCTGTAGTCGGAGACCTTTGCGGCTTCGGACACCACCCGGTTGAGGTAGCGGATGCCCCCTGAAATGGCTTTCATGTTGCGCTTTGAATTTATCGCTTTGAATTTATATACGTGAGCCTAGAACCTGAAGCTGCTGACGTTGAATGACATGCCGGCACTGCCCACCCAGCACAGCACCCTGTCTCCGCGCTTCAGTTCTCCGCTGTCTTTCGCCATTGCAATCGCGGCGGGAATAGAGGCTGACACGAGGTTCCCGGTCTCCGGATAGATGTGATACATCTTCTCGTGAATTCCCGCCTTTTCTCCATACCCGTGCCATGCCGCCTTGGAAGAGGCATGAGTAAAGACAATGTCGATATCTTTCTTCGGAACCGGCAGTTTAGCCAGAACTGCGGATAGTTCGTCGGAATTCTTGTGAAGCTCGTGGCCAAATGATGTAAAACGCATGTCGCCGTTTTTCCCAATTCGCTCAGACGGATGGCAAAACCCTTCATAGCCGGGAATCGGGATTGTGCACAGGTCGGACACCTCCGGTTTTCCGCGAAATGCAAAACTGAAGTTGTCCGGCTCCTTCGCAACGAGCAGCGTGGCGGTGGCTGCCTCGCCGATGGTGAACGACGGCAGCGTGTATTCGATTTGCGCCTGATTCTTCAACGCAAAATTCCCCGGAAAGAGTGGACCGCCGGCCAGCATATTGAACTCGGCATTCACGATCATAGCGTTTCTGTACTGACCGCACTTGAACAAACTGTCGATAATCGACATGGCTCTTGTCCAGCTCATGCATGCGTCCACCACGTCGAAGCATTCCGCATTGGTGAAACCGAGCGTGCTCGCCATCATATGGCTATTGCCGGGCTCCAGAAAGCCTCTGCCGATTCCGACATAGATAAACAGCTCGATATGCTCGGGGCGCAAATAGGTTTCCGCCAAAGCCTTGCGAGTGGCCATGGCGACGTGATCGATGGGTGACTCGTGGCTGTCGCACCAGCGCCGGTTCACCAGCCCGCTCCTGTCGAGCAGCGTCTTGATGGTGCGTATGCCTCTGTCGATGTCACCGTCATAGCCGGTTGAATGGAACCGGATCATGTCGGTGACTTCGTCATTCGTCACGATTCTGGAAGGCAGGCTGACCGCCACATTCTTGATAAGCATAAACAATCCATGAGAGAGGTTTGTTGGTGGATGAAGTCTCGTTCGCGCGCGTAGCGCGCGCCTTACTGCGGCGTTCGCTTTACGGCGCTCGTACATTAACGCGTCCACCGCGACTGGCGAAATACCGTCGCTCCTGGCTGGATCATCTGGTCGGCGGGAAGGGCTGCGGCTTGCGCGCATTGGGTAGCGGCCGCCGGGCTTGCGTGATGGCCGATTGTATTTGCAGAAAAAAGACCTGTCGCAGCCGATCAAGCAAGCCGCTTTAATCGAAGAAATATTGTTTTGTCAATGCTAAAGATCTTTCTTTTGCTGCCGTTTACTCCGGTGCGCAATTTTGCGCGGACCTTTCGAGAGTTGAAAAATCCGTTTACGGATTAAATCGTCCGCATACTCAAACTACCGGCACGTGGACGCAAAGCACCACGTCGCTCACTGTGGATGACGCGGGCGGCTTTACCGGCAGCATTCTCGGCTGCAGGGTCACCGGCACGCTGGCTTTGGGTATGACGTACAGCGGCAATGCGCCGATTACGTTCGTGCCTGTCAGCGGCAGCCCGACGTTGTACCAACGGACCATCATCTATCTGATCAAGGCGACGGATAACCCGGTGATCGCTTACGGGCAATTGACCAGGCGGTAAGGTGTTGGCGGGCCACGGGGGTGTGGGTTTGCCGTGGCCTGTCAACAATCCTCGCGCAACCGCCCCGCAATCAGAGCCCGCTCACCGTCTTGACCGTTACCCACTGACCATTCTTCACCTGATACAGCGTGGACGAGCCGTTCTTCAGCGAGCCGTTCGTATTGAACTCGATATGCCCGGTGATGCCGTCAAAGCTGATGCTTTGCAGCTTTGCACGATAGTCGTCGGGCTTGGTCGAATTGGCTGCCTGCATTGCCTTGATGGCGGTCCACGCCGCGTCGTAGCCGAACGGTGCATACGACAGCACGTCCTGGCCGAACTTCTGCTTGAAGCGCTCGGCGAACGTTGCGCCTACGGGCGTGCTGTCAAGCGGACGGCCGTATTCCCATGCCATCGCGCCTTCCGATACGCTGCCCGCGAGCTTGATGAAGTCGATGTCCTTCACGCCGCCGCCGCCCACATACTGCGCCTTGAGGCCGAGCTGGTTCATCTGCTTGATGATGCCGGCGGCCTGCGGATTCAAGGCGCCGACGAAAATCAGATCCGGGTTCTTGCTCTTGAGGTTCGTCAGCTGTGTCTTGAAGTCAGTCGCCTGATTTGTCGTGTATTCGCGGTCTATGATGTCGCCGCCGTGCGCCTTCACCGCCTTCACGAACTCATCGGCCTCGCCCTGGCCAAACGCGGTGCGGTCGTCAATCACGGCGATGCGCTTGGCCTTCGTCGTGGTGACTGCATAGGCACCTGCGGTGCCGGCGTTTTGCGCGTCGCTCGAAATGACCATGAAGACGTTTTTGTAACCGCGGCCGCTAATGACCGGATTAGTGGCCGCGGGGTCTATAACGGGCAGGCCCGCTTTTTCGTAGAGGTCGGACGCGGGAATAGTCGTTCCGGAGTTGAAGTGGCCGACCACGACCGACACGCCTTCGTCCACCAGTTTTTGCGCGACTTGCACGCCGACGCGCGGGTCCGCCTGATCGTCTTCGGCGACGAGTTTGAACGACACCGGCTCGCCGTTGATCTTGATGCCTTGCGCCTTGGCGTCGTCGAGCGCCATCTTGACGCCGTTTTGGAGGTCTTTGCCGTAACTGGCGTTGGGTCCGGTGAGCGGAGCGGCAAAGCCGATTTTTACGACTGTTTCCGCACGAGAGGCGAGCGGTGCAACTGCGAGAAGTGCTCCAACTGCAACCGCGATAGGGGTGAACGTCTTGGCAAAACGCATGTTGTTTCCTTTGTCGGCAGGCATCAGGTCACTACTATGGCGCGCATGCCGGCCATGCTCGCCCGCTGCTTGTGCTTCCAGCTATGAGCGGTGGAGCGGCGGCCGGTGCACGGCTCTTGTTCGCATCAACTACGTGTTGGGGCTCCTCATTAGTAGGCGTGGTATTGAAAGAACGTCTCGCGAGGAGAACCGCCGGGAGCGGCCGCAGGAAGCCGGCAACACTCCTTCCTCGTCCCCTCGGGGATCGTCTCCGCATTACGGCACAGCAGGGTAAACCGAAGCAATCAGGACAAACACCGCCTGCAGCATACGGCGGAACAGCGGGTTCAATTGCGTTCATCGCGTCGATCGTCTTGTGCGAGCCAGACTGCGCGGCGGCAGCAAACCGACAGCTACGTGTTGCGATTCCTCATTCATCAAGACGCGGGTTTTCGTGTAACGAGGCAGCGCCCGTCGAGCCGCCGCAGTATCATGAAAGAGCGCGTTTCAGCATGACTTCGTCTACCGGCGGGCGCTGCGCGCGCGGGCCCAAAAATGCGTTGTTGGACCCAGTAGCGTCACGCGAGGCGCCTCACGGTTTCCACTCGCAGGGAGACGTTCATGACTACGAGAATCCGATCACTAGCGAAGGTTGGCCTGGTTTGCGCAAGCTGCCTCGCGGGTATGAGCAATGCGGAGGCGAGCGATCGCCTTCTGAAGCTGTTGCAGTTACAGACCGTGAATCGTATGGCGCCAGCCGCCGCACCCACGAAAAAGAATCAGGCGGACGACAACAGCCGACGCCAGGAGCCAGGCGCAGACAGACGGTCCGCTCAACCGCAGCCGGACAATCGCCGCGCTCCGGGCAGCAGCGCGCCGGGCCGCCAGCCTTAGAAGTTTGCCGGCGTTTCTCAGGCCGCGGCGTCCGGACGGTCACGCTTTTCATAACGACGCGTCCACGCCAAAGACTTCCGCGGCCTTGCGCTGATAACCGCCTGTCGCGAGCAATAACTTGCGTGAGTATTCGCTGTCCACCTGCTGAGCGCGTACCTTTTCAATCGGCAGCTCTTCAACGATCTCGCCGTTACGCATGATCGCCACGCGCGAGCACAGAAAGCCGACCACTGCAAGGTTGTGGCTGACGAGAATCATCGTCAGATTCCGCTCGCGATGCAGGCGCTTGAGCAGATTCAGAATTTCGGCCTGCACCGAGACGTCGAGCGCGGAGGTCGGTTCGTCCAGCAGCAGAACGCGCGGCTCGACGATCAACGCACGCGCGATTGCAACCCGTTGTCTTTGTCCGCCCGAAAGCTGATGCGGATAGCGAAAGCGATACGAGGGATCGAGGCCCACTTCGCGCAGCGCATTCACAATGCGCTGTTCCTCGTCGCCCATTGCGTTGATATGCAGCGGTTCGCGCAGCGTCTCGTCGACCGTGAAGCGCGGATGCAGCGAGCCATAGGGGTCCTGAAAGACCATCTGAACATGGCGCCCGCGCGCGTTGCGATCCGCTCCGGCGATATGCACGGACCCCTCGGCAACAGGCGCGAGTCCGCTTAACGCGCGAAGAATCGTCGACTTCCCGGAGCCCGATTCGCCGACCAGACCGAACACCTCGCCGGTCGCCACATCAAAGCTGGCGGCGCGCACCGCATCGACGATTCCCGCCGCCGTCCTGAAGCGCACAGTCAGTGCGTCGATGCGGATCATGACGGTGCTCCTTGCCGCTCGCCCAGGTCGTTAAGCCACGCGGAATCGCGCGACAGCACGGGCAATTCCGCGGGCGGGTCCAGCAGCGGCGGATTGGCGGCAAGCAGCCCACGCGTGTACGGGTGCTGCGCGTTGACCAGATCGCGCGCGGCGCAGGTTTCGACGACGCGGCCGGCATACATCACAAGCACGCGGTCGCAGAACGACATGACGAGCGGCAGGTCGTGACTGATGAAAATGAGGCCGGTCTGATGTTTCCCAATCAGTTCATCGAGCACAGCCAGCACTTGCATGGAGACGAGCACGTCGAGCGCGCTCGTCGGTTCGTCGGCGATCAGCAGGCGCGGACCCGTCGAGACCATCATCGCGATCATCACGCGTTGCCCCATGCCGCCCGACAACTCATGCGGATACGAGCGGGCAACCCGTTCAGGATTGCGAATATGCACGGACTCGAGGGCCGTCACGACCTTGGCCCGCAGTGCGCGACGGCCGAGCTTCGGCTCATGCAGTGCGAACGCCTCGCGCATCTGCTGCTCGACGGTCATGACCGGATTGAGCGAATACTTGGGGTCCTGCAGGACCATCCCCATCTGCGAGCCGCAGAAGCGCCGGCGGCGTCCGGCGGGCATCGCCAGCAGATCGTGGCCGTGAAAGCGCAGCGCTTTCGCCGTGCAATGCGCAGCAGGCGGCAACAGGCCGAGCAGCGCGCGGCCCGTGAGCGATTTGCCTGAACCCGATTCGCCGACTATGCCAAGCCGCTCGCCTTTCCTCAAGGTCAGCGACAAGCCTCGCACCGCTTCGTTCAGCGTGCCGTCATGCGCGCGAAAGGCAATACGCAGGTCGTCGATTTCGCACAGCGGAGTGTTCGCTTCGTCGTTGCGCATGTCAGTCTCCATGACGCGGATCGAACACGTCGCGCAGTCCGTCACCCAGCAGGTTGAACGCGAGGCTCACGAGCAGGATCGCGAGGCCTGGGAGCGTGGCGACCCACCACGAATCGAGCAGCACGTTGCGGCCCGAAGCGACCATGAAGCCCCATTCGGGACTCGGCGGTTGCGCACCGAGCCCGAGAAAGCCGAGACCCGCCACGGTCAGAATGATGCCGGCCATGTCGAGAGTTGCCCGCACGATCACCGACGACATACATAGCGGCATCACATAGCGCAGCAGGATGCGCAGATTCGACGCGCCTTGCAGACGCGCAACCTGAATGAAGTCGGCCTGCACGAGCCGCAAGGTTTCCGCGCGCGCGAGCCGCGCATACGCGGGCCACGCGGTGATGGAAATGGCTATCACGGCATTGATCACGCCGGGTCCGAGCGCCGCAGCGAAGGCGAGCGCGAGCACGATCTTCGGAAATGCCAGCGCAATATCCGTGATGCGCATCAGCACGTTATCGACCCACCCGCCGAAGAAGCCCGCCGTGGTGCCTATCATGAGTCCGATGGGCACCACGACGACCACGACCAGTATCGCTATCGACAAAGTGAGTCGCGAGCCATAGATGATGCGCGAGAGAATGTCGCGTCCAAGCTGGTCGGTGCCGAGCCAATGCGACGCCGAACCGGGCGGCAGCAGCCGATCCGACAGTACCTGACGCAACGGATCATGCGGCGCGATCCACGGTCCGATGACCGCGACGATCACGAGCACCATCAGGATCGCAAAGCCGAATACGGAAAGCGGGTTCCCCACGAAACGCCGCCAGCGGCGATAAGCGAGACCTAACGCGGCCTGTTGGCGCGACGCGGGAGTTTCCGTGAGCAGCCATTGCTTCCACGTGAGGCGTGGGGCATTCATCGGCCAGTCCCGCGTCGAATGTTCAAGAGGATGACGCACGTGGATAGTCTCCGTTGCATCAGCGGGCGCGAGGATCGAACACGCGATAGAGCGCGTCGGTGAGCAGATTCAACGCGATGAAAGTGGCGCCTATCACGAGCGTGCTGCCAAGCACGGCGTTCATGTCGGCATTGAGCAGCGCACCCGTCAGATACGAGCCGATGCCAGGCCACGCGAATACGATCTCGGTCAGCACCGAGCCTTCCAGCAGGAAGCTGTATGACAGCGCAATCACCGTGAGCAGCGGCACCGCGATATTCCCAAAAGCATGCACCCACACGACGCGCCGCTCGGGAACGCCCTTCGCGCGCGCCGTCGTGATGTACTCCTGGTTCAACTGATCGAGCATGAACGAGCGCGTCATTCGACTCAGATACGCAACCGAGTAATAGCCGAGTATCGCGGCAGGCAGCGCGACATGCGAGAGCGCATTGAAGAACACGTCCCATTCGCCGGCGATCAATGAATCGATGAGCAGGCTGCCTGTGCGCGAGTCCACCATGCCGTCGAACACAGGGTCCAGTCGCCCGGGCCCTGACACCCAGTGCAGCTTCGCATAGAACAGCAGCAGCCCCATCAGACCGAGCCAGAACACCGGCACCGAACTGCCGATCAGTCCCACGAAACGCGCAACGTGATCGATCCAGCGGTTATGACGCGTCGCGGCCACGACCCCGAGCGGCACGCCGACCAATACTCCCGCGATGGTGGCGAGAGTAGCGAGTTCGAGCGTGGCGGGAAACACGCGCCGGATGTCGTCCAGAACCGGATTGGCGGTCAGCAGCGAGACGCCCAGGTTGCCGTGCAATACCGCATTCACATAGATCAGAAACTGTTCGGCAAGCGGCTTGTCGAGACCGAGCTGGATTCGCGCAGCCGCGTACGCGCTTGCCGATGCGCGATCGCCGAGTATCGCGAGCACAGGGTCGATGGGTACCTTGCGGCCGATCACGAACGTCACGGCAAGCAGGCCCGTGAATGTGACGGCAAGCGTGAGCACCCAGCGCAGCATGCGCAACGTCCAGCGCACGCCAGGGCGGCGTGCGGACGCGGCGCGAATGCGGTCGATAGGAGTGAAGGTTGTCGACATGGTCCGGGCGTCGCGAGGCGCTTACTGTTTTTTCACGTGCAGGTATGAAACCAGGTCGTTGATCGGCCCGACTTCGAGTCCGGACACGCCCGGCCGCATGGCTACCTGCGAAACCTGCTGGAACATGATGACGAACGGCGAGTGCGCGAGCATCTCTTTTTGCATGGTCTGATAAAGCTCTGCGCGTTTCGTGGTGGACGACTCGGCCAACGCGGCGTTGGTCTCTTTCGTCAGATTGGGAATGTCCCACGAATTACGCCATGCGAGCATCTTGTACGAGGACTTGTCGGTGTTGTCCGGATTCCACGCAAAGCCCTGCGCGTTGCTGTGCGGGTCGATATAGTCGGCGGACCATTCGCCGATATAGATGTCATGCTGGCGCGCGCGATACTTTGCGAGCGTCTGCTTGTTATCGCCGGGAATGATCTCAACCTTGATTCCGCCTTGCGCCAGATTGGCTTGCACCGCCTGTGCGATTTCGTTGTATGGATACGCGCTGCGCACGTCCATCGTCACGTTGAAGCCGTTCGGCAATCCCGCCTTCGCGAGCAGCGCCTTCGCCTTCGCGACATCCTGGTGATACGGGTTGCTGTTGAGCGCGCCGAGAAAGCCTTCCGGCAAGAACGTCTGATGAACCTGATAGGTGGTCTTGACGACGTTCGTCTGAATGCCCTTGTAATCGATCAGCCACTTCATTGCTTCCTGCACTTCGGGCTTGGCGAGATTCGGATTCTTTACGCTCAGCCCCAGATACAGCAATGTGGCTTGCGGCACGGCCATGACGTGAGCCTTGTTCGACTTCGTCAATGCAGCGAGATCGTCGGGACTCAGATTGCGCGCCACGTCCGCATCGCCGTTTTCAAGCAGGAGGCGCTGGCTCGACGCCTCGGGTACGTGGCGCAGCACGATGCGCTTCATCGCAAGCGGCATGCGGTAATCGTCGTACTTCTGCAGAATGATGCTGTCGTTAGCGGTCCATTTGACGAGCTTGTACGCGCCCGAGCCTGCCTCGCTGGTGCGCAGCCATTCGTTGCCGAAGTCATTGCCTTTCTGGTGCGACATCAACAGTGTTTTGTCGAGCACCGATGCGGGCCACGCACCGAGAACATTCAGCACGAACGTGGGCGCGTATTTCTGATCGGTGGTGATGCTGACTGTGGAGTCGTCGATCTTGCGGACTTTCTGCAGTGCATTGTCCCTGGTGAGGCCGATTCCCTGCAGCACCGCAGCGGCGCCTTTGTCGAGCAGCACACAGCGCTGTATCGACCATGCGACATCGTCGGCTGTCAGAGGGTTGCCGGAATGGAACTTGAGACCGGGGCGGATCTTGAAGGTGAACGTGAGTCCGTCGGGGCTCACCGTCCAGGATTGCGCGACGTCGCCGTTGAATTTCGACGGGTCTTTCAGGTCTACGCGTACGAGGCGGTCATAGGTGTTCGCGACGTATTCTTCGGGCACCAGTTCGTACACTTCGCCGGGATCGAGTGTCGAGAATTCGTCGAGCGTCGTGGCAATGACAAGCATGTCTTTCGGCGTCGCGGCGAGCGCGCTGCCTGTCATCGTGACGGAAAATGTCAGCGCGGAGGCCACCGCGACTGCTGCCAGCGCATTGCGCAAAACCAGATTCATACTCGCTCCGTATGTAAAGAAAGAGAACCTGCAAATGGACAGCCGGAAACCTGTCGGGTTACATCAACTTCAACGGACCGCTTTCGCTGTTGTCGATCACGGGCAGCGCGCGCGAGCCGGGTAGTTCGTAATGCCACCATTCGCTTGCAATGTGCGTAAACCCGGCTGCATGCATGATGCCGAGCAACAGCAGGCGATTGCGCTGCACATGTTGCGGCAGGCCCTGGTGAAAGTGCTCGGAGGCTTTCACCATCTCGTCGAAACCGGTGCCCATGTTCAGTTCTTCGCCATTGCCGTCTACCAGCGTGAGATCGATGGCCGTGCCCCGGCTATGGTTCGAGCCGCGGCCGAGTTCGGCTATGTAGGTCGGGTCGGGCAGAAAGTCCCATAGCACCTTTTGCGCTTGCGGCGGCCGGTAGGCGTCGAAAATGCGCAGGCGCATGCCGATGCTGTCCGCAAGCTCGACCGCTTTGCGCAATGCGGCTTCGGCGGGTTCGAGCAGCAGGCAATGCGCTTCGCGGTAGATTGGCTTGCCGGTGAAGTTGCGCGACGTTGCATAAACGAGGTCGATGTCCACGCGATGCGTGTCGCGCGTAATGTGTATCAGGCGAGGGGTGTCGGTCATGGTCAGAATTCGAATTGATCGAGTTCGTGCTGCAGTTCGCGATTACGTGCAACGCGCTCGTCGATGGCGGGGCCGAGGCGCTCGACTATCGAGGTCAGCAGAAGATTGAAGAGACAGGTCAGCGGCGCAAGCGAGTCCCAGAACTGGCCGACATCCGTTTTCACCTGCAACAGATCGCAGTTGAAGTCGCGCGCCCATGGGCAATAGATGTCGGTGACCAGCGCAAAGGCGATGCTGCGCTGCTCCGCGGCATTGCAATAGCGGCGAGCCATGCGCGAATAGGCGCGCGTGTCGGTCACGACAAGATAGGGCGAAGCAAACTCGGAGTTCAGCGAATCCACATACGAACCCGACATGCCGTCGGAATAGAACACGCGTGGCCGCAGATATTCGAGGTAGCTGAAGAACGCGTTCGATATGCCGCGAGTCGATTGAATGCCGACGATATAAACGGCGTCGGCAGTCGCCACGCGGTCTGCCACACGGCCAAATACTTCGCTTTCCGCGAGGCCGTACACATAGCGCACCGCATCTATTTCCAGGTCTAAAGATCGCGCGAGTGCCGCGCGTTGCCGGCTTATGCCTTGCGAGCCGTCACGATGACGCTCGCTGCGATATTCATCGAGACGGTCGGTAATGAACCATGGGCGCGTTTGCGTACCGCGTAGCTCGCGTTTCAGATCGTCCAGATTGCGATAGCCGACGCTGCGCAGAAAGCGTCCAACGGAAATGCCGCTCGTTCCTGTTTGCTGCGCGATCTGGTCGGCCGTTTCAAGACCGAGCCGGTCGAGATTCGCCAGCATGTAGGTGGCAATGCGCTTGGCTGTCGGCGTGAGCGTCGTGAAGCTCTGCTGGACCGTATCGGTAAACGCAGTGCGCATCGGGGGCGGCTCGTTATTTATCTGTCAATAAAGCGTGCTCTGATATCTATCTGACAAGGACAATAAAGCGAGCGCTACATTAATTTTTTTATCGATGACTGCGAGTCGATAGTCACGAGGTGCCGCTGCAACGAATAGGGCTTGGGCAAGGTGAGCGGTCGAGTGTGGGGTTCTTCGACGCAAGAGAGCAGTCCTGGCCACACAACGCGCACAACACGCCCACCCTCTCAACGAACCGCCAAACGCCGCGCGAAACCAAGCGTCAACGCGGCGATCTCGTCGCTCGCTTCTTCCAGCGCGAAGTGGCCTGCCTCCAACACATGTACTTCGGCATCCGGAACATCACGCTGATAGGCATGAGCGCCCGGCACCGCAAACGACGGATCGTACTTGCCCCAGGTCACGAGCATAGGCGGCCGATGCTCGCGCAGCCAGGCCTGCCAGCGCGGATACGATTGCAGATTCGTGCGGTAGTCGTAGAAGAGATCGGTCTGTATGGCTGCCTGTCCGGGGCGTGCGAGAAACTGCTCTTCGTCGCGCCAGTTGTCCGGATCATAGCGGTGCTGATTGGGACTCGTGCCTACGTGCCGCAGCTTTAACGCATCCGGCGAGGCAAGATTGGCCCACAAGCTCGCCTCGTGCCGTGCGCGATCCTTCCAGAATGCCTTGCGCGTTTCCCACAACGGCCCCAATCCTTCTTCATGCGCAACCGCGTTCTGGATCACGATGCCCATCACTCTGTCGGGCCGGGCCATCGCAAGCCGGAAGCCTACCGGGCCGCCGTAGTCCGCCATGAACAGCACGTAGCGCTCGAGCTTCAGCGCGTCGGTGAACTGCTCGATGGAACGCGCCAGATTGTCGAACGTGTACGCATAACGTTCGGGCGCGGGCGCCTCGCTGTTGCCGAAGCCGGGATAGTCGGGCGCGACGAGGTGCAACTCGGGCGCGAGAAACGGCATCAGCGGTTCGTACATTCGCGAAGACGACGGAAAGCCATGCAGCAGCAGAACGGTTAGCGCGTCTTTGGGCCCGGCCTCGCGATAGAAGATGTCGACGCCGTCCACTTTGACGGTCTGGTAGCGGAAGCTAGAACGGGTTGCGTCCATGGTCGGTTTTCCTGGAGTCGGAAGATGCGGTTTCAGCAACGTGGGTCCGCAGCGGATGAAGTAGCTTGCGACGAGCGCGCCGGTGCCGCGGTCTGCAAGATATGCAATACGTTGGCCGCCAGTGCAAACGCAGCCGCGGCGATGCAGATGCCCATCCAGTGGCCGAGCGCCCACGCCGGCCCGGCAAGCAGTGCACCGATTGCACTGCCGACGAAAAATAGTCCGGTGAAAAGGCCGTTCACGCGGCCGCGCGCGTGCGGGCTGAGCAGATTGACCGCGCGCCGCCCCATCGCCTGATCGCCGATTACGCCCAGATCGAGCAGCAGCGCTGCCACCACCAGCAGCGCGAGCGAGACCGCGGGCGGCAGGCTGTTGCTGCCGCCCAGCAGCGCGATGCCGGTCGCGAGCACAACGATCGTGTGGAAGGCGATCGTGGCTTGCCGGTCGAGGCCACGGTCGCCGAGACGTCCCGCGACCGGTGCGATGATCGTGCTGCCCGCGCTGGCCAGCGCGAAGAGGCCGATGCCGGGATGGCCGAGCCGCAGCGGTGCGCTCGCGAGTTTCACCGCGACGCTGGTCCAGAACAGGTTGAACGACACCATCAGCAGGCCTTGATAGAGCGCGCGGCGTCGCAGCACCGGTTCGTCGCGGATCAGATGCAGCAGCGAGCCGATCAGCGCGCCATACGAGCTTTGATGAAGCGGCCGCCGTTCCGGAAGATGCGTCCAGAGCCACGCCGACATCGCGGCGAGCGCGGCGGCGTCGATCGCATAGTAGCTGCGCCAGCCGAACGCGCCGGCGATCAGACTCGCCGCCGGACGCGACAGCAATACGCCGACCATCAGCCCACTCATCACGTCTCCGACCACCCGACCGCGCTCCGCCTCCGCCGCTTGAGATGTGACGACCGGCACGAGCATCTGGATCGCACTGGAGGTCAGACCGACGAAAAACGATGCGGCGAGAAAGGCCACCGGCTCGCGCGCAGCCGCAAGCACAGCGAGCGACAGCACCTGCGCGCCGAGCGTCGCGATAATGAGCCGCCGGTTCGGCAACAGGTCGACGAGCGGCACGAGAAGCAACAGTCCGGCGGCATAGCCGGTCAGCGTCAGCGTCGTCACCATGTTGGCCCACGCGCCGAGTCCGACCGATGTGGCGAGATCGTTCACCAGCGCTTGCGACGCGTACAACCCGAGTACCGCGATGCCGACGGCAATCGCGTAAGGGCGCGTCGCGACCGACGTGGGCGCATGAGTGGCGGCAGGGCTCGGATCGTTCGGGGACATGCGCAGGGCTCCTTGAAGTCGATGCTCCGTATGCTACCCGCGCTGATCTGATAGATAATCGGGGCGAAAAATGACTCTTTCTCCCGCCAAAATGGATAATGGATCGCTGCGCGACCTGGAAGTTTTTGTCGCGATTGCCGAGGAAGGCAATCTGACCGGCGCGGCGCGACGGCTCGACCGGTCGTTGCAGGCAGTGAGCCGCTCGCTGCAGGTGCTCGAGCGCGAGGCGGGGACGTTGCTGGTCGCGCGCACCACGCGCCAGTGCCGGCTGACCACGGCAGGCGAGCAGTTCTACACACGCGTCAAGCAGGTGCTCGCCGATCTGGCAATGGCGCGCGCCGAACTCGCCGAATACGCAACGACAGTGTCGGGGCGCTTGCGCATCTGCGGTCCGACGCTGTTCGGCCCGCGCTATATCGCGCCGCTGCTTGCGGCATTCCTCGCGCGTTATCCGCAGCTCACGGCGTCGCTGGATTTGTCGGAGGAGTACGACGACCCGGCAACAAGCGGTGCCGACATCACGATCCGCATTGGCGAGACGCCCGACTCCAATCTGATTGCGCGGCGGCTCGGCACGATCCGGCGAGTGACGTTCGCGTCGCCCGCTTATCTTGAAGCGCGCGGGCGTCCGCTGCGGCCTGCAGATCTTAAGCAGCACGATTGCGTGGTCCGGTCTGCGCTGCCGGAGGCATCGCTGTGGCGTTACCGCAGCAAACGCGGCTTGGAGGAAGCGGTGCAGGTGCGCGGCCGCTTCGAAAGCAACAGCACGGCGGCCATCAACGATGCAGTTGCCAGCGGTCTTGGCATCGGCCGGGCGGCGTACTGGCAGATCGGCGAGCTGGTGCAGCAGCGTCGCGTGGAATTGATTCTGACCGACTATGAACTGTCGCCGCTGCCGTTGCAGGCGCTGTGGCTGCCCACGCGGCGCTTGCCGGCGCGCACGCGTCTTTTCGTGGAATTTCTCGCGGCGCGGCTCGAAAGCGTCGCGCTGTAGCGCGGCGGATTGAGTAGCGCCAGTGCGCCTGGTGCGTCGAGTAACGTCGTCGTTTGAACCGCGAGAAATCTTTACGCGCTCTTCGCATTGTCTCTTCTCATGGGCGCGCGTCGCGTCGCACGGTGTCGCTTCAGCATCGCGGGCATAGTCGTTGCGCATCAACGTCCACACTATTAAACGTGGAGGACATCATGAGCACATTGGACCCGCAAGGCAGTGCATCGGGCGCGGGCGGTGCGGACATTGTCGGCAGTGGCGTTGGTGAAGGTCCGGGGCCGGAAGTCATGGCCGCGGCGACGCTCGACGACACGCAGGTCATTTCATCGGACGGAGAAGACGTCGGCAAGATTTCCGACATCATGCTCGACGTGCGCAGCGGCAGAATTGCCTATGCGGTGCTGTCCGAAGGCGGTTTTCTCGGCATGGGCGCCAACCTGCATGCGATACCCTGGAATGCACTCACGCTCGATACCGACGCGAAGTGCTTCCGCGTCAGCATCGACGCCCAACGCATCAAGGACGACCCGGGCTTCGACAAGGACCACTGGCCTTCAATGGCGGACGCGACGTGGGGCACCACGATCCATCAGTACTACAACCGCGAGCCGTACTGGTCATCCACGCGCAGCGTGCAGGACCTGCCGCCGGGCAATATCTGAAATCACATCATGAACGCCGGCCAGGTCAGAGGCTGGCCGGCGCTCGTTCTATCGAGGGAGGCAGTCATGAAGACGGTAAAGAAAGCAGTGTTTTGCTCAGCATGTGTGCTGGCATTGGTCGGCACGGCGTTCGCACAGGGCGCGGGTGGCGGCGGTGGTGGTAGCGGCAGCGGCGGCACCAGTGTAGGGGCCGGTGGGGCCGGCGTTAATGGAGCGAATGGAGCGGGCCAGGGCGGTGCAGGAATGAATCCGCCCAACACGGGTGGCGCGGGTGGGTCGACATCCATGTCAAAGGGCAGCAAGTCGACGACTGCACCCACACGAATGCCGCAACAGGGAGCGCACGCGAAGGGGGCGTCGGATACGGCTGCCTCGACTGCACAGTGAGTAGTCACCGACCGCCTGAACAATAGCGTAGCGTCCCAGCCATCACGCAACACACCGCGCGAAATAAGCCCTTGTTCGCCGGAATAAACTCCCCGCGCCCCTCGTTCATTGACCGTTAAGTCCCGTGGACAGAACGAGGAGTGCGGTCATGAAGTCTCTACTCGGTGTATTGGGCGTCGCAGCATGCGGCGCGGCCGTCGCGACGCTGGTGTCGTGCGGCGGCGGTTCAGGTTCAAGCATTGAAGCGCCGCCAGCGCAGTCGTCGTTCACTGCGACGGCCCTCGTGTCGGATGGCGCGGTGCCCGCTGCGCACATCGACGCGAAGCTTAAAAATGCGTGGGGCGTCGCCTTTAATCCAAAAGGTTTCGTCTGGGTCGCGGACAACGGCACCAACGTCGCGACGCTCTACGATGGTAATGGCGTGCCGCAATCTCTCGTCGTGACCATACCGGACGGCAAGAACGGTTCGGCATCGCCCACCGGCATCGTCTTCAACGGAACGCAAAGCTTTGTCGTCACGGAAAACGGCAAGTCAGGCGTGGCCGCGTTCATCTTCGCGGGCGAAGGCGGCACGATCACCGCATGGGCTCCCGCAGTCGGGCCGACCAATGCGTTTGTCATGTATGACGATGGAACGGGCGGCGCCGTATACAAGGGTCTCGCGCTTGCCGCCATGAACAACAACAACTTCCTCTACGCGACGGATTTCCATAACAACAAGATCGACGTCTTCGATACTTCCTTTACCAGGGTCGCAATGCCCGGCGCCTTCACAGACCCGGCAATTCCTGCCGGCTTCGCGCCATTCGGCATTCAGGCGATCGGCTCGAATCTGTTCGTCACTTACGCGAAGCAGGACGCGGATAAACACGACGACGTCGCGGGCGCGGGACTTGGCATGGTCGATGTCTACGACACCGCCGGCAACCTGAAGCAACGCTTTGCAACGGGCGGCCCACTCAACGCGCCGTGGGGCATTGCACAAGCGCCCGCAAACTTTGGCTCAATGAGCGGTGCAGTACTGATCGGCAATTTCGGCGATGGCACGATCAACGCGTTCAATGCGTCGAGCGGCCAGTCGATGGGACGAATCAATGGATCCAACGGCAGCCCGATTGTGGAACACGGCCTATGGGGCATTGCGTTCGGCAATGATCTCAACAATCAGCCTTCCAGGACGCTGTTTTTCGCGGCAGGGCCGAATGACGAAGCCAATGGCGTCTATGGAAGAATCGATCTGGATACGACATCCAGTTCAGGTACGAGCACGGGTTCGAGTACGGGCACGAGCGCGGGCGGAGGGTCGAGCATCGGCATGTAGCGCTGTCCGATAAACCGCGTCGCGCCGCGTGCGAGAGCGGCACCGCCTGATCGCTGTCGAGCAGTAGCGGATGACACGACGATGCGTCGATAGCGGTGTACTATCAGATGCGCAGGATCCACCTGCGCGCGGCATCTGGGTACATCGTCAACGGCGGTCATCCAACCCCGACGAGGCCCTAGGGGAACAGCATGAGGGGCTGGCTTCTGGCGTTGGAGTGCGCGTGTCTGCTGTCGGTTGCTGCGGCGCAGGGTATGCCGACTGCCGCCGCGCCTGCCGCCACGGTCGGCGCGACTGACTACCTCGCGGAGGCAAAGCGCGTCGTCAATGCCGCGGCGCAACCTGGCGCACCCTGGAACGGACCGCGCGACGGGCCGCGCGCTCAGGCGGGCAAGCACGTTGCCATTGTCGCCGAAGATTTGCGCAACGGCGGCATTGTCGGCGTGGTCGACGGTGTGCTGGAGGCGGCGAAGGTCATCGGCTGGAGCGTGAAAATTTTCGACTCCGGCGGCACGCCGGACCTGCGGCTCAAGATGCTGGCGAATGCACTGGCAAGCCGTCCGGACGGACTCATCCTCGTAGGCGGCGACGCGCGTGCGCTATTGCCCGGACTGCGGCCGTTTGCCGAGCGGAGCATTCCTGTGGTGGGCTGGCATGTCGCGGCCCAGGCGGGACCTGTGCCCGGCACGCCGCTCGCCATGAACGTGGCGACCGATCCACTCCAGGTGGCGCGCGTGACTGCGCTGGCGGCTATCGTTCAATCGGGCGGACGTGCGGGAGTCGTCATTTTCACCGACTCCAATTTCCGGATCGCCCAGGCCAAGGCGGACCAAATGGCTGCAGTGGTGCGCGAATGCAGCGGCTGTACCTTGCTCGAAATGCGCGACGTGCCGATTTCACGCAGCCAGCAACTGATGCCGGGCACGACACGCGCCTTGCTCGCGCAGTATGGCAGGCGCTGGACCTATGCGCTGGCCGTCAACGACATTTACTTCGATTACGCTGCCCCGGTCCTGACCCAGGCTGGAATGCCGAACGCCGCGATGGCCATGCTGTCGGCTGGCGACGGCAGCGAGTCTGCCTTTCTGCGTATCCGCACGGGCACGTTTCAGACGGGCACCGTGGCGGAGCCGCTGAATCTGCATGGCTGGCAGTTGGTCGACGAGATCAACCGGCTCTTTGCCGGGGGAGACGTAACGGGCTATGTGGTCCCGGTGCATCTCGTGACGGCGGACAACATTGCCGCGGACGGCGGCGATCGTCTGCTTTACGACCCCGCTAACGGCTATCGCGACATCTACCGCCATATCTGGCAACGCCCGTGAAACTTCCGCTTCCCCAGTCGCTTACCGCGCAATTCGCGCTGGTGGTGTCCTGTCTCGCTGCCCTGGTGGTCGCGGTCGGCGCCACCACTATTTACTCGTTGGCCGGGTCGGCTCACGCGATCCGCCAGTTAGCCGAGGAGCGGCTCACGCGCCAGGAGGATGCGCATAATCTGGCGCAGCTTACGTTGATGATCGAACGTCAGGCGTTGCAGTTGTCGAGCGGCAATACGGTGGACGCGGTGCGCGAGACGCATCGGCACGTGATAGAAGAACTCGCGACGTTCGACCGCCTGGTAGACCGCCTTGCTTCCGCAACGACGAGCGAGGGAGTGAGTGTCGACGCGCTGGCGTTGCATCGCTCCAGCCAGCGCTTTCGCAATACGGTCAACGTCGAAGCGCAAATGCGCGAGACCGCGCTGCGCGCCGGAACCGCACCGGCAACCGCGCCGGCATCGGGCGCGTCACCGGGCAGCCTCGACGACGATCTGCGCCGCCAGGCCGACGCGCTCGCCGCCGCGGCGCGTCAACAGGCGGATTACTTTACGCGCGATTATCGTCAAGCAGTCCAGGACCTGGCCGGCGACGCGGACCGCACGCGCCGGTGGGTAGGCGGCGAGGTTGCGGTGAGTCTGCTGCTTGCCTGGCTGATCGCGCATGCCTTCCTCGGTCGCCGCGTGATGGGACGACTGCGCCGGGTCAGTCACTACCTGCGGCACGGCGATGTCGACAGCACACGAGCCGGCGTGCCGGTTCGCGGTGGCGACGAGATTGCCGATATGGCGCGCGCAGTCGAGCAGTTTCTTGAAGACCGCCGCCAGCGCCGCCAGGCCGAAGACGCGCTGAAGGAACTCAACGCCCAGCTCGAGGCGCGCGTGGCCCAGCGCACGGCCGAACTCAGCACGGCGCTTGCGGGCCGCACCGCGGAGATCGCCGAACGCCAGCACGCCGAAGAGGCCGCGCGAGCGAGCGAACACTTTCTCGACAGCATCGTCGAGAACATTCCCGACATGATTTTCGTCAAGGATGCGGCGACGCTGCGCTTCGTCCGCTTCAACAGGGCGGGAGAGCAACTGCTCGGTTACCGGCGCGAGGAACTCATAGGCAAGTCGGTTCACGACCTGTTCCCGCCAGAGGAGGCGCGCTTTTTTGCGCTGAAGGACCGCGACGTACTGGAGTCGCAACAACTGGTCGACGTGCCGGAGGAGCCGGTTCACACGCGTCACGGGCAGCGCCTTGTGCACACCATGAAGATTCCGATCGTCGACGTGCGCGGCGAGCCGCAATTCCTGCTGGGCATCTCACGCGACATCACCGAACAAAGGCGGGCTGAAGAGGAGCTGCGGCGCTATCGCGAGCACCTTGAAGACATGATCCGCGAGCGCACGGCCGAACTCGCCGTGGCGAAGGAGCACGCCGATGCGGCCAACCAGGCCAAGAGCGACTTTCTTGCGCACATGAGCCACGAGTTGCGCACGCCGTTGAACGGCATACTAGGGTACGCGCAGATCCTGAAGCGCGATAAGAGCCTTGCTCCACACCAGGCCGACGGCATCGCGGTAATCCAGCGCAGCGGCGAACACCTGCTGGCGATCATCAACGACATTCTGGATATGGCGAAAATCGAGGCAGGGAAGGTGGAGATCAATCTCTCCGACGTTGTGCTCGAGCGCTTTATCCATTTCATTGCCGAGACGATGCAGGTGAAGGCAACCGAAAAGGGTCTGGCCTTTTCTTGCGAGCTGGCTCCCGGTCTGCCGGCAGCCGTGCGGGCAGACGAGAAACGGCTCCGCCAGGTGCTGCTCAACCTGCTCTCCAACGCAGTCAAATTCACTGAGCAAGGCAGCGTGTGCCTGCGCGTCGGTTGGGCGCCGCCCAGGCGGCTGCGTTTCGATGTGCAGGACACCGGCATCGGCATAGACGAGGCGCATCTGGAGGCGATTTTCCGGCCTTTCGAGCAGGTGAGCGATGCCCGGCACCGGATCGGCGGCACGGGGCTGGGCCTCGCCATCAGCCGGCAGTTCGTGCGCCTGATGGGCGGCGAGATTCACGTCGAGAGCCGCTGCGGCGCGGGCAGCACCTTCTCGTTCGAGCTGGATGTCCAGGTGGTGGCGCCCGAGGCCGCAGTCGTGCCGCCCGAGTGGACGGCAAGCGGCTACATGGGACCGCGCAAGACCGTTCTTGTCGTGGATGACGTTGCGGCGAACCGTGCCGTCGTGGTCGACATGCTCGGCCCGCTCGGCTTCGAGATGGCGGAGGCCGGCAATGGACTTGAAGCGTTGGAAACAGCCAAAGCGCTACGCCCGGCGCTTATTCTCATGGACGTGGTAATGCCCGGAATGGACGGGCTCGAAGCCACGCGACGCCTGCGAGCCATGCCGGAGTTCGACAGCCTGCCGATTGTCGCGGTGTCCGCCGGCGCGTCAGGAAGCGATGCGGCGAAAAGTCTGGCGGCGGGCGCGAACGCCGTTCTTTCGAAACCGGTCGACCTGACGGTTCTGTTGTCGCATATCGCGGCCTTGCTGGACATCGAGTGGAGCGACGTCGCGGCTCCGCACACGCAGGCCGCAGCCGCGGATGGATCGGCTCTACATGTTGCCGATTCCGCCGCGAGGGCCTTGATCGCGCCGCCGCATGAAGAGATGGAGGCATTGCACTACCTGGCGCGACTCGGCGACATGCGCGCTATCGTTCAACACGCCGCGCGCCTGACCGAGCTCGACGAGCGCTACCGTCCTTTCGCCGACAACCTCTGCCAACTGGCGAGGCATTACCAGACCAAAGCGCTTCTCGGCTTCGTCGAGCAATATCGGGGAAGGCAGCCACTACCGGAGATCGGGCCGGACAACCTGCGTCCTGACGAATGACAGAAGTCGCTCAAGCGGGCGGCTTTGATAGCGCGGCGGCGGTCGCAGTGTGCGCCGATTGATAACCACAGAACATCAATCGTTCAAAAGATTGCACTTATCGTTTTACTGGCGACAGGCCAATATTCCTGAAACGGCAAAGTGCGGACCACCGCATGTTGCAGGATCTCAGGAGACACATCGATGCACCCCTCGCCTTCCACCCTTGCGCCGGGACATTCCAAGGCTGCGGCGGTTTTCCGCGTAACTGCCGGCAATTTCCTCGAGCAGTTCGACTTCTTTCTGTTTGGTTTCTACGCGACGCAGATTGCCGGCGTCTTCTTCCCGGCCGGCAGCGAATTTGCCTCGTTGATGATGACCTTCGCGGTGTTCGGCGCCGGTTTTCTGATGCGGCCGCTGGGCGCGATCGTGCTCGGCGCATACATCGACGATGTGGGTCGCCGCAAAGGCCTGATCGTCACGCTCTCCATCATGGCGAGCGGCACGATTCTCATTGCGTTCGTACCGGGCTATTCGACAATCGGCCTTCTCGCGCCCGCGCTGGTGCTGGTTGGCCGGCTGCTGCAAGGCTTCTCCGCAGGCGCCGAGCTGGGCGGCGTGTCGGTGTATCTCGCCGAGATGGCGACGCCGGGCCGCAAGGGCTTCTTCACGAGCTGGCAGTCCGCGAGCCAGCAGGTAGCGATTGTCATCGCCGCGGGCCTCGGCTTCGCGCTCAACCAGGGGCTAAACGCGACCGCCATTGCGGCTTGGGGATGGCGCGTTCCGTTTTTCGTCGGCTGCCTGATCGTGCCGTTCATCTTCATGCTGCGCCGCAATCTGGAGGAAACCCAGGAGTTCAAGGCTCGCCGGCATCGCCCGAGCATGAGCGAAGTGTTCCGCACGCTGGGCCAGAACTGGGCTGTCGTGGTCGCCGGCATGATGCTGGTCGCCATGACCACCGCAAGCTTCTATCTCATCACGGTGTACGCGCCGACTTTCGGCAGGACCGTCCTGCACTTGAGCACCGCGGACAGTCTGCTCGTCACGCTGTGTGTCGCCGTGTCGAACTTCGTGTGGCTTCCCATCGGCGGGGCGCTTTCTGACAGGATCGGCCGCCGGCCGCTGCTCGTCGGCATGACGATGCTCGCCATTGCCACGGCGTACCCGGCGCTGTCGCTGCTCGCTCACGCGCCGAGCTTCATCAATATGCTGCTGGTCCTGCTTTGGCTTTCGTTCATGTACGGCATTTACAACGGCGCGATGATCGTCGCACTGACGGAAGTGATGCCGGTGCAGGTGCGGGTCGCGGGCTTCTCGCTTGCCTATAGCCTTGCGACGGCGGTGTTCGGCGGCTTCACGCCGGCCATCTCCACAGCGCTGATTCACATGACCGGCGACAAGGCCGCGCCCGGCTACTGGATGAGCTTCGCCGCGGCCTGCGCGCTCCTTGCGACGTTCGCGCTCTATCGCCGCCGCGCACCGACGCTGACTCCGGCGCACTGATTCGCGCGCCGTTCATTCGCGTGCGGTTGCGCCGTTGCGCATTCCGCATGTATCCGAACACACACAATCCGACACGATTCTGTTCATGAGAAACCTGCTTCTGAAACTCTGCGCCGCGGCACTGCTCGCGTCGACGGCCGCCACGGCGAGCGTACAGGCCGCCGACCTGCACGTCATGAGCTCGGGCGGCTTTACCGCGGCATACAAGGCGCTTGGTCCGAAGTTCGCGTCCGAAACGGGCAACACGCTCGACACTGCGCTGGGCCCGTCGATGGGTAAATCACCTGAAGCGATCCCGAACCGGCTCGAACGTGGCGAGCCCGCGGACGCCGTCATCATGGTCGGCTATGCATTGGACGAGCTGATCCAGAAGGGGAAGGTCATCCCCGGGTCGCGTGTCGAACTGGCCGATTCGCGCATCGGCATGGTCGTGCGCGAGGGAGCGGTAAAGCCTGACATCAGCTCGCCCGAAGGGCTTCGGCAGGCGCTGCTTCATGCGAAGTCCATTGCCTACTCGGACAGTGCGAGCGGTGTCTATATCGAGCGCGAGCTGTTCAGCAAGCTCGGCATTGAAGACCAGGTCAAGGCGAAGGCGAAGATGATTCCGCGGATTCCGGTAGCCTCTGTAGTGGCGAACGGCGACTACGAGATCGGCTTCCAGCAGGTGAGCGAATTGCTGCCTGTTAAGGGCGTGACCTTCGCCGGCAAGATTCCCGAGTCGCTGCAGTCGGTCACGCGTTTCGCCGCCGGCATTCCCGTCGGCGCGCAGCATCCGAAGGAAGCGAAAGCGCTGCTCGACTATCTCGCTTCGCCCGGCGTGCAAGCTGAAGTGAAATCGACGGGGCTCGATACCGTTTCCGCCCATTGACGGAACAGTTGAAGGAAGGCTTGCCGCCGGCATCGTGCATCGTGCATCAGGCATCGGGCAACCTTCCTGTTACAACCCCGGGGTATTGCCTGCCGGGTCCTCCGCAGCGTCTACGCCGCTTCGCGTCGTCGACCCGAGCGTCTGAGCGAGACGCGTACGGTCGCAAGCGCTTTCCCACATCGACACGAAGATCACCGCACACGCATTGCTGATCACGCTCGTCAGCGCGCGCGCCTCTGACATGAAGCGGTCGATGCCCACCAGCAGCGCCACCCCGGCCACCGGCAGATCGGGAATCACAGTGAGCGTCGCGACCAGCGCCACGAGTCCACTGCCCGACACGCCCGCTGCTCCCTTCGAGGTGATCAGCATGACCGCGAGCATCGTCGCGATCTGCACCGCGGAAAGCGGCACGTCGCACGCCTGCGCAATGAACACGGACGCGAGCGTCAAATAGATCGCGGTCCCGTCGAGGTTGAACGAATAGCCGGCGGGCAGCACCAGTCCCACGACGCCCTTGTCGCAGCCGAGCGCTTGCAGCTTCGCGATCAGGCGCGGCAGCACCGGCTCCGTCGACGATGTCGCGAGAACAATCAGCAATTCCTCGCGCATGTAGCGCAACAGCCGCCAAAGCGCGAAGCCATGCAGCCGTGCGAGCGGAGCGAGCACCAGCGCAATGAACAGCAGGCACGCCACGTAAAAGGACACCACCAGCATGCCGAGCGAGCCGACACAACGGATGCCGAAGCGGCCCACCGTGAACGCCATTGCGCCGAATGCGCCAAGCGGAGCGAGCCGCATGATCATCGCGAGGATGCGGAACAACGTCTGCGCGATGCCGTCGATCAGCACGAGCACCGGCCTGCCCGCCTGCGGATAGGCATTGAGCGAGAACCCGAAGAGCAGCGAGAGCAGCAGCACCGGCAGCACTTCGCCCTTGTCGAAAGCGCCCGTCATCGTCTCGGGAACGACGCCGAGCGCGAATGCGACAAGGCCGTGCGGCTGCGCGTGCTTCGCGTATTGCGCGAGGATGCTCGCGTCCAGATGATGCACGTCGATATGCATGCCCGCGCCCGGCCGCAGCACGAAGGCGGTGACGAGTCCGAGCGCGAGCGCCGCAGCAGTGAGCGAATAGAACAGCGCCAGCGCCTGAAAGATGGTGCGCCCTATCGCCTTCCCGCTTGCGAGCGACGTGATGCCCGAGACGATGGTGCAGAAGACGATTGGCGCGATCATCATTCTCACGAGGCCGACGAACCCGTCGCTCAGCGGCTTGAGCAACGCGCGCGCGTGCGGCAGGAAGTGACCGAGCGCCACGCCGGCCAGCATGCCCAGCAGAACCTGCAGATAAAGCGAACGAAGCGGTCTTGCCAACCTCACGGTGCGGTCTTCCTGGCGGACTGTCTTTTCGCAGACGCGTGATCGCCCGACGCATCGCTCTTCGCGACGCCGCCGCGCTTCATCGCGACGACCGTTTTATGAAACTCCTGCGCCGCCGGTGTCAGAGGACGTCCGCGGCGCCTGACGATTCCCACGCGCCGCTTCACCACTGGTTCGACGAGCGGCACACTCGTGAGGATGGGGTGATCGCGCCCGGGCATGGCCATCGACGGCACCGCGGCGACACCGAGCCCCGCTTCGATCAGGCCGAGCATGGTCGTGACATGGCGCGTTTCGCAGACGCTCGGCGCGCGCGGCGCCACGGCCGAGAGCGCCCGGTCGAGCAGCAGGCGGTTGCCCGAAGTTTTGTCCACTGAGACGTATTCGTGCTCGTAAAGCTCGTTCCATGTCACGCGCTTTCTGCCCGCGAGCGGGTGATCGCGGCGGCAAGCTGCAACAAAGCGCTCTTCCAGCAGCATCTTGAACTCGACCTCGGGCTCCTGGCTGCCCATGAAGCCCACGCCGAAATCGGCCTCACCGCTGATAACGGCGCCAAGCACTTCGTTCGCGCTCGAATCCAGCAGCTTGATCCTGATGCGCGGAAAGCGGCGATGGTAGCTCTCGACCGCGACCGGCAAAAAATAGTAGGCCACCGACGGCACGCAGGCGATGGTCACATGCCCGAGGCGGCTCGATGAAACATCGCGGATGCCGAGCAACGCGACGTCGAGATCGTCGAGCAGCTGTTCCGCGCTCGGGGCGAACACGCGGCCGACGGTAGTGAGCGTGACACTGCGCGTGGTGCGATCGAAGAGGCGCACGCCGAGTGCTTCCTCGAGTTTTTCGATGCGGCGGCTCAGGGCAGGCTGCGAAATGCTGACTGCCTCGGCGGCCTTGCGAAAGCTCCCCAGTTCCACCACCGCGCGAAACGCCTGCAAGTCATTCAAATCGAAGTTCACACCCACGGGCCACCCTCCACATCCTGGATGCGGACATTTTGCATGACGCAGTGAAAAGCGGCCATTATGAAGTACCCGCGCGATCTTCGAGCGGCGGCCGTAAAGCGCATAATATGCGGACCCAAATAGACGGACCCTTGGCGTAGCGACGAAAATCGCACGACCATGGGTTAGCGGCCATAATGTGCCGCTGCAATCGACTTCAGAGGCGAAAAACGATGGACAAGCAAGGTTTCACCACGAGCATCGTACATGGCGACAGGATCTCGGGCACCGCATACGGTGACGTGCGCCAACCGATTCATACGTCCGTGCAATATGGTTTTGAGCGCGTCGAAGATCTGATCGGCGTGTTCCAGGGCACCCGCAAGGGCGGCTTCAACTACGCGCGCCAGGGCACGCCCACGACCGCCGCGCTCGAGCGCAAGATCACGAGCCTGGAAGAGGGCGTCGGCACGATCTGCTTCAGCACGGGCATGGCTGCGATCACGGCGACGTTCCTAACGCTCCTGCGCGCGGGCGACCACCTCGTATCGAGCCGTTACGTATTTGGCAACACCAACAGCCTGTTCGGCACATTGCGGACGCTGGGCGTTGAAGTTACAACCGTCGATGCGTGCGACGTGGAGAATGTGAAGGACGCGCTACGACCGAATACGCGCATGGTGTTCGTCGAAAGCATCGCGAATCCGGGAACACAGATTCCAGACTTGCAGCGCATCGGCGATCTCTGCCGCGAGCGCGCAATCGCCTATGTGGTCGATAACACGATTACGTCGCCGGCATTGTTCAGGCCGAAAGCGGTCGGCGCCAGTCTCGTCATCAACTCGCTAACGAAGACGATTGCGGGCCATGGCGCCGCACTCGGTGGAGCGGTTACCGATACGGGCCTGTTCGACTGGAGCGCGTATCCGAACATTGCGCACGACTATCGGCGTGCCGCGCCGAAGGAGCAGGGTCTGTTGCAGATCCGCAAGAAGGGCTTGCGTGACATGGGTGCGTCGTTGTCGTCGGAGCAGGCGCACTCGATCGCGATGGGCGCGGAAACGCTGGCGCTGCGCGTGAAGCAAAGCAGCGACAACGCGCTGGCACTCGCGCGTTTTCTGGAGAAACACCAAGCCGTCGGCAAGGTGTTCTATCCGGGGCTGGAAAGTCATCCACAGTACGGCATCGCGCAAGCCCTGTTCAAGGGCGCCTCGTGGCTGCTGTCGTTCGAATTGCGCGACGTCGGGCGCATGGTGGAGGTCGTCAACGCACTGAAGTTGCCGATCAAGGCGACCGGTCTCGGCGACACGCGCACACTCATTATTCCTGTAGCACCGACTATTTTCTTTGAGGCCGGAGCGGAAACGCGCAAGGCTATGGGGATATCGGACGGCATGCTGCGGCTGTCTGTCGGCATCGAGGATATTGACGATCTGATCGCGGATTTCTCGCAGGCGCTGAAGGTGGCGGGGTGATTTGCGATTCGTCGCGCACGGACCAGAGACGTCAGCTTAGTGCCTGATTTGCCGCGGCCGCCCGCGCCCTCAACCAGTTGATGCTGGCAAACAGCAGCACCGCAAAGACGATCAGCATGGTCGCGACGGCGAGGATGGAAGGATCGATGGAGTCGCGAATGCCGCTCCACATCTGGCGCGGCACGGTTTTCTGATCCGGCCCGCCGATGAACAGGATCACGATGACTTCATCGAACGACGTTGCGAATGCAAACACGCTGCCTGTCGCAACAGCGGGCGTGATGAGCGGCAAGGTCACGCGACGAAACGCGGTCCACGGTTTGGCGCCGAGACCCGACGCGGCACGCAACAGACTCTGATCGAACGACAACAACGACGCCGTCACCGTAATGACCACAAACGGCGTACCGAGCGCCGCATGCGCGAGCACGACGCCGGGATACGAGTTCACGAGCCCGAGCGGCGCAAAAATCAGGTAAAAGCCAGCTGCCACGACGACAATCGGCACGATCATCGGCGAAATGATGATGGGCATGACGACCGAGCGCAGCGGGAAATGCGAGCGCGACAGCCCCAATGCGGCGAGCGTGCCGAGACAGGTCGCAATCAAGGTGGATGCCGCGCCAATGCCGATGCTGTTCAACAACGCGCGCTGCCAGTCGGCGCTCGTCAATGCCTGTTCGTACCATCGGAAGGAAAAGCCCTGCATCGGATACGAGAAATACGAGCCCGAATTGAACGAGAGCGGGATGATGGCGAGGATGGGCGCGACCAGAAAGAACAGCACGAGCGCGGTATGCAAGCGCACCCAGCGCGCGGCGATGCGTTCCGTCAGCACCGTGTTGCGTTTGTCTTGCATGAGCGTGTCCTACGAGGAAGGTGAATCAACCGAAACGCAGCCGGTCGATGCCGACGACGCGGTTGAACAGGAAGTAAAAGATCGCCGTGAAGATCACGAGATACGCCGACAGCGCGCCCGCGAGTCCCCAATTCAGTTGTGTGTTCGTCTGAATCGCAATGAGTTGACTGATCATCTCGTCGCCCGCGCCGCCGAGCAGCGCGGGCGTAATGTAGTAGCCAAGCGCAAGCACGAACACGAGGAAACACCCGGCGCCGACGCCGGGCAGCGTTTGAGGCATATAGATTCGGACGAATGCCGTGAACGGATGCGCGCCGAGTGACTTCGCCGCACGCACATAGACGGGCGAAACACTCTTCATCACCGAATAGATTGCCAGGATCATGTACGGCAGGAGCACATGCGTCATGCCGATGAGCACGCCCGTGCGATTGAAAATGAGCGGTACAGGATGCGTGGCAAGACCAAGTCCGGACAACACGCTGTTGACGACGCCGCCCGGTTGCAGCAGCACATACCATGCGGTCGTGCGCACCAGCAGCGAGGTCCAGAACGGCACGATCACGAAGAGCATCAGACGGCTACTGCTCTTTGCAGGCAGATTCGCAAGCAGCCATGCGACCGGATAGCCAAGCACAAGACACAGCAGCGTGACGGTCGCGCTGATGGAGATCGTGCGAATGAACGCTTCGCGATAGACCGATGCATTCGCCGGCATCGAAGCGAGGGCGCCTTGCGGCGTGACTTGCGCATCGACGGCGGCGAGCAGATAGTCGGGCGTCGGCGACTCGGCAGCGCGCTTGAGCAAGCGCCAGACTTCAGGCGAATTCCATCGTTCGTCGATATCGATCAACGCTGGCTTCCACGCTCTGGGCGCGTCGTCGTGGACGCTGCGTGCGGTGCGCATCAACAGACTGCGAAACTCCGGCTGCGCGAAGTTGAGTCGGCGCGCGACCGTGCCGAGCTGCCCGTTTTCATGCGCCTGCTTCAGGCCTGATGCAAGCAGCGCAAAGGTGTGTTCGTCCGGTACGCCGTGGCCGTCCCATGAATTCAACGCCTGCGTGAGCGCGGGCATGCTGTCCGGGACTTCGTGATTCTGCACGCTGCGTGCGAGCAGCATCGCGATGGGCGCGATGAATGTCGACAGCAGAAAGAGTATGAGCGGTAACGCGAGCAGAAGCGCCCGCACCGACGCGCGCCGTTGCGCCTTGTTATACGATGCGCGGCCATCGGTTCTCGCGGGAGCACCTGTGGACGCTGCATGGATCGATGCGGGCATGTTCGTCATCTCGTTTCTGCGTGAACCTGGTTACTGCGTGAGCCACACCTGAAAGCGCTTGTTGATGGCATCGGCGTTATCGGCCCAGAAGTTCGCGTTGATCTGCACAGCGCGCTTGAAGTTGGCCGGCGCGGTCGGCATGTCGGCAAGACGCTGTTTGTCGACGAGCGCTACGGCATCCTTGCGCGGCGGCGCATAGGCGATGTACTTCGCCAGATCCGCCGATGCCTTGGGCTGCGCTTGCGACACGATGAACCTGGAGGCCAGATCGGCATGCTTTGCGCCGCTCGGAACGCCCCACCATTCGAAGTCATAGACCTGCGCATCCCACACGGTCTTGAACGGCTTGTGGTCTTTCCTGATTGCATCGTCGATGCGGCCGTTGTAGGCCTGCACCATCACGACTGCGCCGTCCGCCAGCAGTTGCGGCGCCTGCGCGCCGGATTCCCACCACACGATGTTTTTCTTGATCGTGTCGAGTTTCCTGAACGCGCGGTCAACGCCCGCGGGCGTGCCGAGCACTTTATAGACATCCTTGGGATCGACGCCGTCTGCGATCAAGGCCCATTCCATTGCCACTTTCGGCGACTTGCGCAGGCCGCGCTTGCCGGGAAATTTCTGTACATCGAAGAAATCATTGACAGTGGTCGGCGCGCTCTTCAGCTTGCTCGAATCGTAGGCATAGACCGTCGACCAGACCATGCTCGCGACCGCGCACTCGCTGATAGAACCGGGAATGAAGTCGCTCGTGTTGCCGAGTGATTTCTTGTCGAACTTCTTGAGCAGGCCTTCATCGCATGCGGTGATCGCATCGTTCGTTTCGAGGTCGATCAGGTCCCACGTCGTGTTTTTGGCCTGTTCCATCGCCGCGAGCTTGGCGAGGCCGCCGTCATACGATTCGAGCGAGAACTGCGTGCCGTTCGCCTGCGTGAACGGATCCATCCAGGCCTTCTTGGCCGCGGCTTCGAATGCGCCGCCGAACGTGACGACGTTCAGGGTTTCCGCTGCCTGCGTGGTCACGCCGGCAAAAGCGAGTAAGGCGAGTGCGGCGCATTGTGCTTTAAGTTGAGTGCGCATGTCAGTTGGCTCCTGCGGGTGCGGTCGTAATGAGTGAAGGTGAGGGCGTGGCGGGGGTATTGATCTCGAGTGCGCGGGGCGGCGCGCTCATCGCGAGGATCTTGCAGTCGTCGTGACGCCAGGCGACCTGGATCGTGTCGCCGGATGAGGGGAGCGCATGACGCTGCGTATTCGGCACTTTGACGACGAGGGAATCGCGCGAACCAAACCTCAGATGCACGCGATGATGATCGCCGCAATAGACGAGTTCTTCCACGCGCGCGCGCACGACGTTATGGTGCTGGTCGAGTTGCAGTCCTTCTGCGCCTGGAATGTGCGCACGCTCGGGGCGCAGCGCCAACATGGCTTCGTCACCTGTACGCAAACCCTGCTCGTATCGTCCGCGAATGATGCTGCCGTCCGATAGCGCGAGCGTCGCCCATTTGTCGTCGCAACTCACTACGCGTCCCGTCAGGCCATTGTTCTCGCCGACGAAGTTCGCAACGAAGGCGTTCTGCGCGTTTTCATAGAGTTCGCTTGGCGTGGCCGCCTGCTGTATGCGGCCGTCGGAGAAGACTGCGACGCGATCGGACATGGTCAACGCTTCGGCCTGATCGTGCGTCACATACACGATTGTCAAACCCAACTCGCGATGCAGCCGCATGATTTCGTATTGCATCGTTTCGCGCAGACGCTTGTCGAGCGCGCCAAGCGGTTCGTCCATCAATACGACACTCGGTTCGAACACGAGTGCGCGCGCAAGCGCGACGCGTTGCTGCTGACCGCCCGAGAGCTGCGCGGGGCGGCGATTCGCCAGATGCGGCAGTTCGATCATGTCGAGCGCACGCTTAACGCGCGTCTTCTGCTCCGCGCGACTCACGCGTCTCACAGAAAGTGGAAACGCCACGTTCTCGGCAACCGTCAGATGCGGAAACAATGCATAGTTCTGAAACACCATGCCGATGTCGCGCTGATGCGGTGGCTTGTCGTCGAGCCGCTTGCCACCAAGGCGAATCTCGCCTTGCGTCGGCGATTCAAAGCCCGCGAGCATCATCAGCGTGGTCGTCTTGCCCGATCCCGAAGGGCCCAGCAACGACAGGAATTCTCCCTTGCGCACATCGAGGTTCAGATCGTCGACGACATAGTTCACACCGTCGTACGACTTGCTCACGCCCGAGAACGAGATGAAGGAAGGGTTTGACATCGTGATTGCGTCCTGTCGTTCTTAATGCGATTTCAGCTTGCTCGCGAGATAGCGCGCAAAGTCATAGTTCGGCCGTTCGAGATAACTCAGATGCCCAGGCTTCGCAAGCGGCGCATGCACGCCGCGAAAGACCGCTTCCACGCCGCGCCTGTCTTCGGCATTCACCTCATCGAGCAACTTCTTAAGCGTAGCCATATGCGCGTTCGCTTGCGGATCGGCGATGAATTCCGGCGCGAGGCCGCCGCCAAAGCGGATATGCACGCGGCCGACGCCTTGCGGTTGCAGCACGAGATACCAGAAATAGCCCGGCGTGAGCGTAATCAGATGCGTTGGATAGACGGCTAGCAAAGCGGTGGTCTTGCGCCAGTGGCCCGTCAAACGGGCGTTGTCGGGATGCGCGTTGCCAATCGGTAAAGACGCTTCCTTGGTGATCCAGTGATAGTTGAATGCCGCATGACCCGGCGGACACTCCATCTCTTCGAGACGCGAGTGCGGACCTACTGTCGCGCGATGAAGCATCGGCAGGTGATAACTCTCCATGAAGTTTTCGGCGAGGATCTTCCAGTTGGTGTCCCACACATGCTCTTCATAGAAAGTTTCGATGTAGTCTTTCATACCGTACGCATCGATCAGCATGCTCAATTCGGCAAGCTGCTGGTGGACCGGCTGCGCGCCCTGATCGAGCGTGACGTAAATCCAGCCTTGCCATTCCTCGCAACGCACGGCGGGCAGCGCGTATCTTTCCTTGCAGAAGCCCTCCTGGCGGTCCATCAGTGGCGCGCCCTTCAATGCGCCATCGAGCGAGTAATTCCACGCGTGATAGGGACACACGATGCGCCGGACGTTGCCGCGTCCTTCCAGCAGCACCGACATGCGATGCAGGCATACATTAGAGAATGCCGTGAGCTGCATCTGTTCGTCACGCAACACGACCACCGGCTGTGCGCCGATGCGTGCCGTCAGGTAATCGCCAGGCGCTTTCAGCGCGCTTGCCCGGCCGACGCACTGCCATTCATGTTCGAAGATATCGCGCTCTTCGAGCGCCAGGAAATCCGGTGATGTATAGACGCCGGGCGGCATCGCGTGGGCATCGCTGAACGGCCGATCGCAGCCATTACGCAATGCGTTGACCAGTTCGCTCAATGTGGCGTTGTCCATGGCGGCGATCCTTGCGTCCGTTAAGCAAAAGCGCTTGCGGCAATGCGCTCGACATGGACTCAATCTATCAAGCCAATATGCCAGTCAAAATATAGTTTTCGGATACAAGGCAAAGGTTTTGCCTATGCAGCGACGTTCAGGCGTCGATATGCAGCCGCCGTATGTAGTTCTCGCAGAACGACGCGAAGCGATGCACGACCTGTCGCGGCTTCATCGTGCGCGATTGCGCTATGCCGAGCATCGTTGCATTGACATTGTCTTTAAAGCGCTTAATGACGAACTCTTCGCCATCCACAGTCCGGTTCGATTTGAGCGGGAAATTCAGCAGGCTATAGCCGAGACCGTTCGCCACCATGCCGCGCACGACTTCAGGTTGCGACGAGCGAAAGGCGGGCACGGGCCGGCTGCCGACTGCATCGAACAGCGCGGCAAAGTACTCGCGGCTGTGAGGCAGATCGAGCATTACGTAAGGCTCGGGCAACAAATCCGCGAGCGAGATTTTGCGCGCGCGGGCAAGACGGTGCGTACGCGGAAGAATGGCGTACGGCGGCAAAGAGAGTAGCGGAGTAAAGGCGATGTCCTCGGTGAGATCGAGGCTATATGTCAGTGCGATATCGAGCGAGCCGTCGTGCAATCCGCGCAGCAAGGCGTCCTGATGCGCTTCGACGGTGCGAAACGAAATGCCTGCGTGGTTCTCGGTAAAGCGGGCGATAAGCCCCGGCATCAGCGGAGGCGCGAGCGATACAAGACAGCCCAATGCGATCGAGCCTGTCATGCCGCCATCCATTTCTTTAGCCGCCATCTGCAGTTCTTCAGCAATCTTCAGCAGATTGCGTGCTTGGCCCAGCAAATCGCGCCCTGCTTGCGTCAGTGACAGACCGCTTGCGTGATGTCGAATGAAGAGCTGCACGCCAAAGGACACTTCGAGATCCGCCAGCGCCGTGGAAATGGAGGGCTGCGAAATGTGCAGCTTCCTCGCCGCCGCGGTGAAGGACAGCGCTTCCGCCGTGACCACGAAGTAGCGCAACTGGCGCAGCGAATACCGTAAGGGATGGCTTTCCATCGCGACGTTTCTTTCCTGGAGAGACGGGATGCGTCGCATTGTGAAGCGGACAAAAAACGCTGCATAGGCATTTCCGATGCATTGCATTTTTTGAAAATATTTTATCGATCCTGCTCTGGCGCGTAGATTCTCACGACGCAATAACGCCTCTCGGAAGGATACAGCCATGACAGTGGGAACAACGTCAATCGACACGCTCGTAGTGGGCGCAGGCCAGGCCGGCATCGCGATGAGCGAACATTTGAGCCGACACGGCGTGCCGCATCTGGTGCTGGAGCGCGCACGCATAGCAGAGCGCTGGCGCACCGGACGCTGGGATTCGCTCGTCGCGAACGGCCCCGCATGGCACGATCGTTTTCCGGGCCTCGAATTTGCGGAAACCGAGCCTGATGCCTTTGCGCCCAAGGAAGAAGTCGCGGAATACTTCGTGGCTTACGCGAAAAAGTTCGATGCGCCCATTCGGACCGGCGTCGAAGTGAGAAAGGTGGTGCGCAATACGGGGCGCGAAGGTTTTACCGTCGAAACGTCGGATGGCGTGATCGAAGCAAAGCGTGTGGTCGTGGCGACCGGTCCGTTTCAAAAGCCCGTGATTCCGACAATCGCGCCGCAGAATGCATCGCTTACGCAGATTCATTCAGCCGATTATCGCAACCCGCAGCAATTGCCCCCGGGCGGCGTGCTGGTCGTCGGCGCGGGATCGTCGGGCGTTCAGATTGCCGATGAACTGAACCGCGCGGGGCGCCGCGTCTACCTGTCGGTGGGCGCGCACGACCGTCCGCCGCGTGCGTACCGCGGACGTGATTTCTGCTGGTGGCTGGGGGTACTCGGCGAGTGGGATGCCGAGGTCATGAAGCCGGGCCGCGAACATGTAACCATCGCGGTGAGCGGTGCCCGGGGCGGCCACACCGTGGACTTCCGGCGTCTGGCACATGAGGGGGTCACGCTCGTCGGTCTGACCCGGTCGTTCGATGACAACGTGGTCCACTTCAACGCCGATCTTGCAGAAAACATTGCACGTGGCGATGAAAACTATCTGTCCCTGCTCGATGCGGCCGACACGTATGCCGCTCGAAACGGCCTCGATCTTCCTCCCGAACCCGAAGCGCGCGTTATTCCGTCCGATCCCGATTGCCTGACCAATCCGCTGCTCGATCTCGATCTGGCGCAAGCGGGCGTCACGTCGATCGTCTGGGCGACGGGCTATGCGACCGATTTCAAATGGCTGCAAGTCGATACGTTCGACGAGAAGGGCAAGCCCATGCATCAGCGTGGTGTATCGAAAGAACCGGGCGTGTATTTCCTTGGGCTTCCCTGGTTGTCGCGACGCGGCTCCGCATTCATCTGGGGCGTGTGGCATGACGCAAAGCACGTCGCCGATCACATCGTTACGCAACGCAAATATCAGGCGTATTACGACGCGCCTGAAAAGCACACGCGAGAGCAGCGGCGCGAAGAAAGCGTTCAAGCCAATTAAAGCATTCGAGGTCAACACATGAGCCAACCTACACATACCCGTATCCGCATGTTCAACACGAAGGATACCTATCCGAACCAGACGCTAGACAACGATCTTTGCCAGGCCGTGCGCGCCGGCAATACGGTGTATGTGCGCGGACAGATCGGCACGGACTTCGAGGGCAATCTCGTCGGTCTGGGCGATCCGCGCGCGCAAGCCGAACAGGCGATGAAGAACGTGAAGCAGTTGCTCGAAGAAGCGGGCAGCGATCTCTCGCACATCGTCAAGACGACGACCTACCTCACTGACGTGCGTTTTCGTGAACCGGTCTATCGTGAAGTCGGCAAGTGGCTCAAGGGCGTATTTCCGATTTCCACGGGCCTTACCGTGGTCGCGCTGGGGCAGCCCGAATGGTTGATGGAGATCGATGTGATCGCCGTCATTCCGGACGGATGGACGCCGCCGGCCAAGGCTTGAGGAGCGACGCATGACTTTCTCTATCGTCGGTCGTTGTGAGAGGACGGGGCAGCTCGGCATTGCAATCAGTTCGTCGAGCATTGCCGTCGGCGCGCGCTGTCCGTGGCTTCGGGCAGGCGTGGGCGCGGTTGCAACGCAGAACGTTACGTTGCCTGCACTCGGGCCGCAGATTCTCGATCTTCTCGCTGACAGGCAACTCCATCCTTCCGAGGCCTTGAAACAGGCGCTCGATGCAAACGAATGGAGTGAGTTCCGGCAAGTGACGGTGATCGATGCGCAAGGCCGCACGGCATTCTTCAGCGGCAAGGAAGCATTAGGCACCTATCACGCCGTCGCGGGCAATCAATGCGTCGCCGCTGGCAACATGCTATCCGGCAAGCATGTGGTCGAAGCGATGCCGGCCGCATTTGCAAATGCCGGAGGTCTGCTCGCAGACAGGCTGCTTGCAGCGATGCGTGCAGCTATTGATGCAGGCGGCGAAGCAGGCCCGGTGCATTCGGCGGCGCTGAAGGTCGTGAGTGATCTGAGCTGGCCGCTCGTCGATCTGCGTGTCGATTGGGCCGACGATGATCCCATCGGCAAGCTCGCAAATCTGTGGGCCGCCTACCAGCCGCAGATGAACGACTACGTAACCCGCGCCTTGAATCCCACCGCTGCGCCCAGCTACGGAGTGCCGGGCGATGAATGAGATGTCGAGCCGTGCGCTGCTCGAAAAGCTGATCGGCTTCGCGACGGTCAGCCGCGACTCGAATCTCGCGATGATCGAGTTCGTCCGCCATTACCTCGCGGCACATGACGTCGAATGCGAGTTGTTCTATAACGACGAGCGCACGAAGGCGAATTTATTCGCGACGATCGGCCCGCGCGATCGTGGTGGCATTGCGCTGTCCGGTCATACCGATGTGGTGCCCGTTGACGGTCAGGCATGGACCATCGATCCGTTCCGTCTGGTCGAGAAAGACGGGCGCCTGTTTGGACGCGGCACGGCCGACATGAAAGGCTTTCTTGCTTCGGTATTGGCGGCGGTGCCGAAGTTCGTCAAACGCGATCTGAAGATGCCCGTGCATCTCGCGTTCTCGTACGACGAAGAAGTCGGATGCCTGGGCGTCCGCCCCATGCTCGAGCAACTCGCGCACCGCAAGCACAAGCCGGTTTTGTGCCTCATCGGCGAGCCGACCATGCTGAAGCCTGTTCTTGGTCACAAAGGCAAGCTCGCCATGCGCTGCTGCGTGAAGGGCGCAGCCTGCCACTCGGCCTACGCGCCCTATGGCGTGAATGCGATTCAGTATGCGGCGCGTCTTATCAATTACCTCGATGAGATTGGCGAGGAACTCGCGCAACCAGGGCATCGCGACGAACGATTCGATCCACCGTACTCAACGGTGCAGACGGGCATCATCAAAGGCGGTCGCGCGCTCAATATTGTGCCCGCCGAATGCGAATTCGACTTCGAAGTGCGTGCGTTGCCGGGCTTCGATGCCAACCAGGTGGCGGACCGCTTGCAGAGCTATGCCGAGGCCGAGTTGCTGCCGAAGATGCGCGCCGTGAAGGCGGATACGGACATCAGCATGCAACCGCTGTCGGCCTATCCGGGCCTGGCGACATCGCCTGACAGCGAAGCGGCTCGTCTGCTTACGCTGCTGTCGGGCTCGACGGAATTCGGCACGGTGGCATTCGGCACCGAAGGCGGTCTGTTCGAACAGGCGGGCATTCCGACCGTCGTGTGCGGACCGGGCAGCATGGACCAGGGGCACAAGCCCGACGAATACATCACGTGCGAGCAATTGCGCGACTGCGACGCGATGCTGCTTCGCCTGGCCGATCACCTCTCAACCTGAATAACGCCGATGCCTCATGCTGGCATCGGCAGGAGACGCAACTTGAACACTGCGCAAAGCAACAACGCACCGTTGATCGAAAAACATACCATTGGCTATGTGCCGCCTGAAGACCGGCACGGCAAGGTGCGCGATCTGTTCACGCTCTGGTTCGGCGGCAATATTGCGCCGCTGCCGATCGTGACCGGCGCACTCGGCGTGCAGATCTTCCATCTGAACCTGCTATGGGGCATTGTCGCGATCGTGGTCGGCCAGTTGGTCGGCGGTGTGCTGATGGCACTGCATTCGGCGCAAGGTCCGCAAATGGGAATCCCGCAGATGATTCAGAGCCGCGCACAGTTCGGCTCGTGGGGTGCGCTGCTTGTAACTGTCATTGCCGGTGTGATGTATGTCGGCTTCTTTGCATCCAATATCGTGCTGGCGGGCAAGTCGCTGCATGGGATCGAGAATGGTGTGTCGGTGCCAGCAGGCATCGTGATCGGCGCACTCGGGTCCGGACTCATCGGCATCATTGGATACAGGTTCATTCACATTCTGAACCGTATCGGAACCTGGGTGCTGGGCATCGGCATTTTCATTGGATTCGTTTATATCTTCACCCATATTGCCACCGATGACTTCCTCACCCGCGGCGGCTTCAATATCGCAGGCTGGCTCGCCACGGTGTCACTCTCTGCGTTGTGGCAGATCGCATTCGCGCCGTACGTGTCCGACTATTCGCGTTACCTGCCGGAGAACGTGCGCGTGTCGTCGACGTTCTGGGCGACGTACCTCGGCTGTACGATCGGCTCGACGCTCGCGTTCGTATTCGGTGCGGTGGCGGTGCTTGCTGTTCCGCCTGGCGTTGATGCGATGGATGCCGTCAAGACCGCAACAGGTCCGCTCGGCTCGCTAATGCTCGTGCTCTTCCTCTTGAGCGTGATCAGTCATAACGCGTTGAACCTGTATGGCGCGGTGCTCGCAGTGATCACGTCATTGCAGACGTTCGCGTATCGCTGGATTCCGACGGCGAGAGCACGCGCTGTGTTGTCCATCGTGATTCTGCTTGTGTGCTGCTATTTCGCGATCGGTGCGTCGACGAACTTTGTCGTCAATCTGGTCGATCTGGTGCTTGCCTTGCTCGTGGTGCTCGTGCCGTGGACCGCGATCAACCTGATCGATTTCTATGTGATCCACAAGGGCCACTATGACATCGGCTCCATCTTCAAGGTGGATGGCGGCATCTACGGCCGCTTCAATCCTCAGGCACTGATTGCTTACGCGATCGGCATCCTCGTGCAGATTCCGTTCATGAATACGCCCATGTATGCGGGCCCTGTGCCGAAGTACCTCGATGGTGCGGACTTGTCGTGGGTCATTGGGCTCGTGTTGACGTCGCCGCTGTATTACTGGCTCGCGACGCGCGACACGCAGTATCGTCGCAAGACGATGAGTGCGGCGATCGCGCGTCAGCCTTGAAATCAGCCACTGGGCCGACTTGCGGACGAATTTTCTGGGTACGGACTCTGCGCCCCACGCGGCCCGGTTCAAGGAGTCCGCTTGCGGATGCGCGGGCATTCGCGCATTGCTATGAGCGCGCGAAGTCCAATTTGCGAGGCAACTCAGGATTTCGTGGGGCGCCCCGTTTTTACCTGCTCAACTGCTGAGACTGCGGCGAGCAGACGCTTTTCCGCCGCCGATTCCAGCAACAGCAGGCCCGCGCGCAGAAGCTCGCTTTTCTTGACAGAGACACCCGCTGCCAGGCATTTCTGTTTGAGCGCCGCGATCTTCTCATAGTCCGACTTCGGCATCGTGAAGCTATCGCGTACCACCTTTTCCTTTTTAGCGCGCCGGGATTTCGTACCCGCCGCCGCTTTGACCGGCGCTGGCTCGACCTTGGCAGGTGCCGCCTTGACTTCGGCCGTGGCCTTCAACGCCCTCTTTGTCGGTGCCTTTTTCTTGCGCGCATCCGCGTTCGACGCTACCGCCTGCGCTTCGCCGTCAGCGGCGTTCACGCGTTCGGCTGCTTTGGGAAAATGAAATGCCTTGCTGGTTGCTTTTTTCGTGGTTGTCTGAGTCATCATGGTTCTCGTCGCTATAACGGTATAAACAGTATATACGGTTTTGCGTCGAGCCCGGCGGCAGCCGTCTTCCGGCTTACTGGGCCACGTCCCTTCAGGACATCAATGCGGCGGTGACAGGCGCCGGAAGCGCTTCCATAACACTTGCAGTGCGTCATGGTCGGCCGCGACGCGGGAGGCGAGGTAACCCCGTGCATACCCGACGCCGGTCGCCGTTGCCTGGCGTTCCGACGCCAGTGTTTTAAGCAGGCCGTCTGCAACGACGACATCGTTGCGCCAGCCCAGGTCGTCCTGAAGCTTGCTGAGCGACGCCACATAGTGGCGCACGACCTGCTTTGGATAGAGAGACGCAAAGAACTCGGTGGCGTATCGCAGCTTCTTTGCGGCAATGCGCGCGCGATGACGCCGATGAGGATCAAGGTCCGGCAGGTTACGGCCACGCTTGAGCAGCCTTTCATGTCGCCTGGATAGCGTCTTGCCTGCGAATTTGACGATGGACCTATTCAATGTGGCGCGTTTGTCGTCGTTCAGACTTGCCCGCCAGCTTGCCTGATGGAGCCAGCGCGTAAGCTCGAGAATGAGCCGCGTGTAGCGCACGGAGTCGACCGCCGCTGCGGCGCGGCTCCGGTTTTCTTTGGCAATTTCTCTCGCCGCCTGTGTGACTGCGGCCGCGTGTGTGTCATCCGGTGCGCCGTCGAACGCAGTCGGCAGCGTCGCGTTGGCTATGACCTCCCAGTCGCGTGCCGCGCCGAGTTCGCCCGCGATCCAGCGCAGTTCTTCCTGAAAGAAGGGCGGCGCTGTTATCACGCCTTCGAAAAGATCAAGCGCGGAACGCAGCCGCCGCAGGCCGACACGCATCTGGTGAACGCATGAAGGATCGTGGCCGGACACGACGCCCCTCTCGTTGCCATGTATCTGGGCAAGGCAATTTTCGGCAACACGCCGGAATGCCTGCTCGACGGTATCGGCCTTTTTCAGCTTTAGAGGCTCGGCACGGACCGGCTCGCTATGCTGCTGCACGACCAGCTCGTAGCCCCGGCTTCCCTTGCTGGCATAGCCAATACTCAAAGGCACGGTTTCAAGCAGATCGAGCGCGAACTGGTAGAGGTGATCGGGCTCACCATGCTTGAGCTCCATCTCGACTTCACGAATCGGAGCGGCCGCCTCGCCGGCCTTGACGGCCCCTTCGTCCAGCGCGAGTTCGATTTCGTCGCCTTCCGGCAGACGCAGCAGCGAAACAGACCGTTCGACCTCCGTGACGAAAACCGGCTTCAGGCGATTCACCAGGTCGGCGTCGCGCAAGAGCTTGCCGATATTGGAATCTTTCAGGTTGTCGACCGGGAGCGCCGCGGGATCAGGCGCCTTGCCGTTCAGCGTGCACTCGATTTCCTCACGCTCGTAAAGGCCTGCGCGGGGCGATCCGTTGGTTTTCAGTGTCTGCACATGATGGTCGCCCGCCGTGCGAACACGCAGCGACGCTCCGCACCGGTATAGCGCGAGGTCGTCGGTATCGAAGTAAGTGCTGAACAGACGTTCAGTGTGAGGTGCCTCGGTCAGTAGAGATGCGAGGAAAGGCGATTCGCGCAACTTCTTCGCCTGTCCTGCTGGAAACTGCATTTTCAGCTCGCGTTCCATGACTGTCTCCCTGAAGCTGCGCCGGAAGTCGAGGGCGCAGCGTTCCGCCGTCAGGGTAGTGTAGTCCATCCGGCGGCGCGCTCTAAGCGCCGACGCGCGCGACGCGTCAAGCAGGCCGAAGGCTCACGCGCACTCGTACCAGTTCTTCGAACGGTTGACGATTCGGACAACGAGCAGCATGACCGGCACCTCGATAAGCACGCCCACGACGGTCGCGAGTGCAGCGCCGGAGTCGAAACCGAACAGGCCGATCGCAGTGGCAACGGCCAGTTCGAAGAAGTTAGATGCGCCGATCAGGGCCGACGGGCAGGCAATGTTGTGCTTTTCGCCGACCGCCCGGTTAAGCCAGTACGCCAGCGCCGAATTGAAGAACACCTGGATCAGGATCGGCACGGCGAGCAGGACGATGACGAGCGGCTGCTTGAGGATAGCCTCGCCCTGAAAGGCGAACAGCAGCACCAATGTAGCGAGCAGCGCCGTGATCGACCAGGGACCGATCTTCGCCATTGCGGCTTCGAACGCGGACTCCCCCCTGGCCAGCAGCAGCTTGCGCAGGATCTGCGCGAGGAGCACCGGAATGACGATGTAGAGCGCGACCGACGTGAGCAGCGTTGCCCACGGCACCGTAATGGCGGAAATACCGAGCAGCAGGCCAACGAGGGGCGCAAACGCGACCACCATGATGCTGTCGTTGAGCGCCACCTGCGAGAGCGTGAAAAGCGGATCGCCGCCGGTAAGACGACTCCAGACAAACACCATTGCCGTGCAGGGCGCTGCGGCAAGCAGGATCAGTCCGGCCACATAGCTGTCGAGCTGCGCAGCGGGCAGCATTGGTGCGAACAGATTCTTGATGAACAACCAGGCGAGGAACGCCATCGTAAAAGGCTTGACTAGCCAGTTCACGACGAGCGTGACGCCGATTCCACGCATATGTTGCCGCACTTCATGCAGCGAGCCGAAGTCGACCTTGACTAGCATCGGGATGATCATCACCCAGATCAGCAGTCCTACCGGGAGGTTGATCTGGGCGTACTGCATCCGGCCAACTGCCTGAAACACGCCGGGCAAAACCTGGCCAAGCAGGATGCCTGCGACAATGCACAATGCGACCCAGACGGTCAGGTATCGTTCGAAAAAGCCGATGGCTGGTGTGGAAGCGGTGCTGCACGAAGCGGCGACGTTGGGGGCGTTCATGAAAACAATTCGATCGGGAAAGTTCAGCTTTGCAGAATGTCGTCGAGTGCGCGTTGAAGCTCGGCATCGTTCAAACGGTCTATGGGAAGTTCAAGCAACTGCAGCATGCGATAGCCGATGGCCTGGCGCGTGAGCTCGAACGCCTGACGCTTGCCTTCATCGCCGCCGAGCGCGTTCGACGGATCGGCATAGCCCCAATGCACTTTAACCGGACTACCCGGCCATAACGGACATGCCTCGGCGGCCGCGCTGTCGCATACGGTAATGACAATGCGCATATGCGGGGCATCGTCGCGCGCGAATTCATCCCAGCTCTTGCTGCGATATCCGCTGACGTCGATACCCGCCCGCGTGAGCGTTTCGATAGCGAATGGATTTACCCGGCCGCCTGGCGAGCTGCCCGCGCTGAATGCGCGCACATTCTTGCTTCGTTTCGAAGCAAGGTGATTCAGCATGGCTTCGCCGAGTACGCTGCGCGCGGAGTTGTGCGTGCACAAGATCAATACGTTGGTCGTCACACGCGCCTCATTGAACTGCATGCCGGACTCAGCAGCATGGCGATTTGACCGGACCACCGATAAAAGCGCTTCATGACTGCTTCTCTGTGGAGGAAGAACAGGCCTGGGCCGCCGAACACGGGTTGCCGCCACAGCAGTTCTCGGTGAGATAAGCCAGCAGGCCGTTCATCGTTGAAAAATTCGCGCAGTAGAAGACAAACCGGCCTTCCTGACGGCTCGTGACGAGTTGCGCGTGCGACAGTTCCTTCAAATGGAATGAAAGGGACGACGGCGCGACGTCCAGCCGCGTGGCGATCTGGCCGGCGGGCATGCCTTCGGGGCCTGCCTCTACCAGCGCGCGAAACACTGCGAGCCGCGACTCATGTGCGAGTGCCGCCAAAGCGGCGACGGTGTGGTTCGTTTCCATTGTTCGATAATAGTCGAAATGTCGAGCGAATGGCAAGGGCTACTCCCGCGAAGCGCTTTCGCGCCTGGTGTCTAAATGGGAAATTCCAGCTGGCTTCCGCGGGCTATTCAGATCGTCCGTGGCGCGCCGTAAACCTTGAGGGTAAACGCTAAACACTAAACGGCAGACCGCGATGGTGTTTAACAACCTGCCACGGCACCGTATCCACCCCTTTTTTTCAGCCTTGAATGAAACTCGCATTGAAGCTTCCCCTCGGCTTTGCCGCGGCACTCTTCCTCATGTTTGCCGGCGCCATGTACGGCCTGTATTCGATGCAGCGCTCGCTTGGGGAGTACGACGAACTTGTGCGGGTCCACGTCGCCAATGAGCGGATGGCCGCGAACATTCTCGTCAACTTCAAACTGCAGGTTCAGGAATGGAAAGACGTGCTGTTGCGCGGCAAGGACCCGGTGAAACTCGAGAAGGGCTGGGCCGCCTTCGAGAAACAGGAGCGTCTCGTCGACGAGCAGACGAAAGCGTTGCTCTCCACGCTCGACGACGCCCGCACACGTGCGCTCGTCGAGCAGTTCGCCAACGCACACGCGAGTATGGGCAACGGCTATCGCAAGGGTCTGGAAGCATTCAAGGCCACGGATTTCGAGCCGACAGCGGGCGACCGGGCCGTGGCCGGCGTCGACCGTCAACCGGCGCGCTTGCTGGGTGACGTGGTCGAACAGATCGCGACGAAAACCGCGGCGATGTCCGCGCAAGCCGATAGCGACGCGCGTCGCGCGGGGGCAATCAGTCTGGCGCTGATGATGGGTGCTTTCGCAGCCGGACTGGGCGGCGCAATCCTGTTTAGCCGCTCCATCACCCGACCGCTCACAACTGCAGTAGACATAGCGCGCAGCGTTGCGCAGGGCGACCTGACCTCCGAGATACATGCGGATCGCGCGGACGAGCTCGGCTCTTTGCTGAGAGCTCTTGCCGACATGCAGTCCAGTCTGTTGCGCGTCGTGAGCACCGTGCGCCGCAACGCGGATGGCGTGGCAATGGCGAGCTCGGAAATTGCGGCAGGCAATCTGAGCCTGTCCGCGCGCACGGAGGAGCAGGCCGCCTCTCTGGAGCAAACCGCCGCCAGCATGGAAGAATTGACGGGTACCGTACGTCAGAATGCCGGTAACGCGGGGCTTGCATCGTCGCTTGCTGAAAAGGCGTCCGACACTGCGACCTCTGGCGGCGCCGTGATGCAGAGCGTCGTCCAGACCATGGAAGGTATCAGCGAGAGTTCGTCCGAGGTTGGCGAGATCATCGCCGTGATCGAGGGCATCGCTTTTCAAACCAACATCCTGGCATTGAACGCTGCGGTCGAGGCTGCGCGCGCCGGCGAGCAGGGGCGAGGATTTGCGGTCGTCGCCGGCGAAGTGCGTGCGCTCGCGCAGCGAAGCGCGACGGCCGCGAAGGAAGTAAAAGCGCTGATCAGCCAGTCATCGGAGCGCGTGGCGGCGGGCTCTGATCTCGTGCGAAATGCTGGTGGAATCATCGACGACATCGTCAGGTCGGTGCATCAGGTGAAGACTGTCATTGCTGATATCTCGGCGGCATCCAACGAGCAGAGTACGGGCATCGAGCAGGTCAATCACGCCGTAGTGCAGATGGACCATGTGACGCAGCAAAACGCTGCACTGGTCGAACAGGCCTCGGCGGCGGCCCAGGCGATGGCGGAACAGGCAAGGTCTTTGCGCGACGCCGTCGCTGTATTCCGCACCGATCACGCGACGCAGCGGGTCGCGCTCAGATAGCTCGGGAGGAAGCCACCTCGGTGTCAAGCCATCGCTGCTATCGGGAATGAGTATTGCAACCACGTGATGGGCGTCGCGCTAGCCTTTTCGCGCATTCGCAATTGTCACAATGGTCTTCTACCGCGGAGGGCAATCATGGCCGGTCCAGACGACTTCTTCAAAGGCAGCGTGCTTGCGGGCCTCGCTGTCGGCGTCGGCGCGATTTTGCTGGCGCCGGTGGTGTTACCCGTAGTTGCAGCGCTGTCCCGACCTATCGCGAAGTCAGCGATGAAGACGGGGGTGATTCTCTTCGACAGAGGACGCGAGGCGGCGGCCGAGATGACGGAGGTCTTCGAAGATCTTGTCGCGGAGGCGCGAGCCGAGCTCGATCAGTCTCGCCCCGCGGCATCGTCAGCTGACAGCGCGGTTCCCGCCGCCGCGGTAATGGCCCAAACCGTGCAAAGCGAGAGCGAAGGGTCGCCTCCATGAACACCACAGAAGCGTACATATCGCATGTTCTGCCGGGCCGCGTACGTTTGAAAATACCTTCGCGGCGCGGCGACGCTGCGTTCTTCGCGGACGTTGCACAGCGGCTGGAGCAATGCGAGGGCGTGAACCGCGTGCGTGCAACTCCGATAACCGCGAGCCTTCTCATCATTCATACGACGAGTCTCGATGCGATTGGGGCTTGGGCCTCGCAACAGCAACTATTTTCGTTGCCCGCCGACGCTGCCGAATCTTTGCCGCGTCCGCGCAATCTCCAGATCCCGCGTAATCGGCCCCGGGCGGCGCTTCCTCCTGCGCGTGACCCGGACGAGCGCCGCGCGCGGCTCATCAGCACGTCCCTGGCCGGCTTGGGTGCATTGCAGACCATACGAGGGCAGATCTTCGGGCCGGCGATCACGTTGTTCTGGTACGCATATGACGCCCGTCGCGGCCGGCAGTCGCCAGCAGCCGGGACGACATCCTCAAACGACAAACCTTCATAACACCGACACATCACGGCAGTCTAATTACGCACGGAGCCGGAATTCCGGCGTAAACGCGCTAATAGCGCCCGTGAAATGCCTGCAAATGTCCCGCAGCAATACCACTTGGTACCCGGTCGTCTTCGACTGAAAATCGCACGCCTCAAAGGTGACGAGGCGCGTGCGCGACTTGCTGAAACGCAACTGTGTCAGGTTGACGGCGTGCGCAATGCAAGCGCCAACAGACTCACGGGCAGCCTGATCGTGCGGTTCGATCCGGCTATCGTGACGGTCGCGCAGTTATTCGATGTGCTATCTACCCACGGGCTGCTCGACGCACGCGTAGTCCCCACGAAGGTAGCGCCTGCGCAGCCCGCCGTCGCCAGCGGATCATTCGCCGATGCGCTCGCCAGCAAGGCAGTCGAGGCGATTCTGGAGCGTTGCGCAGTGGCCCTGATTGCGGCGGTCCTCTAGGGGGCGGTCGCCTGTACTACATTGGGGCCGCGCACGCTGTCGTCGCCCGACAGCGGAGGTGGTTTCATTGCCTCATTAAAAACGAACGGCGCGCTTGCGCCGATCGCGACCGTTACCGCGTCGAGCAAATCGATGCGCGCGATGCTCAGCAAGTTAACAAGGCCTGGCACGGCTCCCGCCACCACCTGCAAGGCCATTGACCCGCCAATCGCAAGATCGAGATAACGATTGCGCGGCTGCCTTAGAACGCTAAACGGCCCGCGCGTGTCCGAGCGACATCCGTAGGCGTGCAGCAGTTGACCCAACGTCAGCGTCATGAAAGAGACTGTTGCGGCGCCCGGGCCTGCGCCGTGGCGGGCCGCAGCGAACGCATGGCTGGCGAGCGCTCCGGCGCTGATTGCGAGCGCTTCGCGACCATACCTGAACATATCGGCGCGGCCGATGATAGGTTGCCCGGTCGGTCTGGGCGGCGTGCGCAGCACGTCGGGTTCCTGCGGTTCGACCGCGAGCGCGAGCGCTGGAAACACGTCGCTCAGCAAGTTGATCCACAGCAGTTGCATCGGCGTCAACGGTTGTCCGATTCCGGCGCCCACGGCGGCGAGGGTGACAATGATTTCGCTGACGTTCGTCGATACGAGGAAATGGACCGACTTGCGAATATTGTTGTATATCGTGCGTCCCTGGCTGATGGCGACCGTGAGCGTTTGAATGTTGTCGTCCTCGAGTACGACGTCGGCGATCTCGCGTGCGAGATCTGTCGTATGGCGGCCCATCGCGACGCTGATGTTCGCCGCCTTCAGGGCAGGGCCGTCGTTGATGCCGTCGCCCACCATAGCCACCACTTCGCCGTTGCGTTGCAGGCCGCGTACGATCCTCAGTTTGTCAGGGGCGCTGACACGCGCGAATATATCGGTCTCTCCCGCCAGCGGAGCGAATGCCGGCGACCCGGTCATGCTCGCCGCCGTCAGCTCGACCACCCGCGGAGCGGCTGCGGCGCCAATATCGAGCGACCTGCCGATCGCGCTCGCCGTTTCTCTCTGGTCGCCGGTGATCATCACCGTCTTTATTCCGGCGGCGCGCAGTAGTGCGATTAACTCTCGTGCCCCCTCTCGCACAGGGTCCGCGAGTCCGAGCATGCCGAGCCAGCAAAGATTGCGCGCTTCCAGATCCAGCGATTGGTCACCGTTAGCATAAGCAAAACCGAGCACGCGCAGCGCGTCGCGGCCCATTGCGGCGTTGCGCTCGACTATGGCTTGTCGCTCGGCTTCTGACATCGGAACAGGGCCGCCACCCGACCAGCGTTCGCTGCAAAGCGTCATGACTTCGACAGGATTGCCCTTCACGGCAATCAGGCGGCCGTCCGCTTGCGCGTCGCGGTGCAACGTGCACATATAGTTGCGGGCGTCCGCGCGGTGCGCGATGCCGATCAACGGATGACGCGCGCGAAGCGCCCCGGCATCGACACCCGAGGACAGCACGAACTCCATGAGCGCGGTCTCTGTCGACGAGCCATCGAGTTGATACTGCTGTCCATGGCCATTGATTTCCACCTCATTGCAAAGCGCGGCGACGTGCAGCAGGCGCAGCAATCCGTCGTGCCCGAACGGGTTGACGCGTTGCTTGCTCGAATAGACAAGTCCATCAGTGACCGACCAGCGTTCGTCGTCGAGATGGGCGCCGAGGACCCGCATGCGGTTGAAAGTGAGCGTGCCCGTCTTGTCGAAACAGACTGTGTGAACCGCGCCGAGCGTCTCTACGGCATCCAGGCGCCGAACCAGCACCTTATGACTGCGCATGCGACGGATGCCGAGCGCGAGCGTGGTCATGGCGACGGTCGGCAATCCCTCGGGGACGGCTGCGACGGCGAGTGACACCGACGCCCGGAACATCGCCATCAAGCCCAGTCCGCGCAAGAGGCCCAGCACGAAGACCAGCGCGCAGACTGCGCCGCCCAGCCGCACGGTCTGGTTTCCAAGGCGTTCGAGTTGCTGTTGCATTGGCGTGGCCGGTGGTCTCGTGGACCCGACCAGCGACTGGATCAGGCCGAATTCAGTTGCCGCGCCAATGGACACGACCACGGCGAGACCGCTGCCGCCGACCACCGTGGTGCCCATATGAACCATGCACGCACGGTCGGCGAGCGCGACATCGGGAGAGTGCATGCGCTCGGCAGACTTCGACACGGGCATGCTTTCGCCCGTCAAGGCGGATTCGTCGGTGCGCAGGTCGCGAGCATGGATCACGCGGGCATCGGCACCGACATACGCGCCGTTCGACAACACGAGAATATCGCCTATCACCAGCTCTGCCGCGTAGATTCGCCGCAATGCACCGCTTCGCAAGACGAGTGCCATGCGGGGCACCGAGTCGTTGAGCGCCTGGATAGCACGCTCCGTCCGCGACTCGGTCACATACCCGATCACACCGTTGATCAGCACGACGCCCAGAATCACGACCGCATCGGCGAGGCCGCCGCTCACAATCGAAGTGACGGCAGAACCGGCCAGCAGCAGCACCGGAAGGCTCCTGAACTGACTCGCGAACATGGCAAGTGCGGAACGACGCTGCGGCGGTTCCAACCGGTTAGGCCCATGGATAAGGCTTCTACGTTTCGCTGCCTGCTCCGACAGGCCGCGTTGCCTGGATGATCCCACGGCGAGCAGCACCTGTTGCGAACTTAGCGCATGCCACGCTCGAGCGGTGGTGAAGAACGTGTGGGCCGTTTCCGGCGATTCCGGACGAAGCGCGCGTGTCCTCACACTGCGTCCATGTTTTGAATAGTCTGGATGAAGCACAGGCGCTTTGGCTCGCGGCGCAGCGGCTCTGCTGAACGCATTGTCCCCGGCGCCGCTTGCGTCGATGCACGAGATGATTTGCTCGAGCGAGAAATCTTCGCTGAAGACAACTACAACGTTGCCGGTCCATGGACTCGCGTCGACGTTCAACATGCCGTCCTCTGCGCCGAGTCGCTTCACGAACGCGGCGCAAGCTTCTGGCTCGCGATAGATCCACGGCACATGCACTCGCACGCGGCCAGGAACCAGAGCATGTAACACAGTCACGGACCATTGCGCCGAGGGAGCGGCTGTCGCCGCATCCGTCGATGGGAGACTGAGCGCAAGAGCCGTCTGCAAGCGTTTATTCATGTCGCTGCTCCGCGATGAAGCGCTATCGATAGACATGAAGCCATCGGAAAACCGGGTCTGCCGGACAGTAGACCATCGCTCGTACCACTACAATGAAGCAGATCATGCATGGCGGCGCGGATGTCAACAATGGAAATGGATGGAAGGAGGCGCGAACTCCGGCACATGCAAATGGCCGCAACCGGGCTCCTCGTTGCGATGGTGGCGCTCTTCGGCGGCATGTCCATGCTGGCGCATCTGCATCCGGCATTCGGCTACGCGCGGGCTTTTGCCGAGGCGGGCATGGCCGGCGGCGTGGCCGACTGGTTCGCTGTCACGGCGCTTTTCCGCCGTCCGCTCGGATTGCCGTTGCCACATACGGCGATCATTCCGCGCAAGAAACATCGGATTGCAGAGAATCTCGGGCGCTTCTTCGAATTGAATTTCCTCTCGGACGACGTCGTCGCGGCAAAGCTTGCCGGCATAGACCTCGCGGGTCCGCTGTCGAGATGGGTCAGTGAGCCGCAACAGATCGAGCAGATCGCGGACTACCTCACGGCTCTTGTGCCGGGCAAAGTAGATGCGCTGGATGCGCAAGCGCTGGATCGGCTGGTTCGCGATGCGATTTCTGCACGCGTGCGAGAAATCGACGTGGCTTCCATAGCGGCGGACGTGCTTCCGCAACTGACGCAAAGCATCGATTACGACACCATCATCGTCGCGGCGCTCGACGAACTCAACCTGCTTATCGAGGACAACAAGGATGTCATCCGGGGGCGCGTGCGCAGCGAAACCGGGTGGATACTGCAGCGCATGTCGGTAGACGCAAAGGTCGCCGACGCGATCGTCAAGGTGCTTGGCGACGCGTTGGATGAAATACGGGCCACGCCGGATCATCCGTGGCGCCGCCGTCTGAGTATGCTGGCACACGAGCAACTCCTTGCCCTGAGCGAATCGCCCACGTACCTTGCAAAGTGGGTTGCGTTGCGCGACGGGATGCTTCAGTCGGATGCGTTCAGCGAGCGCATCGGCGGCATGCGGCGCGATCTCGTCGAAAGCCTCCGTGCGGACGCGCGCTCGCCCGACTCGCTCGTCAGAACCACGCTGCGCGCCACGATCGAGCAACTGGCCGGCGACGCGTCGAAAGATGAACTCTTGCGCGCGCGCCTGAATGCGTGCGCGCGGGAGGCGATTCTCGACATGATGCCCGCACTGCGGCACGAACTGGGCGAACTCATCGCGGACACGGTGTCTCGCTGGGATGCCGCGACGGCTACGGCCAAGATCGAACTGGAAATCGGCCGCGATCTCCAGTTTGTGCGCATCAACGGTACGCTGATTGGCGGGCTCGTCGGGCTGCTATTGCATGCCGTCGGTGCGCTGCGCTGAGTGGTGCGCGTCTGATGGTTCGTCCTTATGGGTTCGTCCTTATGGGTTCGTCATATTCCGCGCATGGAGCGGTTCGCGCTCCATGGATGCCGCCCGGTTGGGCGCGGCGGACCCCAGCACCTGTCTGATGCCGCCCACGCCCCCCATGAGTATGTCTCGCGCGGTGGCGACAATGCCGGTGCCCAGCGTGCCGACGAGGCCCAGCGTTTCAGTGCCTACTTCCTCTGTTGCGTGAACTGCGCCTGTCAGTACGTCGCGCACAGTTTCAACGGCGTCCGTGGCGACCGCGCCCGTTGCGACGAGCGTGCCACTGACCGTATCACGGACGAATCCGATCACGGGACCGGTGTATTGCTCCGATGCCACTCGCGCCGGCTCACGCAATCCGTTGCGGCCCCCGGTAGTGCCCGCGTCCATGCCCGTGTCAGGCTGAGCCATGCCTTCAGTCGTCGCCTGTTCCGCGTTGGCCTCGGCTGATTTTTCCTCTTCGGTATCTCGGCGTGCCATTTTTACCTCCATCACTGAGTAACGCGTCTCGTGATTTGACGAGGCGTGTGCACGACGCCTACTGCGAACAACCGCAAGTATCCCGCGTCGCGCTGTCATTAAAAGGTAGCAGATAGAGAGTATGTGCAACAACCATTCCGTGCAGTTCTCGAAGATGGACTGCCATTTGCTCGCGACGTGGACAGAACGTCGAATCGCGGAAAACGTATCGTCATGAAAGCGGCCGCCCCGTTAAGAATGCTAGGGATATGGGGCACCGGCATGCTGGTCATGCTCGCGGACACGGATGCCGGCAACGTGGTGGCCGCAGCGCAGGCAGGCACGGCATGGGGATACCGGTTGTTGCCGCTTCTGCTCATCCTTATTCCTCCACTGTACGCCGTGCAGGAATTGACTGTAAGGCTTGGAATTTTTTCCCGTCGTGGTTATGGCGAACTGGTGCGCGAACGACTGGGAATAACCTGGGCCTGCGTATCGGCCACCGCGCTCGTGATTGCAACCATTAGTTCCCTCGTCACGCAGTTCACGGCAATTGCGGGCATTGGAGAGCTGTACGGAATGCCCCGCTCAGTGAGTCTGCTTCTTGCTGCCAGCGCGCTGGTTGCGATAGCGCGGACAGGCTCGTACCGGCGCACGCAAAATGCCGCGTTGATCGTCTGTGCGTTGGAGCTGGCCTTTTTCGTTCTGGCCTGGGCGGCGCGTCCGGATCCGGCGACCATGTGGCGGCATGCGCTCGATATGCCTTTGCGCAGCACGTCTTTTATGTATCTGGCTGCGGCGATGGCAGGTGCGGTGTTCAGTCCGTGGATGATTTTTTACCAGCAATCCGCCGTCGTCGAAAAGGGTCTGTCCGCGATGGATTATGTCGCAGAGCGAAGGGATACCGCAGTCGGTGCAGTATTGACACAGTTGACCACGGCGGCCGTGCTGATAACGATGGCCGCTATCGTTGCGGAGGGCGGCAGTTCCGCGCCGTTGAACAGCGTGAGCCAGATCGCAGAGGCAGTGAGCCCTTTGCTTGGAGGCGTGTTCGGACGTCTGGTCTTCAGCGTTGGAGTACTCGGCGGCGCAATGGTCGCCGCGATCGTTTCGTCGCTCGCGCTCGCCTGGGGAGTAGGAGAAGTTGCGGGCTTGCGCCGCTCCCTGGAATGCCGTCCGATGCAGGCGCCTGGTTTCTACGCTCTCTATGTTTGTGCCGTGGTCGGCTGTGCACTGCTGGTGTGGTACGTGCCGGATCTGATTGCGCTGAATCTTGCTGCCCAGGTAGTCAGCGCGTTGTTGTCCTCGCTCGTGGTCGGCTTGTTGATCGTGCTTGCCGGGAGAGTCCTTCCACAGGAGTATCGTCCGCAGGGGTGGTATTGGCTGATGCTGCTGTGTGGCGCCTGCGGGTTGGCTGCGATGGGACTCGTTGGCGTGTTTGGATCTCTTCTCTAGTCAAACGTCGTATTTCACGCCAGGCGTCCACGGATCGGCGCGCCGCTGCCTTGATTGATACGCATAGGTCGTTCAATCGAACGCCGAAGCCGGTGTGCTCAGGCAACCAGGCTGCGCAAATAGGCGGATCCGCGTTCGGCACACGCAACTAGCGCAAAGGTGACGATGAGCAGAAACGCGACCGTCTGATACTGGAACAGGTTCATCGCGGTCAACAACTGGAAACCGATTCCGCCTGCGCCGACAAAGCCCAGCACAAGCGACGAGCGCAGGTTTTCGTCGAAGCGGAACAGGCCAATGCCCAGCAGCGAAGGCAGGACGCCCGGCACCACGGCATGCGTGAACACTTGCAATCGGCTCGCGCCGGTCAGCGTGAGTGCCTGCACTGGTCCCATGTCCATATCTTCCATGACTTCGGCGAAAAGGCGCCCTAGCATGCCGACCGAATGGACCGCCAGAGCCAACGCACCGGGAAACGGTCCCAGTCCGACCGCCGTAACGAAAAGCAGTGCCCAGACGAGGTCGGGAACCGCGCGCGTAATGCCGATGATCGCGCGGGCCGCGTAATAGAGCGGCTTTGAAGGCGTCAGGTTGCGTGCGGCGAGGAGGGCGAGCGGAAAAGCGAGCAGCACCCCGAATACCGTGCCGAAAATCGCCAGGTCGATGGTCTCGAGCACGGGCTTGAGGCTTGGCTCGAACTGAGAGAAATCCGGAGGCAGCGCGCGCGAGATGATATCCGCCATGCCATGCGCACCGGTCAACAGATCCTGCGGCCGGGCTTGCACGACAATCCAGGCCTGCACGAAGAGCGCAATGGCAACGATCACAATGCCCGCGCTCATGATGCGACGGTGGATCGGCGTGCTGCCCGTCAAACTCGCTTTATGGATAGTGCTCATCATGCGTCCGTGACATAGAGATCGGCGATTTCACGACTCGAGACGGCCGACGCGGGACGGTCAAAGACCACCCGTCCGCGGCGCAGGCCGACGAGGCGGTCCGCGTAGCGCGTCGCCAGCTCGGGCTGATGCAGCACGACGACGACGGCGAGCTGCTCGTGCGTAGCGAGGCGCCGCAAGAGACGCATCACTTCGTGGGCGGCCTCGGGGTCGAGACTGGCAACTGGCTCGTCGGCAAGCAGCACTTGCGGAATCTGTGCAAGCGCCCGTGCGACAGCCACGCGTTGCGCTTGCCCGCCCGAAAGCGTCCCGGCGCGCTGCAAGGCCAGGTCGGCGAGACCGACTTCGTCGAGGTATTTCAATGCCGGCTCGATTTCCTCACGCGGCATGCGCCCGAGCGCGGCCGCCAGCGTGCGATGCCGAGCCAGCGCACCGCAGCAGACATTGGCCAGCACGCTGCGACGCCGCACCAGATTGGCGTGCTGCGAGATCAGCGCAAGCGGCAGCCGCGCCTCACGCAGCGCCTTGCCGGAGAGCGCCGTCAGATCGCGGCCGGCCACTTCCACGGTGCCGGTGGTCGGCCGGTTCAGTCCGACCACCGACTTCATGAAAGTCGACTTGCCGCTGCCGTTGCTGCCCAGCACCACGACCATTTCGCCGGCCGCGACCGACAGGTTCATGCCGTGCAGCGCGGTATGGCCGTTCGGGTAACGCATCGTCAGATTGCGCACTGTGAGCTTCACGCCGGACGTGTGTGTGGCGCGGTGGGCAGCCGTCGCTGTCGCTGTCGCCGTCTGCGTCTCCGCGTGAATGGTCCGCGCTTCGTGCGAGTCCAGCGCGTGGACGCCCGAGGTTCCGAAATCCATCTTCACAGTTTCGCCAGATCGATGTGCAGGGTCGAGACCAGATCGCGAATCTGGTTGTATGCCGAATCGCTCTGCGGCACCGTCTTCAGCGCGGGAGTCTGTACGGCCGCGAGGAACTTCTGATCGGCTTCCGGCAGCTCGCGGAAGTCAAGCGAGCCCAGGATCTGCGCGAGGCGTGCCTTGAAGGCAGCCGGTAGGTTGCCGCGCACGGCGATCGGGTCGAGCGGAATTGGTTCGGACTGCCAAAGCGTGACGTAGGCATTCTGATCGTAGAGGTTGTGCTGTTTCGCGCTGGCGATTTCCTCGCTATTGAGTTCGCCCGCCTCGACCTTGTGATTACGCAACGCCTCGAACGACGCCGTATGGCTACCCGCATAGATCGCCTTTACGCCGTTGTCCGGATCAATGTTGTTCTTGCGCAGGCCGAAGGCGGGGAAGAGGTGGCCGGAGGTCGAGCTCGGGTCCGAGTACGCGAACGAGTGGCCTTTGATGTCGGCGATCGACTTGATGCCCGAGCCAGGCCACGTGACGATGGACGCATAGTAGGTGGCCGATTTCCCGTTTTCGCCGGCGAACGTCGCCACGGCTTCCGCATGCGCCACCTGATGCGCGAGCACGTAACCGAGCGGGCCGAACTGGCCGAACTCGAGCTTGTCGTTGCGCATCGCCTCGATCTCGGCGTTGTAGCTCGTTGCCACATAAAGCTCCACTTTGCAGCCGAGCTTGTCGCCGATCAGCTTCGCGAGGTCGGTATACACCGGCATGAGACGTTGCGACGACTCGTAGGGCTCGACACCGAAACGGACAGGACCGTCGATCTCGCAAGTTCCGGCAGCATGGGCCGCGCTGGCGCCGAAGCCGGCGACGAGCACTGCGGCGGCAAAAAACTTTGACACGTTCATATCTGTCCCCAAGTGGTGGCGCATCGGTCGATGCGTGGAGCCGGCGGGAATGCCGAATCAAGCTTGAGGCATTGTGAAGCGCGTAGATGATGAATTTGTGAAAAGCGCGACCGGTTTATCTATACGTATAGACGTCTCGACGTCGAGGCATGTGAGTGGCGAAAAAACTGCAGGCCGACGACAGCCCGCTTCAGGCTGTGGTGAGCACGTCGAGCAGTGCGTTGCGGGCCACTTCCAGCGCGCCGGAATTGTCGATGGTCACGAGCGCCACGTGCGGTGCGACCGCGAACGGCACGCGGCGCGCGAGTCTCGCGCGCACTTCGTCGAGCGACTCGCGTCCGCGCGCTGCGAGCCGGGCGGCAAGAACCTCCGGCCGCGCGTCGATATGAACAGCCGTGACGGACGGATAACGTGAAATGGCGTGCGGCAGATATTCGCGCGAGCCGTTGACCACGACAGTAGCGCCGCGCGCGAGCCACGCTTCCATCTCTATGCCGATGCCGTAGCGCAACCCATGGCTCGACCATTGCATCGCGAAGAATCCCAGTTCCGCGCGGGCCTGGAACTCTTCATCGCTTAGAAAGATGTGATTTTCGCCACTGGCCTCGGCTGGCCGCGTGATATAGCGGTGCGCGAACAGCACGCGCGAGCCGCTCACCCGAGGTCGCACGGAACCGAGCAAGGTGTCCTTGCCGGCGCCGGACGGTCCCATTACGTAGAAGAGGCGGCCGCTCATCGCGTGTCTCCAAACGGCAGGCGGGCGACGAGCGTGAACGGCTTGCCCGGCATGGGTTCAACAAAGAGCGCTGCGCCGTCGATGCGGAGCGGACCCAGCGTGGGGATTTGCGTGCGCCACCATTCGGTCAACGCCTGCCGGTCGTCCGCTTCCTCGAGCGAATCGGAGAGCGTCATGTGAAAGCGGAATTCGTCCAGCACATACGGATAGCCCCAACGGTCGAGCAATTCCCGTTGCCGTGCGCTCAGATCGGCAGCGAGCCGGCGGCGGCGATCCTCTTCGCCTGGCATGGCGCGCAAGGGCGCGAATTCGTGAAGCGCATCCGCGGCGAGCCCGCGCATTGCGGCGGCTGCCTCGGCGGTGGCGGGCCGCAGTGCCACGAACCGATGCAGAGTCACCACCTCGATTGGCAGATCGAACGAACGCTGCCGCGCTGCCCACGCGAGCGCGCGACGCAGGACATCGTCCGGCGTAATTTGCTCGGCGCAATGCGCGGGCGCCACCAGCGTTCCGTGCCATCCGTAGCGCCGCGGGGAACGCGTGAGGTCGGATACGTCACGTGGACGCGCGGCGAGCGCAGGGACCACCGGCGCCGCGAGCGTTTCCCCGGATTCGGGGTCGCGCCCGAGCCAACGGCAACCAGCGCTCCACCAGGGCGACATGCGCGACGGTGCGTAATAAATGGCGAACCGGCTCGCGGCCGTCCATGCGGTGCCCGCACCGTGCAGGCTGTTCAACTGCGTATCGTTGGTCTCATTCATCAGGTCTGTTCCACATAAAGCTGGACGCGGTCGGCGGCGAAATGGGTGACGCCGTACTTGATGGGTACGCCTTGCGCGTCGACATCCACGTTCTCGACCCACAGCACCGGTTGCTGCCGGTTGATGTTGAGCTGGCGCGCGATTTCGGCCTCCGGCAACATGCTTCCGATGCGGCTCCAGCGGCGCGAATAATCGGCGACGCCATATTCGGCGAGTGCCGCGGAAAAGCCGCCGCCGCTTCGTTCGAGAGCCTGCGGCAAGCCCGCAAAGCGCGCGGCGGGGTACCAGGCGCGCGCGTAGGTGAGCGGCACGTCGTCCGCCGTGTGCAGCGACTCTATGCGGTAGACGAGCGTGCCCGAGCGCAGGCCCAGTGCCTTGGCGACGACGGGTTCCGCTTTCACCGACGCTGCGGACAACACCGAACCGTGCCCCGAATGCCCTTGCTCACGCAGGTTTTCAGTGAAGCGCGTACGGCGCCCGATTGTGTAGTCGATTGCGCCCGGCTGCACGAACGTGCCGCGTCCCTGTTCGACGCTCACGAGGCCCTGTGCCGCCAGTCCGAGCATGGCCCGGCGAACCGTGTGCCGGTTCACGCCGAAGCGCTTGGCCAATTCGCTTTCGCTCGGCAGACGGCCGCTCTCGCCAAACCCGCTGCCGGCGATTTCTGAGGCGAGCACCTGTTCGATCTGCCGCCATACGGCGATGCCCGCACCGCGTTCGAGCGCGCGCGCGGTAAGCGGCGGCGTTTCGAGCGCGCCGCTCGAACGGGTGTTGTTGCGTTTCATCATGTTGTCATTCCAATCCATTTGAATGTTTGGTTCCTGCGCAGATTGTAGTGGCGCGGCGGCGGCCAGAATGTGAGGCGTCGCTGAAAAACATCGCGACCGGTCGTTGGTAAAGATGATAACATGCGAAGCAATTGGTCTAGACGACTAGATGTCCAGAGTGCCATGGAATATCAGCACTTGCACAGGCGCGGGATAACTTTTCAGCCCGCATAACGAAACGTGGTTGAGGTTCATGGAAGGAAGGGGCACATGAAGGAGTCATCCTCCGACATCATGCTGGAGCGGCAAGGCTGGCTGGCGCAACTGGCACGGGCGCCGCGCGCGCTGCTCGAAGCGGGGCTGGAGGCCGCCTGTGAAGGCGCGCCGCTGCCGGCGTTCGACTGGCTGCGCGCGCCGCAAACCGGTCTTGCGACGGTGCGCGGGCGTATCGGCGGAACGGGCGATCCGTTCAATGTGGGCGAGGCGACGGTGACGCGCGCCGTGCTGCGCCTGAAGTCGAGCGATGGCGTGGGCGCCGTCGGCATCGCCTACCAGTTGGGGCGCGACAGGCGGCGCGCGGAATTGGCCGCGCTTGCTGATGCGATGCTGCAATCGCCGCAGTGGCGCGATGCGGTGCGCGAGCGGCTGGTCGCCCCTCTTGCGAAGACCCTGGACGAAGAGAGGTGCGAGCGCGTAACTGAAACAGCGTCGTCGCGGGTCGACTTTTACACGATGGGTCGGGGCGAATCATGACCGACAAGTTTTCTTCTCTCGATACGCTCGTGCGCGGCTTTGCCGATCCGGTGCATGACGCGCAGGCCTGCTTTCGCGTGCTGCTCGATGCGCTTGCGCGGCCCGGCACGGTACGTTCAGTGGATGTCGCACTCGCTGAGCACCTGCCGGACCATTGGTCGGCGGCGGCCTTTGCCGCGATGCTCACGCTCGCCGACTTCTCCACACCGGTCTGGCTGCAGCACGACGACGATGCGCTCGCGCAGGCGATCCGTTTTCACACTGGGGCGCCGATCGTGCAGGAAGCGGGGGTGGCTGCGTTTGCATACATTGCACACGCTCCGGAACTGCCTGCACCCGACGAATTCGCGCTCGGAACGCCGGAAGAGCCGCAAGGGGCGACCACGCTATTCATCCGCGTCGATGCGTTGGAGGGTGGGCGGCCACTGACGTTGTCCGGGCCCGGAATCGAATCCAGCATCTCTGCCGCGCCGCTCGGCATCGACGATACGTTCTGGCGCGCACGTGCAGCGCTTGCTGCAATCGCGCCTTGCGGCATCGACTGTTATCTCGTGTGCGGGCGGTCCGTGATCGGCATCCCGCGCACGACTCATGTGGAGCTCAACTGATGTACGTCGCAGTCAAAGGAGGGGAGCGCGCGATCGAAGCCTCGTGGCGCTTGCTCGAAGCGGCTCGGCGAGGCGACACTGCCGAGCCGGCCCTGACCATCGCACAGATTCGCGAGCAGATGCGCCTCGCCGTTGCGCGCGTGATGACCGAGGGCTCCGTGTATGACGAGGAGCTTGCTGCGCTCGCCATCAAGCAGGCCGCGGGCGATCTGGTCGAAGCGATCTTTCTGTTGCGGGCCTACCGGACCACGTTGCCGCGTTTCGGCTATACGTTGCCGGTCGACACCGAGCGCATGGAGATTCACCGCCGCATCTCCGCCACGTTCAAGGACGTGCCGGGTGGCCAGCTGCTCGGACCGACGTACGACTACACCCAGCGGCTGCTCGACTTTTCGCTTCTCGCTGAAGGCACCGAGTCCATGAACGATGCCGGTTCCTCTCAACCTGTATCCAGTTCCACCAGCGCAGCGCGGACCGGCGAGCAGACGCTTGCAGATGCCACACCGCCTGCTCCGATGCCACGCGTCGTGACCCTGCTCGACGCCGAAGGGCTGATCGAACAGGAGCGCGTGTCGGAAAGCGCTCCTGAACCCGTGGACCTGGCGCTCGAGCCGCTGCTGATGCCCGCCGACCGCGCGGTGCGCCTGCAAAATCTCGCACGTGCCGACGAAGGTTTCTTGCTGTCGATGGGTTACTCGACCCAACGCGGATACGCGCGCAATCATCCGTTTGCCGGCGAAATCCGTTTCGGCCTCGTCGCCGTCGAGATGGAAGTTCCGGAACTCGACTTTCCGATCGAGCTGGGCGAAATCGAAGTGACCGAATGTCAGATGATCAACCAGTTCTCCGGCAGCCGGAAGGCGCCGCCGAGTTTCACGCAAGGCTACGGGCTCGCGTTCGGGCACTCCGAACGCAAGGCGATGGCCATGTCGCTCGTGGATCGCGCGCTGCGTGCAGAAGAACTCGGCGAAGCAGTCAGCGCGCCTGCGCAAGACGCGGAATTCGTCCTTTATCACAGCGATAACGTCGAGGCCTCCGGGTTCGTCCAGCACCTGAAACTGCCTCATTACGTGGACTTTCAGTCCGAGCTGGAACTGGTCCGCCGCCTGCGTGCCGAGCACGCGGCATTGCGCACCGCACAGCACGAGGAGGACGCGGCATGAATGCACGCGACATGCACGAAGCGTCCGCATCCGACGCAAGCACCGAAGGCTACAACTTCGCCTATCTCGACGAGCAGACCAAGCGCATGATCCGCCGCGCGCTGCTGAAGGCCGTCGCCATACCGGGCCATCAGATTCCGTTCGGCTCGCGCGAGATGCCGCTGCCTTACGGTTGGGGCACGGGCGGCATTCAGGTGAGCGCGGCGATCATCGGACGCGACGACACCTTGAAAGTGATCGACCAGGGTTCGGACGAAACCACCAATGCCGTCAACATCCGGCGTTTCTTTGCACGCACCGCGGGCGTGCGGACCACGACGCGCACGGTCGAGGCAAGCATCGTGCAGACGCGGCACCGCATTCCGGAAACGCCGCTGACGGACAAGCAGATTCTTGTCTATCAGGTGCCCATGCCCGAGCCGCTTTACCGCCTCGAGCCGAGACTTGCCGAGTGCCGCAAGCTGCACGCGCTGTCCGAATACGGGCTCGTCAACGTGAAGCTGTACGAGGACATCGTTCGGCACGGCAGCATCGCCACGACCTATGACTACCCGGTGATCGTCAACGACCGCTATTTGACCTCGCCTTCGCCGATCCCCAAGTTCGACAACCCGAAAATGCACATGAACCCGGCACTGCAATTGTTCGGTGCGGGGCGCGAAAGACGCCTCTATGCGATACCGCCCTACACGAGCGTGCGCAGCCTCGACTTCGAGGACCATCCGTTCGAGGTTCAGCAGTGGGAACATGCGTGCGCGATATGCGGTTCGCGCGAGAGTTTCCTCGACGAAATGATCGTCGACGATAAGGGCACGCGTACCTTTGTCTGTTCGGATAGCGACTATTGCCAGGAACAGGTTGCGAAGCGCGAGGGCGACGACATTCAGCCGACGGATGCAGGCACGTCGCCTGCCGCGTCGGGGATTCAGGGAGCGCGCGCATGATGCCCTTGTTGAGTGCACGCGCACTGACCACGCGCTACGGCGAGCGGATCGGCTGCGAAGACGTGAGCTTCGATCTTTATCCCGGAGAGGTGCTTGCCGTCGTGGGCGAATCAGGCTCGGGCAAGTCGACCTTGCTGAACACCGTCGCGTTGCGTGTACGCGCCGCAGCGGGCGCTCTGACCTACTCGACGTCTGACGGCGAAGTGCTGGACCTGCTGACCTTGTCCGAACCGCGCCGCCGTTTGTTGATGCGCACCGAGTGGGGCTTTGTCGAACAGAATCCGCGCGACGGGCTGCGCATGGGCGTATCGGCGGGCGCGAATATCGGCGAGCCGCTGATGGCTGTGGGCGCCCGTCATTACGGCAAGATCCGCGAGACCGCGGCGAGCTGGATGCAGCGCGTAGAACTCGACGCACAGCGCATGGATGATATGCCCCGGTCGTTTTCGGGCGGCATGCAGCAGCGACTGCAGATAGCGCGCAATCTCGTCACGGGTCCGCGGCTCGTGTTGATGGATGAGCCGACTGCCGGGCTCGACGTCTCGGTGCAGGCGCGCCTGCTCGATCTGCTGCGAACACTCTGCGCGCAGTTGCACCTTGCATGCGTGATCGTCACGCATGACATCGGCGTGGCACGTCTGCTTGCGCATCGTCTGATGGTGATGCAAGGCGGGCGCGTCGTGGAGTCCGGCCTGACCGATCAGGTGCTCGACGATCCGCAGCATCCTTACACACAACTGCTCGTGTCGTCCGTGCTGCCGGCATGACGGCTGGCATCCGTAAAAAGGAATCCGAATGATTGATGAATCGATCGACACGAGCTTTCTGCACAACGAGCAGTTGATGCTGCGGGCACGCGGCGTCGAAAAGACCTTCGTGCTTCACACACAAGGCGGCGAGCCGATTCCGGCCCTGTATGGTGTAGATCTCGATGTGTCGCGCGGCGAATGCGTGGCGCTCGTCGGGCCGTCCGGAGCCGGCAAGAGTACGCTCTTGCGTTGCCTGTACGGGAACTACCGGGTAAGCGCCGGTTCAATCCGCTTGCGCGACGAGGCGAGCGAGCACGGTTATCTGCTACTGAGCGGTGCGAGCCCGCATGACGTGATGCGCGTGCGTCGCGATGTGGTCGGCTACGTCAGCCAGTTTCTGCGCGTGATTCCGCGCGTGCCCACGCTCGATCTCGTGGCCGAGCCGCTTCTCGCACGCGGCGTTCATGCCGACGAAGCACGCCGGCGCGCGAGTGACATGCTTGCCCGCCTGAACATTCCGTCGCGGCTTTGGCAACTGGCGCCGGCGACTTTTTCGGGCGGTGAGCAGCAGCGCGTGAATATCGCGCGGGGGCTCATTGCAGAGCATCCGGTATTGCTGCTCGACGAGCCGACTGCGTCGCTCGACGCGCCGAACCGCCGGATCGTGGCCGAGGTCATCGGGCAAGCGCGAGAGCGCGGCGCAACGATCGTTGGCATTTTTCATGATGAAGCGACTCGGGAGTCGGTCGCCACGCGCCGGCTCGAACTGGAGCCGGTGACAAGCCTCTGCGCTGCATGAGCAGGCGGCAGCGCTCACGGACACACACCATTCACAGTGAACACGGAGTAGCACGATGTTGATCAAGAATGCGCGTATCGTCACGCGCGACGAGGAATTTCTCGGCGCGGTGCGCATCGAGGACGGCCTGATCGCCGACGTGCAGCGCGGCGCGACCAGCGCGCCCGATGCCGAGGACTGGCAAGGTGACTACCTGCTTCCCGGTTTCGTCGAAGTGCACACGGACAACCTCGAAAAGCATCTGGCGCCGCGTCCTGGCGTGATGTGGAACGTTGACGCAGCGTTCGTGATCCACGACGCCCAGGTGGCCGCGGCCGGCATTACCACGGTGTTCGATTCGCTCGCGATCGGCACGCGCGCGGACGCTGGCTTGCGCGGCAGCGAGATTCATCGCAACGCGGTGTCGGCCCTCGACCGCTTGTCCGCACATGAATTTTTGCGAGCGGATCACTATCTTCATCTGCGCTGCGAAGTGGGAACCGAGGACGTCGTCGATCTGTTCGACGAGTTGAGCAGTCACCATTTGCTGCGTCTCGCGTCGGTGATGGACCACACTCCGGGGCAGCGTCAATGGCACGATCCCGCGAAGTGGCGTCAATACCAGGAGCGCAACGGCAAGTGGAGCGACGAGAAGTTGGAGGCGGCATTGGTCGAGCTCTCCGACCTGCAGGCGCGCTACGCTGCGGTGCATCGGCGCAGTATCGTCGAACGCTGCAAGGCACTGGGTGTAGCGGTCGCGAGCCATGACGACACGCTCGTCGAGCATGTCAAGGAAGCAGCGCAGGACGGCATGGCGATCTGCGAGTTTCCGACCACGACGGCAGCGGCGAGCGCGGCGCGCGAGCACGGTCTCGCAACCGTGATGGGCGCGCCTAACATCGTGCGCGGTGGCTCGCATTCGGGCAACGTGTCCGCGCTGGCGTTGGCGAAAGAGGGCCTGCTCGACATCCTCTCATCGGACTATGTGCCTTCCAGTCTGATGATGGGTGCGTTTCAGCTTGTGCGGGACGCGCAGTGGACGTTACCGCAGGCCGTTTCGACGGTTTCGGCGGCGCCCGCGCAATCGGTCGGGCTCGACGATCGGGGCGCGATCGAAGTAGGCTTGCGGGGCGATATGGTGCGTGTCGGGCTCGCAGGCGGAATGCCGGTACCGCGCGCGACTTATGTGCAAGGAAAGCGCGTGGCGTGACGCGCTAATCACGCTGGGGGACGCGTCTGGCTGCCGCGTTCGGGCATCACAGTGAGCGCCCCCCGCACCCAGCCTTGAAACGCCGCTCGCCTCTCGCGAGCTTCGGCGCGCCGCTGCCTCAGCAACGTGGCGGCGCCAGGGTGCCCTGAACTACAGGGCTCACTCCATCCTCAGATACGTTTAGCTCCTCCACCTGGTCGGACGCGCTGCCGCCCACGTTTAACCATTCCCTCAAGCGCGACGCTTTTTTTCTCAATAGACCTGCCGCGGCGTACAGGCAAAATTTCACTGCGTTACAAACAAACGAAAAGACAAGGTCCACACCGGAACGGCGGCAGTTAGAGTCCGCTATCCCGCACATTCGTCGTGGATCACACCCAGGAGACGGTGACGATCATGAAATTCAGGACCGCAAAAGTCGCTTGCGCGGCGTTGGTGTGCCTTGTGCCGATATTGGCGCAGGCTGGAGACGAAACCGCAGCAGAGAGTAAACCCGCAGGTGGCAGCATGGTCACCATGTATGGCCTGATCGATCAGGGCGTGGAGTACGTCAACAACGTGGCGAAGGGCAAAAACACCACCAACGCTTATCGCATGGGGGACGGGACCGCCACTTCCTATTTTGGCATTCGCGGCAGCGAGGATATCGGCGGAGGCACGAAGGCCATTTTTGATCTGCAAGGCGGCTTTATGCCGGGCAACGGCACTTCAAGACAAGGCGGGCGTCTCTTCGGGCGGCAATCCTACGTCGGTCTCGACGGAAAATTCGGGCGTCTGACATTTGGCCGCCAATACACGATGCGGTTTTTCGCTATTTCGTTTATCAATCCGTTCGGAACGGGCGCGCAAGGTCTCACCACACTCGACAACGGCATCGCCAACGCGCGAGCGGACAACTCGGTCAGCTACCGCTATTTCCTCGGTTCGTTCGAAGGAGGCGTGAACTACAGCTTCGGTCGCGATGCCGTCGCCGGTAACAGCGCCGCCGCTTCGAATTGTCCGGGCCAGACGACGCCCTCGAACCAATGCCGGGAATATTCGGCAATGCTCAAGTACGACCGGCAGACGTGGGGCGTGGCCACCTCCTACGAGCGCAATTACGGCGGCACCTCCGCGACATTTGGCGGCCTCACGTCGCCGAAGCTGACGGACAGCAGGTTCACGCTGGGCGGCTACGTCAAGATCAGCAAGGCGAAGTTCGGCGTGGGCTGGATCAGGCGCGACGACGAAGGCCTCTCGACGCCAAAGAGCAATCTGTTCTGGGTGACTGGCGTCGTGCCCGTGACGCCTTTCATCTATGTCGACGGCATGGTGGCGCATCTCAAGTACGATCACTCGCACAACAAGGCGCTGGTGCTCGTGTTGCGCGGCGAGTACATCCTCTCAAAGCGTACGTTTCTTTACCTGACGGGTGAACATATCCACAACTACGGCAATCTCGCGCTTGCAGCGACTACGATCACGCCCGTTCCCACGCCTCCGGCTGGCGGCTCGCAGATTTCCATCATCGCGGGTATCCGGCATACGTTTTGACCTTGGCGGGAGAGGCTGAGAGCGGCAAGGGGAAACGCACCCCGAAGGTTGGACATCGATCCGCCTTCGGGGTGTTCTGTTATGGCAGGAGCACCCAAGCGCGACACGCTTCGCCGGGATTGCGGGTTTCCCCTGCTCGGACCGATTCAGCCCACCGATTCAGCCCACAAGCTTCGCCGCAGCTTTCGCTGCCGACATGTCGGCGACTTCCTCGAAGGCCTGCTTGCGCTTCAGACTTCCGACGCTTATGTACATGTCCTGCAGATAACCGATATCGTCGCTCGTCAGCGACAGGTCTTTCGAGTAGGGCCTTTGCGTCTCGTTGAAATCCCAGATAGCCTGCGCTGATGCGTTGTCGAAATTCTTCTGCGCGTGCCTGCGTGCTTCGAAGAAGGCATCGTGCGATGCCGGCGACATCAGAAACTCATAGAGCGCGCCATAGGCGGCCATGACCGCGACTATTCCGTCGTGCTTGTCACGCAGCGCGGTATCGGCGGCATAGGCGGTCTGGAAAGTGCATCGGGGCAGCGCTTGCCACAGGTTGGCGCCGTTGATCGGCACGAGCCCGTCGTGATCGCGCAGATGCGAGATGCTCGAACAGCAGGCGTGCGCCTCGCCCCTTACGACCGCCTCATAGCATTGGTCGTTGCTGCCCTTGTCGACGAAATTGACTTGCGAGGCGTCGAGTCCTTTTTCTTTCATCAACTGGAGCATGAGCGTATGAAGCAGGCCGAGGGACGGACCCACCGCAACCGTCTTGCCCTCCAGGTCGGCAAGCGTTTTCACCACATCGGGTTTGGCAAAGACCGTCAGCGCGCATTTTTTCATCCCCGCGCCGACGATCTTCACTTTCGCGCCTTGCGCAATCCGCGCTAACACCATGTTGTAGCCCGACACCATGCAAAGGTCCGCGGCGCCCGTGGCGATTGCATCGAATGGGCCGGTTGCGCCAGGAATCTGCGCGATGGACGCGTTGACGCCGTACTGCCTGAAATAGCCCATCTCGTCCATCAGGGCATTGAGCGTCGCATTTTCGAGCCCCGGGTTGCTGACAATGCGAATCGGGCTGGACGCGCCGCGCGCGACATAAGGCGCGGCAAGCGCACCCGCGGCGACGCTCAGGCCGAAAAGGCCGGCGCTGCGCAGGAAGCGGCGACGGGTGAGGGTCTGGGTCATCAACTGTCTCCGTACGCCGGTTCGACCGGCATGTTGTAATCAAACGATGCGGCTGCGGCGTTTCTGACGTGCGGCCAGGCGCGGCCAGGCGCATCGCGATCGTGCCAGCGAACAGCGTCGCCGGGCAATTGAGTAAAATGGCCTCAGGCTTAACGAGTTGGTAAAAGGGAGCGCGCGACGTGTCAGAGCTTGACTGGTACCTTCAGATCAACCTGAAGGCGCGGCACATGCATCTCGTCGTGGCGATCGACACATACCGCAATCTGACCCAGGTGGCGGACGTTACGCATGTGACCGTGCCTGCGGTTTCCAAGTCGCTTGCCGAGCTCGAACGGGGCCTAGGACTCACGCTTTTCTCGCGCACGGCACAAGGCCTCGTCCCCACACAGTACGGCGAGTGTCTGATCCGCCACGCGCGGGCCATGCTCGCCATCCTCCATCAGGCACGCGACGAGCTGAAGGCGCTCAGTTCGGGGACCGAGGGCAAGGTTCACATCGGCATGTTGCCCGCTTCGGCTTCCGTGCTGGTGCCACGGGCCCTGAGCCTTCTGAAGCAGCGCTCGCCCGGCACCAACGTAGTCGTGGTCGAAGGGACGACGGCCTCGTTATTGCCGGAACTCTGGCAAGGCCGCCTCGACCTGGTCGTGGGCCGCCTGCCGCCGCCGGACACGCTCGGCAGTTTCGAAGAAAGAGAGCTTATCGAGGACCCGGTGACGCTCGTCGTGGGCCGTCATCATCCGCTGGCGCGCAGGAAAACCCTTAAATGGTCGGACCTGCATCCTTACCCATGGATACTGCCGCCGCCCGGCTCGATACTGCGCGATCCGCTTGAGCGCGCACTCGAAGCGCACGACGTGCCCCTGACCAACAACTACATCGAAACGCTCTCCATTCACGTGGTGCGGGCCCATCTGCAGGTTTCGGATTCCATCGCCGTGATGGCCGACACGCCGGCCAACGACCCCGCGCAGCCGCTTCATACGCTTCCTCTAGGCCTTCCCCGGTTGCTGCGCCCCGCGGGCGTGCTATGGAACCGCAACCGCGGCCTTACGCCCAGCGCGCAGCTGATGGTGGTGTGCCTGGAAGAAGCGGCTCAAGACCTCGCGGGAAAGAGCCAGGCTGCGCGCAAGACACTCGCACCGTGAAGCGCCTGACTTATCCCGCCGGCTCAAAGTAGTCCGCGTCCGTTCACCGGGGCGGGTTTAACCGTTTACTCAAACCCGAAGCCGTTTTTCTCAATTGACCCCTGCTCGCGCGCTGGCAGAATCTGGGTGCGTTCACTCAATAAACGAACGGAGACAACGCGATTCGCGCGAATGATTCGAACCGTCCTTCCTGGCGGGCGAAGGCGAATCGCGGACTATTATCGGAGACAGGACGACCATGAAGTACAGGACCGCAATTCGCGCTTGCGCGGCGCTCTTGAGTATTGCCGCGATGGCGATTACGGGACCGGCCCATGGTCAGTCGGTCGAGCAGTTCTATCACGGCAAGACAGTCACGCTTGTCGTCAGTGCAGACGCAGGCACACCGACCGACATCATCGCGCGCCAGTTCGCACGCTTTTTCGTCAATTACATTCCTGGAAAACCGCATGCGGTGGTGATGAACGTGGTCGGGGCAGGAGGCATGGTCGCCGCCGCCTCGCTGCAGTCCAGACAATCCAGCGACGGGACCGTTATCGGTTTCCTGCAGCGAAACAACCTCTACATTCCGTTGCTCGATCCACGGCAAAGCAGATTCGATCCGCGCAAGGTGCGGTGGCTCGGCAGTCTCAACAAGGTCGAGTATTGCCTCGTTTCAATGACGCGTTCCGGCGTGACCACCGCTGACGATCTCACGAAGAAAAAGATGTACATCGGCGCCACGGGCTTCGCCAACGAGGACCGCACGCTGCCGGCGCTGCTCGACGAGTACCTGGGCGCGAAGATGAGCATCGTGCCTGGCTATACGGGCCGCGGAGAAGTCTATCTCGCGATGCAGCGCGGCGAAGTGGACGGTTGGGCCTCCACCATCGACGGATTGCAGCAAGGCGAACCTGTGCGCATGCTCGCCAACGGCAAGATGAAAGTGTTGCTGCACCTGGGCTGGAACAGTCCGGCTCCGTTCGCCGATATCCCGAATCTGAGCGCGTATATCACCGATCCCGACGTCAAGGCGCTTTTCAATCTGTTCCTGCTGCCGTTCCAGGCAGGACGACCAATCGCCGTACCGAAGGACGTGCCCGCGGATCGTCTTGATGCGCTGCGTGAGGCGTTCGCGAAGACGATCGCGGACCCGGAGTTCATCGCAGCGATGAAAAGTTCAGGCTACCCGATCGATCCAATCGACGGAAACGCGGTGGAACAGATAGTCGGCAAGCTGTACGCGACGCCCGAGCCGCAGCTCGAGAGCGCACGCAAGCTCATCTTCAGTTCTCACTGAACGCAAAATCACCACGAGGTCTGTTCACATGACACCCGAAATAATCGACATTCACCCGCATATCATCTCCGCGGACACCGAGCGTTACCCGATCGCTCCGCAACATGGACACCGCTCCAAGTGGTCGGCCACGCGCCCGGTCACGTTCGAGCAGATGATCGCCGAGATGGACGAAGCGGGCGTAGCGAAGGCTGCAATCGTGCATTCGTCGACCACCTACGGTCACAACAACTCGTACGTGGCCGACAGCGTGGCGCGCTATCCGAAGCGCTTTACAGGCGTCTATTCGTTCGATCTGCTCGCACCCGACGCGTTGCAGACTTTCGACTACTGGCTCGCTCGCGGCATGGGCGGCATTCGCCTCTTCACGGGCGGCGCGACACATCAGAGCGATGCAAGCTGGCTCATCGATCCCGCCACTTTCCCGATCTGGCAGCGCTGCGCCGAAATCGGCATGACGATGGCGGTGCAGACGACGCCGGACGGCTTGTCCATGGTCGCCGAGCTTGCGCAACGTTTTCCCACCGTGAAGATTGCGCTGGATCACTGCGCGCGGCCCGATCTCGAAGACGGCCCGCCGTACGCGCGTTGCGCGGCGCTCTTCGAACTGGCGAAGTACGAGAACGTGTATATGAAGATCACGCCGCGCACCTTCGATCTCGCGCAGGCGGCGCCAGGCGGGGCAGAGGCGTTCTTTGCACAGCTCGTCAAAGTGTTCGGCGCGGATCACCTCGCGTTCGGCTCGAACTATCCGGCTTCCGCGGGACCGCTGAAAAAGCTGATCGATCAGGGTCACGCGTGTTTCGCGAGTCTTACCGAGGAAGAGCGCGCGTGGGTCTGGGGCCGCACCGCCAAGGCGCTTTACCCGTCGCTGGCCGATTAACCCGCAACGTCGGGCAACGAGTCCAGCCAATCGGGCGATACCACTCGGTGAGCCAACTGAGCGACTTGCACTGCGTGAGCCAACCGAGTGAGCCTGGCAGGCTTGCCATTTCATCAGGATGACGTATGGAATTTTTCAACGACGCAACGCTATTGGCAGCAGGCCATGCGTTGTCGACGCTCCTGCAATTCAACCGTCTGATCTTCCTCGTCTTCGGCGTGGTGGTCGGGCTGTCGATCGGGCTGCTGCCAGGCATTGGAGGCTTGACGGGTTTTGCGTTACTGGTGCCGTTCACCTACACGATGGACCCATATGCGGCTTTTGCGATGCTGCTCGGCATGGCGTCCGTCATTACGACGTCCGACGTGATTCCGGCCGTGCTGTTCGGCGTGCCCGGCCACGCGGCTTCACAGGCGACCGTGCTCGACGGCCTGCCCATGACGAAGCGCGGTGAGGCGTCGCGTGCGTTGAGCGCGTGCTACATGTCGTCGTTGTTCGGCGGTCTCATTGGCGCGATCGTTCTTGCGTTTTCGCTGCCGTTGGTGCGGCCTTTCGTGCTCTCCATCGGCACGCCCGAAATGCTCGCGCTCACTATATTCGGCGTTTCGATGGTCTCGGCGCTATCGGGCAACGCGCCGCTGCGCGGCGTGGTCGCGGCCTGTTTCGGCATCCTGGTGGGCATGATCGGTACCAACGTAGCAACCGGCCAGATGCGCTGGACCGGCGACATCCTTTATCTGCAGGACGGCATTCCGCTCGTGCCGATCATCCTTGGGATTTTTGCGCTGCCGGAGTTGTGCGAGCTGGCGATCCGGCGCACGGCGATCGCCGAGAACGTGCAGTTCAGTTCGCGCGAGGGGATGCAACAGGGCGTCGTCGACAGTTTTCGCAACTGGTTTCTGATTCTTCGCTGCGGCGGCCTGGGCGCGATACTCGGTGCGGTGCCGGGCATCACCGGCGCGGTGACGGACTGGATCGCATACGGTCATGCGCTGCAGACCGCGAAGGGCGCGAAGCAATCTTTCACCACCGGCGATGTGCGCGGCGTGATTGCGCCCGAAGCGGCCAATAACGCGCGCGAAGGCGGCAGCCTCGTGCCGATGCTGTCGTTCGGCGTGCCGGGCGGCGCGGCGCAGGCCATCCTGCTCGGCGCGATGATGGTGCACGGCTTCATCCCCGGCCCGGACATGCTGACCAAACATCTGGACTTCACGTATTCGATGGTCTGGTCAATCGCGCTCGCCAATATCTTCGGCGCGGGCCTGTGTTTTTTGCTGAGCGGACAGTTCGCGAGGATTTCGACGCTGCGCTATACGCTCATCCTGCCGGTCATCATGCCGATCATCTATGTCGGCGCTTTCCAGGGCTCGCGCAGCTGGGGCGACCTGTTCGTACTGCTCATCGCCGCCGTGATCGGCTGGACCATGAAGCGCCTCAGATGGGCGCGCCCGCCGCTGATTCTCGGCCTCGTGCTCGGCGTGCTGATGGAGCGCTACATGTCGATTTCCTTCGTGCGCTACGGCACGGAGTGGGTCACGCGCCCGGTCGTCATGGTTCTTCTCACGCTTGCGGCGCTGGTCTTTTTCAAGCCGCTGTTCACAGCGTTGCGCAGCGGCGGCCTCGCGCGGATGCGGCCGAGCGGCAAGATCGTCGTCAAGCCGGAAGATCTCGTTTATGTGTTCTTCATCGGCGTCGGCGTCTATATGCTGGTGACCGCGCAGAGCTGGCTGCTCATGGCGCGAATCGGGCCGACCGTGATTGCGAGCATTCTCGTGATCGCCGGAACCTGCAGCCTGCTCTACAAGGTCTTCGTGATTCCTGCCCATGCGGCAGCGGCGCCTGCGGGCGGCGGCATCCACATGGACGTATCGAGCGACCATGGCGAAAAGCTGCCGAACCGCGTGACTCTGATGCGCGCCGCGAAGTTCTTCGGCTGGTTCATCGCGTTTCTCGTGTGCATGTCGCTGATCGGCATGATCCCGACCGTGCCGCTCATTATCGTTGCGTACATGCGCATCGAGGGGCGCGAGTCGTGGCGGCTCAGCCTGATTCTCGCGGCCTGCGTGACCGCGCTGATCTATGGCGTCTTCGATCAGATCATCCATATACCGTGGCCGAGCAGCCTCATCTAAACAAACATCGTCACAGGAAGGAAACAGGCATGACGGACAACCGGCTCCAACGTATCGACCCGGACCAGGCCACCGGCGAGCAGAAGAAAGTCATTGCGCGGCTGGGCGAAGGGCGCGGGCGAATTCCCACGCCGTTCAACATCTGGCTGCATAACCCGAACCTCGCTGACGGAATGGAAATTATCGGCACACACGTCGATCACTCGCCCGTGCTCAGTGAGGCGGAGAGCGAAGTTGCCATTCTTTCGACGGCGGTCTTCTGGAATGCGCCCTACGTGATCGCCAACCACCGCCGGCATGCATTGAAGGCGGGGGTGCCGCAGGCGGTGGTCGAGGCAATTCTGGAAAAGCGCCGGCCTGAAGCGGGCGATGACCGCCTGGGCCTTGTCTGCGAGGCGGTCTGCGACATTCTCGCGGGCGGCGTAGTCGACGACGCGCGCTTTGCGCGTTACGACGCCGAGCTCGGCCGCGCGGTGATTGCCGAGTTGCTGATCACGGTGGGCTACTTCACGTCGATTTCGCTGGGCATGACCTTGCACGCGCTGCAACCCAAGGACTGATATCCGCTCATGTTCGTTGACGAGATGGTGAAACCGCGGAGGCACACGACGTGTCAGCTCTCGACTGGTATCTGCAGATCAACCTGAAGGCGCGGCACCTGCGCCTGCTCGTCACGATCGACACATATCGCAATCTGACCCAGGTCGCCGACGTCACGCACGTGACGGTGCCTGCCGTCTCCAAGTCGCTGGCCGAACTGGAGCGGGGGCTCGGGCTCACGCTGTTTTCACGCACCGCGCAGGGCCTTGTGCCGACGCCGTATGGCGACTGCCTGATCCGCCATGCGCGCGACATGCTGACCATCCTGCATCAGGCGCGCGACGAACTGAAGGCATTGAGTTCGGGGACCGAGGGCAAGGTTCACATCGGCATGTTGCCCGCGTCGGCTTCAGTGCTGCTGCCGCAGGCGCTGAGCCTGCTGAAGCAGCGCTCGCCCGGCACCAACGTGATGGTCACGGAAGGCACAACGGCGTTGCTGCTGCCCGAACTGTGGCAAGGCCGTCTCGACCTTGTGGTGGGCCGCTTGCCGGCGCCTGACACGCTCGGCAGCTTCGAGGAGCGGGAGCTTCTCGAAGAGCCGGTCACGCTGATGACGGGCCGCCACCATCCCCTGGCCCGCAGGAAGTCGGTGACATGGTCGGACTTGCGGCCTTATCCGTGGATACTGCCGCCGCCGGGCTCGATACTGCGCGACCCGCTGGAGCGGGCGCTCGAAGCACACGACCTGCCGCTGACCAGCAACTACATCGAAACGCTTTCGATTCACGTCGCGCGCGCGCATCTGCAGATCTCGGATTTCATCGCCGTCATGGCCGGCACGCCCGGCGGCGACACCGCGCAGCCGCTGCATACGCTTCCGTTAAGCCTGCCGCGATTGCTGCGGCCGGCGGGCGTGCTGTGGAACCGGAACCGCGGCCTCACGCCGAGTGCGCAGCTGATGGTGCAGTGTCTCGAAGAAGCCGCCGGACGCCTGCAGACGGACGCCGACGCTGCGGCACGCGCGGCGGCGTCGGCCAGGGCAAACCGGCTGCGCGCGCCCACGGAGGCGCGTTGACGGCGATTGCCGTTTGTCAGGCCGCGAGGCGCCCGCCGGCGTAGGTGGCGCAATTGTCAGCGCGCCGCCAGCTATTCGACAGTTGCGTCACGCTACACTTTCATCATGGTGTTCCAGGTTTTCCCGAAAGCGGAGACCATGATGAAGATCACTCTTGCGTGCCTGACGCTTCCTGTGTTGCTGATGGCTTGCACCGCTCCTTCCGCCGACCATCTGTCGAGCGCCGCTAACCCGTCCCGTCACATCACGCCGCATGAGTGCCATGATCTTGCCGCGCTCAGACAGGGCGCCGAGCCGACGCACGAACGTTTGACGTCCGAGGCGGCGGCGCTGTTCACGGCCGGATACAACCCGGCGACCGACGCCGACATCTATCCTGGTGCGCTGCATCATGCGCAGCGGCGCGTCGACCACTGGTACGCGAAAGACTGCAGGATGTGAGACTGAGCGACTTGCCGAAGTCCGCGCTGCATCTATACCCTCCCAATCTTCAGCCGAACTGCGCCGGGCAAGGCCTCGCGCTCGCCCTGCGCATGCTCGCGTGGTTGCATATCGCCCGCGCCTTTACCAAACGGTTAACGCTCGCGCTGCTTAATTCAATAGACGGAAAACCGGCGCGCAAACATCATTCAGTCAACGAGATCGCCTGGTGAGCCGCGCAACGCGCCCACGGCCGGCAGCAGCTGGGAGGCAGGCCGATCCGATTATTCAGGTCAAAGGAGACTACGTTGAGCAAGAAAGTACACCTCACGCTCGCAATCGCCGAGCATCCGCATACCGCTGCCATCCGCGACGGCTCCATCCCCATCGAAGGCGTCGATGCAGAATTCATCACCGTCCAGCCGCAGATCGGCGCGTTTCGGCGGATGGTCCGCGACGTCGAATTCGACGTCTGCGAACTTGCGCCGACGACCTACATCATCGCCCGCGCTTACGGCGCGCCGTTCGTCGCGCTGCCGATTTTCGTCGTGCGGCGCTTCCACCATTCGGGGCTGCTCGTGCGCCCGGACGCAGGCATCAAAACGCCCAAGGACCTGGAGGGCAAGAAGGTCGGCGTGCGCGCCTATTCGGTGACGACGGGTGCATGGACGCGTCAGGTGCTGATGGACGAATTCGGACTGGACGCGTCGAAAGTGACATGGGTCGTAGACGATGAAGAGCACGTCACGCAACTCAAGCTGCCGCCGAATGTGATTCACGCGCCGGCCGGCAGCTCGCTCGCGGAAATGATGGAGAAGGGCGAGCTCGTCGCCGGTTTTCACGGCAACGCCGGCATTGGCCGCACGGGCGCACCGACGGGCGGCTGGAAGGAAGTCGAGGCGGACTATCCGGATCTCTTCCCGAATGCTGAAGAACTCGAGGCCGAGTACTACGCGCGCACTGGCGTCTATCCGATGCATGGCACGATCGTCGTGAAGGACTCCGTGCTCGCCGAGCATCCATGGGTCGCGAAGTCGATCTACGACGCTTTCGACAAAGCGAAAAAGGACTGGCTCGCAAAGCTCGATGCGGGCGAGCTCACCGACAAGAAGAACAAGAAGTACCTGGAGTTGCGCAAGATCGTGGGGCACGACCCGCTGCCATACGGTATCGAGGAAAACCGCAAGACCATCGAGGCGCTCGAAGCCACCGCGTTCAAGCAGGGCCTGACGCCGCGGCGCATGTCGATGAGCGAGCTGTTCGTCGATCCTCGCGCCTGAGCCGCGCGCACATGTTGAACCTCGTGCATTGATCTACGCATCCAACTCCAGACGGAAGAAAAAATGATCATCGATTGCCACGGCCACTTCACGACCGTCCCCGCATCTTTCCGCGACTGGCGCGCGAGGCAGATCGACTCCGCCAATGACCCGGCCAATGCGCCGCCGCTCTCTGGCGCCCACGTATCCGACGACGAAATCCGCCAAGGCGTCGGCAACGGCCAGTTGCGTCTGCAACAGGAGCGCGGCGGCGACCTCACGCTGTTCTCGCCGATCGCAGGCCTGATGAGCCACCATCTCGGCAACGAGCGTACGAGCCTCGAATGGGCCGAGGTGTCGAACAATCTCGTGCGCCGCGTCTGCGACCTGTATCCGGACAACTTCGTGCCGGTCTGCCAGTTGCCGCAGTCGCCGCTCGCGCCGCCGAAGAACTCGATTGCCGAACTGCGCCGCTGCGTCGAGGAAATGGGTTTTGTCGGCTGCAATCTGAATCCCGACCCGAGCGGCGGCTACTGGACCGGCAAGCCGATGACGGACCGTGAGTGGTATCCGCTCTACGAGGCGCTGTGCGACCTCGACGTGCCCGCCATGATCCACGTCGCAGCTTCCTGCAACCCGTGCCACCACGGCACGGGCGCGCACTATCTGAACGCGGACACGTCCGTCTTCATGCAGTTGCTGCAGGGCGATCTGTTCAAGGACTTCCCGACGCTGCGTCTCGTGATTCCGCACGGCGGCGGCGCGGTGCCTTACCACTGGGGCCGCTATCGCGGCATGTCGCTGGAAATGGCGAAGCGTCCCTTGGAAGGGCTGCTCAGCAATGTCTTCTTCGACACCTGCGTCTATCACCACCCGGGCGTGGAGTTGCTGACCAAGGTCGTGCCGACGACCAACGTGCTGTTCGGATCGGAAATGATCGGCGCCGTGCGCGGCCGCGATCCGAACACCGGCGAGTATTTCGACGACACGAAGCGCTACATCGACGCTTGCGCGGCTTTGAGCGACGCCGACCGCCACGCGATTTTCGAAGGCAATGCACGCCGCGTCTATCCGCGTCTGGACGCGCAGCTCAAATCCAGGGGACTGTAACGCAGCGATTGCTGGACGGACATCATGAACATCATCGACATTCATCCTCATATCATCTCGGACGACGAGAAGCGCTACCCGCCCGCGCCGCTCTTCGGCAAGCGCTCGGACTGGTCGCAGGAGCGGCCCAACACCGTCGAAGCGCTGATCAAGGCCATGGACGAGGCCGGCGTTGCGAAGGCGGCCGTCGTGCATTCGTCGACCACTTACGGCTTTGACAACAGCTATGTCGTGGACGGCTGCAACCAGTACAAGGACCGGCTCGCGGCCGTGGGCTCCGTGGATATGCTGGCCGACGACGTGCAGGCGGTGATCAGAAGCTGGGCGGACAAAGGACTCGCCGGGCTGCGCATCTTCACCGGCGGTTCCACCAAAGACTTCGATCCGAGCGAGCTCGACAACCCGAAGTCCTTCAAGGCGTGGGAGATGCTCGCAGAACTGAAGCTGCCGATGTGCATTCAGACCGGGCCGATCGGCTTGCCTCAGGTGCGCATGCTGGCCGAAAAATTCGCAGACGTGAACATCATCCTCGATCATCTGGGCCGCCCCGACGTGCTCGACGGTCCGCCGTATGCGAAAGCTGCCAGTCTGTTCGCGCTTGCGGATCTGCCGAACATTTATCTGAAGCTCACGCCGCGCATTTTCGGCGACGTGAAGAAGGAGAAGGCGAGTGCGGAGACTTTCTTTCCGCGCGTCGTCGAAGTGTTCGGCGCAGAGCGGCTGGCCTGGGGCTCGAACTTCCCGACCTCGCCCGGCACGCTCAAGGAAATTCTCGCGACGGCCCAGCATGGACTCGCTTGCCTCAGCGACGAAGACCGCGAGTGGATTTTCAGCAAAACCGCGCAGAAGCTGTATCCGGCCCTGAGCTAAGCCGACTGTCGCCAAGCGCACCGAACATCGCCAACGCGCATGCAGCCGCCTCATGCGGCGCCGCGCAGCGAAAAGAGAGATCAACATGTCCAACATTCGCCTGAACAGCATCATTCGCGCGTTCGAGTCGGGCAAGGCCGCGCATGCGGCCTTCTCCAAGCTCGACAAGCAGACCGCCATTGAAATGAGCGATTCGCCGTATGACGGCATCGTCTTCGAGATGGAACACAACCCCTATGACGTGAGCGCGCTCGGCGACGCATTGCAGTACATGCTGAGCCGCAAGCAGATCGCCGAGTCCGCATCGGTGGCGACGAAAGTGACGCCGATTGCGCGTATTCCGGCCAACGGCGTCGAGATGAACCAGAGCTTCGCAAAGCAGGTGCTCGATCGCGGCGCATACGGCGTGATCTGGCCGCACGTGGCAACCGTGGAGCAGGCCTATAACGCCGTCGCGTCGTGTCGTTATGCGCGCCCGAAAAGCGCGCCGCTCTACGAACCGAAAGGTGTGCGCGGCGACGGCCCGGCCAATGCGGCACGTTACTGGGGCCTCTCGATGCAGGAGTACTACGAGAAGGCTGACGTGTGGCCGCTCGCGCCGCAAGGCGAGATCCTCGTCGGCCTGATGTGCGAGAGCACGCAGGCAATCGGGAACCTCAACGACATTCTCGCGAACGTGCCGGGCATCGGCTTCATTCTGATCGGCGAGGGCGACCTGAGCCAGGAGCTGGGATTCCCCCGCCAATATGAGCATCCCGAGGTGATCGATGCGATGCGCCAGATCGTCGACACCTGCAAGAAGCACAACGTCGTGGTGGGCCATCCGCACGTGACGGCCAAAAATCACCGCCGTCTGAGCGAAGAGGGCTACCGCTTCCTGATGTCGGCACCGCAGCGGACCTACGGCGTAGTCGGTCTGGCACGCGACATGGCGGGCTACTGATGAACGGCGCCGAAAGTCTCGTCGCGACTCTGGTCGAGCAGGACGTCGATATCTGCTTTGCCAACCCGGGCACCTCGGAGATGCATTTCCTCGCTGCGCTCGGCAACAACCCGAAGATGCGCAGCGTGTTGTGCCTGTTCGAGGGCGTGGCCACCGGTGCAGCAGACGGCTGGTACCGGATGAAGGACAAGCCGGCCTCGACGCTACTGCATCTCGGGCCAGGGCTCGCGAACGGCCTCGCGAACATCCATAACGCGAAGCGTGCGTCGTCGGGTATGGTGAACGTGGTCGGCGAACATTCGGTGTCGCATCTCAAGTACGATCCGCCGCTCACCTCGGACATCGAGGGCCTTGCGCGACCGCTGAGCCACTGGGTTCGCCGCGCCGAATCGGCGGACAGCATCGCCTGGGATACGGCTCAGGCCGTGGCGAAAGCGAGCGCGCATCCTGGGCAGATCGCCACGTTGATCCTGCCCGGCGATACATCGTGGCAACAGACGGGCGCGGCGCCCGTGCTGCCGCCGCCTGTGGATGTCCGCCGCAGGACGCCCAGCACCGCGCGCATCGAACACGTCGCGCGGGTGCTGCGCTCCGGTGAGCCGACGCTGATCATTCTGGCCAATAAGGCGACGCGCGGCGCGGCGCTCGAAAAGGCAGGCCGCGTATCTGCCGCAACCGGCGCGCGGCTCGGCTCACAGTTCTTCACTGCACGCATGGAGCGCGGCGCGGGACGCGTGCCGATCGCTCGTATTCCCTACGCTGTGGCGCAGGCCAATGCGTTTCTGAAGGACTACAGGCACATCGTCACCGTGGAAACCACGGAGCCCGTAGCCTTTTTCGCGTACCCGGACAAGCCCAGTCTGCTGAAGGCCGAAGGCACACTGGTTCATGCGCTCGTCGAGGCTGACGAGGACAGCGAACTTGCCTTCGACATGCTGCTGCAGGCGCTCGGCGCGGCCAACACCGCGGCGCTCGTGCAGGAGCGCATCGAAACGCCGGTGCCGAGCGGCGCGCTGAATCCAACGAGCGTCGCGCACGCGCTGGCAGCGGCGTTGCCGGAGAACTGCATCGTCGTCGACGAATCGCTGACCACGGGCCGCGAGTCCATGGGCCTGACCATGGGCGCGCTGCCGCACGATCTCATCAACAACATGGGCGGCTCGATCGGCTATGCGACGCCGGTCGCGACCGGTGCCGCGTTGGCGTGTCCGGACCGGCGCGTCATCTGCATGGTCGGCGACGGCAGCGCCATGTACACGATCCAGTCGCTATGGACTCAGGCGCGCGAGAACCTGAACGTCACGACGATCATCTTCGCCAACAACAGCTACGCGATCCTCAAGGCGGAGTACGCCAACATGGGCGCGGGCACGCCGGGCGAACGCGCGCTTTCGATGATCGACATAGACAGGCCGCGCATCGACTGGCTCGCGATGGCGAAGAGCATGGGCGTACCCGGCGTGGCCGTCGAAACGGCGGAGAGCTTCCATAAAGCAATGGTCGATTCGATTCGCGAGCCGGGCCCGTGCCTCATCGAGGTCCGGCTCTAATCGATAGGAACAATAAGGCAAAGGAGAGACATTCATGACAACCACGCTGACAGGTGTGCCGACGCTGCGCACCAATCTGGCCGAATACGCGGTGACAAAGGCGATGCGCGACGGGCGAGTGAGCTCCGATCTCGTGACGCTGGACTTCTGCGGCCCGACTCCCGCGCACAACGGCTTCAAGGCGATGGTCCGCGAGAATAAATTCGATGCGGGCGAACTCGCGATCGTCACGTTCTTGCAGGCCAAAGCCTACGGCAAGCCCTATGTGCTGCTGCCGACACCAATCTCCGGGCGCTTCCAGCACCACTGCGCCGGTTACAACATCGACTTTGGGCACCTCGATCCGAAGGACATCGAAGGCAAGAAAGTCGGCGTGCGCACCTACACGCAAACCACCGCGCTGTGGATTCGCGGCATCCTGCGCCACGAATATGGCGTCGACCTCGACAAGGTCACGTGGATGACGCTCGGCGACGGACACCTGGCCGAGTACAGCGATCCGCAGAACTGCGAGCGTCTGCCGGCAGGTTCGTCGATTCCGGAGATGATGCTCAAAGGTGAGCTGGCCGCTGCATTGCTCGGCGAAGACATGCCGAAGGACGAGCGCGTACGCACGCTGGTTCCAGATGCGCATGCCGCTGCGAAAGACTGGTTCGCGCGCACCGGAGTGGTTCCGATCAATCACATGTTCGTCGTGCATCAGAACGTTTCGAAGGAGCGGCCCGACGTAGTGCGCGAGCTGTACCGTATGATCGTGGAAAGCCGCTCGCTCGCCGAGGGCGTGCCAGCCATCTTTCCGCCAATCGGATTGGAGGCCAACCGCAAGGGGCTGCAACTGGCGGTCGACTGGGCGCTCGATCAGAAGATCATTCCGCGCCGGCTTTCCGTAGATGAGTTGTTCGACGATGTGACGGGAAGCCTTGGCTGAGCGATGAAAGTCCGCGTTGTATAAAACGAGTAGAAGATCGGAGACGAACAGGTGGAGACCACTCGGCAGAAAGCGCTGCGGCCCGAAAATCGCTGGGGCATTCTTGTGCTGCTCGCGCTCGGCCTGATGATCTCTTTCGTGGACCGAACGAGTATGTCGGCTGCACTTGCGGATCGCCACTTCGTGCAGGAATTCGCGCTGACGCACGTCGAGCGCGGCTGGCTCGGCTCCGCAATGTTCTGGTCTTACGGCCTCCTGCAGATGCCGATGGGCTGGCTCGTCGACCGCTATGGCGTGAAATGGCCTTACTCGATCTGCTTCCTGCTGTGGTGTCTCGCGGCAGCGGCGACTGGTCTCGTGACCACGTTGTCCGCGCTGATACTGGTGCGGCTTCTGATCGGCGTCGCTGAAGCCGTGGTGGTGCCTGCCACCTACCGGTATCTCGCCGACAACTTCGATGAAACCCGCAAGGGCACTGCGCTCGGCATTTACTCGATCGGCGGCAAGATGGGACCGGCGCTGGGTGCGCCGATCGCTGCGTGGCTGATCGCCGTGGGCTCGTGGAAAACGATGTTCATCATCACGGGCCTCGCAGGACTGGTCTGGTTGATGCCCTGGCAACTGATGCTCAACAACGACTTTCCCTCGCGTGCCGAGCTTGCGTTGGCGAAGCGCCGGGCCGCTTCCGTGCCGCTCGGCAACCTGCTGGCAAGTCCTGTCGTATGGGGCGGTTTGATCACCAACTTCTGCTACAGCTATTTTGCGTTCTACTGCATGACGTGGATGCCGGCATATCTGGTCGAACAGCGGGGGCTTTCGCTGCAAGAGTCGGGGCTCTACACCTTCTTCAGCTTCGCCGGTATCGCCATCGTGGCCGCCTTCGCGGGGTGGGCGGCGGACCGGCTGATCGCGCATGGCCGTGATGCTGTCGTCGTGCGCAAGTCGTTCATCGTGGCCGGGTTTATCGGCGGCACCACGGTTCTGCTAGGCGCTTATACGCCGTCGCCCGAGATGGCGTTGTTCTGGAACATCGTATCGCTGTCGCTTCTTGGCCTCGTCACTGCGAACAATCTCGCTTTGGTGAAGCTCACGCTGATTCCCAGGCAGGCGGTGGGTCTGAATACCGGCTTGCAGCAAGTTGCCACGAGTCTTGCCGGTGGTGTATCGGCGAGTCTCTCGGGCTGGCTGCTTCATGTAGGGCACAGCTACACGCTGCCGATGGCGGCCATTTTCGGGTTCCTCGTGCTTGGCGCGACAAGCACGGTGGTGCTGCTGCAGCGCAAGTGGGCGCCGAAAGTCAACGGGAGCGGATACGAAGAACAACACAACGACGATGCGGCGGCGCGAACCTATGCCAACAAGAATTTCCCCTGAGCGCCCGCACAGTCGCAACGCGCAACGCGGGCAGCGGTCATGACGCGCCTGAACGATACGTCGCCACCGGCGGCGGAGGCGCCCTTGCGAAAACATTCGTCGCTGACGCGTTTTCTGATAGCCCGCGCCGGTTCGATCACCGCGCAGCAGATGCTCATGCTCGCGATCAGCTGGCACATGTACGATCTGACATCGAGCGCGTGGTCCCTCGGGCTCGTGGGACTGTTCCAGTTCATTCCCGGACTCGCGACGACTTTCGTCGCCGGTCATTGCGCCGATCGCATGCATCGCGGCCAGATCGTCGCGGTCTGTCTCGCCGCGCAGGCCGTGACGGCCGCGCTGCTGGTTGCGTCCACAGTAACGCATGTCGTGACACGCGACCTGTTGCTGGGCCTCTCGCTCGCTCTTGGCGCGGTCCGGCCGTTTCAGATGTCGGCGCAGCAGGCGCTCTTGCCGATGCTCGTTCCGCATAGTCTGCTCGCACGATCTATGGCGCTTAGCACCGTGGTTCAGCAGGTCTGCGTGATAGCCGGACCGGCGTTGGGCGGCTTGCTGTTCGCGATGGGCGTCAACGCGCTATATCTGACGTGCGCCGCGGTGTTCTGCGTGAGCGCCGTGATGTACGCGATCATTCGCTACGACTACGTCGCGCCGCCGCGCGAGCCCGTCACGGCGCAGACGGTGCTCGCCGGCTTGCGCTTCGTGTGGAGCAACCCGTTGCTGCTCGGCGGTATCTCGCTCGATCTCTTTGCCGTGCTGTTCGGCGGCGCGACCGCGCTGCTGCCGGTCTACGCGAAAGAGATTCTGCATGTCGGGCCCCAAGGGCTCGGCTTGCTGCGCTGTGCGCCTGCTGCCGGGGCACTATGTGTCGGCCTTGTGTTGTCGCGCCATGCGATCGGCAGCGGCGTCGGCAAGAAGCTGCTGGTCGCCGTGGCCATCTACGGAATGTCTATTGCGGCCTTTGGGCTCTCGCGTTCGTTTTTTCTATCGCTGTTGCTGCTTGCGATCTCGGGCGGCGCGGACACCATCAGTGTGATCGTGCGTCAGACGCTGATCCAGCTGGAAACGCCGGATCGCATGCGCGGACGAGTCGCTGCTGTCAACACGCTGTTCATCGGCGCGAGCAATCAGTTGGGCGAGTTCGAGTCCGGGGTGACCGCTACGGCGTTCGGCGTCATCGGCTCAGTCGTACTGGGCGGATGCGCGACGGTCGTCGTCAGCCTTGCATGGAATCGGCTGTTCAAGCCGCTTGCCCAACGCGAGACGTTGCACTCGCAGACAGCGCGTTGACCACGACTGCTCATGGTGTGTCTGTCCACCTCCCATCGTTCAGCTCACAATGAATCGGCTCGCAAACCAGCCGGCAATACACAACCCGTTTCAGGAGTCTGGTATGACAATCAATGGCGAAATGCTAATCGGATTTAGCGAGGTGCGCGGTAACGAGGGCGAGCAGCGCGCGTTCAATCCCGCGACCAACTCGGAAATCGCGGAGCCGGTGTTCGGAATGGGCGGTGCCGCGGAAGTCGAGCGCGCGGCTTCGCTCGCGTCCGCGGCTTTCGACAGCTATCGTAAGGTGCCGCTTGAAAATCGCGCAGCATTTCTCGAGGCAATCGCAGACAATATTCTGGACCTCGGAGACGAACTCCTCGAGCGCGCGCATGCGGAGACGGGTTTGCCGGTGCAACGCCTGCAAGGAGAACGTGCGCGCACGGTTGGGCAGTTGCGTCTCTTTGCGGAAGTCGTGCGGGACGGGCATTTCCTCGGCTCTACTATCGATCATGCGCAGCCCGGGCGCCAACCTTTGCCGCGCGCGGACCTGCGTCTCGCGAAAGTGCCGGTGGGTCCGGTCGCCGTATTCGGTGCGAGTAACTTTCCGCTTGCATTCTCGGTCGCGGGTGGCGACACGGCATCGGCGCTTGCCGCGGGCGCGCCTGTCATCGTGAAGGCGCACAGTGCGCATCTGGGTACTTCGAGGCTCGTCGGCGGTGCAATTCAGAAGGCCGTGAAGGAGCAGGGCTTGCCGGAGGGCACGTTCTCGCTGCTGTTCGGCGCGGGTCGGACGCTCGGCGAAGCGCTCGTCTCGCACAAGGCCATCAAGGCGGTCGGTTTCACAGGATCCCGGCAGGGCGGGATTGCGCTGATGCGAATTGCCAATGCGCGCCCCGAACCGATTCCGGTGTATGCGGAGATGAGCAGCATCAACCCGGTCTTCCTCTTTCCGGGCGCGCTTGCGACGAGGGCCGAAGAGATCGGTAGCGCGTTTGCCGATTCCCTGACGATGGGCGCCGGTCAGTTCTGCACGAACCCGGGTCTCGTCGTTGCCATCGACGGCCCGGATCTCGACCGGTTCGTTAGAGCAGCCGCGGATGCACTTGCTTTGAAGCGGGCGCAGACGATGCTGACGCCAGGTATCTTCGACGCCTACTGCAGCGCGACGAGAAACGTCAGCGCGGTTCAGGGCGTGACGAAGGTGGCAGAGGGCGAGTCGGCAGGCGAGCGCCCCAATGCCGCGCAAGCGGTGCTTTATGTGACCGATCCAGCGCGCCTCCTCGCTGCGCGTGAGCTCGAGGCGGAGATGTTCGGTCCTGCCTCTGTCATCATTCGAGCCCGTGATTTCGATGAGCTGCTGCAGATTGCGGAACACATCGAGGGGCAGCTTACCGTCACGCTGCAGATCGATGCGGTGGACCACGCCGACGCGCAACGCCTCATGCCTGTGCTCGAACGCAAGGCTGGCCGGATCCTCGCGAACGGCTTCCCGACGGGTGTTGAAGTATGCAGAGCGATGGTTCACGGCGGGCCATTCCCGTCGACTTCAAATCCGATGTTCACGTCGGTGGGCGCGACGGCGATCGACCGTTTCCTGCGCCCGGTCTGCTATCAGGATCTGCCTGATGCGTTGCTCCCGGATGCGCTGAAGGAAGCGAACCCGCTGGGCGCGTGGCGTCTTGTCGACGGCGCGGTGGTTGAGCCTGCGCAGGCGGCGACGTAAAGCGCCGCCTGCGCATCAGAACTTGTGCGTCATTCCGACGATGACGCCGCGCGCATACGCACCCGGCTCGACCGCGATGCCGGAATATTGCGTGCCGTCCAGCGTGTATTGCGCCTGATTGCGGTTTTGAATGAGCCCGGCGGCGGTGTACAGGATCGTCGATTTCGACAGATAGTATTCGTAGATCAGCCCGACCTGCTGCGCGTTGTTGCCGTGGCCCGTCCGGTCGTGCGCATAACCGTACATCACCGAGAGCCGGTTGAACGGATTGAACAGATAGGTGCCCGATGCTTCGTAGATGTCGCGCTTTTCGCTGTTATCACTCTGCCGTTCCGTCTGGTACGCGGCATAGAGCCGCGCGGCGCCCAGCCGGTAAGACGCGGCTGCTCTGAAGATTTTCTGCACCGACGTGCCGGCTGTGTTCGCCGACGATTCGTAGCCGGCCCCGACATGAAACGGTCCGTGAACATAGCGCGCCACGACGTTGTAGAAGCGCAGGCCGTTCGACGGCTTCGTCGTCTGATCGCGCAGCGAGACCATGCCCTGCACAGTCAGACCACGGAAATCCGGCAGGAAGTAGGCAATGGCGTTGCTCGCGCGCACGGACGCGTCAGTAAAGTTGTTGATCGGTGACGCGAAGCTCTTGACTGCGGTCGGATCCACTTCGCCGTTCAGAAACAGGTATTCCGGCTTCTTCTGACGCCCGAAGCGCACTTCACCGAAACGTCCGGACACGCCGATCCATGCGAGACGATTGAACGAGGCCGTCGGGTCGGTCGCCGCACCGGTCACGCCCGAGAATCCCTGCTCCAGCTGAAAATCGACGCTGACGCCGCCGCCGATATCTTCATGACCCGTCAGGCCGTATACGGTTGCGAAAAGGCCGCTCGATACCGCGCGGACCGCGCCGCCCGCACCGCCGTTCTGATATTCGATGCCGTTATCGACAACGCCATAAAGCGTGATCGAGGATTGCGCATAAGCGGTATTCAATAGACATGCCAATGCAATGGCCGATACCGGATAGACCAGCTTCTTCATTCTGTCTCCGAGTCTGTTTCTTTTATTTGAGGGCTTTGCGCCCGAAACGGGCGCGCGCTTTTGGGCGCCGCGAAAAGCGAGAAAGCAGAATATTGGATCGCCGTGCTCGCGTCCCTGCACAAAACCGAGAATCGCCGGGACTTTTCAAAAGGCCGATCAACGCTGGCAGACCGAAACAAAAGTGCCATTGAAAGTGACTTTTGTGTAGGGACGCGGCCGTCATCGTCAAATATGCTGGATCCGTCGAAACGATGCGTCCGGCCGCCGGTGTTATTCGCAGTCCAACCCAATCAAAGAGAAAACAGCAGATGGAGACAAACAAACCTGAACGACAAGGAAGCGTGAGCCGCTGGGCCGTGCTCGCGCTCCTTGCGCTCGGCGTGTTGATTTCGTTCGTCGACCGCACCAGTATTTCGTCGACGCTGGCGGATGCAAATTTCATCCGGCATTTCGCGCTCACTAACGTGGATCGCGGCTGGATCAACGCGGCATTCTTCTGGTCGTACGGCGCGTTCCAGATTCCGATGGGCTGGGTTGCCGACCGCTATGGCGTCAAGTGGCCATACGCGATCAGCTTTGGCTTGTGGTGCATCGCTACTGCGCTGATGGGAGCGGTTACGGCGCTCGCGAGCCTCGTCGTCATGCGTCTGATCATCGGGATGGCCGAGGCAATTGTGATTCCCGCGAGCTATCGCTGGATTCGCAACAACTTCGACGAGAGCCAGAACGGCCTCGCCGTCGGCCTGCTGGCGATGGGCAACAAGTTCGGCCCGGCATTGGGTGCGCCGGTGGGTGCATGGTTCATCGTCCACTATTCGTGGCAGGTGATGTTTGTCGCCACAGGTCTCATCGGTCTCATCTGGCTCGCGCCCTGGCTGCTGCTGGCCCGCAACGATCTGCCGACGAAGGAGCAACTTGCAGCGGCGAACCGGCGCGCACGCACCGTGAGCCTTGGCAGCATCGTGTCGAGCCCGGTGGTGTGGGGCGGTCTCATCACCAACTTCTGCTACGGCTATTTCACGTTCTATTGCATGACGTGGATGCCTTCGTATCTGGTCGAGCAACGTCACCTTTCGCTTTCGAGGTCCGGGCTTTTCACGTTCTTCAGCTTTGCCGGCATCGCAATTGTCGCGGCGCTGGCCGGTTGGGCAGCCGACCGGATCATTGCGAGAGGGTACAACGCCATTCTCGTGCGCAAGCTGTTCACAATCACGGGCTTTGTCGGCGGATGCACGGTGCTGCTCGGCGCGTATGCGTCGACGCTGGAAATGGCGCTGTTCTGGAATGTGCTGTCGCTTTCGCTGCTTGGCCTCGTTACCGCAAACAATCTCGTGCTTTCGCGCCTGAGCCTGATTCCCAGGCAGGCGATCGGACTCGTCACGGGCGTGCAGCAGGTGGCGACGAGCCTCGCCGGCGGCGTGACGGCGAGCCTCTCAGGGTGGCTGCTCCATGTGAGCGGAAGCTATGACCTGCCGATGATGGTGATCCTCGTCTTCCTCGCGCTCGGAGCGCTTGCAACGGCGATTTTGTATCGCCCCGAATGGGCGCCGAAGGTCACGGAAATGCAGGCTTCGTTGCGGCAGGCGTAGAGAGCGCCGCATAGCCGGCCCGTGTGACGCTCAATGCGCTCGGGCCGCGTTGCAGAACACTTTAATTCACTGAGAAACCATACATGGCGAAGATTGTATTCGGGATGGCAGTGCCGCACAGCGGCATGCTGGGTCAGGCACCGGAAGACTGGCTAAAGAACGGTGAGCGCGATCGTAGCAATCCGGAACTGTGGTATCGCAATCGGACCTGGACTTATCCGGAGCTGGAAGCGCATCGCGAAGCGGCGTTCGAAAAATTTCTGACGCTCGAGGAACGCACCGCGCGCGCCGCGCGCTGCCGCGCCGCGCTCGACGCCATGGCCGCCGCGTATCGCGATGCGAAGATCGATGTGGCGATCATTCTCGGCAAGGATCAGAAAGAAATTTTCACGCACTGCTCGCCGTCAATCGCGATCTACAGCGGCGAGGAAGTGCATAACGGGCCGCCGCAGCGCTCGGTGTATGCACCGGATCACCACGTCACTCACAAATGTCATCCGAAGCTGGCCACTTATCTGATTGAGCACTTCCAACGTGAGGGCTTCGATCTGACCGATCTGTTCGCGTGGCCCGACAACGTATGGATGAAGCCGTTGCCGGAGTATCCCGTCGTGCCGCATGCATACAGCTTTGTTTATCACCAGATCATGGGCGACGCACCGCCGCCGCATGTGCCCGTCATCATGAACTGCTTTTATCCGCCGACGCAGCCGTCCATGTCGCGTTGCATCGAATTCGGAGCCGTGTTGCGCGATGCGATCAACGCGTGGCCCGACGATGTGCGAGTCGGCATCTTCGCGTCGGGCGGGCTGTCGCACTTCGTCAACGACGAGGAATTCGACCGCCGCATCATGAAGATGCTCGCCGACTATGACTACGACGGTCTCGCCGCGGTGGACAACCGCTCGTATCAGTCGGGCACCTCGGAAATCAAGCTCTATGTCAGCGTGATGAAGGCGGTGCAGGAAACGCGCGCCAGCATGACGCTGGTGGACTACGTGCCGTGTTGGCGCACGCCCGCAGGCACCGGCGAGGGCATGGGCTTCATGTACTGGAAAGCCGAAGAGTGATCCGCGCGACCTCGCGCATTCACGCGTGCCCCTGAATATCCGGGAGAAGCACCACGAGCTGCTCGCTCGAACATAAAACTAATGGAGGCATTGCCGTGCATCTCACTTCGTCTTTGAAAAAGCTCTTCGGCTGCATAGCCATTGGGTGCGCTTCGGTCTGCGTCGCCGGCGCGGCAAGCGCGGCGTCGAATGGAACCTTGTACCTTAACCGGGTCGGCCCTGTCACTTCAGAGTTGTACATTTCGAACGCCGACGGTACCGGCGAACACAAGCTGATTCCCACCGCCGGTTTCGATTATCACGCGTCGTTTTCCAAAGATGGCCAGTGGATCGTGTTCACCTCCGAGCGCGATGGTCTCGGTCAATCGAACCTTTATCGTGTGAAAGTGGATGGCACGGGTCTCGAGCGGCTAACCGACCATATTGCCGTCGACGATGCGGCCGCCGTCTCGCCGACGGACCCGAACCTGATCGCATTCGTCTCGTCGCGCCGGGGCAAGGACGGCTTCGGCACCACCAACATCTGGACCCTCAACGTATCGACCGGCGCATTGAATAACGTGACGGGCTCGCTCGGTTTCGATCCGACACGGCCGCATAGTTACTTCAGGCCGTCATGGTCGCCGGACGGCAAGTGGCTCGCGCTATCTTCCGATACCGGCTCCGATTGGCGCGGCCACAATCTGCCCACAGGCTGGGAGCGCACGCAGGAAAGCAGCATCTACATCATCAGGCCGGACGGCTCCGGCTGGAAGAAAGTGGCCGGCGTATCGGGCTACGACGAAGGATCGCCCTCGTGGTCGCCGGACGGCAAGCGGGTCGTGTTTTACGAAACGCCGGTGGAATCGACATGGGGCGCACACCGTCCCGAGTCGATCGACTCGGTCAGTTCTCAGCTCGTGTCAGTCGATGTTTCGAGCCTCGCCCGAACGACGCTGACGTCCACTGCGGGCTTCAAGGTATTCCCGCAATATCTGAATGCGACCAGTGTCGCGTATCACGTGAAAGGCGGCTCAACAGAGGGGCTCTATACGACGGCGGGTACCTTCCGCTCAACGGCCAATACGGGTATCCGCTCGCCGCGCTACTCGCCAGACGGCACGAAGCTGGTCTACGAAAAAGTCGCGTTCGCTCCCGCGCGCGCCAACGGAACGCCGCTATTCAGTTTCGACCCGGCCTGGAAGTACACCTATCTCGACGTATTCCCGCAACTGTCCAGAGACCGTGCAAAACTGGTGTACACGGAAAAGGCAATGGGTTCTTCGATTGCCGTCACCAATCCCAATCTGTCCGGCTATACGCGTGTTTACGATCCGGCCACGAGCGGTCTGGACCCGGCTGCAATCGCGCAGGGGCTCGCCGGCGCATTTCAGCCGACATGGTCGCCGGATCGTCAGTGGGTGGCCTTCGGTGTGGGCAACTGGTTCTTCACACGCAGTACCGGTGCGGGCCAGATCATGCGTATCAGGACCGACGGCAGCATGAACGGCCAGGCCGAGGCGCTGACGGACGGTTCCATCAATGCGGGTTTCCCGAGCTATTCGCCGGACGGCAAGAAACTCGTCTACCGCGTGTGGAGCGCCACGGTACAAGGGCTGCGCATTCTCGATCTGACTACCCGCAGCTCGACAGTTTTGACGACCGGTGCGGACAATCTGCCGGGCTGGTCGCCGGACGGCAGCAAGATCGTGTTTACGCGTAAGCAGATCGATGCCGCCGATCCGAACAGGTTCAACTACGACGTGTTCACCATCAGACCGGATGGCACTGGCCTCACACGCCTGACTACGGACGGCTCGAACCAGGGGCATGCTGTATGGACGTGGGACGGCCGCATTGCGTACAGCTCCGGCACCTATGGCTTTCGTGACGAACTCGCGCTATACGACAACAGCTTCCAGCCGGACGGCCAGAACTGGGTGATGAATGCGGATGGCACCAATCAGCGGCCCATTACGGACACGCTGTGGGAAGAAGCCATGCCTTTGTACATTCCCGCGCTGTGAGCCTGCGGCTGCATTGAATGTTCAGCAAAGGTGCGCGAAGACGCGGGCGATGACTCCGTCACGCCCGCGCATTCGTTGAGCGTGCATGGGCGGGAAAAACCATGTTTGCGTCAGCCATGCATATGCGTAGCTGGGCAAGCGCTCGCGCATTCAAAATATAAACAGGAGACAAAATGAAAAAGACGGTATTGGCTTTATCCGGTATTGCATCGGCCTGCGCTTTCAGTGCCGCATACGCGCAGTCGTCGGTCACGCTTTACGGTGTGATTGATAACGGCATCGAATACCGGAACTCCGCTTCGGGCGCGGTGGTTCGTGCGGTATCCGGGGGGCTTTTCGCAAGCCGGTATGGTTTGAAGGGCAGTGAGGATATCGGCGGCGGTCTGCATATCAACTTCCAGTTGGAGCAAGGCTTCTCCGGTGTGACCGGAGCGGCTTCGAATTCGGCGGCCGCCTTCAACCGGCAAGCCTGGGTCGGTGTGTCGGGCGCGTTTGGCGAGACGCGGTTTGGACTGCAAAACACGCCTCAATACATTTTTATCAATCCCGAACTCGATCCGACGGCGGTGATGAGCATCGGCTCGCCGATGAACAACTTCAACAGCCTGACCATACGCGTCAATAATGCAATTTCATATTTCACGCCGACGGTGTACGGGCTCAGTGCGCAGTTCATGGTGGCGATGCGCGATTCGACCACCAAGCCGACAAACGGATTCCAGTTCTATAACGCCGCGCTGCGCTATGAAAACGGGCCATTTCGCATCGCGGCCGGCTACGAGCAGGCGGCGAATGCCGCAGGAACCTCGACCCTCAAACTGTTCAACGCGGGTGCGTCTGTCGGCGTAGGGGCCGCGCGGTTCTATCTGGCGTACCACAACGAACATCAGACCGACGACAGCATCAAGCGCGACGTGTATGAAGCATCCGGTTCGTATTCGTTCAGTCCCGCTGCTCAGCTTTCGGTCATGTATGGTTACGCGCATGACCGGACAGGCCAGGGCAATAATGCGCAACAGATCGGTCTGACTTACGCCTATTCGCTTTCTAAGCGCACTACGTTATACGGCTCCGCAGGCTTTATTCAGAACCGCAATCAGGCCCGCTTCACGCTAAACGGAACAGGCTACACGGGGCTTGCCGTCGCGCCGGGCGCCGACACGCGCGGCGCGATTATCGGCATGGTGCATAAGTTCTGATTGCGGCCGTGGCGTTGCCGCGGAGCGGCTGATTCGGGTTAATAGCAGGGCGCGTCTTGCTGGAGGATATGCAAAAATGCACTGTGCTTTCGCGGGCTTGTTTTACTGGGGCCGCGCGAGAATTTCGGCTATCGACGCGACATGGGTCGAGCAATTGGTCGAGTCAATTCCGGATGTCTAACCGTGGTTACGCGTGGAAACCGCTGTTGCCGCCGCCGCTGTCTCGCGCCAGCGCACTGCAACTTGTGCCGCTCCGGGGATTCCTCGCACTCCGCGGTTCCGGCGCCATACCGCCACGAGTAGCGTGCGCGCCTGTGCATCGCTGTCCGATCCATTGCGCACGAAGCCGGAATTCTAACGGTGGCCGTTAAGAACCCGCATCGGCCAAGGAGACTTTATGCCACACGGTGCCTCGGCAAAGTATCAAACCCGGTCTTTTGCCAGTGCGAACATGACAACTGTTCCGAAGGTTCGCCTATACGTTGAGCGGCCTGAAGAGAAGAACTGGTTCGTACATGTCGGCCATGTCACGGAGCGAGGCCGCTGGCGAACCGAACCTCATGCGCATCCGGCTTATGGCCAGGTGATATTCGTGCGCAATGGGCGCGGCATGATGAATCTGGAAGGCAGCAGTGTGCCGTTCGAGGGACCCTGTGCGCTGTTGTTGCCGACCGAGTGCGTGCATGGTCTCGACTACGAGCTGGACGCCGACCGCTGGGTCGTGACAATCGAGGTCGCATATCTCACGCAAGTCAACGCCAAGCTTCATGAGTTCATTGCACTGTGGGCGTCGCCGCGAGTGATTCCGCTTGCATATTGTGCCGACGCCGGCATGGAGTTTTACAGCCTGATTCACAATCTTAAGGAAGAGGCGGAATCGGACGCGACTGGTCACGTGGTCGGCACGGAAGCACTGCTCACTACGCTGCTGCTCAAGCTCGTTCGTGAGGCGCGTCTCGCCGACACGGGCCACGAGAGCCCCACGCGCAACGATATTCGCGTTGTTGAACGCTTTCGCAAGCTGATCGACGAACACTTCCGCGAGAACCTGCCGCTGCAGGACTATGCTTCGATGATGGCTGTCTCGCTCGTGCAACTGCGTGCGGCGTGTGCGTCAGCAGCCGAGCAAAGCCCGACAAAAATGATCCACGCCCGCATCATTACAGAGGCGAAGCGCAATCTTATCTTTGGCGATATGTCGGTCGAGCAGATTGCGTTTGCACTCGGCTTTGCCGATGCCGCGTACTTCACGCGCTTCTTCCGCAGAGAAGTCGGGCAAACGCCGAGCCAGTTTCGCGCTGCCGCGCGACAGCAATCTCAGCGCAAGGCTTCATCGCAGTGAGGGTTTCAGGTCCAGCATCGCGCCACAAAAAGTGCCGGTGAATAGAACTTTTATGCAGGGACGTTTCGGGGCTAATCGAATAATCTGAGGTGAACTTACTTATTGTGTTTGCCTTCAGGTTCGCCGCCTATGACACAGCCCTCAACGAGAACTACGCTCACTCGGTACATGGTGACCGGCGCGTTTGCTGCGGTCATGTCGCTAGCGGCGACATTGAGTGCATGCAGCACTACAGTGAAATCGCCTGAAGAGCCGAAGGCCGAACTGGTCTACGTCGGCACGCAGAACCGTCAGATCCACGCGCTGCGCTTCGCTCCGTCGACGGGCAAGCTTGCGGTAATCGGCAAGGTTGCAGAAGGGCCGCGCTCGACATGGGTAGCCGCGCATCCAGTTTTGCCGGTGCTCTACGCGGTCGACGACGACAACACTAAAGAAGGAAGCGTGACCGCTTATGCGGTGAATCGTGCGACCGGCGTCCTCGAGCGAATTAACGAGGTGGGCACCAGGGGCAGCGGCACCACGAATCTGTACCTGGACATTCCTTCGATGACCTTGCTTGCCGCGAACTATGGCGGCGGTTCAGTATCGAGCATCACAGTCAATCGCGATGGCAGCCTGGGTTCACTCGTGTCCACGGTCAAGGACATCGGCTCGGGGCCGAACCGCCGCCAGGCCGGCGCGCATGCGCACAGCGCTGTGGTCGATCCTTCCGGGCGATATGTGCTCGTTCCCGATCTCGGCGCCGATCGCGTGTTCATTTATGGATTCGACCGTGCGGCTCACTCACTGTCGGCGGACGACGCAGTTCGTTCGCGATCATTCGTTGCGCCGGCGGGAAGCGGTCCGCGCCATATTGCTTTCGGCGCGAACGGACAATATGTCTATGTGATCAGCGAACTGTCCGCGGAAATAATGGTGTTTCGCTGGGACGCATCGCAAGTGCGCTTGACGCTTCTGCAGTCATTGCCGCTCAGCAGCGAGACATTCCAGGGCACACGAAGCGGGGCGGAAATCGCCGTCAGCGGCGACGGGCGCTTTGTGTATGCGCAGAATCGCGCAGAAGATTCGCTCGCCGTCTATCGGGTCGATGCGGACTCCGGCGAACTGTCGCTGGTCCAACGCGTGGCCTCGGGCGGTGAAAAGCCTTGGAGTTTCGCGATCGATTCGTCCGGCAGGTGGATGCTGGTCGCCAACCAGCGCAGCGGCAATGTCAAAGTGTTCGCCGTCGACACCGCATCCGGCAAGCTTTCTGACACCGGCCAAACGGTCGACGTCCCATCTCCGGTCAGCATCGCCTTCGTGCGATAGTGGATTTGTCGGCAAGCGCGCGCAAGATAAAACTGCCGTTAGAACAGATGGTCGATGCCGATGGTGAACGCAGTCTGACTATTGACGCCGGCCGGATTGAGCGTACTCACCACTGCGTGCCGGTACGACGTGTAGTCGAATTCGCTGTAGAGCGTTGTGCGCTTCGATAGCAGGTAGCCAAGCGACAGCACGGAGAGTCCCCGTCGGCCGGATTTATCGTTGGATACAGTGGTTTGATAGTAGCTGCCGCGGAAAACGACAGTTGGCGTGATAGTCCATGACAGGCCGCCGAAGCCGTTGTTCGTGACCTGATGAGGCGCTGCGGGATTCCGCAGATCCTCCGACATGAAGCCTCCTGACAGGCGCACGGGACCGATCTTGTAGCTGGCGCCGACCATGTAGTAGCTGTCGCCGATATATGTGGAACCGGTCAGCACGCTGCGGTGCCCGTATACGCCGCCAATTCCGATGGGGCCGGTCGCATAGCTCACGCCTACTGCGCGCGCGGCGCCGCTGCCAAAGTTGCCTGCCACGCCGCCGAAAGAATTGTCCACTTCGAAGAGCAGCGGTCCAAAGGTATTCTTGTACTTCATGTCGTTATTGTTGCGCGTGCCGTCCGAGGCGACCGTCAGCGGAATGATCGGCGTGAAGTGAAAGCCGAACGGATCGTAGACGCTGATAATGTCGTGCGCAATGGTGTACTGGCGGCCGAGATCGAGCGAACCGTACTTCGAATTCCCGATACCCACGAACGCCTGGCGGTTGAATTCGGTTCCCGTGGTGTTGTCGAACTGGCCGTTGCCCAGGTTAAAGCCGCTTTCCAGCAGGAAATGCGCATTCCAGCCATCGCCGAGATCTTCCTTCGCGCGGAAGTCGAGCTTGTTCGAACTGTAGTAGCCGTTGGAGTTCATGGTGGTCACGGAGCCGCCGCCTTTTGCGGCGTTGGTCTGATGGCGTATGCCGCCATCCACGGTGCCGTATAGCTGCACGCTGCTTTGCGCGTGTGCGGGCATCATGCCCAGCATGCCGGCAGTGGCAGAAACGACGAGCCCAATCTTTCTCCAGATATTCATCACCGCTTGTCTCCTGTTTTGATTGTGATTTTGATTTGCAAGCCTAACTAAAATGACAATGGATGTTTCAGCAATCATCCTGTCATGCGTGGCGGCACGATGCACAGTGCCGCCGTTGCTTCATCAATGGCCGGCTGAACTACTGCCTGGCTGTTCGAGTGTGGCGTGCGCGATCCCGGCCGGCCTGAAGCCCGTTCTCAATTCATGGCGCAACGCGGCGCGGTCAAGCGCTTTTTCCCAGTTCGCGACCACGATGGTGGCTACGCTGTTACCGACGATATTGGTGAACACGAATGCGCTCGACATGGCCTTGTGAACGCCGAGAATCAGCGCGATAGATTCGACGGGAATAGTGTTGGATGCAGCCAATGTGGCGGCCAGCACGGCAATCGCGGCGCCCGAGACACCCGCAGCGCCTTTTGACGTCAACAGCAGTACGGCAAGCAGCACGAGCTGATCGTGCCAGTTCATCGGCGTATTGGTGGCCTGTGCGAGAAACACCGCGGCTGCCGCGAAATACAGGCAAGTGCCGTCGTGATTGAACGTATAGGCGGTGGGCAGCACGAGGCCGACAACGGACTTCTCGCAGCCGAGCCGCTCCAGTTTGTCGACCAGTTGCGGAAACACCGTTTCGGATGAACTCGTGCCGATGACCAGCAGTAGCTCCGCGCCGATGTAACGCATCAGACGCAGCAGGCTGAAGCCGTTCACCTTCGCGATGGGCCACAGAATCAGGACGAAAAAGAGTGCACAGGTCAGATAAAACTCCAACACGAGCTTGCCGAGCGAGAGCAGGGTGCCGAAGCCGAACTTGCTGACCGTGAAGGCAATCGCGCCGAAGGCGGCGAGGGGTGCAATCTTCATGGTCAGACCGATGACCCAGAACAGCGCGCCCGACACCGAGTCGATGAAATTCAGCGCGGGCTGCGCACGTTCGCCGATTGCGGCGAGTCCGAAAGCGAATAGCACCGAGAAGAACAGCACTTGCAGGACGTCGCCGCCCGCAAACGCGCTGATCGCCGTGTGCGGAATGACGTTGAGCAGGAACTCGCTCGTCGTGACCACGTGATGTGCTTTGGCAACGTACGCGTCGACGGCAGTCGAATGCACGCTATGCATGTCGACGTTCATGCCGACGCCGGGCTTGAGCACATTGATCACCACGAGGCCCAGCACCAGCGCGAGAGAAGTCACCACTTCAAAGTAGAACAGCGCCTTGATAGCGACGCGGCCTACCTTCCTGAAGTCTCTGACGCCCGCAATGCCGCTGCATACAGTGCAGAAGATGATCGGTCCAATCAGCATCTGAATGATGCGGATAAACGCGTCGCCCACAGGCTGCAGATTGATGCCGAACTTCGGAAAGAAGTATCCCGTGGCGATGCCGAGCGCCATGCCGGCTAGTACCTGGAAGGACAGGTCGCGATAGAACGGCTGGCGCGGCTTCGGTTTCATGGCGCCTGGGTGAGGCAAGCTCATGGTGTCTCCTTGCTTTGGCCCATGCACGATGGGCGGCGGTGAAGCATTGGCGAACTCGGGTTCGCTCGAAAGTGGGAAAAGTGGCCGTACGGTTAGCGTGCAATGTTGCCGAGAATGTCGATGCTGTCGGCGAAGATCTCGTCGACGCTCAGCTTGCGCGGCAGCAGCCGCTGTTGCTCGCAAAACGCAAGCGTTTCCGCGAGCGGCGCGCGCAACGCTTCGTAGCCGAACAGCAGTTTGTCGGGCTTGCCGGCGTTCTCTGCGGCCACGCATGCCTTGCCGCGACGGAGCAGGTCGTACACCGCTCGCAGCGCGTACGGATGCGTGTCGGCGAGCGCCTGCGTCACTACCACGACGTGATTCACCGGTACGTATCGATGATCTGCGTACCAGGCGAGATCGGCGGCGGCTGCATCGCGAATCACCGGTTCGAGGCCCGCTTCGTCGGGCAGGTCGTTGCCGAGAATGGCGGCGTCGATTTCGCCCGCGCGCAGCATGGGCAGCAGTTGGCTGCCCTGTTCAGCGCGACGCACGAAGGGCGGATCGCGATAATCCTCGAGATGCGCGCCTTCGATCGTGACCCAGTCGATTTTCTCGAGCGGAACGCCATATGTATTGGCGAGGATTGCACGCACCCACATTGCGGTGGTTTGCGAATATGAGCGCACTCCGATCTTCTTGCCCACGAGGTTGCCCACGTCGAGCTTGCCGCGTTGCGCATTATAAATAATGCAGCCCTGCTGAAAGCGCGCGGCCACCACGGCGGGCAGCAGCACGACCGGCTTGCCATAAGCCTTCGCCTGCAAATACGTGACGATTGCCATTTCGCTGACGTCGTAGGCCTGACGGCGTGCCATGGGGGCGAAGGCGCGGTGAATCGGCTCGACATCCTCAAAGGCCAGTTGCACTGCGGGATCGGTCAGCTCGCCGTCTTTGAGCGGTCGGGTGTGCGGGTACGTTTTCAGCGCGGTTTTCAGTTGCAGCGGTTGCATGTCGGTGCTCGGGTTGTTGTGTTGGTGAGCCATTGAAGCCGCCGCCTTATCCGGCCAGTACGGGATAGACCGTGCACGCGGTGCCCCCGAATATTGCGTCGCGCGCTTCGGCCGGGAGGATGGAAAGGCTTTCGCGCGCATCGGCGAGCAGTTGCGAAAGCGACCCTTCTGCCGCGGGGAAATTCGACCCCCACGCGATGCGATGCGCACCGAACGCGTCGAGCACACGAGCGAAAAACGCGCCGGGCGTCGACGCGCCGCGCGATGCTTCGGCAATCGTGCGATTCGTGAGTTTCAGATAGACCGCTTGCTGCGACGCGAGACTGAAGAGCGGCGCGGCCGCGTCATACGGCGGCCCGTCCGCGAGGTCGGGGCGAGCGAGGTGATCGAGCAGCACGCGGATGCGCGGAAAATGGGCCAGCATATTGAGGAGTGCGGGAATGCCCTGCGCTGTCATCTGTAGACATATCGACACGTTATGGCGCTGCGCATAGTCCCACACAGGAAACGAGCGCTCGTCGTCGAGCCAGCCCGCCTGGCCGGGCATCGTGCTGCCGGTCGTGAAAAGACGCAGACCCGACAGGCCTGCGTCGAGCCAGCGCTGCATCTGAGTGAGCGCGTCGCTAGCGAGCACGTCGATCGAGAACACGCCGGCGAAACGATCCGGGTGACTGCGCACCGCTTCGACCACATAACTATTGTCGTTGCCGTAGACCGTCGATGCCTGCACGACGACCGCACGCTCGATGCCGGCTTCGTCAAGCGACGCAAGCAGTCCTTCAAAGCTGACGGGGCGCTTTGCGGACCATTCCGACTGATGACCACCAACCGGTGCGAGCGGATAGCGCTGTTTATCTGGGGAAATGGCATGCGTGTGAGTGTCAATAACTACGGACATGACCGGGCTCCTTGCTGAAATCGTCTTGATCGAATGGGCTTAACTGTAAGCCGGATGCGGTCAAGTCCCGCAATATGAAGTTCGGCACTGGGCATAAGTTTTGGTTAAGCTAAGGGTTTTCACATGGCGTGCAAAGAGAGATGGCAGAGCGCAAAGACGATTCCTCTGACGACGATTTGACGCGCTTAAGGCGCTTATTTCTATTCGACGCGGTGTGCGAGGCGGGCGGCATCGGCCAGGCTGCGGCGCGGGCGGGCCGCACGCAGCCGGCTGTGAGCCTCGCGATCAGCAAACTGGAAGCGAGCTTTGGCGGTCAGCTTTTCGAGCGCGGCTTCGGCGGCAGCGAATTGACCGCGGAAGGCGCGTTGCTGCAACGGCGCGTCCGGCGCATGCTGGATCAGATCGAACGTGCGGTCGCGGACTTGACCGGTCAGGCGGCGTCCGCAATGAATGCGCGCAACGTCTGCCGGCATCTGACTGACGCGCAGGTGCGCTGCCATATCGCAATTGCGCGCGCGGGGTCGGCGTCAGAAGCGGCGCGGCAACTCGGTATCTCGCAGCCCGCCGTACATCGAGGGGCGCGCCAGATAGAGCAGACGGTTGGCGTGCCGTTGTATCGGCGGCGCGTGCATAGCGTGGAGGCGAATCCCGCGGGGCTCGAATTTGCACGCTGCCTGAGCCTCGCACTCCATGAGATCGCACAGGCCCGTGAAGATCTGGCCTACGCGCGCGGGCAACTGAGCGGCAAGTTGGCGATTGGCGTGTTGCCGCTGCTGCCGCCGCGTCTTGTCGCGCGCGTGATCCAGCGGCTGCGCGAGCGCTATCCGGCGGCCCACGTCACGGTGGATGAAGGCTCACACGCGACGCTGCTGCGCGACCTGCGCATGGGTGCGATCGACATCATCGTCGGCGGCTTGCGCGAGCCGCGGCTTCGCGGGGCGGTGCAGGAAACGGAACTGTTCTCTGATCCCTATGTGGTAGCGGTTCGCAAAGGACACCGCCTTGCGGGAAAGAGATCGCTGGCGCCACGAGATCTCGCCGATTACGACTGGGTTGTTCCGCAGCACAATGTTCCGCGCCGCGCAGTGATCGATTCGATTTTCGCGCGCCTGCGCGTCAAGCCGCCGATCGTCGTCGAGACGAGCTCGCTTGCGATGATGATGGCGATGCTCGTCGAAAGCGATTGCATCACGCTGCTGTCGCGCTCCCAGATTCGTGAAGCGTATCCAGGCAGCGAGATGGTTGCGCTCGAACTAAAGACGCCGGAGGCCGATCGCTCGGTCGGCTATACGTTGCGCGCGGATTGGCTCGGCACGGCGATGCAGTTGCGCTTTATCGAATACCTACGGCAGGAGTGCGCCGTCGATAAGGCGCGTATGTTGCGGTGAATACGCGCCGGGCATGCCTTCCTGGGTGCGATAACCAGCGAGCCGCAACCGCAGGTAGTCCACGAGTCTTTCCTTTATGTGGGCGCCGTTCGATGGTCCGGCCGGATCGAGCCGGTCGGGATCGTCCGCAGGCGCGACCGGCGGTCAGTGTCTCAGCTAATGCGTCAACTGATGCTTCAATGCCAATTCAAGTTCATCTTCGGTTGATTCTGCATTGAAGCGGTCCAGTTCAGCGTGCGCAATCTCTTCGCTCCTCACCAGTGTCCGGCTTGCCACAAGCAGTGAGCCAATCGAAACAGGCAGAACGGCGAGCGCGCACAGGATCGCGAGACGCAGGTCACCTGAAGCATCGCTGATCAAGCCGACGCAATAAGGTCCGAGGCCCAGTCCGAAGATGTTCGCCCCAAGCGAAAACGCCGCGAACGCCGTGCCACGCAGGCGCGGAATCACCAGATCCTGGGTAGTAGCCTGTAGTGGCCCGAACCACATAGGCACGAAGAAGGTCGCAACTGCATAGGCACAATAGAAAACGGTCAGGTCTCGGGTCACATATTGAAGCGCGCTGGCAGCGGTGAACATCGTCGCCGTGAAGCACACGAAGTAGAGTCTTCCGAGAGGATGCTTGCGCCGCGCGCGATCGGACAGGTAGCCGCTGACGCTGATGCCCGCACCGCCAGCGATGATGGCGATAATCCCGAGATGCAACCCGGCTTGCGCCGTCAACCCCAATTGGCGGCTGGCATAAACGAAAACAAACCCGTTCACTGCGTTCATCGCGAACGCGAGGAACGCGCCTGCAACGGTCAGCGAGAAAAACGTCTTCGATCCGGTGATGAGCCGGTGAGCGGCGGCGTCGCCCAAGCGAGTCGCCTGATACCAGTTCGAACACACGTAGACGGCTATAGCGATTGCAAGCCACTGGACGAGATTACTCGTCACGGGCAATCCGAACACAGTCCCGATCCGTGCGTTGCGACTCGCCGACAGCACCTGATTGGTCGCCGACGTGGCGAACACAACGACGCAAATCGCGATCAGGAGATACGCGGCGTTGCGCAGATATTCGCGGCGCGGTGCACCGAGCGTGCGCAAGGTCATCCAACTCCACGGCGGCACCATCGCGCCGAGGTCGCGAATAGCGTGCGCAAACGGGTGAGGGTCTTTCCTGGGTGCAACCGCATCGAGGCGGCCGCGAGCCGGCTCGCGAATCGTCAGCAGCACGATCAGCGCGAAGAGCAGTCCCGGTACGCCTACGCAAATGAACGACGCCTGCCAGCCCGAGAGCCCGAGTGGTGCGGACGCACCGCCCTTGCCGTAAGCGTGCTCCCATGCGGCCACGATCGAACCGCCGATCGCGAGCGACGCTCCGGCGCCGACATACACGCCCACCGAATAAAGCGCCAGCACGGTGCCGCGCTTTGCACGCTCGAAGTAGTCGCCGAGTAGCGAGACGGCAGCCGGCGTCGCGCTGGCTTCGCCCACGCCGACCCCGATGCGCGCCGCGCCGAGTTGCGCGAAATTGCGCGACAGGCCGGACATTGCCGTCATGGCGGACCAGAACGACAGTCCCAGCGCAAGCGTACGAACCCGGCTCCAGCCGTCGGCGAGACGTGCGAGCGGAATGCCGAACACGCAGTAGAACAGCGCGAACGACGTGCCGTACAGCAAGCCCAGTTGCGCATCGGAGATGCCCATGTCTTTCTTCAGATAGGGCGCGAGGATGGTGACGATCTGACGGTCGACGTAACTGAACGCATAGATCACGGTCAGGATAAACAGCACGTACCAGCGGTACCAGGGCCTTTCATGATTCGTATGCATATTGACGTCTCCTGAAGTTTGTCCTTTTCGGGCAACGGCTTGCGATGAGCCGAGGCTGGTCCACAGGATAGTCATGCGCGCGCTTTCCACACCAATACGATTTTCCGATCCTCTCAGACGAAGAACATTGGGAACCACGATAAGGAAATCCTCTTAATCCCTTCGCAAACAGTATTGGCCTTACCAAACACCCGCCTTGTACATTGATTCCACATTGCAGCACCAAGAGTTCACTTCCAAAGGGCGCGACGCACAGTCAAGCCGACACGCAAAAAGATGATGGAGCTTTCGACTATGGCGCAGAAGAGCGAGGTGGGGCAAACCCCTGTGGTAATCGTGGGAGCAGGGCCGGTTGGACTGGCGCTTGCCGGCGATCTCGGCTGGCGGGGCGTGCCGTGCGTACTGATCGAGCGCGGCGACGGCCAGGTGTTCCAGCCAAAGATGGATATGGTCGGAATCCGCACGATGGAGTTTTGCCGCCGCTGGGGCATTGTCGACGACGTCGAGAACGCCGGCTACAACCGCGACTATTCGCAGGACTATGCATGGGTGTCGCAACTGCACGGCGGCTACGAATTCGGGCGTGAGTCGTTCCCGACTGTGCGCGACGAGCCGAAGCCGGAACAGAGCCCGCAAAAGCGCGAGCGTTGCCCGCAGAACTTCTTCGATCCGGTGCTTACGCGTTTTGCCGCAAAGACCGGCAATGTGCAGATCCGCTATTGCACCGAATATGTCTCTCATAACGAGCACAGTGATGGTGTCACGGTAACCGTCCGCGACCTGACAACCGGTGAAGAGCAAACCATCGACTGTCAGTACCTGGTCGGATGCGATGGCGGTGCGAGCCGCGTGAAGGAAGCGCTCGGCATCAAGATGAGCGGCACGCCGGCGCTGACCTACACGACGAACGCGATCATCGAGTGCGAAGGTCTTGAGAAGCTGCACGACAAGAAGCCTGGCTATCGCTACATCTTCATCGGACCGGAAGGTACCTGGAGCACGGTCGTCGCAATCAACGGGCGCAACTGGTGGCGCTTTTCGATCGTCGGTGACGGCACCATGCGAACCCTGACGGAAGACGATGTCGCGGCGGCGTTCCGCCGCGCGGTCGGACGCGACGATTTCGATTTCAGGATCATCTCGGTGATGCCGTGGATCCGGCGTCAACTGGTCGCCGACAACTACGGTACGCAGCGCGTAAAAATCGCTGGCGATGCCGCGCATCTCACTTCGCCGACCGGCGGCTTCGGCATGAACATGGGCGTCCAGGATGCAGTCGATCTCGGCTGGAAGTTGCAGGCGATGGTCGAGGGCTGGGGCGGCGCGCATCTGCTCGACACGTATGAATTCGAGCGCCGCCCGGTCGCGATTCGCAACGTCAATGAAGCGACCAACAACCTGAAGCTGATGCTGACGCCGCGTCAGACTCTGACTCCGGCCGTATTCGAGGCAGGGCCTGAAGGCGATCACGCGCGCAAGGTTTTCGGCGATGCATACACGCAGATGATGAAACGCGAGTGGTACACGATCGGCATTCATCTCGGCTTCCGTTACGAGGGTTCGTCGATTGTCGTACCCGACGGTACGCCCGAGCCGGAAGACACCGTCAGCACCTACGTACAGACGGCACGGCCCGGGCATCGTGCGCCGCATGTCTGGTTGTCGCCGGGACAATCGACCCTCGATCTGTTTGGCCGTGAATTCGTTCTGCTGCGTTTCAACAATTCGCTATCCGTCGATGCGCTAAGCGCAGCTGCAAAGCAGGCTGGCGTGCCGTTGCGTGTCGTCGATATCGACAATGAGCAGGCGCGTGCGTTGTACGAATGTGCGCTGGTGCTGGTGCGCCCCGACGGTCATGTGGCATGGCGCGCAAACAGCTTGCCCGACGACGCGCAAGCACTGATCGACATTGTTCGCGGCGTACAGCCGTTGAATGTTACGAGCGCTGAAGTCGAAGAGGTAGCTGCGCGATGAGACTCGTATCTTTCGATAACGGCCATATTGGCGTCCTGCATGAAGGGCATGTCGTCGATGTCAGCGACATCGCCGGCATCGTGCCGGGCGCGTGGCCGCCGGTCGGCATGGTGCGCTTCATTGCGCAGTTCGACGCATTGCGTCCCGCGTTGCTGGATGCCGTTCATTCGCGGGCTGGCCTCGCACTGAGCGAGGTGCGTCTTGAAGCGCCGGTGCAATGGCCCAACAAGGTGATCGCTTTTCCCGCGAACTATCACGCGCACATCGACGAAATGAAGGATGGCGTGGGAACGGGGGTGATCTCGTCGTTCAAGGCAAGCGGACAGGGCTTCTTCCTCAAGGCGAATTCGAGTTTGAGCGGTCCAGCCGACGCGATCATGTTGCCGCCGCTCGCGGGGCGCGAAATTCATCACGAGTGCGAGCTCGGCATCATCATCGGCAAGCGCGGTCGCGGCGTTTCGCATGCGGATAGCCGGTCGTACGTTTTCGGCTTTACATGTCTGCTCGATATGGTCGTGCGCGGCAAGGAAGAGCGCGTGATGCGCAAATCGTACGACACGTTCTGCCCAACCGGTCCGTGGATTACCACCGCCGATGAAGTCGCGGATTTCGACAACATCGAAATGCGCCTGCGAGTGAACGGTGAGGAACGGCAAGCCGCCTCCACGCGCAATCTGATCGTGAATATCCCGGACATGATCGCGATGTCGTCCGCGGTGATGACGCTCGAACCTGGCGACATCATCGCAAGCGGGACGCCGGCGGGCGTTGGGCCAGTCGAAGACGGTGACGTCATCGAGATCGAGATCGACGGCGTTGGGTCGATGCGCTTGCCGGTCCGGCGCGGAACTGTCGGCGATCACCCCGTCTGGGACACAGAGAAGACCGGACTGGCTGTTTGACGCTGCACCCGTTGAATCAGTCGTATCGCAAGCCGCCGACTCACGACGGCACCTTAATAGAGGATTGTGATGTCTGAAATCGCTACACCGAATCAGGGGGCACCGGAAGGTTTCTTCGACTCGCTCGAGGCCCGTTCGCTGTCGCCGGGTTGGGCGAAGAAGGTGCCGCAAATGTGGCCCGTGCCCCGCCCGCGTTTCGTTCCCGCTGTATGGCGTTACGCCGACGCGCGGGCTGCACTCGACGCTGCCTGCTCCTTCGTTTCGCCGGAGCAGGCCGAGCGCCGGAACCTGATCATGGTGAATCCGATTGCCGACAACATCTATCCGACCTGCCGCAACCTGGTTGCCGCGTATCAGTTGGTGCTTCCCGGAGAAACAGCGCGTTCGCACCGGCATTCGCCGAACGCACTGCGGCTGATTCTCGATGCAGGCGCAGACACGTTCACGATCGTCAACGGCGTGCAAGTGGATGTCGCGCCAGGAGACGTGGTGTTGACGCCTTCGTGGCATTGGCATGGTCACAGCAATTTCGGCAGCGAACCGGCTTTCTGGATTGACTTTCTCGATGTGCCGCTCGTGCAGAACCTCGAATGCATGTATTTCGAGGACCACCCGCAACGCAACGAGCCGGTGACTGCTCACGAACCGGACTCACCGTTGCGGCACAAGGGCGTCGATCTCGATCGTGCCGCGCGAGAAAAAGGCATTGTGGACATCGCACCGGGCGGACTCAAGACGATCGGTCTGCAGGCAGTCGGCATTGAACGCGGGCAGTCGCAGCCGCATGGCAAGCGGATCGACAACAACCTTTATACGGTCACGCGCGGCAACGTGCGGATGAACGTGGAGCAACTCGGCGCAGTCGAGCTCGTACGTGGCGATGTGATCGCGATTCCGTGCTGGCATGAGTTCACGATCGAAGGGCTCGACGACTGGTCGCAACTGATACGCGTCAGCGACGAACCGGTGATGAGCGCGCTCGGCTTTCGCGAGCTGAAGTCGGCGTGAATCCGCAGAACTACTTTGGAAACGTTTGAAAACACGCGACGCAAGGAGGCCGTAGTGAAATTCAGCGAAGAGCAGGAGATGCTGCGCGACATGGTCCGCAGGGTCGCGGAAGAACAGGTTCGACCGCTCGTCGCGGGGATGGAAGAGACCAAGCGCTTTCCGGAAGAACTGGTCGAAGTGTTTGGCGATCTTGGCTTGCTACAGATGTGGGTGCCCGATGCATACGGTGGTCCTGGTGGCGATCTGACTTCGGTCTGCATCGCGAAGGAAGAGATCGGCAAAGTGTCGCTTGCCGCTTCGACGTTGTGCGCGAACAACTCCATCGGCTTGATCCTGCCGCTGCTGCATTTCGGCAGCGAAGCGCAAAAGGAGCGCTATTTGCCGGAGGCGGCGAAAGGGCGAACGATTTCAGCGGTGGCGATTACGGAGCCGGAAGCCGGCTCCGACGTGTCTGCGATTCGCACCACGGCTCGGCGCGATGGCGATTCGTATGTCGTCAACGGACAGAAAAGCTGGATCACGTGGGCGGCGCAGGCGAATTACATGCTGCTGTTCGCACGTACCGCAGAAGGTCGCGGTCACGAAGGTATCAGCGTGTTCCTGGTCGACACGAAAACGCCCGGGCTGAAGATTGGCCGCAAGGAAGTGAAGATGGGGCGGCATGGCTCGCCGACCTATCAGGTGTTCTTCGAAGAGATGCGCATCGACGCAGATTGTCTGCTCGGCGAAGAAGGCAATGGCTTCAAGGCGTGCATGAAGATTCTCGATCTGAACCGGCCGTCGGTAGCGGCGTCTTCTCTGGGACTCGCGCAGGCCGCGATGGAAGAGTCGATCAACTACGCGAAGGATCGCCGTCAGTTCGGCAAACGGATCGGCGACTTCCAGGCCATCCAGTTCAAGCTCGCCGACATGGCGATGAAGATCGAAGCCGCGCGCACGTTGCTGTACTCGAGCACTCAGGAAATAGACAGCGGCGACAGCAGCCGCCTGACGATGCTGTCGTCGATCGTGAAGTGCTATGTGACCGATGTCGCGATGGAAGTCGCACTCGAAGCCGTTCAGGTACACGGCTCATATGGCTACTCCACCGAGTATCCAGTTGAACGCTTCATGCGCGACGCCAAGCTCAATCAGATTCTCGAAGGCACGAACGAGATCCACCGCGTGATTATCGCGAGACAGTTGCTCGGCAAATGAATAACGCCATCAATCCAATGACAAAGGACATTGACATGACTTCGACGTTACATCCCGGACTCGGCGACGCGGCGCGCAGTTTTCTGTCGCGTACGCATCAATTGCTGATCGACGGCCGCATGGAAGAGTCTGATTCCGGCCGCCGCACCGATATTGTCGATCCCGGCACCGGTCAAGTCATTACCACTGCTGCCGAAGCATCGGCAACGGATGTCGATCGTGCCGTACTCGCCGCGCGCCGCGCTTTCGAAGGCCCGTGGAGCAAGGTCACGCCTGCTGAACGCACAAGGATGATGCTGCGTTTCGCCACTCTGATCGAAGATCACGCCGACGAACTCGCAGAGCTCGAGTGCATCAACAGCGGCAAGCCGTTGCCGTTCTGCCGCAATGGCGATGTTGTCGGCATCGCGGAAATGCTGCGCTACATGGCGGGCTGGACCACCAAAATGAGCGGCGAAACGCCGAACGTTTCCCTGCCGGGCGAGTGGCATGCGTACACGCTGCGCGAGCCGGTTGGCGTAGTCGGGCAGATCATCCCCTGGAATTTCCCGCTCAATATGGCGATGTGGAAGATCGCGCCCGCGCTCGCCACCGGTTGCACCATCGTCATGAAGCCGTCCGAACAGACGCCGCTGACTGCATTGCGTCTCGGCGAACTCGCGCTCGAAGCTGGAATTCCAGCGGGCGTGCTGAACATCGTGACGGGCTTCGGTAATCCAGTGGGTGCCGCCATTGCCGCGCACTCGGGTATCGACAAAGTCGCATTCACCGGCTCTGGCGAAACCGGGCGGCGCATCGTGCAGGCGGCGAGCGGCAATCTGAAACGCGTGTCGCTGGAGTTGGGCGGCAAGTCGCCGGTCATCGTGTTTCCGGATGCGAATATCGAGGCAGCCGCGGCGGGCGTGTGTTCGTCGATCTTCTTTCACGCTGGACAGATCTGCGCTGCCGGCTCGCGGCTCTATGTGCATGAACGGGCGTTTGACGAAGTGCTCGATGGCATCGCCAAACGCGCGAATGCGATGAAGATGGGTCACGGTATGGATGCCGGCACGCAAATGGGCCCGGTTATTTCGCGGCGTCAACTAGATCGGGTAGCCGGCTATATCGACCAGGGGCAACAGGAAGGCGCGACGTTGTTCGCAGGCGGCGGCTCGAGCGGCGAACACGGCTACTTCGTGCAGCCAACCATTCTCACGGGCGTGAAGCCCGGAATGCGCGTGCATGACGAAGAAATCTTCGGCCCTGTGCTCTGTGCAATGTCCTTCAACGACGACGACCTCGACGGCATCGCAGCGGCCGCCAACGCGACGACATACGGACTCGCCGCCAGCATCTGGACCAAAGACATCGGCCGCGCACACAAGATGGCGCGCCGGATGCAGGCTGGAATTGTCAACGTGAACGCATTGTCGTCGCCGGACGCGACCCTTCCTTATGGTGGTTACAAGCAATCCGGCTGGGGCCGCGAGCGCGGCTACGACGCGATCAAGCTGTACACCGAGGTCAAGGCGGTAGCGATCAACCTCAACAACTGAAAACGGCGCCCGATTTACGCCGGGCGCGGAGGAGAACAGCATGACTGGCAGCATCGACTATGTGGCGAAGGACGGGCGCGCGTACATCACGATCAATCGTCCCGAGAAGAAGAACGCGATGACGAGCGCAATGCTCGATCAGTTGATGACGGGCTACGACCGCGCAGAAGCCGACGACGACGTTCGCGTGGTCGTGCTGCAAGGCGCAGGCGACGACTTCACGACCGGGCACGATCTGGCTGAAGTCGGCACGGAGTACGGCGCTACCACCTATGACGACAAAGGCCGTGCGCGCAAGCCGAGCCAGCGCGCACGGCTGCTGCACGACAAGCGGTACATCGAACGTTTCGAGCGCATCTTCAAGTTCCTGAAGCCGACGCTCTCGCTGGTCAAGGGCTATTGCCTCGGCGGCGGGCTTTATCTGGCAGAAGCCTCGGACCTCGTGATCGCAGCGGATACCGCGAAGATGGGCCACCCGGAACAGAAGCTCGGACTGTCCGGCGCCGCCTATTTTGCGGCATGGGAAATGATGACGCTCGGTCCGCGCAAGGCCCGCGAGTTGTTGCTCATGGCAGACGTGTGGGACGCACAGACCTGTCTCGCGAACGGCCTCGTCAATAAGGTCGTGCCGCTCGCGTCGCTCGCTGAGGCAGGCGAGGAGTGGGCGGAGCGGATCGTGCGTCTGCCGCGCGACGGCATTGTAATGGGCAAGGCCGCGACGAATCTGGCAATGAACGCGCTCGGCATCGACGCGCAGTTCTCGTATGGCCACGTGCTGCATGCATTGGCCACGAATGTCCGTTACGAGGCCGACGAGTACAACTTCATGAAGCAGCGCCGTGACAAAGGTGTGCGCGCATCGAATCACGAGCGTGAAGAGTTTTACGTTGCGAAGGAAAAGGCATGAACACCGCGCTCAAAGGATTGAAGGTCCTCGACTTCACGCAAATGATGACGGGACCGTTCGCCACCATGATGCTCGGCGATTCGGGTGCGGACGTGATCAAGGTCGAACAGCCGGACGGCGATCCGTTCCGACGCTCGGGCGAAACCACGCTCAACGGCGACGGCGCCTTCTTTCTCGGCGTGAATCGCAACAAGCGCGGTATTGTGCTTGATCTGAAGAGCGAAGAAGGGCGCTCTGCGGCACTCGCACTTGCTGCGGAAGCGGACGTGCTGGTCGAAAACTTTCGCCCCGGTCTGACGGACAAGGCGGGGCTCGGATACGACGCTCTGCACAAACTGAATCCGCGTCTGATTTATTGCTCGATCTCGGGGTTCGGTCGCAACGGGCCGGACAAGAACCGGCCGGCGCTGGACATGGTGATTCAGGCCGTATCCGGTGTGATGCAGGTGACCGGCACGGAGGAGTCGGGGCCGCTGAAAACAGGCTTTCCGTTCTCCGATCTGATAACCGCCTTGCTCGCGAACATCGGCATTCTGACCGCATTGCAGGCGCGGGAGCGAACCGGCGAAGGCCAGCGCGTGGACCTGTCGATGCTCGATGCGAGCATCTTTAGCCAGGTACCCCGCGACGTGTACTTCGACCTCACGGGCAAGACGCCTGGCCGGATGGGCAACCAGCATTGGGACATCGTGCCGAACAACACGTACGCGACCGCCGACGGCCGCGACATCATGATCATCACGATCAACGACAAGTTCTGGCACGTGCTCTGCGACGCGATCGGCGCGAGCGAACTGAAGACCGACCCGCGGTTCGCGACCAAGGCTGCGCGTCTTGAGAATCGCGCTGCGGTAGACGCAAAACTCGCGGAGATATTCGCCACTCGTAATCTCGCGGAATGGGAAAGCGTGCTGTCTGCTGCCGGCGCTATCTATGGTTCTGTCCGTACATGGCCGGAAGTATTCAGCGACCCGCATGTGGTCGATACGCTGCTGAAGACAGTGCAGCATCCCAAAGGCGGCGAGTTCAAGGTCATCAACAATCCGCTGCAATTCTCGGGTACGCCGACGCAGATCCGCAGCGCGCCGCCGTTGCTCGGTCAACACAACGAAGAAGTGCTCGGACGTGGCGTGCGCGGATGGCCGTCGCTCGACGGCTAGCAACAGCTGGCAAGAGCAAACGCAACACTACAAGTGCGGGCAAGGAGACAAGCGTGATTGAACGGACCTGCATCATCGTCGGCGCGAGCCATGCGGCGGCACAGCTTGCGCCAAGCCTTCGGCAGGAAGGCTGGGAAGGGCGCATTGTCGTGATCGGCGACGAGTCGAGTTTGCCGTATCACCGGCCGCCGCTCTCGAAGGCGTATCTGCTGGGCGACAAACAGCCGGACGAACTGCTGATTCGCGCCGCCGACGTGTACGCACGCTTCAATATCGAGTTCCGTCTCGGCGAACGGGTCAATTCGATCAATCGTGGCGAGAGAACGATCACGCTGCGAAGCGGCGACAAGATTGCATACGACAAGCTCGCGTTATGCACGGGCACTCGCGTGCGAACCGTGACGCTACCGGGTTCGACGTTGCCGGGCGTTCACTACCTGCGCAACATCGACGATATCGACCGCATCCGGGCGGATGTGCGCGCTGGCGGTCGCGCGGTAATCGTCGGCGGCGGCTATATCGGGCTCGAAACGGCGGCCGTGTTGACGAAGCTCGGCATGCATACGACTGTCCTCGAAATGGCGCCGCGCGTACTGGCTCGCGTCACGGCGCCGCAGGTGTCCGGCTTTTTCGAACGGGTGCATCGCGAAGAAGGCGTGGACATTCAGACCGGCATCGCAGTGCGCGGTTTCGAGGGTACTTCGCGCGTCGGGAAGGTCACCTGTGCGGACGGTACTCGCTTCGATGCGGACCTCGTGATCATCGGTGTCGGTGTGATGCCGAACGTCGAACTCGCCGCGCAGGCAGATCTCGCCACGGACAACGGCATTCTCGTCGATGCATGCGCGCGGACCGCGGACCCCGACATTGTCGCGGCCGGCGACTGCACGATGCATCCGTCGCCGTACTACGGCTATATCCGGCTCGAATCCGTGCCCAACGCTACGGAACAGGCAAAGAGCGCGGCGGCCGCGGTGTGCGGCAAAGAGAAGCCGTATTCCGCGTTGCCATGGTTCTGGTCGGATCAATACGACATCAAATTGCAGATCGCCGGCCTTAATCAAGGCTATGACCAGGTGGTGACACGCGGCGATCTGGACAGCGGCCGCAGCTTTTGTGCGTTCTATCTGAAGAGCGGCCAGCTCATCGCGGCGGATTGCGTGAACCGTCCGCAGGAATTCATGTTCAGCAAGAAGCTGATTGCCGAACGGATCGAAGTCAGCGCAGCGCAACTGGCCGATGAGGCGTTGCCGCTCAAGTCGCTGATTGAAGTTGTGAAGCTTGCGAATTAGTTGACTCTAGCTTTGAGAGAGGTGTGAGATGCCAGTCATTAAATATGTGCAGTCGAATGGCCAGATTATTGAAGCCGACGTGCCGCTCGGCAGCTCCGTGATGCAGGGCGCGGTCGATCACATGGTCGAAGGCCTCGCTGCCGAATGCGGCGGAGCTTGCAGTTGCGCCACCTGCGAGGTTCATGTGGATCAGGCATGGATGGAGGTTGTCGGCGAAGCGTGCGACATAGAGAAGGACATGCTGGCTGCGTCGAGCGCATTGTGCAGCAACAGCCGTCTGAGTTGCCAGATCGAGATCACGCCCGAACTGGACGGACTCGTCGTCGCTATTCCGGCTTGAGCGGACGCCCCATGACGCTGACGGTCAGCGGTCTGCTCGAATTGTTGCAACTCAGGCGCGAGTCCAGTACTTGCTTCACCGGATGGTCGCCGCTCGATGGCGCGCGCCGGATCTATGGCGGCCAGATGCTGGCCCAGTCGATCATGGCGATGGGGCGAACCGTGCGCGAACCGCATCGATTGCATTCGATGCACGGTTATTTCCTGCAACCGGGCGATGTGACGAAACCGATCACGTTCGACGTGCGACTCGTCCGCGAGGGCCGAAACTTCAGCACACGGCTATTGCTGGCCTTGCAGGACGATCAGCCGATCTTCAGTGGTGCGGCATCGTTTCAGGCGCCCGAGGGCGAGTATCAGCGGTTCGATGCGATGCCGGAGGTCGCGCCGCCCGAGCGGATGCAATCCGAAGACGCGTTCTATGCGGAGCAGCTTCATCTGCTCGAAAACTGCCGTTCGCATGTGCCGTTGATCATGCGGCTTTTCGAGCGACGCAGTGAACGCTGGCGCGCGTGGCTCGACCCGGGACCATTGCCGCCCGTCAACGGCATCTGGTGCCGGCTCAGAGAGCCGTGCGGCGATGACCCGCTGCTATGTCAGGCCTTGCTTGCGTACGTTTGCGATCTCGATCTGATGAACACCGCCATGCGGCCGCGCGGCCGCGGCTCGCTGGACAGAAACATGCAGGCGGCAAGCCTCGATCATGCGATGTGGTTTCATGCGCCGATCCGGCCGGATCGCTGGTTCTACTACGACCTCGAAGGTCCATGCGCTACCAGCAATCGCGGCCTGGGACGCGGGGCGCTCTATCAGGACGGCTATCTGGTCAGCACGGCCATGCAGGAAGGGCTGTTGCGCGAGCGTCACGAGCGGGCGGCCGAATCATCAAAGGAATGAGGCGTATGGGCCAATGGGACGATAAATTCGAGCGTGCCGAACGCAAGTGGGCGAGTTGGAAAATGCAGGAATACTCGCAGGCTGACCGCGTGATCGGCAAGATCATCGAGGACAAGGCGCGCCGGCAACCGTATCGCGAGGTGCTCCAGTTTCGCGATCGGGTGATCACGTACGAACAGCTACACCTGCTGGTAAATCGTGTAGCGAATGGCTTTATCGCGCTCGACATCCGTCCTGAAGACAAGGTCGCGCTAATGCTATCGAACCGCGCGGAGTTTCTGCTCGCGTGGTTTGCGCTGAACAGGATCGGCGCGGTTTGCGTGCCGATTAATGTTGCACTCAAAGGTGCGGGCCTCGCGTATCAGATCGATCAGGCCGATTGCATTGCGCTCGTTGCCGAGGACACCTTTTTCGCGGCGCTCGCCGCGGTTGCGGACCAGTTGCCGAAGCTGCGTCATTCGATTGTCGTCGCAGATAGTCACGCGGTGCGGCTCGATGCATGGCCGGGCGCGGAGAACATGCGTTTCGACGATCTGCTTACCCGCTCAGAAACCACGCCGGACATCGTCGTCGACTTCAGAAGCCTCGCCACGATTTCGTACACGTCTGGAACAACGGGCCTGTCCAAAGGCGTGATGATGAGCCATCACTACTGGTACGAAATATGGTCCGAGGCGGTGCGCTACGCCCGTTATACGGAAGACGACGTGCTGTACACCGGCTTGCCGTTTTTTCACACGAGCGCACATGGCACGACGGGCCCTGCGATTCTGACCGGCGCGAAAGCGGTGCTGGTGGAGCGCTTTTCGGCGAGCCGCATGCTTGACGATTGCCGGCGTTGGGAATGCACGTCGGCGAAATATATCGGCGGAATGATCTCGATTCTGATGAAACAGCAGGCCTCCATTGAAGATGCGGACAATCCGCTACGGCTGATGGTTGGTGCCGCCGCGCCAAAGCACCTGTGGCATTCATTCGAGAAGCGGTTCAATACGCGGCTGCTCGAACTGTACGGCATGACCGAATGCAGCAGTTGCATGGTCAATCCGTTCGACGCACGCAAGCCAGGTTCGTGCGGTAAGGCAATTACCGGCTATGACGTGCAACTCGTCGACGATCACGACAATGCGGTGAGTCGTGGAGAAGTGGGCGAGCTCGTCGTGCGTCCACAGCGCCCGCATCTGGGCACCACGGGGTACTACAGGAATCCGGATGCAACGCTGGAGCTGTTTCGCAACTTATGGATCCATACTGGCGATCTGGCGACGCAAGATGACGAAGGCTATTTCTTCTTCGTCGATCGCAAGAAGCAGGCGCTCAGGCGACGCGGCGAGAACATTTCGTCGTTCGAGGTGGAGGCCGTGATCAGTGCGCATCCCGCGGTCGTTGAATCGTGCGTGGTGGGCGTGCCCTCCGAACTGGGCGAAGACGATGTGAAGGCCGTGATCGTGCTCAAGCCAGGACATGCCGTAACGGAAGCCGAGCTTATCGACTGGTGCGAGACGCGACTCGCTTACTTTGCGATACCGCGCTACATCGCCTTCCGTGCGACGTTGCCAAAAACGCCGAGCGAACGCGTCGAAAAATACCGGCTTCGCAACGAAGGTGTAACAGCGGATTGCTGGGATCGCGAGCAATGCGGACGCGTGCTCAAGCGTTGATCCGTCGTCTTTTCCGTATCTGCTTCAACGATAAGAAATCGGTCTCACGATCTCGCAAAACAGTATTGGACCTGACTGTGCTTTGAGTCGAATCTTGAGTCTGAGGCTTTGCAGAACAATGCGCAGAGTACAGACACAGAATCGTTCCAAAACTATATCGTGAGATGAGGTGACGCATGACGAGCAAGGTTGCAGTTGTCACGGGTTCAAACGGGCTGACCGGGCAGGCGATTTGCAAGGACCTGACGGCGCGGGGCTATACCGTTGTGGGTATGGACATTGCCGATTCGGGCAAAGGCGATTACGCGTATCGCAAATGCGACGTGACCGATTACGAGCAGATCACGGCTTCGATCGAGGCAATTGACGCAGAGTACGGCACGATTCGCGTGCTGGTGAATAACGCGGGTGTGTGGCACGGTAAGACGTTCTTCGACATCGCTCCTTCCGATTACGACTTCACTTACGGCGTCAATACGCGCGCGCCGTTTTTCCTGAGCCAGGAAGTAGCGAAACGCCTCATCAAGGCGGGCGGCGGCGGTGTCATCGTCAATCTGGCATCCATTGTCGCGACGCTTGGCAGCGGCGTGACCGACTATGGCGGCTCGAAAGCCGCGGTGGTCAATCTTACGAAGAGTCTCGCGAAGCCGCTGGGCCCGCACGGTATTCGTGTTGCAGCAGTATCGCCGGGCACGATCAACACTGCGATGGGCGAGAAGGTGCCGAAGGAAGTGCGCGACAAACTCATCGCCAGCTCGGGCCTGCAGCGCGCGGCTGAGCCGGAAGAGATCGCGTCGGCGGTAGGCTTTCTCGTCAGCGACGATGCCCGTTATGTGACGGGCGCCACGCTCGACGTCAACGGCGGACTGTGATTTTCCTCTGGAAAAAACGTTCTCACTGATCAATGTGACCGGAGGAAACCATGTCTGGATGTCCTTTTAGCAAGCCGGCATTTCCGATGCCGCGACAATGTCCGTTTCTTCCGCCGCAGGAGTACCGGGACTTTCAGCAGCAGCCGGGCCCGACCAGGGTGCAGATGTGGGACGGCACAGATGCGTGGCTCTTCACGCGCTACGATGACGTGCGGGCCGTGCTGGGCGACAACCGCTTCAGCGGGGACCCGCATGTGACCGGTTTTCCGAGCCTGTCTCCCGCGCGCAATGCGGTGCTCGATCTGGAGCCGGCCTTCATCCGCATGGACCCGCCCGAGCATGGCCGCTTCCGGCGCATGCTCACAAAGGAGTTCATGATCAAGCGCGTGAGCGCGCTGCGCCCGCGTATCGAATCGATCTTCAACCGGCTACTCGACGAGCTTCTCGCGAAAGGGCCCCCCGCGAATCTGGTGGAGGATCTGTTCCTGCCGTTGACGTCGGAAGTCATCGCGGGACTGCTGGACGTACCGAGCAAGGATCACGGGTTCTTCCAGGAGCAAAGCCGCCTGAAAGTGCTGCTCGATGTCGACCCGGCCATTCCGAAGGAGGCGTCGGACCGTATTCTCACTTATCTCGACAAGCTCATTACCGAGCGCGCGAAAGATGCCGACAGCCGCGAAGATCTGTTGAGCCGGTTGATCGTCGAACAGGTGCGGCCGGGACATTTGACGCATCGCGAACTCGTGATCATGGCTGAACTGTTGTTGATGGCGGGCCACGAAACGACGGCAAACCAGATGGCATTGGGCGTGTATAGCTTTTTGACGAACCCCGATCAGCTGGAGCTGCTGCGCAACGATCCCTCGTTGTTGCGCGGCGCCGTCGAAGAAATGCTGCGATTTCATACGATCGTCCACTACAACGCGTTTCGCGTTGCGCTGGAGGATGTCGAAGTCGCGGGCCAACTGATCCGCAAGGGCGAAGGCGTGATCGCGCTCATTTCAGGCGCCAATCACGATGCGAGCGCGTTCGAGAATCCGGAGAAATTCGACATCACGCGCAAGGCCGATCATCACGTGGCGTTCAGTTACGGCATTCACCAGTGCCTCGGACAACCGCTTGCGCGCGTCGAACTGCAAGTGGTGTTCGCCACGTTGTTCCAGCGGATTCCTACGCTGCGGTTTGCCGTTCCGCGGGAACAGATCAAAGGCAAGGGCGATCACTTCGTGCAGGGGCTCGAATCTCTCCCCGTGACCTGGTGAATATCAATTGATCCGGTGTGTCCGGACGAAAGGAGTGAGACATGTCGAACAGCGGCTTCAAATTGCGGGTGTCGGTGGATCAGGACGTGTGCGTCGGCGCGGGATTGTGTGTGCTGTCCTCGAGCGAGGTATTCGACCAGCGCGACGAAGATGGTGTCGTCAAATTGCTGCAGACGTTCCCGGACGAGGCGCTCTACGAAAAAGTACTCGGCGCGTCGCGCAAATGTCCGTCGAAAGCAATCAAGGTCGAGAAGATTGCGGACGACGGTACTTCGCCGGAGACGGGCCTGTGAGTACGATCCCGCGTTCGATTGTGATCGTCGGTGCAGGCCAGGCCGGTGTGCAGGCAGCGAGCGCGTTGCGCACCGAGGGTTATGACGGCGCGATCTATCTGCTTGGCGATGAGCCGGGCTTGCCGTACCAGAGGCCGCCGCTTTCCAAATCATATCTGTCCGGCAATGTCGCCGACGATGAGCTGCATCTGGAAACATCAGAGTGGTTCGATGAACAACGCATCGAGAGGCTGCCCGATGCGCACGTCGAAGCAATCGAGCGGCGCCTGAAGCGCGTAAAACTGTCCTCCGGGAAAATGCTGGACTACGACCACCTGATTCTCGCAACAGGTGCCCGTAACCGGCCGCTTCCTGCACTCAGCGAGCCGATGCACGGTGTGATCTCGCTGCGCACTGTGGCCGATGCTGCGGCGCTCACGTCGAAGTTGCGCGATTCGCGTCGTGTTGTCGTGATAGGTGCGGGCTTTCTCGGGCTCGAGGTGGCCAGCGTCGCGATCGCGCAAGGTTGCGACGTGCATGTTGTCGAGTCGGTCGATCGGGTCATGCAGCGCGCGATATCGGCCGAGATGTCCGAAGCATGCTTGCGGCATTATCGCGCGTCTGGTTTGAAGTTTTCGTTCAGTGCGCGCGTCGACGGCTTCTGTTCCGAAAACGGTCATGTCAGCGCGGTAAAGCTGGCCGACGGCAGCCTGCTTGAGGCCGATCTGGTGCTGGTCGCCATTGGCGTCGTGCCGAACAGCGAGCTCGGACTCGCATGTGGCCTGGAAATATTCAACGGCTTCATCGTCGACGGACAACTGCGTACCGCCGACTCCGCAATCTCCGCAATAGGCGACTGCGCGGCGTTCCCGTACGCATTCGACGGCGGCGACCGGCTGCGACTCGAATCGGTTCAGAACGCGCTCGATCAGGCCAGCTATGTCGCACGGCGCATCGTGCGTGCGGCCGACGGCTCACGCTATGACCAGGTGCCAGTGTTCTGGAGCGATCAGGGCGGCATGCGGCTGCAGATTGCCGGTGTCGCGCGCAGGCTCGATGCGAATGTGTTGCGTGGCGATCCCGCAACGGGAGCATTCTCCGTATTCCGTTACCGGCAGGATCGGCTCACTGCGGTCGAATCGTTCAACCGCCCCGCTGACCACATGGCGGCGCGGCGCATGCTGCAACGGCGGATCAGTCCGTCGCGGACGCAGGCAGCGGATATCACGTTCGATTTCAAGTCGTTGCATACTGTTGCAGTGACGACGTGACGTCCTACGAAAAAGGCACACGGCAAATACCATGACGAAGGCTTCCCCGATCCTCGACGGCATCCGCATACTCGATATGACGTCGGTGATCTTCGGTCCATATTGCACGGCTACGCTCGCCGAAATGGGCGCCGACGTGATCAAGATCGAGCCGTCTTCCGGCGATGAAATCCGTCGCGTGGGACGTCCTGCGGCGACACGCGGTATGGGGCCGGCGCATATGACGTTGAACCGCGGGAAACGCTCGGTGGTGTGGGATCTGAAATCAGCTCGTGGAAAAGCTGCACTGCACCGTCTGCTGAAGCGAAGCGATGTGTTCATTCACAATCTGCGCGGCGATGCGATCGACCGGTTGGGATTGAACTACGAAGCAGCCAGGGCGATCCGCCCCGATCTCGTCTATGTGCACTGCTCGGGGTTCGGTGAAGGCGGGCCGCTCGCGGGCAAGCCGGCGTACGACGACATCATCCAGGCGGCCTCTGGCGCGGCCAGCCTTTTGCCGCATACCGACGGCAATCCCGTGCCGCGTTTTCTGCCGATGGCGATGGCCGACAAGGTTGCGGGCTTGCATGCGACTTACGCGGTGCTCGGCGCATTGTTGCATCGCGAGAGGAGCGGATTGGGGCAAGAAGTAGAAGTGCCGATGTTCGAGAGCTTCACGCATTTCCTGCTGCAGGATCATCTATACGGGCGCGCTTTTGTGCCGCCCAATGATCCGGCGGGTTATCCGCGGCAGCTCGATCCGTTGCGTCAGCCTGTGAAATGCGCGGACGGCTACCTGTCGATCGCGCCGTATACGGACGCACGCTGGGTGCGCTTCTTCGAGATCACCGACCACGCTGGGTTCTTGCAACGCGAGGGGCTTACGACCGCTCGCGAGCGCTTCAATGCGCTGGACCGCATGCAGGTGGAGCTGGCCAGGATCGTCGCCGGCAAGCCGCTACGTTACTGGCTCGAATTGCTTGCGCAACACGACATTCCTGCTGCCGAAGTGAAGGACCTGAACGATGTGTTCGACGACCCGCACCTGCAGGCCGTCGGTTTCTTCAGGCGCCGAACACATGCGACGGAGGGCGATTATCTGGAGATGCGCGCGCCGGTGCGCTTTCATGGCGCGGCCTCGAAAGAGGTGCACCCTGCACCGCTGCTCGGCGAACACAGCGAGGCGCTTGCGCGTTGGCTCGATGAGGACCACTGACTTAGGCGGCCTGCTCGATCAGATCGGGACGCGACGTATCGAGGAAATACTGCGGATGACGGGCGGTTAGCTCGGCAGCGTTGGCACGCGCTGCCTCGCGCCATGCGCCGAGCAAAGGCGGCACGCGATCCTTGTGCCACGCGAGCGACAACGACACGCCCGGCGTATCGGCGTTGAGCGGCCGATAAGCGACACCGAGCGGCTGCATCAACTGCATGACGGCCGGCACGACCGCGACGCCGACACCTGCTGCCACGAGACAGGCGGACGTGTGCATGTCGTGGGCTTCCTTGGCGATCGTCGGCTTCAGGTTTTCGTCTTCGAAAATATCGAGGATGCGGTCGCCATAGCCGCGTTCTGTTGCCGTGCCGCGTGCTACGGCAATCAACGGCCAGCTGGCGAGCTCGCGCAGATTGACGGGACCCGGGACGTCGTATTCGCTGCCGGCCGGGACGGCGACTACCAGCAATTCCCGATAAAGCAGCTCGGTCACGATGTTGTGATCGTAGACATGGCCGCGTACCAGACCGACTTCGATAGCCCCTTCCTTGAGTGCTGCAATCTGCTGTGAAATGGTCATCTCCTGCAGACTTACATCGGAGTCCGGAGCAAGCGATTTGAACAGGCGTAGCGTGTTCGGCAGAAAGCAGTAGATCGCGGTATAGATGGACCCGACAATGAGGTGCGCCCGGGCGCCTCGCCCTGAGGCGCGCACTGCGGCAATGGCGGCGGACGCCGTGTTGAGCACGCGTTGAGCGTGTTCGACCAGAATTTCGCCGGCCGGTGTCAGCAGCACTTTGCGTTTTTCGCGCGTGAAGAGCGCGGTGCCGAGTTCGTCTTCGAGGGAAATGATTTGTGCGCTCAACGCGGGCTGTGCAATGTTCACGCGCTCGGACGCACGGGTGAAGTTCAGTTCAGCAGCTACCGCCAGGAAGTATTGAAGCTGGCGCATGTTCATATCCGCACTCCTGATTTGAGGTCTTGTCGCTAACGGATGGAGCGAGCGCCTGCCGCGGTGCGGCCCGCATATTCGCTCACGAGCGCGGGATCGAATTCCACGCGGCCTGAATCCGTCATGTAAAGCGCCAGGCTGACCAATCGCAGCCAGTGGGCGATGTTCATCGTGATTGGCGCCCGAGTCTCGTTAGTGAACGCCGCGCCACGCGAGCGTGCCGGCGTCCACTCCGAACGTGCTGCCGGTCGAGAACGAGGCTTCGTCCGAGGCGAGGAAACATACGAGGCGGGCAACCTCTTCCGGCTGACCCAGGCGCTTGATCAGATGCGTGCCCCACAGGCGCGCACGTGCCTTCTCGGCATCCGGCGCGTGGGCGAGGCTTCGGCTGAGCATCGGCGTGTCGATCGCACCAGGCACGTAGGCGTTGCAGCGAATGCCCGCGTCGGCGAGATCGAGCGCGATGGCTTTCGTCAGCATTACGACACCGCCTTTGCTGGCCGCATACGCCGGCAAGCCCGGATACGCGACTGTACTCGCGACCGACGCGCCGTTGATGATCGCCGGACTCTGTGTGGACTTGCGCAGATATGGCGCGGCGAATTTCGAAGCCAGCCACATCGCTTTGAGATTGACGTTCATCACCGTGTCCCAGACTTCTTCCGGCAGATCTTCGATCGTGGGAGCGCGGCCGGTGAGACCGTCGTCGGTGACGCCCGCGTTATTCACCAGCACGTCGATGCTGCCTGCCTGAGCGGCTGTTTCTTCGACCATGTGACGGATCGAATCGCTCTTCGACAAGTCGGTTTTGATGAACAGGGATTTGGCGCCGGCGTCCTTGACCGCTTCGGCTGCCGCCACGCCTTTGTCTTCCTGCAGATCGGCCAGAGTGACCCATGCGGCGCCCTGGCGGGCCGCTTCGATCGCGATCGCCCGGCCCATGCCTTGCGCCGCGCCAGTAACGATCACCACTCTGTTCGTGAGTTTGCTCATGCATGTCTCCGATTTTTTAACGCCTGTGACCCAGGCATTTTTTGTCCGGTGCGCCGCTCGATCCACATGCGTTGCCGGTTCATGTTCTACACGTTATCGAAAGAGTTCGAGATGCTCCATAAGCAATCATCTCTTTTACTTTACGAATCGTCTCGATTGACGTGTCGATTGCTATCGTCAGACGGATGTGTGCAACTCCAGAACGTTGCTCTCATCGGCGTCAGTCCTGCGCCGGACTCGCACTAGCTATAGGCCGATACGCTCGAACCATCGTTTTTTAGTATTTCCCCAATCACTCGGCGGCACCGTATCTTTTGCTCATCGTTCGGCGTTATGCGCGTGCTGGAGTTGAAGGCGTTGACGCGACAGCCGTATCACATGAGTTGCCAGAGAGAGACCTATGCTGAAGGTGTGTGTTTTCGGAGGCGGTGCGATAGGCGGATATATCGCTGGACATCTCGCTCGCGCCGGACAGTGCGAGGTCAGCGTGGTGGCGCGCGGCAAGACACTCGACGCAATTCGCAGGGACGGACTGCGAGTAATCACCGCATCCGAAGACTTCACGGTGCGCGTGAATGCCGTTGAGGATACGCGCGAGCTTGGCGTGCAGGACTATGTGTTTGTCACGTTGAAAACACATCAGGTCGATCACGCACTCGATCAGATCCGTTCACTGATGGATTCGCATACGGTAGTGCTGCCACCGACCACCGGTATTCCCTATTACTTTTTCCCTGACCGTCAGTTGCCCGCGCTCGATCCAGGTGCGCGGCAATGGCATGCCATCCCGCCTGCACAGGTACTGGGTTGCGTTTACTGGATCGGCGCGCACGTGGTTGCCCCCGGTGTCGTGTCGCAGGACGGCGCGAAGGCCGGGTGCCCGATAGGCGAGTTGGACGGCCGTCCTTCAGAGCGGGTCAACCGCCTGAGCGAATTGCTGAGCGCGAGTGGCATTCCAGCGAAGGTCAACGACAACATCCGTGCGGCTATCTGGGTCAAGTTCGTGAATAGCCTGTGCTGGAATCCGGTGGCGATGCTCACGCAGGGAACGCTCGGCGAAATGCGCGATGCCGCAGGCGTGGTGTCCATTGTCAGAACGATGATGCGCGAGGCCGATGCGCTCGCCGCGGCAATGGGACTCGATGTCGGTCCCGATCCCGACAAACGCATCGCGCTCACGCTCAGTGCGCCGCATCACAAGATGTCCATGCTGCAGGATCTGGAAGCGGGACGCCCACTCGAACTGGAACCGCTGCAACGTTCGCTGGACGCCGTGCGCGAACTCACAGATCTTCGCACACCAACACTCGACGCCGTTCTCGCGTTAGCCCGTCTGCGCGAGAACACTGCGTCAAACATTCTCCGTATAAAGGAAAGGGAGCTGCATTCATGACATCTGCGTCCACCTCCAACACGACCGGCGCGGGTCGTGATTTTCGTCGTCCGCTCGAGGGCGTAAAAGTGGTCGAAGCGTGCAGTTATATCTCTGGCCCATTTTGCGCACAGATGCTGTCCGACCTCGGCGCGGACGTGATCAAGGTCGAGCCGCCCTCAGGCGACCCGTACCGCAATTTCGGTCACAGCTGGGAAGGCGTCGGTACGGTGTGGACCAATTCCAACCGCGGCAAGGACAGCGTGGTACTGGATCTGAAGTCACCGGACGACCTCGCGAAGTTCAAGTCACTGCTGCGTGATGCGGACATCTACATCGAAAACTGGCGGCCGCATGTGTCGGCTTCGTTGGGTTTGAGTTTCGATCAGGTGAGCGCGCTGAATCCGCGCATTGTGCAGCTCTCCATTACCGGCTATGGACCGGACGGCGTATTGGCGAAAGAGCCTGCATTCGATGCGCTGATTCAGGGCCGCGCCGGGCTGTTGAGCTACGAGGCCGCCGGTGGGGAACCGCGCGCGACCAATACATTCCTCGCCGACAAGGTTGCGGCCGTGTTCGCCGCGCAGATGGCGTTGTCCGGTCTGATTTCGCGCGACCGGTCGCAGCAGGCGGTGCATCTGGAAACGTCGATGCTCGACATCATCGCGTATTACAACTTTCCCGACATGTTCCACAACCAGACCTTCCTCGACGACACGGCTGCCGCAACACTTGCGCCGCAGCCTGTGATGGCGACACGCGACGGCTACATGGTGCTGTCGCCGGTATCTGGCAAACAGCTCAGCCGCACGCTCGATGCGATCGGCCATCCGGAATGGAAGGACGAACTGAAGCAGATCAAGGACCGGAAAGAAATGACCCACACGTTTTTCGAACGCGTGGCCGGTCCGCTGCGACTGAAGACCACCGCAGAATGGCTCGAGCGGTTTCGTGAACTGGATGTGCCCGCTGGGCCCGTCAACGAACCTCAAGCACATTTCGACGACCCACAGGTCATTCATAACGAACTGTATTCGGAGTTGCAGACGCCGGCCGGCACTGTTCGTGCGATCCGTTATCCGGCCCGTTTCAATGGTCATCTGTTGAGGCCCGGCAAGCCGGCGCCGCGCCTTGGCGAGGGCAATGGCGAGCGGCTCGCCGCCTTCCAGTCCGGCGAATGAAGCGGCGCATTCACACCGGCTACCACGGGAGAGTAACGTGCCGATACTGCTAAGAGGTATCGAAGGGATCAAGGCTTACTCGGGCTTCCATCTCGGCAAGAGCAGCTGGGTTGAAGTGAGTCAGGACATGATCAATGCCTTCGCGTCCGCCACCGACGACTGGCATTGGATATCCGTCGATGAAGCACGCGCCAGACGTGGGCCCTTTGGCAAGCCCGTCGCGCAGAACACGCTGATATTGAGCCTCATCGTGCCATTGCTGAATGACGTGTGTGTACTCGAAGACATCGGCGTGAACATCGTTCACGGCATTGACCGTCTGCGCTTTCTTGGTCCGGTTCCGGTCGATTCGAGCGTGCGTCTCGATGTGGCGGTGAAAACCGCTGGCATGACGGGAGAACGCGGCCACTGGGTACTTGCCTGCAAGATGGAGTGCGACATAAGCGACACACCGGTGCTCGAAGCGGAGGTTGTGTATTGCATCGGGCCAGGCATTCACGAACCGGTCAAAATCGCGGCGGTTGGATGAGACAACGATGGACCGAACCGCTCTACCAGGAACATGCCATGAAGAATCGCTATCGCGCTGCGTTCATCCGCGGTGGTACCAGTAAGGCGATTGTCTTCCATTCCAAAGATCTTCCGCCGGATCGCGCCGCGTGGGACGATATTTTTCTTGCAGCCATGGGCACGCCTGACTCTTACGGTCGACAGCTCAACGGCATGGGCGGCGGTGTTTCGTCACTGTCGAAAGTGTGTGTGGTTGGACCGCCTGGCGTTGCAGATGCAGACGTCGATTACACTTTTGCGCAGGTCCAGATTCACGAAGCGGTAGTCGATTACAACGGCAATTGCGGGAATATGTCGGCGGCCATAGGTCCGTTTGCGGTTGATGAAAACCTGGTCGACGCTCCTCGCAACGGCGAGGCGTGCGTGAGAATTCACAATACGAATACCGGCAAGATCATTCGCTCGACATTTCCCGTGGCCAACGGACAGAGTGTCGTGAACGGCGACTTATCCATTCCCGGCGTGTCCGGAACAGGGGCGCCAATCCGTCTTGACTTTCTGGAACCTGGTGGAGCATCCACGGGGAGCTTATTGCCCACCGGCAACGTTGTCGACAGCCTGTTCCTGTCGGGCGAGGGCGAGTTCAAGGTCTCCATGATCGACGCGGCGAACGCGTGCGTCTTTGTGGAAGCCTCGGCTGTGGGCCTGTCGGGCAGCGAGTCCGCAGAGGACCTCGCTGCGCGTAGCGACGTGATGACGCTGCTGGGTGAGCTGAGAAGGCATGCGTCGGTCGCCATGGGTATTGCTCCTGACGTGAAAGCTGCGGACCTGATCCGGACTATTCCGTTCATCGCGGTCGTCGCCGCGCCGAGGGAAACAATCGCAAGCGATGGAAGCACCATCGCCGCAAGCGCTGCGGACCTCGTTGTACGGATGCTTTCGAGCGGCCAACCGCACAAGGCGCTGCCGCTGACCGCGTCCTTGTGCACCGCTGTGGCGATGCAGATTGCGGGGAGTGTGCCGAGCCGCCTTGCCGATCCGCGGCGCAAGGCCAGCGCATTGCGCCTCGCCATGCCATCGGGCGTACTGACAGTGGCGGCTGATGTGAGCCGTGGAGAAGGTGGCTGGCGTGCTGAGTCCGGCGCGTTCTATCGAACGTCACGCCGACTGTTTGATGGTTACGTGTATGCGTAAAACCTGGTGAAATGACGGGCCGCATCTCTGCGTGAGGTTTAAGGAGCATGCAGGGAACATCGCCGCAGCGTCACGCTCCTTCGGCGCAGTCCGAATCTAGCGCGCCGGATCAGGCATCGAGCGAGCCAGAGTCGTCAAGCTGTCCGCAAGCCGTCCGGTCTGACTGTCATCGAGCGTCATGACGACTTCGATAACTTCTCTAGCTGCATTCGCCAGTGCCGGCGCCGCTTCGCCGCGTTCGTCAAGGCCGATCATCACGTTGAACTTGCCGTAGATCTGTTCGTCGGAGAAGAGCGTAGCGTGCGTCCACGGATCGCCGAGCGAGTGATCTGCCGTAGCGCTGAAAATCTGTCCTCGCGCATGGATGTCCACGCCACCGGGCACGCCGCGCCATTGACCACCTGTCATCCATTCCGCGATATTCGACGACGTGGGCTCGGGCACTACCTCAACCCGGTTACGGAAGGCGGCTATGCGCTCGTCGCGCATCGTCTGTTGTTCGTACCATCTGGGGCCGGCCGGTACGTCGTATGCAACTGCAGCAAAGGCGTGAGCATGGCTGAATTCCGCGCTAAGAGGATCGCCAGGCTGCTGTTCACGGAAGATGGAAGTCAGAGCAAAAGGATTAGCCCGTACTGTAACCCGCTCGATTTCTTCTGGCCGCAACTCGTGCTGGGCTCGCAATTGAGTGAAGGCGGTGAGTGGGTGATGAATCCAGCGGCAGCATGGCCATGGTTTGTAGGTGGTGTTGAGGATCTGCCAGTCACTCCCGAGGCCGGCCATTAGCGCTTCGTCGTCGTGAGTAGGAGAGCCGTAGAATTTCCAGAATGCGTTTTGTCCATCGAGAATGTCCTTGAAGCCAGTACTGCCCAAGCGTGCAAGCAACGCCGCGGACACGCCGGTCTCGGCGCACCAGCCAGCGTCCGCATACTTGTACATGGGCTGCTCGACGGATTCCGCCCACTTTCGTAGCGTCGGCTGTGGCGAGTTGCTTCCGCCAATGCCAAATGCGTGATTCGCCTGCTTTGCGTCGAGGCCAGCAATGTTCGTCGACGCGCCGATGGCGGCCCACGTGATGGTCGCCGCCGGTCCGCCCAGTTCGTTCCAGCCAATCACCTTGCCGTTCTCGATCTGCATGGGTGCACCCATCCAGCTGCCGATCCGCGCGCCGACGTCGAAGCCGACCGCTATAGCCGTCAGCAAGTCGCGCCCACTGCGTCGATAGAGCTCAGCAAGCGCCAACGCTGAAAAGACCGTCGCGTTGCCGAAATGCGTCGAGGTTGGAAAGGTGTCGTCTGCATCCAGCACATTGGCGAGCCGTGCATTCGCGTATGCGGCGGCGGTGACCGAACTGCGTTGCGTCTTGCCGAGAATGGTCGCGTCTGGATTGCCGCCGAGAGTACTCACATATTCGAGAGCAATGCGGCCGCTGTCCGTACCGACCGCTCCCAGCGCACAGCCGAGCGTGTCAAGAAGAAGTCGCTTGCTCTCGGCCACAACGGGTGATGGAAGATCGTCAAACCGTGTCTTCGCTACGAAGTCGGCAAGTCTTTGTGTGAGGCTCGTCATGTCGCGCTCCCTCCTGTACACAGTGTTTATGTGCTGGTTTGCCGGCTTTGGTTAAAGCGAGTTTTCCAGCTCAGGCAAGACTTCGAACAGGTCCGCCACGAGCCCATAGTCCGCCACCTGAAAGATGGGCGCATCGGCGTCCTTATTGATTGCGACAATGATTCTGGAATCCTTCATGCCCGCCAGATGCTGGATTGCCCCGGAAATGCCGAGTGCAATGTAGAGCTGCGGCGCGACGATTTTTCCGGTCTGGCCGACTTGCATGTCGTTTGGTGCAAAACCCGCGTCGACCGCTGCCCGCGAGGCGCCGACTGCCGCGCCGAGTTTGTCGGCGAGAGGGTAGAGCAAACCGAAGTTCTCGCTGCTTTGCATTCCTCGGCCGCCGGACACAACAACCTTCGCGGCTGTCAAATCAGGACGATCGCTCACAGCAAGCTGCTGGTCGACAAGGACGGACAGGCCAGAGTCGCCTGAACCCGCGACATGTTCGACGGGAGCAGCGTCTTGTCCGATGGTCGCTGCATCAAAAGCGGTGCCACGCACGGTAATCAGTTTTATTGCAGCCGAGGACTGGACCGTTGCGATAGCGTTGCCCGCGTAGATCGGGCGCTTGAAAGTGTCTGCACTGATCACCTCGATGATCTCGGAGATCTGATCGGTACCCAGAAGTGCCGCAACGCGAGGCAGGAAGTTCTTTCCGTGAGTGGTGGCGGCCGCGAGGACATGGCTATACGAAGGTGCGATTCCCGCAATCAACGGCGCAATGTTTTCCGGCAATTGATGAGCGTAAGCCGTGTCGTCGACGCTCAGAACCCTGGACACACCTTCGATTTTCGCTGCAGCCTCGGCCACTCCACTGACGTTCTGACCCGCGACCAGCAGCACAACTTCCCCGCCGATCTTTCGCGCGGCAGAAACTGTGTTCAGTGTGACAGCGCCTAGAGCGCCGTGCTCGTGATCGGCAATGACAAGGATAGCCATTAGATGACCCTCGCTTCGTTCTTGAGCTTTTCCGTCAGTTCTGCGACCGAAGCGACCTTGACGCCGGCGCTGCGAATCGCCGGTGCCTCGACTTTCAAGGTCTTCACGGTCGAAGACATCGACACGCCGAGCGAGTTTGCGCTAACCACTTCGAGCGGCTTCTTTTTCGCCTTCATGATGCTCGGCAAAGTCGTGTAACGCGGTTCATTCAGGCGCAGGTCCGCGGTGACGATCGCGGGCAGATTGAGCGCAACCGTCTGCAGGCCGCCGTCGATCTCACGAGTGACATTGATCCTTTCGCCGGCGACCTCGACTCTGGAGGCGAATGTACCTTGAGCGTAGCCAGTCAGTGCGGCCAGCATCTGACCTGTCTGGTTGTTATCGCTGTCGATAGCCTGTTTTCCAAGAATCGTAATGAGCGGTTGTTCTCTATCGACAATGGCCTTGAGCAGTCGAGCCACCGCCAGCGAGCCCAATGTTTCGCCGCTTTCGATCAGAATTGCGCGATCAGCGCCGAGTGCGAGCGCCGTGCGTAGCTGTTCCTGAGCCTGACTGGGGCCCACGGAGACCACGACAACTTCATTTGCGATTCCTTTTTCCTTGAGTCGCACGGCCTCTTCCACCGCGATCTCGCAGAAAGGATTCATCGACATCTTGACGTTCGCGAGGTCCACACCGCTGTTGTCCGCGCTGACACGAACCTTGACGTTGTAGTCGACCACCCGCTTGATAGCGACCAGAACTTTCATGCCATCTGCCTCATCTTTACAACTCCGTTTTCAACTCAGGACATAGTCCAAGTTGACCACTTATTTTCGAGGCGCGCCAATAGCTTTATATTTTCAGATGATCGAATAAACGTATGGAAGACATGCGTGCTGTGCGGCGAGTGCGCGGCTTATTGAGGCGCTGTACTGATGGCTTTCCACACGACTCTCGTCGCTGTACGGAAGGCCGCAACGTCGAAGCCAGTGGAACTCGAGCGCCGCAGGAAAACGATCAGGCCCTCCCAGTGCGAGTAAAGCAGTGCACCGCGCAGACGGCATTCGTCGACAGACAACGAGCCATTGATCTGTGCCACCAGACCGCTAAACAACGCCTGGAAGTCCTTGCTCACCCTGGTCATCAAATCGCGTACGGCGGGTTGATGCTCTGCGAGGCACCAGCATTCGAATGCAAATGGGCTGACAACGTTGTTGGCGTCCGTCAATGCGTCGAAGACGTCATCCAGAACCGCCTCCAGTCGTGCCCCAGGGGATAGTGCGGGATCGTGGGACAGCAAGCGGTATTGCTCCAGATATCTCCGGGCGACTTCTTCAATGGTGGCTAGCAGCAACGCGTCACGACTCCCGAAGTAATGCTGCAAGGTGCCAAGACGAATCTGCGCTTCCGCTGCGACGCGCCGCTGCGTGAATCCCGCGTTTCCCTCAGATGCAAACACACGGATCGACGCCTCGAGAATTTCAGGTACGCGCGTCGACCTGTTGCCACGTTGCCGCAGAGGCGACTGCGGATCGTGTCCGCCGAGTTCCGCAGAGCTTAGAGAGATGTTTTTCATCTATGACATTCGATGGGTTGAGTTCGGCGGCTGCGAGCCGCGTGATGCCGCTAATTGCACGCGCCGATGCATCGCAGAAAGCGTGAAGCTGTTCATATCTGTTCCCGGTCAAGTGTATAGCACGCTCCGGCAGTGCGAGCATATAGCCCATGAAAACCCCTTGAGTTTAGGGGTAAACGCGTAGGTTCTCTTCCTTGATTATGGGTCAAGCGACCATTACCATTGGTCAATGGACCAAATAAGTGGCGTTGTTGATCGGCACGAATCGGGTTCTCATCGTCGCTATTGAGCAGTGGAGTTCGCTATGGACAGCGGCAGTACATCATTACGTTGGTTAGTCGAAAAGTGGCTACAACCCAATGCGGCAACGCCCGCTCGAGTGGTCCGCGTGAAGCACGGCCGGGCGCGATCCACACGCTGCGTCCGTGTTGAGATCAGTCGTTCATCAGACGTATTCTCGGTTTTCTTTTTCCGGCATGACGACGGCTCGTGGTGCGTGTTTCCGCCCCATACCCATGGTCCTACAATGGCCGCACACCGGTTTGCTAATTGAGGAATAAAAAACCTGGGATGGTCTCAAGTGGACTTGCTGACTGATATCGTCAGATTGATGCGTCCGCAGTCGGTTTTGTGGCGCACTCTTGAAGAACAGGGACGCTGGGGAATGAGCGTTCCTCGCCGCGACGAGCCGGTCTTTTGCCTGGTCGTCGCGGGCCATTGCTGTTTCGTGCCGCCAAAAGGGTCGCCGTTGCTCTTGCGGCAAGGTGACTTCGTGATGTTGAACGCAACCTCGCGCTATTCGTTGGGAAGCGGGTTGGACGTCATGCCGGCACTGGCCGCACTCTCTGTCGACGCCCAGCAGGCGGACTATGTCCGCTGGAACGACGGTAAAGGCGGGGATGAAGTGCGTCTCGTCGGCGGGTATTTCCAGGTCGAACCTGAGCACTCCGAGCTTCTCACGAGTTTGCTGCCGGATCTTCTCTATCTCCGGTCTTCCGATGAGGAAGCCGGACGTCTGACCCGCATCGTCGAATTGATCGGTGAAGAATCGCTGTGTCAATTGGCCGGACGGGAACTGGTAATGGGCCGCCTGGTGGAGATCATGCTGGTCGAAGTGTTGCGCCGTCCGATGCTGAAAATCGAGGGGCAACGGACCGGCTGGCTTAGCGGCATGGCCGATCCACAGATTGCGATGTCGCTGCAAAAGATGCACGCCGACGTTGCGCATCATTGGACGGTGGAAACCCTCGCAAAGCAAGTCGGCATGTCACGGGCCGTGTTCGCGCGCCGCTTTGCCGAGTGCGTCGGGCTGGCTCCTGCCACTTACCTTTCGAACTGGCGCATCGCGCTTGCCAAAGATGCGCTGCTAAACACCGACCGCTCGGTAAACGACATCGGTCTCTCGATCGGCTATCTGTCCGATAGCGCGTTCAGCACTGCGTTCAGCCGCATCGTCGGATCGTCTCCCGCGTCCTTCCGGCGCGAGGGGAGGACGGCGTCCTGAGCGAGCTATCGGGGGATCTGCTCGTTTCATCGTTTTTTAGTATTGTCCCTTCTTTTAGACACGCCGTATCGTTTGCACATCATCACCGCCTTGCTGTCACTGTTGACCTGCAGTCGGGAAGCGGGGCTGAGGCGCGGCTCAATGATTGCCGATGGCGTTAGTAGTAGTTCTAAGTATTAGTGGGTGAAATTGATCGTGCGATCACTGTCCGCATCGTTCCATGCGTGTGCGGCAGGGGCCGACAAGAAAATTATGCATCTTCGGGGTTGGCGATAAAAAGAAAAAATCTTGGGAAGCCCCGAAAGATTTGCAGATCCATTAAATCAGAGAAGGAGACAGGAATGAACCACCCGAGGTTGATGTTGGCGTCCGCTGCCTTATTCGTTTCCCAGGTTGCGTCGGCTCAAAGCAGCGTAACGCTCTATGGCGTGATCGATTTCGGCTTGAACTTCGTCAACAATGCGCAGACTGTTGCTAACGGCAGTCGAACGGGCCGCCATCAATATGGAATGAGCAGCAGCATCATGCAGGGCAATCGTTGGGGGTTGCGAGGGACGGAGGATCTTGGCGGTGGCTATAAGGCCATCTTTGTACTGGAGAGCGGCTTCGACGTTGGCACTGGCAGTTTCCAGCAAGGAGGCGACCTCTTTGGCCGGCAGGCGTATGTCGGAATTTCCACGCCTTATGGAACCGTAACGCTTGGACGTCAATACGATTCGGTCGTGGACTTTATCGGGCCACTCACCGGCGCGGTAGGAAACGGAACCTATTCGTTGCACGGCAACGACATCAATAACTTTGGCAACACCTACCGTGTCAACAACGCTATCAAATTCACCTCGAATACCTACGGCGGTTTCAGAGTCGGCGGGCTGTATAGCTTTGGTGGAGTAGCGGGGTCGTTTGGAACCAATAGCGTCTTTTCATTGGGAGGTTCATACGGCTTCGGAGGATTGACGGTCGCCGCAGCTTTTCTCAGAGCACGTGATCCGAATCGGTCATTCTGGGGAAACAATGTCAATAGTTCAGCAACTGCCAGCAACCTCGGTTCGATATCCGGTGTGCAGGTCAATCCGGTGTACGGTGGATTCGCCTCGGCATCCGCTTACCAGGTAGCGGGAGCGGCTGTGCAATACGCTTTCTCCAGCGTCATTGTCGGCGCGACTTACTCTCATATCAGCTTTCGCGACCTGAACAACCCCGCATCTGGAAACCTGGCGCTCACGAATCCTCGCGGCTATACGGGTAGCGCGTCTTTTAACAGTTATTCTGCTTTTGTACGCTACAGCCTCACACCGTTCCTGTGGCTGAATGGTTCTTACGACTACTTGACCGGCGGTGCAATCGACGGAAAAGAAGGCGCGAAATACCACCTGATCAACGCGACCGTCGACTACTTCCTGTCAAAGCGGACAGATGTGTATTTCATGGCGAACTATCAGATCGCGTCGGGAGTCGATTCGACCGGTCAGCCCGCAGTGGCGTCATACCTGACGATCACACCTTCAAATAACTCCCGGCAAGTTGTTCTGCGTGTCGGTATGAGACATCTGTTCTAGAACGCGTCGCCCTTTCTGTTCACCTGTTTCATGCGGCAGGCGAACCGTCTCTTGCAAATCTCAAGTAACACCGCGCTTTGCTAATTTCGCAACTTAAAAGGAGAGTGCTGAACATGTCCACTCAAGATGCAGAAATCAGGTGCCCATTTGCTCAGCAAACATTCCCTTGGCCGCGCGATGTCGAGGCGCCACTGCAGCCTCCATCACAATACGCCGCGGTGCGCGAAAAGGGGCCGATGGCGAAGGTCCAGCTCTGGGACGGCAGTAGCGCCTGGATCGTGACGGACATGGAACATTTCAGGGAGGTGCTGACAAACCCAAACTTCAGCGCTTCGCCACTAGTCGCAGGTTTTCCGTTTGTTACGCCAGCGCGTGCCGCGCAGTCGAAGTCGTATCAGACATTCATTACCATGGATCCCCCCGAGCATGGGCACTATCGCCGCATGCTGACCAAGGAATTCATGGCGAAGCGTATGCAGGATCTGCGGCCGTTGGTTCAGCGCTCTTTGGACACGCTTCTTGATGAAATGGAAAAAAACGGCGCGCCCGCAGACTTTATTAAAGACGTCGCGTTGCCGCTGCCCTCGCTGGTGATTTCTATCATGCTGGGGGTGCCGTATGAGGATCACGCAAAACTCCAGAAGTGGAGCGCGGATCGTATGAACCTGTCTATTGCTCCAGAAGCCCTGACGCGCTCGGCGAAGGAGATGACGGACTATATCGATCAACTGTTGCGCAAGAAAGAGCAGGACCCCGGGGATGGCAGCGATCTGCTGAGCAGATTGGCGGTCGAGTGGGTGAATCCCGGCAAGCTGCCGCACGCAGAAGCAGTTCAGATGGCGACGCTGTTGTATCTCGCCGGGCATGAGACGACGGCTAACCAGATCGGTCTCGGACTACTCAGCTTGTTTCAGCATCCTGAGCAGAAGGCGGACATGATGTCGGATCCCTCTTTGGTTCGTGGGGCTGTCGAAGAAATGCTCCGTTTCCATTCGATCACGCACATGAATTCCAACCGGGTCGCAACCGCCGATGTCACGATTGGCGGACAACTGATCCGCAAAGGAGAGGGTGTGCTTGCGCTGCTGCATGCGGCGAACCACGATCCGGTCGCGTTCCCGAATCCGGAAAGATTTGATATCCATCGCGAGAACAATGGATCCTCTCACGTAGCTTTCTCATTCGGAATTCACCAGTGCCTGGGGCAACCGTTGGCGCGGCTCGAACTTCAGGTTGTATTCGAGACCTTATTCAAACGATTTCCGAATTTGCGGTTGGCAGTTGAATTCGACGCGCTGCCTTTCAAGAGTCAATCGTTTGTTTATGGTCTCAGGGAGCTGCCGGTGAGTTGGTAAAGGAGTACTTTCCGAACGTCAGAGAGATGGACCGGCTAATTGTTGGCGGAGTCGTTATGAACTGGAAATTTGTTGCTGCAATCAATTTGCGAGAAGGCGTCGGGATCTTTTTGTCGTTCCTCGCAGATCTGGCTAGCGTGGCATAGCGGCCCTCTCCCAATTCTACGAAGGACGGGATGAATGAGCAGGTTATTCGATAACAAGGTAGCACTGGTGACCGGCGGAGCATCAGGCATAGGAAGGGCTACCGCCATTGCCTTTGCCAGACTCGGAGCGGCGGTGGTCGTCGCGGACGCCGATAGGCAGCGCGGCCAGGACGTTGTGCACTACATCAACGAGAGTCTCGGCGAACAGGCGCTCTTCATAGTCGTAGACGTAACCGATCCTGACTCCGTCCAGAATATGATCCGAACTACCGTTGACCGGTTTGGCGCGCTGGATTGCGCGTTCAACAATGCGGGCGTCCCGGACAACGCGAGCAGCTTGCGGGTTTCTACTCAAGCTAACTGGGACCGTGTCATGTCGGTCAACCTCGAGGGCGTTTGGCATTGTATGAAGGCAGAGCTTGACCACATGTTGATCGCGGGGAAAGGTGCGATCGTGAACAACGCATCGCGCTCAGGGTTGGTCGGCGTTCCCAGCGACGCCATCTACGGAGCGGCAAAGCATGGTGTGATCGGACTAACCAGGGCTGCTGCGGTCGAGTTTGCGCCCAGGCAAATAAGGGTCAACGCGGTTTGTCCCGGGCTCGTCGAGACAGCATTGACTCAAGCGAGGTTTGGCGACGATCTCATACCGCGTTCCAGACTAGCGAATCCGCTCGGACGAATGGCACAACCGGAGGAGATCGCGGAATGTGTCGTCTGGTTATGTTCCGATGCAGCATCGTTCGTGGTGGGCGTGGCGCTGCCTGTAGATGGCGGGGCGACAGCTCGCTGAGGTTCCTCGATCGTTTCCGACCGTCCAACTATACAAACAGAGAACCGGGCGATAGAAACAACTCCCGCCTTTTCGAATTTCTCCATTCGCTTGCGGCTACACCGCCTGAAACGCGCGCAGGCCTGCGCGCGACCATTCGAACCATAGCGAGTACGTGCTGAAGCGTTCTTCCTCCGTGCAGATCTGCGCTGATCGTCGCGGGAATTGTTGCAACGCCCGTAATAGATAATCTGTAAACGTCTGCTTAATCAGCCGTCGCCCTGTCGTTAGACTTCCTTCAAAGGTAGGTCCATTGAAGCGCATTCACGAAGGAGTCTTGCTATGAAGTCCACGTTCCACGCGGCGGTCGCAACTGTCGTTTTGCTTGTCCCGTTGCTGGCGACCGCCCAGCAACAGGGCAGCGGACTGCAGCGCGCTCAGGTACGCGATGAGTTGACGTCGCTTGAGAGAGCGGGCTACACCCCTGGCTATCCAGCTAGTTTGCAAGCCGCGCAGAGCCGCCTCGCATCGGGCGCAGATGCGGACACGGCACAAGGCAGCGGTTACGGGCCGTCAGCGCAGGGCTCGTCACAGGCGGGCCGGGCCGCTAATCTGAGTACCTCGCAGTCGGTCTATTTTGGTCTTTAAAGGAGGCGAGAGTGGAGCGGCGCAGCAAGGGTGACGAGGAGGCGCGTAGTCGGAATGCGAGTTGGCGACAACATGGACGCGTGACCGATCAGGAATTCGCACCGAACACGCCGATCCTCGTCTCTACGGCAGCCCACTCTGATTCTTCAAACCCGTTGACCATGCAACAGTCAGCCGAGTCGGAAAGTACTCACCATAACTCTTCTGCGCCGGCGCAGTCTCTTCGTGTCGGCGACAGGATTCTGGAACAGATTCGTCTCAAGCTGAGCACGGGTGAACTGGTTCCGGGAGACAAATTGCCGAGCGAACGCGATCTTGCCGAGCAATTAGGTGTCGGCAGAAACGCAGTTCGTGAGTCGTTACGTGTACTGGAAGCGAATGGCGTATTGACGATCAGGAAAGGTCATACGGGTGGCGCATTCATCAGCAACGGCGATCTAAGCGTAACCGTCTCGGGCTTAGGCGATGTTCTCCGGTTACGCGGCGGCCAGGTGAGTGAAATATCCGAGGTTCGACTTTGGATGGGGGAAGTAGTCGCGCGCGCCGCATGCGAACGCCGCACTCCGCGTGATATCCAGAAGTTGCACGAAAGCCTGGAGCACGTGGAGCAAAGGCAGGCGGCCGGCGATCTGAAGGGCAGCCTCGCTGCAGCGGCCGAATTTCACGTGATATTGGCAGAGTGCAGTCATAACTCGCTGCTTGTTTTGATGATGGAGACGATCATGGGAATTACGTCGCAATTCGCCTCCGACTTTGGAATCAACGCGAGTGAATTTGCATTGAACGAACGGCGGGAAATCGTCGATGCAATAGAGGCACGCCAGATTTCAAAGGCGACTGCTGCGATGAAAGCTCACCTCGACAACGTCCACTCCCGATACCAGAACGCAGTCGGCGGGCCGTAGCTACTTACACAGCCATGTTACGGCAAGCGGCCTCGCGCTGAGGACCGCATTCAGGCATAGCACCGCAAAGACGCTATCATGATGATCTGACCTCTACGAACAGCGGAAAGCGGCAGTCAAGATGGCAAAAGAAGAGCAGACAGGAGCGGGACGCAAACAGGCAAGGCCACGCGCTGCAACAGCGCCGGGCTCGCACGACGACGCCATTTCGCCGGCGCAACCAGGCGGCGCGGATTGGACTGCTTCCCCGGCTGTCATGAGCGCCGAAGAAGACAGCGCCGGCGGCTCGACCTATCTCGTGCCGGGTCTCGAACGCGGGTTGCGCATCCTTGCCGAATTCAGCGCGCGCGAGCCGGTGCTCGGCGCGCCGGAACTGTCCAAACGCATCGGCATTCCGCGGACCACCACATTCCGTTTGTTGCAGACGCTGGAGGCGCTCGGCTTTCTCGAGCGTGTGAACGGCGACCGCTATTTCCGCCTGAGCGTCGCGGTGCTGCGGCTCGGTTTCGAATATCTCAATTCGCTGGAACTGACCGACGTCGGCACGCCGATTCTCGAACGCCTGCGCGATGCCACGGGCTTGAGTTCGCATCTGCTGATTCGCGACCAGCGCGACGTGGTGTTCGTCGGCAAAGCACAGACGCACGAGCCCATGTTCAGTTCCGTCAAAGTGCATGTCGGGACACGCTTGCCGGCACATGCAACGGTGCACGGCCAGGTGCTGATGGGCGACCTGACTTTCGACGAAATGCGTCAGTTGTATCCCGAGCCGCAACTCGAACGTTTCACCGAACGCACGCCGGCCACCGTCGAAGAACTGTATGGAAGAGTGCGCGAAAGCGCGGCGCTCGGCTATGCGCTGAGCGAGGCGTCGTTCGAGCGGGGCATCTCCGTGGTGAGCGCGCCGGTGCGTGATCAGAGCGGCAAGATCGCCGCCGCGTTGACGGTCACCATTCCGCGCTCCGACCTTGGCGAGGCTGACGAGCGCGAGCCGCTCATCGCCGCTGTCTGCCAGGCGGCGCTTGAGTTGTCCGAGCGGCTTGGTCATCGGCCGCGGCCGGACGATCCCACAGCACTGCGGGCTCGCCGCAAACCGGTCGCGGCGAGCTAGCCCATCCTCGAGATCAGAACGAGTGGTGGATGCCGGTCAGAACGATCGTCTGGTTCCGACCGCTCGATACACCTGCCGTAAAGAAGGCGGCGTTGGTGTTGGAACCCGCGCGCTCATAGAGCGCGTTCACGTACAACTGCGTCGATTTCGACAGTGCATACACATCGCCGATCTCGAACTGAGTCCAGCGGCGTCCTGCCAGCGTGGTAGTCGCGGCGCCGCCGGATACGCTGTTAAACGGCGTGAACTGATAATTCGCGCCCACGTCGTAGCTCTGATACGTGTCCGAATGCCCCGCCGACTGCAGTTTGACTCGCGTGTACAGGCCGTGCACGAGCAACTTGCCGAACTGGTATGACACGCCCGCGCCCATGTTCTGCACCTTGTCTGCGCTGTAGTTGGCCGCTGCCACGCCCTGAAAATTCGCGATGCCCGTGGTCACGATAGACGGCGTGCGATTGTGTTCGTTCGCATAGGTCGCGCCGGCCTTGAACGGACCGTTAGCATAGCTAAGCGCAAAGCTCAGAGTCTTGCCGGTCGAGAAGTTGGTGGTGTTGCCAAGGCCCATCATCGCGCCAAATGAGAAGCCGCTGAAACTCGCGGAGCGGAACTTCACCGAGTTGTCGAACGGCACGACACCGGTATCGGCGAGTTCGTCGATATTGCCCGGATGGAACGCATACCAGCTCGCGGCCAGATAGGCCGTGCTCAGCGGACCCAGCACGTCGAAGCTGAACGGCGTCTGATGGCCGAACGTCAACGTGCCGATCTTGTCGGAACTCAAACCCACGAACGCCTGGCGGTTGAACAGCGTGCCCGATTTCGCGAATGCGCCTGTGTTCGTATAGAAGCCGTTCTCCAACTGAAAGATCGTCTTCAGGCCGCCGCCGAGATCTTCCACACCCTTCAGGCCCCAGCGGTCCGGTTGCATGTTGCCTTGTTCCTCGATCCACTTCGAGTGGCCGCCCGCATTGCTGATGTACGCAATGCCGGCATCCAGGCTGCCGTATAGCGTGACGCTGCTCTGCGCCCATGCACCTGTCGTGGCGCAGATTGCCGTCAAGCCGGCCGCAATGATGTGCTTCACCGTTGGTTCTCCTGGTTGGACGACGGATGGCTCGCGCCCTCTCCGACGTCCTCATCTTTTACTTGGGTTAATGCAGTTCTGAACGAGCGCCAAAACTGCCACGCTTTGTGTTCCACCTATGGGCGTTTGTATCGCCTATGGAAAAGTATAGAGACTCCGAAAGTGGTCAAAATAAATTTTCGGGGTCCGTATAAACCCGAGGCCGCGCGGCGACACCTGCCGCTGTTCTCCCCCGAGAACGCGGTGTGGTAAGGCCTCCGGCCTTGGCTCCATGCCCCTCAGACGACGCAATGATGTGTTGCGAAAGCCACAGTCAGTGTTTTCCCCTAACGCCTCAGATTTTTATTTTTTCTCGCGAGACCCACTCCTATAATTATCCATACACGAACTGATGTTCCGTATATGGAACATAAGGCCTCAGGAGAAGGCGAGACATGACTGAACAATGGCGCTGTGCCGGCCATGCCGGCGATCTGTCCGAAGATGCGCCGATCGAGTTCAAGCTCGACGGCACGGAAATCGGCATCTACAAGGTGGGCGACGAGCTGTACGCGCTCGAAAACGTCTGCCCCCATGCATATGCGCTGCTGACGCAAGGCTTTATCGACGGCGACACCGTCGAATGCCCGCTGCACGAGGCCGTATTTCACATTCCGACGGGCAAGTGCCTGAAAGAGCCCGGCGGCCGCGACCTGAAGATGTACTCAGTACGTCTCGCCGGTGAAGAAATCCAGATCAAGGTGGAATGACATGCGAGAGGTAGCCGTGAACTTCAATCCCTTCCTGAAACCGTGGCTCGCGCCGCAGCCGAACAATGTCGCCGGCAAGGGCGTGATCGAGAAGCCGGGCGAGACGGAGAACTTCGTCTGGCAAACGCGCAAGGCGGAGCCGACGCAATACGAAAACGACTTCGGCGACGCGCTCGAAAAAGTTTTTGAAGCCGGTGCGGTCGAGTTGCAGGAAGTCGTCGACGGTTTGAACGGCATGGGTTTCCGCACACCGGAAGGCAATGCATGGAACGCCGAGCGCCTTGCCGCCGAATTCCGTCTGCTCGCCGAATAAGCGCCTTTTCCGAACACGTTTTCTCGCATCCGCATCCGGAGTCTCTTCATGACGTCCCCCACTACAAGTCAACATGCTGCCGATCCGATCCAGTCATATCTGGATCGCGGACTGCGCAACTACTGGTATCCCGTCGCGCCGAGCTGGCAAGTCGGCGACGCGCCCATCGGCATTACGCGCCTCGGCGATCAGATCGTGCTGTGGCGCGACAAGGAAGGCAAAGTCCACGCGCTTGAAGATCGCTGCCCGCACCGCGGCGCGCGTCTGTCGCTCGGATGGAATCTTGGTGGCAGCGTCGCATGCTGGTATCACGGCATCGAAGTGAATGGCAGCGGCACCGTCACTAAAGTGCCGGCCGTGTCGGCGTGTCCGCTGGAAGGCCAGAAGTGCGTGAAGTCGTATCCGGCCGAAGAGCATGCGGGCGCGATCTTCCTGTGGTTCGGCGACGACGCGCACAAGGAGCCGCAGCCGCTGAAGCTGCCGGAAGAGCTCGTCGGCGAGGAATACGCGAGCTTCCTCTGCATGTCGAACTGGAAGTGCAATTACCAGTACGCGATCGACAACGTCATGGACCCGATGCACGGCGCCTATCTGCACGCGACCTCGCACTCCATGGCCGAAGGCGACAAGCAGGCGGACATGCGCGTGCGCAAGACCGAAACCGGTCTGATGTTCGAAAAGGTCGGCCAGCGCGACGTCAACTTCGATTGGGTCGAGCTCGGCGAAACAGGTTGTCTGTGGATGCGCCTCGCGATTCCGTACAAGAAGAAGTTCGGCCCGGGTGGCAACTTCGGGATCATCGGCTTCGCCGTTCCCGTCGACGAAAACAACTGCCAGGTCTATTTCTGGCGTACCCGAAAGGTGCAAGGCTGGCAGCGCGACGCGTGGCGGTTCATGTATCGCAATCGTCTGGAAGGTTTGCATTGGGCGGTGCTGGAACAAGACCGCTATGTGCTCGAAAGCATGGCGCCCAATGCGCGCGAGCACGAATTCCTCTATCAGCACGACGTCGGCATGACGCGCGTGCGCCGCATGCTGCGTCAGCGCGCGCAACAGGACTTCGCCGCACTCGAAGCACATCGCGCGCAAGCCGCTCAAGCTGGCGCAGCGCAGACCGAAGTCGCGGGCCACGGCCATGCATAACCACACGCCCATCGCGCTCGATGGCCGGCGCGTCCTCGTGACGGGCGGCGCGCGCGGTCTCGGCGCGGCGTTCGTGCGCGCGCTGGTGCAAGCGGGAGCGCAAGTCGTATTCGGCGACGTGCTGCATGACGACGGCGCGGCGCTCGCGGCATCGCTGCGCGAGCAAGGCCACGCTGCGACCTATCTGCCGCTTGACCTGGCGAATCCCGAAAGCATCACGCAATTCGCCGCGCAGGGCGCCGCGCAACTTGGCGGCATCGACGCGCTGATCAACAACGCGGCCATCACCAACTCAGGCGGCAAGTTTGCCGACGAGTTGTCCGTCGATACCTGGGACGCCGTAATGAATGTCAACGTGCGCGGCACGTGGTTGATGAGCACTGCCGCGCTGCCCTATCTGCGCGAGTCGGGCCGCGGCGCGATCGTGAATATTGCGTCGGACACGGCAATGTGGGGCGCGCCGAAGCTGCTCGCCTATGTAGCCAGCAAGGGCGCTGTGATCTCGATGACGCGCTCGCTCGCACGCGAATTCGGCGCGCATCAGGTGACAGTCAATGCGATCGCGCCTGGCCTGACGGAAGTCGAAGCGACCGCTTACGTGCCCGCCGAGCGTCATCAGTATTACCTGCAAGGCCGCGCGCTCGCGCGCGCGCAAGTGCCCGACGACGTCACCGGGCCGGCGCTGTTCCTGTTATCCGATGCCGCGCGCTTCGTGACTGGCCAACTGCTGCCGGTGAACGGCGGCTTCGTGATGAATTGATCTTGTCGAATCGAAAGGAGAAAGAAATGGCGGACGCCGATATCGAACGCAAGTCGTGGGAGCAACCCGCGGACGCGAGCTTTGCACAGTGGCTGGACAGCCGCGTCGCGCGGCTGGAAACGCGTCGCTACGACTGGGATGCGCTCAAGTTCCAGGCCGACTACGACCCGAAGTATCGCCGCGCGCAAATGCGCTATGTCGGCACCGGCGGCACGGGCGTCGCGAAGGACATGAACACGGTGCCCGCAGGCGGCTTCACGTTTTCGACGATGGTGATCCCGGCCGGCAATATCGGCCCGAGCCATATTCATATGGATGTCGAAGAAATTTTCTTCGTGCTGCGCGGCAAGATGAAAGTGATCTGCGAGAAAGACGGCGAGACCTGGGAAGCCGTGCTTGGAGAGCGTGATCTGATCTCGGTGCCGCCGGGCGTGTATCGCACGGAAATCAACATTGGTGAAGAAGACGCGCTGATGTGCGTGATGCTCGGCTCGCCGAAACCGGTCACGCCGACGTATCCGCCTGATTCGCCGCTTGCGAAGCTCAAGCGCTAAGCCAACGCCTTTGTGAAAACCGCTGGGAAAGAAGCCATGTCCGCAGTCCCCTCCGTCGCCGCCGAATCGCATGCCACGCTCGAAGCGCGTCTTGCGCGCTTTCCTGCGCGGAGAATTGCTTTGGCATCGCAACGCGTGGTCGGCTATCGCGAGGCCAACGATGCGGACATCTCCGCGCACGACGCATTGCCGCTGGTGCTGCTCCACGGCATCGGTTCGGGGGCGGCTTCGTGGGTGCAGCAGTTCGGGGCACCAGGCGTGAATCGCCGCGTGCTGGCATGGGATGCGCCGGGTTACGGCGAGTCCACGCCGGTTGCTGCGACGTCGCCCATAGCAAGCGACTACGCGAGCGTGCTGGGCGAGTGGCTCGACGCGCTTGGCGTCGAACGTTGCGTGCTGGTCGGCCATTCGCTTGGCGCAATCATCGCTGGCTCGTTTGCTGCGAATCACCCGCAGCGCGTCGCGGGTCTGCTGTTGATGTCGCCAGCAGGCGGTTACGGCGCGGCGTCCGCTGAAGTGCGCGACACGAAGCGCGATCAACGTCTTGCGATGCTGAACGAACTCGGCCCGCAAGGGCTCGCGGAAAAACGCAGCACCAACATGTTGTCGGTTCACGCGAGCGACGAAGCACGTGCATGGGTGCGCTGGAACATGTCGCGTGTGATTCCGCACGGCTACGCGCAGGCCACGCATCTGCTCGCCAACGCCGATCTCGCCGCCGACCTCGCGCGCTTCAAGGGCCGCGTCAGCGTGGCGGTCGGTGCGGACGACAGCATCACAACCCCCGCCGCGTCCGAGCGTCTCGCGCTCGCCGCCGGCACTCAATTGCAAGTCGTGCCACGCGCGGGACACGCCGGCTATATCGAGGCAAGTGCCGCATACAACACGATCATCGACACATTCTGCCGCGCAAGCGCCGGAGAACGGAGCCAGAACGGAGCCAATGAATGACGCCCGACGCCATCAACGAACGCGACGCCGACGACGAGCGCAACGACGGCAACAGCGACTCGAGCTATCGCGTGCCGGGTCTGGAGCGCGGTCTGAAGATACTGACCGAGTTCTCGCCGCGCGAGCCGGTTCTCGGTGCCCCGGAATTGTCGAAGCGCCTCGGGATTCCTCGCACGACTGTTTTCCGTCTGCTGCAAACGCTCGAGTCGCTCGGTTTTCTCGAACGCGCCGACAAAGACCGCCACTATCGGCTCGGCGTCGCGGTGCTGCGGCTCGGCTTCGAGTATTTGAGTTCGCTCGAATTGACTGACCTGGGCCTGCCGATCATCGAAGCATTGCGCGATGAGACGGGCCTCACCACGCACATCGTGATTCGCGACGGACGTGACGTCGTTTTCGTCGCAAAAGCGCAAAGCCACGCGCCGATTTTCAGTTCGGTGAAGGTGAACGTCGGCACACGCTTGCCCGCGTATGCCACCACGCACGGTCAGGTGCTGATGGGCGACATGACGCTAGACGAACTGAAGAAGCTCTACCCCGAGCCCGAACTGGAGCGCTTCACGAGACAAACGCCCGCGACGGTGGACGATCTGTACGAACGGATTCGCGACGACGCACGGCGTGGTTTCGCGATCAGCGAATCGTCGTTTGAACGCGGCATTTCCGTTGTTAGCGCGCCGGTGCGCAACGACACCGGGCGCATCGTGGCCGTGATCACGACCACGATTCCGCGGCAGGAAATCGACGCGTCGCTGCTGGACAGCGGCCTCGTCGACAAGGTGCGCCGCGCGGCCGACGAACTTTCGCAGCGGCTCAACTACCGGCCGGGCAACGGTTCGAACTCGGGCAGCAAATACATGAAGGCACTGGGACTCAAATGATTCAATTCGATCTGAGCGGGCAGGTGGCGGTGGTGACGGGCGGTTCGTCCGGCATCGGTCTCGCGTGCGCGGAACTGTTCCTGCGGGCCGGTGCATCGGTTGCAATTTGCGGCCGCGATACAGAGCGGCTCGTGGAAGCAGAAAAAGCGCTCACCGGGCAGTTTCCACAGGCGCAGTTGCTCGCACGCCGTTGCGACGTGCTCGATGCCGAAGACGTCAGCGCTTTTGCGCAAGCGGTGCAGGCACGCTTTGGCCGCACGGACATGCTGATCAACAACGCAGGCCAGGGCCGCGTGTCGACGTTCGCCGATACCACCGACGAAGCCTGGCGCGAAGAACTCGATCTCAAGTACTTCAGCGTAATTCGCCCGACCCGCGCGTTTCTGCCGATGCTGCGCGATGCTGCGGGCGCCGGCAATGCGGCGATTGTTTGCGTGAACTCATTGCTTGCACTGCAACCGGAGCCGCATATGGTGGCGACCTCGTCGGCGCGTGCGGGCGTGCAGAACCTGATCAAGTCGCTCGCGGTGGAACTCGCGCCGCAGCGCATCCGCGTCAATTCGATTCTGATCGGCATTGTCGAATCGGGGCAATGGCGCCGCCGTTACGCGAAAGAAGCGCAGCCGGACCAGACCTGGGAAGACTGGACCGCCGAGTTGGCGCGCAAGAAAAACATTCCGCTAGGCCGCTTCGGCAAACCCGAAGAAGCCGCTCAAGCGCTCTTTTATCTGGCTACGACGCTGTCGTCCTACACGACGGGCAGTCACATCGATGTTTCTGGAGGCGTTGCACGACATGTCTAACAAAACCACCGTTGGCGAGCTGATCGCCGCCTTTCTCGAGCAATGCGGCGTGAAAACCGCATTCGGCGTGATCTCGATTCACAACATGCCGATCCTCGACGCGATCCATCAACGCGGCAAGATTCGCTATGTCGGCGCGCGCGGCGAAGCGGGCGCAGTGAATATGGCCGACGGTCTCGCGCGTGTGTCCGGCGGTCTCGGCGTGGCTTTCACCAGCACGGGCACCGCAGCGGGCAACGCAGCCGGCGCGATGGTCGAAGCGCTGACCGCGGGCACGGCGCTCTTGCACGTGACCGGTCAGATCGAAACCGAATATCTCGACAAAGACCTCGCGTACATCCACGAAGCACCGGATCAGTTGTCGATGCTTCAGTCCGTCTCCAAGGCCGCCTATCGTGTGCGTTCTGTCGAAACCGCGCTGCCGACCATCCGCGAAGCCGTGCGTGTTGCACAAACCGCGCCGAGCGGCCCGGTGAGCGTCGAGATTCCAATCGACATTCAAGCGGCCGAAATCGAATGGCCCGCCGATCTGGCCGCGCCGCACATCGGCACGCTCACGCATTGCACGCAGCGCGTCGCCCAACTCGCCGAGCAGCTCACGAAGGCCAAACGCCCGCTGTTGTGGCTCGGCGGCGGCGCGCGTCATGCGACGCATGCGGTCGAGCGTCTGGTCGCGCTCGGCTTTGGCGTCGTGACGAGCGTGCAGGGCCGCGGCGTGTTGCCGGAAGATCACCCGGCAACGCTCGGCGCCTTCAATGTACATGCCGCAGTGGAAAGCTTCTATAAGACCTGCGATGCGTTGGTGGTCGTCGGTTCGCGTTTGCGCGGCAATGAGACGCTCAAATATAAGCTCGCGCTGCCGCAGCCGCTCTATCGCATCGACGCCGATGCGCTCGCCGATAACCGCGGCTATCGCAACGAAATGTTCGTTCACGGCGATTCCAAGGCGGTGCTGGAAGAACTCGCGACGCTGCTGGAACGCCGCATTAAGGTAGATCCCACATTCGGGCAGGATCTCGCCGCAGCGCGCGAAAGCGCCGTCGCGGATGTGGGCAAGGGTCTCGGCCCCTACAAGCGTCTGGTGGACGCGCTGCAGGCGGCGGTGGGCCGCGACTACAACTGGGTGCGCGATGTGACGATTTCGAACAGCACGTGGGGCAACCGCATGCTGAACATTTTCTCGCCGCGCGCAGGCGTACATGCGTTGGGCGGCGGCATCGGCCAGGGCATGCAGATGGGCATCGGCGCGGCGCTCGCGGGCAGCGCGGCGAAAACCGTGTGCCTTGTCGGCGACGGCGGCCTGATGGTGAACGTCGGCGAACTCGCTACGGCCGTGCAGGAAAACGCCAACGTGATGATCGTGCTGATGAACGATCAATGCTACGGCGTAATCCGCAACATTCAGGACGCGCAATACGGCGGGCGCCGCTGCTACGTCGATCTGCATCAGCCGGATTTTGCGCAGTTCTGCGAGAGCCTGAAGCTCACGCATTACCGCATCAAGTCGCTCGATCAGGCCGACGCGATCATCCGCGAAGGTATGGAGAAGACCGGTCCGGTGCTGGTGGAAGTAGACATGCTGTCGGTCGGCTCCTTCGCCACTGCGTTCGCGGGGCCGCCCGTCAAGGAACAGGAGCCGGAACATGCGTGAAGCGGGCTACGCGGGGCATCACGCACCCGTCGACGTCGCGATGATCGGCTTCGGCGCGATCGGCCAGGCGGTGTATCGCTCGGTTGCCGCCGATCCGACCGTACGCGTGTCGCACGTGATCGTGCCGGAACGTCATATGGCGTCGGTGCGTGAAGTGGTCGGCGGTTCGGTGGATGTCGTCGCCTCCGTGTCCGCGCTCTCCAGCCAGCCGCACTTCGCGCTGGAATGCGCGGGACACAGCGCGCTTGTCGATCACGTCGTGCCATTGTTGAAGGCCGGCACTGATTGCGCGGTCGCGTCTATCGGCGCTTTGTCGGACATGACGTTGCTCGACGCGTTGTCGGCCGCAGCCGATGAAGGCGACGCGACCTTGACGCTGCTCTCGGGCGCGATAGGCGGCGTGGATGCATTGGCCGCGGCCAAGCTCGGCGGTCTGGACGAAGTGCTGTACACGGGCCGCAAGCCGCCTACGGGTTGGCTCGGCACGCCCGCCGAACAGGTCTGCGACCTGAATGCGTTGAAGGAAGAGCAGGTGATCTTTGAAGGCAGCGCGCGCGAAGCGGCGCGTCTTTATCCGAAGAACGCCAACGTGGCCGCGACGATCGCACTGGCCGGCCTCGGCCTCGACCACACGACGGTACGGCTGATCGCCGATCCCAACGTGACGCGCAATGTGCACCGCATTCTCGCGCGCGGCGCATTCGGCGAAATGTCGCTAGAGATGTGCGGCAAGCCGCTCCCAGACAACCCGAAGACGTCCGCATTGACCGCGTACAGCGCGATTCGTGCGCTACGCAATCGCGCGGCGCGCTGCGTGATCTGAGCCAACTCCAGCCGATTCAGCCAACAGCTCAAGCAAACCGGAATGACCGACATGACTCACTTCGATACCAGCCTCGTGCCGACCGGCGATATTTTTCTCGGCGGAGAATGGCGGCAAGGGCGCGGCAACCCGTACAAAAGCCTGTATCCGGCGGATCAGTCGGTCAACATGGAAATCTCGACGGCCAATGCCGACGATGCCCGCGAAGCCGTGGAGGCCGCGGACCTCGCCTGGCGCCGTGCGAACTGGTCCGGTTTGAAGCCGCATCAACGCGCGCTGATTCTGTATCGCATCGCGGATCTCATCATGGCACGCCATGAAGCGCTCGCGCAATTGCAGAGCCGCGACAACGGCAAGCCGATTGGCGAAACGCGCGTGCTGGTGGCGAGCGCCGCGAATACGTTCCGCTATTTCGCGGCATGCCTCGAAACGCTCGAAGAAGAAGTCACCCCTTCGCGCGGCGACTATCTGACGATGAGCGTGTATGAGCCGATCGGCGTGATCGCTGCCATTACGCCGTGGAATTCGCCGATTGCGTCGGATGCGCAGAAGCTCGCGCCGGCACTGGCAGGTGGCAACGCGGTGGTGCTCAAGCCTGCCGAAGTGACGCCGTTGATCTCGTTGGCCCTCGCGCGCATTTGCGAAGAAGCCGGCGTACCGAAGGGTGTGATCAGCGTGTTGCCGGGCAAGGGCTCGGTGATCGGCGACGTGCTTGTGCGTCATCCGCTCGTCAGGAAAGTGTCGTTTACCGGCGGCACGGAAGTGGGCCGTGGCATCGCACGCATTGCGGCGGACAAGCTGATGCCGGTGTCTTTGGAACTCGGCGGCAAGTCGCCGACCATCGTGTTCGACGACGCGGATCTCGATCACGCAGTGAACGGCGTGCTGTACGGCATTTTCAGTTCGTCGGGCGAGGCGTGTATCGCCGGTTCACGGTTATTCGTGCAGCGCTCGATCTACGACGCCTTCATGAAGCGTCTTGTTGAAGGCGCACGCAAATTACGCGTCGGCGATCCGTCGCGCGCTGAAACGCAAATGGGTCCGCTCATCACGCAGGCGCATCGCGAGACCGTCGAACGTTACGTCGCGTTGGGTCTTGAAGAAGGCGGACGCCTGCTATGCGGCGGCGAGCGTCCAGTCGGCGACGGCCGTGAACAGGGCACCTACTACCAGCCGACGATCCTCGAAGGCCTCACCAACAGCGCACGCATCTGCCAGGAAGAAATCTTCGGCCCGGTGCTGGTTGCAATGCCGTTCGACGACGAAGCGTCGCTCCTGAAGGAGGCGAACAACAGCGTGTTCGGTCTCGCGGCCGGCATCTGGACGCGCGACTACAAGCGCGCTTACCGGATTGCCCGCGCGCTGGAAGCCGGCACCATCTGGATCAACACCTACAAGCTGTTCTCGATCTCGACGCCGTTCAGCGGCTGGAAAGAGAGCGGCATGGGACGCGAGAAAGGCCGGCTCGGCATCCGCGAGTACATGCAACAGAAGAGCCTCTACTGGGGCTTGAACGACGCGCCGCTGGCGTGGGCCAACTGATACGCAAGAGGCACGGTATGACGATTCTCGGCATTGAACAGATTATCTACGGCGTGACGGATCTCACCACCTGTCGCCGCTTTTTCGCGGACTGGGGCTTGAAAGAAGTCGCTCACGACGAAACGCACGCGCGCTTTGAGACGCTCAATGGCTGCACGATTCTGGCCGTCGATGCAAACGACGCGTCGCTGCCGCCCGCGTTCGAAGAAGGTCCGACGCTGCGTGAAGTGACCTGGGGCGTCGCGACCAAAGCGGAGCTCGACGAACTGCGTGGCCGCTTCGCCGGTCAGCCGGGCCATTTCGAAACCGACGACGCCGTCGGCTGCATCGACCCGAACGGCATGGCGATTCGCGTGGAAGTGACTCGCAAGCGCGCACTCGACATTCACGGTTCGCCCTCGAACGTATGGGGCCAAACATTGCGCGTCGATCAGCCCTCGCCGATCTATGAACGCGCCGAGCCGGTCGAAGTGGGCCACGTGGTGTTCTTCACGAACAGACTCGCTGCACAGGAAAAGTTCTATCACGAACTGCTCGGCTTCGAGATGTCAGACCGCTATCCGGGCCGCGGCGCGTTCATGCGTTGCGCGCCGCACGGCGGCCACCACGACATTTTTCTGCTGGCCTTGCCGAACGGGAAACGCGGATTGAACCACGTCGCGTTCACCGTGCGTGACATCCACGAAGTATTTGGCGGCGGCATGCATATCAGCCGCTGCGGCTGGGACACGCAGCTTGGGCCGGGACGTCATCCGGTTTCGTCGGCGTACTTCTGGTACTTCCAGAATCCCGCAGGTGGCCTGATCGAGTATTACGCCGATGAAGACCAGCTCACGCCCGACTGGCAGCCGCGCGATTTCGAACCGGGCCCGACCGTGTTCGCTGAATGGGCGATAGACGGCGGCATCGACGGCAATACGCGTCGCCAGAAAAACGCGAAGGCGCCGGAAGGCAAGTTCATGACGGAGCGCAAAGATGACTGACGCTGCTACTGCAAAGGCTCAGGCCGCGCACGCTGCACTCGAAGCGCCGCGCACGATCGTCGTGATCGGCGGCGGCCAGGCGGCCGGTTGGGTCGTGAAGACGCTGCGCAAGGAAGGCTTCGACGGCCGCCTTGTGATGATCGCCGACGAAGTGCATCTGCCGTATGAACGGCCGCCTCTTTCAAAAGCGGTGCTTGCCGGCGAGGCCAATATCGACACTGTGCGTCTCGTGAAGCCGGACGATTTCGACGCGTTGAATATCGAAGCGTGGCAGCCTGACTGCGCAACGTCGATTGATCGCGCAGCGCGCATCGTTCGCACGCAAGCGGGCCGCGAAGTGCAATACGACCGCCTCGTGATCGCCACCGGCGGCGCGGCGCGACGCTTGCCCGAATCGCTCGTGAAGACCGCGCACATCGCGTATCTGCGAACGCTCGACGAAGCGGTCGCATTAGGCGAACGGCTGCGCGCAAGCAAGCGCGTGCTGGTCGTGGGCGGCGGCTGGATCGGTCTGGAAGTCGCGGCGACGGCACGCAAGCTCGGCGTCGATGCAACGGTGGTTGAAGGCGCCCCGCGTCTATGTGCGCGCTCGTTGCCGCCGATGGTGTCGGACTTTCTTCTCGGGCTGCATCGCGCGAATGGCGTCGATGTACGGCTTAACGCCTCGCTCACGAAGCTGGAAGATCATCCGAACGACGCGAACCGCATTCGCGCGACGTTTGCCGATGGTTCGACACTCGACGCCGATTTCGCGGTGGCCGGCATCGGCCTCACGCCTCATACGGCGTTGGCGGAAGCGGCGGGCGTGAAGGTGGAAGACGGCATCGTGGTCGATCATTTCGGCGCGACCGACGACCCGCGCATTTTCGCGTGCGGCGACGTGGCGAATCATCCGAGCGCGTGGCTCAAGCGTCGCGTGCGGCTGGAATCGTGGGCCAATGCGCAAAATCAGGCGATTGCCGCAGCGAAAGCGCTGCTCGGCACCTTCGAACCGTATGCCGACATTCCGTGGTTCTGGTCGGATCAATACGACGTGAACCTGCAGATTCTCGGCGACATTCCAGCCGATGCGCAGCTCGCGGTGCGCGGCGACCTGCCAGGTAAGCGCGCGACGCTGTTTCATCTCGAAGACGGCGCAATTCGCGGCGTGATCGCCATTAACACTCCACGCGAGCTGAAGCTCTCGCGCAAGTGGATGAATCAAGGCCGGACCATCGACCTTGCCACACTGACCGACGCCTCGACGGCGCTTGCCTAACCACACATACGGACGGCACAACGGCATGAGAACCATCGACAATACACTTGGGGACCGCAGCGGCGCGGGTGTTTCAGGTCCTGTAACGAGAGGCTCGATCATCGCGCGACTCGAGCGGCTGCCGAAGAATGCAATGCAGGTGCGCGCGCGTATCCTGATCGGTCTCGCAACTTTCTTCGACGGCTTCGACGTGATCGCCATCGCGGCCACGCTGCCCGTGCTGATCGCGAAGTGGCACCTTACGCCGTGGGAAATCGGTTTTCTGATCGGCTCCGGTTCGGTTGGACAACTGATCGGTGCATTCGTGTTTCCGTGGTATGCCGAGCGTCATGGGCGCGTGCGCGCGATTGCGCTGAGCTCGGGGATCATCGGCATAACCAGTATTGCGTGCGGATTTGCGCCGACGTTCGCGGCGTTCGTCGTGTTGCGCGTGATTCAGGGACTCGGGCTCGGCGGCGAACTACCCGTTGCGGCGACGTACATCAACGAGATCAGCCGTGCGCATGGCCGCGGCCGCTTCGTGCTGCTGTATGAAATCGTTTTTCCGGTCGGCTTGCTTGCTTCGAATGCACTGGGTGCGTGGATCGTGCCGCGTTTCGGCTGGCAGGCCATGTACTTCATCGGCGGCATGCCGCTGATTCTGTTTTTTGTGCTGCGCAAGCTCGTGCCGGAGTCACCGCGCTGGCTCGCCGAACGCGAACGCATGGCCGATGCCGATGCCGCGGTGCACGCATTCGAGCGTGCAACGAAAGGTCCGCTGCCGCCGGTTGCGCATTCGGCCGAATTTGAAGCGATGGCGAATCGTCATCCAAAGCGCCGAATGAGCGATCTGTTCGGTCCGGCTTACCTCAAACGCACGTTGGCCGTCGCAATGCTGTGGATCACGTGCGGGTTCATTCAGTACGGTCTTTCGACCTGGCTGCCCACGATTTACCGCACTGTCTATCATGCGCCGCTGCAACTCGCGTTGAATCTGGCCGTGGCCGCCTCGGTGCTAGGTGTGCTGGGATCGTTGACTTGCGCGTTGCTGGTGGACAAGGTGGGGCGCAAGCCGATTATCAATCTGTCCTTTGTGGCGTGCGCGATTTCGCTGCTGCTGGCAGGCGTGCTGCATGATTCGTCGGTGTATGTGGTGGCGACCTGCTGTGCGCTTTCGCTTGGCTTTCTCGCTTGCGGTTTTATCACGGCTTATGTGTACACGCCGGAGCTGTACCCCACGAGCATCCGTGCGATGGGCTGCGGCGTAGGCGGCGCGTGGCTCAAGGTGGCAGCGATCTTTGCGCCGGCCATCGTGTCGAAGACGATGATCGGCGGCAATCTGCAGTTTGCGTTCTATATTCTCGCGGCTGTGCCGTTTCTTGCGGCGGTGGCGGTGCACTTTCTCGGCATCGAGACCAAGGGTAAGGTGCTTGAGCAATTGGAGGCTTGACCCTGCGTTTCGGCAAAAAGCGCTAACGGTGCCCGCAGATTACGCCAATGTAAGAGTCGACCAAAGCCGCGAGGCATACCACGTGCAAGCGGTTTGAAGACACGTGAATCAACCCGGTTTGCCTGACCGCATGGCAACGAGGCAGCGGCGTGCCGCTGCTGGTCTCAGGCGGCCGGAAGCTGCCCTCCATTTCTGGAATACGGATTGCTCCTCCCTCCGAAATCGAAGCGAGGGGTCGCGAGAACGACGCTGATACGGCGTACCCGTTACCGCAATCCAGGCAGCATTGCCGGAGAACCCAGGATGCCGGCAAACTGGTCGGCCGCCATACCGGCGGGGTGAACTACTGGCTCATCCGGCATGGCATCTAGGAGAAAATGTGAGCTTCACATGTCGGCGTCCGAAGTGGCCGTACCGATATGGCATGGCATTCGTAATCGCCTTTTGCCAACTTGACGCGTGCGCCGATACGGGTGGTCCAGGTGAGCCAGGGTCGCTGACCGGCGGGCACACGCCGCTCGCGTATTTCCTTCGCAGCGAGGGGCCGGCCGCGCAGCCAGTGTTGCATCTGGGCTGGGTGCTGGCAGCCATCTGCAGTTCCGTATGCCTGCTCATCGCCATCATGCTTCTGGTCGCGATGTTCAGGCGCCGTAAAGACGAGGACGCGAAGGCGCTGAAAGCGGAAGGGGGCTTGAGCTTTATTTACGTCGGTACGACGATCTCGACGCTCGTGCTGCTCGGCATTACGGTGTACATGCTCGTTGTCCTGGCGCAGGTTGCCGATCCCCCGCGCGAGCCTGCACTTACTGTTACCGTGACCGCTTACGACTGGTGGTGGAAGGTCGACTATGGCGAAGGCTCGAGTCACTTCGCGACGGCGAACGAACTCCACATTCCGGTTGGCGTGCCGGTGCTTCTATTACTCAGGAGCGCCGACGTTATCCATGCTTTCTGGGTCCCCGAGCTATCGGGCAAGACGCAGGCCATACCCGGGGTCACTAATCGCCAATGGCTTCAGGCGGACCGGCCCGGCACCTTTCGAGGTCAATGCACGCAATATTGCGGGGTGCAGCATGCGCATATGGCCTTTGAAGTCTACGCGCAGCCGCAAGCTGACTTCGACCGATGGCTTGCCGCGCAACAGTCGCCGGCTCCTGTAGCAACGACCGACTCCGCAAAACGCGGGGCGAAGCTGTTCGAGGAGCGCTGCGCGGGCTGTCACACGATTCGCGGCAGCAACTCTACGGGTGTGCAGGCGCCTGATCTCACCCATGTCATGTCGCGCCGGCTGATAGCGGCGGGCACGGTCGTCAATACTCCAAAAAACCTCATGAACTGGGTTCAGCATGTGCAGGACATCAAACCTGGCACGCTCATGCCCGACATGAAGCTTTCGCCCGAGGAGGCGAGCGGCCTGTCGGCGTACCTCGCAACTCTCAGGTAAGGAATTCGCGATGTCCGCAACGAGTGATTACAGCGATTACAGCGGCGGGCAGCCCGGGCAGGTCGCTTTCCGGCGCGAGCCGGAATTTGGTAGCGCGCCGCAAGGTTCCGAAGCCGAGCAACGCCTGCGCGAGACATGGGAAGGCGAAGGAGGTTGGCGCGGTTTCATTACTACCGTGGATCACAAGAAAATCGGCTTGCGTTACATCGTCACGGCGTTTGTCTTTCTCCTGATTGGCGGTGCCGAAGCGCTGCTCATGCGCCTGCAACTGGCGCGACCCAACGAGACGCTGCTGACCCCGGAGCAGTATGCGCAGCTTTTCACGATGCACGGCGTAACGATGATCTTCCTTTACGCGTTGCCGGTGCTGAGCGGCTTTGCAAACTTTCTCTGGCCGCTCATGCTCGGCTCTCGCGACATGGCGTTTCCGCGCCTCAATGCGCTGTCATACTGGATCTTCCTGTTTGCCGGCGTATTTCTCTATTGCAGTTTCCCATTGGGCCAGGCACCCAATGCGGGCTGGTTCAACTATGTACCGTTCTCGTCGATCGAATACAACCGTGGTCCGAACATCGACGTGTATTCGCTTGGAATGGTGCTGCTCGGCATATCTACCACCGTCGGCGCGGTCAACTTCGTCGTGACACTGTTTCGTATGCGAGCGGTCGGCATGTCGGTGGATCGGCTGCCTGTCATCGTGTGGGGAACGCTCACCGCTTCATTCGCCAATCTCTTTGCAGTGCCGGCCGTGAGCCTGGCGTTCTTCCTTCTGTGGATGGACCGCAACATCGGCACGCACTTTTTCGATGTGGCCGCCGATGGCCGCCCGCTGTTGTGGCAGCACCTGTTCTGGATGTTTGCGCATCCGTGGGTGTATGTGGTGGTTTTGCCCGCAATGGGCATTGTGTCCGACGCGTTACCTACCTTCTGCAGGCGCCCGCTCGTTGCTTACGCGGCCGTCGCCATGTCGACGGTGGCGACCATGATCATCGGCTTTGAAGTGTGGATTCACCACATGTTCGCGACTGGCATTGCGCCGCTTGCGCTGGCGTTTTTCGGCGCGGCAAGCGTGCTGATTTCGATCCCGAGCGCCGTCGCGGTTTTCGCATGGATCGCGACAATATGGACTGGACGGCCTGTGTTCACTGTGCCGTTTCTTTACTTCGCGAGCTTCGTGCTGATGTTCGTGGTGGGCGGAGTGTCAGGCGTCATGACAGCCGCCGTGCCGCTCGACTGGCAGCTCAACGAGACGTACTTCATCGTTGCACACTTGCACTACGTACTGTTGGGGATCAACGTCTTCCCGGTGCTCGGCGGTATTACGTACTGGTTCCCCAAGTTCACCGGGCGTCTCATGAACGAGCGGCTTGGAAAGGTCGCGTTCTGGACCGTCTTTGCAGGTTTCAACGTTGGCTTCTTTCCGATGCACATATCGGGCCTTCTTGGAATGCCGCGCCGCATTTACACGTACCCCGAGGGAATGGGATGGGATACCTCCAATCTGATTACGACCGCCGGGTCCTTCGCGTTGGGCATCGGCGTGCTGCTCTTCGCCATTAATGCACTGATATCCGCACGGCGCGGAAGGAAAGCGCCGCCCAATCCCTGGGATGCGCCGGGCCTGGAGTGGTCCGTGGCGTCGCCGCCGCCGGCGTACAACTTCGCGGTTCTGCCCGTTGTCGAGTCCCGTCATCCCATGTGGGAAGAGCGTCTGCAACCGTCCGGACGGCAATCAAGCCTGGAGGAAGGGTATCTGCTGCATAGAGGCAGGGAGGCACTCGGCGTTCACCCTTTCAGCGGCAAGCCAGACGTCATCCTCAAGATGCCGGAAGACGCGTGGTCGCCGTTCTTTCTCGGGCTGTTTGCAGCGCTTGTGTTTCTTGGGATGCTGCTTCGCTCGCCGGTGTTTACCATCGCTGCCTTCGCCGCTTGCGGTGCGGCGATGATCGCCTGGATGTGGCCGCGTCGCTCGCTGGCGCAACGTGAGCCACCCACGCCGAAGCAGGCGGTTTCTGCCCGAACGGCGCGCGAGCAGGACGCACTTCCCGTTGGCAGTGCCGGTGAACACTCCGGTGGCTGGTGGGGTGTGCTTGCTCTTGTCGTCACGGAGGCAAGCCTCTTCGGCTATCTGCTCTTCAGTTACTTCTACTCGCAATCGCAAACGCGACTGGCGTGGCCACCCGAAGGCATGCCGAAGATCGGCGTCGGTGGTATGAGCACGAGCGTCCTCATACTGAGCAGCGTCTTTGCGTGGCTGTCCGAGCGCGCAGTCAGGAAGAGCAGGCGATGGCTCGCGCTAACCTGGATGATCGTCGCCATTGTGCTCGGCTGCCTTTTCGTCGGTATTCAGTTGAAGGAATGGCATGACCATCCTTACGGAGTCACCGCGCATCTCTATGGGTCGCTGTATTTCACGATCACCGGTTTCCATCTGGCGCACGTTCTGGTTGGGCTGGTGATCCTGGTGCTGCTCGCGCTCTGGATTGCGCTTGGCTATTTCGACAAGGAGCGCAACGCGCCGATGCGGATCGGCGGGCTCTACTGGCACTTCGTCGATGTTATCTGGCTGTTCATCTTTACCGCGCTGTATGTGACGCCGTTCTGGCTCAGGGGCCAGTGATGCAAACATCCGTTCCCAGCGATGAGCGGTTGACCGAGGCGGAGAGACGGCGCCTTGCGTGGTGCGCGGGCGCAGGATTCTTTCTTTCTCCGGGTGCGTGGCTGCTGCAGGTCATTATCTCCGAGACGATTTCTGCCCAGACCTGCGACGCAATCACGACGCCGCTCGACGCTCCTGGCGTCTGGTACTTGCACGCGTGGCTCTATGGCGCGTCCATCGCGGCGCTTGTGATCTCGATCGTTTGCGCGGGGCTGGCGACCTACGGCTTCCTCCTGTTGCAACGACGCCAAAAGCGCATCAACGAACGGCGCAAGTATCAGGTGTCGGGAGAAAAGTCTTCCCGGGAAGAAGAGGAAGTTGGCCGCAAGCGTTTCATCGCCCTCTGTAGCGCTTTGATCGGCTGTGGATTCGTTGTCGGCCTCGTGTTCACGATGCTCGCAGAAGTATTCCTCGTCTCCTGCAGTCAATGGCATTGATATGAACACGCCGACGAATGCAAAACGCCTCACCGTTATGCTGATGCTCGCACTGGCTTTCGCTCTTGGCGGCTGCAGCGGGGGCGAAGAGGATCATCTTCCCTCTAACGTTACCGCGCAGTCGCCGGTGACCAGCGATCCGAAACTCGTTGCTCGTGGCGAATACCTGGCGAAAGCGGGCGATTGCAGCGCGTGCCACGATGCTGCCGACCATACGCCGTTGGGCGGAGGAATGCCGGTCAATTCGCCGTTAGGTCCGATTTACGCAAGCAACATCACGCCGGATCCCACGCTTGGCATCGGGCAGTACACGTTAAAGGAGTTCTCCGATGCATTGCGCTATGGCAAGCGTCGCGACGGCAAGCGGCTTTACCCTGCCATGCCTTATCCCTCGTTTGCGAACATGACCGACGACGATGTCGCCGCGCTGTATGCATATCTGATGCACGGCGTGACTCCCGTGGCAAAGCGCGCGCCGCAGACGGAATTGCCGTTTCCGTTCAATCAACGGTGGGGCATGGCCTTCTGGAATTTGCTGTTCGGCAACCGCGACGAGTTTTCTCCCAGTCCAAAGCAAACGGCACAGTGGAACCGGGGCGCCTATCTTGTGCAGGGCCTTGGGCACTGCGGCGCCTGTCATACGCCACGCGGTCCTGCCTACAATGAACTGGGTTATAGCGAGAAATCGCCGTGGTACCTCACAGGAGGCGTCAATGACCATTGGCTTGCGCCCAACCTCACCGGCGACCCGGGAAGCGGACTTGGGCGGTGGTCTGCGCGCCATATCGCTGACTTCCTGCGCACCGGGCACGGTGCGGGCGCGATTGCCTTTGGCGCAATGGCTCCCGTCGTGGGGGAAAGCACCCAGTACATGACCGACGCGGATCTGGACGCTATCGCCGTCTATCTCAAGTCGCTTGCGCCGCAGCAAACGTATGGAAGCTACAGCAACGACAAGCGCGTACGCGTTCAAACCGAGCGGACGCTCGGAACCGGCGAGGTTGAGCGTCACGGTGCGGGAATCTACCTGTCGTTCTGTGCGCGTTGCCATGAGGTCGACGGACGTGGTCAGCCGGGCAAGATCGCAGCGCTTGCCGGAAGTCCACTCGTGCTCGCGAAGGATCCGACGTCTGTCTTGCGCATCGTGATCGAAGGAAGCAGGAGCCCGATGACGCGAACCGGACCCGCGCCGCAGAAGATGCCTGGCTTTCATGGTGAGTTGACGTCCGCGCAGATCGCAGAGGTGGTGAGTTTCGTGCGAAACGCGTGGGGAAACCACGCGGACCCCGTATCCGATAGGGAAGTGGAGCGGCTTCGCTCGAAGATTCATCGGTAATCGCGTGCTGACCAGATGGACTTCGTATTGCAGGACGCGTCAGCCCACGCCTCGCCATTCCGGTGTGGCGCTTCGCACGCAGTGGTTCCGGTAGTGCTCCGATTCGTTGCCTGATTTGCATTCGTCTCGGGCGACGGGCGACTCCAGAAACGGTGGCTCCCGGTTCAAAGCGCCCCCGCACAATCGCGAATTTCTTTTCGACACGTGCGGCGTCGGCGCTGCTCATGGATAATCGCTGAATCGCGACGTGGGCTCGTCCACTGTCGACGTCGGCGTATAGCCCGGTACACTCGCGCGAAATTGATTGAGCAGCCCGTTATCGACCTGCGAAAAGCCCTTGAGCTGTAGCTGCATCAGGACGCGCGTTCCGGTACTCGGCGAAGTAGTCGAGCTGGTTGCATTGGTGTACTTTTCAAATGCCACGCCCAATGACCAGCAGTCCGCCTCATATTGCAGCCCGAGCAATCCGGCAATCAGCCGATGCGCGCTCATGTCGTAATTGACGCGCGCCACACTCACCACATTGCGTGCAAGCGGCCATTGCCCGGAGACAATGAACTGATTGACCGGCTGATAATCCAGCGTACTATTTGCACGCGTATAGCGGTACGCCATGTTCAGCACCTGGTGCGCGCCGGGTGCCCAGCCGAACCCGGCTTCGGCATGCGTGAGGTAATGATTTGCCTGGCTGTACTCGACCGCCTGCTCGGCGCTTATGTCCGGACCGACTTTGTACGACGCGCCCGCAATAATGCCGGTACGCGCAACCGTACTGATTGCGTCATCGGCCTGCAACGTCACGCGCGGCGTGCGAAAGTCGTATTGCTGCGCGAGAATAAAACGCGCGCGCTCATCGCCGCTTGCGGGATCGATAAAACGCGTGGTCAATGCGGCCGTCGCGCGGTTCGAATCGGACACTCTGTCATTGCCGACAAAGCTATTCGCCATGAAGAGTTCTGTGAGTCCGAAATCGGCCGCGGCAGTATCGAATAGCGGCACATATGCCTGATTGCGATAAGGCGTGTAGACATAGAAGAGGCGTGGCTCGAGCGTCTGGATGTACGACTGCCCGAAGAGCCGCACGCTTCGCTCAAAGCGCATGCCCGAATCGAGGCTGAACGTCGGCACATTGACGCTGAACGACTTGGGCTCGCCGGCGGGCACGTCCGTCCCTATCGACGTGAGATCGTACGCAGCAAAATGCCAGGCGAGCTTCGGTGTGATGAACCATCCCGGTCGTTCTATCGGATAGCTCACGTAGGGATTGAAGACGAAGCGGTTCCCCTGCGTCATATCCGACGACGAGATCGTGAAGCGCGTGGCGTCCGCTTCCGCGCCGAAGTCGAAGCCGCCTACGTCGTAGCGCGCATAATGCACGTTTACCTGGGGCTCGCGGTTGTATGTCGAGTCGCTGGAAAACGACTGCCAGCGCTGCTCGCGTGCAAGCACGCTCCACGGCCCATTGGAATAGGTCAGCCCGGCTTCCTGCTGATAGAGCGTGGTCGAACCCGTGGGAAACGCGACGCCCGATGCAAGATCGGTCACGACCGTGGAGTCGGAGACGCGGTTGTAGTCGACGTATGCGCCAAAGCCGGAGCCCAGATTCCAGTGCTGATTCAACGCGATCGAATAGCGCTGTGTGTTGGTGATTGCATCATGCGGCAGCCACGCAATCGAAATCGAGCCCGAATCGTTTGGCCGCAGGTAGCGGTAGTCCGCAGTCAGCATCTCACCTCTACGAGTCATGATGCGCGGTGTCAGTGTGAGATCGTAATTCGGCGCGAGGTTGAAGTAGTACGGCAGCGCAACATCCACGCCGTCGGTTGAGCTCATTGAGAAGGTCGGCGGCAGTAAACCGCTGCGCCGCGCTCCCGACAAAGGAAAAGAAAGCCAGGGACTCGCGAGAAGCGGCACCCCCCGGAAGAACAGCACGCCGTTGTGGGCAATGCCCTCGTCGTTACCGCTGTCCATGTCGAACTCGGATGCCTTCACGTACCAGGCAGGCTCCGACTCGCATTGACACGTGCTGTACGTGCCGCGCCGCACCACCGTGCGCTCTTTATCCAGAAGATCGATGCGCTGCGCGCTGCCCCATCCGCCCGTTAGGTGAAAGCGGTACTTCGGCACGCTGATATAGCCTTCATTCGCTTCCACGTAGAAATGCGCGTCCGGCCCGTCGAACACGTTGCCGTTCTGGACGAGCTGCACATTGCCGTAGGCATCGGCTTTGTCAGTATCGACGTCGTAATGCAACGCGTCGCCCTTCACGATAGACACATTGCGCCGCAACTGCGCGTGACCCTTCAGCGATACGTCTGTGTCCCTGGTAGTCGTTATCGAATCGGCAATAGCCGACATGGCGGGCTTATCGCCCGCGCGCAAGGTCTGTTCGGTCAATTGCGGTGCGAGCCGCAAGCCCCACACGCCGTCAACCGATTCCGGCAGAGCGGCCGCGCCGCTCAATTGAGCATACGCGGCGAGCGGCACATAGCCCGCTGTGCATAGCATGAAAGAAACGAGCGGCTTCAAGCGAATACATAGAAATACACTGCGTAGTTTCAAAAGAAATAACGATCGGAAAGGATAAAGGACGCAGCGATGCAGCGACGCATGAGGAACCCGGTTCCGCGCGCGGACGGCGCGCCAGAAAATGACTCCGCTACTGGAGCGTCACGTCACCGGCCCGAGGCTCGCTCGCGGCCACCACGCCGCCGAGCGCCTGGAGCAGATAAGGGATCTGCTCGGCCGGCAATGAGAACGAGAGACCTGCATTAGCAGACAGGCGGAAGCGGATCACGACCATTTCCATTCCATTGAGCCTGCCGACTTCCCAACCCTGACAGTGCAGCGCGAAGCCCATGTCCTGATTGTTGTGTGCCACGCGGTCCGCGTGTTCGATGGCATTCGGCAGGGCCACGAGCAGATCGTTGAGCACCGAGCGATGCAGTGCCGCAGTGGGCTGATTTCCGTGAATCAGCAGGTATTGACCATCCGCCGTCAACTGCATGTCGGTAATCGAATTCAGCATGAAGGAGACGTCAGACACGGGTCGCATCCTCCCGCGCATTGCTGGCGCGATCCACGGTGTTCGTTGGATTGCGCGGCCTTTCGTGCCGGACAAACAATGACGCCGTGGCGAGGCGCACCGAAAAGATCGGCGTCGAACTGACGCGCAGGATTGCCGCAAAAACGGCCGGTGAGAAAAATTCCATCATGACCAACTCTCCTAATCGCGTTACGCCGGTAGCGGAATCGACGATCTGAAGATAGCAGCGAGAGCACGCCGCTGGGTTACACGCCCACTACGCTTGCTTCGGTTCTGTAACGCATTATTTCCCACTCATGCCGCGCAAACACATAAGGCACGGCGCACCGGCACATTGCACACACCGGCAACCTTAAGGTGCGGAAAGTTTCCAGTAACGATAGCCGCGGCACACGTCCCTATACTTCGCGCTTTCCAGAGCCAAAGACCCTCGTTTCGAATGCGCCGCTTGCCTTCGAGCGTTCCCATCTGCGCTTTGCGCGCCGCATCAGGACCGAAAACCAAGATGAATTTCCAAGCTTTGACCAGCCGGCTAGCAGGCGCGCTTTCATTCGCCGGCATCACGCTGGCAACCGGCCCGGCTCACGCCGCCGAGCCGTTCGTCGTGCAGGACATCAAAATCGAAGGCCTGCAACGCATCGAACCCGGGACACTCTTCGCCTATCTGCCAATCAAGCAAGGGCAGACATTCACGGACGATAAGGCTTCCGAATCGATTCGCGCGCTTTATGCCACTGGTTTTTTCAACGACGTGCGCATTTCGACAGAGGGTAATATCGTCACAGTGCACGTACAGGAAAGGCCGGCGGTCGGTACGATCGACTTCGCGGGCATCCACGAATTCGACAAGGAGAATTTGACGAAAGCGCTTCGGGCCGTCGGTCTGTCGCAGGGCCGCTCTTACGACAGAGCGCTCGTCGACAAGGCGGAACAGGAATTGAAGCGCCAGTATCTGACGCGCGGCTACTACGCCGCTGAAGTGACAACGACTACTACGCCAATTGACCGCCATCGCGTCGCCATTCTTTTTTCGGTAGCGGAAGGGCCGAGCGCGAAGATCAGGCAGATCAATTTCATCGGCAATAGCACATTCAGCACTGACACTTTGCGCGACGAAATGCAGCTGTCTACGCCGAACTGGTTTTCCTGGTACACGAAGAACGATCTGTATGCAAAGGACAAACTCACCGGCGATCTGGAACACGTGCGCTCTTACTATCTGGATCGTGGCTATCTGGAGTTCAATATCGAGTCGACGCAGGTATCGTTGACGCCTGACAAGAAGGAGATGTATCTGACTGTCACCCTGCACGAAGGCGAGCCGTACACCATTTCTTCAATCAAGCTCGCGGGCAATCTGCTCGATCGTGAAGCCGAACTCACGAAGCTCGTGAACATTAAACCCGGTGAACGCTTTTCTGCCGAGAAACTGCAGGCCGCGACAAAGGCTGTCGTGGACAAGCTCGGTGAATATGGCTACGCGTTCGCCACGGTTAATGCATTGCCGAAAATCGACCAGCAGCACCATACCGTCGACCTCACGCTGCAGGTGGACCCAAGCCGGCGCGTCTACGTACGCCACATCAACGTGACCGGCAACACGCGCACGCGCGACGAAGTGGTGCGCCGCGAAATGCGCCAGTTGGAGAGCTCGTGGTTCGACTCCAATCGCCTCATGCTCTCTAAAGACCGCGTCAATCGCCTCGGCTATTTCACCGACGTGGATGTAACAACCGTTCCGGTGGAAGGCTCGCCCGATCAGGTGGACGTGGACGTCAAGGTCAACGAGAAGCCGACAGGTGCAATCACATTGGGCGCGGGCTTTTCATCGACAGATAAAGTGGTGCTCTCTGCCGGGATTTCGCAGGACAACGTGTTCGGCTCCGGTACGAGCCTCGCGTTGAATGTGAACACGGCGAAAACATACCGTACGCTTTCGCTCACGCAGACCGATCCCTACTTCACGGTAGACGGCATCAAGCGCATTACCGATGTCTATTACCGCACCAGCTATCCGCTCTATTACTACACCGATACGAGCTTCAAGATCGTTACTGTGGGAGCCGATTTGAAGTTTGGAATTCCGTTCTCGGAAGCCGACACAGTGTATTTCGGTCTGGGCCTCGAACAGAACCGGCTAAGCATCGATTCGTCGACACCTCAGAGCTACAAGGACTACGTGACCGAATTCGGAAACGTGGTCAACAATGTACCGATTACAGCGGGCTGGGCACGCGACAATCGCGACAGCGCACTGGTGCCGAGCCGCGGCTATTTCTTGCAGGCCAATAGCGAAATCGGTACGCCGGCGGGTGGCACTGAGTACTACAAGACCGACGTTCAGGCGCAGTACTACTACTCTTTCTCGCGCGGCTTCATTCTCGGGCTGAACCTTCAGGGCGGCTACGGCAACGGCTTTGCCGGCAAGGCCTATCCGATCTTCAAGAACTACTACGCGGGCGGCATCGGCTCTGTGCGTGGCTACGAATCCGGCTCGCTCGGCCCGACCGACAAGACGACCGGTGATCCAATCGGCGGCTCGCGAATGGTCGTTGCAAATGTGGAAATGACGTTCCCACTTCCCGGCACCGGATGGGATAGAACTTTGCGCGTATTTACTTTCCTCGATGCCGGCAACGTTTGGGGCAACGAGGGCAATAGTAACGGCGCAAACGGCTTACGCTATAGCTACGGCGCAGGACTCGAATGGATCTCGCCGATCGGTCCGCTCAAACTCTCTCTCGGCTTTCCTGTCGTCAAACACGCGACCGACAAGTATCAGAAGTTCCAGTTTCAGATCGGCACTTCGTTTTAATCGTAGACACTCTCAGGTTCTTCGTTGTGCCGTGCTGATGGCGCTTGCTGCCCGCCGGCCCCGTAGCTGAGCGCGAGCGCAGCCTTGCGCGATAACCAAAAAAGCCCGCAAATGCGGGCTTTTTTGCGAAGTGCCGCTCGTCACGGCACTCATGCAGGCGTAATGCGTGGCTTAGAAGCGGTGACGGATGCCGACCGTGCCAACCACTTGCGAGCTCGTCGACGAAGCGCTCACGCCCACGATGTCGGCGGTAATGCCCGAATTGCCCGTGCTGCCGACGTGCTGATATGCGGCTTCAGCATAGACGTCGGTACGCTTGGACAAGGCGTAGTCGGTTTGCAGCGTGACCTGATGGTACTTCGGGCTCACGCCGTCAAGACGCGCGTCGGTGAACGTGTAAGCGCCCGACACCGAGAGCGCCGGCGTCAACGCATAACGGCCGTTCACTTCATAGTTCGTGAAGCGCGCGCTGCCACCGGTCAGAGCCAGCCCGCTGCTCGTACCCGATGCCGACGAACCGATCGCGGTCGCGCCGTTCAGTTGCGTTTGCGTCACGACGAGGCCGACGTTCGCGGGGCCGAACGCGTAGCTCAGGCCCGCGCCGTAGGTACGCTGACGCGCTGCCGTGAAGGTCGAATCGCCGCTCGCAACCGCGCCGCTCGAGTTGGTCGACGAACCTGCGCCGTTGATTTGCAGGTAGCCCGCTGCGACCTTCAGGCCGCCGAACACGTACGATGCACCGACGCTGTAAGCGCGGCTGTCGGCGAAGCTGCCGGCTGCATTCGAGAAGCCGTACAGCGCGCCCAACTTGAAGCCGCTGTAATCGACGCTCTGGAACTTCACGGCGTTGTTGATGCGCACCGAGTTGTTCAGGTTGTCGTTGTCATACGGGTGCGACGCGAGCGTGCCGCCATATTGCGTACCGTTCAGCGCGAGCGGCCCGAGATAGTCGACCACGCTGTCGTACTGGCGGCCGAGCGTAACGGTGCCGAACTGGTTGCTCGACAGACCGACGAATGCCTGGCGGCCGAACTCGCGGCTGTTCTGACCGAGCTTGCCCGTCGACAGATTGAAGCCGTTTTCCAGCACAAAGACCGCCTTCAGGCCGCCGCCGAGTTCCTCCGAGCCGCGCAGACCCCAGCGATTGCCGTTCAGCACGCCACTGGCCTGCTGGAAGTTGCTGCTGCCGCCAGAGTTGCTGGTGTAGGTCAGGCCGGTGTCGATCAGGCCATACAGAGTCACGGAGCTTTGCGCGTGAGCGACGCCCGCGGCGCCGGCAAGAGCGAGCGAGAGGCCCGACAATACGAATTTTTTCATTGAATATCTCCTGAATCCAATAGCGGTTGCTATCGAGCGGCGGAGAATAGCGCAGAAATTCCAGAACTATTTTTCAGTGTATTACGGCGTTGTGTTTTAGCGACGTCATCCGATTTTAACTTTCATTTTATTTTCCGCCGGCGCCGTTATTGGCCGCCCAAATGAAATGGGGCGTACCCCTCTCGCGAGTACGCCCCAAGTGCCTGATTTTAAAACGCGCTCGGAATCTCAGGCGAATCGAGAATAGCATGGAGAATAGTTTGCGACAACGTCGATCCGCCAGTTCATTCTTTCATTGCGTTTCAATTGGAATTATTGGTAATTGCCTGTCAGCTTTTTAAACCATTTAAATCGATTGTTGCGCAAACGGCAAAGACATTTTGCCTTATTTAAAGCCCGATAACTATTCGACGGGATTCTGCGCGCTGACACAACGGAACCCCGCATAAACGTACTGATAATGCGGCTGAAACCAGTTGCGAAACGTCGGCCGCAACATGCACTGTGCGGTGCGAGCCGAGCCGCCCTTGAGCACATAATGCTTCCCGTCGAAGAAATTGGCAGAGTAACCAGGATAGAACGGAAAAGGCTCGAACCCCGGCAGGCGGTCGAACGAGGTTGAGGTCCACTCCCAGCCGTTGCCGAACTGACCTTCCACGCCGAATGCGCTCACGTTCTCGGGATAAGCGTCTACCGGTCGCGGATCCCAGTGACGGAAATCGAAGTTGCCTGAGCCCGTGTGCGGCGCGCCCTGCGCGGCGCGTTGCCATTGCGCTTCGGTAGGCAGCGCCTTGCCCGCCCAGCGCGCATACGCGCTTGCCTCGGCGTGGCTGACGTATGCGGGCCAGTCGAGCGGCAGGGGTACTTCGTCGAACATCGTGCGCAATATCCATGCGTCGGCTTGGCCGTGCGCGGCGCGCCGCGACCAGCAAGCCGGGTGCTCGATGTGCTCCGCTTCCTTCCATGCCCAGTCCTGCTCCGACCACCACTTTGGCTCGCGATAACCGCCGGCCTCGATGAACTCGCGAAACGCGCTGTTGGTCACCATATAGCGGTCGATCTCGAAGGACGGCACGTCCACCTGCAATTCGCCGAACTCGTTGTCCCAGCCAAAGCGGCCGCCGTCGCGCGGCATGCCAAGCGTGGCCGAACCCGCCGGCACGCTGACCATGGGCGGTAAGCTGTTCACGCGGCCGGGTCCCGTCATGACAGGCTCACGCAGTTCGGTCAGTTTCTGCTCGAGCGGCAGTTGATGAAGCATGTAGGCAAGCGTCTCCGCGTGCATCAGGCGATGCTCGATCGCGACGTTCAGCAATTGCCCTGACGCCTCGACGCGCGCGGCGTCGGTCAGCGCCCGCACTTCGCGGTCGATCTGCTCGCGCGCATGCACACCGTAGTTGCGCACGGTATCGAGCGAAGGCCAATCGCCTGGTTGATCGGTGGGAAAGCCGCCGTCGACCGGGTCGATGCCGAATGCGAAAAGCTGATCGAGCTGCGGATCGAATGCCGGCAGATCGAATAGACGCTGATCGAAAAGATTACGGTCGAAAGCTTCGAGATGCCCGATATAAAACACGATCCGATGCCGCTCGCGGATCGGTCTTTCGTACAGGAACTCGGGCTTGACGATGGAAAAGAGGGCGTCTGTGACTTGACGCGCGTCGATCAGACGTTGGACAAGCGGATGATGCGGACCGGGATCGCGGTACATTTCGCCGGGCTCCTTGCGGGGGACGGACTAAACAAAGACTGTACCCGCTCGCAGATAGCATGCCAAGGCAAAAGGCTCACCGGAAAAACGTGGGAACGGGCGCGGCCGTGCAGGCCGTGCCCATCCGATCTGGTTCAAACCTGGCGCAAGCCGTCCAGATCGACGATACGAATGTGCTTGCCTTGCGTGTCGATCAGGCCGCGTTTTTGAAATCTTGACAGTGTGCGGCTCACCGTTTCGAGCGTCATGCCGAGGTAGCTGCCCATATCTTCGCGCGTCATGCGCAGATTGAATTCGGCCGACGAATAACCGCGCTGCGCGTTGCGCTCGGACACGTCGAGCAGGAAAGCCGCGACCCGTTCGTCGGCGGAGAGCGAGCCGAGCACCATCATCTGGGCGGCTTCGCGCACGATCTGCTCGCCGAGCAGCTTGTGCAGGCGCTCCTGCATCGAGCCGATTTCGCGGCACAGCGACTTGAGCGCGGTGTACGGCACGATGCACACCGTGCTGTCCTCGAGTGCGACGGCGCTGCATGCATGCCGGTCTTCGCTGATGCCGTCGAGTCCGAGCGCTTCGCCTGCGAGCCGCAAGCCCGTGACCTGCTCGCGCCCGTCCCGGTGCGCCATGACGGTTTTCATCGAACCCGAGCGCACCGCATACAGATTGTCGAAACGATCGCCGCTGCGATACAGCGCCTCGCCGCGATGGACGGAACGCGCCGAGCAGATCAGCGTTTCGAGTTTGGACAGTTCCTCGGTCGACAAACCTTGCGGCATGCAGAGCTGCCGCATCGCGCAACTCGAGCAGCGCGCGGCGCTGCGAGTGTGAGTGCGCGCGGCGGCACGCGGCGCCGTCCGGCGGCTAGTTCGCGGCGGCGCGTTGACGGCGGGGCCGGTTGCAATCGCGGAATCGGCGGCGTGGGCAAGAGCGGTGGAAGTAAGCATGTCTGAGCCAATGTCAGGGGTAATGACCGATTGTCCCACCGGCTCTGTCCCCCGTTTAGCGGCAAAATGCCGCGCTCGCGCGCTCAGGCGTTTTGAGCGGCGTCAGATTACGGCGACGACGCGGAAGTGTCCTAACGTGTCGACGTGTTCGCAAATAGCCTTACTCATCCCTTCATGCGAAGCGGGCGCTTTTCCGCTCGCTCGCAAACGTTTGGCAAATTTTTTACTTTCTCGGACGAGCCACTCTCAAGGTTTAGGAAATTGTGTCGTCATATCTTCTGAGGAAAACGACGGCAACGAGAAAGGGCGGACTAAGAGGCGCCCGCGTCGGCGCACGCTGGCCTCTGGCGTTGGGCGCAGTGAACCGTCTTCGAAAGGGGGAGATTTTCACGCCGAAGCGCAGCAGCGGCGCCGCCTCGCCGCGGTCTGCGCGCGCTTCGCGACAACTTTGATCGGGCTGTTGGGTAAGGAATTAGACACATGAAGATTTCGAATTTGAGAATCGGAGTTCGGCTCGGCTCCGCCTTTGCGCTAATGGTTGCGCTGCTTGTCGGCACAGCCGTGGTGGGCATCGAGCATCTGCAGTCCACTAACACGAAGATGGACGAGATCGTCAGCAATCGCTACACGCTGATTGCGCTCAGCAATCAGATCAAGAGCAACGGCTACAAGGCAAACGGCATTCTGAGCAATCTGCTGCTGACTACATCGCCGGACAAGGCGAAGCAGTATATGGACGACTATGCGGCCATCCGCAAAGCCAACGCGCAGGCCTATGGGGAACTCGAAAAGCACCTGACCAGCGACGAAACCAAGGTCCTCTTCAAGCAGCAGTTCGACGCACGTTCGGCATACGGCGTGAGCGTGAAGAGCTTTTTCGATCTGGTCAGCAAGAACCAGCAGCAGGAAGCGCGCGACGTCTATCAGGGCGACATGGCACGGCTGCAGGACGCTTACTACCTGCTCGTCGACAAGATGGTCGACGTGCAGGCCGAACGGATGGCGCACGATGTCGCCGACGCCGTTGCCGAAGCGCACAGCGCGAAGCTGCAGATGATTCTTCTCGCGCTCTTCGCAACCGCGATCGCGATCGCCACGGGCATCTTCATCACGCGCACCATCACGCGGCCCATCAACCGGGCGGTGGTTCTCGCCGAAGCGGTTGCGGCCGGCGATCTAACGCATCGTCTGCAGATCGATTCGACCGACGAAGTGGGGCGTCTTCTGACCGCGCTCGAACGCATGACCGGCAACCTGCACGGCATTGTCGCGCAAGTGCGCCAGGGCACCGACACGATCAGCCAGGCGACGCGCGAAGTGGCGAGCGGCAATATGGACTTGTCGAGCCGCACCGAGCACCAGGCAAGTTCGCTCGAAGAAACGGCGGCTGCGATGGAACAGCTCACGTCGACGGTCAAGCAGAACGCCGACAACGCACGCGAAGCGAACCAGCTTGCATCGAATGCGTCGGACGTCGCGGTCAAGGGCGGTGAGGCGGTGAACCAGGTCGTGAGCACGATGAGCGCGATCAACGAGTCGTCGCGCCGGATTGTCGAGATTATCGGCGTGATCGACGGCATTGCATTCCAGACCAATATTCTCGCGCTGAACGCCGCTGTGGAAGCGGCCCGCGCCGGCGAACACGGCCGCGGTTTCGCGGTGGTCGCAAGCGAAGTGCGCGGGCTCGCGCAGCGCAGCGCCGTCGCGGCGAAGGAAATCAAGGAATTGATCGCCGACTCGGTGAATCAGGTCGGCACCGGCGGCAAGATGGTCGAGGAAGCCGGGCAGATCATCAGCGAAGTCGTGAGGAGCATTCGCCATGTGACGGAGATCGTCGCCGAGATCAGCTCGTCGAGCAAGGAGCAAAGCGAAGGCATCGAGCAGATCAACCACGCGGTCACGCAGATGGACAAGGTCACACAGGAAAACGCCGCGCTGGTCGAGCAAAGCGCCGCGGCCGCGCAGGCCCTGCAGGACCAGGCGCAGCAACTCACTCATACCGTCAGCACCTTCAAGCTCGACGACGACGCGTCCAGACAACGGCGCGCCGCGCGCGACTCGCATGCGCCTCACACGAACGAAGTGAGCGACGCCGGTGCGTGGCTCATGACGGCCCAGTAGAAGTCGAGGCAGGCAACGGACGGAGACACGAGCCGGTCGCGCGGACCGGCTCGATAACAAACAGAAGACGGAGCGCGACTGCAAGCCCGCATCCGCATTGCGTTCCTTGCCGTTTTGCTGTCTGCCGGGGGGCGCGGCCAGCCGCCGCGTTGCCGTCAACGGGCGTTGCCCGCGCATCCGGACGTGGACAGCGAAATCCAATTAACGATTTCTTCCGCACGCTATCCAACATGTCCCACGTCTCTTCTGAATCGATTGTTCTTTCACGCTCGCCGGCCAGCGCGGTTCTCGAACCGGCAGGCGAACTGGCTTCGGTCGCGCGGACGCTGCAAGTCCGCCGCTTTATCGACGCGTTTCGTCAGCACGGTCACCGTCAGGCTTTGCTCGACCCGCTGCGCCTTACGCCTGTGCCCGAGGTGCCCGAGCTCGACCCCGTGTTCCACGGGCTCGAACCGGCGCAGCCGATTGGCGCCGAGAATCCACTGCTGCCGCCCTCGGCTGCCGTGCATGAACTCGAGCGGCAACTGCGGCGCGTCTATTGCGGCGCAATTGGCCTCGATCTGACCGGCATACGCGACCCGCAGCGCCGCGCCCAATTGTCCGCATGGCTGAAGGCCGAGCAGCTCGCGCCATTGCCGGCACGCGAGCAGCGGCGCCGTCTGCTGCGTCGCCTCGTGGCTGCGGAGATGTGGGAGCGTCATGTCGCGGCGACGTTCGAACATGCAAAGCGCTTCTCACTCGAAGGGTGCGAGAGCCTCGTGCCGCTCGTCGAAGCGATTGTCGATCAGGCTGCCGCTCATGGCGTTCAGCGGGTGTTCGCTGGCATGCCGCATCGCGGGCGCCTGAATGTGCTCGTCAACGTGATGGGTCTTGACCCGGCGAAGCTGGTCGCCTGCCTCGATCCGGATTCCGATGCTGCGGCCGCACAGCGCGATCTGCCTTACCACCTCGGCGGCGACACGGTCAGAAAGACGCCCAATGGCGAGGTTGCAATCTTCCTTGCCCACAATCCGTCGCATCTGCAAAGCGTGTATCCGGTCGTGAGCGGCATGGCTCGCGCATATCAGGACGAACACCGCGGCTTCGGCTGCCTGCCGCTCGTGGTGCACGGCGACGCCGCGTTCGCGGGCCAGGGCATCGTGATGGAAACGCTGAACATGACGCGCAAGGCAGGATATGCATTGGGCGGCACCGTCCACGTGATCGTGAACAATCAGATCGGCTTTACGACGCCCAACCGGATGGATGCCGAAGCGCATTCCTATTGCACGGACATTGCGCGGATGATCGACGCGCCCGTAATCCGCGTGAATGCCGACCGTCCCGACGAAGTAGTGCGCGCCGCGAAGCTCGCATTGCAATACCGGATGGAGCACGAGGCCGATGTGGTGATCGACCTGATCGGCTATCGGCGTCTGGGCCACTCGGAGCATGACATTCCCGCTCTCACGCAGCCGTTGCAGCAGGCGGCGATTGCTACGCATCAGACGGTCACCGAGCTGTATCACGCGGCCATCGGCGAAGAAACGCCGCTCGAGGAATTGCGCGCGGATGCATTGAAGCACCTTCAGGCGCCGGCTGCGCAAACGTTGTCGCGGCCGCGCGGCAACGGGACGAAGCGCACGCGACCCGTGACGCTCGCGCGCGTGCAGTCGCTCACTGCGGCATTGACCCGCACGCCGCCGGAGTTGCGGTTGCACGACTTCGTGCGCAATGTGACGGCGAAGTGGCAGAAAAGCGTTGCTCACGAAACAGCCGCTGTCGACTGGTGCTTCGCGGAGAACCTTGCCTACGCAACGCTGCTCGACGACGGGCATAGTGTGCGCATCTCCGGTATGGACGTCGGCCGCGGCACGTTCATGCACCGTCATGCGGTGTGGCATTCGCAAGGCGACACGTCCGGCGCGCTGGAACCATATGTGCCGCTGCAAAACCTCGGTGTGCATCAAGGCGAGTTCGACATCGTCAATTCGCCGCTGACCGAGGAGGCCGTGCTTGGTTTCGAATACGGCTACAGCGTGCAGACGGGCACGCACCTGGCTATCTGGGAAGCGCAGTTCGGCGACTTCGTGAACGGCGCGCAGGTCATCATCGATCAGTACATCGCCGCGGGCGAGTACAAATGGGGACAGCCGTCCGGCTTGACGATGCTGCTGCCGCATGGCCACGAAGGTGTAGGTCCCGAGCATTCGACCGGCTACATCAGCCGCTTCCTGCAACTGTGCGCCGGCGGCAACATGAAGGTCGCGATGCCGTCGACCTCGGCGCAGTGGTTCCACATGCTGCGCGAGCAGGCGTTGAGTGCGGACCCGAAGCCGCTTGTCGTGATGTCGCCGAAAGGCCAGCTTTATGGCAACGCGCGGTCGCATTCGCCGCTCGGCGAGCTGATCGGCGGCGCGTTTGCTCCGGTGCTGCGCGACAGCAGCGTGGCTTCGCCCGAAGAAGTGACGCGCGTCGTGCTGTCGAGCGGCAAGTTCTTCTACGACTTGCAGGCGGCCCGCGATGCCTCTGGCGACACGCGAACCGCGCTCATCCGCGTCGAGCAGTTGTACCCGTTCCCGACGAGCGAGCTTGCCGTTGCGCTCGCCGCTTTCCCGAAGCTCGCGGAAGTGGTGTGGGCGCAGGAAGAAGAGAAGAAGCACGGCGCATGGCATTTCGTGCGCGACGAAATCGGGCGGGCAGTTCCGTCGAACTGCCGCGTTGTCGACGTGTGCCGGCGCGAGAGCCCCTCGGGTGCTCATTCGTCGATACGCGCGCATCACGACGAACAGCAGCGTCTCGTCGCGGCTGCTCTCGCGCGCGCCTGAAGTTGCAAAGTCAAGCAGTGCGCGTGCGGGGCCGCAATTGAGTTGCTATTGTTAACAACAGGCGAGGATGTCATGAGCGGCAGTTGACCATGTCGCCCGGCGGCAGCCCTCGCCGGTTCCGGCTTTGCTTTCTTGCTTGCCGCGCGCATGCTGTTCGTTCAGGCGATCAGCGCGCGTTGGCATGCGGGTTGCGAAGCAGGTTGTCGAAGCGATAGGACAATTGCACATGGCAACCGTACTGCTTGTAGATGACGACGCCGGCGCGCTGGATGCATGGAGCGCAATCTGCGCGGCCGAGGGCTACGAAGTCAAGACCGCGCTCGACGGCAAGTCGGCGCTCGCGCAGTTCATCGCTGCGCCTGTGGACGTGGTGGTTGCCGACTGGCGCATGCCGGTGATGTCGGGCAGCGAACTGTGCCATCGCTTGCGCACGCTGCCCGGTCTTGCCGACGTGGCCTTCATACTCGTCTCCGGAGAGCCGAGCCCACCTGCCTTTGTCAGCTTCGACGGCTTTCTGCGCAAGCCCGTGGAGGGTCCGGTGCTGCTCGCCACGATGCGGCGCCTGCTCGACGATCACGTGACTCATCGCACGTTGCAACGGGGTGGCTCGTCGTGATGCCGATTGCCGCATCGCGCTGCGGCAAGTTCAGGCTGGCGCGTGCGCGTCGTCCGACGGCCTGCCTGCCGCCGACGGAATGAGCAGTACCGGCAAGCCCGCCTGGCGCACGCAACGCTCGGCGACGCTGCCGAGAATCAGGCGGCGAAATCCGCGCCGGCCATGCGTGCCCATGACCAGCAGGTCGGCGTTGAAATCGGCGGCGGCCTTCAGTATGGCGGTCGACACATCGTCGAGCGACGCTGCTTCGCTCACCAGTATCTCGCCCTTCACACCTTGCGCGTCCATTTCGCGCGCAAACTCCGCGCCGAGTTCCTTACCTTGTTCGATGAGGCTGTTGCGAAGCACCGCGGGGTCGTAGCCCGGCGCCTCGAAGTACAGCGGCGTGTTTCGACCACATAGAATGGTTGCAAGACGGCGCCGGTGGACCTGGCGAGTGCGAGCGCCGCCTCGAAGGCGCGGCGCGAAGTCTGGCTGCCGTCGACAGCAACAATAATGCGTGTGTACATATCCACTCCACGTCAGGTTGAGGGCTTCGATCATCACCGTCCAACTCGCGTTCGGACAGGATGTAAATCAACCGGTTCACAAATTTTCAAAGGGATGGGCGCCAGACCGGTCCGTCTGCGAGCGAAGAGCCGCAGCGCCATCGGGACGGCCGGCCTCGGCGCACATGAACGGATGTTTGGCTCGTGAGGCGCTCTTGCGCGATTCGCGTTTCGCCGCTCAGGCACGCGTGCCGCGCGACTGGCGCACCTGGCCGACAGTAAGCGGCCAGGCGGCAAAGCAGCGCTGCCGGGCAGCCGAGCGGCAAAGGAACCCGGCAGCCGGTCAGCTAAGCGGCTGCGGCCATCGGCCCGAACAGCGCCGTGCGGGTCTTCGGACTGACTGCGATGTCCAGCGCCACCGCGCGTTCCACGCCGATCTGCAGCGGTGAGCCGAGCCGGTTGATGTCAATGCCGGTCTTGCGCAGCAGCCGTTCAATCGGCGTGGTGGTGACCGTCACATAGCGCGTGATGCCCATGCGGTCGGCGAAAGTCACGAGTTCGTGGATGGCCTGCATCGTCAGGTCCGCGAAGCCGAACGACTTCTCTTCGCCGCTGGTGTCGATTGCGAAGCGGCTCAGCTCCCAGATATGCCGCCCGACCGGCGCCGCCGCGCCGTGCAGGAGTTGCGGGAAAGTGTCCTTCAGCATGTTCGGCCCCTCGGTGGGCATGAGGCGCCAGCAGCCGCGCACCCGCCGGTCTTCGCCCTGGATCAGCATGTAATGCGGGCCCAGCGCGTCGTAGCCGTCGATCTCCATGCCCGCTATGGTCGGAATGTCCCACCCCAGCCGGCCGTGAAACACCCGCGCCCGCAGGCGGTACATCTCGTTGATGTCCTCGTTGTCGAACTCCTGACGCATTCCAATCCGGATCGCTGTTTGCATGACGTTCTCCTGAACGTGTTGGGAAAACCAATACGCAGGAAAACTTATGCATTCTGAATCGTTCCGCCACCTATCTACCTGGATAGGTGTGCATGCTTATCGGATATCGCAAAATTTGAGACAGGAACAGCACTCAACCGACGGGACACAAAAATGGAACTTCTCGACAATCACTGGCAACCGCAAACTGGCCTCCAAACGCGTCCGGCGGAGCCTTCCACGGCGGTGGACCGGGTTCTGATCATTGCTTACCGCAAGAAGAAAAAAGAGAGCCAGCGCCGCTTCTGGGCTCGCTTCGGAGTCACGCAGTCGCGCGGCAGCCGCTTCGAGTCCGGCGCGGAAATCCCGGCGCCGGTTTCCATTCTGCTGGGCCTTTATTTCACCAAGACTGTTTCCGACGCGGATCTCGGCCGCGCCGAGCGTGTACTGCACAGCCGCGACGCCGCGGCGTTGCTCAACCCGGGTCAATAAGTCCGAGTTGGGTCGCAATCACGGCTGCCGCGCGCCGCGAATTCACGCCGAGTTTGGTCCTGATGTTTTTCATGTGGAAGTTCACGACGGCTTCCGAGCAATTCAGGATATGGGAAATTTCCCACGTGGATTTACCGCGCGCGGTCCATTGAAGACACTCGCGTTCGCGCGGCGTGAGCTTCGGCAACAGCGTCTGGGCGTGTGTATGCAGATGGCGCTGGCTCGTGTCGATCACCAGATCGCGCAATAACACCAGGTTCGGCAATACCACGTCGATATGACGCCAGAAGGTGTCGGTCGGGCTGGCGTCGTTCACGAAGCACATCATGCCGGCTTCCTGGTTCGGGCCGTGAATCGGCAAGGTCACGCCCGCACGCAAACCATGAGCGCGGGCTTCCTCATACATCGACTGCTGCGGCGCAGTCGTGAAAATTTCCGGCGACCACACAAGCGGCGTCGAGCGCGTCGCGCAATGCGCGACCGTCGGGTCGATATGCACGAGGCCCTGCTCGTCGTAGGTACGGCGCCACGCAGGCGCATAGGTGCTGCGGACATATGCGTCTTCCAGACGCATGGTCGGGCGGGGCAGCATCGCAATCAGAAGCCGGTCGAATCCCCAAGTCTCGGCGAGGTCCGCGACTGCGCTGAACCATTCCGCCTCGTCGGCGGCGTCCAGTAGCGGTGCCATCTGCTCGATAAAATGTAGCGACAATTTCGACTCTCTCAGACTCGCAAATATTCAGCTTGGTTATTTGCGTAGGTTTTATGTGCAGGGCTTTAATCCGCACAATCTATCACCAAAAAACGTTTTGCAAAGCCGAGGGGCCACAACGGTCTGCTATTAATCGGACCTGGCTGTCGTGCGAATTCCGGCACGCCGATAATGGCCCATCGAGCGTTCGGGTCTTCGCGCCCGGTGCGCTGTACGCCTTGACCAGCAAGCGTTCAGCGCTGAACAATCTGGTGGCGCAGTTTTAAGCCGCCATCCGGCTCATGCCCATTAAATGGGCAAAATGACCTTATTCGCCAAACGGCCGCTTTAGCGGACGGTGCGGACTGCCGGATTTACCACCCTTTCTGTGCGCTCATCTGATTGTCTTGTTGCTATTGTCATACAAAAAACCGTTATCCGTATGTGACCGTTTCGCCCGGAACGCGAAGGCTTCGCAAACTTTCGCTCGCTCGCAGTCGTTTGACCGCTTCGCGCAGCTCGCCGACGTGGAGCTGCCGCGGGCGCGGCCGGGTTCGACGGCGCCCGAACATCATGCGAAGATCGCCGATGCGGCCCGCACGCTGCTCACACTCGAACGGGAATTTGCGCGCGCGTGCCGGACACTAATTCATCCCATAGAGACAGCATGACCGACAACAGCCGACGTTATCCCGACCCTTCCGTGCGTGTGTTCGATCCGCGCTTCAAGTCGCTGATTCTTGCTTCGGCGTCTGTCGAGTGTCTGTATCAGGGCGCGCGCTGGTCCGAGGGGCCGGTCTGGTTCGGCGACGGCCGTTATCTGCTGTGGAGCGACATTCCCAACGACCGCATCCTGCGCTGGGACGAATCGAGCGGCGCGGTCAGCACGTTCCGCCAGTCGTCGAACAATGCGAACGGCCATACGCGCGACCGGCAAGGCCGGCTCGTGAGCTGCGAGCATTTGACGCGCCGCGTGACCCGCACCGAATACGACGGCTCGATCACCGTGCTGGCGGATCGTTACCGTGGCAAGCGCTTCAATTCGCCGAACGACGTAGTTGTCAGATCGGACGGTTCCATCTGGTTCAGCGATCCCACGTTCGGCATCGACAGCTTCTACGAAGGCGAGAAACAGGAATCGGAACTGCCGGCGTGCGTCTACCGCATCGACGGCCAGTCGGGCGAAGTGAGCAAGGTCGCCGACGACATATCCGGACCGAACGGCCTCGCGTTTTCGCCGGACGAGTCCATGCTCTACATCGTCGAATCGCGGGGCGAGCCGCGCAAGATCCGTGCGTTCGATGTCGTCGCCAACGGTGCGGGCGCCGCGCTGGCGAACAACCGCGTGCTCATCGACGCGGGCCCGGGCACGCCGGATGGCTTTCGCGTCGACATCCACGGTAACCTCTGGTGCGGCTGGGGCATGGGCACCGACGAGCTCGACGGCGTGCGCGTCTTCTCCTCGGAAGGCGAGCCGCTCGGGCACATTGCGTTGCCGGAGCGCTGCGCGAACGTGTGCTTCGGCGGACGTCATCGCAACCGGCTCTTCATGGCGGCGAGTCACGGCCTTTACTCCCTGTATGTGAACACGCAGGGCGTGAGCGGCGGCTGAGTTCGCACGCGAGGCGCAACGCTGCACCCATGGTTGACTGACACTCGCTCCTTGCCGACACAGCGAGTCAGCGGGTCGGGGTTTGCCCTCGTATACAACTTCGCCAGGTCATTGACGACGAAGGCCTTCGAGGCCGTAGCGGCAGATCAGTGCGGAAAACCCGGTCACGCGTATTTGCTTGACATCGGCTGTGCCGCTTCGCTATGTTGCAGTGGTTGAAAGAGACAAAGACGCGCGGGGTAGTCGACCGGCGGACTTCATACCAAGAAGCGAGGAGACGCAATGACTGTTTCGTGCAGGTTGTCGCTCAGGCTGGTGTCGATATGTCTCGCGGCGAGCGCCGCATTCGCGTCCGCCGCGCATGCGGCCGATCCCGTCACACTCAATATCGTCGACGTGGCCGGCGATCTTCAACTCACGCAAAAGGGCTTCGAGGCCTTCAAGGCGAAGTATCCGAACCTCGTCGCCAATATCACCTACACGAACGCGCCCGCGCCGCAATTGCCCGGCAAGATCAAGGCGATGCAGGCAGCCGGCCGCTCGGACATCGACCTCGTGCTGACCGGCACCGACGCACTCGCGGCCGGCATCGAACAGAACCTGTGGACGAAGCTACTGCCCGACAATGCGGCGCAGTTCCCCGGCGTGCTCGACAAGTACGCGCCAGGTCCGCGCAAGATGCAGGAGCTTGCGCAGGGCTTCGGCCTCGAGGTCGCCTATATGCCGGCCGGACCGCTCCTCGAATTCAACCCCGCAAAAGTCAGCGATCCGCCGAAAACGCCGGAGCAACTGCTGCAATGGTGCAAAGCCCACCCCGACAAGCTCATCTACGCGCGTCCCGCGAACTCAGGGCCGGGCCGCACGTTTCTGATGGGCCTGCCCTATGTGCTCGGCGACAGGAATCCGCAAGATCCCATCAACGGCTGGGACAAGACCTGGGCTTTCCTCAAGCAACTGAACGAGTGCATTCCGTACTATCCGGGCGGCACGTCCGCAGTCATGAAGGAGCTTGGCGAGGGCACGCGCGACATGACGGTCACGGTGACGGGCTGGGACATCAATCCACGCGCGCTGGGCATCGTGCCCGCTGATTTCCGCGTGCAGGCGTTCGACAACATGACGTGGGTGAACGACGCGCACTACATGGTGATTCCGAAGGGCGTGCCGAAGGAAAAACTGGACGTGCTCTACAAGCTGATGAACTTCATGCTGGAGCCCGCGCAGCAGGCCATGACCTACGACGACGGATACTTCTATCCGGGCCCGGCGATCAAGGGCATAACCGAAGTACAGGCGCCCGCGCATAGCCAGGAAGTCCTGAAGAAATACGGACGCCCCGAGTACGCGAAGCTGCTGGCGGAACGCCCGCATGTGTTGCCGCTCAATGCGGCGGCAATGGTCGCCGCGTTCAGGAAGTGGGACACGGAAGTCGGTGCGCAGAAGACCAAATAGCCAAAGCAGATAACCCGCGCTCGGACATCCATGCAAGTGCGATTCGCGCGTGACCGCTCGCGCGCATCAGGGAACCGCCCATGAAGCATCACTTTGAGCAGTTGCGGCTCGATTCGGTGAGCCGCAGTTTCACGAATGCGGAAGGCCAGTCGATCGCGGCTTTGCAAGGGCTCGATCTGAACATCCGGCGCGGCGAGTTCATTGCGTTGCTTGGACCTTCTGGCTGCGGCAAGTCGACGGCGCTGAACTGCATTGCCGGTTTGCAACCGCTGAGCGGCGGCGGCATCTGGCTCGACGACAAACGTATCGACGTATTGCCTCCGGAAAAACGCGGCTTCGGCATGGTGTTTCAGAACTACGCGCTGTTTCCGCACATGAGCGTGCTCGACAACGTCGGCTTCGGTCTGAAGATGCGAGGCGTCGGCAAAAGCGAAATGATGCGGCGCGCGCGCGAGGCGCTGCAGCTGGTGCAGCTCGTGGGCCATGAACGGAAGCTGCCCGGGCAGCTTTCCGGCGGTCAGCAACAACGCGTGGCGATTGCGCGCGCCATCGTGATCGAGCCGCCGCTCATTCTGATGGACGAACCGCTTTCAAATCTTGACACGAAGCTGCGCATCGAAATGCGTGCGGAGATCCGGCGCATTCATAGCCAGCTCGAACGCGCGACGCTGTACGTCACGCACGATCAGGACGAAGCTCTTTCGATGGCCGACCGCATCGTCGTGATGAGAGAGGGCGTGGTGCAACAGGTCGCCACGCCGAAAGAGGTCTACACGCGCCCGCGCAATCTGCATGTAGCGCGCTTCATGGGCTATCGCAATGTCGCCGAATTCACGCTCGAAGGCACGCAAGGCGAAGGCGTTGCGGTGAGCGCAAACGGCGTGCGTCTGATCGGCACGCCGATGGCCGCGTTCGACAGCAAACGCGTGAGTGTGGCATTGCGTCCGGAAGACATGGAGCGTGCGGCGCCTGACGCGGAGAATGCGTTCGATGCGTTGGTCACCGTGGTCGAATATGGCGGCAACAGTTCGCTGCTACGCGTGCAGACCGCGTTCGGCGACTTGTGGGCGCGCGTGCCCGGCGAGTTCGAAGAGGGCCAGCGCATCAGCTTGCGGGTGCCGCCGTCGCGCACGCTGGTCTATGACGCAGAGGCGGCATGAACTCGCCGACGTTGCCCACGCCGGTTCCACCCACTGCGCCTTTGCGGCAGCGCGACCGCAAGGCGTGGCTCGTCACGCCGGCGTTGCTCTTCATTCTCGCGTTGTTCATCTATCCGTTCGCCTACGGTCTTGCACTGTCGTTCCGGCCGATGAACGGCGGCAGTGCGTGGGCCAACTATCTGATGTTCTTCACCGACACGTCGATGTGGCCGACCATCCTCGTCACATTGAAGCTCGCTGTGCCCGCGACGCTGATCAATGTGGGCGTGTCGGTGCCCGTCGCATTCGCGTTGCGGCGGCATTCGCGTTATCAGAAGTTCGTGACTACGTTGCTGGTGATTCCCGTCACGCTCGGCACCGTGCTGATAGCCGACGGCATGCTCACTTACTTCGGGCCCAACGGCTGGTTCCCGCAGGCGCTGCACGGTATGCATCTCTATGCGAGCGAAGTGCGGCTCACGCATAACTTCTGGGGCGTGCTGATTTCGCTGATCGTGTCCGGTTTTCCGTTCGCGTTCCTGTTGACGCTGTCGTACGTGACCGGCATTGACCCGACGCTCGCGAGCGCCGCCGCCACGCTCGGCGCAAGCCCTTGGGAACAGTTTCGGCGCATCTACCTGCCGCTGCTGGTGCCGGGTTTGACGATGGCGGCGTGTCTTTCGTTCGTGCAGGCGTTTTCGGTGTTTCCATCGGCCGTGCTGTTGGGCGCGCCGGCGGGGCCGACACGCGTGATGTCGATTGCCGCCGCTGAAGCCGCGTTCGAAAGCTATGACTATTCGCTCGCATCCGCGATTGCGATGGTGATGGGCTTCGTGCAATTGCTGGTGGTCGCCGCCATGCTCGGCGCGCGCCGCCTGTTCTACAGCGGCCCGGCAACAGGAGGCAAAGGCTGATGACGACCGAGCATCGCGGCGCGCCGGCTTCCTGGTCCGCATCGCCATCCAGACAGCAGGGCGACGACGCCCGCGAGCCCGGCAAGCGCGTGAAGCAGCGCGCGAGCGTGCCCGGCCGCGTGTGGCGCGTGATCGTGTGGGGCGTGATGGTGTTCTTCCTCGTCAACGTTGTGTTGCTGATTGCAACGGTGGCGGTGAATTCAATCGCGACGCGCTGGTTCGGCACTTTGCTGCCGCAGGGCTTCACGCTCCATTGGTATGCGCAGGCGTGGAGCGACTTCCAGTTGGCGAGCGTGTTGTGGGTGACGGTCGAAGTGGTGGGCGCGGTCGTGCTGCTCTCGGTGCTGCTCGGCGTGCCCGCGGCGTACGCCCTCGCGCGCGTGCAGTTTCCCGGCAAGCGCATCGCGATGCTGATTTTCCTGCTGCCCTTGATGGTGCCGCCCGTCACCTACGGCATTCCAATGGCAACGGTGATGTACAAGATCGGGCTCGCCGGCACACTGAGCGGCGTGATACTCGCGAACCTCGTGCCCGCGCTGCCCTTCGTGATTCTCGTGATGACGCCGTTCATCGAGCAGATCGATCCGAACCTCGAAGCGGCGGCGCGGATTTTCGGCGCGAACACGTTCCGCTATTTCCGCTACGTGCTGCTGCCGCTGCTCGTGCCCGGCATGCTGGCCGCCGCGCTGCTCGTGCTTGTGCGCACCATCGGCATGTTCGAGCTGACGTTTTTTACAGCGGGCCCCGCGACGCAAACGCTCGTGGTCGCGCTGTACTACGCGGTGTTTTCAACCGGCGTGCGCGCGCCGCAATCCATCGACGCGATGGCGATGATCTACATGGCGATCACGCTCATCTGGGTATTGATCGCGCTGCAGTTCGTGAGCCCCACGCAGATCGTCTCGCGCGTGAAGGAGCAGAAGCACTGAGCGGCGCGCGGCGCAGCGCACGAGAGCGCCGGCGTATGTCGCTCCTGGCTCAGTAGCCCACGCGATAAACCCGGCCCGTCTGCGCGCCTTCCACGCTGCGCAGATAGGCTTGCGCTGCGCGTTGCGCAGTGACCGGTTCGAAGCCGCGGAAGTACGGCGCGTAACCTTCCATCGACTCGCTCAACACCGTAGGGCTGACCACGTTGATGCGGATGCCGCGCGGCAGTTCGATCGCCGCGCCGCGAACGAAGCCTTCCAGCGCGAGATTGACGGTCGTCGCATTCGCGCCCTCGCGAATGGGCTCATCGCCGATAATGCCGCTCGTCAGCGTGAACGAGCCGCCGTCGTTCACATAGTTCTGCGCCGCCAGCACCACGTTGATCTGCCCCATCAGCTTGTCGCGCAGGCCGACCCAGAACTGCTCGACACTCATTTGCGGCAGCGGGCCGAAATGCACTTTGCCGATGGTGGTGATCACCCCGTCCACCTTGCCGATTTCGCGAAAGAGCCGCTCGACGCTCGCGGGGTCGGTGCTGTCCACCTGATACTGGCCGCGCGTCGCGCCCACCTCGACAACTTCATGGCGGGCCTTCAGCTCCGCGCTCACTGCCTGGCCGAGTGTGCCGGTGGCGCCGATCACGACGATCTTTTTCATTCGCTGCTCCGTTGAGTTTGACGTGCGGCGATTGTGCGCCGCACTGCCCGGCAAGAAAAAGCCCCGGTGGCGAGCAGGTCTCGCAACCGCCAGTTTGTAATCGTCGAAATCCGCTAAAAACGCGCGGCCTGTTTAAACGGTGCGCGCGCCGGTATCTACCGACAAATCGGCTTTACCGGCGCGATTCAAACAAACATGCAAGAACGCCTGATTATTTCACGCGATGTATTTCGATCAGGCGCGTGGGCCGCAAATGATTAAGGGCGTAATGGACGCGGCCGTGTTCTCCGCGGTTTTCGCCAGCGCGCGAATAGTCGAAAAGATCCTCCGTGGAATGCAGCGCCTGCGGCTCGAGCATGCCTTTGTCGATCACGGTATAGCCCGGCTCTAGTGCAAGCAGCAGATGATTGCCGCCGACCCGGCTGTCGAATCCCGCCATGCCATCGAGCGCTTCCGGCACGCTGTTGACGAGAGTGGCGTTGCTGGTGGTGATTTCGTCCACCGCGATTGGGGCCTGGCCGGCAATGCGCGCGGCTTCGTGGTTCTTGCCGTCGGTGTCGACCGTGCTGTCGTGCGTGCGGTCGTTATGCAACTCGGCGCTGCATGGGCGGCTCGAACCCGTTGGTTTGCCCGCGTCTGCAGACTTGTCGATATGGCTGTTCATATGCATTCTCCTTTCAAGAAGTCAGGTGCCGGAACAGCAAACTCCGTACCCTTTCCTAGGCGATTGCGATCGCGCGTCTTTCGTTTTTTTTTATGAACGCGCATTTTCTACAGAGTATGATCATACTCCGGCGAGAGGAGGGCGGTTCAAGCGCAGCAGTTAATGCGCACCGCGCCGGTTCTACTGTGCGGAATTCTCACCGCTGTTTCCCGAGCGTGTGCGACGAACGCGGGCTTACTCAAAACATTCTATACGGGGCCGTCAGGGCGGGTGACATATGCACTTCGATGCTGCATTCACACATCGCGGCTATTTGTTAAATTGCGCACCGGCGCGCGCCGGCGACGGCAGTTGGCAGCCGTACGTGGTCATCTCGCGGTCGAGCGACGGCGAGCTCGTCGCCAACCGTTTTTTTCCTACCGACCTGCGCTTCCGCGACGAAGCCGCCGCCATCGCCCATGCGCGCGATTGGGCGGTGCGCTGGATCGACGCGAGCAGTGTGACCATCTGAGCGGCTCTCTGCATTCGCTCCTCCGCTCGCACGCCTTCGCGCAACGCTGCGCCAGGCTCTGCAAAACGCGGTAATCTCTCGGAACAATCACCCGATACCGTGCCCCGTCGCACGGTGCTGTCTTTTATGCCTAACGTGCCTTCCCACAACTGGGGCCTCGAACAGATCGTCGCGGACCTGCGCGCCTCGCGCGAAGAACTGCATCGCACGCGGCATCCGCTCGGCATTCGCGAGTTGCCGTCGCGCGAAGCGGTGGTCGGCATTGTCGCCGGCCTGCGCGCGGCGCTTTTCCCCACGCACTATGGCGCGCCCGATCTGACTGACGAAACCGTCGACTACTACGTCGGCCACACGCTCGAAAGCACTTTGCGTCTGCTCGCCGAACAGATTCGCCGTGCGCTGCGCTTCCTGCCTGAACACGCGCAAACGTCGGAGGCCGAATTGCGCCAGCGCGCGTTCGAGGTTGCCCGCGAGTTCGGCACGCTGTTGCCCGGCATCCGCGCGCTGCTGGTGAGCGACATTCAGGCCGCGTTCACCGGCGACCCGGCCGCGCAGCACATCACCGAAATCCTGCTTTGCTACCCGGGCGTGTGGGCGATGACGCATCATCGGCTCGCGCATGCGCTGCATCGTCTCGGCGTGCCGTTGCTCGCGCGCTTCATCAACGAGATCGCGCACTCCGCGACCGGCATCGACATTCATCCTGGCGCGACCATTGGCCCGAGTTTTTTCATCGACCACGGCACGGGCGTCGTGATCGGCGAAACGGCGATCATCGGCGAGCATGTGCGCGTGTACCAGGCGGTGACGCTCGGTGCGAAGAGCTTTGCCGCGGATGTCGACGGCACGCTCATCAAGGGCAATGCGCGGCATCCTATCGTCGAGGACGACGTGGTGATCTACGCGGGCGCGACCATTCTCGGACGCGTGACGATTGGGCGGGGCTCGGTGATCGGCGGCAATGTGTGGCTCACGCATAGCGTGCCGCCCGGCAGCAGTGTTTCGCAAGGCAAGGTGCGCGAAGGCGAGCGCGACGAAGGGCGGCGTTGATGCTCACGCGCGACGGGACGCGTGGCCGCGTCCACATGCCCCGTTGTGCGATAGCCGGCGTGGAGGCGACCGTGGCCGAAACCACGCGCGCGTTTCCGCGCCATTCGCATGACCGTTTCGGCGTGGGCGTGATCGTCAGCGGCGGGCATAAGTCGGCAAGCGGCCGCGGTCCCGTCGAAGCGCGCATGAACGATGTGATCACGGTCAACCCCGGCGAAGTGCACGACGGCAGTCCGCTCGACGAGCGCGGCCGCGCCTGGCACATGCTGTATTTCGAGCCGTCGATGCTGGTAGGCGCCGCAGCTGAATTGAGCGGGGCCGAGGTGCGCGAAGTCGAGCTCGCGCAGCCGGTCGTGCACGATGCGTTGCTCAAGCATCTCTTCGAACGACTATTTGCGGTGGCGGTTCGGCCGCCTTGCGCGAGGGACAACCTCGCGCGCGAGCAGGCGTTGCTCGAGTTGATCGCGCATCTGCTGTCTACGCATGCGAGCCGTGACGCAACGCGTCATGCGCACGCGTTGGCGTCGCATTCGCTCGGCCCGATCGCGCGTGCCAAGGCACGTATCGACGACGACCCCGCCGCGCCGCTCACCCTCGCCGAGCTCGCCGGCGAAGCGGGCATCAGCCGCTTCCAGTTGCTGCGAGCTTTCGCGCACGAAACCGGTCTGCCGCCGCACGCCTACCGGATGCAACGGCGCGTGGCGCTGGCGCGGCAACTGATAGCAAGCGGCATATCGCTCGTTGACACGGCTGCGGCAGCGGGTTTTGCCGATCAGAGTCACATGACGCGGGCTTTCGTGCGCCTCTTCGGCATCACGCCGGCGACATACGCTGCGGCCATGCGTTGATGTCCATGTTGACGTTGACGAGCGCGGCCGCGGGCAACGCCTCGGCCTGAAGCTCGAAACCGCAGGTCACAACCTCAAATGCTTCAGCATCTCGAGCCCATGCGTGCCGGGCAGCCCCGCATGCCGGCTGACAAACCAGGCTGCGGCCCATGAAGCAGCGACCACGATTAGATCGCAGCGACCGCTGTTCCATAGATTCAACGAATGCCGTCCGGCGATCCACGGCACGCCGAGCGGATTGGGCCAGTCGGCGAGCAGATGCATCAGGCCGCCGCATGCGAAGCCGAACGCGGGCGCCGCATAGATGGAATGCCCGAGTTGGTGATATGAAACCGCGAGCAATGCAATCCAGCCGATGCCCCAATGCGTCAACGTACGGTGCGCGATCCACAGTCGACGCGTGCGCGACCACCATGCGACTTCGAGCCAGTCGGGCGCCGTGCTTCCCGCGACGCCTGCGATGAAGCTCATCAGCACGCCGAAATAGAAGAGGCCGTCGTGGCCGCCGCCGGTGTGCACGACAAGGGCCGCCGCAATGATGCCGGCCGCAAAACCGGTTGCGTGGTGTGCGTTGCTGGATGCCATTGGAAGTTACAGGCCGGCGCGCGGCGTATGAAGATCACGTCGCGCAGCGCGCAATATTGAAGCGCATCTCTGCTTCCGGCGGATCGTCGGGCGCATTCGCCCCATGCATCACCTTGATGACAGAGCCGGCGTTCGACGGCGTCAGCGTGACGAAGTACGAATTGTTTGAGTCGGAGCCGACCGCGATTTCAGTCGCGCTGCCCACGCGCGACAGGCGCACTCGCGACAAGCGGCTTTGCAGGCAACTGGCGATATAGGCGGGCGCACGCTGCGAGGATACGTAGATCATGGGCTGCGACGGGTCGCGTGCGGAAGGTCCGCTGGACGAGCCACAAGCGGCGAGGGTCGCGATCACAACAGCAGCGGGAGCAAGCAGGAAGATTCGTTTCATGGCGATGTCGTCGGCGTCCCCGGTCATGTGCGGGAACGTGGGGCGCGGGCGAAGCGGCAGCGCGCTCGATGCAACGATTGACGCAGCGCCATGCTTCGCGACGAAGCCGCTCTTCACGCGTGTGGCGATCATGCTGCGCGCACAATTCAATCGCGATCGGAAAGCGGACGCCCGAGTATACCGAGCGCACGCTCGCACCGTCAGTTCCGTTACAAGCTGAAACGTCGCTGCTGTTGCTGGCGGTTTTTATACCGGCATGTCATGTGGAGGTTCAATGGCGGGATACCCGGGCGGACTTGTCCGTTCGTCAGAGTGCGGCGCTTTGCATGCGCGAGGCAGGTAGAATCGCAGGCTCGAAGTGTGTACATGTCCAGCGAAAGTGAGTGAACCTGCAATGACCGACCCAATCCTTCCATCGTCCGCCCCTGCTGTTGATGCCACGACGGAAGGCTCGTCCGCACACGACGCCGCGCAGTTCGAAGGCGATTGCGAAACGGTGCATGAAGACCGCCTGTGGCGCGACGACGGCTGGACCGCGCGCGTGATCAAGAATGAAGACGACGAAGGTTGGGCTGTCGCCATGATCAAGGACGGCGAAGCGGAGCCCGCGCTCGTCGGCCCATGGACGATGGGCCGCAACAAGAAAGACCCGAAGCCGCTCGATACCGCCGCGTTCAACACTCTCGTGAAAACCGCGTCCGAGGTGTTGCGCCGCCACGAGCAGCAGTTGCGTGCGCAACTTCATAAGGCCGTGCGCGTATCGAGCGCGGACGGCAACGACGAACTCGACATTACGCTCGACATCGTGCCCGATGAAGACGAGCCCTACGCGCTGCTCACCGCACTGGACGCGTATGGCGAGCAGCTCGCGCAAGTGCAGGTCGCGCCGAACTTCAAGCTCAGCAAGGCAAGCGCGACGGCATGGGTGGAGAACGAATTCCGGCGTCCCGGTTGAAATCCGCGCGCGGACCGGTGGTTCGCCCACAAGCGGAAGTATTACCATAAGCTGTCAATATACTTTCACATTCAATACATAGAATCCTCGCGTCATAGCGGCGCGAGCGTGAATCATGCGGTCTGAATCCGGGTCGTGCTGGCTGTGAGTCAACCCACGCCACCCACAACCAGGATTACGACAACATGGCAGAGCCGTTCGATCTCTCCCGCCGCAAGGCCCTGAAACTGTTTGCCGGTGTACCGATGCTGCCGCTGGGCGGGCTTGCCACGGCGTCCATGTTGAGCGCTTGCGGAGGCGGCAGCAACGATCTCGCAACGCCGGTCAAGCCGGTTGCCAACTTCGTGTCGGCGGCATTCAGTTCAATGGCCGCGCCGACGCTCGCCGACCCCGCGGCCATGGCAAAGACCACGGTCGGCTCGACGCTGACCGTGCAGCTGAGCGACGGCAGCAGCCGCACCTTCAAGCTGTCGTATCAGCCGTTTTTCATCACCGGCGACATGGTGCCGAACATTCAGGGCGGGACGATTCTCGCGGGCGGCTATGTGGACATCAACAATCAGCCGATCATCGACAAATCGGTGGCCGGCAAGGAACGCCAGTTCTATTCAGATTGCCCGGACGGCAGCTCGCTGATCCGTCTCGACAGTCCCACGGTCAAAGGTATCAAGGGCAAGGCCGTGTTCGCGGTCGTGCAATTCGAGTACACCACGCGCGATCAGAGCCTCGTGTCGATGTACGGCCAGCTGCCCTCACCGATCGCCGTGCTGACGCTCGATCAGGACCAGGCGACCGGCAAGCTGACGCTGGTCGGCTATCACAATGTGGATACGTCGAAGGTGCATGGCTTGTGGATCACCTGCGGCGCGAGCCTGTCGCCGTGGAACACGCATCTGTCGAGCGAGGAATACGAGCCGGACGCGGCGACCATCGCCACCAACAGCCAGTTCAAGGGCTTCAGCCGCAACCTGTATGGCAGCGAGACTGCGGCGAATCCATATCACTATGGCCATCTGCCGGAAGTGACGGTCAACCCCGACGGCACTGGCAGCATCAAAAAACACTACTGCCTCGGCCGCATCTCGCACGAACTCGTTCAGGTGATGCCCGACAGGCGCACCGTGCTAATGGGCGACGACGCCACCAACGGCGGCCTCTTCATGTTCGTCGCGGACCGCGAGGCCGATCTCTCGGCGGGCACGCTGTACGTCGCCAAATGGACGCAGGTGTCGTCGAGCGGCGCGGGCGCGGCAACGCTTTCGTGGCTCAACCTCGGCCACGCGACCAGCGCCGAAATCGAGTCGCTTGCCAATACGCTGACCGCCGCCGACATCATGGACGTCAAGACCGCCGACCCCGTCGACGCGTCGTACACGAAGATCAATTACAACGGCACTTTCAACTGGGTTCGCGTGAAGCCGGGGATGACCAAGGCCGCGGCCTTCCTCGAGACGCATCGCTACGCGGCGCTCGCCGGCGGCAGCATGGGCTTTACGAAGCTCGAAGGCACGACCGTCAATATCAAGGACAAAATGTTGTATTCGGCTATGTCGCGTATCGAGAAGTCGATGGTGCGCGGCAACGCGGCGTCGACGGACGTGGCTGTGGACAAGACCATCAGCGCCGGCGCCGTGTACGCGCTGAACATGAAGAGCGGCCAGTTGGACCGCAGCGGCGGCGCGATCAATAGCGAGTGGGTGCCGGTCGACATGGCGGCGCCAGCGGCGCTCGTCGGCGAGGACCTGTCCGTAGCAGACGCGCTCGGCAACACTGCAAATCCGGAGCGCATCGCGAACCCGGACAACCTCAAGTTCTCGGAGAAGTTGCGCACGCTCTTCATCGGCGAGGACAGCGGCATGCACGTGAACAACTTCCTGTGGGCGTACAACGTCGACACGAAGACGCTCTCGCGCGTGCTGTCGTGCCCGGCGGGCGCGGAGTCGACGGGCCTGCACGCAGTCGACGAAATCAACGGCTGGACTTATGTGATGAGCAATTTCCAGCACGTCGGCGACTGGGAAAGCCCGCTGCACGACAAGGTCAAGGCCACACTCGATCCGCTGGTGCGTGCCAACTACAAGGACCGCTTTGGCGCAACGGTCGGCTATCTGACGGCTGATCCGACGTCGATCAAGTTGTAATCGCGTGCGAGGCGGCGCGCGCCGTGCTGCGCCGCCTCAACTCCGCTTGCAGAAAATTGCCGTGATGAGCGGCGCCACGCGGTGCACGATTGCCGAGCCGCCGGCCGCCGTCACCGCGTCTCTCACCTTCGATTCGCTCCCGAACACCACCACGCCATAGGCCGAGCGCGCAACCGGCTCGCCTTCCCCCACGCGGAACATGGGATCGTCCTTCTCATAGCCGACCACCGCGAAAACGTGGAAGCCGAACGCGCTCAGGTCCGCGCCTTGCGCGGGTGAGAATGCATTGATCGAATTGCTCTCGACCCGCGTGGGCTTCGGATCGATCAGTTGCTGGCCGGCCAGATCGGCGATGAACTGATGGCCGGTTTCATTGCAAGCGAGCGGCGCGTCAAGAGCGGCCGCGTGAACGGCAAGCGGAAGCGCGCCGGCCGCGACAGCGACGACGACGCTACAGAAAGCACGCGAGGCGGCAAGCGGAAAGAAGCGTTTCATAGCATGGACAGCGGCATATTCGATGTAGCGCAATGTAGTGTGTTCGCAACGCGCGGCGCGGCGTTCGACGCAGCCCGGCGAGCCCAGCAAGACGTTGCGCATCGAAGAGTTCCGGCGGGGCAGGCGCAACAGGATTCGCACTTTAGCGCGATTCGGCCAAAGCTGCTTCACGCGCGAGCGGTTTGCAACGCCGGGGCGGGTTTGGGGGACGGCAAAGAAACTAACAGGAAGAAAGCAATCTTTCGCGATCCCGTATATATTTCCGGGTTATGAATTCAAGACCGCATACTCCCATAAATGTACCGCCGCCCAGAACCTGGGACGCGCGGTTGGCCCGCTGGCTCGTGGTACCGCTCGTCGATACGCGGGTGTCCCCTAATCATCTGACTACGCTGCGTCTGTTGATTGGCGTCGCAGGCGCGCTGTGCCTCGCGCGCGGCGGCTTTGCGTGGGCCAATGCCGGCGCGTTGCTGATCGTGCTGTCCAATTTCGTCGATCACACCGACGGCGAACTCGCGCGCATTGGCGGCAAGTCGAGCCGCATCGGTCATTTTTACGATCTCGCGGCAGATGCGCTAGTCACCGTTATGCTGTTCGTCGGCATGGGCATCGGCGCGGGCGCATCGAACAGCGGCGGGCTCGCGCTCGGGCCGGGCTGGCTCGGCGCCGTGGCGGGCGTCGCTGTCGCGCTGATCTTCTTCTTGCGCATGCGTATCGAGGAAATGGCGGGCAAGGCGGGCACGAAGCAGGCGGCACTCGGCGGCTTCGAAACGGAAGACGTGCTGTATCTGCTGCCCATCGTCACGCTGACGAGCGTGGTGTTGCCGTTCGTCGTCGTCGCCTCTATCGGCGCGCCGCTTTTCGCCGTGTGGGTCATGATCGACTACCGGCGTGTGGTGCGCCGTAGCGCGAAGTCGTCCGCGGCGGGCGCGGCGGGCGCGGCGGCGTCCGAAACGAGTCAGGTGTGGGCGGGCAAATGAGTACACACGCCGAAGATGACGTGACCGCATCCATCGTCCAGGAATCTTCCGTCGCTGCGCTTAAGGCGGCGCCGGACGCCGACCGCGCGGTCGCGAGCCGCACGCGCACGTTCGACAATCCGCGCCTGCGCAAGGACTTCGCCGACCAGGGCGCGTTCCTCTATATGGAGGATTTCCTCGCGCCGGAAGTCACCGCACAGCTCGTACACAGCGCGCGTGCGCTGCTCGACGAAGTGAACCGCAATTACCTGCCCGGCCACAAGCAGGGCGGCAGCGTGAGCCGTCATACCATCGACCGTCTCGCGCCGTTCATCGCCGAACTGTATCGCTCGAAGGAGCTGATCGGCTGGCTCGAGCAACTGAGCGGCGACAAGCTGCAAGTGTCGCCGGCCGACGATCCGCACGCCTACGCGCTGTACTACTACACGCGGCCGGGCGACCACATCGGCTGGCACTACGATACTTCGTACTACGACGGCCGGCGCTACACGCTGCTGCTTGGCGTGATCGACGAATCGTCGTGCCGGCTCGACTACGAACTGCATACGCGCAATCCCGATGTGCCGGATCAACCGGGCTCGGTGCAAATTCCGCCGGGCGGCCTCGTGTTTTTCGACGGCGACAAGCTGCGTCATCGCATCACGCCGGCCGGCCCGAACGAAATGCGCGTATCGCTCACGTTCGAATACGTCACGGACCCGAATATGCGTCCGTGGCGCCGCTTCATTTCCAACATGAAAGACGCCATTGCGTATTTCGGCTTCCGCCAGGTGTTCCGTCAAATGACACGAGGCAATAGCCGTGGCGAGGACCGCGCATGACTCGGGCGGCCCTGATTCTGCTGTCGATCGGTACGGCGCTCTTTGTCGGCCTGCTCGCGTGGCAGGGCTTCGGTTCGGTCGCGTCGACTCTCCTCGCGGCCGGCTGGGGGCTCGCGCTGGTGGCGGCGTTCCACGTCGTGCCGCTCGCGCTCGATGCAGGCGCGATCTCGGCACTGTTGCCGCGCCGTCGCGATAACGCGCATGCTCATCACCCTCTGCCGGTGCGCGACGCGCTGTTCGCGCGCTGGATCGGCGAATCCGTGAACAGCCTGCTGCCGGCCGGCCAGATCGGCGGGCCCGTGGTGATGGTGCGACAGTTGTCGCAGCGCGGCATGCGCATGCGGGACGCGGCCGCCGCCATCACCGTGAGCACGACCGCTCAGGCGCTGGCGCAGATCATCTTCGCATTGTTCGGGCTGCTGATGTTCGGCGCCTATGCCGCGCACGGCGCGCTGCACGATCTGCGAACCGCGACGCTCATTGCAACGGCCGTGCTGGGCGGCATGATCGTAGGCTTTTACTATGCGCAGCGGCGCGGGCTGTTCGGCCGCCTGCTGGGCGTGCTGTCGAAAGTATTCGGCAGGCGCGACTGGTCCGGGCTCGTGACGCGCGCCGAAGCCGTCGACGCCGCCGTGCAGGCCATGTACCGTGAGCGAACCCGCGTGGTGGCGAGCTTCGCGTTCAGCCTTGCGGGCTGGATAGTTGGCACGGTGGAAGTATGGCTCGCGCTGCGCTTTCTCGGCCATCCGGTGGATTGGGTCGATGCGCTGCTGCTCGAAAGCCTCGGTCAGGCGATTCGCGGCGCGGCCTTCATGATTCCCGGCTCGCTCGGCGTGCAGGAAGGCGGCTATCTGCTGCTTGCGCCGCTGGTGGGTTTGCCGCCCGACGCGGCGCTCGCGCTGTCGCTCGCCAAGCGCGCGCGCGAAATCCTGCTAGGCTTGCCGGGTCTGCTGGTCTTGCACTTCAGCGAACGAAGCTGGCAACGGCGGCGTGCCCTTGGGCGCGTTCCCGCCGTCGATTAAACTCCGTATCTTTTCAAAGGACCGCGCATGCGTGCCATCATCCTCGCTGCGGGCCTCGGCCTGCGTCTCCAGCAACCGCCGGAAGCCCAGTTCCCGAAATGCCTGTTGCAGTTCGACGGCATGAGCCTGCTCGAACGGCATCTGCAGATGCTCGAAACCGCCGGCGTGACAGAAGTCGTGCTGGCGCTCGGCTTTCAGCCCGAGTCGGTGCAGGGAGAACTGGCGCGCATCAACTGGCCGCACAAGGTTGAAACCGTGCTCAACACGCGCTACGACCTGGGCAGCGTGCTGACGGTGCATACGGTGGCCGAGGCGCTCACGCGCGGCGGCGACGTGCTGTTGATGGACGCCGACGTGCTCTACGACGAGCGCATTCTGAACGCGCTGGTGGCGGGCGAAACGGTCAACCGTCTGTTGATCGACCGCGGCTTCGAAGCCGGTGACGAGCCCGTCAAGCTGTGTCTGAAAGACGGCGTGCCGGTGGAGTTGCGCAAGCAGCTCGCGGTGAATCTGGAATACGACACCATCGGCGAATCCGTGGGCTTCTTCCGCTTCCGCGAAGAAACGGCGCGGCGATTTGCGCAAATCGTGGCAGGCTACATCGACAGCGGCCGGGCGAACATGCCGCACGAAGAAGCGGTGCGCGATCTGCTGCTTGAGCGCAGCCAGGTGTTCGATACCGCAGACGTGACCGGCGCGCCGTGGATCGAGATCGATTTCCCGAACGACGTGGCGCGCGCCACGACCGAAATTCTGCCGCAGCTGCAGCCGCTCGTCAGCGCTTCTCGCTGAGTTCTCGCTGAATTTTGCGCTGAATTTGCGCTGAGCTGGCGTCCAGCTTGCCACGCATATGAAGAGCCGGCTTTATGCCGGCTCTTCGTCTTTAAAGCCCTTGCAACAGCATCGGCCGCGGGTATGTGCAACACGAAACAGCGTTGCAGGCGCTGCTTCGCTACACCGCTTCTTTCACCGCTCTCAGGAACTGCTGCGTGCGTTCATGCTGCGGCGCGCTGAAGAACTGCTGCGGCGGACCCTGCTCGATGATCTTGCCTTGCGAGAAAAAGCACACACGGTCCGCGAATTCGCGCGCGAAACCCATCTGGTGCGTCACCATCAGCATCGTCAGGTTGTGCTCGCTGCCAAGGCGGCGGATCACGTTCAGCACTTCGCCACACAACTCGGGATCGAGCGCGGAAGTCACTTCGTCGAACAGCATGACCTTCGGCCGCATGGCCAGCGCACGTGCAATCGCCACGCGCTGTTGCTGTCCGCCCGACAACTGCGACGGGTAGTGATTGCATTTGTCCTCGAGTCCGACGAGCGACAGCAGATCGCGCGCTCGCTCGGTCGCTTCCTTGCGTGAGAGGCCGAGCACCTGCATCGGCGCTTCTATGGTGTTGGCGAGCGCCGTCATGTGCGGAAACAGGTTGAAGCTCTGAAACACCATGCCGATCTTGCTGCGCACGCGCCGCAAGTGTTTCAGCGATGCGGGCACCAGTTCGCCGTTCTTTCGCATATGCGTGAGCGGCTCGCCGTCCACTTCGATCATGCCGTCCGTCAGCGGGTCGAGCGTCATCAGCACGCGCAGCAGCGTGGACTTGCCTGAACCGCTCGGGCCGATGATCGCGACTTTCTCGTTGCGGCCAATATCCAAGTTCAGCTCGTCGAGCACGGTGAGCGCGCCGTAGCGCTTCGTCACGCCGACAAAGCGCACCATGGGCGCCTCGCCCGGTACGCCGGCCTGCGGGTCGAGTACGGAAGCGGGATCGTCTCGTTTCATCGGGTTCTCCACGGATAAGGCCGAATGCGGCGGGGTAAGGGCATCGACGTCGGTCTTCACGGTCATGGCAACCTCAAACCGTATTCGAGCCGCCGCACGAGTTGCGCGAAGGTCATGCTGATGAGCAGAAAGAAGATGCCTGCCAGCGTGATCGGCTCGAGGTAGCGGAACGTCTCCGAGCCGATGTTCTTGGCCTGCTGCATCAATTCGACGACGGTAATGGCCGAGAGCACGGGCGTGTCCTTGAACATCGCCACCAGATAGTTGCCGAGCGCGGGAATCACCGGGCGAATCGCCTGCGGCAGGATCACGCCGCGGTAGGTGCGCCACGGCGACAGCGACAGCGCGCAAGCCGCTTCCCACTGGCCGCGCGCCACGCCGTTCAGGCCCGCGCGATACACCTCCGACGTATAGCACGCGTAATGCAGCGCGATGCCGACGGTGCCCGCCGTCAACGCCGACATGGTGATGCCATACACGGGCAGCACGTAAAACAATACGTACACCTGAATCAGCAAAGGCGTGCTGCGAATGAATTCGACGATAAACCCGACCGTGCGCGACACCGCCTTGACGGGGCTGCGCCGCAGCACGGCGAGAACGAGCCCGAGCACCAGCGCGATAGCGAAACCGACTAGCGTGATGAGGATGGTGTAAATCGACGCGCGCAAGAGAGCGGGCAGAATCTGCTCCGCGTAGTGCAGATCGAAAAAGCTGTTCATCGGGCGGCCCTCTGGATGATGCCGTGGCTCACGCGGCGCTCGAAATGCCGCATCAACGCGACCAGAATCTGCGCGAGCACGAAGTAGATGACGAGCGTGAGCATGAAGATCTCAGCGGTCTTGAAGGTCGCCTCGTCGAGCTGCCGCGCGCGAAACGTCAGATCGGACAGCGTGATCAGCGAGACGAGCGAAGTGCCTTTGAGCAGCTCGATCATCAGATTGGTGGCGGGCGGCAGCGCGTTGATCATCGCCTGCGGCAGCACGATGCGGCGCATTCGGGCGAGCGGCGACATGTTCAGCGCGAGCGCCGCCTCGAATTGTCCGCCGGGCACCGAACGCAATGCGCCGCGCAAAATCTCCGAACCGTATGCGCCGTAATGCAAACCCAGTCCGACGATGGCGACGGTAAACGGCGTCATCTCGATGCGAAACGGCGGCAGCGGCAGCACGAAGAAAAACCAGAATAGTTGCACGAGCAACGAGGTGCCGCGAAAGATCTCGACGTAAGCATTGCCGAGCCAGCGCAGCGGAGCCCAGGGCGCGAGCTTCGCGGCGGTCGCGACGAACGCCATCACGATCGCGAGCACGGTTGCGAAGGCGGCAATCTCCACCGTCACGAGCGTGCCTTGGAGCAGCAGGGGAAACAGTTCACGCATGGCGGTTCCTCGCTTGCATGACGGCGTGTGCGCCTGCACACGCCTTGGGATTCAGGTCCGGCCGTGGCCGGTGCACCCGCGGCTCGCTTACTTGCCGCAGATCTCGGCAGCGGTGCGCGTAGTCACATTCGTTTTATCAAAGCCGAACGGCGCGACGGTCTGCAGATGATCGGCGGTGCCCAGCCATTCATGCAACTGCTTGTTGACCGCATCGCGCAGATCCGTGTCTTCGGGGCGGAACGCAAGTGCGCCGTAGCCTGTGTGCTTCGGGTCGTCGGTGAAATTCGCAACCGCCTCGACCTGGTCGGAGGCTTTCGCGGCGAGGCCCTTCATGGTCAGCGCGGTGCCGGCCGCGGCGTCCGCGCGGCGCGCGCGCACCGCCTGCAATTGCGCGGTCGTGTCGGGCACCTGCATGAGCTGGGCGTCTTTCACGCCGGCATCGCGCGAATTCGCGAGTTCCACCGCGCCGGCCATCACCGCGAGCTTGACGTCGGCCTGCTTGCCGATATCCGCATAGCTATGAAGGTTCTTGGGATTGCCTTTGGGCACGAGCAGCGTGTCCTGGATCTGATACTGCGGGTTGGCGAACGCAACCTGCTTGCAGCGCTCCGGCGTGATGTACATGCCGGCCGCGATCACGTCGAAGCGGCCCGCGCGCAGGCCCGGAATCAGCGAGCCCCATTCGGTCAGCACGCCGTCCACCTTCTTCACGCCCATCTTTGCGAAGATTTTGCGAGCGATCTCCGGCGATTCGCCGGTCACCTTGCCGTCAGGCGTGGTGTAGGCGAACGGCGCTTCATTGGCATAGCCGATGCGCACCTCGCCCGTGCGCTGGATGCGCTGCAACGTCGTTTCCGCCGACGCATATTGCGCCGGCACGGCCAGAGTCGCCGCAGCGACGCAGAGGGCTCCCAGCAATCCTGAAGTGCGCTTCGCTTTCATATCGATTCCGTTGTAAACGTGGGTGATGAATGAGGTGATGAACGGGGTGATCAATGTCGCGACGCATCATGCACGCGCCAGGGCGAAGGACCGCCGATGCCGCGTCTTGCCTCGCCTTCCGCCGCAACCCTGAATGCAGCATACAAAGCCAATTTTTTAATCCGATTGCTCTAGGACAATAATTTTCCGGGCCTGTTTCGCGGCAGTATGAGAGGCATTGGCAGCCGGTATGACAGGCTTGCCGCGAGGCCGGCAGCAAGGGTTTACGACGAGGGCCCACGAGCTTGCAAAGGGGGCTTTGAACGAGCCGCTCGCAACAGGGCACTCGCAACAGGGCACTTCGCAAGAGTAGAGCAGTGCAACACTGGAGGCGCAGGTGATCGAGCAGTGGCGTGATGCGGTGCGCGCGGTGCACGGCGTGGAGTCGAAATACAAGCGGCTGGTGAAGGCCATTGCGGGCGATATAGAAAGCGCCACGCTGCCCGCCGGCGCACGTTTGCCGCCGCAGCGCGATGTGGCCGCCGAGCTGGCCATCAGCGTGCAGACCGTGACCAACGCATACAAGGAGCTGGAACGGCAGGGGCTGATCCGCTGCGAAGTCGGCCGCGGCAGTTTCGTGGCGGCGCGCGTTACGGAAACCATGTCGAACTACATGCTCGATACGGCCGAGCGCTCGGTGGTCGACTTTTCGATTGCGCGCATCATTCACACGCCGGAACACGACGCGATGTGGCGCAAGGTCTGCGCGACACTCTCCACGCTCGACGACCAACCGTGGATTCGCGCGTTCCGGCCGATTGCGGGCTTCGAGCATCATCGGCAGGCGGGTGTCGCGTGGCTCGCTTCGCTGGGCATGCCCGCATCGACGGATACGCTGCTCGTCACGAATGGCGCCGCGCACGGCATCTTTCTCGCGCTCGCCTCGCTCGTGGGCCCAGGCGACACCGTGCTGTGCGAAAGCCTGACAGATCACGGCGTGATAGGTTCGGCCAACGTGCTCGGCTTCACGCTTAAGGGCCTGGAAATCGACGAATACGGCATCCACCCCGAACATTTCGAGGAGATGTGTGACAGCGAGCGGATCAGCGCGCTCGTCTGCACCCCCACGCTGAACAACCCCACGGTCGCGATGATGCCGGACTCAAGGCGCCGCGCGATCGCACGCATTGCGGAGCGCTACGGCGTGTATGTGATCGAAGACGATGTGTACGGTCCCTTGCCCGCGAAGCCGGCGACGCCCATTGCGAGCCTCATTCCCGAGTTGTCGTTCTATTGCACGAGCATGACGAAGTCGGTGCTCACCGGTTTGCGCATCGGCTACCTGACCACGCCGCGCCGCCTCGCGCTGCGCGCGGAGAGTGTGTTGCGAGTGAGCAGCTGGATGGCGACCTCGCCGATGGCCGAGGTCGCGACGCGCTGGATCGTCGACGGCACAGCGGAGCGTCTCGTGCAGATTCAGCGCGAACGTTTGGGACGACGCCAGGCGCTTTTGCAGCAAACGCTCGGCGCCTATGTTCTCGGCGCACATCCGCAAGCCTTGTCCGCGTGGCTGCGCGTGCCCGAACACTGGCAGGCGGACCGCCTCGTCAGGGAACTGCGCAATCGCGACATTGCGGTGACTTCCGCTGAGCCGTTCCTCGTGCGCGGCGCTGACCGGCCGAGTGCGGTGCGTGTGTGCGTAGGCGCCGAAGTGAGCGACGAAATCTACAAGGCGGCGCTCGAAACCATGCGCGAGGTCTTTGAGCAGTATCCGCAAGTGCACGATTTCACCTGACCGCCAGCCTCGTTGAGACGCAGTGCGCGAAATGAACTAGGACAATAGAAATCGCTTTTTAGAACATTAGACTGGGCTGCATTCGAAACGATGTGGCCGCAGCCGGCTCGACGCCCGAGGCGTCATGCAGAAGCGGAAGCATCGAATTAAACCCTTTTGTGCAGGGCCGAGTTCATGTCCGTTCTGTCGCTGGCCGATGTCTACCGCGCGCGTCGCCGTATCGAGGGGCGCGTGTTGCGCACGCCGCTCATCGAATCGCCGAGCCTGTCGGCAATCGCGGGCACGCCGGTTTTCCTCAAGCTCGAAACCGTGCAGCCGACCGGCAGTTTCAAGCTGCGCGGCGCGACCAATGCGCTGACCGAACTCGCGGGGCAGGGTTGCCGCAAGGTCGTCACGGCATCGACTGGAAATCACGGGCGCGCGGTGGCTCATGCGGCGCGCGCGCTCGGTATCGAAGCGACCGTCTGCATGTCGGCGCTCGTGCCGGATAACAAGGTCGAGGCGGTGCGCGCGCTCGGAGCCCGAGTGCGCATTGTCGGCAAAAGCCAGGACGACGCCGAGCGTGAAGCGCTGCGGCTCGTGCGCGAAGAAGACTTCGCTTATGTGCCGCCGTTCGACGATCTGCAGGTGATCGCGGGACAGGCGACCATCGGCCTGGAAATTGTCGAAGCGGTGCCGGACGTTGCTCATATCGTGGTGCCATTGTCGGGCGGCGGCCTGTTTGCAGGCGTCGCGTTTGCGGCGAAAAGCGCAAATCGCGCGATTCGCATGAGCGGCGTGACAATGGCTCGCGGCGCCGCGATGCATGCGAGTCTCGCGAGCGGACGACCGGTGCTGGTCGAGGAAGTCGATACGCTGGCTGACTCGCTCGGCGGCGGTATCGGCCTCGAAAACCGCTATACGTATCAACTCACCCGCGATCTCATCGACGACACGCTGCTGCTCGGCGAGGACTCGATTGCGCGCGGCATCGTCCATGCATATCGGCACGAGCGTCTCGTCGTTGAGGGCGCGGCGGCAGTCGGCATCGCGGCGTTGCTCGACGGCGCGCTGCACGATGCGCGCGGTCCGCTGGTGATCATCGTGACGGGCGCCAATATCGACATCGAGCTGCATCGCCGTATCGTCAATGCGATGCCCGCGCAATCCCATACTGACAAAACCCCATGACGTCCATCACTTTGCTCGGCGAAGCGCAGCTTCGCGAACTGGTGCCGCTCGATCTCGCGGCCATCGATCAGGTCGAAGCGGCCTTCCTCGCGTTGGCGACCGAAGACGTCGCGATGCCGCCCATCTTGCGCCTCGATCTACCCGCGCGAAACGGCGAGGTGGATGTCAAGACTGCTTATCTGCCGCGCTTCGACAGCTTTGCGATCAAGGTCAGTCCGGGTTTTTTCAACAATCCCGCGCTCGGTCTGCCGAGCCTGAATGGTTTGATGCTGGTGCTCTCCGCGAAGACCGGCCTGACCGAGGCGGTCCTGCTGGATAACGGCTATCTGACGGCAGTGCGTACTGCAGCAGCCGGCGCGGTCGCGGCGCGCTGGCTCGCCAAAGAGCAGACGCCGCAAGTGGCAGTGCTCGGCGCGGGCGAGCAGGCGCGCTTGCAATTGCAGGCGCTGACTCTCGTGCGCCGTGTCGAACATGTGCGCGTGTGGGCGCGCAATCGTTCCAACGCACAGCGCTTTGCCGAAGAGATGACGGCCACGCTCGGCGTGCGCTGCGAAGCCGCACGCGATGTCGCGCACGCGCTCGCCGAAGCCGACATCGCCATCACGACGACGCCGAGCCGCACGCCTCTGATTGAAGCCGCACATCTGCACGCCGGTTTGCATATCACCGCAATGGGCTCCGATGCCGAGCACAAGAACGAAATCGCGCCGGCCGCATTGGCCGCGGCGCGCTACATCTGCGACCGCGTGCAGCAAACGCGCGTGCTTGGCGAACTGCATCATGCGCTGAATGCGCGCGCGATCAAGGCCGACGCCAGCATCGTCGAGCTAGGCGAGGTGATCGCAGGCAAGGCGGTCGGACGGACAAACGATACCGACGTGACGATCTGCGATCTGACCGGCACCGGTGCGCAGGACACGGCGATCGCCGCGCTCGCTTTACAGCGGGCGCACGCCGCCAAAGCAGGAATGATTTTTCGTAACGATGTGCAGCGCTAAGAGGGGACGATGTCCGAGACAACGCAAGTGGAACGCAAGGTGAGCGATCAGGCGTCGGCTGTACGCCTGCCGTTCGAACGGCCCGAATACGACGCACGTATCGGCAAGACGCGCAAGGCGATGCAGGCCGCCGGGATCGAATTGCTGATCGTGTCGGACCCGACCAATATGGCGTGGCTGACCGGCTACGACGGCTGGTCTTTCTACGTGCATCAATGTGTGCTGCTGGCGCTCGACGGCGAACCCGTATGGTTCGGCCGCGGCCAGGACGCAAACGGCGCGAAGCGCACGGTGTTCATGCAGCATGACCATATAGTTGGTTATCCAGATCATTACGTTCAGTCCGCCATGCGTCATCCGATGGATTACCTTGCGCGCGAGGTGATCGAGGCGCGCGGTTGGGGCGCGCTCAGAATCGGCGTCGAAATGGATAACTACTATTTCAGCGCAGCGGCCTACCGTTCGCTCGTGCAGCATCTGCCCCAGGCAAAATGGCAGGACGCGACGAGCCTCGTGAACTGGCAACGTGCGGTGAAATCGCCGCGCGAAATCGAATATATGCGTGTGGCGGCGCGCATTGTGGAGACGATGCACGAGCGCATTGTCGAGCGGATCGAGCCTGGCATGCGCAAGAACGATCTGGTGGCCGAGATCTACTCGACCGGCGTTCGCGGCGTGGACGGTCACGGCGGCGATTATCCGGCCATCGTGCCGTTGCTGCCGACCGGCGCAGACGCCGCCGCTCCGCACCTCACGTGGGACGACACGCCGTTTGCGAAAGGAGCGGGCACGTTCTTCGAAATCGCCGGCTGCTTCAAGCGCTATCACTGCCCGCAGTCGCGCACGGTGTTTCTCGGCAAGCCGCCCCGGCACTTCATCGAGGGTGAGCGCGCAGTAGTGGAAGGCATCGAGGCGGGGCTCGCCGCGGCCAAACCGGGCAACACCTGCGAGGACATCGCCAATGCATTCTTCGCGGTGTTGCACAAATACGGCATCGAAAAGAACAGCCGCTGTGGCTATCCAATCGGCGCGAGCTATCCGCCGGACTGGGGCGAGCGCACCATGAGCCTGCGTCCCGGGGACAAGACGGTCCTCGAACCGGGCATGACGTTTCATTTCATGCCCGGCTTATGGCTCGACGATTGGGGCCTCGAAATTACGGAAAGCATCCTGATTACAGCAAACGGCGTCGAGCCGTTCTGCAACACGCCGCGCAAGCTGTTCGTGAAGGAGTAGTGCATATGCGCGCATCACCCATTCAGCCGACAGTCGATTTCGACGCAGACGGCGAACAGCACGGCTTTCTGAAACTGCCGTATTCGCACGACGCCTCCGCGTGGGGCGCCGTGATGATTCCGATCACCGTGATCCGCAACGGCGATGGGCCGACCGCGCTTCTCACGGGCGGCAATCACGGCGACGAATACGAAGGCCCCATCGCGCTCTCGCAGCTCGCGGCTACGCTGCGAGCCGCGGACGTGAAGGGGCGCGTCATCATCGTGCCGTTTATGAATTACCCGGCGTTTCGCGCGGGCACCCGTACGTCGCCCATCGACCGCGGCAATCTCAACCGCAGTTTTCCCGGCAAACCGGACGGCACCGTCACCGAGAAAATCGCCGACTATTTTCAGCGCCATCTGTTGCCGCTCGCGGACTACGTGCTCGATCTGCACGCTGGTGGCCGCACGCTCGACTTCGTGCCGTTCGCCGCGATTCATCTGCTGCCCGATGAGCGGCAGCAGGCGCGCTGCGAATCGGCGATGCGTGCATTCGGCGCGCCGTATTCAATGCGGATGCTGGAACTGGACAGCGTCGGCCTCTTCGATACGGCGGCCGAGGAAGCGGGCAAGGTGTTCGTATCGACGGAACTCGGCGGCGGCGGCACGGCCACGGCGCGAAGTGTTGCCGTCGGCGCTCGCGGCGTCCGGGGCTTTCTGCAGCACGCGGGGATTCTTGCTCGCGCGCCTAACGAGGATGCTCCACGCACCACGATATTGCTCGATATGCCTGACGGTGCCTGCTTCACCACCAGCGAACACGACGGTCTGCTGGAACTGTGCAAGGACCTCGGCGAGATGGTGGAAAGCGGCGAGGTGATCGCGCGCATCTACGACGCGTCGCGCACTGGCGTTGCGCCGGTGGAATATCGCGCGCGCCGTGGAGGCCTGCTCGCCGCGCGGCATTTTCCGGGCCTTGTACGCATTGGCGATACGGTTGCAGTGGTGGCCGATGTGGTCGAACGCGGCATACCGGTGAGCGTCTGAGCGCGATGAAACTCGACCGCTATGACCTGGCGATTCTGCGCATTCTTGCGCGCGACGGACGCATCACGAAATCGCGTCTCGCGGAAGAAATCAACCTGTCGATTTCGCCGGCATGGGAGCGCGTCAAGCGTCTCGAAGACAGCGGCGTGATTCGCGGTTATCGCGCTGACGTCGACTGGCTGCGCGCGTTCAAAGGCGCGCGCGTGGTGGTGGAAGTGACGCTCGCGCGCCACACGGCGCACGATATGCGGCGTTTCGAGGAACGCATCGGCGCGTCGCCGGAAGTCGTGCAATGCCATGCAACGGGCGGCGGCGTCGACTATGTGATGCACGTGATGTCGCGCGACATCGACCACTATCAGCGTTTTATCGATTCATTGCTGACAGAGGAGTTGGGTATCGAAAAGTACTTCACGTACATCGTCACGAAGGTCGTGAAGAGCATGCCCGAAGGTGTTCCCGAGTGGGCCGAGGAAACGTTCGGCGACGAGAGCTGACGCGCGCCGCGACGCTGCCGAAAAAACACCATGCGCCGCCGGGCATTACGGAAAAAACGCGGGCGTTTCCACTCGAGAACCGAAAAAACCGCAACGCCGCTGAACGTACAGTGACAGACATACATCGCACACAGGAGGTCGTCATGTTGCTGGGTCATCCGGTTCTGTTCAAATCGCTGTGCTACGTCGACGGGCGCTGGGTTCACAGCGCGAGCGCAGCGAGTATCGCCGTGCACAATCCCGCGGATCAGCAAGTGCTCGGACATGTGCCGATGCTGGACGCCGCGCAGATCACGCAAGCAGTCGATGCCGCAGAGCGGGCCTTCTCCGCGTGGCGCTGGCTGCCGGTCGCGAAACGCTCTGCGTTGCTGCTGCGCTGGCACGAACTGATCCTGCGCCATCAGCATGACCTTGCCGCGATTCTCTCGCTCGAACAGGGCAAACCGCTTGCGGAAGCGCGCGGCGAAATCGCGTACGGCGCGAGCTTCGTCGAATGGTTCGCGCATGAAGTGCGGCGCCTGAACGGCCGCACGATTCCCACGCATATCGACGGTGCGCAACTGGGCACCGTGATCGAACCTGTGGGCGTCGCGGCCTTGATCACGCCGTGGAACTTCCCTTGCGCAATGATCACGCGCAAGGCGGCCGCCGCGCTCGCGGCTGGCTGCACGGTGGTGGTGAAGCCAGCACATGAAACGCCGTTCTCCGCTCTCGCGCTCGCTCAACTCGCCGAAGAAGCGGGTTTCCCGGCCGGTGTGTTCAATGTGGTGCTCGGCGAACCGCAAATGGCAATGCAAACGCTGGTTGGCGACCCGCGTGTGCGCTCGGTGAGCTTTACTGGTTCCACTCGCGTTGGCGCACTCGTCATGCAGGCTGTGGCAAACGCCGGCATCAAGAAGACGGCGCTGGAGTTGGGCGGCAATGCGCCGTTCATCGTCACCGAAGATGCAGACCTGGATGAAGCCGTGCGCGTGGCCGTCGCGGCCAAGTTCCAGACTTCGGGCCAGGATTGCTGCGCCGCCAATCGCATCTTCGTTGCACGTCCGCTGTACGAGGCGTTCGTCGCGGGATACAGCGATGCGGTTCGCGCACTGAAGGTGGGCTCGGCATTCGAAGCCGACGTCGACGTCGGCCCGCTGATGCATCAGGCCGCGTTCGACACGACCCTGCAGCGCGTCGCGGACGCGCAAGCGAAGGGCGCTCGCATCACAGTGGGCGGCTCGGCGCACGAACTCGGCGGCTGGTTCTTCGTGCCTACCGTGGTGGCCGACGCCGCGCCCGGCATGCGCATTTACGACGAAGAAAACTTCGCGCCGATTTCCGCGGTGACGCCATTTGATTCGCTCGACGAAGTAATCCAACGTGCGAACGACACCGAGTACGGACTCGCCGCCTATGTCTGTTCGCGCGATCTCAACACGGTGTTTCAGCTGATCCGGCGTCTCGACTTCGCGATGGTTTCCGTGAACGGCGCGAAGTTCACGGGCGCGCCGATTCCGTTTGGCGGCATCAAGTCGTCGGGTCTGGGCCGCGAAGGCGGCGCCGAGGGCTTCGAACCGTTTGTCGAGACGCGCTATTTCTGCCTCGGCCAACTCGGCTTGCCGGTGACCGGGAGTCTTCCCGCTCGCAGCGCCGCGGCCGCATAACCCTAATTCATGAATTCAACGAAGGAGCCTGTCATGACTCAGTCCGAACAAACCCAGCAACTCGACCAACTCTTCAGCGCCGACCGCGCGCATTTCATGCATCCTTCGACCCACGCTCACGACCATGCGAGTGGCGCATTGCCGGGCCGCATCGTGACCGGCGCGAAGGGCATCCGCATTGAAGACCATCAAGGCAAGACATTTATCGACGCCTTCGCGGGCCTGTATTGCGTGAACATCGGCTACGGCCGCACCGAGGTTGCCGAGGCGATCTACGAGCAGGCGAAGAAGCTCGCTTACTACCACACGTATGTCGGCCATTCGACGGATACGATCATCGAACTGTCGTCGCGCATCATCGAATGGGCGCCGCAGGGCATGAAGAAGGTCTATTACGGCATGTCCGGTTCGGACGCGAACGAAACGCAGATCAAGCTCGTCTGGTACTACAACAACGTGAAGGGCCGGCCGAACAAGAAGAAGATCATCTCGCGGCAGCGTGGCTATCACGGCTCGGGCATCGTGACCGGCAGCCTCACCGGCTTGCCGAGCTTCCATCAATGTTTCGACCTGCCGATCGAGCGCGTCAAACACACCACGTGCCCGCACTGGTATCGGAACGCGCCGGCCGGCATGAACGAAACGCAGTTCGTCGCGTACTGCGTGGAGGAACTGGAGCAACTGATCGCGCGTGAAGGCGCCGACACGATCGCTGCGTTCATCGGCGAACCGGTCATGGGTACCGGCGGGATCCTGCCGCCGCCGGCCGGCTATTGGGCCGCGATCCAGCAGGTGCTGAAGAAGCACGACATTCTGCTGATCTGCGATGAGGTGGTCTGCGGTTTCGGCCGGCTCGGTTCGAAGATGGGCGCGCAGCACTACGGCATCACGCCCGACCTGATCACGGTCGCGAAGGGCCTGACGAGCGCTTATGCGCCGCTTTCCGGCGTGATCGTGAGCGAGGGCGTGTGGGATGTGATCGACAAGGCTTCGCAGGAATTCGGGCCGATGGGTCACGGCTGGACCTACTCGGGACATCCGATCTGCGCGGCGGCGGCACTGGCGAACCTCGATATTATCGAGCGCGAGAATCTGACGCAAAACGCGGCACAAACCGGCGCCTATCTACTCGAACAGTTGCACGCCGCTTTCGATTCGCATCCGCTCGTCGGCGAAGTGCGCGGCGCGGGCATGCTGGCCGCGCTCGAATTCATGGCCGACAAGGATGCCCGCCGGCCCTTCGATGCGGCGTTGAAGGTCGGCCCGCGCGTGTCGGCTGCTGCGTTGCAACGCGGACTGATTGCCCGTGCGATGCCGCACGGCGACATTCTCGGCTTCGCGCCGCCGCTCGTGACTTCACGTGCGGACGTCGACGAAATCGTGAAGCTCGCGCGCGCGGCGGTCGACGAGGTCGCCTCGCAGGTATTCACGCCCGCGGCTGCCGTTTGATCGAGCTTTGTGCCTCTTTGTGTGCCGCAGTAACCGCCATACGGAATTGCGCGGCTTCGCAAAGAGGCGCTTCACATGTTATAAGCCCAAGGCAACTGCAGTTATCGTCAGGTGAAACAGTCGTCTTGGGGGATATCAATGAAGTTGTTCCGCAACGCCAGATCGTCCGCCAGCGTATTTGCGCTGGCCACTGTGTTGTCTGTTTCCTTCGGCTTTCTCGAGACGACGCCGGCCGTCGCGAAGCCGCCCGCGAAGGCGCAACCGGCTGTACTGACCGCGTCCGCCATCGCGGTCGCGGACGAATACAGCGCCGATGCCGCCGAACATATCTTCAAGGAGGGCGGCAATGCGGTCGACGCCGCAGTGGCCATCGCCTTCACACTTGCCGTAACCTATCCGGAAGCGGGCAACATCGGCGGCGGCGGCTTCATGACGCTGTATGTGGGCGGCAAGCCGTACTTCCTCGACTATCGTGAGCGCGCGCCGCTCGCGGCCACGAAGAACATGTATCTCGACGACAAGGGCGAGGTCATCAAAGGCATGAGCCTGTATGGCTACCGCGCGGTGGGCGTGCCCGGCACGGTAGACGGCATGTGGCAGGCGCAGCGCCGCTTCGGCAAACTCAAGTGGAAGCAGGTGCTCGCACCGGCCATCCACTATGCGCGCGACGGCTTCGAGGTCAGCGAACAGTTGCAGCAGCGCCGCGATGCGGCGGCCAAGGAATTCGCTGGCAAGACCAACTTCGACACCTACTTCGGCAACCTGAAGCAGGGCGTGAACTTCAAGCAACCTGATCTCGCCGCCGTGCTGCAGCGCATTTCCGACCAGGGCGCGAGAGATTTCTATTCGGGCAAGACGGCTGACCTGATCGCGGAATCCATGCGCGGTCACGGTCTCATCACCAAGGCCGATTTGCAGCAGTACAAGGCCGTCTGGCGTCAGCCGATCGCGGCCGACTGGAAGGGCTACCGCGTGTATACTGCGCCGCCTCCGAGCTCGGGCGGCATCGGCCTCGTGCAGCTGCTCAAGATGAAGGCCGATCGTGCGGCGGATTTCAAGGACGTCCCGCTCAATTCGCCGCAATACATTCACCTGATCGCGGAAATCGAAAAGCGCGTGTTCGCCGACCGAGCGCAATATCTCGGCGATCCGGACTTCTACAAGGTGCCGGTCGCGCAACTCACCGACGACGCGTACATCGCGAAGCGTGCCTCTGAGGTCAATCCGGACACGCCGTCGGACACCAGGAGCGTGCAGCCTGGACTCGGCACGTCGATGCCGGAGAAGGCGGAAACCACCCATTTCTCCGTGGTCGACAAGTGGGGTAACGCGGTGTCGAACACCTATACGGTGAACGGCTATTTCGGTTCGGGCGTGGTCGCTGATCGCACCGGCATCGTGCTGAACGACGAGATGGACGACTTCTCCGCGAAGCCGGGCGTGGCGAACATGTTCGGCGTGGTGGGCAGCGACGCCAACTCCATCGAGCCGAAGAAGCGCCCGCTGTCTTCCATGAGCCCGACGATTCTCACCAAGGACGGCAAGGTATCGCTCGTGATCGGCACGCCTGGCGGCTCGCGCATCTTCACGTCGATTTTCCAGGTAATCAACAACATCTACGACTTCAACATGCCGTTGCCGGACGCGGTTGCCGCGATGCGCTTCCATCATCAGCTGCTGCCGCCGAACACGATTTTCTGGGAGCCGTATATGCCGATCAACGGCGAGCTCGCCAAAGAGGTCGAGGCCAAGGGCTATACGCTGAAGGCGCAGAACTTCAATGGCGACATTCAGGCGATCAAGATCAACGACAACACGCCCGAGCCGGCAGCGGATCCGCGCGGCCGTGGCGTGACGCGGATCATCCAGTAAACGTGGTTTGCACCGCAGCGCGGAGCATCTGTCCGGATGCTCTGCCGCTCACATAGCAGAAGACCTCGCGCTCGAAAGAGCCCGAGGTCTTTTTTTGCGTGCGAATCAGCTTGTCTGTTCGACCGGCATCAACGTCAGTTCGAGCCGTTGCGCGCCACGCAGCACCGTCACGTTAACCGGCTTGTCGATTCGCGACGCATCGAGCGTGCGCTGCAGCGCATCCACGTCCTGCACAGGTTGCGAGTCGATGGCGACGATGGTGTCGTCCGTGCGCAACCCGCCTGCCGCAGCCGGACTGCCTTTGACGATTTCCATCACATGCACGCCGCTTTGCGCGCTCAGGCCGAAATAGCGCTGCACGCGGCGCGGCAGCGGCGTGGTGGTGCCGGCCACGCCGATATACGCGCGCCGCACGCGGCCGTGCGCGAAGATTTGCATGATGACCCACTTGGCGGTGTCGATGGCGGTGGCGAAGCAGATGGACTGGGCGCCGGGGATGATCGCGGTATTCACACCGATCACCTGGCCCGCCGAGTTGATCAGCGGGCCGCCGGAGTTGCCGGGATTCAGCGCTGCGTCGGTCTGGATCACGTCGTAGATCATGCGGCCCGAGTTCGAGCGCAGCGAGCGGCCGAGCGCCGACACGACGCCCGTCGTGACCGTTTGCGCGAGGCCGAGCGGATTGCCCACCGCAATGGCGATCTGTCCCACGCGCAGCTTCGACGATTCGCCGAGTTCGACGTGAGGCAGCGGTTCCGGCGAGCCGATGCGCAGCACGGCGAGATCGCTGCCGGGGTCGTCGCCGACCAGATCTGCGTCGAACCTGGCGCCGTCGGCAAGCGTCACCTGAATGTGGGTTGCGCCGTGCACGACGTGGCTATTGGTCAGCAGATAGCCGTCCGGCGTGAAGATGAAGCCCGAGCCGGTGCCGCTGCGCGCGCCGCGTTCGCGGCCCGGTGCAGCGACGGGCAGCCGGCGTTCGACGGAGATAAAGGCGACGGCCTGCTGCACGCGCTCGAGCGCGCCGATCACGGTGCGCGAGTAGGCGTCGAGCAGGGCGTCGTCGGATAGAGGGGTGAGTGGGTTGGGCCCGGGGGCGTCGGATGCGGCGCGCGACAGGTCATCAATGAAGCGTGGACGGCTTCCCATGGCGATGCTCCGGATAAACGGAAACGCAGATGCGGGGCGCGCCAGGCGTTTTCAAGTGCGAAGCGGCGCACGCCTGAAGCATCGTGCCGTATGAGACACTTTGTGCTGGCAGGCCGATAGCGCGCCATTTTCGGCCGCCAGGCCGCGCTGCGCCACGTCACCTAACGTCGTTACGCCAGGGAGTGAGCCATGATGGACCCATCCGCCGTGTCCTCCGTTGAAACTGCGACATCGTCCGGCAGCACGCCTGACGAACCGCGGATCGAGTCGCTCAGCGCGATTACCCTCGCCACCAGTGACATGCGGCAAGCGGTGCGCTTCTATCAGGCGCTTGGCTTTCCGCTCAAATTCGGCGGCGAAGACGCTGCGTTCACGTCGTTCGCGTTCGGCGGCACGTTCTTGAACCTGATTGCCGATCCGCGTGCGCCGGTTAGCTGGTGGGGCCGCGTGATTGTCTATGTCTCGGATGTCGACGCGATCCATCGCAAGGCACTGGCGGCGGGTTTCAAGCCCTCGCTGGAGCCGTCCGACGCGCCGTGGGGCGAGCGTTATTTTCACATCACGGATCCGGACGGCCACGAACTCAGCTTCGCGAAACCGCTGCGCCAGTAGCGGGTGCCGGCGGAAAACTCGCTATCATGAAGCGGCAGGACGGTAACATGGCTGACACCGGGCGCACCGATAATCGGGCGCGTCCGCGTCGCGCATGTCGCCGCGCGCCCGATCATTTCCGCCGCGAGGAGAGCCGCAATGAAAGAGCAGGATTCGAGACCCGAAGCCGAGTCGCTGATTGAGCGGCAGCGCCGTTTCGAGGAAGACCTCATCGACGCGTACGACGAGGAACTCGAAATGGAGGTCGACGACCGCATCCTCGACGGTCCCGAGACTTTCACGCGCGAGCACCGCGACGCACGCAAGATGTACTTCCGCGAGCTGTTCCGCCTGCAGGGCGAACTCGTCAAGCTGCAGGACTGGATCGTGCAGACCGGGCATCGTCTGGTCGTGATTTTCGAAGGACGCGATGCTGCGGGCAAGGGCGGCGCGATCAAGCGCATCACGCAGCGGCTCAATCCGCGCGTGTGCCGCGTCGCGGCTCTGCCGGCACCGAACAACCGCGAGCGCACCCAATGGTACTTTCAGCGTTATGTCTCGCATTTGCCTGCGGGCGGCGAGATGGTGCTGTTCGATCGCAGCTGGTACAACCGCGCGGGCGTCGAACGCGTGATGAATTTCTGCACCGACGAAGAATACGAAGAGTTCTTCCGCTCAGTGCCGGAGTTTGAAAAGATGCTCGTGCGCAGCGGCGTGCAGATCGTCAAGTACTGGTTCTCCATTACCGACGAGGAGCAGGAAATCCGCTTCCAGAACCGTATTCATGATCCGCTGAAGCAGTGGAAGCTGAGTCCGATGGATCTGGAAAGCCGCCGCCGCTGGGAGGCTTATACGCAGGCGAAAGAGGTGATGCTGCAACGCTCGCACATTCCCGAGGCGCCGTGGTGGGTCGTGCAGGCCGTCGACAAGAAGCGCGCGCGGCTGAACTGCATTCACCATCTGCTAAGCCAGGTGCCGTATCACGAGATCGAGCATCCGACCATCGAACTGCCCGCGCGTGTTTATCACGACGAGTACAGCCGTCAGCCGGTGCCGGCTTCCATGATCGTGCCCGAGGTGTATTGAGCGTAAAGCGAACTTCGGGAGCAACCACCGCGACGAACCGCAGCGGGCCCCCAGCCAACGTTTCAGAACACCGCCCGAAACACCCAGTACAACCCCGCCGCGAGCGCAATGGACGCCGGCAGTGTCAGCACCCACGCAAGCACCAGGCTGCGCACGGTGGCCCATTGCAAACCCGAGCCGTTGGCCGCCATCGTGCCGGCCACGCCCGAAGACAGCACATGCGTGGTGGAAACCGGCAGACCATACACGTCGGCCGCGCCGATCGTCAGCATCGCGACGAGTTCGGCGGATGCGCCCTGTCCGTACGTCAAATGCTGCTTGCCGATCTTCTCGCCGACGGTCACCACGATGCGCTTCCATCCGACCATCGTGCCCATGCCGAGCGCGATGGCGACCGCGACCTTGACCCACGTCGGAATGAACTTGGTCGCATGATCCGTTTGCGCCTTGAAGTTCTGGATGGCTTTCGCATCTTCCGGTGTGAAGGCGGGCTGCTTCGCCTTGCCCATCAGGCGAATCGCTTCCGAGGCGACATACATGTTGTTGCGCACGTTATCGACGATGCCTTGCGGCACCGCGGCCATCGAACCCGATGCGCCGACTTGCTGCGCGATGATGTCCGTGAGCTGCTTCAGCGCGGGCAACGTCGCGGGCGTGAGTTGGCGCGTGCGCACATATGCTTCGACATCCGCACGCGGATTGGCGGACTGCGGCGCGCCGTTCGTGTATCGCGCGAGCGTGGCCGAGGTTTGCTGAGCGACCGCCACGAAGGTCTGCGTTTCGGCGGGCGTCACCGCCTTGTTCAGCGCATAGGCCGTGGGCACCGTGCCGATCAGGATCAGCATGATGAGGCCCATGCCTTTCTGGCCGTCGTTCGAGCCGTGCGCAAACGAAACGCCCGTGCACGTCAGGATCAGCAGGCTGCGAATCCAGAACGGCGGCGGTTCCTTGCCCTTCGGCTCGGCGTAGAGCGCGGGAATGCGCACCACGGCTTTCAGGATCATGAGCAGCAGGCCGGCCGCGAGAAAGCCGATCAGCGGCGAAAACAGCAGGGATTTGCCGACGCCGAGCGCCTGGTTCCAGTCCACGCCGCTCGTGCCGTTCACGCCATGAATCAACTGGTTCATCAGGCCGACGCCGATGATCGAGCCGATCAGCGTGTGCGAGCTCGACGACGGCAAGCCGAAATACCAGGTGCCCAGATTCCAGATGATCGCCGCGATCAACAGCGCGAACACCATCGCAAAGCCGGCGCTGCTGCCCACTTGCAGGATCAGCTCAACCGGCAGCAGTTGCAGGATGCCGAACGCGACGGCCCCGCTCGAGGTCAGCACGCCGAGAAAATTCCAGGCACCCGACCACACCACCGCGAGATTGGGTGCGAGCGAATGCGTATAGATGACGGTGGCGACAGCGTTGGCGGTATCGTGAAAGCCGTTGACGAATTCGAATCCAAGCGCGATCAGCAGCGCAACGCCGAGCAGCAGATACGGCAGCATCGAACTTTCGCGCACCGGTTGCAGGTCGCCCACCAGTTGCATCCCGCAATAGCCGACGCCGACTACGATCACGGCGAGGAAAATCACGAGGCCGAGATTGCGCCCCTTGCCACTTACCCCACTGGGTTGAGGGTATGAAAGTTCCGGCATGACGTGTGCCTCTGGAGAAAGGTCGCGGAACTTTGGATCGTGCGGGCCATGTGTGTCGGTACGATGACAGCTAAATCTCGTTGCCGCACCTGGCCGTGGGATGCGGCGTGCATAACGCACATGGCGGATTGCGCCGCGATTTTGCCGCCGCGCGCCGGTCCATTTAAGACGCCTGGGCCCCTTTTTTGCTACGCTGGAAGACTCGCAGTACCTTCCAGGAGTCTCCATGAAGCGCGACGCTCACAAGGAAAGCAGTAAGGCGGACGGCGGCCCTCCGGCCGCGGATTCCAGCACGCCCGAAACGACAGCGCAAGAGGCCTTCGCGTCGTATGCCGCACCGCTCGTGAGCGACGCGATCGCGTATGCCAATGCGGTGCGCGACAATCCATCGCCGGAAGCGCTGCATAAGCTTCGCGTTTCGCTGCGCCGCTTGCGCTCGCTGTGGTGGGCCTTCGCGCCGCTGCTGGAGAAGGGTGAAAACACCCGGCAACGTGCGCTCTACAAGTATCTGGCCACAGCAGCGGGCAAGACGCGCGACTGGGACATCCTGATCGAACTGATCCGGAATGAGGACGGTGCCAGCGACTTCGCCCCCACGCTCGAGGAAGCGCGCGACAATGCACTTGCGACGAGCCGCGAGACGCTGAGCAACGCGGACGTCAAGCATTTGCTGCGCGACGCACTGACGAGCGCATCCACCGAAATCAACACCGCGCATGAACGCGTGCCGCTGCGCAAGTTCGCGAACAAGCGGGTTGCAGCTTCGGAGCGCTCCCTGATGAAGCGCGCGAAACGCGCCCGCCACGCGAAGCGTTCGAACTACGCTGCCTTTCACGACGTAAGAAAGGCCGGCAAAAAAGTGCGCTATCTGCTGGAATTTTTCGAGCCGGTCCTGAGCGGCAGCCACAAGCGCACGCTCAAGCGTTTGAAGCAGGTGCAAAAACGTTTCGGCAAACTAAACGATATCGTGGCAAGCGAAATGCTGTTGCGCGACAACGCGAGTCTGTTTGCCGGCGCGGGCGACGCGGACAGCGTGCTGCAGTCGCTGCACAAGGAACGCAAACGCAGGATGCGTTCGGCCGCCGGACTGCTGCGCAAACTGTGACGCGCGAAGGCGGCGTGGCGCGCGGCAGGCTCGGCGCCCGCACATAACATCTGATGGCGGTCCGCACGCCCTCGATGCGGGCCGCTTGCAACGGAGGCAACGCGCAGGTGGCATATCGAGCGCATTCGTGGGCGCGGCGCTGGCGCCGAAAGCTGCGGCATCAAGGAGCCGGCGTCACACGTTATGTGGGCAACCATCCGGTGCTGGCCGGTCTCGCCGGCACGCTGGTGGCCGTCGCGATGGCGGGCCTCACGCTGCTCACGCTCCTCAATGGCCGTACCGACGCGCTCGACCATGCTCGGGAGACGTCGGAGAATCTCGTGTCGATCATTTCCAGCGACCTGGAAAGAAACGTCGAGATCTACGCCCTTTCGTTGCAGGCGATGGTTGACGGCGCCGAGCATCATTTCGAACTCAGCGCGGGGCTGCCTGACGATGTGCGTCGCGCGGTGCTGTTCGACCGCGCGACAACGGCCGCTTACCTCGGCGGCGCATATATTGTCGGCGCAAACGGTGAGGTGATTGCCTCGCAAAGCGGCGAGATCAATCGCAATATTCGCTTGACCGACCGCGACTATTTCGTCGTGCATCAACGCAATCCGGCAGTGGGGCTTTATCTGTCGCATCCCTTCCGCTCGCGATTGCGCGACGGCAAGTGGTCGATCGGTCTCACGCGGCGTATCAACGACGCAAACGGCCGTTTTGCCGGCGTCGCGCTGCTGGCGATCCGCATCGAGTACTTTCAGCGTCTGCTCGAGCGGATCAGTATCGGCAAACAGGGTTCGGTGTTCATCGCGATGGAAGACGGCACGCTCATCGCGCGCAAGCCTTACTCGCCGCGCGATATCGGCGCGAGCATTGCGAAGTCGCCGATCTTCATCAGAATGGCCGCGCAGGGCGCCGGTTCCTATGTGGCGCGTTCTGCCATGGACGGCGTGCAGCGCATGTTCACCTATGTGCGCGTGACTGGCACGCCGCTGATCGTGGTCGTCGCGCCCGCCGTCGACGACGTGCTCGCGCCGTGGCGGCACCGGGCCATGATCAGCGGCGCGTTGACGCTCGCGTTCGGCGCGGTGTTCGTGGTCGTGTCGTGGCTGCTCGCGTATGCATTGCACGGCAAGCTGCGCGCGCAGGCCGCGCTGATGCGTCTGGCCGCCACCGACCCGCTGACCGGGCTCAGCAATCGTCGCGTGCTCGATAGCCGTCTCGACGAGGAGTGGCGGCGCGCGCGGCGCACGGGCCAGCCGCTGTCGGCGCTTTTCATCGATATCGATCACTTCAAGCGCTTTAACGACACCTACGGGCATGCAAGCGGCGACGAGGCGCTGAGCGCGGTGGCCGAGTGCATTTCGACGACCGTGCGCCGCGCGGTCGACGTGGTCGCGCGCTATGGCGGCGAGGAGTTCGCCGTGATCCTGCCGGATACGTCTGCCGATGGCGCGCGTGCTGTTGCCGAGAAGATCCGGCGCAGCGTGCAGGCACAGGACATTCCGCACGGCGGCGGCGAAAGGGTCACGGTCACGGTAAGCGTGGGTTGCGCGACGATGATGCCTGTGCAAGGGTCGAACGCGCTCGATCTGCTTGCCGCCGCCGACCGCCAGCTCTATGTGGCGAAAGCGGCGGGACGCAACCGCGTTGCTTGCGGGCAATTGGCCGAGGGTTCCGTGGCGCAGGATTCGCCGTCGTAGGCGCGCTTCATTCAAACGCGAGGCGACGCTCGACAAACGGGCCAGCGCTTACGCGCTTGCCCTCTTTCGCGGCGCGAAGCCGCGCAGCGTCACGGCGTTTGTGGCGTCGCTACGCGAGTTGCCGGGTGCGTGAGTGCGCTTGCCCGAGGCCGTCTCGTCGGTGAGCAGCAAGCCGACCGGGAAACCGCGCCGCTGCCATGCCTCCAGCCCGCCATGCAGCGCGCGAATCCGCGTATAGCCGTAGTTGCGCATGCGCACGCTGATCTCGGCCGCCGTCGCGCTGTCCGGGCACACGCAGTAGATCACGCTGTCGTAAGTGCGCAGCGCGACGTCAATCTGCTCCAGCGAGTGCGGATCAAGCGAGAGGGCGCCGGGAATCGGCGAGGCGGCGTCGAGCGCCACGCTCTGCGGACGGGCGTCGAGCACCTTGGGCGTCGTCTTGCGGCCCACGGCGCGGCGCGGCCCTCGCGTTTGCATGGCGCTATCGGTGGTATTGCTTGTATCGGCGGTATCGACGAAAGCGGCTTGACGGCGCGCCCGCCGCTGCTGCACTAGCCGATACGCGAGATACAGCAACGCGGCTGCTATCAGCAGGTCGATGACGGTGCCGCCACGCGCCCGGACGAACGCGAACAGCATGTGCAATTGCCGTTCGGCCGCTGCACCGCCGAGCAGCCAGAACGTGGCCCACGCGGTTGCCCCGGTGAGATCCCAGATTGCATAGATGCGGGCGTCGACGGCCGTGGTGCCCATCAGCGGCGGCGTGACGAGCGCGAGGCCAGGTATGAACTTCGAGATCGACACGAGCGGCACGCCGAAGCGCTCGAACAGCGCGCGCGCCTGTTCGACGCGGGCATCGACGGCAGGCAGCATCTGGCCGAGCACGCCGATCAGCTTGCGCCCATAAAGACGCCCCGCGGTGAACCAGACGCCGTCGCCGATCAGCGCGCCGAGCACGGCCGCGCACAGCACCGGCCAGAACGACAGGGTACCCGCCGCAATCGCGGAGCCGGCGAACAGCAACACCGGCACGGCGGGAATCGGCACGCCGAGGCGCGTCATCAGCACGTTGGCGAACACAACCGCGCCGCCCCACGTGGACACCGCCGACGACGGAAACTCTACCAATTGCGGCGCTCCTCTGTTTCTTTTCCGTTTCTGGTTGGCAAGCTCGACACGCCGGTCGTACAGCCGGCCGGTCCCCTCACGCAAAGCGCGTTCCTGTGGCGCTCGGCGTCCTTCGTTGTCGAGGATACTCGATGGACCGCGAGCGCGGCCACACACAACGCGCTGCAATTTCGTTCAAGACCTGAAAGCGCGGCGTATCTAATCTGCGTGCTCTTCCCTTTGCCTCGGAGATGCACGATGAATTCACGCTATGTCGGCTATGTCTGCTGTGCGCTGGCGATGGTCGGCGTGGGCAGCACGGTGGTGGTGAGCAAGTCCATTGCCGCTGGATTGCCGCCGTTCAGCGCGACCGCGCTGCGCTTTGCAATTGCCTTTCCATTGTTCGTGCTTGTCATGCGCTGGCGCCGCGTACGCTGGCCACGCCTTCACCGGCGCGACGCCGCGCTGGTGATCGCGCAGGCCGCGGCGGGCAGCGTCGGTTATACGGTGTTGCTGATTAGCGGCATGAAGCTCGCTTCGGCCGGCGATGCCGGCGTGATCGCCGGCACCTTGCCCGCAGTGTCGGCGGTGGTTGCCATGCTGGCGTTGGGCGAGCGCCCGTCGCCGGCGCTGCTCTGTGCGATCGTGCTTGCCACGGCGGGCGTGCTCGTCTGCACCGTGCGTCCCGGCGCTGGCGCCCCGCCGCATGAAGGCGGTTCTCTGCCCGGCAACCTGCTGGTGTTCGCGGCGATTGTCTGCGAGGCGCTCTTCATTCTGCTCAATCGCAAGCTGCGCACGCCGGTTGCGCCGCTGCCGCTCTCGGCGCTGATGTGCGGCATCGGCTTCGCGGTTTGCATCGTGCCGGCCTGCTTCGAGAAACCCTGGGCCCTGCCACTCGACGCTGCGGCCATCATCGGCGTGATTTATTACGCGCTGGTGCCGACCGTGGCGGGCTTCGTTCTCTGGTATGAAGGCGCGGCGCGCATCAGCGGCGCCGAAGCCGGCCTGATGACGGCGCTCGTGCCGGTCAGTGCTTTGGCATTGGCCGCGCTGCTGCTGCGCGAACCGGTCAGCACGGCGCAGTTGACGGGCGTGGCCTGTGTGCTTTGCGCCGTCATGCTCGCGACCTTCGGGCAAACGCACGGCACGCGCAGAGCGGCCTGATGCGTGCAGCCAATCGCGCGGCTCGCGGTGGTCTGGCGCTTACGTATTCGGCACGGCCACCGCGCCGGGATTGCCGACAATCGACAGAAACTCGCGGCGCGTGGACGGGTCGGTGCGGAAGGTGCCGAGCATGCGCGACGTGACCATCGTCACGCCGGCCTTGTGCACGCCGCGCGTCGACATGCACTGATGCGCGGCTTCCAGAATCACGCCGACGCCCGCCGGTTGCAGCACGTCGTTCAGCGTATCGGCGATCTGCACCGTCATCTTTTCCTGAATCTGCAGGCGCTTCGCGAATGCGTCGACCAGCCGCGCGAGCTTCGAAATGCCGACCACGCGATGCCCCGGCAGATAGGCGACGTGCGCGCGCCCGATGATCGGCACCATGTGATGTTCGCAATAGCTCTCGAAGCGGATGTCCTTCAGCACGATCATCTCGTCGTAGCCGTCCACCTCGGAGAAGGTGCGCGCGAGAATTTCGCGCGGGTCGACCTGGTAGCCCGCGTAGAACTCTTCATAGGAGCGCACCACGCGCGCCGGTGTGTCGATCAGACCTTCGCGCTGCGGATCGTCGCCGGCCCAACGCAGCAGCACGCGTACGGCTGCTTCGGCTTCCTCGCGGCTCGGACGGCCGTTGGCGCCCGCGGGCGTGGTTTGTTCTTTATTGCTGCTGGTCATCCGTCGCTCCTGCGGGAATCGCGCGTCGACCCAAAAAGGGAGCGCGCGCGGGATCATGAATACAGTCATTGTTCCATGTTTACGCCGGCTCGTGCCGATGCCCCTTCCGGCGCCGCGGGGCCAGGGCTTCATTTCGGCCATTCGTCGAGCGCGTCGTTGAAAAGCTCGGCGACCACGCCGCGCAGCCAGGTGCCGCGCGGATCGTTATGAAACTTGCGATGCCAGTGCTGCCGCAAATCGAAGCGCGGCAACGGCAACGGAGGTTCGACGAGCGTGATCGACGCATGCTCGGACACATATGCGAAGCCGATTGCATGCGGCACGGTGGCAATCAGATCCGTGCGCGCGAGGATGAACGGCAGGCTCATGAAGTGCGGCGTTTCCAGCACTGCGCGCCGCGCAATACGCTTTTTCGCGAGGTACTGCTCGAGCACTTCCTGGCTGCGTCCTTCGGCGCGCACCACGGCGTGCCCCGACGCCACATACTGCGCGAGCGTGAGCGGCGCTCTGGACAGCGGATGACCGGCGCGCATCAGGCAGATAAAGCGGTGCGTGAAGAGCCGCTGCTGGAAGAAGTTGTTGCCCGACAGGTCCGGAAAGTAACCGACGGCGAGGTCCACGTCGCCCGATTCGAGCCCGCGTTCCACATGCGACGGCGGCAGAGAGACGGAGCGCAGATTCGCGCGCGGCGCGCGCTCGGCGAAAAGCTGCAGTAGCCGCGGCAGAAACACAATTTCGCCGACGTCGGAGAGCGCGATCGAGAAGGTATGCGTGCTCGTGTCCGGATCGAATTCCTGGACGTCGAGCATGCCTTTTTCGATCCGTAGAAGCGCGTCGCGCGCGGCGGGCAGGATCGCGAGCGCGCGCGGCGTGGGCTCCATGCCTTTGGACGTGCGCACGAACAGCGGGTCGTCGAAATATTCGCGCAGCCGCCCAAGCGCCGTGCTCACACGCGGCTGGCTCACGCCGAGCTGCTCGGCCGCGCGGCTCACGTTGCGGGTGTCCTCCATCGCCACGAGATAGGGGATAAGGTTCAGGTCAAGGTGGATGTCCGACATGCTGTTCGACCGGCGGCCGTGTTGGCTATTCAATATGTCGATAAAGGGTAGCGGAAAAATGCCTGGCCGCGATAGTGGGGTTTGTCGCGGTTTCAGACCGTGGCCGCGTCGGCGCACGCGAGCAAGCAGCGCGCGGTCCGCCATGCGCAGACCTATGATTAAGGGAAAGTCCGCGCCTTGACAATACAGCGCCAGCCCAACCATAATCGCCAGATCGTTCGCTAATCGAATCACTGTTCGTTGTACGAACAACGAGGCGATGAGCCGTAGGAAGTCGGCTCCATGCGGCCACGCCTGGCGCGCGTAGCGCCCCACAAGGAAATTCGACATGATCAACAAGATTTTCGAGTCACTGCAGTCGGCCGTCGCCGACGTCCACGACGGGGCGACCGTCATGATCGGCGGCTTCGGCACCGCCGGCATGCCGTCGGAGCTGATCGACGCGCTCATCGAGCAGGGCGCGCGCGAGCTCACCATCGTCAACAACAATGCGGGCAACGGTGATATCGGCCTCGCGGCGCTGCTCAAGGCAAAGCGCGTGCGCAAGATCATCTGCTCGTTCCCGCGCCAAACCGATTCGTATGTGTTCGACGCGCTGTATCGCGCCGGCGAGATCGAACTGGAACTCGTGCCGCAAGGCAATCTGGCCGAGCGCATCCGCGCGGCGGGCGCGGGCATCGGCGGATTCTTCACACCGACCGGTTACGGCACGAAGCTCGCCGAAGGCAAGGAAACGCGCCTGATCGACGGCAAGCACTACGTGCTCGAGTCGCCGCTGCACGCGGATTTCGCGCTGATCAAGGCGTACAAGGGCGACCGCTGGGGCAACCTCGTGTATCGCAAGACGGCTCGCAACTTCGGGCCGATCATGGCGAGCGCGGCAAAAACCGCGATCGTGCAGGTGTCGCAAGTGGTGCCGCTCGGCGCGCTCGACCCGGAAAACATCGTCACGCCGGGCATTTTCGTGCAGCGCGTGATCGAAGTGCCGCAAGCGGCGCATGCCCCTCAACCCAATCCGCGCGACGCCGCTGCCTGAACCGGAGACCGACATGAAGAAACTGACCCGCGATGAAATGGCGAAGCGCGTTGCGCAGGATATTCCGGAAGGCGCGTATGTGAACCTCGGTATCGGCGTCCCGACGCTCGTTGCAAACCACCTCGGCGCCGACAAGGAAATCTTCCTGCACAGCGAAAATGGCCTGCTCGGCATGGGCCCCGCGCCCGCGAAGGGCGAGGAAGACGACGAACTGATCAACGCCGGCAAGCAGCACGTCACGCTGCTGACGGGCGGCGCCTTCTTCCACCACGCCGATTCGTTCGCGATGATGCGCGGCGGTCACCTCGATTTCTGCGTGCTCGGCGCATTCCAGGTGTCGGCGAAGGGCGACCTCGCAAACTGGCACACCGGCGCGCCGGACGCGATTCCGGCTGTTGGCGGCGCGATGGATCTGGCCATCGGCGCGAAGCAGGTCTACGTGATGATGGAGCATCTGACCAAGCAGGGCGAAAGCAAGATTGCCGCGGAGTGCACCTATCCGGTGACGGGCGTAGGTTGCGTCGACCGCATCTACACGGATCTGGCGATGATCGACGTGACGGAGCAAGGCCTCGTGGTGCGCGAGATTTTCTCCGACATCGACTTCGACGCCTTGCTGAAGCTCACAGGCGTACCGCTGATCGACGGTACGCAAACGACGCGAGCCGCGTGAGCGCAGTAGCGTTTAGCGATGCGCGTTGAAGTCCGCGCGCCGCGGTCCACATGCCGCGGCGCGCAACGCGTTGCCGCGCACAGTGCTACATTCGTCAGAATCCCTCGATCATCGAAGTCATCATGCTCGACTCCAGCGGCCGGCTGACCGGCCTTCTTTGCGGCACGCAGCCGATGAACGACATCTGGGCGCCACGCGCCACGCTGCAACGGATGCTCGACGTCGAAGCGGCTCTCGCGCGCGCTTCGGCAACACACAATGTGATTCCGCAAGCAGCGGTGCCGGCTATCGAGGCTGCTTGCCACGCCGATCAACTCGACGCCGACGCGCTTGCGCGCGACGCCGCACTTGGCGGCAATCTCGCGATTCCCCTCGTCAAGCAACTCACTGCGCGCGTCAAAGCTGCGGACGCCGAAGCTTCGAAATTTGTGCATTGGGGCGCGACGAGCCAGGACATTATCGACACAGCGACGGTGCTGCAACTGCGCGACACGTTCGAGCTGCTCGACACCGGTTTGCAATCCACCTGCAACGCAATCGCACAACTCGCGGCCACGCATCGTGCGACGCCGATGATCGGCCGCACGTGGCTGCAGCAGGCGCTGCCCATTACGCTCGGCCTGAAGTTCGCGCAATGGCTCGATGCGTTGCTGCGTCACCGCGAACGGCTCGACGCGTTGCGTGAACGTGTGCTCGTGCTGCAATTCGGCGGCGCGGCCGGCACGCTCGCGAGTCTGCGCGCTGCCGCGCCGCAAGTCACGCAAGCGCTGGCGCAGGAACTCGGGCTTACTGTGCCCACCTTGCCATGGCATACGCAGCGCGACCGCATCGCGGAGACCGCGGCGTTCTTCGGCATGCTGATCGGCACGCTCGGCAAGATTGCGCGCGACGTCTCGCTGCAAATGCAAACCGAAATAGACGAACTCGCGGAGCCCGCCGCCGCCGGCAAAGGCGGATCGTCCACCATGCCGCACAAGCGCAATCCGGTTGGCTGCGCGGCCGTGCTCACGGCTGCCACGCGCGCGCCGGGGCTGGTCGCCACGGTATTCGCGGGCATGGTGCAGGAACACGAGCGCGCGCTCGGCGGCTGGCAGGCAGAATGGGATGCGTTGCCCGACCTCGCGCGGCTCGCGGGCGGCGCGCTCGCGAACATCGAGCAGATCGCGAGCGGCCTCAACGTGAACGTGCCGCGCCTTGCCGCGAATCTCGACATAACGCATGGTCTGATTCTCGGCGAAGCGGTGATGCTTGCGCTCGGCGACAGTATCGGCCGGATGAATGCGCATCATCTCGTGGAGCGCGCGTCGAAAGCGGCGATTCGCGAAGGGCGAACGCTTTTCGACGTGCTCTCTGCGGATGCGGCTGTGACCGAACATCTGTCTGTCGAGCGCCTGAAGCAACTGCTCGATCCCGCTCACTACGTCGGCCAGGCGCACGCTTTTGTCGATGCGGCGCTGGCGCTTCATACCGCGCGTTCGCAGCGCACCATTTCGAAGGAGTAACGGCATGCCTTACGCCGCAGTCAACGGCACCGAGCTTCACTATCGAATCGACGGCGACCGCCACGGCAGTGCGCCGTGGGTGATCCTGTCGAATTCGCTCGGCAGCGATCTGTCCATGTGGACGCCGCAAGTGGCGGCGCTATCGAAGCACTTTCGCGTGCTGCGCTACGACACGCGCGGTCACGGCCATTCGGAAGCGCCGAAAGGACCGTACACCATCGAGCATCTGACGGGCGACGTGCTCGGCCTGATGGACACGCTCAAGATCGCGCGCGCGAATTTCTGCGGCGTGTCGATGGGCGGACTCACTGGCGTTGCGTTGGCCGCGCGTCATGCAAGCCGCTTTGAGCGCGTGGTGCTCGCCAACACGGCGGCGCGCATCGGCTCGCCGGAAGTGTGGGTGCCGCGTGCCGCGCGCGCTCGCACCGAAGGCATGCTGGCACTCGCCGACGCGGTGTTGCCGCGCTGGTTCACCGCCGAGTACATCGAGCGTGAACCGGTGGTGTTCGCTATGATCCGCGACGTGTTCGTGCATACCGACAAGGAAGGTTATGCGTTGAACTGCGAGGCGATCGACGCCACCGATCTGCGCCCCGAAACGCATGGCATCAAGCTGCCGGTGCTGGTGATCAGCGGCACGCATGACGTGGCCGCGACGCCCGCGCAAGGCCGCGAACTGGCGCAGGCTGTCCCGGGCGCGCGTTACGTCGAACTGGACGCCTCGCATATTTCCAACATCGAGAAGGCCGATGCTTTCACGAAGACAGTCATCGACTTTTTGACGGAGTCCAAATGAACGACGAAGACCGCTACGAAGCCGGACTCGGCGTGCGCCGCGCGGTGCTGGGCGACGCGCACGTCGACCGCTCGCTGGCAAACCGCACGGAACTGACGGAAGAGTTTCAGAACTTCATTACCCGTTACGCGTGGGGCGAGGTGTGGACGCGCGAGGGTTTGCCGCGACACACGCGCAGTCTGCTGACCATTGCAATGATGGTCGCGCTCAATCGCAGCGAGGAACTCGCACTGCACCTGCGTGCCGCGAAAAACAATGGCGTGACGCGCGAGCAGATCAAGGAAGTGCTGCTGCAAACCGCGATTTACTGCGGCGTGCCGGCCGCGAATTCGGCTTTTCATCTGGCCGATAAACTTTTCCGCGAGGACGATGCAGCGGCGAAGCCTTGAGTTTTTTGCCGCGTTTGATTGCGGATCGAGGCTTTGAAATCAAAACGCGCGCCGATAGCCCGGCGCGCGTTTTCATATGGCGCGGTGGTCCAGTGCGCCGGCTTCTGCGTGGGCATCGGCGTCGGTCGCATTCGCCGCATCGACTATGTCAGCGTGGGCATTCGAATCGGTGTCGGCCGTTGAGTGCAGCCGCACCGCGCGCAACACAGTGTCTTTGATCACTTCGCGCCAATGCGCGAGCGCCGCCTTGTCCATTAGCGGTTCGCCGAGAAATGCGCCCAACGTGTACTGGTTCGCGTTATAAAAATAGCCGAGCGAAGCGATCATCAAATACACGTCGCGCGCTTTGATGTCCGTGCGGAACACATGCTGCGCCTTGCCTGCATCCAACAGTTTTTGCACGACAGAAATTGCGTAGCCCGAAATCTCCTTCAGCTTCGAAGACTTCTTCGCGTGCTTGCCTTGATGCAGATTCTCGCTTGACAGCAGCGTGACGAATTCAGGGTGATCCAGGTAGTACTGCCAGACGAATTCGACCATCTGTTCGAGGCCACGCACCGGGTTCTGCAGGTCGAGATCGAGTTTGCTTTCCGCTTCATTGAATTGCGTGTAGATCGTCTCCAGTACCTCGACGAACAGCTGCTCCTTGCTGCCGAAATAATAGTAGATCATCCGGTCGTGCGAGCGCGCGGCCTTCGAGATGCTTTCCACGCGGCCGCTCGCATAGCCTTGCTTCGCGAACACCTTGATTGCCGCTTTCAGAATCTTGGCGCGCGTGTCCTGCGCCTGTTTCGCACGGATGCCGGTGGCGCCCGGCTTGCGGGCGGCGGTGGGACTCATGGCGGTGTGGTATCTCTTCGTTGTGTGTTGAACGGCTCGAACCCTCGCACCGGGTTCGCGAGGCAATGCAGGCGTCCTTATCATACAGCGCGTGTTGCCTGCTGCGGGACCTCTTTCAGGCGATGCACGGCGCACAGCTTCGGCGTAAATTGAAAGCGGCAACGAAGCGTCAACCAAGCGCCAATCAAGCGGCGACCGGGCGGGCATCGGCCTTTGAATGCGGCGGCGCACCATGCGCTGGCTGACCGGAAACTCATTGCGCAGTCTATTTTGATCGAGTAGATTTCCAACAAGTTTGGTGTAGCGGATACTACACGAACGGTGAGTGACCGCAACATGGAAATATGCGAGTCACACGAAAGACCCTTGAAACAGGGGCTTTTCGGCGACCGGGCTGGACCGATTGTAATGTCGTCGTATGGAACCCCCACCATGACAGAACATACGAAGGTCGATTTCGGTGCGGAGCGCGTCGACGGCGAAATCGCCTCGACGCCTGGCCCCACCGTGCTCGAGAAGGCGGCGCCGCGCAGCGAGCGTATGGCGTCGAACAAGATCGAATGCAATGCCTGCCCGGTGCTGTGCCAGATATCGGAAGGGCGCACCGGCGCCTGCGATCGTTATGCGAATGCGCAAGGGCGGCTGATTCGCGTCGACCCGGTGGTGTTCCTGTCTAACTCTCGTTCGCACTCGAATAGCGCGGAGGCCGCCATTGAATTTGCGGCGCCGTCCGAAACGCAGGATCATGCCGCCGACGAAGCGCTCTTCGTGACCGGCGTGGGCGCATCGTCCACGTATCCCGACTACAAACCCGCGCCTTTTATCGTTGGCTCGAAGCTCGACGACGTCGACATGGTCACGGTCGTCACGGAAGGCATCTTCAGCTATTGCAGCTTCAAGGTAAAGATCGACACGGACCGCTTTCTCGGACCCGAACAGGCGAATGTGCGTTGCCAGGGCGAGATTGTCGGTCACGTGACGACAGCGGAATACGGTTCGCAAATGCTGAGTCTCGGCGGCGTGCATCATTTAACCGGCGGCAGCAAGAAAGAAGGCCGCGTGACCTGCGACATGATGCTCGCGCTCGGCAACAAGCGGGCGGTGGAACTCAGCATAGACGGTGGCGCAAGCCTCGTGATTCGCGCGGGCGCGGCGCCGGTGGTCGACGGTGTCGAGGAGCAGCGAATGCGCGTGGGCTGCGGCTCCGCGACCATCGGTATTTTCGCCAAACAATGGTTCGGCCATGCCGACGAAGTCGTCGTGGTCGACGATCACATCACCGGCGTGCTGACTGAACATCAGGCAGGGCGCTGCCTCGGCATGACGCGCTCGGGCATCAGGATTCGCGGACGCAAGTCGACACCCGGCCGCTATTTCCAGGTGGCGAACCCCGGCATCGGCTGGGGCGGCACGGATATTCAGGATCCCCTGGCGATTGTCGAAGGCTTCGATCCCGCAGTCGCGAAACCCGGAATGCGCCTGCTGATGGTGTCGACCACCGGCGAACACGCGCAGTGGTACCAACTCGACCATGATCTCGTGCCGCGCATCGCGGCCATGCCGGAGGCGGTGCGTCGCACGGTGGAACGGATCGGCGAGAACTGCGAACCTTCGCTTGCCACGGTACTGTTTCTCGGCGGCGCGGGCGGAAGTCTGCGCGCGGGCGCGACTGAAAACCCGGTGCTGCTCACGCGTGCCATCAAGCAGAAACTGGTGAACGTGACCTGCGGGGGCGCGCCGGCTTATGTGTGGCCCGGCGGCGGCATCACCGTGATGGTCGACGTATCGCGCATGCCCGACCGTTCGTTCGGTACAGTGCCCACACCGGCGATTGTCGCGCCAATCGAATTCACGATGACCTACGACGCCTATCGCGATCTTGGCGGCCATCTGGATGCAGTGAGATCATTGGAGAGTGTGTTGGCGAGCGGTCCCGATCACACGGAAGGCGCGCCGCTCGCCCGCCGCATCGTGGCGCGCAATCCGGACAATCCGTGGCCGCCGGCCGTGCCGCCCATGCTCGGCTGATCCGCACAACCACTTGGCCCACATCACGCGATGAACCCGACCCGCACACGTATCGACGCGACGCGCTGGCATTGGCAGCATGGCCCGATCGACCTGATTCTCAGCGCCGACGGCGAGCCCGCGGCGCTGCAATCGGCTTATGCGGCATGCTGGACGCGGTTTGTCGACGTGTTGCCCGAGCTCGTCGGCGAATTGAAACTACTGCGTCAACCGTTGCCCGCCGATGCGGCCTTCAACGAATGCGCGCTGCAAGGCACGGTGGCGCGCCGCATGTGGTCCGCGTGCTACCCATATCGAGCACGGTTTATCACACCGATGGCCGCCGTTGCAGGCAGCGTCGCTGACGAACTGATAGGCGCGTTCGCAAGAGAAGGCGTCGCCCGGGCGTACATCAACAATGGCGGGGACATTGCGTTTCATCTGACCGAAGGCCGGCAGTATCGTGTAGGCGTGTTTGCCGATCTGTCGCAATCGCTCGACAAAATGCAGCTTGCGAACGGCCTCGCGCTCGACGCGAATCTCACGCTGGATGCGCCCATGGCCATTCGCGGCATAGCGACGAGCGGCTGGCGCGGCCGCAGTTTCAGCTTTGGTATCGCCGACAGCGTGACCGTGCTCGCGCGCGAAGCGGCAAGCGCGGACGCCGCCGCGACGATGATCGCGAACGCGGTGAACCTTGATCATGCCGGCATCGTCCGCATGCCGGCTTCGTCGCTGAAGGACGATACTGACCTGGGCGATCAGCTCGTCACCGTGGACGTTCCTTCACTCCCAGAGCCGCTTGTGGATTTCGCGCTTGCACGCGGCGTCGAAACCGCGCAGCGTTTGCTGGAGCGCGGTCTGATAGAAGGCGCCGCATTGTTCCTGCAAGGACGCGTGCGGACAGTCGGCATGCAACGCACAGGCGCATTGCTCACCACGACGCAACGCGCTTACATCACAACGGAGGCTCCGTGTTCGAAATACGCCGCGTGCTGACGCACGTCGAAGACATCTTCCACGAGTTCGGGCCCGCGCCCGAGAAGCCGCTGCGGCGCGGCGCGATTGTCGCCGTGATGACCAACCCGTTTGCAGGCCGTTACGAGCCGAAAATCGAACACGCAATGGAAGCGCTCAAGCCCATCGGTTTCGATATGGCGCAACGGCTGCTGGCGGCAATGGCGGTTCCGCACTCGTCGATAGAAGGCTACGGCAAGGGCGCGATTGTCGGCGCGCGCGGCGAACTGGAACACGGCGCGTTGTGGCATGTGCCCGGCGGCTATGCGATGCGGGAGTTGCTGGAAAAGAACGGCGTGCCGACCAATGCCATCGTGCCGTCGACGAAAAAAGTCGGCGCACCGTCCAGCGCGCTCGACGTGCCGCTCACGCACGTCAACGCTAGCTACGTGCGCAGTCACTTCGACGCCATCGAAGTGCGCGTGCCGGGCGCGCCCGCCGCGGACGAAGTGGTGTACATCCTCGCGATGAGCACAGGGCAGCGCGTGCATGCGCGTGTCGGCGGACTCGCCAAAGAGGCGATTGTGGGCAAGGACGGCCTGCGCTGAAACCTGCTTGAAACGCACTGGAACGCGCTGAATGCAGCGACAGGTACATCGAAACTCGGAGAGCGAAATGGCAATCAGGCTTCGCAAGCTGGTCGTGCAAGTAGACGAAACACGCATGGAAATGGGACAAAACGTCGATCCGCCCGCGCGTCGCGCGGTCGCTATCGCGGTGATCGACAATCCGTATGCAGGCCGCTACGAGGCGAAGCTCGATGCGCTGATCGATGCAGGCGAAGAACTCGGCGCGCTGCTCGGCAAGCGCTGCGTCGAAGCGCTCGGTATCGAACCAGGTGAAGCGCAAAGCTACGGCAAGGCCGCGATTGTCGGGGAGGCCGGCGAACTCGAGCATGCCGCGGCGATTCTGCATCCGAAGCTCGGCGCGCCGCTGCGCGCAGCGGTGGAGAAGGGCGCGGCGCTCGTGCCGTCGGCGAAAAAAATGGGCACGCTCGGCACCGCCATCGACGTCCCGCTTGGTCACAAGGATGCGGCTTTCGTGCGCAGTCATTTCGACGCGATCGAGGCGCGCGTGTCCGACGCGCCGCGCGCGAATGAAATTGTCGTCGCCGTCGCGGTGACGGCTTCCGGCCGGCCGTTGCCGCGCATCGGCGGATTGCAGGCGAACGAGATCAAGGGCGAGGATGGTTTGCGCTGAGGTCGGCATGCATTTGTTTCGCGGGTCCCCACAAGGGATTTCTTTCAGGTAGTGTGCTGCCGTTGATGCGTGCGAGCACGGTGCCGCACGTGCTGCAACGTCTGCTGGCCCGGCCGCACGGATATCGCGCGTGCGGGCGGTCGGCAAGCTGCCGAGGGTCTCGATGCTTTCGAATTTGCTGGTACAACTGGTCAACGGACTCGCCGATGCGTCGACGCTCTTTCTGGTCGCCGCTGGCTTGTCGTTGATCTTCGGCGTGACGCGCATCGTCAATTTCGCGCACGGCTCGTTCTACATGTTCGGCATCTACGTTGCGTACAGCATCGCGAGCCGCTTCGGGCATACGGCCGGCGGCTTCTGGCTTTCCGTGCTGGCCGCCGCAGTCGTGGTCGCCGTGCTCGGCGCGCTGGTCGAAGTCATCGTGCTGCGGCGCATTTATCAGGCGCCCGAGTTGTTTCATCTGCTCGCCACGTTCGCGCTCGTATTGATCTTTCGCGACGCCGCGCTATGGCTGTGGGGGCCGCAAGATCTGTTTGGGCCGCGCGCGCCGCATCTGGCGGGCGCAGTGAATTTCCTCGGCCATCCGCTGCCGACTTATGACATAGCGTTGATCGTGATCGGCCCAGTCGTGTTGCTGCTGCTCTGGTATGCGTTGACGCGCACGCGTTGGGGCACGCTCGTGCGCGCCGCGACGCAGGACCGCGAAATGCTCGGCGCGCTCGGCATCAATCAGGCGTGGCTGTTCACCGGCGTGTTTTTCGTCGGCGCGTTTCTCGCGGGTTTGGGCGGCGCGCTGCAAGGGCCGCGTATGTCGGCGAATCTCTCACTCGATCTCGAGACAATCGGCAATGCGTTCGTGGTCGTGGTGGTCGGCGGCATGGGCTCGATTCCGGGCGCATTCGTGGCCGCGCTGATCATCGCGGAGATCAAGGCGCTGTGCATCGGCATTGGACATGTGACGATTTTCGGCGTCGGCCTGTCGTTGAGCCGCTTCACGCTGGTCGCGGAATTCGTCGTGATGGCTGTGGTGCTGGTCGTGCGGCCGTGGGGTCTGCTCGGCCGCGCGAGCGCCGCGGTGCGCGGCATGGCAGCGCCCGAAACGCCCTTGCGTCCCGCGGGAAAACGCGTCAAATGGCTGGCCGCAATCGTGCTGCTGGTTCTGCTGCTTGCACCGCTCGCGGCCAATGCATTCCCCTATATGCCGGTGCTGCTGGTGGAGATACTGATCGCCGTTCTGTTTGCAACGAGCCTGCATTTCATCATGGGGCCGGGCGGCATGCATTCGTTCGGCCACGCTGCCTACTTCGGGCTCGGCGCATATGGCGCGGCGCTGTTCCTCAAGGTACTGAACCTGCCGATGGAAGCCGCATTGCTGCTGGCGCCGCTTCTCGCAGTGGGAGGCGCGCTGGTATTCGGCTGGTTCTGCGTGCGCCTCTCGGGCGTCTATCTCGCGATGCTGACACTCGCGTTCGCGCAGATCGTGTGGTCGGTCGTTTTCCAATGGGACGATGTGACAGGCGGCAGCAACGGCATTCTCGGTTTGTGGCCGGCTGACTGGCTCTCGTCTCCAGTCGCGTTTTATTACTTGGCGCTCGCGTGTGCGGTGATCGGCGTATGGCTGTTGCGGCGCATGCTGTTTTCGCCGCTGGGTTATGCGATGCGTGCGTCGCGCGATTCCGTGCTGCGAGCTGAGGCTATCGGCATCGACGTGAAGCGCGTGCAGTGGGCGGCGTTCGTAATCGCGTCGCTGTTCTGCGGACTCGCGGGTTCCTTGTATGCGTTCTCCAAGGGCACGATCTCGCCGGAAGTGATTAGCGTGAGCCGCTCCGTCGACGGTCTCGTCATGGTGTTGCTCGGCGGTTTGCAAACGCTCACTGGGCCGATTGTCGGCGCAGCCGTGTTTACGTGGCTGCAGGACACCGTTGCGCGGCAGACGGACTATTGGCAGGCGCTGCTCGGCTTCGCAATTCTGCTGCTCGTGATCGCATTTCCGCAGGGCATTGTCGGTTTCATCCGCGAGCGTTTCGGCGACGACACCAACGCCCGCGACAACGCGGAGAAAACCGCTGCGCCCGCTTCGCAACACACGGCGATCAAGGAGGGGCTATGAGCTTGCTGCAAGTGTCCGGCCTCTCGAAGTCGTTCGGAGGACTGAAGGCAGTGGACAACGTGTCGTTCACGCTCGAAGCCGGTCAGCTTCTCGCGCTGCTCGGCCCGAACGGCGCGGGCAAGTCGACATGCTTCAACATGGTGAATGGACAACTAGCGCCCTCATCGGGCTCTATCCGTTTCGACGGACATGAGCTCGTCGGCATGCGTCCGCGCGACATCTGGCGGCTCGGCGTAGGCCGCACTTTCCAGATTGCCGCGACCTTCAATTCGATGACCGTGCTGGAGAACGTGCAGATGGCTCTCGTGTCGCGCGAACGCAAAACCTTCGGCCTCTGGAAGCCCGCAGGCTCGCGCTATGCCGATGAGGCCTTCGCACTGCTCGAACAGGTCGGCATGGCCGCCGACGCCAACCGCGCATGCGGCGTGCTCGCATATGGCGACGTGAAACGGGTCGAACTGGCGATTGCGCTCGCGAACCGCCCAAAGCTGTTATTGATGGACGAGCCCACTGCCGGCATGGCGCCAAAGGAGCGCAACGAACTGATGGCGCTGACCAGACGGCTCGTCGCCGAGCAGCAGATTGGCGTGCTGTTTACCGAGCACAGCATGGACGTAGTGTTCGCCTACGCCGACCGCATGATCGTGCTCGCGCGCGGCAAACTGATTGCCGAAGGCGACGGCGACACGATCCGCAACGACCCGCGCGTGCAGGAAGTGTATTTCGGCACCGGCAGGACGTTTCAGCCGCATGCGGCGCTGCACGACACGGCAGGCGGTCGCGCCGGTGAAGGAGTCCTGCAATGAGCGAGCCGATGCTGAAAGTCGCTGGCCTCAACGCGTTTTATGGGCGCGCGCATATTCTTTTCGACGTCGGCCTGGAAGTCGGGCGCGGCGAAGTGGTCGCGTTGATGGGCCGCAACGGCGCGGGCAAGTCGACCACCATGAAAGCGGTCATGGGTTTGCTGCCGCGTCGCCAAGGCCAGGTCACGTTTCGCGGGCAGAACATCGCCGCTTTGCCGCCGTACAAGATCGCGCGCATGGGCATGGGCTTCGTTCCGGAAGACCGGCGCGTATTCGCGGACCTGACAGTGATGGAAAACCTCGACACGGGCCGCCAGCCGCCGCGCGAAGGCGCGCCGCAATGGACGCCGGAAAAGCTGTTCCGCCTCTTTCCGAATCTTGGCGAAATGCCCAGGCGCCCCGGCGGGCAGATGAGCGGTGGCGAGCAGCAGATGCTCACGGTGTCGCGCACCTTGATGGGCAATCCGTATCTCGTGCTGCTCGATGAACCGTCGGAAGGCGTCGCGCCCGTGATCGTCGAACAGATGGCCAACATGATTCTTGAGCTGAAGCGCGAGGGGCTGTCTATTCTGTTGTCCGAACAGAATCTGCACTTTGCGGAACTGGTGAGCGACCGCGCGTATGTGCTCGAAAAAGGGCAGATCCGCTTTAGCGGCACCATTGGCGAACTTGCGAAGAACGAAACAGTGAGGCGCGCTTATCTGAGCGTGTGATCCAACCGTCGTTGCACAAGGAGAAGCAGATGGCAGCAGAGACGTTGACAGGCTTGTCGGGCAAGGTCGCGGTAACCAACATCGGCCTGCTGTTATCCGGCGACATCAATCAGCCGATTCTCGACGCCAATACGCTCGTGATCGACGACGGCGTGATCGTTGCAGTGGGCAAGGAGAAGGACTGCGACCTGGAAGGCGCGCGGACCACTGTCGATTGCAAAGGCACCACCGTTGCGCCCGGGCTGATCGACTCGCACGTGCATCCGGTATTCGGCGACTGGACGCCGCGTCAGAATCAGCTCGGCTGGATCGAATCGAATCTGAACGGCGGCGTGACAACAATGATCTCGGCCGGCGAAGTGCATTTGCCTGGTCGTCCGAAAGATGTGCTCGGCGTGAAAGCGCTCGCCATTACCGCGCAGCGTTCGTTTGAAGGCATGCGCGGCGCGGGCGTCGGCGGGGGCGTCAAGGTGATGGCGGGCGCGCCGGTAATCGAAAAGGGCATGGTCGAGGAAGATTTCAAGGAACTGTCCGAAGCGGGCGTGAAGCTGCTTGGCGAAGTGGGCCTGGGCAGCGTGAAGGCCGGCGAGGAAGCCGCGCAGATGGTCGCGTGGGCGCGCAAGTACGGCATTCAAAGCACGATTCATACGGGCGGCCCGTCCATTCCAGGCTCGGGGCTGATCGACCGCGACGTCGTGCTCGCGGCCGATGCGGACGTGATTGGCCATATCAACGGCGGGCATACGTCGCTGTCTTATCGCCATGTTTGCGATCTCTGCGAGCAGTCGAGCCGCGCGCTGGAAATCGTCCATAACGGCAACGAACGCATTGCATTGCTGACGGCGCGTCATGCCGTCGAATTGAAATGCCCGCACCGGATCATTCTCGGCACCGATAGTCCTGCGGGTTCCGGCGTGCAACCGCTCGGCATCCTGCGCATGATCGCGCTCATTTCGAGTCTCGCGGACGTGCCCGCGGAAATCGCGTTCTGCTTTGCCACAGGCAACACCGCGCGCCAACGCAACCTGCGCCAGGGGCTGATCGAAGTAGGCCGTCCCGCCGATCTGGTGTTCATGGACCGCGCGCAACACACGGCTGCGGATACGCTGCTCGAAAGCGTGCAACTCGGCGATATTCCTGGCGTGGGCATGGTGATGATCGACGGCTTGATCCGCTGCCGGCGCAGCCGCAACACGCCGCCCGCTACCGAAGTGCCGGTAGTGCTATGAATGCACTTCGTCCACTTTGCACGGCACGGCCGGTGCGCACATGAACGGGCCCGCGCCGCTTACGCTGAAGGTCAACGGCGCGACGCATCTTGTGAGCGCGTCGGCGGACACGCCTTTGCTTTATCTGCTGCGCAACGACCTCGCACTCAATGGGCCGAAATTCGGCTGCGGACTGGGCGAGTGCGGCGCATGCACGGTGCTGCTCGACGGCATGCCGACACGCGCCTGCGTCACGACCGCGAAGGTGGCGCTGGGCCACGAGATCACCACGCTCGAAGGGCTGGGCACGCGGGCCGCGCTGCATCCGGTGCAACAGGCGTTTATCGAGGAACAGGCCGCGCAATGCGGCTATTGCCTGAGCGGCATGATCATGACGACCAAGGCGCTGCTCGAACGCGATCCGCATCCGAGCGTCGAGACGATTCGCCGCGAGTTGTCGCGCAACCTGTGCCGTTGCGGCACGCATGTCGAGATCATGCGCGCGGTGCAGCGCGCGGCCGACCTGCTCGCGATGCAGAAAAGCTCGCGCGAAGCAGGCGATGAAGGGGCGCATGCATGACAGGACCGGACTTCAGCGTGGATCGACGCGCCGCGCCGCCGTCGCGCAAGCAACTCTACGACGCGCAGAGCGTGCTGATCGTCACGCGGCCGCCGCAAGCTCCGGTCAAGCCGGCGGTCGGCCAACCCGGCTCGCGTTCGTCGTTTGTGCCCACAGAGGCGGACATGTTCCTCGCTGTGCGCGACGACGGCAGCGTGATTGCTTTCAATGGCCATGTGGATCTCGGTACGGGTATCGGCACCGCGCTTGCGCAGATCGTCGCCGAAGAACTCGATGTGCCTTTGACGCGCGTGTCGATCGTGCTTGGCCACACGAATGAGACGCCGAATCAGGGGCCGACGATTGCCAGCGCCACGCTGCAGATCACGGCCGTGCCTTTGCGGCATGCCGCGGCGCAGGCCCGGCAGTGGCTCATCGCGCAAGCGGCCGTGCGGTTTGGCGTCGGCGTGGAAAAGCTCGCTGTTCGCGACGGCATCGTGTTCGGACGCGATGGCACGAGTGCAAGCGCTGGCGTTGGCGTCAAACGCATCGGCTACGGCGAGCTGATCGCCGGACAACGCATCGAATTGCAGTTGCGCACCGACGCGCCTCTCAAAGACCCGAACACATACACGGTGGTCGGCAAAAACGCGCCGCGCGTCGATATTCCCGCGAAGGCAACCGGCGAATCGAGCTTCGTGCACGATGTGCGCGTGCCCGGCATGCTGCATGGGCGCGTCGTGCGTCCGCCGTATGCGGGCGTTGCGCAGGGCGATTTCGTCGGCAATAGTCTGCTGGGTGTCGACGAAGAGTCGATCCGCAATCTGCCCGGCATCGTCAAGGTCGTGGTGATTCGCGACTTCGTCGGCATCGTGGCGGAGCGCGAGGAAGTCGCGCAGCAGGCCGCGAAACGGCTCGATGTGCAATGGAAAAGCACCCCGCCTCTGCCGCCGCTCGAAACCAGCGAAGAAGTGGAAGCCGCGCTGCGTGCCAATCCGGCCACGCGGCGCGACCTCGTGATCGATGGCGATGTCGACACGGCGCTTGCACGCGACCCGGCCCGCACGCTGAATCGCACATACGTATGGCCGTTTCAGATGCATGCGTCGATTGGGCCTTCGTGCGCCGTGGCCGACTATCGCGAGGGCGCATTGAAGGTGTGGTCCGGCACCCAGAACCCTCATTCGCTGCGTGCCGATCTCGCGTTGCTGCTGGCAATGAATGAAGCGCAGATCGAGATCGTGCGCATGGACGCGGCAGGCTGCTACGGCCGCAATTGTGCAGACGACGTCGCCGCGGACGCCGCCTTGCTCTCGCGTGCGACGGGCGCGCCGGTTCGCGTGCAACTGTCGCGTGAGGACGAGCATGCATGGGAGCCGAAGGGCGCAGCGCAATTGATGGACGTGCGCGGCGCTTTGAGCGCGGAAGGCGAACTCGCGGCTTACGAATTCGCGACGCGTTATCCATCGAACGATGCGCCTACGTTGGCGCTATTGCTGACCGGCGCACTCTCAGCGCAGCCGCAGGTATTCGAAATGGGCGATCGCACGGCTGTCCCGCCCTACGACTTCAGCGCGATGAGCATCGTCTGCGACGACACGCCACCTATCGTGCGCGCCTCTTGGTTGCGCGGCGTGTCCGCGTTGCCCAACACCTTTGCTCACGAGTCGTTCATCGACGAACTCGCTGTTGAGGCCGGCGCCGATCCCGTCGAGTTTCGCCTGAAGCATTTGGGCGATCCACGCGCGGCCGAGCTGGTCAGGGCGGTCGCGGACCGTGCGGGTTGGCAGCCGCGGTCGCGGCAAACCGCAACCGGCGAGCCGCGCGAAGACGGTGACATAGCGCGCGGCCGCGGCATTGCCTACGCGCGCTATGTGCACAGCAAGTTTCCCGGCTTCGGCGCGGCATGGTGCGCGTGGGTCGCGGACGTGGAAGTCAATCGCAGAAGCGGCGAACTCGCGGTGACGCGCGTCGTGGTCGGTCAGGACAACGGCACGACGATCAACCCCGACGGCGTGCGTCACCAGATTCACGGCAACGTGATCCAGGCGACGAGCCGCGCGCTGAAAGAACGCGTGACGTTTAGCGACAACGCGGTGACGAGCCAGGAGTGGGGCGCGTATCCGATCCTCACGTTCCGCGAGGTGCCCGTGATCGACGTCGTGATGATGCCGCGGCACGGCGAGCCGCCAATGGGTGCGGGCGAGTCGGCCTCGCTGCCCGGGGCGGCCGCAATTGCGAACGCGTTGTACGACGCAACCGGCGTGCGTTTTCGCAGGCCGCCGTTCACGCCCGAGACGATTCGCGCAGCGCTCGCCGATGCGAAAGCCGAGGAGGCCGCCGCGCGCCGGAAAAAGCGCTGGCGGCTCGGTTTTCTAGGTGCGTTCGCGGCAGGCGCGGCGGGCTGGCTCGGCGCGCTGTCGTTTGCGCCGCAGCCCATTGCGCCGATTGCGCCGCCGCTTGCTAGTGCGTTCGCTCCCGAATTGATCGCGCGCGGCAAGGTGCTGGCGTCGCTCGGCAATTGCGCGGTGTGCCATACCGCGCGCAACGGCGTGCCGAACGCCGGCGGCAAGCCGCTGGAAACACCGTTCGGCACCGTCTACAGCACGAACATCACGCCCGATGCGCAAACGGGCATCGGTTCGTGGTCGCTCGAAGCGTTCATTCGGGCGATGCGCGAGGGCATCAGCCGCGACGGACATCGGCTGTATCCGGCATTCCCGTACACATCATTCAAAAATACTTCCGACGACGACCTGAAAGCGCTGTACGCCTACCTGATGTCGCAAACGCCTGTGCGCTTCCGTCCGCCGGAAACGAGGCTGCCGTTTCCGTTCAGTGCGCGTCCGCTGATGGCTGCCTGGAATGGCCTCTTTCTCGCGCGCAATACGTTCGCCGCGAGTCCGGTGCAAAGCGCGCAATGGAATCGCGGCGCGTATCTCGTCAATGGCCTTGGGCATTGCAGCGCCTGTCACACGCCGCGCAATGCATTCGGCGCCGAGAAGACCGGGGCGGCTTTCATGGGCGGCGGCAGCGCGGAAGGCTGGGAGGCGCCCGCGTTGTCGTCGCTGTCGAACTCCCCGGTGCCATGGACCGAGGACGAACTGTTCAGCTATCTGCGCTTTGGTCACGCGCCGCTGCATGGCGTGGCCGCGGGGCCGATGGCGCCCGTCGTCGCTGATCTCGCTGCGCTGCCCGATAGCGACATTCGCGCAATGGCGGCGTATCTCGCGTCGCTTAGCCCGGTCGAGCCCAACGTCGATGTGGCGGCGATGGCGCGTCAATACGAAGCGGCCAGCACGATTCGCGGCGTGCCGTCGGGCATGGGCGCGCGGCTTTTCGACGGCGCCTGCGCGGCATGTCATCACACTGGCAGCGGGCCGCAACTGTTCGGCGCGCACCCGTCGCTCGCGCTCAACACGAACGTGCATAGCGCGACGCCCGATAATCTGATTCGCGTGATTCTCGACGGCATCGGCTCGCCTGCTCGGCCCGAACTCGGTACGATGCCGGCATATCGCGACAGTTTCAACGACGCCCAGGTCGCCGAGCTCGTGTCGTATCTGCGCCAGCAATTCGCGGGCGGCAAGCCTGCCTGGCAGGACGTGACGGCGAGCGTCGCTCGGATTCGCGCAATGCCGCGCGCCGAGTGAGCGTGCGAACGAGGGCGCGCAAAGATGGACGGGGCGGACAGCCCGTTAGAAAACCAACGCATTCCCGCAATCCCTTTGATACGGAGAAACGCATGACCACGCGCGCAGGATGGATCTCTCGCATTACGCTATCGACGGTTCTTTCATTCGCCGCCCTCGGCGCAAACGCTGAGCAGACCATCAAGATCGGGGAAATCAATAGCTACAAGGCGCAGCCGGCCTTTCTCGGGCCTTACAAAAACGGCTGGAATCTGGCGCTTGAGCAGATCAACGGCGCGGGCGGCGTGCTCGGCAAGAAGCTCGAAGTCGTTTCGCGCGACGACAACGGCAACCCCGGCGACACCATTCGCGTGGCGCAGGAGCTGATCGCGCGCGAGCAGGTGCAGTTGCTGTTCGGCGGCTTCCTGTCGAACACGGGTCTCGCGCTCACTGATTTCGCCAGGCAGAAGAAGATGTTCTTCCTGGCAGCCGAACCGCTGACCGACAAGATCGTCTGGGCCGACGGCAACAAATACACGTACCGTTTGCGTCCGTCCACGTACATGCAGGTCGCGATGCTTGTGCCCGAAGCGGCCAAGCTGAAGAAGAAGCGCTGGGCGCTCGTCTATCCGAACTACGAGTATGGCCAGTCGGCGGTGGCCACGTTCAAGAAGCTCCTCACCGCCGCGCAGCCTGACGTGCAGTTCGTCGCGGAGCAGGCCACGCCGCTCGGCAACGTGGATGCGGGCGCGGTCACGCAGGCGATCGCGGACGCAAAGCCCGACGCGATTTTCAACGTGCTGTTCGGCGCCGACCTCGGCAAGTTCGTGCGCGAGGGCAATACGCGTGGCCTCTTCAAGGACCGCACGGTGGTGTCGCTGCTGACCGGCGAGCCGGATTATCTCGATCCGCTTGGCGCCGAGGCGCCGACCGGCTGGATCGTGACCGGCTACCCGTGGTATTCGATCGACACGCCCGCGAACAGGAAGTTTGTCGAGGCCTATCAGGCCAAGTATCACGACTATCCGCGGCTCGGCTCGGTGGTCGGTTACTCGGCGCTGATGTCCATCGCGGCAGGCATCAAGAAGGCCGGTTCCGTCGATACCGACAAGCTCGCGGCAGCGTTCAAGGGCTTGGGCGTGGAGACGCCGTTCGGGCCGATCACCTATCGTGCGCAGGACAATCAGTCGACCATGGGCGCTTATGTCGGCGTGACGGGGTTGAAGGACGGCAAGGGCGTGATGACGTCGTATCGCTACATTGACGGCGCGAGCGTGCAGCCGTCGGACGCCGAGGTGAAGAAGCTGCGGCCGGCGGAGTGAGGACGCAAGGGGCGCGTGGTCCAAGCGCCCTGCCATCGCGCCACACCGTTGCATGTTGCTTGACGGCAAGTGGCGGTAGCAAATACGTTGTAGGTCCGCGTGCCGACCAGGGTCGGTACGCGTCATGCAACCCTGTCCGTTGCCATTCATCGCATCCATCCAGCGCTCGCTGGAGACTATCCAACCGGATGCGTGTGTTCCCCGAAAAATATAAGACACCGTTGGGTGATGGGTAGGACTCTGCTTGAGATGCCACCGGGGCTTGGTCTGCTGATCTCTGTCGTCCTGACTGAGGCGGTTACTCTCGCATATGGCAAAACTGGGACAAGTTGCCTCCCGGACGCTGAGCGGAAGCATCATTGACCGCCGTCAAGGTTTTCAATGTTCTCGTGAAAGCTATTCACCGCGCATGAAAGTGCCCTCTTTTTAGAACTTGTCCTATTGAGCCGCGCGCCAGCTTGTCAAACCATCAGAGGTTCGAATTTGGCGACAGATGGGCCGGAAGCGCTTCTGGCTTACCGGCCAGAAAGTTCGGAATCCTGATAACGAACCAGGCAGGTAACTATGGCGGAATCTGATCGTCTTGAGACGAATCTGACGGGTCGACAGTCGGCGCATATCAAACTGAACCGGCGTTACCCGAACGACAGGGCACCACGAGGAGAGGAACAACGGCCGCTGCCCGAGGTGTCGGTAATCGAATGGGAAGTACGGGAGGAGGTGTGCAAGCCGTACAGGATCACGGCACTGGTCTTCACATCGGAGCCGGTGTCGCGCAGGGATATCCTCGGGCAGTGGGCGGACTTCACGTTCCACACCGAAGAAGCGGCACCGGTTCGCGAATTCCGGGGGTTCGTTTCGCGCGTCGGATCAGTCTCGCGTTCGCGTGACGGCTGCAGCTATCGTGTAGAAATCCGCCAGCGCCTGGGGATGCTTGACGGACCGGGCAACTGCGCGACGTACCAGAACCGCACATCCGCGGACATCATCCAGGAGGTCATCGAACGCAACGGCATACGTCCGTGGATACAGGTCGAGCAGCGCCTGCGGCGCAAGCACCCGAGGCACCCGTTCCGTTTCCAGTACAACATGGGCGACCTGGCCGATTGCCGGCTTGAAATGGAGCAGGCGGGCCTGTTCTGGTTCATGGAAGAGGGCAAGCACGGCGAGGTTCTGGTGATTGCCGATGACATCGACGGCTATACGCGTCCGGCCATCGAATTGCCGAATCTCCCTCCTTCGGGGCTGCTGAACACGTTCAGCGAGACGATCCTCTCGCTGAAGGTCAGAACGCGCACCGTGCCCGAGTCGTTCATCGTGGCGGACTACAACCCGGAGAATGCCGCGACGGTCCTTCGCGAAGAGGGGCGGGCACGCAACGAGTTCAGCATCGAGCAGGAAACCGGGACGATGATGGGCACGCCCATGGTCTGGGGCACCCAACACGCGGATGCGGCAGGCGCGAAGCGTGAGGCGGTGCTGCGGCACGAAGCGGCGCGGGCGCATCAGGTCACCTGCAAGGGGAAGTCCACGATGCCGTCGATCCGGCCAGGGTGCATCGTGAAGCCGGACATGCTTGACGCAATGGACGACAACGCCGCAATCGACACCAAGGAAGGACTGTTCGTCTGGAAGACGGTGCATCGCGGCGCACGCAACCAGAACTACTGCAACAGCTTCCGCGCGATCCCTGCTGGGCGGCCTTACCGGTTGCCGATAGACGAGTCGAAATGGCCGCGTATTCACACGCTGGGATTCACGGTCACGTCACCGGACAGATACAGGTATCCGTATCTGGATGCAGAGGGGCGAATTATCGTGCGCTTTCACTGTGACTTCGGCAACTGGCCGAAGGGTGGGGAGAGTGTCCCGTTACGCATGGCCAAACCCTTCGCCAGCAAGGACCGTTCGGGACTGAACATGCCGCCCGTGGATGGCGATCACGGTGTAGCGGGCTTCTATGAAGGCAACCCCAACAAGCCGTTCGCGCTGGCATTCCTGCCAAACAGCGTGAACCCGGACCTTATCAACAGTTCGCGCAGACGCATATCGCGCAACGAGATACGCACGCGCTCGGGCAACAACCTCTGGTTCGATGACTGGCAGGGGCAGGAAGGCATCGAACTCAGTACCGAGCACTCGGGCCGCTCGCAGCTCAACCTGGGCTTCATACCGGATGGTGATCTGAAGCCGAGAGGTGCGGGGGCGGAACTGCGCACGTCAGGCCATCTGGTTGACCGGGGCGGCGCGGGCGTGATGGTGACCGCGTACAACGGGCCAGGCGGAAGCGGCAAGGTGCTCGCCATGGACGAGACGGACGCGCAACTGACGGATCACCAGGTGTTCGTCAAGTCACTTGCCGGTTCTGCGGAGGCGTCGAAAGCATCGCCCGCCGATCTTGACGCACAGCAGGCGATCCATGACGGCCTGAAGGAGCTGAAGAAGCCAGGCGTGCTGGTGACCGGTCCCGGTCCGGTCGGTATCGCCTCGGGAGGCGGCGTACATGTGGCCGCAGACGGCCCTATCATCGGCAGCGCAAAGAAAGGCGTGCATTTCAGTACGCTCAGGCGCTTTACCGTCGCAGCAGGCGACCTGCTGTCGATGTTCTCGCAGAAGGGCATGCGCCTCATCACGGCAGCGGGGGACTTCGTTGCGCAGGCCCAGCGTGGCCGTATGCAGTTCGCGTCGCAGGGCGACATGACGATGCAGACGGTGGATGGCGTGTTGCACGTGAAGTCATCGAAGGAAATTGTGCTGAATGTGGGCGGCTCCTACCTGCGTATGACGCCGGGGGCTATCGAATTCGGCTCGCGGGGTGGTGCCGTGTTCAGGACAAGTGGCCTCAAAAAGACCGGACCCGCGCAGATGGACCTGGGCGGCGCGGCATTCGCACCACAGTTCGTGCCGTACACGACACAGTGCGAAGTGTGGCGTACCAACCCGGATTTCGTCCCGCCGCCTGCACCGCCAGCGCCTGCACCGGACGCCTCGCAGTGGGAGTCGCTGGCGAATACAGGGGCGGTTGCTCCTGCGCCCGACGCGGGTACTGGTGATTTTCCGCCGTTCGACGGCAAGCCATCGAATGTCGATACAGCGATTCCTAAAGTCAAGGTCAAACTGGACAACCCCGACGACCAGAAGCAGACCTACATTTCGCCCGACCCCATCAAGCTGGTGAGCGCTGCTCCGTGTGGCTGGAAAATCCCGGACCTGAAGGCCGAGGTAAAACAGCATATTGAAGCTACATCGTATTTGGGCATGCTGAAAACTCGTAAGCCGTGGAAGAGCGCGGACGGTGCTATATGGTTTAGGGGCGGTGGTTCCAGGGACTCGAAGTTTGAATTCGCATACAGCACGCAGGATAAGACGATAACCTGCACGGTTCGGGCCATGCTGGTTCCGATGGATCTGTTTCCTGTGGATCTGAATGGCGCGCGCGATACATCGATGCGTGCCGACAAAACGACGGTCCCCTATGAGTATTCCGCCCACTCTCAGATGACGCCCGGTTCCATAGTCGATGGAGTAAAAATGGATTACCGCGATGCGGTGGGCTCACAATTCGATGTCAAGAAGCTAATCAGCCGTATCGAGGCGGTGCTGAACCAGGGCGGCTACAAACTGGTCCTGGACGGATGTGCGAAAGGTGCAGCGTGCGGATGCCGGGTAAATGTCAAATTCAGGGTCGATCTTCGTGTGTCGATCAGGGGTACGCCCATTCCCGGCTTTAGCCCCCACGTATCACTCAAACTGTTTCCCCAGGTACTTCGGGCGGACACGGGGTCGTGGGGGGAACAGTATAAATACAAAATTGACAAAAAAATTTACGACTATCCGGACGCAAACGTGGAAGCGCACGAATGCGGACACTATTTCAACTTTCCCGATGAATACTACGACCAGGGTGGCTGGCTTCACGAATCGTATATCAAGAATGAGCAGATTGATTTCTCGCTGGTTGATGCAAAGGCAGGAACGCTTTTCTGGCAAGGATATGCAGCGAACACCGCGCGCGATTCCAACGGATTGCCATATGGCGGCAATGTGATGGGCGAAGGTGCTAATGCGCCGCTGCAGCCCGGTCGCAATACAGCGGGCATCAAGCCATATTACCTGGAATACGTGCGACGACAGTTTTCGGTGGCGACGAACAAGTTATGGAGGGTCGGCTATGACGCGTAGTCCTTGGGTCAAATTTTTGGGTCGAGCGGCCCTGCTGTGCTTTACGTTTGGTGTCAACGTTCACGCTGTGACCGTGAACCCGGAGAACAGGACGATGCAATTCAGTTACACGACAAATGGAGCTGCCGATGGCAGCATCAACACATACGGGAACAATGAAGTCTCGGTTTCCGGTGATGTGCTGCGGGTTCAGATTGGTGACTCAGACGGAAGCAGGAATATCAGCGGTGTTGGTATCTTTGAATTGAAGCTAGATGGAGAGAATCTGGAAGCAGCCCGGCAGATGGCAGAACTGCTGTGTTCCCCAAAAGACCCTTCAAGCGATGTAACGCTGCCTGATCTCTACGGCGCGAAGTGCGGCGGAGAGATGCGTAGCAGTTATATAAGGGACTTCAGCCGCCCAGTTGTAGCCAAGATATTCGACCTGATGAACAAGTTGAAACACGCGGGCGTCCAGGACGGCCGGAAACTTGTGAAGCTCGATGTTTCGTTGACGTCAATTCATCGCGCCGAGGATGGCTTTATCGTCTCCGTCAAATTCACGAACGATGGTGAGTATCCGATCAAGTTTAGGACGCCAGATAAATGGGATACGACAATGGGCAAGGACAGCTTGGGTGTGAGTGATACGCAGAGCGGCATGGACGCAAAGTTCGGCCTTGGTCTTGCTGGACAGACGCTAGTCGATCCTGCGCAGTTTCCTGATGGCGAGGTCAATCTTGCACCGCATAGCGCCGTCGTTTTGAAGATCAAGACAAACAAAATCGATAAATTTGCTGCTGGCACCTACGATTTGTATGCGGGTGCTTTCATGAGCATGGAAGTGACCGGAATCCAGAACAGTCTGCTCTATGTCGATTTCCACTCGGACTACAAAAATCCAACTCGCGTAACGTTTGACCGTGACTACCCCTCGACCCCGCAGGAGCGCGAGCAGTGGGAGGCGACGCATCGCCGTGACATGTCCTGGTGGCCGGTCAACCCCGGCGAGACTTTTGCCGAGGACGGCCTGTACCGCGCCGTGCGCACTGGCTACAGCACGTACCGTAGCCTGCAGCTCGTGCCGTTCAAGGCCGGGGCCGTTGCAACGACCGAACCCGTGCAAATGCTGATGGAGCGGGGCAACGGCATCAGCCTCAACGGCGCGGTGCAGTGGCTGTGGGAGGCCAGCGCGCCCACACCTGTGAAGCAGTATTCCTTCGACCTCATCGAGGAGACGCGGCAGTTCTGCGAGCCGGGATCGGTATGCCCGCGCAGTGGCCGCTGGCTCCCGCGCATCCGGCAGGGATGGCAGAACGACTACCGGTACGACTTCGCGGGCGTCGTCACGGTGCAGCGCGGACAGACGATGCCGACCCCGAAACACGCAGGCGGCACGGCCGACTGGGAATGGGTGGGAACCTGACATGCGAGAACGCGCCTGCATATTCCAGCATGACCGGACCACGGCGAACGGCGTCGTGCTTGACGGACTGGACGATATCGGCCTCGATGACCGGAAAATGAGTTACCTCGGCGCACAGGTTCAGTGTCCCGCCTGCAATTCCATTGGCGTGATCGAGCCGGATGGTGTGCGGCTGGCCGGTGACGATCTCGGCGGCAGGCAACACACACTGGGGGACGATCTGTGCCGCTGCAGGTGCAGCCCGCCACCACGGCTGCGCGCGTCGCAGCGTGAATGGACAGTCGAAGTGTAACCGGAGGTTAAATGGCTTTTGACTGGGAGCCGCGATTTCCTGCGGAATACAAGGCGGAGGAACTGCCGTCGGTCTGGTTCTTTCTCGCGCTGTACCTGATCGTTGAAAGTGCCGCACTCTGGATCGTCCTGTCCAGTGGGCCGAAGGCTGGCCCGATACCGTGGGACAGGATCATCCGCGGTGCTTTGGCCGTGCCGTTTTTCTTATGGCTCGCACTCAGCGGTTTCGTGTGCGTGTTTCTTTATGATGCGCCTAATCGCATCGCGGCACGCGATAACACCGCGCGCTGGTGTCTGATAACGGACTGGCAAAGGCGAAGCCGTGCGGGCCTGGGGGTGCTGGACAGCGTGATTCTGACACCCGAACCCGACCTTGCCGAGCGCATGCTGAAGCTGGAAGGTCAGCCGCCCGACAATCCCGGGCGGGTCATGTGTCTTGCCAGCGTCGAGGGGAGCGATGCCGTCCAGCGCGAACGTATGCTGATTGAAACCATGCTGGCACCGCTGGCGCCACAACTGGCGCTGGTGGCGAAAGACCATTCATTTGAGGTCGTGATCCAGTGCGACCGGACCGAAGCATCGCTTGACTTCCAGGCGGTCTGGGAACACGCCCGGTTACCGGGCACGCCGCGCGTCAGATGGATCGGCAACGACCAGGACCCCGGATTTGCGGAAGACTGGTTCAAGGACGACGGCCGCCCGACTTACTACCGGTATGGGATCGCCATAAGACTGGAGCACCGTCTCCTGCTGGCGTGGCATCTGAATGACGGAAACGTGGACGATAAGCCCGGCGTTTCGGAGGCAGCCGTCGCGCTGCTGTTCGGCCTGCCCGCACTGATGGAGACAAGGCCGCAGCCGAAGGTTCAGGCCTGGCTGCTACGGCAGATCGTTGCGGGAGCCGACGGGGCCGGGAAGGCGCTCACACTGCTGCTGGATTCGGAGCAGGTGCAGCGTACACGTATCCGTCACTTCTGGTTCAGCCGTCTGAAGGGCCTGGCGCAGCACGCCACCCTGGGGGCGGTGAGGGAGTCGGGCCTGAAGGTGAAAGAGCATGCGCTTGAGACGGCTATCGGTCCACAGGCTCCGGTGGCGCGATGGGTGCTGCAGGCGCTGGCCGCAAGGATGGCCCATTTCGGCCAGGGCGCACAGCTCGTCGCGTTGCCGCATGAGCGGGGTGTCGTATTGAATGTGGTGGCGAAAGAACCGGATCGCGTCGGGGTGCCATGGAAGAAGGAATACGAGTACAACCCCATCCTGGGGCCTGAGTTCATCTTTTGTGGGGCGGTCTGGATGGCCGACATCCTGGCTTTCTGGACCGGAAGTTGGGGTCCGGACGACACCTTTGTCACATGTGCGATGGCGGCTTTCGCGGTAGCGTATTTCCTTCTGCGTCACCGGGAGAGGACTGTTTCTGTCACGGTTTCTGTCGCCAGGGCAGTAGCGGATTTCATGATGGAGATCGTTGAAGAGTTTCGGCGGGGCATCTTCATTCGTTGAAAACAGGAGGATACATGCCAAAACATATGCTCTATTCCGCGCCGTTCGAATCACGCCTCGAGACGCGTGAAAGGTGGCGCAGGGTTCACATGAGGCCCCGCGTCACGAAGTGGCTGCTTATGTGCATTGCGCTTGCAGCCGCTGTGACGGCCTTCGCCCTGTGGGACTGGCGGGAGCAGAACCCGGGCTGGTCGTTGCCGGCTACCGAGGCAGCGCTCTGCTGGCTCTATCTTGCGGTAGGGACCGTGCGTTGAGACTGTGCCGCTGGCGGCGCTATGTCTCAATGGTCATGTACATGGAGGCGATTGAGGACGGCCTGTGAAGGGACAGGCCGATCAGCCCGGAGCGGTGCAACCGGTGGTACAGGGAACACGGTTCGCCCTGGCGACTACAGGCCGTGCCGGAATCCAGGCGGGTGCACCAGGGTCCGCAAGAGCGGCCGATGTCGTGAAGCTGGAGCCGAACTGTTGCTACACAGGCCCCATCAACCTCGCATTACGCCACCCCGCACGCTCAACAAGATGCACCGCGCCTATTCCTCCGCGTCGTGCTCTGCCACGAAGCGCCTCAAATAAGCCAGCACCGCAGCCTCGACCGCGCGATGGTCGGCGGTGCTCTTGGAGCCCGCGTTCTCCTCGTCGCCGAACAGTGACGAAGGCGCGTCGTGCACGTCGATTTCCTGCCCTTCGCGGAAGATGCGAATCTCGTGGACATCTTCCGCGTATTCGGCGATCCAATGAACGCCTTCGATATGCGCACCTGCGCGCACGTTGGGGATTTTCATGGGCGTCTCCGGTTCGGACCGGTCCAGTGCGCCGGTCCTTGACTACACCATACGCCGTCCACGTGAACGGCGCGAGTCCCGGCAAGCCGTCTCACGACCCCGGCACAGCCATTGCTGCACAGCTTGGGCCACAGTCAATGGGAGAACTGTCATGCCCGAGAAGAAAACCCTCAAGCGCGCCGAAGCCGACAAACGCGCCGGCAAGTCGGCGAGCACGCAAGCCGGAGAGTTCGTCAAGGAACAGGTGGACAAGGTGCGCGCCGGCAAGCACGGCGTCCGCTCGCCGAAGCAGGCCATTGCCATTGGATTGTCGGAGGCGCGTCGCGCGGGCGTCGATCTGAAGGCGCCAAAGAAAGGCACCACGAGCGAGGCCACGCGCAAGAAAGCGGAGAAGGACAGCGCCGCCGGACAGAAGAAGAGCGCCACGAAAAAGACAGCCAGCAAGGAGTCGACGGCGAAGCGCTCACGCACCAGCACCAATGTGCTGAAGCGTGAAAGCACGGCCGGCGCCTCGCATTCGGCCATGTCGAAGCAGGCGAAGTCGGCGGCGGCCAAACGCCCGGCCGCGAGCCGCTCGGCGGCGGCAAAGAAGGCCGCTGCGACCAAGGGCGCGGCTGGACGTTCAGCCGCGGCCAAAAAGGCGGCGCAGACGCGGGCCGCGCGCGCGCATCATCATTGATGCCGGTGGCGGCGCGTGAGCCTTGAGACGCGCGCCGCTTCGAGCCGTTCGCCTTACTGCACGGTGGCGAGCACGTCGCCGACCGTCTTGAAGATGTGCGCGATCTGCTCTTCGTTGATGATGAGCGGCGGCGAAAACGCCAGAATGTCGCCGGTAAAGCGCACCAGCACGCCCGCCTCGAAGCATTTGACGAACGCTTCGTAGGCGCGCGCGCCCGGCGCGCCGTCGCGCGATTCGAGCTCGATGCCCGCGATCATCCCGAGGTTGCGGATGTCCTTGACGTGCTTCGCGCCGCGCAGCGAATGAGCGGCGGCTTCGAACGTCGGCGCCAGCGAAACAGCGCGCTCGAACAGGCCCTCGCTGCGGTACAGGTCGAGCGTGGCGATGGCGGCGGCAACCGCGGCCGGGTGCGCCGAGTACGTGTAGCCGTGGAAGAGTTCGATTGCGCCTTGCGCGCCGGCGTTGACGATCGTGTCGTGCACCGTGCGGCTCGCCGCGACTGCGCCCAGCGGAATCGACGCGTTGTTGATCGCCTTGGCCATCGTGATGAGGTCGGGCGTTACGCCGAAATATTCGCTGGCCGTGGCCTTGCCGACGCGGCCAAAGCCCGTGATCACTTCGTCGAAAATGAGCAGGATGCCGTGCTTCGTGCAGATTTCGCGCAGCTTCTGCAGGTAGCCTTGCGGCGGAATCAGCACGCCAGTGGAGCCCGCGACCGGTTCCACGATCACCGCGGCAATCGTCGATGCATCGTGCAGCGCGACGATGCGCTCCAGTTCGTCCGCGAGATGGGCGCCCCAGGCCGGCTGACCCTTGGTGAACGCGTTCTGTTCGAGGTTGTGCGTATGCGGCAGATGGTCGACCGCCGGCAGCAATGCGCCGGAAAAGGTCTTGCGGTTCGGCGCGATGCCGCCGACCGAGATGCCGCCGAAGCCCACGCCATGATAACCGCGTTCCCGGCCGATCAGGCGCGTGCGCTGCGCTTCTCCGCGCGAGCGGTGATAGGCGAGCGCGATTTTCAGCGCGGTGTCGACGGATTCCGAACCCGAGTTCGTGAAGAAAATGCGGTCGAGGCCTTCAGGCATCAGTTCCGCGACCTTGGTGGCGGCTTCGAACGCGAGCGGGTGGCCCATCTGGAAGGTCGGCGCAAAGTCGAGCTTGGAAAGCTGCTGCGTGATGGCGGCGACGATCTCGTCGCGGCCGTGGCCAGCGTTCACACACCACAGGCCCGCGCAGCCGTCGAGCACTTCGCGGCCGTCGGTGCTGCGGTAATACATGCCTTTCGCCGATTCGAGCAGGCGCGGCGCGGCCTTGAACTGGCGGTTGGCGGTGAAGGGCATCCAGAAAGACGACAGATCGTCGATGACGGGGCGCGAAGTCATGGTTTCTCCTCGAAGCGGTTTCCCAAGCGGGACTTGCTTTGGGCGTTCCCCCAGAGGGATTCCACCGGGGCATAGCCAAAACTGTAGCGTTCGCGGTTTAATGGCGGCATAAACAGTTGACGCGGTGTCGCGCTAACTGTGTTGGTGGATTCGCGGTAACTGTGCCGACGTCATTCACTTCCAGCCGTCCGCCGCGGCCGGCTTCTTTGTCCGACTCTGACCATGATCGAATTGAACCTCGAGCGCGACCGGCGCGCCGCCCCGACGCTGGTCGAGCAGGTCGTGCAAGGTTTTGCGCAAGCCATCGAGGCGCACTCGCTGCGCGCGGGCGCGCTACTGCCTTCGGTGCGGCAACTGGCGCAGACCCACGAACTGAGCACCTTCACGGTCACTGAGGCGTACAACCGTCTTGTCTCGATGGGGCTCGTGGTCGCGCGGCGCGGCTCGGGTTATCGCGTCGCGGCGCGCTCGCCTGCACCGCGAGCCGCCGTCACCGACTGGCAGCCGCCGAGCCTCACCGCGACGTGGCTGCTGTCCGACGTGTTCGCCGACCATTCGGTGCCGATCAAGGCAGGCGGCGGCTGGCTGCCGAACGAGTGGGTCAACGAGACCGGCCTGCAGCACGCGCTGCGCGCGATGAGCCGCGTGCCCGCGGCGCGGCTCGGCGATTATGGCCACCCGTACGGTTTTGCGCCGTTGCGCGAGCGTATCGCCGAGCAGCTCGACCGGCATGGCTTGCCTGTCGACGTGTCCAACGTGCTGCTCACGCAGGGTGCTACGCAAGGGCTCGATCTGATCGTACGCACCTTGCTGCGCGCGGGCGACGCGGTGATCGTCGAAGATCCGGGCTATTGCAATCTGCTGCAGATTCTCAAGCTTGCGGGGCTCATCGTGCATGGCGTGCCGCGCACGCCCGCCGGCGTGGATACTGACGTGCTCGAAGCGCTCGTCGCCGAGCACAAGCCGAAGGCTATTTTCGTCAACACGACGCTGCAGAATCCGACCGGCGCGACCTTCGGCATGTCGGCGGCCTTCCGTTTACTGCAGATCGCCGAACGCCAGCGCATGTGGGTGATCGAGGACGACGTGAGCCGCGAACTCGCGCCGTCCGGCGCGCCGCTGTTTGCAGCGATGGAGGGCTTGCAGCGCGTGCTGTATGTTGGCGGCTTTTCGAAGACGGTCACGCCGGGGCTGCGCTGCGGCTACGTCGTGGCGGAGCGCGCGGTGCTGCGCGAGCTGGCGCGCACGAAGATGGCGGTGGGGCTGACGTCGTCGGAGGCGATTGAGCGGATCGTCGACAAGGTGCTGCTGGAGGGCCGTTACGTGCGTCACGTGGAAGCGGTCAACGAGCGGCTCAAGCTCGCGCATGCCACCGTCGAGGAGCGGCTCGACTCGCTCGGCCTCGAAGTGTTTCATCGTCCGCGAGCGGGGCTTTTTTTGTGGGCGCGCCTCGCCATTGAGGCCGAGCGTGCCGGCGACGTCGCGACGGCCGCGCTCAAGCACGGCATCTGGCTCGCGCCGGGCTCGTACTTCCGACCCGACGACGCGCCCAGCGCGTGGTTCCGCTTCAACGTCCCCTATTCGACCGACGACGCGTTGTGGCGCTTCATCGAGCGCGTGGAGCGCGGTGCGGTCTAGCCGCGCCCGTCTGGCGGCTCACGCGGCGGCTGCGTCGAACAGCTTGAGCGCGATCGGGTAAAGGGATGCGACGAGAAGCAACGCCATTGTGATGTTGAAGGTGCGCAGACGCCGCGCGTCGGACAACACGCGCCGCATCGCGGTGCCGAAACCGGCCCACAGGCAGATGCACGGAAAGCCGATCACATAGAACAGCACGGCCATGGCAACCGCGTTCATACTGTAGCTCTCGCTCAGGTGGATGGTCGTGGCGGCGGTCAGCACCATCATCCATGCCTTGGGGTTGACCCACTGGAAAGCGATGGCTTCGTAGAACCTCATGGGCCGGCGTTCGCCCTGCTTGACCTTCAGTTCGCCCGACGTGCCGATCTTCCACGCGAGGTAGAGCAGGTAAGCGACGCTTGCCACTTCGAGCACCGTGTACAGCACCGGGAAGTGGAGGAAGGCCTCGCCGAGACCGACGCCGACCGACAGCATCAACAGCACGACGCCTGCACTGATGCCCGAAATATGCGGCAACGTGCGGCGAAAACCGAAGTTGACGCCCGAGGCGAGCAACATCGTATTGTTCGGACCGGGGGTGATGCTGGTGACGAGCGCGAACAGAATGCCGGCGGGCAGCGCGCTGAGCGTGAGTGAGAACATGGCGGGCTCCAGAGGCGGGCAGGGACGTTTGAGCATTCTAGCGAGCGTTGCCGGTACAGTACCTGTACGGTTTGAGGGATGATGTCCGGTACAGGAAAACGGCCGAGCGGTGCGTCAGTCCTTGAGGCGCAAACTGTCAAACGACAGTAATAGTGAGATGGAGCAGAACGCTACACGTTCGTTGGCGGCGAGGTCTGGCGCGCGGTTTGACAGGCATGATCGCTCCATCCGGCGGGATCGCTGATATGGCAACAGTCGGCCATGAGCGGTCGCTTCGTCGCCGTGTCCGCATAGCAGCCGTTCGGCGGTACAGTGACGCTCCGCGCGCTGCGGCGAGGGTATGATCGCACTTTAAATCCGCTTGATTTCGGCATGCTCGCGCTCAAACTAACGCTTGTCCCGCTGTTCTTGTTTGTCGTTTCCATGTCGGGTAAATGGTGGGGGCCATCTATCGCTGGCTGGTTGGCGGGTCTACCTGTGGTCGCCGGTCCGATTCTATTCATTCTCGTGCTCACGCATGGCCCGAGCTTCGGCGCGCGCGCTGCCACGCTGTCCCTCTCCGCGATCCTCGCATCCGAAGCATTCAATTTCGCGTATGCATGGACGTGCCGCTCGCGTTCGTGGCCGGAAGCGTTAGCTGTCGGTCTCGTTACTTGGTTTATCTCGGCGTGTGGCTTATCAATGTTGCCGACTTCACCTATTTGGGCCGCAACCGCCGCCCTCGCTGCCGTGTGCTTCGGCCAGTCGTTCTTGCCGCGCAGCGCGGCGGTCGCACCTGGCGCGCCGCTTACGCGGGCCGATCTGATAGGCAGGATGGTTGCTGGCGCGGTCCTGACGTTATTGGTTACCTCGTTATCCGGTTGGGCGGGCCCTGCATGGAGCGGTTTGCTCGCGGTATTTCCACTGCTCGGGATTGTTTTATCGGTGTCTTCACACCGAGCACACGGGCCAGCCTTCGTGATTTCGCTGCTGCGGGGCATGGTGCTTGGCAGGTTCTCGTTTGCAGCCTTTTGTTTGCTGCTTACGTTCTCACTGTCTTACCAGCGTCCACTTGTGGCCTTCGCCGAGGCCTCGGTCGTGGCGATGATCGTGCAGTGGGGCACCAAGCGACTGGCAACGATGCAGCGCGCAAAAATTGCGGAGCGGAACGTCGCTGCTATGGATTGACGCTTCAACCGAATCTCGCTGGCTGGAAGCTGGCTGAGCGTCTGCTTTCATATGGATCGACCGTCCCTTCCGGGTCGATGGACTGATATGACTGTCATGCAACTCTCCATGTCGTCGTTCAGGGAATGTGGCTACAGCCTGATTTGACGACGTTCGGGATGGCGAGGGACATCGCCAGTCTGCTGACGCCCTGGATGCAGCCCGCGAGCTCTTGCGCAACGGCAACCACGCTCGTGTTTACGTTCTTGCCACGCGCTGCGAGCTTGCAATATCGCCGGCACCGTCGCAGCGGAGCATCCCATGGGCGGTCAATGATCGTTTCGGGACGGTTTCGGACGCCTACGGCCGTGGCGGCCTGCAATCACCGCGCGCGCAGCGCGTCGACGACGTTCATGCGCGACGCGCGCAACGCGGGCAGAAAGCCGCCGACCAACCCCATGGTCACCGAGAACGCCAATGTCTTCCCGACAATAGCGGGCGTCAGGATGAAGCGGAACGACAGGTCCGCGAAGGTCTGGAAGTTGGTTGTGGAGAACGACGCGAACTGCATGAACGCCGCGCAGCCAAGCCCCGCCAGTCCGCCGACAAGCCCCAGCAGCATCGCTTCGACGAGGAAGGCCGCGAGCACGTTCGCGCGCTTGAAGCCGAGCGCGCGCAACGTGCCGATCTCCGCCACGCGATTCGCCACGGACGCATACATCGTGATCATCGCGCCGATCATCGCGGCGATCGAAAAGATGGCCGACAGCGTGAAGCCGAGTATGTTGAGGAACGTCGACAGCGCCTTCGACTGGTCGCTGTAAAAGGTTCGCTCGCGTTTCGCTTCGTCGGCGAGGCGCGGGTCGACGTCGATATCGCTCCTGAAGCGCTCCAACTGATCGCCCTGTGCAAGCCGCACGACCATCGACGAATAACTCGTCCGGCGAAACGCCTGCATCAGCTGGTCGGCATCGCCCCAGATCTCCGAATCGAACCCGCTGCCGCCCGCGTCGAATGTGCCGACCACGGTCCACTCCCGCTGCGCAAAACGCAAATGCTCGCCAGGCTGCGTGCCCGCGAAGCCCTTTGCAATGCTGCTGCCGACCACAATCTCCGACGATCCCGGCGTGAAGAGGCGCCCCGATGCAAGCCGTACCTGGGGCCGCAAGCCGATACCCGCCTGCGACACACCGCGTATCACCACGTTCGACGGCTTGCCCGAGCCGATTTTCGCCAGCGAGATCAGCACGACCGACTCTTTTGACGCGAGCCTTCGTCCGTCGGCGCCGACCGCGACGGCAGGATGCATCTCGATCACGTTGGCCTGATTGCGGTCGATCGCGCTCTGCACTTCCGTCTCCGCGCCCTTGCGGATCACGACGACGTTGTCCTCTTCGCCCGTCGAGACCAGTGTTTTCTTGAGACCCGCGTCGAGCATCAGCACCGTCGAGAACACGAATACGACCAGCGCGAGTCCCCCCGCCGTAAGCGCCGTCGTCAGGCGACGGGTCCACAGGTTGCGGGCGATATATGAAAGCGGAATGGCCACGATGCGCTACCCGATGGCCCGCAGGCCTTCGACGATCCGCACGCGCGCCGCCTGGATCGCCGGAATGATCGCCGCCGCCACGCCGACGACACCCGCACACGCCGCCTGCAACAGCACCGTCTCGCGCGACACGTGGAAGACGGGGAATACGCCGCCTGTTGCCTGCCGGAAGATAGTGGCGGCGGGTGGCGTCAACAGCATGCCGAGCCCGCCGCCCGCGATGCACAGCGTCAACGACTCGCCGAACATCAGGAGCGCGAGAAAGCCCGGTCCGAAGCCGAGAGCCTTGAGCGTCGCATATTCGACGGTGCGCTCGCGCGCGCTCATCGCCATTGCATTCGCCATTACGGCCATGATGATGACGATCACCACATACGACACGACGCGGATGGCCGCGATGATCTGATTCGACATGGCGACGAAGCCGAGCTGGAACGCCTGCTCGGTCTCGGTCAGCGTTTCGGCGAGGGAGTTCCTGAACACGTTGTCGATATTGCGCGAGATCGCAGCGGCCTCCTCGGGAACCGCGATGCCCAGCACGTAGACACCGACCTGATCCGCACGCCGCCCGGGCATCTTGCGCACCGATTCGTTCAGATAGTCCCAGTGAAAAATGAGTTGCCGGGTGATCGTCGATTCGTCGCGGCCATCCATGATGCCACGCACGACAAACTCCCAGGTGCCCGGATAGATCGTGCCTTTGATGGGAATGACGTCGCCGACCTTGAAGCCGAATTGCGTCGCGAGTTGCCGGCCGACGAGGCAGCCCTTGCGGTCGCGCTGGTAATCGCTGCGCTGTTGAGCGGGCACGATCAGCTCGGGATAGAGGTCCAGATAGTTGTCGGACACGGCGAACTGCGCGAAGAAGTTCTTCGGCTCACGATACACGCCGCCGAACCAGCTTGAGCGCGCAACCAGCGTCACGCCTTCCACGCCGCGAATGCGGTTCTCGTAGCTGAGCGGCAGCGAGAACGACAGCGAAATGGCGTTACGCGTGACGAGCCGCGCGTTCGATGCGGCCGCGGCGCCCGCATACCACGCATCGACTACCGTATTGAGGAGGCCGTATGCGAGCACCGCGATCGTGAGCCCGAGCACCGTCAACGCAGTGCGCAGCTTGTGGCGCAGCGCGTTGCGCGTGATCAGCTTCAGCGCGTGCATGACGGCCTGCCGTCGCGCTGATCAGCGTGTGTTGCCATCTGTCAGCTCCCCTTTGTCCAGATGCACGAGCGCATTCGCGGCGGCTGCCGCATGCGCGTCGTGCGTGACCATGATGATGGTCTTGCCCAGTTCGCGGTTCAGACGTTGCAGCATCGCGAGCACGTCTTCCGCCGATGCGCGATCGAGATCGCCCGTCGGTTCGTCGGCGACGATCAGCGTCGGGTCGGTGATGAGTGCGCGCGCAATCGCGACGCGCTGCTGCTGTCCGCCGGACAGCTCCGACGGATAGTGATGCGAACGGTTTGCCAGGTTGACCATCTCCAGCACCAGCTCGACGCGCTCGCGCCGCTCCTTGCGCGTGAGCCTCGTGAGCATTAGCGGCAACTCGATGTTCTCGAACGCCGTCAGCACCGGCATCAGGTTGTAGAACTGGAAGATGAAGCCGACGTTGGCCGCACGCCAGTCGGCCAGCGCCGCTTCGGACAGTTGCGTGATATCGAGCCCGCCCACGCGCAGCACGCCGTCATCGGGCCGGTCGATGCCCGCAATCAGGTTGAGCAGCGTGCTCTTGCCTGATCCCGACGGCCCCATCAATGCGATGAAGTCGCCTTCTTCGATCGAAAGCGTGATGTTGGACAGCACGGGCACCGTCTGCACGCCGCGCCGGTACGACTTCACGAGGTGCAAGATCTCGACCAGCGGCGCGGCGCCATTCGCGCGGTTCATAGGTTGCTGCCCGCTCACGTTATGGCTTCGCCACGTTGACTTTCGCGCCGTCCTTCAGCTGCGCGTCGGGCGCACGCACCAGCACGTCTCCCGCACGCACGCCGTCGAGCGCGATCAGGTCGCCGAGTTTCGCGCCCGTCGTGACGGGCACCTGATGTACGGTCTCGTCCTTGACGACGAAGACGACGCTGCGTCCGTCGCGCTGAACCACGGCAGCCGGCTGCGCAGCGACGACGGGTCGCCGGTCCTGCGGCGGCACTGGCCTCGACAGGAAGGCGATCTTTGCGCTCATGTCCGGCAGCACGCGTTCGTCGCGATCGACGAAGCGCACCTTGACGAGCACCGTCGCCTTGGAGCGGTCGACGGTCGGCACGATGCGCGATACGCGGCCCGCGAGACGCAGTTCGGGGAGCGCGTCGAGCTGGATCTCGCAAGGCGCGTCGACGGCGATCTTCGCGATGTTCGATTCCGCGACATCCGCCTCGACTTCGAGCGTGTCCATGTCGGCGATGGTGACGACGGCTCCCTTGCTGTCGGACGCCTGAGAAAACGGCGTGATGTTGTCGCCGACGTTCGCATGCTTCTCGATCACCACGCCGTTGAACGGCGCGCGAATCACCGTCTGATCGACAGCGACCTGTGCGGCCTGCGCGTTCGCCTGCGCCGACACGATGGCCGCGCGGCTGTTGTCGATCGACGCCTTGGCCTTGTCGTAGCGCGCGAGATCGGCGTCGTACTGGGTTGCCGGCATTGCACCGCTTGGCACCAGAATCGCCGAGCGGCGCAGGTTGAGTTCAGCGTTTTTCAGTTCGGCGACCTGCAGCGCGAGATTCGCTTGTGCGACCTTCACCTGCGCCTTCGCCTGCGCCAGCGACGCCTCTACGTCCGCACTTTCCAGCCTGGCGATGACTTCATCCTTTTTCACATGCGTGCCTTCGAGCACCCCGAGCCATTGGAGCCGCCCTTGTGCCTTCGACGCCACGGCCGCCTTGCGTTGCGGCACGACGTAGCCGGTCGCGTTCAGCAACGTGTAGCTCTGCGACGGATAAACGGAGACGACGGACGTGGTTTGCACGGTGCGCGGGCTGGCGAACCGCAAGCCGGCCACGAGCGCGGCGACGACGATCAACGCGGCCACCCCGTAGCCGGTCAAGTTACGCCGACGGCGTGCGGTCACGGGCGCGCGGTCGATTGTGAGTCGTTTGAGATCGTGTTCAGCCAATTTTGTATCGGTTCGCCGGGCAGCGCTCGTGCTGCCCCGGCTACTCGCGCTATGGACGGGCAACCAGTATAGCGCCGCGTCTCGCGTGTAAACCCCGCGCGTCGAACGGTGCCTGAAAACGACGGTGCGCCGCCCCTCGAAGAGAGCGATTCGCGATCCATGAGTGACCGACGCGTGACTCTTGCAACGCGAAACACCGTTCATCGACCTGGGACAAAGTCGGGGGCTGCCACTTGACTGAGAGAATTCGGGCCTTGTGCGTCGCGATCGCGAATCCTACGTGTGCGAAAGCTTTCCCGACGCCAGCAGGAGGCCCGTCCGGCGACGATCTGCGAGAATAGATGCCGAATCTCCTTGGCCGATCGTCGGATGGAACTCAGACAACTACGCTATTTCCTCAGTGTCGTGGAACACGGAAGCATGGGCAAGGCAGCGCTGGAACTTGGCCTCGTCACTTCGGCATTGAGTCAGCAGATTAGCCGTCTCGAAGGCGAACTGTCCACGCGCCTCCTGCAACGCACGTCCACCGGCGTCGTGCCGACCGACGCCGGTCTCGCCTTCTGGCGCCAGGCGCAATTAGCGCTACGTCATATCGACGACGCTGCGCTCGCTGCGCGTTCCGCTCGTCTGTCGGGCCATGTGAGCGTCGGCATGGCGCCGAGCACGGCGAGTGTGCTCGGTGTCGCGTTCATGCAGGCCATGCACACGCGTTATCCCGATGTACGGCTGCACCTGGTTGAAAGTCTTTCCGGCTATCTCGCCTCCATGCTGAGCGCGCGTCAGATCGATCTCGCCGTGTTGTTTCGGCCGGAACCCGCGCAACGCTGGAGCGTGGTGTCGCTGCTGGACGAGCGGCTGTTTCTGATCGGCGCGGGCGATCTCGAGGGGATGCCGGCTAGCGCATCCGTCCGGCTGAAAAACCTCGGCAAGCTTCCGCTCATTCTCCCGAGCGGCACGCACGGGCTGCGCTCGCTGTTGTCATCGGCGTTCAGTCGCGCCGGTTACGAGCCGAACATCGTCGCCGAAGTCGACGGCCTTGCGTTGCTGATGGATACCGTGCGCACGGGCATCGGAGCCACGATACAGCCGGGCGCAGCGCTCGCTCGGCCCGAGAACGTGATACTGAAGAGCGTGCCCGTCACGGAGAAATACGCCACGCGGCCCAACATGATTGCCAGCATTTCCGACGACGAACTGTCCCCCGCCGGTCTCGCCGCGCGCGTGGTTCTCGCCGACGTCGCGCGTCAACTCGTGCGGGAAGGACGCTGGCCCGGCGCGCGGCTGCGCAGCCCGCAGGCTTCACAAAAACTGAAGGCCACTTGACGGCGCGCTGATGGCGCAACGGGCACGAGATCCTTAGGATGCGTCCGAAAGGAGACAAGTCTAATGGTAGATGTGCTCGTAATCGGGGGAGGCAATGCTGCGCTATGCGCGGCATTGATGGCGCGTGAGGCAGGCGCGTCGGTCCTGCTTCTCGAATCCGCGCCGCGCGAATGGCGCGGCGGCAACTCGCAACACACGCGCAATCTGCGCTGCATGCACGACGCGCCGCAAGACGTCCTCGTCGACGCCTATCCGGAAGAGGAATTCTGGCAAGACCTGCTGAAGGTCACCGGCGGCATCACCAACGAGCATCTGGCGCGGCTGACGATTCGCGCATCGTCCACCTGCCGGCCATGGATGCAGAAGCACGGCGTGCGCTTTCAGCCGCCGCTGTCCGGTGCGCTGCATGTGGCGCGCACGAACGCGTTCTTCATGGGCGGCGGCAAGGCGCTCGTCAACGCGTATTACCGCAGCGCCGAAGCGCTCGGCGTCGACATCCGCTACGACACGCCCGTCGATACACTGGAACTCGAAGGCGGACGTTTCATCGCGGCGCGCAGCGGCAACCAGCGTTTCGAAGCGCGCGCCTGCGTTCTGGCGGCGGGCGGCTTCGAGTCAAACCGTGAATGGTTGCGGCAAGCGTGGGGGCAAAACGAGCGGGGCGAATGGCCCGCCGACAACTTCCTGATTCGGGGCACGCGCTTCAACATGGGCGTGCTCATCCAGCACATGATCGACGCGGGCGCAGACATGATCGGCGATCCGTCGCAGTCGCATTGCGTCGCGATCGACGCGCGCGCGCCGTTGTATGACGGCGGCATCTGCACGCGCATCGACTGCGTGTCGCTCGGCGTCGTCGTCAATCGCGAGGCGGAGCGTTTCTACGACGAAGGCGAGGATTTCTGGCCCAAGCGCTATGCGATCTGGGGCCGGCTCGTCGCGCACCAGCCGGGACAGATCGGCTATTCGATCATCGACTCGAAAGCCATTGGCCGCTTCATGCCGCCGGTGTTTCCGGGCGAAAAGGCTGACACGCTGCCGGAGCTGGCGCGCAAGCTGAAGCTGCCTGAGGCCCGCTTCATGGAGACGCTCACACGCTATAACGACGCGTGCCGCGTCGGCACCTTCGATCACACTGCGCTCGACGACTGCCATACCGATGGCCTCGCGCCGCCCAAGACGCACTGGGCGCGCCGCATCGATACGCCGCCTTTTTACGGCTATGCGCTGCGACCGGGCATCACCTTCACCTACCTCGGCCTGAAGACCAACGACCGCGCACAGGTTCACTTCGGCGGCGAGCCGAGCGACAACCTTTTCGTCGCCGGCGAAATGATGGCGGGGAACGTGCTCGGCAAGGGTTATACGGCGGGCGTGGGCATGTCGATCGGTACGGCGTTCGGGCGCATCGCCGGTACGCAGGCCGCGCGCGCCGCACTCAATGCAACGGAGGCTCACAGTGCAGCAGTCTGACGCGCTCGCGCCCGAACGCACGCGCACTGCGTCGTCGGTCGAGGCGAAAAGAACCACAACCATCAACAGCGCGCGGGTGATCCCGATCGTGCCGATGAGCGACAACGGGAGCGAAGTCGCGCGGCAGATGCAGATCTGCAACGCGTGCCGCTATTGCGAAGGCTTCTGCGCCGTGTTCCCCGCGATGACCCGCCGCCTGGAATTCGGCAAGGCGGACGTCCACTATCTCGCCAATCTCTGCCACAACTGCGGGGCGTGCTATCACGCTTGCCAGTACGCGCCGCCGCACGAATTCGCCGTCAATGTGCCGAAGGCGATGGCGCAGGTGCGGCTTGAAACATACAGCGAATACGCGTTTCCCGGGACCTTCGGCGCGCTGTACAAGCGCAACGGCCTGACACTCTCGGTGGCGCTTGCGGCGGGGCTCGCACTCTTTCTGCTGCTCGGCACCGCGCTGCACGGTGGTGTTTCGGACGAAGTCGCGCCGACCAACTTCTACGCGATCTTCCCGCACAATCTGCTCGCGACGATGTTCGGTGCGATCTTCCTGTTCGCGATCATGGCGCTCGGCATCGGCGTCACGCGCTTCTGGCGCGACGTGTCGGCGGGAACTGTGAGCGCGAGCGCGCCTGCCGTCGCGGAGGCCACGAAGCATGCGCTGACGCTCAAATATCTCGACGGCGGCCACGGCGACGGCTGCAATGAAGAGAACGACGCTTTCACGCTCGCGCGTCGCCGTTTTCATCACCTGACGTTTTACGGCTTCATGCTGTGCTTCGCGGCGACGGCGGTTGCAACGCTCTATCACTACGTGCTCGGCCTCGAAGCGCCGTATCCGTTCGTGAGCGCGCCGGTGTTGCTGGGCACTGTGGGCGGTGTGGGACTGATAGCCGGGCCGGCAGGGCTCTTGTGGCTGAATATGAAGCGCAATCCCGAGCGAGGCGATACCCGTCAGCGTCCAATGGACCGCGGCTTCATCGCGCTCCTGCTGCTTACGAGCGCGTCCGGTCTCGCGCTCCTCGCGTTGCGTACGACAGCCGCGATGCCGTCGTTGCTCGCGATTCACCTGGGCATCGTCATGGCGCTCTTCGCCACGCTTCCCTACGGCAAGTTCGCGCACGGCGTTTTCCGTTCGGCCGCGCTGCTCAAATCGTCGATAGACAAGCGGCAAGGCACTTCAATGAACCTCGGTTCGGACTAACAACGACAGGGCGCCGGGTGCGCCCGTCATCACACAACAAGCAGGAGACAACAACATGAACCCCGCAGAACCGATTGCCGGCACGTCCGGCGGCTCTTCCATGACCCGCGCCGCCGCCGTGCTGCGCGTCACGAGCGGCAATTTCCTCGAACAGTTCGATTTCTTTCTGTTCGGCTTCTATGCGACATCGATCTCGAAGATCTTCTTCCCGTCGACGAGCGAGTTCGCCTCGCTGATGCTCACCTTCGCCGTGTTCGGCGCGGGCTTTCTGATGCGGCCGCTCGGCGCGATCTTGCTGGGCGCGTACATCGACAAGGTGGGGCGCCGCACCGGGCTGATCGTCACGCTGTCGATCATGGCGAGCGGGACGATCCTGATTGCGTGTGTGCCCGGTTACGCGACGATCGGCCTCGCCGCGCCCGTGCTTGTGCTGCTCGGACGCTTGCTGCAGGGCTTTTCGGCGGGCGCGGAACTGGGTGGCGTGTCGGTCTATCTCGCGGAAATGGCGACGCCCGGCAGAAAGGGCTTTTACACGAGCTGGCAGTCCGCGAGCCAGCAGGTGGCCATTCTGATGGCGGCCGCGATCGGCTATGGTCTGAATCAGTGGCTCACCGCGCAGCAGATCGGCGCATGGGGCTGGCGGGTGCCGTTTTTCATCGGCTGCGCGATCGTGCCGTTCCTGTTCCTGCTGCGCCGTTCTTTGCAGGAAACCGCCGCATTCCAGGCGCGGCGTCACCGTCCGCAGGCGCGCGAGATGTTCACGATGCTGCTCGGCAACTGGCGCGTCGTCGTTGCCGGCACGCTGCTCACCGCGATGACTACCACCACGTTCTATCTCATCACCGTCTACACGCCGACGTTCGGCAAATCGGTGCTCAAGCTGTCGACCGCCGACAGCCTGATGGTGACGCTGCTCGTCGCAGTGTCAAACTTCGTGTGGCTGCCGATCGGCGGCACGGTTTCCGACCGTATCGGCCGCAAGCCGCTGCTGCTCGCCATTACCGTGCTCGCGATTTTCACGGCGTATCCGGCGCTCTCATGGCTCGCCGATGCACCAAGTTTCGCACGCATGCTGATCGTGCTGCTGTGGTTCTCGTTCTTCTTCGGCATGTACAACGGCGCGATGGTCGCCGCGCTCACCGAAGTAATGCCTGTCGAAGTGCGCGTCGCCGGGTTCTCGCTCGCGTTCAGTCTCGCGACGGCGGTGTTCGGCGGCTTCACGCCGGCTGTATCGACGTATTTGATTCAGGTCACCCACGACAAGGCGGCGCCCGGTTACTGGCTGAGTTTTGCAGCGTTCTGCGGTCTTTGCGCGACGCTCGGACTGTACCGGCGTGGTGCGCGTCGCAATGCATCGGCGGCCTCGGTCTGACATCCACCGCATTGGCGCGGTTCAGCAAGCCCGGCTCCGGGCCGGGCTTGCACCGGTCGGCGGGCCATAGTCGGCCACAGGTCGGTGTTCATATGCGCTGCAATTGGACCCCGGCCAGGAAGTGCTGGCGATCCGGCGCGATTGCGGTCGCTGAACGGTAGCAAACCAATGCGTTCGCCATTCGGATTTACTGCGGGTGTGGGAATGGGCAATTATGCATATCGCATGGTTTGTCCTTTTAGTATCTGCCAACCAATAATAATTAACATTTCCTTGTATGAAGAATTGATAAAATCGCGGGCGCATACCAAGGTATGGCGAAGCTTTGTCAAGACGGGGTGATCGCATGAATACGCAGCAAATATCGGTAAACGCAAGATTCCCGTAGCTGAACGGTCTGGTGTATTAAAAACGGCCGCCAGCAGGCGGTTTCCCAAAAAGTCATCCTTCCGGCGGCAAGAACGAGGCGGGCCAAAGGCGCGCTGCGTTGCCGATGAGATCATGCCGATATCGTCATTGACTCCAGCCCCCAACGCGCTGGCGGGGCTTTCGGAGGCGTTCCAGCAGTTTGACCAGTTGCTGTCGAACTTCACGCAGTCGCAACGGCTGCTCAAGACGCAGTTCGCGCCCGACGCCGGGTTACCCGCAAACGCGTTGCTCCCTTACCGGCTGACCGGTAGTGAAGGCATCTGCGAACCGCTTCATTACAGGCTGCAGTGCCTGTCCACCGACATCCGGTTGCCCCTCAAGGCGGTGACCGGCGTGCCCGTCGCGTTCCAGATCACCGACTTCACCGGCAGCAGCCGGACCGTCTGCGCGATCGTGACCGGCGTGGACCAACTGGCGTCCGACGGCGGCTTCGTGCTCAGTGAACTGACGTGCGAAGACGCGCTGTCCGTCCTGCGCGAGCGCGTCACCTGGCGCGTGTTTCCGTCGAAGTCAGTCATCGACATCACGAACGACATTTTGACTGCACACATCCAGGGCAACGGTGTGCTCGCCGGCGCGTTCAGGCTGGATACCGGCAGTCTCCAGGAAAGCTATCCGAAGCGCGCCTTCACGATGCAGGCTGGCGAGAGCGACGCCGCGTTCCTGATGCGCCTGTGGCGGCAGGAAGGCATCAGCTGGTACTTCTCGCACTCGATCAACGATGGCTGGCCGATACACACGCTGCATCTGGTCGATAATCCGCATTCGTGGAAGGACAACCCCGCCGGAACCGTCCGGTTCCATCGCGCGGATGCCACCGAGAAGGACGACACGGTCACGTCGTTTCGGGCACATCGCAGCGTCACCTCGGGCGGAGTGCTTGGCGGTTCGTCCGACTATCGCACCGGCCGCGTCCAGCAGGTCGAGGAAACCAGCATCCAGGACCAGGGGAAGCACGGCAAGGCGCTCAGTGCAACGCTGACGCAGTACCACTACGACTCGCCTCACTTGGCGGACAGCGGCGAGCATTACCGGCAGATCAACCGCCGGCGCCAGCAGGCGCATGAGCTGCGGTCCAAGTACTTCTCCGGCGAAAGCGTGGTGCGTGCGTTCAGTGGCGCCGCAGGCACTGTGTTTTCCCTGTCGGGCCACGTCGAGATCGACCAGCACTCTGGCACGCAACGCCGGTTCGTGCTGACTTCCGTCGAGATCGAGGTCCACAACAACCTGCTGCCGCAATCTCCGGGGAACGGCCTGAAGGGTATTGACCAGAGCGAACCGGGATACCTGAACCGCTTTCGCTGCGTTCGGGCGGACATCCCGGTTGTGCCGGAATACGATCCGGCCAGTGCGCCCTCGGTCGGGCCAATGACTGCGCGTGTGGTTGGCGCGCCGGGGCTGGAAATCGATGTGGACGAGCAGGGCCGGATTGCCGTGCAGTTTCCTTTTGCGCGGCAGGAGGACCACCCTGTCGCGGGTGCGAGCGGCACACCCCGCGATTCGGCCCGTATCCGGTTTGCGCCACCCTGGGCTGACCAGCAGGCGGGCGCCGCCTTGTGGCCGCGAGTCGGCAGCGAGGTGCTGATACTGTTCCAGCACAACGACCCCGACAAGCCCATCGCGATCGCCAGTCTGCACGGAGCCAACCACGCGCCGACGCAGTTCTCCGGCGCAGGCAGCCTGCCCGGCAACGCGGCGTTATACGGCATCCGCTCAAAGGAAGTGGGCGGAGTCGGATACGGCGAACTGCTGTTCGACGACACGACAGGCCAGACGAAGACAAAGCTCTCGTCCGAGTATGGAAAGACGCAGCTTAACCAGGGGTGGATCGGTCATCCGCGGGCTGAAGGAAAATCCGACAAACGCGGGGAAGGCTTCGAGCTGAGAACCGACCTCTCGGGTGCGATCCGCGCGGCGCAGTTACTGATTTCGACCGATGTTCGAGCGAACGCGACCGGCAAGGTGCTGGACCGGCAGGAGCTGATCGGCCAGCTGGAAGCGGCACTTGCCATTGCAAAGCAGCTTGCCAGCCTGTCTGAAACGCACGAGGCCGACACGACGGACACCGGGCCCCAGCAAAAACTTGTCGACCAGATCAAGCAGTGGGATAGCGGCGGGCAGGACGGTGCCGCCATTGCGATGAGCGCGCCCGACGGCATTGCGCTATCCAGTCCGCATAACGTGGTGGCTTCGGCCGGGACGCACATCGACGTCACCGCCGTCCAGGACGCCAACATCAGTGCGGGCCGCAAGATTCTGCTGCGCGCGGCACAGGGCCTGTCGGCGTTTGCGAAAGCCGGCATGAAGCTGATCGCCGGAACGGGCGACATCACGGTGCAGGCGCAACAGGGCAAGGCTGAAATCGGCTCGTCCGAACGGCTGCATCTGTATTCGCTCAAGGAGCTGCTGATCGAGGCGCCCAGTGTCGTGATCAAAGCCAATGGCGTCACATATTCGCTCGCGGATGGCAAGGTGCTCGCCTCGTCGAGCGGCGCGCACAGGATCGAATCGGCTGGCTTCTCGCATACGGGTGGCGGTGGTGGCAGCCCGGACCTGCCGCACATGCCTGCTTCCACCATGAAGACAGATGAGAAGTTTGCGGTGGCGACGCGTAACGGCCGCGCCTGGACGAATCTCCAGCACCACGTCGAGGACGAGACGAGCGCTGTCCGGGACGCGGGCAAGCTGGCGAGCGACGGCGCGAACCAGAACGTCGTGCAGGACGCGCAAATCCGGCCACTGACGTTGATTCCGAAACTCTAACTTTCGACTGGCGACATGAGCACATCCACAGCAGAAATGGATGCGGAGACCGCAGTCCACCAGAAGGCCCGTCGTCGCGTGCCGCTGCAGTTCGACGAGAATGGCGATCCGTATTTCGAGAGCGTGACGAGTCCGGAGAGCTTCAAGATGCGCGCGCTATGCGTGATGCCGCCTCGGCACGTGATTCCCGTAATCTTCGTGCCGGGCATCATGGGCAGTAACCTGTGCTCGAACGGCAAGAACCAGAAGGAGGGGGCGAGTGCGTGGACCCCACCCAACGGCATCTGGCAGGGTCTGGGGGAAGTCCAGCGGCGAAGCCGGCAGACGCCCGCGAACCGTCAGCAGCAGATGTCGCCGGATGCGGTGAAAGTCGACAATACCGGCCCGGTCCATGTTCCCCGCACCCTGTTCACGCTGACCGAAAAAGAAGCGAAACGCCGCGGATGGGGCGAAGTGCATCTCGACAGTTATGGCAAGGTGCTGGCTGAACTGGAGATGGGACTCAACGAGCAGTACACCGACGCGGGGACTTCGGTCCACAATCTGCTGCCGGTCTGGCAGATCGCAAAGACGCTGAAGTACAGGAACGAGGACGTCCGGAAACGCTGGAACCCGGTCAATACCGAGCTGCAGCCGTTGAGCGACGATGAATTCACGCGTCTCGACGACTACTACTACCCGGTGTGGGCATGCGGCTATAACTGGCTCGGCAGCAACGAAGCTTCGTCCGACCAGCTCGTCGCACGGATTCAGGATGCCCTGGACTGGTACGCGAAAGGCAAGTACTGGATTCCCGTGGGGAAGGTCATCATCGTGACGCACTCGATGGGCGGGCTCGTTGCACGACGTGCTGTGCAGAAGGCACAGGACAGGATTCTTGGCGTCGTGCATGGCGTGCAACCTGTCGGCGGTGCGCCGGTGGTCTATCGACGGTTGCGCGCGGGCACCGAGACCAACGGATGGTTCGACCTTGCCGGAATGGCGGCCGCGGCGGTGCTAGGCTGGAGTGCAGCCGATATCACCTGCGTGATGGCGAATTCGCCAGGTCCGCTGGAACTGCTGCCGACGAAGCATTACCCGCCGGGCTGGCTGCGGTTTGAGCAGAACCGCGGTGGGAAGACGAAGGAGTTGATGCCGGCGTTGCCGGTGGCCGATCCCTACGAGGAAATCTATTCGAAAAGGGCGCAGGACGTGTGGTGGGGAATGATCGACGATACACTCATCGACCCGGCGCATCTCACTTCCGGCAACGACAGGGCACCGTTCATGCAATACAAGCGGGTTCTGAAGACGGCGATGGACTTTCACGAGACAGTGAAGCTCGACTGTCATCCCGTTACGTACGCGCACTACGGGAGCGATCCGAAGCAGGTTTCGTTCGGAAAAGTCCTGTGGACCACGACGGATCACGTCGGCTCCGATGCGTTGACGGGCCTGGCTATGTCAAAGGCGCAATCGTTCACCTTGTTCGGGAAATCAACGCTCGTCTTTGGCGAGCAGAAGTTGACGCTGAAGCTGGAGGGGCATGAGTCACCGACGGAGCAGGACAATACAAACGCGGGTGACGGCACGGTTCCCCTTTCGTCAGGCGCCCTCATTTCCAAAGCAACACCTGAACCTAAGGCTTTCAGCATGACCGGCTTTGATCACGCCGCGAGCTACAAGGACGAGAACGTGCTGAACAACGTCCTGTATTGCCTGGCAAAAATTGTGCAGCTTGCCCCCGCTGTCAGCACGCTGCCTTCGACCAAAGGATGACATGTTGGGACGATCGGTTCTGCTGGCGTTGGGTGCCAGCCTCATTTCATCAATCTGCTTCGCGAAAGAGCCTGTGATGAGCAACGTCAAAACGTATTGCTTTGGCCGCTATCTGGTCGATCTCCCGGCCGATGCAGTAGTAAGCGGGCAAGCCTACCAATATATGTTCGGTCAGATTGATTCCGAACCCACGAATATCGACCAGAAGGGTTTTTCTGACATGCTCGCAAGACGCTCGGATAGCCTGAAGTCAACGAGCGAGCTTAAAGGTCGTACGCTCAAGGGTGTTGTTTCTAATGGTCCGGCGGCCGAAGCGCTCATAACGTCCGAGAAGATATTTGGGGAAGACAACTATGGTTTCGAGGCGTACTGGTTCACGCCTCATCGTCTGTTTACTCTCAAGACGCAGGACATGGAGCAGTCCACCTTTCAGGCAAAGGTGCTGCCACGGGTGAAAGAGCGATTGCTACCCAATCTTCGCGCAAGGAATCGCGACGACATTCCCTCACAACCCGGCTTCTGCCTCAAAAATGGCTTCATTGCGGATGACGGTAAGACCCCACAGTACGAAGAGGCCGGTATCAGCTTCAAGTTTCCACAGTGGCCGGGGGTACTGGTATCCGTCAACTCGTCGACCGTGACAAAGCTCGGAGAGCCAAAACTACTCGAGCGGATGGCGAAGGCGCCTATTCCCGATGCGTACAGGAGCTTGATGAGTTCGATCCACAATCTTCGAAAAGGCACGCGGGTTGCCGCCGGTCGGGAGGGCGAGGAAGTCCTGTCGACCGTACCTACCGACGGCGGGTACCGGGTTCATCAGTTCCAGTGGGAAGCGCAGGGCAGCAAGATCAATGATCCGCTCGATCCCACACTGACTGTCGAATTCGAAAGCGGGATGACACGTATAGACGGCCAACCCGCGCGCCCCAAGCTTACTGACGAAGAGGCCGTCCGGTTGTTCGATGCCGTAGTCAATTCGATACGACTGCGTCCGACGGGTGGCAGCGGCAAGGTGTCAGGCATTGAACCGGGTCCGACGCACTCGCTCGGAACGCTGGCGCGAACCGGTAGCGTGTGTCCTCAATCCGGATGGTGGACCTGTCCCGAAGCCAACGGTCATGAGATTGTCGGCGGGACGCGTCAGCACTTCGCAGCGGGCACTGTGATGCCACAGGTTCGTGTCGCGAGTCGTGCGGCTTTTCTTGACCGCGTGCTAGGCAAGCAGCAGGAACACGCCGTCAATACCACCTGGAAGCTGGTGGGCTTTGACAAAGAGTCGCCGACGGACGCGTCTGGCGAATCCGCGCCGAACGAAGGCTGAACGGGTGCGAGGATACAACGTGAGAAACGTTATTCGCGTGGGTGACCCGACAAGTCATGGCGGTGTCGTGGAAACCGGCGATTCGACCTTCGAGGTTGACGGCCGTGCCGTCGCGCGTGTCGGTGACGTCTGTACCTGCCCGATCGCAGGCCACCAGGGTTGCGTAATCATCGAAGGCGATCCCACTTTCGTGATCGGCGGCCGCGCTGTTGCGTTCGATGGACACAAGACGAGTTGTGGAGCCGCGCTTCGCTCCACGGCAAGCACCTTTGGCGGCGAATGAAAGAGTCATGGTGCGGCGGGTTTCAGCGCGCAGACTCCCGGTTTTGGCTGCGTTTGACACTACGTCGTCCAGCCTTGTGAAGTCATGCATTTTTACATGAGCGCCCCGCTTGTGCGCCGACCTTCACGCTTGAGCGTCGAGCGCTAGCTGGCGGAATGCGCGCAAGGTTGCTGCCGCGCCGCTTATACCGCACCATCCGGGGCAGTCCACCTTTGGACACTGACATCTGCCAGCGCCTCGAATATAGCCGGCGTGCGTTCCAGGCGAGCGATCGTTCGTGCGCCTTCGAGGGCGGCTACCAATGCCGCTGCGGTAGATGATGCGCGCGAGGGCGCGAAACCGCACCCCCTGAAATGCCCGGCGATAACTTCCGTCGAATCGACGAAACCCCGCGCTACGCGTTTGGTCAGCTCAGCGTCGAGCGCGGGCAGCTCATTCGCCAGGTTTTGCATCAGACATCCATACTGGAAATCCGAGGCGACCATTTCGGCCGCGAATGTGCCGAAAATCTGATGCACAAACTTCAGGGCATCGCCTGTCGTGTCCGCCGAGATATTCCGCAATACAGCGATTCGATGCGCAATGTAATTATCGATTGCTTCTTCTGCGAGCTGTGCCTTGCCGCGTGGAAAGTGGAAGTAGAACGATCCTTTGGGCGCACCGCTCTCTTCGAGGATCTGGGTCAATCCCGTCGCAGTGTAACCCTGGATGCGAAACAGTCGTTCCGCCGTGGCAATCGCGCGGGCGCGGGCGTCAGTCTTACGTGGCATGTCGTGAACATAGCACGTTTGGCTTGATGATTCTATGGTGGTTGCTATAGTATGGTGATCACCATATAAGGAGTCTGGCGATGCCCCTCAAACCAATCGCAAGCCAAGAAGGTCCGTTCAGGGCTGCGCAGCCTGCCCAGATTACGGCAGGAACAACTCCGGACGAAGCATGCGGGCTGACTCGCTCGCGCTATGTAGAGCGTCTTCATCTCGGGGCTGATCGTCCTCGATTGCACGGCCGCAGTGCGAGTTCTTCGCTGCGTGCGCTGTCGCGGAAGCTGAAGACAGCGCCGGCCCGCGGAAGGTGCGTTCCGTCATGAGTAATCCACCTGGCCCTAAGCCGTCGGCGTCCCGACGAGCCGTCCTGGCGATGGGCGCGGCCAGCCTGGTGGCGGCTTTGCTTCGACCCGCCCGTGCAAACGTCATAGGAGGAACTGATTTGGCCGCATCAACGTATGGCGAGGAAACGCTTCCCAAGGGCGTCCGCTCGCGCATGATCCACGGGGTCAACGGCCTCGATGTCCATATCCTCGAGGCTGGCTACGAAAGCCCCGGCCGGCCGCTCGCACTGCTTTTGCACGGCTTTCCCGATCTGGCTTACGGCTGGCGACACCTGATGCCGATTCTGGCCGACGCGGGCTACCATGTCGTGGCGCCCGACCAGCGGGGTTTTGGCCGCACCACCGGTTGGGTGAACGACTATGACGCTCCGCTGGCGCCCTTCAGCCTCCTGAACATGACGCGTGACGCCCTTGGATTGGTTTTGGCGTTGGGGTATCGGCGTACGGCAATGCTCGTCGGGCATGACCTGGGCTCGCCCGTGGCCGCCTATTGCTCGCTGGCCCGACCTGACGTCTTTCCCTCGGTGGTGCTGATGAGCGCACCGTTTCCCGGTGCGCCAGCGCTTCCGTTCAACATTGCGCAAAGCGAGGTATCGTCGGCTCAACCGAACAATGGCAATCAGAAGTTAGCGACGGCGCTGGCGGCGCTCGATCCGCCGAGAGAGTATTACCAGCAATACTTGAGCACGCGGAAGGCGAACCATGACATGTGGCACCCGCCTCAAGGCTTACACGCGTTCCTTCGCGCATTTTTCTACGTCAAGAGCGCCGACTGGCCGGGAAACAAGCCGCATCCGTTGAAGGCGCTAACCGCCGCAGAACTCGCACAAATGCCCACCTATTACGTCATGGAGCTCGGCAAGACGATGCCCGAGACCGTCGCTCCGTTCCAACCTTCCTCTGCCGAGGTTTTCGCCTGTAAATGGCTCACCGAGCAGGAACTTGGGGTGTACACGGAGGAGTATGGGCGAACGGGGTTTCAGGGCGCCCTGCAGGCCTATCGCGTCTTTTCCGATCCTGACCTGAACGCTGAGTTGCGCCTGTTTTCTGGCAAGACGATCGATGTCCCGTCGCTCTTTATCGGCGGCAAGAGCGATTGGGGCACCTATTCGGCGCCGGGCGCGCTCGATCTTATGAGGACGAAGGCGGCGACGCGAATGGGTGACATCGAGCTTATCGACGGCGCCGGTCACTGGATCCAACAGGAGCAGCCGGTTCGGCTCAGCGAACTCCTGCTCGCCTTCACCAGGGAGGCGGGTGGGGCCGACCACACCCGCGGTTAGTAGGGGAATGCCTGTCGTAGCTCCTGAATATGTTGCCCGGCTTCCAGATCACCGTTCCGTCAGGTCCGTCACGTTTCAGTGGTGCGCTCGGGTTGGGTGGTCCGGGTCTGGCGTTGATCTTCCAGGCGAGCTGTCCTCGATCGGAGAGTGACGCATCGTTCCCGATGTTCAACGACGTCTTGATGACGATGAGTTGAGCTAGATGACTCAACGACCGAGAGACGTTCTGAACCGGACACCTGTTTCGCTTCGGGCCCAAGGACCGCTCCGGGTCGCGTACGGCCGATTGCATCGGGCAGCGGCCGGGCCATGAAGCGCGGTTCGTCTGTCGCGTCGCTTAAACCTTCGATGATAACTCCGGCCCAGCAAACGGCTATTCGATTGCCAGACGGAACGGTGCTTTATCAGCCTTTCACGTAATCAGGGTAGACACAGGGCGCAGAAGTACTTCCAACCGCTTGCAGCGTTGGCAGATTCGCACAAGGCGGGTTGTTATCGGCGCTATTGCCGCTTGACGACCGCGTGTCTGGTTCTCGGTGTGCGCACTCTGGAGCCAAAGCTTCATGGCATCTCGACATGCCGCTACTCGCGCCCGCACCGCACAGCTATGATCTCGCACAGGGTAGCGCATTGAAATCGCCGTCCCACTGCGCCGGATCGCGACGATTATCTTTACCGCTTTGGCAGCGCCGTGTTGAAACCAAGCCGCTTCTTGCAGGTGTTGGAACTCAAGAGAGGAGAATGCCATGGCCAGGTGCAAACGCCAGCTCGAAGCTCTTTTCAGCGCAAGGCGGCGACAGTTTCTCGGCTATACCGGCGCCGGATTACTCGCGACAGTGCTGCCCGGTTGCGGCAACGACGACGTCCATTCGACGCCTTATCAGCAGACGATTGCGCTCGGTCAACAGATGATCCAGCAGGCAGTGAGTGATCCGTCGAGTCCGGTCGCGGCGATCTCGGTTGCGATGGTCAAGGGCAATACGGTGGTGTGGCAGGAGGCGTTCGGGCTGGCGTCGGTGCCGGGGCAGATCAAGGCAACGCCGCAGACGCGCTTTAACATCGGCTCGGTCAGTAAGCTGTTCCCGGCTCTGGCGGCGGCGATCCTCGTCGATCGCGGACTGATTGCGCTCGATACGCCGATCGTCAAATATCTACCGACATTCACGATGCTCTCGCCGGAATACGCGCAGATCACCACGCGTCATCTGCTGTCGCATGCGTCCGGTTTGCCCGGCACGAACGGGCGCAACCTGTTCACATTTGAGCCAGTCGCCGGCTACGCCGCCGACACGCAAGCCGAGCTCGCCAACTCGCACCTGAAGCATCTGCCCGGTGAATTGGCCGTCTATTGCAACGACGGCTTCACGATGGTCGAGCAGATCGTGCTTGCCGTGACGGGCCAAAGCTTCGTGGACTTTGTCCAGTCGCAGATTCTCGCGCCGCTCAAGATGACGCACTCCAGCTATCTGACGAGCGTGCCTTCCAGCGGATCGTTCTCGCTGCCGTACGTGAACGGCACGCAGCACCAGGAGTTCGTCAATGCGTACGCTACCGGCGGACTGAGTTCGACACCCGCTGACATGATGAATCTCGCGCAGATGATCTACGGCGGTGGCATGTTCGAAGGACAGCGCATCGTCTCGGCTGCGGGCATCGCGGAGATGGGCATAGACCAGACGAGAAGTCTGACGATCAACCCATCGCCCGAGTGGCGCTGGGGTCTCGGCTGGGACTCCGTGGTACAGCCGGCGCTGAACGCAGCGGGCGTGCCCGGCTGGGAGAAGGACGGCGGCACTGCGTTCTACTCGACCGAATTCTTCGTTGTGCCCAACTCGCAGCTAGCGCTGCTGATCACCGGCAATGCGGGATACAACGCTCGCGCGATTGCGGAAACGCTGGTGCTGTCCGCGTTGAAGGAAGACGGCACGATCTCGTCGCTGCCAGCGAAGATCAGTACCACGGCGCCGCCGGTTGCATCGGGACCGGGCATTGCAAACGGCGCGGGCGTCTACGGCAATTCCGATTCGCCGTATCAGGTGCTCGCCAACGCGGACGGTAGTTTACAGATCAACCAGTGGGACGCTCATACGCGAGGCTGGGCGCAGATTGGCGCATACCGGTATCGCAGCGACGGCTGGTGGTGGAGCGATACCGACACGGCAGCGTCATATCGCTTTGCAGTCGTATCGGGCAACGACAGCGAAGGAAATGCGTTCAACTATCGCTATCTGATGAAGCGTGTCGTGCCGGGCGCAGGCTACGCGTATCTGACGCTGCCGGTCGGTCAGCAACTCGCAGCGCTCGCGCCGCTCGACAGCGCGTGGCAGCAACGCCTCGGCACGCAATGGACATTGACGAACGATTCGCCGAGCGCCGTGCCGATTGCCGTTCTCGGCAATCCGCCGGCGTTTTTCGCGACACTCGCCGAACTTCCGGGCTACGTGCTGTACGGCAACGAAGATCTTCGCTATGAACTCTTCGTGCCGGTGAGCGATACGCTCGGCGGCATGTCGGTCAAGGTGCCGGGAAATTTTGGTCGCGACCTGTACGACATCCGTTTCGCGTCGGCGAGTGCGACGACACTGACCATCGGCAGTTCTATCTACGCGCGGACCTGACGGCGCTCAGTCCTCGATTAAGCCTTCCTCTAGCATTCGGGCGACGACGGCATCGTCGGTCGGGATACGGCGATGACGCCGCATTCCTCCACCTTGCCGTTCGGACGTTCAGATGTCGGTTGTGCCCGGCAATCGGCCATTCGACTCAGCGAAATGTCCGGAAACCGTTGCTCATCAGTCGAACCTGATCACGTCCTTGAAGATCAGTTGCCCCCAGCTTTTTCCGCGCGCGTGCACAAGCAATCCACCTTCCGGGAGCCCGCCAAGCTGGATCGGTGCGAAACCGAGCTTTTCCGCAAGCGCACCAATCTCCGCCGCGGCGTCGTCATCGTCGCTCGCCAGGAACACGACTCTCCTGCCACCGTGTGCGGCCGGGTCCCGGTCAAGGACGGCAGCGACCAGATGGTTGAAACCTTTCACCAGCCTGGCTCCGGTGAACGTCTTCGCGACGAAGGCTGAGGATGGGAGACCGTCCAGTTCCTCAAGCGGGGCCTGCGTGTTCATCGCATCGATGATGATCTTTCCCTTCCAGCCGGGCAGCGCCTTTGCGACCTCCGGGTGTGACTCGAAGCGGACAGCCAAAAAGATGATGTCCGCCTTGACAGCTTCCGCCAGGGTTTTGGGAATGATCGTGGGTCCGATCGCGGCCGCATCGGATGCAAAGCTCGCCGGGGCGCGAGTGGTTGCAACGGACACCTCAATGCCGCTGCGGGCAAAGGCCTTGGCCAGCGCCTGGCCGATTTTGCCGAAGCCGATGATTGCGTAGCTCATAAGATTCTCCTTGGCGCGCGGGCGTAGACCGCCATCAGGGTGTCCCAACTGTCGGGCGTCGCGTCCTTGAAGCCAACCCATCCGGAATTGCCGGCGTTGTTGACGAGAATGTCGAGGGCCCTGCTTCCGTTGCGCCGGATGAATTCGTCGTCGGGCTTGTCGAACAAAGCAGGAATGGTTGCGGGGTCAACGAGATCCGCATGGATCGCGAACGCGGTGCCTCCCGCTTTCCCGATGGCCGCGACCGCCTCGTCCGCGCTGGATTTTCTGGCGTTGTAGTTCGGCGCGACCGTCGCACCGTCCTTTGCAAGACGTTCGGCGATGGCGCTGCCAATGCCCCGCGATGCCCCGGTAACGAGAGCTGTTTTGCCCTTTAGTGATTGTGTCATTTGATTTTTCTCCTCAGAGTTGCGCCAGGCCGCCATCAACGGCGACTTCGCTGGCGGTCATGAAGCTGCTGTCTGACGACGCAAGAAAGGCGGCCACCGCTCCGATCTCCGCCGGATCGGCCATGCGCTGGAGCGGAGTCATCGCGGCGAAGGCCTTCTGGCCTTCCTCGCCCAGCGCTTCCTTGGCGAGTTCGGTCGCCGTCGCCCCGGGCGACAACACGTTGACGCGGATGCCAGTGCCCTTCAGGTCTTCCGCCCAGGTCCGGGCAAGGTTGCGTACTGCCGCCTTGCTCGCGCTATAGGCAGTGAATCCTGGGGCACCCGTGGTACCGGCGCTCGATCCGGTCAGGATGATCGAACCGCCCGGGCCCATCAGCGGCAGCGCTTTCTGGACCGTGAAGATCGTGCCCTTCACATTGGTGTCGAAGGTTTCGTCAATGTGCTCGGCGGTGATCTGGCCGAGCGGAAGCGGGCTTCCCGCCCCGGCGTTGGCGAAGACGATGTCGAGAGTTCCGCGCTCAGCTTTCACCGCCGCGTAAAGTCGGTCCAGGTCGGCTAGATCCGAGACCGAGCCGTTCACCGCGCGGACATTGGATCCGAGGGCGGCCACAGCGGCGTCGAGCGCTTCCTGCCGGCGGCCGAAGATAAAGACGAAAGCGCCTTCCTCGATAAAGCGCTTTGCCGCAGCGAGGCCAATGCCGGTAGCGCCACCGGTGATCACCGCGGTCTTCCCATTCAGTCTGTTCATGTCATGCATCCTTCGAAACAAAAGCGACAAACAGATTCTGAATCCCTTGATTGATGAAGCCAATTGACTGAATATCTATAAGTGCCATCTACTTTCTAGATATATATGCTCGACAACGTCACCATCAATCAACTTCGGGCGTTCGTCGCCGTGTGTGACCAGGGAAGCTTTTCAGGAGCGGCACGGGAGTTGAGGCGTGCACAGTCGGCGATCAGTCACGCAATCAACGCGCTGGAGAGTGCCTTCGATGTGGTGCTGTTCGAGCGCAATACTCGCAAAGCGACGCTTACGGCGGCGGGCCGCAGCCTCCTGCCTGATGCGCGTGGCGTAATCTCACGCACTGAGGAAATGAAGATGCGTGCGGTTGCGATTGCTGAGGCTGGCGTCCCACAGGTCTCGATTGCCGTGGATACCTATTTTCCGCGTGCGCATTTGATTGAATGCCTGCGCACTGTGCAGGCGGACTTTCCAACGGTTGCAATCAATCTGCGCATGACGACTATGCAGGGCGGCGAGCGTTTGGTTCTCGAAGGCGCGTGCGCATTGGCGGTGACGATCACGGACGTCCCAGAGCTGAGCCCAGGCACCATAGAAAGGCAGCATTTGTGTGAAGCGCAGATGGTGACCGTCTGTGCGCCATCGCATCCGCTGGCTGCAATCGCGGGGCCGATTCCGCGGGAGGAATTTGGCCGGCACATCCAGCTCGTCGTAACCGACAATCAGCCCGATGCAGAAAAGACACAACAGGGCGTCGCAAGTGAACGCCAGTGGCGCGTGAATGACCTCGGGGCGAAGCACGATCTGCTCAGGGGAAGCTTGTGCTGGGGGCACATGCCGCATCATATGGTTGCGGAAGACCTTGCGAATGGAACACTTGTCGAACTTCAACGGCGCGCATGGCACATGCGCCCCCTCACGTTCATGGTCTCGCATCGGCGCGGGTACTCGTTTTCCAGGTGCGAGACACGGCTGGTCGAGCTCCTCGGCAATCATATGCCTTCTTAAAAGGTGGGAAGACCAAGACCATCGTAACGCGCGATCGTTGATATCCGTCCGCTGCAGTCGCAGCATCCAGCCGCTCGATCAGAACAACCTTGACCCTCGAGTTCACCTGAAGGTTATCGTGCAGTCTGCACCGCGATTTTCCACGCGAAAAATATAGAGAGATGACCCATCATGACCAGACGGATACTCCTCGTCGTCAGTAATGTCGCGCATTACGCTGATCAGTCGGAACCGACCGGGCTGTGGCTGTCGGAGCTTAGTCATGCGTGGCATATCTTTGCGCAGAAGGGATATGTGCAGCAACTGGTGAGTCCGAAGGGCGGTCTGTCACCGCTTGAACCGAGGTCGCTCAAATGGCCGCTCGCCGACGCGTCCGTCGAGGAATGGCTCGAGGACAGTGGCCGTCAGCAGTTACTTGCAAACACCGCCGCGCCCGACGAAATCAATCCGGCCGATTTCGATGCCATCTATTACACCGGCGGCCACGCAGTGATGTGGGACTTTCCCGACGACGCAGCCTTGCAGCGGATTACGCGAGAAGTTTACGAGCGTGACGGAATCGTCTCGTCGGTCTGCCACGGCTACTGCGGATTGCTCAACACCAGGCTATCGGATGGCAATCTGCTGGTTGCGGGGCGTCGTTTGACGGGCTACTCATGGGTTGAGGAAGTGTTGGCTGGCGTCGCCAAAAAGGTACCGTACAACGCCGAGGAAGAAATGATCCGCCGCGGCGCGCTCTACGAGAAGGCGCTCATCCCGTTCGTTTCCAAAGTCGTGACCGATGGACGCCTCGTGACCGGCCAGAATCCGCAGTCAGCGAAGGCGACTGCCAGGCAGGTCGCGGCAATGCTCGGAGACTGAGGGAAGCGAGGTCTAGCGAAGCCCAGGGGCCTAAGGACCTTCTGGCGCAATGTGTCGCGCATCGGGCCGTGCTGCCAGTTCGCCATATCGGACCTGGCGATCCCGGTTCGCTCGGAAAGCTCGCCAATTTTCATTTCAGTAGATAGACGCTTTCGTCGTATCGTGTCCCAGTCTGCCAGCAGCAGCGCTCGATCGCGGCCTGGGCGAGCCGTGACTTCGGCGGCCCCGATGGTCAGTGTTGACTGTGACGTGCGGGAACGGTGGGATATCGATCGCCCATCGGCACGCGGGTAAGACTCGAGTAAGAATGGACGCCTAAAGTCGATCGATAACTGAAGCGGCAGACGCCGTTTTCCGGAGAACCCCTAACGAACAGACAGAGGAGGAGGCGTGACTAGCCAGCCGGCGATGAGCGACGTGTGCGCGATCACTCCCGACGGCAGCCGGGTGCGTTGGCAGCCGCCTGCGAAGTGGAGACGGCGCTTGATCGCGTCGTCGCTGTGCGCCGTTTCGGTGGAGCACTGTGTCGCCGGTGCATCGGAAGTCCCCGATCTGGAGGCAACCGGCACCATCCTGGCGATGTACCTGCGAGTGCCGACGGATCTGGAGCTTCGAATGGACGGCAGCGGCTGGGCGTCCAGGCGGCTTCGAACGCCGTTGATCTACGTTCCGGCTGGATTTTCATTTTCCAGCCGATGGGCCAATGAGGCCGAGTGGGTCACGGTCCACTTCGAATCATCCTGGCTGGCCCGATCCGGTGCGCTCACGGTGACGGGCGAGCAATGCGTCTCGATCGCCCCCCGGTTCGACGTGAGCGACGAACTGCTCACGCAGATTGTCAGAAGCCTCCATGAAGATGCGCTCGCCGGCATGCCGCTCGGGCCGATGTACGCGGAATCCCTGGGAGCCGCGGCCTTGCGTCGGATGGTGTACCTGGAATCGCGTCGGCGGCCGCGGGAATACGCGCACACGGTCATGATGCAAAAGGCTGCAGAGTACATTCAGGACAACTTCCAGGAGGAGTTGACGCTCCTGACAGTGGCCAATGCGGTGGACTATCCGGGTGACCTGTATTCGTTCATCCGAAGCTTCAAGAAGGCCCACGGGCTGACGCCGCACCAGTACATCATCGAGAGCCGCTTGCAGGCAGCGCGCAACCTGATCACCAGCGGGCAATGCGACATTACGGAAGCCGCGCTCAACTGCGGTTTTTCGACGGCGAGTCATTTCTCGGCGACGTTCCGCAAGCGTTGGGGCGTGTCGCCCTCCGAGTTCAGGCTCGAATCCACGGTCCTCATGCGAGAGGAAGCGAGAGAATCCACAGGCCGCTGATCGTCAGCGCAATCGTCAGAACGAGCAGTGGCAGTTGGTTGACGATGGCGCTTTCGGCGAGCTCCTGGCTCCTGATGGCAATCGCATGGGTGATATACCCGCTGAGGATCGCTCGACTGACCGGTCTTGCGCGTCAGCCGGAACCTTGCGCTGGCTCGGGTAGTGCCGAGCCTGAGCATCCATGGCATCGGGCGGGAAACGCGACAGACACGCGTACTGCAAAGGCGAGGTCATGTACTCGATCTACCCCGCATCGATGCGCTGATCGGCGAGCGCAATGGCCTCGGCTTCGCGTGCGGCGAATCCGGCTTGCTTTGCGAGCCAGAGCGTGAGTCCGAAGTGCACGTCGGACTCGTAACCGGAACATGTCACTGGGCTGGCGAGTGCGGCTAGCAATACCAGCGTGGTAATGCTCAAGCGTTGCTGCATGAAGGGTTCCGTGTCGACCTTGTGGGGTTGCCCTCGAGCGAGGCTCGAGGGAGTGGTTCCTGCATGTTAATTGCCCGTCTCGGTCGCCTTCGTGCTTTGCGGGAATGGCCAGGTGCCGTTCTCGAATGCGAGGACCAGCAGGCCGTTGTCCTGACACGCGGTGGTCAGCAGGTGCCGGTCAAAGTCGAAGTCGAGGCGCGAACTGCACCAGTCCGGGCCGCCTGCGCGGTACTGACCGAACATGAGATGCGCGGAACCCGCGCCGGGAGATTTCGCGGAAGCCGGGTTGTAGTACGCGATTTCCCTAGGCCTGGAGGGGTTGCGGATATCGAACACGCGCACGCCCGAATTGAAGTAGCTGCAAGCCAGTGCGGTGGCGTTCTCGCGGTTGTCCACGCTGCAGTAGTGAGAACCATACGTAAAGGTAGCCAGGCCGAGGATGTCGGGGATGACCTTGCTGCAGTTCCCGACCGCGTGCGTCTCCAGCCGCAGCTCTGATACGAGCGTGGGCGAAGCTTCGTTCGACATGTCATAGATATGAGCCAGAGGGAACGGCGTCATGCCCGCATTGCAGGCGGCCTTGACGCTGGTCGCTCCGGGGTCTTGCAGACCGCCGGATCCACCTTCATCCACTTCCACGAGATAGGGCTTGCCCGCTACCGAAAATGAGATCGCGTGTTGAGCGAAGCTGCCATCTCGAACCGGCACCGTCGAAATCCGACGCATCTGCGCATTGGGGCGCCGGCTTTGCACCTCACTCGTATCGACAACGAAGAATCCGTTGTCTCCGGTTGCGTTGGGATTGTTCAGCGGCGGCTCTCCCATCCCGCTCGCGGCGCCGCCGTTTCCGCCCCCGACGAAGTAAGCGCGGGTGCCGTCGCGGCTAACAGAGAGACCGTGGGAATAGGTGCCGAATCCGAGGTCGGCCATGCTGATCGCGGAAATCATCTTCGGTCGCGTCGGCACTGTGAGATCGACGGCGTAGTACGCTTTGGCAGCGCTACCGCCGATGTAGTACGTAAAGCCATCCGGCGAAAAACCACCTTCGTGGCCCAGTGCCTTGCTGGCGGGGACGATGCCGCCGTCTGCCCCCGTGCCGACCGGAACGCTGGCAAGCAGTTGTGGCGACGTGCAGTCCGAAGCAATGTCGTACAGATCGATCTCGGGGCCGCCGCCGCCATTCACACCGTTGTCTGCGGCCAGGATGCCCCGCGCGATGTTCACGCGCAGCGATTCCCATGGGTCCATCATCGACGTGGAGGTTAATGAGCTCGTCCGCACAGGCTGTGCAGGGTTGGTAATGTTGATCACCGGCACCCCCGGGTTCACGCGCGGCGGCGCCTCCGGATTGTTGAACATCGGGCTGCCCATCGTCGAGTGATAGAAGCAGGTCTGGCCTTTCTTATCGGTGTAGGTGGCAGAAGACCACGACGCGCCTTCCCCCTGAACCTGGCTGACGAGTTTCAGATTGCAACTGAAGCCGCCAAAACCGGACTGACGAAGCGCAGCGGGCACCTGACCTTGCAGCGCGGTCTCCGGCGTATCGCCCATGCTGCAGCTTTGAACCTTGGGAACAACGTAGTCCGAAACCGATACGCTCGGTGCGGCTGCGACCGTTTCATCTGACCCGCCGCCGCAACCGGCGAGTGCGAGCGAACTCAGCGATATGGCGATCGCCGCTCGATTCAATAGCCTCATCTTTGTCTCCGTTTATATTCAACAAGAACATGTAGAACTCTTTCATCGAACAACGGCCATTCCACCGCCCGCGAACGGTGCCGACAAAAGCCAGAGTCCGAACGTGGTGTAGAGCAGCATTACGACAAGTGTTGGGAATTGGCTGAAGGCCGCAGTCTTTCCAGTGCCGAAGAGTTGCAGGGCGATGCGGTGCGCGAAAAGAATGCCGACCACATGGCCGGCCAGGATCGCGGCAACCTGGATGTGCCAGACCACGTCCGCTGAGAGCATCCACGCCGAAGGGTGGTGATAAGCGGTTCCGAAGAGGTTCCAGCCGCTTCCGAGAGGGTCCGACAGAAGCCTCACGATATCCGGCCCTTGCGAGACGACCAACGTGAAGTAGTGCGCGACGTTGTATCCGACCGCAACGGGAATGAGCGCCGGAGAGAAGGCGTGCGACAGCACGGCCGATGAAATGTTCGTGCGCAGCATGGCCTTGCCGCATAGGCAAGCCAGCCAGAGCACCAATGCAAACGGCAATGGAGACAGTAGCAGCGCGATGTACTGCAACACGTGGTAGCCCGACTGCAGGAGCGGAAAGGACCTGGTGATGTCCGGGCCCACCCAGGGCGTGAGCAGCCGGTAGATGTGCACCCAGTAGATATCGACAAACACACGCGTGTCACGGAAGCCATCAAAGGCCGTTGACGACAGCAGAAACAGGATGCACAACATGAGCCCGGTCGGAGGGGCGCGCAGTACGCCGCCATGTGCGCGCGGCACCATGATCGGGTTGATGATTTTCAGCTCGCGCTTTGACGGGCGCAGCACGGAAAGCGACCCGACGATGTTGAAGAGGACCGCAAAAGCCTCAAAGCTTGCAAACCAGACGCGCGAGCCGAGGGCGAAGGCTCCAAGCAGATTGATCAGGGTGTAGGCAAGCAGCGCGATGCCGAGTTCGCGAGGGCTGCCTGTTCCAAACAGCTCGATACAGATCAGCCCATACAGGAAAGCGAACGCGACGTAGTAACCGCGTGAATCGGCGTGTCGCGTCGTCCGGTGGGAGACCTGCGGGATGCGCAGGATTTGCGCAGTGGTCCGCCACGGATTGATGACGGCATAGAGATCCCCGAAGCCTGCGCACAGGTACTGGAAGCCAGGCACGAACAGTATCCAGAACAGCGTCATGCTCACATTCGCGCTGGCGACCTGTGAGCCGACCACGCCACTCGCGGCGCAGACGAGCAGTGCTGCCACCCACGCGGCGCGAAGCCAATCAGGACCAGAGCGAGCAATTCGCTGATTGCCGGGCGCGCGATTGCCCGGCTGCCACTCGAACAGCACGCCGAGCCAACGTCCGTCCTGGCCGATGACGATGGCAACCGCAAATGACGCCACCAAGGCCGCGACGCAGGCGTACAAGTACAGCCAGAGCGGCAACGGCAGCGTATAAGTTGCGCCGAAGGCATGGGCATAGACCGCCGACGGCATAGCGCCGGCGAGGGCGACGAAGCTGTTCTTTTCGTAAGTACCCAGAAGGCGCCGCTGTGGATAGTGATGGGACATTGCCGCGACCGGATCAATGTACCGCCAACCCGTTTGGACCGGCAGACGCGGTGATATGCGCGACGTAAAACCCCCCGTTCACCCCTGCAAACCAGACGTTTCCGAAGCTCGTGTCGTAGTGCACATCGCTCATCAGATACTCGCTCTTCGTGGCGCACATCAGGCCGCAAAAGACGTTGTTGGGATGCGCCGGTGGGTTGTAGTAGGCAAACTCCCTAATGTGCAACGGATCGCGAATGTCGAGCAGACGCAAGCCGGAGCCGTACCACGTGACAAACAGGGTGGTGGCATCCGATACGTTGTCGACGCCGGTGTAGTGGCCCCAGTACGTGATGTTGTCATTGCTAACAGCGGCGGCGTTTTTCGGGTCGCTGGCCTCGGTCGTATAGGTGGCGGCGACCGTCATGTGCGCGGGGTCGCTCACGGGAATGACGTGGTACTGCACACCTTGGCATTCAGCGCCAGCGAAGATGTACGGCGTGGCCTTGATGTTCGCAAATTGAACCGTGTGGCCTTGCGAGTCGCCGCAGTCCGTCCAGTCCACTTTTCCGAGCAGCTTGAATGACGCGTTGGTCAAGCGGTTCTGGATTGCCGACACGTCGAACGCGCGGACTCCTGTGTGTTTGACCGGCTCGTTCGCGAAGCTGGCGACGGTGCCCCAGTAGAGCGTCTTGCCGTCCGCGCTGATGTCGCCATCGTGCCAGGCCTCGGCACCCGTGTTGTCCGGATCGTCGTTCCAGTTCCAGGTGGCGATGACCTTCGGGGCCGAGGGCACCGAGAGATCAACGGCCGCAAGCGTGGCTTGCGATGCTGATGCGGACGAAGCCTTGATCGTCGAAATGTACGCAGTTTTGCCGTCCGGAGAGATCTTCAGGCCGTGCATGCCGCCCGGAAATAAATCGCGCGTACTCAGCGTCGCAACGCGAACGGGGTTGCGGCAGTCTTGCGAGAGGTCGTAGACGTCCAGCGCGTCCGCGGCGACGGCTTCCACGCTCGGGTTGCTGGTGCCGAACAGGCTGGTGTACAGCGGCGCCGTGCGCGAGGTGGCAAACGCCACCATGACGCCGGTGGCCGCGCCGACTTCCAGTCCTTCCCAGCTATTGCGCCCCGTCGGGCTCGAGACGATCTTGACGAGGGACGGCTTCGCCGGATCGCTGACATCCAGCACTGCCAGACCTTCGAGCGGGTGGTCGCCCGCCGAGCCGTTGTCGACGTAGGCGCAGTCCCTGTACCAGGCCAGTTGCATGTTGGCGCCCCGGTCCATCAGCGTGGACTGGCCGACGAGCGTCATGCCTTTGCGATAGCCGACCATTGATCGGCCGCTGTTTTGATCGGCGAGGGGCACTTGGCCCTGGAGCCCGGTTTCCGGCAAATCGTTTGCAGCCAGGGTTGCGCGAGCAAAGTTGTCTCCGCCGCTGCAGGCCGCAAGGCTCGCAGCAATGGTGGAGGCCGCCAATAGGGCCGCGGCCAGCGCTCGATAACGTCGCATGGAATGTCTCCCAGGAGTCGTCGCTCCATTTATTTGTCGAAGGAAAAGCGCTTGTCTGTCTCTAATCTTCGCGGTGATTCGGTCCTTCGCTAGCGCGGATAGATCTCGAGCGTGGCGACTTCGAGTTGATCGCCGGATCCGCTGTGGAAATGCAGCGAGAAGCGACCCGTGATGCCAACCGGAACGATGTCGAGCGACTGTTGGGTGCCGGATGCGCATGCGGCGAAGGCACCTGGAATTTCATGCACCATCAGGACACCGGGCTCGTTCGATTGCACGCTGATATGGGCCGGTACACCTTCGCGAATCGCAATGACCGGTCGTTCCCACGGCGCCTGGCTTCGGTCTACGTAGACCGAGAATTGTTGCTGGTCCGGGACCGGTGAAGAGGCCCACGACAGATGTCGCACCACGCCGTAAGCGAGGGCCAGCGCAGTCGCGGTGGAGATCAACGCCAGGTATCGGTGCCGTTGCCTGGGCTTCTTTTGCTCGGGATGCGGGGCTAGTTCCATGCGTGCTTGCGCCACTCCTGTGGCTCTCTGATTCGACCCGCAACGGGGCGCGGGTATCGGCACGATGGATCTTAGTGAGCGCTGTCGCGCGGAGATATCTGCTTATTGCGCACTGTCGGGAAATTGCATACTGACTAACCCCGACTTGCGGCGCAGCCATGCACGCAACAGCGCTAACTGGTCTTGCGCCAGGGGGAAACCGTGGTTTCCTTCATGCCGTCACAGAGGGGATTTCCGCTGGTCTTTTCGAGCGGATGCCAGTGAAACAGGACTTCACAAACGAGGCTCTGCCTGGCGGCTCTTCACATGATCGATGAAGGCGCGCAGCTTCGGCATAATCTGCCGGCGGCCCGGATAGTAGAGGCACACGCCCGGTATCACCGGCGCGAACGGCTTGAGCACTTCTATCAGTTTTCCAGTTCTCAATCCCTCAGCGACCATCGGCTCAGGTAGCTGGGCGAGACCTATACCTTCGACTGCCGCGCCCAGCATGGTCAGAAAATCGTGGGCGATGAAAGGGCCGCTTACGGCGATCTCGATCGCAGCGCCCTCCTGGTTGAACGACCATAGCGCGAGCGCGCCGCTGGATTTGCGCCATCGCAAGCACGCGTGTTCGCGTAGATCGTCCGTTTGCTCGGGGCGCCTGCGCCCTGCAAAGTAGGCCGGGCTGCCGACAACGATCAGACGAAACGGCGGCGTCAACGGCACCGCGACCATGTCGACGTCGACGAACTGGCCTAGTCGGATACCGGCGTCGAACCCTTCAGTTGCAAGATCGACCAGTTCGTTGCTTGCGGCGATCTCCACTTCGACGTCGGGATAAGCCTGGCAGAACGATGCGATCAGGGGTTCCAGCAGGATTGGCACCACCGCGCGCGGCACCGAGAGACGCAACAACCCGGTGGGACGCTGGCCGAGGCCACGCGCGACCTCGCTGGCGGCGACCAGCTCCTCGAAGGCGGGCTTGGCGCGCGAAAGAAACTGTTCGCCGGCTTCGCTCAAGCCGACGCTACGCGTGGTGCGTATGAACAGCGCTGCGCCAACCCGCTCTTCCAGTACGCGCACTGCCTGGCTGATGGCCGACGGCGTCACGCCGAGTTCCGCGGCTGCCCGGCGAAAACTGCGATGCCGGGCAACGCTCAGGAACGCCTCCACGCCATCAAGTGCGCCTTGCCTGACTGTGAAGTTCTGCTTCATGGCCCGTCAACATTGTGATGAATAGTCGCTCGCGAAAGTCGATGGTACACCTATGCCTGTAGGCCAGGAGTCGCGCAGATGTCGACTCGCAAGTCCTGGACAGTCTGCTAGCACCGTGGAGGAACCCTGCAATGAACGATGCACTTGATGGCGTGCGCGATCACTATCGCGCGACCGGCCTGACCGAGCGGCTGAAGGTGGCGCTCGCTGTCCTCGGGCCCGAGGATCAGCCGCTCATACCCCAGCAACTAGGCGCCCTCGACCAGTTTCACACCCGTGGCCTGGCTGCCACCGGGGAGCTTGCCCGATTGGCTCAGATCACCGCGGAAATGTCGGTGCTGGACATCGGTTCGGGCGTTGGCGGGCCGGCCCGATTTCTGGCTTCGACCTATGGCTGCCGTGTGACGGGCATAGACCTCAGCGAGCCGTTCGTGGAAGCCGCACGCTATCTCACGCAGCGCACAGGGCAGAGCGAACGCGTGTCGTTCCGTACCGGAAGCGCGCTGGAGCTTGCTTTCGACGACGGCCATTTCGACGCCGTATTACTGCAGCACGTGGCGATGAACATCGCCGACCGCTCACGGCTGTACCGCGAGATCCGACGCGTGCTCAAGCCGGGCGGCAGATTCGCGACGTACGACGTCGTCGTGAGCGGCGCGAAAACCGGCGGTGCAAATGGCGGTGCAAGCGGCGGCGCAAACGGCGCCGAACCGCATTACCCCGTTCCCTGGGCGCGAACGCCGACAACAAGCTTTCTCCTGACGGCCGATGCAACGCGCGAGGCGATCGAACAGGCCGGTTTCGGCACGTTGGTATGGCAAGACGACACCGAGACCGCCAAGGCCTGGTTTGCCGAGTTGCGTGCGTCGGGGCCGCCGCCGTCGCCGAACCTCGGCGTGGTGATGGGGCCGGACTTCGTCCAGCTAACCACCAACCTTGGGCGAAATCTGCTGGAAGGCAGACTCGGCATTATTACAGCGGTGTTCGAGGCCGCATCCGCGAAGACTGCGAATCACGAGGAGAACCGCTGATGAGCGCCGTCCCCATCCCCATTGATAATGTCCCGCCAGGTGCCGCGTGGCGCAGCCTGCTTTGGATCACCCCGTTGGTGGCGCTGTGGATCGTGTTGATCTACTGGCAGCCGATCATCCAGACAAGCGGCGTTCCCACCACAGCGCATCAGTTGGCGGCCCATGGGCTGATCGCAGTTGGTTTGTGGCTCGGGCTCGAACGCGCGGACCTGACGCCGGGGCAACGCCGTATGACATGGCTGGCGGTCATGATCCCGGACACACTTTGGTTTGCTGTCGCCTGGAGCGCGGCGATCAATGGCGCCTTCCTGGCGGGCACTTCACTGTTGCCGCTGTTGCCGTTGACCATCTTCGTGCCGGTGATGACCGGCGCGCCGCTGCTGCTGTTGTCGAAGCGGGTGGGGCGGGTGCTGGATGCGATGCCGGTCAACTGGCTTATCGCTCTTCAGATTTACCGGGTGTTCGGCAGTTGGGCGCTCTCTGCCTGGCTGCACGGGTTACTGCCAGGCGCGTTCGCGTTGCCGGCGGGAATCGGCGATGTGTTGACAGGCGTGTTCGCCGTGCCGGTGGCAATCGCCGTGGCGAGCGGTGCGGCCTGGGGACGCAAGGCGGCGATTGCCTGGAACATCTTCGGCCTCGCCGACTTCGCCGTCGCTATTACCTTGGGGATGATCACCTCGCCTGGCCCGCTCCAGTTGATCGTTCCGAGCATGCCGAGCATCGGCGCCGGCACTTATCCAGAGGTGCTGACGCCGGCGTTCGTGGTGCCGGGCTCCATCCTGCTGCACGTGCTGTCGCTGCGTCAACTGATGCGGCGACGTGCCGGCTGACTACTATCACGGCCTTCAATGGGCCAGACAGCATCTGACAGGAGGCAACATGTCACCGGAGCTTCTCTTCCAATTGCAGCTCGTGCTGGGGTATGCCGCGTGGCTGCTTGTCTTTCGCGTGTATGTCTGGTCCAGGCTCAGGTCGATGGACCCATTTGAAGCGCAACGCGCCATCGCCGCTTTGCATAGCTTCCGTTTCTTCGGGCTGGTCTTTATTCTGCCGGGCGTCGTTAGTCCCGACCTGCCCGCGGGCTTTGCTGTGTTCGCCGCATACGGGGACCTAGCAACGGGCGTGCTGGCGATGCTGGCACTCCTCAGCGCACGGGTTCGCCCACTCTTCTGGTTGTTCGTCGTAGCCTTCAATCTTGTGGGGGTGATCGACCTCATCGTCGACTATTACCACGCTATCCAGTTCGATCTTCCTGCGCGCGCGGCAGCACTGGGCGCCATGTACGCGATTCCGATCCTCTACGTGCCCGTGCTGATGATCACGCATGTTGCCGCTTTCTTTTTCCTGCTGCGGCCTCAGTCAAAAGCGGCTCGAAGCTACTTGTCTTTGCGTAAGTCATGAGGGTGGGTGCGCCGCGGTCACTCGTTCACGCGACTATCGTTGACGCGGTCACGCTGACCGGCTATGCCACCAAACCGCCTAAAATAACACTACGACGCATTGAGCTTCCCCGGAGGCCAATCATGAAATCCCGCCGACGCTTCATGTTCGCAGCCTGTCTTTTCGCGACCCTCGAATTGCTCGCATACGGCTCGCCTGTAACGGACGCGAATCGCCCGATCGGGCCATCCGATCGTCCATCGAGCACCATCACCGTCGTGACAGCCACCTACGGCCGCAACTGCGGCCAGGAGGACGGCAACGCGACGCTCGATCTCGGGCGTCGATGCGATGGCCGCACCGCCTGCACGTACATGCTGACCGGCGACATTGCCAGTGCCGGCATCCGCTCGTGCCGTAGCGACCTCGTGGCGCAGTGGCGCTGCGGCGACGGCCAAACGCACGCCGCGGCGCTCAGCGCCGCAGCCGCGCCCGGCGATCAGCTGCTGCTCAGCTGCCGTGAATTTCCCGGCGCGGGTAAATGAGAAAAACGCTTCTGCCCACGCTATAAGCAGGTTGGATTCCACCTCGATTTCCACTATGGTCAATGAGTTCGCGCGCTCACGCCGGCGCAGGTGGCCACGCGTCGCGCGAGGAAAGCTCTGAACGTCGATCTGCCGCCGCATGCTGTCTGACACTCGCCGTCCCGGAGCGCGATCTCATCCACGAGTAGCGAGGTGAAATCCATGTCCAGAATGAAGGCCGTACAGGTTAATGCAGCAGGAGGGCCGTTGACGGTGGTCGAGCGGGAAATTCCGCAGCCGGGCGACGGCCACGTTCGCATCAAGGTGCAGGCGTGCGGAATCTGTCACAGCGATTCGCTGACCAAGGAGGGACTGTGGCCCGGTCTGCAATTTCCGCGAGTTCCGGGACACGAGATTGCCGGCGTGATCGATGCGCTCGGCGCGGGCATCGAGGGGTGGGCAGTCGGGCAGCGCGTGGGCGTCGGCTGGCATGGCGGCCATTGCGGGCGGTGCGCGCGTTGCCGTCAGGGCGACTTCGTCCTCTGCGAAAAGGCGCAAGTGCCGGGCATCAGCTACGACGGCGGCTATGCGGAGTTCGTCGTCGCGCCGGTCGAGGCGTTGGCCAGCATTCCCGACGATCTGTCGGACACCGATGCAGCGCCGCTACTGTGCGCGGGCATCACCACGTATAACGCGTTGCGCAACAGCGGCGCGCGCGCAGGCGATGTCGTAGCCATACTCGGTATTGGCGGGCTCGGGCACCTCGGCGTGCAGTTCGCGCGGCAAATGGGCTTCCGCACGGTTGCGATTGCCCGCGGGCAGGACAAAGCCTCGCTGGCGAAGGAGCTGGGCGCTCATCACTACATCGACAGCCGGGCACAGAATGTTGCCGAGGAACTGCAGAAGCTCGGCGGCGCGCGCGTCATTCTCGCGACAGTGACGAGCGGCAAGGCCATGAGCGCGGCGGTCGGCGGGCTCGGGTTGAACGGCAAGATGATCATGGTCGGCATTTCGGAAGAGCCTGTCGAGGTTCCGATTGCGCAGTTCATCATGGGACGCAATTCGATCCAGGGCTGGCCGTCGGGTACGTCCGCCGATTCGCAGGACACGCTAGCGTTCAGCGCGCTCTCCGGCGTCAAGCCGATGATCGAAGAGTTTCCACTGGATCGCGCGGCCGAAGCGTATGAACGGATGATGAGCGGCGACGCCCGGTTTCGCGTCGTGCTGAAAATGGGCTGACGAAGCTTCCCCAGAGCGCCGCCGCATCCACGCCTCATCCACGCCGCATCCGCGCTGAAATACGGAACAGATTCACGCGCCGGCGTGGTGATCTGACATTGGCATCGCGACCGAGGTGCTGCCAGACCCGAGCGTCAGAGCCTGGGAACAAAATCCTGGCGGCGCACGCCCCACGGCAATCGCGGGTTTGACGAGCGAGGCAACCACCCGGCATGCCACGAGCCGCCCGGCCAGCCGCGAAAAATTAAAGATCGCGCCGACGCTGCCGTAATCCCGGCTACCTGGTAGCTGATCCCTACCATGTGTGTTTGAATCAGTACTTGGCCAACACCGGTCCATCGGTGTTGGCTTTTTTATTGCGCCCGCGAAAGCCCCGGCAGGGCTGCCGCTTGCCCCGCTCGACGCCTTGGACGATCATGCTAGGATGGTCAGTCAGCGCCAGGCTGCTAGGGGAAATATCATGGCTACGTTTGGTATCGACGCTGTGCGCATCAACCCTTCGAACGACCGGATCACGCATGTGCGCTGGGCGGCTGTCGACCCGGCCACGCGCAACTGGTTGTCGCCGACTTCGATTGTCGAAGTCGCGCAGGTGGTGGCCGCGATCCGTCGCGGCGACGCGGTGTGGTCGCTTTTCACGCTCGGCGGCACGCGCTTTCTGGGGCCGAAAATCGTGGCGGTTTCCCACACCAACGGGCACGACGGAATCGACACCGACGTCCCCGACGGCCACATCGAAAAATGCATTGACGACCTGCCGCGCATCTAGCGCGCTGACTCTGCTTTCGTCGTACCTTGCCGCCGCCTAGCGCAGTTCGAGCCACATCGGCTGATGGTCCGACGACCGGCTGTGCGGGTCCACCTCGCAGCTCACCACGCGCGGCTCCAGGTCTTCGGTGACGAGGATAAAGTCGCACGCAAACGGCCCGTCGGGCCATTGCTCATGGTCGTACAAGCCGACGGTCGCGGCGCGCGCGCTGTTGCCGTGCGCGCGGCTCCAGGCGTCGGCGAACGCGGGTGCGCCCGCAATCGGTTCGAGCATCTTGCGATAGGCGGAGCTTTCGAACGCGCTGTTGAAGTCGCCGCAGACGATTGCGCTCATTGGACGCCCGGTGTCGGCAAACGGGCTGTCCTGCTTTTCCGCTGGCGCCGGGCGGCGCGCGTGGTCGCATGCCTCCTGGTGCAGTTCGCGCAGCCGCTCGACCTGCGCGAGCCGCTGCCTTTCCGAATAAAACTCCAGGTGCGTGCTGATGATGCGTAACGGCCCGACGTCCGTGTCGATCACGGCTTCGAGCGCGACGCGAAGCATCGACGGCTTGGCCGGATCGGCGGGCCAGGGCAGCGAGTGGCGCAGCACCTGCCTGACCGGCAGGCGCGTGACGATCGCGTTGCCGAACTGGCGCCGCCGGGTACCCGCGCCGATGGGCGGAAGGTCCGACCCGACCGCATCGATCACGGTCATGTCGGGCAGCAGGGCGGCGAGTTCGGCGAACTGGTCGGCGCCCGGACTGCCCGCGAGGCCTCCCGCCGCGCCAGGCTCATGAAAGCCGCGAGTGACTTCCTGCATGCACATGATGTCGAAATCGCACAGCGCACGCGCTTCGTGCACGATGCGGGCAAGATCGACGCGGCCATCCACGCCGCGTCCCCACTGAATGTTCCAGTCGACGAGCCGCATGAGATCCTCCTGCAAGTGCTGTCCTGCTAGTCTATCGCCGGGACGCGGCTCACGCCAAAAGCAGCCGGCGCCGGCCGCGAACGACTGCGGCGACCCGCAGCGCACAAGCGCCGGCACCCTCGGCACTGACAAATTCTCCCGTGCGGCGTGTCGATTTCGCACCCGTCGCATCGTCGTAGCAGTGTGTCCCACTTCTCAACCGAAAGGCGGCTTACCATGACTACTGGAACCATCAAACTCCACCGCGTTTTGCGCGCCCCTGCCGAGCGTGTCTACCGGGCGTTCCTCGAACCGGACGCGCTCGCGAAATGGCTGCCTCCGTATGGCTTCACTTGCCAGGTCCACCATTTCGAGGCCCGCGTGGGCGGCACTTACAAGATGTCGTTTCGCAACTTCGGCAGCGGCAACAGCCACTCGTTCGGAGGCGAATACGTCGAACTCGTGCCGTTCGAGAAAATCCGCTACACGGACCGCTTCGACGACCCGAACCTGCCCGGCGAAATGTCCGCGACCATCACGTTCCGCGAGGTGTCGTGCGGGACCGAGGTGTCGATTCTCCAGGAAGGCGTGCCCGAGGTGATTCCCGTGGAGATGTGCTACCTCGGCTGGCAGGAATCGCTGATGCAGCTGGCCAAGCTCGTCGAACCCGAGATTCCGGACTGAGCCGCTTCGAGGGCAGCGTCGGCGGTCCCGCGGCGCCTGCGGCTCCCCGTTTTGTCCGGCTCGATCTGGGCGTAGACTGAACGGAGCCCTCGCGTTCGCCGGCCATCGTGTCGATGCCTGCTGTCCGGCGCTCTGCTGCAACGCGGCACGCGGGCGCCGGCTGCAAGACGGAGGTGGCGATGACCGATTTCAACGAGGCCCGCGAGCGCATGGTGGAGCGGCAAATCGTCCGCCGCGGCATTTGCGATTCGAGGGTGCTGGCCGCGATGCGCAGCGTGCCCCGCGAGGCATTCGTGCCCGACTACCTTCGCGATCTCGCATACGAAGACAGGCCGCTGCCCATCGGCAACGAGCAGACCATCTCGCAGCCCGCCATCGTCGCGACGATGATCGAGGCTGCGGATCTTTCTCCCCACGACGTGGTGCTCGACGTCGGCACCGGCTCCGGCTATGCCGCCGCGGTCGCGGCCGCGCTTGCCGCGCATGTCCATTCGATCGAGCGCCACGCGGAACTGGTCGTCATGGCGCGGGAGATTCTCGCGCGGCTGGATATTCGCAATGTCACCGTCTATCTCGGCGACGGCACTGCGGGCCTCGCGGAACACGCGCCTTACGACGCGATCATCGCCGCGGCGGGTGGGCCGCATATTCCCGAAGTCTGGCGCAAACAGCTCGCCATCGGCGGGCGGATCGTGATGCCGGTCGGCCGTGACCGGCATTATCAGAGGCTTATCAAACTGGTTCGCTGCGGCGAAGACGAATATCAAAGCTGCTCGCTCGGCGAAGTGAGCTTCGTGCCGCTCGTCGGTGCGGACGCGTGGCCCGCGCCGGACGCGGCACGGCGCGGCGGTGGGAATGGTGGCGGCGGCGGTGGAGCCAGTGGAGGCAGTGGTGGTGGAGGCAGCGGAGATAGTGGCGGCAGCGGAAGCAATGGCGTTGGCGGCGCTGAACGCGGCGGTCCGCGCCCGATGAGCGCCGCTGAGGCTGCTAGCCGTCATTGCCTGCTGGCAGTGGCTTGAGTCGCGTCGCGGGCGCGACACTGACCGACAACATGCTCCGCTCCAAGGGGACATCGACATGAACGGCTACCAGATCACCTTCTTCACCCAGCACGATCGCCGCCATCGCGGCAAGCCGCTGGCCGACTGGCTCGTCCATCTGGCCGGCGAACTCGGGCTGCGCGGCGCGACTGTGATACCGGCGAGCGAAGGAATCGGTCACCACCACCGTGTGCATTCCGCGCATTTTTTCGAACTGGCGGATCAGCCGTTGTCGATTGTGATGGCGGTGACGAGCGAAGAAGCCCGCAGGCTATTCGAGCGCTTGCGCGCCGAGGGCGTGCACCTGTTTTACGTGAAGACGGCCGTGGAATTCGGCGTAATCGGCGATGACGACCCAAGCGTGGCGCAATAACGTGGCTCACGTGCAGCCGTGAGCCACGTCGCGCGATAAAGCCGCGGCGTGCGGCCGCCCCACCGCGGCGGGCTTCAGACCACCGTGATCGTCACGTCGATATTGCCGCGGGTCGCCTTCGAATACGGACATGTCTGGTGTGCCATCTCCGTCAGTTTCTGCGCAGTGTCCCGCTCGATGCCGGGCAGGCTGACGTTGAGCCGCGCGCGCAGGAAATAGCCGCTATCGTTCATCGCCAGATCGATTTCGGTGTCGACGGCCGTGTCGGCTGGCAGCGCGAGTCGCAGGTTCTTCGCGGCGATACCCATCGCGCCGATGAAGCACGCGGACCATCCCGCGGCGAGCATCTGCTCCGGATTCGTGCCGGTCGCCGATGCGCCCGGCGAGCCGAGCCTGACGTCGAGCCTGCCGTCGGAGCTGCGCGCGGCGCCGTCGCGTCCGCCGGTGGTGTGGGTCTTGCCGGTGTAAAGCACTTTGTCTGACATGTCGTTCTCCATAAGAGGGAAGCAGAAGCAATCCGTCCGGATGTGGCCTAGGCGCTGCCCCGAATCCGTCGTTGACGAGATTAGAAGCGCGGCGGGTATCTGGCTTGTGTCGGCGAAGCGGGGTATTGCAATGCTGTGTATCCCGCGAGGCCTCATATACAAGGCGATACAAATCCGCGCCGGGCGCCGCCGATTGGCGAACGTGTGCCGCGAAAGCGCGAGCGCGTGCCGCGACGCGCCGGTGCAATGTTTTGTGTCAGAAGGAGGTCCGGATACATTGCGACATAAATCCCGGTGGGCCGCGCGCTATAAAGCAGGCGTTGCCAGTCACCGGAGATCGAGATGCACACCGAAACGCTGAAGGGAAGCTGCCACTGCAAAGCCGTCAGATTTGAAGTCACGACGCCGGTTGCGCCCGCGGCGCGCTGCAATTGCAGCCTGTGCCGCCGCAAGGGCGCGCTGATGAGCCCGCCGTTCGAGAAAGACCAGTTGACGATCACGCAAGGCGAGGACGCGCTCACGCTTTATCAGTTCAACACACGCGTCGCGAAGCATTTCTTCTGCAAGCACTGCGGTATCTATCCGTTTCATCAAACGCGCAAGGACGCGAAGCTCTGGCGCGTCAATATCGGTTGCCTGGAAGGGATCGATCCGTATACGCTGGATGCCGGTCTTTCCGACGGCGCCACTCTTTCCGTCGTGGAGGACGCATGAAACGGCTGCTGGCAATCATCGCGTTTATCGCGGGAGGCGTTGCGGCGGAATGGGCGCATCCGGTCCAGTGTTCGATGCTGTGCGCGAGCCGGGTGCAGGTGAAACGTCAAAAGAGATGATCCATTCATGGACACGATCGATCACGTACTGATCGTCGACGACGATCGCGGCATTCGCGAGCTGATCGCCGGCTACCTGGAAAAGAACGGCATGCGCGTTTCGCTCGCGGCCAACGGGCGGCAAATGCGCGCCGCGCTGGAGCAGGGCGCGCCTGACCTGATCGTGCTCGATCTGATGATGCCCGGTGAAGACGGGCTCGTGCTGTGCCGCGAACTGCGCGCGGGCAAGTTCCGCACCGTGCCGGTGCTGATGCTGACCGCGCGCAACGAAGAAGCGGACCGCATTCTCGGCCTCGAAATGGGCGCCGACGACTATCTGCCCAAACCCTTTGCGGTGCGCGAACTGCTCGCGCGCATTCGCGCCGTGCTGCGCCGCGCGCGCATGCTGCCGCCCGGCATGCAGGTGACGGAGAGCGCGCAAATGCTCGGCTTCGGCGACTGGCGGCTCGACACCACGGCGCGCCATCTGCTCGACCCGGAAGGCACGATGGTTGCGCTTAGCGGCGCCGAATACCGCTTGCTGCGCGTGTTTCTCGACCATCCGCAGCGCGTGCTGACGCGCGATCAACTGCTCAATCTCACGCAAGGCCGTCAGGCGGATCCGTTCGACCGCTCGATCGACCTGATGGTGAGCCGGCTGCGTCAGCGTTTGCGCGACGTCGCGCGCGAACCGCGTTACATCAAGACACTGCGCAGCGAAGGCTATGTGTTTTCCGCCGCCGTGCAGGTAATCGAGGATCAGCAATGAAGCTGCTTTCGTCACTGCGCTGGCCGCGCACGCTGTTCGCCCGCTTGACGGTGATTCTGTTTGTCGGGCTCGCGTCCGCGCAGGCGTTGTCGTTCTGGCTCACCATGACCGAACGCGACCAGACCATGACGAACGTGATGATGGGATACATCGAGCGCGAGGTCGTGAGTTCGGTTGCGCTGCTCGATCACCTGCCGGCGAACGAACGCGCTCAGTGGCTGCCGCGTCTTGCGCGGCGCAGCTACGAGTTCGTGCTGGGACCCGGCGTGAGCGGCGGCCCCGTGGATGCGGATCTGTCGGCGCGCGTCGCGCGTTCCATTGCGGATGGCATCGGCACGAACTACCCGCTCACGGTCAATGCGGTGCCCGGCGACCGCGAACGCCTGCAGGTCCATCTGAACTTGCACGACGGCACGCCGCTCACCATCGACATGCGTCCGATGTCCGGCGCGCCGCTCTCGCAATGGCTGCCGCTCGTCCTGCTGGCGCAGCTTGTCGTGTTGCTGGGCTGCTGCTGGTTCGCAGTGCGCACGGCCACGCGCCCGCTGCATCAACTGGCGGTCGCCGCGGATGCGCTCGGCCCCGACCTCAAGGCCGGGCGCCTCAGCGAAAGCGGGCCTTCGGAAATCGCGCGCGCGGCCCGCGCGTTCAACGCGATGCAGGAACGCATTGCGATGTACGTGACCGAGCGCATGCAGATTCTCGCGGCCATTTCGCACGATCTGCAAACGCCGATCACGCGCATGCGTCTGCGCGTCGACATGATGGACGGCGACCCCGAAAGCGCGAAGCTGCGTCAGGACTTGCAGGAAATGGAAGCGCTCGTGAAAGAAGGCGTCACCTATGCGCGCACGTTGCACGGCGCGACTGAAACGCCGCGACGCATCGATCCGGATGCGCTGTTCGACAGTCTCGTGTGCGATTACGTGGATGCCGATCAGGCCGTGTCGTTGCAGGGCCGCTTCGGCACGCCGCTGATGACGCGTCCGCAGGCGCTGCGGCGCATCGTCGGCAATCTGGTGGATAACGCGCTGAAGTTCGGCGGCGCGGCGGAGATCGAGATCGCCGTGTCGTCGGACAGGCAGGCCACGATCTCGGTGCTGGACCGCGGCCCCGGCATTCCTCCCGATTCGCTCGAAGATGTGTTCCAGCCGTTCTACAGGCTCGAAGGTTCGCGCAACCGGCAAACCGGCGGGACAGGTCTTGGCCTTGCGATCGCGCGCCAACTCGCGCTTGCGATGGATGCAACGCTCGAACTGCGCAACCGTGCCGGCGGCGGGCTGGAGGCGAGGCTCACGCTGCGCAATCTGGTGCAGGCGGCGCCGGCTACGGTGGAGTAGAACACGGGTCGCAACATCGCCAATGCACGCCGCTGCGGTTCGGCGCGAGTTCCGGCCACGGCGGACCAGCCGGGTACATAAAACGCGTTATCCTCGCGCATGACGCTTGCGCACTCAACCGCGCGAGCGTGCCGTGCCTACGGATAACGGCCGGTCCTTCTGCTCGTCCTTCACCTCATTGCGTCCCGCGAGTTCGGCTGTCGTTTCTGCGCCGAACAGGAACACTGCCGCCGAAAAATACAGCCACATCATCAGCACGGCAAGTGAGCCGGCGGCGCCGAACGAACTGGCGGTTCCCGCATGCGTGAGGTAAAGCCCGAACAGGTGACGGCCCACGGAAAACAATATCGCCGCGGTCATTCCGCCAACCGCGGCATGCCCCAAACTTACTTTCGCATCGGACATCCATCTGAGAAGGGCCGTGAAGGCCGCGCCCAGCACGATCAATCCAAGTACCGTTTGCAGCACAGCCGTCACGATGACGAGCGGCGAATCGCCGAATATCGCGTGGCCCGCGTAGGTGATCGCGGTATCGAGCACGAGCGACACGACGAGCAGAAAGCCGAGGCCGAGCACCATGCCGAACGACACGAGCCGCGTGCGCACGAGCCATGTAATGCTGCTCTTGCTTTTGACGTTTTTCTCCGCTTGGAGCACCACGTCCAGCGCCGTGTTGAGCGACGTAAACGTCGCGGAAGCGCCGACGATCAACAGCACGACCGACACTACGGCGGCAATTCCGCTGCCGCTCGCGCGATGCGCGTGTTCAACGATGGCCTGCATGGCCTCGGCGGCCTCCTTGCCGAGAATGCCGCGCATCTGATCGAACAGGCGTCCGCGCGCCGCGTCTTCACCGAAAAACCAGCCCGCGACCGCGAGCACCATCAGGAGTGTCGGCGCAAGCGAGAAAGCCGAGTAGAAGCCGACACTCGCGGCCATCATCGGGCAGCGGTCCGACATGAAGCGCTTGCCCGCGTTGACGACCACTGCGAAAACGTTGCTCAACCGTGCGTGTTTCTTCGGCGCCCGTCCGGGCGATGAGACCTTGTTCATAACCGCCTCGCCATTGAACGTGATGATGCGCCGCGGCCCGTTCGGGCAGCCGATGGTCGAGCCGGCCGGCGTGGCCGCAGCGCTGGATTTGCTCTGCGCATGCCCCGTGCCTGGAAGGCGTGCGCCGCAGCAGAGGGCGTTCGGCGCGTGCGTCGCTACCGTTCGCGCGGATGTGTGGTCGCCGCTACTGCGGCCAGCGTGTTTCCACGCGACGTCACCCGCGATTGCCGAAATGGAGAAGCGCTCGAGCGGGCATATCGTCACGATTACCACGAGTCTCACCGATCATGCGTTCAGCGGCGTGCCTTCGGTGTTGGCCTCGCTGACCAAGGGCGGTCTGAATGCAGCGACGATGTCCATCGCGATCGAGTATGCCAAGGCCGGTATTCGCGCGAACGCGGTATCGCCCGGGCTCTACCACCTGGTTTGATCTGGATTGCCGCATGCTCGCCGGCGCGCATAGCGGCGTGAACACTTGATGCGGCGCTGCGTCAACCCGGTTGCGCGAGCAGTTCGCGAATCTTCGCTTCCGTTTGCGCGTAATCGCCTTCGCCGAAATGGCTGTACACGACGTGCCCTTGCTTGTCGAACAGATATACGGCGGGCCAGTACTGGTTGTTGAACGCGTTCCACGTCGCGTATTCATTGTCGAGCGCGACCGGATAGCGGATGTCGAACTTCCTGACTGCTGCGCTGACATTGCCGGCGTTGCGTTCGAACGGGTACTCCGGCGTGTGGACGCCGATAACTTGCAATCCCTGATTGCCGTACTGCTTGTACCAGTTCTTTACGTACGGCAGCGTGTTCACGCAGTTGATGCACGAATAAGTCCAGAAGTCGACCAGCACCACCTTGCCGCGCAGTTCAGGCAGCGCGAGCGGCGGGCTGTTGATCCATGAGTCGATGCCGGTTATCTGCGGCGCGGCCGGCGTATTGCGTTCGGCGGCGCTGATCGTGCCGCCGCGTGTGCCAACGAGGCTCGCGACCAACGCGAGCGCGACGAAGGAGCCGATGGTGGCGAGGGCTTTGAGTCGGTTGGGCATGATTGAATCGTCCTTTGGGTGAGACGCGTGGTGTGCGCGAAGGTGAATCGGCAGGCGTGACGTCATTGGACGCCGCCGACGTATCTGCCATGTGTCGTTTCGCGCCTGTCTATGCAACGTTGCGTGTCCGCGCCGCGCGCCGATACGTTGCGATACAAACCCATTCGCGCGGGCGTCGGCGCACGCCTCTTGCCGGACGACTCTTTCTTTTGTGTCGCACTGTATCTACGCAGCCGTCGATACATGAGCTTGCACAAGGCCGCCTTCGCCGACACAAGCCCGATACGTGCCGGCGGTTCAATGCAGTCATGCGATATCAGCAACCCGACCGACGCTGACCATGCAGTCCATGCAGCCGGTTCGGGCCGATCAGGTCATTGAACGAAAGGACATCGTTATGCTGCTCATACTCCTCGCCTTCGCCGGCGGCATGCTTACCATCCTCAGTCCGTGCATTCTTCCGGTCGTGCCGCTCGTGTTCGCGCGCGTCGATCAGTCGTTCGTGCGCCACGGTTTGCCGCTTCTTGCCGGCATGGCGCTGACGTTCGCCGCTGTCGCGAGCCTCGCCGTCGCCGGCGGCGCGTGGGTCGCGCATGTCAATGAATACGGCCGCTGGATCGCGCTCGTGTTTTTCGGCCTGTTCGGCGCGGCACTGCTGTTTCCGTCGATAGCAGAGCGGCTCACCCATCCGCTCGTGAGCGCCGGCAATCGTCTGGATGGCGCGGTGCGCCGCGACGGCGGCGAGCCCCGGGTGCTGTCGTCCGTCGGGCTGGGCGTCGCGACCGGCTTGCTGTGGGCGCCTTGCGCGGGCCCCATTCTCGGTCTGGTGATGACCGGCGTGATCCTGCATCGGCCGGGCGGCGCGAGCATATTGCCGTTGCTCGCGTTCGCGGCTGGCGCGGCGGTTTCGCTTGCAATCGTTCTTGCGATCGGCGGGCGGCTCGTCGCGGTACTGCGGCGCTCGTATGGCGTGAGCGAGCGCGTGCGTCAGGTGGTCGGCGCCGCGGTGGTGCTGTCGGCAGGCGCAATCGCGCTTGGCGTCGATACACGGGCGTTGGCCTTGTTGCCCTCGCTAAATACGTCGGGCATTGAAAATAAGCTGGTGCAGCGCTGGTCGCCGCATGGGGCGGCGCAGCGCGCGGAATCGCAGCGGGCGGATCCGGAACGCGCGGATTCACAGCGCGCCGATTTGCAGCGCGCAAATTCACAACGCACAGATTCGCAGCGCGTCGATCCCCAGCGCATCGAACCGCGCCCGCGGACCGCAAACCCGCTCCTGAAAGTCAGCGCGAGAGCAGAGCACCCTGGCGTGGCGAAACCGATCCCGATTGCCGCGCCACTCTCCCTGCCCGTGGAAGGCGCTCTGCCGTCGCTGTCGGGCGCCGTCGACTGGCTGAATTCGCCGCCCCTGAAAACCAGCGACCTGCGCGGCAAAGTCGTGATCGTCAATTTCTGGACTTACTCGTGCATCAACTGCCTGCGCACGCTGCCGTATCTGAAGGCGTGGTCGAGCCGGTATCGCGATCAGGGTCTCGTCGTGATAGGTGTCCACGCGCCGGAGTTCGCGTTCGAGCACAACATCGCCAACGTGAAGCGGGCGGCCGCCGATCTGCATATCGACTATCCGGTTGCCGTCGACAACAACCTCGCCGTGTGGCGGGCCTTCGACAATCAGTACTGGCCGGCGTTTTATATCGTCGATGCGCATGGCGACATCCGCTATCACCATTTCGGCGAAGGTGGATACGACAAGTCCGAAGAGGTCATCCGTCAATTGCTGGCTGACGCCGGTCACTCGACACTGCCCGCGACCGCGGGCGCCGCGAAGGCTTCGGGCATCGAAGCGGCCGCCGACCCGCGCGACTTGCGCTCAGGCGAGACTTACGTCGGCTATCGTCAGGCAGAGGGTTTCGCTTCGCCGCAAACGCTGGCGCCGGACGTGCTCCGCGCTTACAGCAGCCCCGCGCGACTGCGGACGGGAAGCTGGAGCCTCGACGGCGAGTGGAATGTGGCCGGCGAGCGCGCGCAATCGGGGCATAACGGCGCGAAGATCGCCTACCGCTTTCATGCGCGCGATCTGCATCTCGTGCTGGGACCGATGACGGACGGCAAGCCGGTGCGTTTCCGGGTGACGATCGACGGTAAAGCGCCGGGCGCGTCGCATGGCGCGGACACGGATGCGAACGGCGTGGGGGTGGTCGATAAAGAGCGGCTCTATCAGCTCGTGCGGCAAAGCGGCGCCGTGGAGGACCGCACGTTCGAAATCCAGTTTCTGGATGCGGGCGTGAGTGCGTACGCGTTCACATTTGGCTAGCCGAGAGCGGCGAACCCTGAGCGACCAGCGCAAATGTCGGCGCCTCACGCGCGGCGCCGTGGTATGTGACTTGCTACACCGCGGGAGTTTTTTCTCATGCAAATCGTCATACATGTCCCGAACAACGTGTCAAAGGTGGAGCGCTCGCCAGGTGAGGGTTTTGCACGAGGTGCCGCGTGTCCTCGTGGTCGATGACAACGAGGGTGCGGCAGAAGCGCTCGCTACCTATCTGTCGTACGAAGGTGTGGAAGCGCGCGCGGCCAACGGTTGTAACGAAGCACTCAACTGTGTAAAAGATTGGGTACCCGACGTGGTCGTGCTGGACATCATGATGCCGGGGCGCGATGGCTACGATACGGCAAGCGCGCTGCGCAGCTATTTGCCCACACCGAGTCTCGGCATCGTCGCCTTCACATCGCTCGACGAGCAGCACGTGCGCGAAACCGGCCGCGGCCGCCACAATTTCGACGGCTACTGCCAGAAGGGCACCGCGCCCAATATTCTGCTCGCGTTGATGCGCAATCTCTGGCGCGACACAAACTGAACTCGTGCGGGCCGCCTCGCGCGGCACCTGCACGCCGGCCATCATCCCTTGATGTGCTCGCTCGAGAGCCAGCCGCCGCTCACGCCGATCTGCGCGACCTGCTTCGCCACTGCGTCGGCGAGGCGCGTCGCGTCGGCGGAAACACCGGCATTTTTGCTTTCCGACGCCGCGTGCAAACCGCCGCCCACGGCCGCCGATGTCGCGATATGTCCCACCGCCGCGCCTACGCCGGCCGTCTCCGCCATGCCAGGCGTCTTGCCGCTGTCGCCGCTTGCGGTGAAGCTTTGCACGAGCCGCGGTGCGCCGCCTGCGGGCTTGTAGAAGATCTGCACCGAACTGCTGACCTCGCTCTTGCCGGCGCCGAGGCCGATCAGCACGCGACGGCGGCGGTTGCCCGCGTCGATCGTATCGAAGCTGCCTTGCACCATCAGCACGTTCTGGTCGGCAGGCGCGGGTATGTCCGTGCGGATCGCGCGCAGACCCATCGACTGCAATTCGTGGACGATCTCATTGGCCACCTGCTCGCGCACTTGTGCGGCGTCGTCGGCCTGCTTCTGCGCCGCTGACGAACCGTCCATCTGCGTCTTCAGTTTCTGCAGCATGCCGCCGTCGAGCTTCACCTCGCCGGCATGCGTGTCGAACGTGTACACGTAGATGTTGTCCGGACGCACGGTCGGCTGTGCGACAGCCGCGCTCGTGGTGGCGATGCTGCCGCCGGCGCAGCCGGTGAGCAACGCGGCTGCGCTGACCATCGCGATGCAGACAAAACGGGCGGAGTGGTTTTTGATGAGCTTGATCGAAGTGAGCATGATGCGTCCTGTAGCCGGCAGGCGGTGCCGTAGTGTTCGAGCCTGTCTTGCGATGACCGGCAACCGGAGGATCGTGGTCATCGGCGACAGGTGTCGCACGTGAAGCGTTCGTGATCTCATGCGTGCTGTTTCGCACGCACCGGCAGCGAAACGAAGTATGGGCGAGGCGACTCCCCGACTCCATCGAACAATTATTTCGAACCATGTCACGCGCCGAACGGGCGTTTCAGGACAACGGAAATGCTGACTGAAGAAGAGGGATCACGCGTGCGATCGCGTGTGGCGCGCCATGCTGGTGCGATCAGTGCAAAGCAAGCGTGATGATGCAGCAGAGCACCAACACGAGCAAAGCGGCGGCCACGGCCACGTCGACTGGATAGCGCATGCATCACCCGCACTGAGGTTTCAACAGTGATTATCGTAATCACCAGAAGGAAGACGAAAAAGCGGCCAGTAAGCGGCAATGTGGGAGACCCAACGCTGTGCGGCGAACGTCGGCACCGCACCGGTTTGCCGCATGTTTTTCATGAGTCCGCCAGCTTGCCGGGATTGCGCGGCGAGCGGGAACGGCGTGTGCGCTGGCGCATTGACGCCGGATGGCGCATGATGGGCGCACTGTGCCGTCCGACCGCAGCATCGCGTAAAGCGGCTGCGAGGCGCGGCGCAAAGGAAGCGCCGGTGCCTGCATCGCGTGAATCATGTGTCGCAGCGCCGCCCGCGTCGTTCAACCTAAAGGAGGATTTCGCATGGACCGACCTGATACCGCCAATCCGTTTGGCGATTTCACCAAAATGCTGGAGCAGTTCAAGCTGCCCGGCTTCGACGTGCCCGCCATCATGGAAGCGCGGCGCAAGGACGTTGAAGCACTGGTTCAGGCGAATCAGACCGCGTTCCAGGGCATGCAGTCGCTCGCGCAGAAGCAGGCCGAGATGTTGCGCGCCACGCTTGCCGAATTGCAGTCGCTGACTGGTCAGCTATCGGCGAGCGGCGCCGCGCCTTCGGCGAAAACGGCCGAGTTGATCCAGCAAAGCTTGCACAAGTCCCTCGCGGATATGCAGCAGCTCGCGCAGGCGGCGTATCAGACGCAAGCGGAGTCGTACGCGGTGATCGCAAAACGCGTCGAAGAAAACGTGCAGGAATTGCGCTCGCTTTTGCAGCAGCAACAACAGCAACAAAAGACGTAATCTCGTGTGGTCGTGAAATGCTTGCGTGCGTCTGATGCGGTACGCACGCCAGAGCCGCGAAGGGTCGTCGAGATTCGCCGATCCATTCGCGGCTTTTTCATGCGTCGCGCCGTTCAAGCGGCCTTCAAGTTCAGCGCGCGCTTACATCGCCCGCTTTAATGCGTGCGTCATGCGTTTTTCTCTTCGGTTCAATCCTGCTTTCGCGCAGCCGTTTGCTTCAAACGCGGCAGCGCTCCCCAACTCGCCGCCAGGCACTGCCGGTGGCGCGCCTTTGCGCCAGCGTCAAACGCCGGGAAACAGAGGCTTTTTGCCGACCCGTTCAAATCGCCGCGCAAACGACCGGCGCGCGACACCGCCGCCGCTAAAGTTTCGCGCCGCCACTCCGTAGATGCATTCACGCAACCGAGCGGCGTGAACGCAGCCTGCACCGCCTGCCCGACCTGCGCTTTTAGTTTCGCGTTCGTGACGGCTATAGCGTGTCGCGAGCGTTTCACCTCGAAGGAATTCTCTTGAAACCGATGCTCTTAATCGGCATTGCTTGCGCAATGCTCGGGGCCGGCTGCGCGCTGCCGCTGGCCGCTCATGCCGCGCTAGGCCAGAACGCAAACAGTGTCGACAGCGACGGCGCGCGCATGCATGCAGTTGCAAGAACCGCCTCCACGCAGAACGCGTATTCGGTGCATCTGATCACGCTGCCTTCTGGAACGCTCGTGCGGGAATACGTGGCGGCCAACGGAACGGTGTTCGGCGTCGCGTGGGAAGGGCCGACCTTGCCCGATCTCAAGAGCGTGCTGGGCGCGTGGTTCGATGCTTACCTTGCTGCCGGCGCAGCGAGGCGGAACACGCCGCTCGCCGTCCTGGGCGCCGACCTGGTGGTGTACTCGGGCGGACACCTGCGCGCCTTCTCCGGTTATGCGTATCTGCCGCAAGCGCTGCCCGCGGGCGTCAGCCCCGCTGTCATTCAATAGGGGAGCCGCCATGCGTCATACCTCCATGCTTGTTTCGATGTCGTGCGCCTTGCTCTTCGCGTTGCTCGTGAGCGCCTGCGGCGGCGGAGGCGGCGGCTCCGGTGGCACCACGGCCTCGAATGCGTCGACCAGTTCATCCGCCGGTCCGAGCGTGACGAATACGACGCCCACACCGCAAGCGCTCGCCGCCAATGCAGTGCGCGTGAGCGTCGACTCGGGCGTGAGCAACGTGCCGAACATGCCGTTCGTCAGTCTCACGATCTGCGCGCCGGGTACTGCGCAATGCCAGACCATCGACCACGTGCTCGTCGACACCGGCTCATGGGGCGTGCGCGTGTTCGCGTCGCAATTGCCCGCGTCCATGACGCTTCCCCAGCAGAAGGACGCGTCGGGCAATCTCGTCGCCGAATGCATGCAGTTTTTCAACGGCTTCACATGGGGCGCAGTGAAGCTCGCCGATCTGCAGATTGCCGGCGAAAAGGCCGCCTCGTTGCCGATCCAGGTGATCGATCCGAACTACGCTTCGGTGCCCTCCGATTGCGCGAGCGTCGGCGTTGCACGCAATACGCCGGCCATGCTTCAGGCCAACGGCATTCTCGGCATCGGCGTGTTCAAGCATGACTGTGGCGCGAACTGTGTGGCGCAGGCATTGCCCGGCACTTACTACGGTTGCAGCGGCACCGCCTGCACGTCAATCGCTTTGGCCGAAGCGCTTCAGGTGGCCAATCCGATTCCCTACTTCGCGACCGACAACAACGGCTCGCTGCTGAGCCTGCCCGCGGTGGCGGGCGGCGCGCAGTCGGTGAGCGGGCAGCTGGTGTTCGGCATCGGCACGCAGAGCAACAACACGCTCGGCAGCGCGCAGGTGATAGGCGTGAGTCCGTCGAACGGAACCTTCACGACCGTGCATGACGGCACCACGTATTCGCGCAGCATTCTGGACAGTGGCTCGACGGGTCTCTTCTTCCCGAGCAGTGCGCTGCCGGTTTGCGCGAGTCCCAACAATGCATACTACTGCCCGGCTTCGACCGCACAGTTGAGCGCGATGATAGAGGGCGTGAACGGCGCGACGAGCGCCGTGACATTCAGCGTGGCCAATGCGAATGTCGTCGCGCAGACCTATGCAAACGACTCCGCATTGCCTTTACTGGCTGGGCCCGCTTTCGTCACTTCGTCGATTTTCGATTGGGGCTTGCCGTTCTTCTACGGGCGCACCGTGTACGCCGCCATCGAGCAGCAGCCGACGCCGAGCGGCGCCGGCCCATACGTCGCGTATTGAAGCTCAGGCCGGCTTCGCAGCGCGCTTCGCGTCTTGCGATACCGGCGCTTTATTTCCTGCCTCCGCAATCACGCGATGCACGAAGCGCAGCTTGTCCACCACGGGCGCGGCCAATGTGAACGGATAGCCGTCCGGCATGCCGAGGCTGCGATTGAGGCTGTTCAATGCATACGTGAGCGGAAACCAGCGCTTCATCAGATTATCGAAGCTCGCGTCCTCGACGGGCGTGCGGTCGGTCAGCGTAGGTGCGTCCGGATCATCCGGCAGCAGGGCGACCCCGTACGAGGTCGACGTATCGAGCACGTCGACGATCAGCATGTAGTGCGCCCACGTCTCCGCCCAATCTTCCCAAGGGTGCATGGTTGCATATGCGCTGATGCAGGACGCCTGCCAGTCGGCGGGCGCGCCGTCGCGGTAGTAGGCCTCGAGCGCTTCGCCGTAGTCGGCGCGCTCGTCGCCGAACAGCTTGCGGAATGGCTCGAGCCAGCGCGGGTTCTTTTCCACCAGTCGGCTGAAGTAGTAGTGGCCGGTTTCGTGGCGGAAGTGGCCAAGCAACGTGCGGTACGGTTCGCCCATCGCAGTGCGGACTTTCTCGCGATGCGCGTCGTCGGCCTCCGCGATGTTGAGCGTGATGAGCCCGTTGTCGTGACCTGTCATCACACGCGAACCGTCGCCGCCGTCCTCGAGAAACTCGAATGCGAGACCGTGTTCAGGGTCTTCGATGCGCGATTTGACTTGGAGCCCCAACTCGCCCAGCGTATAAAGCAGGCGCCGCTTGGCCACTTCGAGGCGATACCAGTACAGCCGGTTATCCGGCGCGCTGAGATTCGGAATGGTGTGAGTCAGCTGGCAGGCGCGGCACAACGTATCCGGCGAATCGGCGGAAATCATCCAGTTGCAGACGTTTTCGACTGCGTAGTTGTGGCATTGCTTGTAGAGCGCGCCGTCGGCTTGTGGATGCAGGCTGCGCCAGCGCCCTTCGCCCGCGTCTTCAAAAGCGCTGATTTCACGCAGTTCCGGCAAGTAGCCGAGCAATGCCTCACAGCGTTCGCAGCGAACGTTTTCGAAGAACACGAGTTGCGAGCAGCGGTTGCAGTGGAACGTTTTCATGGACAGGGCCCGAGGCGGCGAGTGGCAGAAGGAAGCCTGGACCTGCGCAATGTTTATGCCGCAATTGCCAGACGTCACCGGTTTAACGCACAGTATGGGCATGATCGTGCATCGGGGTTGCCTCGCTTTGGTGCATCGCCTGCGCTGATGGCACACGCTTGCAGGACCGTGGCGGCATGCGGGGCTCAGATCAACGGCATAAACCTTGCTTTTTCGCGGGCTGCCAACTTAGACCAGGAGTCCGGTGTGTCCATCCGCGTCGCGTTGAACCACGTCACACATTACCGTTATGACAGGCTGGTCGCGCTGTCGCCCCAGGTGGTGCGGCTCAAGCCCGCGCCGCATTGCCGGACTCCGATTGTTTCATATTCGATGCGGGTGGAACCGGCTCAACACTTCATCAACTGGCAGCAGGATGCGTTCGCCAACTATCAGGCGCGCCTCGTGTTTCCTGAGAAGACGCGTGAGTTCAAGGTGACCGTCGATCTGGTCGCCGAGATGGCGGTCTACAACCCGTTCGACTTCTTTCTCGAGCCGTCCGCCGAACAGTTTCCGTTCGACTATGCGCCGGACCTGGCGCTCGAGCTCGCGCCTTATCGCGTGAAGCGTGCCATGGCGCCGCGCTTCGCGGAGTTCGTCAACAGCATTGACCGCACGCCCACGGGCACCGCGGACTTTCTCGTCGCGTTGAATCAGCGGTTGCAACGCGAGATCCGTTATCTGATCCGGATGGAGCCCGGCGTGCAGACGCCCGAACAAACGCTCGCGAGCGGCGCCGGGTCGTGTCGCGATTCGGGCTGGCTGCTGGTCGAGACGTTGCGCCAGCTTGGCCTCGCGGCGCGCTTCGTGTCGGGTTATCTGCTGCAGCTCGCACCCGACATCAAAGCGATCGACGGCCCGAGCGGCACCGAGGTCGACTTCACCGACCTGCACGCGTGGTGCGAAGTCTATCTGCCGGGCGCGGGCTGGATCGGTCTAGACCCGACCTCCGGCCTGCTTGCCGGCGAGGGCCACATTCCCGTTGCCTGCACGCCCGAACCAGGCAGCGCCGCGCCGATCTCAGGCGCCGTGGACGAGTCCGAAGTGGAGTTCAGCCACACCATGTCGATCACGCGCGTGCTGGAAACGCCGCGCGTCACGAAGCCATACAGTGAAAAGGTATGGAGCGATGTGCTCGCGATGGGCGCAGAGGTCGACCGGCAACTCGCGGAGATGGACGTGCGCCTGACGATGGGCGGCGAGCCGACCTTCGTGTCCGTGCGCGACCGCGACGCCGCCGAATGGAACACCGACGCGCTCGGCCCGACCAAACGCGGCTATGCCGTCGCGCTGATGGACAAGCTGCGTTCGCGCTACGGCGCGAATGGCTTCCTGCATATCGGTCAAGGCAAGTGGTATCCGGGCGAGCAGTTGCCGCGCTGGGCGATGTCGCTGTACTGGCGCGCCGACGGCGAGCCGTGCTGGCAGAACCCCGCGCTTTTCGCCGACGAGCGCGAACCCGGCACTTACACGGCCGCCGACGCCCAACGCTTCCTCCAACATCTGGCCGCGAAGCTCGCGCTCGACGAAGACTGCATCCAACCCGGTTTCGAAGACGTGTGGTACTACCTGTGGCGCGAGCGCCGTCTGCCGGTCAACGTCGATCCGTTCGACGCGCGTCTGGACGACGAACTCGAGCGCGTGCGTTTGCGCCGGGTGTTCGATGCAGGCCTTGGCGGCGTGACCGGCTATGTGCTGCCGCTCGCGCGCGAGCGCGACGTGCCGCATGAGTCGCCGCAATGGGTGACGGGCCGCTGGTTCTTCCGCGACGAACGCATGTACCTGATTCCCGGCGATTCGCCGATGGGTTACCGGCTGCCGCTCGACTCCCTGCCATGGGTGTCGAAGACAGACTATCCGTATCAGCACGCGCACGATCCGTTTGCGCCGCCGGTGCCTTTGCGCCCGGCCGCGCAGCTGCGCATGCAGTACGACGGCGAGCGGCGCGACATGACAGACGCCGATGCGCGGCGGGCGGCGGCGCTGTCGTCGTCGGCGGGGGATTTGTTGAGCGGCATGCCGGGCAGCGCGGTGCTCGCGTACGCGCCGCAGCGCGGTGAAGCACAGGCCGATGCGGCCCCGGCACGCGGCAAGTCCGCGAAGGAAACCTTGCGCACCGCCATCTGCGTCGAGGCGCGCGATCCGAAACGCGCGGCCGGTCCGAAAGCGGAAGCCGATGCATTGGGCAGCGGACGTGCGCTGCTGCACGTGTTCATGCCGCCGCTCACGGAGCTCGACGACTACCTCGACCTGCTTGCAGCCGTCGAAGCGACAGCCGCCGAACTGCGCATGCAGGTCGTGCTGGAAGGCTATCCGCCGCCGCGCGATGCGCGCCTGAAGATGCTGCAGGTCACACCCGACCCCGGCGTGATCGAGGTGAACATTCATCCGGCGGCGAGCTGGGATGAACTGGTCGATCACACCGGGTATCTGTACGAGTCGGCGGCGCAGAGCTATCTGAGCAGCGAAAAGTTCATGACCGACGGTCGCCATACCGGCACCGGCGGCGGAAATCACCTCGTGCTTGGCGGCGCGACGCCCGCCGACAGTCCGTTCCTGCGTCGGCCCGATCTGCTCGCGAGCCTGATCGCGTACTGGCATAACCATCCGTCGCTGTCGTATCTGTTTTCCGGGCTCTTTATTGGACCGACGAGCCAGGCGCCGCGCGTCGACGAAGCCCGCAACGATCAGGTCTACGAACTGGAAGTAGCGTTTCGTGAACTGCAGCGGCAGATCGATCTGCTCGGCGGCCGCGACAGCGCGAACCTGCCCGCGTGGATGATCGACCGCTCGCTGCGCAACATTCTGATCGACGTAACCGGCAATACGCACCGCGCCGAGTTTTGCATCGACAAGCTGTATTCGCCCGACGGCCCGACCGGGCGACTCGGCCTGCTCGAACTGCGCGGTTTCGAAATGCCGCCGCATGCGCGCATGAGCCTCGTGCAGCAGTTGCTGCTGCGAGCGCTGGTTGCGCGTTTTTGGCGCACGCCGTACACACAGCGGCTCACGCGCTGGGGCACGGAACTGCACGACCGCTTCCTGCTCAGCACCTTCGTCAAGATGGATTTCGACGACGTGCTCGGCGAACTGAACCGCGAAGGCTTTGCGTTCGACAGTGCGTGGTTTGCGCCGCACTTCGAATTCCGCTTCCCGCTGGTTGGCGAGACGACGGTGAGCGGCGTGTCGCTGAGCATCCGCAATGCGCTGGAACCGTGGCACGTAATGGGCGAGGAGGGCGCGGCGGGCGGCACTGTGCGTTATGTGGATTCGTCGGTCGAGCGGCTCGAAGTGCGCGCGCTCGGCCTGAACGAAAACCGTCATCTGCTGACGGTCAACGGCGTGCCTGTGCCGTTGCAGCCGACCGGCCGCGTCAGCGAATATGTCGCGGGCGTGCGCTTTCGCGCGTGGTCGCAGCCGTCGGCGCTGCATCCGACGATCGGCGTGGATGCGCCTCTGACTTTCGATCTGATCGATACATGGAACGGCCGCTCCATCGGCGGATGCCAGTATCATGTCGCACATCCAGGCGGGCGCAACTATCAAACGTTCCCGGTGAACGCTTACGAGGCGGAAAGCCGGCGGCGCGCGCGCTTCCTTGCGTCGGGCCATACGCCCGGGCCACTTGCGGTGCAAACGCCGCAGCGCAGCCTCGAATTTCCGTTCACACTCGACCTGCGCTACTGGTAACGCCGCCCATCTTTCCTGACAACGATACGACCTTGGCTTTTCAATCGACTTTTCCCTTCGAAACGTCCGCGGCCCATGCGGACGCTTCGTCCCTGTTGCGGCTCGTGCCCGCACACGAGGGACACTGGGACGAGTTGCGCGACGCGTCCGGCGCGTTGCGCGAGCCGTGGCGGCAGTTTTTCGAGCGGCTAGGCGAAGACGGCATCGCGCGGCTCGAAGGTCATCGTGCTTCGGTTGCGCAGCAGATCCGCGACAACGACATCAGCTACAACGTCTACGCGGACAACGGCGAGCCGCGCGCGTGGGCGCTCGATCTGCTGCCGTTCCTGATCAGCGAGGCGGAGTGGGCGCACATCGAGCGCGGCGTCACGCAGCGCGCGCATCTGCTTAATGCGATCGTCGCGGACATCTATGGGCCGCAGACGCTGCTGCAGCGCGGACAGTTGCCTCCCGCGCTGGTGTTCGGCCACCCCGGGTATCTGCGGTCCGTGACGGGCTACGCGGCGCCTGGCGGCCAGTTCCTGCAGGTGGTCGCGGTCGATCTCTCGCGCGCGCCCAACGGCGAATGGACGGTGATGGCGCATCGCACGGAAGCGCCCTCGGGCTTGGGCTATGCGCTTGAAAACCGGCTGATCGTGTCGTCGCTGTTTGCCGATCCGTTCCGCTCGATGCATGTGAGCCGTCTCGCGCCCAGCTATTCGCAACTTATCTCCACGCTCGTGCAGGCGGCGCGCGCGACCATGCGCGATGTCTCGCCGCGCACCGACGCTTCGCCGCACATCGCGTTGCTCACACCTGGGCCCTTCAGCGAGACCTATTTCGAGCACGTGTTTCTCGCGCGTTACCTGGGCGTGACGCTGGTCGAGGGCAAAGACCTCACGGTGCGCGGCGACATGCTTTATCTGAAGACGCTCGCCGGTCTGGAGCGCGTGCACGTCGTGCTGCGCCGCCTGGACGACGCGTTCTGCGATCCCGTCGAGTTGCGAGCCGATTCGACCATCGGCGTACCCGGCCTGTTGCAGGTGATGCGCGCGGGCAACGTGATCGTGTCGAATGTGCCGGGGGCCGGTTTCGTGGAATCGCCGGCGTTGCACGGTTTCCTGCCGGGCATTGCCGAAATGCTGTTCGACGAAGACCTCGTTCTGCCGAGCGTCGCGACCTGGTGGTGCGGCGAACGGGCCGCGCGCGAGCACGCTTTCGCGCATCTCGACGAAGCCTTTATCGTGCCGACGTGGCCGCTCGCCGCGCGCGACGCGGCAATCGGCATCGAGCAGGGCAGGCAGCGGCTCGACGTGTGGCGCGAGCGGATCGAGGCTGCGCCCGGCACGTACACGATCCAGCAGGCGCAGCGTTTCTCGTGCACGCCGCGTTACGAGGAGGGCACCATCGGCACGCGTCCGTCGGTCCTGCGCGCGTATGCAATCGCGGATGTCAACGGCGGCTGGCATGTCATGCCCGGCGGCTTCACGCGAATGGCGGCCGAACGGAAGGCGACGGTCTCCATGCAATACGGTGGTAGCAGTGTGGATACGTGGGTGCTGTCGAGTCAGCCGACTTCGACCTTCACGCTGCTGCCATCGCCGATGCAGCCCGCGGACCTCGCGCGCAAGCATCGCACGGTGTCGAGCCGCGCTGCGGAAAATCTTTTCTGGGCCGGACGTTATGGCGAACGCGCGGAAAACAATGTGCGGCTGTTGCGCTTCATACTTGGATCGCTTGAAGGCAACGATGCGGAAGCCATGTTCCCGACGCTCGTCGAACTTGCGTTGCATTGCGGGCTAGTGCAGCCCGGCGACATGTTCGCGCCGCATACGCCGCAAGCATTCGAGCGCGCGCTCGTCGCGAATCTCAGCGAAAGCACGGGCGCGGCGAGCATCGGGCAGAACCTGAGTTGCCAGGCGCGTTCGAACGGTGAGGTGCGCGGGCGGTTGTCGAACGATCATTGGCGCACCATTCTCGCCGCGCGCAATGACTTCCGCGATGCACTGCAGACGTTGATGCCGGTTATGGGTCCGAACGCTTATAGCGGTTCAGGCGGCGCGGCGCAGCAGGCGCAAGCGCAGACGCAGGGCCAGGGCGAGGGCCAGGGCCAGGGCCAGGCGCAGATGCAGATGCAGGCACAAACCAACGGCACCAGCTCCGGCGCAGGCCGTTACGACCGTGTCACGCTGATGAACGCGCTCGAACGGTTGTCGGTGCAGTTGTCGGCGATCAGCGGCGCGCAAGGCGACCGCATGACTCGCGACGAAGCATGGCGGCTGCTTTTCGCGGGGCGGCATATCGAACGCGTGTCCGCCATGTGCGCGTTTTTGCGCATCGTCGCCGACAAAGGCCAGCTCGCGACGCCCGCCGGTTTCGATCTGCTGCTGCAATTGTTCGACAGTACGCTCACGTATCGCGCGCTTTATCCGGGGCGTTTTGAAGTGCCGGCTCTGCTCGACCTGCTCGTGATCGAGCCGACCAACCCGCGCGGCATCTACGGCGTCTATGAGCGTTTGCGCAAGAAGCTCGACGAGATCGCGACGGCTGCGGGCAGCACGCGGCACCGGCCATTTGCGGAATTGATGCCGCCGGCTGCTTCGCTGCCCGCGCTCGCGTCGCTATGCGAGGTCGATTCGAATCGCGTCTACGCCGCTCTGATTGCTGTTTGCGATCAGGTTGGCGGTTTTGCCGGCGCCGCCGCGCATGAGATCAGCGCGCGCTATTTCAGTCACGCAAGCACGGTTGCATCGCAGGTGTGGTCATGAAAAATGCAAGCACCGTGCTGTCCGTTTCGCATCGCACTACGTATCATTACTCGACGTATGTGGAGACCGCGCAGCACCTCGCCACTATCCGGCCTATCGTCTGCGCCTGGCAGCGGGTTGTCTCGCACGACGAACGCATCGAGCCGCAGCCCTCGTATCTCAATAGCCGCATCGACGCATTCGGCAACGACGTCCTCTATTTCGCGCTCGACGCGCCGCACGAGCGTCTGCAACTGGTCAGCGAAACGACAGTGGCGCTGACGCCGCGTTGGACCGACCTCGATCCGCAGACAACGCCCGCCTGGGAAGAAGTGGCCTACGCGCTCGAATTCCGCGTGGGCGGGCAGTTCCGCGCCGAGGCGGAGTTCTGCTTTGCATCGCCGAATATCGCGCCGGGGCCGTCGCTGCGCGCCTATGCGTTGCCGAGCTTTCCTCCGGGCAAGCCCGTAGCCGCGGGCGCGATCGACCTGATGCACCGGATTCACGCGGACTTTGCGTACAAGCCGTCCGCGACGATGTTCGATACACCGGCGGAGCGCGCGTTCGAACTGAAGAGCGGCGTGTGCCAGGACTTCGCGCAGGTGATGATCGGCTGCTTGCGCTCGCTGGGTTTGCCGGCGCGCTATGTGAGCGGCTATCTCCGTAACGATCCGCCGCCGGGACAGCCGCGGCTGATCGGCGCGGATGCTTCGCATGCGTGGGTGTCCGTGCATTGCCCGGGCAGCGGCTGGATCGACCTCGATCCGACCAACGACGTACTCGCCGACACGGACCACGTCACGCTTGCAATCGGGCGCGATTACAGCGACGTGTCGCTGTTGCGGGGAATGATTCTGGGCGGCGGCGCGCATCGCGTGGAAGTCGGCGTGACAGTGCTGGCGCTGTAGCGCGGCGCGTGTCAGGATTTTTCGAAGCACAAAGTCCTTGACTCTGTGCGTATGCACATATAGACTGCGTAGCATGAACCGCCCACTCTCCTACGACGAATGCAATTGCTTTGCGCTGCGCCAGGCGGCGCGGCACATCACGCAGCTGTACGAGCGCCATCTTGGCGCGGTCGGGCTGACAGCGGCGCAGTTTACGATTCTCGCCAAGCTCGCTCGCACGCCTCATCTACCGATCCTGGACCTTGCAGAGTCCATGGTGATGGAGCGCACTACGCTTGTGCGTGCAATGAAGCCATTGCAGCGCGACGGCCTGGTGGTCGCCGAATCGGCGGAGCATGACAGCCGGACGTATCTGTTCAGCCTGACGAAGAAGGGCGAAAAAACCGTCGACAAGGCGGCAATTGCGTGGCGCGCGGCGCAAGAAGAGTTCGAAAAGAAGTTCGGTCATGGGCGCGCCAAGGCGCTGCGCGCCGAGCTGTTCAGCATTACTGGTTAGCGCACAAAAAGTTCGCTGGGTGCATTCGTCCCTGCGAGTTTTTTTGCGCGACATATGTGTATATACACTGAATGAGAAGACCTGACCATGGAAGATTCGTTCGACGACGACTGCTTTGCAATCCGCCAGGCCGCGCGCTACGTTTCGCAGATCTACGACCGCCATCTGGCAAACGTGGGTTTGACGATCACGCAGTTCTCCTTGCTGGGCCGGCTCCAGCGCATGGGCCCGATGACCATGAAGCAATTGGCTGAGCTCATGCACATGCAGCGCACCACGCTGGTCCGCATGATCCAGCCGCTGCGCCGCAATGGTCTGGTGTTAAGCGAGGCGCATCGCGCGGACGCGCGCGCGCTGTCCATCAGCCTCACAACCGAAGGCGCGGCTCGTCTCGAAGCAGGGTGGAAGCATTGGCGCGCCGCGCAAGCGGAGGTCGAGCACAGCTTCGGCGCGCAACGCGCGCGAGCGCTGCGCGGTGAACTCTTTGCGATGACGAGCCACATCTAACGCGGGCGGACAGCAGAAAAACCGAACTAACAGGCGCATCAGCAGGCGCTATTTTTTTTAACTCAATCAGTGCATAAGCACACATAGTCACCATGTCCACTACACCTTCGACTGTCGCGCCGGCAGGCGCCGCGCAGGCCGGCAAGCCGGCCACGCGCATTCCGTGGATGCTGCTCGCGATCATCACGGTGCTTGCCGTACTCGCGCTCGCCGCCTCGTACTGGTTTTTCGTGGGCCGCTTCGTCGAATCGACGGACGATGCGTACGTGGGTGGCGACGTCACCGTCATGGCTCCGAAAGTGAATGGCTTTGTAGCCGACGTGCTAGTGCAGGACAACCAGTTCGTGCACGCGGGCCAGGTACTGGTCAGGCTCGATGCACGCGACTACGAGGCGCGGCTCGCGCAGGCCAGTGCCGAAGTACGCAGCGCGCAGGCCGCCGTGACCGAGCTGGAGGCGAAGAAATCCCTGCAGCTTGCCACGATCAACGAACAGGCCGCGGAAGTCCGCGCGTCCGGTGCGGAACTCACGCGCAGCGCAGCGGATCAGGCGCGCTATCGCGAACTCGTGAAGGACGACGCGGTGTCCAATCAGGTTGTGGAGCGCGCCAACGCAGATCTGACCAAGGCGCACGCCGCCGTGGATCACAGCAGCGCCGCGTTGGTCGCCGCGCAGCGTCAGCTTGCCGTGCTGGATGCGCAGACCGGCGACGCGCAGGCGCGCGTCGCTACCGCACAGGCGGCGCAGCGCGTCGCGGCACTCAACGTTGAGTACGCCACGATTCGCTCTCCGATTGACGGCTATGTCGGCAACCGCACCGCCCGAGTCGGATTGCTCGCGAATACCGGCGTCTCGCTGCTGACGGTGATACCGGCGAGCGGCTTGTGGATCGACGCCAACTTCAAGGAAGACCAGTTGAAGAAGATGCGCGTGGGCGACACAGTGGACATAGACCTCGATGCATCCACTCAGCACCTGCACGGCGTGGTGGAGAGCCTTGCGCCCGCAACCGGCGCGACGTTCAGCGTGCTGCCTGCCGAGAACGCGACCGGCAACTTCACGAAGATCGTGCAGCGTGTGCCCGTGCGCGTACGGCTGAATGTGCCGAAGGACATGCAACGCGTGCTGCGCCCGGGCCTCTCCGCGACGGTGAAAGTGCACGTCGATGCGTCCGGTACACCGGCTCGCGGATAAACCATCATGACTGACGTTCACGCCAATCCCGCCGATCAGCCGACGCGCACCAAAGTCTTCGCATTTACGCTGATGTGCGTCGGCTTTTTCATGGCCACGCTCGATATCCAGATCGTCGCGTCGTCGCTGAAGGACATCGGCGGTGGTTTGTCCGCGAGTCAGGACGAGCTCTCGTGGGTGCAAACCTCGTATCTGATCGCCGAAATCCTCGTGATTCCAATGTCGGGCTGGCTCACGCGCGTGTTCTCCACGCGCTGGCTGTTCGCGTTCTCGGCGCTCGGCTTCACTGTGACCAGCATGTTGTGCGGCCTCGCATGGGACATCAATTCGATGATCCTGTTTCGCGGCCTCCAAGGCGCGCTTGGCGCCGCGATGATTCCGACGGTCTTTACCACCGCATTCGTGCTATTTCCGGGCAAGCAGCGCCTGATTGCGTCAACCACCATCGGCGCGCTGGCGTCGCTCGCGCCGACGGTAGGGCCGGTAATCGGCGGCTGGATCACATCGCAATGGTCGTGGCACTGGCTGTTCTATCTGAACCTCGCACCAGGGCTTGCCGTCGCACTGATGGTGCCGAAGTACGTGCACATCGATAAGGTCGATCTCTCGCTGCTTAAGAAAGGCGATTACATAGGTATCCTCTTGATGTCAGGCTTTCTCGGCTGCCTCGAATACGTACTGGAAGAAGGCCCGCGCAAGAACTGGTTCGGCGACGACGTCATCATTCTGTGCACCTGGATCTCGGCGATCTGCGGCTTTCTTTTCATCGTGCATGCGTTCACGGCGAAGGAGCCGATTGTCGATTTGCGCGCGCTCGCCATTCGCAACTTCGGCATTGGCAGTCTGCTTTCGTTTATCACCGGTATCGGAATTTTCTGCACGGTGTTCCTCACGCCGCTCTTTCTGTCGCGCGTACGGGGCTTCGACTCGTTGCAAATTGGCCTCGCGTTGTTGTCGGTGGGCTGTTTCCAGTTGCTCGCGCTTGTTGCGTATTCGACGCTTGCGCGCTTTATCGATATGCGCCTGCTGATGGTTTTCGGACTCGTGCTGTTCGGCGTGGGTTGTTATCTGTACGTGCCGCTCACTCACGAATGGGGCTGGCAGGAACTGCTGATTCCACAGGCGCTGCGCGGCATCGGCCAGCAGTTCTGCATTCCCCCTATCGTCACCATGGCGCTCGGTTCGTTGCCGCCGTCGCGGCTTCGCTCGGCAAGCGGCCTTTTTAACCTGATGCGCAATCTGGGCGGTGCGATTGGCATTGCAGTGAGCAGCACGATGCTCAACGACCGGCTCAATCTGCATTACGAGCGTCTCGACGAACATTTGACCGCGGGCCGCCCCGCAGTCGAAGCGCTTTTGCAACAGCAGGCCGCGCACTTCGCGGCGGTCGGGGGAAATGCGCTGGATGCTGCGAATGCGGGACTCGCCGCATTGCATGGCGTATTGATGCGCGAGGCGCTTGTGCTGACTTTCTCCGACACCTTGCTCGCCGTGTCGTTGTGCTTTGTCGTCGGCTTGTTGAGCGTGCTCTTCTCACGCCCGTTCGGCAATAGCGCGCCGCCGCCCGACGCCCATTGAGGACTTCAAGATGAAAACGATCGCTATCAGGTTGCTCGCAAGCGCTGCATGGTTGACGCTGGCCGCATGCGCGGTGCAGCCCGCTACGCATGCGGATTTACCGCAAACGGTCGGCGCGCTTGCGCCTGATGCATGGAGCGTGGATGCGCCGCAAGACAGCGTGAACGCGAACGCATGGTGGGATCAATTCGGCGATCCTGTGATGCATCGCCTGGTCGAGTCGGTGTTGACCGGCAATCTGGACGTGCAGGCCGCTGTGGAGCGCGTCAAGCAGGCGCAAGATCTCGTCACCCAGAATCGCGCAGCATTGCTGCCGGAACTGAATGCCGGCGCCAACGCATCGTATTCCCGCCAGAACACGCCGCCGCCGCTAGGCTATGTGCGTCAGGCCGGTGCTGGACTGACAGCAAGCTGGGCGCCGGATGTATTCGGTGGCGAACGTCTGGCCGTTCTGGCTGCGCAGGCGCAACTGTCGGGCAGGCAGTCCGCGTTGAACGAAGTGCGCCTCGCGCTTGCCACCAATGCAGCGGCCGCCTATATCGATCTACGCTGGGCACAGGCGCAATTGCAGATTCTTCACGACAACGAGCAGATTCGCGCCCGCGCGCTGAAGCTCACGCAACAGCGTCTGCATTACGGCCTCTCGTCGCAACTCGACGTGGCGCGCGCGCAGAACCAGTTGCAGGACTTGCGGGCGCAGATTCCACGCGTGCAGACCCTCGTTCAGCACGAACTCAGTTTGATCGCGGTGTACTCGGGACGCACGCCGGAAAGTGTGGACACTCTGCTGCTAGCGGATGCAAGCGACGTGCCGGTGCCCGCCCAGCGCGTGCCGCAAACGCTGCCCTCTGAAGCGCTGTTGCGGCGTCCCGATGTGCGCACAGCCTATGCGGCGGTCGAGCAGCGCGCGGCGGAAGTGGGAGTCTCAAAGGCTGAGCGCTATCCAAAGTTCAGGCTCAATCTTGCCGATGGCATTCTGGCGTCGTCGTACCTTGGCTTGCCCACGCTGACTGACAATCTGTTCAGCGCCGCATTGAGCGCGACGAGTCCGATCTTCAACGCAGGCCGCATCAGTGCAAATGTCGATGCAAGCGAGAGCCGCATGCGCGAATCGCAACTGGGCCTGCGGCAGACGATGTTGCAGGCGTTAAAGGAGATTGAAGACAGTCGCAGCGAACTCGTGAACGGCGCGACGCAAGTGCAGCGGCTTGGCGGGTCGCTGGATGCATCGGACCATGCTCTGCGCCTGTCGAGCGAACTGTACAAAGGCGGCGCATCGAGTTTTCTCGACGTGCTGGCCGCGCAGGAGGCCTACTTGCGCGACGCGGAATCGTTGAATCAGGCAAAGCGCCAGCATGCGCTGGCCGCCGTGGCGTTGTATCGCGCGCTCGGCGGCGGCTGGGACGTGCCCGAAGGCGTGACGGCGGTCTCCGCCAGCAACTGAGGCTCCGCGCGATGCAATGGAGCCGCGCGCGGGACTCTGTGCGGGTACGCGAAATGCGTGTGGAGAGTACAGCGAGCGAGGCGCTCAGTCACCCCTTGCTGGCGATAGAATCCGCTGCATACCCCGGAGTCGACGAGGTCACCATGGCGCGGCCATTTTTCACGATCGGGCATTCCACACGCACGCTTTCTGAATTCATCGATCTGCTAAAAAATTCGGATGTCGAATTATTAGCGGACGTACGCAGCATTCCGCGTTCGCGAACCAACCCTCAGTTCAACCGCGATACGCTGCCGGACTCGCTCGCGCCGGCACATATCGACTATATCCATCTGGCGGAACTCGGTGGGCGGCGCAGCCGCCGCAAAGACGAGGGGTCATCGGTGAACGGATACTGGACGCATCCCGCGTTCCGCAACTACGCCGATTACGCAATGACAGAGGATTTTCAGAAGGGGCTTGCGGAGCTGCGCGAACTGGGCCATCGCCGCCGTTGCGCGATCATGTGCTCGGAAGCCGTGTGGTGGCGTTGTCACCGGCGCATCATTACCGATTACCTGCTAACGCGCGGGGAAACGGTGTGTCACATCATGGACGCCCATCACGTCACTATGGCTACCGTCACGCCGGCTGCCAAGGCGCAGCCGGATGGCGTGGTGGTCTATCCCGCCGAATCCGCTTCGCCCTGAGGCGGATCCGGTTCAGTATGACTAGCCCGCTTTTCCGACGGGAGCGAACCGGCGCCTGCTGCGCGCCGGCGTCAGACGACGGAACCGCTCTTTCTTGTGTTCTTCTTCGAAGTAGCTGAGCGACGGCTTGACGAGATCGCTGCGCGAGACAATGCCGATAAGACGCATCGATCTGGTATCGGCGACAACGGGCAGGCGCTCGAGACCGTGCACCGCAAGTCTCGTTGCGACAAGGCGACATGTTTCGGATGGCAAAGCAAATGCCAGTGAGCGCTGCTCGAAGACCTTCGCCACGCTCATGGCAGGCTGCGATTCGGGGTTCTCGTCGCGGAACTGTTCGAGCAATGTGCGATCCGCCACGCCAATCACCACGCCTTCGCGCACGACAGGGTACGCGCGCCGCGTCTGCTTTGCGCCGAAGAATTGGTCGAGCGCCGCGCCGACTGTCATGTCGGCCTCTATCGAGTCGACCGAGGCGGTCATCACTTCATCCACGTGATGACGCTCCAGCGGATCCACACCATATTCGCGGTAGATGTGATAGCCGCGCCGGGCGATCTTTTCTGTCATGATCGAGCGGCGCATGGTCACCGTAGCAAAGCCGTGAGCGACCAGCGTGGCGGTGAGCAGCGGCAACAGCGCGTTGCTGTCATGCGTGAGGCCGAATGCGAACACGATTGCGGTCAACGGCGCGCCAAGCGTGGCTCCGAGCGTGGCGGCCATGCACACGAGCGGCCATAATGCGGGCTCATTGCCGGGCAGCCAGTGCGACAGCACCGTGCCGAGTCCCGCGCCGAGCATGAGCAACGGGGCGAGCACGCCTCCGGAAGTGCCGGACCCGAGTGCCACGACCCACATCACGGCTTTCACCGCGAGCAGCACGATCGCAATCTGCAATGCAATATGCTGATGCAGCAGATCGCCGATCACGTCATAGCCCACGCCGAGCGCGCGCGGTTCGAGCCATCCGCCGATTCCAACTACGACGCCACCGAGAGCGGGCCACCACATCCAGTGAACCGGCAGCTTGCCGAACAGATCTTCAGTCTTGTAGAGCGAAGCGGACAGTCCCGACGCAAGCACGCCGGACAAAAGCCCTGCAATCAGGCAGGAAAATAGCGACCAGACATCGGGCGCGGCTGTTTGGAGCGGAAACAGCGGACCAGTGCCGAAGAACGCCGCGCGAGCAAAGCCGGCTACCGCGCACGCCACCGCTACAGGCAGGAAACTGCGGGGCCGCCATTCGAACAGCAACAATTCGACCGCCAGCAGCACGGCCGCAAGAGGCGTGCCGAACACGGCCGTCATGCCCGCGGCGGCACCGGCCACGAGCAGCGTCTTGCGTTCCGCCGACGTGACCTTGAAGCACTGCGCGATCAGGGACCCGAGCGCGCCGCCTGTCATGATGATTGGCCCCTCTGCGCCGAACGGGCCGCCACTGCCGATCACGATGCCCGACGACAGCGGCTTGAGCACCGCCACTTTCGGCGACATCTTGCTCTTGCCGAAAAGAATCGCCTCGATGGCCTCGGGAATGCCGTGGCCGCGAATCTTTTCCGAGCCGAAGCGCGCCATCAATCCGACGATCAACCCGCCGACTATCGGCACACCGATTATCCACACGCCCAGGTTGTTATGCGCGGGCGAACGTTCCGCGAACGACAGCGAGCCGAAGAAGAACAGGTTCGTGAACAGATGAATCAGGTTCAGCAGCACGAACGCTGCGAGCGTACTGACCGCGCCGATGCATGCAGCCAGCGCGAAAATGCCCGGCAACCGTGCATTCGCGGAAAAGTCCCGCTTGTGGGAGTCCATGGTCATAGTTAGTCGAGATCGATCTGAGGAACCTGGAATGCGCCTTTCAGCGATTTGAGCTCGGCGCGATGCAGCTCCGCGAGTCTTGCGAGCACCCGTTCGCCGGCTTTTTCAATGTGTACTTCAACCTGGCGGCGGTCCGTTTCGCTGGTCTGGCGGCGTACGAGATTGAGCGCCTCGCAGCGCGATACGAGGGCGACCACGCCATGATGCTGAGCCTGGAGCCGCTCCGCCAGCTCGCCCACCGTGGCCCAGTCGCGCTCTGGATATCCCTTGATATGCAGCAGCAGCAGATATTGCAGCGGCGTGATGCCTTCGCTCTGTGCGGCCTGTTCAGAGAACCGTTCGAAGCGCCGCATCTGATAGCGGAACTCCGAAAGTTGCTCAAAATCGGCTTTGCGCAGCCCGCGAGCCCGTTCTTTCATTGTTCGTCAGCCAACGTGATAAACGAAAATTGTATCACAAAATGATGTAATTTGGCCGGTGCGCATTCAAATGCGGTGTCGACCGCTGCTGTCTGATTCTTCAGCGCTCACGCGCGAGGCACAGCGGCGCTCACGCGGCCTGCTGCGCCTTCGCCACAGTCTGCCGATAGAGCCCGGAAATCAGATCGACCTGCGTAATCATGCCGACTACATGCCCGGTTGTGTCCAGTACGGGAATATGGTGGTGGCCGTAGTTCGCGAACATCGGCACGAGGTCGGTGATCGGCGCGTTCGCCTTGACGGTGCACACGTCGGTGGTCATCACGTTGCTGACGGTGGGCGCGCGCGATGCGTCGCCGCGCAGCCAGCCGTCGAAATAAGTCATGAACGGTGCGAACTGGCCAAAGATTCTTTTATCGACCAGGTCGGCACGCGTCACGATGCCGACCAAAGTGCGGTTCGCGTCGATGACGGGCAGCGCCTTGACCTTGTTGCGCTTGAGAAGCGCCCACGCCGCGACTGCACGCGTAGTGGCCGATACCGACACGACATGCCGCGACATGATGTTCTCGCAGGTCAGCTCGTTGAAGCTGCGCGAGAACGCCTGTAGCTGCGTTTCGCGCAGCAGGGATTCGAGGTCGTCCGGATCGATGTCGAGCATTTCGCTGCGGCGCTTGAGCACCGCTTCCAGATCGGCGCGTGTGAAGCCGGCACGCGAGTCCGCTTCGGCCGCATTGCCCGCCGCGCCGCGCGCCGCGCGGGCCGAATGCGGATAGCGGTGGCCGGTCGCCGCGTGATAGACGATGGCGGCGGCAAGCAGCGCGGCGGACTGTACCGCGATCGGCTCGAGCACGAAGCGGTAGCCGAGAGCATGAATCGCGGGGCCGCCTAACACGGCAGTCAGCGCGACCGCGCCCGACGGCGGGTGCACACAGCGAAGCGCGAACATGCCGCAGATCGCGAGCGCAACCGCCATGGCGGCCGCAAGTGTCGGATCGGCAATCACATTGGCGCAGGTCACGCCGATGGTCGCGGAGACCAGATTCCCGCCGATGATCGACCAGGGCTGCGCGAGCGGACTTGCCGGTACTGCGAACAGCAACACGGCAGATGCGCCCATGGGTGCAACCAGCAGAGGAATGCTCGTGCCGGGCCCGAGCAGCACATACATCGAGCCGCCGGTGAAGGCAATGCCGAGCAGCGCCCCGAGACATGAACGCGCGCGCTCCTGCCATTGCACTGTGACTGGTACGGGAATAAAGCTGGACAACCAGCGCAGGACAAGGGAGCGGGACAAGGTTTGAAAAAGAGGGAGCGAGTGGATTGTGCTGGACTGCGACGATACCGGGGAACTCGAGCGAACGCGAATACTGTCTGGTCATAATTATATTTCAATATGATATAAAAGTCCGACACGCCGACGGCGCGGGGCCGTTCGTTTCAATCCACTGCATCACCGGATGTCGTGATGCTTCGCGATCTCGCCCAATATCTTCTGGGCCTCATTGGTAAGCGTCTTGGCGAGCGCGGCGTGATCATGCACGACGAACTGCCCGCTGCAATCGACCGCCTCGAATCGGCAATCACGGAAGACGCCAGCGCCGAACTCGCGCTCGAAGCCTTGCATTGTTCGCCGGGTAATCGACGCGAGCAGAGCAATGGCCTTTCGCAACGCGCTTGGCCGTTTCTGGACATGTTGCGCGAAGCAAGAAAGGGCGGCGCGGACATCATTTGGGGACTGTAGTCCGCGCAGCAGTTGCCGACCGGCGTACGTCACTTATCGCAAAGCGACATATACTGAATTGCGCGGAGCGGATTTATCTTCCTGCATGTCTGCATTGCACTTTGCGCACGACCGCGCAATAGATCGGGAGAGCGACATGTCGGCCTTCAACCGCATTCTTCTCTGTTATGACGGGACCCGCGAAGGACAGCACGCGCTTGCGGACGGTGCCCGTCTCGCGCAGCAACTGGCAGCGCAAGTGCATGTGCTTTCGGTCGTCAACAATTCCGCGTGGGTGCAAGGTGCGGATATCACGTCTGCAATACCGGTGGATATGATCAGCGACTCGGTCAAAAGCGTGCTCGACGAAGGGCTCAGAAAGCTTGCCGCTAAGGGCGTTCACGCGACAGGACACTTTGCGATTGGCGATCCGCTGGATCAGATCCCGCACTTCGCCAGGGAACTCAACGTCGATCTGATCGTGGTGGGGCATCATCGTGCAGGCAGGCTCGCGCGGTGGTGGGGTGGCAGGACCGATGGCCTGTTGCTAGACAGAGTCAGTTGCAGCGTGCTCGTCACGATGGGGCCGGAAATCGAATCGCAAGCGGAATCGGGCATAGGCGCAAGCGGGGCCGCGGATCCCGGCAAAACTGCACCACAAACCGGGCATTCATGACCCATGCACGCCAGCGTGCTCGAAAAGATAGAAGCGAACCCGTTTTAACTGATGTGCTGTCCGCCGTTCGCGTGTTCGACGTCGTTGACCTGATCGATCGCAGCATTGCGGGCGTACATGTAGGCGCGATTGTACGGATAGTCGCTCCGGGCCCATGGCGTGCGGCCTGTCGAACCGTCATCCGTCGTTACCGACTCTGCTGGGCGCGAAGCGAGAATCTGGAACAGCGAGGTCCACCCGTGCTCGAATCCCATTGCGGACCCGGCAAGATATAGCCGGTACGCGCGAATGACTTTTTCCGCGTCATTGCCGAGAATGCGGCGAGCTTCGTCCAGACGCGCCTCCAGCGCATCGACCCAATGCCATAGCGTGCGCGCGTAATGCGGGCGCAGGCATTCCGCGTCCACAGGTTCGAGATTGCCGCGTGTCATGGCATCCATCATCACGCTCACGTGCACGAGTTGACCACCTGGAAAAATGTATCTGTCGATGAACTCGCCCATGCCGCCGCCCACTTCCCCGTTTTCCACGCCGCCCGCCGTAATGCTGTGATTCATCATGAGACCGCCGGGTCTCAGCAGCCGCCGCATCTTCGCAAAGTAAGCCGGCAGGTTCGGTCGGCCGACATGCTCGCACATGCCGACCGAAGCGATCTTGTCGAAAGGCGCGGATTCGTCGACGTCGCGATAGTCCTGGAGCAGCATTCTGACGCGTCCCTGCAGTCCTTTTTCGTCGATGAGCCGGTTGACGTACGCGTGCTGGTTCCTCGACAACGTGATGCCGGTCGCGCTCACACCGTAGTGTTCGGCGGCCCACAGCAACAACGCGCCCCAGCCTGCTCCGACGTCGAGAAAGCGCTCGCCGGAGCGCAGCATCAACTTCTTGCAGATGTGATCCAGCTTTGCCTGCTGGGCTTCGGCGAGCGACATGTCCGGCGAAGAGAAGTAGGCGCACGAGTACACGCGCAACGGGTCGAGCCACAGCGCGTAGAAATCGTCGGAGATATCGTAATGATGCTGGATTTGCGCGGCGTCTTTCGCGCGGCTATGATGCGTGCGCTCCCAGATCGCGCGGCGCGTGCGGCTTACGCGGCCGAGCAGCCAGCCGTGCGATTCGTGAGTAGGATCGCCGCGCAGCAAAGCGGGTGCGGCCGCCATGAGATCGTGCAGATTGCCTTCGATTTCCAGCCGGCCTTCCACATAGTCTTCCGCGAGCCGCCCGATAGCGCCCTGCCGCAGATGCAGCAGCGCCCGCATGTCGCGGATCTCGAACGAGAGGCGCGGCTCTCGTGCGCCAATGCGCTGACCGTCGGGCAGGGCGACGGAGCACGGCACCGGCATGCCGGCGATCTGCTGTTCCGCGGGCGAACGCAAAAGGCTCCAGAGCGTCATGGCGTCGATTCCTTGCAAAAACGTCGGTGCTTCTGCTAAGCATCATTCATGCCGCAACAAACGATTGTTCGACGACTACGGCAACCAGGCCGCGTAGTTCAATCGTTAGGCGGTGCAACAACATTTAGCTATCCGGATCTTTACCGACGCTCGTCAGAGGCGTCGGGCAGGCATTGGAGTGAACAATGGACGAGCTTGCAATGCAGCCAGAACATGCTTTTCAGCCTGCCTTTTCCCCAATTGCAAAGCTTTCATTGCAGTGACACGATGCTTACATATGCCGGGCGCCAACGGGGACGTTCCGGCGCATTTCATCAGACGTCGATACATCATGCAGCGCAGGACATCCGTACATTCAGAACGCGCTGATGCAAGCCAGGTTGCGCGAGCGCACAGTGATCGAAGTGGATAACCGGTACCTGTCCGCGGCGGACCGAAAGATTCGGAAAGAGTACTGGATGCAGTGGCCGGTTGCGGCGCCGAGTCGTCAGAGCGGACAGGTTGAGATCGCAATGAGAAGCGTGCATGCGAGTGCGGTCGCCGGGGTCAGGATTTCCTTACCCTTGAATCGGGATACCCCTGGCGGAATCTCCGCGCTGCCTGACTGTTGCGCCTCGACCTTCGTTTTATGATGGGCGGGTCAAAATGGACTAACCGGATGAGCAGAAATGATTCCGTATCTGTCGCAGCGCGAAAACGAAGTGGAGCATATCAATTCGATCTGCTTCCGGCTATTCGATATCTGGTGCGAACGGCGCTGCGTGACGCCGCTGGGGTATCTGATGCATTGCTGGCCGCTAGTCGACAGCGGTCCGAAAGCGATCCGGCGGGTGGGCGAAACGCTGCGGGAATTGCGCAAGTCGCATCACACGGAACTGGATAGCGACGCCGAGGCAATGCTTCGGGAACTCGCCGATTGTGTGGACGACCTGCTGCTGCGCGTTGTGCCTGAACCGGCAGCGGTGGTGGGCATCCGGTTGTCGTTGTAACTCACATGCCCCACGTGGGGCACGCAAACTGGCAACGCTCTCGCATGGCGTCATAACCTGGCATCGGCCGTTTCTTTAGCGCGCGTGCCGAAAAACTGCAGTCGCCGCATGAGCTTGCAACCGGAACTGACATCACCATGCTTGCGGGGGCAATATGGCTGTCAACCTCAAGGGAGAGTGGCGGTATCCGCTCAGGCGGTTGCGGCACAGTGTCGTGCTCCGGCTTCTGGCAATCACGATTCTGTTTAGTTGCGTGCTCACCTTGTTGTTGACCGCGCTGCAGATAGAGCGCGACTATAGCGCGGGCATCGCGCTGATCGAGAATCGTCTCGCGGACATCGACAAAAGCTACCGCGATGGCCTCGGCGAAGCACTGTGGCGCCTCGACGATGCACAACTGCGGCTGGAACTCGGCCGCATTGTGCGCCTTGCGGATGTCAGCGCGGCTCGGGTGCGCCAGTCGGGCAGCGGCACCACATCTTTGATCGTGTCCGCCGGCAAGCCGGCAAGCGGCCCGGCCATAGCGCGCGAGTACCCGCTCGTGCATCGCGTGCTGGGCAAGGAGCAACGCATAGGCACGCTGTACGTGCAGGCGACGTTGACGGATCTCTACGACGATCTCACCCACACGGCGCTGCTGATTCTCGTCACTCAGGCCGCCAACATCTTCCTCGTTTCCCTTTTTATCTTCTACATTCTGACGCGGCTCGTCACGCGTCATCTGATGGTGCTCGCGCGTACTGTCGAAGACTACGACTTTCGCGAGCCGGCCGAACCGTTGAAGCTAAACCGGCGCGCGCCGCGCGAGCCCGACGAACTCGAGCGCGTGGTTACGGCTTTCAATTCGATGGCCGCGCGGCTGCATCGTGCGTACCTCGACGAGCGCGAAGCGGCTGCGGAGCGCGAAGCGCGCCGCTCGGCGGAAGCGGCGAACCGCGCGAAAGGCGAGTTCCTCGCGAACATGAGCCACGAATTGCGCACGCCCCTGAACGCCATTCTCGGTTATGCGCAGATCTTGCGGCGTGATACAAGCCTGAGCGAACACCATCGCGAAGGCGTCGGCGTGATTCAACGCAGCGGCGAACATCTGCTTGCACTGATTGGCGACGCACTGGATTTCGCGCGTATCGAAGCCGGCCGTTTGCGCATCGAAATGGACGATGTGCCGCTCGCCGGCATGCTCGACGCCATCCGCGAGATTATTGAAGTGAAGGTGGCGCAACAGCACGTCGAGTTTATCTGGCGTGTTGCGCCCGATGTACCCGACGCCGTGCGCGCGGACGAACGGCGCTTGCGTCAGGTGCTGCTCAATCTGCTTGTGAACGCATTCAACTTTACGGATCAGGGCAGCGTGAGCCTGCTGATCGAAATGAGCGCGGCAGGCAAGGTCTGTTTCGAAGTGCGCGATACCGGCATCGGCATGGATGCGGATAAACTTCAGACTATATTCGAGCCCTTCGAACAGATCACGCATACGGATCGAGGCACTGGCGGCACTGGGCTCGGCCTAACGATCAGTCAGCAGTTTCTTCGCGCAATGGGCAGCGAAATTCATTTGCAGAGCCAGCCTGGCCGCGGCAGTGTATTCTGGTTCGAGCTGGACGCCGCGGCGGGCGCGCCGCCTGCCGCGCCCGCGGCAGCCCCCGAGCCGCGCATGGCCACGGGCTACAAGGGAGCGCGCCGCAAGGTGCTCGTAATCGACGACGTCGCGATGAACCGCGCGGTGATGGTCGAGTTTCTGGGCCGGCTCGGCTTTGAGATTGCCGAGGCGACAGGCGGCCGGCAAGGGCTCGCCAAAATCCTGAGCGAGCGCCCGGCGTTGATCGTGACCGACATCGTGATGGCGGATATGGACGGACTCGAAGCAACTCGCAGATTGCGGCAGATTCCGGGCTTTGCGGAGGTGCCGGTGATTGCGACCTCCGCGAGCCCGTCGGGCGTCGACGAACAGCGCAGCCTGCAGGCCGGCGCCAATGCGTTTCTCCCCAAGCCGATCGACTTCGATAATCTGCTCTCGCAGCTCGCGCGTTTGCTGGACCTCGAATGGACCTACGCGCACGCGGACGATGCACAACACGCGCCGGAGCCGTCCAACGGACCGCTCATCACCGTGCCCGACAAGGAACTGCAGCAATTGCATCTGCTCGCGCGTCTAGGCGACATGCAGGAAATCGCGCTGTGGGCGGAGCGCGTCGCGAAGCACAATCCGCATTATCAGGCGTTCACCACGCGGATCCTTTCTCTCGCGAAAGGCTATCAGTCGAAGGCGCTGCTGCATCTCGTCGAGGAGCAACTCGAAGGCAGGACGGTCCGATGAACGAGATGTCCCTGCCCAACGACGAGTCGCCCACCGTATTGATCGCGGACGACAACCCCGCGAATCTCGCTGTCGTTGTGGAGAGCCTGGTGGCGCGCGGCTTCAGGGTGCTCGTCGCGCTCGACGGCCCCGAGGCGATCCAGCGCGCGCAATTCTCCCAGCCGGATCTGATTCTGCTCGACGTGAGAATGCCTGGCATCGACGGTTTCGAAACCTGCCGGCGCCTCAAATCCGATGAGCGTACCCGCAATATCGCGGTGATTTTCATGACCTCGCTCACCGGCAGCGAGGACATGGTGGAAGGTTTCTCGGCGGGCGGTGTCGATTATCTGACCAAGCCAGTTCATGTCGACGAAATGATGGCGCGCATCAGCACCCATCTTGCGTTAAGAGGCATGCACCAGAAGCTGATGGCGCAGAACCGCCAGTTGCAGGAGGAAGTACTGGTGCGTCAGCGGGCCGAAGCCGCATTGTCGCGCGTGCGCGATGGGCTCGAGGCAAGCGTCGCGCAGCGCACCGACGAACTCGCGCGGGCGAATGCGACGCTGCAGTCGCAGATCGAGGAACGCCGACGCGCGGAAGCGCGGCTTCTTGCCAGCGAGTTCCGCTTTCGCACGATCGTCGAGACGAGCCCGGTGCCGCTTTGCATCACGTCGATGCCGGAAGGGCAGGTTCTGTACACGAACAAGCCGTTGCGCGAACTGTTCGGTGTCGACTACGTGACCACGCATGTTGCCAATATCGGCGAATTGTATGCGGACCCCGCGGATCGCGACCGGCTTGTCGAGCAGTTGCGTCATGAGGGAAGTTTTCGCAACACCGAGGTGAAGTTCAGGCGCCCGGACGGCACGGTGTTCTGGGCCATTGCAACCGCGCGTGTCGCAACATACGACGATGCACCCGCGATCTTCGTCGGGCTGAACGACATTACGGAGCGCAAGCGCATCGAGCAGGAACTGGTGGAGTCGCGCGAGCAATTGCGGGAATTGTCGGCGTATATGGAAGCCATTCGCGAGGAGGAGAGAAAGCGCATCGCGATGGAAATCCACGACGAATTGGGCCAGCTTCTCACGGCATTGAAGATGGATGTGTCGCTGCTCAAAATGCGTCTTCCCGGCGATCAGGAGGTGGCAAAGCGGGCCGACGATATGCGCGAGCTGGTCGAAAAAACCATCTGGATGGTGCGCAATGTCGCGAGTCATTTGCGGCCCGCTGCGCTCAACTACGGTATCGTCTCGGCGCTCGAATGGCTCGTCGACGATTTCGGGCGGCGCAGCGGGCTTGCCTGCCAGTTCCGGCTGAACGGCAGCGAGCCGGTGCTTTCCGATGCACATGCAACCGCGATGTTCCGCATCGTGCAGGCTTCGCTGACCAATGTCGCGCGCCACGCCTGCGCGACGCGCGCGGACGTCACGCTGACGAGCACGCCGACGGCACTGGACCTGCATGTCAGCGACGACGGTTGCGGTTTCGATCAGGAAGCCGCGCGCAGGGACTATTCATACGGACTGCTGGGCATGAGCGAGCGGGCGCGTCTGATTGGCGGCACCTTGCTGATCGACAGCGCGCCTGGCACCGGCACCTCGGTTTCGATCCATATACCGCTTCAGGACGGGCTTTAAACATGATCAGACTTTTGATTGCCGACGATCACCCACTGGTGCGCGGAGGTCTGAAGCAGATAATCGAAACGACGCCCGACATCGTGGTGGCGGGCGAAGCAGCCCAAGGCTCGGAAGTCATGGAAAAACTGCGCACATGTCAGGTCGATCTGCTGTCGCTCGACATGACAATGCCGGGCATTAGCGGCGTGGATCTGATCCGGCGCGTGCGCGCCGAGCGTCCGTCGCTGCCGGTGCTCGTGCTGAGCATCCATAACGAGGCACAGGTCGTCTCGCGCGCGTTACGTGCGGGCGCGACCGGTTACGTGACGAAAGACAGCAACCCCGACGTGCTGCTTGCGGCGATTCGCAAGCTCGCGGAAGGCGGCCGCTTCATCGACCCGAAACTGGTCGAAGGAATCGTCTTCGAAACGTATTCAGGCGATGCACCGCCGCACGAAATTCTCTCGGACCGCGAGTTTCAGGTGCTGCAAATGCTCGCGCTCGGCAAAAGCCTGAATGAAATCGCCGACGCCTTTGCGCTCAGCGCCAAAACGATCAGCACGCACAAGATGCGGCTCATGCAGAAGCTCGGACTTGCCAATAATGCGGACCTGATTCGCTACGCGATCAGGCACGGACTCGTCGCCGAATAGGCAATGTTGACGCGTCAGGAAAACCTGAATCGCAAAACAGGCATTCCTGAACCTACATTCCGCCGCTGCCGATGGAGGCTTTGCCGCAGCCCTCCTACGATGCGTTATGGGAACCGGCGGAGGGTCTATGGCGGCGTCAGGGCGATCATTGCGCGAACTTGTCGAAAAGTGGCTCGACGCGACCGGCGCAGCGTCGGCACGCATCCAGTTGCAGGCGTCTGCGCGCCGAGGCATTGGGCGCTGTATCTGTGTCGAGGCGCAGCGCGAAACAGGTGTGCTCACGCTGTTTTTCTTCCGGCACGGCGACGGCTTCTGGCAGGTGTTTCCGCCGGACGAGCGGCCTGCCATGAGGGTAATCACAATGGCCGTCTAGGCGGCAAGCTGCGTGACGGAGACAGGATCATGACCCAGGAAGAATGGGGTTTGGTGTCGCCGGAAGTACTGGCGCTGCGCATGTGGATGAGCGTGTGGTACGACCATGCGGTGGTGTCCGGTTTCATTCGCGCGCCATTCGAATTGAAGGACGCCGACGCTGAGCGGCTCGAAGGCTATTTCAGTCTCGGACTGACGCCGCAGGAAGGTGCTGTCGTGTTTTTTTCCAAATCACACTAATTCGGTCTTCAAACCTTTCTTTCGCACGGCCGTTTGGTTTAGCATCGGTGCCACTTTCATATGAAGAACATGAGACATGGCACTTATCGCTCGCAACCTGCTCGGCATTGCCGTACTGCTTTTAATCGCCTTTATCTTTTCGACGAATCGGCGCGCCATTCGCTTACGGACTGTAAGTAGCGCACTGCTCGCGCAGATCTGTATTGGCGCTTTCATTCTGTTCGTGCCGCTTGGCAAGACGATTCTCGCAGCCGCGGCGGCCGGCGTGAACAATGTGCTCGGCTATGGGAATGCCGGCATTGAATTCCTGTTCGGCGGACTCGTGCAGGCGAAGATGTTTCAGGTCTTCGGCAATGGCGGCTTTGTCTTTGCGGTGCGCGTGCTGCCGGCCATTATCTTCGTCACCGCGCTGATTTCCGTGCTGTACTACCTCGGCGTGATGCGCTGGATCGTGATCGTGCTCGGCACGGTTTTCCAGAAGCTGCTCGGCGTGTCGAAGCTCGAATCGTTTTCCGCCGTCACGACCATCTTTCTCGGGCAAAGCGAAATGCCGGCGGTGGTCAAACCGTTTACACGCGACATGACGGGCGCCGAACTATTCGCGGTGATGTCGAGCGGCATGGCCGCAGTCGCGGGCTCGGTGCTTGCAGGTTATGCGGGCCTCGGCGTGCGAATCGAATATCTGCTCGCGGCGTCTTTCATGGCAGTGCCCGGCGGACTGCTGTTCGCAAAGATCATTCATCCGTCGACGGAAGCAAGCCGTGTCCATCTCGACAATCTCAACTTCGACGAAAAGCGTCCCGCAAATGTGATCGAAGCCGCGAGTTCGGGCGCCACCGTGGGGCTCAGAATCGCGGTGATGGTGGGCGCAATGCTGATCGCGTTCGTCGGGCTTATTGCGTTGCTCAACGGACTGGTGGCTGGAATAGGCGGCTGGTTCGGCCGCCCGGATCTGTCCATGCAAGCCATTCTCGGCATGGTGTTTGCGCCGCTGGCGTGGCTGATCGGCGTGCCATGGAGCGAGGCCGCGATTGCCGGTAATTTCCTTGGGCAAAAGATCATTCTCAACGAGTTCGTTGCATACGCATCGTTGTCGCCGTATCTGAAGGACGCCGCGAGCGTGAGCGCGGCGGGCCTGCAGGCGCTGGATCCGCGCACCCTTGCTATCCTTTCGTTTGCGTTATGCGGCTTTGCGAATTTCGCGTCGATTGCCGTACTAACGGGCGGCTTTAGCGCCGTCGCGCCGGAACGCCGCGCCGAAGTCGCGCGTTACGGCTTGCGTGTGGTGCTCGCGGCAACGCTCTCTAACCTGATGAGCGCGACTATCGCGGGCATGTTCATTACGCTCAATTGATTCGAGGATATCTGCATGAACATGGAACAACTGCTGCAGCGCGCGGGCGCTGCGCGAGAAAAAGCCTACGCGCCCTATTCGAAATTCAAGGTCGGCGCGGCTCTGCTCACTAAAGACGGACACGTGTTCGACGGTTGCAACGTCGAGAACGCGTCGTATGGTTTGTGCAATTGCGCCGAACGTACGGCGTTTTTCAGCGCGATCGCAGCGGGCTACCAGCGCGATCAGTTTGCCGCGCTGGCGGTGATCGGCGACACGGAAGGACCCATTGCGCCATGCGGCGCGTGCCGCCAGGTGATCATCGAACTGGGCGGCCCCGCATTGCCGGTCCGTCTTGGCAACCTGCGCGGCGCGGTGCGCGATACGACCGCGCGCGAACAACTGCCGGACGCGTTCTTTCTATGAGCATGCACAAGGTGATTTACGACACCGACCCCGGTGTCGACGATGCAATGGCGCTCGTGTTCCAGGCACGGCATCCGGATATCGAACTGCTCGGACTGACGAGTGTATTCGGCAACGCGACAATCGAAACGACCACGCATAATGCGCGCTTTCTCGCGGGCCGATTTGCGCCGGGCGTGCCGGTAGCGCGGGGCGCCGCCGCGCCGCTCAGGCGTGCCGCGCCGCAGCCGCTCGCATGGATTCATGGCGACAACGGGCTCGGCAACATGCTGCTGGACGATTCACCCGCTGCGCCGCTGGATTCCCGGCCCGCGCACCGGTTCATTATCGACACGGTGCACGCGCATCCCGGCGAAGTCACGTTGCTGGCAGTCGGCCCGTTGACCAATCTCGCGCTGGCGCTCGCCGACGATCCGCACATCGCGCCGCTCGTGAAGCAGGTGGTGATCATGGGCGGTGCGTTCGGCACCGACGGCGTACTCGGCAACGTCACGCCCGCAGCGGAGGCCAATATTCTCGGCGACCCCGATGCCGCAGACATCGTATTCGGCGCGCGCTGGCCGGTGGCTATCGTCGGGCTGGACGTTACGCAGCGCACCATCATGAGCCAGGATTACCTCGCGTCAATCCGCGATCGCGGCGGCGCGGCCGGCCAGTTCGTGTGGGACGTGTCGCGGCATTACGAGGCGTTCCATCAGAAAAGCGCGCAGCTGAAGGGCATTTACGTGCACGACTCGTCGGCAGTGGCGTATGTGCTGGCACCGCATCTGTACAACACGCGCAGCGGTCCTGTGCGTGTGTTGACCGAGGGGATCGCCGTCGGCCAGACCATACAGAAGCCCTCCACGATGCCCGTGCCCGCACCCGCCTGGGACGAGAGGCCCGCCTGCAAGGTATGTGTCGGCGTCGACGTGCCAGGCATGCTCGCGCTGTACGAAGAGACACTTTGCGCAAGGCCGTGAGCGCTGAGTGCCCAGGTGACCGAGTACCCAACGACGTCGCCGTCAAGCGCCACGCATCGCGAACTAGCCCAGCGTCATGCGGCAAGCCGGCACCCCGCTTGCATGCTTGTCCGATGCATTGCTCCAATCTTTGCTACATTGCTTCGAGCGACGACATTCACCCGAGAGGCCAAAGATGCGAATTCTGGTTGTAGGAGCGGGCGCCGTGGGCGGCTATTTCGGTGGACGGCTCGCGGCGGCGGGACAGGACGTGACCTTTCTCGTGCGTGCGGGCCGGGCCGACAAACTTCAGCGTGACGGACTGGTGATCAATAGCCCGCGCGGCGACCTCGCGCTGCGTGACGTCAAGACGATCCTGGCCGGCGTGAGCGCCGAGCCGTTCGACATCGTGCTGCTGAGCTGCAAGGCATACAGTCTTGACGACGCAATCGATTCATTTGCACCGCTCGTCGGCGAATCCACACTGATTCTGCCGATGCTCAACGGCATGCGTCATATCGACGTGCTCACGCAAAAGTTCGGCGAAACGCGCGTGCTCGGCGGCCAATGCGTGATAGCCGCGACGCTCAACGCCGGGCAGCAGATCGTGCATCTGAACGACATGCACACGGTAACGTTCGGCGAACTGGCAGGTGGCGTCTCCGAGCGCGTGCAGGCAATTGCCGACGCAATGGCCGGTGCGAATTTCGACGTGGTCGTCAGCGAGAACATCCTGTTGCGCATGTGGGAAAAGTGGGTGTTCCTCGCCACGCTCGCGGCCAGCACGTGTTTGATGCGCGGCTCCATCGGCGACATTCTTGCGGCGCCCGACGGCAAGCGCGTGATCGAAACCCTGTTGCGCGAAGCCCGCGCGGCTGCGGAAGAGAGCGGCTTCACAATGGCGCCGGATTTCGATGTGCGCGCTACGCAAACGCTGTTTACGCCGTCGCCGCTCACAGCGTCCATGTTGCGCGACGTGGAAAACCACTCGCACACCGAAGCGGATCACATTCTCGGCGATCTGATCTCACGCGGCGGCGAGGCGCAAAAGAGCGAGCAAGGTTTATCGTTATTGCGCATCGCCTATAGCCATCTGAAGACATATGAAGCGAGGCAAACGCGTACGTCCTGAAGTAACAGGCGATGAGTTGTGAGTCGTAGCTTCAAGACCGGAGGTCAACATGCCGGCTCCAATCGGATCAGTGCCCGCGCTCAGCGCCGCGTCGGCCACTATCTTTTCGATCGGTATCGCGTTTCTCGGCTATTGGGGAATGTATGAGCCGACGGGCTGGCGCGCGGTGGATGTCGTCGTGTTCATCCTTGCGCTGATAGGCTTCGGCTGCCTGGGGCTGGTGCCGTGGATGGCCACGACGCCCGTCGAGCCCGAAACCAGCGACGCGAAGATACGCCTGGCGCGGCACCTGTTTCTAGCGGGCGTAGCGTCCATCTGGCTGGCAGTGGCCGTATCGGTCATCTTCTGAGCAGCCACCGCCGCCCAAAAAACGCGCGTCTTGTTGCGACAACCAGGCGCGCGTTTTCGTTCTTATTCAGCGCGAAAGCCCGGGTTCAGCGTTCGATCTGCCGGTTCCAGCGCGTATCCCACTGCGCGCGATGTGCATTGATCGTATCCCAGTCGACCACCGTGACTTTGCGCACGAGGTCTTCCAGATTGCCGAGGCTTTGCTGCATTGCCGGCGTCATCTTCGCGAGACGGTTGGTCGGGATCTGCTTGCCGGCTTCGGCGGCTTTCGTCTGCGCCGGCGCCGACAGCAGGAACTGCGCGAGCTTCTGCGCGAGTTGCGGGTCGGGGCTGTTGTTGACCACGCACAGATCGACCAGCAGCAGCACCGGACCTTCTTTCGGATTCACATAGCCGACCGGAATGCCCTTGTCAGACAGATCGCCGACGGCAGTGGGCGTCAACGGAAAGAGACCCGCTTCGCCGGTCTGCACCATTTCCGAAATCTTCGCCGAGTTGGGCACGTATTCGACGACGTTCGGGCCGACCGTGCTCGCCCATTTCGTGAAGCCAGGTTCGACGTTCTGCTCGCTGCCGCCCATCAAACGGTTGATGGCGAGAAAGCCGTGCAGACCAAATGTGCTGCTCGACGCGGACTGGAACACGACCTTGCCCTTGTACCTGGGATCGGCGAAATCCATCCATGAAGTGGGCGGCGCCCAGCCTTTCTCCGCAAACAGCTTCTTGTTGTACGCAATGCCGGTCATGCCGAGCTGCACGCCTGCGCCCATGTCGTCTTTCATGCGCGCGAACGGGTAGAGCTCCTTGAGGACCGGCGAGTCGTCGAGCTTCTTGCATACGCCCATGCTCACAGCGCGCGCCATCACGCCGTCGTCGAGAAAGACCACATGAATTTGCGGGTTCGCCTTGTTCGCGAGCAGCTTCGCGAGAATATCCGACGACGTGCCCGGCACGACTACTACTTTGACATTGTTCGCTTTCTCGAAGTCGGGCAGGACCTGGCTCGTATAAGCCTTCTCCATCGGCCCGCCATTCATGCCAATGTAGATCGTCTTTGTCTGCGACCAAGCGGGTGCGGCGGCACCGAATGCACACAATGCGGCGAGTGCCGCGATCGTCCTGAACAGTTTCATTGTTGATCTCCTGCTTTGGTAAATGTGGGTTTTCAGGCGTGGTTCGAGGCGACAGATGAAGCAGCAAGCTGCGCGAAGCGGCCAATCGAAAAAGCGTCTAGAGGCGTGGCCGTGGCGCCGTCGATGACGAGATCGGCAAGCACTTCGCCGACACCGGGCGCGAGCAGAAAGCCCCCGCCCGAAAAACCGAATGCATGCAGAAGACGCGGCACCGCGCGGCTCGGCCCGATGACTGGATTGTTGTCGGGCGTCTCGCCCTCCACGCCGCTCCATGTGCGGATCAGCAGCGCCTCGCGCAACGGCGGCAGCAAAGCGCACGCGTCGCGCATCACGGCCCGCGTGGTTTCCGTCGACGGCCGGCCGTACTCGCCGTCGCCACTGCCGCGTCCGCCGCCGATCACGCAATTGCCGCGTGCAACTTGCCGCGCGTAGATGCCGCCGCCATACACGCCCAGGTTGTGCGTGATGAAAAGCGGTAGCGGCTCGGTGACCCATATGTTCGGATAGATCGGCTTCATCGGCACGGTTTCGCCGAAATAGCCTGCAACCGCATTCGCCCATGCACCGGCGCAATTGATGAGCCAGTCCGCGCTGACGTGCGTATCGCCGGCGCGCATCTGAAAGCGCCTTCCGTCGTGATGAATGTTGCCAAGTTCGGTTTGTTCGCGCACGTCCGCGCCGGCTGCACGCGCGGCGCGCGCAAACGCCGGCGAAACGAGACGCGGATTCGCGTGACCGTCGCTTGCACACAACGAGCCGCCGATAGCCGCCGTGCCAAGCCACGGATAGCGCCCGCGAAACGACTCGCCACTCAGCAACTGCGTTTGCAGTCCGTAATCGCGCGCCATGTCGGCCCATCGCTCCAGCGCGGCCAGATCGCTTTCGCTGCGCGCAAGGCGCAAATGTCCGGACACGGTGAATTCGCCGTCTATGCCGATCAACTCCGGCAAGCGGTCCCAGATGCGCCGAGCGCGCATGGCGAGCAGCATCTGCTCGACCGGGCGGCCCTGGCAACGCACGCCGCCGTAATTCACGCCGCTTGCCTGGGCGCCGCAAAAACGCCGCTCGAAAAGACCCACGCGCAAGCCGCGCTTCGCAAGCGCGAGCGCCGCCGAAGAACCGACGAGCCCGCCGCCTGCAATCGCCACGTCGTAGTGCACGGTGTCATTCATCGCGCGCCTCTTCGGGAATTTCCGCTACGTCGTCCGCATACAGCGCAGGCGAGAGCGGAATCGGCTTGACCGGCGGCTGGCTGCGCAAGCGGCCCACGGCTTCGAGGGGATGGCCCGTTTCCTCGGCAAGCAGTCGCAGCGCCGCTTCGCCGCACATGCGGCCCTGGCAGCGTCCCATGCCGACGCGAGTGAGTGCCTTCAGGCGATTGATTTCGTCTGCCTCGCCGTCGCGGATGCAGCGCCGTAGCGTACCCGCGTCGATCTCTTCGCAGCGGCATACGGTCATGTCGTCGGGCCATTGCGCGGCGCAGTTTTCGGGCGGCGCGAAAGCTGTTTCGATGCCTGCGCGAAACACGGCGATACGTTGCAACCCACTTTCGAGCGATGCCGCTTGAGGCATGCCGCGCCCGCGCGGATGGCGGATGCCGAGATCGTCCAGCAAGGCTAGCGCGGCGCGTCGTCCGGCGAGTTCGGCGGCGTCCGCGCCGGCGATACCGGCGCCGTCGCCGGCCAGATAGATGCCGCGCACGGAACTGCGTCCGCCTGAGTCCAGTTCGGGTAGCCAGCAACGGTTGAGCGCGTCGAAGCGGAAGCGGCAGCCCGCCAGATCGGCGAGCTGCGTTTCGGGCTTCAGGCCAAAACTGATTCCAACCGCGTCGCAAAGAATCATTTCGGATGTCGAACTATATGAAGATGCGCGCCACTGGATACTCTCGACGTTTTGCTCACCCTGAATGCCGACTAGCGTCACGCCACGCTCGATGCGTACGCCATGCGCCTTCAACCACCCGACGTAATAAAGCCCTTTTGCGAACGTCGACGGAATGCGCGCAAGCCTGGGCGCAGCCGCGACCTGCCGGGAGAAAGGGCTCGTGTCGAGTACTGCGGCCACCCGCGCGCCGGCTTTCGCATACTGATAGGCGACGAGATACAGCAGCGGCCCCGTGCCCGCGAACACGACCTGCCGGCCGATCGCACAGCCTTGCGCTTTCAGCGCAACCTGGGCGGCACCGAGGGTATAGACGCCGGGTAAAGTCCAGCCGGGCAACGGCAGCACGCGGTCGGTTGCGCCGCTCGCGATGACCAGACGCGAGAACGGCACGCTGATCTCCCGGCCCGCCGCAAGCGTATCGAGACGGCCCGCTTCGCAGGCCCATGCCAGCGTGTCGGGGCGATAGTCGATGTGCGGCAGCAGCGTTGCCATCGTCGTATGCAGTGCGTCGGCCTTGCGCGCTTCGAAACCGTACAGCGCTTTTTTGGAGCGCTCGAACCCGCCGTTGGCCGGTGGCTGCCGATAGATCTGGCCACCCCAGCGAGCGTTTTCGTCGATTACGATAGGGCGCACGCCTGCCGCGACGAGCGTTTCGGCGGCGCGCACGCCGGCCGGTCCCGCGCCGACAATCACTACGCGGCTAGCGTCACTCATTGCGTGTCTCCGCTGGCGGCGACCTTCACGCTCGCGGATTGAAGCGTCGCAACACGGCTGCGCGTGAGCACGCGCATTCCGTCGGTGACGGGCGTCGAACAGGCTCGCACACGCTTGCCGTCTTCGGTGCGCATCCAGCAGTCCTGGCACGCGCCGATCAGACAGAAGCCGGCGCGCGGCGCGCCGCTGAATTCGCTGTCGCGCACGCGGCGCTGATGCATCAATACGGCGGTCAGCAAGGTATCGCCCTGCAACGCGGAGACTTCATGGCCATCGATAAAAAAGCGCAGCGATTCGCGCCGCGTTTCGGCAATGCGCACGAATTGCGCCTCGCGCGCGGGCTGCGAAGCTTGAGACGACGGCAAGTTGGACGGCATGAGAACGTGGAAAGAAGAAGACATCAGTGCTGACCGATCAGAATGCGGTTGAGGCCGTACACGCGATCGAGCAGCAGCATCGCCCCCGCGGTAATGAAGATCACGAGTGCGGAGACTGAAGCCATCATCGGGTCGATGGATTCGGTTGCGTACATGTACATGCGCACCGGCAATGTGACCGTTTGCGGCGAGGTGACAAAGATCGACATCGTCAGTTCGTCGAAGCTATTGATGAACGCGAGCAGCCAGCCGCCGGTGATGCCGGGCAGAATCATCGGCAGCGTGATGCGGCGGAACGTGGTCCACGGGTCCGCGCCGAGCGAATGCGCCGCATGCTCGACGCTGCGATCCAGGCCGCTGACCGAGGCCAGCACGAGCCGCATCACGAATGGCGTGATGATGATCATGTGCGCGACGATCAGCCACGAGAATGAACCCGTTGCGCCGATCATTGCAAAGAAGCGCAGCAACGCGATGCCGAGCACGAGGCCGGGAATCACGAGCGGCGAGAGCAGCAGGCCGTTCAGAAAGGCGCGGCCCGGAAAGCGTGCGCGACCAATGGCAAGCGCGGCGGGCAGCGCGACGATCAGCGAGAGCGTGGCAGATGCAAACGCAAGCTTCAGGCTGTTGACGAACGCCGCAATGAAGTCGGGGTAATTGAGGATCGCCCGAAACCAGCGTAGCGATACGCCGTGTGTCGGCAACGTGAGCGTCTCGTCGGGCGTGAACGCAACCAGCACGACGATCACGAGCGGCGCGAGCACGAACGCAATGACGAGCGTGTGGAAGATCAGCGCAACAGGACCATTCTTTCTCATATGTTTTCGCGCCAAGCCGTTGTATCAGCCCAGGCTTCTGGTGTACCTGCGCTCCAGAACCCGGTAGTAAGTGAGCATCACGATCAGATTCGCGACCAGCAACAGCAGCGCGATGGTCGCGCCGAGCGGCCAGTTCAGCGAGCCGAGGAATTCGTCGTAGACGGCCGTCGCGGCAACTTTCAGGCGGCGCCCGCCGAGCAGCCCCGGAATCGCAAATGCGCTTGCCGAGAGGCCGAACACCATCAGGCTGCCGGACAGAATGCCCGGCGTGAGTTGCGGCAGGACGATGCGGCGCAGTGTTGTCGCGGGCGAAGCCATCAGCGACAGCGCGGCGTTTTCCGTTTGCGGATCGAGCTTCTGCAATGCGGTCCATACGGGAATCACCATGAACGGCAGCATCACGTGCACGAGGGCAATGACAATCGCGAAGGTGGTGTACTCGAGCTTGTACGGCCCGAGGCCGAACAGTGCGAACACCTGATTCACGAGCCCGTTACTGTTGAGCAGCATGCTCCAGCCAAACGCGCGGACCACGACGGAAACGAGCAGCGGCGCGAGGATCACCAGGAGAAACATCGACCGATACGGATCGCGCATACGCGACAACACGTACGCTTCGGGCGTGCCGATCACCACGCACAGCAGCGTGACGAGAAACGCAATGCCGAACGTGCGCAGAAAAATCGTGTGGAAGTACGAGGAGCCGAGCACTTCCGCGTAATTGCCGAACTGGAACGCGGCGAGCGGACCGCTTGCCGGATCGAAGCGATAGAAACTCAGCACCAGTGTCATCAAAAGCGGTACGAGCACCAGTGCGACGAACAGGAGGAACGCGGGCAGGCACATCAGCCACAGCGGCACGAATGCGCGCCACGGCGCACGCCGCGCGCCGGCCGATTCGGCCTTGCCGTTTTCCGTTGCGGGCAGCGTGCTATCCATGATGCGCGTCCCGTTGCATGAAGCGGATCGCTTCGCTGTTCCAGTCCACGCCGACGGCCGCGCCTTCGGGCAGCGGCTCGTTGCCTTCGTTCTGACAACACACGAGCACTTCGCCGAGCCGGCTATCGAGCCGATAGAGCCACTGGCTGCCGAGGAAGAAGCGGCTCGTCACGGTGGCGGGCACACGTCCCGCGTCGGGCGCGCACAGGCGCAGTTTTTCCGGGCGGATGCACAGCGTTACCGCATCGCCTATGCCGAGCATGCGCTCGCGCGTCGGCAGTTGCGCGGTGCGGCCGGTTTCGCACAGATCGTGTCCGAGGTCGACGCGGATCGCGTCGCCGTCGCGCGCTATCACCTTGCCGGGCAGCATGTTCGCCTTGCCGATGAACTGCGAGACGAAGCGATTCTCCGGCCGCTCGTAGGCTTCGTAGGGCGTATCGATCTGCGTGATGCGGCCCGCTTCCATTACGACCACGCGATCGCTGATGGAGAGCGCTTCAGACTGGTCGTGCGTGACCATGATGGTCGTCGTGCCGATCTTGCGTTGAATGCCGCGCAGCTCGAACTGCATGTCCTCGCGCAGCTTCGCGTCGAGATTCGACATCGGTTCATCGAGCAGCAGCACCGGCGGCGCAATCACGATGGCGCGAGCAATCGCGACGCGCTGCCGCTGACCGCCCGACAGTTCCCGTGGAAAACGATGAGCCAGCTGATCGAGCCGCACGAGGGACAGCGCCTCGCGCACGCGCTCCTTGCGCTCGGCCTTGTCGACGTTGCGCATTTCCAGCCCGAAGCCGACGTTGTCCGCCACGCTCATATGCGGGAACAGTGCATAGCTCTGGAACACCACGCCGAGGCCGCGCTTGTTCGGCTTCATGTGTGTGATGTCGCGGCCGTCGAGCGTGATGCGTCCGCGTGTCGTTTCGAGGAAGCCGGCGATCATCTGCAACGTCGTCGTCTTGCCGCAACCGGACGGCCCGAGCAGCGAGACGAACTCGCCTTTTTCCACCGACAGGTTGACGTCCGCCACGGCCTGAAGCTCGCCGAACGATTTGGCTACATCTGTGAGTGTGAGGAACGACATGGTGTGGCCTTGGGATGCCTCGATGGAGCCGACTCTAGCCAGCCAAATTAAGAGGCGTCAATTACGAATTCCGTTTGGCGGTATATCTTTCGGAAAAATTCCGTTTAATGGAATGAAGGCGCAGGGCTTGAGCGAAAGGCTTCCGTCGCATGACCTCCGGATAATCCCTTATTTTTTCCTTCACTGCCCTAGGCAGACCGAAAGTCGTGCATGATTCGACTGCCGGAGAAAGCTTTGAAGAACTTCCGCTCAGTGAAATAAATGCGAGCCTGAACGATGAATGCTGCCGCCAAACGAGATATCGACACTCATGCCGCCCAAGCGGACGCAGCGCCTGGCACCGGCATGCTGGAACGCGCATTTGCCGTGATTCGCGCGTTATCCGAAGCACAGCCCGAAGGGAGCCGCGTTACGCGGCTCGCGAAAGCGGTTGGTCTCACGCAGGGCACGGTGCATCGCATCCTGCATGCGTTGATCGCCGAGGGCATCGTCGAACAGGACGAGAACTCCAGGCTTTACCGGCTCAGCGTGAACTTCTTCGCGCTCGCGGCACAAGCGGGCAACCCGAGCGGCATGCGCACGTTGTGCCGTCCCGCGTTGCTGAGGCTTTGCGCGAGTCTTGGCGACACGATCTTTCTGCTCGTCAAAAGCAGTTTCGACGCAGTGTGCCTCGACATCTGCGAAGGGCCGTTTCCAATTCGCTCGTTCACCGGCGACATTGGCGGACGCGTCGCGCTCGGTGTGGGACAGGGGAGTCTCGCGATTCTCGCGTTCCTGCCCGAGGCGGAGCGGGAGGAAATCATCCGCTTTAACGTGCCGCGTATTCGCGGCTATGGCGTGCTGGATGAAGTGTATTTGCGCACGGAGATCGAACGCGTGCGGCAGCTGGGTTACGCGGGCCGCAATAGCGGCGTGCTCGACGGCATGGCGGGCGTAGCGGTGCCGATTCTCGACCGCACTGGCGTGGCGGTTGCCGCATTGAGCGTGGGGACGCTGGCCGCGCGTTTGAGCGACGACCGCTTGCCGATGGTGGTGGAGTTGCTGCGCCGTCAGGCAGAGGCGATCGGCCCGCAAACGAATCCGTTCGATGTCGCGTTGCGCCGGCCCATGCACGGCCTCTCGCGCGCAATGACTAGCGTGCGCATTGCGGGCGCGGAGCAGGAGTAAAGCATGCGCGCCGCGCCGGCGCGCCCGGCGTCACGTGCACACATGCGCAACGTGACGCCGTGCTTCGCATCGCAAATGCGCGGTGCTCAGAACACCTTTACAGGCACATTCACGACCAGACGGTACTCCATGTTGTTGCCGTCCGAGTAGTAATTGCTGCCGTTATGCCACATCGCGATGAACGTGATTTTCGTGTCCTTGAAGCGGCCGCTTTGCAGCGTATAGCTCGGAATGAAGCCGAACTCGTGATGATGGCCGTGCACCGGCTGACCGTTCTTCCAGTAGAGATCATGCAGCGCGGCGCTCGGCGACGCATTTTCCGCCGCTTCCGCCGATGCATCGGCACCCCAGCCATACGCGCCCCACAACATCGCTTTGAGTCCCGGCACGCCCGCGTATTTTCCGTCGAACGTATAGCGCAACTGCAGCGATTGCTCGTGCGGCGCGTTGTAATCGACGTCCATCGAGTTGGTCAGATAGATGCCGTTGGTCTCGTTCACGTAGTCGAAGAACTGGTCGCCGAGTATCTGCTGATAGCCGAGCAGCAGCGCATGCGGCCCGTGTTGCGCGGACACGGACAGGCTATACGCATTGCTGTTGATATGCCCTTGACGCGAGGCGCCGGTGTCGTGCGTCGAGTAGATGTTGGCGAGCCCGCTCCACTTGATGGTGGTCGGATCGCCGAACGACTGCGAGACGGAACCGTAGTACTGACGCCAGACGTCGTCGGCCTGATCGACATAGAGCGACATCTCGCCGTTCTTCGCATAGTGCCAGGTGCCGCCCAGATACGTCAGCCGGTCGATGCGCGTGCCGCCGTAGGAGGTGGTCAGATTGCTCAGGTTTGTATGACCGCGTGCGTCGACCTTGGTGAAGCTGCCGGCCTCGAGCGTGGTGTGAGCAAGATCGTTGCTGACGAGCGAGACGCCGAGAAAAGTAGGCGGCAGCGCGCGGTTGTCGTGCGGTTCGAGAAACGGATTCGTTACGTCCTGCAGACCATATTTGACGACCGTTTCCGATATGCGCCCCTTGATGTCGTACATGCCTGGGTACGCCCACGCGAGTTGCTGCGAGCCACCGCCGCTCTTGCCCACATGCACCATGTTGCCTGCGCCGTTGCCGCCGTCGAGCTTCAGCGCGCCGAACAGCGACGCATCCACGCCGAAGCCGACCAGCCCTTGCGTGAAGCCCGATTCATAGTTGACCTGTGCGCCTTGCACCCACGCATGACGATAAGTGGTGTTCGGCGCCTGAAAGTAGTCGGCGTAGTTGCGGAACTGCAGATTCAAATGGCTATCGGCGATAAAGCCCTTGCTCGCCGCCTGGCTGGACGGCGGCGTGGGCGGCGTGACGATTTGCGAGGCCTCGGCGTTGACGATGGCATTCGTCGTATCGGGCTGATCGTTGCGAATCTGCCCGCCCTGATCCGCACGGCGCTTGTTCGCGGGCTCAGCCTGCGTCACCTGTGCCTGGGATGCCTGGGGTGCCTGAGATGCTTGCGGCGGCGGCAACGTTTGCGCGGCGGGCGCAGCGTTGCTCACGCCGGGCGCGGGCTGCGTCGTACTGTCGTCGGCGTAGGCGCTCGCGGCGACAGCCAGCGCGGGGAGGGTGAAAGCACAGTAGATCGCGGTAGTGACTCCGGACTTTTTCGACCGGGTTCCTGTTGAGTTATTTTTCATTGAAGGTGTCTCGACAAATGTGATGAAACTTTGGCCGGCGCTTAGCCAGTCCACGCTAATCGCCCGTCATGCGGATCGCAGGACGAGCGAATCCAACGGCGCGGCGAGACCGCCGCGCCGGGAATGAGGTCGCTGTCTTACAGGCTGTTGGCGTTAGCCGTCGCCGACGCGAATGCACGCCACGCGCGTTGCACTAGCACCGTGCTTTGTCGGCTGCGGAATCTGCGCTGCGCACGCGTCGAGCGCATCGGGGCAGCGCGTGCGAAATGCGCAGCCGGAAGGCGGATTCAGCGGCGACGCAATCTCGCCGCGCAACAGCACATGGCGTCGCGCGCGCTCCACGGCCGGGTCGGGCACCGGCACGGCGGAAAGCAACGCGCGCGTGTACGGATGACGCGGCGTGCCATACACATCGCGCTTGTCGCCGAACTCCATCACGCGTCCGAGATACATGACGAGCACGCGGTGGCTGATGGCCTTGACCACCGCGAGGTCGTGCGCGACGAAAAGAAGCGACAGCGACAACTCGCGTTGCAGATCGCGCAGCAGATTGACGATCTGCGCCTGGATGGAAACGTCGAGCGCGGATACGGGTTCGTCGCAGATCACCAGTTGCGGCTCGCCGATCAACGCGCGCGCAATGCCGACGCGCTGACATTGGCCACCCGAAAACTCGTGCGGATAGCGGCGTAGATGCTGCGCGTTCAGGCCCACGCGTTCAAGCATGGTCAGCACGCGGCGTTGTACGTCCGCACGCGCGAGATTTTTGCCTTGTGCGACCAGCGGCTCGGCGACGATCTGTTCGATCGTCATGCGCGGATCGAGCGACGCGAGCGGGTCCTGGAAAATCATCTGCACGTCGCGGCGCAGGCGCGCCGTATCGCGTCGCGGCATCTTCGCGTCGCCTCGCGATGGTGCCAGCACCGTTTCATTGCCGAGCCAGCGGACGCTGCCGCTCGCCACCGGCGCGAGTCCGATGATCGCGCGCGCGAGCGTGGACTTGCCGCAGCCCGATTCGCCGACAAGGCCCACGGTCTCGCCGCGCCGCACGCTGAACGACACGCCGTCCACGGCACGCAGCATGTTGTTGCCCGACCACGGATAGCCGCCGCGCGGCACGGCGAATTGCACCTTGAGTTGCTCGACCGAAAGCAGCGTGCCGGCTTCGTCGCTTGCAAGGGAAGTCGTGTTCATACGTGTTGTGCCTCCAGAATTTCGCCCACCGGACGGTGGCAGGCCCGCCTCGCTTCCGGGTCGTTGGCGGTTGCGACGAGCGCCGGGCCCGACTCGCGGCATGCGTCGATGCAATACGCGCAGCGCGGCGCGAATGCGCAACCCGCGCCGACTTCGCCGGGCAGCGGCGGATTGCCGGGAATGGTTTGCAACGGACGGTCGTCGTCGCTGTCATCGGTCAGGCGCGGCAATGCATTGAGCAGCCCAAGCGTGTACGGATGCGTCGGCGCGGCAAAGAGCGTTGCGGCGCTTGCCTGTTCGACAGTCTGGCCGGCGTACATCACCATTACGTCGTCGCAGAGGCCGGCGACCACGCCCATGTCGTGCGTGATCAGGATGATCGCGGTGCCCCGCTCGCGATTCAGCTCGCGCAGCAACTCGATGATCTGGGCCTGCACGGTGACGTCGAGCGCGGTGGTGGGCTCGTCGGCGATCAGGATTTCGGGCCCGGAAAGCAGCGCCATTGCGATCATCACGCGTTGCCGCATGCCGCCGGAAAACTCGTGCGGATACATGCCGACGCGGCGCGCGGCGTCGGGAATGCGCACGGACTCGAGTGCTTCGATTGCGCGGCGGCGCGCTTCGCGGCGCGACATCTTGCGATGCAATTGCAGCGTCTCCGTCATCTGCCGCTCGATTGTCAGGAACGGATTCAGCGAGGTCATCGGGTCCTGGAAGATCATGCCGATGCGGTCGCCGCGGATTCTGTTGAGCGCAGCTTCGTTCATGGCGAGCAGGTTGTCGCCGCGATAGCGCGCTTCGCCCGACACCTTGCCGTTGCCCGCGAGCAGGCCGAGCAAAGCCATCACCGTCTGGCTCTTGCCCGAGCCCGATTCGCCGACAATGCCAAGCGTGCGGCCGGCTTCGAGCGAGAACGACACACGTTGCACCGCGTCGACGGGCTTACCTTCGCGGCGCGTGAAGCGCACGCTGAGATCTTTGACTTCTAGTAGCGGCATGTTAGCGGTCCTTAGGATCGAATGCGTCGCGCAGACCGTCGCCGACGAAATTCACGCAGTAGAGGGTCACGCACAGCATCACCGCCGGGCACAGCAAAAGCCAGGGCATGGACTCGAGCTTCTGCGCGCCGTCCTGGATCAACACGCCCCAGCTCGTCATCGGTTCCTGTACGCCGAGGCCGAGGAACGACAGCACCGACTCGGTAAGCACGATGTTCGGCACGGTCACGCTCGCGTACACGACCACCACGCCAAACAGGTTCGGCACGATATGTCGCGCGATGATCCAGCGCGAACTCACGCCGATTGCGCGCGCTGCGTCGATGAATTCGCGCGTGCGCAGCGACAGCGTCTGACCGCGCACCACGCGCGCCATGTCGAGCCACGAAAACGCGCTGATGGTGAGCACGACGAGATAGAATGCGCGACCGAACATCGTCATCATCAGAATGGCGATCAGCATGTAGGGGATCGCGTACATCATGTCGACGATGCGCGTCATCACCGCGTCGACGCGTCCGCCCAGATAACCGGCGGTTGCGCCATACGCGACACCGATCAGCCCCGACACCAGCGTGCCGAGCAGGCCGACTTCGAGGGACACACGCCCGCCTTGCAGCGTGCGCGCGAGCAGGTCGCGGCCGAGTTCGTCGGTGCCGAACCAGTGCATGTTTTGCAGGGTCGGCGGCAGACTGGTTGCGGACCAGTCGCTGTCTATCGGACCATTGGGCAGCAGCCACGGACCGGCGACACATGCCACGACGATCAGCAGCAGCACGACGCAGCCGGCGAAAGCCGCGCGGTTGCGCAGGAAACGCGCGGCGGCACTGGCGAGCGGACCGCGCGAACGCGGGGCGCCGGCAATGGCGGCAAGCGGGTCGCAAGGCGCGGTAGTCGATTGAAATGAGCGGGCCATGGTCAGTACCGGATGCGCGGGTCGAGCCACGCATACACGAGGTCGACCAGCAGATTGAAAAGCACGGCCACGGCGGTTGTCAGCACGACGAGGCCGAGCACGAGCGTGTAGTCGCGATTGATCGCGCCGTTGACCACGAGTTGCCCGAGGCCTGGCAACGCGAATACCGACTCTGTCACGACAGCGGCGGTAATCGACGAGATGCAGATCGAACCGAGCAGCGACACGACAGGCATGAGTGCAGGCTTGAGCGCATGACGCAACACGATGGTGCGGCCCGGCAGCCCCTTCGCGCGTGCTGTGCGGATGAAGTTGCCGGACAGCACTTCGATCATGCTGCCGCGCATGACGCGCGCAATCGCGGCAACGTTGATGAAGGTGAGCAGCACGATCGGCAGCACGCGGTACCGCCATTCGCCTTCGCCCCAGCCGCCGGCGGGTAGCCAGCCGTGTCCTTCGGATGTCTTGAGCAGGATCGCGAAGACCCACACGAGCACGGGCCCGAGCACGAAGGGCGGCACCACGTTGCCAATGTTTCCGAGCACCATCACCGCGTGATCGACGAAACGGTCGCGGCGCACTGCTGCGAGCGTGCCCAGCGTGACGCCGATCACGACAGCGATCGGCACCGACACGCCGCCCACACCCAGGCTGACCGGCAGCGCTTTCCAGACGAGGTCGTTGACCGACCAGTCGGCGTAGCGGAACGACGGCCCGAGATCGCCGCGCAGCAGCGAACCCAGGTAGTGGAGATACTGCAGCCACAACGGTTCGTCGAGGTGATACTTCGCGTTCAGGTTCGCGAGCACGGCCGCCGACAGTTGCTTCTCGGTGTCGAACGGCCCGCCCGGCGTGAGATGCAGCAGCAGATAGCAGGCGGTGATCACGGCGAGGATCGTCGGGACCGCCCACAGCGTGCGGCGCAGCGTATAGGCCAGCATGTCGATGCTCCGCGCTTAGTGCTTGATCAGATACATGTCCTGCGTGGCGCGCTGGTCGACATAGTTGGTCGACGTGTAGCCGCCTACATAGGGCTTGACGAGCCGCACCGCCGAGTACTGAAAGAGCGGCACCATCGGGTAGTCGTTCATCGCCAGGTCATGCGCCTTGGTCAGCAGCGCGGCGCGCTTCGCGTCGTCGAGCTGCTGGTTGGCTTCTTCGACGATCTTGTCCACTTGCGGATTGCAGTAGCGCTGATCGTTCTGCACGCTGTTGCAGCGGATCAGGTCGAAATACGACATCGCGTCGTTGTAGTCGACGAACCAGCCGTCGCGCGACGCCTGCACCTTGCCGTCGTGGCGCTGCTTGAGCAGCACTTTGTATTCGACGTTTTCGAGCTTCGTGTTGACGCCCAGCTTGGTGCGCCATTCCGACGTCGCGAAGAGCGCGACCTTCTTGTGCAGATCGTTCGTGTTGTAGGTGAGGGTGAACGTGAGCGGCTTCGCGTCGGAATAGCCGGCGCTTTTCAGCAGGTTGCGCGCATAGTCGACGCGTTTGGCCATCGGCCAGCTCGCCCAATCGGGCTTGAAGAGATCTGCGCCCTGCGTGCCTTTGGAAATCAGGCCGTACATAGGCAGCTCGCCGTCGGCGGTGAGGCGCTGCGTGAGCAGATCGCGGTCGAGCACCATCGAAAGCGCCTGGCGCACGCGCTTGTCCTTGAAGAGCGGATCTTCGTTGTTCAGGCTGTAGTAGTACGTAGCGATCTGCAGGCCGGTTTTCAGCTCGTTGCCGAACTGCTTGCTCACCTGCGCGTAGATGCCCGACGGAATCGAATACGTGTAGTCGAACTGTCCGGCCTGATACATGCGCATCGCGGTTTCGTCATTTTCGATCGGCAGATAGGTTACTTTCGTGATCACGACCTTGCTTGCGTTCCAGTACGTCTTGCTCTTCGTGCCGACGAGACGGTTGCCCGGCTGCCAGTCGGCCAGCATGTAAGGACCATTGCCGACGAAATTGCCGGGCCGCGTCCAGTCGCCGCCGAACTTCGTCACCACGTCGCGGTTGACCGGCACCATGGTCGGCATGGCCGCCAGTTGCGGGAAGAAGGCGGCGGGTACCTCGGTGGTGACTTCGAGCGTGTAGGGATCGGCGGCGCGAACGCCCAGGCTCGAGAGCGGCGCCTTGCCCGCGAGAATCGCCTTCACGTTCTTCACGAATTCCACCAGCACCGTGTATTTGGAGCCGGTCTTCGGATCGAGCACGCGCTGCCAGGCGTACACGAAATCGTTTGCGGTGACGGGCTGTCCGTTGCTCCACCGCGCGTCGTGGCGCAGCTTGAAGATCCACGTGTCGGGGCCGCTACGCGTCCACGACTGGGCGACGCCCGGCACCACGGCGCCGGCCGCGTCGATGCGCGTGAGGCCTTCGAACATATCGAGCGCAATGGTGTTGCCGGTCCACGATTCGATGTGCGCGGGATCGAGCGACTCGGTTTCCGCAGGCACTTGCCGGGTGATTTCCTGGCTCGCGGCGAGCGTGACGCCGGCCGGCACTGTGACGGCGAATGTCGACGTAGCAAGGGACGAGGTAAGGGTAAGGACGAGCGCACTCAGCGCCGTCGCGTAAGCAAACGGGGTTTTCATCGGTTCAGATCGCAGGAAAGGTCGAGAGAAGAACGCGCGGCGCCAAGGCGCCTTGCTATCTGCTTTATGTGGCCCTGGGCGGGCCTTGTTGTTTGTCAGACATGCAGGAATCCTTACATTTAGTAATGCAGGCTGTCCTGCCGGATGAACCGGAAAGTAGCCCGCTTCCTTAAAACAGTCTCGGTGTCCCCACCCAGACGACCACCGACTCCACGCGCGCGGTGTTCACCCAGCTGTGTGGCACCGTGGATTCGTAATGCGCGCTGTCTCCCGCACGCAGTACGAAGGTCTTGCCTTCCAGCGTCAACGACACTTCGCCGTCGATCACATACATAAACTCTTCACCGGCATGCGTCGTGACTTCCGAACGTTTTTGCCCCGGCGGCATCTTCACGAGGATCGCCTCGAGCTGACGGCCGCCCGTCACGTTCGTCAATCGCGCGAACAGGTTGGCCGAGTCCGCGAAACCGAAGAACTTCAACTGATCGCCGCGGCTCACCGAGCGTTCTTCGCTAGGTGTGTCCACGAAATACTGCACCGTTACTCCGAGCGCGTGAGCGATGCCGGCCAGCGACGTGATGGAGGGCGATGCCAGGCCTCGTTCCACCTGCGACAGAAACGGCTTGGAAATTCCCGCCGCGGTCGCCGTGTCGTCCAGCGTGCGCTTCAGGCGTTGCCGCAGCGCGCGGATCTTGCTGCCTACTTCGAGTGCCGTATTGCTCTTATGAGTTGTCGTGACCATAGCAGGAGGAAATTAGCCCGTCAAAATTTGTTTGATATAAGCAAATATGGTTTGATGACGCCTTGCCGGAGGCCGCGGGCCATGACCCCGGCTTCAAACCCACCGCACTTTTCGAGACAACTCGCTATGTTGCCAGAAGCTACAAGCCGCTCCGCCAATCCGACCGGCGGAGCGAAAACGCCCCGCCTCCATTCGGACAAGGGCGCAAAAAGATTAAGCGGCGTCCCAATCTATGCGCATTGAGTATCAGGGCGGCAAACGCATGACGCGCAAGGCGATGCCGCGCCCACGAGTCGCGCTGCTTACCGACGCCCGGCCCTTTTCGCGATCCGGTGGTTCGCGGCGCGCGGCAGTCTCGCCGTCGCTCAATTGATTGAACAAGAGGTAAATGATGGATTCATCGCAACGCACTGGCGTGCAGGTCTCGCAGACACGCTCCTTTTCAACCGTCTTCCTGATCGAAATGTGGGAGCGCTTCGGCTATTACGGGATGGCGGCGCTGCTGGTGCTGTTCATGATCGACAAGCTGCATTTCGCTGACAGCCACGCCACGCTCACATGGGGCGCGTTTACCGCGCTCGTGTATGCATCGCCGTCGATTGGCGGCTGGATCGGCGACAAGATTCTCGGCACGCGCCGTACGATGATCTTCGGCGCGATCGTGCTGGCCGCCGGCTATCTGATGCTCGCGCTGCCTGACGACCGGCTCGCGTTCATGTACGCGTCGCTCGGGGTGATCGTCGTCGGCAATGGTCTTTTCAAGGCGAACGCGGCCAATCTCGTGCGACGCATCTACGAAGGCGACGACGCGCGCATCGACAGCGCGTTCACGATCTACTACATGGCGGTCAATCTCGGCTCAACCGCTTCCATGCTGGCGACGCCGTGGATCAAGGACCATTGGGGCTGGCACACCGCCTTCGCCGTGTGCTGTGCGGGGATGCTGCTTTCGGTGGCGAATTACTTCGTGATGTTCCGCACGCTCGCGCATATCGGTTCGGCGCCGGACGCCGCGCCGGTGCACTGGCGGCGTGTTGGCGCGGTCGCGCTCGGCGGCATCGCGCTTGGCGCGGCCACCATGTTTGTGCTGCAACACAAGGCCATCGCGGTGGCCTGCGTGTATGCGGCGGGCGTCGCGATTCTGGGGATTTTCGGCTACATGCTCCTGAAGTGCGAACGCTCGGAGCGCGCAGGTCTCGTGGCCGCGTTGATTCTCACGGCTCAGGTGATCCTGTTTTTCGTGTTCTACGTGCAGATGTCGACCTCGCTCACGCTGTTCGCGCTGCGCAATGTCGATCCGCGCTTCACGCTGTTCGGCGAGACGCTCTTCACCTGGAGCGCGGCGCAATTTCAGGCGCTCAATCCGATCTGGATCATGCTGCTGAGCCCGCTGCTCGCGCTGCTTTATACGCGACTCGCGAAGACCGGCAACGACGTGCCGGTCGCGGTGAAATACGCGTTCGGCTTTGCGGTCGTGGCGGCAGGCTTTTTCGTCTACGCGGCGAGCGGCCGCCATGCGGTGAATGGGCGCGTGTCGTCATGGTTCATGGTCGGCGGCTATGGCTTGTATTCGCTCGGCGAACTGCTGGTGAGCGGCCTCGGCCTCGCGATGATCGCGCGCTACGTGCCCGTGCGCATGAGCGGCTTCATGATGGGCGCGTACTTCGTGGCAACCGGCGTGTCGCAGTATCTGGGCAGCGTGGTCGCGAATTTTGCGCAGATGCCGGCGGGCGACATGGATCCGCTCGAATCGTTGCCGCTTTATACAAAGCTCTTTACCGGGCTGGGTTGGCTCGCCGCCGCCGGTGCGGTGGTCGCCGTGCTGCTGTTGCCGTTGATGCGCAAGCTCTCGCGCGAGCATTCGCGATGCAACGTCGAGGCGCGTGATGCCGCGAACCACGCGGCCGCGCAACGCGGCGCGGTGGCACAGCAGTAGGCGGTAGTCCGGAACGCGGCGACGCGTCGACCTGGCGGTCGCGATTGGCCTCGCGGAAGTATCATGGCGTGGACATAACCGGTAGCCAGTCAGAATGGAAATTCACATCGCCGTCGAAGGTCATCACGACCTGTCCGGACAGATTTATCGGCAACTGCGAGCGGGCATACTCGAAGGTCGCCTTGCCGGCGGCACGCGCCTGCCGTCCACGCGCGATCTCGCGACGCAACTGGGCGTCTCGCGCAAGACCACGCTCGACGTTTTCGAGCGGCTTCTTTCCGAGGGATATCTCACCGCGCGGGCCGGTTCGGGCACATTCGTGGCCGACGGTCTCGAGCGCTTGCCGGCCGAGCGCTCGCCTCATGCGCGTGCGGCAGAGTCGTCGCACGAACGCGCGAAGGCGAGGAAAGACGCCGCGCGGGCGCAACCGCTATGGGAACAGATGCCTGACAGCTTGCCGTTGTCGCGGCCTTCGGTTGCGTCGCCATACGATTTCGTCGGCGGAGCAACCGACAAGACCCTGTTCCCGTTCGACGCCTGGCGCCGCTGCGTGAATCACGCGCTGCGCGCGCAGGCGCGCGGCAGCGGCACGTATCGCGACGCGGCAGGCGAGCAGGAACTGCGGCTCGCGATTTCGCGCTACCTGGCGTTCAATCGGGCAGTGTCCAGCAACTGGGAAGAGGTGATCGTCACACAAGGCGCGCAGCACGCGCTCGATCTGCTCGCACGCATCACGCTCGGTCCCGGTGAAGTCGCGGCTATCGAAGATCCCGGTTACCCGCCCGCGCATGCATGCTTTACGGCAACCGGCGCGCGGGTCGCGCATGTGCCGGTCGACCGCGAGGGTTTGATCGTCGGCAAGCTGCCGGACAACGCGCGGCTCGTTTACGTGACGCCGTCACATCAGTTTCCGCTCGGCATGCCGATGAGCCTCGAGCGCCGCGTCGAACTGCTGGAATGGGCGCAAAAGCGCGGCGCCGTGATCATAGAAGACGACTACGACTGCGAGTACCGTTTCGAAGGCCGGCCTATGGAGCCGCTGAAAAGCCTCGACCGCGCGGGACTCGTCGCTTACGTGGGCACATTTTCGAAGACCATTTTCCCCGAGCTGCGAGTCGGCTATGTGGTGCCGCCCGCCTCGCTATTCAGGCCGCTTTTCAAGGCGCGGCAGATTGCTGACTGGCACGGCTGCACGCTCACGCAAACCGCGCTTGCCTCGTTCATGCTGAACGGCGATTTCGCCAAGCACCTGCGGCGCATGCACAAGACGTACGCGGCACGGCGTGCGACGCTGCTCGCGCACCTGCAAGGCGACCTCGCGCCGTGGTTGGAGCCGATCGTGCCCACGGCCGGCATCCACCTCGCGGCGCGGTTGAGGGCGCCGCTGACGGAGCAGGCGGTGATGGCGGCCGCGCGCGAGGCGTCGATCGGTCTGTATGGGCTCGCGCCGTTCTATCAGCGCGTCAAACCGCAGGCCGGTCTGACCTTCGGCTACGGAAACATTGCCGAGCAACATATCGACGCCGCCTTGAAGAAGTTGGCGGACATCCTTCCGCGTGTCGCTTCATAGGCCCGCAAAAGCGTTAAAAATGTTCCGGCAATGTCGGCGTGCGCACTGACCGCCGCTCAGAATGTGCCGCTATACATGGGCTGAAACCGCTTGTAACGCACTTTACGGATTGGTCTCACAAGCTCCGCAGAAGCAGTTTAGCCCCTGAAACAAGGCTCAAAATGTGTTCGGCAGTCAGCGCCACGCAACAAACCTGCGCTGTTATACATAAAAGAGTCGCGCAAATCGCATTAGCGCTTGTAGAATCCGGCCTTGAAGCGTGCACATACGGTGTGCGCTTCGTGCAATTCACTGACCACAACAGGTAGGAGAAACATGCCGACTTCCGCAAAAAAGGTGGCCAAGAAGGCTGCTGCCCCGGTACCGACCAAGAAGGTTGCTGCAAAGAAAGTCCCTGCGAAGAAAGCTCCCGCAGCTAAGAAGGTCGCCGTGAAGGCGTCCAGCGCACCGTCGCCGATCAAGGACACCTTCACGAAGGCCTCGCTGGCTGCACACGTTGCTGAACGCGCTGCGGTCGAACCGAAGGCTGCCAAGGCTGTCCTGGCCGCGCTCGAAGACACGATCCTCGGCGCTGTGCATAAGAAGGGCGCTGGCGAATTCACGCTGTCGGGTCTTCTGAAGATCGTTGTGCAAGCCGTGCCGGCCAAGAAAAAGCGCTTCGGCAAAGACCCGTTCACGGGCGAAGAGCGCTGGTTCCCGGCCAAGCCGGCTAGCGTGCGCATCAAGGCACGCGCGCTGAAGAAGCTGAAGGACGCTGCAGCAGGCTAAGCGCGCTTCATGCGTCGCTCGAAGCGGTTGAGCTTCGAGCCTCGCTTTGCAAGTGGCCTGAGTCCCCGCGGATGCAAATCCGCGGGGATTTTTTTCGCCCGGTTTCTGCACTAGTCTCACGCGCCTTCCGCCCGAACATTCGAAGCGGTGCATCGCCCATGCAGCGCATGCACTGTACTAGCGCATCATGTGCCGCCGCAGTACGATGACAGCGAAGCGCCACGCTCCGTGATGCGCGCTTCACGTGCATGTCTGCCGGTTTGGCGCGCTAAAGCTCGATGGCATAGCGCTTGCTTGATCGAAGTCGAACACCGAATGCGCAGCGCATTCGCCTTCTATCCGACAACAAGAGCGGGGCGTGACATGCGATGCTATGACGAGATGCGTCATCATGACGATGCCGTGCGGCCACATTACGCGCGGTTCGAGCGGTGGCTCTCGAAGCAGGGTAACGAAGCGATCGCACGCAAGCGTGCGGAAGCGGACCTGCTGTTTCGCCGGGTCGGCATCACGTTCGCGGTGAACGGCGACCTCTCCGGCACCGAGCGGTTGATTCCCTTCGATCTGATTCCACGCATCATCCCCCGCGGCGAATGGCAGACGCTCGAAGCCGGCTTGCGCCAGCGCGTGCAGGCGCTCAATCTGTTTATCCACGACGTGTATCACGATCGCAAGATCGTGCGCGCCGGCATCGTGCCCGCCGAGCAGGTTTATACCAACGCGCAATACCGGCCGGAAATGCAGGGCGTGAATGTGCCGCTCGGTGTTTACGCGCATATTGCCGGCGTCGACGTGGTGCGCGCGGGCGACGACGGCCAGTTCTACGTGCTCGAAGACAACCTGCGGGTGCCCTCGGGTGTGTCCTATATGCTCGAAAACCGCAAGATGATGATGCGGCTATTCCCTGAGCTCTTCGTGCAGAACCGCATAGCGCCGGTCGCGCATTACCCCGATCTTCTGCTCGATACGTTGCGCTCGGTGGCGCCCGAAGGCGTCGACGATCCCGTGGTGGTCGTGCTGACGCCGGGCATGTACAACTCCGCGTATTTCGAGCACACGTTCCTTGCGCAGCAGATGGGCGTCGAACTGGTTGAAGGCAAGGACCTGTTCGTCGACGACAATTACGTCTTCATGCGCACGACGCAGGGACCCAAACGCGTGGATGTGATTTATCGCCGCGTCGACGACGATTTCCTCGATCCGCTCGCGTTTCGCAACGATTCGGCGCTGGGCGTGCCGGGGCTGCTTACCGCCTATCGCGCTGGACGTGTGGCGCTCGCGAACGCAATGGGCACAGGCATCGCCGACGACAAATCGATCTACCCGTATGTGCCCGACATGATCGAGTTCTACCTGGGCGAGAAGCCGATTCTCAACAATGTGCCCACGTTCCAGTGCCGCAAGCCGGACGATCTCGCCTACACGCTCGCGCATCTGCCGGAACTCGTCGTCAAGGAAGTGCATGGCGCGGGCGGCTACGGCATGCTCGTCGGGCCCGCTTCGACGAAGGCCGAAATCGAAGCCTTCCGCGAGCGTCTGATCGCGCGGCCTGCGGGCTATATCGCTCAACCGACGCTGGCGCTTTCCGCTTGTCCCACGTTCGTCGAAGCCGGCATCGCGCCGCGCCATATCGATCTGCGTCCGTTCGTGCTGTCGGGCAAAACCGTCACGATGGTCGCGGGCGGACTGACGCGCGTGGCGTTGCAGGAAGGCTCGCTCGTCGTCAATTCGTCTCAGGGAGGCGGGACCAAAGATACGTGGATGGTCGACTGACGCGGTTGCCGCGCGGCTGCTGATAGCCGCGCCTGCAACCCAGCGCGCCGGGGCAATCATTAAAGCCGCCGGCGCATACGGATAACCAGCGCGGGTTTCTTTTTCTACAGGTCTCGCGTCATCAGATACGGAATGCCGTCATGCTAAGCCGCACTGCCGATCACCTCTTCTGGATGGCCCGCTACATGGAGCGTGCGGAGAACACCGCGCGCATGCTCGATATCAACCTGAAGGCGCTTTTGCTGCCGCAGACGCCGGAGCAGGAGGCGCGCGCGCAACGTTCGGTGCTGCGCATCTCCGAACTCGAATCCACTTTCGCACAGCGCTATGACGAGCCCACACGCGAACACGTGCTCGACTTCATGGTGGCGGACGCGACCAATCCGTCGAGCATTCACTCGTGTCTGCATGCGGCGCGCGAAAACGCGCGTGCTGTTCGCGGCACATTGACGACCGAATGGTGGGAGACCATCAACGATACGTGGCTCGAGTTCAACGAGCGCATTTCGTCTGGCCAGGCGGCGGCCAATCCCGGCGCGCTGTTCGAATGGGTGAAGTTTCGCTCGCACCTGTCGCGCGGCGTGACGATCGGCACCGCGTTGCAGGACGACGCGTTTTTCTTCACGCAGCTCGGCACGTTTCTGGAGCGCGCCGACAACACGGCGCGCATTCTCGACGTGCGCTTTGCCGACGTGGAGCCGAATTCACGCGACGCCGCGCGTCAACTCGAGGACTTCTATTACTGGACGTCAATTCTGAGCTCGGTGTCGGCGCTCGAAATCTACCGCAAGGTGTACCGCGATGTCGTCACGCCGGCCCGCGTGGTCGAATTGATGATTCTGAACCAGCAGATGCCGCGCTCGCTTCTGGCTTCGCTCGAAGGCGTCTGCGCGAACCTGGCGATGCTGCGCACGTCGGGCTCGAATCAGTGCGAACGGTTCGCCGGCAAGCTGCGCGCCGAACTCCTGTATGCCGACATCCGGCAGATTTTCGAAGCCGGTCTGCACGCGTATCTGACGCAGTTCCTCGCTCGCGTGTTCGAGCTCGGCAATCTCGTCGCGCGTACCTATCTCATGCTGCCAGTCGCCTGACGGAGTTTTTATGTACCTGACGATCCGCCACGAGACGTCCTATCGTTATGAAGCGACTGTCCATTACTCGATCCAGCAACTGCGGCTCACTCCTGCAAGCGATGCCTCGCAGGTTGTGCGGCGCTGGAGCATCGACGCGCCGGGCAAGCTCGACGCGACCTTCGACGCCTACGGCAACGCGCTGCATACACTCGTCATCAACAAGCCGCACCGGGAAATCCGCCTCTACGTAGCCGGCGAAATCGACACGATTGCGCTGAAAGACGGCCGCCTTCCCGACGACGCCGGTCCGATTCCGCTAGAGCATTTCACCTGCGCGACCCGTCTGACCGAAGCGGATGCCGCGATCCGGGAACTGGCCGCATCGGTGCCCGAACTCGCCAGCGCGTCGAGTCTGATCGCGCTGTCCGAGCGCATCGTCGAGAAGGTCAGGTACAACCCCGGCATTACCGAAGTGACCAGCACGGCGGCGCAGGCGCTCGCGCTCGGCAATGGCGTGTGCCAGGACCATGCGCATCTGATGCTCGCCTGCTGCCGGGCGCGCGGCGTGCCGGCGCGCTACGTGAGCGGCTACATCGAACCGGGCGACGTGCCGCACGCGGCGAGCCACGCGTGGGTGGACGTGTGGCTCGACGGCACGGGCTGGGTCTCGGTCGACGTCACGCATGCCGCTTTCGCGAGCGAGATCTACTGCAGACTGGCCGTTGCGCGCGATTACGAGGCCGCGGCGCCGGTGCGCGGGCGGCGGATCGGCGGCATGGAAGAGCAGCTGAACGTGTCGGTCAGCGTCAGCGCGCAGATGGCGCAGTAGCTCGCGCAGCAGATAGCGCAAAGGTTGCAGCCGGCGGCGCGCTTGCGGCGCCCGCTGTGGCCTTGCGCTGGCGCATGCATGCGGCACCATCAAGAACTATCCCGCAGCGGCCGTAATACGGTAAAGAGGCGTATCCGCGCCGCATTACAATAGCGCCGTTCAGTTGTTTCTTGCGGGAACCCTTCCCTATGACTTACTGCGTAGCGATGACCGTCGACGAAGGTCTCGTGTTTCTGTCGGACACACGGACCAATGCGGGCGTCGATCACATCAGCACCGCGCGCAAGATGTCGGTGTTCGAGCAGCCGGGCGAGCGCATGCTCGTGCTGCTGGGCGCGGGCAACCTGTCGCTCACGCAAGCCGTGCTGCACGAACTGTCCGAGCCCGGCGATGCGTCGCAGCCCACGCTGTGGAGCGCGCCCACCATGGCGGACGCAGCCCGCGTGATCGGCAGCGCGGTCCGCTCGGTGCATCAGCGCGAGGCGGCGGCGCTGCAGGAATTCGGCGTCGACTTCAATTGCAGCTTCATTCTTGGCGGGCAGATTGCGGGCAACCGGCCGCGTCTGTTCATGATCTATGCGGCGGGCAACTTCATCGAGGCGTCGGCGGTCAACCCGTACTTCCAGATAGGCGAGGCCAAGTACGGCAAGCCGATTATCGACCGGGTGCTGACGCCGTCCACGCCGCTCGACGAAGCCGCAAAATGCGCGCTGATTTCAATGGACTCGACGCTGCGCTCGAATCTGTCGGTCGGGCTGCCGCTGGATCTGCTGGTCTACGAGAAGGACTCGTTGCGCGTCACACGTTTCGTTTCGATCGATCACGACAATGCTTACTTCGAGATGATTCATCGCACGTGGGGAGAGCGGCTGCGCCAGGTGTTCGGCGAGATCCCCGATCCCGACTGGCAGGAGTCGCCTCATGTGCCGACGCTGCACGGCGAGCGCGCGCTGGTGCTGCATCGCGCGCCGGTGGGCGCGGACGGCGTCGAACATGAAGTCGATGTCAAGCCGGCGCAGACTCTGGCGCAGGCGGAGAAGGGCAAGGCGCAGCGGCGGTAGGGTCTGCGCGTTTTCCGCTCTTCACGCTGCAAAAGCGAGGGACGAAAAAAAACCAGCCACCGGCTCGCGCCCGTGGCTGGTTTCGAACTGCTTGAGCTTCAGCAGTCCATCAAGTCCAATTAGAACTTGTGGCGGATACCCAGGCTGACCACTTCTTGCGAGCTGGAAGCCGAGTTGTAGCCGTACGAACCGACTGCTGCGCCTGCGCGGACGAGTGCGCCGCCCGAAGTGCGCTGATCGCCGCTCGCGTGCTGGTATGCACCGACCAGGTAGATGTCCGTGCGCTTCGACAGGTTGTAGTCGCCGCCCAGGGAAACCTGATGATACGTTGCGCTCGCGTCGCCGCTAGCCTTCGTGTAGATGTAGCCCACACCGACCAGCAGTGCCGGCGTTGCCTGGTAGCCCAGGTATGCGCCGCCGACGTGGTACTTCTCGGTCGATCCGAAGCCCGATTGCGCGTCCGGCTTGTATTGTGCGTTGCTGTAACGCAGGTTGGCCGTGAACGGGCCTGCCACGTATTGAACAGCAACCGAAGCAATGCCGATCGACTTTGCTGCGACGTATGCGCCGTTGATCTGGTTGTCGAACGTACCGTCCGACGTACTGCCGTTCCAGCCGGCCGTCGGCGGCGTGCCAGCTGTGCGGCTAGCCAGCGTGTTGCCGTTGGTCATGCGCAGGTAGCCGGCTGCGACACTGAACGGACCCGTTGCATATGTTGCCGCGCCCGACCACGTTTGGCCCGAACCGGTTGCACCTGCCACGCCGCCGAATGCATACATGCCTTCGAACTGCAGGCCGCCCCACACCGGCGAGGTGTACTTGATGGCGCTGTTCGTACGCGACGAGTTGTCGTTGTTGTCCACGTCGCCCGGCGTCGTGAACGTCGAACCGAAGTAGTTGTCTGCCGTCAGCGGCTGGACCAGGTCGACGACCGGGTCATACTGGCGACCCAACGTGACCGTACCCCACTGGTCGCCGGTCAGGCCGACATACGCCTGACGACCGAACATGCGGCCGCCCTGGTTCAGACGGCCGCTGTTCGGATCAAAGCCGTTTTCCAACTGGAAAATCGCCTTCAGACCGCCGCCCAGATCTTCCGTGCCCTTCAAGCCCCAACGGCTGCCTTGCAGGTTGCCAGCAACCAGGCCGACCTGGTTCTTGTTGGCGCCCGTCGCGTCCACGGTGTTGTGCGCGAACTGGATCGATTCATCGATCAAGCCATACAGGGTCACGCTGCTTTGAGCGTGTGCGACGCCGGTAGCGCCCAGAAGCGCCAGCGAGAGGGTAGACAGTGCGATTCGTTTCATCCATTTCTCCACGCAGATGATTGGTTTACTTGTTGCGGAAAGGAGAATAGCTCACGCGTCAATCGGTAAGAACTGGAAAAAAAAGAGTGTCGCCAAAAACCTACATTCGCCGCTAAGCCTTGTATTTAAAGCGGATTGAGGATTGTTTCCTTTTTTGCAATATTGATTCGTTGCATTCGCATTATTGTTGTTTTGTTGACTGTAAACGTTTCAGCTTACGCGAACTTGGCATTTATTTGTAATTGAACTGTAATGTAGTCGTCTAATGCAGGAGCCTTCAGCTGGCCGATATCTGAACGGCGCGATGACGATTGGCCGAAAAGCGGACTAGACAGGCATCGGCGATTGTGATCCATGCGCACCAAGAAGGTGCGGCGCTGTGCCGCGCGAGGCCGCGCTATTTCGGCGCGGCGTCGTGCTCGCGGGTATGCCGGGCGAGGCTGGCCGCCGCGAGGCCCGCAGCCGCCGCGAGCGCGACGGATTTCCATGGGTGCTCGCGCACGTAACGGTCGGCCGCCACCGCTTTGCGGCTTGCGCCCAGCAGCGTGACCGCAGCGAGATGGGTCGCCTGGGTTTCCGCCGCGATCATCGAGCGTCCAACTTTGGCCGCCGTCGCCGCTACGGATGCTTTTTTGCGTGCCGGTGTTCGCCGCAGCGCGAAGACGGGTAACACACCGCCGCGCTCTCTGGAAAACGCGGCGCCCATGCCGGAAGCTTGCGCGTCGTCGTCCGCCTGGACCCCTCTTTCGTCCGAATGCAATGCCACATTCGCCGGAACGGTAGACGCCGCCAGCACCGACGCAAGCTTCGCGCGGCTTCCGGGCGGCGAATCCGCCTGCATGCCCCAACCGCCGCGAGGATCGTTGAGCCGCCCGCGCGCCGCCGAAAATTCCGCGCCGAGCAACAGCACCGCGGCGGAGAAGTACAGCCACATCAGCAGCACCGCGAGCGAGCCCGCCGCGCCGAACGAACTCGCCATGCCGGCGTGTGCGAGATACAGCGCAAACAGTTTTTTGCCTGCCGAAAACAGCACGGCCGCGACCACCCCGCCGACCAGCGCATCGCGCCACCGCACCCTTGCGTCGGGCAGAAACTTGAGCAGCCCGGCAAATGCAAACGCGAGCACCAGCAAGCCGACGCCGAGCTGCAGCAGATTGCCGATCACCACATAAGGTGAGTCGCCCCACAGCCACTTGCCGATAAAGGTGATCACCGTATCGAGCACAAGCGAAACGATCAGCAGAAATGCGACGCCGAGCACGAGCCCGAACGAAATCAGCCGCACGCGCACGAGCGCGATGACGCTCGAGGTGCGCGGACCGGTGTACGGCCACACGACGTTGAGCGCGCTGTTGAGCGACGAGAAAGTGGCCGACGCGCCTATCGCCAGCATCGCGAACGAGATGATGGCCGCGACGCCGCCCGCGCTGCCGCTGTGATGCGCGTTCTCGACGATCGTCTGCACGCCTGCCGCGGCCTGGTCGCCGAGCAGTCCGTGGATGTGGTCGAACAGTTCGCCGCGCGCGGCCTCGGCGCCGAAGAACCAGCCGGCCACCGCGATCACCATGACGAGTGTCGGCGCGAGAGAAAAGGCAGCGTAGAACGCGATGCTGGCCGCCATCGCCGTGCAACGGTCTTCGGAAAACTGCTTGAGTGCTCCGATCGCCCAGTTCGCCTGCGTGCGCGCCACGTGCTGAAGGTTTTCGGCGGAAAGCGTGTCCATGTCCATGGTCGAAGTCTCGATGAGTATGGGCGCCGGTCGGCGTGCGCGAGCCGCTCGGCCGGCCACACGCAGCCTTCGTATTGCTGTCGTTCGCAAACCCTGTGCCTGTGACTATAGCAAGCGTGCCGCATGCCCGCCCGTGCGCCGACGCTTGTGTGCCGCTAGAATGCGATGGCCTTCCTCATCGTCTTATAACAGCCATGCATTCGCACGAAGCCTTGAAGCAGTTGGACGTGATTCCCGCCGAACAACTCGCCGCGTCTTTGCCGGCGCATGTGCTCGCGCAATTGCCGCAACAGGGCGTCACGGTGTTTTCCGTCGCCGACGACGCGTCGGACACCGCCGCCTTCAGCGCGCGCTATGGCTTCGGTCTCGAGGACTGCGCGAACACAATCGTGGTGCGCTACAGGAAGGACGGTGCCGAGCACTACGCGGCGCTCGTTTCGCTCGGTTCGTTGCGGCTCGACATCAACGGTGCGGTAAAGGCGGCGCTTGGCGCACAGCGGCTGTCGTTCGCGAAGCGTGAGCTCGCGGTCGAATTGAGCGCAATGGAGTTTGGTGGCATTACGGCTTTCGGCTTGCCGGATGACTGGCGCATTCTTGTCGACGCGGCGGTGATGGAGCGCGCGCAGATCGTTATGGGTGCCGGCATTCGTGCGGCCAAGCTGCTGCTTGCGCCGGATGTGTTGCGTCAGTGGCCGCGTTGCGAAGTCGCGCAGATGACGCTCGCGGTGGAATGACGAGCGCAATGCGCGTCCGCGGCTGAGGATGTGTGAGTCAAAGACACCACGCGGCCCGCGCAGCGGCCGCGTGGCTTACGCAACGATCAGATAATGAGGCGCGAAACCTTCGTGCCTTCCAGCGACACCCCGGCCATCAGCCCGCCGTTGGTCAGAACGAATGCTTCGACTGGGCTCGTTGCCGTGGACGTATCGATCGCGCCGTTTGCGCCGACCTTGAGCAGGGCGACGGTCGCGTCCGCGCCCGCTGCCCAGCCCTGGCTATTAAGGAATTTGTCGAGTGCTTCCTGCGTCATGAACAGGAAGATAAGCGCCTTCGACTGTGCGCCGATCTGCAAGCCGAACGAGCCTGCCACGGTGCTGTAGTAGCCGGTCGTGCGACCGCCCACGCGCAGCGCGCCTTCGCCGTACTGGCCGCCTACCCAGAAGCCCGCCGCAATCACTGACGGGAACACCAGCACGCCGCGCGCTTTGGCCACGAGTTCGCGCGAGCCGCCGACATTCGCGTACAGACGTGAAAGCGTAGAGTCGATCCCCGCGTTGATCGTATCGCGCTTGCTGGCGTTGGCTGACGCCGACGCGTTCGAAGACGGGGACGTGGTGGTGCAACCGGCGAGGCCCAGACCTGCGGTTGCGAAAGCCGCGCCGGCCGTCGTGATGAATTGTCGTCTGCGCATGATGATTGTCCTTTTACGTTATCGAGGCGGTTTTTCTTTATCGATTAAAGGTAATGCTGTGACGCCGGCCAATATGACCGGTGTCAATGATAAAGCAGCATGTGCCGTGCCTGCTCCCATGCCGCCCGCGCAGAGAGCGGCATGAATGCGTGGGCGAGGGAACCCTCGCGGGCGAGCCGCGCGAATTCCTCGCTGTGCTTGCTTACATTGATGGACGAATGTTCTGGTTATGACGGAACAGGTTCTGCGGATCGTAGCGGCTCTTCACCGCGACGAGCCGTTCGTAGTTCGGGCCGTAAGCATCGGCGACGCGGCCGCCTTCTTCCTGCGTCATGAAGTTCACGTAGACGCTGCCGAGCGAAAAGGGCGCTGCCGCGCCGAAAAATGCGCGAGCCCAGGCGATGCAGCGGTCGTCGTCGGCGGGATCGTCCCAGCGTCCGTGCACGTTCATCGCGTAGTGCGTATCGCGGCTCGAATAGGCGGTTGCATTCACAGGCACGCGCTGTGTTTGGCCGCCGATCTGCCCGAAGAAAATCTCGCACTGCGGAGAAGGCAGGTTTTCAATCGACTGAAGCAGCGCGTCGATCAGGCCATCGTCGATGTCGGCGAGGTTGTGCGACTTCCAGTAATTGCGCGATCCCGGCGCGAGCAGCGGGTCGAACGCCTGTTGCCACATCACGTAGGGCATTTCGCCGAGATGTTCGCCGACCGGCGTGCCGAACGTCTTCACTTGCGCCACCATCGAAGGACCGTTCGCGCTCGGCCCGGTATAGCAGCTCGCGAAGATGATCACCGGCTGGCCGTGCACGTCGGCGGGCAAAAACGGCAGCGGCGGCGCGAGCCGCAGAACCGCCCACACGCTCAGATCGTCCGGCATCTGAGCGGCCGCCGCCCGGTATTTGACGAGTGCGTCCCTTGCCTGAGCGAACGGAAAAACCACGAGCCCGCCATATACCATCGGCCCCACCGGATGCAGCGCGAATTCGAACGACGTCACCACGCCGAAGTTGCCGCCGCCGCCGCGAATCGCCCAGAACAGATCTTCATTCGCTTCGGCGCTGGCGCGAAGCAGTTCGCCTTCGGCGGTGACGACGTCCGCGGAAATCAGATTGTCTACCGTCATGCCGTATTTGCGGCTGAGCCAGCCGAAGCCGCCGCCCAGCGTCAGGCCCGCGACGCCGGTGGTCGAATTGATGCCGAGCGGCGTGGCGAGCCCGAAGGCTTGCGCTTCATGATCGAAGTCGGCCAGCGTCGCGCCGGGCTCGACGTACGCGCGTCTCGCCACGGGGTCGATCCGCACCGATTTCATCCGCGAAAAGTCCATCACGAGGCCGTCTTCGCACAATGCGCTGCCGGCAATGTTATGACCGCCGCCGCGCAGCGCGAGCGGCAGATTGTTAGCGCGCGCAAAGGCGACGCCGCGACGCACGTCGGCGACACCGGCGCAGCGCAGAATCATCGCCGGACGGCAGTCGATCATTGCATTCCAGATGCTGCGTGCTTCGTTGAAGCCCGCATCTTCGGGAAGCACGAGCTGTCCACGTATGGCGGTTTTGAGTTCGTCGATGGCGCTGCTCGACACTTGAGCCATGGCTTGTCTCCAAGGGTGTTATGAGGGCGCTGTTCGAGCGCCGTTGACTGACCGAAGCAGACCGGAAGGAAATTGACAGACTGATTCAGCGTCCAGTAAACGAAGCGGCTCGATGGAGTCAAACACACGTAAACCCGCGTGCGCCTCGCTGTTTCCTGCGGACCTTGCGCGGCGGGCTTTTGCGGGCGTGAGCCGCGCCGTTCGCGGCGTTGGCGGGGCGAATGGTGCATGTGCTTGCGGAAAAGTTCGTGTGCGAAAGTGTTGGCTAGTCGCCAATGCGGGCGTTTCGCCGCGACAGGTATGACAAAAGCTGTCCGACTGCACGCTGCATGTTTGCTCTAGTTCGGCACTTCGATGACCTTGTCGTGGGCCACGACGAAAACTCTTTCGCCACTTGCGCGGCCGTCGTCGCGCGCGCCGCCGGTAAAGCTACCGAATGCCGGCAGCACGCCACATTGCGCACCGAAACGAAAACACGGCACGCGTACAGAGTCGTTGCGCGTCGCTATTCGATAGACCGGATGCAGATGTCCGGCGAGTGCGTAGACACCCTGGACCGTCTGCGGGTGGTGACACAGCGCCCACGGTCCAATGCGCAATGGCTCCTGCACATAGTCGACGTTGAGGGTGCCGGGCAAAGCGCCAGCATGCCGGTCATGATTGCCCTCGACGAGCACGATCCGCAAACGCTCGTAGCGGGCGCGCCAGATGTGCAACGCGTTCAGCGTTTCATCGGCGTGCGCCTCGCGTGCATGCAGCAGATCGCCGAGAAAGACGAGCGTGTCCGGTTCGAACGTGGCCATCAGTATGTCCAGACGCATCAGATTGTCGGCAGTGGAACCGACAGGCACCGGCACGCCGCGTGCGCGGAATACCGCGTCCTTGCCGAAATGCGCATCCGCGACGAAAAGGCAGCGCAGCGTGGGATCGAAAGCCGCGCGCAAGCTCGACAGCACAAGAGGATGACCTGCGATTTCAACTGCCAATGAAGCGGGCTTCATGCGGGGGCCGCCTTTTCGAGTTCCGCGAGCATCCGCTCGACGCGATCGGCGAGCTTTTCCGTGCTGACTTTCTCGCGCAGGCGTCCGACGATGAGCGGAAACGCAAACGGCGTCGGCTTTTTCGGGTGCGTGAGAACAAGGCGGCTCGCGTTCATCCGTTCGAGCGCGGTACGAATGCGTTTGGCGTCCAGTTCCTGCAGCAGTACTTCCGCATCTGCCTGATCGAGTAACAGATTGCCGCTGTCGTGATTGCGGAATATCTCGTAGAAAAGGCCACTAGAAGCCTGCAATTGCCGCGCGCTTTTCTGCTGGCCTGGGTGTCCCTGAAACACGAGTCCCGATACGCGCGCAATTTCCCGGAAGCGGCGCCTTGACAGCTCTGACGAATTGAGGCTCGCAAGTATGTCGTGATCCAGTTCTTCCACGCGGAGTAAGCCGCTCTCCAGTTCCGCAGCCCAGTCAAATGGTTGCGCAGACAACAGCTCGAAACCATAGTCATTCATTGAAATGGAGAAAGTACCTGGCTTCTCCCGCGCGATTCTCCATGCAAGCAATGCGCCGAGACCGATATGCGCGGTGCGCCCCGCGAACGGATAACAGAAGAAGTGATGCCCTTCGCGCGATTTGAGTACTTCCGCGACCAGCACGCCGGGCTCGGGCAACGCCGACCATTTCTGCTGCAACTCGAGCAGCGGCCGGACCGCTCGCATTTCCGGCTCGTCATAAATTCCACCGGCGGCGCGCGCGAGCATGGTCAACGTTGCGTCCGCCAGTTCTGACGAGAGCGGCATGCGGCTGCCTGCCCATTGCGGCATCGCGCCGCGTGACGACGTCGCCCGTTTAACCCAGGCAGTCATGTCCTGCACGCGAATCAGTTCGAGCGCGCGTCCGCCGAATGTAAAGACATCGCCCGGTTTGAGCCGCGAAATAAACGACTCCTCGATTGCACCTATGCGGCCACCCGCCACATACGCGACATTCAGCGTGCCGTTTGCGACTATCGTGCCGACGTTGTTGCGATGCCGGCGCACCAGGTCTTCGCGCGGCACGCGGTACAGGCCGTCGTGTTCGCGCACCACGCGGTGATAGTCGGGATACGCGCGCAACGCGGCACCGCCGCCTTCCACAAAGCCCAATGCCCAGTCGAATTCACTTTGCGTCAGATACCGGTAGGCGTAGGCACTGCGAACTTCGTCGTACAGCTCGCGCGGCTCGAAGCCGCCGCCAATCGCTACGGTCACCAGATGCTGGACCAGAACGTCGAAGGGCTTCTCGGGCGTTTCGCGGCCTTCTATCTGGCGCTTTTCGACCGCCTCGCGCGCTGCCGCCGCTTCGACGAGTTCGAGCGCATGCGTCGGCACGATCGTCACGCGTGAAGGCCGGCCGGGCGCGTGGCCTGAGCGGCCCGCGCGCTGCATCAAACGCGCGACGCCTTTGGGCGAGCCGATCTGGAACACACGTTCAACTGGCAGGAAGTCGACCCCGAGATCCAGACTCGATGTGCACACAACGACCTTGAGCAGACCGTTCTTCAGGCCGCGCTCGACCCACTCGCGCACTTCCTGGTCGAGCGAACCGTGATGCAGGGCAATTGCTCCGGCCCATTCGGGCCGCGCTTCGAGCAGCGCCTGATACCAGACTTCGCATTGCGAGCGCGTGTTGGTGAATACGAGCGATGTTTGCGCCTCGCCGATTGCATCGGCCACTGCCTCGACCTGGCGCATGCCCATGTGACCGCCCCACGGAAAGCGCTCGATGGTTTCGGGAATAACCGTATCGACAATCAATGCTTTCGGCAGCTTGCCGTGCACGCTGACGCGCGGTGTCCTGACCGGTGCGAGCAGTACATCGGCCGCGAAAGGAAGATTGCCGAGCGTCGCCGACAAACCCCACACCTGCAAGTCGGGCCGCCAATGCGCGAGCCGCGCGAGCGCCAACTGCGTCTGCGTGCCGCGCTTGTTGCCGAGCAATTCGTGCCATTCGTCGACGACAACGAGCCTCACATGCGAGAGCACTTCACGTGCGTCCGGCCTTGTGAGGATGAGCGACAGACTTTCGGGCGTGGTGATCAGCGCAGACGGCATGCGCCGGTTTTGCCGCGCGCGTTCGGCAGTGGAGGTGTCGCCGGTTCGCAAGCCCACGGTCCATGGCACGGCCAGTTCGATGGCCGAGCTTTGCAATGCGCGTGCCGTGTCGGCCGCGAGCGCGCGCATCGGCGTGACCCAGAGAACGGTGAGCGGTTCTGGCTGCATGGGCGGGACGCGCTTGCGCGTGAGCGCCGATTTTGACGTGACCGTGGACGTGCCCGGCGCTCCTCGCGTGAACGCTGCAAGCGCGCCAAACCACACCGCCCACGTCTTGCCCGCGCCCGTAGTGGCATGCAACAAGCCACTCGCGCCTCTTTCCATTTCGCGCCACACTTCATGCTGAAAAGCGAACGGCTGCCAGCGGCGCGCTTGGAACCACTCGTCAAGCTTTGCAGCGAAAGGGCGGCGCGCCGCATTTTCGTCGATGGCAAAGGGCAGCGGCTCGAAAGCGGGCTCGCGGGCATCGAGCCGCGCCTGCTGCTCGCGGCTGCGCGGAATGCGTCGCGGCCGCGGGGCGTGGCGCCGCTGTTGCGCGGCCGACGGCAACGCAACGTCCCGTTCATCAGGGTCAAGCGGTTCGTTCATTGAAAGCGCTCGTTAGCATCGGGTTCGCGGACGGCAATTCTTCAGTACATCTTCTACATGGACTGCACTCCCGAAGCGTGGGTTCACCAGAATTGCACTGACACACCGCAGTAGGCCGTGTTCAAATGCCGAGCTTTGGGCGCGCCTTGGCCTGATGCCATCGGCTATCGCCTCGGCGCATAACCCGCGGTTCGATTCATAACGGAGTTTACGTGGATAACAAATTCGCAGCGTTGCCTCGAGTGCCCTTGCAAATCGCGACCGCGCAGGCGCAGCCGGTTTGCGGGGATACGGCGGCGAACATCGCGAAGACGGTCGAATTGACCGCTCTTGCCGCTGAGCGCGGCGCAAAACTGGTGGTTTTTCCCGAGAAATTCCTGAGCGGCTATGAACCCGGCCTGATTGCCGGCGACCCGGCGAGATACGCGTTCGAGCCTTTAGATGCCCGCCTCGATCCGCTTCGCGAGACGTGCCGCCGGCACGCCATTGCGGCAGTCGTCGGCGCGGCCACGCGCGGCGCGCAGGGCCTGCATATTTCGTCGCTCGTAGTTGACTGCCGCGGCGAGGACGCGGCGCCGTATCACAAGCAATACCTATATAGAAGCGAAGCGCAGATCTACCGGCCAGGCACGCAAGACTGCATGCTCGAACTGAACGGATGGCGGCTCGCGCTCGGCGTGTGCTACGACTCGGGCTTTCCCGAGCACGCACGCACTGCCGCAATGAACGGTGCGCACGCTTATCTGGTGAGCGGGCTCTTCAGCGTCAAGTCCGGCTATCACCAGTCGCGCATCTGGTTCCCCGCACGCGCGTTCGACAATACGCTGTATGTGTTGCTGTCGAATCACGTCGGGACGACCGGCGGCTGGGACACATGTGGCGCGAGCGCGATCTGGAGTCCGTATGGCGACGTGATCGCGCAAGCCAGCCGCGAACGCGAGGAAGTGATCACCGCGTCGCTCGACCCCGCGGCGCTCGCCGATGTCCGCGAACGGGAAACGGCGCTCGCAGATTTCGTCGCGCGTGGCGAGGCCGCGGCTGGCGTTTCCGTGCAGCGGCTCGATTGACGGCCCGCGACGAGCGGTGCGCTAGAATGAGCTGTCCTACCCATCTGGAGACTCGTTTTGAAATCTATCGTTGCTCTGCTGGCCGCTACTGTACTTTCCTCGACGGCAATGGCTGCCGCTTCCTCTACGGAGAAGCTGCCTTCGGGCGTGGTGGTCGAGCATCTAGTGCAAGGCACCGGCGCACAGCCGGCGGCCACGGATGTCGTCAAGGTCAACTATCGCGGCACGCTTGCGAACGGCACTGAATTCGACGCGTCCGCGAAACACGGCGGCCCGGCAACGTTTCCGCTTAACCGCGTGATTCCGTGCTGGACCCAGGGCGTGCAGACCATGAAAGTGGGCGGCAAGGCCAAACTGACCTGCCCGGCCGCCACCGCTTACGGCAGCCGCGCCGTGGGCACGATTCCGCCGAACAGCGACTTGACGTTCGAAGTCGAGCTGGTCGACATCGTCAAATAAGGCGCCCCGACATGCACTGAAAGCAACCCCGCTACGATGTAACGCAGCGGGGTTTTTTTATGGACATGGCGCCCTGCGCCAGCCGGATGGAAGATGGAATAAAACGGAAGAGCACAGCGTACGGCAATAAACAACGACGTCTTTTTCAACTCGCCGCCCACCCCGCTCGTTTACGAATGTTGTTGTCATTCATCGTGCATGAGGAGCGTCTGTCATGAATATCGACTTCCATTACGGCGTGATCTATATCGTCGCGCGGGTGGGCGGAATGACGGAGCGTGAGGCGCTGACCGTCGCCCACGCGTGCCAGTATGTCGACGACGCGACAACGCCGGGCATTCTGCGGTTCCAGGGCGGGGAAACGTTCGAACGCTTTGCCACTGCGCACAAGACGTTCGACTACGCGAATACCCAGAGCGACCAGAACCGGCTCGTGTGGGCGCCGTTTCATTTTCTGCCTGCGGGACAGGGCGCGACGCTCGAAGAAAAAGCCGTATGCCGGGCCAACAGCGCGGTCGCGCGCGAGGTGGTGCGGCGCGCCATCCGCGAGCGCGGCACGGATACAGGTTTGCACCGTCTCGGCGTGACGCTGCATACGTATGTGGATACCTGGGCGCACCAGGGGTTCGCTGGCATAGAAAGTCCGGGCAACCGCGTTCACTCTCTCGAGGCGCAAGACATCACGCGCACGGGCTGGCTCGCGAATCTCACACTCGCGATGCAGCACCTGATCCAGCACGTCGAGGAAGACGTGATCACGCTCGCACTGCCTGTGGGTCATGGGGCCGCCTTGCACTATCCGGATCAGCCGTGGGCAAAGTGGCATTACATCGACGGCAGGAATATGTTCATACAGAGACACAATCTGCCTGAATTCGTCGAGGCCGCAGACATGGCGTGCCGCGCAGTGCGCGGCTATGTGGCCGGCCGCGAAGATTTCGAAAACGAAGAGGGAATGCCGGAAAACGTGAAAGCGGCGCTCACCGACTTGCTCGATACCAACCGGATCATGGACGACAACGAGCGCTTGCGCGCGATTTGCGAGTTCGTCAGAGAAGGCGGTATTCCCGGCCTGAAAGAAGCCATTCCGGACTATGTGCCGAAAGGAGTGGGCTCATGGAAGTACAAAGCCACTGGTCTTCGCGCGGAAGATGACTCCGGCGAGAGACCTGTATGGACCGAGGCGTTCGAGAAGAGCGATTACCGGCTCTTTCATGACGCGGTAAAACAGCACCGTTTCGTGACGACTCAGGAAGTTCTGCCGGCGTACGGCCTGCGAATTGCGTGACACTGTTGCGCGGGCAAGCGTGGCGCGGGTCCGGCCAGTACTTGCCGAGATAACGGGCCGCCATGTGGGCGGCTCCTTTATTGGCCGAACTTTCAGGTGAAAGTACTCATCGCTCTAGCGCTCGAACCGCCAGCGCCGCTTCAATATCCCCAGCGCGCATGCTCGCGCCATTGCTGTTCGCGCCAATGTTCGCGGCGCCATTCGTGCTCCCGCCATTCGCGTCGCGCGCGCCACGCGTCGCGCTCGTCGTACTCGCGATAACCGCCATAAGCTACTGCAACCGGAGCCGGGCCGTAGGCCACCGGAGGGGCGACATAGACGGGCGGCGGCGGTGCATATACCCCGACCGGAATGCCCACGCCGACGGCCAGGTTCACTTCTGCCGAAGCAACCGACGATACCGCCAGAACTGCCAGACCGAGTGCCGCGCCAACGATCTTCTTGTTCATTTCCCTTCTCCTTGCACTTTATGTGCGGTGCCAAAGCTTTTGTCCCGATGGACGGCTGAAGTGTAGAAGGGCGCCTGCGACACAGGTGAAACAGCATTGCGAGATCGGTAACGCACGGTTACCGGCCAACGCGGCGTTAAAAAATGAACTGGAAAGCTTTGAATCTCCGAATGCTTGCCTATAGTAGAAGCGGCTATTGCCGCAACGCACAGTGGCCGCCTTTTCTCTATATAGGTGACGGGGAACCGCCATGACGCCATCGAATGCTGCGATCTATCAGGCCCAGACTTGCACGCCCGAGTCGTTGCGAACGCTGGCAGTCTACCTGGAACTGGCGCTCGACAAGGGCGAAAGCGTGGTTCTGATGAGAATCGGCACATACGTGCGCAGCGTTTACGTTGGCGATCCGTCGGGTTCTCTGGAAGATCTGCGCGACGAGGGCGTGATCGAAGCCGAGCAGGCCGACGAGATCCTCGCGCTGACCAGAATAGGCCTTAACCGGATTACTGCCGACGACCAGCAATACCGCTTCTTGCGCGGCGTCCGATACATTGCCGATCGTCAGGTCGTTGTTTTCACGCCGACCTGAGCGAGCCTGCAACAATTGGAAAGACATAAGAGAAGGCGAATAAGCAGAAAAGAAGCGGCGCGCAATACAGCGGACATAAATGAGGAAGAGGCAGAGAACGAAGGCATGTAAAAGGCGTCTATGGATGGCATGAAAAAAGAAAAAGTTCGTACTCCAGCATGCGTTGTGCAAACGAATTGGGGTTTTTCCGGCCAGCCGGCTATGCCTTTCTTACGCTATTCATGGCATAGTTCGACCGATTACCACATAAGGAGCAATCCAATGCCCACGTTAGAGCAGATTCAGGCAAAGCTTAAGAAGCTTCAGGCGCAAGCTGACGCCCTTATTGCAAGAAAGGCACAAATCGCAATTGACCAGATTCGCGAATTGATGCTCAAGCATGGCTTGACCACCGCGGATATCGAAGCACAGGCAAAAGCGCGGCGCGCAGCCAATGGTCTTGATGGCCATGCAGGAATCGGCAAGGCAAAGGTCGGGGCGGCCGGGCAGAAGATAGCGAAGTATCGGGATCCGAAAACCGGCGCAACGTGGACTGGGCACGGCCGCGCGCCCGGTTGGATTGCCGCTGCGAAAGACCGCAGCGTGTTTCTGATTGACGGTGCAAGCCAGTCGAAGCCGTCCGCAAGCATTGTCGCGACTCGCGCGAAAGGCAAAGGCCAGCCAAAAGGCGCACAACCGCCGAAGTACCGCAACCCCACCACCGGCGCGACGTGGAGCGGACGCGGCCCGGCTCCGGCCTGGCTTGCATCGGTGAAAGATCGCAGCAAATTTCTGATCGACGGCAGCGCAACGTCGGCGGCGGGCAAGGCGGGTACCGTGAAATCGTCGGCAGCAAGTGGCGCGGTCAGCAAGAAGGCTGCTGCGAAGAAAGTGGTGGCGAAAAAGGCCAAGGCTGGCAAGCAATCCGTTGCGGCTGGAAAGGCCGCGGTGAAAACCGCTGCGAGGAAAGCCGTAGTGCGAAAAGTCACTGCAAAAAAGGCTGCTAGAAAAGCGGCAACCAAAGCCGCAACGAAAGCGCCGGGCCGCAAGAAGGCCGTAGCTACAGAATCGGCAGCGAGCACAGCAGCACCGCTAGCCTCGGCCGCGGCGAGCGCGTAAGCGTACGGAATAGCGAAGTACATGACGAGCGCGCTCGAATCATCCCGGCAGGAAGATCAGGTTCTCCTGCTGGAGTCGGTTCCTCATCCGGCAGCCGACGCTGCCGAACCATTCATTGTCGCGAGCGACCGCCGGGTGATTCTCGCTTATCCGATAGCGGAGTCCGACTTCGAGCGGTTCGGTCCATTCGATCCCGACGACGATCCCTTCTGCGCAGTGCTATTTCCCGACGCCGTATTTCATCGGCTAGGCCCGCCGGGAGAGCGCGACCTCGAGATTCATCCACTTGCGTCGCAAGGTTTGGCTGCTTATTCGGCGCATGAAGTGATTCATTCTTCGCTCGTGGATGAACTCTCCGCAGTGTCATCGCCCCAACCGGGCCGGCGCCATTTCGTCGTCACCTTTCTGGAATCGACGTTCGAGTGTGTTGCCTCGGACTACACCGTGGTGGGCGTATATGGCGCGGCCGAAATAGCGAGCCGCGAGGCATTCGCATTGGTACGTTAGCCCTATTCGCTGTTGGACTCTCGTTGCCGTGCGCTAGTTACCCGGATCGAGTACCGGCCGATCCGGGTCCTCGCGCGTTTTATAGGGCAGTTGGGCGGCACGAGGGTTCGTTGTCGTGTCGTCGATCACGCGTTCCACGTCGGCCGTTTTGGCGAGTTCGGCGAGGAACGTCTGTTTGTCGAAGCCTGGCGCAATACAGCCCTGTACGTAGATGAACCGGCGTTGCAGCGTAAGCCACAATGTCGACCGTTCGCGCCACTGAGTGGCGGCGTTGATAATGGCGAGACGCCGCTGCACGGCTTCGGCGATTTCCTTGTCGTACAGGTAAGCGTTCGATAAGCGGCAGCGGCCTTCTATCCAGCAACTGTTGCCGCGTTCAATGCGGTAATGGCTGTCGGCGAGCCACTCCTGTTCGGTTTCGAGTGGACCGAGAGGCACCGGGCACCCCTCTATCGCTTTGGAGATCTGGAAGAAGGGATCGTGTCCGCGATTGATCCGCTGTTCTTCACCGTGAGCCGCCGATAAAGCGAAAGCCAGCGACAGACATAAACATAAAGCGACGCTTTCTAATGTACTCGCTCTCGCCCGCATGAAGCGTGTCACCATTATTGTCTCCACTCGTTGCGCAGCGAGACATTCTTTGCATTAGCGACTCGTGCGCCGGTTTTCAACAGCAAACTTGATCAACTCGGCCTGACCTTCAATGTCCAGCTTTCGCTTCAGGTTCAGGCGATGTGTCTCCACTGTACGCACCGACAGATCGTTGCGTTGCGCGATCTGCTTGCTCGACAAACCCTCTGCGAGCGCATCGAGAATATCGCGTTCGCGCGGCGTGAGCCGTTCAACTGGCGACTGCATGGCCGACGCCTGAATCAGTCGCGCGCCGAGTCCGGCGCTGAAATACGTCTTGCCGTCGAGCACAGCGCTAATCGCCTGAATGATTTCGGTCGCCGGCGAGTCCTTCAATACATAACCGCTGGCGCCCGCGCGCACTGCCTGCGTGACGTATTCGAGGTTGTCGTGCATCGAGAGCATCAGCACGCGGATGGCGGGAAAGCGCTCATGAAACATGCCGGCTAGAGCGATACCGTTCATACCGTTCATGCCGACGTCCATCAGCACGAGGTGCGGTTCGTGACTCGCGGCGAGCGCGAGCGCCTCTTGCGCATTACCTGCTTCGCCGACCACTTCGAGGTCGCGCACGGCTTCGAGCCGCGCACGCAAGCCGTCGCGAACGAGTGGATGATCGTCGACCAGAATCAGCCGGGCAGTTGCATGCGATGTGTCGTTCATAAAGAGGTTTCCTGCAGACTCTGCTTATCGAGCTCCGGTGCACCAGGATCAAGCGGCACGCGCGCGGTGACGAGCGTGTGGCCAGGCTGCGAGCTGAGCGCAAGCGTGCCGCCGAGCGCTTCCACGCGCTCGCGCATGTTGCGTAAGCCCACGCCCGAACGGCGGCCGACAAAGGCATGCGTGACGTCGAAACCAGAGCCATTATCGGCGATGGTGAGCGTGACTGCATCGTTCGAAACTTCCAGCGCGAGCGCCGCATTCGTCGCATGCGCATGCCGCACGATGTTCGTCAACGCTTCCTGCGCGATACGGAACAACACGGTGTTCACGGCATCCGTCAACGAGGCGGCGTGAGTATGCGTGATCTGTGTGAAGCCGATTTCAATGCCCGACTGTTCGCTGAGTTCGCGCGTGAGTTGTTCGATTGCGGCCGCGACACCCAGGTCGTCGAGCATCGACGGACGCAGTGCATGAGAAATGCGCCGTATTTCACGCAGCGTATCGCCGAGCCGCGTGAGGCTGGTCGAGAGGGCGGCTTCGGCGGCGGGCACGCGGGTTTCGCTGCGCTCGAAACGGGCGAGCGCCGATTCGAGCAGCAGTTTCACCGACACCATCATCTGGCTGATGCCGTCGTGCAATTCACGCGAAAGCCGCGCGCGTTCGTTCTCCTGCGATTCGACGACCTGCTGCGCGAGCCGCTTCAGTTTTGCGTCCGCGCTGCGATATTCGGTGATGTTGAGTACGAGCGCGCAAAGCGCAATTGCGGCGAGCCCGGCAAGTGCGATTGCGTCGATCCACATCATCGTGCGATCGATGTTTCGCGCCGCCCGTTCGTCGATATGCGCGAGCGTGGTGTCCACGTCGTCCAGATAGATGCCTGTGCCGATCATCCAGCCCCAGCGTTCGAGCGGCACCACGTAGCCGAGCTTGGACGCGACCTTGCCCGTCGACGGACGATGCCACAGATAGCGCACATAGCCGCCGCCTTGCGAGGCAGCAGCGAGCAGCTTCTGGATGGTCGGCACGCCTTGCGGATCGCGCAGCTCCGACAGATCGCGCCCGACCAGATCCGGCTCGCGCGGATGCATCAGCGAGCGGCCGTGCGTGTCATAGACGAAGAAATAGCCGTCCTTGCCGAAGTCCATCTTCTCGAGGGTGTTGAGCGCGCGCGTGCGGCGCAGCGCGTCGTCGCGGGCGTTGTCCTCGTCTTCTTCGTAAAGCGGTGCGATCGCGGATGTAGCCAGCTCGACGTAATGCTTGAGTTCGATTTCCTTGCTGGCCATGTACGCGGCCTGAGTGGTCGCGTGCTGCGCTTGCGCGAGCGCGGTTGCTTCGCGACGCACGCCTATTTCGATGCTGGCGATAGCCGCGAGGAAGGGCACGATAGCCAGCAGAACGATCTTGGCTTTGAGTTTCATCGTTGAAAAAAACGCCTGTCGGCTACGTAGTAATACGTAGCCCGCTTACGTAGTTGCGCGCTTGTGAGGACGCGTACGAAGGCGAATACTACATCCCCGCGGCGTAGTGCGTCTTGCGGACGCTTTCGCCGTGCTGCCGGCGCAACCAGCTGCGCCATTCGTATGACGTGCTCGGGCGTGGTTAATGCTCACCCTCGTCGTGCGCCGGCAACGCGCAAACAGCAGGTTCCGGTTTCGGCAGCGTCGTTGAGTGGGTACTCCACGCAGATGCCCGGTTCCGGTTTTCCGCGCGCGGGACTACGAGTCCTGAAACGCGGTGTCAATAATAGATCTAGGAGAAGTACATGGAGACCTCCCCACCGGCCGGCCGGTCATGGCTGTGGCTCATTCTTTTGCTCCCGTATATCGCGCTGTTATGGCTGCCGTTCTATAACGACACGCGTCCGTCGTTCGCCGGTTTTCCGTTCTTTTACTGGTATCAGTTCCTGTGGGTGCCGTTGACCTCGCTACTGATTTACGTCGTGTACCGAGGTGTCAAATGAGCGACCTGAACCCCGTCAACCCGGTGGCGATGACCGTCTTCATCGCATTCTTCGTTCTTGTGACAGTGATCGGCTTCTTTGCCGCTCGCTGGAAACGCGGCGATCTCACGCAATTGCACGAATGGGGTCTGGGCGGCCGGCAGTTCGGCACCATCATCTCCTGGTTCCTGGTAGGCGGCGACTTCTACACCGCGTACACGGTGATCGCAGTGCCTGCGCTCGTCTATTCGGTCGGCGCCTATGGCTTCTTTGCGCTGCCGTACACGATCATCGTTTACCCGTTCGTGTTCGCCGTCATGCCGAAGCTGTGGAAAGTCGCGCATGCGAAACACCACATCACGGCAGCGGACTACGTGCACGGCGAGTACGGCGGCAAATGGTTTCCGGCTGCGGTCGCGCTGACCGGCATCGTCGCGACCATGCCGTACATCGCGCTGCAACTGGTCGGCATGCAAGTGGTGATCAAGGGACTCGGCGTGACCGGTGAATTGCCGTTGATCGTCGCCTTCGTAATTCTCGCGCTGTATACATATGCGAGCGGCCTGCGTGCCCCGGCGATGATCGCGTTTGTGAAGGACATCATGATCTACATCGTCGTGATCGCGGCGGTGTGGCTGATTCCGGCCAAGCTCGGCGGCTATGCGCACGTGTTCGACGCAGCGGATACCTACTTCAAGGCCAAGGGCGGCGCGACCGGCATCATCCTCAAGCCGACGCAATTCACCGCGTATGCATCGCTCGCGTTGGGTTCGGCGCTCGCGGCCTTCATGTATCCGCATACGATGACCGCGGTGCTGTCTTCTTCGTCGGCGAATACGGTGCGAAAGAATGCGATTTTCCTGCCGGCCTATACGCTGCTGCTCGGCTTGATCGCGTTGCTCGGCTATATGGCGATTGCAGCGGGCGTACATGTGAAGTCGGCTTCGGACATGGTGCCGGCGCTCTTCAACACGCTGTTCCCGTCGTGGTTCGTCGGTTTTGCGGCGGCAGCCATTGCGATCAGCGCACTGGTTCCGGCCGCGATCATGTCGATTGGCGCGGCCAATCTGTTCACGCGTAATTTGTGGCGTCCGCTGGTTTCACCAAACATCACGCCTGAAGCGGAAGCAGCGAACGCGAAGATCGTCTCGCTCGTCGTGAAGTTCGGCGCACTGCTCTTTATCGTGTTCCTGCCGACACAATACGCAATCGACCTGCAACTGCTCGGCGGTGTGTGGATCCTGCAGATCTTCCCGGCAATCGTCTTCTCGCTGTACACACGTCGCCTGAATACGCCTGGGCTCTTCAGCGGCTGGCTCGTCGGCATCGTGCTCGGCACTTCGCTTGCGATTTCTCAAGGGCTCAAGCCCGTGCTTGCACTGCATCTCGGCGATGCTGTCTATCCGGTGTACATCGGCCTGATCGCACTCGCGGTGAACGTTATCGTGGCGTTTGTCGTCTCTGCGGTGTCGCCGCGTCGAGTGGCGGTTACCGCCTGATTGCCCGGTCCCGACCGAGCGTTACTCACGCCGCGAGCCTTTACGCTCGCGGCGTTTTTCATTTTCAGCAGCGCAAGCGCACGCTCAGTGCAGCTCGCGCACTACACCAGTACTTCCACCGATTGCATGGCCCGGCGAATGTCCGACGTCCGGTCCCACGATTCGTCGCGGATCGTCTCGATCAGGCAGTCGATAAAGCATCGCGACGCGGCATCGGCAGGCTCGCCTGTGCGCATGATGATGCCGACCGTGGAGTCCTCCAGTTCTTCCCGTAGCGGGATCGCGCACAAACCGTCACGCGCCGCGCACAGCTCGACGAGCGGCCACGGAAAAATGCTCACCATGTCCGTGCGCTTGAGCAGCGCGAGCGCAACAGTGAGCGAGTGCAAAAAGTGGATGCTGCGCGGCACGGGTAAGCCATAGCGCGCGAACATCTGATAGGACGCCTGGCCCTCGGTTTCAGGATCGAGCGCCACAAGCCAGTCGTCGTCGAGCAATTGCGCGAGAGAACGCGATTCGGCATGCGGATGACCTTGCCGGGCCACGACCGCGCGGCTCGTTGCAAAGAGCGGGTGATAGTTGAAGTCGCCAGTGGTTGCGCCGGGCACTTGCCGGCCCACGTAAATGTCGAGACTGCCGTCGCGTAGACGCGGTGTCGCGATGGCCAGCAGGCCCTCGAACAATTCCAGCTGTATAGCGGGCATTCTGGCGCGAAAGCGCACCACGGCTTCGGGCAGAAACGTCAGCGCGACCCACGCGGTCACGGCAATGGAAAGACGGCCGCTGGGTTCGCCGCGCATCGCGTCCATGGCCTGATTCGCGCGCGTCATCTGAGCGGCGACGAGCCGCGCATGTGCAAGCAGGGTTTGCCCGCATGGAGTGAGCGTCACACCCGACGAGGTACGCACGACTAGCTGCATGCGCACGGTTTCTTCCAGTTGCTGAATGTTTTGCGTGACGGCGGCGGGCGACGAAGCGAGCATGCGCGCGGCACCTCTGACGCTGCCCGCATCGGCAATCGCGATCAGGACACGCAGTTGATGGATTTTCATATTGGTTGCCCAGCGGTTTGTGGCATGCGGCGAAGCGTTTGTCGTTGCTTTACGCGTTCACCAACGTGGCCCATTCTCAAGCGGCCTATGCCGGCATATTGTGGAGGCACGGCTACAGCGTCGGGGTGCCTGTTCTTCCCTCGCGCAACGAGGGCTTTTACGTCCGTAGTCCTGAAGGTTTTTTAAAAGGTATCTGAGTACATAAACCGGGCTGTCAGCCGGTTCACGTGTAACGCTTAGCATAGGAGTGTAACGATGACTGAGCAAGTTCCCGTGCTGTGGGCAACTCACTCCGATATCCGGTTGAGTCCCATTTGCGGTGACGCGTCGTTCAGAGGCGCGGCTGCGCGAACGCACGCTCATGGCCACCCTGCGCATTGGTCGTTCATCGACTCGCTCACCGGCGTCTATAACCGTGCCTACGCGACTGGACGCGCTCAGCAGTGGCTCAGATCCGCGCGGGCCGCGCGTGTTGCGATGCTGATCGTCAACGTGGACGGCTTCAGCAGGATCAACGACATTGCCGATTACGATCTCGGCGACCGTCTGTTGCGCAGTGTCGCGCAGCGGCTCGCTAGCTCAGTGGCGGCGAACGATCTGCTTGCACGCATCGGCGGCGACGAGTTCGTGATTGTTACAGATGGTCACCGCGAGGTGCCGACGCTGCCCGCGTTCGCGCAACAGATACTCGCGTTGTTCGCGGAGCCGTTTGTGATTGCGGGGCGTGGGTATCGCGTGAGTGCGTCGGGGGGCGTGGCGCTTTGCGGCGGCCAGGTGCGCGACGCGGCTCTGCTGATGCGCGATGCCGGCGCCGCCATGCGCCGCGCGAAAGCGCAGGGCCCCGGCAGTTTGCAGTTCTTCACGGGCGACATGAAAGAAGCTGCGCAACGCCGCTTTGAGATCGAGGATCTGCTGCGCGATGCGCTCGATGCCGGCGAATTCAAGCTTGCCTATCAGCCAGTCGTGAACGCCACGTCACGTGAGACAGTGGGCGTCGAGGCGTTGCTGCGCTGGACCAGCGCAGAGCTTGGCGACGTCTCCCCGGCCGAATTCATCCCCATCGCGGAACAGGCGGGGTTGATGGGAAGCATTGGCGACTGGGTATTGGAGCAGGCGTGCGCGCAGGTCGCGGACTGGCGCTGGAGCATCGCGCCGGGCGTCACTGTTTCCGTGAACATTTCGCCCGTGCAGTTCAACGAGCGGCTTGTGCAACATGTCGCTGCGTGTCTCGCGAACACCGGGCTCGAACCTTCCGCTCTGCAACTCGAGATTACCGAAGGCATGCTGATGCCGGACGATCCAACTCTATGCGCGACGATGTCCGCGCTGACGAAGCTGGGCGTGAGGCTCGCCATCGACGACTTCGGTACTGGTTATGCGTGCATGTCGTACCTGAAGCGTTTTTCGCTGCATGGCCTGAAGATCGACCGCTCGTTTGTGGCGGGCTTGCCGGACGACAGAGACTGCGCGGCCATTGCGCATGCGGTCGTGAAGATGGCCCACGCATGCGGCATGTCCGTCACTGCGGAGGGCGTGGAGACGGAAGAGCAGGCCTTGCTGCTGCATGAGATCGGCTGCGATTCCCTGCAAGGGTATCTGTTCGGCCGCCCCGGCAGCGCTGCCGATTGCGCCGGCAAACTGACGGGCGCCAGCCGCTTCGCAAGAAGGCGTCTGCCACGATAAGCGGACCGTAGTGGAAGTGGCGTTTTCGGCCACGACTTCTAGAATGATTTCATTAGGACGACGAGCTTGAACGCCGCCGGGTCGGGCGGTGTTGTGTTAGTGAGGAGAGAGACCATGTGTGATGCAGAAGTCGCCGCTGTGCTGTTGAACCGTTGCACGGCTCAGCCATTCGGTAACGATGAACCGTCCTATCTCGGCATATTGCGTGAAGGCAATCTGTCGTTCAAACACGAAATTGGCTTTGTGGGTATGCGCGATCTTCCGGACCCCGAAGCATGCCGTACCGAATCGATTATTTTTGAGGACGGCTCGCGCGCATTGCGTATCAGTGCGGCCGACGGCGATACCGGCTGGACGCAATGGACCGCCTTGCAACCGTTGCACTGAAAGAAGCGGCGCGCGCCGCTCCTGTTTGCCGCTAGAACCTGTCCACCCTGAAGGGCCGCGCGTCCACCAGCGTTTCTTCGCCCGTCATCATTTCGGCGATCAGGCGGCCTGTCACGGGCCCTAGCGTGAGTCCGTGGTGCGCGTGGCCGAATGCGAACCACAAGCCCTGATGTTTTTCAGCGCGTCCGATAACCGGCATCATATCCGGCGTGCAAGGCCGTGCGCCCATCCACGGTTGATCGTCGAGGCGTTTGTCGAGCGGAAACAGCGTGCGTGCAATCGGTTCGACGGCGGCGAGTTGCGTCGGCGTTTTCGGTGCATCGAGGAGCGCAATTTCGGCGCCGGTCGTCAGGCGGATGCCGCGTGCCATTGGCGCGAGCAGATAGCCGCGTTCGGCGTCGAGCACCGGGTGATTAAGACGCGCGCCCGCCCGCGGCGCATAGTGCATGTGATAGCCGCGCTTGACGCCAAGCGGCAGGCGATAACCGAGCTGCGAACTCAGGACGCCGGACCACGGCCCCAACGCGACGACCGCCGACGAAGCCGCAATCGTACCCGCGTTGGTGGTGACCTCCCAGCCGTTGCGCAGCGTATTAGCGTCGCCGGTAAAGAACCGTCCGCCGAGGCTCTCGAAGTATTTGGCGTAGGCCGTGACGAGTGCATTCGGATCGCTTACAGAATCCGCTTGCGGATAGCGCAAAGCACCCAGCAACGTTTTGTCGAGATCAGGCTCGATCTGCTGGAGGCGGGCGGCGTCGAGCGTTTCGAACTCCACGCCGTATTCGCGCCGCCATTGTTCCGCGTGCCCGAATTCCGCGTCTTGAGCCGCATGGCTGCGAAACACCTTGATCCAGCCGGTGGGACGCAGCAATGCACTCGCGCCTGCAGCCGCGGCCAGCGCGCGGTGCTCGCTCACGCACTGTTCGATCAGCGTCGAATACGACCTCGCAATCGCCGCGTGTTTCGCGGGCTCCGAGTTGCGCCAGTAACGCCACAGGAACGGCGCCGCATGAAATAGCGCATCCGCGTGGTAGCGAACGTCGAGCGACTGGTTGAGCGCATAGCGAAGCAATGCGCCCAGTCCGCGCGGAAATGCGTACGGATAAACGCCTTCCCGCTGAATCAACCCTGCATTGCCGAACGAAGTCTCATTGCCCGGCGGTTTGCGGTCCACGAGCGCAACCTGCCGGCCGCGCTTCTGCAAATGCACGGCCACGCACACGCCGACAATGCCGGCGCCCAACACGACCGTATCGAATCTGGTTGTTGTCATCGGTTAGACCGAGGAGAGGCTCGAGCCATTGGAGCCGGAGTTGGTGAAAAGAGGAGGCGAGGTCACGATGGATTTTAACGACGCATCCGGCTTCGTGAGCTTCGACAGATCGGGCCGCGGACGACGCAACACAGGCGATTGTGCGAAGACCTGCTCCATTGCATGCGCGACGGCGAGTGTCTTGCGATCGGCATGAAACGGCCCGACGATCTGCAAGCCGAACGGCATGCCCGCGTGATCGAGACCGCACGGCAGCGACACGGCCGGGTGCGTAGTGAGCGTGACGACGTAGGTGAGCGCGAGCCAGCGGTAATAGTTGTCCTGCTCGCGCCCGTCGATTTGCGCGGCGTACAGCTGCTGCCAGGGAAACGGCGTCACCGGCGTGGTTGGCGAGACAATCACGTCGTACTGCCGGAACGCGGCCTGGAAGCGTTTGAAGATGCGCGTCTGCTCGGCTTGCGCCCATGCGCTGTCCGCGAGGCTCATGCTCGCGCCGAGCTCGTAGTTGGCGCGCGTGTTCGGGCCGAGCTGATTCGGGTCGCGTGTATAGGCGTCGTGCAGACCGGCGACGAAACTCTCCGCGCGAATCACATCGAAGCAGCGATGCACGTCGCCGAGATCGAAGCGGACTTCCTCGCACGAACGGAAAGACGGCGCGATCAGCGCGATGCGCTCGCGGAATAGTTTACGAATCGACGCATCCACGTCGCAACTGCCGAAGTCTTCGGTCCAGCCCACTCGCAATGTGCCGAGGTCGATGTCGGCAGGCACGGCAAAGCTGAGCGGATCGACGGCAAAACTGAGCGGATCGCCAGCGGAAATGCCCGCTGTAGCGGCGAGCTGCAGGCACGCCTCCGCAACGGTGCGGCCCATCGGCCCGACCACTGAAATCGGCGACCAGCCCACGAGCTTGCGCGAATTCGGCACGAGTCCGGGCGTCGGACGAAAGCCCACTACGCCGCATTTGGAAGCGGGAATGCGCAGCGAGCCGCCTGTGTCAGAGCCGGTGCATACCGGCAGCATGTCGCACGCGAGCGCAGCGGCGGAGCCTCCCGACGACCCTCCCGCATTCAACAAGGTATTGAAAGGATTGCCGGTTGCGCCCCACACCGGATTGCGCGTGTTCGCTCCCGCGCCGAGTTCCGGCACGTTGGTCTTCGCGGTGACGATCGCCCCGGCGGCCCGCAGGCGCTCGACGAGCACCACGTCTTGCGTTGGCACGTTGCCGCGCGACATGGGCGAACCATAAGTAGTCAGGAGTCCGGCGGTATTTTCGAGGTCCTTCACGCCGAGCGGCAGGCCATGCAAGAGGCCCAACGGCTCGCCGTCGAGCACCTGTTTCTCGGCGCGCTTTGCGGCCGCTCGCGCGGTGGGAAAATCCGTTGCGGTGATCGCATTGACCGCCGGATTCACGGCCTCGATTCGCGAGATGCACGCTTCGAGCAATTCGACGGGCGAGATTTCTTTCGCACCGATCATGCGGCGCAATTCGACCGCGCTGCGGCCGGGCAAGCCGTTGTCCCGATTCACATTGTCCTGCATCATTGCGTCCTCTTCTTCAGGCGAGTGCTTCGCCGGTGCGGTCCTTCAGCCAGATTACCGGCACGAGCGAAATCGCGCACGCAGCGGCGACGTACCAGGCCGGCGCAAGCGGATTGCCGGTGCGCGCGACCAGCCAGCTTGCAATAAACGGCGAGAAGCCGCCGAAAAACGATGCACTTACCACATAGGTCAATGCGATCCCCGTTGCGCGCACATGCCTCGGGAACAGTTCCGGAATCATCACCAGCACCGGCACGATCTGCCCGGAGACGAACACCGCGAGCAGCGCGGAGACGATGCAAAGCGCGGTCATCGACGGATGCGCGCTCAGGAATGCAAACGCCGGATAAACGAGCAACAGCATGACGACGCGCGAAATCACCAGCACGCGCTTGCGGGTGTAGCGATCCGCCAGCATGCCGGCAAGCGGCGCCGCGACAAACAGCGCGAGCGAACTGACGATACCCGAGATGACCGCCGACGTCGACGAAAGATGCAGCGCGCGCACTGCATGGCTCGGCAGAAAAAACGCGGTGATGTACACCGACACCGAGCCGCCCAATTCGGCGAAGGTGCCGAGAATGGTCAGCTTGAGATGAGTCGTCAGCGCAGCCTTCAGCGCGCCGCGCGGCGCCGCTTCGCCCGGCTTGCGCGAGGTCAGCGTTTCTTCCAGGCGTCGGCGGATCAGCATGCCGGCAGGCGCGGCGACGATCCCGAGCATGAACGGAATGCGCCAGCCCCATTCGAGCACCGCCTGCTTAGGCAGCAACACGTTGACGAGCGTCGCGACCAGCGCGCCGAGAACGAGACCCGCTGCGGTCGCCGCGAAATTCCAGCTCGCGAAGAAGGCGCGGGTGTTGTCGGTTGCGTATTCGACCAGCAGCGTGGTGCCCGGCCCGAATTCGCCGCCCGCCGCGAAACCCTGGATCAGACGCGCGACGAGCACAATCAGCGGCGCGGCGAGCCCCGCGACCGCGTAAGTGGGCGCGCACGCGATCATCGCGCAACTGAGCGCCATCAGCATGATGGTGAGGACCATCGCGTTCTTGCGGCCCGCGCGGTCCGCGTACGCGCCGATCACCACGCCGCCCAGCGGCCGCACGACGAAGCCCACGCCGAACACGCCGATGGAAAGCAAAAACTGGTTGACGGGGGACGCGCCCGGAAAGAACAACTGCCCGATCTGGATCGCGAAGAAGCTGTAGATCGTGAAGTCGTAGAATTCGAGCGCTGTGCCGATGGTCGTGGCAGTGATGACGCGGGTCTTCGTCAAGCCGGACTTACTGAGCGCAAGGGTAGACACGATACGGGCCCCACAAGATGGTGGAATCGACGTGAGTTATCATATACGAGAAAAAAATAATTTCTCGGATACGAGAAATTTTTCTGGCAAGTGGAATCAGGTGAGATGGCCAAAGCCGTAGTGGAACAACCCAAGGCACCCGCGCGCGAGGCGCCGCCCGCGCTCGATCACAAGCTCGTGGGCGGGCATTTGCGGCAGGCGCGCAAGGCACGCGGGCTCACGCTGGCCGAGCTGTCGGAACGCTCGGGCATTGCTGTATCGACGATCTCGAAGGCCGAGCGCGGCGACATCGCGCTCACCTACGACAAGTTCGCGGCGCTCGCGCATTCGTTGGAGCTCGAGTTCGACGCGATCTTTGGCCGGCGCCGCAAGACCGCCGGCGGCGCGATGAAGCCTTCGTTCACCGCGGCCGGCAAGCAGCAGGTGTACGACACGCCGAACTACGAGTACGGCATGCTCGCGAACAATCTGACCGGCAAACGCATGATGCCGATGCGCGCGCACATCCACGCGCGCGCCGTGTCGGATTTCCCTGAGTACATCCGGCATTCAGGCGAGGAGTTCGTCTTTCTGCTCGCCGGCAAACTCGAATTGCGCTTCGAGAACGGCAAGTCGTTCAGGCTGACGCCGGGCGACAGTCTCTATTTCGACAGTTCGGTCGGGCATATCTATCTGAGCGTCGGTGATGAAGATGCCGATGCGCTCGTGTGCTGCGTCGATACCGGCCAGCATCGGCCGCGTGGGGCGATTTGAGCTGCGAGCTTATGAGTGCCGGGGGCGTGCGGTAGCCGGCGAGGCGCCAGGTCGCAGAAAACGCCCATACATCCACGCCAGGATGTCCGCGTCACACGACGTTCTTATAGGGACCGAAGCCGTCGTCCGCGTCAGCGTGTAAACTGCTGACTTTTTTGCATCCGGTGGTATGTTGCAAGCCCCCCAGCGCACAGCACTCAGCGGCCCCGCGCTCGTTCGCCTGCTGGCGCGTTTCGCCCAAGTCGACGTTCCCGAACCGCGGCAATCGCTATCCGACCGGCTGAGCCAGTGGCTCGGCTGGACGGACGCGATCGCGCTGTCCTCGGCGCTCACAGGCGCGCCGCCCGCCGTGCCCGCTAGCGCGCGGACGTTCGGCAGCGCGGAAGAGGCGGAATGTGCGCGCGTGCGGACATCGTTCGTCAATACGATTGCCGGCGACAGCGCGTTCGCGAACGCGAAGCGCCGTGGTTCCGCCTATGCCGGGCCGCCCGCCGCGCCTGTGGACTACGCGCTGTTTCGCCAGCGCTATCAGGCCATGCAGCAATCGATGGAAACGGGTGTCGGCAATCTGCGCGGCCGGCTGCGTGCGCTGCTCGCCGCTACGACTCCCGCGATGGGCCGTCTCGCGGTGCTGGACGCCGTCATGGAGCGTGCGCTCGCCGAACGCGAGCGCAGCCTGCTGGCTAATCTGCCGATGCTGCTCGCCGGCCACTTCGAGCGGCTGCGCGATGCGGGGCAGCAGGCAGAGGCTGCGGAGTCGATGGCTCCCGGCACGCCCGGCGCCTGGCTCGACGTATTCCGCAAGGACATGCAGAGCGTGTTGCTTGCCGAGCTGGATATTCGTTTACAACCGGTCGAAGGGTTGCTCGCCGCCCTTCGTACTCGCTAACTGGGACACTATGTCCAGATATCGTATTGATCTCGTTGTGTTCGCGGCAGGTCTCGCCGCGGTGTGCGGCATTGCCGTCGGCTATGTCGGTTCCAACTGGCTCGCGCTGGCAGTCACGCTGCTGATCGGCGCGTTTTATCTCGCGGGCGCGCTGGAATTGCGGCGCTATGGCGCGGCGACGGCAACACTCGCAAGCGCGCTGGACGGCCTGTCCGAGCCGCCGCCGCGGCTTGGCGCGTGGCTCGAGCAGTTGCATCCGGGCCTGCGCAATGCGGCGCGGCTGCGCATCGAAGGCGAGCGCGTCGCGTTGCCGGGCCCCGCGCTCACGCCTTATCTGGTTGGCTTGCTGGTGCTGCTCGGTATGCTGGGCACACTGCTCGGCATGGTGGTGACATTGCGCGGCACGGGGCTCGCGCTCGACAGCGCGACCGATCTCGCTGCGATTCGGGCTTCGCTGGCCGCGCCGGTCAAGGGTCTCGGCTTTGCGTTTGGCACCTCGATCGCGGGCGTAGCGAGTTCGGCGATGCTCGGTCTGCTGTCCGCGTTGTGCCGCCGCGAGCGGCTGGAAGCGGCACAGCGGCTCGACGCGAAGATCGCGACTACGTTGCGTATCTATTCGCAGGCACATCAGCGCGACGAGAGCTTCCGCCTCCTGCAGCGGCAAGCGGAGCTGATGCCGACGCTCGTCGACCGTCTGCAAACGATGATGGCCGCGATGGAGCAGCACAGCCTCGCGTTCAACGAACGCCAACTGGCGAGCCAGGAGGCGTTTCACAGCAAGGCGCAGGTTGCGTACGCGCGTCTCGCGGCATCCGTCGAGCAGTCGTTGAAGCAAAGCGTCGCGGACAGTACGCGGGCTGCCGGGCAGGCGCTCGAACCTGTCATGCAGGCGACCATGGCGGGCCTCGCGCGCGAGAGCGCGGCCTTGCACGAGAGCGTTTCGCAGGCGGTGCAGCGGCAACTGGACGGTTTGTCGAACGGTTTCGAGTCGGCTACGACGAAGGTCGCCGGCATCTGGAACGAGGCGCTCGCCGGGCAGCAGCGTTCCAACCAGGAAATGACCCGGCAATTGCACGCGTCGCTGGAGCGCTTCACGCAGACTTTCGACGAGCGTTCCAGCGGACTCGTCGACGGTGTGTCTGCGCGCCTCGAAGCCGCGGCGGGCCAGGTCTCCGACGCATGGAAGGAGGCGCTGTCGCATCAGCAGCGCACCGGCGAGACCATGGCGGCGCGGCACGAGCAGGCGTTGGCTGCGGCAGCGGCGACGTTTGAACAGCACTCCGCGTCGTTGCTGCGGACCGTCGGCGAGTCGCATGCGGATTTGCAGACGGTCATGGCTTCGCGAGACGAAGAGCGCCTGGCGGCGTGGACCGCGAAGCTGGACTTGCTGGTGGCGACGCTCGGCAAGGAATGGCAACAGGCGGGCGAGCACAACGAACAACGTCTTGCAGCGTGGACCGCGCAGCTGGACCTGATGGCGACTACGCTGCGCGACACATGGCAACAAGCGGGCGACCACAACGAAGCGCGCCTCGCCGCATGGACCGCGAAACTCGATTCGCTGGCCGCGACCCTTGGCAGCGAATGGCAGCAGGCGGGCGAACACACGGCGAGCCGTCAGCAGCAGATCTGCGACACGCTCGAGCAGACCGCGCGCGACATCTCGGCGCAAACGCAGGCGCATGCCAGCGAGACCATCGCTGAAATTTCGCGGCTCGTGCAGGCGGCGTCCGAGGCGCCGAAGGCGGCTGCCGAAGTGGTTGCGGAATTGCGTCAGAAGCTGTCGGACAGCATGGTGCGCGATACGGCGATGTTGCAGGAGCGCAGCCGCTTGCTGGAAACGCTGGAGACGCTGCTGGACGCGGTCAACCATGCATCCACGGAGCAACGCGCCGCGGTGGACGCGCTGGTCGCGACATCGGCGGATCTGCTGGAGCGCGTCGGCACGCGGTTCACAGAAAAAGTCGAGGCCGAGGCAGACAGGATCGGCACCATCGCCGCGCAGATCACCGGCGGCGCCGTGGAAGTGGCGAGCCTTGGCGAAGCGTTCGGCGCGGCCGTGCAGCTGTTCGGCGAATCGAACGACAAGCTCGTCGCGCATCTGGAAAGAATCGAAGCGGCGCTCGACAAATCGCTCGCGCGCAGTGACGAGCAGCTTGCCTACTACGTCGCGCAGGCACGCGAGGTGGTCGATCTGAGCGTGATGTCGCAAAAGCAGATTGTCGAAGATCTGCAGCAGCTCGCGGCGCAGCGCACAGCGGACGGAGTCCAGGCGGCATGAGCGGCATGAGCGAGGACATCGACGGCGGCGTCGAGCCGGGCACGCCGATCTGGGCGGCGTTCGGCGACCTGATGTCCGTGCTGCTCGGCGCGTTCATGCTGATTCTGGTGGCGGTCATCGGCGTGCAGCTCGAGCTGTCGAACAAGCTCGAGCAGGAGGTCAAGCAGCGTCAGCTGGAAACGCAACGCCGCAAGACACTCGAACAGGCGCTGGCGGGCCCGCTCGCGGCCGGCCGCGTGACGCTCGTCAACGGACGCATCGGCATCAGCGGCAACGTGCTGTTTGCGCTCAACTCCGACCAGTTGCAGCCGCAAGGGCGCGATTTGTTGAAGAGTCTCGCCGGCCCGTTGTCCGCGTATCTGCGCGCGAACGACGAGATGCTGATGGTGAGCGGCTTCACCGACGACCAGCGCTTGCGCGAAGGCAATCGTCGTTTCGCGGACAACTGGGAACTATCGGCGCAGCGGGCGCTGACCGTGACGCGCGCGTTGATCGACGCGGGCGTGCCGGTGTCGTCGGTATTCGCTGCGGCTTTCGGCTCGGGCCAGCCGGTCAGTTCGAATGCCGACGAGCAAGGGCGCGCGCGCAACCGCCGCGTGGAAATCGCGCCTGTTCCGCGGCTCTCGACGGCCGCGGCGGGCAAGTCCCATGAGTGATATTGCGAGCGGTCACGTGACAGAAGCAGCCGGCACGCCGCAGGCACCGCGCACGATCCTCGACGCCTGGCGCGAGCGCGGCGCGGACCGTCTCGATCCGCTGCGGTTCCGTTTCATCGACGCCCTTGAGCGGCGCGCCGCCGCGCACAGCGGCGAGGCGCGACGTGTGCTGGACGCGAAGCTTGCCGCGCTGCTCGAAGCCTATGCGCGGGAAGTCGAACGCAACGAACGCGAGACGGGCACAGCAACTGCGGCCGCTCGCGCCGCCTCCCGGAACGAGCCGGCATCCAGCGCGCTCGGCGGAATCGTCGCCGAATTGCACGGCGCAGCGCGGCACCCCGAACGGGCTCAGGCCGCATACCCCGAACTCCCCGAGCTCGACTATTTCCGGCAAACATGGGCGAGGGTCCGCGCCGACAGGCAGGTGCGGCAGTCGTTGCAACCGGCGCCCGGGAACGCCGGTCCGCTCAATTCGAGCAGTCTCGTGCACCGCTCGCTGTCGCTGATGCGCGAGCTGTCGCCGGGCTATCTGAAACAGTTTCTGTCGTATGTCGACGCATTGTCGTGGATGGAGCAATTGAGCGGCAACGCGCCCGCCAGCAAGGATCCGCCGCGCGCCGCGACGGCCGGCAAGGGCGCGCGCGGCAAGTCGCGCTGATGCCTCGCGGCGCTCGACGTGGCATATTGGCGGGCGTAGCCATCGTAAGGAGCCCACCATGCGTATCCAGACCTCATTTCTGTTCGATCTCGACGGCACGCTCGTCGACAGCGTCTACCAACACGTGCTGGCCTGGAAAGAAGCGCTCGACAGCGAAGGCATTTCGCTGTCGGTGTGGCGAATCCATCGAAAGATCGGCATGAGCGGCGGCCTCTTCACCAACCAGCTTCTGCGCGAGACGCACGGCGATATCAGCGCCGAGCGCAGCGAGCGTTTGCGGCAGGCGCATGCGGCGGCGTACAAAAGGTTGCGCGCGCAAGTATGTCCGCTGCCGGGCGCGCGCGAACTGCTCGACGCGCTCACGCAAGCCGGCACGCCATGGGCCGTGGCCACCAGCGGCCGCATGGAAACCGCGGCGGTCAATCTCGAAGCGCTCGGCGTCGATCCGGCGAAAGCCGTCGTCGTGACGCGCGACGACGTCAAATACGCGAAGCCCGACCCCGACCTTTTCATCGCGGCAGCCGAACGTCTTGGCGTGGAGATCGAGCACTCGGTGGTAGTCGGCGACAGCATCTGGGACATGCTCGCGGCGCGGCGCTGCCGCGCGCTCGGCGTGGGCCTGCTGTCGGGCGGTTACGGCACGGAAGAGCTCGAGCGCGCCGGCGCGCTACGGGTCTACGACGATCCCGCGGCTCTGCTGGACCATCTCGACGAAGTGGCCGCGCGGCCGTAGTCGACGGTATCGCGGCAGCGCGCGGCTGCAACGCAAGGCAGCGGCCGCCGTTTGCTGTGTCCGCATCGCCCGGTCGTTTGATTCAGGCCGCATATGCCGCTGCAAATGCGCTTAACTTTGTACTGTTAAAGCCACGAGCCCTGTACTATACCGTTCAACGGAGACCGGCCCGGCAACTGCGATAGAAGCACCGGCCACAGCACGCCGGCCTGTTCCACGTGAGCGCATGCGGCGACTGGCGAGCCTGTCACGCTGATCCGCTGCGGCGGTCTGACGAACCACGTGAAAATATGAACAAGTTTATTCGACCACCCGTCTCCTATCCGACCACGGTTGTTTTCGTAGACGACAACGACAACTACCTCGACGCACTGCGCCGGTTCTTTCCGGATGTTTCCACCAACCTGTTTTTCTCGCGCCCGCAAACGGCGCTTGCGTTCATTCGCCAGCACGCGCGCGAAAATTCTCTGGAGTTCGCGCCGGCTTCCGCGTGTTTGAGCGAAACGGGTTTTGAGCGCTTTGTCGAAACGTCGCCGCAGCGGGACGTGCTGGCGCGCAATTCGCGTTTCGCCGAAGTGGCCGCCGTCGTGGTCGATTACGACATGCCTGGCGTAAGCGGCGTCGAGTTTCTGTCGTCCATATCCAATCTGCATTGCGCGAAAATTCTGCTGACAGGCGTCGCCGACGAAACCGTCGCCGTCAAGGCATTCAACGCGGGCATTGTCGATCTGTATCTGCGCAAGACCGACGCCGATTCGGCGAACCGGCTCGTTCACTTCCTGAAGGACGCAAAGAGCCGCTACTGCTCGGAGGCAGGCTGGCTCGCGCTGGGCGAGAACGGCATCACCTATTGCGATCCGCGCACGCATAGGGTGATCGACGAAGTGGTGAAGGACAAGGGCATCGTCGAGTATTACTGGCGGCCCGAACAGAACGCCATTCTGATGTTCGATCGCGAGGGACGGGCGAGCGTCTTCGTCGCGTGGGCCGAGCACGACTGGATCGCGCAAGGCGAGATCGTAGCGGACGAAAGCGGCCCCGCCGAGTTGCTCAGGCAGATGGCGGTGCGCGACGTCATGCCGCTCTTCTGGCCGCATCTCGCGTATCGCTCGAACGTCGAATTCAGAATGCTGAAGCCGCAACCCATTCCCGGCTGGGGCGACGCGTTTTATTGCTGGAGCCGGATCGAGTCGCCGGAAGTGGCCGAAGCCGGCATCAAGCCGCTGACGTTCGCCCAATGGCGGAGTGACCGGGCACGCTAACGTCTGCCGGCACGTCGAGCCACATGTACGCCATTCCAACCGCCTTCGTGTCGGCCATGTTCGTGGTGTTCGGCCTTTACGTGGTCATCACGCAAGGCGTCACCAGGCTGTCGGCGCCGTTCCTGCTGATGTGCTCGGCCACCTTCGCATGGCAGGGCACCTGGACATTGCTGTTCCAGACGGAAGACCCGCGCATCGCGGGCTTGCTGGTGCGCGCCGGTTATCTGTTCATTCTTTTTCTTCCCACCACGTTCTATCACTTCGTGACGGAAGTGGCGGCGCGGCGTCGCGAGCGGCCGGTGTTGCTGGCCTCGTATGGCTTGTGTTTCGTGCTCGCGGTGCTGCTGCCCGGCAATGAGGTGGTGTCGGGCTATCGGCATTACTTCTTCGGCTACTATCCGCTCGCCGGTCCGTTGCATCCGCTGCATGTCCTGCAGACGGTATTGCTCGCGGCGCGCAGCGCGCAGCTTCTGCTCGGCGCGCGCAAGCAGGCGGGCGGCCAGGCGCGGCGGCGCCTGGACCTGTGTCTCGCGGCGCTGGCTCTTTATTCTTTTGCCGCCGTCGACTACGCGGTCAACTACGGCTATCCGTTCTATCCGCCCGGCGTGCTGTTTATCGCGTTGAGCCTCGGGCTGCTGGCCATCACCATCGTCCGCTATGACCTGATTCATCCGTATGCGCTGGCAGCCACCATCGCGCACGAAATCGCGACGCCGCTCGCCACCATCGGCATGCACGCGGACGAAATTGCGAGCGTGTGGAGTCATGTGTTCAAAGGCTATCGCCTCGCCGTCGCGCACGGTCTTTACGAAGACCACGAACATTCCGCGCAGTCCGAGCGCATCAGCCAGCTTGCCACGGCAATCAGGCGCGAAGTGTCGGGCACGAGCGCGATGGTCGAAATGGCGCTGGCTTCCTTCACGCTCGACCGCCTCGACCGCAGCCGTTTCAGCGCGCACTCCGTGCAGCAGTGCGTGAGCTCGGCGCTGGAGCGTTATCCGTTTCGCGCCGGCGAACGCGAGCGCATCACGGTTGTGCCGATCGACGCGAGGCTGCGCTTTTCCGGCTCGGACACAGTGGTCGTCTTCGTGCTGTTCAATCTGCTGAAAAACGCGCTGCATGCGATTCACGTGAGCGGCGAAGGGCAGATCGCGATCAGCGCGCTGGAGGATCAGGATTTCTGCGTTCTGCAATTCCGCGACACAGGTCCGGGCATTGCGCCGGACGTCCTGCCGCATATCTTCGACGCGTTCTTTTCGACCAAGCGCCACGGCAGCGGCGCCGGCATGGGGCTCGCCTTTTGCCGCCGCGCGGCCGAGCTGCTCGGCGGCAGTATCGAATGCACGTCGGTGCGCGGCACCCACACTACCTTTACCGTGCGCCTGCCGCTGCCGGGCTCGGCAGCGGACAGGGCGTTGCCCAGTCTGCCGGCGCGCGAGGCACGCCGGCGTTAAGGCCCGGTTGGTGTGCTGCGGCCTAATCCGTCAGCGCGGACAACGGCAGCTCATATTCCTTCACACGCTCGACTATGCCATCGGGAAAGCGCCGGATCTTGCGGTCGCGGCCGGCGTACAGAATCTGCTGATAGCCTTGCGACACCTTGCGTCCGTCGACGCAAAAGCGGAACAGCAGATACGCCGAGCATTGCCTCACCTGCACGGTGTTCAGATAGCAGTCCACGCGCTGGAACGGAAAAGTTTCATGCACATATTCCTGATGCGCGCGTTTGGTGACGAACATGCCGTCCGATCCCAGCAGATCGTCATGAATGCATTCGTGGAACCACCGCTCGCGGCACACGCCTTGCCATTCGAAGTAGCGCGCGAAATAGGTGTTCATGAACGCATTCGAGTCTTTTAGATAGATGTCGAACGAATGAACAAAGGTTTTCGGGGAATCGGTCGTCAGCGGGCTCTCCGAAAGATGAGCGTTACCGCGATTCAGCGCTTGGGGGATGACTTCTCGCATCAACATACGATTTTCCTTTTACAGGAACGGCTGCTGGTGGCAGCCACACATGCCTGCCGACAAGGCGGGCACATCCCATTCTCTTGGGGAAATGGGCGATGTGGCTATTGGCGTGCGATAAGAGCCGTGTAATTCGGTCGCGGCTCGCGCAATGGGACTCGTTGGCGGGGCATCTGGCCGACGACAGTGTTGACGCAGCGATTCTTTTGTTCAGTGGGTCAGCCAACAGAACACATGGAAGGGCGCGGTTGAATGCGGGAAGGGCTGTGAGGGGCAAGCAAAATCGCTATGCGCGGTTCAGGCCTTTTCCCGCCGATTGATGAGCGGTTTTATTAATAGCGCATAACTCGAGGCGGATATTGCCGGTCATGCGGTGCCGGCCTGTGCGGACAGAAAGCGGCACACTTCGGCGTGCATGGCTTGCACGCCGGGGCTCGAATCGATTGCGCGCCAGCAGCCATGCACGAGTCCCGCGCCGATCCACAGCCGCGCCTGTCCGCCGGCCGCCTGCATGCGTTCGACGAACACGCGGGCGTCGTCCCGGAGCGGGTCATGTTTGGCGCCGATTGCGAGCGTGGGCGGCAGCCTGTCGTAACGCTCGGCGTCGAGCGGCACGGTCCAGTCCGCACGCGGCGCGGTTTCGCCCCAGTACATGCCGCGAAACGCGTGGACGTCGGTGAGCGTCAGCAAGGGCGCGTGCGCTTCGGTATCGCGTGCGGGCGGCTGTGGGTCCGTGCCGAGCATCGGATAGATCAGCGCAACGCCGCCTATGCCGTCGATGCCTTCGTCGCGCAAACGCATCGCCACGCTGGCCGCGAGCGTCGCGCCCGCGCTGTCTCCGGCGAGTTGTAGCGTGCTGCCGGCGGGCAGGTCGAAGGGCAGCCGGCCTTGCAAGGCGGCGCGTGTGACTTCCAGGCAATCGTCGTGCGCGGCGGGCGCGCGATGTTCGGGCGCGAGCCGATAGTCGACGGCGATCACCTCGAGGCCGGTATCGCCGGCAATGCGCGCTGTAATCAACTGATGGCTGTCCAGCGATCCAAGCACGAAGCCGCCGCCATGAAAATACAGCACGATGCCGCGCGGCATGCCGTCCGCTTTGGCGCGGTTGCGATAAAGGCGCAACGCAATCGAATGGCCAGCGGCGGCCTGAAATTGCGCATCTTCCGTGACGATTTGCGGTGGCAACGGCGGAGTGAGCGCCGCTGCATAGCGATCGTAAATGTCGCGCTGCTCGCGCGGCGTCAAAGAGGTGCTATGTCCTGGATAGATCGCAGCGGCGCGCGCAATGAACGCCGCCATTTGCGGTTCAAGCATGTTGGCTCCGGCCGCGTTGCGCCGCTTTCGGCAGACCGATCATCCGGCCCGCGTATGCGGCGGCCGGCAGAGCGGCCTGCGCGTCGGCCAGTTCCTTGACGCGCGCGGCGACGTCTGCATCGAACGCGACGGAGCGCGGCCCGCTGGTGTCGACGTGCAGCAGCATCTGCTCGCCGGCAGCCACCGGTGTCTCGTCCTCGTCAGCGAACATCTCCAGGTACAGATGCAGGCGCTTCGTGTCATGTGCGAGCACGCGCATATCTACTCGCACGCGCGTGCCCTGCTTGATCTCATGCAGATAGCTGATGTGCGCTTCGAGCGTGTAGATCGAGCGGCCACGTTCCTTGCGCACGGCGTCGGGCAAACCGATGATATCGATCAGTTCGTCGGTCGCGAAGCTGAAGATCAGCATATAGAACGCGTCGCGCAAATGGCCGTTGTAGTCGACCCATTCCGCGCGCACCGTGTCGCGATAGCAGGGCAGGGAAGCGGTTTGGGGCATGGTGCGAGGTCTCCTGGTTCGTGTGCGGCGCGTGATCGGGTGGTGCGCCGCGCCCGCTGCGCCCGCTGCGGGGCGCGGCTGCGCTGGCTCTGAGCCTTCGCGTTCAATCCGCGGGCTGCAGTCCATGCCGCGCCTTGGCTTCGCCGATGGCCGCGAGCACGCTCGTGATGCAATCGTCGCGATAGCGCTCCAGCGCTTTGATCGAGCGCGGGCCGACCTGTTCGGCGGTGCCGTCGACAACGCGGTCGATCAGCTCATCCGTCAGCTTCGGCGCTACCAGTTTAGTCCACGGCAACTCCAGCGCGGGGCCGAATTGCTGCATGAAATGGCGCATGCCGGCCTCGCCGCCGGCGAGCGTGTAGGTGAGGAAAGTGCCCATGAACGACCAGCGGATGCCCGCGCCGAAGCGGATTGCGTCGTCGATCTCGCCGGTGGTCGCCACACCTTCGTTGACCAGATGCAGCGCCTCGCGCCACAGCGCTTCAAGCAGCCGGTCCGCGATAAAGCCTGGCACTTCCTTGCGCACTCGCAGCGGGCGCATGGAAAGCGAGCGATAAACATGCAGCGCGGCGTCGATGGTTTCTGCCGCCGTGCGCTCGCCGCCGAGCACTTCGACGAGCGGCAGCAGATAAACCGGATTGAACGGATGCCCGACGATGCAACGCTGCGGATTCACCGCCCGCGCATAGAAGTCGCTCGGCAACAGGCCCGAAGTCGACGAAGCGATGATCGCGTCCGGCTTCGCAGCGCGGCTGATCTGCTCGTGCAACGCGAGCTTCAACTCTTCGCGCTCGGGCGCGCTTTCCTGAATGAAGTCGGCTTGCGCGACGCAGGCTTCGATCGTGTCGACGAAGCGCAGCCTTTCTTGCGACGCGCCTTGCGCGAGGCCGACGCGCTCGAGCGCAGGCCATGCATTCGCCACGTTCTCGCGCAACTGCTTTTCCGCGCCGGGCGCCGGGTCCCACGCGATCACATCGAGGCCGTGAGCGAGCGCGCGCGCCACCCAGCCGCTGCCGATCACGCCCGCGCCGATTGCGGCAAATGTTTTGATATCGACGATCACTGCCATTGCTGACGTTTCCTTGTTTGCCTATGAGTTGTTTGCAGCGTGCTCACGCGTACTGGCCGGCCACGCGCCGTTCGAGTTGCCGTTCGCCGCGCGCGGGCAGGCCGAGCTTGCGTCGTCCTTCGGCAGGCGTCAGCGCGCGTGCGCCGAGGCGTTCGATGATTTCCACCGCGCGCTGCACCAGCGTCCCGTTGGTTGCGTGCACACCTTTATCGAGCCAGATGTTGTCTTCGAGTCCGACGCGCACGTGCCCGCCGAGCAGCATGGCCTGCGCGACCATCGGCATCTGCATGCGGCCGATGCCGAAGCCGGCCCATTGCGCGCCGGCGGGCAGGTTGTCCGCCATCGCTTTCATCGTCGTGGTATCGGCGGGCGCGCCCCACGGAATGCCGAGGCACAGCTGGAACAGCGGCGGCGCGTCGAGCAGCCCTTCCTTGAGCAACTGCTTGGCGAACCACAAGTGACCCGTATCGAATATCTCCAGTTCGGGCTTCACGCCCAGTTCCTGAATTCGCGCCGCGCCCGCGCGCAGCTGAGCAGGCGTCGACACGTAGATGTAGTCGCCGTCGCCGAAATTGAGCGTGCCGCAATCGAGCGTGCAGATTTCGGGCAGCAGTTCCTCGACGTGCGCAAGGCGCGTCAGGCCGCCCACCAGGTCCGTGTTTGCGCCAAAGCGCATGGGATCTTCGCCGGGGCCGATTTCCAGATCGCCGCCCATGCCCGCGGTCAGATTGATGATGACGTCCGTGCCCGACGAGCGGATTCTGTCGACCACCTCGCGATACAGCTGCGGATCGCGGCTGCCGCGCCCGGTCTTCGGGTCGCGCACATGGCAATGCGCGACTGTGGCGCCGGCCTTCGCCGCTTCGATGGCGGCGTCTGCGATCTGCTTCGGCGTGACGGGAATGGCTGGGTGCTTGCCGACGGTATCGCCGGCGCCAGTGACCGCGCAGGTCACGATGACTTCATGGTTCATGCGTGCAAATTCCTGTAGTTGTTCAGTGCGCAACTCGTGACATTCAAAGCCCGAGGTAAGCCTTGACCGCGGGCAAGCCGTCCTTGCCGTCGTAGGTCTTGACGCCGGCGAGCCATGCGTCCAGTACCTGCGGGTTTTTCTTCAGATAAGCCTTGGCGGCATCGGCGGGCTTCTCCTTGTTCATTACCGACTGCATCACCACGTTTTCGAGCTGCGTGGAAAAGCGCAGGTTGCTCACTAGCTTTCCCGCGTTCGGGCAACGCGTCAGATAGTCGGGGGAGGTCAGCGTGTACACGCGCGCTTCGCCGTCGTTCGGACCGAACACGCCGTCGCTGCCGGACAGATATTTCATGTCGATCTGAATGTTCATCGGATGCGGTTCCCAGCCGAGAAACACCACCCACTTCTTGTCGCGGATCGCGCGTTCCACTGAAACCAGCATGCCCGCTTCGCTCGATTCGATCAGCTTGAAGCCGCCGAGGCCGAACTTATTGGTGGCGATCATCTTCTGGATGGCCGCATTGGCGCTGCTGCCGGGCTCGATGCCGTAGATCTTGCCGTCGAGCTGATCGCGATGTTTGGCGATGTCGGCGAAGGTTTTGAGGCCCGCGTCATACGCATAGCTCGGTACCGCGAAGGTGGCCTTCGCGCCGGTCAGGTTCGGCGGTTGCAGCACATTGATGGATTTCGATTCGACGAACGGCGCGATCGCTTTCTCCTGCACGGGCCACCAGTAGCCGAGCGATACGTCGAGTTGTTTGCTCTTCAGGCCGGCAAACGAGATGGGCACCGAAGCGACGGTCGTCACCGGCTGATAGCCGAGCCCTTCAAAGACGGTGGAGGCGAGTGCGGTCGTCGACGTGATGTCTGTCCAGCCGATGTCCGCGAAGCGCACGGCGCGGCAGGCGGCGGGGTCCTGCGCGAACGCGGGCAGCGCGGTGACGGCGGTGACAGCGGTGACGCATGCGGCCGCGACCCATGCGAGCCGGGCACGTTGACCACGTTGACCACGTTGGACACCTGGGCGATGCCGGACAATTTGCGCAAGCAGCGTTTTGATACGTGACTTCATGACCTTCCCCTATTGACGCCTATGCACGTCTGGTAGCGTTTTCGAAAGGAGCCGCTCCGATGCTCGAATGCAAAGCGCGGCCCGCCGGCAAGTGATGCATGAGGTGCTACATGAACCGATCAACCATGCGTATGGAATGGCACTAACGTTAATGCCCCATATTGCTGCCAAAGCGACCGTCAGCGACCCCTTCTTGCTTCCACGCGACAACGAGGGAAAACCAGCAGGGGCAGGCACGGCCCCCTCAGCGCGCGCGCGTTCGGGTCATTGCAACGCAGCATTCGCCTGCGGGAATTTTGGCGCGCCTTGTCCGCTTGCTGCGCGCTTGCTACGCTCGCCGGGAACCGCGCGTTCGCGTTCGCATGCGCGGTCCACCTGGGTGCTGCTTTTTTCTGGATTCACGCGACATGCCTGAAGAAATATCGTTCCTCCTGCTGCCGGGCTATTCGGCGATCGGCTTCATGTCGGCCGTCGAGCCGTTGCGTGTGGCGAACCGCTTTCGCGGCGAGCTGTATCGCTGGCGCATCTTCAGTCTGGACGGCGCGCCGGTCGCGGCCACCAACGGCATTTCGATTAACGCCGACGCGGCAATCGGCGACCTGGACGAGGCAGGCCACGTGGGCGAAGCGGGCGAGGGCGGCACGGCAGGCGGCGCCACGACGCTCTTCGTCGTCGCAGGCTTCGAGCCGCTCGCGTGCTACACGCGCGAACTCGGCGAGCGGTTGAAGCGTCTCGCGCGCGCGGGTGCAACGCTCGGCGGCATCGACACCGGCAGCTTCGTGCTCGCGGAAGCGGGGCTCTTCGGCAGCACGGACAATGTGACCGTGCATTGGGAGGCGCTGTCGGCGTTTCGCGAGCGTTACCCTTCGCTGGATGCCAGTCAGGAACTCTTCGAGATCGGCGCGCGGCGCATCACCTGCGCGGGCGGCACCGCGTCGATCGACATGATGCTCGACCTGATCGGCCGCGAGCACGGCGCCGCGCTCGCGTCGGCGGTGTCGGAGCAGTTCGTGGTGAGCCGCATCCGCCAGCGTTCGGACCATCAGCGCATGGAGATTGCCGCGCGCTACGGCGTGCACAATCGCAAGCTGATTCAGGTGATCGGCGTGATGGAGCAGCACATGGAAGAGCCGCTCACGCCCGATCGGCTCGCCCAGGAAATCGGCGTCACGCGCCGGCAACTGGAACGGCTCTTCTGCGCGTCGCTGAAGGACACGCCCACGCACTTCTATCTGCAACTACGGCTTGGCCGCGCGCGCGAGCTGCTGCAACAGACCGATATGTCGATCACGTCGATTTGCGTGGCCTGCGGCTTCGAGTCGCCGTCGCACTTTTCGCGAACCTATCGCGCCCGGTTCGGCACAAGTCCGAGAAGCGACCGGCAGCCGAGCGGCGGGTTGGTGCCGTCCAAAGCACAAATCAACGCGCGTGCAGGCGAATTAGCGCGCGCGCCGCAATAGTGAATTCACGAATTAGGGGTTTACCCTAGGTCGGCGGCCTCCTAGACTGTGGTCATCTGCTGAAGACAAACGCCTTCAGCGCCTGACAAAACAATCTCTGGAGGTAGTTATCATGAAATCGCTGATTGAAGCCGCTGTTATCGCTGCTCTTATTTCGGCACCGCTCGCGGCTTTCGCGCAGTCGAACCAGCCGCTCACGCGCGCTCAGGTTCGCGCCGAGCTGATTCAACTGGAGAAGGCCGGCTACAACCCGGTCGCCTCGAACGACTACGATTATCCGGCCAACATCCAGGCCGCTGAAGCGCGCGTCGCCGCGCAGAACGGCACGGCTCAGACGAGCGGTTACGGTTCGGCGACCAAAGGTTCGTCGCAAGTAGGCCGCCGCGCTGAGACTACGTCGAGCTCGTATTCGGCTCCGGTGTATGTTGGCCAGTAAGTGATCGCGGCGCGGCGCTGGTCGCGACGCCCTGAGCACAACAAGCGCTGTGAGCGCGATAAGCGTCATAAGCGCAAAAGAAAAACGGCACGCCGAGGCGTGCCGTTTTCACATTCAGATTCCACCCACGCACATGTACTTGATGACGACGTAGTCGTCGATTCCATAGTGCGAGCCTTCGCGCCCCAGGCCGGATTGCTTGACGCCGCCAAACGGCGCGACTTCGTTCGAGATCAGTCCGGTGTTGATGCCCACCATGCCGTACTCGAGCGCTTCGGCGACGCGCCATACGCGCCCGATGTCGCGGCTATAGAAGTACGACGCGAGACCGAACTCCGTGTCGTTCGCAAGCTGGATCACTTCCTCGTCCGATGAAAAGCGGAACAGCGGCGCGAGCGGGCCGAAGGTTTCGTCGCGCGCGACCTTCATGTCGGGCGTGACGTCCGCGAGCACCGTGGGCTGGAAGAAGCCGTGACCGAGCGCGTGACGCTTGCCGCCCGTGAGCACGCGCGCGCCCTTGGCTAGCGCGTCCTCGATATGCGATTCGACCTTGAGCACGGCAGCTTCGTTTATCAACGGACCTTGCGTGACGCCGGCTTCGGTGCCGCGTCCCACTTTCAGTTGTTCGACGGCGGCGCGCAGTTTTTCGGCAAACGCGTCGTAGACCTTGTCGTGCACGTAGAAGCGGTTCGTGCAAACGCAGGTCTGGCCGCTGTTGCGATACTTCGACGCAATCGCGCCGGCCACGGCGGCGTCGAGATCGGCGTCGTCGAAAACGATGAACGGCGCGTTGCCGCCCAGTTCCAGCGACACCTTCTTCACAGTCGGCGCGCACTGCGCCATCAAGAGACGCCCAACCGGCGTCGAGCCCGTGAACGACAGCTTGCGCACGATCGGGTTGCCGGTCATTTCCGCGCCGATCGCTTTCGGCTCACCAGTCACCACATTGAACACGCCGCGCGGCACGCCCGCGCGTTCGGCCAGCACGGCGAGCGCGAGCGCGGAGAGCGGCGTGGCTTCAGCCGGTTTGACGATGATCGGACAGCCCGCCGCGAGCGCCGGACCGACCTTGCGGGTGATCATCGCAGCCGGGAAATTCCATGGCGTGATGGCCGCGCATACGCCGACCGGCTCCTTCGTCACGACAATGCGCTTGTCGCTCGCGGGCGTCGGAATCGTGTCGCCGTTCACGCGCTTGCCTTCTTCCGCAAACCATTCGAGGAACGACGCCGCGTACTGAATCTCGCCCTTCGCTTCGGCAAGCGGCTTGCCCTGCTCGGTGGTCAGGATCAGCGCGAGATCGTCGGCATTCTCCAGCATCAGGTCGTGCCACTTGCGCAGGATCGCCGCGCGTTGTTTGGCGGTGCTCGCGCGCCATGCGGGCGAGGCGGCGTTCGCTGCGCCGATGGCGCGGCGCGTTTCCGCCGTGCCCATGCGCGGCACTGTGGCAATGGGCTCGCCCGTTGCCGGGTTCACGACTTCGAAGCTCGCGCCGTCGTCCGCGCCTTGCCATTCGCCCGCGATGTACGCGGCGGTTTTCAGCAGAGCCGGGTCTTTCAGAGTCAGCGTGGTCATGTATCGTGTTCCTCAGGCGGCGACAGCAACGCTGTCCTTGATCACGTCTTCGAGAATGGCGAGCGCCTCGTCGAACACGGCGTCCTGGATCGTCAACGGGAACAGGAAGCGCACCACGTTCGAATAGACGCCGCACACGAGCAGCAGCAGGCCGCGCTCGAGCGCGCGCGCCTGCACGCGTTTCGTGAACTCGGCGTCCGGCTCTGTGCTGCCCGGCTTGCAGAACTCGACGGCCACCATGCCGCCGGGGCCGCGCACCTCGGCGATTTGCGGTGCATCTTTTTGCAGGTCGATCAGTTTGGCTTTCACGCGGTTGCCCAGAACAGTGGCGCGCTCGCAAAGCTTTTCTTCGTCGATGATGTCGAGCACCGCGTGCGCGGCGGCCAGCGCGAGCGGATTGCCGGCATACGTGCCGCCCAGCCCGCCGGGCGCCGCGGCGTCCATCACGTCGGCGCGTCCGATCACGCCCGACAGCGGCATGCCGCCCGCGAGGCTCTTGGCGACCGTCATCAGATCGGGCACCACGTCGTAGTGATGCATCGCGAACAGTTTGCCGGTGCGGGCAAAGCCGGTTTGCACTTCGTCCGCGATCAGCAGAATGCCGTGCTCGTTGCACAGCTTGCGCAGCGCGCGCACGAACTCGGCCGGCGCGGGATAGAAGCCGCCTTCGCCCTGAACCGGTTCGAAGATGATTGCGGCCACGCGTTTCGGGTCGATGTCGGCCTTGAAGAGGAATTCGATCGCCTTAAGCGAATCGGCAGTGGTAACGCCGTGCAGCGGATTCGGGAACGGCGCATGGAACACGTCGGACGGGAACGGGCCGAAGCCGAGCTTGTAGGGAGCGACCTTGCCGGTGAGCGCCATGCCCATCAGCGTGCGGCCGTGAAAGCCGCCGGTGAAGGCAATCACGCCCGGACGGCCAGTTGCGGCGCGCGCAATCTTGATCGCGTTTTCGACAGCCTCGGCGCCGGTCGTGAAAAAAGCGGTCTTCTTCGGATGATCGCCGGGCGCGCGCTGGTTCAGCTTTTCCGCGAGTTCCACGTAGGACGCGTAAGGCACGATCTGATACGCCGTGTGCGTGAAATGATCCAACTGGTTGCGGATCGCCGCCACGATCTTCGGATGACGATGACCGGTATTGCACACCGCGATGCCCGCGGCGAAGTCGATAAAGCGGCGGCCTTCCACATCCCACAGCTCGGCGTTCTGGGCGCGCTCCGCATAAAAATCGCACATCACCCCTACGCCGCGCGGCGTGGCTGCGTCCTTGCGGCTCTTCAATTCTGCGTTGTTCAGGTTCATCGCGTGGCTCCTCGCTGTCGGCGGACGCCGCGCGCAAGGCGCGGCACATGCAGCGACTATAGTTAGATTTGGCTCTGAGCTTCAGAGCCATTTCTATAAAAATGTAGGAGCCATTTGAGCGGGCGAGCGGCTCGCAAGCATGGCGAGCGCCTGCATCAGATGCGGATCAGCACCGCGCCCAGCGTGACGAGCGCGCACGCGACGACACGCCGCGCAGTCAGCTTCTCGTGCATGAAAAGCCAGCCGATCAGCACCGCGAAGATCGCGCTCAACTCGCGCAGCGCGGAAACCATCGCGATAGGCAGATAACGGTAGGCCTCGATAATCAGGCAATAGGCGATGAGCGCGAGCGCGCCCGACGCAATGCCCTTCATCACCACGGGGCCGCCGACGAACAGCCCTTTCGCACCACCGCGCCAATGCCACGCGAGCAGAAACTGCGGCACGTTCCAGAGCAGGTAGACCCACATGATGTAGCTTAGACCGTTGCCCGCGACGCGCGCGCCGATGCCGTCGACAACCGAATACGTCGCGATGAAAAAACCCGTCAGGAGCGCGAACGGTACGCTTTCGCCGGAGAAGCGCATGCCGCGGCGAAACGCGAGCGAGACGATGCCGGTCGACACCAGCGCGACGCCGCTTGCGGCGAGCGGTTTCAGCGATTCATGCGCGAATACCAGAGCGCCGACGAATACCAGCATGGGCGACAGGCCGCGGGCAATCGGATAGATCTGTCCGAAGTCGCCGCTTCGGTAAGCGCGGATCAATGCGAGCAGATAGCCGAACTCCAGCATCACCGACGCGAAGATATACGGCCACGCGGCAGGCGCAGGCATGGGCAGCACGAGCACGCCGACCGTGCTCACGGCAATGTAGGGAATCGCCATCATGCCGAGCAGCCAGACGCGGTCTTGCGACAGATGCAGCGACGCGTTCCACGTCGCGTGCAGCAGCGCTGACAACAGGACCAGCAGGACGACGGGCGTTTGCATCGAAGGCGAGGGGCCGAAGGTTGGCTGGCCTGACAGCCGGCCGCAAGCCCGTGATTATTCCAGCAGAACGCATGGATCATTGATTGGGCGACTAAAGCGAAGGGGCTTTATGGGGCGAAAGGGGGAAATTTGTGGCGGCTGAAATGACAGGTGAATGACACAGGCATGACGGCGTTTTCATCGGCGCGGCCGTCATACAGGGTGACTGGGAGCCAGGCTATATTGCGTCATCCGCCACGCTGTCCTCGACATCCAGCACTACTCGCGACGCCCCACATGCAGCCTTTGAGCTTTCTTCCCGACAGCTTTGCGGAGTACGAAGATCTCAAGACGATCCTCGATCAGGGCAGCGCGAGTTTCGCCATCCGCACCGTCTGCGAGACGACGGTGCGTGGCCGGCGCTTTGGCGTGCATACCGCGAGCATCGGCTCGACCGACCCGCAGGCGCCGGCCATCGGCTTCTTCGGCGGCATTCATGGTCTTGAGCGGATCGGCTCGCAACTCGTGCTCGATTACATGCGTGCGCTGCTCGCGCGGCTCGAATGGGACGAACTGCTGGTCCGTCAACTGCAATCAATACGGCTTGTCTTCATGCCGATCGTCAATCCCGGCGGGATGTGGGCGGCCACGCGCGCCAATCCCAACGGCGTCGACCTGATGCGCAATGCGCCGCAAAATGCCGACGAGCGGGTGCCGCTGCTCGCCGGCGGACAGCGCGTCGGCGCGTGGCTGCCGTGGTATCGCGGGCGCCGCGGCAGTCCGATGGAAGCCGAAGCGGCCGCGCTGCTCGAAGTGGTCGAAACCGAGCTTGCTACGCGGCCTTTGAGCATCGCGCTCGATTGCCATTCGGGCTACGGCTGGACCGACAGCATCTGGTTTCCGTACGCGCGCACGCGCAAGCTGATGCCGCATCTGCCGGAAATGTACGTGCTCAAGACCATGTTCGAGCGTTCGCATCCGCATCATGGCTACACGTTCGAGCCGCAAAGTCATCAATACCTGCTGCACGGCGATCTGTGGGACTGCGCGTATGACCGCGCGCCAGCCGCCAACGTCTTTCTGCCAATGACGCTCGAACTTGGCTCGTGGCTGTGGATCAAGAAGAACCCGCGCCAGTTGTTCTCGCGCCAGGGCTTCTTCAATCCTGTGAAGGCGCATCGCACCGCGCGCGTGTTGCGACGCCATGCGAACCTGCTGGATTTTCTCGCGCGTGCGGCTTTTTCATCGCAGCGCTGGCTGCCGCAAGGCAATCGCCGGGAGCAATTGCTGCAAAGCGCGATCGATCACTGGTATAGGCCGAACACCGTATGAGTACGTGGATTCTGCTGCGCGGGCTGACACGCGAGGCACGTCATTGGGGCCGCTTGCCCGACGCCTTACGCGAAGCCACGGGCGCCTCGCGTTTGCTGTTGCCCGACTTGCCGGGTAACGGTGCGCTCGCGCATTCGCGCGCGCCCGCCACCGTTGCCGCGATGGTCGAATCCGTACGTATTGCTGCTTTGCAAGGAGGCGCGCTGAACCACGGCACGAGCGAGCCATTCAACATACTGGCGATGTCGCTCGGCGGCATGGTCGCAACCGCGTGGGCTCAACGGTATCCCGAGGAAATCGCGCGGCTTGTGCTCATCAATACGAGCATGCGTCCGTTCAGCCGGGTATATGAGCGCTTGCGTCCGTCCGCATGGCCAGGTCTTTTGAGAGTCGCGAGCCATTGGCACGACGCGGCGCGCGCGGAGCGCGGCATTCATCGCTTGACGTGCAATGACACCGGCACGCTCGAAGCCGATCTCGACTCATGGAGCACCATTCGCCGCAGCGCGCCGGTGAACCGAGGCAATGCGTGGCGGCAACTATGGGCGGCGGCGCGCTTTACCGCGGGCGCGGCCAAGCCGGCTTGCCCGCTGCTGCTGCTTTCCTCGCGCGACGACCGGCTCGTCAATCCTGTCTGTTCCGCGAAGCTCGCCGCGGCGTGGGGCGTGCCGCATCGTGTGCATGCATGGGCCGGTCACGATTTGCCGCACGACGATCCAGCGTGGGTCGCGCAACAGGTGCGTGCATGGCTCGCGCAGGAGAGCGCTGCAAGCGCCGGCAGTGCTCTCTGCGCCCCCAGCGCCGGGAGCGCAACTGGGCGCTAGCAGCTACTCGCGCGCTTGCGGCGTGAGCGTGGGCAGCGGGTATAACCTAACTCGCGGCATCGGTCGCATGGCGGCATGCAGGTGCATAATCCTTCTTCAGACGATGCATCCGATCCGGGCGATCCTCGCCATTGCCGCCAGCCGGGGGAGTTCATCATGCAAGCAAAGAACGAAGAAGCCGTCACGCACTTGCTGAACGATGTCGTCGAGTTTGCACGAGGGCGCTTGCCCGAGCCGGCGTTTCACATCGTCGAGCCTTTTCTGCGGCACTACTACGATTTCGTCGACGCCGACGATCTGCAAAGCCGCTCCATCGCCGATCTATACGGTGCCGCGCTCGCGCACTGGCAGACCGCGCAGCGCTTCGTGCCCGGCAAGGAAAGGCTGCGCGTCTATAACCCGATTCTCGAGCAGCACGGCTGGCACTCGGATCACACGGTGATCGAGATCGTCAACGACGACATGCCGTTTCTGGTCGATTCCGTTTCGATGGCGGTGAACCGCCAGGGCCTCGCGCTGCATTCGGTCGTGCATCCGGTGTTTCGCATCTGGCGCGGTCCTGACGGCGACATCGCACGCGTGACGCAAGGCGCTGAAGAAGCCGCCGACACGCGCTCGCAACTGGCCTCGTTCATTCATTTCGAGGTGGACCGTTGCGGCGACGCGGCAAAGCTCGACGCGCTGCGCGACGACATCGCGAAAGTACTGCTCGACGTGCGCGCCGCGGTCGAGGACTGGCCGAAGATAGTGGAACTCGCGCGTGTCACGATCAAAGGCATGAAGGCGGGCGAGAGCGGTGCCGATGCGATGGAAGCGCGTGCGTTCCTCGAATGGATGGTGGCCGATCATTTCACCTTTCTCGGCCAGCGCGACTATGAACTGGTGCAACAGGGCGCGGGCTACGGCTTGCGCGCGGTGCCGGGCTCGGGGCTCGGCATTCTGCGCGACGGACTGCGCGCCGCGGCTGGCGGCGCGGTGACCTCGGAAGTAACGCCGTTGCCGCCGGCCGCCGCCGAGATCATTTCGAGCGCCTCGCCGATCTTTCTGACCAAGGCCAACTCGCGCGCGACCGTGCATCGCCCGGGTTATCTGGACTACGTCGGCATCAAGTTGACGGGCGCGGACGGCAAGGTGGTCGGCGAGCGGCGCTTTATCGGCCTGTACACGTCGACTGCATACTTTTTGTCGGCTGCCGAGATTCCCATCGTCCGGCGCAAATGCGCGAACATCGTGAGAAGGGCCGGTTTCCTGCCGAAAGGTCATCTGGCGAAATCGCTCGTGACGGTGCTCGAAACTTATCCGCGTGACGAGCTTTTTCAGGCCGACGAAAGCCAGCTCTACGATATCGCGCTCGGCGTGCTGCGTTTGCAGGAGCATCAGCGCACGCGTCTCTTCGTGCGGCGCGACCGCTTCGACCGTTTCGTGTCGTGCCTTGTATTCGTGCCGCGCGACAAGTACAACACCGATTTGCGGCAGCGTATCGCCAATCTGCTGGCGGACGCATTTAACGGAGCGAGCGTCGAGTTCACGCCGTTGCTTTCGGAGTCGACGCTGGCACGGATTCATTTCGTTGTCCATGCGAAAGCGGGCGGCATGCCCGATGTCGATACGCGCGAACTCGAAGCGCGCCTCGTGCAGGTCGCGCGCCGCTGGCAGGACGATCTCGCCGATGCGTTGCTCGACGCGTTCGGCGAGGAGCAGGGCAACCGACTGCTGCAACACTATGCCGATTCGTTTCCTGCCGGCTATCGCGACGACTATGCCGCGCGCACGGCGGTGCGTGATATCGAACTGATCGAGCGCGTGCAGGGCAGCGAGCGGCTCGCGATGAACCTCTATCGACCGATCGAAGCCGGGCCGCGCGCGTTCCGCTTCAAGGTGTATCGCGCGGGCATGCCGATCGCGTTGTCGCGCAGCTTGCCGATGCTCGAACATCTCGGCGTGCGAGTCGATGAAGAGCGGCCGTACCTGATCGAAGCGCACGGCGCGACGCCTGCATGGATCCACGACTTCGGGCTCGAACTTGCCGACGATGCTGAGTTCGACATCGAACGCGTGAAGGATCTCTTCGAAGACGCGTTTGCGCAGGTGTGGACCGGCGCAATAGAAAGCGACGACTTCAACCGCCTGGTTCTGCGCGCGCAGTTGAGCGCGCGGGAAGTGACGATACTGCGTGCGTATGCGAAGTATCTGCGTCAGGTAGGCTCCACGTTCAGCGACGCGTACATCGAGCGCGCGGTCACGGGCAACCCCGCGATTGCGCGCATGCTGGTCGAGCTGTTTGTCGCGCGCTTCGATCCGAGGCTTGCAGGCACGCGCGAAACGCGCGTCGACAGCCTGCTGAAGACGATAGACGGCGCGCTCGACCAGGTGCCCAATCTCGACGAAGATCGGATACTGCGGCAATTTCTCGGCGTCATCAAAGCCACGCAGCGCACCAACTATTACCTATTCGATGCCGAGGGCAAGCCGAAATCCTATCTGTCGTTCAAGTTCAATCCCGCACAAGTGCCCGGCTTGCCCGAGCCGAAGCCGATGTTCGAAATATGGGTCTACTCGCCGCGCGTGGAGGGCGTGCATTTGCGCGGCGGACGCGTGGCGCGCGGAGGCTTGCGCTGGTCGGACCGTCGCGAGGATTTCCGCACTGAAGTGCTCGGCCTGATGAAGGCGCAGATGGTGAAGAACGTCGTGATCGTGCCGGTCGGCTCGAAGGGCGGCTTCGTCGTGAAGAACCCGCCGCCGCAAAGCGAGCGCGACGCGTGGATGCGCGAAGGCATTGCCTGCTATCAGACCTTCCTGCGCGGCCTGCTCGATCTGACCGACAACCTCGCGGGCACGACCGTCGTTCCGCCGCGCGACGTGGTGCGCCACGATCCCGACGACCCGTATCTCGTGGTGGCCGCCGACAAAGGCACGGCCACGTTCTCCGACTACGCGAACGCGATTTCTCAGGAGTACGGCTTCTGGCTCGACGACGCGTTTGCGTCCGGCGGCTCGGTCGGTTACGACCACAAGAAGATGGCGATCACCGCGCGCGGCGCGTGGGAGTCGGTGAAGCGGCACTTCCGCGAAATGGGCGTCGATACGCAAACGATGGATTTCACGGTGGTCGGCATCGGCGATATGTCCGGCGACGTGTTCGGCAACGGCATGCTGCTCTCGCCGCATATCAGACTGGTCGCGGCGTTCGACCATCGGCATATTTTTCTGGACCCGAATCCCGATCCGGCAACCAGTCTTGCAGAGCGTGGCCGGCTCTTTCTTCTCGACCGTTCCAGTTGGGCCGACTACGACCCTTCGCTCATTTCCGCCGGCGGCGGCGTGTTTCCGCGCACCGCCAAGACCATTCCGCTGTCGCCAGCGGTGCAGTCGGTGCTCGGTATCAGCGCGGCTGCACTGTCGCCCGCCGAACTGATGCGCGCAATTTTGCAGGCGCCCGTCGATCTGCTTTATAACGGCGGCATCGGCACCTATGTTAAGGCGACGCGCGAAACGCATCTGCAAGTGGGCGACCGCGCGAACGACGCGATCCGCGTGAATGGCGCCGATCTGCGCTGCAAAGTGGTCGCGGAAGGCGGCAACCTCGGGCTCACGCAACTCGGGCGCATCGAATTCGCGCAGCGCGGCGGGCGCATCAATACGGATGCAATAGACAACTCCGCGGGTGTCGACTGCTCGGACCACGAGGTCAACATCAAGATCCTTCTCGGACTGGTGGTCGCCGACGGCGAGATGACCGACAAACAGCGCAATGCGCTGCTCGCGGAAATGACCGACGAAGTCGGCCTGCTCGTGCTGAAGGACAACTATTACCAGACACAGGCGCTCTCCATTGCGGGCCGTTACGGCGTCGAATTGCTCGACGCGGAAACGCGCCTCATGCGCTACCTCGAACGCGCGGGGCGCCTGAATCGCACCATCGAATTCTTGCCGAGCGACGAAGAAGTAGCCGAGCGGCAGGCCGCGAAGCAGGGGCTCACCACGCCAGAGCGCGCGGTGCTGCTCGCGTACAGCAAAATGTGGCTGTACGACGCGCTGCTCGATTCGTCGGTGCCGGAAGATCCGCTCGTCAGTGACATGTTGATCGAGTATTTTCCGAAGCCTTTGCGCCAGCGTTTCAGCGAGCCAATGCAGCGCCACCCACTGCGCCGCGAAATTCTTGCGACGCATTTGACGAATGCGCTGGTGAACCGCGTCGGCTGCGAGTTCGTGCACCGGCTGATGGAAGAGACTGACGCGCGGCCGGGCGACATTGTGCGCGCGTGCATCATGGCGCGCGACGTATTCGATCTCGACGACGTGTGGCGCAGCATCGACGCGCTCGACAACCGCGTCGCCGACGATGTGCAGGCGCGCATGTTCGTCGAAGTCGCGCGGCTTGTCGAACGTTCGGCATTGTGGTTCTTGCGGCATCTGTCGTCGCCGGCAGTAAACAGCGACGATGTGACGGAGCTGCTCGTGCGTTGCCGGGACGCCGCGCAGCGTCTCGCGCCGCAATGGCCCGCGCTGTTGCCGGCCACGGACCTCGAGGCGCTGTCCGAGCGTCAGCGCGTGCTGGTGGATGCGGGCGTCGACAGCGACCTCGCGGTGCGCATAGCAAGCGGCGAGATTTCCGCGGCGCTGCTCGACATCGCGGAGGTCGCGTCGACGTGCGAGCGCAAGCTCGAACTCGTGGCGGGCGTCTACTTCGCGCTCGGCACGCTGCTCAACTACCACTGGATCAGCGAACGCGCGGCCGCATTGCCTGCTCCGTCGCACTGGGACATGCTGGCGCGGGCATCCGCATTGGCCGAACTCGCGCGCCTGAAACGCGCACTCACGATGAGCGCGCTAACCGGCGCCGACGACGCATCCGCGCCGGACGCGCTGGTGCATGCATGGCGCGAGAAGCGGGCCGCGCAACTCGAGCGCTATGCGCGGCTGCTGGCGGACTTGCGGGCTACGGGTGGCGCAAGTCTGTCGATGCTGCTGGTGATCGTGCGGGAAATGGCGGCGCTCGAAAGGGCGTGAGCGTCGGGCGCGTAAGGGTGTAAAGAGAGGCAGCCGAGCCGGACACGCGACGTGATGAGTCGCCGCGCTGTTGGACCATGCTGCCTCGCATGGCCATAATACGGAATCCCGGCACGTGAACGCCCTTTGCAATTACACTAACGCCCTCCACGACGATGAAAGAAGAATCGCCGAAAGCCATTATTTACGCGCTCGCCGCCAACTTTGGCATTGCCGTGTGCAAGTTTGCCGCCGCTTCGTTCACTGGCTCCGGTTCGATGTTTGCCGAAGCCATTCACTCCACCGCCGACTGCGGTAATCAATTGCTCCTGCTGTTCGGGCTGCGTCAGGCGCGTCGGCCGGCGAGCCCATTGCACCCGATGGGCGGCGGCCGCGAGATCAATTTCTATTCGCTGCTGGTTGCGTTACTGCTGTTTTTCGTGGGCGGCGCGTTTTCCGTGTATGAAGGTGTGCATCGGCTGATTGCGCGCGAGCCTTTGCAGTATGCGTATGTGGCGCTGGTGGTGCTGGGCGTTTCGGTGGTGCTCGAGGCGTTTTCGCTGTGGGGCGCGCTCAAGGAAATCCGTCGCGTGTATCCCGACAAAAGCATGTGGCGCTGGTTCAGGGAAACGCGCGAGTCGGAATTGCTGGTGGTCGCAGGCGAAGATATTGCGGCCCTGATGGGGCTCGCCATGGCCTTCGTTGCCGTGCTGCTGACGCTCGTGACCGGCAATCCGGTCTACGACGCATTGGGTTCGATCGCCGTCGGCCTGCTGCTGATGGTGATTGCAGGACTGGTGGCGCGCGAGGTGAAGTCGATGATCGTCGGCGAATCGGCGAGCCCCGAAGTGCGCCGCGCCATCGAGGCGCATTTGCGCGCACGCGGCGAAATTCGCAGCATCATCAATATGATTACGCTGCAATGGGGACGCCATGTGGTGGTGGCGGTGCAGGCTGAAATGATCGATTACGCAAGCGGCCGGGCGATGGTCGACGCGATCAACGTGATCGAGGCCGACTTGCAGGCTGCCTTTCCGCAAGTGCGCTGGGTGTTTTTCGAACCGGACGTCCCACGCGTTTGATTTTCTTTCTTTTGGTGCATGCGCTTTGCGCAAAGCTTCGCGCGAGTGGCGCACTCGCTGCTGATCTGGTGGACAATAATTTCGTCGCATCTATACTTCTTTCGGCTTGAAGCGGCACTCTCCCCAACTGCATGACAGGCAAAAGGAAGATCACGATGCTGACTCGCACATTTGGCGCGCTTTCCGTCATTGCACTCGCGGCATGCGCAGCCTTCAGTTCCGGACCCGCCAGCGCGGACGACAGCAGCGCTTTCTCGAATGAAGACGGTGCTTCCCGAGGGCGGCCCGTCAAGGTGATGATCATCTCGATGTTCGGTCCGGAGGGCCAGGTGTGGCTCGATAAGCTCGGCCCGTGGCGCGATATTCCAGTGGACGGCTTGTCGCCCGACTACCCGGCAGTGCATTGCAACCGCCATGACGTGTGCGTCATGACCACCGGCATGGGACACACGAATGCCGCTGCGTCCATCATGGCGTTGACCTTCTCGCCGCGTTTCGATTTGCGGCACACCTACTTCATGGTGGCGGGCATTGCCGGCATCGACCCTCAACAGGGCACGGTCGGTTCGGCGGCGTGGGCCAAATATCTTGTGGACTTCGGCATTCAATGGGAGATAGACGGGCGCGAAATTCCGGCCGGCTGGAATACCGGCTATCTCGGCATCAATACGAAAAGCCCTTCGGAGAAGCCGCCGCTCGATTACCGGACGGAAGTATTCCAGCTCAATACGCAGCTTGCCGATACGGCGTTCGCTTTGTCACGCAACGTAGTGCTCTCAGACAATACGCAGGCGCAGGCCGCGCGCGCCAAATATTCTTACGCGCCGGCTAACCGTCCGCCCACCGTCATTCAATGCGATACGCTCGCCGGCGACACATGGTGGTCGGGCACGCTGCTAGGGCAACGAGCTCGCGACTGGACGAAAATCCTGACCGATGGAAAGGGCGTCTATTGCACGACGCAGCAGGAAGACAATGCGACCTATGAAGCACTCAAGCGCGCTGCTTCCGTGCACAAAGTCGATCTGAACCGCGTGGCCGTATTGCGTGCGGGCTCCGATTTCGACCGTCCTTATGATGGACAGACGAGCGCCGACAATCTGCTGAACTACGCCGCGCAAGGCGGCTTTACGATTGCGCTGGAAAACCTGTATCGCTCGGGCAATCCGCTCGTGCAGGATATCGTCACGCACTGGGGCGAATGGCGCGAAGGCATACCGAAGCGCTAAACGACTCATTGCAACAAGGGCCGCTTCACGCGGCCCTTGTTGCAATAGCGCAGTGCATTACCGTTGCGGCGCGCGATACGGTGTCCATACTGCCGCGTCCGTATCCCAATGGTCGAGTTCCGATGGTGTCATCATGTACTCCTTTTCGATATGCTTAGAACTATTGCAGCGAGCCGTGATTCATTCCGGATCGCTAACTATCGCAGGCGTTTGTCTTTACCACAGACTTATTGGCCCTTGGCGACGCGCGTGACATCACCATTCGCGCCTTCCTGCAGTGCGATGCGTGCAGCCTGGGTCTGGCCGATCAGCCCTTTATTTGGATACGTCGTGCGATTGAGCGAAGGCAGTGAGCCGTCACGATACGCAGCGACCAGTTCTGCCTGTACTTCAGCGCGCGTTTTTACGGTCGAGGTGGCGGCGGACGTCGCGGCGGGTTGAGTCTGATAACTGCCGGCGTGGCCAATGCCATTGCTCTGTGCGAAAACCGGCGCGCTGGCGAACAACGAGAGAGCAAGACCTGCGAGAAGATTGCGTTTCATGATTCACTCCTGTCGATTCATTTGCAGCACGAGAGCGCTGCGGACAGGGTGAAATGTAGACTTCGAGCGCGCGTCGATAAATTGCGCTTTCGCGAAATGAATTGTCGCGATTCCAGAACAATCGCCTGAAGAGCCTTATAAGCACAGGCACAAAGAACAACCGCGGCATTAGCGCCGCGGTTGGAATTCACTGTTTCACTTTCTGCACTTCAATTGAACTGACTCACGCGACCCATTCGGAAATTACCGGAGTGTCGAGTGCGGGAGAGAACTCCCGTTCTTCAAGCGTGCGCTTCGAGCAAGTGGCGTCGAGTGTGCCTCGGCCGCTCAGGAGTGGGCAGCGGTCGAATACTTCTGCAATCCAGTCTACGAAAACACGGACTTTAGGCGACAGATGCCGACTGTGCGGATAGACTGCCGAAATAGGCATCGGCAAAGGCTTCAGTTCGGGCAGCACCTCGACGAGTTGGCCCGAACGCAGATGCGGCAGCACCATGAATAGCGCCGGCTGAATCAGGCCAAAACCTTCCAGCCCGCAGGTCACGTAGGCATCGGCGTCGTTGACCGAGACGATGCTCTTCATCTTTACTTCAACCTCTTTACCATCAACCATGAATGCCCAATCGAGCGTGCGTCCGGTGCGGCTCGAGAAGTAATTGACTGCTTTGTGATTTTCCAGGTCCTCTAGCGAAGTCGGCATGCCGGCACGCTCAATGTACGTCGGAGCCGCGCACGTTACACCCTCGAAGAGACCAATACGCCGCGCCACCAACGAGGAATCCTGCAGCGCGCCGACGCGCACCACGCAATCCACGCCTTCCTGCAGCAGGTCGACGGGTCGATCCGACAAGCCGAGTTGCAGGTCGATGTCCGGATAGCGCTTGTGGAATTCACATAGCTGAGGAATCACCAGCAAGCGGCCAATCGAGCCAGGCATGTCGATGCGCAGCTTGCCGTGCGGCTTTTTATTGCCGCTCTGGAAACTGGCCTCGGTCTCTTCCACGTCCGCGAGGATGCGCACGCAGCGTTCGTAGTACGCCGCGCCGTCCGGCGTGAGCGACAGCCGGCGCGTCGTGCGGTGCATGAGCCGAGTGCCGAGGAACGCTTCGAGGTTCTGAATGATCGTGGTAACCGAGGCGCGCGGCAGGTCGAGCGTTTCCGCCGCGCGGGTAAAACTGTTTGTGTCGACGACACGCGTGAACACTTGCATGGCCTGAAGCCGGTCCATTGCAAACCTCCAGAAGGAGCAGGCGTACTGAGCAGGATTCGAATCCACCGGGCAATCGATTTGATTGTTCAGAGGACCCGAATTGTGTTGCCGGATTATAGGCATTTATTTACGAGTCTGCCGAACCCACAATTCGCACCATCGAAGTTCTTTGCGCATTGCGCGGCTCGACATGGATGCATTCAAACCGCCGTACTCATTTGCACCCGCCGGAATTGAGCCGGCCGAGGCGGACAGCACGGCACTGGAAGTGACTGACGTACAGATAGAAGGACACGCGCAGGACATCACATTGCGTTTGTACCGGCAGCCGAAGAAAGCCGCACTGCCAGTATTGCTTTACTTTCACGGCGGCGGCTTTACGAAGGGGTCGATCGGGCAGGCCGATTTTGCGTCGCGTTATTTCGCGGAACATTTACCTGCATTAGTGGTGTCGGTCGGCTATTCGCTCGCGCCGGAGTTTCCATTCCCCGCCGCGCCCGAAGACGCACACCGCGCGGCACTGTGGGTGCAGACGCGGGCGCGTGCATTTGGCGGCAATAGCAGAAAAGTTGGCGTGGCGGGTCATGACGCGGGCGGCCAGTTGGCCAATTGCCTCGCTTTCATCGCGCGCGATCGCGGCGACGTGCAGATTGCCGCGCAGGCTTTGTTCGGGCCGATGTTGGACCCGAGTCTCACGCGCCTTGGCGATGAAAAGCGCCTCGGCTCGGACATCACGGCAAGAGAATGCGCGGCCTGCTACCGCGCATACCTGCCTCAGGCGTCGCAACGCATGCATCCGTATGCGGCGCCGCTCGAGTCGTCGCGGCTCGCGGGCTTGCCGGCCACGCTGATCGCGACGGCGCAAAACGACGTGCTGCACGTCGAGGCGGAGAAATACGCGAGCAGTCTGATCGACGCGGGTGTGCTGACCCAGGTGGTCCGCTATCCGGCAGTCTCGCATGCGGCGCTGGCCGATCATCCGCCCGCGTTGCAGGAGGCGGTGAGATTTTTTCAGTGGCGCTTCGATGCGCGCGCCTATCGGTGAAAACAGCGGCTGAAACCAGCGGCTGAAACCAGCGCTGAAACAGAAACAGGCAGAACTTTAATCAACGATACCGGGAGCTACACATGACCATTCTTCCTCTTTCCCGCCGCCGTGTGGCGGTTGCCGCGCTTGCCGTGATCGTCCTTGCCGGACTGGGCACCTTCGGCGCGATTCGTGTGGACGCGAGTTCACCTGCCGCGCCGACCATCGTGCCGGAAGTCGATGTCGCCACGGTGGTGCAAAAGACGATTACCGACTGGCAAAGCTATTCGGGCCGGCTCGAAGCAGTAGAAAAAGTGGACGTCCGTTCGCAGGTGCCTGGCACCATCGTGTCGGTGAACTTCAAGGACGGCGCGCTCGTGAAGAAAGGCGACACGCTGTTCGTGATCGACCCGCGTCCGTATGCGGCGGAAGTGGACCGTGCAGAGGCGCAGCTCGCGGCGGCGCAGGCACGCACGGGCTATACGCAAAGCGATTGGGAACGCGCGCAACGCCTGATCGCCGACAACGCCATCGCCAAGCGCGATTACGACGAGAAGCAGAACGCCGCGCGCGAAGCGAGTGCGAACCTGAAGGCCGCGCAAGCCGCGCTCGAAACCGCGCGCATCAATCTCGGCTACACCAGGATCGTCGCGCCGGTGTCGGGCCGCGTGTCGCGCGCGGAAATTACGGTGGGCAACGTGGTGTCGGCGGGTGCAAGCTCGGCGCCGCTCACCACGCTCGTGTCGGTTTCGCCGATCTACGCATCGTTCGACGCCGACGAACAGACGTACCTGCAATACCTGCGTCGTGCAAAAGACGGCAGCAAGGTACCCGTCGAACTCGGTCTTGCCGATGAAAGCGGCTACTCGCGCACCGGCACGATTGAGTCGGTGGACAACCGCCTCGATACGTCGTCGGGCACGATCCGGGTACGCGCGCGTTTCGATAACCAGGACGGCACGCTGATCCCAGGCCTTTATGCACGCGTAAAAGTGGGCGGCAGCGAACCGCATCCGGCGCTGCTGATCGACGACGCTGCCGTGGGCACCGATCAGGACAAGAAGTTCGTGCTGGTGGTGGACCAGAACAATCACGTCGCGTATCGCGAGATTGCAGTGGGCGACATGCAGGGCAATCTGCGCGTCGTGAAGGGCGGCCTGAAGGCGGGCGACCGGATCGTGGTCAACGGCGTTCAGCGCGTGCGGCCGGGCGATGCGGTGCGCGCGCACATGGTGCCCATGACGACCGACCAGGACCCGAACAGCGCGCCGCTCGCACAGGCGCGCGCGAAAGCGGACAAGAACTCGTGAGCGTCGCGGCCGCGGCATCGAACGCGCGGCGCATGCTCCAACCGCTTGCTCCAAACATCAAGAGCTTCCAATGAACATATCCAAATTCTTCATCGACAGGCCGATCTTCGCGGGCGTGCTATCGGTATTGGTTCTGCTGGCGGGCGTGATTTCGCTCTTCAAGCTGCCGATTTCCGAGTACCCGGAAGTGGTGCCGCCGTCGGTCGTGGTCCACGCGCAGTATCCGGGCGCGAATCCGAAAGTGATCGCGGAAGCCGTCGCTTCGCCGCTCGAAGAGCAGATCAACGGCGTCGAGAACATGCTGTACATGCAGTCGCAGGCAAATAGCGACGGCAATCTCACGCTGACGGTGACGTTCAAGCTCGGCACCAACCCGGACCTCGCCACGCAGCTCGTGCAGAACCGCGTGAACCAGGCGCTGCCGCGTCTGCCGGAAGACGTGCAACGGCTCGGCGTGACGACCATCAAGAGCTCGCCTACGCTCACCATGGTGGTTCACCTGATTTCGCCGAACGACCGTTACGACATGACGTATCTGCGCAATTACGCGCTCCTGAACGTGAAGGATCGCCTCGCGCGAATTCAGGGCGTGGGCGAGGTGCAGTTGTGGGGCTCGGGCGACTACGCAATGCGCGTATGGCTCGATCCGCAGAAAGTCGCGCAGCGCGGCCTGACGGCGACCGAAGTGGTCAACGCGATACGCGAGCAGAACATTCAGGTGGCGGCCGGCGTGATCGGCGCGTCGCCTTCGGTGCCGGGCACGCAATTGCAGTTGTCGGTGAATGCGCGCGGCCGTCTGAAGACGGAGGGCGAATTCGGCGACATCATTGTGAAGACTGCGCCCGATGGCGGCGTAACCTATCTGCGCGACATCGCGCGCATCGAACTGGCGGCGTCGGAATACGGGCTGCGTTCGCTGCTCGACAACAAGCCGGCGGTTGCGCTCGCAATCAATCAGGCGCCGGGCGCGAACTCGCTTGCGATTTCGGACGAAGTGCGTTCCGCAATGAAGGAACTCGCGCAAGACATGCCGGCGGGCGTCGAATACAAGATCGTCTACGACCCGACGCAGTTCGTGCGTTCGAGTATCGAGGCGGTGGTGCATACGCTGCTCGAAGCCATCGCGCTGGTGGTGATCGTCGTGATCGTGTTCCTGCAGACGTGGCGCGCGTCGATCATTCCGTTGATTGCCGTGCCTGTGTCGATTGTCGGCACCTTCTCGCTGCTGCTTGCATTCGGCTTCTCGATCAATGCGCTGTCGCTGTTCGGCATGGTGCTCGCCATCGGGATCGTGGTGGACGATGCGATCGTCGTGGTGGAGAACGTCGAACGGAACATCGAAAACGGACTCAGCGCGCGTGATGCAACCTATAAGGCGATGCAGGAAGTGAGCGGGCCGATTATCGCCATCGCGCTCACGCTCGTTGCCGTGTTCGTGCCGCTCGCCTTCATGACGGGCCTCACGGGCCAGTTCTACAAGCAGTTCGCGATGACCATCGCGATCTCCACGGTGATCTCCGCGTTTAACTCGCTGACGTTGTCGCCGGCATTGTCCGCGATGCTGCTGCGCAGCCACGGCGCGAAGGAAGACTTCCTGACGCGTGTGATGAACCGCGTGCTAGGCCGCTTTTTCAAGGGCTTTAACAAGGTGTTTCATCGTGGCTCCGAGGGTTATAGCCGCGGCGTGACGGGCGTATTGCGCCGTAAAGGCGCGATGCTCGCGGTGTACGCGATCCTGGTTGGCGCAACGGTGCTGATCGCGCGTATCGTGCCGGGCGGCTTCGTGCCCGCGCAGGACAAGGAGTACCTGATCGCATTCGCGCAATTGCCGAACGGCGCGTCGCTCGATCGTACGGAAAAAGTAATCCGCGACATGAGCGCAATCGCGCTCAAGCAGAAGGGCGTGGAAAGCGCGGTGGCGTTTCCCGGTTTGTCGGTGAACGGCTTCACTAATAGTTCGAGCGCGGGCATTGTGTTCGTCACGCTCAAGCCGTTCAAGGAGCGCGGCGACAGGAAGCTGTCGGCGGGCGCGATTGCGGGCGCGTTGAATCAGCAGTACGGCGCGATCAAGGACTCGTTCGTCGCCGTGTTCCCGCCGCCGCCGGTGCTCGGTCTGGGTACGCTCGGCGGCTTCAAGATGCAGCTCGAGGATCACGGCGCGCTCGGTTATGCGGAATTGAACAAGGCAGCGGAGGCCTTCGTGAAGAAGGCGGCACAAACGCCCGAGCTTGGCCCGACCTTCTCGAGCTATCAGATCAACGTGCCGCAACTGAACGTGGACCTCGACCGTGTGAAGGCGAAGCAGCTCGGCGTGCCGGTCACGGACGTGTTCAACACGATGCAGATCTATCTGGGCTCGCTGTATGTGAATGACTTCAACCGCTTTGGCCGCGTGTATCAGGTGCGGGTGCAAGCGGACGCGCCGTTCCGTCAACGCGCCGACGACATCCTGCAACTGAAGACGCGCAACTCAGCGGGCGACATGGTGCCGTTGTCGTCGCTAGTCACGGTCACGCCGACGTATGGTCCGGAAATGGTGGTGCGTTACAACGGCTATACGGCTGCGGACATCAACGGTGGGCCGGCACCCGGGTTCTCGTCGGGCCAGGCACAGGCCGCGGCTGAACGCGTGGCGGCGGAAGTTCTGCCGCGCGGCGTGAAGCTCGAGTGGACCGACCTGACGTATCAGCAGATTCTCGCGGGCAATGCAGGTCTGTGGGTATTCCCGATCAGCGTGCTGCTCGTGTTCCTCGTGCTCGCCGCGCTGTATGAAAGCCTGACGCTGCCGCTCGCGGTGATCCTGATCGTGCCGATGAGCGTGTTGTCCGCGCTGACCGGCGTGTGGCTCACCGGCGGCGACAACAACATCTTCACGCAGATCGGCTTGATGGTGCTGGTGGGCTTGTCGGCGAAGAACGCGATTCTGATCGTGGAATTCGCTCGCGAACTCGAACACGACGGACACACACCGCTCTCGGCGGCGATTGAAGCGAGCCGCTTGCGTCTGCGGCCGATTCTGATGACCTCCATCGCGTTCATCATGGGTGTCGTGCCGCTGGTGTTGTCGACTGGAGCCGGTTCGGAAATGCGTCATGCAATGGGTGTCGCGGTGTTCTTCGGCATGCTCGGCGTGACGCTGTTCGGGCTCATGCTGACACCGGTGTTCTATGTGGTGCTGCGTACGTTGGCCGGCGGGACGATTCATGTCGCGCAGAAAGACTCGCCGCGCATTGGTGCGCCGGTCACGGACGCCTGAGGAGAGAAAGAACAATGAAACGCTTTGAGATTTTGAGTGGATGGGGCCGTGCGGCAGCGAGCGGTTTGCTGCTCGCGCTGCTCGCAGCCTGTTCGGTGGAGCCCACCTACAAGCGTCCCGAAGTCGATACGCCGGCTGCCTTCAAGGAAGCGCCGGTCGCCGCTTCGGGAACATCCGCCGCATCCGCGCAGGACACGGGCACGTGGAAAACAGCGCAACCCGCCGATGATGCGCATCGCGGCGAATGGTGGAAGATTTTCGGCGACCCGCAACTCGATGCACTCGAAGAGCAGGCGGCCGCCGCAAATCAGGATCTGAAGGCCGCAGCGGCGCGCGTGCAGCAGGCGCGTGCGGTGACGCGGGCAGCGAAGTCGGACTGGTTCCCGAAGTTCGACGCGGGCTTCGGCCCGACGCGCGAGCGCGCGTCCGCGGCGTCGCAATTGCAGCCTGACAGCGTGGGCGGCACGACGGGCACGATCTGGCGCGCACAGGTTGGCGCATCGTATGAGGCGGATCTGTTCGGGCGTGTCGGCTCGAATGTGAACGCCTCGCGCGCGGACGAGCAGCAAAGCGAAGCGCTGTTCCGCTCGGTGCAGTTGTCGCTGCAGGCCGACGTTGCGCAAAACTATTTCCAGTTGCGCGAACTCGATGCCGACCAGGACCTGTATCGCCGCACGGTAGCGTTGCGTGAAGACACGCTCAAGCTCGTCGAGCGCCGCTTCAAGGAAGGCGACATCAGCGAGCTCGACGTGTCGCGCGCACGCAATGAACTCGCGAGCGCACGCGCCGATGCGGTGGGCGTCGCGCGTCAGCGTGCAGCGTCGGAACATAGTCTTGCGATTCTGCTTGGCAAGCCGCCGGCGGAATTCTCGTTCGCGGAAGCGCCGCTTGCTCCGGTCACGGTGCGCGTGCCGCCTGGCTTGCCTTCGGCGCTGCTGGAACGCAGGCCGGACGTGTCCGCGGCCGAGCGCGCCATGGCGGCGGCGAACGCACGCGTGGGTCTCGCGAAGTCGGCGTTCTTCCCGAAGCTCGATATCACCGGTGCATTCGGCTATGAGTCGGCGACCCTCGGCGATCTGTTCATGTGGTCGAGCCGCGCGTTCATTCTCGGACCGCTCGCGGGTACCGCGCTGACAGTGCCGATCTTCGACGGCGGCCGGCGCAAGGCCAATCTCGCGCAGGCTCGCGCGCGCTACGATGAAGACGTCGCGCAGTATCGTCAGCAAGTGCTCGTGGCGTTCCGCGAAGTGGAAGACAACCTGGCCGATCTGCGTCTGCTCGACGATCAGATGCGCGAGCAGAACAATGCCGTGCAGGCGTCGCAGCGCGCCGCGCGTCTGTCGCGTACCCAGTACACGGAGGGCGCGGTCAGCTATCTGGACGTGATAGACGGCGAGCGGCAAGTGCTCAGCACGCAACTGCAGGCGAGCCACTTGCAGGGCACGCAAGCGGTGGCGACAGTGAACCTGATTCGCGCGCTCGGCGGCGGCTGGGGTGATGCGACGGCATCCGGCACAGCGGTGGGGTCGGCTGCTCCGGCGGCAATGCCTGCTTCTGCCGCAGTGGCCGGAGAACAAGTGGCGAAACGCTAAACGCCAGGCTCGTCTGCCGCGGCATTGAGTGTTGAAACAAAACCGGACTGCGCCGTAAGCGCGCGGTCCGGTTTTTTTATGCACAAATCGTTTTTCGCGCTTTCCTTTCGAAAATCCCTTCGTAGACCCGCACGCATCGTGGCCACTATGATGGTTCGCACCTTGGCGCAGGCTGCCGGTCAGGCTCGCCGCCAACCCATCACATCGTCAACAAGAGTCCACCATGCGTATTTTCCTTTCCGACACGCGGCGCTTTTTCCTTGCGCCGACGCTCGCGCTTCTCAGCGCATTCGGTCTTGCACTCGCTGTGCCCGTCGCGGCCGCGTTTGCGGCGGATGCGACGACGCTGAAGATCGGCACCGCCACCAGCCCGCAAATCGAGGCTCTCAAAGTCGCAGTGCGCGAGGCGAAAGAACAGGGGCTCGACGTCAAAGTGATTGAATTCACCGACTGGAACACGCCGAACGCGGCGCTTGCGAACAAGGACATCGACGTCAACTACTTCCAGCACATTCCGTTTCTCGAGAATGCGAAAAAGCAGGGCGGTTATAACTTTGTTGCGATTGCCCCAGGCACGATCATGAAGATCGGCCTGTATTCGAAGAAAATCAAACGTTTCGACGAACTGAAAGACGGCGCAACGGTGGCAATCGCGAACGACCCCGTCAACGGCGGACGCGGTTTGTTGCTCCTGCAACGAGCGGGGTTGATCAAACTCACGCCGGGCATCGACTATCGCGCCACTACGCTCGACATTACCTCGAACCCGAAGCATCTGAAGATCATTCAGCTCGAGGCATCGCAACTGGCCCGTTCACTTGACGACGTGGACCTTGCACAGGGTTACCCGAGCTTCATCAAACTCGCCGGCACGACGGACCCGAACAGCGCACTGCTGTTCGACGGTCTCGAGAACAGGAACTACGCGATTCAATGGGTCGTGCGTCCGGAGAGCGCGAACGATCCGCGTATTCGCAAGTTCATTTCGATCTATCAGCATTCGCCGGCCGTGCGCGCCGCGCTCGACAAGGCATTCGGCAACCTGTACGCGGTCGCCTGGTAAGCGGCGCCTTTCATACTGAAGAGAACGACAGGAGTCGCGCGATGCAGAAGAAAAAGATCTTGCTGAACGCATTCAACATGAATGCGGTGGGCCACATCAACCACGGTTTGTGGACGCATCCGCGAGACCGGTCTGCTCATTACACGGATCTCGACTACTGGACGAGTCTTGCGCAAACGCTCGAACGCGGCAAGTTCGACGGCATTTTTCTCGCGGACATCGTGGGCGTGTACGACGTTTATCAGGGCGGCCCCGACACGCCGTTGCGCGAAGCCGTGCAGATTCCAATCAACGATCCGGCGCTGATCGTACCGGCCATGGCGCACGTCACGCGGCATATCGGCTTTGGCGTCACGTCGAATCTCACTTACGAGCCGCCGTATCTGTTCGCGCGCCGTATGTCGACGCTCGATCACCTCACTAAGGGCCGCGTCGGCTGGAACATTGTGACGGGTTATCTGGACAGCGCCGCGCGCGGCATGGGCCTCGCGCAGCAGATCAGTCATGACGACCGTTACGACCGCGCCGACGACTATATGGATGTGGTCTACAAGTTGTGGGAGCAAAGCTGGGAAGACGACGCAGTGGTACGCGACCGCGACGCGCGCATCTTTTCGCAGCCGGGCAAGGTGCATCGCGTGAAGCATGACGGCCCGTACTATTCGATCGACGCGATTCACCTGAGCGAGCCTTCGCCGCAACGCACGCCGGTCTTGTATCAGGCCGGGTCGTCGAGCCGCGGTGTGGATTTTGCGGCACGTCATGCGGAATGTGTGTTTGTCGGTGGACAGAACAGGCAGTTGACGCGTTCTATTGTCGACGACATTCGCGCACGGGCCGTGAGCTATGGGCGTGCGCGAGACGACATCAAGGTCTTCGCGGGCATCACCGTCGTGGTCGGCGAAACGGAGCGCGCCGCGCAGGAGAAATTCGCAGAGTACCGGCGTTATGCCAGCGCGGAAGGCGGTATCGCGCATTTTTCGAGTTCGACAGGTATCGACTTTTCGCAGTACGCGCTGGACGAGCCGATCTCGTATGTGAAGACCGACTCGATGCAATCCGCGGTCGAGGCCATTTCCAAAAAGAGCGTGAGCGGCGTGTGGACAAAGCGCAAGGTACTGGAACAGATGACGCTGGGCGGTCGCGCGAAACCCGTGGTCGGCTCGCCGCAACAGATCGCGGACGAACTGGTTTCGTGGATCGATGAAGCGGGCGTGGACGGATTCAATCTGACTCGCACAGTCATGCCGGAATCGTTCGAGGACTTCGTGGACCTCGTCGTGCCCGAGTTGCAAAACCGCGGCGTCTATAAGGAAGATTACGACCCTGCCCCGACTTTGCGCGAGAAGCTGTTCGGCGGCGGCCGCGCGCGTTTGCCGGAGGTACATGCCGGCGCACAGCATCGCCGCCCGCAAAGCGGCGTCAAGCAAACCGTGGAAGCCTGACAGGGAGCGAAACCATGGCCACTCTTTTCGACGTACCGCAGTTCATTGAAGACGCGCCGTCGCTTGCAGCCGATCGTCGTTCGAATGCAGCGCCGACGCAGGCAGTCGTGGTATTCGACAACGTAGCGAAAGTGTTTGCGGACAAGCGCGGTGCTTCGACTACGGCTCTCGCGGACGTCACGTTGAACGTCGCGCGCGGCGAGGTCTTCGGCATTATCGGCCGCAGCGGCGCGGGCAAGTCCACGCTGCTGCGGCTCGTGAATGGCCTCGAAAAACCGAGCTCAGGAGCAGTGCGGGTGAACGGCGTGAATGTCGGCGAACTCGATGAACGTGGACTCGTCACGCTGCGCCGGCGCATCGGCATGGTGTTTCAGCACTTCAATCTGTTGTCCGCAAAGACAGTGCGCGAGAACATTGCGTTGCCGCTGAAGATTGCCGGCGTGCCGAAAGCGGCGATCGACAAAAAGGTCGACGCGCTGCTCGAACTCGTCGGACTTACGGCAAAGCGCGACGCTTATCCAGCGAGCTTGTCGGGCGGACAGAAACAGCGCGTGGGCATTGCGCGTGCGCTCGTTACGGACCCCGACATTCTGCTGTGCGACGAGGCTACGTCCGCACTCGATCCCGAAACGACGCAGGCGATTCTCGCCTTGCTGCGCGACATCAACCGGCGGCTGAATCTGACCGTCGTCTTGATCACACATGAAATGCAGGTGATTCGTGAGGTGTGCGATACGGTCGCCGTGATCGAACGTGGCCGCGTAGTCGAAACGGGACCGGTGTGGCGCGTGTTCGGCGCTCCGCAGCACGACGCGACGCGAGCGCTGCTGCGCACGCTGGTGCACGATTTGCCGGCGGATCTTGCCGAGCGCGTGAAGCCGCTCGCCGATATCGCGCAAGCCGACGCCCGGATTCTGCTCGACGTGCGCTTCACTGGCGACGATGCACACGACCCCGATCTCGCGGGCCTCGCGTCCGCGCTGAGCATCGAGGGCAGCAGCGTGAGTTTCGTGCATGGCGGCATCGACAGGATTCAGGGCCATGCGCAAGGCCGCCTTATCGTGTCCGCACAGATGCGTGCTAGCGGACGCGCCGCGCTGCATGCGCAGATTGCCGCATTGCTCGAACGCGCGCGCGGCCACGCGAATCATGTCGAGGTGCTGGGCTATGTCTGATCTCTGGCTTTCCGAACTGGTCGGCGCGATACGCGATACGCTGGTAATGGTCGGCGTATCCGCAGTGATCGCGGCGCTCGTCGGCATTCCGCTGGCGCTCGTGCTGGTCACCACCACGCGCGGTGGCATCTTCGAAAAACGTGCGGTGAACAGCACGCTCGGCGCGCTGGTCAATGCGTTTCGCTCGACGCCGTTCATCATTCTGCTCGTCGCGCTGCTGCCGCTCACGCGTTTCCTGATCGGCACGACCATTGGCGTATGGGCGGCCGTCGTGCCGCTCAGCATCGCCGCCATTCCGTTTCTTGCACGCGTGGCCGAAGTCAGTTTGCGTGAAGTGGACCGCGGCCTGATCGAAGCAGCGCAGGCAATGGGCGCGCAGCGCCGGCATATTGTCTGGCATGTGCTGTTGCCCGAGGCGCTGCCGGGCATTGTCGGCGGCTTCACGATCACAGTGGTGGCGATGATCGGCTCTTCTGCGATGGCGGGTGCGGTCGGCGCCGGCGGCCTGGGCGATCTCGCGATCCGCTACGGTTATCAGCGCTTCGACACGACGGTGATGGTCACGGTGATCGTACTGCTCATCGCAATCGTCACTACCGTGCAACTGGTGGGCGACCGCTTCGTGCGGCGGCTCGCGCAGCGCGCCTGATGTGCGACGCGGCAGGCCATGTGCGCTGATCCGACGTCGGCCGCCAAGGCGCGCTTTCGCATGACGAATAGCGCCGCTCCTATCGGTTGATGGCGTCACCGCCTATCATGAAACCTGCTGACGACGCGTGCGCGATTTTCGCCGCGCTCGTCCGGTCTGCTCTGGTTGTTCGTCCTCGAAACGTCATCACGTGGATACAGCATGAACGATTCTGGTCACGCCGGCGCGCTGCACACGCGCGAGGCGTCCGCCGTGCCGGCGGCGCGCGATCTCGCCGGCTTGCTTGAAGCATTGCATGAAAGCGCCGCCCAACGCGATCTGGCCGGCGGCCACGCCGCGCAGGAAAAACAGTGGATTGCCGACGCCGGTTTGCTCACGCTTGCCGTGCCGCGCGAATTCGGCGGCGAAGGCGCGTCGTGGCCGGACATCTACGAGATCATTCGCAAGATCGCGCGAGTCGACAGCGCGCTCGCGCATCTGCTCGGCTTCACGTTTTTGCAGGAAGTGAGCATCTATGTGTGGGGCAATGACGCGCAGCGTGAGCGCTACCTGAGCGGCACAGTGAAAGAGCGCTGGTGGTGGGGCAATGCGGTGAATCCGCTGGATACGCGGCTCGTTGCAACCGCAACTGACGACGGCGGTTATCTTCTGAACGGCGAGAAGGGCTTTTGCTCAGGCACGCGCGGCTCGGAAATGATGACCGTTTCCGCGCAGGACCCACTGTCCGGCACCACCATATTTGCAGCGGTGCCGACCGCGCGCGAGGGCATCATCGTCAATGAGGACTGGAATCCGATCGGCCAGCGGCAGACCGACAGCGGCAGCGTTTCTTTCACGCGGGTCAGAGTGGAACCGGACGAAGTGCTGCAACGCGCCGATACACCGTACGCGAGTTTGCGCACGCTCGTCTCGCAGCAGGTGATGACGAACCTGTTCGTCGGCATTGCTCAAGGCGCGCTGGAGGAAGCGCGTGCGTATGTCACGCAGAACGGCAAACCGTGGCTGACCTCGGGCGTGACCAGGGCCACCGACGATCCGTATCTGATCCAGCGCTTCGGCGAAATGCGCATCCAGGCGGTGAGCGCCGAGGCGTTGGCGGTACGCGCGGCACAGGCGCTCGATGCCGCGTGGCGCGAAGGCCCGTCGCTTTCCGCCGAGGCGCGTGCGCATGTGGCGCTCGCCACTTCGGAAGCGAAAATCGTCGCGCACCGCGCGGCGCTCGACGTCAGCGAAAAACTGTTCGATGCCTGCGGCGCGCGTGCAACGCACGGGCCGCTCGCACTCGACCGCTTCTGGCGCAACGCACGCGTGCACACGCTGCACGATCCGCTCGACTATCGCGTACGCGACGTCGGCCGTTATGCACTGAGCGGAACATTGCCGGAGGTTTCTTTGTACACTTGAGGCGGTCCGCGGCGCAGCCAGTCTGCGCTGTTTCATCCATCCTCAAGAGACTCACGGATTGCAGTTCAAACTACCGACCACCGCAACCGCGCCTTTTTGCCCGTCCGAGGTGCAAGGCTCGGTCGCCGTCTCGCAAGGCGCGCCTTTCTGGAAAAAGATCCTGCAGTTCGCGGGTCCAGGCCTGCTGGTTTCGATCGGCTATATGGACCCGGGCAACTGGGCGACCGACATTGAAGCCGGCTCGCGTTACGGCTACAGCCTGCTGTTCGTGGTCATGCTCTCGAGTCTCGCGGCAATGGCGCTGCAATGTCTGAGCATGCGTCTTGGCATCGTCACGGGTCGCGATCTGGCCGAGTTGTCCAAAGCGCGCTATTCGCCGGCCGTCGCGCGATTTCAATGGCTGCTGGCCGAGTTGTCGATCATCGCGTGCGATCTCGCGGAAGTGCTCGGCGGCGCGCTCGCCTTCCACCTGCTCTTCAAGTGCTCGCTCACTACGGGCGTGCTGCTCACGGCATTCGACACGCTCATCGTACTGGGCCTCAAGGGCAAGAACTTCCGCGATCTCGAAGCAATCATGCTCGGGCTGATCGCGACCATCGGCGTTGGTTATATCGTCGAGCTCGCGCTGGTGAAGCCGCATTGGCCGTCGGTGGCGCAAGGGCTGATTCCGTCGTGGCAGGCGCTGAATTCCCGCGAGCCGATGTATCTCGCGATCGGCATTCTCGGCGCGACTGTTATGCCGCATAACCTGTATCTGCATTCGTCGATCGTGCAGACGCGCGCTGTCAAACGGGATTCCGCGAGCATTGGCTCCGCAATCGGCATGTCGCGCATCGACACCATTGTTTCGTTGCTGCTCGCGCTGATGATCAACATGGCGATCCTGATTCTCGCGGCCGCCGCCTTCCATGCGACCGGTCATGACCAGGTCACCGAAATCGAAGACGCCTACAGGCTGCTCGCGCCGATTGTCGGCACCGGCTTCGCGGCAGTGCTGTTCGCGATTACGCTGCTTGCATCGGGGCAAAGTTCGACCTTCACCGGCACTGTGGCGGGGCAGGTCATCATGGAGGGCTTCCTGAACCTGAAGATTCCCTGCTGGCAGCGGCGCTTCATCACGCGCGCGCTCGCGTTGATTCCCGCGTTGGTCGGCGTGCAGATGCTCGGCAACGGGGCGGTCGGCAAGCTGCTCGTCGCGAGCCAGGTGGTATTGAGCCTGCAATTGCCGTTCGCGCTTTATCCGCTGATCCGCATGACGGGCGACCGTTCGCTGATGGGCGAGTTCGCGAATACGCTTGTCACGCAAATCGTCGCGTGGTCGCTGTTTGCGGTGATTACCGCGGCGAATCTCTGGCTGGTGTTTCAGACGGTGGGACTGGTGGACTGACACTGGTTGCCGTCGCGCGGTCGATTGCAACGTGCCGCCTGAAACAACCAAGCAGCGTCACGCAACACAGGATCAAACAAAAAAGTCCGCGCAGAAATCGTTCTGAGCGGACTTTTCTTTGAGGCTTCGGTACGAATCGGGGGACCAGCCGTCATCGCGAGTGAGGCGAGTCGCCTCTATCAGGCGGCTTCGGCGACCTGGGTTGCTTCGATTGCTTCCTGGCGAGCGGCCGCGGCCTTCTTCGTCTTGCCGGCGCGCGAAGGCGGCTGACATGCGCCGCACACGACGTTGTGCTGCAGATCGTGCTTGTGCGCGACGAACTTGCCGGTGCAACGGCAGCACTTCGTCAACTGCAGAATGTCGGCGTCGAAGAAACGCACCAGTGTCCAGGCGCGCGTCAAGTCCAGCACCGGTTCGGTTTCGCTGTGCTTGCAGTGCTCCAGATACAGCCGATATCCCTTCGTGAGCGCGTCGAGATGCGAGCAGCGCGCTTCGTTCTTCAGGAACAGGTACGTGTTATAGAACAGCGACGCGTGAATGTTCGCAAGCCACGTCATGTACCAGTCCGCCGAAAACGGCAGCATGCCCTTGGGCGGCGATACGCCCTTCACCTCGCGATACAGGCGGATCATGCGATCGCGCGAGAGCGTCAACTCGCTCTCCAGCACCTGCATGCGCGCGCCCAGTTCGATCAGCGCGATGGCGCGAAAAACTTCTTGTGCGTCTTCCGTCAGGCTACGCTTTTGCATCGCGGTCACCTCGATCAGGCAAATTGCTCGGCGGGCTGGCCTGCAAGCAGGATGGCCGCGTGAGTCGGTGCAACTGCGGTGTGCTTCGTCGTTTGCGTCAACGCCGACAACATCGAGTGGTCGTTGAAGCGGAAGAAACACAAAAGCTGATCGGAAGAGGCCAGCTTGACGATCTGCGCGAGCGACAGCCCGGCAAGCAGATCAGCCAGTTCCGACGACAAGCCGAGGCGGAACATGCCGACCGGTTTGTCCTCACGCAACATGCGTTGCGCGAGCATGATGTACGACAGGTTAATCTCGCGGATTGAGTCCAGCGTCTCGCTGCTACGGTCCATTTTCTCTGTTTCCGAAGCCCCGAATTACTAAGTCGGCTTTTCGCCGTTATGTCTCTTGTGCCTCGCCGAAAACGTTGTCCTTCGGCTACGGGTCACCCCTTACAGATGGCGACCATTTGATACATCGCGTTACATTTCGTAACAGCTTGGGACGAATTGTATGAAGGGTAAAACAAGAAATCAATCCCTTCTCGAAAAAATATATCGAAAAGATGCATCAAATTTCGGTAACAATTTCACAGGCCTGTAATAGAGCATGCTACGTGGGTTTTCGGCCACGTAGGGGCCTCGTTTGGTCCATGAAAACCCTTGTGGGTGGGCGCCTCGGCGTCTCGTCCGCGCAACAGCCATTGGTTGTGCACACAACCGGTAAATAAGACTGAATGAACGAGAAAGGGAAACCCCAATGTCTGTCGTGTAATTAATACCGCATTCTTTTCGCGCTTTGGGGACAAATCGGAGTTGTAACTGGGTGAAGTGGACCCAGTTACAAACAGAGGTACTTTGTAACTTATGGGTAAGGATCAGCAGCCGGTGCTGCGCACGCGCTCGACCTCCAGCCCGAAGGCGGGCCGCAGACGCGTGCCGAGCACGTTTCCAGCAAAAGCGGCGACGAGCCACAGCCAGCCGTGGAGGCTTCCCGAGATAATGCCGCTGAAGTAGGCGCCGATGTTACAACCGTAGGCGAGGCGCGCCCCGTAGCCGAGCATCAGGCCGCCGACCACCGCCGCGATGAGCGAGCGCCCCGGCACCTTCCAGACCGGCGCGTAACGCCCGGCGAGTGCCGCGGCGGCCATTGCGCCGAGGATGATGCCTACGTCCATCACCGTGGTGACGTCATGTGTAACAGGCGCTGCGAGCGCGCCCGCGTTTGCTCGGGTCGCCCAGTACGGCCAGTTGGCGACGTCCACGCCTAGCGCGGCAAAGAGCTTGGCGCCCCACAACGCGAACGCGGACGTGACGCCCCACGGGCGGCCCGACAGCGCGAGCGTCGCGAAATTGAGCAGCACGAGCGCGATCGCGCCGACAAAGAGCGGCCACGGCCCTTGCAGCCACGGCGAGGCGCGCGGCGCTCGCGTGGGCTCGTTGACGAGGCGTCCGTGCCGGCGCCGTTCGACGAATACGGTCAGCGCCGCGATGGCCGCGAAAATGGCCAGATTCAGTGCAATCGCGGCGCCCGCGCCGAGCGTATTGACCATCGACAGCGGCTTCAACGACGGTAGTGCGGTCCAGAACGGCATGTGCGCGGTCGCCACGACCGAGCCGGTTACAAATGCCGCGAGCGTCACGATCATCCGCGTACTGCCGCCGCCGACCGTGTAGAGCGTGCCCGACGCGCAACCGCCGCCGAGCTGCATGCCGACGCCGAACATGAAAGCCCCGACCAGCACGGAGGTGCCGGCGGGTGCCACCAATCCGACGACCGGATGCCCGAACAGGCTGCCCGAGGCCAGCGTCGGGAAGAACAGGACGACGCCTATGGCGAGCATCAGCATTTGCGCGCGAAGCCCGGCGCCGCGGCCGTCGGCGATAAATACGCGCCAGGCCGACGTGAAGCCGAACGCCGCGTGATAAAGCGACATGCCGAGCAGCGCGCCGACTATATACAGCGCGGCCTGACGGCCGCTGACCGCTTGCGCCAGGTAGACGGCGCCCAGCGCGATGAGTAGAAGCGCCGCGGCAAGCGGTTTCCAGTTGAGATCGAAGCGGCGGAGCGGGCGGCGGGAGAGGGAGGTCGAGAGGTCGGACATGATGAATGGGCGGACGGGCCGCGCGTGGTGATGGCTTGCGGGTGTTGTTTCGCGATGGGGCTGGGCGCTGGGGCAAACGCTCACGCCAGGCGCTCAGGCTTGGCCTTCAGTCGAGGCCTTCAGTCGAGGCCCTCAGCCCAAGCCCTCAACCGAGGCGAATAAGCGATGTGAATCAAAAAAGATAGCACGTAGCGCCTGATCGCGCAGACGAGCACGCCCTCAGGCGCCGCCAGCTGTCTGTTCGACGGCGGCCCCGTCCGCGCGCTGCTTCCCCGCGGAATCCCGCAAGACTGCCGCAGTTTCCGGATCAGCCGGAAAGAACGCTTCAATCGCGAGTTCGGACAGCGTCACGTCCACCGGCGTACCGAACACCGTCGTCGTGCTCAAAAGCGACAGTACGCCGAGCGGCGTGCGCAGCCGCAGTGGTACCGCGATCTGGTTGAGCGGGCTGTCGCCGGCGTCCGGTGCTTCGGCGCCGGCCGGGGGCGGGTAGGCGGCCAGTTCGTCGCGCAAGGCGCTGAGCGTGTCGTCAGCGCTTACGTCGATTTGCCGTTGCAGCCGCGCAAGTACATGTTCGCGCCACGCGTGCCAGTTGACGATCGACGAAGCGATGCCATCCGGATGCAGGCTCAGGCGCAACGCGTTGACGGGCGGCTTCAGCAAATCGGGACTGGCGCCCGCCAGCAGCGGCGTGAGCGCATTGTTGGTGGCGACGATCGTCCAGTGACGGTCGATGGCAAGTGCGGGATACGGCTCGTGGCCCTTCAACACGAGTTCGACGGCCTCGCGCGCGGCGCTCAGTTGCGGATCCGACAGCGGACGCTCGCGAAACAGCGGCGCGTAACCTGCTGCGACCAGCAGCGCGTTGCGTGCGCGCAGCGGCACGTCGAGGCGCTCGGCGAGATGCATCACCATTTCGCGGCTCGGCATCGCGCGGCCGGATTCGACAAAGCTCAGATGCCGCGTCGAAATGTCGGCTTCGGCGGCGAGCAGCAATTGACTCATGCGTCGACGCTGGCGCCATTCGCGCAGCAGATCGCCGACGCTGCGGCTAGCCGTGGATGGCGCGGCAGGAGCGCCTTGCGTAAGAGAAAGTGTGTTCATGCCGCCGATGATAGCCAAAGCGCCGCGGCAATCCATTACCTGTGACGTAATCGACTCACGTCGCGCAAACCGTGAATCTTCACTCCGAGCCCGCCGCACCCGACCCGTGTGCCGAGCGTAGCGCTCATTCAAGTCAAAGGAGCAGGAGATGAACGCGCATACCAATCTGATCGACCGTTATTTCGACGCATGGAACGAGACCGACGGCGCGCGCCGCCGCGAGTTGATCGCATCGACCTGGGCAAGCGACGCCGACTACCGCGATCCGCTGATGACCGGCTCGGGCCACGACGGTATCGACGCGATGATCCGCGCGGTGCAGGAGCGCTTTGCCGGCCACACGTTTCGACGCTCAACCGACGTCGACGGTTTCGGCAACCGCCTGCGCTTTTCATGGGAACTGGTGACGCCAGCCGGCGAGGCGATCGTCAAGGGATCCGACTTCGGCATGGTCGACGCGCACGGTCGTCTGCAGACGGTGACCGGCTTCCTGGATCAGGTGCCCGCAGGGGCTTGAGGCTCACCGCCGGCACCATCGCCACCGACAACCTTTCACGGAGGCCATCATGCCCGAACCCGTTGGCGTCACGGCTCATTCGCCTGTGCGCGGATTCGCGCGATTCGCACACGCCCTCGACGCGCTCTGCGGCGCAATCGCCAGCTTTGCGCTTCTGGCCGGCGCGCGCGCGTTCATGTTCACCGCGTTGCTCGGCTGGCGCGAACCGGTGCTGGGCGGCACCGGGCTGATGCTGCTCGCGGTGATCGGCTGGTTGCGGTGGCGCTGTCGCGCCAACCTGCGGCGCGTGTCCAGCGGGTCTTGCGCGGCACATTGAATCTCGCCGAAGCGCGCGGCGTTGCTTGCTACAATCGTTTGCCATGTTGCGTTCAAGGCAATCGATTCGAATAACCGCAAGCAACTTGCATGGAGACACAGTGCTAAAAAATCTCGATCCCCTGCTCAACGCCGACATCCTGCATGCACTACGCTCCATGGGTCATGGCGACGAACTCGTGATTTGCGACGCCAATTTTCCCGGCGACTCCGTCGCGCATTCCACAGTGCTCGGCAAGCTGCTTCGTATGGACGGCGCCAGCGCGCCGCGTGCGGTCCGCGCCGTGCTCTCGGTCATGCCGCTGGATACGTTCATCGAACAACCGGCGTCGCGCATGGAAGTGGTTGGCGAGCCGCATACCATTCCCGCGGTGCAGCGCGAGGCGCAGATCGAGGTGAATGCCGCTGAAGGCCGCGAGGTGTCGTTTGCGTCCATTGAGCGCTTCGCGTTTTACGAGCGCGCGCGCAACGCCTACTGCGTGATTGCGACGGGCGAAGAGCGCGGTTACGGCTGCTTCGTGTTCACAAAGGGCGTTCTCCTCGCGCCGGACGCGCCGCGTTCGTAGTCTGACGCCCCCGCATTGCGTCAGCGAGCGTCATCCGGGGGCGATCAGGCGCTTGCCCGCCTTGGAAAGCGCCGGCAATCCACATATGCTCGGAGGCAGATCCGGGAACTGCGGCGTTGCGGCCGGGTCTGCTGCTTATTCATCTATAGGAGCACCTCATGACGCGTCCCGTCGATTCCGGCGTTATTCTCATCGCGCGTATTGCGCTCGCCGTTCTGTTCCTGTGGGGCGGTGTGATGAAACTGCTGGGCTATGCGGGTTTTGTCGGCTATCTGCATTCGAAGGGCGTACCGTTCGTACAGATCGCCGCGCCCATCGGCGTGGTGGTCGAGGCATTGGGCGGCCTGCTGCTGGTGGTCGGCTTCAAGACGCGGCCGCTCGCGCTCATCATGGCGGTATACACGGTGGCCGCCGCCGTGCTGGGCCACGATTTCTGGAACGTGACCGAGGCCGCGTTGCAGCGCGACATGGTGATCCATTTCTGGAAAAACATCGGTATAGCCGGTGGTTTTCTGCTGCTGTTCGTGACCGGCGCGGGGCGCATCAGTATCGACGGCGCCCGCGCGCCGCGCGGCGGGCTAGGCCTCTGAGCGCGGCTTGGCCGACGAGCCCGCCGGTTTTGCCTCGCTGTCGTATTCGGCTGCAATCAAGGGAGCACATATGATTCAAAGTTTCGAGCAATCCATTGGCGGCAAGGTGCTGCAGTTGTGCGCGAGTCTTGGCGAGGGGCCCACGCCGCATCGCGTGATAATCAGCCTCGCGGATTCCGCGAAAACGCTGGTGGTTCTGGATGCCTCCGGGTTCCTCGGCACGATCAAGGCCGAAATCGAGGAGCCGGAAAAACTGATCGCGGATGCCATCGCCAAGGCGCAAAACGAAGGGCTGATCGAAGCCGCGATCAATACCGGCACGATTCAGGAGGCGGCGCTGTAGCGCGTTGGCGCCTTCACATGCCAGGCGCGTGGCGGTCCGGATTTGCCGCTTGACCTACCGTTGACGACCCCGTGGCCTTGAGCCGCCGGGGTCTTTTTTTGCGCGGGTCGCAAGGGGACGGACGGCACGGCGAGGCGGATAAGGACCCGGGCGGCAGACGCGCGGCACGCGGACCGCAGGCGGCAATTGCGCGACCGGCAGAGGCGTAACCGGCCAACCGCAACCCGCACAAGCCACAGCCGGCAACCGGCGAGCTACAAGCGGCGAGCTACAACCGGCAAGCTACAACCGGCGAGCTACAACCGGCGAGCTACAACCGGCAAGCTACAACCGGCCCATCTCACCGCGAATTGCCCACCCCAACAGAATCCGCTTCGCGCCTGGCCGGCGTCGACGAATGCGGCTGCGGATGCACGAGGCAACTCATCACCCCGCCGAACACCAGCAGACCGACCGAGATCGCGGTCGCCGCCTGCATGCCCGCGACAATCTGCGTCGGCGCCGAACCGCTGGCGAGCGCGCCGAATGCTGCCACGCCCACGGCGCCGCCCGCCTGACGCGCGGTATTCAACACCGCCGAGGCCGTGCCCGCCAGCCGCGCTTCCGCCGATGCAAGCACGGCAGTCGTCATGGCCGGGACGGCGAGCCCCATGCCGGACGGAATCATCAGGAACGGCAGCAGCAAGCCGATCAGCGGCGTGTTTGCATCGACGAAATGCAGCAGGCCGTAGCCGAGCCCGGCGGTGACCGCGCCGGCGATCATCGGCACGCGCACGCCGAAGCGTCCGACTACCCAGCCGCTCGCCACATTCGAAATGAGAAACCCGCCCGTCAACGGCAGAAACGCGAGGCCTGCCTGCAACGGCGTGTAGCCGCGCGCCCGCTGCAGGTACAGGCTCAGCACGAACACCATCCCGTAATAGGTCATGTTCACGCAGATGCCGAACAGCACGGCCGCGCTGAAACTGCGCTTGCTAAAGAGCGAGAGCGGCAGCATCGGCGCGCGCGCCCGAGCTTCGACCGCGACGAACGCGCCGCCCGCGAGCGCCGCCAGCACGAAGCCGCCCGTGACGAGCGGATGACTCAGTCCGAGCGGCCGCCATTCGATCACTGCGGCGACAAACGCGGTCAATGCGATTACCGCGAGCGACTGGCCGGTCAGATCGATGCTGCGCGGGTTTGCGTCGGTCTTCACGGCGTCCGGCGAGGCGGGGCGAGCGCCTTGCGGGCGCGGTATGCACACTAGCGTCGCCAGAAAGCCGGCTGCGCAAATCGGCAGATTGACGAGGAAAATGCTGCGCCAGCCGAAGGCCGCGATCAGCAGGCCGCCCGCCACCGGGCCGGCCGCGATGGAGATCGCGCCAGAGGCGGTCCACAGTCCGACCGCGCGGGCGCGAAGTTTCGGATCGTGTCCATACGACTGATTGAGCAGCGCCAGCGAATTCGGCAGCATCGCGGCCGCGCCGACGCCTTGCAGCGCGCGCGCCGCGACGAGCATGGGCGCGTCGAGCGCGAGCCCGCAGGCGAGCGAGGCCAGCGCAAACAGTACGATGCCCGCCGCATACAGCCGGCGCGTGCCGAAGCGGTCGCCCAGCGCGCCGGCCGACAGCATCAGCACCGCGAAGGCGAGCGTGTAGGCGTCGACGACCCATTGCAGGCCCGCGACATTCGCGTGCAGATTCGCGCCGATCTCCGGCAACGCGATGTTGACGATGGTCACGTCCAGCTGCGTGACGACGAAGCCCACGCTGACAGTCGCGAGCACGCGGCCGAGGGCGGGCGAAACGGATGTTTTCAAGGAGTTCATGCTGAACATCGTAGGCCGATACGGCGCGCGATGTTTCGGGGCGGCGTGAAGTGTCGATGTCGGACGAAAGGCGGGCGGCAGCGGCCCGCGCCGGCACAAATGAAAACCAAAACGGCGCGCCCGAAGGCGCGCCGTCCGCGTCACGACCCGCAAGCGCCGGATCAGCGCTTTTTCGGCGCGTCCTTGATGAACAGCGTGGTCAGTGCGCCCAGCACGCATATCGCGCCGACGTACAGCGGCGCGGCCATCGGGTTGGATTTCATCATCAGCGATACGGCAATCGGGGTGAGTCCGCCGAACACCGCATACGCGACGTTGTACGAAAACGAGATGCCTGAGAAACGCACGACCGGCGGGAAGGCTTTGACCATGACGAACGGAATCGCGCCGATCACGCCGACGAAAAGGCCCGCTGCGCCGTACAGCGGCACGAGCGCGGACGTGTCGACGGCGAGTTGCCGGAACATCTCGTAGTAGATCACCGCCAGCGCGAGGCCGCCGATGAAAATCGTGCGCCCCGCGCCGACGCGGCCGGCAATCGAGCCGGCCATCACGCAGCCGATCGTCAGGCACAGCGTCGCCACGCAGTTTGCGAGCAGCGCGGTGGCCGGCGCGACATGAAACTGCTTTTGCAGCAGCGTCGGCGTCATCAGGATCACGACGACGATGGCGGCGGACAGCATCCACGTGAGCAGCATCGACACGATCACCGCGCGGCCGTGATCGCGCAGTACGGCCTTGAGCGGCACCTCGGCGGCAATTGCCTTGCGCTGCTTGAGTTCGGCGAACACGGGCGTTTCATGCAGCCAGCGGCGCAGGTAAACCGAGAACATGCCGAACACGCCGCCGATCAGAAACGGAATTCGCCACGCGTAATCGGCGATTTCCGCGGGCGCGAAATTGCGATTCACCGCCGAAGCGATCAGCGAGCCGAGCAGGATGCCCGCCGTGAGGCCGGCCGTCAGCGTGCCGCACGCGTAGCCGACGTGCCGCTCGGGCACGTGCTCGGAGACGAACACCCACGCGCCGGGCACTTCGCCGCCGACCGCCGCGCCTTGCATCACGCGAAACAACAGCAGGAGAACCGGCGCCATCACGCCGATGCTGGCGTAGGTGGGCAAAAGGCCCATCATCAGCGTCGGCACGGACATGAGCAGCACGGAAAGCGTGAACATGCGCTTGCGGCCAAACAGGTCGCCGAAGTGCGCCATGATGATGCCGCCGAGCGGCCGCGCCAGATAACCCGCGGCGAAGATGCCGAAGGTCTGCACCTGCCGCAGCCAGTCGGGCATCGCGGCCGGGAAGAACAACTGGCCGATTGCCGGCGCAAAAAACACGAAGATAATGAAGTCGTAGAACTCGAGCGCGCCGCCCAGTGCCGCGAGGCCGAGCGTTTTATAGTCGCTGCGCCCAAGCGGGCGTGGGGTGACAGCCTGCGCTCCACCCAGATTTGTCGCTTGCATTGCTATGTCGTTGTCTTGAATGGGAAAACCACGTGTGGCGTGGAAAAACGGCGGTCGTCGGCGAGAAGTGTGGAAACGGCTGGGTAGAGCGCGGGACACCGGCGCGCCGGCCCGGGTAGGGCGGCGCGATGACGAAAGAAGCCAGCGTGCGATTTTACAGGATCGAAGCGAGCTGTTTCGGGAAGTGCTTAATTAGATTGGGAAAGTTCCCCCGAGGCCGCGCTTGGGTCCTCCCGGACAACGGCGCGCGGGGGCAGGCGTAGGCCGTTGTAGTCCGTTGGCCGTTTGTCGAACGGATTCGTCTGAGCAGTCGCTAAATTAGGATTGATCCTATGGGATAGGGACGGTGGGCCTTCGAGAATCGCGTCCACGCCATTGTTAAGAGCTATCCCATGCGTATTGCCATACTCCAACGCGATCCCGTCGTGCGTCTGTCGATCGAAAAAGTCCTGACGGCTGCCGGCCATACCTGCGCGGGCTACGACGACGGCCTGACCATGTCGAAAGCGCTGGCCCGATCCACGGTTGATCTGCTGGTGCTGGACTGGCACGGCACCCGTCTGTCCGGCACCGAGGTGCTGAGAACGGCGCGCGCGGTCGGCGGCGACCGCGTGCCGGTGATCTTCGTGTCGCGCGAGACGTCGGAGGAGAGCACGGTACGCGCGTTCGTCAACGGCGCCGACGACTACGTCGCGCTGCCGCTGCGCCCGGCGGAGTTTCGCGAACGCGTGTCGGCCCTGCTGCGGCGCGCCTATCCGGAGCGCTTCGGCACCGCGAGCTTCGACGTGGGCCCGTACCGCTTTGACACGCATCGCCAGATCGTGATGCTGCGCGGCCAGCCGGTCGCATTGTCCGGCACGCAGTACCGGCTGGCTTCACTGTTCTTTTCGAACATCGGCCGCGTGATGTCGCGCGACCACATCTTCGCGATGGTGTGGGGGCGCGAATTCCGCGAGTTCACCCGCACCATCGACAGCCATGTGTCGCGGCTGCGTCTGCTGCTCGAAATCGAGCCGCAAAACGAGTTTCGCCTGCAGCCGGTATATAAGAGCGGCTACAAGCTGCTGCATCTGCGTCACGACGATTCCGTGCATGCACAGCAGGCGGCCTGAAGCCTTCGCGCGCGCTCAGAGGCGCGGCAATTCCGGCCGCGTTTCGAGCGACCTGCGGATCAAGGCCTCAACAGCCGCGCGCTCATCGCCCACTAGCGGCAGGCGCGGCGGGCGCACCGGCTCCGTGCCGAGTCCCACCATCGTTTCGGCGAGCTTGATGTTCTGAACCAGCTTCGGCGATACGTCCAGCGCGAGCAACGGCGCGAACCAGCGGTAGATCGCCCGCGCTTCTTCCAGCCGTCCGGCTTTCAGCAGCCTGTAGATCGCCACCGTCTCATGCGGAAACGCGCACACGAGACCGGCCACCCAGCCATGTGCGCCCATCAGCATGGCTTCCATCGCGAGGTTGTCGACGCCGCACAGAATCGCGAAGCGGTCGCCGACCGCGTTGATCAGATCGGTCACGCGCCGCACGTCGCCGCACGATTCCTTGATCGCGACGATCTTCTGCTCGTCGGCGATCTCCGCGAACATCTCGGGCGTCATGTCCACGCCGTACGCAAGCGGATTGTTGTAGATCATGAGCGGCAACGCGCTCGCGTCGGCGACGCTGCGAAAATGCTGCAGCGTCTCGCGCCGGTCCGACAGGTAGCGCAGGCCCGGCAGCACCATGAAACCGGCGGCGCCGCGGCGGCTGCCGGCTTCGGCCTGGCGGCAGGCGTCGAGCGTGCTGTTTTCTGCGATCGTCAGAAGCACCGGCACGCGGCCGCGCGACGCTTCTACGGCGATGTCGAGCACCTGCAGCTTTTCGTCGAGTGAGAGCGTGGATGCTTCGCCGAGCGACCCGCATACGATGATGCCGTCCACGCCCGCGTCGATCTGCGCTTCGATATTCCTGGCGGTCCACGCGCGGTCTATGCTGAAATCCGCGTTGAACTTGGTGGTGACCGCCGGCAATACGCCTTTCCAGATATGCGCCACGACTGCTCTCCCGAATGTGATGAGTAAAGCGCAGTGTAAGCAGCGAAAATGCCGCCGTCTTGCGCGAATCGCGCGCGGTGGGTGACGATTTCGGCACAATGCCGATGAGGTCCGCCGCGCCGGACTTCCCGCCGCTTCTGGTTACCGGACCGCTGCAACTGCGCGGCTAGTGCCGTGCAGATCGGCTGTAAGTCCAGTGCAGCGTATTGCAGGACCCGCAGCCGCCCATGCTCGCGAACTCCTGACGCGAGGCGTCGTCATCGCCGAACACAATATCGCGGGCCCTGGCAACACGCCGCTTAGCAATTCGCCGCCTATGCCGGAATCGTCACAATCCACGCGCAGGCGCACCAAGACTCGGGCGTGCGCCGTTCCTACCATGTGCGTCATGAAAACGCTCAATATCATCGACTCCCACACCGGCGGTGAACCGACCCGCCTCGTCGTGTCCGGCGGCCCGGATCTCGGCGGCGGAACGCTCGCGCAACGGCTCGAGGTTTTTCGCAGCCAGTTTGACGACTGGCGTGCCGGCATCGTCACCGAACCGCGCGGCTCAGACGTGGTGGTCGGCGCGCTGCTTTGCGAGCCCGACGACCCGTCCTGCGCGGCCGGCGTGATCTTTTTCAACAACGTCGGCTATCTGGGCATGTGCGGGCACGGCACGATCGGCCTCGTGGTATCGCTTGCGCATATGGAACGGATCGGGCCGGGGCGTCATTGGATCGAGACGCCCGTCGGTGTCGTGGAAGCCACGCTCAACGAAGATGGCAGCGTGGCGGTGCGCAATGTGCCGGCGTACCGCTATCGCAAGGCCGTCGAAGTGGACGTGCCCGGTCATGGCGTTCTGACGGGCGATATCGGCTGGGGTGGCAACTGGTTCTTTCTTGTCGCGGAGCATGGCCATGCGCTCGAGGCGGCGCGCATTCCTGAGTTGACGGCCTTCAGCGCCGCGATTCGCGACGCGCTCATCGAGCAACGCATCACCGGCGCGGACGGCGCGCTGATCGACCATATCGAACTGTTCGGGCCGGGCTCGCGCGATGGCGTTGACAGCCGCAGTTTCGTGCTCTGTCCGGGCAACGCGTACGACCGCTCGCCGTGCGGCACGGGCACTAGCGCCAAGGTGGCGTGCCTCGCGGCGGACGGCAAGCTCGCCGAAAACGCGCGGTGGCGGCAGGAGAGCATTATCGGCAGCGTGTTCGAGGCGAGCTATCGGCATGCGGGCGACGGCGTCCGCGTGATTCCGACCATCACCGGACATGCGCATGTCACGGCGGAAGGACGCCTCTGCTTCGACGAGCGCGATCCGTTCGCATGGGGCATCCGCACGGCATGACGGCGGATGCCTTGATCGTCGGCGCGGGCATCGTGGGCGCGGCGTGCGCGGCCGAACTCGCCGCGCTCGGCATGCGCGTCGAGGTGCTCGACGCGCAAGGTATCGGCGGTGGCGCGACCGCGGCCGGCATGGGCCATATCGTCGTGATGAACGACTCGCCCGCGGAACTGGCGCTCTCGCTCTATTCGCGCGAGCTCTGGCTGGAACTCGCGCCCCAGCTGCGCGCGCGTGATGCGTTCTCGCGCTGCGGCACGCTGTGGCTGGCCGCCGACGACGAAGAATGGCAAGCCGCCCGCGCCATGCATGCCGCTTATCAGGCGCACGGCGTTGCGGCGCAACTGCTCGACGCGCCTGCGCTGCGCGAAGCTGAGCCGGCGGCGGCTGCGTCGCTTGTCGGCGGATTGCGCATCGAGCACGACAGTATCGTGTACGCACCGGCCGCTGCCGACTGGCTGCTGACTCAATCGCCCGCGTGCACAAATATCAGCGTGCGGCTCGGCGCGCCAGTCGTTTCCGTCGACGCGGGCAGCGCGACGTTGGCAAACGGCGAGCGGTGCAGCGCGGCGCGCGTGATCGTCGCGAACGGCATGGGCGCCCGCGAGCTGATACCGGCGCTGCCGCTGCAGCCGAAGAAAGGCCACCTGCTGATCACCGACCGCTATCCCGAACTGATCCATCATCAACTGCTTGAGCTCGGGTATATCAGGAGCGCGCACCATGCGAGCGGCACATCCGTCGCGTTCAATGCGCAACCGCGCACCACGGGACAAGTGCTGATCGGCTCGTCGCGCCAGTTCGACACCACAGACCCCGCCGTCGAAATGCCTGTGCTCGCGCACATGCTGAAGCGCGCGGCGCATTATCTGCCGATGCTGCCGCAACTCAACGGCATTCGCGCATGGACCGGTTTTCGGGCCGCTTCGCCGGATGGCTTGCCGCTGATCGGTCCGGCCGGCGATCGTGCTCCCGGCGTGTGGCTTGCCGTCGGTCACGAGGGTTTGGGCGTGACGACCTCGCTTGCGACGGCGAAGCTGCTTGCCGCGCAAATCGTCGGCAATGCAGCGGCGATTTCTGTCGAACCTTATCTGCCGGGCCGGTTCGCGCACGAGGTGACGCATGAGTGAGAGCGGCAGGGCGCGCATTCGCGTGAGCATCGACGGCGTCGCTATCGAAGTGGACGCCGGCACGACGGTCGCGGCCGCGCTGGTTCTCGCGGGCGCCTCGAGCGGCACGCGCGTGTCCGTGCGCGGCGAGCCGCGTGCCGCGTTCTGCGGCATGGGCGTTTGTCAGGAATGTCGCGTGACGATAGACGGCCGCGCGCATGCGCTGGCGTGCCAGACGCTTTGCCGCGACGGCCAGAGGGTGCGCACGCAGAAGGCGCAGACGCGATGAGGTGCGAGTTTGGGAGTGTGTCCACGCAGGCTGGTCAGCCGTGCTCGGCGTGGGCGCGCGCGACGCGTGGAGTCTTGATGCCTTTCCCACGACGCGCGACGCACGGAGTCTCGGCGGGCTCGCCAACGCCGACGCACGGCGGCTCGGCGGGCTCGCCAACGCCGACGCACGGCGGCTCGGCGGGCTCGGCACCCGCAACGCACGGAGTCTCAAAGGCCTGGCCACGCACGACGCACGAAGTTTCAACGGCCTCGCCAGCCGCGGCGCACGAAGTCTCAACGGCCTGGCCACGCACGCCGCACGGAATCTCAACGGCCTCGCCACCCCCAACGCACGCACTCGCGAGGCTCACCGCTCCCCCGCGACTCCGCCCCCGTGCCTCTGCGTCGAGCCGCACGTCATGCAACAAGTAAAGCCGGACCCATCGTGACCCAGCACTTCGACGTCATCGTAATAGGCGCCGGCCCGGCCGGCCTGCATGCCGCGCTTGCGTCGGCGCGCGAAGGCGCGAGCGTCGCGCTGCTCGACGACAACCCGCGCGCCGGCGGCCAGATCTGGCGTCAAGGTCCGCGCGGCTTGCAGCAGGCGCCGCTACGAACTGTGCTTGCCGAGTTGAACCTCCGCGGCAACGTCAGCCGTTTTCCGTCGACGCGCGTCGTCGCTCCGCTTGCGCCGCGCGGGCTGCTGGTTGAATCGGCAGAACAGGGCGGCGTGTGCATCACGTACACGCGGCTGATTCTCGCGACCGGCGCGCGCGAGCGCTTGCTGCCGTTTGCCGGCTGGACCTTGCCTGGCGTGACCGGCGCGGGTGCGCTTCAGGCGCTGATCAAGGGCGGCATGCCGGTGCGCGGCGAGCGGGTTGTGATTGCGGGCAGCGGTCCATTGCTGATCGCCGCACTGGCCACCGCGCGCGCCGCTGGCGCGCGGGTTCTCGCGGTGGTCGAGCAGGCGCCGGCCGCGCATGTCGCGCGCTTTGGCGCGTCGCTGCTGCGTGAACCGGCGAAGTTGCGGCAGGCCATCAGCATGACGCGCGGTTTCGCCGGCGTGCAGTACTGGACCAGCAGCATGGTCGAGGCGGCGCGCGGCGAGGGCCGCGTCCAACAGGTCACGATTCTGCGCGGCGAGCACCGTGTCACGCTCGATTGCGAGCGCGTCGCGTGCGGCTTCGGGCTTGTGCCGAACGTCACGCTTGCACAAGCTCTCGGCTGTGCGATCGACGAAAAGGGCGGCATTGTGGTCGATGGCGCGCAGCACACGTCCGTCGACGGGGTATTCGCGGCCGGCGAGTGCACCGGTGTGGGCGGCGCGGAACTGGCTGCGGTCGAAGGCGAACTCGCCGGCCTGGCGGCGAGCGGCGCAACGCGGGATTGCAGCGCACTGCACGCCCAACGGGCGCGCTGGCGGCGCTTCGCGGCTAGCGTCGAAACGGCTTTCGCGTTGCAGCCGGCCGCGCGCACGCCGCCCGCCGACGACACGCTGCTGTGCCGTTGCGAGGACGTCAGCGTCGGCGAAGTGCGCGTGTTCAACAGCTGGCGGGACGCGAAGCTGCATACCCGCTGCGGAATGGGCGCCTGCCAGGGGAAAGTGTGCGGGACCGCTGCGAACGTGTACTTCGGCTGGCCTCCGGCGGCGCCGCGTCCGCCGTTCAGTCCCGCGCAGATCGGCACGCTGATGGCAGCGGGCGCCCAGCGGCCGAGGGCCGAATAACGCGCGCGAATCGTCGCCAAGGTGCGCTTATTGGCGGCGAATGTGGGCTTTATAATCGACGGCGCATGCACCGCGAATCAAACGACCACACAGCCAGGCGCCGACGCATGCAGCGCTTGCGCATGCTCTCATAAACGGCTCGGACCCACGGGACCCGCACGATGAACACGCTGGCTCATCCGTTCTCACCTGAGGAAACAACGTTGTCCGGCATGCTGTCGCACTTCAGGCAGCTGGAGCCGGTGTTCGACGCGCTGCCCGACGTCGTGTTCTTCGTGAAGGACGCCGACGCGCGCTACGCGCTCGTGAACCGCACGCTCGCTTCGCGCTGCGGTTTCAAGGAGAAGGCAGCGCTCCTCGGCAAGACGGCCGAGGACGTGTTCCCGCGCCGCTTCGGCCGCATTTATACGGCACAGGACGAAGGCGTCATTCACGTCGGCAATCAGATGATCGATCAGCTCGAATTGCACCTTTATCCGGGACGTCAGCCGGGCTGGTGTCTGACGAGCAAGCAGCCGCTGCGCGACGCGGCGGGAAAGGTTATCGGGCTGGCCGGCATCTCACGCGATCTGAGAGCGGACGAAAGTAGCCATCCCGCCTACAGCAGGCTCGCGGCGGTGGTGCAGTTCATCCAGGAAAACTACGTGCAGCCGTTGAACCTGAAGCAGCTGGCCGTAATGGCGGATATGTCGGTCGCGCAGCTCGAGCGCTATTTCCACAAGGTGTTTCATCTGACGCCGCGCCAGGTGTTGCTGAAAACGCGGCTCGATGCCGCCACCGCGCTGCTGCTTTCGCACGACAAGGTCACCGACGTCGCCGCGCTATGCGGCTATACCGATCACAGCGCGTTCACGCGGCAATTCAAGGCGACTGTCGGCGTCACGCCGACCGAATACCGGATGCTGCTGCACGGCACGTCAACAAACTGAACCTTGGCTTATGGTTCGCCGCAAGCATCACTATTACGTGTACGTCGTCGCGCTCGACGACAAGGTCTGGAACGAGGCGCGCTTTCGTCGCGCAAATCCTGACTACCGGTTCGACAAGCCGTGCGTGTATGTGGGGATGACCGGGCTCGATCCCGATCTGCGCTTTGACCGGCACAAGGCCGGCATTCAGGCGAATCGCTACGTGCGCGACTACGGCTTGCGCCTCTTGCCTGAACTGTACGAGGTGTTCAATCCCATGCCGTATCGCGGCGCACAGGACATGGAAGTGGAATTGGCGATTGGACTACGCGAAGCGGGATACGGCGTATGGCAGGCGTAAGCGTGCGTTATTTGACGCCCAGCCCGCGCAGCACGGCATTGCCTTCGGGCGTCAAGCGGATGCGCGAGCCGCCTGCTTCGTTCGAAATGGTTTCGATCAGACCGGCTTCGTGGAGTTGCGGAATCTCGGGTTTGGCGGAGGCGTCGATCGGCGCGTGCAGAAGGAGCAGCAGCGTCGCCAGTTCGTGATGGCTCAGCAGACGGCGCAGGATGGTCGGACGCCTCGCCGGCGCAGCGTTGTCGTTGGTATTCTGTTCGGGCTGGTTCATGTGCGCACCTCGTGCGTTAGTGTCCGAGGCATGATGGGGACGAAGTCTTAAACGATTCTTAAGAAGCATTGTCCTGTAACACCGTGACACGAAGATGGCACTCACACGCCTTACCAACCGTTAACAGCGGGCTTCCGGCGACACTCGACGGGTTCACGGCGCGCAGGTTTTCGCGGCCGTTTCGATCCACAGATTGTTGACATGTCGCTTGCCCGCATAGAAGCGGTAAGTGGTCGCTCCATTGTCGCTGCGCACCTTGATCACGTTTGAATCGCCGAAGTCCAGCATCTGGCCCTGCGGAATCGACGTGGATTTGAACGCGGCATTGTGGTTGGAGGCCAGTTGCGTCAGGCAGGCGATGACGTCGTTGACCGAGCGCTGCGTCGTAGTGTCCGTGACCGGCTCGCCGGCGTCCGGGTTCTTCTGAAAGTAGGCGCAAGCGCTGAGAAAGAGGGGAACTGACAGGACTACGGCAAACTTCTTCATATCTCTCCTGGCGTTTCATGCGGCGGGCGGTGGGTGTGGGCGAACCCGAGGCAGCGTTAGCGTGTTGCGGCCGCACACAGCCACCGCGGACACCGCCGCAGACATAACTGGCGGCACAGCCGCGCGGCGCGGACCGCGAATCAGGCGTCATTATATCGGGCGAAGCCTCGCCCCCAGCCGATGGCGCATGCTGCGTGCCCGGGTGGCCAGCTTATCGCGGCCGCTTCTTTCCGCTGCTTATCTCCGCCGCTGCGCCTGCGCCGCGAGCCGCACGGCAGCATTGCCCGCGCCGTAGCCGTCATAGCCGCCGCGCCGCTCGACGATCTCCATGAAAAAGCGCTGATCGAGCTGTTCCGTATAAGCGTGGAAAAACTCCCCGCCGCGCTCGTCGCGGTCATAGAGGATGTTGTGCTCGCGCAGCGCTTCGAGCGTCTCATCCGGCAGCGCATAACGGGCGGCGAGATCGTCGTAGTAATTACGTGGGATCCGCAGCACCGGCAAGCCGTCGGCGACGAATTCGGGAATCGCGCTGAAAATGTCGCCCGTACTGAACGCCACGTGGTTCAGACCCGAGCCGTGATAGGTGTGCAGCGCTTCCGCCACCGCCGTATGGTGATCCACGGATGCGTTCAGCACCACGCGCACCGAACCGTCGCGGCTGCGCAGCGCGCGGCTGCGCACGAGACCATACGGATCGGGCACGAGCACGCCGGGCTCGGCCTGAAAGCCGAACGCCGTGCGCAGAAACAGCACCCATGTATCGAGCGAATTCGCCGGCACCGCGAGGCACACGTGATCGATGCGGCTGAGCGGGCCGACTTCCGCCGGCCCGTTGATGTCCGTGAGCACGAAATCGGCTTCGAACAGCGTGGGCTGGTCGGGAGTTTCGTCGACGAAATAATTCAGGCTGCCGTCCGGCGCCTGCACCGCGGGCAGCACGCGTTCGTTCGGGCCGACCTGACCGGAGAACGGCGCATAGCCGAAGCCGGCGGCGCGCTCGAACGCCTGCTTCGCGTCGTCGACGCGAAACGCCGATGCGCACAGCGACAAACCGTGCTGCTGGAAGAACGCATTGGCGAACGAATCAGGCTCAGCGTTCAGCACGATCGAAGCGGCGCCATGCTGATACAGCGTCACATCTTTCGAACGATGCTGGCCTGCCTGGCGAAAGCGCAGCTTGCCGAGCCAATCCGCGAGATGCGCGCGGGTGGTGTGGTCCACGGCGAATTCCAGGAACTGATAGCCGACGTGCGCGGGCGCCGCCGGCGACTCGTAAAGCTCGCCCACCGGTTGCCGCCCGCTTTCCAGCAACGCTCGCGTCTGCTCCTCGAGAAACAGCAGCGAACGATGCCCGTCCGCGGCGGTAATCGTGGTGGGCGCGGCGCGAAAACCGTCGTTGAAAATTTCCAGCGAAAGCGGGCCGTTGTAGCCCGCTTTGACGACCTGAGCCGTGAAGTTCACGACGTCGAAATCGCCCTGGCCCGGAAAGCAGCGGTAATGGCGGCTCCATTCGAGCACGTCCATGGCAAGCCTGGGCGCGTCGGCGATCTGCACGAACGCAATGCGCTCGCCCGGAATATCCGCGATGCCCTCGACGCTGTCGTTAAGCGACAGCGTGTGGAAGCTGTCGAGCACGAGTCCGAGATTAGGGTGGTTCACCGCGTTCACGAGCTTCCACGCGTGCCGGTAGGTCTTGACATGCCTGCCCCACGCGAGCGCCTCATAACCGGCGATCACGCCGGCCGCCTCGGCCACCAGCGCGAGCGCGCCGAGCTGCTCGGTCATCAGCGCGTCGTCGCAGATGGTGTCTGGCGACACATTGCTGCACACCAGAATGCGGTCTGTGCCGAGTTCGTGCATCACGTCGAACTTGCGTTTCGCCCGGTCGAGATTGCGTGCGAGGCGCTCGGCGCTCACGCCGTCGAAGTCGCGAAACGGCTGAAACAGCATGATTTTCAGGCCGAGGTCTTCCGCGATGCGCCGCACGTCGGCGGGTGAGCCGTCGAAATACAGCAGGTCGTTTTCGAAGATCTCGACGCCCTCGAAGCCGGCCGCCTGAATCGCGGTCAGCTTCTCGACGAGGGTGCCGCTGATCGACACGGTGGCGATGGAACGTTGCATGAACGGCTCCTGCAAAAACAGTCGGACGGCTGCCGGGAACGCGCATCGTAGGTGCGCCGGCTTTCCCGCAGACATTGTTGCGATGCGAAAAATGGGCTAGTTCGTTACTTGTTCAGCAAGACGTGAGCCAGAATTGCCCATAGTAAGCGCATTTTTCGACAGCATATACAAACTAACTAGATGGTACAAATTCGTATAAACCCCGAATGACGCGGACGGCTCATGCGCGCACACTTCGCCCTATGTTGAGAAGCGTTGCGGGTCCGTGGCCGGGCGCTTCATGTTCCACTTTTGCAACTACGGTGCAGGGGAGCGGAGCGAGTGCTGTGCATGAGACGGAGCAGTGCGCTGGAGCGCGAACTTCGGATCGAAGGCTAAAGCGCTGATTCCGGTCCACAGGAGACGATCATGAGTTTCGCGTCAGTACTGGTCCTCAATGGGCCGAACCTCAACCTGCTCGGCACACGCGAGCCGGCCATCTACGGCTCCGAGACGCTGGACGACGTGGCCCGGCTTTGCCGCGACGCAGGCGAGCGTCTCGATTTGTCGGTCGATTTCTGTCAGTCGAACGCCGAGCACCAACTGATCGACTGGCTGCACGCGGCGCGCACGAAGGCCGATGGCATCGTCATCAATCCCGCTGCGTACACTCACACGTCGGTGGCGATTGCCGACGCGCTGGCAGCAATCGAAAAGCCCGTCATCGAAGTGCATATTTCAAACGTGCATCGGCGCGAGGCGTTCCGGCATCACTCGTATGTCTCGGCGGTGGCGGAGGCGATCATTGTGGGTTGCGGTACGCAAGGCTACGTGCTCGCGCTCGAGCGGATGGCCACCATCCTCAAGAATAGGGCGGCCAAATGAACACGCCAATGAATGCACAAACAAGTGCGCAGGCCAGCGCCAATTCGTATCTGGTCGGTCTGATCGGCTCGGGCATTGGCGGATCGCTGAGCCCCGCGATGCACGAGGAAGAAGGCAGCCAGCTCGGCTTGCATTATGTGTACCGCCGCATCGATCTCGAAGCGCTGAAGCTCGACGTTTCAGCACTGCCTGACCTGCTGCTTGCCGCCGAACGCATGGGCTTCAACGGTTTGAACATCACGTATCCGTGCAAGCAGGCGGTCATTCCTCTGCTCGACGAATTGTCCGACGATGCCCGCGCGCTCGGTGCGGTCAACACCGTGCTTTTCAAGGACGGCAAGCGCATCGGCCACAACACGGACTGGTCCGGCTTCGCCCGCGCTTTTCAACGCGGCTTGCCCGACGTGTCGCTCGAACGCGTCGTGCAACTGGGCGCGGGTGGCGCGGGCGCAGCGGTCGCGCATGCGGCGCTCGCCATGGGCGCGCAAACGCTGACCCTGTTCGACGTCGACGCGGCTCGTGCCGCATCGCTCGCGGCGGAACTGCAAAAGCGCTTTGCCGACCGCACAGTCACTGCGGGCGCCTCGTCCGACGCAGCGCTCGGCGAAACGCTCGCCGCCGCCAACGGCCTGATCCACGCGACGCCCACCGGCATGGCCAAGCTGCCCGGACTGCCGCTGCCTGCCGAATTGCTGCATCGCGGTCTGTGGGTTGCGGATATCGTCTATTTCCCGATTCGCACCGCGTTGTTGCAGGCGGCCGAAGCGCTCGGGTGCCGCACGCTGACGGGCGGCGGCATGGCGGTGTATCAGGCAGTCGACGCCATGCGCATCTTCACCGGATGCGAGCCCGATGCCGAGCGCGTCTACACCCATTTTCAGTCGTTGCTGGAACGCTAACCGGTTGCGCACGCCGGTAAATGACGGACACCTAACCAGTTAGAGGAGACGAGAACCCATGCCGCAACCGATTCAATCCAGTCCAGCCGACGCAAAGAGTCAGGCCGGTGCGCATACGACCATGAGGGCCACTACGGCGCGCCGCTCCAATGCCCGTTATCAGATACTCGGGCTGCTCGCCGTCGGCACCATGATCAACTATCTGGACCGTACGGTGCTCGGCATTGCCGCGCCGCAATTGACCAAGGAACTTGGCATCAACGCCGCGCTGATGGGCCTGCTGTTCTCGGTGTTCTCGTGGAGCTACGTCGCTTCGCAAATTCCGGGGGGCCTTTTTCTGGACCGCTTCGGCAGCAAGCTGACCTATTTCCTGTCGATGACGTTCTGGTCGCTTTGCACGCTCGCGCAAGGGCTCGTGCACGGCGTTGCCGGGCTGTTCGTGTTCCGTCTCGGTCTCGGCGTCTCCGAAGCGCCGTGCTTCCCGACGAATAGCCGCGTCGTGGCCACGTGGTTCCCGCAGAGCGAACGCGCGATGGCGACGGGCACCTACACCGTCGGCGAATATATCGGGCTCGCTTTCTTCAGCCCTTTTCTGTTCATGCTGATGGGCGCATTCGGCTGGCGTTCGCTGTTCTATGTCGTGGGCGGTGTGGGTATTGCGTTCGGTCTGGTCTGGTGGTCGATGTATCGCGAACCGCGCGATCATCCGTCGGCGAATCAGGCCGAGCTCGACTATATCGAGGCAGGCGGTGGCCTCACGCAGCGGCACACTGCCGCCGCCGCAAGCAACGCAACAGCGCCTGCGAAAAGCGGTTTCGAATGGCGCACCATTGGCCGCCTGCTCAAGCATCGTCAACTGACGGGCATCTGTCTCGGCCAGTTCGCCGGCAACTCGACGCTCGTGTTCTTTCTCACGTGGTTCCCGACCTACCTCGCCACGGAACGTCATATGGGCTGGCTGAAGATCGGCTTCTTCGCGATCATGCCGTTCATCGCGGCGTCGGTCGGCGTGATGTTCGGCGGGCTCTTTTCCGACTGGCTGCTGCGCCGCGGCAAGTCAGCGAACGTCGCGCGCAAGCTGCCTATCATTGCCGGTCTGCTGCTGGCGTCGACCATCATTCTCGCCAACTACGTAGAAAGCAATGTCGCCGTGATTGCGATCCTTTCGGTAGCGTTTTTTGCGCAGGGCATGGCGGCGCTTGGCTGGACGCTGGTGTCGGATATTGCGCCTGAAGGGCTGCTCGGCGTCACCGGCGGCATCTTCAACTTCGCCGCGAATCTGGCCGGCATCGTGACGCCGCTCGTGGTCGGCTTCATCGTGGCCGCGACGGGATCGTTTGTCGGCGCGCTGGTGTTTATCGGCGTCGTGGCGCTGATTGGCGCACTGTCGTACATCTTCATTGTCGGCGACATCAAGCGGATCGTGCTGGTGGATTGAGCGCGGGCGCTGGTGCCAGTGCAAATGCCAGGACAATAAAAAGCGGGACGTGGCGCAGGCCACGTCCCGTTTCGCATTGGCAAGCGCGCGTGATGCGCCTCAGTCTTCCTTGCGTACGAAACGCAAGACAGCATCCACGATCATCGCGCGATGACGCGCGCGCAATCGCGGATGCGACGGATCGCGGCCAAACGCCGTGCCGAACGTATGACGATTGCCGACGCGATGAAAGCACAGCGAACTGATCAGCAGATGCAGGTCGATCGCGTCGACGTCGCTACGGAATTGGCCCGCCGCCACGCCGCGTGCCAGCAGGTCTTCAATCGTGTGAATGACGGTGACGTTGCGGCCTTTGAAACTCTTGACCTGCTCGACGTACTTCGCGCCGTTGATGTTCTCGATTGTCACGAGGCGCACAAAGTCCCGCTGGCGGTCGTGATAGTCGAACGTGAATTCGACGAGCGCGCGCATGCCTTCAACAGGATCGAGCTCGCTCACATGCAGGTCCTGCTCGAGCGCGCGAATGTCGCCATATACTTTTTCGAGCACCGCCTGATACAGGCCTTCCTTGCTGCCGAAGTAGTAGTACAGCATGCGCTTGGTGGTATTCGTGCGCTCCGCGATTGCGTCGACTCGCGCACCCGTCAGTCCCATTGCGGAGAACTCCTGCGTCGCGACGTCGAGGATGTTGCGCCTGGTCTGCTCAGGGTCGTACTTGCGGCGGGCGTCGGTACGTCGGGCGTCGCTGCGTCGCGCGTCCTTAGGCGGCGCGTCGGACAGGATGCCGTTGGTATCGGATTCGGCGGCCTTGCTTCCCTTTTTCATTGTGTATTCGAGCTATTCGAGCGGCGGTGACGGCGCATTCTAGCATGCGTAAAACAGGCTTCCGCGCGTGTTTCGGCGCGTTTCTGCACGTTTCGACGCGTCGCGTCCTGCGTCGATGTTTCTCACGATGCAGCCCGAAGCCAGCTCATGTGCACGCCGTTTCAAGCGGAGCTGCGAACCCGCCGGCGACGCGCTGCGAACGCATCGCGCGTTTGCATTGCGGTGTAGGTCAACTGTGCTGCCGCGAGACCGAGCGCACCGTAGGCGGGCGTGAGGCCGAATGCGGCGAACGCTTCGGGCACCGGGCGCTCGCCCGCAATGGCCGCGGCCAGCAATTCCCCCGCGACAGTAGTGGGCGCCATGCCATGTCCGCCGAAACCGACGGCATGCCAGACGCCGTCCACGCTGCGGCCGATTTGCGGCATCTTGTGACGCGCGTAGCTCATCAGGCCGCCCCACGCATAATCGACGCGCACGTCGTGCAGTTGCGGATACACCTTCAGCAGATCGCGCCGCAGTAAGCCCGCGATAATCTCCGGCGCGCGGTCGCGTACCGAGATGCGACCGCCCCATAGAATGCGTGTGTCGGGCAAAGGCCGGTAGTAGTCAAACGCGAAGCGGGTGTCGTAGACGGCCGCACGCGTGCCGATCGCACTCTGCAGACGCGCGCCGAGCGGCTCGGTCGCCATCACGTAGGTGGCAATGGGCAGCACCGCGCGTTCAACTTTCGCGTACACGTTGCGCGCATAACCGCCGCCTGCCATCACCACATGCCGCGCGTCGACGGCGCCTTGCGGCGTATGCACGATAAAGCCTGCGCCGTCGCGCTGCAAACGCACCACAGGCGACTGCTCGTGAATCTGTACGCCTGCATTGGCCGCTGCGTGCGCGACGCCGAGCACGTATTTCAGCGGATGAAAGTGAAACGCGTTGCGCTCGAAAAGGCCGCCGTGATAACGGCGCGTCTTCAATTGCGAGGCAAGCTGCTCTGCGGTCAGCGGTTCCCAATCGACGCCGAACGAATCACGCATCAGGCGACGCTGCATGTCGAGTCGTGTCGGCTCGTCGAACCAGTTCGCGAGAATCACGCCAGCGTCGGTCGCGTCGCAATCCATGCGATAGCGTGCGATGCGCGCGCGCATCAGATCCATCGCGTCGATGGTGAGCGTGTACAGCTCGCGCGCGCGAGCCGCGCCCAGCGTTCGGACCAGATCGGCACAATCGAGGCTGTAGCCGCCGAACACAAAGCCGCCGTTGCGCCCGGATGCGCCGAAACCGACTTGCCGGGCTTCGAGCACGGCCGCATTCCGGACGCCGCGCTCGGCAAGCCCCAGTGCCGTAGAAAGTCCCGCAAGCCCGCCGCCAACGATGCAAACGTCAACACTTTGCCGGCCGGCAAGCGGCGCGTAAGCAGACGGGCGAGCGACAGTGGCTTCGTAAAAGTTTTCCATGGCGGCTAGCGTAGCGGCAATCGCCGGTCCGCGTCCAGCCGCTTGCCGTCGCCGCGCTTTATTTGCCCCAGCGCAGCACCAGCGGATCGAGCCGCCGCGCGATCTTCAGCAATCCTTCGCGCGTGGCGGGATGCATCGCCGGCAGCGGATGACGCACCGCGTCCGAGCGGATCACGCCGCCTTCCTTCATCAACGCCTTGCACGATGCGAGACCGCCCTGGCGGTTTTCGTAGTTGATGAGCGGCAGCCACTGCTCATAGTGCGCGGCGGCCGCTTCGGTGTCGCCGGCCGCATAGGCGTCGACGATCAGGCGGATGCCGTCCGCATAGCCGCCGCCCGTCATCGAACCCGTTGCGCCCGCATCGAGATCGGCCATCAGCGTAATGGCTTCCTCGCCGTCCCACGGTCCCACGATCGCGTCGCCGCCCAACTGGATGAGTTCGCGCAGCTTGTTTGCTGCTTGCGGCACTTCGATCTTGAAGTACGACACATGTTCGATTTCAAGGGCCATGCGCGCGAGAAACGGCGCCGACAGCGGCGTGCCGCTGACCGGCGCGTCCTGGATCATGATCGGAATGCCGATCGCATCGGACACGGTGCGGTAGAACTCCTCGATGCCACGCTCGCCGATGCGGATCGTGGCGCCATGGTAAGGCGGCATGATCATGACCATTGCAGCACCGGCCTCTTGCGCGCGGCGGCTGCGCTCAGCACATTGATAAGAACTGAAATGCGTCGTCGTGACGATCACGGGCACGCGGCCTGCCACGTGCTTGAGCACGACGTCCATCAACGTGTTGCGTTCTTCGTCGGAAAGCGCGAACTGCTCCGAGAAGTTCGCCAGAATGCACAGACCGTTCGAGCCTGCATCGATCATGAAGTCGATGCAGCGCTTCTGGCCTTCCAGGTCCAACTGGCCGGCTTCGTCGAAAATGGTGGGGGCAACGGGAAACACGCCCCGCAGCGCGGCGGCATTAGTAGCTTGGCTCATGATTCAGGCGCTTTTCAGATGTGGTAGGGGTTAAGAACGTCTCCACTGCCGACTATACGGCGCGAAGGCAGGCGGGTATATTGAATTGTTTCCATCCTGTGATCGCTTTTACGACTCACCGCCGCCTTCATGAAAAACACGTTGAACGTTCTGCTGGGCAAACTGCGCATGAAGCAGCTGCAACTGCTGATCGCGCTAGACGATCAGAAGTCGCTGCACAAGGCGGCGGGCCTCATGTCGATGACGCAATCGGCCGCCAGCAAGGCGTTGCAGGAACTCGAATCGATGTTCGAAGCGCCGCTTTTCGAGCGCTCGAAAAGCGGCATGATTCCGAACCAACTGGGACATTGCGTGATCCGCCATGCACGCCTCGTCACGACGGACCTCACCGCGCTATGTCAGGACGTGGCTGAAATACGCTCGGGACGCGGCGGGCGGCTTGCAATCGGCGCGATCATGGGCGCAATTCCGCAGTGTGTGATTCCCGCCGTCAATCGGCTGCATGCGGGATATCCGAACCTGTCTATCGAAGTGGTGGAGGACACGAGCGCGCGCATGCTCGGGCAACTCGACGACGGCCGTCTCGATCTCGTGATTGGCCGCGCGGCCGTGGCCGCCGATCCGTCGAAATACCAGTATCGTCCGCTCGCGGATGAGCCGCTATCGGTGGTGGTGGGCTATGGCCACCCGCCGTTGCCGAGGAAGGAGGTGAAGCTGGCTGATCTCGCGGATCATCGTTGGGTGATGTATCCGTCGCATATGCCGTTGCACGCGCTGCTCGAACGCGAGATGGATCTGGCAGGGCTCGCAATGCCCGATAACCCAATTTCCACGGCATCCACCTTTGTGACGGTCGCGCTCCTGCAAAGTAGTGCGGAGCTCGTGTCGTTGTTGCCGACTGCCATAGCCGAAGTGTTTATTCGGCAAAAAATGCTGCGCCTCGTACCGGTCAAGCTGAAGTCGCCCTCGCAGACTTTCGGCGTCGTGACGCGCAAGGGTGGCGTGCTGTCGCCGCCCGCCGAGCGCCTGGTGGAATTGCTGCGGCAGCACACAAAGACGCAGGACGAGGCACGCCCCACAAAGCCGAAGCCCACGCAGAAACGCAAAGCCGCGCCTGCGCCCATAAAGCGAAAAGCTGCCTGAACCAGCAGTTTTTCAGGCGCGTCGCAGACGTCAAATATCGCACGGCAATTCGCACTTTGCTATGTCCTCGCGACGGGTGTTGTAGCGGCGACACTGGGGTTTAACCGAACCAATTGCGTGTCTGCGTCCGCGCTACACTCATTAAAGGGTGTCGGATTTACGAGGGTGATACCCGTCCGGGGAGAGCAGTTATGAATCGGCCATCGGTTCGGTTTCCGCTACGCGCCACCAGCACCACCTCGGTGCGCAAATGGTTCAAATGGACGCTGGCGGCGGCGTTGTTGGTGGGCTTGGCGTGGCTGGTGCGCCTGTGTCAGCTCGAAATAGAAACGTCCCGGCTGCAGGCGCACTATCTGTCCGAACTTACGCGCGACGTCGGCTTCACCCTGGACGACGGCCCCAGTCATTCCATCCGTTTTCCCGAAGCCGATAAAGGCCCCTACGACACGCGCCTCGGTTATGCGCTGCTGCCGTCCATCCAGCAGCGCCTCTTGCAACGCGGTTTCGAAATCACTGCGCAGGCGCGCGATTCGGAACGCATGCTTTCCCTCGCCGATAGAAGTCTGTTCCTGCCTTACGCGGAGAAAGACCAGGCCGGCTTGCAGCTCTTCGACGGTACGGGTGCGCCGCTATTCAGCGCGAGCTTTCCAGGCCGCGCATACCGCAGCTTCGAGGCGATTCCGCCTGTCATCATCAACTCGCTGCTCTTTATCGAAGACCGCTATCTGCTCGATCCCAATCAGCCGAACCGCAATCCGGCGATCGACTGGGGGCGTTTCAGCCGCGCGCTAGTCGACCAGGGCGCGCGCGTCTTCAATCATCATCAGGCGACGCCCGGCGGCAGCACGCTCGCCACGCAGATCGAGAAATTCCGCCACTCGGCAGGCGGGCGCACTGCAACGCCGCCGGAAAAGCTGAGGCAGATCGCGTCGGCTTCGGTGCGTGCCTATCTGGACGGGCCCCAAACCATGCCCGCGCGCCAGCAGATCGTCGTGCGTTACCTGAATTCGGTGCCGCTTGCCGCGCAACCCGGCATCGGCGAGATCAACGGCATGGGCGACGGTCTCGCCGCCTGGTACGGGCGCGATTTCGCGGACGTGAACCGCATACTCACCGCGCCCTCTACCGAGCAGAACCTCCCCGAACAGGGCGAGGCCTTCCGCCAGGTACTTTCGCTGATGATCGCCCAGCGCGCGCCGTCGTATTTCCTGCATCGCGGCTACCCTGAGCTCGAGCGATTGACCGACAGCTATTTGCGCCTGCTTGCGAACGGCGGCGTGATTTCGGCCGCGCTGCGCGACGCCGCGCTTTCGGCGAACGTGCAGTTGCACCGCGCGGCGAAACCCGTTGAAAACGCCGGCTCGTTCGTGTCGCGCAAGGCCGTCACATCGATGCGCTCGAATCTGCTGGCGGCCCTCGGCATTCCCAGCTTCTACGAACTCGACCGGCTCGATCTGCAAGCCACGGGTACGCTCAATAATGCCGTGCAACAGGCGGTGAGCGAACGGCTTGCCGCTGCCGCCACCCGCGAGGGCGCGAAGGCCGCGGGCCTCGTCGGTTATGAAATGCTGCGCGCTTCCGACGACCCGTCGAAAATCGCCTACAGCTTTACGCTGTTCGAGCGGCGCGACGGCGCCAATCTCGTACGCGTGCAAACGGACAGCGTAAACCAGCCGTTTGACATCAATTCCGGCGCACGGCTCAATCTCGGTTCCACTGCAAAACTGCGCACCATGGTGACGTATCTGCAGATCGTGTCGCAACTGCATGACCGTTATGCGGCTCGCAGCGCTGCTGAGCTGAAAGCCGTCAAGCCCGATCCGAGCGACCAGTTGACACGCTGGGCACTCGACTATCTGTCCCACACGCAGGACCGCTCGTTGCAGCCTATGCTGGACGCAGCCGTGGAACGCAAATATTCGGCAAGTCCAGGCGAAACGTTCTACACGGGTGGCGGCGCGCAGACCTTCAACAACTTCGAAGCGGACGACAACAGCCGCATTCTCACGGTGCACCGCGCATTCCAGCATTCGGTGAATCTTGTGTTCGTGCGGCTGATGCGCGACATCGTTCACTATGAGATGGTGCAGACCACCGGACCTTCTTCGCAGTGGCTGAGCGATCCGGCGATCCGCAAGATGTATTTGACGCGTTTCGCCGATCAGGAAAGCCGCGTGTACATGAATCGTTTCTACACGAAGTATCAGGGCAAGACGCGCGAGCAGGCGCTCGCGCTATTGCTGCTCGGCGTGCGTAAATCTCCGCCGAAAGTGGCCACCGTATTGCGCAGTGTCGCGCCGGACGAATCGAATGCATGGTTCAACCAGAAGATGCGAGCCGCACTGAAAAATACACCGGCGGCCTCCGTGCTCGACGACGAGGACCTCGCGAAGCTCTACGCGAAATACGGCATCGACCGCTTCAATCTGAACGATCGCGGCTACATCGCGAGCGTGCATCCATTGGAACTATGGGCGCTCAATTATCTGCGCGAGCATCCGAAGGCCACGCTCAACGAAATTCAGAACGCAAGCAAGGACGTGCGCCTGCAAAGCTATTCGTGGCTCTTCAAGACGCGTTATCACGCGACGCAGGATCGTCGCATCAAACGCATGGTCGAATTGCGCGCCTACGAGGCAATCGGCAAATCGTGGCAGGCGCTCGGCTATCCGTTCGCGACGCTGACGCCTTCGTATGCGGCAGCCATTGGCGCGTCGGGCGACAGGCCTGCTGCGCTCGCGCAACTGATCGGCCTGATTGCAAACGACGGCAACAAGGTGCCGACCGAAAGTCTCACGCAGCTGGACTTTGCGAAAGACACGCCCTACGAAACGCATTTCCGGCGCGCGGCGGTCGCGCCGCAACAGCAACTCGCGCCGGAAATCGCCGCAACGGTGAAAGGCATGTTGCGCGACGTCGTGACGGGCGGCACCGCGCGGCGTCTCGCGCCAGGCATGACGTTTCCGGACGGCCGTACGCTGCAGGTGTACGGCAAAACCGGCACAGGCGATCAGCGGTTTAACGTATTCGCCAAGGGCGCGCGGCTCATCGAGTCGCGCAAGGTGAACCGCAGCGCGACGTTCGTGTTCGCTTTCGGCGATCGCTTTTACGGCACGCTGACCGCGTGGGTACACGAACCGTATGCCGCGCGCTACGAGTTCACAAGCGCGCTGTCCGTGCAATTGCTGAAGTCGATGGCGCCTGCGTTGCAGCCGTTATTGGACTCTGTGCCTGCGAAGACCGCTTCTGTCGCCGCTACAAAAGTCGCGGCGCAATAAAGGCAGTCACGCTTCATCAATAGGCGGGCTCGGTTGCCGGCTTGAGAAAGAGTTCATGCACGGGTGCGAAGTGCGCGTACAGCGGCAGAATCGCGCCGCCCATCGCGCGCGCATCGGCGCCAATGGCACCTTCCAATAGTTGCGGGCGCACCATTCCTTCCCACTCGAACCGGTCGAGCACGCGCTCCGTGCGGCGAATGATTTCGCGCACCATTTGCCGGTCGAGTTCACCGTCGATCACGACCGCTTCGAGGTCGAGCAGCGCGGCGGCATTGGTGAGCGCGCTGGCAATCGCCGGGCAGGCGCTGTCTAGCCATTCCTCGGTATGCCGCCACATGTCCGGCGACAACGCGCGATGGTCGTGCGCGGCCGCGGCGGGTTTGCCTGCTTCGCTCAACAGACGTTCGAGCACGAAGCCGGATGCCGCATGCAGCAACTGCCGAGCAGGCTTGCGTGCGCTGTTCTCGCGCAGCGGAATCGAGCCGACTGCGCCGGCGTTGTCGTGCGGCCCGCCATGCAGGCGCCCGTCGATCACGAGTCCGCCGCCGATAAAAGTGCCCACGAACAGATACAGAAAATTGTGGATGCCGCGCCCCTGACCCATCACGAGTTCGGCGGCACAGGCGGCCGTGGTGTCCTTTGCGAATTCCACCGGCAGACCCGTCATTGTCGCGATGCGCGAGCGCAAGTCGATTTCGTGCCATGCATCGAGCGCGTCGGGCGGCGCGCCGAGAAAGTCGCGCCAGCCACCGAGCCACAGCGGCGCGGCCACCCCGACGCCGACTACCTTGCCCGCATTCGCGCCGAGCGTCTGATTCACGCGTGCCAGCCTGCTTTCCAGCGCGGGAAACAGCGTGCGCGGATCGGGATATGGGTACTCGAATACATCGCGGCAGACCACGCGGCCGGCGAAATCCATTGCCAGCACATCGAGACTGCGCCGTCCCACCTTGATGCCGATCGTGTACGCACCGTCCGCGCGCAACGCGATCGGCACCGACGGCTGGCCGATTCTGCCGCGCACGCGAGCCTGCTTTTCCAGGAGACCGTCTTCGATCAGACGACCGACGATCATCGACACTGTCTGCATCGAAAGACGTGTGAGGCGGCCCACGTCGGCCTTCGGCAGCGGCCCATGCAAACGGATCGCCTGTAGCACGATGCGTTCGTTGAACTGTCGCATGCCGACCTGGTTGGAGCCGACCGTGCGTTTGAGGGACGGGCGGATGCCGGTGGTATCCATGATCGCGGGCCCTCAGCGGAGTGACTGCATCATGCAATCGCCTTGACGTCGGCTTCTTTGGCGCCCGTCATGATCGCCACGGCGTCCGACATATGCACGTCTTTCGTCTTGACGAGCGCGGCGCGCCGTCCGAGCCGCTGAATGTGAATGCGATCCGCGACCTCGAATACATGGGGCATGTTGTGGCTGATGAGAATCACCGGCAGCCCCCGGTCGCGCACACGGCGAATCAGTTCGAGCACCATGTTTCCTTCTTTCACGCCGAGCGCGGCGGTAGGCTCGTCGAGAATCACGACATGCCGCGCGAATGCCGCGCTGCGCGCCACTGCAACGCCCTGGCGCTGACCGCCCGAAAGCGTTTCGACTGACTGGCGCATAGAGCGAATGCCGATCTGCAGGTCCTTCATATGCGCGGTCGCTTCTTCGAGCATGCGGCGTTTGTCGATCATCTTGAAGATTGAACCGCGCCAGCCCGGCTTCAGCAATTCCCGCGCGAGAAACAGATTTTCCGCGATGCTCATGGCCGGCGCGACCGCGAGTTCCTGGTACACGGTTTCGATGCCCTGAGCGCGTGCATCCAGCGGGCTGCGGAATCTGACGGGCTTGCCGTCGAGCAGAATCTCGCCTTCGTCCGGCACCGTCGCGCCGGAAAGCGCCTTGATCAACGACGATTTGCCTGCACCGTTGTCACCGATCACAGCGAGAATTTCGCCGGGCAACACCTCGAAATCACAGCCGTCGAGCGCGGTCACATTGCCATAACGTTTGACGAGCCCACGTGCCTGCAGGACGGGCAGCGGGGCAGAAGCGGAAGTAGTTGTCGACATGACGGGCTCCTGTCAGCCTGAGTGGGCGCGTGGGGTGTAGTGCCTGCGCACTCACTCGGGCGGCATGCAAAGATAATTGCGGTCCAGTGCTCAACCGCGGCGATGAGAGAGTTTGTCCGCGGCCACCGCGAGAATCACCAGCATGCCGGTGATCAAAACCTGGTAGACCGAAGAAACGCCGATCAAGGTCAGGCCGTTGCGGAACACGCCGACAATCAGCGCGCCGAGCAGCGTGCCGGAAATCGAGCCGCGTCCGCCGAAGAGACTCGTGCCGCCCAGCACGACCGCAGTAATGCTGTCGAGGTTCTCCGTTTGGCCCGCTTGCGGGTCGCCCACGCCGGTACGCGATACCGAGAGCAGCGCAGCAATGCCGTAGATCGCGCCCGCCAGCGTGTAGACCGTGAGCAGGATCTTCTGCGACGACAAGCCCATCAGGCGCGCGGCCTCGGCGTTATTGCCGAGCGCATACAGGTGCCGCCCGGGAACCGTGTCGCGCAGAACGAACCACGTGGCCAGATACATCAGCAAGGTGAGGACGGTGCCGTAGGTGACATCGGCGGGGCCCAGTTTGAACGTGTTGCCGAAGAACATGATTGCCTCCGGCAGATTCGACACGCTTTCCGCGTTCGAATAGATCTGCGTGAGCGCAAACGCAATGTTCAGCGTGCCAAGCGTGACGATGAACGCGGGAAGCTTGATGCGCGTGATGAGCACGCCATTCAGTACGCCGAATAATGTGCTCGCGCCGATGCCGCAGAGAATCGCGACGGCCGGCGGCAGCCCCAGCGTGACGGCGAACTTGGTCATGATGATGGAGCCGAACGCCATCACCATGCCGCACGACAGGTCGATGCCGCCCGTCAGTACGATCAGCGTCTGACCGATGGCGATGACCGCGACCACCATCGTCTGTTGCAGGATCAGCGAAAGGTTCTGGAACGACAGAAAGCGGCTGCTCTGCGAAATGAAGAATGCGCATGCCAGCACGAGCGCAATGAGCGGCCCGACTTCGGCGAGCGACGGCAGGCGGTCGAAGAAATGGCGCGGATGGCCCGCGGGCGCGGATGGAGTCGACATGATGATGTCCTCGAAACATGAGCGCGGCTGTGTGCCACGCGGCGAATCACGCGGCGGCCCGGTACGCGGGCCGCCGTGCAGTGCTCGTTACTTGTTGCCCCAGCAGTTGTCGAGGCCGAATTTGGTGTCCTTGCTGTCGATGCCGGACATCGGCTTGTCGGTGATCAGCGTCACGCCCGTGTCCTGATAGCCCGAAACCTTCTTGCCGGTCTTTGCGTAATCGACGCCGGCCGTCACGCCGAGCGAGGCCATTTTCAACGGATACTGCTGCGAGGTTGCGGCAATCGAGCCGGCCTTCACGTTGCGCACGCCTTCACAGCCGCCGTCGATGGAAACGATCATCACGCCCTTGTCCTTGCCCGCAGCTTTCAGCGCACGGTACGCACCCGCAGCCGCCGGTTCGTTGATCGTGTACACGACGTTGATGTCCGGTGCTTTCTGCAGGCAGTTTTCCATCGCTGTCTGGCCTTTCGCCTGATCGCCGCGCGTGTCCTGACTGCATACGATGGACGGATCGCCTTCCTTCACGCCGAAGCCTTCGAGAAAGCCGTTATGGCGCAGCACGCCTACTGAAACGCCGGGCGCGAGGTCGAGCGTGGCGATCTTTGCGGGCTTGCCGTTCAGCGCAGCTTTCGCGTATTTGCCGATCAACACGCCGGCCTTGAAATTGTCGGTGGCGAAGAGGGCGTCGGTTGCGTCCTGTGGATCGGTCGGCGTATCGAGCGCGACCACCATCACACCGGCCGCGCGCGCTTTCTTGATGCTCGGCACGATTGCTTTGGTGTCGCTAGGTGTGATCAGAATTGCTTTCGCGCCGGCCGTCATCATGTTTTCGATCGCGGTCACCTGACTTGCGTTATCGCCGTCGAACCTGCCGGCAGCGGTCACCAGCTTTGCACCGTCTTTCGACGCGGCCGCTTCGGCGCCTTGCTTCATCTTCACGAAGAACGGGTTCGTGTCGGTCTTCGTGATGAGGCCCACGACGGGCTGGTCGGCGGCCTGGCTCGCGCTCGCACACCAGACCGCCGACGCTGCAACGCACATAGAGACGATTTTCCTGACGACAGGAAGCCTGCGGGAATTCAGATTCATGGAACGCTCCTCCGGTTATTGGCAATGACGCTTTGATGGTGGCGGTTGCACACGCGAACGCTGCGCGGTCGCAACCTGGTTGGGGGCCTGATTCGAGCAGGTGAGCCACGATCGAAGTTCGCTGCTTAAATCACTTTGGTTGATTTAGTACAGCAGGCGCGAGTGGACCCGTCAAGGAATCTTATCGACGAGGTGTGTCTGCCAAAACCCCATGAGAGCGCGCAAAGCGTTATGGGGCGGGGCTCTTGAGCGGTGACGCAATGCAGCGTGGCGCGGACCGGATTGGGGAAAGTCCTGGCTGCGATAAAGGTCAGTTGAAAGTCAGGCGGCATACAACGAGCGCGATGACACCACGTCCGCGCCCGATTTGCAGCCGTACCGCCGAATCTTTAACCTGCGCGCGGCGTGCCCGTCGACGCCCGCATCACAAGTTTCGGTGCCGACGAAACGCGCATTGGCACTTTGGTCTTGCCGCGTCCCGCCTGTCCATACGACGACTCGATCAGCTCGCGCAGCAGCGACACGGCGAGGCCGGCCACTTCCACGGTCGGTACGGCGACCGTGGTCAACGCAGGCCGCGATTCGCGCGCCAGTTGAATATCGGTGATGCCGATCACTGACAGATCCGTTGGCACGGCGAGGCCGAGGTCCGCGGCTGCATGCATTGCGCCCAGCGCCGGCAGATCGTTGGTCGCGAAGATTGCGGTGATTTGCGGATCGGCTTCGAGCAATGCACGCGCCGCCGTATAGCCGCCTTGGACCGTATCCGCTGCATGTTTGACGCGATTCTTGCGCACGCCTGCCGCGCGCAGCGCGTCGACGAAACCTTCATAGCGCGCCGCATGAATGCCGGAAACCTTGCTGCCGACAATGGCCCCGATCCGCCGATGTCCGAGCTCGAGCAGATGCTGACCGGCAAGCTCGCCGGCCAGACGAAAATCCACGGCGACGCATGGCAAGCCCGGCGGCTCGTTTGGCCGCTCCCACATGCACAAAACCACGGGCGTGCCGCGCGATTCGATCACGTGAAGATCGGCGAACTGCAGGTTCGCGTTCGTCACCAGCACGCCTTCGGAGAGCGTGCCGGCAATCTGGTCCAGGTACGCGCGGCCGGTCACAGGATCATCGTTAGTATTGCAGATGATGACGAAGTGGCCGCTCGTGCGCGCCGCACGTTCGACGGCGAGCGCGAACTCCGGATAGAACGGATTCGCGATGCTCGACACCATTAGTGCGAGTGTGGGCGCGCGGCCTTCGGCCAGCGCGCGAGCGGCGAGATGCGGCCGGTAGCCGAGGGCATCGACGGACGCGAGCACGCGTTGCCGTGTCGTCTCGCCGACGCGGCCGCGATTGCGCAACACGTTGGATACAGTGGCGGGCGTGACGCCCGCATGGCGCGCGACTTCGCTAAGTGTAGGCATGTCTCTTCATTATTTGGGATGGTTACCCGGCATTTGCATCAAAGCACAAGGCACGGCACCATCTGTCGCACAGACAAACGACATGGAGACAGGCAAGGACGGACGATCGCATTGCGATCGATTTTTTCGGCCTTGCTGATTAAGCGCTTAATCTCCGTCGTCGAGCCGATTAAATCACGGAGTCGATGCGATGGCGAGCATTTCGTTAAGAGGCGTGCAGAAAGCGTATGGCGACGGCGCGCCGGTGATTCGCGACGTCGATCTGGAAATCGGCGAAAACGAATTCTGCGTATTTCTCGGACCTTCCGGCTGCGGCAAGTCCACCTTGCTGCGTATGATCGCAGGCCTGGAGGACGTGACCGATGGCGACCTGTTCATCGGCGGAAACATCATGAACGACGTGCCCGCCGCGCAGCGCGGCGTCGCGATGGTGTTTCAGAGCTACGCGCTCTTTCCGCATATGACCGTGTTCGAGAACATGGCATTCGGATTGAAGCTCGCTAAAACCCCCAAGGAAGAAATCGAGCGCAAGGTGCGTGAAGCCGCGCGCATTCTGCAACTGGAAGCGCTGCTGGAACGCAAGCCGAAAGCGTTGTCGGGCGGTCAGCGTCAACGCGTTGCAATTGGCCGCGCGATCGTCCGCGAGCCGGGCGTGTTTCTATTCGATGAACCTCTTTCCAATCTCGACGCAACTCTGCGCGGCCAGACTCGCATTGAAATTGCGCGGCTGCATAAGCAGTTTGCGAAGGCGAGTGTGGTGTATGTCACGCACGATCAGATAGAAGCGATGACGCTCGCGGACAAGATCGTGTTGCTGCATGCAGGCAAGGACACAGAGCGCTACGGCAGCATCGCGCAGATCGGCGCGCCGCTCGAGTTGTATCACCGTCCAAAGAGCCGCTTTGTTGCCGGCTTCATCGGTTCTCCGCGCATGAACTTTTTGCCGGGACATGTTGCTTCTGTCGACGCGCAAGGAGTGGTCGTCACACTCGAGGCTACGCAGGAAACCGTGCGCGTGCCCGTGGATGGCGCGGCGCTCCAGATCTCTCAAACCGTAACGCTCGGCGTGCGTCCAGAGCACCTTGAATTCATCGACAGGTCAGCTTCACATGACGACGCGGTTCTGACGCGCACCGTCTCGCTCGTCGAGCAACTCGGCGAACACAGTTATGTGCATCTCGATCAACCCGGCGGCGCAGCGCTGATCGCAAAAGCGCCGGGAAATACGCGTCTCGCGCCCGGAGATCGAGCGCATTTGCGCGTGCCACGCCACGCAACGCATTTGTTTACCGAAGACGGCTTTGCCGCCGCTTCGCTCGAATCCGTCGAACACTACGCATAAAGGACATTCGGATGCGCCTTGGAGTCTGCTACTACCCGGAACACTGGCCCGAGTCGATGTGGGAAGACGACGCGCGCCGGATGAAAGCACTCGGCATCGAACAGGTGCGAATCGCCGAGTTTGCATGGAGCCGCATTGAACCGACGCCTGGCGAATACGATTGGGCGTGGCTCGATCGCGCGGTCGAGGTACTCGGCGCAGCAGGTTTGCAGGTGGTGATGTGCACGCCGACGGCTACGCCGCCCAAGTGGCTGATCGACCGTGATCCGGACATCTTGCCGGTTGGTGCCGATGGCCGCCCCCGCGCGTTCGGGTCGCGGCGCCACTATGACTTTTCGTCGCCTTCGTATTTCGCGGCCTCGCAGAAGATCTGCACCGCGATTGCCGAGCGTTACGGCAAGCATCCCGCAGTTGCATACTGGCAGACCGATAACGAGTTCGGTTGCCATCACACTGTGGTCAGTTATTCGGCGGCAGCAGTCACCCGTTTTCGCGAGTGGCTGAGGGCGCGTTATAAAACGGTCGACGCATTGAACCGCGCGTGGGGCACCGTATTCTGGAGCATGGAGTACCGCAGTTTCGACGAGATCGACGCGCCGGTTGCAACGGTGACCGAAGCGCACCCTTCGCATCGGCTCGACTACCGGCGCTTCGCGTCTGATGAAGTCGCGCGTTATAACCGCATGCAGGTCGAGATCATTCGCGCGCATTCGCCTGGGCGGCCCGTCGCGCACAACTTCATGCAACTGTTCACCGAGTTCGATCACTACAAGGTTGCCGCCGATCTCGACGTCGCCGCGTGGGACAGCTATCCGCTCGGCGCGCTCGAAGAGCAATGGTTCGCGCCCGAAGTGAAAGCGCGCTGGCTGCGCACCGGTCATCCTGACTTTGCGTCGTTCAATCATGACGTGTACCGCGGTATGTCGAAGCTGCCTTTCTGGGTCATGGAGCAGCAACCGGGTCCGGTGAACTGGGCGATGTGGAATCCCGCACCGCTCCCTGGCATGGTGCGTTTGTGGAGTTGGGAGGCGTTCGCCCACGGCGCGGGCTGCGTATCGTACTTCCGCTGGCGTCAGGCGCCGTTCGCGCAGGAACAGATGCATGCAGGTCTGAATACGCCGGATAACCGGCTCGACGTGGGCGGCAGCGAGGCGGCGAAAGTGGCCAAAGACATTCGCGCAGTACTTGCGGCGAACGCGGACGCCGAAGCCGCGATTCGTTCGAAAGTCGCGCTCGTCTACGACTACGAAGCGAAGTGGCTCTTCGAAATTCATCCGCAGGGTGCGGACTTTCACTATCCGCGCTTTGCATTCGAGTACTACTCCGCATTGCGTGCGTTAGGTCTCGATGTCGATGTCGTGCCGGTCGACGCATCGCTCGACGGCTACAGCATGATTGTGGTGCCGCCGCTTCCCGTGGTGCCAGCAGATCTGGCCGCGCGTCTTGCAGGCTCTGGCGCGCAAGTGATACTCGGGCCGCGCACTGGTTCGAAGACGCAGGACTTGCAGATCCCCGCGAATCTTCCGCCTGGCGCGCTCGCGGACGTGTTGCCGCTGCGAGTGTGGCGCGTCGAATCGATGCGGCCGAACGTAACCGAACCCGTTCGTCCTGAAGGGGCGCACGAGGTCGGCGCGGAGGTTGGCGTCGCGCGTCATTGGCGCGATTTCATCGAATGCAATGACGTGCATTCGTTTGACGTGCTCGCGCGTTTCGCTGACGGCCACCCCGCGTATGTACGAAGCGGCGCGTTTCATTACTTCGCAAGTCTGTTTGACGAAGCGCTCACCGTTCGGTTTTTTGCGCAGATCGCGCAGCAGGCGGGCATCGAAACGATTTCACCCGGTGAAGGTGTTCGCATCAGCCGGCGCGGCGCACTGACCTACGTGTTCAACTACGGCGATTGCATACATACGATTGCCGATGTTGCAGACGACACTTTTGTAATCGGTTCGCGTGCAGTCGAACCGCAGGGCGTAGCAGTGTATCGATCCAGCCGACCGGTCAAGTAACGGGACGATTTGCAAGCCGGCATTCCAGGCAGTAACGACAACGACGCAAAATCAAGGAATAAAGGAGACACGTAGCATGAAAATGAAACCACGCAAGGTTCTGCTGACACTCGCGCTCGCTGCGGCCGCACTCGGAACGTCCGTTTCCAGCACCGCACAGGCCGGCACGCTGACTGCCAACATCGCGTTCAAGGGCGCGAGCCAGCGCGCGGTGTGGCAATCGGTGGTGGACGACTTCAAGAAGGCTCATCCCGGTATCGACGTGAAAGTGTCGTTTATCGACGAAGAAGCCTACAAAGTGCAACTACCCGGCTGGCTGTCGACGGTCGCGCCTGACATCGTCAACTGGCATGACGGTGAACGCATGGCCTATTACGCGCAGCGCGGCCTTTTCGAAGACCTGAGCGGCGATTGGGCGAAGAACGGCTGGAACGAAATGTATGCGTCGACGAAAGAAGCGTCGTCGTATAAGGGCAAGCAATATGCGGCGCCCACGGTGTACTACTCGTGGGGCATGTTCTATCGCAAGGATCTGTTCCAGAAGGCCGGCATTTCAGGCGAGCCGAAAACGTGGGACCAGTTTCTTGACGACTGCAAGAAGCTGAAAGCAGCCGGCATCACGCCGATTGCCGTGGCGGGCCGCGATGCATGGACGCTCGCCGGCTGGTTTGACTATCTGGACCTGCGTTTGAACGGCAACGCATTTCATCAGAAGCTGATGGCGGGCGAAATTCCGTACACGGACGCGCGCGTGAAGAAGGTTTACACGGCGTGGAAGCAGTTGATCGACGCCGGCTATTTCATCGACAACTCGCTCTCCTACGATCTGGATGCAGTGCAGCCGTTCCTGTTCCAGGGCAAGGCCGCGATGATGCTGATGGGCACGTTCATCACCGCGGGCTTTCCGACGAACGTGAAGCCTCAAATGGGCTACTTCCAGTTCCCGATTATCGACGCCAACGTGCCGACTGCCGAAGACGGTCCGGTCGAATCGCTGCATATTCCGTCGAAAGCGAAGAACAAGGCAGACGCGCATACGTTCCTCGCATTTGTCGAGACACCGGAAATTGGCGCGAAGCTGGCTACGGGTCTGGGTTCGCTGTCGGCGAACAGCAAGTCTCCCGAGCCGGAAGACCCTATTTCGAAGATCGGCTTTCAGATTCTCGCGAATACCAAGGGCGGCATTGCGCAGTTCTACGATCGTGACATGACGAAGGAAATGGCCGATGAAGGCATGAAGGGAATGCAGCAGTTCATTTCCGATCCGTCGAAACTCGACAGCGTGCTCGCGCAACTCGAGCAGACGCGCAAGCGGATCTACAAGAAGTAGCGAAGGGTGGCGGCCGCGAGGCCGCTTACTGGTGTATCCGGCCAGAGCGGGTGGCTCCGGCCGACAGCTCTGCATGGGGCCCGAGTACGCGCTGAAGCGCTAACTTAGGCCGACAGCTTTGCATGGGACCGGAGGATCATCTTGTCGCATTCCGTCACCCGCCATACTGTAGGCGGACCCGTTGAGCCAGGCGCTTCCGGATTGCCGGCGTCGGGCAGCGCGTCGAGTGCCCACGCGCACAACGCGCGCGCGCGTGGGCGCCGTCCTTCGCCGACGGCGCGGCGCCAGCGGCGTGCTGCGTTTCTGTTTCTCGCGCCGGCTTGCGTGATGGTGGCCATTTACGTGATCTGGCCGATCCTCTCGACCATACGTCTTAGCTTCTTCAACTGGGACGGCATGACAGAGCCGACCTTTGTCGGCCTCGCCAATTACATCGAGCTGTTCAATGCGCAGACGTTCTATACGGCGCTGAAAAACAACCTCGTCTGGCTGCTGCTATTCCTGCTCGCTCCGCCGATGGGACTCGCCGTCGCGCTCTACCTGAACCAGGCGGTGGCCGGCATTCGCATCGTCAAATCGCTGTTTTTTGCGCCATTCGTATTGTCGGGCGTGGTAGTGGGGCTGATCTTCTCGTGGTTCTACGATCCGACTTTCGGCCTGCTCGCGATGATTCTCGGTCACGGCGTGCCGGTCCTCGGCGATCCACGCTATGCGACTTTCGGCATCGTATTCGCCGCACTGTGGCCGCAAACCGCCTATTGCATGATTCTTTATCTGACCGGCCTGACATCGCTCAATGCCGAGCAGATAGAGGCCGCACGCATGGAGGGCGCACGCGGCTGGTCTATGCTGTGGCACGTAATACTTCCGCAATTACGGCCCACCACGTTCATGGCGATCGTCGTCACGATCATTGGCGCATTGCGCAGCTTCGACCTGATTTCGGTGATGACAGGCGGCGGCCCGTTCGAAAGCTCGACGGTGCTTGCCTATTACATGTACGACCAGGCAATCAAGTACTACCGCATCGGTTATTCGGCGGCAGTCGCTGTCGTGCTGTTCGGCATCATGCTGGTGTACATCGTGTATCACTTGCGCCGGATGCTGCGCGCGGAGCAATAAGGAGCGACCATGTTTCCCATTCCAATCGACAAATGGAAACCGGCCACGCGCCGCGTCTACAAACTGACTCTGCCGATCGCATTGCTGATCTGGCTTCTGCCGATGATCGCCGTGCTCGTTACATCCGTGCGCTCCACGGAAGAACTCAGCGAAGGCAACTATTGGGGCTGGCCGAAGCACTTCGCGTTATTCGACAACTATCGCGAGGCGCTCACCACTTCGCCGATGCTGCATTACTTCTGGAACAGCGTGCTCATTACCGTGCCCGCGGTGGTCGGTTCGATTGCACTCGCTGCAATGGCAGGTTTCGCGCTCGCAATCTATCGTTTCAGGGGCAATTCCTCGTTGTTTGCGACTTTTGTTGCGGGCAACTTCGTGCCGGTGCAGGTGTTGATGATTCCAGTACGCGACCTGTCGCTGCAACTGGGCGTATTCAATTCCGTCAGCGCATTGATCCTCTTTCACATTTCGTTTCAGACCGGATTTTGCGCGCTGTTCCTGCGCAACTTCATCAAGCAGCTGCCGTTCGAACTGGTCGAGGCGGCGCGGATTGAAGGCGCGAACGAATGGACCGTGTTCTTCAGGATCGTGCTTCCGTTGATACGGCCCGCGCTTGCGGCATTGGCAATCCTCGTTTTCACCTTTGTCTGGAATGACTACTTCTGGGCGCTCTGTTTGACGCAGGGCGATGACGCCGCGCCGATCACGGTCGGCGTCGCCGCATTGAAGGGCCAGTGGACGACCGCGTGGAATCTGGTTTCCGCCGGCTCGATTCTCGCAGCGCTGCCTTCCGTGGCAATGTTCTTCGCGATGCAGAAGCACTTTGTCGCCGGCCTCACGTTCGGCGCGACGAAGGGTTGAAGCGACCGACGCCTCTTTGCGCGAGAGCCGTCGGCAAAAGAACCCACGGCACGAACCCACGGCACGCCAACTGGCGCTGAACCTCGCGAGCGCCACTCGCAAACGTTTGCGTCATTTCTATCACGTTTGCCCTAATTAAAGATTGGGACGGGCTTGTCGTTATCCAGTGAAATAAGTCAGACCGTCGAACTGACTCGTGCTTGAAGAAAAGCATGCGCTGGACCAAAGCTCATCGGGGGTACCAATCTTGAACCAACAACGCTCGCCATGGACGCGCACTGCGGCTCCGGGGGAAGTCATCTATTCGGAAGGCTTCGTAGCCGACGCCGTCATCTACGTCATTGCAGATGGCAAAGTCGAAATCTCGACTCAGTGCGATGAAAAAAAGGTCATTCTGGCCACGCTCGGCAAGGGCGAATTCTTCGGCGAAGCGGCGTTGTTGCCGCCCGAGCCGCGAGCGCACACCGCAAAGGCGCTGAGCTTCTGTCAATTGACGGCTATCGCCGGCGGTATTGTGGAAGAAGAATTGGAACGTGTGTCGCCGCTCCTGCGCCACATCGTGCGCACGATGATTCGGCGCGTCAAGAAGAAAGACGACATTCTTGCGACGAATACGCACGCCGATTTCCTCCCCGGTGTGCTTTCTTACGCGCATGTTCTGTCGTTGATGGCGGGCGCCGAAACCAACGACCGCTTCGATGCGCGCGCACGCCGTCCTCAAAACGAGGAAGTCTCGATTCCGCTTTCCGAAGTCATCAAGAAATGCAACGCGATTGCAGGCCATTCGCGCCCGCATGTGATGGCCATGCTCAAGCGCATGGAGAAGCTCAACCTTGTGTCGATCGAATCGGGACGCTCCGAGCGGCTGAACAACACGGCGGGACGCTATTCGGCGAGCGAGGGCGCCGCAGGCCGCCAACTCGTCACATTCGATCCGGTGAAGATCACCGAGCGTGCTCAGCAGGTGGCGGACCATGACCTCGACGTTTCGATCAGCAGCGAACTCGAACTGATCGAGCTCGACGATCTTGAAGCGCTCATCGGCGTGGACAGGAAGGTGATTCTGAACAAGCTCTCGCACGCTGAGATCGCAGAGGACATTTTTGCTTTCCGCAAGTCGAAAGTACTTAACTACGTCGAGGAGAAAGGCCTCAGCTACTTCTCGCGCCGCAATGCGCGCGGTGCAGGCGAGCTGAAATCGATCGACGACCTCGAATTCGTCGATCAGCGAACCTTGTTCGAAGCGGTGAGCGCATTCGATACCTACGATCTCGCGAAGCTTCTTTCGGCGTCGGCTGGGCAGCCGATTGACGAGCGTCTGCAATCCGTCATGACCGAAGCGCGCAAGAAAGAAGTGTCGTGGGTGATGCGCCGCGAGATCAAGATCGATCCGGTCGAGATAGTAGAAATCGAGCAGCGCTTTATCGACACGGTTCGGGCGCTCAAGTCGCCCGTGGCGCACGCCGCACCGGCCGAGTCCTGATGCCCGTCGCGTTCGCTCCACAGAAGCGGACGCAACGTTTAACTGAAATTCGCAGGCTCGTGCAGCCGCTCGCGAGGACGTATGGATCTTTTGACGGTATTTGGCGTAGTGTTCGGCGTGGCGGCAATTGTCGCGGGGTTCTCGCTCGAAGGTGGCAACTTCACGTCACTGTTTCAGCTGGAAGCATTTGTCATCGTGCTTGGCGGCACGTTAGGCGCGGTGATGATCCAGAACACATGGGCACGGTTTTACGACGGTGTGAAGCTGCTGCGTTTTGCTTTCGTGAAGGCGCGGCAAGTGGATCGCGAGAGCCTGTCGGTTCTGCTCGAATGGGGCGATCAGGCGAAACTGAACGGCATGCTGGTCTTTGAATCGATCGACGCTAACGGCATTAGTCCATTCGCCAAGCGAGGCCTCGAGCTGCTCGCGAATGGCGTGACCACCGCGGTGCTCGAAGATGCGTTGCAGCGCGAAGTCGACGCTTATGAGCGCAATTGCATGGCGGCCGCGCGCATCTGGCAACAGGCGGGCGGCTATGCGCCGACCTTCGGCATTCTCGGCGCGGTGCTCGGCCTGATTCAGGTGACGGGGCATATGCTGGAACCGTCGCAACTGGGGCAGGGCATTGCGGTTGCGTTCGTGGCCACGCTGTATGGCCTCGCGGTTGCCAACCTCGTGTTTCTGCCGCTATTTGGCAAGATCCGCGCGCAGGTGGACAGCGAATTGCGTTTCAGGCGCCTGTATCTGGACGGCTTGCTCGCCATCTCGCGCAAGGAATCGCCGCACACCATCGAAACGCGTCTCGCGGGCGACGTACGCGAGCGCTCTGCCGAGCTGCTCGGCTAGTCGCAGAAAGAAGCCGGGCACAACTGATAGCGGATACGCGTGTATGAGCACAACCTCAGGTAGCAAGCGTCTCACAACAGACAAGAGCGGACACCATGACGGGCACGATGGCGGCGAGCAGTCGGACCGCTGGCTGATCTCGTACGCCGATCTGATCACCACGCTAATGGTGCTGTTTCTCGCGCTCTATGTGTTGCAGCTCGCGAAAAACAGCGAGTTGCAGATCAAGACGCTGCAGCATCGTCCGGTGAAGGAGGCTGTGGACGTACAGCCGCCGCTCAATACACCCAATGCGAGAGAAGCCGCGAAAAAGCAGCTTCTCTCATTGCTCGCGCCCTTGCAGGACAATCGCCAGATCACGATTGCGCACACGCCTCAGGGCGTGGAAATCGCCATCAACGCAAGAGTACTGTTCAATTCTGGCGATGCGCGCCTCCTGCCGCAATCGTACGGCGTGCTGGACCAGATTGCGACGGTACTGCGGGACCGCGCGAAAAATAACATTCTCGTGGAAGGGCACACCGACAGTTTGCCGATAGCCACAGCGAAGTACGAATCCAACTGGGAACTGTCGTCCGCGCGCGCGGGGGCTGTGGTGCGGTTCTTCGCCGATAAGGGCATCGAAGCGCACCGCATGGCGGCAATCGGCCGTGCCGACAATTTCCCGCTGATCATCGGCAACGACGCGGCGGCCAACGCCGCTAATCGGCGGGTAACGATACTCGTCGAATATTGAGTATCGGGCGTTAGACGTCCAGCGCAAGGTACTGGTGAAGAGACTGGATCGCGGCCGCACCTTCCCCGACGGCCGCCGCCACTCTCTTTACTGAGCCGCTACGCACGTCGCCCACTGCGAAAACGCCTGGCCGGCTCGTTTCGAGGAAATGTGCGGGGCGCTCAGACGTCCACTTGTGAGCGACATCCGGCCCGGTCAGCACGAAGCCGTTTCTGTCGAGTTCGACACAGTCGCCAAGCCAGCCGGTATTCGGCTCTGCGCCGAGAAACAGGAACACGTGCCGAATAGGCTTCTCTTCGATTTTTCCGTGCTGGTTCCACCGAACCGACTCGAGATGCGCTTCGCCGTTTAGCGCGACGATTTGTGTTCGCACATGAACCGTGATGTTAGGCGCTGCCTCGATGCGACGAATCAGGTAGTTCGACATGCTCGCGGCCAGTCCCTCGCCGCGAATCACAATGTGCACACGGCGCGCGAATCCGGAGAGAAAAACCGCTGCCTGTCCCGCCGAATTGCCTCCGCCGACAATGGCGAGTTCTTCGTTGCCGCAGAACGCGGCTTCCATATACGTGGCACTGTAGTAGATGCCGCGGCCCTGGAAATATTCGAGACGCGCGAGCTCCGGCTTGCGATAACGCGCGCCCGTTGCGATCACCACTGCCCGGCCATAAACATGCTCGTCGTGACTGAGGCGGATATGAAACGGCTGCCCCTTGTCGCATTCAATACCGAGCGCCTCGATTGGCACATCCACTTCCGCGCCGAATTTCCGGCATTGCGAAAGCCCGCGTCCGGCAAGTGCCTGGCCGGAGATGCCCGTGGGAAATCCAAAGTAGTTTTCTATTTTCGAGCTGGTGCCGGCCTGACCGCCAGGCGCCTTGGTGTCGAGAACCGCGACTCTCAACCCTTCGGATGCGGCATATACAGCTGCGGCAAGGCCAGCTGGGCCCGCGCCGACCACCACCACGTCGAACCGTTCGCCATTCAGCCGGTCGGGACTCAAGCCGATTGCGTCCGCAACGGCGCGATTCGTTGGACGCTTCAGCACGACTCCCTGCAACGTGACGAGTACCGGAAGATCTTCTTCCGTGGCGCCGTAGCGCTCGAGGAGTACCTTTGCTTCCTCATGCTCGGCAATGTCGAAATACGCCGACGGTTGCGCGTTGCGGCTCAGGAAGTGCCGCAATACCAGTGTCGGAAAAGAGGCGGAACTGCCAATCACGACCACGCCGCCGCTCTGATCCTGAATGTAGGCGACGCGGCGCAGAATGTACGCGCGCATGATCGTCTCGCTCAATTCGGCTTCGGCTATGACGAGCGCGCGTAGCGATTCCTCGTCGATCACGATCACTTCGCAATCGCTCGTTGCGCGCGCGGACGCCACTGCGCCGCGCCCCGCAAGCGTGCCAACTTCGCCCGTGAAGCTGCCCGGACCGTGAGTGCCGAGAACATGCAGATTGTCGCCGCTGCCTCGTGTTGCCTCGATGGTGCCCGAGACGATGGCGTACATCGGAATATGGCGATCGCCTTCGCTAAACAATACGTCGCCGGTGCTGAGCTTGCGCCGCTCGCCGTATCGCTCGAGTACCGCGAACTGCGCGTCGCTCAGCCTTGGAAAGATCTGGTGGTGACGGCTGCCGCCCGCCAGCAGATCTTCACGCTTGCCGGAAGTTTTATCGCTCATGAAAGGTCCGATTGGAAAGACGTATGGTGCAGCGTGTCGCTATGCTGCCGGATTGGCATGTGGATGCGAACAATCGCAGCATGGGGAAGGCTGCTGACAGCCGCTATGGCTGAGATTGTGCGCCAGAGTCCGCTCGGCAGTAAAGAGTGGGTGACGCAGGGTTGAAGTCGCGGGAAATGGCGCGGTAGCGGCAGTAGTCGACTTCACTTCATTTTGCCGCAAACGAAAATCCGATCGGGCTATGGGCGAGCCAACGGAATTGAGATTCAAGGCGAGCTGCGGCCGCTCGCATTCGTCGATGCAAAACCGCGCCGGCGCGCGCGCAGTCCGCGCCATAGTTCTTCCAGGTAAGGCAGCAGCTCGAAAACGACAATCAGCGCGAACAGCGTGACAATATAGATGACAGGCAACGGCTCGCTCTTCGCAATCAGTTCGAACCGTGCGGGTTGGCTGCCAAGACCGAACAGCGCCTGAAATTGCGGCCAATGACGCGAGACAACCAGCAGTATCGCCATCAGTGGCACCAGTTCGAGAAAGCTGTGGACGTGCTGTTCGAACGGCGTCACCTTGCGCCCGCCGACCGCATAGCTGACGTCCCACAGCGCAGTCGCTTCGTGAGCGAAGAACGCGACGATCATCAACAGAATGATGCCCGCGTCGATCTCCAGAAAGATCGCGGCAAGCAGCGGCAGTCCCACTTCGGCGAACATCAACAGATGAATCACCGATTCCTTTGCGCCGGTCGTGGATTCGATATGAGTGGCGCGATGGCAGAGCCAATCCGCGAAGCCGGCTGCAAGCCACACAGGCAACACGAAGTACATCAGGATGCTGAGGGTGGGATCGGTCGACATCGCTTTTCCGGCGAAACGCAGGCTCGGCAAACCCGAGCCCGTTGCTTCATTCGATCCCTTCGTGTTTAAGCGCCAGTTGCACCGCTGACCGCGCACGCATGCGTTGCTCGAAATCCGCCAGCTTCTGCGGGACCTCGATCTTGACTTTGTGCGCCCATAAAAGCATGGTGAACAGATAGGCGTCCGCGACACTGGCCTCTGCGCCGAACAGATAGTCGCCTTTAAGCATGTTCGAAATGAGCTGAAAGCGCTGGCCAATTTTCTCCCGCGCGGCGTTGGCTTCCTGATCCGATGTCGGCTTGAATACGCGGCCGAACTGCTTGTGAATTTCGGTGGAAATAAATGCCAGCATTTCGAGCAACCGTGTTGTGCCAAGCTCGCCCGACGGTCCGAGGGAGGGCTTGCGCTGCGCAACCCACGAAAGGATCGCGACGTTTTCGGTGAGCCGCTGGCCGTCGTCTAATTCGAGTGTCGGCACGTAGCTTTTCGGGTTGATGTCGTCGAACTTCTCACCACTCTCCGTTGTTTTGGTCTTGAGGTCGACGCGCACGCGGTCGAATTGCAGATCGGCTTCGTGCATTGCAATATGGTCGGCGAGACTGCAGGCACCAGGCGAGTAGTACAGCTTCATGATGCGCCCCTCCTTCAGAGAACAGTTGGCAACTCATACCACGCAGCATCCGGCATGCCTCGCCGTTGCGACGCTCGCTGGTCGCCCGGGAATCGGGAAAGCGGCCGTCCGCGGATTCGCGAGCCGCCCGCTAGTCACCGTCGCGAGTTTCATCCCGGCGCGCGTTACTTGTTGTGATGGCCGGGAAGCACAGCGCCAAGAACCTGCTTCGCGGTCTGCACGATCACATTGCCTTCATCGGGATCGCCCTTCAGCAATGTCGATGCAAACGCCTTGGCCTGGGCCAGCGTGATATGCGGCGGCAGCGGCGCAATGTTCGGGTCTGCCTTCACTTCGATCACGACCGGACGATCCGCGGCGAGCGCTGCGTCCCAGGCCGCGCCCATCTGCTCGGCGTCGTCGACGTAAATGCCTTTGAGGCCAATCAATTCCGCGAACTTGTGATAGGGCACGGAAGGAATGTCCTGTGATGCCTCGAACTTCGGGTCGCCTTCCATCACGCGCTGCTCCCACGTGACCTGGTTCAGGTCCTGGTTATTCAGCACCATGCAGATCCAGCGCGGATCGGCCCAGCCTTGCCAGTACTTCGATACGGTGATGAGCTCGGCCATGTTGTTCATCTGCATGGCGCCATCGCCGACGAGAGCGATGACAGGCCGCTCGGGGTAAGCGAACTTCGCCGCGATTGCATACGGCACCGCCGCGCCCATCGAAGCGAGTCCGCCCGACAGCGAGCACATCATGCCGCGCTTGACCTTCAGATCGCGTGCATACCAGTTTGCACAGGATCCCGAATCACTTGTTACGACGGCGTTCGAAGGAATGCGCGGCGACAGTTCGCACACCGTGCGTTGTGGATTGACCGCGTCGTTGCCGGGCTCGTGCGCGCGTTTGTCGAGGGTCTTCCACCAGTCGGCGGTCCAGCCTTCAATCGTCTTGCGCCACGCGCGGTCCTGCTTGTGTTCGAGCAAAGGTAGCAGCGCACGCAGCGTCTCCGCACTATCGCCGACGAGGTTCACCTCCATTGGATAACGCAGGCTCAGCATGTCGGCTTTCAGGTCGATCTGCACGCCGCGCGCCGCGCCTTCTTTCGGCAGAAACTCTGAATACGGGAAGCCGGAGCCGATCATCAGCAACGTGTCGCACTCGGTCATCAGGTCGTAACTGGGCTTGGTGCCGAGCAGGCCGATCGAGCCAGTGACCCAAGGCAGATCGTCAGGCAGAACGGCTTTGCCGAGCAGCGCCTTGGCTACGCCCGCACCGAGCTTTTCGGCAACGGCGATTACTTCGTCGGTTGCATGCAGCGCGCCCGCGCCGACGAGAATCGCGACCTTCCTGCCCGCGTTGAGCACGTCGGCCGCCTGCTGAAGATCTTCGACCTGCGGAACGAGCCGGGGCGCGTGATAGCCCACACCCGAGTGTAACGTGCCATGCTTGCGCGCCGGCGGCTCATAGGGCAGGTCTTGCAGGTCGTTCGGCAGCACGAGCGCAGTCACCTTGCGCTCGGAAAGTGCGGTACGTATTGCGCGATCCACCAGATGGCGCACTTGCGCGGGCACCGAGGCCTGTGCGACGAACGCCCCCGCCACGTCCTTGAAGAGCGAGACGAGATCGACTTCCTGCTGATAGTGGCCGCCTAGCGCTGCGCGCGCCTGCTGACCCGCAATCGCAAGCACAGGCATGTGATCCATGCGAGCGTCGTACAGTCCAGTGACCAGGTGCGATGCACCAGGCCCCGAGGTCGCGATACAGACCCCGAGTTCACCGGTGAATTTGGCATGCGCGGATGCCATGAAGGCCGCCATTTCCTCATGACGAACCTGAATGAATTCGATCGGCCCTGGCTGATCTGTCGTCTTATGATGCTTTTTTGCTTCGGCCTGTGCACGATTCAACGCGCCGAACACGCCGTTGATGCCGTCGCCGGGGTAGCCGAAGATCCGGCGCACACCCCACGCCTGGAGTCGCTCGACGAGGAAGTCACCGACAGTAGTGGACATGGACAACTCCTCATAATTGAGATCGTCATACAGGAAACGTTGCAAAACACGTTCCGCATTCTTTCAAGGGAAAGAATGAATCGCAGGGACGCCGGGGCGACGCTAGAGACGTGGGCGCGTTTTTTGCTCATCCGCTGTGCGCAAGGACGACTGCGCACGCCGTGCAAAGGATTCGCTATGAATAAGGTAGTCGTGGTGACAGGGGCGGGCGCGGGAGCGGGGCGAGCCACTGCTGCGGAATTCGCGCGGCATGGCTATGACGTTGCATTGCTTTCACGTGACAGCGCGCGGCTCGAGCGCGCTGCTGCGGAACTCGAGAGCCGATATGGCGTGCGTGCGCTGGCCCTTCCAACCGATGTGGCCGACGCCGACTGCGTGGAAGAGGCGGCAACGCGTACAGAAGCCGAACTCGGACCTATCGACGTGTGGGTCAACGTTGCAATGGCCACCGTCTTCGCGCCGGTGTCCAGACTGACCGCGCAGGAAATCGAACGAGGCACGCGAGTGACGTATCTCGGCCAGGTGCACGGCACGATGGCCGCGCTTTCGCGCATGCGTGTGCGCAATCGCGGCACCATCGTCAATGTGGGGTCTGCGCTCGGCTATCGTTCCGTGCCGCTGCAATCCATCTATTGCGGCGCGAAATTCGCGGTTCGCGGCTTTACGGACGCGCTGCGGTCCGAGATCATTCACGACGGCCTGAAAGTGCATTTGACGATGGTCGATCTGCCTGCACTGAATACGCCACAGTTCGACTGGGCGCTCAACAAGATGGGAAGGAAAGCCAAACCTGTCGCGCCGATCTTCCAGCCGGAAGTGGCCGCGCGCGCAATCTATTTCGCCGCAACGCATAAGCGTCGCGAGATATGGGTCGGTTTTCCGACGGTCAAGGCGATTCTTGCAAACTTCCTCGCGCCGGCGCTGCTCGACAGATATCTGGCGAAGGCGGGCTACGAAGGGCAGCTCACCGACGAGCCGCTTACTCCCGATGCTCCGAGCAATTTGTTCGAACCGGTACCCGGCGATTACAACGCACACGGACGCTTTGACCGGGAGTCGAAACCGATGAGTCTGGAGATGTGTGCGGTTCGACACCGGGGCGTTCTATGCGCATTGGCTGGCATAGGGATCGCCGGCGGTATCGGTCTTCTGATCAGGAAGAGCCGCCGCGCATAAAGTAGGGCAGTGTGAAGCAACGGTCGTGTCGAGTGTCAGGCGGGAGTAACAGGGATAGGTGACAATACGGCTATTCATACAGTCTTCAGGAAAACCATGTCGCAACCGCTCACCATCGATTTCGTCTCCGACATTGCATGCCCCTGGTGTGCAATCGGCCTTTCGTCGCTGCAACTGGCGTTGTCGCGTCTCGGAGACGCAGTGGACGCGCAGATCGTCGTGCATCCGTTCGAACTGAATCCGCAGATGGGGCCCGAGGGCGAAGCGATCGTCGACTATCTGGGCAAGAAGTATGGACGCACGCCCGAGCAGATCGAGCAAACGCAGGCAATGATCCGCGAGCGCGGCGCAAGCGTGGGCTTCAACTTCGGCCCGCGCACCTATGTCTATAACACCTTCGATGCACACCGCCTGTTGCATTGGGCCGGTCTCGAAGGCAAGCAGTTGCCGCTCAAGCTCGCGTTGCTGCGTGCCTATCATTCCGACGGTCGCGACCCGAGCAATCATGACGTGCTCGTCGAAACAGCGCAATCTGTGGGACTCGACGCGGACGCGGCGCGCAAGGTGCTGCAAAACGGCGACTATGCCGACGAAGTTCGAGCGGAAGAACATGAATATCAGTCGCATGGCATCCAGTCCGTGCCGGCGACCATCTTCAATCGCCGCTATCTGGTGAGCGGCGGGCAACCTGTCGATACCTTCGAGCAGGTCATTCAGCAGATTCTGGCCGAAGCATAAGCCGGCAATTTCGTATCTGAACGCGTGCACGACCAGGCGCGTTGTGACTTTGACGAAGTACTGCCGGAGGACTCCCGTTCATGCTTGCAAAAAGAATTCACGCCGCGTTGCTCGGCTTCGCATTGATGGCGCTTGCCTGCGTGTGCCATGCCCAATACACGACCGACTGGCTCGCCAATACGTATGGCACGCTTGCCACGCACGTGGGCAACGGCGCACGTTCAATGTGGGTCGCGCCAGAAGGCGTGATTTATACCTCCTCGCTGTGGGACGAAAACGAAGGCGGGGTCGCCATCTATCAGAACGGTCAGAGCCTCGGTTCGATCGGCACACACGCCGATTTTCAGGGCAGCGCGATCACCGGCAACGCGACCTCGATTTTCACCGCCTTGCAATACAACAGGTCGTTCGGCAGCGGCTCCGTTGGGCGCTACAACCGCGCGAACAAAGCGCTTGAACTTCGCATTCCGGTTAGCGTGTGGACCGGCATAACTCACGCGGATGTCATCACCGGGCTGGCCACGGCGGGCACGCTGCTTTATGTCAGCGACTTTTACGGCAACCGCGTGCGCGTCTATACGACTGACGGCGTGTGGCAGCAGGATTTTGCGGTATCCGGCCCCGGCGCGCTTGCACTCGATAGCGCGGGCAATCTTTGGGTCGCGCGCAAGAGTGCCGGCGTTATCGCTGAGTTCAGCGCGGGTGGCGCGCCTCTGAACACGATCCAGATGCCCGCTGCGTCGCGGCCCTCGGCGTTGTATTTCGATGCGGCGACGGGACGCCTGATGGTCGGCGACGAAGGTCCCGACATGAACATCAAGATCTACAACGTGGCGGGCACGCCTACGTTGGCCGGAACCTTCGGCATTCAGGGCGGTTATCTGGACACAACCACTGGAATCAAAGGTCAGGTGGGCGACAAGCGCTTCACGCGCGTGGCGGGCATCGGCAAGGACGCAGCGGGCAATCTGTATGTACTCAACAATCCGTGGGGCGGCGGCTGGGATCTTGGCCGCAATGGCCCGACCGATCTGCATGCATACGACAGCGCCGGCAATCTGAAATGGAAGTTGCAGGCGCTGAACTTCGAAGCGGTTGCCGCGCCGGATCCTTTGACAGACGGTGCGTATTTCTACAGCGGCGCGCATATCTACACAGGCAGTGCGGGCGGCACCTTCGTTGCGAATACCGTCGACCCGTTCACTTATCCGTCCGACCCGCGGCTAAATATGAACGACATGCAGCGCGGCCAGCATTTCGGACAGCTCGTTACGGTAGGCGGAAATCGGATCCTCGTCGCGTCGGGTCAGAATCCGGATACCTTCAACTTCTACCATTTCAATGCGGCGAGCGGCTACATTGCGATACCGGACGCGTCGCTGCCCGGACCCCCGTTCAACACGACCGTGAAGGTGACGGGGGGCTTCTGCATTGATAGCCGCGGCGATGTGTGGGCCGGTCTCGACAGAACCAATAATATTTACCACTACCCGCTCACGGGTTTCGACGGAAACGGAAAACCGTTGTGGGGGCCTGCCGTCACGATCAAGATTCCGATGAGTATCCGGCCGCTCACGCGCATCATCTATCTGCCCGAGAGCGATACGATGATTCTTGCGCAAGGCGTGGCAGGCAGTTGGGACTGGACAGCGATGCAGTCGCGCATCGAGGTGTATCACGGCTGGAGCGCCGGCAATACCACGCGGCCGCAACCTGTGATCAATCTCACCAGTGCGAATCCGAAGTCGATTACGGCAGCGGGCAATTATCTGTTCGTGGGCTACGTGCATACCGTCCCGAACATCGACGCGTTCAATCTGAACACCGGCAATCTCGACGCGACGCTCATCAACAATAGTCCCGGCACGGTGGATGTCGGCAACGACGTCGATTCAATGTACGGGCTGCGAGCGTTTCTGCGCGCGAGCGGTGAATACGTGATCACAAAAGACAACTACAACGGATCGAGCATCATCGTGCATCGCTGGACGCCGTAAGTAGCGTGGGACTGTCTTGCGCAGGGCCATCGGATAAGATACGGCCCTCGTAGCAACTTCCCGCTTAAAGGAGTGGTTCAGTGATTCAACCGAGCAATGTATTCAAGGAGAACCTTGCGCAAATGCCCGCCATCGACGGCATTGCGCGTATCGATCTGATTGACGCGCAGGGCGCGGTGGTGGCAAGCATCGAAAACAAGCCGGGCAAACAGGGCTCGCTTGCGGTGTACAACTATCTGCAGCAGACGTTTGGTGCGCTCGACGCCAAAGCGGCCGAGCACGGCCTCGCAGTGTTCGGCGAACATACGGCCGACGCGCGCAACCGGCCCGGTGCTCATCCGAACGTCGACCATCTTCTTGTGATTGCTGCGGGCGCGCCGGCTTTGCGTATCGACGTGATGGCGGCGAGTTGATTTGTGTTTGAGCGGTGCGCGAGCCGCGCTTGAAGAACTCCCGGCGCGCGAGCCGCGCACGGAGAGATTCCCGGCACGCGGCCCGCGCGCCTCGCTATTCCGCCTCCTCCTACCGTGCTGCGCGCTCGCGTTGCGCGGCACGGCCAAATATCGCACGGTCGCCGAGCCATACGGCGAGAAGCGTTGCGCCCATCAACGGAAACACCATGCCGAGTAGAACGAGGCCCGTTTTCCAGCCGCGCATGGGCGGTGCGGCTCTTTCTCGCGAAGGCGCGCCGAGCGAGCGCTCCGGTTTGCGCTTCCACCACATCACGCATCCAGTGACGGCCATGAACGCGAGGCCCAGCGAAATTGCGGCGCACAGAATCTGGTTTGCGGCGCCGAAATAGCGGCCCATATGCAATGACGTGCCGTATGAAACAGCTTTCGATACTGCGCCGTAATCGGCATAGCGGATGTCCTTCAGGATCGCGCCGCTGTATTGATCGATATAAATAGTGCGTTCGAGTTGCGGATCGTCCGGAAAATACGACACGGCGTATACCCCCGTCGTCGATGTCGGCAACGCGATGTTGTAGCCGCTCGTCACACCGAGCGATGCGGCTTGCGCGACAATGCGTCCGAGCGGCAGCGGGGCGGCCGTTTTGTCGTCGGTAGAAGCGGGCACCGGTGCGTTGCCGACTGCCCACGGCGTCTGCGGCAGCGGCAGGTCGTCCATTACCATGCCCGGCATGGAATCCATCTGCGCGGCCGGTGCCGAATGTGCTGCGTGCGCGGCGTATGTTGGATCCGCTGCGGCGGTGGTTTCTGTCTTTGCGCTTACTGGAGTGCCCGCACTCGCAGGCAGCACCGAGCGCAACGGCAGACCGCCCCACGTGCCCGGCGGCGCGCCAAGATTCGCGGCGGTGGCAAGCGCCTTGAACTGTTTGCCCCACGAGCCGGACCATGGAAGGCCCGTCAGCACGAATGCCAGCGCGCCGAGTGCAAGCCAGATGCCCATGACCGCGTGAACGTTTTTCCACAGCGGACGGCCTTTTACCGTGAGACGCGGCACCAGTGCATCGCGTACGCTCGCCGCTTCGCGTGGCCACCACAGCGCGACGCCGGTGCCGATCATCACAAGTGTCCAGCATGCGGCCAGCTCCATCAGCAATTCGCCCGGTTTGCCGAGCAACAGTTTTCGATGAAGCATGCGGTCCACCTGCATGAAACGATGCTCGACGCTCAACGTGCCGAGTACCGCTCCGCTATACGGATTCAGATAGACGCTCTCCTTTTCGCCATCCGCAAGACGGAAGACAAATTCCGTGCTGCGCTCGGGCGCGTTCGAGATTGCGGCCGTAACCGCCGTTGCTTTGGGCGGCATTGCCGCGCGCGCTCGCGCGAGCAGCGCGTCTTCTGTCATGCGCGGCGCCGTTTGTGCTTCGACGACCAGAAGCCGTGGATAAAGCAGCGGTTCGATCTGAGGTTGAAAACAGTACAACGTGCCTGTTATCGCCAGCACGATAAGAAACGGCATGACGAATAGTCCGGCATAGAAATGCCATCGCCAGAGGGTGCGATAGCCGCTCCTGGAATCCGCCGTGCCTGAGGCGGCATTGTGTCGAGCGAGGGTGGACATGAATCCTCCTGAAAACACAGTCAATGGGTTCTTGTGGTCAAGAGCCAGGTTGGCGCATCACATGCGCAACCTGGCTTCCACATAGAAAGTGCGTCCCGGATAAGGGTGATAGACGAAGTAGCGCGCATCGAAGATGTTGTCCACGCCAATGCCCACTTCGCTCAGCTTCGTCGGCCTATATGTGAACTTCGCGTCCGCCACCGTGTACGAGCTCGTGCCGCCGAATACGTCCGGATTCGTGTCGGTATTCGTGAGCGTGTTGTATTGGCGCCCTGAATATCGAGCAGCGAGCGTCACTGCCGCGCGCTCGTCGAAGCGATAGGTCGCCGCGACATTCACACGCCACAGCGGAATGCGATAAAAATATTTGCCGACGCTCGCGGGGTTCTGTGCGTTTGCAATGATCTTCGACTGCGTATAAGCCACGGTTGCAAGTAGATCCAGCCCGCGCAGCAACACGTTCTCGCCCGTATAGCTTGTTTCCACGCCCCGCGAGCGCACCTTGCCGATGTTCTGGAAGTTCGTCACGTTGGGAATAACGGTCGTATCCGTCTGGCTGAAGATCGTGTTCTTCACGTCGTCCTGAAACAGCGAGAAACGGAAGATGCCATTCCAGTGCGCCCATTCGGCAGTGAGTTCTTTAGAAAGATCGTCTTCCGGTTTCAGGTTCGGATTGTTGTTGATGATCGACGAGCCGTTTATTTGCCCCTGAAACAGCTCACTGACCGTCGGAAAGCGATACGCGCGGCCAATCGAAGCACGCAATGTCAGATCATCGCTCACGTCGAACGAGAGCGAAGCCTTCGGCGAAAAGTGCTGCTGACTCGCGTCACCGAGTGCAACGGTTTTGCCCGGCACCGCCTGCGAACCATCGTATGCACGCCAATCTTCGTAGCGCACGCCGTATACGAGTTTCCAGCGCGGCAGCAAGCGCCACGCGTCCTGCGCGTAGAGCGCCTGAGTCTGCGTTTTTCCAGCGAATGCATTGGTGAACGATGCTGCGGAGCCGTCGCGCCAGTTAGGCGTCGAGTAACTTTCGTTATCGAGGAAGTAGTTATCGTAGTGATAGCCGAAGGCGAGCGCGTGGTTCGCAAGACCTGCTTGCGTGGACGCTGGCGTGTAGGTGCTGCGCAAATCGAGCGTCTTCCAGCCGGTGCCGTCTCCGAACGTGACGGTGCCCGCGCCGTTGCCCGGCGCGCCGGAATTCGCGAGACGCGCCACGTTATTGCCGACGTCGTAATACGAAGCAACGGCCTCGCCATTCCAGCCCGTCGCGTTGCGCGTTTTCAGCGTTACGCCATACAGCCAGTTCTCGCTATGACCGAGACTCGGCGCGAATGCCGAGGCGGGAATCGTGTACTCGTAGCCGTCGATGGAAACCTTGCCGCTATACACCGGGTTGCCGTTCGCGTCGCGCAGGAAACTGGAGGTCTGGCTGTCATACCTTTGATGCCAGTAGCCCAGTGTGAAAGCACCTTGCAGTGTCGGCGTGAAGTCGTATTGCATCTTCAGCTTGAACTGGTCCTGCACGGTATGTTCAATACCTTCGCCGTTGATGCCGAGCACGGCCGTCGGCGTATTGGTCTGATTGTTGTAGAAGTACGCGCCTGTCACCGGCGTATCGCCGGCTTGTGCAGGCGTGCGCGATTTCGCGAGCGTCGCGAATTGCAGCGGCTGGCTGGTGTTCTCCAGATGGTTGACGCCGAGAAGAAACGAGAACTTGCCGATGCGGTTGCCTATGGAAGCACTCGCTTCGCTGCCGTTAAAGTTGCGATTTACTCCATAGAGACTGAAGTGCTGTGTGAATGCCTTGACGTCGGCCTCGGCTTCGAACTTCTTCGGCATACGCGTGCTGATCAGCACCGTCGCGCCAAGCGAATTGCCGGGATAGAGCGCGGAATACGGGCCATAAATCACATCGACTCGCTGAATTTCGTCGGGAGACACCATCGACCAGCGCGGCGGAAAAGAGTAACTGTTGCCAAGCAGATTGCTGAGCAGCAGTCCGTCTGCATAGACGAGGCCCCGCGCGCTTTGCGTATTGCTGGTGCCGCGCACCGCGATGATGGAGTTCAGATCGCCGATAAAACGCTTGCGCACCGCAAGGTTCGGCATGTACTTCAACACGTCTTCTGTGTTGACGACATTCCAGTTCGAGAACTGATCCCGCGTGACCGTTTCTACCGAGGCCGGCAGATCCGGTTCGACGGCGTGGATTGCGAGGCCTTCATTTGCAGCGCTATTTGCGCTGACGCTGACGGCGGGCAGCGTCGTGTCGGCGCTCGCGGTATCGGCGTGAACCGGCGCGGACGCGAACGCCGTCACGGCAGCAGGCACGAAGGCGGGCAGCCTTCGCCATGCGAAGATGAACATGAGAGTTTCCTTGATGCATTGAACGGACGATCGCGCGCACTGTCGACGAATGCGACAAACGCGGCTCAATATGGCCGGTGCGGGCGATCAGGAACAAAAGCGATCAGGAAACGACGGGCGGTGCTCTGGGGCGTCCGGAAGGGAACGCGCCGAGTGGTGTGAAGCGGGTGGAGAGAGTGGGCGGGGCGGTGCCTGTCATGACGGCGACAACCGGCGGCTCCGTCGCGGCAACCGTGGGCATGGCCACATGATGCTGCAACAGATGGCAGTAACCGCAAGCGCCGAACGCGTCCTCGTGGCTGAGATGCACGGCCGTCGCACCGGCGTGCCCTGCGTGGTCCACCTGGTTTGCCTGGGCCACCTGGTTCTCCTGGTCCATCAGGCCCGGCTGGACGGTTCGCAGCGCCGAGCACAGTGCCGCAATCGGCTCCTGCGCGCGGTTGGACACGAGCATCTGACTCACGACCGGCGCAAACACGACGAGCCACATGGCGATGAGGCCAAGCCAGGCTGTCAGACGGTTGTGCGAGCGAGGAGTCATGTCGATGAGCAGGGAAACGCGGGCGATTCTAGCACTGCCGGCCGTGCTTTTCTGCCTGATGCCGCGCATAGCAGCGGATTGAAGGCGGAAATCCGCTCATTTCCCGGCGTTACAACGGCACCGTTTCGCTTAATCTGCGTGGTACATGTCGGCTTTTCGCAACATGGGCGATCCAGCATGTGGACGCCGTACTGACAACGTTATCGGACTCATGACTCGCAAGCAGCCGCCCGCTTCATCAATCGCACAACTGAATCAGCAGGCGATCGCGCTCTACTCGACGGATGATTTTGCGGCAGCGCTGTCGACGGTCCTTCCCGCGCTCGGGCACGACGAAAGCACCTTGGACGATGCGGCGCTTCAGGCACTAGCCGACGCGTTGAATATCGCAGGGGCTTCGTCATGCCGTCTCGGTCAACTGGACGATGCGGAGCGCCACTGGCGCCGGTGCCTGCGCATGATGCCCGGCTACGCCGAGGTGTATGAAAGTTTCGGCGCATTGCTCAAAGCGCACGGCCGGCTCTCTGCGGCAAAGGCAATTTATCGGCAACTGATCGCACTGCAGCCCGACCACGCGGACGCTCACAATCAGCTAGGCGCGGTGCTGCATGCACAGGGTCATCATGAAGAGGCGGAGAAGTCGTATCGGCAGGCGCTCGCGCTTCGTCCGGAGCATGCAGAAGCGCACTACAACCACGGCGTCGTGCTGCAGGCGCTGCGGCGTCTGCATGAAGCGGAAGCGGCCTATCGCGAAACGCTGCGCCGATTGCCGGCGCACGCGGAAGCGCACAACAATCTGGGCAACGTATTGATGGATCTGGGCCGCGTTGCAGAAGCAGACGCTGCGTATCGCGACGCGCTCACCATCAGGCCGCAATACCCTGAAGCGTTGAATAACCTCGCGGGCGCTCTGAAGGCTGCCAACCGTCTGACCGAGGCCGAACTCGCCTGCCGGCTCGCGTTGACCATGCGCCCCGACTACGCGGAAGCGCACGTCAATCTGGGCGCGGCGCTGACGGATCTCGCGCGCCTGGCCGAGGCCGAAGCGGCATACCGGAAGGCCATTGCGCTTCGCGCCGATTACGCTGAGGCTCATTACAACCTTGGCATCACGCTCTTCAAGCTCGAACGCCTGGACGAGGCCGCTGCCGCTTATCGTGAAGCGGTTCGTTTGCGTCCCGACATTGCGCCCGCCTATAACAATCTCGGCTGCGTGCTACGTGTACTCGACAGTTTGCCCGAGGCCGTCGATGCCTTCAAAGAGGCGCTATCCGTTCAACCCGATCTCGCCGAAGCGCATTACAACCTCGGCTCCGCGCTTGCGCAACTGAGGCGTTTGCCCGAGGCGGAAAGCGCGTATCGTCGCGCGCTCGCCTTGCGCACCGATTACGGCGATGCGCGTTTCGGGCTCGCGGTATTGCTGCTCGGCATGGGGCGCTTCGAGGAAGGGTGGCGGCTTTACGAGTGCCGCTACGAGCACCCCGCGTTCGTGCATCGGCAGACTGCTCAGCGGCTTTCCTGTGCGCAATGGCAGGGCGACGCGCTGTCGGGGCGCTCGTTGCTGGTATGGCAGGAAGACGGCCTCGGCGACATGCTGCAATTCAGCCGCTATTTCGCGTTGTTGAAGGCACAGGGCGCTGCGCATATCGCGTTTGCCTGCGCGCCCGCGCTGCATAGGCTGATGGCTCGCGTCGACGGGGTCGACGCCGTGCTCGATCACGACACCGCAGCAGCCCGTGCGTCCACTTACGATTGCTGGACGAGCCTGCTGAGTGCGCCGCTGCATTTGCGCACGACGGTCGACACCATTCCGCGACCGGCCAGGCTCGCGGCCGAAGCGTCGCTCGTCGAAACATGGCGGCCCTTGCTCGACGCGCTGCCGCCGGGCCGCAAGATCGGTCTCGTGTGGAAGGGCAATGCGAAGCACCATAACGACGTCAACCGTTCCATCCCATCGCTCGCGACGCTTGCGCCGTTGTGGAGCGTGGCCGGGCTCAGCTTCGTGAGTCTGCAGAAAGGGCAGGGCGAAGACGAAGCGCGCAACCCACCCGCTACTCAGCCCTTGCTTCATGTCGGTTCGATGGTGGCCGACCTGGCCGACAGCGCCGCAATCGTCGCGCAACTCGATCTGGTGATTTGCGTGGACACGTCAATCGCACATCTCGCTGCGTCGCTCGGCAAGCCCTGCTGGGTAATGTTGCCGGAAAAAGATGTGGACTGGCGCTGGATGCACGAGCGCAGCGATTCGCCGTGGTATCCGCACACGCTGCGGCTATTTCGCCGCGAGCAAGGCGAAGACTGGGCGGCGACCGTGGAAAGAGTGAGGCTGGCGTGCATTGCGCGTTTCGCCGTGCATGCCTAGCCTCGGTCCGGCCGCGAACGCCGCTACTACCCGGCGCGCTTCGGCTTTGATTTCTTGCCGGACATATTGAGCGCGATTGCTGCTTGAATCAGGGCCTTGAATGCATCGGCGTCGAGTTCCTCGCCCTCGCGGATGTCGATTGCGCGCCTCGCATTGCCGTCGAGACTCGAGTTGAACAATTTGGCCGGATCCGCGAGCGATGCGCCTTTCAGGAACGTCAGCTTGACGACCGACTTGTACGACTCCCCCGTGCAGATGATTCCATCATGCGACCAGACGGGCGTGCCCATCCACTTCCATTCTTCGAGCACGTCCGGATCGGCCTCGTGGATCAGCTTGCGCGTTCTGCTGAGCGTCGCGCCGCGCCAGTCCGCCAGATCGGCGATTCTTTTGTCGATCAGTTCAGAGGCCGTTTGCGCCTCCGTCGAGGCCGACTTGTTCATATTGCTCTCCTAAGCTTTTCGGATTAGAGGCCGAATTGCTGCGCGTATTCGCTGTTCAGACGCGGCCATTCGAAATTCATTGCGTCGCCAGCGACGATACGCCCAAGCGGATCGCCCGCGAGCAAATGACCGAGCACGTCGAGACAGATGTGCCAGCCCGCTGCGCCCATCGAAATGAACTTGCGGTCTATGTTGTGCCACAGCGTGAGACGCGTGCCGTCGCCAAGCGGTTCGAGTTGCCAGCGAAGGTCGTTGTCGCCCCAGCGGTATTCGAGCAGGTTCGGCGCGTCGGCCCGCGTCACCTCGGTGTCCGAAACTTGCGGCGTGGGCATGCCGACCGTGGAGAGTTTGACCGGACCGACGGACGCAAGGCTGTGGTCCGCATCGAACGGCGCCCACTCACGCAGACTCGCCGGGTCGGTCAGCGCGTGCCAGACCCTTTCCGGAGGATGGTGCAACTCGCGCACCAGCACGAGCGTCCACCTGTCTGCGTCTTTCTGAACTTCTGCGCCGGCGGCGGGGCCGGGCCGGTATGAATCGCGACTGCTCATCGTTTCTTCTCCTTACGACGTGGTGCGGGATGAGTTTGATCGAGGTGACGCTCCAGAGCGTCAAGATGAACCGACCAGAAACGGCGGAATGGCGCGAGCCAGGCGTCGATTTCCATGAGCGGCTCCGGTTTGATGCGGTACACGCGCCGCTGTGCTTCGACGCGCGACTCCACGAAGCCGGCCTCGCGCAGCACTCGTAAATGCTTTGAAACGGAGGGCTGAGGGAGATTGAGCTGCTCTTCGATATCGCCCACGGACCGCTCGGAAGATGCAAGCAGACTGAGAATGGCGCGGCGGCTCGGCTCGGCGATGATGGCGAAGGTTGAGTCCATGATGCTTATATACTTCACGAGGAATATACGTGTCAAGGGGCGGATGCCGGTGTGACACCCTGACGATTCGTGCGCGCGGCCTCAGCTTCGCTTTCTGCTATTGAGCCGCCTGGTTTTCATTGCCGCCTGCACGAACGCGACGAAGCATTTCACAACGGCATCGTCGCGCGCGGTGTGCCAGGCGAGACCGACGCGCCAGCGGGAGCCGGGTCCACTTAAGGGCAGTACTCGTGCATCGCGCAGCAGGTATTGCACGCGCGAGGGCAGAAACGCCGCGCCGACGCCCGCGGCCACACTGGCGAGTACGGTCTGGATATCGTCGGTCTGCTGGATGACGTTGGGCACGAACCGGTGTGCAGCGCACCATCGGTCGACCTGTGCTGCGAGTCCCGGACCACGTCCGCGCGCGAGTGCAATGAAGCCCGGCTCGTTCAATTCGTTGAGGTCCGACGGAAGGCGCTTCCAGCGCGCATGCTGCGGAATGGCCAGACCGAGCGCTTCGTCGATCATGGGGAAGGCGCAGAGGCCCGCATCGGCCGGCAAACGCAAAAAGCCCACCTCGAGCTTGCCGGCAAGAAGCCGCCGCGTTTGCTCCGCCGACGAGAGATCGTTGAGCGTCACGCTGACATTCGGATAGCGCTTGCGGAAATCGGCGACCAGTTGCGGGACTTCTGTCAACGTGGAGAGCCCGAGGCCAATGCGCAAGAAACCGCGGGCGCCGCTGCTTGCTTCGCGGGCACGCGCGAGAATTTCGTCGGCATCGCGAACCAGCGCTTCTGCGTCTGCGAGAAAGGCCGCGCCGAAAGTCGTGAGTTCCGCACCGTGCCGGCCACGTTCGAAGAGGCGCGCCCCGAGGCTCGCTTCCAATGCCGCGATCTGCTTGCTCAGAGCCGGTTGGCTCACGCATAAGACATCTGCTGCCTGGCCGAAATGGCCCAGTTCCGTGACCGTCAGGAATGCCCGCAGGAGTTTGAGTTCCATTCTTAAACGTTATCGAATGCGCCGAAACTTTCATTTTACGTATCGATGGCGGGGCGGTCCAATGGTGCTGTTCTCATTTCATTGGGCAATAACATGCGGTCTTCGACTGCTTCATCGTTTTGCGTTGCGTCTGTTCCGCTCGTGTCGCGCCGCGATGAAGCCGCACGCAATGTCGCGCGTGTTGCCGACTGGCTCGCGCTGGCGGCCTCGCGGAACATCGATCTCGTGGTCTTTCCGGAGGCTTGTATCAGCGGCTACGGGAGCATGGCGAAATTGGGCCGTGCCGAACTGAATGCGCTTGCTGAAGCACTCGACGGTCCTTCTGTGCGAGCCGTTGCAGATGCTGTCGAGCGTACTGGCGTCGCGGCTGGTGTGGGGTTCGTCGAGCGCGCAACGGACGGGCAGTTCTTCAACAGCTATGTGGTATGTCTACCGGGCGGCGTGCGCTATTGCCACAGAAAGCTGCATGCGTTCGAGCATCCGCGCATAGTCAGCGGCGATCGCTTCACTGTGTTTGATGCGTCGAGGGGCATTCGCATCGGTGTCCTGATTGGTGCGGATAACTATGTAGTCGAGAATGTGCGCATGACTGCGCTGATGGGCGCGACGGTGCTGCTTGCGCCGCATCGCAGCTATGGTTCAAGCGATGAAAGCAGTGAGTGGACGCAGCCTGTGTCGATGCAGCAGGCGCTTCGCCTTGCATCGAGCGCAAATGCGGCGCGTCGCGAAGAGGCGGACAACGGCGGAAAGTGGCTGCGCCGCTGGCTGCCTGCGCGTGCTGTCGACAATGGAATGTTCGTTGTTTTCAGCGACGGCGCGGAGATTACAGGGAAGAACCAGGCGGCCGGCGCAGCGATGATCGTCGACCCATTCGGCCGCACCTTGGTGGACACGTCAGGCGACGAGGCGCCTGGTGGTCTGATCTGCGCCGGACTCGAGGCCGGACTAATAGGGGTTAGCCCTGGCCGTGAATGGCTCGGCGCGCGCAGACCCGATCTTTATGGAGTGCTGAGCCGCGTCGGCTCCAATCGGACCGGATTCGAAGCGCAAGGCGTGTCGGCAAGAGGCGCGGTTGCACTATCGTTCGCGCAGGTCAGGCGCAACCGCGTCGTGGATTGATGCAACCCGCGCTTGCGTCCTTTTGCCTCCTTGAACCCTTATTCCGCGATTGAAAAGCGCGCCGGACGGCTCGCGGTCGATTTCGTGGGGCGCTCGACGCGCGCGGTGGCGCCGCGAATAAACAGTACCGCGCAGAACGCGACCATCGCCCAGATGCAGAGAATTACCGTCAAAGCGCTCATTTCGTGTCTCGAAGATTGAAAAACCGCTGTTGTTATAGTTGGCCGTACTCAGTGGCCGGTCAGTGCATCGTGGCTTGGTGCGTGCCGCCGGACAGAAGCTCGTCGATCAGACGCGTGGCCAGTCCAAGCTGCTGTTCCAGCGACGTGCGCGCTGCATGCGCCGCTCTGTCGTCGCCGCGCGCCGCTGCATTGTACGTCTGTGTCGCGAGGCGCAACACATTCTGCGAAGCGACATGCAGGCTCTGCATCGTCTGAGAGTCGCCGAAAGGCGCGGCGGCATCCAATTCGGCCGGTGCCGGCTCGGGCAGGTGTTCGTCGAACTGGCGATTCTGGCGATGACGGGAAGACATGTGAACTCCTGGCGCGATTTGCGGGCGATCCTGTGCGTGGGATGCGATCAACAGGAGTCAGTGTGCTCCGCGTAGGTGAACTTCAATTCGTCGAATAGAGGGCGTTTCTGGAGGCAATCGCGGGTATCGGCGACAAGGCGTTTCGTCTGGAGAAAGCGTTGCCTCTCGCGCTTTCGCGCCAGCGCATTGTGTCAACCACCAGCGAAGCCATTTGCGGGCCGGTTGCAAGGTCCAAAACTCGTGATCCAAACCTTACCGATAAATAGATTAGATAGACACGCAGGCTGCTTTAGGTGATTGATCCACGTGTGCCAAACCTACAATGAGAGCCGCACATTAGCGTTGGAGACCCGCGATGTCCGGTCGCACACAAACCCGCATTCCCTGCATGATGATTCGTGGCGGCACTTCGAAAGGCGCGTTTTTCATGGCGTCCGACTTGCCCGCCGACCCAGCCGAGCGCGACCGTGTTTTGCTTGCCGTGATGGGTTCCCCCGACCCGCGGCAGATCGACGGTATCGGCGGCGCCGATCCGCTCACCAGCAAAGTGGCGATAATTTCCCGCTCGTCGCGCGATGATGCGGACGTCGATTATCTGTTTGCTCAGGTCGTCGTTAACGAGGCGCGTGTCGATTTCGGCCAGAACTGCGGCAACATTCTGGCGGGCGTCGGTCCTTATGCGATCGAGCGCGGACTGGTCAAAGCGCAAGACGGCAGCACGCGCGTGGCCATCCACATGGTGAACACCGGTCAGATCGCGGTGGCGACGGTTAGGACCCCAGACTTTCAGGTGACGTATGAAGGCGACGCGCGCATCGACGGCGTGCCAGGCCGCGCTGCACCGATTCCGCTCGAGTTCAGGGACACGGCCGGCTCGACATGCGGCGCGCTTCTGCCGACGGGTCAACTGAAGAACACGGTTGAAGGCGTGGAAGTGACGTGCATCGACAACGGCATGCCGCTCGTGCTGATGCGGGCGCGCGACCTGCAGCGCACCGGTTACGAAACGCGCGAGGAACTCGATGCTGACGAGGAACTGAAGGCGCGCATCGAGAAAATCCGCCTGGCCGTGGGCCCGATGATGAATCTGGGCGACGTCAGCGCACGCACCGTGCCGAAGATGTGCCTCGTCGCCGAACCACGCGACGGCGGAACCATTTCGACGCGCAGCTTCATTCCGCACCGCTGCCACGCATCCATTGGCGTGCTTGGCGCGGTCAGCGTGGCGACTGCTGCGGTCTTGCCCGGCACCGTATGCGACGGGCTCGCGAAGGTCGATTCAGAAGGCGCGCGCAAACGCGTGTCCGTCGAACATCCTACCGGCGAGTTCACTGTCGAACTCACGCTCGGCGGCGAGCGCAATCATCCTGAAGTGTTGAGTGCGGCGCTGCTGCGCACTGCGCGCTGGCTGTTCGACGGCGTGGTCGCCATTCCTGCTTCGGTATGGGAAGCACGCGCCTCTGCGTGAGCGGCGGCTAGTTCGCGGCCGCGCTGACCGTTCGCGTGACGTCCACCACGGACAGACGAATCGCGTCGATCAGCGCGCGCGCGGCCGGCGAAGGCGTGCCCGCCGCGCGCAATGTCAGGCCGATGTCGCGGCGCGTGTTGTGCAGCGGTACGTTCAGCACCGCGAGTTGGCCCGCTTGCACCTCGTAGTGCAACTGCTGCGCCGACAGCGCGGCGACCATGTTGGTGCCCAGCAGCAGGCCGCGAATCACAGCGAGGTCGGCGGTTTCGACCGTCGGCAGGGGCGGCTTGACCTTCATCCGTTTGAACTGCGCTTCGAACAGCGCGCGAGCCGGCGCGTGGCTGCGCGGCAGAATCCATTGCACGTCGCGCAGGTCCATGATGCCCGGCTCACGCACACGCGTAAGCGGATGATCGCGACGCACCAGAAGCACCAGGTCTTCGGACATCAGGCGCTCGTTTTTCAGCCCGCTGGTTGCGTCGTTCTCACGCAGTGCGCCGAGAATGAAATCGATGTCGCCCGCTCGCAGACCCGCCACCAGCGCTTCATACGCGCTTTCGTCGGTGACGACGCGCACGCCCGGGTTTTCCGCGCTCATCTTCGCGATGGCTTTGGGCAGTATTAGCGTGCGTCCGAGCGGCAGCGCGCCGACCGTTACCGCGCCCTGAATGTTGCCGCGTAGCGCAGCGATATCGTCGGGTACGTGGCGCAGTTCGTTCAATGCGCGCCGCACGTGCAGCACGAACGTTTCACCTTCGGCGGTGAGCAGGATGCCACGCGGGCTGCGGTGAAAAAGACTCAGACCCGAGCCGCTTTCCAACACGCGAATCGCGGTGCTCACGGCGGGCTGACTGATGCCGAAGGTCTTCGCGGCGCTCGGCATATGACGATGCCGCGCCAGTGCGACGAAGATTTGCAGCCGCCGCGTGTTCAGCAAATAAGCGGGTAATGCGCCTTCAGCGGCGGGGCGCCGGCGTGTCTGGCGCGCGGCGCACCATTGCGCGAGTTCTTCCAGTTCCGCAAAAATTCTTTCGCAGCGAAGCAGCACGGCGCGGCCAACGGGCGTGGGCAGCATGCCTGAAGGACCACGATCGAATAGCGGTTCGCCCAGCGCCGACTCCAGCTCCTGCACCGATCGGGTAACCGCCGATTGCGCGCGAAACAGCGCTGCCGCGGCGCGCGTCGCGCTGCCTAGATCGGCGACGAGGCGGAACGCGCGCAGTTGCGCGAGGTTGAGAAGCGCTTTCGTGCTTGCCGGCGCTGTGGGTTTGGCGGGCGCGTTGCTGAGGGCGTCGGCGCTTGCCTGCGCGGTTTCCTGCGCGCCTGTTTGCGCAGTCCCTTGATTCCCGATGCGACTGAGCGATGCGTTGTGTGTCATGCCGCGCCCGCGATCATATGCAATGCCGGCAGCGACAGGTTCAGGCTTTCCTTCGATATGTGCGTGTGTTCCTTCATCAGCGCCTCCACGCGTGCGCCTTCGCCTTTCTTCAGCGCGTCCGTGATCGCGTGATGTTGCCGGTGTGCGTACATCAGCATCATGAACTGGCGCTCGCGCGCCGCTTCGTCGAATGCAATCGTAAAGGGCGAGACGAACGGTATCTTGTCGTTCAGACTGAGCGCGGCGCTCACCGCGGTGTTGTGCGCAGCCTCGATGATGAGCGAGTGAAAGCGCCCGTTCATGGCGGCATAGCGCACGTCGTCGCCTGGTTTCAGCTGACCGTTGCTGAAGATATCGTCGCCTTCGCGCAGGCAGTCGTCGAGCGCGGCGGCGAGTGCGGCGCCCACACCGCTTTCCGCAACCGAGCGCGCGGCGAGACCCTCGAGCACGCCGCGCACGTCGATGGCGTTCAGCACGTCGCGCACGCTGAACCGGCGCACCACGTAACCGCGCGCACCGGAACGGTCGAGCAATCCTTCGGAAGACAGTACGCTCAACGCATAACGCAGCGGCGTGCGCGATACGCCGAGCCATTGCGCGATCTGCGCTTCTACGAGACGTTGCCCCGGCGACAGTTCGCCTGCCAGAATTTTTTCGCGTAAGGTCTGAACAATGGCCTGCTGAGTGGTTTCGTTCATCATGGTCAACTCGTTGGACGCCGTTCAGTATAGCCACGCAAACCGTGTCGCACCACGCGAGAAATGCGGCTTGCGAGTTGCTTTGCAGTACATCTGTTTTGTTTATGGGTGGGGGAATCCGAAATGGGGTGGCTCGTAGTTGGCGACTCGATTCGGGATACCAAAGCGGCCCGGCCCGATGCGGGTTACAGGCGGGCCCAACAGGAGGAAAGCGCCAATGCAGCGCACACGAAGCGCTAATTTTCCGTCAATCACAGGTTTACCCGTACTTTCGCGAAAACCGCAAAATCCCTAACTTTGTATCCCAAGGTGGTTGTGCGGGCAATCTGTAGCGCTCCGGCAACCTATCCGATTGACGCGCCAGGATGGCGCAGCACGAAGTAACGGACGGCACACGAAATGGCAAGGATCATTGGCGGCATCGGCACATCGCATGTGCCGACTATCGGCATGGCGTACGACAAGGGCAAGCAGAACGATCCCGCGTGGGCGCCGCTTTTCAAGGGCTACGAACCGGTGGCGAGCTGGCTCGCCGAGCGCAAGCCGGACGCGATGGTGATGTTCTACAACGACCACGCGAACAGTTTCTTCTTTGACTGCTATCCGACGTTTGCGCTCGGCGTATCGGCCAACCATGAATTCGCGGACGAAGGCGCGGGCAAGCGTCCGCTGCCCGACATTGCGGGCCATCCGGAACTTGCCATTCACATCGCCGAGCAGCTCGTCAACGACGAATTCGACCTCACGATCTTCCAGGACCGTCCGCTCGATCACGGCTGTAATTCGCCACTATCGCTGATGTTGCCGCACGCCGGCGGCTGGCCGCTCGCGCTCGTGCCGATAGAGGTCAACGTCCTGCAGTATCCGCTGCCGACCGCCAACCGCTGCTATCGCCTCGGGCAGGCGCTGCGCCGCGCTATCGAATCCTATGATGAGGACCTCGACGTCGTGGTGGTCGGCACAGGTGGTCTGTCACACCAGGTGCACGGCGAGCGCAGCGGCTTTAATAACACCGAGTGGGACATGGAGTTTCTGGACCTGATCGTTCGCGACCCGCAGCGTCTTGCTGCGATGAAGCATGTCGACTACGTGAGGCTCGGCGGCGCGGAAAGCGTCGAAACGATCATGTGGCTCGCCATGCGCGGCGCATTGGGCCCCAAGGTGCGCGAGCTGCATCGCAACTATTACCTGGCGACCAGCACGGCAATGGCGGTCACGATCTATGAAGACGAGGTGGCGCAATGAATCCGCAACTGATCGGCGTCGAGGAACTGACCGGTACTTATCCATTCGACATTCGTCAGAGCATGAAGGCTATGCGCTTGAACCGCTTCTTCTGGCAAATGCGCGAAGCGCCGGCGCGCACGCTGTGGCTCGAGAACCGCGAGGCCGCATACGACGCGGCACGCCTGACGCCACAAGAGCGCACGCTTGTCGATAACGCCGACTGGATCGGTCTGATCCGCTACGGCGTCTGTTTCTTCGTGCTCGAGAAATTCGCGCGCGTCGTGAAGATCACCAATCTGGGTATGTACGCAAGCATGCGGGGCGAAACGCTCGACGCGTTTCTGAAAACGCGCAAGGTGCCGGAAGCGGTGTAGGGCGCGGCTCTGCGCCGCCCGCCGGCGGCATTTGATTCGGATACCAGAACAAAACCCGGCTTCTACCGAAAGCCGGGACGGGAAACCATTTTCTTCGGAGACACGCATGAAACCTGCAGATTCGGTCGACATCAAGGCGTTTATCGACGCGCGCAAAATGTCGTCCTACCAATGGCTTGTCCTTATTCTCTGCTTTGTGATCGTCATGATGGACGGCCTCGATACGGCCGTGATGGGCTTCGTTGCGCCCGTCATCATGCATGACTGGAATGTGAGCCGTGCCGCGTTTGGTCCTGTCATGAGCGCTGCAATGGTCGGCCTCGCGGTCGGCGCATTGGCGGCGGGTCCGATTGCCGATCGCATCGGACGCAAGAAGGTGCTCATCGCTTCGGTGCTCTGCTTCGGTTTGTTCAGCCTGATCTGCGCGTTCGCCGAATCGCCTGTGCAGCTCGTCGTATTGCGCTTTCTGACGGGGCTCGGCCTCGGCGCCGCCATGCCCAATTCGACGACGTTGCTCTCCGAATATGTGCCCTCGCGCAGCCGTTCGCTTCTGCTGACCATCATGTTTACCGGCTTTAACTTCGGGTCGGGCGCGGGCGGCTTCGTCGCCGCGTCGCTGATTCCACAGTTCGGCTGGCGCGCGGTGTTCATGTTCGGCGGCATCCTGCCGCTCGTGAGCGTGCCGCTGCTTTGGTGGCTCTTGCCGGAGTCCGCGCGTCTGATGCTCGTGCGCAAGCTGCCGACCGAACGGATTGCGGCGACGCTTGGGCGCGTCTGCGCACACGCATTCGACAAGGACGTTCGCTTTACGGCGCCGGAGCCCGTGGTTGCCGCGAAGGCGCCGGTACGCATGCTGTTCGCGGACGGTTACGCGTTCAGCACGCTGATGCTGTGGCTCACGTACTTCATGGGTCTTTTGATCATTTATCTGCTGACCGGCTGGCTGCCGACCCTGATCAAGGACGCGGGCCTGCCCGTCGAACGCGCAGCCGCGATTACCGGCATGTTCCAGTTGGGCGGCACGATCGGCGCGGTGGCGGTGGGCTTCGCAATGGACCGTCTCGATCGCAACGGAGTGATCGGCGCGGCGTATCTGCTTGGCGGCGTATTCATTTTCGCGCTTGGCATGGGCACGCTGAAGTCGAGCCTGCTGCCGGTTCTCGTCACGTGTGCGGGCTTTTTCATGAGCGGCGCGCAGACGGGGCTGAACGCATTGGCGCCGACCTGCTATCCGACCCGAGCACGCGCGACGGGGGTGAGCTGGATGCTCGGCTTCGGCCGCCTCGGCGGCATTCTGGGTTCGCTCGTTGGCGGCGCGTTGCTGTCGCTCGGATTCAGCTTCCAGGTCGTGTTTTCCGTGCTGGCGGTTCCCGCCCTCATCGCGGCCGTGGCGATTGTGATGAACCGGCTTGCTCTGCGTTTCATTACGAGCCCGGTTGCAGACGCATAACCCGGTTTTTGCGGTGTTGTGCGAGAGCCCGCGGCTTTCCTCTTGTGCCGCAACTCTCGCTCGCATCCGATGACAGCGCGCGCTCAGTCGAGCACGTTTATAAGGAGCAGACATGGACGGCAACATGAGTGCAAGCAGAAGCGATCTGGGCAGAACGGGTTTGCCGTCCGCGTGGACATGGCCGAGCCGCCGCGCGATGATTCGCGCCGGCGTGGCCGGCGGACTGCTCGGCGCGGTGATCATCTGGGTTTATGAGGCGTTGATCTGGGTGGGCGCGCAGCATCTGATGCCGCTCGCCGGCATTCCGCGCAACGCTACGGGCCTCGTATTCGGCAAAGCGGTGCAGGAGTCGATTGGTATATGGGCCTACGTGGTGGGCACGGGTATTCACTTCGTGTTCGCGATTGCATGGGGTGTGCTGTTCGCCGCCATCTGGCCGTACTTCCGCCGACGCGGCATTGAAGCGACGCTCGTCGCGCTCTTCTATGCAGTGTTGGCGTGGATCGTGATGCACGTGGCCATCATGATCGCCTCCGACAATCACCCTAACTACTACGACCCCGCAGTGATCATTGGCGGGTTCATGTCGCACATCTTCTTTACCGTGCCGCTTGCGTTGACGGTAAAGCGCCGGTTCGAAAGAGAAGTGCAATAAGCGGCGGTTCTGATCTGATCGCCGCAAGCATCGCTGCAAAGAAAGTATTTCAACAAAGACGTAGCAATTGGAGATCTGGAGAATGAAAAAAAGCCTCAGGCGAATCGACGCGGTGCTGTTTGGCGCAGCGGTAGCGGCTTCTGTGCCGGCCTTCGCGCAAAGCAGCGTGACGTTGTACGGTATTGTCGATAACGGCCTTTCCTACACCAGCAATCAGACTTCCACGCTGGGCTCGACGAGCGGTGGCAAATCCGCCGTGAAGTTCACGCCGGGCGTATGGGCCGGCAGCCGCTTCGGCCTGAAAGGCGGCGAAGATCTGGGCGGCAATACCAAGGTCATTTTCCAGCTGGAATCAGGTTTCAACTCGGGGACGGGCGCACAGCAGTACAGCAATGCAATGTTCGGTCGCCAGGCATGGGTCGGTGTGACCAACCCGGCGTACGGTACCTTCACGGCGGGCCGCCAATATGCGTCCTACTATCAGATGCTTTCACCCTACAGCCCGACCACGTGGCTCACCGGCTATTACGGCGCACATCCTGGCGACGTGGACGGTCTCGATACGATCTATCGCGCGAATAACACGCTCGAATACACGTCGCCCAAACTTTACGGTCTGACGGTGAGCGGTTCATATTCGCTCGGCGGCGTGGCAGGCAGCACCAATCGCGGCTCGACCTGGTCCACGGCGGCGCAATATGCGCTGGGCCCTGTCGGCTTGGCGGTCGGCTTCTCGCGGATCAACAACTCGACGCTCGGCGGCGGCGCGTGGGGCGCCGATTCGACCACCACGAACGGCGGCTCGCAGATCGGCGTGTCGGCGTTGACGAACGGCTATCAGACTGCTCAGGCGCAGCAGCGGTTCGCGGTGGGCGGCGGTTATACATTCAACAGCGCGTGGGACGTCACCGCGACTTATACGAACGTGCAGTACATTCCGGGCACAGGCTCGAAATTCCACGACACGGCGATCTTCAACACCGGAGGCCTCGTGTTGCACTGGAAACCGCTGATTGCGTGGGATTTCGGCGCGGGCTACAGCTACACGCGCGCCACGCGCGCGAACGGCATCGAGGACAGTGCGCAGTATCACCAGTTCAATCTGTCCCAGTACTACTCGCTGTCCAAGCGCACTGGCCTCTATGCGCTGGAAGCCTATCAGCACGCAAAGGGCAAGACGCTCGGCACCAACGGCGCTGGGCAGATCATCAACGCCACCGCGACGCTCGGCGACGGCTACAACAGCGCGCCGTCAACCACTGGTAATCAGTTTGCGTTCGGCATGGGCATTATTCACCGCTTCTAATGATGGTGTGAGTTGGTCGTTGTATGAAAGCCGGGCTGCAAGGGCAGCCCGGCTTTTTTTGTTTTGGCGGAACAGTAATTGCTCCCTTGTTGCACGAATTCGCCTGGCGGCAGAAGACAGCCGCGCGGATTCTGCCGCGAAAACAGCAAGCAATTAACAAAGGGAGACGATCATGACGAACAAGCCCACGACCCCCGCGACTCCGGCCGACCCAACCGATCCAGGCCGCCGCAAGATTCTTGCCGCCCTTGCAGGGTCCATTGCACTGTCGGCTTGCGGAGGAGGTGGAGGAGGCGGCAGTGGCGGCTCGGGTTCGGGAGGATCGCAGGCTGTTGGCACGATTCCGCCTGACCGAGCTAATCTCCCGCGTCCCGCGTTGCCCGATCCGGTTACCTCCGGCATCGATCATGTCGTGCTGGTCACGATGGAAAACCGCTCGTTCGACCATCTGCTGGGCTGGGTCCCGAACGCGGAAACTGCAATCGCCGGCCGAACCTTCAAAGACGCATTCGGCGAAATGCACGCGCCGTTCGCGCTCGCCACGAACCCCGCATATGGCTACCAGGCATGCTCGTTCGCGGACCCCAATCATTCATACGATGCAGGCCGCGTTAATCTCGCCAATGGCGCCGTGAACGGCTTTCTGCTCACGCCTGCCACGAGCCTCACGCGTGGCGATCTGCTGCCTATCGGCTACTTTCAGTCCGCGGACCTCGACTTCTATCGCGGCGCGGTCACGCAGTACACAGTGTGCGACTACTACATGAGCGGCATTCTCGCCGACACCTATCCAAACCGCTTGTATCTGCATAGCGGAGAAACGGACCGCCTGTCGGACACGCTCGACAACTCGTCGCTGCCGACCATCTGGGACCGCCTCGACGCGAAGAACATCTCTTCCACGTACTATTTCCACGACGTGCCCTTTACAGCGTTGTACGGCACGCGGTACGTGGCCCGTTCAAAGCTCTTCGCGGAGTTTCTCGCCGACGCAGCAGCGGGCACGTTGCCTTCGTTCTGCATGGTCGACCCGAGCTTTGGCGGAGAAGCACAGGGCACCTCGAACGACGACCATCCTCATGCCGACGTGCGCAACGGTCAAGTTCTGCTCGGCCAGATCTACGACGCGTTGCGCACGAGCCCCAACTGGAGCAAGACGCTCGTGATCATCGTGTATGACGAGTGGGGCGGTTTCATGGAACATGTCGCGCCGCCCGTCAAGCCGGTGTCCAGTGCCGAGGCTTCGCTCGGCAATGATGGACGGCTCGGTTTCCGGGTGCCCTGCATGTTGCTCGGACCGCGCGTGCGCGCGAACTACGTATCGCGGTATCCGTTCGATCCCAGTTCGATCCATCAACTGCTCGCATGGCGTTTCGGTCTCGATCCGCTTGGCGTGCGAGCGAGCGCCTCGACCACCTTCAACATGGCCTACGCGCTCGACTTCGCCACCGCGCGCACCGACGCGCCGGCCATCGCCGTTACGCAAGGCACGTTCGGCTCGGCATGCTCGAACATCTCGACGGCGACCTCGGGCGCGAGCGGCATCGCGCAACTGGACAAGAGCCAGCTCGTGCCAAATACCGCAACCAGTGCGCCAGGCGGCCGCTTCGCAGAGCTTCGCACTAAAGCGGACGCGCTTGGTTTTCCCGCGCCGAAGTAATTAGTTGCAGTTGAGAGGACCTGCTTGCCGTTGCCGCGCTGCGTCAGAACAACTGTTTCTGGCCGGACACCAGCCGTGTGAAGTCGTCGCGCAGCAGCGGCAAGATTGCGTCCGCAACGGGTTGCAATTGACGCGTGAGGTAGTGTTCGTAGTCGATCGCGGAACGCAGCGTTTCCAGCGGCTCCGGTCCGGCAATCGTCATGACATAGCTGATCCAGCCGCCGTTCTGGTATTGCAGCGGACGCCCTTGCCGGCGGTTGTATTCGTCGGCCACGCGCGCGGCGCGCACGTGGGGCGGCACGTTGCGTTCGTACTCGCCAAGCGGTCTGCGCAGGCGCTTGCGATACACGAGCTGATCGTCGAGCTTGCCGGCGAGCGTATCGCGTACATAGTCGCACACGTAGTCCTGATAGGGCTGCTGTGTGAAGATGCGCCTGTAAAGCTCCTGCTGGAATTGTTGCGCGAGCGGAGTCCAGTCCGTGCGCACGGTTTCGAGCCCTTTATAGACGATCTCTTCAGTGCCCTCCGGCGAAACGCTGAGCCCGGCGTAGCGTTTCTTGCTGCCTTCTTCAGCGCCGCGAATCGTCGGCATGAAGAAACGCCGGTAATGTCGCTCGAATTGCAATTCGAGCGCGCTCTCAAGCCCGAAGCGCCGATGTAAATCTTGCCGCCACCACGCATTGATATGTTCGACGAGTGCGCGTCCGATGCGGCCCGCTTCGTCTTCGTCGCGCGCGTGCCTGAGCCAGACGAAGGTAGAGTCCGTGTCGCCGTAGATCACTTCATAACCTTCTGCCTGAATCAGCTCGCGCGTGCGGTGCATGATTTCGTGGCCGCGCATCGTAATCGATGAGGCAAGTCGCGGATCGAAAAAGCGGCAACCGGTCGAACCCAGCACGCCGTAAAACGCATTCATGATAATTTTCAGCGCCTGGGAAAGCGGCTTGTTGTGTTCGCGTTTGGCTGTTTCGCGGCCTTGCCAGACCTGGCCCACGATTGAGGGCAGACAGTGGCGCGTGCGTGAGAAACGCGCGCCGAGAAAACCGGGCACGGACTGATCGTCGCCAGGATTCAGCATGCCTTCAACCAGCCCGACGGGGTCGATCAGAAACGTGCGAATGATCGACGGATACAGGCTCTTGTAATCGAGTACCAGCACGGAATCGTAAAGGCCCGGGCGCGAGTCCATCACGAACCCGCCGGGGCTCGCGGCGCCGGCCACGTCGCCCACGTTGGGCGCGACATAGCCTTGCCGATGCATTCGCGGCATGTACAGATGCGTGAACGCCGCGACCGAACCGCCGCTGCGATCCGCGGGCAAGCCGGTTACAGTGGCGCGTTCCAGCAGAAACGGCAGTAGTTCCGTCTTCGCGAAGATGCGCGTGACGAGCTCGCAGTCCTTCAGGTTGTATTGAGCGAGTGCCGGCTTGTCTTCGTCAAAGCGGCGCTGGATTTCATCCATGCGCTGATACGGATTGTCGATGGACTTGCCTTCGCCCAGCACGGCTTGCGACACATGCTCGAGGCTAAACGACGGGAAGCTCCACGTGGCTGAACGTAGCGCCTCGATGCCGTCGATAATCAGCCGTCCCGCGGCGCCCGCAAAATAATGGTTCTGCTTCAGGCCGTGTTCGCGCCACTCCATTGCCGCGCCGCCGCGACCAAGCCGCAACGGCACGCGGTATTGTTCGGCATGCTGCTGCAGCACGCGCAAATCGAACTGCACGAGATTCCATCCGATGATCGCATCCGGATCGTGCCGCTCCATCCACGTATTCAGTTTTTCGAGCAACTGGGCGCGTGTTTCGCAGTATTCGAGGTCGAAGTCGAGTTTGCTGGCATCGCCATTCGGCGGTCCGAGCATATACACCTGGCGTTGGCCGCAACCTTCCAGTGCAATCGAATAGAGCTCCGCGTGAGCACTCGTTTCTATATCGAGCGATACCAGTTTCAATGAAGGGCGATAGTCCGCGGCGGGTTTCAGTTCGCCGTTGACGAGCGTGCCGTCGCTCTGCCGCTCGCCGCCGAACCACACTGGCGCGGTGATGAAACGCTCCATCATGTAGCGCTCGGGTGGAAAGATGTCGGCTTCATACACTTCCACGCCGCCTTGCTTCAGGCGTTTCTCGAAGCCGGTCAATTGACGGTATTGCGGGCAATAGAGTCCGAGCACCGGCCGATGATGGAAGTCGCGCAATTCGAGTGGACGCAGATCGAGCGGCACCTCACGGCGCAAAATGGTTTCGGCGCGTTCACGCTGTTCCGCCGGAATGAATGCAACCGATGTTTGATGGCGCAAACGGATGTGACGGGGCCCGGCTTCCGTTGCCAGCCAGAAATCGACTTCAGTACCGGCAGGAGTGTCCCGCCAATGCCGCGTCAAGATGAAACCCTGCTCGAGCTCTGTCAAACCACCACCTTGGATCCTGGAAAAGGCGTGTCGCCGCCTGAAGCGATTTTACCGCCCTGCGCATGCAGCAGTGCGCGGTGCTTATGTCACCGGGCATGCAGCCGCGCGGCGTAGCCGGTATGATGATTTGGCAGCGCCTGTTTCGGCGCGCTCATGCGCCGGTCAGTCTTTTAATAAAAGAGGAGTAAATCAAATGACGTTAGGCAAACTTCTCGTGGCGGCCGCAGTGGCAGCAGCGAGTTTCGGCGCGCACGCGCAAGTCGCGGGCACGCAACCTCTTAGCGTGACGGTCGAGCAATCCAATGCGTTGCTAAACGGCTGGAGCGTCAAGAAGAGCATTCTCGGCAAGGCCGTGTACAACGATCAGAACGAGAAGATCGGTTCGATTCGCGATCTGGTGGTTGCACCGGACGGTTCGCTGTCGGCAGCAATCGTCGCTGCGGGCGGGTTTCTCGGTGTTGCGTCGCATGATGTAGCGGTGCCGATCGCGGCGCTCGACATTCGTTCGGGCAATTTCTATCTGGCCGGCGCGACCAAGGCGGCGTTGAAGGCCACGCCCGAGTTCCAGTACAACAAGGTGCAAACGCCGGCTAAGCCCAAGAAGCTGTCGGCGCAGTGATCCAGCGAGGCTTGCGGGCAGGCCGATAGATGAACCGGCCTGAACCTGCTTCACGCCTCCAGGGCGAGCGTGGCGAAGGTCGCAAGCCAATGCTCGCCCATGTAATCTCCGGCCACATGAGGCAACGCACTTTGCAGATGGCGCTCGGCTGACTCGAGCAGCACGGTGCGGCGTATGTCACCGGCCGGCAGCGTGCGGGCCAGCGAGCGTTGGCACCAGGCGCGGCTCAGGTTGAGACCGTCGAGGTGGGCAATCTTGCCGTCGCTGCGGTCCGTCACAGTAACCGGCTCAAAGAGCGTAGCGGGTTTTTTCGCGCCCAGGTCGGGCAGAAAGCGCCCGAACCAGTCGACGAATTGCGCCGGCGGCAACACGCGACGCATCAATTCGGCTTCCATCAGCGAAGGCGAGAGGAATTCGTCACCGGCGGGCTCCCATGCCTGGCACCCCACGTCGTGCAAAAACCAGCGCTCCGCGGTGCTGACAACCAGCGCCTCCAGCGAGCCGTGCGACGTTTGCCGCGCGAAATCCAGCGTGAGCGCAAGCGCGAATGCCATGTTGAAATGCGTGCCCACGCGCAGCGGATAAGTGGCTTTGGGCAAAAACGTCTCGAAGCGTTCGACGAAGACCTCGGTAAGCGGCGCGAATGTTCTGGACCAGCGCGCGGCGTCCGAGAGCTTTAACGAATGCAGTTGGGCGCCAAGCGCGAGCAGCCACGCCCAGCCGTAGGGCCGCTCGAAGCCCAGGTTGTGCGGCAGGTCGAGATACGCTCGCTCGCCGGCGACGTTTGCCGCCGTGAAATGTTCGTCGACCACCGCGACAATACGCGCAGCTTCCGGCAAGTCGGGAAAGCGCTCAATAAGATGCAGAACCAGCCAGTAACCATGCACGCACGAGTGCCAGTCATAGCTGCCGTAAAAGATCGGATGCAATGCGCGGGGGCTTTGCACATCTTCCGGACCCGCCAGCGAATGCGTGAGTTTGTTCGGGTATTCGCGCGTGAGGTGAGCGAGCGCGAGATTGGCGAATTTCGAACCGAATTCGCGAGTGAGTAGGGCGGTCATTGGCGGTTCCTCGAAAGCGGAATACGAACAGGCCATTAGTATCGTATTGGCGGCCGGCAATAGCAAAGCGCAGAGCGCTGTACGCGGGTTGATGCGCTATTCGTATTCTAGTCGCAGCAGCGGGAATGCCGCGATGTCGGCGCTTGCGGACGTGAACGGCGCGCAATTGCGGCTAAAGCTGCCGTTAAGGTTTTCTGCAGGTTGGCAGACAGGAAGCGTCGGGCACGCCGCGTTTCTTTCCGGTTCTTTGCAGGGTCGCGGCGGCCGATTTGTACGTGCTATGTTCGTGCTCCGCCACAAGCAATGCGTCTTTGCACTGACAACACCAGGATGGAGCAGTTCTTTATGCGGCGTGCCAGCGCCGTCAATTTCCTGCTGGCGCGGCGGCGTGTGTGCCTCGACAAGATTGCGTCTGCAACGAATGCCGACTGGGAGCACCAGCGCGAAGTCGAATTGATCGAGCGTCTGGTACTCGACGTTCGTGCGGGCCGGCTCAGTACATTCGAATTGATGCACGCAAAAGCCGTTGCGGTGGTGGTCACCGATTAGGGCTTCGGCATATTGCCGGCATCAGAAGCGATAGCCGACCGAGGCAAACGAAATGATCGGGTTCAGCTTCAGCTTCGTGGTGCTCGTTACTGTGCCGACTGAGGACTTCGTGGTCAGCGTGGCACGCGTGGAGAGCCACATATACGACAGCGACAGGTCGACCGACCAGTGTTTGTCAATGTTATACGCAAAGCCCGCATTGATCACCGGCGCAAACGAACTGCCGAGTTTGGCGGTGGTGGTTCCTTGCAGCGCCGTGCCATACGTGGATGAATAGAGGAAGCTACCGCTCGAGACGGCCGGACTCAATTTCACTCCGCTATACCAGACATACGACGCACCCGCGCCAAGATAGGGGCGGAAACGGCTCTGCGGATCGTTGAAGTAGTACTTCATCAGCAGTGTGGGACTCCATTCATAGGCGGAGCCGATCTGTCCCAACGCCGCCAGCGAACCTGTACCGGTCAGATTGAATTTCGGCGGAATGCCGAACACGGCAGTGGTTGCAATATGATCGGTAAAGAAATACGTGGCTGTGAGACCGAACGTATCTGAATCGTCGACACTTGCGCCGGTGCCGGTTTTCGTGACGCTCGTGCCTAACGCATTGACCGTCAGCGGCTTGCTCGAGTCTTGCGGCGCGAGATGGAACCAGCCGGCGCTCAGCACGAAGTCTCCGGCGCTTTGCGCGTGCGCGGCTGTAGCTGTGAATAATGCAGCGGCCAAAGCGAGTACACGTGGATGCTTCATTTTCGTCTCCTTCTCTTGTCTGTTATGGGTGATTCGTCAGGGACGATTCTATGCGTACGGTCGTTCGGTTTGTCGTATGCTCTATTGAGTTTTACCTCTGTAATCTGGTAAGGATTCCAGGCTGGCCATTGCGAGCCCAAAGCCAAAAGCCCACTGGTTAGAGTGGGCTTCCGGTTGCCTTTTCGAAAGAGAGAATCGCGCCGTCGTATGGAATGAATCGCGATGACGCTGGCCTATTTAACCCCGCCGCGAGCTCGCTGCGCAAGCATTAAGGCGAAGTACTGCGGTTCTATTGCCTTCTCTTTTCTTACTTGCGGCGCACCGCGCTATACAGAGGCAACGCCCGCTCCTCGAGCATCGCAATGGCCTGAACCGCAAGTTGCGAGAGCGTGTGTTTGCTGCTCGTGGCAATGGCAAGCCGGCTGAACAAAGTCGGCTCGGTAATGCGGATTACGCGAAAACGCCGCTTGAGCGCGTCGCTCACGGTAGCGTTCAGGGGCAATACCGCGTAGCCGATGCCCTCGCTGACCAGGTCGAGAATCGACGGCACGGCATCCACTTCCAGTTCGATGTTGAGCCGCACGCCTTGTTCGGCTGCTACGGATTCGAGCATGCGGCGAATCGCATGCATGCGGCCGGGAATCACAAGGGGATAGCGTGGAATGTCGCGCAGCGCGATTGCTCCTGCCGGTTCACGCGCAACCTTTTCGTGTGTCTTGCCATCGTCCGCGCCGATCAGAAAGAGTTCTTCCGTAAACACCGTGCGCTTGTCGATGAGTGGTGTATCGAACGTGTCATAAAGAACCGCGACGTCGACGCGGCCCATCATCAGCCATTCGATCAGGTAGGTTGACAGCCCCTCGGCAACGGAAATCGTCGCGCCCGGAAACGACGTGCGGAAACTGCGCACGAGTTCATTGGTCGCGACTTTCGCGAAGCTCGGCGTAATGCCAATGCAAAAATGGCCGCCTATGGTGCCACGCAATTCGTCGAGATCTTGCGACGCGCGCTGCACCTGCGAGAGGATCCCTTTGGAATGAGCCAGCATTCGCTGCCCAGCGGGCGTGAGGGTGACGCCGCGGCCATTGCGCTCAAGCAGTGTGTGGCGCAATTCCACTTCCAGTTGCCGCACGAGTCTGCTGAGCGCTGGCTGATTGGTGTCGAGCGCGATTGCCGCGCGCGTGAAGCTGCCAAGTTCGGCAACATGCACAAACGCTTCCAACTGCTTCAGGTCCATGGGCGAGCTATGTGTAAATCACATATCAGCTAGTTTGGTATAGCGATTGTATCGAGCGATGCCCGCCGCCACAATCTGCTTACTCCAGCTTACATAGACAGCCGCGCCACGCGGCCTCCAAGATAAGAGACGGAGCTCTGATGAAATCCTGTTTGCCGCCCGATCCCCATCCCGTTCGCCCCGCGCAGCCATTGCCCGCAGGTGCTTGCGACGCGCATTGCCATGTGTTCGGTCCCGCCGACGCATTTCCGTATGCGCCGGATCGCAGCTATACGCCGCCCGACGCGCCTTTCGAACAACTCACCGCACTGCATGATTTTCTCGGCGTGAGCCGCGGCGTGATCGTGCAGGCGAGCTGTCATGGCACCGATAATAGCGCGATGCTTGACGCCATTGCGCGCAGTAACGGCCGCTACCGCGGCGTCGCGATAGTCGACGGCGATGTGACCGACTCGCAACTTGCCCATCTCGATGCACGGGGTGTACGCGGAGTGCGCTTCAACTTCGTCGCGCATCTGGGCGGTGCGCCGGATCTCGACGTCTTCGACCGGGTACTCGAGCGTATCGAGCAGCTTGGCTGGCACGTGGTGCTGCATCTGGACGCGCAGGACATTCTGCAATACGCGCAGCGGATTGCGCGGATCAAGGTGCCGTTCGTGATTGATCATATGGGCCGTGTGCGCGCCGAGGGCGGACTCAATCAACAGCCGTTTCGCCAACTGCTGGAGCTCATGCGTAATCCGCTCGCATGGGTCAAGGTATGCGGTTCGGAGCGCGTTTCGGCGGGCCGCCGGCCTTTTGACGATGCGATACCGTTCGCTCAGGCGCTGATCGAAGCCGCGCCCGACCGCGTGTTGTGGGGCACGGACTGGCCTCATCCGAACATCAGCCAGGACATGCCGAACGACGGCGAACTCGTCGACCTGTTGTTCCGCTTCTGCCCGGACGAAGCACTCCGCGAAAAGCTGCTGGTGACAAATCCCGCACGGCTTTACGGCTTTCACGCGTAGTTGTGCCTGCAATCGTGTTTTGAACTGCCGCATAAGATGGCAGGTGTGCGGAAAGCTAAGCATTTAGCGACTTTCCGCTCACTATTTTTAACGGAGACAAAGATGATCGGAAATGTTCACCGTGTGAATCGGCCGGGAGCGGCTTTATGAGCGAGAGTGCCGTCATGACCTCGCCCGCGTCCGGCGCAAGGAAGCCATTTTATCGAACGCTGTATTTCCACGTATTCGTGGCGATCATTATCGGCGTGCTGCTGGGGCATTTTGCGCCGTCGCTCGCCGTGAAGATGAAGCCGCTTGGCGACGCGTTCATCAAGCTGATCAAGATGGTGATTGGCCCGATCATCTTTTGTACCGTCGTGACCGGCATTGCCGGAATGGGCGACATGAAGAAGGTCGGGCGAGTGGGCGGCAAGGCGCTGCTGTACTTCGAAATCGTGTCGACGCTTTCGCTTGTCATCGGTCTGGTGGCAGGGCACATTTTTCACCCGGGCAGCGGCTTCAATCTGAATCCGGCCACCATCGACACGAAAGCACTGGCGGGTTACACGAATGCCGCGCAGCATCAGAATACAGTCGAGTTTCTGATGCATATCATTCCGGACACCGTCACAGGCGCGTTTGCATCGGGCAATGTACTGCAGATCCTGCTTGTGTCCGTGCTGTTCGGCGCCGCCCTCGCCGCGACCGGAGAGCGCGGCCGCCCGCTTATCGCGATGATCGACTACTTTGCGCATACGTTTTTCGGCATCGTGCACATCATCATGAAGGTGGCGGCAATCGGTGCTTTCGGCTCTATTGCGTTCACGATCGGTACTTACGGAATAGGCGCGGTGGTGCCGTTGCTGAAACTGATCGGGGCGTTCTATGCGACGCTGCTGGTGTTCGTGATCGTCGTGCTCGGTGCCATTGCGCGACTGCTCGGCTTCAGCATTTTGCGCTTCATGAGCTATATCCGCGAAGAGATTCTGATTGTGCTGGGTACGAGTTCTTCAGAGGCCGCACTTCCGCAGATGCTCGAAAAACTGGAGCGCCTCGGCTGCTCCAAATCGGTTGTGGGACTCGTCATTCCGGCGGGCTACTCATTCAATCTCGACGGCACGAACATCTATCTGACAATGGCCGTGCTATTCATCGCTCAGGCATTCAATATCGATCTCAGTCTCACGCAGCAACTTACGCTGGTCGGCGTCGCGATGCTTACGTCGAAGGGCGCGAGCGGTGTTGCCGGCGCAGCGTTCGTGATGCTGACTTCTACCTTGCTGGTTTTTCCGCTGATTCCGGTGTCGGGCATGGTGCTGATCCTCGGCATTCACCGTTTTATGGGTACAGGTCTCGCGATTGTGAATACGATTGGCAACGGCGTCGCGACGCTCGTCGTCTCCGCGTGGGAGCATGAACTCGACAGATCCAGGTTGAATGAGGGTATGGGCCGCCGACGCGCGGATTTACCGCGTGCCTAGTCGCGGGTTTGGTCGCGTGAATTGACGGCGCACAAGTTGACGGTCTAGCCGTTGTAGCTACCCAGGTGTCTTTCTGACTACGTGCGCATTCGCGCACGCAGCAGGGGACGCTTGCACTCAAAAAAATCGAAACTGGTCTGGAGACACTAGTGATGTCGATAAAAATAAATGGTATACGCTGCGCGACGCGCTTCAACGCAGCATGCATTGCGACGGCTCTTTTGGCGGCCGCGAGCGGCACAGCGCGCGCCGATTCCTCGCAGGCTGCGGCGGGCGCGGCTTCTATATCCTCTTCTTCGGTGCAGATGTACGGCCTGATCGGCATGTACGTTGACAGCGCGAAACTCAGCACGACGCGCGCAAGCACCGTGCAGATGGGCGGTGGCGGAATGACCACGTCGTTCTGGGGGATTCGCGGCCGCGAGGATATTGGCGGCGGCAATGCGGTGATTTTCAGCCTCGAAAGTTTTTTTCGGCCGAATACCGGGCAGATGGGGCGCAACACGACCGACGGGTTTTTTTCCCGTAACGCCTATGTGGGACTCACTGGTGCATACGGCACCTTCAAGTTCGGTGAGCAAACCAATCCGACGTATATCAACCAGCAACTCGTTAATCCATTCGGATCTTCCGTGGTCTTCTCGCCATTGATCGTGCAGTCATACACGGCGAGCTACAGCAACACGGTGATTGGCGATACCGTCTGGCAAAACGCAATCGAGTATGTATCGCCAAATTACGGCGGACTCACCGGCACCGCGATTTACAGCGTGAGCAGCACGACAGGGCATCAGGGACGCGACAACGTCGGGCTGCATTTGACCTATGCGAACGGGCCGCTGACCGCCGTTTTTTCCGCGCAACGCGTGCGCACGGCGGCGGTTGCGCCGTCAAGCGGGCAGTACGTCTATCTCGCCGGCGCCGCGTATGATGCCAGGTTCATGAAGGTGTACGGCGCCGCGCAAATGACCAGCAACAACAACGTCGAAACGGGCTCGCACACTTATGAACTGGGCGTTTCAGTACCGCTCACGCCGTCGAATGTGATTCTCGCCGAGTGGGCGCGCACCAGACACAGCGCGCCGCTCGATCGCAGCAACGTGCGAAATACCGCGAGCCTTGCCTACCAGTACATTCTGTCTAAACGCACTTTCGTGTACACCGTGTATTCCTACGACAAGCTCACGGCCAACCCATCGGGCAGCACATATGGCGTGGGAATGCAGCATACGTTCTAGGCGAACAGCGCGCGCCGCGTCACGCGTTGTTTTCGGAATTGGCCCGCGCCGCCCCGTTGCATGAGAAAAGGCGAGCCAACAAGCCTCGCGATACTTGTGGTGCCTCGACCGCCTCCATTACATTGCGCCACCACCGCTCGCCACGATGCGGCGCGGCGAGGTTAAGCCGCTCGCCCATGCGCGGCGTAGAAAGCGCGACACCGCGCGCCGCAGCGAGTCCCAGCACGCGCTCGAAAGGCTCGTTCCACCTGTGCATCGCGAGATCGAACGTGCCGTTGTGAATCGGCACCAGCCAGCGGCCGCGCAGATCGACATGTGCCTGCACGGTTTCTTCGGGGTGCATATGAACGTATGGCCATTGCGCGTCGTACGCGCCGGTTTCGACGAGTGCCACGTCGAAGGGGCCCAAGCGTTCGCCGATCGTCCTGAAGCCGTCGAAGTAGCCCGTGTCGCCGCTAAAGAAAACTCGAAGGTCTTCGTCGACTATCACCCACGATGCCCACAGCGTGCTGTTGCCGTCGAACAGACTGCGCCCCGAGAAATGCTGCGCGGGCGTCGCCGTGAATGTGATGCCTCCGAGCTCCACGCTTTGCCACCAGTCGAGCTGCCGCACGCTTCTTGCCTCGATACCCCACTCGATCAGGCGATCGCCGACGCCTAGCGGCGTGACAAAAAGCTTTGTCGTGGCCGCGAGCGCGAGCACTGTTTCGCGGTCCAGGTGATCGTAGTGATCGTGCGAAAGAATCACGCCGGCAAGCGGCGGCAGATTCGCGAGGGCAATGGGCGGCGCATGAAAGCGCCTCGGACCGAGGCGCCGGAACGGCGAAGCGCGTTCTGCGAACACGGGATCGGTCAGCCAGAACTGGCCGCGCAACTTGAGCAGCACCGTGGAATGTCCGAGGCGGTAAAGGCTTCTATCCGGCGCCGCAGCGAGATCGTCGCGGGTCAGCGCGTCCACGGGCAACGTGCCCGCCGGCACAGTGCCCGACGGCTTGTTGAGCAACACATTCCACGCAATGCGCAAGGTCTTGCCGAACGGTTCGACGGGGCGCGGCTTCACGTTGCGAAAGCGCTCGCCGTCGTGCTGTGCCGACAGGCCGGACAGTTCACGCCCGCGCCTCGCGGCAGTGAAACCCAACGCACGGCCAATGGAGTCGATAAACGATGTCATGTGCGACGTCCCGAGTTCGAAAGTAGACCAGGCAGTGTACTTTATAATCTCAAAAAGTAAACTGCCCGGTGTAAAATTTCCGAATGGACCCGATCGTCACTCCCGTCACTCATCAACGCCTGACCGACCGCAAGCGCGTGGCCGTGGTTTCAGCAGCCATCGAAGAATTCCTTGATGCCGGTTTCGACGGCACCAGCATGGACCGCATCGCCGCGCGCGCGAACGTCTCGAAGCGCACCGTCTACAACCATTTCCCGAGCAAAGAGGCATTGTTCGCCGAAATATTGCGGCAGTTATGGGACGCGAGCCATGCCGGCGAGACCCTCGCTTACCGGGCGGCGATACCGTTGCGCGAGCAACTAATCGAACTCTTGATGCGCAAGCTGCGGCTTCTCAACGACGAGGCGTTTCTGGCACTGGCGCGCGTTGCGATCGCGGCGGGCATTCATTCGCCCGAGCGCGCCCGTGACATGGTCGCGCGTCTCGGCGAACGCGAGGAAGACCTGACCGTGTGGATACGCGCGGCCGCGGCCGACAAACGTCTGCGGATTTCCGATCCTGTGTTCGCGGCGCATCAGTTACAGGGGCTCGTGAAGGCGTTTGCGTTCTGGCCGCAGGTGACGATGGGACAGCCGCCGCTCAGCGAGACAGAGCAGCAGACAATCGCCGATTCTGCAGCGGATATGTTTCTGGCGCGCTATGCGTGAGGTTCTGCGTGCTTACCCCTCGTCTTGCCAATCGTGCCACTCGACGCGATACGTTTGCACATAATCGCTGACCGCCCGTCCCACGGTCGGCATGAAAGACTGCTCGCCGATACGCTCGAAAATGCCATAACGTTTGAGGCTGTCTTTTACCGGTCCCTTCAATTCCGCAAAGCAGAGCTGGATGTGCATTTCGTCAAGTTGTTCGATGAGTTCTGCCAGCATGTCGGCGGCGGTAGTGTCGATGTCGGTCACCGGCTCAGCGGCAATCACGATCCGGCGTGTGGGCGCTGGGGCCGTGTCGATTGCCTGTTGTACGCGCTCGCGAAAGATCTGCGCGTTCGCGAAGAAGAGCGGCGCATCCCAGCGCAACAGCACGAGGCCAGGAACGCGCCGCGCGTCAGGATGCCGGGAGATGTCGTGATAGCCCTTGACGCCCTCGACGCGCCCCAGCACCGCCGCATAGGGCCGCCACGCGCGCCATAGAAACATCAGCACGGCCAGCGCCAGCGCGATGCCGACGCCTGCCACCACGCCGGACAGCACGACGCCCAGAAAACAAACGAGCGCCTGCACGAATTCGCTGCGCCGCAGCCGATAAAGCCGCAGCACGCCGCGCATCTCCAGCAGGCCCAGCGAAGCGGCGATCACGACGGCGGCAAGCGCGGCCTGCGGCGTGTCATGCAGCGCCTGTGGTGCGAACAGCAGAAGGATCGCGACAATCGCGGCGGCCACGAGTCCCGTGAGTTGCGTCTTGGCGCCTGCGGCCTCCGCGACCGGCGTGCGTGATCCGCTTGCGCTCACAGGAAAGCCCTGAAACAGCGCCGCGGCCACATTCGCAATGCCAATGGCGAAACATTCCTGATTGCGATCGATGTGCCGGCCGCCGCGCAGTCCATAAGTTTGCGACAACATGCTGACGTCGGTGAGCGTGACGAGCGCGATGGCCAATGCTGTCGCACCGAGCGCGAGCCATTGGCTCAGTGCGAGCATCGGAAATTCTGGCGCGGGCAGACCGCGTGGCACGTTACCGACAACCGCGACTCCCGCATTCGCCGCAAGATCGGCCCACGATACAGCGAGAGTCGCCGCCGCGACCGCGATGAGGACGCCCGGCACTCTTGGCGCCCAGCGTCGACAGGCCAGAATGACGACAAGCGAGCCCGCGCCGATGGCGAGCGCCGCGCCGTTGATCCGGCCCGCGAGTACGCCGCGCACCAGTTCCTGCACCTGTGTCACGAACGATTCCCCCTGCACAGGAAAACCAAATAGTTTGGGTAACTGATTAATTATGATGGTCAGCATGATGCCGTTGAGATAGCCATAGCGTATCGGCGTGGAAAGAAGATCCGCAATAAAGCCGAGTTTGAGTAGGCCGACGGCGGCGCAGAGCAGGCCGGAAAGCAGCGCGAGCGCGCCCGCCAGCATGACTGCCTGCGGGCCGCCATGCGGAGCGAGCGGTATCGCGGCAGCGAGAATCAGCGCGACCAATGCGGAATCCGGTCCCACCACGAGTATGCGGCTCGGCCCGAACAATGCATAGGCAACGAGCGCCGCAAGCGACGCATAGAGGCCCGCGACAGACGGCATGCCCGCAGCTTCCGCGTAGGCCATTCCGGCCGGCACGAGAACCGCGCTTAGCGTGACGCCCGCCATAGCGTCGTGAGTCAGCCAGGCGAGCCGATAGTCGCGCATCCACGTCAGGGCTGGAATCCGGCGCGCGAGCCGGCCAGCCACGCTCGCGTGATGCGGCGTGGCCCGCGTGTCTGCGTGAGATTTGCCGATTTGCACCTTCAATGACCTCGCATGACGGACATTCGTTCATCTATTGTGTGACTGCGTGGCCCCAAGGTCAAAACGGGCGCAAGTCATGCATGCGTTACTCACATGCGTTGCCGTCCTTGCTCTGCAATGCAGGTTGCCAGCATTGAACATCTACGCGACGTTGCATTGGTGAGCTTGCGTTGCATGAAGCAATTGCGGGCAGAGTGCGTGCGGCGTGCATGCAGCGTACAGGCTGCGCTTTTTACATAGGATTGCAACTTGTACAGGGACAGAAGGCTCGCGTATTGCGAAGCCGTGTCGCGTCGGCATGCCGGTGATGCGTCGAGTTCCAGGCGCTGTTGCAGGCAATGGCCGACGTCGCACGATTTGTCGAAGCAGTCGCGCCTCGCCGAAGGCGAACAGTGTGACGTTCGACGCTCACGACCCAAGAGGGGATTATGATGAAAGCAGTTCTAAGGAAGGCGATGGTCGCCGTACTGTTTGCGGCGCTGGCAGGCGGCACAGTGGGGTGCAAACGTTCCGGCACGAACGATACGGCAGGAACGGCGGGCATGAGCGGGCCGGCTGCCACGAGCAATAGCGTGGCGCCGCCTATGGGCGGTGCATCGGCCGCGAGTCAGTAAGCTGCAAACGCGGGGCTTTTGCCTCGGGTCACGCGGCGCGAAGGCCGCGAAGGCCGTAAGTGCAAGGAGCGACGCCACGCCATCCGCCACGCATTAGGGGAATGACATGCGCGCAATGGTGTTCGACGGAACCGCTCCGGTGCTGCGTGAGAGGCAAATGCCCGAGCCGCGGCCGGCGGCTGGTCAGTTGTTGATCGACGTTCACGCATGCGGTGTGTGCCGCACCGACTTGCATGTGATCGACGGAGAACTCGCGCATCCAAAGCGGCCGGTCATTCCCGGACATGAAATCGTGGGTACAGTCGCTGCGCTGGGCGAAGGTGTCGTCGGCTTCGAGGTGGGCGATCGCGTCGGCGTACCGTGGACCGGCCATACCTGCGGCCACTGCCGCTATTGCGCGAGCGGCCGCGAGAATCTCTGCGACGAACCGGGCTTTACTGGCTATACGATCGATGGCGGCTACACCGAGCGCACCGTGGCCGATAGCCGCTACTGCCTGCATCTGCCCGAGCGTTATTCCGATGTCGAAGCGGCACCGCTTCTGTGCGCCGGCCTGATCGGCTACCGCACGCTCAGCATGGCTGGCGATGCAGGCGCAATCGGCATCTATGGCTTCGGCGCGGCGGCGCATATCGTCGCGCAAGTGGCGCTGCACCAGGCGCGCAGGGTGTTCGCGCTGACGCGTCCCGGCGCCACCGCCGCACAGCAGTTTGCATTGCGGCTCGGGGTGCAGTGGGCCGGCGGCAGCGACGAGGCGCCTCCGGAAGAACTCGACGCAGCGCTGATTTTCGCGCCTGCGGGTCGCCTTGTGCCCGCTGCGTTAAGGGCGGTCGTGAAGGGCGGCGTTGTGGTGTGCGGCGGCATCCATATGAGCGACATTCCATCGTTCCCGTACGAGCTGTTATGGGGCGAGCGGCGCGTGTGTTCGGTGGCTAACCTCACGCGCGCCGATGGTCACGCCTTCATGCAACTCGCGGCGCAAGTGCCGTTGCAGATCGAAACCACGCGCTACGCGCTCGCAGATGCGAACCGCGCGCTGAACGATCTGCGCGACGGACGAGTCAACGGCGCGGCGGTGTTGTGCATGCGATAAGGCGAGCAAATGCAGTGCGGATTGCGCGTGCCGCCTGATACGACAGCGCGTTGGTCAGGCCGACGCCGGCGATAGCGGCATCCATCGCCGCCTCTGCGGTGTTCGCCGACAGGCGCGCGTGAGCCGAACGCACGCATTCGCATTGAACCGCACCGGCTACCCCCGGCCAATGGCCACGAGCGCTACAATCATCATGACATATCGCGCTATAACGGAGACACAGCATGGCAACTCTTCAGCCGATCAGCCGCTATCCGGTGCCCGACCCGAGCGAATGGCCCGACGACATCAGCGCACGTATCCTCGAAGTACAGCAGAAAGCCGGCTTCGTGCCAAATGTGTTTCTGACGCTCGCACATCGGCCGGATGAGTTTCGCGCGTTCTTTGCCTACCACGACGCGTTGATGCTCAAAGAGGGCGGCCTCACGAAGGGCGAACGCGAGATGATCGTCGTGGCAACGAGCGCAGTAAACGATTGCCTCTATTGCGTAGTGGCGCACGGCGCGATCCTGCGTATCTACGAAAAGGCGCCGCTACTGGCGGATCAGGTCGCCGTCAATCACCGCAAGGCCGACATCACGGCCCGGCAAAAAGCGATGCTCGACTTCGCATTGAAGGTCTGCCGCGAATCGGGCAACGTCGACGAAGCCGACTTCCAGGGCTTGCGCGAACATGGCTTTTCTGACGAAGACATCTGGGACATTGCTGCAATCACAGCATTTTTCGGCTTGTCGAATCGCATGGCCAATGTGATTTCAATGCGTCCCAACGACGAGTTCTATTTGATGGGGCGCGTACCCAAGGCCGCATCCGATACCCCGTAAAAATAGGCATATTTTCGCGGTGCGGTTCACGCACCCGCAGGTTCGGACAGCAATGCAGGCGCATGCAAGGTGCTGTCATCAATTGGAAAGTGCAGTAGCGCCGCGATAAGTCCACTCGCCACGGTTGCCTGCCACAGCAGCGAATACGATCCCGTCAGATCGAATACCACGCCGCCTAGCCACGCGCCGAGAAAAGAACCGATCTGATGGCTCAGAAAGCAGACGCCGAACAGGCTGCCAAGATGCCGCGTGCCGAATACTTTCGCAACGAGCCCGCTTGTCAGAGGAACAGTGCCGAGCCACGTCAGACCCATTACGGCGGCAAATATAACCACCGTCACCGCGCTTTTCGGCAGGAGAAAGAAGGCGCCAATCGTCACGCTGCGAATCAGATACAGCCAGCCAAGCACGTAATGCTGCCGGAAGCGGCCGCCCAACCAGCCGCAAGCCCAACTGCCCACCATGTTGAACAGGCCGATCAACGCGAGTGCAGTTGCGCCGAGCCCGACCGGCATATGGCACAGCGACAGATAACCCGGCAGATGCGTAGCGATGAATGCAAGCTGAAACCCGCAGGTAAAAAAGCCGAGCGTGAGTAGCCGGTAACCGCGATGCCGCGCGGCTTGCGCGAGCACCGCACGCAACGGTGCAACGGGCGGTTCATGCCGTGGCGTTGCCGTATGCGCGCGCCGGTCCAGCACCATGCCGAGCGGTGCCACCATCAGCATCACGAAAGCAAGTACGAAGAGCGACGTCGCAATGCCCGCATTGAGCCTGATTCCTTGCACGAGCGGGACCATCAATACCTGCCCGGCGGAGCCGCCGGCGCTGACAAGGCCCATCGCCATACTGCGCTTTTCCGGCGACGCCACGCGGCCAACCGCCGGCAATACGACGCCGAATGTGGTGCAGCTCACGCCGATGCCTACCAGCAAGCCCATACCGACTATCAGGAAGGGGCCGCTCGGCGCGGTCGCGGAGAGCGTGAGGCCCGCCGCAAACGTAGTGGCGCCGAACGCGACCACCGGCGCCGAGCCGTAGCGGTCCGCAGCCGCGCCCGCGAACGGTTGCGCGAAGCCCCACACGAGATTGTGCAGTGCAATTGCGAATGCGATGAGCGTGACAGGCAAACCTCGATCGAATGAAAACGGCCCGATGAAGAGCCCGAAGGTTTGCCGGATTCCCATTGCTGCGCTGAGAATGAGTGCGGCAGCGAGAATGACGAGTGTCGTGTGATTGAAGGCGGGCGCAAAGCGCTTGCTGCTGGTGGTCGACATGGTTCTGATCTCCTTGCGCACAATGGTCGCAGCGAGTATCAGAAGCGGCAAAAGAAAAGTTTTCGACGACAGGTGAGCGCGGCTCACCTGTTCAATGATTGACGTGCCGATGGCGGCTATTGCGGTGCGTCTGTATTGGCGCTCGTATCGCAAGAAACTTGCGCGGCCTCGGCGAGTATCCATTGCCTGAAGCCGACCAATTCCGGGCGGCGCTCAGCATCCTCTGCGCTGACGAGCCAATATGCGGTAGCCGAGTCGACCGTGTCGAAAGCCGCTGCGACGAGCGCACCGCTTTCGAGGTCGCGATTCACCAGCGGTCTGCGGCCGAGTGCAACGCCGAGTCCCATGCTGGCGGCTTCGAATGCGAGCTGGATCGTGTCGACACGCAAGCCGTCGTGCGGATTCACCTTGTCAGTGCCGGTCGCTTCGAGCCACGCCTGCCAGTCTTCGCTCGCGGCGTTCACGTGAATCAGCGTCGCGTTGTGCAGTAACGGCGTGCCGTGCTCGTCACGCAGCGACTCCAGATAAGCCGGACTGCATACCGGTACGAGCTCTTCTCCAAAGAGCCGCGTCCATGCCGTGCCCGCAACCGGCGCGCGGCTCAGTCGAATGGCGAAATCGAATCCATCCACTGGAAAACCGACCTGCCGATGCGAAGTGTCGACGCTCACATCGACATTGGGCCAACGCGCCCTGAAACCCTGCAAACGCGGCAGCAACCAGCGCGATGCGAACGTGGGCGCACAACTGAGCGCAATCGGGCGGTTCGCACGATGATTCGGCAGACGCTGCGTGCCGATAGCGATCAGCGAGAACGCTTCTGAAACATACGACAGATAGTCGGCGCCGGTCGCGGTCAATGAAATGCCGCGCGGCTCGCGTACGAAGAGTTCGACGCCCAGCGCTTCTTCCAGACCGACAATACCGTGACTCACGGCACTCGGCGTGACATTCAGTTCCGCGGCGGCGAGCTTGAAACTTTGATGCCTGCCCGCTGCTTCGAAAAAACGGAGCGCGGGCAAAGGCGGCAGACGTAGCGGCATGTTGCATCCTCGTATGACGGCGCCGCGCGCGCGAAGCACCGTGCGTGCGGTTTCGCGACAGCATACCGCGACGTACCGCTCATTTGCCGGCGGTTTTCATTGCAGTGCGCAAAGGCTGAATCGGACGACATGCGAGAAACTGCTCGCTGTAGATGTCGATTCACCGCGGGCTCGATCGTCGTATGCATAGGCGGCTTCGAGCATGCTCGAAGCGCCCACTTGTCCTTCTCGTCGACAGGAGATAGTAAATGACCCAACTGAACCAGGACGCATCGACACTCAAGCCGGCTCGCGAACTAGCCGATTTGCCGCGCCGTTTTCCCGGCGAAAGCGCCGAATATCGCCGGGCACGCAACGACTTGCTGGCTGAAGAAATCGAATTGCGCCGCCATATCGAATGCGTCGCCGCACAGCGCCGCGCGTTGCCGCCGGGTGGCGTAGTGCCGGAGGATTATCGTTTCGAAGGAGAGGAGGGGCCCGTGACATTGACGGACATGTTCGGGACTCACGACACGCTCGTCACCTATAACTGGATGTTCGGTCCAACGCGCGAGCGGCCTTGCCCCATGTGTACTTCGCTGCTGAGTGCCTACGACGGCGAAATGCCCGACATGCTGCAGCGCGTCGCATTCGCGGTGATCGCCCGTTCGCCGATAGAGAAGCTCGCCGCCTTCGCGAAAGAGCGCGGCTGGCGGTATTTGCGGCTCTATTCGTCGGCAGGAAACACCTTCAATCGCGACTATGCGGGCGAAGATCCGGACGGAGACGACGTTCCTGCGCTCAACGTGTTCACGCGATCCGGCGGCACGGTGCGTCACTTCTGGGCCGCGGAAATGGGCGCGTGGACAGCCGACCCTGGCCAGGATCCGCGCGGCGCACCTGACCTGATGCCGCTGTGGACCGTGCTCGATATGACGCCGGGCGGTCGCGGGACCGACTGGTATCCGAAGCTCGAGTACGACGCTGCGCCGCGTTAGCCCGCTCGCTGCGCCGCGCTCAGCGCGGTGTGTCGTTCGCCTGACTTTGCTCGAACGCGGCTTGCAAATAGCCGCAGACGGCGCCCGAACGCATGGGCGGGCTGAACAGATAGCCCTGCACCGCGCGAGCTCCCAATGCCTTCACCACTTCAGCTTGCGACGAGGTCTCGAGCCCCTCGACCACGCATTCGAGCCCGAGGTTTCTGCACAGATCCAGCACCGATTTGACGATCTTCTTCGACGCGCTGTTTGAATCCACATCAGTCATGAAACTGCGGTCGATCTTGATCGAATCGAACGGCAGGCGGTGCACGTAACTGAGGCTCGAATAACCGGTGCCGAAATCGTCGAGCGACACGCGGCAGCCTGCCTCCTTGATCATGGTGAGCGCAGAGCGGGCCTGCTCGAAATCGCGCGTGAGCGCGGTCTCCGTGATTTCGAACGACACGCGATGCGGCGGCACGCCGCTCGCAGCGACAATGTCGATCAGGCGGCGCGCGCGTGCCGACGTAGAAATGTCGATGGCGGAGAGGTTGAACGACAGATAGAGTTCCGCCGGCCAGTGTGGGACTTCGGTGAGTGCCTTGTGCAACAGTACTTCAGTAATCCGAAGAATGATCTCGGTGCGCTCCGCAATGCGAATGAATTCTTCGGGCTTGACTGCGCCGAGCCGCGGACTATGCCATCGCCCAAGTGCTTCAAGGCCGATTGTTCGTCGGGTCACGACGTCCGAAATAGGTTGGAACTCGAGAAATAGCTCGGATTCGAGATCGGCGTGGCGTAGTTCCTGCGTGACGAGGCTCGAGCGGCGAATGCGCGTTTCGTGTTCGGTCGAGAAGATCACTGCCGTGCCGCGGCGGCTTTCCTTGCCGACATACATTGCGGCGTCCGCGCGTTCGAACACCTGAGTGACGGTCTTGCCCGCATCGGGGAACGCGGCCCATCCGATCGTCCCCGACAGTTCCGCGATATTGCCCGCAAGGCGATACGGCTGACTGAGCGAATCGCAAATGCGCTGGCCCAATTCGAGCAGTGCGTCTCTGGATTGACGGTCTTGCGCGAGCACGCCGAACTCGTCGCCGCCGAGCCGCGCGAAGAAGATTCCGGGCTCCGCGAGCGCCAGCAGCCGCGCGCCGACTTCTTGCAGCACGAGGTCGCCGCTCGCATGGCCGTAAATATCGTTGACCTGTTTGAAGCCGTCCAGATCGATGAGGCCCACATTGAAGCCGCCGCCCGTAGCGAGGGCCTGCTCGGACAGCGCCCGCAGCGAGGCGAAAAAGCTGCGGCGGTTGGGTAGATCCGTCAGGCTGTCGATGCTGGCAAGGCGAAAGTTCTCGTCGCTGAGCCTTTGGGTTTTCTCCTGACTCGCTCGCAGATCGCGCTGCGTATGCACGACGCCGGCAAACGACCGGTAATACAGTTCGATGATGAACGCGAGCGCGAGTCCGACGAGCGACATATCGACGGCCATCGCGATGAAAACCGGCGATCCTGTGAAGACAAGAAACGTCGAAAAGCTAAGGATAACGATGGATAGCAGAAGCAACGCGGCCACGCGCAGATGCATGAGGCAAAATACGCAGCCCACGACGGTCGTCGCCATATAGAACGTTACCTGCGCCTGTTCGTACGGCGTGCCGTAGGGCAGCAGCATCAGCGACCAGGCGGTGAACGCCACGCCGAAAATGCCGGCCACCCAGATCAGTTTGCGCAGCTCGGGTACCGCTTTCTCGTGAGTCAGCACGCGATTACGGCCGCGCCACCAGTGTACGCATCGAACCACGCACAACGTGCAAAGCGTGGCGGGAAGGTAGACCGACATCCACGCCGGCGCGCTATGCAGATGCGTGGCCATGACGGCCATCGTATTGACGATCAGGATGAAGTAGAGAAGAGGAATCTGGCGGCCGAACGCCTGGACCTGCGAACGCACGAGTTCGGGGTCTCCTTCGGCAACAGACAACGCTTCCCTGAATCTGGCTATCGCAACCATTCCTGTCCTTTAACGTTTGCGCTGCATACGCAGCCAGATATATCGGCAGGACGGCTCGGACCTTGAGCGCATTAGACGCGGCGCTCGCACCGCGCGGTAATAACGACCGGTATTGAGCGGCGGCAACGCTCTTTCGCGCTCGTTTTCAGTAACTTTGACGTTTGGACGGGCGCTCAGAGCTTGGGACAGGACAGCACGCGCAACGGGCCGAGCGTCGTTCCCGGTTCGCCATGAGCAGCGGGGTTGCCTTGCGGCGGAGTGGAAACGAGCCGCACGGCATTGTCCCCGGCACTCGCGAGAACATATTTTTCCGCGCTGTCTTCTGCTTGCCAGTACACGCGAAACATGCCGTTTTCGCCGAATACAAGCAGCTTGCCGTGCACCGTTTTTGCCCCGCTTATCAGGTCGACCGGCTCGCCGTCGCGTACCTGAAAAGCCTGCGGCGTGCCCGGATTGCCGGCGCCCGCGAGCGTCGCACAAGCGCTTTCATCGGCCGAAACACTCGCGCAGAAGAGCCCGCCGAGCAGCGCACCTGTTGCAATATGGCGAAATTTCATTTTTTCTTTCTCCAACTTGCTGGCTTATTCCGCGCGCCGCAAGGCGAATGCCGCGGGGCGCTGGTGGCGCGATGACATTGTCAAAAAGTGCGGCGAGAGCGCTTGAGCCCGCGCTAAAGCCCTGAAATTGCAACGGATTGTGATGCGAGGTCTGCGCAGCTCCAGCGGCAGAAACGCGTAAGCGCGCGATTCTTATGGCACTTTGCCGCAAAAAATCGTCAAATCCCCGGTGGGCGGGTGAAACAAGGCTTACACGCGGGGTTTGCGCGAATGCGCGCGGATGCGTTAGTGTGTCGGTCCCGGCGCGACAGATGTAGCGCCGGTTCCATGATTACCATACGGGAAGTGCTATGAACAAACAGGAACTGATTGATGCAGTCGCCGCAGCGACGGGCGAAAGCAAAGCGGCCACTGGCCAAACCATCGACGCTATCGTTGAAGCGGTAACCAAAGCCGTGGTCGGTGGCGATACGGTGCAACTGGTCGGTTTCGGTTCTTTCTCGACCGGCGCGCGCGCAGCACGCGTGGGCCGCAATCCGTCGACGGGCGCCGAAATCCAGATCGCCGCAGCCAAGACGGTGAAGTTCACCGCAGGCAAGGCGTTCAAGGAAGCGGTCAACGCGTCGTAATGCAACGCGCTTCACGCCGGAGCGTCCGCACTGCGCCGTGATGGCGCTGCGAGCGATGCCTCGGGTGTGAAGAATCACGCGCTGCCCAGCCCCGATAAGAAGTACTCATCGGCGGATGGCGCGGCGCGTGTGCCGGCTTCACGCGAGCCTCGCCTGGCGCAACGAAGCCGCGTCCGCAATCAGCCTGCGCGGCGTTTGCGGGTTGCCTCGGCGAGTGTCTCCAGCACCGGTTCGGTTTGCGCCCAGCTTACGCAGGCGTCGGTAATGGACACGCCGTAACGCAGCGGCTCCCCGGCCTTCAGATCCTGACGGCCTTCTTCCAGATGACTTTCAAGCATCACGCCAATAATGCGGCGCTCGCGCGCGGACAGTTGCTGCGCGAGATCCTGAACCACCTCCAGTTGACGCAGATGTGATTTGCCCGAGTTCGCGTGCGAGCAGTCGATCATCACCTGTTCGCGCAACCCCGCTGCTTTGAGCGCAGCACAGGTTGCCGCCACGGAAGCGCTGTCGTAGTTCGGCCCTTTCTTGCCGCCGCGCAGAATCACGTGGGCGTCGTCGTTGCCGCGCGTTTCGAAGATCGCGGCCATGCCCATTTTCGTCATGCCCATGAACGCATGGCTCGCGCGCGCCGCGACGATCGCGTCTGCGGCGATCTGCACGCCGCCGTCGGTGCCGTTCTTGAAACCGATCGGACAACTGAGGCCCGAAGCCAGTTGCCGGTGACTCTGGCTTTCGGTTGTGCGCGCACCGATCGCGCCCCAGGCAATGAGATCCGCGATGTATTGGGGGCTCAGCAGGTCGAGAAATTCCGTCGCGGTGGGCAGGCCGAGTCCGTTGATGTCGAGCAGCAATTGCCGTGCGAGACGCAAGCCCTCGTTGATGCGGAAGCTGCCGTCCAGACGCGGATCGTTGATATAGCCTTTCCAGCCCACCGTGGTGCGCGGCTTTTCGAAGTACACGCGCATGATGATCAGCAGATCGTCTTTGTACGCGTCCGCGGCGGCTTTCAGTTTGTGCGCGTAGTCGATTGCCTGGTCGTGGTCGTGAATCGAGCAGGGCCCGACGATCATCACGAGCCGGTCGTCGCGCTCGTGCAGAATGTCCGCGATTTCCACGCGGGTTTGTTCCACCAGCGATTGCACCGCAGGCGGCACCGGCAGTTCGTCCTGCAGCAGGGCAGGGGAAATCAGCGGGCGCACTGCGCCGATGCGCACGTCGTCGATGCGCGTGGTGTCCTGGGTGGCGTCGGCCGAGCCGACTTCCTGGTCGTGCAGAGGATTGTCGATGGCGCTCAAGGTATTCTCCCGGACTTGTCGATGTGAGCTGGCCTCGCGGCCTGAATGTGGGTGTCGTTGCGTGCGATGCGCTGCCGGGATTATGACATTCGCGCGCCGCAACGCGGAAACGGGGGGCTGAGGCCATGGCTGGTTACGCCTGAGGCCTTTCCACATGCGCTTTGGACTGGCCGTGTGAGCTTTGTTCTACCCGGCTTGCGAGCGTTCCGTGGCCATTTGCGTGATCTCGCGAGGAAAAAGGCATAGGGGCATCTTTACATGCATGCTTTGATTGCCGCATACGTGGCCCGCGTAATCGACGATCTCACTGCTCGTAGTCGGCTCGACCGACACTGAATGGGTTGATGGTGCTGTTGAACAGGCGGTCAACTGCACTGCAAACTGCAGAGCGATGACAACGCGCATCATGGAGTGGACCGAGGAGAGACATTCAGCCAGGCGGGTGTGCATTTCGGAGCAGCTTCGTCAGTGTTTATCAGGCGCTGGTATCAGGCTCTTCAGAGATGCGGCCGTGCTGTCAGTTTGAGCGTTGCCATGTACGAGCAGGTCGTATTTATCACCCGATATCCCGCGTGCGGCGTAAATGAACGCTGCAACTTGCCAGATCGCGTCGTCCGACTGCGTCTTGCCGAACGAAGGCATAGCGGTCATATTCACGCCATGCTTGATCGTCCAGAACATCAGCTCGGGCTTATTCCGACGGCTCTCGGACAGGAGCGAGGGCGCAGCGGGCTGGATGCCCTGTCCAACGGCACTTGGTGGCCGGTCAGGCGCACCGTGGCAGAGGGCACAGCTGGCGTCATACATTCGCGCACCTGAACGAATGTTTTCGAACGACAGCAAGTCGCCAGGCGCGACGTCGGATCCTGCATGCCGATGCAACGAGGCCTCGTATGTTCCATGCAGCAGCTTCGCTACGATCGGGTTGTCTCTGGAGCTTGCCGAGACGTCATACACCCCGGAGTATATGAAGGCCAAACCTGCGGCGCCGAGCACAACGAAGAGCGCCACAACGGTCGCGACAACAGTCGCGATTCTGGTACGAAGAAACATCATGATGTTTGTACCGCGCAGCGTTTGTGGAACTTGAATTCTCCACGGCCCTGCTTGCCGGGAAGTGACGCGTGGATTACCGATTCGTCATCTGCCGACAAGCGGCAGGCGCCCCGACGTGCACGAACGACGATCGCTCAGCCATGCAGTGGCAAACCTTTCACGGCCTTGTCCACGGCTTTTTTCTGGCCAAGCACGGCGAGCCCCACGAGGTCGGGATTGTCTACGTTCTCAGCACGGAAGACCTCGCGATTTGCCGCGTCGTGCCCGTCGAAGACATCGCACTCTCGTCTCGAACATGATTGCTCCTTTAGAAACGCTCATGATCGACGACGCGCAGCAATCAGTCTGGAACGTTTGTGCATATACGCCGGTAGGCCGCCGGCGTCATCCGGTAAGCGCGGCGGAACCAGCGGCCGAGATGGCTCTGGTCCGCAAATCCGACTTCCGCCGCGACCAGCAGGCGCGCGGCCGGTGGCCAGCAACTTGCGCGCGGCGCGCAGGCGCAGGCGCAGGCGCACCAGGTACGCGTGCGGCGACGCCCCGAACGCTCGCTGGAAGCGACGCGTCAGCTAAAAACGGTCGATCCCGGCAAGATCGGCGAGTTCGTCCCGTCCGATGTCGTGGTCCATGCGCTCGAAGAGCAGATGACGGCCGCATTGAGACAGTCGACGTTGCGCTAAAGATTGTCAGTGCGCGAGTTTCACCGCGCCGCGATTGCGGTTCAGAACCCGCGCCTGCAGCACAATGACAAGCAGCAGGAACATCCCCCGAATCACCGACTGCCAGTAAGCCGACAAGCTGATATACCCCAGCCCGTTCTCGAAGTTGAGCAGATTCAACACAAGCGCGAGCAGCGCGACGCCCGCGATGGTCATGGCAATCGAACCTTCGCCGCCCGTCAGTCGCGTGCCGCCCAGCACAACCGCCGAGATGGCGAACAGCTCCCAACCGACACCTTCGTTAGGCTGCCCCGCACCGAACTGTGCGGCGAGAATGCTGCCGGCAATGCCTGCAAGCAAACCGCTTACCGCATAGACCGCAACCAGCGTGCGGTCGACGTTGAGCCCCATGAGCCGCGACGCTTCCTCGCTGCCGCCGATAGCCAGCGCATGTCGTCCGAAGCGCGCCGAGCGCAGCGCGATCCAGCCGAGGACCGCGGCGATCGCCGACACGATGCCCGGAATCGGCAAGCCGAACAGATCGCCTTGTCCGAAGCCCGCGAAGCTCGAATCCGAGGCGATGCCGACAGCATCGTTGTGACCGAGCAGCAGCGCGAGGCCATGCGCGCCGAGGCTCGTCGCAAGTGTCACGATGAACGGCAGAATGCGCATGCGTGTAATGACAAGCCCGTTCAACAGGCCGACAGCAAGCCCGGCGAACGAACCTGCCAGCACCGCCGCCACGCCGCCATGCGGACTCGCCAACGCCGACACCACGCTTGCGAGCGCCGCAACCGTGCCGACCGAAAGATCGATCCCGCCCGTGATAATGACGAACGCCATGCCGATCGAAATCAGCAGGAACATGGAGTTGTATCGCCAGAAAGAAAGGACGTTGTAGGCGTCGGCGAAGTGGTCGTAGCGCGTGACGCCGAGCACGAGCAGGGCAGCGAGTGCGATGACGATGGGCAAATTCTTTTTCATGTACATCAGCCTCGCTTACGTTGCACATACACCGCGACGATGATGATCGCCGCCTTCAGCACTAATGCCGCCGCGTCAGGAATGCCGTGCGCAAGCAACGTATAGCGCAGCAACTGGATGATGAGCGCACCGATCAACGTGCCGGTGATGTACGCCTTGCCACCCGTCAGCGCGGTGCCGCCGACGGCCACCGCCGCAATCGCGTCCAGCTCGACGCCGAGACCGATCACGTTCGCATCCGACGAGGAATTCACCGAAATCGAAATCAGACCGGCGAGCCCCGCGAGCGCCGCACAGACGGTGTAGGCGATCATCTTCACGCGCGCGGTCGGAATGCCGGAGAGATACGCCGCATCCTCGTTGCCGCCTGTCACCAGCAGATATTTGCCGAACAGCGTCTTGCGCACGATCCACGCGAAGACGGCGACGAGCGCGAGCATCAAGAGAATCTGGAAGGGCACGCCCGCAACCTTGCCGAGCGCGATCCATTGAAACGCCGGGTTGGTGAATGCCTGCAGGCTGCCGTCCGTGACGACCTGCGCGATGCCGCGCCCAGCGATGAACAGCACCAGCGTAGCGACAATGGGCTGTACGCGAAGCCGCGTGACCAGCAGGCCATTGAATACGCCGCACAGCGCGGCCGCGATGACCGGCAGCGTGAAGGCGAGCGCGATGCCGAGCGGGCCCGCGATGTTCATGAAGAGCATGGGCGCGAGCGCGCCGGCAATCGCCATCGACGCGCCCACGGACAGATCGATGCCGCCTGTCGCCACCACCAGTGTCATGCCGATGCCGACGATGACGATCGTCACGACCTGCGTGAGATTGACGTTGAAGGTCTGCAGCGACACGAAGTGCTGCGTGAAAAGCAGATTGAACACAATCATCGCGACGAGCACGACGATTTCGCGCTGGATCGCGACGCCGCGTTTTCGCTTCATCGGCGTGTGGACGATGGGCGCGGCGCGTTGCGTGTCATCGATCATGTTTCGCTTCCTCCACCGCTTCAGCGAGCGTCGACTGCTCGCCTGCGCCGTAGGCGATTGCATCCATGATCGAGGCTTCGTTCATCTGCGCGCCGTCAAGCTGTGCGACGGTCTGTCCATCGCGGATGACCACCGCACGGTCCGCGACGGCAGTCAGTTCTTCGAGTTCCGACGCCGACAGCAGCACCGCCAGTCCCGCATCGCGCAGTTCGCGCACGATCTTCGCGACGTCCGCCTTCGCGCCCACATCGATGCCGCGCGTCGGCTCATCGAGCAATAGCAGACGTGGATGCGTGGCCAGCCACCTCGCTAGCAGCACCTTCTGCTGATTGCCGCCCGAGAGTTCGCGGATCGGCTGATCGGCCGAGCGCAGCTTGATGCCGAGCGACTCGATGAACCCATCGACGATTTCTTTCTGTCGCGCGACATCCACCACGCCGCGTTTCGTGAGCGCCGGCAGGCACACGAGCGTGAGGTTGTCACGCACGGACAGCTCCGGCACGATGCCCTCGGCCTTGCGGTCTTCCGTCAGATACGCGATGCCATGCGCGATCGCATCTTTCGGCGACTTCCATGCGACGGTCTCGCCATTCATCGAAAGTTTGCCCTGGACCGGACGGTCCGCGCCGAAGAGCAGCCGCATTGTTTCCGTGCGGCCAGAGCCGAGCAGCCCCGCGAGACCAACGGCTTCGCCTGCGTGAACATCGAGCGAAACGTCCGCGACTTTGGCGCCTGCCGCCAGTCCTTGCGCACTCAGAGCGAGGGCGCCGCGCTTCTCCAGGTTCGCTTCCTTGACCGCGCTGTCTTCATGTACGACCGCGGCGAGTGTGCGCCCGAGCATAGTGGTGACGAGCCTGAGCTTGTCCATCTCCTGCATCGCGCTTTCGGCGACGGTTTGCCCGTCGCGCATCACGGTGACCCGATCGCACAGCGCATACAGTTCGTCCAGCCGATGCGAGACGAAGATCACCGCGCGTCCGTCATCGCGAAGACGGCGCACCACGCTGAACAGCAACTCGACTTCGCGCTCGTCGAGCGACGACGTCGATTCATCCATGATCACCATCTTCGCATCCGCCGACACGGCGCGCGCCAGCGCGACCATCTGCTGAATCGCGGTCGAATACTCGCGCACGGGCTTCTTCACGTCGATCTTCAGGCCGAACGATTCGAGCAGCTCGGCTGCGCGACGCTGCACGGTTTTCCAGTCGATCAGGCCGAAACGGCGCGGCTCGCGTCCGAGAAATATGTTCTCCGCGACCGAGCGAAACGGCACCAGATTGATTTCCTGATAGATCGTGCTGATGCCTGCCTCGCGCGCTTCCTTCGGCGTGCGGAAATCGACTTCGCGTCCGTCAAAGCGAATAGTGCCGGCGCTCTTTCGATACGCACCGGTGAAAATCTTGATGAGCGTCGATTTGCCCGCGCCATTCTGACCGATCAGCGCGTGCACTTCGCCCGCGTTCACGGTCAGCCGTGCGCGTTTTAACGCGGCGACACCGCCGAAGGAGATGTCGATGTCCTGCATATCGAGCAACGGAGCCTGAGCCATCGTGTGTCGTCCAGCGTCGAAAGAGTCGAAATGACAACGCGGGCGCTTCGAGCAAAGCGCCCGCAAAGGCATACACGTCGGTCAGTATCCGTACTGCATGCTCGCGTCGACGTTGCTCTTGTCATAGAAGCGATCGGACACCTTGACCCACGGCGGAACAGTTTCGCCTTTCGCGTACTTCTGCGCGACATCGCATGCGAGCGGGCCGAAGAACGGGCTCGATTGCACGCTCGCGCCGAGTTCGCCTGCCTTGATGGCCTCGAGGCCGCCCTTGGTGCCGTCGATGGTCACGATCTGAATGTCCTTGCCCGGCTGTTTGCCCGCGGCCTTGATCGCGGCGATGGCGCCGAGCGCCATTTCGTCGTTGTGCGCATAGACGGCGGTCGCGTCGGGATGCGCCTGCAACAGCGTCTCCATCACCTGACGGCCCTTGTCGCGCGCGAAATCGCCGCTCTGCGAGGCAACGATCTTCATGCCGGGATTCTTTGCAATGACCTCGTCGAAGCCTTTCTTGCGATCATTCGCGGCGGACGCGCCCGTCGAGCCTTCCAGCTCGATGATGGTCGCCTTGCCGTTGGTCGCCTTCACGAGCCAGTTCGCAGCGCGCTGCCCCTGGTCGATGAAGTCCGAACCGATGAAGGTGATGTAGTCCTTGCCGGCTTTCGCCATCGACTGGTCGACGTTGCGGTCGACGAGAATCACGGGAATGCCCGCCTTCTTCGCCTGCATGATGACAGGGACGAGCGGCTTTTCTTCACGCGGGGGAAACACGAGCAGATCGACGTGCTGCGCAATCATGCTTTGAATATCCGCGACCTGCTTGGCAGCGGAACTGTTGGCATCGGTCATGACCATCTGCCAGCCGCATTTGGATGCGATTTCCTTGAAGCTTCTCGTCTCCGCAAGCCGCCAGGGGTTATTGCTTTCCGTCTGCGCGAAGCCGACCTTGAGCGGCTTCTTGTTAGGGATTTTCGGCAGGGCGTCGTCGGCGGCATGCGCGACGCCGAAGCCGGCGGAGAGGGTCAGCGCAGCGAGTGCGAGAAACGATGCAGCAATCGGGCGCAGGCCCGCTTTCTTCTTGAGCGACAGCATGTCTTCCTCCGATAAGGATGGTTTGCCTGTTTTCTGTCAATGCCGATGCTTGTGATGCCCGGTCTTCTTCCTGCTGCGAGAGTCGTGCTACCTGCTAGTCGTTAATATTATTAATTGCCAGTTGCTTCGTTTCAGCGATGACCTTGACCGAGCCGCGCTCGATCAACGGCCCGTCCAGCTTGACCGTCCGGCGCCGCACCGGCGCGCCCGCCGCGCGGTTGTGTTCTTCCTGCAAGAGCGTTTCGACAGCCCATTTGCCGAGCTCATAGTTCGGCAGCACGACGGTGGACAGCGGCGGATGCGTGTGCCGGGCGATTTCCTGATCGTCGTAGCCGAGCACGGAAACATCGTCGGGGACTCGCAGGCCGAGTTGCTTGAGCGCTTCTATTGCGCCGAGCGCCATCAGATCGTTAGCGCAGAAAATGGCCGTTGGCGGGTTCGGCTCGCGCATTAGCGAGAGCGTTTCCTCGAAGCCCGTCGCCGGGCCCCAATCGCCTTCACGCACGAGTTCTGGCGCAAACGGCAGGTCAGCCGTCGCCAAAGCCGTGCGATAACCCTTCAGACGATCGCGCGCCGCATCCTGCCACGGCTCGCCGTTGATATAGCCGATCCGCCGATGTCCCGCCGCGAGCAGATAGTCCGTTGCCGTGTGGCCGCCCGCGACTTCGGCGGGCACGACCGACGACAGATTAGCGTCGCTGCAATAGCAGTTGAGCAGCACGGTCGGCACGCGGGCGAGCGCCGCGGGCACCGTCACGCGCCGCGTGTACACGGCCGCGTAGACCACGCCGAGCACGTTGGGATTGCCGAGCGTCGCGTCGAGCACGCGCGCTTCGATCTCGGCGTTGCCGTGCGTCGAATACACCGCGAGCATGCGGCCGTTCGCGAATGCGGCATCGCGCGCGCCGTCGATGCTGACGACCGGGTGCGGGCTCGTCGAGATTTCGTCGGCGAGATAAACGATCAGATTACGTTCGCCCTGCGCCGTATCGAACGACGGCAGCGCACTCGGTTCGCGCTGCGTCATCCGGTAGCCGAGTTCCTGAGCCGCGCGCAGCACCTTGTCGCGAGTCGCGTCGGAGAACTTCGCGCCGCTCGCGTTGTTGAGCACGAGCGAAACCGTCGATTGCGAAACTCCAGTGAGCTTCGCGATGTCGGTCATGGTGGGGCGGCGTTGGGTCGTCTTTTTCATAGGCTTGCGGCAGGAGTGCAGCAAACTTACCACTAATATTAGCGATCAACAACGCGCGCCGGCACCAATGGGATCGGGGTTTCCACCGACTATTACTAATAATATTGACGACTCGATCACGCCCATGCGATTCTTTTTTGCAAATCGACACGGAGGATGCGCGCATGGGCCGTTACGACGAAAGCACGAGGGACGCACTGGCGGATGCGTTCAATCGCGACGGCCTCGTGCTGTTGCGCGGCCACTTCCCGCGCGCGACGATAGAGGCCTGGCGCGACGCATTTCTGCCGCTGCTCCAGCCCCATGTCGAGGCGGACGCGAACGGCAATCGCGGCCCTGGCCGCTATTACGTGACGCTCCCGTTCGAGGGCCTTTTTGCAGATCCGGCCATCATCTGCGATGAAGACATTGTCGGCATCGTGGAGCGCGTGGCGGGCTTCGATCCGGTGATGTGCCAGCTCGCCACGGACACGCCGGTGCTCGGTTCCGAGTTCCAGGACTGGCATCGCGATACGCCGCCGCTTTTCGACGACGCGCCCGAAACGCCGTCCTTTCAGCTCGCGGTGAACTTTCCGCTCGTCGATGTCGACGATCGCAATGGCCCGCTGGAGACAACGCGCGGGACACACCGTATATCGCGAGAAGAAGCACTGGGAGGTCTGAAGGCGGAGCGGTTTCCGGCCGAGCGCGTGGCCATGCAAGTCGGCGACGTGATGATCCGCGATGTGCGCGGGCTGCATCGCGGCACCCCGAACCTTACCGGCGATCCGCGTCCGATGGTTGTCATCGGCTATAGCCGCGCGTGGTATTTCCGGCCAGAAGTGCATATCGACGTACCGCGCAAGGTGCTCGCCGAACTTCCTGCGCGCGCTCGCCGTCTGTTGCGCTTCAATCCGGTGGTCGAACAAACCGCGCGCACTTTCGACGAAAACTACCGGCAATTCGCCTATTGAGCGTCGATCGGTTTTGTCTTCGGGCGCCCGCAGACTAACCGCTGGTCGAATCGCGTCACCGCGCGCGGCGCCTGCTGCTCGCGGCCTCTACATATGAATTGGCGTGTTAGCGCCGCATAAAGGCGTTCGTGGGATGGGTGCTCCACGGACGAAAACGAACTGCTCATCAACACGCCCGTCACTCCGGTTTCCTCTCCTCGTCTGTCTGTCGCCGATTGTTGTCACCCGGACAACATGGTGTGGGCGTTCGCGATGCTACTGGTGTTCGCCCCCGCTAACTACACTCTGTGACGCGCTGGGTCGAAACGCGAACAAGAACGAAGCGCGCGCAATTCGTGGCCGTGGTCGTGCTCCTGAACCGCGCGCGCAGTGCGGCTTACTCCACCTGATCAAGAGGACTATTTAGATGAGCGAAACAATCCGCAATGTGCAGCCCGTTACTGCCAACCTCGGCAAAGAGGGCTCAGGAGAACTCGTGCCTTCGCGCTACGCCGTGCGCGTGGGTGACGTCGACGTCGTGCTGATCAGCGATGGCGTTCTGCCGTTGCCGACCTCCACCATGTCCACTAACGTGAGCGAAGCGGACCGCAACGAATGGTTCGATGGTCGCTTCCTGCAACGTGACATGTTCGACTGGGCGCTGAATATCGCGCTCGTGCGCAGCGGCGAACGCCTGATCCTGATCGACTCCGGCGTAGGCGACGGTTTCGAATACTTCGCGCGCGCCGGTCAGTCGGTGAGGCGCCTGGAATCGGCCGGCATCGACCTGGCTGCGATTACCGACATCGTCATTACGCATATGCACATGGATCACGTCGGCGGGCTGAACGTCGATGGCGTCAGGGCCAGGCTGCGCCCGGACGTGCGCATTCACGTGTCGGCCGCGGAAGTGGAGTTCTGGAAGAATCCCGACTTCAGCAAGACGGTAATGCCGGAAACGGTTCCTCCCGCGCTGCGCAAGGCTGCTGCAAAGTTCGTGAAGCTCTACAACGAAAACATCGTGCAGTTCGATCAGACCGTGGAAGTCGCCGCGGGTGTGTCGGCGCGCGTGACGGGTGGCCACACGCCGGGGCACTGCGTCGTGGACGTCGCATCAAACGGCGAGAAGCTGACGTTCGTGGGCGACGCCATCTTCGAAGTCAACTTCGACAATCCCGACTGGCAAAATGGCTTCGAGCACGATCCCGAGAAGGCTATGGATGTGCGTGTGGCGCTGCTCAACGAAGCCGCTCAAACCGGCGCTCTGCTGGCCGCAGCGCATGTCGCGTTTCCCTCTATCGGCCACATTGCAAAGAGCGGTGACGGCTTCCGTTTCGTGCCGGTGGTGTGGGACTACTGATTGATGCGGGAGTATCAATCATCGTCGTATAGATTGCACTGACGATTGATGGCCGGAAGACCGCCGTGGGTGCACAACACTGACAGCCAGTCCGGTCACAGTCGCGGGAAGGCTCGCCGCCAAGCCACTGTTCGAGCAAGCGTACCTGCTGGCTCACGGCTCCATGAGTGGCGTGAAGCTCAGCGGCAGCGTCCTTGATGCTGCCTGGTCGGCCTGCTGCCTCAAAGGCCCGTAAGGCGTTAAGCGGCGGCAACACACATGTCATATGCGAGAGCTTTTCTAACGCGACCCGACAATTTGTCTGGCTTGCCGGTACGCGACAAGATAGATATCCTTCTTCATGCGTCGCAAACAAGTCGCGGCGACTTGTGCCAGGTAAGAGGGCTTAATGCTTAAACATATTGAAAGCAGCCTGCTCGACATCGCCTATGACGAACAAGGCGATGCAGATGGATGGGTCGTCGTTCTGCTACACGGGTTTCCTTACGACATCCACGCATACGAAGAAGTGACACCACGCCTGACTTCACGAGGCGCACGCGTGATCGCTCCTTACCTGCGAGGATTCGGACCGACCCGTTTTCTCGCGCCGACAACACTTCGTTCGGGCCAGCAGGCGGCGCTTGGGGCAGATCTTTTGGCTCTCCTTAACGCTCTGAACATAAGCCACGCCGTGCTTGGCGGATACGACTGGGGCGGACGCGCCGCATGCATCGTCGCGGCGCTGTATCCGTCGAGGGCGCGGGGGCTGGTTTCGGTGAACGGCTACAACATCCAGCAGATCTCCACTGCGTTGCAGCCAGCCGCTCCCGAGAAGGAATACCGGTTGTGGTATCAGTACTATCTGCACAGCGAGCGCGGCCGGGCCGGACTGACTCAAAACCGTCGCGAATTCTGTCGTCTCTTGTGGTCCTTATGGTCACCGACCTGGCGCGTGGACGAGGACACTTTTGCGCGCTCCGCAGCGGCGTTCGACAATCCGGATTTTGTCGAGGTGGTCGTTCACTCGTACCGGCACCGTTTCGGACTGGTTGCTGGCGATCCTCAGTTTGACGACATCGAGCGCCGTTTGGCGAACATGCCGTCGATAACGGTGCCAACAATTACGCTGGAAGGCGACGCCGATGGTGTTTCGCCCCCAGGAGGACGACGGGCCGACTTGCAGCGTTTTACTGGCTCGCATCAGAACCGGACCGTTCCGAACGCCGGCCACAATCTCCCACAGGAGGCACCGGAGGCCTTTGCCGATGCGATCCTGGACATCCACGAATTGGCCGCTTGACCTGCTTGGGAAGCCAAGTCTCAGCTGGAACCGTGCGCCCACCCAATGAGGAATCCGGATGAATAGTGTTTCGCAGGCCCCCTTGATTCTCGTCACCGGCGGAAGCCGCGGCGTCGGCGCGGCGACCGCGCGCCTGGCTGCCAGGCAAGGGTACAACGTCGCGATCAGCTTTATCGCAAACGAGTCCGCCGCTGGTGCCGTTGCAGCCGATGTGGAAGCCGCCGGCCGCCAGGCCCTGGCGGTGCGCGCCGATGTCGCGGACCCGCAGCAGGTTGCGCAGCTATTCGCCGCCATCGACAGGAAGTTCGGGCGCATCGATGTGCTGGTGAACAACGCCGCAATCATCGCCCGACAAGCGCGCGTTGAGGACCTCCACTTCGAGCGGATGCAGCGCATTTTCGCGGTGAATGCGATCGGCCCGATCCTGTGCGCGCAACAGGCGGCGAGGCGCATGTCGCATAGGCACAATGGGCGCGGCGGCGTCGTGATCAACGTGTCGTCCGCATCGGCGCGGCTTGGGAGTCCAAACGAATACGTCGATTACGCTGCATCGAAAGGCGCTATCGAAACGTTTACGACCGGCTTCGCGAAGGAAGTCGCGCGGGACGGCATTCGCGTCAATTGCATTCGCCCGGGTCACATCTACACGGAGATGCACGCAAGCGGCGGGGAACCGGGGCGCGTGGATCGTGTCAAGGAGTCCATTCCCATGGGACGGGGCGGTCAGCCCGAGGAAGTCGCCCGGGCGATCCTGTGGCTCGCCAGCGATGAGGCGTCGTTCGTTACGGGCACCTTCCTCGATGTTACTGGCGGCAAGTAAGTAGGCGGCGGGCGAATGACCGGCGCCACCTCGAGCACATAAGGATTGCAGCTTTCGTCACGGCTCAAGCCACTTTGCGGACCGCGGACAAAGGGCGTTGCTCATGCCACCGGATGCAATTGCCGGACTGGCGCGGTATCTCGCGCCAGGCGCGCAGGTCCACTCGCGGCGACATGGCATCCGGAACCAGCACAGGCGCGCCGTGTGCGCAGGAACATGAGCAGGCAAGCGGCTTTTGCGAGTTGCGCACTTGCCGCCCCTGCTGTTGCTGTCCTCCGCGCTGGCGCTGTTTCACCTTGGCAATGCGGCGGTGCCGCCGCTCAAGGTCGCTCAAAGCCGCTCGATCAATGCCATCGCGGCTGCGGGATTGCGTTCCTTGAAGCCGCTGATCACATACAGATAAACGTCGCGCACCGCTGGTTTCGCAGGCGCTTCGCCGCATGTTTCCAGGTCGCCTGGCGTCGTGCCCGCTGCCAGTTCCCGTGCACGAGCAGCCCATGCGTCGAGCGCTTTCGCTGAATAACCCTTGGTCTGTTTATCGGTGGTGCCCATGATGCGCGCATACACGAACGGCGCCGTAATGTCGGCGATTTGCGGGTAGGCGCTGTCTCCGGCCAGCACCACGGCAACCTTGTACTTGCGTGCCAGCGCAATGAATTCCGGCGTCCTGAAGCTGTCGTTGCGAACTTCGATTGCATGTCTAAGCTTGACGCCCTCGATACTCGCAGGCAGCAGCTTCAGAAAAGCCTCGAAATCTTCGCCGTCGAATTTCTTGGTCGGAGCGAACTGCCAGTTGATCGGCCCGAGTTTCTGTTTGAGCAGCAGCACGCCGCTCGCGAAAAAACGTTCGATAGTCTCGCCGGCGTCCGCCAGTACTTTCCGATTTGTCGCGTAACGCGGCGCCTTTAGCGAAAAGATGAAATCTTCCGGCGTTTCCTGATACCACTTTTCATAGCTCGCCGGTTTTTGCAAACCGTAGAAAGTGCCGTTGATTTCAATCGAACTGAGATGTCGGCTCGCATACTCGAGTTCGCGGCTTTGCGTGAGATCTTCCGGATAGAAAGTGCCGCGCCATGGCGCATAAGTCCAGCCGCCTATGCCGATCCTGATGTTGCCGGTCTTCGTGGTACTAGTGGTGTTCGCGCTGGTTGACGATTTCGCGGCTTTTGCGGGTTTGGTTTCTGCCACCTCGTGTCCTCCTTCTGGCTGCGCCTGAGCGACCGGTAGACCCGTAGATTAGCGTGTTTTCCCGCGCCGGACTGCGCCTACGAGAAGCATAACGAAGCGGGCTATTCGCCGCGCGCCGGTTCTGCGGCGCGCGTGGCCGCTTCACGCGTGGCTTGCTCGAAACGCCGGTTCGCCTCCGCCACTTCCGCCCGGAACTGTTGCAACGCATTAACTGCGGGATCGGGAGGCGTCAGCGCGGCCCAGAGTACTTCGATCAACTGATCAGCAGTTGCGTCGATGTCGGTATGCCGGTGGGCGAGTGTGGCGTCCCACAACACGTGCTCCATCGGGCCGAACACCATCGAGCGCAAGAGGCGCAACGGCATGTCCGCGCGAATCTGGCCGCTTTCCTGGCCTTGTGCCAGTACGCGCATCAACGGTGCGGTGTAGCGGCGCTGCAATTCGGTCAGCGCTTCGCTCAACTCGTGATGCCGCGCGCGTCCTTCTGAAAGCACGAGCGCGCAAAGATCGGTGCCGTTCACGAGCATGAGCCGCAAATGGGTTCGCACGATGAAGGCGAACTGCTGGCGTACGGTGCCGTCGCGTGGCAGCCCGGCTTCGATTGCGCCGATGATTTCGTCGTACCAGTCGCCGATCACCCGCGCGCAGAGCTCGCGCTTGCCGCGGAAATAGCTGAAGACGGTGGCCTCTGAAACGCCCAGGCGCTGAGCGATTTCCGCAGTCGTCGCGCGTTCGTAGCCCTTTTCCGAGAACACGTCGCGACCCGCCTGAAGGATCTCCTTCACGCGCTGCTGCGACTTGCGCCCGGCGGGCTGGCGGCGCGAGGCGGGCAGTTCGGGCTTGAGATCAGGCGTCATATGAGTCGGATTCAGATTTTATCGGTCGGCGACGTATTCGAGGAGTGCTCGCCGCGATGCTATCACAGTACAGGTATCAATTATCCGGCTTTGACCGGTTTCTGAGTGACACTCAGAAATACCTATTGACGCTTAGGTAAATCTGGCGTGAAATGCGCCTTGAACGTCGCGCGCCTCCTCTTGAGCCTGAGCACGCGGTCCTCGAGGCCGCCTCGCATGTTTCAGTCCATCTGGCCGCACAAGAAAATTCGCCGGCAGCCCGCTGCCGGCCGTCAATGAACCCTGGAGACACCGCAATGAGCAACCTGCCCGGCTTGCAATTCCCACTCGGCGAAGAAATCGAAATGCTGCGCGACAGCATTGCGGGGTTCGCTGCGAAAGAAATCGCGCCGCGTGCCGCCGAAGTCGATCGCACAGATCAGTTTCCCATGGACCTGTGGCGCAAATTCGGCGATCTGGGTGTGCTCGGCATGACGGTCTCCGAGGAATACGGCGGCGCGAACATGGGCTACACCGCGCATATGGTCGCGATGGAAGAAATCTCGCGCGCGTCGGCCTCGGTCGGTCTTTCGTACGGCGCACATTCGAATCTGTGCGTGAACCAGATTCATCGCAACGGCACGGAGGCGCAAAAGCAGAAGTACTTGCCGAAGCTGGTATCCGGCGAACATGTGGGCGCGCTCGCCATGAGCGAGCCGAACGCCGGCTCGGACGTGGTCAGCATGAAGCTGCGCGCGGACAAAAAGGGTGACCGCTACGTGCTGAACGGCACGAAGATGTGGATCACCAACGGTCCGGATTGCGACACGCTGGTGGTCTACGCGAAGACCGACCCCGAAGCGAATTCGCGCGGCATTACCGCGTTTATCGTCGAAAAAGGCATGAAGGGTTTTTCGGTCGCGCAGAAGCTCGACAAGCTCGGCATGCGTGGTTCGCATACGGGCGAACTCGTATTCGAAGACGTCGAAGTGCCGGAAGAAAACATTCTCGGGCAGTTGAACGGCGGCGTGAAGGTGCTGATGAGCGGGCTCGACTACGAACGCGCAGTGCTCGCGGGCGGCCCAACGGGCATCATGGTCGCGGTAATGGACGCGGTCGTGCCGTATATCCACGACCGCAAGCAGTTCGGCCAGTCGATCGGCGAATTCCAGCTGATTCAGGGCAAGGTCGCCGATCTGTACACAACGTTGCAGGCGTGCCGCGCGTATCTGTATGCAGTCGGCCGCCAGTTGGACACGCTCGGCAAGGAACACGTGCGCCAGGTTCGCAAGGACTGCGCGGGCGTGATTCTCTACACGGCCGAAAAAGCCACGTGGATGGCCGGCGAAGCAATCCAGATTCTCGGCGGCAATGGTTATATCAACGAGTATCCCGTTGGACGTCTGTGGCGCGACGCGAAGCTCTATGAAATCGGCGCAGGCACGAGCGAGATCCGCCGCATGCTGATTGGCCGCGAACTCTTTGCCGAAACGATGTAAGCCGAGCGACAAACAGGAGAACGACGCGATGCCCGTCATCGAATCCAGGCTGAATCCACGCTCCGACGACTTTCGCGCCAATGCCGCGGCGCTCGAAGCGTTGGTCGACGATCTTCGCGCGAAGGTCGAGAAACTCGCGCTGGGCGGCGGCGAGGCCGCGCGCGAGAAGCACACCGGGCGCGGCAAGCTGCTGCCGCGAGAGCGCATCGAGAAACTGCTCGATCCGGGCACACCGTTTCTCGAGTTCTCGCAACTCGCGGCCTACGGCATGTACAACGACGACGCGCCGGGCGCGGGCGTCATCACCGGCATCGGCCGTATCGCGGGGCACGAGTGCGTGATCGTCTGCAACGATGCGACGGTCAAGGGCGGAACCTACTATCCGATCACGGTCAAGAAGCATGTGCGCGCGCAGGAAATCGCCGCGGAAAACCGCTTGCCGTGCGTGTATCTCGTCGACTCGGGCGGCGCGAACCTGCCGAATCAGGACGACGTGTTTCCCGACCGCGATCACTTCGGCCGCATCTTCTACAACCAGGCGAATCTGTCGGCAGCGGGCATTCCGCAGATCGCCGTCGTGATGGGCTCGTGCACCGCGGGCGGCGCCTATGTGCCGGCCATGAGCGACGAGTCGATCATCGTAAAGAACCAGGGCACCATTTTTCTCGGCGGCCCGCCGCTCGTGAAAGCCGCAACCGGCGAAGTGGTGAGCGCTGAAGATCTTGGCGGCGGTGATGTGCACACGCGCCTCTCGGGCGTGGTGGATCACCTCGCGCAGAACGACGCACATGCATTGGCAATTGCGCGCAGCATCGTCGGCAATCTGAATCGCACAAAGCATGTGCCGGTCGTGTTGCAGGCGCCGAAGCCGCCGCGCTACGACGTAAAGAGCATGTACGGCGTGATTCCCGTGGATACGCGAAAGCCGTTCGACATTCGCGAGGTGATTGCACGCATCGTCGACGACTCTGCGTTCGACGAATTCAAGGCACGCTACGGCACCACGCTTGTGTGCGGCTTCGCGCATATCTGGGGCCATCCGGTCGGCATCATTGCAAACAACGGCATTCTGTTTTCGGAGTCCGCGCTCAAGGGCACGCATTTCATTGAACTGTGCTGCCAGCGCAAGATTCCGCTCGTCTTTCTGCAGAACATCACCGGCTTCATGGTGGGCCGCAAGTACGAAAACGAAGGCATCGCGCGTAACGGCGCGAAGATGGTGACGGCTGTGGCGACGGCAAAGGTGCCGAAGTTCACGGTGATCATCGGCGGGTCGTTCGGTGCGGGCAATTACGGCATGTGCGGCCGCGCGTATTCGCCGCGCTTCCTGTGGATGTGGCCGAATGCACGCATCTCGGTGATGGGCGGCGAGCAGGCGGCATCGGTGCTTGCCACCGTGAGGCGCGACGGCATCGAGAGCCGCGGCGGTTCATGGAGCGCGGAGGAAGAAGAGGCCTTCAAACAGCCGATTCGCGAGCAATACGAATATCAGGGGCATCCATACTATGCAAGCGCGCGTCTATGGGACGACGGCGTGATCGACCCGGCGCAAACGCGCGACGTGCTCGGCCTCGGTTTGTCGGCCGCGATGAATGCGCCGATTGAAGACACGCGCTTCGGCGTGTTCCGGATGTGACACAGCGCGACGCATGGGAGCCGCCACGATGCAATACGAAACAGTCAACGTAGAAATCGAGGGATATGTCGCGACGATCACGCTGAATCGCCCGGATGTGCGCAACGCATTCAACGAAACCATGATCGCCGAGGTCACGTCGGCCTTCACGGCGCTGAATACGCACGAGGGCGTCCGCGCGGTCGTGCTCGCCGCGAACGGCAAGGCGTTCTGCGCCGGCGCCGATCTGAACTGGATGAAGAAAATGGCCGGTTACTCGGACGACGAGAACCGCGCCGACGCGATGTTGCTCGCCAACATGCTGTCGTCCATCTATCGCTGCAACAAGCCGGTGATCGCACGCGTGAACGGCGATGCCTACGCGGGCGGCATGGGCCTGATTTCCGCTTGCGACATCGTGGTGGCGGTGGAAAGCGCGCGCTTCTGTCTTTCGGAGGCGCGCCTCGGCCTGATTCCGGCGACCATCGCGCCCTACGTGATACGCGCGCTGGGCGAGCAGGCGTCGCGCCGCTATTTCATCACCGCGGAGCAGTTCGATTGCGCCACCGCGTTGCGCCTCGGGCTCGTCAGCGAAGCGGTCAGCGCGGAGCAACTCGACGCCACCGTTCAGCAGATCGCGCAAACGCTGTGCGCGAACGGTCCACAGGCGGTGCGCGCGTGCAAGCAGCTCGTGCAGGACATGGCCGGGCGCGAGTTGAACCACGCATTGATAGAAGATACGGCAGCGCGCATCGCGCGTACGCGAGCGGGCGCGGAAGGCCGCGAAGGCGTCGCGTCGTTCCTCGAGAAACGTGCGCCGGCCTGGCGCGACTGAAGTGCGGCTCACTAACAACGCGAGGCGCCGGCGGGCGTTCACCAGAACAATATCCTGAGATCGAGACAACTCATGTTTAACAAGATCCTGATTGCCAACCGGGGCGAAATTGCGTGCCGCGTCGCGGCAACCTGCAAGCGGCTCGGCATTGCGAGCGTCGCTGTCTACTCGGACGCCGACGCCAATGCCAAGCACGTAAGCGCGTGCGATGAAGCGGTGCATATCGGCGGCGCGACCGCCGCGGAAAGTTACTTGCGTGTCGAACGCATTATCGAAGCGGCACGCGCGAGCGGCGCGCAGGCAGTGCATCCGGGCTACGGCTTTCTGTCGGAAAACGAAGACTTCGCGCGGGCATGTGAAGCGGCGGGCGTCGTGTTCATCGGACCGCCGGTCGAAGCGATCGCGGCAATGGGATCGAAAGCCGCCGCCAAAGCGCTGATGCATGCGGCTTCCGTGCCGCTCGTGCCCGGCTATCACGGCGACGATCAGAACCCCGAACTATTGCAGCGCGAGGCCGATGCGATCGGCTACCCGGTTCTTCTGAAGGCTAGCGCGGGCGGCGGCGGCAAGGGCATGCGTGTCGTTGAGCGCAGCGCGGACTTCGCTGCGGCGCTCGCCTCGTGCAAGCGCGAGGCGGCAAGCAGCTTCGGCAACGACCGCGTGCTGATCGAAAAATATCTGACGCGGCCGCGCCACGTCGAAGTGCAGGTTTTCGCGGATCGCCGCGGTGGCGCCGTTTATCTGTTCGACCGCGACTGCTCGGTGCAGCGTCGCCATCAGAAGGTGCTGGAAGAGGCGCCCGCGCCGGGATTGTCGGCGGAAATAAAGCGTGAAATGGGCGAGGCGGCGGTTGCCGCCGCGCGCGCGGTGAATTATGTCGGAGCCGGCACCGTCGAGTTCATCATGACGGCCACCGGCGAGTTCTATTTCATGGAGATGAACACGCGCCTGCAAGTCGAGCATCCCGTCACGGAGATGGTGACCGGTCAGGACCTGGTGGAATGGCAACTGCGTGTGGCCGCCGGCGAGCCGTTGCCGCTCACACAAGACCAACTCGCAATTGACGGCCACGCAATCGAGGCGCGCATTTATGCCGAGCATCCGGCGCGCGGCTTCTTGCCGTCGACGGGCACGCTCAAGCATTTGCGCATGCCTGAAGGCGTGGAATTCGTGATCGATGCCGCCGGTCTCGGTGAGCCGGGTCGCAAGGCGCCTGTACGTATCGACAGCGGCGTGCGCGAAGGCGACACCATCACGCCGTTCTACGATCCGATGATCGCCAAGCTGATCGTGCACGGCGCGACGCGAGAAGAAGCTTTGGCACGAATGAGCCGCGCGCTGCATGCATGCGAAGTGGTGGGGCCGCATACGAATGTGGAGTTTTTGCAGCGTATTGTCGAAAGCGAGCCGTTTGCGAGCGGCGATCTGGACACCGGTCTGATCGAACGGCATCACGACGCATTGTTCGCGCCGGTGAAAAAGCCCTTCAAGGAAGCGCTCGCGCTGGCGTGCGCGGCGCTGCTGACGCGCGAGGGCGGCACCGCGCACGGCGCATCGCCGTGGGACGCGCTGTCGCACTGGCGTCTGAACGGCGGCTACAAGCAGACGCTAGGCTGGCGCGATGTGGAAGACGACAGCGCATTCACAGTCACGTTCGCGCGCGACGGCGGCGTGCAAACTCTCGAACACGACGGCCTGCGTGAAGGCTTCACGTGGTCGGGCGGCTCGGGCTTGCACGAATACCGCGCGACGATCGGCGATGCGCGGGCCACGGGCCGCGTGTTTGTCGACGGCGACACATTTCATGTGTTCTGCCTCGGCCACGCGCTGGCCTTCGAGTGGCAGAACCTGCTTGCGCACGCGGCGGATGCCGAACATGGCGAAGGCCGCCTGACCGCGCCGATGCCGGGCAAGGTGATCGCGGTGCTGGTGGAGCCGGGCACGGTGGTGGAGAAGGGCGCGCCGCTCATCGTAATGGAAGCGATGAAGATGGAGCACACCATAGGCGCGCCGGCGGCCGGCACGGTTTCCGAAGTGCTGTATGCGGTCGGCGACCAGGTTGCCGACGGCGCGCAGCTGCTCGTGCTGGACGTGCAATAACGCTCGAACCAATGCGCGGATAACGCGCGCATAACGCGCGAATTGAGGCGCGCTCAACCGAGCCGCGTATAGCCGACCGCGCGCGCCTCGTTTTCGAGCTGAGCGATGCGCTCGTAGTCTGCCAGCGGCAACGCAGAAAACCCCTGCAAACGCAGGCGTTCTGCACGCTCTGGATGCTGCGCGAGCGCTGCGCTCAGCGCCTCGCGCAGTGCTTCCACTGTGGCAGCGGGCACCGTGCCCGAGGCGATCAAAGGCAAGCCCGGCGATGCCGCTGTCATGCCAATGCGGCGAACGCGCCGCGCAAGTTCCGGCATTTCATCGCACACAAAAGCGAACGTCACGCAATCTATCGCCGCGACGTCCGCGCGATTGTCCGCAACCGCCTGCAACGATCCGACATGCGAGCCGGTGCGCAGCGCGGCGCGGAAAAATGCGCCTTCACGCGCGTGCGGCGCGACCGCGTGGCGCAGCGCGTTCATGCCGCTATTCGAATCGTCCTGATTGTAGGCAACGCGTGCGCCGCGGCATGAAGCGAGTGTATCGAACGGCGCGTCCGCGCGCGTGACGAGCACGCTCGCGTAATGTGCGCCCTCGCAGCCGGGAGCGTCGAAACGCGGCGTCGCGATCAACTGCACCTGTTCGCGCAGACCATGCATTAGCGGAAAGCCGCAGGTTTGCGACATCAGCAGATTCGGCCGGCGCCAGAAGCCGTGCAGTTCTTCGTCCGGCTCGACGATGCGGCACGCCGGCTTGACCATGCTCAGCACGTCCGCAAGCCACGCACGCCATTCGCTTTCGAGCGAGGGCGTGACGTTGTACATCGGCAGGGCGGCGATCCAGGTCATGATGCGAGGCTTGCATGTCTAATGGGCAGACTAATGCATGATCATACGGAATTCGTCGACGCCTAGCCGCACCGGCTCGGTCGGATGGAACGTCCACTTGCGCGCGGCCACCGTGAGAATCTCGCTTTGTGCGCCCTCGAACGCGAGCAACAGGTCTTTTTTGCGGGCGCTCGCCGCCCCGCAATAGGTGATGAGCGCGTCCGCGCTGACCTCGAAAATCTGTGCGCGGTCGTCGCAGCACACCCTGAACGCGACCGTTGCGCACTCCGTCACGCAGGGCCGGAACCCTTCGTCCACATAGACCGACATGGCGACCTCCTTTCGCGCGCGCGCCTGAGTCGTCAGCATGACAAACTGAAAGCCGCCGGTATGTGGGAGAGCCAGCATTCGCGAGAAATTGGCAGAGCACGCGCGGCCGCACGCCGCGGCGATGGTTTGCGCGAGACAAAATTTTGTAACCGAAGCGGCTTTTCTACCCGGTGCTCGACGGTTCGGGTCACGAGGCGGTGCCTACACTTGCCCTTGTTCTGAACCATCAAGACGGGAAGAAAGATGACCGAGACCAGTCAATTCAACAATGCGGTGCCTCGCAGAGCCCGGCAGTTTGCGCTCGCCGCCGCGGTGGTGGTGATGTTCAGTTTGCAGGGATGCGCGACTTCGCTCGAGACTTTCGGTCTTGGCGCGGGCGTTGGAATTGTCGGCGCATTCAGCCTGCTCGGTTGCGCAATAGGGTGCCATTGAAACGGACAGAGGCGCCAATTCCTTTCCGGGTATGTGAAATAACAATAGATGGAAATTCTGATTAATAGTTTGAAATAGAAAGGCTATGTAAAGCGAATCTGAAAAACATTCGGCAAGGAAACTCAATCGCCCGCCGCTTGACTTCGCGCCGTTGCGCTGGCTAAATCCACCGCGTTCGGTTCTTTCTTGATGCCTCCACGCAGGGAAAGTCGTTGCGCCGGACTCGGGGCTATGTGTTCGCACATAGCCCTTAATTATTTTGAGCATTAATTGGTAATAATTGGCTGTGTGGCGATTTGCAAACGCCTTTATTGAATTTTTTAATGATCAATGTATGCTGCGCATCCCTAAGGTCTTTTTAAACGCGAATAAAGGAACAAGGATGAAAAAAACAGCATTGACTTCGGCGTCTCTCGCGCTGCTGGTAGCGGCGGGGTCCGCGCATGCACAGAACAGCGTGACGTTGTATGGCGTGATCGACGCCGGCATCGGCTATGTGCATAACGCCAGTTCGAGCAGCAATCTCGCTGGCATGCTCAACGGCAATCTGAGCGGCGACCGCTGGGGCCTGAAGGGACAGGAAGATCTGGGCGGCGGCCTGAAGGCAATCTTCACGTTGGAAAACGGCTTCGACGTCGGCACCGGCAAGCTCGGGCAGGGCTCGCGCGAATTCGGCCGCCAGGCATTTGTCGGCCTGACGGGCGCTACGTGGGGCACGGTCACGGCCGGCCGCCAGTACGACCCGATCACGGACATGGTGCAAGGCGTCACGGCCGACAACTTCTTCGGCTCCGCATTCGCAACACCGGGCGACGTCGACAACAACGACAACAGCGCGCGCGTGTCGAACGCAGTCAAGTACGTGTCGCCGAATTACGCCGGCCTGCAATTCGAAGCGCTGTATGCATTCAGCGGCGTCGCGGGTCAGGCGGGCCAGGGCTATACGTACAGCGGCGCCGTGTCGTACTCGAACGGTCCGTTCTCGCTGGCGGGCGGCTACCTGCGCGCGACCAACGCATCGGCTACGGCCGCGCGTACGAGCTGGGCGAGCAGCACGACTGATTCGATCTTCGACAGCCACATCAACGACGGCTACGTCACGGCGAAATCGGTCAGCATCGCCCAGATCGGCGGCCAGTATGTGGTTGGTCCGGTCACGCTGGGCGCTTCGTATAGCAACACGCAATTGAAGAGCGACGGCTCGTCCACCTTCACGGGCACCGAGAAGTACAACAGCGGCAAGGCCTTCGTTGCCTATCAGGCGACGCCGGCACTGGTCGCGGGCCTGGGCTATGCGTACACCGCTGCATCGGGTGACACGTCGGCGCATTATCACCAGTTCAGCCTGGGTGCCGACTACAGCATCTCGAAGCGCACGGACTTCTACGCAGTTGCGGCTTACCAGCATGCGAGCGGCACGCAGCGTCTCGCGGATGGCACGACGCAGGACGCGCAGGCTTCGATCGGCTCGTATGGCTACAACGGTACCGATTCGCAAGCACTTGCAATCGTGGGCATCCGTCACAAGTTCTGATGCGACCAGTTCTGCTGTAGCTGCTGGCAAACGGATTTGTCAGCAGTGGAAAGAAACGACCCGGACGCATGCGCCCGGGTCGTTTTCATTGTGGCTACGAAAACTACAACGCCGCATCCGCACTCAAGCGCTCATTTCGCGGCGCAAGCAGATCGGGCAACTGCGCGAACGACTCGATTGACGCGGCGCATTGCAACGCCGCTGCGCCATCTGGTCCGCCATAGCCATAGCTCACGATAAACACTGGCATGCCCGCTGCGCGCGCCGCACAGACATCCACGGGCGAATCGCCGAGCAGAACGCTGCACTCGGTCTTTACGCCGAGCAGACGGCACGCATGCCACAGCGGTTGCGGCGCGGGCTTCATGCTGTCGATGGAATCGCCCGCGACCAGCACCTCCAGATAGCTCGCAAGCCCTGTCATGCGCAGCAGCGGCGCGGCCAGCGCCTCGGGTTTGTTGGTGACGCACGCGAGCCGGTAGCCGAGCCGCCGAAGCTCGCGAAGACCGGCGAGCACATCAGGATAGACGTGGCCGAAGCGCCCATTCGTTTCTTCATAGTGCCGATGAAATACCGCGAGCGCGGCTTCGCTGTTCACCTGTTCATCCAGTGTCGCCGCTTCTAGCGTGCGCCTGACCAGATTCGGCACGCCCTTGCCGATAAACCCGCTGACCGTGTCGAAGGGCAACGGCGCGTGGCCGAAATCGGCCAGCATGCGGCTCGCCGCTTCGACAATATCCGGCGCGGTGTGGACCATGGTGCCGTCAAGATCGATCAGCACAGCATGCGTTCGAGATCGCACCGACCCTTGCTCATGCGGCGAACCAGGCGGCTGCATGCTCATACTGCCGCCGCTTCGTGGGACCCATGGGACGCATGGCGATGCCAGCGGCGCAATGTGTCGAGGTCAACCCATGTCGGCCGTTTATTCGCGCTCGGGGAAGGGATAGGCGCGTCGGGATCGCCGAGATGAGGCAGCACGGCGAGCGCGCCCTCGAAAGAATGATGCGCTGTGTACGCTGTCGGCGTCACGACAGTCGGAACGAGTGCCGCACGCGCTGCGCTGAGCCCGTTGGCGGAGTCTTCGAACGCAATGCAGTCCGGGCCTTTCAGGCCGAGTTGCCGGAGCACGTCGAGGTGGACATCCGGCGCGGGCTTCTTTGCTTGCGTCGTGCCCGCATCGCAGATCGCGTTAAAACGGCTGCGCCAGGCCGGGCCGAATGGTCCGTGCAGCAGCGCGTCGAGATTCGCGGGCGTGGTGGTCGTCGCAATCGCCACGGGAATGGAGGCCATGCTCGCTTCGTCGAGCAGGCGCGCAATGCCCGGCCGCAACGGCAGGCCGCCGTCGCGCACGCGTGCCGCATAGTGACGGGTCTTGATCGCATGCACCGCGTCGATCACGCTGCTCACGCCGGGGCCCTCAGCTTCCTCCGGATCGGTGAGGCGCCAGTAATACAGCAAACGTTCCTTGCCGCCCGCCACCTCGAGCAGACGTGCGTACAGCGCTTCGTCCCATTGCCAGTCGAGCCCCGCCTCCGCGAACGCCATGTTGAACGCATGCAGGTGCGCGCTTTCGGTATCGGCAAGTGTGCCGTCGACGTCGAAGATCAGGGCTTGCATGGGCCGCTCCTCGTCCAGTTGAGCAGAGCCGGCTTCAGGCTCGTTGCCGGTGTGCAGTCACGATAGCGGAGCGGGTGTGCAATTTGAATTCAGAGATTCTTTGCGACTCGATAACGCATCGTTTAACGGTTCGATGAGCGCGGGCCGACCATGCCGGATCAATTCGGGAAAATCTCCCGCCGCTTGTCCGTTGTCAAACGAGCCCCCAATGAACTACTTTGCTTGAATGCCGGGCTTGCGCGGCGCAGCGCTTTCATAACGGAGTACAACAATGCTGGAGACACGGTTTCGGAACGCAACACGGGGACGTGCCATCGCTTCAGTCCGTATCGCGGCCGCCGTCACGGCGGCGCTCTGTGCGGGCTGGGCGCATGCCGCGGTGCCCATCGCCTATGTGACGAGCGAAAAGGCCGGCGTCGGTGTAATCGACCTCGACCAGATGACGCTGACACGAACCTTCGCGGTTGGCGCCGCGGGGCCGCGCGGCCTGAGTCTGAATGCGGACGGCTCGCGCCTGCTCGTGGCCAACAAGAACACCGGCGACCTTGCCGTGATCGACACGGCTTCGGGCGAAGTCGTGCAGCGTGTGAAGATCGGCAAGAACCCTGAGTTTGTGCGGGTGCACAACGGCTATGCGTATGTGACGTACGAGCCTGGTGAAGAGAGCGGCCCGCCCAGGGCGAACCCGCAGGCCGAAAAGCAGACGGGGCAGCAGCGCGACAAGCCGGCCAGTCCGGCCAACATGGCCAACAAGGCCGATCAGACCAACAAGGCCCATGCCGACGACGATGACGACGCCAGCAAGCCGCCTGCCGAGATCGCGCTCGTCGATATGAAAACCTGGCGCGTGGTGCGCTCGGTAACGAGCGGCCACGAAACCGAGGGCATCGAATTCTCGCGCGACGGCAAGCACATGCTCGTCACCAACGAAGGCGACGACACCGTCTCCGTCTATCACGCGCGCACGGGCGCGCCGATCCGGACCGTGAAGCTCGCGGCCGGTGGACGTCCGCGCGGCATACGGCTGTCGCCGGACGGCAAGGAATACGTGGTCACGCTGGAGTCGCTCAGCAAACTGGTCGTGATCGACGCGCACACGTTCAAGGTGCTGAAGACCGTCGATACCAGACTCGGCCCTTACGGCGTCGCGTATGCTCCGGACGGCAAGCGGCTTTTCGTGGCCGCGGCGCGCGACAAGACGGTGCAGGTATTCGACGGCCACAGCTACGAGCATCTCGCCGACTTGCCGGTCGGGCAGCGTTGCTGGCACTTCACCTTTACGCCGGACGGCGCGAAGCTGCTGGTTGCCTGCGGGCGTTCCGATTCCGTTTATGTGCTCGACGCGCGCAGCTATCAGCCGATCACACAAATCGGGCAATTGCCGCTGGCTTGGGGCATTGTCACTTATCCGCCTGGCGACGGCTCGATCGAATCGCGCTGACGGCTGTCGTTGCCGGTCATGCGCGACATGACCATGTATCGCTTCGTTGCATGACCGGCCTCATTTCCACGCATAGCGCAGACCAACCCAGAAACCGCGCGGCGCGCCCGGTCCGACGAACTGTTCGTTGCCCGGATTCGCGCCGTCGAAGGTATGGTTCGGGCCGTTGAAGAAGTTCTCTCCAAGCGTGCCGAAGCTCGCATAGCGCTTGTCGAGCAGATTGGTGACGCTTGCAAAGACCTGCAACTGTCTGGTGATCTGGTAGGACGTGTCGAGGTCGATCAGCAGATAGCCGGCAATCTTGCCGTTCACGTCCTGATTGTTCTCGTCGCCCTGTGCATAGATGCCGCCGCGCCAGGTGAGGTTCGCGCCGACCTTCCACTTCGCGGTGGCCGCATAGTCGAGCTGCAGCTTGACCGTATTCGCCGGAATGCCCGGAAGATGGTCGCCCGGCTTCACGCCGATGTTGCCGTTCGCACCCGCGCTCGAATTGCTCGGGCTGTTCTCGGTCCACGCGGACCGGTAGGTTGCGTCGATATAGCTGTAGCTCGCGGTCAGCGCGAGCGGACCGAGCTGGCTATGTCCCGACAGTTCGAAGCCTTGCCGGCGCGTACGCCCCACATTCTGAAAGAAGCCCCGATTGCTCGCCGCGCCATTGCTGGCGATGAACTCGATGTCGTTGTCGAGCGTGGTCCGGTAAACGGCGGCGCTCCAGGTCGTTGCCTGGCCGACCCGTCCGCGCGCGCCAATTTCAAAGGTCTTCGAGATCACCGGTTGCAGCGATGGGTCGGAAACGAAGTCGTTCGGCAGCGAGCAGGGCGCGGCGGGGTCCGCGCACGCGAGCTCGATTGCCGTTGGCGAGCGCATGCCTTCGTTGTACGTTGCGTAGGCAGTGAATGCCGAAGTCGGATTCCAGTTTATGCCGACAGCCGGATTGAAGCGCGAAAACGTATGGTGACCGTTCAGTTGCGGCTGGGTGCCGCTCGCGTCGCCGATGGTCGCATCAGCCCAGTTGTAGCGTCCCGCGAGCGTCAGCGACCATTGCTTCGTGAGCGATAACGTGTCCTGCAGATAGATGCCGTAGTTGCCGTTATGCGTTTTCGCCGCGGTTTGCTGCGTGAAACCGCCAATGCCGACTGTCGCGCGCGAAGCAGTAAAAACCGCGTCCTGCGACGATTCCGCGTAGCGCGAATTGGCAATGTCAGCCGACACCCCGGCGATGAACTGGTTCTCCATGCCGCCCAGTTTGCCGAGCAGCGTGAGCTGCAGACTCGCGCCGAAGCTGTCGGTGGAGACGACAGATTGCTCGTTGGTCGCCTGCGTGGTGTCGATGCCGCCGTTGTCGTCTATCGAGCCGAAGTTCGGGTTGACGTTGCTGCTCCGGTTGCTGTTGCGCAAGTGCCGGTAATACGCATTGCCGCTCAACTGGACGCTATCGTTGAAGTAATGTTCGCCTGAAAGCGTCACATAGCCCGCGCTGTTCAGGTTCTGGTCGGGATACGTATAAGGTTGCCTGGGATTGCCAAGGAATGAGCGCGGAATGGTCTGTGTGCCGTGCAGATCGTTATCCGCGCCGCCCGCCGACAACGACAGCGTGGTGTCCGCATCGGTATAGCGCAGCTTGCCGAAAATCTGCCGCACGCGGCTCGCATTCTGTTCGGCCCAGCCGTTGTCGTTCGCGACGTTGCCGGTCACGTAGTAATCCAGGTTCTGGCCGATCGTGCCACCCTGTTCGATCTGCGCCGTCTTGCGGCCCCATGAGCCGAGCGCCACTTCGGCCTCGCCGCCGGGGCTCGTCTTGCCGTTCTTCGTCGTGACAGCCAGCGCGCCGCCAAGCGTATTCAGGCCATAAGTCGGATTTGAGCCGGGGATCATCTGGAGCGTGTCGATGGCCTGTTGCGGCAGCACGTCCCAGTTGACCACGTCGCCGAAGGGCTCATTCACGCGCACGCCATCGACGAACACCGAAATGCCCTGCGGTGTGCCGAGTAGCGGCGACGCAGTGAAGCCGCGATAATTGACGTTCATCTGATACGGATTGCCCTGCGCATCGGCGATATCGACGCTCGGCAGATTCTTCGCCAGGTAGTCGGTCAGCGTATTGCGATGCTGCGCTTCGATGTCGCGCGCGCGAACGGTCTGCACATTGGCCGGCACCTGCGCGAGCGGCGTACCGACGCCGAGCAGCGGCGTCGTGCCGACAACGACCACGGGCGCAAGCGTGGTGGAGGGCGTGTCGTCGGTCGGCTGGGCGGCCTGGGCGGAGTTCGAAGCGGAAGCGGGGACCCCCGTTTCCACCTGCGCCCAGGCACCCGCCGAAACACTCGCGAGCGCGCTTCCCAGGCCGAGCATGATGCCTGCACGCCGCCGCAACCCGTATGCGCGGTTGCGTACGCCGCGCGCGCGTGACGAGATATTCATTTTTCTGTCTCCTGCCGCAAGTTCGACGCTTTATCCGCAGCGCAGCCGCGTGGCGGCATACGTAGCGCTTTCTTTCAAGGTGTGCAAAGCTTCGCATGCGCTGTGGCGAGAAGGCTCGGGAGCTTTTCCCGAAATCGCGAGGAAGCGTTCCCAAACTCGTTGCAGCGAAACTTCGTGTCCGATCGGCCTGAGTAGAATGCAAACGTGATGTCGAGCGAATCCAACCAACCTTCGTCAGCGCGTCGCGAGCCGCCGTATTCGGCGGTGGCGCGCGATCTCGCCTGCGTGTTCGCGCTCACGTTGCTCGCGGCCATGCTCGGCTCGCTGTTCGACGTAAGCGAGCGCGCGTATTGGTGGACGCGCGGGCTCGAGCGCTTTCAACTGGATGAATTGCCGCTCACGCTGTGCGTGCTGTCGCTGGGGCTTGCGTGGTTCGCGTGGCGCCGCTATCGCGACACGCGCCGTGAGCTAGCGCACCGCCGCATGCTCGAAAAAGAGGCCGAGCGCCTGCTCGCCGACAACCGGCGCCTCGCCAATCAGGCGTTGCAGGCAGAGGAGGTCGAGCGCCGCCATCTCGCGCGCGAACTGCACGACGAGCTCGGCCAGTATCTCAACGCAATTTCACTCGACGCAGCACGTATTCGCGACCTGTCCGCCGCGCGGGAGCCGGAGGTTCATCGCATATCGCTGGAATTGATGCAGAGCGCGAGTCATGTGTACCGGCAGATCGGCGGCATGATCCGCCGTTTGCGGCCCATCGGTCTGGACGAATTCGGCTTGCCGAGCGCACTTGAACATTGCGTCGACGGCTGGCGCGAGCGGCTGCCCGACGCGTCCTTTTCGCTGACGATAGAAGGCGATTACACGGGCCTGAGCGACGCGCTTACCATCACGCTGTACCGGCTCGTGCAGGAAGGGCTGACCAACGTCTCGAAGTTCGCGCGCAACTCGCGCGTGGAAGTGTTCATGGTGCGCGCGCCGCGCGACACGCATGCACCGGCCGAAAGCGCCCAGAAAAACGGGCCCATCGACGAAATCGTCGTGACGATGGCCGACGACGGCCCGGGCGTAGACCTCGATGCGCCGCGCGCGGGATTGGGTTTGATCGGCATGCGCGAGCGCGTCGAAGCGCTCGGCGGCGAGTTTCATGTCGCGAGCAGGCCCGAGGGCGGTTTCCTCTTTTGTGCGCGCGCGCCCGCTCACGCGGGACTGGCGGAACCGGTGAACTGAAGGCCGAGGCGGCTCGCCATTTGCGCGAGCTGCACGCCGTTGTCCGCGCCGAACTTCTGCCGGATCACGGACTGATGATTGGCCACTGTCTTTTGACTGAGGCCAAGCTTCTCCGCGATGCTCGGCAGCGTATAGCCTTGCACGAGCAGGCGCAGCACCTCGAATTCGCGTGCCGATAACTGCCGGCCCGGCGGACCTTCGCTGAACGCATTGCGCAGCGCGAGCGCCTGCGAAATGTCTGGGCTCAGATAACTCGCCCGTTTCGCGACAATGCGCACCGCTTCGACCAGCACGTCGGGCGCGCTCGCTTTGGTCACGTAGCCGAGCGCGCCTGCGTCGAGCGCGCGACGCACGAAAATCGCCTCTTCGTGGACGCTGAAAATCAGCACGCGCGCATCCGGCTCGCGCGCGAGCATGCGCCGCATCGCTTCGATACCGCTGGCGCCGGGCAGCGATACGTCCATCACCACGACATCGGGCCGCAGCGCGCAGAAGCGCTGATACGCCTCACCGGCGTCGGCCGCTTCGCCGCACACATGCACGTCGGCGTTCAGTTCGAGCAGACGCCGGTAGCCTTCGCGCACCACGGCGTGATCGTCGACGAGCAACACTGAGATGTCCGCCGCTGTCATTGCTCAGCCTCCGGTGTGACCGCCGTCGTTCGGCGCGTGATGTGGTGCGTCGTGCGGTAGCTCGTCAGCCGCGCGCGCGGCGCTCAGCTTGCGCGAGTTGGCGTCGTTGCGGAACACGATGGGTTGCTCGCGCGGCGCATGCGCCGCGGCCGCGAGACGCGTCACGTCGACCACCTTTTCATGCGACGGCGACTTGTCGCAAACCGGATCCGCATTGGCCGCGTCGCCGGTGAGCAGATACGCCTGGCAGCGGCAGCCGCCGAGGTCGCGTTCCTTTTCCTCGCAACTGCGGCACGGCTCCTTCATCCATTGCAGACCGCGAAAGCGGTTGAATGCGTCGCTCTCGTACCAGATCTCGCGCAGCGGCGTGTCTTTCACATTCGGCAGCACGAGTCCGGGCAACGCGCGCGCCGCGTGACAGGGCAGCGCGGCGCCATCCGGCGCGACACCGAGGAACACCGCGCCCCAGCCGTTCATGCAGCGCTTCGGGCGTCGCTCGAAATAGTCGGGGACGACAAAGAAAATCTTGCAGCGATCTCCATGTTCGCGGCGATAACGTTCGACCACCGCTTCCGCTTCGTCGAGCTGTTCGCGGGTCGGCATCAGTTGCGCCTGGTTGTGATGCGCCCAGCCGTAGTACTGCGTGTTCGCGAGTTCGAGATATTCGGCGCCCATCGCGAGCGCCATGTCAATGATCTTGTCGACGTGCGGCAGGTTATAGCGATGCAGCACGCAGTTGAGCACCATCGGAAAGCCATGCCGTTTGATGGATGCCGCGACGCGCTGCTTGAGGTCGAACGTGCGTGTGCTGCTGAGAAAGTCGTTGAGTTCCTGCGTCGAATCCTGAAACGACAACTGAATGTGATCGAGGCCGGCCGCCTTCAGTTCGCCGAGGCGCTGGTCCGTGAGGCCAATGCCCGACGTGATCAGATTCGTGTAGAAGCCAAGCGCGCGGGCTTCGCGGACCAGTACTTCGAGGTCGTCGCGCATCAGCGGCTCGCCGCCCGAAAAGCCCAGCTGCGCGGCGCCGAGCGCGCGCGCTTCACGCAGCACGCGCAGCCACTGTTCCGTGCTCAGCTCGCGATTGTGCTCCGTGTAGTCGACCGGGTTGTAGCAGAACGCGCAATGCAGCGGGCAGCGATACGTCAACTCCGCGAGCAGCCACAGCGGCGGCGGGACGCCGCCCGGCGCGGCTTCGCTCTGCGCGTTCGCAACGGGTTGCGAGAGATCGGTCATCGCGTTACTCCAGCCAGCCGCGCGAGTGCGCTTCGGTCACGAACGCGCGCACTTCGGGACCAAGCCCGGTCGTGCTGAACGCCTGCTCCAGATCGGCGATCAACGCCTCCATATCGCGCGTGCCGTCGCAACGTTTGAGGATTTCCGCCGCGCTCTGATTGAGCTTCACCATTCCTTCCGGATAGAGCAGCACGTGAGCATTCTGCGCGGGTTCCCATTGCAGCCGGAACAGCTTGTTGAGCGCGGGACGGTGGGCGTCGAGCATGTCGTTCATTGCGGAAAGGCCTTTTCGATCGAGTCCAGCATGGTCCACAGAATGTCGAGCTTGAACTGCAGAATCTCGAGCGCCCGTTCCTGCTGATCGCGCCGCGTGAAGTGATCGAGCGTGACTTCGAGGCCGTGCTCCACGTCGCGTTGCGCGAGCGTGATGCGCGAGCGGAAATAAGCAAGACCGGACGCTTCGATCCAAGGGTAATGTTCGGGCCAGCTCGCGAGCCGGTCGCGGTGCACTTGCGGCGCGAACATTTCCGTCAGCGACGAGCACACCGACTCCTGCCACGGCGCACGGCGCGCGAAATTCACGTAAGCGTCGACGGCAAAACGCACGCCGGGCGTCACGTGTTTGAGCGACCACAGTTCGTCGCGCGAGAGGCCGACTGCATCGCCAAGACGCGCCCATGTCTCTATGCCGCCTTCTTCGCCGCCGTAGCCGTCGTGATCGAGAATGCGCTGCACCCAGCGGCGGCGCGTTTCGCGATCGGGACAATTGGACAGCACGGCCGCGTCTTTCAGCGGAATGTTGATCTGATAGTAGAAGCGGTTTGCGACCCAGCCGCGGATCTGCTCGCGCGAGCAGCCGCCGCTATTCATCTTCACGTTGAACGGATGATGAATGTGATACGCCGTGCCCTTTGCGCGCAATTGCGCTTCGAATTCCTCGCGTGTCCAGGCCGGTTCCGCGGCGCGCTCGCCGCTTTGCGCACTGTACGATGCCGCTGTCCCCAAGGTGTCTTTCGCGTTCATGCAATCTCCAGTTCATGTGCGATCCAGGTGCGACTCATGTTCGACGCGCGCTGCATGGTCATGCCTCACAGTTCGAAGGTCATGCCGTCGTGAGCGACTTCAATTCCGTGTTCGGCAAGAATGCGCCGCTCGGGGCCGTCTTCGACGAGAATCGGATTCGTGTTGTTAATGTGGATCAGCACCTTGCGCGTGTCCTTTGCGCCGAGCGAATCGAGTACTTCAATCATGCCACCAGGCCCCGATTGCTGCAGATGACCCATATCCGCCGCGGTTTTCTGCGAGAGGCCGAGGCGGATCATTTCGTCGGCGGTCCACAGCGTGCCGTCGACGAGCAGCAGGTCCGCTTCGCGCATCGCGGCGAGCACATGGGCTTCGATTGCGCCCAGGCCCGGCGCGTAGAACATACGCTTGCCGCTCTGCAGGTTCGTGAAGACGAGCCCGATGTTGTCGCCGCGCTCCGGCGCGTTGCGATGCGGCGAGTAGGGCGGCGCCTTGCTGGAGAGCGGCAGCGCGTCGATGCGTACGCCGGGCAGCGCGTCGACGGCAAGCGGCGCGCCATCCAGCGCGATACGGCGATGTTCGACGCCACAGTAGTGCGAGAGGATCGGCGCAATCGGAAAGCCGGTCGACAGGTCCTGCCAGACAGCGTCGGTCGCGTGAAGCGGCAGCGGCGTGTTGCGCTCGCGCAGCATCAGAAGGCCGGTGACGTGATCGATCTGCGCGTCGATCACGAGCACCGCTGCGATGCCGCTGTCGCGCGCGCGGCGGGCCGGTTGCAGCTCAGGGTTGGCGGCGATCTGCGTGAGCAGGTCGGGCGACGCATTCACAAGAAGCCAGTCCTCACCGTTTGCGCTCACTGCAATCGACGATTGTGTGCGGCGCCTCGCCTTCAACGTGCCGCGCCGCACGCCGTCGCAATTGCGGCAGTTGCAGTTCCATTGCGGAAAGCCGCCGCCCGCCGATGAGCCGAGTACCTTGATTTTCATGCCGCGCGGCGCAGCGTGCGCCCCTCTTGAGTGGATGGAAGGAACATGGTTGCAAGCGCATGCGCCACGCGCGCATGCAAAGCCGGATCGCTTGCGAGATGGCCGGCGCGCACGCATTCGACGCGGGCAGCCGGAACCGCGCGCGCGAAGCGCTGCAGGTTGGCCGGCGGACACACCGGATCGCGCGAGCCGTGTACCGCGGCAAGCCGTACGCCCGCTGCGGCGGCGTGCCGCGCGAGCGACAGCACGCGCGTTTCTCCAAGCCAGCAGCGATGCATCAGGTAATGCGCCTGAATGCGGTACTTGTCGACGAGCTTGCGCGTCTCCTTGCGCGAGTGTCTGGCCGGCAGGAGCTGGCGCCGCGTGTCCGCACTCGCAAGCACTGCGTTTTCATAGCCGCGCCATGCGAGTGCGAGCGCGCGCTGTTGCGTCCCGCTCGCCAGGCCGGGTTGCAGCCGCGCGTGACAGCATGCGAGCAAAGCAGCGGGCCGCGTGCAATGCGCGGCGGCGCTCAGCTTTGTCCATGCGCGCGGCGCGCGCTTGCGTGAGCCGACGAACAGGCCGCGAACCTCGCGCATCGACGTGAGAAAGAGGCCGCGCAGGACTACGCCGGTCACCGCTTGCGGATGCCGTCCCGCATAGGCGAGTGCGAGCGCCGCGCCCCATGATCCGCCGAGCACGCCCCAGCGCTCGATGCCGAGCCGCATGCGCACCGCTTCGATGTCTTCGATCAGCCGGTCGGTGCGGTTGCGGCGCACGCCGCCGCGCGGCGCCGAGTGCCCGGTTCCGCGTTGGTCGATCAACACCACCTTGAAGCGCGTGAGATCGAAAAGCCGCGTTGCCCCCGGCTGGCTGCCGCTGCCTGGTCCGCCGTGCAGAACGACGACCGGCACGCCGTCGGCGGCGCCCGCAACCGTGAAGGACACGCGGTGCGCGTCGCGGGTGCGCAGCGTACGGCTTTTCTGCGTCGGCATGCCCGGCGTTTGCGGTACGCCGTGCGACGAGCCGGACCCCGAGCGTGAGAATGTGCGCGCGCGTCTCACGGCAGCATCCTCGCGAGCAGATTGTCGCGGTCGATCCACTGATGCTTCAGTGCGCCCGCCACATGCAGCACGATGAGCGCGATCAGCACATATGCTGTCACCTCATGAATGCCGAAGAAAAGTTCGCGCAGGCCCGCATCGTCCCAGCCCCACTTCGGCAGAGGCAGGCCCCAGAAGCGCGTGCCATAGCGGTTGAACGACGAACCCAGATAGCCCGACACGGGCATCGCCACCATTGCTACGTATAAAAGGCCCTGCGTAGTGCGCGCGGCGGCGCGTTGCCACGGTCGCATCGGCGGCAGCGGCGGCCGGTGAAAGGCCACACGCGCCGCGATGCGCAGAAGCACCAGCAGGAAAACCGTCAGTCCGATGGATTTGTGAATGCTCAGAAGCGTCGCCTTTACCGGCAAACCCTTCGGCAGTCCGACCATATAGAGCCCGAGCGCAAGCAGGCCGATGATGCCGAACGCAATTAGCCAGTGCAGCGCGATCAGCGAGCCGGCGTAGCGCGGCGTGGATGGGTCTGCGCTACGCGGTGCGGAAGTATGCGCGGTCGTCATCTCTGCCTCCCTGGTTAGCCCACCACGAGTATCTCGCCGCGCCCGTCGACGGCGGCGTCGCCTGTATAGCGGCGCGGCAGCGGAGCCGCGCGCCACTGCGAGAACGGCGCGATTTCGCCCGCAAGACTGCGCACGAGCAACGACCAGAACACGTCGAAGCCCCGGCCGCCGTCGGCGAAGGTCGGCGGCAGATAGGTGGGACGCTGCGCAAGCAGCAGGGTTCCGCGTCTCATACCGTATGCATAATGCGCGCCCACTTTGCCGGCAATGCCGACGGTGCCCGCCACCAGCCGCGACGCCGCGAAGTCGCCGGCATTGCCGCCCACCAGCACGAGCCCGCGACGCATCCTGTCGGCAAGCCGCGCGCCCGCATTGCCGTGGATGCTCAGCGTGCCGCCCGTCATTCCCTCCATGTCGCCGGCCAGCGCGCCCGCTGCGAAATCGCCGCAATCGCCCGCCACCGTGAGGCGTCCGCCGCGCATTTCGCAGGCGGTGAAGTGGCCGGCGTCGCCGTCGATACGCAACACGCCGCCTGCCATCTGGAAGCCGCTCTGATTGCCCGCTGAGCCGCGCACGATCAAATGCCCTTGCGTCATGCGCGCGCCGAGACGGTCGAGCCAGGGGACGGCGTCTTCAATGACGAGCGCGGGCTGCATGTCCATCGCGTCCATCGCATCCGTCGCGTCCGACGCTGCATTGCCGCTGCGCGACACGTCGAACACATCGGCGACGACGCAACGATCGTTGCCCGCGGGCAGCGCGAGGCGCTCGATCTGTGCGACTGCAAGCGTCGCTAGCGATGCGGGCAGCAGCGCCGATGCATCGACGCGAAAACCGGGCGCTGTGCGCACCCGCAACGTGGTCACGACGCTCATGCGATGCTCCCACCGAGGCCGGCCGCCAGTTGCCGAAGATGGAAGTGATAGGGGCCGAGCTTGCCGCCGTAATTGCCGGCGGAGATGCGCAGCAGGCCGCCCGCGCGCCCGAGGGCCGCCGCAGCGACAATGCCCGCCGTCATCGCCGCGCCGACGTCCGCTTCAGTGAGTCCGTCGATCACGATCTCGAGCACGCAGCCCACTTCGGAGCTGAGTTCGCTGCGCGCCGAGAGGCCGGTGAGTGTCGGGCAGAACGCGTCGTTGGTTGACGCGGTGGCGCCTTTGTACTTCGAGCCGACTTTCGATCCGGAACGCACGACGCCGCCCGGAAACGGCATGATCACGTTCGGCAGCCGGCGCATCGCGGCGACGGCGGCCTCCGCGGCGGCGAGCGCCGCGTCCATGTCGCGCGCGAGCAGGATCAGATTGCCGCCGCCCACGGCCTTCACCGTGGGCGCGGTTTCTTCGCAGACGAACTCGCCGTCCATCACCGGCACGCGCCAGTAACGCGTGTCGCCCAGCATCTTCGCAATCTGCCAGCCGTCGCCGAAAAAGCGCAGGTTCTTGCCGAGCGGCGCGAGATCGGACAGCGGCGCGCGGCTCGTTTGCGGGTCGATGCCGCGATACACAGCCGTAGTCGGACATGTGAGCACGCATTGCCCGACACGCCGTTCAATCTGCTTCGCCAGTTCCTTCGACGACACCGCGAACAGCAGCACCGCAACGCCAGGCCGGCCGTCCGGCGTTTGCTCGCGCTCGAGCGTGCATTCGACGCCGGCCTCGCAGCCGCAGCCGATCACCGAGGTCGCGAAGCCGGTCAGCGAGTGCGCGGCGTGCATCGCCCACGCCGCCGTATGCGCGGTGATGACGAGCCGCGTCGCCTTCATTGGAAACGCTTCCGCGAACGTGGCGTCGATCGTGGTGCCGTTGATCAGGAGGGGCGACGTGTCGATCATCGTGTGCGGGTCACCGTTCGGGGCAGCGATGTCAGCCATATGAGCCATGTCAGCCGTGCGCGAAACATTCGACGGGCAGGAGCCTGCCGCCGCGGCAGCAGTTGCAGACCTCGTCGTCGCTGATCGCGGCGTGCGCGAAGTTGCTCGCGAGATTCGCTTCGCTGTACGCGCGCACGCGCTTCTCGATGCCTCGGTCGAACTCGGGCGAGACGAAGTGAATGCCGCCCGTCGGCGTCGAGACGAGCGTGCCGTCGCGCGCCACCAGATGGCCGTCCTTGAACACATACGCGGGCGACGTGAACATCCGCTCGCGGTCGGGATCGTCGCGATACACGGCGATGTCCGCCGCCGCGCCCACGCCCAGATGGCCGCGGTCGCGCAGGCCGAGCAGACGCGCCGGTCCCGCGCGCGTGATGATCGCGATCTCGTACAGCGAGAACTCGCGCGTCAATTGCGGCAATGCACTCGCCACCTGTGCGTCGGCATGCAGCTTTGCGAGCTGCTCGTCGCGAAACGATTTGTCCATCAGCAGACGAATCAGATGCGGGTAGCTCGTGAACGGGCCGCCGTTCGGATGATCGGTGGTCATCGCGACGCGCCATGGGTCGTCCACCAGCAGAAAAATTTCTAGCCCGATGATCCACTGCAACGCATTCACATAACTCTGCTCGCGATAGCGGAACGGCACGACGCCGCAGCCCGCGTCGCATTCGATATCGCCGAGCACCCACTTGTGCGGCCGCGCGAACGGCGCATTGCGGAACTGCATCATGGTGTCGCCTGAAGCGGTGACGGTCTGTCCGAAGATGATCTGGCCGACGTCGATCGACACATTCGGCCGCGCGTTCACGGCTTCCGCGATGCGCCGCGCGCCCGACGAAAACTTGAGCGGCCCCTCGGTGCCGTAGCTGTGAAACTGGATATGCGTGAGATGGACGGGCAAGCCGTCGGCGGCGTCCATGGTCGCGATGGTCGAATCGATGTTGCCCGGCACGCCGAGATTGCTCGCGTGCACATGCAGCGGATGCGGCACGCGCAGCTCGGTGAGCGCGCGCGTCAGCGTGTGCAGCACCTCGCGCGGCGTGATGCCGTAGTGAGCGTGCGGTTCGTCGACATCGAGCGAGCGCTGGTTGAACTTGAACGCCGAGATGCCGCCCGGGTTCACCACCTTCACGCCGAGCGCCTTGCTCGCATGAATCGTCCAGCCGACGTAGTCGCGCAGACGCTCGAAGTCGTCGCGCGCGGCGAGCATTTGCAGGAAGAGCTCATCATTGCCGAGCATCACGTACGCGCCGTGATCGATGATCGGCGTGTCGCCCATTTCGAGGTGCGTATGGCGAGCGTTGGACGCAATCATCGCCGGTTCGAACGCCGCCGTGTAGCCCATTTCGGCGTAGCGGTAGCCGGTTGCGAGCGTGCCCGGCGTGCAGACGCCGCAAGAGGGTAGGCGCAGATAGCGGCCGTTCGGATCCTGCACGGATTCGTAAGCCGCGTCGCGCACCGGATCGTCGCGATGGTCTTCGGGCAACAGCAGCCGCGACAGATTCGTCTTGCCGCCGCCAATATGCGAATGCATGTCGATGCCGCCCGCCATCACGATCATGCCGGAGGCGTCGTACTCGCAATCCGCCGGAACATTCGCGGGGACGTCGACGATGCGGCCGTCGCGGATCGCGAGGTCGCGGCGCTCGCCGTCGACGTTATTGGCCGGGTCGAAGATGGTGCCGCCTTTGAGCCGGATGAGCGTCATGGCCGCGCCTGCGGGGAAGAGGCGGACGGAGTGGCTGGCTGGATGTCCGGCCCGGCATCACTTCCAGGCGCGCAGAGCAGCGCCGCAAGTTGCGCGGCGACCGTCGCCACTGACGGAATCCCGGTGCCGCGCGCGGCCGCGAGCGGCATCACCACCGAACTGTCGACCCTGAACAGATGTCCGCCGCTGTCGACACCGGGCGTCGCAACCGGAATGAACACGGTGTCTTTACCGCGTGCCGCCGCCATTTGCGCCAGAGCCGGGTGGCCGAGCACGATGGCCGGCACATCGTCGGCAAGCGCTTGCGGCCACGCGGGCGGCGCGAAACTCGCGACCCACAGCAGCGCGTCGATCTCGCCGTCAGCGAGCAGGCTTTCGGTGCGATAGCGATATGGATCGTAATCGAGCGGCGCGCTGCCCGCCCTGCGCGCCGGCCCCGACACGCGAGTGCGAAGCGGCAATCCCGACAGCCAGGTCACCGTCTGATTGACGGTCAATGCGCCGTCATCGCCGCCGAGCGCGAGGCCGCCCGCGCGCGCGCTCAGATTCGACGCCTTGACGATGCGGTTCAACGCTTCAATCAGCAGTGCCGCATGCGGGGCCGGCAACGCAGCGGGCTCGTAGACGAGCACTGTGTAGCGCGCTGCGTCGATGCGAGCCTGAAGCGCCTGCAATACGGCAAGCGTCTCTTTCACCTCCGCTGCATTGGCCACGTCCTGATGCAACGCGGTCGGCGGACGCCTGTCGCTGATCGTGGACCACAGCGCGAGCGTATCGAACGGATCGAACGCATCGGCGTCGGCGAGAATCGATTCGACACGCACGTTCTCAAGGCGGCTTGCCGCCGGATCCGCTTCGCAGCCGATGAACACGAGTTCGCGCGGCGTCGGCATTCCTTCAACCGTGCGTGTGAAAAAGCGCGGATAGCGCCGCGACGGCTGACAGCCGAAAAACAGCAACAGATCCGCCCGCGAGCGCACTTCGGAAAGCGTCGTAAAAAACGAGCCGCGGTCCTGAAGCGCAAGCGTCGCCGCGCTCAGCGCGTCGCCATGCTGGTGATCGAGGATCGCGCCGCAGCCCGCGGCCAGCGTGTACAGCGCGCGAGCGCCGGCCACGTCGGTGGCGAGGCCGCCGAACAAAGGCCGCCGCGCCGTCGAAAGAATATGCGCGGCCCGCGCGAGCGCCGCGTCGAAGTCCGCGTCGTGTCCGTCGATGCTCGCACGGCATCGCGCATCGTCAGCGCCATAACAGGCGAGCGCTTGCATGAGGCGCGGGCAGTCGGTGTTCTGCGCGACAAGCGTGGCGTCGCCATGCGACTCCATTGCAAGGTCATCGCAGAGCAGCGGGCAGAACGGGCAGGTCCAGTCGCGTGCGATCGACGAGGCGGGCGCGTGGGCCGCGCCCGAGGGGCTGGTCGTCGACGGATCGGTGGGCGAGAGGTGCATGGGCCGACTTTTAGCAAGCTCCATGCCGATGCGTTTCGTCATGCCGCGACAGCGTGCGTTGCAACGCATCGCGTATGTCATGTCCCACTTAAACCATCGCATGGCCGGGGCATCGCGCGGCTGGCCACATTCACGGTACGCCGCGCTATTGCGTCACTCTGGCGCAACGCACAGGTTGTGTGTCGTTCTGGAGCAGAGTGTCACCCGCGGCTCGTCAAAGCGCGATAAAGCTTGCCGATTGTTTACCGCCACACCCTTTCCGCCGATTGGCATAGAACTTGTTTTGCTGCCCTACGTCGACGCGGCGAGCGGCATGCCGATGCGGCGGTCGTGCAGCGCGGATGCGACAAGCCACGCACCGGCGCCCGTGCGAGCCGCGGCCGCCATGTCGTCGCGGTCGCGAATGCCGCCGGCGCCGATCACCTCCGTACCGGCAGGAGCGTCCGCACGGATGCGTTCGAAGGTGGCGAGATCCGGGCCGTCGTAGCTGCCGACCTGATCGAGCGTCATCGCGATGACTCTGCGCGGCCACCAGGAGCGCGCGGGCTGTGGGCCTTCGCGAACGGCAGCAGCGCCGAGCAGCTGGCCGGCGCGGTGGTCGAGCGAGAGGATCGGCGCGAACCCGTCTGCTTCGGCGGCGCGCAGTGCACGAATGTCTTGCAGTGATTCCGTGCCGAACACCGGCACGAGCGTCGCGGCAAACTGCGGCTTGGGCTGGCCGCTTGCGTCGATGCGCGCGAACAGCGCAAGCATCGACGCGCAGTCGGCATAACCCGCGTCGAGCCAGATGTCGATGCCGGGCAGCGCGGCGCGCAACGCGGCAAGCGTCTCGACGTGAGCGCGCTGCTGAAGGATCGCGCCGAGGTCGGCTATATAGAGCGTGCGCGCGCCGCTTGCAGCAAGCAGCGCGCGGGCGATGTCAAGCGGCTCGCTGGTGGCGGCCAGCGACGAACGTATTGGCAGATAGGCGGTCCGTTCGCCGCGCACCGCGCGCACGACGTAGCCGTCGAGCAGATCGAGAACCGGTATCACCTGCATAGGGGCGCATCCTTTGACCAAGATCTTTGTCTTCGAGTATCTCACCGGCGGCGGTATCGACCCCGCGCTGGCCGGTGCCGCGAGCCTCGCGGACCTGAGCGCGTTGGTCGTCGAAGGCCGCGTGATGCGCGATGCACTGGCCGCGGACCTGCGCAAGCTCGACGGTGTGCAGGTGAGCATTGCGAGCTCGCGCTTCGAAACTGTGGACCCCGCGCTCGCTCATTGTATGGCTGCGCCGGGCGAATCGATGACGGCCTTCGTCGCGCGTGCGGCCCGCGAGCACGACTACGCGTGGATCATCGCGCCCGAGTGCGACGGTTTGCTGCTGCATCTGTACGACGCGGTCGGCGCGGCGCGCTGGCTCGGCTGCGCGAAGGAAGCGATCCGGGTCGCGTCGAGCAAGAGCGCGACCGCCGCGTGCCTCGCGGCACACGGCATTGCGACGACGCCGGCCATCGAGCCAGGCGAGGCGGCTGAACACGCGGGCAGCAAGTGGGTCGTCAAACCGGACGACGGCGCCGGCGGACTCGACACCTTCGTGTTCGACGACTTCACCCAGGCTTGCGCCGAATACGACGCGCGCGCGGCCGCGGCGCGCAATCCGGTGCTGCAGGAGTGGGTGGACGGCGAGCCGCTGAGCCTTTCGCTGATCTGCGACGGCGCGCGCGTCGAACTCGTCAGCATCAACCGGCAGCGCATTGGTCTGCGCGAGAGCAAGGCGCCGGGGCAGCACGCGAGCATCGTCGAATTCGACGGCGTGACGGTCAATCAGATCGACGCGGCCAGCGACGAAGGCAACGCGCTGCGCGAACTCGCGGAGCGCGTCGCGAAGGCGATACCGGGGTTGCGCGGCTTTGCCGGGATCGACGTGGTGTGGCATCCGTCGCGCGGACCTGTCGTGATTGAAGTCAATCCGCGCCTGACCGTGGCTTATGCGGGGCTGACGGCCGCGCTTGGGCGCAATCTGTCGGCGGCATTGCTGGCGGCGCATGGCGTGCGGATTCACGCGCACGAGTCCAGCGAAACAAATGCATTGAGTGAGGCGGCCCCAGCTACCGCGGGCTCGTTCGACGCTCACTCTGTTTGCGGAGCACAGCCATGAACACACCACGCATGGAGTCCGTGGGCCGCGCGCCGGTGTTCGGCTGGGACGTCGGCGGCGCGCACGTCAAAGTGTCGATGAGCGGTGCCGGCGGCGTGCTGCTCGACGTCGGGCAATGGGCCTGTCCGTTGTGGCAGGGGCTCGAACATCTCGAACGTACGATCGACCTGGTGTTCGAGCGCTGGCCGGTCGCGAAGACCTACGCCGCGCTCCACGCGGTGACGATGACCGGCGAGATGGTCGACCTGTTCGAGGACCGCGCGCAGGGCGTGCGCGCGATTGCCGCCGCGCTGGCGCAGCGGCTCGGGCCGCGCGTCGCCTTTTACGCGGGCGAGGCCGGCTGGTTGACGCGCGAGACATGCGCGGCCGGCTGGCGCAGCGTCGCGTCGGCGAACTGGCTGGCGACCGCGCGCTGGATCGCGACGCGTGTGCCGAATGCGCTGCTGGTCGACATCGGCAGTACCACTACCGACATCATTCCGGTCGCAAACGGGCGCGTGGTCGCGCGCGCATCGACGGATGCCGGGCGGCTCGCGACCGGCGAACTCGTGTATCAGGGCGTGGTGCGCACGCCGCTGTGCGGGATTGCGGGGCGTGTCGAATTCGGCGGCGCGGCCGTCAACGTAATGAACGAATGGTTCGCGACCACCGCCGACGTCTACCGGCTCACAGGCGAACTCGCGCCGCAATACGACCTGTACCCGAGCGCCGACAACGGTCCGAAGACCGAATTGGCGAGCCGCAGACGGATCGCGCGGATGATTGGCCGCGACGCGCATGAAGCGAGTCCCGCCGAATGGCGCGCGTTTGCGTTGCGCTGGCGTGAACTGCAACTGCGCGAGATCGGCGCGAACCTGATGCGCGTGACGGCTGTGCATCCCGAACTGGCGGCTGCGCCGCTCATCGGCGCCGGCTGCGGACGATTTCTCGCGGCAGCGCTCGCGCGGGAGGAAGCGCGCGGCTATATAGATTTCGGCACGCTCGCGGGCGGCACGGCCGATCAGGCCGAGTGGGCCGCGACCTGCGCGCCGAGCGTGGCCGTGGGGCTGCTTGCGTCGGCGCGCGATGTCGCGGCGGGTGAGGGCGCTTACGATGCCGACGCGGCGTTTCGGGCAGCGTGAGGAGTTGACCGACGGGCAACGGGCGCGGCGACTGCCGCGCGCGAAACAAGCGGCAGCAGCGGCAGAAGCTGCGCCAACATCACAACCCAGACTCGCCAACCCGGCGACCCAGGCTCAGGAGGCCAGCACACGAGCAAACCAGCAGCACAGCGGACAAGGAAACGAGGTTAATCGCAAACGAGGACAACGATCATGTGGGTGGTCAAGATCGGGGGCAGCCTGAGTCACGAGCCGGCGCTGCGCCAGTGGCTCATGGAGCTATGCGAGGTGGGGGGCGGGCGCATCGTCATCGTTCCCGGCGGCGGCGATTTCGCGGACAAGGTGCGGCAATACCAGAGCGAATGGTGTTTCGACGATCTCGCCGCGCACAACATGTGTCTGCTCGCGATGACCCAGTACGCACTCCTCATGCAAGGCGTGCTGCCCGAACTCGTGCTTGCATCGAGCGAGGCGAAGATCCGCCGCGCGCTGCGCGACGGCCATGTCGCCGTGTGGGTGCCGACCGCGTTGATGCGCGACACGCCCGACGCAATGAGCAACTGGGACACGACCTCGGACAGCCTCGCCGCGTGGCTCTCGACGATGCTCAACGCCGAGCGGCTGATCGTCGTGAAGTCCTGCCCGATAGCGGGAAACGAGCGGCTCGACACACTCGCGGCCTCGGGCGTGGTGGACCGCCGCTTCGTCGATTACGTGAACGAAGCCAACTATGTGGTGGAGTTGTTCAACAAGGACAACGTCGAATTGATGCGCGACCGGTTGTTGAATACGCCGGTGATCTGAATGCGAGCTTGCGCCTGCTATAAACGGCGGCGCACGCAACGGCATGGCGGCGCGGGCGCTGCTGCCGCGCTGCGCGCCCAGCAGACCTTCCGCGCTGTTCACACGCGGACTGCTCCCGCTGCGGTGGAATCCGCCGCGAAGCCCGCAGCACGAACGCTACCCGAGCGGCTGTGCAGCGCCTCAGCCCATTGTGCGACGCGTTGCGGATCGAGCCGCGAGCGTCGGCCATCGACGCACAATGCCGTGCGAAAACCCGCCACGTCCGGCGAGAGCGCGTGAATCTGCTCGAGCTCCGGCCAGCCGAGCGAGCCGGCGAGCCCGCAGATCGCGCCTCGTTCGCGGGTGAGCCGCAGCCACCGTGCGAGCGAATCGCTGTCCACGTGATCGAATAGCGTGCTGCCGTCCTTGGCCGATGTGTCGAACATCACTCCGGCAAAGCCGAGCGACGCGGCGTGCACGACCAGTTCGTCGTCCATGCCGCCGTCGCACAGCAGAACCGGCACCACTGCGGCGGGCAGATTCGCCAACTGTTCGACGCAGCGCCATGCCGCCGGGCCAGGCGTCACGCCCACTTTCACGTAATCGACGCCCGTATCGCTCACTTCGATCACGCGTGCGGCGATTTCATCGAGCGCTTCGGGCGGCTGGTCGCCAATCGTCGCGCTGATCGGCCTGACCGGATAGCGGGCGCGAAGCTCGCGGACAATCCGCGCGATGTCGCCAATCGACAAACCGCCCAGCGCGCCCATGTTCGGCTCCTTGAGGTCGATCAGGTCGGCGCCGGCGCGGGCGGCGTCCAATGCTTCGTCGTGCGAGCGGACGCTCGCAAGCAATGCCGTCATCGGTGTTCTCCGAAAAAAGCGGAAACAGCGGGAGAGATAGCGACTACGCAGCGAATCATGCAGCGGATCAAGCGGATTCAGCGGATTCAGCGGATTCAGCGGATTCAGCGGGTTCAGCGGGTTCAGCGGGTTAGCGGATCAAGCGGCCCGCCCGCCGGGCGCCGCAAGCCGCTCGCGGTGCCGCGCGATAGCCGACGTGAGCCAGCCCCACGCGGTGCGCTCGGCCTCGCCGGCGGTTTTGTCTATGGCGATCTGCAGATAGGCCATCTCGCGATCGACCTTGTCGGCCGGCAGCATGAAGAGCCGGCTCACGAGAATCGCGCCTTCCACGACCGCTGCCTGCGCGCGGTTGAAACCCGCAAACGGCGCATGCGTTTCGCGGTGCACGCATTTCATTCGCAGCACTGGGCGCTCGTTGTCGTCGCGCAATTCGTGCAGTTCCAGCTCCGCATGCGCGAGCGATTCGGCGAGTCTCACGCTCGCGACGCGGCTCGCGGCGAGCGTCGGCCATTCGGTTGCGCAATGCGTGACGCAGCCCGCGAACACGCGGACGTCGGTGGTGAAATTCAGAACCGCCGCACGCGTGGCGACGATATTGTCCAATGTAACGGACGGACGAAAGGGCGACAGGATGACAAAGTCGCCCTCATAACGGGCTCCCATCGGCGCGACATGAGGACGGCCATCGCACGCTGCGGTAGTGACGATCGTTTCGTGGATCATGGATGGGAACGCGTGTCGTGGCAGCGCTTCGGGCCGCCCGTGTTGCTGACGATTAACAATCGATCCGCAGAGGGGCCGCATTACGCGGCCCATGCGGGCTTAACGCGTAGCGATATACATCGTGATTTCGAAACCAAAACGCATATCGGTGTAGCTCGGAGTCGTCCATTGCATAGGTGCTTCCTCCATCGGTTGAAACAGCGTCATGCCGTCGGCCCGGCAGGGTGCCGGACTTCATGGGCATGATCGGCGACGCAAGGTCCGTGCCGGACCGGCGACGGCAACTTGTGCGGCCAATGCCCCGCCGCGCTCCGGTTTTCGCCGGATAGCGCAAGGGGGCTAGCCCGCGCGCCGCGCGAAGCCGGGACGGCATTTCGTGCGGCGCACTGTTCCGATAATGCAGCAAAGTGTGCCACCAGGGATGAAAGACCCTGGTGCGGGTGTCGTTACATGTCGGATTCAAAAGGACGCGCCGCTCCTTTTTCAGGGACGGGTCGTCGCTCGCCATCAAAATTTACAGTTTGCTTTAGCTCTCAAGGTAGGTTTCCAGGTCCTCCTTTAAGGATTGCGAAACGCAAGAAATCAACCATGACTGAGACACGTCCAGGCTGCGACAACGCTCGTTGTCCCATCTGTTACCCGAACTGGAAGGAGAAGGAAGAAGTCGCAAGGCGCAGGGCCTCAGACGATAGGCAGGACTGCATTGACTGCTGGCTCAATCTGCAAAAGCGTGCGGAGGCGATAGCGTCCAGCCCTGATCCGATAGCGCGCAACAGGCGCATCAATGCCGCCTACGCTCAGCTATGGTGGGACGACCGCCGCTTTCAATGGGCGGGTCTCGCAGCGTTCGCCTCAAAGCAGGTCGGATGTGGCCTGCTCAATGCAGCCGAAATGATCAAAACGTCGAATCGGCAGCGCGACGCATACCAGCGCTGGGAGCGGGATGCATCACCGCTCGAAAGAATGTCACCTTACGGCAGTCCGCGCATGCCGATACCGGATCAGGTGTCGGGCGAAGCCGCGGCGAAGGTGTACCAGATGCTCGGCAAGGGCAACACGGCCTTGTTTCTCGACATCTGGCCGTTGCACATGTTCTACAAGCAGTTCGGGCTTGCGCGCTTGAAGCGCTGCCTGCCGGAGAGACCATTGATCAAACATTCCGTGCGCTGGCCGATTGGCGAGTCTGTTCCGTTCGGTACGCCGCGCAAGGAAATAGAAGACGGGTTCGCTGCAATCGACCGTGGCGATCTCAAGCGAAGCGTCGCGTCTCTCGCACGTCACGAGCAACTCAATATCTTGCAACCGGCCATGTCCAACGATCCGATGTTCGTCAATCTGTTGCGCGCAAATCAGCTTGCGTGGGCATTAAATATTCCGACCGGCTCTGCACAGCAGATCCAGTTGACTCTCGCGAATAAATGCACCGTAACTGGCGCAAACGCGCAGATCGAGATGTTCAGCAAGCTGCCGCTCGCCAACCTGGCCGACCCCGCCCAAAGAATGGCCTTTGTCTTGCGCGCCGCTGACCGATTTGACGAATTGCTTCACCAGCCACTGGAAAAGCACGACGTGGCAAATTCCATCTACCTGATAGCCCACATGAAATGAACATGCGAAAACGATGCCTTGCATCATTCATCGGGGCTTGCGGTGTTCTGCTCGCGGCTATGGTGTGCTGGATCGCATATCGCTTTGCTAATCCTGCCGACGAGGTCATGCTGATGCTCGGCGAGCCCTATGAGCAGGTGCGCAAGCACTCGCGTTCGACGTTACCGCCCGTTCAGGCCGGGATAAGCTGGATGGGGGCGTTGACGCGTCCCGGACGATTGCGGTTCAGCGACCCGCAGTACGGCTTCACGACGCCACCGTCCCGTTTTTTTTCAGTCCGATACGATGAGGAGGGAAAGGTTGAGGGCGTAATCCTGTCGCCCCAGACGGAGGCGTTGCCCCTCGACGAATCCCTTGCCATCGTTATGAACTTGCAAGACCAGTTGCGGCGCGCGGGCTGGACGGCATTTCAGGCTAGCCGCTGGCGTCCCATGGCTGATACCGCTGAATTTCGTCGGTCCATTCGAAACTGCGACGATCCGACTTCGTATTGGAACGGTGGTGCCGCTTATCAGATTGGACTGGATATCAGATGCTTCCGGCCTGAGGCGGAGAACAAGGAGCGTTTTCTCGTCACGCTAGATCTGACTCCAACCTGGATGAACGACCGCCCCGGCGAATGATGCCGATTGACCGGGCATCGAAGCCGCGTTCAGCCCACGTGTCAAAACCGCATTCCACCATACGCGACAGATAACGGATCGATTAAGTCTGCCAAATAAAATCGTGAATTCCCGTTGATGACGGCCTTGCCTACAGTGCACACAAGCGCTTCGTTCTTCCGGCAGCGCGCCTGTCCACCATCGAGGAAACGTCATGAACGATTTCAGTCAACCGGCGATCGAGTCCCTCCACAAGCCGCGCAATGCGGGCGATCCCCGCGAGCGTTATGCCGCGGGCGTCATGAAGTACCGCGAGATGGGCTACTGGCAGCCGGATTACACGCCGAAAGACACGGACGTGATCGCGCTTTTTCGCATCACGCCGCAGCCGGGCGTCGAGCCCGAGGAAGCGGCCGCTGCGGTGGCCGGCGAATCGTCGACGGCGACGTGGACCGTGGTGTGGACCGACCGCCTGACCGCATGCGACATGTACCGCGCAAAAGCCTATCGCGTCGATCCGGTGCCTGCGTCCAACCCGAGTGAGCCGCAGTACTTTGCGTACATCGCGTACGAACTCGATCTGTTCGAGGAAGGCTCGGTCGCGAACCTGACCGCGTCGATCATCGGCAATGTGTTCGGCTTCAAACCGCTCAAAGCGTTGCGCCTCGAAGACATGCGCATACCTGTTGCTTATCTGAAGACGTTTCAGGGACCGCCGACGGGAATCGTCGTCGAGCGCGAGAGGCTCGACAAGTATGGCCGCCCTCTGCTTGGCGCAACCGTCAAGCCGAAACTCGGGCTGTCGGGGAAGAACTATGGGCGAGTCGTCTATGAAGGTTTGCGCGGCGGCCTCGATTTCCTGAAGGACGACGAGAACATCAACTCGCAGGCTTTCATGCACTGGCGCGACCGTTTTCTCTTCTCGATGGAAGCGGTGAACCGTGCGCAGGCCGAAACCGGCGAGGTGAAAGGCCACTACCTGAACGTGACCGCGGGCACGATGGAGGACATGTATGAGCGCGCCGAATTCGCGAAGGAACTCGGTTCATGCATCGTCATGATCGATCTGGTGATCGGCTGGACCGCGATCCAGTCGATGGGACGCTGGGCGCGCAAGAACGACATGATTCTCCATCTGCATCGCGCGGGACACAGCACGTACACGCGTCAGCGCAATCACGGCATTTCGTTTCGCGTGATCGCGAAGTGGCTGCGCATGGCGGGCGTCGATCACGCGCATGCGGGTACGGCGGTCGGCAAACTCGAGGGCGATCCGCTGACGGTGCAGGGCTTTTACAACGTGTGCCGCGAGGCGCGCAACGAAGTCGATCTGTCGCGCGGCATTTTCTTCGACCAGCCGTGGGCCGGCTTGCGCAAGGTGATGCCGGTGGCCTCGGGCGGCATTCACGCGGGGCAGATGCATCAACTGCTCGATCTGTTCGGCGACGACGCGATCCTGCAGTTCGGCGGCGGCACCATCGGTCATCCGGGCGGCATTCAGGCGGGCGCCGTGGCCAATCGCGTCGCCCTCGAAGCGATGGTGAAGGCGCGTAACGAAGGGCGCGACATCCGTCAGGAAGGGCCGGACATTCTCGAAGCCGCGGCGCGCTGGTGCGGGCCGCTCAAGCAGGCGCTCGACACGTGGCGCGACGTGACCTTCAACTACGCGTCGACAGATTCTCCGGATTTCGCCGCCACGCCGACGGCGGCTTGAGTAGCTCGAGTGGCTTGCGTGGCTCAAGTGGCTTACGTGGCCGAAGCGGCCGAAGCGGCCCACGCGCCTTAAGCGGCGCATCGAAACATTCATGATGCGGATTCGCAGCAGTGCCGCCGCACTGCGCGTGAGACCGTGTCTGCCGGCTGAACGTTGCAGTCAATCAATCGCGAGGTACGTCATGCGTATTACACAGGGCACCTTTTCCTTCCTGCCGGAATTGACCGACGAGGAAATCAGTTTGCAGATCGGCTATGCGTTGAGCCAGGGCTGGGCCTGCTCCGTCGAATTCACGGACGACCCGCATCCGCGCAACACGTATTGGGAAATGTGGGGGCTTCCGATGTTCGACCTTCACGACGCGGCCGGTGTGCTCCAGGAAGTGAAGGCGTGCCGCTCGGCGCGTCCCGATCACTACATCAAGGTCAACGCGTTCGACTCGGTGCGCGGCTTCGAGACGATGCGGCTGTCGTTCATCGTGAACCGGCCGGATGAGGAGCCGGGCTTCCGCCTCACGCGCGAGGACGGGCCAGCACGCGTGCAACATTACGGGCTCGCGGGCTACGCGAGCGACCGGCCTTCCGGCGCACGCTACGGTACGGAGCGCTGAGCCATGAACCTCGCGCTGCCGCCGAACATCGATCTCGCCGCGCTCTATCGCGACTCGGGCATCGGCGAAGTGCTCGCGGAACTCGACCGCGATCTCGTCGGCCTCGCGCCGGTCAAGACGCGGATTCGCGAGATCGCCGCGCATCTGCTTGTCGAGCGCGCGCGCGAATCGCTGGGTCTCGCGAGCGGTGCGCCGACGCTGCATATGTGTTTCTCGGGCAATCCGGGCACCGGCAAGACCACGGTTGCATTGCGCATGGCCGAGGTGCTGTACCGGCTCGGCTACATTCGCCGCAATCATCTGGTATCCGTCACGCGCGACGATCTGGTCGGCCAGTACATCGGCCATACCGCGCCGAAAACGCGTGACGTGCTCAAGCGTGCGATGGGCGGCGTGCTCTTTATCGACGAAGCGTATTACCTGTACCGTCCGGAGAATGAGCGCGATTATGGTCAGGAAGCCATAGAAATTCTGCTGCAGACCATGGAAAACCAGCGCGACGATCTTGTTGTGATTCTCGCCGGATACGCGTCGCGAATGGAAGTGTTCTTCGAGAGCAATCCCGGTTTTCGCTCGCGTATCGCGCATCACATTACGTTTCCCGATTACGGCGACGCCGAATTGCTCGACATCGCCGAGCGCATGCTCGCGACCATGCATTACCGCTTCGACGCCGACTCGCGGCGCGCTTTCGCGGACTACCTCGCGTTGCGCACACGTCAGCCGAATTTTGCCAATGCGCGCTCGGTGCGCAATGCGCTCGACCGCTCGCGGCTGCGCCAGGCCAATCGTCTTTTCGCGAGAGCGATGGAGGGCGCCGCGCCCATCGACGCCGCCGCGCTGACGCTGATCGCTGCGGCGGATATTCGCGCGAGCCGCGTGTTTGGCGAGCCGCTTGCACCAACTGACGAACGCGCTGCGTCCACCGCTGCGTCGAACACCCGCGCGCCCGACACGCCCGACACGCCCGACGCGCAACGCCCGGCCACCGCACCGCCAGGCTGAAACAGAACAACCTCAGGAGATCGCCATGCAAGACGGACGCACGACCCTTTCGAAGTTTCTCATCGACACACTCGACCGCCAGCCTTGCACGGCAGGAGGGGTGCAGAACGCGGGCCTCTCCGCGCTCCTGATCGACGTAGCCGCGGCCATCAAGTCGATTTCGGCGATGCTCACCAAGGGCGCGCTCGGCGGCCATTACGGCTCGGCGCACAGCATCAACACACATGGCGAGGAGCAGAAGAAACTCGACGTGGCCACGAACGAAATCTTCGTGCAGCACTGCGAGTGGGATGGACTTCTCGCCGCAATGGCCTCCGAGGAAATGGAGCATGTCTACACGATTCCGCAAGCCTATCCGCGCGGCGACTATCTGCTTGCGTTTGATCCGCTCGACGGTTCGTCGAACATCGACATCAACGGCGTGGTCGGCTCGATCTTCTCGGTGCTGCGCAATGTGGACGAAGCTTGCCCCGATACGCATGAGCCCGTCAGCGAGTCTTCCTTCCTGAGGCCAGGCCGCGAGCAGGTGGCGGCGGGTTATGCGATCTACGGTCCTTCGACCATGCTCGTGCTCTCGGTAGGCAGCGGCACGCATGGCTTCACGCTCGAGCGCGACATCGGCAATTTCGTGCTCACGCATTCGAATATCCGCATTCCCGCGGATACGGCGGAGTTCGCGATCAACGCGTCGAACGAGCGCTTCTGGGAGCCGCCGGTGCGCCGCTACGTGCAGGAGTGCAAGGACGGACGAACCGGCTGCCGTGCCGAGGACTTCAACATGCGCTGGATCGCCTCGATGGTCGCGGAGGTGCATCGCATCCTGATGCGCGGCGGCGTGTTCATGTATCCGCGCGACTCCAGAACGCCGGGTATGGAAGGGCGCCTGCGGCTTCTGTATGAAGCGAACCCAATGAGCTTTCTGGTCGAGCAGGCGGGCGGCCTTTCGATTACGGGCCGCGAGCGCATTCTCGACGTCGTGCCCCCTGCGCTGCATGGCCGCGTGCCGGTGATTCTCGGCTCGCGCAACGAAGTGGAGCGCATCGGCCGCTATCACGGCGAATACGACCGTGGCGAGGATCAGCCTTTTACGTCGCCGCTCTTTGGCCGACGCTCGCTTTTCCTGCCGGGTTTTACGGCCTGATTGCGCGACCCGGGTTCGCGTTAGCGGTTGACAACCCGGCCGAACACAACACCACTATCCGGAGACAAGCGCATGTCAGTCAAACACCCGATTATCGCGGTGACCGGTTCCAGCGGCGCCGGCACCACGACTGTGATGAAGAGTTTTACCCATATTTTCAGGCGCGAAAAGATCAACGCGCAGATTGTCGAAGGCGACGCATTTCATCGCTACGACCGTAACGGTATGCGCGAGGCCATGAAGCAGCACGAGCGCGACGGCGTGCCGAACTTCAGCCACTTCGGGCCGCAAGCGAATCTGCTGGAAGAACTGGAGGCGCTGTTCGCAAGCTATGGAGAGTGCGGCACCGGCAAGTTTCGCCACTACGTGCACGACGAAACGGAAACCCGTCTCTACAAACAGGACGCCGGCACCTTCACGCCGTGGGAAGACGTGCAGCCCGGCACCGACCTGATGTTCTACGAAGGACTGCACGGCGCGGCCGTGACCGAGCGCATCGACATTGCGCGGCATGCGGATCTGCTGATAGGCGTCGTGCCGATCATCAATCTCGAATGGATCCAGAAACTGCATCGCGATCAGACCATGCGCGGCTACTCGCACGAGGCAGTGGTCGACACGATCCTGCGGCGCATGCCCGATTACGTGAACTACATCTGTCCGCAATTTTCCCGCACGCATGTGAACTTCCAGCGCGTACCGACCGTGGATACGTCGAATCCGTTCATTGCGCGCGAGATTCCGCAGCCGGACGAGAGCTTTGTCGTGATCCGCTTCGCACGGCCCAAAGGCATCGATTTCCAGTATCTGCTGACCATGCTGCACGACTCCTTCATGTCGCGCCCCAATGTGATTGTGGTGCCGGGCGGCAAGATGGGCCTCGCGATGCAACTGATCTTCACGCCGATGATTCTGCAACTGATCGACCGGCGCTCGCGAGTGTGAGCTTGACGGCTTCACGCGAGACAACTGCTTTTCGTTTTTGAAGGAGAGATTCGATGAGCGCCGTCGCACAGTCGCCTGAAAAACCTCAAATCCGCCTGATGGCCGACGCGCTGCGCATGCTCGCCATCGACGCGGTCGAAGCGGCGAAGTCGGGCCACCCCGGCATGCCGCTCGGCATGGCCGAGATCGCCGTCGCCCTATGGGGCCGGCATCTCAAGCACAATCCGCGCAATCCGGCATGGCCCGACCGCGACCGTTTTGTTCTGTCGAACGGACACGGCTCGATGCTGTTGTACGGCCTGCTGCATCTCACCGGCTACGATCTGCCGATCGACGAGTTGAAGCGCTTTCGTCAACTGCACAGCAAAACGCCGGGGCATCCCGAGGTCGGCGTGACGCCAGGCGTCGAGACGACCACCGGTCCGCTGGGCCAGGGGCTCGCCAACGCGGTCGGCATGGCGCTCGCGGAGGCACTGCTCGCGCGCGAGTTCAATCGTCCCGGCCATATGATTGTCGATCACCGCACGTATGTGTTCGCCGGCGACGGCTGTCTGATGGAAGGCATCTCGCACGAGGCCGCATCGCTCGCTGGCACGCTCAATCTCGACAAGCTCACAGTGCTTTACGACGACAACGGCATTTCCATCGACGGTCATGTCGCGCAATGGTTCAACGACGACACGCCGGCGCGTTTTACCGCATATGGCTGGCACGTGGTGCGCGACGTGGACGGCCACAATGCCGACGCGGTCGACCGCGCGCTTCAGGACGCGCGCGGCGCGGGCCGGCCCACGCTGATCTGCTGCCGCACGGTGATCGGCAAAGGCTCGCCTGGCAAAGCCGGCACGCACGATGTGCACGGTGCGCCGCTCGGTGCCGACGAGGTCGCGAATACCCGGCGCGCGCTCGGCTGGCCGCACCCGCCGTTCGTCGTTCCCGAAGACGTCCGCTCGCAGTGGGATGCGAGTGCGCGCGGCGCAGCGGCCGAAGCGGACTGGAGACGCCGCTTCGAAGCTTATCGTCAGCATTATCCGCATGAAGCCGCCGAATTTGAACGCAGGACGCGCGGCACGCTGCCTGCCCATTGGCGCGATACGGTTCACGCCATGCTGCGCGACGCCGACAACGCGGCGCAATCCATCGCCACGCGCAAGGCCTCGCAGCAGACCATCGCTGTGCTCGCTCGCGCGCTGCCGGAATTGCTCGGCGGCTCTGCGGATCTGACCGGCTCGAATCTCACCGACTGGCAGGCCGCAATCGACGTGTACGCCGATGACACGGGCCTGCAAGGCGGCAACTATCTGCACTACGGCGTGCGCGAGTTCGGCATGAGCGCGATGATCAACGGCATTGCGCTGCATCGCGGGCATATTGCCTTCGGCGGCACGTTCCTCACGTTTTCCGACTACTCGCGCAACGCGCTGCGCATGGCCGCGTTGATGAAGACGCGCTCGATCTTCGTGTTCACGCACGATTCGATAGGGCTTGGTGAAGACGGGCCGACGCATCAATCGGTGGAGCATGCGGCGAGCCTGAGGCTGATTCCCGGGCTCGACGTCTGGCGCCCCTGCGATACCGTGGAAACGGCCCGCGCATGGGCGAGCGCAATAGAACGCGATGGGCCGTCGTGCCTGTTGCTGAGCCGCCAGAGCCTGCCGTTCGTCACGCGCGACGGCGCGCAGATCGACGCGATAGAGCGAGGCGGCTATGTGCTGCGCGATTGGCCCGATCCTTCCGCGCCAGGCAGTTCAGACGCGCGCCACCGCGTCGTACTGATTGCTACGGGATCCGAAATATCGATCGCACTCGAAGCGCTTGCGCTGCTCGCCGACGCGGGCATCGCCGCACGCGTCGTCTCCATGCCGTCGACGAGCGTATTCGACCGGCAGCCGGACACATGGCGCGCGGCGGTGCTGCCGCCAGGCGTCCCGCGCGTTGCCGTAGAGGCCGGCGTGCGCGCGTTCTGGCGGCAGTACGTGGGGCTGGAAGGCGGCGTCGTGGGTATCGACACGTTTGGCGAGTCCGCGCCCGCCGCTGCGCTGTTCGAACATTTCGCGCTGACCGCGCAGGCCGTGGCGGACGAAGCGCGCCGCGTCGCGCGGCGCGTCGCATGAGCGGCACAACAGAATCCGATTCGTCTTTGAGGAGTTTGCAATGTCCTTCATCGCACTGCGTCAACTTTTGGATCACGCTGCCGAACACGGCTACGGCGTGCCCGCGTTCAACGTGAACAACATGGAGCAGATTCACGCGATCATGCAGGCCGCGGAGGAAACCGCGAGCCCAGTGATCCTGCAGGCGTCGGCGGGGGCGCGCAAGTATGCGGGCGAGCCTTATCTGCGCCATCTCGTGCTGGCCGCGCTCGAGGCGCATCCGGACATTCCGCTCGTGCTGCATCAGGACCACGGCGCGAGCCCGGCGGTGTGTCAGCAGGCGATTCGCTCCGGCTTCACGTCGGTCATGATGGACGGCTCCTTGCTGCCCGATCAGAAAACGCCCGCCACATACGACTACAACGTCGACGTGAGCCGCCGGGTGGTTGAGGCGGCGCACGCGGTTGGCGTTTCTGTGGAAGGCGAATTGGGTTGTCTGGGTTCGCTCGAAACAGGCGCGGCCGGCGAGGAGGACGGCGTCGGCGCGCAAGGTCAGCTCGCGCGCGACGACTTGCTGACCGACCCTGAAGAAGCCCGGATTTTCGTCGAGGCAACCGGTGTCGATGCGCTCGCAATCGCCATTGGCACATCGCATGGTGCGTACAAGTTCAGCCGCCAGCCTACCGGCGATATTCTCGCGATCGACCGGATCGTCGAGATACATGAACGGATTCCGAACACGCATCTTGTGATGCATGGGTCGTCTTCGGTGCCGCAGGAATGGCTCGCGGTGATCCGCGAATACGGCGGCGAGATACCCACGACCTATGGCGTGCCGGTGGAGGAAATCCAGCGCGGCATCGCTCATGGTGTGCGCAAGGTCAATATCGACACCGACATCCGGCTCGCGATGAGCGGTGCGATGCGCAAGTCGATGGGGAACGCGCGCGCCGAATTCGATCCGCGGGCCGCGTTGAAGGCGGCCACGGCGGCCGCGCGCAGCGTTTGTGTCGAGCGCTTCGAGGCTTTCGGCTGCGCGGGGCAGGCGCCGCGCATCAAGCCGTTGCCGCTCGAGGCGATGGCGCGCCGCTATCACTGAGCGCAAGGAGAGACCTATGCGTGACTTTCTGATTGCTCCTTCGCTGCTGTCGGCGGATTTTGCGCGCCTCGCGGACGAGATTCGCGACGTCACGGCGGCCGGCGCGGACTGGATTCATCTGGACGTGATGGACAACCACTACGTGCCGAATCTGACGGTCGGGCCGCTCGTCTGCTCCGCAATCCGGCCGCATACGCGCGTGCCCATCGACGTGCACTTGATGACCATGCCCGTCGATCCGCTTGTCATCGCCTTTGCCGAGGCGGGCGCGAACACAATCAGCTTTCATCCGGAGGCATCGCTGCACGTGCACCGCACCATCGAACTGATCAGGACGCAGGGCGCGCGCGTCGGCCTCGCGCTCAATCCGGCCACGCCGCTTGCAGTGCTCGATCATGTGATCGAGCGGCTCGACGTGGTGCTGCTGATGTCGGTGAATCCAGGCTTCGGCGGCCAGGCTTTCATACCCGAGACGCTGGCGAAGCTGAGCGCGCTGCGCGAACGCGTCGACGCCACGATGCAGCGCACAGGCCGTGCGCTGCTGATCGAAGTGGACGGCGGCGTGAAGGCGTCGAACATCGCAAAGATCGCTGCGGCGGGCGCGGATGTGTTCGTGGCGGGTTCGGCGGTGTTCGGCGCGACTGACTATGCGCAGGCAATCGGCGAAATGCGCGATGAACTCGCGCGGGTCAACGAGTGCGGCGAGGGAGCTTTGGCCGACGCGCGCTAAAGAGGCCCGCAGGTTCCGGCAGCTTCACGTGAAGCGCTTCAGCGTTTTTTCATGGTCTCGCCGGGCGCGCACCATGCCGACAGGTCCTGTTCCGGCCGCTCGACGGCGCAGCCCCAGTCGAGCGGCTGGTCCTGATCGAAGCGCTTGCCGAGGCGCCATGCAATCTCGGCGCGCGCGAGCTGCACGCCCATATAGAACGCGTGACCGCCGTCGGCTTCGAGATGAAGCTGCGGATAGAGCTCGAACGGATCGCCGGCTCTCAGGTGACCGTCGCGGTTATACACGTGGATGCCATCGGCGCTGACCTGCACGCGAAAGTTAGGATCGCGAACATCGTTGGCGAACTCGTCTATTTCAGCCGGGCTGTATGGAAAGGGGCGCTTCGCGTGAACGGTCGCAAGATCGCCATTGATGCCCTTGGGCAACACTTGCGCCTCGCGCGCGGCGTGCATCACCCGGCGCGCGACATCGGCTTCGCGCACCGCACGTCGCGCGTGCAGGCTCACGGACGTGGTCAGCACGGCGCTCACGCGGAGCTCCGCCGCCATGCCGAGCAGTACCGCATTGATGCCGCTCGTGTCCGCCTCGGTCAGCTCGGTCACGTTGCCGATGCCCATCATGATGGCCACGTCCGGATAGCGTTCGCGCAGCCCCACATAACGTGAGATCGACGTCGCGAGACCGAACGGAATCGGATCGAGAATCGGGTCGGCGAGAAATGCGCGGCCTCGCGCGGCGAACAGTTCGATGGCCGCATCGAGCGACGCGGGCTCGCGCGGATCGCGGGCGACGAGAATCGGGGTGGAGGGCACTTCGTCGGCGATCCACAGCGTGTCGAGGTTCAGGCTCATCAGATAGTCCGCGCCCGCGCGGCCGCCGCGCAATAGCTCTTCGGTGCGCATCGAATCGACGCTGACCCGATAGCCGTCGGCCTTCAGGCGGCGCACGGCATCCTCGAGATGCGGAAACGGCGTTTCCGGCAGGCAGCCAATGTCGATTACGTCCGCGCCCTGAGCAGCGTAGTCGCGAGCACGCGCGGCGATGCCGTCGAGATCGAGGCGCGGCGCATCGACGATCTCCGCGAAGATCTCCGTTTCATAGCGCGACAGGTCGACGGGCTTGGCCTCGCGGCCGAAGAATTGCGGCAGATCTTTCACTTCTTCCGGGCCGCGTTCGAACGGCACGCCGTAGAACTCAGTCAGCGCGGCAAGGTCGCCACGGCAGCGCCCCGGCACGATCACGCGCTGCGCGGCGAGCGGAGCGGGCACGCGGCGGCGGATCATGTCGGCGGTCATGAGGGCGGCGACCTGCAGGCCGATTTCGCGGATCTCCCAACTGAACGGCGTTGGCGCCATGCTTTCAAGCACGCGCGCGAGACTCTTTTCGGCGAGCCGGCCCGTCAGGAAGACGATGTGGTCCATGTCAGTACGGAGAAGGCCGCGAGCGCAGCGAGCATGGAGATGGTTTCATATCGGTAGGCGGCGGTGCGCGGCGGTGCGCCCAAGGTGTGAGCCAATGTCATGCGAGGTGGAGCGTTGCGAGCCGTTGATCGAGCGCCGTCTTCAGTTCATCCAGCGAGCGCACGACGGTCGTGTATTCGAAGCGCGAAAGGCGCTCCACATTGTCTAGTTCGATTGCCCGCGGCCGCAGCTCGACCCATTCATTGGGACTTTGTGTGACCACGGTCGGCTCCGTATCGCATGCAAAGACGATGCCCGGAATGCATTGCTTGCCCGCCTGCGCGTACATGTTGGTGGGCAGCGTATCGGAGATGCCGAACGCGCACTTGGCCACCGTATTGCTGGTGGCCGGCGCGATGATGACAGTGTGATACATGCCGTGATACAGCATGCCTACCGGCACGCCGCTCGCGCTCTTGTCGCGGAACACGTTGAAGCGTTCGCGCAGCCTCGGCAGCTTCCAGCCGTAGAGTGGCAGCACTTCCTCGGCGGCGGCGGAGAGAAAGAGGTCCGTGCGCGGCAACGCAAGCGCGAGTTCGATTGACTCCTCGAGCAGATGGCCGGAGCCGGTCACGCACCACGCGAAGCGCGCATCAGGCTTGAAGTCCGCAAGATTGCGAGCGGGCGCCTGGGTCATGCGTGATGGGTGTGAGGCGAGGCGTCCCCCGGGAATGCTTCGCCTGCTGCTGTGTCCGGTGCCTGTTCGTCGGCTCCGTCTTCGGCTTCGACACCGTCGTTGCCCGAGCCGTCGTGCGACAGACGGATATGCAGCCGCCGCATCTTCCGGTACAGCGTGTTGCGGCTGATGCCGAGCGCCTTCGCCACGTTGCTGACGTTCCAGCGATTCTCCTCGAGCAGCGTAAGCACCGTCTCGCGCTCATTCAACTGGATCGCGTTCAGCGCGGAAAGATCGGCGTCGTCGTCGGCATGCGGGGCAGACTGCGCCGCTGCGTGCGACGCTGCATGTGACCCGGCCGGCGGCGGCATTTCCGGCGCGCGCTGCGTGACCTCCGCCGGCAGGTCGTCGCAGCGGATGGGTTGCCCGTCGCAAAGCGCGATCGCCATCTGCAACACGTGCCGCAACTGACGGATATTGCCGGGCCATGAATAGCTCAGCAACGCCTGCTCGGCTTCCTTCGTGAGCTCGGGCGGATCGCCGTCGGTTTCGGCTTCGAGCAGATGATGAATCAGCGGAAGTTTGTCGACCCGCTCCGCGAGTGGCGGCAAATTCAGCTCGACGCCCTTGAGCCGGTAATACAGATCCTCGCGGAACTGGCCGGTGTGCACGAGTTCGAGCAGATTGCGGTGACTCGCGCTGATCAACTGGAAGTTGACCTTGACGGTTGTCTCCGCGCCGAGCGGCGTGACCTCGTGTTCTTCTATCACGCGTAAGAGCCGTGCCTGCAACGCGAGCGGCATGTCGCCGATTTCGTCGAGAAACAGCGTGCCGCCGTTGGCCTGCACGATCCTGCCGCGCCGTCCCTCGCGCTGTGCGCCGGTAAATGCGCCGGCCCGATAGCCGAACAGCTCGCTTTCTATCAGATTCTCCGGCAGCGACGCGCAATTGACCGGCACGAACGGCCCCGACGAAAGCGGGCTGATGCTGTGCAGCGCCTGCGCAAACACTTCCTTGCCGGTGCCCGTTTGTCCTCTGAGGATGATCGGAATCTTGCGTTGCACGACGCGCGCGCCGAGTTGAATTTGCGAGGCCATGCGCGGGTCGCCGAATTCCAGATGCGCGATCTCGTCGAGCCGCGCCGCGGACGCGCGCTTTTCCGGCGCGCTCGTGCGCGGCACAGGCGCCGCGACCGCAACGCGCGCACCGCGTCCGGCGGCATTTTGCGCGGTCTGCGCAATCAGGAAGAAACGGTTGGTCGCGTTCGCGCTGTACACGGTGACCGGGTGGAACGAGCCGCGAATGCTGCGCGCGATCATGTCCTCCAGCGACGCGTTGAACGCTTCCTCGATACGCCGTCCGCGCAATTCGCCAAGCGAGCGGAAGCCGAGCTGGAACAGCGCACTGCGGTTCGCGGCGAGCACGGTGCTGTCGTCGGCGACCGCGAGCTTGCCGCCATGCAGCGTGCCGACGAATTCTGGGCGGCTGTGGAAATGAATCATGTTCGCGTGCCGGTAGCGCGCGTCGATCAGCCGGTTTTCGATCATCTGCCGCGACATGCCGACGAGCACCAGCGAGTGTTGCTGCAACAGCTTCGAGCGGCTCGTCACGTCCAGTACGCCCGCTATTTCGCCGCTGTCGTCGAAGATCGGCGCGGCCGAGCAGGTTAGCGACGTATAGCGTGGATAGAAATGCTCGTGCTGGCACACGGCAATGCATTCGCGCTCGGCGAGACACGTGCCCATTCCGTTGGTGCCGGCTTCGCGCTCGCTCCACAGGGCGCCGACGCGAAAGCCGTCGGAGGCCACCGCCTCGGCAAACGGCACCGACGAAACCTGATGCACGATCACGCCGCCCGCATCGACTAGCACCACCGCGAGCTCCGGGTCGGCCAACTGTTGATAGAGCGTGGTCATTTCCAGCTTCGAACACGCGATCAGATCGCCCATTGCCTCGCGGCGCGCGCTTAGTTCGTACTCCGTCAGGATGGGTGGCGTGACGAAACGGGAAGGATCGAGCTGGAATTCATTCACGCAGCGCGCCCACGACTGAGCGACGGGCTCGCTCGTCGGCCGCGTCGCCAATTGATGATTGACGACGTTGAAGATTTCACGGACGTGCATGGAGCTGTCAGCGAGCAACGACATGGGGTTCGTCTCCGTTGCGGCACATTCATGCGCGCCTTGCGTTGCCTTGCGTGGTACTGCCCTCGCGTGGCTTTGCAGTGCGCGTCTACGCGTGCCGCTTTATCGATAATGTCATCCCCTCGCGCCGCGGCTTCTGGGTCCGTATGCGCACTGAGTAATCCGCCTGCTATGTGTATTACCTGTGCCTGCGCGTGTGCATGTTGTCAGGCGTTGGCTTAAAACTCTACGCCCGATGTCGTTCGTGTTCAATACGAAGTCGCATCAATAGTACAGCGTGTGCCCGTTTTTTGCTTTTATGGAGGGCACGCCATATCCAGCCGCGCCTTGGGCTTTGGCGACGCACAGTGCTCTGCGCGCGGCTCATCCTGTACTACCTGCGTTTACCCGGGTTGCGTCTTTTAACTTGTTGCCGCTATGCGGCGGAGTACACCATGGACCGTATCGACACCGTTCGCCTCGCCAGCTTTTCCGTTGCCGCCGATGCCGGCGCGCCCCGCGCGAGCGCGCCGTGGGGTGTACCCTCCGAAGCACCGCCGGCGGGATTGTCCGCGGAGAAGCCGGCGGGCCCCATGGACATCGTGTTTATCGAAAACTTTATCGGTCAGACGATTATAGGGATCGACAGCAGCGAGCTCCATGTGCCGCAACCGGTGCGGATGAATCTGTCCATCGGCGTGCCCGCGATCCGCGCGTGCGCAACCGATCGCATCGAGGACACCATCAACTATGCGGCGGTACGCGCCGCGCTGCACACGCTGCTCGAGTCGCACGGCGTGCGTCTTCTCGAAGCGCTGGCTGAAGCGGTGGCGCGTCTCCTGATCAATGATTTCGGCGCCCACTGGGTGCGCGTGGCGCTGGCCAAGCCGGCCAAATTCGACGACGTGGCGGCCGTCGGCGTGCAGATCGAACGGCAACGCAGCGACATGCCGAAGGCTGCAAATGCGCAAAACGGTCTCGCGGATTATGCGTCGCTTGGCGAAGGGCTGGTCCCGAACTGACGCGGGACGGAACCCCAGGGACGGAACCCCAGGGACCGAACCGCAGACCCGGTTCCGCGCCCCAGGCGGCGGCAAGCACTGCGTGCGCGCCGCCCGCCGCGTCGGTCGCTATTTCGATGCCGCGGTCTTGTCGCTGCCAAGCCCGCAACTGCGGTAAGCGTCAGCCTGCAACGTGCGGAAATTCTTCGTTTGCGCCTTCGCATGATCGACGCGAAACTCGGCGCCGCCTTCGCCGCCCAGCGTTGCGTAGCGGGAGAACGTGGACTGGTCGACGAACTCCTCATAGGGCAGCGCGGTCGCCATCCTGTCGATCACGCACGAGCATTTGTAGACGTTCGCGAAGTCGTGTCCGTTTTCGTCCATGCAGGTGAGCACGTATTCGACGCGGCCCGCGGTGGGGTAGTTGTAACCGCCCGCCGGGGCCGGCGCGGCCGGCGCCTCGCCGTCCGCCCAGGCGAGCGGCGCGGCGAGCGCAATGCAGGCCAAAGCCGCGAGCGCGCGACATCGTAGGGTCATCTCATGCCTCTTCACAGCAATGGCACCGTGGCTCAACGTGAAGGCCCGCGCGCGGCGCGGGCCCTGCGCCATCAGTTCGGTGCAAACGGGTGGGCGACGCTGCTCTTCTTCGACACGACCTCGGCCGCCGTCGGCTCGCCTCTAACCGCGCGTTGAATCGCCTCGCGCGTGGCCTTGTAGTTGTACTCCTGAATCTTCTTGTCGTCTTCCGCCTGCCAGTGAATGAAGACGCCGACGCACAGGAACAGGTCGTCGGCTTCGTCTGCCGGGATCGTGCCGTCCTCGACGCTGTCCGCGACCGCGAGGGCCACCGCATGCTGCGCGGGCCCGAACATCTGCACGGCCTGCTTCGCGCCCTTGATCGTCACCTTGTTGAACAGGATCGTGTTCGGCTTCGCGATCAGGTTCGGCGCGACCACCGCGAGCAGCGATGTGAAGCCGTCCTTATTGTTCGTGAGCGCATTGCAGAATGCGGTTTCCGCAGCGGAACCTCGCGGTCCCATCAGCAAGTCGATGTGTGCGACCTCGTTGCCGTCGCCGACGAGCGACTCTCCTATCAGGACGCGGTTGATCTTGGCCATGCTGTTCCTCCGATGAGTGATGGGGACTTGCCGACGGACTGACATGCCGCCTGTCACGCTCCTGGTCCGCGAGCGCGCGGCGGCGGTTGATGCACGATGGCACTCACTAACAGAATCCGTGCCAATGCGCGGCGCGTTCGCGCTTATGGCGCGTATCGCAAGCCGCTTGCGTGGCCCGGCTCGTCAAGACATAGCGCGACGAACAGCGTGGCCACCGTCAGGTCCGCGCTCGTGCCGGGGTTGATGGCGGCGGCTTTGAGCTCGGCGTCCCAGGCATCGAGCGGCACACCGGCAGCGGCGCTGCCCGCTTCGCCGAGCGTGCGCAGCCATTGCGCGTGCCGGGCGCGTGCCGCAAGCGTGACACTCTGCGCCACGGCCACGCCGTGCTTACGCACAATGTGCGAGTCGGGCCACGCGCCGAGGAACGTGAGGAACACGTTGAGTGCCATAGTGCGCGGGGACGCAGCGGGAAGTTCGCGCAAGGCGGCGAGGCCGGTTTCGAAGATGTCGCGAAAGCCCTCGGCATATTGACGGGCGATGCTGTCGCGCGCCGCGGCGAGCGCCATTGCGTCGCGCAGGCCGACAGTCGGCGCATCGTGCACCGATTGCTCCGGGGCGTCGCCCAGGCCGCCGGGATTGGCGAGAGCAATTGCGCGATATGCGAGGCGCGCGTCGTCGATGTCAAGCCGCGTGAGCACTTGTTCGGTGGCTGCCTGCCATGCTTGCGCCGACAGCGGACGCTCGGCTTGTTCGAGCGCGGCCACGAGCGGCGCGACCAGCAGCAGAATGCCGAGGTTCGTATTGCAGCCGACGGCCGCGCGCGTGCGCGTGACGGCATCGAGAACGCGCTGGCCCACTGGCGCGCCGCGCGCGAGCAGCGCGGCGGCGGCGGCGTCGGCACTCGCGATGAACTGCGCCGCGCTCATGCCGTGGCCTTCGCTGTCCATGCTGACGTTGCCGGGCTTAGGCGTTTCGACGTCGAGGCGGCAGGCGTTCAGGAAGGCGGTGCGAATACACTGGTCGGCGGTGATGGGTTGAACACCGCCTGAGACGCCCGAATTCGCCGGACGCATTTGACCGCCTGAGGCGCCCGGATCCACGGTACGCATCCGGCCGCCTGAGGCGCCCGAATCCGCGGGACGCATCGAGCCGTCCGGCTCGTCCGATGCGGCTCCCGGCTCAGCCATGGCGTCCATGCAGCGCCAGCACGGACGCCTCGCCGCTTGCCGCAAGCGCAGGCGCGCCGCGCTGCGCCGGCAGCTTGCGAAACAGCAGATCGTCGACGAGCGCGGCCGCCACATCGATCGGCGTGACCGATTGCAGGCCGCGCCAGGCCGCCACGCCGTTCACCTCCAGCACGAGCGGCCGGGCGGCGTCCTGTGGATCCTGAATCAGGTCGACGCCCGCATAGTCGAGCCCGAGCGCCCCGGTAGCCCGCACGGCGGTTTGCGCGAGCGGCGCGTCCAGTTCCGCGGCTTCGCACGTCGCGCCTTGCGCGAAGTTATGAATCCACCCTTTGCCGCCGACCCGCCGCATCGCCGCCACCGCACGTCCGCCGATCACCAGCACGCGCCAGTCGAAGCCCGCACGGCCGCCGTCGATATAACGCTGCAGGTACGCCACCTCGTTATACCGTTTCAGCGAAGGCAGCGGCGCGAGCAGAGCAGGCGCCGCGCGGCGCGCGCCGAGCCGTTTGAGCCCGTGGCCCTGCGAGCCGAACAGCGGTTTGAGCACGACCTGGCGGCCGGCCGCGGCCTCGCGCATCAGCACGCGCTGCGCGACTGCCGCCGATTCGCCGGCCCATGTGGCGGGCGTCGGCACGCCGTGGCGATGCAGCAAAAAGCTCGTCATCGATTTGTCGACGCTGCGTTCAATCGCGCGCGCGTCGTTGTACACCGGCACGCCCAATTCGCGCAGCGCGTGCAGAATGCCCAGGCGCAGCGTGACCTGCTCGAAGGTGCCCCCGGCAATGCCGCGCACGAACACCGCGTCGGGCAGCGTATGGCCGAAGCCAGGCAGCACCAGCCCATGCGGCTGCCATGTGGTATCGATCCGGCAGTCGGCGAGATCGACGCAACGCGCCTCGGCGCCGCGCGCGCGAAACGCTTTTTTCAGGCGTCCGGTGTGCCAGCCGGTTTCGTCGGTCATGATCGCGATGCGCAGCGGGCTCTGCGCGCCCGCTGCGTTGGTGTCGCCGCCGTCCGGTTCGGCACTAGCGAGCGGCAACGGCGGGCTCATGGCTTGCCGCTCCACTGAGCATGCAGCAGATCCGCGTCGACGGCGCCGCCGTGATACGTCGCGCCGCTTTCAAGGCTGCTCACCCACACTTCGGCAGGAGCGAACAGCGCGGGGTCGATCTGATAGAAGTCGTAGTTGAACGACGTGAAGATGTCCGCGAACGGGCGGCCATAATCGCGCGAGTTCGAGGCCGGCAGTTCCGCGGCGAGCTGTCTTGCCACCGCGTCGTGCTTGACCGTGAGATGCACGCGGCCGCCGTACAGGATCGCGTCGTTGGTGCGGCCCATTGCCTGAATGCCGTCCGGCGCGGGCGGCGGCAACGGCGCCGAGCCGCCGGCCTCGACCACTTCGTCGAGCGCGATGCCCAGCACGTGCGTCTTGTGCAACGCAACTTCCACCACGCGCGCCACCACCTGCACCGTTCCCGCCACAGAGTGTGTCGGCGTGATGACAAGTGTCAGTTGCTGCGGGGCGAGAGCGCAGTCGTTGAGCACCTTGTCGATGATCACCTGCGGCGGCAAGCGGTCAACTTCGAGCACCAGCGCGCCGCGCTCATGACGGTCGCGATAGCCGAGCTCCGCAAAAAGCGGCTCCTTGACGGCGAGCGCTCGCGCCGGGCCGGAGCCGAGCGAGAAGAACTTCTTGCCGCCGGTCTGCTCCCTGGTGGCGGCGAGGCTCCATCCCGCGTACTGGCTGCCGAGGCAGGCGAGCACGGGCCACGAGGTGCGCACTTCGATCGTGCTCGGCCACAGCGGCCTCGCGTCCAGGCTCTCGCGCACGGTCACGTGGCCGAGGCCGCCCATGCAGATGCGTGCGATCAGCACGCCCGCCGCGACGCTGCCCGGCGCGTCCACGCCGGCGTCGACGAGCAGCGTGCCGTTCTCCGTGCGACTGACGGCGGCGCCAAAGCGCGGCGCATCGTCGACGAGGCGCGTGACGAGACGCTCGCTGAGCGCGTTGACGCTCAGCGCGGCGGCGTCCGCGAGCGGCGGGCGGGCAGGGTCAGGAGTCGCAGTGGATGAAGTCACGGTCGGGCTCATGAAAGGACGCTTGTAGGGGCGCTTGAAAGGGCACTTGCAGGACCGCTTGCAGCGGCTCCCGGCAGCTTTCGATACGTTGCAGAACCAGCGCGTGCTGCGCGTCCAGTTCGTGCCTAACCGCATCCACGGAAGGAGCGCGCACGAGCAGCGTGCAGACCGGCTGGCCGGCTTCGATCCACGTGCCGGGCATCGGCACGTCGCGGCAGCGCGGATCGCGCACACAGGCGTCGCTGAAGGCTTGCGACACCGCAAACGGATGCGGCGCGAACAGCACCCGCTGGCCGGCACGGCACGTCGCCGGCGCGGGCTCGGGCGGCAGGCGGCCGCGGCGGCACGCGTCGATATGCGAGGCGACGAGTCCGCGAGGCCATGCATCGGGCGAGGCGGTCTCGTAGAGCGTCATCGTCGACGACGGACGCGTGTTGATTTCGAGCACTTCGAACGACTCGCCGTCGAGCAGAAAGTCGCAGCTATTGATGCCGGCGAGTCCGACACGCGCGCAAAGCGCGGCAATCGCCGCGCGCACACGTATCTCCACGGCGGGCGGCAAGTCGACCGGGCCGATCGATCCGGCATGCACGAAGGGCAGCGTGCCCACGCGGCAGGTAAGTTGTTGCGCGAAGCCGATCACGCGAGCGCTGCCGCGCGCGGCCAGAAAAAGCGCCGACATCGCGCGGCCGCGGCTATGCCGCTGGAAATACGCTTGCGCCGGAATCTCGCGGCCAGCGAGCGTGACGAGCGGCTCCACGTGCGTGCCGCCGCAACCGTCCGCGCGCTTCAGCAGCCAGCCCGGCGCTGCGGCCGGCAAAGTGAAGGCGACCGGCGGATGCGGAATATCCAGCTCGTCGAGCAGCGCAAAAAAGCGCCGCGGATCGCGCACCTGAGCGCCTGCCTCGACAGACTTGCCGATGAAGCGCGGCAGGCCGGGCGCGCCGCACAAGCGCGCGACGAACGGCTCGAGCCCGCTGCCGTCGATCCAGCCGATCAGGCCCGGCAGGCGCGCGCTGCGCCCGAGCGCCTCTGCGAGCCGCGCGGGGTCGATCGACAAGGGACCGCCGCCAATGTCGAACCACAACGCGGCGGCCTCGCGCGTATCGCGGTCGCCGAACACGTCGAGCGCGACGACGCGCAAGCCCGCGCGCACGGCGGACTGCGCGAGCATCCGCGCGGACAGTCCCGCCACCGCGACAAAAGGCGCACGCGCTGCAGATGGACGCGAACTCATGGTTGCTCCGGCAATACCGTGATGCTGCTTTTGTGGTCCGTCACGCGCGACATGCAATGAACCTTTCGCATGGCGCACCGCTCAACCGAGGCCGGCCGCGACGGCGCGGGCCTCGTCGAACGCCTGCGGAAAACTCAGGTACATGGGCTTGCCGCCGGTGCGCATCCGCGTGAAGAGCCGGTGCTCGACCTGATATTTGACATTGCCGATGGCGAGCGCGCCGATGCCGATTGCGCCCGCCGCCGTCGACACGCCGTCGATCGGCTTGCCGTCGTTCATCACGTTCACGCCGGCAATGCCTTCGGGCGGGACCGCGTTGACATCGGCGGCAATCAGCAACTGGCGCGCATGGGCGAGGTCGTCGCGGCTCACCACCTGCACGCCGGCGACGGCGGTCGCAAGCACGATCTCGGCCTCGGCGAGCATCGCGCGCAGTTCCGCGGAACTCGTGGTGCCCACGCCTTTGGTGACGATCTGGAAGCGCTGATTGAGCTCTTCGCTCACGCGCGCGGCGCGCGCCGCGTCGGTGTGGCTCGCAATCGACACGTCCGCGCCGAGCGAAGCGGCCATCGCCGCCGCGATGCGCCCGACCGCGCCCGTGCCGCCGAGAATCAGCACGCGCTTGCCGCCCAGTTCCATGCCGTATGCCTTCGCGAGATGCCGCTCGGCGAGCGCGACGAGCGCGGCGGCGGTCGTGTAGGCGCCGCTCGGGTCCGCGAACACGGAGACTTCGAACGGCGGCACCATCGCCTTGCGGGCCGTGTCGAGCATGTCGGCGGCGAGCATCACATCGCGTCCGCCAATGAAGATGCCGGTGCGCGCCACGCCTTTCGGCCCACGCGAAAAGATCGCGTCCTGCGTGAGGTTGCCGACCATGCCCGCGTCGACGTTGCAATACGGCACGATGACCTGGTAGCCGGCATCGGCGGCCATGTTGACGTCGAATGGACTCATCTGCGGCGTGGCCGTGAACATGTGCAGAATGTACGGCCTTTCCGCGGGTTTTTCCGCGAGTTTTTCAGTGGTGTCGGACATGGCAGGGGGCTCGTTTCAGTGTCGATGTCGTGGACTGCGCGAGGGAAGAGCCGACACGCGCCGCGCCGAAGCACAGGTCGCGCAAGTCGCGTGAATAGTGTGAATGGCGCCAATGGTGTGAATGGCGCCGGCGGGCAGGCCGCGTTTGCGGCGCGGCGCGCCGAGTGGCCGTCTCGCCAAACACATTGGCGGGCCATTCGTGAGCGGCCCGATGCACGCGCTGCGGCGCGGAGTAAAAGCACTTCATGCCGCGTCGATGCATCGATGCTGCCGCGCCTCGTCCGAGCGCACGGTCGCGCCGCGATTGCGTCCGCTCACGACCGTGCATTCGATATGCGGCATGCCGCGCGTCGCCTCGCGTGCCGTGGCGAGCGCGCCTTCGGCGTCGCGCGCGCTGCCGACGATCGCAAAGCCCGTCGGTCCCCACGAACTCTGGCCGATGCCCGCGGTGCGCTGCGCGGCCACGGCGCGCAGCGCCCGCTCCACGCCCGGGCTCGTGAACACGCCGCCCTGCACGGGCGCGAAATATTCGCCGATGGTCTGCTGCATCTCCGTCAAGCCGTGCGCGAACGGCACGATGTTGCGCTCGGCGGCGCCCGGCAGGATTTTCATCAGCACGAGGTGGCACAGATGCGCGGCGAGCCTCTGCGGAAACGGCGAGAGGGCCGCAAGGCTGCGCCGCTCCTGTGAGCCGTGCAGACCTTCGCGGGCAGTGTCGCTGACGAGCAGCACGCGCCAGTTCTCCGGAAACGGCTGGCGCGCAAGCAGCGGCGGCACGCCTTGACGCAGATCGCCGGAAGGTCCGCCGTCCACCAGCAGGCCGCCGGAATCGAAGCCGAGCACGCCGATTCCCGAGCGCGCGCCGCGGCCGAGCAGGCCTGCCAGTTCGGCGGTCGTCGCGACATGGCCGAGCAGCCGTACGAACGACATGCCGACTGCGAGCGAGAGTTGCGTGCCCGAGCCGAGCCCGCAGTGCGCGCGCGGTGTCTGCGTGACCTCGATCGCGACGGGCGTGGGATCGTAAGCAGCATGCAGTTGCGCGAGACAGACCGCGATGCGCTCGCGTTCCGCATCCGTTATTACGCCGCCGATGGTGTCGCGCTCGGCGAGCCGCGCTTCGACACGAGTGCCGCTGCCGTCGATCACGAGTCCGACACTGCCGAATGCGCGCCCGAGCGACGCGTTCGGATCGAGAAAGCCAAGATGCAGGCGCGCGGGGGCATCGACGGTTACCGCGGCGTCAGACGGAAGGCGGCGAACGTGAAGCTGCATCGCGAGTGTCCTTGTTCGTGCGTGACTCGATGTGGCTCGCGCAGGATGAGCCGCAAGCACCGCACCGCCGGCGGATGTGCGATCACGCGGCAGGCGGCGCACGACGTCAAGCGAAAGCCGTACCAGGGCCGTCGCGCGATGCGCCGCGTCAGCCGTTCTCCGCTGCCTGCGACGGCTTCGCCGCGTCGTACTTGATATAGCGGAAACGCTGGTCGTCGCCCGGCGTGCCTTCCAGTGGACTGCCTTCCGCCGCCGGCTGCCACTGGATAAACGACTCTATCTTGCTGGCGAGCGCGAAGTCCTTGTCGGTGATGCCCTTTGCCGAATGCGTCTTGAGCTTCACGATCACAAATGCATAGGAGACCGTCAGATCGGGGTGATGCCACGCGGCCTCCGCGAGATGGCCCACTGCGTTCACCACCATCAAGGTTCCTTTCCAGCCTTCCGTGCGGTATTTGCGCCGCAGCCAGCCGTCCTCGAGATACCAGTGCTGTAGCGGACCGACGAGACGCTGCTGGATCTCGTCGTCGGAATAGACCTTTTCTGTGCTTGCCATGATCGCTGCTCCGCGAATGTTGGATCGATCGGGAAACCTCATGTTGCGCTGCAATTGATGCACCACGCGACTGGCCCGGGCCTCAGTCTCGCGGCGCAGCGGCCGGTACGCGGCGTGCCTCGGGACGGACACGCTTCGTATCGGACCATGACACAGTATGTTCCACATGCCGCGATTGCGTGGTGTCACGGCGTGACACCGTTGCTTCGCAACGCTCGTCATGACCGTTCGATGTACGCGCCATGCGTCGATGCCGGTCGTGCCCGGCGCGCGGCGCGCGGCGCGGTGCGCCGTGTCCACGCGGCGTTTGCCTGCCGTGTTGTGGCGGCGGGGCGGGCTGCGCCGCTGCCCCACCGGCATGGAATATGCGTTGGCCGACATGCGCCGCGAAACCCGACAACGATTGGGAATGGCGCTGATCGTTACCCTGCTCCGTGGAGGCGCGCCCGGTGCGACGAGGTAGCGTGGGTCATTCGTGAGTTGAACAGCAAGACCATTCTGGAGGAGACATGAACTTACGCACCACGGTTCTTGGGCTCGCGATCCTCGCGTCGGCAGCCTTGAGCTCTATCGTTGCACAGGCCGATTCGCAGCTCGACGGGCTCATGAAAAGTCCGTCGAACTGGGCGGCGCAGGCGGGCGACTATGCGAATCACCGCTACAGTCCACTCAAGCAGATCAACGAAAACAACGTCGGCAAACTTCAGGTCGCATGGACCATGTCGACCGGCGTGCTGCGCGGCCATGAAGGCGCGCCGCTCGTGATCGGCGACACCATGTATATCCACTCGCCGTTCCCTAACAAGGTGATAGCGATCAACCTCAAGGATCAGACTTTCATCTGGCAGTACCAGCCGAAGCAGGACGATTCGGTTGTCTCCGTGATGTGCTGCGACACGGTCAATCGCGGGCTGGCTTATGGCGACGGCAAGATCTTCCTGCAACAGGCCGACACCAAACTCGTCGCGTTGGACGCAAAAACAGGCGACGTGGTGTGGAGCGCGCAGAACGGCAATCCGAAGGCCGGCGAAACCAACACGAATGCGCCGCACGTATTCGGCGACAAGGTGCTGACCGGCATCTCGGGCGGCGAGTTCGGCGTGCGTGGACGCCTGATCGCCTATGACATCAAGACCGGCAAGCCGGTCTGGACCGCCTACAGCACCGGTCCGGACAAGGACATGCTGATGGACCCCGACAAGACGACGACCTACGCCGACGGCAAGATGGTGCCGGTGGGCGCGGACTCGTCGCTGAAGTCGTGGAAGGGCGATCAGTGGAAGCTGGGCGGCGGCACCACGTGGGGCTGGTATGCGTGGGATCCGAAGCTCAACCTTGTCTACTACGGCACGGGCAATCCGGGCACGTGGAACCCGACGCAACGTCCGGGCGACAACAAGTGGTCGATGTCGATCTTCGCGCGCGATCTGAATACCGGCATGGCGAAGTGGGTCTATCAGATGACGCCGCATGACGAGTGGGACTACGACGGCGTCAACGAAATGATCCTGTCGGACCTGACGATCGACGGCAAGAAGGTGCCCGCCATCGTTCACTTCGACCGCAACGGTTTCGGCTACACGTTGAACCGCGAGAGCGGCCAACTGCTGGTTGCGCAGAAGTACGATCCGGCCGTGAACTGGGCCGACAGCGTCGACCTGAAGAGCGGCAAGCCGATTCGCAACGCGGCGTATTCGACGCAGGCAGCGGGCTCGGATCACAACGTGAAGGGCATCTGTCCGGCGGCGCTCGGCTCGAAGGATCAGCAGCCCGCGGCGTTCGACCCGAACTCGAGCCTCTTCCTCGTGCCGACCAATCACGTCTGCATGGACTACGAGCCGTTCGATGTCGACTACGTGTCGGGTCAGCCGTATGTGGGCGCGACGCTGTCCATGTATCCGGGTCCGAACGAGAACAAGGCGATGGGCAATTTCATCGCGTGGGATGCGGCCAAAGGCAAGATCGTCTGGTCCAAGCCGGAGAAGTTCTCGGTGTGGTCGGGCGCACTCGCCACCGCCGGCGGCATCGCGTTCTACGGCACGCTCGAAGGCTACCTGAAGGCAGTCCGAATCAAGGACGGCAAGGAACTGTGGCGCTTCAAGACGCCGTCCGGGATTATCGGCAACGTGTTCACGTATCAGTATCAGGGTAAGCAGTACGTGGGCGTGTACTCGGGCATTGGCGGCTGGGCCGGCATCGGCATGGCGGCAGGACTCGAGAAGTCGACGGAAGGTCTGGGCGCGGTGGGCGGTTATCGCGAGCTCGCCAAGTACACGGCGCTCGGCGGCACGCTGTTCGTGTTCGCCATTCCGGGTGGCAACGGCTAACAGCCAATTTTGGAGTCATGGGATCCGCGCCCTCGCCATGCGTCGACGAAACGCAGCGAGGCGCGGCCCTACCTTGAGGAGACATCTGCATATGAAAGGCCGATCATTCTTGTTGCGGGCGGCGCTGCCCGTCCTTTTTGTCGTGCTGCCTGTCACGTACGCCCAGACCAATCCCGCGATTGCCCAGGTGGCGTACAAGGTGGTCGACGGCAGCAAGGTGGACAGCAACACGTTGCAAGGGTGGAAGACCTGGCGCGCGCTTGCCTGTGAGCGCTGCCACGGCGCGCAGCAGCAGGGCATGGTGGGACCGTCGCTCGTCGAGGCGTTCAAGACGCTCGACAAGAACGAGTTCCATCGCACGGTATTCGGCGGGCGGGTCGACAAGGGCATGCCCGACTTCAGTTCCAGCCAGATGATGCAAAAGAACTGGGAGAACCTTTACGCCTATCTGAAAGGGCGTTCGGACGGGCAGATCAAGCCCGGCGATCTGCAGGCCATCGACGCGAAATAACGGCGGCGGCTCTACTTCAGGAGGTGCTCGATGCGTCATCGCAAATCAATGCACGCGCATGCCGCGCTGGTGACAGGCGCGCTGTGCTACGCGGCGCTCGCAAGCGGCGCGGTACGCGCCCAGGGTGAGGTGCTGCCCAACAACGACGGCGCCGACGGCGTGCTGCGGGTCTGCGCGGACCCGAACAACATGCCGCTCTCGAACAACAAGGGCGAGGGCTACGAGAACCGCATCGCGAGCCAGATGGCGAGCGACTTCGGCTACAAGCTCGAATACACCTATTTTCCGCAGCGCATGGGCTTCGTGCGCCACACGCTGCGCGAGAAGGTGCCTGAGACGGGCGCTTATAAATGCGATCTGATCATCGGCGTGCCGAAAGGCTACGACCTGACCTCGACCACGCAGCCGTATCTGCGCTCCACTTATGCGATGGTGTTCAAGAAGCGGCCCGAGCTTGCCGGCATCAACACGCCGGACGATCTGCTCAAGCTGCCGCCGGACCAGTTGCACAAGCTGCGCTTTGGCATCTTCACGCAGACACCTGCTGTCGACTGGCTGCTCGGTCATAACCTGATCGATCAGGCCGTGTCGTATCAGGTGCAAAGCGGCGATCCGCAGGAATATCCCGGCCAGATGATCGAACGCGATCTGCAGGCGGGCAATGTCGACGTGGTGTTCCTGTGGGGGCCGATTGCCGGCTACTTCGCAAAGCGCTCGGGCGATTCGGTGAAGCTCGTGCCGTTCCCGGCTACGCCTGGCATCCGTTTCGACTATACGATTTCGATGGGCGTGCGCTACGGCGAGAAAGCGTGGAAGGACAAGGTCGATCAATGGATCGGCGCGAATCACGACAAGATCGACCGCATTCTCACCAGCTATGAAGTGCCGCTTCTGAAACCCGTCGACGCACCGGCGGGCAAACCCGCGGACGCTTCGCCATGACGGCATTGCGCGGCGATTCGGGCCGCGGAGGGCGGCGCATGCTCGCGGCGTGCGCCGCGAGCTTCGCATGCGTGACAGGCGGTGCGCGCGTGGTGGGCGCGATTGGCGCTGTGGCCGTAACAGGCGTGATCGGCGTGATGGGCGTAATGGGCCTGATCGGCATGAGCGGAGTCGCGGCCAATGTGCAGGCGGCCGCGCCCGCGCCAGGCACCGGCGATATTTCGCCCGCCGAACGGCTCATCTTTACGACAGACCATCTGCACGGCATCGCGCAGCAAACCGAGCTCGACTACGCGCTGCTGAGTTCGGACCCGCCCGCGCACGGCAGCGATACCGTCAAGGTTCTGGTGACGAGTCCCGACAACGCAAAAGGCGACGCCCAGGTGTCCGATCACACCGGCGCGGTGCCGTTGCCGAACGGCGGCTTGCAGTGCAATCCCGTGATCATCTACTTTCTCGAGCGCGACATTGCAGAGATGGAGCAGTTGACGGGCGGCAAGCGCCGCTATTTCCAGCAGCGTGTGCGGCTCGCGCTCGCTGCCGGGCCGAAGATCGAAACGGTGACGAGCCAGATCGACGGCAAGCCGGTGAAAGCGCAGCAGATCGTCGTGCAGCCGTTTCTCGACGATCCCAACGCCGAGCGTTTTGCGCAGTACACAGGCAAGCGTTATACGTTTGTGATTGCGAATACGGTGCCGGGCCAGGTCGCGCTGATCCGCACCGACGTGCCGGGCGCGAACAACGATTTCGCGCATCCGCTGCAAAGCCGCACGCTCAGCTTTCAGGCGGTGTTGCGCAAGCTGCCCCCGGGGAATGCACCGAACGCGCCGCCTTCGCCGAACGAGCCCGTCAAGCCTTCCAACGCGCCGCGCGCGAGCCGGTAGCGGGCGCGGCCGTGAATTTCGTCCGCTCGCTCACGCTGCGTCAGTTGCAGATCTTCGTCGTGGCGTGCCGCTATACGAGCTTCGCACGCGCCGCCGAGGAATTGCATCTGACGCAGCCGGCCGTGTCGATGCAGATTCATCAACTCGAGGAGGCCGTGGGCCTGCGTCTTTTCGAGCGCATTTCGCGCAAGCTCGCGTTGACCGAGGCGGGCGAGAAGTTCAGCCATCACGCGAGCCGGATTCTCGGCGAAATCAAGGACGCCGAAGACGCGATGACGTCGCTCAAGCAGGCCGACAGCGGCTCGATCGCGGTGGGCATCGTCAGTTCGGCCACGTATTTCGCGCCCAAACTGCTCGCGATGTATTCGCATATCTACCCGAAGGTAGACGTGCACTTCTCGGTCGGGAATCGCGACGCGCTATTGCGCCTCCTGCAGGACAACGCGATCGACCTCGCGATCATGGGACGCCCGCCGCCCGAGCTCGACACCACAAGCGAGCCGCTCGCATGGCATCCGCAAGTGGTGATCGCGCCGGTGGATCATCCGCTCGCCGGGGCGCGGCGCTTCGACTTGCAGGAGTTGCGCGGCGACACGTTTCTTCTGCGCGAGCCGGGCTCAGGCACGCGCATGGCCGCCGAGGAGATGTTCCGGCAGCATCTTTTCACGCCCGCGAAAGTGGTCACGCTAGGCAGCAACGAAACGATCAAGCAGGCGGTGATAGCGGGTATGGGTGTAAGCCTCATTTCGCTGCATACGTTGCTGCTTGAATTGCGTACGAAGGAACTCGCACTGCTCGATGTCAACGGCACGCCGATCGAGCGCACCTGGCAGATCGTGCATTTGCGCGCCAAGCAGCTCTCGCCGACCTGCATGATCTTCCGCCAATTTCTGCTCGAAGAGGCCGCTGCTTATCTGGAGCGCGAGTATGCGGTGTTCGTGACGTCGCCCGGCAAGTCCTCCAAGGCTCTGCTGAAGGCGGTCGACGATGCATCCGCGTGAAGCGGTTTTTTCCGGCGGCGCAGCGTGTGCCCGCCATAGGAGATTGCACCGATGGGTTCCAGCGAACAGCTTCAGGACTGGCGTCTGCACGCGCTGCAAGTCGAAGAGGAAGTCGCGAGCGCCGTGATCGGCCAGCAGCAGGTCATCCGGCTCATCACCGTTGCGCTGTTCGCGCGCGGCCATGTGCTGCTCGAAGGCGGCGTGGGCGTCGGCAAGACGACCGTGTTGCGCGCGTTCGCGCGTGTCGTGGGCGGCGAGTTCGAGCGGGTGGAAGGCACCATCGATCTGATGCCGGGCGACCTCGTCTATCACACGTATGTCGACGCGGAAGGCCGGCCGCGTATCGATCCCGGACCGCTCTTGCGGCACGGCGAGCGGCTCACCACGTTCTTCTTCAACGAGATCAACCGTGCGCGTCCGCAGGTTCAGTCGCTGCTCCTGCGCGCGATGGCCGAGCGTTCGGTATGGGCGTTCGACCGCGAATACCGCTTTCCGCACATGACCGTGTTCGCGGATCGCAACAAGGTTGAGAAGGAAGAGACCTTCGAGCTGGCGTCGGCGGCGCGCGATCGCTTTCTGTTCGAACTGGGCATGCCGACACCCGACGACGCCCAGGTGCGCCGAGCGCTCGTTTTCGACGCCGACTATCACGACGTGGACCGGCTGCTTGCGCGGCTGTCTCCCGGCATCGTGCCGTGGGAGCAGTTGAATCAGATCGGCGCTGCCATCCAGCACAGCGTGCAAGCGAGCGGGACGATAGAACGCTATGTGCTGGACATCTGGCAGGCCACTGAAACGCCGCAGCGCTTCGGCATCGCACTCGACGGCGTGGATATGGAGCGGTTCATTCTGGCGGGCGCGAGTCCGCGCGGCATGAGCGCGCTGCTGCGTGCGGCGCGCGTTGTGGCATGGCTCGCGGGCCGCACGCATCTGATTCCCGAGGACATTCATGCAGTGCTGCTGCCCGCGCTCGGGCACCGCGTATTCTTCACGCCGATCTACGAGTTGCGCCGCCAGGAACTGGCCGAGGCGCTGATCGTTCAGATCGTCGGCAGACTGGCCGTGCCCTGAGCCATGAACGTGATAGCGGAGTTTCACTACCGTTTGCCGATGCGTTCGTCGGGGGTCCGGCCCGGTTCGCATCGCGGCTCGAGCTTTGGCTCCGGCCAGGAATTCGCCATGCACGGCCGCCTGTTCGACTATCCGGACCCGCGCCGCCTCGACCTGCGGGCGAGTGTGCGCGCGGCACGTTCCGAATGGCTCGTGCGGGTGCATTTGCAGCGCGCCGCGGTGCCGGTGCAACTGCTTGTCGACGTGTCGGCGTCTATGCGCTTCGGCGCGCGTCGAACGAAACTGGAGGTGGCCGCGGATTTCGTTGAAGCACTGGGCTACAGCGCGTTTCGCGTCGGCGATCCGCTGGGCATGCTCGCGTTCGACGAACGCACGCGCGACGATCTCTTCATGCCGCCGCGCTCCGGACGGGGCATCGGCAATCTTCTGGCGACGATGCTGCGCGAGACCGCCCGTCATAGCGCCAGCGCTGTGTCGAGCAGCGGCAACGGCACGACCGAAGCGCTGCGTCGCGTCGCGTCCAGCATCGCGGGCCGACAGGCGCTGGTGTTTCTCGTCTCCGATTTTCATTGGCCGCTAACGGCGTTACCCGCGGTGCTCGATCCGCTGGTGCATGCGTACGTTGTGCCCATCGTCGTGTGGGATGCTGCCGAAATTGCGCCGCCCGCAGGCGGCCCGCTGCTCTCAGTCAGCGACGCGGAGTCGGGCAAGCGGCGCTCGGTGTGGCTTAGCGCCAGCGTGCGCGAGCGTTGGCGCGAGCGCGTTGCGAGACGCCGCGCCGAACTGTCGCAAGCGTTCGGCAAGCGTGCAATGCAGCCGTTCTTTATGGAAGGCGCTTTCGATCCGGAGGCCATGTCGCGTTACTTTCTGGAGGCGGTGGCATGAGTGCGCAAGGCTCGCTGCGCGGCATACGAGCCGCGATGATGGTCGCTGTCGTGCTGCTGCCTGCGCTATCGCCGTCGACTAACCTCGCGGCGGCAGGCGGCACCATAAGCGGCACCATAAGCGGCACCACCTTTCAGCCGACGGTGCAGGAGCCGCGCGCTTTCGGCTATCTGCTCGGCGACGTCCTCACGCAACGCATTCTGCTGCAAGACGACAGCCGCAATGTCGGATCCGTGACGCCGCCTTCGCCCGGCCGCACCGATGCATGGCTAGAGCGCCGGCGCGTTCGCACCGAGACCGACGCCGACGGCCGCCGCTGGATGGCGATCGACTACCAGGTCGTCAACGTGCCAACCTCCCTCACGCAGATCGCGTTGCCGGCGTTGACGCTGGCGTCGTCATCGGGGGCGACCTTGCGGATTGCCGAGTGGCCGCTCAGCATCGGGCCCGCGACGCCTGCCAATCCGTTCAATGCCGGCGACCTGCAAGCGCTGCGGCCGGACCGGCTGGCTGCGCCGGTATCTACTGCGCCGCTGCGCCGGCAGGCGGGCATCGCTGCCAGTTTGTCGTTGCTGACGCTGTTGTGCTGGGCTGGCTGGTGGTGGTGGCGCAATGCGCACGAGTCGGCGCGCCTGCCGTTCGCGCGCGCATGGCGGCAGATGCGGCGCATGCAGCCTTCCACCGGGCCGCGCGCGCAGGCATCCGCGGATGCGTGGGTCTGCCTGCATCGCGCGCTGAACGAAACGGCGGGGCACGTAGTGCACGCGGGCTCGCTGCCGGGCCTCTTCGTTCGGGCTCCTTATCTGCAACCGTTGCGCGCGCAACTGGAACAGTTCTACCGGCAATCGGCGGAACGGTTCTTTGCGCCCGCCCCGACGGCCGACGTCTATCCGCTGCGCAGCTTGTGCGAGGCGCTGTATCGCGCGGAACAGCGTCATCAGCGATGAACGCGATGAACACTATGGCGCTCGACTTCTCTCACCCCTGGTTGCTCGCACTGCTGCCGCTCGCGTTGCTGCCGCTGCTGCCGCGCCGCGCCGACACGCTGGCGTTTTCATGGATCGCATGGCTGCCGGACGATCGCGCCGGACGCTGGATCGGCGCGATTGCGCAGGGCAGTGCGGTGCTGGCGATGCTCGCGATCGTGGTCGGCCTGGCCGGCCCGGGGCGTTCTCCTCGCGAGGTATTGCGCACGGGCAGCGGCGCACAGATCATCATTCTGATGGACCGCAGTGCGAGCATGGACGAGCCGATCGACAGCAAGGGCGTCGAGGTGAGCGCGGGAGAGTCCAAGAACAAGGTGGCGCGCGCTTCGTTGACGGAGTTCGTCGCGCAGCGGCCCAACGACCGGCTCGCGTTCATGATGTTCGGCACGAGCCCGTTACTGGCGATGCCGTTTACCTACGATCATCGCGCGATCGACGCGGCCATTGCCGGTACGGCCGTGGGCCGCGGCATGCCTGACACGCAGCTCGATCTGGGGCTCCTGACTGCGATCGGCGAGTTCAACGGGCCGCGCTCGTCGAGCCGCCGCGCAATCGTGCTGGTGTCCGACGGCGGCGCGAAACTCAACGCGCGCGTGCGGCAACTGATAGAAGAAGGCCTGCTGCGCAATCAGATCGCGCTGTACTTCATCTATCTTCGCAGCAGCATTTACAGCCCCGATCTGAATGCCGCGATGCCTGCGAACGAGTCGTCGGCGGAAGCAGAATTGCACCGCTATTTTCTTTCGCTTAAGACACCTTATCGTTTGTTCCAGACAGGCAACGCAAAAGCAATGAGGGACGCGATGGCCGAGATCAACCGTCAGCAGAATGTGCAGACTACGTTCGTGGAGCGTTTGCCGCGCGAGGACCTGAGCGTCTATTGCTTCGCGGCCGCACTTGCGGGTTGCGTGCTGCTCATCGCCTTGCGGTTCTTTCAGGTGCGGGTGTGGACATGAAGCGCGCGGCGGTGCATCTCATGTTCGGGACAGTCGCGCTGTGCTGCGCGGCAGTGGCCGCTTACGACTGGGTGCGCTTGCGGCAAGCGGAGCAGGTGAATCAGACGGTTGCGGCTATCGCCGCCAGCAGCAAAGCGGCGGCGAAACAGGCGCCGCGCGAGGCGGGCAGCATGGAAGACGCGCCGCAAGTCAGACTCGCGCGCGCCGTCGCGCTCTCGAAACAGGCCGCTTACGATACGGCTGGTCCATTGTTGGAGTCGCTGATTCGCGAGCAACCCGAGAGCGACACCGGACGTGCAGCGCTGTTCGACCTGGGCAATCTGTATCTGCGCCAGGGCATCGGGCACGGCGCCGCGGGCGCAGTCGAATCGCTCGCGATGGTCGAGGAAGCCAAGGCACGCTACCGCACCCTGTTGCGTATTGCACCGGACGATTGGGATGCGCGCTACAACCTCGAGCGTGCATTGTGGCTCGTGCCCGAAACGCGTTCGGCTTCCAATGCACCCGACGTCAAGGAGCAGCACGACGTGAAGGTTCGCGATCCGGAAAGCAGGGACCTGCCGTGAACCCAGGTACAGGCATGCGAGGCTTTTTCGCGGGACGTCACTGGATGACGGCAGCGGCGCTCATGCTGCTGGTCCTGGCGCTCGTATTGCCGCCCGTCGCTTTGCCGCGCAATACGTCGAGCTACGTCGTCACGTTCGATATCACGCAGAGCATGAACGTGGAGGATGTCGTGCGCAACGGCGCGCCGGTAAGCCGGCTCGTGTTTGCTCGCGCGGCGATGCGCGAGGCGCTCGGACAGTTGCCGTGCGGGACCAGGATCGGCTGGAGCGCGTTTACCGGACAGCGCAGTTTCCTGCTGCTGCCGCCCGTCGAAGTCTGCGCCAACTATGATGCGCTGCTCGCGTCGCTCGACCGGATAGACGGGCATATGCGCTGGACCAACTACAGCCGCATCGCCGAGGGCGGCGTTTATTCGGCGGTTCGCGTGGCGCAGGAGCTTGGCGGCAGCACGGCCGTCGTGTTCGTGACCGATGGACAGGAGGCGCCGCCGCTGCTGCCTTCCGACGCGCTCAAGCAGGACGTCAACCCCGCTCACGTGAAGGGCTGGCTGATCGGAGTGGGCGGCGATCAGCCGGCGCCGATTCCGCGCAGCGACGCACACGGCAACCGTATCGGCTACTGGCAAGCGGACGAGGTGGTGCAGGTTCCGCAGATGCATGCGTCCGCGACTCATGCGGCCAGTCACGAGGAACTGTCCGCGCTGCAGGGGCATTATCTGGCGACTGTGGCCGCGCAAATCGGCTTTGGTTATCGCCGCATGATCGACGCCGAGTCCCTGCGCGACGCGCTGCTGGATGTGCGGCTCAGTCGGCGCGAGACCGTGCCGACCGACTTGCGCTGGTGCCCGGCGCTGTTGGCGTTGCTGCTGCTCGTGTGGCGCTTCATGCCGGAGACCGCTGTTTCTTCTATGTCGATGCGCTTGCGCGCGAAGTCTTCCGCACGGTTGGGCGATTCAGCGCGAGGCGCTCGTCCGGGTCAATCACTGCATGCGGGCAGCGCGCGCCGCTCCGTTGCGCAGAACGGCGAGCTCGTCGAATGAAGGTCATTGACCGGTCAAGTTGGCCGAAACGGCTGCAAAAAGGCCGCTCATGCGGCCGCGCCGCGCAGGTCGCGGATATGCTGGTAGACGGTGGCGCGGCCCATTCCGAGCACGTTCGCAACGTAATTCGCGGCGCTCTTGCCCTTGAACGCGCCCTCGGCCCACAGCGCTTCCACCAGTTCGCGGCGATGGTCGCGCGTCAGCGAGTTCAGCGCGAGTTGACGCTCCTGGAGCCACGAGTGAAGAAACGTGTTGATGCGCTCCTGCCAGTCGTCCCGGAACAGTTCCTCGGGCTGTTTCACCACGCCGGCGCCTGATATAACGCGGTCGATCACATGCTTGATGTCCTCGAACACGGCGATGTTGTAGTTCACGCACATTACGCCGACCGCGTCGCCCGCGTCGTCGAATAGAACGGTGCTCACGCAGCGCATGCGCCTGCCGTCCCAGTTGACCTTTTCATACGGACCGATGGTGCCCGACTCGACAGTGTGATCGATTTCCTCGAGCGCTGATTCGTCGCCAATCTCGCGCTTGGACAGATTGTTCGCGATGTACGCGACCGTCTGACTCTTCAGGTCGTGGATGACGATTTCGACGTAGGGGAAAAAAAGCAGCGCGATGCCGTCGGCGACACGGCTATACCGATCGAGAAGAAGGCGACGCGCGGCCGTTGTCTTGGTCTTTCGCATAAGGACAGGTGGGTTCCAGTTTCGCAAGGGTGCATTTTTCATGCATCACCTCATACCGCATTTTGCCATGAGCAATGCGTGGGTCCGCTACCGCCGTGTTGCCGCATCGCCGCTATTGCGTCGTCAGATGCCTGAACAGCTCGAATGCGATTGCCACGTCTTCCAGCCCCAGCCCGATCGAGCGGAAAAACGCATGCTTCCGATAAGCCGGCTTCGCGGCGGCCCGCGACAGCAGTTCAGGCAGATCGCCCATCAGGTTGCGCGGATGCCAGCCGTGCTGCTCGGCTGCGAGCTTCATTTCGCCGGCGCTTGCAGGAGTGGTCTGCCGGTAGTCGCAGTACACGTCCATATCGGGAATCCATGCGGGCGGAATCTCGTGAGCGTTGGCCACGTTCGTGCTGATCGATGTAATGAGCGCGGGCTTGCCGAGCATTCCGTCTGCGAGCACGGGCGTGCCGGATGACGTGCATAGCGCAATCACGTCGGCATTCGCCACACAGTCTTCGATGCGGGCGCAAGTGCGCACGCGCTGATCGAGCGCCATGACTTGCCTCTGCTTTACTTCGTCATCCTGTAGATCTCGCGAGAAGACCTGGATGGTGGTCCACTGCCTGAGCGCTGCAAGATGACGAATGTGGGCCTGTGCCACTGCGCCGCTACCGACGACCGCAAGCGTGCGCGCGTCGGGCGGCGCCAGTTGTTCAACGGCGAGCGCCGTGGTGCCGGCCGTGCGCTCGGTGGTTAGCAGCCCTGCATCGCACCACATGAGCGGCTGGCCGCTTTGCATAGACATCAATGCGGTCCACGCCGTGATGATCGGTTTCGACCCGGTCACGATATAAGGCGACAACTTCGCGCCGAAAACCTGGGCATGCGCCATTGCGCCGAGATAGGTGATGAAGTCGCCTGCGCCGCCCGGCAACAGCGTGAGCGTTTGCGGCGGCTGCACGGCAGTGTCCTTCGCAAGCGCACGGAACATTTGCGTCAACGCTGCGCGCACGTCCAACTGAGGAAGCGCGTTACGAACCGTTTCCTCGTTGACGATCAGAGGAATTGCCTTATCTGTCTTGCTCATCTGCCTGCTCTCCGCAACGTTTGCCAAATTCGGTGTTGGGTCATTCTAAAGTCAAAAAGTCCAGACTGGACTTTTATTTTTGAAAACCGTTTCCTTTTGGCAAAGTCCAGAATAGACTGTTGTTCCAGAGAGGACGTAGGCGCGGGTTTTCCCCACGCATTGCGTTGACCCCTCAAGGCAGACAGGCGACGCGCGTTCGTGCCGCTGATTCGCGAACCCAGACAGACAGGGAACCATCATGCTTCGTAAGCTCCAACTCTCGCTTTTCATCGCCGCTGCTGTGGTCGGTTCCGTCGGTTCGGTCGGCACCGTCAGCGCGGAAACACAAAACACGTTGCGCTTCGGCATCGAAGCCGCCTATCCGCCGTTCGAAAGCAAGTCTGCAACGGGCCAGTTGCAGGGCTTCGACGTGGACGTCGGCAATGCCGTCTGCGCGAAGATGGCCGTGAAATGCGAGTGGGTCGAAAACGCATTCGACGGTCTGATTCCCGCGTTGCAGGCGCGCAAATTCGACGTCATCAATTCGGCGATGAACATCACCGCAAAGCGCAAGCAGACCATCGACTTCACGCGGCCCATCTATGTCGTGCCGATCGTGATGGTTGCGAAGCGCGGCTCAGGCCTGATGCCGGACGTGAAGAGCATGCAGGGCAAGCGCGTCGGCGTCCTGCAAGGTTCGTCGCAGGAAGATTTTCTGAAGGCACATTGGGCTAATGCCGGTGTATCGGTGGTCTCTTACGCGGATCAGGACCAGGTGTACACGGACCTGGTAGCGGGGCGGCTCGACGCCGCTGTCCAGGAAGCGCAAACGGTTGAAGACGGCTTCCTTAAGAAGCCGGCCGGGCGCGACTATGCGATCGCTGGTCAGCCGCTCAGCGATCCGGCCACGCTCGGTGAAGGGACCGGCTTCGGCTTGCGCAAGGGCGACAAGGCACTCGCGAAGAAAGTTGACGCTGCGCTCGAGGCTCTGAAGAAAGACGGCACGCTGAGCGCGCTCTCGCAAAAGTACTTCAATCGCGACATCATCGCGAAGTAATGTAAAGCAACGCATTGCGGGCTGGCGCGGGCGATTGAGCGCTGGCCGCGCATGCATGTGTCGTTCAATCGGGCAGTGCGGTTTTGGCGGGGCAAACAGAGCGAGCTTATGGATTTCGATGTAATCGTGCTGGGCGCTGGAATAGTCGGTGTGTCAGCCGCGCTGCATTTGCAGGATCGGGGGCGGCGCGTAGCGCTCGTCGACCGGCGCGCGCCTGGTGAGGAAACCAGTTTCGGCAATGCGGGGTTGATCGAGTCCTCGTCTGTCGTGCCTTATGCATTTCCGCGCAGTATCGGAACGCTGATGCGCTATGCGCGCAACCAGTCGACTGATCTTTACTGGGACTATCGCGCGTTGCCGTCTTTCGCGGGCTGGCTCGCGCGCTTCTGGTGGGAGTCGTCGCCCGAGCGGCTCATGAGCGCGGCGCGTGACATGCTGCCGTTGATCCGTCAAAGCGTCGCCGAGCACGATCTGCTGATTGCGCGCGCGGGTCTTTCGGAGCTCGCCGTCAGCAAGGGCTGGACCGAGGCGTTTCGCACGCCGGCGGAATTCGCGCGCAATGTAGCCGCCGCGCAAGCCCACGCGCGGACTTATGGACTGCGTGTCGTCCCGCTCGATGCCGGCGCGTTGGCTGCGCACGAGCCCGGCGTCGCCGACGGATTCTGCGGCGCACTGCACTGGCAGGACCCGAAAAGCATCGTTAATCCGGGCGCGTTGACGAAGGGTTATGCGCGTCTCTTCGAACAGGACGGCGGCACGCTGCTGACCGGTGACGCCACGTCCCTGGAGGCGCAGGCCGGCGCATGGACCGTGCAGACATCTTCGGACCGCATCAGTGCGAAAGACGTTGTGGTCGCGCTCGGTCCATGGTCCGACAAGGTGTTCGAGCCGCTCGGCTATCGCATTCCGCTGCGCGCAAAACGCGGCTATCACATGCATTACCAGCCGACGAAGCCGATGCTCTCCATGCCCTACGTCGACTCTGAGCAAGGCTACGTCGTGGCTCCGATGCAAGGGCGCTTGCGGCTGACAACAGGCGTGGAAATCGCGCGGCGCGATGCGAGGCCTACGGGCATCCAGCTCGAGCGCGCGGAGCGCCTCGCGAAGTCAGTGTTTGGACTCGGCGAGCGGCTGGACGCGAACCCCTGGCTCGGCTTGCGCCCCTGCACGCCGGACATGCGGCCTATCATCGGAGCGGCGCCGCGACATCGGGGTCTGTGGTTCTCGTTCGGCCACAATCATCATGGATTGACGCTCGGCCCGGTCACAGGGCGGCTGCTTGCTGACATGATGACGGGCGCGCAGCCTTTCGTCGATCCACATCCGTTTCGCGTCGAGCGGTTCGGGTAAGAGCTGCCTGGCTCGCGTAAGGCTAGTCCGCCATTATTCCAGCGACTCGCCGCAGCACATTCATTGGACCCAGCTCGCGGATGGTTTGCATCTGCATGTCGTCGCGAACGAAGAGCGACCCTGCGAACCCCAGCGCATTGACTGCGATTCCCTCCGCACGTTCGGCGCGGCGAGGCACGAGCATCATCCATCGCGTGGTGACGAGGAGATTGTAGGGCGCCGATTGCCGTGCTTCGCCGTTCACCACGACGGCGTGCAGGCCGGCCGCGTCGAGCAGAGACAGGTACTTGTCGAATGCGCTGCGGGCCAGTTCCGGCGGCCGGTCCGCAAGCTTCGTATCGAGGCGTGTGAACGCATGCGGAAAGCCGAGGCCAGGCACCGTGCAGACTGCACCATCCGTGCGCGCGGTGGCGAGCAACGACTCGATCGGCACGTGAGGCGCGCTTTCGTCGAGCGGCAGCGGCACGATCTGCAGATGCTTGTGTGGCTGACTCGCGCCGGCGGCCGGCCCGCTGTTGTAAAAACCCAGGCCCTCGAACTGCGTCATGCAATCGAATAGCGCGTAGAAGTCGGCCAGGTTCAGCAGGTTTTCCTGCAACTCGAAGCGTCGCGTCACGACCAGCAGATGGTGGTCGATCACGTTGAACTTGTTGAGCAGCAGGAGATGCGTGTCCGAGATATCGGCGACGAACAGATTCGCGTCGCAGGGCAGGAAAGGGTTGATCGCACAATTGGTGGCCGCGTCTGTCTTGCGTCGCCGTGCGTCCTGCTCCTTGCGTTCGAGGCTCGACACTTGCCGGATCAGAAAGCGCACGCCGCCGTCTTCGATCGTCGTGCGGGTGGTCTGTATGGGGTGCAGCGCGCCGCAAGCGAGCGCGTGCCCGGTCTGGCGCAAGATAGCGGGCCACAAGTGGCCGGACGGTTCGCGAGGAGGCGTGTTCATCGAAATAAGCGGCTTCTGTTCTGCGCGAGGTGCAGCTTTCTTTATACACTCGGCGCGGGAGTCTCGCGCGACGTGTCTTGCAACTCGCAACTCGCAACTCGCAACCGGAGCCGCCGGCGCCGCAGCAACAGCCTAGCGCCGCAATTCGGCGATGATCTTCTCGGCCAGAAAATCGCACGGCGGGCGCTTGGATGCCGTGCTTCTCGCGAGCACCACTTCCAGCGCCGCGATTTCAGGCAAGCCCTGCGTCTGGCCGAGAAGCGCGAAATGCGCGGGCACCGCGCATTTCGCGAGCGGGACCACGGCAAGGCCCGCTTCAGCCATCGAGACAAGCCCCATCAGACTCGGGCTTTCATACGAGGTGCGATAGCTGATTCCCGCGTGTTCGAGGCTGCGGATCGCATTCTCGCGCGCGACGCTGCCCGGCAGAAACACCGCAATCGGCAAAGGCCTTTCTCGCCAGATGTCGTGCGCGCTCGGCGATGCGGCCCATACCATCGGCTCGAGCCGCAAAAATTCTCCAGCCAGGCCCTTGACGCGCGTCGCGCAGACAAGATCGACGGAGCCGTCTTTCACCATGGGCGCAAGCGCGACGCTCGGCAGGCCGACCACCCGAATCTCCACCTTCGGGTAGGTCGCGGAAAATTTCTTGAGGATGGGCGGCAGGAGCGACGACGCGTAGTCGTCCGGCACGCCGATGCTCACGCGGCCAGTCACGTCGGGCCGGACCACGGCCGCCCACGCTTCGTCGCGCAAGGCCAGCATGCGGCGCGCGTAGGCGAGCAGCACTTCGCCGTCCTGGGTGGGCAGCACGCTTCTTGGCTTGCGCACGAACAGCGGCTTGCCGAGCGCGGTTTCGAGCGTCTTGATCTGCATGCTCACCGCCGACTGCGACCGGTGCACGATCTCCGCCGCGCGGCTGATATTTCCGGCGTCGGCCACTGCGACGATCATCGTCATCACGTCGAGGTCAAGGGCTTTCAAGGGTAGTATCAGAAAAATAGATGGATTCCATCAATATTACGCGATTTTCTTAAATGTTGACGTACGGCATAGTGCTGGCAAAGGAGCCAGTGTATGAACGCCCGAACCGATTTCTCCCTGCTTGCCGCGCCCGAACTCTCGTTTGCGACGATTGCGTCGGGCATTTGCGTGCCGTACGTGGAGTGCGGAGAGGGCGAGCCCCTCGTGTTCGTGCACGGCTCGCTGTGCGACTACCGCTACTGGAGCGCGCAGACGGCGGCACTTTCAGCACATTTTCGCTGCATTTCAGTGAGCCTCAGCCACTACTGGCCGGCGGGCGAGGCTTGCATTCAGGGCGAGTTCGGCTGGCAGACCCATGTTGCGGAACTGGCCGAGTTCATCGAGGCGCTCGACATCGCGCCGGTTCATCTGGTCGGGCATTCGCGTGGAGGATCCGTGGCATTTCACGTGGCGCGCGAGTACCCGCGCCTCGTGAAGACGCTCACGCTCGCGGATCCCGGCGGTCCGTTGCAGACGGACAGCATGGCCGAGGCGGCGTTGCCCGCCGCGACCAACGCGCTGCGCGCGCGCGTGGCCGAATTGATTGAAGGCGGCGAGATCGAGGCCGGACTCGAATTGTTCGTCGACTCGGTGAGCGCGCCCGGCTCGTGGCGCAAGAGTTCGGTTGCCTTTCGCACGATGGCCGCCGATAACGCGGCCACATTGCCGAAGCAGCTTCGCGATCCGCTGCCCGCGTATTCGCGAGAGGCGGCGCGCGGCGTGAAATGCAGAACGCTTCTCATTGAAGGGCAGCGCAGCCCCCGCATGTTCCGCAACAACGTCGAAAAGCTCGCGCAGTGGATCGACTACGCGGACCGGCAGACCATCGCGGGGGCATCGCACGGCATGAACGTGTCCAACGCGGGCGCCTTTAACCGGCTCATACATTCGTTCGCGAGCTTTTGAGCGGCGGCTTTGCAACTCTGAGCCGCCCGCCGCAGATGTGGTGCCTGCTGGGCCTGCCGCGGCTCCGGATCCTCAAAGACTTCTCGCACGGGCCGCCGCAGCGCGCGGCCTCGTCGTAAGAAGTCGGCTGCGAATCCAGTCTCTTAACGGAGCGACCAGCCGCTCCTGGAAATACACGGCCGCAATCACAGTGCCGATCAGATAGAGCGGATACGTCGCCATGCCCGGTATGACTTCTTTCGACGCCGCGACGCACTCGGAGAAGTGCGAAGCGCACCACAGCGGCGACTTGCCAATGGAAAGCAGTTTCAGCACTTTCATCAGAACCAGAAAGACCGGGACATGAATCGCGAAGATGGAGAGCGCGGAGTTGCCAAGGCGAGTGGATAGCGCAGCGAATCGCGAGGGAACCGCAAGCCCCGCGAAGACGATGACAAGCAGCACCTCTGCCGGCATCAATGCGCCGTTGTGAACGACGTAGCGCGTGCTGAGCGATCCATGCGACTCAAGCCATGCCGCCACCGCGAACGAGCCTGCAAACACGAGCAATGCGGCGACGATCTTCGCCCGGCTCTCGTATATCGCATTCAACTGCCCCTCGCGAAAGAGTCCATACACGACAATGCCGACGAGAAACTCAGGCAGACGGAGCACCGGGTTGCGCATGACGATGCCGACTGCAATGGGGCTGTACCAGTGCATCAGCGTCGCGACCACGGGCGCCGTGAGGTAAAGCACCCACAGCGCGAATAGAAGCCGATACTTGTTGCTGGCTTTGAGAAGGCGCGGTGCAAAGAACGGAAACGTGAGATAAAAAAAGAACAGGGTTGCAAGCGACCACGACGGCGGATTCACCGACCCATACAACGGATACCATACCTGTAGCAGAAACAGGTTCAGCAGGAAATTGACGGCCGTTTCGGTCGCGCCTAGCGTGACGAAATGCTCATCATCGTCGAGCGACATCAGTGCGAACTGGTTGAATCCGCGCGTGCCTGCCACGGAGACGAGCAGCACCAGGACCAGAGCGATCAGATGCACCGGGTAAAGATTGGACAGGCGCTTCACGAAGAATTCGCGGGTGCCGCCGCGCAATTCCGTCGTCCGTCCAAAGTAGACGTGGGCCAGAATGAAGCCCGACAGAATGAAGAATGAACTGGTGGCAAAGCCGCCGAGATTGGCCAGTTCGACGAGCGGCAGTGTCACGTACTGCGGATACTGATGTATCGAATGAAAGACCATCAGATAAACGGCGAGTGCGAAACGAAGCACGTCCAGGCCAACGAACTTGTTCATCATGAGGTCCACGCGAGATGGGTTGCGCCGAAGGGCATGCGTTCCCCTGGAATGCGACAGCAAGCGGCAAATTGGTTCGGATGACTAAAGGCGACGCCGGGCAAGAGGGTTGGCAATGTAACGAACGGCGAAATCGGAGAGTGCGGAAAAAGGCAAAAGGCAAAGACTCGATAAGGCGAGCGTGCCGATCTTCTTCTTGTAGCTCCAGAACGGGTTGCCGACAATTGAGCGGAAGTAACTGTGCGACTGGCGGCTAACCCACCGCCAGCGCTTGGTAAACGGCGCCTGATAGACGGCAGAGCAGAAGTACGACTTCTCGAGCGAAAAGTCATAGAACGACAGCGGCAGTTCGATACCCAGTCGTGCGCGCGCCATCTGCCGCAAAATCGCCCAACGTATGGTCAACGCCTTCGGCGCTTTGTCGGTGCTTTCCGAGTTCGCGAAATCGATTCCCGAATGTTCGGTGCGATGCACGCGGTATGCGCCGAGCGATTCGGAAATCGTCGCGACGGCTCCTAGCAAGGCAACGCCGTAAATCGCATAGAAGTCCGCGCCGTACCGATTGACGTTGGCTTCGGGCACAGGAAAGATTCTCCGCAATGCGCTTGTCCTATATGCGTTGCCCGAGGCCGGCGGTGAAGGATATAACCAGCCTTGACGCAGCGGACTGCCGCAGTCTTTTGGAGCTGCCGAATGGGGCACGTAGGTGCCGGAAGGCTTGCCTGCGCGATCGATAACGTCGAGCCGGAATTGAACCTTGACGAAGTTGCCGCTCTCGAACACTCGCATGACTTTGGAAACCGCATGCGCATACAACAGATCGTCGGAATCGAGCAGCATCACGAATTCCGTGTCGATCAGATCCACTGCGTCGTTATAAGCGGAGACCTGACCGCCGTTCTGCTTGTAGAGCGACTTGATGCGGGAGCCGTAGCTTTCAATGATGTTGCGGGAGCCGTCTGTCGATCCGTCGTCAATCACGAGTACCTGTGTTGCGGGATAGTCCTGGGCAAGCGCCGAGTCGATTGCCTGGGCGAGAAAGCGGCCATAGTTGTAATTGCAGATAACGATCGTCACGTTTTGCATATGTATTCACCACTGTCGTGAACCGCAACCGCGGCGTAGGGGCGACCATCGCCCGCATCGGCGTATCCGGTTGCGTGGATCTCTGCCGAATTGGCACAAACCAATTTACCTTTCCGTTCGTTGTGTCGCCAACAAACGTAATGCGATATGTGCGGTCGATAACACAGCTTTCGGCGGCTCGGTTGCGCTTCGGTAAAGCAGGGAACAAACGCCCATCCGGCGCGCCGTCGCGCGGCAAACTTGCCGGAAAAATCGGCAAGCCTTACGCAGTGCTTCGCACAGGGGTCGGTAAAGGCGGCCGGGCGGACAGGAAGGCGTCGGGCACGAGTTTGCCCCACTCGTAGTCGACTTTGTCCGGTGTGAACGGCAGCACGCCGGCGCCCGGCGTGAAAGTCAGCTCGCCAAAATAGATCTGGTTGTCCGGCGCGTACAGATCGACGCGAACATAGTCGAAGTCTTCAGATAGTTTTCGTGCGGCGGCAAGAATGAGGTCCAGGTTCTCGGGGCGCGGCGCGGGCTTGGGGCTCGGTTTGTAGGCACCAATGGCCATATCGAGGTGATTCCAGGAGGCGTCGTAAATGTCGCCACGCGTGTTCGTGCCGAATCGGTCGGAAATGACCAGAATATAGATGAGCGGTCGTCCGCTTCTTCCGCCAAAGCAGTGCAGCTTGTAGTCGGCAGGAATCTGGCCGCTGTTGTCCAGCAACAGTTTTTCAAAGAAGATGCGTGGCTTGATCTGCCGGTAGTGTTTTTCCCGCGCAATCTTATAGAAGTCGAGCGTCAGCCAGTAATCAGCGAGTTCCCGTAGTTGTTCGAATGAGCGCGCCGATTTGTCTCTAACCACCTCCACATAGCTGCTGCCGTGGTTGGCCTTCATGACGAAAGAATCCGGCAACGCGTCGAATACTTCTCTCGTGAAGACGTCCGGTGCCGCCAGTAGCGGAATCACATGCTGTTCTCCGAGCTTTCTCGCGACATACGCCCGCACCGTGAGCTTGTCGGTCAGCTCCGCGAACCACGGGTCCGGCCGCAGGCTCTTTTGCAGGATCTTCTCATTGAACGTGGTGGGGCGAAACAGGTTGGGATAGCGGCCTATTTCCTTGTGATGCAGCAAAGTCAGGAACAATGGCGCCGGCAGCAGCGACTTGGCTGCTTCCTTCACTTTGCGCAGGGTCGATTGCCGGCGCGCTGGCGCAGTACTCTCTGCCAATTGAGTCTGTAGCTGCGGCACGGACGTGCCGGCTTCACCCGGAAACTGCACTGAGTTGGTCGTCGTCATTTTTTGAGTCCTGTAGGTTATTCGCGCTACATTCGGGGGCCCAGTCCAGGCTTTCCGATGTATCACAATGCGAGGTTAACGCAGCGGACCTGGTGTAATTGACGGCGTCGCTAAACGAAGGAGTTTTGGCCCAATCCCATGAAACTGGCCGTTTTTGCGGGAGGGTTATCGACCGGTTATGCGTTGCACATCGCAATGGTTTTGAAGCCGGCCATTCGCTTTTGAAACGTTCGGAGTCGAAAGAAATTGGCCGAAGTGGACAGTGTGAAGTGGCTAATCAGCGAATGATCTTTACTTCGCGAATGTTGCGCCTATTGAACTTCGCCTGAGGCGTCGAAGGAAATGCGGTCGATTACTTCGAGCAGATCTGCGGGTCGCAGTGGTTTGACGAAGTGATGGTCGAAGCCGGCTGCGCGGCTGCGTTCGCGGTCCGCGTTCTGACCGTAGCCGGTCAGCGCGACCAGCACGCATTGCCAGTCGCCCGCGCGCGCTCGCAATTGCCGGGCGAGTTCGTAGCCGTCCATCACGGGCAGTCCGATATCGAGCACGGAAAGAGCGGGCCGGAAACTGGCCGCCTCCGCGAGCGCCGCGCTGGGATCGTAGACTGTCTTGACCAAGTGGCCGTAGCTTCTGAGCAGTTCGGCGAGTGCTTCCGCTGCATCGACGTTATCGTCGACGAGCAGAATGCGCCGTTCATGCGCGCCGGTGTCTTGCTCTGGGCGCGGCATGACTAATGATGCGGGCCCAGCAACACGAATGTCTTCTTTGCCGCTGCCGGCCATCGCTCGAGACGGCGCGCGCGGCAGCACGATCGTAAACTGGCTGCCACGGCCAGGCCCGTCGCTCGCTGCTTCGACCTGACCGCCGTGCAGTTTCACGAAGTTCCTGACGAGGGCGAGGCCGATGCCGAGGCCGCCTTGGGTGCGATCGATTGTCTGCTTGCCCTGGTAGAAGGCATCGAAAACGCGAGGCAAGACATCGGGCGCGATACCGATGCCGCTATCGCGCACGCGTATGCGAATGTTCTTCGCGTCAATGCCAGCAGCGTTGACCGTGATTTCGCCGCCCATTTCCGTGTATTTGGCGGCGTTGGTGAGCAGATTGGCGATCACCTGCGCGAGCCGTATCGGATCGGCCAGACATGTCAGCGTTCGATCGACTTCGACATTCAATCGATGAGCGCGCTGTTGCATGAGTACGCTCGTCATCTCCACGGCATTCGCGACTACTTCACCCACGTCGACCAGTTGTTTATTCAGCTCGACATTGCCGCGGATAATGCGCGAAACGTCGAGCAGATCGTCGACGAGGCGCACCAGATGATCGACATGGCGCTGAATGACCGCCCGCTCGCGCGCACTCGAGCCGGTGCCGCGCCGTCCCATCAGTTCGAGCGCGCTGACAATGGGCGCGAGCGGATTGCGCAGCTCATGTCCGAGCATTGCAAGGAACTCGTCTTTTGCGCCATTCGCCTGGCGCAGTTCGCGAAGCAGGACCTCACGGTCCGCACGGGACTTTTCGAGCGTCTCGCGAGCACGGACGTATCCAGTGACTTCCACTGCACTGAGAATGACACCCTCGACCCTGCCCGACGAGGCGCGTAACGGTTCGAAATGCAGCGTATAAGCGCGCGTTGAAAGCGGATCGCGGGCGTCGCGGGTCCGATATTCTTCATGCACGATCGGCACGCCACACGCCGATACCTGCTGGAGCGCAGCGGCAATAGGCCCGCCGCGTTCGTCGGGAAATGCATCGAGATACGCGCGGCCGATCAGGTCGTCGCGATTCACCATGTCGAGATAGCGTGGGTTCGCGAGTTGAAACGTGTGCGTGTCGCCCAGAAGAAGTGCCGACGCGACCGGAGAATTCATCAGCACTGCGTCGCGTTGATGTTCGGCGGTTCTTCGGCGCTTCATTTCATCTTCAAGCGATCTTGCGCGCTGCTCGGCCAATGCGAGCCGCAGATGCAGTTCCTTGTTGCCGGCGTCGCGCAACGGGCTGCCTGGCAGCACGTGATGATGTGCGTGACAGATGTGACGAAAGAGCTGCGTGTGCTCGGCGCCCGGAAACAGGCTGCCAGGATAGCCGCAAAAAAGCGAGAACCTGTGATGCTCGCCAAGGCGATTCCACAGTTCCTCGAGGCGCAGTGCGGCTTCGCCGAGTCCCTGCTCGCAGAGAATTGCGACCATCTCTCCGAATGCATGGAGCGGCTGCCCGCGCTGCACCGCATTCGCGACGAGCGCGCCAACCGTCGAAATGAATAATGTCTCGTCCGGCCAGCCGTCGACCATGAAGCGCTCAAGCGTTGCCTGTGCGTCGAGCAGGATCAGCGCATCGTTCGTATCGCATTCCGTGAGCGCAGCCTGTCTTGCATGCAGCCACGAGGTAAGGGACGCGAGGTGTTGCGCAGTGGCAATCACAATGGCAGTGCCGCCTGCGTTCAGCGCGCGCAGCAGAAAGGCGCCCACATCTTCTGTCAAACCCGCGTCGGATTCGTAGAACTGGACGAAATGACCTGAGTCGTGCGCATCCTCATGAGGCGGCTGTGTGCTAGTGAGCATCTTTGACTGCCATGGCAAGACATGCTCTCTTTCAAAGAACTTTACTCGCCGGTTGTAATGCGGAACATGCGTTGCAAATAGCAACGGTACGGGCTGAACAGGCACAGTCGAGATTTGCAGCGCAACGGTGGGCTGTCCAGACACGAACCAGCTGCCAACCCAACCCGCATCGGTAGCAACGTCTGTGCCTGGACTTGTTCAACGGCGCGAAGCGTTGTTGTGAAAGCGCTGATCGACCTGAGCAAGAAGGTTGCGCGATAGACGCGTTGCGCGGTCCTGAATCACTCGCTCGAAGAACCGGGAGAACCCATACGACATGGCGAGTACCGCGAGCACCGTTGCGATGAAGAGCATGAGAGACGTCTCGCGATCGCTTCGCCCGAACCTGTCCTGAAAGAAGTGCAACGTGGCATAAACGCAGACGAAGTGCCATAGATAGATTCCGTAGCTCTCCCGGCCGAGCGCGCCGGTGCAGCGACGAACGAGCGTGCCGGCGAACTTGCTGCCGCTCTGTATACGGTGTTCGCTAGTGCCTTCTCCGCTGCCTTGGCCACTCCGTGAACAAACAAACAACAGAAATGCGACGGCGCTGCACGCGGCGAAAACCGGGGCAAGTTCATGCGCCTTGGCGAGCCAGACACCTAGCATGGCCGTTACCAGCGAGAAACCCGCAGCGAGCATGAACATCACGCACGCGGTGCGCCGTGTGACGCTCGCCGTGCCGGTGAGATGCGAACGGAACGCGTACCACGCCCACATTCCAATGATGAAGCAGGGCCCCTGCACCGGTGGCCAGAAATAGTTGAACGAGTTGTTGCTGACATGGCAAACGAACCCGTTGTGACAGTCGTTAGTGGACAACGCAACGACCGACAACGCGAGCAGCAATGCCGTTGCGATCAGCAGGCGCATACGGTTCATCGCGATGAAGAACAATAGCGGCGCGATCAGATAGAACAGCATCTCGACGCCGATCGACCATCCGCCCGGCACGACATTATTGATCGCGCTAGGCGAGAGCGCGTGCAGAAACAGCACATTGAGCAGAATGTCTGTCGCGCCATGTGCGCCGAGCACCCACGCGCGCTCGTAACCCGACTGTGCCGCGCCGTAACTGATCAGGCCGTAGATGGCGATTGCCGCGTAGTACATCGGCGCAATGCGAAAGAACCGCTTGATATAGAAGCGCAATGTGACGTGCGGCGCGCCGGTGCAACGCCCGAACTCCGCTTCGAGTGTCATGAAGATCGTGATGGCGCTGATCACGAAGAACAACTGCACGCCGTACTGGCCCATGCGCGCGACTATGGCAACGCCGTGCGGCAGATGAGGGAATTGAAACGACAGGTGCACTGCAACGACACCGACGATCGCGAGCGCTCGACCGAGATCGAGCGCGGCAACACGTCCTTCTTTCATTGGACACATCCTCCTCGATATTCGAGGCCGCCCGACTGGCGGCTCGACGACCGTGGACCTGATGCGTTTTGCGGAAGTTCCCTGTTTTTTGTGCTGAAGACGGGCGTTTTAGCGCGGCGCGCGTCATCCATCTGATGATAGCGTCGCTCGCGGCGCTTCAGCAGTTGTCTGCCGGAAGGAGTTAGCTAATGTGTCGGCGAGCCGTAATCTGCGTCGCGGGACGGTGACAAAGCAAAGGAGCCGCAAGTGCAGTGCCAAGCCCGCGCGAGATGCGAAGTGCATCGTTCCACCACCATCCTTCGCAAGGCAGCGCAGCGCGCGGGCGGCACGCATGAGGTGCTCGCGCCGGTGCCCGCACGTTCGTGTAGTAATTGATAGTTGAGCGCCGCGCCTGGCGTCGACTCCGCAAAGAGTCGGCGCCAGCGCATGTCAATTAACCTTCACGCATAGCCCGCAGCCACTCCGCGATTACCGGATCACTGCTGCTCGTACCACGAATAAGTCGCGAGCGTGCTCACAGCCGGCGTGCCGATCTGCAACGTGATGTCGCGCAGCGAGGTCAACTCGATATTGCGCAGGTCGCCCATGTAGCGGCGCGAATCGCCGTTGTCGTTGATATACGCCACCACGTTTCCGGTGATACCCGCTACGTTCGTACTCGAGAGCGGCTGTCCCCAGATGTCGAAGAACTGGCCGAGCGTGAAGGTCTTGAACGTCGGCGTTTCGATATGGATGATGCCGGTCTGGTCGTGCGTGTGCATCTCGTAGTTGCACTGCGAAAGAATGCCCACGTTGGACGGCAACGCGAGCCACTGGCCGTCCTTGATGATCGCCAGATGCGCATGCACGTGATACAGCTCGGCCATGCCGGCAGCGCACGTCAAACCGTCGACCGCGGCGCCCGTGCCGCCCGTCGACGTGTTGCCGTTCGGCCAGTACGATGTGCCGACCACGCCGCCGTAGGTGAGCGTGATCGGATTCGGGTCGAAGGGCGGCGGATCGGTCCACGTATAAGTGGGAATCTGCGTCAACGGCGTGCCGACCATGATGGTGACTTCGCCATGCGGCGGCAGCACGAGGCTCGCCGGGTCGCCTGTGTATTTGGACAGCGTGCCGCCGTCGTTCACATAGATCGTGATCGACGAGCCGCTCAGGCCGGCCACGTTCGAGGCACTCAGTGTTTCGCCCCAGATCGCAAAGAACTGGCCAAGCGTGTATGACGCGCCGGTGGTCGTATCCATACGGATCTTGCCGCTCGCGTCGACAGTGTGAAGCGGATAGGCGCAACCGGTCTGCGCGGCCATGGTCGGCTCGACGCTGCCGATGTTGGCGGGCAGCGCCAGTTGGCGGCCATTCTGGTAGATGGACAGATGCGTGTATGTGTACGTTTTGCTGCGCAGCGCGCAGTTCAGCCCGCTGACGGGCTGGCCGGTTCCGCCCGACGACGTGGAGCCCGTCGGCCAGTTCGATTCGCCAAGCGTGGTGCCGTCGATCACGGGCGTCGCCGCGGCCAGCGTTGGTGTGGTCGCGCTCGTGCCGGACGCGGCAGGGGCCGGCGCGGCTGCGCCCGCGCCGTTGGCGCCGGGGTTGGAGGCGCCGCCGCCGCCTCCACCGCCGCAGCCTGCAAGAATCAGTAAGGCGCCAATCAGGGCGAACCGCAAATCCAGCCGTTCCAACATCGCGTGCTCCATGCCGTGGTTGAAAATGAATACGTGGAAGCAGACGCCGCGCTCGATGCGCGACACGCCCTCGCTGCGTAGACCGGCTGCAACGGAATGGCGAAGCCGGCGCAGCTGCGCTGCTTCGCACGAAATGGCAGATTCAGGGTAGCAGATGCGTTTGTGGAATAAACCGATTGAATAACAACGTTTTGCGACTTTTTATGTCGCATTCCGGTGGGTCGCTGCAAACCGGAGTGTGGTTCAGCCCGGCTGCATCGTGAAGAGCAGCGGCACTGTAAAATGCCGCTGCCGCCGCAATTTGCCGGCGTCGAACCCTCCCGTCAGCGATGCATGTCGATCTCCTTACCCTCTATCTCCTGATAATCGGAACGCTTCTCGCCAGTTCTGGCATGACGCTGTGGGAGCACCGAAGTCATCCCAGGCGCAGTGTGGAGTTGAGAGTGCTGGCAGCCGGCTATGCGACGCTCGCGATCGGCTGCGCGGCGGCGGTGTTTCGCCGTGACGTGCCCGGCCCGTGGGGCTCTGCGCTCAGCAATCTGGTCATTCTGAGCGGTTATCTGCTGGTCCTGCATGGCGTCGCCTTGTTGAGCGGCCGGCAATATCGTGCCGCGTCGGTTGGGCTGCTCTTTGTCATGGCGCTGACATGGATGGTGGGCGGCGCGCGCTCCGAGAGCACGATATGGGCTTACGTGAGCGCGATTCCCATTGCGCTCGCGAGCGGCATGACGTCCCGAGAACTGCTGCGAGGCGACGACTTCAAAGCGCTGCCGTCGCGGTATATCGCGGTCGCAGTGACCGGCATTCACGCGCTCACTTATGCGACCCGCGCGCTGGCTCTGCCCTGGCTCGCGGCGCGGTATGGGAATGGTCTGTTGCTGACTGCCAGCGCAATCACCATGTATGAGGGCGTGCTCTATTCGGTCGTGCTGCCGATGACCTTGCTCAAGCTCGTCCGCGAGGAAACCCATGGTCAACTCTTGCAGGAATCGCAAACCGATTACCTGACCGGTCTCGGCAATCGCCGATGGTTCTTCGAACAAGGCGAGCGCGTGGTCGGCGAGGGCGGCAAAAACCGGCCCTTGTCGCTGCTGGCGCTCGACCTCGACCACTTCAAGAAGCTCAACGATCGCTATGGTCACAAGACCGGCGACGAAGTACTCAAATCGTTCGCGCAGATTGCGCGCGGCGTGGTGGGCCGCGAGGCGGTGCTGGCGCGCATCGGCGGAGAAGAGTTCGCCGCGCTCCTGCCTTGCCACGACGAAGCGCGCGCGAAAGCCGTGGGCGAAGAGATTGTCACGCGTTTCGCGCAGACCGTCTCGCACCGCGTGGACGGCATGGAGATTCTGGCCACGGTCAGCATCGGCCTCACGCATTCAGCGGATGCGGGGCAGTCGCTTGCAGAACTGCTAGCCGCCGCCGATGAGGCGCTATACCGCGCCAAGTCGCTGGGCGGAAACCGGCTCGAAGGGGCGCAGAAGGCCGCCAGCCTGAAGGTCGTGAGATAGCGCTTTTACGTGCTCGGGGCAGCATCGCACAAGCGGATAGCGTCGGCCGGCGCCCGGCGAGACCCTGATGCCGCCGAGGCGTGTGCGCTTTAGTGCGTCGCTGCAATGGCGAGTTCGGGAGCCGCTGTCCTTGTGCTGATGCTCAGGCTCAGCCTCACGCCCGCGCTCAGCCGTCAGACGGCCGCCGGCTGGCTCCGCAACCATTCGTCGAGACCAATGCGGCCGAGGCGCGCCTCGCCGAGCGGCACGAGCGACTGTTCGTCGACGCGGCCGCCGAAGTAGAGCGCCTCCGGATCGCGCACGACTTCGCGCGGGTCGCCAATCGACTTCAGGTAGCGGGCGATGATTTCGTCGAACGGCGCGCGCTGCGGCCCTGCGATTTCGACGATGCCGTTGCGCGGTGCGGCGAGCGCCACGTCGGCGACGATGGCCGCGACGTCGTCCGCAGCGATCGGCTGGAACAGGCCGGGCGAAAGACGCACCGTGTTGCCCTGCGCGCTGGACGCCGCGATGCCGCCGAGAAATTCCATGAACTGCGTTGAGCGGATGATAGTGTAGGGAATGCCCGAGGCCTCGATCAGTTTCTCCTGCGCGACCTTGGCGCGGAAATAGCCGTTCTCCGGCGTGCGGTCGGTGCCTACGATGGAAAGCGCGACGTGATGCCGGACGCCGGCGGCGGCCTCCGCTGCATGCAGATTGCGCCCCGAGGTTTCGAAGAACTCGAGCACCGCCTTGTCTTCGAACGAGGGCGAATTGGCGAGGTCGATCACCACCTGGGCGCCGTTCAGCGCATCTTCGAGCCCTTCGCCGGTGACGGTGTTGATGCCGTTTCGCGGCGACGCGGCAATCACCTCGTGACCGGCATCGCGCAGAATGGTCAAGGCCTTCGAGCCGATCAGCCCGGTGCCGCCGATAATAACGATCTTCATGATCCAGTCCCCATGTCGTTGGCGGCAGGCGCCGCATGACGTCAATCGTAGGCGCAAGCGCCGCGTCGCGGTAGGCATTTACGCGGGCTCACCGTGTTGCCCTCGCGGCACCAATCGACGGGAACAGGCGCCGGGAACGGGCGCCGCGCGCGGCTACCCAAGCAAGGCGCCTTCACCCGACCATCGATAGCTCCGGCGCCGCCGTCGCCGTGTTGACACATTGCAGGTTCATCGCGCGCGTCTCGTCCGTCATGTAGTCGACGAATACGCGGATGCGGGCCGGCAGGTGCTTGCGGCTCAAGTAACAGATGTAGTGGCCGCTGCCGTCGGGCGCATGCTGGGCGAGACAGCTCACGAGGCGCTGCTCGCGAAGCAGGCCGCGCACCTGATAGGCCGGCAACTGCGCGATGCCGACCCCGTCGAGCACCGCTTGCAGAATCAGATCGGCGTCGTTAAAGGTGTGTTGCGCGGTGGGCTGGTGCCGCTGGATAAGGCCGTCGATCTTGAACTCCCACTCTTTGACGCGCCCCGAGACCGTGCAGAAGTTGATGCAGCGATGCTCCGCGAGCTCATCGACGCGCCGCGGTAAACCATGAACGCGCGCGTAAGCCGGCGACGCGCAAACGACCATCTGCATCGCAATCAGCTGACGCGCGACGATACCGCTGTCTTCCATGCGTCCGTCGCGAAACGACACGTCGACGCGGTCGGTGGTGAAGTCCGCGGGGCGCTCGTTGAGCAGCAATTCGAGTGTGATGCCGGGATAGCGCGCGTGAAAACCGCGCAACAGGGGCGCGACGATCCCGCGTCCGAAACCCGGCGTCGACGCAATCCGCAGATGACCGCGCGGCGGTCCGCTGCGCAGCTCGCGCATGCCGTCGAGCGCCTCCACGATGCGCTCGATGCCTGGCTGGCAGCGCTCATAGAACAGTTCGCCCTCGCGCGTGAGCGAGGTCTTGCGCGTAGTGCGCAGAAAAAGACGCACCTCGAGTTGCGACTCGAGTTTCTGCACGTTGCGGCTCACCGACGAACGGCCAATGCCGAGCCGCTCGCCCGCGCGGGCGAAGCTGCCTTCATTGGCGACGGCGAGAAACGACACGACGCCGGCATATGTGGTCGCGAAGCTGCTTGCGAACGGGTCGTGGCTGCTGCTGACGGGCGGGGGAGTTCGATAATCTGACATGCAGGCCGAGTCGTGAAGTCCAAAACCGGCTAGACGTATCAGTCGCGCGGTTTGTGACATTGCCTGCGAGTTTTCCGGCGAGGGTGAAGGCAAGCGGACCCAACCAGATCTGGCGAGGCCGGAGCTCGCCGTTTAGTCATCCAGCCATTTGCCATACAACCATTCCGCGCTGCGCGAAGCGTACGGCCTCAATCGCTTGCGAAGGCTGCTGCAAGGCGAGCGAGCTTGTCCGGATTGCGCTGCACCAGGATGCGGACGATCCGCTCGCTGTCCGTTTCGAACGATAGCGCCGATTCGAGCTTGCCCTGAATAAAGCGCAGCAGCGCCCACTCGCCGTTGAGCACCACGGGCCTGACGCTGACTTCGCTGCCGTAACGCCGCGAACCCGCATAGAAGAGCTGCGCGATTCGCCGGCCGCCGAGCATCGGCTTGACCACGCTCGGCACTTTGCCGCCGCCGTCGCCGATCAAAAGAGCGTCTTCGGCGAGCAGCGCGTTGATTGCCGGGAAGTCGCCGCGCTCCACAGCGTGCGCGAACATCCGCAGCAGCCGATGGTGTGTCTCGCGCGGCACGACATGGCGCGCCCGTTCGTCGCGCAGTTGTGCTTTTGCGCGGCTCACCAGCTGGCGGCAGGCTGCCTCGGTCTTGCCGATTGCCGCCGCCAGTTCGTCGTAATCCGCATCGAATACTTCGCGCAACAGGAAGGCCGCGCGCGCTTCGGGCGTGAGCCGCTCGAGCAGCATCAGGAACGCAACGGAAACGTCGTCGCTGCGCTCGACGGCTTCCTCCGGAGTGGCAGGCGAGCCGCTCAGTTGCGGTTCGGGCAGCCAGGTGCCCGTGTAGTGTTCGCGCTGGGTTTTGGCGGCGCGCAAACGGTCGATCGACACGCGTGTCGTCACCGCGACGAGCCATGCCTCGGCGTTGTCGATCTCTTCACGCGACGCCGCGTGCCAGCGCAGCCAGACGTCCTGCACGATGTCTTCGGCTTCAGCCACGGAGCCGAGCATGCGATAAGCGATCTTCTGTAAACGCGGGCGCAGACTGTTGAAGGCGCGGGCGTCTTCGTCCATGGACAGGCTTCCGGTTGCGTTAAGACAGGCCCCGCACAAAGGCGAGGCCGACACGCGCATATTGCCATGGACTGCGGCGGTTTCTGCCTACGCCGTTCGCTCGCGCCTGACAACGGCGGCCGGCGTGGCCGCCGTCGCCAGCTCGTCATCGTTTTGTGGATCGCCGCGGTTTGGCGAACACGCTCAGGCAAGCGCGACTACCGCGATCTCGACCAGCAGCTCCGGCGCGGCGAGCCGGGCTTGTACTGTCGCGCGCGTGGGCGCGCAGCCTTGCGGAACCCACGCGTCCCACACTTCGTTCATGCCGGCGAAATCGCGTGCGATGTCCGCGAGCCAGACCTGCGCGGACACAAGTCTCGTCTTGTCGATGCCGGCCTTGTGCAGAAAGCCGTCGATTTTCTCGAGTACTTTGGCGGTCTGAAGCTTGACATCCGGCGCGTGATCGGACGAAGTCTGGCCGCCGACGAACACAAGGCCGCCCGCCTTGACGACGCGGCTCATACGTTGATTGGTTTCGATACGAACGATATCGGTCATGAGAATCTCTCGGGTTGAGGTCGAACGAAGCCGCCGCGCGCGCTCAGTGAAAACGCGCGGCAAAGCAGGAAACAGTGCAATGGCTCAATGCGTCGTGACGAGGTGCGTGGCGCGCGCGTCGCAAGAGGCCGCATTGCTTGTGAAACGGTCGATTGCAAATGCATCGAGCGAAAGGGACGGTGTGCCGTCGAGCATCAGTTCGGACACCAGCTTTCCGCAGCCGGGCCCGAGCTGAAAACCGCTGCCGCAATAGCCAAACGAGTAATACAGATCCGACGCCTTGCGGCTCGCGGAAATGACGGGAAGTTCATCTTCTGTGAACGCTTCGACGCCTGCCCAGGCGCGGTTCACCCCAAGGTTACGCAGATGCGGAAACAGGTCGGTCACGGTTCGCGCGCTGCGTACGAGCCGCACGAAATCGACCTCGCCGTGACGGTTGGCCAGATCGGCAATGCCGATCAGCTTTCCGCCGATCACCACCGTGCCGTTGTCGAACTGCTTGAACGACAGCGGCCTGCCGGTTGCGCCCAGCGTCGCCCGGCAGAACGGCGCGACTCGATGCGTGACCATCAGCATCAGACCTTCGGGATGCACCGGCACCGGTTCGCCGACCTGCTTCGCGAGTTCGCCGGACCACGCGCCAGCGGTCACCAGCAGTTTTTGCGCGCTGAACGTGCCGCCCGGCGTGTGCGCGAGCCAGCGCGTGCCGCGCTGCTCGATGCGGCGCACGGCGGTGCCTTCCAGAAAACGCGTGCCGAGCCGCTCGGCGGCGCGCCGGAACGCTGTCGTTGTCCGGTAGGGCAGCGCGTAGCCGTCGCGCTCGACCCAGATTCCGCCGGTGACATGGCGCGCGAGCGCGGGTTCGAGTTCGAGCACGGTTTCCCGGTCGATCACGTTTTCGTGCGTGAAGCCGTGCGATTGCAGCAGTGCAACGCGCTCGCGGCAGGCGGCGAGTTCGTCGTCGGTTTCGGCGATCTTCAACTGGCCGGACGCGACGAAGCCGCCGTCTTCCCCGAGCAGATCGGCCATGCCGTGCCAGATTTCACGCGACATCAATGCGAGCGGAATTTCGGGCAGCGGGCGCCCCAGCGTGCGCACGCCGCCCGCGTTCACGCCCGACGAATGACGCGCGACGTAATCGGCTTCGAGCACGATCGCCTTTGCGCCGCGTCGTGCAAGATGAAACGCGCTGCTCGTGCCGTGCAGCCCGCCGCCGACTACGAGGACATCGGCTTCCTCGAGAACAGTCGCGTCACTCACCGGCAAGTTCTCCGAGCGTAAGCGGCTTGATTGGCGGACGGATGCGGTAGTAGCCGACTTCGGCGGGCGACACGCGCCGCGCGTCGGCGATCACTTCCGTCACCGTGAGACCGCACATGCGACCCTGGCATGGTCCCATGCCGCAGCGTCCGAACGACTTGGCCTGATTCGGCCCGACACAGCCGAGTCCGACGAACTTGCGCAACTCGCCGGCGGTAACTTCCTCGCAACGGCAAACAATGGTCTCGTCGCGCGGAATGCGGTTGATGTCGCGCGGACGATAGAGGCTGTCGAGAAACGGCCGGATGCGCATGACGCCCGCCAACGCGCGGCGATGCACAGCGGCTTTTGCATCGCGGTCCGCCGCGCTGATCGCGCCAAGCTGCGCGGCCACCGCGAGTGCCGCAAGCTCGCCCTGCAGGGCAGCCGCCTGCGCACCGCCAATGCCCGCGCCGTCGCCCGCGACGAAAATGCCGGGCACGTCCAGCTCGCCCCACGCATCGAGTTCCGGCGTGAAGCATAGCTGCGCGTCGTCCCAGCGGTGCGATGCGCGCAACGCCTGGGTGAACTGCGTGTTCGGCACGACGCCCTGGTGCAGCAGGATCACGTCGGCTTCAATACGATGCGCCGCGCCTTTCGTCGTGAAGTGAAGAGCGGCGGCGCGTTCGACCTGATCATGGCCGATGCGCGCCTCGACGCGCAGATCGTCGGCCGCTTCGAAGATCGGCACGCCTGCATCGCGCAGCGTGCGAATCAGTTGCAAGCCCTTGCTGAGGAAAGGCCATGCGCGCAACGCCGAGAGCATGTGACGCTTGGCGCGCCAGCGGTCTTCGTGACGCGTGGTGTCGACCAGCGCGCGAATCGGCACGCCGGCGCGCACGTACTGCCAGCCGAGCAGATAAAGTAGCGGTCCACAGCCCGCGAGCACGGGCGGCGCGGCGGGCACTTCGCCGGCGCTCTTCAGGAGAATTTGCGCGGCGCCCGCCGTCAGCACGCCGGGCAGCGTCCAGCCGGGAATTGGAAACGGCCGCTCGAGCGCGCCGCTTGCGAGAATCACGCGTTGCGCGTCGAAGCTGCCGATCTTGCCGTCCTTCAGATAATTGACGCCGCGCTCGCGCGTGACCTGCCACACCGTTGCGTTGGTCAGATGGCGCGCGCCGGACGCGGCGAAGGCGTCGGCAATGGCGGCCCCGGCCGCGTAATCGGGGCCGAGAATCTCCTTGCGGCGCGCATCGGCGCGACCGATCGCGCGATAAATCTGGCCGCCCACGGCGTCCTGTTCGTCGATCAATACGGTCGCAAGGCCCGCGCGCGCTGCGCGCGTCGCCGCGCTCAGGCCTGCGGGACCGGCGCCCACCACGACCACGTCGACGGCCTGGGTTGCGAAATCAGCGGCCATGGGCGTTCTCCAGCGATGCATCGGCGCGATTCGCGGGAGGCAGGTCGCGCGCGCCTTCCTGCGAGCGGATGCGCATGCCGGCTTTCACCTCGACCATGCAGGCCTGGCGGCTCGGCACGCCGTCAATCTCGACGAGGCACTCGAAGCACGCGCCCATCATGCAGAACGGCCCGCGCGGTGCGCCCGAGACAGGCGTCGCGCGAAAGCGCGCTACGCCCGCGGCGAGCAGCGCCGCCGCAACGGAGCGGCCACTCGGCACCGTCAACGGCTGCTCGTTGAACCAGATCGCAATGTTGGTCGCGGCGGCATCTGCGCCCGGCAACGGTCTGAACAGCGTGGGTGCCGGCGTTTGAATGCGCGCCGGGTCGGGCGTTTGAGTCGATCGAGTAGTCATGTCGGATTCAATGAGCAGGAGTCAGTTGCGTTGCGTGCTCGAAGCGTCGCGCGGAGAAGGTGGGCAGTTCGTCGGGCAGCGGCGCGCCCATGATCCACGGTGCGACGCGCAGCGCGTGCGCGGCGGCGAGCGTCACGCCGCTATGGCAGGTGACCACGAACGCGCCCGGGTGTGCTTCCGACTGGTCGTAGATGGGAAAGCCGTCGGGGCTGTAGACGCGCAGCGCCGCCCACATGCGCACGAGCCGCACATGCTTGAGCATCGGAAAAGCGCGCACGCCGCGACGGGCGATGTCGGCAAGCACGGGCGTCGTCGTGAAATCGTCGAAGCCCACTTCTTCCATCGAATCGCCGAACTGCACGCTGCCCTCATCGGTCTGCCGCACGTTGAGCGTCGGATAGTGGAGAAACGGCGCGACGCGCTCGCTCACCAGCACCTGCCCGCGATTCGGCGCGACCGGTGCCTCGAGCTGGACGAACGGTGCAAGCGTGCGATTGCCGAGTCCCGCGGCGAGGACCACCTTCGCGGCACGATAAGTGCCGCGTTTGCCATGCACCACGAAGCCTTGCCCTTGCGGCTCGATGCGCTGCGCCCGTTCCGCCGATACGAGCCGCACGCCGCGCGCCTGCATCGCCGTGTGCAGTGCGCGCAGCAGCTTGAGCGGATTCACGTGGCCGTCCATCGGCGAGTAGCTGGCGCCGATCACCGCGCTGCCGATCTGCGGAATGCGCGCGCGTACTTCTGCGGCATCGAGCATCTGGTAGGGGTAATCGCCGAGTTCGGCGCGCAGCGTCGAAAGGCGCTTGTCGCGCTCGGCGAGTTCTCCGTCGGTGAAGCAGAAGTGAAAGCCGCCGGGCTGTTTCAACGCCACATCCACGCCCGATTCCTGCAGCAGTGCCTGCGCAAGTTGCGGCCAGCGCGTGGCGGAACTGCGGGACCAGCGCGCATACGGAGACAGGCCGTAGCCCTTGCCCTGAATCCAGACGAGGCCGAAATTGCCGCGCGAGGCGCGTAGGCCGCCGTCGTCCTCGTCGAGCACGGTCACGCGCGCGCCTTCGCGGGCGAGTCCGTATGCGACGGCGGAGCCGACGAGGCCGCCGCCCACCACGATCACATCCGCGAGCGCGCCGGAACCGGCGGTGCCTGAAGACGTCATTGAGCTTCTCCGATCAGAATGCGGTCCAGTCCGACCATGCGGTCGAGCAGCACCATCAGCAGGACCGTGCCGACAATCAGCACCGCCGACACAGAAGCGACGAGCGGGTCGATCGTCTGCGCGATCTGGTTGTACATGGCGACGGGCAGCGTGGTGGTGCCGGGCGTCGCGACGAAAATGGTCATCGTCAGTTCGTCGAAACTCTGGATGAACGAGAGCACCCAGCCGCCCGCCACGCCGGTGCGGATCATCGGCAGCACCACGCGGCGGAAGGCGGTGAAGCGGCTCGCGCCGCACGAGAGGGCGGCGCGTTGCGCATCGCGATCGAGCCCGACTGCCGACGAGAGCGCAAGACGCAGCGCATACGGCAGCACGATCACCACGTGCGCGCAGACCAGCGACCAGAACGAGCCGGACAGATGCAGCAGGGAAAGAAAGCGCAGGAACGCGATGCCGAGCACGACGGCGGGGATCATCATCGGCGAGAGGAAGAAGCTCGTGAGCGCCGCGCGGCCGGGAAAGCGATAGCGCGCAATGGCGAGCGCGGCGGGCACCGCGAGCAGCACACCGATGGTCGCCGCCGCGAACGCAAGCCGGACCGACAGCCAGAAAGCCGCGACGATGTCGCCGTTCTCGATGATCGCGCGGAACCAGCGCAGCGACGCGCCATCGAAGGGCATCGAAATGAAGCCCTTGTCGGTAAACGCCACGAGCATCACCACCACGAGCGGCGCGAGAATGAAGCTCAGAAAGAACGCGTTATAGATGAGGCCGGCCATGCCGTTCTGTTTCATGATCGCTCTCCTTAGCTCAGTCGAAGATGTGCTTGAAGCGGCGCTCGGCGAGGCGGCTGCAGCCCATTACGATCGCCACATTGGCGATCAGCAGCAGCACGGCGATGCTCGCGCCGAGCGGCCAGTTCAGCGTGCCGAGGAACTCGTCGTAAGCGGCGGTGGCGACCACTTTCAGGCGCCGTCCGCCGATCAGCGCGGGCGTGGCGAATGCCGACGCCGACAACGCGAACACGATGATCGAGCCCGACAGCACGCCCGGCATGATCTGTGGCAGCACCACACGGCGGAATACCGCGAACGGCGAGCCGCCGAGCGAGCGGCCGGCCCATTCCACTTGCGGGTCGAGCTTTTGCATCGTCGCCCACACGGACATCACCATGAAGGGCACCAGCACATGCGTGAGCGCGATGATCATGCCGGTCATCGTGAAGACGAGGCGAATGGGCTCGTCGGTGATGTGCAGCGATTGCAGCGCGTTGTTGAGCACGCCGTTGTTGCCGAGCAGAATCTGCCAACCGAGCGTGCGCACCACGACCGAGATCAGCAGCGGTCCGAGTACGATCAGCAGACATAGCGACTGCCATGGGCGCTTCATCCGCGCGAGCACGATCGTTTCGGGCACGCCGAGCACGATGGACAACAGCGTGACGGCGAAGGCGAGCCCCGCGGTGCGCAGAAAGATCGCGCCATAGTAAGGATCGCTTACCACTTGCCAGTAGTTCGTGAGCGTATAGGCGGAGGTGACGCCGGCGGTGTCGCTGAATACGCGGAACGACAGCATCAGCGTGAGCACGAGCGGCACCAGCAAGAGGCCGACGAAAAGCAGCAACGCGGGCCCCGACAGCAGCCACGGCGCGGCGCCGGCGCGGTCGTCGTCAAGCGTGGCCATGAGCGGTCTCCGGGCCGTCTTGCGTCAGCACGCGCAGGTCGTCGTCGGTCCATGCGAGGCCCACTTCGTGGCCTTCGCCGGGCGGCGGTGCGCCGAGATTCGGCTGCGCGACGCGCAGTTTGCCGAGCGCGGTGTCCACTTCGAGCAGCCATTGATTGCCGACGAAAACCCGCGTCGTGATGCGCCCGCGCACGCGGGCATCGCCATTGGCAAGATGCACTTTCTCCGGGCGGATATAGACATGCACGGCGCCGTCGACGTGCCGGCCTTCGTGCGGCACATGCAGCGTAGCGCCCGCCACGGCGACGATCGCGCAGCGCGGATTGCGGCGCAACACTTCGCCGGACAGCGTGTTGGTGCGGCCAAGAAACGTCGAGGCGAACGGCGTGGCGGGGCGCTCGTACGCGTCGTAGGGCGTACTCAGTTGCGCAATCACGCCGCGATGCATGACGGCGATGCGGTCGCTCATCGTCATCGCCTCCACCTGATCGTGCGTGACGAGAATCGTCGTGATGCCGAGGCGCTTCTGGATCGCGCGAAGCTCGATGTGCATCTCCTCGCGCAGCTTGGCGTCGAGGTTCGACATCGGCTCGTCGAGCAGCAGCAGTTCGGGCTCCATCGCGATGGCGCGCGCAATCGCCACGCGCTGCCGCTGGCCGCCCGACAATTCCTTCGGGTAACGATGCCCGAGACCGTTCAGGCGCACGAGCGCCAGCGCTTCGGCCACCCGCTCCTCGCGCTCGCGGCGCCTGACCTTGCGCATTTCCAGCCCGAAGCCGACGTTGCCCGCCACGCTCATGTGCGGAAACAGCGCGTAACTTTGAAACACTACGCCGATGCCCCGTTTCTCCGGACGCTCGTTCGTGATGTCGCGGCCGTCGAGCAGAACGCGGCCGGTGGTCGGCGAGACGAAACCGGCCACCATTTGCAGCGTGGTGGTCTTGCCGCAGCCGGACGGGCCGAGCAGCGCGAGCAGCTCGCCGCGTTCGACATCCAGGTCAAGCTTTTCTATTGCCGTGAAATCGCCGTAGCGTTTCGAGATGCCTTGCAGAGTCAGGAAGGCCATGCGCCTTGCTCCTTCATCGGTTCGCGCGCCGCGCGAGGGACTGGCCGGTGCCGCACGTCAGCGCTCGACAGAGCGATTCCAGCGCTCGGTCCATTCGGTGCGATGCTGGTTGATGGTCGCCCAGTCCATTGCGGTGAGCTTCGCGATCTGGTCGGGACCATACGGCACGCGTGCGGCGATTTCGGGCGTGAGCTTCACTGTCCGGTTCACCGGACCAAGACCGATGTTTTGTGCCTGCAGCACCTGTACTTCCGGGCTCAACAGGTACTGAACGAACTGCTGCGATAGCTGCGGCTGCGCGTTTTCCGCGACCACGCACGCCGCCACCTGCAGCGCGACCGCGCCTTCCTTCGGGTAGATGAACTTCAGCGGAAAGCCGGTGTTCTGCAATGCCACCGCGCGGCCGCTGCCATACGGCGCGAGGATCACGTCGCCGGCCTGCATCTGGCCGTCCATCTCGCCGGGCGTCGGCGCCCACGAGAGCACGTTGGGCGCGACCTGCTTCGTCATCGCGGTAAAGCCCGGGTCGATGTTCTTCTCGCCGCCGCCGGACAGACGCGCGAGCATCACGAGCGTATGCAGGCCGTAGGTGTTGGTGATCGGCGGGACGCCGAGCTTGCCCTTGATGCGGCTATCCATGAGCGACTTCCACGAATCGGGCGGCGGCAGGCCGGCCTTCCTGAAGGCCTCCTCGTTGTAGCCGATACCGGTGGCCACCATGCCGACGCCGATCGCGCCAGGCCCGAGTTTCGCGAGCGGGTAGACGTCTTTCATCACGGGCGCGTCGTCGAGCTTCGCGCAGAGGTTCAATTGCATTGCCTGATACATGGGACCGTCGTCCATCACCGCGACGTTGATCTGCTGGTGGCCCTTCTGCGCCTGGAGCTTGGCGAGCGTATCGCTCGAATTGCCCGCGACGTAGACAATCTTCACGTTGTGCGCCTTCTCGAACGGCGGAATGATTTTCTGCCGGTAAAGCTGCTCGTTCGAGCCGCCCACGTTGGCGACATACAGCGTGGTCTCGGCCTGTGCGACGAGCGGCGCGGCGAGGCTCAAGGCGAGGGATATGACGGCGAGCGAGGTGAAGGACGAGGCAGACGGGGCGAACAGGCGGCGATGCAGCGCTCTTTTCATGACGACGATCTCCAGTTCCGATGTGTGGGGCGGGCTTCACGGCCCGTCGGTGGAATGCAGTGTCGCGCCGGCTGACCATGTCGTCCAATACGAATAAAATACCTACCTATGCATGGATGATATGGACTAGCCGGCCACTGCCTGGGGAAAACACGCATGAACCTGAAGCATATCGAGGCGTTTCGCGCGGTGATGGTGTCGGGGTCGATGACCGCGGCGGCGAGGGCGCTGTTCACTTCGCAGCCGAACGTGAGCCGCCTCATCGCGCAACTGGAGCGCGACACGGGGCTACAGCTTTTTCAGCGCAGCGGCGTGCGGCTGATTCCGACTAGCGAGGGACAGGCGTTTTTCCGCGAGGTCGAACGGGCTTTCGTCGGTCTACAGGGCCTCGCCAACGCGGCCGCGCAGATCCGCAACCTGGGCAGCGGGCGCTTGCGCATCGCGGCCATGCCGTCGGCGGGCATGACGCTGGTGCCGCATGCGATCAAGCGGTTCGTCGAACAATTTCCCGATGTGACCGTGTCGCTTCATGTGAACACGTCGGCCACCGTTAATCATTGGACGGCTTCTCAGTTCTGCGACCTTGGCGTGGCCGTCTACGTGAGCGAGGCATCCGATTGCGAGGTCGAGCAACTCTCGGACGTGGCAGCCGTGTGCGTGATGCCGGCCGCGCATCGGCTCGCGGCCAGGCGCAGCATCAAGCCCGAAGATCTTGAAGGCGAGTCGTTCATTTCGCTATGTCACGGCGACGGGACGCGCGCGCTGATGGACGAAGTGTTCCAGCGTGCGGGCGTGCAGCGCGTGCTCGCCATCGAGGCGCAATACACAGCCATGTGCTGCGAGATGGTGCGGCACGGCATGGGCGTGACGCTCGCGCACCCGATCGTCGCGCGCGATTATGCGGGGCCCGACATTGCGATTCGTCCATTCATGCCGGCCACGCGCTTTCAGACCTATTTGCTGTTCCCGCCGCACCGGCCGCGCGAGCGACTGGCGTCCGCGTTCGTCGAGGTATTGCGCGATTTGCACGATGAATTGCTCACGGAGATCGTGCCGCCGGCGCACAACGCGGCCAGTCGCGGGCGGGCGAGGGCGCGGGTTCGGACGTGGACACAACGTTAACCGTTGGCTCAGGCAACTCGTGCTGTCGATATGCGGCCGGCAGACTCCGGTGCGTTCGCGAATCGCCCCGGCGTACGGCGTCAACACCATCTCGCGACCCACGCGAACCTTCCATTCGAGGCCGCTGCAAATCTGCCAGCTTGTCGTGCACCGCATTCTCTGCCGCGGCCAACGCGTAGCGCCTGACCCATTCGCTATAACCCGCGACGAGAAACTCTCCTGAGCGTTCAATGTACTGCTCGCGCGACGCTTCATAAACGGTCCGCAACCCGAACCATGGCAAATGCGGCAAGTCGTGGTGGACCAGATGAAAGTTGTTATTCAAGTACAGCAGCCGCCAGAACAGACCTGCTTCATTGATAACCGTACGGTGCCCGCAGTCGTGCGCTGCGCGATGCTCGCGAAATGAGCGAAGTGAGCCGAGCGACAGCGACCCATACCCGACGCCGACAACGAACGTCCATGCCGGAATCGAGCAAACGTACTGCAGCCATGCAATGAGCACGGCCAATGCGGCGAAGTGCGCGAGCCATGCGGGTACGTCTCGCCGATCGCCGCGCCTGATTTTGCGCAGCGCCTCGGCTGCCGTTGCCGCAATGGCAAACGCCGGTCCCACCAGCAAGCGGCCGACTAACGTGTTGCGAAAATTGAGCAGCGCGCGCATCGCCCATCCAGCCCGCTCCCATGTCTCACTGTCCACGAAGTAGCTTTCCGGATCGCGTCCCGGCTCCGTCAGGTGTGCATCGTCGTGATGCTGAAGATGCGATTCACGATAGACGCGGTAAGGAAACCACACCGCGAGAGGCGCAAAACCAAGCAACGCATTCAAGCGCGGCCAGCGGGTGGGGTGACCATGAAGCAGTTCATGTTGCAACGACATGTACCAGGCGCTGAACCCTGCGAGCAGGGCGGTGGCAAGCGGCACGCCGAGCTCGCGAGCATGCAGGGCGAGACCGAACCAACCGCCGTAGATCGCGACGATCAGTATCCATGTCGGCCATTGCGTGCGCCATGTGAGGCTTTTTGCGAGCGTGGCGATTGCGTTGCGCTGCGTGTCGTCGAGGTAAATCGCCATCGGCTGAATCGGTCGGATGATATTTAGACCGATCCTACGGGCCAATGCGCGGCGCCAGAACCAATTTGTTCTGGATTGCATTGCGCCAAAAGGGCAAAGACTGCAGCCGGATCAAACGCACGTCACGCAGGTACAGAGCCCGCCACGAGCATGGCGACCCGATATGACGCGATCAGGTTTTTCCCGCTGGGTGTCATCGTCCGGTTGAGTCAGCGGTGCCATGCATGCAGCAGTTCGCTTTCCGGACGCGACGACAAATGTGTCCTGCCGCACAGAGTGGAACTGATGGACGGCTATTCTGGAAAGGGGACACGTGTGCAGTGCTTGTAGCGTGGAAGTATCGGCATCCAGGCAGACTAACACGAGGTAATGATGGCTCAAGCGAGCGTACCCCTTTGCGTGGACCTTGACGGCACGCTGACAAGTACCGATCTTCTTGTCGAATCATTCCTGGTACTTGTGAAGCGCAATCCACTGTATGCCTTGTTCTGTATTGGCTGGCTGTTTCGCGGCAAAGCCTATCTGAAAGAGCAGATCGCCCAGCGCGTGGCAATCGACGTGACCTTGCTGCCCTATAACGCGCGCCTCGTCGAATTCCTGCGCGAAGAACGCTCCTACGGCAGAGACCTCTATTTATGCACCGCTGCAAACCGAAGGTTTGCAGAACAAATAGCCTTACATTTTGGTTTCTTCAAAGGGATTCTCGCGAGCAATGAGGCGCTGAATCTGTCTGGCGATCACAAGGCGTCAGCATTGTCGGACGAATTCGGCTCTCACGGTTTCGACTATTGCGGCAACGCGCTGGCCGACGTGCCGGTCTGGAAAGAGTGCAGGCGGGCGATCGTGGTAGGAACCCGCCATACCGCCGAGGCGGCCGAGATGGTTAACCATACGGTCGTCTTCTTCGAAGAGCGGCGCTCGCTCATCGGCCTTACCGTCAGGGAAATGCGTATCTACCAGTGGGTCAAGAACCTTCTGATTTTCGTGCCGTTGCTCGCGTCGCATCGTTTTACCGAAGCTGACACTGTGAGAGACGAGAGCATCGCCTTTTTCGCCTTCTGCTTTTGCGCGTCGGCCGTATATCTGCTCAATGACATGCTCGATCTCGACGCGGACCGACGTCACGCACACAAGCGCAATCGGCCTTTCGCATCCGGACAGTTATCTCTCGCTTTCGGCATGTTGCTGGGGTTTGCGCTGATCGTCGCCTCTGCGGGCTTTGCGCTACTACTGCATCCCACGTTTCAACTGGTACTGGCTGGCTATTTCGCCACTACGCTCGCGTATTCGCTCAGCCTGAAAAGGTTCATGCTTATCGATGTCTTTGTCCTCGCGGCGCTCTACACCGCCCGCGTCGTGGCCGGCGGTACAGCGGGGGACATTCCGCTGTCGGATTGGTTGATCATGTTTTCGATCCTCATATTTCTTAGTCTCGCCATGGTGAAGCGCTACGCCGAACTCGACGCGCTGTTGCGTGAGGCGAAAGTCTGTGCAGTGGGACGCGGCTATGTAACGCAAGACATGGCTATTCTGCGTTCATTCGGCACGGCTTCCGGCTATGTCGCAGTACTGGTTCTCGCGCTCTATATGAATTCCTCCGACGTACGCCTGCTCTATCGGCACCCTCACGCACTGTGGTTGCTATTCGGCCTGCTGCTCTTCTGGATCAGCCGCGTATGGATGCTGGCTTTTCGCGGCGAAATGCACGACGACCCGATCGTATTCACCATCAGGAATCGCCTCAGTCTGCTCGTGGTCTGCCTTTGCGTGGCTACGGTAGTCGCCGCAAGCTGACTTTCTCCTGCCTACTATGCAATTTTTCTTCCTGTTTATGAGCGGCACGTGCAGTGCCCTGGCGAGTGTTCTTTTGCGGCTCGCGGGGCGCGTCGACAATAGCGCGTTGCTGTTCGGCATGACCGGTCGGCCTTTCCTGTATCGACTGGCGGCGATAGCGGCCTACGGTGCGGGCTTCGCGCTCTATGCGCTCGCACTCAGGCGAGTCGAACTGAGCGTGGCTTATCCGCTGATGGTTGCGGTGACGATTCTGGAAATCCTCCTCTTTGGCGTCGTATCGGGCGAAGCCGTTTCGCTGCGCATCGTCCTCGGCGCGGCACTGCTGCTCGTCAGCGTGCTGTTGCTCTATCTGCCAGCCAAGGCAGGGGCGTGAATACCGGCTAGCCTGTCCTTTCTCTCAGAGCGCAGCGACTCATCAGCTTTCGAAAAGGAAAGTCGTGAATGTGCTCAACTCGTCCACGGGTTTTAGGGTGTCGACATCGCGCGCGGAGGTCTCGCGAGCCACGGTATCCGCGTTCCGTCATTCGCACGGGCCAACCTGGCAGCATTCCACTGTATCGGCCAAAGGGGCAATCTTCCTGACGCGCAGCGTGCGCAAGCGCACGTTCCGCAGTTGATGCAGGGCGTGTGACGATGGCAAATCACATAATCTGGGTGTATGGCGAGTCGGTCATATGGCTCGTTGGCAGAGCGTACTTCGCGAGGTGATTTACACCGTCCTTTCCCAGCACAAACCTTATTGTCTACGCAAAAAAATGAACGGCTTCGATACCAGCATCGAGACTTTCTTTAGCGGATTCAATGCCTGCACGCTCTGTAACCACGCGGTGCAAGCCATCGCGAATATGTACACCTTCAAGGGGCTCGTGCTGATCCCGGTCTTGTGGTGGATATGGTTTCACTCGGCGGAGCGTCGGCAATGGAGACGCGAGGTTGTCATCGCGACGGCCGTGAGCGGGCTGCTGGCTCTTTCCGTGGGGAGGCTTCTAGCGCATTTTCTGCCTTTCCGGACGCGCCCCGCCTTTTCGCCGGAACTGCACCTTCACTTTCCATTTGTCCCGGAACGCGAAAGCATGCTGGCAGCGTGGAGCTCCTTTCCAAGCGATCATGCAATGCTGTGGATGTCCGTGGCGGTAGGCATTTTTATCATTTCCCGCCGGGTCGGTACGCTTGCGCTCTTATACGTTGCAATCTTTATTTGCCTTCCGCGCGCCTACCTCGGCTTCCATTATCCGACTGACTTGCTGGCAGGTGCTGCGATTGGCATTGTCATCACTTACATCATGACTCGCGACGCCGTGAGAAGTCGTTACGCGACGCATGTGCTGCGTTGGATCGAACGCTATCCCGGACTATCTGCGATGGTTGGATTTGTGCTCTGTCTGGAACTTGTGACTCAGTTCGACGAAATAAGAACCTTCGCTACCTCTGTGCTCAAGGTCGTCTGACTCGTTTGACTTCCGTAACGTTGATCGATCCATTGACGCGGCAGCGGCGGCGGAAGACCGCTGGCGGACACGAGGATGTAGCGCTTTGAATGGCCTCGGGAGGGGCTTCGATGACTGCTAGAAACGGAATCGCCGATAACGGCAAGCCTTTGCATCTGTGGGGCGTCTGGTTCATTGCCACTCTCGTAGCTTTGTCGCCGCTCTTCGTCACGTCGATTCCACCATTGGGCCAGCATTTTTATAACATCGTCCGAATAGACATTCTGTCCCATCCAGGTTCCTACTCCGGCAACTTCGTCATTCACTGGGACGCCTTGCCGGATCTTGCAATGGACCTGACAGTCCCATGGATCGCAAAGCTGATGCCAGTCGAGTGGGCTGCGTGGCTCTTTATCGTTGTCGAGCTTGCGCTGCTAACCTCGGGCTGCCTCGTCCTCAGTCGTGCGATAAACGGCCGTTGGTCCTGGTTCCCGCTAGTCAGTTTCCTGCTGCTTTACAACTGGATCCTGATACGCGGTTACGACAATTTCCTCTTCGGCCTCGGCCTTTGCTTGTGGGCTATTGCCTTGCACGTGGCACTTCGCCGGGCGTGGGTGGTGCGGATCGTAGTCTCATCATGCAGCGCGCTGCTCATATATTTTTGCCATCTTTTTCCGTTGGCGGTTTTCGCGCTCGTGACGGGAACGTGGGAACTGGGCTGTCTACTGCAGGAGCGCAAGCTGACTGGCAGAGGGCTCTTCAGGCATGCGAGCGCAAGCCTCGTTCCGTTGGTCATACCCGTACTATTGCTCGCGCACAGCAGTACTGGCGGACTTCGCGGGTCTATCGACTTTGGTTTCCTTCACATATTCGCCAAGGTCAGTCGTTGGCTCGATGTGTTCGCCGTAGGCAATCCGAAGGCCGACGTGGCGGTTCTGGCGAGTCTGGGCGTGACATTAGCCGCCGGCTTTCTACTGAGATGGTGGACGTGTAAGCCCGAGTGCCGGATAACGCTTATTGCGCTCCCGCTCGTCGCGCTATTTGCGCCGTTTACGGCATTTGCGTCTTATGGCGTTGTCGAGCGATGCGCGTTGAGCTTCGCATTCCTGCTGACAGCACTGGTGGATGTGCGCGCGTCGGCACCGCGCCTGCAACATGTCGGCGCTTTTGCGCTGGCGATTGTCTTTCTCTTCCGCATTGCGACGGTCACTTCCGATTGGCGTTCGGTAAAGCCGGGGATTCAGGCATACAGGGATACCTTCGCGTCGTTGAAGTCAGGTTCAGTCCTGCTCCAATACAAACAGGATACGACTTACCCGTCACCAAGAACGGCCCCGGAACGCTGGAATCCCTACCTGGATAAAGTCGTCGCACTCGCCACGCTCGATGGTGTTCTGGTGCCGGACCTCTATTTGAAGGCCGGCCAGCAGCCGGTGCTTTATCGCAGCGAGAATGCCGCATTGAGGAAGTTCCAGGACGATATCGAGAACGGCGAGACAGCTTTCCGCGCAGATGATCGCATGTTGCGCGCATGGGCTGCCGAGTTGCAGGACAGATTTCCGGATCTCCACAGCCGGTTCTCTGAAGTCTACCTGGCCGTATTCGATCCGCGCCGGCGCCTTTCCGAAACGCTCGCCGGCTGGCAACTCGTTGCGACTTTGCCGGAGCATCGGCTCTATCGGATGCTTCCATGATGAAGGGAATGACTCTGCCATTGCAGGATCGCGTCAGCGAATGCGCATTGAACTCGCTCAAGTACGCGTAATCGAAGCGCCGCCGTGGACGATAGCAGCAGTGTCACGTCGCGATACATTTCCGTGTCGAGCGCGCCGGGCAGAATCGCGTTGACGCGCACGCCTTGAGGTCCATATTCGGCCGCGAGTCAGTTTTCCTGAATGACGGGCGAGGGATCGCGTTCGGTGATTCAGCGATCCCTGCAAAACGATCAGAGCCTGGGGTGTGCGCGGCTAGTGCGTCGAGAACATTGATATGCCGCCGTTCGGAAAGCCTGCCGCGCCGGCCTGGAACGGCACATACACCTGTCCGAGCGTGCTGTCGATGGCGACAGAGTGCGCGCCTGTGCCAACCGGAATCTTGAATAGTAGTTGCCGTGACGCGCCATCGATAACCGCCATTTGCGGACTAAAGCCGGACGCTGCAGCAGTACCGCTTGTCACGTAATGCCGCGCCGGCAGGAAATAGCGGTTGGAAACCGGATCGTAGCCAACCTGATCCACGCCGCCAAATGGCAGGCTTGCGCGGATTGCGCCGCTCGTGCGATCCAGAATGAGCGTAATGAGCGGATCGCCCGGTGACGGATCGCATCCAACCAGCACATCGTTATTCGGTCCGAGCACGATGCCCGCGGGCGCGCATTTGCCAAGCGGAAACGACTTGCTGACCGATGGATTTCCGGCCGCCGCCGAACTCGCGGTGATGACATCCAGTTCGCCGTCGGGATTGGTCGCTGTCCCGTCGTTGTTGATGAGAAAGCTCTTCGAGGCCGGATCGTAGGTGCACGCTTCGAGCTCTGACGAACCGTTAAAAGGCAGTTTGCCCACGACTTGTTGAGTCTGCGTCGAAATGAAGGTGACGAAAGGCGGTGACTCTCCCGGACTTGCGTACATGACGAGATGATCGTCCGGATCGTAGCAGCCCTCATCGACGCGCGAACCGGAACTGCTAATGGCAATTGTGTTGACTGTCTTTCGCGTAGCTGTATTGATGACCTTCACAGAGTCGACGTCGCCGACATACAGAGTGTTCGTTCCGGTAATACCCACGATTCCGTCGGGACCCGACTCATTTGTGGTTGCGCCCGCACCGGTGAACGGTCCAGGGATCTGCGCGACGAGCGTGTTGGACTTCGTGTCCACGACATCTATGGCTTTGTTGTTGCGGTCGGCCAGAAAGTAGGAGCCAGCCTCCACATAGCCGATATCGAAACTGAACGAAGGACTCGACGCATTCGGAACAAGAATATTGGTCACTAGCTTCGGCGGCGTCGGGCCGCTCACGTTGTCTCCTCCTCCACAACCGGCCAACGCGGCCACACCGAGCAGCATCAAGGTAATCAGGCGCTTTTCCATCGACTCGTCTCCTTTCCGTTTATTTGACTAGGAACTCATTCCTTAAGGAATCTTAAGAAATGGTATTTAGGGACCGGCAGTACGGTTCACACAATGGGCGCGTGAAGGAGAATCGGAAAGTAAAAGTTATTTATGGTGTGCATTGGCCGAACGCTATACCTGTAACCGATTTGAAGCTTGGCCGCGCGTACCGAAACTGATCGATTGCTGCGGTCAGCATGGACTTCCTCTAAGGAAATCGGCTCGCCATGAAAGCGGAAAGTCAATCATGATGCGAAGCCTGCGCGCACGGCTGCTCGCGTGGCTATTGGTTGCCGGTCGCCTCGCGAGTTGTAAGGCTGGTGCAACGTCAGAAAACCGAAAGCACCAATTCATCGGGAAGACTTAAATTCACTGCACATTCATGCCCGTATTACCGAATCTTTCGCGACCATGCCAAAAGGACAGGACATGAAAAGGATCAGGAGATGGATGCGGGTGCAGGCTGCAATTAGCGCCGGCGTTGTGCTGGGTGGGCTCTATTCGCAGGCTGCCGTTGCGCGCAGCGGCGAGGATGATGAGCATCGGCATGATGCGGTAAAGCATGTATTGCTGATAAGCTTCGACGGCTTGCATGAGCAGGATGTGGCGCGTTGCATTGGTTCGAATGCCTGTCCCAATCTCGCTTTGCTTGCCAAAGCCGGGACCACCTATACGAACGCATACACGCCTGGTCTTTCAGACTCGTTTCCAGGGCTCGCTGCCTTGGTGACCGGCGGCTCGCCGAAAACAGCGGGACTTTTCTACGACGTGTCGTACGACCGAACGCTCTACGCTCCTTCCGATGTCAACTGCACGGGCAAGCAGGGTTGGAACGTTGTATTCGACGAGACTACCGGCATTGACGCAGAAAACGGCGGCGCGCTGACGCATCTGAACGGCGGAGGCGCATTCAATCCCCAGGCGATTCCGCACGCACTGGTCAACGGCGTGTGCCAGTCTGTTTATCCCCACAATTATGTGCAAACCAACACGCTATTCGAGGTGGTCAAGCAGAACATGACGGGCGCGCGCACCGCGTGGGCGGATAAGCACGCTTGGGGCTATGACTGGTTGAATGGGCCTTCGGGCACGGGTGTTGACGACCTGTCGCGCACGGAAATCAACTCGATCGATCCTGCAACCAACACCGACTATACCGACCTTTACACGCACACCGAAACATTCGACAACCTCCATGTGCAGTCGCTCATCGACGAGATCGACGGAAAGGATTCGACGGGGCAGTCCCGCGCGAGTGTGCCCGCCGTGTTCGGCGCGAACTTCCAGACGCTGAGCGTGGCGCAAAAGGCGCCGGTCGCGAAGGGCGGCGGCTATCTGGATGCGAGCTTTACACCGGGACCGCAGGTCAGCGCGGCAATTTCCTATCTCGATGGCGCGCTGGGCCGGATTGTGTCCGAACTCAAGCAGCATAATCTTTATTCGTCGACGGCGATCATCGTGACCGCCAAGCACGGTCAGTCGCCGACCGATCATTCGAAGTTGGTCAAGAACGGTGACACGCTCACCAAGTTGCTCGAAGCCAACAACTATCTCGATCCGAACGGCAACTTCGGGCAGGCCAATACCACGAGTGGGAACCTCAACGACGGCACAGGCCTCGTGGATACCGGCATGGTGCAAACCGACGATGTCGGCTTGATATGGTTGCGCGACCAGCGTCAGGTGCAAGCAGTGGTCAAAACGCTGAAGAGCAATCTCGGCTGCAATGCGCCGGGTATCTGCGCCGATGGCCGCGACGCATATATCCTCTACGGATCCGAGTTGGCCGCAAAATTCGGTGACCCGGCTCGCGGACGCACGCCCGATATCGTGGTGCAGCCGAATCCCGGCGTTATCTACACGTCGAGCACGTCGAAGGACGAGGAGCACGGCGGTAATGCGCCTGACGACAGCCATCTCGGCCTTGTCGTCTACACGCCTCATGCACGCAACGCGGGGCAAGTCGTCGACGAACGTGTGCTGACGACTCAGGTCGCACCCACGATCCTGCGCATGCTCGGTCTCGCTCCTGAGTTGCTGCATTCCGTTGCACGTGAAGGAACGCATACGCTGCCAGGTCTCGAACGCGAGCACTTCTAGGGCGGCACGTTACGCGCGGCTTTGCCGGATCTGCGGCGATCGCAACACGGTTTGCGATAATCACGCCCGCGCCGCAGATCCGCTGCGCCGCGCTCAGTTGCGGGTGATGACGGCCCACCTGTCAGTAATAGTCACTCGACCAGATTTTCGCTACTGTGTAAATTCGAGCGCAGGCAACGTACGTGTTCCACACGCATGCCGGCGTGCGATCCAATACGGCGAACCGGCAAGGCGATCCTTCAGAAGAATGCGCCGGGGACACGCGGGGACAGCGTGCATGACGGGGCACTGATGGGGGCGACATCATGTGGGGCGAATGGAAGGGCCGCGTCAGGCTGTTTGTGCAGCGTTTCTGGCAGCCGACCAGCGCGTGCATGACCTGCATGCCGGGCAGTTGGGGCAATGTCCTGAGCCTGGCCCACTGGGCCATTGCACTCCAGACCGGGCTTTTCACCGGCATTCTGGCTGTCCTTCTGACTTTCACGCCCGCGAGAAAGCTCTATGCGCATCGATACGGCAACGCGCTGATAGTAGGCTGCCTGACAACGTTAGGCGATGCATATTCGCATCCCAGCCACTATCGCGTGCCCATTGTTGAGCACCTGCTGACAGGTGTTATCTCGGGGTTGATCGCGCTGGCCGCTTCATATCTTCTCGAAGATCGCGGGCGCCGGATCCGGGCCGCCTGGGCTCGAGTCTTCGGATAGCTCGTTCATTACCGTGGGATTCGACGAGCCGTATAAAGGGACCTGCCGCCCTAACGAAAATCGCCGACAATGTTCAGCAGCATAACCGACGAATCGTTCTCCGCCGCGCTGCGGCACTACTCAAAATAAAGCCGATATGAAACGACTCTTTATTGCCGCACTGACCACCGCCTTTTTCGCGACTTTGGTTCAGGCGCAAAGCAACGATGCGGGTCCGCTCGATACAGCCGCGGGCCCACTGCAATTCGCGCGCGACAGCCACGGCTTCACTGCGTTGCTCGAGAAGGACGCATTCGATCGCTTTAGTGCCCCCACGCTGACCCATTTCGACGACGTGAACAGCGCGAACGGTACCGTCGCGCGCACGCTCGTGCAAACTGATTCCGGTCCGGTGCTGTACGACTTTCGGCACCGCCCGCCACTCGTGCAGCGCGTAAGTGCCCGCATGACGATCAAGCGCGTGTTCTGGCAAGGCGATGAGGTTGTGATGCAAGGCTCGCAAGGCTGGTTCCGCTTTCAGCACGGCGTATTGACCAAGCTGCAGTCGTCCAGAACTATCTACCATTGATTGCCGCTCAGGCGGGCGGCCATGGTGAGCATCCTTGTTGCGATGCCGGCAAGGCGCCTGCACGCAGAGCGGCGCATGTCGCGCGTGCTTGAGCGAGCGCTCGCGACAGCACGAGCGCTTGCGCCCAGCCCTGCTACGAAGCGTCGGCCACATGGCACGCATGATCGAGCAGCCCCTCCGCTGAACCGCTGCCGTTGTCCGCATCGAGACCGCTATTCACGACCAGCCAGCCGTCTTTTTCCGCTGACGGCCCAGCACCCGTCACCAGAATGGTTTGCATTGCCATTGCATCGGCGTTCGGGTTGTCGCGCGCAACGATGCGGAACGGATCGCTCGCGCCGCCAATCGAGGTCACGCGCATGATCCGGTAACGGCTGCCGTTGAGGGTGTCCCAATGCCATGTGCCGGGCGCGTCTTTCGCGTGCTGTGCGAGTGCTTCGCTGATGTCGCCGCGCATGCAGTCGATATGAATATGCAGCTGGTTCTGCGTGCGGCGAAATTGCGAATTGATCTCCAGACCTAACTGGTTGTCAGCAAGCGTCCGTTTGACCGAGCGAGTTACATAGCTGCGTGAGGTCCATGCGTCGGACCAATAGTTCGGTGCATGCGGTGCGAGCACGAGCGGACTTTCAATGCCACTTACGCGGTCGGTCGGAATCAGCAGATATTGCGAGCGCCCGACAATATCCTTCAGGATTGCATAGCGTTTATCGAGGTCCACCACGGTACATTGACCCGGCGTGCCGGTCGCCCGTTGCGAAGGGACGCAGCGAAGATCGACGATCTTCCATAGCGCGTTCGAATCGACGGCCGCGAGGCGTGCGCAGCCGGCAACGGCAAGCGCCATGCCGAGCGCGGCGGCGACTCGCTTGAGGCAGCGCGCGCCGCGCTGCATCGGTTTCGGGTCTGCAGATCTGGAAAGGACGTGTGAGCTGGCAAGTGTCGTGGTTGGCGTGTGAGACAAGGCTTTTTGTAGCGGCATCTTTTGTCGGGATCTTTTATCGCTTTAGAGCACGGGCGGCGGCACTTCGCCGAGCAACTGTTCGACGGCCACGCCGATTGCGAGCAGGCGCCGGTCGCTGCCGAGCGGCCCGTCCAGTTCGAGGCCGACCGGCAAGCCCTGCGCACTCATTCCCGCGGGCAGGGACAAACCGGGAATGCCCGACGTGCTGGCCGGGTCCGTATTGCGCAGGAACGCTTCCATCGTGTCGATGGGCGGCCCGCCGTCGATCGACACCGTCGACGAACCGTTGATCTCGTCGATCGGCACTGCGGCGAGCCGGGTGGTCGGAAACAGCAGCGCGTCGAGACGCTCGTCGGCGAAAGTTGCGGCGATATAAGCCTGCAATAGCGGCCGCCAGTGATTGAGCGCCGCCTCATAGCGCGAGTCGAGTGTGCCTGCCAGCACTTCATCATAGATGGCACGCACGTCGGGACTCGCGATCCGCGCTGCGAGTTCGGCAACGGTCTGCACCGGCGCGCGGTTGGCAGCGAGCCACGCTTCTACATCCGCGCGCGCTTCGTGGATTGCAAGCGGACCGCTGACCATGCCATTGAGATCTTCCAGTTCGCTCATTTCAACAGGCACGAAAACAACGCCGGCCGCTTCGAGCTTTTTCAGCGCGGCACGCGCGACGTTTTCGACATCTTGCGCGAGACCCGCCCACAGCGGCGCCGGCAAGCCGATGCGCAAGCCGTTCAGCGCGACGCCGGGCAACGGACCATGGCCGGTGATCACGCCGTCGAGCAGCGCGATGTCGGCTGCACTGCGCGCCATCGGTCCGACGGTATCGCGTGTGTGGCTGATCGGCACGACGGCGTCCGGGTCGTGATAGCGCCGCTCGGCGCCGCCATTGCCGACCGACGGACGAAAGCCTGCGGTGCCGGTCAACGCGGCGGGAATGCGCGTTGAGCCGCCGGTGTCGGTGCCGAGTCCCGCCGGCGCGATGCGCGCGGCAATCGCCACCGCCGTGCCGCCCGACGAGCCGCCCGGCATCAGCGCGGGGTCATACGGATTGCGCACGGGGCCCGCATGCGCCGCGAGGTTCGTGCTCGTGATGCCGAACGCGAGCTCGTGCATGTTGGCCTTGCCGAGAATGATCGCGCCCGCGTCGAGCAGCCGTTGCACCGAACGCGCATTGACGTCCGGCACGAAGCCTTCCAGAGCCGGCGTGCCCGCGGAGGTTGGCAGACCAACGGTGTTGATGTTTTCCTTCACGACGATCGGCAGACCGGCAAGCGGCAGTCGGGCCCTGGCGTCAGCGGACAGCGCGTCGATGCGCCGCGCCGCGGCGAGCGCGCCGTCCAGGTCGATCACGGTCAGCGCGTTGAGTGTCTCGAGTGCGGCCGCGCGCGCGAGCAGGGTCGCGACGTAATCCGTTGCATTGAGCCGGCCCGACTGGATCGCGGCGACGGCTTCCGTTGCGCTCAGCGCTAGCTGTTCATCGACGGTCCATGTCATGGCCGTGCTCCTTATCGTTCAGTGTCCGGGCCGCGCGAACGCCGCATGAAGCGCAGCGCGAAGCGCGCGAACGTCGGAACGAGCCGCGGGCGCAGCAGGCGCGCGTCGTAGCCGCTCATGCGGCGATCGTTTTCCGCGAGGCATAGTTCGATGAGCTCGGGCGTTTCCAGCCCCTTGCCGATCACACTGCTGTTCGCGGGCAGAAAGTTCGAGTCGTGCGCGACGCCGTTTGCATCGATGCCCTTGGCTATCGCCACGCGCTCCCAGATCAGCACGGCCCAGATTGCGGCCACGCGCAACGCGTGCCAGGGCCTGCGCCATAGCGGCATGTTACGTCGATGCCAGGCGGCCCAGTTAATGAAGAACAGAATGTGACGGGCTTCTTCCTGAATTACGGGCTCGAAAGTCTCCACCAGCGCTTCAGGAAAATAGCCCGATTGCTGCGCGGCGCGAAACAGGCCGAACGCAAAGAAACTGTCGATGCACTCGCTATAGCCCGTACGCATCCAGGCCCATTCGGGATCGCGCGGCGCCGGGTAGTGCGGCTCGGGTGCGATCTCGATGCCGTAGGCGGCGATCAGCCTGGCAAGAACGCGCTTGTGGCGGGCCTCTTCGTCGCCGTCCATCTTGATGGCTTCGCGCAGCAGCGGGTCGTTCAATTGCGCGGCGTAGGTGTGAACGTTGATCGACGCGCGGCCTTCCGTTTGCACCGCGATGTCCCAGATCGGCAGCGAACAGAGCCGCTCGAGCGCGTCGGGCGACAGCGCGGGCCAGTCGATCACGGCGGGTTTGTACGGATCATGAGTCTCAAGCAGCATGGTGCAGAACATCTGCTTGTGCGCCTCGGAGCCGATCTTCACGCGGGCTGTGCCGGTAAAGGTCCAGTGGCGCAGGCTGTGGTCTTCGGCTACATCTGTCAATGTGTCGGACATGGCAAGCGTGCAGAGAGCGAACTCGATGTGTCGCCTATTCTGTCACATTGCCCCGAAACGCGGCGCGGACGGTGCATGGCCGCCCGTGCTCGTCAGCGTGAATGGTGCGTTACTCGTGATTATCGACCCACATGCGCCCCCAGCGGAATGCGTAGGCGAGCGCAAGTTCTTCGTCGAAGAAATAGTCAAGCGCGTCGAAGCAATATGCCTGAGCGCGGTTTGCGCTGGTTTTCTCGATGGTCAGGTTCGCGGCGAATAGTCCATTGGGCAAACGTTGCGCGGCCGGCGCGACTTCGTAACCCTTATAGCGGATATGTGAATTCATGATCGTGGCGGTGAATAAGCCCGCATGTTTTGCAAGAAGCCGCTGCATATGACGCGTGGCGTTCGCGTTGGCGTCGGCATCAGGCGGCGGATGAGTCGGCGGGCAGGCTCAAGCGTAGGCCGCACTGAAGGGCCCGTGAACCAATCATTCTTCGCAAGCAAATCAGCGGGAATCCGGAACGCTTTTCAGAGGACCGCGTAACGGCTTGTTTGGCGGGTTCGCAGACACTATCGCGCCTAACTCGCGATGAGTCTGTTATGTGCCGCACGGTACGCCGCGCACGAGCGCCCCGTTCGCGGATGCAAGGCGAGGGCGCTATTGCGGCAGTCTCGAACGGAGGCGTTGAGCGAGGGCTTTACACCGCGTGCAGCAGACGCGCGGGCTGCGCTTGCTGGATCGGACCAGGCGTGGCGTTCGAGGCCGGCGGCCGGTGCGTGGTGAACGCAAGCGCGAATTGTGCGGCTTGCTGGCCGACGGTGGCGAGCTGGTCGACGACCTTGGCGTCGGAACAGGTATCGACACTGTCAAAGCGCGTTTCCAGCGTGTTGATGCCGGCGCCGAAGGGCGTCGGCCAGCCGCGCAACGCGTGAACGATCGAGCGCAGCGAAGTGAGCACGGAACCCGCCGCCTGCCAGCCATAAGCCGTGACGATGCAGCCAACCGCCCGGCCGTCCAGATACGGACGTTCGTCGGCGCGCAGTTCCTCGAGCGTGTCGAGCGCGTTTTTCACGAGACCGGAGACGCCGCCGTGATAACCGGGCGTCGCGATGATCAGCGCGTCGGCGTGGCGCACGGCTTCGATCAGTTCTAGCTGTTCGTCGGTGCGCTCGCTGTGTTCGGGCGCATAGTGCGGCAGGCTATGCAGGAAAGCGCCGCCGAACAGCCGCGTCTTCGCGCCCGCAGCCTCGGCGCCGCGCAACGCGAAGCCGAGCGCGCGCTCGGTCGACGAGGCCGCGCGTGTCGTGCCGCCAATGCCGACCACGAGCGGGCGGCGGTGATGATCGAAACTGGTCAACGAAATGCTCCTTCGGTAGCGGCTCACGTCGCTCGCGGGCGGGTTGCGCGTGAGCGGGCCGGGGCGAACCGGACTTTGAAGCATCATCTTAATCAGCGCGGCAGGCGGTACGAAGCGACTTTTTGTTCTAACCATATAACCGCGAGCAGGCTGCGAGGGGCACGCGTATGGATTTGCTGTCGACGCCCCGCCGATAAGCATATGGCGATCCATTGTTTGGGCGCGAGCGCGGGCGCCGCTATGATCGAAGCGTCTCCTCCATGACACTCCTTGACATGGGACTCGGCCTCGCCAGCTTGCTGGCGGGGCTTTTTTTTCGCCGATGTTTCAACGATTTGGCGCCGGTTTTTCCGCGATCCAGAATCGGACACGCACGCGCCGCTTCATGATTCAGCCGTTTATCGCGTGCTACGATGGTCCGCGACACGACTCCGGCAAGCTCGAGCAGGCAAATGGCAACTCTCTATGACACGCTTGGCGTGCCCATGCACGCCACTGAAGAAGAAATAAAGCGCGCCTACCGCAAGGCGGCGATGAAGTGGCATCCGGACCGCAATGCGGGCGCCGAAGAAGTTGCGCGCGCGACCTTCCAGGAGATCAGGGACGCCTACGCGATTCTCTCGGACGCCGGGCAGCGCAAGGTGTACGACGCCGTCTACGCCGAACAGATGCGGCAGTGGGAAGCGCAGCGCGCGCGCCATGACGAGGCTCAGGCGCAGCGCGAGGCGGCGGAGCGTGCGGCCGACGAGGCCGCCTACGCCGAGATGGTTTCGCACGCCATGCGTTTTGCCGACGAGGGCCACAATCGCGATGTGCTGTTCGGCGTGCTGCTCGGGCGCCAATGCGAGCCGGGACGTGCCGCGCAGATCGCCGACAGCGTGGCGGCATTGCAGGCTTCGCGGCGCGAAGCCGCGGCCAACAGGGCTTCGCCGGAGGCGGCAGAGGCCACCTCCCAGGGGAGTGCCGGTGCGTCCACAGGCGAGCCCGAGCCCGCAACGACAAACGCCGGAGCCGAACCCACGGCGGGTCATGACACTTACGACGCTCACGCCGCTCACGCCCAGTCCGGCAAGCGCGACGAAGCCCCGAGAGAAGCCCATGCCGCCGGCGGCTTTTCCAGCCTCTGGTTCCAGTTTCTCAACGGCCTGCGGTTCTAGATAGCGGGTTGCCTCGCGGGTTGCCTCTTTTCCCGCCGGGACGTTACAGAGGCAAATTTCTGTAGCGCGCGGAATAAAGACATCGTAGTGTCACGGGGGCGCAAGACTCTGCGAGCACAATCGCACATACAAGAGACCAAAAACACGGTACGGGGTAAGCGTGACCAAGAAATATAAAGTGCTGTTTCTCTGCCGCGAGAATTCAGCACGCAGCATCATGGCCGAAGCTTTACTGCGAGAGCTGGCTGGACACCGGTTCGAGGCTTTCAGCGCGGGGCCGGAACCGGCCATGCGAATTCATCCGTTGACGGTGGCGCAATTGCGGCCCGGCGTTTCCGATCTGGGCGTGCTTTGCCCTAAAAGCTGGCTGGAATTCACCGGCGAATGGGCGCCGCGCATGGACCTCGTGGTTGCGCTGGACGAGAGCGTTGCCGCTTCGCATGCACCTGTTTTTCCGGGCAACCCCGCGCTTTGCGAGTGGAACCTCGCCAATCCGCTCGCGGATGATCTTTCCGAGCCGGAACGGCTGCGTCTATTCGACAAGGTGTTCTGGCAAACCGTGCGTCAATTGAGCGCCTTTATAGAGGCGCCGCAATTTGATGCAATGCCGGGCGTGAGCGATGCCGCTGCGCAGTGCAAGCAGACGTGCACTGGCCAGTTTGCCAACCTGTGATGTGCCGCGATAGCGCGGCGCTTGCCGCTTACTGACATCCTGGCGGTCGTCTTAGTGGTCGTTCGTGCGTGCGAGCCGGCTGCCTGCGAACGGGTCGTTTTTCCAGTCGACGCGCTTTTTGGGCTGCGGGGCGGGCGCGGGTGGCGCCGATAATTCGAAGTGGTCGATTGATTGGCCGGCACTGATTGCCTGCTTGAGCCATTGAGGCATTTCGCCCTGGCCGTCCCAACTGTCTCCCGTCGCGCTACGGTAGCGAGCGTTCTTTTCCGCGGCCGGTTCGGCTGCCAGCACGGCGGCAAGGTCTTCCGGTTTGATGCCAAACTCTTCCATGCGATGGCGGAGATACGCAATCATGCTATCTCGCTTCCTTTCGTCCATAAGATATTCGTCCTTCTAAAGCGTCCAGCGTTCTGTCAAATGCAGATTGCGAGGAAAACCCGCGAAAGCTTGGAGTCCATTTAAATGGCGCCGGTCCGCGGTGAGGTTATTAATCGAAATTGGAAAAACGATGGTGGCGATGCACTGACTTTGGGCGGCTGGTCTCACGTCCACGCTCCGTCTCTCGACGGAGTTTGTGCGGGGCCCTTCTTGTGGTTATGTCGTCATCATAACGCACTGCGAGCGCAATGCACGCACCGTTTCAACTGATTTTGACGGATTTGAAGGCCGTGCGAAGTTTCGCCGCCTGGCTCAGGCACGGTTCAATGGTTCGGGTTCGCCGGTTGAATTCCGCAGCGCCCGAACTATAAAAGAAATTGCGGAAAGGACAATCCGTGTTTTCCAGCCTGAGGCGCCAATCCGCAATCGTAGTACGCGCATGCGGTGCCGGCACGGTGCGGGCGACTCGTTGTCCGTTGCACTCGACGAGTCGATGCAGCAGGCCCGCGTCTATGTGGTTTTTTCCGTCGGCCCTACACGGGCCAGCTGGTTTTTACACGGACCGATTCTCGAAGAGGGAGGACACTGCTGCGCCGGATTCAAGGAGTCTGGACATGAAACTACGTTTATTGATGGCGGTGGTGAGCGCCTTTCTTTTTCTCGCGCCGCGTGCCGCGAGTGCCGATGATCTCGCGACGCAACCGGGCGCGGGCACAGCGACCGGCACTTCAGCCGGTCACAGGCTGATGCAGCATGCCAACGAGTCGGCCCAGGCCACCACGGACATGCAATTGAGCGAACCCGCGGGAGCAGCTTCGCAGTCAGTGCAAAACGTCTCTTACGGAGGCGTAGCGGCAGGGCGGTCGGAAGCGGGTGGCCGGCAAAATATCCCTTGTTCCACTGGGCCGCAATGCAGGATTTACTTTGGCCAGTGAGGTCGCGGCATGTTTCGAGGCGGTGCGTCGGAGGCGCACTGCCTCAGGGTTATTTCATGCGAGCGCGGTATTCGTGGCGGGGCCTTCGGTACTTTCGACAATGCGGCTCACCACTGCGGCCATGCCCGGTCCCTGCATGGCCGCGCGCTCACCGAAACGGCGAAACTCGTTGAGCAGCGAGCGCCACGACGCATGCCAGCGCGTTTCCTTGATGAGATTGCCCGATGGGTCGGCGATTCGCAGAATGCCGTTGTCCGGATAGAAAGTCAGAGTGACCGGCATGCCGTCGATCACGCAGGTCGCGGTGCAGGGACGCGTGCTAACCATATTCAATGTCCTTTGATTTCAGCGATGAGTGCATCAGATGCTATCGGCCCATTCAGCAAGGGTCATGCCTGGCGCACTTGGCACAGTGCTCAGTGGATCGACTCAATGGCTGAAATAACCCCACCCGCAACCGCAATTTTCCGCAGTCGTCAGCGAGCGATTTAATACGATGTTAAGGTGTGTTCCGTTCCGGACGCACCATCGCTTCACCAACCCGAAAGTGCAAAAGCAGGCCACCCAGCCTGCTTTTTTTGCTCATGCGCTCTCGTGCGCGCGTGCATACGTCAGGGTGATTAGTACGGTGCGGCTGCTCCAATCACATTCGTTGTTCGTAACCCGCCAAACAATACTATGTTGAGAGAAGATTATCTGCCGGCGAGCGCGGCCGCGCCCGACGAACGCGCGTCGTCGCCCCTGCGCTCATGGCTCGCGGTAGTGGCCGTTGCAATCGGCGCTTTCGCATTCGTGACCACCGAATTTTTGCCCGTCGGACTTTTGCCGCGCATTGCGGCAGATCTCGGCGTGTCGCCCGGCACGGCCGGCTTGATGGTCACGGTGCCCGGCGTCATCGCGGCGATCTCCGCGCCTGGCCTGATGCTGGTCGCCGGCCGCATGGATAGGCGACTCGTATTTCTGTTGCTTACGGCTTTACTGTTGGCATCCAATCTGATTTCGGCGCTGGCGCCGAACTTCATTCTGATGCTGGTGGGCCGCGCGTTGCTCGGCGCCGCGTTGGGCGGTTTCTGGACACTTGCTACCGCGGCGTCGGGGCGTCTCGTGCAGCCCAAAGATTCGGCGCGCGCCATGGCGACGATCCTCACCGGCGTCACGTGCGCAACCGTGATCGGCGTGCCGCTCGGAACCTTCATCGCGAGCCTTGCGTCGTGGCGCGCGTCGTTCATGGCAACCGGCGGGCTCGTTGCGAGCGCGCTGATTGCGCAGTTTCTGTTCGTGCCGTCGTTGCCGTCGAGCACCGCCTTACGTCTGCACGATATCGTTTCGCTGCTGCGCAGGCCGCATGCGCGTCGCAGCCTGCTGATGGTCGGACTTGTATTCGGTGCGCATTTTTCGTCGTACACGTACATCACGCCGTTCCTGCTGCACAACGCGAACCTGAGCATGGCGACTATCACCTGGCTGCTGCTCGGCTTCGGCATCATCGGTTTCTTTTCGAACTTCGCCGTTTCGTCGACGGTCACGCGCAGCCTGAAAATCTCGCTCGGCGCGATGATTTCGCTGCTGATGTTTGCGCTGGTTCTGCTACCCACGTTGCAGCAGTCGTCTGCCGGTGTGATTGCGCTCGTGCTCGCGTGGGGCGTGGCGTTCGGCGCGTTGCCGCTTTGCTTCAGCGTGTGGATTCAGCGCGCCACGCCCGATTCGCCTGAAGCCGGCTCCGCGCTCTTCGTGAGCATCATTCAGGTGGCGATCGCGGTGGGCTCGCTGGTTGGCGGTATCGTGGTCGATCAGGTGGGTATTGCGACCGACTTTCTGTTCGGCAGCGGCCTCGCGTTGCTCGGGCTCGCGGCGCTCGTCAGCTTCGGCAGAAGCAGTCAGGCAAGGCCCGCGACGAAAGCAGCGGCATGCCCCGAATGCAGCACCGCGTGCAGCGACTAGTCACGCAAGCCGGGCGCGCGAGTGTTGAATTTCACGCGCGCGCCCGCAACTTCGGTTGCTGACTATTCATATGCGACAACTGAAGGAACACGTAAAGACAAGCGGATGAAAAGAGTCCCTTCCCGACTACCACCAGCCAAACGCGCCGAACTGCTGTGCTTTCTCGTCGCAATTGCAGCAGCGTCGTATGCGCTCAGCGCGGAATGGCGCGTCGATCACATCGTCCAGTGCTGCCGGCAGTGGCTCGCAAAAAACAGTGCGCGCATGCATTGGCTCGAGCGGCTGCGCATCGGCCAACTTGCATTGAAGATCGCGAGCCAGGATCTGATGAACGCGGGCGTGGCAGTGCGCCTGTCCAATGTGCAGGCGCTTTTCACGAGCGAAATGGAGTTGAACGAAGCCAGCACGATGGTTCAGCGCATGATGGCGCTTTGTCAGGAAGCGATCTGATACCACTCATTGATGATGCGTATTGCGCAGCCCGCGTCCATGGGTGTATCGCAATGCCGCGTCCATTGGAGAAGCGCAAGCGTGCCATGCGCGCGCACTAGGCTGCAATTCGGCGCGATGTGTCCTGATTCGCTTTTGTTATCGACCTTTCGAATTCTCGGATTGTTGCTGCATCGGCGGGCTCGTATATTGGCGTAAAACACCGACACGACAACACGAACGCCGGAGACACGAATGAACCGAATCGACCTGGAAGGACGCGTGGTGGCCATTACCGGCGGCGCGCGCGGCATCGGCTATGCAGTGGCGCAACGGGCGCTGGACTCGGGCGCCTCGGTCGCGCTTTGGGACGTGGACGCCGAGCGCCTTGCGCGCAGTCAGCGCGAGTTGGGCGAACGCGGCAAGGTGACGGCGGTCACCGTCGAACTTACAGAGGAAGCGGCCGTCGCGCATGCCGTCGCGCAAACCGTACTCGAACACGGCGCGATCGACGTGTTGATCAACTCCGCGGGCATAACCGGCGGCAACGGCGCCACGTGGGAGCTCGAGCCCGAGGTGTGGCGCCGCGTGATCGACGTCAACCTGGTCGGCCCGTATCTCACGTGCCGCGCGGTCGTGCCGCAGATGCTGAAGCAGGGCTATGGGCGGATCGTCAATATCGCTTCGGTGGCAGGCAAGGAGGGCAACCCGAACGCCTCGCACTACAGCGCGTCGAAGGCGGGGCTCATCGGCCTGACGAAATCGCTCGGCAAGGAACTCGCGACGAAGAACATCCTCGTCAATGCGGTCACTCCGGCCGCCGCAAAGACCGAGATTTTCGATTCGATGTCGCAACAGCACATCGACTACATGCTCTCGAAGATTCCGATGAATCGCTTCCTGCTGCCGGAAGAAGCCGCTTCGCTGATTCTCTGGCTCGCCTCCGAGGACTGCGCATTCAGTACCGGTTCGGTATTCGATCTGTCCGGCGGACGCGCGACTTACTGAGTCTGTCGCGCGCGGCGGAGCGCCAACCCACGCCAACCTGGGCCGCCAAACCTGCAAGCCGTAGATCAAACGAAAAGCGCAAAGCCGCGCAAGCGAGCTGCGCGAAGGAGACGACATGGACCCGCATGCGAGCGCTTCCCTGGAAGCGATCAACAGCAAGGTAATGCGCCGGCTGTTGCCGTTCCTGCTATTGATGTACGTGCTGGCGTTTCTGGACCGCGCGAACATCGGCTTCGCGCAGAAAGCGCTGCAGCACGACACCGGGCTTTCGAATGCGGCGTTTGCTTTCGGCGCGGGCGTTTTCTTCGCGGGTTATGCATTGTTCGAAGTGCCAAGTAATCTGTTGCTCCATCGTGTCGGCGCACGAGCATGGATGTGCCGCATCATGGTGACGTGGGGCATCGTATCGGCGGCGATGAGTCTTGCGCACACCGCGAGCGCGTTCTACACCCTGCGGTTTCTACTGGGTGTCGCCGAAGCCGGATTTTTTCCCGGCGTTATCTATTACCTGACGCACTGGTTTCCGCAGCGTGCGCGTGCCCGCGCGGTCGGCATGTTCTATTTCGGCGCGCCGCTGGCATTCATTTTCGGCAGTCCGCTGTCGGGCTCCCTGCTCGAACTGAATGGGGCACTCGGCCTCGCCGGCTGGCAGTGGCTTTTTCTTGTCGAAGGCGTACTCGCTTCGCTCGTCGGCGTGTGGGCATTCTGGTATCTCGACAATCGTCCGGAGGACGCACGCTGGCTCGACGCCCGCGAACGCACGAGCTTGCGCACGGTTCTGGACGAAGACGCCCGCGCAGCTTCCACGCATGGACCGCATCGCATTCTTGCCGCGCTAGTGGATCGTCGCGTGTTGCTGCTGTCGCTGATCTATCTGCTGATCCAGATGAGCGTCTATGGCGTGATCTTCTATTTGCCGCAACAGGTAGCCGCTTTGCTCGGCACGACGGTCGGCTTTCATGTCGGCCTGGTCGCTGCATTGCCGTGGCTGTGCGCGCTCGCCGTGACCTGGTATGTGCCTCGCCGCGCGGATCGAACGGGCGGGCATCGTCGCTGGGCGTGTGCGTTGCTCCTGGTGGCGGGTCTTGGCATTGGCGTGTCGGGGCTCGCGCATAACCCGGCTATAGGTCTCGTCGCGCTGTGCTGCGCGGCAAGCGGTTTCATCGCCGCACAACCGCTTTTCTGGACTTTCCCGACGCGCTTACTGACCGGCGCGGCGGCCGCGGGCGGCATCGCGCTGATCAACTCGCTCGGCAGCCTTGGCGGCTTTATCGCGCCGAGCTTGCGAACCGCCGCGGAGCGCGCGTTTTCGTCGACATCGGCGGGACTGGTGGTGCTCGGCGCCTCCAGTCTGCTCGCCGCGCTGCTGATCGGCACGCTGTTGCGGCGCGACGGCGCACAGGCGCCAGACTCATTTCACGAGTTGCTGCATCGCGCCCGCTAGGCGCATTTCCGGCGACACGTTCGACGTCAATCACGGAGCCTCTCTCTCATGGCCATGCCCACTATCCGGCACGTGCGTGCCTTCATCGTCCGCGGCGGCGGCGCGGACTATCACGACCAACCCGGCGGACACTGGATCGACGATCACATCTCCACGCCGATGGCGCGTTATCCCGAATATCGCCAGAGCCGCCAGTCATTCGGCATCAATGTGCTGGGGACGCTGGTCGTCGAAATTGAAGCGAGCGACGGTACGGTCGGCTTCGCGGTGACGACGGGCGGCGAGATCGGCGCGTTCATCGTCGAGAAGCACCTGGCGCGTTTTCTGGAAGGCCAGCTTGTGACCGACATCGAGAAGATGTGGGATCAGATGTACTACTCCACGCTTTACTATGGGCGAAAAGGTGTGGTGCTCAATACGATTTCCGGCGTGGATCTCGCCTTGTGGGACCTGCTCGCGAAAGTGCGCAAGGAGCCGGTGTATCAACTGTTGGGCGGCCCGGTGCGAGACGAGCTGGTGTTCTACGCGACCGGCGCGCGTCCGGATCTCGCGAAGCAGATGGGCTTTATCGGCGGAAAACTGCCGTTGCAGCATGGGCCAGCCGAAGGCGAAGCGGGACTCAAGCTGAATCTGGAGAGACTCGCCGATATGCGTAGCCGCGTCGGCGACGATTTCTGGCTGATGTACGACTGCTGGATGAGTCTCGACGTACCGTACGCGACGCGTCTCGCACAAGGCGCGCACGAATACGGACTCAAATGGATCGAAGAGTGTCTGCCTCCTGACGACTACTGGGGTTACGCCGAACTGCGCCGCAATGTGCCGCGCGGCATGATGGTGTCCACGGGCGAACACGAAGCGACGCGTTGGGGCTTTCGCATGCTGCTCGAAATGCAATGCTGCGATCTGATTCAGCCGGACGTGGGCTGGTGCGGCGGCATCACCGAGCTCATCAAGATTTCGGCGCTTGCAGACGCGCATAACGTGATGGTCGTGCCGCACGGTTCGTCGGTGTATAGCTATCATTTCGTGGTCACGCGTCACAACTCGCCGTTCTCCGAGTTTCTGATGATGGCGCCCAAGGCCGACCAGGTCGTGCCGATGTTCACGCCGCTTCTGCTCGACGAACCTGTGCCCGTGAATGGACGCATGAAAGTGCCGGACACGCCGGGCTTCGGCGTGCGGCTCAATCCGGAATGCGCACTGGTGCGGCCTTATCCGCGTTGATCGAGCGTGCCGCATTCGGCCGCATTCGCATCTACTCAGAGGAGAATCACGTGCTGCTCAAGGACAAGGTGGTGATCGTCACGGGCGGGTCGCGCGGCATCGGGCGAGCGATAGCGGTTGCGTGCGCAACGGAAGGCGCGGACGTCGCGATCAACTACTGGGGCGATAACGACGCATCGTATGGGCGCCGCTCGGCCGTCGCGGAAGTGGTCGAAGAAATCGAGGCGCTCGGGCGGCGCGTGATCGCAATAGAAGGCAACGTTGCCGCGCGCGAAACGGGTCAGCAACTGGTGCGCCAGACGGTCGAAGCGTTCGGTAAAGTCGACGTGCTCGCAAGCAACGCCGGCATCTGTCCGTTCCATGCGTTTCTCGACATGCCCGCTGAGGTACTCGAGTCCACAGTCGCGGTGAATCTGAACGGCGCCTTCTATGTCACGCAAGCCGCCGCGCAGCAGATGAAAGCGCAAGGCACGGGCGGTGCGATCGTCGCGACGAGTTCAATCAGCGCGCTGGTGGGCGGCCGCATGCAGACGCATTACACGCCGACCAAGGCAGGCGTTCATTCGCTGATGCAGTCGTGCGCGGTTGCATTGGGACCGTACGGCATTCGCTGCAACTCGGTCATGCCGGGCACGATTGCGACAGACCTGAACGCGGAAGATCTCGCCGATGAAGCAAAGAAAGCCTACTTCGAAAAACGCATTCCGCTAGGTCGCCTTGGCCGCCCCGAGGATGTCGCCGAGTGCGTGGTGTTTCTCGCGTCAGACCGCGCGCGCTATGTGACGGGCGCGGCGTTGCTCGTCGACGGCGGCCTGTTCGTCAATCTGCAATGACGCGCGATGCCCGCTTTAACTGACCGGCGCGGAAGCATTCGCGGCTTGCGTGGAAGCGGCTGCGTCGTCGCGTGCAAGACGCCGCGAGAAACCGCGCAGCAGTTCGATGAAGCGCAGCGCCGGCTCCGCGAGCGGCTCTTCCTTGCGCGTGAGAATGCCGAAGCCCGCGAGGCTTTTGCCGATTTCGAGCGGCAACGCGACCAGCAGCTTGCCGCGCACGTGATCGCGCACCACGGACTCCGGCAGCATGGCGACCGCGTCGTAGTTTTCGAGCAATTGCAGCGTCGCAAAGATCGACGCGCATTCGGTGAGATTGACCGGCGTGGCGAGCCCGGCACGCGCAAGCTCTTCCTCGAACAGCACGCGCGCCGGACTGGTCACGGGCTGCGCAACCCACGGCCAGTCGATCAGTTCGCGCAGCGTGATGCGTGTGCGGTTCGCAAGCGGATGCACCGAGCGCACCACGAGCAGCAGCGTCTCGCGCGCGAGCGGCTCGAAACTGAAATCGTTGTGTTGCAAGGGACTTGTCAGACGGCCAAGCGCGAGATCGACTTCGCGGCGATGCAGCAACTGCACGACCTGGTCGCTGGTTTCGCCGAGTATGCGCACGTTCAGCAGCGGACTTTCGGTCTTCAACGCGGCGACGGCCATGGCCATCAGATCGGGCGCGGCGCCCATGATCGCGCCAACCGTCAATTGACCGTGCCCGCCGCGGCGCTTGACTTCGAGGTCTTCAGCGAAACGCGTCAGTTCGGCGAGCGCCCGCCGCGCATACGCCAGCGTGACCACGCCGAGCGGCGTGGGCGTCATGCCGCGCGCGTTGCGCTCGAACAGCAGAAAGCCGAAGGCTTCCTCGATGTCGCCGAGCATGCGGCTCGCGCTCGGCTGCGCGACGTTGACTGCTTCGGCGGCCTGATGGAGATTGCGCGCGTCGTCGAGCGCGACCAGCAGCGCGAGGTGTTTGAACTTGAGCCGATTGACGAGTGCGACGGTTGCTGAGAGTTGGCTCATGGTCCCGGTGCGATTCGGTTTGTGGATCGCCCAATCAGAACAACGGATTGAGATGCTATCGACGCAGGAATTATAGTCTTTGCAGGCGCTTCGCCAGGAAAGCGCCAATAACGAAGAGACAGCCGCAATGGAGACAATCGCTTTCCGGATGGTGCTCAACCCCGGCATGCGCGAGGAATACGAGCGCCGTCACGCGCAGATCTGGCCGGAACTGGGTGATGCGCTGCACAACGCCGGCGTGCGCGACTACCGCATCTTCTTCGACCCCGGCACCGACCACCTTTTCGCCGTGCTCACGCGCACTTCGCATCACACGATGGATGCGCTCCCTCAGCTCGAAATCATGCGCAAATGGTGGGATTACATGGCCGACATCATGCATACCGCCGTGGACCATACGCCGCTGCAGCAACCACTTGAACAGGTTTTCCGTTTGAGTTCGCTTACCTGATTGTCACGCTTGGCACGCTTCGTACGTTTCAAGAGCCGGAGGCACCGCATGCAGGTTGTCGATTCGCATATCCACCTGTGGGACCTGAAAACGCATCGCTATCCGTGGCTGGAAAATCCGGGCGTGTCGTTCGTCGGCGACGCTCGCGATCTGAAGCACGACTATCTGCTCGACGACCTGCTCGCCGAAGCAGGCGACATCGACGTGAAGAAACTCGTGCACGTGGAAGCGAATCACGATCCCGCGGACCCCGTCGAGGAAACGCGCTGGCTGCAGTCCATTGCTGACCAGACGGAATCGCGCGGCATGCCGAATGCGATTGTCGCCGCGGTGGACCTGGCCGCGCCGAACGCACCGGCCTTGCTCGAAGCGCATGCGTCGTTTGCGAATACGCGCGGCATCCGGCAGATCCTCAATGTGCACGAGAACAAGCTCTTCGATTACGTCGGCCGTCACTACATGCGCGAGCGGCAGTGGCGCGAAAACTTCGCGCTGCTGCGCCGTCATGACCTGTCTTTCGACCTGCAACTGTACCCGTCACAAATGGAAGAGGCCGCGGCGCTGGCGCGCGCGTATGCCGACACGCTTTTCGCCGTCAATCATGCGGGCATGTTCGTGGACCGCGACAGCGTCGCCGGTTATCGCGCGTGGCGCGACGGCATGCGCATGCTCGCCGGTTGCAGGAACGTGTGCGTGAAAATCAGCGGACTCGCGATGTTCGATCATCAATGGACGGTGGAAAGCCTGCGGCCCTATGTGCTCGAAACGATCGATACGTTCGGTGTCGAGCGCGCGATGTTTGCGTCCAACTTTCCCGTCGACCGTTTGTTCGGTTCGTACCCGGACTTGTGGCATGCGTATGCGGCGATTGTAAAAGGGGCGAGCGTGGCGGAGAAAGACGCGCTCTTTTGCGGTAACGCGGAGCGTTTCTATCGCATCTGACGCAGCTTGCGCGGCACCCAGGCACATTCGAAGCAGAGGCACAGCAAAGCACACGCGGCCATCACGCAATAGAAGGAGACACGCAGTGCAGCAACCCTCAACCGCTCACGCTCAGCCGAGGCTTGAATTGCGGCATGCGAGCAAATCGTTCGGGCGCGTGCGCGCACTGTCCGACGGCGATCTCGCGCTCTGGCCCGGTGAAGTGCATGCGTTGCTCGGCGAGAACGGCGCGGGCAAGTCGACGCTCGTGAAGATTCTGGCGGGCGTGCATCAACCGGATAGTGGCGAGTTGTTCGTCGACGGCGTGGCGCGCCGCTTCGCGACGCCTGCCGAAGCACGCGATGCCGGGCTCGCTGTCATCTACCAGGAACCGACGCTCTTCTTCGACCTGTCGATTGCCGAAAACATCTTCATGGGAAGGCAGCCGGTGGACCGCATCGGCCGCATTCAATACGACGCGATGCGCCGCGAAGTGGACGGCCTGCTCGCCTCGCTCGGCGTCGATCTGCGCGCGGATCAGCTGGTGCGCGGCTTGTCGATTGCGGATCAGCAGGTGATTGAAATTGCGAAAGCGTTGTCGCTGAACGCCAACGTGCTGATCATGGACGAACCGACAGCCGCATTGTCGCTGCCCGAAGTGGAACGGCTCTTTGCGATCGTGCGCAAGCTGCGCGAGCGCGACGTCGCGATTCTGTTCATCACGCACCGGCTGGACGAAGTGTTTGCGCTGACGCAGCGCGTGACGATCATGCGCGACGGCGCCAAGGTGTTCGACGGCCTCACCGCCGATCTGACCACCGACGCCATCGTCGCAAAGATGGTGGGCCGCGATCTGGAGACGTTCTATCCGAAAGCAGAGCGGCCGCCTGGCGAAGTGCGGCTCGCGGTTCGCGGCCTCACGCGCATGGGTGTTTTCAAGGACATTTCCTTCGACGTCCGCGCAGGCGAAATCGTCGCGCTCGCGGGTCTCGTCGGTGCGGGGCGCAGCGAAGTGGCGCGTGCGATCTTCGGCATCGACCCGCTGGACGCCGGTCAGGTTCTGATCTGCGGCCAGCGTCTTTCCACCGGCAGTCCCGCCGCCGCGGTGCGCGCGGGACTCGCGCTCGTGCCCGAAGACCGTCGGCAGCAAGGGCTCGCGCTCGAGCTGAGCATCGCGCGCAATGCGTCGATGACGGTGCTCGGCCGGCTCGTCAGGCACGGCCTCATCACGACGCGCAGCGAGACGCAGCTTGCCGACAAGTGGGGCACACGGCTGCGCTTGAAAGCAGGCGATCCGCATGCGCCGGTGGGCACGCTGTCGGGCGGCAACCAGCAGAAGGTCGTGCTCGGCAAGTGGCTGGAAACGGGGCCGAAGGTGCTGATCATCGACGAACCCACGCGCGGTATCGACGTCGGCGCAAAAGCCGAGGTGTATGGCGCGCTAGCGGAACTGGTGCGCGAAGGCATGGCGGTGCTGATGATTTCGAGCGAATTGCCAGAAGTGCTGGGTATGGCTGACCGCGTGCTCGTCATGCACGAGGGGCGTATCAGCGCGGAGATTGCGCGCGCCGACGCCGACGAGGAACGCATCATGGCCGCTGCACTCGGACAACCGATTCCTCCGTTGGGACGGGCAGCATGATGCGCCATTCTTCGACTCACCCTGCGCCGGTGCAAGCGCCGCCGCCCGCGAAGCGCTCCGCGAGTTCGGCTGGCGGCTTTGCGGCAACTCTCGCGAAAAGCCGCGAGACGACGCTTTTCATCGTGCTGATTCTGCTGATTGCAGGCACCGCGCTCGCGAGGCCGCAGTTCCTGAACTTGCAGAATCTGCGCGACGTGCTGCTCAATGTATCGATCATCAGTCTGTTGACCGCGGGCATGACCGTCGTGATTCTGATGCGCCATATCGACCTGTCGGTCGGCTCGACGGTCGGCATCAGTGCATATGCGGTGGGCAGCCTGTACGTCGCCTTTCCGCAGATGCCGGTAATCGTCGCGCTCGCGGCGGGGCTCGCAATCGGCCTGGTGGCGGGCGGCATCAACGCGTTGCTGATCGCGGTGGGGCGCGTGCCGTCGCTGGTCGCCACGCTCTCCACGCTCTATATTTTTCGCGGCGCGGACTACGCGTGGGTGCATGGCGGACAGATCAATGCAACCAGTTTGCCCGAAGCGTTTTCGCGTCTTGCCACCGGCACGTTCTTCGGCATCCCCTCGCTCGCACTGATCGCGCTCGTCGTGCTGCTGGCGCTTGCCGTCTACCTGAAGCAGTTTCGCGGCGGCCGCGAGCATTACGCAATCGGCTCGAATCCCGAGGCCGCGCGTCTTGCCGGCGTCAATGTCGAGCGGCGCGTGATGGCGGGCTTTCTGCTGTCCGGCGCCATTGCCGGCTTTGCGGGCGCATTGTGGCTCGCGCGCTTCGGCACCGTCGACGCCAGCACCGCGAAGGGCATCGAACTGCAAGTCGTGGCGGCGGCCGTGGTGGGCAGCGTCGCGATCACCGGCGGTGTCGGCACGATTCTCGGCGCCACGCTCGGCGCGCTCGTGCTCGGCGTGATCAGCATCGCGCTTGTCGTGCTGCATGTTTCGCCGTTCTGGGAGCAGGCAATAGAAGGCGCGCTGATCGTCGCCGCGATCACCGCCGATACCTTGCTGGCCCGCTCCGTCGCCAAACGCATGATGAGGAAACGCGATCATGGCTAAACCCGATTCCGCGCTGCTCACGCGCAAACGTGAAACGCCGCTGCAATGGGAAGTGCTGCTGGTGATCGTGCTGATACTTTCGCTGGCACTCGGACGCGTGCTGTCGCCGGTGTTTCTGACCGGCGCGAACCTGAGCAACGTGCTGGCCGATCTCACCGAGATCGCCTTGATGGCCTTGCCGATGACGCTGATTATCGTCGCCGCCGAGATCGATCTTTCGGTAGCTTCGGTGCTCGGCGCGTCGAGCGCATTGATGGGCGTGCTGTGGCACATGGGCTTGCCGATGCCGGTCGTGATCGCGCTCGTGCTGGTCGCGGGCGCGGTGGCGGGCTTGCTGAACGGTCTTGTCATCGTGAAGCTGAATCTGCCTTCGCTCGCGGTCACGATCGGCACGCTTGCGCTCTTTCGCGGCCTCGCTTATGTGCTGCTCGGCGACCAGGCTGTCGCCGATTTTCCGCCTGCCTACACCGCGTTCGGCATGGATACGCTCGGCGCCACTTTCATTCCGTTGCCGTTTGCGGTCGTGATTGTCGGCGCGGTGCTGTTCACCGTGCTGCTGCAAGCCACGGCGTTTGGCCGCAGCCTCTATGCGATCGGCGCAAATCCGACCGCCGCCGCGTTCTCCGGCATCGAGGTCGCGAAGATCAGGCTGCGTCTTTTCGTGCTGTCCGGTTTGATGAGCGCGCTGGCCGGCGTGATCTACACGCTGCGCTTCACGAGTGCGCGCGGCGATAACGGAGAAGGCTTCGAACTGTCGGTGATCGCGGCGGTGCTGTTCGGCGGCGTGAGTATTTTCGGCGGACGCGGTTCGATGATCGGTGTGTTGTTGTCGCTGCTGATTATCGGAGTACTGAAGAATGCTCTCACGCTCGACGACGTATCCAGCGAGACGCTCACCATCGTCACCGGGGTGCTGCTGCTTGCCTCCGTGCTGATATCGAACGTGGTCGCCCGTTGGCGCGCGGCGCGCGACCGGCGTTTCATCGCGAAGTCGGCTTCTTCCACATAGCGTGACCATCAAAACCCGGACACCACTTCGTCCAACAACAAGCAGGAGACACTTCATGTTCAAACCCCTACGTCATACCGGCGCGGCGGCGCTCTGCGTAGCGTTGCTCGCGATCAGTTGCGCGAGCTCTGCCGCGGGCCTGAAAAACGGCCTGAAGATCGCGTTCGTGCCGAAGCAGATCAACAACCCATACGAAGTGATCGCCGACGACGGCGGCATGGCCGCGATCAAGGAATTCGGCGGCACGGGCAAGGTGGTCGGGCCGTCGGACGCGGGCGCTTCGTCGCAGGTGCAGTACATCAACACCCTGATCACGCAGCGTCAGGACGCAATCGTGATCGCAGCCAACGACGCGAACGCCGTCGTGCCGTATCTGAAGAAGGCCATGTCGCAAGGCATCAAGGTGGTCACCTTCGATTCGGATACGGCGCCCGAAGGCCGGCAACTGTTCGTCAATCAGGCGAACGCGGAGGGCATCGGCCGCGGCCAGATTCAGCTCGTGTCGAAGCTGATGGGCGGCGAGGGCGAGTTCGCGGTGCTGTCCGCCACGCCGAACGCCACCAATCAGAACACGTGGATCAAGTGGATGCAGGAGGAACTGAAGAAGCCCGAGTATTCGAAGATCAAGCTCGTCAAGATTGCGTACGGCAACGACGACGACCAGAAGTCGTTCGTCGAGACGCAGGGTCTGCTGCAGGCGTATCCGAACCTGAAGGCGATTGTCGCGCCGACCACCGTCGGCATCGCGGCGGCGGCGCGTTATATCTCGTCGTCGTCGAGCAAGGGCAAGGTCGCGGTGACCGGGCTCGGCACGCCGAACCAGATGCGAGCGTTCGTGAAGAACGGCACCGTCAAGGCATTCCAGTTGTGGGACCCGAACCAGTTGGGTTATCTCGCCGGTTACGCGGCGGCGGCGCTCGCTTCGGGCACGATCAGCGGCAAGCAAGGCGAGTCGTTCGATGCAGGCAAGCTCGGCAAGCGGACCATCGGCGCGCAAGGCGAAATTATTCTCGGACCGCCGACTACCTTCGACGCCAGCAATATCGACAACTTCAACTTCTGACCGGCGTAAAGCGCCGCGCATGTGCGCGCAGCGCCGATGATCGGGCGCGCGGCACCGACTATCACACGCGAGGCGCGCCAGGCAATGAACCGCCCGCGCGCCGCGCTTTTCTTGCATGCGTGACGCGGCTCCCGAGCCGCATGCAAAGCGCGTTCAGAAGCGGTGCTGAATGCCCGCGGTCACGCCCGTTTGCGTGTCCGCGGCGCCGGTCAGATCGCGCGAGAGGCTGACGCCGTTGCCGTGCCTGGCCATCGCATAGCCGCCCGCCAGATACAGCACCGTGCGCTTCGAGAGAGCATATTGGCCGCGCAGCGAAATGAGCGTCGGGTCGGCGTCGCTCGCGTTCTTGATGTCCTGGTGATAGACGGCGCCGAACAGCGAGAAGAACGGCGTGATCTCGTACTGGCCGCCGATCCAGTACATGTCGCTCTTCAAGGTCGGCGTGGCCGTGTGGAACGTGCGCCGGTAATTGCGGTAGCCGGCCATTGCCTTCACCGCGCCGAAGTCGTAGCTCAGGCCCGCGTGAATGCCCTGAATGTAGTTGGTGGTGTCGGCGGGCGTCACGCTGTCGTTCGCGCCGTTCTGACGGTCGAAAGTGACCACGGCGGCAAACGGACCGTTCTCGTAGCCCATAGCGAGGTCGTATTTCGAACTCGATTTCATGCTGCCGGGCACATTGCCGAAGCCATACATCGCGCCGAGTTTGAAGCCGGAGAAGGTGCCGTCGTAGCGCACGGCGTTGGCCGAGCGCGTGAACATTCCGTCCTTGCGGGCGCCCGTTGCCGTGGATGAAGTCGCCCACGAGTAGTTCGGCGCGTAACCCATCGGGTCGAACTGCAGCATGTAGTCGTAGGTGGTCGTGAAGGTGCGGCCCAGCGTGATTTGCCCGAAGCGGTTTTTCAGGCCGATGGTCGCACGCCGGTCGAAGATCGCACCGGGGCCGTCGTCGAACTGGCCGTTCGCGACGTTGATGCCGCTTTCCAACTGGAACACCGCCTTCAATCCGCCGCCCAGATCCTCCACGCCGCGCAGACCCCAGCGCGACGTATTCTTGCCGCCGGACACGAGACGCGTGGCGCCGCCGTCCGCGCTCGCATGGTTCACGTATTCGACGCCCGCGTCGACGATGCCGTACAAGGTCACGCTCGACTGCGCGTGCGCGCTGCTAACGAAACCCGCAAAACCGGCGAAACCCGCGAGGCCGGCGCAGGTCGCGCCGAGGGTCGTTTTCCTGATGCTCAACTTCATCAACAGTCTCCTGTAGCTGCTTTTTTTACTTCGGTGGGTGATTGTGCAAAGGGCCTTGCCGCGGCGCTGAGCCGGCCCGTCAACCGGCCTGGGCGAAGGCCCAGCAGTCGTTCGCGGGGAATTCGATCCAGTGGCGCCCGGCCGCGCGCGGCACGTTGCCGAACGCGCGCAGACGCAGGTCGCCGCAATGGAACAGGTACTCCCAGCGGTCGCCGAGATACATCGACGTAATCAGGTCTGCTTGGAGGCGATTCGCGCCCGGGCCGTCGGCCACCTGCACGCGCTCGAGGCGAATCACGGCTTGCGCCTGCTGCCCGGCTGTCAGCGCCTCGCGCGCTTGTGCCTGCAACTGCCAGCCCTCGCCGGCCAACGTCACGTTTTCGCCGTCCACCGCGGCCACGCGCGCGTCGATGCGGTTATTGCTGCCCATGAATTCGGCGGTGTAGAGCGAGCGCGGCGCGCCATAAAGTTCCGCGGGCGTGCCTTCCTGTTCGATGCGGCCGTTGCGCAGCAGCAGGATGCGATCGGACATCGCCATCGCTTCGGTCTGGTCGTGAGTCACGCAAAGCGCCGAAAGCCCGAGCGACACGATCAGTTCGCGCAGCCAGGCGCGCGCTTCCTCGCGCAGCTTGGCATCCAGGTTGGAGAGCGGTTCGTCGAGCAGAATGACGGGCGGGTTGTAGACGAGCGCGCGCGCAATCGCGACGCGCTGCTGCTGGCCGCCGGAAAGCTGATACGGGTAGCGCGCTGCGAGATGACCGAGGCCCAGTTGGTCGAGCGCGCTTTGCACGCGCTTTTTCTGCTCGGCCGAAGAGACGCGCCGCAGCTTCAGCCCGTAGCCGACGTTATCCGCCACGGTACGGTGCGGCCACAGCGCGTATGACTGGAACACGAGCCCGAGCGAGCGCTGTTCGACGGGCAGATCGACACGCGCGGCACCGTCGAAGAACGCCTTGCCGTCGAGTTCGATGCGCCCGGACGAAGGCTGCTCCAGACCGGCGACCGCACGCAGCAGCGTGGTCTTGCCGCTGCCCGACGCACCTAGCAGGCACACCACTTCGCCGGGATTCAGCTGGAACGACACGCCCTTGAGAATCGGGTTGTCGCCATAGCTCAGAAAGAGGTTGTCGACTGAGAGCTTATCCATGAAGTTTCACTCCGAAGCGCAGGGCCACGCCGAGCCCGGCGCCGACCATCGCGATGTTGATGACAGAAAGCGCCGCGACCTGATCCACCGCGCCGGTCGCCCACAGCGACACGAGCAGCGCGCCGATCACTTCAGTGCCGGGCGAGAGCAGATAGACAGCGGTCGAATATTCGCGCTCGAAGATCATGAAGATCAGCAGCCACGCCGCGAGCAGGCCGAAGCGCACGAGCGGCAGCGTGACGTCGAGGCTTACGCGCGCGCGCGTGCCGCCGACGCTGCGTCCCGCTTCCTCGAGTTCGGGGCCGACCTGCAGCAGCGCGCTTTGAATCAGACGCATGCCGTAGGCGAGCCACACGACGGTGTAGGCGATCCAGATGCTCCACATGGAGTTCTTCAGCTCTTTCAAGCCCGGCACGAACAGAAAGATCCACAGGAACGCAAGACCAGCGAGCAGACCCGGCACCGCGCGCGGCAGCAGCACGAGATAGTCGAGCAGACGCGTCGCCCAGTCGTTGCGGCGATGGCCGGCGAACGCCACCAGCGAATAGAAGCCCACCGCCAGCGCGCCGCCGAGCACGCCGATGCCGAGCGTGTTGAGCACCGCGCGAACGAGGTTGTCCTGCTCGAACAGTTCGGTGAAGTTGGCGAGCGTGAGCACGTCGGCAAGACGCACGCCCTCGCCCCAGTTGGTAACGAACGCGCGCAGCGTGATACCCGAAAGCGGCACGAACACGGTCAGGAACAACCACACGGCGACGATCGCCAGCGCGACCCAGCGCCATGCGCCGAGCGGCAACACAGTCTGGCGTCCCGCCTTGCCTTTCACGGTGACGAAGCGGTTCGCGCGCTTGAGCAGCCTGCGTTGCAGCAGCACGAGCGGAAACGTGATGGCGACGATGCACACCGCGACCGCCGCCATCAGGTGATACGACGGCATGCCGAGCTTGTTGGTCAGCTTGTACAGATAGGTGGCGAGCACGAGGTGGCCTTCCGGGTCGCCGAGCACGAGCGGCAGACCGAACACCTCGAAGCCGAGGAAGAACACCAGCACGCCCGCGAAGAGCAGCGCGGGCAGGGTCATCGGCAGGCTCACGTCGAGCGCGACGCGAAACGGACGCGCGCCGGCAACACGGGCGGCTTCCTCGACATCGGAGCCGAGATTGCGCAGCGCCGCCGACGAATACAAATACACATGCGGCACGTGCGTGAGGCCGACGATTACCGTGATCGCGAGAATCGAGTACACGGTCCACGGCGCTTCGGCGCTGCCGAAGAGCGCCTTCCACCAGACCGAATAGAAGCCGACCGGGCCGGCAGCGACGACATAGCCGAAAGCGAGCACCATCGGCGAAACGAATACGGGCGTAAGCAGCAGAGGTTCGAGCCAGCGGCGGCCGGGCAGGTCGGTGCGCACCATCAGGAACGCGAGAATGCCGCCGAGCGGAATCGAAATGAAGAGCATGCCGCCCGCGATCACGAAGGAGTTCTTCAGCGCGGACCAGAAGTCCGGATCGCTGAAAATGAATTCGAAGCCCGCGAGGCCGAGCGTGCGGTTGGCGTCGAAGAACGGCGCGTTGAGCACGCTCTGGAACAGGATGAAGCCGAGCGGCAACGCGACGGCGACTGTCAGCACGGCGACGACGAGCCAGCGCAGCAGCCCCGCCAGCGGTTGCAGGCGGCCGCGCGGCAATGCGCCGATGGAGCCGCCGTCGGCCGCGAGCGGCGCGGCATCGCGAGGCCCGGTTGCGCTAGTGGAAAGCATGAGTGTCCCCCTGCGGCGCAAAAGCCGCATATCGACAGGTGTTCAACGGAAAACCGCAAGCGTTCGCGCGTGGCGGCGCGAACGCGGGTGTCAGGCGAAAGCCTTTAGCTCAGAGGCAAGCGTTTAGCGCTTGATCGACTGTTGCCATTGCTTGAGGAATTCGAGGCGCTTGGACTGGTCGAGATAAACCAGCAGGCCTGAGCCGATCGGAATCGGCTTGAGCGAGTCGCCGAGTTGCTTCGTGAGGCCGGCCATCGACGTTTCGCCTTCCACGTCCGAGCGGATCGAGAACAGGCTCGCCTGATTCGCGAGCAAGGTCTGGCCGCGCTGCGACAGCAGATAGTCGACCCACAGCTTTGCGGCGTTCGGATTTTTGGCCTTCTTCGAAATGGTGACGAGGCGGCTCACCACGAGCGTGTAGTCCTTCGGGTAGACGTAGCCGATCGACGGATCTTTCTTGGCCTTGCTGAGCGCGTACGAGCCGAGAATGTTGTAGCCGATCAGGTTCTCGCCCGACGAAATGCGCTCCATCATCGCGCCGGTGCTCGATTGCAGCTTTGGCCCGGTGGCGCCCATTGCCTTCACCAGATCCCAGGTGACCTGCGGGTTCACGCGCGCGTCCTGCGTCAGATAGTTGAAACCGACGCCAGACTTCTCGATGTCGTAAGTCGTGACCTTGCCTTTGAACTGGTCGGGCTTCGCCTGCAGCAGCTTGATGAGATCGGCGCGCGTCTGCGGCACCTCTCCGGCGGGCACGAGACGCTTGTTGTAGACGATCGCGAGCGGTTCGTACGTAGTGCCGTACGCCTGCTTCTGATACTGCGCCCATTGCGGCAACTGCTTCGCTTCGGGCGAGTCGTAAGCCGCCATCAGGCCGTCGTTGACGAGCTTCACCTGCAGGTCCATTGCCGAGCTCCACAACACGTCCGCGCTGGTGCTGCTCGCCGCGTTTTCGCTGATGTAGCGGTTGTACAGCTCGGTGCTGTTCATGTCGTTGTATTCGACCTTGATGCCGTACAGACTTTCAAAGTCCTTGATGAGCGGACGCACGAGGGCGGTGTCCGTCACCGAGTAGACGATCAGCTTGCCTTCTTTTTTCGCGCCGTCGACGGTGGCCTGGTAGTCGCCCGGATAGCCGGCCGGAAAGGCCGCCCACGCTGCGTTCGCGGCGAACGCCACAGCAGCGGCGAGAAGCTTCAGAGAGCTGTGCATGTCTTCCTCCAGAAAATATCGTGTTGGTTTTGTGAAGGCGAATGGTAAGAGAGAGGCGCTTTCTGAACGCTTTCAATTTGCGAGGGAAATGCGTCACAATGATCGAATTCGCCTCATGGATTTCCCTGGGATTCTGTTCATGCGTGTGCTGCTTGTCGAAGACAATCCGATTCTTTCCCGCTCGCTGACCGACGCGTTGACCAATGCGAAACTCACTGTCGACTGCATGCATGACGGCGAATCCGCCGATCACGTGCTGCGCACGCAGGACTACGCGCTGGTGATTCTCGACATTGGTTTGCCGAAGCTCGATGGGCTGGAAGTACTGCGCCGTTTGCGCGCGCGCCGCAACGCGGTGCCGGTGCTGATGCTGACCGCGCACGGATCGGTGGAAGAGCGCGTGCGCGGCCTCGATCTCGGCGCAGACGACTATCTCGCCAAGCCTTTCGCGCTCACCGAACTCGAAGCGCGAGCGCGCGCGCTGCTGCGCCGCGGTCACGGCCAGGAGGCTTCGCGTGCCCAATGCGGCACACTGATTTACGACAGCGTCGACCGCAGCTTCACGCTCGACGGCGAGCCGCTCGCGCTCACGCCGCGCGAACGTTCGGTGCTCGAAGTATTGATCTTGCGCAACGGCCGCGCGATCAACAAGGAAACGCTGTCGGAGAAAATTTTCGGGCTCGACGAATCGGTGAATGCGGACGCCATCGAAATCTATGTGCACCGTTTGCGCAAAAAGCTCGAGCGCAGTTCGGTCGGCATCGTCACGTTGCGCGGGCTCGGCTATCTGCTGGAAGCGCGCACGCCATGACACGGCCGAATCTGCGCGTGCGGGTCGCGCTGTGGCTGCTGCTGCCGCTTCTGTTGCTGCTCGCGCTCGATGCCTGGCTCACCTATCAACGTGCAATGAATGCGGCACACGCGGCATTCGACCGCACGCTTGAATTCGCGTTGCGCTCGATTCGCGACGGCGTGCGTCTGCGCGATGGACGCATCGAGGTCGACCTGCCTTACCTCGCGCTGGAAATGTTCGAATCGAATGGCGGCGGCAACATCTACTATCAGATTCGCGAGGAACATGGGCGCGTGGTGACGGGTTACCCCGATCTGCCCGAAACGGTAAAGATGCCGGCCGAGCCCTACAGCGTGCAGTTCTACGACGACGTGTTTCGCGGACGTCCGCTGCGCATTGCCTTTCTGAGGCTGCCGGTGCACGACGTGCCCACTGCGCAAACCCGCGTCGTGCTGGTGAGAGTGGGCGAGACGATCGAGCCTCGGCAGGCGCTGGCGCGCGAGATTCTCACCGGCTCGCTGCAGCAGGAAGGCTTGCTCGTCATGCTCGCGCTCGGCATTGTGTGGCTCGGCGTGGCGCGTGGCTTGCGGCCGCTCAATCGGCTGTCGGCCAAAGTCGCCGCGCGCGACGAAGACGATCCCACGCCGCTCGATACCGTCGGCCTGCCGAGCGAAGTCGCGCCGCTCGTCGATTCGATCAACCAGTACATTGGCCGCACGCGGAACATGCAGTTGTCGCGGCGGCGCTTTTTCAACGACGCCGCGCATCAGTTGAAAACGCCGCTTGCGGTCATTCAGGCGGAGTCCGAACTGGCGCTGCGCGATCTCGACGGCGTGGAAGAGAGCGGCGCGAGCCCGAGGCGCCAGGGCGTGCATTTGCGGCGCCTGAACCGCGCGGTACAACAGGCGGTGCGCATCGTGCAGCAGTTGCTGTCGCTGTCGCGGCTGGATGCGGATAGCGGCTACACGGTGAGGCATGCCGCGGTGCCGTTGCACAAGGTTGCGCGCAGCGTGACGCTCGACTGGTCGCCGGTGGCGCGCTCGCGCGGCATCGATCTCGGCTTCGAGCAGGAAACGCGCATCGACGTGACAGGCCAGGCCGATCTGCTCGCGGAACTGGTGGGCAACCTGATCGACAACGCGATCCGTTATTCGGGCGACGGCGCCGTCATCACGGTCCGGGTCGCATGCGAGCACGGGCAACCGCTGCTTCAGGTCATCGACAATGGGCCGGGCATTGCCGCGAGCGAACGCGACGCGGTATTCGAGCGCTTTTATCGCAGCGAGGCGACGCAGGCAGTGGAGGGCAGCGGGCTTGGCCTGTCGATTGTGCGCGAGATTGCGCGGGTTCATGAGGCGCGCGTCGCGTTGAGCGATGCCCGCGGCGGTGGCCTCGTGGTGAGCGTGTGGTTTCCCACGCCGCAGCAACAGGCAGCGTGAGTTGGGCGCTTATCGACGGATCCCGAAGCTTCGGGCGAAAGTTGCGGCCGGCGTGGTGCTGTTCCATGTGACGCCGTCCATGAATCTTTGCGTGGTTTCATGCGCCGGCACGGCGACCTTCACATGCGCGGCCGCCTCGCGGTACAACTGCGTCTGATTGATACGCTCTGCGATCTGCGCGTAATCGCCGCGCGCGTCGATCATCCCCCAGCGCTCGAATTGCGTCAGGAACCAGGCGCCCTCGAACGGCTGCGGATAGTTCACCGCGCCCTCGTCGAAGAAGCGCACCGGCAAACCGTGCGGCACCGAAGCGGGAAGCGCGTCGCCAAAACGCGCGGCGATCAGTGCTTCGTCGATGCCGATATACTCCGGCCGCGCCAGCCAGCGCGCGATCTCATTGCGGTGCCCGGGGCCGTCGAGCCAGCGGCAGGCTTCGAGCATCGTCTGCACGAGCGCGCGCGCGGTATTCGGATTCGCGCTGACAAAATCGCGCCGGCACGCGAGCACTTTCTCCGGATGATCGGGCCACACTTCGCTCGTATAAGCGACCGTTCTGCCAACGCCTTTCACTTCGGCCATCGCATTCCACGGCTCGCCCACACATAGGCCGTCGAGCCGCTCTTCGGCAAGCGCGGCGACCATCTGCGGCGGCGGAATCACCACGCTCTCCATGTCGCGCAACGGGTCCACGCCCTGCGCGGCGAGCCAGTAATACAGCCACATGGCGTGCGTGCCGGTGGGAAAGGTCTGCGCGAAAACCGGCTTGCGGCCGAGCGTGGCGAGCGCTTCGCGCAATGTGCCGCGCGCGGCGAGCGCATCCGCGAGACGGTTTGACAATGTCAGCGCCTGGCCGTTGCGGTTGAGCACCATCAGCACGGCCATGTCCGTTTGCGGACCACCAAGGCCGAGTTGCACACCGTAGACGAGGCCGTACAGCGTATGCGCCGCGTCGAGATCGCCCGCGATCAGCTTGTCGCGCACGGCGGCCCATGAAGGCTGGCGCGACAGTTCGAGCGTGAGTCCATGCGCGTGGCCGAATTCGAGCAGCTTCGCGGCGACGAGCGGGGCGGCGTCGGAAAGCGCGACGAAGCCGAGGCGCAGATGCGTTTTCTCGAGCTGCCCCAACGGCGATGCAGCAGACGGCGAAGCGGAAGGGCTGGCAGAGTTCATGGACATGCTTCACTTGAGCGATTCGGCCGCCGCGACCACCGCGCGCGCGACCTCGGCGAGCTTGACACCCTGGTTCATCGCGCGTTTGCGCAGCGTGGCGTAGGCGGCATGCTCGGTGATTTTCTGCTGATCCATCAGCAGGCGTTTTGCGCGGTCGATCAGCTTGCGCTCCGCGAGCTCGTTCTCGACCTGGGCGAGGCGTTCGCGCAGTTGCGATTCCTGCGCGAAGCGGGCGAGCGCGACTTCGAGAATCGGCGCGAGCCGCCCGGTTTCGAGCCCTTCGACGAGATAAGCGGTAACGCCCGCGCCGACGGCGTCGCGGATCAGTTGCTGATTGTCGTCGTGGCTGAACATGAGCACCGGCCGCGGCGCGGTGGCGTTCATCACCGCCAGTTGCTCGAGCGTGTCGCGCGAGGGCGAATCCGTATCGATGATGATGACGTCCGGCCGCTCGGTCTGAACCGTGCTGTGAAGCGCGTGCGGCGTCGCGGTGCTCGCGAGCATCTCGTAGCCGAGCCGGGCGAGCGCGTCGCGCAGGTCGCCTATCGGCTTATCGGTGTCGGTGACGAGGAGAACACGCAGCATGGAGTAGTGGCAATCGACGGCTGAACACCGTTTAAGCAACTTCAATGCCAGGTGCCGGAAAGCCTTGTCTGCGAAGGAATCACGCGCTTACGCCGAGTTTCCCCTGGCAGCGGCGCACCGCGACAGGGCATGCGCGACCGATGCACCGAAGCAGCGCACGCCGAGCAGCGCACGCGGAGCAACCGAGGGGAGACGGATAGGGAAGGTGCGCAAAAAGCGCGAAAACCGCGAGACGCGCAAAACGCGATCAGGATCGCGAGTTGGTTCCGGGCGGCGTAACAGGCATCGCGACGCATCGCGACGACCGTCGCAATGAGCGAGCCCTGCATGCCTGCCGCAAAAGCGACGCTGCTGCGCCGCCCCGGTTCGGCTCATGCCGGACCGGAGAACGCACGAGAATGCCTCTGCGTACAACACTGGCTCCAGGCCACGAGCAAGAGCTTGCCCGGCCCGGCGCCGGTCGCCTTAACGGCGACGGAATTGCGAATTGCTGCGAGCCGCGCCGCCACCGCCTGCCCGCTCGTCCTTGTGACGAAAGTTGATCCGGCCTTTGGTCAGGTCGTAGACCGACAGTTCCAGCGTCACGCGGTCGCCCGCGAGAATACGAATGTGGTTCTTGCGCATGCGTCCGGACGCGTAAGCGCCAACCACGACGCCGTTGTCGAGCGTCACGCGGTAACGGCTGTCCGGAAGTACTTCGTCGACGATACCGTCAAGTTCAAGCAGTTCTTCTTTCGCCATGCATAACTCCTGGTCGATGGGATAGGGGCGCGCGACGCCTCACGCGAGGCGCTGCAGCGGATAGTGTTGCGAGCGGGCGGCAAGCCCGCGGTTTGCGTCAACGGCTTATGCGCCGTTGCCGCCGCTCAAAGATCGGCGACCGACTGGCCGTCCACGCGGCCGTCAATCAGTTGCTCGGCGTGGGCCGTGCACGCAATGCGCGCCTTGCCCGTGCCGTCGAACGGAAACAGATACTGCAGGCGGAACACGCGGCCCTCGGCCGCCGGATTCGCGCCCACGCGGCAGATGCGCACCGACGCGTCGTAGCCGGCGTCCGCGTTGCGGCTCGTCTGGCCGTTGGTAGGGCGGCGCGGATAGACGAGCGGGTGGATTTCATAACCCTTGTACGTCTTGACTGCTGAGTTCATAAGCACATGTCCTGTATTACGTGGCCGGCGTGTCACGCGTGTTACGCGGGGCACGGCAGGCCGGGCAGCGCAGCACCGGAAGGCGCGCCGCCATGGAAAAAGTTGGCGCAGGCCCGATGAGAAAGGCTTGAGCGCGCCGCGCAAATTCGCGGATTCGATGGAGAAGAAACACGCTGATGTCGCGCGGACACCGGGCGCGTGAAAGCTGAAATTCAGCTGAACAGCTCAGCTACACAACTCGCGACGGCTAATGCAGGCGGCGCATTGCCGGAGTGACGGGATCGCCGACGGGCGGCGGTCGAACAGTCGGGGATGTTGCGGAGATGCCGGTATGAGACTGCCAGTGCTGCAAATGCGGAATACAACTATTCCAATATGATGCACTAAATAGGTCCGATTGGATAGCAAAAAGTTCCCGGCGCGCCCAGATCGTCCGGCGGGCTCGCTACAATGGCGAGTTGCCGCGCGAGGCGACGCAGCAATGCGCTGCTCGTTTTGCAGCCCGGTACGATAGCCCGGCTTCGGCCGACCTCCGCACTCCATCATTCGCTCTCAACGCCGCCACACCGTCATTTGCCAATGCGCCAGACCACCGCGTCCCCCGTGAAAGACCTGCTGCTCGAGCGCTACGCTCCCATCGCCGACGGCATTGCGGCGCTTTTCTATCCGTGTGCCGAAGTCGTGATTCACGACCTGCGCGACCAGACCATCGCGTATCTCGCGAACAATCTGTCGAAGCTCGAGGTAGGCGGACCTTCGGTGCTCGACGAAGTGCACTATGCGGCTCGCGGGCGCACCATCGGCCCCTACGAGAAGCTCAATTGGGACGGCCGTCGCATGCGTTGCGTGAGCAACATTCTGTTCGACGACAACGGCAAGCCCGCCGGCATGCTGTGCATCAACTTCAATATCGCGGTCTTCGAAGACGTGCGCTCCACGCTCGATCTCTTCATCCGAGGCGGCAATCTGACCGACGCGCCCGCCGACGACCTGTTCCGCGACGACTGGCAGGACCGCATCAACACGTATCTGCACACGTGGCTGCGCGAGCGGCAGATCGGCATCAATGCGCTCACCCGCGAGCATAAGCGCGAGATTGTCGAGGCGCTGCATGCGCAAGGTGCGTTTCGCGGCCGCAGCTCCGCGAATTACGTGGCGGCCGTGCTGACCATGGGCCGCGCCACCGTCTACAAGATCCTCAAACAGATGAAAGAAGGCGGCTGAGCGCCGCCCACGCAATCCATGACGACAAACACGCGCTACCGCCATTACAAAGGCGGCATCTACGAGCTGATTTGCGAGGCGACGCTCGAGTCCGATCCGTCTGTCACGATGATCGTCTACAAGGCGAGCAACGGCGCGATCTGGACGCGCCCGGCATCGGAGTTTTTCGGGCAGATCGAGCGTGAAGGCGTGAGCATGCCGCGCTTCGCGCAGATCGACTGACGTTCGGGACGCTCAGGGCGTTAAAGGCGTTAAAGGCGTTAAAGGCGTTAAAGGCGTTAAAGGCGCTCAAAACGCTCAGCGCGACTGTCGCGCCGGCAGTGCGATTGCCTCCGGCGCTTCTATCACCACGTCGGTTTGCGCAATCGCCACACACGGCAGGATGTAGCCTTCCTGCTTTTCCTCGCGGCTAAGACCCGGCCATTCGATCGTGTAGCGCACTTGTCCCGCCGTCATTTTGCAGATGCAGGTGCGGCACGTGCCGTTGCGGCACGAACGCGGCAAGCGCAGATCGGCGAAGCCGGCGGCTTCGAGAATGGTGAGCGTATCGGGCGCCTCGAAGCTGCAGCCAAGCGGCTCGACGCGAACGAGAGGCGGACGGTCTGAATCGGACATCATGCGAATGTGTGACTGGGTTCGTCACACTTTACACGCTAGTGCCGCCGTCCATCGGCAATTGCGGTGTGGCCGGCTCAGTGCGTCGAGCCGCCGCGCCGCAAATAGCGGTACACGGTATTGCGCGCGAGTCCCAGCTCGCGTGCCGCCGCCGACACGTTGCCGTCGAGCCGCGCCAGCGTCTGCGCGATCAACGTGGCCTGCCAGTCTTCCATGCGCGACGGCGCGCGCGCCTGGGCGTCGAACGGCACGCTTCGCGCGTCGTTGCCGATCGCGCGCGCCGCGAATGCCTTGTCAGCCGGGCTGTTTTTCGCCGCGGCCTCGGCACAATCGTGCAGGAAGTCTTCCGGCAAATCGTCGAGTTGGATCTGCTCCGCGCCCTCGGCCATGATGCTCGCCGTGCGCAGCACGTTGGCCAGTTGCCGCAGATTGCCTGGCCAACCGTATGTCATGAAGCGCTCGAGCACTGGCTGCGAAACACGGCGCGGCAGGTTCTCGCCCTCGCGCTGAAGCTCCAGCATGCGCGTGACGAGCGCAGCGAGATCCGTGCGCTCGCGCAGCGGCGGCAACGTCACCACGAGTCCGTTGATGCGGTAATACAGGTCTTCGCGGAAGGTGCCTTCCTCGATCATCGCGCGCAGATTGCGGTGCGTCGCGCAGACGATCCGCAGATCCACCGGAATTGCGCGCGTGCCGCCAAGCGGCACCACGGTGCGCTCCTGCAATACGCGCATGAGCCGCACCTGCTGCGCGAGCGGCATGTCCCCGATTTCGTCGAGGAACAGCGTACCGCCGTCGGCCTGCACGATCTTGCCGACGCTGCCGCGCTTTTTCGCGCCGGTGAACGCGCCGTCTTCATAGCCGAACAACTCGGCCTCGATCAAGGTGTCCGGCAGCGACGCGCAATTCAACGCGACGAACGGCGCCGCGCGCCGCGGCGAATCGTGATGGATGGCGCGCGCGAGCCATTCCTTGCCGGTGCCCGTTTTGCCGAGGATCAGAATGGGAATGTCGCGGCCGCGAACCTTGGCGACGCGCCGCAAAATCGCAGAGACTTGCGCGTCGCCGGTATCGAGCGTCTGCAACGTGGCCGGCGTAGTCGTGGCGGCGGGCAGCGCCGGCTCAGCCGTTCGCGCTGCGTGACGCGCGGCGTGCGATGCGAACCCGCCCACTGTCTGCACGGATTCCGCTGCCGCCCCCACATAACGCTGCGCCGAATATTCGCCGCGCGCGACAACCCGTACGCCGCTTGGCAATGTGAGCACGACGTTCTCGCCAGGCGCGTGGGCGATCCGCTGCAGCACATTGGTGAACGCGACGCCGAACAGCGCCTCGAACGGCTGCGCTTGCAAGGCCGCAAGCGGCTGTCCGAACTGGAACAGCGCGCTGCGATTCGCCGACAGAAACGTACCGTCGGCGGCGAATGCGGCCAGCCCTTCGAACAGCGTGCCGATGAATTCCGCGCGCGCGTGAAAGTGCACGCGCACTGCATCGGCGAATTGATTGGAGAACAGATGATTCTCGATCATCTGCGCCGACATTCTGACGAGCGCAAGCGTGTGTTTGTGAAAGCCGCGCGTGTCGCCGCTCACGTCGAGCGCGCCGATGGTGCGCCCGAACGGATCGGCAATCGGCGCGCACGAGCAGGTGAGAATGCGGTTTGCGTGCAGGAAGTGTTCGTCGGCGTGGACCACGGTCGGCTGCCCGTCGACAAGCGCCGTGCCGATGGCATTCGTGCCGCGGTCGGCCTCGGCCCACGACACGCCCGGGCACAGCGCGACGCGATTCGCCTTCGCGACGAAATCGCTGTCGCCGAGACTATGCAGGATCACGCCCTGACTGTCGGTGAGCAGCACCATGCTTTGCGTGTCGACGATCTGCGCGTGCAGCGTTTCCATGACCGGCAGCGCATGCGTGAACAGCGACTGATTGCGATCGACCAGTTCGCGCAACGCAGGCCGGCGCAGCGGATGAAAATCCGGCACTTCGGACGCTCGCAGTCCGAGCTCGAGCGAACGCGCGTGAGCTTGTGCGATGACATCGGGCCGACCGGTGCGGGACGGCGTGGCGGGGCGATGGCTCAAGGCATGTCTCCGGTGAGCGGGGCGGCGGGTACATTGCCCGCCGTTTGATGCCGCAGCGCAGCATGCACGCTGGTGGCCGAACACCGATATTACAGGAGCCAGAGCCCTCCGCGCGGCAGGGAAAACACGGCGGCCGGCGTCCCGCGGGTTGCATGCGCCATGGCGCCCACTCCCGACGACAATGCGCGCCAATGCACACTGGTGCACGATTCGCGCGCCACCCGCACCATCATCAAGCAAACAAAAAGGAAAACTTGCGCCGCGCGCGAACTCGTCTAAAGTGAATCAAATCATCCTCGCGACGTGCGAAGCACGTGCCCGTGACAACGGATGACGAGCCCGCGTCGCCCGCATTGGACAAGGAGGAACGAACGGCAGGCGCGATCAGATGTAACCGGCGTGCGCATTACCCATGCGAATCGTGCGCAGTGCCTAACTTCCAGGTGACTCCCATGCAGATCCTTTTCCCAAATGAAAGTCCTGAATATTCAGGTCGCGAACTCACCCTGGCGTTCCCGGCGCTGGTCGATGGGCAGAGGGTGGAGTGCATGATCACCGCGGAAGCACTCGAAGATCACTTCGGCGCAGCCTCGCCACGCCTGGAAGATATGGTCGGCGCATTTGACACGCACCGCGAGCGCATCGAGGCGGCCACGCGGCGCCTGCTATCGGAAACCAGCGCGCAGTGCGTCGTCCTGCGAAGCGGCTATGTGCGCTTTTATGAAGCGAACTGGCGCGCCTGATGCCTGACGGCACCGGCGCGCGCGGCCCATTGCGAGACTACTCGCTGCCGAGATAGAAGTAGCGGAACAGAAAAATCGCCGCGATGATCCACACCACCAGCTTCACTTCGCGCGCGCGGCCGGTCAGCAGTTTCAATCCCGCATACGAGATGAAGCCGAACGCGACGCCATTCGCGATGGAGTAGGTGAACGGCATCAGCAGTGCGGTCAGCGCGGCCGGCACGACTTCGGTTGCGTCGTCCCATGGCAGGTCGAGCATTTCGCGCAGCATCAGGCACGACACGTAAAGCAGCGCCGGCGCCGTCGCGTAGCCCGGCACCACCCCCGCGAGCGGCGCGAAGAACAGCGCCGCAAGGAACAGCACGGCCACAGTGATTGCCGTCACGCCGGTGCGGCCGCCTGCCTGTACGCCCGAGGCGCTTTCGATATAGGCGGTGGTGGACGACGTGCCGAGCACCGAGCCCGCCAGGATCGCGGTGCTGTCCGCGAGCAGCGCGCGATTGAGCCGATGCATCTTGCCTTCCACCAGCAGACCCGCGCGATTTGCCACGCCCATCAGCGTGCCGGTTGCATCGAACAGTTCGACGAGGAAGAACACGAGGATCACGTTCAGCACGCCGGTGGACAGCGCGCCGCGGATGTCTAGCTGGAACAGCGTCGGCGAAATGGACGGCGGCGTGGAGACGATGCCGTGGAACTGATTGCCGCCGAAGAAAAAGCTCAGCACGGTCACGCCGACAATGCCGATCAGGATCGCGCCGCGCACGCGCAGATAGTCGAGCGTGACGATCGCGAAGAAGCCGATGATCGCGAGCACCACATGCGGGTTATGCAGATCGCCGAGCGTGACGAGCGTGGCGGGATTGCCGACCACGACGCCCGCCGTCTTCAGCGAAATGATCGCGAGAAACAGGCCGATGCCGCCGGTAATGGCAATGCGTATGGAGTGCGGAATGCCCTTGACGATCACCTCGCGCACGCGAAACAGCGTGACGACGAGAAACAGGCACCCTGAGATGAACACCGCGCCGAGCGCGGCCTGCCATGTGAAACCCATGCCCTTGACCACGGTGTACGCGAAGTACGCGTTCAGTCCCATGCCCGGCGCGAGCGCAATCGGGTAGTTCGCATACAGACCCATGATCAGCGAGGCGAGCGCCGCCACGAGGCAGGTCGCGACGAATACCGCGTCTTTCGGCATCCCCGCGTCGCCCAGAATGGCCGGGTTGACGAAGATGATGTAGGCCATCGTCAGGAAGGTGGTCAGGCCGGCCAGTACTTCGGTGCGTAGATTGGTGCCGGCCGCGTCGAGGCCGAAGTAGCGTTTTATGGAATCCATAGGGCGCATCTCTCGTCGTAGGGGCGAGATGATACCTTGCCAGCGCCTCATGCGCAGCCGCAAGCGAATTTATGCAGCCCGGTACCAAAGAGTAGCAGCGGAGTAGCAGCGGCAGCCCGCGCAATTAACAGGCCCGCGTGGGCCTCGCGACCGTTGCAGTCGCGCGCAGCGTGGCCTGCCGTGCTTCAGTAAGACACTTATTGAGTGACGGTCGTGCCCGTCTGCTGCGCATGCCGTTCGGCGACGATGCGCGCTGCGCGCTGGGCGTTGTGCGGATAGTTGATCCAGTCGAGCGGATCGTAGCCGGCCGCGCGCCACTCGGCGAGGTCGGCCTTGACCTCGGCGCGGGTCTTCGGCGCGGAGGGATCATAGGCGCGGGTTGACGACTGCGCCAACGCAGCGCTCATGCTGACGGCGGCCAGCAGCGCGCCGAGTCCAATACGGGAAAGCGTTTTCATGATGGGCTCATCTGAGCAGTTAGGGACGACCCTGGTATTGTAGGGTTGCCGGATGTGCCGGGTAAGGCGCCGTTGCACAATGCACTGTTTCATCGGGCGCGCGCGGCGACCCGCGTCGGCCCCGTTCACGGCGCCGGCGGCCTGGTGAGACGGTCCACCACGGCGTTCAGCAGGTCGACAGGCAGCGGAAAAACGATCGTCGAGTTCTTGTCGGCGGCGATCGTCGTGAGCGTTTGCAGGTAACGCAACTGCATGGCCTGCGGCTCGCGCGCGAGCGTCTGCGCGGCCTGCAGCAGTTGCTGCGACGCCTGCAATTCGCCTTCGGCATGAATCACCTTGGCGCGCCGCTCGCGTTCCGCTTCCGCCTGGCGGGCAATCGCGCGGATCATCGTTTCGTTGATGTCCACGTGCTTGATTTCGACGATGGCCACCTTGATGCCCCACGCATCGGTCTGCGCGTCGAGCACTTTCTGGATGTCGGCGTTCAGTTGCTCGCGCTCGGCGAGCAGTTCATCCAGTTCATGCTTGCCTAGCACCGCGCGCAGTGTGGTCTGCGAGAGCTGGCTGGTGGCCTCGAAGTAGCGGGCCACCTGGATCACGGCCTTCTCAGGGTCGACCACGCGGAAATACACCACGGCGTTGACCTTTACTGACACGTTGTCGCGCGTGATCACGTCTTGCGGCGGCACGTCGAACACGACGGTGCGCAAGTCGATGCGCACCACCTGCTGCACGACCGGAATGATCAGCACGAGCCCGGGCCCCTTGACTTTCCAGAAGCGCCCGAGCATGAACACGACTCCGCGTTCGTACTCGCGGAATATCCGTATCGACGAAGCGATCAGCGCCGCCACCAGCAGAACAAGAAGACTGCTGAAACCGAATGTGAAACCGATCATGAGGTCTTTCCTCCCAGAGAGGGTTGCTGCTGCCGCGCGTTGGCGGCAACGACGGGCTCGACCATCAGCGTGAGCCCTTGCCGCGCGCTCACGCGTACCGCTTCGCCCGCCGCGAGTGGAACCGGGCTCGACACGTGCCAGCGCTCGCCGTTGATGCGCGCCCAGCCGGCCGCCGCGCTGCCTGCCAGGGTGCTTGCCGTGCTGCCTGCGATGCTGCCGGGCCCGGCGGCGGTGACGAGACCCTCGTCGAGCACCACGCCGACGCTGCCGATCAGCCCCTCCGAACCGGTCACCACCGGCCTGCGCCGCGCGCGCAGCGCGAGCCTCGAGACGCCCAGCACGAACAGCACGCTGAATACGACGACGGCGGCGATCATTGGCAGCGGAATGCCGTAGCCGGGCACGTCGGTGTCGATCAGCATCAACGCGCCGATCACGAACGCGACAATGCCGCCGAAGCCGAGCGAACCGAAGGTCGGCAGAAACGCCTCGCCGATCAGAAACGCAATGCCGAGAAAGATCAGGCCGAGGCCGACGTAATTGATGGGCAGCATCTGCATGGCGAACAGCCCGACGAGCAGGCTGATTGCGCCGACCACTCCGGGCAGCACGAAGCCCGGGTTCGCGAATTCGAAGAAGAGGCCGTACATGCCGAGCATCAGCAGCATCAGCGCGACATTCGGATCCGTGATGACCGCGAGAAAGTGGCTGCGCCAGTCGGCCTCGAGCGTGACGATGGGCGCGTGGGCCGTCGCGAGCTTGATGTTGCCCGCGCTCGTCGTGACGGTGCGCCCGTCGAGCTGGCGCAGCAGGTCGGGCACGTCGCGCGCGTTGACATCGACGACGTGTTGCGCGAGCGCGTCGGCGGCCGTCAGGCTCACCGCCTCGCGCACCGCGCGCTCTGCCCAGTCGGCGTTGCGCCCGCGCATTTGCGCGAGGCCGCGGATATAGGCAGCGGCGTCGTGAACCTGCTTGCGTAGTTCCGTCGACTGGGTGTCGAGCGGCAGCGAGCCTGACGCGGCGGGTGCGCCGGTCCCGCTGCTGGCCGGACTGGCCGTGGCGCGGCTCGCGGCTGCCGGCGCCGCGCTGCCGGAGCCGGAGCCGGGAGCCGCTGCCTGCGGAGCCGGCGCTTGCGGAGCCGGTGCCTGCGGAGCCGGTGCCTGCGGCGCGCGGTCGCCCGTGCCCGGCAGGCGCGGCGTGCCGCCTCCGGGCGGCTCCGTGCCGCCTATACCCATCTGGATCGGCGTGGCCGCGCCGAGATTGGTGCCCGGCGCCATCGCCGCAATATGGCTCGCATAGACGATGTACGTGCCGGCGCTCGCGGCCCTCGCGCCGCTCGGCGCAATGAACGTCGCGACCGGAACGGGCGAGGCCAGAATCGCCTTGATGATCTGCCGCATGGAGGTGTCGAGCCCGCCCGGCGTATCGAGTTGCAGCACCGCGAGCTGGGCGTGGCCGTCGGCGGCACGCTGGAGACTGCGCACGATGAAGTCGGCGCTCGCCGGACCGATCGCGCCGCTGACCGGAATCACCACGACACTGTTGGCCGCATACGCATTGGCCGCCGGTTCAGCGACGGGTGCCGCGTGAGCCGCGGACGCTGCAACGTATTCGCTGGATGCGAATAAAGATGCAAACTGGGACGCGAGCGGAGACGCAAGCAACAGCGCGAACGCCAAAAGCCTCCCGAACGCGGTCATGCCGCGCAGGAACCGGCGCGCGGCACCGCCGTGGATAAACGGCCGGCGCGCGCCAGACTGCCGGAACGGGCGACGCGGATACGTGCTCATCGCTAATGGGCGCCGCGCGCCGTCGACGGATACTGAGCAGCGCGGGCCGACACTCCAGAAAGACTGGCCTGCTGCTTACAGCTTAGTCCGATTCCGCGCGCCGCGTGAGGTCCGCGCGCGCCGGGCGATAGTCGGTGGGCCGCATGCCGGTCCATTTGCGGAACGCGCGATGAAACGCGCTCGGCTCCGCAAAGCCGACCGAAGCGGCAATATCCGCGATCGTGCGGCGCGACTTCTGCAGTTCGCCGATTGCAATGTCGCGCCGCAGATCGTCCTTGATCGACTGATAGGTATGGCCTTCCTGTTTCAGGCGGCGCCGCATGGTCGCCTCGGCGACGTTCAGGCGCGCCGCCATCTGGTCGGCGGCGGGCCAGCCGGCCGTCGGCAATGTGCGCAGCGTCTTGCGCACGCGCGCTGCAAGCGAGCCCGGATTGCGGTACTTGACGACGAAGCTCGCCGGCGCATCACGCAGGAACGGCTTCGCCGACCGCGGAGTTTGAATCACCGGCAGCTCCAGAAACACCGGCGAGAGATCCACGTACGACTCAGGCTGGCCGAACGCCATGTCGTCGCAGAACATCAACTGGTACTCGTGCGCGGCGGGCGGTTCGGCGCAGCGAAAGCGCGCCTCGATGAGCGGAATGCGCCGCCCGACCAGCCAGCACAAGAGCCCATACACGACGATGAAATACGTCGCATACGCAAACATCGCGGGCGGCTTCGTCCCTTCGCGTTCGACGAGGCACAGGCGCACGCGCTCGTCATTTGTTTCGATGCGTGCGCCCAGGTCGTCGAGTACTAGCCGCATGAAACCCACTGCACGCGCCAGCGCCTGCGCGCCGTTGCGCGCCGTGAGCGCGGTGCGCGTCATCGCGATGAAGCTGCCGAATTTCATGCGATGCGAATCCTGACCGAAGAATTCGTCGTCGAGCGCGCGTGCGATGCCGACCCACAGCGCGCCATATTGCGCCGACGATACGCGGCTTTTCGGCGAAGCAAGCATGGGCGCAGGAATGCCCGCGGCTTCGGCAAGCTGCAACGCATCGAGCCCACGGGCGACCGCAAGCGCCAATGTTTCGTTGACGAGACTTACGGAAATGGTGCCCTTTTCGGTTTTCATCTGCGTTGGCTTTGTGTGTGGTCGGAGTGGCAATCGCGCTCAACGTTTTGCTTATCGAAGCCCGCCTTGCACAGCAAAAAGCGGCCTCGTGCGGTACCAGATGGTACCAGTGTGGCAAATGCGCTCACGCACAATGATCGCGCTGAGCATCGAAGCGTGTGACCGAGTTGCCTACACTTGCAGCGAACGCAAGCACAGGACTCACGCTCATGGACAGCTTCTACACCGAAGAACAACGCATGATCCGCGACGCGGCACGCGACTTCGCGACCGAGCGCCTCGCGCCGAACGCCGCGCAATGGGACCGCGACGCACAACTGCCCGCGGATGTGGTGAGGCAAATGGGCGAACTGGGTTTTCTCGGCATGATCGTGCCGCCGCAGTGGGGCGGTTCGTACACCGACTATGTGGCCTACGCGCTCGCGCTCGAAGAAATCGCGGCGGGCTGCGCTGCATGCGCGACGCTGATGAGCGTGCATAACTCTGTCGGCTGCGGGCCTATCCTGAACTTCGGCAGCGACGCGCAGAAAGACCGCTATTTGCAGGACCTGGCGACCGGCCGGCGCATCGGCGCGTTCTGCCTGACCGAGCCGCAAGCGGGCTCGGAGGCAAACAACCTGCGCACGCGTGCAGTGCTGCGCGACGGCAAGTGGGTACTCAACGGCAACAAGCAGTTCGTGACGAACGGCGCACGCGCGGACATCGCCATCGTGTTCGCCGTCACGGACCCGGATCGCGGCAAGCGCGGTCTCTCCACCTTTATCGTGCCGACGGATACGCCGGGCTTCAACGTCGGCAGGCCGGAGCACAAGCTGGGCATTCGCGCTTCGGACACCTGTCCGATTTCGCTCGACGACTGCACCGTGCCCGAAGCAAACCTGCTCGGCGAACCAGGCGAGGGTTTGCGCATCGCGCTGTCGAATCTGGAGGGCGGGCGCATCGGCATCGCGGCGCAGGCCGTCGGCATCGCGCGGGCCGCGTTCGACGCCGCCCGCGCCTATGCCAGCGAGCGCACGCAATTCGGCAAGGCGCTGAAGGATCATCAGACCATCGCCAACATGCTCGCGGACATGGCCACGCGCCTGAACGCCGCGCGCCTGCTCGTGCATCATGCGGCGCGGCTGCGCTCGGCGGGCGAGCCGTGTTTGTCGGAGGCGTCGCAGGCAAAACTGTTCGCGTCGGAAACGGCCGAACAGATCTGCTCGAACGCGATCCAGATTCACGGCGGCTACGGTTATCTCGAGGACTACGCGGTGGAGCGCCACTACCGCGACGCCCGCATCACGCAGATTTACGAAGGAACCAGCGAAGTGCAGCGCATGGTGATTGCGCGTCACGTTTGAACGCTGCGCGAGCCGCGTTTGAGCGCAAAATAGCTTGCCGACAGAGCAAAGCGAAGCCAACCCGAGCAAGAGCGGACCCATACCGCGCCCATCAGGAGACGACCATGACTGCAGCGAAAGCCTTCTTCGACGCCCGCGACCTGTTATTGCGCCATCGAACCGACTATGACCGCGCATACCGCGAGTTCGCATGGCCGGTGCTGGATGAGTTCAACTGGGCGCTCGACTACTTCGACGTGATCGCGCGCGGCAACGACAACCCGGCGCTGTGGATCGTCGACGACCCGGCCGGCGAGGGCCTGCGTGTGTCGTACGCGCAGATGTCCGAACGCTCCGCGCGCATGGCCAACTTTCTGCGCGGCGTGGGCGTGAAGCGCGGCGACCGTGTGCTGCTGATGCTGCCGAACCGCGTCGAACTATGGGACGTGATGCTCGCCGCCATGAAGCTCGGCGCAATCGTGCTGCCCGCCACGACCCAGCTTTCCGCCGACGACGTGCGCGACCGCGTGCAGATAGGCGGCGCGAATTTCGTGGTGGTGGACAGCGCGGAGTTGTCCAAGTTCGATTCGCTCGATGTACCGTTGACGCGTCTTTCCGTGGGCGCGCCGCGCGACGGCTGGATCGACCTGGCTGCCGCGTACGACGCATCGCCGCAGTTCATCCCCGAAGGCGTCACGCGCGCCACCGACCCGCTGCTGCTGTATTTCACGTCCGGCACCACTTCGAAGCCGAAGCTCGTCGAGCATACGCATCAGAGCTATCCGGTCGGGCATCTGTCCACCATGTACTGGATCGGCCTGCAACCGAACGACATCCATTGGAATATCAGCTCGCCGGGTTGGGCAAAACACGCGTGGAGCTGCTTCTTCGCGCCCTGGAACGCGCAGGCTTGTGTGTTCGTTTTCAACTTCGCGCGCTTCGTGCCGAAAGACACGCTGAATGTGCTGGTGCGTTTCAACGTGACCACGCTGTGCGCGCCGCCCACTGTGTGGCGCATGCTCGTGCAGGAACATCTCGCGGATTATCCGGTGAAGCTGCGCGAGATTGTCGGCGCGGGCGAGCCGCTGAATCCGGAGATTATCGAGCGCGTGAAGCACGCGTGGGGCATCACGATTCGCGACGGTTTCGGACAGACGGAGACGACTTGCCAGATCGGCAACTCGCCGGGACAAGCGGTGGTTGCGGGCTCGATGGGGCGTCCATTGCCCGGTTACAGAATCGAATTGCTCGACGCCGACGACCAACCGGTGAGCGAAGGCGAGATCGCGTTGCCGATTGGACCTGACGGGACCGTGCGTCCGCTTGGTTTGATGACCGGCTATGCGAACAACGCGAAGGCCACCGCCGAGGCCATGCGCAACGGTTTTTACCGCACGTCCGATGTGGCGCTGCGCCGCGACGACGGTTACTACGTGTACGTGGGCCGCGCCGACGATGTTTTTAAATCGTCCGATTACCGGCTGAGTCCCTTCGAACTGGAAAGCGTGCTGATCGAGCATGAGGCTATCGGCGAAGCGGCGGTCGTGCCGAGCGCCGACGCGCTGCGCCTGTCGGTGCCCAAGGCGTTCGTCACCGTACGTCAGGGCTATGAAGCCGGGCCCGAGCTCGCGCGCGCGGTGTTTGCATTCTCACGCGAAAAGCTCGCACCGTATAAGCGGATTCGCCGTCTGCAATTCAGCGAGCTGCCGAAAACCATCTCCGGCAAGATCCGGCGGGTCGAGTTGCGGCGCCGCGAAATGGAGCGGCAGGCCGAACCCGCGCGTTTGCCCGACGAGTACTGGGAAGAAGATTTCCCCGACCTGCGCTAGACCGCGTTAGACACTTTTCTTTCCAAGCCACTGTCCGGGCCCAGGCCCGCAACAGGCACAACAGGAGTTCACAGCATGAACGCAACGGCCTCGAATACCGTGAAGCTGCTGATTAACGGCGAGTTCGTCGAATCGAAAACCACTGAATGGCGCGACATTGTCAATCCGGCGACGCAACAGGTGTTGGCGCGCGTGCCGTTCGCGACTGCTGACGAAGTCAACGAAGCGATCCGCTCGGCGCATGCCGCGTTCAACACATGGAAGAACACGCCGATCGGCGCGCGCATGCGCATCATGCTCAAGTACCAGGCGCTGATTCGCGAGCACATGCCGCGCATTGCGAAGACGCTGAGCGCGGAACAGGGCAAGACGATCGCGGACGCCGAGGGCGACATCTTTCGCGGACTCGAGGTCGTCGAGCATGCATGCTCCATTGGTACCTTGCAGCAAGGTGAATTCGCGGAAAACGTCGCGGGCGGCGTGGATACATACACGCTGCGCCAGCCGCTTGGCGTCTGCGCCGGCATCACGCCGTTCAACTTTCCCGCGATGATCCCACTCTGGATGTTCCCGATGGCGATTGTCTGCGGCAATACCTTTTTGCTCAAGCCCTCAGAGCAGGACCCGTTGTCGACGATGCAACTGGTCGAGCTCGCGATCGAGGCGGGCGTGCCCAAGGGCGTGCTCAACGTCGTGCACGGCGGCAAGGACGTGGTCGATGCGCTCTGCACACATGAACTCGTGAAGGCCATTTCGTTTGTCGGCTCAACGGCGGTCGGCACGCACGTGTACCGCCTCGGCAGTGAACACGGCAAACGCGTGCAGTCGATGATGGGCGCAAAGAATCACGCCGTCGTGCTGCCGGACGCGAATCGCGAGCAGACCTTGAATGCGCTCGCCGGTGCGGGCTTCGGCGCGGCGGGGCAGCGTTGCATGGCGACTTCGGTGGTGGTGCTGGTGGGCGCGGCACAGCAATGGCTGCCCGATCTGGTCGCAAAGGCGAAGACGCTCAAGGTCAACGCGGGCAGCGAGCCCAACACCGATATCGGCCCGGTCGTTTCGCGCGCCGCAAAAGAGCGCATTCTCGGGCTCATTGAAGCGGGCGTGAAGGAAGGCGCGACGCTCGCACTCGACGGCCGCGATGTGAAGGTGCCCGGCTACGAGCAAGGCAACTTTATCGGGCCGACGATTTTCACGGACGTCAGCACGGAAATGGAAATTTATCGCACGGAGATTTTCGGGCCGGTGCTGCTCGTGCTCAACGCTGCGACGCTCGACGACGCGATTGCGCTCGTCAACCGCAATCCGTTCGGCAACGGTGTTGGACTGTTCACGCAGAGCGGCGCGGCGGCGCGCAAATTCCAGAGCGAGATCGACGTGGGCCAGGTCGGCATCAACATTCCGATTCCGGTGCCGGTGCCGTTCTTCAGCTTTACGGGTTCGCGCGGCTCCAAGCTCGGCGATCTCGGTCCGTACGGCAAGCAGGTCGTGCAGTTCTACACGCAGACCAAGACGGTGACTGCGCGCTGGTTCGACGACGACACCGTCAACGACGGCGTGAACACCACCATCACGCTGCGCTGAGGGAGCCCGCAACAATGGAGGCGGCATCATGAAGATTGGCTTTATCGGATTGGGCAACATGGGCGCGCCGATGGCGCACAACCTGTTGAAAGCGGGCCACGCGGTCAACGTTTTCGATCTCAGCGCGCAGGCTGTGCAGGCGCTTGTCGATGCGGGCGCGAAGGCTGCGGCTTCGCCGAAAGCGGCGGTGAGCGACGTCGAGTGCGTGATCACGATGCTGCCCGCGGCGGCGCATGTGCGCAGCGTGCTGAGCGCTGAAGACGGCGTGCTGGCCGGCATTCCGAAAGGCGTGACCATCGTCGATTCGAGCACGATCGATCCGGCCAGTGTCAAAGCGTTCGCGGAGCTCGCGCAGCAGCATGGCAACACGTTTGTCGATGCGCCTGTTTCGGGCGGCACGGGCGGCGCGGCTGCGGGCACGCTGACCTTCATGGTGGGCGGCAGTGCGAGCGCGTTCGAGCAGGTGAAGCCGGTGTTGTCGGCGATGGGCAAAAACATCGTGCATTGCGGCGACACCGGCACAGGCCAGGTGGCGAAGATCTGCAACAACCTCGTGCTCGGCATCACGATGGCGGGCGTGGCCGAAGCGATGTCGCTCGGCGAGGCGCTCGGCATCGACGTGAAGGTGCTTGGCGGCATCATCAATACATCGACGGGGCGCTGCTGGAGTTCGGACACCTACAACCCGATGCCGGGCGTGATAGATAGCGCGCCGTCGTCGCGCGGTTATACCGGCGGCTTCGGCACGGACCTCATGCTGAAGGACCTCGGACTTGCCACGGACGCCGCAAAGTTCGCGCGTCAACCCGTGTACCTCGGCGCGCTCGCGCAGCAGCTTTATCAAACGATGAGCGCGAAAGGCGCCGGACGTCTGGACTTTTCGGCGGTGATCAAGCTGTATCGCGATGACAGCGAAAACAGCAGCGGCAATAACAGCGGCAACGGCGCTGCAAAGGGAGCCGCGCGATGATCGAACTCCACTACCTGCACGAAGACACCGTCGCACAACTCACGTTGAGCCGTCCGCCCGCGAATGCATTCACGCCTGAGGGCCTGCTCCAATTGCAGCAGACAGTTGAGCGTCTCAATGGCGAGCCGCGTGTGCGCGCAATCGTCATCACCGGCGAGGGCCCGAAGTTCTTCAGCGCGGGCGCGGATCTCAACACGTTCGCGGACGGCAATCGCGAAGTGGCGCGTGTTGCGGCAGCCCGCTTCGGCGCGGCCTTTGAAGCGTTGCAGAACGCGCGGCCCGTGGTGATCGCCGCGATCAACGGCTATGCAATGGGCGGCGGGCTCGAATGTGCGCTGGCTTGCGATATCCGTATTGCCGAACAGCAAGCGGTGATGGCGTTGCCCGAGACCGCGGTCGGCTTGCTGCCATGCGGTTGCGGCACGCAGACGCTGCCGTGCCTGATCGGCGAGGGCTGGGCGAAGCGCATGATCCTGACCGGCGAACGCGTCGACGCGTCGACCGCGTTGCGCATTGGTCTCGTCGAAGAAGTCGTGGAAAAGGGCGCCGCGCGCGAAGCCGCGCTGGCCATGGCGGCACGCGTGGCGACGCTGAGTCCGCAGGCCGTCGGCTTCAGCAAGACGCTGATTCATCAGGCACGCAACGGCGTGCCGCGCTCGGCTGCGCTGGCAGTGGAACGCGAACGTTTCGTCGATCTGTTCGACGGCGCCGATCAGCGCGAAGGCGTCAACGCGTTCCTCGAAAAGCGCGCGCCGCGCTGGGAGGTCATGGGCGATGAAGCAGCCCGTGCTCCTCAACCCGCAAACAAGGAGACGCAACAATGAGCGCTTTGCAAAGCGTCGTGCCCGAGTTTGTGCCCGAAGCAGGCGTTGAAGCCGAACGCGAGATCCTGTTTCGTGTGGTCAACCGCGTCGCGATCATCACGCTGAACCGGCCCGCTGCGCTCAATGCGCTGTCCCACGCGATGATTCGCGAGCTCGCGGTGCTGGTCGAACATTGCCGCAATGACGACGGCATCGTCGCGCTCGTGCTGAAAGGTGCTGGAAACAAGGGCTTTTGCGCGGGCGGCGATGTGCGCGAAGTGCATCGCCTCGCGAAGAATGGTGACAACCGCTGGCTTGCGTTTTTCATCGACGAGTACCGGCTCGATTACGCGTTGCATACCTTCCCGAAACCGGTGGTCGCGCTGCTCGACGGTATCGCAATGGGCGGCGGCATGGGCCTCGGGCAGGCGGCGCGCCTGCGCATTGTCACAGAGCGCAGCAAAATCGCGATGCCCGAGACGCGTATTGGCTTCCTGCCCGACGTGGGCGCCACGCGTTTTCTCGCCGTGATGCCCGCGGAGTTCGAGTTGTATGTCGGCCTGACCGGCGCGACCTTGTCCGGCGCCGATGCATTGCGGCTGCAACTCGCCGATCTCTGCGTGCCGGCCGACTGGCTTGCTTCCGCGGAAGAGCGGTTGCGGCGCATCTCGCATGAAGGCGATCTGCTGAGCGCATTGCGCGCCGTGTTCGAGCCGCCGTGCAACATCGTGCCGCACGCCGCGTTGGCACCATTGACGCAACTGGTGCTGCGGCATTTCGACCGGCGCTCAGGCGTCGACAGAATCATGGCGACGTTGCGGCACGATCTCGAACGCGACTCGCCGCGCGAGGTGAGGCAGTGGCTGCAATCCACTTACGATGCGCTTGCGGCGCACTCGCCCACCATGCTCTACGTGACGCGCGAGGCGCTGTTGCGCGGCCGGCAGATGACACTTGCCGAGTGCTTCCGGATGGAGCTGGGCATCGTCAAGCGGGCGATCGAGGAGGGCGACTTCTGCGAAGGCGTGCGGGCGCAGTTGATCGACAAGGACCGCAAGGGGCGCTGGGCGCCCGCCACGCTGCCGGAAGTGCGGCCCGAGCGGGTCCGGCATTTTCTGACTTCGCCGTGGAAGCGCGACGCGCATCCGCTTGCGGACCTGGGTGCAGAAACACACTGACGCATGGAGCGAACGCGGCGCCGTTCATGGCCTCCTTGCTCAGCCTTCCCCGACCACAGCATCGCTGCGCAGGACAGCCGGCGCGGGTGCCTCGCCTTGCGGAGCCTGCGCGCTTCGCACGCGCGAGACCCACACAACGCCAGCAAGCGCGACCGCCACCGAGACCCATCCCACCGTCCCATATCCAACGATCTGCCCGGCAGACGAGTTGCCGAGCATCAAGCCGCCGATCCATGCGCCGCAGCCGGTGCCCAATGCCTGCAGCGCACTGTTTGCGCTGAGAAACGCGCCTCGCCGGTCAGGCTGCGGCACGGTGGTCAGCAGGGCCTGCATCGGCACCGTCCGCCCCGACATGAGGACCATGAACATCGGAAAGAACAGCAACAGTGCGTAGAACGGCAGATCCGGCAGGTGCGTCACGAAGAGCACCGGCAGACAGGCGAGCAGCGCGGCGATGCGAAACACGCGCCGTGCGCCGAAACGGTCCGCGAGTCTGCCGACGCGGCGCGAGGTAAAGAAAGTTGCGGCACCACCGGCCATGTACAGCCACGACAATTGCTCGGGCGCCACGCCGTGATTCGCGACGAGCACCGGCGCGATGAACGGGATGATCAGCATGTGCGCGACCATCATCACGAAGGTCAGTGCAAACGCAGCCAGGTGCCGCGGATTGCCGAGCAGGCGCATGAGTTCGGGCAGCACTTCGGCGAGCGGCGGTTGGCGCCCGCGCAGATGCGCGGCCAGCGACGGCACGAGTTGCTGACCCGTCAGCCAGATCGCGCACGAGAGCGCGACCAGCAGCAGGAACGGCGCGGCCCAGCCGAAGTGCGCGCCGAGCATCACGCCGGCCGGTACGCCCGCGATCGCCGCGAGCGAGAAGGCGGTCATGATGGTGCCCGTGGCGGCGCCGCGCCTTTGCACGGGAACGACGTCCGCGACGATCGCCATGATCACCGACGCCAGCACGCCCCCTGTGATGCCGGCGAAAGCGCGCGCGGCCAGCAGCAAGTGGAAGCTGTTCGCGAGCGCGCACATGAGGTTGGACAATGCGAAGAGCGCATACATCACGAGCAGAAGACGCCGCCGGTCGAAGCGGTCGATATAGGTGGCCGCGAACAGTCCCGACAGGCCCGAGCACCACGAATACGCCGACACCGCAGTCGCGAATGCGGCCGGCGTAATGCTGAACGAGTGCATGATTTGTGGACCGAGCGGCATCATCACCATGAAGTCCATGATGATGGTGAACTGCGTCAGCGCAAGCAGCCACAGCAGACGGCGCTCATGCGTCGAGTCGATTGAATACATCGGCAGGTTTCCCGTTTTTTTTGTTGTCGTTGCAGGCGCCGCTCGCAGTTGCGCGGCGCTCAGTCGTTCAGCGTTTCATGCACGGCCACGGCGCCCTGTTTCCAGTAGCTCGCCGCGCGAATGCGCGATTTGTCGACGCCGCGTTCCGTGCACAGGTGATAGCGGATCGCGCGCATCGTCGCGGCTTCGCCCGCGGCCCATACATAGCCTTCGCCGTCTTCCGGCAGATACGTTGCGCGGACCGCTTGCAGCAGGGCCTCGCCGCGCGTGGCTTCGTTACTGCGGTAAGCCCACACCAGATGCAGCTCCGCCCGAGTCGTGAACTCGATACGGGCCGACGGATCGGCCACTTCGATCACCGTGGCCACGCGCTTGCCGGCCGGCAGTTCCTCGAGGCGCCGCGCGATGGCGGGCAAGGCGGTGTCGTCGCCGATCAGCAGGTGCCAGTCGAAAGCAGTGGGGATCACCAGCGAGCCGCGCGGCCCGCCGATGCCGAGATACTGGCCGGCTTTCGCCTGCGCCGCCCATGTCGCAGCGGGTCCGGCTTCGTGCATCGCGAACTCGATGTCGAGCTCGCGCGCCTCGCGGTCGAAGCGGCGCGGCGTGAAATCGCGCGCGGTCGGCCGGCGTCCTTCGGGGAACACGGGACCGTCGGGGCCAGCTTCGGGCAGCACCGGTCTGTCGGCGCCCGGCTCGGGGAAGAACACCTTGATGTGGTCGTCGAACGAGGCGGACATGAAGTCATGCAGGTCTTCGCCGCCGAAGGTCACGCGGACCAGATGCGGCGTGAGCGTCTGCACCTTTTTCACTTGCAGCAGACGGAACTTGAGCGGATGCCGTACGCGCTGCACGGCGAGGTCGGGGCGGTTTTCTTGAGTCGGCATTGAGGCACTAGTCCTGTCGGTTCGGTGAGTGACGTGCCGCGCGCCTGCGCGGCAGCGTTCGACGAGGCGCGGGCGCGCAATCACGCACCCGCGCTCGCACTGTCACGTGGTGGGGGCGTCGCCGCTATTGCTGCTGCCCGGATTCTGTTCGCCTTCGATTTCCTTCGCGGCCCGCATCAGGATCGCGGCGATGCGGCGCTGTTCTTCCGCGGGCGCGTTGTCACGGCGCAGCAGCGCGTTTTTCAGCGTGCGGCGCGCGTGGTTCAGCTCGGGCAGCCAGCCGCCTTCGCTGATGTCGGCCGGTTCCTCGCCGGCAAAAGCGCGGCGCACCGAGTCCATCTTGCGGGCGATGTGGCTCAGCTTTGCGAGCATCAATTCGACGCGCTCGCGATTGGCCGCGAGGTACTCACGGCCGGCTTGCGCGAGTTCGTAGCGCTTGCGGTTGCCTTCGAGCTGCACGGTGACGTAGCCGAGTTCTTCCAGATACGTGAGCGCCGGGTACACCATGCCGGGGCTCGGGCTATAGAAGCCGTTCGAACGCGCTTCCAGCGCCTTGATGAGCTCGTAACCGTGGCTCGGTTGCGCGTCGATTAGCGCGAGCAGCAGCAGTTGCAGATCGTCGGAAGTGAACTTGCGGCCGCGCGGAAAACCGTCGCCTTCACCGCCGAACCCGCCGGGGCCGCCGCCGAAGATACCGCGCCCGCCGCGTCCGCCGCGATGCTCGTGATGGCGTCCGATCGCATGCCAGAGTGCCCACGGCGAAAAGCGATGCGAGCGTCCGTCGCGCTCTTCCCACGGCAAGCGCTCGTTGCGCTCGTCGCCGTGCCCGCGCACGGCATGGTGATGGGCAAAGGCATGCCAAAGCGCATGCAGCGAGTGGCGCTCGAAGCGAGCGTCGAAAGCGTGGTCTACGCCGTGCGGACGGCGAAAACGATGGTGATGACGCATCTTGCGTCCTCCGTTTGGGTCTTAAGATGTGTCTTAAGATATATATCTAAAGATGGTTTGTCAAAGTTTTTTAGCGGATATCGGCGAACACTAAAGTCTGCGGGCGCGCCGAAACCGTCGTTCACAAACAAAAAAGCCTGCGGGAATGCAGGAATTCGGTGTGCATCGCAAAATAGATAGGCGGCGAGATATGAAGCGGCGGACTGGACTATTTAGATCGCACCCATCGGCTTCCGGTTGGCGCGGAAGCGCTGAGCTGGGGATCTCAGAGGTCTCTGAGGACTGGTCGCTCAGCTGTCGGAGTCCGCTAGCAAAAGACTGCGACCGTTGGTCTGTCGCCCGACATGGCTCGAAGCCTGCAAAAAGGGCTTGGATTGACGGGGAGGTCGGTGGCCGCGATTCCGCTAAAAACGAGGTGGCTCCGGGCGTCAAGCGCACGGGGCAGCGCGTGCGACCGCTTACTAGTCTTCACATATGAAATAGTTTGCGCAGAAGTGTCTGCTTCACGTCGGCTTTAGAGGCGCAGTCGATGACGCTGGCGGCGCCAGCACGTCGAATTTTTCGGGACCGGTAGCCCGTTCGACAGCCGCCGGAACCGTTCGTTGAAGGTTGCTGCGTCGCATTGTTCAACGGAAATACTGACCCATGCTCGGTAATGATCTCCCGCTGTCCGCTTGCGCCAAATACCTTTCGCCGCCGTAAGTTAGCAAAAGTAACGGACACGATCACGCGTTAACGCACGCCATCAGGAGAAGCGAGAATTGCAACGGAGGGATGGGGAAGTAGACATCACGGCGCCGAAGAGGCTCGCTAGCGCGGTACCGCGCCAGCGGGTCGAGCATAGCGCCGCCATGCTCCTAACGGTGCTAAAGATCAAAGCGGACCGTGACGACTAAGAATCATGCGTGACCGAGGACGTGGGGATGTAGTGAAATAACAGCAGGGCTCTTCGGGACGGAACGATCAAAGCGCGCCTTTCAGGCAATCTTCAGCATGCCAGCCGTACAACCACTGAAGCGCGTCGTAGAACTGCTCACGCGTGCGTCCCACCCACAGCTGGTTACGGACCAGGCGTTCGACACCCTTGGCGTGATACACGCGCCCCATCTCCCGCGCGCCCCACAGCACGCGCGCGGTGCGCGGAATCCGCGCCTTCTCGTACAGCTTGAATGCTTCGGTGAAATCGCCGTCGGTTTCCTTGATCGCGGCGCCAAGCGTCACGGCATCTTCGAGTGCCTGGCACGCGCCCTGAGCCAGATACTGCGTCATCGGGTGCGCAGAGTCGCCCAGAATCGTCGCACGGCCGAAGCTCCACTGCTCGACGGGATCACGGTCGGCCGTGGCCCAGCGGCGCCATGAGGTCGGGCGATCGAGCATCTGGTGCGGCAGTGGGTGGATACCCTCGAAATACGACAGCACCTCCTCCTTGCTGCCATCGGTCACACCCCAGACTTCCTTCTGTCGGCTGTGGAACGTCACCACGAGGTTGTACTGCTTGCCGCCGCGCAGCGGGTAGTGCACAAGATGGCAGCGCGGGCCGGCCCACACCACCGGCGAATTAATCTGCAGATCCTTCGGCATGTTCTCGATATCGACCACCGCGCGGTACACGACATGACCGGTCACGGTCGGTTCGTCGCCAATCAGCGCGGCTCGTACCGCCGACTTCACGCCATCGGCGCCGATCACGGCGTCGGCGTCGTAGCGGTTGCCATGCTGGTCGATCACGGTCACGCCGCGCTCGCTCTGCTCGAGCTGCCGCACCTGCGTGCTGGTACGGAACTGGATCAGCGGATTGCGCTGCACCGCCTCGTAGACCGACAGATGGATATCGGCACGATGGATCACGCCATACGGATTGCCGAAGCGCTCCCGGTAGGCGTCGCCGGTTTCGACACGCACGACTTCCTTCGCATCCACGGCGTCCATCAGCGTGAGTGCTTCGGTAAAGACGGCGCGGCTGCGGGCTGCTTCGCCGGCGCCAAGCGCATCGAGCGCGTTGAACGCATTGGCGCCGAGCTGGATGCCTGCGCCGATTTCGCCAATCTGTTCGGCCTGTTCCAGCAGCAGCACTTCGACGTTTTGTTGGGCAAGCGCGATAGCGGCCGCCAGGCCGCCGATGCCGCCACCGACTACGATCACGCGGCCGCGGGTTGCGGAGGTGCGGGTCATGTTTGTCTCCTAATATCTCGGGATACTAAATAATTGCCGGCGACTTGCGCTCAGGGGCGCGAAGTGTCGCGTCAGGCGCTGTAATCTGGCTGGCGCTTCGGGTCCGCCTGGATAAACGCAGGATGCGTGATGGCGTTCTGATAGGCCGCCATCACGCGCGTGTAGGGCGAGGTGTCGCAGCCCATACGCTGCGCGTTTGCGATCTGTGGCACGAGGCAGACGTCGGCCAGCGTCGGCTCGGCGCCGAAGCACCACGGGCCTTCATGCATCCGCGCCGCGCGTGTGAGCAGGCGCTCGGCGGCAGCCAGGCCTTCGGCGATCCAGTGCTTGTACCAGGCATCCTTCTGCCCGGGGGTCACCTTAACTACGTCGGTCAGATACTTGAGGACGCGCAGATTGTTGACCGGATGTATATCGCAGGCGATCAGGTCCGAAAACTCGAGCACGCGTGCGCGCACGGTCGGATCGGCGGGCATCAGGCGCGGTTCGGGATACACATTGTCGAGCCAGTCGATGATCGCGAGAGACTGCCCGAGCGCGAAATCACCCTCGACGATTGCGGGCACGCTGGCCGACGGGTTCACCGCAGCGACGTAATCCGCTGCGCGATGCTCGCCCACGCGGATATTGACGCCATGAAAGTTCGTCTCGATGCCCTTGAGCGCGAGCGCAATGCGCACGCGGTACGAGGTCGAGCTGTTAAAGAAGCTGTAGAGATCCACGTCGATGCTCCGATTTGGGTGGCTGAACGCGTTCTTAGACGATCTTGGCGGTCAGTTCGCCAAGGCGTTCGACGCCGACCTTGATGGTGTCGCCGCGCTTGACTGCTCCGACGCCTTCAGGCGTGCCGGTATAGATCAGGTCGCCCGGTTCGAGCCTGAAGAAGCGCGACAGGTACGACACCGTTTCCGCCACCGACCAGATCAGGTGTGTGATGTCGCTTTTCTGGCGGGTCTCGCCATTGACGGTCAGCCAAAGGCCACCCTTCTCGAAGTGTCCGACTTCCGACGCACGATGGATCGGGCCGATCGGCGCCGACTCGTCGAAGGCCTTGCCGATTTCCCACGGGCGGCCCATCTCGCGCATCTTCATCTGCAGATCGCGGCGCGTCATATCGAGGCCGACGGCGTAGCCCCAGACGTAGTCCAGCGCCTGCTCGAGCGGCACGTTCTCTCCGCTTTTGCCGATGACGGCCACCAGTTCGGCCTCGTAATGATAGTTTTCGGTCTCGGCGGGATAGCGGAGTTCGAGCGGCCGATCATAGGCAACCGGCACCACAGCGTTGTCCGGCTTGCAGAAGAAGAACGGGGGTTCGCGGTCCGGATCGAAGCCCATTTCGCGAGCGTGCGCGGCGTAGTTGCGGCCCACGCAGTAGACGCGGCGCACCGCGATTTCGTCGCTGGAACCGGCGACCGGCACTGCGACTGGGGCTTCGGGAGTAAAGACAAATGCCATGGTGTTTCTCTCTATCGGGTGGATTCGAATCGATTTTGGTAACTGATGGTCAAGCGCGTTGTTCGCGAAGCAGACCTAGCGCTTCGAGCACCGGGCGATTCGAATAGCTGAACAGGACCGCATCCTCATCGCTCTCGAAACGGACCGGCTGCCAGGACGGCGCGACGAACACGTCGCGCGGCGCAAAGTGGAAGGTGGCTTCGCCGATATTCACGGTGCCGTGACCTTCGACCACACTGAACACGGTCGACTCCGTGCTGCGGTAGGTCTTGCCGCGGAAGTCTTTTGGTAGCAACTGCATGAAGGTCGCCATGGTCGGCATCGCATGGCCGCCGGTGGCCGGGTTCACGTAGCGCAGCTTGTGGCCGTCCCAGGCGTCGGGTTCGCTCGTGCGCGTCAGCGTGTCGAGCGCTTCGCGGCTCTTCGCATACGGATAGTTGAAGATCGGCGAATTGCCGTCCTTCACTTGGTGATGCACGGGCAGCATGTTGTGCCCATAGCGCGCCCAGCTGTCGCCTTCGGGGCGGCTGATCGGCTGCGTGTCTTCCGGGAAGTTTTCCGCAAAGCCTGCATCGAGTTGCTGGAGCAACGGGATATCCAGGCCGTCGAGCCAGACCACCGGCTCTCCACCGGCTTCCACCTGCGGATTGCCATGATCGTGCCAGTTCCACGACGGCGTGATGATGAAGTCGCCTGGATGCATGGTCGTGCGTTCGCCGTTGACCGCGGTCCACGCGCCCTTGCCCTCGACGATAAAGCGCAGCGCCGACTGCGTATGGCGATGGGCCGGTGCAATCTCGCCGGGCAGAATCAGCTGCAGGCCGGCATAGAGGTTCGAGGTGATGCTGGCCTTGCCCGGCAGGCCCGGGTTTTCGAGGATCAGCACGCGGCGGACGGCCTCGGCGGCGCTGATCACGCTCCCCGAGCGCATCACGATGTCGCGCAGTTCAGCGTATCTCCAGTGCGCGGGCACGATTTGCGGGCGCGGCGATTTGGGCACCAGGGCATGTAGCGATTCCCACAGCGGCGAGAGGTTTAGCTGCGCAATTTCGTCGTAATAGGCCTGGCGTTCGGCCGTTGGGGCGGTACTCATGCATGTCTCCTAGTGTTTTGCTGTTTCGATGGTACATTTATAAGCCGAGTGACCTATATTTTCAAAATCATCAATTCTTATCAGCTATACGGTTTTCGATATACATCGGGGGATGTACGGAGCCGACAAATCGGTGGACACCTCATTGTTCTTGCGGCGAGGCAAGTGTGAAAGTCGATTAGGCGGTGCCGCGCACCAAAAAAGGATTTTTCCATGGCCAACGAAAGCTTAGGGTTTTCCTATGTCATCGTGCATTGAAAATAGGTCATAGGACTGATTACTATACGAGACATGACCCACGAGGTCGGCAATGCCGGCGGACCAAGAGGTGCAGTCCGACAAGAAGCCGACCACTAAGCATTGTTCTAAAGGTTGCGACTATGGAAGACGGTGACAATAGGCGTCCGGTGGCTCTTGTCACCGGCGCGGCCCAAGGATTGGGAAGCGTTATTGTCCGGCAGCTCGCCAGCGACGGATTTGATGTTATCGCCAACGATCTGATCCTCGATGACCGGCTCGAGCGGGTATGTGAGTCGGCCCGCAAGGCTGGAGCACGATCCATGGCGATTGGTTGCGATATCGCCAAAGTGGACGATCACGCGAAATTCGTCGACAAAGCGGTGGAGGCGTTCGGCAGCCTGGACTGCCTCGTGAATAACGCCGCCGTTTCAGTGCTCTCGCGCGGTGACATTCTTGATGTCTCTACCGAGAGTTTTGATCGCAGCATCAACGTCAATCTGCGGGGAACGTTCTTTCTCACGCAACGAATTGCGCGGTGGATGGTGGCGAACAAAGCATCGGCGTTGCAGACCAAGCGCCGGTCAATTGTCACCGTCTCGTCCGTGGGGGTAGAAGGCGTCATTGGTCGTCAGGTTACCGAATATTCGCTTGCCAAAACCGCCCTTGTCGTGATGACCAAGCAATTCGCGGTCCGACTGGTGACCGAAGGTATTGATTGCTATGACGTCCGCCCAGGAATGATGCAGACCAGTATGACGGCGTCGTCGCGTGAGAAGTACGACCGACTTATTGCCAACGGTTATGTTCCAGCAGAACGGTGGGGCCAGTTGGAAGAGGTCGCGGGCACGATCTCCAGCCTGGCCAATGGCGCGCTGAGATATACAGTCGGCCAGACCATTCACGTCGACGGTGGTATGTCCCTTAAGCCCTTCTGAGCGCGCAATTCATCGGCGCTCCCGAGCAGAAAACATCTTTCTGCATTTATCGACCTTAACGACTACTTTCAAGGATCCCATAATGAGCATACCTAAACGCGTCACGCTGATGTTCGAGGTTTACCGTTGGGCAGGGACGACCCCGGAGGAATTCCGGAAGCATTACATCGAGACGCACGCCCAATTGGGCAAGAAGATTCCGGGCATTGTCTGGTACGAGACCTTCCTTAACGAGCAGCCTACCGGCGCCTGGCAGGCTCAGGAGCGTCCGCGCCCCGACGCATACGTGATCATGAAACTCGAATCCGAAGAAGTGCTGCAAAAGATGCGCGAGACCGAGGAATGGCGCATTGCGAAGGAAGACGACATCGGCTTCGCGAGCCATTCGTTTTCGACGCCGGTGGAGCGTTTGACCTGGATTGCGGACGTTGATCCCGTTGTTGTCGTAGGGCAAGAAAGTTGAAGGACTTCGTTGCCTTCACATAAAGGGGCTTACTGAGCCCCTTGCGCCGGCTCACCCCTTGCAACCGTTTGCCACGTTTCAATGGTTATCTTTTTGATCGCTTCGGGACTAGACGTCCCGAAACTCGTTCTTCTCAAGAACACGATCAATCCCTGCCAGTGCGAGTACAGGAAGGCGGCGCGTATCCGGCATTCGCTGACGGAATGATTAGGATTGATGTCGCCTACCAGTTTCGCGAACAGATCGTGATACTCCTCGCTCACGCGTTGCATGAGCTCGTGTATCCACTCGTGGCGTTCGGCGAGCGCCCAGCATTCGAGCGCGAACGGACTTGTAGTATTTTCCGGGCCGGAAAGCATCTCGAACGAATGTTGAACGAACTCGGTCAGCCGCTCTACGGGCCCGCTATTGCGGTTTGACAGGATGGCCCGAACCGTGTGAATGTGTTTGAACACGCTCTGCTCGATCGCGGCTTTAAGGAGTGCTTCGCGACTCTCGAAATAATGCTGCACCGTACTGAGATGCAGGCCGGCCTCGGACGCGATTCGGCGCTGGGTGAAGCCGGCATCGCCGGACTCGCTGAACACGCGAATCGCGCAATCCACGATCTCCGGAATCCGGGTCGCGCGAGTGCCGCGCCTTTTGACTGCCACGCGCGTGGCTTTATGTCCGGAAAGCTTATTTCTGGGGGCCGATGTTGCCGTCATGGGGTCTCGTTCTCGCTCTAGTCGCGCGCCGGCGAAGCGCAAAGTGGTACGCGTGGAGGGTTAGGTCAACGGGTTTTGACGGTCAAGCTACGGCCAAATCGACCGGCTCAGTCGTGCACCAAAAGGCCACGAGCGAGATCGCCCGCGCACGAGAGGTCTCGTGCGGCTAGTATAACCAGTCAAATGACTCAAGAACAGTCTGCGTGGCGACAGTCGCGGACGGATAGGGCCTCTGTGTCGACAAGCTGGCCGTCACTCCCCGGCGTTGCTGATCCCCGCCCAGATCACTTTAACTGCCTTGCGGAGCGCTGCCAGTCGCGCGGGGGTGTCGTCGTTCCAGCGCAGGTAGGTCGCAAGTCCTTCCCAGCTGGACAGCAGTAAGGAGCCTCGCAACGCGCTTTCTTCGGGCGACAGTGTGGGGTTCAGCTCAGCTACCAACCCGGCAAACATCGCCTTGTATTCCTTACGCAGTTGCGTGACCAACTCGTGGGCGAATGGCTCGTGCAGCGCTACGCCCCAGCATTCGAAGATGGCGAGCGCCAGGCCTGGCTTGGCGAGTTCTTCGAAAGCGTCGTCGACAATGCCGTCCAGCCGCTCACGAGGCGAGCGGCTCTGGTCTTTCACCATCCGCTCGAATGAATCGCGGAACTTATCGGCGACCGCCTGGATCGTCGCGCGCAGCAATTCCTCGCGGTTCGAAAAATAGTGTTGCAGGGTGCTGAGGCGAATGCCTGCCTCGCTGGCTACGCGATTGATCGTATAGCCCGCATGGCCCACGGCCACCAGCACGTTGATCGATACCTCGATGATCTCGGGGACCCTGCTTTGACGATTTCCGCGCTTCCGGGAAGGCGCAAGGTCTTCAACATCAAATATCGCCTCAGAGGGGAAAGTAAGACGCTCCATGGGTCCTTTGTCAAACGTAGTGCTTCAACCATCTATCCCTGCGGACAGACTGCTTTGCTCCATTTTAAACAAATGGCGGCGTCCGGCCTTGTCAGGAAGCGCGCGCCAACAGTTCGTGTCGATGCGAAGCACGCCGCAACGCTGCGTCTTGCTGTCGATCTGCCTGACGGGCTCCTGCAAACGCAGAATATAGGTTGAACAACCGATTCGTCAACTTAAGTAACCAATTCCTTGAAAAACGGTTTAAGAGCCTATCGCATAAGGTGCGCACCCAAATCGGGGCTTTCCCTAAACACAGCTTGTTTCCGTTGTGTTTGTAGGTTAACTAACCTATATTATCCTCAAGTGACGTTACTGCACTGGGTGACTGGAAGAGTCGAGCAGCACCCTAGGAACTGCGAGGAGTGGAAGCATGAGGTCTGGCATAGGCTGCCTGCGTGCACAGATTGAGAAGTGGTTCGGGCGTGAAGGCGCGCCTGCAGTCGGTGTACTTGAGTTCGGGCGAACGGGACATGACGGCGGACGCTTTGTGCGCATGGGCGCGCAATGGCCGGGAAATCAGTTGGCCATTGTGTTTTTCCGGCACCACGACGGCACATGGAATGTGTTTCCACCGCCGCCCAGGACGGCGACCATGCTCGCGCGCACGGACGGCCTGGCCGCATCGCTATTTTTTGAGGGGGGCAAATCAAATGAAGAGAATGGCTTCAAAAAGGGACATCTCGGGCGGAGCACGATTGGCTTGCGGCTCTGATGCCGACGGCAGCGAACGGCACGCCGCGGGGCTGGATCGCGCATGTCGACTGGTCCTGAGCTGGTTGACGACGGTTGCGCTCGCTATCGCGGCTTCGGCGTAGCCTGAAGACGTCCGGTCGCCACGCTAGCTGGTCGCCGTACCCCGTTTGTTTGCCAAAGGGTGTGATGAAGTTCCAGACGACAGCTAATTCAATGACGAAAACTTAGGATGCCGAATCAAAACGGTTACGGCTTTTAATCTCAAGCTCGAAAGATTCAACCACGGAAGCGAAAATGAATAGTAACGATATGATCGAAGTCGAGATCACCGCAATTATCAACGAGGCGCGTGACATCAACTCCTATGAGTTGCGTCCCGTGGCCGGCGGTGTTCTGCCGGCCTTCACCGCAGGCGCCCATATCGACCTGCATCTGTCAAACGGGCTCGTGCGCAGCTATTCGCTCAGCAATAACCAGGATGAGCGTGACCGCTACGTAGTGAGCATAGCCAAGGATGTCGCCAGCCGCGGCGGTTCCTCCTTCATTCACGAAACGTTTGCTGTGGGCCAGAAACTGATGATCGGTCCGCTGCGGAACCACTTCCCGCTGAATGAGTCCGCGCCTCATACGCTGCTGATTGCTGGGGGTATTGGCATCACGCCGATGTGGTGCATGGCCCAGCGCCTTGAGTCGTTGGGACGCTCGTGGGAACTGATTTACTGCGCGCGTACCCAACCGCAGGCAGCGTTCCTGGAGGTGCTGCGGAACTTGCAGCCGCGCAGCGGGAAGGTGCGATTCAACTTCGACGGCGAACCGGGCGGCAGCATTCTCGACATCGCTGCAGTCGTGAACGAAGCCGCGCCGGGCACGCACTTCTACTGCTGCGGCCCCACGCCGATGATCGAAGCATTCGAGCGCGCGACGGATAACTATCCGGCGGAGCAGGTTCACGTTGAATACTTCTCGGCGAAGGAAGCGCCTGCCGCGAACGAAGAGTACACGGTGGTCCTCGCGAAGTCCGGTAAAGACTTCGCCATCGCCCCGGGGATGACCATTCTCGATGCGCTCCTGGACAACAACATCAACGTGAGTTACTCGTGCATGGAAGGTACTTGCGGCGAATGCGTGGTCCGGGTCATCTCCGGTACGCCGGATCACCGGGATGTGTTTTTGTCGAAGGCCGACCATGCTGCCAACGACAAGATGACGGTGTGCTGCTCGGGCTCGAAGTGCGATCGCCTGGTGATTGATCTTTGATCTAGTCGGACAAGAGCTGACCGCAGCCTCCGAGACTGCGGTCCGAATCGGCGGGCAAGTGGCAGTGCGCCCGGGACACCGTGCACCGCGCCACCGGCCGCCTGGCCGCAACAAGCTTCCAATGAGGTTTGCATGAACGATATCGACGTCAAGGTGCTCAGTGTCTTTGCTGAAACCTATCGGACGAGCAATATCTCGCAGGCCGCCGAAAACCTCGGCCTTTCGCAGCCGACGATCTCCTTCAACCTGTCGAAGTTGCGCAGCTATTACAACGATCCGCTGTTCGTGCGCACATCGCGGGGCACAGAGCCAACACCATTCTCAGCGGATCTCTACGAGCAGGTGGTCGATCTGCTTGCATCGTTCGAAAAGATTACGCGATTCCAGAGCACCTTCGATCCGTCGTCGGCTGAGCGACTGTTCAGCATTGCAATGACGGATATCAGCCAGATTCTGTTGCTGCCGACCTTGCTCAATGAAATTCGTCTGGTCGCGCCCAAGGTGCGTCTGAAGGTGAGCCATATCACTACGGAGACGCCGCGTATGCTCGAGACCGGTCAGGTCGACCTTGCCGTGGGCTTTATGCCGCAGCTGGCCGCGACCTTCTACCAGCAGAAGCTGTTCGTGCAGCACTTTGAGGTTCTCGCTGCAACGGGGCACCGGGCGTTGCGCGACGGTATGTCGCTCGAGGCTTATCTTTCAGGGGACCACGTGGCCGTCATTCCGCCCGGAACGGGACATTCGATCATCGATACCGCCTTGCGCGAGCAGCAGCTGCGCCGGAATGTCGTTCTCGAGGTGCCGAACTATCTGGCTGTCGCGGATATCATCTCGCGCACCCATCTCCTCGCGACCGTCCCGCAAAAGCTGGCCGCCGCAATAGGCACGGCCAACAGTGTCCAACGGTACGCCGCGCCATTCCACATCCAGAAATACGATGTGAAGCAGCACTGGCATACGCGATGCCATCGGGATGCCGGTCATCGATGGTTGCGCTCACTGTTCGCCGAGCTATATGCCGAGGCCAGTTGTGACCGGCCCTGTGTCGATGAAGCTATGTCAGTCGCGTAATCAGGCTTGACGTGTCCCAGTGCTGTCCGCCGGCCTGCTGCACGTCGGCGTAGAACTGATCGATCAGCGCCGTCACCGGCAGACGCGCGCCATTGCGCTTCGCTTCGGTAAGGGCGATGTTGAGGTCCTTGCGCATTCCGTCGACCGTAAAGCCACAATCGAAGTCGCCGTCGATCATCGTCTTTCCGCGGTTGTCCATCTGCCAGCTTTGGGCCGCACCCTTGCTGATAACTTCGAGTACTGCGTCCATGTCGAGCCCGGCGCGCTGACCGAACGCAAGTGCTTCCGACAAGCCTTGCACAACGCCCGCGATGGCAATCAGGTTCACCATCTTCGTCAGTTGGCCTGCGCCGGTGCCGCCCAGCAGCGTAACCGCACGCGCGTATGCCATGCTTACCGGCTTGATGCGCTCGAACACGGCCGGATCGCCGCCACACATTACGGTGAGTGTGCCGCTCTGCGCGCCGGCCTGCGCGCCCGAGACGGGCGCGTCCATAAAGTGAAGGCCGAGCGCCTTTGCCGCAGTGGCCAGTTCGCGCGCCACGTCAGCCGAGGTGGTGGTGTGGTCGACCAGGACTGCGCCTGGTTTCATGCCGGCGAAAGCCCCGTCATAGCCCAGCACTACGGAGCGTAGGTCGTCGTCGTTGCCGACGCAACAAAACACGATGTCCGCGCCTGCGGCCGCCTCGCGCGGGGTGGTGGCATGGCGCGCGGTGGGGCCAAATTTCGCGGCCCAAGCCTCGGCCTTGGCGAGCGTCCGGTTGTAGGCCGTGACTGTGTGGCCCGCTTTGACAAGATGACCGGCCATGGGGCCGCCCATGACACCGAGCCCAATGTACGCGATGGTATGTGCTGGAGCGTCGGGGTAAGCGCGAATATTAATGCTGTCCATTGGCGAAATTAATATAGTAAGTATGCCTATTAAAAGTGTACCAACCGGATGAGGTCTTGTTATCCGGGTCTACCCGGCACCATTGCAATTCAATGTGACATCTATTTCGTTAATGTTGCGTATTGATGGCGCTTTATGGACTGTTGGGGATGGCTGAGTAGAATCGCCAAAGGACGACTTAAAGCCTGAACCGGCCGTCGTAATCGAGTTATTGCAGGTGGGCCCTATGCTGGAAAGCGTTCGCCTTTGGCATGCCCGCCGCCCGAACAGGAGACATCATGTTAGACCCCAAGGCACCATTCCCCCCCTCCCGTTGTCCGATGCACCGGATGGATCCGCCGACGGAATTGTTGGAAACCCAGAAGGAAGGCGGCGGCGTGAAGATCCGTCAATGGGATGGCGTTGAGGGTTGGGTGTTCACCCGTTATGCCGATGTGCTCACCGGCCTGAGCGACAGCCGCGCGAGCGTCGACCCGAGTAAGCCGGGCTTCCCGGAGAAGAGTGCCGCGTACGGCGAAGTTCTCGGTAAGGACCGCACCCTGCGCACGCTGGATGGCCGCGCCCATGCGGCGCAGAAACGCATGATTCTCGACGACTTTTCAACGAAGCGCGTTGAAGAGATGCGTCCCGCGATTCAGGCCAAGGTCGACGCCCTGATCGACGCAATGGTCGAAAAGGGTTCTCCGGCTGAGCTGGTCAAGGATTTCGCGTTGGGTGTTCCGACTATGATTATTTGCGAAATTCTCGGCGTGCCGTTCAAGGATCGCGAGTGGTTTGGCGAGCTTGGAGGCCGCTGCATCTCGTCGGTTGTTACGGCCGAGGAAGCCGCGTCTGCAGGTGCTCAGCTTTACGAATATTGCGACACCCTGATGTCCGCCAAGGAGAAGGAGCCGCAAGACGATCTGACCACCCGTCTGGTGCTGGAGAAGGTGCATACGGGCAAGCTGTCTCGCAAGGACGCGGTGGAGCTCGTACGCTTTATTCTTATCGCGGGGCATGAAACTTCGGCTCACATGATCGCCCTGAGCACGCTAGCGCTGTTGCAGAATCCTGAGCAGGCTGCGCTCCTCAAGGAGAACAATGATCCGGCTTTCCTGACTAACGCGGTAGACGAACTGTTCCGCTATACCTCGATCACGCACATCGGCCGCCGGCGCGTCGCCGTTGAGGACTTCATGATTGGTGATCAGCTCGTGAAGGCCGGTGAAGGCCTGATCCTGATGAACAACGTGGGCGATCGCGATGAGTTGGTCTTCCCGAATGCCGATAAGCTCGACCTCAAGCGTCCGAACGCCAAGGACCACATGGCGTTCGGTGCAGGCCCGCACAAGTGTCTGGGCGCGGTGCTGGCCAAGTGCGAGCTGGAAGTGGTGCATGGCACGCTCTGGAAGCGGCTACCGAACCTCCAGCTCGCGGTCCCGTTCGAAGAAATCGAGTTCAATGAAACCAGCTCGGCGTATGGTGTTCATAAGCTGCCGGTCAAGTGGTAACAGTAACGCAGTAGTTCAGCCTTGAAGGAATGCAGCGCACATGCGCTGTGTTCCGAATGCTGACAACCCTCGCCAAGTGCGAGGGTTTTGTTTTTGATAGCCTGACGCTGAGGACTTTCCGCCGTCACGCAACACGAACTCCGGATGGTGACGCTCGAGGAACTCGTGCCGAAGGACGACTTGCTGCGCCGGATCGACGCGTCTTACGTGTCCGAGCGCTCGGCTTGGCTTTTGCGCTGTGTGCCGCGGTGACGCGATAAGGCCATCGCGGCGGAGGCGATGGCGAAGACCGCCATCACCTGCACCAGAGAGCGCGGCGTGCCGCCGCCTAGCGCGGCTAGCAACAGCGAAGAGACAATGCCACTGCCGTACTGCAGCGAGCCGAGCAGCGCGGCGGCAGAGCCCACCAACTGCTGCGGTACGCCATCAAGGGCGGCCGCAGTAGCGCTTGCCGCGACGATGCCGTTCATCGAGAAGTAGATGAACACTGGCACCATCAGACCGGGCAGTCCGCCGAGATGCAATTCCACTAGGGCGACGCCGACCAGTAGCGCCGCGGCGGCGATGACGGTGGCCGCGCGCAGCAGGACATCGAGGCTGAGGCGCCCGACCAACTGGCGATTCGCCAGACTTACGACCATCATGCCGAAGATGTTGATGCCAAAAAGCCAGCCGTAGTGCTGGGTGTCGATATGAAGGTACTCTATATAGACCTGCGGCGAGCCGGTCACAAATGCGTAGGCGCTGACATAGAAAAGGGTCACGCACAGCGCGTAGCGCATGAAATTCGCGTTCCTGAGCAAGAATAGATAGTCGGCGAACACGCTGTTGGCCGGCGTAGTTGTACGGCTCGCCTGCGGCAGGGTCTCGGGCAATTGGCGGAGCGCCACCAGCATCAGAGCGCCCAGCGCCGCCAGCAGCCAGAAGATGTCGCGCCAGGAGCCGAAGCGCATGATCTGCCCGCCGAGCAAGGGGCCGCCAATGGGGGCGACTGCCATGATCACGGCCAACGTGGATAACGTATGCGCGGCCAAGGTCCTCGGGTACAGGTCGCGTACCATGGCGCGGGCCAGCATCGGTCCAGTGCAGGCGCCGACTGCCTGGAACATACGCCAGAGCACGATCTGGTCAAGGTTGTGCGATAGGGCGGAGCCCACCGAGCCGGCGACAAACAGCACCATGCCGATCGCCAGCGGCCAGCGCCGCCCGACGCGGTCGCTGACCGGTCCCCAGATCAACTGGGCCAGCGCGAAGCCGATGAGGAAACCTGTAATGGTGAGGTCGATATTGCCGTGGAGATCGCGCCGCATCTGCGGCATCGCAGGCAGGTAGATGTCGGTCGACAGCGAGGTGAAGGCCATCAGCGCGGCCAGGATCGGCAGCATACGACCGCGCTGTGTCAATGTCGCCGGCTCATGTTCGAGAGCCGGATTGATGTCGGTTACGCTGCCCGCCGCCCTCTGCGTGGTGTGCTGCATCAAGTCATTTCCACTATGTCATGCACACTGCGCTACGCACGGACAGCACTCGACTGGGCGCGGTGATGGAGAGACGGCTACGAGTGACATGGAGAGGGCGGCAAGCGCTTTGATGCCTCCCTATGTCACCTGGTGTAGCCAACGCTGCGTCAATGGACGCGGAGTTAGCGCGCCGGCCTTCCTTCGCAGCGGTGTGCTGGCCCGTTACGCAGCCGGCTCTTCCTCTGGAATCAGCACGGCACGGCCCCGCACGGTGCCTGCTTCGAGCGCGTCGAAAGCCTTGATCGCGTCGCGGAGCGGGTAACGGGTGACGAGTGGACGAATGGCGCCGCTTTGCGCGAGGGCAATGACGGCGGCAAGGTCCGAGTAGGTCCCGCCTTGTGGACACATCAGCGTGACGCCACGCGGCAGCGGGTTGCCGGCCGAACGCGAGACGAACGGCAGCGTGCCGCCGTTAAGGCCCACCGAGCGGATCGCGCCATAGCGGCCGACGATCAGACCGGCCTGGCGCAGGCTCTTGTCATTGCCGACGAAGTCGATGACGACGTCCGCGCCACAACCTTCGGTCAGCGACAGTACGTCGTCGATAAAGGTGGGCGAATCCGCGCGCAGCTTGACGTCAGCCCACGGACTCACGGCCTCGAGGGCGGCGTCAGAGATGTCGACGGCGACGATACGCGTTGCGCTAATGGCGCGAAGGATCTGCGCTGCGAGATTACCCAGGCCGCCGACACCGATGACGACCGTGGTCGAGCCCGGATGCAGCAGATCGCTACAGGTGCGAATCGCGTGATAGGGCGTCAGGCCAGCGTCGGTTAGCGTGGCGGCGATGGCCGGGTCGAGGTCGCCGAAGGACATGATGGTGTCCGAAGGCACGGTCACGTAGTGAGTCATACCGCCGTTCTTCGTCACGCCCGGGCAATGCGGAATATCGAGTCGCGGCGTCTTGCGGCAAGCGTTCTGGCGGCCGGCCAGACACGCCGAACAGGTCTTGCACGACCAACAGGTATGGACGACTACGCGCTCGCCGGTTTTCCATTGTGTGACGCCGTCGCCGCATTCCTCGATGACGCCGGCAATTTCGTGGCCGAGCGTCGTCCCGTCCGGCGTGCGCGAATCGGTAGCTGCACGGATATGCAGGTCGGTCTGGCAGATGCCTGCGGCCAGCACGCGCAACAGCACTTCGTTCGGGCCGGGCGTCGGGCGCGGTACGTCCGTGAGGACCACTTCGCCGGGGTGCGCGAGCTGTACTCCGAGCATCGAGCAGCACATGGGCTTGTACATAGGGACTCCGTATCAAATTGGAATTTATCTACGATGTAGACGGTAGTGTTGGGTCACGCGAGCACTGAAGCGGGGAGGCCGATCGACTCACGTGGCCTGTAGAAGCGGGGGGCCGCAGTGCGGCGCCGAGGGAAAACCGGCCGCCGCGCATGAAGCCGCTCTCAGCTGCCTTGGAGTTCGCGGGCCGCGCACCGGCCGGCCAGCAGGCCGGATACCAGTGCCCAGCCCAGGAACCCGCCATAAGTCTTGCCGAACACGCCGCCCGCGTCCGTGCCCGCCGCGTAAAGCGACGGTATAACGGCGCCGTCGAAGCCGAGAACGTGACCGTTCGGGTCGATCTGAATTCCGCCGCTCGTTGCCGTAATGCCGCCCCGTACCCGAAGGCTGTAGAAGGGACCCTCTTCAAGCGGGAACAAGCAGTCATTCCGGCGCGGCACCAGCGTGTTGCCATCCTTGGCGCGACATGCGGCGTTGTATTCGTGCAGCAGCCGCTGGGTGCGGGCAGCATCGAATCCTTCCTGCGCGGCCAATTGCGCCACAAGGCCCTCGAGCGTATCGTCGGTCAACACCTGCGCGCCTGATTCGCGCCAGCGCTGCAGTCGGTCGATTTGCGGCAATTCCTTGGAGAACACCGGGCGCAAGCCAAAATCGCGATAGATCCGGCTGTCAAACACCAGGTAGAAGTAGCCTCGCGGCTGGCTCCAGCCATATTGCGAGTTTGTCTCCTCGAGCCGGCCTTCGGTTTCATCGGCGAATCTTTCGCCACGCGTGTTCAACATCACGCCTTGACGCGACATATAGACGGCGAGCGGGCCGATTTCATTCAGCGGCACCTTTCCATCGGGCATTACGTGGCCGTAGAAGCGCATCATGTTGCGGCTGCATGCGCCACCGAGGGAAATGGCGGTGAGAAGACCGCTCCCTTTCGACGTCGGAGAGGAGCGCAGATACAGCGCGTCCCCGGCCCCATAGCCGATAAAGCGATCAAGAAGGTCTTTGTTCCCCTGGAAGCCGCCGGTGGCCAGAAGCAGACCGCGCGAATGTAAGACCGTGCCGCCGGCAGCAATCTCGAAGAGTCCGCCCACCCGCTTGGCACCGGTGAGCGGGGTGCTATAGCGGATCACGGCGCCACTGGCCTCGGCGGTGCTCGCCATCTTGGCCATGTATTCCTCGCGTCGGCCCACTTGTCCAGCAAGCATCGCGCGGCCGCTCCCGAGGCCGCCCATGTCTGATGTGGGCGCCAATGCATGTCCGTGACTTTCCAGCCACCCCAATGCCTCTTCGAAATGATCGAGGTAGGCACGTTGCAAGTCGGCATCGCCTTCCGGTACCAGTTCCCTGAACTTGGACAGGCCGCCATCCGGGGCCCAGATGATGCCGCCGGAAATCGCGGCGTTCCCGCCAGGGGTAGGATTCGCTTCAAGGACCAGTGTCTTCAGGCCGGTTTCTGCGGCGATTTGCGCTGCCACCAGGCCGGAAATCCCTGCTCCACAAATGACGATATCCCATTCTGCTTTCTGGTCGCCCCGGGAAGGTGCAGACTCAGTCATGATGTGTCTCCTTGTTGCTTCGATAAGTGGTACGAACTTCGTGCTCCCCTGAACACGGGAGCGCCCGAAGTTAATGCTGTGCTGTCAGGATGCGCGTTGCGCTCGAACCTCCAGCTTGCGCCGTTGGTCGCGCTCCAGCACGCGCGGGGCAGTCTCCTTGACGAACAGCACGGTCAGCAACGAAATGACCGCTGCGCCGATAACGAGGTACGAAGGCGCGATTTTGTCGCCGGTCATCTGGACCAGGAGCGTGGCAAGGAAAGGCGCCGGGCCCGCGAAAACCGCGATGCCCACGTTATAGCCAATGTTCAACCCGCTCAGGCGACGCGCGGTCACGAACACCTCGGTGATCGACGCCAGAGCTACCACGCCATACGCTGCAGTGAGCATTGCGAGTACGCTGGAGACCACCAGCGAGACGCCGAATCCGCTTGTCGACATGATCATGAATGCTGGCGCAGGCAGAATGATCAGCAGGCCAAGCGTAACGAACATGGTGGCGCGGCGGCCAAAATGGTCCGACAGCCGACCTGCGTACGGCATCGAAATGATCACAGCCGTCAACAGAATGGAAATGGCCCATTGCGCCTCGCCTGCCGTGAGAACGCCGACGCGCGAAAGATATGACTGGAGGTAGATCGAGAGCACGTAACCGCCGACCGACATTTGGACCATCAGACCGATCACCACGAGGATGCCGCGCCAGTCGTGCCGCAGGCTGTTCTTCAATGGGCTCTTTTCGATTTCGCCCGCGTTGCGCAGCTTGACGAATTCCGTCGACTCATCGAGCTTCATGCGCATCCAGACTGCGACAATAGCCGTCGGCAGCGCCAGGAAGAACGGGATTCTCCAGCCCCACTCATGGAAGTCAGTCCCGTTCATTTGAGTGCGCAGCGCGAGAAGTACCAGCGAGGCGGCCAGGAGCCCGATATAGGACGATTGCGGTACCCGGGCAATGTAACGGCCGCGCTCGTGCGGCTGCGTTGACTCGGCAATGTATGTCGCGCCGCCGCCGTATTCGCCGCCAACGGCAATACCCTGAATAACGCGAATCACCGTTAGCAAGATCGGCGCGAATATGCCGATCTGGCTATAGGTCGGCAGGACGCCGATCAGCGCGCTTGCGAGCCCGGTCAGGAGGATCAGCGTCGTGAGCACGGGCTTGCGTCCGTACCGATCGCCCAGCGTGCCACTGATGAATCCCCCCACCGGGCGGAAGAAGTATGCAACGGCAAACAGAGCGAAGGTTTTGAGCAGGTTTGCCGTCGGATCATTGCCGGGGAAAAAGTGGCTACCAATTTCCGTCGCAGCGAAGGCAAACACCACAAAGTCGTAATACTCGAATGCATTGCCGGCCGTCACCGAGTACAACTGGGCCCGGGTCAACTTTGGTACACCTGATTTAATGCTGTCCATCAATGTCTCCTATCCAAGTCTTCAAGACTCTTTTGTTTAATAAAAATAAGCAAAAAGGTCTTGTTCACTATGCCCCCGGTCATCCGTGAATGGCGGGCTCAGGCGCTACCTCTGCTTATCCCGATGGATCGTACTCACCTGCCGCTCAAAGTCCATAAAGCCTCGCCAATACGCCATATCAACAAAATAGATGTGGCCGACGGTGGCTCGTGGGGCGGCGTGCTGGGGGATCGACTGCGGGGTACACGGGCGCAACTGACCTTGCACTGGTATGCGTCAGTCAACTTCGGCGAACAGCTGGAGCAGGGCGCGCAGCCATCAATGGCCCGCATCATGATGCTTCCTCTCGCTTGCTAATGTCGCTTCACGTCGCACCGTGAGAAGTTGTCGAAAGGCGAGGGAAACCCTGCATGTCCGTGGTCGAACTTGTCAGCTCGACAGGTTTTCGCGGGACGGTCGCGAGCAGATCGGTTCGCGAAACCATTTTCGCGACGACCCGATAGTTCGGCACCTCGAGCACCGACTTGTCCATTGTGAAGCGCTCGCGACGTCGCAACCTGTGTGTCTGAACCTTCAGCTGCAATTTCGGTGCGACGGTGTATAGCTCGTTCAGCAGGTGGGCAGCAGGACAATCTGGCTGATGTCCGTCATGGCGATGCAGAACGTGCGCTTGGTCGACGACGGATCAGATCAGATTTGCAGGCTTCTCCTCCGTCTGGAAAACGCTGCTCAGCTTCACGTCGAGATCACTGATGCCATGCCACTACCTTGCGCGGGGCAGGCCGCGCCCGCTACGGGCCGCCCAAGTCTAGGGGCCGCCAACTCTATTGGCCATAAAGCTTGCTAGATCCGCAATATTTAGGTCACAGATATTGGTTCGGATCGGTGGGGCGTCGGCCTGATTTTGGGGAAAGCATATGCCGCCCCGAACACGGAGGACAGTCCGTGCTATGCGGTCCGCAGCACGAAATGCTGGGGTTTCCCGAGAAACTGCAGGTCTGCCGCGCTCACCTGCGAGGTGGCGTTCAGTTGACCGTCGCGGTTCAAACTCTATAGATCAGTGAATGTACCAGGATTGTTAGTGTGTCAAGTGACACAGTAGTATAGCTCACGTGTTTGATTTCGATCACGGCGATGACCGGTCTCGGTACCTGAAGCGGTGAAGCTGTCGGTCGCACACGTTAAAGAAAATGATATCAGGAGACTCCGCATGAACCGTATCAAGCTGGTGTCCGCGTCCGCGGCTTTGTTGGTCACCCATACGGCTTACGCTCAAAGTAGCGTGACGCTGTACGGGGTGATCGATTTTGGTCTGAATTTTACGAACAATGCACAGACAATAGTTTCCGGCGTGCGGACGGGACGACAGCAGTACTGGATGAGTAGCAGCATCATGCAGGGCAATAGATGGGGGCTGAGAGGATCGGAAGACCTTGGCGGAGGTTACAAGGCCATCTTCGTATTGGAGAACGGCTTTGATGTCGGGACTGGCAACTTCCAGCAAGGGGGCGACTTGTTCGGTCGACAGGCGTATGTGGGACTTTCTTCGCCGTATGGAACGTTGACGGTGGGCCGTCAGTATGACTCGCTTGTTGACTTCATCGGCCCATTAACTGGCGCCGTCGGTAACGGAACTTACTCAGTCCAGAATAACGATATCAACAACTTTGGGAATACTTACCGCGTCAATAACGCTGTCAAGTTCACCACGAACAACTACCGCGGGTTCGTAGCGAGCGGGCTGTATAGCTTTGGTGGGGTTGCGGGCTCCTTTGGAAGGAACAGTATATTTTCGTTTGGAGCCTCGTATGCGACTGGAGGACTCACCGTCGCGGCCGCGTTTCTTAACGTGCGCGATCCCAATCGGTCCTTCTGGGGAAATAACGCTAATAGTTCGGCGACGGCGAGCAATCTGGGCGCGATCTCAGGCGTTCAGGCGAATCCCGTTTATGGCGCGTTTGCCTCTGCCTCTACCTACCAGGTCGCGGGTGGTGCGATCCAATACGCAGGTTCCGGCTTTTTCGTCGGCGCAAACTACTCCCATATCAGCTTTCGGAATCTGAATGATCCGGCTTCCGGTACTCTGTCGCTTACGAATCCGCGCGGCTATACCGGTACCGCCTCCTTTAACAACTACTCTCCCTATGTTAGCTATGCGCTGACGCCGTTCCTTTGGCTCAATGGTTCATACGACTACCTCGTCGGCGGAGCCGTTGATGGAAAGGCGAGCGCCAGCTATCACACCTTCTGCGCGACCCTTGATTACCTGTTATCGAAGCGTACCGACGTGTACTTCATGGCCGATTATCAGATCGCGCACGGCACCGATTCGACCGGCCAGCCCGCGGTGGCATCTTTTCTGACTGTCACGCCGTCCAACACTTCTCGACAGGCCGTTTTTCGAATCGGTATGCGTCACCGATTCTGACGAACACGTCGACGCTGCCTCTCGCGCTCATGCGAAAGTTCATTAAACGGGTCATAGAGACTTGCAAAGGGGGACCTAATGCAAAATGCTGACGCAGGCCAATCCAGATTGACCCGTGGCCAATTGCTCGCGATTTCGGCCGGCAACGCTTTCGAGTGGTACGACTTCGTTGTGTACGCTTATGTTGCGGGCGAGCTGGGCAGCGCTTTCTTTCCCGGTAACAACCCTACTGCGAACCTGCTGAAAACGTTCGCGATATTTGCCGTTGCCTACTTCTTCCGTCCCCTCGGCGGGGTCATCTTCGGGCAGCTCGGCGATAGGATCGGACGCAAGAGCATCCTCACACTACTCGTCCTCCTGACCGGCTTGTCGAGCGCCGCAATCGGGATATTGCCGACCTATAGTAATGCCGGCCTGATCGCCCCTGTAATCTTAATGGTGCTGCGCATTGTTCAGGGCATTGCTGTCGGTGGCGAATATGGCGGAGCGGCGGGTTACCTTGCGGAGTCGACGCCGCCCCATGAGAGAGGCCGCTACATTAGCGTGATTCCTCAAACGTCTTTTGCGGGACTGCTCGCGGCCTCTCTTCTGCTTACCGCATTGCGCGCTGGGTTGGGGCAAGCGGCATTCCACGAATGGGGCTGGAGAATTCCCTTCCTTATCGCGCTACCGACAGCGCTCGTCGCAGTCTGGATGCGCTCAAGACTGGACGAGTCCACGGAGTTTGCGAAGCTACAGGACGCAGGAGAACTGGAAAAAAGTCCCCTATGGAACAGCCTGCGATACGACTGGCGCAGCATCTTGCAGGTCATCGGCTTGATGGCGCAGTTATCCGTCGGAAGCTATGTCATCACTGTATATCTCCAAACCTACCTTTCTGGAGTGGGCCGACTGGACGCGGTCTCGGCGCAATGGGTCATGTCAGCCGTGTTGCTCGGGACGATCGTGATAATGCCCTACGCTGGGCGATTCACCGACCGTTTCGGCCGGCGTCCTGCAATGTTGAGCAGTCTCATGCTTCTGATGATCGCGCCCATACCAGGGTTTGTGATCTTATCGTCGAGTGGCTTCGCAGTTTCGCTCATAACGGCCGTCACTCTCGCGTTGATTTTCGCGGTCTACGAAGTAGCGGCCTTAACGGCAATGACGGAGGTGTTCAAGACCGCGCGGAGATTGAGCGGGTTTAACGTCGGCTACAACATCGCGATTGCCACGTTTGCCGGACCGACGCCATTCGTTGCAACGCTTCTAATCCAGGTCAGCGGGATGAAGATTGCACCGGCATTTCTTGTCGTTGGCGCAGCAGTCATTTCTCTTCTCACGGTGATGACGGTGAGAGAGAGCGCCCCACTGGCGAAGGGGCGCGGCCAGCGTCGGAGTGCGGACAATCAGAGTCCAAGCGTCTTCTAGCGCCACTATGACGATCCCTCCTGACCAACGCGTCCAACACTCCACACATCCGAGCAACAGACTTCATAAACCTGTCGTAACAAGAGGAGTGACTTATGAAAACCTGGTTTATCACGGGCGCGAGCCGAGGGTTGGGCCTGGAGATCGCTCGAGCAGCACTTGGGAACGGCGATCAGGTTGCGGCCACGGCGCGCAACCCGGCGCAGGTCGCCGAAGCGCTTGACGGTTACGGCGAGCGACTTTTTCCCGTTCGGCTCGATGTAACGGATATCGCCGCCGTTCAAGCCGCTGTTTCGGAGGCTGTTGAGCGATTTGGTCGGATCGACGTGCTGGTCAATAACGCGGGCTACGGACAACTAGGCGCGTTCGAGGAGACGTCGGACGAAGCCATCCGCCGTCAGTTCGCGACGAACGTATTCGGGGTGTTTAGCGTCACTCGGCAGATACTGCCTATCATGCGTGGGCAGCGTTCGGGCCACGTCATTACGATTTCATCCATGGCCGGCCTGGTCGCCTTCGACGGTTCGTCAATTTACTCGGCAACGAAGTTTGCCCTGGAAGGGTGGTCGGAGTCGTTGCATCTCGAACTTCAGCGCTTCGGGATCAAGGCGACGGTGGTCGAGCCGGGTTACTTCCGGACGGATTTTCTCGACCCGCGCTCGGTCAGGCACGGCGATATCGTTATCGACGATTACGAGTCGGCCGCTGCTCTCAAGAAACAAAGCATATCGGAACGAAATCATCGCCAAGCCGGTGATCCCGCGAAACTCGGCGACGCCATTGTTGCGCTCGCTGCTACTGAAGTACCGCCCGTGCGTTTTGCCGCGGGAACTGACGCATATGCCGCAGTGAACAAGAAGGCAGATAGCTTGCGAGCAGAAGCGGATCTTTGGCGATTCTTGTCGGTTTCGACGGACTTCGAAGCATAGACACACGAAACGCAGCGGCTTGCTGCTCATCGGCGCCAAGGTCATTGCCTTCGCATCCCTCGAGCTTCGCTGCGTACACAACGATCTTCGCGTTTTCCCTGGCCTTCGTACCATTGCTGATAGGTCAAGCGACACGATATTATAGGTCGCATGACGGATTAATGAGAATTGGAGACAGACCATGTCAGTTGAACAATCCTGGGACAGGGAAGTCGGTGTGCTCGTCCTGGGTGCCGGAGCCGGTGGGATGGCGGCAGCGCTTATCGCTTCGATTGAAGGCCTTGAGCCCTTGGTCATTGAGAAGACGGAACTGGTGGGCGGCACTGCATCGACGTCTGCGGGTTCGATCTGGATTCCGGGCAATCGACAGAGCCTCGAGGCCGGATTCAAGGACGATCCACAGGATGCCGAGCGCTATATGCGGGCGCTGACCGGCAGCGACGAGCGCGATCCGATTCGCGACGCGTACCTGGCCACCGGCCCGCGCGCGGTCGACTATCTGCGTGAGCGGTCGGATGTCCGTTTCGTCCCCTGTGGCAAGCATCCCGACTATCGCGACCTACCGGGCGCCGCAGTGTATGGCCGTGCGCTGGTTCCGGAAATGTTCGACGGTCGGCAGCTCGGCGAGGCCTTCGAACGTGTGCGGCCGCCCATCAGAGAGTTCCTTCTGCTCGGCGGGATGATGGTGAGCAAGGCGGACTTGCCGCCCTTGCTCGGTCGCTTCCGCTCGGTCAAAAACTTCGTCTATTCGGGCCGTCTGGTCATGCGGTATCTGCTTGACCGAACGCGCTACAGCCGCGGTACGCGTCTCGCGATGGGCAATGCACTGGTTGCGCGCCTGTTTCATAGTCTTCGCAAGCGGAATGTTCCGTTTCTGTTTAATGCTCGCGCGATCAGTCTGATCACTGAGGGCAACACCGTAATGGGGGCGGTCGTCGCATGCAATGGCGCCACGATGCGGATTCGTACGCGAAAGGGCGTGGTGATTGCCACGGGCGGCTTCGGTCACAGCACCACGTTACGTGAGGAACTGATGCCGACCAACCCGAAAGACTATTCGCTCGCATGTCCGGCGAACACCGGCGATGGCATCGACCTGGGCCGTAAGTCGGGCGCCGCAATTGCGGTCAAGGAACATGGCCGTGGCGGCTTCTGGACACCGATGTCCGTCGTTAACCGTGACGATGGAACCAAAGGCCTGTTTCCGCATCTTCTGCTGGATCGCGCGAAGCCGGGCCTGATCGCCGTCAATCACAAGGGACAGCGCTTCGTCAACGAAGCATGTTCGTACCACGATTTTGTCGAGGCGATGCTGTCCGACGCCGGTCCTGCACGTGGCACGCCGGCCTGGCTTATTTGCGATGCAGTCTTTGTCGAAAAGTACGGCCTCGGCGCAATCTATCCGGGCACGCGCAATCTGAAGCCGTTCGAACGCAACGGGTACATCCATGTTGGGCAGTCGATCGAAGCGCTTGCGGCGAAGCTCAATGTAAACGCCGCGGCGTTGGCGAACACGGTTCGCCGCTTCAACGGGTTCGCGCAAGATGGCAAGGACGGCGATTTCGGCAAGGGCGAGACCGAGCTGAACCGTTTCAACGGCGACCCGGACGTGAAGCCGAATCCATGCCTGGCGGAGATCAAGCACCGGCCGTTCGTCGCGCTCGCGGTGTGGCCCGGCGATATCGCGACCAGCGCGGGCTTGCGCACCAACGCGGACGCGCAGGTAATCGGCGAAAACGGCGAACCGATGTCTGGGCTTTATGCATGTGGCAACGATATGGCCTCGGTCATGCTCGGTACCTATCCTGGCCCGGGCACCACGCTGGGTCCGGCGCTGACATTCGCTTATCGCGCGATGATGCATGCGGCGGGCAAATCCGACATCGCACGCTTTACGGGTGCCGCCATGAGTGCACAGCAGGTCGGCTGATGCGAGCTCCGCTCGAACATTTATTCCTCGCTCAAATAAACAAGGATCAACGCGTGTTCAATCCGATGCCGATGATGTTCCACCCGACCGTGCTTGTCGATAGTCTCGATCAGACGACCGAGTGGTTTGCTCGCGTGTTCAACCGACCGCCGGTTCGCTGGGAGGAGAAGTGGAATGTCGAATGGCTCAATCCGACATATCCGCTTAACTACTCGTATTTCTATGTGATCGCGGATGTATGTCTTGACGCCCTGTGCCCGCCGTTGTTGAAGCTGCCGGGCGGCAAGAAAGCGGTGTATCCGGACGTCCGCCAACTCGTCGATATCGCGTGGTACACGGATGATATCAAGGCGGTCTCGATCCAGCTCGAGGAACATGGTTTTCGCACGCGGAATCAAGAGGGGGCCGTCATCCATAACGGCGACGTGCCGCCATCGAACCTCGTTGCCGATTGCCCGATGATATGGTCCGTTCCCGAAGACACGGGCCTGACCTACGAGTTCTTCGAAATGGGCCGCAGGCATTGGGACTATTACTCGGAGAAAGGCGATCCGCGCTTGTCGGCGAAGTGGCAGGACGGCCGGGTAGATGCCAACGATCCATTGGGTATCGTGCGCTCAGCCTATCACCATGTCCTGACTCTCGATCGCGCCCGCGCTATTCGCCTCTATGTCGATGTGCTGGGCGGCAAGATCGTCGATGAAGGGCACGACGAGTCGCTCGATTCAGATTACGTGAGCATCGCTTACGCGAAGTCCAACCTGCGTTTCGCGACGCCGCGCAACGGCGTCATCCTTGATATTAATGGCGCCGTGGCAAATAGCGATCGCTATGTCGGCATAACGTTCGAAGTCGAAGACCTGGCGAAGGTGGCAGCACACCTCACGGCGCAGCGCGTGCCGTTCAAGCGCGCTAAGGAGGCGCTGTTTACTGATGCCGCAGAAACCCTTGGCATCCGATGGGGATTCTGTTCCGCCAGTTCCTGGACATTCTAAAAACAGTCTTGAGTGATTGTGGGTCGTTGAGCCCACCATAATGTGTCGTATGGCCAGTATCGTTCAATCATATTTGAAAGGATAACTAAACATGAAGCGTCGTCTTGAAGAGAAAATCGTTCTGAATGTCGGTGGTGCGCGTGGTATCGGTGCGGCCGAGTCTCGCCTGTTTGCTAGTGAGGGCGCAAGTGTCCTGATTGGTGACATTCTCGACGAGCGTGGCGAAACTCTTGCTAAAGAGATTCGCGAGCAGGGCGGTGATGCCACCTATATTCACCTGGATGCCCGACGTGAAGAAGACTGGGCGAAGGCCATCGCCCAGCTGGAATCGGTGAAGGGGCGGATCGATGTGCTGATCAACAACGTGGGCATCAACGATCGAAACAAGATCATGACCACTAGCCTGGCCGACTGGAACAACACAATCGAGACTAACGCCACCACGATGTTCCTGGGCATCCGTGCTGTCGTACCACTGATGCGCAAGAACGGCGGTGGCTCGATCATCAATATCGGCTCCACGTCGAGCGTGACCGGTACGCCGTTCGCAGCGTATAGCTCCAGCAAATGGGCGATGCGCGGTCTGGGCAAGATCGCTGCGCGCGAGTTTGCCGCCGACCGAATTCGGGTCAATACGGTGTGCCCGGGCTTCATTCTCAATGAGTTCAATGAAACCCAACCGTACGTCGAAGCATTGCGCCAAAGCGTACCGATGGGACGGTCAGGGTCGTCAGAGGAGGTTGCGCATCTTTCGCTTTACCTGGCATCGGATGAAGCGGCTTATGTCACCGGTCAAGACATTGTCATTGACGGCGCACTGAGCATGCCGAGCTATGTCCTCAGCCAGTTCGCCGGTAAATAAAAATCTCAGAAGAGATACTTCTCGGGCCTTTAGAGGCCCGAGAGTCGAGGATAGGGATGTTGAAAAGAACAATCGTCATCGCAGTGGTGGCCGGAACTTCCCTTCATGCGTACGCCCAGAGCAGTGTGTCTGTATGGAACCATCGACGACTCATTGCTGTACGTGAACAACGAAGGAAAAGGCAAATTCGTGGGTATGGCGGTAGGCCGACGTTCTAGTGATTTTGGTCTCACCGGTACTGAGGACCTCGGCGGCGGGTACAAGACGTACTTCAAGCTCGAGAACGGCTTTTCGCTGAACTCCGGTGCAGCGAATCAAAATGGTGCGATGTTCGGCCGGCAGGCGGCGCTCGGACTGGTCAGCCCGTATGGAACATTGAGCTTTGGCACGCAGTACGACGTTGTTGTAGACGCACTCGTTGAACACACGGCCGCGTTCAACTTTGCGGGCTCCACTGGCGCCAATGCGGGCGACGTTGATAACGCGTGGAGTGACTCTTTCCCCACGAACACTATCAAGTATCGTTCGCCGAGCTTCCATGGCGTGGCTTTTGAATCAATGCTGTCCATGCCGGGCAGCTCACTGGGGTTCTCACATAACAAGCTTGTCGGCGCCATGGTCGAATACCGGGGCGACCCCTATTACGTCTCTGTCGTTTACCGGATTGCGGACAATCCGCTGACCTCGTTGTATTACGGTAAGGAAGGTGTCCCGCTGTCGCAGCAAACGTTGACCGTGCCATGGACCAATCCGATCTATGGAGGCTACGTGGCAGCCGCGAGCCAGCGAGTATTTGGAACGTCGTTCGGCTATAAGTTCGGCGGCAATACGTTCTCCGCAATGTATACCAACACGGTATTCACCGATATTCCGGTCGCCGTGAATTCCGATCCAGCGGGATTTTCCGCGCGCTTCCAAAACATCGCCGTGACCTACAGCTACCGCTGGACCCCTGCTTTCGCGTTTTCGGCCGGCGCGATTATGACGTATGCGCCGCACTCAAAATATGAGGAAGGCATTCTTGCGGCCGATTACGCTTTGTCGAAGCGAACAGACGTGTTTTTGATCGGCGGCTTTATGCACGCCTCTGGGCGCGATTCAACCGGTCACACGGCTGTAGCAGCTATCACCAACCTGGCGCCGTCCTCGACCTCCAGGCAACTGGCGATTCGTGCCGGAGTTCGACACAACTTTTAACGAGCGCATGGTTTTTTGGAAGTTCAAAGGGGAGTGGAATGAGTACGCGGTATAGCGTCGAAAACGTGAATTTCTCTCGCGTAGGCAGTCCATGGCGATATGTCGGTGCTGGATTCGTTGCGCTGATGGTCGGTGTCAACGTGATGCCGGTTCTATTCAACGTGTTTGCTGGAGCCTTTAGCGCCGAGTTCGGCTGGACGCGTGCTGAACTATCGACCGCGCTGGCCATTTTCACCGCCGTGGATGGTCTGAGCATGCTCGCTGTGGGCGCCTTGGTGGATCGATGGGGTATCAAATCGACGGCCTGGATGGCCGTCGCCTTCGGTGGCGGCCTGATGGCCATGTCTTTTGTTCCCCCGCAGCTGGTGTGGTTGTACGCGCTTTGCGCAATAATGGGCCTTGGAGCAGGCGTTGTATCTCCTACGATCTATTCGATCGTTATCAACGCGTGGTTCGAGGGGCGTCGAGGACTTGCATTGGGGATCGTCAACGTTGGTTTGGGCCTTTGCGGAACGCTCATGCCGTTTGTATTGTCGTTATTGTCGGAACGTTTTGGCTGGCGCAGTGCCGTTCAGATGGTGGGCGCGCTCGCCATGATCCTGCCGTTCATCAATGTAGCGTTCTTGCTGCGCATGCCTCAACACTGGGAGCAGGAGCGGAAAGCGGCACTCAGTAGAGGCAAGTTCGCCGGCGATTCGCTTCTGGACCTTGCAAAAACAAAGCACCTTTGGCTAGTGTCGAGCTCGATTCTGTTTGTTTCTGCGGGGACATATGGTCTGCTTTCTCAAGTAGTCCCGATCGTGGTCGACAAAGGAATGACCAGAGCGGTAGCGTTGACCGCGCTTTCGACCATTAGCCTAAGTTCGGTCGTGTCTCGTATGATGGTGGGCGCTTTGCTCGATAGGCTCTTCGCCCCGTTTGTAGCCGCGTTCATTTTTGTCCTCACCGGCGCCGGGGTGCTTTTGATCACCTATATGGACGCTGGCTGGGAAGTCTACGTCGCGGCTGCGCTCATCGGAGTGGGACTCGGAGCCGAGGCCGATGTCGCTGCCTACGTTTTGAGTCGATATGTGCCAAAGGCCAGTTATGGGCGGGCGTTTGGCTTGGTCATGTTTCTCTATGCGCAAGGCGGCGGCCTGGGCGTGCTAGTCCTTGGGAGAGCATATGCCATGCTTGGCTCATACACATTGGCACTCTATTTGATTGTTGGACTGGTCTCCCTGTCCGCAATTTCGATCGTTATCCTGGGGCCGTACAAATACGGCGTCGACAAGAGTGAACGCTGCTAATGTATCTCGCCAGGCAATCGTAGCCTTTAGCGGTTATACGGTGGTCGAGCTTCCCCTGGGATAAAGCGCGCTGGCTTCCGTTAGCACGCCTTAGCTCCTCCGCTTCGCGTCCAAGACAGTGCTCCGTTCACGTTCGTCCGCGATTGGAATTCCCAAGATTTCGCGGATGAGGACCGGTATGTGATTTAGAGGCAGTGCGTCACTGCCAACGGTTGCGTCGGCGGATATGCTGCACCGTTAAGACGCAGAGGTGATTTGATCGTCCCTTTCTGGGCGGGAGCGGGTTTAAGTGTTTCTCGGCTCCAGCGATGTCAGCCTACTGTTTCCATGGGGCGTTCTTATGGCGCACCACTGTACCCCGGCAGCGTGACGGATCGAGGCGTCTGTGGTGTTCGATTGCTCTGAAGCCTCCGTGCCGGGCAAGCATGCGCCTGATCTCGTTCCGCAGATGCGACGTGCGCGTAACGGCGTAAGGTCCGCCGCGCACAGGCGGGTTGGAGTGCGCGCAGTCACGTTACCGAGCATCGTCTGGCTCGAGGGCCGCACTTCGGCGCAGACAATCGAGCGCGAGCGCGACTGCCTCACGGCTTTCACTGTCAGGCCGCCAGTACATGGCGACCGCCCCCGAGCTAGCAAGTGGCCTAGGCATTCGCAACACATGCAGTGCATTGAGCCGCGCAAAGCGTCCTGCTGCGCGATGCGAGGCTACCCCGATCAGGTTTGAATGATTCAACAGCGTCACGTTCAGGATAGATGAATTCGATTCCACACAATGACGTGGCATGGTATGGCCGGCGGTGGCCAGCGCTGCTTCGAGGGCAGTCCGTACGGGCGTGCCCGCGGGCCACACGATCCACCTGTAGTCGAGCAGATCGTGCCAGTCAACCGAGGAGCGACTAGCCAGTGGATGCGCCAAGCCGGACACGAAGTTGATCGGGTCGCGGTACAGCGTCTCGTTTTTGAGCTGCGGATCGGGCAGGGTGTCTGCCGCGCGTCCTACCACTATATCGAGCTCGCCGTGGATCAGTTGCGGCATTAGCTGATTCATGGTGCTTTCGACCAGTCGTATCTGCGCGCGCGGCATACGTTCGACTAAGGCCGCGGTCGCCAAAGGCACAGTATCGGCTGCCGAGACCCCAGAAGTGCCGATCGAGACCAGTCCGGTACCGCCTTCGCGCAGTGCCAGCATGTCGTCGCGCGCGTTGTTCAGATGACCCTCAATGCGCCTCGCGTGCTCGACCAGCGCCAGTCCGTACTCCGTCGGCCTTAGCCCGCGCGCGCGCCGCTCGAACAGCGGTAGACCGATATCTTCCTCAAGTTCGCGTAGCCATTTGGACAAGGCCGGCTGCGTGGTGCAGAGTTCTTCTGCGGACTGGCTCAAATTGCCGGTCTGCATGATCGACATCAGCATCCGTAGATGCCGGAGTCGCAGGCGGTGAGTCCAATCCATGGCGCGTCCTTGACGTTCGGTAAATAGAATAAATAAGAGGACCAGTCTATTTTACCTGGCATATCAGGAGCCCATCTTGCTTGTTCCGACTGGCTATAGTGAAGGAAATTTATGGTCCCCCCAGATTTGCAACGCTCGCGTTTAATGACAAGAGCCAGGGAAGCACCGTGCATCTCCAGAACGCCTCGTATCACTGAAACGGCAGCCATAGGACAGAGGCTGCGGGAGTAACGAAACTGGGACGGCAGCGAGCGAGTGCTTTTTCGGGGCCTTGGCTGGAAGCCATGGCATTTCCCGGGCAGGCGGCCCGACCAAGGGCTGCATGGCGTCTCTCAGAGCTACACTAAGCAGGACAGCCCGCCATCAGACACATTCGAGAGGATGTACTCCAGCTTGTCCAGAGAGAGCGGCTTTGTAAGGTGGTAGTCAAAACCCGCGGCAAGCGCGCGGGACTTGTCTGACTCAGCGGCGTAGCCGGTAAGGGCTACCAGCTGGACGTCGTCGAGGTTCGGGTTCAAACGGACCTGGCGTGCAACTTCGAAGCCATCCATCACCGGCATCCCGATGTCAATCAATGCGACCTTTGGATGGCACGCTAACATTAGCTTGATTGCGTCGGCTCCATTGTCCGAAGTTGCCACTTCGTAGCCTTCGACTTCCAGCAGAATCCCGACCGCTTGCAAAGCCTCGCGATTGTCGTCGACGACCAGCAGTCGGACTCCTTTCATCTCGGTAGATGTCTTCGCCTGCCGAGTGGTGTCGGTATCGACCGCCGACCTTAGTATCGGCAATCTGAGGCTTACGGTCGTTCCACATCCCGGCCCGTCGCTGCGCAGCGAGATTTTTCCGCCGTGAAGCTCCACCATGCGCTTGGCGACGGCTAGTCCGATTCCAAGGCCTCCGTCTGCTCGCGCTCCGCCGCTGGCTCCTTGCGCGAATAAATCGAACACGTGATGCTGAGCGGCGCTTTCAATACCAATGCCGTTGTCCTGAACCTCGATAAGTACCAAGCCGGGTGGGTCATCAAGATTGCCGGCGCTCTCCACGTTGACGCTCAGCCGTATGTTCCCGCCGACCGCGGTGTATTTGGCCGCATTCGAAAGCAGATTGCCAAGGACCTGACTTAGTCGAACATGGTCAGCACGAACAAAGACCGGGTCGTCAAGGCCGGTGATGGTCAACGTATGCTTGCGCGCGTCGATGTGATGCCTGATGGCCGCAAGGGCATCGAACGTAATGTCGTTGAGCGATGTATCGCTGAGCTTGATAGAGAGTTTTCCATGCTGCAGGCGCGCGGCATCGAGAAGGTCGTCAACCAGCGTGCGCAGGTGACGCATCTGCCTTTGTGCGATTTTCAGCACACCAGCAGCTCGTGGATTATCAGCGCAGAGACGCGTCGCGGCGCCAATTGCACTATCTATTGGGGCCATGGGATTTCGCAGTTCGTGGCCAAGCATTGCGATGAATTCGTTGTGCCTACGGTCGCTGTCGACACTGACGTCCCGGGCATTCACTATGGTGAGCGCAGAGCCCGCGAAGACCGCCAGGTTGGACAGAAGCCGCGCATCTTCGGCGTCGAACCGGCAATCTTCCCGATGGGACATGACCCATATTGCCCCGAGGTCTCGTCCGGCGACATTGATGGGTACAACGATACCTTCCGGGACGCAAATTCCGGGAAAGGCCAGGCACGGGAACTGGGTTTGTGGGTCGACGAATAGCTGAGCGGTACCCGCATGCAAGGTTACTGCGCAGGGGCACTCATTCCATGCGGTTGTCTTTCCCTGCAGTCCCGCACAGAGTCCGGATACGGCAAGCCAGCGAAAGAACCGCTCGTCGTCTTGCTGCTCAATGAGGCTGATGCCGGCGCTGCCTGCCGAGCAGAGCGACATGGCGGTGTCCGCAACAGCCTGCAGGAAGTCTGCTCGCGAGCCTGCCTGCGCCCGCGCGAGAGCAACGAGCGCCCGATTTTCGGCTGCATAATCTGGCGCCCGCGCAGGCCGTCGGGCAAGCTCGCCGGTATATCCGGGCATGCTACCGTCCAAGGGATGATGGCGAAGGGGACTGGAAGGAAACGCTCGCCGCAGCTTGCGACCAATGCCTTATCCCAAACTTTGAGCGAATGCATAACAGTAGGGGACTCCGTCGATGAAGTCAACGGCGGACGGCCTGATCGGGAGATTTCGGCAGACAGCTGGTTCGGGCGCATTTGCGCTGCCGGATTAACACCGGGGGGTGGTCACCGAAGATTGCCGTCAGAACGTCGTGAGCATAGTGGGCCGCAATACGTTCAGCGTATGTTCATCAAGCGTGAACGCGGTCGGCTCGACGACCAAGCGCAGCACTGCCCGAGGCGACATCGAGTGAAATGGGCTATCGCTACCGTTCTTATAGCGATCTGCGCATTCTCTGCTCTTCGGCGCTGAGCGCACGAACGACTGCCACGTGCCGCTCGAGGGGTCAGGAGGCGTCATGCGTCACCTCATCTCACGATATAGACCAGAGTGTAGCCAGAACTCGCCGCTCGTCTTGATGATGGAAACGGTCATGGGAATTGCGTCGCAATTTGCAACCGATTTTGGAATTAACGCGAGCGAATTTGCGCTAAACGAGCGACGAGAGATCGTAGATGCAATCGAGGCCCGCAAGGTTTCAAAGGCAACCGCTGCGGTGAAGGCTCATCTGGACAATGTCCACTCGCGATATCGAAACGCAATCGACCAGTCGTAGAAGTGCAGGCAGGTCTCCCAAAGGGACGGCAGCGCCGACGGCATGGGCGCCCATACGGGCCTGCGGTGCGCTAAAGAAGGAATTGCCGGAGCATTTGCGGCGGACGCTGACGATGCGTCGTTCCCGTCATCACAGCATGAAGACGGACGACCACCGCAGACTCTGCGGCACCGTATCGATCAGCGAGCCCCCCGCGACAGGTGAGGACCGCGCGATACTGGGTCATTGGGCGGCTTTAACCGGTTCGTTTCCAGTCTTGGAGCAGCAGCGCTTCGCTAAGCATCGACGGGTGCCACGCTTCGTCCAGTGCGCGACGCAAGAGCGCTTGCTGACTGGCGGGCGCAAGGCCACCTGCCGGTGGGTCGCGATCAAGATTGGTAGGGAACGCGTATCCTTCCGCCGTGGATGCAATGACGGACTCGATCTCAGTCGCGGTCAACTGGCCGTTGGCCGTGTACTCGAGAAGTACGGGATAGACGGCTTCACACATGCGCATGCGATCGAGAGTTTCCATCGCGCGGCCATAAGCCGAAGATATCTGCAACAGATTCGCGATTCGCTGCACGTCTGGCGTGCGATTCGCGCCGGCGGCATGGAAGAGTGCCGGATTAAAAAAGAGCGCGTCCCCTTTAGCGAGAGGTAACTGCACGCAGTGGGCTTCGAAGAAGTCGCGAAAGTCGGGGCGTCGCCACGCCAGGTAGCCTTGAGCATAACGCTGCGAAAACGGCAGCAGTTTCGTGGGACCACTCTCGATTGGCATGTCGCTATGCGCGACAGCGCCTTGCAGTGTCAGGAATGGCGACATCGTATGGACATGGGCGGGAAAACGCTGCGCTTCCTCTACTGTCTGGAAGCCGAGATGGTAGTCGCGGTGTGCTTGCTGCGCCTCTCCGCCTGGGCGAACGACGTTGACCTGAGCGGTCATCTGAAAGCAGGGGCCGAGCCATGCTTGCGCGACACATGCGATGAACGCATTCGAAAAATAGCGTGCGAACACGGTGGGCGCATGCAGACAGAGCTTTTCGTGAGCGTTCCAGATGCGGTCGTTCGCGCCCGCTTTGGCGAAATGGTCTGCTCCTTGTGTCCCGGATTCACGCTCCTGCCTGATGATCTGTTCAAAAATGCGGGTCGCTTCATCGACGGGCGCCGTGTCCCTGAAGGCGCTCTTTAGCACCAGCACGCCCGCGCCGTCGAGAAGCACGTTTGTCCATTCGGCCTGCAGCGCCTGTTGCCGAACAGGATCGATCAAAACTTCATCAAGCGCACGGCAATCGTAGAAGGGAACTTCGCACTCTGCCTCGACCGAAAATCGCAAGCCGAGGTCAGTCTTTTTCCGCAGTTGATCCGCGAAAGCTTCGAGTGAGCAGTCGCTCTCCCGATACCAGTTGTTTGCTAACGTTTCGCTGCGTGGCTCCGTTGCATTCATGTCTCGCTCCGTTTTCGTCAAGCATAGACGCATCGTCGAGCCGGGAGGTACGATAAACACATCAAAAAACCATCAAAACCAAGGACGTGACGATGGCTCATCGCTTCCTCATAAAAGAGATTGCGTTGCAGGCTGGTGTCGGTGTCGCTACGGTGGACCGCGTATTGAACAGGCGTGCCCATGTGCGCGAAGGCACACGCAGGCGGGTCGAGCAGGCTATCCGGGAGTTGGAGAAGCAGGAGATTCAACTGGCGGCGACGGGGCGCAAGCTCATCATCGATGTGGTGGCCGAAGCGCCGTCCCGATTCTCCACGGAAATTCAGGAGGCACTCGAAGCGGAGTTACCCGCCTTTCACCCTGCGGTGCTGAGGCCCCGCTTTCACATGCGTGAAACGATGACTACGGCGGAGGTCGTTGAAACGCTTCGATCGATTGGCAGGCGAGGTAGTCACGGCGTTTTGCTGAAAGCACGGGACGTCTCTGATATCTCCGACGCAATCGGAGAGTTGAAGACAATGGGCATACCTGTCGTGACCACGTTCACCGACATTCCGTTGTCGGCGCGCATCGCCTACGGCGGACCCGATAATCGGGTGGCGGGTGCGACGGCGGCGTATCTCATCGGTCAGTGGCTGAAAGGTACCGGCGGAACGGTGTTAATCACGATGAGTGACGAAGGCTTCAGAGGAGAGGAGGAGCGTGAGGCGAGTTTCCGGCGCGCCCTGCGTGTAAGTTACCCGAACCTGAGTTTGCTCGACGCGAGTGGTGGACACGGATTGAATCTGCAAACAGAAGAGAGGATGCGCAAAGTCGTGACCAGAAGGTCAAGCATTGCTGCCGTGTACTCGATGGGTGGAGGCAACGCAGCCGTGCTTAAAGTGTTGGAGGCGGCGAAGCAAAACCCCATATGCTTTATCGGGCACGATCTTGACCGCGACAACGTTGGCTTGCTTCTTCGGGGAAGTGTGCAGGCCATCCTTCATCACGATTTGCGTCAGGACATGCGTTCGGCTTGCCAGCACATCATGCACTTTCATCGGCTGATTCCTGCATCAGCGATCGCTCCATCTTCTTCGGTCGTCGTCGTGACTCCGGAAAACATCCCGGAGCACATTGCCAGTCGATTTAGATAGGCCCGTCTTCACAAAGGCTGCAATCACACGCGGGGCGGGTTTCCGTTCCAGGCGTCCTGCAGCAGAGCGCGAAGCGGCTCGCGCTCTATCGGGCGTGGATTCCAATAAGGGTTTGCCAGTGCGATATCGCATGCACGGTCGAGATCGGATTCCTGCATTCCAATCTCGCGCAACCCCGACGGAATGTTGAGTTCGCGACCAAGCTCGAAGACGCCAAGCGCTGCGCTTTCACTTCCTAGTGCTCGCGCGATTCGCAACATGGCATCGGGTGCCGCGTCGCTGTTGTACGCCAACGCGTGGGGCAAGACGATAGCGTGCGTTTCCGCGTGTGGGAGACTGAAGCTTCCTCCCAAGGTGTGGCAGAGCTTGTGGTGAAGAGCCATTCCGACGTGGCCCAGTACACTGCCGCACATCCATGCGCCGTAAAGACACTCGCCCCGCGCCGAGATGTTCTGGGGATCCGCTTTGATGCCCCTCAGGCCGGCTGCCATCGCGCGTATTCCGTCTTCGGCCATCAGCGACATGACGGGATTACCGTCGCGGGCATACAGCCCTTCCGCAGCATGCGCAATGGCATTCAGGCCGCTTACGAAGGACAGCCCGAGCGGCAGGCTCGACGACAGGATGGGATCGTAGATAATAGTCTTGGGCAGCACACGCTGGTCGCGTCCGGTACGCTTCAACCCATCCTCGGTGAGTCCGTAGATCGGTGTCATCTCCGAGCCAGCATACGTCGTAGGAATTGCAATGATCGGCAAGCTGGATTCCAGGGCGATGGCTTTACCCAGGCCGACGGTGGATCCTCCGCCTATCGCCACCGCGCAATCGGCGCCAACGCTTCGTGCATGGTCACGGGCACGTCTCGCTGTTTCAATCGGGACGTGCATCTTTGCTTCTGCAAAGATACCTGCGCTGAGCGGCCCCAGCAGATTGGAAACCTGCGCTGCTTGCGCCTCCTGTTCCGGGGTGCAAAGGACCAAGGCCTTTTTAGCTCCGAGCGCGTGAACTTCTTCTTTGACGCGGGCTAGTACGCCGGCGCCGAAGACCACTTTCGAAGGCTGCGAGGTATAAACAAAATCGTGCATTGAAGCATCCTTACCAGTCGTAGTGCGCGGTTGATGTCGAGCGAGCATCCAGAGGCCACCAATCTCGAACATCAGTACCTGCGATCTGCTCATGCCCTGCTATCGATCAAGCACTGGCTTTGGGTTGCCGTGCTTCAACGTTGTGGAACTGCTGCATGGTTGTGTCGAACGACCTGGTCGCCATTTCTTGCAGCGGAAGCTTGCGATACTCGGTCGAGATGATCTCGACGCCGTACCACTCGCCGTTAAATCCGGCGCCCTGGACCGCCTCAATGAACCCCGGACAATCGAACTCGCCCTCACCACAAAGCTTGCGGCGAAAGACAGTATCTTCCAGCAACGATCCTTCGACGGTCGAGCTGGCGTCGTCGAGTTCGACCGCCTTGATGAACTGCGGAGGGACTTTTGCGATTTCGCTGAAGTCGATTCCGCCGCGAACCATGTGCCAGATATCCAGGAGTAGGCCACCGTTTGGCTGGTTAGCTTCCTGAACGATCGCGAGACCATCTTCAAGCGTTTTGACGATCGAGAACGGCATGACTTCGATCGACACGTTTGAACCAACCTCGGCCGCTTCCTGACACAGAGTTGCGAATTCATCCGCCATCCGGGCGAAGTTGGGCGTTCGCTGATCCAGCACACTCGCAGCAATCTTCACGTTCTTCATGCCAAACTTCGCGCCTAGTTCGAGGATCACGCGGCGAGCACGATCCGACGCCTGGCGCTCGGGACCGTCCCTGTACCAGTCAACGAGGAACTCAAGTTCGAAGTGTTTGATGCCGTTGTCTTCCAGTATGTGTTTGACAGTGTCCGCGCCTACCTTGTCGATAGTCGCCACCAGGTCCTCATGGATCACGCCAATGCCCCGCCAACCGGCTCTTGCTGCCGCTTCGACGCGCGCCTGTAACGAGTAAGGACTGATAGAAGGCTGGAGCGGATCCACGTCTCCAGCGAGAGTCCAGTACGCGGCCAGCAGGTCAATGTCAAATGTGCTCAATTGGTGTATTCCAAAAGCAGGGTTCGAATTTTCAGGCAGGAACCAGCGCTGCAAAGCGCTCGCTGATACGGTGGCCCGATGCATCCAGCTCGTCGAGCCGTTGCTCCAGATGCTCGTAGAGGAGTTTTCCGTCGCGCTTTTTGAATTCGCCGGCGACCAACACAGTGTCGACGTTTGCTGCACTTCCCTGCATCAGTACTGCCGAAACAGGATCGTGCACTGGTCGCATACTCAATCCGTCTGCGCGGATCAAAACGACATCGGCTTGTTTTCCCGGCGTCAGCGAGCCGAGGCGGTCCTGAAGGCCCAGTGCCTCTGCACCGCGGATCGTTATCCAACTGAGAGCATCAGAGGTGGATATCGTGGAATGAGCGGGCAACTGTCCGGTTTCGGCCCGAGCTTCCGCGTTGTCCAACGCGCGCTGCGACGCCAATGCGACGCGCGCAACGGTGAACATATCGCCTGCGATGGCCGACTCGAGGTCGACTCCGAGGGAAGGCGCGCTGCCCGCATCGCGCAGACGGCCGGTAATCGGATGGCCGTGCCCCTGCGTCATTTCGGTCTCGGGCGCCACAGAAAATGTGACGCCACGATCGATCATCATCCGGAGTTGCGCGTCAGTCAGATTGTTACCGTGCACGATGTTGGTGGTCGGGCCAAGAAGGTTAGCCTCCGCCAGACGTTCCCAACCATCTGGTGTCTTCGGGTCCAGACCCGCGCAGTGCATGCTGGCGATGAGTTCGAATTCGGCCGCCAGTCGAAAATCATGCTCGGACACCTCATACGTCGAGTAGTGAGGCCCGAGAATCGCCATCCCGAGTGTGACTCTGGCGTCGCGCCTCGCAAATCTGTTCTTCAGCAAGCGCTCGATTTCGCCGCGAGGATGAGGAATCTCACTGAAGTGCTTCTGTCCGGGCTTCGGGTCCGGCTTTGGAGAGCCGTGAAAATAGACCGCACGAATTCCTGATTCGAGCAGCCCGTCGATCGCACGATCCGTGTGGTCGGGCGTCGGATTGTTGTGGCACCAGTCACCGAGCGTTGTCGTTCCCAGGTTCAGCTGGTTAAGCGCGCCCACCAGCGTGCCGATGTAGAGGTCATCCGGGTTGAAACATGTCGCAAGTCCCGCATGAACGCTGCGGAAGTAGGTAGGCAATGTCCAGTTCGCCGTCACGCCGCGAAGGGCGGTCTGCCACGTGTGCATATGCGCGTTGATGAGGCCCGGAATGACGATGCAACCGGACGCATCGAGCTGTTCCGCATCGTGTGACTGAACCTCCGGACCGATGTCGACAATGCGGCCGTCCTCGATCAATAGGTTGAAGCGGCCATTGCCGATGACCGGATCCATCGTGATTACGTGACCTCCTGTAATCAGCAGCTTCATCAACGCGTCTCCTCTGTTATGGATGGGATACATACTCGTCGAGGTCAAGCATGCAATCTCGCCTCGACGTTATTAGCAGATCACTTGTTCAGAAGTTTGCGCTGCTGGGCGAAAAGCGCAAAGGCCTTCAACTGGGCGGAGATGATCTCGCGCGTCTGCGGGTCGGTGATGGTCTTACCCTCGACGTCAACCTTGCTCGCAGCGCCGCCAACCATCACTTCCGGCTTGTTGAGCACCTGCGCATCGAGGAACACCATGCTTTGACGCAGATGATATTGCGCACGGGCACCACCGAAGATGCCGGGCGATGCCGACTGGATCGCTACGGGCTTCCCAGCAAAAGGAGGTGTCGGGAGGCGAGAAAGCCAGTCCAGCGCATTTTTAAGGACACCCGGAACGGAATAGTTGTACTCGGGCGTAACGATGATGACGCCGTCTGCCTCGCTGATTGCATTGCCCAGGTCGAGCACCGATTGCGGAAAGCCTTCGGCCTGGACATCCGCGTCGTAGTGCGGGAGCAGCCCAACCGAGGGAAGCTTCGTGAGCCGAACGTTTTCGGGCGCGAGTGCCTGCAGCGAGTCTGCGATAGCCGCATGGAAGGAGAGACGACGCAGGCTGCCGACGAGCGTTACGAGACGCAGCGAGTTTTGATCAGACATGAGATTTCCTTTTGAAAGTGGTTTTGCGACGACCGGAAGGCCATCTAAGTAAGATTCGTTTCAATGTTCGGCGTCGCCGTTCAAGCACGTACCTGGCGCAACTCACGACCTGCCGCGATCGCGTCTCGTGCTTCAGAGTCGGCCTGCTGATCGATCTCATAATCGACTTCGTAGTCGACCTGGAAGCGCGCCGTTCGGATGTCGCCGAGCCTTTCTCGCACTCTCAGGTGCTCTGGATGAGCCGCGTATCCGTCGAGTGCGGCCTGCGAGTCGAACTCCGTGATCAGGATGACATCGCAGGCATAATCGACCGCGCTGGAATCGAGCCCGACTTCGAGCTTGAGCATGCCGGGGATCACGCCTCGCAGTCCTTCGAAACTCTCCTTGACGAGTCTGCGTGCTTCCTGACGCTCGCCCGGCGTCTCGCCACGGACTCGCCACATGACGATATGTCGGATCATGCAGGAACCTCCGCGGGATTCAGGACGAAGTCGTACTTGAGCGAATAGAACGGCGTTTCCACTTTTGAACCGTCCGGGGCAACGCCGCTGTCGTGCTTGACCCATTTGGTGATGAGCGTTGACCGGACCCCGAAAACCGCGTCGGAATCGAGATATTGGTCGCCGTCGCGAAACACATGGGTAATCAGCGTCTCGTATCCGGGCATCTTGATCATGAAATGCAGGTGAGCCGGACGCCAGGGATGACGGCCGAGTGCTTCCAGCATTCGTCCCACAGGCCCGTCGTGAGGAATGGGATAGGCCTCGGCGAGAATGGAACGGAAATGGAACCGGCCGTCGTGACCGCTGTGCAGTCTGCCGCGCGCCTGATGGACTGAGGAATTCGCATTTTCGGACGACTTCTGCACGTCGTAGAATCCGTCCTCGTCGGATTGCCACACGTCGATTTGCGCACCGGCCAGCGGCGTGCCGTCGAGGCTTCGAATCTGGCCGCTCACAAAGCACGGCTCGCCGCGCGCGCCATTTGCGATGTCTGCGCCATTTTCATACTCCGGCGCCCCCTCGACGTAGAAGGGACCGAAGACGGTCGCCTCCGTGCATTCGGTCGGCTTCTTGTTATTCTGAGCCATCACAAGCATCGAAAGCCCGAGCGTGTCCGACAGGAGAATGAACTCCTGGCGCTTGTCGTCAGTGATATGGCCGCACTCGGTCAAAAACTGGATGGCCTTGAACCACTCTGCCTCGGTCAGTTTCACCTCCCGGGCGAAGCTATGAAGATGCTGCACCAGGCTGGTGAAGATCGTACGAAGCCTGCCGTCGCAGCGTTCGTCCATCGACGCCAGTACCGCCTGGGTGATGGTGTCCTCATTGATGTTGCGCATCGCTGTGTCTCCTAGTGCGCGTGTACGAGACGACAGGGTAATAGCCCCGTAAGAGGAAAAAAATGCGCTATAGTGAAATGACATTTCCGCTAGGTGGATGAATCGCGCGCATGGACCGCTGGACCCAGATCGAACTTTTTGTGCTGACGGCTGAACTCGGTAGCTTGTCCAAAGCGGCTGAACAACTCGATATGTCCAACGCGGCAGCGAGCCGCACACTGAGCGCGCTCGAGGAGCGGCTGGGTACCCGCCTCATTGAGCGCACGACGCGCAGGCAATGGCTCACGGACGCAGGCGAGGCATACCGGCGCAGTTGCGTTGCCGTCCTCTCCGAGATGGCCGAAGCCGAAGCCGCGGCAAGCGACGCGACTTTGCGCCCGACCGGAGTCTTGCGAGTGACGAGTTCTGTCTCGTTCGCAACGCTGCACATTGCTCCATTTCTGACTGAATTCAACCGACGATATCCGAGCATTTCCGTGCAGGTGATAGCGGCGAACCGCTACCCTGATTTCATTGAAGCTGGAATCGACATTGCCATCCGCACGCGTGAGCACGAAGGCGATTCGGGAATTACGGTCCGTAAGCTGGCGGATACCTCCCGCATCCTCGCAGCGTCACCTGCCTATCTCAACGAGTACGGCCGACCCGCCAGACCTGAGGATTTGGGCCAGCATCGCATGCTGGTCTACAACCTCGCTGTCGATCCATATCTTCTTCACTTCCGGCGCGGCGAGGAGACGTGCGACGTTCCGATCACCAGTGTGCTGGATTCCAATGAAGGTCAGGTCATCGTCGCTGCAGGGCGATCTGGCTTGGGAATAGTGATTCAGCCGCTCTATATCATTCATGACGACATCGTCGCTGGACGTCTCGTGCCCGTCCTCGAGGATTGGCAGTTGCCCCGCCTCACCATCAATCTCGCCTATCAAAGTCGCCGCTATCAGCCCGCCAAGATAAGGGTCTTCACTGAATTCCTGATCGAATGGACGGAACGACGACAACTTGCCGCGAAGTGGCGAGCTGTTCGATAGAAAACGCGATCAGGCTCCCCTAAGCCGGGCCCCTTGGCCAGCTGTTTCGGGCAAGTACCGATGGACTTTTCCTGAAGATGTACCCTCTCGAAAGATATTTCCGCTAGCTGGAAATATGATTTCGCGGAGGCGCATATTTCTTTGGGACGCGTTCGAATAGTCTACAGCCATGTCGGAAGTTGCAACGCAGTGTTGCAGTGACGACAACCAAGCGGTTAGCGCCTGACGATGAGGGGCATGAAGCCGAAGATCCGCGCAGGACCCACGAACGCCGAACTGCGAAAGCAAATATAGACAGGAGATACAAATTGGACCGACTCAAAGACAAAGTCGCTTTGATCACCGGGGCCGCACAGGGCATCGGTTTGACCGTGGCGCAGACCTTCGCACGCGAGGGCGCGACGGTTATCGCGGCTGACATCAAGGCGAGTGACTCAAAAGAGTTCGACGTTCAGCAACTGGATGTTTCGTCCCCTGCGGACTGGTCGCGTGTAGTGGAATCGGTAATCGCCAAACACGGGCGCATCGATGTACTCGTCAACAACGCGGGCATCGTCTACTGCTATGAAACGTTGGATGGCACAGACCTGGACAGCTGGCAGAAAGTGCTGTCTGTCAATCTCACGGGCAGTTTCCTCGGAATCCAGGCTGTGTTGCCGTCGATGCGCGGTATGCGCAAGGGTTCGATCATCAATTTCTCGTCGATGTGGGGCATCGTGGGCACTGCCGGCGCCGCAGCATACGCGGCAGCAAAAGGCGGCGTGCGCAACATGACCAAAAACGCGGCCGTAACGTATGCGCCCGAGAACATCCGGGTGAATTCGGTCCACCCGGGATTGATCAGAACGCCGCTCGTGACGAGCCAGCCGGACGACCTAAACGCAGAGATCATTGCCAAAACGCCGATGGGACGCATGGGCACCCCCGAGGAAGTCGCGAACGTGTGCCTATTCCTCGCCAGTGACGAATCCTCGTTTATGACAGGTGCCGAACTCGTGATCGACGGCGGGTATCTGGCCCAGTGAGCGCCCGCGAACGTACGCGTTGACTCGCCGCCTCACAGTTTCAAAAACCGAAGTGCTTCTATCGACGTCGCCCCGTGCTTCTTTGCACGATTGGCAAAACTTCAAACAGCCTCAGGTAATTCTGCAGGCACAAAGCAGGTGAAACGCATGTCTACTGACCTTCTTTCTCAATTCGGCCGACGCGTGCGAGTGGGCCTTGTCGGCGGCGGAAAAGATTCCGTCATCGGTCGCACTCATCTTGTCGCCATGCGAACCGACGGGCTCTACGACGTTGTGGCCGGCGCGATGTCGATTGACCCTGAGATTGCGAAAGCATCAGCGCGGGCCGAGTTGATCGCTGATGACCGTGCCTACACCGACTTCCGTGTGATGGCGGAACGCGAAGCGGCACGTGAAGACCGAATCGACGCAGTTGTGATTGCGACGCCCCCGCAGTTGCACTACGAGGTCGCACGCGTCTTCATGGAGAAAGGAATCGACGTCATCTGCGAGAAGCCGCTGACCCGTGACCTCGCCGAGGCTCAACGCCTCAACGATCTCGTCAAGCAACATGATCGGCTATTTCTTCTCACCCATTGCTACACCGGCTACCCGATGGTGCGCGAAGCGCGCGCGATGGTAGCGTCGGGGGCACTTGGCAAAATCCAGTGCATCGAAGGCGAACTGTGCGCCGGGTTCGTAGTTGATCCGCAGAATCCTGATCGCCATTGGCGCTTCCGCGAATCGTCGATGGGCAAGGGCGTTCTCCTCGGTGAAGTCGGCTCTCACGCTCATCACATCGTTTCGTACATCACAGGGCTTCGCGTCGAGCAAGTGTCCGCGGAAATGACCACTTTCGCTGAAGGGCGCGAAGTGTATGACAACGCCTATCTGACGGCACGCTTCGAAGGCGGTGCTCGCGGCCGCCTCTGGGGCAGTTACGTCGCAGCCGGCAACGATCACGGTCTGTCCTTCCGCATCTTTGGCGAGAAAGGCAGCCTCACGTGGGTCCAGGAAGAACCGGAAATTCTCTGGTTCAAACCTCCTGGTGCGCCGGCCCAACGTCTGGCTCGCGGCTACGCGACCCTCTCGCCGCAAGCCGCTGCTGCGACGCGCTTCACAGCCGGACATCCCGAAGGATACGCCCTCGCTTTCGCGAATCTCTACTCTGATTTTGCAAAGGCTTTGATGGCTAAGCGTCTCGAGTTGCCGTATCAGTCATACCTCGACGGCATTCCGGGCATTGCGGATGGCGTAGACACGATGTCGTTGATCGACGCGGCTGTCCGGTCCGCTGAGCAAGACGGCGCGTGGACAACGCTCACCCGGTAATCGAGGAAGCAGGGAGCTGGTGACAGAAAACCCGGGTTCGGATTCAACAGTCGCCGTCCGGATTCAGCCGGACAAGGTTAGGTTTGCTTAGTGTGTGACAAATGCCAGGAGATTTAACCTGCCGGGAGGCAGCTCTCTCCTGACTTCGATCCCAGATGCGCCGCTCTCTTGCGACGCCTTGCTCATAGGTTTTTTTAAATCATAATCGGAGACAATCATGTTCACGAAAATCTTACTCGGACTCGCAGCTAGCAGCTTCCTCGCGAGCGCTGTGTCAGCCAAGGACGTCAACTCGGTAGGAGTTGCAATCTATTCGCTCGGTGATCCCTTCCAGACTGCAATTTCCAAAGGCGTTACTGACCGGGCGAAGCAGAACAATCCGAACGCAAAGGTCATGACGGTCGCGTCGGACTACGACCTGAACAAACAATTCGCCCAGGTCGACAATTTCATTTCGGCCAAGACCGACCTGATCATTCTGACCGCAGATGATCCGAAAGCGATACTTCCGGCAATCAAACGTGCCGGGGCAGCCGGCATTCCTGTGATCGCTGTGGACGTGTCGGCCGACGGCGCAGCAGCCACTGTGCAGACGAATAACTTCAAGGCCGGCGAGATGGCCTGCCAGTACCTGTCTGACAAATTGGGCGGGAAAGGCAAGGTTGTCATCCTGAACGGACCGTCCGTTTCGTCGATCCAGGACCGCGTCAAGGGCTGCCAGTCGGTGCTAAGCAAGGGCAAGTTCGAGATCCTCTCTGACAACCAGAACGCAAAGGCGACGCGTGAAGGTGGTCTGACGGTGATGCAATCCCTGTTGACGCGCTTTCCGAAGGTCGACGGCGTCTTCACGGTCTGTGACCAGGAAGCCATCGGGGCCGATCTTGCGGCCAAACAGTTCAATCGGAAGGATTTCGTGATCGTCAGCGTCGACGGCTCGCCTGAAGTGACCTCGCTTCTGAAAGCTCCCTCAGCGATTCAAGGGACGGTTGCTCAAAGTCCGTATTCGATGGCACAGACGGCATTCGATATCGGCAACGACATGCTGTCGAAAGGAAAGAAGCCTGCGAACCCCGTGATTCTGCTTGATCCCAAACTGGTCACGCGTGACAACGTTGCCACGTACAAGGGCTGGGGTGGTTAATCTGACCACCATCAATGCAGCGTAGATCTTGCTGCATTGAGGCGCGCACCGGCATTCGCGTGCGCGCCTGCGAGCAACACAAATGGAGACATCATGCCTACCGATAATCGGATTCCTCTGCTCGAAATGCGCAACGTTAGTAAGACGTTCGTCGGCACGAAGGCACTTGATAACGTCGAACTGCGCGCGTGGGGCGGTGAAGTGCTCGCTCTCATGGGAGAGAACGGCGCGGGCAAGTCGACGCTGATGAAAATCCTGTCTGGCGCCTATGAGGCCGATCCGGGTAGTGAGATCCTGATCGACGGCAAGCCGGTGACGATCGCAGATCCGGTGGAGGCAAAGAAATACGGCGTTTCGATCATCTACCAGGAACTGAGCCTCGCGCCCAATCTCTCGGTCGCCGAAAACATCTATCTGGGGCGGGAAGTCTCCGTTCGCGGAGTGGCTAATCGACAGGCAATGTACGCGGGCTGTCGTGAAGTACTCGAACGCCTCGACGTTCCCTTTACCGCCCGTACGATTGTCGGGACGCTCTCCATCGCAGAGCAGCAACTGGTCGAGATCGGCCGGGCGTTGCACGCAAAGTCGAGGATTCTGGTCCTTGATGAGCCGACCACGGCTTTATCATCGCGGGAAAGCGAGCGGCTGTTTGCGTTGATCCGGCAATTGCGCTCCGAAGGTATCGCCATCATTTACATCAGTCACCGGATGGAAGAGGTCTATGACCTGTCCGACCGTGTATCTGTGCTGCGGGATGGGCGCTATGTAGGAACGATTGACCGTGCCGAGCTATCGGCTCAGGCGATCGTCAAGATGATGGTTGGCCGGGACCTGTCGACCTTCTATATGAAGGGACATGATGCCGGCGGTAGCCGTGGCCCTGTCATCTTTGAAGCAAAGGACATTTCCGATGGCGACAAAATCAAACCGTGCAGTTTTCAACTCCATCAAGGCGAGGTGCTGGGAATTGCGGGACTGGTCGGATCGGGACGGACAGAACTCGCCCGCCTGATATACGGCGCCGACGAAAAGGCGAGCGGAAAGGTTTTTATAAACGGTCAGGAAGTGAGCATTCGTCAACCGTCCGACGCCATCAAGCACGGACTTGCGTACCTGACGGAAGATCGCAAGGCACTGGGCCTTTTTCTCGACATGTCGTGCGCGGAGAACATTAATCTGGGCGTCATTCTTCGGGACGCACGCCCAGGCGGCTTCCTGAATCTGTCGAAAGGAAGAAAGCGCGCGAACTCGGCCTTCGAGCAACTTCGTGTGCGGGCAGCAAGCCCTCTGGTCAACGTTGGCAGCCTCTCAGGCGGAAACCAGCAAAAGGTGCTGCTATCGCGCTGGCTTCAGATCGGGCCGAAGGTGCTGATTCTCGACGAGCCTACGCGCGGGGTGGACATCGGCGCTAAATCCGAAATCTATCGGCTCATCGACGACCTGGCGCGTCAGGGAATTGGTGTGGTCGTGATTTCGAGCGAACTGGCGGAAATCATCGGGGTCTGCGACCGCACGCTCGTGATGCGCGGAGGCCATATCGTCGGCGAAGTCGGCGGGCCAAACAACGACGCAATTACCCAGGAAAACATCATGGCTCTCGCAGCAGGAGCGGATGCAACCCTAGATGCCGCCTGAAACACAGATTTGGAGACAATCATGAACAAGTCAACGCTTCGTAGTCCTGTTGTAAAGGACAAGCCAACCGACGCAGTCGGGATGTCAGCGCACAAGGTGCACGTTCGCCGGCTGATCAGTTCGATCGGTATGCTGCCAGTGTTGATCATCCTTTGCTTCGCATTCAACATCGCTACGCAAGGCACATTCTTCACCGGCCAAAACATTTCGATCGTCGCACAGCAGGCTGCTATCAACACAGTGTTGGCTGCAGGGATGACGTTCGTCATTCTGACGGGAGGCATCGACCTTTCGGTGGGCTCGATGCTGGCGACCGCGGCCATGACGTCGATGATCTGTTCTCTCGACCCCTCGTTCGGAGCGTTGGCCCTCCCGGTCGGACTTTTGACGGGTATCGTTCTTGGCTCGATCAACGGCCTCCTCATCGCGTACCTGAGACTTCCGCCGTTTATCGTCACGCTGGGATCCCTTACCGCGGTGCGAGGACTTGCACGCTTGATTGGCAATGACGGCACGGTGATGAACCCGAACCTCAGCTTTGCGTGGATCGGGAATGCAAGCTTCCTCGGCGTTCCGGTTCTGGCGATCATCGCGCTTGCCGTTATTGTGATTTCGTGGGTCATTCTTCGCCGTACGGTGCTCGGGATCTGGATTTATGCCATGGGCGGGAATCCTGCGGCAGCGCGTCTTTCCGGCATCAAGGTCAGCCTGATCCTGCTGTTCGTCTATGCCGTGTCGGGGTTGCTTTCCGGTCTCGGCGGTGTGATGTCCGCAGCGCGGCTCTATGCTGCGAATGGTCTTCAAATCGGCACTGGCTATGAACTCGACGCCATTGCAGCGGTCATTCTCGGCGGCACGAGCTTTGTAGGCGGTGTAGGTTCGATCTGGGGGACTTTGGTCGGTGCGTTGATCATTGCGGTACTTTCTAATGGCCTCGTCATTCTCGGCGTGTCCGACATCTGGCAGTTCATTATCAAAGGCCTCGTCATCATCGCTGCCGTGGCGCTCGATCGTTTCCGTCGCAGCGGTGAGAACCGCACCTGATCAGTAATAACCGCGAGCGAAGCGCGCCATTGGTGGATTGGTCGCGTTTCGATTTGCGTCCTAACGAAGCAACCTGAAATCTGACGCTGACGTATGTCAAGCGTCTGTCTTGGCGCGCCGTAGTTCGTGCACGTTGATTGGCCCGGACTGGTAAGCACCTTTTCGTGCAGTCCCCACGCTGATCCAGTCCGGAAGTCAACTCCAAGGTTACTTAGAGAACAGGAATGCGAAGACGCAATGTTAGGTCTATTAGCAGCACGAATTAACAATAAATAAGTGATCAACCAGGTTTGGAGATAGGAGAAAAAGATGAAGCGTATTATCTTGGGATCGCTGGCGATGGGTTTTGCAGCTGCTGCCAGCGCGCAAAGCAGCGTGACGCTATACGGACTAGTGGATAACGGTGTGCAGTTTGAGACCGGTTTGCCAAATGGTCATCGCCTGGGAGCCGAGTCGGGCAATTGGGCTGAATCACGCTTCGGCCTGAAGGGACTGGAGGACATTGGCGGCGGCACGTTCGTGACTTTCCAACTCGAGTCCCGACTCAACACGCAGAACGGAACCTACGCGAATGGGTCGTTCTTCGAGGGTCAAGCGACTATCGGCATGAGTAACCCGACGTACGGCTCCATCCGGATGGGTAACTTCGGCGCTAGCGAGCTGCTCCAATACGCGGGTATCCTCGACCCTCAACAGACGCAAAAATACTCGTTTGGCACGCTTGTGAGAGGCCGCATGTTCCCGCAGGCGGCCAACGGATTCGAGTATCTGTCTCCGAGCTTCGGGGGATTCACAGTACAAGGTCAGTACAATCTGACGAATTCGACGAGGTGGAACTCAGGTAATCCGGGCAGCGCTCCGGGCCAACTGGGAACATCAACCGGACTCGGTAGTTCCCAGGGCCGCGACGACGGCATCAAACTGGAATACAACGCACACAATCTCGACGTGCAGGCGATCTATGATGAGATTCGTGATGGGAACGGAAAATTCAGCAACGTCTATCTTGCTTCTCGTTCCATATTCGCAGGTGGGTCATACGTCTGGGGCCCAGTGACAGTCTTTCTAGGGTATCAGCACCTGAGCGCGCCAGACGCGACCAACGCGGGCTTCTATGGAACGGCGAATGCGTCGGCATTGCCCGCAGGCGTATCGTTGCCGACGAAGGTCGACCATGAGTGGGTCGGCGCACGTTGGGCCGTGACACCCGCAACGTTCCTGACGGGCGCGGTGTATCACGCGAATGCGAACAACGGAAACGGAAACGCCACGCTGTACACGCTTTCCGGTGCATACCTGCTTTCCAAACGTACTCGCCTATACACCGAACTGGGCTACCTCCGTAACAGCTCGACATCGAATCTCGGTCTCAATGGTGGACTCTACGGGCCGAACACGAACAATGATCCGGTAAATGGCAATCCATCAAGCTTGAATCCGAACTATGGTCACAGCCAGTTCGGCGCTTTCGCAGGCATCGCGACGCAGTTTTGAAGTCGTGGAAGAACGGCGGCGAGACGTGTAGGGCGCGCCGTCGTTTCCGTGCAAAGGCGAAGATGAAGGCCGTGAGTTTGACGAATGCGTGCATCGATCGGATGCGCGCACCAGATACCTTCCAACCTCATTAAATTTTTTTGGAGACGGGAATGAGTTCTACACGGATCAAGGCACTTGCGTTTGGCGTGAGCTGTTCACTGCTCTTGTTTTCAGTTGCTCAAGCGCAACCTGCCAGCAATCAAGCGTCGACGATGGAAGGTGCGAGCACTTCAAAGCAAGCCCAAAAGGCAACGAAGAAAGCCGAACGAAAAGCTCGCCGTGAAAAGAAGAATGCCGAGCTAAACGAACTGGAGAAGAACGGCTACAACCCATCTGGCGACCAGCTTAGATACCCGCAAAACGTGCAGAACGCGGGGCGGAAAGCGAATCCGAAAGGCGCTGGGGTAGCGGTACCGGCTTCGGCACCCTAAGGCATGCGTTCAGGGTCGCGGACTTGAAGACGAAGCCTCGGTCAACGTCGCCGATCCTTCCGGGCGATATCCTCGGAGAGTTGTCGCGGCTGAAGTTGCTGCAACCGGGCTAACACCCCGTTGCCCACCACGCCCTCTCGCTTGCGTGCGAGAAGGGTGTGGATGACCGGCAGTGTATAGGTCGCCAGTTACAGTGGAATGCGTGCTTTCGTGAACTCCATTGTTGCGATGCGTGATGAACATGATGCAGCCCGATTTAGAGATGCTCCGGTACGCCCGTGGAACGGGCTGCCCGCGCACTTTGTGTTCCTGAAATGAGGGCGCCTCAGGTCGATGATTGGTTTCCCGCACACTGTGCGGATTATTGCAGTCGCATCATCAACGGTGCTACGGGCCTCCCAGCCATTTTTCCCGCACACTTTGTCGTGCGTCCATAAGCGGATGCTGTAGTCGTCCCGCGGTTTGCCCCGCGTGAGGAGGCTGATAGAGCGCTTATTGAGCGAGCAGTTCGGGTATTCCAACGCGACAGCGAGGCAGGATACGACCACCGTCTCCTCATTCGCTGCGGACGCGTCGACGAATTGCGCTAGCTGAACGATACGTGGCTGCCGGCCTGAGAATTGAAAGTGCTTCCAGCCGACTGTCGAGGAGAGCCGTGTTAGCCATCGAAGAGCGACTCCCCGCCGAAGATCTGGACGGTATCGTCTGCGTTGATATGTTCGGTGAAGGCTATGATTTTCCACACTTCAAAATCGCAGTATTGCATGTAGCGCATCGCTCGCCTGTGTAGATTCAGAGAGCGACGAGCTATACAAGAGCGGCTTGCAAAGGGACCTTCTTATTCCAAATGTCGCCGACGCACGACAACAGTTGACTCTGGCGGCTGAGGAAACTATGCGATCGTTCGTCGAATCTGCGCGACCTCGATGCGGCTATCCAGCTTCGCAACGAAAATCATCTGAGCGCCGATCAGATCGATCGCATCGACTTGCGCGTGCATCCGCTCGTCATCGAACTGACGGGGAAGAAGACGCCGCGGATCGGGCTCGAAGGCAAGTTCAGCATCGATCACGCAGCGGCGGTTGCGATAATCGATGGCGCAGCCGGTGAAAAACAGTTCAGCGATGCCAAGGTCCGCGACCCGCAAACGGTGGCGTTGCGCGAGAAGGTCAATCCCATCGTTGATCCGTCGATCAGGCCGGAACAGGTAGACATGACCATGACGCTCAAGGATGGCCGCAAGCTGCACAAATTCATTCAGCACGCGATCGGCAGCACTGAAGTTCCCATGACCAATAAGCAGCTCGAAAAGAAATTCTCCGACCTCGCGGGAGGCATTCTGACCGCCGACCAGACGCGCGCGCTGATCGACAAATGCTGGCACGTAGAGCAACTCGACAGTGCCGCGGAAATCGCGGTGGCCGCTACAAAGCGCTGAACCTCCAGTGCCGCACTGTGCGAGCGACCGTATTCAGTGGCCCAGTTGAGAGATCCTCACACTGGACGCTGCATTCGCTTCTTCAACGTTTGCTTGAGCCGATGCGGCCTGTTCTGCACGCTGAAGATCGGCGGGATAGCAGGGGCAACTTTCGGACGGGTTGTAGCCGGACTTTTCCAGGCTAGCCAATTCCGCATGGCGCGCGGCGCGCGTCGTTTGCGCAATCGATTGTGCGTAAGATTCCATGGGAGCTGTCACGGCGATGAGTGCTGCAAGCAAGATGATCTGTTTCAAGACGGACCTCCAATTGGCTGTGCCCTTAGCCACGCGGCAAAAATGACAGCGAGTATAGGTAGTACTCTGTAGATTGAAACCCTACGTTCGACGCCCTAAGCATCAATCTATTGCGGCTGCCTATTTCCGATGACAAGCGGGAATGGAACTTTGCCCAATCCATTGCCAGATTGGAAAAGAGCATCCTTTGACGGCCGCCCACCGGCGACTACAAGGTCGCGGCCATCCACTAGCTGGAAATTCCCGATCTGCGACTCCAAATCGGGGGCCGGTTGAGCCAAACGCGCGGCGAAGCGTCCACCGTGCCTCGGAAACTTTCTTGATCGCGCGCGTTGTGCACCCATTGCAAATGGAAGCATCTCTCAGAGCTGCGTAGACGCCGAACAGCTGGAGGATCTATTCCCGCCATGGTTTTCTCTGGCGACCTCGGTGATCTCGACCAAGGATTGCTGACGGCCACCTCCGTTGGTGATGAGAGCCGGGCTTGGCGACCATTAGACACACCGGCGACCGCCAGATCAGCATCAATCTATCGCGACGACCTATTTCCAATGACAAAACGCAAGCCGCGCCGCCTAGACTGGACTCACTCGTTCTTCACGACATCGACACTTGGAGACACTGATGCAGACCCTGATGCTGGTGGGCACGGCCGCGAACCGGCCGAACACCGTGGGCTCGATCTACGCGTTGCAACCCGGGGGCGATTGGGAACAGGTCACCGGCATTCCCGCCGACGCCTCCGTGCAGGCCATCACGCCTGATCCGACCGATCCGCAAATCCTTTACGCAGCCGCGCGCAAAGGCGTGTTCCGCAGCCGCGACGGCGGCAAGAACTGGCAACGGCTGAACGTCACCGACGAGAACCCGCAGTTCTGGAGCATCGTGTTGCATCCGAAGCAGCCACGCACGCTGTTTGCCGGCGCGGGTCCGGTCAGCTTCTATCGCAGTGACGACGGCGGCGATACCTGGCGTCAGTTGAAAGCCGACTACCCCGAGCGCTTCAAGATTTCGTTTGGTTCGTCGCGCGTGATGCGCATTGCGTTCCATCCCACGAATCCCGACACGATGTACGCAGTCGCCGAAATCAATGGCTTTCTGATCAGCGAAGACGGCGGCGAAACCTGGCGCGGCGCGAACGAGGGCCTCGTTGCGCTCTCGCAGCAGCCGCATCTGAAAAGCCGGCTGGAAACCGACGATGAAGCGGAAGGCATGTTCGACGCGCACGCGGTAGCCACCACGCCCGCCGATCCCGACGCCGTGTTTTATGTCTGCCGCATGGGCGTGTTCGAGACGCGCGACAAAGGCGAAACGTTCCACGATCTCGAGGTCGGCAAGTACGCGCCGTTCTCTTACGCGCGCGATATCCGCATCTGTCCCGACAATCCGAGGAGACTGCTCGCGTGTTTCAGCATTTCGTCGCGCAGCGAAGCGGGTGCGCTGTACGCGAGCGACGACATTGGTAAGACCTGGTATCGCGCAGACGAAGCCGTTGATCCGCGCAGCACGATGCTTGGCTTCAACGTGCATCTGAGTGATCCGCGCGGCGTGATCACCGTCACGCGCGGCGGTCAGGTGTTCTACACGACCGACGGCTGCAAGACGTGGACGGAAAAACCGCTGCCTGGGGACGCCGGCGACGGATTCTGCACGGCGATGCTTTGATCGTCGCCCACTGCGCAAAGTTATTAGACAACAAAACCACGAGACAACGATGGCAGAACGACTTAACGGTGTGATCCGCGCGCTGGAAACCGGCCGGCGCATTGCCTTCACGTCATTCATGCAGGCGGAAATCGAAAACGCGGTGGCGTTTGCGCAATCGTCTAACGACGGGGTCGTGTTTGAGCTCGAGCACAACCCGTGGGACATTCGCGCGCTGCGGGAGTCGATGCAGTTCCTGCTGCTGCGCGAGAAGATTGCCCGGGCTGGTTCGGTTGCCTGTCAGATGACGCCGATCGTGCGCATTCCACCGAGCGGCAGCGAAATGAACCTGTGGTTTGCGAAGCAGGCGCTCGATCTTGGCGCTTACGGGATCGTCTGGCCTCGCATCAGCACGCCCGAGGAAGCGTACAACGCTGTGTCGGCGTGCCGGTATCCGCGCCTGAAAAGCGCGCCGCTCTATGAGCCCGCCGGATTGCGCGGCGATGCGCCGATGCCCGCGGCGCGATACTGGGGCGTGTCGCAGCAGGAGTACTACAGGCGCGCTGATGTGTGGCCGCTCGCGCCGGACGGCGAGATCCTTACCGTCCTGATGATCGAAGACACGCAGGCGATCGAGAACATCGAGCGCATCGTCAAGGAAGTACCGGGCATCGGCGTGTTGCTGATCGGCGAAGGAGATCTGACGCAGGAGCTCGGCTGTCCTCGCCAGTACGAGAACCCCGAACTGCTGCGCATGATGAAGCATGTGCTTGAAGTGGGCAGGGCGCACGACATTCCGGTCGGCCATCCGCACGTGACGAAGGACAACGTCGCGAGCGTGATCGACGAGGGCTACCGCTTCCTCATGACGTACCCCAGGCGCGATTTCTCGGCGCTGGAAACGGGCCGTGTGCTCGCCGAACGCGCATAGGAGAGGACACGTAATGAGCAATAATCTGTCGATCGTGCTCGGGCCTCACGGCCAGGTGCAAGATCTCAAGAACGGCGCGGTTCGCGTCGAGGGCTTCGATCTCACGTTCACCGAGGTCAAGCGCATGCCCGATATCTACCGCGAAATGGCGCGCAGCCAGCCGTACGACGTCTGTGAAATGGCGCCGACATCGTATCTCATGGCGCGCGCGGCCGGCGCGCCGCTGACCGCGTTACCGTTGCCGATGACGCGCCGCTTTCGCCACGGCGGTGTGCAGCGTCTGCGTCATTCGACCGTGCGCGATCCGAAGGATCTGGAAGGCCGCGCCGTCGGCGTGCGCACGTACTCGGTCACGGCCGCCGTATGGACACGCGGCATTTACGCCGACGAATACGGGCTCGACCCCGACAAGGTCACGTGGCTCACCCAGGAGGAAGAGAACGTCGCCAGCTTCGCGTTACCGCCAAACGTCAACTGCGTTGGCAAGACAGCCTCCTTCGCGGATCTGCTGCGCGCCGGGCAGCTCGACGCGGTTTTCGCGGGACTCGCGGGCGGCGCCGAAGGCCTCGAAGACGAGCTCGTCGATCTGGTGGACGACGCCGCAAGCGCGGAGCGCACCTGGTTCGAGCGGACCGGCATCTACCCCCTGCATGGCGTGATCGTGGTGAGAAACGAGGTGCTGGCAGCGCATCCGCATCTGCCAGCTGCGTTGTTCGAAGCGTTCGGCGCGGCCAAGCGCAACTATCTGGCGCGTGTGCAATCCGGTGAAGCAGACGGCGCGGAGGACCAGCGGTATCGCAAGCTGGCCGCGTGGGTCGGCGATCCGCTACCGTATGGCGTCTACGAAAACCGGGCGTCGTTCGAAGCGCTGATCCGTTATGCGCATCGCCAACGGTTGATCGACAGTTTGCCGTCGCTCGACGAAGTTGTGCTGGATCCGCAGCGTGCATCGCAGCATCACGCACAGAAGGTGCTGGCATGAACGACGTCGCAACGCAAACGCAGGAGACAGGGATGATTACGCTCCGTGCGATGATGGGCAGCTACCCGAAGACCGCGCCGCTCAAGCAGAACGCGATCGACTCGCCGCTCCTGAGGCTTAGCTTTGCGCCGGTGGACACCGCGCAGACGGCCTTCAGGAATGTCGTGCGGGGACTTGAATACGACGTCGCTGAACTGGCGATCATGACTTTCCTGCAGGCATTGGACGCGGGCAAGCCTTACCGGATGTTGCCGTTTGTGATGAACGGCAACTTCCACCACAAGAGCATTCTATGCCGCGCGGACGACACGCTTACGCCGCGCGATCTTGCGGGAAAAACCGTTGCGATGCGCGCCTATACGCAAACCACGCCCGCATGGGTGCGCGGGATCCTCGCCGATGAATACGGCGTCGACCTGCGCTCGGTGAAATGGGTAAGTCAGGAAGGGGCGCACGTCGCGGATTATGTCGAGCCGGAGTGGGTTACGCAGTTGCCGGAAAAGCGTGATCTCGAAGCGATGCTGCTGGCGGGCGAGGCGGACGCAATCATTTCCGGCGGCAAGCCGTCGGGCAATCCGGGCGTGCGTCAGTTGATTCCGGATGCAAAAACGGCCGCGCTCGACTGGCACGGGCGCACGCATGCGGTGCCGATCAATCACATCGTTGTGGTCCGTGAATCGATTGCTAATACGCATAACGGCGTCGTGCCCGAGCTGTACCGCATGCTGATCGAGAGCCGTCGGGCGAGTGGGGAAAGCGCTGCGGGTTCCGGGCCGGATCTCCAGCCCATTGGTTTTGATGCGTTGCGCCCGGCGCTCGAAATCGCGATCCGATATGCGTACGACCAGAAGCTGATATCACGGCCATTCAGCATTGGCGACCTATATGGTGACGTGGCGACTCAACTCGCCGTTTGAGCCAGGCTCGCAAACAGGGGACAAGGAGACATTGTGGTTTCGCCCATTAGAGGAATGACACACGTGCGCCTTAGCGCGCCGGATCTCGGGCGCATGCAGGCGTTTCTCGAAGACTTCGGCATGGCGCTCGCACACCGCGACGCGAAGCGTCTTTACATGCGCGGCGTGAGTGACACGCCGTTCCTCCACGTCACGGAACTCGGCGATCCCGGCGTGGTGAGTTTTGGCTACGAAGTGCGCGATCCGTCGCTGCTCGACAGTGTCGCAAAGCTGCCCGGTGCACAGGGCATCGAGACACTCGACGCACCCGGCGGTGGTCAGCGCGTGCGCGTGACCGACCCGAACGGCTTGACGCTGGAACTTCTTGCCGGACAGAAGCGCGTCGAGAAACTCGAGCCACGCGTCCTGGTGCGCGGCGCCGACGGCGAGAGCCGGGTGCTGGGGTCGGCGCGCGTGGTGCGCATCGCGCATACCGCGTATGCGACGCCGAACCTCGCCGGCACGATCGACTGGTATCAGGATGCTTTCGGTCTGTTGCCTACCGACGAACTGTTCGTAGGTTCGCGCGACAACGCGATTGGCCGTTTCTGCCGCGTGGATCTCGGCGACGAACTGGTCGATCATCACGTGATCTTCCTGCTGCGCGGCGCGCGCGCGGGAATGCACCACGTCTCATATCAGGTCGAAGGCGTCGACGACATTTTCTTCGGCTTCGATCACATGACGCGGCAGTCGCACGACCATGTGCGGGGCATTGGCCGGCATGCGCTCGGCAGTCAGATCTTCAATTACTGGATGAGCCCGTTCGAGCAGATGCACGAGCACTGGATCTCGCACGAGAAGATGAACGCGCAGAGCCGCTTCAATCACATTCAGATCGGCGAAGGCATGAGTTACGACACCGGCGAAAAGCCGCCGGAACGCTTTGTGAAGCAGGCGACGCAAATTGTCGCGTGGCCGGACTGAGCGCACTCACCACACAGGAATCAACCCGATGATAATCGACTGCCACGGGCACTTCACCACAGTGCCGAGGACCCTGCATGCCTGGCGCGAGCGTCAACTGGCATCCGAACGCGGCCATTACGGCGCGCCGCTTGCAATCAGCGACGACGAATTGCGTGACGCCATTGAAAACGGTCAGCTGAAGATGCAGCGCGAACGCGGCCTCGACGTCACGCTGTTTTCACCGATCGCGGGACAGATGGGCCATCACCTTGGCACGCTCGACAAGAGCATTGAATGGTCGCGGCTCTGCAACGACCTGATCGCACGCGTGGTCGCGCTATATCCGCGCAATTTCGCGGGCGTGTGCCAGTTGCCGCAAGCGCCCGGGCAAAGTCTCGACGCATCGGTGCAGGAACTGGAGCGCTGCGTGAAGGAGCTTGGCTTCGTAGGCTGCAACCTGAATCCCGACCCGTCGGGCGGTTTCTGGCAGACGGCGGCGCTGACCGACCGCATCTACTACCCGCTGTACGAGAAAATGGTCGAGTTGGACGTGCCCGCGATGATTCACGTAAGCGGCTCCTGCAACGCGTGCATCCATCACACCGGCGCGCATTACCTGAACGGCGACACCACCGCGTTCATGCAACTCGTGCAGAACCCGCAGGTGTTCAAGGATTTCCCGACACTACGCTTCGTGATTCCGCACGGCGGCGGCGCAGTCCCGTATCACTGGGGACGCTATCGCGGTCTGTCGCAGGATCTCGGTCATGGCGAACTCGACGACGGTTTGATGAAGAACGTCTATTTCGACACCTGTGTGTATCACCAGCCCGGCATCGACCTGCTGACATACGTCGTGCCGCACAGGAACATTCTGTTCGGCTCGGAGATGATTGGCGCGGTGAAGGGGATCGACCCGCGCACCGGCCATCATTACGACGACACGCGCCGCTACGTGAGCGCGACGCCCAATCTGGACGATACCGCGCGGGCGAATGTATTCCACCGCAATACCCTCGACGTTTATCCGGCGCTTCGTGCGCGGATCGCATGAATTCAAGCAAGGAAACGTGACCATGAACCTGGGACTCGACAGCAAAAACGCGCTGGTTTGCGCATCGTCGCGGGGACTCGGCCTCGCCTGCGCGACCGCGCTCGCCCGCGAGGGCTGCAACGTCACCATCAACGGACGCAACAAGGAAGCACTGGACGATGCCGCCGCGCGGATCGAAGCGGCGACGGGCCGGCGCCCGGTCATCGTCCGTGCGGATCTGAACAGCGAAGCGGGCCGCGCCGCGCTGACCGAGGCTTGCCCGTCGCCCGACATTCTGGTGAACAACAACGCGGGTCCGGAGCCGGGGAAGATCGCCGACTGGTCGCGCGAGGACTGGCTCGCCGCGATCGAGGCGAACATGCTCGCGCCGATCTTTCTGATCAAGCACTACCTGCCGGGCATGCGTGAGCGGCGCTTTGGCCGCATCGTCAACATCACGTCCGCAATGGTGAAGTCGCCGAGCGCGACGATGGGTCTGTCGGCGGCGGTACGTGCGGCGGTGACGGCACTCAGCAAGTCGGTGCAGCGTGACGCGGTGGTGGACAACGTGACGATCAACAACCTGCTGCCCGAACGTTTCGACACCGACCGGCAGAAATACATGGCCGAGCGCATGTCGAAGAAAGACGGCATCAGCGTCGCGGAGGCGAAGCAACGCATCGCCGCGACGATAGCCGCGAAGCGCCTCGGCGATCCGCAGGAGTTCGGCGACGCATGCGCGTTCCTGTGCAGCGCACAGGCGGGCTTCATCTCGGGACAGAACCTGCAACTCGATGGCGGCTCGTACGCGGGCCTTGTATGAGTTACGCCAGAACATAACTGGAGGAAAGAAAGTGAAATACGCAAGCTTTGCGATTGACGGGAAGACGAGCTACGGCATCGTCGTGAAGGATGGCGTTGTCGATCTGGGCCGCCGTTTCGGCGACCGCTACGCGGACCTGCAGGCGCTGGTGAAAGCGGACTTTCCCGCCGAAGTGGCCGCGTCCGCGAACGAGACCGCCGACCACGCGCTGGAAGCGATTACGTTCCTTCCGCCGATCCCGCGTCCGATGCACATCTGGTGCCTCGCGCTAAACTACGCCGAGCATCACAACGAGGTGCAGAGCGCCGGGCGTGTGCAGGAACTGCCGAAGCAGCCGGCGCTGTTTGCGCGCGCGGCCGATTCGCTCACCGGCCATGGCCAGCCGCTGCTTCATCCCGGCGTGTCCGGGCAGTTCGACTTCGAAGGCGAGCTGGTGGTGGTAATTGGCAAACCGGGCTATCGCGTGAAAGCGGAAAACGCGTTCGATCACGTAGCCGCCTATACGATCATGAACGAAGGGAGCGTGCGCGACTGGCAGTTCCACACGCGGCAGATAACGCCGGGCAAGAACTTCTATCGCAGCGGCGCGATCGGTCCGTGGCTCGTGCCGGCTCGCGAGATTGAGGATGTGAACGCGCTGCGGATCGTCACGACGCTCAACGGCCAGACCATGCAGGACGAGTCGGTGAGTGCGATGCTGCACAAGATTCCGCGATTCATCGAGTACGTATCGACGATTGCGCCGCTCGTGCCCGGGGATATTCTCGCGACCGGCACCCCCAGCGGCGTGGGTTTCTCGCGTCAACCGCCGGTGTTCATGAAGCCTGGCGACACTTGCGAGATCACCATTGATCGGATCGGCACGTTGTCCAACCAGGTCGCTGCGGAATAGTTCCGGCGGCGCCCAGTTTGAAGGGCGAAATGGGAAAGATCGAGCCGGACGCTTGCGAAAGCGTCACATCGTCGCGCGAGCTGCCGAGCATCTGGCAGTTGCGCGTCTTCGAGGCGGTCGCGCGTCACGAAAACGTGACGCAGGCGTCGCAGGAACTGTTGCGCTCGCAACCCACCACGACTTCGTCGATCGCGGCCTTCGAGGCGGCGCTCGACGTCACGCTGTTCGAACGCTCGACCACCGGCACGTGGCTCACGCCGGTTGGCGTCGCGGCGCAGGTGCGCGCACGGCGTATTCTGCAAAGCGCCGAGGAAGCGGTCGCCGCGCTCGGCAGTACGCGAAAGGTCTCGGCGCTGGCGCTCGCGAGTGGCATCACGCGCACGCAGATGCGGTGCCTGATCGCAATCGAGGAGAGCGGTTCGTTTCGCGCGGCGGCGCGGCGGCTCGGCATCACGGAAGCGTCGCTGCAACGCGCGGCGCGCACGCTCGAACAGAATCTGGGCGTGACGCTGTACCGACATACGCCGTCGGGCGTGGTGACGAACGAGACGGGCGGACCGTTCGCGCAGCGTCTGAAGCAGGTGTCGAATCAGATCGCGGCACTGGTGGAAGCGGTCGGCGCGTTCGAGTACCCGAAGGAGCGCTCCGTGACGGTCGGGGTGCTGCTGCTCGATCCGGCCATTCTGATCGTCAACGCGATTCGGGCGCTCTCGCAGCAGTTTCCCGACACTCGCGTGACGGTGTTGAGCGGCACGTACGAGACGTTGCTGAACAAACTGTCGCGCGGCGACATCGACTTCATGATCGGCCTGCTGAAGCAGCCGGGGCGCGCATTCGATTTCGTCGAGGAACCGCTGTACCGCGAGCGCTACTTTGTGGTGGCGAGCCGCAATCACCCACTCACGCGCGACGGCGCGCTCTCCGTGGAAGCGCTACGCGGCTATCCGTGGGTGCTCCCGCCGAAAGGATCGCCGCGCCGCGAAGCATACGAAAACCTCTTTTCTGAAGGCACGCCGCCGCCGGCGCGGATCGAAACCTATTCGCTCTCGACCATACGCATCACGCTCGCCGACATGGACATGCTCACCGTATTGAGCTGGACCGAGATTCTGAGCGAGCGGCGTTTTGGGCTGGTCGCGCCGCTGCGCGTCGACGTGCCGTGGAAAGGCCCGATGTTCGGCATCACAATGCGGCGCGACTGGACGCCGAACGACGTGCAGGCGGAGTTCCTGCTCAACCTTAGAAAGAACGCGGCGGCCATCGCCGGAGATTCGCTGGAAGGCTGAACCGGTGCTTGTCATTAGATCATGGGACATGCGCCGGCATATTAATAAGGCATCCAGATTAAAACGAATGGAGACAAATCATGGTTGCAGCACAGGGCGGACGTAGTCCGTTTCAGGATCAGACAACGCTATCCGGCAATCAGAAGACGCTGATCGCGCTGGTCGGCATCGGCAGCATGCTCGAGTTCTGGGACGCGTATCTGATCGGTTTCATCATGGCGTTCCTGATTAAACCCTGGGGTTTGACCTACGGCATCATGGGCGCGGTCTTGCTGGCGTCAGGCGGGGGGGCGATCGTCGGCGGGGCCGTGTGGGGCATGCTGGCCGACCGCTTTGGCAGAAAGCCGGTTTTCGTAGCGTCACTGCTGGTGTTGGGCGCGGCGAGCATTGCGCTTGCTTTCACGCCGGAACGCGGTTGGGTCTACATGGCGGCGATGCGCGTGCTGATCGGCTTCTGTTCAGCGGGCTACTTCATCCAGATCGCACTTGTACAGGAGTTCACGCCGCCGAAACGGCGCGGCATGCTGACTGGCGTCGTCTCGGCGATCACCACCGGCGGCTTGCTGCTCGGTGCGTTGAGCGGCGCGTGGCTGATCCCGACAATCGGCTGGCGCTGGACCTTCGTGCTCGGCGCGGCGCCCGCGGCAATCGCGTTGGTCGGCGCGTTGCGGGTGCCGGAATCGCCGCGCTGGCTGAGCCTGCACGGCCGTCAGGACGACGCGCGCAAGGCGGTCGCATGGGCGCGCGGCGACACCTCGTGGGAACGCGATCATTCCGCGCCGCAGCCCGCGGCGGCGCGCAGCTGGTTTGATATTTTTCAGTGCCCGCGCAACGTGCTGACCACGGGCCTCATTAACGTCGGGCTGATCTCCGGCTACTACGGCATCGTGCTATGGGGCCCCACGCTGATGTCGCAGGTCCAGTCGGTCTCGCCTGTGACCGCGTCGAAGGTGATGATCGGTTTCAGCCTGATCGGCATCATGTCGCGGCTCGTGGCCGCGCTGTTGGCCGATCGCATCGGGCGTCGCAAGACCGGTGGCTTCTATGCGCTGGCGGCGGCCGTGGCGCTTGTGCTTGCCGGCTACATCGGCCACGGCGACCTGTTCTCGCCGTCGCTGTTCTGGCTGCCGCTGCTGCTCTCGTTCGTTTTTGCGGACGGCAGTCTGTCCGTATGCGCCGCGTATTCAACCGAAGTGTGGCCATCGCGGCTGCGGGGCTCGGGCGCGGGCTTCGCCGGGCTCGCCGGATCGGTGGGAAAAATTTTAGGACCGTTGGGACTTGCGATGACAGCCGGATCGGCCAACATCGTAATGCCATCGGCCACCGTTTCGGTGATTGTGCCGGCGTTCCAGTTCCTCGCGGCGTGCCTCGCGGTGTGCGGTCTCACGTATCTCGTGTTCGGCATCGAAGCACGCGGCAAACCCCTCGAATCGTTCGACCAACCCGACGATGGCGCCGCACCCGCGCTCGACCCGGCGCATCAGCGGCAGAACGGATGAGCGGCTGAGCGCGGGGAGGGCGATAGAGAGCGTGCACAGCAAAAACATATGGCGACGGCGCTTTTTCGATTGGGACCGCGAATCAGGCTCCCATAGACTGGCCGCAGGCTGGACCGAGGGCAGCCGCCACGTTTGACACTTCAACAGAGAATTCGTTACTCATGCAGATCGTAGATGCCCAGATTCACGCGTGGTTGGAGGGCGAATCGACCGGCCACCACCGGCGCACGCCGATCACCGCCGACGTGCTCGATGCCGAGATGAAGCAAGCGGGTGTTGACCGTGTGGTGCTGGTGCCGCCGCTATGGGACCCGAACGGCAACGCGTACTCGCTCTCACTCGCGCAGGAGCACCCGGAGAAATTCGCGGTGATGGGCCTGCTCGACGCCGCGCCGGAACAGGCCGCGCAACGCATTCGCGAATGGCGCGCGCAGCCCGGCATGCGCGGCATCCGTTTCCTGTTCAACACGAAAGAACGGCTTGCGCCACTTCTCGAAGGCCACTACGACGCGCTGTGGCCAATCGCCGAGGAAACCGGCCTGCCCACAGCGCTGCTCTTACCGAATGCACTCGGAGAGGCCGCTGCGATTGCCGAACGCCATCCGCGCTTGCCTCTGATCGTCGATCACCTCGGCGTACCGCGCGGCGCATCCGGTCCGGGCGCATTTGAACACCTGCCGCAGCTGCTGGCGCTCGCCCGTTATCCGAACGTCAGCGTAAAGGCGGTGGGCGTGGGTGATTACGCGCTTGATCCGTTCCCGTTCCAGTCGCTGTCCGAAACACTTCGGCGCGTGGTGGACGCGTTCGGACCCGATCGCGTCATATGGGGCAGCGATCTGTCGCGTCTGCATCACCCGTACTGGCAGTGCGTAACGCATTTCAGCGAGAATCTGTCGTGGCTCGGCGGGGCGGATCTCGAACAGGTTATGGGAGGGAATCTTTTGCGTTTATTGAAGTGGGAAACTTGAAACGGCGTTTCGCGTGACGGCGGGACACCTACACAATTAGCGAAGCCAAAAGATATTGGCCAATTTCTGGAGACGACAATGCTTAGAGCGGGACGCTGGCCGTGCATCATCCTGTTGTACATTTACGGGACCGTGGCAACCTCGCTGGTCACGCAGTCGGTGCCGGTAATCGGCGACATCGCCGCGTATTTTCATCTCTCGCACGCCGCATCCGGCTGGGTGATCTCGATTCCCTCGCTGATCACTGCGCTGTTTGCGCTGTTCGCCGGCTGGCTGGTGGACCGGATCGGCGATAAGCGCGTGATTCTGGCGGGCTCGGCGTTCGCCTTCGCCGGTAATCTCGGCGTGTTCTTCTCGCACGATCTCAGTGCTCTGTTCGTGAGCCGGCTGCTAGAAGGCGTCGGCTACCTGTCGCTGACCGTTGGGGCGGTTACGCTCATCATGCGCACCACCAGCGGCACGCGGCGAAGCATCGCGCTCGGACTATGGACCTCGCATACCGCGGTGGGCATTGGCCTTACGCTGTCGATCGTCGCGCCGCTCGCGCAGAAAGGCGAGCTGTGGCGCTGGGCGTTCGGCGGCCACGCCGTCCTGATGGCGGCGCTGACAGTCGCCGCATTCCTCCTGCCTGCCAAAGTGAGCGCGACGCACGATCGCAAGCTCGGCGACATCTGGATCGTGCTGAAGAGCCGCGCACTTTACAGGGTCGCGCTGGCGTCCGGGTCGTCGGCATTCATTCAGACCGGCGTGATGGCGGCGCTCACCGTCTATCTCGCGAGGCGCTTCCATATTTCCGTCGCCGCGGCGGCCGGAATAGGGACGCTCGCTGAAGTGTTCGTCGCGATCGGCTGTCTGTCGGTCGGGCATTTGCTGAAGGCCGGGGCGACGGTGCGCAAGCTCGCGCTGATAGGCGGCACGGTGATGCTCGTGGGCGGCCTGGTGCTGTATTTGCCGGCCACACCGCTCGTCGGCGCGAGCGTGTCGGTGTGTGCGTTCTCGATCGGCGTCGGCACGGTGATCGGCTCGATCTGGACACTGCTGCCGTCCGCCTCGCCCACGCCCGCTACCCTTGGCGCAACCAGCGGCCTCGTCTCGCAGGCGACTTACCTGGGAGTGCTACTCGGGCCGCCGGCCATTTTCGCGACGTTCTACGAGGGCGGCTGGATCGTGCGGGTGACGCTCGTGGTGATCGCGACGCTGCTGCAAATCGCGCCGGTGGTCTGGCGCGCCGGCGCGGGACGCGCGAGCGGTAAGCCGACCGACGGCCACGCGCTGCATCCGCACTAACGGCTGCGTGAAGCACGGGCGAGCGCGACGCACGCCCGCTCACTTCCTGATTGGATTCCACTGAGTTTTCCGGCGCAGTGACTGGCGCCGCAGTGGCGTCTGCGCGCGCGAAATGGGTGGCGCTGACTCTGACAACTAGATTCGCATACGAAGGCGGCTCTGACGCCGTCCCAACGGAGACTCGATATGACAACGAACACGACAACGAAAACAACGAAAAGGCGCTCGTCTATTCGCCTGTGCGCGGCTGCTGCGCTGACGCTTGCCGTCAGCGGCGCCGTTCACGCCCAAAGCAGCGTCACGCTATACGGCGTGATTTCGACCTCGCTCGAATACGTGAGCAATTCGCGCGGATCGCATCAGTTCGCGCTCGCAAATGCGGGGATGATGCCGCCGCGTTTTGGTTTGCGCGGTGTGGAAAATCTTGGCGGGGGCAACAAGGCGCTCTTCACGCTGGAAAACGGCTTTAACGTCACGAATGGCGCGATGCTCGGCGGCGGAATTTTCGGGCGCCAGGCGTTCGTCGGTTTGTCGAATAACCGGCTCGGAACGGTGACCTTCGGCCGTCAGTACGAGGAAATGACGAACTCGCTCTGGTTCGCGACCGCGGCCAACGCGTTTGCCGGGTACGGCGCGCACATCGGCGACAACGACAACATGTTCTTCACCAACCGCTTTAACAACGCCGTTCGGTATGCGTCGCCGACGCTCGACGGTTTCACCGTTGCAGGCAGTTACGCCTTCTCGAACACAACGCAGTTTTCGAACAACAACGGCTTCAGCGGTTCGCTCACGTACATGAACGGTCCGCTGAAAGTAGGCGCAGCCTTTACGCAGATCAACCGGCGTACCAATGCGGCGATCCCGAACCTGACGAGCGGTGCGGTGGACAGCACCGGCTGGGGCTTTTCATCCCCATTCGTCACAAGCCCGGGAGGCGCCGGCACCAACCAGCAGCGGATCATGGGCGTGGGCGGCACCTACGATTTCGGCTTTTTTAACGTGATCGCCGATTACACCAACGTGCTCTACAACTACTCGGATTCGAGCGGGCTGCGCCTGCAGAACTTTGAGGGATCCGTCTACAAGTTCATTACGCCGGCGTTCGAAATGGGTTTGCAGTACGTCTATACGGTCGGCAATTACTCGAGCGGCCGCGGAGTGCACTACAACCAGGTCGATCTGGCGTCGCACTACCTGCTGTCGAAACGCACCGAGCTGTTTCTGATCGGCATCTACCAGCGCGCGGCGGGGCCGAATGCGTATGCACAGATCTACACGGCAAGTCCGTCGTCGGGCAAGACCCAGACGCTGATCGAGGCCGGGATCATGCATAAGTTCTGAGGCGCCTTCGCGGACATCGAGGCGCAACACCTTCAGTCGAGTTTTTGGAGAGAGCATCATGAAGCGCTTGCGGATCGGCATGATCGTGCCGTCGTTGAACACTATCGCGGAAGACGATTTCCGCATGTATTGCCCACCGGGGGTTGCGTATCACGTGCACCGGCTGCGGCTGCGCAAGGAGAACGGCGTAGTCACCGAAGAAAGTCTCACGCGCGCACATCTCGAAGCGGCCGAAGAGGCGGAGTACCTGAAAGACATGTCGCCCGACGTGATCGCGTTCAATTGCACGGGCGCGAGTATCGCGTACGGCAAGGACTGCGATACGCGGCTGGCGGAGCGCATGACCGAGGTTCTCGGCGTGCCGTCGACGAACACAATGGTCGCGGTGAAGGATGCGCTGCGCGCGGTTGGCGCACGGCGCATCCTGCAGGTCTGCCCATTCGGCGACGCCTTTTTGCGGATCGAAGCGCAGTCGCTCGCCGATGCGAGTCTCGACGTGCATCGTTCGGTGTCGCTCAACTTCACTGACGCAAAAGTCGCGGCGCGCATGGAACCCTGCGAAATCGTCGATCGGGTGTTGCAATTGATCGACCACGGCACCGAATCGGTGTTCCTGTCGTGCGCGAATGTGCGCGCGTTCGAGGCGGTTCGCGAGCTCGAACGCACGCTGGATATGCCGGTCGTCACTAGCAATCAGGCGATGCTATGGGGAGCGTTGCGGCTCGCGGGCTGGCAGGGCGCGATCGACGGCGCGGGGCGTCTGTTCGCCGACGCACGCGCTGTTGCCTGAGCGCGGCGTCCCGCGCATTCAGCTGCGCTCGCCGGACGACGCATCGCGCCGCCGTTGCGACGGACACGCGCCGACGTACCTGCTAAACGCGGCGCGAAACGCGCGCTCGGGGCGATAGCCGACATGCGCCAACCATTCCCCTTTTATGGCGCAATCGAGTAAGGCTCATCGGGTATGTCGAACAGCCTGTCATCGACATTCATCTCGACTGCACAGTCACCGTGGCGCCCGGGCGGGCTTTGCAATTCACCAAAACGCTCCTGCACGGCGGTCTTGAGCCGCTGCTGGATCAACCTTCGTTTCGCGGTGTCCATCTCCGAGTAGACATCGATCTGCGTGTGCGAAAACCTGAGAGTTACAACGCAACGGGCATCGAGAGACGTATCCCGGTGCGATTCCAGAACCCACGATAGCTGGATGTAGAGTGTGTCCCCCTCATCGTAGGTCAAAACTGCGGGCGATTTGGGTGATTCAAAGCTGCGTGCGAGCGTCAGCTCGATTTCTTCAATGCGCTGCTGTGTGTCCGTCTTTCGCATGGCTGAAATCTCCATATCGTTTGTCGGTTTGATCCGGAAAGCCGAAAAGCCGAAAAGCGGCCGCATCGGCCGGCGAAATCCAGAGCGTTCGCCGGGGCCTGCGGCACGTCGTAGATTTTCTTTACGGTGGCGTCGCAGTACACCGGCTCAGGCCATGCCGGTGCTGGCCGGTACTTCTGGACGGTGTAACGGCCTTGTCGAACCGGCAGTTGGCCGTGCACGGGTCTTCGGCGCGTATTCCATTCAAAGGGCTCGCAAGCAATGAACCATCCGCGCCGGCATGCACTGACGACTTCGGGCCCGGTTGAGAGAAGGAACGGCCCGGCGGCGCTGCGGGGCATGGGCCGTGATGCACGGTATGTCCTGTTATATGTAGTCTCTGTCCATTGTTCCACAGACGCTTGAGGCGTTCAATGGCGATACGATTTCAGAAAGCGTAATTGCACGGAAAACTGGACGGAGAGTAATTAGATGGCACAGCAAAAGGAAAATCGCGCAGCCAACCACGGGCTGAATCTTGACGGCAAGGTCTGCGTGATCACGGGCGCGGGTAGCGGCATTGGCGCCGGCATCGCGCGCGCTTTCGCCAGTGTTGGAGCGCATGTCGCGCTTGTGGACCGCGATCTTGCGGGCGCGCGAGCTATCTCCGCCGAACTGCGCGAGACAGGTGCCGTGGCGCAGGCGTTCGGCTGCAACGTGTCGGACGAGGCATCGGTTGCAGCAGCCGCTGACGAGGTTCGCGCGGCGCTCGGTCCGGTCAGTGTTCTCGTCAATAACGCAGGAGTGCTACGCGTTGGATCACTGGAGACAGTTTCGATTGCAGACTGGAACCAGGCCCTCGCCGTGAACCTCACCGGCTATTTTCTGTGTGCTCGCGCATTCGGGAGCGACATGCTGGCAGCGGGCAAGGGCAGCATCGTGCACGTCGCCTCGATTGCGGCGCTCAATCCACAGACCAATAGCGGCTCCTATAGCCCGAGCAAGGCCGGCGTGCTTCTGCTTTCGCGGCAGTTGGCGGCGGAGTGGGGGCCGCGCGGCGTGCGCAGCAACTGCGTACTGCCCGGCATGATCCGCACCGCGCTGTCAGCGAAGTTCTACGAAGAGCCCGGCTTCGAGGCTCGTCGCGCCGCCGCCACGGCGAGCCGCCGCATCGGCGAGCCGGAGGACCTCGCCGGCCCGGTCATGTTCCTCGCGTCTGACCTCGCGGCCTACGTCAATGGCGCCGAAGTGCTCGTCGACGGCGGGCTCGATTGCATGCTGATGGACATGGTTCCGCGTCCCGGCTTTAACGCCACCCCGGCCGCGTGAGCGCCATCAAACCATAACGAAAAGGAAAGTGAATATGGCTAGGGAGATCACTTGCGATCTGGTCGTGGTCGGATCGGGTGCAGCGGGCCTCGCCACCGCGATCACAGCAAAGAAGCGCGGCCTCGACGTCGTCGTGCTCGAGAAGGAGCCGGTGTTCGGTGGTACCACCGCACTGTCCGGTGGGGTCTTGTGGATTCCGCTGAGCAAATACGGCCGCCAGCAGAACCCGGCGGACTCCGTCGAGCGCGTGCGCGAATACATGATGAGCGAGACAGGCAGCAACTACGATGCTGCCGCCGTTCAGTGCTTTATAGAGAATGGGCCGAAGATGGTAGAGTTTTTCGAGCGGCAAACCGAGATGAAATTTGTGCCCACGCTCTATCCGGACTATCACCCTGATGCGCCCGGCGGCGCGGACGTCGGCCGCTCCATCCTTGCCGCGCCCTATGATATTCGCGGTCTCGGCAAGGACATGCAACGCCTCAAGCCGCCGCTCGAGACGATCACCTTCATGGGGATGATGTTCAATTCCTCGAATGCGGATCTGAAGCACTTCTTTCGCGCGACCAGGTCGATTGTTTCGTTCTGCTATGTGGCGCGCCGTCTGGCCACGCACATCAAGGAACTGGCGCTTTACCGCCGCGGAATCAATGTAACGAGCGGCAACGCGCTCGCCGCGAGGCTCGCGAAGTCGGCACTGGCGATCGGCATTCCGATTTACACGTCGACGCCCGTGAAGCAACTGCTGAGCAAGCAGAGCAAGGTGACCGGTGTGCTCGCGAGCGCAGCGGACGGTGAACTTCGCGTCACCGCCCGGCACGGCGTCGTGCTGGCTTGCGGCGGCTTCCCTCACGATCTCAAGCGCATTGCGCAGGTCTATCCGCACGTGAAGCGCGGGGGGGAGCATCTCTCCCCCACACCCGTCGGCAATACCGGCGATGGGCTGACCATGGCTGAGAAGGTAGGGGGTGCCCTCCAGCTTGGCTTTCCCGACGCGTCCGCCTGGATGCCTGTCTCCAAGGTGCCATTCGGCAAGGGCCGCACGGGCGTATTCCCCCATCTGCTCGACCGCTATAAGCCCGGCGTGATCGGTGTGCTGCGGAACGGTCAGCGCTTCACCAATGAATCGAACTCCTACCACGATGTTGGCGCGGCGCTGATCCGCGCCTGCGAGGGTGAGCGGGAGACGGCAATGTGGCTGATCTGCGATAAGGTGGCGCTGAGCAAGTACGGCCTGGGCTATGCGAAGCCCGCGCCGATGCCGGTAGGGCCGTTAATACGCAAAGGCTATCTGATCAAGGGCGAGACGATCGGCGAGCTGGCGCGCAATTGCGGGATTGTCCCTGATGCGCTCGAGAAGACAGTCCATGCCTACAACCTGGGTGCCGCGCGCGGAGAAGATCCGGCGTTCGGTCGCGGTCGTACATCGTTTAACCGTTATCTCGGCGATCCGGACAACAAGCCCAATCCTTGCGTTGCGCCCATCTCGACTGGCCCCTTCTATGCGGTGAAGGTGGTGATGGGCGATTTGGGCACGTTCGACGGCCTGAAGACGAGCGTCACCGGCGAGGTGCTGCGCGCGGACGGCAGCGAGATTGAGGGCCTTTACGCAGTCGGCAATGACCGGCGCAGCGTAATGGGCGGCAATTATCCGGGAGCCGGTATCACCCATGGACCCAATATGACGTTCGGCTTTGTCACAGGGAACGCCATCGCCGACAAGGCCACGGTCAGCAAATTGAAGGTGCATGCATGAGCCGCGACCCCATGTATCTGGCAAAGCCTCTCGTGGATTTCCGGGTCTACACGATCGCGCTGCGCAAGATGCCGGAGTTCATCGAGGTGTTTGACCGGCTCGCCATGCCGATCCTGCTCGAGACGCTTGGGCACCCGCTCGGCTTTTGGACAAGTATGGTGGGGCAGCAGAACCAGTTCACCCATTTGTGGGGGTACGACGATCTTACGGACTACGAACGACGGTGCCTCGCACGGGATACGCATCCGGATTTCCCCGCCTATCTCAAGGCATCGGGCCATCTGATCACGGCGCAGGAGACACGGCTCATTCGTGCCGTCGCGCTAGGGAGCGTCGCGGCGTAAGCCCGTACGCCGTTGTCACTCAATTTATGCAGTTCTTGTCGCGTATCGCACTACGACGGGCCCAATGCGAGATCGCGATGAGCAGAGCTCTGGAATTCGCGGGGCGTCGCGCCCGTCTGCTTGCGAAAGTAGCGGCTGAAATAGGCGCTGTCCTCGAATCCCAAGCTGTGCGCGATCTGCTTGACGGTCATGCCCGAGTAGACCAGATCGCGCTGCGCTTCTCGAATCAGGTGGTCGTTGATTAACGCGGTAGGTGACGAACCCAGTTCTTCGCGGCAGATGCGCCCAAGTTGCGGCGGGGTGACATCGAGCGCGGCTGCATAGAACTCGACCGGGCGATGCTCGCGGAAATGCTGGGCAATCAGCTCGCGGAAGCGTCTGATTTGCTGGCTGCGCCGCGCGGCGAGTGCGGCCACCGGCACGTTTGCATGGTCGACGAGCCGCGCCGCCTGTACAAAAAGTGCCATTAGTAATGACATACCCGCTGCCGTATAACCGGCCGCGCTACGGCGGTATTCGTTTTCCAGCATATGAAAGAGCGGCATCAGCGTCTCGTCGCTGGCGGACGGCCCGCTTACCGGAATCACGGCGGGGCGCTGCAGAACCGCGACGAGCGTTGAAGAAACTGACTTCGCGATGGACTCCAGAGCGCGCTGCGCCGCCGTGACAACGAGGCCGTCGATTTCCGGTGAAAACGCGAAGCTGTGCACCACCTGCGCGGGAAGGATCACGAGGCAGGGCGGGTTGAACGGGGTCTTTTCGCTCTCTATGACGACGTGGCCGTGGCCGCTGCGGATGTACAGAAACTGCAGCAGCGCGTCGTGACGGTGCGCCGGAATGTTCCAGTCGTTGGGCCGGCTGCGCTCCGGAATCCATTCGAAATTGAATGCATCGTGCCACGGGGGCCGCGCGGCCGATGCCTCACCGTACAGCTCATAACTAGGGATTTTCCTCATCTCGCCTTCCCTCATACGTGCAGATTGTCCTGCTTTTCCACAGTTTTGTCCACGATCAGGCGACGCGCTCTGCCTATACTTCAGGCAGAGGGAATCAATGAAGATTTCTTCGTTTCAGACGCAGGACAAGCTTCGAATCTGGCCGGCCAAATGAGCGCGGTGCCGGCGTCATCTGCGGCGCGCGCGTCGTGCACACGTTGGGCGGATGCTGAAACGAAGCTCTCACGCAATGGCGCTGCGGCGCGCCGTGGCAGATACCGGCCGTCCCCCGACTGCGGGTACGGCGCCGCATCAGAATCACATTAATTTCTGGAGACATCGCAATGGAAACGCTCTATCGCGTCGGCCCCGCCGGCGCGTTGCCCCCGCTCGTCTATCACGTTGCTGGAGGGCTGTAATGAAATCCGATAAACGCATCGTGGATACGCAGGCCTTCATTGACGGTCAACGGTTCTCTCCATTTCAGTGGGTCATTCTCGTGCTGTGCTTTCTCGTGGTCGCCGCCGACGGCTACGACACGGCAGCCATTGGCTTCATCGCGCCATCGCTCGTGCAGCAGTGGGGCATTGCGCGTGTCGCGCTCGGCCCGGTGATGAGCGCGGCGCTGGTTGGGCTAGGCATCGGTGCGGTGCTGGCCGGCCCGCTTGCCGACCGGCTCGGACGCAAGACCGTGCTGGTGTTTTCCGTCGCTTTCTTCGGGCTGTGGAGTCTTGCGGCGGCATTTGCGGGCACGGTCGAGTCGCTGACCGTGCTGCGCTTCTGCACCGGTCTCGGCCTCGGCGCTGCCATGCCGAACGCCGTCACTCTGATGTCCGAATATGCGCCGACGCGCGTGCGTGCGGTCGTCGTCAATACGATGTTCTGTGGCTTTTCCGCTGGCCTCGCGCTCGGCGGATTCGCGTCCGCATGGCTGATTCCGCATTTGGGCTGGCAAAGCGTGCTGGTCGCCGGCGGTGTCGGGCCGATCGTCCTCACGGTTCTGTTGATCCTGTTCTTGCCGGAGTCCGTTCAGTTCATGGCGGTACGCAAACGTGCGGACGCGAAAATCGCACGCATCCTAAGCCGTATTGCACACGGCACGACGCTTGAAGGTTGTGGTTTTGTCGCGCCGGAGGGTGGCGTAGGCGGGAAGCGTGAATCGGCGATTCGCGCCGTCCTGTCGCGACAGTACCGCTTCGGGACATTGATGTTATGGCTCGCGTACTTCATGGGCCTTCTGATCTATTACCTCCTCACCAACTGGCTGCCCACGCTGTTTCGCGACACGGGCTTCTCCGGCGCGAGTGCAGCCCTGATGACCTCGCTTTTCCCGCTGGGCGGCGTGCTGGGCAACCTGTGCGTCGGCTGGTTCATGGACCGCCTGAACGCCAATCGCGTAATCGCGGCCACCTATATGCTCGCCGCGTTAATGGTTCTGCTGGTACGGCAGGGTGTCGGCCACCAGTTGTGGCTTGGCGTGCTCATTTTCTTGACCGGGACGCTGGTCACTAGCGCAGTCACGTCGATGTCCGCGCTGGCCGCCGCTTTTTATCCGACGCACGGGCGGGCAACTGGCGTTGCCTGGATGCTCGGCGTGGGGCGCATAGGGGGAGTGGCAGGCGCACTGGTCGGTGCCGCATTGATGGACTTTGGCTGGCAGATCGGCTCTGTGTTCAGCCTGCTTGCCGTGCCGGCGCTGGTCTCCGCGTGCGCGCTGTTAGTGATGATTCGGCGTGGCACGGCCGCTTCGCAAACGCGCACACAGCAAAGCGTGCCGATGCACTAGGCAAGGTTAAGAGTCGTTCTAGTCGTTAGTTCCTGTCCAGAAAGTTAGGTGCGAACAAGTAACTCAGGCTTGGAGAACCTGGAAGAAAAACTTGTCGCATTAGCCGAGCTTTGCCCAAACAGCGCATCGCCTTGGGCGCAAAGCGGTCTGACGTTGTCCCCCGTGCTGGACGAAGGCATCACATGCAACACAACGTGTTGATCACGTAAGAACCGCGAGAGAGCGGTTGTAGTCGGCCTCCCAATAAAGACGGGTTCTCTTAGACAACGAATAGGTCAGGCTGACGATCCCGAGATCTCGTTTGCCATCGGTGTTCTGCAAGCTTGTCTCCTACACTCCTGCGCCAACGCGCAGAAATGTAGTTCGCGCCCGCCTGAAGACGCCGGTGGATATATACGGTGCAGCCCTCGAAGAACCCGCTTTTGTCTTGCATGCCCGGGCTTCGAGCGGACCCATCGTTGAAATCACCCCCTACGCCGCCGAACGGGTTCTCGACGGTGCTTGCCCGATCGCCGTGAAGCCGGGGAATACTTTTCGATAGCGAGCAACCTTTGACGGACCGACCGCTCGATTTCAGCCTCGACATCATCGGCGTCATGAGGGTCTTCGCAGCGTAGTGAATTTACTTTGTCGTCCTGAGAAATTCGAGTCGATCGGCTACCCGTTCGGTGCTAGAACAGCCCGCCGCCGTAGCGTGAACCGGCACCATCGTTGCCGGCGCCGACGATGTCGATATGCCATGCCGCAGGCAGCTTCGCGAACGCGAGCCGCGAGCTTTAAGAGCGGTTGCAGACTATTGGCAGCGGTACCGGTCCGCTTCAGCGGACTTGTTAAGCTGCATGATGGAATCTTATGCCTTAAGCTCGTCGTGATGTGGCTATTTTCGTTTGTGCCGGTCTGGGTGCACCGTTATTGACAATAGCTGCGCACCATTGTGGGTCATGTCCAGGCGTCAAGAGGGTTGACAGAACTCCACCCCTTTAAGATAGTTATCAAGCGGAATCAAGCCGATCTTTCACCACTGAATGAACATACTGCGGGGGAGTGTCGCGCTGGCTGATAGATAGCCAAATAGAGACGCTCCGCATCCTCCCTGCTAACGTCTCTTTAGTCGAGCCACCGATATGAATTCCATTTTTCGCGAACAGGGCATACAGGGAACGCACTTGGACGTCGCACCGTTTCCCTGCTGCCGGATACACTTCGACGGCTCAATCGTCGATTTCAACGACGCGGGCGGCGCGCTCCTCCGCCTGGACACCGGTACTTCGCGACTTCCCGCCCTGCAGAACCGTCTATATTGCGACGACATAGAGGCGGTGCTCGCGGCATTGGGCTCTTCGGACCAGTCGTTCGAAGCGGACTGCCGCGTTGCGGTCCAGCCGGAGGCGTTCCGCTGGTTCATGCTGCGTGGTCAACGTATACCGGGCATCAGCGCGAATACCTGGCTTTGCTGTCTCATCGATATCGATGCACGTAAGGCACGCGAGACTGAACTCGGCCGTGAACTGCGTATTCGCAACGACATGCTAGATGCGAGTGTCGACTGCATAAAGGTCATCACGTCTGACGGCCTGCTAACGCATATGAACAAGGCGGGGTGCAGCGCGCTTGGTGTGCCACAGGACTCGTCCTTGGGCATGCCGTGGACCGATCTGTTGCCCGAGTCAGTGCGCGCGTCCGGCAGGGCCGCGGTGGCGGCGGCCAAAGACGGGAATGCAGCACGCTTTGCCGGCAGCAGTCGGTTGCCTGGGGAGCCGCCGCGCTACTGGGACAATATGCTGACCCCCTTGCAACGGAAAGGGGACGAAGTGACGTCGATTCTCTGCATGTCGCGCGACATTACACTGCAGCGCGAGGCGGAAATCCGGCTCGAGCTCGCGCTGCGCGCCACAGACGACGCCATCTGGGACTGGGACGTCCATACGAATCGAATGCGTTGGAACGAGGCGATGCTGCGCTGCTACGGATACGCCGCCGAAGGCGTCGGCGAGACGCCGGCGTGGTGGCTGGAGCGCATTCATGCGGAAGACCGCTCTCGCATTCAAGCGACGTTGAGCAATGTGCTCAAAGGAAGCGACTGCAAATACACTATTGAATATCGTTTCCGACGTGCGGACGGACGCTATGCCGACGTGCGCGAACGCGGCTATCTCAGCCGGGACAAAGACGGCGATGCATTGCGCGTGGTGGGCACTATGCTCGACCAGACGGATCGCAAGGCCATCGAGCGCAACTTACAGCAAGTGAACCGCGCGCTCGAAGAGAGAGCGAACGAGCGCACGAAGGAACTCGAGCGACTATGGAATACGTCGCCGGATCTGCTGCTCGTGCTCGGGCCCGACGGCATCATCCGGCGCGCAAGTCCAGCCGTGAGAGATGCACTGGGCCGAGAGCCGGATGCCATCGTTGGGCACCACGTCGGCGAGTACGTCATGGAGGAAGACGCGGGTTTGCTTGGCCGCGCGCTTTTGTGTGAGCTCAGCGAGTCGTCGCCGGCCGTAGAAGTGCGTCATCGGCATCGCGATGGTTCGTGCCAGTGGATCGCTTGGGTTGCTGCTTCGAGCGGCGCAGATGTCTTCGCGACCGGCCGCGTAGTTACGGCGGAGAGGAACATGCAGGCATCATTACGCAAAGCCGAAGAGGCGTTGCACGAGGCGCAGAAGATGGAAGCGATCGGCCGCCTGACCGGAAATGTCGCGCATGACTTCAACAACCTGCTGCACGTGATCAAGACATCGGTCGAACTGCTGCGCCGCCCAGACATCCCGGCGCATCAGCAGGCGCGTTGCGTCGAGGCTATCTCGAGCACTGCGGATCGCGGAGCACGACTGACAAGCCAGTTGCTCTCATACGGTCGGCGTTCGACCCTTGCGCCGACATGCTTCGATGTCGGCGCCAACATTCGCGCGCTGCGAGAGCTGTTTGGAACTCTGGTGGGACGCGGGATCGAAATTGAGATTAATGAAACGCGGGCCTGTCGCGTGTTTGCGGATTCGAACCAGTTCGACACCGCAATGATCAACATTGTCGCGAATGCATGTGATGCAATGAATCGCAAAGGATTGCTAAAGATAGGCATAGACTCGGGCGCCGACGGATTCGTCGCTGTATCCGTCGAGGATCAGGGCCATGGCATTCCAGCGGACCAGATCCAAACAATCTTCGATCCGTTTTTTACCACCAAGCCGCCGGGACAGGGCACGGGCCTTGGGCTTTCACAGGTCTTCGGCTTCGTGAAGCAATCAGGCGGCGATGTCGTGGTCGAAAGCACCGTTGGCGTCGGATCTAAATTCACTCTATCTCTGCCGGAGTGCAGGTAAACCCAAGGTCAATCCAACCGCGCACTTGCAACGTCGGCGTTGCCAGGCCATGCGCCGCCGTGCCCGTCAAGGATCACGCCGCCGTTGCACTGTAAGGTTCGTGCAGTTTCAGCGCTAAAACGAAGTGAAAGGGCGGCGCAGTCGATGCGTTTTCCCTGCTGCTTTTCAGGCAGAAGTTATTGTTAATGAGCATACCGAATTCAGATATGCAACGATGATGGACGGTTGAATCAGAAGAGCGAGCCACTGATGATATTGCAAAAAGAAGTGTGCAGCAGAGAGTGGAGGGCGATCTATGCAGGCCAACGGATACCTTCCGACGTCTAATTATGGAAACGGGATTTCTACGAGAAAATTAAAAACTAAAAAAGGATGCGTCGATTTCCGGATGGCTTAGTTATTTTGGACCCGAATATTGTCATATGACAGGCCCGACTGCGGACAGCATCTCATTTGGGCTTTCGAGCTTGAGTGAACATGCTCCCGTTTTCGAGTGTCGTCGAAGATCGTCTGTGCCTGCGGGATATCGTATCGGATGTCGGAGGCGAAGCCGCGTGTTACTGCAAAATTGACCCCGCGCTCACGGTTCGCGCGATCACGAACGCTTGCGCGGCGCCGCCATGGTCGCGGCACCGTGCCAGAAAAGCTTGCTCAGATCTCGGGCTTCAGTCGATACAGTTCCGGCACGACCGCGAGCAACAGACGCTTCAGGGAAAAAAGCCGCGGCGAGATATGCGTGGCCACGTACCAGGTTGCCGCGACGTTCATGCAGCGCAGCTTGAGATCGGGCCCGACGAGCGCGCTTGCGAAATGCAGGTCGCCGAGCGTCTTGCCGATGATCTCCTGCTTGATCCGTGCACGCGCCGGTGATTCGATGGCAATGAAAGACAGCTCCGAGATCTCGTGAAGCAGCCGGTACATGCTGTTGTAATGATGCAGCGTTTTGGTGGTGAACATCGTCGAGTCCATACGCAGACGCCTTTTGAACAGCGCCTGATTCAGTACGGCGAGCTTGATTCTTTGCTGCAGCAGCAACGCCGCGAAAAAATGATTGTCCTCATACACGATGCCTTCCACGAAACGCAGATTGCCTATGGCCGAACGCCGTGTAATGAAGCAGCATGGCGAAACGAAATAGCGCCCTTGCCGCAGCGACTCCACCACGAACTCATCCGACCAGAGGGTTGCGGTTCCGAGCGGCCGCCTATAGCCGTTCACTTCCTGCTTGTACATGGGCGCGTCATTCGGAAACACTGCCGCTTCGAACATGACCGCATCCATCTCGGGATTGCCGAATTCCCGATGGCAAACGCTCAACGTGTCGATATCGATCAGATCGTCGCTGTCCATGTAGTACACGTACGAGCCCGTCGTGAGCGAGGTACCGAGATTGCGCGCCGCGGATTGTCCGCGGTTCGGCTGATAGACGTACCTGAATCGCGAGTCGGTTTCGCAATAGCGCTGCGCAATTGCGGCGGTGCCGTCAGTGGAGCCGTCGTCAACGATCATCACCTCGAAATCCGTGAAGGACTGTCCCGCAACGCTGGCCAGCGCTTCGTCGAGATAGTGCTCGACGTTGTAGGCGGGCACGATGATGGAAAAAGCTGGCATAAGGCACCTCGATTGTTTGATAACCAGAACGGCAACTCAACCGGCATCCGCGCCGCGCGCTTCCTGACCCGCCGGCGATGCAACGGAGATATGCGCCGCGCCTCGCGAGGCGGGCGCAACGCCGCGAAAATACAGCCACATGAAGGCCGCCGCGCCGACTGTTTCGGTCAGGATCACGGCGACGATCGTCCCTTTTGCTGCGCCGTAGCGCGTGAGCGGAACGACATAAAGAAGATGCAGAACCGTCGCGCCGAGAAAGACATTGGTCAGCGAACGCGCCCGGCCTTGAGCGAGCAGCCCCAGGTCGCCGAATACCACGGCTACGCTGATAATCGGCGGCAACACCGCTTCGAGTCTCAGAAGAGGAATCGACGCATGAAACTGCGGGCCGACCCAGGTTTCGATACCCCACGCGGCAAGCAGCTCGATGCCGATAAAGAGGCTCATCGACGTCGAGAACACGGCGAGCATCGCCATGCGCATGAGGCGCTGCGCAGCTTGCGGATCGGTTGCGTGGAATTGACTGATGCGCGGATAGAATGCCTGACTGATCACCATGAACATGGCCTGCGCTGCCACCCGGATCTTGTCGGCCATCGCGAACTGACCCACTACGTCCGGCCCGTGAAAGTAATTCAGCAGGATCGAGTTGAAGTTCACATAAAAGCTGATCAATACAAAGGAGAGGAATAACGGAAAACCGTCTTTCAACGCCGCGACTATCTTTTTCGCGGAAGTGCCGACGAGTTTCACCCATCGGTTGCGGTGAAGAATCCACAGTGCGCAGACGGCAAGCAGTACATTGCCGAGACTGACGCCAAGTGCGGCGAGCGCGGCATCCCCTGGTCCTTTGACTGCGAGATAGACGAACGCAAGGCCGAGAAGCCGGGAAACAAAAGTCGGCAACACCAGCGCGCGCATACGTTCAAGGCCCTGAAAAAGCCATACGGGCGTAACAGCGTTGGCAACGATGCCGATGAATAGCGCGGCGAGTACATCGGCATGCTCACGCAGGTCTGGCACGAACACGATGCCCGCAGCGATCAGAAGAAGCGCCGCGCCAACCAGTAAAAGCCGTGCAGCGCACGTGCTGGTATAGACCTCGGCGAGACGTTTGGGATCACCGCGCGCGACCGACACGTGCCGCGTTGCCGTGAAGTTGAAGCCATAGTCGGTCAGCAGCACCATGTATTGCGCGACAGCCTGACAATAAGCCAACACCCCGAACTCTCTCGCACCGAGTACATGACCCAGGTAGGGCAACATCAGCAACGGTACGATGTAATTGCCGCCCTGGATCAGGATCAGATACAACAGCGTCTTGCGAATCGGAGTGGTCATGGAAATGCGCCTGGTGCAATGGTGGCTTTCTTCATGCGTAAGCCGCTCTACAGGCTCAAATGCCGCTGTGCGCGGAATTCGGTGGGTGACATGCCGTACCTTTCCTTGAAAAGACGGCCAAGGCGGTTGCCGTCGCCCATGCCGCATCGCCGCGCAATTTTTCCAACCGGGATATTGGTAGAACTGAGCATGGTGCGAACCACGTCAAAGCGTGTGCGCAGCAGGTACTCCAGGGGCGTCATGCCGAACTCCTGCTTGAAACGGCGGCGGAAATTGCGCTTGCTCATTGCTGCGGATTCCGCTGCCTGTGCAATCGAAATGGGCTTGCTGTAGTTCTCCTGTATCCAGCGCGCCGACTCCCGGACCTTGCTCGCGGTAGTCAGCGATTTCACGTCGCCTTCGCGCGGCCTCGTGTGCTTGAGCGCATTCGTCTGCAGTTCAACGGCGACCTTTCTGGCTATGTGCGGACCGAGGTCGCGCTCGATCTGCGAAAGGGCCAGCTCAGTGGGCGCCGCACCACTTGTGCGGGACGTCGCGGGGTCGTCGTCGAATAGAAAGACAGGTACTGCGAGCCGTGAAGCGTTTTTGTAGACCACCGCAAGCTTCGACCCTTGCGTAATGCGAAGCGATGCAACGGCGCCCTGGCGCGTGATCCACGAATGCAGGCGGTCGTTGGGCTCCGTGGCCACCGTGGCGTCGCGGCACGCCACGAAGAACGCGTGAAAGTCGCTGACGCTGTAGCGCTTGAGCTGCTCGGTGACGATTGAAATGCCACACGAGCTCGTCACAAGGCCTCCTTCTTCCGACAATACCGTGAGCCGGTACGGAGCACCCTCGCCACGGTGCACCTCCGCCATGTTGGCGAGGCGGAAAGCGTCGCCAATCGCACCTGCACTTGCCGTGAAGAAGTTCTGCGACACGAGAAGGCCAATGTGCATCGACGGTTCGAGACAGTCGGGTCTCTCATTGACGAGTGGAGTGGAGAGTTCAACGAGATCCATCACGATTAGGGCTCCCAATATATTTATAAAATGCGCCAGAAAACGGGCGACAGTGAATTGTAGTGACCGCGGATTGCGCAAATGTGCTGTCAATCGGAGGCTCAGCCGCCAATTCCTTGTCGCGCTTCGCCAATGCGCGCCGCGTCTCAAAGCCGCTATCTGCGCCGCTTACTGGCCCCGATTGCGGCCCCGATTGCGGAGAAAATCCGCGCGGGAATCAATGCAATCGCAACCACCACAAAGACGACGATTACGGCCAGAACATAAACAGTTGCAAACCCAATCAGTATCGCCGTGAACATGACTCTTTCGGCACGCGATGCCAGCGGCAGGTCTCGCCAATGACCACGCGGCGGGCCTTCTTCCATGTCGTACCCACTCAGGCAAAACCCGTGCGCCCGCGGCGCCGGTACTCCGTTGGGGAGACTCCAAAGCGCTTGCGAAACAGCTTCGCGAGCTGCGATCCATTGCCCATGCCGCTTCGTCGAGCGATCTTGTCGACCGGAAGATCCGATTCGGTAAGCAGCCGGCAGGATCGTTCCAATCGGGCCTTCAGCAAATACTCAGAAGGCGTAGTGCCGATCTGCCGCCGGAAGCGGCGCAGGAAAGTCCGCTCGCTCATCGCCGCGGTCTGAGCGACATCGGCAATGGAGATGTCGTGCTCACAGTTGTCGGTGAGCCATTGCGCGCAAGCGTGCATCTTGTCGTCTTCCATTTTCGGCTTGCCCGATGTTGCTGGGCTTGCGCAATCCGCCTGCGGAAGAAAGGTGATACGTATTTCAGCGGGCCGTGCAATCACAGCGCCATGATCTGTGTGGTCCAGGATCCATACCGGAGCAATCAGGTCTTGACAATCCAGGCTGGACCTGACAATGGAAGCAAGCGTTGCATCCGTATCCGGTGCAATCAGCATCTGCAGTTTGTCGGCGCTCTCGTGTGCGCGGCGAGTGGATGCAGCCTTTACGGTAGGAGGTCTTTCAAAGTTCATTTCGCTTTCGCCGCATTCGAGTTCTCGGCTCGAAACAATATCAATGCGTGCATTCGTATTAATTAGACGAAGTACTTGTGCCGCTTTATCCGTCGATAGGAGGCAACTAGCGGAGCCGAGTTCATTCATGCTGTCTCCTGGTCTTCAGGGTGTCGCGAGTTATTGGTTGAATGCCGCTCAGCTATGACAGTGCTTTTATCGGGCGGGAGCGAAGAAGCGTCGGTGAGGACGATGCTTACGCAATCTTTCTTCGTCGGGTTTTGAGTGAAAGAATAGCTGTAAGGCTAGTTGCATGCTCACCTAAATTCAGCCTTCACCGGCCAACCTTGGCTGACAACGCAGATGTGCGTTATGGCTTGCGATGCCGCGAATGAGCGCATGCGCCCCGCTGACGCAAACCCAGTTTAAGTACCTTGGGAAAGCCGTTTAATCGGCAGGAAATACGGCAACTTAAAGACCGCTGTTCGCGGTACATGGAAATATATACGTAGGAATACGAAGTAACGTAATGAGCGGTTATTCGCAGTAGCGAAATTACCCTGGCCTCTCGCGGGTCGGCATCGGCGTGCGTGCAACCGTCAGTTCTTTCATGACTTCCCGGTGGTCCGGTCAACCGGCATCCGTATGCAATGCGAACTCGCCGGGGGCATCGGCGGCTTCATGCTGCGTCTGTCTGTGCTGAATGGCGTTTGTCTCTTCAGTACCTGTGTATCGGCGGATCACGTTGCGCGTGATCTGCTGCACCACGCCGTGGCTTTTCGCCGTGCTATCCGCTAGTGCGCGGGCCCAGTCGGTCGTGCCCACGTTGAACACTTCTCCGGCGCTGCGGCGGCCGTCCCGCAACAGCGGACGGAATATGCCAATCGCGCCTGCGCCACCCATCTCCCATCCGGTGAGCCGATTCGTGACCGCCAGCGTTTCGAACGCATCATCAGGCCAATCCGGCGGGATGCCGTCGGCCTCGTAGCCGACGAGGCGATCTTCCGCGCCAAAGGTCTCGTCTCTTTGCAATTGAGTGCCCGCGAAAACCCAATGTTCCGGACGTTTGACCGTAAAGCCGATTGCTTCACGCTCGCATTTGACCCAGCGCCGACGCCAGCGCGACCACGTGCCCCAGTGGCCGCCGCCATGCTTATATGTCAGTCCTATCAGATTGCTTTCATTGCCGCTCACGCGCGGGTCGAGGTCGATCTGTTCCTTCAGTGCATCCCAGCTTTCCGCGAGTTTGCGCATTTCAGTCGGCCGGTCCGGTTCCGAGCCTATAAACCTCACGGGCCGGTAGCACGTATTGCCGCTGAAAACCGCGACGTTGCCGCCCTGCGTGACGAAGTACGCAACGTGCGCGCGCATTTCCTCGCTCCAGTACTCGTGATGACCGACGCTCAACATGCAGCGGTAATGTGTCAGATCGAGTGTGGTTGCATAGTGCAGATCGAGGTCGGTGTAGAAGTCGCAGGCAACGCCTTCCTTGCGCAGCCAACGTATGAACTTTGCGTCCCAATGAGCGAATTGCTGACGGGTCGAGCGCGTGTCGTATGGATCGACCGGCTCGCCGAGCCGCGCGCCAAGCCCGCCGCCTGGGCGCCGCAAGCTGACGCGGTTTGCCGCGCGATATCGGTGAACGCGGTCGTCATAGAAGCTTCCACCGCCCGTCGAGTTATAGGCGTGGTACGTGGCCGTCGGAATGATGTACGCAAGCGCCGCCTTGGGCATGCGAGGGCGAGCGATCACGAGCGCCATGCTGTCGCTTTGCGGCCGGGCCGCGAACACCGGCCGATGCGCGACACACGAGCGCCCGAGTTCATGGGCCGGCTTGCCCGCGGCGTCGACTTCATACGCAATCGCCACGTACGCGCCGCTGTGCAGATTCGATACGTTTGGCCGGATGGTGATTGTCGGCCAGTTCCAGTCTTCGTCGAAACGCATCGGCGCGCTATTGCCCGTCGATTCGAACACGTATTTGCCATCCACCAGATTGGCGCCCACGCCGTTCTTACCCGTGACGACCACTCCACACAGGCTGCTGAGCGACTCGTCGTCCTGTTGCTGATAAATGGCGATGCTAAAGCGCCTGTTCGGCTGCACTGCGAGTTCGAAGGACGTTCCCGCAGTAAAGCTCGGATGAATCGGATAGATCTGCATGTTCGCTTTCCTTGCGCGAATAAGCCGGGCATCGTCCCGCCAATGAGTTCCGATTGCATTGCGGCACGCGAGATACGTCGCGCAACCGTTTGCTTATACAAACATGCTGCGCGCGCGTCTGTGCGCTAGCCCTCATTCGACGGTCACGGACTTCGCGAGATTGCGCGGTTTATCGACGTCGGTGCCGCGCGCGCACGCGGTGTGATACGCAAGGAGCTGCAGCGGCACAACGTGCAGAATCGGCGACAGGCAGTCGTAGTGTTCGGGCATGCGGATCACGCGAACCCCATCGGCGTCCGCAATTCGCGAATCGGCATCGGCGAATACATACAATTGGCCGCTGCGGGCTCTCACTTCCTGCATGTTCGACTTGAGCTTGTCGAGCAGCGCGTCGTTAGGCGCTACTGTCACGACGGGCATCTGGCTTGTCACGAGCGCGAGCGGGCCGTGCTTCAATTCGCCGGCCGGATAGGCCTCGGCGTGCACGTACGAGATTTCCTTCAGCTTCAGTGCGCCTTCCAGCGCGATTGGGTAGTGCAGCCCCCGGCCGAGAAAGAGCGCATGGTCGGTGCGCGCGAAAATTTCTGCCCACGCGATGATCTGCGTTTCGAGCGCCAGCACGCTGTTCAGTTTTCCCGGCAAACGATGCAACTGGTCGAGAAAGCGCTCCTCCTGTGCCGCAGGAAGGCGCCCGCGCTGCTTGCTGAGCGTCAATGCCAGCAGGAACAACGCAACAAGCTGCGTGGTGAAGGCTTTTGTCGACGCAACGCCGATTTCCGGTCCCGCACTCGTCAGATGCTGGAATTCGGCCTGCCGCATCATCGTGCTGCTGGAAACGTTGCAAATGGCCAGCGTATGCCGATGGCCCTGGGATTGAGCGTGCCTGAGAGCGGCGAGCGTATCGGCCGTTTCTCCTGACTGGGACACCACAACCACGAGTGTGTTGGGATTCGCGACACTGCTGCGATACCGGTATTCGCTTGCGACTTCCACTTGTGTGGGGATTTTGGCAAGAGATTCGAACCAGTACTTCGCTGTCATACCGGCGTAATAACTCGTGCCGCACGCAACAATCAGTACGGAGTCGATTTCGCGAAACGCGTGGCGCGCGCCTTGACCAAACAGATCGGCTGTAATGGTCTGCACTGTTTCAATTGCGTCTGCAATGGCACTCGGCTGTTCGAAGATCTCCTTATGCATATAGTGCCGGTAAGGACCGAGCTCAACCGCGCTCGTGCTTGAACGCTGTACCTTGACTTCGCGCTGGACCGCCTTGCCGATGCGATCGACGATCTGCACGCCATGCAGCGTCAATTCCGCTATGTCGCCTTCTTCCAGATAAATGAAGTTCTCCACCGTGCCCGCAAGCGCCATGATGTCCGAGGCCAGATAGTTGCCTTGTTCTCCAAGACCGACGACGAGCGGGGAGCCGGCCCGTGCACCGATTACGCGGCCGGGGTCGTTCCGCGCGAATACTGCAATTGCGTAAGCGCCATGGAGGCGTTCGAGAGCTTGACGCACAGCCGAAAGCAGGTTGTCCGCGCGTTGCACCGGTTGCTTTTGCCACATGTGATGAATCAGGTGCGCGACAACTTCGGTATCCGTATCCGACTCGAACATATAACCGAGTGCTTGGAGTTCTTCTCGCAACGACTCGTGATTTTCAATGATGCCGTTGTGCACGATGGCGATTTCGTCGCTGGAAAAGATTGGATGCGCGTTTCTCGCGACAGGCGCACCATGAGTCGCCCATCTTGTATGTGCGATACCGATCATTCCGGACAAGTTAGCTTCGGCAACTTCGGCGGCGAGATTCGCGACCCGCGCGACACTGCGCACGCGACGTAGTGCGCCTTGCTGCACAACGGCGATCCCGCACGAGTCGTAGCCGCGGTATTCGAGCCGCCGCAAGCCCTCGGTCAACATGGAAGTGACATCGCGGCGATCCACTGCTCCTACGATTCCGCACATGGAAGATCTCCTGATTTCGCTGCGATTCGACTGGCTGATAGGACTATTGAATGTGCTGCATTGCAACCAAGCATAGACACCGCAAAGCCAGAGGCGTGCAGAGAGGCGCGAAACGTTGAACGGTTGTCCGGTAAATGAGCGAGTTGGTTTACCACGCAACAGTCATGAAACATGGTCATGCCATTCGGTCATTGCACAAATGACATTGATGCTCTCGCGAAATGACGCGCAAGCGGTGAAAATACGTCGCACTACGGTACGAGGTTTTCAAGGAGCGTTCGAATATGTATGCGATTACCGGTGTGACGGGGCAGGTGGGTGGCGCGGCGGCACGCGCTTTACTGGCTGCGGGGCATCATGTGCGCGCTGTATTGCGCGACGAGACGAAGGCCGCGCAGTGGCGCGAGCGCGGTGCAGAAGTAGTTATCGCGTCATTCGAAGACGCCGACGCATTGACCGCGGCGTTTCGCGGTACAGCCGGCGTGTTTGTCATGATGGCGCCGAATTTTGCGCCCCAGCCGGGTTATCCGAACGCGCATGCCGCGGCGGCAGTGCTAAAAAAGGCGCTGATCGACGCGCGTCCTGAGCGCGTGGCGGCATTGTCGTCGGTTGGCGGGCAGCAGGCATCCGGACTAGGGCTCATTACCCAGGTACGCATTCTCGAAGATGCACTGGCGGACTTGCCGCATCTGCGAATACCCACCGCAATCATGCGGCCCGCGTGGTTCATGGAGAACTCGCTATGGGACATTGCGCCGGCGCGCGACACGGGCGTCATGCCAGCGTTTCTTCAACCGCTCGACCGCCCTTATCCGATGGTCGCGACCGCGGATATCGGCCGTGTCATCGCAGATACGCTCGTGCAGTCCTGGCAGGGGCGGCGCACCATCGAAATAGAAGGGCCGCAGCGTTATACGCAGCATGAAATAGCGGCGCTGCTAGCCGGCGTGCTCCAACGCGACGTTAAAGCTCATGCAGTGCCGCGCGATCAATGGGAGGCGCTGTTCCAGTCCCAGGGCACGGCGTGGCCGGCGCCGCGCATCGAAATGCTCGACGGCTTCAACGCCGGATGGATCGATTTCGAGGGCGGCGCTAACGAGCATGTGATCGGCAAGACTCTCTATCAGACCGTGCTGGCTGAACTGGTCAAACGCGCCGGTTGAACTACTGGAAAGTGCAAACCGCAATGACGAATAGCGCGGCGCCAGTACTTCTGTCGAAAGCAGAGTACGGCCGCGTTATTCGCTTACTCTCTATTCACCGTCAATGTCTGTGCGCTGCCGCGCATTGGCTATTAAAAAATCGACTTCCCCGTATAGATGGTCAACCATTCGAGCGCGAGTACTCCGGCCAATGAGTTGCGGCTTGCGTCGAGTCCGGTGACCATACGCACACTGCCATCTCTCCGGGCAGCACCGCGTGGATCAATGTGCGCCGGCTGCGTCTCCACCGCCGCCTTTGGCGGGCCGCGTGATCCAGATGAGCGGAATGATCAGGATAAAGATCACCGCCGACACAAAGAAGATGTCGTTCAGGCCCATCATCGCGGCCTGCGTATTGACGGTGAAGTCGAACAGCGCGTGCGCCGATTGCGTGTTCATATGAAGCAGCGACTGCGTCGAATCGATCTGTTGATTAAACAACGGGTTGTCGACGGATGCGCGTTCAGTGAGCCGTGCGTGATGCAGCACCGTGCGGTTGTTCCAGGCGTTGCCGGCTATCGAGGTGCCGACCGCGCCGCAAAACACGCGCACGAAATTCGACAGCCCCGCCGCCGCCGGAATCTTGTGCGGCGGTTGTCCCGACAGAATGATCGACGTGAGCGGCACGAAGAAGAGCGCCATGGGAATGCCTTGCAACAGCGTTGGTATCACGAGATGCCAGGTGTCGATTTCGATCACGTACTTCGAACGCATATAGAAGACGATTGCGAAGCCGACGAAAGCCATTGTCGAAATGATGCGGGCGTCCGAGCGCGGGAGCACGCGGCCCATGACCGGCGCAAGAATCACGGCGAATACGCCGAGCGGTGCGGTGACGAGGCCGGCGTCGACGGAACGGTAGTTCAGGTACTCCTGCATCCATTGCGGCAACAGCACGAGGTTGCCGAAGAAGACCCCGTACGCGACAGAGATGGCTATCGTGCCGCCGAGAAAGTTGCGCTCCCGAAAAAGCCGCAAATCGACGATCGGATTCTCTTCGGTCAATTCCCACACAAGAAAGAACGCGAAACTGACGAGCGCGGTCAGGCCAAGAATCACGATGACCGGCGACGCGAACCAGTCGAGATCCTTGCCTTTGTCGAGCATGATCTGCAGCGAAGCGACCCAGGTGATCAGGAGGCCAAGCCCGACCACGTCGATGGGCGGCTTGCGCGTGGGCGACTCGCGAGTGCGATAGATCATCCACGTGACGCCGGCCGCGAACAGCCCGACCGGAATGTTGATGTAGAAGATCCATGACCAGCTGTAGCTGTCCGTGATCCAGCCGCCAAGCGCGGGGCCGGCAATCGGACCTACCGTCGCGGTCATTGCCCATAACGCGAGTGCGGTCGACGCTTTTTCCTTCGGGTAGGAGCCGAGCAGAATGGCTTGCGACAGCGGAATCAGCGGGCCCGCCACCGCGCCCTGGAACACGCGCGCGAGCAGCAGCACCGGCAGCGTCGGCGCAATGCCGCACAGCCACGACGCGAGCACGAACATCAGGATCGCGCCGACAAAGAGTTTCACCTGGCCGATACGCTGCGTGAGCCAGCCGGTGAGCGGAATCGACACGGCGTTCGCCGCGGCGAATACGGTGATGACCCACGTGCCTTCGTCGACGGAAACGCCCAGGTTGCCCGAAATAGTGGGAATGGCGACGTTTGCAATCGAGGTGTCCAGCACGTTCATGAAGGTGGCGAGCGCGACCGCGATCGTTGCGAGCACCAGTTGACCGCCTTGCAGCGGCGGCGGAGGGGCGGGCGGAGCAGAAGCAGGCGCTGGAGACGCCGCGGAGGTGGGTTGGCTCAAGACATTCTCCGGTATCGGTTTGCCGCGGACCTCGCGCGTTGGGCGGCGCGACCGGGGCTGCTGGTGCGGGCGCCGCAAGAGCAAATGCATGCCTCCATGCATGCGCACATACATGAGAACTGCATGCGCCGCGCGGCAGGTCCGCCGGATGCTCGCAAAAGCATACCCGGATTCATCTTCCAACGTCGCCGACCCGGGCAGCCCAACCCGCCATAAGCAAGGCTGACAGCGTATCCTCGCGGTTAAGGCCGAACCAATCCGCATCGCGCCGCATCGGGCGGTGTGCGGCCGGCCGCCATCAACCGCGATTCACTGGAGCGAAGGGAAAAGCAATATGGCTTGGGAGCAATTCGAACACGGCTGGCGGCGCGCGCCGCTCGACTCGCCTGCTAAGGGGCTCGTCGTGCTGATGCACGGCGTGGGCAGCAACGCGCGCGATCTGATGCCGCTCGCGGACATCTGGAGCGAGCGTCTGCCGGATGTGGCCTTTACGTCGCTCGACGGCACAGATCCTTTCGACGGCGGATTCGGCGGCCGTCAATGGTTCAGCCTGCGCGACATCAGCGAAGGCAACCGCGAGGCGCGCGCGGCGGCGGCCTACGCGGCCCTGCGCGGCATGCTCGAAGCTGAACTCGCGCATTGGCAGCTTGCTTTCGGACGCCTTTCGCTGGTTGGCTTTTCGCAAGGTTCGATCATGGCGCTGCATCATGCGGCGACGAGCGCGGAGGGCGCCGCCTGCGTCGTCGCCTATTCGGGGCGGCTCGCTTCGCCCGTCGTCGCGCACAACGGCACGCCGCTCACGTTGATTCACGGCGAGGAAGACGAGGTGATCCCGGTCCAGGAGCTCGAATACGCCGCGGACGCATTCAGCGCGGCGGGCTACACCGTGGATGCCTACGCGTTGCCTGGCGTCGGCCATACGATCAGCGCGGACGGCGTCGCGCTCGGCGAAGCGGCGCTGGAACGCACGCTGGGCGCGTTGTCGCGCGATTGACACGGCCCGCGCGAAAAGCGGCTCTAAAGTTATTGGCCGGCTTGCCGTTAACTGCTCATAGCACGAAAATCACGCCCGTCGCGGGACTGCGCAGTGCCCGCGGCCTGGGTGACCGGGGTGCATTTTCCACACCGTCGCGCATGAGCTGACCTCTCAGCCGGGCGACGCTACCGAGCGACACAACAGAGCCTCCTTATGGCCAGACCGACGCCGCATCACCCGCTTTTCGATCGACTGTTCCGCCAGGCCGTGACCGTGGACCTCGGCACGGCCAACACCCTTATCTATACCGACGACGGCGGCATCGTGCTGAACCAGCCGTCGGTCGTCTGTTTCCAGAAGGATCAGTCAAGCGGCCCGAAACGCGTCGCGGCGGTGGGAGCCGAGGCGCGCCAGCTTCTCGGTCGCGCGCCGCGCAATCTGGAAGCCGTGCGGCCAATGCGCCACGGCGTGATCGCCGATTTTTCCGCCGCCGAGCACATGATCCGGCAATTCGTCGACATGGCCCGGCCGCGGCAACTGTTCAGCCGCCGCGCTGCTTTCACGCTGTGCGTGCCGGCCGGGGCGACGCAGGTCGAGCGCCGCGCAATCACGGAAGCGGCTGTTTCGGCGGGTGCGTGGAAAGTGAGCCTGATCGGCGAATCGCTGGCCTCGGCGGTGGGCGCGGGCTTGCCGGTGGCGGAGGCGACCGGTTCGATGGTGGTCGATATCGGCGGCGGCACGACCGAAGTCGGCGTGCTCACGCTCGGCGGCACCGCGTACAGCGGTTCGATTCGCGTGGGCGGCGACGCCTTCGACATGGCGATCGTCAGTTATGTGCGCAACCTGTACGGTGTGCTGCTCGGCGAGCAGACCGCTGAACACGTGAAGAAGAACATCGGCACCGCCGTGCGCGACGTGCCCGCGGAACACATGAACGCAACCGGGCGCAGTGTGGACGACGGCCTGCCGCGCACGGTCCAGTTGAGCAATCACGATGTCGCCGACGCGATCGAGGGGCCGCTGCGTCAGGTGATCGGTGCGGTCAAGCGCGGGCTTGAAATGGCGCCCCCCGAGCTCGTCACCGATATCGCGCACAACGGCATCGTGCTGACGGGCGGCGGCGCACTGCTCGCCAATCTCGAGCGGCGCCTCACCCATGAGATCGGCCTCGAGGTGCGCGTTGCCGACGAACCGCTCACGTGTGCCGTGCGCGGCGCCGGCGCAGCGGCCGCGAGTGGCCTGCTCGACGAATTCGCTTGCGAATGACGGGACGGTGGCAGCGACCAGCGCAGGTTGGCCTTCGAGTCACCCACCACTAACCGCCGGCCCATCCGCGCGGATGACTCAAGCCTTGCGATGCGCGTCCGTGTCCAGCGCGCGCTCCGCCGCTTCGCCGACAAGACCGTGATAGTAGAGATGCACGCCGATCGCGAGCGAGTCGTTGCGAATCTCATGAAAGGCTTTCCACGCCTTCGCCGGATCCTTGAACAGCAGATAGTGCGCTTCGTGCGCGATCAGGTCGGCCACTTCGTGCAGACCGTGTCCGTGTAACACGTCGACGAGCGCATCGAGGCTGCGATGCGTGCGCGCGTCGGTGCGCGGGTAGAGCATGTGAAGCACTGCCACATTCTGCGTCTTCAAAGCCGCCGACAACGCGACGACGATGTCCTGATGGTTCAGCGCGCTGACGGCGCTGTCTTCGGCATGGACGTGGTCCGGGAAAAGCGTTTCGAGTGAGGCGTTCATACGTGTCCTTCCTGTTCTTCTGGCCGATTAAAAAGGCCCGCCTGTGCAGCGGGCCAAACACAGCGACATGTCCGCCGGGCTAGCGGAACACGAAGGAGTATCGCAGAAGGCCTCGCGCTCACTCAGTACCCGCACGGCAAAACATTGTTGCTGTCAGCGTGCGCATACGCATGGCTTAACGGGCGAAGCCGCGCGCGAGCTTGCAGACGCAACATTCGCGACAAGGCACTGTAAGGCGCGAATGCTCGCTGCCTGCAGGTCGCGTGCCATCGAAAAAAAACCGAAACTCCGCTGTGATAACTTCGTCTGACGAGTCGAGAGCTTCTACAATCGGAAGCGACCGGGCACGGCCGGGCACGTCCCTGCACCACCCGGCGGCCACCGCAAGTGAAGCATACGCAGCAGCGAACCATAGGAGCGACCCTGATGCAGCAGCCTGAAGCCCTCGGCGGCCTGTCCCACTCGGGCGGAATCGACCATCGCGAACCCGAGCCGGACGGCGCGTTCATCCCGACGGAAAATCTCAACGTTGCGAGCGCTACGCAGCACGTGCTGAAGTCGGGCGACACCTTCATCGTCAACGATCCTCTCGGCGACATCACGGGCCACGACGACGGCCTCTTCGTCAACGATACCCGTGTGCTCTCGCAACTGCGCCTCACGTTCGGAGGCCGCGCGCCCTCGCTGCTCTCGGGCAGCGTCAGCAGCGACAACACGTCGTTCACCGCGCATCTGACCAACCGCCCGTTGCCGCCGCTCGGCGGCGACAGCACGCCGGAAGGCGTGATCCACGTCGAACGCGTGCGCGTGCTGTCGGGCACGGTGCTGAACGAGGCGATCGAACTCACCAACTACGGCACGAGCGACGCCATCGTGCCGCTGTCCATTTCGTTCGATAGCGACTTCCGCGACATGTTCGAGGTGCGCGGCCTGAAGCGCCCGCGGCAAGGGCATGTCGAGGCGGCGCGCGTCGAGAACGACGAAGTGCTGCTCGGCTACGTCGGCCTCGACGACGTGGCGCGCAATGTGCAGATTGCCTTCGCGCCGCAGCCCGACAAGCTCTTTGCCAACCGCGCGGATTACACGGTCAAGCTGCCTGCGCAGGCATGCGTATCGATTTACCTGTCGGTCGCCGTTCAGGTGGTGGCCAGATCACCGGGTGCGCCGAGCGCCGGCGTGTCGTCGCCGACGCATCCGCTGAGCGAAGCGCACATGTCGCAGATCGACACCGAGCGGCCGCGCGTCGGCCGGGCGGCAGTGCGCGCGGCGCTGGTCGACGCACACCTGGTCATGCGCGAGCGGCGGCGCGTGACTGCGCGGGTTCGCTCCAGCAATCCGCTTTTCAATGCATGGATCGACCGTTCGCTCGCGGACCTTGGCTTGCTGACCACCGACCTCGCGACGGGGCCGTATCCGTATGCGGGCATTCCGTGGTTCTCCACGCCGTTCGGCCGGGATGCCGTGATCACCTCGTTGCAGACGCTGTGGTTGCAGCCGCAACTGGCGGCCGGCGTGCTGCGTTTTCTGGCCGAGCATCAGGCGCATGAGAACTCGCCGTTTCGCGATGCCGCGCCCGGCAAGATCATGCACGAGATGCGCAAGGGCGAAATGGCCGCCACCGGCGAAGTGCCGTTTGCGCTGTATTACGGCGGCGTGGACACCACGCCGCTCTTCATCGTGCTGGCGGGCGCCTATGCGGCCCGCACGGGCGATGTCGGTCTGATCGACGAGTTGTGGCCCGCGCTGGAGCGTGCGGCGGGCTGGGTCGCGGGCGTATGCGACAAGAACCGCTATGGGCTGCTCGATTATCAGCGCGAGTCGGACGGCGGCCTCGCCAACCAGGGCTGGAAAGACAGTCACGACTCGGTGTTCCATGCCGACGGCCGCTTCCCCGATGGCCCGATTGCGCTCGTCGAAGTGCAGGCGTATGCCAGTGCGGCCTTTGACACGATGGCTCATCACGCCAAGTTGCGCGGCCTGCACGACGCGGCCGGGCAATACAAGGCGCGGGCGAAAAAGCTGCGCCAATGCGTCGAGGAAAAGTACTGGATGGAAGAGTCGGGCTTCTACGGCATCGCGCTCGACGGACATGGCGAACTGTGTCGCGTGATGGCATCGAACGCGGGGCACCTGCTGGCCTTCGGCCTGCCTTCGCGCGAGCGCGGCGAGGCGGTGGTGCGCGCGCTCGACTCCACGCTGTTTCACACCGGCTGGGGTGTACGCACGCTCGCCGCGAGCCAGTCGCGTTTCAATCCGATGGCGTATCACAACGGCTCTGTCTGGCCGCACGACAACGCGATCTGTGCGCGCGGCCTGTCGCACTACGGCGGCAAGGCAGCGGCGGTGCGTCTTCTGCAAGCGCTATTCCAGGCGGCGGTGAATTTCGATATGCGCTTGCCGGAGCTCTTCTGCGGATTCCCGCGGCGGCGCGGCGAGCCGCCCACCGCCTATCCGGTTGCCTGCCTGCCGCAGGCGTGGGCGGCGGGCTCGCCGTTCATGATGCTGGAGGCGTGTCTCGGCATTACGATCGACGCCGAGCGCCGCGAGGTGCTGATCGAACAGCCGATGCTGCCTGAGGGCATCGACTGGCTCGAAGTGGGCGACCTGCGGGTGGGCGACGCTTCGGTGTCGATCACGTTCCGCCGCATCGGCGACAAGGTGGTGGCGTCCGCGGAGCAGGGCGATGTGCGGGTGGTCGCGCTTCTGTGACGTTGGGCACCGAGCGTGGGCGGTGCCGCCGCGTCGGGTCCATTGATCGGCTCGTGCTCAATCCGGCTTCTTGAGGCCGCTCGGATTGGCCGGCGTGCCTGGCGACGCCTCGGGGCGCGGCGGCCTGCCGTCCTCCGGCGCCAGGATAATGCCCGCGCCGGGCAACAGCGATGTGCTGCCGGTGGTCGCCGCCGAGGCCGGCGCGGAAGGCGGCACTTGAGGTCTCGCGGCGCCTGTCGAATTCGCGTCTTGACGCTGGTGGCCTGTCCCGGTGGCCGCACCGGTTCCCTGCGCGCAGGCCGTTCCCGCGAACGTCACAGCCCATGCTGCGATGGCGAAAAGTCTCGTGAGCATGATGGCGTCCTCCACCTGACTTCGGCGCTCGCGTGGCCTCGCGAACGGGCAGGACCGAACAGGCCCTTCCGGTATGCATACGGAATTCTTAGCGCACGCAGAAACGCGGGTCAATCGGGGGGAAATACTCCGTTTTTATTGCTCGCCGGGAGTGGCCGGCGGGCGGGTGGAGCAGCATGTAGCTCCGGTGAGCGGCACGCGGATTGCGCCGCTCAAGGCCTTCGTTTCGCGCATCCCTACACCGTATCGACGCTCGCGTCGCAGTCGGCTCCCGACTGCTGCCCGCTTTCCTCGCGGGAAATCCGATAGGTGCCCTTGCCGGCGTTTTTCGCGCTGTACATCGCCTCGTCGGCGCGTCTGATGAGATCGTCGACAGGTTCCTGCGCCTGCGCCAACGCAATGCCGATGCTTGTGCCGATGCTGATCGAGCCGCCCGCCGCGAGCGAATACGGTTTGGCTACTTCACGGATCACGCGCTGCGCGATCGCGACAATCGAGGGCAGCGTCGCGTCCTCGACGATCACAGCAAACTCGTCGCCGCCCAGGCGCGCCGCGAATTCGCCGTGTCGAAGCGTCTGCCTCAGGCGCGCCGCGACCGTCTCCAGCACTTCGTCGCCTGCGCTATGGCCGTGCCTGTCGTTGACCTGCTTGAAACCGTCCAGATCGAGGAACAGGACCGCGGTTCGCGTCGCGCTCCGGGCGTGGACGCTCGCAAGCTTTTTCTCCAGGCGCTCGCGCAGTTCGCGCCGGTTCGCGAGCCCCGTCAGCGAATCGTGGCGGGCCAGATACAGCACCTTCGCTTCGCTATTCCGGCGTTCGGTCACATCCTCGATGATGACGACGGAGCTGCCGTCGGGAACAGGGTTTCGCCGCAATTCCAGCTGCCGCCCGTTGCGCAGTTCCAGCGCCAGCGGCCGACGCTTCTCGTGCAGCCATGCGGTGCATCTGTCGGTGAAATGCTGGCGTAGCGTGTCGTCGAACTGTGCGAAGCCAGCATGGGCGATGAATTCGGGCAGCGGCAAGTTCAGTTTCAGCATGTCGACGCTCGCGCCGAACAGCTGTGCGGTGCGGCTATTGGCAATGACCACTTTGCCCACACGGTCGAGCGTGCACAGACCATGCGGCATATGGGTCAGCGCTGCATCGAAGCGCGCCGCGAGTTCGGCGTGGTTCTGCTCGGCGATCATCAGCGCGACGAGGCCGCGATAGTGGCGCCGCACGATGGACGACATCGCGGCGACGTACAGAAGCAGAGGCGGTATCAGGATCCACGAACCGTCGGTGGGCGAGAGCAGGGCGCCGATCCCGATAGGTATCGACACGGCGCATATCTGCGCGATGGCAAGACGCGGAACCGCGGCGTTTCTCGAGGCCACGCCGCCGAGAATGCCCGCTGCAACCATGATGGCGAGCGATCCCAGCGTGGTGTCGGCGGTGCTGACGCAGCCCATCGTCCCGAGTCCGAGCATCAGGCTCGTGGCGACGCACAAGGGAGCGTAGGCGGCCGCCCACGGTCCGGGACTCGCGGGGCCTTTGCCGTGGTGCACGCCATACGCGTGGATGATGCTCAGGCGTCCTAGCAATAGCCACACGTCTGCGAACAGCCACACCATGGTCCACGGCTGATGCAGGCGCACATAAGCCATTACCGCGACGAAAGCGCTCGCGACGATCGAAATGACAAGGGGCCACCGGTTGTCGAAAAGCGTCGACAACAGGCGCGCGCGGATAGTGTGCGACACTGCTGCGCCACGTTCGGGCGGGGTCGCGAGGATCGACTCTGAAACGGAAAGTTTGACTGCCATGGTGCCGCTCGATAGTGCGGGGCGGAGCTAGGTTCCCTGTCTTAACGGCGCAAGGCGGCGGTTCTTTATGGGGATTTGCCCGGAGTACGCGCCGCGCGGTGTTTCGGCTTCGTGCCCGGTGGTAACATTTGTTGTCGTCTTTTCAACCCTCCGCCGGCCCCTCGCATGCCAGACAGTTTCGACCAGCTTGCCGCCCTGATCCGGGCGCGCTTCTCTGAACTGAGTCCGCAATTTCAGATGGGCGCGGGCTTTCTGCTCGACCATCCGGACGAAGTCGCGGTCTCGTCGATGCGCAAGGTCGCCGAGCGCGCGCAGGTGCAACCGGCGTCGCTCGTACGTCTTTCGCAGCAACTCGGCTTTCCCGGCTGGAACGAATTGCGCAACCTGTTCGTCGCGCGCCTGCGCACGCGGCCTGAACCGCTGACAAGCCGCGCGCGCTCGCTCGTCAAATCGAAAGAGGCGCTCGCCAACGACCTGCTCGTCGCGCAGCAACATAATCTCGAAGTCACCGCCGCGCACAACGGTCGAGTGATCGTCGAGGCGGCGCGGCTTTTGCGGCGTGCGCCGCACGTCCATGTTGCCGGTTTCCGCTCCTGCTACCCGGTCGCTTTCGGGCTCGTTTATGGCTACCGGCTATTCCGTTCGTCGGTGTCGCTGCTCAACGGCGAGGCGGGCACGCTTGAAATGCAATTGCGCACGGTAGAGCGCGACAGCGCCACCATCGCGATCAGTTTCGCGCCGTATTCCGTCGAAGCCGCGCGCGTCGCGGAAGCCGCGCTGGAAAAGGGCAGCAAGCTCATTGCCATTACCGACAGCGCCGTCTCGCCAATCGCACTGAATGCCGACAAGGTGCTGATCTTCTCGCACGAGAGCCCGTCGTTTTTTCCATCGCTGGTGGCTGCCACCGCCATCGCCGAATCGCTCGTCGCGCATCTGCTCGCGCTCGAAGGCGCGGACGCCGTCGAACAGCTGGGTATCGCCGAACAGTCGCTGCACGCCAAGGGCGCGTACGTGCCCTGATCGCCACTGGTCCACTGGTCAATAGCCAGTGATGTCGGCGCGCAGTATTTGACAACATTTGTTGTTTGAGCGTATAAATGCGTACCGATTGTTGAGTCGATACCGGACCGTGCGATCGAGGACAGCGCGTTTTCGATGCGTTCATTCCGCGCACGACACAGGGGGCCCGCGCTTTCAGCGCGGCCAACTTCTTCTACAAGTGAAAGCCATGTCCACCGTATTCCATCGTTCTCCGAAGCAGTCGTTGCCGATTGCCGTTGCCGGCGACGGCATTGAAATCATCGACTCGACCGGCAAGCGCTATATCGACGCCTCCGGCGGCGCCGCCGTTTCGTGCCTCGGCCACAGCAATCAGCGCGTGATCGACGCAATCAAGCGCCAGGCGCAGCAACTGCCGTACGCGCACACGTCGTTCTTCACGACACAGCCTGCGGAAGAACTCGCGGACCGGCTGATCGAGCACGCGCCGCCGGGTCTCGAGCACGTGTACTTCGTATCGGGCGGATCGGAGGCAATCGAGGCCGCGCTCAAGCTCGCGCGGCAATATTTCGTGGAGAAGGGCGAGCCCGCGCGGCGCCATTTCATTGCGCGGCGGCAAAGCTATCACGGCAATACGTTGGGGGCGCTCGCCATTGGTGGCAACGCGTGGCGGCGTGAGCCGTTCCTGCCGTTGCTGATCGAAGCGCATCACGTGAGTCCTTGCTATGCGTACCGCGAGCAGCGCGCAGGCGAAACGGAAACCGAATTCGCCCAGCGTCTTGCCGATGAACTGGAACAGAAAATCCTCGAACTCGGCGCGGACACGGTGGCGGCTTTCGTCGCGGAAACGGTGGTCGGCGCGACCGCGGGCGCGGTGCCGCCGGTGCGCGAATACTTCCGCAAGATTCGCGCGGTGTGCGACCGTTATGGCGTACTGCTGATTCTCGACGAAATCATGTCGGGCATGGGCCGCACCGGTTATCTGTACGCATGCGAGGAAGACGGCGTGGCGCCGGACCTTCTGACCATCGCAAAGGGACTCGGCGCGGGCTATCAGCCGATCGGCGCGACGCTGGTGAGCGAGCGGATTTATCAGACCATCGTCGGCGGCTCGGGGTTTTTTCAGCACGGGCACACCTATATCGGTCACGCTTGCGCATGCGCCGCGGCGCTCGAGGTGCAGCGCGTGATCGAAGAAGAAAACCTCTTGCCCAATGTGCTGGCGCGCGGCGAACAGTTGCGCGGGCTGTTGCGCGAGCATTATGCGCAGCATCCGCATATCGGCGACGTGCGCGGGCGCGGACTTTTTGTCGGCGTCGAACTGGTCCGCGACCGCGAGACCAGGGCGCCTTTCGACGCGAGTCTCAAGCTGCATGCCGCGATTCGCCGCGAGGCATTCGCGCGAGGCTTGATGGTGTACCCAATGGGCGGCACGGTCGACGGCAAGATCGGCGATCATGTGCTGCTCGCGCCGCCGTTTATCTGCACCGCGCGCGACATCGACGAAATCGTGAGCCGTCTGGCCGATGCGATTCACGGCGCGCTGACCACGATCTGAGCGCACGGCGAGCAAGCCCGCGCCGGTAATTGCACACTGATTCCATCCATCTTCAACTTGCGAGACCGCCATGACCGAATGCCTGCCCGCTTTCCAGATAACCGATGCGACGCCGGAACAAAAGGCGGTTCTCGACGAGATTTTGTCCGGTCCGCGCGGCAACCTGAACGGACCGTTTCTCGGCTGGATTCACAGTCCGGAACTCGCGCAGCAGGCGCAGCGCCTGGGCGCGTTCTGCCGCTATCGCACGGGTTTGCCGTTGCGCCTCTCGGAGCTTGCCATTCTGGTAACGGCGGCGCGCTGGCGGGCGCAGGCGGAGTGGTACATCCACTATCCGATTGCGCTCGAAGCCGGCGTGCGCGAGGCCGACGTCGAGGCCATCCGCGCGGGCCGGCGGCCTGCCTTCGCGGATCCGGACGACGCGCTCATCTACGACTTTGCAAGCGAACTCTACGACACGCGGCGCGTGTCCGACGCGACATACGAGAAGGCGCTGGGGCGCTTCGGGCATCAGGTGGTGATCAACCTCGTGGGGCTTCTCGGTTACTACGCGCTCGTCGCGATGACGCTGAACGTGTTCGATATGCGCGCCATTGGTCAGGACAGCCTGCCGTTCGCGGAGTAGCCTCGCCGGCGGCATCGCGGTTCGCCGTGGCACGTGTGGCACGTGTGTTGGTGTGGCACCTATGGCACCTGTGGCGTGTGGGGTGCGTGGCGTGTGTGCATGTGTCGCGTGTGGTGCAGTCACGGCATTGGCACACGGAAGCGCCTATGATGAAGGTCGGTCCACGTCCGCGCCCGTCACGCAGCGCCGCACACGCGACCGATGCATAAGCCGCGGAACATCCGGGCTGGACCGTTGCGGCGGGCATCGCCATCAGTCGTACAGCGCGCGAAGCAGGGCACAAACAGGAGAGAGCGATGAAGCGCAAGGCATCAGCAGTCTGGCAAGGCGGTCTGCAAGACGGCAAGGGCTCCATTTCCACTGACAGCGGCGTCCTCAAGGAGACTCAATATTCGTTTTCCACGCGCTTCGCGGACGGCATCGGCACGAACCCGGAAGAACTGATCGCGGCTGCGCATGCGGGCTGCTTTTCGATGGCGCTGTCGGCCGAACTGGGCAAAGCGGGCATTACGCCGGAACGTATCGGCACGACTGCCACGGTTACGCTCGACAAGGATGGCGGCGGCTTCACGATCACGGCCGTGCATCTCGATGTGGCGGTGAAAATCCCCGGTGGCGACAAAGCCGCATTCGACAAGGCCACCGCCGACGCGAAGGCCGGCTGCCCGGTCTCGAAGGTGCTGAACGCCACCATCACAATGGACGCGAAACTCGAAACCTGAGCTCGAGCTGCGCTCAGCAGATTTGCGGCGAGCGAGGCCGGTGCAGATCGCCTTGTCTCGCCTCGTCGCTCGTGAAGATTTTTCGCGCAACCCACGCCGCAGTGCCGGCATGTCGCCGGCGCGGCGCTTACCGATGCCATCGCGATGACCACTCAAGCCGAAAAAGCCGGGCAATTCCAGGCGCTGCACACAGCGCCTGAAACCTTCGTCATTCCTAACCCGTGGGACATCGGTTCGGCGCGGCTGCTCGCGCTGGCCGGCTTCAAGGCGCTTGCTACGAGCAGCGCCGGCTATGCTTTTTCGCGCGGCCTGCCGGATAACGCGGTGGGCCGCGCGCAGATGATGGTCCATCTCGCCGAAATAGCGGGCGCGACCGATCTGCCGGTCAGCGCCGATCTGGAGAACGGCTTCGGAGACGCGCCCGAAGATTGCGCGCAGACCATCCGCCTGGCTGCGCAGGCGGGCGTGGTCGGCGGCTCGATCGAGGACGCAACCGGCCGCGCCGACGAGCCGATTTACCCGTTCGAGGCCGCTGTCGAGCGCGTGCGCGCCGCGGTGGAAGCAGCGAGGGCGTTGCCGTTTCCGTTCACCCTCACGGCGCGAGCCGAGAACTATCTGACCGGCCGCCCCGATCTCGACGACACGATCCGCCGCCTGCAGGCGTACGAGCAAGCCGGCGCGGACGTGTTGTATGCGCCGGGACTCAGGACGCGCGAGGAAATCGCCGCCGTGGTCGGCGCGCTCGAGCGCCCCGTCAACGTGTTGATGGGTTTGCAGGGCGTGCTGCTCAGCTTCGACGAATTGCGCGCGATGGGCGTGCGCCGCGTGAGCGTAGGCGGCTCGCTGGCGCGCGCGGCGCTCGGCGCCTTCCTGCGCGCCGCGCATGAGATACGCGATCAGGGCACCTTCAACTACACGACGGACGCGGCAAGCGGCAACGAGCTCAATCAGTTCTTTGCTGCTGCCGAAAATAAGTGGCCGACGCCGCGCTGAGAACACTTGTCGAGTGATCTTCGAGCATCAGGCGGATGCTGCCGACGCCGTTCGCTCGGGGGGATTGATGCGTATGCAGGCACAGCCTTGGGCGCGCATTCGTTCGAATACTATTTTCACGACTCGCGGCACGAGTCGTATCGACGGCTGCGCGCCCGGCGCGTGGCCGATGCTGGCGGCGGGTGGACGGCGCAAAGCCAGGGTCTTAACGCCCATGCGTCCCTGCGCGACATTCGCAAGCGCGCGAATTGAAGCCTCCCCCATTTAAGACGAATCGCTCGTAATGGCGGCCAAATCATAAAGTTATCCAATAGCTTGCCGATAGACAGATAACGGCAGGAAGATAACGCCGGGTGCTGATTCGCGGCTCGCCGAAGCAGGGCCGGGGTGCAAGAAGAATCGGTCGCAAAAGAACGATACGAAAAGAGAGAGGGTCGATGACTGGTGTCTACAACCCGCTGCTGGTCTGCCTGTCCCTGGTGGTCGCATTCCTTGCGTCCTACACGGCGATGGAGCTGTCCGGTGGCTTGAACGCGCTTACGAGCGCGAAAAGACGGCCGCTATGGCTCGTCGGTGGCGCGGTGTCGATGGGCGTCGGAATCTGGTCGATGCACTTCATCGGCATGCTCGCGTTCTCGCTGCCGATCGCGGTCGGCTACGATTTTTCGATCACCGCGGCGTCGCTGTTCCTCGCGATCAGCGTATCGTTCATCGCGCTTGCCACCGCGAGTCGCGGCGCGCTGTCGCGCAGGCGTCTGTGCGTCGCCGGAACGGTCATGGGCGCCGGAGTGGCCGCGATGCACTTCACCGGCATGCAGGCGATGCAAATGTCGCCGGGAATCGAATACACGATCTGGCGAGTTGCGCTTTCGGTGGGCGTGGCGATCGGCGCTTCTATGGCGGCGCTCTGGCTGGCTTTCACGCTGCGCGCGTCGGACGTGGAGAATCTCGTTGTCAAGCGGCTCGGCGCCGCCCTGATCATGGCGTTCGCGATCACGGGAATGCACTATTTCGGCATGAGCGCCGCCAACTTCGCCGCTGGCAGCCTTTGTCTCGCCGGTGGCAAGCTCGATGCGAACTGGCTTGCGCTCGTCGTCACGGCGACGTCATTTACAGTGCTGGTCGGTACACTCGCATTGTTCGGCTTCCATACCAGCAGCCTCTCTATTTCCCTCAGGCGCGCGACCCGGCAGCTGCAGTATCTCGGCACGCACGACGCGCTGACGAATCTCCCCAACCGCCAGCAACTTGCGTTACGCATCGAGCAGGCGGTCGCCGAATCTGCGCGCAGGGAATCGCCGTTCGCGGTGCTCTTCATCGATCTCGACGGCTTCAAGTCGATCAACGATTCGCTTGGCCACAGCGTCGGCGACGACTTGCTGCAAGTGTGCGCTGAGCGCCTGCGCCAGGACTTGCGCCACACCGACATGGTCGCACGGCTCGGCGGAGACGAATTCGTGATCGTGGTCGAGAACACGACCGATGCGTCGGCCGCCGTGACGGTTGCGAACGGGGTCCTGCGGCGCCTGGGCGAGGAGATCGTCGTCAACGGATTGCCGCTGCGCGTGAGCGCGAGCATCGGCATCGCGTCCTATCCTCGTGACGGCGGTAACGCCGACGAACTTTTGCATAGCGCGGACGCAGCGATGTACGCCGCCAAGCAAAGCGGGCGCAACACGTTCCGCGTGTTCGAGCCCGAGATGAACCACACCGCGCTCAGGTCGCTGATTCTGCAACGCGATCTGCAGCGTGCATTGAGCGCCGGCGAACTGAGCATGTCATTCCAGCCGAAGTTCAGCGTTGCATCGCAATCGCTGACGGGCGTCGAGGCGCTGATCCGCTGGCATCATCCGGAACTCGGCGAGATTCCTCCGCTGGAATTCATACCGATTGCGGAACGCTCCGGCCTTATCGTCGAGATCGGCGACTGGGTTCTGCGCGATGTCTGTCGCAACATTGCGCTATGGGACGCGCAAGGACTGCCTCCGATTCCTGTGGCGGTGAATCTTTCGCCGATCCAGTTCAGCGTACCGGACCTGGTGGGCCGCATCGATGCGCTGACCGGCGCGGCCGGCGTCGAGCCGTGTCGCCTGATGTTCGAGATTACGGAAACGACGGCGATGCAGAACATCGAAAAGACGAGCAGTACGATCGACGCGCTGCAATCGCGCGGCTATACCGTCGCCATCGACGATTTTGGCACCGGATATTCGAGCCTCGGCTATCTGCAGCGCTTCAGGTTTGATCAGATCAAGATCGATGGCTCGTTCATGCGCGATCTGGACGACGGCGGCCAGCGCGGCAGCGCATTGCTTTCCGCCGTCGTCACACTCGCGCGCGCGCTGAAGATCGAGGTCGTGGCGGAAGGTGTCGAGACGGAGTCGCAATTCCGTAAGCTCAGCGAACTTGCCTGCGATCAAATGCAGGGCTTCCTGTTAAGCCGCCCGTTGCCCGCCAGCGATTTCCTCGCGTTCCTGCGCGTCGCTGCTGACCGGATCGTCGCGACTGGGAGCGTCTGCCCCGCGCCTGCAGGATGAGCGGAAAACCCGGTGACGCCCGTGGTTCGACGACTGCATCGATACAGAACTTCGCCAAGTAGTCGAAAGCAGCTGTCCGGGAGTCAATGGGCTACGCAATGCCGCCCGCTTAACCGCCACACTGTACGGGTGAAAATGACCGTTTGAAGTCCAGATGTGGGGGATGCGGCATTGCAGTGAGCCGCAGGAGTGGGTCGGCGTCGGTGCGATGAGCTGTCATGCCGGGAGTGTTCCGACGTAATGGTTCGGCGTCTAGCGGTCGGGTTTCATGAGGGCAGTTTCCCTTACTGATTCTGCGACGCTGTCGTCAACCCGGTCGTCGGTTTGGGCTACAACGACTGCATCTCGGTGCTTGCGGCCGCTTCCTACCGTTCGTCGTCCGCGCCCGGAAGGCTGCTCACGGGACGAGCCGCCCTTCGACTGGGAAGCATGGTCCGGCGAGCGTCGCCCGCTGGTTTTCTAAGACTTCCGTTACTCGCCCCGAAGGCTTTGCTTGGGTTTGCACTGGTCGATCTATTAGCAAGCAGAAGGCTAGAGAGTGTTGTGAGGTTGACTCCGAGACCACCCAAACGCACGGCTCCGCACCTCAGCATGGTCAGATGCGTTCCCCGCGAGTGTGAGTTTCGGAGGACCTCGAAATATATCGTGAGCTTTGTCGATTTCCTAAAGCGTCGTTCGTCGTGTGTATAGGACGGCGGTTGTGGCAATGCGGTCCCGACGTCGCTTTTGCGCCCCTATTCACTTTTAACGCGAACGGAGATCGTTCATGACTTACGTAGATGGATTTGTCGCCGCGGTGCCCACGGCCAATCGTGAAGCGTACAGGAAGCATGCCGAATCGGCAGCGGCCGTCTTCAGGGAGCACGGCGCACTGAAGGTGGTCGAGTGCTGGGGAGATGACGTCCCGGAAGGGAAGGTGACGTCTTTTCCGATGGCGGTCAAACGGCAGCATGACGAGGCGGTGGTGTTCTCCTGGGTTGTCTGGCCTTCGCGTCAGGCACGAGACGAGGGAATGAAAGCGGTGATGGCCGACCCACGGCTGCAGCCCGACACCAATCCGATGCCTTTCGACGGCAAGCGGCTGATCTACGGCGGGTTTGAAGTGATCGTGGACGCGTGAGGGCCAAAGAAGGTCGCGCCGCTCGAAAATGGCCAGAAGCCTGCGATTCACCCGAATTTTTGCAGGTCCACTGCAGGCACAAGCCGTTGAGGCGCTTCTTGAAACATTCAATGGAGACGACGTGTATATGTGACATCAGGCGCCTGGCGACCGTGCGCGGCTGCGATTGCGACACATGAAGTATTAGAACGGCTTTCATTTTTCGAGGTCTCCTGGACAGCCATTCAGCGGACTTCCCAAGCCTATTGCTCAATTTTGCAGGGACAACACCCGTACGGGCGATCTACGGAATCTCGGGTTGATTTCTTGAACGGCTAGTCATAATATTGGTCGCATGAAGCCACCTGGTCAACCCAATTCGTCGCGGAAAAAAGCGGGCGAAATATGCCCGCGTGGCCGTCCACGCGAGTTCGATACAAACGCCGTGCTCGCCAGCGCGAGTCAGGTGTTCTGGAACCACGGCTATCACGCCACCTCCATCGACGACCTGTGCAAAGCCACCGGCCTGCTGCGCGGCAGCCTGTACGGTGTGTTCGGCGACAAGCACGGCATCATGCTCGCCGCGCTGGACCATTACGCCGAGGGCTCGGTGGCCCGTCTCGCTGAGCGGCTGAATGCGCCGGTGCCGCCGCAAGAGGCGCTGCGCAACGCGCTGCTGCATTACGCGCGGGTCGCCTGCGCGCTGTCGGGCGAGCGTAGCTGCTTCATCACCAACACCACGCTCGAAATGCAGCCCGGCGACGAGGAATTGCGCAGCCGTGTTGCCGCCATCCAGCGCCGCATGGCGACCTTGCTGGCGGCCTCGGTAATTCGCGGCCAGGCAAGCGGGGCCTTCAACTCCACGCTCGATGAAAAAGCCGCCGGCGATTTCCTGCTGTGTGTCATGCAAGGGCTGCGCGTGCTAGGCCGGGTCGCGCACAAGGAAGACGCGCTGACCGGTATCGTGGATGTCGCGATGCGGGCTCTCGTCTAATTTTTTTGCCTGATTATTGAACGATCAGTCATGAAATCTGAACCGATCAAGTCTTCATCCGCAATATTCGCCGGGGCGGATGGCGTCGCAGACGTGCCAGGCTGCGGTGCCGCTAGCGCTGCCGTTGCGGTGTGCCCGGGCCGTGTCGCAGCAAGCGCCGCGGCAAAGAGCGCGCCTGCGGCTGCAAGGCATGGCGTGGCTGAAGACGGGAACCGAAGCAGGACCAGAAGCAGAAGCGCGAGCGAGGACCCAAAACGACCCGCACCAGTCGCCGATCGACCGGCGCCGCGTTTCGAACGTCAGGGCCTGGCGCTGGCCGTGCTCTTCGTGGGCGCTTTCCTCGCGCCGCTCGACTACTTCATCGTCAATCTCGCGCTGCCGTCCATTCGCAGCGGCCTCAACGCGACCGACGCGCAACTGCAGCTCGTTGTGTCGGCTTACGCCTCCGTGTATGCGGTACTGCTGATTACCGGCGGCCGGCTCGGCGACCTGTTCGGCCGGCGCCGCATGTTCATGGCGGGCATGGCCGCGTTCGTGGTCGCCTCGGCGTTATGCGGCCTCGCGACGAGCGGTCACATGCTGGTGATCTCGCGCATCGTCCAGGGCATGGCGGCGGCGATCATGGCGCCGCAGGTGCTGGCGACCATCCGCGCCGTCGTGCCGCTGCATCAGCAAACGCGCGTGATGAGCTTTTACGGCTTCGTGTTCGGCCTCTCGTCGATTGTCGGGCAGTTGGGCGGCGGCGCGCTCATCACTTATCGCCCGTTCGGCCTCGACTGGCGCATCATCTTCCTGATCAATATTCCGATTGGCATCGCGGCGTTTCTCGGCACATGGAAGTTCGTGCCTGAAAATCAGCCAGCCACGCGCACCAGCCTCGACATGAAGGGCGTGGCGCTGCTTTCCGCGGTGCTGCTGCTCGTGATTTACCCGATGACGCACGGCCGCGAAGCCGGCTGGCCCGCGTGGACCTTCGCGATGTTCGCGCTCGCGGTGCCCGCGTTGGCGCTCTTCGTCATCACCGAAAAGCGCGTGGAGCGGGCCGGCGGGAACCCGCTCGTCGATCTGCAGCTGTTTCGCAATCGCGCGTTTGCACTCGGTCTGGTGCTCGCGTTCCTGTTCTATTGCAACAGCGCATTTTTCCTCACCTACGGCATCTTTTTGCAGACGGGCTTGCACTGGACACCGCTTGCCTCGGGCGTCGCGATCATGCCGTTCGCCATCGGCTTCGTGATCGGGCCGCTGACCTCGCCGGCGGTCGTCAAGCGCATCGGCAGCCATGTGCTCACGCTCGGCTTTTCGCTGATGACGCTGGGCTTCGCCATCACCGGCTGGGCCGCGACCGAAGCCGCCGCGCCGGACCTCGCGTTCTACGCGGGTCTCGTGTGCGCGGGCGTCGGTCATGGTCTGCTGTTGCCTTCCATCATGCGCATCGCGCTGCTGGAAGTCGCGCCTGAAAAGGCCGGGCTCGCGTCGGGCGTGGTTTCGTCGACCTTGCAGATCGGCTCGGCGTTCGGCACGGCTGCGATCAGCGGCGCGTTCTTCGGCGCGCTCGGCGCGACGGGCGCGACGCGGGTAACAGGCGCGACGGGACTGACGGGTGCGAGCGGCGCGAGCGCTACGCCCGCCGCATACGCGCACGCGTTCCAGTTGAGCCTCGCGATCAACGCAGCGCTGATGTTCGTCTGCATCGGCTTGAGCGTGCTGCTCGTGCGGCATCAGCAACTCACGTTGCGCCGTGCCGCACGCACGCTTTAAAACCGCGCGGGAGTAATCGTTTTCATCGCTGTAACAGCACAAAAATAATTAACCGGTTTCACACGGATTTCATTTTAATTGCCGCGCCATTTACGAATAATCGGCTCGTTCATAGGTAATTCGGGAGCCGCGGCAAATAGTAACAACCCTGATCCGCTTCAAATGTGTTTCAGATTTGAAGCATTTTTTGTCCATGCACTTTCTACTGCGCACTCAGGCCGGGCAGTAATTCTTGCGCTCTGTACGGTCCCACACAATTGGGCTCGGAGGCTTTGTGGTGGCGGCCTCCGGTATAACCCGCAATTGCAGTGCGGCAAATGGCCTTTCCCGCGCTTATGAGTGCGGTATTAATAAAAAGCGCTTGCCGTCTTCATTTTCAATTGTTAGTCTGAGCGCGTTTTAGAGGCATCCCTCAGTTGGTCGTAGTCGATACACGGCGCAATGACTTGAATACTGCAAACGGTTCCGTAGAGGATTGAAAATGCTGACCGCTACTATTGACGCACTCACACCGCTTCCCGCGCGCTTCACCACCGGCGACGTCGTCACGTTGAAAGACGGAGGCCCGCGCATGACAGTGACGTATGCGGGCCCGGTGGCGCTCAATCCTGGCGAGTGGCTGATCTGCGAATGGTTCGACGACCACGGCGAATTGCGCCGCGAAATGTTCGCGCCTGCCAGCGTCCGCGCTGAGCCGCGGTCTATTCCGGCCGGCTCGGTGCGGTGGAACCGCATGAGCCGCGCGGCGTGAAGGCAGCGCTCAGCGTCGCTTTATTCCTGCGGGTGGTCCCGCGTCGTATCGCGCCGCTGTACGCGTAGCAGCAGCGCGGACGAAAACGCGCGCATACGCACCAGCTTGCGTTTTTCCACTACCTCGCCCGCGAGATTCTTCGGCGGGTTCGGCTGCAACGACCAGTAGAGCGCGAGCAGCCAGCCAAGCACGGTCCATCCCAGGCACGCGTTGAAAAGCGCAAGTGTCAGTACGTCGACGCGCTTGCGCCGATCGGCCAGGATCGCCGGCAGAAAATACAGCGCCAGCGCGATCACCACGGCGATGATCTGAATGGCAACTCGCTCATTCATATGCCGCCTCCCCGAGACGCGACTTGCTGCGCAGCCGGCGATCGAACCGCCGGCCCGCTAAACGCGGCCGCCCATGCAACTCGTGCAACGCACGCGGCCGATATGCCAATTGTCGCGCGATTGTTTGCCGCGCGCAGCGTGGCTGAAAGCTTGCCGTGGAAGCGAGGCCGGCGCCCGGCCGACTTGTCCGCCGCGCACATGAGCTGCATGCGCGGCCGCCCCGCCCACCGTGCGCGTCGCCGCGCGCGCCGCCAGCTTTCCACCGCCCCAGCAATCGCGGCCAAGCCGCGAATACTTCAGCGCACGCAGCATCAGGACTATCATGTTCGTTTCGAGTGAACGAAACCGTTACGGACTGCCATCATGATCTCCGACGATACGACCCGAGAGGCTCAGCGCCTGAACCCCGACACGCTCCGCGAATTCGTGGACCGCAAATGGAACGACGAGATCGTGCCCGCGCTGACCGACTACATCGCGGTGCCCGCCAAGAGCCCCGCGTTCGATCCCGAGTGGGTGAAGCACGGCTACCTGGAGCGCGTGATTACGGATGCCGCGCGATGGGTCGAGCAGCAGCCGGTGCGCGGCCTGAAGCTCGAGATCGTGCGTTTGCCGGGCCGCACGCCGGTGATCTTCTTCGAGACGCCGGCTACGCGTTCGGGCAGCGACGAAACCATCGTGCTGTACGGCCACCTCGACAAGCAGCCCGAATTCGACGGCTGGCGCAGCGACCTCGGCCCGTGGACGCCGAAGCTGGAAGACGGCAAGCTCTACGGCCGCGGCGGCGCCGACGACGGCTACGCGATCTACGCGAGCATCACCGCGCTCGCCGCGCTGGACGCGCAAGGCGTGGAGCGGCCGCGTTGCGTCGGTCTGATCGAAACCTGCGAGGAGTCGGGCAGCTACGACCTGCTGCCGTATGTCGACGCGTTGCGCGAGCGGCTCGGCAACGTCGGACTCGTGGTGTGCCTCGACTCGGGCGCGGGCAATTACGATCAGTTGTGGCTCACCACGTCGCTGCGCGGACTTGTCGCCGGCGATCTGGAAGTGCAGGTGCTCGATGAAGGCATTCACTCGGGCGGCTACGGCGGCATTGCGCCGTCGAGCTTCCGCATCATGCGGCAACTGTTCGACCGCCTCGAGGACGCCGCCAACGGCACGCTGCTGCCCAAGGGCTTTCACTGTCCGATTCCCGCGGACCGTCTGCGCGAAGCCGAAGCCACCGCGCAAATTCTTGGCGACGATGTCTGGAAGAAGCTGCCGTGGGCTTGCGGCCAGGACGGCCGCCAGGTGCTGCCCACCACGACCGATCCGAAAGAGGCGCTGCTCAATTCGACGTGGCGTCCGTCGCTTTCGGTGACCGGCGCGGCCGGCTTGCCCGCGCTCGCCGACGCCGGCAACGTGCTGCGTCCGCGCACCGCGTTCAAGCTGTCGCTGCGCCTGCCGCCGCTGCTCGAAGCCGAAAAGGCCGTCGCGGAGCTGAAGGCGCTGCTCGAATTCGACCCGCCGTACAACGCAAAGGTTACGTTCAGGCCGGATGCCGGCGCGGCGAGCGGCTGGAGCGCGCCCGAACTCGCGCCGTGGCTCGCCACTGCGCTAAACGACGCGTCCCGCGCGCATTACGGCGCCGACGTCGCGTACATGGGGCAGGGCGGCACGATCCCGTTGATGAACGTGCTGAAGGCGGGCTTTCCGAAGTCGCAGTTCATGGTGTGCGGCGTGTTGGGGCCGAAATCGAACGCGCATGGGCCCAACGAGTTCCTGCACGTGCCGTACGGCAAGAAGCTGACGGCAGCGGTCGCCCAGGTGATTGCCGCCGCGCCCTGAGGTTGCAACGCGCTCTGCGGCGGCGCTCGCCGCCGGCATGAGCGCGGACGAGATCGTGCGCTCTCCGGCGTCGCTGAAGTAGCCTTCATCGCCCGGCGCGCCGTCCGCAATTCATGCGTTATAGATATTCTGTCTGCTAGCTCACGAATTGCACTCTATTCGCAAGCGGCGATTTCGACTGCGTCATCTAATCGGCCTTTAATCCCGCTTCATTGCTTTTTCTTTCACATTTGCAAGGCGCATTTCCTCTCGTGCGCGCCGCCCGACCATTCGCCGACGGCGGCTAATTTCGTCCTATCTCGCGCATTTCTGTCGCGCAAGCGTTTGCGGGGCAGCGCACACCTGCGCGTTGAGAAGTGCCGCGGTGGTGCCTGCTCTGCAAGGGTTTGACAGTTCCTTGCATTCTTCTGTTGGTTATCCCGCTCCCATCGGATTCCGGTCTGTTTTAGGCTCGCATTGCAATATCAGTGTTTAACCTTAAAGGACCGCTCAAATGAATCTACAAAACCACCACGCCTGCCGCCCGTTCCTCGAAGCCGGCAATCTGTCGCAGATCTCCGCCTATTACGAAGAAGGCCGCAACGTCATGTGGATGATGCTGCGCGCGCAGCCGCGTCCGTGTTTCAACCTCGATCTGGTCCACGACATTCTCGGGCTCGCGCAGGCGGCACGCGAATCCGGTCTGCCGATCGACTTCTGGGTGACTGGTTCCCTGATCCCGAACATCTACAACGTGGGCGGCGACCTCGATTTCTTCGCCGACGCGATTCGCTCCGGCAAGCGCCAGGCGCTGATGGCGTACGCGCGCGCCTGCGTCGACTGCGTTCATGCCGCGGCGCGCGGCTTCGACACCGGCGCGATCTCGATTGCGATGGTGGAGGGCACGGCGCTCGGCGGCGGCTTCGAGGCGGCGCTCGCGCATCATTTCCTGCTTGCACAAGCGGACGCGCGCATGGGCTTTCCCGAAATCGCGTTCAATCTGTTCCCCGGTATGGGCGGCTATTCGCTCGTCGCGCGCAAGGTGGGCATGCGCCTCGCCGAGGAACTGATCGGCGGGGGCGAATCGCATACCGCGGAGTGGCATCGGGACAAGGGACTCGTCGATCAGCTGTTCGAGCCCGGCGACGCTTATGTGGCGACCCGCACGTTCATTGACACGCTCAAGCCGAAAATGAACGGCATCCGCGCGATGCTGCGGGCGCGCCAGCGCGTACTGCAACTGCCGCGCGCCGAACTGATGGAAATCACCGAGGACTGGGTAGACGCCGCGTTCATGATCGAAGAGAAGGACCTCGCCTTCATGGAGCGGCTCGTGATGCTGCAAAACCGCCGCACTTCCAACCTGCGGCAGACGGCCGCGAGCGCGGCCAACTTCGGCTGAATCAACGCCCGTGCGGCCCGGGCGCGTGTGTCGAGGCTCGCAAGCTCAGGCGATCAGCCTGAGCTTCTGCCGGTCCTGCAACCAGCGCTCGAAATCCGCGGCGGGCATCGGGTGAGCGTACAGGTAGCCCTGCACATATTCGACACCGAGCCCCTTCATGAACGCTTCTTCCGACTCCGTCTCGATCCCTTCGGCGACCACCTTGAAACCGAGTTCCTGCGCGACCACGACCATCGAGCGCACCAGCGCTTGCGCTTTGGGGTCGGCGTTGATCGAACGCACGAAGCTGCGGTCGAGCTTGATCACGTCGAGCGGAATGCGGCCCAGTTGCGACAGCGACGAATAGCCGGTCCCGAAGTCGTCCAGATGCACCTGCGCGCCGATCTCACGGAACTGCTTGATGAGGTCGATTGCGGCGGCTTCGTCCTCGATCAGACAGCTTTCGGTGAGTTCGACGTCGACGAGGCAGGGATCGAGCCTGGCCTCGGCAAGCGCTTCGGTGAAATGCCGGACCACGGCCGTGTCCACCAGTTGCCGCGCCGACACATTGATCGCAATGCGCAGGTTGTAGCCGTCTGCTTTCCATTTGGCGGCCTGCTTGGCGGCTGTTTGCATGACCCAGCGGCCGAGCACGCCGATCAGGCCCGACTCTTCGGCATAACGAATGAACTCGGCCGGCATGATCTGCCCGCGTTCGGGCGAATTCCAGCGCACCAGCGCTTCCACACCTTGCACCGCGCCGGTTGAAAGCAGCAGCTTCGGCTGATAGTGCAGCATCAGCTGGCCTTCTTCGAGCCCGCGCCGCAGGTTCGTGTCGAGCCACATGTATTCGGCGACCTTGCGGTTCATCTCCGGAGAGAACACGCGGTGGGTGCGCTTGCCTTCGTCTTTGGCGACGTACATCGCGGTGTCGGCCGAGCGGATCAGCGACTCCAGGTTGTCGCCGTGTTCCGGATAGCGCGCGATGCCGATCGAGCAGCCCGTATAGACCTCCACGAGCCCAAGGCTGAACGGCGTGCGCATGCGCTCGAGTATGCGCTGCGCGGTTGCTTCCAGTTCGTGCGCGGCGCCTTTGGCCGCGAGCACGATGAATTCGTCGCCGCCGAGCCGCGCCAGCGTGTCGCCTTCGTTCAGGCACGTGCCGATTGCCGCCGATACGTCGCGAATCAGACGGTCGCCGAACACGTGGCCGTAGTGATCGTTGACCTTCTTGAAGTTGTCGAGATCCAGAAACAGCACGCCTACCGATTCGCCGGGCGCGGCTTCTTCGATTGCGGTGCGGATCTTGTCCTGGATCGCATTGCGATTGGCGAGTCCGGTGAGCGAATCCGTGTTCGCAAGCTGCGTAAGACGTTCCTGCGCGAGACGTTCCTCAGTGATGTCGGTGCCCGAGCAGATCAGGTATTGCTCGTCGACGCCGCTGCCGCTTTGCACGAACTTGTTGCGAAACAGAAAGAGCCGCTCGCCTTGCAGCGTCTTCACGCGCCGCTCGACTTCATACGACACGCCGCGATTGAAGAAGCCCGTAATGTTCTGGCTCGACGCGGCGCCGTCTTCCGAGGACATGAAAAGCGCCCACACGTTGCGCCCGATGATGTTCTCTTCCTTGACGCCGGTGAGTTCTTCGGCGAGCCGGTTAAAGCGCTGGATCCTCCCGTGGCGGTCGACGATCACCACGACCGAGTTGACTTCGGACACCACCTGCTCGGCGAACGACAGACCATGCATCAGATCGCGCGCGACAGATTCGGTGTCGTCATAAGCCGAGGCGGTGCCCGCCCAGTTGCTGCCGTTGATTTTTCTGCCGACCAGGTGCAGGCGCAGCGGCTCGCCGAACATTCGCACGTCGAGAACCACGTGCGACGTGATGCCCGTTAGGCAACGGATTTGCGCTGCCTGCTGGGGATTCAGCGGAATGGCCACGTTGGCCGGCACGTCGCCAGTGACTGGCGTCAGTTCGAGCGCATTGCTGTCGCTCGACAGACGCCAGCAAGGGCTGCTTGTGCCGAACTGCGCATAAAGCACCTGCTCGTGTTGGTCGTCATTCATGGGATCCCCGGGCGGTGTGCCGTTTCGGCCATGATGGCGGATAGCGGCAGACAGTCTTCATCATACTTAAAGACGCGCTCATTGTAGCGAAGCGGTTGAAATTCGGGACATAAAACATGAATGACGCGCGCTTCTGTGGCACGCGCATGAATCGGTAAAAGAGGCAGTCCGAACGATGCCAGGGAAGGCATTCTCTACATGGCGCGCATCTGCCCGATTGGGGGCTAGAACCGTCGCGTGAGCCAGCTGCGCGCGCGCTCGCGTTCGACAGGATCGGCCTCCACCGACGCGTCGAACCAGAAGGCGCCCGCCACAAGCGTAGCCACAACAATGCCGTCGCGATACAGCACGCGGTTGCCGGCCACCGCCGCAACGCGTTCGCCGACCAGCAGCGTGCCCGCCAGATTCAACGGATCGGTGCCGCCGACGCACACAAAAGCACTGTCGTTCGCATGTCGGCGCACCTCGCGCAGCAGCGGTATCGCTTCGGGCAACGCGAACTGCTCGCCGGCGAGTCCATTCACGAAGCGTCCGCCGCGAATCACGCCGCGCGCCTCGAGCCGCTGATACACCCGCAGCAGATCGCGCCATGGCGGAATCCAGTCCGCTTCGCGCGCGAGCAGACGCCAGAACACGACGCCGTAGCGCCGCAGCAACGTCATCGCGACATGTTCGAGGATCTCGGGCGACAACTGGCGGCGTTGCTGCGACGGTTGCTGCTGGACTTCCGCTTTGGCGTCGTCGGCTTGCGCGCTTGCTGCAGCCGAGCGGCGCCGGTTGACGAGCGCCCAGCGGCCCGCGTCGTCCATTCCTCCTATCAAAGCGCTCGAGCGCACACGGCGGCTACCCGAGTAGGCATTGCGTTTCGCAGCCGGCTTGAGCAGCGCGCGCAGGCCCGCGAAACTGTCCGAGTTGACGAGACCGGCCGCAACCAGTTCGCCGAGTGCGCTCTCCAGCTCTATACGCAATACGCGAAGCTCGTGCAGCAGTTCGTCGAAAAACATCGCGCCATGTTCCGACAATGCGTCGTGAACCGATTGCGCGCGCGCCGAGAGTTCGGGCTGACGCGCCGGGTCGATGAGCGCGCTCCAGGCGCGCACCTGGGCGCGCGGCAACAGAACGATAGGTGTGGCGCGCACCGGACCGGCGGCGCTGCGCGAACGCTCGGTGAGCCGCGTCCACACGATTTTGCCCGCCCGGCATAGTTCGTCGAGCGAAGTATTCGAGTACGCCTTCACGCGCGCGGGCAGAATGTCTTCCTCCCAGGCGCTGGCCGCGGCTTCGAAGCCTTCCATCTGTTCGAGCACGGCTGCCAGCGCCTCGCGGCCTTCGCTGCGCGTGTCCGGCGTGAGGTGCTGCCATTCGAACAGAAAGCGCATGAAGTCGTGGCGTTCCACCGGCTCGATTTCGCGGCGCAGGCGCTTGACGGTGTAGCGATGAATGCGCGCGAGCAGGTGCCGTTCGCACCATTCGTCGTCGCTGGTTTGCGGTGTAAAGCGGCCGCGCATCACGTAGCCTTCGGCTTCGAGGCGCACGAGCGCCTGATCGACCGCGGGCTGCGGCAGCCTCAACGTGTCTGCAATCGCGCCGGCGGGCAGCGGGCCGAAGCCTGTCAGCCGCGCGCGCAGCACGTCGAGCAGGGCGTCGTCGGCGCTCCATTCATCCGTGTAGCCCTTGGGTGCGGTGAGCGGCGGCGCGAAGCGCGGTGCGCCGTCCGTATCGGGATACAGCGCGGCGAAGCAGGTCAGGCGTTCGGCGGGCAGCCATAACGCCGCATCGGCGGCTATCTGCAGGCGGGTCGCGCGGCCCGATTGCGCGAGCGAAGCGAGCCACTCCGGCCAGCCCTCGTTGTTGCGCGCCTCGGCTTCGGTCACGCACGCGAGGCCCGTGAGCGCCTCATGCATTTCGTCGATGCTGCGCGCCTGAGGCCATGCTTCGTCGCGCACGCTGGCAATCGCGTCAGCGTCGAGGGCGCCCAGGTCGTCGGCGCTCGACGGATCCGTCCAGCGGCGGTTGAGCACGGCCTGCGTGCGGCGCTCTTCGATGGGCGCGTCGTCGAGATACGCGTACGGCTTCGCGTTGAGGATTTCGGCGGCGAGCGGGGAGGGCGCGGGCAGATCGCGCGCGACGAGTTGCACGTCGCCGCTTTCGATACGGCGCAGCAGCGCGATCCAGCGCTCGCTGTCCATTGCGTCGTGCAGGCAGTCGTCGACGGTTTGGTCGACAAGCGGATGACGCGGCAGTTCGCGCTCGCCGACCACGTTCTCGAGACACGCGGCCTGCTCGGGAAACACGCTTGTCAGCAGATCTTCGCTGCGCATGCGCTGCAATTGCGGCGCCGTCTTGCGCCCGCCGGTATAGCGGGGCAGGCCGAGCGCGGTGGTCGCGTTCCAGCGCCAGCGCACGCCGAAAAGCGGCGCGTCGAGCAGCGCCTGGATCAGCAGATGCTCGGCGCTCGCGGAATGCAGATAGCGCCACACTTCATCGAGCACGAACGAATGGCTGCCGGTCAGCGACAGAACGATGGCGTCCTCGGTCGCGGCGGCTTGCAGTTCGAAGTTGAACTGGCGGCAAAAGCGCTTGCGCAGCGCGAGGCCCCACGCGCGGTTCACGCGGCTGCCGAACGGCGCATGAATCACTAGCTGCGTGCCGCCCGATTCGTCGAAGAAACGCTCCATCACGAGCGTGTCCTGCGTCGGCAACACGCCGAGCGCGGCGCGCGCCCGCGCGAGGTAGTCGACGATCTGGCGCGCCGCAGCTTCATCAAGACCCAGTTCTGCGATAAGCCAGTCGATCGCGCGTTCGAGACGCGCGGGCATGGGGTCGGCGGTGTCGGTGCTATCGGCGCTACCGGCCGCAAGCAGGCGCCCGATCTGCTCGCGCAGCCGCGCGACACCGAACGACAGTTCGTCGCTGCGGCCTGGCGCCTCGCCGAGCCAGAACGGAATGTTGGGCGGCTGGCCCTGCGCATCCTCCACACGCACCCGGCCGCTTTCGATCCGCAGAATCCGGTACGACGCGTTGCCGAGCTGAAACACGTCGCCCGCAAGACTTTCGACCGCGAAGTCTTCGTTGACGGTGCCGATATTGATCGCCTGAGGCTCCAGTATCACCGCATAGTCGGCGTTCTCAGGAATCGTGCCGCCCGAGGTGACCGCGACGAGCTTGCCGCCGCGCCGGCCGCGCAACGTCCCGCTCACTACGTCGCGATGAATGTACGCGGCGCGTGGCCCGTTGCGGCTCGTGTAGCCCTCGGCGAGCATGCGCAGCACCGCGTCGTATTGCTCGCGCGTGAGGTCCGCATAGGGCGCGGCGCGGCGCATCAACTCAAAGAGCGCGTCTTCGCTCCATTCGGCGCTCGACACCTCCGCGACGATCTGTTGCGCGAGCACGTCGAGCGGCGCGCGCGGAATGCGCAGCGCGTCGAGTTCGCCGCGCCGCACGCAATCGAGCAGCGCCGCGCATTCGATCAGGTCGTCGCGCGAAGTGGGAAAGAGCCGGCCTTTCGGCATGCCGCCGACATGGTGGCCCGAGCGCCCGACGCGTTGCAGGAACGGCGCGATCGCGCGCGGCGAACCCATCTGGCAGACCAGATCGACGTCGCCGATATCAATGCCCAGTTCGAGCGACGCGGTGGCGATCAGCACGCGCAGGTCGCCGCGCTTGAGCCGCTGCTCGGCGTCAAAACGATGCTCGCGCGCGAGGCTGCCGTGATGCGCGGCGACGGCCTCCTTGCCAAGCCGCTCGGTCAGATGCCGCGCGGCGCGTTCGGCCATGCGGCGCGTATTGACGAAAATCAGCGTCGTGCGATGCAGCGCGACGAGTTCCGCGAGCCGGTCGTAGACGCGCTCCCAGACTTCGTTCGGCATGACGGCTTCGAGCGGCACCGGCGGAATCTCGAGCGCCAGGTCGCGCTCGCGGATATGGCCGACGTCGACGATCGTACAGTCGGCCGGAACGTCGCTGTCGATGCTCGCGCCGCCTACGAGAAATCGTGCAACCGCGCTCACCGGTTTTTGCGTCGCTGACAGGCCGATGCGCGGCAGACGCCGTCCGCACAACGCGTCGAGCCGTTCGAGGCTGAGCGCGAGATGGCTGCCGCGCTTGCTGCCGGCGAGCGCATGAATTTCGTCGACGATCACTGTGCGCACCGTGGCCAGCATGCGCCGACCGGAGTCCGAGCCCAGCAGCACGTAAAGCGATTCGGGCGTAGTGACGAGAATATGCGGCGCGCGCTTTTTGAGCGCGTTGCGCTCCTGCTGCGTGGTGTCGCCGGTACGCACGGCGGTGCGAATGTCGAGCGGGGGCAGCCCGCACGCCGCGAGTTCCATGGCGATGCCTTGCAGCGGCATCTGCAGATTGAGACGGATGTCGTTGGAGAGCGCCTTGAGCGGCGACACGTAGACCACGAGCGTTTCGTCGGGCAAGGCGCCGTTGTTGGCGAGACCTTGCTGGACGAGATCGTCGAGTGCCGAGAGGAACGCGGTCAGCGTTTTGCCGGAACCCGTCGGCGCGGCGACCAGTGTCGAGCGCCCGCGGCGGATGGGCGGCCACGCGGCGGTTTGCGCATCGGTCGGCGCGGGGAAAGTCTTAAAGAACCAGCCGGCCACGGCCGGATGAAAGTCCACGAGCGCAGTGTGCGCGGCGGGTGCGGACGCACTGTCCGCCCTGGCGACGGAGGCGGGGGATGCGGTCGTGGCGGCGGCGGTGGCTGAAGTCATGCGTGTATAGATGGGGGCGCGACGCCCAATATCCAGCGACGGAATGCCCGCGCTGCCAGCGAAAACCGCGGCGGCCGGGGAAATCAGTCTCGCAGGTTTTCGCGGCATTTGCCAAATGCCGCGGCTCGCGTGGGCTCAGCGCCGGCGCTTCGCGGCGCCCGGGGCGGGTCGACGAGGCGCACCGTCCAGTGTGATGCGTCGCGTCGTGGCGCGGCGGTTCTTCCTCCATGGTTTTCCCGCCGCTGCTTTGACATCGCAGTTACCCGTCGCGGCTTTCCCGCTACCTTTTCCTCGCCGCCGATCCGCTCGCTATGCAGACGTCCCACCGGAATGCGCCGCCACCGCGTCCATGGTCCGGGCCGAGTACACCATCGCCGCGCCCGCATTGATCGCGACCGCCACGCCGAGCGCTTCGGCGATCTCCTCGCGAGTGGCGCCATGCTTAAGAGCTTCGGCCGTATGCACCGTGATACAGCCGTCGCAGCGCAAGCTCACGGCGACCGCGAGCGAAATAAGCTCGCGCGTTTTCGCGCCGAGCAGATCGGTTTTCTGGCCGGCGCCCGACAGCGCCTGATAACCCTTCACCGTATCCGGCGAGAGCTTGCCGATTTCGCCGATGCGCCCAAACAGCTCCTTGCGGTATTCGATCCAGTTCAGCATCGCAATGCTCCTTTTCTGTCGCGCGCCGGAGGTTGCCGGCGCCGTGGGACAAAGTATTGCGCCCGACGGCGATATCCTGAATACTCGGCTGGCTCAACTTTTAGCGCGAAAGTCTCATGGACACGCTCAGCCGATTGCTCGACCTCGCCCGGCCGCAGGCCAGCCTCGATCTGCGCTGCCTGCTGAGCGGCGCATTCGACGTGGACCACGCGCCCATGGAGCCGGGCATCGCGCCGTTCCATCTGGTGCTCGAAGGCGAGTGTGTCATTGAGACGGCGGAGGGCGGACAAGTGCCGCTGCGCACCGGCGATTTCGTGCTGTTTCCACGCGGCGCGGCGCATCGCGTGAGAGATACCAGGCGCAGCACGACCGCGGCGCCGCTCGTGACGAGCCACGACGGCCTGCTGCCGATCAAAAGCAATCGCGCCGCCGAGCCCGGCGAACTCGCGAACGGCTCGCAGCCCAAAGCCGATCTCGACCTGCTGTGCGGCCGCTTCGTCTACACACCAGGTTCGTCGGCATTACTGTTGAATGCGCTGCCCGATCCGTTTCACGTGTCGCTCGGCGGCGTGCACGCGTTGGGCTCCTTGCAGGCGCTCATCGGCCTGATGCGCGACGAAGCCGGGCAACGCCGGCCCGGCGCGCTCGCCATTGTCACCGCGTTGAGCCAGGCGCTCTTCGCGATGGCGCTGCGCGTACACGGCGACGAGGCCGGTTCGGCTCCCGGCATGCTGGCGCTGCTCGCCGATCCGCGTCTCGCCTCGTCGGTACAGGGCATGCTGAGCGCGCCCGAGCGGGCGTGGACCATCGCCGCACTCGGCGAACTTGCGGCGATGTCGCGCGCCACTTACGCACGGCGTTTCAACGAACGCGCCGGCATGACCGTAATGGATTTCCTCACGCAGATTCGCATGACGATCGCTTGCGATCTGCTGTGCCGGACCCAACGGAGCGCAGCCGAAATTGGCGAGGCGGTGGGTTATCAATCGGAAGCGGCATTCGGCAAGGCGTTTCAGCAGAACGTCGGCGTGACGCCCGGGCGATACCGGCGGCTGCCGCACGACGGCGCGCCGGCCGCGGCTGCATGAAGCGGAGTCCTGCGGCTGGCGTGCCTGGCGTGCCTGCTGCGCCTGGTGCGCCTGCTGCGGCTAGTGCGCCTAGTGCGCCCAGTGCGCCCGATGCGCCCAATGCGCCCAATGCGCCTAATGCGCGTCGCGATCGGCGCCCCACCAGCGCTTTTCCGCGACCGACATCAGCCACGCCACCAGCAACGCGCACACCGTGCCGAGCGTGACTTCGCCGAGGCGCAGCAACGCCTTGTCCCACGCCGGCCCGATGCCCGGCACCAGCAGCATGATGGTCGCGGTGATGCCGCCAAGCCGGGCCGCGCTGCCCACATTGACGACCCAGCAGATCACAATCGCCGCCGCGACCGTCGCCGCATAAGCCGCGAAATAGCCGCGTCCGAGCGTCGCGCCCGCGAGCCCGCACACGCCGCCGACCATTGCGCCGATGAACTGGTCGCGCGACAGCTTGCGCGTGTCGATATAGCTGTGCTGGCTTACGGCAATCGCGGTGATCGCCGCCCAGAAGGCCTGCTCCGTGTGCAGCGCCCGGCCGATGCCGAACGCGAGGCTCGCGCCCGCCACCGCCTGGAAGGCCATCAAAGCGCCTTCGGTGAGCCGCTCGGCGAACGGCAGCGACTTCAGGAAGGCGAACAGCGATTCGCCGGCGCTCGCGCGTTTGGTTTGCGCTGGATGGTCGGAAGGAGTCATCGGCTGGCGAAGTGGCAAAGGCGGCTCGGGGAAGCTGCGGAGGGTCGTTCGTATTCTAGCGTTCGCGACGACGCAGCCGACGATAGCGGTTCATGAGCGGCGTCGCCGACACGCCGTGAATCACCACGGAAGCCGTGACTACGGCCAGCGCGAGCGGCATCAGCGGTTCGATGTCGGCGGCCGGGCCGTGTTCGAGCGCATAGGCGAGGTAGTAAAACGAGCCCACGCCGCGAATGCCGAACCAGCTCGTCAGGCGCCGTTGCGTCGGCGAAGCGGCCGAGCCGAGCAGCGACAGCTCCACTGACGCGGGCCGCACCACAAAGAACAGCGCCACGATGAGCGCGAGCGCGGGCCATGTGAAGATCGGCGCACTCAGCGTGGCGAGCACATTGCCGACCATCGCCATGATGATCACTTCCGCGATGCGTTCAAGCTCGATCGTGAAGCCGAGTACCGACTCGGTCATGAACGCGTGCGCCTTCTCCGGGTTGGACGCGGTCGCTTCGACATCGGCCGAATCGATGGTGCCGATCGCTTCGCGCGGCGAGGTGCCGCCGCTCGCGCGATGCTCGACGCGGCGCATCGACACGCCCGCTGCGAACACCGCGAGAAAGCCGTAGGTCTCTGCGAGTTGCGCGGCGCCGAACGACAGGCCCATCAACCCGAGCGCGAAAAAGCCCTCCAGCCCGAGCGCATGCGCATGGTGCGTGCGCAGCCACGCGACTGCATGCGTCGTCGCCCAGCCGAGCAGACCGCCAATCGCGATTGCGCCCAGCACGCCCCACGCGGCGGCGCCGGCGAGCTTCAGGTTGAACACGTCGCTTGGACTGGCTTGCGGCATCGCGCAAAAGGCGAGGCCGACCATCGCGAACGGCAACGCGATGCCGTCGTTCAGGCCGCCTTCGCCGGAGAGCGCGAAGCGCAGCAGATCGTGATCGCCTGGGTCGTGGACTTGCACGTCGTGAGCGAGCACCGGATCCGTCGGCGCGAGAATCGCGGCAAGCAGGATAGCGGGCCCCCAGCCGAGATCGAGCACGTACACGCAGAAAATCGCGAGGAGCGGCACGGTTGCGAGCATCGCCAGAAAACCCAAGCGCAGCGGCACCGTCCACAACCTGTCGAGCATGCCCACGCGCAAACGCAAGCCGATTGCGAACAGCGACACCAGCAGCGCGACTTCGGTGAGCCTGCGCAGCAGGCGAGCGTCCGCGATCATGTCGAGGTGCAGCAGATCGAGGCCCGGCGGACCGAGACCGTAGCCGACCGCGACATAGACCATCGCGGCGCTCACGGGCAGCCGGCGCAGTGTCGTCGCGGCCACGCCCATGAAGACGAACACCGCTCCGACGATCAGGAACCAGTACGTTTCGTGCATGAGCATCCGGTTGAGGCCGGCCATGCGAACTGCGCACGGCGGGCCGGGTGGAGGGGCGCGGGCCCGGACGCGTCACGCGAACGCCGTCGGGCGCAGGTGTTGCGTCAAGGCGCGCATGAATGCGCGCATGAATGTGCGCGAAGGCGAATGGATGCGGACGAATGTCGCCTCAGGGCGCGCGTCCAAACGCTTCGCGCAGCTTGCGCTTGGCTTGCTCCAGCGTTGCGCGGCGAGTTTTCGGCAGGTTTCGGCCCGCGCGGTTGATGTAGAAGTTCAGCATCGACATCGCCGATTGGAACGGTGTGCCTTTGCGGCGGCGGCTTCGAGTCGACGACTTTTTCAGCGATTGTGCGATTTGTTCCGCGTTGCCCTCCTTGAAGATATCCGGCTGGAGGTCCATCGCGTCGCTCGTTTCCATCACATGATGCGACCACTTGCGCGGGCTTTTGCCTCTGCCCGCGCGCGCCGCCTTCCTCTGTTGCGCGGCGTGCGCTTGAGCATGGCGTTGACGCGGCGGCCGTCCGGACTTGCCGCGCGCCCGCGGGTGCCTCGATTTGCTGGTGGATTTGCTGGTGGCCATGAGAGCCGCCTCCCTTTCGGGTCCTGAGTGGCCCGGTTATGCCCGCTCGCCTCGTGCGGCTAACGAGACAGTTCATACGGGGAAGCCAAAGCGCCGGTCGCCGTGAAGGCGGCCGGCGCGTCGTCGGCGAGCCGACGTGAAGCGCGGATGCGCTTCGTGCACTCGCCGCGGCTCGCGGATTACAGCTTGACTCCGCCGGCTTCCGGCGCGTCCGACGATCCGGCTGGAATGTCGCCGATGCGCGTGTCATCGCGCAGGTCGAAGCGGTCGCGATTCCAGTACGGCTCGCTGCCGTAGTACTGGTGCACCGAGGTGGCCCAGGTCGGGTCCGCCATCGACGGCCAGTGGTCCTTGTCGAACCCCGGCGCGTTCTTCACGCTTTCTGCGGGCATGTTCAGCACGAAGCACTTCTGCTCGGTGTCGAGGGTGAGCGCCTGCCATGGAATGGCAAGCAGCTTGTCGCCGATGCCGAGGAAGCCGCCGCTCGAAAGCACTGCATAGGCAATGCGGCCCGAGCGCACGTCGAGCATGATGTCCTTGATCTTGCCGATATCCTCGCCGTCGCTGCTGAGGACTCTGTTGTCGTCGAGCGTGTCTGCCGCCATGACGTCGGGGCCCGGGCCTTCCGCCGTTGCACTGCCTTTACCGACGATACGTGCGCCTTGCGTGCCTTGCGACTGACTTTGCATGACCATGATCTGCCTCCTTTGCAGGTTAAGGGTATGAACAGTGCAGCAACGCGCGTTCCTCGCCGGGTCGCGCGAGGGTTTGCGACAAACTGGCGGTGCGCTTGTGGGCTGGCTTCCGGCACAGCGCTCCGTGCGCGTAAATGATGCGAGCGCTAATGAAAATTCTGCGCCGGCGGCGCGCTTATAAGTGCGTTGCAATGAAGGCCCGGGGCAATGTGGATAGTGCAGCATGCATCGACGCACTGCGGTAGACACGATTCATGGCTCTGCGCTCGTGATGATCGCATGCGTCGAAGACAATTGGTTCGGTGCCCGAACTAACTGTCTGAGTGCATCAGCTGACCGCTGGCTTCTCTGGGCCCGGTGCCGAACTGGCGCGCTCGCTCGCGGCTCGCCGCGCGCCGACTTTAACGCTGCCATTGGCGCCGGCTTTAACCCTGACATTCGCGCCGGCTTTCACGCCGGCTTTCGCAGCGACTTTCTGGCGGGCTTTGCGGCCGGGTTTCTCGCCGGCTTGCAGTGCCGCCTTGTTCGCTTCCTTGCGAATCGCACGCGACTTTTGCAGCAGCGTCGAGATAGAGCTGTTGATGCTGTCGGCCGCTTGTGCCTCGCGCAGCTTGCGACCCTTCGCGCCCGCCTGACGCGCGAGTTTCGCCGCGCGTTTTTCGGCGTGGGCGAGCAACGCGGCAAACGCCACTTCGTCCACTTTTAGGCCGCGTCTTGACTGGCCGGGCGGCAGGCTCTGCAATTCGTCCGCCTCGAAGGCGCTGATCACAGCCGGATGGATATAGCAGCGCCGGCATACGGCTGGCGTATTACGCAACAGGCCCGCCACTTCCTTGACGGTGGCCACGATATGGTGCCGGGCCTCGGCGGCGCTGCTGCACACGAGGCGCCGCAGCGTCGCCAGCGCATAGACGCTGCCGGCCCACGTCCGGTAATCCTTCGCGGTGAAATCCGCGCCGCTTACCCGGCGCAGATAGTCGTTGATGTCGGCGGAACCGACGGTGCGGCGGGTGCCGTCTTCGTCGAGATACTGGAACAGGTCATGCCCGGGCAGTTCCGCACAGCGCCGCACAATGCGCTTAACGCGCGGGTCGTCGACTGTGACGTCGTGTTCGATGCCGCTCTTGCCGCGAAACTTCAAGCGCAGTTGTCCGGCTTCCACCTTCACGTGCTTCTTGCGCAACGTCGTCAATCCGTATGACTGATTTTCGCGCGCGTACTCGACGCTGCCGATCCGCACGAGCGTCGTATCGAGCAGCCGCACGACGGCGGCCATTACCTTGTCGCAAGGCATGCCGGGCAGTTCGAGATCGCGCGCGACGCGCGCGCGGATTCTCGGCAACGCGCGCCCGAACTCCGCCATGCGTTCGTATTTGTCGGCGTCGCGCGTTTCGCGCCAGCGCGGGTGATAACGGTATTGCTTACGGCCGCGCGTATCGCGGCCGGTTGCCTGGATGTGACCACGCGGATCGGGGCAAATCCATACGTCCTCATAGGCGGGCGGAATCGCGAGCGAATTGATGCGCTGGATTTCCGTTTCGTCTTCAATGCGCTTTCCTTCGACGTCGAAATACGCGAAGCCGTCTTTCTGGCGCTTGCGCGTGTAGCCAGGCTTGCTGTCGTCGGCATGGCGCAAGCCGGGCGGCATCGGCGCGGGTGCGGCTTGCGTCGCGCTGTCGTCGGCGCACGCGTGAGCGTTTTGAGTTGTGCTGTTCGTCGTAGGCATCTTCGCAGGTAGAACTTTCAAGCGTGAAGCGCGTTGCGCCAGTGATGGCCCGGAGCAAGGGCGGTGCCTGGCCGCGGCGTGCGCGGCCTCCATGCGGAACAGTCCTTGCGATGAACCTCATACGTATCAACCCGCCCACCAACCCAGCACAGGAGAGCGCCATGAGCAGCACGCTGAATCCCGATGAAGAGCCGCAACAGGTCGTGAAGCAAACCTCCGGCACGACAGGCACGTTGGGACCGAGCGATTCGTCCGATAGCGGCAGCGATGTCGCCGGCGAGAAGCGCCACGAGTTCGACGTCGATACTGAACTCGACAACCACGCGCTCGAAACCGGCGACCTGGAACTCGGCAGCGACACCGATCGCGCCGGGACCGGTGAGCGCGCCGCAGCCGACGGCGATTCGACGCTCGACCCCGATCGCGACATCGAACCGGACCGCATCGTGACCCCGCCGGGTGCGGCCGACGACGATGGCCTCGACGAGGACCCGAGCGGCCTCTAGACGGCTCGCGCAGTTCGCTTTACGTTGCGCCGCCGGGCCCGCCTGCTGGGCCACGCGGCGCGCGGAAGCTCACGCCTGAGCGGCAGGCACATGCCTTGCTGCGACTCAGTTGACGAACAGCTAGTGACGGGGGCAGGCGCTGCGCGCGCGGCCCCGCATTCGAACGAAGGAGAGAACACATGGCTAACAGCCTCGACGGTCTGAAGGTAGCGGTACTCGCAGTGGATGGTTTCGAGCAGGCGGAACTGGTCGAGCCCAAACGCGCGCTGGCCCAAGCCGGCGCGACCGTGCATGTGATTTCAGAGAAGCCCGGCAAGATTCAGGGCTTCAGGCATGTCGATAAAGGCGACGCGGTCGAGGTCGATGCGACTTTCGACAAGGCCAGCGCGGACGACTACGACGCCGTCGTGTTGCCCGGCGGCGTGGTGAACGGCGATGCGATTCGTCTGCTGCCGCAGGCGCAGGCGTTCGTCAAAGCAGCCGACAGCGCGCAAAAGCCGATCGCGGTGATCTGCCACGGCACGTGGCTGCCCGTGTCGGCGGGAATCATCAAGGGCCGCACGGTGACGAGCTGGCCTAGTCTGCAGGACGACATTCGCAACGCGGGCGGCACATGGGTCGACCAGGAAGTGGTGGAGGACAGCAACCTGATTTCGAGCCGCAAGCCCGACGACATTCCCGCATTCAACAAGGCGCTGATCGGGCAACTGTCGAAACGCAAGGCGGCATGAGCGGCGCGATGCGCGTCGCGCAGGCGCGAGGTCGGTGCGGATGTGTGTGCTCGAGCAGCGCGGATGACTCCGTAAGCAAGGGAGAAAAAGCATGAAACTACGGTATTCCCTACAGGTGATGGCGGTCGCGCTAGGTCTCGGCGTGGCGTCGGCCGGCGCGGTGCATGCGCAGGCAAGCGACGCCCCGGCGAGCGCCGCGCCCGCGGGCGGCACGAGCCTCTCTCCGGCGGATCAGCAATTCATTCAGGACGCCTCGCAATCCGACGCTACCGAAATCGCAGCGAGCAAGATCGCGCTGAAGAATTCGCGCGATCCGCGTGTGAAGAAATTCGCGCAGCAGATGATCACCGATCACACCAGGCTCTCGCGCAGCATGGCCGCGCTTACGGCGAAGAAGCGTTTGCCCGCGGTGCCTGCGGCCGATTCGGCGCTCGTCGGCAAGCTGCAAACGCTCAAGGGGCAGCAGTTCGACGAAGCGTACGTCGAGCAGATCGGCGTCGAGGCGCATCAGCGGGCGGTCGATCTGTTCCAGCAGCAGAGCCAGAGCGGCACCGACTCGCAACTGAAGGCCGCAGCCGCGCGCGCGTTGCCGATCATCCAGCATCATCTCGAGATGGCGAAGCAGCTCGCCGGCGCCATGAAGGGTTCTTCATCATGAATGCAATCCTGCCGCGGCCTGCCTACGAGGACTCCCTTATGCAGATCACTTTTCCCGACGAGGAACCGACCTTCGATGGCGCGAACCTGACGGTTCGCTTCATGGCGCGCGTAGACGGCGAACCGGTTGTTTGCGCGATTACCGTCGAAGCGCTCGAGGATCATTTCGGCGCCGAGTCGCCGCTCGAAAGCGCGTTGATGGAGGCCTTCGAAAAAGGCCGCAACCGGATCCGCTCGGTATGCGCCGAGGCGCTCGACCAGAACAACGGCGAGGGCGTCATCCTGCATAGCGGACTGTTCAGGGTGGAAGGCATGGAACCCGATCGCGGCACCGCCGCGTAGCGCCGGCACTTCAGTCGCGACTCAACGCGCCGTTCAGTCGCCGTTCAGTCGCCGTTCAGTCGCCGCTCAGTCGCCGCTCAGTCGCCGCTCAAGCCGCCGCTCCTCGCCAGAAGGCGCAACGCCGTTCGCGAGCGTCGTCCGTAAAATCGCTATCACGATGCAAGGAGGCCTTATGTCACTCATCGTTGCAGCACGCTTTACGACTTTCCCAGCCGCGGAAGAAGCGGCGCAAAAACTCTTTAATGCAGGCTTCGTCGAAGAGGACGTCACGCTCTTCTTCGTCAACCCGCGCGGCCAGCACGCGCGTTTTCCGATTGGCGGCGACACGAGCACCGACGCGGGTGCGAAAGGCGCGCCGAAGGGCGCGGGTCTTGGCGTGACCATCGGCGCGGTGGTGGGTGCGATCATCGGCGTCGGCATCTTCGCTGCGTTCTCGGCGCCGTTGCTGGTTTCGGTAATCGCCGCAGGCGTCGGGGCCTATATCGGGTCGCTGGCCGGCGCGATGTGGCGCACGCGAGAGAGCGCCGAGGCCGGGCACCGCACGCCGTTTCATGAAGAGACGCGCGATTCGGGCGTGCTCGTCGCCGTGCACGTGTCGACGGACAACCAGCTCGAGGCGGCGCGCGTGTTGCGCGAAGCAGGCGGCGTGTCCATCGAACGCGCGACGGGACGTTGGCAACAAGGCCGCTGGGCCGACTTCGATCCGCTGAAGCAGCCTGTGCCGCTCAACGAATACAACGAAAAGCGCGCTTGAGGACGCGAGTTTGGTGCGAAAACGGCAAGGGCCCGACTGTGTCGGGCTCTTCGTCTTCTGGCTCTGGCCGACGACAGGCAGCGCGTGCCGTGCTGTTCGCAGCCGCTCGCCGCTAAACCCAGATGCGTGCAGCGCCACGCTGCGGCAGCGGCGGCGCATGTTCCGCCGGACGTTGCTGGCGCGCCGGTTCGCATGACGCCGGCATGACGCCGCTGCGAAGACTTCCGCACGACGAAGGCGCTATGTCGACGCTTTGCGGCGCGCTCGTCGCCACGCTGTCATCGGGTCGGACGTGCTGCTGAAGCTGCGCTACCGCGGCTGACGTGACTATGGCCACGGCGGCGAGAAACTCTGCGCTGCTGATCTTCATGATGTTGTTCTCCCTGTCGTTGTTGCGTGCCCATTCTTTTCAATTCGTCTGTACGTCATGCAGTTTTTCGCTTGATGCGCTGCATGACATAGCGCGGGCCAAGCGGCTTGAGCAACGCATATGCCAACGCGAAAAGCCTTGCCGCGCCGGGCGTGCACGCGGCTGATCGAAGATCGCGCCGCGCAACATTTACTCTTGCTTGCAGGAACGGCCGCGGCGCGCTCGCGGCACACGCGCAGGCGCGTCACGCAACGTTCCAGGCACGCGCCATGCGGGTATCGAATGAACCCCGTTGCTGATGCAGCTCATGGCCGACGACACCCGCGTCCGCTAGGGCATACATGCAGGCCGGCGACGGAATTCGCGATCAACGAAACCCCTGGAGGTAATGAATGGCTACGAACGTTGTTTCCGTGCTGAACGATCTGGTCGAAACATCGAAGGATGGAGAGAAGGGCTTTCGCAAGGCAGCCGAAGATGCGCGCGACGCCCAGTTGAAAACCCTGTTCCTCGCGCGAGCCGAAGATTGCGCGCGCGGCGCACGCGAACTGCAGGACGTGGTGCAGCGCCTGGGCGGCAAGCCGGAGACGGGCGGCAGTGTAAGCGGTGCGTTGCACCGCGGCTGGGTCGATGTGAAGTCGGCCGTGACGGACCGCAGCGACCATCAGATACTCGTCGAGGTGGAGAAGGGCGAGGACGTCGCGAAGAAGAACTATCACGACGCGCTGGAAAAGGAATTGCCGGCGGACGTGCGCGCGATTGTTGAACGCCAGTATCAGGGCGTGCTGCAAAATCACGACCGCGTTCGTGATCTGCGCGACCAGTATGCCGCGAAGAGCTAACGCCTGAGCTCACGCGTCACGCAAAAAAGCCGTCCGCATGCGGACGGCTTTCTGTTTACCGGCACGCAATGCACTGAGTGCACCATGAGTGCACCACGCGCTGGCGCGCCACAACCGGACTTATTCAGCCGCGACTTTCAGGCGGTTCTTCACGCTGCTCACGCCCTTCACGCCTTCCACGACTTCCTGCGCGGCGAGCTTGTCGTCGGCGGAAGGCACCGTGCCCGTGAGCCAGACCACGCCCTTACGCGTCTTCACGTGGATGTGCGTGGACTTCACGTTCTTCGCGCCCAGCAGTTCTGCCTTGACCTTGGTGGTGATGGTGCCGTCGTCGATATGCTGGCCGAGGCTTTCGGATGCAGCGGGCGGTGCCGAGGCGCTGGTTTGTGCCGTCGCGTTCAGCGCGAATGCAAAACACGCGATGGTGCCTGCGGTCTTCAACATCTGGATGGTCTTCATGGTCTCTCCTTCGGGTGTTGATGAAAATTGCGGTCTTGTTGCCTGCGGTCGATCGCGGCGAAAGCCGCCGATGACTCGCGTGGGATCGTTGCCGCTACGGTTCCGTCAGGGCCCGTTATCGACACCGGCCGGGTCCCCGCAGTCGTTGCGCGATTCGCGCGGGATGCGAGGAAACGCGTCCGCTCCACAACCAGCGAGGCGCAAAGTCCGTGCCCGGCGTTCGCTTACGTCCGCACGAGGCGTGGCGAGCCCGTCGAGACGAACGCTTTCAACTGATGAATTCGCGGAGGGCGCGTTGTCAAAGGCTTCGCGGTCGAGTGCGGGCGAACCCGTATTTGCCGCCTCGCTTGTAAAAATGGCGCCGCGCGAGGCCGCAATCCCCGAGCCCGAAAAAACAAAGGCTAGAAAAAACAGCGTGTTGCGAAAGCTGGTACGGCTGTTGCTCCGTACGGGTTGCTCTCTACTTCAGCTATTAACGGGACCTCAACACGATGCCTTCAATTGAACTTCGCACAAGGCAGTCTCTTGCACTCACGCCGCGTTTGCAGCAGTCGGTGCGTCTGTTGCAGCTATCGTCTCTGGAGTTCCAGCAGGAATTGCGAACCGCGCTCGACACCAATCCGTTCCTCGAATACGACTCGTCGGAGACGGAAGACGTCGCGCTCGCAACCCCGACGCCGGGCGACGAAGCCGGCGCGCTGCCCGCCACCGATGCCGTCGCAGCAGCCGAGCCCGATGCGCTGCCGGCAGAAGCGGTGACGAGCGAAACACTCGACAGCGGCGGCCCGGACGATATGCCGGGCGACTTCTCCGGCGACTACAGCAGCCGCAGTTCGGCCCGCCAGAACGGCGACTCTGACGCCAGCGATCCTGCCGAATGGGCGCGTTCGCAGCCGACCTTGCGCGAGCAGTTGCACGACGCACTGCGTCTTTACCGGCTGGACGACCGCGATCGTGCCGTGGCGCGCTTCATCATCGAGGCGCTCGACGACGACGGTTATCTACGTCAGAACCTTGCGGATCTCGCCGACAGCGTCGATCTCGAGCCCGAGTTGACGGAAGAAGAACTGCTGGTCGCTCTGCGCCTCGTGCAGTCGCTCGATCGTCCCGGCCTCGGCGCGCGTTCGCTGTCGGAATGCCTGCTGCTGCAACTGAACGCATTGCCTGCGCAAACGCCGGGGCGCGAGGTCGCGCGGCAGATCGTCGAGCATCATCTCGAGCGACTCGCACGCCGCGAGCAGGCCGAACTACAGAAGCAGATCGGCTGCAGCGCGGAAGAACTGCGCGTGGCCTGCGCGCTCGTGCGCAAGCTCGACCCGAAGCCGGGCAACTGTTATGGCCGTACCGAGGACAACTACGTCGTGCCAGACGTGATCGTGCGTCAGGTGCGCAACAAGTGGGTCGTGACGATCAACCCGGCAGTGCAGCCGCGCGCGCGGATTCACCGCATGTACGCCGAGCTGTTCGCGCAGTCCGCGGGTGCAAGCCGTTCGCCGCTCGCCCAGCAGCTTCAGGAAGCCCGCTGGTTGATCAGGAATGCACAGCAACGTTTCGATACGATCCAACGTGTGGCCGAATGCATCGTCGCGCACCAGAAGGCGTTCTTCCAGTACGGCGAGATCGCATTGAAGCCGATGGTATTGCGCGATGTCGCCGACGAACTCGGCTTGCATGAATCGACCATCTCGCGCGCGACCGGCAATAAATATATGGCCACGCCCCGCGGCATTTTCGAGTTCAAGCATTTCTTCCCGCGCGAACTCGGCACGGAAAGCGGCGGCACCTGTTCGGCGGCTGCGGTGCGGGCACTGCTCAAGGAAATGATCGCTGCGGAAAACGCCCGCGATCCACTCTCCGACGTGACGCTTGCCAAGATGCTCGCGGACCAGGGCGTGCTGGTCGCGCGCCGCACGGTCGCCAAGTATCGTCATCTGATGAAGGTGCCGCCGGCGGAACTGCGCCGCCAGGTGTGAACTCGCTGAGTCCCTGCACGCAGGGACCCGACCGAAACTGAAGCGCCACGCGAGGCTGTCCGCTCGCGTGGCGCTTTTTCGTATCTGGACGTTTCGCGCTGGCCCCATTACATTGGCGGGTCAAATCGAAAATGGGTGAGCGCGATGAAGTATTCGAGTCGGGTCGAGGGTCTGCAAGGCAGGCGCACGTCGGCGTGGGAAATTCATCGTGTGGCGCAGCAGGCCGAGGCGAAGGGCGAGGACGTGATCGTGCTGAGCGTGGGCGACCCCGACTTCGCGACGCCCGCCCCTATCGTCGAACGCGCGATTGAAGCGCTACGCGGCGGCGACACTCACTACAGCGCAGTGTCCGGCCGCGATCCGCTACGCGCGGCGATTGCCGGCGAACACTCGCGCATGAGCGGTTGCGCCGTCACGGCGGCTAACGTCATTCTGACGGCTGGCGCGCAAAACGGCGTGTTTGCCGCGTCGCTGTGTTTGCTCGAAGCAGGCGACGAGGTCATCGTTCCCGAGCCGATGTACCTCACTTACGAAGCCTGCGTGCGTGCAGCCGGCGCGACGCTCGTGCCGGTGCCGGTCGACCCTGCGCGTGCCTTCCACCTGAACTGCGATGCGCTCGAACGCGCCGTCAGCCCGCGCACGAAGGCCATTTTCTTCGCGACGCCGTGCAACCCGACGGGCGTCGTGATGCCGCGCGCGGACCTGGAGCGGATTGCGCGGCTCGCGTGCAAGCACGATCTGTGGGTGCTGTCCGACGAGGTCTACGCCGACCTCACATTCGAGCGCGAACATGTGAGCATCATGTCGATGTCCGGCATGGGCGAGCGCACCGTCACGCTCGGTAGTCTGTCGAAATCTCATGCCATGGCGGGTTGGCGCGTGGGCTGGGCAATCGGCCCGACGCAGCTCATAGAGCACATGGGGCGGCTTGCGCTCGCCATGCTGTACGGCTTGCCGGGTTTCATCCAGCAGGCTGCACTGACGGCGCTGCACGACAAGGCGCGCATAGTCGCCGGAATGCGCGAGATTTACCGGCGCCGCCGCGACGTCGTATTCGAGCATTTGAGCCGCATTCCTGGTTTGCGCTGCCTGCTTCCCGAAGCCGGCATGTTCATGATGGTCGACGTGAGCGGCACAGGCCTCGATACGGTGGATTTCACGTGGCGGCTGTTCCGCGCGCAAGGCGTGTCGGTGCTCGACGCGAGCGCTTTCGGCGAGACGGCGAACGGCTTCGTGAGATTGGGCTTCGTGGTCGACGAAGCGCGACTGGCAGAGGCGTGCAAGCGCATTGCGGCGTTTGTCGCGACGGTATAATTCATGCGCCACGCGCAGCTACCTTGTGCTCGCTAACGCACCGCCCTGAACAATCCGGCTTTATTAGCCGCAGCTTATGCACTTTCGCCCGATCCAGTCCTTCACGCGCAAACGGCTTTCCGACGTGGTTGCCGATCAGATCAAGCAATTGATCTCGGACGGCACGCTGATGCCGGGCGACCGTTTGCCGGCTGAACGCGATCTGGCCACGCAGCTTGCGGTGTCGCGGCCTTCGCTGCGCGAGGCGTTGATCCGGCTTGAATCGGACGGCTATATCGCCACTTCGGGGCGGGGCGGCTTTACCGTGGTCGACCTCACGGCGCCGATCATTTCGCGGCCGCTCGCCGAGCTGCTTTTGCAGAATCCGCGCACCAGTGCCGACATTCTGGAGCTCCGCCAGGGGCTCGAATCCATTGCGACCGTATATGCCGCTGAGCGCGCCACCGCGGCCGACCTTCGCAAGATCAGGGCGGCGTTCGAGGCATTGAAGGCGGCGTCGCAGTCGCAGGACCGCGTGAATCTCGCGGAACTGGATGCCGCGTTTCATCTCGCGATTGCCGACTCCACGCACAACATCGCGCTCGCGCATGTGATGCATGGCATCCATACGCTGATTGGCGAAGGCATGCGCCAATATCATCGGCTGATCGACTACGACGAGGCGATGGAAAAGCAGTTGATGAGCCAGCACCAGGCCATCTACGACGCGGTCATGGCGCGCGACGCACAAAAAGCGCGCAAGGCCGCCGAACGGCATCTTGCGTTTGTGCGCGAGATCTATCAGGAGGATGCGGCGAAGCTGTAGGCTTCGCGCGCGCCTGTCTTTTCTCCTTTATCTCTGTCGGAGCGCATCGGCCACGCGCGACGTGCGCCCGATTGTTTGGACACGCCCGTCGCCAGCCAACATCTTCCAATTGACACCCACCGGCGACTTCCCTATATTTTGGTCTGACCACGCTGACCAGCCTTGCCGTCATGGCCGGGTCGTATCCGCTCACACCGCGTTTTCCCCGTGAACTCATGAACTGATGAAAGTCGCCCTCTTTATCCCGTGTTTTATCGACGCGTTCTATCCGGAAGTCGGCATCGCCACGCTCGAGTTGCTCGAACGCTTCGGCATTTGCGTCGACTATCCGCAGGAGCAGACCTGTTGCGGCCAACCGATGGCCAATAGCGGCGCGCACGCCGACGCTGCCGGCGCCGAACGCGTGTTCGCGCGCAACTTCGCGGGCTACGACTACATCGTCGGTCCCTCGGCAAGCTGCATCCACCACGTGCGCGAGCATCTCACCGCAATCGGGCAGACGGACGAAGTCAGGAAGGTGCGTGCAAGCGCTTATGAACTGGTCGAGTTTCTGCATGACGTGGTGGGTGCGCGCGAATTTCCGTGGGCTGAATTTCCGTATCGCGTTGGCCTGCACAACAGTTGCAGCGCGTTGCGGCATCTCAAGGAAGCGTCGATCTCGGAAGTGGCGGGGCAGCCGTTTTCAAAACCGCGTACTTTGCTCGAAGGCGTCAAGGGCATCGAATTCGTGAAGCCGTCGCGGCCCGACGAATGCTGCGGCTTCGGCGGCACCTTCTCGGTGACCGAAGAGCCGGTCTCCGTGCGCATGGGGCAGGACAAGGTGCGCGATCATCTGAACGCGGGCGCGCAATACATCGTATCGGGCGACATGTCGTGCCTGATGCACCAGCAAGGCTGCGCGGAACGCATGAAGGCGGACGCCCGTTTCATCCATATCGCGCAAGTGCTGAACGGAGCGCGCGCATGAGCCGCATTGACCACGAGAAGGCAGCCGGCGAGTTCATCAAAAAGACGGAGCACGTTGCGTTTCACGACAGACGTCTGTGGGATTTGCGCGAAAAGCGCGATGCGCAGGCGCACGGCATTGCCGAATGGGAGACGTTGCGCGAGTTGGCCTCGGGCATCAAGGAACATACGCTGTCGCATCTGTCCGAGTACCTCGAACAGTTTGCCGCGGCGGCTGAGGCGAACGGCGTGGTGGTGCATTGGGCGTCGACTGCCGAAGAACACAACGCGCTCGTGCACCAGATCATGTCGGAGCGCGGCATGACCACACTCGTCAAAAGCAAGTCGATGCTCACCGACGAATGCCGGATGCGCGAATATCTGGAACCGCGCGGCATTACGGTCATGGAAACCGATCTCGGCGAGCGCATCCAGCAGCTCGATCATCAGGACCCGAGCCATATGGTCGTGCCCGCGGTTCACAAGCTGCGCGCCGATGTCGCGCAACTGTTCGGCCGAACCATCGGCACCGATCCGGGCAATAGCGACATTCACTACCTCGCGGAAAGCCAGCGCATGAATACGCGGCCTTATTTCGTGCGCGACAAGACAGCGGGTATGACCGGCTGCAATTTCGCCGTGGCCGAGACGGGTACGGTCGTGGTGTGCACGAACGAAGGCAACGCCGATCTTTCGGCGAATGTGCCGCCGTTGCATATCGCGTCGATTGGTATCGAGAAGCTGATTCCCAAGGTCGCCGATCTGGGCGTGTTCATCCGCATGCTGTCGCGCAGCGCCCTCGGTTCGCCGATCACGCAATACACGTCGCATTTTCGCGCGCCGCGTCCGGGCACGGAGATGCATTTCATCCTCGTCGATCATGGCCGCTCCGAACGGCTCGCGATGGACGACTTCTGGTACTCGCTGAAATGCATCCGCTGCGGCGCATGCATGAATACGTGTCCGGTGTACCGGCGCAGCGGCGGGCTCTCGTATGGCGGCACGTATTCGGGGCCGATCGGCGCGATCATCAACCCGACGTTCGATCTGAAACGCTATAGCGCGCTGCCTTTTGCGTCGACGCTCAACGGCAGTTGCACGAACGTGTGTCCGGTGAAGATCAACATTCATGAGCAGATCTACAAATGGCGCACGGTGATTGCCGAGCGTCACGAAGTGCCCTTTGTGAAGCAGGAAGTGTTGAAGATGGCAGGGCGCCTGCTGGCGAGTCCAACCTTGTATCGCGCGACGGTCGCGTCGATGAGCGGTGCATTGCGGCGGCTGCCGAACTTCCTCCTGTATAACCCCCTGAATATCTGGGGCAGGCAACGCGAGTTGCCCGAAGCACCCAGGCAGACCTTCCACGCCTGGTACAAGAAAAACCGCGGAGGTGACAATGGGAACGCGTGAGGCTTTTCTCGCCAAGGTGCGGCAGGCGCAACCGGCCGCGCGGGCGCGTCCCCAAGTGCCGCTGTTCGACGCAACAGGCGGCGATCTGCGCGCCCGCTTTACGGCTGCGTTGCAAACGATGGGCGGTACATGCGTGGAAGTGCAGGCCGCATCCGATGTGCTGGACGTGATCCGCGAGCGCTTTGGCGCAACGGTGTCTATCGCCTCGGCCACCGCTGAAGTGCCTGGCACCCGCGAACTGACCGCCAACACCGAGCCAGCGTCGTTGCACGACGTCGATGTCGGCGTGGTGCGCGCACGTTTCGGTGTCGCGGAGACGGGCTCCGTGTGGTTCAGCGAACGCGAGTACGTAGTCAACGCGTTGGGCTACATCGTGCAGCATCTGGTGGTGCTGCTCGATCCGTCGCAACTGGTGGACGGCTTGCAGGACGTCTACCGGCGCGACGACTTCCGCGACGCCCGCTACGCGGCGCTCGTCACGGGGCCTTCCGCGACTGCTGACATAGAAGGCGTGCTGATTCGCGGCGCGCAGGGCGTGCGTTCGCTGACAGTCGTGTGGCTGCCGGGCAACCCGTAGCAGCAGTGGAGTTTGCTATCATCACTGTATAAACATACAGGTCATGCAAACTCCGTGGCAACCGATGCTCCGCCGGATTCCCTCGCCGGCGTTCCTTACTATCTGCTGAACTTAGAGCGTGCGCTCGCATGGCTCGCGCAACGTTACGACGACTTGCTCGATGCAGGCGAGCGAGCGTTTTTCGGCGCGTTTGCATTACTGCCTCAGGCTTCGCGGGCCTTGCTGGTTCGCATGCTGATGCGCAAGGGCACGCTGTTTCGCGCGAGCCGCCTCGCTTATGAGGAAATCGGCTGCCCCTTGCAAGCGGCCGCGCCGATCATCGCGCTTGGCTGGCTGGACGCGGCGCCTAACCTGACTCTCGACGATCTGTTCGCGCTCACCACGCGTGCCGAACTGCTGGATATTTTCGCGGATGCACTCGCATTGATTCCCGGCGCGCGCAGCCTGCGCAAGCCCGAGTTGCTGGACGCATTGCGTCCGTTTCATGCCCAACGGGATGAGCGCGAGTGCGGCAACGACAGCGGCGGCGCTGCGCGTCCGTTGTCCGCGTGGCATCCTCATTCGGGCGATTGCGTGTTTCGCGTGGACATCGCGCCGCTGTGCGAGCGTTTGCGGCTGATGTTCTTCGGCAATTTGCAGCAGGATTGGTCCGAGTTCGTGCTCGCGGATCTTGGCGTGTTCCAGTATGAGAAGGTCGCGTTCGCGCCGTCATCGCGTGCATTCCAGCGGCGCGCGGATGTCGACGTGTATCTCGCGTTGCATGCATGTCGCGAGGAACTGGAGTCGATAGAGTCGTTCGGATCGCTGATCAATTGCGAAGAAGAGGAGGCGGCGCTCAATGAGCTCGTCGCGCGCGTTCGGGCAGTAGAGGCCTCAAATTCATGGCTTGAAATGCGCCGCGCGAAGCTGCTCTTTCGCATCGGCCAGCATTGCGAACGGCGGCAGATGTGGCCTGCGGCACTGGCCGTCTACGAGCTATGCGCCTGGCCCGGCGCGCGTCATCGACGCATGCGCGTGCTCGAGCGCAGCGAGCGTTTCGACGCAGCGCTTGCGCTCGCGTCACAGGCTGCCGCGTCGCCTGAGAGCGAGGAAGAGGCGCAGCGCATCGCGCGTATGCTGCCGCGCTTGCGGCGCAAGCTGGGTGAGCCGGCGGTCCGCGTGCGTGCTGCACGCGCCGCTGAACGCAGCATGTTGATCTTGCCGAGGCCGCAAGCGCCGCACGCGGGGCAGCCGTCGCACGCGCCGCAGACGGTCGAATATGTCGTGCGCGATCATCTGACTTGCGAAGCGGCGCCGGTTCATTACGTAGAGAACGCGCTGATCAACTCGCTGTTCGGCTTGCTTTGCTGGGAACCGGTGTTTGCGGCGCTGCCGGGTGCGTTTTTCCATCCGTTTCAGCGCGGTCCGGCCGATCTTCACGCGCCGGACTTTCATGCGCGCCGCGCCGTACAATTCGCCGCGTGCCTTGGGCAACTCGATAGAAACGTGTATCGCGAGACAATTTTGCGGCATCTGCATGAGAAGGCCGGTGTGCAGTCGCCGTTCGTATTCTGGGGACTGCTCACGCCCGAACTCGTCACGACCGCGCTCGACTGTCTGCCGGCCGCTCATCTGAAGCTGTGGTTCGAGCGTTTGCTAAGGGACGTGCGCGCCAATCGCTCCGGTCTGCCGGACCTGATACGCTTCTGGCCCGCCGAACGCCGTTACGAACTGATCGAAGTGAAGGGCCCGGGCGATCGTCTGCAGGACAACCAGATCCGCTGGCTCGCGTACTGTGTGCAGCACGGCATGCCGGTGCGCGTGCTGGACGTGCGTTGGGCCGACGAAGCGCAGGGCGATACGTGCGACGATTCAGCTATAGATAAAGCCGTCGATGCAGCCCTCGATCCAACCGCGTCTGCCGCGTCCATAGCGGAGCGCGCCACATGACCTACGTCGTCGCCGTTCGAGCGATGTGCGAGTTCACCGCAAGACGGGGCGACCTCGATCTGCGCTTCACTCCGGCGCCCACTTCGCTGGAAGGCATGGCGGGCCATGTGACCGTCGCCGGGCGCCGCACGAGCGGCTACGAAAGCGAAATCGCGCTGACAGGTACGCATCGCAACCTGACCGTTCGAGGCCGCGCAGACGGCTACGATCCAGCGGCGAACCGTCTCGAAGAGATCAAGACGCATCGCGGCGATCTCGAGCGGATGCCCGCCAATCACCGCGCGCTGCATTGGGCGCAGGCACTGGTGTACGGCCACTTGCTGTGCCGCGCGCGAGCCCTTGCGGAGTTGAATGTGGCGCTCGTGTACTTCGACGTCGGCAGTCAGAAAGAAACGGTGCTCACGCAAAAGCATACGGCGCGCGAGTTGGAGATTTTTTTCGTCGAGCACTGCGAGCGGTTTCTCGATTGGGCCGTGCAGGAGGAAGCGCACCGTGCCGCGCGCAACGCGGCGCTCAGCGCATTGCAGTTTCCGCATGCGCAATTTCGCAGCGGGCAGCGGGAACTGGCGGTGTCCGTCTATCGCGCCGCGCGCGACGGCAAACCGCTGATGGCGCAGGCGCCTACCGGCATCGGCAAGACGCTCGCCACGATTTTTCCGTTGCTGAAGGCGTGCGCGGCGGATCACATCGACCGGGTGTTTTTCCTCACCGCAAAAACGCCGGGTCGCGCGCTGGCGCTCGACGCAATCGACACGCTGCACCAGAGCGCGGCGCCCTTGCCATTGCGAACTCTCGAACTGGTCGCACGCGACAAAGCCTGCGAACATCCGGACAAAGCCTGCAATGGCGAGTCGTGTCCGCTCGCGCGCGGCTTTTATGACCGGCTCGACGCGGCTCGCAGTACGGCGCTCGCGCGAGCGCGTCTGGATCGTGCGGCGGTGCGCGAAGCGGCGCTCGCGCATGACGTCTGTCCGTATTACCTGGCGCAGGAACTCGCGCGCTGGGCCGACGTCGTGGTGGGCGACTACAACTATTACTACGACAGCAGTGCGATGCTCCATGCGCTCACGCAGATCAACCAGTGGCGCGTCGGCGTGCTCGTCGACGAGGCGCACAATCTTTTGGACCGCGCGCGCCGCATGTACACGGCGTCCCTGGATCAGGCGGCGTTGCGGCTTGCGCGCAAGACTGCGCCGCTCGCGTTGCGCAAGCCGCTCGAACGTTTGCAACGCGAATGGAATGCGGTCAAGCGCGGGCAAGACGCGCCGTATCAGGTCTATGCCGACGTGCCGGCCAAGCTGCTCGCGGCCGCGCAGAATCTGATCGGCGCGGTTACGGATCAGCTTGCCGAAGCGCCGCTTTCAATCGACGAGGCATCGCTGCGGTTTTTCTTCGACGCTATGCATTTTGTTGCGTTGGCCGAGCAGTTCGGCGAGCATTCGATTTTCGACATCACGCTCAGCACGGATCGCCACGCGCCGCGAGACAAAACGAGCTGCGTGCTGTGCGTGCGCAACGTGATTCCCGCGCCGTTTCTCGCGCCGCGGTATGCAGCGGCGCGTACCACCGTCCTGTTTTCCGGCACGCTCACGCCACATCATTTCTACCGTGACACGCTCGGGCTCGCCCAGGATACGCAATGGCTCGACGTAGAAGGACCGTTTCGCGCGGAGCAGTTGCGCGTACGGGTGGCGGGCAATGTATCCACGCGTTGGCGCGATCGCAACCGTTCGCTGGAGCCCATTGTCGATCTGATCGCGGCGCAGTACTCGGCGCAGCCCGGAAATTACCTGGGGTTCCTGAGCAGTTTCGAGTATTTGCAGCAGGTGGTTGCGCTAATGCGCGAGCGGCATCCCGGCCTGCCCGTGTGGGCCCAGGAACCGCGCATGGACGAGGCGGCCCGCGACGCCTTCCTCGCGCGCTTTCGCACCACGAATCAGGGCGTCGGCTTCGCGGTGCTCGGCGGCGCGTTTTCAGAAGGCGTCGATCTGGTCGGACAGCAGTTGATCGGCGCCTTCATCGCGACGCTCGGCTTGCCGCAAATGAACGAGGTGAACGAACAGATGCGCCGCACGATGGAGGCGCGTTTTGGCAACGGTTACGAATACATGTACCTGTACCCCGGTTTGCAAAAAGTCGTGCAGGCGGCCGGGCGGGTAATACGCACGGAGCACGACGAGGGCGTCGTGCATCTGATCGACGACCGTTACAGGCGGCCCGAGGTGCGCCGCCTGTTGCCCCGCTGGTGGCAGGTTCACTAGAGCGTTAGCGTCCGCCCGGTGCGTCACTCATGCGGCGAGGTCGAACCTGGATTCGCGGGCGTACCTGGGCCGCCTGCTGGCTTCGAGTCGACAGGAATCTGATCTTCCACTGGCGCGTCGCCTTTTGACGCGCCATCGGACGAAGCACCGTCGGCGGACGAATGGCTCGAAGGCGATTGTGCCGATTCTGGCGGCCGCTGCGATTCCTGCTTCGGCGGCTCGGCTGCTTCGACGCGCGGCGCGACGCTTTCCGGGTCCCACGTCAGCAGGTTGCGTTGCGGGTTCGCGATCTCGATGCCACGCTCTCGGAACTGGTCGAGAATGCGCCGGTTGAATTCGCGCTGAACGCCCCAGCGTGCGGAGTCGCGGCATTGCATCTGGCCGGCCAGCGTCACAGCCGAGCCGTCTACTGCATCGACACCCCAGAAGCTGAAGTCGGACAGAATGCCGTCCTTGAACTTCTCGTCCTCGCGCAGCGCGGCGCCGATTTCCTTGAGCGTATCGATTGCGAGATCCACATCCTGTCCGAACACGATGTTCACGCGCACCGCCGCATTGCCGATGCCACGATTCGTATTGTTGACCGTCGACACCGAACTGAACGGCACGGTGAACAGCGAACCGTCGCTGCCGCGCAAACGTACCGTGCGGATCGACAGATACTCGACGGTGCCGGACACGCCCGCGACCGTCACCCAGTCGCCGACCTGCATGGCGTTTTCCATCAGCAGAAAAATGCCGGTAATGAAGTCCTGCACGAGCTTTTGCGAGCCGAAGCCGAGCGCCACCCCGAAGATACTGGCGCCCGCAAGAAGCGGCCCGATGTTCACGCCGAGTTCGCTCAAGCCGGTCAGCACGACCACAAGCGCGATCGCGCAGAAGAGGGCGGTACGCAGCATCGGCAGCAGTGTGCGCAAACGCGCGGCGCGCACCAGATCGCCGCTCGTGGTCCAGCGGTCGAGCCGCCGTTCCACCGACACGTTCACGCTCTCCCACACGAGCAGCGCGATCACGGCCGCCACGCCGATCGTGACGAGGGCCGACGCGAGGCGGTGGCCGATACTGCCTTCGCGGAACAGTTCGCCGATGTCCACGCCCCACACCGCCAGCAGCGCAAACGCGGTCACGATACCGATGATCCACGAAACGACCCGCCTGAGCAGCGGGTAGTAGCGGTACGCGTGCTGATGCACGAGCGACCTGTCGGCGTCTTCGCGCCCGTTGAAGAGCCGCGCCAGTCCGCCGAAGATCACGATGGCGAGCACGCGCGCGCCAACCAGAACCGCGAGCGACATGCCGCCCAGCTGCAGCAACGCGTGGTACCCGTTCTGCACGTCGAGCGCCCAGATGAACCACAGCGCCATCACGACGAACACCGCGAGCCATGCCCACGCATCGGCGAGTGCATTGCCGGCCATTTCAAGCGACTTGCGCGCGGCGGCGCGCTGCCGGATCAGCTCGCCCACCGGCTTCGCGCATTGCACGATGAGGATCGACAGCATCACATGGCCGGCGAGCGCGACGACCTTCATCAAAGCGAGGTGCGCGGCCTCGTTCAGGCCGAGCGACCTGGCGATTTCCGCCATCGCCGAGCCGACGCCCACCACGCTGACAATGCGGATCACCCAGCGATGCAGGAAGACGGACCACGCATCGCTCATGCGCAACAGACGCAGACGCGGCGCAGCCGGCTGCAGGAAGAAGGCGCTGACGATCACGACCAGGCGGCACAGCACATAAATGTCGACGAGCGAATCGAGTGCGCGGTCTTGCGGCGTGTTGTCGTTGGTGAAGAGCGACATGAGGGCACTCGAGGCGCCGACGAACACCGCCAGCGGCACGAGCCGCAGCACCGTGACCAGCAGCGCGCGGGGCAGGCGCTGCAGGAGTGTCCAGTGATGCGTGGCGTTCTGCTTGCCTTTCGCCTCGGCTGCCTTGCCGGTGGCGGCGGACGGCGCGGGAGTGGGCGTCACCGGAGGCTGGCCGGTTGCGGGTGTAGATGGCGCGCTCGTCGCCGCCGTTGCCGCGGCTTGCTTTGCCGCCGCTTTGGACTCTGCGTCGGCCCGCGCCTCGGCGACCGGCGGCGCGGGCAAAGGCGGCGCGCCGTGTGCCGCGTCGGCAGGCTGTGGTTTGACGTCGACCGGCAAGTCGGTGCGCGGCGCATCCGCGGGATCGCCGTGTTCGCGGCGCGCGGCGAGGGCACGATATGCGCGACGCAGCAGACGCCGCGCGAGCCATTCGAGCGCAAGCGCCGGCAACAGCGCGGCCAGCAGCGACCATGCGACGTGCGCGAGGATGGAGCGCGCTTGCGGACTGGTCGATTGCCAGTTCCACCACGCGCGCACCGATGCCACGTCGAGCAGCGCTGCCACCGAGTTGCGCAGCGACGCGCCCAGATGGACGGCCCAGTGTGCGCCCTGACGCGCGAGTTGCGAGGCCAGGCCATTGGACTTGAACGCGGCGGGCACGAGCGCGGCGGCGCCGCTCGCGGCCGCCGGCGCCGAGGCGGGCGTCGCGGCGGATGCCGGTGCGCTGAGCGCGCCGGCCGCGGCGATGGCCTGCAAGGTGTCGGCGACCTGTGCGCGGCGTTTTGGATCGTTGAGCACCGAGAGCGCCTGGCGCGCCTGGTCGGGAGTCAGGGTAACGGCGGTGCCGGAAGCCGCCGAGGCGGGCGTGGCGGGCGTCACCGCGGCAAAAACGGGCGGAGCGCCGAGAGTCAGCAGAACGACGAAGCAGGCGTGTAGTAGTTTGCGCATAAGGTATGAGACGGGGCTGCGGAGTGCGAGGGCTCGCAGGACGCATGCGCCGGTCTGGCGATTTTTGGCTCGGCCTTGACCGACACGGCTTTAGCGGTACAAGTTCCTGCGGGGGGCGTTGCTGGGTGACGACTGCCGGCTCGCGAAGGCGCGCGGCGTCGGCAAGAGGCGGTAGCAAATTGCTTGCCTGTACGTCGTCGGCAGGGCGGGAGGTGGCCGACGGGCCGGTTGCTCGTCGGTCGTTACGAGGTCGAGGGGTGTGGATGGATGTGGGTGCGCGGGGCCGAGCCTGGGTGGGCGGATGGGCGCGAATGGACGTGGGCGCGCGTGGCTGGGTCTCGGCGGGCGCGAACGGGCGCTAGGGCCTTGGGTGGGTACTTGCACAGCCCCCCGGCGCTTCCAACACCCCCATCGCGCAGCAAGCCGCAACGCAGCCCGCTGCGTTAGGGGGTACCCTCCAATCGCCCAGCAAGCCGCAACGCGACCCGCTCAATATAACGCCAAAACCCTAAGCCGAAGCCGCCGACACCAACGAAGGCGCGCGCCTCTCCGCTTCGCCGTCGCCGTCCGCATCTGTGCCGCCGTTCGACCCGCCGTTCGACCCGTGGCCGCCCGACGGCTCCGGATGCAGCCGGTCCGCGTGCATCAGCCGGTACAGCGTGGCGCGCGAAATGCCAAGCTCAGCCGCCGCCTCCGACAACTTGTAGCCATGCCGCTGCAATGCATGTTCAATTGCGTCTTTCTCGGCCTTGCTGCGGATCTCCGCGAGCGTGACGGCCGGCCCATTGTCCGTGGCCGGCAAGCCGAGGTCGCTCGCGGTGATGAAACGGCCCTCGCTCATCACCACGGCGCGGCGCACGCAGTTGATCAGCTCGCGCACATTGCCCGGCCACGCGTAGTTCGACATGGCGACGATCGCGTCGCTCGACAGTCCGCGCAGTTTGCGCGCGCCGTCCTGCTTGTACATGCTGAGCGCATAGTTGGCGAGCAGTTTGATATCGCCGCCGCGCTCGCGCAGCGGCGGCTCGACGAGACGCAGCACACATAGCCGGTGATACAGGTCGGCGCGGAAGCGCCCTTCCTCTACAGCCCTGTCGAGGTCGACGTGGGTCGCGGAGATGACGCGCACATCGACGTGAATCGGGCCGTTGCCGCCAAGCCGCTCGATCGTGCCTTCCTGCAGGAAGCGCAGCAGCACGGCCTGGCATTCGTGCGGCATGTCGCCGATCTCGTCCAGAAAGAGCGTGCCTTCATGCGCGCTTTCGATCCGGCCGATCTTGCGTTGAAGCGCGCCGGTGAAAGCGCCGCGTTCGTGCCCGAAGAGTTCCGCCTGCAACAGGCTCGGCGGTATCGCCGCGCAATTGATCGCGACAAACTGGCGGCCTGCGCGCGGCGAGCGTTCGTGGATGGCGCGCGCGGTCAGCTCCTTGCCCGTGCCCGATTCGCCGGCGATGAACACCGGCGCCTGTGTCGCGCCGCATTTGTCTATGCGCCGGTACAACTGCTGCATGGCCTCGCATTGACCGACCATGCCGTGCCGCCCGAGCGACGGTTCCGGCGCCACCTGCGCATGCCGCAGCGCCGACAGCCCATGCGCGTGGCCGAGCGCGAACACGAGCCGCTCGTTCAGCCACGGCCGCGTGATGAAGTCGAAGCAGTAATCGAGGATGAACCGGCTGACCAGTTCGTTATTTGCCTGGCCCGGCGCGATCTGCGCGACCCAGTTGGTTTCCGGACGGCGCATGCATGAGGCCAGCGCGGACAGCTGCTGCGATGTGCAGTCTTCCGGCAGTTCGACGAGACCGACCTTGATATTGTCGCGTTCGATCATGCGTTCCGCGCTTGCGGTGTTTTTCGCGTGAACGGCGTGCCAGCCGGTTGCCGCTAGAAAGTCGGCAAGTTTCTGATCGGGCGAGTTCGATACGTAAAGAACGGTGCGTTCGATGTCCCCAGATGCGAAAGTCATTTTCATTTCCCCCGATTCCGTGCTGGTCCCGCGACTGCTGTTCGACGTTGTTCAAAACCGGCAAGTCGCACCGGCCTCCGGATCAAGCGAGTCAGCCAGACTATGTGCGAGGTCCGGCGCAAAGCTCTCATGCCAGCGGCGCCCGCTCTTTTCTCAGCGCGGGCGATGGCGGATTCACAATCGACGTTCAAGCCGGGCAGGCAAGTTGCGGCGCATGCCGCGAGGTGCCGCAACTTCGCGAAGGCGGGAGCATGGACCACGTTGCAACCGCCGGGGTGTTCATCCCCGAATCACTTGTACCGCTTTTTAACCCGTACGCCATTTTTGTCGCGCTCTGAGCGGCACGTGACTTAAACATAAGCGAAAGCGCTTTGGAATGCTATACAAACAGATCAGTAGCGGAAAACTTTCTTGATTGAGTCACGATTATTCAGTAATCGCCTGATATTCAGGGCACTGCGCGGCTAATCCATTGCCGTTGCAATTGCATTGCGTCAAGCCCCGTTATGCGTGGTGGAGTACGCAGCGCGTGAACGAGTGTCCCGCGCGCATGTGCTCGCCGCGAATTTCGATGTTTCAGGCATGCAACAAAATCGACGCTCTGCGTTTGCGGCCTATTCGCACCTTTTGAATGCAGAGAGCTGCCGGCATATTTGACCGACGCATTCGCACAAAGCGCGAAGGCGCGCGGTGCGGCACGATGCGGTGCTCATATGAAACGCGTATTACAGGCGCTTTATTCGCGTCTCGCGTACCTTCTGGAGGCCGCAACGCGTCTCGAATACGAATCATTGGGCGTTCCCGAATGCTGCGGCGAAGCGGGCGGTCGCGGCGCATTCTGGGAGATGCCTTGCGCGGCAACACCTGCGCATGCATGGCATAGCCATTGCAATAAGCGAGTCACAGCGAATGTGTTGCTGCCCGTCAGCTGAGGAAGATGAGGTCGAAGCGAGGGGAAAGCCGAAACGGCGGCAGCAACAGAACGACTTCGTGGACGCGGCCGGGGAATGCCAATGCGTCGTACGAGGCTGCGGCGGGGCCATGACAGACGGACGTCAAACAACAAAGCCGAACTACCGATGCGAAGCGGTGGTTCGTCAACCGACGACGCAAAGCTCTGACCTCGCCGGTTTTTTCGTCTGTGAAGGTGCGGGTGCGGGGGACATATAACGACAGGTACCTCGCGCGGCAACGTTTGCGCGAGCGACGTGCATAACAGGGAAGGGGCAGCGTACGGTCTGGACCAACCGGCGCGACGAAGCGGGGAGAAGGCCGGAGCCTCCATAGAGAGGCGAATATGCGAGTGGACCGGGCGCCGTGTTCGCGCATTCGCGTGGGCACGGCGGACCTGGAAGGCTGCAACGCAGCCGCTTGCGAGTCAGCGTATCAGCGTGTCATTCGTACGGGGGAAGTCATGAAAACGCCTGTTTCCGGGCCGGCCTGCGTGCCGCGCCACGATCAATCAGCCATGTCAGTCACTTTGTCTGAGGCGAATGTCGTGCGCCTTCGTTATCGGACACGTGTCGGCGCGAAGCGCGCATTGTTCGCCGCGCCGCCGGTCGATCTGACAACGCTCGTGATTGCCGAGGCCATCAAGCGCCGCTCGCAGGCGGAGATTCAACGCCACGTGCTGCGCGATGCATACGAATTGCCGGTGTCGCATGAGAGGAACGGCGATCGCGATGCGGATATCCGCCCGCCACAATACGGCGAGTCCGACTGAAGACTGTCGTCGGACAGCGAGCGGGCGGCTCGTCGAATCCGCGCGAGCGGCGAACTACTGGTAACAGCAGCCGCTCTCCGCCCGCAGCATGCTCGTGGCATCATTAAAGCCAGGTACTGTCAGCGAGCCGAGTGCGGGGTTTCTTCATGGTCAACGAGTTCAGCGGTCGTGGCGGCGGTTGCGCGATCCTCTCGAATCCGATTCTCAACACGGATTCATACAAGGCATCGCACTTTCTTCAGTACCCGCCGGAAGCATCGGCGATGTTTTCATACATCGAATCGCGCGGTGGGCGCTACGACCGCACGCTCTTTTTCGGCTTGCAGATGCTGATCAAGGAGTATCTGTGCCGGCCCATCACGGCGTCGATGATCGACGAAGCCAAGGCGTTTTTCGGCGCGCACGGCGAACCGTTCAACGAAGCGGGCTGGCGTCATATCGTCGAGCGTCACAGCGGTTATCTGCCGGTGCGCATTCGTGCGGTGCCCGAAGGTTCGGTGGTGCCCACGCATAACGTGCTGGTTACCGTGGAATGCGACGACCCCAAGGTGTTCTGGCTCGCCTCATACTTGGAGACCATGCTGCTGCGCGTGTGGTATCCGGTCACGGTCGCGACGCAAAGCTGGCATCTGCGCCAGACGATTCGCGAGTATCTGCAAAAGACAAGCGACGATCTCACGCAACTGCCGTTCAAGCTGCACGACTTCGGTGCGCGCGGCGTGTCGAGCGCGGAATCGGCGGCGATTGGCGGCGCGGCGCATCTCGTGAGCTTCATGGGATCGGATACGGTGCTTGGCGTCGTGGCCGCGAATCACTACTACAACGAGAGCATGGCCGCCTTCTCGGTGCCTGCCGCTGAGCACAGCACGATCACGTCATGGGGCCGCGAGCGCGAGACCGATGCGTATCGCAACATGCTCGCGAAGTTCGCGAGACCGGGCGCAATCATTTCCGTGGTGTCGGACTCTTACGATCTGTTCGCTGCGCTGAAGGTATGGGGCACGGAGCTGAGGCAGGCGGTGCTCGATTCCGGTGGCACGCTGGTGATTCGCCCCGATTCGGGCGATCCGCGGAGCATCGTATTGCAGACCTTGCGTGCCCTGGAGGCGTCGTTTGGATCCAGCGTGAACAACAAGGGCTGGCGCGTGCTCAACAATGTGCGCGTGATTCAGGGCGACGGCGTGAACCCGGACTCGCTCGTGGCCATTCTCGCCGCGATGGAGCAGGCGGGCTTTGCGGCGGACAACATCATGTTCGGCATGGGCGGGGCGCTGCTGCAGCAGATCAATCGCGACACGCAGCGCTTCGCGATGAAGTGTTCGGCGATCCGCCTTGGCCACACGTGGCATGACGTATCCAAAGACCCCGTTACGGACACCACCAAGCGCTCGATGAAAGGCCGGCTCACGCTGCTCGTGAATCGGCGCACGGGCGAGTACCGCACGGCGACGCTGCCGCTCGCGCCGCAAGAAAACACCCGCGCCGCGGATGCCGATTGGCAGGACGCAATGGTGACCATGTTCGATTCGGGTCAACTGCTCGTCGACGTTTCGTTGTCCGAGGTACGCGCTCGCGCTCATGCGCACGAGGGGTAGCCGTCGCGGCTGCCGGAGCGTGCGCGACGATTGGATACAATCCGGCTTCCATACGCTTTAAGTCGCGGACTTCCTCATCGGCTTAAACAGGCTCAAAACCCGCTCAAAACCCGCTTCAATGCCGGCAACTCAAGTACCAGAACAAATGAGACATCCGAATATCCAACTGATCGAACGCTTCTACACGGCGTTCCAGCGGCGCGACGCCGACACCATGATTGCCTGCTATGCCGACGACATCGTCTTCAGTGATCCCGCATTCGGAGAACTGCGCGGCGACGAAGTGCGCGACATGTGGCGCATGCTGGTTACGCGCGCGCAGGATTTCTCGCTGACCTTCGACAGCGTGGAAGCCGACGAGCACACCGGCCGCGCGCACTGGACCGCGGGCTACGTGTTCAGTCAGACCGGCCGCCCGGTCGTGAACCAGATCGAAGCGCGCTTTGCGTTTCGCGATGGACTCATCGTCGAGCATCGCGACAGCTTCGATTTGTGGGCGTGGATGCGTCAGGCACTGGGCGCACGAGGCGCGCTGCTCGGGTGGTCGCCGCTCGTGCAGCGCTCGATTCGCGCGCGCGCGAGAAAAGGGCTCGCCATTTACCGGCGCCAGGACCATCACGCCTGAGTGCGCGGGCCCTGGCCGATGCACTATTCTTGTTCTATCCAACAGCGGGGAAAGGTATGCCGGTAGTGGATGCCGCATGGCAGGAATGGCTGCGCACCAACGCAGCACGTGGCTGCACGATGGAGTCGATGATCGAGGCCATGGTGCAGGCTGGTTTCGCCTCCGACGCAGCCGCCGGAGCGGTGCGCGGCGCGTTCGGCTTGACTGCGATGGGCGCGGCGCCGTTGCCGGCCTCCGCGGGCGGGACCGAAGCCGCTTTGCCGCTAGATCTGCAAGAGTCACAGAAGGCGCGTTCAGCGTACGAATATGACGACGGACCCGTCGAGCGCGGCAATACGATCCGCGCCTTCGACCGCGACGTGCAAGTGCTGATGCGCTGCGACCGCCCGCAGGTGATTGTGTTCGGGAACGTGCTTTCGCCCGAGGAATGCGGCGAGATGATCGAGCGTTCGCGCCATAGGCTGAAACGCTCGACTATCGTCGATCCGGCGACCGGCCGCGAAGACGTGATCCGCAACCGTACGAGCGAAGGCATCTGGTATCAGCGCGGCGAAGACGCGTTTATAGAGCGGATCGACCAGCGGATCGCGAGCCTGATGAACTGGCCGGTCGAAAACGGCGAAGGCTTGCAGATTCTCCACTACGGCCGGACCGGCGAATACCGGCCGCATTTCGACTATTTCCCGCCCGACCAGCCCGGCAGCGCAGTGCATACCGCTCGCGGCGGGCAACGCGTGGCGACGCTCGTCGTCTATCTGAACGACGTGCCCGAGGGCGGCGAAACAATTTTTCCTGAAGCGGGCTTGTCTGTGGCGGCGAGGCAGGGCGGCGCCGTGTACTTCCGCTATATGAATGGCCAGCGTCAACTCGATCCGCTGACCTTGCACGGCGGCGCGCCGGTGCTGGCCGGCGACAAGTGGATCATGACGAAGTGGATGCGCGAGCGCGCGTACGTCTGAACGACGCCCCGGCGCGCGTGGCGGCCAGCGCACGCGCGCGTGTTCGTGATTGCGCCCGGTGCATCAGGCGCTCGTGTAGACGTCGGGGTTGTGCAGTTCCATGAAAAGCGCGGGATTCGACAAAGGCTCGAAGCCGTGCGGCCGATACACGTGATGCGCGTCGGTTGTCGCCAGCATGATTCTTCTGAGGCCCTGCAGCGACTCGCTCGCGAACAACTGCGTAAGCAGCGCGTGCGCATAACCTTTGCCGCGATGTTCAGGCAGCACGAAGACGTCGCATAGATAGGCAAAAGTCGCGTGGTCCGTGACGACCCGCGCGAACGCCACCTGCTTGCCGCCGACGTAGCCGCCGAAACACAGCGACCCCGCAATCGCGCGTTCCAGCGTTTCGCGCGGCATGCCCTTCGCCCACGGCGTTTCCTGCGAGAGGAATGCATGCACCATGTCGACGTCGAGCTCGTTCTTGTCGCTCGAAATTCTCAGGTCGTTGAAAGTCGTCACTTTGTCTCCTGACGTGCGTCAGCCCTTCGCGGGATCTTCCGCGCCCCGCGAGCCGCCGCCGATGCTCTGGCCCGCATCGCGCGAGAGACCCATGTAGCCGATCACCGACAGCAGCGTCAACACGCCTGCCAGCAGGAACGCGAGGCGGAAGTCGTCGAGCGTGAACGCGTGGCCCGAGGTCTCGCCGTTGAAGAATGCGGCGGCGCGCAGCGACACCGCGCCGAACGCAATGCCGAGCCCGATCGTCATTTGCGCGGCCGCGCTCCACAGCGTGCTGGCCGCGCTCATTTGCGGCTGTGCGACGTCGGCGTAAGCGAGCGTCGCCAGCGTCGAAAACTGCATGGAGCGCGCGACGCCGTACACGAACACCACGATCAGCACGAGCGCGAGCGGCACCTCAGGCGTGAGCAATCCGCACGCGATGATGAAGATGCCCGCCACCGTCACGTCGACGATCGACACCATACGAAAGCCGAAGCGCTGCAGGATGCGCGTGGTCAGCGCCTTCATGCCGAGATTGCCGAGCGCGCTTGCGAGCAGCAGCAGCCCCGACTTGAACGCCGACAGGCCGAAGCCGACCTGGAATAGCAGCGGCATCAGATAAGGCACGGCGCCTATGCCGATGCGCGTGAAGGAACCGGTCACCACGGTGACGGAGAAGGTCGGAATTTTCAGCGTGGAGACGTCGATCAGCGGATGCGGATGCCGCTTCGCGTGCTGGAACGCGACCACGCCGACCAGCAGGCCCGCGGCGATGATCGCGCCGGCCACCCACGGATTCTCGGCGGGCTGGCTCGCCAGTTCCGCGCCGTACAGGATCGCGGTGAGCGCCGTGCCGCTCAGCAGGAGACCCACCACGTCGAGCGGCCTGCGTTCGCTGCCGCGCAGGTTCGGCACCATGGCAAGGGCAACGGCCATTGCCGCGAGGCCGAACGGCACATTGAGCAGAAAGATCCAGCGCCACGACGCGTAGGTCGTGATGAAGCCGCCTATCGGCGGGCCGACCACCGGCGCGGCGATGGCCGGCCAGGTGATGGTGGAAATAGCCTGCATCATGCGGCTTTTTTCGGTGCTGCGAACCACGATCAGCCGGCCCACCGGCACCATCATCGCGCCGCCGATGCCTTGCAGCAGACGCGCGGCGGTGAATTCGGCGACGTTCTGCGACAGTCCGCACAAGATCGAAGCCACGGTGAACACGCCGATCGCGCTGAAGAACACGGTGCGCGAGCCGCAGCGGTCGGCGACCCAGCCGCTCGCCGGAATGAAGATCGCCAGCGCCAGCATATAGGCCGTCATGCCGAGGCTGATGCTATTCGGCCCGACGCCGAACGAGTGCGCCATTTGCGGCAACGCGGTTGCGATGACCGTGGTGTCGAGATACTCCATGAAAAACGTGGCCGCGACGATATAAGGCAGCCAGCCGACATGCTTCTGAGGCGCATTGGCTGCGCTCATCGCGAGGCTCCCGGCAATTTGCGAGGAGCTGCGTCGTCAACAATGCTGTGAGCGTGTGGGCGAACGCCGCCCGCCGGACGCGCGATGAGCGATGTGATGGGCTTCATTTTTTGACTACCTTTCGAATGCGTGTTTGCGCCGTGCCGATAAGGCGGACGTGCGGTAGCGGTGAGGCTGGCGCAGCCCGCCCGCCACGCCGCGCGCGGTTTCGCCATGTGACGACGTCGCGCGACGATGGCCGGTTTCTACGTTTCCAGGCCGGCCCTGAATCCTAGCGCAATCCGGCCCGCCGTATCGACGAGCCATGCACGCTGGCCGTGACCTCACCGCCGACCCTCACACGCAGCACGGCGCATGCCGTCCCGCGCGCGACGGCAACACGCTTCGAGCGATGCACGCCGCTTAATCTTTCGCCGCGTATTCGCGGTCGAGGCGGTCGTACAGCGGCTTGTTCACGAGACGCTGGCGCTCGCTGAACGGCGCGACGAGCGACGCATCTTCATCGAGGCGGCCGTTCGTCTGCAGACTGCCGAGCGCGCGCTGCATGCCGAGCACCGCGCCTTGCAGCGCCGCGTTCGCGTAGAGCACGATGCCGTAGCCGAGCTTCGCGAGCGCCTCGCGCGACTGCACCGGCGTCTTGCCCCCAATCACGATGTTGATCAACTGGGGCTTGTCGAAGAGCGACGGCAGGCGTTCGATGTCCGCGAGCGATTCGGTCGCCTCGATGAACAGAATGTCGGCGCCTGCCTCGATGAAGCGATGACCGCGCTCGATGGCGTCTTCGATGCCATGCACGGCCGCGGCATCGGTGCGGGCCATGATCTGCAGGTTGCCGTCCTCGCGAGCGTCGACGGCCGCGCGGATCTTGCCGACCATCTCGCTCGTGCTGACGACTTCCTTGCCTGAAAAGTGGCCGCACTTCTTCGGCATGATCTGGTCTTCGAACTGGATCACGTCTGCTCCGCTGCGCTCCAGCACGCGTACGGTCTGGCGCACGTTCAGCGCGTTGCCGAAGCCGGTGTCGGCGTCGACGATCAGCGGCAGCGCGACCGCGTCGCGAATCCGCGCGGTGTGCTCGGCGACTTCGGCCAGACCGATAAAGCCGAGGTCGGGCAAGCCGAGCGACATGTTCGTGACGCCCGCGCCCGTGATGTAGACGGCCTCGAAGCCGCCGTCCTCGATCACGCGGGCGCTCATCGCGTTGAACGCGCCGGGCACCAGCAGCCCCTGACGTTGATTGACCCTGGTGCGGAAGGCGGCGCGGCGCGTAGCGGAAGTGGTCATGATGGTAGCTCCGGAAAAGTGAGGGATGGTTGACGGAAGCTGGTAGCGCAGGAAGCGTGCCATTCGGCGCGTCGCGGCGTTTTCGCCGGCGTATCAGACACTTGCGACACATGAGGAGGCAGCGGCGTTTCGTGGCAAAATGCGCGAACGTTTCGGTGAAACGTTTCGCGGACGTTTCATCGCCGTTTTAGCCAGGACCGTCTGGAGCTAGCCTTGCCCACTTTCACGCCGTCCTTGAACAACGCGGACCCGGGCCGGCCGGGCGTCGCACTCGTCAGTATCAGCCGCCTGCAGTCGCTTTGCGAGACTATCGCGCCGCGCTATGCCGGCCGCGCGAGGTTTTTCGCGGTCCACGAAGGCTACGGCGCCGCAGTCACGGCGCTGCAGCGCTATGTGGATGCGGGCTCGGTCGACGTCGTCCTCGCAGCGGGCTCCAATGGCGCTTATTTGAGCGACCACCTGAGCGTGCCGGTCGTCATGGTCAAGGTGAACGGCTTCGACGTGCTGAGCGCAATCACCCACGCCACCACCACGTGGCCGGGTGCGCCTATCGGCCTCGTGCTGCACGAAACGATCTCGCACGAACTTGCCGATCTGGGCGGCTGGTTGAAGGTCAGCCTGACGCAGCGCGCCTACCGCTCGGCCGACGAGGTGAGAGCTGTCGTGAAAAACCTCGCCGACGAAGGCTGCCGGGTCATCATCGGTCCGGGCATGGCTTGCGACCTCGCGCAGCAGACGGGGCTCGCGAGCGTGTTCCTGTACTCGCTCGGCGCGGTGGAAGAAGCGTTCGAGCGTTCGGTCGAACTCGCGCGCGTGAGCCGGCAAAAGGAGTCGAAGCGCGTGCGCCTGAACACGATCGTCGCGCATCTGCGCGACGGCGTGGCCGCTTTCGACGAGGCCGGTCAGCTGGAAGCCGTCAATCCCGCGATGCTCGAACTGCTGGGCCTCGAACGCGATCGCGACGTGTCTGCCGGGCTCGCCCGAACGATCGGCCCGTGGCTGCGCGACGCGCTGGAACGCGGCGGCGCCGTCGACGAGCGTATCCAGCAGATAGGCGAACGCTCGCTGATCGTCAATTGCGTGCCGATTCTCGAGCAGGGCTCGCGTTCGGGCTCCGTCGTCACGGTGCAGGACGCGCTTGTCGCGCAGCGGATCGACCGGTCGCTGCGCACGAGCCAGCGGCCGAAGCATCTGGTCGCGCGGCATCGGCTGGAGGATCTGGTCGGCGGGTCGACGGCACTGGAACGCGTGCGGCGGCTCGCGCGCGCCGGCGCGGCGCATGACGCCACCGTCCTGCTGAGTGGCGAGAGCGGCACCGGCAAGGAGCTGGTCGCTCAGGGCATCCACAACGCAAGCCGGCGGCGCGGCAATCCGTTCGTCGCGTTCAATTGCGCGGCGCTGCCGGAAGGCTTGATCGAAAGCGAGTTGTTCGGCCATGAGGAGGGCGCGTTCACCGGCGCGCGGCGCGGCGGCAAGCCGGGCCTTTTCGAGATTGCGCACACGGGCACCATCTTTCTCGACGAAATCGGCGAGATGCCGGCGTCGCTGCAAAGCCGGCTGCTGCGAGTGCTGCAGGAGCGCGAGGTGATGAAGCTCGGCTCGGGCCGCGCGACGCCTGTCGATGTGCGGGTGATCGCCGCCACGCATCGCGATCTGCATGCGCTCGTCGAGCAGGGCGCGTTTCGTGCGGACCTGTATTTTCGTCTGAACCTGCTTCAGATAGAATTGCCGCCGCTGCGCGAGCGGCGCGCCGACATCGCTCCGCTGGCCCGCCACTTGTTAAGCCGCAGCGCGCGCCAATATGGGTTGTCCGAGGCGGCGATCGAGCGGGTGCTGCGGTTTCTGGCGCCGCTGTTCGGCGGTTATGCATGGCCCGGCAATGTGCGCGAGCTGGAAAATCTGTTGGCGCGCGCGGCAATTTATCTCGACGCCACCGCAGGCAGCGTCAAGGGCGACAGCGGGCCGGATCTGCGCGCGCTTTTCCCCGAATTCGAGCGGATGAAGCGGGAAGGCGGGCGCGACACGCCGGTAAGTGCTGCCACCGCCCAAGCCGCGGCCACGACCCTGGCCGTGCCCGCGCCCCGCGCCACACCGAGCCGCGCCGACGTCCTGAGCGCCCTCGAACAATCTGGCGGCAACCGCGCGGCGGCAAGCCGGGCGCTGGGAATAGGCCGAACTACGCTCTGGCGAATCCTGAAAGCCGACGGCAGCCGATAGCCGGAAGGGTCGGAACAGATAGATTGAATCTATCAATAGAATTAAAACAATCCACTTTACCTATTAAGCGTGGTCTGACATACTGACTCCACTTTCCAACCACTCAGAAAGAGGACTCAGCAAATGCCGATCATCAACAGTCAAGTCAAACCGTTCAAGGCACAGGCTTATCACAACGGCGATTTCGTGACCGTCACTGAAGAAAGCCTGAAGGGCAAGTGGTCGGTTTTCGTTTTCTATCCGGCCGACTTCACGTTTGTTTGCCCGACCGAACTGGGTGACCTGGCCGATCGCTACGCCGACTTCCAGAAGCTCGGCGTTGAAATCTACAGCGTGTCGACCGATACGCACTTCACGCACAAGGCCTGGCACGACACGTCGGACACGATCCAGAAGATCAAGTACCCGATGCTCGCCGACCCGACGCTGGCTATTTCGCGCAACTTCGACGTGCTGATCGAAGAAGAAGGCCTGGCGCTGCGCGGCACGTTCGTGATCAACCCGGAAGGCGAGATCAAGCTGTGCGAAATTCACGACAACGGTATCGGCCGTGACGCGGGCGAACTGCTGCGCAAGGTGCAGGCTGCGCAATACATCGCGGCTCACCCGGGTGAAGTCTGCCCCGCCAAGTGGACGCCGGGCGCTGAAACGCTCACGCCGTCGCTCGACCTGATCGGCAAGATCTAAGGTCTCGCTGGCTCAGTAGCTTCAATCAGCTTCAGAGCAATCAGCTTCAAAGCTTCAGGCAGTAGCGCCTTCGCGGCGCATCAACGTGCGGACCGCTTCATGCAGCGGTTCGCGCGTTCCCGGGCCGCACGCGTTCTATCAGCACGCGTGCGGTGCCGGGAACCCAACACCCATCGTCACGGAATCGAATAGCCATGCTTGATGCCAATCTCAAGACTCAGTTGAAAACATACCTCGAAAAGGTTAGCAGGCCTATCGAGATTGTCGCGTCGCTCGACAACAGCGCGAAATCGCAAGAGCTGCTGGCATTGCTGAACGATATCGCGACGTTGTCGGAACGCGTGAGCGTGGTGGAGCGGCGCGACGACAGCGAACGCAAGCCGTCGTTTTCGATCGGCGAGCCGGGCAAGGACATCGGCATCCGCTTCGCGGGCATTCCGATGGGGCATGAATTCACGTCGCTCGTACTTGCGTTGCTGCAGGTCGGCGGCCATCCGGTCAAACTCGACGACGCGGTGATCGAACAGATCCGCAGTCTCGACGGCGACTATCAATTCGAAACGTATTTCTCGCTGTCGTGCCAGAACTGCCCCGAAGTCGTGCAGGCGCTCAATGTGATGGCGCTGATCAATCCGCGCATCCGCCACGTGGCGATTGACGGCGCGCTGTTCCAGAACGAAGTCGAAGCGCGCCAGATCATGGCTGTGCCGACCATGTTCCTGAATGGCGAAGTGTTCGGCCAGGGCCGCAGCGGCGTGAAGGAAATTCTCGCGAAGCTCGACACCAACGCCGGCGCGCGTGCCGCGAAGGAACTGGAAAAGAAGCCGGTGTTCGACACGCTGATCGTCGGCGGCGGGCCTGCCGGCGCAGCTGCCGCGATCTATTCCGCGCGTAAGGGCATTGTCACCGGTGTGGTGGCGGAACGCTTCGGCGGCCAGGTGCTCGACACGCTCGCCATCGAAAACTTCGTATCGGTCACGGAAACCGAAGGCCCGAAATTCGCCACGGCGCTTGAGCAACACGTGAAGACGTATGAAGTCGACATCATGGACGTGCAGCGCGCCGAAGCGCTGATCCCGGGCCGCATCAACGAGGTGCGTCTCGCGAACGGCGCGGTGCTGAAGGCAAAGACGATCATTCTCGCAACCGGTGCGCGCTGGCGCGAAATCAACGTGCCGGGCGAGCGCGAGTACCGCAATCACGGCGTGGCGTACTGCCCGCACTGCGACGGTCCGCTCTTCAAAGGCAAGCGAGTCGCGGTGATCGGCGGCGGCAACTCGGGCGTGGAAGCTGCAATCGACCTCGCGGGCATTGTGCGCGAAGTGACGCTGTTCGAATTCGGCGCGACCTTGCGTGCCGACGAAGTGCTGCAACGCAAGTTGCGCAGTCTCGCGAACGTCACCATCGTCACGCAGGCGCAGACCACAGAAATTACCGGCGACGGCAAGAAGGTAAACGGGCTCGTCTACAAAGACCTGCGTTCGGGCGAAGTAAAAAAGGTCGAACTGGAAGGCGTGTTCGTGCAGATCGGTCTCGTGCCGAACACCGAGTGGCTGAAGGGCACGATCGAGTTGTCGAAGCACGGCGAGATCGTCGTCGACGCACGCGGCGCGACGTCGGTGCCGGGCGTGTTCGCGGCAGGCGACGTGACCACGGTGCCCTTCAAGCAGATCGTGATTGCGGTCGGCGAGGGCGCGAAGGCATCGCTCAGCGCGTTCGATCATCTGATCCGCAACAGCGATGAAACGGAAGCAGTCAGCGAGGTCGAAGCCGAAGCGGCTGTTTGACGATCAGGCTCGACGAGTAGTGAACGACGGCGGCCCGCGGGCCGCCGTTTTTGTTTGCTCGTCGCGCTGGCTGTATACGGTGCTCATGGTGACGCTGGGTGAGAAACGCGGAAAGCGCCGGCGGAAAACACGCGTAAAAAAGCCGCCCGGTGCAAACCGGGCGGCTTTCAACAACGACACCTGAGGTGATAAAGCGCCAGGCCCGCTTAAGCCCACAACTCCGACACCTCGATGTTGCGGAGGTCGAACACCAGCACCTCGGCGTCATGGCCTTGCGCAAAGGTCAGCGCTTCTTCGCCGCGCACCCGCGCGCCGTCGCCTTCGCCGAGTTCGACGCCGTTCACCGTCACGCTGCCGCGCGCCACGTGCACATACGCATAGCGATTGCTCGCCAGTTCGAGCCGCGCCGTTTCATCGCCGTTAAAGAGGCCCGCATAAACGCGTGCGTCCTGTTGCAACGTCAGCGATCCGTTCGCGCCATCCGGCGACAGCACGAGGCGCAGCGCGCCGCGCTTGTCCTCCGCGCTGAAATGCTGTTGCTGATAGCGCGGCACGGTGCCCTTTTGCGCCGGCGCGATCCAGATTTGCAGGAAGTGCACCGGCTCGCTCTTCGAATGGTTGTATTCGCTGTGCGCGACGCCGGTTCCCGCGCTCATCAACTGAATGTCGCCGGGCACGATCACGGAGCCCGTGCCCATCGTGTCCTTGTGCTCCAGTGCGCCCTCCAGCACGTACGAGAAGATCTCCATATCGCGATGCGGGTGCTTGCCGAAGCCCTGGGCCGGCGCGACACGGTCGTCGTTGATCACGAGCAGGTCGGAGAAGCCGTTCTGCTGCGGATCATGGTAGTGCGCGAACGAGAACGTGTGACGCGAACTGAGCCAGCCGTGCTCCGCGCGGCCGCGTTGATTGGCGTGTCTGATTTCAAGCATCTTTTTTCTCCTGTGGAGGCGGCGCTTGCGGCGTCGTGCTCCTCGTTGGATGCAACTTTCGTTGCGGGGTGATCGGGACTGGGTTGTCTGCGATCCATGACTGGAAGTGTAGGTCAACTTCAGTGCGTATAATCGCTTGTCAATCGGAAAGACCGTCTCATGTGAGTGGACAATCAATATGCAACTCGATGACATGCGCATCTTCGTCGCGACCGTCGACGCTCACAACTTCACCGCCGCAGCCAGGCGCCTGTCGCTGTCGAAGCAGTTCGTCAGCCGCCGCGTCATGGCGCTGGAAGAAGCGCTCGGCGTGCCGCTGCTCGTGCGCAATACGCGCAAGCTCGCCGTGACCGAGCTGGGCCAGGAATTCTACGAGCGGGCCAAGCGCATCCTGAGCGAGGTGGAGGATGCCGAGCAGGCCATGTCGCTGCGGCGCGCCGGGCCGCGCGGCCTGCTAAGGGTCAGTGCGCCGATGTCGTTCGGCATGTTGCATCTGTCGCCGCTCGTCGCCGACTTTTTGCGCGAGCATCGCGACGTGCGCTTCGATATGGAGCTTAGCGACCGGACCGTCGACGTGGTCGGCGAGGGCTTCGACATGGCCGTGCGGATCGGCGTGTTGCCGGATTCGACGCTGATCGCGCAGAAACTCGTCGACGTGAGTTTCGTCGCGTGTTGCAGTCCCGGCTATCTGCGCCGTCGCGGCAAGCTGGCGACGCCCGCCGACCTCGCGCGCCATTCATGCCTGCTCTACGGGCACGGCGGCGTAGTGGCGTGGGAGTTCGCCGTGAATGGCGCATTGAAGAGCTTTGAGGTGCACGGGCCGCTGCGGGCCAATAATGGCGATCTGATTCGCGAGGCCGCCGTGGCCGGACTCGGTATAGTTCGGCTTCCTGATTTTATTGTCGCCGACGCGCTGCGAAGCGGCCGCCTCGTCACCGTGCTTGACGAATTCATGCCGAGTGCGACCGGCGTTTATGCAGTTTATCCGCAGCACCGGCAGAGTTCACTGACGATTCGCGCTTTTGTGGACTTTCTGCGCAAGCATTTGAAAAAGCGCCTGACGGTATGAGTGCCAGGCGGCCGCGGCCCGAGATTCAAAGAGAATCCCCGGCCGCCGCGTGATTGCATTTTCAGCCGTCACGGAAAATAAAACTGTAGCCATTCAACGCGGGCACGCCGCCAAGATGCGCATAGAGCACGCGCGAGCCTTCAGGAAACTCGCCGTTGCGTACCATCTCGATCATGCCGTGCATCGACTTGCCCTCGTACACCGGATCGGTAAGCACGCCTTCGAGGCGCGCACACAAGCGGATCGCCTCGAGCGTGCCTGCATTGGGCAGACCATATTCCGGGCCGCCGAAGCGTTCGTCGAGCACCACGTCCTCTGCAGTGATGTCACGCCCCAGGCCGACTTTCTCGGCGGTTTGACGGGCGATTCGCGTGATCTGCTCGCGGGTTTGCGTGGGCTTGGCCGACGCGTCGATGCCGATGACGCGATCGGCGCGGCCGTCGGCGGCAAAGCCCACTACCATGCCGGCTTGTGTGCTGCCCGTTACCGAGCAAACGACGATGTAGTCGAACCTGAAGCCGAGCTCCGCCTCCTGCTGACGCACTTCCTCGGCAAAGCCGACAAAGCCGAGGCCGCCGAGCGGATGGTCCGAGCAGCCGGCCGGGATCGCATAGGGCTTGCCGCCGGCGGCGCGCACGCTTTCCAGTGCGTCTTCCCAGCTTTTTCTAAAGCCGATGTCGAAGCCGTCCGGCACGAGGCGCACATCGGCGCCGAGTATGCGCGACATCTGTATGTTGCCGACGCGGTCATACACCGCGTCCGAATAGTTGACCCAGTTCTCCTGCACGAGCACGCACTTCATGCCGAGATGCGCGGCGACCGCCGCGACCTGGCGCGTCTGATTCGACTGGATGCCGCCAATGGACACCAGCGTGTCGCAGCCTTGCGCGAGCGCTTCGGGAATCAGGTATTCCAGCTTGCGCGTCTTGTTGCCGCCAAACGCGAAGCCGCTGTTGCAATCCTCGCGCTTCGCATACAGATGCACTTTGCCGCCAAGATGATCACTCAGGCGCTTGAGCGGCTGGATCGGCGTCGGTCCGAAAGTCAGCGGGTAGCGGGGAAAGCGTTGCAGGTTCATGGCATCTCCGTGGTCGATGTTCGGCGCGGGCAGGGGCCCCGCGTTCAACACATGGTAGAAAAAACAGCGGGAAATGAGCTTGCGAAGAAAATGCTTCCGGCGTAATTTCCGTAGTACGGAAACCGGCTTCAATTATTTTTAGTTTGGCATGACACCTTTGAACAAAACGAAAGTGCGCCGCACGTCGGCAACTCCCGCTGCCCGGGCCGTTGCAGCGCCCGGCTCGCTTGAGTCGCTCGACCGCATCGACCGCGCGATCCTGCGCCAGTTGCAAACGGACGCGTCTATCTCGAACGTCGCGCTCGCTGCAAAAGTAAAGCTCAGTGCGCCGGCCTGCTTACGGCGTGTCGAGCGTCTGAAGGAATCCGGCCTGATTCGCGGCGTGGTCGCATTGATCGACCCGAAGTCGGCGGGTGCGGGCATGCTGGTGATCATCGGCGTGGTGCTCGATCGCTCCACGCCCGAATCGTTTGCCGATTTCGAAAAAGCCGCGCAGAAAGTGCCTGGCTGCATGGAGTGCCATGTCGTGACCGGCGAGTTCGATTACTTCATGACCATTCGCACGCGCGATAGCGACAGCTTCAACCGTCTGCACGCTGAGCAGTTGCTGTATTTGCCAGGGGTACGGCAAATTCGCTCGTTCATGGTGCTCAAGGAAATCCTGTCGACTACGCGCTTTCCGCTTTGACTTTGTCTCGCACTGCCTGCGTGGGCCTGCGCGAAGCGGGAAACGCGCGCATGCTGTCATTAATGCCGCGTTCGCACGACCAACATCCGGGGCCGTTCGCGTCGGGCAACAGGTGCACAGACACTCGTGAACCGAACGGTATCGCTCTCGTGCAGGTGCAATCAGGACGGACATCATGAACATCGAGAAATGTATCGACAGTAAGCGCTCCGACTCGCGCGCGGCGCGGCGTTTTCCCGGCGGCGGCCTGGGTGCGCTCGCGCTGCTGCTCGGGCTGCTTCTTGCGCAACGCACGGCGTTTTCATCGGAAGACGCGGTGCCTATTGCGCCGCCCGCGCTGGATGAGCCAGTGGCCGCAGCATCGGCTCACGAAGAAACCGCGGTGTTTGCGGGCGGCTGCTTCTGGGGCGTGCAGGGCGTGTTCCAGCATGTGCGCGGCGTGAAGCAGGCCGTGTCGGGCTATTCAGGCGGCCAGCGGGATACCGCGCATTACGAAACAGTGAGCGGTGGTGCAACCGGCCATGCGGAATCGGTGCAAGTCGCGTTCGACCCCGCCCAGGTCACCTACGGGCAGTTGTTGCAGGTGTATTTCTCGGTGATTCACGACCCGACACAGCTTGATCGTCAGGGCCCCGACAGCGGTCCGCAATACCGGTCGGCGGTGTTTCCATTGAACGACACGCAGCGGCGAGTCGCGCAGAGCTATATCGCTCAGCTCGATAAGGCGCATGCATTCGCGGCGCCCATCGTGACGAAGGTGGAAGGGTTCAAAGGCTTTTATCCGGCCGAGTTCTATCACCAGAACTATCTGACGCAGCATCCGAACTCCGCATACATCGCGCTCAACGACATGCCGAAGGTCGCCAACCTGAAGCGCCTGTTCCCCAATCTGTACCGTGACAAGCCGGTGCTCGTTCCAGTGGCGCAATAAGGCCCCCTGCTTCATGCCGCTGGTGCCTTCGACCGGCGCCGCGCCGCGCGGCAGTAGCCGCATGCTGCGGTGTCAGCGGCGCTTTGTCGAACGGTCGAAGCACGCGTCGAGGCTTTAGGCCCACATCTTGCACCAGCAGCTCCGTCGGCAAAACTTTCGTGTTGTCTGTACTGACGAATACCGCAGTGGAAGCTTGTGCACAGCCGCAGGCGGAGGTCGCGCAGTAGCGGGTTTTGCCGGGCAACGCGTGCCGTTTCTGAAAAACTTACATGCTGCGGGTGGCAACGCGGCACTCGCCGGGTCTCTTTGCGTGAAGCGCGAAGAGTCGGGCGAGAAACGTAACCCTCATCGCGATACGCGAGATCGGAGGCATTGGTGTTCAACAGCCGTAGAAAGTGGATCGGGAAGATCCGCAATAAACAAACAGGCATCGCGGCGACTTCCTTGACGGCGCTCGCTGTTGGCGGCATCGCCGCGCTACCGGGGACGGCGCAGGCGCAAACTCCTTCGCCGCTGGGCGAATGGCAGTACTCGGTCGGCATCCCGCTGCAAAAGATCTGGCAGCCGACCATTCCCGACTGGCAGTTGCGCATTGGCGCCGCGACGTCGTTCCAACCGCGCTACGAGGGCTCGGACCGTTATCATCTGATGACGGGACCGAGCATCGACGTGCGCTATAAAGATCTGTTCTTCTTCTCGAGCGGCGAAGGTCTCGGGGTCAACTTCGCGCAGGGGCAGAACTGGCGCGCGAGCCTCGCAGCGGTCTACGACCTTGGTCGTCGCGGCCACGACGATCCGCAGGAACTGAACGGGCTCGGCAATATCAACCCTGCTCCGGGCCTCAAGCTCTCAGGGGAATACGTGGTATCGAAAGACTTTCCGTTGGTATTGCGCGCGGACGTGCGCCGCTATTTTGGTGGCTCCAATGGATGGATCGGCGATTTTGGCGCGTATATGCCGATGCCGGGAAGCTCGAAGAAATTCTTCTGGTTCGCCGGCCCGAATGTGACGCTCGCCGACTCCTCTTATATGAACAGCTGGTTCGGCGTGAATCAGAATCAGGCGGCGCATTCCCAGTATCCGCAATATCACGCAAGCGCGGGCTTCAAGTCGGTGGGCTTCGGCATCAGCGCCGTGTGGCTGTTCGACAAGCACTGGTTTGCCACTGCCGACGGCGCGTTTCAGCAGCTAGTCGGCAGCGCGGGGAATAGTCCGGTCACGCACCGCAAGGCCAACGGCGTGGCGGACATATCGATCAACTACCGGTTCTGAGCGGAGCATGACATAAGCGTAATCGCCACGGTTACGTAATGATCACGCAAAGCTCGCGTAACCGCCGCGATTACGGATTCGCCGGTGCGCCTTGCAGCCGGTGCGTATTTTTCGGCGCCGCCGCGGCGGACGCCGCCGCGGCCGATACGCCCGCCGGGCCTGTGGGAATATCGCTCGGACGCGAAGTACTGACCGCCTGCGGATAAAGCGCGAGCAACGTACGCAATACGCCGTTGGTCCAGCCGAATCCGTCTTGCAATGGATATTCGCCGCCGCCCGCGGACACGCCCGGCGAGGCGGCATCCACATCGTATTTTTCAACCAGCTTGCCGGTGTGCTGATAATAGGAGACGTTGGTCCTGATCCAGCGCGTCGCGATGGTTTGCGCGAGCGCGGGTTCGCTGTAACGGCGCAAGCCAATTACCGCGAGATACTGCAGCGGCGCCCAGCCGTTCGGCGCGTCCCATTGCTGGCCGCTCGCAACCTGTGTGGTGGCGAGGCCGCCGGGGCGCAACAACTCGCGCTGCAAGGTTGCCGCGACGGCTTTGGCCTGCTGCCGGCTGGCGACGCCCGTATAGAGCGGATAAACGGTGGCGGCAGTCAGCTTGTGTGTGAGCGTGCGATGCACGAAGTCATAGTCGCCGAATGCCTGCAATTGCGAATCCCACAGCACGCGGCGAATGGTGTCGGCGCGGGTAGCGGCGCGCTGCGCCATGTTCTCCGCATGCGTGACGTCACCGCGCATGCGGTACGCCTTGGCAAGCGCGCGTTCCAGATCCACCAGCAGGCAATTCAGATCGACGGGCGCGAGCGACGTAACGTCGAGGGAGGCGAGCGTCTTGCCGTCTGCAAACCAGCGCGAGCTGAAATCCCAGCCGGTTTCGCCGCCCGCCCGCAGATTGCGCCACAAGTCCTCGGGATTGCGTTGCGGCGTTTGCTGCGAACTCTCGACGTCCTCGCGATACGACTCGTCGCGCGGCGCCGCACGCTCGTCCCAGTAACGGTTGAGCAGCGTGCCGTCCGCGAGGCGCACGACATGACGGCTCGCATGGCCGGCGGCGAGGCCCTCGCTGCCGTTCATCCAGTATGCGTATTCGCGTTGCAACTGGGGCAGGTATTGGGCATACACGGCGTCGCCGTCCTTGTCGGCCACGAGCCGCACCATCTGTGCAAAGAACGGCGGTTGCGAGCGGCTCAGGTAGTAAGTACGGTTGCCGTTCGGAATGTGGCCGTAACGATCGATCAGGGCTGCGAAGTTCTTCAGGGCGTCGACCACCAGGGCGTGACGTCCGCTCGCTTCCAGGCCGAGCATGATGAAGTACGAGTCCCAGTAATAGATTTCGTCGAAGCGGTCGCCCGGCACGATGTACGGATCGGGCAGCGGCAGCAGCGACGACCAGCGGCTGGCAGTGGAGTCCGGCTCGCGCCGCAAGACGGTCCACAGCGTATCGATATGGCTCACGACGTCCTCGTTCGGATCGGACACATAGCTTTTCGACGCCCTCGCAGGCAGCGCGAAGTTACGCTTGACGAAATCGCCGAGATTGAAGCCCGGCTGCTGCTTCGCGCTCGCATAATTTCCGGCAATCTGCGATGGCGGCTGCAGCGGCACCATGTCGGCGAAAGTCTTGCTGTCCGGAAAGAGGTGAGCGAGCTGCACGTCGCGATAGAGCTCGGGGTATTGCTCGGATGGCGGCAACGGCACAACCGGGGACGCCTGCGCGGGCGGCTCGACATGCACCGCGACATGCGTGATGCCGCTTGTCGTGCTGCTGGCTGTGCCGCTTGGCGGTGGGGCTGCATCGGCATCGGCAGCAAAAGCAGCGGCTGTCAAAGACGCATGCACAAAGAACGCGGCAATGAGCGCACTGCGCAATCGCACTCGGATTAAAGCGGAGGCGTTATCGGTCATCGGCTAAACCAGGTTGAGGAGGGCTGAATGGATGAGCGGGACTGCATTGTCCGCATGATTGACCGCAGCCGGTCCGCCAAAGTTGCGCGAGTCTTTGCACGCCTCGCGCAGCGAGGGGAAACGGTGCTCGCACGCGCAACAGGCAGGACCCGTCAGGTATGATTAAGCGCTTGCGTAACCACGTACGAAAACACACGAAAACGCGCGGGATTCCCGAAAAATATTCCGGATCGCAACGACCCGTCTTGCCGAACATAGAAAAAATGACCGCATCCCAGGTTGTCGACGAACGCTACTTTCGCGGCATCATTCGCCGCAACATCGCGCTGCCCTTATTTGTCGGCCTCATCACGATAGCCGTATTCGTCGGGCTGATTGCATATCTCGTTTCCACCACGAATCTCGCCGAGCACTCGGAGCGCGTGATCGGCAAGGCGAATCAGATGCTGCGCCTCGCGGTGGAACGCGAATCGTCAATGCGCGGCTTCCTGATCACGGGAGACGAAAGTTTTCTCGTCCAATACGAAAACGGCGGACCACAGTTCAAAGCGCAAATGGAGGAATTGCAGGCTCTGGTCTCCGACAACCCGATGCAGGTCGAAAAGCTCAAGCAGATCGCCGCGATTCAGGAGCGCTGGAACCGCTTTGCCGAAAACATGATCGACTCGCGCCGCAGAATGCAGGACGTGGCGAGTGTCGTCGCGAGCGGCCGCGGCAAGATGGAATTCGACGCAATACGAAAGGAGTTCGACGACTTTCTCACCGTGGAATTACGCCTGCGCCAGGAACGCAGCGACGCGTCGCGACGCCTCACGGGAGTACTGGTGAGCGTGTTTCTGCTCTTTAGCATCGGCATAAACAGCCTGCTTGCCTGGATGGGCCGCCGCGAATTGCTCAACCTGGCCGGTGCGTACGACAAGGCCTTGCGTCAGCAGGCGGAACAGACGCAAGCGCTGGAACGACAGGTGTGGCTGCGCTCGGGGCAGCGCATGCTCGCGGAACGCGTGGTCGGGCAGGCCACGCCGCAACTCGTCGGCCGTGCGATGCTCGATTGCCTCGCGCAGTACCTGGACGCGGTGGTTGGCGCGCTTTACGTGCGCGACAAACGGCACGGCACACTGCGCCGCATCGCGACCTACGGATTTAGCCGCGAAAGCGAGCAGGCCGCCGCGCGCGAGTTCACAGAAGCCGACACGCTGGTCGGTCAGGCAGCGGTTTCGCGTCGCATGGTGGTGATGCGCGATGTGCCCGAGAACTACATACAGGTTGTCTCCGCAACGGGCAAAAGCGGGCCGAAGAACCTGATCATCATGCCCGTCGCGAGTGAAGGCGAGGTGAACGGCGTAGTGGAACTCGGCTTTATGCGCGCACTCGCGCCGCGCGACGAAGAGTTCATCGACCTCGTCAGCAACAGCATGGGCGACTTCATCGAGGCAGCGATCTATCGCGAACGCTTGCAGGATGCGTTGATCGAAACGCAGCAGTTGAACGAAGAGCTGCAGGTGCAGCAGGAAGAGCTGCGCGTTTCGAACGAAGGCCTGGAGGAACGCGGCCGCGCGCTGCTCGACTCGCAGACGCGCCTGCAGGCGCAGCAGGCGGAACTCGAACAGACCAACGTGCAGCTCGAGGAGTATGCGCACCGGCTCGAGCGGCAGAAAGCAGACCTGCTGCGCGCCCAGGACGACCTTGCCGCGAACGCAGAGCGTCTTGAGCAATCGAGCCGCTACAAGTCCGAGTTTCTCGCGAACATGTCGCACGAACTGCGCACGCCGCTGAACAGTTCACTGATTCTCGCCAAGCTCCTGCAACAGAACCGCAGCGGCAATCTGACCGAAGAGCAGGTGCGTTATGCGGAAACCATCCACGCATCGAATAGCGATCTGCTGGTGCTGATCAACGACATTCTCGATCTCTCCAAGGTCGAGGCCGGGCAGGTAAGCGTCGAGCTGGAAACCGTTTCTATCGACGCCACGCTGCAATCGCTCGAAGAACTGTTCAGGCCGATGGCGGGCGCAAAGCAACTGAGTCTGGTATTCGACCGTTTGCCGGGCGCGCCGGAGAACATCGTGAGCGACGGGCAGCGTGTCACGCAGATCCTGCGCAATCTGCTGTCGAACGCGGTGAAGTTCACCGAACACGGGGAGGTTGCGCTCTCGGTCGCCCCCGCAGACGACGGCATGCTGCGCATCGATGTGCGCGATTCCGGCATCGGCATTGCGGCCGACAAGCTGGAAATGATCTTCGAAGCATTCCAGCAGGCCGATGGATCGACGAGTCGTCAGTACGGCGGCAGCGGCCTCGGTCTGTCCATTTCGCGCGAGTTCGCCCGCTTGCTAGGCGGGCGCATCACCGTGGCAAGCGAGGTCGGCAAGGGCAGCGTGTTCACACTATGGTTGCCGACCGATGCGCGCGCGGCGCTGGCCGCCGGCGGGGAAGGCGCGGCTGCGGCCTCGCAGCGGCACACGCCCCCGAGTTCTGCAGGCGCAAACGGCGGCGCGGACAATGCGCTGCTCGCCGGCGCGTCGTGGCGCGAGGCGGCGCCCGGGGTCATCACACCCGCCAACGGATTGTTGCCGGCCACGCCCGCTCAGGCCGAGGGCGCCGGCAATGCCGCGCACGCAGGCGGCGCACAGGAGAGCGGCATTGCGGCTATTGCCGATGACCGCGACCATCGCACGCGCGCAGGCCGTCTGATCGTCGCGGTCGAGGACGATCTCGCATTTGCCGAAATCCTGCGCGATCTCGTGCATGAACTCGACTTCGACTTCGTGCATGCAAGCAACGCGGCAAGCGGGCTCGCGCTCGTACGCGACATGCGCCCGGCCGCGGTGCTGCTCGACGTGGGCTTGCCGGACCGCTCGGGCCTCACCGTGCTCGAGTGGCTGAAGAACGATCCGCTCACGCGCCACATCCCGATTCACATCGTGTCGGCCACAGACCACGCCGACAAGGCGCTGCATCTCGGCGCGATAGGCTATACGCTCAAGCCGACCGCGCGCTCGACAATGGAAGCCGCGATTCGCCGTCTCGAAGCGCGCCTGCAGCAGCGTCTGAAGCGCGTGCTGGTGATCGAAGACGACGCGCCGATGCGCGAAAGCATCCGCGCGCTGCTGCAAAGCGAAAACACCGAGATCGTTGCAGTCGCAACGTTGTCGGAGGCGCTGGAGCACCTAGGAAAGCTGTCGTTCGATTGCGTCGTGACCGACCTCGCGCTGCCGGACGGCATGGGCTACGATCTGCTCGAACGTCTCGCGGGCAACGCGGAGCATGCCGCGCTGCCGGTGATCGTCTACACCGGGCGCATGCTGTCCGACGAAGAGGAGCACCGTCTACGCCGCTATTCGAAGTCGATCATCATCAAGGGTGCCAAGTCTCCGGAGCGCCTGCTCGACGAAGTGACGCTGTTTCTGCACAGCGTGGAGTCGTCGCTTGCGCCCGAGCAGCAGCGCATGCTGCGCACCGTGCGCCAGCGCGACAATGCATTCGAGGGCCGCACGATCCTGCTCGCCGAAGACGACGTGCGCAATATCTTCGCGCTTTCGCATGTGATCGAGCCGCTCGGCGCGAAACTGCAGATCGCGCGCAACGGCCGCGAGGCGTTGGAGGCGCTGGAAAATGGCCCTGAGGTGGACCTGATCCTGATGGACATCATGATGCCGGAGATGGACGGTCTGACTGCAATGGGCGAGATCCGGCGCAATCCGCGTTTCGCGCATTTGCCGATCATTGCGTTGACGGCGAAGGCCATGGCGAATGATCGTCTGCGTTGCCTCGAAGCGGGCGCGGACGATTACGTGTCCAAGCCTATCGACGTGGACAAGCTGGTTGCGCTTTGCCGTGTCTGGCTGCGCCAGCGATAGCGATGAACGGGAGGCACATCAGGCAGTGCTGCAAGCTAGCGATACGGACGACGCAATGAGCCAATCCGAACTGGACGCACGGCAACGCATGAGCGATTTCGACATCGAGCTGAAATTGCTGCTGGAGGCTATTTACCTGAAGTACCAGCACGATTTCCGTCACTACGCGATGTCGTCGCTGCGCCGCCGTCTGTCGCAGGCGCTGGATGAATTCGGCCTCAGCACCCTGTCGCAATTGCAGGACCGCATCATGCGCAATGGCGACGAATTCTCGCGGCTCTTCCAGTATCTCACCGTGCAGGTCAGCGATATGTTTCGCGATCCTGCCTATTTTCTGGCGCTGCGCGAACACGTGTTGCCGCGTCTTCGCACGTATCCGTCGATCAAGGTGTGGGTGGCCGGTTGCAGTACCGGCGAAGAACTGTGGTCGCTGAAAATCCTTTTCGATGAAGAGGGCTTGACCGAGCGCACGCTGTTCTACGCGACGGACATCAACCCCGACGCACTGGCGCGCGCCGAGGCCGGCATTTATGCGCTGGACCGGATTCAGGGCTTCACGCAGAACTACCTCGCGGCCGGCGGAACGCGCTCGCTGTCGGACTACTATCATGCAGCGTATAACGGCGCGCGTTTCGCAGGCTCGCTGAAGGGCCGCGTGGTGTTCGCCGACCATAGTCTCTCCACCGACGAAGTTTTTCTCGAAGCGCATCTGGTGTCATGCCGCAATGTGCTGATCTATTTCGACCGCGGCTTGCAGGACCGCGCGCTGGGCCTCTTCGAAAACGCATTGGTGCGGCGCGGCTTTCTCGGTCTCGGCAGCAAGGAAACGCTGCGTTTTTCGCGGCATTACGAAGCCTTCGACGAATTCCGTCCGGGCGAACGTATTTACCAGAAGCGCTGATGCCAACGTGACCACGCGCTCAACCATTCGACCCGACGCCGGCGCAAAGCGGAGCGCGCAGGACGCGCGCGCCTGCGAGCTCGTAGTGATCGGCGGCTCGGCGGGCGGCATGGAGGTCATCAACCTGCTGCTCGATGCATTGCCCGCGACCTTTGCTCCAGCCGTGATGATCGTGATGCACCTGCCGCCCGATCCGCGGAGCTATCTCGTGCACGCGTTGGCGCACCGTTGCCTTTTGCCTGTGATCGAACCGGACGCCGGCGAGCAGATCACGCCGGGGCGCGTGCATGTCGCGCCGCCCGGCTATCACATGCTGGTCGAGTTGGACCGCACGGTTGCACTTTCGACCGATGCAGCCGTGCGCTTTTCGCGGCCTTCCATCGACGTGCTGTTCGAGTCGGCGGCGGCTGTGTATCGCGAGCATCTGCTGGCGCTGTTGCTGTCCGGTGCCAACGACGACGGCGCGCAAGGCTTGCAGCGCGTGCGCGAATTGGGCGGCGTGACATGGGTGCAGGACCCCGGCACCGCTTCTTCGCCCGACATGCCGCGAACCGCGATAGAACGCGGCGCGGCGGATTACATCTATTCTCCCGAAACCATGGCCCGGCGGCTCGCAGCATGGCCGGCCTCTCTTTGACCCGACGCCATGTCGAATCCACCCGTAAATATTCTTATCGTCGACGACATCGCCCACAACATTACCGCGCTCAAGGCTTTATTGACGCGTCCCGATGTTGCCGTGCTGGTGGCCGATTCGGGCACGGCGGCGCTCGATCTGCTGCTCAAGCACGAGGTGGCGCTCGCGATTCTCGACGTCAACATGCCCGGCATGAACGGTTTCGAGCTGGCGGCGCTGATGCGCGGCAGTCCTCGCACATCGCATGTGCCGATCATCTTCCTGACCGCCACCGCGCAGGATGCGTCGCGCACGTTTCGCGGCTACGAAGCGGGCGCGGTGGATTTTCTCTACAAGCCGTTCGACCCGCGCATTCTGCAATCGAAGGTGGACGTGTTCGTTCAGCTCGAACAGCAGAAGCGCCAGCTTGCCGCGCAACTCGTCACCACCCAGCAGATGCTCGAAGCCAACGAGATGCTGATGGCCGTGCTCAGCCACGATCTGCGCACGCCGCTTGGCGCGGTGCTCGCGTCCGCGGAATACCTGATGCGTACTGCCTCCGATCAGCAGTCCGCAACCGTGGCGGCACGCGTGAAAAACAGCTCGCTGCGCATGGCGCGCATGGTCGATCAGTTGCTCAATCTCGCGCGTCTGCAAGGTGGGCGCCTGCCGTTGCAGCCGCGTTCGATCGAACTGGCGTCGTTGTGCCGGTCGGTGATCGACGAATTCGCTTCGCGTGAAAACGGCAAGCGCATCGTGTTCGCGAGCCGCGGCAACACGGCCGGTGCGTGGGACACGGATCTGGTGTGGCAAGCGGTGTCGAATCTGGTGAGCAATGCGCTGCACCACGGCGCGGCCGGCGGCGACGTCAGCGTGGAAGTGGATGGCGAAGCGGCCGACTCCGTGCGCATGAAGGTGGCCAACCGCGGTGTCATTCCTCCCGAAGTTTTCCCGCATCTCTTCAAGGCGTTTGGGCCCAATAACGGCGGCTCGCGTTCGCGCCAGGGTCTTGGCCTCGGCCTGCACATCGTGCACGAAATCGCGCGAATGCATGGCGGCAGTGTCAGTGTGCAGTCCGACGAAACCGACGGTACCGTATTCACCATCGAGCTGCCTCGAATGGTCACGCTGCAACGCGGCTCGTTTTCCGGCAAATGATCGCGACGACTCGCGTCTTAGCCTCGTTTCACTCGCGAATCCGCCTGCGTTTCGCGATCCCAGCGCTTCAGCCACGGCAGCAGAAAGTCCGCGAAGCCCGCAGCGGGCGGTGACAACGCGCGCTCGGTGGAGCGATACAGACACACCTCGCGGATTGTTTCCGGCTCGACGATCCGTTTCATCACCAGCCCGAAAGTGCGTGCGAGCGGCGCCACATAAGCCGGCGCGAGCGTCACCGCGAGGCCGCGTGAAGCGATACCGAAAGCGGTGGTCACATTGTCCACGACATCTACAGGAACGATGCGCGCCTCGACGGGTAAAACCGCGAGCATCTGGTCGACCGCGCGTTCGTGATCGCGCCCGGTCGCGACGATAGGGATATTCCGCAGTTGCTGCCATTGCACGCGCCTGCGTGCGCCAAGCGGATGCGAAGGCGCACACCACATGACCCACGGACTCGCGAATGCAGTGTCCCGGAGCACGCGCGCACCGCTCGGGCGGTCGGGCCCAATGGCCAGATCCACGTCCGCGCTCTCAACACGCTCGACCAGTTGCTCCACCACCGTATCGCAGATGCGCACGACTACCTTGGGCTTGTCGCGCGCATAGTCGGCAATCGCCGCGGGCAGCGCCGTTGACGCGAGCACCAGCGGCGCGCCGATCCGGACGATGCCCGCGGCGCGGTTGCGTATATCGTCGGCGGATTGAGCGGCGACGCGCACATGGCGCAGCACCGATTCCGCTGAGGCGAGGAAATCCTGCCCCGCGCTCGACAGGTTCACGCGCCGCGTAGTCCTGTCGAACAGACGAAAGCCGAGTTCCGCTTCGAGCTCGGCGAGCAGTTGGCTGACTGCCGACGAACTGAGCCCGAGCCGCCCAGCCGCCGCGCCGATGCTCTGAAGATCGACAATGGCGAGAAACGCCTCGAACTGACGAATGGTGACGCGGGTAAGTGCCATCGCGCGATTATAAAGCGCAGCTTACGAATCGTGAAAAATCGGTTGATTGTGATTTGCCGCGCGCTGATCGACACTTGTCCCAATCGACGGGAGCCCGCAAAGGCGCTTAGACTTTCGGTCTCGCCCCGCGGTGCGCGCAATGCCGGTCACTCAGGGCTCAATCAAGGAACCTCCATGTTCGAACATATTCCCGCCTATCCAGGCGACCCGATTCTCAGCCTGAACGAAGACTTCCAGCTCGATCCGCGCCCGAACAAAGTCAATCTGAGCATCGGCATCTATTTCGACGACGCAGGCAGGCTGCCCGTCATGGACGCGGTGCGCCGCGCGGAAACCGCGCTGCTCGATGCGATCGGTCCGCGCTCGTATCTGCCGATGGCGGGCCTGCCGCTCTACCGCGAAGCGGCGCAGACGCTCGTCTTCGGAGCGAACAGCGAAGCGCGTGCAGCGGGCCGCATCGCGACGCTGCAGACCATTGGCGGTTCCGGCGCGCTCAAGGTCGGTGCCGATTTCCTGCGGCGCTATTTTCCGGCTTCACAAATCTGGATCAGCGACCCCAGCTGGGAAAATCACCGGGTCGTGTTCGAGGGCGCGGGTCTAACCGTCAATACCTATCCTTACTACGACGAAGCGACGGGCGGCCTGTGTTTCGCCGATATGATCGACGCGATCGGCCGGCTGCCCGAGCGCAGCGTGGTGCTGTTGCATGCGTGCTGTCACAACCCGACGGGCGTCGATCTGAGCGCCGCGCAATGGGCCGAGCTCGTGCCGGTATTGCAGCGTCGCAAGCTGATCGCGTTCGTCGATATGGCTTACCAGGGCTTCGGCGCGGGCCTGGAGGAAGACGCCGCTTGCGTGCGTCTGCTCGCAGAAGCCGGCATACCGCTCATGGCAGCCAATTCGTTTTCAAAGAATTTCTCACTGTACGGCGAGCGTTGCGGTGCGCTGAGCGTGGTGTGCAACAACGCGGACGAAGCCAGCCGCGTGCTCGGCCAGTTGATGTCCACGGTGCGCGCGAACTACAGCAATCCGCCCACGCATGGCGCACGGCTTGTCGCCAACGTGTTGTCGGATGCGTCGTTGCGCGCTTCGTGGGAAGCGGAGCTGGCCACCATGCGCGAGCGCATTCTCGCGATGCGCGGCACGATTCACGCGGGACTCGCGGGCCGTGTCGATGAAGTGATGCGCGCCCGCTACGTCGCGCAACGCGGCATGTTCACTTATACGGGCCTGAGCGAGAGCCAGGTCGAGCGGCTGCGCAGCGAACACGCGGTGTATGTGCTGCGCTCCGGGCGCATGTGCGTGGCCGGCCTGAATGCGCGCAACGCGGACTACGTGGCTTCGTCGATTGCGGCGGTGGTGGCGAACGCATAACGGCGGCGCGACACGAGCGGCGCCTCGAACGGGCGCAGCGGCAGGCGAGGTGAAGCGCACAGCAACAGATGACCATGGAGACGTCGATGACGACACTTGATATTCCACCGGCGAGTGCGCCGACAAAGGCCGACATGCATCCCGACGAATGGCAGACCCGCGTTGAACTGGCCGCCTGTTACCGCATCTTCGACATGCTCGGCTGGACCGAGATGATCTACAACCACATTACGCTGCGCGTACCGGAGACCGTGAGCGGCGGCGAGCGCCAGTTCCTCATCAATCCATTCGGCTTGCACTACAGCGAGGTCACGGCGAGCAATCTGGTGAAGATCGACGCACAAGGGCGCGTGCTCGACAGCTCTCGCTACCCGGTGAATCCCGCCGGGTTCGTCGTGCACGCGGCGATCCATCAAGGCGTGCCCGGCGCGCATTGCGTGATGCACACGCACACCACGGCGGGCGTCGCCGTCGCGTGTCTGGAAGAGGGCTTGCAGCAGACCAACTTCTACAGCGCGCAGTTGCACGACCGCATTGCGTATCACGACTTCGAAGGCATCACTGTGCATGCGGAAGAAGGGCCGCGGCTCGTCGAACATATCGGCAACAGGCAGGCGGTGATTCTGCGCAATCACGGACTGCTTGCATGGGGCCGCACCTTACCGCAGACTTTTGCGGTTCTATGGACGCTGAACCGCGCATGCGAAATCCAGATGGCGACCTTTTCGATGGGCCGGGCGCGGCCGGTACCGGAAGAGGTGGCGATCCGCTGCTCGCGCGACGCGTTGCAATTCGATCCCCGTCACGGCGCGGGGCAGGACGTGTTCGATGCACTCGTGCGGCGCGTCGAGCGCATCGACGCAAGTTACAAGGAATGAATTCATGAAAGCAGCGATTTACGGCGCGGGCGCCATTGGCGGTTGGATGGGCGTGAAGCTCGCTCAGGCGGGTCACGAGGTCGGCGTGATTGCGCGCGGCGCGACGCTTGCCGCTGTGCGTGAACAAGGCTTGCGCCTGATCGAAGGCGGCAGCACGCATGCAGTGAATGTTCGAGCCGCGGACAATCCAGCCGGGCTCGGCGTGCAGGATCTCGTCGTAATCGCGGTCAAAGGACCGGCCATGGCTTCGGTGGCCGCGCATATCGCGCCGCTACTCGGCCCGCAAACCATCGTGCTGACAGCCATGAACGGCGTGCCCTGGTGGTTTTGCGCGGGACTCGGCGGGGCTTTCGCGGGCAAGCGGCTCAAGTCCATCGACCCCGACGGTGCAATCGCCGCCGCGATTCCCACCGAGCAGACAGTAGGCTGCGTGGTGCACGCGAGTTGCCTCGTGGAAGCACCTGGCGTGATCCGGCATCATCAGGGCAACGGGCTGATTATCGGCGAGGCGGCGGGCCGTCCGAGCGAACGCGTGAAGGCGCTGACCGGCATGCTGGTCGCGGCGGGTTTCAATGCGTCGATGTCGGAGCAGATTCAGCGCGACGTCTGGTACAAGCTGTGGGGCAACATGACGATGAACCCGATCAGCGCGATCACCGGCGCCACCACCGACCGCATTCTCAGCGACGAACTGGCGCGCGGCTTCGTCACGAGCATCATGCTCGAGGCCAAAGAAATCGGCGCGCGTTTCGGCATTCCGATCGATCAGGATCCCGAAGACCGGCACGCGGTCACGCTGAAACTCGGCGCGATGAAAACGTCGATGTTGCAGGACGTGCAGGCCGGCAAGGCGGTGGAACTGGACGCACTGGTGAGCGCCGTCCGCGAACTCGGGCAATTGACCGGTGTGAAGACGCCTTATACAGACGCGCTGCTCGGTCTCGCGCGTCTGCATGCACGCACGCTGGGTTTGTATTGAAGGCGGTGGTTTCGCCCGCAGCGAGCGAACCTCTTACTCGGCAGCGCCGGCGACATGCGAATGCGGACGCGTGTGCAATACGGAGGCAGCCACCTGGCATTCCTCGATCATCGCGCGGAACGTCGGCGCGGAATGCGCAGCGGCGGTCGTGCCCATTCCCGCGTCGGGGCCGTTTTCCGCGGTGCCGCCCACGCCGACCACGAGCGTTGCTCTCGGCCGCCATTCGCGCGTGCGCCGGAGCATATTGCGCAGATACGGCGGTGAGTCCGGAGCGTCGAGCGTGACGATGCAAATGATCGCTGCATTCCTGAAGCTCGGTTCGTCGGCGCGAGCGCTACGGTAGCCGGAGTGCGTCGCCATGATCGGCGCGAAGCCGAGGCGCCCCAGCAGTTGTACTGCAATGGCGGTCGTCACTTCGTCGAACGCGCCGCGCCCCGGCACGCACAGCACTGCGGTTTTCTCGCCGTCGTTGTTCGTGGACGAATGAGCGCGCGCATGAGTGTCGTGCCGCTCCGACAGATCCGCCGACGAAGCAGCGTGTAGCGCGAAGGCGTCGTGGGCTTCGGGCCGCGCGAGCCGGTCCGGCAAACCCTCCGCGATTTCCAGGTTTTCCACGATGTCCACCAGCGCTTCGTTCACCCGCGCCAACTGGTCGGGCATGAGCACGCCGCGCATTGCGTCGTTGCGCGCGAGTTTCAATCCTTCGAGCGCGACCTTGTCGTAGTAGTCGATCAGCGACATCTCGCGCAACAGACGCTCGGCCTGCACGATCGCCTCGTGTGGATCGTCGGCGAGCAGCCGCTGATAGAAGGTTTGCGCGGGCGTGAGCGCCGGCTGATCGCCGAGCAGCACCGTGAGAAAGTTGAGGCGGTCGGCGTAACGCCCGAGCGTCACGACGCAGAGCGTGAGCGGCGTGGAGAGCACGAGGCCAATCGGCCCCCACAGCCAGCTCCAGAAAATAGCAGCCACCACCACGGCTAGCGGCGAAAGCCCCGAGCGGTGCCCATAGAGCAGCGGCTCCGCAATCTGCCCGGCCACCACATCGACGACGATGAACAGAATCAGCGTGTACACCGCCATGGTCCATTGCGGCTGTATTGCGGCGGCGAGAAACACCGCGAGAATCGCCGCGATCCAGATGCCGATATATGGCACGAAGCGCAGCAGTGCCGCAATCACGCCGAACAGCAGCGCGCCCGGCACGCCGATGATCGCAAGACCGATTGCGATTACGCCGCCCGCGCTCAGGTTCACGCCGAGTTGCGCGACGAAGTAGCGGGAGAGACGCACGGCGGCGTCGTTGATCGCGGTAGTCGTGCGATGCAGGTCGCGTGAGCCGAACAGACTGATCAGGCGGTCGCGCAAGTCCTCGCGTTGCAGCAGGATGAAGATCGTCACCACCAGCACGATGAAAGTGGTTTCTATCGGCGCAATGGCCGGCGACAACGCGCGCTGCGCAAGTTGCAGCGGCGTGGGCGACGGCTCGTGCACTTCGACGGGCGTGGGCACCGCGGGCGCATTGCGCGCCGCGCGGCCGGTGGGCCGCGGCGGCGGCGGCTTCGAGGGCGCGACGCGTTGCAGCGTGGCGGCCGCGCGGGTCATCAACGAATCGGCGCGGCCAATCGTTTTCTCCTGCACGGTTTCGATCTTCTGCTCGATCGCCACCTGATACTGCGGCAAGTCGCTTGCCAGCTGCACGAGCTGCGCGCCGATCAGCGCGCCGATCGCAAGCAGCGCGGCGAGCGCGAACAGCACTGCAATGAAGATAGATGGCAACTGCCCCATATGCAGGCGCCTTAGCGTCTGCACGAGCGGCGCGAGCAGAAAGCTGAGCAGCACCGAAAGCGTGATGGGAATCAGCACCGCGCGGCCGAAGTAAAGCGCGCACACCACCACGACGCCGGTGATCACCGAGGCGAGACCATGCAGACCGGGCGCGCCGGGAGGATAAACGCGATTCGGCCGCCCATGCGGCGGTAAGGATATTTTCATAAGCACACTGTCCGATTGAGCGGCGTGGTCGCTTCTGGTCCGGCACGTGATAAACGCGCGGCGGCGTGGGCCATATTGGGCCACTGCGAGAGAGCAAACCTTATGCCCGGATTGTAGGCGTTTTGCGCTGCGATGCCATAACGAGCGCGCCTAGCCGAGCTGCATGCGCAGCAAGTCGAATAGTTGCGAACTCACATAGAGCAGCAAGCCGATAAAGCCGCCCACCACCGTTCCGTTGATGCGGATATATTGCAGATCGCGGCCGATGTTCAACTCGATCTGCCGCGACATCTCCTGTGCGTTCCAGTTCTTCACGGTATCGCTGATATGCCGCGTGAGGAAACGCGCGAACTCCGGCGCCATGCCGCGCGCGGCTTCTTCGAGGTGGTCGTTGAACGACTGGCGCAGCGCCGGATCGTTCGCGAGCTCGCGTCCCACCCATTGACCGGCCGCGACGACCCGTGCGTGCAACGCCGAGTCGGTGCTGTGCAGATCGCGTTTGAGCCACGCCCGCAATTCGCCCCATACGTCCTTCACGTAGGAGGCGAGCGCCTCGCCTTCCACGAGATAACGCTTGAGTTCCTCGCCTTTTTGCAGGATCGCAGGATCGCTCTTGAGCTTGACGATCAGCTTATGTGCGGCTTCATCGAATTTCTGGCGCAGCTCGTGCGTGGGATTTTCGCTGATCTGTTCAAGCATCCGGTTCACGGCTTTCGCTATCGCCTCGGCGCCTTTTTCGCCGAGCCACGCGGACGGCAGAATCTTTTCCATCTTCGGGTACTCGCTCTTCACCCAATCGACGATACGCTCCGCGATAAACTCGCGCGCTTCGGCTTGCCGCAGCAGCGCGAGAACCTGTTCGATGCCGGCGTCGAGCAGCTCCTGGTGGCGGCCGTCCTTCGTGAGCGTGTCGAGGATCGAGCCCATCGACTGCGAGAGGTCGACCTTGCCGAGCACGTCGCGCAGCGCGTCCTTGATGAACGTCTGGATGCGCACGTCGTCGGTGAGATCGAGCATGCCGCCTGTCACCTTCACCACGTAATCGGCGATGCGTGCGCTGTTGGCAGGCTCGGAGAGCCAGCGCGTGATGCTCTGCGCCGGGTCGTGCTTTTTGATCAGACCGACGAGCGACGGCACGTCGAGAAACTTGTCCTGCACGAACACGGCCAGGTTGTCGGCAATCTTGTGCTTGTTGCGCGGAATGATCGCCGTATGCGCGGAGACTAGCGGAATCGGCACGCGCCTGAAGAGCGCGGCGACGGCGAACCAGTCGGCGAGCGCGCCCACCATCGCCGCCTCGGCCACCGCCTTGATACCGTCGATCCACAAACCGCGCGGCAGCAGCGCGGTCGCGACGAAGACGCAGGCCGCGGCCGCGAGCAGCAGCAAGGGCGTGCGTTTGGCTTTCTTCAGTTCGAGTGCTTTGTTCATCGGCGCGAGAGCCCGGGTCTGGAACCGCGAGTTTAGCGCCGTGCGGGGCGCGGGGTGAACGGATCCGCTCATGTGTGCAGGCACACGCCGCTCGCTTTGCCGCGTGCGCGCGGTAACATGCACGGTTGAACCGCCGCGACGACGGCTGCCGCGTTTCTGCGGCGCACGTCGCGCGGCAACGCAATTTGATGCAATTGAACGCGAGCAAATGCAACGCAATGGAGGCACAGTGATCAGGTTTCTGCACACCGCGGACTGGCAGATCGGCACGCAGTTCGGGCAGTTCGAGCCGGATGAGGCGGCGCATCTCGCGCAGGCGCGCTTCGATACGGTGCGCCGCATCGCCGAAGAGGCCGCCGCGCGCGGCGTCGACGCAGTGCTCGTGGCCGGCGACGTCTTCGATCTGCAAACGGTCTCCGACACGGTGATCCGGCGGCTCTTCGGCGCGCTGCAAGCGTTCACGGGCCCGTGGATCATGCTGCCGGGCAATCACGATGCGGCGCTCGTCGAAAGCGTATGGACGCGCGCGCAGCGCCTGAATTGCGTGCCGCCGAACGTGCGTGTGGTGCTCGAACCGGGCGTCGTCCTGCTCGACGCATGCCGGTCGGCGCTGCTGTGCGCGCCGCTCACGCAACGCATTACGTACGACGACACCACCAGCTTCTTCGACACTGCGCAAACGCCGCCGGGCTATCACCGCATCGGCCTCGCGCATGGCAGCGTAAGCGGCATTCTGCAGGAAGGCATCGACTCGTCCAATCCAATTGCGCCGACGCGCGCGGCGAGCGCGCGCCTCGACTACCTCGCGCTCGGCGACTGGCATGGTCACCTGCGCGTCGATGATCGCACGTGGTATTCCGGCACGCACGAGCAGGACCGTTTCCGCGCGAACGATCCGGGCTTCATACTGGAAGTGAGCCTGAGCGAACCCGGCGCGGCGCCGGTAGTGCAGCCGCTGCGCGTCGGTCAATACCAATGGCATCGCTGGGATGAAACGATTGCTGTGCCGACCGACGTTGATGCACTGAAGACCCGGCTCGCCACCCTGGGCGGCAGCGACGTACTGCGGATCACGGTGAGCGGCACCGCCGCGTTGGCCGACGCCGAAGCGCTGCACGTCGCCGTCGAGGAAACCCGTGCGCGCGTGCGCGCGTTGCGCGTCGATCTGAGCGCGCTGCATGTGCTCCCCACCACCGAAGATCTGGCCGAACTCGGCGCGCAAAGCGGCTATCTGGCGAAAGTGGTGGCGCGTCTGCGCGGCATGCAGGAGGACCCGCAGTCCGATCCGCAACAGGTCAAACGCGCGGCCGAGGCGTTGTTGTTGCTGGCGCGTTTTCAACGTGAACTGCCGCGTGAGGCGAGGACCGCATGAAGCTTCAGAGCATCGCGATACAGGAATTCAAGCAGTTCACCGGGCGGCTTTTTATCGACGATTTGCAGCCAGGACTCAATCTTTTCGTAGGGCCGAACGAAGCCGGCAAAAGCACCATTGCCGAGGCCGTGCGCGCCGTGTTCCTCGAACGCTACAAGGCTTCGCATCTGAAAGATCTGCTGCCGTGGGGCAAGGCGAGCGGGCAGCCTTCGGTGGAAGTGAGTTTCGATCTGGACGGCGTTGCCTGCCGTCTGTCGAAGCAGTTCGTCACGCGTCCGCGCTGCGAATTGAAGATCGGCCAAAGCGTATTCGGCGAGGACGAAGCGGAAGACAGGCTTGCCGCCTTGCTCGGTTTCTCGCGCCCCGCGCGCGGACCGCTTAAGGCCGAAAACGCGGGCGTGCCAGGCTTGCTGTGGGTGCAGCAGGGCGGCACCCAGGATATGCGGGATTCCACCGGCCACGCGGCGCAGTACTTGCGCGATGCGTTGTCGCAACTGTCTGGCAGCCGCGAATCTGCGGGAGAAGACGCGTTGATCGCCGTCGTGCAGCGCGAGCTTCGGCAACTGCTGACCGCACGCACGCAGAAATCCACGGGACCGCTTGCGGAAGCGGAAGCGGCACTGAGCGCGTTGAGTGCCGAGCGCGACGACCTCGTGCGGCAGCGCGAGCAGTTTGAAGAAAACATCGCGCGCCTCGCCGCACAGCAGGAAGCTTTCGACGACGCCGAACGCAAGCGCCCTTGGGCGCTTCACGACGAGAAGGCCGTGCTCGCGCAACAGCGCGCGGATGCGGCCGCGGACCTGGAGCGCAACGTTCAGGGGCTCGTGCAGGCGCTGAAAGTCAGCGAAGCTGAACTCGCGCTGTCGTTGCAGCGCGAACAGGCTGCAGTGGAACTGGAAACGGCCGTCGCGCGCGAGCGTCAGCAGCTCGACGCGGCGCGCGCCAACGTATCGGCAGCCGAGACCGAACATGCCCAGGCGGCGAGCCGCGTCGCACAACTGGAGCAGGCCTCAGCCGATGCAAACCGCGCGCTCGAACTCGCCAACGCAGCGGTGAGCGCGGCGGATTTGCGCAGCCAGATCGGCCTGCATCGCGCGGAACTCGAACGGCTGCAAGCGGCGATCGGTGCTGCGAGCGAAGCGCATGGCGCGCTCGTCGAAGCGACCCGCGCTGCGGCCGCGCTCGAAATCGACGAGGCGAAGCTGAAGCAGCTGGCGGCGCTGGATGCCTCGTTGACCGTGCTGCGCGCGCGCACCGAAGCGGCGATGACGCGCATCGAATATCGGCTCAACGGCGCAATCACGGTGGGCGATGCGCCTGTCAGCGGCGCGGGCGTGCTGCGTGTGGACGAAGAGAAGCGAATCGGCCTTGGCGAGCTCGGCGAGTTGCGCGTGGTCCCCGGCGTTTCGGACTTGCCCGCGCGCCTGTCCGAACTCGCCGCGCTCGAAGCGCAGCACGCGCAGTTGTTGCAGGCGCTCGGCGTGAGCTCGCTCGCTGAGGCGGAGCTCAGGCGCGAACAATGGAGAGCGCTGGTCGCGCAGCAAAAGAGCCATGCGAAGGTGCTCGAGGCGCATGCGCCGCAAGGCATCGACGCGCTGCGCGCCGCGTCCGCTTCGGCCAGCGCGCGTTTGCAGGCGGCCAGCGAACGGCTGGCGGGCTTGCCCGACGTGTCCGCGGCGCTGCCGCTCGACGAGGCGCGGCGCAGGGCCGAGTTCGCGCACGCCGCATGGGAGAGCGCGCGTAAGCTGTTGAACGATGCTGCGGAGAAGCGCTCGACCGGCATTGCCACAGCCGAATCGCTCGCGCTCCAGTTGCAGCGCAAGGAAGCGCAATTGAGCGACGCGGCGTTCTGCCGCGACCGCGCGCAATGGCAGGCGAAGATCGTCGAACAGCGCGTGCAGGTGGAGGCGCTAGCGAAGCAGCGCGAAGGACGCGAGCGCGAACTAGAAGCCGTGCGTCTGGACGATCCGGCGGCCGAGGCGAAGCGCTATCGGGCGTCGGCGGAACTGGCGCGTCAGGAGCAGCACGAGCGGCAGGTCCGCATTGCGCATTTGCGCAGCCAGTTGGAGACCGTCGGCGCGTCGGGGCTCGGGGAGCGGCTCGCCGCGCTCGAGGCAAAGATCGAGCAGGCCACGCGCCGCAAGGACGAGCTGAGCTTGCGCGCCGGTGCGTTGAGCCTGCTCGACGAAGTGCTCGTCGCCGAGCGCGACGCGGCGGTCGCGCAATTGCGAGCGCCGTTGACCGAGCGTCTGGGCCATTATCTGAAGCGGATCTTCCCGCAATCCACTCTTGCGCTCGGCGACGATCTGAGCCCCGCGACGCTCGACCGCTATGGCCGCGCCGATACGCTGGAGGCGCTCAGTTTCGGCACACGCGAACAGCTCGGTATTCTCACGCGCCTCGCGTACGCGGATCTGCTGAAGGCGTCGGGCCGGCCCACCTTGCTGATGCTCGACGATGCGGCGGTGCATACCGACGCCGCAAGGCGCGACGCGATCAAGCGGGCGCTGCTCGACGCCGCCTCGCGGCACCAGATACTGGTGTTCACGTGCCACCCGGAACTGTGGGACGACCTGGGCGTGAGGCAGCGCGCCATCGACGATATCAAGGCTGCGGCCTGAACCTTCACGCTGTGGGCGCCGCGCTCATTCGTACCAGCGCGGCGTGTACACCCACTGCGCGCCTTTGGTGAACTGCCGCGTGGTGGACGAGCCTACGATCACCATCGTGCGCATATCGACATCGGCAGAGCGCAGTTCCGCGAGCGTCACCGTGCGCAGCGTGGCGCCAGGTCTGCCGATGTCGCGCCCGAGCACGACCTGCGTGTTTGGCGCGCGGTACCCGCGCACGATGTCGAGCGCCTTGTCCAGTTGCCACGGACGCGCGCGCGAAATCGGGTTGTAAAACGCCATGACCAGATCGGCCTGCGCGGCATGCCGCAAGCGTTTTTCGATGATGCTCCACGGCTTCAGGTTATCTGACAGCGAGAGCATGCAGAAGTCGTGGCCGAGCGGCGCGCCGGCCTGAGCCGCGGTCGCCATCGCCGCCGAGACGCCGGGCACGATGCGCAGTTCCACGGCAGCCCATGCGCTGTTGTCCGAGGTGTCGAGCGCTTCGAGCACGGCCGCGGCCATCGCGAACACGCCGGGGTCGCCCGACGACACCATCACCACCGACCGTCCCGCGCTCGCCAGTTCGAACGCGTGGCGCGCGCGCTGTATTTCCTCGCGATTGTCGGTGCCGTGCACCTGCTGATCGGCGCGCAGCGGGCCAGCCATTTTCACGTAGGTCTCGTAGCCGAGGATGTCGGTGGCTTCATCGAGCGCACGGCGCGCGGCGGGCACCATCAGTTCGGCGCTGCCGGGGCCCAGGCCGATCACCGTCAGGCGGCCGCGCGAGCGGCCTATCGTGTCGGGATCGATGGCGAGAGGCGAAAGGGCGAGCGCGACGCCCTGGTCGCGCTCGTCGGGCAGCGTTTCGTAGGGGATGCGCAAGGCGGCTTCGAGAAGGCTCGCCGGTGAACTACTGCTGTCTTCCGTGTGAGCGTGTGCGACCCGCACTGCAGCAAACGGTTCGGCGAAGCGCAGCGGCACACCGAGATCCGCGGCGGCCTCGGCGAGCGCCGGTTTCGCCATATCTTCCGACGATGCCAGCAAAGCCGCGAGCGCCAGCGTGGCGAGGCCGTGGGCGTCGAGGGAAGCGCGAACGCGGGCCGCAATCGCAGACGCGCCGTCGGCACCCATAGCAGCGCCCAACGTCACCGCCGCAACAACGCTGCGCGGATGAATCACGAGCTCATCCTCGCGTCCATCCCACGCGCGCGGCGTCACGCGAATCGCGAGCCGCGCGGATGCCGAGCGGGGCAGTTGCGCGTCGTCGAGCCACGGCGCGTCGCCTTCGACACGCGTGCTCGCGCCCGCCAGCAGATCCGACACGAAGCGCTTGCCCTGGCCGATGTCGGCAAGCGCATAACCCGGCGGCGGATTCAGCACACAGGTGCCGAACCTAAGCTCACCACTCGTCGTAATCGCGGGCGATACAGCAAGCGCGGCTGCTATCTCGCGCGCCATCACATTGACGCCGGCAAGCCCGCCGAGCAGAGGCACGACCGCGCTGCCGTCTTCGGCGATAGCCAGCACCGGCGGTTCGGCGCCCTTGTTCGACAGCAACGGCGCCACGCAGCGGATCACGATGCCGGCTGCGCACAACGCGATAATCGGCGCGCCGCGCGCATATAGCTCGCGCAGGTGCGCGCCAAGCTCGCCATAGGCTACGTCGGCCTCCACGCGCTCGCGCAGCGCATGCACCTGCGAGCCCGCATACAGCGCCTGAATGCGCCGCGCGGTAGCAAGCGCGCCCGCGCCCAGGATCACGATGGCGGGCGGCGTCATCCTTGCCATTTTTCCCCCGGTACGACGAGCAGCGAGAAATACGGCGACGCCATCGGATCGACTTCGGCAAGCGGCACGATGCGCTGATTGCCCATCGTCGCGCGCTCCACATACAGCGCGCGATGCGCGAGACCCAGTTCGCCGAGCACGCGCCGCACCTTGTCGAAGTTGCGGCCTAGCTTCATGACGACGGCGGCATCGGAATCGGCGAGACGGCGGCGCAGTTCGTCTTCGGGCAGCACGCCCGACAGCACCGAGAGACTCTGGTTGCGATACACGAGAGGCGCGCCGAGCACAGCCGCGCCTCCGAGCATCGAGCAGACGCCCGGCACGACTTCGCTCTCATAGCGAGCCGCGAGCCGGTCGTGCAGATACATATAGGAGCCGTAGAAGAACGGATCGCCTTCGCAGATCACGGCGACGTCGCGGCCCGCGTCCAGATGTCCGCCGACGATTTGTGCAGCGGTGTCGTAGAAGTCCGCGATGATCGCTTCATACGAGTGCGGCGGCTCGAGCGCCTCGGTTGTGACCGGGTAGACGAGCGGCAGGCGCTGCTGTCCGTCGTGCAAATGCGCCTCGATGATGCTGAACGCGTTGCCCTTCTTGCCTTTGGCGACGAAGTACGCGACCACCGGCGCGGCCTTCAGCAGACGCAGTGCCTTGAGCGTGATGAGTTCGGGATCGCCCGGACCGACGCCGAGTCCGAAAAGACGCCCTACGGGTTGCTGCGCGACTGTCATTCGACCTCCGTCGCGAGTGCATTGACGGCGGCGGCCGCCATTGCGCTGCCGCCGCGCCGGCCGTGGACGACGACATACGGCACGCCCCGGCTGTCGGCTGCGAGCATCGCTTTCGATTCCGCGGCGCCGACGAAGCCCACCGGAAAGCCGAGAATCAGCGCGGGCTTCGGCGCGCCGGCATCGAGCATGTCGAGCAGATGAAACAACGCGGTCGGCGCATTGCCGACCACGACCACGCTACCTGCCAGATGCGGACGCCACAATTCGAGCGCGGCAGCGGAGCGCGTATTGCCGAGCTCGCGGGCGAGTTCGGGCACCTGCTCGTGCGTGAGCGTGCAGATCACGTCGTTGTTCGCCGGCAGCCGCGCACGCGTGATGCCTTGCGCGACCATGCCGGCGTCGCAGAGAATCGGCGCGCCTTGTGCGAGTGCCATGCGGCCCGCTGTGCCGGCTTGCGGCGAGAACGCAAGATCGTCGATCACGTCGACCATTCCGCATGCGTGGATCACACGCACGGCGAGCTTTTCGAGGTCGGCGGGAATGCGCGACAGATCGGCTTCGGCGCGGATCGTCGCGAAAGATTGGCGATAGATCTCCTGACCGTCGCGAATGTAATCAAGCATCGGTGTCACTCATCTGGGTCATGCGTCGATTCACTGCTGGCGAGCGGCGCGAGCGTGTCGGCGGCCTGCTCGATCGTCAGTCGGCGCGCGACGCATTCGCCGAAGCCCGGCTGTGCGTCGCGTCGATATAGGTCATAGATGCCCGGCGCCACGGCCAGAAGCGTGAACGGCGCGCGATGCGCGGCGGCGCAGGAGCGCATGCAGCCGCTCAGGTGCACGTCGACGCCGGCGGGCAGGCGCTTCGCGAGCGCGAGCGCATCTGTCTTGGTGTCGGCGAGGCTCTTTGCGCAGCCGCTCGAACCGGCACACGCGATGAGGCGTGCGGCCGGGTCATCGGCATTGCACGCGAAGCCGAGCGCTTTTAGCGCGGCAAGCACGACAGGCACTGCGTGCTTGGCGATGTCGGTCAGCAGCACGCTTTGCCACGGCGTGATGTGCAGCGTCGCGTTGCCGTGTTGCCGCGCCAGCGCCGCGAGACGCTGCAGCGTGCTTGCGTCGATGCGGCCGAGGAACGGCTGGCCGCCCACGTGCCATGTCCCCGCGCTACGCTGCGCGTGGGCGCCGACGCGCAGCGTGGCGTCGGCGGGTGTGCTGCGTCGCCAGTTTGCGAGGGCTGCGTCGCGCTCTAACGGGAAGTCGACGTAGGTTTGCGCGTGCTGCAACACTGCATCGACGGAATGGGTGGCGAGCAGGTGACGCATGCGTGTGGCGTCGGCCGGCGCGAGGTCGAGGAACGTGTGCAGCAGCGCGCGCACGAGCGCGGGGACTTGCGACGGCACGACGGACGCTAATGCGGCTGCTGAATGCATCGGACCCACAGGCGGGCAACCCGCAAGGCCGAACACGAAGTGGATTTCGCCCGAAGCATTGCGCGTAGCCGCGAGCCACACGTCATGCGGATGATCGAGCCGCGCAAGACGCTCGCCGCCATCCACGAGCAGCGCGAATTTCGGTGACAGCGCCACGAACCGCGCGTCGCTTTGCAACAGCGCGAGCAGCGCCGCGCAGATTGGTCTGGTGTCGAAACGGGCAGACGGGTCGCGGCCCGCCGTGGGACTGATCATCACGTTGCGGATGTCGTCGGCGGTGCAGGCGGTGAGGGCGGGCAACGAAGCGTCGTCGGCGGCAGCCGAAGCGGTGAGGGTGGGGAATGAGCCCGCGTGGGCATCGGCGCGAGCTGCGGCATTCGCATGCGCCAAAGGCCCGAGCCCCGCATCGACCAACGTCGCAATCAGCGCCGCCTCCTCGCCGCCACGAACGCCGCGCAGCTGCAGGTTCGCGCGATTCGTCAGCTCGATCACACCCGCCGCATGTCGCGCGCTCGCGTCTGCAATCGCCTCCGCCTGCGCCGCGCTCAGTTCGCCGCCCGGCAGCTTGATCCGGCAGATGCCGCCGTCGCGCGCGGCGACGATCCGCACCAGCCCCGGACACGCCGAGGGCCGCAGCGCAGGCGCCGCGTCAGGCAGGACAGAGGAGGACGAAGCTCGATTCAAGACGGACACCGCGGTTAGCGTCGCGCGACGGCCCGAGCAAGCAGTGAAGCGGCTTGGCTGCGGCATCGGTACACCCCGCCCGATGTTGGCTGGCACGAACAGTCTCGCCGGCAGGTCTCCTGGCTCGCAGGTCTTCGTCCGTCGCGGCCTTCCCGGTTAAACCAGTGGCGCTTGGCGCAGGCGGACTCGCTGCATACAGTTGCGGGGGCAGCCACGGCGCAATCTGTTCTGCGCTGTGTTCCCTGTTAGGCCCCGAAGGGCACCGGCGGCTGTATTATGCCTTTTTTCGGATGGCACAACGAGGCTGGACGCTTTGACCGGCGTGGCGCAGCGCATTGTTTGAGATAACACATGAGGAAGGATGCATGCCGGCGTGGCTGACGGTAGTGGGCATCGGCGACGACGGCTTCGCCGGTTTGGGACGGCCCGCGCGGCGTGCGTTGCTCGAGGCGTCGGTGATCTACGGCGGCGAGCGTCATCTGTCGATGCTGCCTGCGAGGCTCGCCGCGCGCCGTGCCGCGTGGCCGCGTCCGTTCGATCTCGCGCCGCTCTTCGCGGAGCGTGGCCGCCCGGTGTGTGTGCTCGCGAGCGGCGATCCGATGCTGTTCGGCGTCGGCGCGACGCTCATGCGGCAGTTGCCGGCTGACGAGTTGCGCGTGCTGCCGGCGCCTTCGTCGCTGTCGCTCGCTGCCGCGCGGCTCGGCTGGCCGTTGCAGGAGGTGGCCACGGTATCGCTGGTCGGCCGGCCTTTGCCGACCTTAAATGCGTATCTGCACGACGGCGCGCGCGTATTCGTATTGAGCGCGGACGGCGGCACGCCGGCCGCGCTCGCAGCCTTGCTGAGCGCGCGCGGCTTCGGCGCGACGCGCATGATCGTGCTCGAACATTTAGGCGGCGACGCCGAACGGCGCATCGACGGCCGTGCGGATCAGTGGTCCGCGGGCGGGGTCGCCGCACTGAATCTGATCGCGCTCGAATGCCACGCCACCGAAGGCGCACCGCGTCTGCCGCTCACGTGCGGTTTACCCGACGACGCGTTTCGTCACGACGGCCAGTTGACCAAACGCGACGTGCGCGCGATCACGCTCGCACGCCTTGCCCCGACGCCCGGTGAATTGCTGTGGGACGTGGGCGCGGGCAGCGGCTCGATTGGCATCGAATGGATGCGCGCGCATCCGGCTTGCCGCGCGATTGCCGTTGAGGCGCACGCGGAGCGGCAGCGCTTCATCGAACACAATCGCGACGCGTTGGGTGTGCCCGGGTTGCAACTCGTCGGGGGCCGCGCGCCAGAAGCACTCGAAGGATTGCCCGCGCCGGACGCGGTGTTCATCGGCGGCGGCGTGACGGCGCCCGGCGTGCTCGAAGCGTGCTGGGCCAATCTGCGCGACGGCGGCCGGCTGGTCGCCAACGCGGTCACCTTGCAGGGCGAGGCCGCGCTCGCAGCATGGCGGGAGCGCCACGGCGGCACCCTCACGCGTATCGCACTGGCCGACGCGCAACCGCTCGGCGGATTCGATACATGGCGGCAGGCGTTGCCGATCACCTTGCTCGACGTCGTCAAGCCTTCCAGCGGCGGTGATTCCGCGAGCCGTCAATCCCGCACTCAATCCGCGTAACCGCAATGCGCGACGAGACTCCTGAACAGCCCGCGCCGCTGCGCAGCGGCTACACGACCGGCAGTTGCGCCACTGCGACGTCGCTGGCGGCGGCGCGTCTGCTGCTCGCGGGCGTCGCGAGCGAGGTCGCCGAAATCGTGCTGCCGAAGGGCCAGCATGTACCCATGCCGCTCGTGTTCTGCCGCCTGACCAATGAGGGCGCCGAAGCCGGTACGATCAAGGACGCCGGCGACGACCCCGACGTCACGCACGGCGCCGTCGTGTTCGCGCGCGTGCGGCTCGTCGCGGAGCCGGGCGTGGTGTTTCGCGCGGGGCCGGGCGTCGGCACGGTGACGCGCGCGGGATTGACGTTGGCCGTCGGCGAGCCGGCCATCAATCCGGTGCCGCGCAAGATGATGACCGAGCACCTCGCGGAACTTGCAGCCGAGCACGCCTATCGCGGCGGTTTCGAAGTGACGATCGGCGTGGAGGGCGGCGAGGCGCTCGCGCAGAAGACGATGAACCCGCGCCTCGGCATTGTCGGCGGCCTCTCGATACTGGGCACGACGGGCATCGTGCGGCCGTTTTCCTGCTCGGCGTATATCGCGTCGATTCATCAGGGCATCGACGTCGCGCGCGCGAACGGCTATACGCATGTCGCCGCCTGCACCGGCAACGCGAGCGAAGACGCGATGCGCGCACATTACGGCTTGCCCGACATAGCGCTGATCGAAATGGGCGATTTCGTCGGCGCGGTGTTGAAGCACATGAAACGCGCGCCGGTCGAGCGCCTGAGCATTTGCGGCGGCTTCGGCAAGCTCAGCAAGCTCGCGGCCGGCCACCTCGATCTGCATAGCCGCAGTTCGAGCATCGACCTCGCGTGCCTCGCGGCATGGGCCGCCGAACATGGCGCCGACGAGACGTTGCAAGCCGCCATCCGCGCGGCCAATACGAGCCAGCAGGCTGTGGCGCTCGCGCATGCGCAGCAGGTGCCGCTTGCGGACATCGTCTGCGGACATGCGCTTCGCGTGGCGCGCGAGATCGTACCGCCGCAGGTGCATGTCGAGATGTTCGCGATCGACCGTCAAGGCAATCTGATTGGAGCCGCAAGATGACGCGGGTTTTGCTGCTCGGCGGCACCGGCGACGCATTGCAGATCGCGCGGCAACTTGCTCCTCGCGACGTGTACAGTCTCGCCGGGCTCGGCAAGGTGCCCGACGATCTGCCTTGCGCGGTGCGCGTGGGCGGCTTTGGCGGCAGCGAAGGCCTCCAGCACTACATCGAACAGGAAGCAATTGGGCTTGTGATCGACGCCACGCATCCGTATGCCGCGCAAATCAGCGCGAACGCCGTTGGGGCGGCGCGCTCGGCTCGCGTGCCATGTTGGGCGCTGCGCCGGCCCGCATGGCAACCGCAAGCCGGCGACGACTGGCGCATGGTCGATAACTGGAACGAACTCACGGCGGCACTCGCGCCGTTCAGGCGACCGCTCTTCACGCTCGGACGCGAGCCGCTCGGGCATCTGGACGAGATTCCCGCGCATCAGTTCTGGTTTGTGCGCTGTCTCGACTCTCACGCGGGTACGCCGCGCGCCCGCATACTCGCGGCGCGTGGACCGTTCACGCTGGAAGGCGAGCGCGCGCTCTTCGCGCTGCAAGGCTTTGACGCGCTGGTCAGCAAGAATAGCGGCGGCAGCGCGACTGAAGCGAAGCTCGAAGTCGCACGCGAGCGCGGTATGCCTGTCGTGATGCTGCGCCGCCCGCTCTTGCCCGCGGTGGATCGCGAATTCGCAAGCGCAGCGGATCTGCTAGCAGCGCTGCGTCCGTCGGACTGAATCGTCCGCATCAATTTTGAGGTCTTAAATGACGGTGTTTTTTATCGGCGCGGGTCCCGGGGACCCCGAACTGATTACGGTGAAAGGGCAGCGCCTCGTGCGCAGCTGTCCGGTGATTCTGTATGCGGGTTCGCTGGTGCCGGCAGCGGTGCTCGAGGGACATTCGGCGGTGCAAGTAGTCAACACAGCGGAGCTCGATCTCGATCAGATCGTGGCCTTGCTCAAGCGCGCACACGATCAAGGCCAGGACGTGGCGCGCGTGCATTCGGGTGACCCGTCGTTGTATGGCGCGATCGGCGAACAGATTCGCAGACTGCGCGAACTCGCGATTCCGTATGAGATCGTGCCCGGCGTGACGGCAACGGCTGCCTGCGCGGCGACGCTCGGCTGCGAGCTTACGTTGCCTGGCATTTCGCAGACGCTGATTCTCACGCGTTTTGCAAGCAAAACGGCAATGCCCGAAGGCGAAGAGCTCGCTGATCTCGCGCGGCATCGAGCGACGATGGCGATTCATCTCGGCGTGCGGCACCTCGCGCGTATCGTCGACGAATTGCGGCCGCACTACGGCGGCGCGTGCCCGATCGCGGTGGTTTATCGCGCGACCTGGCCCGACGAGGAGAAGATCACCGGCACGCTCGACGATATTCTCAGCAAGGTGCAGCCGACGCAGATCGAGCGCACCGCGTTGATTCTCGTCGGAGACGTGCTTGCCGCCGAAGGCTTCGCCAACTCGACGCTGTACGCCAAAAGCTAACGGGCTGGAGGCGCCCCGCGCAACCTGATAGCGGCATCACGGTGGTAGCCACGGCCCGGCCCTAGGCGTTTGAACGGCTCAGTCTTCCAGCGGTGACAGCGCCTCGAGCGGCACCTTTTTCTCCGCGCCGATGTTGATTGCCGGCACGAGCGTCAGCAGCACGACCACGAAAATCGCAATCGCGAAGATCGACACGAAGGTGAGGTGCAGCGATTGATGCAGCACCATGCGGATGGCGTCGCTGCCGCCCAGGCTCGCCGCCTGGTTCTGCAGCAGGCTCTTCAGTTGGTCCGATGTCACCGCCGCGCTGCCTTGCGAATGGCTCAATCCAAAGTTCAGCACGGCGCCGAACAGCGTCGCGCCGAGCGTGCTGCCGAGATTGCGCGAGAAGAGGTTCGACGCGGTCGCGCTACCGCGTTCGTCCATCTTCACGATCTCCTGGATCAGCATGAGGCAACTGACGCTCGAGATGCCCATGCCGAAGCCCATGACGAGCGAGCCCACCCCTGCGACCAACGGCGAGCCGCCCGGCGCGAGAAACAGCAGCAGCACCGCGCCGACGGGAATGAACGTGCTGCCGCCTATCAGCATGCGCCGCAAGCCGATACGGTGAAACGTCTTGGCCGCGAGCGTGGCGCCGGTCGGCCAGCCGACCATCATCATCGTGAGCGCCAGGCCGGCAATCACGGGCGAACGGTTCAGCACGCCTTGCACGTACATCGGCAGGAACGTGGTCGAGCCCATCAGGATCATGCCGGAGAGCAACGTGGCGCCATTGCATGCGGCAATCGGGCGGCGGCTCCACAGTGCGAACGAGATCATCGGTTCCCTGGCGCGGCGCTCCTGTAGCACGAACAGCAGCAGACACACGACGAATGCGCCGCCGGCCATCGATGCATGCGCGAGGTCGTCGTCCCCGGCATAGGTGAGCGCGGTCATCAACGCGGCGATCGCGGCCATGAAGAGCGCCGCTCCCGCGAAATCGATGGAAGGCCGCGCGTGCCGCTCCGATTCGCGCAGGAACGCAATGAAGCCCGCAGCCGATGCGAGGCCGATCGGCACGTTCATCCAGAAGATCCACGCCCACGACATGTTGCGGATGATGAAGCCGCCGACCATCGGCCCGACGACCGCTGAAATCGCCCATACGCTCGCGAGATAGCCCTGCACCTTGCCGCGTTCGCGCGCGGGGTACAGGTCCGCGACGATCGTCAGCGTGACCGGCTGAATGGCGCCCGCGCCTATGCCTTGAATCAGCCGGAACGCGATCATGGCCGGCATGGACCACGCGAAGCCCGCGAGCACGGAGCCGAGCAGAAAGATAGCAATGCCGGCGAGCATGATCGGTTTGCGGCCGTACAGATCGGCGAGTTTGCCGAACACCACAGTTATTGCCGTTTGAGCGAGCAGGAACGACGAAAACACCCAGCTATACAAGTGCAGGTCGCCAAGTTGCGCGACGATCTGCGGCATGGCGGTGGAAACGATGGTGGCTTCAATGGCGACCATCGCCATGGAAGCCATCACAGCGGCAATGACCAGAGGGCGCGACGATTGCGGATTGCGGGACATGGGGCGAAGTTGGTATCAGAATAGTGGATGCGCGTGCCCGAGAGTGCCTCGGCGACGGCCGACACCGAGTATGCACCTTGCGAGCAATCCGTGCAGTCTGTCGGTGCGCGCGCGGGCGTGGCACAGCGATTGCAACCGACGACATTCTTTCGACACATGGAGGGTCATTATGAGGATCGAATTCACCGGACGCCGTGAAGTGGTGGCGGCCGCGCGCGTCGCCTTCGAAGCCAATGTCGATGGAAAGGACGTCTGGTGCAGTGTCTCCCTCGACGCGCTGAACGATCATTTCGGCAACGGCGGGCCGTCGGCTCACAATCTCGTGGGCACCTTCGAGGCGAACCGCGCGCAGATCGAAAACGCCGCCAAGCGGGTGCTCGAAAAGAACGGCGGGCAATCCGTGGAACTCGAAACCCGCGACTTCGACAAGACGGGCCCTTGACGCCGCGTCGCGCGGGTCCGGCATGCGCCGGGCCTGACGCCGACGCACCGATATGCGGGATGAGCAGGAAGCGGCGCGCCTGCCGAGGGCGCGGCAACGCGGTATAGTCGCGCGCATCGCTCGCGGCCGCAGGCGGCGCGCCGCGCAGCGCAATTTCGACTACCTGGAGAACATCGTGCAGGAAATCATCGAGGGCTTGATCCGCTTTCAACGCGAAGTGTTTCCGCAGCAAAGCGCATTGTTCAAGCGCCTGTCTACCGCGCAAAGCCCCAACACGCTTTTCGTGACCTGCTCGGACAGCCGTGTGGTTCCGGAACTGCTGACGCAGGCGGAGCCGGGCGCGCTCTTTGTGATTCGCAATGCGGGCAATATCGTGCCCTCGTATGGTCCTGAGCCCGGCGGCGTATCGGCAACGGTCGAATATGCGGTGGCGGTGCTCGGCGTGCGCGACATCGTGATATGCGGCCATTCGAACTGCGGCGCGATGACCGCGATCACGACCAACACCAACCTGGAGCACCTGCCGGCGGTGGCGGGCTGGCTGCGTCACGCGGATGCCGCGAAGGCCATCAACGCGTCGCGCACCTACGAATCGGCCGCGCAACGCCTGGATGCGCTGGTCAAGGACAACGTCGTCGCGCAACTGGCGAACATCCGCACCCATCCTGCAGTCGCGGTCGGGCTCGCGAATAAGACGCTGCAACTGCACGGCTGGATTTTCGACATCGAGAGCGGTGTGATGCTCGCACTCGACGGCCGCAGCGGTAAATTCGTGCCTTTGCTTGAGAATCCGGACATTTTTGCCGTGTAATGTCCATGCTACGCACGGCTAGTCGCGCGGACCGTTGTAGCAGCGAAACGCGAGACTGATGCGCGGCCCGACGCTCTCGCCAAGCTTGGGAATGCCGTGATCGTGAGTGAACTGCGACGCGTAGCTCATGACGAGGCAACTGCCCGGCTCCAGCTCGACATGCACCGCGCGGCCGGGGCCTTTCTTGGGGCGGATCGTCATGCGGCGGCTCGCGCCGAGCGATACGATTGCGATCGGCGCGCCGCGCACCAGATTAGCCGTCTTATCGTTATGCGGCGCGACGCTGTCGTGTTCGTTGCGATACAGGTTGAGACCCACGCGATTGAATGGCGCGCCGACGAGTGAGCGCACTGCTTCGAACGCTTCGCCGAGCGGCGCGGGCAAGTCCGCGGATTCGCGCAGAAAAGTGGCTATCAGGCGGGGCACGGCCACCTCGCGCTCATACATCATGCGCTGATGGCTGCTCCAGCCGACGTTGTCCAGCAGGTCGACAAACCACCGTTGCGCGAGACCGGGCGCGATGGACTCGGGCAGGTAACGTATTCCGCCTTCATTGTCGCGGAACAGGCTGACCGGTTCCGGGGCAAACAGGTCGTGCTGGGACGCCATGATCGAATGCCGGGCGGGTACAACCGCGCCGGGAAATGACTGGTTCATGCGAGTCATTATACTGTGTTTTTATACAGTATTCCCGGCGCTGGCTAGTGTTGCTCTGCTTCTTGTCTCCTCGCGCCGTATGGGCCGGGCCGCCTGACCCGGGCCGACTTAGGCGCGCGGCATTACTCGCCCGGACTGTACAGGTCGAGCAGTTTCAGCGTGACGCCATTGGTCCAGCCGAAGCCGTCCTGAAGCGGATATTCACCGCCGCCGCCACCGCCCGTGCCTGCGCCTTCAACCACGTATTTCTCCACGAGCTTTTTGTCCGACGCATAGACGCCTTTTACGTCGGCGAGAAAGCGTGTACCGATCTGCTGCGCGAGCGCGTCCTGGCCATAGCGCTTAAGGCCCTGAATCGCGACCCAGTGCAGCGGCGCCCACCCGTTCGGCGCGTCCCACTGTTGGGTGGTGTTGTAGGTCGTGGTGACGAGGCCGCCCGGCTGCAGCAACGTAGACTGCACCTGCTGCGCGGTCTTCTTCGCGCGATCCGGCCAGGCAGCGCCGACGAACAGTGGAAACACCATGGCGGCCGTCTTGTTGTCCCGCGGTTTGGCGAGCTGCCAGTCATAGTCGCCGTAGTAGCCGTTCGGATTCCACAGGTAGCGGTTGATGCCGAGCGCACGCTTCGTCGCGCGTCCCGCGAATTCGCCGACACAGCGGAAATCGCGCGTCTCGCCGCAGCCTTTCGCGATGGTGATCTCCAGGTGGAACATCAGGCTGTTCAGATCGACCGGGATGATCGACGTGGTACGCACCGTCGTAAGTGTCATGTTGTCGCCGAACCAGCGCGAGCTGAAATCCCAGCCGCTTTCGGCGGTGGCGCGCAGTTCACGGTACACGTCGTTCGGATTGCGGCCGGTCGCCTTTTGCGCGGTCTGTATGTCCTCCAGATACGATTCGTCGCGAGGCGTGTCAAGCTCATCCCAATAGCGGTTCAGGACAGTGCGGTCGGGCATCACCACCACGTTGCGCGTGGCTGAGCCGGCCGGCGTCGAGCTCTCGCCCTGCATCCAGTAGCCGTATTCCTTGCGCAGCGCAGGCAGGTACTTCTGATAGACGCCGTGGCCTTCCACTTTAGCCGCGAGCTCCACCATGTGCGAGAAGAAGGGCGGTTGCGAGCGGTCGAGGTAGTACGTGCGATTGCCGTTGGGAATGTGGCCGAACTTGTCGATCATGTACGCGAAGTTGTCGAGCATGTTGTCGACGAGATCTTCGCGGCCCGCTTCCTGCAGGCCCAGCATCGTGAAATAGGTGTCCCAGTAGTAGCCTTCGCGAAAGCGTCCGCCCGGCACTACATAGGGCTTCGGCAACGGAATCAGCGAGCTGTTGGGCGGCGCGCTGGTGGTCGTGCGGGTCAGAGCGGGCCATAACCAGTTGATGTGCTCGCGCAGCGTCTGGTTAGCGGGCGGCGTGATCACCGGTTCGCTCGGCGGCGTGAAGTACTGGTTCACGAAGTTCGCGAGCGAGAACTGCGAGTTGTTCTTCTGCTGCTGATAAAGCTGCACGATGACGGCGGGGTCGGCATTCGGCGTTGCGTCGACGAAGGTCTTCTGGTCCGGATAGATCTGCGCCGTTTGCACCGCAGCAAAAAGCTCGCCATACAGTATGTCCGGCGCGGGCGGAAGCGTGCCGCCGACCTGCGTGTCGGCGTGACAGACCGATGAAAGACCAATGAGGAAGGCGACGCTCGAAACGGCAGCCGCGCGATGCAGGTACTTTGTGCGGGCACCAGGAAGGGAAGGCTGCGGGAAACCGTTGGGACAGCCAGGCATGCCGGGCGCGCGGCCGGCACAGCGAATGCTGCGCGCTTGCGATGACACAATCATGTCTCCTCCTGAAGGAATGGACAACAGGATTGGTCTGCCTCTCACACCCTCTGTTTTGATGACCTGCCGTGACCTGCGTTCGGGGCGTGGCTAGCATGGCACAAAACCGGCCTTGCTTCAAACTATGCGGGGTGAATTGCGTTGCCGATTCGTGCGACATGGTTCGATGCGTCGAACCGGTCGCGCGTCGATTATTTCGGATGGCGAATTGTTATGGAGAGTGGCGCCGCCCCGTGTTTACCGATCGGGGCTGCGACCGCCGTGGCCCGCCGCTCAGATACCCAGCCAGCGCGCGATGACAGGCATCAGCACCGGAACCACAAAAGCGGTGAACACGCCGTTGAGCCCCATACCGAGCCCCGCGAATGCACCCATCTGTTCGCTGACCTGAAAGGCGCGCGCCGTGCCGATGCCGTGCGACGCAATGCCAAGTGCGAAACCGCGCACTTCGGGCTCCGCGATTCTGAGCGCGTTGAGAATGGCGCGCGCGAAGACAGCGCCGAACACGCCCGTCGATATAACCAGCACTGCGGTTAGCGAGGGAATGCCGCCGATTTGCGACGCAACGGCCATCGCAATCGGCGTCGTCGCGGATTTGGGGGCGAGCGACGCGAGCGTCGGATGCGATGCGCCGAATAACGCCGCCACGCCGATTGCCGAGACAATCGCTGTCAACGAGCCGGCGACCAGTCCGCCGAAGAGCGGCAACGCATAGCGCCGCAGCTTCGGCCACTGACGATAGAGCGGCAACGCGAGCGCGACCGTCGCGGGACCGAGCAGGAAGTGCACGAACTGCGCACCTTCGAAATACGTTGCGTATGGCGTGCCGGTGATCTCCAACACTGCGACGAGCAGCGCGACCGCGACCAGCACCGGATTAGCGAGCGGATTGAAACGCGCCTTCGCATACAAGGTCTGCGCGATCAGATACGCGATCAACGTGATGGTGAGGCCAAGCAGCGGGCTCGCTGCAAGATAGACCCAGATCGCGCCGAGCTTCGGTAAGGCGGTCATTGTGCGGCCTCCGCGTCGGCGCGATCGTGCGATTGCCGGCGTTGCTGCCGGCGCATCAACGCGCGCGTGACGAGCGCGGCAACAGCAATTGCCAGCGTGGTGCTGACGGCAATCGAAACGATCACTGCAATTGCATCGCCGCGAATGCGGCTTGCCGAGACCATGATGCCGACGCCCGCCGGCACGAACAGCAGCGACAGATGCTGCAGCAATTCGAGCGCGGTGGGCTCGATGGCATCCGCTGTTTGCGGGCGCATCATGAGGAAGCCGAACAGCAGCAGCATGCCGATCACCGGGCCCGGCACCGGCAAATGGAACACGTAGGACACGCCTTCTCCAAGGCATTGAAAAGTAAGCAGGGCGGCCAGCGCTCCCAGCATGTCGATCTCCAGCGCACGAAACGGAACAGTGGGCATTGTGTACCATGCCGATAGTTTTGTGGTTCATGCGAGTTCATTGCCGCGCATCCCGCATCTCGCGACGCAGAATGCGTTCTATCGACTGCTTCAGTGGACGACGCCCATGCAAATCGAGCCGTTTCGAATCTCCGTGCCTGAAGACGACATCGACGATCTGCGTCGACGGATTCGCGCAACGCGCTGGGCGCCCGCGACGCCGTCGCCCGCGTGGCAGCAGGGCGTGGACGCGGCATGGCTGCGTGAGCTTGCCGCCTATTGGGCCGACCAGTTCCACTGGCGCGCGGCAGAGCAGCGCCTGAACCGGCAGCCGCAATTCATGGCCGACGTAGAGGGACAGCGAGTGCATTTCGTGCATCGGCGCGGCGTGGGCCCGGCGCCTTATCCGCTGGTTGTCACTCATGGTTGGCCGGGCTCGTTTATCGAATTCGAGGCTCTGCTCGAGCGGCTGTGCGACCCTGCCGCGTTCGGTGGCGATCCTGCGGATTCGTTCGACGTGGTCGTGCCTTCGCTGCCTGGCTTTGCGTTCTCACAGGCGCCCGCGCGGCCTGGCATGTCGGCGTTTCAGGTCGCGGATGTGTGGACGTCCCTGATGAACGGCCTCGGTTATAGCCGCTTCGGTGCGCAAGGCGGCGACCTTGGCGCCGGTGTATCTATTGCGCTTGCTGCGCGGCATCCGCAGGTGGTCGACGGCATCCACCTCAATTTTCTGCCTGGCTCCTACGAGCCTGCCATCGGCGCGACGCAACAACCGTTGAGCGCGGAAGAAGAGTGCTTTCTGCGCGACAGGAACGAGTGGGCCGCGCTCGAGGGCGGCTACTCGCATGTGCACATGACGAAGCCGCTCACGCTCGCAGCGTCGCTGAACGATTCGCCCGTGGGCCTCGCTGCGTGGATTGCTGAAAAATTCCGCGCGTGGAGCGATTGCGAAGGCGAAGTCGAGCGCGTGTTCTCGAAGGACGAGTTGCTGAGCAACATATCGCTCTACTGGTACACGCAGAGCATTGGACCGGCCATGCAGATGTACTGGGAAAACCGTCTCCAGCCGATGCGTTTCGCCGAAGCTCGACGCGTGGTGCCGCCGGTCGGTTTTGCACGCTTTCCGAAAGAGATCAGTCATCCGCCGCGCAGTTGGCTCGAGAGGACCTTCAACGTCACGCAGTGGACGGACATGCCAGGCGGTGGCCACTTTGCCGCAATGGAGAAGCCGGACCTGCTTGCAGCGGAGATCCGCAGCTTCTTCAGACCGTTGCGGACCTCGCGCGTCTGACCTGGCGCATCAGATCGTGCCGAACAGCGCGCGCGGACGATCTTTCAGCGTGCCGGCGAGGAGCCGTAAAGCACTGACAAGTTGATCGCGGCTCGCCGCACAGGCGAGGTTGATCCGCACGCCGTGCTCGATTTCCGAGCGGTCCACCGCAAATGCCGATGAGGGCATCACGACCACACCGCGCGCCTTTGCATTCGCGGCGAAGTCGTCGGCACGCCAGGGCAGAGGCAACTTCAACCAGACGAACATGCACGCAGGGTCGGCCTGCAACAATTCCTGCGGCAGCAATTCGCGCGCGAGATCGTGACGGGCGCGAATTTCGGCGAGTTGCGCGTCCATGATGCGGCGCGCCGTGCCGTCCTCTATCCACACGGAGGCGATCAGCATCGACATCGGCGCGGGCATCCAGGCCGTGGTGCGCACGGCTTCCGCACACAGCGCGGCGCTGTCCGGCGGACTCAGCAGATACCCGAGCCGCAAGCCGGGCGCGAGAATCTTCGAGGTCGCCGCGAGATGAAACGTGCGCTCGGGGCACAGACTCGCGATAGTCGGCAGACGCTGCGACACCAACGGCCCGTACACATCGTCTTCGATGATCGCCACATCATGCCGCCGCGCAATGTCGACGAGCGCCATGCGCCGCTCGAGACTCATGGTAATCACAGTCGGATTCTGCAGATTGGGCACCGTGAAGATCGCCTTCACCGGCATGCGCTTGCAGACGCGTTCCACTTCATCGGTGAGCAGGCCGTCGCGGTCGCTCGCAATGCCCACGATCTCGAACTGGAACACCGGCGCGAGGGCCTTCAGGCCGTAGTAAGTGAGCTGGTCGGCGAGAATCACGCCGTCCGTTCCGATCAGGCTGTTGAGCACCGCGTACAAACCATGTTGCGCGCCGCTCGTCACCACCACGTTCCCGGCCTCCGGCGTGAAGCCCGGCGCGGCCATCCACTGCGCGCCCGCTGCGCGTGCCCACAGAGGCCCCTGCGGCGGCTGGTATTCCTGCAACTGCGCATAGCGTGGATCGCGCGGCAATTCGGCAAGCGTGCGCGCGAGGCAGTTCAGAAATTCGCCGGTGGCGGGCCGATTGACGGTCAGGTCGATCGCTGCATTGCTCGCCGCCTGCGCCGGCTCCACGCTCGGCATCGCGCCGCCCGTGACGAGCGAGCCGCGCCGCTTGCTGCCGATCACGAGACCGCGCGACTGCAACTCCTTGTACGCGCGCGAGACGGTCGACACGTTGATGCCCAGGTCGGTTGCCAGTTGCCGTTGCGGCGGCAGACGGCTGCCGGGCGGATAGACGCCGCTGCGGATCTCGTTCTCGATCGAACTCGACACCTCGATGTACGTAGAGCGCTTCACCTGCGCGGACGACCCATTGGCGCCCCGCGCTGCGCCTTTTGCAGAAGCCATAAGAAACGACGTCTCCGTACAAAACTGCTTTGTCCGCGATTGTGCGGAGTTTTGGCGATTCTATACCAGTGGGCGACGGCTGCAAGAAATGAATCGGTGGAGTGCGGCAGTGCGGCTGCAAGTGGACGGACTTGCGGCGGACTCGCGGCGAGTCCGGCCCGGTCCGGGAGTCAGCATCCAGGGAAAGTGCCAGGCCACACAATCAGCGTTTTAATTGCACACAAAAAAATATTGTGTGATTCTGATGACATGGTTCGGGCCACTGCGCCCGTCGCCGTCTTGATCTGGAGAAACTTTCGATGCGCATCCAGCAGTCCGCAGCCCGGCAATATGCGCCGCCGTGTGTTTCCGCGCGGCGTGTGCGGCGCCTACCGAAAGGCCGCCAATAATGCCGCACATCGCGATCATTGGCGCGGGCTTTATCGGCCTCGCGAGCGTCGCGGCGTTGATGCGCGACGGGCACCGCGTCACGCTATTCGATCCGGCGGGAGTGGGGCAGGGCGCGTCGTTCGGCAATGCCGGAACGTTCGCGCCGTATGCCTGCATTCCGGTGAACAACCCGTCCGTGTTTCGCGATCTGCCGCGTTTTCTGCTCTCGAACGACAGTCCGTTCCGCTTGCGCTGGGGTTATCTGCCGCACCTCGCGCCGTGGCTCGCGCGTTTCATGATGAGTTCGCTGCCGCGCCGTTACGAAGCGAGTGCGGGCGCGCTCGCCGCGTTGCTTGCCAAGGCGCACGACGCGTATGCGCCTTTGCTCTCCGATCGCCAACTGGCGCGCTTCGTGCGCCCGCGCGAGTGTCTTTACCTCTATTCGAGCAAGGCTTCGTTCGATGCCGCACAAGCCTCGCTCGCGTTGCGGCGCAAACTCGGCGTCGCGTTCGAGGTGCTCGACGGCGCCGGCATCCGCGCGCTGGAGCCTTCTCTCGCACCGATCTTCGAGCGCGGTGTGCTGTTTTCCCATAGCTGGCATTTCTCGGATCCGCAGCGATTCCTGCAGACGCTCTTCGAACAGCTTGCGGCCCAGGGGCTCACGCTGGAACGCGTCGCCGTCGACAGCATCGAAGCTGGCGCAGAAGGCGTAACGCTCAACGCAGGCGGTCTCGCGCGCAGCTTCAGCCATGTGGTGGTGGCGACGGGGGCGCGCTCCGCGCAGTTCGCGCGCCAGTGCGGCGACGCGGTGCCGCTCGACACGGAGCGCGGCTATCACGTGCGCTTTCCCGGCGCGCAACAACTGATTTCGCGGCCGGTGGGCTGGGCCGAGCGCGGCTTTTACATGACGCCGATGACGGACGGCCTGCGCGTCGCGGGCACCGTCGAACTGGCGGGTTTCGGCGATACGAAGAACCGTTCGCTGCTCGATCTGCTGACCTTCTCATCGCGGCGCGCGCTGCCCGCGCTGCAGCAGCCGGATAGCAACTGGCTCGGCTTGCGTCCAACGCTGCCGGACGGCTTGCCGGTTCTCGCCGCGTCGCGCGCGAGCGTCCGCGTGATTTATGCGTTCGGGCATCAGCACCTTGGCGTGACGCTCGCCGGCGTGAGCGGGCGCATCGTCGCGGATCTGGTCGCGCAGCGTGCGCCGCTGCTCGATCTTGCGCCTTACGCGGCCACGCGTTTTTGATGCACGGAGGCGTCCACTGAACAGTTTTCCAGGCTGGCTTCATCGCCGCTTAAGCAGGACGTTTCGACGCGTCGCGCATCGGACCGCCTACACATACGAACGCGCGACGTCACAACTCGCAAGGAGTGCATCATGAATCGCCGCTATTGGTTGTTGAGTGCCACTGTATGTGCGCTTGCCGCATATCTGCCGTCTTCGTGGGCGGACGACGCGCAGGTGGTGAAGATCGGTTTCGTCGGGCCGTTGACGGGCCCTGTTGCACGCGTCGGCAAAGATCTGCAGTACGGCGCTCAACTCGCGCTCGACGAGGCAAACGCGAAGCATCCCACGGTCGGCGGAAAGCCGGTGAAATTCGTGCTCGACGTTCAGGACGATCAGGCCGATCCGCGCGTCGCGATCCAGGTCGCGCAAAAGCTCGTCGACGACGGCGTGGTCGGCGTGATCGGTCATTACAATTCGGGCTGCAGCATTCCGGCGTCCACCGTTTATCACCAGGCGAATCTCGCGATGATCACGCCCGGTTCGACCAATCCGCAGCTCACCAAGCAGGGCTTCAAGAACGTATTCCGCACGATGGGCCACGACGGCGTTGGCGGCGTGGTGGCGGGACATTTCGTGGTCGAGCAGATGAAGCCCAAGCGCATTGCGATTATCGACGACCGCACCGCATTCGGCCAGGGTCTTGCGGACGCCTTCGAAAAAGGCGTGAAGGAAGCAAACGGCACGATTGTCGACCGCGAGTTCACGAACGACAAGGCTGTCGATTTCCGCGCCATTCTCACTACGCTCAAGAGCAAAAATGTGGATCTGATTTTCTTCGGCGGGCTCGATGAGCAGGGCGCGATGCTCGTCAAACAGATGCGCTCGCTCGGCATGCGTACGCAACTGTTCGGCGCAGGCGCGCTGAAAAGCAATGCATTCCTGCAGATCGCCGGCAATGCCGCGGACGGCACTCAGGATCTCGAGCCCGGACCAGCGCTCGACAAGCTGCCCGCCGCGCAGGAGTTCGGAAAACGCTACAAGGCCCGTTTCAATCAGGATGTCGAACTATATGCGCCGTTCGCGTATGACGCCGCGCTCGCGATGATCGACGCGATTCACAACGCCGATTCGCTGGATCGCGCGAAGATCGTTCAGAGCCTCTCCAAGGTCGCTGTGAAGGGAGTGACAGGCCACATTACGTTCGATCCGTACGGGGACCTCATCAAACCGCCGTACACCCTGTTCCAGGTGCAGCAAGGTCAATGGAAGAGCCTGAAAACCGTGGGCGGCAGCGGCGTGTAACCGCGGTTCCAGCTGCTCCGGGCGCGGCCTTACGCTGGAAACCTCTTTCGCAGCGTCATCGTGAACGCCGCGATTTCCACAGCGGGATCTTCCCACAGGTCCCGCTGAACTCAACTGATAGTACAAAAAAGGCCGCCGATTTATCCATCGGCGGCCCACCTTTCGCCTTATCACATCCGGCAATTGGAAAATAAAAAGTTTTCCGTAGTCACGCCGTGAAAATCCCATGTTTAGAGTATGAATTCGAGGCAATTGGCAGGTCGATTCGTATTGCATACACCTGCGTGCGACTTCAGGAAAGTTTGTGAAAGGAAGTTGACACGATAACGTTTGCCAAACTAGGCTACGCACTGTCGTCAAAACTGATTGGTGGTTCATCGAGCTTCCCGAAAGGCAGGCTGGGTGCGCTTATCCGGCCGATCCGCTCGACCGCAGTAATTGTCTTTATGAAAGCTTTGTAATAAATGGATCTGCGATTATGAAAATCAGCCGCTAGTGCTGAGGGTATAACACGTCCAGATATTCTCGCTCGCAAATCGGTGCGAGTGCGGGAGACCTTTTTCGCTGAAAAAAGAGAAACACGGCTGAAGTGACTCAACGCACTTTGTTTAATACCGATATTGTCAGTCGAGGATTAAAATGCGTATAAATTTCCGATTGCAGATGCAGTGCCTCGCGTTAGCCGGAATAATGGTAATGGCCGGTTGCGGCGGAGGAGACGGCTCGGCTTCATTAACGAGCAAATCGGCACAAACTCCGGCGAGCGCATCCGACACCGCATTGGTGCCGCCGGCGAGCGCGGCGGTCGCGGACACGTCGATCGACAGGACTGTGCAGCCGGTCGAGTTGCCCAACACGGTAACGCCCGTCAACTACAAGCTGTGGTTCAGACCGAACCCGGCGCTGTCGTCGTTCGACGGCCGCGCCGACGTGCAGATCAAGGTGCTCAAGGCGGTCAACGCGATCACGATTGCCGGGCATCGCATCAAGTTCACCAACGGCACGATCATGCTTCAGCCGGGCAACGTTGCGCTGATCGCCACGCCGCAGGACGACGGCGACTTCTACCAGCTGCGGCCCGTCAGCGGCCAGATCGCCGCGGGCAACTACTCGCTGCATATGGAGTGGAGCGGCATCATCAACTTCAAGAGCTACGACGACCCGGTGACGAAAACCGGCGGCAGTTGCGGCGACGATCAGTATCCTGGCTGTTCGGCGGCGGAGGGCGTTTTCCGCGTCGATCTGAAGGCGACCGACGGTACGACGAGCGGCGCGATTCTCACGCAGGGCGAGTCGAATCTCGCGCGGCAATGGTTCCCCGGCTGGGACGAGCCGGCGTTCCGGCCCACCTATGAGGTGAGCGCGGAAGTGCCGCAGAACTGGAACGTCGTGTCGAATGCGGCCGAAAAGCCCCCCGTGAACGTAGGCGGCGGCTACAAGCTGGTGTCGTTCGAAAAGACCCCGCCCATGCCTTCGTATCTGCTGTTCTTCGGCGGAGGTCAGTTCGACATTCTCGAAGACGACTTCACGAGTCCGCTGCCTGACGGCAAAGGCCTGCATCTGCGCATTTTCACGCCGCCCGGCATGCGGGAGTGGGCGAGGCCCGCAATGCAGCAGACCAAGCAGGCGCTCGATTACTACTATCGCTACACCGGCATCGCGTTGCCGCTCACCAAGTTCGACACGATTGCCGCGAACGACGCGTTCAAGGAGCAGAAGGACTTGAACTTCGGCGGCATGGAGAACTGGGGCGCGATTCTCGAATTCGCCGACGACATCCTGCCGGCGCCGGGCACGAGCATGTCCGACTATGGCGTGACCGTGCTCACGCACGAAGCGGCGCACCAATGGTTCGGCGATCTCGTCACGCTCGACTGGTGGGACGACGTGTGGCTGAACGAATCGTTTGCCACGTTCTTCGAGAACAAGACGAAGGTGCGTTTCTTCCCCGACCGCTTCAGCTGGGTCGACGACGTGAAGAACAAGTACGCGGTCATCAACGCCGATCTGAAGTCCACGGCGTTCCCGGTGCAGCCGAACTTCAATGGCTGGGCTTCCAACGACTTCGTGCTGAGCGCGAGCGCGTTCACGTATGACAAGGGCGGCCACGTGTTGAAGATGCTCGAGAACTATCTCGGCGAGGAAACGATGCGCAAGGGTCTGCAGCAGTATCTGGCCGACTACGCGCTTGGCAACGTGACGCCGAAGCGTCTGTGGGACGAGCTAACGAAAGCGAGCGGCCAGCCGATGGCCGCGATTGGCGACAGCTTCGTGCGGCAAACCGGCGTGCCGCTGATCTCGCTCGACACCCAATGCGACCTGACGACGAACCAGACCATCGTGACGCTGAAACAGGCGCCGTTCCCGAATCAGAACCAGTATCCCGGAACGCAGTGGACCATTCCGCTGACGCTTGCTTATGGCGACGGACTCACTTCGCGCAAGACGGTCGCGATGAAGGACCTGCAAACGCAGGTGCGGCTGAATGGCTGTTCCGCGGTGCTCGCCGATCCGAGCGGCCTCGACTACTACGTGACGAACTACAGCAACAGCGCGTGGAGCCAGTTGCTCGCACAAAGCAGTGCGCTGACGGATCCGGTTCTGCTGACGAGCTTGCAGCTGGAAGCGAAACTGCTCGTTGCGCATGGTCTCGCGGACCCGTCGCGTGAAACGAGCATCGGCTCGCTCAGTTCGGCGAACGCAATGGTCGCCCGCCAACTGTTGAAAGCCCCGGCGCCGACCACGCAGTCGCTGCGTCCGACCATCCGCTACCAGGGCAAGCTGCGGCAGAAGGCGCCAGAGCAGTAAGCCGAGACAGGGCATAACCGACGTCGGGCATAACCGACGTCGTCGAAACGGCGTCGGCCACGCAGGTTTGCGCTGCATGCAGCAATTTGCGGCCGCTGGGAATAAAACCCCTGCGGCCGCAGTCATGCCTGACGAACCGGGACCGAAGAACGCTGGATGAGCCGGCGTTCTGTCGGTGGCCCGTCATCGTGAGGCCAACATGTCGTCACATTCATTCGATCCGGCGCGCCGCGGCGCGCTGAAATGTCTTGCGTTCGGCGGCGCGGGCACGCTGTTCGTTCTTGCCGGCGGCGTTCTCACGCCGGTCCAACTCGCGCTGGCCGCCGACGGCAAACCCGCCACGACTGCCGGCGTGCCGCTTTTTCTGCAGCTGAGCGACACGCATATCGGCTTTAACAAGGAAGCCAATCCCGATGTCGCCGGCACGTTGAAGCAGACCATAGAGTTCGTCAACGCAATGCCGGTCAAGCCGGCGCTCGCCATTCATACCGGCGACATCACGCATCTTTCGAAAGCAGCCGAGTTCGATCTGGCCGCGCAGTTGCTGTCTGGACTGCCCGTCACCGAATTGCATACGGTGCCCGGCGAGCATGACGTAACCGACGGACCCGGAGCCGAGTACTTCAGCCGCTTCGGCAAGGCGTCGGATAACAAGGGCTACTACAGCTTCGACCACGACGGCGTGCACTTCGTGGGGCTGGTGAACGTCATGCACTTCAAGCCGAACGGGCTCGGCAGTTTCGGCGACGAACAATTGAAGTGGCTCGAGAACGACCTGAAGGCGCGCTCGTCGAGCACGCCAATTGTGGTTTTCGCGCACATGCCCATGTGGACGATCTACGAGCCGTGGGGCTGGGGCACCGGCGACGCAGGCGAGGCGATGAGCTATCTGAAACGCTTCGGCTCCGTCACTGTGTTGAACGGCCATATCCACCAGATCGTTTCGAAGGTGGAGGGCAATGTCACCTTCCACACCGCGCGCTCCACCGCTTATCCGCAGCCGGCCGCGGGCCAGGGTGCGGGCCCCGGTCCGTTGACGGTCGCAAGCAATCAGCTTCCGAAGATGCTCGGCGTGACCAGTGTCACCATTGCGCGTCATCCGCTCGGAGCGACGCTCGCCGACGCGACGCTCGTGTCGTAGCAGCACAGCCCCACCTCCAGGGAGATCAGTCATGCTAAACGATTTTATTCGCCGCGGATGTTTTCGCCTGTGTGTCGGCGCCGCGTTCCTCGCGGGCGCGGGCATGCTTTCGGCGTGGGCGGAAACACCCGGCCAGGTGGTGATCAAAAACTTCATGTTTTCGCCGATGGCGCTCACGGTCAAGGCGGGGTCCACCGTGACGTGGAAAAACCTCGACGGCGAACCGCATACCGTGGTCAACGATGCGGGTATGTTCCGCTCAGCGGCGCTCGATCAGAACGATACGTATCAGTACAGGTTCGACAAGCCGGGCGTGTACAACGTGTTTTGCGGCATTCATCCGAATATGAAAGAGACCATTACGGTTCAATAATTGGGAGTGCGGCTCTGCCGAAGCCGCCAGGCGTCCGGTTTTCGCCATAGTGATTTTGTGCCGAAACCTCCGCTAAATGTGCCATCGCTCGACTTTTGCGGACAGAAGCACAATCGGCCCTCACGGATCGCGCGGCCAGCATGTCATGCTTCTCCCCCAGCACCAGACCGCGTGAAAAATACTCGATCTGTGGATCACGCAACTATTTCCGTGCGACTATGGCGCGTCTTTCAAGCGCGCGAAGCGCGCGTCCGGGCAGGCCGTCAAAATCCGCCACGACAGGCCCGCTTATTGCATGGTGTTAGGCCCCGCGCATGTTGCCGGCCTCGTTACTCCGCGCAACAGGCCTTCGCAGTGGGGCCGGCCGGCTCGACACGCCAGAATTTTGTCGCATGTGCATGCGGCCTTGAAGGTTTTACCTGCTTTTGCAGCCTCAAATGCGATCTGCCGAACAGACGTGTGAAGCAGAGCCAGTCGTGTTGTCGCTATCGGATGAGAGAGTTACATTCTTCCAGCAGCGTTTGCATCGACCGTGCGAATTATATGAACCAGGCCTGATGCAGCGTCAGACGGAAGAATTGCGGAGCGTATTGCGATGTACAACGATCCTGACTTGCCTCATGTTCACACCGCCGACGACGATGCGGACCCCGACCGGGCAACTGCGCTAGCAGCCGGCGTGACGCCGCGCTTCGGGCGACTTGCGCTGTGCGTGGCCGCGGCGAGCGCGCTCGCTTTCGGCGTGGTGGGCACCGTCGCTTACGGCGTCTGGTTCAACAGCGATCAGCAGACCTACGCGGAGGCCATTGCCCGCGCGCGCCAGGCGTTGCGCATGCCTGCGCCGAACAATGCTGCGGCCGTGCTGGCGAAATCGTCGGAGAATGCCGGCGGTTTGCCGGAGACCAGCGCGGAGATTGCGCCGTCCTCTGCATTGGCAGCACCCGCACCAGCACCGCTCGCGATGTCCGCGCCTGGCGCTCCCGGCCGCAGTCCTGGCGTCGCGACGGGTGGGCCCGCCGACGCCATCGCGCTGCTCGACTTGCCGGCAATTCCAGCCCAATCGTCGGCGGCGAGCGTGGACGAACATCGCAAGCCGTCGACCTGGGCGGGCGAGATCATACGTCCTCAGGATGAAGAAGTGCTCGCGGACGACACCGCCGATGCGCCCTCGACCTCGGCCGCCACACCGGCCGTCTCTCTTCGCGCGACGCAAGCCAGCGCCGGCACCTCCGCAACCGCGGCGCCGCAGCTTGCATCGACCCGCACGGCGCGCGAAGCGAAATACGCACAGCAGGAACGGCGTGCGTCAGCCACCAGTCCGCGGCGTAAAGGCAATCTCTTTGCACGCATGGGCTCCTTCTTTCGACGCGTCAGCTATCGACATGGCAGCGGAAGTCAGCAAGACCTCTACTCGCATCCCTGAGCCGCTTTTCGGGTGGCGCCCGGGGCCGCTGCGCGCCAACGGCTGGCGGCTCACGCATGGACCCGCCACGGTCGCCGTAGCGTCCCTGCTGTGCCTGCTGATCGGCCTGCTGTATCTGGCGCTGCAGATCAAAACCGTGTTCTCCGATCAGGTCAAACAGGAATACGCGAGCCTCGTGCTCGAGGCTGTCGAGCACGCACAAACGGCGCGCGCGCGTGTCGGCGTCTGGGACCAGGTGCCAGGCGCGCACGATACCGCCGCCAGCGGCTATCGCGACGCGCGCGCAGAGCTCACGCGGCGCCTTGCGTCGCTCGCCGCGCTCGTGAATGCGAGCCCCGCCGGCGCGCCGCGTATGCCTTCGTCCGTGTTATTGCCAGATGCCACGCTGACGGAAATGGACGCGTTGCTCGAGAACGCGTCGTCCTATTGGCACGCGCAACGCGACGCGCACAGTGCCGACATCCGCAAACGGATTACCCTCGTCTCGCGCATGCTGATTGCGATCGCCGCGCTGCTGTTCTGCATGCTGATCACGGCGCTCGGCATGTACGCAAAGCGCAACCGGCAACTGGCCGGCCAGTCGCACGAATTCGAGCATGCGGCGCTACACGATCCGATGACTGGCCTCGCGAACCGGCGCAAGCTCGTTGCCGCATTGCAGGAGGCCGCAATGCAGGCTTCCACGGACGCAAGCGCGCGCAAAATGGCCGTCCTGTATGTGGATCTCGACGGCTTCAAGCAGGTCAACGATTCGCTGGGCCATCGGGTAGGCGACGAGTTTCTGATCGAGGTCTCGAAGCGCTTTCGCGAATCGGTGCGCAGAGACGACGTCGTCGCGCGGATCGGCGGCGATGAGTTCGCGGTTCTCGTTCACCAGTTTTGCGCGCAGGAGGAATTGCGTCACATCGCGCAGCGCCTGATTGACTGCGTGGAGCGCACCGATGAACAGATGAGCGTGGGCATGGTTCGCGCAAGCATCGGCATTGCGAGCTATCCCGATCCGGTCGCCGACTATCGCCGCCTCGTTGCCGCCGCCGACGAAGCAATGTATCAGGTCAAGCGTAGCGGCAAGGACGGCTACGCGTTCGCATCGTCCGCGGTTTGAGGGGAGGCGGGGGCGCGTTGGTTGCGGAGCCAGCGGCCTGAGTGTGCCGCGTATGTCGTTCGCGTGCGCGGCCACGAGGTGCGCGCGGACTGAGTGCGCGGCCGGCGGCGTGCACAGTAGAGCGCAACTGCGCCGCGGCCCTGCGGCCCTGCGGCCCTGCGCGATTATTACGCGCTCCGAACCATTTCACCGACTCCGGCGCTAAACGCTTCGTCCCGGTGAACCTGCCGCGCTCCTGCGGACGCCGCGGTTCTCGCGCGGCCAGGCGTCTTGCGAACGCGCGTGTCGCGCCGCGCGGGACGAGCATCGACGAGATCCGCGTACAGCGCGAGATAGTTCGACGTGGACACTTCCCAGCTCGAATCGCGGCTCATCGCATTGCGCTGCAACGCATGCCACGACGACGGCCGCACAAAAGCGGCCAACGCGCGGCCCAGTGCCTGCACCACGTCGTTGGCGTCTTCGCCGTCGAACAGGAAGCCGGTCGCGCAGTCTTCGCCGCGTGCGTGATCCGGCGCGTAGTCGACGATGGTATCCGCGAGGCCGCCGACGCCCGAGGCCACTGGAATCGTGCCGTAACGCATTGCATAGAGTTGCGTGAGTCCGCAAGGCTCGAAGCGGCTGCCGTGCAGCAGGATATCCGCGCCCGCGTGCAGCATGTGTGCGCGCCGTTCGTCGTAACCGATCTGCACGTCCACCCGGCTGGGCCACGCGGCAGCCAGTTCCTGCATGGCGTGTTCGAGCGCCCGTTCGCCCTGGCCGAGAATCGCGAACTGCAAACGTGGATGTTGCTCGAGCAAGACCGGCAATGCACGTATCACCACGTCAGCGAGTTTCTGCTCCGTCAGCCGGCTGCCAATCGCGACGAGCGGGGCGAATGGGTCGCGCGTCAGGCCGGACGCCTGTTGCAACTCGCGCTTGCAGGCCTGCTTGCCGGCCGTGTCGTCGACGGAATAGGGGCGCGCGATGTGCGCGTCGGTGGCCGGATTCCACGCGGACGTATCGATGCCATTGACGATGCCCGAAAGCTTCGCCGCCTGTGCCTGCAGCACGCCCTCCATTCCGTTGCCGAAGCGCGGCGTCAGGATCTCGCGTGCATAGCGCTGACTGACGGTCGTCACGCGATCCGCGTGCACGATGCCGGCCTTCATCATGCTGAGCGATCCGTAAAATTCGATGCTGCGCTCGTCGCTCAGTGCCGGCACCAGCAATTCGGGCGGCACGCCAATCCAGCCGCCCATCGCGAGCGGATGATTGCCTTGGAACGCGAGGTTGTGAATCGTGAATACGCTTTTTGCGGCCACGCCGGCAAGCCGCATGTAAAGCGGCGTGAGGCCTGCGTGCCAATCGTGCGCATGCACGATGTCGGGGCGCTTCAGGTTGCGAACGCCGCGCGCCACGCGCGTGGCCGCTGCCGCTAGCGAGGCGAAGCGCGCGAGGTTGTCGAGGTAGTCGCGTCCTTGCGGGTCTCGGTACATACCCTCGCGTGCGAACAGGTGGTCCATTTGCAGCAGCAGCACCGTCACGCCGCTGTCGGGCATGCGCGCGCGCAACAGACGCGCGTCGCCGCCGGGCAGCCCGGTCATGCGCGCAACCGGCGCGACGTCCACGGCTTTTTCCAGCGCCGCCGGATAGGCGGGCATCAGGATAGAGACGTCGACGCCCGCATCGCGCAGGGCCCCAGCATAGGCACTGACCATGTCGCCGAGTCCGCCGGATTTCGCGAGAGGAAGAGCTTCGGAAGCGACAAGTAGGACGTTAAGCGGCAAGATGGCCCCCGAGGACGCGATTTGCACTTGTGCAGTGCGGCGGAAACACAGGGCCATGAAATAGCAAGCGCTGTGCCCGGCATGGCGTTCGTCACGGGCGGCTCTGAAACCGGGGCGTTTCAACGGCAACCATCAGTTACTGCGCCATCTTCGCGTCGTGCGTTCCGGGCGTTTTTTTCACGCGAGTGTATTTTTGACGTCCCAGTGTGTATGCGCAAAAAACCGTCGCGCAAGGCGACGGCCAGGTGAGAGCCGCTTATAACTAATGCGCCGATGCGTGCGCTTGCTCGACGCGTCCGCCCTGCGTCATCGCACTCACAATAACGAAGACGATCACGTTCACGGCCAGCGCAACGAAGCCAATGTTCACGTCTTTGAGCGCGTCGGGCAGGAAGGGCATCAATTGTCCAATTGTCAGATGCATGGTCGTGGTGATCGCGACCACCGCGACGCCCGCGACGATGCCGCAGAATGCCCCTTGCTTCGTGGCCCGATTGCGCGGAAAGAGGCTGCAAACCACCGCCGGAAAGAGCTGCGTGACGAAGCTGTAGCCCATCAGCAGCAACGCGACGATGGTCTCGCCGCCGTGCAGCGTGAAGGCCACCGCGACCAGTGCGACGACCGGCACGAGAACGCGCGCCAGGTTCGCGACGGAGGCGTCCGATGCATTGCGGTTCACCATGCCGCGATAGACGTCATTGGCGAGCAGCGTCGAGGCCGAGGTGAGGATCATCGAGCCCGGCACCAGCGCCGTGAGAATGCCGGCCGCGCCTATCACGCCGACGAACCACGGGTCGAAGGTCTGCAACGAAAGGCGGAACAGCGACAGGTCGATGTCGCCGCCTTTGAGCCCCGGCACCTTAAGCGTCGCCGCGAATCCCACGAAGAACACGAACAGCAGGATCAATTGATAGAGCGGCAGCACGATCGCATTGCGGCGGAAAATGCGCTCGTCCTTCGCGGTGAAGATCGAGCCGAATGTGTGCGGCCACATGAAAAACCCAAGCGCCGTGAGCAGCACGGTGGACTGGAACCACGTCACGCTGGAGCCTTTCGCCGGGAAAGTCAGGAAGCCGGGGCGGGCGGTGTCGATCGCATGGAACATTTCGCCGAGGCTGCCGTAGTAGTGCAGCGGCAGATAAATGCCGAGGAACAGCACGATGGCGAGAATCAGCAGGTCTTTTACGACCGAGTTCCATGCGGAGCCGCGCACGCCCGAGACGATCACATATGCGGTGACCACGGCGGCGCCGATCCAGATAGCGGCCGTCGACGAAATCGCGCCATACGAAGCGGTCGCGACGATAATGCCGAGCCCCTTCAATTGCAGAACCAGATAGGGAATCAGCGCAGCCACGCCGACCAGCGCGACGAGCGTACCGAGCGCGGGGCTGTCGTATTTGCGGGTGAAAAAATGCGGCTGGGACACGAGACGCTGCTGCTTCGCAAAACGCCAGATGGGCGGCAGCATCCAGTACGACAGGATGTACGCGAGCGTGCCGTACGCGAGAATGTAATAGACAGCCGCGCCTTTGCCGTACGCAAAGCCGCTGCCGCCGAGGAACGTGAACGTCGTGTAGATTTCCCCGGCCATCAGCAGGAACACGAAGGCGGTGCCGAAGCTGCGGCCGCCTACGGTCCACTGTTCGAGGCTCATGTCGTGGCCATGCTTTGCGCGCACACCGAGAAACAGCGCAAACAGCGTAATCGCTGCAATGATGACGAGCGCGCTCATGGGCGGACCTCCTCGCTGTCCGCGGCAATCTGGCGATTCGACGAGTCAAGACGGTAGACAATCGCCATGATGATCGAACTCAGTACCACCCACGCGACGATCCAGCCCAGCACGAACGGCATGCCGAGCACGAGCGGCTCGACGCGATTCACAAACGGAATACCGAGCAGAATGCCGACAAACGGCAGCGCGGCGAGTACACGAAGCAACATGGGGCAACTCCTCGAACTGTAAGTACGTTTCGTTGAAAGTGCGGCTTCGCTGGGGACTGTATGCCTGATGCTTGCGTCGCGTAAAGTAGTTCAAAAAAGCTGTAGGCTGGATGAAAGTTGCGTGCGCATCGATCTACGCTTCCCGCGCGTGTGCTTGTTGCGTTGCAATCCGCGGTCTTCGCGCCCGGCGCACGCAGCCCATGCGTGGCAGCCAGACCCTTTTTCGCGGATTTATATCGCGCCGCGATATGATTCTGGCCACGCAAGGCGCGCGGGCTCTTAAGGCGCCGCGCCTCCGGTTCAACTACACGGCGCGGCGCGCCCACCGCATGGCAGTCGGCATGTTCGGGGCGCCGCTCGACACGGATCGTATATGGTCGAAAGTCTGATCTCGGACATTCTGTTCGGCTTCACCGGGCTGATCAGCATCATCAACCCGATCGGCGTTGCCTTTGTTTTTCTCGACCGTACCGCTTCGTTGACGACGGAGGAACGCACGGCCCTCGCGCGAAAGATCGCGATCAATGTCGTCTGCGTGCTGCTGGTGGCGTTTTTCATCGGTACGCCGATTCTGCATTTCTTCGGCATTTCGATGGAGGCATTGCGCATCGGCGGCGGACTGGCGGTCGCGGTGGGCGGCTGGCAAATGCTGAATGCGCCCGACACGCAGCCCGCCGAACAGCCGGGCGTAAAGCGCGTGGACGCGGAAAACGCGAAGGCGAGAGCGTTCTTCCCGCTGACGATTCCGTTGACCACTGGCCCCGGTTCCATTGCCACGGCCATTGCGCTGACCGCGAACCGTACGCATAAGCTCTCCGAGTTCGTGCTGTCGGGCATCGCTTCGGTGGTGATCTCGCTCGCAGTGGCGCTAACCGTCTACCTGGTCTATAGCCGCTCGGTCGTGTTCGCGCGCTATCTCGGCGCAGAAGGCACCAAGGTGGCAATGCGGGTTTCGTCGTTTCTGCTGTTGTGCATCGGCGTGCAGATCATGCTGACCGGCTTCTCCCAATTCCTGATCCCGATTGCGACGATGCAGCCGGCGCCGGGCCGTTGAGCGCGTACTCACGCGTCACGCATTACGCGTCACGCGGCGCGGCTCACCGCACGAGTAGCATCGAACTGAGCACCGAAAAGACCGTCGATGGCAATTGCGCAAGACGGCTCACCACCACGTTGTGCGGATAGAAGTCTTCGACGGCATCGGTCAGCACGCCGATGCCGACGAGCTCGATACCGCGCTTGCCGATTGCAGCCACACGTTCGCGCAGGTCGCTGCGCAGCACCTGCGGGTCGCCGTCGCCGGTCGAGGGGTAGCCGTCCGACAACACCATCAGGATGCGCCGCCCCGCCGGATGGTCGGCGAGCCGCGCGGCGGCCCAGGCAAGCGCCTCGCCGTCCGGGTTTTCGTAACCGCAGTCGATCGCGGCAATGCCGCTCATGTCGGTCGCGCCAAAGCGCTTGTATACCTTGAGGTCGAGCCGTTCGACGAAGCGGTTGTAGCGCCGCAGATCGGCGCCGTCTGCGCGCTGCCGTTCGTAGAGCTGCTGCATCGGCGCCGATTCGAGCGAGCAGTAGCCGAGCACTTCGCAATCGAACGACAACTGCGTGAGCGCGTCGCACAATGCGCTTGCGCAGAGCCGCGCGAGCTCGATCTTGCGGCCCGCCATCGAACCGCTGCGGTCGATCAGCAGCGTGACGGCAACGTCGCGGCCCTTGGACGGCCGCTGCGTGCGAAACGGCGTGCGATAGCCCGGCGAAGTCGCGAGCCGCGCGAGCGCCGTGCGGTCCAGCTCGCCGCGCTCCTGCTCGCGGCGCCAGCGGATGCGCTCGTCCGCACTCAGTGCGCGCTCAAGTTTGTCCTTCAGCGGTGCGGTGTCCGCGCGCGCCTGGGCCCGCAACGCGCGCCACGCGGCACTGTCGCCCTGACCCGTGAGATCGGCGATTTCATCGAACTCGGTGGCGAGCGGAATCGACAACTGGGGCCGCGCGAAGCCGGGCCGCGCGCTTGCCGCGTCGTGTGAGTCGGTAGACGGATGCTGCGCGCCGGCCAGCGTTTGAGCCATGCCCACTGCGTTTTCTGCCTGCGAGTCTGAGCTCATGGCGGATGGCGGCGAGGGTGCGTTGTCGTTCGCAGTGTTGTCGTGATTCAGCGCCGCATCGTCGAATGGGGCAGACGATGCCGCCGTGTCCGTTTCGATATCTTCGACGGGGCCCGCTGTGAAGCTCATCGTGTTGACGTCGCCCGCCGACAAGGCACGGACGCGTGCCACCAGTGCTTGGGCCGCCTCGATGCTTTGCGCGCTCGAACGGCTCGCGCGAGCCTGCACGAGGATGTCGTGAGCCGCGTGCAGGGCCGCCAGCAGCGAGTGGCTTGCTTCCGAGGCGTCCGCTTGTTCGTCCCAAAGCGCACGCTCGACAAGCCACGCGAGCCGGTCACGCCACCGCAGTTTCGGCCAACGCTGCCTCGCGCGTTCGGCGGCATGCAGACGCAGCTTGCCGATGAACCAGCGCGCCCCCGGATATTCGTCGAGCAGTTGGCCACACACGCGGCGGTCGTCGATCACTTGCGCGAGGCTGGCCGTGACGCCTCGCGGCAAGGCGTCGAGTTGCGCGAGCGACGCATGCTTTGCTCGCGCCACGAGCAGGTCGAGGTAACCGATCAGCACGTCACGCTCGACGCCGCCGTCCAGCGCATAGTCGGGTATCACGATGCGGCCTGGCTCGACGCGCGGGCCGTCGGGGCTGAACACCACGGCCACGCCATACTGTCCGGTCAGCACCCGCGCGATCTTGCCGAGTGTCGATTCGAATGCGAAGCCGCGCGCGTCAGCCATTGCATGCCGGGCGTTCATGAGTGCGTCAGCCCGCCGGTGCAATGTGATGGCGGATGATTCCGCGAATCAGCGCCGCATCCTCGGGGCTGACTTTCGCGTAGATAGCGGGGCCGGCGGCGCGCTCCGGGTCGCCGGTGCGCAGCATCAGCTCGGCCCAGTCGAGCAGGCGCCGCGTGGAGAACGCGCTCGACAGGTCCTCGCGCGCGAAGGCCGCGCGGCAGTCCGCGGCAATCGCGGCGAGCGTGGCAGCAAGCGGGCGGGACATGTGCGGCGCCAGCGTGCGCATGAGCACGTCGGTTTCCTCGGCGGGCGACAGGTAGTCGAGGAGATACACGCGCCAGCGGTCGAGAAACGCCTCGTTCATCAGATTCGCGCCCTGGTACAGATGGCGGAACTGGCTCATTGCGCCCACCGCGTTGGCGGTCGCAAAGAGCCGGAAAGAGGCATGCGGCGCGACGATCTCATTACCCTTTTCCTTCAGTACGAGACGGCCGTGCGGTTCGAGCACCGCGGTCAGCGCCGCGAGAATCGACGGCTCGGCAAAATCGATTTCGTCGACGATCAGCCAGTGGCCTTCGCGCATCGCGGTGGGTAACACGCCGTCGACCCACAGCGTTTCGCCGCCCTTGACCGTCCAGAAGCCGACAAAGTCGCCCACTGTTGTCTGGCCGTTCATATTGGATCGCAGCACGCCGTGATGCGAGCGCGCGGCGACCTGCTCGATCAGGCTGGTTTTGCCCGCGCCCGTGTGCCCGATCAGCATGACGCGCCGGTTTTCCACGATATCTTCGAGAATGTCGTTAAAGCGTGCCGAAAACAGATACGCCGGGTTGAAGCGCGGCACGAGCGGACCGCCGGCGCCGCAAGGCACTTCGATATCGCCGATCGGAACCGTCGTCGCATCAGATGGCGTCTTGCCTTGCCGCGTCGCGCGCGCGTGCGCTGCAGCGCGGTGCAGGTGCGGCATGAAGTTGTCGCGGTCGCATGAGGGCGCGGCGTCTATGGAGTTGTTGGCGGCTTGCAGCGCGAAACCCTCGCGGCGCCATTTCTTCAGCTTGGCGCGCAGGTTCTCGGCGTCGACCACCAGGTCCATGTCGACGGCGCCATGCCGACCGCCGTCGTCGACACCGTGTTCAAGCCGGTAGGTCTCGGGCCGGTCCGCGACGCTCACGCGCCACCACTCCGCGGCGCTTTCAGTCATGCGTCGATAGAGGCCAAGGTATTCTTCTTCGATCAGATCGGGCGTATTCATCGGCATTCTGCGGGGAAATGGGTCCGTCACGAGTCCGGCAGGATAACCAGCCTGGCTCGTGCCGATTGACCGGCTATCTTAACTTGGCCGGCTTTGGAGGCACCGAACTGAGCGACGGCGCGAAGTCGAGTGCGGACCTCGCAAGAAACTATTGCGCAAAACGGATAGTGGCCGTAGCGAGCATCGCCTATAGTTCGGCGGCAATGCGTGCAGTTCGCTTTGCGTCTGCTGTGCCCATACCGCGTCACAAGAAAGCGCATAAGAAAACGTCACAAGAACGGATGGCGAGACAATGAGACTACACACAAAACTGGTGGCCGCACTCGCGTTGGCAAGCCCGCTCGCCTATGGCCAAACGAGCGTGACGCTCTATGGCCGCCTCGATGCCGGCATCGAATACATGAATCACATCAACAACGGCGCGGGCGGGAGTTCGAGCCGCTGGCGCGCCGAAGGCGGCGACTGGGGCACCAGCATGCTGGGCCTGAAAGGCAGTGAGGATCTGGGCGGCGGACTCAAGGGGATCTTCAACCTCGAAACCGGCCTGCAGGTGATGGACGGCACGACGAGCGGCGGACGGCTGTGGTCGCGCCGCGCGTTCGTGGGACTCAGCAGCCAGCAATGGGGCACGCTGCAAGCGGGCCGCAATCTGTTCATCGACAGCGACGGCGTGTGGGAATTCGATCCCTTCGTGCAGCAGGCGTTTTCGTCGGCGTCGCTCGTGCGCGGACGGAACTGGCAGCAGACCAGCAATAACGTCGAATATCACAGCCCGGTGTTCTGGGGCTTCGACGTGCAGGCGCAATACGCATTCGGCAATCAACCCGGCGCGTTCAACAGCGGCGCGAGCGGCGAATTCGGCCGCTCGGACGGCATCATGCTGACCTATCATTCGCAACTCTTCGACGTACGCGGCATTTACGACGAACTGCGCGACAGCAATGGACGTTTCTCGAACATCTTCCAGAGTTCGCGTGAATACTTCGTCGGTGCCAATGTGCATTTCGATGCGGTGAAGATTCAGGGCGCCTATACCCATTACTCGGCACCGGATTCGCCGGCCGGCGTTGCCGATACCGCGGACCACTACTGGCTCGGCGCTACCTACAACTTCCAGCCGCGCTGGGCCGTCACCGCGGGCGGCTACTACGTGAAGGTCGGCGACGGCGCGGGCGACTCCGCGCACGATCCCTCCGGGCACGCCATGATGTACGTGCTCGGCACCACCTATAACCTCTCGAGGCGCACCTTCCTTTACGGCACCGTGGGCTACGTGCGCAACAGCGGCAACGCGAATTTTTCGCTGCAGGCGTCGCCGCGCGACTCGTCGAGCAACACGAGCCCGCTCGTCGGCGAATCGCAGACGGGCGCTTACGTCGGCATGCTGCATCAGTTCTGATTCGCGAGGCGCCGGTTTAAGCGGCGCGATTGCTAACGCGCGAGGCGGCCTCGCACCTCGGTCCGCGCGAGCCTCACGCCAATTGCGAGTCAGTGGCACGCGCGCCGCAGTGCACGCACCGGCGGCGGCTTCGCAGGCGGGTCGCCTTCGGGCGCGCCGGGCGGCGCACCGCCCGGGTCGTCATCCGGCGCGGGCGGCGGATCGGGATCGATGTTCGGGGCCGGCGGCTTCTCCGGGTCGATCTCAGGCGGCGTCGGCGTATGCATCACGCGAGGCGCTGCGTCGTGAGCGTGTGACAGGGTCATCGTTACCTCCACCTGCTTCTGTTTCTGCTGCTGTTTCTGTCGTTCCTTACTGCGCGCAATGCGCATGCCCCTTGTTTCCTTCATCGCCTTTCGCGTAGCGGCTTCCGCACGTGGAACGGTCGTTGCTCTGTTCGATCACGCGCAATGCACGTGGCATTGCGCGCACAGCTTGGGGTGCTTCGTCGAGCACCGCGAATACAGGGACAGGGAAACACAAATGGCGCGACACAAGGCCGACGTTGCTGACGATGAGTTCGAGATTTTCGCCAGCTATCACGGAACAGGCGACGGCCGTTATGTAGGTGGACTGAAGGTCCTCCGCAAAGCGGACAGGAGGATTCTCTTTCCGTTCGACGGTGCGCCGGAGATCGGTCCATACGAGACGGCCGATGAAGCGCGCCGCGCCGCCATCGAGTATGGCAAGCAGATCGTGGCGGCCGATCGCGCTTCGCCGGAAAAGTGATGACGGCGGGCTCGCAACCTCGAGCGCGGCGCGCTCGCGCGCCACATCCAGGCGACGCGCTGACGTGCAACATCCAGGGGCGGCGCGCGAGCGCGCCTCAGGGCATCCCGCCGAGCGACGGCGAAATCGTGCTGCCGCGATCCGGATCGTCGGGATGTTCGTCGGGCACCGTGGGACGTGCCGAGAGCGGCGGATGGCTGCGATAGCAGGCGTCGATGGAATCGTTCACTACGCACTGTGCGAACGCGTCGGCATCGCTCTTTTGGGCGAACGTGTAAAGGGTTCGTTCGACTTGCACTTCCGTATCGGATACGCGAATGGTCGTGACAGGCATGAGGCGCTCCTTTTTACAAAGATGATTCCGAAGCTTCAGCGTTGATCACGCAATGGACGTGCCCAATGGATGCTCAATGCGTACTCAATGCGTGTGCGTGCGCGAATGCATGCCTGACGCGTGCGCGAAGCGTGCCGAAGGCATCAGCTAACCACGCGCAAATGAAGACCTGAGCACGGCAGTTGCAAGGCCACAAGGCAAGCTTCATCGGTTGGGGTCCATATGTTGCTGCGACACAGGAGTAGCCGATAAAAGGAGAGCCACTATGCAGCCCGGAATGCAGCCCGAATCGCACGCCGAGACAAAGCCCGACACACAACCTCACACACAGTCGAACCAGCAGCCCGACACCCCACGCGCGAATGCCGATGCTCCCGAACCGACACCGGAAGTCAAAGCGCGCAACCAGCCGAGCGGCGCGCACTACGTCGAGCCGAGTCCACTGGGCATCGAGTCGGTCGTGCAGACCGGCGTCGATCAACAGACGAATCCGCCGCGCTCGAACCAGCACCCCGAGCAGACCGCAGAGGTTCCGCTCGGCACTGGCGCGCATGCGGAGCCGGCGGGCGGCGGGGGGCGGGCGTCGCACAAGAACTGATCGCGTCAAACACCAAACGGAGAGACATATGCAACAGGACAACGAACCCCTGAATCCCGGTGACGAAGCGCCTCCCGACGCGCCCGGCGTGGGCGAAGACATTTGCCGCGCCTGTCACGGCACCGGCAAGGTGGAGGGAAAGCAATGCACGGTGTGCGGCGGCACGGGGAAAGTGCTGCAGGGCATCGGCGGCGGCTGAGCTTTCGTGTGAAGGCTGTCGGGCGTTGCCTTTTTCCGCACGGTTGCACGGCTGGGCGGTTGCATGGCTGCACCGGCGTCCCGGCCTGCAGCTGACCCGGCAGGTTTTAATCGGCTGACAAGCCGGGGCAGGCGCGCTTTATGCGGCAGTGCGAGATCGCCCGTTACCGGTTCGCGCACCGGACGGGCACCGCCACGCATAGGAGCCAAACATGCAGGAAGATTCGAAGCACGCATTTGACGCGGTCCAGACCGAGTACGAAGCCTTCATGCTTGAGCCGCACGAGTGGGTACCGAATAACCGCAAGCTGCCCGTCGTGATTTACCGGCAGGCAGTCGACCCCGCCATCGGCGATGTTGCCGCCGCATTCGAACTGCTGTTCGCGCGCAATCAATGGCCGCCGCAGTGGCGCGACGGCATCTTCGACTATCACCATTTTCACTCGACCGCGCACGAGGTGCTTGGCGTCACCGAAGGTTCCGCCGAAGTGATCGTCGGCGGTCCGGGCGGCAAGGTGGTCAGCGTTTCCGCCGGGGACGTTCTGCTGCTGCCCGCCGGCACCGGCCACTGCCTGCAATCGTTCGAGGGGCGCTTTCGCGTGGTGGCCGGCTATCCGGCGGGCCAGCAGTGGGACATTCGTCGTGAAGCGCTCACGCCGCAGGAACTCGCGGCCATGCACGCATTGCCGTTTCCGCAAATGGACCCCGTCGACGGCAAGCACGGCCCGCTTTGCGAGCACTGGCTGAACGCGGCCTAGTGCCGCTCGTGTCCTTCGCATTTCGGGGTTGGCATTCGCGCACGTCAACGAACAGCAACAGCAGTTCGCTCAACGCGCCCACGATGTCACGTTGCGTGCAGATTTGCGCGCATCGGCGCATCATCGTCAAGGCTTGCCGGGTTGTCGATCTGTCGTGTCCCGCGAACACCGTTTGTATACCGTTGATACCGTTTGAACACAGCCTGAACAGCGCTTTCCCGCGGCTTCGCAGCAGCAGCGCGCGCGGGCGATGTGGCTGACGGCCGAACAAGGAGTGTCCCATGCAAAACGATCCCGCCCTCGACCAGTTGTGCATCAATACGATCCGCACGCTGTCGATGGACGCTGTTCAGAAAGCGAATTCCGGCCACCCGGGCACGCCCATGGCGCTGGCGCCGGTTGCCTACCATCTGTGGCAAAACCATTTGCGCTACGACCCGGACGAGCCGCTTTGGCCCAATCGCGACCGCTTCGTGCTGTCGGTCGGGCACGCGTCGATGCTGCTGTATTCGCTGCTGCATCTCGCGAACGTGAAGGCCGTCGACGAAGATGGCAAGCCGACCGGCCAGCCCGCTGTGTCGATCGAGGACATCGAGCGCTTCAGGCAGATAGACAGCAAGACGCCGGGTCACCCCGAGTACCGGATGACGACGGGCGTCGAAACGACCACGGGTCCGCTCGGTCAGGGCCTCGGCAACAGCGTCGGCATGGCGATGGCGGCGCGCTGGTACGAGAGCCGCTTCAACAAGCCGGATGCGTCGCTCTTCGACTATCGCGTCTATGCGCTATGCGGCGACGGCGACATGATGGAAGGCATCTCTCACGAAGCGGCCTCGCTTGCGGGGCACCTGAAGCTCTCTAACCTGATCTGGATCTACGACAGCAATCGCGTGACGATCGAAGGGCATACGGATCTGGCGTATAGCGACGACGTGGAGAGCCGTTTTCGCGGCTACCGCTGGCACACACTGCACGTGGACGATGCGAACGACGCGGCCGCGCTGGAAGCCGCGTTGGTCGAGGCAAAGAGCGTGACGGACAGGCCGACGCTGATCGTGGTCAACAGCATTATCGGCTGGGGCGCGCCGAACAAGCAGGACACCGCCGCCGCGCACGGCGAAGCGCTCGGCGTCGAGGAAGTGGCGCTCACCAAGAAGTTCTACGGCTGGCCGGAAGACAAATTCTTCTACGTGCCCGACGGTGTGCACGAACGTTTCGCTGCCGGCATCGGCGCGCGCGGCAAGGCGGCGCGCGAGGAATGGCTGGCGAAATACGACGCCTACAGCAAGCAGTATCCGGAACTGTCGCGCGAATTCGCGCAGATCGAAGCGCACGAGTTGCCAGTGGGCTGGGACAACGACATTCCCACCTTCGACGCAGACCCGAAAGGCATGGCCTCGCGGGAGTCGTCGGGCAAGGTGCTCAACGCCATTGCCGCGCGCGTGCCGTGGATGATCGGCGGCGCGGCCGATCTCGCGCCGTCCACGAAAACGAACCTGAAATTCGAGGGCGCGGGCAGCTTCGAGTACGACAACTACGGTGGCCGCAATCTGCATTTCGGCATTCGCGAACATGGCATGGGCGCGGTGGTCAACGGTCTGGCCTTGTCGAACCTGCGGCCGTTCGGCTCCACGTTCCTCATTTTCAGCGACTACATGAAGCCGCCGATTCGCCTGTCGGCAATCATGGAGGTCGAGGCGATCTACGTGTTCACGCACGATTCGATCGGCGTCGGCGAAGATGGGCCGACGCATCAGCCAATCGAACAGCTCGCGTCGCTGCGCGGTGTGCCGGGTCTCACCGTGCTGCGTCCGGGCGATGCCAACGAGGTGGCGCAAGCGTGGCGCGTCGCGCTGACGCAAAAGCGGCGTCCCGCGTGCATCGTCGTGTCGCGGCAGCCGCTGCCCACGTTGGACCGCAGCCGCTATGCATCCGCCGAGGGCGTGAAAAAAGGCGCCTATGTGCTTGCCGATGCGCCCGATGGGCAAAAGCCGCAAGTGATCCTGCTGGCCACCGGCAGCGAGCTTTCCATCTGCGTGGATGTTTACGAGAAGCTGAAGGCCGAGGGCATTGCGGCGCGCGTGGTGTCGATGCCTTCATGGGATCTGTTCGAACGGCAGGACGAGGCGTATCGCGACACGGTGTTGCCGGCCGACATCGACGCGCGCGTGGCCGTCGAGCAGGCCGCGACGCTCGGTTGGGACCGCTACGTCGGCAGGCTCGGCGCACAGGTGGTGATGCACACGTTCGGCGCGTCGGCGCCGCTTGCCGATCTGAAGAAGAAGTTCGGCTTCACGCCCGAGCATGTGTATGAAGCGGCGAAGCAGCAGATTGCGCGCGTGCAGGGAAAGGGCGCCTCGCGGTAGCGCATTGCTCACATCGTTCAGTTCGCCGGAATCGTCACGACAGGTGCCTTGTTGCTCGTGTCGGCTTCGGCGAGCGCCATGAGGTTCTGCACGACAGTGAACGCGTATTTCGAGTCGAAGTCGTTGCGGTCCACCCAGTAGGACGACGCTCCATATGGGATCGTGACATAGGCATTGTCGGGCGCGGTCTTGCCGGAGTGAACGATGATGGTAGGCCTCGTCTCGCCGCCGATCAGGCCCACGGTCGGTTTCGTGGAGCCGTCGTTTATGCGCTCGGTGGGCACCTGCACCTGTGCGCCGAGATCGGTCAGTATGCCGAGCACCGAGCGCGTCACCATCGGAATCCTGTCGGCCTTATGCCACGCAGACGAAGGCCCATACACGATTTCGTAGCTGCGCGTATTCGACGAGAGATGCAGCAGCTTGCGCACTCGCGCGACGTCGGCGGTGATTTGCGGCGAGTCGCCGCTGGTCGTTGCGCCAATCACGAGGAACACGCTCATCTGGTCGTTCTTATCGCCTACCTTGCGCGATTCGACGTTGAGCTCGCCCGCGAGTTGCAGGCGCCGCAGCGCGCGCAGCAATTCGAAAAAGCCCGGCGCGCCCGCGCTGTTTTCTCCGCCGAGCGCGTTGCCGTTCTGCAGGCCACCCACCGATTGCGCGGTAATGCGCAACAGCAGGTCGATCGGAATGCCGCCTTCGGCGAGCGGCAGGACCAGTGCTGGCGCGAGCGGGCGGATATAAGCGGAGGCGAACGCTTCGCCGGTAGTGGGCGTGTACGTGAATGTCGGGTGATTGGAATACGACACGCTGCCGGTGGCGAGCGCATAGTTCGGCTGGCTGCCGGAGCCCGCATTGGCGGTCGCGCCGCCGCTGGCATCGAATGTATAGGCCGCGATGATGCTGCTGACGGTCAGAAACGCGGGCGCGTCGCCATAACGCAGGCCGACCACGGCCGCGAGAATCTCGCGCTTTTTCGCGTCGCCGAGTGCGCGAGCGTAGTCGACCTGGTCGGCTTTGAGGCGCGAAGGTCCAATATGTACGCAGGCAGAAGAAAGGCAGGCCGCGCAAAGCGCGGCGGCGAGCGAAGCGGTTCTGATCATCGGGAAAAAGGCGGAGTGCTTATCCGCTGAAGAATGAGTCGTCTCGACCGCGGTAGCACGGCGCATTCCCGGATGAGCGGCGGGGACGTCGCTAATGGTCCGTGCCTGTCGAGGTCGGCTGGTCGAGCGCCTCGTCGAGCGTGTTGCGATACGCGCGCGATTCCATTTCGGCAAGACGGCTCAGTGTTCTCGAGAGATCATGCGCGCCTTCCAGACTGCGCAATGCAGCATGAATCGGCTGATCCGATGCAATGAAGAGCGCGCGCTTGCGATCGTAAAGAATATCGACGAGCCATACGAGCCGCTGCAACGTATGTGGTTTCCTCAGCCACCCGGTATGCACGTTATCGACAATGAACCCCTGCCAGCGCTCGGCAAGGTCCAGGTAGTCGAGATGCGAGCGGTTCGCCACGCACAGCGCTTCGAAGTCGGCCCACAAGATAGCGGCGCCCACCGCGCGCGCAATCAGCGGCCGGCCCGCAGCGCTGACTTTCGTCGCTTCCAGTGCGCCGCTGCTTTCATGGCGGAGGAAAAGGTCACGCAGTGCATTGCCGGCCGCTGCGTCGAGCGGAGAGAAGAAACGCGGTGACGGATGCGCCTCGCCGCCGAAGCGATAGTCGCGTGCACCGTCGAAATGAATCACGCGAAAGTGCCGCTTGATCTGCTCGATGGTCGGCACGAAACGCTCATGAAACTCCGGGTCGGACAGCAGGCCGTCCGGCGCATAGTTCGACGTAAGCATGATGCGCGTGCCGAGCCTGATCGCCGTATCGAGAAAGCGGCCCATCAGAAGCGCGTCGGCGATATCGTGCACGTGGAATTCGTCGAAGCACAATAGCTCGATGCCGCCGAGCCATTGTTTCGACACCGAGCCAAGCCGGTCGTCGCCACGCGGTTCGTTCACGAGGCGCTGGTTCATCTCGCGCAGAAACTCGTGAAAGTGTAGACGCCGCTTGCGGCAATCCGCCAGTTCGAACACGGTATCGACCACGAGACTCTTGCCGCGTCCAGGCAGTCCGTGGCAATAAACGCCCTGATATGGTGGCTGCGTGTCGCCTATTGCCGGGCCGGGCAATGCGGCAAGTGCCGCGATTGCATAGCGTTGCTTCGCATCGGGCACGATGCCGCGCGCGGCCAGGCTGCTTGCGATCAGGGCTTCGTCAAGCATAGGCTGCGCCCTGATGCGGAAAGTAGTTGATTGATTTGCGCTGAACGACGTTCATTAGGGGGTTCTGTAGCGTGCCGGATGATAGGCACGATGCGCGCAATGTTACCCCAGCCTCTCACGCGTGCCCCGGCTCCGCAACAGTCAGCCTGTTTTGATGGGCTGCTTCGGCGCGCCTTGCGGCTCAAGTCCGAAGCGCTCGTACTGTGCGATCACTTGCGCGCCGAAGAGCAGCAACGTGGCAAGCCATTCAAGACTGAACAGAATGACGATCGCCATGGTGAGCGACCCGTACACCACGCTGACCTGCGAGAGCGTCGCGAAGTACCACACCAGCACGTGGCGTGTGATTTCCCACAACACGGCGGCGACAACGCCGCCAAACAGCGCGTGCTTGATGGATGGCCGTCCGACCGGCATCACCATATAGATCGACGTCAATACGAAGATCTCGCCCGCAAGACCGAGCAGGTACAGCAGCACCCGCGAAGGGCCCTGCAGCGAAACATGCATGCCGAGGAAGTCGAGACCTTCGGTGCCCACGGCTTCGAGTCCGCTCGACACGAAGGTGACGATCAGCGCGCCGACGCCGAGAAACAGGATGTAGCAATAAGGCAGCAGCGCCGAGAGCAGAAAATGGCGACGCCGTATGACCACGCGATGAACGAAGATCAGCGACATCGCGTTCTCAAGCACGGTGAAGGCGAGCGAACTGAAGAACAGCATCGTCACGAACAACACCCAGCCGATCACCGCGCGATGAGCGAGAAAATTGGCGAGCTCCTGCACGAGCGCGCGCGACTGGCCAGGCACGAGCCACTGCAGCAGGTGCCCTAATGCGGGCAACAAAAGGTGCTGCGGCACGATGCGCGACAGTGCGATGACGATCAGGATCATCAGCGGCACGATGGAAAGCAGCGCGTAATACGCGACCGCGCCGGCGAGCAGCAGCCCCTGGTTGGCGCGGAAAGCCTTCAGCGTTTCGAGCGTGAAGCGGCCCGGATGTTGTGCGACGTAAAGCGTGCGCCGATCGACAATGAAGTGCATGGGTCCTCGCCACGCGCGCATCTCGGGCCGCCGACGGGCGGCGCATACCGACGCGCCTCATGTCAGGGTAAGCAAGAATGCCGCCACGCCTCGCCATGTTTGTTTAGACAGATGGGCAATGCTCGGGCGGGACGTATGACGCATAGCTCCTGGGCAGCGCGCAACGCCGACCGGGAATAGGCTTTGCTTATTGTTCGCCACATGGCATCCGAACCAACATCGAATATCGCAGCGGACAATGCCGGCCCCGGGGACCTCGTCATCGCACGGCCCGAGGGTTTGTATTGTCCGCCGGGCGATTTCTATATCGATCCCTGGCAGCCCGTCGAGCGCGCCGTGATAACGCATGCCCATTCCGATCACGCGCGTTTCGGGCACCGGCATTATCTGGCGTCGCGCGCCGGGGCGAACGTGCTGCTGTCCCGCCTGCCTGACATCTCGCTGCAAACGCTTGCGTATGGCGAGCGGCTCGACATCAGCGGAGTGACCGTGTCGCTGCATCCGGCGGGACATGTGCTTGGTTCCGCGCAATTGCGCATCGAACATCGTGGCCGCGTGTGGGTCGCGTCCGGCGATTACAAGCTGGACCCGGACCCTACTTGCGATGCATTCGAGTCCGTGCGTTGCGACACTTTCATCACGGAATCCACTTTCGGTCTGCCAATCTACCGCTGGGACCCGCCGCAAACCGTGTTCGACGGCGTGGATTCATGGTGGCGCCATAACGCCGCCCAAGGCCGCGCATCCGTTCTGTTCTGCTATTCGTTCGGCAAGGCGCAGCGCGTGCTGGCGAGCGTCGACGCGGGCATCGGACCGATCTTCTGCCACGGCGCGGTGGAGCCGCTCAATCGCGCGTATCGCGACGCCGGTGTGCATTTGCCGCCGGTACGGCTCGTCAGCGAAATTCCGCCGAAAGAGAAGGCTGTATTCAAACAGGCGCTGATCGTCGCGCCGCCGTCGGCGCAGGGCAGCGCGTGGCTCCGACGCTTCGGCGACTATAGCGACGCATTCGGGTCGGGCTGGATGCGCTTGCGCGGCGCGCGCCGCAGACGCGGCGTCGACCGAGGCTTCGCGCTCTCCGATCATGCGGACTGGCCCGCGCTGCAAACGGCGATTCACGCGACCGGCGCAGAGCGCGTGATCGTCACGCATGGTTCTGTCGAGCCGATGGTGCGCTGGCTGCGCGAGCAGGGCCTCGAGGCCGGCGCTTTCGCGACGCAATATGGCGACGATACCGTGGAAGCGGACGCATTGGGCGGCGTCGAAACTGTCGCGGAAGGCACCGTTGCAGGGGGCAGCCTGGCGCATCAGCACAGCGACGAAGCCCCCGCTGCCGCGCTCGACGACACCGCGAGCCGTTCATGAAGCGCTTCGCTGCTCTCTACACCGCGCTCGACGCAACCACGTCTACGCATGACAAGCTCGACGCGCTCACCAGCTATTTTTCCGTAGCCGAGCCGGAAGATGCCGCATGGGCATCGTATTTCCTGGCGGGCGGCAAACCTCGGCAATCGGTGCCCACACGCCTGCTCACTGAGTTCGCGCGCGAACGCGCGGGCTTGCCCGCGTGGCTTTTCGAGGAGTCGTATCACGCGGTCGGCGATCTTGCAGAGACCATCGCGCATATTCTGCCGCCTGCGCAACGCACCTCTGAACTGGGCCTGACACAGTGGATCGAGCAGCGCGTGCTGACCTTGCGCGGCCTCGCGCCAGAAGAGTTGCGCCCGCGTCTTTTCAGCTACTGGGACGAACTCGACTGGAGCGGCCGCTTTCTGCTCACGAAGCTGATTGGCGGCGGCTTTCGCGTCGGCGTCGCGCGGCAACTCGTAGTGCGGGCGCTTGCCGAGGTGGCCGGCATCGACCACAAGCGGATTGCGCAACGCATGGTCGGATGGACCGATTCGCGGCAAAAGCCCGACGCCGCGCGCTATTTGCGGCTCATCGCGCCCGACGTGACCGACGTTGGGGGCGACGACGCTCAGCGTGCCACAGAGCGGCACGACAGCGATCTCGGCCTGCCATATCCGTTCTTTCTCGCGCATCCGTTGCAGGCCGATCCGGGGACGCTCGGCGATCCGGCACACTGGCTGATCGAATGGAAGTGGGACGGCATACGCGCGCAGCTCGTCAAGCGCGCGGGACGTGTGTGGTTGTGGTCGCGCGGCGAGGATCTGATTACCGATCGTTTTCCCGAAGTCGCCGCACTCGGCGAGGCGCTGCCGGACGGTTTCGTGATCGACGGCGAAATTCTCGCGTGGGAACCAGGCGCTGCTGCGCCGTTGCCGTTCGCGCGCCTGCAACCGCGCATTGCGCGCAAGACGCTGAGCAAAAAAATTCTCGCTGATTCGCCTGCCGCATTGCTTGCTTACGACCTGCTCGAAGCCCACGGCGAAGACCTGCGCATGACGCCGCTCGCCCAGCGGCGCGCGCAGCTCGACTCGCTCGCCGCGTCGCTCGACAACACCCTCGCACGCGATCTGCTGCGTGTATCGCCGCTCGTCTTCGGCGCCGACTGGCAGGCACTCGCTGCGCTGCGTGAAGAGAGCCGGGCGCGCGGCGTCGAAGGTCTGATGCTGAAAGAGCGCGAGTCGCTGTACGGTGTGGGCCGCACGAAAGCTTCGGGCACATGGTGGAAATGGAAGATCGATCCTTATGCGGTAGACGCGGTACTGGTTTACGCCCAACGCGGACATGGCCGCCGCGCAAGCCTGTACACCGATTTCACGTTCGCAGTGTGGGACGAAGCCAACGGTGTGCGCACGCTCGTGCCCTTCGCCAAGGCCTATTCGGGTCTTACCGATGAGGAAATGCGCCAGGTTGACGCAATCGTGCGCAAGACTACGATCGAGAAGTTCGGACCGGTGCGCAGCGTGACGCCGACACTCGTATTCGAAATCGGCTTTGAGGGCATTCAGGCGAGTACGCGCCACAAGTCGGGCGTGGCCGTGCGATTCCCGCGCATGCTTCGCTGGCGCACGGACAAGCATATCGAGGACGCCGATACGCTCGCGATGCTGAAGGGTTTCATCGACGATCGCGCGGCTTGAACGCCGCTGTCATTCAGAAAGCATGTAATCAGTCACGCGGTGCAGCGCGGGAGCGAAACTTGCGTCCGTGCGCCGGGGCCGCGACGCGGCGCAAGCAGCAACAAGGGAGGGAAGGGTGACGCTCGATAACCGACTCGACGACAGTGAAGACGTGGTCGTATGGCGGCCGATCCAGTATGCGATGGCTTCGCACCGCCGCGTGCTGGTGGTGGACGACTATCGCGAGGCGGCGGACGCGCTGCAGATGCTGTTGAACGCGGACGGATTCGAATGCCGCGCGCTCGAAGATCCGCACGCGGTATGCGAGCTGGCGTCGGAGTGGCAGCCGTTTGCCGTGGTGCTCGACATCAAGATGCCGGGACTCGACGGCTTCGAGCTCGCGCGGCGTTTGCGCGCGCATCCGTCCACGGCGCATATGCTGCTGGTGGCATGCACGGCCTTTGCTTCGCGCGACGACCGCGCACGCGCGCGCGCCGTCGGTTTCGACGCGCATTGCGCGAAGCCGTTGACGCCCGAGCGTCTTCTGCGCGTGCTGGAATCGGCTGCGGCCTTGCATGCGGTGGGGCCGCCGTAAAGCCTGCGCGAGCTTTGAAAAAACTGCGATTGGCCGATTGCAGTATCTGGTGGCCGTTCCGTGCGCGCCGCGCATTCTCGTGAATCGCCGGTCCGCCGTTCGCAAGCTGTCGTATCGACATGCTTCATTCTCGAGCTTTTTGTTCCGGCATGCCGCGCGTGCATCACGTATGCACCGCCATACCGCATCTCACGCTGGCCCGCCAGTTGCTGGATATGTAGCGACGCCGTGCGCTTCGCACGCCGCACATGTGGATCAGCATTCTGGAGGATCGTATGAGCGACACAGAACGTCCTACACCACCGTTCGAAGGACAGCAGCAGGACCAGACGCCGGGCCGCACCGCGCCGATGCAACCTCAGCCCGATCACGGCGAGAAGTCATATAAGGGCTCAGGCCGTCTTGCCGGCAAGGCGGCGATCATCACGGGCGGCGACAGCGGCATCGGCCGCGCGGTGGCTATTGCGTTCGCGCGCGAAGGCGCGGACGTGCTGATCGCCTATCTGAACGAGGACGACGATGCGCGCGAAACCGCCCGCTGGGTCGAAGACGCAGGCCGCAAGGCGGTGCTCATGCCCGGCGACATCACGGATCGCGCGCATTGCAAGGCGATTGTCGACAAGGCGGTGGAAGCATTCGGCCGGCTCGACGTGGTCGTGAACAACGCTGCATATCAGATGACCTACCCATCGCTCGACGCAATCACCGACGAAGAGTGGGACAAGACCTTCGATACCAACATCGGCGCGATGTTCAGGATCACCCGCGCCGCGGTCAAGCACATGAAACCGGGCGGCGCGATTGTGAACACGACGTCGATCAACGCCGATCATCCGAATCCCGGGTTACTCGCCTATGCGACCACCAAGGGCGCGATTCAGAATTTCACCGGCGGCCTCGCGCAACTGCTGGCCGAGAAGGGCATTCGCGTGAATTGCGTTGCGCCTGGACCGATCTGGACGCCGTTGATTCCGTCGACAATGCCGCCGGAAAAAGTCGAAAAGTTCGGCCAGCAAGTGCCGATGAAGCGGCCAGGCCAGCCCGCCGAACTCGCGCCGGCTTACGTCATGCTCGCCTCGGACGAAGCCAGTTACATTTCAGGCGCGACCATCGCCGTGACGGGCGGCTCGCCGATTATTTAGGCATATTGATTGAATGTTCCGGGCGGCACTGTCTGTACACTCCGGCAGACAGCGGCTCGTCGTCAAGCCGCCCGTTCATCGCGACACCATCATCCTGCCGGGCACAGCGATTGCGCGCACGAATAGTTCGCTTGTAGCGCTCCCTGTGCGTGACTCATCGTCAGGAGAAATCTCCATGAATACCCCCACTGCGGAAATGCCGCTGGACGTTGCGCCGAGCGACGTTCAGCGCGTGCCGGTGAGCTTTGACATCAACGGCAAAAAGCACGAGTTCGAAGTGCAGCCCTGGACGTCGCTGCTTGATCTGCTGCGCGAACACTGTCATTTGACCGGCACCAAGAAAGGCTGCGATCACGGGCAATGCGGCGCGTGCACTGCGATTGTGAACGGTCAGCGGATCAATACCTGCCTCGCGCTCGCGGTCGTGCACGACGGCGCCTCGATCACCACGATCGAAGGACTCGCCAATGGCGAGGAGTTGCACCCTGTTCAGCAGGCCTTTATCGATCACGACGCCTTTCAGTGCGGTTACTGCACGCCGGGGCAGATCTGCTCCGCCGTCGCGATGCTGCAGGAAGGTCACGCGAAAACCGCCGACGAGGTGCGCGAACTGATGAGCGGCAACCTGTGCCGCTGCGGCGCGTATACCAACATAGTCGCCGCGATTGTCGACGCAGCCGACATGGCCGGCAAAGGAGCGCGCCCATGAACCGCTTCTCGTACACGCGCGCGAGCGAAGTGCAACAAGCCATCCAGCAGCATCGCGAAAATCGCGCCGCTGCGTTTATCGCGGGCGGCACGAACCTCGTGGATCTGTGGCGCGAGAACGTCGCACATCCGCAGCTCGTCGTCGACATCAACCGTCTGCCGCTCAGACAGATCGAACCGACCGCCGCGGGCGGACTCAGGATCGGCGCGCTCGTGACCAACAGCGCAGCCGCTTACGATGCCACCGTCAATGCGCGTTACCCGTTGCTCGCGAAGGCCATTCTCGCGGGTGCGTCCCCGCAGATCCGCAATGTGGCGAGCGTCGGCGGCAATCTGCTGCAACGCACGCGCTGCCTCTATTTCTACGATGCCGGCACGCGCTGCAACAAGCGCGAACCCGGTACCGGCTGTCCGGCGATGGAAGGCGTCAATCGCATGCACGCAATTCTTGGCGCGAGCGAACACTGCACCGCCGTGCACCCATCGGACATGTGCGTCGCCCTGGCCGCGCTCGATGCAATGGTGCATCTGTCGGGTCCCGAGGGTTCGCGTGTGCTGCCGTTCGCCGAGTTTCACCGCTTGCCGGGCGACACGCCTCACATCGATACGAACCTGCGCGACGACGAGCTTGTTACCGCGGTCGAGTTGCCGAAGCAGGGCTTCGCGGCGCATCACGCTTACGTGAAAGTGCGCGACAGGGCTTCGTATGCATTTGCGCTGGTCTCGGTGGCGCTCGGGCTCGAACTGGACGGTGACACCATCGTCGAAGCGCATTGCGCGCTCGGTGGCGTGGCGCACAAGCCGTGGCGCAATGTGGATGCGGAAGCGTCGCTGCGCGGCAGGCCGCTGAACGCGGCAACGGTGCGCAATTTCGCTACCGACTTGCTGCGCGAGGCGCGTGGCCGCCGCGGCAACGCGTTCAAGATCGAACTGACGGCGCGCGCCATCGAGCGCGCCTTCGCGATGGCAACGCAACGTTCACTGGAGGAACCGGCGCCATGAACCGCATCGAGACTTTGCCCGCATTGCGCGCGAGCGGCGTGCCGCACAAGCGCGTGGACGGCAGGCTGAAAGTGACCGGCGCCGCGCAGTACGCGGCCGATTTCACGGCCAACGGACTCACGTATGGCTTTGTCGTATCGAGCACGATTGCGGCTGGAAGAATCGTGTCGATCGACTCGTCGGCCGCGCTCGCGTTGCCTGGCGTGCTGCATGTCATGACGTATCAGAACCGCCCCGAGCTGCCTCGCGAGGACAAGCCATACAAAGACATGGTCGCGCCCGGCGGGAGCCCGCTCAGACCGCTTTGGGACGACCGCGTGTGGTACAGCGGCCAGCCTGTGGCGCTCGTGCTCGCGGAATCGCTCGAGCTCGCGCGTCATGCGGCTTCGCTGGTGGACGTGCGCTACGAATCCGCGCCGCATCGAACGGATATGGGCGAGGCGCTGATGAGTGCCGAGCCGCCGTCCACGGAAAAGGGCGGCTTCGATCCGCCGCCCGCGCCGCGCGGCGATGCCGACACAGCGTTGGCGAATGCGGTGGCGCGCGTCGATGCGTTCTACAGCACGCCGGCCGAATATCACAATCCGATGGAAATGCACGGTTGCACTGTGGTGCCGGACCAGCACGGGCACCTGACCGTGTATGAAAAGACCCAGGGCGTGATGAATACCAAGTCGTATCTGACCGCGGTGTTCGGATTGAAGGACGACGAGGTGCACGTGGTGTCGGCGTTCGTCGGCGGTGCATTCGGCTCCGGTTTGCGGCCGCAGTATCATCTCGCGCTCGCGGTCATGGCGGCGCTCGAACTGAAGCGGCCGGTGCGCGTCACACTCACGCGCCAGCAGATGTTTACGTTCGCGCATCGGCCGCAATCCATCCAGCGCGTCGCGCTCGGCGCTGCTGCCGACGGCCGCTTGCAGGCGGTGATTCACGAAGCTGTATCCGAGACCTCGCAGTATGAGGACTATTGCGACGTAGTGGTGAACTGGGCAGGCCAGCTTTATCAATGCGATAACGTGACGCTCGGCTACAAGGTCGTGAGGCTCGATGTGCCCACTCCGGCCGACATGCGCGCGCCGGGCGCGGCACAAGGACTGTTCCCGCTCGAAGTAGCAATGGACGAACTGGCGCAAGCACTGCAGATGGACCCGCTCGAACTGCGCCTCATCAACTACACGGAGCGCGATGCGAACAGGAACCTGCCGTTCTCGAGCAAGGCGTTGCGCGACTGCTATCGCGAAGGAGCGGCCCGTTTCGGCTGGGAAAAGCGGCCGCTCGCGCCGCGCGCGCGCCGCGAGGGCACCGAACTGATCGGCTGGGGCATGGCGACCGGTGCGTGGGATGCAATGCAGAACGAAGCATCCGCGCGCGCCGTTCTCACGCGCGATGGCCGCGTGACCGTTTCCAGTTCGACCGCCGACATCGGCACCGGCACCTACACCGCGATGACGCAGATCGCGGCGGATGCGCTCGGCGTGCCGCTTCACGAGGTCGTCTTCGAGCTTGGCGATACGCGCTTGCCGAAGGCGCCGATAGAAGGCGGCTCGTGGACGGTGTCCTCGGTGGGCAGCGCGGTGGATGCAGCATGCAGGCGGCTCTACAACCGGCTCGTCGAATTGGCGCGGCAACATGGCGGCGCACGTTTCGCGGCTGTTCCGCGCGAGGACATACGGCGCATGGGCAAACGGATCGTATGCGGCTCAGGCCCGGAAGACGCCGTCGAAATCGATACGCTGCTCGTGCGCGCCGGGCTCGACAAGCTCGAAGAACAGGCGAGCGTGAAGCCGCACGAAAAGCAGCAGGCCTACTCGATGGGTACGCATTCGGCGATTTTCGTCGAAGCGCGCGTTGACGAAGCGCTCGGCACCGTGCGCGTGACACGTGTGGTGAGCGCGGTCGCGGCGGGGCACATCGTCAATCCGAAGACCGCGGCGAACCAGGTGGCGGGCGGCGTGGTGTGGGGCATCAGCATGGCGCTGCACGAGGAAGGACAGTTCGACCACGACATAGGCCGCCAGATGAACCACAACCTCGCCGAATATCACGTGCCGGTGAATGCGGATATCCACGACATCGACGTGCTGTTCGTTGAGGAGCACGACGATATTGTCAATCCGCTCGGCGCGAAGGGTGTGGGCGAAATCGGAGTGGTGGGCGTGGCCGCAGCAGTGAGCAACGCGATCTGGCATGCGACTGGCAAACGCGTGCGCGAACTGCCGATTACGCTGGACAAGCTGTTTGCGTGAGCGTGGCTGAAGCGCGGCCGATTGTTTGCGAGGCTGCGCTACAGCTTATTGGCCGCGCGTAAAACGTGGCGTTCGCTATTGCCTTGAGCACTGCGCCCGCTGCGTGGAGCGTCGCGTTGGTGCGCAAGGCGCACCGTCCGCTGCGCAAAACGCGCTGCCGCGCCTTCAATCGGCGTACTTGAATTCCGGCAGCGCCTCTAGCGACTTCTTCGTTGCCTCCGGCAACACCACCCGACGGTTGGTGATCTGCAAATCGTTGAACGGAACCGCCACGAGATGCTTGCCCATGCCGAGAAATCCGCCCACCGACAGGATCGCGTAGGTGCTGCGGTCGCCGCCAGGAGAGACGATCAGATCGTCGACGGTGCCAATGGTGTCCTTGTTCTTGTTGAAGACGTCGGCCCCTGTGAGCTTCGACGCGCGATACCCGCTCGCCAGCTGCACGACGTCGGTGCGTCTTTCCGTAATGGACTGCGGAGCGCCTTGCGCCTGGGCGTTGCCATATGACGCCAGGGTCCCGGCGAATAGCGCTGCCGCGAGCAGCGTTCGAAGTTGCATGCTTCGCATGATGGTTTCTCCTTGTTATGTAGCGCCGTTCCCGGCGCGTCGAATCTGCTTTCAATCGCGTTGTCGCAAATTTCATGCCGTCGCGCGCCTGCTGCTTGCACGGCTGGGCCCGCAGTTTGCTACACGAGCGAGCCTTTGATTCATATCGCCTACACTGAAAAGGCGCGCGAGCGCCCCAGCCTCTCACAGGAATTTCTATGTCATCTCCGGCCACCAGCTCGACGCGCATCGCGGAAGGCACACCGTTCCCACTCGGCGCGACATGGAACGGAAACGGCGTGAACTTCGCGCTGTTCTCGGCGCACGCAACCAAAGTCGAACTATGCCTGTTCGACGAGACCGGTCAGAATGAAATCGAGCGCATCGAACTGCCCGAATATACCGATGAGGTCTGGCACGTGTTCGTGCCGAATCTGAAGCCGGGCGCCATCTACGGCTATCGCGTGCATGGTCCCTATGAGCCGGAGAAGGGGCATCGCTTCAATCCGAACAAACTGCTGCTAGACCCATACGCCAAGGCGCATATCGGCGAACTGAAGTGGGCGCCCGAAATTTTCGGCTATACGCTCGATTCGGAAGACGGCGACCTGTCGTTCGACGAGCGCGACAGCGCGCCCTTCGTGCCGAAGTGCAAGGTGGTGGACGCCACCTTTTCATGGACGCATCCCGAGCGCAATCCGCTGCCGTGGGACCGCGTGATCTTCTACGAAACGCATGTGCGCGGCTTTACCATGCGTCATCCGCAGGTGCCGGAAAATCTGCGCGGCACCTTCGCGGGAATGGGGCAGAAGGCGGTGATCGAGTACATCCGGAGTCTCGGCGTAACCTCGGTCGAACTGATGCCGATCCAGACCTTTGTCAACGACAGCTATCTGCTCGAAAAGGGTCTCACGAACTACTGGGGCTACAACACCATCGGCTTTTTTGCGGCCGACCCGCGTTTCTTCGCTTCGTCGACGGAATCGGTGAGCGAGTTCAAGGGGATGGTGGACGCCTTTCACAACGCAAATCTCGAAGTCATTCTCGACGTGGTGTACAACCACACCGCCGAAGGCAACGAACGCGGACCGACGCTCTCGTTCAAGGGCATCGACAATGCGTCGTACTATCGCCTGATGCCCGACGAGCCGCGCTATTACATCAACGATACGGGCACCGGCAATACGCTCAATCTTTCGCATCCGCGCGTGCTGCAGATGGTGACCGACAGCCTGCGTTACTGGGTGACGGAAATGAAGGTGGACGGTTTCCGTTTCGATCTGGCAACGATTCTCGGCCGCGAGCCGCATGGTTTCGACGAAGGCGGCGGCTTTCTCGACAGTTGCCGGCAAGACCCGGTTCTCTCCAGCGTGCGGCTGATCGCGGAGCCGTGGGATTGTGGGCCTGGCGGCTATCAGGTTGGCGGTTTTCCGCCTGGATGGGCCGAATGGAACGACCGCTTTCGCGACACCGTGCGCGCCTACTGGAAGGGCGACGAAGGCATGGTCGCTGATCTCGCCACACGCCTGACAGGATCCGGCGACAAGTTCAATCATCGCGGCCGGCGCCCGTGGGCGAGCGTGAACTTCATCGCGGCGCACGACGGCTTCACGTTGAACGATCTCGTTTCGTACAACGACAAGCATAACGAAGCAAACGGCGAGGACAACAACGACGGCCACTCCGACAACAGGTCGTGGAATATGGGCGTGGAAGGGCCAACCGACGACCCCGAAATACGCCAGCAACGCGAGCGTCAGAAACGCAATCTGCTCGCCACGCTGCTGCTCTCGCAAGGCACGCCTATGCTGCTCGCGGGCGACGAATTCGGCCGCACGCAGAAGGGCAACAACAACGCGTATTGTCAGGACAACGAGATCAGCTGGGTCGACTGGGAAGGGATCGACGACGACGGCCGCGCGCTCACCGAGTTCGTCAGAAACCTCACGACGCTGAGGCACCGATTGCCGGTACTGCGCCGCAGCCGCTTTCTCACAGGCGAGTACAACGAAGCGCTCGACGTGACCGATGCGCGCTGGCTTTCGCCCGACGGCACCGATCTCACTGCCGAGCAATGGGCCGATCCATTGATGCGCTGCTTCGGCCTCGTGATAGACGGCCGCGCGCAGGCGAGCGGCATCCGCCGTCCCGCGTCGGACGCGACGCTGTTGCTGGTGCTGAACGCGCATCACGACGTCGTCAACTTCACATTGCCCGAAGTGCCCGACGGAGATCGCTGGACCTGCCTGCTCGATACCAACATGCCGGTGCGCGCGGAGTTGCCGGAGTTCAGCGCCGGCGACGAGTATCAGGTCACCGCGCGTTCACTGCTGCTGTTCGCCCTCGAGGCGCAGAGCCGTGCGACGCAGCGCGTGTTCGACAAGCTCGAAGAGCAGCTCACCTCGGACGAAAGCGAGGCGCCGCCTGCCGCCTGAGCGGGAATATCACTTGCTGATCTGACGGTGGCCACGCGCACTCATCATCACGATGATGCGCGCGGCTTCGCCATGCCGGCATCCGCGAGACCTTAACTGTAGGTGATCATATGGAACAGGAGCAGACCTCCCAGGAAGAGCAGATTCGCACGCGCGCTTATTACTTGTGGGAACACGCGCCCGAGCCCAAGGGCACACCCGACGAATACTGGGAACAGGCCCGCAGCGAGATCGAAAAGGAAGCGCCACCAGTGGAGAGTGGGCCGATTGCAGAAGAGCCCAAAAAATAACGACATGACAGGGAGCACCACAACAAATAGCGACAAGCTGCACGTAGCGCAATGAAGGACATTCCCGAACCGTCGCGCGGCAGGCCGCCCACTCGCATCGACGCGCCGCCTGCCGCGTTCGGTCTCGACGCGCTGATCGCGTTGGCGGTCGGCGCCGGGTTTGTCGCGTGTCTGTATTTCGCGCGGGCCGTGCTGATTCCGATAACGCTCGCGATTCTGCTGAGCTTTCTCGTCGCACCGCTCGTGAAATCGTTGGGACGCCTGAAGCTCGGCCACGTCGCGTCGGTGTTCGCGGCAGTGATGATCTCCGTTTCGGTGATCGGAGTACTCGGTGCGGTGATCACGATGCAGTTGACGGAGCTCGCCGCGGGCATGCCGCGTTACCAGGCGACCATCGAGCGCAAGATGGAGGCGGCGCACACGCTGACCGTCGGCAAACTCGATCGCTTTGCGAAAGCCGCCGGTCAGGCGCTGCAACGCGCGACAATCGAACCGTCCCAACCCGCGCCGCGGCACGATGCGTCTTCCGCGGATGGCCGCGCGCCCGCGGCCGTGCCCGTCGAAGTGCGCGAGCCGGTGCCCACTCCGCTGGAAGTGGCGCGCCGTGTGTTGTCGCCGGCCATCAGTCCCATCGAGACCGCGTTCATCGTATTCGTCGTGATGGTGGTGATCCTGCTGCAACGCGACGATCTGCGCGACCGCGCGATCCGTCTTTTCGGCTCACGCGATCTGCACCGCACGACCATGGTGATGGACGAAGCGGCGCGGCGCCTGAGCCGCTACTTCGTTTCGCAGCTCGGCCTGAACGCGGGGCTCGGTGTCGCCATCGGCGCGGGGCTGTTTTTCATCGGCGTACCGAGCCCGATTCTGTGGGGCATACTCGCGGCCTTGCTGCGGCTCGTGCCGTACGTCGGCATCTGGATAGCAGGCGGGCTGGCCACCGCGCTTGCTGCCGCGGTGAGTCCCGGTTGGGACATGGCGGTGTGGTGCATTGCGCTTTTCGTGACCGTCGAACTGCTGGTGGGCCAGGTGGTGGAGCCCTTGCTCTACGGACGCAGCACCGGACTCTCGCCGTTCTCGGTGGTGGTCGCCGCGATCTTCTGGAGCTGGATCTGGGGGCCTATCGGCCTGATCCTGTCGACGCCGTTGACGCTTTGTCTGCTCGTACTTGGCCGGCATATCAGGCGCCTGGAATTCCTCGACGTGATGCTGGGCGATCAGCCCGCGCTCACGCCGGTCGAAAATTTTTATCAACGTGCACTCGCGGGCGACCCCGATGAAGCGATCGCGCAAGCCGAACTGCTGCTGCGCGAGCGTTCGTTATCGGCTTACTACGACGAGGTGACGATCAAGGGCCTGCAATTGGCCGCCAACGACGTGGTACGCGGCAGCGTCACGACGGCGCAGCTTGCGCGCATCGAGTCGACCACGAACGATCTTGTCGACGGCCTCGACAGTTATCCTGACGAGCCGCCGCCGCGGCCCGCGGCCGCTGACCTGAGCGCGGAGTTCGGGCCCGTCGCGCCGTCGCGCAACGCAACGCCTGCTTCCACGTCCACACAAAGGGTCTTTGCGAATCACACTGCACGCGGCACGGTTGACGAACTGCCAGAAAACGCGCGCGAAAGAGCCGTTGAACCTGCGCCCGACCAGGCAGGCGAGCTCGCGCCGGAGATGCCACAAGCCATGCCGCGCGTCACGAATCAGCGCGTCTTGTGCATTCCTGGACGCGGTCCGCTCGATCCTCTTGCCGCCACCATCATGCTGCAGCTGCTCGGCAAACACGGCTTCACGGCGCGCGGGCTGCCGCATGAGGCGGCGTCGCGTGCATCGATCGATCGGCTGGACGCCGACGACGTCGGTATCGTCTGTGTCGTCTACTTGCAGATAGACGGCATTCCTTCGCATTTGCGCTACATGGTCCGGCGCATTCGCGCGCGCTTGCCGAACGTATCGATTATCGTCGGACTATGGACGCCGGAAAATCTGGAGAAGTGGAGCGTCGACCTGCAAAACGCCATGGGCGCTGACCGCTACGTGACTTCGTTGCAGGAGATGCTGGCCGCTTGCCACACGCGTGGCAAAAAATCGAGCGATGTGCCGTTCGCGGTAGCCAGCGCATAACAATCCCCGACGCGATCCACACAGACGCAAATGCGAAAAACGCCCGGCGCTTGCGCGTCCGGGCGCTTTTGTTGATGGACAGCGATGTCTATTTGCCGGTGGCTTCGTCTTCGGAGGAAGTGTCTTCGTCGTCGGTCACGATTTTGGTGGTGCCGCCGGTCGACGGCGGGTCGCTCGCCGGAAAGGTGTCTTCAACCTCCTTGTCGATCTGCTTCTCGGTCTTGTCGGCGTTCGGATGTTGTTCCTTGGGTTCTGGCATGGCACTTCTCCTTTTAGCTAACGAATATGATGCGCAAATTCACTCGCGACTCACGCGGTCCACGTTCTGTGCTTTTTACATGAGCATGTAGAGTTGAACGACAAGGGCGCATGGTCCAAAGCGTGACTTTGCTCAGTCATTGCCGCACGACTCGCGCCCGACAATCTGCAATGCCTGCGCACGCGTGAGCGGGCCCGCGCGCATCGCCTCGACGAGATGCGCGGTTTGCGTGTCGCGATTACACGCAAGCACTGCGGCCACTTTGTCGTTCTTTACATAGAGCGCGGCAAAATCGTGACGCTCGAGTTCGCCGTCGACGACAAGTTCGTCCCATTCGCTCGCATGGCCCAGGTACTCGAAGTTCTTGCCGAAGTGGTAGGTCCAGAAAAACGGCACACCGTTATAGCGGTTACGCGCGCCGCACATGTTCTGGGCCGCGATGCGCGCATGTTGCTGCGCCAGGCGCCAATGTTCGATGCGCAGCGGCTCTTCGTCTTCGTACAGCGGAAAGACCGCGATGTCTCCGGCGGCGTAAAGGCCGGGCGCGGCCTGCATGCCCGCATTCACGATCACGCCGCCATCTTTTTGCAGCGGCAAGCCTTCGACAAAACCGGTGGCAGGCGTAACGCCGGTGCCGAGCAGCACCACGTCGGCGGCAATATGCTCGCCGTTTTCCAGCATGACCTCATGCACATTGCCTTCTTCGCCTTCGAGCGAAGCGACCTTGGCCTGAAGATGAAACTCGACACCGTTGCGTTCGTGCAGCTCGCGAAACATCGCGCCCACGCGCTCGCCGAACTGTTTTGCGAAAGGCACCTTGTCCGGCGAAATAACGGAAACCTGCACGCCGCGTTTGCGCAGCGCGGAAGCGGTTTCGAGTCCGATGAAACTGCTGCCGAGAATGGCGACGCGCGTGGACGCATTGTCGCGTGTCAGTCCGTCCGTATCGCTGTTGGCGAGCGCCTCGACTATCGCGGCGGCGTCGTCGAGATGGCGCAGCACGTACACGCCGCCGAGTTCGCTGCCCGCGATTCGAGGGACTGTTGGCGTGCTGCCGGTGGCGAGCAACGCGGTGTCGTAAGTCAGTTCGCCGCCGCTTTCGAAGTGAATCCTGCGGGCCGGCACGTCGAGGCGCGCGACCTTCGCGACGATCCGCTCCACGCCGTGCTGCTCGTACCAGTCGGTTGCGAGCAGCGGCGGCACGTCGCCAGGCGGCATCTCGTTGGAAGGCACAAACTTGCTGAGCGAAGTGCGGTCGTAGGGCGCGTGCGGTTCGTCGCCAATCAGCGTCACACGGCCGGTGAAGCCATATTCGCGCAGCGCCGCACAGGCGGCCGCGCCTGCCGCGCCGGCGCCGATCACGACGAAATGCGGCTCCTGTGTGCGGGCTAGTTCTGTTTCGCCCGGCAGCTTATCGGGTGTGACCATCACGTCGTCGCCGTCGACGATCACTGCATACCGGTCGAGCGGCACCAGCGGCGGCGGCTCCAGCACCTTGCCGGTGGCGGCGTCGAATGTGCCTTTGTGCCACGGGCAAACAATCCTCCCGCGACACAGCGCGCCTTCCTCGAGCGGTCCGCCGGCATGCGGACAGTCGGCGGAATAGGCGCGCACGGTATCGCCGCGGCGAACCAGCAGAATCTTCTCGTCATCCACGACGACGCGTTGTGCCCGGTCTTCGCGCAATTGCGAAAACTGGGCGACGTGCCGGGCAGTGATGGGCATGCGAGTGTCTCGGGGTTTCAGCAGGGCTCAGGCGCCAGACCCGCGCGGCAATGCAACATGTCGTGGCGGGCGGAATCACGTTACCGGTGAGCAATTCATGTGCCCGACGGTGGCATGCAGAAACATTCGCGTTTCGTTGTGCGCCGCTGTGTGCGTGGCCGAAAAGTGCGGTAGATTCCAGCTAGGGAATTAGCGCACGACCACGGGGCATGATACGTGCGAGCAATTCACCTACTCGTATGACCTTTGAGTGGAGCGTGGGCCGTGCAGCGTGCGGAGCGAGTCGCAGTCGATTTTCCTATGCCGTCGCGCAATTTCGCGGCGACACGGCGCGTGCTTCTTGTCGTGCTTGCCGTTTCGATTCTCTTCCCACTCGCCTGTCTCGCCGGTTACGGCTATTTCGATTACCAGCGCCGTATCGCCGATTCGAACGACATGATCGACCGGCTCGTGCGCGTGGCGGAAGAGCAGGCCGTCAAGGTGCTGGACCTGAACCAGCAGATGGCTTCGCGCATCGTCGAATTGATCGGCACCGAGGACGACGGGCAGATCCGCGCGCGCGAGCGGCAATTGAATCAGCAGTTGCGGGAGATCGGCGGAGACTTTCCGCAAGTGGCGTCCATCTATCTGATCGGCGGGCAGGGCGACCTGCTGGTGTCGAGCCGCGCATATCCCGCTCCGGCCGTGTCGGTCAGTCAACGCGAAGACTTTGTCGCCGCACGCGCCATGCGCCCGCACCCTTACTTCTCGCTGCCGATGCACGGCGCGCTGTCGCAAACCAACGTGTTCAGCACCGCGATAGGCCGTATGGGCGCGGATGGCGCGTTCCTCGGCGTTGTTTCGATTGCATTGCGCACCGAGTACTTCTCGCGCTTTTACCGCGAGTTGACGAATGGCGACGCGTCGCTCGCGCTCGCGCTGTATCGGCAGGACGGCAGTCTGCTGGTGCGTTATCCGCCATGGCCCGGAGGGGTGCGGGCGCCCGCCTCGGACGCGTTTGCTGCCGCGTTGCGCGACAAGCAGTTGTCCGGGCATGTGCGCGTGAAGTCGCCGGTGGACGGCGTCGAGCGGCTCGTCGCGTTCCGGCGCGTCGGCGATTATCCGCTGTACGTGTCGAGCGCTTATGCAACCGGTTCGATCGTCGATGCGTGGCGCCGGCACTTCATCGTGATTGCGGCGCTCACTGCGGTGCCATGCATCGCGATCTGGATTCTGGTGCTTTACTCGCTGCGTCAACTGGACGGCGAGCGCGTCGCGTGGGAACGCTGGCAGGGCGAGGTCGCGATGCGGCTGTCGGCGGAAGCATCGAGCCGGCAATTGCAGCGCATGGGCGCGCTCGGCAATCTGGTTGCCAACGTGGCGCACGACTTCAACAATCTGTTGATGGTCGTATCGGCAAATATCGAACTAGCGCGCCTGAAGCGCTACAACAACCTCGAGAAGGAAATGACCGCTGTGCAGCGCGCCACCGCGACCGCCGAATCGCTGACACGCCGGCTCCTGAGCGTCGCGAAGAAACAGCCGCTGAAACAGGAGCCGATCGACCTCAGCAAATGGATGCCGGGCGCGGCGCCGCTCGTCGAAGCGGCGCTTGGCGATCATATCGAACTGGCGCTCAGCATCGTCGACGATGTGTGGCCGGTGCTGGCCGATCCGACCGACCTGGAACTCGCGATCATGAATCTCGCGGTGAATGCCCGCGATGCGATGCCGCGCGGCGGACGCTTCGTGATCCGTTGCCAGAACAACCGGCTCGTCGGCAGCGACACGCTGCTGCCCGACGGCGAATACGTGCTGATCGCATGTTCCGACGACGGCGACGGCATGCCGGAATCGGTCGCGCGGCGCGCCTTCGAGCCGCTTTTCACCACCAAGCTGAGCGGCTCGGGCGCGGGACTCGGCCTCGCCCAGGTGCTCTCGATGTGCGAGCAGGCGGGCGGCACCGCCAGGATCGACAGCGTGCCGGGCAGCGGCACGACGGTGCGCCTTTACTTGCCGCGCTATCGCGAACGCCGGCAGGCGCATGCCGCGCCACAAGCGGTGGTCGAGAAGCCAGCGCTGCGGCACGCCGGCATGGTGCTGCTAGTGGAAGACAACGAAGATGTCGCGGCGGGCGTCACTGCGGTGCTGGAAACCTTCGGTTGCGAAGTGCGGCACGAGCCTACCGCCGACCAGGCGTTCGATGTTCTCACCGGCGGCGAGCGTTTCGAACTCGTGCTGTCGGACATCCAGATGCCTGGCAAGCTCAACGGCATCGACCTCGCGGAAAGAGTGCGCAGCGCGTGGCCCTCGCAGAAAATCGCCCTGATGACGGGCTATGCCGACGAACTTGAACGCGCTCGGCGTCTCGGCGTGGCGATCCTCGCCAAGCCGTTCAATATCGAGGAACTACACGCACTCGTCGCTTGCGAATCCTGAACGATGCCGTATGCCACGAGCGCGGCACAGCCCTTGCTGAACTCCTGATGAGGCATGCGCATGCAGCCTGCCTGCGTGCGCAATCCGCTTCCATTGCGCTTTCATCCCGACAGGAGAACACTCATGAAGATCAAGAAGGCATTGCTTGTTTCCACACTGCTCGCCGCTTCATCGCTTGCGATGGCGCAAGGCGCGGGCGGCTCCGGCGGTGGTGCCGGCGGCGGTCCGGCCGGCAACGACCCGAGCACGGGCGCTGGCGCGAATACGTCGACACGCGAAGGGGGCGACATGCAGGCACCCGGCGCGACCTCGCATTCGAAGATGAAGAAGCATTCGTCGAAGTCGTCGAAGACAATGAAACCCGCCAACGACAGCACCAATATGCCTGGCGCCAACGCGAGCAGCGACACGAAGGGCAAATAACGCCTGATGTTCGTGTGCGGTTCGCGCACGGTTTGCGATGGTTCGTGAGTGAAGCGCCGTGCGCGCTTCACTCACGTACACCGTGCTGTTGCCTCGGCTGACGCAGCCTGCTAGCTCTGTTTTTCCTGCGCTGCGTCGTATTTGCCGAGCGCCGCGGCGCTGTTCAGACGCGCGCGTTTGAGCAGCGCCTGCTGCGCTTCCTTTACATGAGCCGCCGCGCCTTTCCAGGCTTGCAACGGCGGTTCCTGCAACGCGCGTCCATACGAGAAGCTCAGATTCCAGGGCAGCGGTCCCAGGCGATTCATTGCGTCGAGATTGGCGGTCGCTTCCTCGGGCGATTGTCCGCCAGACAGAAACACGATGCCGGGCACCGCCGGAGGCACGGTGCGTTTCAGAATCCGCAGCGTGTAAGCCGCGATATCCGCGGTGGACGATGGCCGCGCGCTTTCCGAACCGGCGAGCACCATGCTCGGCTTCAGCAGAATATGTTCGAGCACCACGCGGTGCCGGTGCAGCGCGTGAAACACCTCGTGTAGCACTGCCTCGGTGACTTCGGCGCTGCGCTCGATGGTGTGATCGCCGTCCATCAGCACTTCGGGTTCGACAATCGGCACGATGCCCGCTTCCTGCGAGATCGCCGCATAGCGTGCAAGCGAGTCGGCGTTCGCTTCGATTGCGAGACGGCTCGGCAGATTCGCCGCGATGTTGTAGACCGCGCGCCACTTTGCGAAGCGCGCGCCTTGCTGCTTGTAATCGACAAAGCGCCGCGCGAGGCCGTCGAGGCCTTCGGTGATTTCATCGCCCGGAGCATGCGCGAGCGCGATCTTGCCGAGGTCGACCTTGATGCCGGGCACGATGCCGTTTCTGGCGGCGAGTTCTGCGAACGGCGTGCCGTCGTCGGCTTTCTGGCCGAGCGTTTCCTGGTAAAGAATGACGCCGCTCACGTATTCACCGAGTCCCGGCGTGCTAAGCAGCAGGTTGCGATACGCGCGGCGGTTTTCTTCTGTCGACTCGATGCCGATTGTCCTGAAGCGTTTGGCGATGGTCGGGCCGCTTTCGTCGGCGGCAAGCAGACCCTTGCCGGGCTGAACCATCGCGTCGACGGTGGCTTGCAGTTCGCTACGGGTGTCCATGAGATGCACTCCCTTTGTTCCGGTTGCGGAAGAAATCATATGGTCGCGGCGCGTGCCTGAGCGCTCCGGTTCGGCCTATTCGCCGATCAGATGCAACACGATGTCGCGATGCTGCGTATGACGCCGATGCTCGAACAGATACAGCCCTTGCCATGTGCCGAGCACCATCTGCCCATGCTCGACGGGCACGCTCAATTGCACTTGTGTCAACGCGGTGCGCAGATGCGCGGGCATGTCGTCGGGACCTTCGGTGTCGTGCTCGTAGCGTTGCTCGCCTTCGGGCGCGAGGTTCGCGAAGTAGCGCTCCAGATCGCGCTGAACCGACGGGTCCGCATTTTCCTGAATCAGCAACGATGCCGACGTGTGGCGGCAAAAGAGCGTCAGCAAGCCGGTTTCGATCTGCTGTGCCGCGACGAAACGGCGGGCTTCGTCGGTGAACTCGACGAGCCCGCGAGTGCGCGCCTTGACGCTCAGATGATGGATGGCCTGCCTCATGATGAAAGCGCACTCGCCTCCAGTTAAAGCGACGCGAACGCGTCCGTGATCTGCTCGACGCTGGTGGGGCGCACGATGCGCGCCACTTCAGCACCGTCGCGCATGAAGATCAGCGTGGGCCACAGTTTGACCTTGAACGAGCGGCCGAGCGGGCGGCCGGGGCCGTCTTCGATTTTCAGGTGCCTCACGCCCGCATGCGCTTCGAAAGCCTTTGCAATGGAAGGCTGTGCGCCCTGGCAGTAGCCGCACCAGTCCGTGCCGAACTCGATAACGGTAGCGCCCGGCAAGGCGTCGATTTCGGCTCGCGTGGGGGCGTTGGTGGAATAGGGTCTCCGGGTTGCCATGCATGCTCCGCTGCGGGTTGAGTGATGCGCGTGGACGTGTGAAGGCGACGGTGCGCTGCCCTCGACACGCGCTGCACGTTGGTTTGATAAGAGTACCAGCTATTGGTTCGGGGGGGCCGGGCAGCGGACATTGTCGATGTGGCACGCGAGACAACGATCGCATGCGCGCCTGTCGCGACTCTTGTCTTAATGGCGATCGCGCAACCCCGAATCGCGTCGTGCGAATTTGGGATGCGCCCCCGCGGCTTTACGCGCCCGCACGAGCGGTCGATAATGCCCCGTTCATTCCCGCCACGAAGCTTGCCCGACGCGCCACGCCGCGCAGGCTCGCTTCTTCAGAGCACACCGCCGCCCGTGTTGAAAAACTCGCGTTTTTTTGGTCTGCTGCACATTCCCGGCTTCAAGCCGCTTGCCGCCGCCACGCTGATGCTCGGCGTGGCCATGTCGTTCACTGCGCCGTACCTGTCGCTGTTCGGCGTGGAGCGCGCCGGCATGACGCCGTTCCGGCTCGGCGTTTTCATGACGCTGATTGCGGCGAGCGGCGTGCTCGCCAGCACCTTCGCAGGCCGCTGGAGCGATGCAAGCGGACGGCATCGGCCGTTGCTGCTTGTCGCGCTCGTGCTCGCCGCCCTCGGTTATCTGTGTTTATGCGTGGTGCGCGATTACCGGCTATTGCTCATGGTCGGCATTGTGTTTATCGGCGCCGGCGGCTCTGCTATTTCGATGGTCTTCTCGTTCAGCCGCGCCGCGCTGCCCGTGCCCGACGCGGCCGAGCGCGTATTTGCCAGTGCGACGTTGCGCACGATTCTCTCGGCGGCTTGGGTGTTTGGGCCTTCCGTGGGCGCGCTGGTGCTCGCGGCGACCAGTTTCACCGGCCTGTTCCTGTTCGCCGCCGCGAGCTTCGCGGCGTGCGCCGCCATTGTCTGGCGCATGCGGGAGCCGCAAGGGCATCTCGGCGATCACACCGTGGAGGACACCGCGTCGGAACCGTCGGCGTCCATCACCGTGCCGCCGCTCAGGGAGCCCGGGCCGGATGCGCACGAGGACCTGCCCGGCGTTGCATCGGCGAACGATATCGGCCGCGCCGTCGCTGCGCTGACCTTGCTCGGGCTCGCCGCGAACGCCACGATGATCGTGTTGCCGCTCTACATCGTGCATGGTCTGGAAGGCACGCATCTGGACGTATCCGTCATGCTCGGCCTCGGCGCATTGACCGAGATTCCAATGATGCTCGCGCTCGGCGCCAAGTCTTCCAGGCTGCACAAGCCGAACTGGCTTGCGGCATGCGCGGCGGTCCACGCAGCGTACTTCGTGGCGATGTCGCTTGCGGGAAACGTGCATGTGCTGATTCCAATGCAGATTCTCAACGCGTTCGTGGTCGCTGTGACCTCGTGCCTCGGCATGACCTACGTGCAGGACCTGATGCCGCACGCGCCTGGCCGCGCCACGGCGCTCTTCTTCAACGCGGCGCGGGTCGGCTCGATTCTGTCAGGCGTGTTATCCGGCTTGCTGGTGCAGGCATTCGGCTATCGCGGCACTTTTCTCTTCTGCGGCCTGCTCGCGCTGTGCGCGCTCGTGCTGTTTGCCGTGCCGGGTTATCGCTATCCGCTTATGTGGCGAGCCGTGCGGCGCTTTGCGCTCACGCAGTACGGCAATTTCAGGGCGAGGCGTTCGGTGCGGCGGGGGCGTGAGCTTTGATGGAGGCGCTTGCGGTGCCGTGGGCGTAGGCCTTGGATGCAGGCGCTTGCGGTGCCGTGGGCGTAGGCCTGGATGCAGGCGCTCGCGGTGCCCGCGGGCGAGAGCTTTGATGCAGCGCTCGCTGCGCCGGGGCGCGAGCCTTGATCGAGCCGCAACGCATCGCCTGCGCCTCACGCCAGGTTGCGGGCGAGCTGGACGAACCGGGGCAAAGGGAACTTTACGCCGCTCACAACCTCTGCAATGAGGCGTATCGTTGTCGGGACACACGCGGTCAGACGCAGCCGATGCGACCATACCGCGCCCGCACCTCCGCGCGATACACAATGAATACAACCCGCAAGAAGCGAACAAGCGAAAAATCGAACAAGCGCAACATCGACATCTGACTAAAACCACGCAGCATCACGAGGCACTTTCGGGAGCGTTGAAATGCAGCTAGGCATGATCGGATTGGGACGCATGGGTGCCGACATGGTGCGGCGCCTCACGAAGGGCGGTCAGCAGTGCATTGTCTATGACGTTCAGCCCGCCGCCGTCGAGCGGCTGGCGCAAGAGGGCGTAAGCGGCGCGTCGTCGCTGGAGGACCTCGTTGCCCGGCTCGACAAGCCGCGCGCGGTGTGGCTGATGGTGCCCGCCGCGGTGGTCGACGGCACGCTGGAAAAGCTGGTGCCGCTGCTCGAGCCCGGCGACATCGTGATCGACGGCGGCAATTCCTATTATCACGACGACATTCGCCGCGGCGCCGAGCTTGCCGCGCGCCAGCTGCATTACGTGGACGTCGGCACAAGCGGCGGCGTCGCTGGGCGCGAGCGCGGCTATTGCCTGATGATCGGCGGCGAGGCGCAGGTTGTGCAGCGGCTCGAGCCGATCTTTGCGACGCTCGCGCCAGGCGCGGCTGCCGCGCCCGCCACGCCGGGGCGCACGCCCGGCAACGGTACGGCGGAGCAGGGCTTCCTGCATTGCGGTCCGCTCGGCGCGGGGCACTTCGTCAAGATGGTCCACAACGGCATCGAGTACGGCCTGATGGCCGCGTATGCCGAGGGACTCAACATTCTTCGTCACGCCGACGCCGGCAAGCACCCACGCGACGCGGACGCCGAGACGTCGCCGCTGCGCCGCCCCGAGCTGTATCGATACGATCTGAATCTGGCCGATATCGCTGAAGTGTGGCGGCGCGGCAGCGTGATCGGCTCGTGGCTGCTCGACCTGATTGCAGGCACACTGGCCGGCGACGCCGATCTTCAGCACTACGCAGGCCGCGTATCCGATTCGGGCGAAGGGCGCTGGACGATGGCGGCGGCCATCGACGAAGGCGTGCCCGCACCTGTGCTCAGCGCCGCGCTGTTCGGGCGTTTCAGTTCGCGCGGCGAAGCGGACTTCGCAAACCGCGTGCTGTCGGCCATGCGTCACGACTTCGGCGGCCATGTCGAGAAGCCCGCCGAGGCGCCGCCAGGTCCGCAGGGTTGATCGTTCGCCAGCTCACCGCACCGCACAATCCACGGAGCCGCACATGCCAGCTGCACAAGTCACCACAAGCACGGCCGCGAGCACTACGTCGCACGACGTCGTGTTCCTGTTCGATTGCGACAACACCTTGCTCGACAACGATCACGTGCTGTCGGATTTGCGCGCCCACATGATGCGCGAGTTCGGCACCGACAACAGCACACGCTATTGGGAAATCTTCGAGCAGCTACGCAGCGAACTCGGCTACGCGGACTATCTCGGCGCATTGCAGCGCTATCGCACGGAGCATCCGCGGGACACGCGCCTGTTGCTGATGTCGTCTTTCCTGATCGACTATCCGTTTGCGAACCGGCTCTATCCAGGCGCGCTCGACGCGTTGCGCCACGTGGGCCAGTACGGACCCACGGTGATTCTGTCGGACGGGGACGTGGTATTCCAGCCGCGCAAGGTCGCGCGCTCGGGCTTGTGGGAAGAGGTCGAAGGCCGGGTGCTGATCTACATTCACAAGGAACTGATGCTCGACCAGGTGATGGAGTGCTACCCGGCGCGCCACTATGTGATGGTCGACGACAAACTGCGGATTCTCACTGCAATGAAAAAAGCCTGGGGCGGCAGGCTCACCACGGTATTTCCGCGCCAGGGCCATTACGCGCTGGATCCGAAGGAGATACTGAGCAATCCGCCAGCGGACGTGACTGTCGAGCGGATCGGCGATCTCGCGCAACTCGATATAAAGACGCTGCTGGCCGAAAAGACCTAGGCGTTACCCAGTTTCGCCTGCGCATCCACCGCGCCCATTCTTCGGGCGGCATCCAGGGCGCTGGCGCCGGTGGCATCGCGAGCATCCGGATTCGCGCCGTGCGCGATCAGCAAGTCCATGATCGCGGTGCGGTTGAACATGGCGGCCACCATCAGCGCCGTGCGGCCGTCGGGCGAGGCGCCCTCTACATCGGCGCCATGCGCGAGCAGAGTCTGGATCACGGCGTCGAAGCCCTTGAACGCCGCGCCCGCGATAGGCGTTTGACCGTTGTTGTTGCGCAGGTCCGGATCGGCGCCGCGTTCGAGCAGCGTGCGCACGGCGTCCACGTGTCCGTGATAGCTCGCGAGCATCAGCAGACTGTCGCCGTTGTCGTTGCGCAGATTCGGCGGCACCCCTTTTTCGATCACGGCGGCGAGCATCGCGGCGTCGCCACGGCGCGCGAGATCGAACACCTGTTGCGCGAGTTCGATCAATTGCGGGTCGACAGGTTGACCGGAGGGCGGAGAGGAGTCGGCCGGATTCGTCAATGAAATCTCCTTGCAGGCATGCTGCGCGGCTTCGCGCATGAACACCGGCAGCATACACAGTTTGCGCCGCGGACGCGCACAGCGTGCCGGGTCAGAGGTGGCCGAACAGCTTCACGAGCAGGCCGAACACGCCGACCAGCACGGCCACGCCCGCACATAGCAGCACGAGCGTGAGAAGAAGAACGAGCGGTGCTTTCAGACGGTTGGATGTCGACATGATCAATGTGTATGGTTAAGGGCGAGTAACCCGAACCCGCAGCCCCATTGCACAGCTTAAGCGTTTCGCCGGATACGTGCAGCCTGCCTGGCGCAGGACTTGCAGCCGGATGCGCCCCGCGCGGCGCCGGCGACTCTTGAGCGCGATCAAGCTTGGCGCCGACTTTTCACGAACCATGATGCGCGCATCCGGTCACACGGCTGACGACCGACGCTCGACGGCAAAAGCTCCTGCACCGGGCCTTTCGCGCTACACGCCTGTCATGTCGTGCGCATGACGTTCATCGGCCGAGCTTCGCAACGCCCGCCAACCTGCCTGACAGTCCTTACGAGGAGTGACGCCATGGCTGAAGCAACCTCCCGTTCCGCCCCGCCGCAAACCCTGGATCCCGACACGCTGCGCAAAATGGATCGCTACTGGCGCGCGTGCAACTACCTGTCCGCCGGCATGATCTACCTGCGAGACAACCCATTGCTGCGCGAGCCGCTCGCGCCCGGGCACATCAAGAATCGTCTGTTGGGGCATTGGGGCTCGGACCCTGGGCAGAGCTTCCTGCTCGTGCATCTGAACCGGCTCATCAAGAAGCTCGACCTCAACGTGATCTACATTTCCGGCCCCGGGCACGGCGCGCCTGCCACGCTCGCGCACAGCTATCTGGAGGGACATTACTCGGAAATCTATCCGGACCGCAGCGAAGACGAAGCCGGCATGCAGCGCTTTTTCCGGCAGTTTTCGTTTCCCGGCGGCATCGGCTCGCACTGCACGCCGGAGACGCCGGGCTCGATTCACGAAGGCGGCGAACTCGGCTACAGCCTGTCGCACGGCTACGGCGCGGCATTCGACAATCCCGATCTGATTGTCGCGGTTATGATCGGCGACGGCGAGGCCGAAACCGGTCCGCTCGCCACGTCGTGGCATTCGAACAAGTTTCTGAACCCGGTACGCGACGGCGCCGTGCTGCCGGTGCTGCATCTGAACGGCTACAAGATCGCCAACCCCACCGTGCTCGCGCGCATTCCGCGTGAGGAACTCGAGGCGCTTCTCACCGGTTACGGCCACAAACCGTATTTCGTCGAAGGCGACGAGCCGGAGATCATGCATCAGCAGATGGCTGCGACGCTCGAACAATGCATCGGCGAAATCCGTTCGATCCAGCAGCATGCGCGCGCGAACAACGACACCACGCGCCCGCGCTGGCCGATGATCGTGCTGCGTTCGCCGAAAGGCTGGACCGGTCCGAAAGAAGTGGACGGCCACAAGGTGGAAGGCTCATGGCGCGCGCACCAGGTGCCGATTGCCGATCCGGCGACCAACCCGGCGAGCCTCGCACTGGTCGAGGCGTGGCTGCGCAGTTACGAGCCCGAGTCGCTGTTCGACGAAACGGGGCGCCTCGTCGAGGAACTGCGCGAACTCGCGCCAAAGGGCGCGCGCCGCATCAGCGCGAATCCGCATGCGAACGGCGGCGTGCTGTGCAAGATGCTCGATATGCCCGCGTTTCGCGAATACGCGGTCGAAGTGAAGCAGCCGGCGTCCGCGTATACGTCGCCCACTCAGGTGCTCGGCACGTTTTTGCGCGACGTCATGCGCAGGAACATGAGCAACTTTCGGGTGTTCGGCCCCGACGAAACCGCGAGCAACAAGCTCACGGCCATCTATGAAGCATCGGACAAGACGTGGCTCGCCGACGCGCAGCCGAACGACGCGGACGGCGGCGCGTTGTCGGCGGACGGCCGCGTGATGGAAATGCTGAGCGAACACACGCTGGAAGGCTGGTTCGAAGGCTATGTGCTGACCGGCCGGCACGGCCTTTTCGCCACGTACGAGGCCTTCGTTCACGTGATCGATTCGATGTTCAACCAGCACGCCAAATGGCTCGAAAAGGCGAAGCGCGAACTGGGCTGGCGCCAACCTGTGCCGTCGATCAACCTGCTCATCACGTCGCTCGTCTGGCGTCAGGACCATAACGGTTTCACGCATCAGGACCCCGGCTTTCTCGACGTGGTGACCAACAAGAGCCCTGACGTCGTGCGCATTTACCTGCCGCCCGACGCGAACTGTCTGTTGAGCGTGGCCGATCACTGCCTGCGTTCGCGCGACTACGTGAACGTGATCGTGTCGGACAAGCAGCCGCATCTGCAGTATCTCGACATGGAGTCGGCCGTCACGCATTGCACGAAGGGCATCGGCATCTGGGACTGGGCGTCGACCGACCAGGGCGCCGAGCCGGACGTGGTGATCGCCTGCGCGGGCGACATTGCGACAATGGAAGCGCTCGCCGCCGTGCAGATTCTCAAGCAGCATTTCGCGGATCTGAAGATCCGCTTTGTCAATGTGGTCGATCTGTTCCGCTTGATGCCGGAGCATGCGCATCCGCATGGGCTGTCGAGCCGCGATTTCGATTCGCTGTTCACCACGAGCAAGCCGGTGATTTTCAATTTTCATTCGTATGCTTCGCTGGTTCACAAGCTGACCTATAACCGCACCAATCACGACAATCTGCATGTGCATGGCTATCACGAGAAGGGCAACATCAACACGCCGCTCGAACTTGCGATCATCAACCAGGTGGACCGTTTTTCGCTGGCTATCGACGTGATCGACCGCGTGCCGAAGCTGCGCGGTGTCGGCGATCACGCGAAGGAATGGCTGCGCGGACAGATCATCGAGCATCTCGCCTATGCGCATGCTGAGGGCATCGACAAGGAAGAAATCCGCAACTGGACGTGGCAAGACTGAGCGAGGCGCGTCATGAATACGAAAGAGGGCGCTTCGCCGCAAACTATTCTGGTGCTGAACAGCGGATCGTCGTCGCTGAAGTTTGGACTGTTCGCGCGCGCGGACGGCGACGAGTCGCTGCTGCTCGAAGGCAGCGCGCAAGGCATTGGCCGCGGCGACGGCAGCTTGCGAATCTCCGCGCCGGACGGCCGTGTGCTGGTGCAGCAGGATCGTGTGCTGGAGTCGCAAACCGATGCGTTGCAAAAGCTCTCAGCAGTGCTTGCCGGGCAGCATCATGCGCAACCGGCCGCGGTCGGGCACCGCGTAGTGCATGGCGGGCCGCATTTGCGAACGCATCAGCGGCTCACGCCCGAGGTGCGCCGCAACCTGGAGGATGCGGTGCATTTCGCGCCCTTGCATATTCCGCCGGCACTCGCGTTGATCGACGAAGCGCAGCAGATCTTCGGCGGCGCCGTGCACTTTGCCTGCTTCGACACCGCGTTTCATGCGACGCTGCCGCCGCGGGCGGCGCAGCTTGCTTTGCCGCGGCGCTATGCGGATGCCGGCGTGATTCGCTACGGCTTTCACGGGCTCTCGTACGAATCGCTCGTCGCGCAATTGGGCGCGACACTGCCGCCGCGCGCCGTGTTCGCTCATCTCGGCAACGGTTCGAGCGTCTGTGCATTGCGCGACGGCCAGTCGGTCGATACGTCGATGGGCATGACGCCGACGGGCGGCGTGCCGATGGGCACGCGCTGCGGCGACCTCGATCCAGGCGTGCTGCTGTATCTGCTGCGTGTGGAAAAGCTCGACGCGGACGCGCTGGAAACGCTGCTGAACCGGCACAGCGGCCTTGCGGGTTACGCCGATGGCGAAAGCGACATGCAGGCGCTCGAACAACGCGCGGCGGCGGGCGATGCGCACGCAGCGCTGGCGCTCGATGCGTTTGCGGCCGCTGTGCGCAAGACCATCGGCGGATATGCGGCCTTGCTGGGCGGTATCGATCTGTTGGTGTTTACCGGCGGCATCGGCGAGCACAGCGCGGAAATGCGCAAGCGCATTTGCGAGGGGCTAGCGTTTCTGGGTCTTCGCGAAGGCGATGCGTCCGGCAAGGTGAGGGCAATTCATACCGAAGAAGAGAAACAGATCGCGAGGCATTGCCGCGCGTTGCTGCGTAGTTGAGCGAAGGCTCAAGCCTCTTTCACGACAAGCCGATCGCACACGCCGCTCACCCCGAATAGCCGCGTCACGTCTTGGAGCGCCGCGAGCTTTTGCGCAGGCTGCTCCAGTTCGCCGTGGAGCGTGACGCAGCCGTCATGCACTTCCACGTCGATCGTGCGCCTCGGGACAGCGGCGTCCCATGCGAGACGCCGCATTGCCTCGGCGGCGATGGCGTCGTCGCTCAGACGCACGCCGTTTGCGTGGTCGGAGTCGCCGTTGTGCGGCGTGGCAAAGCGCGAGTGGGCCATAACGGTTGGATCAAGGAGTCGCGGGTTCCCAGTTGCAGAACGCCACGATGATAGCGGGCAAAAAATTTGCGCCGATTGCATTGTGGCGGCTAGCCGTGCTGTATGACTAACGCGCAACTCCATAACGGCAAATTGCGCACCGGCAAGCAGGCAGCATGCCCAGTAGCGTGCCGCCGGCGCAGGCGCCGCTTCGATCGATACGCCGCACGCGCGTGGGCCGTTTATCATAGTGGCCACAACCACAAACCTGCCGCCTCGCTGTGCAATGGTAAGGCGTTTCATTGACGACCACAGCGGCCTATCCGCTACATCACATGAATTCCACTCCCGATGTTCCCTCGCGTCCCTCGATCCGTGCGTTGACCTTGCTCGAGGGGCGCGTGCTTGGCGTGCTGGTCGAAAAACAGCACACCGTGCCCGACAGTTACCCCCTTTCGCTCAATGCGCTGACCTTGGGCTGCAATCAGAAGACCGGCCGCTCGCCAGTGATGAATGCGACCGAAGCCGAAGTGCTGACCGCGCTCGACGGTCTGAAACGGCTGAGCCTCGTGATGGAAGGCAGCAGCAGCCGCGTGCCGCGTTTCGAACACAACATGAACCGCGTGCTCGGTTTGCCGAGCCAATCTGCCGCTCTGCTGACCACCTTGCTGTTGCGCGGCCCGCAGACGGCGGCTGAATTGCGTTTGAACAGCGCGCGCCTGCATGGCTTTGCCGATATTTCATCGGTCGAGGCGTTTCTCGATGAACTCGCCGCCAATGAACCGCCGCGAGTCGTCAGGCTGCCTCGCACGCCGGGCGAGCGCGAACATCGCTGGATGCATTTATTGTGCGGCGAAGTGAGCGTGAGCGAGTTCGCACAGTCCACCGGCAGTGCGGACGAAACCGTGCCGCTGTCCGCGTTCGAGGCCCTCAGAGCCGAGCAGAAAAGACTCGCCGACGAAGTGAGCCGGCTTCAGGCGGTCGTGCGGCGCATGGCCGCCGAGCTCGGCATCGACGCAAACGACCTGGATGCGTGAGAGGCGACGCTCAGGCGTCGGCGCCGCGCCGCGGATCGGTGGATAACGCACGCTGGGTGCGGTAAAAGTTGCGCGGCGGCACATTCGGCGAATCTTGTGCGAGCCGGTCCAGCTCGTCGCGAATCGCGGTGAGATAGTGACCGTCGAGCGCATCGGGGTCGCCCGCGAAAATGGATTCGAGCCGCCGCCGCACCGCTCCATAACGCGCGCCTGCCGCACGATGTTTTTCCGCGCGCTCCGCATAGCGCAGATACGTTTGCAGCGCCGAAGAGATAGCGGCGACCACGCTCACGAGCCCGACAAGCAGCCTGATTTCGAACGAAACCCCGCTCGTGTTCAGCGATGCGAACACAGCCGTCCCCACGAACGCGGCTAGCACGGTGACGAGCCAGCCCATCTGACGGTCGCGCGCGGACAGCAGGTCCGCCATGTCGTAATGACTCATCTGGGATTCGCGCGCGCGCCGGATCCATTTCAGCAAAAGCTGCTGTTCGTCGACCGGCGGCTCGTAGGCTGGCAGATTCTTCATGGGACTGGTCAGGGCAGTGGATTGCCGCGCGCGATGCGCATGCACTGACGCTACTGTGCCACATGAGGACCCAGCCCGGAGCCCTGTGTGTCAGGCTGCCGCGGCTGCCGGCCGTGCTATGCCAAAGCGTTCGTTGTGCGGATTGCCATTCAGATAGAAGTCGCCGATGGCGGCCTCGCGAATGATGGCCGGATTATGCGATGCGAGCACGCGGGCATTGCGCCAGTAGCGGTCGAAGCGCCGCGTTTCGCTGGTCGCCGAAGCGCCGCCCACTTCGAAGAGCAGCGTGGCGGCCTGCAAGGTCTGCTCGATGACGATCTGCTGCGCCTGGAAGGTCTGAATGTCGAGGCGGAAATAAGTCTCTTCCGTCGTGCGGCCTTGCTGCCGCGCTATCAATACTTCGTCGATGGCGCGCGCGAGTGATGCAGTAATGCTTTGCGTGGAATAAGCGAGGCTCGCCAGTCTGCCGATCACGCGCTGCACGAGCGGATTGTCACGCGGACTGGATTCGCCTGGGATTCCGAAGGTTCGCGTCTTGCCTTGCGTGAAGGCGACCGCATCGCGCAGCGCGGCCCGGCTGATGCCCGCGAGATTCGCCACGTGCAGCGCCTGATAGTACGAGGTGAGCACGCTGTGGCGGCGCGGCGCCGACGCGTCGTAGCGCCGGTACATGTTCTCGGGCGCCACCGGCACATGATTAAAGCGCGCGGTGCCGCTGCCCGTCAGGCGCTGACCGAAGCCGTCCCAGTCGTCGATACGCTCGAGGCCGGGCGTGTCCGTCTTCACGAGCACACGCACGTCGTTCTGTCCATCGTGCGCCGTTACGTCTACCCAGTCCGCGTAGAGCGTGCCCGTTGTGTAGTACTTCTCGCCGTCCAGATGCCATGTGCCGTCGCTTTGCGTAAGACGCACGCTGTTGCTCGTGACGGCGGTCCGCTCGGCCACGGCGCCGCCGATTATCTGCCCTTGCGCGACGCGGGTCAGCCAGCGGTCGCGCAAGGCGTCGTCGCCATATTCCAGCAGCGATTCGATGAAGCCGCCGTGTACGCGCAAAATTTGCGGCAGATTCGAGTCTGCTTCGCCGAGGCGCGTGACGAGAGCGAGGAACTCGCCGAACGAGACGCCTTCGCCGCCGTATTCGGTGGGCACGCGCAGCTTCGTATAGCCGGCTTCGCGCAACCACTCGACGGGATCGTAGGCAAGCTCGCGCTGCCGTTCCCGATGCACCGCGCCTTGCGCGATCCGCTCGAATACGGGCGCGAAACGGCGCGTGAGTGCACTGTCGTCGAAAAGCTGCGCGGCGTCGGCAATGCCTCGCGCATGCGGCGGGTTGTCGTGCGGGAAAGACGAGGACATGGGTTCTCCGTATTGAGGCGCGCGCGCAATGCGCAATCCGGCAACGGTACGGCATCCGGCATGCCGGGAGCAACGAAGCATTTGGCCGATTCTTAGCAGCAGAAGCGAAATGGTCCCTGGCCGTGTGCCGCGCGCTCATCGCCATTGCTCTCACGCATGAACGGTCAAGCGTGCGGCCGCGCACACACGCCGCAACGCGTGAGGTGCATGCTCGTCGTCACGCCTGCGCGAGCGGGTTTGCGCTGCGCCGCGGCCCCGTGGCCACGTCGCGCACGATGACCGATACAAGAAAGCGGCCAGCGGATCCGCACCCTGTGAGAAGGTATGAACAAGACGACGCCTCGCGCGCGGCGCTACGACGTGATCGCCGACGAAACGCAATTTCGCGCGCTGCAGACCGAATGGGATGCACTGTGGACGCGCGCACAAGGTCACTACTATCAGTCGTTCAGCTATTGCTGGCTTGCATGGCGGCATGTGTCGAAGCCGCACGGACGTCTGCTCAGATGCATCGTCGGCCGCGAGGACGGGCAGCTCGTAATGGTGTGGCCGCTCGAAGCCGTCAAGCGCGCGCTATGGACCTACGTCGTGCCGCTCGGGCCCGAAGGCGGCGACTACACGAGTGTGCTAGTAGCGGACAACGCGTCGGCCACGGCACTTATCGAAGGCGCATGGAACACTGCCCGCCGGCGCTGCGGCGCGGACTTCATCCACATGCCCTATGTTCGCGAGACGCTTCATCTGCACACGCTCGTTTCGCGCGAACGACGGGTGCTGTTTGCCGAGGCGCATAAGGCGTCGGCCGCGCGCTTGCGCGGACAGGGCACGTGGGACGAATATTGCCGGTCCCTTGGCACCTTGTTCGGCAAGCGGCCCGGCACCTTCGTCAAACGTCTGTCGAAGGAAGGCACGGTGGCCGTGCGCGTGCTCGATCCCGCCGAGCAAAGCGAGACGGCGTCGATCATCGAATGGATGTTCAACTGCAAGCGCAGCTGGAGCGACCGTGTCGGCAAGCGCAGTGTCTGGCTCGACTCAGCCGAGTTCGAGGTGTTTCTCGGCAAGCTGATTCATTCGACGGAGGTGCCGTCGATGGCGCGCCTCATCGTCGTTACGCTGAACGACGCGCCGGTTGCGGGGATTATCGTCAGTCTGGGCAACCCTTGGGCGAGCGCGATTTTCGCCGGCTACGATCCATACTACGGACGCTGCTGCCCGGGCCTGATCGCGGTCGAGCAATGCGTTAAGTGGGCGTTCGACAACGGCTTCGACCTCGACTTCGGTGTCGGCGCGGAGCGCTTCAAGGCCTATTGGGCGCGCGGCGAAGCGTCGACCGCATGGACCACGCAGATCGTCAACTCGAACTGGGGGCTGCTGGCGATCCACGCACGGCGGCTTGCCCGCGCGCTTGCATCCGGCGCGCGCAGGCACACGCATCGTGCTACGAGCGGTCGCGATTGCGCGCTCGCGTCGCACCGGTGATGACCGCGATACCGAGCAGAATCACAGCCACGATCGCAATGACATGCTGTGCGACATGCAGCGCCATCAATCCCCAAGCCACGCCGCCGATAAAAATGATCCATCCGACCAGGTAGATAAGCAGGGTCATCGTTTTTCTCCTTGTGGTTTCGGCTCATGGCGCCGGCAGCCTGCCGTGAAAAACTTACCGTGCGCCCCGATGGGCCGCCGACAGCGACCCGGACAGTAGCGCACGCTCAGTGCGCCGCTGCCGCGAGACCATCAGCGGGGCCTATCTTCAAGCACATTGCGCGCCTGGCTGTGACGTTGCAAGCAGCGCGCCCGGCCGGAACGAGGTTTGCTTCTCCTCGGTATCCGTCACACGCCCCATCCACAAGCGAGAAGTGCAAAGCGACGAATCATGGCCACTACCCGGCGCACATCCAAAGGCACTCCACCGGCAGAAGGCGAAAGCCCTGCCAGCCCCGAGGTCGATCCCGACCAGCACCCCGCAACGCTCGACGATTGCCGCCGCTGCCCGCTGTGGGCCAACGCGACCCAAGGCGTGCCGGGCGCGGGCCCGCGCCGTGCGCCGATCATGATGGTCGGCGAGCAACCAGGCGACAAGGAGGATCTGGCCGGCCTGCCGTTTGTCGGACCAGCCGGCGCGTTGCTCGACGACGCGCTCGCCGAGGCAGGCGTCGCGCGCAAGGAAGTGTATGTGACCAACGCCGTCAAGCATTTCAAATGGACGCCGCGCGGCAAGCGCCGCATGCATAAAACGCCGGCACAACGTGAGGTGGACGCTTGCCGCTACTGGCTCGACCGGGAGCTTGAAAGCGTGGGCGCGCATGTGATCGTGGCATTGGGGGCCACTGCGTTAAAGGCCGTGCTGGAAGATCCCAAATCGCGTTTGCAGGATTCGATCGGCAAGGTAGTCGAACATGGCGACCGTCTGGTGGTCGCGACGTATCACCCGTCGTTCGCTTTGCGCGCGCCGGACCCCGAGACGCGCCAGCGCGCGTATGCGGCGATTGTCGCCGCGTTGCAGGACGCGAAGAAGCTCGCGCAACGGCGCAAATAAGCGAGGTTCGGCGTTCTATCAGGCCGCCGCTTCGTGCGCGTGCAGCCCGAGGCGCTCCATCAACCGTTGTGCGTCGAATGGCGCGTTCGTCTTTGCGTCGTTGTCGAAATAGCAGTACACGTCACGCGTTTGCGCGCGAGGCGGCTGTAGTTGCGGTGCGGCTAGACGCGCATCGGCGGGCTGCGAGCCGCGGCTCCATGCCTCGATTCTGCGCGCCCAGCGTTCGAGCGATGCATCCGAGTACTCGCCGGAATATCTGGTTTCGGTGCCGTGCAGCCGTATATAGACGAAGCCCGCGCTCAGGTCCTCGAACTGCGGCCAGGCTTCGGTCGAATCGGACACGACCAGCGCCACCTTGTGACGGCGCAGCAGCCTCACAAATGCCGGATCGACAAAGCTCTCATGACGCACTTCCACCGCATGCAGCAACTTGCGCTTGCGGTCGATCTGCACGTACGGCGTTTTCACGCGCTGGTCGTGCTGCTGCGCAAGCGCGAGCGCCGCTTCGGTGTCGCGCGGCAGCAGGCTCAGAAAACGCTCCATGTGCTCCGGGTCGAAGCGCAACGATGGTGGGAATTGCCACAGTATCGGCCCGAGTTTGTCCTTTAGCGCGAGCAGTCCTTGCGCGAAAAAATTCGCGCACGCGACGGTGGCCGTTTCGTCGCGAAAGCGCAGCAGGTGGGTCAGGTAGCGCGCGCCTTTCACGCTGAACACAAAGCCGGGCGGCGTTTCGGCGTACCAGTGCTGCCAGCTGTCGAGCGATTGCAGACTGTAGTGCGTGCCGTTGATTTCGATTGTCTGCATGAGGCCCGCTGCGTACTGCAACTCGCTCGCCTGCTTCAGGCCTTTCGGATAGAACGTCCCGCGCCATCCTTTGTAGCGCCAGCCCGAAATGCCGATGTGAATACCGTCCGATGTGCTTTTCACGTCGCTATCCGAATCGTTTTGAAGTCGGGGTGTGAACCTCGCGGACAGCAATGCACGTGCCACAGCACGGCACATCTGTTGCTGTACCCGCATATCGGACAATGCATCCGCACACGGCGGATCGCGCGACCTGTCGCGCGAAACACTCGCAACACCTCGCAACACTCTGGAGGCACGCATGGCACGCACGGATTTCCGCAGCACGGACCTGGAGACGCACAGCGACGGCACCATGCGCGTCACGCATCGCGGCGTGGACATCGTGGTCAGCGCGAAGCAGAACGACCGTGGCGCGTGGGTCGCGCACATCGAGGCGTCAGTTGATGGCAAACCCTTCGCGCTGCCCGACGTCGAACCGGTCACCCCCGAATGGACGACGCACGCCGAGGCATTGCGCGATGGCGTGGAGCGCGGCTGCTATCTGGTCGAGCGAAAGGCCGGCCACGGCCTCGAGGATTCCGCGCACGGATCGGGAGCAAGCTGATGAATCACATCGTCAATCTCATCTGCCGCGCGATGGTGTCGGGCACCGCGGCGGGCGGCGCCGCAGCCGTCACGGCCGCCGCGCGGGCGCGCGCCGACGGCAGCACGCCGTACGCGCCGCTCAACGCAGTCACCCATTGCCTGTGGCCGCGCCGCGCATTCAGCGAGACGGGGTTGAGCGCGCGCTTCACGCTGACGGGTCTCGCGATCCACCAGGCGTCGGCGATTTTCTGGGGCGTGCTGTTCGAAGGACTGCTGGAGCGCTGGCAGTGCCGCGTCAAGCGCCGCGCGGGCGTGGCAGAAATCGTGGCGGGCGCGGCGACCACAGCGGCCGTCGCCTATACCGTCGACTATCACATGGTGCCGAGCCGTCTCACGCCCGGCTTCGAAGCGCACCTCTCGAAGCGCTCGATGTTCTACGTGTACGCCGCGCTTGCCGCCGGTTTCGCGGCAGCCGCGCTCTGCCGCAGTAGAAACAGCGAGTGAACCGGGCAGAGCGCGCCCGGCGCGAGAGCAACACAGCGTGACGGCTCAGGCCGCTTCCGCCTTGCGTGCATCCGCCGCGCGCTCGACCAGAATCACGAACGGCTCGCCCTCGTGGACCTCATAGCGGCGAATCTGCGCGACCTGGTCGGCGGACAGCACCTTGCCCTTGGTCATCAGCAGCGTACCGCGCGAGGTGCGCAGGTCGTCGGCGAGTTTCATGCCTTCCTTCAGATGCGAGGCGTCGACGCGGTCGGGTACGCCTTCCGGCGTCAATTCCGCGTGCTTCGTGAGCAGCTCGATGTATTTCTCGGCAATCGCGGGATCGTAGCGAATTCCGCTTTGCGCGCGCACGGTGGAGATGATCTGCGCGTCGTTCATCTTTTGTGGCGCGATCACGCCGATGCGCAGGTCTTCCGCGTCGCGCGCGAGAGCCAGCACGCGCGCGCCGAGTGGAATCAATCCGCCGATCAGGCCATCCGGCGTGCCGCGCCCATCGTAGCGTTCATACTGATGACGGATCATGGTCTGCACGCCGCTCAGTTGCGACACGGGCGTAAGCGCCATCTGCCCATGCAGCGGATGAAGCTGATAGAGCTTCGCCTCCTGGGGTTGGAGCTTGGCTATCGGCGTTTTCAGCAGCGCATCGGGCAGGAAGAGTTTGCCGATGCCGTGCAGCAGACCGGCCATCAACAGTTCGTTGCACGCGTAGTCGCTCAGGCCGAGCGCGGCGCCCAGTTGTCTGGCCGTCTCGCCGATTCGCGCTGAATGGCCGGGCAAACCGCAGCGCATTTCGACCATGTTCGCGCAGACCTTCACCATCGTGAGGAAGTTGCTTTTGAGGTCCTGCTGCGCGCCTTCGAGAAACATCACAGTCTGACGTATTTCCTCGGTGCGTGCATGGACCTCGCGCTCCAGTTCCATGTTGAACGACGCGAGCTTGCCGTTCTGCTCCTGCAGCAGCGCGGTAAGCCGCTCGGCCTTGCGGTGCAGGGCGAGCTGTTCCAGCGCGCGCTGGATCGTCAGCAGCAGATCCTGGTCGTCCCACGGCTTGTGCAGATAGTGATAGACGTGGCCTTCGTTGACCGCGCGCACCACCGCATCCACTTCCGAATAGCCGGTGAGCAGAATGCGAATGGCGTCGGGCGTCACCGTGCGCGAGCGCGCGAGAAACTCGGCGCCGTCCATGTTCGGCATGCGCATGTCGGAGATGATCACGTCGACTGGCGCCGATTCGAGCAGCGCAAGCGCCTCGGCGCCGCTATTCGCGCTCAGCACCTCGTACTTCAATGGGCGCAACAGGCGTTTGAGCGACGAGATTACGCCGGGCTCGTCGTCCACCAGCAGCAGGGTGGGGACCGGTGCGGGTTCGGCTTCGGCGGCAGGCGCCGCAACAGGGGAAGCGAGCGATGCCGGCTCCGCCAGTTCGGCGTTGCCCGGTTCGAACGGAGAAGCGGTTGCCCGAAGTTCAGACATGTTTAACCTCGTGATTGATTTCGCGCGACAGCGCCAGGTGCATCAGACCGCATCAGCGTGCCTCACTGCGCCTCACAGCGCCTCGAGAAAGTGGTCGAGCGCTTCTTTCATGCCGCGGATCGCCGCATCGGGCAACAGCAGCACCATGCGCGCGCCGAAGCCGCCTTGCTCGAGCGTGAAGTGAATCTCGAGCAGTAGCGCGACGTCCCAGCGCCCGCCGGGCAACAGGGCATCGTGCCTGTTGCCCGCGAGCGGCAACAGCGTCGGCTGCGAGAAGCAGATGTGCCGGCCCAACTGCTCGAACACGCTTTGCACGCATGCGCCGACCAGCAGGTTCGTGATGTCGCACAACACTTCGACTTCAGTGTCGGGCTCGCCGACGTCATGGCCCATCAGCTGTTGCAGTTCGCGCTGGCCGTCCTTGCCGACCAGCACGATTGCCTCGCCGGATATATCCGACTGGAAGGCCTGGCGCACGGGCCGCAATTCGCTTTCGTCCTGTGCGCCGAGCGCGGTACGCAACTGTTCGACGCCGACAAGACGGATGTCGGGCACGGACAGCGTGACGAATGCGCCCAGCAGTCTGGCCAACGCGGCGGCCGCTTTGCCCATGCCGACGTTGCAGATTTCCTGCAATGCGTCGCGCTGGTCTTCGTTCAGAGACTGTTCATTCATGGAGACCGTACTCCGCGAGAATCGGCCGGATTGCTTCGGGGGACACCGGCTTGGAAATGAAGCCGATCGCGCCCAGGGACTTCGCACGCTCGACGGCACCGCACTGCACGTCCGCCGAGACGACGATAACGAATGTATCGAGGCCCTCGTGCTGGATCGCTTCGAGCACCTGAAAGCCGTTCATGACGGGCATCGTCAGATCCAGAAAGATCACGGCGCCCTTGCCGGCGCGATACAGTTCGAGCGCGGCTGCGCCGTCCGACGCCTGGGTGATCTCGACGTCCCATTCCTCGGGCAGCGAGCGGATCAATAGTTTTCGGGCGAGTGTCGAATCGTCGACAACGAGTACGGGCAATGGCATAGGTCTACCTCATGTGGCCGCCGGCGATTGCGCCGGCAACGCGATTGCATCCAGCGAGCCGCTTTGCGCGAGCGCTTCGGCTTTGCTGCTTTCTTCAAACCGGGTTGCGTCGACAGGCAGCGTGACGCGGAACGTCGTGCCCTCGCCGACGGTGCTCGCCACCGAAATCGTGCCGCGGTGCGCGTTGACGATTCCATAGGTCACCGACAAACCCAGGCCGGTGCCCTGGCCAACTGGCTTCGTCGTAAAGAACGGGTCGAAGATACGTTTCAGATGTTCGGGCGGAATGCCACAGCCCGCATCCGCGATTTCGAACCACACGTGGGACGGATCGGCCGCGTCCATGCCGGTGCGCACGGTGATCGTGCCGCGCGGAGCGCCGTGCTGCTCGTGATTGCCGCCGTACGCCTGCGCAGCGTTGACCACCAGATTCAGCACGACCTGGCTGATCTGCGAGGGGATGCAGCGCACCAGCGGTATCTCGGCATAGTCGCGCACGAGATGCGCGCAGTACTTCACCTCGTTATGCACGATGTTGAGCGTCGACTCGATGCAGCGATGAATGTCCGCAAGCTCCCACACATGCGTGCTGTCCACCCGTGAGAAGTCGCGCAGATCCACCACGATGGTGCGCACGCGCGCGAGTCCTTCCTTCGATTCATGCACGAGCGTGGGCGCGTCGCCGAGCAGATACTCAAGGTCCGCCTGTTCCGCGAGGGTCTGTATGTCCTGTTTCAGCGCGGGCGCGGCCTCGCTCACCATGCGCTCGACATCGGCTGCATAGCGGATCAGCGTCTTCACGTAGTTGTCGAGCGTATTGAGATTCGACAGCACGAAGCCCACCGGATTGTTGATCTCATGCGCGACGCCCGCCGCAAGCTGACCGATCGCGGCGAGCTTTTCCGATTGCAGCAACTGCTGATGCGCATGCGCGAGCGCTTCGTTGAGCGAAGTAAGCTGCTCGTTGCGCACGGTCAATTCGGCGAGCGCGCTGGTCACCGCTTTCTCGCGGTCCTGAAGCTCGCCGTAGGCGATGCAGACGTCGGTCGTATCGACAATCGCGACGCCCACCGCGAACACCTCGCCGTCATCGTCCTCGATTGGAATGAAGCTGCAGTTCTGACGCATGGCGTCGATCGTGCCGGTGATCGGCCGCGAATGCTCGAAGCGAAACAGATACGGGCGGTGCTCCCACGACGAGTAAGCCGGCGTGCCGAGCACGAACACGCCCTCGATCTTGCGGCTCAGCCACTGCCGCGGCAACTCGGGAAACGTTTCGAGCAGATTCTGCCCGATCACGGATTCGGCCGAACGTCCGCTGTGCGAGTGCATGAAGCGATTCCACGTGAGAATGCGCAGCGTGCGATCCACCGTGAAGACCCCGCAATTCACCCGCTCGACAATAGCTTCCGACAGTTTGGTTTTCACCGAAATGGCCCGTGAAATGACAAAGCATGCGGCGCTCTCATCGCCGGGCCTGTGAGCGCTGCTGCGTCCGGGCCCGGCGTCGCCGCTATGAATGAATTAACGGAGCGCGAGGGGCCGGCACGGAGCGGTATTTACCCTGGTCCAGAACGCATAAAGTGCGACGGTGCGCGGGCGCCGCGCCGATCCATCCGCCGCCGTCGAAGCGGCGCAGGCGCGCTCCGAGGGTTTCCCGTAATGCGCGCCGTATCAAGCAGGCCGCGAATGCGCCGTAAACAGGGTGAAGAGGGACATCTCGCCTCGCGCAATCCGCCTGGTCGGACGGGCCGCGGCGCACATCGTTCGGTATATTCGGGAGGATTCATGCATTCACGCCTTGGGCTCACGGCCGCGCTGCTCGTGCTCTGCGGCCTATGCATGCGTCCGGCATGCGCGCAGAACACGCAGCAGACCGCTAAGCGCGCGCCCGCGGATACGCAGCTCGATCTCGCCGCGATGCAGCGCGCCGTGGATAGCGCGAGCGAACCGGCATCGCGCTGGAACGGACCGAAATCCGGACCCGCGGCGGTGCCCGGCGCGACGATTGCGATCATCAGCGAGGACCTGCGCAACGGCGGCGTGCTGGGCGTCGCCAAAGGCATCAAGGAAGCCGCCAACGCGATCGGCTGGAACACCCGCGTCTACGACGCGCGCGGAACCGCGGCGGGCCGCAGCAAGGCCGTTGCTGCCGCGCTGGCGTTGCAGCCGGACGGCGCGATTCTGGTCGGCGTCGACGCGGGCGACATGAAGCCGGACCTGCTGCCGTTCGCCGCGCGAAAGATTCCGCTTGTCGGCTGGCATGTCGGCCCGGTTGCGGGCGCAATGACGAACGGTCCGGTGGCGATGAACGTGTCGACGAATCCGCTGGATGTTGCGCGTATTACGGCAATGGCAGCCGTGATCCAGTCAGGCGCGCGCGCCGGCGTCGTAGTGTTTACCGACGGAAATTTCCAGATTGCGCGAGCCAAGACCGATGCCATGCTCGACGTGATTCGCGCATGCCGCGATTGCCGTCTGCTTGCCGTGCGCGACGTTGCAATTTCGAAAAGCGCGGAGCAGATGCCAGCGGTCACCGACGAACTGCTCGTGCAATACGGCAAGCGCTGGAGCTACGCGCTCGCGATCAACGACATCTACTTCGACTACGCCGCACCGACGCTCACCCGTGCCGGCGACAGGAACCAGGGCCTCAGCATGCTGTCGGCCGGCGACGGCAGCGCGGCGGCTTTTCTACGCATCCAGGCCGGGACTTTCCAGACCGGCACAGTCGCGGAACCGCTGAATCTTCAGGGCTGGCAACTGGTGGACGAATTGAATCGCCTGCTCGCGCATCAGCCGGTAACGGGCTACGTGTCGCCGGTTCATCTGGTGACGGCCGCGAACATCCGGTTCGACGGCGGCTTGCAAGGGCAGTTCGATCCCGACAACGGCTATCGCAACGTCTACCGCGGCATCTGGAAGCGGTGATGGCAATGGCGAACTCAGCTGGAGCGGGCGCATGCGATTAGCCGCCACACGCCTGAAGCTGTTGCCGCGCTCGTTGCGCTGGCAATTCACGCTGGCCACGGTCGTGCTCACGCTGCTGATCGCGACGAGCGGCCTGACTGCCGTCTATACATTGCGCGTGGCGACGAACGAGACGCGCCTCTTCGCCACCGGCGAGCTGACCCGCATGCAGGCCGCCGACACGCTCGTGCAGCACACATTGATGATCGAGCGCGAAGCATCGCGGCTTGCGAGCGCCGGCTCGCTCGATGCGATGCGCGCGAGCTATGCGGACATCCTCAAGCAGCTGGAAAACTTCGACCGGCTTTCCGACCGGCTCGCCGCTGCCAATGACGACGTCAGCGTGCTCGACCTCCATCAGGCGAGCCAGTTGTTCCGCAACACGGTGAATATCGTCGCGCAATTGCGCGAGAGCGATCTGCGTGCGGCTGCCGGGCAGGCGTCGAACCGGTCGCGCGAGAGCAGCGCAAGCGGCGCAAGCGTGCGCGCCGTTCCTCAACCCCTCGCGCCGCGCGATACTTTCAGCGACGGCCTGCGCCAGCAGGCGAGCGCGATGGTCGCCTCGGCCCAGCTTCAATCGGATCGATGCACGCAGGAGTTTCAGCAGGCCGTGCAACAGCTCGCCGGCGCGTCCGCGCGAAACGAGCGCTGGATTGCGGGCCTCGTTGCAGTGAGCCTGCTGTTCGCGTGGCTCGTCGCGCATGCGTTTCTCGGCAAGCATGTGCTCGCGCGGCTGGAAGTGGTCAGCAGCAATCTGCGCAACGGCGACGCAGCGCAAGCGCAGCACGCCGCTCGCATCGTGAAGGGTCGCGACGAGATCGGCGAAATGGCACGCGCCGTCGAACAGTTCCAGGAGGACAGGCGCGAACTGGCACGCGCGTATGCAGCGCTGCGCGAAGAAAAAGCGCGTCAGGAGGCGCTGATCAACGAGCTTGCGCAAGCGCACAGTCAGTTGTTGCAGTCGGAGAAGCTGGCCTCGATCGGGCAGCTCGCGGCTGGCGTCGCGCATGAAATCAATAATCCGGTGGGCTTCGTGAATGCCAACCTCGGCACGCTGCAACGCTATGTAGCGGACCTGTTGACGGCGCTCGCCGCTTACGAGCGCACCGAGGCCGAGCTGATAGCGGAATCGCGGGCCGCGCTGGCCGCATTGAAGCGCGAGATCGACATCGACTATCTGCGCACCGATATTCCCACGCTGCTGTCCGAATCCGTGGAAGGCTTGCAAAGAGTGAAACGCATCGTGCAGGGCTTGAAGGACTTCTCGCATGTCGACAAGGCGGAGAAGCAGTGGGCCAATCTCGAGAGCAATCTGGATACGACCATCAGCATCGTCTGGAACGAGTTGAAATACAAGGCAGAGTTAAGGCGCGAATTCGGCGCCATTCCCGAACTCGAATGCATTCCGTCGCAGCTCAACCAGGTGTTCATGAATCTGCTGATGAACGCGGCGCAATCCATTGAAGGACACGGCCGTATCACCGTGCGCACCGGCCACGACGACAACTCCGTGTGGGTCGAGGTGGAGGACAGCGGGCAAGGCATCAAGCCGGAACATCGCGACCGTATCTTCGACCCGTTCTTTACGACCAAACCGGTCGGCACGGGCACCGGGCTGGGCTTGTCGATCTCGTATGGCATCGTCAGGAAGCAGGGCGGGCGAATCGAGGTGCGCTCCGAAGTCGGACAGGGTTCGACCTTTCGCGTGGTGCTGCCGAAAAGCTCCGAAGAGGCGCTCGCCGCAAGCGGCGCATAGCAATCAGATGGAGGCGATCAATGCCTCGGCTGGCGCAAGACGGTTTGTGCCTTCCACGAGCCGCTGACCATCGCGTCCCGCAAGCGTCGATAACAGCACGATGCCCGCGTGCGCCTGCACCTGCGCATCCGCCGCACCCATGTTCAGCGCGATGAAGAAGCGTTGCTTGCGAAAGTGCCGCTCATAAGTCAGCACGTCGCCATAGGCCGCGACGTTTTCAATCGAGCCCTGCACAAGCGCCGCATTGGTGCGCCGCAGTTTCAGCAACCGGCGATACAGCGACAACATGCTCGACGCGTCGCCCTCCTGGCTCTGCACGCTGGTGGGAGTCGAGACCGGTAACCATGACTTGCCGGTTGTAAAACCGGCATTGGGCAGCGATGCGTCCCATTGCATCGGCGTGCGCTCGGGATCGCGTCCCTGGCCGATGCCGGGCTGGCGCAGTTCGGCCGGATCCTGGACCTGATCCGGCGGAATCACGGCATCTGTCATACCGATTTCATCGCCGTAATACAGCGTCGGCGTGCCGCGCAGCGTCAGCAGCAGCACGGCGGCCACACGTGCCTGCGCATCGCCCACGCGCGATGCGACGCGCGGATTGTCATGATTGCCGAGCACCCAGTTGGGCCACGCGTGTTCAGGTAGCGCGCTGTCGTAATCGCGGATCATGCGGGCGATGTCGCCGGCATGCCATGTCGCGTTGAGCAACTGGAAATTGAACGGCATGTCCGCGCCGTCGCCGTTAGCGCCGTAATAGCGGACCAGTTGCGGGACCGGCAGATAGATCTCGCCGATCAGCACGCGCTCGCCGTATGCGTCGAGCGTGGCGCGCATCGAGCGCACGATCTCGTGTACCTCGGGCTGGTCTTCGGTATAGGTCTGCAGTTGCCGGTGATGGTCCGGCTCGCCCGGCTCGTACGCGGGGTTGGGCGGGTTGTCGCGGAACTGCGCGTCCTTGATCAGCAGCCACAGTACGTCGACGCGAAAGCCATCCACCCCGCGGTCAAGCCAGAACCGCAGCACGTCGTCCATGGCGCGGCGCACGTGCGGATTGCGCCAGTTCAGATCCGGCTGTTCGCGCAGAAACGCGTGGTAGTAGTACTGGCGGGTCCGCGCGTCCCATTCCCACGCGGAGCCGCCCATGCGGCTCAGCCAGTTGTTGGGCGGGCCGCCGTCGGGCGCCGCATCGCGCCACAAATACCAGTCCCGCTTCGGATTGTCGCGCGACGAGCGGCTTTCCTCGAACCACGGATGCCGGTCGGACGAGTGGTTCGGCACGAAATCGAGCAGCACCTTGAGCCCCAGGTCGTGGGCCCGGTCCACTAATTGCTTGAAGTCGGCAAGCGTGCCGAACATCGGGTCGATGTTGCAGTAGTCCGCGACGTCGTAGCCGAAGTCGGCCATGGGCGACGGGTAGATGGGGGAAACCCAGACTGCATCGACGCCCAGCTCGGCGAGATACGAAAGACGCGAGCTGATGCCCGCGAGATCGCCGATGCCGTCGCCGTCGCTGTCCTGAAACGAGCGCGGATAGATCTGGTAGATCACGCCGCGTTGCCACCATGCCAGTTCCGACATTGCAAGTCCTCTCAACGATCGATTGTCAAGGCGCGAGGCGCGGATCGCATGCTCAATGACCTCTGGTACAAGAACGCCATTGTCTACTGCCTCTCGGTAGGCACGTTCATGGACGCGAATGGCGACGGCGTGGGCGACTTCAAGGGCCTTTTGCGCCGCCTCGACTACCTGCAAGGGCTCGGCGTGACGACGATCTGGCTGATGCCGTTCCAGCCTTCGCCGGGCCGCGACAACGGCTACGACATTTGCGACTACTACAACGTCGATCCCAGATACGGCACGCTCGGAGACTTCTCCGAATTCACGCATGCGTGCCGCGAGCGCGGGCTGCGTGTGATGATCGATCTCGTGGTCAATCACACGTCCGATCAGCACCCCTGGTTCAGGGAAGCACGCAGCGATCCCGGCTCGCAGTATCGCGACTGGTATGTGTGGTCCGACAAACAGCCGCAAAATGCAAAAGACGGCGTGGTATTTCCCGGCGTGCAGAAGTCCACATGGAGTTTCGACAAGCAGGCAAAGCGCTGGTATTTCCATCGCTTCTACGACTTCCAGCCGGATCTGAACACCGCGAACCCGTACGTGCAAGCCGAATTGCTGAAGATCATGGGCTTCTGGATCCAGCTCGGCGTGTCGGGATTCCGCATGGACGCGGTGCCCTTTGTGATCGCGACGAAAGGCCCCAAGGTGCGCAAGCCCGTCGAGCAATACGACATGTTGCGCGCATTTCGCGAGTTTCTGCAATGGCGTCAGGGCGACGCGATCATCCTTGCCGAGGCCAACGTGCTGCCCAATACGGACCTCGAATATTTCGGCGACGAAGGCGAGCGTCTGCAGATGATGTTCAACTTCCAGCTCAACCAGAACACGTTCTACACGCTTGCGACCGGCGATACGGCGCCCTTGAAAAAAGCACTGACGGCGACGAGGCCGCGTCCGCCGACCGCGCAATGGGGCGTGTTCCTGCGCAATCACGACGAGCTCGACCTTGGCCGTCTGACACCAGAACAGCGCGCGGCTGTGTTCGCCGCGTTCGCGCCCGATTCCGACATGCAGCTCTACGAGCGCGGCATCCGCCGACGCCTGGCGCCGATGCTCGCGGGCGACAGGCGCCGGCTCGAGCTTGCCTACAGCCTGATGCTCACCTTGCCCGGCACGCCGGTGTTCCGTTACGGCGACGAAATCGGCATGGGCGACGACCTGAGCCTGCCCGAGCGCGAATGCGCGCGCACGCCGATGCAATGGTCGGCCGAACCGCACGGCGGCTTCACCAGGCACGCGAAGCCGTCGTGCCGCGTGATAACGGGCGGGGCTTACGGGTTCGAGCGCATCAATGTGGCAAGCCAGCGGCGCGATCCGAATTCCATGCTGAACTGGATGGAGCGCATGATCCGCATGCGCCGTGAAGTGCCGGAGATCAGTTGGGGCGACTTCGAGGTGCTGCGTGCGTCGCGCGGCGATGTGCTCGCGCTTCGTTACGACTGGCGCAACAACTCGGTGCTGTGCCTGCATAACTTCGGCGCCGCGGCCTGCACGGTGAGATTCCGCTCGGGCTGCACGGAGCCGGGCCAGACGCGGCTCATCAACCTGCTCTCGGACGATCACAGCGAGGAGAACGACGACGGCCGCCATGCGGTCGTGCTCGAGCCGTATGGGTACCGGTGGTATCGGGTCGGCGGGCTCGACTATCTGCTGCGGCGCAGCGAAATCTAGACACGTTCATGGAGTCGGCAACCTGCGAGGCTATGCAATGAACAAGCTTTACGCCGCATCCGGCAAGGCGCGCCTGGGTGCCGTGGCCACGCTGCTCGCGCTGAGTCTGACGGCCTGCGCGTCGACGGCAGAGGATATCGGCGACACCGGTCTGGGCCCGCACCCGGAACTGCCGGCGCCGCAAACCTCGCTGCTGCCGACGATCAACATCGCGCCTGTGCAAACGCGCGCGAGCCAGAGCACGCCGAGCGCTCCGGAAGGTTTTACGGTGACAGCCTTCGCGAGCGGACTCGAGCATCCGCGCTGGCTCTATGCGTTGCCGAACGGCGATCTGCTGGTCGCCGAAAGCAATGCGCCGGCCCAGCATGACGAGCACCAGAGCATTCTCGGCTGGGTGCGCAAGCAGGTAATGAAACTGGTGATGAAACGCGCGGGCGCGGGCGTGCAAAGTCCCGACAGGATCGTGCTGTTGCGCGGCGCGGGCGGCACCGCGCAAAGCCGCAGCGTGTTGATCGCGGGGCTTCACTCGCCGTTCGGCATGGCGCTCGTCGGCGACTCGCTTTATGTCGCGGATACCGACGCGTTGCTGCGCTTTCCGTATCGCGCGGGCGACACGCAGATCACGGCGGCCGGCGAGAAGCTCGCCGATCTGCCCGCGGGGCCGATCAATCATCACTGGACCAAGAATGTGGTGGCGAGCCGCGACGGGCAGCGTCTCTATGTGACGGTCGGCTCGAACAGCAACGTCGCGGAAAACGGCATCGAGCAGGAAGAGGGCCGCGCGCTCATTCTCGAATACACGCTCGCGACGGGACGCTCGCGCGTGTTCGCCTCGGGCCTGCGCAATCCGAACGGAATGGACTGGCAGCCCGACAGCGGCGCATTGTGGGCCGCCGTCAACGAGCGCGACGAACTGGGCGACAACCTCGTGCCCGACTACATGACCGCGGTGAAAGACGGCGGCTTCTACGGTTTTCCTTATAGCTACTACGGGCAACATGTCGATACGCGCGTGAAGGCGCAGCGGCCGGACAAGGTGGCGAGCGCGCTCACGCCGGACTATGCGCTCGGCAATCACACGGCGTCGCTCGGATTCGCGTTCTACACCGGCAGGAGCTTCCCGCGGCATTACTGGGGCGGCGCGTTTGTCGGGCAGCACGGATCGTGGAATCGCAAGGAGCCTAGCGGCTACAAGGTCATTTTCGTGCCGTTCGAGAACGGGCGGCCCGCGGGCATGCCGGAGACCTTTCTGAGCGGTTTCCTGAGTCCGGACGGGCACGCGTGGGGCCGCCCCGTCGGCGTCGTGGTCGACAGAACCGGCGCACTGTACGTTGCCGACGACGTGGGCAACGCCGTATGGAAAGTCGTCTACAGCGGTAACTGACGGTGCGCTGTATTCGCCCTCGCAACGGCGTGAAGCCGCGCCGCCGCGAGCGCCAGGAATTGCCCGGTAAAATACCTGCCACCAACGACGGCGCGGAAGGCTCGATCCCCGCCTGCTTACTTTGAATCTCGAGGCGTTCATGTCCATGGAAACAGACACCGTCACCGACGAACGGGTGGCTCAAATAGCGGACCGCATGGCCGGCGAAGGCAAGAAGGTGTCCGCGCTGGCGATCTGGGGAGAAGTCCGCAGCGGTTCGATTGTCGCCGTGTCCGCGGCCTTGGAGCGTTGGCGGCAGGCGCGGCAGCCCGCGTCGGCAGAGGCGCCCGCGCCGGTCATGACCAGCTTGCCGGACGACGTCGCGCAAACCATGCTGAGCGCCGCCGGCAATCTGTGGGCGAGCGCGCGCGAGGAAGCCGAGCGCGTCGTCAATCAGCGGCTTGCGCTTGCAGGCGGCCACGCCGATGCGATTGCCGCCGAGCGCGACGAGGCGCTTGCCGAATATCAGAACACGCTCGCCGAAGCCGAGTTGGCGCGCGAGCGTGTCGCGACGCTCACGAACGCGCTGAGCATTTCCGAAGACGCAGTGAATCGCCTCGCGACGGAACTGCCGGCGTTACGGGACCGTGCGAAGGCCGCCGAGGACCGCGTCGCCGAACTAGAAGACCGCGCTGCGGCAGCCGAGTCGCGCGTTGCGCAAACCGAGGAGCGCGAAGCCGCGAGCGAGGCGCGCATAGCCGAGGCTGAGGAGCGGGCCAGGGCTGCGGAAGCACGCCTTGTGGAGTTCGAGCAACGGGCCACGGCTGCGGAATCACGGGTTGCGGAATTTGAGCAACGTGCGTTGGCTGCCGAAGCCCGGCTGCAAGCCGCTGAGACGTCCTTGACCGAAGAACGTCAGGCTCGCGAAGGGTTGAGTACCGCGGCGATCGCCAAAGACGAAGAAATCGCGCGCCTCATCCACGAACGCGATGTCGCACACGAAAATGCAGCCGCGCTGGGCGAGGCCGGCGAAGCGCATGCGAAGGAAGTGCAGCGCTGGGCGGAGGAATCAAGCGCGGCGTCGTCGCGTGCAGAGGACGCTGCACTGCAGGCCAGCGAAAGCCTCGCGCAGCTCGCCGCGTTGCAGACCGAACTGGATCAGACCCGCGCCCAACTATCGGCCGAGCGCGACGCACAGGCTGCTCGCGGCGACGAAGCCGCGGCCCAGCGCGCCGAACTCGAGCGCGTGCGGCAGGAGCTCGCCGCCGCCCGCGAACAGCTTACGTCGATGAGCGAAGCCAACGCGGCCGCGACCGCAGAGACGACCCGCCTCGCGCAGGACGTATCGGCGGCCGCAAGCCGTGCGGAGACGGCCGAACAACGCGTGACGGAACTCGAGCGTCAGCTTGCCGAGCTCGAAAGCACGCATGCGCAGCGGCTCGCGCAGGTTCAGCAAGAGAACGCGGCGACGGACACGGCGTCTCCCGAACACGAGTCGAAGGAAGCCGCGATGGCCGAGGAACTCGCGTCGCTACGCCGTCAGATGACCAGTCAGGCGAAGGCGCACGAAAAGGCCTACGGCGAACTGCGCACGCTGGCCGAGCAGTGGATCGCACACGCGAAGGAACTGAAGCAGCGGCTCGGCGCGACGAATCAGAAAGTGACGTTCCTCGACGCCCGCAGCGCGGCAGAGGTCGCGCTTCTGCGCAGGCTGTCGTCGGAACTCGAGCGGTTGAAGCCCGACCACGATCTCGTCTCGCGCGACGCGCAGCAAAAGCTCATCAGCGCGACGCTCGCGGAACGGCTCGAGCAGAAGGGCTATCGGTACGATCCGGCGACTGCGGTGATGTCGAAGATCGAGGCCTGAGCGGCTTGCGGGCGAGCCGCAAGCCGGCCTCCGCTTACAACGGCTTCGGCGGCGAGCCGGCATCGTCGACACTATGACTACCCGCGCCTGGCGCAGAGGCCGTGTCGCGCAATTGCGTCTCTTTGGGATCTTTCGGTACGACCTTGTCGGCATCGGTTTCGTCGATGGCGTCCAGCTGATTGCCGCCCGGCGTGCGCGGCGTGCCCGGCGCGGGCGACGGGACCGGCTGCGGCTGAGCCGGCCCCGGCCCCGACAAGCCTTCGCGCGAAGGTGTGGACGGTGAGGGCGGCGCGGCGGGCTCCCCGTTCGAAGTGGAAGAAGCGTCTTGCTGCTCGGTCATGAGTCGTCTCCTGGCTGAGGTCGGTAGCGAACGACATCTGCGTGCAATGTTTCAGGCACACGCAGCGCACCAGCATGCGCAGCACGCGCCGTTCCATCGGCCCCGGGCACTCCGTTTGGACATCGCTCAATAGCACGCGAATCCGCAAAGCGAACGGGCAAATCGGCGCTTCAGCGCAGCACGCGCGCAACCAGCGGTAGATGATCCGACGCGATGCGCGCGGGCTCGCTTCTATCCACCTGAATATCGACAAGACGCGCGGCCGGATGCACCCACACGCGGTCGAGCGCAAAGGCCGGAAACCGCGACGGAAACGTGCGCGGCGCCGCCACCCGCCCGAAACGCGTGAGCAGTGCCCGCAGCGGCCATCCCCAGACGAACCATTCGTTCAGATCGCCGAGCAGGATCACCGGAAGATCGGGCGTATCGAACGCTTCGAGCAGCAGCCGCACCTGGGCGCGGCGTTCGCGCGCCGACAGCCCGAGGTGCGTCGCGACGATCCGCATCAGCCCGTTGCCGGTGTCGATATCGACGTCGAGCGCGCCGCGCGCCTCTCTGCTGCCGAACGACAGGTCCAGCGTGCGCACCGCGCGCACCGGCAGATTGGTCAGAACCGCATTGCCGAAGCGCCGGTCGGGGCCGTCGAGCGTCGGGCCGGGCACCGCGTGCATGCCGGTCAGATCCTGCAGCTCGCGCAGTATGTCGATGCTCGCGGCGCCGCCGAGCGGCACTTCCTGCAACGCCACCACGTCCGCGTTCAATGCCGTGATCACCTCCGCGATGCGCGCCCCCGAGCGCTTGCCATCCGTGCCTACCGCGCCATGAATGTTGTACGTGACGATGCGCAGCGGCTCGCCCGCATGGCTCGCGTGCGCCGGCCGCGTGCGCACGCGCGGCGCGGGTTGCGCTTCTTCGAGGGCGACGGTTTCGTTCGCGCGCCCGCTCATTGCCGCCTCGTCAGCATGCGCCGCAACACCAGCGACATCGACACCAGCGCCACGCCGATGGCGGCGACGAGCAGCAGCGAGAGCGGCGTCGGATGCCGGACCGCCGTCACCAGTTGGCGCGCGAACGAGGTCGCGAGCACGACGCCTGGCGCCATGCCGATCGCCGTGCCCGCCATGAAGTCCCAGAAGCGGATATGCGAGGCGCCCGCCGCGAGATTGACAATCGAAAACGGCGCGACCGGCACGAGCCGCAACAGGATGACTGCGACCAGCCCCTTGCTGCGCAGTCGTTCGCTGAGCTGATTCAGGCGCGCGCCGGCCAGCTCGCGCACGGCGTCGCGGCCGAGCCAGGCGCCCGCGGCCCAGCCCGCTGCCGCGGCGATCAGCGTGCCGGCGAGCGCATACGCGGCGCCGGCTATCGCGCCGAACACGAGACCCGTCACGGCGATCAGCAAGGTCACCGGCACCGAGAGCAGCGCGGCCAGCGCGTACATCGCCACCACGGCGATCGGGCCGAAATGCGTGGCGGCGAGCCGTTGCGTATCGGCGGTCAGCTTCGCAAAGCTCAGCTCATGGCCGAACGGCGTGAAGCGCCATGCAATGGTCAGCGCGACGACGCCGAGCGCGAGTGCGCCGAGCACCAGCAGTTTGGCGATCACCGGACGATGCGTGGGCTCGGGCAGAAACTGCGCGAGCAATTCGTTGGCGGCAATCGGCGCTTCGGGATCGAGCACGTGAACCCGGTCGGCAATGTCGCGCAGTTCGGGCGGCACCTCAGGCGTCAACCGTTGCAGCGTGCGCACCGCATCGCGCTGGAGGCTCGCTATCGCTGCATTGAGCCGGCCATGTTGCGCGAGCGCCTGTTCGACATCGGCTTCGCTCGCATCCAGGTGTTCGGCGAGCAGACGGTTGCGAATGCGCGCAATCGCCGCCTGGCGCTCGGGATTGTCCCGCGCGTCGATCACGATGCAGCACTCGGAGTCGAGCACCATCGAGCGATTGTTCAGATTGGCGCTGCCGATCACGAGCAAACGCTCGTCGACGATCATGATCTTGCTGTGCACGTTGATGAACTGGCCGTTCGGCGCATCCACGGCAGGGGCGTACATCGCGTAGCGGCCGTTGCTGTCGGCCGCTTCCAGCAGCTTGTGCAGACGGGCGCGCAGCACGCCCATCGTCGCCTCCTGAAGCCAGCCGCTCTGGCGATAAGGACACACCACGGCGAGATCGGGCCCGTCCGGTTCCGCGATGCGTTTTTGCAGCGCCGAGCCGACCGAATTCGCCGTGAAGTACTGGTTCTCAATATAGATGTTGCGGCGCGCGGCGGCCACGGCGGCCAGATGCAACGCCTTCACCTGCTGGATGGCCGGCCTGCCGTCGTAGGCGGGCTCGGTGAGCGAAATGCCGAGATCGACATCGACGAAATCCGGCTCTATACCGGCCGGCCACAAATCCGTGCGCGACGGCGGCTTGCCGTTGAACGGCCGGCCGGCCTTGCCGCTGCGGCGCGAGCGGCGCCAGCGCTCGCGCGCCAGATGCGCGATGGCGGCGGCCGCCGGGCCGTCGAACATCAGCTGCGCGTCGTGCATGGGCTCGTAGCTCGTCTTGCCGAGGTTCTTGCGCAGCGGATCGCCGGGCCGATGCTCGGGCGTGTCCCAGCGCGAGCCGGTGAGGTCGATGCCGCCGGTGAACGCCAGGCTGTCGTCGATCACGACGATTTTCTGATGATGCGACGCGCCGAGCGGATGCCGCCCGTCGAGCCGGAACGACAGCCGCCGGTGCGCATGCCATGCTGGTTTGTAGGAGGGCAGCCATTCGCGCTCGAACGCATACAGCATCGCGAAATCCCAGCCGAGCAGGTAAATGCGCAAGTGCGGATTTTCGTCGAGCACCGCGCAGAGGAACTCGGAGAGTTTCGCGGGAAAGCCGTCGTCGGCGCCGCCCGGAACCAGTTCGATACGGCTGTCGATATCCCAGCCAAGGATGAAGATCGAATGCCGCGCGCGCGGAATCATCCTGCGCAGTACCGCGTAGTACGAAGCGGCGTCGATCAGTACGCTGGCGCGGTGCGCCTTCAGAATCCATTCGCAGGTGGAGCTCGTGTCCATCACCTCGCCGTTATGAACGACGGGCGGCGCGTCGGCGGTGTCGCGCGACGGCGGATCGAGCAGTTCGGGCTGCATGGGGTCGGGTTCACTCATGGCAATTGGGCGACGGTTACCCGGGAACTCGTACGCAAATGCCATTCCACCGGCCGGTGGCGCGGCGCGCTGGCCCGCGCGTGAGGGCGGTCGTCGCATCGCCAGGCTGCGCGCGACGTGTATTTGCTCTACGCCCGTTGAAATTTTTCGCAGACATAAAGGCTTCTCTCGTCTGACCAGGCCTGCGGAAACCATCGCGGCACAGGTTATGCGAAACCTTTCGGATGAAGCTCTTTTCCACTGGCAAGGAGACGAACATGGCCCAGCATCCCGCTCGCTCGCAGAACCACCGCCATCCCGACGAACCGCGTCCGGACGAAATCACACGTGCGCTGGAGGGCGCCCAATTTCCGACCACGCGCGACAAGCTGGTCGAACTCGCGCAACGCAACGGCGCGGACGGCGAAGTGCTCGCCGTGCTCAAAAGAATGGGCGACCGCAGTTTCGACAGCGTGTCCGCTGTCATTCGCGAGGCGTCGAACGTGGAATAAGAAGACAAGGGCGTCGCCGCGACCGTATCAGTTTTCCCTACCGGAATTCAGCCTTTCCGGACGCCATTCGCGCTATGCCGCAGGGCGTCCGCGTCCGTCAACAAGGCAGGAGACTGGCCGCGATCAGGGGCACAACATGCTTGGCATCGCGCTCGGCGGCGCCATCTGCGCGGGGGACGAGCGGCGGCTACGGCCTGCTCGGCTACGGCCAGCTCACCTGCACGCGCGACGCGACCGGCAACTCGTGTCCGCGCCCTGGCGTGTCGGTCCCGCCACGCAGAACTGGATTGGACGCTTCCAGTATTCGGGAGACCAGTACTTCCATGGATCGATCGACGAGTTCCGCATCTATCGCGGCGCGATGTCGGCCGATCAGATCACGGCGCTTGTAGCAGCCTTGTAGCGTCATACCGTGAGAGGACCGGACGGCGAAACGCGCAGCCCGGTCCCTTCACGAGCTTGACAAATCACCGGCATTGAGAACGAGCGCCAGCGTGCCGACCAGAATGAAACTGATGGCCCACACCGTGTCCAGATTGAACCAGCTGCGCAACACGAACCTGAGCCCCAGATAACGGTAGACGAGCCACGCGATGAACCCGCCCGCGAGCATCATCGTGGCCGCATGCACGCCGGAGACGACGAGCGCCATGCCGAGTCGCGACTGCATCAGCGCCCGCGCGGCTTCGTGCGCGCGGTCAAGTTCGTCGGCACGGCAAAGGCCGAGGTATATCGGCACCAGCATCAGTCCCGCGCCATGCGCTAGCGCAATCGCAAACGACCAGAGCGCGAGCCGCGACGGCGCGATGCGCGCGAGCACACGCGGATGACGCCGCCGCACCAGCAAAACAACGCCGAAGCCGATCACTAGCGCGCTGGCGCCCGCCTGGATTTCGCGTTGCCACGCGAGCAGCATGCCGAGCATCGCGAAGGGCAGCATCATCAGAAGGATCGCCAGCAGATGTCCGGCGCCGAGCCAGCAGAGGGCGCTCAACAGGCCGGACGCCTTCCTTTGCATCAGCGCGTTCGATACGGCGAGCGGCCAGCCCATCGCCGGATTGACGCCGTGATAACAACCGCTTGCGACGACCGCAAGCCAGAGGCCGGTTTGCGACCAGCTTGCGCTCAAACGCCCACCGACGGGTAGCAGAACGAATCGGTCGAGCAGTCGCCGCCTTCCAGGCGAATCTGGTGCGCGCGATAGCCGTCGGGAAACTTCACCCAGAAATCGTCCGCGAGCGTGAGGCCGCCTGCCGGGTCCGCGTGCGCCATGACCTGCGCGGCGGGCACGCCGTTCGGATAGAACTGGTTGTCCCAGGTCGAGTAAAGCGAGTTGGTCCAGTAGACGCGCTTGCCGTCGCGGCTGATCTCGACCATCTGCGGGCCGCCCGCGAACGCCTCGCCGTTCGGATGCGGCGTGCGCCGCACGATGCCGCCGAGATGCACCGAACCCACGAGCTTCGGCTTGCGCGGTTCGCTCACGTCGTATTGGCGCATTTCGCCGGTGCCCCAGCAGGCGACGTAGAGAAATTTGTCGTCGATGGAAAGATCGATGTCCGTGACGAGCGGCGGCACCGCGCCGAAGCCCTGCAGCAGCGGCGGCAGCGATGCGGGGTCGGCGGGCTCCGGCGCGATGGTCGCGGTCTTCTCGATGTGAAACTGTCCGCCTTCGCGCCACCAGGTCCAGATCGAGCCTTCCAGGTTGGTTGTGTCCACCACCACGCCGATAAAGCCGTACTCGCGGCTCGGATCGTGCGCGGGCCGCACCTCGAGCGCCATCTGATGATTCGCGCCGAGATCTATCGTCTGCACGTTGCGCCGGGCGCGCAGGTCCCAGAAGTGCACGGCGTGCCCGTATCTGTTCGCGAGCAGGTCCTCGGCAACGATGCCGTTTTCGAATTGCGGCGGCAGCGCCCATTCGCTCGACACCATGTAGTCGCGCGGCAGGTTCCACCAGAAGTCATAGTGCTTCTGTTGCGGACCACGGTCGATCTCCCAGCGGCCAAGCACCTCGAATGTTTCGCAGTCCATGATGAAGATGCCCGGAGGCCCCCCGGTGCCGTCCGGCCCCGCGCCGCCGAGCGTGCTGACGTAAATGCCTTCGGGTCCGCAATGGACGGTATGCGGACGCGAGTAGCCCGTTTTGCGGAAAATTTCCTCGGGCTCGATGATCTTGTGAATCTTCGCCTCGGTCGGATGCGGCTTCGTATCGACGATATAGATGCGCGACGAGCGCATGCCCGGAATGATCAGATAGCGCCGCTCCAGAAAGGCGTGGCCCGTGAGCGGCGAGAGCGCCGACGAACACGCATTCCAGCCGAAATGATGGAATTCGTCGCCCTTGTTCGGCACCGGCACGGTGTGAACCACCTGGCTATACGTCGGCGAGCCGGGCTTCACGTCGATGACAGCGAGCGCGTCCGGCTGCGAGAAATCGGGGCTCAGCAGCAGCGTGTACGCGTATTCTTCCGCGGGCGCATCCATGGCGAGGCGCGGCGACGCGTGAAAGGTGGGATCGGGGCGCATACCCATGACGGTTTCTCCTCTGGCGGACTCGGGGCGCGGCCTCGGCGGGCTCAGCCGCGCTGAACGCGCCGGATGCGCCCCGGCTTTAGATGTAGTCCACGGCCTTCAGGAGAGCAACCCGAAGTTTCGCGGAGCTTTTCATTGAAGCACTTGCCGCACGGTTCTTGCGGCGCGCTTTTAAGCGGCGGCCGGATGGCTTGCGGGGCTGGCGCACGGTCTGCACGGTCCGCAGGGTCCGCAGTGTCCGGACATCAGGCGAGATTCGGCGGCCCGGCCCGCAGCACGTCGACGTGTTTGGGAATCAGGCCCAGGTCGAGAAACGCATCCGCTATCTGCTGCTGCTCGCCGAGAATCGCGCGCGTGATGCGCTCAGTGCCGAACTGCTGACGCGCCACGACGGCATCCACGACCGGCTTTGGCAAGCCCCAGAGCTGCGCCAGTTCGCTCGACAACTGATCCTTGTTGCGGCTGCCCCACTGGTCGACCTTTTCGATTTCCTCGATCACGATCCGGATCACGTCGGGATTTTTCGCCGCATAGCTTTGCGACGAAAAGTAGTAGCCGCGATTGCCGACGACGCCGCTCGCATCCGCGAGCACGCGCGCACCGAGCGACTTCTGCGCCGCCGCAAAGAACGGGTCCCAGATCACCCATGCATCGATGGATGCGCGCTCGAACGCCGCGCGCGCGTCGGCGGGCGCAAGGAAAGCCACGTTCACGTCCGCGTATTGCAGGCCATGCTGACGCAGCAGCTTGACCAGAAAGTAGTGGACGTTGCTGCCCCGGTTGAGGGCGATCTTCTTGCCCTTCAGGTCCGCCACAGTGCGGATCGGCGAGCCCGGCGGCACGAGTACCGCTTCGGATTGCGGACGCGGAACCGTGGCCGCCACATAGGCGAGCGGCGCGCCAGCGGCCTGCGCGAAAATGGGCGGCGCTTCGCCCACATCGCCGAAATCGATCGAGCCGACGTTCAGCGCCTCGAGTTGCACCGGGCCGGCGGCAAACTCCGTCCAGCTCACCGATACGTTGAGCGGCGCAAGCCGCTTTTCGAGCGTGCCGCGCCCCTTCAGCAAATTCAGGTAGCCCTTCTGATTGCCGATCCGCAGAGAGCGCGGCCCGCTTTGCGACGGCGCCTGCGCGAACGCAAGCGGCGCGACGAACGGCGCAGAGGCGACCGTTGCCACGGCCGCGGCGGCGCCCACGGAAAGTTTGATGAATGAGCGGCGATGGTTCGGCGTTTTTATCGTGGACATGGCAGGCGGAAAGGTTAGAAGTGCATACGCCGAGCCATCCTACCTGCGGCCGCGAGCCCGACGAACCGATCTTTCGCCGTAAGCAAATCACCGCAGATGGAATAGGCGCGCTTCGCACGGCCGCGCCGCGGTTCGCGCGCATAGCGTGTCGCGCGCAAGCCTCGGGGCATGATGAGAGCCCGATTCGCAACGCGCGTTCTTATGGCAATGTCCATTCTTTCCACTTTGCGCCCGAGTCGTCGGGTCGACACGCGCGCCACACATGAGCGTTGCGCGTCGCGCGTGCATGCATATGCCACGGGGATCGCAATGGCTTGCGCGGCGAGCGTCGCCGTGCCCGCGCATGCCAACTGTTTCGACGATGCCGCCGCCTATCAGCACGTCAATCCGCTGATACTGCGCGCGATTGCGTGGCAGGAGTCACGCAACCAGCCCGGCGCGACGCATGCGAACGCGAACGGCTCGACCGATTACGGCGTCATGCAGATCAACTCGATTCATCTTGGCGCGCTGTCGCGCTACGGCATTACGCGCGACGAACTGATGGCGCCGTGCAAGAACATCTACATCGCCGCGTGGCAATTGCGGCGGATGATCGTGAAGTACGGCAACACGTGGGCCGCGGTGGGCGCCTACCATTCGGCGACGCCCGCATTGCGCGACCGCTACGCGCGGCAGATCGCGGCAATCCTGCGTTCGTGGAACGTGCTGCCTGAGCGGCGCGGCAGCGCTGGCGGAATCGAGCGCGTGTCCGCGTCAAGGGATGCACAACGCTGAGCGCAGCATGCGGGCGGCGTCGCGATGTGCAAGCGATGCCTCGGGAATCATGCCGCCCATTGAGAAAAAGCCGTGAATCATGCCCGCATAATAGACAACGCTGGCCTCGTTGCCGTAGCGCCTGAGCTTTTCCACGTAGCGCGCGTGCTCGTCCTGCAGCGGGTCGTATTCCGCCGAGACGATCCATGCGGGCGCGAGCCCGCTCCAGTCGCGCGGCGCATCGCGGTCGCCGTCGAGCGGCGCGAAGCGCCAGTCGCGGCGGTCGTCGGCGTCGGCGAGGTAATGGCGCTGAATCCAGCGGATGATATCGAGCGACAGAAAATAGCCGTCGCCATAGCGGCGATGCGCTTCCGTATCCATTCCCGCCGACAGCGCCGGATAAACCAGCAGTTGCAGCGCGAGGCGAATGCCTCTGTCGCGCGCGTTGACAGCGCAGACTGCTGCGAGCGTGGCTCCCGAACTTTCGCCGCCGACGGCGAGCCGCGTGCCGTCGACGGCGAGCGAAGCCGCGTTGCGATGCAGCCAGTGGAGCGCGTCGAGCGCATCGTCGACGGCATGGGGGAAGCGATATTCGGGTGCCAGCCGATAGCCGACCGAGACCACCGCGCAGCCAGCTTCGTCGGCGAGCGTGCGGCATAGCGCGTCGGCGGTTGCAACGCTGCCCACCACATAGCCGCCCGAATGAAAGAACAGCAACGCCGGTTGTGGATCGGCCCAGCACGGCGGCGCGGGATAGTAGATGCGCGCGTCCAGCTGGGCGTGGTCGCGCGTTTCGATGCTGATGTCCTCGACGGCCGCGAGCGCACGCGGCGGCACGTCGCCGAGCGGCGTGTAGTAATCGAAACGCTGCCGCGCGTTGCGCAGGTCGACGGCATCGAGGGTCTGCGCGCCGGCGCTCGCGCGTCGCACGAGAAACTGTTGCACGCTGGGAGCAAGCGACATGGCTTCGTCCGATACGAGTTGACCTGATCGAGCGTAAAAATCCGTCCATGCAGGAAGCTTGCAGGCGCGAAACGGTTTGCGGTGCGGCGAAGTGGGGTGTTGGAGGTGATGCTAGTGCTGACACGCAGATGCGTGGGCCAGCATGCTCAATCAGAAGCCTGGTTGCCACGCGGTTCGGCGTCGGGCGGCCACGCGCGCGGGCGCCGGGCGCCGGAGCCGCTCTAGTCGCCGACGGTCGGCCATCCAGCAGGCGGCGACGCCGGTCGAGGCGGGGCCGGCGGGCGCGCTGTGGGCGGCGCGCCGTTTTCAGCGGGCCGCTGCTCCCAGCCGGTGCGGCCCGCAGGCGGCGGAGCCGCAGCCGGGTACGCTCGCGGTTGTGGTTGTGGTTGTGGCGGAAACGACGGCCCCCATCCGGACTGTGAAGCAGGGTCGGGCTGTTGCCAGGAGCCAGGCTGCGCCCCGGCCGAAGGCCAGGCTTGCGCTGCCGCGTTTTGTTGCCAACCTGTGGCTTGCCAGGGAGTTGGCCCCGCATAGGGTGGGGGCGGAAACGGCGCCTGACCTGGCGCGCCGGCATAAGGCGCCTGTGGACCACCTTGCCACGGCTGCGCATACGAGCCCGGCTGCTGTCCATATTGGCCCCAACGCCCGGCGAACTGGCCCGCGCCACGGCTCGCGCGAAACAGCAGCATGCCGACCAGACCCATTTCCGCGATCGAGCTCAGGCCGAACAGCGCAGTCATCGCACCGGGGGACATGCCGCCGCCCATCATGCCGAGCGACAAGACCGACGGTATCGTCATCAGGCCCGCCACCAGCGCCCATCGCTTTGCACCTGGATTACTTTGCCACAGGCTTTGCGCACGCCCCTGATAGTTTGGCGCTTGCGGTGGAGGCGGTGGATAAGGGGGCTGCGGAGGATGCGGCTGGCCGGCCGCGCTGGAACTGTGTGCGCCGGACCCGTCGGGAAATGGCCCGCGAGTTGGGCGGGGACCGCCAGCGCTGCCGGCATCACCATCCCCGCCCACACCCCATTGCACCCTGTGCGCGCCACCCGCGGTCCTACCGCTGCCCGCGCGCCGCAGGTCATCAATAGGCGAGTTCGAGCCCGGCTGAACCCGAGCGTCGCGAGGACGCTTCGCGCGAGGCGACGAGTCGCCATCGTAAGGGGGTTGCGGACCATATTGCCCATACTCGATGCGCGGATCGGGCGATTGCGCACTACCGCCAACCGGAGTCGACATGATTCCTCCTGTGCCGCCGAACGGCTCAATCAGTCGATTGTCGTCTCGTCGCACGGACCTGCGCGCGTTGATGCGAACCTCGCACCGCCCGCACGAAGCGCGCAACCTTACTCACCGATCCAACGTCTCAAGCACAGCGAACGGCACACCTTCGGTCACGATCTCGCGGTCGCCGACCGCGCCGGTGCGTGTCGTCAGTTGCAGCACCACGTTCGGGCCGAAGCTACGCGCGCTCGCATTGCGCTCTTTCACCTTCAGCTCGGTGGCCATCCACGAAGCGGGGTGGTCGAGAATGCTCGCGTTAGTCTCGGCGATACGCGCCTGAAGCCACGGGTCGCCGTCTGCTTGCACGAGCGCCGCGTGATTGGCGTCGAGCCGCAACGCGGCATGCCGGCGCAGCCGGTAGCGCTGCACATAAGTCAGATTGGGACGCTGGTTTCTGCGCACGTTCGCCAGATGCTCGTCGATGCGCTCGCCGGCCTGCGCCTCGGGCGAAGGCGCATGAGGCGCATGAGGCGCATAAGGTGCATGAAGTGCATCCGGCGCACCAGGCGCCCGCCGCCTCCCGCCCAGCGCCTCATTGCGTTCGCGTCGCGCGATGGCCTCGGCGGCGAACAGCGCGATCAGTTCGCCGCGCGCTTCGTCGACGGCGCGCGTGTAGGTGCGCGCGTCCTGATACTCGATGTCGAGAATGGAGCCGCGATGATTGAGCCGCCCATCGTCGCGCACCAGCAGCAGCTTCGCGGAGCGGTTGCGTTCGCGCAGCGCCATGGTCGCGGCCGGGGCGTCGATTGAAAAAAGCCCCACGGTGTGCCGGCCTTCGGCATCGAGTGGATGAGAAAAGCCCGGCGCGATGCCGCCGCGCAACTGCCACTGACTGCCTATGCCGACGCGGTGCTCTTCGACCTGCACACGACCGCTGTGCTCCAGCACCTGCGCGCTCTGCCGCGAGCGCTGCCAGCCGCCGCCCGCCGACGGCCCGGTGCGCGCCGACAACGGACGCGTGCGCTCGCCGCTGTGTGGATCGACGAGCGTTTCGCCGCCAAAACTCGCGACCTTGACGGTGGCGTTTGCGTCGAGCGTAACGCCGCGTCGCCGCACGAGCGTGTGCGCGTCCGTCCAGCTGACCGACACGTCCGGGTCGTCCCAGTAGCGCGACGCCAGGCGGTTCCAGACACCCTCGGGTCCGTCGTCGTGCGAGCCGCCCGATTCGTCGAACAGATGCTCGACGATGCCGGCCAGCTTCGCGCGCAGCGTCGCGTCGTCGTAGCCGCTGCCGTCCGGCAATAGCCGGCGCGCCACGCGCAGCGTCACGCCGCGCGGCTCGCTCAGTTCACGCGCATGCAGCGTGGCGTTCGCGACGAGACCCGCGCGCAGCGTCGTCAATGCGGTCGTCACGTCATAGCCGACGAGGAGCCCCGCGCCGACGTGTCGCATGCTCGACTTCGCGGTGCCGATGAAAATCGCCGCGCCATGCGTCGAGCGGCTGATGTCGACCACCGCCTCGCGCGTGCGCGACGCGCGCAAATCGAGGCGCGGCGAGACCGGCATGCCGTGGCCGCGCAGCACGGTTTCCACGGTCATGTTCAGCCCGCGCGTGCTGACGCCTTGGCGCCCGCCGTCCGTGAGCCGCAGACGCTGCCCCGATTGCAGGTTCGCGGCTACGTCGAGCAGCGTCTCTCGCACGTCGTCGACATTGTTTGCGGCGCGTGCGTCCGGCTCGTGCTGAGTGGCCGTGTGCAGTTCATTCACCGTGTGCCAGAACGGCGCATGCTCAGGCAGGCCCGCGACCTTGCCCCACACCGCAAGCCGCTCGACGGTGAACGGCCGTTTGACGATCGAGCGGAACGGTTTGGTCCGCGCGAGCTGCTGCGGCGTCATGGCGAGCCAGCTAGCAGTGGCCTCGCGGGCCCTCGCGCGCACGCGCCGCGCCACCGCGAAGTGTGCCGCCGATGCCGCGGCGTCCGCGCCGGCGGGCAGGGGCTGCAGCGCCTCTTCGCACATCGAGTGAGCGCGCTGCACAATCGCGCGCAGGGCGTCGTCGTCGAGACGGCCGGGCGGAAAACCGCCGCGTTCGAGCCACACGCAAAGCGCCGCCAGTTCCACGAGCGATGCTTCGGGTCGCGCATGCGCGAGCGCGGCACGCGGATTCATCGCCGGGCTTTGCAGCAACTGCGGCAGCGCCGCTTGCAGGTGCTTGCGCACCTTCGCCTGTTCTGCCGCGATGGTTTGGCGCGGCACGCCTTGCGTGCCCAGACGCAACGCCGAGAGCGGCGAGCCGTGCCGGCCGCGGAACATGCGCGGCAACAAGGTCTTCCAGCGTTTTTCGCCGACGCGTGGAATCGTGTTTCCGACAAAGCGGGCGAGGCGTTGCCTCGTTTGCGAAAGATCGCTATGGCGGCCGTTTGCGCTGAACGACTGGCGCCACGCGAACAGCGCGCCTTGTTGATCGGCTGTCAATGCGTCGCGTCCGTGGGCGAGCAGGGTCGAGGCGGCGTCGAATGCGCGGGCGGCGAGCGTGGTCAGGGCTCCATTAGGCGTGCTGATGCCTGGGGCTGATTTGTTGGCAGTCTCGCTCGTGCGGGCCACAGCGTTCTCGCCGGTTTCGCTTCTGCGGGGCGCCTGCTTCGCGCTCACGCGGGCCGCGAGCGCGCCGGGCGCCGGGTCGCTGGTCGCCGGGTCGCTCATCGCGAGAGGATCGTCGATAGCGATCGGCTCCAGTGCATTGGCGCTCGTGAGGAGCACCTCGATGCCCAGGCGCTGCAACTCATCGCGGTATGGATTGAACGTCGCCGTGCGCAATGCCGCGAGTATCTCGCGGCCCTCGCCGGAGCGCGCGAGCACACGCGCCGCGCGCCATGCCTCGCGTTCGGCGCCGCTGTCCGAGGAACGAAGATGCGGTGCGGCGAAGTCAAGCATGCCAATGCGCTCAATCGTCAGATGCGCCGACCGGCAATCGGTCGCGCCCGCCCGGGCGAGCGCGTCGGCGAGCAGCGCGCCGCGCAGCGCAGCCTGAGTGTCGTCGGAGTCCGTGGCGTCGGCGGCATCATTGCCGCGTGGCGCAACAGCGCGAGCGTGCCCGGCTGTTGCGCATAGCCGGTACAGACGCTCGGCGAGGGCCGTTGCGTCGGCGGTCTGATGGGCTGGTGGGTTCGATTGGTGCTGCGCAATGGCGGTGAAATCAGCACCGTCATTGAACCGCTGCTGCACATAAGCAGCGAGATCGGCACGCGTCATGACAGTGTCGATGCGCAGCGCCTGCGATGCCGCTGCTGCCTGTGCGCCTCTTTCATGTGCGGCCGAAGGGCGTTGCGCGTCGCCGGCAGACTCCACCTCCGCCTCGGCCCCACGCACACTCGACACAGACGCGGCGCGCGCAGCCAGCACTCCGGTATCCGCGAGCGGACCGCTTTCGCGCCGCGCATGTCGTGCGGCATTGACCGGGGGAAAGCGGCGGTCGCCTGGTGCGTGATGCTCGGGTCCGGACGCGCTGCCATGCGTGCTGTGCTGAAACAGGGCCGTGCTCAACTCGACGCGCCGCGCGCCGACGATCCGCGCCGGCCGCGCCAGCGAAGCGCGGACCCACCCAGGCATGCGCCGCTGCGTCGGCTGCACCGGCGCGGTTGCTTCCTCCGGTTGCGCTGCGGCGGGCGCATTCTCGAGCAGGCTGTCAGTGGACGAAACATCGAGCAGACGATAGCGGAACATGTCGACGCGGCAGAAGGAGACCGCGTTGCACTATGTCCTCGCAATGTGACAGCCGGGGTGGTACAGCGCCGCGCGATGCGAAGCGCCGCGCCGAATTACGAAGCGGCGATTCGCGGCTCCTGCGCATGCACGAGCGCATCCGATACAGCGTCGATGTCGCCCGGCTCGAGGTCGGCCTCGAGCGCCGCGTATTCGGCGAGCCAGCGGGTCGCGGGTGTGTCGTCGAGTGCCTGCAATGGACGCGTCATCGCGTAGAGGTAGCTGTCGCCGGCCAGCACGCCGAGATTGGGCCGGCATTCGTAATTGGTCAGCTTCGCTTCGAGCGTGAAGCCGAGCTTTTCCATGCTGCTGTGCGCGTCGCCATCCACCGCGCAATACGCGTAGATGCGCAGAATCGGCGGTTGCGCGAGCATCCATGCGAGCAGCTTGCGCAGCGCATGGAGCCCGGCGCGCCGGCGACGTGCACCGCCGCGCCGGCTGATCATCACGCCGACTTCCACGCGCGGCGGATGCGGCCGCAGTTCGATCATGCCGGTGAGCCGGCCGCTCGCGCGGTCCTCGAGAACCCAGCGGATCAGTTCGCCGCTGCGCCAGCCTTGCGCGGAATCGTCGATGAACGCGAGCGTTTCGTCCAGCGTCGTATGGCGCCGGAAACTGAGGTGGCGCGTCGTCGCGACGTCGCCGAGCATTTCGTCGAATAGCGCTTGGGCGTCGCGCGGCTCTGGCGGCCGCATTAGCAAGTCGGCGGATTCGATCAGGGCTGGAAAGCGGAATGGTGACATCGGCAACCTCCACGCAAGGCGTTTGATGCGATTGTCGATGCCCGGGTGCCGAGCCCGACGCGGCCGTCGCGAAGGCGCACACGCGAATGCGAACGTGTTAGCAAAGGCATGTTCAGGCATGGCATTCATTGCGATTGTCGATACCCGGATGCCGGGCATGTCGCGGTCGTCGCAGATCCGGACACGCGAGCGAAGGCGCTTGAGGAGACCGTGGCAACACGAAGCCGCATAAATTCGCGGACAGCATGCGCCGTCGCGCTTCGCATCGCCTGCTGCATTTTCGCGCTGCGAGAAACGTGTCGCGCCAGCGGACGCTAAGGTGTCCCAATGGCGGCATACGTCGATTTGCCGCGCCGAACCAGGGAGAATGCAACCGTGAACAGCAAGGCCATTGCCGCATTGCCGGCGGCGAGCGTCGGCGGCATTGAAGGCACGCACAACCGGGCGACGCACGAGAAAGCTGCCGGACGCGCCGCGCTCGTGCCGACACGCGTGATGCTTGCGGGGGAACTCGCGCCGCTGCGCGACATCGCGCCGCCACAAGGCCCGGTCAAAATCAGCCTGTCGCGCAAGGACGGCGACAGATTGCCGGTCCTGCGCAAGCCGGGCGTCGTGGTGATCATGCCAGGCGCAGCACACGCGGGTGACGACGTTGCGTCGTCATGGACGCGCACGTTGCCGGTTCGGCCCGTGCAAACGCAGTTCTCCGAGGCGCCGCCGATCGCTGACAGCACATTCGACCGAGCGGCGGCGAGCCAGATGCTTGCCAACCTGGAGGCGCTGGTCGAATTCACCAAGCATGTCGGGCACGTCATTCATGGCGCGACCTGAGTTGGCCGCGGCGCTGCGGCGCTGTAGTCGAGCAAGCCGCATGGCGGGGACTCCATAGTCCACGCCTGCCGCTGAGCGCGCCTTTTCCGCGGGCGCCTCACTTCACGCGCGCAGCCAGGTAAACTCTCCGGCGACAATCCCTTCGAACATCTCATCCGTCGACTCGATGATGCTCTTGCGCCAATAGCGGCCATGCTCGGCGTAATGCGCGAGCAGATCTGCGAGCACGGCACCGTCGACGTCGTGCGTCATCGGCACGCGCAACACCAGCACGATGCCTCCGGTATCCGTATCCAGTCCGAGTTGCGCCTGGTCCTGCGCGTAGATCAGCAGGTTGGCCTCGAGCATCAGCCGGAATACGACGAGCGTGCGGCCCGCCGTCACCGTGCCGTAATGGAAATTGGCGTACAGCGCGTCCAGATCGTTCTCGAAGTGTTCGAGCCGCACATCGAAGCCTTCCACCTCGACGGAGCGCGTGCGCAACACATGCTCGGCATCCGCGAGGCCGACCGTTGCGCACAGGTCCCGCACCAATAATGCATAGCGATCCGAACTATCGTTGATGTCCAAGTAGCACGCCCGCGCAGCTTACAAAAAATCATATCGACGACGCAAGAAGCCGGCACGCGGCGAACCGCGAGCCGGCCGGCAAAACATGACGCAGCCCTGCAACCGGCGGCCTGCAACAGACAGCACGGCGAGTGAGGCGAGACCCTGCAAGCACAGGGACCGCCGGTCCTCGCGAACCGGCACCGCGGGACTGCGAAGTTTGCGCTTTAGTGCGCTTTAGTGCCCAGTGCCGCCCTGGATCGTCTGACCGGCGGTTTTCATGGTGTTGGCCACCGCGCCCGCCAGCGACATCTGCAGCGTGGCCTGCGCCGCGCCGATGGCAGCGGTGCTGCCTTGCGCGGCCATGCCGGTGATCGCACCCATTGCTGGACCGATAGACATAAGACCTCCTCGTTTTCCGGTTAAGAAGAAATGCTGCCCTGTGAATGCTGCCCTGTGCGACAGCCAGCCGCCGCCGCACAGGGCGAGCCTCGTACCCGGCGCTCGCGCCGGTGGCGCGCATCAGGCCGCGCCGCGTTTGTCCGCAAGTTGACCGACGATGCGGCCCGCGGCAAGCAGACCGCGATACAGCTTCGCGAGATCGTTGCGGTCGAGCTCGGTTGCGCCGTGTGCTTCGCCCACGTTTTTCGCAGTCGCTTCGAGCGCCTCGCGTATCGCGGCAAGACGCGGTCCGCCGGCCGGATCGGCGAGCGTCTTCTGCAGATCGTTGAAGTCGGCGGCGCACGCTTCGAGCGGTGCGTAGATGTTCGATGTCTGCGTCATGGGAAACCTCACTTCGGTAGCGGCAGGTAGGCGGTGGTGTTCGCGGCACGCGCGGGCGAGGGCGGGGTCGCGGGAATGTTCTCGACGGGCTGCATCACGCCGCGCGCGGCGCCGCTGCCGACTATCGTCGGGCCGTCGGCAGGCGCCGGCATCGCGGAACCCGCGCCGATGCTGCCCGGTGCGCTTGTGTCGATAGTGGCTGCGCTGTTTGCCGCGAGGTTTGCCGTGCTGTCTGCTGTGCTGTTTGCGCCGGCAGCGGCAAGACCATTCGCTGCGGCGGAGGTCGATGAAGCCGGGTCTTCCGGCACTGTGTAGATATGCTTGACGCCGTCGGGTGTCTGACCGTAGCGCACATCGTCGGAGGACATGAGGAAGGAGAACGAGGGCGCCGAGGGCAATGTGTCTTCCGCCTGCGCGACGCTCACACGCACGTTCTTCACGTTGTCGCTGAGATCGTGGCGCATGCGGGCAACGGCCGCTTCGACCTCGCGCGGATTGGCGGCCTTGCCGCTGATCTCGAAGATCCCGCGCCCCGTGTAGAGCACTTTGAGCCCCTGCATGGCGAGCGAATCCGCGATATTGCGCACGTCGTTCTGCGCGATGTCGTAGTGGCGCACGATACGGTTCGGCGATATCCGCATCAGCATCTTGCGCACTTGCGCGTCTTCGTCGGCTGTCGCGACCATGCCGCTGACGATCACCGTCGAACCGCGCACCTGCGCGTGCAGTTCCTTCATGTGAGCGGCGGCCAGTTCGAGATTCACGCGCTGCGCGAGGTCCCCCGCGTCGCGCGGCAACGCGGCGCGGCTCACGGCCGTCGTCAGCATCACGGAGCCGATGACCAGCACGGCGCCGAGCATCGCGCACCCGGAAACGATGCCGGTCATTTTGCGGCGGCGCGAGCGCTCGGCGGCGCGCCGGGTTTCGTCCGGCTTCACGAGCAGCGTGGAGAGCAGGTCTAGGTCGCTCGGCCACGCGGCGTCGTCCGAGCCTATGCAGATGACGGTATCGCCGAACTGCATCGGTACGAACTCGAGCAGAATGACCGTGCCCGGCTCGTCGTCGTCTTGCGCTGCGTGGCCGGCTCCCTGATTGCCGTCGTTGCGGCTTCTTGTGTGAGTGTCTGTCTTGCTGTTTTCGTCGGCGTCGGGCTCGTCCTGGGCGAGGGCCACGACCGGCAGCATGCGACGCGCGCTCACCACGCCGCTTGCATCGACGACGAGCGACACGTCGTCGCCGCGCCAGTCGGAGATGCGGATGTCGGCGTCGTCGTCCGCGCCGATGCGGTGAGTGCCGGCGCTGAGACGCAGTTCCGCGCCGGCATGCACGCCAGTCAGGATACGCAGCAGCTTCGTCATGAAAAGCCCGTTGAAGGAATGATGGGGCGCGCAGCGGCACGCCTTCGACACTCACTCTAGCCGCCGCCGATGACGTTCCGGCACACAATGCGAAGCAGATACATGGAAAGCGAAACCGCGCACGGGCGCTATCGCGACGCGCTGCATCAGCCGTGTTCGGCAGCCGTGAGCGCCATGCCGCGCTGCACGATGCGCACGTTCAAGGCGCGCTCGCGCATGAGCGGTGTCGAGGGTCTGGCGTAGCTGAGCAGCAATAGTGGCATCAGCAGATTGAGGCGGCCGGCGCGGCTGATTTCTTCGGCAGATGCGTCGGCTTGCCCGGCCGCACTTCGCGTTTCAGATGCCTCGCCTGGCGCGGCCGCGCCTCGCATCCCCGACGCATCGATCAGCCGCTGTCTCCATGTGCCCATGCTCGTATCGCCGCACACACCGTTTTGCAGCTGCACGGCAAGCAGATCGATGAAGCACTCGTGCAGCATCGCATCGAGCGGCGCGCGCGGACGCGCGGCGGCTTCATCGCGCAACGCGAGCAGCGCGTCGCACCACAGACGTGGCAGCGTCTCCGGAATGTCCGTAGAACTCCCTTGTGCAGCGACGAATTTCTGCAGCACGCCAGGCGCGGGTGGCGCAACTGCTGTGTGTCCACTGCGCGCGCGAATCTGCGCGCGCGACATGCCCTCATCGCCGTCTGCGCCGTCGTGGCCGTCATGCGGTGGTGCGCCGCTGCCGCGGCCACCGCCGCCGTCGCGCGTGATGCGACCGCAGTCGCCGCCGTCCGGCGCGTGCCCGCTCGCCTCGTTGCCGCTCGCGACAAGCGGCCGGCGCATGCCGGCGCGGCGTGCCGCATTGCGCTTGCGCGCGTTGAGCGCCGCGAGCCTGCGCGCGAGCAGCGAACCGCGCAGCGCCATCTGTTGCGTGCGGGCATAACTGAAGCTGATCGTGCCGCGATACAGCACCGCGAAGCGCGCGACGGTGCTCTGCTGCGACCGCTCGCGAGTCGTCTGCGCCTGCGCTGCGAGCGAGGCAGTGGGCGCGTGGTAACCGACGCGCGTCATTGCGGCACCGCGGTGTGCATGATCTCGTTGGCGAAGTGCAGCAGCGCCGCCGCCGAAAACGGCGCGGCGATCACGATAGCTATCGTCACCGCAATCAGCTTCACACCGTGCGAGAGCGTTTGATCCTGCATCGACGTGATCGCCTGCAGGAACGACACGCCGAGCCCCACGAGCGCGGCCACGATCACGATGGGCAGCGAAATGTACATGCACAGCAGCATGCCCTGAGTCGTGAAGCGAACGAGCGTGTCGATATCCATGTGCCGGTTGTCCCGAGTTCTTCGCGCGAGGAGGCCGCGCTAGCGATAGGTCATCACGAGGCCGTGAACCAGCGTCGACCAGCCGTCCATCACGACGAACAGCAGCAGCTTGAACGGAATGGCCACGTTGGTGGGCGTCACCTGGTTCAGGCCCATGGCGAGCAGCACATTGGCGATGATCAGGTCGATGACGATAAAGGCAATGTAGAGCAGAAAGCCGATCTTGAACGCGTCGGTGAGTTCTGTGAGCGTGAAGGCCGGCGCGAGCACGATCAGATCGTTTTCGTGCAGGCTCGACGCGGCGTCTTTCGGCCACACCACATTCGCCGAGCGGATGAAGAAGCGCTTCTCGCGTTCGTTGGTGTGCTTCTGCAGGAACGTGCGGAACGGTTCCCGCGCGGCGCTGAAGACCTGGATCAGCGCCTGGGTCGGCTGGCCGGCTATCGCCTGGCCCTGCATCGACTGCATGGCCTGCATGCCGACGGGCGCCATCACGTAGAGCGATACGAGTATCGCCACGCCGTTGAGCACCATGTTGGGCGGCACCTGCTGCACACCGAGTGCATTGCGCAGTAGGCCGAGCACGACAACGATCTTGGCGTACGAGGTGACGACCATGGCGACGAAAGGGACCAGGCTGATCGCGACGATGACGATCAGCAGCCCGGTAATGTCACTGAACTGGACCATCGCCGTGCGCCATGCGCAGGATGCGGATGCCGAGATGGTCGCCCACGGTGACCAGTTCGCCATAGCCAATGGTCTGGCCGTGCGTGACCAGCTTGAGCTGCGCTTCGGCAACCGGGGTCGGCAGTTCGAGCACATAGCCGGGGCGCAGCGCATACAGTTGCGAGAGCGGCAGCGCAACCGTGTCGACTTCGAACTGCACGGGCAGATCGAGTTCGCCGATGTGGATCGGATTCGAATGTTGATCCGGCGCGAGCAGATCGTCCGGGCGAACGGGATCCAGCTCATCGGTCATGACGGGCTCCTTCGTGAGTGAAAGCCTGCGGCCTTCCATGTTGACTTGCGCGTGCACGCGCATCAGGCCGGGCGAGCCCCAGGCCACGGTGGCGCTCGCGGGCTGCGCGAGCGGCGCGGCGTGGCCCGCGGTGGCGTGAATGGAGCGGCCTTCGGTAACGTGAGTGAAGGCGCCCTCCGCGGCGTGAGCGGCGTGGCCTTCGGCGGCGTGGGTGGCGCACGCTTCGTCGGTGTGACTGGCTTCGCAGCCCGGCAGCAGCGCGCGCAAATTGGCCGGCAGCGAACGCAGCAGTACGTCGCCAGGTTCGAGCGCGCGCAGCGTGTCGACGGGCAGGCGCCGGGAGCCGAGTATCAGACGCCCCGGCACGATGCAGTCGGCAAACGGCGGTGCGCTGCGCTGTATCTGCGATGCAGCGTGCGCCGTGAACGCACCGGCGGCATGACGGGCAGTACGCGCGGCGTGCAATGCTTCGAGCGCATCTACAACAGGCGCCGTGAGCAGCACGCGCGCGCGATGCCGTGTTCCGTCGAGCGAGAAAGTGACGCTGAATGCCGCGCAATCTCGTGTGTCGGGCTGATTGAACGCATGGGCCGTGCCGCGCGCGAGCTGCGTGACATGCATGCCTGCGAGGCCGAGCGACTCGAGACGCTTGAGCAGCGGTTCGAGGAGCACACCCGCGACCGCGATGCGCAATGCACGCGCCGCGTCGCCGGGCGTGGGTGCGAGCGAACCGTCAGGCAGCGCGGCGATGTCGAGCGCGGGGTACTCGGCCAGATCGAACAGGACGCGAATCGCGCCGGCAGAATGGGCGAGATCGAGCACGCCCGGTTGTTCAAAGGGCGCGCTGATGCTGTCGGCTGAGGCTTCGAGCGTGGCTTGCCAGGCGACGATGGCGACGTCGCGCTGGAGACGTCGCGCGGTGCCCGCATCGCAGACGAGCCGCGCCACGCGCGCGGCCAGCGGCGGCACGGCGCGAAGCCGCAGCGCGGCAATGGATGCGGCTGTTGCGGTAGCGTGTGGCGCGCTAGCGTGTGAGGCGGTTTGTGAAGTGTCGGCCGAGGCGGCGTTCGAAGTGGCGTGCGCGGCAACGCTTGCCGTGGTCTCGTGCTTTGCGCGCGCGATGCCGCGCCGTTCGGTGACATCGCCAACATCGCCAACCCGCGCGGCTGCCTCCGGGATGCCATGCGTTGCACCACGCGTCGCCGCGTCTTCGGCAGCAGCCTCCATCCCTCGCAGTTCGGCGGTCGAATAACCCATGCGGCGTCGGTTCAAGGATGCGGCCAGCGTCGGCCAGGATAAGCGATAGACGGCGCGTTCACCACACCGTCAGCTCGATGTCGCGCGGCGTGCCCCACGCGTTCAGCAACGCAGCGAGCTCGCGTTCGAGCATCGCACTGTGGTCGAAGAGTAACTGCCGCGTTTCGATGCCCCGCGTGTCGAACCGAAGCGACAACCAGAAACGCGAAAGAGAGAGATAAAGCGTGGTGTCCGGAAAGATGCGCTCGTCGAGCGGAATGCGCACTTCCCAGTTGCCGGCCTCGCTGATCGCCGGATCGGCGCAGAAGGCCGCGACCTCGCGCGCGAGCGAGCGCGCCAGTTCGAGGAAATGACCTTGCGTGCGGAAGAGGGCGTCGACGGCGGGCAGCGTCGCGGCGGGCAGACGCTGCAACAGCGCGTCGTGTGCGGCGAGGGCCGACTCCGATGCACGCGCGCCTTCGCCTGCCGCGGCGGTTCCGGTGTCGGCGCTCGAATCGCGGGCTTGTCCGTCGTCGAAGTGGCGCGCATGTGTGGGGCTTTCGCCCGCGCCGGCTGATTCACTCGCACAGTCCGCTTGCGCTGCGTCTGCCGCTTCGTCGCAGCACACAGGAGGGCGCTGCAAACGCGTGCGGCGCACCAGTGCGGCGTAATCGAAACGCCGCGCGCGCGCGGTCCCGGCGGCCGGACGCTGCTCGGGATCGGAAGGAATGATGCGCAACGGCCGCGATTCGATGAGGGTCATGAGCGTGAACGCGGCTGTGATGCTGCGGCTAGATCGTCACGCGGCCAAGCGGCTGCAACTCGACGTGCTCGCCGAGCTCCTGATACGAGTACACCGCGAGCCAGCCGAGCCGTGCCTCGATCATGCGGCGCACGTAACGGCGAATATCCATCGAGGTGACGAGCGCAACGCCGTCACGCGGCGTATCGCCGACAAAAGACTGGATGCGGTCGATCAGAAAACCCACTTCGTCGGGCGGCAGCGCAAGGAAGTTGCCGGTCGGCGTCTGCTTGATCGCCTGGCGGATATGCTGTTCAACCGGAAGATCGAACAGCACCGCGGGCAACTGCCGCCCCGCGCCCGCCGCGCGATGCGCGAGAAAACGCGCGAGATCGCCGCGCACGTATTCGGTCAGCATCAGCATGTCCTTTTCCTTCGCACCCCAAACCACAAGGCTCTCCAGAATATTGCGCACGTTGCGGATTGGAATCTGTTCTTCGAGCAATCGCCGCAGCACGTCAGCGATGCGCTGCGGCGGCAGCACTTTCTGCACCTCGGCGACAAGGCCCGGATATTCGGCGTTCTGCTGATCGAGTATCCATTGCACCTCCTGGATGCCGAGAAAGAGCGAAGCGTGCTTGCGCAGCATCGCCACGGACGCATGCGCGATCACCTGCTCGGCGCGCCACGCCGGCTGTTTCGGCGGCAAGCTTTTTTCGTCGAGCCACCACGTGGGCCCGGGGCCGCCGTCGAGTCCACGGCGTTTTTCCGCGCGGGCGTCGCCGCGCGCGGGGAGCGCTTGCGCGTCGGCGGCGGGTGGCTCGCGCGTGCCGGTGAGCGCCGGGTCGGGCAGCATCACCTTGCCGGGCGGCAACTCGATCGCGCAGTACGGCACGTCGTGCATCAGCAGTTCGCAGCTCGAAGCGGGCAACTCGTCGCTTGTCCACATCGTGATGCCGGGAAACGGCAAGCCGAGATATTCCTGCAGACGTGCACGTTCCGTTTCGAATGAGCGGTCGAGCGCGGTGGTCGACAGGCGCGCCACGAGGTCGGGCGAAATGCGCACGCCGAGCGGACAGGTGAATTGCGGCGCGCGCGTGAGGATGGCCGGCGTCTCGGCTTTCGAGCCGGCACGCTGCATCGCGTTGACGGCTTCGCCGGCATGCGTGGTCGCCGCAGGCTTGCTCTTGCCGAGGCGGTAGCCGCAGAACGCGAGGATTGCCGCGAGCAGCAGGAACAGCGAACTCGGAAAGCCCGGCACGGCGGCGAAGCCAAGCAGCAGCAGGCTCGCGAAGTAGAGTGCGCGGGCGCTTGCCGAGAGCTGCCGGCCGATCTCGTCGCCAAGCGAGAGGGGGCGTGCGTCGCGCTCGTCGGACACGCGTGTGATCATCACGCCCGCGGCCACCGAAAGCAGCAGTGACGGAATCTGCGAAACCATCGCGTCGCCGACCGAGAGAATCGAAAAGCGGTTCGCCGCTTCGCCCGCCGACATCTCGTGATACGCGACGCCCACCGCGATGCCCGCGATGATGTTGATCAGCGTGATGATGAGCCCGGCCACCGCATCGCCCTTGACGAATTTCATCGCACCGTCCATGCCGCCGTGCAACTGGCTCTCGACGGCAAGCGTCGCGCGCTTGCGGCGTGCCTCTTCGGGCGTGAGCAGATTCGCGCGCAGATCGGCGTCGATACTCATCTGCTTGCCGGGCAATGCGTCAAGCGTGAAGCGCGCGCCGACCTCGGCCACGCGTTCAGAGCCCTTCGCGATCACGATGAACTGCACGGTCGTGATGATCACGAACACGACCATGCCGACCACGAGGTTGCCGCCCACCACCAGTTCGCCGAAACTTTCAATGATATTGCCCGCATCCGCGTGCAGCAGAATCGACTTGGTCGACGCGATGTTCAGCGAAAGCCGGTACAGCGTGGTGAAAAGCAGCAGCGACGGAAACACCGAAAGCGACACCACGTTCGGCACATACATGGTCACCATCAGCAGCGTCACGCTGATCGTGATGTTGATGGCGAGAAGAATGTCGATCAGAAACGGCGGCAGCGGCAGAATCATCAGCGAGATGATCGCGACCACCAGCAACGCGATGCCGATTTCACCGCCGGCGGGTAGCTTAAGTGTCTTGAACATCGCGGGTCTCGAAGTTGTCGCGGTTGTCGTGGTTGTACTGGCCGTCCTGGTTCTCAATTCGCCGCGCGCCGATTGAGTCGACCCAGCGCAGGATCGCGGCGACGGTTTCGAACAGTTCCTCCGGAATCGGCTCGTCGATTCCAACCTTGTAGAGCGCGCGCGCAACCGGCGGGTTGCCGATGATCGGCACATTCGCGTCGCGCGCGAAGCGCCGCAATTGCGCCGCGCTTTCGTCCATGCCGCGCGCGATCACGAGCGGCAGCGGATGCTCGGCGGGCGCATAGCGGATGGCGACCGCATAATGCGTCGGATTGACGATCAGCGCATTCGCAAAGCCGACGCGCTGCGCGGGCGCGGCCGAGGTAGCGAACTCGCGTGCGAGCTTTTTGCGTTCCGCCTTGATTTTCGGGTCGCCGTCCATCTGCTTGCGCTCGCGTTTGACTTCGTCTTTCGACATCTTCAGCTTGCGCAGGAACAGTACGCGTTGCAGCTTGACGTCGACCACGCCGATCACGATGAACACGCACACCGCGACCGCACACAGTTTGATGAGCAGCGACCAGAACAGCTTGGACAGTTCCGGCAGCGGCTGATACAGCGAACCGACGATCAACGGCAAGATCCACTTGATCGTGAACCACATCACCACGCCGATGATGGCTGCCTTGACGATCATCTTCACGAGGTCGATTACCGTGCGCCACGAAAATATCCGCTTTACGCCGTCCACGGGGCTGACGTGCTTGAGATCGGGCACGACCGGCTTCGTCGCGATCTGAAAGCCCACTTGCGGCATCAGCGCGGCCACCGCCGCGAGCGCCGCGGCGCCCACGCACGGCACGATTACGATCAGCGCCTCTTTGCCGAGGTCGAACAGCTTGCCGATCATGAGCGGCTGATCGTGGCTGCCCGACGCGAATTCCAGCGCAATATTCACGATCTCGCGCAGCGCACCGCCGAAGCGCGCTGCCGCGAACGCGAGCACGCCGAGCACAGCGGCCATTGTCGTGGCGTCGACCAGGTCGGCGCTCCTGGACGTCTCGCCGTCCTTGCGCGTGTCGCGCAGCCGCTTGTCGGTAGGCTGCTCGGTTTTCTCTTCGCTCATGACATTCCGCTCGTCACCGCATGCGCCGCGCCTCGCCGCGTGTGATGCCGATGCGCGACGCCCATGCCCTTCGTAGCCCGACGGTAGCGGGCTCTTCGCCACGGGGCGCAGCAGATGCGAAGCCCGCGTAAGGCAAACGAAGCGAGGTGGCTCGCGGGGGAAGCGGGGTAGCGCGGCTTCGCGGTACAGCGACAGCACTGATCGCGCCACGCCCACCGCATACACCCGCTTGAAGCAAACTCACGCGACCGTGAGTGCCGCAAACAGTCCACCCCGGCCGCGCTTGCGCTTCGCATGGATCACGCTCGCTTCGTATCGCGCATGTGCCGCTGCCCGCTGAACGGTATCCTGGTGCATCGCTGCGCGCCGCATGCCGATGCGTCGATCGGCCTCGCGCGACAGTGCTTCGTCGACTAGTCCATCAGCAGGAGTTCTCGCCATGAGTACCGCCACGCCGGATCACCTCAACTGCAGTCAGGCCATAGTGGGCGGTCTGATCGATACGCTGTCCTGCGCGCTGCTCAACAATTTTCCGACGCTCGAAGCGGATCCTTACGACATCGAGCTGACACTCGACGCTCTGCGTCTGTTGCGCCCGCGCATGGCGGAACTGGACACGATGGAAGCTGTGCTTTACATGCAGCGCGGCCATTGGGACGACGCGATCCGCGTGTTCTCGCGCGTGATCGAGGGCGCGCCGCATTTCTCGTATGCGAAGGCGCTGCTCGCGTTCTGCCTGTCCGTGAAGGGCGATGCCGGCTGGCGTCAATGGGCGAGCGCGGCGCTTGCTCAGAATCCGGATCGCGACACGCGCCAGCTCGTGCGCGCGTTGGAAGCTCGCGACGATCTGCGCGAGGCGATTCGCGTGTACCGCAACGGCGGCACCTTCGAAGTGCCGCTGTCGATCACCGCGCTCAACGACGAGTTGCCGCAGGAGCCGCCCGCCGTGGCCCCGCCGCCGCCGGCCGCTCACAACGAGGCGCTCGCGCAGCAGGGCTATCTGCGCATCTGAATCTGCATATCTGAATCTGCACATCTGAGTCAGGCGACGCGGCGTTGTGGCGTCGTCGGAAATCATTCACTGGCAAGAGGCTGACCATGGCACTTTCTGTCACCAACCAGCAGATCGCGGCCGCGCTGCAGGCGGCCGCGCCGGCAGCGCATGCGGCGGGCGGCGACCCGTCCCTGCAACAGGCTGGAGACCGCTTCAAGGCGATGATGCAGAACCCACGGATGGCGCCGCCCAATCACGGCGACGACATGAGCACCAACGTGATCGCGAAGATGGCGGCGTCGCAGGACGCCGAGATACAGAAGTCCGTGAACGATGTGGTTGCGCTGTCGAGTCAGGCGAACACCATGTCGGTGCAGGAGATGACCGCCGCCGCGATGAAAGCGACGCTCGAACTCGCGAGCACGCAGCTCGACATGGAGGCCAAGATGGGCGTGGTCAACTCGTCGAAGTCGTCGGTTGAAACGCTGATGAAGAACCAATAGGCCATGCGAAAAGCCACGCAGGCGACGAGTGCCGCAACAGGCCCGCGTGCCCACGCGATGCGCGTGGCCGCGCTCGGGCTTGCGCTGGCCGGCTGCATTCTGCTCGCCGGCTGCCAGAAGGAGCTGTACCGCAATCTCACCGAGCAGGACGCGAACGAGATGGTGGTGGCGCTGCTGGAGCAGGGCGTCGATGCGTCGAAGAGCACCGTCGACAACGGCAAGACCTGGACGCTCGAAGTCGACGACAAGCAGCTGGTTCGCGCCATGCAGGTGCTGCGCGAGCGCGGCCTGCCGCACAGCCGTTACGACGATCTCGGCAGCCTCTTCAAGAAAGACGGCCTCGTGTCGACGCCGACCGAGGAACGCGTGCGTTTCATTTACGGCTTGTCGCAGGAGTTGTCGGCGACGCTCTCGAAGATCGACGGCGTGATCGTCGCCCGCGTGCAGATCGTGCTGCCGAACAACGATCCGCTTGCGCAGCAGATGAAGCCGTCGTCGGCGTCGGTGTTCATCAAGTACCGGCCCGATTCTGACGCGAACGCGCTCGTGCCGCAGATCAAGACGCTCGTGATGCACAGCGTCGAGGGCCTGACCTACGACGCGGTGAGCGTGACGGCCGTCGCCGCCGATCCCGTCGATCTGCCTAGACCCGCGCCGGCGCAGGCGTCGCCGCTGACCACGCTGATCGCGGCGGCGCTGGTATTTCTCGTCGGCGCCGCGAGTCTGTTCCTGTGGCTGCGGCGCGGCATGCCTGCGCAACGCCCGGCCGCTTCGCTGTATTCGCGGATTCACGCGCGAGTCCTTGCGCTCGTCGGCAAGTGGCGGCGGGCGAAACCTTCGTCGGCTGCGTAATGGCGGCGTCCATGATGTCGTTGTCCGCGCTTCCGGCGTCGGGATCCACTGCGCTTCCTGCAGCGCTTTCCGGCGCGTTTCCCTTTTCGCGCACCGCGGGGGCGCTTGCCGCGTGGCAGCACAATGCAAGCGAAGCCGCGCGCTGGGCGCATCCGTCGTGGTGGGCGCCCGCGCTCGATATGCCGCCCGCTACGGTGTCGGCCTGCTTCGACGCTCTGCGCGAAGCGCTGGCGAGCACACACGCCGGAGCGCTGGCCGCCTGTTCGCGGGCACTGTTGCGCGCGGCGGACGTGGCACTGCCGGGCTTCGACAGCTTGCGCGCGCCGAACCCCGCCGTGCTGGATGCGTTGCCGGTCGAGGTCGGTCTGCGCGCACTGCGCATGCGCGCGCTGCTGTTGCGCCGCGCCGAGGTGCGGCGGTTGATCGACAAACAGAACCGCCGCCGCCTCGCGCAATGGGTCGGGGTGCCGCTCGAGCGGCTGGGCGCCGTGCCGCGGCAGGGCGCGGCTCACGCCGCGCTGGGCAATGTGTCGGCTAGTGTGCCCGTTAATGTTTCGGCGAATGCCCCCGCTAATGCCCCGGACTTGGCGCGCCTCGTCGCGCGCGGCGATTTGCCTCCGCTCGAGGAAATCGACGACGAGCGGCTCGCCTATGAAGGCTATGCGCTGATTGTGCGGGACATGCAGGAGACGGCATGGTCCGCGAGGCCCGCCGCAGCAGCGCGGGAACAGGCGCGCGAAGGACCGCATGAAGCGCACCGCCGCGAGCATCCGCACGAAGCGAGCCACCCGCGCCGTCACCCGCCACCCGAGCCTCGCCCCTGTCCGCTGCTGCGCCTCGCATTGCCGCGCGATCTGCCTCCACCATGGCCTCGCGCGAGCGCGCGCGAACTCGACGTGGGCGGCACCGCGCTTCTCTTTGCGCAACTTCCCGAACTGCTTCCGGAGTGGGCATGGCTATTTGGCTGAGATCGGACCGCCTGCTGCCCGCCGTCGCCGGCGGCATCCACGGCGAGGTGAATGGCGAACTGCGCGGCGAGCTACGTGGCGAAACGCGCGGCGCTGGCCAGGTCGGCGCGCATGCCGACGTGGTGCCGCGTGCCGCCTTCGGGGCGCTGCTGGAAATCGACGCCGCCTACGCGCAGCTAGCCGCCGATCGCGACGCCACGCTCGCCGCCGCGCGCGACGAAGCCGCGGCGATCATCGCGGCCGCCCATGCTGAGAGCGATGCGATCCGCCGGGCCGCGCACGACGACTATGAGCAGGCCGCCGCGCGCGGCTATCGCGACGGCGAACAGCGGGCGCTGGCCGACTGGGTGGAGCGCCTCGCGGATGCGGGCGCGGAGCAACGCCGGGCGCAACTGAAAATGCGCGAGCGCATTGCGAGCATCGTGACGGTGGCCGTAGAGCAGATCGTCCAGGTGCAGCAGGCCGACCAGTTGTTCGAGCGTGCGCTTTCGGCGGTGGACCGCATTGTCGAGGGCGCGACGTGGCTGCGCGTCGCCGTGAGCCCGGTCGACTACGACAAGGCCTGCGTCGCGTTCGAGCGCCTCTCTGCGCGCTGGCGCGATCTCGGCCGGCCGTTTCCGCTCTCGGTGATCGCGGACAAGCGGCTCGCGCCGGGCAGTTGCCTGTGCGAGTCCGATTTCGGCGCAATCGACGCAAGCCTCGCCACCCAGATGCGAGCGATGCGGCTCGCGGTCTCGCGCGCGCTCAAGCAGTCGGCAAGCGAAGTGGGCGAGGTGGGCGAGGCCGTGCAATCGCTTGCGCGTTATCCGGCAACCGCGGAGCGCCATGCCGCCGAACTCGCCGATGCAGGCGGCTGGAACGACGAGGGCTGGCAATGACTGCGCTGCGCGCCGCGGCCATGCCCCGCATCAGCGAAACCGGCGATCCGGACGACGCGCTGCTTCCGCTCTTCGATGCCGAACGCCTTGCCGATGCAATCGAGCACGAGATCCTGTCGACGGCGAGCATCGCGCGAACCGGCAAGGTGCTCGAGGTCATCGGCACGCTCGTCAAGGTAGCTGGGCTCGACGTGACGCTCGGCGAGCTGTGCGAACTGCGCGCGGCGAACGGAGAGTTGCTTCAGCACGCCGAAGTGATCGGCTTTACGCGCGACGTCGCGCTGCTGTCGCCGTTCTCGCGGCTAGCCGACATCTCGCGCTCCACGCGCGTGGTGGGGCTCGGCCGCTCGCTGACGGTGCCGGTCGGCGACGCGTTGCTCGGCCGCGTGATCGACAGCCTCGGTGAGCCGATCGACGGACTCGGGCCGCTCGACACCACCGAAGAACGCCCTGTGTTCGCCAACCCGCCTTCGCCGATGAGCCGGCGCATGATCGACACGCCGCTTGCCACGGGCGTGCGCGTCGTCGATGGCATGATGACGCTCGCCGAGGGGCAGCGCATGGGTATCTTCGCGCCGGCGGGCGTCGGCAAGAGTACCTTGCTCGGCATGTTCGCGCGCGGCGCGCAATGCGACGTGGCCGTGATCGCGCTGATCGGCGAGCGCGGCCGCGAAGTGCGCGAATTCGTCGAGCTGATTCTCGGGCCCGAGGGCATGGCGCGCTCAGTCGTGGTATGCGCGACCTCGGACCGCTCGTCGATCGAGCGCGCGAAGGCGGCCTATGTGGCGACCGCGATTGCCGAGCATTTTCGCGACCGCGGGCAGCGCGTGCTGCTGATGATGGACTCGCTCACGCGTTTTGCGCGCGCGCAGCGCGAGATCGGCCTTGCCGCCGGCGAGCCGCCCGCGCGGCGCGGCTTTCCGCCGTCGATTTTCGCCGAATTGCCGCGCCTGCTGGAGCGCGCGGGGATGGGCGAGCACGGCTCGATCACCGCGCTTTACACGGTGCTTGCCGAAGACGAATCGGGCAACGATCCGATCGCCGAGGAAGTACGCGGGATCGTCGACGGGCACATGATCCTGTCGCGCGAAATCGCCGCCAGGAACCAGTATCCGGCAATCGACGTGCTCGCGAGCCTCTCGCGCGTGATGCCGCAGGTAATGACCCCCGACTATGTGCGCGCGGCGGCCCGCTTGCGCGAACTGCTCGCGAAGCATCGCGAGGTCGAGCTGCTGCTGCAGATCGGCGAATACCAGCCGGGCGGCAATCCGCTTGCGGATGAGGCGATACGCAAGATCGACGCGATCCGCGCGTTCTTCAATCAGACGACTCATGAAACGGCCGCGCCACAGGACACCGAGGCGCAGCTGTTTCAACTGGCTCAACCGGCAAACGGCTGAGCCGATGAGCACGACGCAAAGTCACGAGACGACACGTCGGCGCATGGCCGCGCTGCAGTTGACTATCGGCCGCCGCGAGCGGCTCGAGCGTCGTCTTCAGACAAGCGTGATCGCCGCGCGCGAAGCGCATGCCGCGGCGCTATCTCAACGCGACGCGCAACTCACGCGCACGCAGGCGGAGCGCGAGCAGTTGCGCGGTTTTCACACCAGAATCTCGCAGATGATGACGGCAGGCGCCGCGTTCCAGTTGGCCGAACTGAATGCGACGATGCGCTATGCGGAGGTCGTCGCCGTTCGTGTCGGGCAGATGGAAAACGAACTCGCGGCGCTGGAGAGAGCATTGCGCGGCAAGGCCGACGAGCTCGCCGCGGCCACGCGCGCGCTCGCGCAAAACCGCGGCCGCATCGATCTATGCAGTGAACGCATGGCCGGCCTGCGCGTCGCGCTGGAGCGCGAGGCGGCCGACGCCGCCGACGAGGAAGCGGAAGAAGCGGCGCTCGCGCGTCTGCGTTCCTCTGCGCGTGGGCAGGGCGCCGCGGCATGACTGCGCCGCCAACTTTCGCAATTTGATTAGCCATCCATAATGTACGACACCATCACCACGCTGCCGCAGTTCGGCGCCACACTGATACGCTCGTTGACCGTGCTCGGCGTCTGTTCAGTGCGGCTTTTCGTGGTGCTTTACCTGTTTCCGCCCACCGCGGACGGCATTCTGCAAGGCGTGGTGCGCAACGGCGTCGTTCTGCTGTTCAGCTCGTTTATCGCTTATGGCCAGCCGGTTTCGCTGTATACATCGCTGACCGGCACGGCGCTCGTCGTGATCGGTCTGCGCGAGGCGGCCATTGGGCTGCTGCTTGGATTCGCTGCATCCACGGTATTCTGGGTCGCGGAAGGGGCGGGCATCTACGTCGACGATCTGGCCGGCTACAACAACGTGCAGATCACCAACCCGCTGCGCGAGGAGCAGTCCACGCCGACTGGCACGCTGCTCGCGCAGGTGGCGAGCGTCGCGTTCTGGACCTTCGGCGGCATGACGTTCCTGCTCGGCGCTCTTTACGAGTCGTATCACTGGTGGCCGCTCACCGCAGCGACGCCGGTGCCCGCGAACGTGCTCGAAAGCTTCGTGCTGCAACAGACCGACTCGCTGATGCAGACCACCGCCAAGCTAGCTGCGCCGATGATGCTGATGCTGCTGCTCGTCGACTTCGCGTTCGGCTTTGCGGCGAAGTCGGCGCAAAAACTGGAACTGATGACGCTCAGTCAGCCGGTCAAGGGCGCGCTTACGGTGATGATGCTCGCACTCTTCGTCGGCATATTCGTGGACCAGGTGCGCGACCAGCTCGTGCTGACAGGTCTCGGCGAGCAGTTGCGGGCAATCGCCGGCGCGGTGCGCAAATAGACACGGCGCACCGGCCGCGCCCATGCAGGCCGCGCCAATGCGGGCCGCGGCAATGCAGGCCGCGCCAATGCAGGCCGCGCCAATGCAGGCCGCGCCAATTCTCAACACTCCTCAAATGCGCATGAACCGTCAGATTTGTTGAGGATGTGCTTCACACGCTTCGATACATTGGGCATCGCCGGCTCACGTTGCATGACGCGCGGCCAACCCCTTGACCATCGTGGACATCGTGGAACCCATGAACAACAAACGGCTCATGCTTGCTGCCCGGCTGGCAGCGTCTCTTGTCTTCGCATTGCCCGCCCTCGTCGCGGCGCCCGCCGAAGCCGCGGCCATCCACTGGCGCAGTTCCGTGGTCCACGTCAGCGCCGAAGGGCAGGACGTGAAGGACGTGTTGCGCGATTTCACTGCTGGACAAGGTGTGCCCACAACCATTTCCGGCGACGTGCACGGCGCCGTGAGCGGCCGCTTCGACATGCCGCCGCAGCGCTTTCTCGACACCCTGGCGTCGAGCTTCGGCTTCGTGTGGTTTTACGACGGCAGCGTACTGTCGATCAGCGACGTGAACACCGTCACGCGGCGCGTCATCAAGCTCGATCATGCGAGTGCCGCCGATCTGCGCTCGGCGCTCACGCAACTGCGGATCGAGAATGCACGCTTTCCGATCACTTACGACGAGAGCCAGGGGACCGCGCTCGTCAGCGGGCCGCAAGCGTATGTGCAGCTCGTGTCCGAAGTCGCGCGCCGTCTCGACGACAATGCGGCGCAGCGTTCGGGGTCGATGATCCGCGTGTTTCAGCTGCATCATGCCTGGGCCGCGGATCACAACGTCGAGATCGACGGCAAGACGGTGACGGTGTCCGGCGTCGCGAATGTGCTGTCGGCTATGTACCATCCGCGCGACCAGCGCGGCCGTAACGGCGCCGACAGCTACGAGCAGGCCGCCAACCGCGCCGCGCGCGAACCGACCATGCGCCGCTTGCAGCCGATGCGCGACGTCACCGGCAGCACCGACGGCGGCGGCTATCAAAACGGCGTGAATCCGCCGCTGCCGGCCGGCATTGCAGCGAACGGCGGCGTGGCGCCGGGCATCGGCGGATTGCTGAACGGCATGGCCGCGGGCGGTGGACCGGGCATGCAGTCGATCGGCTCGTCCAATGACAGCGACGGCGACAACGGCGCCGATACGTCGGTGAGTGGCAGCCAGACGCTGCCCGTGATCGAAGCTGACCCGCGCACCAACTCCGTGCTGATCCGTGACGTGCCGCAACGCCTCGCGCAGTATCAGAGCCTGATCGACAAGCTGGACGTGCGGCCGCGTCTGATCGAGATCGAGGCGCATATCATCGAGATCGACGACAACGCGCTCAAGCAGATCGGCGTGGACTGGCGCGCGCATAACAGCCACATCGACATTCAGACCGGCAACGGCACCACGCAGCAGAACGGCTACAACGGCAACATCGATCCGATTTTCGGCACGCAGACGCTCGCGGACGGCACAACCGTGATCAACACGACGCCGGTCGGCGGCTCGCTCACGGCCGTGCTCGGCAACGCGGGCCGCTACCTGCTCGCACGCGTGAACGCGCTGCAGCAGAGCAATCTCGCGAAGATCGACGCGAGCCCCAAAGTCGCCACGCTCAACAACGTCGAGGCCGTGATGGACCAGAAGACGCGCTTCTTCGTGCGCGTGTCGGGATATACGTCGGCGGATCTGTACAGCGTGTCGACCGGCGTGTCGCTGCGCGTGCTGCCGCTTGTCGTCGAAGAAAACGGCAGGACGGATATCAAGCTCAACGTTCATATCGAGGACGGCGCGATTACATCGCAGCAGGTCGACAACATTCCGGTGATCACGACGAGCACGATCAACACCGAGTCGTTCGTCGGGCAGGGCGAGAGCCTGCTGATTGCCGGCTATCGCGTAGATACATCGACGAACGGCGAAACCGGCGTGCCTGGTCTTTCGAAGATTCCGCTGATTGGCGCGCTGTTCCGCTATCGCGATGACCAGCGCAGTCATATGGAGCGGCTCTTTCTGCTGTCGCCGCGCATCATCGAGTTCTGAGGGTGCTGCGATTGGCGGCGGGTGGTTCATCGGTCAGCAGTGCCTGGACGTGCGGCGCGCCATTGCGATGAAGGCGCGCCGCTTCGTCCTCAGCCATTGCCGCGCGTGCGCGCGGCGAGCGCGGCCGCGCTCAACAGCGCATACGGCGCTTTGGGCACGCCGCCCGTAGAAGCGGCGAAGGCCGCTTGCGAGTCGCCCCACGACGGCGCATTGCGTGCGACGGCGCTATCCGCGGGATGCACTTCCACGCGAGGCGGCGAGGCGGACGCGGAGGTGCGCGGCATCGGTCCGATGCAGACCATGGCCGCGGCGCGAGAATCGTCTTGCAGCGAGGCAAACCCGGCGCTTTCCACGCATTCCACGCTCTCCAGTCCGTCCACGCTCTCCATCGTCTGCATGCTCTGCGCGCTTTCGTCGAGCGCGGCATCCGCCGTGTCGGTCATCTCTATGCGGTAACCATGCGCATACAACGTACGCAGATGCACGCCCCAAGGGCCGTTCAGTTCCAGCTTCTTGCGCAGCTTGTAGATGTGCTGTTCGAGCGTGCGCCCGATGATGTCCTCCGAACGGCTCCACACCGCGCCGGCGATCTGGCGGCGGCTCACATATTCGCCGCGGCGCGAGAACAGCAGCCACGCAATCGCGAACTCGCGCGGCGTGAGCCGGACCACGTGGCTGTCGACATGGACCGTGCAGGTGCGTCGATCGAGCCGGTACACGCCGCATTCGAGCGTGTCGCTGGAATCCGCGCTTTGTAGTTGCGCGCGCAACAAGGCGAGGTGAACCCGCAGCATCACCTCGCGGGCGTCGACAGGCGACAGCACCACGTCGTCGGCGCCCGCGTCGAACAGACGACCTATGGCCTCCCGATCATGGCCCGCGCCGATCACGATCAACGGCGCGCGGCGGTCCGCGTAGCAGGCTCGCCGTGCGAGCACCGGGCGCAGGGGGTTGAGCCCGGTGTCCGCGTCGATCAGGATCGCGCTGTATTCGTCGCGATAGATTGCGCGCGCGAAGGCGACGTCATCGGCGAACCGGTGGCAGACGGCGCCGTCGGCTTCGAAACAACGGCAGATCAACCCGAACAGTGTTGCGCTTCTGGTCATCACTGCAAGTTTCATTTTTCCTCCGTGCGATACCGCGCGCCCGTGAAACTCGCGGGCGAAGGGCAAACGTTATTCGTGGAACGGGTAGATCGATGCGTTTTCGCGTCGATGCGATTACGCAATTCGAATGACTCGACAGTAGAGGCAGCAGTCCATCAAGGATGTAACGTTTTGTTTCGCCGCCGCGATTCAATCGGTTGATTGAAAAGGCAATCACGAATTTGACATTTTCAGTTCACCGGTTTTCCGTAGTTCGCCGCGTGCATTACACGTTTTTTGCACGCCGCAGAAAAGATGAGGAGGGTTTTGAATGGGCCTAACCTTACAGATGCGAAGCCGGGCGAACTCTGTGAAGTCCAGTGTTTGCGGACATTGTCCGGCAAACCTTACGGAAATGTAATATCAACGTAAGGTTGAAGCGTGCCTCGATGGAGAACAGCTGGCTTTCGGCCGCGTTCGTGACGAATATCCATACGCCTATTCCTGCATAATCCACATATGCACTTATTTCCGATCAATGCGAATGTAATTGCAAGAATGCCGTTATTTACCGCTATGAGAATTGTTGAGCGTGTTTAATTGTGTATTGCCTAATATGGGCACGCCGCCGGTGAATCACCGCATTCGATTGGAGTCTCGCCGTGCCGTATCTGCTCAATGCCTGGTATGTCGCCGCGCTGTCCGGCGAAGTCACGGCGCATGCGCCGCTCGGCCGCACACTGCTTGACGAGCCGGTTGTGCTTTACCGCACTTCCGGCGGAGAGGCCGTTGCGCTCGCGGACCGCTGTCCGCATCGCTTCGCGCCACTGTCGCGCGGCCGCGTCGTCGAGGGTGCGCTCGAATGTCCATATCACGGACTGCGTTTCGGCGCAGACGGCCAGTGCGTATTCAACCCGCACGGCGACGGGCGCGTCCCTGCGCGCGCCGAAGCGCGTCGCTATCCGGTGCGCGAGCGCTATGGGGCGATCTGGTTCTGGCCGGGCGATCCACAACGCGCGCCGACCACGCCGCTTCCCGCGTTCGACTATCTCGATCCACGCGATAACTTCACGAGCGAGCGTTATCTGCACACGCGTGCCAATTACCAGTTGAGCGCCGACAATCTTCTCGATCTCAGCCACTTTCAGTATCTGCATCCCGACACGCTCGGCAGCGAGCAGATGGCGAGCGGAGTAGTGCGCGCGACGGTTGCGGGCAACATGGTGTCGGTGCATCGCGAGATGAGCGGCGAATATTTGCGGCCGATGCTCACACAGAGCTTCGACCTGCTGTATGGCGAGCGCGCCGACCGCGAACTCGACGTTCAGTGGATGCCGCCGGGGCTGCTGACTATCGTCGTGCGCGTTTGCGAGAGCGGCTTGCCCGAGACGACGCGCGAAGCGATTTCAGCGCATTGGCTCACGCCGGAGACTGCCGCGAGCTCGCACTATTTCTTTGCGTTCGGTTTGCCGCGCGCAATCGGCGCGCATGGCGCCGAACTCGTGAACCGCACCGCGCAGAGTCTGCTCGCGCCGTTTCGCGACGAAGACATTCCGATGCTCGAAGCGCAGCAACGCATGATCGGCGAGCGCGATTTCTGGTCGCTGCGACCGGCGATGCTGCCTATCGATGCAGGCGCGCTGCACGCGCGCCGCATCATGGAACGGCTGATTGCCGACGAAGCGCGGCAGGGCGACAGCGAGAGCGTGTCTACGGTGCAGCAGGCGTCGTAGTTCTCGAGCCGTGCTGACGGAGGCGGCGTGGCACAGCCGCCTATGCAAACAACCGCCCGCACTCAAACACCGCCGCCAGGCCCCGCTGACGCAGCCGCACTTCCCGCAGCGCCAGCGCTTCCCGGCTTCCCCGCGGAATTTGCATCCGGCGCTGCCATGCCGCCATTACCTGCGCCACCGCCTTCTGCCGTAGTCGATTCGAGCTCCGGCTCCGACACCGGCGTCCAGAACGTCAGGCTCTTGCCAATCCGGCTTTGTTCGTGCGAAGCGCGTACGCCGTACTTCCAGCCTTGCGAACTGCTGCGCGAGACCTCGCGCAGGCCGAAGAGACCGAGCGGCCGCCACGCGGACGGATCCTCGAACGTGTTCTGCATTTTCTGTTCGAGTACGCGCAGCCTGGCTTCGGTCAGCGCACGCTCGGCGCGGCTCAGCGCGGGCGCGCAGGCGTCGTCGAGGCGCGCTCTCAACTGATTCGAGAGCGTCAGATACTGGTTCAGGCGCGGCACGCATTCGTCCGCGATGACCCAGCGTTCGCCGAACGAAAACTCGCCCGACGATTCGAGCTGCGTCTGCTCGATCACCTGTTGCAGCCGTTGCGCGCCGATGCCCTGCACCCACGCGGGATTCGTGCGAACCGAACGGGCCCAGTCGTCGGCGTTGCGGAACATGCGGTCCTGCATCGTGTATTCGGCGACGAACCCGCGGTTATCGCGCATCGCAAAGACGAACGACGAGCGCCCGAACGGCGTGACTTCGACCGCCGCGCCCGCGAGCGTCTTCGCGCCGGGGCTGACCGATCCTACCTCGCCCGCGCCGTCACCGACGCTTACCGCACGCGGTGCGAACTGCGCGCCAGCGCTGGCTGTCAGCGTGCCTTGCACGGCAGTCGCGCCGATGGTGCTGGCAAGCGCGCCGCTCTCCTTGAGATCGGCGGCGGAGTAGAGCGTCACGCCCGAGCTCACGCCCGCATAGGCGCCGACGCGCTCCGGTGAGCTTGCGCCGGGCACGTTCGCGCGCGCGACGCCGCCCACGGTCAACGGCGTCGCCGTCACGGAAGTCGCGTTATTGTTTTGCGACGACAGCGAAATCCGCTCGTTATCCGCAATGCCCGCGGCGAGAATCCGCATGAACTCATCGGGCGTTTGCGCCTGTTCGGCTGCGTCCCAATACGCGTTGACCATCTGCTGGCTGTCCTTGTGCCAGACCTCGGCCTCGAGCGCAGCGGTGGCCGGCGTGGGCGCGAGCCGGCGCGCGCGCAGCACGACCGACTCCTCGCGCGCGAGATAACCTCCCACACTGGACGATGCCCACGCGCCTGCCATGCCGGCCATGCCGGCCACGTCGAGCGCTGCGCCGACGAAGCCCTGCGCGCCGAGCGCGCCGTTCACGCGGCTGCGGGTGCCGAAGATCATCTGCGCGCCTTCGTACGCGGTGCCGATCGAATACAGCGAGTCGCGCCCGCCGAGCACCGTGACGATCGGTCCCGCCGACACCAGCAGCCGCGCAGGCAGATTGCCCCATGCGCTTGCGTCGATACCGAGCGAATTGCCGTCATACGACGTAAAGCCCGTGCCCGGAATGTTCTGCGCCATCAGCGCAAGATGCTGTTCACGCAGGTTGTGCGTCGTGATCCGTTCGAGCGGCGCAATGCCGGGGTTCGCCAGCAGATCGTGCGCCGCCTGCAGATTGCGCCGGGCGGGCTCGGCGCGGGCGGGGTCATCGGCGGCCATTCCGCTTGCATTGAAGCAGCGTTCCAGCGCCGCCAGGGTGAAGCCGTCCTTCGTCATGTCGTCGACGAAGCGGCGGCGGCGCTGCGGATCGTCGAACATTCGCAAAGCGCGCTCGACGTTGCGTTGGGTTCGTTGATCGCCTTGTCCGCGCAATCCGGCGACGCGGGCGCGCGCCGCGTCCCACATGCGCCGCGCCTCGCGCCTCCCGATGCCGAACGATTCAGGCCGGCGTTTTTGCAGCTCCCGCAGCTTCGCGTCCGTCGGCACATCGGGCCGCGCATCGGCCCAGGCCTGCAGGCGCTCGGCGTTTAGCGCATGCGTGAGCATGCGGCCCGGTGTGGCCGCGGCCGGCAACCGCTCGTTGCTGTAGTCGAGCAGCGCGTCGCGTGCGCCGATTAGCGCGGTGTCATATTGCCCGCGCGTGGTGTCGAAGAACGGCGTATCGGCACCAAGCAGACTCGAGGCGTCGATCGGAGAGCGGTTCCTGCCGAACACGCGCGGCACGTCGTGCATAGCTAGTCCGACGCGCGCCCGCGCATGCGCGAAGCGCTGGGCCGGCGGGGCGCCGTCGATCGGCCCCAGCGCGCGGTCCTTGCGCTCCTGCCGCTCGGCGCCTCGCGCAACCCACGTGGTGCCGCCGTCGAACAGCAATTGCGCCGCGCGCTCCAGATCCGAGCCTGGGCCGCTTTCGTCGAAGCCCATCTGCCACAGCCGGTAAGCAGTGACCGCTTCGATCTCGCAGTCGCCTGTCTCGTGCACGCCGGCGGCGTCGGACGGCAGGCGCCGGGCCGCGTCGAGCGCGAGCATCGCATGCCGGCCATACGGATCGGCGATGAACATGCGGTAGGTCGAGTCGTTGTTCAGTTCGGCGGGTGTGGCGCCGAGATCGGCGTCCATCGAACGCAGCTTGTGCGCGGCCTGCAGATAGACCACGAGCCGCGCGGCCGCGCCGTTGCCGCGCTCGGCATGCCGGGCGTTGTCGCCGTACTGGAGACACAGCAAGCCCTCGAGCGCGGCGCAACGCGCATGCGCGAGGTTTTGCGCGCAACGCCACGTGCGCTGTTCGAGCTCGTCGGGTGCGGCGCGCGACGCATGTCCGGCCGCCGCGCCGCTGATGTCGCTGACGTCGCTGGCGTCGCGCATGTCGCTGATGTCGAGCGGCTGCTGCAAGCGGTCAAGAATCCGCGCGGCCATTGCCGGATCGCCGCCACTTGCCTCGGCAAGCGCCTCGGCTACCGGCACCACGCACTCCTGCGGCAGCCGCTCGACGGCAAGCGGCAACGACGCATCGGCATGCGCGGGCCGCGGCCTGCGCAGCGTGAGACCGTCGAGAAGGCTGTCGATGGCGGCCTGCCGGGCATCCGCCACCTCGCGGCTCGCATCCGGCGGCACCGGGAACAGCCGGTTCACGGCGATCACGGGCTGCATGAAGGCCTCGTCGAGCGTGTGTGCCCATTCGCGGGCGGCGGCATTCGCTTCGCGGTTGCGCAGACGGCGCAGCGTGTCGCGAATCGCGCGCGGAGTCATGAACTTCGGCACGGGGAGCGCGCCGCGCGTTGCATCGCCCGCCGCGATGAAGGCCGTCGTGCGTCCGATCGAGGCATTGGCGAGACTCGCGCTCTTGGCGCCTATCGCTATCTCTGCTGCGTCTGCTACACCAGCCACATTAGCCACGTCAGCAACACCGGCGTTTTCGAGCGACGCCGGTTGCGCCCCAGGTTGCGACGGCGGCCTGCGTTGCGGCGGGCGCGGAAAGCGCGTATCGCCGGCCGGGTTGACGACACCGCCGGCCGCAGTCAGCGTCGATTCAAGCACGGTGACCGTGGTGTTCGACGCGCGGAACATCCGCGTGACGGGGTTGTGCCGCATGCGCTCCGAGAGACGGGCGAGACCGCTGAGCGGCGTCTGCGAGTCGGCGGCGGGGTCTGGCTGCGGCTGCGGTGCCTCGTCCGTTCGCTGTGAATTAGCGGCGGGTGCGGCGGCGCTGTCGCGTCCCGGCAAAAGCGACGTGAGGGCGGTCAGACGGAAGTTCATGGGGTCCTCCGAAGCGTGCAGCGGCAACGCGCACGGCAAGCAGTACCCTGTCGCGCGAACCGGACGTACCCCGAGCGGACGTACCCGGTCACAACGCGGGCAGGGCGGCGACTTTATTGCGTGGCCGATGCGGCGTTCAGCGGCGGCTCAGGCGCCGGCACGACCGCGGCCGGGTCGCTCGCGCGGTAGAAAAGATAAGTCGCGGAATACGGCACGAAGAGCGACACGCCCTCCTGATTGCAAACCGGATTCGGCGGAAGGCCGCCTGAGGTGAGCACGCGCTGCACCGACGTGGTTCGCGCGAAGCGGCCGTCGCCCATGCGCTCGCCCGCATTGAAGCGCGCGGCCATGCGTTGCCACGGCAGCGCGCCGGGTGTGACGGTCTCGTCGGCCGTGACGCGTCCGATCACATAGCTGCCGTCGTACGCACTGAACATGCGATTGGGCATGACGGTGCCGACGCTCTTGCGCGCCTGGTCGACGAGCGTCGCTTCGGCGCCCGCCGAGGTCCATTGAAGCGTGCCGCCGCTTCTGCGGCAGTTCCATACCTCGTCGCCGACCGCGCTCAGCACGTCTTGCAGGACCTCTTGCGATTCGGCGCGCAGCGACAGCGGCAAGGTCTCGTTGGCCGGCGGCACGAGCTTCTGCTGTTGTGCGATTTTCAGTTGCGGGCCACCTGGCGTGGGGTCGGCGCACGCGGCCATGAGGCTTGCCAGCGTCAGCGCCAGGGCCGCGCGCGCGGCGACACTGGCAACGCCAGCGGTCGGAACAGGGGACACCGAGGACACAGCGGACACAGGGGACACACTCGGGGCGGCCACGCAACACAGGGCGGCAAGGGTATGTTTCGGCACGGCGGTCTCGACGCAACGCAATGGCGCCAGTAGACACGAAGCACAACGAGCGCGCCCGTGCGCTGCGAAGTGCCGGACGGATTTGCGCAGAACCGGCTTGTTGCGTCGACGCGCGCGGGAATCGTCGCGAGCGTGCAGCGTGAGGGCACGCGCACGCGGCAGTGCTCGCGTAGACGAAAGAGCGGACGCACCGCTTACGGGTCCGCTTCGCTTCGCTGCATATTGCTGCGCACTGCAAGCAACCGTTGCGCGAAGCTGCGCTTACAGTCAAGCGTGTCTCGCGATGGATGCACGCCACGCCGCCGCGTTGATCGCGTCGATCGCGTCGATCGCGATCATCGCCATACCACGCGCGGGCGGCGTTGCCTCGCCAAATAAGGAGTCGTCATGACGTATAGCGCATTTTCCACGCTGTCGTACCCGGCTGGGGGATACATGGGCGCGGCCGATCCGTCGTCGCAGTTCACGCGCTCCATCATTGCGCAGCCGAACGCGTGGACAAACGCCGGCGCCAGCTTCGGCAGCGGCAGCGGCGCCGGCTGGAATGCACCGGGCGGCCTCGGCGACAATGCGCTCGAGCAACTCTTCCTGCAGTTCCTGTTGAGCATCACCAGTCCGTCGCAGGAATCGTCGGGCATGCCGATGCCGTCCATGCCCTCGCTTCCCAGCAGCGGCGGAGGAGTCACACAGGCCAGCTACCGCCGCTCGTCCGGTACCGGCTCGGTCAGCTCGGGTGGGACCGTGGAGCGAGGCGATCCGAACGTGGGGCCGGTCGGTTCGGGCAATGCGGCAGGCGTCGCACAGACCCAGTTGCACAAGTCCGCGGCCAGCATCATGGCGGAGCAGGGCGTGCCGATGGACAAGGGCGTGGATACCACCGTGTGCTGCGCGAATTTTGCGTCCGCGTGTCTCGTCAAGTCAGGGAAGATTTCGGAGTCGCAGCACACGAATCTCGTCTCCACACTGCACAGCGAATTGAAGGGCGACGGCTGGCGCACCGTAAGCCGCAACGAGGCAAAGCCGGGCGATATCTGCATTGTCGGCGCCGATGAACATGTCGAGATTGTCGCGAGCAACGAAAACGGCCGCATCACGCTGATCGGTTCTAACAACACGCAAGGCGGCAGCGGCCCGCAGGTGGTGTCCTACGACACGTACACCGGCAACCGCAGCGATGTGACGTTCCTCTCCGAATGAGGGCGATGCGTCATGCGCGAGCATGGCGTACGGCTGAGCGGCTGCTCGTCACGCAACAACGACCTTAGCGCTCGACCATCAACCGGTCATATCCATGAAACGAGCCGTGCTGCTGCCGCGGCTGCCAGCCAGGCGCGAGCCGCAGCTCGGGCATGCGCGGGACCAGCGCGCGCAACAGCGACTCCAGTTGCATGCGCGCGAGCGCGACGCCCATGCAGCTATGCGGCCCTGCGCCGAACGTCAGCGAACGTGCGGCCTCGCGCTCGAAGCGAATCTCATCGGGCGCGGCGAATACCGCCGGGTCGCGATTCGCGGCACCGATGAGCGGCATCACGCGCTCGCCGCGACGAATCCGGCAGCCTTCGATATCGACGTCGTCCCATGCGTAACGGAACACGGACTGCACCGCGGGATCGTACCGATACAGCTCGCGCACGGCTTGCGGTACGAGCGAGACATCGTCCCTGAGCGCGTGCCAGGAATGCGGCGCGCGCAGCAGCGCGGCGATGCCATTGCCGATCGACAGCAAGGTCGTGCCATATCCGGCAATGAACAGAAACAGAATGTTGACGAGCATTTCACGCCGGCCGATTCCGCCTTCCTGTTCGAGCCGCAGGAAGCGCGAGGCCGCGTGATCGGGGGCGGCGTCCGGGTCGATTGCGCACACGAACGCTTCGACCTGGGCGATAAACGTTTCGGTCTGCACGGCCGCGAGCGCGTGTTCTTCGCTGGACATCGGTGCGCCGCTTATCAGTTGCCACGCGCCCGCCGACGCCTGCAGATAGTTCGCGCCATGTGCATCGGGAAAGCCCAGCAAACGGCAGATCGTGCGCACCGGCAAGACACTCGCGACATGCGCGACGAGATCGAAGCGCGGCAGACCTTCGCATTCATCGAGCAGACGCGCGACTTCACTGTCGATAAACGCTTGCAGCGATAGCAGCGCCTTGCGCGAAAACAGCGGCGCGAGAAAACGCCGCAGCCGTTCGTGCGCTTCGCCGGTCTGGAACACGACCATGTTCGTATAACCGAGCGGGTCGTCGAGCGGTCCGGTACCGGGCGGCGGCCGTGCCGAAAAACGCGCGTCGTCGAGAATGCGCGTGACGAGCGCGTGCGACGACGCGAGCCAGACGCCGCTCGCGTCGCGGCACAACGGCCGGTGCGCGCGCAACCATCCATAGAGCGGGTACGGGTCGGCCGAACCGGTACCAATGATGGATGGCAGCACGCTATACGAGCCCGGATCCGCGATCTCGCAGCCCGTGGCCGGTTCGTCGGCGGAGAACAGCACGCGCACACCGGCAAATGGCGCGTCAGACAGTAAGACCGTAATTGCCCGGCAACTGTGTGGGCTGCTCGACCGTCAGCGGCTGGACGCGGCTGTTCTGCGTGCCGTTCAGATTCAGATCGCCCGCGCCGATGTTCACCTGGTCGGCTGCGAACTTATACGTGCCGTCGCTCTGTTTCTCGCCTTCCACGAGGCCGCCGCTCATGATCAGATCGAAAGGCGAGCGGCCGTTCGTCATCAGCTCGTTGACTTCTTTCTTGCCGTCGGCCGTGAAGCTGACGCTGCCGTCGGCGCCGATGGTGCCGACCGATTTGCCGGTCTTGTCGTACAGATTGCCCGACGGATCTTCGAGCAGGCTCACCTCGCCGCCGGAGCGCGTCGACAGCTTGATGGAGCGCAGCGGCGGATTGCCGTTCGCGGGCACGCCGGGATACTGGCCCGTCGAGCCGGGGAACTGGCCGCCGCCGGCATTCTGAGTGCCGCCCGGATACTGGCCGCCCGAGATGCCGAGGTCGTTGAGCAACTGCTGGATGTCGGCGTCGATCTGCGCCTGATTCGCGCCGCCATACGACTGCCCGCCCGGGTACTGGAAAGTCGGGCTCTGGAAGTACGCGGAATTCACGTTATTGGTGGTCATGGTTCCTCTCACAAGGTTGATTCATGCGGATAACGAAGACTGATGAGGTCGCCAGATCGCGCCGACTTCAACACAGACAGACTATGGAAAGCGCACCGGCCTGCGCGAGCGGATGCGAAGCGCAGTGTGAGTGCGCGAAACCCGCGTGTGAGGGGCATGGCCGAACGCGGGTCCCGCGGGAACGAGCCGCACGGATGCGAGCGCGCGCCCGGCGCATGCTTCGCGACCGCGCTCCATGCTTCGTGTGCGTGCGATGCCGGAGCGCCGCGAGTCCGAGAATGCAGGGTGTCGCCTTTCGCCATTCGTTCGCCCTGGTACGTGCAATGAAAAACGATCAATGCAGTTTCGCGGTGCTGGGTGTGCTGCTGACGATTTTTTCCGTGGGACTACGTCTCGGCGCGCATGCCGATCTCGAGGAGTTGCTGCTCGTATTGCGTCAGCTTCACCCGAACCCCGCGGTCGTCGACATCTGCGAGGTCCGGCTGCTGGTGAATTCGCGGCGCTGGATCGACGCGTTGCGTCTGTTGCGGCAGATCGACGAACAGGGCTATGGTTCGCCCGTCGTCACCGCGTTGCAGAGCTGGTGTCTGTACATGCTCGCGGATCGCGACTGGCGGCGCTGCGCGGCGGCCGTATTGCATAGCGGCGATCCGACCGCGCTCGCGATCGTCGCGAAGTTTCTTGGCATCGGCGGCGCCGCGATTGCGGCGCGCATTGCCGCAGCGGTGGCCAGTGAATCAGGCAACGTGTTCGGTAACGAGCTAGGCAGCGAATACACGTGAGGTTGCCAGTGATGAATTCGCCGCAAGCCCGCCGCCAGGCTCATCGATCAATTCGTGCGCGGTCAGCGGTAGGCGGCGCCGCTGCGCGGCTGACCGGCTCTTACGATGCGGTCATAGCGGGCTTGCAATTCGGCAGCGCGGCGCGTATCGCCCGCCTCGCTGCAGCACACGATCAGACCGCTCAGCGCACGCTCGCGGAACGCGCTGTCCGCGCATGCGTTGGCGAGTTCATAGACGGTTTCCCATGCGGCGATGGCCTGCGCGACAGGCGCGTGTGCGAGCGGCAGCGCGCTCGCGAGGATCGCATGCAGGCGCATCTCGTCGCGGCGTCGCGGTGTCGCGCCGGCCTGCACGCCGGAAAGCACGGCACGGCTGCGCTGCAGATATTCGCGCGCGAGCGAAAGCCGCGCCCACAGCCACGCCGAGCATTCGAGCAGCGAGATTGCCGTGTCGAACCGCTCGCATGCAATGCTCCATTCGAGCGCCGCCCGCAAGTCCTCGAGATCGCTCATGTCGAGCGCGTCGACATGCGCACGCTCGCCGCGCTTGCGGTGCGCGTTCAGACGCACGGGCAGGCCGGCCGCCAGTGCAAGCGCAGTGCGGTCGTATTCGCCGGCGTCGCGCAGCATGTCGCGCGCGAGATGGCGGATGGGCCGCCGGATATGCAGCATCCACTGCCCGCTGCTGTCCAGTTCCTCGACGAGGCCGGCTTCGGTCAATGCGTCGAGCGAGGCGTCGGCAAGCGCGTCGCCGTGAATCGCCTCGCTCATGGCCTCGCGTGTCCCGCTCAGCGTTTCCCCGGACAACTCCGCGCTTGCGCGTACGCTCGCGGGCGGCTCGCACGCGGTGAGCAGGCCGACGGCCGCGCAGCGCGGAAATTCCCCTGCGAACATGGCGAGCCGCAGCAGGTGCAGGCGCACCCGGCGGTCGAGCCGCGCGACATGCAGATCGAAGGCGAGCGTGATCGGCGCCGAGCGCGAATGCGGGACGCCCGATGTTTCGATGCGCGGCCCGATGAGTCCCTCGAGACAATGCGCGTAGCGGGTCATTGCGGCTTCGAGCGGTTCGCCGGCGCGCAGGTTGTGGTCGATCGTCGCGGCAGCGAGTTCGAGAGCTAGCGGCACGCCGGCAAGCAGTTGCGTGATGAGCACGGCAGCGTCGATCGCGGCTTGCGGCATCGCGCCGCCGTCGAGCGCCGCGAGCAGCGCATTGCCGCTCAGCGTGCGCGAAGACGTAGACGGCGCAGGGGGCGCGATGCGTTGCCGGTCGCGGCGCGCGGACAGAATTGCGAGCCGCGCGAACAGCAGGCGCAGCGCGTCGTATTCCGGTGCGAGCGTGGCGTTGACCTGCGGCTGTTCGGGCGTGCGCAGCGGACCGAGCGTGACCACTTCCTCGTTGCGCAGACCGAGCGGCGCGCTCGCGGTCACAATGGCACGCACGTTCGGTCCGGCTGCCAGCAATGCGTCGACGGTGTGCGCTGCGAGCGCGCCATTGCCATGGTTGCCACCGCTGCACTCGTTGCAATCGACCACGAGCAGCACCTCGCGCGTGCGTACGCCGTCGAGCAAACGGGCGAGCGGATTCTGCGCGGAGCCCGCCGGCAGATTCAACGCGAGCGCGAACGCATCGGCGAAACCATCGTCGGGCGTGAGCGCAGACAGCGCGACCGGCACCACGCCGTCGTGAAAGCGCCCGGCGAGGCGCCGCGCCGCTTCGTGCGCGAGACGCGCCTTGCCTGTACCGGTTGCGCCGACGAGCGTGATGAGCCGCGTGATCGATATCAGGCCCAGCACCTCGGAGAGTTCCGCATGCCGGCCGATGAACGGCGTGAATTGCTGCGGCGTGCGTGAAGCGCTGACTGAAAAGCCCGGCTGCGCCGCGCGCGGCGTGACGGCGATGGGCGGCTCGCTCGGCAACTGCCAGCCTGGCGCGGGCGGCGCGGCCGGCGCGGCCCGGTCTGGCGAGTGTGCGAGGCTGTTCGTATGGATGTCGGCCGCGAAGCGATAGCCAAATCCGGGCACGGTGACGATCAGATCGCGATCGTCACCGAGCGCGCGCCTGAGCGCCGAGATCTGCGCCTGAACCGTATTGACGTCGACATTCAGCGCGGGCCAGCCGCGGCGGCCGAGTTCCGCCTGCGCGACCGGCCGGCCGCGTGCCTCGACGAGCGCGATCAGCAGTTCGAGCGCGCGCGCGCCTAGCTCGACCTCGAGGCCGTCGGCGACGAGCCGCGGCGGCTCCTGGGACAGCGTGAAGCGACTGAACGCCAAGACCGTTTCGTTCGGTCGTAATGACGGCATTGTGGATCTCCAGCGGAATCGGCAAGCCCAGCGCGTGTGGGCGATACCGCATGCGGCGGATCAAATGCTCACCGGCTATCTTCGCCCTGGCGGCGTGCGCATGGGCGCGCTCGCGGCGCCCGCGTGTTGCGGGGTGGACGCGTTCAATAGTTTCGCCGGGCGATGGATTCATCAGCTTATTGCGAGTTGCATGCTTCGGCAATAGGGTGCAGCGCACGGGCCTGCTCATAACAGGGTCTTTTGCGTGGAGGTCATCGAGCGTTTGCCGCGTGCGTCGATATGTGTTGGGCCACGCGAATCTCAACAGTTCTCAAATCGGCCTCAACGCTCAGATTTGTTGAAGATGTGCGCCGCATATCTGCATAGATTAGGGGATGCGCACGATGGTGGCATACGCAACCATCGGTATGCAGCAGGCGCGCGTGCCGTTGCCGTGGGCCGCGCGCGCATCAACGAGGAGTAGCGCAATGTTCCTGACGCTTTACTTTCCCCTGGCGGCGTCGTTGTCCGTGCACGATCTGCCGGACGGTTTTCTCAACAAGGTACGCGACGGCGATCTGCAGCCCGCGGGCGCCCAGGCGAGCCGCTGGTCCGATCTCGCGCGCGGGGCCGCGGGTTCGTCTGAACTGTTGCGCCTGCATGCCGACATGCAGATGACGCTCGGCATCTGCGACGAGGCCGAGGAACAGTACCGCCGCGCGCAGAAGGCGATTCGCTCGCCGCGCCAGGCGATCCGCGCGGCGTCGTGCCGCAATGCCGGCTGGCAGGCGCTGTTCCGGCACCGGCTCGCCACGGCGCTGTCGTGCTTCGCACGGCTCGTCGACGAGCCGGACGTGGAGGCGGCGCAGCAGGTCGAGGCGCGGCTCGGCATTGTTGGCGCATTGCACGAGCTTGGCCGTTCGCGCGATTCGAGCGACGCGCTCGACGAACTCGCGGCCGCGACCACGGACCCGTCGCTCGGCCACTGGCGCGAGCTCGTCGCCACGTTGCGGTTCGACATCGCCGTGCAGCGCGAATTGCGCGGCGCGACGCTGCTGAGCGATCACGCGTACTGGCAGTCGGGTCTCGGCGACCACACGCTGCGCGGCGGGGGCACAGCCGGCGGCTTCCACTCTATGGCCTCGGCGAGCGATGCGGCCGACCTGCACGAAGTCGAAGCGTTGAACGTCTGCACGCCGCTGCTGCGTCAGCGCGTCGACTATTTGCGGCAGTTGCGCGCGCTGGCGCGTGGCGAACGCGCGGCACTCGACGGCATTACCGCGCATCTGAACTGGGCACAGCAGCGCGGCTTCGGCGATTACCTGCGCAGCACGCGGCTCGAAGTCGTGCTGGCCGCACTCGCGTCCGACGCACCGCAGTTGGCCGAGATGCTGCTCGAACCGCTGCATCGTATCGACCATGCGGGGTCGACCGGGCATCGGCAGCTCGAATATCTGTATGCGGTCGCGAAGACGCATCAGGCGCTCGGCCGCAACCGCGAAGGCATGCTGTTTTTCGGCCGTTATGCACTCATTGCCACGCAGTGCCTGCGCGACGATTCGCAAGTGCTGGTGTCGTACGCCGGCAAGGCCGCACGCCAGGCGCCGCAACTCGACGACGTCGCCGCGCGCCTGCCCGCGCGTTACCGCCGCGCGTATCGCTACTTGCAGGAAAACCTCGACAGGCGCGACCTGTCGGTGCGCGAAGTGGCGGCGGAAGTCGGCGTGACCGAGCGCGCGTTGCAAAGCGCGTTCAAGCATTCGCTTGGTCTTTCGCCCACCGAACTGATTCGCCGGCTGCGCATGGAGCGGATTCGCGCGGATCTGCTCGACGATTCGTTTAGCGGCGATCGTACGGTGCTGTTGACGGCCAACAGGTGGGGCGTGCAGAACCGTTCGACGCTCGTGAGCGGCTATCGCAAGCAGTTTCATGAAGCGCCTTCGGAGACGCTAGAGCGCTGATGGGTCGGCGCCGCATACGCGGCATAGGTTCGCCGCGGGCCGCTCGCGCGCCGCGGCGAATCACGCGCTCAGCACGTATTGCAGATCCGCGAGGCGGCTAGACATTTGCGGGTCGCCCGGGCGCTCGAACGTGTTGCAGAACACGACCGTTGCGTCCTGCGCGGACTGCGTGTTTCTGATCGCATCGATGGCGCCTGCCTGAGTGGTCTGCAATTCGTGCTTGAGGAAGCCGTAATTGGCCTGCTCGCTCGACGGATCGAGCTGATTCGCGGAGCAATAGTCGAGGTAGTCCTGCTTGCGCGAGCCCGTCCATTGCGCGATGCCGTAGCCGGATTGCAGGTTCGAGTTGGGCGCGCCGATTGCGCCGCCCTGGTTGATACCCGGGTTCATTCCGCCGCTTTCGTGCCAGAGGTTCGCGACAACACCCGCGGCCTGGTTTCTGGTCAGGCCGAAATCGCGTTGCAGGTTGGTCATGAAGTACTGCGCGGTTTTTTTGGCTTCGGGCGTGCTCGCGGAGGACGATTGGCCCGAGCCGTCGCCGGCCGGCACGCCCGCTGTTGACGACGTGCTCCTGTAGCTCGCAGGGGCGGCGCGGCCCGCTGTCGAAGGTAGCGAGGACAGGGAAGGCATCGAGGGCATGCCGGAGTTCGCCGGGCTGCCGTCGCTGAAAAGATCGGCGAGAATCTGCTCGATCTCGCGAGCGATGTCCTCGTCGCTTGCGCTGCCCGAGCCGGAACCGCTCGCACCGAGCTGATGAATGAGCTGGTCCAGTCGTTTGATTTCGGCGGCATCGAACATGGTGTCTCGCTCGGGAGGTAAAGGACGAGATCGGTTGAGCATGCGGGATCGAGCTCACTGTAGCAGCGGGAATCGGGCGGTTTATGCGTGGTTCGGAAGTTGACGCTGCTATAGCGAAGTGGGGACGCGGCTAAGTGGGGACGCGGCGAAGTGGGGACGCGGCGAAGTGGGGACGCGGCGGAGTGGGGACGCGGCTAAGTGGCGAAGTGGCCAAGTGGCTAAGTGGCGAAGTGGTCAAGTGGGTAAGCGCGCCGGGCCACGCGCAAACAGCCTCGCGGCACTGGTCCGCACCAACTGCCCGCTACGGCCTCGCACGCTTGCCGAGCCCGAGCTTTTCCATGCCCTCATGAGCGTCGATCACAATCGTCGCGATTTCGCCGACCGTCACGCGCAATTCGGTCGCGCGAGAACGCATATGTTCGTACGCTTCGTTCTCGCTCAGCCGGTGCGCGTCGATCAGAATGCGCATGGCCCGCTCGATGTGGCGGCGCGCCTTGATGGCCTCCTCCAGCTTGCCGATCTTCGCGTGCAGCCGCTGCTGATAGCCCGACGACGCCCGCGCGAGCACGAGCGTGCTGAGCACGCCGGTGGAGCGATACGGCTTCGTGATCACACCATGCGCCTGGGTATCGAGCAGCATTTTCAACGCAGTGGGGTTCTCGTAGTCGGACAGCGCGATTAGCGTGGCTTGCGTGTCGGCGGCGCTCCAGTTGCCCGCGTTCCTGATTTCGGGGCCCACCAGAAAAAAGATCACGTCGGCATCCGTGGGCAGATGCGCAGGCAGCGGCCAGACGGCGCGAACCGGGCAGCCTATGCGCCGCAACTGCTCCTCGAGCACGCTGCGGTCGTCGCCCGGCGGATGAATCACCACCACGCGCAGCGTGCGCAGCTCGTCGAAGATGCGGCGGGCGCCCGCGTTCATACCGGCTCTCCATCAAGCCAGAATTCCGCGAATCCGTATGAAGTCAGGTAAGGGTCGGGCTTCACCGGATGGCGGCCTTCCCACACGATGTCGAACGCGCCGTCCGGCCGGCACACTGCAATCCGCGGCGTGAGAATGGCGTGATTGTTCGCACGGTCGATTCTCAGCATGCCTTCGGGCGAATCGAATTCGACCTCGTAGACCGCGTCGACGAGTTTTGCCGTATCCAGGCTGCGGGTACGCGCCAGTGCCAGCGCAAACAGATGCACCTGGTTGTAGGCCATCTCCGACCACATGCTCGCGGGCTGTTCTCCAAAGCGCGCGCGCCATGACTTGAGAAAGCGCTGGTTGCCCGGCAGCGGGAGCGTGTTCACGTAGCTCGCCGAAATGATGTGGTTGCCGCACAGTTCAGGACCGATCATCCGCGTTTCGCCCTCGGTCATCGTCAAGCTTGCAATCGGGATGCGCGCGGGATCGATTCCGTGCTCGCGATAGAGCTGGTAGAACGCACGCGCGCCCCGGCCAATCAACGTGGAAAATACCACGTCGGGCTCCACGGCCCGAATCTGCTCCACGACCTCGCGCAATGCAGCGGGCTCGGCGTCGCTAGGCAGATAGACTTCTTCGACAATTTCGCCGCCGTGCTGCTCGACCATGTCGCGCATGATCCGGTTCGATTCTCGCGGATAAATGTAGTCCGCGCCAACCAGAAAAAAACGCCGGCCGTGATTGCGCAGCAGATAAGCCGCGAGCTGCATGCTGTTCTGATTCGGCACCGCGCCCGTGTAGATCACGTTGGGCGAGTACTCGAATCCTTCGTAGATCGAGCAATACCACAGCAGCGCGTTATAGCGTTCGATAACCGGCAGCACTGCCTTGCGGCTGGACGAAGTGGAGCAGCCGAAAATGACCGTGACCTCGTCTTCCTGCAACATGCGCGAGGCAAGCCGGCGATATTCGTCCGGATCGCTTTTTGGGTCGTACACGACGGGATCGAGCACACGGCCGTCGATGCCGCCCGCCGCGTTGATTTCTTCGATGGCGAGCACAGTGCCGAAGAAATGCTCCGACTCCGTAGCGGCAGTCACGCCGGTGCGCGAGAACAGCACGCCGACGCGCCAGCCGGAGTCGGCCGGCTGCGGTTTCGCGGACTGTTGCGGCTTCATCTCCATTCAGTGTTCTCCTCGCTGCGTTGCGCGACCGGCTAGAGCGCGGCGCGCTCGCCAGGCGTAGCCTTTGCCATGATGGCCTGCTCGACAAACGCGGCGGCCTCGAGGCAACGCGCGTCGTCCCACGGCCGGCCGATGACCTGCACGCCGATGGGCGCGCCGCGCGCGCCTGTGAGGCCCGGCACATTCGCGCACGGACAGCCGAGCAGGGTCCAGTTGCGATTGAATGCGGGGTCGCCGGTGGAGGCGAGCCCCTCGGGGGCTTCGTCCGGCGCGCTCGGTGTGAGCAGCATCGTGACGCCTTCGAACAGTTCCGCGAGCCTGCTTCTGGCAGCGCTCATCGCGGCGCACGCGCTCGCATAGGTCGCGGCATCCACATTCGAGGCGCGCGCGAGAAACGCAAACAGCATCGGCGATAGTTGCGCACGATAACGATCGAACTCGAAGCCGAGCGCCTGCCATGCTTCATAGCTTTGAATAGTATCGTGTGCGGCGATCAGCTCGGCCATCCACGAGCCGAAGCGAACCGGGCGCACGCGGCCGCCTGCGCGTTCTGTCGCGCGTATCGCCGTATCGAGCACACCGCTCGCATTTGCCGACGGCTCGGTCCACGGGTAAGTCTCCGGCACACCGAACACGGGCGGCTGCCCGTTGCCTTGGACTGCAAGCGAACGGCCGCTCAACACCTGCGCGAGAAAGGCCGCATCGCGCACGCCGGCGGCAAAGAGGCCGACCGTATCGAACGACCAGGAGAAGCATTTCATGCCCACCGTCGGCAGCATGCCGAAGCTCGGCTTGAAGCCCGCGACGCCGCAATATGACGCGGGACGTATCGTCGAGCCGCCGGTCTGCGAGCCGATTGCGAACGGCGCAATGCCGGCCGCAACCGCCGCCGCCGAGCCCGACGACGAACCGCCCGCTGTGCGGCCCGGAGCACAGGGATTGCGTGTGACGGTGGGCGCCATATAGGCAAATTCGCTCGTCACCGTCTTGCCTACCACGACCGCGCCGTTGCGCTTCAGCAAGGTGACGATGGCCGCGTCGGACTTCGGTTGATGACCTTCGTAAATCGGCGAGCCGTACGATGTCACAAAGTCGCTCGTGTCGAAGATGTCCTTCACGGCGACGGGCAGGCCGGCAAGCGGACCCGCCGCCGCAGAGGCGCTGGCAAGCGCAGTGTCGCGCTGCGCGACGGCGGTCATCGCGCGAACTTCGGCGTCGACTTCCTGAATGCGCGCGAGCGATTCGAGCACGAGACGGCCGCGCTCCTGCGGATCGCGGACCGTGCGCTGCAAGAGCGCGTGAGCGGAGAGCGGTCGATAGAATGAGTGTGCAATGGTCATGGCGTGAGTATCGCGGAACTCCGGACGCGCGTCAGACGCGCAAATGTTCGTAGATCGATTCGGCTGCTGCTGCGTCCTTCGCGTTGCCTTCATCGACGATTTCGCCTTGCTTGAGTACCGCGTAACGGTCGGCGACCTTCAGCGCGAACGGCACGTTCTGTTCGATCAGGAGGAGCGTGGTGCCATGCCGGCTGCGCTCCCACAGCAGCGCCTCGGCCAGCCGGTCGATCACCGACGGTTGCAAGCCCTCGGTGATCTCGTCGAGAAGAATGATCGAAGGGCGCATCATCAGCGCGCGCGCCACCAGCAGCATCTTCTGCTCGCCGCCCGACAGCGTGCCAGCATACTGACGCAGACGGCTTCCAAACACGGGAAAGATCGGCTCGATCCCGGCAAAGCGCTCGTCGAACACGGAGACGTTCGCAAGCCCGAGCCGCAGGTTGTCGCGAATGCTGAGGTCCTGAAACAGCGCATGTTCCTGCGGCGCATAAGCAATGCCGGCCCGCGCGATGCGATGCGGCGGCAGGCGCGTCATGTCCTGCCCATGCACGTGAATCGCGCCGCTTTGCTTGGGCAGATAGCCCATGATGGTTTTCAGCAGCGTGGTCTTGCCCATGCCGTTCTTGCCGAGCAACGCGACGGCCTCGCCATTCGCGACGCTGAACGACAGCTTGCGAAGCACGACCGACGCCTTGTATCCGCTTGTCACATCCTTCAGGTTCAACGCGATCTGGCTCTGGCTCACGAGGCCTCCCGTTGTGTTGCCGCGCCGGCGGCCGCGTCGCCTTGCGCGGTGCCGGCGTAAATCGTCCTGACGAGTTCGGAGTTGACCACCTCGTCGAAATCGCCTTGCATCACGATGCGCCCCTGATGCAGCACCACGATGCGCGTCGCGATGCCGGCGACGAAGTCGAGGTCGTGCTCGACAAGCAGACAACACAGCTTATACCGGTGAGCGAGCGCGGCAAGCACATTGCCGATCTGCGTGCGCTCGGTCCTGGTGAGACCTGCGGTCGGCTCGTCGAGCAGCACGATGCGCGGTTCGAGCGCGAGCACCATCGCGAGTTCGAGCGCCTGCTGTTCGCCGTGCGAAAGGTCTTTGGCCACGGCGCCGAGCTTGCGCTCGAGGTTCGTCGCACGAACTACTTCGAGCGCATATGGCGGCAAGGCGAGGGTGCCCGAGCGCCGGACCAACGACGGCCGTTCGATCAGGGTACCCGCAATGCGCAGACATTGCGCCACCGTGAGCGTTTCGAAGATGTTGGCGTTCTGGAACTTGCGCCCGAGTCCAAAGCGCACGCAACGGTCGGGCGGCAATTGCCGGATGTCGTTGCCGCACAGCATGACCGTGCCGGCCGAGCGCTCGGCGCCATCGCTCATGCAGCGCATCAGCGTCGTCTTGCCCGCGCCGTTGGGACCGATGAGGCCGACCAGTTCGCCCGCCTGCGCATCCAGGTCGATACCTTGCAGGACCTTGAGGCTGCCGAAATGACGCGCGACGCCGCTCATGCGCAACGCAGGGGCTGACGCATCCGGCTCGTGCCCGTCGTGCACCGGCCGCTCGACGAGCTCCGGTTCGCGGGCCTCGCCCGCGAGATGGCGCAGCGGCGTGAGCAGCAGCGGCACGAGACCTTGCGGCAACAGCACGATGACGGCGACGAACGCGCCACCGAGTATCAGTTGCCACGCGAACGGCATGATGCCGCTCAGATACGACGTACCGACGTTGATCAGCAGCGCGCCGATCACCGGGCCCCACAATGTGCCGCGTCCGCCGAGCGCGACCCAGATGATGAGTTGCGTGCCCAGCACGAAGCCTGTCAGCTCCGGCGCGACCACGCCGCTGAACGAGCCATACCCGAAGCCGGCGAGGCCGGCCACTGCAGCGGTTGCGACGAGCAGCACGATCTTCACGAGCGACGTGTTGATGCCGAGGTACAGGCAGCGCGATTCGTTGTCGCGAATCGCCGCGAGCACGCGGCCGCCGTCGCTGCGCACGAAAATCCACGCGAGCCCCACGACGACCGCGAGCGCCGCGCCTGCGATCCAGTACCACGCTTCGAGCGAAAGATCGAAAGTCTGATAGCCGGTCAGCCCGGAGCTCGAGCCTGTCCATTCTCCGCCGGAGAGCAGCAGTTGGCTCAGCACGATCGGCAGCACGAGCGACATGACGGTGGCAAAGAACGGCGAAGCGCCGCGATAGAACGACAGCCAGCCGAGCAGGGCGGCGACGCCCGCTGTCACGGCGAGCGTGGCCGCGAGCGCGAGCAGCACGTACGCCGTCGAAAAGCCGCCGTGCGTGAACACGAGTCCGGCTGCATAGGCGCCGAGTCCGAAGAACGCCGATTGGCCGAACGTCAGATAGCCGGTGTAGCCCCAGAGAATATCGACCGTCACCGCGACAATCGAGAAGAAGAACGCCTGGATCAGCACGTTCAGCAGGTACGAGCCGAACAGGAATGGACCGGCCGCGATCAGCAGAATGCCGAGCACGCCGATTGCCGCAACACCGCGCAACGGCTTTTGCCGACTGCCTTGCCGCTTGCCGGCGGGCGACGGCTCGCGCCCGGCATGACCCAGCGACGCGTTGACTTTAGCCATGAGAGAACCCCTGCGGACGAACACGCAATGTGAGCGCGGCAAGCACCGCGATGGTCAGCCCGCCGAGCACCGGGCTCACGAACGTGCTGACCAGCACCTGGCACGCACCGAACACGAAGCAGGTGACGAGCAGGCTCAGCATCGAATGGCCGGACACCATCACCAGCATGAATGCGCTCACGAGCCATGGCAGACCCATGTCAGGGTCGACGCTCGATAACGGTGTGATCAACACGCCGGCAAGCGAACCGAAGGCCGCGCCGAGACTGAAGGTGATGAAGCGGATACGTCCCGAATGAATGCCGAGACCGCGGGCGAGGTCTTCATTCATGATGACCGCACGCGTTTTCACGCCGAAGCGGGTGCCCGTCAACAGCGCAGTCATGGCCGCGCAGATGCCGAGCGCAACCGGAATCAGCAGCAGGCGATAAGCGGAATAGTCTGTGCCCGCAATCGAAACCACGCCCTTGAGCGGCGTTTCGACGAACTGCACCTCGCGGCCGAACGTCATCACGATGAATTGCCCGATCACGATGCCGAGGCCCCACGTGGCGAGAATCGCGTCGAGCGGCCGCTTGTACAGAGGCCGCACGATGATCCACTCGACGAGCATGCCGACCACTGTGCCGACCACGACGGCAAGCGGCAGGCCGAGCCACGGGTTGAGCTTCAACTGCGTGACGACGAAGCTCGCGTATGCGCCCATTGTCAGCAACGCGCCGTGCGCGAAGTTGACGATCTTCATGACGCCGAAAATCACCATCAGGCCGGCGGTGACGATGAACAGCACGGCCGTGGTGGTCAGAATGTCTAATGCGAGAACCATGGTTGTCTCCATTCGTATCCGCCAGAACGCGGGGCGTCGCGCGGCATTGCGCGGCGGCGCTGCGCTTAGGCGGATGCCGTATTGCCGGTAGCGCCTACTTGATGTTCGGGCACTGCGCGCCCGGATCGACGTCCGGGAAAGTCTGCAGGATCTTCACCGAGCCGTCCGGCTGGATCTGCCCGAGACGCATCGCAAGCGGCGTATGCCGGCTCTTGACCATTTCGATCTGACCGCGCGGTCCATTGAACGATACCTGATCGAGCGCCTTGATGACCTTGGCGGAATCCGTGGAGCCCGCTTTCTCCACTGCGGCCTTGTAGAGGAAAAACGCCTCGTACTGCGGCTCGGAAAGCTCGTTCGGCGTCTTCACGTCCTTGCCGAAGCGCTTGTCCATCGCGGCGAGAAACTTCTTGTTGGCCGAGGTATCAATACTCGTTAGATAGGAGCCCGACATATAGATGCCGGTCGCGACGTCGCCCATGCTCTTCGCCGTGCCTTCGTCGATAGCGAGATTGCCGTACGGCAGTGTCAGGCCCGAACCCTTCAACTGCTTCGCGAGTGCGACGTTGGGCGCGCCGCCCGCCGTCGCGCTGATCAGCGCATCGGGATGCGCGGCGCGGATCTTCGAGAGAATCGGCGTCCAGTCCGTGCCGTCGGTCGGCAGATATTCTTCGCCCACCACCTTGCCGCCGTGCGCCTCGATGTATTTGCGCGTGAACTGCAGCATCCCGCGGCCGAAAGCGTAGTCGTTGCCGACCAGATAGAAGGTCTTCGCGCCCTTCGCCTTCGCGAAGTAGTCGACCACCGGCGCAACCTGCTGTTCCGGCACCCAGCCGTTCACGTACATCCACGGATTGCACGAGCGTCCTTCATAGAACGACGTGTAGATAAACGGCTTCTTGCCGCGCGCGACGATCGGCAGCGCCGCATTGCGCGCGGCGCTCGTCTCCATCGAGATGATCGCGTCGACGTTCTTCTGGAACACGAGCGTGTCGTAGGCCTTCTGCGCGCCGACTGCGCCGGATGCGTCGTCGGTGATTTCCAGCTGGACAGGCCGGCCGAGAATGCCGCCCGACGCGTTGATTTCATCGACGGCGAGTTGCGACGCCTGCACCACCGCGGGCGCGACCACGCTGTTCGCGCCGGACAGCCCGACCGCTACGCCGATCCGGATGGGGTCAGCGGCAAACACGCTCGCGCAGGTCCCGGCGCCGGCGATTGCCGCGACGGCGGCAACCAGAAAGAGTTTGGTGATTGGTCTCATGATGTCCTTCGCAGTGGTTGTGAGTAGGGTGAGGTTCCACGAACACGGCAGCGCTCAGGTCTGGAAAGAAGGCCAGCGCGCGCCCAGCATCGGGTCGTACACATCCGCGCGGCGATCGCGCAGCACGTGATTGAATGCGTTGAGCGTGCGCCCGGCGCGAGTCCGCTTTACATCAATGGTCGCGTACAGCACTTCTTCGCGGTCGATGCTCGCGGGACCCGCCAACGGCCAGCCGTCCCCGCCCACGATCAGGCTCTGCCCGATGAACAGTTGCCCGCGCTCGGTGCCGATGCGGTTCGCGCACGCGATCGCCATGCCGTTGCTGTGCGCGGCCGCCATCGTCAGGGTGGCGGCCATCGCGGAGCGGTCGTCGGGCTGCGAGGGCATCGGCACCCAGTTGGTCGGCACGCAGACAATGTCCGCGCCCTGCATGGCCGCGAGCCGGTAGGTCTCGGGAAACCAGCCGTCGTAGCAGATTGCAATTGCAATGCGCCCAAGCGGGGTGCCGAACACGGGCACGCCGCGGTCGCCCGGTTCGAAGAAACGGTTTTCGTTATTCCACAGATGCAGCTTGCGATAGATGCCGATGTGGCCGGAAGGGCCGGTGAAAAGCGCCGAGTTATACAGGCGCTTACCGGCACGTTCGGCAATGCCCGTGACGATATGAATGCCGAGACGCTGCGCCGCGTCGGCGAAGAGCGCGGCGCTCTCGCCATCGGGCAGTCCTTCGGCCAGCGAGAAAGCCTCGTCGCGGTCCGCGAACACGTAACCGGTCGTCGCCAGCTCGGGCAGCACGACAAGCGACGCGCCTTGGCTCGCGGCGGTTTCCACATGCCGGATCAGGCGCGCCACGTTGGCGCGTTTGGCGCCGATGTGCGGCTCCATCTGCACGCACGCGATGACGGGTTCCTCCAAGCCGGGCTTTGCCAGGTCGTAGTGCGACATTGCTGTTTTCGTCTCCCAAAACAAAAAGCCCCCTGACCAGCGTTGAAAACGCAAGTTAGGGGGCTGCATAGCCTTCCATGTAGCACGGCAACGTTGCCGTGTGCCGCCACAAACATGCATGGCGACAGACTGGAATCGAATTTATGAAATCAAATTTCCCATGTCAAGCAATAAGGCCGCTTATAGGGAAAGCACTTGTTTTGCGGCGAGCCGTGCGCCTTCACAGCAACTCCTGGTAGTACGGCGAATTCGGCGGCAGTTTGCCGCCCTGACGGCGCACGAACTGCTGCACGCCGTGCGTTGCCGATGCCAGCGCGCCACTCGCGAAGCCGCCCTCGAACGTCAGCTCCTCGCCGATCGCGATTGCGCCGTCGCTCATCCGCAATAGCGCCGCGTACAGCGTGCGCGTGTTGTCGAGCTGGTCGGGCCCGTCCATCTTGAACGCGCCCCACTGGTGACGCTCGAGACCCCAGTGCGTGTACGCAATGCCGTCGCGGCTCTGCTCGACGACGTCGGCGAGATTCGCGAGTTTCTGATGAGCCGGATTGTCCGGATCGCGCGAGGCAACGTCGCGAAGCGTCCGGATATACATGTCCATCTGCTCGCGGCCCGTCATGCCGGCGACCTTCGTCGAATTGTCGCCGAGCGTATAGCTCGGGTAGACCACGGCGCCGCCGTCGCCGGCCGGCACCACATACGACTGCTGGAACAGTTCGTCAGCCTGAACATTGCCCGGCAGTTCGCGATCTTCCATCAGGTCCGCGGCGATCTTGACAGCCATCTTGGTGGCGCCCACCACACGTGCGTCCTTGATGGCGGCGGCGAAGTCTTCCGGCAGGAGCGGCTCCGAACCCGCTTGCGGACCGGTCAGTCCAAGACGTACGGCCTCGCGCGGACCGCCGGCAAAAAATAGTTCGTCGTACTGTTCTGTTTTTGTTTCGTTGTTCGTCTTGTCGAGCCACGTGACGTGATACTTGCCGTCCACTTTCTTGATGCTCGTGACTTCGGCGTTCAGTTGAATCGCGTTCTGCTCGGCAAGCGATACGGCGCCTTCGGGCAGATCGTCGCTGTCCTCGATCATCTTGTGCAGCGGCGCATCCGCGCCGTCGACGAGCGCGACGTGATCCTCGAGACGCTCGTCCACGAGGAAGCGGAATTCCTCCAGAAAGCCCGTGCTGAAGTAGCCAGAATAGCCGCCCACGCCGATGCCGGTCGCGCCGAACGTGCGCCATTCGTCCTTGTTCCAGGTAATGCCCTTTTCGTTCAACAGTGCCTTCAGGCCGGACTGGAATGTGTGGCTGTCGAACTTCTGCTTTGCATCGTCGCAAAGCTCGCGAAAACGCGCGGTATCGCCCGCGTCGCGCGCCTCGCGGATCGGCGCGAGCAGCGGCTCGGTCATCGAGCGCATCACGTCTTCGGCGACCTTGCGCATCGTTGCGTTCTCGGGCGGCTCGCCCGGCTGCGCTTCATAAACCTTGCCGCCGATAATGTACGAAGTCGGCACCGAGCTCGAGTTCGGAAACGGCACATGCTCGAGCCCATAGTGGTCGGCAATGCTCCAGTAGAAGTTGCCGCGCGTCGTGTGAAAACGCATGCCGCCTGGATGATAGGGCGTCGGGTCGCCTTCCCAGCGCCCAGAGGCAATCCGTCCGCCGATGTGGTCCGCCTGCTCGAGTACGTTCGGCTTCACGCCGATGCGGTTCAGCGCGTCCGCCGCCATGATGCCGGCCGGGCCCGCGCCGACCACGCACACCTTGATGTTCTCCGCCACGCCTTCCGGTAAGGTGCCGACCTGGCGGTTGTTGTCCCACCAGAAGCCGGTGTAGTCGTACATGTGATCGAGCGGCATGGTCATGCGCAGATCGGTAAAGCGGTCCTTCAGCAGTGCTTTGAGCTCTGCGTCGTCGCCGGCGGCCTTCATTGGCATGGCCAGATTCTGACGGGCCTCCGGCGTGCACGAATTGAGCAGTTGTGCGGCGCGCTCGGGTTTCATGAAGACCGCTGTATGTTCGAGCCAGTCGCGCACCGGCGTGCGCGGCAGATCGTGTGCAGCCTGACGTGTCGTGTCGCCGAGAAGTTCGGACTGCTCGGCACCGAGAGTGTTGAGCACGTCGCCTTGCTCGGCCTCGCAGAGCGCGTGCCATTGCAGCGTCGTTTCGAGGTGCAGCTGCTCGCGCTGCGGTCCCGCTTCCATGCTGGCGAGCCGGGTCAGATTCCTGTTCACTGCGGGGCCGAGCTTGTTGCGATCGCGCGGCCAGTCGCCCACCGGCTCCTTGAAATAGCGGCCGACCGATTGCGGAGTCAGCGGCGGCAGTGCGCGTCCGACTGTCGACAACGTGTTGTCGCGAGCGAGCGCGCCCGAACCGCTCGCCTTCAGATGCTCGCCCATGAACGCCTTGCCTGATGGCCACTGGGTGCGCGAGGCTGGCGCGCCTGCCTCGGGCGTCGCTGCGGGCAGCGCCTGGCGCTGGCGCGCCGCGGGTGCCGTCTCTCCCGATCGTTCCGCGCCCCGCGCTCGGGCAGGCGGCAGCCCGGGTGCAAGCGGCTGCGGCGTGGCCGCCGGTCTGGCCGGCTCGGAGGGCATTCCGCCGGGCGGCGGCAGATGCGGGTCGCTACCAGATGAAGAGGAGCCAGGTTCGATATGAGGCATGTTGTATTCCCTGTTGAGTTGTCTCGACGTCATGACGGCGTGAATCGACTGGCTTCACAGCATGTGTGAGCGCAGGCCGCTGGCGGCGCATGACGGATGAAGGGCGCGCGGCAAGCAATGCATGACGTGCCCGGGGCGGACATCGCCGGCCAGCGGATGCGGCGGCCGATGAGCGGCCGACCCACGCCAGCGGTGAGTCCGGCCGCATGCAGCGGCGACGGCAGCGTTGCTGCGTGAACGTTGATACCGCTAGGAAAGTTACTATCGTGGGCGCCGTGCGCCGGCAAGGAAGCGAATCGCGTGACGGAGAAACGAACAGGGAAGGGTGAGTTGTCAGCGTTTCGTGACGTGGAGATGCGAACGCATCACCGTGCATTCATCGCACGTGGAACTACGAGCGTGCGGGCGACTTCGTGAACCGCATCTTCTTCAGAGCGTTTGCCTGCGATCACCCATAGCCCGTTGAGCTGCGCCGGCAAGCGGCGCGCGTCGCCCGAAAAGACCGCCACGTTGAGAGCGGAGCCATGTTGAGCGCCGTGCATCGCGCGGTTTGCACCCACGCAGTTCCAGCAGAACGAACCGAGTGCCGACGCGGACGAGCGTACGAGGTGGATCACGACGTCGACTCCATCGCTATCGGGATCGTGCATGATCTCCCACGCGAGCCGGCCCCCGAGCGTCGGCAGGTTTTCGCCCCAGCGTAGCACTTCAGGTTTGTCGAAACCCCATAAACGCAGACCGATTCGAAGCGGCAACGCGTTGGTGAATGCCGGCTTGCTACGATAAAGAGCCTCAGCGCCCGTGGCATGAAAAAATGAGCGGCGCGTTGTTGCGTGGATCATGGTCGGAATCGCGAAGTCGATGACGGCGGACGCTGCCGCGCAAGATGCAACAAGCGGCGTAGCCGGCGATGCGTAAAGGAAATGGAAACGAAGGCGCTGTGCCCGCTCAGGAAAGATTGCTCAGCGGAGCGCCCTTGCTCATCCGATAGTCGGACGGCGTGGTCGCCAGGTACTTTCTGAATAGTTTGGCCAACTGACCGCCGCTGCCAATCCCACAGCGCCGCGCAATCTTGTCGACCGGCAAGCGCGATTCGACCAGCATCCTGCAGCTCATGTTCAAGCGTGCGCGAAGCAGGTAGTCGGAAGGTGTCATGCCGATCTCGCTTTTGAAGCGCCGCAGAAAGTTGCGCTCGCTCATTGCGGCGACCTGTGCGGCGGCGTCGATCGAAACAGGACGATCGACGTTCGCTTCGAGCCAGCGCACCGAGGCCATGATCTTTTCACTGACCTGGTGCGACGCGCCACGCGTCATCGCACTGCTGAACGGTGTCCTGTGCTCTGGCGCGATAGACTCCGCAATCTGCCTCGCCAGGTCGGAGCCCAGATGTTCCTCGACCAGACGTAATGCCGTGCTGACGGCTGTCGGCGCTTCCGTTAGCGGCCGCCTGGAATAGGGCTCCTGTGCGTCCTGCTGGCCGTACATGAGAGGGCAATAGCGGCTCGGCAAGCCGGTCGCCTCGAGAAGCTGCCGGCCCTCCGCAATGGGATGAACAATTTCGCTGAAAGGATGCCGGCGCCGCAGCCAGTTGCTGAGGCGCTCGTCGCGACAGGCCTGTTGAATGCCGGCGCCGCCCGCAATAAACAGCAAATGGCGGTCATTGGTGCCCCTGTGCGTTTCGACGCTCTCCGTCCAGACGAATACCGACGAAGAACTCGCAATCCGGCCGCCTGACGCCGATAGCAATGAGATGTCGTACACGCGGCCGTTGCGGTGCGAAGCGGTTAGCGCATTGGCTTTGTGAAAGACTTCGATGATTGCTGCTACTTTCGGCAATGCGAAACCATTGAACAATGCGATATCGACATGTGCTACCTCGGTCTTTTGCGTCGAATCGATACTTTGCGGTGTGCAGCGCGGTAGAGTTTCTATCAGCTCCATCTTTTTCCCCGGAATATATTGGCCTGCAAAGCCTTCTGGCTCTGTCTTTTGTTGTTGTGAACCAATCCTATACGATCGACTTGCAGTTCATTATTACATGGCTGAATCGGCCAACAAATTGGCTGTTCGCGACATCAGACCCATATGAAACATGCATGCTAACGGCGCATTTATCCCATCGACCTCCTTACATCGGCAATAAAAGACCGATCGATTATTTCGCGCGTCTTTTTGCGAAAGCAAGGCTTGTCTATATAGCACTGTTTGTGGTCATCCGCATCACATCTGGATATAAGGCCGGTAAGTTACTGAAAATTACAACATATTCAGGTGTGGGTTTGTGCGTCTTCAGCCGCGAGAAAAAATCACGGGCCGCTTTTTGCGGACGCGCACGTAGCGTTGCACATCAATAATGCGCACGGTCGGGCGCAATCGCTGGAAGGCCTTCCCGACTGGGCCGCCGGCGGCCCTTACCACGTCTGAAGGGAACAGGGTTTTTCGCAAACGATTGCGCGCGAGGCTAAATAAGTGGAGAGGCCGGTCGTTAACGCGGGTATGCACAAACAATACATTCAGGCAATCGTGGATGCGGCCTGCGAGACGGCCGATACCATCGTCGGCGCACGCGAGTGGGATACTCCCGAGGATGCCACCGCTATGCACGAACTTATTTTCTGGGATATGATCGCCCGGAAGTTGCCGCATTTGAGCGTTGCAGAGCTATTGGCGACGCTCGATTCAAGCACTCGCAGCCGCGTCTCGCGTGCGGATTAGTCCGTTCTTCTCATCGGATCGGTTGTGGTGCCGTGGGAATGTGGCTAAATTGAAACGGTGAGGTCTGGCAGAAGTTCGTTATTCGTCAAGTGGATTCGATTGCGCCGTCTGCTTTTCATTTCTATATATATTCTTATATTCTTCGCGGGCATAACCGGCATCCATTGAGAATGCGGCGAATAACATAGCCAATTGACATGGCAGGAAGAAAACTAACTCGCTGTCGTGAGGACTTTGTTAGCCTTTTTGCTGCATCATCCGGTATTCAGTCGGGGTGGTCGAAAGATGCTTGCGGAACAGTTTGGCGAGGCGTCCACCACTGCCGATACCGCAGCGGCGCGCTATCTTGTCGACGGGCAGGCTCGTGTTCGCAAGCAGCTTGCAGCTCATTTCGAGTCGCACCTGAAGAAGATAGTCCGAAGGCGTAACGCCCATCTCGCTCTTGAACCGCCGCAGGAAATTCCTTTCGCTCATCGCGGCGATCTGCGCTACGGCTTCAATGGAAACGGGACGCGTGCCGTTGGCTTCGAGCCATCGCGCGGAGGCCTGAATCTGTTCGCTGACATGGGGCGTCGGTGTCGCGCGAATGTTCGCATCTGTCGCGAGCTTCTGCCGCGGTGCGACCCACTCTGCCACCTGGCGTGCGATCTCGGCGCCGATGTCCGCTTCTACGATGCGCAAGGCGACTTGCAGCGGGCTCAGCGAATGATCTATCGCGCGTGAAGCGGCTCTAGCATGCGTGTCGTGTTGCCTGCCGGTTCGCTCGCTTCTGGTGGCTGTGACGCCCGCGGCGTCGAGCAGCAACTTTCCTTCGGCGATGGCGTGAACGAGCGTGCTGGCGGGAAACACGCGTCGAAGCCACACGATCAGACGGTCGTCGCGAAAGGCTGTCGTCGCGCCAATACCGCCGGCAATGAAGAGCGCGTGAAAGTTGTCGGTCCGCCGCAGAGAAGCTACGCCATCGGTCCAGATAAACACCGACGACGAACTCGCTATACGCCCACCCGATGCCGACAGAAGCGAGACTTCGTAATGCGGGCGCCCGGATTGCTCGGGGTCGCCTAACGCATTGGCCGACTGGAATACTTCGATGATGGACGCAACGTCCGGAAGCGCGAACCCATTGAAGAGTGCAACGCCAATGTGCCTTGCGCTGCCCTCATGTGTCGAAGAGTGTGTCTCAAGTGCGTTCTCGTTAGCTTGATCGCTGCGAGGCCCCATTGTCGTACGTTCCCGGAGATGTTTGACTTTTGTTGTTCTTTCGAAGCTGTCTTCAATCGCTCGAACGTATGCTACCGAGACTTTTTATGGCGAATCGACGCGTGGCGGATTCTGCCAACATGTTGGCATGCGGTGATAAGTGGCGGCCTGACAGTTTGATTCGGGACTCAACAGCATCAATGTGGCGGAATTCACCAAACGTTATGACGGAATTGATTTGAGGCCGATGCTAACATCGACCGCTTGAATCGCTAGCCGTACCGCGAGAGTGTGCGGTAATCGATCAACGTCATCTGGCAGTCGGGAGCTCACATGTTGTATTCCGTACAGGTTTTGCGAGCCTTGGCGGCAGTCCTCGTAGTTGTCTGCCATGCCGTTCATAGGCAAGGGCAGATATCGGGCACGGGCGCAACGTGGGAGTTCGGCGGATCGGGAGTGGATCTGTTCTTCATCATTTCCGGCTTCATCATGTGCCACGTAACGATGAACCGGCAAATCACCGCTCGCGACTTTCTCAAGGCCCGCGTACTTAGAATCGTCCCGCTTTACTGGACTCTGTCGCTTGTTGCGCTGGCGGTCTTTCTGGTGAACCCCGCGGTCGTGAACAGCAGTGGCGGTACGACGACCATCGTCAATTCCTTCACGTTAATTCCGACCGGCGACAAGTTCCTGATACAGACTGGCTGGACGTTGAGTTACGAGTTCCTGTTCTACCTTGTCTTCGCCGTGTCGTTGAGCCTTCCAATGAATGGGCGTCTCGCTTCCACTTGTGCGGCGTTGATTGCTCTCGTTGCAGGCGGTGTAATGCTGAGTCCGTCGAATCCCACACTGAAATTCGTCACTTCGCCTTTGCTGCTCGAGTTCGTCATGGGAATCGCCGCCTATCTATACGTACGTGAAGAATCCAGACCGCTGCCATTAAGCGTCGCGCTGGTCGTGGTTGGGATAGTGGCCCTCGTTGTCATGCCGGGTACCAGCACGGCAGACGGGCGAGTAATCAGTTACGGCTTGCCCTTCATGATGGTCTTTGCCGGCCTGGTCAGGATGGAACTGCTCGTTCGCGCAGCATGCGAGACGATTGCCGGCAGACTTGCAACGGCCATTGGCGCTGCCTCATATTCGCTGTATCTCGCACATCCCTTCGCATTGGCCGCCGCGGCCTTGATTGTGAAAAGAACCGGCATTCAGCACTATCCGGTGCTCTGCGTCACCGTCCTCGTTGCGAGTGCATTGGTAGCCGGCTACGCATGTTTCTCGCTGGTCGAAGTCAATCTGTACCGATGGATAAAAAGCGCTTCACGCAAACGTACTGCACGGCTTTCCGACGCAGTACATGGAGCGGTGGAGCAGACGAAAACAACACAGACATGGCCGCAATGAACGCGATCAAATCCAGCGAGCGGGTACCTGCGCCGCCGAGCAACCTGAAAGGCCTGCGGCTCGCTCTGGTTTCCGGGGCGGTCTGTTCAATAGCACTTGTGGTTCTTTACACGGCACGCGCTCACACACTGACCATCATTCTGAACGGCATCCTGATCGCAATGATTCTGTCGATCAAGCCGCGCAATCCGACGGTCCGCTGGTTCCGCATTTTTCTTCTGTTCTTTTTTGGAGTCTTTCCGCTCTGGCAATTGCTGGTCGGGGACGAAATCTATTTGAAGCTGTTTCCGCAGGACAGCGCGCCGGTGGTCGTCTGGTACTTGTTGAGCATCGCCGGTATTGCGCTGACCAGGATTGCTCTCGATATCAACGGCAAAGCATTGACTCAATGGAGTGCACCGACGGATACAACCGCTAGGGCAGGGGGGCTTGCGTATCTGTTCGCGGCACTGTCGCTATGTGCGCTGGCTTTCATGTACGTGAAGCTCGGTGGCTATTCGCACGTCGTCCAGCTCTACAACACACGCGTGGAGAGTAACGGAACCGACTACGATCCGTTTCGTGGACTCGGCGTGATTCAGGCTTTCGCCAACACGTCGCCGCTTTGGGTGTTCGTTTGTCTCACCATGCGAAGGCGCCGGAACCTGCTCTTTACGACGATTGCATTCGTGCAACTGGGAGCTTTGGGATGGCTGTCCGCCGGCGTGGCGGGTAGCCGGCAGGGGATTGTGTTCGTACTCGTGTTCGCACTATTCATCTATCACGGTTTTGTCAAGCCTATCAGCGCGAGAAAGGCACGCACATTTGGCATAGGCGTCGCACTCACAGGCATTCTCCTGATACCGTTGAAGCTCGGTCTCGGCTATTCGGATCTCGCAAAACTGCCACAACGCTTTGCAGAACAACGCGACCTGGAAGTGAGCATGGGACCCTTGAGCGCGTTTCTGTTTCGCGACCTGTCGCGCTTCGACGTGCAGGCCGTCGCCATTAATGAAGTAGAAAAGCCATCTTACGAACTTGCGATGGGCCGCAGTTTTGTCGGGGCACTCGCGTCAATTATTCCAGGCGCGCTGTGGCACGACAAGCCCGATACTTTCGCACAGGAGAAAAGCGAGATCGTGCGCGCGCTGGAGCGCGGCACGATGGACAAGACCACTTTGCTGTTCGGCATGCCGGGCGAGCTTCTGGTCAACTTTGGGCTGCCGGGATTCGCGCTCTCGTTTGCGATACCCATCTGGCTTCTTGTCGCGCTCAACCGGGTGGGACGGCACTCGTCAAGATGGACGGCACTTCGAACCGTACTATGGCCGTTGCCGTTCCTGTTCTTTCTGTTCGATTCGAATGTGCTTGTGTATTACGTCATTCGCTGGGTGGTACTGTTCGGTGTGCCCATGGGCTTTGCATTGAAATGGCCGCGCGGCAAGCGGCCGCCGCGCAGTCCGCGCGACGTGCCTCAGATCGCGGTCAGCGCCAGGCTGTGACTCGGCGATCCGCCACATCAAAATTGGCTGCACGCAGCAAAACAAATCATAAAGACGATTCGATGTGGCGGATCGTGAAGCATCTGGGGCAATCGTCCCGATTTCCCATCTGCAATAAGCGACGAATTGTCATCATCGCGCTGGTGTCTGAACATTCTCGGGTTCTTTTCCCTATCTCTCTTCTCTTGCGCTGTGCGGCTTTCGCGTCGCTCACAGCCTGGCGCCTGATTTCGCGCGTTCACGCACGTTTCGGCGATTTGCTCGTTTCCGCCAACACTGTGGTCGTATCGGACGCAGATTAAATGGCGGTCATTGCCGCGAATATGATCCGTTTCGTCAAACGCAATTGCATTTCATTTGGTGACCAAGCGTTAAACGAAGTGCAAATGCATTCCGTCGGCAACGAATGTGCGCGCCGACGATAAACCGGATTGCGCGTCATTGCCGCGCTCGGGAAATCACTTCACGCCACGCCCTCCCGTTGCACTCACGGGGCGACTAGCGGCTTTTTTTTGCTCTGGTCGTTGACATGCTTACCGCCCATCTGGAGAGACCCGATGAAGATCGTTCTTGCTCGACTCTGCGATATCGCGATGACGCTGCTGGGCGCTGCAATCGCAGCACGAATCTGCTTCGGCCAAGCGGTGCCGCATCCGCTCCTACATTGTTTCAGTGCTGCGATGGTGGCGGCAATGGGTGCAGTGGCGTTTCCCGGGTTTTCCATTTATCTGTCGTGGCGCGGGCGGCCGCTTCGTCCGCTGTTTCTGCGCCTTTTGGCAGCGTGGATTTCGGTTCAGGCGCTGGCTTGCGCACTCGTGTTTCTGCTCGGCGGCATTCATACGTTGTCCGGCCGCTGGCTGCTCGCATGGACGCTGCTTACCGCAGTGCTGCTGGTCGTCACTCGAATTGCCGTGTATTCGATGCTGCGGCGATACCGTCACGCGGGTCACGACTTGCGGCATGTTTCGATTATTGGGTATGGGCGCTATTTCAACCGCGTATCGCGCGACACGGACGGAAACGCTGCATCTGGCTTCAAGGTTGTCGACGTCGTGGAACTGGCCGCTGTCAGTGCCGATGCGGACCAATCGTCGGTCGACCGTGATATCGCTGCATTGAAGCGCGTTCACGACTCGATTGAAGCGAACGCAATTCGGGAAGTGTGGCTCGCGTTACCCATGACAGCTGAGCCATCGCTGCAACGCTGCGTGGATGCGTTGCGCGGCACGCTGATCGATCTGCGCTTCCTGCCGGACGTGGATGCGCTTGGCGTCCCCGAACACGGAGGGGTACTCGCCTTTATCGGCCGGCCCGCGATCAGCCTGTCGCCGGTGGCGCTGCCGCGCGAGGCGATAACCGGCAAGGAGGTATTCGATCGCGTATTCGCGGCGCTCGCTCTGCTCGCGCTGGCGCCATTGATGCTGGGCATCGCTGTATGCGTCAAATGTTCGTCGCCGGGTCCGGTCTTTTTCCGGCAACGTCGTAAAGGGCTGAATGGCCGGACGTTCTCTATCTACAAGTTCAGGTCCATGCGAATTCATACACCCGAGCATGGCGTGGTCAAGCAGGCGACCCGGGAAGATCCGCGCATCACACGTGTCGGACGCTTCCTGCGCCGTACAAGTCTCGACGAATTGCCTCAGTTCATCAATGTGCTGTGTGGCGAAATGTCCGTGGTTGGGCCGCGTCCGCATGCCATCGAACATGATGAACTCTACCGGACGCTGATTGACGGCTACATGGACCGTTACCGCATCAAGCCCGGAATCACCGGATGGGCGCAAGTAAACGGGCATCGCGGCGAGACGGAACGTGTCGAGAAAATGGCCGCCCGCGTCGAACATGACCTGTACTACCTGCGTCATTGGTCGTTCGCATTGGACGTGCGAATTGTCTTTGCCACGATTCTGCGCGGCTTTGCCGGCAATCAGGCGTACTGAACTCGCAGAGCCTCTGATGTGAACGGCTGCGGGATCGATATCAAACGTGTTGTAAAGGGGATGTATGCGAAAGCGGGAAAAACAGATTGCACGTGCATCGGGTAATCACAAGCCGAGAGGTGCGCTGTTCAACGCGGTAGCGTTCGCGCTTCCAATTGCGTTGGCTGGATGCGCGGCCGCGCCTGGAATGAAGATGGCCAAGCCCGCAAGCATTGCGGTCTCTCACGACGCACAGGCGCGCGCGGAAGCGGCCCCCGTGCCGATCGTGAACATCGACGCAACTTTGATTCATCAACTGCGCGCGACTCGCACAAAGGATATCGATCAGGCAGTGCGCGAGCTTTCTACAAAACCGTCTCCTTATGTAGTTGGAGCGGGGGACGTACTGCAGATTACGGTTTGGGACCATCCGGAACTCGCCGTTGCGCAGGGTGCGCCGGGACAGGCGGCGACGCGCACATCGGACCCGGTTCCAGGATTCGTGGTGGACCAGCGCGGCAATCTGCAATTTCCTTATGCGGGCACCCTGCACGCAGCAGGAATGACGACCGACCAGATTCAACAGGCGCTCGCGCTCCGATTGACGAAAGCATTCCTCAATCCGCAAGTGACGGTGCGTATGGCTTCGTTTCGTGCGAGACAGGTTTTTATCGATGGTGAAGTGCATGCGCCCGGAGCGCAACCGCTGAACGACATCCCAATGACGCTGTATGACGCAGTGAGCCGGGCGGGCGGCTTCTCGTCGACGGCAGACCAGAGCCGGCTTGTTCTCGTTCGGGACGGCCGCTCGTATCCGCTCGACATGACCTCGATGTTCGAGGGCGGCTTCAATCCAGCGAAGATCGTTCTGCGCGACGGCGACCTGCTGCGCGTGCGAGCGCGCGACGACAGCGGCGTGTATGTGATGGGTGAAGTGTCGAAGCCGTCGACGGCGCTCCCCATGCGTGACGGAACGCTGTCGCTTAGCGAGGCGATCTCGCAGGCCGGCAGCATCAACAGCAATTCCGCCGATCCGTCGGAAGTCTATGTGATACGCGATTCATTGAGCGCAAGCCCACAGGTGTACCACCTCGACGCGAAGTCGCCGGTTTCCATGGTGCTCGGCAATCAGTTCGCGCTCCAGCCGCACGACATCGTCTACGTGGACGGCAATGGTCTGGTTCGCTTCAGCCGCGTGCTGAACCTCTTGTTGCCGGCGGTCAACGCGGCACTTTACGGAGCGATCGCAGGGAAATGATCAGAAGCATGCTGGTGGTTTGCGTCGGCAATATCTGTCGAAGCCCGATGGCCGAGTACCTGCTGCGCCGTGAACTCGAGGGAATCGCGGTTGCGTCGGCAGGGCTCGATGCATTGACTGGATATGCCGCGGATGGTGCTGCTGTTCAAGTCTGCGCTGAAAACGGACTGGACATTTCGCAGCACCGCGCGCGCCAGTTGAATGCTGCACTGGTCAGCGCGGCCGACCTGATTTTAACGATGGAGGGGGCACACATGCAGGAGATCATGCGCAGGCATCCGTCGGCACGAGGCAAGGTCTTCCGGCTCGGTGACGCGGACGATCTGGACATTCCGGACCCTTACCGCAAACCGCTCCCGCATTTCTACGAGGTGTACGAGTTGATCGCTCGTGGCACCGAATCCTGGACATCGCGCATTAAGGCACTCGCTTAAGAGACGTTGAGACGATGAACAATAAAATTGACATGACCGTGGGCGATCCAGTTGATGAGGATGCCGATCTTATCCGTTACGTGGATGTGCTGGTCGGCAGCCGGTGGTTGATTGCGGGTATTTGCGCAGTGATCGTGCTGATGGGGATCGCCTATGCGTTTCTGGCGCGCCCGAATTACGAAGCGAACATCATGATTCAGGTGGAGGAAGACAACCCGACTAGCGCTACATCGCTTCTCGGCGACGTGTCCTCGCTCTTCGACGTCAAAACGCAGGCAGAAGGCGAAGTCGAGATTCTGCAGTCGCGTGCGGTGGTCGATCAGGCCGTGAACGATCTTCGTCTATATATCGATGCCGTGCCGCGACGTTTTCCGCTGATCGGCTGGCTGATAGCCGATCAGGATAAATCGCTCTCCAATCCCGGCCTGTTGGGTATGGGCGGTTTCTGCTGGGGAGGTGAATCGATTGCTGTCGACCAATTCGAAGTGCCGTCCGATCTGGTTGGCAAACGCTTCAAGCTCACACTGCTCGACAACAGCCGGTTTCGCCTGACGCAGTCGGATCTCGATTCGCCGATAGAAGGCGTGATAGGGGAGCCGATAGTGTCGAATCAAAGCATTGGCCAGTTCCGCTTACTTGTTTCGCATATTAGCGGCAAGCCAGGTGCAGTATTTTCGCTCACGCGATACTCGAAACTGCTGACGCTGGAAGCCCTGCAGAAGAAGCTGACGGTGGAGCAGAAGGGCAAGCAGAGCGACATCATTACCGCATCGCTGCGCGGCAGGGATCCGCAACAGATCACGGCAATTCTGAACTCGCTCGGCGGCGCCTATGTGGCGCAAAACATCAAGCGAAAAGCGGCTGAGGCTGACAAGTCAGCAGCGTTCCTGGAAGGCCTCCTGCCAGGCCTGAAACATGATGTAGAGCAGGCCGAACAACGCTACAACGCTTATCGCAACTCGAAGGGCACGTACGATCTTGGTCTCGAAGCGCAAACGCTTCTACAGGAAACGGTCGCGTGGCAAACCAACCTGCTGACGTTGCAGCAAAAGCGCGCTGAACTGTCCAGCGGCTATTCGCCGGATCATCCTTCCGTGCGTGCCGTCGAACAGCAGATAGCTGCCATGAAGGCGCGACTTCAGGCAGTGGACGGCCGGATAAAGTCGCTGCCCAATCTCGAGCAGGGCACTGTGGCGTTGATGCGCGACGTGCAGGTCAACACCGACGTGTACCTGGGCGCGCTGAATAACTTGCAGCAATTGAAACTGGTGTCTGCCGGCAAGGTCGGCAATGTCCGCCAGGTCGATACCGCACGCGTTCCTGAAGAACCCGTCCAACCGAAGAAACCACTGGTAATCGGACTCGCGTTGATAGCTGGCCTGATGATCGGGGTCGCGACGGCCTTCGCACGTGAACATTTCTATGGCGGCATTACCGACGTTCAGGATATCGAGCGCTACGCGGGCCTCAGTGTCTATGGCGCGGTTCCCTACTCGGCCGAGCAGCGCACGCTCGACGAAGCGATCCGCGCACGTAGTCCGGGCCTTTCATTGCTCGCGACCGCTCGGCCCGACGAGCCCTCTATTGAAAGTCTGCGCAGCCTGCGTACCGCATTGCGTTTCGCCATGCTCGACGCGCCCAATAATCGTCTGCTGCTGACGGGTCCCGGTCCCGGTGTCGGCAAATCGTTCGTCGCGTCGAATCTGGCTGCAATCATGGCGAGCAGCGACAAGCGCGTAGTTCTCGTTGACGCGGACATGAGGCGCGGCTACCTCAACCAGTACTTCGGCGTTTCGCGAGGGCTGGGGCTTTCGAACGTACTGTCGGGAGAAGCGACGCTCGATGAAGTGATCCGGCGCGATGTGGCGGAAGGACTTGATCTGATCACGACCGGCAGCATTCCGCCCAACGCAGCAGAACTGTTGATGAGCGAAAGCATGAGCCGCCTCATGGAGCGTCTGAGCGAGCACTACGACCTGGTAGTGATTGACGCGCCGCCAGTACTCGCCGTTGCGGACGCCGGCATTGTTGCAGGCAATGCCGGCACCACCTTCCTGATTGCACGCTTTCAGCGCACGGTTATCGGCGAACTCACCGAAAGCGCGCGGCACTTGCAGCGAGCCAATGCAACATTGAAAGGCGTGATCTTCAATGCCGTCGACGCGCGTGCATTCGGCTATCGCTCGAAATACGGCTCGTATCGCTATGTCGCCTATCGCTATGACCGCAAATTGACGAAATGACGCCAATGCAGCCTCATTTTCTCGCCTCGAACGAAGGCTGCACTGCATTCGAGCCAGTTGGCTGCTTACTCAGTTTCTGTTGGCTGCGTTTTCGCCCCGCAAAGGCGAAAACGTCCGTACTTTCCCTTCTGCTTCGGTGATTTCGACATGAAGATCGTACATGTGGTTGAGACATGGATCGGCGGTGTGGCGAATTATGTTCGTGCGCTGATGATCGAGCAACGAAACATGGGGCACGAGATCGTTCTCCTGTGTGATCCAAGAAATCTGAAGCTCGCCGATATCGGTGTCGACGGAATAGCGGTGGTTCATTACCGGTCGAGCCGTAACCCGGTTCTGATCCCCGCCATTGCTTACAGGCTGAAGAACGTGCTCGCCGACATGAATGCGGACGTCATTCACTGCCACAGTACTTTTCCTGGCCTCTATGTGCGGTTGAATCGCTTCGGCAACGAAAAAATCCTCTATACGCCGCACGCATGGTCGTTCATGAAACGGGACATTCCAACGGCCATGCGCCATGCGTTTGCGTTTGTCGAACGCGCGCTGTCGAATCGCTGCACACGCATTCTCTGCATGTCATTCGACGAGGTTCGCGCCGCCAGGCGTCATCGTATCGGGCTTCACAATATCGTTCTCGTCTACACGGGCATAGCGTCCGACACCCTCAGCGAGCGTTCTATCGAGGCCGCTGCGTTGGCGGTCAGCCCGGCGACGACCATACATATCGGCTATTTCGGCAGGCTCGATTATCAGAAGGGATTCGACATCCTGCTCAATGCGATCCCATTGCTCAGAGAAGGACTGCACGTCCACGTGTTCGGCACGGCGGTGCGAGGCGGTGTCAACCTCCGCTCCGACGACCCGCGCGTGACCTATCACGGCTGGGTGGGTCCCGACGAGACGCGCCGTGCAATGCTGCAAATGGATGTCATCGTGGTGCCTTCGCGATGGGAGGGTCTCGCGCTCGTTCCAATCGAGGCCATGCGCGCCGGCAAGGTGCTGATTGTGTCCAGTGAGGGCTCATTGCCGGAGCAGGTGATTCATGGCTACAACGGTCTGATGTTGCGGGAGTTGAGCGGGGCCTGTCTCGCCGATCAACTCAACGCGTTGTCTCTCGAGGAATGTCGCCGCATGGGAGCCAACGCACGGCACGTGTTCGATCACGCTTTTCGAGCCGATCGTTTCTTCAAGTCACTAATGAGCTGCTATGAGAACGCCTGAGGTCTTCCTGTTGCATGCGTATAGTCCGCGCAATAGCGGAGATGGCTTGCTGGTGAATCTGAGTTTGCGCGCCATTCGCGCCGCCGGCATACGTGTGCCAATTACCGTCGTGTGTCTGGACAAGGCCGCGTTCGCCGGCTATCTCGACGACAATAACGTGGAACTGGTCTCACTTCCTCAGTTCGTCTCCAGAGTCGTGCGACGTATCGGGTCCGTGCGCCCGGCAATCTTCTTCGGTGTAGGTGGCGGCTATCTCCGCTCCGGCACATTGAGCGAAGGGTGGAAGGCGCTCATCGCGCACGGTACGCAAATTGCCGGTGCGGCGGTTGGCGGCCGCAGCAGCAGAACGGTTTATCTGCCACAAAGCGTCGGGCCATTTCGGGGGCTCTCCGGTTTCATGCTCAAGGCGCTGATTCGCCGGCACGTCGACACTATCTTTCTTCGCGACGACAAGAGCAGCGAAGAACTGCAACACCGCAAAGCTGTGCGAACCGGCGATCTCGTCGTGCTGGAAATCGGCAAACATCTGCAGATTCCAGTCGCGGCACTGACCACGCAGGAGCGCCGCAAGGTCTTCTTCGTGTTTCGCGACCTGAGCGGCAAGCCGTATTCGGATGTCTACCTGACGAACATCAAACGCCTCGTCGAACTGATTCCGGACACCGAGTTTGCTTTGCAAAGTTCAGGCCGCGGCAATAGCGACGATGTTTTCTACCGGCGCACTTTCGGAGTCGAATGCAGAACATCACTGCGCGACATTGTGCGCCGCCGTGACGCAATCATTGTATCGGTGCGCCTGCACGGCAGTCTGGAAAGCGTGCTGGCGGGTGTGCCGAGCGTTCATCTATCGTATGAACGCAAAGGGCACGCCGCGTATGGCGATCTCGGGATCGACGACTACGTGTTTCATGCGGGAGACTTCGACCCGCAAAAGGTGGCCGACGTTGTCGAGCGTCTGAGAAACGACCCGTCACCGTTCTGGAATAGCCTCGATAAAGCCTCGGCAAACCGTTACGACGAACTGGTGGAGTACATCAAAAATGAAGTACAGCTCTTCGATCACATTGCTGATGGACGGAAACTTCTCGCGCGTCGGAACTGAAATCTATAGCCCGCATATGGGCTACGAGCAATTCGCCGTGAGATTCACGCATAGCTTTGACGAAGTCAAGATTGCCGCGCGTTCTTTTCCCACGTCGAAAGCGCTTGGAAAAAGGGTAACGGGCGCGCAGACCTCGTTTGTCGATCTTGGCGCCAACCGTGGTGCAGGCGCGCTGGTCTTCGGTATTCCGCGTCTGCTGCGTCGTCTCCATCGCGTCGTCAGAAATGCGGACGTTTTGCTGATTCGCTTTCCTGGCAATATCGCCATGCTTGCCATGCTGATATGCAAATTGACGGGTAAGCCTTTTTCCGCGGAAGTCGTCGCGGACCCGGCGGACTATTTCAGCGACGCGGCGTCGCGCCATCCATTGAGACGTATCGCGCGCAGCGTGCATTGCTGGGCCACGCAACACGCGGTTCGTCGCGCGAAAACCGTGCGTTATGTAACGGCGCGCTCATTGCAGCAGCACTACCCCCCACTGCGGATGGACCGCGCGTTCGGGTTCAGCGATGTGTATCTTCCCGATGCGATGTTCGAACGCTCGCCCTCTGCCGCAGTGGGCGAGCAGGATGGCTTTCGCATAGTCAATGTCGCGATGATGCACAACGAAAGCAAAGGACATGACCTGCTGATACGCGCCATTGGGCGGCTGCGCGCTGGCAAGCTCGACGTGCGTCTTACCCTGATTGGCGACGGCGTGCTGCGCGAGCGCTTCGAGCGTCTCGCGAAAGAAGAGGGCGTGGCGGACGCCGTGCATTTCGCCGGTTCAATGGACGGCGACGAAGTGCGCCAACGCGTGGCGCAGCATGCACTCTTCGTGCTGCCCTCGTTTCAGGAAGGCATGCCGCGCGCGATGCTCGAGGCAATGGCACTTGGCGTTCCCGTGATTGCGACGCGAGTGGGTGGAATCGGTGAGGTCCTGGACGAGCAGAGTCTTATCGCACCCGGCGATATCGACGCTTTTTGCGCGCGAATTAAACAACTGGCTACAGATACGGCGTTCAGGAGAAGTGAGGCAGACAGACAGCGCGCAATCGCGAGAAACTTCCAATTCTCGACACTGCAGGAGCAATACGAGGTTTATTGCGGCGAGCTACAGGCGGCGTCCCGGCGATGAAAAAGGACTTCCTGTATGTCGTGCTCGCCTCCGCGCTGCCCGCGCTCGGCAACTTCATAGCGGTTGCCGTGGCGTTGCGCCATCTGGATCCGGACTGGCTGGGAAAATCGTACGCGCTACTGGCATTCTTTTACGTGGCCATCGACCTTTTTAACTTCGGGTCGCCGCGCATCTTCACGGTGGAGCGAATCCGCTTGCGCGTGTCCTCGTTGATCTTCCTTGATTTCGCGAGTGCAATCGGTTCGACTATCGTATTCGCTTCACTTGCCCTATGGCTCGCGCGGACCGGCTTGTTTGCGCAGCCGCATTATTTCTGGACCCTAATCGCGGCGCCCGCATGTTATGGCCTTTCGCACTTTTCTCTCGGCGTGCTCAGACTCTATGGGCGCAGCGGACTGGTATGCGCAATCTCGACGATCTCGGCATTGAGCCGCGTCGGCGTCGTGGTGCTGGTCGTCGCTATTCAGGGTCTTCGGCCGATGCTGCCCGACTTCCTGCTGCTCGTCGAAGCCGCGTATGGCGCAATGATGCTGCTAGCTTATCTGGCCACGGCACACGGCGGAAATGCGCGCCCTGCGGACTTCGCGTCGTATCCCAATGCTGAGCGGTTCAATCCGTGGACATTTCGCTATCGCGAGTTCTTCAGCGAGAATCGGAGGGAGATTCTTGGCAGTTGGTATTCGAACGCGATCTTCTCGGGCGCGAAACATGCGGACATCATGATCGTGACGTTCATTCTGGGACCATCTGCCGCTGCCCTCTACCGCGGCGTCAAGAGCGTACACAATCTCGCGTTCAATAGCGGCCAGGCATTTGCGCTCGTAGTCAGCGGTAAGCTGGCCCGCGCGATTGCGCCATTGGTTCGCATGCGCGCGGCTGCCGCGCTCGCGGGTTCCGTCATCGCCATAGCGCTCCTGACGTTGAGTAGCTGGATAGCGCTGCGTATTCATCTCTTTCCAACCGGTTTGCTCGGCAAGCCGGCCTTGCAGTTCGGTTTCCTGTTCGCTGCATTTCTTGGGGCAGGCGTGATCTTCGTGTGCAGGATATTCTCGCTGCATGTGTTTTCCATCGACAGGCGCTCGTTTGTGAGAATCTCGTCGCTGGAAGTGGGGGCGTCGCTCCTTTTTGTATCAGCGCTGTCGTATGTGTTTGGACTGATTGGCGCGACTTCGGGTATTGCACTCGCCGGCGCAATCGTGCTTGCGTTCTCGACCAGAGTCCGCGCGAAGCCTCAAATAGCTTCCGCATAAGTGAAAACGTATTCATAACGGTGACGAACGCATGAAACGTCGAAGCTTGCTGAAAGGATTGGCGCTCTCCGCGATGTTGCCGGGTCAAGCTTTGCCCGTGCGTGCTCAGCCATCATCTATCCGCTATGTGTTCGCACACTACATGGTCGCGTGGCCCAAACCCGGGCCCAATGCGGGCGTAGAGGACTATGCCGCGGAATTTCGTGAGGCGATGGCTCGCGGCATCGACGGTTTCGCGCTGAATTGCGGAGGCTGGAGCGTCAGTGAGCCGCTGTACAAAGCGCGCGTGTTGCAAATGTACCAGGCGGCGGAGCGCTTCGGTGGTGCGTTCAAACTGTTCGTGTCGGCGGATGGCAAAGCGCAGGACGAACTTGCCGATATCGTCCGCACGACGAGTGTGCAGAAAGCCCAGTTGAAACAGGACGGCAAAACCGTTCTGTCGGCCTACGGTCTGGGGGGCAGGGACTCCGCGCGCTGCGAGACGTTGATGCGGCAGGCGAACGGGCTCGGTGCATGGTTTATCCCGCACTTCTCGCCGAGTAGCGGAGAGGCAACGATAGGCGAGGAGCAGGCCGCCGAAATCGCCGCGAAGTCCACTTCCGCCGACGGCTATTTTTACTTCGGAGCAGCTGCACCGCCAGACGCTCTGGCTCGCTCGACCTCGCTTCTCTCGTCGACGTTCAAACGTATCGGCAAGACTTTCATGACGAGCGTGACACCGTATTACCGAGGTCTTGCGAGCGGCACCAACTATCGCGCGTTCGAAACGGGTGGTTTTAGCGGCATGGCAAAAGAGTGGAGAGCGGCGATCAACTCAGGAGCCAACTGGGTGCAGATCGTGACATGGAACGATTGGGCCGAATCGACCTATGTCGCGCCGATAGGGTCGGCATTGAAAGCTCGCGTCTATGACGCGAGATTCGGAGAACTACTGAATCACACTGCATATCTCGATGCGAGCCGCTATTACATCAAGTGGTTCAAGACAGGCGTGCGTCCGCCGATTGAAAGCGACGCGCTCTATTACTTTTACCGTTTGCATCCAGTCGATCTTGGCACAGAACTGGCGAGAGCAATGACGGATCCGTCAGCAGTGCCGCCCAGAGCGATCGCGCCGTTGACCGCGCAGATTCACGTTACCGCGTTCATGACGCGGCGCGCTACGCTGACGGTGACATGCGGTGCGAGCAGGGCTGTTTTCGAGCTTGTCGAGGGAGTGAACGAGGTCAGCATGCCGTCGGCGCCGGGGCGGCCCAACTTCGAGCTCGTCAGAAACAATGCAATCGTGCTGGAGAAGACCGGTGAGGCCGAGATCACCAGAACCGACTTTAGTAGTGCGTTCAACTATTTCAGTGGAAGTTTGGGCCAGGCGGGCGCGCAGTAAGACAACAAATCAGAAGGGGCACTCACAATGAAAGACCTCGAAACGCTCAAAACGCAGCGGGAAATTCTGCAGGCGCAACTTGCGGATATCGACAACGCGATCCGGGTTCACAAGGTGGCCGAGAAAGTGCAGGTCATTGCAGCGATCAGATCCAAGATGGCGGCCTACAACATCACGCTCGATGAACTGCGTGGCGAGGTCAGGAGACTTCGCCAGTCTCCACCGAAGGCAAATCGGCCAGTACGCTACCGGAATCCCGAAACAGGCGATACATGGGGCGGCCGCGGCCGGCGCCCAAAGTGGATTTCAGGGAGTGAGGACATCGACAGGTTCCGGGTGCTGTGATGAGGAGTTGTGTATTGCAGACGCGCTGGTGGAGGCGTTGCGTCAGCGCGGTTCCAAGACACAAGAGAGGGAGGGAATCGACGCTTCGCGCAACAGTCGCAAGCTCGAAAAGAAAACGAAACGGCTTTCTGCCTCTGAGCCGTCGGACCCATTGCGGAGCAGAATCGTCAGGTGGGCGAATCCCGCCCGGGTGCATCGCACAGGATGAGTCCAACCAAAAAACACCCCGGCGTACCGGCACGGCTGCTGTAGCCACGATCCATGTGTGCACACTTGCGAACACGGCTTCGGGGCTAGTGCCAAAGCGCGCGCGGTAACAAAGCGCACTTCCCCTTCGGATGGCCGCTGCCTATCATTCTTTAGAAGGCCGAGGTGGCGGCATTGAATCGCGGATAACGTAGGAAAAATCTGCGCCCGATGCAGGCTCCCAAGCGCCGCATCCTGCGGCGCCTGCCGCGGTGACGGCTTGCCACTGGCCGGCATCGTCGCGAGTCAAGTGGAGGTCCCCAATGAAATTCATTGTGCAGTGGAAAGGGCTACCGACGGCACAGCAATCGGCGATCGAACGTTTCATGAAGACGGGAGGCGCGCTGCCGCCCGATGGGATCACGATGCTCGGCCGTTGGCACGCAATCGGCGAGTTGAGCGGGTGCGCGATCGTCGAGGCCGACAGCACGGCTCCGATGGCGGCGTGGGTGCTCCAGTTTGGCGATATCTTTGCGTTCACCATTTCGCCCGCTGTCACCGACGAGGAACTCGGGAACGCGCTGGCGGCGTTTCAGGCGGGGAAGTAAGGCTGGCGGAACAGGGGCGTTAATCAGAATACCGATGCGCTTCTGTTTTAGTGTTCCAGGCCCGCCGCCAGGCATGCGCTGGCGGCGGCGAGGCGCCGAACATTCCGAGGAGCTGCCTATCGCAGTCCGTGTAGTAAGGTATTGAATCTCTGAAATCTGTAGGGCTGCTTAGGGTCGGGCGCCGCCGATCGCCGTCCACACCACTCCGCCGTAAAATAGCTTAGCCCCTGCAGCGAGGGGTGCAAGGCGCCATGAAGATCCGTACACGGTTGCAGTCTTGCAACTTAAGAACCTTGTGGAAGTGTCACCGCAGCATTGGCAATGTCGCTCGGTTGCAGTTACGAACTGGCGTTTTCGCGGCCAGGCAGAATCCCTAGGTGCAAGTAGTCTGCTGCCATGCGTGAGGGCACTGAAGTGCAACAGGGGCCGCCATACACGGAACCGGTTTAGAGTCGGCGTACGGCCAGTTCCGGCCGTTCACAAGCCGAGCGTTAATGTCCGCAGCCGCTTGCGATTCGATGCACGTGGCTCCTGGCAGACTCTCGGGATTCGAGCGTCGATTGTCCGGACCTGCGCTGTCGCGAGCGCCCTAAGGCCCTCGCATGTCGGCCGACGGTAGTGGGCTTGACAGCAAGCTGATCTGGGACGCGATCTTCTTCGTATCCTCCGGTGTCGCGGGATTGTAGACGCACATGCTGAGATCTGTCCGGCCGTCGACCGAGAAGGTCGAATATTCGAAGGCGAGTGGGCCGAGCACCGGATGCCGGATGCGCTTGATGACCTCGCCGTGGACCTCTCGAACCTCGTTGTGGCGCCACATCTCCTTGAACTCGGGACTGAGCCGGCACAGCTCATCAACGAGAGGCGCCACCTCCGTTGCCGCTCCCGCACGCGCGGCATCGACACGGAATGCACCGATGATGTGGCGCGCTACGCTCTCCCAGTCATACTGCACGGCGCGGGCACGCGGATCGAGGAAAATGGTGCGCAGCACATTGCGTTGGTTTGGCGGCAGGGAGCCATAGTCGCCCAACATGACAGTGGCCGCCCGATTCCAGGCAAGAACGTTCCAGGTGGCTGTGCGAATGAGGGCGGGGCTGGGGTCCAAAGCGTCGAGGACACGCTGCAGCCGAGGCGTGACGCCTTCCTTCTCATGGTAGCGGGCTTCGGGCGGTCGCCCGAGGCCAATTAGAAAAAGGTGCTCGCGCTCGACATCCGTCAGCATCAGTGCCCGCGATATCCGGTCGAGCACATCGGCCGAGGGGGCACCGCCGCGGCCTTGTTCGAGCCACGTGTACCAGGTGGGGCTGATATTGGCGCGTTGCGCCACTTCCTCACGGCGCAGCCCAGGCGTCCGCCGGCGCTCCGCGGGAAAACCGAGTACTGCGGGATCAAGCTTCATCCGCCGATCCCGCAAATACGCGGCGAGAAGGTTTTCGTTGTCCTGGTGCGACTTCATGCTGTTAGTAGTCTTACCCTGATAAGGTCACTACTTTACCGGAATACTCGCAAGGCCGAGACTTGTCTCCAACGAAACCTGGAGATCAATTCATGCGCGTTTTCATCACCGGCGCCACCGGATTTGTCGGCATTCCCACCGTTAAGGAACTGATTGCTGCCGGACACAAGGTTCTCGGCATGGCTCGCTCGGACGAGGGAAAAAAATCCCTGGCAGCCATTGGAGCGGACGTACATCGCGGTTCGCTCGAAGACCTCGAAAGCCTTCGGACGGGCGCAGCGGCGGCCGACGCCGTCATTCACCGTGGCTTTGTTCACGACTGGTCCAACTTTGCACGGTCTTGCGAGATCGATCGCCGCGCTATCGAAGCTTTGGGTTCAGTCCTCGCTGGTTCCGATCGGCTTCTCATCGCCACGTCGGGGACGGCGGGATTAGCTGGGCCGGGCCAGGTTGCGACCGAGGACCACGAGGTGCCGCCAGATTTCCCATTTCCCCGCGTTTCGGAGCAGACGACACTATCACTGAGGGGCGTGCGGGCCTCGGTGGTGCGGCTTCCTCAAGTTCACAACACAATGCGGCAAGGGCTTCTGACTTACGCTGTTGCTGTGGCGCGGGAGAAAGGCGTGTCAGCCTATGTGGGGGACGGACGCAACCGCTGGGCGGCGGCACACATCTCCGATGTCGCCCGTCTTTACCGGTTGGTGCTGGAAAAGAACGAAGCGGGCGCGAGATATCATGCGGTGGCCGAAGAAGGCGTGCCGATGCTGGATATTGCCGAAGCCATCGGCCGCGGCCTGAGCGTGCCCACACGATCCATATCCGCGGAAGAAGCTTCGGCGCATTTCGGTTGGCTGGCAACGTTCGCTAGACATGACCTTTTGGCATCGAGCGAAAAGACGCGGAAGACGCTGGGCTGGGACCCGACCGGGCCCGGTCTGATAGCCGATCTGGAACGGCTTGAGCTCGAATAGCTGAAGCGTGCAGTACGGTACGCCGGCGTCACCATCGCAGCCATCGTCGGGACAGTCACTCGGCCTGTTGATCAAGTGTTTGCTGGACTGCTTCTTTGACATTGACGGCGAGGCACTCATCGAACGTCTGCGCGGATTGGCGAACCTTAGCATCGAAAGGAATCAGCCAATCCTCTTCCAATAGATCGGGACTGCGGTGCTGAGATGTACGCGCCGCACGTTTTTTTGAAGGACCGTTTTCGGCGAGCCCGGACGTCTCTTGTAGGTCGATTCGCGCCGCTCAGCCCATTTTTCAAAAAGTCTTTCTGAATTGCACATCACGTCATCGCATCGATCCCCGTCTGGCCGTCTAACAAGCGGTGGTTTTTTGAAACATGCCACAAAACTCCTTCTGGCTATTGCAGCCCAAATTGTCGGGCCAAATTGCCGTTAGTTTTTCAATATCTTGTCCATGGTCGCCTGCTGAAAGCCTTGCAACAGTTCGAAGAAGAACAGGGCGATCTGCAAACCGTCGGAACGATCCGGCGAACGCGCCGTCGCGCCATGAGGCACACGTCAGCGACGACGAGATACGCGACGCTATCGTCTCTGGTCAATTGAAGCTGCAGCGCGAGCGCCGCAGCGACCTCACGCTGTTTTCGCCGATCGCCGGACTGACCAGCCATCACCTCGGCAACGAGCGCACGAGTATCGAATGGGCTGAATTGTCGAACGACCTGGTGCATCGGGTGCCCGAGTTGTTTCCTGACAACTTCGCGCCGGTGTGCCAATTACCTTAGTCGCCGGGTGTCGCGCCCGCAAATTCGGTTCGGGAACGGCTACCGCAAGCATGGTCATGCTCGCAGGTTTCATGTTCCTTGCGGATGCCTGGCGCTCTGCATTCGGCGTCAGGCGCCCCTGACGACACCGGTCGGTGGCTTGCGTTGTCCCCCGGGCGTGGCAACGAAACCAAATAACAGAACTTTCAAATCGATATTGGACGCTGGCACGATTCGATCCGAAGATGTGGGTCATCGGCGCGCCGGGTCGGCGGGGCGGGTGCCGAAAATCTACATCGAATCGAGGAGACGGCGTGGTCAAGCGATACCAGCTCTACATCGGCGGACGGCGGGAGAGCGCCGCCGGTCAGCGTGTGCTGCCGAGCACCAACCCTTATACCGGCGCGGTATGGGCCGAGATACCGGACGCCGGCGCGGGCGACGTCGCGCGCGCGGTGGCGGCGGCGAACCAGGCCTTCCACGAAGGCTGGCGGCACAGCCCTGGCGTCTTGCGCGCGAGTCTGATGCAAAAACTGGCGTCGTTGATCGAGGCGAACGCCGAGCGGATGTCGGCTATCGAAAGCACGGACAACGGCAAGATCGTGCGTGAGACGCGGCCGCAAATGCTATGGGTCGGTCGCCAGCTGCGTTACTTCGCCGGTTATGCCGACAAGCTGTTCGGCCAGCAGTTGCCGCTCGATCAGCCGAACACGCTCGACTATCTGTCGCTCGAACCCTACGGGGTAGTCGGGCTGATCACCGCATGGAATTCGCCGCTCGCGCTGCTCGCGAATAAGCTGGCGCCCGCGCTGGCGGCTGGCAATTGCGTGGTCGTCAAACCGTCGGAGCACGCGTCGGCGTCGACGCTCGAGTTCGCGTCTCTGGTCGAGGAAGCGGGCTTTCCGCCCGGCGTGTTAAACGTTGTGACGGGCGGCGCGGAGACCGGACGGGCACTCGTCGACGATCCGGGGGTGGCGCTCGTCAGCTTCACAGGCAGCCCGAACGTCGGCCGGCACATCGCGGCCGCGGCAGGGCGGCGGCTGGTTCCCGTCAAGCTCGAACTCGGCGGCAAGTCGCCGAACATAATTTTCGACGACGCCGATCTCGACAAGGCCGTCGTCGGCGCACTGGCCGGTATCTTTGGCGCGACCGGACAGACTTGCGTGGCCGGCTCGCGGCTGCTCGTGCAGCGTGGCGTCTACGACCAGGTGGTCGAGCGACTAGCAACGCGCGCGCGGACGATCCGCATGGGCGACCCGCTCGACCCGGCGACCGAGATGGGCGCGGTCGCCAATGAGCCGCAGTATCGCCGCATTCTCGCCGCGATCGACGCGGCGCAGGCGGCCGGTGGCCGGCTCGTGACCGGCGGGCGGCGAGCACAGGGTCCTGGTCTCGAGCACGGCTTCTTTATCGAACCAACGATCTTCGCCGACGTCGACAATCGCAGCGCACTCGCGCAGGAGGAAATCTTCGGTCCAGTGCTCGCGATCATTCCATTCGATTCCGAAGCAGAAGCCATCGCGATTGCCAACGATACCCGCTACGGACTCGCCGCCGGCATCTGGTCGCGCGACATCTCGCAGGTAATGCGAGTGGCGCGCGCGATCCAGGCCGGCACTGTGTGGGTCAACACCTATCGCGCGCTTGCCGCGCAGGCGCCGTTCGGCGGCTTCAAGGAATCGGGCATTGGCCGCGAACGTGGCGAAGCTGGCCTTCACGAATACATGACCACCAAGAACGTGATGATCGATTACTCGGACGGCGTGCGCGATCCGTTTGCGATTCGCACTTGAAACGCCCGGACCAGACTATTCAAGGAGACATGATGGAGCAATATCAGCAAATCGGCTTTATCGGCCTCGGCGTGATGGGCGGTCCGATGTGCACGAACCTCGTGCGCAAGTCGGGCCTGCCCGTGCATGTGTTCGATACCTCGAAAGACGCAATCGCGACGCTCGTCGAGGCGGGCGCTACCGCGCACGACAGCGTCGCTGACATCGCGCGGCAGGTCGACGTGGTGTTTCTGTCCCTGCCGTCGATCGATCAGGTCGAGTCGGTCTGCGCGCAATTGTGCGGCGCGGCGGACCGCTTGCGAGTGATCGTCGATATGAGCACCAGCGACGTCGCGCGAACGCGGGCGCTCGCCGCATCGTTGGCGCAAGACGGCATCGCATACGTCGACGCCCCGGTCGCGCGGACAGCGGAAGCCGCAGTGAAGGGTACGCTGCTGATCACGGTCGGCGGCAGCGACGCGCTGTTCGAATCGCTGGGTCCGCTGCTCGGTTGCATGGGCAGCGACATCATGCATTGCGGCGATGTCGGTGCCGGCCAGATGGTCAAGATCCTGAACAACATGATGGTGTTCATGACGGTGAACGCGCTGTCGGAAATCATCACGATCGGGCGGCGCGCAGGACTGCAGGGCGACGTGCTGTTCGAGCTGTTGTCGAAAGGCTCGGCAGACAGCTTCGTGCTGCGAAATCACGGGATGAAATCGCTGGCGGCCGACACCTTCCCCGAGAAGGTGTTCCCGATGCTGTACGCGATCAAGGACGCCGGTCTCGCATTGTCGCTTGCGAAGCAGGGCGATTTCGCGCCGCGCATCGCGCAGTACACGTATGACGTCATGTGCAAGGCGCGTGATGCGGGCTTCGCGCAGAATTACCATCCGGCGATGGTGCAGATCGTCGATGGTCGTGCTGGCGTGGAGACTGTGCCAGTTGTCGGTTAGCCGCGCGCGCATGCGTTCGTTTGGCAGACCAGCCGTTAGCCGCGTCAACGGGGCGTCCGCCTGATACCTCCACGCCGATGTTCAGGCGTGGCGCGTGATGTCGCCGGCAAGCCGCGGCAGAATCGACGCGGCGATCTTGCGCACGAGCCCCGACGCATGCCGCTCGCTCCAGATCGCCTCCATCCGCACGCTGCCGACGGTCGCCGGCAGTTCCCGGAAACGCACTCCGGGGAATGCGCTGAGCGCATACGCACGCGGCACCAGCGACACGCCGAAGCCGAGCCGTACCATCTGAAAGATCGTCAGCGGGTTGCGCGCGCTGTGCCGGAACTCCGGGCTGAAGCCCGCTTCGTGACAGCAGGCGACGATCGCATCGAAAACGGCCGGGCCATGCTCGCGCGCCAGGCCGACCATCGCTTCATTGGCGAGATCGGCCAGGCCGAACTCCGGTTTGCTCGCGAGCCAATGGCGCTCGGGCACGACGGCCACGAGCGCCTCGCTAAAAATCGGCGCGTGACTGAGCTTCATCCGGTCGGGTCGCACATGGACGATGCCGAGATCGAGCGTGCCTTGTGCAACCGCGACCACCTGATCTTGCGACTGCATGTCGTTGATTGAAATTTCGACGTGCGGAAACGCTTCCCGCATCAGCGTGAGGAAGGTGGGCATGACACTGAACAGCGCGGACGTGGCGACCCCGACACGCAACGCGCCCGCGTCGCTATTGGCAGTTCGCACCGTCGCATTGACGGCCGTGCGCATTTGATCGAGCAACAGGCGGCTCTCGCGCAGAAATACGACGCCCGCGTCGGTCAGCCTGACCTCGCGTTTGGTCCGCGCAAATAGCTGCACGCCCATTTCCGTTTCGAGCACCTTGATATGCTGCGACAGCGGCGGCTGGGAAATGTGCAATCGTTCTGCGGCACGGCTGAAACTCAATTCCTCCGCGACCGCAACGAAGGATCGCAAATGCCTCATGTCCATGATGTAACGCCTGATAACGCGGGATGAGCGGAGCGGCCCGGCGCGAACGCGAACGGGCCGGGAAGTAATGCAGATTCTAGCGGGAGCGTGCGGCGCGGCGAAGTCGCACGGCGAGAGGAGCGAATCGGCGCGCACGGCGCTGATAACGAGCGAACGCCGGCGCCCACACTGGCGCAAAAACGGCGCGGGCCCGCGCGCTGCGAGCCGGCGCCGCTTCACGTGCGAGCCTTCAGCCGAGCACGCAGGTGATCGCGCGCACGGGTGTATCCGGCGTCGCGGACAGCAGCGCGTCGAGTACCGCATCGACACGCGCGCCCGACACGCTGAGCTGTGCATTGCCGCGAAACTTGCCGACGATGTCGTCGAGCGACAGCGCGCGCTCGCCGCTGCCCAGGTTGACCGGCACATGGGCGCGCAGCGTGCGGCCATCGGCGAGCGTGATGCTGACCGCGCCCGAGAAGTACTTCGGAAAACTGGAGCCGGCCTCTTTCACGCACGCGGTTTTCGCGGCCAGCGCGAGAATCGCCGGATCGTGCAGGCTGTCGTCGCTGAGCTCCGCCAGTGTGAAGCGGTTGCGCGCAAAGCATGCGGCGACGACGAATTGCGCGCTGAACTTGGCTTCGTAGTCGCTCTTCGGCACGAGCTTGGCGCTCGCCGGCTCGGCGACGATCGGCAGCGTGGCTTCGGGCAGTTCGCACACGATATGCTCGATCGTTGCGTCGGGACCGATCTCGCGGCGCAATTGCAGCGCAGCTTCGGCGCAACCATGAATGAAGTGGCACACCGGATACGGCTTGATCGACGTGTCGAGCATCGCCCAATCCGAGCCGAGACCCGCGGCGATCGAATCGGCATCGACTTCGCTGGCAAATCCCTGAAGGTGCGTGTCGAGCAGACCGAAGCGGCCTTCGTACGGGCGACGCGGACCGGCAAAGGCCGCCTGCGCCAGATGCGCGGCGGTGATGCCGGCGAGCGCGCCCCAGCCGGGATGCATCCGCTTGGTCCACGCGCCGTTCTCGAGAAACACCTGCACGCCGGACGCGGTGCTCGCCGCGATTCCCTGCGCGCTGAGCAACTGCTCGGCGCTCAGGCCCAGCAACTTGCCCGCGACGATTGCCGAACTGAAGTGCGAGACGATGCCGGTCGCGTGAAAGCCGACGCGATGGAAGCCGCCTTTGACCGCGCGGCCGAGACGGATTGCCGTTTCCATGCCGGCCACATAGGCGGCGAGCATCTGCCCGAAGCTCGCGTCGTTCGCTTCGGCAAGTGCGAGCGCGGCGGGCAGACAGGCCACCGACGGATGCACGATGCTGGCCGGATGGGTGTCGTCGAAATCGAGGCCGTGAATCAGGTAGCCGTTCGCGAGCGCGGCATCGCGCGGCGCAAGACGCATGTCGCCGCCGATGACGGTCGCGACGCCGGTTCCCGCGGCGGCGCGAATCCCTTGCAACCCCGGCGCGGCGAACGGGAACTGGTGAGACGCGAACGCGAGGCCGATTGCATCGACGATATGTTCGACGGATTTCCGCTGAACGGTAGCTGGAATCGCGTCGAGCCGCAGATCGTGCGCGAACGCTGCCAGCGCTTCACCAACGTTGACGGCAGGTTGGGGCAGTACGGAGGTGCTGTGCATGGTGTCGGTGGGTTAGCTTTGACGAGCCGCATCACCGATCCGGTAGGTGCGCGCGGCAGTGTTGTAGAACAGGTCGGCCTTCTCGGTATCGCTCGCGTTCGCAGCCAGCCGCTTGAACGCATTCCAGACCGTCGCATAGCTCGCGGAGCAGCGATCCACCGGGAAGTTGCTTTCGAACATGCAGCGTTGTGCGCCGAAGACATCGAGCACCGCTTCGACGCTCGGACGCCACGCGTTGGCGAGAGTCGCCGACGACGGCGGCGCGCTCTGGCTGACGAAGTCGTAGCCGAACACGGTGGTGCCGTAGCCGCCGATTTTCATCACAATGTTCGGGCACGCGGCGAGCGGCGCAAGCAAGGGCAACCATTCGTCGAAAGCGGCCCGCGAGTTGGCCGCGTACGGGCCGACGCCGAGCAGTCCGCCGATATGATCGAGCACGATCGTTGTCTCCGGCACTGCGCGCGCGAGGTCGATCACATCCTGAAGCTGCGTGTGATAGACCCATGCGTCGAACGTCAGAGCATGCCGCGCGAGCTGGCGCATTCCCGCGTGGAATGCCTTGTCCGCGTAGAGTCCCAGTGGCGGCCGCGGCAGCACGCCATGCTTGAAAGCTTCATGGCGCGAGGCCGCGTAGCGGATGCCGCGAAAGCGCCCTTTGCCCGCGTCGATCTGCGCGGCCAGCACTTCTTCCACCGCATCGCCGAGCAGCAGGTCTGCATAGCCGACGATGCCCGCAGCCACCTCGGTCAGCGCGCCGCGCGCGCGGGCTGTTTCAGCGAGTGTGACCACGGCTTCGGTTTCGCCGACCGGCTTCAGATGTTCGGGGCCGTCGCTGCGGTACTCCCAGCCGCATTGCACATACACCGTGTTCTCGATGCGGTGGCCCGCGCCGGTATCGCTCAACAGGTCGTCAAGACCGTAGCCGCCCCAGTGGTGCGAAAAGTGATGATGCGGGTCGATGATGCGGCGCTGCGGTTCCAGCACCGCTTCGCTGCCGAGCGCGAGCCAGGCGGGCTGCGGATGGCGGGTCGGCAATAGCGGCGGGTCCGGCTGGACGACGGTCTGGGTCGATGGCTCCAAGTGTGTCTCCTCCAAAGATTTATTTGCTGCTCGGATGAATGCCCCTTGATGCGCGGATTCATTCGTCCGGCCTCGGGTCCTCAAGCATCGGCGAGCGCCGTGAGGACCTTGCGACAAGCATACCGGGATCATTGCCGCCGCCGTAGCGGGCGATTCATTCGTTATGCCTATAGGTCTATCCGACAGTGCAAATTGTTTTCGACGCGGCGCGGGCATACCTTTGCTTCCGTGCAGACCGTTGCCCACTTCATCGCGAGGACCACCCACATCATGACTTCAGCCCAGCCGCGACACATGGCGCTCGTCGCTTTCCTTCAGGCGCAGAACTGCAGCAATTACGCGGGTTCGTGGCGGCATCCGTCGAGCATGACGGACTATCTGTCTCCCGAGTATTACCAGCGGATCGCCCGCACGCTCGAAGAAGGCAAGTTCGACATGGCGTTCTTCGACGATCGCCTCGCGATGCCCGACATCTACGGCAACAGCCATCGCGAGACGGTGCGCCACGGCGTGCGCGCGATCAAGCTCGAGCCGACCTCGGTACTGATGGCGATGGCGATGGCCACGTCGCATCTCGGTCTGGGCGCGACCTATTCGACCACGTACTACGAGCCGTTTCATGTCGCGCGGCTGTTCGCGACGCTCGACCTGATGACGAAGGGCCGCGTCGCATGGAACGTAGTGACCTCGATGAACGACTCGGAGGCGGCCAACTTCGGCGCTTCGAGTCATCTCGACCACGATCTGCGCTACGACCGCGCCGACGAGTTCATGGAAGTGGTAATGGGCCATTGGGACACATGGCGGGAAGGCGCGATCGTCGCCGATAAACAGGAAAACTATTTCGCGGACCCCTCGAAGGTCACCCGGCTCGATCACCAGGGCCGCTTCTTCAATTCTCGCGGCCCGCTGACGGTGCCGCGTTCGCCGCAAGGCCATCCGGTGATTCTGCAAGCCGGCCAGAGCGGCCGCGGACTGACCTTCGCCGCACGCTGGGCCGAAGTCGTGTTCGCCAAATACCCGACGCTCGCCAACGGCATCAAGCAATACGAAGGATTGAAGGCGCGCGCGGTCGCGGCGGGACGCAGTCGCGATTCGATCAGGATCTGCGCGGAGGTGAAGATTATCGTCGGCAGCACCGAGGCCGAGGCGCGCGAGAAGCAGCAGCTTATCGACTCGCTGTCACGGCCGATCGACGGTCTCACGATGATCGGCGAAACGCTCAACATCGATTTTTCGGGCCGTCCGTACGACCAGCCGTTCACCGACGAAGAACTCGCCGCCGTGTCGTGGCAGAGCCTACGCGACAAGGTGATCGAAGTCAGTGGCAAGCGTAATCCGTCGGTGAAGGATTTCGTCGAGGCGTCCGGGCGCGGCACCTTGCGCGACGGTCCGTGTTTTGTCGGCACCGGATCTCAGGTAGCGGAGCAGATGATCGAATGGTTCGACAAGGCTTGCGACGGCTTCGTGCTGTCGGCGACCTACGTGCCCGGCACCTACGAGGACATCGTGCGGCTGGTGGTGCCCGAGTTGCAGAAGCGCGGCGTGTTCCGCAAGGAGTACGGCGACAGCACGCTGCGCAGCCATCTGGGTTTGCGCAAGCCGCTGGCAGGCGACTGGCGCACGCCGTCGTGAGCGGCGCGGGATTCCAACCAGAGAGGGAGAACCCGTCGAAATGACGTCGAAGACAGTACGCATGATGTCGGCCAGCGGCATCCTCGGTTATGGCTTTCCGGAAGCTTCGATTCGCGCGGCGCTCGAGCGCAAGCCGCATATGTTCGGCGTGGACGGCGGCAGCTCGGACCCGGGACCGTATTACCTTGGCTCCGGCAAGACGCTGAATTCGCGCCTCGCGATGAAGCGCGACCTGTCGCTCCTGCTGCGGGCGGCGATCGGTTCCGGCGTGCCGATGATGGTCGGCACCGCCGGCGGCGCGGGCGGCGAGCCGCATCTGCAAGTGTGCGCGGAACTGGTGCGCGAGATCGCGCGCGAACACGATCTGCACTTCAGGCTTGCGTTGATCCACGCCGAGCAGCCGAAGGAGTATCTGAAACGGCGTCTCGGCGAAGGGCGGATTCGCGCGCTGGACGGCGCGCCGCCGCTCGACGAAGCGGCGCTCGACGGCGCCCGCCGCATCGTCGGCATGATGGGCCCCGAGCCGTATCGCGCCGCGCTCGAAGCGGGCGCGCAGGTGATTTTGGGCGGCCGCGGCACCGATCCTTCGCCGTGGGTGGCGCTGGCGATGCATCACGGCCTGCCCGCCGCGCCGTCCTGGTACGCCGGCAAGATGCTCGAATGCGCATGCAACGCGGCGATTCCGAAGAAGCACGATTGTCTGCTCGTGACTGTCGGCGAAGACTATGTGGAAGCCGAGCCGATGAATCCGGAGCTGCGCTGCACGCCGCTGTCCGTCGCGGTGCAGGCGCTGCACGAGACCGCGAGCCCGGTGATTCGTCACGAGCCCGGCGGCCTTGTCGATACCCGCGATTGCCGGATCGAAGCGCTGACCGACCGGGTAGTGCGCGTCACCGGCATGCGCTGGCAGCCGCAGCCTTACTCGGTGAAGCTGGAAGGCGTGCGCAGCGTCGGCTTCAGCGCGGTCACGTTCGCCGCCACCCGCGACCCCGGTTTGATCGCGCAACTCGATACCTTCGTCGAGTTCGTGCGCGAGTCGACCGCGACCAAGGTGCGGGCGCTCGGCATTGCCGACGACGCGTATCGGCTGGTGCTGCGCGTCTATGGCCGCAATGGCGTGATGGGTCCGTGGGAGCCGGCGTCCGGGGCAATGCCGGTCGAGATGGCGATCGTCGCCGAGGTGATCGGCGTGAGCCAGGAGATCGCCAGCGCGGCGCTGTCGCTGGCGCGCGTGACGCTGCTGCATTCCGATTTCGCCGGCCGCATGTGCCGCGAGGGCAACATGGCGTTCCCGTTCTCGCCGTCCGACATCGAGCGCGGCGAAGTCTACGAGTTCATGCTGCAGCACGTCGTGCTGCCGGACGATCCATACGAAATGTTCCCGATCGACTACGAGGAGGTCTGACGATGGTCCGCCTGAGAGACATCGCGAAGGCCTGCAAGAGCAAGAACGCAGGACCTTTCCACATCACGCTCGACATCATGTTCGACGATGCGGCGCTGTTCGACAAAGTGCGTGCGTCGGGCGTGATCAGCGCCGGGCTGATCGCGTCGCTGTACAAGGTCGACGTCGAGCAGGTGCTGTTCACCGAATATCCGCCTGCGCTTGCGTGGAAGGCGACGCTGCCGCGCCGGATCGCGTCGGGCGCGATCGGCGATACGGACATCTACGGCGCGCAACAGCACGCGCCGCTGCTCGATATCGAAGTGCCGCTGTAGCGCGGGCGCTGCCGGCACCGCAGGCCCAGCGCGGTCACGATACACAGCAACGAATCAATCAAGGTCAATCGACATGCAACACGACAATCCGCTAACCGACACATGCCCGGACGCGCTGTCCGCGCAGCGTTCCGAACCGCGAGAGCCCGGCAATGCCGCCGCCGATTCCGCCGGTTCCGCCGCCGATTCCGCCCGGCAGGCAGCGCACGCACAGCGGCAGCACCGCGAGCCGTTGGCAAGCCGGTCGGCGCCCGGCCTCGCGCGCCGACCGGCCAGTGACGGCGCAACCGGTTTCGACACCGTGCCGGCGGCGATCCGCGCAATCGAACGCGGCGAGTTCGTGATCGTCGTCGACGACGAGAATCGCGAGAACGAAGGCGACCTGATCATTGCCGCCGATGCGGTCACGCCGGAAGCGCTGGCCTTCATGGTGCGGCACACGAGCGGGCTGATCTGCGTGTCGATGCCGGGTCGCGTGCTCGACCGGCTGAATCTGCCGCCGATGATTCAAAACAACGACGAGCCGTTTCGAACCGCGTTCGCGGTGAGCGTCGATTTGCGCCACGGCGTGACGACCGGCATATCCGCAGCCGACCGCACGGCGACGATCGCCGCGCTTGCTTCGCCGAAAGCGGTGGCGGACGACTTCGTGCGGCCGGGCCATGTCTTCCCGCTGCGCGCGCGGGAAGGCGGCGTGACCGAGCGGCGCGGCCATACCGAGGCGGCCTACGACCTCGTGCGCCTGGCCGGACGCGGCTATGCCGGCGCGCTCTGCGAGCTGGTCAACGACGACGGCACGATGGCACGGCGTCCCGACCTGGTGCGCTTCGCTATCGCACACGGCCTGACCCTGATCTCGATCGCGCAGTTGCTCGCCTATTGCGGCGCTGCCGAAAACGCCTGACCGTAGAGAGAAAAAACCATGCATACCTTCGACAGCCAGAGCCTGCGCAAAACCCTCGGCGCATTCACGACGGGCGTCACCGTCATCACCACGCTGGATCCGCAGGGGAGGCGCTTCGGCGTCACCGCGAACTCGTTCAGTTCGGTGTCGCTCGATCCGCCGCTCGTGTTGTGGAGCCAGTCGACCACGTCGCGCAGCCATTTGGCGTTTCGCGACACCGAGCGGTTCGTCGTCAACATACTCGCGGTCGATCAGATTCATGTGTCGGATCGCTTCGCGCGTTCGAGCGACGACAAGTTCAGCGGCATCGAGATCGACGAAGGTCTCGGCGGACTGCCGATCATTCGCGGCGCGTCCGCGTTTCTCGAATGCCGCAAGATCGCGACGTATCCAGGCGGCGATCACGTCGTGTACATCGGTCAGGTCGAAAATCTGTTTCGCGGCGAGCGGCCGCCGCTCGCGTTTCGTGACGGCAAATATCTGACGCGCCTCGCTCACGACCTGGCCGAAGCCTAACCATTGGCGTAAGCGGCGCATTCGCGCGGGCGCTGGTCCCGACGCGCAGACGGCGCAGCGCGGGCTCGAACGACAGGCGCGGACTACGCGTTTTTCCCTACGCCGCGGCGCTTCGATCGCAGCACAGCGGGGCTTGCCTGCGTGCTACCATCGACCGATCCCTCATTGACCGATACGTGCGACGCCGCGCCGCGAGCGGCCGGCGCTCTGCCCGCCGCCCGATCTCATGGACAATCCGTCGTTCCGCTTCCATCTCCCCGAACTGGAGACCTTTCTCGTGGTGCTTGAGGAAGGGCAGTTCAGCAAGGCGGCCGAACGGCTCTGCATTTCCCAACCTACTGCGTCGAGCCGCGTGAAGAAGCTCGAGTCGGTGCTGCGTGTTCAACTTCTAGTGCGCACGACCCGCAGCGTCGAACCGACAGAAGAAGGCCGCCTGCTGCAGGCCGCGGCCAGTGAAGCGCTGAGCGGCCTGTACGACGTGTTGCGCCAGTTCCGGGGCCGCGCCGAGGCCGCGCGCAATCGCGTGGTGGTCGCCGCGACACCAATGATCGCCGCGACCTTTCTGCCGCAAATCATTCATTCGTATTGCGAGCGTTTTCCCGACGTCAGCGTCCAGTTGAAAGACATGCCGTATGAAAGCGTGCTCAAAACCATTGCCGACGGCAACGCCGATCTCGGCGTCGCGGCAATCGACGGCGACTACGACAACCTGCTGTTTCGCCCGCTCGCCGAGGAACCGGTGGTGCTGATGGCGCCCGCCGCGCATCCGATCACAACAGCGCAGCGGGTGACGGTGGAAATGCTGTTGCCGTATCGGTTGATTCTGCTCGCGCGTTACGGCGATCTGCGGCAGCGCCTCGCGCGCGCGTTCGATGAGCGCGGAGCAGTATTCGACGCGGCGACCGCCGCCACGCTGCCCACGTTGCTCGGCATGATCGACACCGGTGGCTTCTTGACCTTCATGCCCCGTTCGCTGGCGGGAGCGAACGCGCGCCGCAATCGCGCGACGCTCGAATTGAGCGACTTCCATGCAAGCCGCTGCTACGGCAGCATTGTCACCAGAAAGGCGGCGCCGACTACCGCGATCAAGAGTTTTCGCGACCATTTGCATAACGAATTCCCCGCGTCCATGCACGGCGCGGGGGTGCCGTCGTAAGTCCAACCGGCCACTCGGTCATTCGGCGCGCTTGCCGCTTTCGCGTTTGCGCTTGCATGAAAAAAGGCGCCACGGCCGTAACCGTGGCGCCTTTCGCTTCCGGGCACGCGACGCGCGTGCCGCCTCAGGGTGTGCCGCTTCCGATGACCGACGCCGCCGGGACCGCCGCGTCGTTGTTCGGCTGCGTGCGCTCGGCGGCAAAACCGACCTGGTGCGCGCGGTGACGCAGCTTCACGTAGCCGATGCCGCCGAACGTGGCGATCGTTCCCGCCACCGACACCATGCCTGCCAGATACCACCACGAGCCGGTCGTGTGCATCAGCCATTCGGCGATCAGCGGAGTGGGAGCACTGAAGAGGATCGACGCGATTGCGCCTGACACCGCGACGCCCGTATACCGATATTCGGCCGGGAACAGTTCGGCGCTCATGCTGCCGACGACACCATAGGTGGTGACCTGTCCGCAGACCATTGTCAGCGACAGCGCGATGCCGACCAGCAGCGGATTCGCGGTATTGAGCGTCAGGAACAGCGGTACGCTGCCCAGCACCGCGAACAGCGTGCCGAAGAAGAACACGCGATGCGCGCCGATCCTGTCCGCGTAAGCGCAAATCAGCGGAAACGCGATCAGATCGATCAGCGACGCGAGCATCACGAGGTTGAACGTGGTCGCTTGCGGCAGCTTCAAGTGATAGGTCGCATACGACACGAAGTAGGTCGCCACCATGTAGAACACGACCGCGAACGACGCCGACATCGCGGTGGCCACCAGCGTGGGCAGTTTCGCGTGACGCAGGACATCGGCAAGCGGCAGCTTCACGCGTCGGCCGCTCGCCTGCACGCGCTTGAAGTCTTCCGATTCGGCGACACCGAGGCGGATGATCAGCCCGATCAGCACCAGCGCGAAGCCCGCGATGAACGGTACGCGCCAACCCCACGCCAGACGCTCGGCGGGCGGCAGAAGGCCGACGAGCGCCATCGCTCCGGTCGACAGAAACAGCCCGAAGCCGCTACCCATTTGCGGCGCCGCGCCGTACAGACGGACTTTGTGGCGGGGCGCGTTCTCGACCGCGACCAGAACCGCGCCGCCCCATTCGCCGCCGACCGCGAGACCTTGCAGCAGGCGCAAGGTGACCAGCAACACGGGAGCCAGCATGCCGATCTGCTGGTACGTCGGCAGCAGACCAATCGCGCCGGTCGCAACGCCCATCAGGACGAGCGTAAAGATCATCGTCGATTTGCGGCCGATGCGGTCGCCGAGATGGCCGAAGATGAACGCGCCGAGCGGGCGAGCCAGAAACGCCACGCCGAACGACGCGAACGCGATCAAGCGCGCGACAGACGCGTCCTTGTTAGGAAAGAACAGCGGTCCAAAATAGAGCGCGGCGGCCGTGCCATAAATGAAATATTCGTACCATTCGACCGACGTGCCGACGCAGCTCGAAATAAGCGCGCGTCGTGCCTGCCTGACCTTGTCGACCCCGGTCCGGGTGCCTTGCTGTGCCATGCTGTCTCCTGATTCGAATGTTGTGCCGGGAGCCGGTCCACGCGATGCGCGGCATCGGCTCTGCAGCCGGCTACGTCACATTCTGGGCAACCCGCAGTAAAGCATCCATGCGTAGACTAAATAGGTTAATTGGCTTTTTGGAAGAATGGGCGGCAAAGACGTCCTGCGGCGGCGGCTTCGCTTCGGGTAGAGCGAAGGAAAGAGTTGTCAACGGCCGACGCCCGCCAAGGCAACGTGGAAGCCTTGGAGGTGGCCCCTGAGGACCGGCTGTCGGGCTGCAGACCTATCGTGACGACACCGCTCGCCCCCAGGATGGACGTACCGGCACATTGCCTACGCGGCAACTACTGACGGAGCAGGTCGATTTCAGCGAGAAAGGAAGTGGGTTGCACGTACAGATGGGTTGGGCTCTGCTCGACGCTATCGGGCAAGAACGAGCCGGGTGCAAACGTTCCTGCGAAAGCGCACCGTGTCGGGCGCTCAGCGCATGAAGAGTCCCCCATTGATGTCCCAGCACGCGCCGTTGGCAAAGTAGGCATCGGCGGAAGCGAGCAATACGGCGACGTCTGCGACATAGCTCGCGGAGCCCAGGCGGCCTACCGGAATGCCCGCAATCACCTTGTGCAGTTTCTCTGCCGGTACGCTTTCGTGCACGACAGCCAGATCAAGTGGACCCGGCGCTATTGCGTTGACGGTCACACCGTGCGCGGCGAGATCGCGCGCAAAAGTTTTGGTTAGCGTAATGGCGCCGCCTTTGGCCGCGGCGTAGTGGGCACCGGTAGCGGAGCCGCCGTTCTGTCCCGCGAGGGAGGCGATGTTGACGATGCGTCCGGCGCCTTGCATCGCAAAGTGCTGCCCGAACACCTGACAGCCAAACAACACGCTGCGAAGATTGACGTCCATCACCTCGTCAAATTGCTCGGCGGTTATATCCATTGCCGGCACGATCTTCGATACGCCCGCATTGTTCACGAGCACGTCAATCGCACCCCACCGGTCGAGCAGCGCATCGCGTGCCGCTTCAAAATCTGCCTTCTTCGTTACGTCGAGCTTCACGGCGAATGCGCTCGCTGCGTCGCTGCTCAGCTCGCGCGCGAGTCTTTGGGCAGCATCGACAGCGATATCGCCCAGCGCGACGTTGTAGCCGGCATGATGGAAGCGGCGCGTCACCGCTTCACCGAGGCCGCGGGCAGCGCCGGTCACGAGCACGACTCTCTTCGTCATGGTGTCAGCTCTGTCGTTCCGCATTGCAAGCGAGCATCGCTTCGATGTACGCGGCGACGGCGCAAACCGTCTCGTCATCGCCTCGACGGCCGACAATCTGCAACCCCGCCTTGAGCGGCGTTCGGTCGATCGGGACCGGTAATGTCAGCGCCGGATGGCCGCTCAGGTTGAACGGCCGGATAAGCGACGACATTGCGATCACCGAAGTGCCCGCTCTGGCGGCCTCGATCGTGATGGGCAGCGAGGGCAGCGTCGGAAGGATGAGGACGTCCGAGTCTTCCAGCACGTGGTCGACCTGGTCTGTGAAGACGCGACGGATGCGCTCGGCTGCAACGAGTTCCGAGTCCTGCGTGTTCGCGGCCGCGCTCAGACGGGCCATGATGTCCGGGCCGAGTTTTCCGCTGCCGACGAGATGACCGAACGCATGCCACGTCTCGGCGTTGATGACGGCAAGCCCCGCCGTGAAGGCGTCACGCAGGGATTTGATCTGTACGGCACGCGACGCCAGTCCGCTGCGTGTGACGGCAGCCGCCACCGCATCGCGGATTTCGCCGTCGGCTTCCACTTCGGGCAGCGCGACGCGCAGTCCGGTCACGTCGCGGCGTGCATGGTCGCCCCGGAACGCCGCATCGATCGCGAGCATCACGTCGATGATGCTGTTCATGTCCCGTGCAAAAGGACCGACACAGTCAAGGGATGTCTGGCGCGGCGCGACCCCTTCGCGCGACACGCGTCTGAACGTCGGCTTCAGTCCGATGACGCCGCAACATGCGGCGGGGCAGCGCACGGAACCGCCGGTATCGGTGCCGAGGGCCGCATCGGCGAGGTGCAATCCTACCGCCGATGCCGAGCCGCTCGACGAACCGCCGGGAATGCGAGCCGGATCTTGCGGGTTGACAGGCGTCCCGCTGAAGTCGTTGATTCCTGTCATGCCGAACGCGAGTTCGTGCATGTTTGCCTTGCCCGTAATGCGCCAGCCTGCATTGAGGAGACGCTGCACGACTTCTGCATGCCGCGGCGCGGGCGGCGCATCGGCAAGCGCGCGGCTGGCCGCAGTCGTCGGATAGCCGGCGACGTCGATGCTGTCCTTGATTGCAATTGTCGGTGCATCCGCAACGGCGTGCGAAGCGAGATCGAACATTCGGAGATAGGCGCTCATGCACGGACTCCTTGCGCGGGGTTCATCTGCCAGGGCGCGTCGAAAATACGCTCCGTGCGGAAGTGACGAATCAACCAGACCTCTTCACTGTGCGGCGAAGGATTGAAATCCACTTCGAGTCGCGCTGCGACGAGTTCGGCTTTCGCATCGACATAGCCGGATGCCTGCAACATGATCCAGCGGCCTTTCGCCGTGTTGCCTTGCACCTCGATATGCTCGCTCGTGAGAAAGTGGACGTTCGTCGCAAAGTGCGGCGTGGGCGGCAGGTAGCGTTGCAGCATCGTGACGATGGCGCTCGGCCCCTGCAAGCGGCCGAACTTGTCCGCATACTGCGGACCGATGCCTTCCCACACGGCATCATCGCTAAAAAGCGCCGCCAGCGATTCACCGTCGAGTGCGCGTGCCGGCACATCGCAGAGCGCCATGTATCGGGCAATGGTCTTGCGAACGGCGTTGTGCGCTTCCAGCAGGCGCAAGCGCAGCTGCAGGCTTTCAATGGTCGTGTCCGTCATGATTCACGCCTCGTTGGCAACGGCGGGCGGAACCGTCAGCGCGCGCCCGACACGCGCCTCGATCTTGCCGTAGCGCCAAAGGTTGTATTCGCCCACAGGCGTCGTGCGATACAGATTGCAGACCGCAACGGCGGTGTCGAAGTCGGCGACGTCGGCCATGATGTAGAACGTCCACGGTGCCCCTTCGGCGTTGCCAACGACAAGCCGGTCGTCATCCATGACACCCAACACTCGTACGTTCTGCATTGCTTCGATGGCATTGAGCATGTTGCCGTACGCCCGCCATACCTCGCCGATCTGCTCACGCGGCAAGTCGAAGAAGTTCTGCGTGACGCCGCAGCAGAAGAGTACGCGCAGCGGCAGGTTTTGAGTGTCGATCGTCATTTTTTTCCTCTCGAGCCGAACGACGAGTCCGGCGCCGGGATCACGGCAAACGGGTCTGACTGCGTCCGACTTCGACTTATCGGCCCAACGCGCGCGCGGTCTTGCCGCCCAATCCGAAATCGGTATTGGGGATGTCTTTGATCATGACGCGCGTGGACTGCAAAGGCACATTCAGGACGGAGGCGGTGGTCTCCGACAAATGCCTGATCAGCGCTCCTTTCTGCGCCTCTGTGCGGCCCGCAATCAAGATCGCGATAATGACCGGCAACCCAGCGGGCGTCAGCTTTCCGCCTAGCCCGATGTTCGAGGCCGGCAACTCCGACAGTAGAATGCGCACCGACTCGGCGGGCGCGCCAATGGCGTCGACGGTCGCTTGAGTCAGATCCTGGATGAGCGATGCCTTGCGCTCGTCGGAGTGACCTTGGGGCAGATAGATTTCGAGTGTCGGCATGGTCGGATAGGCGCGATTGAAGTTCAAAGCAGGAAGCCGATGGCGTTCAGTGCTTCGGTCGAATTAATCAGGCGGATAACTTTCTCGACGAGCATCGGCTCTCCGTTAGACATCCTGATCTTATGCGTCAGATCCGCGGCGAAAATGGTCGACAGGCCGCGCTTGTACGCAATGATGATCTGCGAGGACTTCACTTCGACGAGGTCCGCGCTATCCGAAGACCGCGTGAAGCGCGACACGGTGCGCACCGTACGCGCGGCGTCGGCGGCGGACGCCGAACAGCCGGAGGTCATACGCTGCACACGCAGTTCGCGCATGTGCTGGTCGTCGAATGCGTAGTTCAGTGTCGCTTCGTAGTCGGTTGTGTCGGGATCGATAGGCACCACATAAATGCCGTCGGGGTCCCACAGTTCGAGCCATGCGCGGTAATCGCGCCGGTCCAGAAGTTCGGCTTCGCGCCAGATGAATTCGATAGCGCGAGCAAAGGTCTGGTCGGAGAGAAGTGCGTTACGGTCGTCCATCATGCCTGCTCCATCATTGCGCGCCATTGTCTATAGGCTTCGCGCATCCCGGTTTCGTCGGTTGCGTGCGCGGTCTTCTCTCCGTTCGATGCGGTCGTTTCGCGATTCAGCCCGCGGTTCACCAGGATAGGTACGTCGGGGCCGGCGTATGAGCCGCGCTGCACGCGTTCCCATGCTTCGGCATCGTCGGGGCTGCCGAAACCGAACGGCCCCTGAAAGTGTTCATGAATGCGCAGCCGCACGCGGTTCGCCTCTTCGGGGCCGCCGTCCATGGCGAGCGCGACGTGGCGAATCTCCGTCTCTTCGGCCGAGATCGGGCGCAGCACGCGGAAGAACGCCATCGACAACGCGAGGTTCGGAAACAGATTCAGATTGAAGCCGACGCCCATCAGCGAACGCACGATGCGCCGTACTTCCTCCGGCGTGTGCTTCTGCGCGAGTTGCGCGGCGAGTTCGTTGAAGCGGTCGGGCAGCGGGGCGCCGTCGTCCTTGTCCAGATCGACGATTTCCGGCACCAGTACGGCGAGGCTGTGGCCGTTGCCGAGCGAGCGGCAGAAGGCTTCTTCGCTCGTCATGAAGCTCGTGATGACGGCAGCCGTTTCGTCGTCGATAGACTTCATCCAGGACTTATGCACGACGGGAAAGTGATAGAGGTCAGTCGTGTTTTCCAGCTGGATCTTCCAGTTGCCCTTGAACTTGAACTTATGCTCGCCGTTGGCTTTGATGGGATAGCCCGCGCCTTGCTTCATGAACAGGTCGATCCATGGCTTCGCACCGCCGAGAAAGTCTTCGAGCGATTCGATGTCTTCGTTGAAGCTCGCGAAAATCAGGCCCTGATAGACGCCCACGAGCAGCTTCTTGAGCGGCAGATCCCTTTTCTCGCATACGCCTTCGTAGCCGTCGCCGTAGGGCAGCGCGCGCAGCGTCCCGTCGAGCGCGTACGACCAGCTGTGATACGGGCACGTGAAGCCTTTCGCATTGCCCTTGTGCTCTTCGCACACGGTCGCACCGCGATGACGGCAGCGATTCTGCAGTACGTTCACGGCTCCCGTTTTGTCCCGCACGACGATGACCGGCTGGCGGCCGATGGTCGTCGTGACGAAGTCGCCGGGCTTCGGCAACTCGCTGTCATGAGCAACCCACACCCACGTCTTGTAGAAGATGCGTTCGAGTTCTTCCTCGAAGAGCTGCGGATCGTAGTACAGCGAAGGCGCAATGCGATCGGACTGCGCGCGCTTTGCGAGCGCGCTCGTGTCGATGGTTTGATAGGTCGGCGTACTCATCGTATTCCTGGGGAGAAGTTGAGTGGCTGATTGAGCGACTAACACGAGCCTGGCCGTGCACTCGGCGCATCCTCTCGTTGACATGAGTCTCGCTTTTCGAAGATCATGCGTCAAATCGATTAAAAACGGGTCGCTCAATCAGTGCGGCCGATATCTGGAACTGTCTGCCATGACCTCCATCGACCACATCGATCTCAATCTTCTGCGCGTTTTCCAGGCTATCGTGGAAGAGCGCAGCCTGACGCGCGCAGGCGAGCGGCTCGCGCTCTCGCAACCGGCGGTCAGCTATTCGCTCGGGCGATTGCGCACCTTGTTCGACGACACGCTGTTCATCCGCACGCGGGCGGGCATGCAGCCCACGCCCGTCGCGCTGGAGTTGGCCGAGATCGTGGGACGCGCGCTCGATACCGTGCGGCAGGCTTTGCGTTATGCCGAACGCTTCGATCCGGCGACGAGCACGCGAACATTTCGCCTGTCGCTGTCGGATGCAGGGGAGATGGCGTATCTCCCAGCCATCTGCGCCGCGTTACACGACGCCGCGCCGCGCGCGAAGCTGGTCGTTGAGCCATTGCCCATTGAAGAGATAGAAGAGGCGTTGCGCTCGAGTCGGCTGGATTTTGCGATCGGCAACTTGCCTTCGCTGTTGCCGCGCACGCGCCATTGCGTGCTCTTCGAGGAATCGTATGTGTGCATGACGCGCGAACGCGACGATCTGCCCGAAGGCAAGAAGCTCAAACTCGAGCATTTTCTTGCTGCCTCACACGTTCAGGTTCGCTCGATCGAGCACAGCCATGACGCGCTGGACGACGCGCTGCGCGGACAAGGCGTCGGGCGCAATATCGCACTGGCGCTACCGCATTTCGTGGCGGTGCCCGGCGTGCTGGCTGCAACGGACCTGTTCGCCACGCTGCCGGAAAAGCTCGCACATATCCTCAATCGAGGCGACGCGTTCCGCATCTACGCAATGCCGGTGCCGCTGCCGAGAGTGGCCGTGACCATGCACTGGCACGAGCACTTCCACGAGGACGAAGGCCTCGCGTGGATGCGCAGCCTCATGACCGACACCCTCGCGAGCTTCAAGAAGATGTGATCGCGCTCAGAGATCGAGCACCAGCACAGGTGAGCGAGAACGCGACACGCAGCAGCAGATTACCGTGTTGCTCGCACGTTCTGCTTTGCTCAGGCAGTGATCGCGATGTTCGGGTTCGCCGCTCACGACATCGACCATGCACGTACCGCACACGCCTTCGCCGCACGACGTATCGACTTCGATGCCGATGGAGGCGAGCGCGTCGACGATGGACGTACTCTTGTCCACGCGAACCGTTTGTCCGCTGCTTGCGAGTTGCACCTCGAAGCTGTCCAGCGACGTTTCGGCCGCCACGGTGGGCTCGGCCTTGAAGCGCTCGAGATGAATCGCATCCGCAGGCAGGCGGGCTTTTGCCGTCTCCACGACAGCATCCATGAAGGCGCTCGGGCCGCACGTGTAGACATGCGCGTCAGGACCGGCATCGCTGATACATTCGGCGAGCTTGCTACGCTGTTGATTCCGCTCGACGCCGAAATGCAGTTTCACGTGGGCGCTGAACGGTGCGCGCGTCAGCAGCGTCATGAAAGCCGCGTGCGCCTCGCTGCGCGCGAAGTAGTGCAGCGTGAAGCGCGCATCGCTCGCAACGAGCCGATACGCCATCGACAGCAATGGCGTGATGCCGATGCCCGCGGCAATCAGAATGTGCTCGCTTGCCGCCGGGTCGAGCTGGAAGAGATTGCGCGGCGCGCCGACGGCCAGTTCGGTGCCCACGGTCACTTCTTCGTGAAGCGAACGAGAACCGCCGCGCGACTGCTCTTCCTTCTTCACCGCGAAGATCTGCGTCTCGAGACAGGCGGGATCGCCGCAAAGCGAATACTGACGTGTCACGCCCGAAGGACTGGTGACGTCGATATGCGCACCCGGCTCGTAGGGTTCGAACGGCGCGCCGTCGATTCTGGAGACGCTGAACGACCGCACGCCATGCGCTTCCTCGCGCAACGCGTCGACTCGGACTTTCACGGTGTGAGCTTGCATGATCGCCTTCCTTTCGAGGTGTTTCCTGAAACCATGCGTCGATGGTAGTCCCGGCCGTCGAATAAGCAAAATAGATTAAAAATCCAGTGTCCATCAACGTGACTGATGACGAGTTTCGCGCGTGAAGCGCAGCGTGACGACCGTGATAAGACTGAGCATGATGAGGAACACGGCGACAGGCCAGGACGCGTGATAGTGCGACAGCAAGGCGGTGGCAAGCAGCGGCGACAGACCGCCTGCGAAAATCGAGGCCACTTCATGCCCGAGCGCGACGCCGGAGTAGCGCACTTCCGTGCTGAACAACTCGCCGACGAGGGCAGGCAAGGTGCCGATCATCGCGCCGTGACAGACGGCAGTGCCGAGCACCAGTCCAAGCCAGATGAGCGGGGTCGCATGCGTGTCGAGCAGCCAGAAGAACGGGAATGCCATCACCGCAAGCGAAGCGGCGCCGATCATGTACACAGGCTTGCGTCCGATGCGATCGGAGAGCTTGCCCCACAGCACCATCGCGATCATTTCGACGATCATGGCAAGCATGACTCCGGTGAGCATCGTCGAATTGGGAATGCCGACGAACTTGCCGTACACGAGCGAAAACGCGAGGAAGATATAGGCCCCGCCGTTTTCCGCGACACGCAGGCCCATCGCCACCAGGATTTCCTTCGGATGACGCTTGATGGCTTCGAGCACCGGCATGTGCGATGTCTTGCCCGCTTCTTCCGCGTTCTCGAAGTCGCGGCTCTCCGGCAGGCTGTGCCGGATGTAGACGCCGAGCGCAAAGATCACGATGCTCGCGAGAAAGGGCAGACGCCATCCCCAGGAGATGAACTGCTCGTGTGGCAACGCCTGCACTGCGAGAAACGCCGCGGAGGACAGCACGAAACCGCCGCCCACGCCGAGCTGACTCCACGCGGCGTAATAGCCGCGCTTCTCGGGCGGCGCGTTCTCGCTGATCATCAGTACACCTCCGCCCCATTCGCCGCCGGACGCAATGCCTTGCAGCAGGCGAAGTGCGACGAGCGCGACCGGGGCCCAATGACCGACGTGATCGTAAGTCGGCAACAAGCCGATGCCGAAGGTCGCGAAACCCATGATGAGCAGCGTCCAGACGAGCGACGCGCGCCGTCCGTAACGGTCGCCAATATGGCCGAACACGATACCGCCGAGCGGCCGCGCGACGAAGCCCATGGCGAACGCAGCGAACGCGCCGAGCGTGCCGATCAGCGGATCGGCGTTGGCCGGGAAAAACAGCTTGCCGAATACGAGCGCGGCCGCTGTGCCGTAGACGAAGAAGTCGTACCACTCCATCGCATTGCCCGCGACCGACGCAATGACGATACGTTTGAGGGCGCGGTCCGGCATTGCTGCGCTGGTTGCGGCGGTCGGGGTAGGAACTGTTGCCATGTCTGCTCGCATCGAAAGAGTAGGACTGCGGCCTTGAAGGCTTCGCATAGCAAGCAGTGTCGAGGCGAGTCCGCCCGTCGTCAAATTCGCCGAAAAGACGTCGTGATATCAGCGCAGCAAATGAACGTCACTCCTCGGGCTGACGAAACATCGCGGAGATGGTCTCCCGCAACCACGCGACGCCGGGATCGTTGGCAAACTGAGTGTGCGAGTGAATCTGTATTTCGATGGGCGGCAGAGCGAACGGCAAGGGCAGAATGCGGAATGCCTTGCCACGGTTGAAGCGCCGCGCAATGCTCTTCGGGAAGATAACGGCGAGGTCCGTGTTCATCACGATTTCGGGCGCCACGACGAAATGCGGCAGCCGGAGCACGACATCGCGCTTGAAATTGAGTTCGTCGAGCCATTGCTCGACCATGCGATGGCCGGTGGCGTTGGTGCTCGCGTAGACGTAGCGCAAGGCGGCCAGGTCTTCGCGCGTGGGCCGCGATTTGCCTAAGGGATGATTGGCGCGCACCACGCAGACATGCTCGTCGACGAATAACGTCTGGCTCACACACCCCGCGTCGAGACCCGGCACGTAGCCCAGAGCAAGATCGATCTCTCCGGCGCGCATGGCTGCGCTCACGGATTCCACCGGAACATTGACGACTTCGATGCGAATGCCGCGCGCCTCGCGATCGAGCAACGCGAGAAGCGGTGGCAGAAAAAAGAACTCCGACATGTCCGACATCGAGATGCGAAAGACGCGCCGCGCCGTCGAAGGTTCGAACCTGGCAAGCTGCTGGACCGCCTCGTTGATGATCGACAACGCTTGCGCGAGCGGCGGGTACAACCGATGCGCCGCATCGGTCGGCACCATGCCGGTGGGCGTGCGCACGAAGAGCGGATCATTGAAGATCGTGCGTAAGCGCCGCAGCGCGTGACTGACCGCAGGCTGCGTCAACTCGAGACGGTCGCCGGCGGCAGTGAGGCTGCGCAGATCCCAGATGGCAAGGAATACGCGCAGCAGATTCAGATCGGCGAGACCGAGGTTCAGCTTCGTCATACGGTTGACTCACGAACGAGCGCATGGTCCGCCATGCAGCGATCACTGTGTGGCGAGGTTACCGTATGTGCTGCGCATTGCAAAATGCGGCGTGCTTCCCTGGTAGCGTGGCAAAGCATGGAAGTCGCGGCGCATAAGGTCGCGCACTGGCGAAGCCAGTGCATCGGCGAGGGCGGACGCGTCGTCGAAGACGACCTTGTTGCGCTGCATCGCATCCACACGCGCGCAAGGTAAGCCGATGGTGCACTCGATGCGCGTATAAATTTCCAGTTCGCGCAGTGCGGGCAAGGTCGATATCAGCGGCGCGTGATGCTGCAGGTAATGCGCGAGCCATGTGTCGAAGTCTTCGGCCGGGCCTTCGTACGCGACGAGATACGTACACCGCTGCGCGCGCGTTTCGCGTCCCGGCGTGGATGAGACGAGGGCTCGCACCGCCATGACCTGCTGTGTAAAGCGCTTCGCTAACGACTGTGCTCGCAGTGCTCGGTGAATAGCGCCATCGCGGCTCGCGGCCGCTTCGAGGGTGGCGAGTTCATCGAAATAGAGTTGCAGGACGCACGAAGGCGCATCGGTAGCGGGCGCAATGCGCGGGTCGACGCGTTGGATGATCGGCTCGTGCACGATCAGTTTGCGCAAGCCTTCGATCTCCTGCAACGGCGCAATATCCGGTAGCGATTCCTGTCCGCTCGCACCGATCAGAAACAGGCAGACTTGCATGGTCACGCCGCCTCGCAGGATACGGCGCGCGCGAGCCGATGAAACTGCCGGCCGAAGTACACGAGGCCATCGCCGTCTCCGCATGAGCCGATGTGCTCGACCTGTACGAAAAGCACCGAATGCGAACCGACCTTCTTACTGTCGACGATACGGCCTTCAAGACTCGCGATTGCGTCGTCGAGCACCGGAAGTTGCAGTGCGCCCGGCCGCGAGCCGCAGCGCGCGAAGCGTTCGTCCATCGAGCATCCATCCATGCCGGCAAACACGCGCGCCAGTTGCTGCGCGTGCGCTCCCAGCACGTTGATGCACGCTCGGCCGTTATTGAGCAACACGTCGTGAACATAGCTCGACTGATTGATGCAGACGAGCATGGTCGGTGGCGTGTCGGTCACCGAGCATACGGCGCTTGCCGTGATACCGCAGCGTCCGTGCGGGCCGTCGGTGGTGATGACGTTGACGGCCGCGCCGAGCGACGCCATTGCGTTGCGAAACTGTGCGCGCGCTTGATCGTGAGTCATGGCTGATGTCCTTTCTGGGTTCGCGGGTTCAGGGATACGGCGTGACGGGCGGAATGCCGACGAAGATCGCGCCCGATGCGTCGTAGTTGCCTTCGCCGAGGAACGCGTGTTGTGTGACGACGATCGAATCGCGTACCAGACGCTGCATCCGGTTCTCGCGATAGATCGCGCCGATTCCCGCCATCTTGTACGCCTGCATCACGATATCGGCGCAGGTGTGAGCCGCGTGCGTCGCCGACAGACGCAACAGGTTGGCTTCTGCAGGCAACACCGGGTCGCCAGCGAGTACCGTGCGCCACGATGCTTCCGCGGACTCGAAGAAGAATGCCCGCGCGCTGCGCAGTTGTGCTTCCGCCTGCGCGAGCCCGGAACGATAGTAGGCGCGATCGGCAAGACGCGGCGCGCCGGTCGTGGTCTTCGTCACGCCGGACATACCCGCCAGCAGATCGAGCGCAGCGCGCGCCAGGCCGATGTTCACTGCCGCATGCACCTGCGCCTGATAGGCGACGGCGGGATACCGATACAAGGGTTCATCGATCAGTGGCGTGCCGCCGCGCACGAAGGTCCATTGCTCCTCGACGTATTTGTCTTTCAGGCGCAAATCATGGCTGCCCGTGCCCTGCATGCCGACCACGTTCCAGTTGTCGACGATCTCGACTTCGTTCGCCGGAAAGACCGCAGTGAACGGCTTGCCGGCGTTCTTGTCGTCCGCGCCGGCGGGTACACCACCGATTCCGACGCCGATCCAGTCCGCCCCCTTGCAGCCGCTCGCGAAGCGCCACTGTCCCGACACCAGGAAGCCGCCGGGCGCACGTTCGGCCTTCTGCAGCGGATACAAGCCGCCCGCGAAGACCTGATCGGGACCGGTCGCATAGATCTGCGCCTGTGTCTCAACTGGCAGTGAGGCGAGGTACGTGTTGGCGGAGCCGAACGCCGCGACCCATGCGGTCGAACCGTCCGCGATCGCGATGCGTTCCAGCATTTCGAGGAAGCGCGCAGGCGGCAGCGCGTCGCCGCCGAAACGTTTGGGCGTGCTCGCGCGGAAGATGCCCGCGCGCTTCATCTTGCAGACCATATCGCGCGGTACGTGAGACAGGGCGTCGAACTCGTCCCGGCGGCGCTCGACTTCTTCGATCAGCGCATCGAGCGGCAGCGGTCCGGCGTACTCGGGATAGTCGTTTTGCGAATCGATGATGGCTTCGCTTTGAAGGGCTTGCATCGGTGATACCTCTCGGTCAATGTTTGTCGGTGTCATTCGGGCTGGCGACGAAGAGCGGCGCGCATCGCTTTGGGAAACGTCTCGCGTGCGATCAACGTGGCGACGACGGTAATCAGGCCCAGTACGCCAAGGTAGATGGCGACGGGCACGGCGCTGTGATAGTGGGCGAGCAGCGCGGTGGCGATCATCGGTGAGAGGCCGCCGCCAAGTACGGAAGAGACTTCCCGTCCGATGCCAAGTCCCGAGAAACGCAGATGCACCGGCAACATCTCGCTAATGAACGCTGGCTGCGCGCCTTCGAGAATGCCGAGCGTGATGCTGTTCGCGAGAACGAGCGCCGCAACCACCTTCCAGTATTCGCCCGAGCCGAGCAGCGCAAAGTACGGCCATGCGACGAGCACGATGGCGATAGCGCCGGCGAGATACACGGGTTTGCGTCCGACCTTGTCGGTCATCCAGCCGAAGAAGAGCGAGACGGGGATCATGAGCAGCATCGAAATGCACAGGCCGCTCAGAATCCAGCTCGACTTGATGCCGAGAAACTGCCCATATGCGATCGAAAACGCGAAGAAGAGGTAGGACGCCGCGCCCTCGCCGAAGCGCAGGCCGAACACGGTGAGCACTTCGCGCGGACATTGGCGCAGCACTTCGATGACAGGCATGCGGCTTTCGTGGCGCGTCGCCTTCACTTCGGCGAATGCGGCGCTTTCTCCGACTGAGCGGCGCATCCACAAGCCGAGAAGAACGAGTGCGGCGCTCGCGAGAAACGGAAGGCGCCATCCCCAACTCTGAAAGTCGCCCGCCGGCAGGTTCTGCGCCAGAAGGAATGCACCGGTGGAAAGGACGAAGCCGAGTGCCGCACCACAAGGACTCCATGCCGCGAGCGCCCCGCGCTTCGATTGCGGCGCGTTCTCGTGGATCAGCAAGATACTGCCGCTCCATTCGCCGCCGGCGGCCAGTCCCTGAAGAATGCGCAGCAGAACCAGCATCACGGGCGCCGCAATGCCGACCTGCTGATACGTTGGCAAGACACCCATCAGGACCGTGGCGGTGCCCATCGTGAGCAGGGTGAGCATCATCACGGCCTTGCGACCGTAACGGTCGCCGATATGCCCGCATAGCACTCCGCCGATGGGTCGCGCGATGAAGCCGACCGTGAAGCCGCCGAATGCGGCGATGGTGCCCGTGAGCGGATCGGTGCCGACCGGGAAGAACAACTTGCCGAAGACGAGCGCGGCAGCCGTTCCATACAGAAAGAAGTCATACCACTCGAGGATCTGGCCGAGTACTGCAGTAGTGACCGCACGGCGCACGTTGCTTGGGGGGCGGGCCGCTCGGCTTTGAGCGAGCGTGCGCAGACCGGAATTCAGAGCTTCAGGGTTCATGGTGGGGGAAGACATGAGGTGATGGTTCCCGCTTCCCTGATGCTCAAGAAGCGGCGCGAGTCGTATCGATGCGATGTGCCCACGATATGAGCGTCGATAACCGCGGTCAAATTCGAGACAAAAATGCACGACATGAATCTCGTGCATGTGCCTTCGCGTGCCGTACGTAATAACCCTTGCTTTGAATGACATATCGATCGCGCTTATCGCCGGTCATGCTTCTGGCTTATTTGCCGTGTGAAACAGGCGACCGCAGACTGCGTGGCGCATCCCTGTCAATTCTGCAATGAGCCTTCATTGCGTCATTCAACAGAACGACTCGCATGGAATACGCACGTATGTGACTCGCCTTGGCAACTTCTCTCGCGCTGCGTGCAGTTGCAGGCACGGCGCAGGCACAAAGCGCGGTGACGCTGTACGGCATCGTCGACGATGGCTTCAACTGGACCTCGAATTCCGGCGGTCACAATCTCTACAACCTGTCGAGCGGCGTCATGCAGGCGAGCCGCTGGGGGCTGAGGGGTAGGGAAGAGCTTGGCGGCGGGCTCGCTGCGCTGTTCCGGCACCGACTCCACCGGCGCGGCGGCCGTTGCGGCGATCAACAACCTCACGCCGTGCACAAGTGATCGTCAAACCACAGTCCGCGTGGGCATCCGCCACACGTTCTGAAGCGAACCGGCATTCGCACCAAGGCGTCATTCATTTCATGGATGACGTAAGCGACATTTGATCTATTTGACGGATGCATGTTGGCGAATTAATTTGTCGTCGAACCCCACACATGCCGCAATGAGCGAGGTATGCGCGGCGAGCTTGGACAGCGCCCGCGTCACCCGTTTGCACTTATCGAACCTTTCGCCATGACTTCAGCGACGATCGAACGCATCGAAACCTGTCTCGTCGACTTGCCGACGATTCGCCCTCACAAGCTTTCCGTCGCCACCATGCACGGGCAGACGCTCATGCTGGTGAAGGTGTTCTGCAGCGACGGCATCGTCGGCATTGGCGAAGGCACGACCATCGCCGGCATGGCGTATGGTCCGGAGAGCCCCGAATCGATGAAGCTCGCCACCGATGCTTATCTCGCGCCCGCATGCATCGGCCGCGATGCGACGCGTGTGCAGGCGCTCATGGCTCATCTCGGCAAGCTGGTGCGGGTCAATCACTTCTCGAAGAGTGCGCTCGAAACCGCGCTGCTCGACGCGCAGGGAAAGCGCCTTGGCGTACCCGTCAGCGAACTGCTGGGCGGCCGTCATCGGGACCGCCTGCCGGTCGCCTGGACGCTCGCTTCGGGCGATACGAACAAGGACATCGCGGAAGCAGAGATGATGCTCGAGCGTCGTCGGCACAAGATCTTCAAGCTCAAGATCGGCGCAAGAGAGATCGAGGCAGACATCAAGCATGTCGCCGGCATCAAGCGTGCGCTCGGCGATCGCGGGTCTGTGCGGGTCGACGTCAACATGGCCTGGAGTGAAACGCAGGCCGCACGAGCCATTCCCGCGCTCGTCGATGCCGGCTGCGAGTTGATCGAGCAGCCGGTTGCATCCACGGCGGCGCTCGCGCGCCTGATGCGCCGTTTCCCCGTCGCATTGATGGCCGACGAAGTCCTGCAAGGGCCCGAAAGCGCGTTCCAGATTGCGAAGCAGGAAGGTGCCGACGTCTTCGCAATCAAGATCGAACAAAGCGGCGGTCTCTTCGCGGCACAACGCGTGGCCGCCATCGCCGATGCGGCGGGCATCGAGCTTTACGGCGGCACCATGCTGGAAGGCGCGGTCAGCACGATTGCATCGGCACAGCTCTTCGCGACCTTGCCCAATCTGCAATGGGGCACCGAGCTGTTCGGCCCGCTGCTCATCACCGAGGAGATTCTCGTCGAGCCGCTGGATTACAGCGACTTCGAACTCACCGTGCCGAGCGGCACGGGCCTCGGCATCGAGCTGGACCAAGCCCGGATCAAACGCTTCACGCGCGACGGACATGTCGCGGTCATCAAGTAAACCAACATCCGACGAGAGGACGCGATGCTTTTCCACGTACGCATGAATGTGAAACTTCCGCTGGATATGCCCGCCGAGATCGCAAACGAAATCAAGGCGCGCGAGAAAGCTTATTCGCAGGACCTGCAGCGCAGCGGCAAGTGGCGGCACATCTGGCGCCTCGCGGGTGAGTACGCGAACTTCAGCATCTTCGACGTTCAAAGCAATGCCGAACTGCACGACATTCTCACTGCGCTGCCGTTGTTCCCGTATATGAGCATCGCAGTGACGCCGCTGTGCCGTCATCCGTCGTCCATTCGCGAAGACGACGCGTGAGTCCGAGCGTCGCGTCGCAAAACAGCCAAGCTGCGTCGTACCCCCAATACCCTAAGGAGACAACATCGTGAGCGTCAAAGTATTCGATATGAAGGAAGTCCAGGACCTGCTTTCGGCAGCCGCCAATCTCGGCAGCGAGGAGGGCAATGGCCGTGCGAAACAGATTACCCATCGGCTGCTGAGCGATCTGTTCAAGGCCATCGACGATCTCGATATGACGCCCGATGAAATCTGGGCAGGCGTGAACTACTTCAACCGGCTCGGTCGCGACGGAGAAGCGGCCTTGCTCGCAGCGGGTCTCGGTCTCGAGAAGTTTCTCGACATCCGGATGGATGCACAGGACCGTCACGCAGACATTCACGGCGGCACACCGCGCACCATCGAAGGTCCGTTGTATGTGGCGGGCGCGCCGTTGCGCGATGGGGTAGCGAAGATCGACGTCGATGCCGACGAAGCCGCCGGGCCGCTCGTTATTCGTGGCACCGTAACCGGTCCGGACGGCAAGCCTGTCGCGAATGCCGTCGTGGAGTGCTGGCACGCGAACTCCAACGGCTTCTACTCGCATTTCGACCCGACGGGCGCCCAGAGTGACTTCAACTTGCGTGGCGCGGTGCGGACGGGACAGGACGGCAAGTACGAGTTCCGCACGCTCATGCCCGTAGGCTACGGATGCCCGCCTCACGGTTCGACGCAACAGTTGCTGAACGTGCTCGCGCGGCATGGCAATCGTCCAGCGCACGTCCATTTCTTCGTGACGAGCGACAACTTCCGCAAGCTGACCACGCAGATCAACATCGAGGGCGATCCTCTGATCTGGGACGACTTCGCGTACGCCACGCGCGAGGAACTGATTCCTCACGTCGTCGAAAAGACGGGCGGCGCTGCGCTCGGCCTGAAAGACGACGTCTATAAGGAGATCGAGTTCGATATCGCGCTGACACGCCTCCTCGAAGGCAAAGACAATCAGCTTGTCACTCGTCAGCGCACGTCGGCGACGGCATGAGTCCGCGACGGCGCATTCTTCATGCTTGGTGCGCTGTTCGCGTGGATGGGGACGAACTATTTTGGCATCAATTATTGGCTGATGCTCGCCATCGCGCCGCTGGGCGTCGGTGCTGTGGGCGTGATCGCCGAGCGTTCCATGCTGTGCCGGCTAGACAGGCTCAATCATCTTTATGGATTGTTGCTGACGCTCGGCGTCACGCTGATCATTGAAGGGCTGTCGCGCTCTGTCTACGGCGTCTCTGGCATGTCATACGCTCGTGCTCGGGTTCAGGACGCTGTCAGACGTGCAATGGACGATGTCAGGGACCGTCATTCTGATGACCCTGCTCGGAGGACTCGGCACGCGGTTCGGACCGGCGGTGGGCGCCGTGATTGTCGTCAGCCTGGATTCGTCGACAATCATGTTGCGAAGAGAAGACAGTCGCCTATAAGCCGTTAGACGATAGATAAATGCAACGAAGGCGTGTCAGGGCAGCGGGGCGAATCTCCGAGCTTTCGCGTCGATGTACGGAACAAGTGAGACGGCGCGTTGATTTGGAGACATTGTCGGGTATTCAATGCTTAAAGACGGCGAAAGGACTTCGGATTGTCACTGGCATAACGAAGCGTGAGTACAGACAGCAGGAATTCTACAATGGACATGAAACTTGCCGGCCTGCGCGTACTGATCACGGGTGCATCGCAAGGGATCGGTGAGGGCCTGGCGAAAGCATTTGCCTGCGAGGGCTGCAACCTCATGCTAACGGCACGCTCGGCGAACAAGCTGCAAACGCTGGCTGCGAATTTACGCGCCGTGCATGGCGTGCAGGTGGATGTGCTGGCGCTGGACATGACAGCCCCCGGTGCGATTGGAAATGTTGTCGCGTTTGCGGAGAATGTCGACGTACTGGTGAACAACGCCGGTGCTATCCCGGGTGGCACGCTCTGGGACGTCGATGAAGACGCATGGCGCAGAGGCTGGGAGCTGAAGGTATTCGGCTACATTAACCTGACGCGGGCGATGTACACAAAGATGAAGGAGCGCGGCGGCGGCGTGATCCTCAATAACATTGGCAACGGCGGGCAAAACTTCGACTTCAACTACATCGCGGGTTCGACAGGCAATGCCGCGCTCATGGCTTTCACCTGTGCGCTGGGCGGCCGTAGCCTCGAAGACGGCATCCGGGTAGTGGGCGTCAATCCCGGTCCGGTGGATACAGAGCGTATTACCAAAGTACTTCGGAATCACGCATCGCGGCTGCTCGGTGATGAAGCGCGCTCCGCCGAACTCATGGCAGGCTATCCGTTGGGCCGCGCCGCTACGGTGGGGGAAGTCGCCGACCTGTTCGTCTATCTGGCGTCGCCTCGCTCGAGCTACATCAGTGGCACGATTGTCACCCTGGACGGCGGCATCACATCCAGGCGATCGGTGGCCTGAGCATCAACCTGCGAAGTCGGAGAGTTTCTGCTGGCGGCTGATCCCGCCGCGCATTCGCGTATCGACGCTATGCGCGGTTGCTAACGTCGCTTGACTCGCGCATGACAAGCATCGTGGACTGCGGAAAAAGGCGCTTATATCCGACTACATCGGACACTCGATAGGCCATTGGCCGATGCGAAGCACCGGTCGACGCGGCCGCCGAAGTGACCTTTGTGATGCGCTAGAACACAAACCGGCTTGTGAGCGACGCTCGCCGGCGACTCGCCGACTACGTAGCGCTCAGCAACTGGCTGCGCCAGTCGGGCCGAACGTTCGATGCCCGGCTGGCCTTTGAGGTGCCTGCGATTGGACGACCTGAAGTGCTCGAAGGCGTGTTTTTTCCGCTGAAAGTGCGCTCCCAGGTTTCCAGTCAATAGGTCGGCGTAATCCGACGCTGCGCGAGTGAACGTGGATCACGACTGACGACCCAAGTTCTGGCTCCGGCTGGGTGCCGGGTGTGCGCAAAGCGGGCTCCAGGCGAGGTTGGAGCTACACGTCTTTGATTGCCCAAATGACGCGATTCCGTCGATCCAGATCCCGACGATCCGGTTCTTCGTCTATTGCTCACGTCCAGTCACATGCCCATGTAGGCGCGGCGAACTTCGTCGTTGCGGGTGAGTTCCTGCGCAGATGCATGGGCGACGATCGCGCCACTCTCGAGAACATAGCCGTAATCCGCGATGGCCAGCGCCACTTCTGCGTTTTGTTCGACCAGCAGAACGTCGATTCCATCTCGGCTGATTTCACTAACGACGCGCGCAATGAGATCGACGACGGCCGGTGCCAGTCCGATCGTTGGTTCGTCGAGCAGCAGGATCCGGGGTTCGGCCATCAGCGCTCGGGCAACGGCCACCATCTGCTGTTGCCCGCCGCTGAGCGAGCCAGCCGCCGCGCGTAGTTTCTGCTTGAGGTCAGGCAGCAGCGACAGGCAGCGTTCCATGCTTTGCGCGATGCCGGCCGTGTCGCGACGCGTGTACGCACCGAGTTCCAGATTCTCACGCACGGTCATCGCGCCGAATAGCCGCCGCCCTTCCGGCACCAGCACGAGCCCGTGCTCGACGAGCACATTGGACGGCAACCCGCCGACCGGTTCGCCGAACAGCCTGATTGCATTGCGCTTGGCCGGTAGCAGTCCGCTTGCGCACTTCAGTACAGTCGATTTTCCTGCACCGTTTGCGCCGATGAGCGTGACGACCTGGCCGCGCATCACGCGAATGTTTACTCCGTGCAGCGCAGGAACCGTGCCGTATGCGGCATGTAGATCGGCAATCTCCAGTGTTGGCGTCTCAGTCGACATGTGTATTTCCGAGGTAGGCCTTCAGGACCTGCTGATTCGCCCGAATTTCGTCCGGTGTGCCGGTCGCGAGTAACTGTCCGTGATGCAGCACGTATAGGCGATCACAGGTCTGCATCACCGCCTTCATGTTGTGCTCGACGAGCAGGATCGATGTGCCGTGGACATCGCGGATATCGCAAAACATCTTCAATACCGAGGCCACCTCAGTCTGGTTCAGGCCGGTCAGCGGTTCGTCGAGGCACAGCAGGCGAGGGCGCGGTGCATACGCGATCGCGATACTCACGAGGCGCTGCAGGCCGTGTGGCAGATTGCCCGCGACTTCCTTCATCAGGTGCGTCAGGCCGACGAGTTCCGCCGTTTCGCGCACGCGCCTGCCGCGTTCGGCCTTGCCGCTGCCGCGCAGGCCGCCGATCGCGCCGATGAGGATATTGTCCTCGACTGTCATCGTGCGCATAAGACTCCCATGCTGGAAGGTCCGCACGAGCCCGCGCTGGCTGATCCGCTCGGGCGAACTGCCGGTCACGTCGTCGCCTTCGATCTCGAGTCGCCCACTGCTCGGCGCAAGAAAGCCGCTGAGCAGATTGAACGTCGTGCTCTTGCCCGCGCCGTTCGGCCCGATGAGGCCGAGAATCTCCTGGTCGCGAATCTCGAGGTTCAGGCCCGCGACCGCAAGGAGACCGCCGAACCGGCGCGACAGGTCCTGGCCTCTCAGCCGGATGACGGGCGATTCACTGGACATCATTGCGCACCTCCCGCGGTCGACGCGATGCGTGCTTTACCGCCGCGCGCGCTCCACCATATCGGATGCCGGTCAGCCCGCCCGGCAGAAATAGCACGCCAATCACGATCGCCGCGCCGTAGAAAATCTGATCGCTTCCGCCGAGCCCCTGCGAGACGCTCGCGAGGAGCACGAGCACGATCGCACCGACTATCGGGCCAAGCGGATGACGTTCGCCGCCGACTTTCAGATAGGCGAGCGCGAACGTCGACAGCATGAAGCTGAAGTCGAGCGGGCTGATGACATTGTTCGAGAAGGCCTGCAACGATCCGGCGACGCCGGTCGCGAACGACGCGATGCAGAAACACAACACCTTCATCAAATGAACCGGAATACCAACTGACCTGACGACGTTGTCGTTGTCGCGGATCGCGACAAACACGCGGCCGAGATGCGAGCGCTCGATTACCGTCATCGCGAGAATCAACAGGCCGGCGATCACGACCACGAACGTCGGAAAGTGGCTCGACAGTATGTCGGGCGGAAAGATGCCGACGATGCCCGAATTGCCGCCGAGCCAATCGGACCGCGTGTACAGAATGCGCATCATCTCTGTGAACGCGAAGCCTATCAGCAGGAAATACGGCCCTTTCACACGCAAGGTGACGTAGCCGAACACGATGCTGACAATCAGCGCAACGCATCCGCTTGCCGGCAGCGCGAACCAGAACGGAATTTGCAGGATGGTCGTCGCGACACCGGTTGCATAGGCACCCAGGCCGAAGAACGCGGCGACGGCGAAGTTCAGTTCGCCGATGAGCAGCACGAAGCGCAGACTGCTTGCGACAACGGCCGCGATCGCGATCCAGATGATCAGGTTGCCAGCATAGCCCGAGCCGGCCGACAGGCTGGCCAGCGCGACAACGACGGTGGCGAGAAGTGCGTAACGGAAGAATCGGTCAGTCATGGCCCAGAAGCCCCTTCGGTCGCACCAGAAGAACCGCCATCACCAGACCGAAGATCGCGAGGCTTGCCACGGACGGATCGAAATAGAACCCGACGAAACTTTCGACGAACGCAATGAACACGCTGCCGAGAATCGCGCCTGGCACGCTGCCCATCCCACCGAGCACGACGGCGATGAAGCCCTTGACCAGATACGCATCTCCGAGCGTCGGCGAGACGGCGGCGACGGGTGCAATCAGCGCGCCAGCGATCGCGCCGATCGCGGTTGCCGCGACGAAGCCGCGAAACGCGATCCGCCGGTATGGGATGCCTTGCAGCATCGCAGCCTGATGGTCAATCGACACCGCGCGCAGCGCCTTGCCGAAACGTGTGCCCCCGAGCGCCAGCGTGAGCAGCAGCGTGAGTGCGACCGCGACCGCACACAGGATGAGCCGCTGCGCGGCGATGCTGACGCCGAACACGTCGACGTTGCCGTCGATGAGCGGCGGCACCGGGCGCACGGCACCCCCAAACGCTTTCAGAAAGAAGCCTTCAATCATTAGCACGAGTCCGGCGGACAGAATGAACGAGCCTGTCATGTCGCGCTCGACGCGTCTGAAGCCCGTCTCGTACACGATTGCGCCGAACACGGAGCTCACAATGACGCCGGTCGCAAAAGCGGCCGAATACGCAAGCCAGACCGGCCAATGCCTGGCCGTTAGCCATGAGACGGCGACCGAGACGACGAGCGCCGACATCGTGAAGAACTGGCCATGTGCGAAGTTGACGATGCGCAGCACGCCGAAGATCAGCGTCAACCCTAGCGCGAACAGAATGTAGACCGCGCCGATCTGCAGCGCGGTGAACGTCAGTTGAAGAATGTTTTGCATAAAGCCGCCTGGCAGCGCTCAGAACTTACCGGTCCGGTCGGATCAGGTTCAGTGGAGTTCGCTCGGCGCGATGCGCGCGACGTCCACCAGCTTGCCGTTTTTCAGTTGCGTGATGAACACCGGGAGCAGCATCTGCTGGGCTGAACCGTAATCCGTCTTCCCACCGAAGCCGGACTTGCCATAGAAGGACGGGAAGGTCACGGTTGGCATTACTCTGGCGACGTCGGTCGGCGAGATGCTTTGTGCCTTTTCCATCGCGGCCTTCAGCGCAAAAAGTGCATCGTATATGCCGATCTGGACCGCGTTAATCGAGTCGCCGGAGGCTTTGCGAACGCCGGCGTCGAGCTCGCGCTGATGCGGTGTCGCCGTCGGGCTGTCAAGATTCAGCGCCGCGCCCAGGTATACGCCTTCGACGGCTTTGCCGCCCGTCGCGACCAGCGCGTTCGCTCCGGTGCCGACTTCTACGATCTTGACGCCGTTCCAGCCGAGACCGGCCAACTCCTTGAAAACGAGGCCCGCATCGGCCGGCGTCGTCGAGCACAGATCGATCGCATCGGGCCTGAGCGCGCTCAGCTTCGCGGCAATGGGCTGGAACTCACTGCTGCCGCGTTCATACCAGTTACTCGATACCACCTTGACGCCTGCGTCTTCCCACGCCTTGCGCGCGATTTTTTCGGTTTCCTGTCCGGTCGAGTCGTTCGGATTGAGCAACGCGACCGTCTTCATCGAATGGGACTTTGCGATATACGAGGTCAGGGGGCGCGCAATTTCCTTGACGGTGTTCATTTGCGTGAACGTCAGCGGATAGCTCGGCCCCTTGATGCTGGTGCCCCATGCGGTGGTGAACAGCAGTACACCCTTGCGCTCGGTCAGCGATTGCAGCGCACGAACCGGCGCGGTGCCGACGCTGCCGGCTATGAACTTGATGTCGTCCTTGTTGACGAGCGCCTGCGCGACCTTTGCACCTTCCGCCGCGTTGTACTTGTTGTCATAAGTCACGCAGTCAAAGTCGTAAGTCTGCCCCTTCACATGGACACCACCTGACGCCGCGATCTCCGATGCCGCCTCCTTGCAGAGCCACTCTGCACCGATGCCCCAGGATGCGCCCGACCCGGACAGGGGGGCCGACAGACCAACCTTGATGGTTTCGGTTGCGCCCGAGAGCGTCGTGTAAGCCGAGCAGCCGACGATAAGCGAAGCGCTCAACAATTGACGGACAGTCGAGTATGGCATGGAGGTCTCCAGTGATTTATAGGATGCTACGGTGCTTATCTGCCTGATTATGGTTGCGGCGGAGCGCAACCGGTCAATTGGACGCGTCCAAAGGTTCCGTACTTCAGAAATGAGCGATCCAGATTTGGACTGACGACGCTTCCCGGTTTCAGGCATAGAAAAATAGCGGGATACAGAACATGATGGAAAATCGAAGACCGACTTGAGGCGGCCAAGGGCCAATGCGGCGTTGATCAATACAGGTTCGTCGCTGGTAGGACGGGTACCGTCACATCACACTGGCATTCCGGGCCCACCCGGTGCTTGCGGCCCCGATGGCAACTGCCAGAAAAGGACTGAAGGTTTACTGTGGTTCAGCGTTGGGGATATCCGCCGGCTACGCCGGCGACTGATATGGCGAGCGCCTCGCTCGTTATCGAATGCCGGCCGTTTCACGAGGACACGAGAACGCGAGTAGGCCGACTGCGATCGTAGGCCGGCGGGCGCCGACGACCACCCGCCACAGTCAGTCAGACATTAGTCTTTGCCACGCAGCTTATTTACGTCCTTTTCGCTGGGGTGCGCGGTTTCGCCAGGGATTACAGCATCGATCGCAAGGACTGGCTGACCAAATGCCTTGTTTTCTTCAAGCCTACCTACATAGATTGGCACATTCGCTTCATGGTCGTACTTCGCGAAGCGATACTTGCCACGCAGGGACTCGAACTGATTGCTTTCGATTGCGCGCATTACGGGACCGGCGTCAGTCGAATTAGCGATTGAGACGGCGTGTGCCCAGTTCATCACGCAGTCGTAGCTCATCAGCGTCCAGTCCGATGGATAGTCACCCGTTTTGGCCCTGTAACCAGCAATGAACTTCTCCGCCTGTGGTGCAGACTGGCTGAGGTAGTTCGCCGGGGCACGTTGCCATCCTTCTGTTCCCACCGGAGCATTGCCGCCCAACGCCTTGAGTGTGTTGAAGTCGTATAGCGCGATAAACCTGTTGTTGACCTGTTTGAAGAAACCGACTGAATTTGCTTGCTTCGAGAAGGTCAGCAGATCCGCCCCGAACAGGATGGAAAACACATAATCGGGCTTTGCCGCGAGCACCTTGTTGATCGTGGCAGTGTAGTCTGTCGCGCCAAACTTTGGATAATCTTCGACGACGATTTCCACATTCGGGTTAAGTTCAAGGAGAAACTGCTTGAATCGCTCCACCCCTGCGCGTCCCCCGTCATAGTCGGCGCTCAGGAGCGCATAGCGCTTGTATGGCAACCGGGCGAAGCGCGATGCCAGCGCGCGACCTTCCATATAAGAAGTTGGCGTCACGGAGAAAATGTACGGCTGGAAGTCCTTGATTGTCAGATCGTCGGCGATAGATTGACCCACGCAAGTAGGGACCTTCAGCTTTCCAGACACCGCTTTGCTTACGGCGATCGCACTCGATGACGACTGCGGCGACAGCAGCATAACTGCACCAGACCTTGCCAATACTGTCGCCTGGTTCATTGCTCGTTGTGGATTGCTCCCACCGTCCTGATAGTCAAGGACTACCATCCTTCCGAGCACGCCGCCGCTCCTGTTCAGCGATTCCACGGCGTATTGCGCGCCCGCAAGCGCATCCTTGCCTACGTCGGCAGCTGCGCCGCTTAGATCCAGCGATCCCGCGATCCTGATCGGAGCGTCGCTCTGCGCCGCGGCACAAGCGCAAATCGCGAATAGGGAGACTGCCACTGTGAACCGTTTCATTAGATCTCCTCCACCTGATACCTGTTATGAGACTGGTCTTGGTATGTTGTCGTTAGGAATGCGATATATACATGCGGCCGGACTAGTCAGGCCAATTGCAACACGGGCGTACTGGGGCGTCAAAATACGCGGGAATCAATTCCGTACTTTGAAAGAGCACGCAAGTTGAGGCTACCGTGGCCGCCTGGTCCACCGGAATCCTGGTGGTCGGCATCGACAAGACCCGGGAACGTTACGAGATCGAAAAACCGCCATCGATTGCAAAAATTTGACCTGTGGTCGTCGCCGATTCGTCGGAAGCCAGGTAGAGCGCCGTCAGAGCAACCTGTTTCGGCTCGATCAAGCCGAGCAGTTGGCGTTCGCCGGTTTTGTTGACCACTTCGGGTTGCTTGTCGATCAGACCGAGAACGCGGGGCGTCGTGGTCACGGCCGGCGCCACTGCATTGACGCGTATGCGATACGGTGCGTATTCGACAGCCATGGAGCGCGTGATCGACGATATTCCACCCTTGGCGGCGGTATAGGCATCTTTTCCGCGCGTGCCGACCAGCGCAAAAACCGAACTACTGTTAATCACGGAGCCGCCTCCGGTTTTCATCATTTCGGCGATCCCGTACTTGCAGGTGATCCACGTGCCGAACAGATCGAGCTTGACCGCGCGCCAGAACTCGTCAGCCGGGCAGTCCGTGACCTGCGAGTCGACAGCCGTCGAACCGCCAGCGTTGTTGTACAGCACATCAATCCGACCGGCGAACCGGAGCGAGGCTTCGATCGTCTCGCGCACGCTTTCCTCGCTCGTCACGTCGGTGTGAATGAACTGCGCCTTTCCACCCGCCGCGTTGATTGCATTTGCAACTGCCTGTCCGCTCTCGGCGCTGAATTCGGCGATGATCACGGTGGCGCCTTCGGTCGCGAACAGTTCGGCCGCCGCCCGTCCGATGCCGTTGCCGCCGCCCGTGATGTAGGCGACCTTACCCGCCAGGCGACCGTTGTCTGCTTTCATGCTGTGTCTCCGATAGCTTCCCTGCTTTCGGCGCTCGTTTCGTCGCCCTGCGTGAGCACGAACCCAGGATAGCCTGCCGCAGCAACGTCGTCACATTTTTTGCGGTACGCACCGTGGCCGCCAAGGTATGGCAGGAACACGTGAGCCTTCCCGGGCACGTTCGCGCCGATGTACCAGGAGTTCGCCTTCATATATAAAGTGTTCGACACGACGTCCTGCACATGCTGCATCCAGCTTTCTTCGGCTTGCAGCTCGGCGTCGATCCGATCGATGCCGTGATCGCGCAGGTAGACCATGCAATTGGCGATCCAATCGATGTGCTGCTCGATGCTCATGGACATATTGGCGAGCGGACCCGGGCTGCCCGGCCCGGTGACGGTGAACAGATTTGGAAATCCGCTCGTTATCAGGCCGAGATAGGTTTTCGCTCCACTTGCCCACTTGTCCGTCAACTTGCGGCCGCCGACACCCCGTACGTCGATATGGGTAAGGGCGCCCGTGAGTGCATCGTAGCCAGTCGCATAAATCAGGCAATCCAACTCATGCAAACCGTCACTCGTCTCAACTCCTTCGGGCACGATGCGTTGTATCGGCGACGCCTTCAGGTCAACCAATGTCACGTCGTCGCGGTTGTACACGCTGTAATACGTGTCTCCGAGGCATGGGCGTTTCGTGCCGAACGGGAAGCCACGCGGCATCAGTTTTTCCGCTACGTCGGGATTCCTGACCGTTTCGCGAATTTTGCCGCGAATAAATTCGGCGACTGTTTCGTTTGCCGACTCGTTTGACAGGATGTCGCCGTAGCACATGCGAAAGCCCAGCAACTGACTGTTTTCCCACGCGTTCTCATACTTCCTGCTACGCTCCTCAGGGGTAGCGTCGAGTGCTGATTCGACTGGAAACGGTACCGCGATGCCGAAACGCGTGAGTCGGCTGATAGCGCGCCGTTCCGGATAGGTCGCGCGCACGCGCGCTCGCATTTGCGGCGTGAGCGCGTGATTCTTGGCGGGGACCACATAGACGGCTGTGCGCTGAAAGACGGTCAGGTGCTTGCACTTGCCGGCGAGCGCCTGGATCACCTGAATGCCCGAGGAGCCCGTGCCGATTACGCCGACGCGCTTGTTGCTGAAATCGATCTCGTGATGTGGCCAGCGTCCGGTGTGATAGCTCTCACCCTTGAACGATTCGAGACCCGGGATCTCGGGCGGCTTGGGCACCGACAGCACGCCGGTTGCCGGTACGAAGAATCGAGCTTTTGTTACTTTCCCATCTGCAGTTCTCACGACCCAGAGGTTTTCTGCTTCGTCGAAAACAGCAGATTCGACCTTGGTGTTGAACTGGATATGGCGACGCAAATCAAAGCGGTCGGCCACATGGTTCAGGTACTTCATCAACTCGGAGGCCGCCGGATAACGCTCGGGCCAGTCCCATTCGTCCTGCAGTTCGGGAGAGAACGAGTACGAGTAGTCCCAGCACTCGAGATCGACGCGCGCGCCGGGATAGCGGTTCCAATACCACGTGCCGCCCACGCCGTCACCCGCTTCGAACGCCTGTAGCCGAAACCCTGCATCCCTTAGACGTTTGACCGCGTACAGTCCACCGAAGCCGGCACCGACTACAACGGCATCGAGGACCTGTGATGCTTGATTCATGACAGTTGTCTCCTGAGAAGTTCTTCTTGCGTGATCTATTGAATGGTATGCACCGACCAGCAGCAATCGGTGCGAGTAGCCCTTTCCGTACATTGAAATCGATCAGCGGTCGAGCCGCTCTGTCAGATGAGAGCTGTCGGTGCCACGCCGGAATGGGTCGTCATTCGTGAGGGAAGGGCCGTCAATGAGGCGTTGAATTTCAAAGTACGGCAGAGCAGTAGCGTCGCCGTTGACCCCGCCGCGTCGCAAACCCATCGTTGTGGCTTTACAGGGAGCAGTTCTCCATGTCTACTGCATTGCAACGATTGATCGACAAAGATCTGATCCGCGACGTGTTGTTGCGCTACGCACGCGGCGTGGATCGACGTGAGTGGGAACTGGTGCGCTCCTCATTTTTCGCGGACTGCCACGACGATCACGCGGATTTCAAAGGCACGCGCGACGACTTCATCGCCTGGCTCAGGGAGCGTCACGACAGCGTTGGACTCCTGAAATCGACCCATTTCCTGGGTAACTGCCTGGTGGAATTCGGAACCGAAGACGTCGCAGTGGTAGAGACGTACTTCATCGCGCGGCTTGAATTGACGCCGGAAGCAAGCGGTCATCGGTCCATGCTCGACGCGAAAAACCGCAACAGCAAACAGAACAGCCGGGTCCAAGTCTCCGGTCGCTACGTGGACCGGTTTGAGAAGCGACGCGACGAATGGCGCATCGCGCAACGCCGAACCGTGTTCGACGCGATGCAGTCTAACCTCGTCGATGCGGACGACACCGTGCTGAATCCGGCGTGGACCCTCGGCAAGCGCGACGAGCATGACCCGGTCTTCCTTGTCCGTGCCGAGGCGGGGCTTCGCTAGCATGGAGCTTCCCACGAATCCACTGAAGAACGTGCTGGTAGTCGGCGGTGCCGGCGGGATCGGCGCAGCCTGCTGTGCGTCGCTCGCATCAGACTGGACGCCCATTGTGGCGGACCGCGACTGGCAAGGCGCCGAGCGCGTGGCGGCGAAAACCGGCGGCCGCGCATATCGCCTTGATCTCGCCGAGGCTGAGCAGATCGACCTCACCATTGACACGATCGAGCGCGAATGTGGCGACATCGACGGGATGCTCTTTGCTGCCGGCGTCATTCCGCCCGTTCAAGGGCCGCAGCAGACCGGGATGCAGATCTGGGACCGGACTTTCGAAGTCAACGCTCGTGGCGCATACGCTGTCAGCCGCGCTGTTGCATTACGCATGGCGTCACGCGGGCGCGGCAGCATCGTGCTCCTTTCGTCGTTAGCGGGCGTTACAGTGACGCCCCACCTGGCGTATGGCCCGTCGAAGGCGGCATTGATCAATCTCGCCGGCGCGTTGGCGGTCTATTTCGGTCGGCAAGGCGTGCGCGTGAACGTAGTGTCGCCGGGGCCTGTTCGCACTCCCGTGATCGAGGAGAGCTACGCACGCGGCCAACGCGACCCGGCCGTGATGGGGCGGCAAACCGCACTGGGCCGTGTCATCACGCCAGCCGAAGTGGCGGGACCGATCGCGTTCCTGCTATCCGACGCGGCATCCGCCGTCACGGGCACCAACATCGTGGTGGATGCAGGTGCGACGGCGTCGCTCGGCTGGAACCTGTTTGGCGGAGTGGAAGCGGTCCTTGACGGACTTTCGTCCGCGCCATAGCGCAGCGGTTCCCGCGCGTCCTGCACATGACCGACAAACCATTCATCTCATGAGTCTCGATCCCGAAACCCGCGCGTTCATGGACAAGCTTGCGGCTGCCGCGTCGAAGCCGCGCCACCTGATGTCGCCAGATGAAGCACGCGCCGCCTTTGCCCGGATTCGACCGATCCTGTCCAAGGGCGCTGACGTACGTGCGTGTGTTCCACTGACGATCCCCGTCAACAATGGCGAACTGCCCGCGCGTATGTATATCCCGTTCGAAAGCCCCCAGGCACTGCTCGTTTATTTCCACGGCGGCGGGTGGGTGGTGGGCGGAGTCGAGGAATTCGATCCGCTGTGCCGAGAGATAACGGCTGGGGCGGGCGTGGCGGTGATACTCGTCGAATATCGCAAAGCGCCCGAGCATCCGTTTCCGGGGCCGGTGCAAGATGCCCAACAAGCTGTACAGTGGCTCGCAGCCCGACAGCTTGAACTGCTTGATGCCGAGTTGCCGCTTTTCGTCGGCGGGGACAGCGCTGGCGCGAATCTCGCCATTGGGGTGACGCTGCTCGCCCGGGAGGAGCCACGCGTGTCGTTCGCCGGCCAATTGCTGATTTATCCCGTGACCGACTGTGCTTTCGAGCGTCCCTCCTACGTCGCACCCGAGAACCAGCTTTTGACCAACCGCGACGCGATGAAGTGGTACTGGTCGCATTACGCACCCGACGACGCAGCGAGGTACTCGAGCTTGGCGTCGCCCTTGCGGGAGCCCGATCTCAGCCGATTACCGGAGGCAATAGTCGTGACGGCGGAGCACGATGTGCTGCGCGACGAGGGCGAAGCGTACGTGCAGCGACTCTCGGAGGCTGGCGTGTCCGTACATCACCTTCGTGCGATGGGACAGATGCACGGTTTCCTGATGATGATCGGGGTCTTGCCAGGAGTTCGCGATGCGCTGGCCTTCGTATGCAGCCAGCTTCGAGCGCTTGCCGCTCGCTCGCGGGTGTGACGCAGTTCCACGTTGTTTGCAGGTAGATCTAACCGGATGCAGGCAGAGTAGAATCCGTAAAACATAGGCGCGATGGCGCGGGGCCGGAAACACGGTCCAGATAAAAGCATCAGACGGAGACGCTCATGCATTCGGACAGGTCCTCGCCCCTGCACGTCAACTCGAGATCACGCAATGGTCCGCACGGTGTCGATACGGCGTGGCCAAAGCCTCCCCAGGGCAAACGGGCGGAAAGCACCGCCATGGTCGAACCCTTGGCGCGTGGTCTGTCGATCCTGTCGGTGTTTGGCCGCGGAAGGCCGTGGCTCGGCAACAAGGAAATCTCGCAGTTGACCGGCATTCCCGAGCCGACGGTATTGCGACTGTTACGATCGTTGGTCGCGATGGCCTATTTGCATCACGACGTGGCAAGCCGGAAGTACGCGCTCGCACCTGCTGCGCTGGCGCTCGGCTACGCGGCGATTGCTGATCCGGACATCTTGCGGGTCGCGAGCGGCGAGATGCGCAAACTGGCCGATGCGACTGACACCTACCTGCTGCTCGGCACGCGGGACCGGCTCGACGTGATCGTTCTGGATACGGAAATCGGCAGTCGCACAGTGCTGGATCTCCAACTGCTGCCCGGCATGCGCATGCAGATTGCCTACTCGCTGATGGGATGGGCGCTGCTTGCAGCCATTCCAGAGGAGGAGCGCCGCTATTTACAGAGTCAGGTGGAGCGCAAGGCAGGCAGCGAGTGGCCAACGTCAATACGTCGTCGCATGAGCGAAAAGATCGCGCAGACTCACGAGTTGGGCTTTTGCATGCTCCATGGCGATTGGGAGCCGGAACTCGCCTGTGTCGCGGCACCGATTGCCCTACCTGATCGTCCGCCACTGGTGCTCGGCTGCGTCGGCCGCACCGTCCGCATGGCGCAAGCCCGGATGGAACTGGAGCTCGGGCCTCGCCTCATCGCCATTGCGAAGGTGCTCCAGCAGCGTGCGGTTCCTCCGGCCTGACCGTGCAATGGCTGCCCCCGTCGATCCTTACTGTCCATATCTGGAGTCGCGATGCCTCGTCCGCCGCAGGTGACCTTGACGCTCGAGCGAGGGCTGCAAATGTTGCGAGCGTTTCATGCCGATCGTGTGCCGCTGACGAATGGCGAGCTGGCGAGCAGGACGGGACTGTCGCGGTCCGCCGTCTCGCGCCTGACATCGACGCTTGTTCACGAAGGCTTCATCCGCCGCATTGCAGGTGGTCCACGATTCGAGCTGGCAACAGGCGTCTTTGGCATCGGGCAGGCGTACCTCGCGACCAATCCGGTTACGCGGCGAGCCGAGCCGCTCATGCAGAAGCTCGCAGACCAGCTCGACGTTGCCGTCGCCCTTGCTGTACCCGACGGTCTCGACATGCTGTATATCGCCCATCGCTGCAGTGTGCGAATCTCGGCGCTGCAATTGGGCGTCGGCTCCCTGTTGCCGATGGATGCGACGGCCGTCGGGTGGGCGTGGCTTTGGGGACTTCCTGACGTTGAACGCAGCCGCCTGGTCGCGCGACTGCTTGATGCGGCGGGTTCGCGTTCCAAGGAAGTCGGGACGGCTATAGAAACGGCTTTCGACGATCTGTATTCGAGCGGTGTCTGCATGGCGGTCGGGCAATATCGACGCAACGCCTATGGGATTGCATTGCCGGTGACGATCGGACGCCCGAAATTAGCGATGGCGCTGAGCTGCGGCGCGATCGATGTGAAGCCGGATATTGCTGCGATCAGAGGGCGCGTCGTACCGGAACTCAAGCGAGCAGCGACCGAATTGCAGTCGCTACTTGCCGATGTGGAGCTAAGGCCGGAGTAACCGGCACAATCATTTCAAGCGCAGCCGGTGCGTTCGGTCGCCGCCGGTATTCTGAGGCGAATACGACGCTATCTTTGACCCCGTCCAGCGCGAGTGGACAGTATTCCATTGCACGGAAAGAGTTGTTTGCCGGATTTGACCGTCCGCGAGCTTGATAGCATCGTACGCACAGCAAGTGTGTTCGGATCCGGGCACGGCGAGATCCCGGAACAATTACTACCGGGGCCATTTTGCACGGCGAGCGACGATAACACCGCAAGGGAGACAAACGGTGCGACTTATTCTTCAGATACGGGTAGAACGCGACGGCCGGATCGACGACCTCATCGGTATGTGGGAGTAAAAGACAATGCCGCTCGATCCCGAAGTTGCGGTTATTCTCAAGACTCTCGAGTCCGCGCCGCCGATGGAGAGCCTTTCCGTCGAGGCCTTGCGCGCAAGTCTCCTTTATCCGCCACTAGAGCGGAGAAGGCCCGTCGGCGAGGTTGCCGACATTTCGATGCCATTGCCGGGAAGGTCACTGCCCGCGCGTCTCTACCGACCCGTGGAGGCGCACAGCGACGGCGTCACTGTGTTTTTTCACGGTGGCGGCTTTGTGATAGGTAACCTCGACACCCACGACCACGTGTGCCGTGATCTGTGTGCCGAAAGCGGAGCAGCCGTGTTGGCGGTGGACTATCGGCTCGCGCCCGAACATCGGTTCCCTGCAGCAGTCGATGACAGCCTCGCAGCCGTGCGATGGACCGCGCAGAATGCGGCGGACTTCTCGCTCGACCCCTCGCGCATCGTCGTTGCCGGCGACAGCGCTGGGGCCAATCTGGCGGCAGTCACTGCGCTCCGTGTCAGAGACGAGGGTGGCCCGCAGCTGCGTGCGCAAGTGCTCGTCTACCCAGTGACGGACTACCACACGCCCGCAACTCGCTCTTATCTCGACAACCAGACCGGCTATTCGCTAACGCGCGCCGCGATGATCCGATTCTGGAGCGACTACCTGGTGGACCACGGCGATGCGACGCATCCTCATGCGTGTCCGTTGCGTGCCCCATCGCTGTCTGGTTTGCCGCCGGCGCTGGTTGTTACAGCGGAGTTCGATCCGTTGCGCGACGAAGGCGAAGCGTACGCGCAGCGTTTGCGCGACGCCGGAGTGCGGGTCACCCTGTGGCGCTACGATGGGTTGATCCACGGGTTCTTTCGCATGGGTCTCGCGTGCGCCAAAGCGCAGGAAGGAGTGCTCCGCACCGCAGCCTGGATCCGCGAAGCGATGAGCGGATGATGCGGCATGAGGATGCCGCGGGAGCGCACAAACAGTGAACGCAATCGAGGTTTGAATGAACTCTGCACAACATATCGGCTTCCTTGGGCTGGGCCAGATGGGTGGGCCTATGGCCGAGCGCTTGCTGGGGCAACAGTTTCAGTTGCACGTTTACGATCCGTCACCGGCCGCGCTGGAGCCGTTCATTGCGGGCGGTGCCGTTGTGCACGATTCGCCGCGCGCCGTAGCCAACGCCGCGAGCATTGTGTTTGCCTGCCTGCCGGGTAGGGAAGTGTCGCTTGCCGTCGCGCTCGGTCCCGATGGCGTTGTACATGGCTCAGCGATTCGCCTCTATGCGGAAATGTCGACGATCGGGCAGGACACGGTGGTGCGAATCGGCAAGGAACTCGCCCAACGGGGTATTGGGATTGTCGACGCGCCCATCTCCGGCGGAGCGCCTGCCGTGCGCGCCGGTACGCTTGCAATGCTCGTGTCCGGTTCACCGCCCCTCGTCGAGCAGGTCTCCCCGTTGCTCGCGCGAATTGGGAAAGAAGTGTTCGTGATGGGCGATCAACCCGGCATGGCGCAAGTCATGAAGATCGTGAATAACATCATCATGGCGACCAACATGGTCGTATGTTCGGAAGGGCTTGCGATGGGCGCCAAGGCAGGTCTCGACGCCGACATGATGATGCGCCTGCTCGATGCGGGAACTGGGCAGAGCTTCGCGTGTTCGAAGATGCTTGCACGGGCTGTTTCAGGGCAGTTCAACTATGGCGCGGCGTTGGCCATCATCGAGAAGGACATGACGCTCGGCCTCGATGAAGCGAGCTTGATGGAAGTCACGATGCCGACGATCGAACGCGCGCGCGATGTTTGGCATGCCGCTTATGAGGCGGGCGGTGGAAGAGAGGACTTCACTTCGATCCTGAAGTTCGTTGAGAAAGCCAACGGCACGCGCGTGCGCAGTCGGGCCGCCTGAGTAAAGGAGCGCAGGTCGCGTCCGGACTATACTCGAGGGATTCAGCGGCTCTCCGCGAGCCGCTTGTTCACGCAAAGCAGCGATGCGTGCCAGTCATGCCGAGCGGCCCTGCAAATGAGTGGCGCCCAGAAGAAAGCTTTGCATACCGAGGCAGCTAACGATTTGCATTACTTGCAGAATTTGTTCCGGCGTGGCGCCGTAGCGCAGTGCATTGCGTGTGTGAATGCGTACGCCTGGCTCGAACAGATGTGTCGTCGAGACATCGATAGCCACGTACAGCAGTTCCTTGACAACCGGCGCGAGTGTGCCTGATCGCCAGGGTGTCGATGAAAATGCAGTATAGCCTTCAAAGAACGCAGGAGAGCTGCGCACCATCGACTGCAATTGCTCGCTCCAGTAGCCCCGCTGTTGGGTGAATTGAGATTTCACGCGATCGAACTTATCGTCGAGCGGAAAGGCCTTATCCGGTGAAATCCCGGCGGCGACTAGTTCCTCCAGCAGCACAGGGACCCCAACCATGTAAGCATGGATTCCGAGCACGGACGAAATCTGGAGCACTTCGGCGATCTCTTCGCGCGTTGCGCCGTGGCTTATCGCCGCCTGGATGTGCAGTGCGACAGCTTCCGGATTCAGGTGGGTCACGCTTGCGTTTGCTGCGAGCATCACGAAGTCGCACAACTTCGGCTCGAGATGGCCGGACCCCAGCGCGACTTTTGCCATCACGAGATAGTCGCTGAAGAAAGTCATGTGTTCTTTTACGGCAAGATCGAGTGCATCGTTCCAGAAACCGTGGAGTCGTTCAAATTCGGTTTTCATGTCTACTGCGCCTGTCATCGGAGGTCTCCTTGGTGCGCCGGTGTCTAGCTGATGTTCACAAGTCGAAAGTTCAATTAGAGATGCGGTGCGCGCCCATGGCACAGCACGAGGTATTGCGCAATCGCTCGCACATCCATCATTACGCGTCTGCAGGCAAGCCTCGCGCAAGACAACAGTCGAATGAGTTCCGCGGATTGAAATGAGTGGCGACTATGAGCCGAACGTTTCAAAGTACGGAAACTTGCAATAGGACCTCATTGTCGTCCTGGCTGCATCACTCGAATCACCGGGAACAACGAACAAAGAGGCACCGTCGCTCGGCGGCCGCAGGGTTTGCTGGCTGCGCAGTGGAGATCGGGGCGGCGCTGCTTCCATCAATGACATGGCCTACCGGAGCCAATCGGCGCGGCGCCGATCCATATCATGGCGCGAATGGCCCGCAGCATGAGTGAGCTGCCGTCTCGCATCCGATCGTAGTCGCAACCGCTGCGGGCAAATTGCATCCCCGTCAATGCCATACGTTGCAAGACCGTGCGGAATGAGTCGTTCAAAGCAGGCAGCACGCACGACCCGGGGGCTATGAGTTGGATTCGGACCCGCGTTCAAGCCGTGCAGGTATGCGGCATCAGGATAAACCGGCAGTGCCTTTACCTCACGAAGGATCGCCATGACGTAGGTTCGACCGACGATCGTAGCCGCGGGAGGCAGCGGACGAGGCAGTCGTAGGCGTTGCTCTCGGTGCACGACTTTGGCCCGGTTGATGCCGATTTCGGGCTGCCTCCTCCATCGACCGAGAAAAGCTCAAGGGCGAAAAGGCATTCCGTACTTCGAAACACATTGGCTCTCATACTCGTGACAGGCGAGCGGCAATGCCCCACTTGAGGGGCTGATGCAACATTCAAAGTACGGGACGTATCAAGCAGCGCCGTTGACGCTCGAGCGGGTCAAGTCGCAGGATGAGGACAGGACTCGATCATTCAGAAAGACGGGAGCCGAGACTCACGATATCGAAGCGATGACCCTGCTACGAGACAATATCGCGCGCTTCGTACGTGACCGTTTGATCCGCAATGAACAACGCGTAGCCGACACCGACAAAATACCTCGTGACATCGTCGAGAACATGAGTGATGCGAGAGCTTAGGCGGTGAGGTAACCGTAGGGCGGCATGAATTTCAGGCAGGAGACGAAATGGAAACGATGCAAAAGTCTTTGCGCGACGCCGTGGAGCGGTGGTTGACGCCGAACGGGGCGATCCCGTTCCGTGTCCGTTCCCTTCGGCGCGCGGAGTGCAAGCGCTGCGTTAGGGTCGAGGCCAGGGTGCCTACCGGTGATGTGGCAATCTGTTTTTTTCAGCACGACGATGGAGCATGGCACGTTTTCCCGCCATTCCCGCGTCGCTTGACGATGCGCGCTGCGTAGGCACATGACAGCTACGGACGCGCAAAAAAGCACAGCGTTGAGCGTCGAGCGTCGAGCGTTTGGGGATTGACATCCAGCAGGGAAGTCGGGGCGGTCAGACAATGAATGGCGTTCGCGTGTTTCGTTCGTTGCTGTCTACCGACAAAAGCCCAATGAGAATTCGGCGTCCTGTGCTCCTGCGCGTTCCGCAGGATGTGAGCCGCGAGTCTGGCACGGTCGCAAGCGCTAAATCGATTAGAGCACGGCGCTAGAACCTGAATGCGTCTGAATTGCCTCGTCGTCCCCAGCATCGAATGTATGAGTTGTTTCATAAACTCTTGCGTCTGCGTTCCGTACTGTGAGCGGCACATAGGTCGTCTAATGGAAATCCATAGGTTGCGCGCGGAAACGATCCTCGTGCTCAGCGTCGCGACTTTGTAGCGGAGCATCCGTAGTTCAGGCCAGACTGCCTACGTTGACCGGAAGGCACGGACCGTACTTTCACCATTTCATCAAAGTACGGAACACTCGTGAGAGCTGCGTTGACGCTGGAACATGGCGATGATGCAATGGACTCGACGTTTATTCCGGATGCTTGACGGACATATGCCATACGTGAGCCGATGGCTGTTGCCGTAGGGCCAGGAAAATAATGATTCGCAGCGCCTCTCAGTTACATCTATTTAGGCATACATACTAAATTCGAGCGGCGATTTTTGCTCGTGAAGCGGTAACACAGATTGGTCAAATAATCATACCGGTCCAGCGGCCGGAGGAGACGAAATGAGGCGAGTCACATCTGTGCTCGGTCTGGCATGAACCACGGAGCGTGCACTTTTCCAGAAGGAGAGAACGCACCTGCCGCGCTCAGTGATTGTCCGGATCTCGCTAACCTGATCCGCCCGGGCGACACCGTCATGTGGGGCCAATCGCATGCCGAGCCCGTGACGCTGATGCGCGCGCTCGTCGCGCAACGCGAGCGGCTGCGGCGCATTCGCATCTTTCTCGGCATAGGCCTTGCCGATGTGCTGGCACCGGAGCACGCCGACGCATTCGACTTTCTCGCGTATTGCGGCAGCGGGTCTAACCGTAAGCTGGCGCGCGCGGGCGTACTCGACATCCTACCCGCCCATTATTCCCAGCTTCCGGGGCTGATCCGGAGCGGCGCGCTGCGCATCGACGTCGTGATGCTTCACGTATCGCCGCCGGACGGACAGGGCCGCTATAGCCTCGGGCTCGCGCGCGAATATCTGGTCGAGGCAGTCAGGAACGCTCGCACCATCATCGCTGAAGTTCATCCCGACGTGCCGTGGACGTATGGGGAGCCGTACCTGCGGGCGTCCGATATCGATCTGCTAGTGGAATCCAACATTTCGTTCCCAGACGCTCCTGCGCCCGTTCCTGGTCCGGTGGAACAAGCGATAGGACAACACGTGGCGGCCCTGGTGGTCGACGGCGCAACACTGCAAACAGGCATCGGCGCCATTCCCGACGCGGTGCTTGCCCAGCTCCGGGACAGGCGAGATCTGGGCATTCATTCCGGCAGCATTGGAGACGGTGTCGCGGCTCTTTGCGAAGCCGGTGTTATCACTAATGCGAGGAAGTCCATCGACAAAGGTATCACCGTCGGCGGCGTCATCATTGGGTCCGAACGCGTTCGACGCTTCGCGCACCGCAATCCCGCGCTCGTATTGCGTGGCACAGAGTACACGCACAGCCCGGACGTGCTGCGCAGTATCCACCGCTTCGTCGCCATCAACTCGGCCGTGGAGGTGGATCTGACAGGTCAGGTGAATGCCGAGGTAGCCGGCGGCACCTATGTCGGCGCGGTTGGGGGAATCGGTGACTTTCTTCGCGCAGCGCAGTTCAGTCCGGGCGGTGTGCCGATTATCGCGTTGCCGTCGACCGCGGGTCGGCACAGCCGGATCGTAATGCAGCTGTCGGGGCCGGTGACGATACCGCGAAGCGACGCGTGCGTGATCGTCACCGAATATGGCGCCGCCGACTTGCGCGGTCTTTCGCTTGCGCAACGTATTCCACGTTTGATCGCCGTTGCGCATCCTGATCACCGCGAGCGGCTCGAACGCGAAGCGCGACAGAACTATTGAGGAGCATTGCAAATGAACTGGCAACTACTTGGAGCACAGCTCCTCGCCGGCTTCGCGAATGGGGGCCTTTACTTTCTTGTCGCGTCTGGCTTGACCTTGTTGTGGGGCGCGATGGGTGTGGTCAATCTGGCGCACGGATCATTCTTCATGCTCGCCGCGTTTTGCGGCGCAACATGCATTCAGTCCTTTGGCCCCGAGCTTGGCTTCGTTGTCGCGATCTTCGCCGTGCCGGTCGTAATGGCGCTTTTCGCGTGCGTGCTCGAACTTGGGTTATTTCGCAGGGTGTACGCAACTGGGATGTGGGGCCAACTGCTCGTATCGTTCGGCCTCATGCTCTTGCTAAACAACCTCGCGCGCATCGTCTTCGGCACCCAATCCTTATCGATGTCCGCACCCAAACAGCTCTCAGGATTCGTCGAGCTTGCCGGATTCAGGCTCGCCACCTATCAGCTCGCAGTGCTAGCGGTGACGGCCGTCGTGGCCGTCTATTTGTGGGTGGTCATGACGAAGAGCAGAACCGGACGCCTGATTCGCGCCGCCGTGGACGATCCGCAGATGCTTGAAGCCGTGGGCATCGACGTGAAACGGCTACGAACCACGGTGATGGGCGTGGCCGCATTGCTGGCCGGGGTCGCGGGCGTCGTGGCGGTGCCGCGGGGTGCCATCAACACTGGACTGGACGTTCAGATCGTCGTCATTGCATTTGCGGTGATTGTCATTGGCGGACTGGGCGCCATTTGGGGAAGCCTGGCGGCCGCGCTCCTGATCGGAATCGCGGAATCGCTGTCGACTATGGTGCTCGACCACGGCAGTGAAATGGTTATCTTCGCGGTCATGGTGATCGTCCTCATATTCAGGCCAACCGGTCTGCGCACGATCGTAGGGAGAGAGTAGTCATGAAGCAGTTCACCGGAAAGACACTATTGATGTCGCTGCTGGTGGGTATCGTGCTATGCCTGCTGCCATACGCGATGTCCGAAGCTCATCTGCCCGAAATCACGCGAATGGTGATCTTCGCGGGCGCGGCGATGAGCTTGAATCTTCTCGTAGGTGCGACGGGTTTGCTCTCGCTGGGCCACGGACTGTTTATTGGCCTCGGCGCCTATGTCGTGGCAATCTCGACGATCAGATTCGGGATGTCGTACTGGGCCGGCGCGGGGCTGGCACTGGCGGTATCCGTGCCGGTGTCGTTGCTCACCGCCTTGATTTCGCTGCGTGCGCGGCATCTCTTCTTCGGCTTGCTGACGCTGGCCATCGGACAGATCGCATTCGTGTTCATAGTGTCGAACTACAACCTGACGGGCGGCGACGATGGCCTCGTCGGCGTGACGGTACCCACGTGGCTCGGCAACGGTGCCGCACAGTATCGTTTTGCAGTCGTGGTCACGATCGTCGTGTGCGTGGTTCTGCTGAAGCTCGTCGCATCACCGTTCGGCGCGTTGCTCGGCGCGGTCAGAGACAACGCCGACCGGGTCGCGTCGCTGGGTGGAAATCCTAAACGTTATGAGGTTGCTGTATTCGTAATGGCCGGCGCGCTCGGGTCGCTCTTCGGCGTCGTGCTGGCCGGCGTGGATGGGAGCGTGGATCCTCACCTGTTCTCATGGGTCACGAGCGCAATGCTGCTGATGATGATCGCACTGGGCGGCCGCTCTGCCTTTCTCGGCCCAGTACTCGGCACGCTCGTGCTGGAGGTTCCGCGCACCTATGTGCAGGCGCACTCATCCAACTCCGACCTCGTCGTCGGTACGCTGGTGATTCTGTGTGCGCTTCTGTTTCCGGAAGGCGTCGGTCCGAAAATCAAGGCGCTGCTGTCCCGATTGTTCGGCGCACAGCGCTTCATGGGCGAGGCGGTGCCGTCTTCGCAGAAAGAAGTGGAGGGGCAGCGATGAAACAGAACCTCGAGCCGGTGCTACAGGCATCGAATCTCATGAAGTCTTTCTCCGGCTTCACGGCCGTCAATGACGTGTCGTTTGCCGTGCGAGGTGGCGAGGCGGTCGGCATCATCGGGCCTAATGGCGCCGGCAAGAGTACGCTTTTCGACCTGCTGACCGGCCGCAAATTGCCGGACCGGGGAGAGGTGCGTGTGTTCGGCGAACGGGTGACGCGCCAGCCGCCGTGGCTGCGTGTCAAGCGAGGTGTGGGACGCTCGTTTCAAGTCAGCAGCGTGTTTCCCGGCTACACGGCACAGGAAAACGTACAGATAGGTCTCATGCTGGCCCAAGGACGTTCGTGGAATATGTTGAGTCCGGCTGTGCGAACGACGAACGACGACGCGGAAGCGCTGCTCGAAAAAGTCGGCCTTGCAAGCAAGCGGGCGGTACTTTCCGCTGAACTGTCGTACGGCGATCAACGCAAACTCGAGCTAGCGGTGGCGCTGTCCACCGGCCCGAAGCTGCTGCTGCTGGACGAACCGACTGCCGGTATGGGACGTGACGAATCGCGTGAATGTTTGAGTTTGATCCGGACGATCGCGACCAACGAAAAGATGCCGATTGTGTTCGTCGAGCACGACATGGACATCGTGTTTTCATTTGCGACCCGCGTGATCGTGCTGGTTGCCGGGACCGTGCTGGTCGACGGCGAACCGAACGTCGTGCGTGCCGATCACCGCGTTAAGGAGGCCTATTTTGGAGAAGAGATCTGAAGAGGCCCTACGGGTCGCGGAACTGGACGCGGGCTACGGTCGCGTCAAGGTAATTCGTGGCGGTGCAATCTCCGTCAATCATGGCGAGGTTGTCGGGCTGATTGGGCGCAACGGCGCCGGAAAGACGACGTTCATTGCGTCAGTTGCCGGACTCATTATGCAGACGGCAGGCAGCACCACACTCGACGGGGTGGAGCTCGCGAAACTTCCGGCGAACAAACGCGTGGCGGCCGGGCTCGCGATAGTGCCGAGCGGCGGCCGCTTGTTCAAATCGCTCACGGTGTCGGAAAACCTCACTATCGGCGTGAGAAGCCCCTCGCCCGGCCAGTTGGACGGAGTCTTCGATCTGTTCCCTGAATTGCACAAGCTGCGCCAGCGGTACGCCGGCAAGCTATCTGGGGGAGAACGCCAGATGGTCTCGATCGCGCGCGCTCTTCTGCTCAAGCCGCGTCTGCTGTTGCTCGACGAGCCGAGCGAGGGGCTCGCGCCGATCGTCGTGCTGCGGCTCGCGAAGGCGATCAATACGTTGCGCGAAAGCGGCATGGCCATGCTCATCGCCGAGCAGAACGTCAAGTTCACCGACCTGATATGCCAGCGGTGGTATTCAATCGACAAGGGCGCCATTGCGCCGCTCGGCCGGGATTTCTCCGTCGAGGCTGCCGTGCAGCCCCGCGTCGTTCCGATCCGCGAATGATATGCCGGTCCGGTCCGGTCCGGTCGCGTTCGCCGTGAACGGCTTGCGCTTGACCAGATAATTCCAATCGACATAGGTAAGGAGACAGGATGAAGACGATAACGCTGCCGGCGCTTCTGGGTATTGCGTCGGTATTGGGTAGCGCGCACGCAGGCACTCCAATAAAAATTGGCGGCTCCTTTGATCTGTCCGGGCCCGCGGCCGAGGTCGGCAAGGACAGCCTGCTCGGCGTGCAATACGCGGTCGACGTGCTGAATAAGCGCGGGGGCGTGCTCGGTCAGCCGGTCGTATTCGACTATCAGGACAACGGCACCAATCCGCAGCGCGCGAGCAACCAGGCTGCGGCGCTGGTGCAGGGGGGCGCGGTCATGCTGGTGGCGCCGCAGTCATCGTCGGGCACGCTCGCGGTCAGCAAAACGGTATCGGCCAGGCTCAAGGTGCCCATGTGCGTGTCGGCTTCGGGGTCCGAGGACATCACGATGAAGTCGTTCCAGCCGTATGTCTTTTCGATCGCGGTGAACGGCTATTTCCAGACGCGGGCGATGGCGACCCGATTGGCGAAGATGCCGTACAAGCGCTACGCCGTAGTGGCGGCCGACTATGCGGGCGCCCGTACCAACGCGATCCGCTTCATGGAACTCATGAAGGAGATGAATCCTAAGGTCGAGTTCGTGATTGAGGAGTATCCGAAGCTCGGTGCGATCGACTACACCGCGACCATCAACAAGGTTCTCGCGGCGAAGCCGGATTATGTGTTCACAAGCCTGTACGGAAGCGATCTGGTGACCTTCTCCAAGCAGGCCACAGCCGTTGGATTCTTCAAGCAGATCAACGACCGGTTCATTGCGCTGTATGACGAGAGCACGTTGAAGTCGTTAGGCCAATTCGCTCCTGTGGGCAGCGACGGAGGCCAGTTTGTGCCAGCGTCGTATCTGGCCACGGCCAGTCCGCAGTCGAAGGAATACGTTAATGAGTTCAAGGGGAAGTACGGCGTCGTGCCATCGGACTGGACCACGTCAGCGTACGAGTGCGTGATGATCTGGGCACAGGCAGCCACGACCGCGAAGACAACCGACGCGGACGCGGTGATGCGCGCGGTCGAATCGTCCGACTTCAAAGTGATACGCGGCACGCTGCATTTCGCGAAATACGACCATCAGGCGGATACGCCGATGTTCCTTGGTAGCGTCGAATACAGCAAGGAACTGAAGCAACCCGTCATGAAGGTTACCGATGTCATTCCCGGCGCGACGTTGCAGCCGTCGGAATCCGTGGTGATGAAGTCACGGCAGGCGCAGTAGCACGCAGTGCTTTCGTGTACACCGCCAGCCGCCCAACCGGGATGAAGTCCGGTTCGGCGGCCGGCGGCATGAACCATGCACGCCTTGCAGCGTGCCTGATGATCTCAGGTGAACAGGTTCGGGAACTGGCCCGTCGTGCTTATCACGGTCGTCCGCGTCTCGAGGTACGGATCGAGGGCATCGATACCGTTCTCGCGGCCCCAGCCGCTAGCCTTGAATCCTCCATAAGGCGTCGACCAACGAAGAAACGAGTACGTATTGACCCACACCATGCCGGCCTCGATGCGATTCGAGATGCGGTGCGCACGCCCGACGTCGCGCGTCCACAGGCCCGCGGTGAGGCCGTACGGAGAATCGTTCGCGATCGCGATCGCCTCTTCTTCGCCGTCGAACGGGATCAGCGACGCAACAGGGCCGAAAATTTCCTCGCGCGCGATTCGCATCTGGTTCGTGACGCCTGCAAACACGGTCGGTTCGACGAAGTAGCCGGGCGCGAGCTCGGGCGTCGCGATGCGGTGGCCACCGGCGATGAGTTCCGCACCCTCCTGCTTACCGATTTCGATGTACGAGAGCGTCTTGTTGAGCTGCTCTTCGTGCGACTGCGGACCCATGTGATTCGAATCGACCGACGGCAGGCCGACCCGCACGGATTGTGCGCGGGTTCGGAACGCATCGACAACGCGCTCGTAGATCGAACGTTCGACCACTACGCGGGAACCCAGCGCGCAGCTCTGGCCGGTCAGCCGCCACGCCGAGGCCGTTGCTGCATTGATCGCGTTGTCGAGGTCCGCGTCGGCGAAAATGATATGAGGGGCCTTGCCGCCGAGTTCGAACGTGAAGCGCTTCAGGTTATCGGCGCCGTCGTGCACCATGTGCTTCGCGGTCTGACTGGCACCGGTGAACGAAATCTTGTTCACGTCCGGGTGTTTGACGAGATGCGCGCCGGCTGTGCGTCCGTAGCCTGGCACCACGTTGAATACGCCTGGTGGAAAGCCGGCCTCATGGACGAGCCGCGCGAGTTCCAGCGCCGACACGGGCGTTTGCTCGGCGGGCTTGACAACGACCGTGCAGCCTGCCGCGAGCGCGGCACCCACCTTGAGGCACGTCGCGAGCAGCGGCGCGTTCCACGGAATGATGGCACCGACTACGCCGATTGGCACACGCGTCGTGAACGCATGCACGCTGTCGTCGATCGGGATCGTGGTGCCCTGCGCCTTGTCCGCCAGCGACGCGAACCATTGATACCACTGAACCTGTGCGGTCAGGCTGCCGCGGTGGTCCCGCACGAGATTGCCGTTGTCCCGCGACTCGATGACCGCGAGCTCGGGAATCGCTGCGCTGAACAGATCGGCGAGGCGGCGCAGCAATGCGGCCCGCTCGTGCCCGGGCGTGCGTCGCCACGGGCCATTGAATGCTTCCCGTGCTGCGGCCACCGCGCGGTCGATATCTTGCGGGCCCCCCATTGGCGCAATGGCCCACGGCTTGCCAGTTGCTGGATCGATGCTCTCGACGAGTTCGCCATCGACCGGCTTGACCCATTCGCCGTTGATGTACAGATGCTCGTAGCGCGGCAGCGGCGTGTCGCTCGCAGTGGCGGATGTTGGGTTCGACATTCGAGGCTCCAGGAAGGGTGCGGCTTCGTGCGGGAATGGTGGTCGCCCAGGCTCGAGCAGGTATGTGGCAGAGCGCGGAAGCGGCGTATTAATCAGGAATTGTTTGGTTGCAGCGAGAATCCCGCTGAAGTTTGGACACTATGACGTGCCGATGCCGGAGGTCCATGCAAGCCTGGAGATTGTTCCGGGTTTTAAAACGGGGGCACGCCGCGCGTGCTGGCGCAATGAACCGTGGTGGCCGCACCACAGGCATGTCGCCATACTTCGATCCTGTCGAAGTCCCGCTTCGATTTTCCGCGATTGGACTCTTTTGACACCGAGGGTAGGCTATTAAACCAATTCGTGAGGAGACCGCGACAATGCACAGTGCTCAAGGCCCGCTTTCGGGCATCAGAATCGTGGAGTTGGGCGGCGTCGGGCCGATCCCATTCTGCTGCATGCTGCTTTCGGATCTCGGTGCGGACATCATCCGCATCGACCGGCCGCCCGGCTACGACGGTGGCGTGCCCGGCGATCCGCGTTTCAACCTGCTTAATCGTGGGCGCCGCAGCGCAGCGCTTGACCTGAAGAAGAAAGAAGCGGCCGACGCGGTCCTGAAGCTCGTCAGTCAGGCAGACGCGCTTGTCGAAGGGTTCCGGCCTGGCGTCGCCGAAAAGCTGGGTCTTGGGCCTGACGCCTGCCTCGCGGTGAATCCAGCCTTGGTCTATGGTCGCATGACGGGCTGGGGCCAGGATGGGCCGCTTGCGCAGGCGCCGGGCCACGACATCAATTACATCTCGCTGACCGGCGTGCTCCATTCAGTCGGCGCCGCGGGCGGACCGCCGGCCATTCCGTTGAACCTCGCCGGCGATTTCGGCGGCGGATCGTTGTATCTCGCGCTCGGCGTCGTGTCAGCGATTCTCGAGAGCAAGCGGTCGGGCAACGGGCAGGTGGTGGATGCGGCGATGGTCGACGGCTCGGCATCGCTGATGACGCTTTTCTACGGCATGCTTGCCAGCGGGTACTGGAAGGACGAGCGCGGTGTCAATCGCCTGGACTCGGGTGCTCCCTGGTACAACGTCTACGAGACTAAGGACGGCCGCTGGATCAGCGTGGGTTCGAATGAGGCGCGTTTCTGGCGCAATACTTTGCAAGTACTAGGGTTGCGCGAAGAGGACATGCCGGAGCAGCATGATCGATCGCGCTGGCCGGAGGTTCACTCGATATTTGCCGACGCGTTCCGCACGCGCACGCGCGATGAATGGTGCGCGTTGGCCGAAGGCCGCGAAGTCTGTTTCGCGCCGGTGATGTCGCTGTCCGAGGCGCCACATCATCCGCATCTTCGGGCGAGGCAGACCTTTGTCGAGCGCGACGGAGTTGTTCAGCCGGCGCCTGCACCGCGTTTTAGCCGGACTCCCGGTGCCATCCAGCGCGCTCCCGCACGCCCCGGCGAGCATACCGACTCGGCACTCGGCGACTGGGGGTTCAGCGCCGAGGAACTGACTGTTCTGCGTGAAGCCGGCGCAATCGTGTAACGCGTAATGCCAGAAAGCGGCGGTTGCATGATCGCGCGTCGCCGCATTGCGGGCACCAAACTAGCCACTCCGCTTTCATTTCGACACCGCTCGCGTGCTGCAACAAACCGCGTGCGCGCGGCGTTCTCACGCGCGACCCCAGCAACGCAATGCGCGTGGTGCCGCTGCGCGGCATGACACGACACGATTCCCTGGCCAGGCACAACCTTCGATATTTTCGAATCGAGGCTTCACAAATGCTCAGTTGGATTGCGCAATGCCGGGCCTTAATCTGATTAACACGATGACTAAGGCAGATGCACAAGCAGAAGCCGAATAACTGGAGCGAAGACAAGTGACTAACTTCCTGGACGAATCCCAAACCATGTGGCTCGACACCGTGAACAAATTCATGGACAACGAGATCACCGTCGAATATGTGCGCAAGTGCGACATGAATCGCGATTACCCGTATGAAGCGTACGAGAAGATTGCGAAGCAGGGCTGGCTGGGCATTCTGATCCCGGAGGAGGAGGGCGGCTCTGGCGGCGATATCTTCGACTACTCGCTGATGGCGGAGGGCCTCGGCAAATTCGGCTTCGACTTTGCGTGCTCGGTGCTGGTGCCGACGTTCACGGCGATGAACATCATCAAGTTCGGCACCCCTGAGCAGAAGGCAAAATATGTGAAGCCGTTCATCGACGGCGAGATCCGCTTTTCGGTGTCCATTTCGGAGCCGGACGCGGGCTCGGACGCGTCGAACACCAAGACCCGCGCGCGCCGTGACACCAACGGCGACTGGATTGTGAGCGGTCAGAAGTTGTGGTGCAGCGGCGCGGCGGCGAAGAATACTGTGATCGCGATGCTCGTGCGCACCGACGCGGATGACAAGCATGGCGGTTTGTCAGTACTGCTGATTCCGAACGACACACCGGGAATGGTGATCAACAAGTTGCCGACATTGTCGCGCCACGCAACCGGTACGACGGAAATTTTCCTCGACGAAGTGCGCGTGCCGGCAGAAGCGCTGCTGGGAGAAGTGGGCCAAGGCTGGAAAATCATCACAGAACATCTCGAACTCGAGCGCTGCGCGGTGGCGGCGGCGTACACGGGTAATGCGCAACAGGCGGTGACCACTGCGACGCGCTACGCGCACGATCGCATCCAGTTCAACAAGCAGTTGTACGAATTTCAGGTGATTCGCCACATGCTGGCTGATTGCCAGACGAAGGTGGACGCAGCGCGGCTGCTTTGCTACCGCGCCGCGCAACTGGCCGCAAAACATGTGCCGTGCGCGCGCGAAGTATCGATGGCGAAGCTTTACGGCTCGGAAACGCTGAAGGAATGCGCGCTGGCCGGCATGCAGATTCTCGGCGGCTACGCGAACTTGCCTGAGGCGGACATGGAGCGCTATCTGCGCGAGAGCATCCAGTCGACAATCGGCGGCGGCACCTCGCAGATCCAGCGCACGATCATCGCGAAGTCGATGCGTCAGTAACGCGCGCGCGAGTTCATCAACATGATGCGGACGAGCGGGGCGCGCCGCACAGCGCGCCCGCCTCGTCGATCCAATTTCTCAGGAGACCTGGCAATGAGCGTCGTCAACAACAGCATCAACATTCCTCTGGACGAACTGGAGGTCGGTCACAAATTCCGTTCGCCGGGCCGCACCGTCACCGAAAGCGATGTGGTGATGTTCTGTATGTTCACCGGCAATTGGATCGAGATCCATTCGAACAGGGAATACGCGGAGAAGACCCGCTGGGGCGAGCGTATTGTCCAGGGCATGCTGACGTTTTCGCTGATCTCCGGCCTGCTGCAGTTTGGACCGGCGATTCAGGCGAATTACGGCGTCGACAAGATGCGCTTCCTGAGCCCGGTGAAGATTGGCGATACGGTTTACGCCAGCGCGGAAGTCATCGGCAAGAAGGAGAAGGACGATAAGTATGGCGTCGGTACGATGTTGATTCAGGCCTACAACCAGCACGGCGAAGCAGTCCAGCGCAGCGAGTGGAGCCTCTTGATGCTGCGTCGGCGCGCGGATCTGGAGGCGCTGATCGCCGAGGCTCAGCCTGAGTTCAAGGTCTGAGGAGCGCCAGCATGACGCCCAAACCAGTCGCGGCCATCATCGGCATGGGAGACGCCTACGCGTCCCGCGCCGACCGCAAGGACCCGCTGCAACTCGCCGCCGAAGCAACCCACGCCGCGCTCGCCGATGCGGGCATTACCAGGGAGCAGCTCGACGCGGTGTTCACGGGGCGCTCGCCCTGGGCTGACAAGCGCTCGCAATGGAGCAACATCTTCATCTCGCACATGCAGATGCCGGTGACGCTGACGAGCGAGGTGACGATGCATGGCGCAGGGCTAACCTCGACGCTCGCGATCGCGACGCAGATGATCGCGGCGGGTCAGGCCGACTACGTGCTATGCCTGCAAAGTGACGCGACAGAGTTGTTTGTCGACGCGGTGGCAATGGGCGCGGAAGCCGATGCCGATCCGCAGTTCGAGATTCCATACGGCCCGACGATTCCGGCGCTTTATGCGCAGGCGGCGCATCGCTATTTCCACGAGTTCGGCATCACGGAGACAGACCTGGCCGACGTGGCGATTGCGAATCAGCGTTGGGGCCGGCATCACCCGCATGCGGCGAAGGCGAAATTCGGCGAGATCGACCGCGCGAAGGTGCTGGAGTCACCCTACGTCGCAACACCGCTGCGTCGCTGGATGTGCTCGACCTGGGGTGGCGGCACGGGCGGCGCGTTGATTGTAACGTCGCCCGAGAAGGCGCGCGGTGCGCGCAATGCGGTGTACCTGCTCGGCTACGGATCGGCGACGACGCATGAGTATCTGACCGATCGCATGAACATGCGCAGCTGCAAGTTCCACAGTCTCGGCACGTTCCCTAACCTGACGACCACCGCGACGGCTGAGGCAGCCCGCCAGGCCTACGCGATGTCTGGCCTGAGTCCAGCGGACGTGGACATGACGCAGATCTCGGTGAACTTCGCGCACATGGGGCCGATCGTGATGGAGGACCTGGGTTTCGCGAAGAAGGGGCGCGGCATCGATCTGTACCGCGAGGGCCGCACCGGTGTCGATGGCGACCTTCCCACCGATACCAACGGCGGTTGGTTGTCGTTTGGTCAGCCGGGCATCTCGTGCAACATGGACAGCATGATAGAGGCGGTCCGTCAGTTACGCGGCGAGCCGCTGGGGCTCGCACCGTCGCGCCGCCCCAAGACCGTGCTGGTGCAAGGGGCGGGCGGAATGCTCGCGGCCGGCGCCGTGCTGCTGCTGTCGTCCGCGTCCTGATCCCTTGATTGAGAGCAAGCTATGACAGAGACTCATGCGTCAAATTCCTGGCCGCAGCCCTATCGTCTGCTCGACGCGCAACCGTATTGGGAAGCGCTGTCAGACGAAAAGGTGACCTTCCAGCGCTGCACTGATTGCACCCAGGCGGTGTGGCCGGCCCACTCGTTCTGCACGCATTGCGGCTCGAAATCGCTCACCTGGGAAGCGTCGAGCGGCCGCGGCGAGATTTACTCGCACAGCACGATCATGCGTGGGCCCACGCCGGTATGGACGGAGATCGCGCCTTACACCGTCGGCTTCATCAAGATGGACGAAGGTTACTACCTTTTCGCGCAGATCGACGCTGCGCCAGAAGCGGTGCACATCGGCCGGCGTGTCGCAGCAAGGTTCGTCCAGCGCGGCGAGCAGAAGCTGCCCGTGTTTGCGTTGTCGGATAAGTGAGAACCAACCGCTGTTCAATAAGTTGGAGGAGACGTTGTGAAGCTGCTCAATTTCAACTGCGCATACGAGACGATGCGGCCCGGCCCGGAGGTCCAGCATGGCGGGACCACTTGAAGGCGTGCGCATCCTCGATCTGACGTCCAATTTCATGGGCCCGTATGCGTCGCTGCTGCTTGGGGACATGGGTGCGGACGTCTGCAAGATCGAATCGCGCGAAGGAGACACGACGCGCAACATCGGCCCCTGCCGGCACCCAGGAATGGGTCCGATCTTTCTGCACCTTAATCGTAACAAGCGCAGCCTCGTCCTGGACCTGAAGCATCCCGATGGGATCGGCGCGCTGAAGCGGATGGTGGGAGTCGCCGACGTGCTGCTTTACAGCATGCGTCCGCATACGATGGCCAAACTCGGTATCGCCTACGAAGACGTTCGCAAGGTCAATCCGCGAATCATCTATTGCGGCGCGTTCGGGTTCGGCCAGAACGGACCGTATGCGTCGCGCCCCGCGTACGACGATCTTATCCAGGCGGCGGTGGGCATGCCGGTGCTGCAAAGCCGCAAGGAAGGGCCGCCCAGCTATGTCGCGACCGCGGTTGCCGATCGGGTTGTCGGCATGGCGACCAGCAACGCAGTGTCGATGGCGTTGTATAGACGAGAGAAGACAGGAGTCGGTCAACAGGTGTTTGTACCGATGCTGGAGACGTTTGCGCATTTCGTACTTGGTGATCACTTGTACGGCCATACGTTCGTGCCGCCGATAGGCGATTGGGGGTATGCACGCATGATGAATCCGGATCGTCGTCCATATCGCACGCTCGATGGCTATATCGGGGTCAACGTCTACGCGGATCATCACTGGAAACGCTTTTTTGTTCTGTCCGGTCATCCCGAGATGGCGGAGGATCCGCGCTTCAATAATATCGGCGGACGCACGGAAAACATTGCCTATCTATACGGCTTTCTCGCGCGCGTCTTCGAGACGAAGACGTCGGCAGAATGGGTCGAACAGTTGAGTGAGGCCGACATTCCGATTATCGAAATGAATACGCCTGAGACGCTGCTCGACGATGCGCATATGAAGGCAGTCGGATTCTTCGCCGAACAGGACCATCCGTCCGAAGGCCGGATCCGTACGTTGGGAATCGCGCAGCAATGGAGTGAAAGCGCGCCGCAATTGCGTTACCCGGCGCCGCGTCTTGGCGAACATTCTGTGCAACTGCTGTCGGAGTACGGCTTCAGCCGCGGTGAAATCGACAGCATGTTGAATTCCGGCGGCGCGCAAACGATCGAGACCGCCAACTTGCCTCAAGCAGAATGAGCGTTGCAAATGGAGAAGCGACATGTTACGAGATCTACCGCTTTCAGGCGTCGTGGTGGTGGAATTGGGCGACAGCGCATCGGCGCCGTTCAGCGGGAAAATTCTGGCAGCGCTTGGCGCTGAAGTGTGGAAAGTGGAGCGGCCTACAGGTGACTCCGCACGTGGCTGGGGGCCGAGCAAGTGGAAGGATAGCGGCGCGGCCTACCATGCGCTCAATCGCGGCAAGCGCAATATCTGTATCGACATCAAGGACAAGGATCAACTCGCAACGCTGCATCGGTTGATCGCCGAACGAGCTGACGTGTTCATTCACAATCTGCGTCCGGGCGCGAGCGCGAGCTACGGTCTCGACGCGGACAGCCTGCGCGTGACGAAGCCCGAGTTGATTCATTGCGAGGTTGGCGCATTCGGTCATGCCGGACCAATGAACACGCTGCCCGGCTACGATCCGCTGATGCAGGCATTCTCCGGCATCATGAGCATCACGGGCGAGGAGGGGCAGTCGCCGGTGCGGGCGGGCGTGTCCATCGTCGATTTCGGCACGGGCATGTGGGCCGTGATCGGCATCGTGTCTGCGCTGTATCGCCGGCAGAACCGCCACTGCGGCGCAACTGTGAATAGTTCGCTGCTGGAGACCGCGATTGCGTGGATGTCGGTGGGTGTGGCGAACTTCAATGCGGACGGTGAGCCAGGCGCACGCCACGGTTCGGGTGTGGCGTTCATCGTCCCGCACCGGGCGTACGCCGCTGCTGATGGTCACCTGATTGTGAGCTGTGCGAACGATGCGCTATTCGCAAGGCTGTGCGCAGTACTCGATCATCCCGAGTGGGCGACCGACGAGCGATTTGCGACGAATGCCGGACGCCTGAAGAATCGCGCCGAGATTGACCGCCTCATCGGCGAGCGGATGGCGCAGGAAACGCGCGCTTTCTGGACGGCGCGTTTGCAGGCCGCCGGGCTCCCGGTCGCACCCATCCAGACGACGCAGGAGATGCTTGCAAACGAGCAGACGCTGGCGCTCGGCATTATCGAAAAGCCGTCGGACGACGAGATCGGCATTGTCGGGTTGCCGCTTTCGTTCGACGGCAAGCGTCCGCCGCCGCTTCATTCGGCGCGCGATACCGGCGCAGACAACCATCTGCTCGAGTGGCAACTGGAGACGGGCCGGCGGCCGTAGTGGCGCGCGGAGCGGAGGGTGTTGTTCGAGCGCTGAAACCCGAACAACGAATGGAAATCGGAGGGGATGCCGCCGCCTCAGCGCAAGCGGGCGCCCCGGGATGCACCGCTCGCGATTCCAGAGTACGGAAGGTTTGTGCTTCGAGAATTGACTTGCTTAAGCACACGAATCACGCTGACTGAATGTGCCCAGCGTGTGCCCGTCGTGCCCGATAGCGCATGAAGTGTCCTGTTCGCCTCGTTCTTGAGCCATCGGCGGTTGCCGAGTCGCGCGAATTGGCGCGGATCCACTATAAGGAGACAACGATGCAGCTTCGCCGTGATTCCGGAGGCGGTGTGGCAGACGCCGCACCCGCGAACGCCACCGCGATGATCGCCGGACACGTCGCACGCGTCGCGAATAGCCGCCTCTACGAGAACGACACGGAAGCGCTCCGGCGGCTTTTCCTGGACAATTTCATCGTGTCGCTATGGGGCAGCACCCGGCCCTGGACGCGTCAGATCGCGCAATGGACGCGCCGTTTCGCCGGCACCGGTGCGAGCCCCGTGCTCGGCGGTGACTGGTCCGCTGACGCCAGCGTAGCCGCGCTGGTGCACGGCACCGCATCGCACAGCTTCGAGCTCGACGATACCCACAACGAAACGCTGAGCCATCCAGGGGCGGCGATCATTCCCGCGGCGCTGGCAGTAGCCGCCGTCACCGGTGCTTCGCGTGTAGAGCTGTTCCGTGCCGTGGCAGCCGGCTACGAGGCGATGGCAATGGTGGGTGCGGCCGCGGGCGGGCTGGAAACCGTGCACCGCGGCTTTCATCCCACCGCCATTTTCGGCACGTTCGGCGCGGCGGCGGCATGCGTGGCCCTGCATGCGTACGAGCGCCGCACCCTGGTAACACCCGAATGGCTGGTACGCGCGTGGGGACATGCGCTGTCGCAAGCCAGCGGGTCCATGCAGTTCTCGGCGGAAGCGTCTGGCGGAGAAGTCAAACGGGTTCACGCTGGGTTCGCGGCCCGCAACGGAGTGCTGGCCGCGGAATTCGCGCTGATGGATGCGGTCACGGCGCCGCAGCTTGCCATCGAAGGAAACTATGGACTGGCCGCGCTTTTTGGCGGACCGCTGCGCGCGGTTGTGCCGTCTGAAACGCTACGGATCCACGAGATCAGCCTTAAGCCGTATGCCTGCTGCCGCCTGTTCCATTCCACCATCGATGCACTCGCTGAATTGACCGACAACTTCAGCATGCCGACTGCCGCGATTCGCGAGATCGTTATTAGCGGTCCGCAGCTTATCGCGGATCAGCACATGCTGGCGAAGCCGACTTCGACGATGGCTGCGCAGTACAGTTGCCCCTATATCGTCGGCGCAACGCTGAGTTATGGACCTTATCGCTACGACGCTTACGACGAAGCGTTCCTGAACGATCCAGGGATCCGGCGCATCGCGCAAATGGTACGCTTCGAGTGCAGCGAGACGCTGACTCAGTATTATCCGGCGCGGTTTGCCACGGGTGCCAGAATCGACATGCAGGACGGATCGACGCGGTCTGGCATCGTGGTCGACAGTGTTGGAACGCCGGCCAAACCATTGACCGTCGAGCAGATTATCGCCAAGGGCGATGGTCTAGCCCGACAAGACCAGGCATCGCCGGCAGGAAAGAAACTGGCCGCGCTCATATGGGATGACGCCGAGAGTAGCCGTACGCTGGCGCAAGCGTTGGCCCTTGCATACACGCAACCGGCCCGGCAAGGAGCGGATTTATGACCACCGAGAAAACCGCCGCCCCGGCGGATGATGTTACCCGCGAGCCGCTGCATGTCCGGCACATAGAGTTCAACGGTTTCCGGCGCAGCGATGGCCTATTCGAAATCGAAGGCCATCTCACCGACCAGAAATCGCACGACTTCACCCCGCCAAGCGGTCTGCGGACAGTGCCGGCCCACGATCTTATCCATGACATCGGGCTGCGCGTCGTGTTCGATCTCGACATGATCGTACGCGCTGTCAGCACCTACCTTCGCGCGTATCCGTACCGTGAATGCCCGGGCGGCGGCGATTCGCTACAGGCGCTGGTGGGATTGCGAATCGGCGCGGGCTGGAGTGGCGAAGTGCGCAAACGCCTGCCGACGAGCGAGACCTGCACCCATTTGCGCGAGATTCTCATGCCGCTCGCGACCGCAGCCATTCAGTCCGTCAATCCCCTGCGCTCGCAGGTGCTGCTGGAGGCGACCGACGCCAGCGGCAAGCCGCTCAAGATCGACAGTTGCTACGCCTACGGCGCCTCGCGCGAGGTCGTCATGCAACGCTGGCCGGCGTTCCACCAGCCGGAGAAGACTTAGCTTCAGGCGCCGGGCGCTGAAGGTGTCACCTCGATCTTGCGCGACCAGAAGCCGCAACTTCGATCGTCGTGTCAGGCCGCAATATGCGACGGTCCTTAACGATGACAGGAAAAATCGCTCATGGACCCGCTTTCGGATGTTCTATCGCTCTTAAAGCCGCGCAGCCATTTCTATGCCGGGCTCGACGCCGCGGGCCCGTGGTCCTTTCTCTTTCCCGCCTATGCGGGCATCAAGTTCGCAGCCGTATTGCAGGGTGGATGCTGGGGAATCATTGACGGCGTCAACCGGCCAGTCCTTTTCGAAAAGGGGGTTCGCCGACGCAGTATCGTCGCCAGCCGGCAATGTTGACGACGAGTGAGTAAGAGAATCGAGCCGCGGCGATGCCGCGACGCAAGCGATGCCGACGCGAACCCGGGCTACGGCGGAAATCCGTACGATCTGGAAACAGAAGCGGACTTTCTCGAAATGCCTGTCCACCAGTCAAAAAATACCATCACGTTGTGGTCGATGCCCGATCCAAAAACAAATATCAGGAGACGCTTCAAATGGAGCATAAGAACCTCAGCCTCGAGGAAAAAGTCAGGCGGGTCATTGATAAAGAAGAAATCAGGACCCTGATGTCAAAGTACTGTCATGGCATCGACAAGAAAGACGAAGCGACCTTCATGAGCATCTGGGCCGATGGTGGTGTCTACGAGCTGCCGCGCGGGCAAACCGCAGGCATCGAGGGAATCCGGCAGCTCGTCCACAAAGTGTGGAGAGAAGTGCCGAAGTGCCACCATCACATCACCAATCCGCTGATCGAGATTGATGGCGACACAGCGACTGCCACGACCGACGTCATTTACTACAGGCAGACGAGTGACGGCATGCTGCAATTGCTCTCCGGAACGTATTCGTTCAGGTTCGCGAGCCTTTCCGGGAAATGGAAGACGACCTACCTGAAGTTCACAGGCTTTGACACCGTCAGCCCCATCTTCAAGGAAAACATCAGAGGTTGATCTTCTTAGCTCAAGAAAAGAAAGGTGATTATTGATTAGCCTTCTTCGAAATCAGTCACCCGTATAAATTCGGATTACATAATAAATATGAAAGTGACGACAGCCACCGCCGACATGAGTGCAACGCATTCGATGCCGTAAAACGAGACATATCAAGGAGGAGCACGATGACTAACCATGTATCGCGTGATTCGAAAACGCTTCGTGTGCCGTTACCACAGTTGGGGATACGATAATTCGGGCGAACTGGCGCACGTGCCGGATGAATCTGGGTTCTTCGGTCTGGACAAGAAAAAATGTGGCTTGACGCCGGTCACGCTGGAGGTCTGGGAAGGCTGGATCTTCATCAACATGGCGCCGGTTCCAGAAGTTAGTCTGCAGGAATTTCTGGGACCGATGGCCGACGCGATGGCCGGCACCGAGTACCAGAATCCCGATCATCCAATCGTTCTGCGCGGTGAATTCAAGGCGAACTGGAAGGCCGTTGCTGAGAACTTTAGCGAGGCGTACCCCATCGCGTCGATCCATCCAAAGACGCTCGGGCCGCTCTACACCGGACAGCCGAATCCATTCAGCAGGCCAATCAGCGCGAGTCTTTACGGCGCCCATCGTTCGCTGTCGCTGTGGCTCAATCCGCTCGCCCAGCCATTCGCCAAATCAAAATTTGCTCAATGGTTATTCCCGGCAAATCACTCTGTCACCGGGCACCCGTCAGGGAACGCAGACCAACTCGGTTGTCGAGCACAAAGGCGTGAACCCGACGAAGCATGAGCACTGGTCGAGCGACGTCAACTGGTTCTTTCCGAACTGGCATCTCCAGATCTCAGCGAACCAGTTCTGGACTCACTAGTTCTGGCCGACTTCGGCCGCGACGACTGTCACTCACCTGTACGTGTGTGGGCCGCAAGGCTTCATGGATGCGATATTGAACGCCGCGCGTGCGGCGGGCTGGCCAGAGACGCAGCTTCACTATGAATTTTTCACGGTCGAGGCACGCGAGACGGCAGACGATGGCCGTTTCGAAGTCCAGATCGCAAGCTCATGCGAGGTGATTGTCGTCGAGAAAGACGAGTCGGTCGTGCAGGCGCTTGCGAAGGCCGGCATCCAGGTCGAGACGTCATGCGAGCAGAGCGTGTGCGGTACTTGCGCGACACGGGTGCTAGTAGGCGAGCCCGAGCACTTCGACGTTTTTCTTACGCCCGATCAGCGCGCGGCGAACGACCAGTTTTTGCCCTGTTGTTCGCGCTCCAGATCAGCGAGGCTGGTACTCGACCTCCAGGTGCGCAACATTGCCAAACAAGAAGACGTGTCATGTCCACGCGTTCCCCAAGGTGGTCGGCCATTCTGATCGCCCTGGCTTGCGCAGGCTCGCCCACACATTGGCAGGGCCGTAGTAAGCAACCGAAGACCAGTGTACGATTCAATACAACGATTAGGAAGACGTACACAAGAGGAGACATGAGCACCTTCAACCGGCTGCATCTGATTCGTCAGGTGGATTTGTTCACACTAAAACTGTTTGTTTCGGCGGTCGAGGAACAACAGATCGGCCTCGCCGCGATGCGCGAGAACATTGCCGCTTCAACTGCCACCAAGCGCATTCAGGACCTGGAAGATATCGCAGGCGTCAAACTGCTCGAGCGCGGGCCGAAAGGCGTCGTTCCAAGCCCGGCAGGCGCCGTGTTGCTTCGCTATATCCGCAAGATCTTTGACGACCTCGACGACATGCGCGCCGAGATTGCATCGTTTACCGACGGAATGCGAGGAGAACTCACGATCGCGTCGGCGCGTTCGATCATTGTTCCGTTTCTAGCCCGCGAACTGGGCGACTTCAGTCGGGAGTATCCGCTCGTGGACCTCGTGGTGCGCGAACAGGAGAACGCAGACATCGTGCAAACCGTCGCGCGCGGCGAGGCGGATATCGGGGTGTTCGCGGCCGCACACGAACTCGACCTCGGTGGTGTCGACGTAACTCCATACAGGCGAGATCGCATGGTCGCCGTCGTACCGCAGGGGCACCGTCTGAGCGCGCAACCCAGCGTATCGTTCAAGGAGCTCCTCCCGGAGAATCTCATCACGGTGAGCGCGATGCTGGGCGCGTTCCGGGTGGCGGCGAAACGCCTCGGCGTCGAATTTGAGCCTCGTTACACCGTGAGAAGCGCAGGAGTGGCCGTCAGCCTGGTAGAGGCCGGGTTGGGGGTGACCGTTCAGCCAGAATGTCTTGTCAGCCACGAACTGTTCGGTCGAGTGGCCATGCTTGAACTGGCAGAACCCTGGGCGGGGCGGCGGATTCATATCGCGACCGCGCGCGGTCGCGAGCTGAATCCGATTGCGCGTGCGTTGATCAAGCAGTTGCTCGATCGGCCCCGCGACGAGCCTGCTTCATAATTTCGCGCCTGATTCGTTATTTACGCGCCTCTTCGACGACTGGCTTTGGCGGACGCGTGACGCTGGCGGGAACTACCTCGTCGATGTCGAGCACGGCGCGACCGTACTGGTCGCCTTTGACTACCTTGCCGAAGTAGACAGGGACTTCCGCCTCGTGGTCATATTGGCCGAAGCGCACCTTTCCTCGTAGCGTGTCGAAGGTGCCCGTTTCGATCGCTCGCATGACGGCGTCCGGCCTTGTCGATTTTGCCGCATTGACTGCCTGGGCCCACGTCATCACGCAGTCGTAGGCGACGCTTGCCCAATCGGACGGATAGTCACCGGTGCTGAACTTGAACTGCAAGACGAACTGCTGCGCCTGCGGCGTTTTCCCGAGATAGTTGAACGGCGCGTATTGATAGCCTTCTGTCCCGATGGGTGCATTCTCGCCGAGCATTTTTAGCGTATCGCCATCGACCACCGTCATGAAGTGATTATTGATCTGCTTGAAGAAGCCGACAGCGTTGGCCTGCTTCGAGAACGTCACGAGGTCCGCGCCGAAGACCTGCGCCCAAACGTAGTCTGGCTTGACCGCGAGAATCTTGTTGATGCTTGCGGTGTAGTCGAGTGCACCAAGCTTCGGATATTCCTCCACGACGATCTGCGCTTGCGGGTTCATCTCCTTGAGGAACGCCTTGAATCTCGCGGCGGCCGAACGTCCGCCTGCGTAGTCCGGCACGAGCAGCGCGTAGCGCCGGTAGGGCTGCTTTGCGAGCCGCGCGGTTAGGGCGCGCATCAGCATGTAGGTCGTCGGCGCCATCGAGAAGACGTAGGGCTGATAGTCCTTCATCGTGATCTCTTCAGCGGCCGACACCGCAACGCACATCGGCACCTTAAGTCTCGCTGAAACCATTTTGCTCACGGCGATGGTGCTGCCCGACGAGATCGGCGAGAGGAGCAGGGAGGCCCCAGCTTCAACCAGCGCGTTAGCCTGACTGATCGCGCGTTGCGGATTGGTGCCATTGTCCTGTTTGTCGAACGTGACCCGTTGTCCGAGTACTCCGCCACGCTGATTCAGGCTGTCGATCGCGAACTGAACCCCGGCAAGCGACTGTTGGCCGAGCACGGAAGCGGGGCCGCTCAGATCGAGCGAGCCGACGATTTTTACTGGTGCGGGGCCCTCCGCACTGGCGATCGTGCCCGACAAGGCGAGCAGCACGCCGGCCAGCAATGCGCCGGCACGCGTCAACGAAATTCGCTCCATTGAGATGTCTCCTCGTTGTGATGTATTGGCATGTTGTATGTCCATTTGCACCCTGAGAACAATCTCGGAGAACGAATCGTTCCGCGCCTCGAAACTTACTCGGGGCGAATCTGCAACGTTGAAAGCGGGACGGCGCTCAATGTGGGCGAGGCCTGCGGTTTGTTGACTTGCCTCGGGCACGCTCATCGCAGTTCGAGGCGACGCACGGGCGGGCAAGCAAGGCCTCTCAGTTGCCTGTCCGAAGAACGGGGCAAGCCGGGGCGCAGTGCTGTAACCGCGCAACCCGCTCCCGAGGGGCCGCGATCTGACTTGGAGGCTGATCGACCTATGCCCGCAATGTGCGACCGTGAGTGGCGTAGTCCGCGTGCAAGGCAACCGGAGCATTGCGCGAGAGGAACTGAACGGCCGCCTTTCCGAACACGTCGTTGCGGTCCCCTGCCACCATGTGTCCGGCTTCGACAACGTTCACATATTCCGAATGCGGACAGAGTTCCAGAAATTCGCGAACGCCAGCTTCGCTGACGACGTCGGAACTCCCGCCACGCACCAGCAGGGTGGGTGGCGTGAGTTGGCGCGCGCAAGCCGCGAAGCGTGCATGACGCGTGCGCAAATCGATGGGACCCGCAATGAACAGAGGATCCCAGTGCCACCGGTAGCGCCCGTCGTCGCAGAGGCGGACGTTCTTGGACAGACCGTCAAGATTGCGCGGGCGCGATTGAGTCGGACGGTATTGGCTGATTGCATCGGCGACTTCCTCGAGCGAGCCGAATCCGTCGGGGTTTTGCTGCATAAAGGTATGAATTCGTGCGACGCCGGCGGGCTCAGTGTACGGCACGATATCGACGAGGATCAGCGCGAGGGTGTCAATGTGGTGCTCCCCCGTTGCAACGAGGCTGGTGCCTCCGCCAAGCGAGGCGCCGATGAGCGCCGGACGCGCTCCGCCAAGCGCTTCAACGACACACTTGAGGTCCCGAACCAAGGCGTCCTGGCTGTAATCCCCGTTGGGGCTCCAGTCCGAGTCACCGTGTCCACGGGCATCGTAGGCGACCGCGAAATAACCCATGCTGCCGAGCAATGCGCCGATTCCGCCCCACGCGTGACGGGTCTGACCGCCACCGTGCAACAACACCACGAGCGGGCCGTCGGGGCGGCCCCACGTGTCGCCCGCGAGCCGGATGCCATCGGAACCTTTCCATAGGTGCATTGGCTCGGGGGTGCCCGGAAGGCGGGTTCCTGCTTTCATTTCGATCCTCATGATTGGATGGAGCAGAGTATGGTTCGCGTGCGGCGACCGGGCTTGTGGCAGGCCTCGCGCGGATCGACCAGGTTGCGTCCGACAGGGATACCCGGACGGCAACGCTTCGCGTGTCCTCCCCAAAACTTCGCCGTTGGTACAGGCCATGTCAACGGTGGGGTTTAGCACGTTCCGTACTTTGATAGATCGGCCGCCGTTCCGAGTGTGGTCGAGCGTAGCTGGTTCCGGCACCCGGCAGTCGGGAAGCAGTTTGCAAGAGCCGCCCGCTGGACACCGACGGCGCGCTCAGGTAGTGTCTCGCGCACTTCGTACCGTCCTGTTGGACGTTGGCGTGCTTTATGGCAAAGCAGTCGTCGTGGTTCGCGGGCGCGCGGCGAAAACACCTCAACGGGTCTTGCTCAAAACCGGGCCAAGCAACGGGGTATTGAAGAGAACTTATGGCAGGGAAGGGTAAATGGACACACTACAAATGATGCGAATATTCGTTCGCATTGCAGAGGAAGGAAGCTTTACGGCTGCAGCTCAGCGCCTGAACATCACAAACGCCAATGCGTCGCGATCCATCGCGCAACTTGAGGCGCATCTGCGCACGCGGCTGCTAAACCGCAGCACGCGCCGCGTCGTGCTTACCGAGGCTGGGCAGCGCTATCTGGAGCGATGCGAGCGAATTCTCGCTTATGTCGAGGAGGCCGAGGCAGAAGCCGCGGATGCGCAGGCGCGGCCGTCCGGAAAATTGCATGTGCACGCCACCGCCAGTTTCGGTCAAATGTATGTGTTACCTGCGGTTTTGCGCTATCGGGAACGCAATCCGTCGGTTTCCGTGGATCTGACGCTCTCCCAGCATGTACCCGATCTCCTCGATGAAGGCTATGACGTCTCACTGCAATTGAGCATGTCGGACCTTCCCGATTCTGGCCTCGTATCGCACCGACTCGGGGAAGTGTATAGCGTGCTATGCGCCGCACCGGCCTATCTCCGGGAACATGGCACGCCGCGCACCGTGGAGGAGCTTCGCGGACACGCGTGTCTTCAGATTGTCTCGTCCGTGTTCCCGCGCGATCGCTGGCATCTGGACGGACCCAATGGCCACGAAACGTTCGAATTTTCGCCGGCGGACTTTCAGGTGAACGTTGCCGACGCGCTGGCGGTTGCACTGCGGGAGGGCGCCGGCATCGGCGCGCTTCCCATGGGGAGCGCATTGCCCGCGCTGCGCAGCGGGGCGCTGACCCGCGTGCTCCCGGACCATCATTTGCAGACGCTCACCGCCTATGTGCTCTACGCGTCGCGGCAATATCTCGATGCGAAGATCAGAACATTCGTCGAATTCCTTCGGGACTTCGTACCGGAGGCGTTGGTGGCAGAAAAATCGGCATTGTGCCTGTCGGGTCTGCCCTGATCCGGCGTGGCGCTTGCCCTCGGCGACCATGCTAACTAGCCTGCAAAGCAAAAGTACGATAACCTTTCAAACATTAGATTGTTTTGGCAAACAACGTGCGAAAGCGAAATGTAAATCCGAGTGTTGATACTCGAGAAAACCTCCTGCGTCTGGCGGCGCGGTCCTTCGCCACTCAAGGATACGCGGCGACCACGATGCGCGCGATCGCGGATCAGGCGGGCATCGAGGCGGCGAGTATCTACTATCACTTTTCGTCGAAGGAAGAACTGGTCGACGTCGTGATGGAGCACGGCGCGGACAGCATCGTGCAACACATCAAGGAACATTTCGATGCATTGCCGCCTGAGGCAACAGCCGAAGATCGCTTCAAGGCGGCACTCATCGGGCAAATGAGCGCGCTAGTCAAGTTCGGCGACTATGCACTGGCGCACAGCCGGCTGCTGACCCAACTCCCGGACAGCGTTAAGGAGCGTCAGATCAAGCGGCGGGAGCGGCATCAGCGGCTCTGGAGCACAGTGTTCGAGGATTTGCGCGCCGAGGGGCTGCTGCGCGAGGACGTCGACATCGCACTGTGCCGCGTGTTCGTCTTGGGGTGCATCAATTCCGTCCAGACATGGTTCAACCCGAAGAAGGGCTCACTGGAGAAAGTCGCGGATCAGCTTTGCACCATGTTCTTTGAGGGTGTCAGACCCGGCGCCAGAACACGGCGCGGTGGTCGGAAGCTGGAAGCAACTACCTGATGGCGATGCGTACCGCCTGACGCGGGAGGCCTGACGGCGGGGGTCACCTTATCTGCTGCTGGACAAGCCCGATCGCGCTGCCAAACAGCGCAAGGGCGATCATCATGTGAAAACCGTCCAGTACGCTCAAGAAGTTCGCCTGATGGGCTGCGATGCGGGCGAGTTCCGCCAGCGCGAGGTTGTGCGCGTCACCGGTGCCGTTCCCCTGCGCCCCCCAGCGCACGATTCATCGTGCCGAGCGCGTTCTGGAAGATCGGGTTGGACGGACTCGCGAACTCGCTCAGACGCGTATGGTGGAGCGCCATTCGATGTTGTTCCAAAATGATTACGCAAGCGGTCGAAAGCGAATACGAGAGCTGCTTGACGATTCCGAGCACGGATGCCGTCGCGTACGCGGTGGACGACCAGACCAATTCGTCGGGGATGCGTTAATGCCGCCGGCAATGTAGCTCGTGAAGAAGGAGAAGATCGTGTTGTCAAAATAGTCGATGCCGACGGCAAGTGCGATCGCCCATGGCAACAGATGTTTGCGCAAATTCCTTAGCGTGAAGAGGCGGGTGCGGGAAGCTGTAAGCCTCATGATCTGGAGTCGTTGGAATTAAAAACCTTCTGCCAGGTTTCGTCGGACAGCTCGAAGAAGTCGGCCGTCTCATAGATGGCGGCGTTGTTCACCAGGATGTCGCAGGCGGGGGCGTACTCCACTAGCTCGCGGCAGCCTGCTGCCGACGACAGGTCGGCCACGGCGCCGCGCACCTTTGCTCCAGGGATTGCAGCTTCGAGTGCTGCGATTGCCGTCGTAAGGCGTTGCGCGTCAAGGTCGTTCACCACGACTTCGGCGCCCGCCTCCGCAAGCCGCTTGGCGATGGCCCAGCCGATGCCCTGTGCGGCGCCGGTCACGACGGCGACTTTGTCGTTCAACGTAATCTGCATGATGGCTCCTTATCGTCTCGGTCACTTCGCGCATGCTATGCGCTTTGTGACGATCTGCCCTTGCCGGAGCGTTCGGTTTTCTTGCTCGATCGTACGGGCGACGTCCGAACACGAGGTGTCAGTCGACTTCCGCTGCGCGTTCCTCCGCGAGCAGGTGCCGGTAGTGGGGCAGCGCGGTGAGAAGCAGCCACGCGGCAAGAGCTGACGCGATGGTGCAGACGATGGCGATCGAATAGCCAACCATCTTCGGGTTATGAAATACGTGATCCGTGAGCAGAGCGATCAGTGTCGGACCTGCGCCGAATCCGATCAACTGAGCGACGAATGAGTACAGCGCGCCAACGGCGCCGCGCATGCGGCTGGGTGCAACAAGCTGGAGTGCGGCAGCCATGCAGCCCGTCGGCAGACTGAAGAAAAACACCGTGCCCGCTGCCGCGGCCAGCACGCCGGTGGCGCTAGCCGCGAACGGGATGCATGCGCAGCAGAGCAGCATTGGAACCATTGAAAGCGCAGCGGTCCGCAAAGGGGCATCTTCGTAACCGCGCCGTTCGAGTTGCTGCGCGATCCATGGTCCGATCAATGCACCCGCTATTCCGAAGCTGACAACCAGCATGCCGAAACGGAACCCGACTAGCGCGGCGGGCATTCCATGGGCGCGAATCAGAAATGTCGGCAGCCATGCAGGCATGCCCAGCACGACGATCGCGAGCATGCCTACACCGAGCAGAATGCGTGCATAGAAGGCACGCCGTATCCAAAGGAATGCCGCCGCATCGCGAGTGGTGAATTGACGATCGTCCTCGCCACCACTGAGGACTTTGCTGCGCAAGGGTTCGCGTACAGTCAGTAGGACCACCAGCGCGAACAATATTCCAGGCAGTCCGATGATCACGAACGCAAGTTGCCAGGGCAGGAACTGCGCGAACATCGGAAACTGCTGTTGGACCTCTCGGGCAAACTTGATCACGAGACCACTTGCGACGAGCGACAGTCCGCCGCCGAGCATTGGTCCGAGAATGAAAATGCTCATAGCGCGCGGCATCCGCCTGGCGGAAAAGCAATCTGCAATCATGGAAAGCGCGATGGGGAACACGCATGCTTCGCTGGCGCCAACGCCGAAGCGGGCGAGGAACAGTCCCTGGAACGTGCTCGCATTGCCGCAAAGCGCAGTGAACGTGCACCACAGACAGATGCCGACCAGCAAGATGTTGCGCCGGTTCTTGACGTCGACGAGCCGTCCGAGCACCGGTGACGCAATCAGATACGCAGAAATAAATGCGATGCCTTGAACGAGGCTTAGCTGTGTGTCGGAGATGAAAAGCGAGCGCTTGATCGGATCGACCAGCAGGTTCAGGAGCTGGCGATCGATATAGGCGAGCGAGTACGCGAACGTCAGAATGCACAGGATGTACCAGGAGCGCGAACTGTCGAGAGCGATTCGAGCGGAGGTTGACCGGGACGGCGATGCTGCACTGCGAGCTCGCGGTGCGGTGTCTACAACGTTCTTCATGTCTGCTCCAATTGGCGTTCCGGTTCTATGCAAGGGCCACCGCGTGCATCGAAAATGCGCATGACATCGGCGCTCCGAGCGGTGCATCAGCAACCGGAATTCATTGTCTTAATCGAACAAGTGTTAGTTAGTTTGGTGGAGGCAAAAGCCATATGCAATGGGTGTTATCCATTAACGTTAGATCTGGCGCGTGGAAGTGTTGACAGCGTGGTAGCGAGCTGATGTGTGACATGCCGATAGGTTATTTCGCTTTCCGGAACATTGTTGCGCTGTTACTTGCCAATGCTTTTTGGCGGTTCTATCACCGCAACCGCCGAGCCGAAAATTTTTGTCCATGCGGATGACGCCGACGAATAGCTGGCTCCGGGTTGACTGCAAGGCGCTATCCGAAGCGGGTGCGCAAGTCCATGGCAAAAGACGGGACGATCCGTGGACAGAGGGGCGTCTCGAGCGAGGGGAGACCGGAGGCGACGAACCCCGTGTCAACGGGGAAAGCGGCTCGGTGTTCCGTACTATGAGTGGAGAACCTTGGCGTGTTGTCCCCGGGAAAGGCATTGAGAATTGCGGCATTTTCGTCGTGGGCGCGCGGCAAGCGGCTCGCTGATTCTTTCAAAGTACGGAACACATCTCCACGATCGTTTGACGGGTTTCCGCCTGGCGCCTTTAATTCCCGGTAGCAGACGCCTTCGTGCGGCATGCTGGCACAGATGCACGATGCGCGGCTGTGAAGAAAGCGTCAGTGCAGTCCATGACCGTTTCCAGAGCCAGATCGAGACGAACGGAGTGATCGATGTCATCGTATGAGAACCAGGACACGCAGTCTCTCACGCGGCGGGACGACGCAAGTTGGGATGCGGCATTGATGGACGGCGGCGACAATCGGGAGCGCGCAAATGCTGCCGGCGCCATGGTCGTTCCGCTCGCACGCAGCCTGGCGATACTGACCGCGTTCTCACCGCATGAGCCATGGCTTGGCAACCAGGAACTCGTGCTCGAAACAGGGATTCCCGCGCCCACGATCTCGCGGATGGTGCGCTCGCTCGTCGCGCTGGGCTATCTTCACTACTCCCCACAACGCCGCAAATATCGGCTGGCAGCGCCGGTGCTGTCGCTCGGCTACGCGGCAATCGCGCATTCCAATGTTCAACTGCTCGCGCGGCTTGAAATGCAGGCGTTTGCCAACGCGAGCGACACTTATGTGATGCTCGGTACGCGTGACCGTCTCGATGTCATCGTGCTGGAAACCTACTCGAGCAAGATGGCATCCGTCGATCTGAAGCTGGGCGCAGGCACACGCCTGCGCATCGCGTCGTCGCCGATGGGTTGGGCTTTGCTCGCGGCGCTGCCTGAACTCGAGCGCTTTTATTTACTAGGCAATATCGAACGCAAGACGGGGCGCGACTGGCCTCATCTGCGGCGGCGCATCAGCGAAGGTATTTCTCAAGTGCACAACGTCGGCTATTGCATGTCGCTCGGTGAGTGGGAACCGGATCTGACGATTCTCGCGGTTCCGCTGATGATCCAGGATCACACGCCGCTTGTGCTGGCCTGTGTCGGCCGCAGCGCACGGCTCGGGCGGGCGCGCGTAGAACGCGAACTTGGGCCGCGACTGGTTGCAGCCGCGCAACATCTGCAGGAGCAGGCGGTCGTTACTGACTGAGGCGAAATGAACAGAGCCGATACGCAAAAGGGTGTGACGCTGACCGTCGAACGAGGACTCGCAGTGCTGGGGGCATTTCGTGCGGCGCGAGCGTCGTTGTCGAACGCGGAGTTGGTCCGGCGTACTGGTCTCCCGAAGTCGACGGTGTCCCGCTTGACGACGACGCTCATCTCGGTCGGATATCTGCGCAGGGTTGGGGGTGGGCGTCAGTTCGAACTCAGTGCCGGCGCGCTGAGCATCGGTCACGCGTATCTGGAGGCGAATCATTTCACGCGCCTCGCTAATCCGGTAATGCAAAAGCTGGCTGACAAGCTGGATTTGTCGGTCGCGCTCGCCGTGCCGCATCACCTCGACATGCTATATGTCGCTTGGCGCGCGGGCGCCAGGATTGCGACGCTGCGCCTCGGCGTCGGGTCCCTGTTGCCGATGCAATCGACCGCGGTAGGGCGCGCGTATCTTTATGCGCTGCCTGAACAGCAGCGCGAGCAGTTGATCGCTGCGTTACTCGAAGCGGCCGGCGACGACGCCGACAAGATCCGCAGGAATCTCCAGGTTGCGTTCGCAGATCTGGAGCAGTCAGGTGTGTGTGTGTCGGTGGGCGAGTATCAGCGCAATGCGTATGGCATTGCGTTACCGATCGTGGTCGGCCGCTCCTCTACGCTGATGGCGTTGAACTGTGGAGCAGTGGAGCTCGAGGCGGACATGCCGGCGATTCGCCGGCGCGTGGTTCCTGAATTGAAGGCCGCAGCCGACACGCTGACTTCCATTCTGGCGGATGTCGACTGCGCGGCCTGACGTGCCGCGGGTTCGGGGGCGCGCAATGAGGGGGCGCCCCGCAGCAGCGGACGCCCGACAGGCTGAGAGGTCGTTTAGCTACTGTATCCAAACCAGTCCAGCCGTACGTATCGTGATGACTTTGATCAAATCGGCCGATTGCTCCTTCTGATGGCATCGCCCACGTAAATGGGACGCCCGAACGTATCCGCCCGATCCCTGATGTCGCTGATCTGCGCGACCTCGAACTGCGAGGCAATCCGCGTGGAGCTTGCTGTTGACGCATCGGATCCCTCTTAGGGGCGTCCCTGCACGTAACCGTCGGCAGCACCTACGTTGCTAATCAACGGTCTGACTCCAGTAGCCGGGACGTTAATGCCGCATGGTCAATAGTTCCGTGCTTTGGAATTAAGCGGATAGTAGCCAATCCTGCTACGCGCGCCATGTGGCGCGGTTCCGCTAAAGAGGCGCACCGCAGTTATTCCGAAGTATGGAACGATGCCCGCAAGCACATTGACGCGACAACGCGCGGCGCACACGATTGGCGCAGATCTGGAGCGCAGCTAAATGCGGCTTCTCCCGCCTTCGGAAGACAGCTACCGGCGTCCGGCTGGCAAACGACGATCCGTGGTTGCGGCCATGGCGCTCTGCAAGGTATCACCGTGGTGAGCGCGACAGCCTAACGGCTGCAGCTAGGCGTGCGTGCGGTCCAAAGGTTCAGGGCGACAGGGAGGAGATTGTATTGACCTTGCGGCATCACGCCGGCATCGCGCCGCTCGATTAGTCAACCATAAGGAAGGGGAATCATGTCTGAAAAGTGCCAGGAGACGTCGGTATATAGCGCCTACTCACGGCTTGCATTTGATCGTCCGGCGAAGGGCGTCATGCGTATCACGCTCAACCGCCCCGAACGGCTCAACGCACTCGATGCGCGCGGCCACGACGAGCTGGCCCGCATATGGCGTGACGTCGACGAGGATGCGAGCGTCGCCGCCGTGATCCTGTGCGGAGCAGGAAAAGCGTTCTCCGCCGGCGGCGACTTTGACATGGTCGAGGAGATGATCGATTCGTTCGATGCACGCGTGCGCGTGTGGCGCGAATCGAAAGACCTCGTCTATAACATCATCAATTGCTCCAAGCCGATTGTTTCCGCGATTCATGGCTCCGCGGTCGGTGCCGGCCTTGTTGCCGCACTGCTCGCGGACATCTCCGTCGCCGGCCGCTCGGCGCGCCTGGTGGACGGACATACGCGGCTGGGCGTGGCAGCAGGCGATCACGCGGCGATCATCTGGCCGCTGCTTTGCGGAATGGCGAAGGCCAAGTATCACCTCATGTTGTGTGAACCTGTGACGGGCGAAAAGGCGGAGCAGATCGGCCTCGTGTCGGTTGCGGTGGACGACGCGGACGTGCAGCAGACGGCGTTGTCGATCGCCACGCGGCTCGTGAACGGTGCGGCGTCAGCGACACGCTGGACCAAGTACGCGCTAAACAACTGGTTGCGCCAAGCCGGTCCGACTTTCGACGCGTCACTGGCGCTGGAAATGCTTGGCTTCGGCGGCGCGGAGGTTCGCGAAGGCGTGAAGTCGTTCCGCGAGAAGCGCACACCCGAATTCCCGATTGATACTCCGGTGTCCCCGACGCGATGGCATGAATAGGCTACAGCCGATTCAGAGATCGGCGCGTTTCGCGAACTGGAGAGTAGTTTAAGTTCGCAGGCAGACGGGGAACGTCTACCACTTCGGCGCCGCCCCTGATGCCGCTCATCACCGGCGCGCACAGCGCCTGCTTGCGTTTACCGCGAAGAGAGCAGGCGCGACTAGTCGCGGATGTTAGACACGGACTGTACAGCGCAGACAGGCTGCGATTGATTGAACGAAGGTCGGCCGATCGCCATGGCACGTCCCGGTCCTCTCGCGCGACGGCACACCGTCGCATCAACACTAATCCAATCATCACATGACACATACCAGTCTCATCGAGCAGTATGGCCCGCGCGAGTCGATGGAATACGACGTCGTGATCGTCGGCGGCGGCCCGGCAGGACTTGCTGCCGCGATCCGCCTGAAGCAGCTGGCGGCCGACAAGGGGGGCGAACTTGGCGTCTGCGTGCTTGAAAAAGGCTCGGAAATCGGGGCGCATATCCTCTCCGGCGCGGTCATGGACCCGCGCGCCTTGAATGAACTGATTCCCGACTGGAAGGAAAAAGGCGCGCCTCTGGACGTCGAAGTGACCGA
>NZ_AXAJ01000002.1 GCF_000472445.1 Burkholderia sp. WSM2230
CTCTTCCGCTTCGAGTTTCCCGAGCGGCCGGGCGCGCTGATGAAGTTCCTTTCGTCGATGGCGCCGGACTGGAACATCAGTCTCTTCCATTACCGGAACCAGGGCGCGGACTACAGCTCGATTCTCGTCGGCATCCAGGTGCCGGAAACCGACAACGCGGAGTTCGACCGCTTCCTCGCGACGCTCGGCTATCCGTATTGGGAAGAGACGCAGAATCCGGTTTATCGGTTGTTTCTTGGCTGAACGACTGCAACTACTGCAACTACTGCAACTACTGCAACTACTGCAACTACTGCAACGAAAACCCGAAACCTGCAGATGGCTCTTTCGCTTGTCGACAAACTGGTGGTGGCGATCTCGTCGCGCGCGCTCTTCGATTTCGAGGAAGAGAACCGCGTCTACGAGGAAGGCGATCTTCAGGCATACGAAGCTTTGCAGCGTGCGCGACTGAACGTACCCGCCAAACCCGGCGTCGCCTTCCCGCTGATCCGCAAGCTGCTGGCCTTGAATGCCGGCGGACATCGCGTGGAAGTGGTGATCCTGTCGCGCAGTGATCCAATCAGCGGGCTGCGCGCGTTTCATTCGTGCCGCGAACACGGACTCGCGATCGAGCGCGGCGTCTTCACGCGCGGACGTGCACCGTTCGCCTATCTGAAGCCGTTGAACGCGTCGCTCTTTCTGTCCGCGAATCAGGACGACGTGCGCGACGCGCTCGCCGCCGGTTTTCCCGCCGCACGCGTGTTGCCGGAATCGGCGAAAATGGCGAGCAAGTACCCGGACGAAATCCGCATTGCTTTCGACGGCGACGCCGTGCTCTTTTCCGACGAAGCGGAGCGCGTGTTCCAGAAAGACGGCTTGCGGGCCTTCGTCGGCCACGAGATGCACAACAAGGATCTGCCGCTCGCCGACGGGCCGCTCAAGCCTTTGCTCGAAGCGCTTCATCGGCTGCAAAAACTCGCGGATCAAGCCGCGCCGATGCATATTCGTACGGCATTGGTGACGGCGCGTTCGGCTCCGGCGCACGAGCGCGCGATCCGAACCCTGATGGCCTGGAACATTGAAATCGACGAAGCGATGTTTCTGGGCGGCTTGGACAAAAGCGCATTCCTGCGCGAGTTCGAGCCGGACTTTTTCTTCGACGACCAAATTGGCCACTGCGAATCGGCCCGCGTCGTGACGGCGACAGGGCATGTGCTCAGTGGCATCGTGAATGCATCATGACACCCGAACAATCTCCGCTGGGTAAGGCCTCTACTTACACCGAACAGTACGACGCTTCGCTGCTCTTTCCGATTGCGCGCAGCAACGCGCGCGACGCGATCGGCATCGGCGCGCAGTTGCCGTTCTTCGGCACAGACATCTGGAACGCGTATGAATTGTCGTGGCTCAATCAGCGCGGCAAACCGCAGATCGCGGTCGCCACGTTCTTTGTGCCGGCGGACTCGCCGAACATCGTCGAGTCGAAGTCGTTCAAGCTTTATCTGGGCTCATTTGCGCAGACCGCGTTTGAGTCGATCGAAGCTGTGCGCGACACGATCAAGCGCGACGTGTCTGCGTCGTGCGGCTCGACGGTCTCTGTTTATCTGACCGCGCCACACGACTTCGGCAAGTTGCAGATGGAAGAATTCGAAGGCACGCCGCTCGACCGGCTGGATCTGGACACGGATATCTACACGCCCGACGCGTCGCTGCTGAAAGCCGCGCTCGACGAAGCGCCGGTCGAAGAAACGGTGTTCTCGAACCTGCTGAAATCGAACTGCCCGGTTACGGGCCAGCCGGATTGGGGCAGCGTGCAGATTCACTACGTCGGGCCGCAGATCGATCACGCGGGCCTCTTGCGCTACATCATCTCGTACCGCAACCACACCGGTTTCCACGAGCAATGCGTCGAAAAGATTTTTATCGACGTGCAGAAGGCGTGCCGTCCGGTCAAGCTTGCGGTGTATGCGCGCTACACGCGGCGCGGCGGGCTCGACATCAACCCGTTCCGCACCAACTACAATCTGCCGATGCCTGACAACATGCGGCTCGCGCGGCAATAAGTCCCCAGGCACCAGCAGGCATTCAGGTTATCGCCGCGGACATTTGCCTACGTCCCGCGGCGAACGCTCAAGCATCTCAGGCCGCCGGCTTCTTGTAGGCGACGCAATCCACTTCGACCTTGCAGTCGATCACCATCGACGAAACGACGCACGCGCGCGCCGGCGGATTGTCGCCGAAGTATTCGCGGAACACCTTGTTGAACGACGCGAAGTCACGCGGATCGTCGAGCCATACGCCGCAGCGGACCACGTGCTCCGCGCCGTAGCCGGCTTCCTTCAGGATCGCGAACACGTTCTGGATGGCCTTGTGCGATTGTTCGACGATGCCGCCGTTGATCACCTCGCCGTTTTCCATCGGCGTCTGCCCCGACACGAAAAGCCAGCCGTCGGCTTCCACCGCACGCGCAAACGGCATGTGCTGACCGCCCGTTCCCTTTCCGCCTTCAACGCCATATCGCTTCATCGTTACACTCCTCAAAGTTGAGGCGCGCGCGGACATCGAGCCGCGCGTGCCTTGATAGACAGATCGCCAGGCCGGTTAGCCCGGTTAATCAGAATGCGCCGTGCGCGTCGCCTTTCGACGCCGCGCCGCGCGCCACGAAATGTCCGGCGCGCTCGCCCGTCACTTCGCCGTTGCGGTATGACAGCACGCCGTTCACCCACACGGCGTCGATGCCGTCGGCCGCCTGTTGCGGTTGCTCGAACGTCGCGGCGTCGCGCACTTTCGCCGGATCAAACAGCACGAGGTCGGCGTGATAGCCGATATGCACCTCCCCGCGTTGCACGAGGCCAAAGCGTCGCGCGGACAGGCTCGTCATCTTGCGCACGGCTTCCTCGAGCGGCAGCAAGCCGGCGTCGCGTGCATAGTGGCCGAGCACGCGCGGAAACGCGCCCCACAAACGCGGATGCGGCAGCGGATCGTTCGGCAAGCCGTCCGAGCCGACCATGGTCGCGGGATGCGACAGGATGCGCCGCACGTCGTCTTCGGACATGTTGTGATACACCGCGCCCGCCGGCTGCAGGCGCTTGCCCGCTTCCTGCTGCGTGACGCCCCATTCGGCGGCAATGTCCTTGACGAGCTTGCCGGCCATTTCCGGATGCGGCTCGGACCACGTGATCGTGATGTCGATGTCGCCCGTGACCTGCTTCAGATCGAGCGTCGACGAACTGCGGTTGTACGGATAGCAGTCGCAACCAATGGGCTGCATGCGCCGCGCGCCTTCGAGCGAGTCCAGCACTTCGACGCTGCGCCCCCAGTTCGACGGCCCCGCGCATTTGAGGTGCGAGATGATGACCGGCACGCGCGCGTGACGGCCCACGCGATACGCTTCGTCCATTGCGTCGAGAATTGCGTCGAATTCGGTGCGCATGTGCGTGGTGTAAAGCGCGCCCGCGGCGGCGAGCGGTTCGGCAAGCGCCATCACTTCTTCGGTGGGCGCGGCGAAGGCCGAACCGTAGGCGAGTCCCGAACTCAGGCCGAGCGCACCGTTCGCGAGCGCCTCTTCAAGCTGCGCGCGCATGCCTTCTATTTCCTGCGGCGTGGCCGCACGGTCGAGGCGGTCCATCTGATTGTTGCGCAAGGCAGTGTGCCCGATCAGCGCGCCCACGTTCACCGCCGGACGGGCGGCGTTCACGGCCTTCACGTAATCCGCGAAAGTCGGGTATTGAAACGCGTCGCGCTCGCCGAGCAGATTCATCGGATCGGGCGGATCGCCCTTCAGCGCAACCGGCGACGCGCTAATGCCGCAGTTGCCCACAATCACCGTCGTGACGCCTTGCGTGATTTTCGGCAGCATTTGCGGCGAGCGGATCACATGCGTGTCGTCGTGTGTGTGAACGTCGATGAAGCCCGGCGCGAGCGCCCGGCCCTCGGCCTCGATCACGTCCTCGGCGAGCCAGTTCGACAGATTGCCGATGGCGACGATGCGCCCGTCGCGGATCGCCACATCGCGCTCGACAGGCGGCGCGCCCGTGCCGTCATACAGTTGCGCGCCGACGATCAAAGTGTCGGCGGCTTCGGGATGCGAGTGCATGGATCAGTCTCCTATCAGTCACCCAACGGTTGTCGATCGCCGCCGCCACGGTGCGTGTCGAGCGCGTGCTTCATGCGGCGCAGCAATTCGCGGCTCTCGTCACCCTGACTGACGGCAAGTTCGGTGACGAGCACATCGAGCGCCAACATCATCGCGTAGCGCGACGACGAAGGCTTGTAAATAAAGTCTGTCTCAAAGGCGACAATCGGGATCACCCAGTTGGCGAGTCTCGCGAGCGGCGACGCGGGCGCGGTCAGCGCGATCACCGTCGCGCCGTAGCTGCGCGCGATCTTGCAGTTCTCCACCATCTCTGGCACGCGGCCCGTGGTGGACAACGCGATCAGCACCGTGTCGCGCGATACAGTGCTCGCGACCATGCGCTGCAACAAGCCGTCCTGGTACGTGGCCACGGGCCGGCCCAGGCGCACAAGACGGAAACGCATTTCGTCGGCGAGCGCGGTCGAACCGCCGCCCATGCCGAACACGTAGATCATGCGCGCGCCGCGCAGTGCGGCAGCCGCTTCGGCTAGCGGCGCCTGGCGCAGCAGTTGATGATTGTGCGCAAGCGCTGTCTGCAATTCGTCGAATACGCGCGTCGCGATGTGCTCGGGCGCGTCGCCGGGCGCGCCCGTCTGCAAGAACCGCTGCCCGACCGCCGCGGCCTGCGCGAGCCGCAGCTTCAATTCGCGGACGTCGCGGCAGCCCACCGCCTTCGCAAAGCGCGTGACCGTCGCGACGCTTACCTGCGCCTGCTCCGCCAGCGCGCCGATGCTGGCGCGCGACGCGCCCGTCAGATCGTCCAGAATCAGCGCGGCCACCTTGCGTTCGGCCGAGCGCAGCTCCGGCGCACACTCTGCAATGCGCGCGACGATGTCGAAAGTCAGCGGTTCGGCGGTGGAGTTCATGCTGCTCGTGCCCGGCGGGGCTCCTGGCAAAATCATGGTACTAAATAACATTTCTGCGCCCATCGTACTTTCGGTAACATGGTAAAGTCAACTTCGCTGCAATTTAACCGGACGATGGAGCAGGAGACATGAAAGTTACAAACTATCAGGGCGCAACGATTGATCCTTATAGCAAGGGCTTGGGCATGGTTCCGGGCACGAGCATTCAGCTCACCGACGCGGCGCGTCTGGAATGGAATCTGTTAAACGAAGACGTCAGTCTGCCCGCCGCCGTGCTCTATGCGGATCGCGTGGAACACAACCTGAAATGGATGCAGGCATTCGTCGCCGAATACGGAGTCAAGCTCGCGCCCCACGGCAAGACGACGATGGCGCCGCAACTGTTCCGCCGTCAGCTGGAAACCGGTGCGTGGGGCATTACGCTCGCCACCGCGCACCAGGTGCGCGCGGCTTATCACGGCGGCGTCTCGCGTGTGTTGATGGCCAATCAGCTGGTGGGCCGCCGCAACATGATGATGGTCGCCGAGTTGCTCAGCGATCCGGATTTCGAGTTCTTCTGTCTCGTCGATTCAGTGGAAGGCGTCGAGCAATTGGGACGTTTTTTCACGTCGGTGAAGAAGCCGTTGCAGGTGCTGCTCGAACTGGGCGTGCCTGGCGGGCGCACCGGCGTACGCGACGAAGCGCAACGCAATGCAGTGCTCGAAGCGATTGGCCGCTATCCCGGCGTGCTGAAGCTCGCGGGCGTCGAATTGTATGAAGGCGTGCTGAAAGAAGAGCACGAGGTGCGCGAGTTCCTGCAAAGCGCGGTTGCGGTTACGCGCGCGCTCATCGACGAAGGACGCTTCGACCGCACACCGGCGATCCTCTCCGGCGCAGGTTCGGCATGGTATGACGTGGTCGCGGAGGAATTCGTGAAGGCGTCGGAGACCGGCAAGGTCGAGGTCGTGTTGCGCCCCGGCTGCTACCTGACGCATGACGTCGGCATTTATCGCAAGGCGCAGACGGATATCTTCGCGCGCAATCCTGTCGCGAGGAAAATGGGCGAAGGGCTCTTGCCCGCGCTGCAATTGTGGGCCTATGTGCAGTCCATTCCGGAGCCGGATCGCGCGATCATCGGCCTCGGCAAGCGCGACTCTGCATTCGACGCGGGCTTGCCGGAGCCGGCGCGCCATTATCGGCCGGGCCAGGAAGGAGAAAGCCATCAGGCGCCGCGCGACATCGCCCCGAGCGAAGGCTGGGAAATCTTCGGCTTGATGGATCAGCACGCGTATATGCGGATTCCCGCGGGCGCCGATCTGAAGGTGGGCGACATGATCGCGTTCGACATCTCGCACCCGTGTCTCACATTCGACAAGTGGCGTCAGGTGCTGGTGCTGGATCCGGCTTATCGGGTGACCGAGGTTATCGAAACCTTCTTCTGATTGTCGACGAGCCGCGGGCGCGCGGGCGTTCAGCGCTCCGCGCGTGAGCCTTCAGCCGCAGCCTCAACGGGCGTTTCCCCGGCGTTCGCCGTCGACGCAACTTCGCCGATTCTTGTCTCCAGCATTTTCAACGCTCCTGACAACGCGCTCAGCGCGTCGTCAGGCAGCGCGGCCACCGTGTCGCGCAGAAAGGCGTTGCGGCGCGGCAGGCTTGCTTCGGTCGCGGACAAGCCCGCTTCGGTCAGGCGCACATTGGTCACGCGGTTATCGCGCGAGTCCATGCTGCGCGCAATCCAGCCCAATGCTTCGAGCGCTTTCAACTGGCGCGTCAAGGCGCCGGGGTCCACGCGCAATTGTTCGACGAGCCGCTTCTGCGACGACTCGCCGGCCTGCTCATGCAGCGCGAGCATGATGCGCCAGCGCGGCAACGGATGACCCACCTGGGCCTCGAACGCCGACATGAACGCCCGGTACGTGCGGCCGAATTGCTGCATGACGGCGACGCGGTCCTGTTCTTCCATGATGGTTCTATAACGCTGAAAAACGAAAATCAGTCCGCATGAATCACCGGCTCGAGCTTGCGCTGGAGCTTGATCGGCGGAACACGGCGGCTTTGCCATACCGACACGACAGCGATAACGGCCGCCATCGCAAGACCAAAGTGGATCGCCGCGACGAGCGTCTCGCGCGCGGTCTCCAGAAGCATCGCGCCATTATGGCCGGCCTGTGCCAGTTCGCCGAGCAGGCTTGCTTGTGCTTCGTGGTTGATAAGGATCTGCGGATCGCTGAGATCGCCGAACCATTGCGAGGCGCGCTCGTTTTCCAGCGCGCTGCGCACGCCGCTCGCGTACATATGGCTGACGAGCGTTCCGGTGAGCGCGGTGCCGATCATGCCGCCGATCATCCGCAGCGACTGGAGCAGCGCCGTTGCAATGCCGAGATGCTCGCGGCCGGCCGTCTGCTGCGCGAAGATGGTGAGATTCGGCATGACGAAACCGAGGCCAAGCCCGCCCACCACCATGAACGACATGAGCAGCCAATGCGGCATGGAACGCGTGGCGATCACCACGCCGACGCACGCAAGCGCGAGAAGCGCGAAGCCGACATACAGCATCAGATTCGGATTGCGCACACGCGACACCACGCGGCCGTTCGCGATACTGCCGATCGTAATGAACACGACGAGCGGCGTGATGACCACGCCCGCTTCCTTGGGCGACATGCCAAACCCGCCCTGGAACAGCAGCGGCGCATAAAACAGCAGCGAGAACATCGTGAAGCCGCCGAGCACCGCCAATGTGAAAAGCGCGGCGAGACTCCGGTTGCGGAACATGTCCACGGGAAGGATTGCTGTCGGGCAACGCTTTTCCCACTGCCACAGCGCATATGCCGAAGCGACGCTCAGCACGAGCAACGCGCATGCGCCGAATGTCAGCCCATGCTTGGGCAGCAATTCGACGAACAACTGCAGCGAGCCGAGCGCCACCGCGATCAGCGCGGCGCCGGGCCAGTCTAGCCGCATCTTGCCTTCATGCTCGACATGCCGCAGATGCGGCAGAAACCGCCAGACGAAAAACAGCGACAGCATGCCGACCGGCAGATTGACGTAGAAGACGGAGCGCCAGCCGTAGTACTGGGTCAGAAAACCGCCCAGCGACGGCCCGACCGCGTTGGCAATGCCGAACGCCGAACTCATCAGCACCTGCCAGCGCAGACGCACGACGGAATCCGGGAAAAGGTCTGGAATGCAGGCAAACGCGGTGCCGACCAGCATGCCGCCGCCAATGCCTTGCAGGCCGCGCGCGAGCACCAGAAACAGCATGTTATCGGCGACGCCGCACAGCACGGACGCGCCCGTGAACACCACAATAGACGCGATCACGAACGGCTTGCGTCCGTAGTAGTCGCCGAGGCGCCCGAAGATTGGCACGGTGATCACCGAGGTCAGCAGGTACGACGTGGCGACCCACGCGTACAACTCGAAGCCCTTCAGCTCGGCGACGATGGTGGGCAGCGCGGTGCCAACCACCGTCTGGTCGAGCGCGACCAGCATGGTGACGAAGGAGATGCCGAGCATCGCGAGCAGCGATTCCCGGAACGGCAAGACTTGCCCACTCGAATGATGGGCGGCGGTATGGACAGCCATTTTTGATATAGCAACAGTTGACGCGTCAAACGATTCGGGAATCATATCATGCATGGGCGCTCTAAGCAGGGCGTCGAGTGGCCGGGCCATGGCCGTATCGACCGGGGAAAGCACATCGAAGGACGCCAGGGAGGCACATGGAGCCGAGTTCGCTCGCAGCACAATCGTTGTCGGAAGAAGATCTCAGCGCGCTGCGTCGCGCGAAACACGAGCTGGAAAGCCCCGCGCTGGCGATGAAACTGGCGAGCATCGTCGGCGCGCCGTTAGAGAAGCTGATTGCGCGCATGCCCGCGTTCGCGAACGAGAAGGTGACCGACGCGACCGAATTGGCGCTGCGCAAGTGTCTGTCGATCGCGCTGCGCACGCTCGGGCGGCGCGACGGCGCCGCGGCGGGGCTCGCGCCCGAGAAGCCGAGCAACCTGCTGCACAAGTTTGCAGTCGCGACCACCGGCGCGGCCGGCGGCGCATTCGGCCTCATTGCACTGCCCGTCGAGTTGCCGGTCACGACAACGCTCATGTTCCGCTCGATCTGCGACATTGCGCGCAGCGAGGGCGAGGACCTGAGGTCGATCGACACGCAGCTGCAATGTCTGACGGTGCTGGGCATGGGCGGCACGTCCGCCGCGGACGACGACGCCGACTTCGGCTACTTCATCATGCGCGGCGCGCTGGCGCAGGCGGTATCGAAAGCGTCGTCAGAAATCGCGACGAAGGGATTCACCACGCACGGCTCCGCCGCCTTGCTGCGCCTCGTTAGTGCGATCGCCGCGCGCTTCTCGGTGCAGGTCAGCGAACAGATCGCTGCGAAGTCCATTCCCGCGATTGGCGCAGTGCTCGGCGCGATGGTGAATACGGTGTTCATCGACCACTTCCAGCAGGTCGCGCACGGCCACTTCACCGTGCGGCGGCTCGAGCGGCAGTACGGCGAGCAAACGGTGAAGGCCGCGTATCAGACTATCGACGTCACGCTCGACGCCTGAGCGGCATGCGAGGCGCGACTCGTCGCGCGCCTGATGAAGGCGGCCGCGCGCTCGAGCGCGCGGTTCGCCTCGGGAATGAACGGCGCGAAGATCGGCCAGACGTGCGGCATCTTGTTCCACACCTCCAGTTCGCAATCGACGCCCGCCGCGCACGCGTTGGCGGCAACGCGCCGCGAATCGTCGAGCAAAACCTCGGTGCTGCCCGCCATCATGAAAAGCGGCGGCAAGCCGCGCAAGTCCGCGTAGAGCGGTGAAGCGTACGGATGCGTGGCTCGCATGTCGCCGAGATAGACCTTTGCGGCTCTTGCGATTGCCGGGCCGCTGAACATGGGATCGACGCCATCGTTATCGACGATGCTGGCTCCGGTTGCCGCGAGATCCGTCCACGGCGAGAACAGCAGCCCGCCCGCCGGCAGCGGGTCGCCCGCGTCGCGCAGCGCGACCAGCGTCGCGAGCGCAAGGCCGCCGCCGGCCGAATCGCCGGCAATCACGATGGACTCCGGCGCCACGCCGTCAGCGATCAACTGACGATACGCGGCGGTTGCGTCGTCTAGCGCGGCCGGGAAGCGGTGCTCGGGCGCGAGGCGGTAGTCGAGCGAAAAGACCGGCGCGTTCGCGCGCGTCGCGAGGCCGAACGCAATCGAGCGATGCGTGCGCGGCGAACAGAAATAGTAGCCGCCGCCATGGCAGTACAACACCATGGCCGACGCGCCGCTCGCCCGTTCGCCGTCCGGGCGCTCGATCCACTCGCCACGCAGCGGTTTGCCGTCGGCGCCATCCAGTTCTCGCAGACGCCAGCCGCGCGGTACCTCGGGCAACCAGGCGCGCTTCGCCGTCAATGCGCGCGCCCGGTTCACATCGACATGCGGCTTCAGGGTTTGAGGGCGAAACTGCCTACGCAAATACCAGCACGCGAGTGCGCTTTGCCAGCTCATCGGGACATGCTCCTTCGGAAACGTCCCCTGATGGTACTTGCGTTGGCCAGTGCGCCAATGGATGGCGGCCTCTATTCTTTTTGAAAGGCCGCGGCCGCGGAGTTGCGCGAGGCTGCGGTGGCGGTGGCGGCTGCGGCTGCGGCCGCGGTTCCGGTTCCGGTTCCGGTTCCGGTTCCGGTTCCGGTTCCGGTTCCGGTTCCAGCTGCGGTGGCGGTGGCGGTGGCGGCTGCAGCTGCGGCCGCGATTCGTTTCGCGCGCTAGTTCGCCGGCAAGACCTGCCCGCGAATTTCACCCATCGGATTTTGCGCGGTGTGAATATTGAAGTACCACTGACCCGCCATCAGGTCGGTCACCTGCTGCTCATTGAGAGTGGCCGAGCCTTTCATCGGACTCGCGAGTGCGTTCTTGTCAATTGGAACCTGCACTTTCGCGTTCTGGCCAACCGGCGCGGGCCCGTGGAAATGCGCGGCAGTGACCGGACCGCTCAGCCCTTCGTAGCTCACCGTCCATTGCAGGGATTTCGCCGACGTGTCGAACGTTGCGTTAAGCGCGCCATGCCCGTGACTCACACGAGGCGGCACTTCGCTGGAAGGTTCGAGGTCTGCCTTCAACGCCACCGTGTCAGCATACGCAACACCCGCCATTGCCGCCCACAAAGCCACAGCCAGATTCAGTTTTTTTAGCGTAATCATGGTCTTCTCCGACTAGTTGCGCCTCGGCGCCGACACGTCGGCCGGCCGCGAAGCCATCACATACTAGTGCAAATCGTGGGCGGACGTCGGTGACGGAAATTGCGCCGGTCTGCGGGCGAATGATGCGCGGCTCAGTGTGCGCGATGCGCCCTCAATGCACACTCGATGCGCGCTCAACGCGCGGCCTGTGCGCTTTTTGCGATTTTTTTGAACAGTTATTTGCGGATTTTGTAATGAATCATCGGCGCGATCCCGGGTATGCTTTGGCCTCGCGAGAAGTGACTCCTTCATCGAGGGATGTCTCCAAATCTTTAACGCGGCTTCGGCCGCGTTTTTTTTTCGGCTGCGCTTTTTCGCCGCGTGTTTCGGGTGTGGCGATAGGCAACGCTGTCCGGCAAATGGGACCGCCCGCAAACAGTAAGCGCTCAGGCAAGCAACGCGGCTTGCTGCTCGATGCCGTCGAGCATTGCATTGCATTTGTCGATGAGCGCAAGTCCGTCGCGGCGCGCGCGCTCTGGCGTACTCAGGATCGCGCGGCGATACTCGTCGAGCGCGCTGATGAGAGGCGGGTATTGCAGCACGCTCGCCGCTCCAGCCACTCGATGAAGCCATTCGCGCACGCGGACCATGTCCACATTCTCGAGCAACGGCGCAAGCGACTGAATGTCTTCGCGTACGGAAGAAACAAACGAATCGAGCAAAGCCTTGACCGTCGATTCGCTCCCCCACAATTGCGTCATATGACCAAGATCGACCGGGACGAACGGCTCTGCGGCCGCTGACGTCGATCCGGCAGTTTCCGCGACGTCGACAGTGTCGGCCGGCGCTGACTGCCAGCCGCTGTCAGTGCCGAAACAGCGGTTCAGGTACTCACGCAGTGTGGCGAGCCGGGTCGGCTTGACGAGGCTCTCGTCCATGCCTGCTTCGCGGCACTGGCGCAGGTCTTCTGGCGCAGTGTTCGCGGTGATCCCGAGAATCGGCAGACGATACGAACCGCCCTGCTCGCGCTCTCTCTCGCGGACGCGGCGCGTCAATTCATAGCCAGACAGGTTCGGCATGTGGCAGTCGGTGATCAGGCATCCATAACTGGTGTGCTCAAGCGCGGCCAGCGCTTCGGCGCCGTCGTTCGCGACGTCGCACGCGAAACCAAGTAGCGCCAGTTGATGGCGAATCAGCTCCTGATTCACCGGATGATCTTCAGCGACCAGAATCAGACGGCCGCTGGCCATGGCCCGCTCGCGGTCCGGCGGCGCGGTGATGCCTTCAGACGCGCGGCCCGCACCAGCCGAAGGCGCCGGCGCCGACTGAAGTCCCGTCATGGCCGCGGCGCACGCCGCGCCGAGGCCACGCCACGATATTGGATTGACGCTGAGGCGCACGTTGTCTTCGATAACGCGATAGCCGGTCGGCTTCACTTTTTCCGTCAGCGATATCACGCGCAGCTTGCGTTTGATGTTCGCCGATAAAGTTACGTCCTCGCTCACGAAGAGCAAATCCACGTTGCTCATCGCGGCGCTGCAACGCAATTCCGCAGCGTCGGCGGGAACACGGCGCAGATCAAGTCCCAGCGCTTGTCCGAAGTGGACCAGCGCCTGGCCGACTCGCGCGTCGTTGGTTGCGACGAGACAGCGCTTGTCGCGCAAACCGCTCACCGAATAGCCCGGCGTCTCGACCCGAAGGCTGAGCCGCACCGTCATGCGGGTCCCGCGGCCCGGTTCGCTGTCCAGCGCCAGCGAACCGTTCATCAGTTCGATCAGCTTGCGGCAAATGGTCAAACCGAGGCCGGTACCGCCGAAGCGGCGCGTGGTGGACGACTCCGCCTGCACGAACGGCTCGAACAGTTTTGCCTGGACGTCAGCCGCGATGCCGATACCGGTGTCTTCGACGATCATTTCGATTGTCTGTTGCTCCTCCGTCTGCTCGACGACCGCTACGCTCACGTCCACCTGGCCTTCGGGCGTGAACTTGATCGCGTTGCCGAGCAGGTTGAAGAGCACCTGCCGCAACCGCACGCTGTCGCCCCGTAGAGTGGCGGCTACGTCAGACGCAATGTCCACCCGGACTTTCAGGCCCTTCTCGTGCGCGCGCCCGGCGAGCAAGCCCACCGCGTTGTCCACCAGTTCGCGCAGGTCGATAGGCTCCGCTTCTATCGTCAACCGCCCCGCATCGATCTTCGAGTAATCGAGCAAGTCGTCGAGGATTTGCAGGAGCGCGCCCGCCGACTCGTGAATCATGCCGAGCATTTCGCCCTGGTCCGCATTGAGCGGCGTGCGCTCCAGCACTTCGACGAGTCCGAGCACGCCGTTCATCGGCGTGCGGATTTCGTGGCTCATCATTGCAAAGAAGTCGTCTTTGGCACGCGAAGCGGCCTCTGCGACGTCGCGCGCACGAGCGAGTTCCTCCGCACGCGCATGTTCGATGCTCGCGTCCACCCAATAGCCGCTCCACACGACGCTTCCGTCCGCCTCGCGGCGCGGCACCAGTTCCGCACGAGTCCACTTGAACTCCTGCTCGGCGCCCAGGCGAAACTCGATGAGCACCGGCGTCTCGAGACGCGCGGAGCGCTCGAGTTCGGCGATCACGTACGAGCGGTCTTCGGCACAAATGCGCCCGAAATCCGCGTGATCGCGACAGGCGGATCTCGCCTGGCCCTGGCCAAGCAGAAGTCTCGGCGCACCGCCGATGTAGGGGAATGAATAGGCGCCCTCCGGCGTGCGGCGCAGTTGGAACACCACGGCCGGCAACGAACGCGTGACGTCGAACAGCCGCCGTTCAGTGTCGCGCGCGCGCATCTCGGCGCGCCGGATGTCGGTAATGTCGACCATGGTGCCGAGCGAGCAGACCGGCTGACCGTCATTGCCGCGGCAGATGCTCGTCCAGAACAGGCCGTGCCGCAAATCGCCCGGGCTGCGCTCGAACTGAAGCTCGACCTGCGCCATGTCGCCGCCTTGCAGCAAGTCGCGCCGCATCTTGTCGAGCACCTGGATGTTCGCCTCGCCCCACGTCTGCACTTCCATCGTGGTGCGTCCGAGCACTGCCTCGCGGCTTTGCCCGCACGCTTGCTCATAGGCTCCGTTGACCGCGATATAGCGGCCCTGCAGATCCTGCGCGACGAGCGGATAGGGAACCATCTTCATCATGGTTTCCTGGAAGTTCAGTTGCAGCGCCAGCTCGCGCTCGGTCTTCTTGCGGCGCCTGACTTCGCGCTGCAAAAGCAGATACGCGCGCAACGTGACAAGCAACGCAACGCCGATACCGATCAGCACGGGCAAGAGGCGCACGGCGGAAACACTCCATGTACCCGTTCCCACCGCATTGCCGGTCACCCAGGTTCGCCGGATGCGCTGTTTCTCGGCCGGCGGCATGGCCAGTAGCGCACGGTCGATCAGACCGGCGAGCGGAGCCAGATCGGCGCGCACGGCAAAGTCGAGCGCGTCCGATTCGCCGACGGTGCCGAGAATCTTGAGCACGCCCGCGTATTGCCGCTTGAGCACGACGTCCACTGCGGCTACGTTTTCTACCACCACATCTGCTTCGCCGGAAGCCACCATGCGCAGCGCCTCGTCGAGACTTGGAGCGACGGCCACGTGGTCCGCCGGGATGCGCTGGAACGCGAGCGGATTGATGCCGGCAACATGCGAGGACACCACGACGCGACGTGCAGCGAAATCGCTGAGCGAACGTGCGGCGGGCTCGTCGTCACGGCCGACCATCACCAGTGGATAGCTTTCGTACGCACGGGTATGCTGCGCCTTCGCGAGGCGCGGATCATTGCTCGAGCCCGTGGTGAGAATCGCAAGCTGGCCTTGTTGGAATGCGTCGATCGTGCTCGGCCAGTCAGGCTGACGCGCACGATTGAACACCACGCCAAGCGTGCGGCTCAGGTAAGCCAGGTAGTCGGCGGTAATGCCGGCAGGGCGCCCGGAAGTGTCGATGTAGCTGAAAGGCGCCCAGCTGCTGTCGAAGCCGACCTGCAACGGCGGCAGCGAACGCAGCCAGGCCTGTTCCTGCTCCGTCAACTCCAGACGCGATGTGACGGGCTCCGGCTTTGCGCCGAAATTACCGGAAAGCCAGTGAACGCGGATTGCCGTCTCGTCGGCCTGAGTCATGGATGCCAGCGCGCGATCGAGGCTGTCGCGCAGCGCAACCCGACTGCGCGGCACACCGAAACGCAGTTCCGCGCTTCGGGTGCTTTCCTCGAATGCGACGCGCAAATTGCGGAACTCTTCAGTCGCGAGCGCATATTGGACGGCCGGCGTGAAACCCATGTAGACGTCCGCCTCGCCGTGGACCACGGCGGCGAGTGCCGCGTGCGTGGACGTGAACACACTGATCTGGGCACGCGGAAAGCGCTCGCGCAACGAGCGCTCGAGCGCAAAGCCCTTCTCGATGGCGATGGATGCTGCCGCAATGCGCGCCGCGCCTTCGTAGAGTTCGCCGTCTCTGCGGACCACCGCCGAGGTCGACGCGCGAAAATACGGCGCCGTGAAACTGATGCAGCGTTCGCGCTCCGGTGTGCGGGCAACGCTCATCAGAAGATCGAATTTTCCGGCGCACGCGGCGGCGAGCAGTTGCGGCATGTCCGGAAACGCCTTTGCCTCGATCACGACGCCCGGCCCGACGAGCGCGCGCAAATAGTCGACGCTCATTCCGCTGAGCCGACCGTCCTGCAGCGCGTCGAACGGCAGCCAGTTGTCCGCGAGTACGCCGACAGTGATTTTCTCGGGAAAACGTTCCGCTGTCTGCCTCGAGGCAGAGTCGCCGAACGGCTGTGCGGCAGCTGCGAACTGCGCCGCCGCGAATAAACTTAGCCCGACGAGACACATGGACACGCGCCGCAGCACGCGTGCTATCGCAGCCATTTCGAAGCGCATGAAGACGGGACTCAACGGCACGGTGCGCCTCAGGCGGCTTCGCTTTGCCCGTCGGCAAGCGCAGCGGCGGACTGATCCGATCTGCCATCGAGGAACGAGAACAGAAAACCCGCGACGACCCCGCCGGACATGGGCGCAGCCCAGAAGAGCCACAATTGGTCGAGCGCCCAATCGCCGACAAAAAGCGCCTGCGCCGTGGAGCGTGCGGGATTGACCGAGCCGTTGGTAACCGGAATCGACACCAGATAAATAAGTGCCAGGCATCCGCCTACGACCATCGGTCCACCCGGCTCTGCCTTGTAGCGCGAAGCCACGACGAGACTCACCATGACGAACGCGAAGGACAGCACGAATTCGATTACGAGCGCCGAGTGAAGTTTGTAGTCCGAAGGAGAATGGTCGCCAAAACCGTTAGCAGCGAATTCGCTTGCGCCCAAGGCAAATCCTGGGCGACCGTTCGCCACATAGACAAGCAAAGCCGCGGCTGCGACGGCGCCGAGAATCTGCGCGGCGATGTAGGGCAGAAGATCTTTGACGGGAAACCGTTGCGCGGCAGTGAAACCGACCGTGACGGCCGGGTTGAAATGCGCGCCCGACGTTTCGCCGAACCAGTAGCTGGCCGTCGCGAACGCAAGACCGAAAGCAAGCGAGACCTCGAGTACGCCGTATCCCTGCTGAACGGCGCCGGTGTTCAATACGATGCTGCCGCAGCCGATAAACACAAGCCATGCGGTACCCACGCCTTCTACCAACAACCGCTTACCTAGCACGGCCATGCCGCCCTCCTGTCGCTATACGAAGCAGACGGCGCTGCGTGATTCCGCAGACACCCGCCTCAGATCCCCGGCTTTGAGCGGGCCGGCCTCAGGAACGAACTGCTTCCAGCAGGCCAACCTCAGCAAAAGCCCAAGCTAATTCGCAACTATGGAGTGACAAGGCGCGTCGACCAATCAGAAGACTCCTAATTTTGGGACCGCAAGATGTCGGTATAAGGCGGGGGGTGCCACGATCGCCGCTAGATCAGACCGATCTGCCGCGCGTAGTCGATAAGATCGGAGTCCGTGTCGAGGCCTAGCTTGCGCATGGCGGTACGCTTCTGAGTGCTGACGGTTTTGCTGCTGCGCTGCAGGCGATCAGCAATTTCGTGTACCGCCAGACCTTGCGCGTAAAGCTGGAAAATTTCCCACTCTCGCGCGCTCAGAATGCCGTCGCGCAGTTGCGGCGGTGCCTCCGTGATTTTCATTGCCATGCGCACGTGCTCTGACAGATAGACGTCTGCCGCCATTGCTGCCCGGACAGCGTCGATCAGATGTGTTGTGGTGTCGCGTTTGTCGACTATGGCGCTGACGCCCAGATGCAACAGACCCGAGAGCATGTGCGAACGGCCGATCATAGTGAGCACGACGACAGGCGGATGCGCGCGCCCTCGCAACACGCGGCGCAGAAACGAAACCGAGTTGGCGCCGCCGTCGAGTCCCGGCATGCCGATGTCGGTGACGATCACATCGCAATTGCAGCTATCAAGCAGTTTGGCGAGACCTGGCGTGTCGCTGGCCTCCCCGACAACTTCGATATCAGGCGTGGCGCGCAACAGCCTCGTCACGCCGACACGGACGCAGTCGTGGTCGTCCGCCAGGATAACGCGGATTTTGTTTGCCATTGTTTTGTTGTCTTATCGACTGGGCTGCCCAGTACAGAAGTACTTTCCCCGGACAACGCCAATGCATTTTATGTTCGTCACGCGGCCTGCGCGCGACCTCTATCTTCGACTTGCCCGTTCGCTAACGGCCTTCGACACGCGCCTCGGACACCACGCCGTGCTCGACAGCGAAACGGAACAATTCGGCGTCGCTATGAAGCGCGAGTTTGCGCATGGCGGTGCATTTCTGAGCGCTGATCGTCTTCACGCTGCGCCCGAGCCGGCCCGCAATTTCCGTGACGCCGAGCCCTGACGCGTACTGAGTGAATACTTCAAGCTCGCGCCGCGACAACACGGAGCGCACGAAGTCGAGCCGCTGCATTGCGGTTGCCTCCGCAATCAGCGCACGCACGGCCGGACCCAGATAGCATTCGCCCGCGAGCGCCGTCACGATTGCCACGTGGATCAGATCGATGCGGTCGCGCTTGCTGACGAGCGCATGCACGCCGAGCGAGATCACGCTTTGCAGCGCGGTGGCCTCCGTTTCCATGGTGAGCACGACGAGGGCCACGTTCGGATAACGGCTCCTGAACTGCCGCACTGCCTCGATTCCACTGCCATCCGCGCCGCCTGGCATGTAGAGGTCCATGAGCACCAGGTCACAGCCGGTGCGCTCGACTTCGGCGAACAGTTCCGTCGTGTCGCCCGCGCGGCCGACCACCTCCATGTTCGGGTAGCCGCCCATTAAATTTTCGATTGCCAACAGCACGAGCGGATGATCGTCCGCGATGATCGCCCGGACCGGCGTGCCAATTTCAGCGGTGTCGCCCATCGTCTGCCTCTTCTCCATATCCTGACCTACCCGTCACCTTGCCTCGCGCGACTGGCCCTGCTCGATCTTCAAACATTACGGCGGAATTAAACATAAGATCGATCTGAAACCACTTCAATCACTCAATCGATTAATTGCTTAGATATGCGATGCAAATATAAGACTCGCAGCAAATCGGAAACGGACGAGAATAAACCATGATCGTTAGTAAAGCCAAGTGTTTCTATGACATCGCGATTTTGCCGGCTAACGCTGCGGCGATGGCATCCGGAAGTAGTGGGAATTTCCGCAATGGAGCGACCTTCGTCGAAGATTCTGACGATTACAGCGAGCAGTCCCGACAGAGGCAGTGTAAGCGGCCGTTCGCACTCGTCGGGCGGTCTTGCGAGCATTCGGGAAAGCGAGACGCAGATGTGCTGGCAACGCTGGCAGGCTAGTCGATCGTGTGCGGCAATCCGTTCGTCGGCTCGGTCTTGCTCGACAAGCTCGCAGCGCTACGCGATGCCGGTGCGCACAGGAGTATTGGGCTAGTTGTGACCGACATCAGGACGATGCGCGCATCACGTGCATCAACGGCTGGCGATAAGCGAGAACGATTCGAACTGTCGCGCGGACCACTCTCGCTTGTTGTAGGAATCGTTGTTACAGACGTAGAACAGATTGACACGTTCGACGCGCGTTCCGGCGCCAAATATTTTCAATGTGAGCGCGCGGCGCGAGCAATAAATAACCGCCGGGTCCATAGCGAAAATCGGAGCGCTGCCCGCTTCTGAACCTAGCCAAGGTTCCGCTTGCGGCGCGTCCACGATAAAAGACCTAATTACTCAAAATGAATAATTCGGGAAAATCCGCGCACGATGCGATTACCGCGAGAAACCGCGTGCCATCGATGCTCGCTTGCACGACGTGCAGATAAAAGTCGCAAGACGCGACGCGCCGGCCGGACCGGCCCGGTTGACAATCGTCAAGCCGCATCTCAGTTTGCGGTCACGCGCGTGAGCTGAGTGCGTTTCGCGCGGGGGAAAATCCGCAATGCGATCGCCGCGCTCACGCTGGCCACCGTCCACACCATCGGCCATGAGCCGAGCGATAGCAGCGGCGGAATTGCAAGCGGCGTCAGAAAAAGCATGAGGAAAACGCAGGTATTGCCGATTGCGAGCGCAGTACCCGCGCGCTTCGTGCCGGCGAGCGTCGCAAGCTCGGTGAACGCGACGCCGTGCCATGCGGACGCGCTCACGCCGCCAAGCACGATCATTGCCGCAAGCATCAGCGTGGTTCCTGTGACCGTCAGGTGCTGCATGCTGGCGACGCCGGTCGCGAGCGCGAGGGCGGCGAACAGAACCGCCGTCAGCAGGCTGCAGCCGCGCATGTACGCGCGCCGATTGCCGCGCCGGTCCGTCCACCTGCCGCTCCAGACCCGCGCGATGGCGGCGCCGGCCTGTACTGCAGCCATTGCTACGCTAAGTGTCAGCACGTCGGCGTGACCGAAGTCATGCAAGAATACGGTTCCGAAGGTCACAACGGCAAGCTGCGGCACGCACAGCGCGCCAGCTCCCAGCGCGACGCGCCAGATGCCGATTTCGCGCAGCGGAGAGCGGATGAGTGCGTGTGTGCCGTTCGTGCTGTTCGTGCCCTGCATGTCACGAGCCGCGTCGGCCGCTCGCACGGCGTTTCCCCCGCGAAGCGTGCGAGCAGTCCGTGCTGCACACTCCATATCTACAACACACAAAGCATCCACGGCACGCTCCGCTCGCGCACCACTCACCGCATCTACGGCCCACTCCGCCCGCGCACCACCCACCGCATCGCCGCCCCAAGCCGCCTGCGCGCAATGTCCCTCACCTCCCCCGCCCAGGCGCGCCTCGCCATCTTCAGCCTGCGTAGGCTCGTGCAGCCATTGCCACGCAAATGACGCCGTTATCGCGCAAGCCAGCGCCAGCACCGCATACACGCTCACGAAGCCGAACCTCGCTGCGAGCACCGGCAACAGCAGCGCACCGAGTCCGCCGCCTGCGGGCACCGCCGTTTGACGAATGCTCATTGCCAGCCCGCGCTCTCCTTCGCGAAACCACGCCATCACCGCGCGACCGCTCGAGCCGTTGACACTGCCCCCAAGCAGGCCGACGAGCAGCAATCCAAGCGCAAGCGTCGAAACGCGAGGCACATGCGAGCCGGACGGCGCGACAAACACCGCGAGGCCGGCGAGCGCCGCTGCGGTCGAAAGAAGCCCCAACAGCAACACGCGACGATCGCCCCAGCGGTCCGTCAACAGTCCCCACGGCAGTTCGCTCACTGCGATGCCCAGACCGAGCATGCCGAGGACGAGCCCAAGGCCGTCGTTACCCAGGTGATAACCGGAGCGCAAATAGACAGCCGTCGTGGGAATGCCCGAAAACGCCGCGGAAAAACTCGCGTTCGCCGCGAATCCCACGCCGAGCACCTTCCATCTGTGGCTCTCCGGGCGGACCCCAGTTATGAGGCCGCTTGCCGCCAATCCGTCTGCCATGATTCCCTCCGCGATGATTTCGAAGGTATGCTACGGCGACGTGAGCCATCGGAAAAGCCGGAAAATCAGATCTTACCCATCGGGAGAACCGAAACATGGGCCAGCGCGGATTCGACCTTACCCAGCTGCGCACCTTCGTCGCCGTCGCCGACTCAGGCAGCGTTTCGGCGGGGGCGGAGCGCGTGTTCCTGTCGCAATCGTCGGTCAGTGAGCAGTTGAAAAAGCTCGAAGAGCGCGCCGGCCAGCCGCTCTTCGTGCGCAGCAAGCAGGGCGTGAGCGCGACGCCCGCCGGCAGCCGACTGCTCGAGCACGCGCGACGCATCATCGCGATGAACGAAGCGGCGTTCGAGGATCTGCAAGGCCGCACGCTCGACGGCGAACTGCGCATCGCGGTCACGGACTACTACCGCCCCCACGACGTCGCACGCATCCTCAAGACGTTCGCCGAGCAGCATCCGCGGCTGAAGTTGCATGTCACCGTGTTGCCGAGCGCCGTGATCGACAGCCAGGCCGGCGACGACGCCTCGTTCGACATCGGCCTTTCGTTGCGGCTAGTCGCCCGCAACCCGCGTGCGCCGGTCACGCGCGGCGGCGTCCAGGGCACCGTCGTCCGGCGCGAGAAACTCTTGTGGGCCAGCGCCGCCGACGCAAGCCCGCGACCGGCCGCGCCATATCAACTTGTCCTGTTGCCGTCGAGTTGTCAGTTGCAGCGCTTCGTCGTCAAGCTACTCGACGAAAACAGAGTGCCGTATGTGATATCCCACTCCGCCTCGGGCGTGGCCGGATTGCAACTGGCGCTGAAGGCCGGGCTCGGCATTTCGTGCCTGAACGAATCGTCGATTGGAGCGGGCGTAGTGGCCTGCCCACCCGGCATCGGTTTGCCCGCATTGCCGGCTGTCGAGTTTCATCTATTGCCTGGCCGGATTGGCGAGAGCGAGCGGGTAAGCAATGCACGCATAGCGTTGATGCGGCTCTTCAGTTAAGTACATCAAACGATCACATTCGCAGGTGAATGCCGATTGCAATGCAAAACGAATAGAGGTGTTGAAAGCGCCTTGAACGGCACCTATGATGGTCAGAGACGAATCAATGAACCCATTCAACGTGCCATAGGTCATCTTGCAGTCGGGCATCAATCAGGCAATGCATAAGCCGCCGCGGCGCGGCGCATTCATGGGCGTGATTGATTTCGATCAAGCAATTGTATTGCCATGGCGAATCAGCTCTTGCCATCCAGAATAAGCTTCCATTGCTGTCTGACGCGGTCTGTCTGAAGCTGCCGTAAAGAGAAAGTAGAGAAAGTGGTAGACCCGCTGTGCGTGGCATATCACGGCTGGATGGAAATCCAGCCGCGAATGCAGGTGAAGCAGAATCGATAAAAGAACGTTCCCCAGCGAGGCCCGACGTGCATCGTAGAGCTTTGGGATTTGCCGTTGTGTTCGTGCTTCACATGTTGTGGAGCGGCACCGCAATCGCGGCCGGTGCCGCGGCCGGCGCCATGCCTTCGGCCATGGACGAACGCGTGCGGGCCTGTACCTCTTGCCATGGCGTGCAAGGTCAAGGCCTCAACAACGATTATTTCCCGCGTATCGCGGGCAAGCCCGCCGAGTATCTGTTCAATCAGCTAAGCGCCTTTCGCGACGGCGGCCGCACCTATCCGCCAATGGGTTATCTCGTCGCCTTTCTGCCCGACGAGTATCTGCGCAAGATCAGCCAGTATTTCGCCGAGCTTCAGCCGCCCTATCCCAATGCCGACCAGTCCCACGTGACGCCAGCCGTGCTTGCCGCCGGTCAGCGGCTCGTGATGCAAGGCGACCCCGCGCGCAAGATTCCCGCGTGCATCGCGTGTCATGGCGAGCGCATGACCGGTCAGCAGCCGGGCATTCCTGGCCTGCTCGGTTTGCATGCGAGCTATATCGCCGGGCAAATGGGCACATGGCGCTCGGGCACCCGCCATGCGCTCGCGCCGGATTGCATGCGCTCCATTGCCGTGAAGCTGACCGACAAGGACATCACCGCCGTCTCCACGTGGCTTGCGCGGCAAGCGCGCCCAGCCGACCCGCGGCCCGCGCCGGCATCGGCGAAGCGGTTGCCTCTCGCATGCGGGAGCCAACCGCAATGAAATCGCTACTTCGTTCTCCTCGCCTGTTGATGCGCCGCCGTTTCTCGCTGTTAGTCGCCGTCGTGCTCGTAACCGGCAGCGCGATGCTTGTCCGCATGCATGTGCCATCGCCGCTCCTCGTCGCCGAAGCTCGCGCCGCGGAAAGCGCGCAGCCGGCCAAAGCCGGCACTTCTGCCGACACCCGCCCGGACATCGTCAAACGCGGCGAATACCTCGCGCGCGCGGGCGACTGCGTGGCGTGCCACACTGCACCGCGCGGCAGGCTGTTCGCGGGCGGCCTCGCGATGGAAACGCCGTTCGGCACGCTCTATTCGCCGAACATCACGCCGGACGCGCAATACGGCATCGGCACGTGGAGCAAGGAGGCCTTCTTCCGCATGATGCGCACCGGCATCACGCCCGAGGGCGCGCTGCTCTATCCCGCGATGCCGATCGCGCAGTACACCAAGGTCACGCGCGAGGACTCGGACGCGATCTTCGCCTATCTGAAATCCGTCGAGCCGGTGCGCGAGGCTAACCGCAAGCACACGCTGCGCTTTCCATATAACCAGCGCAAATTGCTATACGGGTGGCGCACGCTGTATTTCCGCGAGGGCGAATTCAAGCCCGACCCGACCCGTTCGGTCGAATGGAATCGCGGCGCGTATCTTGTCGAAGGGCTCGGTCACTGCACGATGTGCCACACCAAGATCAACATGCTCGGCGGCTCGTCGCAAAGCGAGCAGTTTGCCGGCGGGTTGATCCCGGTGCAGAACTGGTATGCGCCCTCGCTCACCTCGGACAAGGACGGCGGTCTCGGCGACTGGAGCATCAAGGACATCGTCGATCTGCTGCAAGCGGGCATTTCGGACCGCGGCGCGGTCTACGGCCCGATGGCCGAGGTCACGTACCACAGCCTGCAATACATGACCGACGAAGACGTCAAGGCAATGGCCGTGTACCTGAAGACGCTGCCTGACAATCGCGGACGCAAGTCGGGCCCGACTGCAGCGGCCGACACGAACCTGTTCGCGCTCGGCGAGAAGATCTACGGCGACAAGTGCGCGCTGTGTCACGGCGCGAAGGGCGAGGGTCAGTTGCAGCACTATCCGCCGCTCGCCGCCAACCAGTCGATCGAAATGGACTCCGCGGTCAACCCGATCCGCATCGTGCTGAACGGCGGTTTCCCGCCTGGCACGAAACGCAATCCGGAGCCTTATGGCATGCCGCCCTTCGCGCAGGAATTGAACGATACGGAAGCCGCCGCCGTAGTGACCTATATTCGTACCGCGTGGGGCAATCACGGCAAGCCAGTGACCGCGCGCGAGGTCAACGAACTGCGCAACGCGCCGCTGCATTAACGACACCGCCGCCGCCACTCGCCGCTGCATCGGAAACTGGAGAAGCCTTGACATGGAAGCGAACGATACGCGCACTGTGCGTCCATCCACGGATGAAGAAGTCGAACGTGTGGTGGCCGCGGGTCCGCACGGCGCCGTTGCCGTCGCGGGCGTGGCCACGCTGATCGTCATGGCGGTCTGGTTCGGCTTCTACTTCCTCGTGTTCCTGCCGCGCGGCGTCGTCCACTGATCCACTGATCATGTCCACCCATTCCCCCGACTCCCAACACCCGCCAGGCAGCGGCCACGCAGTCGCCGTCCGCGCCGAACGCCGCTGGGCGATTTTTGTCGGCGCGCTGATTCTGCTGATGCTCGCCGTGATCGTCTTCTCGGGACTGCACTGGGCGATGATGCCGCCGTCGCGTGTGGAAACCATCGACCCGTCGCGCCTGCAACTTTCGGGCGAATTCGTTGAAGACAATCTCGGCAGCGCGCTCGAGCCGGACGGCTCGGTGGTGGTGCGTTTCATCGCGCAGCAATACTCGTTCACGCCACAGTGCCTGCTCGTGCCCGCGGACACGCCCATCAAGATTCGCGCGACGAGCGCGGACGTCGTGCACGGCCTGCTGATCACCGACACGAACGTCAACACCATGGTCGTGCCCGGCTACGTCGCGACGCTCGACACGCGCTTCGACGCGCCCGCCGATCACACCATGCCCTGTCACGAGTTCTGCGGCTTCGGCCATCAGGCGATGTGGGCGCATGTGAAGGTGATCGACAAGGCGGCCTTCTTCGAACAGGCCCGACAATCACGGAGGCTGAGCTGTGTTTCACGCTAAGCGACTCGTTCTCGCGCATTTCTGGCTCGCCTTCATCGCGTTCATCATTGCGCTCTTTCTCGGCGCGTGGCAGATGCTGGTGCGCAGTCCCCTCGCCCCGTGGATCGGCGACCCTGAGCTCTACTACCGCTCCGTGACCGCGCACGGCTCGGTCATGGCATACGTGCTGCCGACTCTGGTTTCGATGGGCTTCGGTTATGCCATCGTCGAGCTCGCACTCGGGCAGCGCCTCGCTGGCCTCAAATGGGCGTGGGCCGCGTTCATCATGCTGGCGGTCGGCGCGGTGATGGCAATGGTGCCCGTTGCGCTCGGCAAGGCCTCGGTGCTCTACACCTTCTATCCGCCGATGATTGGCAGTCCGTTCTATTATCTCGGCGTCGTGCTGGTCGTGGTCGGTTCCTGGATCTGGGTCGCGCTGATGCACGTGAACCTGCGGGTCTGGAGGCGCGCGAATCCCGGCAAGCCTGTGCCGCTCGCAATGTTCGCGAATGTCGCCGGTGCGTATCTGTGGGCCTGGACCGCCGTCGGCGCCGCAGTCGAAATTCTGTTCCAGATCCTGCCGGTGGCGTTCGGTATCACGAATACGATCGACGCCGGCCTGTCACGCGTCCTGTTCTCGTGGACGCTTCACGCAATCGTCTACTTCTGGCTGATTCCCGCGTATATCGCGTACTACACGCTCGTGCCGCGTGCAATCGATGGGCGGCTTTACAGCGATTCGATGGCGCGCGTGTCGTTCATTCTCTTTCTCGTTTTCGCGATGCCGATCGGCATTCACCATCTGTTCGCGGATCCGCAGGTCGGCTCGGGCTTCAAGTTCCTGCACGCGGTTTTCACTGGAATGGTTTCCGTGCCCACGCTGCTGACAGTGTTCACGATCTGTGCGTCGGTGGAAATTGCCGGACGGCTGCGCGGCGGCAAGGGCGCGTTCGGCTGGCTCACGGCCTTGCCGTGGCAGAACCCGATGATGCTGGTGGTCGCGTTTTCGTTCGTCATGCTCGGACTCGGCGGCGCCGGCGGCCTGATCAACATGAGCTATCAGCTGAACACCACGGTGCACAACACGCAGTGGGTCACCGGGCATTTCCACCTGATTTTCGGCGGCGCGATCGTCATCATGTACTTCGCGATTGCTTATGAACTGTGGCCGCAACTGACGGGCCGCGCGATCGTCTCGCTGAAACTCGTGCGCACCCAGTTGTGGCTGTGGTTCATCGGCATGCTCGTGGTGACGCTGCCGTGGCATTACGTCGGCCTGCTCGGCGCGCCGCGTCGCATGGCTTACTACGACTATCAGATGCCGGGCCTCGAGGCGCAGGCGTTCTGGGTCGGCATGTCGGCGGTGGGCGGCCTGGTGCTCGCCGTATCGGGCGCGCTCTTCATCTACATTCTCGCGAAGTCGCAATTCGGCCCCGCGGTTCCGCAACAGGGCTTCCGTTTTGCGAGCGCGGTGCATCCGGTCGAGCGCGTGCCGGCCGCGCTCAATACCTTCGGCTTATGGGTGGCGTTGATGATCGGTCTCACCGTCGTCAACTACAGCGTGCCGATCGTTCAATTGCTGAAACTGCCGCAGACGTCCGTGCCGGCGGTCGTCGTTGGAGCACAGCGATGAATCAGGAACGCGTCTTCAGCTTGCGCAATCCGTGGTTCACGGTGAGTATCGGCGGCACGCTCGCAATTGCCGTCGTTTCGATACTGATCGGCTTCGTCTGGCTGCCTTCCGCCAACAGCGCATTTGCGAACCGTGGCTTGTGGGCGACCATCTGCGGCGCGGCGGGCGTGCCGTCGAGCTGGTATAGCGGCGCGAATATCAGCGGCCCGGCGCCGAGCGACGTGGTCGTGTTGCCACCGCTGCGGCGCATGCGAGCCGATGCCAATTCAATCGGCCGCGGCGCGACGATCGCCACGCAGAATTGCTCGATGTGCCACGGCGTGCTCGGCACGGTGCAAGTCACCGCGCCCGCACTAGCCGGTCAATACGCGGACGTGGTCTACAAGGAACTGCGCGATTATCAGCAAGGCGTGCGGCAAAACTCGATCATGCAGCCCATTGTCGCGGCTCGCAGCGATCAGGACCTGCACGATCTCGCGGCTTACTATGCGTCGCTGCCGCGCGGTCCGGCGGCCGAAGTCGCGCCCACCGGCAGCACGCCCGATGCGACCGCCGTGCGCCTCGCGATGCAGGGCGATCCCCAGCGCAACATCGCGCCGTGCGCCGCGTGCCACGGGCAGCTCGATCGCAAAGGTTCCGCGCCGTGGCTCGGCGGACAGTCGTCGATTTATCTTGCTGCGCAAATGCGGGCGTTTGCTTCAGGCACGCGTCACAACGACATCAACGAGCAGATGCGTAATGTCACGCGGAAGATGACGTCAGCGGAGATTGACAGCCTCGCGAAGTATTACGCGACTATGCAGTAGAGCGGCGCGGGTACAGCGAGTTGGTTTGTTGCGGCACCTTCTGGACGCCGCGTTGCCTGATGAGCGGCGCCATTGAGCAAGGGGCACGCGGCCATGTGAGGTGACGCGCCCCACGCCCTGCGAAACACGCGCGAAACCGGGCGCGAAAACCTCAAGCGGTAGCGAACTGATCTGCCGTGTTCGCCACAGACGTTTCCGCAACACCATCAACGTTACGGCCGCGTGAGCCCGCAAGGCCGTGCGACGACGATGAACCGCCGTCTGTCCGGAACACCGCCACCGCCGAGCTGAGCCTTCTCGCCTGCTCCTCCAGCGAACCGGCGGCCGCCGCGGCTTGCTCGACAAGCGCGGCGTTCTGCTGCGTGACCTCATCCATTTGCGCGACAGCGAGATTCACCTGATCGATGCCGGTGCTCTGCTCATTCGCCGCCGCCGCGATCTCGCCCATGATCGAGCTGACGCGCGAAATGGCCTGCACGATCTCGCTCATCGTCGAGCCCGAGCGCTCGACCAGTTGCGAGCCGTTTTCTACCCGCGTGGTCGATGCGTCGATCAGCGTTTTGATCTCCTTGGCTGCCGCAGCGCTTCGCTGTGCCAATGAACGCACTTCGCTCGCGACTACCGCAAAACCGCGGCCCTGCTCACCGGCGCGCGCCGCCTCGACCGCCGCGTTCAGCGCAAGAATGTTGGTCTGGAAAGCGATTCCTTCGATCACGCCGACAATGTCGGCAATACGCCGCGAGTCGTCGACGATCTCGTGCATCGTGCCCACCACTTTCTCCGTCAGCTCGCCGCCCTGCGCCGCAAGCGTCGACGCGCCCTGCGCGAGCGAGCTCGCCTCCTTCGCGTTGTCGGCGGTCTGCTTGACTGTCGAAGTGAGTTCCTCGATGCTCGCGGCCGTTTGTTCCAGCGACGCAGCCTGTTCCTCTGTACGTTGCGACAGATCCGCATTGCCGGCGGCGATTTCGCTCACGCCGCTATCGATAGATTCCGTGCCTTGACGCACCGAGTTCACTGTCGCGATCAGCGACTCCTGCATCTTGCGCAGCGCGGCGGCGAGGCGTCCCATTTCGTTATTGCTCGTCACGACGATGCGGCCCGTCAGGTCGCCGTTGGCAATCCGCTGGAACTGCGCGATGGTGGCATCCACCGGACTCACGATTGCGCGCACGAGCACCGCGCGGCCGATCAGCGACCCAACCAGCGAGACGACGATGCCAATCGCCACCGACACGCAAATCGCGTAGAACAGGTCTTGCGCGCTCTGATAGCGCTGCGCACCGTGATCGAGTTGCAACTGCTCGAGCGCGAGCATCGCTTTTTCGTACGCGCTGTAGAGCGACGGCAGCTTGCGCGCCTGCAATTGCTGGAACGTGGGGCGGTCACCCGCCTTCAGCGCGGCTAAGGCCGGTTCGACGCCTTCGTGCAGGAACGTGTCACGCTTCACCTGCATGTCCTTGATCAGGCGCTGCTCGTCCTCGGCGGCGCTGGCGCGGCTCAGATAGTGGGCGAGCCGCTCGTCGGAGCCTTTCTGATATTGACCGAAACGCTTGAGCACCGCATTGGCGCCGTCCTGATCGTTCAGGTCCACCAGCGACGCGTAAGTGGCCAGCGCGAGGCGCAGCCGCAACAACTGGCCGGCGCTGCCTTCCAGATCGGCGACGGCGGGGGTATCGACGGTGTACATCTGCTGCAGCGACGCGTTGCTCGAGCGCAGCGACAACAGCCCGGCCGCAGCGCCCAGCAGCAACGCGACGGCAAAGAACGCGATCATCAAGGTAAGGCAACTGCGAATCGACAGATTTTTCAGCATCGGGCTAGTCTCCATATGGGCTGCCTGACCGAATACTCAGTGAAATGTGCCCGGCCACGCATGCTGCGCCCAAGCCCTTTTGGCATGGTTCGCAACTTTTTGTCAGAATTTAAGCGAATGCCACAGATAGGGACTACGGCTGAATATCTGAAAACTTTATGGTGAGGGCGCAAGCGTTTGCATCACGTCAAATGACGGGGACAGCGAACGGCCAGGAGCGCGACGACGGCGTGGGTTCGTGACTTGCGTCGTCGTGTCCGCGTGGCGGCAATCGACGCGAGCATCAATGGGAGCATTTCTATGTCGGAAATAGGCTCGGCTCTGCTGGTTTTCGTTCTGCTGCTCGCGGCCACGGGGATCGGCGTGTGGGTGCGACCATTGCTGCCCGAGGAACACAAGGCGCACGAAACGGTGCAGCTCGTGCAACTGGTGATCGGCATGCTGGTGACGTTCGCCGCGCTGGTGCTGGGTCTGATGACGGCGTCGGCGAAATCGAGCTTCGACACGGCGGCCAACGATCTGCGCACTTATGCCGCCGACATCATCGAGCTCGACATGACGTTGCGGGACTACGGCAGCGATACGGACGCGGCGCGGAAGCTGTTGCGCGTCTACACGGCGGCGGCCATTGCATCGACTTGGCCGCGCGAGCCGGCTCCGGCCGGGGACTATCCGCGAAACCTGGGCTCGCCCGACAACTCGCAGAAGCTGGAAAACGTGCGGCTCGGCGAATTGCTGACGTCGGTGGGCCGGCAATTGCGGCAGCTGCGCGCGCATGATCCGCTGCAACAGCGCGCGCTCGACGACGGTCTGACCGAGTTTCGCCGCGTGGTGGACGCGCGCTGGAAAATCATCGAGGAAGCGCACAGCTCGATTTCGCAGCCGTTCTTCAAGACGCTGACGTTCTGGCTTTGCGTGATTTTTCTGAGCTTCGGGCTGATCGCGCCGCGCAATGCGCTGGCACTCGTGACGATTACGCTTGGCGCGGTGTCGATTGCGTCAGCGATTTATGTGATTGTGGATCTGGATACGCCGCTGACCGGGCCGATCATGATTTCGAGTTCGCCGATGCGGGACGCGCTGGTGCATTTGGAGCGGTAAGGGCGCGCGGGGGGGCATGAAAAAAACCCCGCTGGGTGAGCGGGGTCTTTTGGGGCGTTTGGCGCGAGGGGTTGGTTTTCAGAACGGAATATCGTCATCCATCTCATCAAACCCACCGCCGGCCGGCGCGCTCGGACGGCTGGAACCACCACCGCCACCACCGCCGCTGCCGCCACGCGAACCGCCGCCCGAGACCGCACGGCCGCCACCGCCGCCGCTGCGCTCGGAAGGCTCGCCGCGGCTGTAGCCGCCTTCGTCGCCGCCGCCCATCGAGCCGCCACGGCCACCCAGCATTTGCATCTGCTCGGCGACGATTTCGGTCGAGTAACGGTCGGTGCCGTCCTGCGCCTGCCACTTACGGGTGCGAATGCGCCCTTCCAGATAGACCGACGAGCCTTTCTTCAGATATTCGGACACGATTTCCGCGAGGCGGCCGAAGAACGACACGCGGTGCCATTCAGTGGCCTCCTTCATTTCGCCGGACGCCTTGTCCTTGTACCGATCCGTCGTGGCAAGGCGGATGTTCGCCACTGCGTCGCCGCTCGGAAGATAACGGACTTCCGGATCGGCTCCGAGATTGCCGACGAGAATGACCTTGTTCACGGATGCCATGAGTTTCTCCTGTTGATTCCATTGCGGGCGGCACGGCGATTCGCGGTTTCCGTCTCATGGCCTGCGGGCCGAGACTGGAAGTGCGCCTCTGCCCGCCGCCGGGTGAGTTCTGGGTGATGCCGGGATACGCACCTGGTGCGGTCTCGAGTAGCTGATTCCGCCGCGAAAAATCCTGTCATGCCTTGCGCGGCGGCTGTTTCATCTTTGCGGCGATTATAAGCCAGCAAAACACGAGCCCCGAACAAGTGAAGAACACCGCGCTCTGACCATCCACTTTGAGCAGCCAGCCGCCGATCATGCCGCCCAGCGCCAGACCGATGGACTGCGTGGTGTTGTACACGCCGGCCGCCGCGCCCTTTCGGGTGCCCGGCGCCAGTTTCGACACCAACGAAGGCTGCGACGCCTCGAGAATATTGAAGCCGAGAAAGTACACAAAAAGGATGGCCGCCACACTCAGAATCGTATGCGGAGCGACGCCCAATAACAACTGTCCGAAAAGGATAAGAGCAATGGCGGAAAGCAGGACCGTTTTCATCTGTCCACGCCTTTCCGCGGCGATGATCGCGGGCACCATCATCACGAACGAAAGCCCCATGACGGGCAAATACACCTTCCAATGTGATGCGACCGGCAGGCCGCCCGCCTCCAGAATGCGCGGCACCACGAGGAACAACGCCGTTTGCGTGGCGTGCAGCACGAGCACGCCGAAATTGAGCCGCAGCAACTCGACGTTGTGCAGCACTTCGGCGAACGGCGCGCGCACGTGCACGGGCTTCGGCGCATCCGGCACGACCCACAGCACCACGCCCACCGCCAGAATCGAGAACACACCGACCAGCGTGAACAGCCCGCTCATGCCGACCCAATGAAAAACGATCGGCGCGCCGACAATCGCGACCGCGAACGAGATGCCGATGCTGCCGCCCACCATCGCCATCGCCTTGGTGCGGTGCTCCTCGGCGGTGAGGTCGGCAATGAATGCGATAACCGCGGACGACACCGCGCCCATGCCCTGGATCACCCGGCCCACGATGATCCACGTCATGTCGTGCGCGCCCGCCGCGACAAAGCTGCCGAGCGCGAAGATGAGAAGCCCCGTTGCGATGACCGGTTTTCGACCCACCTTGTCGGAAATCCAGCCGTAAAAAATGTAGAGCATCGACTGCGTGACGCCATACGCGCCGAGCGCAATGCCGACGAGCAGCACGTTTTCGCCGCCGGGAATCGTCTTCGCGTAGATGGAGAACACCGGCATGATCATGAAGAGACCGAGCATGCGCAGCGCGAAGATGGCGGCAAGCGACACGGTCGCGCGCAGCTCAGGCGCGCTCATGCGTGAAGATGTGGCGGACGGATTGGACATCGGAAGCGTTATTTGAATGAGCTGGTGGCGCACCGGGCACGCCACGACCGGACGGCTTTGCACGTGAAGGCCGCTCGGCACGCGGCGCGGCCTTGCGGCAAGCTGACGGCCTAGCGGCGCTTCCGTTGCTACGTTGCAAGTGCCTCACAGCAGGAGCGCCTGCCCCTCGCGCGGTTCACGGCGCCTTGTACCTACGGAAAACGGCCCCAGTTAGATCTTTTGCCACAGCGCTGAACCCCGGTCTTACAGCATGCCCGAGGTCCTCTTCAGGCCGTCTGGAAGCCGTAACGGCGGCCTTGAAAAGTCGTTATAGTAGCAGGTTTAGCCTCTTCCTCTTTCCGCAGTTCATGGAATAAATCCGTGGAACAAATCCGTATTCGTGGGGCTCGCACCCACAACCTGAAGAACGTCAATCTCGACTTACCACGTCATAAGCTCGTCGTTATTACCGGTCTTTCCGGCTCGGGGAAATCGTCGCTCGCGTTCGACACGCTCTATGCGGAAGGACAGCGGCGCTACGTCGAAAGCCTCTCGGCTTACGCACGGCAATTCCTGCAGTTGATGGAAAAACCCGACGTCGATCTGATCGAGGGCCTCTCGCCGGCCATTTCGATCGAGCAGAAGGCAACCTCGCACAATCCGCGCTCCACGGTCGGCACCGTCACCGAGATTCACGACTACCTGCGGCTATTGTTCGCACGCGTCGGCACGCCTTATTGCCCGGACCATGAAATCCCGCTGGAAGCGCAAAGCGTGTCGCAAATGGTCGACGCTGCGCTCGCGCTGCCGGAAGAGACCAGGCTGATGATCCTCGCGCCCGTGGTCGCGGACCGCAAGGGCGAGCACGTCGAGCTGTTCGAGGAAATGCAGGCGCAAGGCTTCATCCGTTTTCGCGTGCGCTCGGGCGGCGGCACGGCCAATGAAGGCGCCGCGAAAATTTATGAAGTCGACTCGCTGCCGAAGCTGAAGAAGAACGACAAGCACACCGTCGACGTCGTGGTCGACCGCCTGAAGGTGCGGCCCGACATGAAGCAGCGTCTCGCGGAATCGTTCGAAACCGCGCTGCGTCTCGCGGACGGCCGCGCCATCGCGCTCGAAATGGATACGGACAAGGAGCATCTGTTCAGCTCGAAGTTTGCCTGCCCGATCTGTTCGTATTCGCTGCAGGAACTGGAGCCGCGGCTCTTCTCGTTCAACAATCCGATGGGCGCGTGCCCGGAGTGCGACGGCCTTGGCCAGATCACTTTCTTCGATCCGAAGCGGGTGGTCGCGCATCCGTCGCTGTCGCTCGCGGCGGGCGCGGTGAAGGGCTGGGACCGGCGCAACCAGTTCTACTTCCAGATGCTGCAAAGCCTCGCGGCCTTCTACGATTTCGACATCGACACGGCTGTAGAAGACCTGCCGGAAAAAGTCCGCAAGATTCTGCTGTTCGGCTCGGGCAAGCAGGAGATTCCGTTCTCGTACATCAACGAGCGCGGGCGTGCGTCGGTCCGCGAGCACGTGTTCGAAGGGATCATTCCGAACCTGGAGCGGCGTTACCGTGAGACGGATTCGGCCGCCGTGCGCGAGGAACTCGCCAAGTATCAGAACAATCAGCCATGCCCGGCCTGCGCGGGCACGCGGTTGCGCCGCGAAGCGCGCTTTGTGCGCGTGGGCGCGGACGGCGACGCGCGCGGCATCTACGAAATCAGCGGCTGGCCGTTGCGCGACGCGCTCGGCTATTTCCAGACACTGCGCCTGGAAGGCTCGAAGCGCGAGATCGCCGACAAGGTGGTCAAGGAAATCGTCGCGCGCCTGATGTTCCTGAACAACGTCGGGCTCGATTATCTGTCGCTCGAACGCAGCGCCGAAACGCTGTCGGGCGGCGAGGCGCAGCGCATTCGCCTCGCGTCGCAGATCGGCTCGGGGCTCACCGGCGTGATGTACGTGCTCGACGAGCCGTCCATTGGCTTGCATCAGCGCGACAACGACCGGCTCATCGCCACGCTCAAGCATCTGCGCGACCTGGGCAACTCGGTGATCGTCGTCGAACACGACGAAGACATGATCCGCATGGCCGACTACGTCGTCGACATGGGTCCGGGCGCCGGCGAGCACGGCGGCATGGTGATCGCCGAGGGCACGCCGAAAGAAGTGGAGCGCAATGCGGCGTCCATGACGGGGCAGTACATGTCGGGCTCGCGCACCATTGAGTATCCGGACGAGCGCAAGGACCCGGACGAGCGGCGGCTGCGCATCGTCGAGGCGCACGGCAACAATCTGCGGCATGTCACGCTCGATCTGCCGGTCGGCCTGCTCACCTGCGTGACCGGCGTGTCCGGTTCGGGCAAGTCGACGCTCATCAACGACACGTTGTACCAGGCGGTCGCGCATCATCTTTACGGGTCGTCCACGGAGCCGGCGCCGTATGAGTCGATCGAGGGGCTCGAGCACTTCGACAAGGTCATCAACGTCGACCAGTCGCCGATCGGCCGCACGCCGCGCTCAAATCCGGCCACCTACACAGGCCTCTTCACGCCGATCCGCGAGCTGTTCGCGGGCGTCCCCGCCGCGAAGGAGCGCGGTTACGACCCGGGGCGTTTCTCGTTCAACGTGAAGGGCGGACGCTGCGAGTCCTGTCAGGGCGACGGCGTGCTGAAGGTCGAGATGCACTTCCTGCCGGACGTATATGTGCCGTGCGACGTCTGCCACGGCAAGCGCTACAACCGCGAAACGCTGGACGTGCAGTACAAAGGCAAGAACATCAGCGAAGTGCTCGACATGACGGTCGAGCATGCATACGAGTTTTTCAAGCCGGTGCCGGTCATCGCGCGCAAGCTGAAAACCTTGCTCGACGTCGGCCTGGGCTATATCCGGCTGGGCCAGTCGGCGACCACGCTGTCCGGCGGCGAGGCGCAGCGCGTCAAACTATCTTTGGAACTGAGCAAGCGCGATACGGGTCGCACGCTATACATTCTCGACGAACCCACAACCGGGTTGCACTTTCATGACATTGCGCTACTGCTCGAAGTTATTCATCGGTTACGCGACCAGGGTAATACCGTCGTGATCATCGAGCATAATCTCGATGTAATCAAAACTGCGGACTGGGTCATCGACATGGGTCCGGAAGGCGGCGCGGGCGGCGGCCAGATCATCGCGCAAGGCACGCCGGAGCAGATCGCGAAGTCCAAAGCAAGTTTTACCGGTAGATATCTGGCGCCTTTGCTGAAACGCGCGGCCAGCAAAAAGTAACGCTGCACAACACGGGTTGGGGACGGATAAGCCATGGCCAAGCGGAATCAGGCGAGCGAAAACGGGCAGGTGCAGGACTTACGCCCACGCCCGGTCAGGCTGACCAGCAACATGAGCCTGCCGAAACTCTCGGCAGTCGAGATCGGCAGTTATGTGCTGATGCTGTTCGGCATGTGGGCGGTGATCCAGCTCCATCTGCTCGGCGCGCTGCTCGCCGGGTTACTGGTGTTTCAGCTGGTGCATACCATCGCGCCGCGCATCGAGCGTCACATGTCGAGCAAGCGGGCACGCTGGCTGGCGGTGGTGATTCTCTCCACGGTGATCGTGGGCGCGCTCACGGGCCTCACGCTCGGCATCATCGAGCACTTCGAGAACGACGTGCCGAGCGTGCAGAAGCTGCTCGACCAGGCAATGCAGCTGATCGATCAGGCGCGTGGCCGGATTCCGCAATTCATCGCGAGCTATCTGCCGGTGGACACCGAGCAGATGAAAACCAAGGCCGCCGAGCTGATGCAGACGCACGCGAACATGCTTCAGCAAAGCGGCAAGACGGCGGCGCGCGCGTTCACGCATATTCTGATCGGCATGATTATCGGCGCGATCATCGCGGTGAGCGCGCAAAAGCAGATGCAGCGGCTGCCGCTTTCCACAGCGTTCGTCACGCGCGTGAGCCGTTTCGCCGACGCGTTTCGCCGCATCGTGTTCGCGCAGGTGAAAATCTCCGCGATCAACGCGGTGTTCACAGGCATCTTCCTGCTGATCGTGCTGCCGATTTTCCACGACCAGTTGCCGCTGTCGAAAACGCTGGTGCTGGTCACGTTTATCGTCGGTTTGCTGCCGGTTATCGGGAACCTGATTTCGAACACGATTATCGTGGCGGTGGCGCTATCGGTCAGCTTTCCTGCCGCGGTCATGTCGCTCGCGTTCCTGATTCTGATCCACAAGCTCGAGTATTTCCTGAATGCGCGGATTGTCGGCGGGCAGATCGAGGCGCGCGCGTGGGAGTTGCTTGTGGCGATGCTCGTCATGGAAGCCGCATTCGGTTTGCCTGGCGTGATCGCCGCACCCATCTTCTATGCGTATATCAAACGCGAGCTGATTTACCTTCGGCTGGTTTGAGCTTGCGCTACGCGCTGGCTTGCACAGCAAATAAAAACGGCACCGCGGTGCCGTTTTTTTTTCGTCCTCAGAAGTCGATGCGCGCGTTCAATGACAATGTTCGCGGATCGCCCGGCGTCACATAGTCGGCATACTGATATTCCCAGTAACGGCGGTTGAGCAGGTTATCGATCGCGGCGCGAAACGTCACGTCATAGCCTGCAATTCGCGTCGCGTAGCTCGCCCCCAGATTCACCAGCATATAGCCCGGCGCGTTCAGATTCGCCGACGGCCGCACGTTGGTATTGCCGGTGAACTTGGCATCGGCGCCGATGCGCAGACCCGGCACGTACGGCACCGAGTAAGTTGCATGGCCGGCGACCACGAACTGCGGCGCGCCCGCCACGCGATTGCCGTTATTGGCCGCGCCCCGTTCGTACTTCGTATTGATCCACATGAGGTCGCCGCCCACGTTCCAGTGGCTGCCCAGACGCACGTCGCCGCCCATCTCAATGCCCTGGAAAATCGACTCGCCGTCCTGCGTATAGACGTTCGCACTATTGGCGTACGCCGCGCCGCGTTCGATCCGGAACAGCGCGGCCGTCGCGCTCCAGCGCGAGTGCCCGGTCTTGATGCCCACTTCGTATTGCTTGCTGCGCAACGGCTTGAGCAGCTCGCCGCGGTTCGCATAGGTGTCGCCGACCACTGTGCCTGCCTCCAGCGACTCCACGTAGCTCGTGTACAACGTCGTGGTCGGTGCGAGCTTGAACATGACCGCGACGGTCGGCGTGACCACGCCGTTCTGGCTGTACGTCGACGTCGTTGCGCCGGTGGTCGAGTAGCCGTGCTGCTCGTAGTTTGTGTAGCGCACGCCGCCGAGCACCGACCAGCGCTGCGTCAACTGGATCGTATCGCTCGCGAAGAGCGCCTTCTGCGTGATGTCGCTGTCGCGGTACGTGTAGTAGTTCGACGCGCTGTCGAACGTATTGGTGTTCGGCTGATAGATGTTGCCGGTGCCGATCTGACCGAAGAAGCTGTTGGCGCCGTAGTCGTTCGTCTGACGCTGATACGCCGCACCGAACACGAGCTGATGCAGAAGCGGCCCGGTCTTCACGCGTCCTTCCGCCGACACCTGCCACAAGCTCAGCTGATGCCCTTCCTTTCCGGCGAAACGGCTGTCGGTGTAATCGCCCGCGCCGTTTAACAGGTAGTAGGTGCTTTCGTTGCGATCGCGCGAGCTCTTGCTGTAGCTGTAGCTTGCGTTGAGCGTCCAGTCGTCGCCGAGGTTGTACTGAAGCCCCGCCGTGTAGAGCTGCAGGTTCGTGTTCAGATGCTGGTCCGGACCGGAAAGGTCGCCAGTGCCGCCGCTTATCGTATGCGGCAGGCTCGTACCGGTGTATTGCGCCGTCGAAATCGAGCCTGTGATGCCGGTGGAATGGCGCTCCTGGTACAACGCGCCGAACGTCGCCTTGAGGTCGCGCGTGAGGCGGGCGTCGAGCGCGACCGACACCGAATCGCGCCGCACATTGCCGTCGTTATAAGTTTTGCCTTCCTCATGCGTCGCATTCAGGCGATAGCCGAACATGCCGTCAGGGCCGACGCGGCCACCCAGGTCTGCGTGCTCGGTCCATACGCCGTCGGTGTAATAGCCGATGTCGACGCTGCGCACGGGCGTCGTCGAAACGGGCGGCTTTTTTGTCACGTAGTTGACCACTCCGCCCGGCGCGCCGAAGCCGTACATGAAGCCGGTCAAGCCTTTGAGCAACTCTACTTTTTCGAGCTGTTCGTACGGCAGCGTGATGCCGTAGCTGTTGAACGGCATGCCGTCGATCTTGAATCCCGACTGCCAGTCCAGTTGCATGCCGCGCACCGTCAGATACGTGGACCACGCGTTGTACGCGTTGCCGTTGTCGGACACGGAGGCGTCGGTGGCGAACACGTCGCCGAGTTTGGACGGCTGGCGATCCTGCAACTCTTCGCTCGTCACGACCGTGGTCGAGAACGGCGTGTCGAGCTGAGAGCGGCTGCCAAGCGCGCCGCTGCCCACGTCCTCTTTCAGATGCTGCGCTGTGTCCTGCGCGGCGGTGACCTTCACGGTCGGCAGCGCCTTGCCGTCGCCGTCCGCGGAAGCCGACGCCGCGACCGGCGTCGCGGCCGGCTCAGGCGACGCCTCCTGCGCCAGCGCCGCTTGAGAGGCAGTCAGCGCCAGACACGCGGCCCAGTTCAATTTCCGCATCCCGCGTGTTTTCCGTGGACGCGCTACCCCGCTGTGCTTGTTCATTTGTTATTCCGTCTCGCGATTCACCCATCAAATGAGAATCATTCCCATTTATACGGGACGGAATAATGCCAAAAATTTATGCGGATTGTCAGCTTCGAGGTGCGACAGTTTGTCGCAGTGTGACTTGGTGGCAGTTAGCCGCGCCTTGCGCGGCCGGCGCTTCAGAGGCGATGACAAGCGAAGGCGCAATCATCAGCGCAGACCTTTCGAGGAACTTGCGGCATGCGACGCGCTTCGCATAAGATGCGAACAATTCCTATTTCCGTTTTGACCGCTTGCAGTGACACATCGTCCTCAGTCCTGTTTCGTCCCGCCGGCCTGCTCATGAGGGGTCAGCTCGTTCGTTTGCATCGCTGGTTCGGCGTAGCCACGGCGCTGTTTCTGTTCGTCGCGGGGCTGACCGGCGCGATCATCGCGTGGGATCACGAACTCGACGCCGCGCTCAACCCGTCGTTCTTCAAGGCGCGCACGGCGGGACCGGCGTTGCCAGGGTTGGAGCTCGCGCGGCGCGTCGAAGCCGCCGATCCGCGCGTGCAAGTGACGTATTTGCCGCTCGCCGCGGAGCCGGGTCACACGCTGCAGATGATGGTGCTGCCGCGCACGAATCCCGCCACGCGCGAGCCCTACAAGCTGGACTTCAACCAGATCGCGGTCGACCCCGCGACCGGCGAAGTGCAAGGGCGTCGCGAATGGGGCGCCTTCTCCGTCTCGCGGCTGAATCTGATTCCGTTCATCTACAAGCTGCACTACACGCTGCATTTGCCGTTTACCGGCGGCGTCGACGTTGGCGTCTGGCTGATGGGCGTGGTTGGCATCATCTGGCTGTTCGATAGCGTGATTGCGCTGTGGCTGTCGTTTCCGAGCCTGAGGTCGTGGCGCAAGTCGTTCGCGTTCCGCCTCGGGCGCGGCGGCTATGCGCTCACCTTCGATCTGCACCGCTCGGGCGGCGTATGGATCTGGGGCCTGCTGCTGATAGTCGCGCTGACCTCGGTGTCGATGAACCTCGCCGCACCGGTTGTGCGTCCCATCGTCTCCATGTTTTCGACGCTCACGCCGGACCCGATTAACAACCCCGGGATCGCTCGCGCGCCCCAACCCGGCGACGGCGTGCTAAGTCGCGAGCGCATCCTCCAGATCGCCGAAGAAGCCGGCAAGGCGCAGCATATCGCCGTGCCGCCGGGCGGCATCTACTATGCCGAATTCGTGCATGCGTACGGCGTCGGCTTCTTCGAGACCGGCAACGATCACGGCGACACAGGCCTCGGCAACCCGTGGATGTACTGGGACGCGGCCACCGGCAAGCTGCTCGGCAAGCAGATTCCCGGCAAGGGCACGGCCGGCGACATCTTCATGCAGGCTCAATACCCGCTGCATTCGGGACGCATCCTTGGTATCGGCGGACGAATCGTGATCAGCGCGGTCGGCATCGCAGTCGCCGTGCTGAGCGCGACGGGACTGCTGATCTGGCTGAGGAAGCTGAACGCGCGCCGCCGCCCGGCGCAGAAGACGCAGAAGATGCAAAAGAGGGAGAAAGCCTCGGTGACGCGCGAGGCCGCCAGAACGCCGGAGCGGCCACGCGGAGAGATCGCGGTGGAATGAGCAGACGTGGGCCACGAGTAGGCAGCGCAGCCGAGGCGAGCCGGCGCTATAAGCAGCCGCCACCGGCAAGCTGAACCAAAGCGCCCGCTGGTGAACTCGCCGCCTGTTCTGCCATCAACCTTCGCCGCGGCAGCGCGCCCACGCAACCGCCGCAAAGGCCCGCGCCCGCTTCTAGCGAAACACCACCGTCTTGCTTCCGTTCAGCACCACGCGATGCTCGACGTGCCACTTCACCGCACGCGCGAGCGTCACGCATTCGACGTCGCGACCAATCGCCGTCAACTGCTCCGGCGTCATGCTGTGGTCCACCCGCTCCACTTCCTGCTCGATGATCGGACCTTCGTCCAGATCGGTCGTCACGTAGTGCGCCGTTGCGCCGATCAGCTTCACGCCGCGGTCGAACGCCTGGTAATACGGCTTCGCGCCCTTGAAGCTCGGCAGGAAAGAGTGGTGAATGTTGATCGCGCGGCCCGCGAGCGCTTCGCAAAGCTTCGGCGACAGAATCTGCATGTAGCGCGCGAGCACGACCAGATCGGCCTGATGTTCGTCGATCACTTCGAGCACGCGCGCTTCCTGCGCGGCCTTTGCCTCAGGCGTGCCGCCGAGCAGCGGGAAATGATGGAACGGAATATCGTAGCTCGCGGCGAGCTGATAGAACTCCTTGTGGTTCGAGATGATCGCCGGAATGTCGATGTTCAGCTGACCGGTGCGGTAGCGGAACAGCAGGTCGTTCAGACAATGACCGATCTTCGACACCATGATCACGACGCGCGGCTTCACCGATGCATCGTGCATCTCCCAGCTCATGCCGAACTGCTCGGCGAGCGTTGCAAACGAAGCGCGCAGCGCCTCGAGGCCCGGATCGCCACCCACCTGCTGGAAATGCACGCGCATGAAGAATTCGCCGGTGCGGCTGTCGCCGAACTGCGCCGAGTCGAGAATATTGCTGCCGCGCTCGAACAGAAAGCCCGACACGGCGTGAACAATGCCGGGCCGGTCGGCGCACGACAGTTTGAGAATAAAGCTGTGATCGGTCGACATGACCTGGGTGACTCCCTTCTTCAATGCGTGGTTTGTTCGTGTTGCTGCATGCTGCGCGGCTCGGGCGTTACGGCGCGCGTGCCGTCAGCACCGGAGGCGCGAACAGGGTTTCGATGCCCGCGCACGCCTCTTCGTCGATCCAGCGGCGGCGCAGCAGACAGTCAAGCGTAGCGATACTCGCGTCGACGGTCATCGCGCCTTCCTCGATCCAGCGCGCCACTTCGTCGATGCGCGCAAGGCGGTGCTCGCCCACTTCGCCGTCCTGGTTGCGCGGCGCGAAGTCAGCCGGCAACGCGAGGTCGTAGATGAAAATCTGCTCGGCCTGCGTGCCTTCCGGCAACGATTGCAGCACATGCGCGGTGCGGCCTGCCACGGCGCGCACGGCGATCTCTTCGGGAATGCCGGCTTCTTCCCAGCACTCCTTGACGATCGTCGTCTCCACGCTGAAGCCCCAGCCGATTCCACCCGCCACCACATTGTCGAGCATGCCCGGATCAGTTGCCTTCGTGTCGCTGCGGCGCGCGATCCACAAGCCCGGCGCTCCGCCAGAGGGCGCTCCACCGTTCGCGTATTCTACGACGCCGTTCAGATGCGCCGCGTAGGTCATCGTGCCGAAGAAGCGCGACGCCGCACGCTCGATGTATGCGAGCGGCCGCGCGTCGAATGCGTTGCGGATCGCGTACGTCTCGTTGCGCCAGCCGGGAATGCGCCCCTCGGCCGCCAGCGCGCCGATCACTGAACCGAGCGCCGCGCTGCGCAGATCGATCGTATTGAAGGCCGGCGCGAGTGTGACGCGCGTGTCGCCGATCTCGAACACGTCTGGCCAGCGCGCGAGCAGATGCACGTCGCCCGAACGGATCCAGCCGACCTGCTCGGCGTCGATCCAGAACGGCAGATGCGCGCGGACATCGAAGCGGCGTGCGGCAGTGAGGCAAGGCAAACTCATTCAATACTCCAGACTTTCGGCGACGCGCGACAGTCAGCGCATGTGATAAACCAATCGCTCCTTCAATCGCGCAACGCGACGCGAATTCCGAGCGCGATGAAAGTGGCGCCGGCAAGACGGTCGAGCCACACGCCCACGCGCGGGCGACGCCTCAACCATGCGCCGATCATCCCCGCACAGACGCCAAACAGCGAAAACACCACCAGCGTCTGCAACATGAAGAGCGCACCGAGTTCGAGCATCTGCACGGTCACGCTTTGTGCGCCGCTTTGTGAACCATCGGTCTGCACGAATTGCGGCAGAAACACAACGAAAAACAGCGTCACTTTCGGATTGAGCAGATTGCCGAGCACGCTTTGGCGGAACACGGTCATCAACGGTTGAGGCGCGCGTTCGTGAGCGCTCGCGAGGCCCTGGCTGCGCAGCGCCTTGATGCCGATCCACACGAGATAGGCGGCGCCGGCCAGCTTGATGGCGTGAAACGCGAGCGGCGATGAGCGCAGCAGCGCGGCCACGCCGAGCGCGGCCAGTGTCGTGTGAAACGTGATGCCCGCCGCGAAGCCGAGCGCCGCGACAAGACCCGCGGCGCGGCCCTGCGAGATGCCACGCGCCAGCACTTGCAGATTGTCCGGACCGGGCGCCATCGTGATTGCGATCGACGTGGCGAGAAATAGCGCGAAGTTGGGCATGGTTCTCAATGGCCCGCGAAACTCGTCACCGTATAGAGCGGCAACCCGCCGCCCGCGAGCAGCTTCGAGCCGCCGAGCTCGGGCAGGTCGATGATGGCCGCGCCTTCCACGACCACCGCGCCGAGCCGCTCGAGCAGAATCTTGCCGGCCATCATCGTGCCGCCGGTCGCAATCAGATCGTCGATGATTACCACGCGGTCGCCGGGCTTGCAGGCGTCCTCGTGAATTTCCACGGTGGCCGTGCCGTACTCGAGCTCATACGATTGCGACGCGCGCTTGTAGGGCAGTTTGCCCTCCTTACGGATCGGAATGAAACCGAGGTTCAGTTCATAAGCGAGAATCGGCCCGATGATGAAGCCGCGCGCGTCGAGCCCGGCGATGTAGTCGAGCTTGGCGTCGATATAACGCTGCACGAACAGGTCGATCAGCACACGCAGCGACCTCGGCTCGCGCAGAAGCGGCGTGATGTCGCGAAACTGCACGCCGGCCTGCGGCCAGTCGGGAACGGTGCGAATGTGACTCTTGATGTAGTCGGCCGCGTCGAGCGGCGCGCTCGCAGGCGCGTTTGACATGATGTCTCCGGATGGACCCCGCAAGGTCCAATGAAAAGCTGAATCAGCGGCGGCCGGGCGAACCGTGCCGCACATTGGCTAGGCTGCGGCGGCGCCCGCGCGGCGGTGTTTCGAGAGCAGTTCCTCGGCTTGCGCCAGTTGCTCGGGCAAGCCGCGCAACACCACAATGTCGCTCGCACGCAGCTTGGTCGACGGATCCGGCTCCACGCCGCGAATGCCGTGCCGGCGAATCGCCGTCACTTCCACGCCCAGTTCGTAAAGGCCCAGATCCGCCAGCGTACGGCCGACCGCGTCCGCATTCTCGTCGACCGGAACCGATTGTAGCCGCACCTGTTCGTGGCCGTCGTCGTCGTCCATGTCGTCCGCGCCGTGGAAGTAGCCGCGCAGCAGCGCATAACGTTCGTCGCGCATCTCCTCCACCCGGCGCACCACGCGGCGCATCGGCACGCCCATCACCACCAGCGTGTGCGACGCGAGCATCAGGCTGCCTTCCACAATCTCCGGAATCACCTCGGTCGCGCCCGCGGCCAGCAGCTTTTCCAGATCGGCGTCGTCGACGGTACGAACGATGACCGGCAAAGTCGGTTCGAGTTCGTGAATGTTGTGCAGCACGCGCAGTGCCGAGGGCGTATTCGCATACGTGATGGCGATCGCCGCGGCGCGGTGGATGCCGGCCGCGAGCAGTGACTCGCGCCGCCCCGCATCGCCGAACACAACGGACTCGCCCGCGGCTGCGGCCGCCTGCACGCGGTCCGGGTCGAGGTCGAGCGCGACATACGACAAACCTTCGTGCTCCAGCATGCGCGCGAGGTTCTGACCGGAACGACCGTAGCCGCAAATGATCACGTGGCCACTTTGCTTGAGGCTCTGCGTGGCGATGCGCGTCATCTGCAGGGACTGCATCATCCATTCGGTCGACGACAGCCGCAGCACGATACGGTCGGCGTTCTGGATCATAAACGGCGCGGCGAGCATCGAGAGCAGCATCGCCGCGAGAATCGCCTGCAACAGCGTGGCGTCGACGAGGTGTTTGTCGAGAATCAGATTCAGCAGCACGAAGCCGAACTCGCCGGCCTGCGCGAGGCCGATGCCGGTGCGCATTGCGACGCCCGGCGACGCGCCGAACAGACGCGAAAGCCCGGTGATCATTACGACCTTGAGCAGGGTCGGCCCGATCAGGAAACCAAGCACGATGAACGGATGCTGCCAGATCACAAGCGGATTCAGCAGCATGCCGGTGGTGATGAAGAAGAGCCCGAGCAGCACGTCGCGAAACGGCTTGATGTCTTCTTCAACCTGATGGCGATACGGCGTCTCCGCGATCAGCATGCCGGCGATGAACGCGCCCAGCGCGAGCGAAAGGCCGAACTTGTCGGTGATGAACGCTGCGCCGAGCGTGACGAGCAGCAGATTGAGAATGAACAGTTCCTGCGAGCGGCGCCGCGCGACCACGTTGAACCAGCGCGTCATGAAACGCTGCCCGACGATCAGCAGCAGCGACAACGCGACGACGATCTTGATCGCCGCGACGCCGAGCGCGCTGACGAGGTCCTTCGAATCGCCGCCTAGCGCCGAAATGATGATCAGGAGCGGCACCACCGCGAGATCCTGGAACAGCAGTACACCGAAGATATTGCGGCCGTGCTCGGTCTCGATCTCGAGGCGCTCCGCGAGCATCTTGCTGACAATCGCCGTGGACGACATGGCAAGCGCGCCGCCGAGCGCAATGCTCGCCTGCCACTTGATGTGCACCCAGCGCTCGAACATGAAGCCGAGCGACACCGCGACCACGATCGTGCCGAGCACCTGCAACAGGCCAAGGCCAAAGACGAGGCGGCGCATGGAGCGCAGCTTCGCGAGCGAAAACTCGAGGCCGATGGAAAACATCAGGAACACGACGCCGAATTCCGCGAGGTTCTGCGCGCCGACGGAATCGGGCACGAGGCCGAGCGCATTCGGGCCGACAACAATGCCGACGGTCAGATAACCGAGCATCGGCGGAAGATTCAGAAAGCGAAAGATCACCACACCCGCTACTGATGCCAGCAGCAGGAAGAGCGTCATTTCCAGCGGGGAAATCATCGGCAAAAACGCATGGGTGAAGCGTCCTCGTTCGTCAGCGGAACCGTGCACGCCAGAGGCCGTGCAACAAGGTTGAGGGGCCGTTATAGGGGGCGATAAAGAAGGCGATGAAGGCTGCAGCTTTGCACAGCAGGCCCGGCGCGGCGAACAGACGCCTTTGCTATACTTCGCGAATGATAGCGAAAATCAATGGCGACCGGGCACTTGCGCTCGCTCGTGACGTGCTCGACATCGAAGCGGACGCCGTGCGCGCGCTTCGCGATCAACTCGACGGCGCCTTCGTCGGGGCGGTCGACTTCATCCTGGGTTGCCGTGGGCGCGTGGTCGTCTCCGGCATCGGCAAATCGGGGCATGTGGCTCGCAAGCTCGCGGCCACGCTCGCTAGCACGGGCACACCGGCGTTCTTCGTGCATCCGGCAGAAGCAAGCCATGGCGACCTCGGCATGGTTACCGCCGACGACGTATTCCTCGCGCTATCCAATTCCGGTGAAACCGAAGAACTGGTGGCTATCCTGCCGCTCATCAAACGGCTTGGCGCCAAGCTCATTGCGATGACCGGACGCCCGTCGTCGAGCCTTGCAAAACTCGCCGACGTGCATCTGAATTCGGGCGTCGCCAAAGAAGCCTGTCCGATGAATCTTGCGCCCACCGCGAGCACGACCGCGGCGCTCGCGCTCGGTGACGCCCTTGCGGTCGCGGTGCTCGACGCGCGCGGTTTCGGCCGCGACGACTTCGCGCGCTCGCATCCTGGCGGCGCGCTCGGCCGGCGTCTGCTCACGTATGTGAGCGACGTGATGCGCACCGGCGACCAGGTGCCAAAGGTCACGCCCGAGGCAACCGTGCGCGATGCGCTCTTCCAGTTGACTGCCAAGCGCATGGGCATGACCGCAATCGTCGATAGCGAAGACCGCGTGAAAGGCATTTTCACCGACGGCGACTTGCGCCGCGTGCTCGAGCGCGACGGCGATTTCCGCGCGCTGTCCATCGCCGCCGTCATGACGGCCGACCCGCGCACCATCGGTCCGGATCATCTCGCGGTTGAAGCCGTGGAACTGATGGAGCGGCATCGCATCAATCAGATGCTGGTCGTCGACGAAGCGGGCAAGCTGATCGGCGCGCTCAACATGCACGACCTGTTCTCGAAGAAGGTGATCTGATGGCCGTCGCGCCCCCTACCGCTACCGAACGCGCGAGCCGCGTGAAGCTGATGATTTTCGACGTCGACGGCGTGCTGACCGACGGCGGCCTGCTGTTCACGGCGGAAGGCGACACGATGAAGGGCTTCAATTCCATGGACGGCCACGGCATGAAGCTGCTGCGCCAGGCCGGCATTGAAACCGCGATCATCACCGGGCGCAAGTCGGGCATCGTCGCGGCGCGCGCGAAAGAAATGCATATCACCCACGTGTATCAGGGCGTCGATAACAAGCCGCAAGCCTTCGCGGACCTGCTTCAAGCCACCGGCATGAGCGCCGAACAATGCGGCTACATGGGCGACGACTGGGTCGATCTCGGCGTAATGCTGAAGGTGGGCTTCGCGGCGGCGCCGGCCAATTCGCATCCTGAGGTGATCGCACGGGCACATTGGGTCAGCGAGGCGCGCGGCGGTCACGGCGCAGCGCGCGAAGTGTGCGACACCCTGCTGCGCGCGCAGCACAAGTACGAGGCGCTGCTCGCGGCCGCCTGTAGCGGCGAACAGCGGGGCCTCGTCGGATGAATAACCAGTTTCGCCTCACTTCGCTCATTCCGCTCGTCGCAATGGCCGCCCTCGCGGGCATCACGTGGTGGCTGCTGCAAGCCACGCTGCCGCGGCAAAACGAAGGCGCGGTGCGTCCCAAAGAGCATACGCCGGACTACTTCGCCGACAACTTCTCGGTTTCGGAACTCGATCAGTCGGGCTCGACGCAGTACCGCCTGACCGCGCAGTCGCTGATTCACTACGAAGACGACGAACTCAGCGATCTGGTCAAGCCCGCCATGCGCGCGTTCCAGCCGGGCAAGCCGGTTGTTACCGCGACTGGCGACACAGGCAAGGTGAACGGCGACGCGTCCATCGTCGACCTGTACGGCAACGCCCGCATCCTGCGCTCGGCAGGCTATGGCGATCCGCAGATGCAGGCCGATTCCGAGCATTTCCGCGTGCTCGTGAACGACGATGTGATCGAGACAGAAAAGCCGGTTAAACTTCAGCGCGGCATGTCCGTGATGACTGCCAGCGGCATGAATTACAACAACGTCACCCGGGTGATGCAGCTCTTCGGCAATGTGAAAGGCGCCATCGCCGCGTCCGACGCCGGCGGCAGCTCGCCCAAGCAACCCGGGTAAATCCATTCCAGGCGTGACTGCATGAACGAATCGTTCCCCCGTTTTGATACCGGCCGCTCGCGCACCCTGTCCGCGTGCCGCGCCGCACTCGCTGCGCTGCTGGTCGCGTTGCCGCTCGCCGGCTTCGCGCCGCTCGCGCACGCGGACCGCGCCGACAAGGACAAGCCGCTCAACATCGAAGCGGACAACATGACTTACGACGACCTCAAGCAGGTCAACATCTTCACCGGCCATGTGGTCGCCACCAAGGGCACAATCGTGATCAAGGCCGACCGTGTCGAAGTGACGCAAGACCCGCAGGGCTATCAGTACGCGACCGGCACGTCGAGCGGCGCCAACCTGTCGTATTTCCGCCAGAAGCGCGAGGGCCTCGACGAATACATCGAAGGCACGGCCGTTCGTATCGACTACGACGGCAAGCAGGATCTGACCACGCTCACCACGAATGCAACCGTCAAGCGCCTGCAAGGCCTTTCGACGGTGATGGACCAGGTGCACGGCAGCGTCATCACCTATGACGGCCAGAAAGACTTCTATACCGCGAAGGCAGGCAAGGACGTTGCCGGCCCGGGCAACCCGACCGGCCGCGTGCGCGCCATGCTGTCGCCGCGCAACGGCGGCGCCGCGCCGCTGAACGGCGCGTCGGCCACGCTCGCGCCGTCCACCACGATTCAGGGAGCGCCGAATCAGTGAGTACCTCCGCGTCCCTCCCCCATCGCAAGCCGGCCGGCACCAGTAGTTCGCTGGTCGTACGGAATCTGAAAAAGCGCTACGGTTCGCGCACGGTCGTCAAAGACGTTTCTCTCGATGTGAAAAGCGGCGAAGTGGTCGGCCTGCTCGGCCCGAACGGTGCGGGCAAGACCACGTCGTTCTATATGATCGTCGGCCTCGTGCCGCTCGACGCCGGCGAAATCGACCTGGACGGCAAGTCGATCAGCCTGCTGCCCATCCACAAGCGTGCTTCGCTCGGGCTTTCGTATCTGCCGCAGGAAGCTTCCGTGTTCCGCAAGCTTTCCGTCGAGGAAAACATTCGCGCGGTGCTGCAACTCCAGCACGAGGAAAACGGCAAGCGCCTGTCCAAAGAGGCGATCACGAGCCGTACCGAAGCGCTGCTCGACGAGCTGCAAATCGCGCATCTGCGTGAAAACCCGGCGCTTTCGCTGTCGGGCGGCGAACGCCGCCGGGTGGAAATCGCGCGGGCGCTCGCCACCAACCCGAGCTTCATTCTGCTCGACGAACCGTTCGCGGGCGTCGACCCGATCGCGGTGCTGGAAATCCAGAAGATCGTCAAATTTCTGAAGCAGCGCAATATTGGCGTGCTAATCACCGATCACAACGTGCGCGAAACGCTCGGCATCTGCGATCACGCGTACATCATCAGCGACGGCAGCGTGCTCGCGGCCGGCGCGCCGAGCGAAATCATCGAAAACGAAAGCGTGCGGCGCGTCTATCTGGGCGAGCATTTCCGCATGTAAGCGCACCGGGAAACGGCGGCGCCGCGCGCTGCCGCCCGTTTGCGGTCGTTGTCCTGTGCGTGTTCGAGCGGGGCGGCTCGCGCCCCGGCGCCGCCGGAAGCGGACGCATATGTAATTGCGAATTCGCAAGGTATCGCGGTCGTGGCAAACTCTCTACAATGAATCTGAACTTGCCATGAAAGCCAGCCTCCAACTTCGCCTATCGCAGCATCTTGCGTTGACCCCGCAACTGCAGCAGTCCATCCGGCTGCTTCAGCTGTCCACGCTCGAACTGCAGCAGGAAGTGGCAACGGCGATCTCGCAGAATCCGCTGCTCGAAAACGAGGACGACTGGATCGCGAGCCCGCTTCGCGTCGCGGCCGACGGCTCGCTGATCGCGCAGGCGCCCGGCTCGGCCACGCCGCCCGACCAGATGGGCGGCAACGGCTCGTCATCGTCCACAAGCAGTAGCGAGCGCTCGGATAGCGGCGAGCCGCAAAGTGTGGACGAGTACAACGGCCTTGCCGGCGACGGCAACGGCGACGCGTCGCAATGGAACCTCGACGACTACGGCCGCTCCGGCAACGCCTCCGACGACGACGACCTGCCGCCGCTGCAAATTCACGAGTCGAGTACTTCGCTGCGTGACCACCTGATGGCGCAATTGCGCGTGACCCAGGCCGGTCAGCGCGACCGCGCGCTTGTCACCTTCCTGATCGAGTCGCTCGACGACGATGGCTACCTTGCCGCCACTCTCGAAGAAGTGCTCGCGGACCTGCCCGAAGAACTCGAAGTCGATCTCGACGAGCTGAACGCGGCACTCGCGCTGCTGCACAGCTTCGACCCGGCCGGCGTCGGTGCGCGCTCCGCGTCCGAATGCCTCAAGCTGCAATTGTTGCGGCTCGAGCCCTCGCCCACGCGCGCGTTGGCGCTCGACATCGTTGCCCATTATCTGGAACTGCTCGCCGCGCGCGATTTCACGCGTCTGCGCAAGCATTTAAAAGCCAGCGACGACGACCTGCGCGCCGCGCACGCGCTGATCCGCTCGCTCGAACCGTTCCCCGGCGCTGCATACGGCAAACCCGAGGCGGACTACGTCGTGCCGGACATCATGGTGCGCAAAACCGCCCAGGGCTGGCAGGCCGAACTGAATCCCGAGGTGGTGCCGAAGCTGCGCATCAACCACCTGTATGCCAACATTCTGCGCAATAACCGGGGCGATCCGGGCAGCGGTTCGTTGCGCCAGCAACTGCAGGAAGCGCGCTGGCTGATCAAGAATATTCAGCAGCGTTTCGAAACAATCCTGCGGGTCGCGCAAGCCATTGTCGAGCGTCAAAAGAGCTTTTTTGTGCATGGCGAAATTGCCATGCGCCCCTTGGTTTTGCGGGAAATTGCTGATACGCTGGGCCTACACGAGTCAACTGTCTCGCGTGTGACAACCGGTAAGTACATGCTCACCCCGTTTGGGACGCTTGAGTTCAAGTACTTCTTCGGTTCGCATGTTTCGACGGATACGGGCGGCGCGGCGTCTTCAACAGCCATTCGCGCGCTCATCAAGCAACTGATAGGAGCGGAAAACGCAAAAACGCCTCTCTCAGACAGCCGCATAGCCGAACTGCTGGCGGAACAGGGCTTCGTGGTCGCACGGCGCACCGTGGCGAAATATCGCGAAGCGCTCAGAATCCCGGCAGTCAACCTGCGCAAGTCTCTGTAGCCCGTCGCCTTCCGTGGCGGGCATTTACCGGCCGCTCCGCAAGTTGGCGGACAGGCCGGCCGATGCGACCTGCCAGAAGTCAGTCACCGGGGGGCGACTCAGGCAAGCCGACAGATCGACCGGACCTTCGTCATCGTGCGGAACAAGCGGCCACTAGCTTGGAGAAGCACTATGAATCTGCAGATCAGTGGACACCACCTCGAAGTTACGCCTGCGTTGCGCGAATACGTGATCTCCAAATTGGATAGGGTGCTAAGACATTTCGATCAGGTCATCGACGGCAGTGTGGTCCTCTCGGTCGACAACCACAAGGAAAAGGAAAAGCGGCAAAAGGTTGAAATCAACCTGCATCTGAAGGGCAAAGACATTTTTGTCGAGAGCTGCGACAGCGACCTCTACGCTGCGATCGATCTGATGATCGACAAGCTTGACCGGCAAGTGATACGCCACAAGGATCGCCTGCAAGGCCATCAGCACGAAGCGATCAAGTATCAACCGGCACCGCAACTGGACGTGCCGCCGCAGTAAGCGAATTCACAAGAACTGCTTCAGTTCGCCTGCCCGAAACCGCCCGCATCCGGGCGGTTTTTCGTTGGGGCTTTCATTGCGATCCGCGTTTGCGAATCCCGAAGAAAGAACCTATTACGCATTGATGGCGCGCCGCACCATAGGCCGTCGCCCTGTTCTATAATGTTCCGGTTACCATCGGGGTCTAGCTCGCACAAAGGCGGTCTGCCGGAGTCCTGTGCTTTCGGACTCCGACGTACGTCGCCGTGAGCATCAAACGAATGGAACGCCAATCAAACGCCCCAGCGAGGAGAACCCAGGCCACGTTTTCGCCTGTCAACATGAATCGTTTAGCCAAATTTCTTCCCCTCGAGAACGTCGTCGTCGGACTATCGGTCACCAGCAAAAAGCGCGTGTTCGAGCAAGCGGGCCTGATCTTCGAGAACCAGAACGGCATCGCCCGCAGCACGGTCACAGACAATCTGTTTGCGCGCGAACGCCTCGGATCCACGGGGCTCGGCGAAGGCGTCGCGATTCCGCACGGCCGGATCAAAGGGCTCAAGCAGCCGCTCGCCGCATTTGTCCGCCTGGCCGAACCCATTCCCTTCGAATCGCCCGACGGTCAGCCGGTTTCGCTGCTCATCTTCCTGCTCGTGCCCGAACAGGCCACGCAGCAGCACCTCGAAATTCTTTCGGAAATCGCGCAACTGCTGTCCGATCGCGAGGCACGCGAGCGCCTGCATACGGAAGAAGACCGCGAATCATTGCATCGCCTGCTCACTCAGTGGCAACCTTGATGCAGCGGCGGTTATCCGCACGCCGCCTATCTGCACGCCCAACCGGGCGCGTGCGGGTACAGCCAGGCCCGGCTCACGGCCCGCGTTAGCGCGGCCAGCGCTGTGTCCGGCAAGCGGCCAACACTGGAGTCACTGACTCATGGATACGTCCAGCATCAACGCCCAGAGCATTTTCGACGATAACGCCGCCACGCTGAAATTGAGCTGGCTGACGGGGCATGAAGGCTGGGAACGCGGCTTTTCTTCGGAATCGGTCGCGAATGCCACGTCGAGCGCCGACCTCGTCGGCCACTTGAACCTGATCCACCCGAACCGGATCCAGGTGCTCGGCGACGCCGAAATCGACTACTACAAACGCCAGACCGACGAAGACCGCTCGCGCCACATGGCCGAGCTGATCGCGCTGGAACCGCCGTTCCTGGTGGTGGCAGGCGGCGTTGCCGCGCCGCCGGAACTGGTGCTGCGCTGCACGCGCTCGTCCACACCGCTATTCACCACGCCAATGTCGGCGGCCGCGGTGATCGACAGCCTGCGTCTTTACATGTCGCGCATTCTCGCGCCACGCGCCACGCTGCACGGCGTGTTCATGGACATCCTCGGCATGGGCGTGCTGCTCACCGGCGACTCGGGCCTCGGCAAAAGCGAGCTTGGCCTCGAACTGATCAGCCGCGGCCATGGCCTCGTCGCCGACGACGCCGTGGACTTCGTGCGCCTCGGTCCGGACTTCGTAGAAGGTCGTTGCCCGCCGCTCTTGCAGAATCTGCTGGAAGTGCGTGGCCTCGGCCTGCTCGACATCAAGACGATTTTCGGTGAAACCGCCGTGCGCCGGAAAATGAAGCTGAAGCTGATCGTGCAACTGGTGCGCCGTCCTGACGGCGAGTTCCAGCGGCTGCCGCTGGAGAGCCAAACCGTCGACGTACTGGGGCTGCCCATCAGCAAGGTAACGATCCAGGTTGCGGCCGGCCGCAACCTCGCGGTGCTGGTCGAAGCCGCCGTGCGCAACACGATCCTGCAATTGCGCGGCATCGATACACTGCGCGATTTCATGGATCGCCAGCGTCTCGCCATGCAGGATCCGGATAGCCAGTTTCCCGGCAAACTCATCTGAGCTGAGCACACTGCCCATGCGCTACTCGCAGCCCTCGCCCACGGCCCGCTGCGGGTACGCGCGAAAGGCTCAGATGCTATGATGAAACGGACCGATTTCACGACTCCATGCGCATAATCCTCATCACCGGCATATCCGGCTCCGGCAAGTCCGTCGCGCTGAACGCGCTCGAGGACGCGGGCTATTACTGCGTCGACAATCTGCCGCCGCGCTTCTTGCCCGAACTCGCGTCCTATCTTGCCGAAGACGGACACGACCGCCTCGCGGTCGCAATCGACGCCCGTTCCAGCGCGTCGCTCGACGACATGCCGGCCATGATCCGCGACCTGTCGCGGGCCCATGACGTGCGCGTGCTGTTCCTCAACGCGAGCACGCAGTCGCTGATCCAGCGCTTTTCCGAAACGCGCCGCCGCCATCCGCTGTCGGGCTCCACTGCGCACGATGCGGACGTCGGCCTGCTCACGTCGCTCGGCGAGGCGATCGAACGGGAACGCGAGCTCGTGGCGGGCCTCGCCGAGTTCGGCCATCAGATCGACACCAGCAATCTGCGCGCGAACGTGTTGCGCCAATGGGTGAAACGCTTTATCGAGCAGGAGCATGCAGGGCTTGTGCTGATGTTCGAGTCGTTCGGCTTTAAGCGCGGTGTGCCGCTCGACGCCGATTTCGTATTCGACGTTCGCACGCTGCCGAACCCGTACTACGATCATGAATTGCGCCCACTCACGGGCCTCGACAAACCGGTGATCGATTTTCTCGACGCACTGCCGGTGGTGCATGAAATGATCGACGACATTCAGAAGTTTCTCGCTAAATGGCTGCCGCATTTCCGCGACGACAATCGTAGTTATCTGACGGTCGCGATTGGTTGCACGGGTGGCCAGCACCGCTCGGTGTTCATTGCAGAGACGCTCGCCGCGCGTCTCGCCAATGCAGCGAATGTAATCGTGCGGCACCGCGACGCACCGGTCGAAGCCGGCGCGTCATCGAAGTTAGTGGCTTAACCGGCCGCATCGCGCGGCCTCAACTCGAAGCGTTGCGCCATGTCCTCTACTTCTGCTGTGCTTGCCGATGTGCCGCTGTTTCCGCTCCACACGGTTCTGTTTCCCGACGGAATCCTGCCGCTGAAAATTTTCGAAGCGCGCTATCTGGATATGGCGCGCGACTGTCTGCGCGAAAAGACGCCCTTCGGCGTGTGCCTGCTCAAAAGCGGCGCTGAAGTCGCGCGGGAGAACGAGCCTTCGGTGCCCGAATCAATTGGCTGCCTCGCGGAAATCGACCAATGCGACGTTGAGACTTTCGGCATGCTGCTGATTCGCGCGCGCGGCACGCGGCGCTTCCGGCTGCTGTCGCACCGGGTGGAAAGCAGCGGCTTGCTCGTTGGGATGGCTGAACCGCTCGGAGAAGATCAGCCGCTCGAAGACAATCAGCAGTTGGCCAAATTCGGCGCATGCGCTGAAGTGCTCGAGCGGATCATCGCGACAATCCGCGAGCGTGATCCGGAAAGCCTGCCGTTTGCGGAGCCATTCAGACTCGAAGACCCGTCGTGGGTATCGAACCGTCTCGCCGAAGTGCTGCCGATCGCGCTGCGCGCGCGCCAGAAACTGATGGAAATGCTGGACGCGGGCGCGCGCGTCGAGGTGGTTCATCGTTATATGCAGCAGCATCAACTGCTTTAGGTTCCAACGACGCCGCCCTCACGACGACGCGCGAACGCGATTCATCAGATCAGCGAACCTTGCAGGCTGTCCAGCAGTTTGCGCACGGGCGCCGGCACACCGAATGAGTCGAGATCGCTGAGCGCCACCCAGGCCGTTTGCGCATCGCCGAGCGCGGCGAGCGCGCCCACGCCTCGATCCAGTTCAGCGAGCCGCGGCTCGATATCCAGCTTGAAATGCGTGAAGACATGCGTAAGCGGCGCGAGCCGGAAGACGCCACCTGCGCTGCCGAACTCTTCAGCGCGGGCCGCGAGCGCGGCTTCGTCGGCGGCTTCCGGCAAGCTCCATAAACCGCCCCAGATACCCGACGGCGGGCGCTTTTCGAGCATGACCGCATTGCCGTCGCGCAGCACCAGCATCCAGGTGCGGCGGGTCGGCACGGCTTTCTTCGGGCGCGCCGCCGGCAGTTCGCGCTGACGCCCGGTCACGTTGGCCACGCAGTCAGAAGCAAACGGACAACGCGGGCAATCCGGCTTGCCGCGCATGCACAATGTGGCGCCCAGATCCATCAAGCCTTGCGTGTACGAGCTGACTTCGTCGTCCGAGGCATTGGACGGCAACAGCGATTCCGCCAGCGTCCACATCGCATTCTCGACCTTCTTCTCGCCGGGGAAACCTTCCACGCCGAACACGCGCGCGAGCACGCGCTTCACGTTGCCGTCGAGAATCGTCGCGCGCGCGCCGAAGGCAAACGACGCGATCGCGGCCGCCGTCGATCGGCCGATTCCGGGCAGTTCCGCAAGCTCTTCCACCGAAGCGGGAAACGCGCCGCCATGCTGTTCGACGACCGCCTGCGCGCAGCGATGCAGATTGCGCGCGCGCGTGTAGTAGCCGAGGCCGGCCCACAGCGCCATGACGTCGTCGACAGGCGCCGCGGCCAGCGCGGCAACATCCGGAAAACGCGCGAGAAATTTCGCGTAGTACGGAATCACCGTCGATACCTGCGTCTGCTGCAACATGATTTCCGACAGCCAGATCCGATACGGATCACGCGTGTTCTGCCACGGCAGGTCATGGCGGCCGTGCTTGCGCTGCCACGCAATCAGCCGCGAAGCGAAATGTGAAGTTAGCGGCGATGCGGATGATGCGGATGAATCGGACAAAGCACGCGTGGCGGACGGCGACAACGGCTGTGCAGAGCGCGGAATTAAGCGGGAAGGCATGGGAAATTTAGCGCTGGCAGGTGGGACAAAAGTAAGTGGAGCGCTGACCTTGCACGATCTGTCTGATCGGTGTGGCACACACGCGGCACGGCTCGCCCGCGCGATCATAGACGAAATAGTCCAGCTGGAAATAACCGCTCTCGCCGTTGCTGCCGACGAAATCGCGCAGCGTGCTGCCGCCCTTTTCGATAGCCGCCGCAAGCGTCACGCGCACGGCGTCGGCCAACAGCCCATAGCGCACGAGCGAAACGCGGCCCGCTGCCGTAGTGGGCCGAATGCCCGCGCGAAAAAGGCTCTCCGACGCATAGATATTTCCCACGCCGACCACGATTTCGCCCGCCAGCAGCGCCTGTTTCACCGACACCTTGCGCCCACGCGTGAGCCGATGCATCAGCGCGCCCGAGAATGCCGGCGAAAACGGCTCGACGCCGAGACTGGCAAGCAGCGGATGCCCGAGCACGTCGCCGGCTTCGCGCGGATGCCAAAGCACCGCGCCGAAGCGTCGAGGGTCGCGAAAGCGCAAAATGAAGTCGTCGAAAATCCAGTCGACGTGATCGTGTCTGGCCGCGGCCGGCGGATGCGGCACGTGCCGCAACACGCGCAGCGTCCCTGTCATGCCAAGATGCACGATGAACCAGCCCGCGTCGGTTTCGAACAGCAGATACTTGCCGCGCCGCTCGACGTTGCGCACCACATGGCCGCGCAAGGTTTTCGCGAGATCCGCCGGAATCGGCCACCGCAGCGCGGGCGTGCGCACCTCGACGCGCTCGACCTTACGGCCGGCAACATACGGTTCGATTCCCCGTCGGGTAACCTCAACTTCTGGCAACTCTGGCATGTCTAACTGGTCTGCAACTTGCGTGAGCGGTTGTGCGCGTATTGTAGCGAGCGCGTTACAATCGTCCGAAACATTGAACGGATTTCCATGAACTTGTCCTTCGTGAAGCTGTTTTCGAAGCGCCCGGCCAGCGCATTCCGTGTACCGCACGCAGTGTCCGCCCGGCGCTCGCTTGGTGCTGCCGCGCTAGCCCTGTGGGCGTTCGCCGCAATGCCCGCGCACGCGCAGGACCCCTCGCCGGATTCGGACGACAACTCGGTCACATTGAGCGATCCGCTCGGCCCGCCGTCGGCGGACGAACAGAAGGCGCTGCCCAACGTACAGCTGACGAGCCAGATCGTATTCCAGGTGCTCGCCGCCGAAGTGGCGCTGCAACGCAATCAGCCGGCGCCTGCCTACCAGACGTATCTTGCGCTCACGCGCGATACGCACGATCCGCGTATGGCGCAGCGCGCCACCGAAATCGCGCTGGCCGCGCAAAGTCCGTCGGACGCACTGGCCGCCGCGCAATTGTGGCAGCAGTATGCGCCGAACTCCGAGCGCGCCGCCCAGCTGGACGCGTCGCTGCTCGTGCTGTCGGGCAAGCCGGACGACGCCGAGCCGCTGCTCACGCGCGAACTCGCCCGAGTGCCGGCTGACAATCGCGGCAATGCGATTCTCGCGCTGCAATTGTTGCTGTCGCGCGGACCGAACCGGGTCGGCGGCCTGCACGTGTTGCAGGACATGCTGAAGAACGACATGAACCGGCCGGAAGCGCAATTGGCGATCGCGCGTCAGCAACTGGTTGCGGACGACGCGCCCGGCGCGCACAAGTCGCTCCAGCAGGCGCTCGCGCTCAAGCCCGACTATTTGCCGGCGGCGTTGATGCTGTCGCAAATGGGCCCGGAGGAGCGCAAGGAAGGCATTGCGTCGCTCGAAAAATACGTGCAGCAAAACCCGAAATCGCATGACGCGCGCCTCGCGCTCGCGCAAATGTATCTCGCGAGCGACCGTCTGGAAGACGCGCAAAAGCAGTTCGAGGTGATGCACAAGGCGAACGCGAACGACCTCACACCGCTCATGGCGTTGGCGCTCATCAAGATCCAGCAGAAGAATTTCAACGACGCCCAGGGCTACCTCACGCAGTACGCGCAGCAGGCCGAGAAGACGCCCGGCGCGGACCCGGGCCAGGCGTATATCTACCTTGCGCAGTTGTCGCTGGAACAGAAGAACGAGGCGGCTGCGGCCGACTGGCTGAGCAAGATCTCGCCCGCGAGCCAGCAGTATCTGTCGGCGCAGATCACGCGCGCGCAACTGCTCGCCAAGCAGGGCAAGCCCGACGACGCGCGCCGGCAGCTCGCCAGCCTGCGGCCCGCCGATCCGCGCGACCAGGCTGTCGTCGCGCGCACCGACGCCGCGATCCTGTTCGATGCCAAGCGCTATCCGGAAGCCGAAACGCGCCTGCAACAGGCCACGGCCTCGTTCCCGGACGACCCCGATCTGACCTACGACTACGCGATGGCCGCCGAAAAGAATGGCCATTTCGACACAATGGAAGCGCAATTGCGCAAGCTGATCCAGACGCAGCCGGACAATCCCCAGGCGTACAACGCGCTCGGCTATTCGCTGGCCGATCGCAATCAGCGTCTCGCGGAAGCCGACAAGCTGGTCGAAAAGGCCTCCTCGCTTGCGCCGAACGACGCTTTCATCATGGACAGCGTCGGCTGGGTCAAGTACCGCATGGGCGACACAACGGACGCGATCCGGCTGCTGCGCAAGGCCTACACCATTCAGCCGAACGCCGAAATCGGCGCACATCTCGGCGAAGTGCTGTGGAAAGCCGGCGACCAGGACCAGGCTCGCGCCGCCTTTCGTGAGGCGCGCAAGCTCGAACCGGACAACGAAACGCTCGTCAAAACGCTGCAACGTCTTCAGGTGAACGATCTTTGATGCGTCTTTCCAGTCTTGATACTTCTTTCCGGGCACCGCGTCGTGCGGCGCTCGGGCTCGCCGCAGCCGCCGTTCTTGTTCTGGCCGGCTGCGCGTCGGTAAAACCGCAAGGGCCGTCCACGTCGAATGCCGCAACCGCGGTGACAGCGCAAACTAGCCGCGCTTACCAGGGCCGTTTCGCTGTCCAGTACAACGATCAGAATGGCCAGCAGCGCAATGCGTACGGCAATTTCTCGTGGCAGGAAACCGGCGACACCGTCACCCTGCAGTTGCGTAATCCGCTTGGGCAGACGCTCGCAATCGTGACCTCGTCGCCGGCTTCGGCCACGCTCGAGTTGCCGAACCGTCAGCCGCTCACCGCCGATAACGTGTCCACGCTGATGCAGAACGCGCTTGGCTTTGCACTGCCTGTCGAAGGCTTGCGTTACTGGCTGCAACCTTCGCCCGCGCCCACTTCGCGCGCGAAAACGGAAAAGGACCCCGAGCAGCCGTCGCGCCTGAAGGAGATCACCCAGGACGGCTGGACGATCGACTATCTCGCCTACGCCGAGCCGCCCGCCACCGGGGTGAAGCGCGTGAATCTGACGCGCGCTGAGCCGCCGCTCGACATCAAGCTTGTGCTGGACCAGTAAACGCGTGCTCTAGCGCGCTCTTGCCGCTTATTCGGCGCCTCGTTGGCGCATGTAGCCTCGACATGATCGAAACAACCAACTCGCTGCGCGATTGCCTCGCGCCAGCGAAGCTCAACCTGTTCCTGCACATCACCGGGCGTCGGCCGGACGGCTATCACACGCTGCAAACGGTTTTCCAGCTACTCGACTGGGGCGACACGCTGCACTTCACGCGGCGCGCAGACGGGCTGATCACACGCAGCACCGAAATCGCCGACGTGCCGCCGGAACACGACCTCACCGTGCGCGCAGCCAACCTGCTCAAAGCACACACGGGCTCGCCGCAAGGCGTCGATATAGAAATTGAAAAGCGCCTGCCGATGGGCGCCGGGCTCGGCGGCGGCAGTTCGGACGCGGCGACCACGCTGCTCGCGCTGAACCGGCTGTGGAACCTCAACCTGCCGCGCCTCGAATTGCGGGAGCTGGCATTGAAGCTAGGCGCCGACGTGCCGTTCTTCGTTTTTGGAAAAAATGCGTTCGCGCAGGGTGTCGGAGAAGCATTAGACGTTGTACAATTGCCGCCGCGTCATTTCCTGGTAGTGACGCCGAGGGTTCATGTTCCGACTGCAGCGATTTTTTCCGAAAAAGCGTTGACAAGAGATTCAAAAGCCCTCACAATTACGGACTTTCCTGCAGAACTTAGCTGCAACACTGAATGGCCAGAAAGTTTCGGCCGCAATGACATGCAGCAGGTTGTCGTAGGAAAGTACGCGGAAGTAGCGCAAGTGCTGCGATGGTTTGAAAATATCGCGCCGGCGCGGATGTCCGGATCTGGTGCAAGTGTCTTTGCAGCGTTCCGTAGCAAAGCTGAAGCAGAAGCGGCGCAAGCCAAACTGCCAGCCGAATGGAACAGCGCAGTGGCCGCCAGTCTGGAAGTGCATCCACTCTTTGCTTTCGCGTCATAGGTTTTGCATCGTCGAACGAAACTCCACGTTCGGCGGAGCTCAAAGTTAGTGTAGGGGAGTCGCCAAGCTGGTTAAGGCACCGGATTTTGATTCCGGCATGCAAAGGTTCGAATCCTTTCTCCCCTGCCAAAATTCTCGCAGTTCCCCTCGCCCCCAGCCTGAAGCAGGTGCACGATGAGCAGCCATGACGGCCTGATGGTTTTTACTGGCAACGCAAATCCCGCGCTTGCACAGGAAGTCGTCAAAATCCTCGGTATTCCCCTCGGCAAAGCAATGGTTAGCCGTTTCTCGGACGGTGAAATCCAGGTCGAGATTCAGGAAAACGTGCGCGGCAAAGACGTGTTTGTTCTGCAGTCCACGTGCGCACCGGCGAATGACAACCTGATGGAACTGATGATCATGGTCGACGCGCTCAAGCGCGCGTCCGCCGGCCGGATCACCGCAGCCATCCCCTACTTCGGTTATGCACGCCAGGATCGCCGCCCGCGTTCGGCGCGCGTCGCCATCTCGGCGAAGATCGTGGCGAACATGCTGGAAATCGCGGGCGTCGAGCGGATCATCACGATGGATCTGCACGCCGACCAGATTCAAGGCTTCTTCGACATTCCGGTCGACAACATCTACGCTACGCCCGTGCTGCTCGGCGATTTGCGCAAGCAGAACTACGAGAACCTGCTGGTCGTTTCGCCGGACGTCGGCGGCGTGGTGCGTGCCCGGGCATTGGCGAAGCAGCTGAACTGCGACCTTGCAATCATCGACAAACGCCGCCCGAAGGCGAACGTTGCCGAAGTGATGAACATCATCGGCGAGGTTGAAGGCCGCACGTGCGTGATCATGGACGACATGGTCGACACCGCCGGCACGCTCTGCAAGGCAGCACAGGTTTTGAAGGAACGTGGCGCGAAACAGGTTTTCGCTTATGCCACCCATCCGGTTCTGTCGGGCGGTGCCGGCGAGCGCATCGCTGCATCCGCTCTGGACGAACTGGTCGTCACGGACACGATCCCGCTCGGCGATGAAGCCCGCTCGTGCGCGAAGATCCGTTCGCTGACCAGCGCCGGCTTGCTGGCCGAAACGTTCTCGCGCATCCGCCGGGGCGATTCGGTCATGTCGCTGTTCGCTGAAAGTTAAGTATTTGTGAAAGCGCAGTTGCCGCTTCGTGCGGCATAGCGCGCTTTTGCACAATCGGCATGAACGGACGAAGGTTCATGCCGCAGCTCTGGGGCCTCAGCCATAACGGCTTGCGGGCCCCGTTTTTACTGCCTGGTCGCGGGCAGTGCATTGGAGATTCAAAATGAAAGTTGTCGCTTTCGAGCGTTCTTTGCAAGGTACGGGTGCGAGCCGCCGCCTGCGTAACTCGGGCAAGACCCCGGGCATCGTATATGGCGCTGGTGCTGAAACGCAATTGGTCGAACTGGACCACAACGCGCTGTGGCACGCGCTGAAGAAAGAAGTTTTCCATTCGTCGATTCTCGATCTGGAAATCGGTGGCAAGTCGCAGCAGGTTCTGCTGCGCGACGTGCAATACCATCCGTTCCGTCAGCTCGTGCTGCACGTGGACTTCCAGCGTGTCGACGCAACGAAGAAGCTGCACACCAAGGTGCCGCTGCACTTCATGAACCAGGAAACCAACCCGGCAGTGAAGCTGTCGAGCGCGGTGATCTCGCACGTCGTCAACGAACTGGAAGTCGAGTGCCTGCCGTCGGCACTGCCGGAATTCCTCGAAGTCGACCTGGCCAAGATCGAAGCTGGTCAATCGGTTCACGCCAAGGACATCCCGCTGCCCGCAGGCGTGTCGCTGGTTGCTCACGTCGACGCTGAAAACCCGGTCGTCGCTTCGGCAACGATCCCGGCTGGCGCCGTGTCGGAAAGCGACGCTGCTGCCGCTGAAGGCGAAACGCCGGCTGCTTGAGCGCGCTTCGCGCACCGAGCAAGCAATCCTCTCGATCCGTTTCAATGAGACGGTCGACGTGACCCGCCGAGGTTCGCCCCGGCGGGTTTTTTTTCGGTTTTTTTCGGCTCGGCCGTCGCCGGTTTCCGGGCCAGATGGACCCACGCAAACATGATCAAGCTGATCGTCGGACTCGGCAATCCGGGCGCCGAATACACCGTGACGCGCCACAACGCCGGCTTCTGGCTGGTCGACCAACTGGCGCGCGAAGCAGGCGCGACGCTGCGCGACGAGCGGCGCTTTCACGGCTTTTACGCGAAGGCGCGACTGCATGGCGAGGAAGTGCATCTGCTCGAGCCGCAGACTTATATGAACCGCTCGGGTCAGTCGGTCGTCGCGCTTGCGCAGTTCTTCAAGATTCTGCCCGACGAGATTCTAGTGGCGCACGACGAACTCGACATGCCGCCCGGCAGTGTGAAGCTGAAGCTCGGCGGCGGCAGCGGTGGTCATAACGGTTTGAAGGACATCACCGCGCATCTGTCGTCGCAGCAGTATTGGCGGCTGCGCATCGGCATCGGGCACCCGCGCGACCTGATTCCGGAGAGCGCACGCGCGGGCGTAAAGCCCGATGTCGCGAACTACGTGCTCAAGCCGCCGCGCCGCGAGGAGCAGGATGCGATCGACGCTTCCATCGAGCGCGCGCTCGCCGTCATGCCGCAGATCATCAAAGGCGAGCTTGAACGCGCGATGATGCAACTGCATCGCAATTCCTAACCGGTTTGTCGTGCACGGTGCCGCTGCGGCGGGCAAAGAGCGCACCGGCCGCCCGCCGTGGCGCCCGCACAGTATCTGATCGCATTGATTGCATTGACTCAGGACCAGGCGTCAAGTCGACCGCCTCGCATGGGAGAAGCCTTTGAGCCGATATTGGAGTGACATCGTTCACCGTCTGACGCCATATGTGCCGGGCGAACAGCCCACGCTCGCGCATCCGGTGAAGCTGAACACCAACGAGAACCCGTACCCGCCTTCCCCGTGCGTGCTCGAGGCAATTCGCAAGGAACTCGGCTCGGCTGGCGAGTCGTTGCGGCGCTACCCCGACCCCACCGCGCGCAAGTTGCGTGAAACGGTGGCCGCGTATCACGGCATCCGCGCCGATCAGGTTTTCGCCGGCAACGGTTCGGACGAGGTACTCGCGCTCACTTTCCAGGCTTTGCTGAAGCACGATAAGCCCTTGCTGTTCCCTGACATCACCTACAGCTTTTATCCGACTTATGCGCGGCTTTTCGACGTCGACTATCGGACCATTCCGCTCGACGACGCCTTCGCGATCAACGTCGACGACTATGAGGTGGCCAACGGCGGCATCCTGTTTCCCAACCCAAACGCACCGACCGGACGCCCGCTGTCGCTTGCTGAGATCGAGCGCCTCGTGGCGAAGAACACGGATTCAGTCGTGGTGATCGACGAGGCGTATGTGGATTTCGGAGCGGAGTCGGCGATCAGGCTCATCGACCGCTATCCGAATCTGCTCGTCGTGCAGACGGTGTCCAAGTCGCGCTCGCTCGCGGGCATGCGCGTCGGCTTCGCGTTCGGCAATGCGGGGTTGATCGACGCGCTCAATCGCGTGAAAGACAGCTTCAATTCATATCCGCTCGACCGCCTCGCGCAAGTCGCGGCCTGTGCAGCGTACAAAGACGACGCGTGGTTCCGCGACACATGCGCGAAAGTGATTGCGAGCCGTGAACGGCTGGCCGCGGAGCTGACCACGCTTGGCTTCGACGTAGTGCCGTCGGCGGCCAATCTGCTGTTTGCCCGCCATAAGGAACACGAAGCAGCGATGCTCGTGTCCCGCCTTCGCGAAAGGGAAATTTTCGTGCGTCACTTCAAGGCGCCCAGAATCGACCAGCACTTGCGCATCTCGGTCGGAACCGACGCCGAGTGCGACATTCTGCTCGACGCATTGCGCGGCATCGTGAGCGCCTAGCGGCCTAGCCGCCAATTCGGCTCACCGGGCGCAAAAAAAAACGGCGAGGCCCGCGCCTCGCCGTTTCTGTCTCCGTCGAGCCCAACGTCACGCGCTCTTTGCCGCCTGCAGTGCGTGGTACTTCGCCATCAAGCCTTCCGGCGTTTCCAGATGCTCGGGGTCGCGCGGAATGCATTCGACCGGGCACACCTGGATGCATTGCGGCTCGTCGAAATGCCCGACGCACTCTGTACACTTTTTCGGGTCGATCACGTAGATTTCCGGGCCCATCGAAATTGCGTCGTTCGGGCACTCAGGCTCGCACACGTCGCAATTGATGCACTCGTCGGTAATCATCAGGGCCATACTTCTCTCACTTCATGCCGGCCGCAGCCGGCTTCATCACGTCAAACCGACAGTTTACGCCGGTTATGGCTGCCCCGCCTGGGCGCCGTTATTCGGGTCCAATGCCGCAACCTTTTCCTTCAGCCATTTTTCGACCGACGGGAACACGAACTTGCTGACGTCGCCGCCCAGCTGCGCAATCTCGCGGACAATCGTGCCCGAGATGAACTGATACTGGTCCGACGGCGTCATGAACATGGTTTCCACGTCCGGCAGAAGATACCGGTTCATGCCGGCCATCTGGAACTCATATTCGAAGTCCGACACCGCGCGCAGCCCGCGCACGATCACGCGCGCGTTGTTGGTGCGGACGAAATCCTTCAGCAGCCCCTTGAAGCTCATGACCTGCACGTTCGGGTAATGGCCCAGCACTTCGTGGGCAATATCCAGACGCTCTTTCAGCGTGAAAAACGGCTTTTTGTTGCGGCTGTCGGCAACGCCGACCACCAGCGTGTCGAAGATGCTCGACGCGCGCCGAACGAGGTCTTCGTGACCGCGTGTCAGCGGATCGAACGTGCCCGGGTACACGGCGACTACCATGAGATTTCTCCTCTCTTCAGACAGATGGGCACGTCAAAGCGTCCACGCGACGCATTTGGCACCGGCCGCGCGCGTGACGTGGGGCCGTCCGGCGCTTGTTATGGAAGGCGCATTATTCCTCATTTTCGCGTTGCAGCAAATGGAAGTGGACAGCGCCTGCTTTGCCTTCCCGCACAATTTTCCATCCGGTCAGCGCTTCATTCGCGTCCAGTTCTAGAGCCGCGCCGGCCTCCACGTACAGAAAGCCGTCTTCGCTGACTAGCGGTGCAGCCAGCGTAAGCGCCTTGTCGAGCAGATCGTCGCCGAAAGGCGGGTCGAGGAACACGACGTCGAACGACCCGGGCGGCAGGCTCGCCGCGAGCCGCAAACCATCGGCTTCCGCAATTTCAATCATGCGCGCGGCAAGCCTTTGCTGGTTCGCCCGCAATTGTGCGGCCGCGCGCGCATTGCGCTCGACCATCAGCACGCGCGCGGCGCCGCGCGACGCCGCTTCGAAACCGAGCGCGCCGCTGCCGGCGAACAGATCGAGGCATCGCTCGCCGTCCAGACGCTGCCCGAGCCAGTTGAACAGCGTTTCGCGGACGCGGTCCGGCGTGGGACGCAGCCCGTCGAGGTCGAGCACGGGCAAAGGCGTGCGTTTCCAGTCGCCGCCGATAATCCGGATGGCGTGCGGCTTACCGCCTTTGGATGAAGCGCCGTGGGCGCGTGATGGTGCTGAACGGGGCATGCAGAGTCAATCAGGGTTGGTGAAATTGTCCGCCAGTATTCACACGAAGGCGACGCAAACGCGACACGAGCTCGAGACAAGCGCGGCGCAAACGCAAAGCAAGCGGACTGGAGCGCCAACGTTACCACAGGGGCGCCGTGCGTCCAGCCTGGCCGATCGGCCGATACGACGCACGACGGCGCGCCTGATAAAATGTGCGGCTTCCAGCGCCTTGCATCCCGCATTGCAACGCTGCCTGCCGCTCCCGCCGGCGCCATGCCGGCTGCGCGCATCGGCGCGCGCTCTCACCTCGCCAGATCATGTTCAGCTTTTTCAAACGATTCAAGGGTTCGAAAGAGTCCGAAAACGCGCCAGACGAATCGCAAGCCGCGCCAGAGGCGCTTGTCGACGACCTCGCGCCAGAAGCGCCAGATGCGCCAGCCGCGCCGCCGGCTGACGTTGCGCTGCCGTCCCCGCTTCCATCTGCGCGGGAAACACAGCCCGAGACTGAGCCGGAAACAGTTTTTGAAGAACCGTCGCTCGAAACCATAGAAATCGTGCCGCCGCCGGTTCAGGACGCGAGCGCGAAACGCTCGTGGCTGACTCGCCTGAAAACCGGCTTGTCGAAGACCAGTTCGAGTCTCACCGGCATTTTCGTCGGCACGAAAATCGACGAAGAGCTATACGAAGAGCTCGAAACCGCGCTGCTCATGTCGGACGCGGGCGTCGACGCCACGGAATTCCTCCTGGAAGCGCTGCGCGAGAAAGTGCGCGTCGAGCGTCTCACCGAGCCGCAACAGGTCAAGGCCGCGCTGCGCGCGCTGCTGGTCGATCTGCTGAAACCGCTCGAAAAATCGCTGATGCTCGGGCGCGCCAAGCCGCTCGTCATGATGATCGCGGGCGTCAACGGCGCGGGCAAGACCACCAGCATCGGCAAGCTCGCCAAACATCTGCAGAGTTTCAACCAGTCGGTGCTGCTGGCGGCCGGCGACACCTTCCGCGCGGCCGCGCGCGAGCAGTTGGCGATCTGGGGCCAGCGCAACAACGTGACGGTGGTGGCGCAGGAAAGCGGCGACCCCGCCGCCGTGATTTTCGACGCGGTCGGCGCCGCGCGGGCGCGCAAGATCGACGTGATGATGGCGGACACCGCCGGCCGTCTGCCCACCCAGTTGCATCTGATGGAAGAGTTGCGCAAGGTCAAGCGCGTGATCGGCAAGGCGCAGGACGGCGCGCCGCACGAGGTGCTGCTCGTGATCGACGCCAATACCGGACAGAACGCGCTCGCGCAGGTCAAGGCTTTCGACGACGCGCTCGGCCTCACCGGCCTTATCGTCACCAAGCTCGACGGCACGGCGAAGGGCGGCATTCTCGCCGCTATCGCGCGGCAAAGGCCGATTCCGGTGTACTTCATCGGCGTGGGTGAAAAGGTGGAAGATCTGCAGCCTTTCAGCGCCGAAGAGTTTTCGGACGCGTTGCTCGGCGGTTGAGCGTCGGCTGACCGGGCGCTCACGACAGCTCCGGTCCCAGGCGACACAAAAAGGGCACTCCGCGGAGTGCCCTTTTTACGTTCACGGCAACCACCACCGCGGCTTCATTCAGCGTCCGGCTGCACACCCGGCGCCGCGCGGGCAAATGCATCGATCTGCATGGCGTGGTCGTAGATGCGCTGAATCGTCGGAAACCTGGCCGTGTCGACCTTGAAGCGCTGGGCATTGAACACCTGCGGAATCAGGCACGCGTCGGCGAGCGTCGGGGCGTCGCCAAAACACAGCTTGCCCGTACGCGGATCGCCTGCGAGGTGCGCCTCCAGCGTCGCAAAACCGGCTTCCACCCAATGGCGATACCACGCGTCTTTCGCGTCGTCGTCCACGCGCAGCGTGTGTTTCAGATACTTGAGCACGCGCAGATTGTTCAAGGGATGAATCTCGCACGCCACCTGTAATGCCGCCGAGCGCACATACGCGCGGTCGGCCGGCGCCTTGGGCAAAAGCGGCGGCTCGGGGTGCGTTTCCTCCAGATACTCGATGATCGCGAGCGACTGCGGCAACACCTCGTGGCCGTCAACCAGAGTCGGCACGATGCCGTCCAGGTTGATCTTGCGATACTCCGGCTTCAGTTGCTCGCCGCCGTCGCGCACCAGGTGCACAGGCACGTACTCATACGGCAGGTTCTTCACATTCAGCGCGATGCGCACGCGATACGACGCGGAGCTGCGGAAATAGCTGTAGAGCTTCATCTCGTTGTCTCCTCCCCAAAACTGCGTCAAACGACGCGCACGCTCAACTCGCCAAGCCGGTCCACGCCACCTTTCATCAGATCGCCTTGCACCACCGCGCCGACGCCTTCCGGCGTGCCGGTGAAAATCAGATCGCCGGGTTGCAGCTCGAAAAGCGTGGACAGATAGGCGATGGTCTCGCCCACCGACCAGATGAGCTGCGAAACGTCCGAACGCTGCATCTCCTCACCGTTGACGGACAGCCAGATCGCGCCTTTATCGACGTGGCCGACCGTCGAAACAGGATGGATCGGCCCGAGCGGCGCCGAGTGATCGAAGCCCTTTGCGGTGTCCCACGGACGCCCCAGTTTCTTCGCCTCGGCCTGCAGGTCGCGGCGCGTCATATCGAGGCCAAGCGCGTAGCCATAAACGTGATCGAGCGCGCGCTCAGCCGGAATATCCTTGCCGCCTTTGCCGAGCGCCGCGACCAGCTCCATCTCGAAGTGGACGCTTTTCGACAGCGACGGATACGGGAATTCGCCAGTCTCGCCGGGCGCGACGTATAGAACGGCATCCGCAGGCTTGCCGAAGAAAAACGGCGGATCGCGGTCCGGATCGTGTCCCATCTCACGGGCATGCGCCTCGTAATTGCGGCCAACGCAATAAATGCGACGCACAGGGAACTGTTCGCTGGACCCCACAACCGGCACCGCAACCACCGGTGCGGGCGCAAATACGTAACTCATCCGATTCTCCGTTCTTTGTTGGAAATGAGCCGCCGCGCGGCGCTAAACAGCGAGTGTAACGCGCGGCGCAAGGCGGCGCGCGCCGGTCCAGCATGGCTTCGAGACAGCGGCGCGCCGCCGCCGACGTCTCGCCGGACGGCCATAGATGCGATACTCACACCAGACAACGTCCCTTGAATACCGTGGCGGCCGGCTCGACAGCGGCACGCCAGCACGTCAACTGCCCTCATGACAGACTCCGCCGACACCGCCAACCCGTTCCCGTGCGCCCGCTTCATCAAGGAAATCGGCCGTGGGCCCAACGGCGCCCGCGCGCTCACCGCCGACGACACGCGCGCGCTCTACACCGCCATGCTCGACGGCCGCGTCGGCGAACTCGAACTGGGCGCGATCCTGCTTGCGTATCGCGTGAAAGGCGAAACCGCCGACGAGCTTGCCGCGATGCTGGCGGGCGCTCATGCGTCGTTCGAGCCGGTTCATCTGCCGCCTGGCGACTTCCGGCCGGTGTCGATCCCGAGCTATAACGGCGCGCGCAAGCAGCCGAACCTGGTGCCGCTGCTCGCGCTGTTGCTCGCGCGCGAGGGCGTGCCGGTTCTCGTGCACGGCGTCACCGAAGATCCAGGCCGCGTGACGAGCGCGGAGATTTTCGCGCATCTGCGGATTCCGCACGCGGGCTCGCACGACGATATCGAAGACGGCCTCGCCGAGCGGCGTGTGGCGTTCGCGTCGATCGACGTCCTCGCGCCGAAGCTCGCTCGTCTGCTCGCGCTGCGCCGGCGCATGGGCGTGCGCAATTCGACGCATACGCTGGTGAAAATCCTGCAGCCGTTCGCGCCCGCCGGACTGCGGCTCGTGAACTACACGCATCCGCCGTATCGGGACAGCCTCACACAGCTCTTCAGCACGCATCCCGATGCCGCGCTGGGCGGCGCTCTGCTCGCGCGCGGTACGGAAGGCGAAGCGGTGGCGGACACGCGGCGCCAGGTGCAGATCGACTGGCTGCACGACGGCATCTGCGAAACGCGTGTGCCGCATGAGCGTTCGTCGCGCGACGCGCCCGAAGTCGACTTACCCGAAGCGCGCGACGCCGCGACCACCGCCGCGTGGATCGGCGCGGTGCTGCGCGGCGAGGCGCCGGTGCCGGGCGCGATCGAGCGGCAAGTCGAGGTGATCGTGGATGTGGCCAGAACGCCGGCTTAAGCTCACTCGATGGCGCAGCGCGTCGCCTGCCAGGCAATGAGGCGCCACTGGCCGTCTTCCTGCGTGTGGATCGCCGTGTAGGCAATGGGGAAAAGCAGCGCGCCGTTATTCGCTTCCATCTCGATCAGCGCGCGGCCGGTCACGACGCAGGTTTCCCGGCCGACCGGCAGCACGTCTTGCGACTGCACTTCGATCTGCCGGTAGCGGCGGCGCCCTGCGGTAATGCCGTCGATGAATTGCCGCTTCGTTTCGCGCTTGCCGTTCGTGTGAACGTAGCTCACGTTGTCAGCGAGCAGCACGTCGAGCGAGGGCCCGTCGCCGTCGACCATCGCGCGGAAACGTTCCCTCTCCAGCCCGCGGATCGCCTCGATTGTCTTTGCCGCCATTGCTCAGCCCCTTGTACCGGTGAGCCGAAGGCGGCCACGGTCAGAAGTTATATTGCAGATATAGCTGGTGGAAATTTATACCAGGATTCGGCTCTTTGATACCGCCATTCGACACATGCTGGAACCGGTAGCCGGCCTGGTATTGCTGATGACCCCCAAATTGCACACCCACGCCCGCCATGTCGGCGAACTGGAACGCGGTGGACAGCGTGAAGTCAGAAGAGATTCTGGGACTCGACAGCAGACGCACGCCGGCGCCTGCCTCGACGAAAGGCCGGATCGATCCGGACCCTTTGATGAAGCGAATGATAGGCGTCACACCGATCTCGCCGATGTTCTCGTGCACATTGCCTTCGTTCGTATGCCACCAGGCCACGTGCGCCTCGCCGATCAGCGCGAAATGCCAGTCGCCGATCTGCCACCACGTGAGATTGGGGTCCCACACGATGCCGAGGTCGAGTTTCTTGACATGATGATCCCCAAGGCCGCCGGCGACCTGAATTCCGAACTGATCGGCTGCGGCAGCGGCGGAAACGCCGAGCAGCAAGGCTGCGCAAGTACTTTTTAGAGCCAGACCACGCAAGCGTTTCTTTTTGTTGTTCATCTGATACCCGAGCTCAGCAAAGGTTGAACATTCCGTAACATTCTTGCTTATTCTAAAGAGAATCTGAACTCGGTGGATCATCTTAAGAAACTTAAAGTTTCGCAATTACTCACGCCGAAAACCGAAAAAATCGGTCGAAAGTGAGAATGAAGGCGCGTTGTCAGGTAATTTGTACGGCCTCCGCAAGCTTGGCCCGAAGCGCGTATGATGGCTATTGAAAAATGATGTTCGATAGGAATTTATGGAACTTCGATGCCCCTACCGCCTCTAAGTATTAGCACTCGGAAAACGAGAGTGCTAACATCCAACGCTGGAGTCGTTACCTGAACAAGCTTTTGCCTGATTCCAAAGGAGTTTTCCACGTGAGCCATGCATTGACCCTTCCGAGTACTCTGAGCCCGTCGTCGGCTAAGGCCGCTCCGGCAGGTGCGCTGGCGCTCTCGCATTCCTCCCTGCTGCCCGGTCAACTGGGCAATATCGACGCCTACATCCAGGCCGTAAATCGGATTCCGATGCTGACGCCGGCAGAAGAACGCCAGTTCGCCACCGAATTCCGCGAGCACGACAACCTCGAGGCTGCACGCCGCCTCGTGCTGTCGCACCTGCGGCTGGTCGTTTCGATTGCGCGCAACTACCTGGGCTATGGGCTGCCGCACGCCGACCTGATCCAGGAAGGCAATATCGGCCTGATGAAGGCCGTGAAGCGCTTCGATCCCGAACAGAACGTGCGCCTCGTCTCGTACGCCATGCACTGGATCAAGGCTGAGATTCACGAATACATTCTGCGCAACTGGCGCATGGTGAAGGTCGCCACGACCAAGGCGCAGCGCAAGCTGTTCTTCAACCTGCGCAGCCACAAGCAAGGCTTGGGCGCTTTCACGCCGGACGAGATAGATGGTCTCGCCAAGGAGCTGAACGTCAAGCGCGAAGAAGTCGCGGAGATGGAAACGCGCCTGTCCGGCGGCGATATCGCGCTGGAAGGCCAGGTCGAAGACGGCGAAGAGTCGTATGCGCCCATCGCGTATCTCGCCGACTCGCACAGCGAGCCGACGGCCGTGCTGGCGTCGCGTCAGCGCGACAAGCTGCAGAGCGACGGTATCGCGACGGCACTGGAAGCGTTGGATGCCCGCAGCCGCCGCATCATCGAAGCTCGCTGGCTGAAGGTGCAGGACGACGGTTCGGGCGGCTCCACGCTGCACGAACTGGCTGACGAGTTCGGCGTGTCGGCGGAACGTATTCGCCAGATCGAAGCCAGCGCCATGAAGAAGATGCGCGGCGCGCTGACCGAGTACGCGTAACGCTTGCCGGCGGCAAAACGGGGCGGCCGCAAGAGGATTCCGCGGTGTGCCCTGAAGAAGCGCCGTCAGTAGCAAAGCCCTGAGCAAAGCCCTGCCGTCTTGCGACGGCAGGGCTTTTTTGTTTGCTGCGACTGGGCGGCGCTCAGACTTTACCGCACCCGGCACGCAGCGGCACAGCGCGATCACGCCAGCGCTCCGCCGCCACGTTCATGCGATCAGGCGGGCAAAGGCGCCGCGCCGCCGCTCGTGGGCACGCGCGTTGCCAGCGTTTCGGCATAACGCCGTGCGGCATCGCCGACAACGATATGGAACGTATCCGCCGACACCCACGCGGTGTCGAGCGCGGCGAGACGCTGGCGATCCACCGCCGACGGATCGCGCACGACAATACGCAAGCGCGTCGCCGCGACGGCGTCGAGCGACAACACATTGCCCGCGCCGCCGAACACCGCGAGCCAGCGCAACGGATCGGGGTCGAGCGGACCATTCGCCACGTTCGCCGCAACCGCCGGCGCGGCCGCGACCGCAGCGGGAGCCGCAGCAACGGCGGCGGGCTTTGCCGCGCCAGCGGCGCTGCCCTGCCCGATCGCCGTGCGGATTTCATCGGCGATGATGTCCGCTTCCGGTCCGATAATCACCTGCACGTTGGTCGCGCCGCGCTTGAGCACGCCGCGCGCGCCGATCGTCTTTAGCTCGTTCTCGGAGACCTTGTTCGAATCGACGACCGACAGACGCAGACGCGTCGTGCAAGCATCCACTACCGACAGGTTGGACGCGCCGCCCAGCGCCGCGATATAGCGCTGAGCGCGCGGCACGGCCGCCCCGGCGGCCGGCGAAACGAAGCCGCCCGCCGTGAACGATTCGACCTGCTCGTCGGCAGCCGCCGGCTCCCGGCCCGGCGTCGCCATGTTGAATTTGCGGATGAAGAAGCGGAACAGCCCGTAGTACACGACCGAATACGCGAGGCCAAGCGGAATCGCCAGCCAGCCCTTCGTCGACAGACCGTAGTTCAGCACGTAGTCGATTGCGCCCGCAGAGAACGTGAAGCCGAGGTGAACGCCGAGCGCCGAGCAGATTGCGAGCGAGAGGCCCGTCAACAGCGCGTGGATCACGTACAGCACCGGCGCGAGGAACATGAAGCTGAACTCGATCGGCTCGGTGACGCCCGTGAGGAACGACGTGAGCGCCATGGAAAACAGCAGGCCGCCGACCACGGCGCGACGCTCCTTCGGCGCTTCATGAAACATCGCGAGACAGGCGGCCGGCAAGCCGAACATCATGACCGGGAAGAAGCCTGTCATGAAGGTTCCGGCAGTCGGGTCGCCAGCAAAGAAGCGATGCAGGTCGCCCGTCACCGCGGCGCCGCCCGGCGGCGTGAAGGTTCCGAACACGAACCACGTCAGCGAATTGAGGATGTGATGCAAACCCGTCACGAGCAGCAGCCGGTTCAGCACGCCGAACACGAACGCGCCGAGAGCGCCCGCCGTGGTCAGCCAGTGACCTGCCGTGTCGATCACCGCCTGTACCGGTTGCCACACGTAGCCGAACAGAATGCCGAGCGCGAGACAGACCACGCCCGTGACAATCGGCACGAAGCGCTTGCCTCCAAAGAACGCGAGGTAATCCGGCAGCTTGATGTCCTTGTAGCGGTTGTACAGCAAGCCCGCGACAACGCCCGCCACGATCCCCGACAACACGCCCATGTTGAGCTTGTCGTTGATGTCCTTCATCACCGCGACTTCGATCAGATAACCGATCGCACCCGCGAGACCCGCGACGCCGTTGTTGTCCTTGGCAAAGCCGACCGCGACGCCGATTGCAAACAGCAGCGGCAGGTTGTCGAAGATCGCGCCGCCGGCGTCGGCGATCATCTTGATATTGAACACATCGGGCTGGCCGAGCCGCAGCAGCAGGCCGGCAACCGGCAGCACCGCGATAGGCAGCATCAGCGCGCGTCCTAGCCGCTGAATCTTCAGAAACGGATTCCCATCCATTGATTACCTCCAATCCTTGTCTCGTTGTCGACGGACGTCGTTAAGCGGACGTCGTTAAGTTATGTGGCCGGCTTGACCGGACCGCTGGATTCAGTCCAACGGCCAGGTCTCCCGGCTGACTGCTCTTACCGCCTGTGCCGATTCCAGCGCCAGTGCGTCCTGGGCGCGTTGGCGGCACAGTTGATAATCGAGGTTGCGCACGCGCGCCTTGATGCCCGGCACCGACACCGGATCAACCGAAAGCTCGGTTACGCCGAGGCCGACGAGAAGCGGCATCGCGAGCGGATCGCCCGCCAGCGCACCGCACACGCCGACCCATTTGCCGTGCCGGTTCGCGCCTTGCACGGTCGTCGCGATGAGCCGCAGCACGGCCGGATGCAGACCGTCGGCCTGCGCGGCGAGATCCGCCTGGCAGCGGTCCATTGCGAGCGTGTATTGCGTGAGGTCATTCGTGCCGATGGACAGGAAGTCCGCGTGTTGCGCGAGCTGATCGGCAAGCAGCGCCGCCGACGGCACTTCGATCATCACGCCGACTTCGATCGGCTCGGCGCGCCCGAGCTCGCGAGCGAATTCGTCGATGCGCTTGCGGATGCGGATCAATTCGCCGACGTCGGTCACCATCGGCAGCAGAATGCGCACGGCGCCAAACGGTTTGACGGCAAGCAGACCGCGCAGCTGATCGTCGAGCAGATCGGGACGCACCTGCGCGAGACGAATGCCGCGCAAGCCGAGCGCGGGATTCGGCTCCGGCGGCAGCGTCAGGTAATCCACTTCCTTGTCAGCGCCGACGTCAAGCGTGCGGATGATCGCCGTGCGCCCGCTCAATGCGTCGACAATGCCCTGATAGCTCTGCCGATGTTCTTCCACCGAGGGCGCGGCGGCGCGGTGAATGAAGAGCAGCTCGGTGCGCAGCAGGCCAACGGAATCGGCGCCGTTTTCGACGGCGGTGTTGGCGTCGTCAAGCGTGGCGATGTTGGCGGCGACTTCAATCGCGCGGCCATCCGCCGTGACGGCCGCTTGCTGCGACATGCGGCGGTTCGCCTCGCGCACGCCGGCGAGGCGGCTGCGCTCCAGCCGCGCGCGCTCGACGTCGAGTTCGGTCGGCGCAAACTCCAGGCGGCCTGTGGTCGCGTTCACCACCACCTGCGTGCCTTCGGGAATCGCATGCAGCGCGTCGCCGACTGCCACCAGCGCCGGAATGCCCGCCTGGCGCGCGAGGATCGCCGCGTGCGAAGTCGCGCCGCCGCGCGCCATGACGAGTGCGGTGACGCGCGAGCGGTCGAGCGTCGACAGATCGGAAGGCGTGAACTCGTCGGCGGCGAGCACCGTTTCGTCCGGCAGCATGCGTGCGGCGGCGTTGCTGTAGCCCAACGCGCGTAGCACGCGCTTTTCGATATCGCGCAGATCGGCGGCACGTTCGGCGAGCAAGGCGTCTTCCATATTGCTTAGGATGCCTGTCTGTGCACGGATTGCCTCGCGCCAGGCGAAGCCTGCGCTCTTGCCGAGGCTGATCAGGTCGCGCGCGGCATCGAGCAGCGTCGGATCTTCGAGCAACACGCGATGCACCGCGAAAATGCCCGCCTCGCCGACCGCGCCGCGCTGCGACGCATCGCGCACCGTGGTGCCGAGATCGGCGTCCACGCTGGCAATCGCCTTATCGAGCAGACGGCTTTCCGCCGCCGAGGTGCCGCTCGCCTGTTCAGGCGGATCGAGGTCCGCGTCGTCCCAGCGCACCAGTTTGCCGACCGCGACGCCGGGCGCCGCGCACACGCCCGCGAGCGTGTTCGGCGCGAGCGCTTCGCCGCCGGCGGCGGGCGTGGGAACGGCCGTTTGCGGCGCGGGCGAGCTTTGCCGCGCCGGCTTTTCTTCGACTTCGCCGAGCGCTTCGCGCGTCAGTTCTTGAGCGATCGCGTCGACCGCGGCTTTGGCTTGCGGACCGACGCCGAGTAACTCGACCGTCGCGCCCTGCCCCGCGCCGAGTCCAAGCAGACCCACCACACTTTCAATTGGCGCCTTGCGTCCTTCGTAACGAACTTCGACACGCGCGTCGAAAGCGCGCGCCGCTTCGCGAGCGCGCGCTGCCGGCCGCGCATGCAAGCCGCCTGCGTGAACCAGCGTGACCTGAGCGCGGGCTTCCTCAGTCATGCACGTCGCGCTTAACTCGCGCGACGCCGCGGCCGCCGCGCCGTCGCGGGCACGCAGCAGCAACAGCGGCGTTTCGCCCGCCTTCAGCATGCCGCCGTCGGCACGCTCGACGATTTCGAACGCGTCCGAGTTGGCAATCGCAATCACCGAAACGAGGCTCGGCGCATGTAGCGCGACCTGATCCTGATCGAACTCGATCAGCACGTCGCCGGCACGCACCTGCGCACCTTGCTCGACCATCGGCGCAAAACCCTTGCCGTTCAGCTCGACGGTATCGATACCGATGTGCAGCAGAATCTCCGCGCCTTCGGCGGTGGCGAGCGTCACCGCGTGGCCGGTGCGCGCGAGATGGGTGACAGTGGCGTCGCATGGCGCGACGAGCCGGCCCTCGAGCGGATCGACACCGATGCCGTCGCCGAACATGCCGCCCGAAAACACGGGATCGGGCACGTTCGCGAGCGGGACGACCGGACCGGTCATCGGCGCGAGCAAAACAATATGGCCTTCAGAATGGCTCATTAAACGGGACTCCTCGACACGTCGCATCTGATTTCTCGTCAGTGAGTTTCGGTGACTTTGTTGAGATGGCGCGGCGCGTCGGGATTGCGCCCGCGCGCGGCTGCAAGGCCCGCGGCCATCACATAAAAGGACAGGATTGCGGCGATCGGATCGAGCGCAGCATGAGCGGTGGTGGCAAGCGGCAACGTGGCCTCGGCAACGTCCGACGGAGCCGCGAGCAGCACGCGCGCACCGCGCGCCTGCATGTCGCGCGCGAGTTGCAAGAGGCCCGCCTGCTCCGGTCCGCGCGGCGCGAAGACCAGCAGCGGATAGTCGCGGTCGATCAGTTCCATCGGACCATGACGCACTTCCGCGCTCGAGAACGCTTCGGCCTGAATGCCGGAGGTTTCCTTCAGCTTCAACGCGGCTTCCTGTGCTATTGCAAGACCGAGACCGCGTCCGATCACGATCATGCGTTCGATGCCGCGCAGTTCGTCAACCGCTTTCGACCAGTCGAGCTTGCCCGCTGCTTGCAGTGCGTCGGGCAACGTGTTCAACGCGCCCAGCAGCGCAGCGTCGCTCTGCCAATGCGCGACCAGTTGCGCCGAAATGGAGAGCATCGCGATATAGCTCTTGGTGGCCGCGACGCTCAACTCCGGACCGGCGGCGAGCGGCAGATGCCATTCGCACGCGTCGGCTAGCGGCGAAGCCGGTGCATTGACTGCCGCCACGGTCAGCGCGCCCGCTGCTCGCAGCGCCTGCATGGTCCCGACCAGATCGGGACTCTTACCCGATTGCGAGAACGCCAGCGCGAGCTGATCGCGCACCTGCAGCGGCGCCTGCTGCAACGTCGCCACCGACATCGGCAGCGAGGCGACGGGCACGCCGAGGCGGCTCATCGTCAGGGATGCGAAGTAACTCGCCGCGTGATCGGAACTGCCGCGCGCGACCGTCAGGGCGACGTGGCGCGGCTTCTCTGCGAGCCGGGCGGCCAGCGCCTCGACGCGCGAGGTGTCCGTGAGTTGCGCGGCGACCGTTTCAGCGGACGCCAGCGCCTCTTTAAGCATATTCGACAATTGCTTCTCCTTCGACGTAAGTCGCGCTCAACGCCAGTTCACGATCGAACACGACGACGTCGGCCCACGCGCCGCGCGCGATACGGCCGCGGTCTTCGATACCGAGGTAGTCGGCGGCGTAGCGCGACAAACGGTTGGATACATCGGCGATCGGCAGACCGATCGACACCAGATTGCGCAGCGCCTGATCCATCGTCAGGGTGCTGCCGGCGAGCGTGCCGTCGGCGAGACGCACGCCGCCGAGACACTTCGTCACGTGTTGGCTGCCGAGGCGGTATTCGCCGTCGGGCATGCCGGTCGCCGACGTGCTGTCCGTCACCACGTACAGGCGCGGAATCGCGCGCAAGGCGGCGCGGATCGCGCCCGGATGGACGTGCAGCAGATCGGGAATGATTTCGGCGAACTCCGCGTGCGCGAGCGCCGCGCCCACGAGGCCGGGATTGCGGTGATGCAGCGGCGACATCGCGTTGAACAGATGCGTGAAGCCGCACGCGCCGTGCTTGAGCGCGGCGACGGCGTCGTCATAAGTGCCGAGCGAGTGGCCGAGTTGCACGCGCACGCCGCGCGCCGCCATCTCCGAAATGATGTCCATGTGGCCCGCGATCTCGGGCGCGAGCGTCACGACGCGAATCGGCGCGATGGACAGATACTTGAGCACTTCGTCCATCACCGCCGACACGGCCGCGTCGGGCTGCGCGCCGAGCTTGCCGGGATTGATATACGGCCCTTCCAGATGCACGCCGAGCACGCGCGAGCAGCCCGGCGTGCGCACGCGCGCGACGTCGCCGAGACCGGCCACCACGCTCATCAGCTCGTCCCGCGGCGCGGTCATGGTGGTGGCGAGCAGGCTCGTCGTGCCGTAGCGCGCATGCGTGCGTGTGATGGTTTCGATGGCGTCGCCGGCTTCCATCACGTCGGCGCCGCCGCCACCGTGCACGTGCAGGTCGATGAAGCCCGGCAGGATGTACGGCGCGTCGTTCGTCGCGGGATCGACGCGCTCGCCGGTGAGTGCCGTGATGCGGCCGTTTTCGAATTCGAGCGTGCCGTGAATCCACCCTTCGGTGGTGAGTATGTTTCCGGTCAGCATGAGTCTCTCTTGCAAGGCGTGATACAGGGCGAGGCTGAATTGCACCCGACGGCGCCGCGGGTCAGCACAACCCGCGCGGCTCGCGCGGCGCACCGCGGCGCGGCTTAAGTGCGCAACTCAGCGACGAAGTCGTAGTAGTCGTCGCGGCAATAGGTGTCCGTCAACTCGATCGCGCGCTGGTCGGCGCTATAACCGATACGAGTGATGACCAGCAACGCCGAGCGCGGTTCGATATCCATGAGTGAAGCGATCTCGCTCGACGCGTTGACCGCGCGAAAGTGCTGCAGCGCGCGCACGACGGCCGCGCCGCGTTGTTCCAGATAGCTGTAAAGCGAGACGCCGATGGCAAGCGGATCGGGAACGACGGCGACCGGCAGCGCCGAGTGTTCGACCGCCATCACGATGCCGTCCGCGCGACGCAGGCGCCGCAGGCTCGCCACCGAGGCGCCCGGCGACAAGCCGAGGTGCACCAGCTCGTCGCGATTGGCGGCGCGGATGTCGCGCTCGAGCCATACCGAGTCCGGCCGGAAGCCGCGCTGCTGCATTTTCTTGGTGAAGCCGGTGAGCCGCGACAGCGGATCTTCAACGCGAGGCGTGATGAAGCTGCCAGCGCCCCGCGCGCGCCGGATCAGGCCTTGCTCGACCAGCAGCTCGATCGCCTTGCGTGCGGTGATGCGTGATACGCCGATTGCGTCGGACAGCGTGCGCTCCGAAGGCAGCGCCTCACCCGCCGACCATACGCCGCAGTGGATTGCCGTCGCCAGATTGCGCGCAAGCTGCAGATACAGCGGCGTGACGTTGCGAGCGTCAGGCATGAGTGCGGACCAGCGAGTTTCCATGGCGCTCCGGGCGGCTGTCGAGAATTCGGCCTGCAGAAAAGAGAGCCCATTATATAACCACAATAATACCAGTCAACAAACTGGTTATACGTTGGCTCGGCCTGCGGAAAGCCTTGTCGCACAAGCGTTTTGCTCGGATAAGGCGCTATTGTGTCGCCGGTTTGCGAGCCCAGGATTTACCCGTATTCGAGATAGGAAAGAAGTGTCTGTGGCCAATTGCGGACCAATTCCAGAGGTGTGAGGTCATGCTCGCTGCGGCCTCTTTGATACCCGTCAATCAAGCTCACGGGCACGCGCCTTTGTTTATAAGGACGCGTTCCAATATAGTGATACGCGAATGCATAAAAAAACGGAGATCAGCATTTGACCGATTCCGAGGCGCTGCAGCGGGCCCAGGCAGTCCGCCGCTTCAATCGCTTTTACACGCGGCTTATCGGAGCTCTGCACGAACACCTGGCTCAGAGCTCCTTCTCGCTGACCGAGGTGCGCGTGCTGCACGAGCTGTCGCGTGGACGCGCGCAGACGGCGTCGGTGCTCGGCCGTGCGCTGGGACTGGACAGTGGTTATCTGAGCCGCTTACTCACCAATTTTGAACGACGCGATCTCATCACGCGCCGGCCGTCCGAGACGGACGCGCGCCAGTCGTTGATCGCACTCACACATAACGGCCACGCGGCTTACGCACCGCTCGACGCCGCCGCCAATCAGGAAGTGCTCGAGTTGCTGGACAAGCTCAGCGAAGCATCGCAGGAGCAGTTGATTGCCGCGATGAACGTCGTCGAAAGGCTGCTTGGCGACAAGCCGCCGCATGACGCTGTGGAACTACGGGCGCCGCGCGCCGGCGAATGCGGCTGGATCGTGCATCGGCAGGCGCAGTGGTTTGCCGCCCAATACGGATGGGACGAGTCGTTCGAGGGACTGCTCGCGCGCGTGGTTGCCGACTACACGCAGCGCAACGATACGGTGCGCGAAGTCTGCGTCGTTGCGGATCAGCACGGCACGGTGGTTGGCGCGGTATGCGTCGTCGCGGTATCGACGACGGTCGCCGGCGTGCGGCTCCTGTGGGTCGAACCGGACCTGCAGCGCCGTGGCATCGCCACTCGCTTAATGACAGAAGCAACACGCTTTGCGCGGCGCGCGGGTTATACGAAGTTGACGCTGACCACGGCCAGCACGCTGGAACAGGCGCGGCGCCTGTGCGAGCGCGCCGGTTTCGAGCTCGTCAACGCGGCGCCGGAGCGCCGTTTCGGCAAGGACCTGATGATCGAGCGCTGGGAGCTCGGCCTGTAGGAGGCTGCCTTAGAACGACGGCACCACCGAACCCTTGAACTGCGTCTTGATGAACTGGCGCACGTCTTCCGACTGGTACGCGGCCACCAGCTTCTTCACCCACGGCTTGTCCTTGTCCTGCGTGCGCACGGCGATCAGGTTCGCGTACGGGCTGTGAATGTCCTCGAGTGCGATTGCGTCTTTGGTCGGCTGCAGGCCGGCGGCCAGCGCGAAGTTGGTGTTGATCGCGGCTGCGTCGACATCCGCGAGCGAGCGCGGCAACTGCGCGGCATCCAGTTCGACGAGCTTGATCTTCTTCGGATTGTCGGCCACGTCGAGCGCCGTCGCGTTATTGCCGTTCGTGCCCGCGCCCGCCTTGAGCTTGATCACGCCTTGCGCTTGCAGGAGGAGCAGCGCACGGTTCTCGTTCGACGGATCGTTCGGCACCGCGACCTTCGCACCCTGCGGCAGATCCTTCACCGACTTCAGCTTCTTCGAGTAGATGCCGAGCGGCGAAATGTACGTGAGCCCCGCGCTGACAATCTTGTAGCCGCGCTGCTTGATCTGGCTGTCGAGATACGGCTGGTGCTGGAAGCTGTTGGCGTCGAGGTCGCCCGCGTCGAGCGCGGCGTTCGGCTGCACGTAGTCGTTGAATTCCACGACCTTCACGTTCAGGCCTTCACGCCTGGCCACTTTCGTGACGACTTCCCAGATCTGCGCATCCGGCCCGCTGATGGTACCGACCTTGATGGCTTTGTCGTCGGCATGAGCGCCGAAGCTGGTGACGATCGCCGCGCCGGCGATCACTGCGGAGAGGGCTTTGAGGATGTTTCTGCGCTGCATGTAATTCTCGCTGTTTCTGAACGGATCCATTGGAAAACGGATTCGGGTGATAGCCGGAGACCGCTGCTAACCACACACATGTGCCGCGCAAATGACGTGGCGCCGCCGGCTGGACCGTAAATCGTCTCACATGCTGCGCAAGATGGGAAATACCGCAATCGCATATGAGTATGCGATGCACGCTGGCGAATGAGCCGCGCGGTGGCCGATAATTGCAGACGTTGCCGCGAGTTCCGCGGCATGTTCATTTGCGTGCGAGGACGCCCATCCATGTATGTCATCAACCTGATCTACACCGCGCCGCTCGAGCGGATCGACGACGCGCTGGAAGCGCATCGCGCGTTTGTGGCAAAGCAGTTTGAGGACGGTGTGTTCGTTGCCGCCGGCCCGAAAGTGCCGCGCGACGGCGGCATCATTCTGGCGGTGCGCATAGAGCGCGACAGACTCGACGCGATTCTCGCGACCGATCCGTTCGCCGTCCACAAACTCGCGCGTTATGAGGTGACGGAGTTCAAGACCACGCGGCTTGCGCCGGGGTTTAATCTGCCGATACCCGCTTGAGGTTATTGGGCGGCCGCGCGAATTTGCTATGGCTGCGGCGCGGTTTTCGCACCGCTGTTACCGCGCGTCGTGCCGCATTCATGCGGCTCTCTCCGCTCGAATTGGACGCCGCGTCAGTCGAGCAGCAGCTTGATGTCGTGAACCCAGGGCGCGGCGCCCTGGCCGTCGCGCGCGAAGAGGCGTAGCTTGCCGTCGGTGTCGAACACGTAGCTCGCCGCGGTGTGGTCCATTGTGTAGCTGTCGGGCGTCTTGCCCGGCACTTTCGCGTAGTAGATGCGGAAATCTTTCGTTACCTTCTTGACCTGTGCATCGTCCGCGGGACGCAGGCCGACGAAGGTCGGATTGAACGCCGGCACATATTGCGCAAGCAGCGCGGCGGTATCGCGTTCGGGATCGACGGTGACGAACAGCACCTGCACCCGCTTCGCATCTTCGGGGCCCAGTTGCTGCAGCGCTTGCGAGAGCTCGGCCATGGTGGTCGGACACACGTCCGGGCAATGCGTATAGCCGAAGAACAGCACGACCACCTTGCCCTTGTAATCCGCCATTGTGCGAATCTTGCCGGACGTATCCGGCAGCGAAAAGTTGCTGCCGAACTGCGCGTTGCCGGTAATGTCCAGGTTCTGGAATGCCGGCTGCTCTTTGCCGCAACCGGCGACGAACAACGCGCCGCCGAGCGCGCAGGCAATCACAGCAGCACGCGCCGCGCGCGCGAAGCGGGTATCGAACATAGGGATTACGCGCCGATCAGAACGCGCACATAGTGGTCGACCAGCAGCGCCGCGAATAGCAGCGACAGATAGACGATCGAATAACGGAAGGTTCGGCGCGCCAGATCGTCCGAATACTCGCGGTAGATCTTCCACGCATAGGCGAGAAACACCGCGCCCAGCAAGACGGCCGCGGCAAGGTACACAACGCCGCTCATGCCGGAAATGAACGGCATCATCGTGACGGCGAAGAGAATCACCGTGTAAAGCAGGATGTGCAAGCGCGTGTACTTCTCGCCGTGCGTGTTCGGCAGCATGGGCAGGCCGGCGTTTTCGTAGTCTTTGCGGCGATAGAGCGCGAGCGCCCAGAAGTGCGGCGGGGTCCATACGAAAATGATCAGCACGAGAATCCACGCGTCGCCCGGCAGGTGGCCAGTCACGGCCGCCCAGCCGAGCGCCGGCGGCATGGCGCCCGACGCGCCGCCGATCACGATGTTTTGCGGCGTGGCCGGCTTGAGCAGCAGCGTGTAGATGACCGCATAGCCGACGAAGGTAGCGAGCGTGAGCCACATGGTGAGCGGATTCGCGAACGTGTAGAGCGTCCACATGCCGAGGCCGCCGAGCACGGCCGAGAACAGCAGAATTTGCGCAGTAGTGATTTCGCCGCGCGCCGACGGACGCCACGAGGTGCGCCGCATCTTCGCGTCGATCTTCTGCTCGACGAGGCAGTTGATTGCAAACGCGGCGCCGGCCAGCAACCAGATGCCGATAGTGCCGCCGATAAGAACGGTCCACGGCACCATGCCCGGCGTCGACAGAAACATGCCGATGACGGCGCAGAACACCGCAAGTTGCGTGACGCGCGGCTTGGTCAGTGCGATGTACTGGGACATCCGGCTGCCGGGCGTTTGGGAAAGTGTTGTGCTGTCCATGTGGAGTCACGCTGGCGCGGCATCGCGCGCGGGCAACACGGCGCGGCCGGGACGGCTATAAGCGATTCGAAAGTTTAACATAACGAGCAGCAGCAACAGGACCGCCGCGCCGCCGTTATGAGCTACCGCAATAGGCAGCGGCCATTGCAGAACGATGTTTGACAACCCGGTGACGAACTGGACCAGCACCACCAGCAATACGCCGTCCGCCGGACGCCGCAGCGACTCGAAGCGGCGCAGCCTCAGCGCAAACCAGACGAGGTAGGCAATCACGACGAACGCGAACGTTCGATGCGTCCAGTGGATGGCGACCAGCGCGTCCTGCGTGATCATGTCGCCGTCGCCTGTCATGCCGAGCGCGCGCCACAGGTGGAAGCCGTGAGTGAAGTCCATGGACGGGACCCATTGTCCATTGCACGTGGGGAAGTCCGTGCACGCGAGTACCGCATAGTTCGTGCTCACCCAGCCACCCAGCGCGATCTGCGCGATCAGCAGCACGAGCCCGGCGAGGGCCGCGGCACGCCAGCGCGCCGCCTCCGGCTCGTAGGCGGGCAGCGGCGTTTGCCGCGCGGCGAGCCAGCCGAGCGTGCCCAGCAGAGCGAGACCGAGTAGCAGATGCGTCGTCACGATGACCGGCTGCAGTTTCATGGTCACCGTCCACGCCCCGAACGCGCCTTGCACGAGAATCAGAAGCAGCAGCGAAGTTGGCCACCACGGCGACACGTGCAACGGCCGGCGCTTGATGCGCGCGACCCACGCGATGACCGTCTGCGCGATGATCAGCACGCCGATTGCCATTGCGAAGTAGCGGTGGATCATTTCGATCCAGGCCTTCGTCATGCTGACGGGGCCGGTGGGCATAGCCTGATGCGCGGCGGTGATGGCCGCGTGCGCGATAAACGGCGACGACGTGCCGTAGCAGCCGGGCCAGTCTGGACAACCAAGCCCGGAATCCGTGAGACGCGTGAAGCCGCCGAACATCACGAGGTCGAGCGTGAGAAACGTGGTGAGCCAGACGAGCTTGCGGAACTTGTTGTCGTCGGCCTTCACCCATACGTAGGACAGCGGCAACAACGCGATACACAAGCCGATCAGGCCCAATTGCAGTACGAACATCTTGATTACCCTTGTTGCGGCATCAGCCGATACGCGACCACTTCAGCAGTTTGGTCACGTCGCCTTTGATCTTGCTCGGGTTCGGATCTTTCGGGAAACGCATCATCAGATTGCCGTTCGGATCGACCATGTAGATATGGTCCGAAACTTTGGTGCCCTTGTCGACCGGCAGCCACGCCGATACCTGCGCCAGATCAGCAATCAGCATGTCCGTGTCCGGGTACGCCTTTTGTATCACGTCCGCGACGTTGCCTGCGTCCGTACGCAGCCACACTTCCACGACGCGCTCGCGTTCCGGGCCCTGCGCCGCGCGGATTTGCCGCATGAAGTAGAGCTTCGTGGCGCACGCCTTGTCGCACGAGCTGTTGTCGACGGAAATCAGCAGCCAGTGGCCGCGCAGCGAGGCGAGCTTCGCCGGCTTGCCGTCTTCGCCGGTGACGACGAGCGATTCGGGAATCGGCCGTTGCGGTTCGATGAGCGTGCCGTAGCTTGTGGTGCCGCCCGTCGGCTTGACCACGTAGTACATGAAGTACGAGATAGCGATCGGCGCGCCGCAGACGATGGCCAGCAGCAGCAGCATCCAGCGTCCGCTTTTCCACGAGCCCCGGCCGTTGGGTTGGCCGGGCATCGGCTTGACCGCAGCGCGCGTGGCGGCGGATTTCGTGCCGGCGGGCTTGCCGGATTGTGGCGAACGGGGAGATTGCGTGGACACTACATGACCTCTTTCAATGATTGTGCGGCTGGCGCCGAACTCCCGTGGAGCCGCGCAGCGCGCTGCATTACACACCGGGCGCGTGCTCTTTTCGGGCTGCGCGGCGCGCTGCGTACAGGCCGAACACCAGGGCCGCCGCCGCCATGCCCCACCACTGGAACATGTAGCCGTAATTGCGCTCGACGCCGCTCGTGGGAGCCGGCCAATCGCGCACGAGCCTGTCGCCGTCGTCGCTCAGTTGCTGGATCACGAACGGTTGCAAAGGCAGTCCGGTTTCAGCGGCGTATGCGGCAACGTCAAGATTCTGGCGAATCAACTGATGCGCGGCTGAACCGCCCTGGCCGAGCTCGTATGCGCGCGACGCATCCGCGCGCGCGATGCCCTCGATTTCGATCTCGCCCGAGGGCGTCGCGTACGGCGCGATCGTCTCGCGATTGTTCATATTGCGCGGCAACCATCCGCGGTTGACGAGCACATACCCGCCGTCGGCGAGTTTAAAGGGCATCACGACGTAAAAGCCCGGTTGATCGTTATACGGACGATTGTCGAGATACACGACCTTGTCCGCGACAAAGGTGCCACGGGCCTTCACGCGGTGAAATTCGATGTCTTTCAATGCCACCGGTGCTCCGGTGACGGGTAGAGCGGGCGCGTTTTCGAACTGCGTGATGCGCGCCTCGAGCGCTTCCTTCTGTTGCGCGCGCTCGCGCTGCCAGAAACCGAGCCGAACCGTCACCGCGACGACGAGCAGGATCAACAAGACGGGAACGAGCCGGAATTTCATCGACCGCACTCCAGGCTCGCGCCGCGCGTCGCGAGGAACGCGGGGCAAACGCCTGCGCGCGGTGAGATAATGACTATCTTGCCTTCGCGCTTTTCCGTTTCAGCAGGTTCCATGCACATTCTCGTTCCCATTGCCTTTGCACTGATCATCGCCAGCATGGTGTCAGCGCTGTACTTCATGATGCATGACAAGGGCAAAACCAAGCGGATGGTCTGGTCGCTCGCCACGCGAGTCGGACTGTCGATCTCGCTGTTCCTCTTCATCCTGTTCGCCTACTGGATGGGCTGGATTCACTCGACCGGTATTCCGTACGGGCGCTGAGTCCGGCGAAAGACTCCCGCTGCCCTGAATCGCTGCTTTAAACCGCAGCTTCAAACAAAAAGCCGCCCTGACAGGGTCGAGGGCGGCGCTGCATCCATTCTTCTCACCTGCTGCGGACGTTTCCGCGTACTGCTCGTTGCGTCGTGCTGCAGCGGCGTTTGTTTGCCGTACTTGCCGTACTTGCCGCGTTCGCGGCGCATCCCGAAAGACGCTACGCGACAGCCCGCGCACGGTGGTCCGCATTAGCGCGGACCTGGCCCGGCGCGGTCGCGCCAGTCTTACAGCCAGTACACGACGACGTACAGTCCGAGCCAGACCACGTCCACGAAGTGCCAGTACCAGGCCGCGCCTTCGAACGCGAAGTGGTGATCCGCCGTGAAGTGTCCGCGGATCATGCGCACCAGCACCACCGCCAGCATCGTGCCGCCGAGGAACACGTGAAAACCGTGGAAGCCGGTCAGCAGGAAGAACGTGGAGCCATACACGCCCGAAGCCAGCGTCAGGTTCAGTTCGTTATACGCGTGGAAATATTCGAAGCCCTGCAGGAACAGGAAGCAGACACCGAGCACGAGCGTAGCGGCCAGCCAGACAATCGCCTTCCTGCGATGATTTTCACGCAGCGCGTGGTGCGACACCGTCAGCGTGGCGCCCGACGACAGCAGCAACGCCGTGTTGATGGTCGGCACCGGCCAGGGCGTCATCGACTTGAAGGTCGACACGAGCGACGCGGGGCCGTTGTTCGGCCACACCGCCGAGAAGTCCGGCCAGATCAGCTTGTAGTCGAGGCTTGCCAGTTCGTGCAGCGCGATGGCGCGTGCGTAAAACAGCGCGCCGAAGAAAGCGCCAAAGAACATGACTTCTGAGAAGATGAACCAGCTCATGCTCCAGCGGTACGACTTGTCGACGTTCTTGCCGTACATGCCGCCTTCGGACTCGGCGATTGCGTCGCCGAACCAGTGCCACAACGTAAACAGCAGCCACAACAGACCGACGACAACACCGATCGGCGCCAGTTCATGTTCGTTGATCCAGGCCGCCAGCGATCCAAGCATGATCAGCAAGCCAACAGCGGCGCTGATCGGATGCCGCGACGGATGCGGTACGAAATAGTACGGGCTCTCGTTTTGACCGCTCATTCTTGATTCTCCACTTCAGTCCAGTTGTTCCGGAAGGTCCGGCTGCATCTTCGACGGCGCGTCTGTACCGCACCGCTTCACTCTAATTCGTGGGCGCCCAGCGCCCGGCCCTGCTTCGTGCCCGCGCCGGGTCAGCCGTGCTGGCCGACCACGGCGCGTACCACCAGAATCAGCACGCCGATGAAAATGGCCGTGCTGATCAGCGCGGCGATAATCACATGCAGCGGGTTCAACTGCGTCGCGTCGCTTTCGAGATCGCGCCGCTTGCGCACCCCAAAGAACGACCAGAACACCGCCCGCATCGACTGGCCAAAGCTGCTCTTGCGCGGGCCGCCGCTGTTATCGCTCATGTTGTCTTCCTTCGCCCGGGCTTTGGCCGTCAGGCGGGATTGGCGGACGTTGCCGCCGTCTCGGCCGGGAGCGCCGCGCTTCCGACCTTTGCCGTTGCCGGCGTGTTCAACTCGAAGAACGTGTACGACAACGTGATCGTTTTCACATCCCTCGGCAGCTTCGGATCGACGACGAACACAACCGGCATGCGCTTCGTCTCGTTCGCCTTCAACGTCTGCTGCGTAAAGCAGAAACACTCAATCTTCTTGAAGTACTCGGTCGCCTGCTTCGGCGCATAGCTCGGAATGGCTTGCGCCTGAATTGTGCGCGCCTGTTCGTTGCTCACCTCGTACATGACCGTCATCACTTCGCCCGGATGCACGTCCAGACTGTGCTGCTCCGGCTTGAAACCCAGCGGGCCGCGCGCGTTCGCATCGAATTCGATCGAAATCGTGCGGCTCATGTCGACCTGCGTATTCTTTGCCTCGCGCGCCGTCGCATCGCGCTGCACGAGGTTGTTGATACCGGTGATCTGACAGATCGCGCGGTACATCGGCACCAGCGCAAATCCAAAACCGAACATCATCAACGCGACGACGAACAGCTTGATCAGCATCGAACGGTTAAAAGAGCGATCGGCCTGAGCCGGCGGCTGCGTCGACATCTCAATCCTCAACAAACCTGCAAACGAGGCTTACCCGTTTTGGTCAGGAAAACCAGCCCTGATTGACGATGACAGCGGCGAAAAAAACCGCTGCGATGGCAAGCAGCACGAGACCTAACCGCCTGTTGCTCGCGCGAATCTGCTCCGGCGTACGTCTTTCCTGTGGATTGCGCGTCATGCTCACGTTTCTGAATACCGTTTTACTGCGCTTGTTACGGTGACTGGTGCTGCGCTGGTTACGGCGACCATCACCGCAACTGTTACCGCAACTGTTACCGCCGCGGTTACCGCCGCGGTTACTGCAACGATTGCCGCGGCGGCTACTGCTACGGCTACTGCTTTATCACTGCCCTTGCCGCTGCTGCCCGGTTCCTAAGCGGCAAGACCGCCGCTGTGGAACCGGGTACTTCGCCCCACGCCGATTACTCGACGGTCGGCGGGTTTTCGAACGTGTGGAACGGAGCCGGGCTCGGCACGGTCCATTCGAGGCCCGTTGCGCCGTCCCACGGCTTGTCGCCGGCCTTTTCGTGATCGCCGCCGCCGCGATAAGCGGGCAGCGCAACCGCGAACAGGAAGTAGACCTGAGCGAGACCAAAGCCAAACGCGCCGATCGAGATCACCTGGTTCCAGTCCGTGAACTGCGCCGGGTAGTCGGCGTAACGACGCGGCATACCCGCAAGGCCCACGAAGTGCATCGGCAGGAACGCGAGGTTGAAGAAGAACAGCGACGCCCAGAAGTGGATCTTGCCGCGCGTTTCGTTGTACATCCAGCCGGTCCACTTCGGCGCCCAGTAATACCAGCCGGCGAAGAGCGCGAAGAGCGACCCCGCTACCAGCACATAGTGGAAATGCGCCACCACGAAGTAGGTACCGTGGTACTGGATGTCGAGCGGCGCCATGGCGAGCATCAGGCCCGACAGCCCGCCGAACGTGAACACGATCAGGAAGCCCACCGCGAACAGCATCGGCGTTTCGAACGAAAGCGAACCGCGCCACATCGTCGCGACCCAGTTGAACACCTTCACGCCCGTCGGCACCGCGATCAGCATGGTCGCGTACATGAAGAACAGCTGGCCCGTCACCGGCATGCCCGTTGCGAACATGTGGTGCGCCCAGACCATGAACGACAGAATCGCAATCGACGACGTTGCGTACACCATCGAGCTATAACCGAACAGCGGCTTGCGCGAGAACGCCGGAATCACCTGCGACACGATCCCGAACGCCGGCAAGATCATGATGTACACCTCGGGGTGCCCGAAGAACCAGAAGATATGCTGGTACATGACCGGGTCGCCGCCGCCCGCCGCGTTAAAGAACGACGTGCCGAAGTGACGATCGAACAGCACCATGGTGATCGCGCCTGCCAGAACCGGCATCACGGCAATCAGCAGGTACGCGGTGATCAGCCAGGTCCAGACGAACATCGGCATCTTCATGAGCGTGAGGCCCGGCGCGCGCATGTTCAAAATCGTCACGACGATGTTGATCCCGCCCATGATCGACGAGGCACCCATCAGGTGGACTGCGAAAATCGCGAAGTCCATGCCCGGGCCCATCTGCGTGGAGAGCGGCGCGTAGAGCGTCCAGCCCGCGGCGGTCGCGCCGCCAGGCGAGAAGAACGAACCGACCAGCAGAACAGCCGCCACCGGCAGAAGCCAGAAGCTGAAGTTGTTCATACGGGCGAAAGCCATGTCCGATGCGCCGATCTGCAGCGGCACCATCCAGTTCGCGAAGCCGACGAACGCCGGCATGATCGCGCCGAACACCATGATGAGGCCGTGCATGGTGGTCAACTGGTTGAAGAACTCGGGGCGCATGATCTGCAGGCCCGGCTCGAACAGCTCGGCACGGATCATCAGCGCCATCACGCCCCCGGAAAGGAACATGGTGAACGAGAAGATCAGGTACAGCGTACCGATGTCCTTGTGGTTGGTTGCGAACAGCCAACGACGCCAGCCGTGCGGCGTTTCGTGGGCATGGTCGCCGTGCACGTGCTCGTGGCCCGCGACTACATCGTGTCCGATGCTAGACATGACAATCTCCTAAAGCGAATACTGCGGTGCTGACCGTGACACGTCAGGCAGCCGGGCTGGCAGCCGCGCTGATCTGAACACGGCGAGCTTCTTTTGCGTCGCTGCCGCCCGTGATCGTTTCCGGCTTCTTCAAAATAATATGGTCTTCGGCGATGCCGGCTGCTTTCAACGCGTCGCGCACGGCTTCCGCGCGGCTCTTTGCGAGCTTCGCGTTGGTCTCGGCCGAGCCGGTGGCGTCGGTGAAGCCCGACAGCGAGAACTTCGCATCCGGATGCGCCTTCGCATACGCCGCGGCTGCCTCGACCGCCGCTTTCGCGTCTGCGGGCAGCGTGCTCTTGCCGGTTTCGAAGTAGACGCTTGCCGGCAGCGCGGCTTGCGATGCACCCGCGCTTTCCGAGCCTGCCGCAGCGGGCTGCGCGCCCGATGCTTCCGAAGCCGCAGCGCCCGAGGCCGCTGCGGCGCCGCTTGCCGCCGCGCCTGCGTCGGCCAGATGGTTGCCGCCTTCGGGCAGTTTGCCGTTACGTGCGTCCGCGACCTGCTTCGGCTGGAGAATGTCGCCTGTGTGGTTGCCCCACGAGTTGCGCTCGAACGTGACGACCGAAGCGATTTCGACGTCGTTCAGCGTAGGCGCCCACGAAGGCATCGCGTTCTTGCCCTTCAGCACGATGCTCACATGCTCGGCGATCGCGCCGTTGGCGACCTTGCTGCCGTCAAGCGCGGGGAACGCGCCTGCGCCCTTGCCCGTCGGCTGATGGCAGACCGCGCAGTTCGCCGCGTAGACCTTGCCGCCGCGCTCCATCAACTCGGCCATCGTATAAGTCTTGTTCGGATCGTCCTGACCCGCGGCCATTTTCTTCTTCTGCGCGTCGACCCACTTCGCGTAGTCGTCGGTGGAGAGCACCTCGACCACAACCGGCATGAACGCGTGTTCCTTGCCGCAGAGTTCAGTACAGAAGCCGCGGAACGTGCCCACCTTCTCAGCCTTGAACCACGTGTCGCGCACGAAGCCCGGAATCGCGTCCTGCTTCACGCCGAAGGCCGGCACGTACCAGGAGTGAACCACGTCGTTCGCGGTGGTGATGATGCGAATTTTCTTGCCGACCGGCACGACGAGCGGATTGTCGACTTCCTGCAGGTACGTAGTGGAAATCGGTTGACGGCCGTCGGTTTGCGCACGCGGCGTGGCCAGCGTGGACAGGAAGCTGATGCCCTCGCCCGGACCCTTCACGTAGTCGTAGCCCCACTTCCACTGGTAGCCGGTGACCTTGATGGTGACGTCGGCGTTGGTCGTGTCCTTCATCGCGACGACCGTCCTGGTGGCGGGCAGCGCCATCAACACGACGATGATGAACGGCACGATCGTCCAGATGATTTCGACGGTGGTGCTTTCGTGGAAATTCGAAGCCTTGTGTCCTTTCGATTTGCGGTGAGCGAAGATCGAATAGAACATCACAGCGAACACGCCGACGAAAATCACCGTGCACAAAATCAGCATCAACGTGTGGAGGCTGTAGAGCTCCTCAGCGATTCTCGTCGCAGGCGGCTGGAGATTGATCTCGTTGACGGCGGGGCCGCCCGGAACATCGCCCACTGCCAGGGCGGCACCGGCGAAAAGCAGTCCGCTCATCGCCAGCACGCCCATGAGCGCTCGCTTGATTGTTTTCATAGCTTCCTTACCCAAAATTTCCATTCAAACCCTCGACCCCGCTGGCCCGCTGACCCCGTTCATCCGCTGCCCCGAACCGCGCATGTCTGCGCGCGTCTAACAGTGCGCGAGCCACATCCGCAATTCGCCGGCGAACTGCGCGCGCCGGTGCTGCGCGAGGTGCTGCCCGATCAGGACAGTCTCGCCGCGCGAAACCAGCCTGATCTGATCTCGCGGTGTTGCGCCAGCCTCGATCCGCACCCAGCGCGGATTGAACTCGAACTGCGTGACCTGCTCGGCGCTCACCTGTTCGATCACGAGCCGGTTCGGAAACAGCCGGATGCGTTCGTAATCGACAGCATGACGCGCATATATGGCGAACGCGACGCCCACCGCCAGCAATTCGATACCGGTGAACGGCAACACCAGCCAGGCGCCGACCAGAACCAGCATGAAAGCAATTGCCAACGAGAACAACGCAAGCGACACGTAGAAACATATGAACTGCCGCGGCGACATGGAACAGTTGCGTTTCATCGTCCAGTCCTTGAGGACCGGTTCTGAATCCGCCAGCAGATCAGATGCTTCCATCGCTGCCTCCCGCCGATCGTCCCAAAGGCCGCCTGCGATCGCCCGAGCAGAGCCTCGTGTTCCGGCCGCCTGAGCCCTACCGCGCCAACTCGTCTTGCGGCCGTTTGCCTCGGGCCTGCCGCCCCAAATGTGGGAACTCCGGGCGACAAACTGACGCATTATAGGCGCGATCCATAGCATCCACAAGCAAGCCCCGCCTGCCTCACAAGCCAGGCGCGACAAGCCTCCGCGCCGTTTTGCCGCACCTTTTGCACGTGTCTGGAAACGGTAATTTCAGACATAACAGATGCCCTCTTTACCGTTTCAGCGATTCCTTGACGAACCTCGTCCAATGTCTTCTATCCGCACGATGCCATGCCCTTCCGCCGTCGTGCGCGGCACTGCTTTCCATGCGTGTCCGTAGATCACCTCGAAGGTCAGCGCGATCGTGCCGTCGGCGCGCCGGCGCGCTTCGAGCGCCGCCAGCAACGCCCTGTGCAACCGGCGTGCCGCCGCACCCGCAGAGGCTTCGCGCTCGAACGGATACGCGCCCCAACGGCGCACATCCGCAAGCAGCGACTCGGGGGACTTATAGGTGATTGTGATGGTTTCCTGGTCCATCACGGGAATTTCGAAACCGCTTTCGACCAGCATGTCGCCAAGATCATGCATGTCGACAAAGTCGATCACGTGCTTGCGCGAGCCCACGCCATGCGCCGCTTCGACTTCGGCGTAGGCGCCGCGCAACTCCTTCAGCGTGTCGGGACCGAGCGTGCTGAACATGAGCAGGCCGCTCACCTTCAGCACTCGCTGCCACTCCGGAAATATGAGGTCGGGCCGCGAGTGCCAGTGGAGTGCGAGGTTGGACCAGATGAAGTCGAACGCGCCCGCCGCGAAAGGCAGTGCGGCAAAGTCGGCTTGCGCGAAGCGCGGACCGCGTGCGCCCAGCGCTTTGCCAAGCGCAGCGGGCAAGAAGCGCCGCCAGCTGGTATCGCCGGAATCGTGGTGCAGCGCGCGCGCGAGCATGCCGCGCGACAGGTCCATGCCGAATACCGGCGCTTCTGGAAAGCGCTCGCGCAATGCAGGGATGTCTTCGCCTGCGCCGCAACCCGCGTCGAGCACGCTCGCCGGCGCGACCTTGATGTAATCGAGACGCTCGCGCATGCGCTGCGCGATTTCGCGCGGCAGGAAGGCGACGTCGTCGAAATTCGCTGCACGGCGGTCGAAAATCTGCCGCAGGCGCCGGGAGTCGTAGACCGGACGGCCAGATTGAGGATGCGTTGGGGACATGGGTGTCGTACTGGCGTAGAGCCCGAAGTATACTCGTTCGCTTCCTCCGATTCAGCGCAACAGGCCGTTGCGGCCGTCAACGCATGTCATTCCGAGACGCTTCCTGGTTTTCACGAAGCCGCTTCGCGCGATTCGCGAGCGGCCTCGCATGGGCGTGGCCGCATGCAATGCAGGCGATATTGCCGAACGCATGCGCTTTGTGCGGCAATATGTCGCATAGCCCGCTGTGCGCCTTTTGCGACGAATCCTATTGGAATGACGGCGCCTTGCGATGCGGCGTATGCGCGGTTCCATTGCCTGTCACGTTTAGAGGGCGCCGTGCGTCTTATCGTTGCGGGGACTGCAGCACCGAAAAGCCGCCGTTCGATGCCACTTTCGCGCTCGCCGACTACCGTGCACCGCTCGACGCGCTAGCGGTGAGCCTGAAGTTTCGCGCGCGGCTCATGCTTGCGGGGGAGTTTGCGCGGCGCCTCGCGCGTCTCGCGCAAGATGCCTGGCAAGATCCGTCGGACTGTCCAGATGTAATCGCGCCGGTGCCGCTTGCCAGGCGGCGCCTGATCGAGCGCGGCTACAACCAGGCCTGGCAGATTGCCAGACCGCTGGCTCGCCAGCTGCGGGTGCCGGCAGACGCAACACTGCTGTGCCGGGTAATCGACACGGCGCCGCAGTCGCGGCTCGACCTCGATGCGCGCCGGCTCAACGTGGGCCGCGCGTTCCGGCTCACGCGAAGCGTCCAAGGGCTGCACGTCGGCATCGTCGACGACGTGATGACGACCGGCGCCACGCTCGAAGCGCTGGCTCGCACTTTGAAGGCGGCCGGCGCCCGGCGGGTCACGAACTTCGTCGCGCTCCGCACACCGAAAAACTAGTCTCTACCTGGTCACCATATGTTCAATGTCGTTCTCGTCGAACCGGAAATCCCGCCGAACACCGGCAACGTTATCCGCCTGTGCGCGAACACAGGTGCGCGTCTGCATCTGATCGAGCCGCTCGGCTTTCCGCTCGACGACGCCAAACTGCGCCGCGCCGGCCTTGACTATCACGAGTACGCGCAAATGAATGTGCACGCGGATTGGGCCGCGTTCATCGCAAAAGAGTCGCCCAATCCGTCGCGCATGTTCGCGTTCACCACGCGCGGCTCGGGCCGCTTTCACGAGCACGCGTTCGAGCCGGGCGACTGGTTCGTGTTCGGCGCCGAAACGCGCGGCTTGCCCGACTCGGTGCTCGACCAGTTCGCCGGCGAGCAGCGCGTGCGTCTGCCCATGAGACCGGGCAACCGCAGCCTCAATCTGTCGAACACCGTTGCAATCGTGGTGTTCGAGGCGTGGCGTCAGACCGGCTTTGAAGGCGGCGCCTGACGGCTTTTCAATTCCGCCTCGTAGCGCTCGAACATCGCATGATCGAAACAGGCGAAGATCACGCTTTCCAGTTGCGGCATGCGCGGCAGATTTTCGAGCACCGTTTCGACCGCAATGCGAACCGCCTGATCGGCGGGAAAACGGTAGATGCCGCAACTAATCGCGGGGAACGCAATGCTCGCGCAATTCGCCTCGCGCGCCACTTCCAGCGAGCGCTGATAGCACGAAGCCAGCAAGTCGGGCTCGCCGTGCGTGCCGCCCCGCCACACGGGGCCCACCGCGTGAATCACATAGCGCGCGGGCAGACGGTGGCCGCGCGTGAGCTTGGCGTCGCCGGTCGCGCAGCCGCCAAGCATTTCACATTCGCGCAGCAACTCCTTGCCGGCCGCGCGGTGAATCGCACCGTCCACACCGCCGCCGCCCAGCAACGAACTATTGGCCGCGTTGACGATGGCATCCACATCAAGCGTCGTAATGTCGGCAACGCGTGCTTCCAGCGTGCAACGATCGATACTGAGCATGTGAACCTCGCTGATCCGAAGCGTCGATACACAATGGACAGCCAGCGCCGGCAGCCGTTCAGCGTTTTACGCGCCGAACGGCTGATTGAAACGACTCGATTAACGGAGGCGGCCGGACTTACTCGGCCTTGGAATCGCGCCGCAGCAGGGCGCTGACGGCGTCGCGAGGCGCCACGCCGTCGAACAGCACGGCACAGACCGCTTGCGTGATCGGCATGTCGATTGAATGAGCGCGCGCGATAGCCAGCACCGCCTGCGCGCAGCGCACGCCTTCGGCCACGTGGCCGAGCCCGCCCAGAATATCGGCGAGCGAACGGCCCGCGGCGAGCTGGACGCCGACCGTGCGGTTGCGCGACAGGTCGCCCGTCGCGGTCAGAATCAGATCGCCGAGGCCGGTCAAACCGGTGAACGTCTCAGCACGTCCGCCCAGCGTCACGCCCAGACGCGACATTTCGGCGAGGCCGCGTGTGATCAACGCCGCGCGCGCGTTCAGGCCGAGACCGAGACCGTCCGCGATACCCGTCGCGATAGCCAGCACGTTCTTCACCGCGCCGCCCACTTCCACGCCGACAACGTCATCGCCGGTATAGATGCGCATCGCGCCGTGATGGAATGCGGCCACCGTGCGCTCGCGGCACGCCGCCGAAGCACTGGCGATAGTCAACGCCACCGGCAAGCCCTGCCCGACTTCGCGCGCAAAGCTCGGACCCGACAGCACGCCATTGCTGCCGTGCTGCGGCAGCTCCGCCGCAACCACCTGATGCGGCAACAACTGCGAGTCCGCTTCGAAACCCTTGCACAGCCACACGACATGCGCCGGCACTTTGCCGGCATCGCGCATTGACTGGATGAGACTGCGCAGTCCGGCCACCGGCGTGGCGACGACGCACAATGCATCGTCGGCGAGCGCGTGCTCGAGCGCCGCGTTAAGGTCTGCTTCATAGCGAAGCGCCGCGGGCAAAGCAACGCCCGCCAGGTAGCGGGCGTTTTCGTGAGAAGTGGACAGTTCGGCGACGAGCGCGGGCTCGCGCGCCCACAACACGGTGTCGTGCCGAACGGCCAGATGGCCGGCGAGGGCTGTGCCCCATGCGCCGGCTCCGAGAACAGCAACCTTCATGGCCGGCACTGCCTGCGACACTTAATGCGTGACGCCGTTCTGCGCCGCGCCGTCCTGGCCGCCCATCTGCGCGAGGCGTTGCTCGTAGAGCGCCTGGAAGTTGATTTCGGCGAGGTGGATCGGCGGGAAGCCGGCGCGCGTGATCGCGTCTGCGATGTTCGAGCGCAGGTACGGGAACAGGATGGTCGGACACGCAATGCCGACGAGCGGATCGATCTGCTCAGCGGGAATGTTGCGGATGTCGAAAATGCCGGCTTGCTTCGCTTCGATCAGGAACGCGACCTTATCCGACACCTTGGCCGTCACCGTGCCGGTCACGAGGACTTCGAACACGCTCTCCGCGAGGCGCTCAGCCTTCACGTCGACTTCCACTTCGACCGACGGCATGTCCTGCTCGAGGAAAATGGCCGGCGAATTGGGTTGCTCGAGCGACATGTCCTTCAGATAGATGCGCTGGATGTTGAAGAACGGCTGGTTATTCTCGTCGGACATGATTGTGTGATTCCCTGATAGATATGCGAAGCGGCGGCCCATGAGTTCCATGGCCCGCCAGATAGTTGCGGCGCGCCGCCCGCTCCTTCAACGGAGCGACGATGCGCCGTCTTGTGCCTCACCCGCCAATACACGCGCGCAAACGCGCGCGCATTCAGGCGGCTTCGAGCAGAGGCGTCAGACCGCCCGCGCGATCCAGCGCGGAAAGGTCGTCGTACCCGCCGACATGCTTCTCGCCGATGAACACCTGCGGCACCGTGCGACGACCGGTCCTGGTCATCATTTCCTCACGACGGGCCGGGTCCTTGTCGATCAGTACTTTTTCGATATTCTCGACGCCGCGCGACTTTAAAAGACGTTCGGCCATCTGGCAATACGGGCACACCTGCGTGCTGTACATGATCACTTTGTTCACTTGGCTACTCCTTGTTTCACAACCGGCATGCCGGCTTTCTGCCAGGCGTCGACGCCGCCTTCCAGAACGTGGACTTCCGCATATCCCGCGTCCTGCACGATACGCGCTGCCTTGTTCGACTGCTGGCCGGTCTGGCACACCAGCAGCACAGGGTTGTTCTTATTCTTCACCAGTTGCGCGACCTTTGCTTGCAACTCGGCGAATTCGAGGTGCCGCGCCGCGGGCAAATGCCCCTTGGCGAAGTCGGCCGACGGACGCAGGTCGATAACAGCCGCATTGCGCCGGTTGATCAGCTGCGTGGCTTCGGCCGCCGACAGGCCGCCGCGGCCACGCCGGCTGAGGCTCGGCCACAGCAGCAACCCACCGGAGATGAGGACGATCGCGATCAGGACAAGGTTTGTGTAATCAGTGAAAAACTTCACGGAAAATCCGCCGAAAAAGAGAGAAATCGAAAAGGGCAATCCGGCCATTATAAAATAACCGTCTGACGCGATGGCGGCGCTCCCCGGCGGGCGCTTCGCAGCGCTTTACCGCTTCCTTACTACCGACCGGCAATCTTATGTACAAACTCGTTCTCATCCGCCACGGCGAATCGACCTGGAACAAGGAAAACCGCTTCACGGGCTGGGTCGACGTCGACCTGACCGAGCAGGGCAACCGCGAAGCACAGCAGGCGGGTGTGCTGCTGAAGGAATCCGGCTACACGTTCGACATCGCGTACACCTCGGTGCTCAGGCGCGCGATTCGCACGCTGTGGCACGTGCAGGACCAGATGGACCAGATGTACATTCCGGTCGTCCATTCGTGGCGTCTGAACGAGCGCCATTACGGCGCGCTGTCGGGCCTCAACAAGGCAGAAACGGCGGCTAAATTCGGCGACGAACAGGTGCTCGTCTGGCGCCGCAGCTACGATACGCCGCCGCCGGCGCTCGAGCCGACCGACGAGCGCGCGCCCTACGACGATCCGCGCTACGCGAAGGTGCCGCGCGAACAGTTGCCGCTCACCGAGTGCCTGAAAGATACGGTCGCGCGCGTGCTGCCGCTGTGGAACGAGTCGATCGCGCCGGCCATCAAGTCGGGTCGCAAGGTGGTGATCGCCGCACACGGCAACTCGATCCGCGCGCTGGTGAAGTACCTGGACAACATTTCGGACGACGACATCGTCGGGCTCAACATTCCTAACGGCGTGCCGCTCGTCTATGAACTGGACGAGGATCTGAAGCCCATCAAGCACTACTACCTGGGCGATCAGGAAGCCATCGCGAAGGCCCAGGCCGCCGTCGCCAAGCAAGGTAAGGCGGGCTGATCCCGCGGGGCGCACTGCGCGCTGCCGGGCGGGTGCGGGTCATATCGGCCTGCCGTCGCTCCGGCAGGCGCTCCGCCCGTCGGCCTGTCCGTCGCTGGAGTCGCCGGTTGTTCGTCGTTGGAGTCGCCGGTTGTTCGTCGTTGGAGTCGTCGCTTGTTCGACGTTGGAGTCGCCGCTTGTTCGATGTTGAGTCGCCGCTTGTTCGTCGTTGTTTCGCATTCCCGCGCATCTTTGTTAAAGAAGGTGGCAGCGAACCTCGGCGCAAACGCGGCGGGTGGCGTCAAATGCGTTGTGTCGGCTCGGGTCGGCGCGGGTTGGCGCGGGTCGGCTCCGCTCGGGTCACGTCGGGTCGCTCATGCCGCTAGCACCGACCCAGCCGGAGCGCCGCCCGGCAACACCTACCGGTCGGCACACCCGCTTCCCCGGAACGCGCCATTCTTCCCGCCGCCCGCCGTTACCGCAGATTACTTCGCCGCGGGACGCACGTTCCGCCGAACCCGGCACGCTTGCCGCTGTCGAATCACGATTGCCTGCGCCGCGCCCTGTGTTGGCGGGTGTGCAGTTATACTTGTCCGTCCCCATCTCTTGACGCTGCCACGCGCTTCCGACCGCAACAGACTCTATGCGAAAGAACCTGAAAAATATCGGCCTGATCGCCGCGGGCCTTGCTACCGGTGTATTTGCCACCCTGCAACTCTCGGCCTCGGCGCAGCAACCCGCCAGCGCGGCCACGCCGTTGCCGCTGGACCAGCTCAGGCTCTTTGCCGAAGTGTTCGGGCAGATCAAGCACGAGTACGTCGAACCTGTCGACGATAAAAAGCTCCTCACCGCCGCCATCAAAGGTATGGTGTCGAGCCTCGACCCGCATTCGTCCTACCTCGACAAGACGGATTACGAGGAGCTGCAGGAGCAGACCAAGGGCCGCTTCGCAGGCCTCGGCATTGAAATTTCGTCGGAAGACGGCCTGATCAAGGTGATCTCGCCAATTGAAGACACGCCCGCATTCCGCGCCGGTATCCGTCCGGGCGACCTGATCACGCGCATCAACGACAAGCCCGTGCGCGGCATGACGCTCGACCAGGCGGTCAAGCAGATGCGCGGCGAGCCGGGCACCAAGGTCACGCTCACCATCTTCCGTAAGACCGACGACCGTACGTTCCCGCTCACCGTGACGCGCGCAGTCATCAAGGTGCAGTCGGTCAAGATGAAGATTCTCGCGCCGGGTTACGCCTATGTGCGTATCACGAGCTTCCAGGAGCGCACCACGCCTGACCTGGCCGCCAGACTGCAGGACATCGCGCGTCAGCAACCCAATCTGAAGGGCCTCGTGCTCGATCTGCGCAACAACGGCGGCGGTCTGCTGCAAAGCGCGGTCGGCGTGGCCGGCGCGTTCCTGCCGCCGAATTCGGTTGTCGTGTCCACCAACGGGCAGATTCCAGACTCGAAGCAGGTCTATCGCGACACCTACGACAACTACCGTCTGCAATCTTTCGACACCGACCCGCTGAAAGACGAAGCGCCGATCTTCAAGACGGTGCCGATGGTCGTGCTGACCAACGCGTATTCCGCGTCGGCATCGGAAATCGTCGCGGGCGCGCTGCAGGATCAGCATCGCGCGTTGATCGTCGGCAAAACCACGTTCGGCAAGGGCTCCGTGCAAACTGTGCGCCCCATGACTGCCGACACCGCGCTGCGCCTGACCACGGCGTACTACTACACGCCGAGCGGCCGTTCCATCCAGAACAAGGGCATCCGTCCTGACATCGCGGTGGACCAATACGCGGAAGGCGATCCGGACGACGCACTCGTCACGCGCGAGGTCGACTACTCGAACCACCTTGCCAATACGCAAGATCCGAACGAGAAGAAGGAAGCCGAAAAGCGCGAGCAGGATCGCATGGATCAGCTGCGTCAGCTCGAAGAGCAGAACGACAAGAAAACGCCGGAGCAGCGTCAGAAAGATCGCGAACGCAAGCCGGTCGAATTCGGTTCCGCCGACGACTACATGCTCGCGCAAGCCTTGAATAAACTGGAAGGCAAGCCGGTGCAGGAGTCGAAGTCGCTCACCGAGCGTCGTCTCGCGCAGAACAAGCCGGCGACGTCGGCGTCCGCGCCGGTCGCCGTGAAGCCCACGCAACCGGTGCCGGGCGCGTCGAACACGGCGCCGGCTTCCGCTCCGGCAACGCAAGGCAAGTAAGCAGCGCAAGCAGCACCACCTCGCGTGTCTTCGCGGCCTACGCCGCGAAGACACGCCGGCCCCCGCCATGAACGACGATCAACTCCTTCGCTATTCCCGCCACATTCTCGTCGACGAAATCGGCATCGAGGCGCAGCAGCGCTTTATCGAGGCGCACGCGATCATCGTCGGCGCAGGCGGGCTGGGTTCGCCCGCGGCGATGTACCTTGCGGCGGCGGGCGTCGGACGCTTGACGCTGGTGGATGCCGATACAGTCGATCTCACCAATCTGCAGCGGCAAATCCTGCATGTGAGCGCGTCCGTCGGACGCAAGAAGGTGGAGTCCGGTCGCGACACGCTTGCACAAATCAATCCCGAAGTGAGCGTGAACGCGGTAGCGGAACGCGTCGACGACGCATGGCTCGATCGCGAAGTGCCGGGCGCCACGGTCGTGCTGGATTGCACCGACAATTTCGCCACGCGCCACGCGATCAATCGCGCCTGTGTGAAGCACGGCGTGCCGCTCGTGTCAGGCGCGGCGTTGCGCTTCGACGGCCAGATCAGCACGTTCGATTTCCGCGACGAAGCATCGCCATGCTACGCGTGTGTGTTTCCCGAAGACCAGCCGTTCGAGGAGGTTGCGTGTTCGACCATGGGCGTGTTCGCGCCCACGGTCGGCATCATCGGGTCGATGCAGGCGGCTGAAGCGCTCAAGGTCATCGGCCAGATCGGCACGCCGCTCAGCGGCCGCCTGACCATGCTGGATTCGCTGCGAATGGAGTGGACCACCATGCGCATTGGCCGCCAGCCGGATTGCCCCATCTGCAAGGAACGCCACCGCGCCTGATCACATGCAAAGCCCATAACGACAAACGCCGCACAAGTGCGGCGTTTGTCGTTCAAGCGGGCATCATCACGCAGAATCAGGCTTGCGCGACACGCTTGAGCGCAGCCTGCACTTCTTCAGGTTCGAACGATGCGAGCACATCGGCCACCGGTTTCTCCAGCGTCTTCAGATGCGAGCGCAACACTTCCTGCTTGACCTCGAGTAATTGGCTGGGATGCATCGAAAACTCGGTGAGACCCATGCCGAGCAAGAGACGCGTCAACGTGGGATCGCCCGCCATCTCGCCGCACACGGACACCGGCACGCCTGCGCGCTTCGCCTCGCGCAGCGTGAACGCGATCAGATGCAGCACCGCCGGATGCAGCGGGTCGTACAGATGCGCGACAGAATTATCGGCACGGTCGATAGCAAGCGTGTACTGGATCAGATCGTTCGTGCCGATCGACAGAAAGTCGAGCCGTTTAAGGAACAGCGGCAATGCAATCGCGGCCGCCGGAATCTCGATCATTGCGCCGATCTGCACGTTCGGGTTGTAGGCAATCCCGGCGTCGTCCAGTTGACGCTTGGCTTCGCGGATCAGGTCGAGCGTTTGATCGATTTCCTGCGCATGCGCGAGCATCGGCACCAGAATTTTCACCGAACCGAACGCCGACGCGCGAAGAATCGCGCGCAGTTGCGTGAGGAACATCTGCGGCTCGGAGAGGCTCCAGCGAATCGCCCTGAGCCCGAGCGCCGGATTCGGCGCCGTCTCATAGCCGTCGCCGCCGCTCATCGAATCGAGCGGCTTGTCCGCGCCGACGTCGATCGTGCGGATTGTGACGGGCAGGCCGTTCATCAACTCGACTGCACGCCGATAGGCTTCGAACTGCTCCTCCTCTTCCGGCATCCGGTCCTTGTGATTCATGAACAGGAACTCGGTGCGGAACAGGCCGACGCCGGTCGCGCCGGCATCGAGCGCGGCGCGCGCGTCGTCCGGCAGCTCGATATTCGCGCACAGCTCGATGCGCGTGCCGCACAGCGTTTGCGTGGGTGAGAACTTGAGGCGCTGCAGCTTGCGCTGCTCGAGAGCCTTTTCGCTTTGCCGGTACGAGTACTCCTCGAGGACGATCGGCGCGGGATCGACAATCACGATGCCATGATCGCCGTCGACGATGATCAGGTCGTCCTGGCGAATCAATGCGCTCGCGTGCTGCACACCGACCGCGGCGGGAATACCCAGGCTTCGCGCGACGATAGCCGTATGCGAAGTGCGGCCGCCGAGATCCGTGACGAAGCCCTGGAACGTTTGCGTCTTGAATTGCATCATGTCGGCCGGCGCAATGTCGTGAGCCACCACGATCATCTCGTCGCAGGCGCCGTGCACGCCGTCCACGAGCGTCGCGGAGGCGCCCGCCAGCGCCTTCAGCACGCGCTCCACCACTTGCTCGATGTCGGCTTTACGCTCGCGCAGATACTCGTCTTCGATATCGTCGAAATGACGCGACAGCCGTTCCAGTTGTTCGGTGAGCGCCCACTCGACGTTGTAGCGGCGCGTGCGAATCAGGTCGATGGTTTCCTGAACGAGCATTGCATCGTTCAGGATCATTGAATGTACGTTGATGAACGCGCCCATTTCACTGGGCGCGTCTGCGGCGAGGTCCGCGCGCAATGCGTCGAGTTCTACGTGCACGCGCTGTTGGGCCGCGCGAAAGCGCTCGACCTCGCTTTCGATCTGCGCGGGTTCGATCAGATAGTGGTCTACGTCAAGTGCAGCCGGGGCGATCAGATAAGCCCGCCCGATGGCAATACCGCGTGACACGGGAATTCCATGCAGCGTGAACGACACGCGCACCTCCTCTAGTTGTGTGATGCCGCGGCAAACCGCTGCAATGCTCTCAGACTCTCGTCGTCATTATAAATTCCGCGCCCTTCGGCACGCGCGCGAATGCTGTGTGCAGCGCAGCACGAAAGCGCGTAGCCAGGCCATGCCGCCTGGGAGTGTGCCAGCAAACACGCATTACCTGCTTTGGCGTCGGCGCATCGTCATGATCTATGCGTATTGTCGCCCGCAAAAAAAAACGCCGCGGATGGCCGCGGCGTCTTTATTCATCGTCATGTCGATTCGCAAGCTCACTGACCTTCGCCGAATTTATCAGCGATCAGTTTCAACAATGCGTCCATGGCTTCTTTTTCGTCGGCGCCTTCGGTTTCGATCAGCACCGTACTGCCGATTCCCGCAGCCAGCATCATCACGCCCATGATGCTTTTCGCATTGATACGGCGGCCATTACGGCTCATCCAGATTTCGGACTGGTAACTGCCCGCGAGTTGCGTCAATTTGGCCGACGCGCGCGCGTGCAGCCCCAGCTTGTTCACGATAGTCGTTTCCTGTTGCAGCATGTGATGGTCCGAAGCGCGGGTAAGTGTTGTTGTGAAAGAAGAAACTGCAAATCAGGCGCAGTGCGGTTGGAGATGCAAGGGCAACGAGAGCTGCGCTGCGGCTTGCCGAGCGGCCGACTAGAGACCCGCCGGCCCGCCCTTTTGCGTGAGGTCCGCGTCGGGCGGCAAGGCCGGCAGACAGTCTGCTGCCACAGCCGCGGCCTCGGCGGGCGCGGGCGTGGCCGGGCCGATCGCATGGACGCCCTTTGTCGCACCGGCGAGCGCCTTGTCGACCAGCGTGTCGAGCGGCGTCGCACGATAACAGACCGCGCGCACGAGCATCGGCAAATTCACGCCGCAGAGCACGCGCACGTCAGGCACCGAAGCAAGCCGCCCCGCGATATTCGCGGGTGTCGCGCCGAACATGTCGGTGAGCACGAGCGCGCCGTTCTCTTCCTTCAGACGCGCAATCTCCGACTCCGCAAAAGAAACCATTTGTGCGGGATCGCAATCGGGCGATACATCGATCACTCCGATACGAGCCGGCAAACCGCCGTAAATATGCGAAATACAGTCGCGCAACGCGGTGGCGAACGGAGCGTGCGCAATGATCAGAATGCCTGCCATGTCAGCCTACTGCAAAAAGACGGCCACAAACGTGGATCGGAACCTTGTCCGGAATGCTCGCGCCCTCGGCCGGCCGTTGGCCATGAGGGCCGCAATTGCATCACTTCACAAGCAGGAGATCGACCGTAACGCCGCAGCGGCGCCTGTCCAACCTGCCCGTTCAACACTCCGCTGTCCATGCCGGCGGCTCCGCGCGGAGCCCGCCGCCAGGAATCGATGCGGAGAGCGGGCATTGTAGCAGGCCCGTTTTCAGGCCCACGCCGATGTCCCGCCCGCAGCGGACATCATGCTGTTCCTGTCACTCAGTTTGGGAGCCGCTGCCCGCTTTCAAGCACAGCCGCCCGATTCGCCACGCGCTCAACCCGCCGCGCGCTCCAGCGCGTCCACGAACATGGCGGCGACGTCGAAGCCCGTCTGATCCATGATCTCGCGAAAGCACGTCGGGCTCGTCACGTTCACTTCCGTGAGCCAATCGCCGATCGCATCGAGCCCGACCAGCAGCAGCCCGCGCGCCGCCAGCACCGGTGCGAGCGTGTCCGCAATCTTGCGGTCATGCGCGGTGAGCGGACGCGCGACGCCCAGCCCGCCGGCGGCGAGATTGCCGCGCACCTCGTTGCCCTGCGGAATCCGGGCGAGCGAATACGGCACCGCCTCGCCGCCGATCAGCAGAATCCGCTTGTCGCCGTCCTTGATCTCGGGAATGAACTTTTGCGCCATCACCGTGCGCGCACCGTCGTGGCTCAGCATTTCGACGATCGAGCCGAGATTCATGCCGTCCGGCTTCACGCGGAATACACCCATGCCGCCCATGCCGTCGAGCGGCTTAAGGATCACGTCGCCGTGCTGCTCGTGGAACGCCCTCAAGCGCGCCGGATCGCGCGTCACGAGAGTAGGTGCGACGAACTGCGCGAATTCGCCGATAGCCAACTTTTCGGAATGGTCACGAATCGCCTGCGGCTTGTTGAAAATGCGTGCGCCCGCGCGTTCGGCCATTTCCAGCAGCCACGTGGACGTCACGTATTCCATGTCGAACGGCGGGTCCTTGCGCATCACGACGGCGCTAAAGCTCTTCAGCGGACGCGGCGCCGCGGTTTCCGCCGCATACCATTCGTCGCGATGCAGATCGGTCACGTCGCCCGTAATCGCAAAGCGCCGCACGTTGGCTTCGACGTCGCCGCCAGTCCACGCCAGATGCTTCGGCTCGCACGTGTAGAGCGTATGACCGCGGCGCGCGGCCTCGGCCATCATCGCGTAAGTCGAGTCTTTGTAGATCTTGAACTGCGTGAGCGGATCGGCGATGAAAAGAATGTCCATGAAGGTCCCGTTGCGCCCTGCTGGGCCTGGCGTTAATCGTGAGTAACCGCGAAGTGGTCGAGGGAAACGGCGCGGGCGAGGCCGCGCCGCCGCGCTCAGACCTGGATGGCTTCCGGATCGGTCTTTTCCAGTTCGACCGATGCGGCCAGCAAGCCGAGCCGCGCCACCACGCCGTACATATAGAAGCGGTTAGGCGGCGCCGCGCCGGGCTTGGCGTGGGCGTCCGGCAAAGCCGTGTGCTCGAAGCCGAGCGGCACGAAGTGCATGCCCGGCGCGTTGAGGTTCTGATCGCGCTCGCGGCTTCCGTGCGCGCGGTAGAAACCGCCCACCACGTAGCGGTCGATCATATAGACGACCGGCTCGGCGACTTCCTCGCCAATGCGTTCGAACGTGTACACGCCTTCCTGCACGATCACGTCGTGCACTTCGAGGCCGTCCTTGGTGGCCGCCATCTTCGCCCGCTCCCGCTTGGTGAGCGCGGCGACTTCCGACGCGTCGTGCACCGTCATGACGCCCATGCCGTAGGTGCCCGCATCCGATTTGATGACGACATACGGTTTCTCGGAGATGCCGTACTCGCGATACTTTTTCGCGATCTTCTTCAGCACGCCGTCGATCGCATCGGCCAGCGGCTGTTCGCCGGTGCGCTCCTGGAAATCCACGCCTTCGACGTGCGCGAAGTACGGATTGATCATCCACGGATCGATCTCGACCATCTTCGCAAACTTCTTGGCGACGTCGTCATAACACGAAAAGTGCGTCGATTTGCGGCGAACCGGCCAGCCCGCGTGCAGCGGCGGCAACAGATATTGCTCGTGCAGATTCTCGAGCACGGGTGGAATGCCGCCAGACAGATCGTTGTTCAACAGAATCGAGCACGGGTCGAAGTTCTTCAGGCCGAGACGCCGCTGCGAACGCTCGAGCGGTTCGAGCACGAGCTTCTGGCCGTCGGACAGCGCAATGGTGACGGGACCATTGATACTTTCGTCGAGCGTGCCGAAACGCACGTTCAGGCCTGCCTGGCGCATGATCGCCGCCAGCCGCGCGACATTCTCCAGGTAGAACGCGTTGCGCGTGTGGCGCTCGGGAATGACGAGCAGATTCTTCGCGTCCGGGCAGATCTTTTCGATGGACGCCATTGCGGCCTGCACCGCGAGCGGCAGCACTTCCTGCGGCAGATTATTGAAAGCGCCGGGGAACAGATTGGTGTCGACGGGCGCAAGCTTGAAACCCGCGTTACGCAGGTCGACGGAACAGTAGAAAGGCGGCGTGTGCTCCTGCCACTCGAGCCGGAACCACCGTTCGATTGCGGGAGTAGCGTCGAGGATCTTCCGCTCGAGATCGAGCAGCGGGCCGTTTAACGCCGTAACTAGGTGCGGAACCATTGATCACTCGCAGACTGGAGAAAAAAGATTGTAGAGCAAATGCTTTGCCCATTTGGGGATGGTTTCTCCATTCGCAAGCTAGCCGGAATGCATTGTCCCTATCGCCATGATAGGCGGCACAAAGTACTGTTAACAAGATAGCGAGCAAGAAAAAAGCCCGCCATGAAGGCGGGCCAAATCGTTGCGCTTGTTGCTTGTTGCTTCTTACGTGAGGCAGCTTGTTGCTGCCTACGCTGGCCGCGCCTGGCGGCGCGGCTGCCAGCGTGGACAGATCGCTCAGCCCGGGAGCACGGGCTCGCGAAACACCTTGTTATTCGACGTGTTCGCCGTGCAGGCTTACGTCGAGGCCTTCGCGCTCTTCTTCTTCCGTCACGCGGATGCCCATTACCATGTCGATGATCTTCAGCAGGATGAAGCTCACCACGCCGCTGTAGATGAGCGTCGTCAGCACGCCCTTGGCTTGCAGCACGATGCTGCCGTCGAAACCGCCAATGTCCTTGACCGCGAACACGCCCGTCAGCAGCGCACCCACGATACCGCCGATGCAGTGCACGCCGAAGGCGTCGAGCGAATCGTCGTAACCGAGCTTGTGCTTGAGCCACGTTGCCGACCAGAAGCAGACCACACCCGCCACGATGCCGATCACGAGCGAGCCCGTCATGCCGACGAAGCCCGAAGCCGGCGTGATCGCCACGAGACCCGCGACCGCGCCCGACACGATGCCGAGCACCGAAGGCTTACCCTTGGCGGCCCATTCGGCGAACATCCACGCGAGCGCTGCCGCCGCGGTTGCCACCTGGGTTGCGAACATCGCGAAACCGGCACGGCCGTCCGCCGCGACTGCCGAACCTGCGTTGAAGCCGAACCAGCCCACCCACAGCATCGCGCCGCCGATCAGCGTGAGCGTGAGGTTGTGCGGAGCCATTGCTTCCTTGCCGTAGCCGATGCGCTTGCCCAGCACGAGGCAGCAGACCAGACCGGCGATACCGGCGTTGATGTGGACCACCGTGCCGCCCGCGAAGTCGAGCACGCCCGCGCTAGCCAGCCAGCCGGTCGGTTCCCAGACCATGTGCGCGATCGGCGCGTAGACGATGATCGACCACAGCGTCATGAAAACGAGCATTGCCGAGAACTTCATGCGGTCGGCGAACGCGCCCGTGATCAGCGCCGGGGTGATGATCGCGAACGTCATCTGATAGACGAAGTAGACCGACTCCGGGATCGTCGGCGCGAGATGGCTGACCGTGAGGGTCGTGGTGTCGCCCTTGATGTAGCTCATGCCCGCCATGAAAAAGCGCGAGAAGCCGCCGATGAACGAGCCGCCCGGCGTGAAGGCCAGCGTGTAGCCCACCACGGCCCAGATGATCGTCACGAGACAGGTGATCGCGAAGCTTTGCATCAGTGTCGCGAGCACGTTCTTCTTGCGCACCATGCCGCCGTAAAAGAGCGCAAGGCCAGGGATCGTCATGAACAGCACGAGCGCCGTGGAGGTCAGCATCCAGGCGGTGTCGCCCGAGTTGATTTTCGACGAATCGACCGAGAACGGCGCGGTGGGCGCGGCCGGCGCGGCTGCCGCAGCGCTCGCCGCCGGTGCGGCCGCGGCGGGCGCCGAAGCTGCCGGTGCCGCCGAAGCGTCCGCTGCCGGCGCGCTTGCCGCTGCGTCGGAAGCAGCGGCCGACGCGGCGACGGGGGCGGAGGCGTCGTCCGCAAGGGCGGCGCCGATACCGCCCGCGAGCAGCGAACCGGCCATCAGCAAGGACATCAATAATTTGCGCATCTTTCGTTTCCTCTTGTCGCTATCTGTGTTGCTATCTTTTGGTATTACAGAGCGTCCGCGCCGGTCTCGCCGGTGCGGATCCGGATCACCTGCTCGATCGGCGTGACGAAGATCTTGCCGTCGCCGATCTTGCCCGTGCGCGCGGCGCGCTCGAGCGCCTCGATTGCCTGGTCGACGATGTCGTCCGAGACGGCCGCCTCGATCTTCACCTTCGGCAGGAAATCGACGACGTACTCCGCGCCGCGATACAGCTCCGTATGGCCCTTCTGACGGCCGAACCCCTTGACCTCGGTGACCGTAATGCCCGAGACGCCGATCGCCGACAAGGCTTCGCGCGCCTCATCGAGCTTGAACGGCTTGATGATTGCGGTGATGAGTTTCATGAAATCCCCTCGCTTAGTTGCGTAACCCGTTGCGTAACCCGTTTGCGTAACCCGTTGCGTGCCCGTTTGGGTGCCTGTTTGCGTAACCCGTTGCCCAAGGCGCTTGCGTAAACCTTGCGCAAGCTGTCCGCAGCCCGCTCGCGCAAGGCGGGCGGTAGTCGCAGCCCGTCCGCGTGGTCTCGTTGCGCTGCCGTAAATGGGTGCCGGCAGTGCGCGCGGGGCAGTAAGAGCAACTGCTATGCCATGTTGTGTCAGACTGCGGCCCCGCACGGCTGGAAAAGGCACAGCCGCCCTTGTCCAGATGGCCAACGCGCGCCCCGCCCGGTGGCGCGGAGCAGGGATCATTGCTAGAGTGTCCGCAGACGCCTCATGCAAAGTCGCGCACCAAAAGGGGCTCATGCCGGACGAGACAACCGGCGTCACGCACCAACTGAGCGCATCGCGAGAAGCGAGGCACAGACGTAACGAAACGTTGCACATTTTTTGTGCACCAAGGGGAACACCATGAAACAACCGAACGACGTTTTCAACGACATTCAGGCGCGCATGAGCGAGCTCTTCAAGAACTCGCCGGCCAAAGACGTCGAACGCAATGTGAAAGCCATGCTGTCGCAAGGCTTCTCGAAGCTCGATCTCGTCACGCGCGAGGAATTCGAGACGCAGACGCAGGTGCTGGTGCGCACGCGCGCGCGGCTCGAAGAACTGGAGCGCCGCGTCGCGGAGCTGGAGCAGAAGCTGCCGGTCGCCTAGCAAACCGTCTGACGGTTTCGCAGCGGCGTTGTAGCTGCATCGAGCTGCACATCACAGGCAAGCGAGCCGTGACGTCATCAGCGTATTAAGGGGATTGAGCGCGCCACTCGCGCGCTGTCCGACGGGAGAAAACATGTCGCTTGCCGTGGTGCGCAGTCGCGCGCCGGCCGCCGGCCGCGCGCCCGAAGTAACCGTCGAGGTTCACCTCGCCAACGGGCTTCCCTCTTTTTCGATCGTGGGGCTTCCTGATCTGGAAGTCCGCGAGAGCCGCGAGCGCGTGCGCGCGGCGCTGCAAAACTGCAACTTCGATTTCCCTGTGCGACGCATCACGGTGAATCTCGCTCCTGCGGATTTACCCAAGGAATCCGGCCGCTTCGACCTGCCGATCGCCTTGGGCATCCTTGCGGCGAGCGGGCAGATTCCGGCGGAGTCGCTGCTCGACCGTGAATTCGCCGGCGAACTATCGTTGACCGGTGCGCTGCGTCCGATGCGGGGCGCGTTTGCGATGGCTTGCGGTACGGCGCGGGGTGGGGCGATGGGGCGTGGGTGCGGTGCTGGCGATGCTGCGGTTGTTTCGGCTGCTGCGGTTATATCGGCTGCTGCGGTTGCTTCGGCTGCTGCGGTTGCTTCGGCTGCTGCCAGCTCGGCCACTGCTGCCACTGCAGGCTCCGCTGCCTCTTCGTCCTCTGGTGCCATCTCTGCGACGCTTTCCGCCGCGAGCACGGCTGGACGAGCGTCACCACAGCGCAATCCACAGTTGTACCTGCCCGCGGCGAGCGCGGCCGAAGCCGCGCTCGTCCCCGGCGTCGATGTGTACGGCGCGACCGATCTCCCGTCGCTCTGCGCCCACCTTGCGAATGCGCCCGATGCACGCCTCTATCCCGTCGCCGCACCGGATCTGGCGGATACGACGCCGGCCGCCGTGCCGGACATGGGCGATGTGATCGGCCAACGAGGCGCGCGCCGCGCCCTCGAAGTTGCCGCCGCCGGGGGCCACCACGTGCTACTGATCGGGCCGCCGGGCGCCGGCAAATCGATGCTCGCCGCTCGCCTGCCGGGTCTGCTGCCACCCATGACCGACGACGAAGCGCTCTGTTCAGCGGCGTTGCTGTCTGCAAGCCGCGCGGGGTTCACCCCTGCCCAGTGGCGCCAGCGGCCGTTCCGGGCACCGCATCACTCGTCGAGCGCGGCAGCGCTGGTCGGCGGACGCAACCCGCCGCAGCCCGGCGAGATCACGCTGGCGCACCTGGGCGTGCTTTTCCTCGACGAATTGCCCGAGTTCGACCGCGACGTGCTGGAAACGCTGCGCGAACCGCTGGAAGCAGGCCGCATCACTATCTCGCGCGCGGCGCTGCAAGCCGACTTTCCTGCGGCATGCCAGCTCATCGCCGCGATGAATCCCTGTCCTTGCGGATGGCGCGGCGACCCCAATGGGCGTTGCCGCTGCACGCCAGAGGTCGCGGCGCGTTATCTGCGCAAGCTGTCCGGCCCGCTGCTCGACCGGATCGATATCCAACTGGAGGTGCCGGCGCTCACGTCCGCAGAGTTGTCGACGCGATCGAATACCGCCGGTGAAACCAGCAAGGTAATCGCCCGCCGCGTGCGCGCGGCGCGCGAGCGGCAATTGGCGCGGCAAGGCAAGACCAACCGCGAGTTGAGTGGGCGGGAAGTCGACGAGGTCTGCCGTCTCGACGCCGCCGGCGAGGCGCTGCTGCGGGAGGCTGGAGAACGGTTCGGCTGGTCGGCGCGGGCTTATTACCGCGTCCTGAAGGTTGCGCGAACCATCGCCGACCTGGCAGGGGCGAGCATGCCGAGTGCCGCGCAGGTCGGTGAAGCGGTTCAATACCGGCGGGCTTTCGGCTCTGGGTAAGGAGAAAAATAGGCTGTCAAGACTTGACTTATGCACACGACCGCGTTCCAGACAGATTTAGAAACATCTGAAAGGTTCCTACAAGGTCTTGTCGTCACGCCCTTGATTTAAAAGGCTTTTTTATTCTTGCCTTTAGACACTCAAGCTGGTGAAAAGCCCGCCAGACGGGCATCTGCGGCAAAAAAACGGGAGTTCTCAACAGAGTTATCCACAGGACGCATCAAGACTTCGAAAACCTCAACGTAAACCGCGAATTAGCGCGGGAAGCTGTGAAGGAACTTTCACTCTTGGGGCGCGTCGTCGAGGATGCGAATCGGCCAAATCTACCGTTTTCAATACAGCTTGAAGGACGAGAAAAACTGTTCGACCTGCTCCGGCGGCAGCGGCTTGGACGCGATGATCGCAGCCTGATAGGCGTGCCGTCCCCGCGCCACGAGCCGCGCGTAGACGGTCCGCGCCTCATGCGCGGAGCCGGCCTCGCCCGTCAGCTTCATTTCCAGCCCCAGAACCTTGCCGCCCGCGGCGAGCGGGATCTGGACTGCGTGCGCGTCCGGCGCCACGCCCACGTTTCGCGCGAGGCCGGTGCGCAGGAACTCAAGAGCCTTGCGTTGCGTCGCTTCGCCTTCGTCCGGCAGCATGATGGTGCCGACCGCGAACACGGCGTCGCCGGCTTCGGCCGTCTGCATGGCCATCTGCATCGGCGTGCCGTCGACCTGCACCGCGCGCTGATCGTTGCCCGGTTTGGCCGGCAAGTCGATGGTGTAGCCGTTGTCGTTATTCATGACGGTGCGCCAGTCGAAAGTCGGCGAGCAGGCGCTCAGCGCTACGCCGACGGCGAGCGCGCAAGCCGCCACGCGCACGGCCGAGCGCGGGCGCGGCTGGCCGGGCAGCGCGTGATCCATAGTATTTCCGCTGGGAGCGAGGCGGGAAAAGAAGCGCGAGGCAGTTCGAGACAAAAACGGGATAACGCGGAAAAGTGTCTGGTGCATGGGACGGTGGTGCCAGTGAAGCGGGATAGTTGACGTGAGCATAAAGCGTAATTATCCGCTGCAAGCTGACGGACTGCGTGGAGGCGGCCGGCGCGTGTGTGGGATTGGTGGTCCACCGGGGGCTGGGGGAGGCTGTCTGTTTGTGCTGTGCTTGCGCTTGCTCACCTGCCCGCGCCGCCGTTCGCCATTCGCCGTTCGCCGTTCGCCGTTCGCGTTTCCCGGTTCGCCCTCTGCCACCTCGTCCGCCGCCGTGCCTGCCCGTCGCGCGCGCCTCGCGACTTTAGCAGCACTGCCCTCCCTGCCGCCTTGCCGGAATCCGACTACAATAGCGAAGCTACGCCGCAGTGCGCTCCAGCCCCCAGCCGACGCCCTGCCCCGCGCCCCAGCGCGACTTCCGAGGTTCCGTTCATGAGCTCCATTACGTCGACCAGCGCCGTCACGCGCACGAATCCGCTTCGCTACCTGATCATCGCCGTCGTGGCGATTGCAATCGGCGTCGCGGGTTATTTCGCGTTTGCCGGCCAGCAGCGGGTGCCCGATGCGACTTTCACGCTGCTCTCCGGGCAGAAAGTCACCACCGCCGACCTGAAAGGCAAGGTCTACCTCGTCAACTTCTGGGCGACGAGCTGCGACACCTGCATGAAGGAAATGCCGCAGATGGTGCAGACCTACAACCGCTTCAAAGGCAAAGGGCTGGAATTCGTCGCGGTGGCCATGAGCTACGACGCGCCAATGTACGTGACCAACTACACGCAAACGCGCCAGTTGCCGTTCAAGGTAGCCATGGACGACGGCTCGGCCGCCAAGCAGTTCGGCAATGTGCAGCTCACGCCGACCACCTTTCTCGTCGATAAGGACGGCAAGATCCTGAAGCGCTACGTCGGTGAACCGCAATTCGCGGAACTCGACCAGTTGCTGGAAAAAGCGCTGAGCGCCGCCTGAGCGCAACCCGTCGCGGCGGCACGCTGAACCTCGCAACGGCAACCGGTCTGAAAGCCAGCCGGATAAGCCCCGACAAGTTTCACCCTCAATCAAAAACGCCGGCATCGATTGCCGGCGTTTTGTTTTCATCTCTCCGCGTCCCCTTTGGCTGCAAGGCCGTAGCGCTTGATCTTCTCGTAGAGCGTCGCCTTGCCGAGCTGCAGTCTGTCCGCTGCGAGCGCGACTGCACCGCCGCACTGCTCCAACGCCTCTGCGATCACCGCGCGTTCGAATTGCTCGACACGCTCCTTGAGCGGCTGCGTTTCACCGCCTTCGTCGCCGAAAGAGGTCACGGGATCGTCGGCGACGCCGAGCACGAAGCGGTCGGCGGCATTGCGCAGTTCGCGCACGTTGCCGGGCCAGTCGCGCTGCATCAGGCTCGCGCGCTGGCGGTCGGTCAGAATCGGCGCCGGCCGCTGATAACGCACGGCCGCGTCGAGCAGAAAGTGCTCGAAAAGCGGCACGATGTCCTCGCGACGCTCGCCAAGCGGCGGCAGCGCGATGGTCACCACGTTCAACCGGTAAAGCAGGTCACGGCGAAACGAGCCGTCCGCGACATGTTCCGCCATATCGCCTTTCGCCGCCGCGACAACGCGGCAGTTCACCCGAATCGGCTGATTGGAGCCGAGGCGTTCGAGCACGCCGTCCTGCAGCACGCGCAACAGCTTGACCTGCAGCGCGAGCGGCATGCTTTCTATCTCGTCCAGAAACAGCGTACCGCCGGATGCATGTTCGAGTTTGCCGATCCGGCGCTTGGCGGCGCCGGTGAAGGCGCCGGGCTCGTAGCCGAACATCTCGGATTCGAACATCGGCTCAGGCAGCGCGCCGCAATTCACCGCGATAAACGGCTTGTCGCGCCGTGGCGACAACTCGTGCAGGCTGCGCGCGATCAGTTCCTTGCCCGCGCCGGTATCGCCGTTGATCAGCACCGACGCATCGGTCGGCGCGACATTGGCGATGAGCCGCCGCACCTGCTCGATAGCCGGACTACGGCCGATGATCCGCGGCGCCACCGCGTTCTGCCCAGCGAGCTCCCGGCGCAGCGCGTGATTTTCGAGCACGAGTTTGCGCCGCTCCAGCGCGCGCCGCACGGTTTCGATCAGACGTTCCGACGCGAACGGCTTTTCAATGAAGTCGTAGGCGCCGTCGCGCATCGCCTGAACCGCCATCGAAATATCGCCGTGACCGGTGACGAGAATCACCGGCACGTCGGGCGCGCGTTCGTGGCACTGCGCGAGCAGTTCGAGGCCGCTTGCGCCGGGCAGCCGGATATCGCTGACGATCACGCCGGAGAAGTCCGCGCTGATCGACTTCGCCGCCGATTCCGCCGACGCATGGCCGACCACCTCGAAGCCCGCCAGTTGCAAACTCTGCACGCTGGCGCGCCGCACGAGTTCATCGTCTTCGATATACAGCACTTGCAAGCCGTCGTTCAGCATGTCTTTCTCATCGGATTCAGGAGCCCGTCGTGAGCGGGGCTGCGATACGGCTCGTCTGCACGCGTGGCCGGCGCAGCGTCAGCACAAATAATGCACCGCCTTGCGGCGCATTGCGCGCCACGAGCGTGCCGCCGCAATCGCGCGCGATCGACGACGAAATCGCGAGCCCAAGACCCAGGCCCTGACCCATTTCCTTGGTGGTAAAGAACGGTTCGAAAAGGCGCGGCAACACATCTTCTGGAATGCCGGGACCGTTGTCGCCGACCGCGAACGAGAGGCTGTCGCCGGCCACCTCGATGTGTACCGAGATGCGCGGCGCCGCCACGTCGGCCGTGGCGTCGAGCGCGTTGCCGAGCAGATTGATCAGCACCTGTTCGAGACGCAGATCGTCGCAATGCGCGACCAGATCGGGATGGTCGTCGGCAAGATCGAGGGACGTGCGCGTGGCGCTCTTCACGTCGAACAGGGCGAGCTCGAGTTCGACGCCCTGCAAGCGCTTCTGCAACAGTGCGACTGCATTGCGCAGCGCCCGCACGGCCGGCGCGCGCGCGCTGCGGGGCCGCGCCCGTCCGACGAACAGCTTCAGCTGATTGGTGATCTTGCCCATGCGTTCGGTGAGCGCCGCGATCGCCTCCAGATTCTCCCGCGCCGACACCTGATCGCCGCGCTCGAGCAGCACGCGCGTGTTGTCGGAAAAGCCGCGCAAGGCGGCCAGCGGCTGATTCAGTTCATGCGTGATGCCGGCCGCCATCTGCCCGAGCGCGGCGAGCTTGCTCGCCTGGATCAGCTCGTCGTGCGCGGCGCGCAATTCCTGCTCGGCGCGCGTGCGCTCGGCGACTTCTTTCTGCAACTGCTCGTTCGCCTGCGAGAGGTCCGCGGTCCGTTCCGCGACGCGCCGGTTCAGTTCGGCATACGCCTTCTGCAGCAGCGCGCGGCTGCGCATGACCTCGCGCACGCGCGCGCGGCGCATTCTCCAATAAAACGCCAGCAGGACCAGCGACACGTAGCCGAAACCTGTGACGATGGTTGCGTTACGCGCGTCGGCATCGACGGGACTGACGGGCGCCATGGTGATCAGATGCCAGTCCGGCTCGCCCATGCCGCGCCGCGACGCGAGATAGCGCGGCGCGTAGCGGCCGCCGCCGACGCGCACGATCTGCGCGTCGCCTTCCAGCTTGCGCTCGATCGTAACGGGCAGCGGCTCGATTGGCTGCTGCGCGTACTGGCGCGCCTGGTAGATCGAATCAGCGACCTGCCCGGAGAGCGGCCGGATAGTGTGGTATTTCCAGGCGGGCACGGAAGACAGAAAGATCACGCCGTGATCGTCGGTGACGAGGAGCGGCTCAAAGGCATCCGCGCCCTGAAACCATTCGAGATCGAGTTTGACGACCGCCACGCCGACTATCTTGCCGTCGCGCCGCACCGGCTGCGAAATGTAATAGCCCGGCGCCTGCGAAATCGTGCCGATGCCGAAGAAGCGGCCCACGCCGCCCTTGATTGCATCGACGAAATACGGCCGGAACTGATAGCCCGCGCCGATGAAGCTGCCCGGCCCTTGCCAGTTGCTCGCGGCCACGCAGTAGCCGTTGAGCGGAATGATGTAGGTCACCGTCGCGCGCGCATGGCGGTTCAGGTCTTCCAGATAGAGATTCGCGCGCTTCACATTGGCAGGCGACGGATCGACCAGCACGTCCTGCACGATCGGATGTTCCGCGAGCAGATACGGCAGCGATTCGTAGCGCTCAAGCGTGCTTTTTAGCGAGCTGGCGGTACGGTCGACGCGCCCGGCGGCATTCAGCCGCAAGCTGTCGATTCCGCTTTGCCACGCGATGCTATAGGTGAGCCCGCACGCCGCAACGAGCCCGGCGACGAGCGCGAAGAGGATCAGCAGGCGGCGGGTCACGTTGGCAATATCCGGTCGGGTGTGACCGCATATTGTGGCATAAGGCGAAGCGCCGTCGGCGCGAGCTTCCCCGGCCGACGGCACGGAGGTGGGGCGCGCGGTCACCGGTTGCATGTTCTGGTGTCCGCGGCCGCAAACTTCATGCTGTTTCAGTCAATGCCCGACAAGTCCGGCTCAGACGCCGGCCGGTTCCTTGAGCGGCACGTCGCCGCGCAACGCGGCGTTCAGCTTGCTGCGGTCCAGCTCCTTTTCCCAGGCCGACACGACCACGGTCGCCACGCCATTGCCGACGATGTTGGTCAGCGCACGGCATTCGCTCATGAAGCGGTCGATGCCGAGAATCAGCACCATGCCCGACAGCGGAATGGTCGGCACCACAGCCAGCGTCGCGGCGAGCGTGATGAAGCCCGCACCGGTCACGCCGCTCGCACCCTTCGAGGTCAGCATGGTCACGGCGAGCAGCGTGAGTTGCTGCGTCCACGTGAGGTCCGTGTTGGTCGCCTGGGCGATGAACAGCACGGCCATCGTCATGTAGATGTTGGTGCCGTCGAGGTTGAACGAGTAACCGGTCGGCACCACGAGACCCACCACCGAACGCGAGCAGCCGAGCTTTTCGAGCTTCAGCATCAGCTGCGGCAACGCGGCTTCAGACGAGCTCGTGCCGAGCACGATCAGCATCTCTTCCTTGATGTACGCGACGAAGCGCAGCACGTTGAAGCCCACCGCGCGCGCAATGATGCCGAGCACCACCACCACGAATACGATCGACGTCAGATAGAAAGTGCCGATCAGCTTCAGCATGGGCAACAGCGAGCCGATGCCGTACTTGCCGATGGTGAACGCCATCGCACCGAACGCGCCGATCGGCGCCAGCTTCGTGATGATCCCGACCATGCCGAACAGGATGCTCGACAGGCTCTCGATAAAGCTCGTCACCGGCTTGCCGCGCTCGCCGACATGCGCGAGCACCGCGCCGAACAGCAGCGCGATCAGCAGGATCTGCAGGATTTCACCTTGCGAGAACGCCGACACCAGCGTGTCCGGGATGATGTGCATCAGGAAGTCGACCGTGGTCTGGCCGTGCGCCTTCGCGGCATACGACGCGACTTCCTTGCCGTTGAGCGTTGCGGGATCGACGTTGAAGCCGACGCCCGGACGCAGCAGGTGCGTCGCGGCGAGGCCGAGAAGCAGCGCGAAGGTCGAGACGACCTCGAAGTAGAGCAGCGCCTTGCCGCCGACGCGGCCCACCTTCTTCATGTCTTCCATGCCGGCAATGCCGGTCACGACCGTACAGAAGATGATCGGTCCGATCACCATCTTGATGAGCTTGATGAAGGCGTCGCCGAGCGGCTTCATGTCGACGGCGAGATTCGGGTAGAAATGCCCGAGCGCGATACCGATGATGATCGCCACGATCACCTGGATGTACAGCACTTTGTGGATAGGTTTCTTCACGATGTTTCCTGCGATGTGGGTGAGCTCATGGCCTGCCACGCTGCGCATCATGCGAACGAAAGATCGTCGCCTCTGCACGGCATTAGGCCGCGACAAGACGACGAATTCAGAAATACCGGGAAGGGAAATCGGACATCGTTGTCTCCTTGCTTTAGTTGTCGGACCGTTGCGGCCGCGCCGTCTATTTTGCAAGGTCGATGCCAGGTTGATGCCTAAGACATACCCTTGATTCGTAATGATTTTTCTGAATGGCACAGCTTCAGACTTCCGGGATTCCGGAAATCCGGACCAGGCGCGTCGGGAAACCCGGAATCGGTCACGGCAAAACCCTCGGGGAAAACCCGAGGCCGTCGCCGGCTGGCTTGCGCCGGTTTCAGGCGTTGCCTTCCTCGAGCACCAGCAGATTGTCGTGCGAGAAGCCTAGCGAGACCGGCTGCCCTCGCTCGGGCAAACCGCGATTCGGGTCGTTGAAGACGTCGAGCGAAATCACAGCGTCTTTCACACGCGTTCTGATGCGCACTACAGCGCCGAGAAAATTCACTTCCTCGACGGTCGCGTTCAGCGTGTTGCGGCCGGGCGCCGCAGGTTCCAGCACGATCGCTTCCGGGCGCAGCGCGAGCAGGCGCTTCTTGCCTGCATCGCCGGCCGGCAGCTCCTGGGTCGTGATGAGCTCCTGGCCGTCCACCGCCATCTTGCCGGTTGCCGGATCGATCACGTGACCGGCAAGAATGTTCAGCGTGCCGACGAACGACGCGACAAAGCGCGTGCGCGGATAGTTATAGATCTCCGAAGGCGAGCCGATCTGCTCGACGCGCCCTTCGTTCATCACGACGATGCGGTCCGAAATGGACAGCGCCTCTTCCTGGTCGTGCGTGACGAAGATCGACGTGATGCCGAGTTCACGCTGCAACGCGCGGATGTCCTGGCGCAACGAGATGCGGATTTTCGCGTCGAGCGCGGACAGCGGCTCGTCGAGCAACAACACCTGCGGCTTGCCCGCGAGCGCGCGCGCGAGCGCCACGCGCTGCTGCTGGCCGCCCGACAGCTGCCATGGATAACGGCCGCCGAGCTGCGGCAGCTTGATCAGATGCAGCATCTCTTCGACGCGCTGATTGATCTCCGCCTGCGGCCGGTGCGTGATCTTCAGCCCAAAGCCGATGTTCTCGGCCACCGTCATGTTCGGAAAGAGCGCATACGACTGGAACACCATGCCGACCTTGCGCTGGCGCGTGCGTAAATGCGTGACGTCCTTGTTGTCGAGCCGGATCGCGCCGCGCGTGGGCGTTTCAAAGCCGGCGATCATGCGCAGTACGGTTGTCTTGCCGCAGCCGGACGGGCCGAGAAACGTGATGAACTCGCCGCGCTCGATCTTCATGTCGAAGTGATGCAGCGCGATGTTCGTCCCAAAGGACTTGTGCAGATTTTCGATCTCGAGAAATGCCATGATTCGCCGCCTCAGTGAGTCAAACGCCGTATGCGAAGCTCGCGCCTCAGAGTTTCTGGCCGGCTGCCGCGCGGGCCGAGCCGAACACCTGGATCAGTCCCATCGACGCCCACGTGATCATGAACGCGATGATCGCAAGCGCCGACGGCTCATATGCGCGATTCGCGCCGATCAACTGCAGATACGGTCCGAACGCTGGCCGGTCGAGCAGGCTCGCGAGCGTGAATTCGCCGATCACCACCGCAAAGGTGAGAAACGCGCCGGACAGAATGCCCGAGCGGATATTCGGAAAGATCACCTTGAAGAGAATGGTCGGCCAGTTTGCGCCGAGACATTCGGCGGCCTCGGTGAGCGAGCGCACGTCCACGGCGCGCAGGCCGGCATCGACCGCGCGGTACATGTAGGGCAGAGAAAGCGTCACGTAGCCGAATACGAGCAGCAGGTCGGTCGCGCGCTCGTTACTCGTGAGCGGCAAAATCGAACTGCTGTTGTAAATGCGCAGATAACCGAACACGATCACGATAGCCGGCACGACAAGCGGCAGCAGCGTGATGAATTCGACCACCGGCCGCAGTTTCGGCAAACGCAGTTGCACCCAGTAAGCCGTCGGCACCACGAGCAGGATGCCGACCACGATCGTCAGCAAGGCCATCAAAATCGAATAACCGAACGACGCCTGAAAACGCGGATCGCTCAGCACCACGCTATATGCTTCAAAGCTGTAAGTGCCGCGCTTCATCCGCAAGCTGAATTCGAAGGTGGCTATCAGCGGAATCAGGAAGTACAGCGAACCGATCACCACTGCGGTCCACGCTCCCACGCGCGATTGGCTTTTCACCGGCGGCCCCTTTCGGCGCGCGAGCGCAGCCAGATGTAGCCGCCATTCGACAGACCCGTCACCAGCACCATGCCGAGCGCGAGCGCGTAGCCGAGATTCTGGTTGTGCATGACGTCCCCGCGAATTTGCGCAAACAGCAGGATCGGCACGATGTTCAGCGAGCTGCCGGTGAGCGCGTAGGCTGTCGCCACGGCGCCGAACGCGTTGGCGAACAGCAGCAGCGTCGCACCGAGCACGCTCGGCCACAGCACCGGCAGGGCGACATAGCGCCAGTATTGATAGGCGGTGCCGCCAAGACAATCGCAGGCTTCGCGCCATTCGCGCTTGAGGCCGTCCAGCGCGGGTGTCACGATCAGCACCATCAAAGGAATCTGGAAATACAGGTAGGTGAGCGTGAGCCCGGAAAAACTGAGAATGCTGAAACCCGTCGAATACAGATTGAAGCCGAGGTATTTCTTCAGGAGCACGGTGACGAGCCCCACGCGCCCCAGCGTGCAGATAAAGGCGAACGCGAGCGGTACGCCCGCGAAATTCGACGCAACGCCGGAGAACGTCATCAAGGTCGGACGAATCCAGCCGGGCAGCTTGCCCTGCACCGCCGCCCACGCGAGCAGCGAGCCGATCAGCGCGCCGCCCGCGGCCGACGCCGCGCTGACCTTGAAGCTGATCCAATAGGCGTCGAGCACCGACGGCTGAAACAGATCGCGCAGATTGGCGAGCGTGAAGTGGCCTTGTGCATCCTGGAACGCGCCGACCATCAGAAAGCCGGTCGGCAGAATCAGGAACAACAGCGCGAATGTGAAGAACGGCACGACGCCGATCCAGGCCAGCATCTTCGAAGCGCGGCCCGGGCCGTCGACGCGCGGCGTCGGCGTGGGCACAGGCACCAGCAAATCCGGCTGCACCGATCCAGCATCCGATGAAGCGCTCATAGCTCACCCTCCGGGCTTGAAAACCAACGCCGCGGATGCCGCCCTTTGCGAACGGCGCCGCGGCGCACTTCGATTACGCAAGGTTGCTCAAGCTGCGCTTACTTGACGTTCGCGCCCACCACTTCGTCCCAATGCTTCGTGATGGTTTCCTTGTACGCGTCCTGCTGCTGGAGCGTCGGGAATACCACGTTCTTATACGAGGTCGGCGGCGGCAGTTTGTCGAGCAGCGCCTGCGGCACTTTCTTTGCAGCCACCAGTTCGTTGTAGCGCATCGGGTGGCAATAGCCAGTCAGCCAGCCAATCTGGCCTTCGTCGGAATAGAGGTATTCCATCCACAGCTTGGCCGCGTTCGGATGCGGCGCGTAGGCGCTGATCGCCTGAACATAGACGCCCGCCACCACGCCCGTTTTCGGAATCACCACCTGAACCTTCGGGTTGCCCTTCAGCGTATCGCGGTCGGCGAGCGCGTTGTAGTCCCAACGGACCACGATCGGCGTCGTGCCTTGCGCAAGCGAGGCCGCCTTGCCGATCACCGGCACGAAGTTGCCGCTCTTGTTCAGGTCCGCGAAGAATTTGAGGCCGGCTTTATCCGCCTTCGACGCGTCGCCCTTGCTTTGCGAAAGGCCCGCCGCATAGACCGCCTGAATGGCCTGGTTCGCAGAGCGCGGGTCGCCTGCAAGCGACACAGCGTTCTTGTAATCCGACTTCAGCAGATCGCTCCAGTCGGCCGGCGCCTTGTCGATCATGTCGGCGTTGACTTCGAACGCGAGCACGCCGTAGTAGTCGCCGTACCAGTAGCCGTCTGGATCCTTCGACTCCTTCGGAATCGAGTTCCACGTCGAGACCTTGTACGGCTGCAAGAGTCCTTCGGCCTTCGCGCTCGGGCCAAAGGACAGACCCACGTCGATCACGTCCGGCGCTTGCGGGCCCTTGTTGCCCTTGTTCGCCTTGATGGCTTCGACTTCGTCGCCCGAACCCGCATCCGGGTTCAGTTCGTTGATCTTGATTCCGTACTTCTTTTGGAAGCCCGCGACGAGTTGCCCATAATTGCACCAGTCGTGCGGCAACGCGATCACGGTGAGCTGGCCTTCCTGCTTTGCGGCGGCGACCAATGCGTCGAGCGGCGCGGCATAAGCGCTGCTCGCGCCGGCGGCGGCAACGCCCGCGGCGGCCGACATCGAAAGTACGCGAGCTAACACGGTGCGGTTCATAGTTTTCCCCATCCTCTGCCGAAATTGTTGCGTTTGGAAAGTTTTTGATTCGACTTCAAGGGCGCGCGGCCTCTGCCATTGCGTGCGCCTGTTTCGGCGCCTTTGCGTTGGTCCGTGCATCGCTCCGTGTGCCCGCGCGCCCACGCCATGCCCGCGCCGGCTGGGGCGCTCAAAGCATGTCGTGCTGCAGCTTATCGATGCGATCTGTACAAATCATGTCGACGCCCCACTGCGCGAGCAATTGCGCACGCGCCGGGTCGTTCACCGTGTAAGCGAGTACGTGCAGGCCGGCCGCACGAATATCCGCGACGAGCTGCCTGGTCAGATAACGGTGGCTCGCGTGCAAGGACACGCAGTCCAATTGACGCACGATGCGCAGCCAGTCCGCGGGCACTTCCTCGAACAGCATGCCGCGTCGCAATGAAGGCGCCGCGTCGCGCGCGGCCGCGAGCGCGTCGAACGAAAACGACGACAGGAGCGGCGGCGTCTGGCCTTGCCACAACTCCAGCGCGGCAATTGCGACCAGGCGGCCGGTGATCTCGTCGCGGCCGGGACACGGCTTGATTTCGATGTTCGCGAGAATGCCCTCGCGCGCGCAACGCGCGGCTGCATCGGCAAGCGTGGGCAGACGCATGCCCGCGAATTGCGGCCCGTACCAGGCGCCAGCGTCGAGCAACGCCAGTTGCGCCCACCTGTAAATCGCCGCTGCGCCGTACCCATTGGTGGTGCGCTCCAGCGTGTCGTCGTGCAGCAGGAACAACTGGTTGTCGGCGGAGAGCTTGGCGTCGAATTCGACCATGCGGTAACCGTAGCGCACGCAGGCGTCAAAGCCCGCCAACGTGTTCTCCGGCGCGAGCGTGCCGCCGCAGCGGTGCGCGACGAGTGGCGGATAAGGCCAGTCAGCAGGTGATGTGCGATCGATCCCGTTTGCCACGTCCCGTCACCTTTTGCTCAGATAAAGCATTCGTCATGCGCCGATGCCTGCGGTCTTGTCAGAAAGCGCCATGAAAATGCGTGAAAGCACAGATCAAACCTTCCACTCAGATCGATCCGAACATTCGATGTTCGAATCAGCCGGCACTTCGATTTGCGAAGGCTAAATTCAAATACACAAAGTTGCAAGCTACCAAAAAAATACAACACAATCCGGCTGAAGTAGTACGCTTGACATCGTCCCGACACACATTCGTGACCACGATGTCACCGGTTAATACACGTTGTGCGAGCGCCTTCGCATCCAAGGAAAATGCATGTGGCAGGAAGACCGTCATCAGAGAATACGCGCGTTGTTGTCGACGCTGCATCGGGTGTCGACCGAACGGATCATGGCGGACCTGGGCGTGTCGCGCGAAACAGTGCGGCGCGATCTGCTCGATCTCGAAGCGCTCGGTGAGCTGCGCCGCGTGCATGGCGGCGCGATCAGACCAGCCGACGAAGCGCCGATTGCCGAGCGCGCGCACATGCGCGTCAAGTCCAAAACGGCCATTGCCAAGGCGGCAACCAGACTCATTGCAAGCGGCCAGACGCTGTTCATCGACGCCGGCACCACCACTGCCGCGCTCGCCGAAGAATTGGCCAAGCTCGCGAATCTGACCATCGTCACCAATTCAATCGACGTCGCGTTGAAACTGCGCGGCGCAGCGGAACAGGCGGAAGCCGGCAACGAAGTGATCCTGCTCGGCGGCACGATCAGCGACCGCGCCATGGCGACCACCGGCGCGACCACCGTGCTCGACATTCAGCGGTATCGCGCGGACCTCGCGCTGCTGTCGCCGGTGGGCGTCGACCACCGGCATGGCGCAACCAATTACGATCACGCGGAAACCGAAGTGGCGCGCGCGATGGTCGCTAACGCGGACCGTGTGGTGATCCTCGCCGACTACAGCAAAATTGGTCAGCGCAGCCGGATTTCGTATTGTCCGGTAGAGCGGATCGACGTGCTCGTCACCAACAAGAAGGCCGCCGACGCAGCCGATTTCAGTGCGCTGAAAAAGAAGCTGGACGAAGTGGTGCTGGCGTAAAGCGGGAAGCCGAAGCGAAACCGGAAAAACCGCAAGGCGTCGCGCGATGACGCGCCGCATGCGGTTCTATCGACAGTCACTCCTTCACATGCATGGTGTCGAGCGCGCGCTTGCGCAAGCGCGTGTCATGCAATGCGCCGGCGGCATCGAGCACCGGATAAGCGGTCGAGCAGAAAAGCGAATTGAGCCGCTTCATGTCGCTGATCAGATCGAGATGCAACGCGCTGGTTTCGATGCTGCGCAGCGTCTGCCCGGCGAGGCGATCCAGATGCCGGTACGAATAAGCGCGCTCCAGGTCGCGAAAGCGCTCTTTTTCGGCAAGCAGCCGCTCGGCGCAACGCAGATCATTGTTCAGGAATACCGAGAGACCAAGCTGCAGATTGCCGACGAGCCGCGCCTGCAGATCGTCCAGCTCACCCAGGCCTTCTTCGGAAAACGACAGGCGGTGAGCGATCTTCTTTTCCTCGATATTGCCGACAATCCGCTCGATGATGTCGCCCGCGTGCTCCAGGTTGATGGTCAGCGAAATGATGTCAGTCCAGCGGCGGCTGTCGGCTTCGTCCAGTTGCTCGCGCGAAATCAGCGTGAGGTAGTGCTTGACCGCGGCGTAGAGTTCGTCGACGTCGTCGTCCATGCGGACGGTTTCCCGCGCCTTCTCGAGATGGTTGTGATGGATCAGCTCGGCGACGTTGTCGAGCATCGTCCGCACGATGTCGCCGATACGCAGCACTTCGCGCGCGGCATTCGCGAGCGCAAGCGTGGGCGTGGACAGCGCGGCCGCGTCAAGATGCAGTGGCCGCAGCTCTCCGTTCGGCATGGGCCGGTCCGGCAACACGCGCTCGCTGATTTGCGCCACCGGATCGATCAGCGACAGGCATACGCAGCACCGCAGCGTGTTGTAGATCAGGTGAAAGCCCACGGTGGCTTCACGCGGATTGGCGATGAGCACCGGCAACCACTTCGCGAGCAAGGGCGCAAACGGCAGGATCAGCAGTGCGCCCGCCAGCTTGAACGCGAAGCTGCCGAGCGCGAGCCGCCGCGCCGCCGGATTCTGCGCGGCAGCGCCGAACAATGCCACGAGGCCGCTGCCGAGATTCGCGCCAATCACGAGACAGAGCGCCACCTTCAACGAAATGACGCCCGAGGATGCAAGGGTGGCCGTAAGCAGCACCGCCGCGAGACTCGAATACGAGACGATCGCGAAGGCTGCGCCCACCAGCGCGTCGAGCATGGTGTCGCCGGTCAATGCGCCAAACATCACGCGCACGCCGGCGCCTTGCATCATCGGCTGAGCGGCCTCGACGATCAGATGCAGCGCGAGCAGGATCAGCCCGAGACCGATCAGCGTACGGCCGACCTGGCCGGCGCGCGTTTGCTTGCGCGACAGGAAGAGCGGCACGCCGAACAGGATCAGGATGGGCGACAGCCACGACAGATCGAGTGTGAGGACTCGCGCCATGAGCGCCGTGCCCACGTCGGCGCCGAGCATGATGGCAAGCCCGCTGGTGAGCGGCAGGAGCCCTTGCGCGGCAAACGACGTGAGGATCACCGCGGTTGCGTTGCTGCTTTGCACGAGACTCGTTACGCCGACGCCTGAGAGAAACGCCCGCCAACGATTCCGCGTGCTGCGCCCAAGCACGCTGCGCAGATCGGCGCCCAATACACGAAGAATGCCCGTGCGCACGATATGCGAGCCCCACACGAGCAGTGCCACACCGGCGAGGAGGTTAAGGAGAATCAACATAAGGCACTGCGCATTCGTTCTCTGCTGCCGTGACCGGAACCGCATGCCGCCGAGGACACCCGGGACGTATGACAGTAGTGTTGCACATTTTTGCCTTATTGTATTTTTGTGCTTTTAAATATACGCTCGGCAACGAATGTCGGGCGCGGCGTGGCGCTTTTTGTTTTGCTCTGTACGCGTGGCGCTTTTCTTTTTGTGCGCAGCGTGCCTGTTGCGTCGAATGCCGCAGCTCATGCCACTCACATGGCGCTCACATGGCGCTCATGCAGAGCCTGTCCAACCCCTTGGCCACCTGATAACGAGGACAACCGGATGAGCCGCAATCTCGCGCTGTTCGACCTGGACCATACGTTGCTGCCGCTCGACAGCGACCAGGCGTGGGCTCATTTTGTCGCCGGCCTAGGAATTGAAGGCGCTGCGCGGCATGCACAAGACATCGACGAGTATTACCGGCAATACGTGGCCGGCACGCTGGACATGGCCGCCTATCTGGACCGCACGCTGGCGCCGCTCGCATGCCATACACGCGAGCAGCTCGACGCGTGGCATGCGCGTTTCATGCGGGAGGTGATCGCGCCCGCGATCCTGCCGGCCGCGCGCGAACTGGTGCGACGTCACATGGACGCGGGCGACCTGTGCTGCATCGTCACCGCAACGAATGTGTTCGTGACCGCGCCGATCGGCAAGGCCCTCGGCTTCGAGCATCTTCTTGGGATCGAGCTCGGTACCGAGGGCGGCGATCCGCTCGCGCGTTTCACGGGCGCCTCGGTCGGCGTGCCGACTTTCCGCGAAGGCAAGATCACGCGCACCGAGAGCTGGCTGGCCTCGCTAGGTCACTGTTTGCAGGACTTCCCGCAAAGCTGGTTCTATAGCGATTCGATCAACGACGTACCTTTGCTCGAACGCGTCACGCATCCGGTCGCGACCAACCCCGATGCACGTTTGCGCGCGCTCGCCAACGAGCGGGGCTGGCCGGTCATCGAACTTTTTTGTGAGGCGCGCGGCGGCGCGCAAGTGTAGAAGCGCCTGCATGGCCGCCGCTTGCGGACGGCTCACTGCTCGGGGCGAACAGCGAGTGGGCTGCCCTGCATGAAGCCCGGCCAGACGCCGCAACAGCCAAAGCCAGAGCGTTTTGCTCACCGCGAAAAAAATGCCCGCACACTGTACGGGCATTTTTCAATCAACGGACCACAGAACCGGGCGCTCAAACTACGCCGGCTCCATGCGCCTGCAGATCGGCGTGGTAGCTCGAGCGCACCATCGCGCCCACTGCCGCGTGTGTGAAGCCCATTTTGTAGGCCTCTTCCTCGTACATCTTGAAGGTGTCCGGGTGCACATACGAACGCACCGGCAGATGGTGCTCCGAAGGCTGCAAATACTGGCCGATGGTGAGCATGTCCACATCGTGCTCGCGCAAATCGCGCATCACCTGCAAAATTTCTTCTTCAGTTTCACCGAGGCCTACCATCAGGCCCGACTTGGTCGCCACGTCAGGATGCAGCGCCTTGAAGTCCTTGAGCAGCTTCAGCGAATGCGCGTAGTCCGAGCCCGGCCGCGCTTCCTTGTACAGACGCGGCACCGTTTCGAGATTGTGGTTCATCACGTCAGGCGGCGCGGCGTTCAGAATGCCGAGCGCGCGGTCCAGGCGGCCACGAAAATCCGGCGTCAGAATTTCGATGCGCGTGTCGGGCGACAACTCGCGCGTCTGACGGATACATTCCACGAAGTGCGCCGCGCCGCCATCGCGCAGATCGTCGCGGTCGACGCTCGTGATCACCACGTACTTCAGCTTCAACGCGGCAATGGTGCGTGCGAGGTTCGCCGGTTCTTCCGGATCGAGCGGATCGGGACGGCCATGGCCGACGTCGCAGAACGGGCAGCGCCGCGTGCACTTGTCGCCCATGATCATGAAGGTCGCCGTGCCCTTGCCGAAGCATTCGCCGATATTCGGGCAGCTCGCCTCTTCGCACACCGTATGCAGGTTGTGCTCGCGCAGAATCTGCTTGATTTCGTAGAAGCGCGAGTTGCCGGTTGCCGCCTTGACGCGAATCCAGTCCGGCTTCTTCAGCTTTTCAATCGGAACGATCTTGATGGGAATGCGGGCGGTTTTGGCTTGCGCCTTCTGCTTCGCGGTAGCGTCGTAGGCAGCAGCAGATGCCGGCCCGCCTTCGGGCGCGGGATTAGCTGCGAGGTTCGCGGTAACGTCAGTCATTCGTTCGATCCAGTCAGGCGGTGAGCGCACCGGCCTGCGGTTGGGCGACGGCCGCGGGACTGCCGTCGAGGTTTGCGATGAGGCATTCGGCAAGCGTGCGGGCCACGTCGTCCCAGCCGGGGGCAACGCCGAGCGCTGCCATGTCGACTGTTTCGAGACCCGCGTAGCCGCAAGGGTTGATGGCCAGAAACGGCCGTAAATCCATTTTCACGTTGAGGCTGACGCCGTGATAGCTGCAGCCATTGCGAATCTTGAGACCGAGCGCGGCAATCTTCGCGCCGGCGTGCAAGCTGGCCTGCGGCCCCCCCGAAACATAGATGCCGGGCGCGCCAGCCTTGCGTTCTCCGGCGAGATTATACGCCGCAAGGGTGTCGATCACGGCCTGCTCGATCCGCGTGACCATCTCGCGAACCATCAGTTTGCGGCGCCGCAAATCCAGCAGCAGGTAGGCGACTACCTGGCCTGGGCCGTGATACGTGATCTGTCCGCCACGGTCGACTTTCACCAGAGGAATGCCGCTGTCCGCGGCCAGCAGATGCGCCGGATCGCCGGCCTGGCCAAGCGTGAAGACAGGCGGATGTTCGACCAGCCAGATTTCGTCGGGCGTTTCGGCGGTGCGCGCGTCTGTGAACGCACGCATCGCTTCGAAACTGACTTCGTAGGGTTCGCTGCCGCGCCAGCGCAGCTTGAGCGGCGCCGCAGCGGGCAATGGAGATGATGAAACCGGAGGGGCGGACATGATCCCGGCAGTTTACCGAAATCCGGCAATCCCCGCCCGAAGTCGCCGCGCCCGGAATGACGCGGTGACGTGGCGGCGCGGCCTGCGCCGTCAAACCGTGCGCCATCCTCCGCGCACCCACGCCGCAAACCGCTCGCCTATGCGCGCAAACCAGTTCAGCGCGCGCTCGTCGCAACGCGTCGGCACTGAGAAGGCCACGGTAGCGCGGGGCGTGCCCTCGGCGCTCAGCCACAGGCGTTCGCCGCGCCGCAGTCTCAACGTGTGGCCGGGCTGCAGCCAGTAGTCTGCGGTGTCGTCGCTGCGGGTCACCCAGACTGCGCCGCCACGCACGACCAGCTTCGTGCTGCGCGCCACCTTCAGGGGCAGCGTTTCGCCGCTGCGGATTTCGTACGCGATGCTAGAGGAAACTTCTCGCATGATGCCCTCGCCAAAAGTCGTTTCATGGCTACAATCGTAGGCGCAGCAAGGGTTCGTGCAAAACGATCAATTTTCACCTCTATGTGAGAAAAATTGCGATGGAGCTCCGCCACCTTCCGCCCTTGAATGCGATCAAGGCCTTCGAAGCAGCCGCCCGCCACGAGAGCTTTTCGCGCGCCGCGGACGAGCTTTTCGTCACTCACGGCGCGGTCAGTCATCAGATTCGCGCGCTGGAGGCCGAGCTAGGCGTCTCGCTATTCGCGCGCGACGGCAAGCGCGTGCGCCTCACGGAAACGGGCCGACGCTACGCGAACCAGGTACGCGCCGCACTCGCCGCGCTCTGCGACGCCACCCGCGAACTACGCGCGGGCGACCGTGAGCGGCGGCTGGTGGTGTCGATGCTGTCGTCATTCGCGGCGCGCTGGGTGACGCCGCGCATCGGCAGCTTTATCGAGGCGCATCCGCAATGGGACCTCGAACTGCTGTCCACCAATGCGCTGACCGACTTCGCGCGTGACGACGTGGACGTGGCGATCCGTTTCGGCTACGGCAAATATGCTGGGCTGCACTCGGAACTGCTGCTGGAAGAGATCTTTTTCCCGGCGTGCGCGCCGAATTTCAACGGCGGCAAGCTGCCGGCAACGCCAGCAGAGCTCGCCCACCTGCCGCTGCTGCGCTCGGACGACGAGCTCTGGCGCCCATGGTTCGACGCCGCCGGCCTCGCGGATTGGGCGGAGCCAAAGCGCGGCGTGCTTTATCAGGATTCGTCGAATTTGTTGCAGGCGGCAATCGACGGTCAGGGAATCGCGCTCACGCGCCGCTCGCTGGCAATGCACGAGATCGCTGCCGGCCGCCTCGTGCGGCTTTTCAACGTGGATGGACCGAGCCCGTGGCAGTACTACTTCATCTGCCCGCCGCACATGCTGGAAACCGCCAAGGTCAAGGCGTTCCGCGACTGGGTGTTCGGGGAGGTGGGACGGTTCAAGCAGCTTTTCGAGCGGGCCTGCGAGGCCGGACCGGCGGCCGGTTCTTCAAGCCCGGCCAGTTCGGGGAGCGCGGACAGTTCGGCTAATTCGACCGGTTCGACAAGCACCGGCGGCACGGCGGACGCGTTGCGCGTCGCGCCGTAATGCGACCGGGGGGACCGACGTGACTCGTTACAGCACGACCTTGACCATCGGATGCCCGGTAAGGGCGCGGTAAATGTCGTCGAGTTGTGCGCGGCTGGTGGCGCGCACCGTCACCGTCAGACCGGTGTAATTGCCGCCGCTGGAAGGACGCGTTTCGACGCGCGAGGCGTCGACTTCGCTATCGAACTGCCGGACCACCGTGACAATGGTCTCGGCAAACTCGGGATGCGATTTACCCATGATCTTGATCGGGAAATCGCAGGGATACTCAATCAGTGATTCGTCTGCCGGATTCATTTGTTGCTCCTCGCCGCGCCTCTCACGCTTCGTTTGCTGCCTGTGCTTCTCTTGCCTTGGCTCGCTGATATGCCGCATACAGCGCCGCAAACACCGCGCCCGGCTTGCCCTCGCCGACCGGCTGGCCGTCGAGCTGCGTGACGGGCAGCACTTCCTTGGTGGCGGAGCTGATCACGATTTCGTCGGCGGCGCGCACTTCGGCCTCCGCGATCTCGCGCACCTCGAAGCGGATACCGCATTCGGCCGCGAGTTCCTCGATCAGCCCGTAACGGATGCCTTCGAGAATCTTGTGGCTGCGCGGCGGTGCGGCCAGCACGCCGTCCTTCACCACCCATACATTCGACGACGACCCTTCGGTCAACACGCCGTCGCGGAACTGGATGGTTTCGAAAGCGTCGTTCTCAGCCGCGTATTGCGCCATCAGCACATTGCCGAGCAGCGAGACCGACTTGATGTCGCAGTGAAGCCAGCGGCGATCCTCCGCGCTCACGCAACGAACGCCCTCCGCGCGCTGCGCGGCATTCGGCAGACTGAGCGGCGTGACCATGACGAACACCGTAGGCTGGACGCCCGCGGGAAACGCGTGAGCGCGCTTTGCGACGCCGCGCGTGATCTGAATGTATGCGATCGCGTCCTGGTCGGCGGCGAGGCCGGCCTCGGCCTCGTTCGCCGCGCACACGCGCTCGATCAGCGCGCGCCAGCCGGCATTGTCGAGCGGATTGGCAATGCCGATCTTCTCGAGCGAACGCGCGAGGCGCGCCAGGTGCTGTTCGAAGCGGAAAGCCGTGCGGCCGCCCGCGTGCGCGTACAGCGGCGCGACTTCGTAAATGCCGTCGCCGAAAATAAAGCCGCGGTCGAGCACCGGCACGCGCGCTTCGGACAACGGCACCACTTCGCCGTTCAGATAAACGATCGGTTCGAGCGGAACATCGGGAAGAGCGGTCATCGCAATCAGGCGCTTACTTTTTCTTGTTGAACATGAGCATCAGCGAATCCCACACACGGCCGACCACGCCGGCTTGCGGCACAGCCTGCAATGCAACCACCGGGAATTGCGCGAGCACCTTGCCGTCGGCCACGAGCTTCGCCGTGCCGACCTGCTGACCGTTGGCAATCGGCGCGATGAGCGGATCGATCTGCTCGATCTGCGGCTTCACCTTGTCGGCCATGCCCTTCGGCACGGTGATGTACTGATCGCTCTTCACGCCGATCTGCACCGTGTCCTGCGAGCCCTTGTAGACGCGCGGCGTGCCGACCACCTGACTGGCCTTGTACAGACGCACGGTGTCATACGCGGAGTAGCCGTAGTTCAGCATCTTCAGGCTGTCCTGCACGCGGTCGTGCTCTTTCGTCTCGCCCATCATCACGGAGACGAGGCGGCGCGACGCGTCCGGCACGCCGGGCAGCGAGCGCTTTGCGCTTGCGATCAGGCAGTAGCCGGCGGCTTGCGTGTGGCCCGTCTTCAGGCCGTCCACCGTCGGGTCGATCCACAACAGACGGTTGCGGTTCGGCTGTTTGATCTTGTTGTACGTGAATTCCTTGACCGAGAAGATGTTGTAGTAGTCGGGGAAGTCACGAATCAGACGCGCCGACAGCACGGCGAGGTCGCCTGCGGTCGTGTAATGCTGCGGATCGGGCATGCCGTTGACGTCGGCGAAATGCGTGTGCGTCATGCCAAGGCGCTGCGCCTCCGTGTTCATCATGTTGACGAACTGCGCCTCGCTGCCGCCCACCAGTTCTGCGAGCGCGATTGCCGCGTCGTTGCCGGACTGGACGATCATGCCATACACCAGATCATGCACGGTGACGGGCTTGTTCGCCTCGACGAACATGCGCGATTCGTCCGTGCGCACGCGGCGCACCGCTTCGCCCGGCGTCACCGTCTGGTCCATTGTGATTTTCTTCGTCTGCAGTGCCTCGAAGACGAGATACGCGGTCATCAGCTTGGTGAGCGATGCCGGTTCCACGCGCTCGTCCGGATTGCCCGACGCGAGGACCTGATTGCTGGTCGCGTCGACGAGCACCCACGAACGCGCATTCACCGCCGGCGGCGGCACTTGCGCGAACGCGGTGCTGGTCACGAGCGTGGCGGGCAGCACGACGCCGAGCGTCAATGCGCGGCTTAGCGTGGAGGGAACGAGAGATGCAACAGAGGAGAAAGACAGGCGGCCGGAGGTGGAAAAACGCATAGGGTCGATTCGTGCAGAAAAATACAACGCGCGAGAGCGCAGAGTTGGGAGAGCCGGTCGGCGAGCGTCTGGCCGCCACGATATCAAGCGTAACGGCTCGGGCGCCCATTGGACTTCCGGCCACGCGATCGGTTCGCGCAGCACACTTGTAACCGGCACCGCTGCGCGCGTGAAAAAGCCACGCATCGCGCGAACTGCCGCACAGGCCGTGCTGCGCCCAAAAAAGAGCGCCCATTATACGCGCGCTACTCTCGCAACTTCGCGTAACGGCGGGCAATTAATGGTGAGTTTTTGCCTGGCTGTACCCCGCAAAACGGGACGGCGCCCGGCCAATCAACGCCACGCGTCGACGATGATCCGCTTCAGGATGTGCAGCTTGCGATGCAGAAAATGCTCGGCGCCTGGAATCACGACGACCGGCAATTCCTGCGGGCGCGCCCAGTCGTAAACGGATTGAATGGGAACCGTCTCGTCGGTCTCGCCGTGGATCACCAGCGTGTTTTCCGGCACCGGCGCGACTTCCCAGCGGCTCGCAGCCGTGCCGACGAACACCATGCGCTCGATCTGCTGCCCTTCGTCGCGCAGCTTCGCGGCCACATGCGAGAGCACGAACGTGCCGAACGAAAAGCCGGCGAGCACGAGCGGCAGATCGCCCTGCCCCGGCTGTGCGCGCATGTGGTCCAGCACCGCGCGCAGATCGTCGCGCTCGGCTATGCCCGCATCGTGCTCGCCTTGCGTTTGCCCAACGCCGCGAAAGTTCGAGCGATACGTCACGTAGTTCAACTTGACGAGCGTGCGCGCGAGCGTCTGCGCGACCTTGTTGTCCATCGTGCCGCCAAAGAGCGGATGCGGATGCGCGACGAGCGCAATGCCGCGCGGCGCCGCGCCGTTTTCGCGCGCTTCGTCGGGGAGGTCGAGCGCGACCTCGATCTTGCCGACCGGGCCGTCGATCAGATACTTCTTCGTGTGTACGTTCATGGTGGCGCTTATTGATCGATTTTCAGACGCTCGACAATCTTGCCGTTCGCGAGATGCGAGTCGACGATTTCATCGATGTCGCTTTCATCGACATACGTGTACCAGACGCCTTCCGGATAGACCACGAGCGCCGGGCCGAGCTCGCAGCGGTCGAGACAACCCGCCTTGTTGATGCGCACCTGGCCGGGGCCGGCGAGGCCGAGTTTCTTCACGCGTTTTTTCGCGTGCTCCTGCATGGCCTGTGCGTTGCAATTCGCGCAGCTCGGACGCTCCGCGCCAGGCTCGCGCTGATTCAGGCAAAAGAAGACGTGATATTTGTAGAACGAGTCCATGATCTAGCGGGGGAAGGCTGTCAGAAGGGCAATAGTGCAGCAGAACGCAGTTCGGCGCAGCGGCGCATGTTTTTTTGGATGCAAGCGTGTGCGATAGCAGTGCGGCGTGCGGACGGTCGGTGGCAGATGGCCGGTTGCAAACGCGTGCCTGCGAACGGCCGGTAGCAGATGATTATAGCGACCGACCCACGCCTCGCGCTCGCTCCCTCTCGTGGCTCAGGCGCGCCGCGTGCGCCGCCCGAGCCACACCCGCTCGACGACAAACGCCAGCCACACCAGCGCCGCATACGGCCACACCCACGCGAGCCAGCGCGCAAGTCCGTTGAAGTGCAGATACCGCCCCTGCCGCCAGTCGGCCAGTACCACATCGAAATAAGGATTGACCGGCAGCAGGTTGACGAACACTAGCGTCACGATCAGCGCAGCGGCCGCCAGCGCCGCCCGCGCGCTGCGCCGCAGACGCAGCGCGGCGAGCCCGAGCAGCGCGCCGCAGCCGAGGCCCGCCAGACCGCCCGGCGTCGCCCAGTCGAAAGCGAGGCCGGATTGCGATTGCAGGAACGTCGCGCCCGCCTTCACACCCAGAGCCGCGACGATAAAGAGCAGCAAAAGCCGCACGCGCGGCGCATGGCGGCGCACGGACAACGAAGCGAGCGCAAGCGCGGCGAACAGATTGAGCGTCGTGATGAGCGCTTCCCACACGTCGTCCGGCAACCACGCGGCGACCGCTGCGGGCCATGCGCCGACGTGCCAGGCGGCCGGCGCCCAGGCGAACAGCGCGTCCTGTGTCGTGGAATCGAAGCGCGTCCACAACACGCGCGGCCAGTTGCCGAGTCCGAGCAGGCGCGGCGACGGGTACATCGTCGCGAACGGCCACGCTGCCACGAGACACGCCAGCGCCGCGCTGTCGCGTTCGAACCACATCAGCCGCAAGCGTCGCAGCAAGCCGCGGTCGAGCAGCGCGCCGGTGGCGGGCGACATGATCGCCGCACCGAGCAGCGCGCCGAGCGCATTGGCCGCGAGATCGAGGTTGGAGGCAACACGCGTCGGCAGATAGGTTTGCACGGCTTCCATCACGCCCGACAGCAGCCCGCCCAGCAGGAACGCCAGAGCGACGGCGAGTGGCCCGCGCCAGCGCGGGTAAAGCGCGAGCACCATCAGCGCGCCGAATGGCATATAGCCAAGCACGTTGGTGACGACGTCGAATGCCGTCAGATACTGCGGCATCGGGTCGGAGAGAAACGCCAACGGCCCGATGCCGAGCGAGCGCCAGCCCAGAAACGGATACCACGAACCGTAGACAATCAGTGCGGTGTACAACAGCAGCGCCTGCCGCGAGAGCACCGAAGGACGGCGCAGCCACAATCGTTCGCTCATGCAGCGCTCCGTTGCGTGCGCTGCGCGCCCGTCATTGCGCGGCGACCAGCGCCTGCACGCCGAGCCAGGCGCCGATTTGCGAGACGAGGTCGTCGCTGGCGGTGGCGAGTGCCTGCGCGCCGCCGGCGGCGTCCGCGGTACTGGACGGCGCGCGTGAAATGAACGTGCGTTGGCCGATCACCTTGCCGTTTTGCGTGAGGGTGGCCCGCGCGGTCACCGCCGCATGGCTTTGCGACTGGCTGTCGAAAACCTGTTCGAACTCGCTGAGATCGATTTTCAGCACGGGCGCGGCAACGCCGTCCGCACCCGTCAGCACCGTGCCGCGCGAACTCAGCGCGCCGCGCAGACGCTGCGTGAGCAACGCGGAAGGCGGCATCGTCCAATGGCTGTTCGCGTACGCGGCGACCTGCTGCGAGTCGGCATAGCCGATCCGGTACACGAGCTTGTCGGACTGCAGCCCTTCGGGCGCGCTCACGTCGAGCACCTTCACGGCCGGCTGCGTTCCCGCCGACGATGCCGGCTTCGGCGGCCCGAAGTCATAGCGGATGTCCGCGAGCGCGGCCGGCGTGCTCGTGCAGCCGGCAGCCAGCAGACCCACGGCGACGAGCGCCGCGCACGCCGCGCCCGCACGCGTGACGCGTGAAGACAACAACCGGCGAATGGAACGTGACATGACAATCTTCCTTTCTTCAAAGCTTCAGATTCATTTCGCGGCGTGCGGCGCGGGCCACGTGAAACCGGCCTCGCCCGGCCCCGGCGCCGCGGCCGGCGCGCCGAACAGCACGCTGCGCGGACTGGTGCTGAACGTATCGGCGGCGCGGTCCACCGAGCGCGCGGCCGAGCGCACGTCTTCGGCCAGCGAATTGACGCGCGGCAACGTGTCGTAACCGACCCGCGCCGACAGCTCCTGCAACGAGCCGTTCATCGCGGTAAGCGCGTCGCCCGCTTGCTGCGCGGCCGTGCCGACCTTGTTCAGATTGCTCTCGAACGGACCGTCCGGGCGGTTCAGGCCCGTGATCAACTGGTTGGTCGAAGCGAGCGTGCTGTCCAGCTTGTCGATGGTGGCGGGCAGCTTGCCGGCCGCGGGCGCCATCTGCTGCGTGAGCGTGGCGACGCCGTCCGCGGCTTTCTGGATGCTGGCCGCCGTGCCGTGCAACTGGTCGACCATTTCCTTCGACAGGAGATTGTCGACGTCGTCCGTGACCTTTTCGAGTTTCTTCAGCAGCACGTCGCCGCGTTGCTGCAACTGATCGAGCAGGCCTGGGCGCATCGGCAACTGCGCAACCTGTTTCGCCGACGAAGGCAGCGGCGACGGATCGCGCCCCGTATCGTCGAGCTGGATGAACGCAATGCCCGTTACACCTTGAAAGCCAAGGCTGCCGAACGTGGAATGCGTGATCGGCGCGTGCGTGTCGACCAGAATGCGGATGACGATCTGCCCCGGATGAGCGCGGTCGAACTTGATGGACTGCACCTTGCCGACATCGAGCCCGCGGTAGCGCACGGCGGCGTCGGTAAAAAGGCCCGTTACGTTGGTGCGCGCAATCAGATCGTACGGCACGCGCACGGCGCGGTCGACATTGAACAAAAATGCCGCCGTGGCGATCGCGGCGAGCAGGACGATCGTGAAGAGCCCTGCCCAGAACGCATGTGCTTTGTTTTCCATTACCGGGTTTCCTGATTTACAGCCCTGATCTACAGCGGCAATTCCGACGACGCCGGCGCGAGCGCCGCATGCGGCAGCTTCGCGCGCCGTTCGGGCGGCAGCGCCTGCAACGCGCGCCGCCCGCGCAAGCCGAGAAAGTATTCGCGGATAAAAGGATGATCGACGCCCGCGGCCTCTTCCACCGGCGCCGCGACCAGCACCTTGCGATCCGCCAGCACCGCGACGCGTGTGGACAGCGCGACCATCGTGTCCAGATCGTGGGTGACCATCACGACCGTCAAACCCAGCGCGCGATGCAGCGCCGAAATCAGCTCGACAAATTCATCGGACGCCTGAGGATCGAGTCCGGCGGTCGGTTCGTCGAGAAACAGCAGCTCGGGTTCGAGCGCGATGGCGCGCGCAATGCCGACGCGCTTGATCATGCCGCCCGACAGCGCCGACGGCATTTTCGATGCATGCTTGCACGGCAGTCCGACCATCTCCAGCTTCAGCATGACGATGTCGCGCAGCAGATCTTCCGGCACCTTGCCGAGTTCGCGCACCGGCTGCGCGACGTTGTCGAACACCGACAGCGACGAGAACAGCGCGCCGCGCTGAAACAGCATGCCCGAGCGGCTACGCATGAGCAGCGCCGTTTCGGGCGAGATGGTCGCGAGATCTTCGCCGAACAGCTTGATGGTCCCCGACGACGGCCGCTCGAGCCCGAGAATCTGCCGCACGAGCGTGGTCTTGCCCGAGCCCGATCCGCCGACAATCGAGACGATTTCGCCGCGCCGCACGTCCAGATTCAGATGCTGATGCACGATGTGACGGCCATAGCGCTTGGTGACGTCGATCACCTCGATCACCGGTTCGGCGATGCAGGGCATCGGCTGGCCGCGCACGGCCTGAGTGAGCGGCGCGATCATCCGAGCCCCACGTTCTGGAACAGGATCGCGAACACGGCGTCCGCGAGAATCACAATGGTAATTGACGTCACGACCGAAGTCGTCGTGCCTTCGCCGAGACTCTCCGAATTGGCCTTGATGCGAAAGCCGAAATGGCAACCGACAATCGCGATCAGCATGCCGAAGGCGACGCCCTTGCCGAGCCCGATCCACAGATTCGCGACGGGCACCACGCCCGGCAACGCGCGCGCGAAATAGCTGATGTCGATGCCAAGCACGATCTTGGCGGCGACCGCGCCGCCCGTCAACGCAATGATGTTGGTCCACATGACGAGCAGCGGCATCGCAACGCCGAGCGCGACCACGCGCGGCAGGATCAGCCGCAAGCCATGCGGAATGCCCATCACGCGCATGGCGTCGAGTTCCTCGGTCACCCGCATCACGCCGATCTGCGCGGTGATCGCCGAGCCCGAGCGGCCGGCCACGAGAATCGCCGAGAGCACCGGCCCGAGCTCGCGGATCACCGAAAGCCCGAGAATATTCACGATGTACTGATTCGCGCCGAAGAGCCGCAATTGCTGCGCGGACAGATAGCTCAGCACGATGCCGATCAGGAATGCGACGAGCGCGGTGATCGGCAACGCCTTGGTGCCGGCGTTGTAGATGTTGGCCGAGATTTCGGTCCACGGCGTGATGGCCGGCTTGCGCGCGATCGCGAGCAGGTCGATCACGACGCGCCCGAGCATCGCCACACCGCCATACAGATGCTCGAGGAAGGAAAAGATGCCGAGCCCGAGCCGCGTGAACGGGTCCAGTCTGACGACTGGCTCAGCGGTTTCGCGAACCGTGTCGAGCAACGCGATGCGCTCGAAAATATCGCGCTGCGTGTCGGTGAGTTCGGTGTCGGGCGGCATTCTGTGGCCCCACACGCGCCACAGGGCCTGGCCACCCACATGGTCCATCCGGTCGACACGCGACAGGTCCCATTGGCCGATGCCTTCGGCGCCTTCCAGCGAACGCAATTGCGGGATCACGTGTCCGGTTGCGCGATCGCGCGCGAGCGCGAGCGCCGTCCACTGGCCCGAGAGCCGGACGATCTTGCCTTGGCTGCCGGCCGCGACTTCGAGGCCGGGCGGAGTGTCGTAGTTCAAGGATCGCTGCAATCTGGTTATCGGATTAGCGGCCATTGTAACGAAGGCGCAGCTGATCGACCGTGCAGGCGGCCTCGCGCGGTTCGCTGTCGCTACAATATGCAGCATGAACGCTTCCCGCACTCCGCCCCAAGCTCCGGCCGCTGCTACCAATTCAGCCGACTGGCGCATCGACCGTGAACGCGCCGTCGCGCTTTTCGGCGCGCATGCGCACGACTGGCCGATCGAAATCGTCGAGGAAACCGGCTCGACCAATGCCGACCTCATGTCCCGCGTAAAAGCGCTGCCGCGCCGGGCCGGCGCGCTGCCGCGGCCTATCGTGCGGGTGGCCTACCTGCAAACCGCTGGACGCGGCCGCCGCGGCCGTCCGTGGTATGCGGAGCCGGGCAATGCGCTGCTGTTTTCCGTGGCGTGCGTGCTGCCGCGTCCGCTCGAAGGGCTCGCAGGGTTGAGCCTCGCGGTGGGCGTTGCGCTTGTCGACGGACTGCGCTCGCTGCCTGTTGCCGGGCCCGGCCAGATCGCGCTGAAGTGGCCAAACGACGTGCTGCTTGAAGGCGACAAGCTGGCGGGCATTCTGATCGAAACCGCATGGAGCACCGAGTACGCGAGCGCGGTCGTGATCGGCATCGGCACTAACGTGAAGGGCGCCGACGAGCTCGCCGCAAAGGTCGGCGCGCTGAACGCCGACGCGCCGCCGCAGGCGCGCGGCACGGCGCCGACCGCGCTCCAGCGCGCGCTGCCGAACGCCAATCTCACCGATACGCTCGCTGCCGAACTCAACGCGCTGGAGCCCGCCTTGCAACGTTTCGGCGCGGAAGGCTTCGCGCCCTTCCAGGGGCGCTGGAACGCGATGCACGCATACGCGGGCCGCGAGGTCGTGCTGCTCGAACAGGGCGCGGAAGTCGCTCGCGGCGTGGCTGCGGGCGTCGATGAGCGCGGCCAGTTAATGCTCGATACCGCTGCGGGCCGGCAAAGCATCGCGACCGGCGACGTTTCGCTGCGTCTCGCCGACGGTGCTGCATGACGAGCGGCGCGCCTCGTCTTCTGATCGACGCTGGGAATAGCCGCGTCAAATGGGCGATGGTGGCGGCGGACGGCGCGCAGCTCGCGGCCGGTGCGCTTTCGCATGGCGGGAGCGATTCGCCGGAGTTGGCGAGTCAGGGGGCGGCTCAGTGGACTGCTGAGGGGACTGCTCAGTGGTCAAGCTTGCCCGCGCCTTGCGGCGCGTGGGTATCCAATGTCGCCGGCGAGGCTGTAGCATCCCGAATCGCCGCGCTCGTCCACACGCGGTGGCCTGACCTGCCGCTGACCACGATCCGCGCACGCGAGCGGCAATGCGGCGTGACCAATAGCTACTCGACGCCACATGCACTCGGCAGCGACCGCTGGGCCGGCATGATCGGCGCGCATGCAGCGTTTCCCGGCGAGCATCTGCTGATTGCGACCTTCGGCACCGCGACCACGCTCGAGGCATTGCGCGCGGACGGCTGCTTCGTCGGCGGACTCATTGCGCCTGGCTGGAGCCTGATGATGCGTTCGCTCGGCGAGCATACGGCGCAATTGCCGACGCTCGACGCCAATGCTGCGCGGGGACTTCTTCGCGGGGGTGGGGGTAGTGGCGCTGGTGGCGCGAGCGGAACCGGCGGCATGAGTGGGTTTGGTGGAACCGGTGGCAGGGATGGGTCGGTTGCGGCTGGCGGCACGGATGGAGCTGGCGGTACTGCCGGCGGGGGCGGCACGCAGAGTGCGCTGGGCCCTGGCGACGCTCCACAAACGGCGCGTCGCGGCCTCTTCTTCGCGACGGATACGCGGCGTTCGTTATCCGCCGGCTGCACACTTGCGCAAGCCGGCCTCGTCGAGCGGACATGGCGCGACTTGCAGGGTGAGTGGCAGGTGCCGGTGCGCCTCGTAGTCAGCGGCGGCGCGGCCGACGAAGTGGCGAGTGCGCTGAAAGTGCCGCATACTCGCCACGATTCGCTGGTCTTGTCCGGCCTCGCGCTGATTGCCGCGGACCAGGCATCCGATCAAGGCGCCTGAAGCGCCGCTGAATGTCGTGGGCACACCTTAATGTCGTGCCCCCGCGCGATGACCGAAGCGCGCGGTCGAACGATATCGACAGTTCAACTCATGGATGGGAAAACAAAACGATGCTGCGCTGGCTGATCGCCGTCCTGTTTCTGGCCAACCTTCTGGCATTCGTCGCTGTACGCGGCGTGTTCGGGCCAACGCCCACGGCGAGCGGGCGCGAGCCGAATCATCTGAGCCGGGAAGTCCATGCCGACTGGCTCAAGGTGCGCCCGATCACGGCCGCCGAGGCGGGCGATCAGGCGGTGGTCGGCGCACCGGCGCCCGCCGCGCCGATTGCAGCGTCGGCGTTGCCGCAATAGAGCGCGCTCGTCCTGGAGCGCGCTCGCCCCCCGCTTATGCCGGGCATTCAGCCTTGCGTGCGAACCTTCTTGAGCAGCGCGGTGGTCGAGCGGTCATGCTCGAACGGAATCGCCAACGCCTTACCGCCCCAGCCGCGCACGATGGCCGACTCCGGCAATGCATCCATGTCGTAGTCGCCGCCCTTGACGAGCACGTCCGGACGCAGCGCCGAAATGAGATCGACCGGCGTCTTTTCAGCAAAGCAAACCACATAGTCGACGCTTTCGAGCGCCGCGAGCAGCGCCATGCGGTCGGCTTCGTTGTTGATCGGCCGGTCGTCGCCCTTGCCTAGCATGCGGACCGACGCGTCGCTATTCACACCGACAATCAGACAAGCGCCTTGGGCTTTTGCATCGGCGAGATAAGTCACGTGCCCGCGATGCAGGATGTCGAACACGCCGTTCGTAAATACCACGGGCGCCTTCAGCGAAGGGCGGAGCGCGGCCAGTGCGTCGCGCGTGAGAATCTTGCGTTCGAAAATAGCAGCCATGAGGGACGTGGAAGAGACAGAGGGAGTGCTGTCACGAGACAGCCCGAGCTATACGGAACCAGCAGGACCGGTCGACCGAAAAGGCCAGGACCAACAACGCCAATCAAACAAAACGGCCCGGCAAGCTCACACCTGCGGGACCGTTTCAAACTCCGAAGCGTCAACCGGATCGCGGCGCGAGCTTTGCAACTGCCCGCAGCCGCAAATCGGAACTTACGAGGCCTGCTGGACCATCAAGCCGGCTGTTCGGCCGATTTCTGGTCGGCCTGCAGGCGCGCCACCACTTCCTTGCGATAGCGGTTCAGTTCCTGCGCCGTGTTGAACGTGCGTTCGAACAGCAGCGACAGGTTGTGCAGAATACGCTCGACCACCTTCTTTTCCCAACCGTCGTCGAAGCGGATCTGCTCGTCGAGCCAGCGCTCAAGCCATTCCGGATCGGGCAGACGCGACTGGATCGTGTCGCGCGGGAACAGCGCCTGATTCACGTGCAGATTGGTGGGATGCAGCGGCTTTTCGGTGCGGCGCGCGGACGCCATCAGCACGCCGATCTTCGCAAACGCCGCACGCGCGATGTCGCCGGTTTGCGCCATCGCTTTCTTCATGTAGCGCAGATACGCGCCGCCATGCCGCGCTTCGTCGCGCGAAATGGTTTCGTAGATGTGCTTGATGACCGGCTCGGTGTGCCACTCGGCGGCGCGGCGATACCAGTGATTCAGGCGGATTTCGCCGCAGAAGTGCAGCATCAGCGTTTCGAGCGGCGGCGCCGGGTCGAATTCGAAACGCACAGCGTGCAGTTCTTCCTCAGTGGGGCACATTTCGGGCTTGAAGCGGCGCAGGTATTCCATCAGCACCAGCGAATGCTTCTGCTCTTCGAAGAACCACACGCTCATGAACGCGGAAAAATCGCTGTCGTGATGGTTGTCACGGAGGAACATTTCCGTGGCGGGCAACGCCGACCATTCGGTGATCGCGTTCATCTTGATGGTCGCGGCCTGCTCGTCCGTCAGCAGCGAGGCATCGAACTTGTCCCAGGGAATGTCTTTCTCCATGTCCCATCGAACGGATTCGAGCGATTTATAAAGTTCCGGATAAAGCATGGTGTTCATAGTCCCACCCCTGTTCTGCACATACTGTGTGTGTCTGTCACTACTACGTGTAGCACTCTTGCTGACGACGAACCGGACGCACCGGTCGTACCCGGGTACCGCGCCGTTCGCCGGCCAAGCCTTCAATTTTACGCGGTAACCGGCCGCCTGGATGCACGGGCAGCGAAGAAGTCCGGACGCTTGCGCGAAGAGCGGCCAACACAAAATTCCACGCTCGAATTACGCGCCGCGCGGCCAACCGTGGGTGAGGGATACCCTATGCCTGAGGTCGAGCCAGTTTGCGATGAAAACCGCACCGTCCAGCCCTGCGCCGGTCGTGCCGGCGGCGAATGGAGCAAGGGCGGCTGGATTGGTTGTTTTCAGCGCGCGCCCAAAAGCCAAACAAAGTCCTTCCAATGATAGCACGCTGGCTTCTCCAAACCCGCGTCGAGACAGACGCAATTCGGGTGCCTGCTTGACCTGTCTCAATGAAATGCGGAACCCGCCGAGTGTGACCCGCGACCAGGGTCAAAACCGTGACAGTCGGCGATTTCTCTTGTTATTTGCCGCCGACGGTCGGCGCGCGCCGCCGTTCGGCGCGCCCTCTCACAAAGACTTTTTCGGCGGTTTCGACGCACTGCTGCCAGCGCCCGCGGCCGCGCGCTTTGTTGCAGCCGGCGCGCGCTTTGCCGCAGGGCGCTTCGCGGCGGATTCAGCGGCTCGGCCCGGTTCGCGCGACGCCGCGGACGCGGCCGCGTCCTCCGGCGACGGGCGCGGCACGTCTGTCGCCCCGCCTACCGCCTCGCTGGCCGCGTCTACCGCGTCGTCCTCCGGGTCAGCAGCCTCGTCCGCCTGCGCGCTGCCGCTCGCGGCTGCGTCCGCGGCGCCGGCCACCGGCTGAGTCATCGCGAATTGCGCAATCTGATTGAATTGCGATTGCAGCAGGTTCCACCATGCCGATGCGTCGAATGCCGGCGCGGCGCTTGCGGCTTCTTCATCGCTCGCCGGTTCAGAGGCGCTCGCGCTTTCCGCGGAAGTGGAACTGGCACTGGAACCGGAAGCCGAAGCGCTCGCCTCCGAATGCGGCCAACGGCTCGCGGGCGACGGGCTCGGCGCGGGTGCCGGCGACTGCGCTTGACCCGTCGCGGCGGGCTGCGCCATCGACTGCTGCGCGAACGCGCCGAACGCGCGCAGCGTCGCGAGCGTTGCGCGCTGCACCTCGAGCGCCTGTATCGCGGATTGCAGCATGCTCAGGTTCAGCTTGAGCCATTGCTCGACGGCGCGCATGTCGGTGATGCGCTTGTCGAGCTCTTCAACATTGGTGAGCGGCGCCATCATGTCGGACATCATCGACAGCGAGGGTCCGAGGCCCGCGCCCGGCTGCGCGCCGGCAAACGCGGAGCCGAACGGCGAGAGGCGCATCATGCCCCACATGCGCTCGAGCATTTCGGCGGGCGGAAAACCAGGGAAACCGGGAAACGGCGGGGTTGCGCCAGATGTGTCGGTCATGCTTGTCGCCTCGCTGCATTAACGAAAAAGCGCGAAAGTGCGCAGAAGGAAATGAGACCCGCACAGATGAATCCGATCATACCGCGTGCCGCGTGACCATCGCACCGCCGTCGTCACCGTCGACGCCACGGGTCCGCGCCGCCGAAATCCGGCGCGCGCCGCTCGCGCAGCGAGCTCACGCCTTCGCGCACGTCGGGTCCGGCGAAGCCCATGAATTCCAGCGCAAGCGACGTATCGAAGGCCGGGCCCGCTGAGCGCAGCCAGTTGTTCAACGCATACTTGGTCCAGCGAATCGCCGTTTGCGAACCGTGAGCCAGCTTCTGCGCGACCTCGTACGCCTTCGGCAGCAAATCGTTTTCGTCGACGGCAAGCGACACCAGCCCGATACGCTCCGCCTCTGCGCCGCTCACCGGCTCGCACAGCATCAGGTAGTACTTGGCTTTGGCCATGCCGCACAGAAGCGGCCAGACGATCGCCGCATGGTCGCCCGCCGCGACACCGAGCCGCGTATGACCGTCGATGATGCGCGCCGTCTTCGACGCGATGGAGATATCCGCGAGGAGCCCCGCAACAAGACCGGCGCCGACAGCCGGGCCGTGCATCGCCGAAACGATCGGCTTGCTGCAGTTGATCACGTTGTAGACGAGATCGCGAGCCTCGCGCCATACGCGTGCGCGCACGTCGAAATCGGTCGCCATGTCTTCGACCAGTTGCAGATCGCCGCCGGCAGAAAAACCCTTGCCCTCGCCGCGAATGATCGCGACGCGTGTCTCGGGATCGCGATCGATGTCGCGCCAGATTTCCGCGAGCTCGTAATGCATGCGCGCATCCGCGGTGGCGAGCGCGCTCCTGTTCGCGCCTTCGCCGCTCATCACCACTTCGAGCACGCCGTGCGGACGGCGATGCAGTTGAAGCGAGCGGTAATGCGCGTAAAACGCGTCGTTCGTGTGAGGTTGCTGAGACATGATGATGTGTCCGTATTTGCGTGTCTGCGTATGCGCGCTTGGCCGGGTCGTCGAGTGCTTGCCTCGTTCAACGCGGCTGATAAACCCATTTGCCGTTTCTGATTTCGACCATCACGCGCGCGCGTTGGTCGAGGCCGAGGTGATCCGCGGCGCTCATGTTCACGACGCCGTTGGTGTCCGCGAGACCGCGCGTCGCTTCGAGCGCGTCGCGCAGCGCGCGGCGGAATTCCGGCGTACCCGGCGACGCGGCCTTCAACGCGATCGGCACCGCATGATTGAGGAGCATGCCCGCGTCCCACGTGTAGGAACCGAAAGCCGACACCGTGCCGGGTCCGCGCTGCGCCTCGAAGCGCGCGATGTAGTCGAGCGCGAGGCGTTTGGCCGGATGATCCGCCGGCAATTGCGCCGCGACCAGCACCGGGCTCGCGGGCAGGAAGGTGCCGTTGCAATCGGCGCCGCACACGCGCAGGAAGTCGTTATTGCCGACGCCGTGGTTGTGATAGATCAGCCCTTTGTAGCCGCGCTCCCTGAGCGTCTTCGGCGGCAGTGCGGCGGGCGTGCCGGCCGCGCCGACCACCACGGCATCGGGATGCGTCGCGAGGATTTTCAGCACCTGGCCGGTCACGCTCGGGTCCGTGCGATTAAAGCGCTCGCTTGCCACCATCTCCATGTGATGCAGTTGTGCGAACTTCGCGACTTCGGCGTAAAAGGTCTCGCCGAGCGCATCCGCCTGGCCGATGAACGCGACGGTTTTCACCCCGTGCGTGCTCGCGTGCCCGGCAATTGCCGAAGCCATCATCGCGTCTGTTTGCGGGGTCTTGAATACCCAGTGACGTTTGGCATCCACGGGCTCGATGATCTTCGCCGACGAAGCCAGTGAGATCATCGGCGTGGTGCCGTCTGCGACCACGTCGATCATGGCCAGCGAATTCGGCGTGATCGACGAACCGATGATCGCGTCGACGTGATTTTCGGAGATCAGCTTCCTGGTGTCCTGCACGGCTTGAGTCGTGTCCGACGCATCGTCGAGCACGACGTATTCGACGCTCTGGCCACCGATCTGCTTCGGCAGCAAGCTCGCCGTGTCGCGCGCGGGAATGCCGAGCGACGCAGCGGGCCCCGTCAGCGAAAGCACGAGCCCAATCTTCACCTGAGCAAGCGCGATAGCCGGCGATAAACACGCGAGCGTCGCGCCCAGCGTAGTTGCGCGACGCGCCGCCTGCGCGAGCCGGGTGAACTGCGGTGAGAACGGCGGCTTCAACTGCGGTGAGAACGGCGGCTTCAACTGCGGCTCGAACTGCAGCAGCCGCTCGCGCCACGTGCGCATATCCGCCCCGCCCATCATTCCCGTCTCACCAGATTCAGCTCGCCGCATGGTGTCTCCTCGCTGAGTTTTTCGTTCTGATTGACCTTCGATGCCGCGCCAGTCAGTGTAGCGGCGCGCGATCACAGCGGCATCGGGCGAAACCCTTTCGGCAGGCTTGGCGCGTCAGTCGAGCGGTGCAATGCTCTGCTCGATGGAACCGAAAATCGACTTGCCCGCTTCGTCGAACATTTCGATCTTCACCGTGTCGCCGTACTTCATGAACTCGGTCTGCGGCGCGCCGTGCTCGATCGTCTCCAGGCAGCGCTTTTCGGCGATACAGCAGTAGCCGCGCTTTGCGTCCTTGTTCGACACCGTGCCCGAGCCGACAATCGAGCCCGCGCGCAGATTGCGTGTTTTGGCCGCGTGGGCGATCAGTTGACCGAAGTGAAACACCATGTCCGTTCCGGCGTCCGGCTGCCCGACCTTCCTGCCGTTCCAATGGACGATCATCGGCCGGTGCACGCGGCCTTCGTGCCAATGTTGGCCGAGTTCGTCGGGCGTCACAGCGACGGGCGCGAACGAGGTGGCCGGCTTGCTCTGGAAGAAGCCGAAGCCCTTTGCCAGTTCGGCGGGAATCAGGTTGCGCAGCGAAACATCGTTGACGAGCGTGATCAGTCGCACGCTTCTGAGCGCCTGGTCGGGCGTCACGCCCATCGGCACGTCCCCGGTGATGACTGCAACTTCTGCCTCGAAATCGATGCCGAACGCTTCGGACGCACACAGCACGTCGTCCTTGGGGCCGATGAAGTCGTCGCTGCCGCCCTGGTACATCAGTGGATCGGTCCAGAATTCCGGCGGCATTTCCGCGCCGCGCGCGCGCCGCACGAGTTCGACATGATTCACATACGACGATCCGTCGGCCCACTGGAACGCACGCGGCAGCGGCGCCATGCAGTCGCTCGCGTCGAATGAAAAGGTGTTGCGCGCGCGGCCCTGGTTGAGCGCGTCGTACAGGTCGTGCAATTGCGGCGCGTAGAAGGCCCAGTCGTCGAGCACGCGCTGCAACGTGGGCGCGATGGCATCGGCAACGGCAGCGGTATGCAGGTCGCGGGAGACGACGATCAGTTGACCGTCGCGCGTGCCGTCCTTCAGCGTGGCAAGTTTCATGGAGGAATGAACCGTGTTAGTGACGATAGAGGGAATCTATTCTACGATGGTGAATCCGCGCCGCCCAAACCCGGCCGGTCGCGACCACTCGCAGGCGCATTGCAGTTGGCCTGCAGCCGGTTCTTCTCACGTTGATTTTGAACGCGCTTCGCGCGCCTCCTTTGCTCATGCCGCACACTGCCCGCTCCGGCGCAATTCGTAACGACGCCAAAGCAGACGCCAACGCAGACGAACCGCTCGGCGCAACTGAAGCCGACGATGAGTCCACCGATTCAGGCGAGGAAAAACTGCGCTCGGGCATCCAGTCGATCGAAGTCGGCTTCAGGCTGCTCGACGTGCTGACCCGCGAGCCGCGCGCGATGATGCTGCGCGACCTCGCGCAGCGCGCCGGCATGAGCCCGGCGAAAGCGCACCGCTATCTGGTGAGCTTTCTGCGGCTCGGCGTCGTCGCGCAAGACGCGTTGTCGGGGCGCTATGAACTCGGCGGCTTCGCGCTGCAACTCGGACTCGCGCGGCTTGCCCGCGTCGACGGCGTGAAGCTCGCGCGCATCGCGCTTGCGGAATTGCGCGACCGTCTTGATCTGACGGTGGGCATCGCCGTGTGGGGCAACCAGGGGCCCACCATGGTTCACTGGATGGAGTCCAGCCATCCGGCCAAGGCGTCGCTCAAACTCGGCGACGTGATGCCGCTGCTGAGTTCCGCCACGGGTCTGCTGTTCGCGGCGTACCTGCCGGCCGGCAAGACCGCCGCGATGATCGAGCGCGAGCTGGCCGACACGCGCCGCTCGTCGCAAGGCGGCGTGCCGCGCACGCGCGAGGAAGTCGAACGCGTGCTCGCGCAAGTGCGCGAGCACGAAGCGGCGCGAGTGGAAGGCATGTTGCTGCCGACCATTCACGCGTTCTGCATGCCGGTGTTCGACTCGACCGGCGAGCTTGCGCTCGGCCTCGTTGCGCTCGGTCACGAAGGCGCGTTCGATATCAGTTGGGGCGGCGAAATCGACACGGCGCTGCGCGAATGCGCGCGCAAGCTCTCGTATGAACTCGGGTATAGTCCAACGCCGCGTTAAACGCGCACGCTGACCTCTCCTCCCGCACATTCTTCCGCCGATGGCTTTCCCTTCCGCCGCACGCGCTGCCAGTCTCACGCCGCCCGACGAGCCGCGCTTTGGTCAGCGCGCGTGGCGGTGGATCGCCGTGCTGCTCGTGGTAAGCGTGCTTCACTGGATCGCCGCGCAATGGGTCGAGCGTCACCGCGCAACGCTGAAGCCTTCGAATGACGAACACGTGCCCGTGCAGGTCGCCCTGCTCCAGCCGGAGCGCATCGAGCGCAATCCGGCTGCGGCCGCGGCCGCGGCTCGCGAGCAGGAGCCGAAGCGCAGGCCCGCGGCCGGCAAGCCGCGCCAACACGTGCTGAGCGCAATGCGACTAGCGGACAAAGCGACAGCACAAGCGTCGAATGCGGCATCGGAGGTCGCGGCCAGCGAGCCCGCCGCAAACGCGGTGCCCGCAAGCGCGGCAAGCGCGGCAAGCGGCGCGTCGGCCAGTGGCAATGCGAATGCAACTGGAAACGCGACGGCAACCGCCGGCGCAACCCAAGCGGCATCCGGCGTGAAGTTCTCTGTGCCGCCGTCCGGCAATCTTCAATACGACACGTTCTACAACGGCGTACGCAACCAGCCGGGCACGATTCATTGGACGAGCAGCGCCCAGAGCTACGAAATGGTGGTTTCGGTACCCTTACCTTTTGTGGGCACCTTCGTCTATTCGAGCCATGGCCGCATCGACGCATTCGGGCTCGCGCCCGAGCAGTACGTGGAAAAACGGGGCCATCGCGCCGAAGACGTGTCCATCTTCAACCGCGCCGACCGCAAGATCGCCTTCACGCGCACGCCCGCCACGCTGCCGCTGCCGGACGGCGCGCAGGACCGCTTCAGCATGGTCATGCAGTTGGCAAGCCTCGTGCGCGGCGATCCGGACGCGTACAGGCCGGGCGTCACACGGCAGTTCTTTGTGGTGGATAGCGACAGCGGCGAAAACTGGCCAGTCGAGACGATCGGCGACGAAACCATCCGCACTGCGCAGGGCTACGTCGAAACGCGCCATTTCAAACGCCTGCCGCGCCGCGAGGGCGACCAGCGCCGCATCGACGTATGGCTCGCGCCTTCGCTCGGCTGGCTGCCCGCGCGGCTCGTGCAGACGGAGCCGAACGGCACGCAGTTCGAACTCGTGTGGCGCGGCAAGCTGAATGCGGATAACGGCGCGGGCGCCGACGCGCCGGCGGCTTCGCCGAACGCTCCAGCAAACACTTCTCCTGCTGATGCACCGGTCGATCAGACTGGTCCCGGAGATACTTCGGGCAACATCAAGCCGTGATCGCAAGCGAGTCGGCCAAAAGCAGAGTCGGCCAAAAGCCAAAAGGCAAGCTCTGCACCTGAATGGTGCCTCTGAGATTCCGCGAAACTTCCGCCTCACCGCCGACTCTGCATCATCTGATGTCACCGTTCGGCGAGCCGCCACGCGCATGAATGGCAGGCGGCCACAAGCGCCGACGGATTCCTCCACTGCGTTCCCCTTGAAGGAGCTTGCATGCAAGTGAACATCAACGGTATCGAGACGCGCTATGTGCTGAGCAACGAAGGCGGCGGCCCCTGGCTCACGTTCATTCATCAACTTGGCGGTGACCTGTCAGTGTGGGACCAGCTCGCGGGCTATTTCCGCGACGACTACACGGTGCTGCGCTACGACGTGCGCGGCCACGGCGAGACGGCAGTGTCGCCCGCGCCGTTCACCATTGCCGATCTTGCCGGCGACCTTGCCGCACTGCTCGATGCGCTAGGCGCGCCGGGCACGCACCTCGTGGGCATGTCGATGGGCGGCATGATCGCGCAGCAGTTCGCGCTGGATAACCCTTCGCGCGTGAACACGCTGACTATTGCGGACAGTTCCGCCGCCAACTTGCCGGAAGCCCGCGCGACGTGGGATCAACGCGCCGCCAACGCGCGTCGGGACGGCATGGACTCGCTTGTCCCCGCCACGCTCGAGCGCTGGCTGACGCCCGATTTCCGCGCGGCGCACCCCGAAGCCGTCGAGCCGATACGCGAGGCGCTCAGCCGAACGTTGCCGGAAGGCTACGCAATGGCGTGCGAAGCGCTGCGCGATTTCGACGTACGCAGTAAGCTGGGAGACATTCGCTGCGCAACTCTCGTGGTGGCGGGGCGCCATGACACGGGCACGCCGCCTGCTGCTAGTCAGGCAATAGCAGATGCCATTGGAGGCGCGCAGTTCGAATTGCTTGACGCCGCTCATCTTGCGCCTGTCGAGCAGTCCCAACGGTTTGCCGCACTGCTTGAAACGTTTCTTGAAAGGCCGGTCTAACCGGTAGGTTCGGAACTTTTACAAGCGTCACCCCGGACCCACCCCTTGAATTCCAAACCACAAGCTCCAAGTAAGGCGCAGGAACGGCCAGGAGCCAACGGAAATAAGGAGTGTCGCCATGCAAATGATCTACAACAGCCCCAACTATTGTGTCGTCGAATTTCCGCCGCAGGAAGGTCCGCTGGCCATGAAATCGGGTGGCTATGAGATCGTCGACAAGAATATGCAGCGCGAGATTTACATCGACGGTGCAATGGCGGCGCGGTTTCGCGAGAACGTGCAGAAGCTGATCGAAGAGGAACCGTCGCTGGACGAAGTGGACGAATTCCTCGGCCAGTTCGACAGTCTCATGCATCAACCGGTCATTCTTCACTAAGCGCACCTCGCGCCTCAACTTTTCGACGTTTGGAGCTTTTCAACGTTTTTGGCGACATCTCTCGACCGCGCCGTCCGGCTCTGCCGGCGGTCTTCATCAGGCGGTCGATCTGAGTGGAAACGGTTCAGCGGGCCTCGGCGCACTGGACCGTTTTCTTTTTTTGAGCCGCGGGTCGCGTAGCAGTCGCCTACGGCTCGCCTGCTATTCGCGCGCTTCGCGCCTCCCACCGCCGCGTCCGGCGGAATAGCCCGGCTGCGGCTACAATGACAGGTTCCGAAAAAGCCGGCCCAAGCCCTCGTCCGCCATGAACCAGCCTGCCCAAACCGCCAAGCCAGTCCGTCCCGAGTCCGAGTACACACGCGGCGCGGCGCTGCCCGCGCTGCTCAAGTCGCGCATCCTGATTCTGGACGGCGCAATGGGCACGATGATCCAGCGCTACAAGCTGGACGAAGCGCGCTATCGCGGCGAGCGTTTCAAGGACTACGGGCGCGACATCAAGGGCAACAACGAACTGCTGTCCATTACGCAGCCGCAGATCATCAGCGAGATTCACGAGCAGTATCTCGCCGCCGGCGCGGACATTATCGAAACGAATACGTTCGGCGCGACCACGGTCGCGCAGGCGGACTACGGCATGGAAGCGCTGGCCGTGGAAATGAACCTGGAGTCGGCGAAACTCGCGCGCGCCGCGTGCGACAAGTATTCGACGCCGGACAAGCCGCGCTTCGTCGCCGGCGCGATTGGACCGACGCCCAAGACCGCGAGCATTTCGCCTGATGTGAACGATCCGGGCGCACGCAACGTGACGTTCGACGAACTGCGCGCCGCCTATTACGAGCAGGCGAAGGCGCTGCTCGACGGCGGCGCGGACCTGTTCCTCGTCGAAACCATTTTCGACACGCTCAATGCAAAAGCCGCGCTGTTCGCGCTCGACGAGCTGTTCGAAAACACCGGCGAACGCCTGCCGATCATGATCTCGGGCACCGTGACGGACGCCTCCGGGCGCATTCTGTCGGGGCAAACCGTCGAGGCTTTCTGGAACTCGCTGCGTCACGCGAAACCGTTGACCTTCGGCCTGAACTGCGCGCTCGGCGCGGCGCTCATGCGCCCGTACATCGCCGAGCTGGCCAAGCTCTGCGACACTTATGTGTCGTGCTATCCGAACGCAGGCTTGCCGAATCCGATGAGCGACACCGGCTTCGACGAACTGCCGGCCGACACCTCCGGTCTGCTGAAGGAATTTGCCGAGGCGGGTCTCGTGAACATTGCCGGCGGCTGCTGCGGCACGACGCCGGAGCACATTGCGGCAATAGCCAAAGCGCTCGCCGAAGTGAAGCCGCGCAAGTGGCCGACGCAATATCGCGACGCCGCTTAGCCCGCCGTCAACACGAGACGCCGGTCCGCGCACATCCGACGCAACCAGGCCGCACCTAACGCACGCAATCGACTCGCACATACGCCATGACCGATCACACCATGCGCCTTGCCGGCCTCGAGCCGTTCAACGTCACGTCCGGGACGCTCTTCATCAACGTTGGCGAACGGACCAACGTGACCGGTTCGAAAGCGTTCGCGCGAATGATCCTGAACGACCAGTTCGACGAAGCAATCGCGGTTGCGCGTCAGCAGGTCGAAAACGGCGCGCAGGTGATCGACGTGAACATGGACGAAGCGATGCTCGACTCGAAAGCGGCAATGGTGCGCTTTCTGAATCTGATCGCGTCGGAGCCCGACATCGCGCGGGTACCGATCATGATCGACTCGTCGAAGTGGGAAGTGATCGAAGCGGGTCTGAAATGCGTGCAGGGCAAGGCTATCGTCAATTCGATCTCGCTGAAGGAAGGCGAAGAAGCATTCCGTCATCACGCGAAAATGATTCGCCGCTACGGCGCGGCCGCCGTGGTGATGGCCTTCGACGAGCAGGGCCAGGCCGACACGTTCGAGCGCAAGACGCAGATCTGCAAACGCTCGTACGACTTTCTCGTGAATGAAGTCGGCTTTCCGCCGGAAGACATCATCTTCGATCCGAACATCTTCGCGATTGCCACGGGCATTGAAGAGCACAACAACTACGCGGTCGACTTCATCAACGCGACGCGCTGGATCAAACAGAATCTGCCGTACGCGAAGGTGAGCGGCGGCGTGTCGAACGTGTCGTTCTCGTTTCGCGGCAACGACCCGGTGCGCGAGGCGATCCACACCGTGTTCCTCTATCACGCGATCCAGGCCGGCATGGACATGGGCATCGTCAACGCGGGGCAGCTCGGCGTGTACGCGGACCTCGACCCGGAACTGCGCGAACTCGTCGAAGATGTCGTGCTGAACCGCCGCCCGGACGGCACCGACCGTCTGCTGGAAATCGCCGACAAATTCAAAACCGGCGCAGCGAAGAAGGAAGAGAACCTCGAGTGGCGCAACCAGCCGGTCGAGAAGCGCCTTTCGCATGCGCTCGTGCACGGCATTACGAACTTCATCGTCGAAGATACCGAGGAAGTGCGCGCGAAAATCGCAGCTGAAGGCGGTCGCCCGATCAACGTGATCGAAGGCCCGCTGATGGACGGCATGAATATCGTCGGCGACCTGTTCGGCCAGGGCAAGATGTTCCTGCCGCAAGTCGTGAAGTCGGCGCGCGTGATGAAGCAGGCGGTCGCGCATCTGATTCCGTTCATCGAAGAAGAAAAGAAGCAGCTCGCGGCCGCGGGCGGCGACGTGCGCGCGAAGGGCAAGATCGTCATCGCGACCGTGAAGGGCGACGTGCACGATATCGGCAAGAACATCGTTTCCGTCGTGCTTCAGTGCAATAACTTCGAAGTGGTCAACATGGGCGTGATGGTCCCGTGCAACGACATTCTCGCGAAGGCGAAAGTGGAAGGCGCGGACATCATCGGGCTCTCTGGACTGATCACGCCGAGCCTCGAGGAAATGGCCTACGTGGCGTCCGAAATGCAGCGCGACGACTACTTCCGCGTGAAGAAGATTCCGCTCCTGATCGGCGGCGCGACTACCTCGCGCGTGCATACGGCCGTGAAGATCGCGCCGCATTACGAAGGGCCGGTGGTGTATGTGCCGGACGCCTCGCGCTCGGTGTCGGTAGCCTCCAGCCTGCTCTCCGACGAAGGCGCGACGAAGTATCTCGACGAACTCAAGGCCGACTACGACCGCATTCGCGCTCAGCACGCCAACAAGAAAGCGCTGCCGATGGTCACGCTCGCCGAAGCCCGCGCAAACAAGACGCCCATCGACTGGAAGAACTACCAGCCGGTCAAGCCGAAGTTCATCGGCCGCCGCGTGTTCAAGAACTTCGACCTGAATGAACTCGCGAACTACATCGACTGGGGCCCGTTTTTTCAGACGTGGGATCTCGCCGGTCCGTACCCGGCAATTCTGAACGACGAGATCGTCGGCGAATCCGCACGGCGCGTGTTCTCGGACGGCAAGTCGATGCTCGCCCGCCTGATCCAGGGCCGCTGGCTGCAAGCTAACGGCGTGATCGCGCTCCTGCCGGCCAACAGCGTGAACGACGACGACATTGAAATCTACACGGACGAATCGCGCAGCGAAGTGGCGCTCACCTGGCGCAATCTGCGTCAGCAAAGCGTGCGGCCGGTGGTGGACGGCGTGATGCGGCCGAACCGCTCGCTTGCCGACTTCATTGCGCCGAAGGATTCGGGCGTGGCCGACTACATCGGCATGTTCGCGGTCACGGCGGGCCTCGGCGTCGACGTGAAGGAAAAGCAGTTCGAAAAAGATCACGACGACTACAGCGCAATCATGCTGAAGGCGCTCGCGGACCGTTTCGCCGAAGCCTTCGCCGAAGCACTGCATGCGCGCGTGCGGCGCGACCTGTGGGGCTACGCGAACGCCGAAAGTCTAAGCAACGACGAGCTCATCGCCGAAAAGTATCGCGGCATTCGCCCGGCGCCGGGCTATCCGGCGTGCCCGGACCATCTCGTGAAGCGCGACATGTTCGAGGTGCTGCAGGCGGGCGAAATCGGCATGAGCGTGACTGAATCGCTCGCCATGCTGCCGGCCGCAAGCGTCTCGGGTTTCTATCTCGCGCATCCGGACAGCACGTATTTCTCCGTGGGCAAGATCGGTCAGGACCAGTTGGAAGACTACGCGCAGCGCATGTCGCTTTCGAAGGCGGACGCAGAGCGCGCGCTGGCGCCGTTGCTGTAAGCGGATGAAGCTGGCGAGCGTCGGCGGGCGCGGATGAACCGCGTGGCGGGAAACGCACTATATCGGGCGAGAAAGACTGAATATTTGCGGCAACGTAATTTTCGGCTTTGTAGACTGAGGCGGCTTGACCCGCCAGACGCGGCCAGAACGCGTCGGCTCATCGAATTGCAACCGTCAACGGAGAAAATCATATGAAGAAGCTGACGCTGGTATTGACTGCTGTTTCGTTTGCCCTGGGCGCTTCGGCGGCGCTCGCACAGACCGCCGCTCCGGCCGGCTCGAGTTCGGTCAGTTCGTACTCGCCGCCCACGACAAAGCATGTCAAGAAATCGAAGAAGCAGAAAATGAAGAAGGGTGCGTCGGCTCCCGCAGTCGCTCCAGAAGCCGCCAGCCAGTAAGCTGGTGAGGCGCGCAAGCCGCTTTGGGGCTTGCAAAGCAATAGAGCCCGCTTCGAGCGGGCTCTATTGCTTTGGGCGCGTTTTGAAGGCGCCGCACCTCCTTGCGCGACCCTCGCAACTCACCCTCGCGGCAAGCCTCGACTACAGCCCCCAGACGATATCCGCGTTCTCTTTCTGCGCGGCGCGCAGCATGTCGAGGAACGGATAGGCCCGCTGCGCAAGTCCCGGCGGAATCTCGTGATGCTCGTGGCCCTCTTCGCCCTCGTGGAAATGGCCGTCGTGTTCGGCGCGTTCCTGCTTGTCGAAGGTGATGGCCGCTTCGAGCCTGGCGATAGCGTCGGCGAGTTCGTCGTGCGTAATCACGCCGCGTTCACCAAGGCGCTTGCCGACAATGCCCACCAGATACTGTGCCAGGTTCTCCAGCATCATCACGTCCGGGCAGGCGCGGCATTTGAAAGTAATCAGCATGACTATTCCCTTTTTCGTTTTGTTGGCTTCACGCGCAGGGCGGCGCAGAAGGCCGCCCGCGCGCGCTCCCATGCGCTTCCGTCAGTCGCCCGAAGAAACGCGGCGGCCACGGCCCTTGCTGGGCATCTCATTGAACATATTAGCACCTGCTAAAATCCGTCTGGACGGAAAAGCGCGCCGCACTGCATCTCGCGCGGCAAGCGCAACGAAGCGTCCGGTCCGGCCGGTTCCGCTTTGCATGCCGCAGCGGCCATGCCTTCGCGGGTGGCCGAAAAGCGCGCTCCTTGCGTTGCAGACAACGTGCCCGTCAGCGCGCCCGGTCATGCCGATGCATCGCAATGCCTCGTCAAGGACAGCGCCAACGGGCGACCGCCGCTTTCCACGCTTCTGCCGAATCGGCCGCGCACCAGGCGGCCGGCGCATCCTCCGTATCACCGGATTGCCTCACTGGACTCGCAACAAGCATGCTGCCCGCACATAAACATACTCTCGAAACACTGCTCGCCGACACGGTGAAGCAGGTCGCGCTTGCCACGCAAGGCGCGACCGAAGCCGCGTTCGTGTCGCCCACCATCGCGCTGGAGCGCCCCAAGGTCGCCGCGCACGGCGACGTCGCATGTAATCTGGCGATGCAACTGGCCAAGCCGCTGCGCGCGAATCCGCGCCAGTTGGCGCAGCAGATCGTCGACACGCTGCTCGCCCAACCGCAGGCGCAAGGCCTGATCGAATCCGCCGAGGTTGCGGGCCCCGGCTTCATCAACCTGCGTCTGGCCGCCGCGGCCAAGCAGGCGGTGGTCACGGCCGTGCTCGCAGAGAAAGACGCGTATGGCCGCTCGCAACGCGACGCCGGCAAGCACGTGCTGATCGAATTCGTGTCGGCGAATCCTACCGGGCCGCTGCATGTCGGCCACGGCCGCCAGGCCGCGCTCGGCGACGCGCTGTCGAACGTGCTGGCTTCGCAAGGCTGGGACGTGCATCGCGAGTTCTATTACAACGACGCCGGCGTGCAGATCGGCACTCTCGCGCTGTCCACCCAGGCGCGCGCGCGCGGCTTGGCGCCAGGCGACGCGGGCTGGCCGGCTTCGGCGTACAACGGCGAGTACATTGCCGACATCGCGAAAGACTATCTGAACGGCGTCACCGTATCGGCCAGCGACGGCGAGCCCGTCACGGGCGCGGGCGACGTCGAGAACCTCGACGCGATCCGCCGTTTCGCAGTCGCGTATCTGCGCCGCGAGCAGGACATGGACTTGCAGGCGTTCGGCGTGAAGTTCGACCAGTACTACCTGGAGTCGTCGCTTTATACGGAAGGCCGCGTCGAGAAGACGGTGCAGGCGCTCATCGCCGCCGGCAAGACCTACGAGCAGGAAGGCGCGCTGTGGCTGCGCACGACCGATGACGGCGACGACAAAGACCGTGTGATGCGCAAGAGCGACGGCACCTACACCTACTTCGTGCCGGACGTCGCGTATCACGTCGCGAAGTGGGAACGCGGCTTCACCAAGGTCATCAACATTCAGGGTTCCGACCATCACGGCACGATCGCGCGTGTGCGCGCCGGTCTGCAAGGGCTCGGCATCGGCATTCCGAAGGGCTATCCCGACTACATCCTGCACAAGATGGTCACGGTCATGCGCAACGGCGAAGAGGTCAAAATCTCGAAGCGCGCGGGCAGCTACGTGACGGTGCGCGATCTGATCGAATGGTCGGGCGGCGCGACGCCGGGCTCGGAAGCCGCCGTCGACCTGATCGACGAAGAGACAATCCGCCGCGGCCGCGACGCGGTTCGCTTCTTCCTGATCTCGCGCAAGGCCGACACGGAGTTCGTGTTCGATATTGACCTTGCGTTGAAGCAAAATGACGAGAACCCGGTGCACTACGTGCAATATGCGCACGCGCGCATCTGCTCGGTCATCGCCGAATGCAAGGCGCGCTACGGCGCAGATGAAACCGCGCTCGCCAATGTCGACCTCGCGCCGCTCTCGAGCGAGCGCGCCATGGCCTTGCTCAACAAGCTGGCGGAATTTCCCGACATGCTGCAACACGCCGCCGACGAACTCGCACCGCACGCGGTCGCGTTCTATCTGCGCGACCTCGCCGGGGAATTCCACTCGTTCTACAATGACAAAGCCGAACGCGTGCTCGTCGACGATGCGGCCGAGCGCAATGCGCGCGTCGCGCTGCTCGCGGCCACGCGCCAGGTGCTCGCCAACGGTCTCGCGGTCATCGGCGTCTCCGCTCCCGTCAAGATGTAAGTCCTCCGGCGCAACATGCATGCGGCCGTCGTTATAATCGACGGCCGTTCCAGGATTCTTTTTGCAGGTGATTCATACGATGGCAAAACCACGCCGCACAACAAAGCAATCGAAACAAACCGGGGGTACTTTTCTCGGCATCGTGCTGGGCCTCATCGTCGGCCTCGCGATCGCGGTAGTGGTGGCGCTGTATATCACCCGTGCGCCTACGCCGTTCGTCTCGAAGGTTGCGCCGCCCGCGGCGTCGGATTCGAGCGCGAGCCAGGCGCAATACGATCCGAACCGTCCGCTGCAAGGCAAGTCCCCGGGTCAGCCGGTGCCCCAGGCCGCGCAACCCGCGCCGCCGAACACCGCGCCTGGCCAGACCAACTCGCAAACGCAGTCGGGCATGCTGGAGCAGCCGCAGATCATTGAAGTGCCGCCCACCGTCGGCAACGCCAACAACAACGCCAACGGTACGGCCGTCGCGCCGAAGCCCGCGCAAGACAACGGCAGCAGCGCCACGGCCGCGGTGAAAAAGCCGCAAGGCGCGAGCGCGCCAGCCGCCACCGCGGCGGGTTCCGCGCCGAAGAGCACCTCGTCCCCGGCGGTCGCGAACGCCAAGCCGGGCTCGGGTGCGGCTCCCGCACCGGGCGACGCGAACACCGGCTACTTCCTGCAAGTGGGCGCCTACAAGACCGCCGCCGACGCCGAACAGCAACGCGCGCGTCTCGCGTTCCAGGGCTTCGAGTCGAAGGTCACGCAGCGCGATGCGGGCGGTGTCACGTACTATCGCGTGCGTATCGGGCCGTTCTCAAAGTTCGAGGACATGAATGCGAGCCGTCAGCGCCTGTCGGACGCGGGCGTGGACACAGCTGTCATCCGCTTCACGAAACAATAACTAGCGAGCGATCCACCGGCATGCGCCGCCACCGAACCATCGGCGCGCGGCGCATGTCACAGGAATCGCATGCACGCTGAGCATGATTGAGCACGACGGCCGATACAACCGTCAAACGCCGAATCTGAAACGGTGACGGGCATCTGCGTGGCGCCACTGTTTTACGCCTACCTGGGTCAACACAACATGAAAAAACTGCTGAGCATTCTGTTCCTCTCGCTGGGCCTCGTCGCAGCCTCGGCGCACGCTTCGCCGTCCGCGCCGGTCGCGGGCAAGGACTACACCGCTCTGGCGAGCGCGCAACCCACCGACGTGCCCGCCGGCAAGATCGAAGTCACCGAATTCTTCTGGTACGGCTGCCCGCATTGCAACGAATTCGAGCCGTTTCTGGAAACGTGGGTGAAGAAGCAAGGTGCGGACGTCGTCTTCAAGCGCGTGCCGGTCGCCTTCCGCGACGACTTCATTCCGCATTCGAAGATGTATCACGCGCTCGACGCACTCGGCGTCGCCCCGCAACTCACGCCGAAGGTCTTCAACGAAATTCACGTCAACAAGAACTACCTGCTGACGCCGGAAGATCAGGCGAAATTCCTCGCGAAGAACGGCGTCGATCCGAAGAAGTACATGGACGCGTACAACTCGTTCTCGACGCAAAGCGCGCTGCAAAAAGACAAGAAGCTGCTGGAAGACTACAAGATCGACGGCGTGCCGACCATCGCCGTGCAGGGCAAGTATGAAACCGGCCCGGCCGCGACCAACAGCCTGCCCGGCACGCTCCAGGTGCTCGACTTCCTGGTCCAGCAGGTTCGCGCGAAGAAGATGTAAAGCCCGAGGCGCCGGAATGAGCTCACCGTTGAAAGTTTTCATTACCGGCGCTTCGAGTGGAATCGGCCTCGCGCTCGCCGCCGAATATGCGCGGCGCGGCGCGATTCTTGGCCTCGTTGCCCGCCGCGGCGACGCCCTCGCCGCCTTCCAGCGGTCTCATTCGCAAAATTCCATCTCGTGTTATTGCGTCGACGTGCGCGACGCCGAGGCGCTCGCCGAAGCGGCCGCACAGTTCATCGCGCAACATGGCCAGCCGGACATCGTGATCGCCAATGCCGGCGTGAGCCGCGGTGCCGTGACCGGCGAAGGCGACCTGCGCACCTTCCGCGAAGTGATGGACATCAACTACTTCGGCATGGTTGCCACGTTCGAGCCGTTCGCGCCCGCCATGGCTGCCGCGAGACGCGGCACGCTCGTCGGCATCGCAAGCGTCGCGGGTGTGCGCGGCTTGCCGGGCTCGGGCGCCTATAGCGCGTCGAAGTCGGCGGCGCTCAAGTATCTCGAGGCGTTGCGCCTCGAAATGCGCCCGCGCGGCGTCGGCGTGGTCACCATCGCGCCCGGCTATATCCGCACGCCGATGACCGCGCACAATCCCTACACAATGCCCTTTCTGATGGACGCCGAGCACTTCGCCGCCAGTGCCGCGCAGGCTATAGAGCGCCGGGTGGCTTTCGCGGTGTTTCCGTGGCAGATGCGGCTCGTGACAATGCTGCTGCACGTTGCGCCGCGCTGGCTTTACGACCGCGTGTTCGAACGCGCGCCGCGCAAGCCGCGCGCCGTCGTCGAGTAAATCATGTCCGCGTGTGCGGTCGATGCAAGCGGCGTCGCGCACGAGAAAGCGGGCGCCGGCGCCCGTATCGTCTCGCTGGTGCCGAGCATCACCGAACTGCTGTTCGCGCTTGGGCTCGAACGGCAGATCGTCGGGCGTACCGGCTTTTGCGTGCATCCGCGTGACAAGGTCCGCAACGTGCCGAAGGTGGGCGGCACAAAGGCGGTGCGTGTCGAGGCAGTGCGCGCGCTGCAACCCACGCACCTGATCGTCAATATCGACGAGAACGAGCGCGACACGGTCGAGCAATTGCGCGCATTCGTGCCGCATGTCGTCGTGACTCATCCGCAGACGCCTCAAGACAACCTTTCGCTATACGCGTTGCTCGGCGCGATTTTCGACCGCGAGCAGGAAGCACAGCATCTCACCGATGCCTTGCAGACGCGCCTGCACGAAGCCGCGTCGCACTCATTCGCCGCGCAAAGCGTGCTCTATCTGATCTGGCGTGAACCGTGGATGACAGTCGCTCGCGACACCTACATCTCCGCAATGCTGCGCCTCGTGAACTGGCACACGCTGCCCGACGTGCAAGGCGGCGCCGCGGGCGCGGCCCGCTATCCGTCGTTCGAATTCGACGGCGCCGGACGCGCGCCGTGGCTTGCCGGCGTCGAGCGCATTCTACTTTCGAGCGAGCCGTACCGCTTCACGCAAGCTCATTGCGATGCGCTCAAGCGCGATCCGCGCCTTGGCGGCAAGCGCATCGAGTTGATCGACGGCGAAATGGTCTCGTGGTACGGCGTGCGCGCGATAGAAGGCATCGCTTACCTGATGCGGCGCGCCACAGGCGCATGAAAGCACTGCGCGCGCCGGTCCGATGCACGGCGGCCGTTCCCATATGAATATGCGGATTATGTTGTTGTCGCCGGAACTGCCCTTCGATAAGCTTTCGCGAAGGCCGGCGCGCGCGTGAGCCTGGATTATGGCGACCCTGCGCGAGCGCCTGAAACGTATGAAAATGAACGCGACGGTTATCCGTCGCTCGTCAACGGAACATAACCACAACCAGACGCACTGCCTGACTGCGCTTGTTATCGGAGATCTTATGCGCTTCAAACTGCTCGCAGCCGCCGTACTCGTCACGGCGAGCGCGCACGCGCTCGCCAAGCCGCTGACCGTCTGCACCGAGTCGAGCCCCGACGGCTTCGACGTCGTGCAGTTCAATTCGCTCGTCACGACGAATGCGTCGGCTGATGTGATTTTCAACTCGCTGGTCTCCTACGATGAAGCCGCGAAGAAAGTGGTGCCATCGCTCGCCGACAAGTGGGAAGTGAGCGCGGACGGCCTCACGTACACCTTCCATCTGCGCCCGAACGTGCAGTTCCAGAGCACCGACTATTTCAAGCCGACGCGGCCGCTGAATGCAGACGACGTCGTCTTCACGTTCGACCGCATGCTCAACGACAGCAATCCGTGGCACAAGGTGGCGGGCGCGAGCGGCTTCCCGCATGCGCAGTCGATGGGCTTACCGAAGCTCATCAAGTCGATCAGCAAGGTTGACGACAACACCGTCAAGTTCGAACTGAACGCGCCGGACGCGACCTTCGTGTCGATCCTGACGATGGGTTTCGCCTCGATCTATTCCGCCGAATACGCCGATCAGTTGCTGAAGGCCGGCAAACAGGCCGACCTCAACTCGAAGCCGATCGGCACGGGTCCGTTCGAGCTGAAGAGCTACACGAAAGACGCGGTGATCCGCTACGACGTGAACCCAACCTACTGGGGCCCCAAACCGAAGATCGACCGCCTGATCTACGCAATCACACCCGACGCCACCGTGCGCGCGCAAAAGGTGAAGGCCGGCGAATGCCAGATCGCCCTCTCGCCGAAGCCGCAGGATCTCGCCGATGCAAAGAGCGACAAGTCGCTCACCATCGTGCAGACACCGGCGTTCATGACGGCGTTCGTCGCGCTGAATACGCAGAAGAAGCCGCTCGACAATCAGAAGGTGCGCGCCGCGCTGAACATGGCGTTCGACCGCGGCACCTATCTGAAGACCGTGTTCGACAACACGGCGACGCCCGCTGTGAACCCGTATCCGCCGAACACGTGGAGCTACGACAAGGCTGTGAAGGCCTGGCCATACGATCCGGCAAAGGCGAGGAAGCTGCTCGCCGATGCGGGCTACCCGAACGGCTTTGAAACGACCATCTGGGTGCGTCCGAACGGCAGCGTGCTGAATCCGAATCCGAAGGCGGGTGCCGAACTGCTGCAAGCGGACTTCGCGAAGATCGGCGTGAAAGCCGACGTGAAGGTAATCGAATGGGGCGAGCTGATCAAGCAGGCCAAGCAAGGCCAGCACGACTCGCTATTTATGGGCTGGGCCGGCGACAACGGCGATCCGGACAATTACCTCTCGCCGCTCTTTAGCTGCAATGCGGTGAAGTCGGGCATCAACTTCGCGCGCTTTTGCGATCAGGACCTCGACAAGCTGATCGCAGACGGCAAGTCCACGCCGGATCAGACGAAGCGCGCGAAAGCGTACCAAGCCGCGCAGCAGATCATTCACGATCAGGCGCTGTGGATTCCGCTCGGCTATCCGACCGCCGCGGCGATCACGCGCACGAATGTGAGCGGCTATCACGTTAGTCCGTTTGGACGGCAGAATTTTGGGGCGGTGGCCGTGCAGTAACCGGCTTGTACGCTCAGAAAAAAAGCCCGGTCGCGCAAGCGCCGGGCTTTTTTTCAGGGGGTCAAGCCAGGCCCGAAGGCCCACCCTTGCCGCGCGATTCACGCCGAAAACCGCACGACCCCATCCGCATCCAGCGTGCGCTTCAACGCCCCGGCAAGCCACAGCAGATGCAAATGCGCGAGCGCCTCGCCCATCGCGAACGTCAACTGGTGAATGTCGAGCTCGCGCTTGAACATGAGCGGCACGATGTCCGCGGCGCTGTGCGGCTTTGCCGCGCACGCTTCGCGCACCTCGGCAAGACGCGCGTCGTGATGCTCGCGCAACTGCGCGACGCGCATGCGCACGCCGCGAAACGGCTTGCCATGCGACGGCAAGACGAGCGTGTCTTCCGGCATCACCTCGTAGCGCGCAAGCGACTCCAGATAGAGCGCCAACGGCGAGCCTTCCGGCTCCATCGCGAACACCGACACGTTCGTCGAAATGCGCGGCAGCACCATGTCGCCGGAAATCAGCACGCCGAGTTCTTCGCAATGGAGCGCGCAGTGCTCGGGGGAATGGCCGTAGCCCGTCACCACGCGCCACGTTTTTCTGCCGATTCTCACGCCGTCTGCTTCGCGCAAACGCCGGTACTGGCCCGGCACCGCCGGCACCAGGTTCGCGTAGTAGCTCTGACGGTTGCGCAGCTTCTCGAGCGACGCCTCGTCGGTGACGCCATGCAGCGCGAAGTGCCGTGCCGCAGCCTCGCCTCCCGCGTTGGAGCCGTCGCCGGCCGCCATCACGCGAGCCTGCATGTATTCGCCGAGCGTCATCCACAGGCGCACGTCCCAGCGCTTCTTGTCGCCGCCGCTGCAAACCCAGTCTGCAAGACCGATGTGATCGGGATGGCAATGGGAGACGATCACGCGCAGCACCGGCAAACCGTCTAACACCGTGTCGAACACCTTCTCCCAGTTCTGCCTGATCGCGTCGGACGCAATTCCGCAATCGACCACCGTCCAGCCGTCCTGGCCGTCGATCCGGTCGCGCAGCAGCCACAGATTGATGTGGTCGAGCGCGAACGGCAGCGGCATGCGCAGCCAGAACACGCCGGGCGCGACTTCCTGCGCTTGCCCCGGCTCAGGCAGCAAGTCCTTGAACGGATAGTCGAGTTGATGTTCGAGTGCATTCATTCTGGTGTCTTCCTCCACGCTTTGCGCGTACTTCCCACAGGTTGCATTCAACCCAGGTTGACGATAACGTAAACGTCGATTCTATCGTCCAATCCGATTTTGTGCCCGGCTACCGAATCCCCCGATGACCACCCAATACACGATCACCGAGCTCGCGCGCGAATTCGACGTCACGCCGCGCGCCATACGTTTCTACGAAGACCAGGGTTTACTCTCGCCAAGCCGCGAAGGATCGAGCGGCTTGCGGCGCGTCTATTCCGGCCGCGACCGCACGCGGCTGAAGCTCACGCTGCGCGGCAAGCGGCTCGGCTTCACGCTCTCCGAAATCCGCGATTTGCTGGATGTATATGAATCGCCGACGGACACCGTCCCGCAACTGCACGCGTTTCTTGACACGGTCGCGCGTCATCGCGACGTGCTGGAGCGGCAACTGGAAGACCTGAACGCGACACTCGAAGACCTCGCGCAATATGAAGCCCAGGCGCGCGCGCTGCTCGAAAGCGGCACCCACGCGGCAGTTGGAGAAGAAGCACGAGGACCAGCGGCAGCCCCGCAAGCGCGCGAGGCCAAGCCTGCGTGATCAGACAGTACCGCACGTATCGGACGAGATTTTTTTCTGCAAGTTGAGTCGTTTAGCAATGCCGAACCGGCGCATTGAGCGCAGTTGCCCGGAAAAGTCGGCAAATGCCCGGCAACGCCCATGGGTAGTAAGGCACGAGCCGGTTGACGCAATGCATCGCGGGCGCACCCGAACGATACAATCATGGGTGTCTTCACGATGAGACGAATGCACGGTCGACATGAATCACTTCCCCAAACTGTTGTCGTCGCAAATCGGCTTTGACGTCGCCCAAACCATGCTCGAAGGATTCGACCGGCACTACCGGATCTTTCGCGACGCGGCGATCCACGCCAAGACGCTGTTCGAGAACGGCGACTGGCATGGCCTGCAAAAGCTCGCGCGCGAGCGCATTACTTCATACGACGACCGCGTGCAGGAATGCGTCGAACTGCTCGAAGACGAGTACGACGCAGAGAACATTGACCGCGAAGTGTGGCAGCAGATCAAGCTGCACTACATTGGCCTCTTGACCACGCACCGTCAGCCCGAATGCGCGGAGACGTTTTTCAATTCGGTGTGCTGCAAGATTCTGCACCGCTCGTATTTCAACAACGACTTCATTTTCGTGCGCCCGGCGATCTCGACTGAATATCTCGAGAACGACGAACCGGCGGCCAAACCGACGTATCGCGCGTATTACCCCGGCAAGGACGGCCTTGCCGCGACGCTCGAGCGCATCGTCACAAATTTTCAGCTCGAGCCGCCGTTCGAAGATTTGACGCGTGACGTCGGCTGCGTGATGCAGGCGATTCACGACGCGTTCGGCACTTTCGACGAAGCGCCAAACTTCCAGATTCATGTGCTCTCGTCGCTGTTCTTTCGCAACAAGGCGGCGTATATCGTCGGGCGGATTATCAACGGCGACATGCTGCTGCCGTTCGCGGTGCCGCTGCGTCATGTGAAGCCCGGCGTGCTTGCGCTCGACACCGTGCTGCTCAAGCGCGAACAGCTGCTGATCATCTTCAGCTTCTCGCACTCGTATTTTCTCGTCGATATGGAAGTGCCGTCCGCTTACGTCGAGTTCCTTGGCATCATCATGCCGGGCAAGCCGAAAGCGGAAATCTATACGTCCGTCGGTTTGCAGAAGCAGGGCAAGAATCTGTTCTATCGCGATCTGCTGCATCATCTGTCGCATTCGAGCGATCAGTTCATCGTCGCGCCCGGCATCAAGGGGCTCGTGATGCTGGTGTTCACGCTGCCTTCGTTTCCATACGTCTTCAAGCTTATCAAGGACAACTTCCCTCCGCCGAAAGAAACCACGCGCGCGAAGATCCAGGAGAAGTATCAGCTCGTCAAGCGGCACGACCGCCTGGGGCGTATGGCTGACACGCTCGAATATTCGAGCGTCGCCCTGCCCATTTCGCGGCTGGACGACACACTTCTGCGCGAGCTCGAAAAGGAGGTGCCGTCGCTGCTCGAATATGAAGGCGAGAACGTGGTGATTCGCCATATGTATATCGAGCGCCGCATGGTGCCGTTGAATCTGTTCCTGCAAAACGGCAGCGACGCGGACGTCGATCATGGCATCAAGGAATACGGCAACGCGGTGAAGGAGTTGATGCAGGCGAACATTTTCCCCGGTGACATGCTGTACAAGAACTTTGGCGTGACACGCCACGGCCGCGTGGTGTTCTACGACTACGACGAGATCGAATATCTGACCGACTGCAACGTGCGCGCGGTGCCGGCCCCGCGCAACGAGGAAGACGAAATGTCGGGCGAGCCGTGGTACCCGGTCGGCCCTCACGACATTTTCCCCGAGACGTATGGCACTTTCCTGCTCGGCGACCCACGCGTGCGCCGCTCGTTCATGCAGCATCACGCGGACTTCTTCGATCCCGCGCTGTGGCAAAAGCACAAGGACCATCTACTGAAAGGCGAATTGCCCGACTTCTTTCCCTATGACAGCAGCGTGCGCTTTTGCATCCGCTATCCGGAACGCTTTGACGATGCAGCATCCAACGCAGTGAATGCCGCCAACTCGCAAGCCGACGAACGTAGCGTGAGAGTCGCCTAGCCGCACTACCTCGAATCCAACGTAACGCAACGAAACGGCCGCTCAACCGGCCGCATAACCGCCAACACGCATCATGAACATGAACGCTTCCAACTCCGCTCATCCGCTCGCCCATCTGTTCGAGAACAACGACGCGTGGGTCGCCCGCAAGCTGGCCGAAGACCCCGAGTACTTCTCGCGCCTCGCGCATCAGCAGACGCCCGAGTATCTGTGGATCGGTTGCTCCGACTCGCGCGTGCCGGCCAACCAGATCATCGGTCTGCCGCCGGGCGAAGTGTTCGTGCACAGAAACATCGCGAACGTGGTCGTGCATACGGACCTGAACTGCCTCTCGGTGATCCAGTTCGCCGTCGACCTGCTCAAGGTCAAGCACATCATGGTGGTGGGCCACTATGGCTGCTCGGGCGTGGGCGCGGCGCTGCACGGCCGCCGCGTGGGTCTCGCGGACAACTGGCTGCATCACGTGCAGGACGTGCGTTCGAAGCACGCGGCGCTGCTCGACGGATGGCCGCTTGGCGAGGCGCGTCACCGCCGCCTCGTCGAACTGAACACGATCGAGCAGGTGGTGAACGTATGCCGCACGACCATCATCAACGATGCATGGGCGCGCGGCCAGGAACTGACCGTGCACGGCTGGGTGTACGGCGTGCACGACGGCAAGGTGCGCGACCTCGGCATGACGGTGAACAACGCGGCCGCGCTCGAACAGACCTATGAGCGCTGCGTAGCCGGTGTATCGGCGAGCCGCGCGCATGAGGCGGACAACGACGTGGTGGCCGCCGACGCGGCTCGGCTTGGCGACGTGCCGGCCATCGTCGAAGGTGTGATCAAGGAGCTAAAACATGAGTGAGACGAACAGGAACAGTATGACCGCTGATCCGATTGTGATCGTAAGCGCGGCACGCACGCCGATGGCTGCGTTTCAGGGCGACTTTGCGTCGCTTACCGCGCCGCAACTGGGCTCGGTTGCGATTGAGGCCGCCGTGCAACGCGCGGGACTAAAGCCCGAACAGATCGACGAAGTGGTGATGGGCTGCGTGCTGCCCGCGGGCCTCGGCCAGGCGCCCGCGCGGCAAGCCGCGCTCGGCGCCGGCCTGCCGCTTTCCACGGGCAGCACGACGGTCAACAAGATGTGCGGCTCCGGCATGCGCGCCGCGATGTTCGCGCACGACATGCTGGCCGCCGGCTCGGTCGAGGTGATCGTCGCGGGCGGAATGGAGAGCATGACGAACGCACCGTATCTGCTGCCCAAAGCACGAGGCGGCATGCGCATGGGTCACGGCCAGGTGATCGATCACATGTTCTACGACGGCCTCGAGGACGCCTACGAAAAAGGCCGCCTGATGGGCACGTTCGCGGAAGAATGCGCGGCCTCGTTCGACTTCACGCGGGACGCGCAAGATGCTTTCGCTGTCGAATCGCTGAACCGCGCGAAGCGCGCAAACGAAGACGGTTCGTTCGCGTGGGAAATTGCGCCGGTAAAAGTGCAAAGCCGCAAAGGCGAAGTGACCGTCGAGCACGACGAGCAGCCGTACAAGGCGAACCTCGACAAGATTCCGACGCTCAAGCCCGCGTTCAGCAAAACCGGCACGGTGACGGCCGCAAACTCGTCGTCGATTTCGGACGGCGCTGCGGCGCTCGTCATGATGCGCGAATCGACGGCGAAGCGCCTTGGCGTCGAGCCGCTTGCACGCGTGGTCGGGCACTCCACCTTCGCGCAGGAACCGGCGAAATTCACAACCGCGCCGGTCGGCGCGATTCACAAGCTGTTCGAGAAGAACGGCTGGCGCGCGGACGAAGTCGATCTGTACGAAGTCAACGAGGCTTTCGCTGTCGTGACCATGGCGGCGATGAAGGAGCACAAGCTTCCCCACGACAAGGTCAACGTGCACGGCGGCGCGTGCGCGCTCGGCCACCCGATCGGCGCATCCGGCGCGCGGATTATCGTCACGCTGATCGGCGCGCTCAAGAGGCGCGGCGGCAAGCGCGGCGTTGCGACGTTGTGCATCGGCGGGGGCGAAGCGACTGCGATGGGCATCGAGCTGGTTTGACACGTCGCGCGCACGTTCAGGCGCTTTCCATAGTTGGAGGTGATTCAATGAAGACAGTGTTGATCGTCGGTGCGTCGCGCGGCATCGGCCACGAGTTTGTCCGGCAGTACAAAGAGAGCGGCTGGCGCGTGCTCGCCACCGCGCGCGACGGCGCCGCGCTCGACGCTCTGTCCCAGCTCGGCGCACAGCCCTATTCCGTCGACGTAACGGAGCCCGCGGATATCGCCGCACTCGGCTGGAAGCTCGACGGCGAACATGTCGATGTGGCCATCGTCGTGTCGGGCGTCTATGGTCCGCGCAGCGAAGGCATTGAAACGATTACCGCCGAAGACTTCGACCATGTGATGCACACCAACGTGCGTGGCCCGATGCAACTCATGCCGATCCTGCTGCCGCTCGTCGAAGAAACCGGCGGCGTGCTGGCGGTGATCTCGAGCAGGATGGGCAGCATTGCCGATGCGAGCGGCACGAGCGGCTGGCTGTATCGCGTGAGCAAGGCGGCGCTTAACGACGCGCTCAAGCTTGCGTCGCTCGAAGCGCAGCGCGCGACGTGCGTGTCGCTGCACCCGGGCTGGGTGCAGACCGATATGGGCGGCGCACAGGCCGCCGTTCATCCCACCCGCAGCGTGAGCGGCATGCGCGAGGTGCTGGCGCAGGCGGCGGCCTCGCGCGAAGCGTTCAATGGCCGCTTCTATCAATACGACGGCACCCAGCTCGACTGGTGAGGAGACAGGCTCATGGTGCTTGATCAGGATCACCTGATGGTGCGCGACGCGCTGCGCACCTTCGTGCGCGAAGCCATCACGCCGTACGCGGCGGCGTGGGACCGCGAGCGCACTTTTCCAAAAGACGTGCACCGTCAGCTCGCGGAACTCGGCGCTTACGGCGTGCTGGTGCCCGAAGCGTACGGCGGCGCCGGCATGGACGCGCTCGCGCTCGCGCTGATTCTCGAAGAAATCGCAGCCGGCGACGGCGGCACGTCCACGGCGATCTCCGTGAACAACTGCCCCGTGTGCAGCATCCTGTTGACGTACGGCAACGACGCGCAAAAGCGCGACTGGCTCACGCCGCTTGCGCGCGGCGAAATGCTCGGCGCGTTCTGCCTTACGGAGCCGCAGGCGGGGTCCGACGCGTCGGCGCTGCGCACCACCGCAACACGCGACGGTGACGCGTATGTGCTTAACGGCGTGAAGCAGTTCATCACGAGCGGCAAGAACGGCAACGTTGCAATCGTGATGGCCGTCACCGACAAGGCGGCGGGCAAACGCGGCATCAGCGCATTCATTGTGCCGACCGACAGCCAGGGTTACGTCGTCGCGCGGCTCGAAGACAAGCTCGGACAGCATTCGTCGGACACCGCACAGATCGTTTTCGAAGACTGCCGCGTGCCTGCCGCCAACCTGATCGGCGCGGAAGGCGAGGGTTATCGCATTGCGCTGTCGGGGCTTGAGGGCGGACGCATCGGCATCGCGGCGCAAAGCGTCGGCATGGCGCGCGCCGCGTTCGAAGCGGCGTTGAGCTATGCGAAAGAGCGCGAGAGCTTCGGCGAACCGCTGTTCTCGCACCAGGCCGTGCAATTCCGTCTCGCGGAGATGGCGACGCAACTCGAAGCCGCGCGTCAGTTGATCTGGCATGCCGCCTCGCTGAAAGACGCGGGCCGGCCCTGCCTCACGGAAGCCGCCATGGCCAAACTGTTTGCTTCCGAAGCGGCCGAGCGCATCTGTTCGGCGGCGCTGCAGATTCACGGCGGTTATGGGTATCTGAGCGACTTTCCCGTCGAACGGATTTATCGCGATGTGCGCGTGTGCCAGATCTACGAAGGCACGAGCGACATCCAGAAGATCTTGATCGCTCGCGGTATTGGTTAGGAGTTCGATGAGCAAGCAGAAGCCGTCCACGCAACGCCCCGCTGATTGTCCATGCGGCGGCGCTGCGCCTCACCAGTCCGGCGCAGCAACAACGCCGCGTTTTGCGCAGTGCTGCGGCCGTTATATCGACGGCGGCGAACTGGCGCCGCGCGCGCTGGAACTGATGCGCTCGCGCTACAGCGCCTATGTCGTCGGCGCAACCGAGTACCTCCGTGCCACGTGGTCGCCAGCCACCTGTCCCGCCGATCTCGACGCGGACCCTTTCGCGCCCGACGCCCCGCGTTGGCTCGGACTGCAAATCAAGGCATTCGCCGAGACGGACCCGACGCACGCGACGGTTGAATTCGTCGCGCGGTACAAGGTGGCGGGCCGCGCATATCGGTTGCATGAGCTAAGCCGATTCATTCGCAATGACGACGGCCACTGGCTTTATGTCGACGGCGACGTGAGCGAATAGTTTTTCAGTAGCTTTCCCCGTCTTACATGGGGAGCACTGGACAATGCGCCGGGATCGCATATGGCCCTTTAGAAAGGCCACTTTCTGTTGTTGGCTCGGCGCGACAGCCCGGCGGGCCCGCCATCGCAGGGAGCACGGCTGGGCCCGGGCAAGCGCTTCGGTTTCATCCGTCGATTTAAAGCCTGTTTGCGCCTGCGTATGCGCCTGCGTGCGCCTTCCATTCGTGCACCTCTCGCTGCGCGCCCCACCGCGTGTGCCTCGCGCGCCACGCGGCAATTTTTTCGTCGCGGGTTCTCCTTGATTGCACAAAACAAAATTGTCGTGCCAGGATGAGGCCGTTGCTTCATGACGCCACCCTGCGAGGACCAGTTGGTAAGGGTTCCGCAAGTTGCGCCGGCGCCTGCCGATAACCGGATAGTAAGGGTTGCGGCAACGGCTCCGGCAGCAGATGTGGCGTTCATCATCGGCGCGTGGGGTCGCGTCGGCCGTTGGGTTTGTCCCGTGCGATCTCGAGTTGACGTGCGTGCGCTTCGCGCAATGCGTACGTGAGCATGTTTTTGTTTGTCGCAAACGCTAGCGAAAGGCAAATGTTAGTCGCGCGTTTTCGATGAACGCAAAGCAGACGTTGTGGCAGTTTTTTTCAGGCAGGTACGTGAATGGTGTTGAGCAAGGTTCTGGCTAAGTGGGCGGCGATCTGTGCAGCGGCTATGTGCGCTGTCGCAGCCGCGCACGCGAACCCGCTCGCAGACGGCCAGCCTGGACCGCTCGCTCGCGCTCAGGTGCCGCGCATCGCGCTGCCCGATGACGTGTATCTGCCGAGCGCGCGCCTGAACCAGCAGATCATCCGCATACCGGTCGACGCCGACGGCGACATCACGCTTCAAACGACGATCTACAAGCCGGACGGCGCAGGCCCGTTTCCGATGATCGTCTTCAATCACGGCAAAATTCCCGGCGATCCACGTATGCAGGAGCGCAGCGACCCGCTGCCGTTCGCGCGCGAATTCGTGCGCCGCGGCTACGTGGTGGTGGCGCCGAACCGCCAGGGTTTCGGCCAGTCGGGCGGTGTCTATCATCAGGACGGCTGCGATGTGGAGCGCAACGGCTTGTCGCAGGCCGGTGACGTGGCGGCCACGATCGACTACATGTCGAAGCAGCCTTATGTCGACGCGTCGCACATCGTGGTGGCGGGCACGTCGCACGGCGGACTCGCAACCATGGCGTACGGCACCGAGGCGGCGCCGGGGGTGCGGGCGCTCATCAACTTCTCGGGCGGCTTGCGGCAGGACGCGTGCGGTGACTGGCAGGGCAACCTGACGCGTGCTTTCGGCGCATACGGCGACAAGACCAAAGTGCCGTCGCTGTGGATGTACGGCGACAACGACTCCGTGTGGAATGCGCCGCTCGTGGCCGGCATGTACGCGGCGTACGTCGCGCACGGCGCGAGCGCCAAGATGGTCGACTACGGTCGCTATAAGAACGACGCACACCGGCTCGTTGGCGACCGCGATGGCGTGCATGTCTGGTGGCCGGCTGTCGAGGCGTTCCTCGCACGCATGGGCATGCCGACGGGCGTCCAATATCGCGTGGAAGATCCTTCCGCGCCCAAGGCGAGCGGCTTTGCTTCCGTCGATGCCGTCGACGCCGTGCCCTACGTGGATGAAGCCGGACGCAATGGGTATCGCAACTTCCTGCGACAGTACCCGAGCCGCGCTTTTGCTGTGTCGTACACGGGCGCATGGTCCTGGGCCGAGGGCGGCGACGATCCTATGTCGGTCGCGATTGCGAACTGCCAGAAACAGAGCTCGGCGCCTTGCCGGTTGTATGCGGTTGATAACTCCGTTGTTTGGGGAGATCAGGGTTCGCGCACGGCTGGTAATGGTTCGGGCGATTCGGATCGCTCCACGCTTTCATCCGCCGATGACGGCCGGCATGCTATTGCTAGTCGGGAATAGGCGCCCGGCAAAACCTCCCAATATCTCTCCAATTGGCTTACTTCACAACACACGTTGTGTGCCGGTCAATTCCGGCATTTAGTTAGCGATACTAATGTCTGCTTTGCGGCCTGAAGGCCGTCGCGACTGCGCAGCGGATCGCCAGACGATGCACAGTTCCCGTCCCGAACTGGCGGAGATACGGCAGGCGGCCCCGATTTCCTCCCACCCCGCCCAATACTTTTCCGTCGTCAACTCCGCCCATCTGCGACCTTCAATCCCGAAAGCCAATCAGCTGCACCGAACAGCGCCGAACCTCGACCCGCAAGCCAAAAATCGCCCCGCAAGCCCTGGTGCAAAGGCGCAAATAAACCGCTAATCTCGACCCCGCACGCTGGCCTTCGAACCGGGCGCGGCACAAAAATCTTTGCGCGCAGCGCCTCGAAAAAACCATAAAAAAGCCCCGACAGCAGCGGCACAAAAGCACCGGAGTACCCCTTGGAAAATTCAACAGCATCACCAACATCGACGGAAGACTGGATCGCCCGCAGCCTGCGCGCCGTCTGGCATCCGTGCACGCAGATGAAGCATCACGAGCGCCTGCCGCTCGTGCCCGTCGCGCGCGGTCAAGGCGCGTGGCTCTACGACCGCGCCGGCCGTCGCTATCTGGATGCGATCAGTTCGTGGTGGGTCAATCTGTTCGGCCACGCGAACCCGCGTATCAACGCAGCGCTCAAGGATCAGCTCGATACGCTCGAGCACGCGATGCTCGCCGGCTGCACGCACGAGCCCGCCATCGAACTCGCCGAGCGCCTTGGCACGCTCACCAACAACACGTTGGGCCACGCGTTCTTCGCATCGGATGGCGCCTCGGCCGTGGAAATCGCGCTGAAAATGAGCTTCCACTCGTGGCGCAATCGCGGTTTCGCCGACAAGCAGGAATTCGTCTGCATTGCCAACAGCTACCACGGCGAGACCGTCGGCGCGTTGGGCGTAACCGACGTCGCGCTGTTCAAGGACGCCTACGATCCGCTCATCCGCAGCGCTCATGTCGTGGCATCGCCGGACGCTCGGCTCGGCCAAGCCGGTGAAACGGCCACGGACGTCGCACGTCGCGCACTGCAACACGTGCGCGCGCTTTTCGAAGCGCGCGCCGAAAAAATCGCCGCGTTGATCGTCGAGCCGCTGGTGCAATGCGCAGCAGGCATGGCCATGCACGACGCGTCGTACATCGCCGGCTTGCGCGCGTTGTGTGACCAGTACGGCGTGCATCTGATCGCGGATGAAATCGCCGTGGGTTGCGGGCGCACGGGCACCTTCTTCGCGTGCGAACAGGCCGGCATCTGGCCGGACTTCCTGTGTCTGTCCAAAGGCATTAGCGGCGGCTATCTGCCGCTTTCCATCGTGCTTTCGCGCGACGAAATCTTTAACGCCTTCTATCACGACGATACCGCGCGCGGTTTCCTGCACTCGCATTCGTACACAGGCAATCCGCTCGCATGCCGCGCGGCGCTCGCCACGCTCGACCTGTTCGCGAGCGACAACGTGCTGGCCGTCAACAAGCAAAAGTCGACCGCACTGAAGGCCGCACTTGCTCCACTGGCGGAGCACGCCAACGTGCGCAATCTGCGTCAATGCGGAACGATCTTCGCGTTCGACGCAGTGATCGACAATGCTCAGCATGCCAAAGCATTTTCACGCCGTTTCTTCGAAAACGCCTTGCAGCGCGAGCTGCTGCTGCGCCCCATTTCGACCACTGTCTACCTGATGCCACCGTACATTCTCGACGACGAAGAACTCGCGCTGCTCGCCTCGCGCACGCGCGAAACGTTCGGCGCCACGCTCGCGGAGGTGCACTGATGCATCTCCTCGACACACTTTCGCAGGGACTGAAGGAGATCGACGAGCGCGGCCTGCGCCGTCGCCGCCGCACGGCCGACACGCCTTGCGCGGCTCACATGACGGTCGACGGCCGCGAGATCATCGGCTTCGCGAGCAATGATTACCTTGGGCTCGCCGCGCATCCGCAATTGATCGCGGCCATTGCAGAAGGCGCGCAACGCTATGGCGCGGGCAGCGGCGGTTCGCATCTGCTCGGCGGGCACTCGCGTGCGCACGCGCAACTCGAAGACGACTTGGCTGAGTTCGTCGGCGGCTTCGTCGATGCGCCCCGAGCGCTTTACTTCAGCACCGGCTACATGGCGAACCTCGCGACGCTCACCGCGCTCGCGGGCCGCGGCACGACACTCTTTTCCGATGCGCTGAACCATGCTTCGCTAATCGACGGCGCGCGCTTGTCGCGAGCCGACGTGCAGATCTATCCGCACTGCGATATGGAAGCGTTGAGCGCGATGCTCGACGCGTCTGACGCAGACGTGAAGGTCATCGTCTCCGATACCGTGTTCAGCATGGACGGCGACATCGCACCGCTGCCGCGTCTGCTCGAGCTTGCGGAACGGCACGGCGCATGGCTGATCGTCGACGATGCGCACGGTTTCGGCGTGCTCGGTCCGCAAGGGCGCGGCGCAATTGCAGAAGCCGCGTTGCGCGCGCCGAACCTGATTTCAATCGGCACGCTCGGCAAAGCGGCGGGCGTGTCGGGCGCATTCGTCGCGGCGCACGAGACGGTGATCGAATGGCTCGTTCAGCGCGCGCGCCCGTATATTTTCACCACAGCTTCCGTGCCGGCTGCCGCGCATGCGGTGTCGGCGAGCCTGCGCATTATCGGCGGCGCGGAAGGCGATGAGCGGCGCGCGCATCTTCGGCAACTGATCGAACGCACACGCGCGATGCTCAAGACCACGCCGTGGCTTCCGGTCGATTCGCACACCGCCGTGCAACCGCTCATCATCGGCGCGAACGAGGCCACGCTCGAAATCGCCGCCTCGCTCGACCGCGCGGGTTTGTGGGTTCCCGCTATCCGGCCCCCGACAGTGCCGACGGGCACATCGCGCTTGCGCATTTCGCTGTCGGCGGCGCACTCGCACGCAGATCTGGACCGACTCGAAGCGGGCTTGCAACAGACCGGAGCGCGAGCCGCATGACCTCTACCTCTACGTCAACCGATAGCGCACCGTTGCGCGCATTGTCGCTATTTGTTACCGGCACGGATACAGAAATCGGCAAGACCTTCGTCTCGTCGGCATTGCTGCGCGGTTTCGCTCGCGAGGGACTGCGAGCCGCCGCAATGAAGCCGATTGCCGCGGGCGCATTCGAGCTGAACGGTCAGCTGCATAACGAAGACGCGGATCAGTTGGACGCGGCGTCGAACGTATTGTTGCCGCCCGAGATGCGCACGCCGTATCTGCTGAAAGAGCCTGCCGCGCCGCATATCGCGGCGGCGTTGGAAAACGTCGGATTCGATATCGACCGCATCGTGGCCTGCCATCGACAAGCGCTCACGCGTGCGGACGTTGTCGTGGTGGAAGGCGTCGGCGGCTTTCGTGTGCCGTTGACCGCGACGCACGACACCGCCGATCTCGCCGTCGCCTTGAAGCTGCCGGTCGTGCTGGTGGTCGGCATGCGTCTTGGCTGCATCAATCACGCCTTGCTCACTGCCGAGGCAATCGCCGCGCGCGGGCTCACGCTTGCCGGCTGGGTTGCGAATCGCGTCGATCCGGACATGACCTTTCCCGACGAAAACATCGCATCGATCCGCGAGCATCTCGCACGAGAACATCATGCGCCGTTGCTCGGCATCGTGCCGCATCTGAGCCCGGCATCGCCCAAACTCGCTGCTGAAGCACTGGACATTCAACGGCTATTGCAGACGCTGCGTCACTCGCAGCGCTGAATCGAACATCACATCCATTCATGAGGATTGAGCACATGACCCAACCGAACATCGCTCCATCGACCGCGCGCACGGCCGCCATCAGCAACGCCAATGCCAACGCCAACGCCGATGCTGCGGGCAAACAGCTCGCGCGCTGGCGTGTCGCCGACATCGTCGCGCTGTACGAACTGCCTTTCAACGACCTGATGTTTCGCGCGCAGCAAACGCATCGCGAGCATTTCGACGCGAACACCGTGCAACTGTCGACGCTGCTGTCGATCAAGACCGGCGGCTGCGAAGAAGATTGCGCGTATTGTCCACAGTCGGTACATCACGACACGGGTCTGCAAGCCGACAAGCTGATGCCGGTAGATGAAGTGCTCGCCGCCGCGAAAGCCGCGAAGGAAAACGGCGCAACGCGCTTCTGCATGGGCGCCGCGTGGCGCAATCCGAAAGACCGGCATCTCGAGCCGATCAAGGACATGATCCGCGGCGTCAAGGCGATGGGACTTGAAACCTGCGTGACGCTCGGCATGCTCGAGACGCATCAGGCGCAAGCCTTGCGCGAGGCCGGTCTCGACTACTACAACCACAATCTCGACACGTCGCCGGAGTTCTACGGCCAGATTATTTCCACGCGCACGTATCAGGACCGCCTCGACACGCTCGAACGCGTGCGCGACGCGGGCATCAATGTGTGCTGCGGCGGCATTGTGGGTCTGGGCGAGTCGCGTCGCGAACGCGCGGGCCTGATCGCTCAGCTGGCCAACATGGACCCGTATCCGGAGTCGGTGCCGATCAACAACCTGGTGCAAGTGGAAGGCACGCCGCTGACCGGCACCGAAGCTATTGATCCGTTCGAATTCGTGCGGACAATCGCGATTGCGCGCATCACGATGCCGCGTGCGATGGTGCGTCTGTCCGCCGGCCGCGAGCAGATGGACGAGGCGCTACAGGCCATGTGCTTTCTCGCGGGCGCGAACTCGATTTTCTATGGCGATCAGTTGCTGACCACGAGCAACCCGCAAGCCGAAGCGGATCGCAAGCTGCTTTCACGCCTCGGCATTCGCGCCGAGGCGGCCCAGCAAATGCCGCTCGAAAAGAGCGGCTGCGAGCACGGTTGCGATCACGCGTAAAACGCGTTACTTCCTGTCGACGACGATCTGATCGAAAGTCCCGCCGTCGGAGAAATGGGTTTGCTGCGCTTTCTGCCAGCTGCCGAACATTTCTTCGACGGTAAACGTCTTGATCGGTTTGAATTCCGCCGCGTGTTTCGCGAGCACGTTCTTGTCGCGCGGACGCAGATGATGTTGCGCGATGACCTCCTGCGCAGCCGGCGACCATAGATAATCGAGGTACGCCTGCGCCTCCTTGCGCGTGCCGCGTTTATCGACCACCTTGTCGACAATCGACACCGGCGGCGCCGCGAGCAGGCTCAGCGACGGATACACCGCCTCGAAGTTGCCCGCGCCCACGCCGCTGTTCATCAGCGCGACTTCGTTTTCAAAGGTGACCAGCACGTCGCCGATGCCGCGTTGCGTGAACGTTGTGGTCGCGCCGCGGCCTCCTGTGTCGAGCACCGGCACGTTCTTGAAAATCGCCTTCTCGAAGTTGAGCGCGTCTGCGTCCGTGCCGCCATGCTGCTTGCGATAACCCCACGCGGCGAGGTACGTGTAGCGTCCGTTGCCGGAGGTCTTCGGATTCGCGATGACCACCTGCACGCCGGGCTTCGCGAGATCGTCCCAGTCCTTGATGTGCTTCGGGTTACCCTTGCGCACGAGGAACACCATCGTCGTGGTGTACGGCGCGCTGTCGTTGGGCAGACGTGCGCGCCAGTTCGCTGGGATCAGTTGACCTTTTTCGGCGAGCAGATCGATATCGTTCGGCTGGTTCATCGTCACGACGTCGGCCTGCAAGCCCTGCAATACCGACAGCGCCTGCGCGCTCGACGCGCCATGCGACTGGCGAATCGACACGGTCTCGCCGCTCTTCTGCTTGTACGCGGCGATGAAGCCCGCATTGATGTCCTTGTACAACTCGCGCGTCACGTCGTACGACACGTTCAATAACGACGCATCCGCGTACGCCGCCGATGTGCCGCCAAGCCCGAAGCCCAACGTAATCGCCGTGAAGCCGGCCGCCAGCCAGCGCGATGTCCCCGTCCTGCCTGCCATGTTGTCCCCGCTGTCGATGATGAAAAGCCGTGGCCGCGCCAGCGCGCGGCATGTAGCGGGATTCTAGCGGATCGCACCTGTGCGCCGCGCCGGCATGCGCGATTGCCTCACGGCGTGCAAGCATGGGATGCGGCGCAGTCGAGGCGCTTATCAACGCCCGTGTCAATGCGCCGCCCGTCAGCCCATCCTCAAACCATCGCATGCTGCGCGATCTCCAGCGCTTCGTCGCGAAAACGCAGCGGCGCGGCGCAGTGCACCAGCGTGTCGATGAAATACTTGGCCCTCGGCCACGGTCCGAATCCGGCCGCGGTGTTGATATGCCCCGCGTCACCCAGATTGACGAAAGCGCTGCCGAAACGCTGCGCGAGTTCGCGCGAACCGGCAAGCGGCATCCACGGATCCGTTTCGCTGCCGATCAGAATGGACGGCACGCCGACACGCCGCGCTTCGAATGGTCCGGCAAAGGTGAACTTTTGCGGACTGGCGGGCGCGACGAACAGCACGCCGACCACGTCGTTCGCATACGACGCCTGCTGCAACGCGTGAGCCGCGGCAAGGCAGCCGAAGCTATGCGCGGCGAGCACGAACGGCCCACGCTCGCGTTCGAGCAACTGGCGCAACGAGTTGGCCCAGCCCGCCACGTCCGGCGCATCCCAGTCCGCCTGCTCGACGCGCAGCGAGCGCGCGAACTGGCGCTCGAGCCACGTCTGCCAATGGGCGCCCTCGCTGCCGTGCAGGCCCGGAACCGTGACGAGCCGCGGCGGCCACGGCGATCTTGCGCATGAAAGCATGTCTGTCCCTCGCAAAGAGAAACCGGAGAGCCATTGTCCCGCCGCCTTGCGCGTGGACGAACCAAGTTTTTGTGCTTTGTTTATGGGCTGGATGTGCGCGCATTGCGAAGGCTGCTGCGTACGGTCGTGCGCAATTGCGCGGGATTGCCGGCGAAAAAGTAGAATGAAGCCTACCCATAAAAGGAGGAGCCCTCATGTCGTCAGCGTCGCGCGCCGCGCTTCAGCCGTTGCCAGCCTCACGGCCGCCATGCCGCCCGCGTCCCGCATGCGGCGCGAATCAGGGCAAGTGCGTGCGCAACGGAGCAGCCGCATGAAAATCCTCTTCTACATGCCCAACGACGAAGCCGCGGCCTGGCTGCAAGACTTCGCCCGCGCGCTGCCCGAGGCAGAACTGCGCGAGTGGCAGCCCGGCGACACGGCGCCCGCCGATTTCGCCGTCGTGTGGCGCCCACCTCGCGAGATGCTGGCCGGCCGCGCCGATCTGCGCGCAGTCTTCAATCTTGGCGCGGGCGTCGATGCGATTCTTGCGCTCGAACGCGAGCAACCCGGCAGCTTGCCGCGCAACGCACAATTGATCCGCCTCGAAGACACCGGCATGGCTCCGCAGATGGCCGAATATGTGACGCACGCGGTGCTGCGCTATCTGCGGCGCTTCGACGAATATCAAACGCTGCAGCGCGAGCGCCGCTGGCAGGTGCTCGACCCGCATCCACGCGAGTCATTCACGGTCGGCGTATTGGGGCTCGGCGTGCTCGGCGCACACGTCGCGCGAACGGTCGCGGCATTCGGCCTGCCCGTGCGCGGCTACAGTCGCAGCGCGAAACAGGTGGAAGGCATCGCCACCTTCGCCGGTGAAGCCCGGCTCGACGCGTTTCTCGACGGCGTGAAAGTACTCGTCAATCTGCTGCCGCATACGCCGGATACCGCGAACGTGCTCAACGCCCGCACGTTTTCGAAGCTCGCGCGCGGCGCGTATCTGATCAACGTGGCGCGCGGCGCGCATCTCGTGGAAGCCGATCTGCTCGACGCGCTCGCGAGCGGCCAACTCGCCGCGGCCACGCTCGACGTGTTCCAGCACGAGCCGTTGCCGCCGGATCATCCGTTCTGGCAGGAACCGCGCATCACGATCACACCGCACATGTCGGCGCTCACGTTGCGCGAAGAAAGCGTCGCGCAGATCGCGCAGAAACTGCTCGCGCTCCAACGGGGTGAGGCTGTTAGCGGCGTGGTGGATATCGGGCGCGGATACTGACCATCGTCCCAATACATTTCCAGGCGGTGCCAGCACAGCTTTGTTGGGCGGATAACCTTCAGGAGACAGAACATGACAGTAGCACCGCAACAAGTGAAGATCGTCGAAGTCGGCCCGCGTGACGGCCTGCAGAACGAGAAGGAATTCGTCCCGACTGCGACCAAGGTGGAATTGATCAACCGACTCTCGGCAGCGGGTTTTCGAAACGTCGAGGCCGCGTCGTTCGTGTCACCCAAATGGGTGCCGCAAATGGCCGACGGCGCCGACGTGATGGCCGGCATCGAGCGGCGCCCCGGCACGCTCTATTCGGTGCTCACGCCGAATCTGCGCGGCTTCGAAGGCGCGCTCGCCGCACGCGCCGACGAGATCGTGATCTTCGGCGCCGCGAGCGAAGCGTTCTCGCAGAAGAACATCAATTGCAGCATCGCGGAAAGCATCGAACGGTTCGCGCCGGTCGCGCAGGCGGCGAAGCAGCATGGCCTGCGCATACGCGGCAGCGTTTCGTGCGCGCTCGGCTGTCCGTATCAGGGTGAGGTGCCGGTGGCGTCGGTGGTCGACGTGGTGCAACGTTTCGCGGCTCTCGGCTGCGACGAGATCGACATCGCGGATACGATCGGCGTGGGCACGCCCAGACGCACGCGCGAAGTCTTCGAAGCCGTGACCCGCGTGTATCCGCGCGAACGGCTCTCGGGGCACTTTCACGACACCTACGGCCAGGCGCTCGCGAACATCTACGCGGCGTTGCAGGAAGGCATCGAGATCTATCACGCGTCGGTCGCGGGGCTCGGCGGTTGCCCGTATGCAAAGGGCGCAACCGGCAATGTCGCGACCGAAGACGTGCTGTACCTGATGAACGGCCTCGGCATTGAAACCGGCATCGACCTCGCGCAGGTCGTAGCCATCGGCGATTTCATTTCGACGGCGATAGGCCGGCCGAACGTGTCGCGCGCGGGCAAGGCGTTGCTTGCAAAGGCGCGCAGCGAAGCGGCCAACTGCGTGTGAGCACTCGGCAACCAGATCGCAACCAGACAGGACTTGAAACGATGACGGACCACGCTTTTCTCGACTCCGATGACCTCACCGCCTTGCCCGACTCCGCTCGCCGCGTCGCGCTGCTGCTGCGGGAACGCGGTCACGCAGGCCGCGTCGTGATGCTGCCGGAAACCGGCAAGACTTCCGCCGAAGCCGCCGCGGGCCTCGGCTGCTCGGTCGCGCAGATCGCCAAGTCGATCCTGTTTCGCCGTCGCGAAGACGACGCGCCGGTGCTGGTCGTCGCAAGCGGCGCGAATCGTGTGGATGAAAAAAAGGTGGCGGCGCAGGTCGGCGAGATCGGCCGCGCGGATGCGAAGTTCGTCCGCGAAAAAACCGGCTATGCGATTGGCGGCGTGTGCCCCGTTGGTCACGCGGTCGAACCGGTCACGCTGATCGACGCAGACCTGCTCTCGCTCGACAGTCTGTGGGCCGCGGCTGGTCATCCGCATGCGGTGTTCAATCTGACCGCAGAGGAACTGATCGCGTTGACGGGTGCTCCGGTGGTGGACGTGGCTTTGCGCGAGACGGCCTAGGCAATGGCAGCCCCGATGACAGCAGAAAACGACCACGGGACAGAAGGCGGCAGCGTGCCGTCGCCGTGCATCAACGTGTGCCGGATGGATGCGTCGACGGGATGGTGCGAAGGGTGTCTGCGCACCATCGACGAAATCGCCGGCTGGTCGCTCTATGACGACGACGAGAAGCGCGCGGTATGGGACGCGCTCGAATCGCGCCATGCACAGTTCATCGCGAAACATGCGAAGGTGCAGCGATGAACGCACCGCCGCGCATTGTCACCATCGGTGAGACATTCAGCGCGACGCTCGCGTTATCGGCGGATTCGGTGAAAACGTTCGCGACGCTCGTCAACGACCTGAACCCGCTGCATCACGATGAGGCCTATGCCGCGCAAAGCCGCTTCGGCGGTCTGATCGCGTCCGGCACGCAGCCTACCGCGCATTTCATGGCGCTGCTCGCCACGCATTTTTCTACCTACGCGCAACCGCTCGGACTCGAGTTCGACATCAAGTTGAAAAAGGCCGCACACGCGGGCGACACGCTCGTCATGACGTGGCGTGTGCGCGATGCTTACTGGAAGCCGAGCCTGAATGGCGACCTCACGCATCTGGAAGGCACGGTCAAAAATCAGCGTGGCGAAGTTGCCGTGATCGGCGCCTCGACCATTCTGGTGATGCCGAAACCCGAGGCGTCCGTCGACGCCAACATCATTAGCGGCACCGCTACGCTATGAACGCGTTGCCCACATCGGTGCGCGTGTTCGAGCGCGGCTGGCTCTCGTCAAACAATGTACTGATAGTCGACGACGAATGCGCCGCGCTCGTCGATACAGGCTATGCGACGCATGCGCACCAAACGCGTGCGCTCGTGCAGCAGGCACTTGGCGCGCGGCCGCTCGACCTGATCGTCAACACGCATCTGCATTCGGATCATTGCGGCGGCAATGCGCTGTTGCAAGCGACGTGGCCGTGCCGCACGCTGATTCCCGCGTCGGAGGCCGATGCCGTGCGCGACTGGGACGAAGCGCGCCTTACTTTCCGTGCAACCGGGCAAACTTGCGAGCGCTTCGGCTTCACAGGCACGATCGCGCCGGGCGCGACACTGCGTCTCGGCGCACTCGACTGGCAGATACTCGGCGCGCCCGGTCACGATCCGCACTCGCTCATGCTCTACTGCGCGGCAGAGCGCGTGTTGATCAGCGCCGACGCGCTATGGGAAAACGGCTTCGGCGTGATCTTCCCGGAGTTGGAAGGCGAAAGCGGCTTTGCCGAACAGCAAGCCGTGCTCGAAGCGATTGCCGCGCTCGACGTGCGTCTCGCGATTCCTGGCCACGGCGCGCCGTTCATGAACGTCGAGCAGGCGTTGCAACGCGCCTTCTCGCGGCTCGCGTGGCTGCGTGCCGATCCGGCGCGCAATGCGAAGAACGCGCTCAAGGTACTGATCGTCTTCAAGCTGCTCGAGGTCCGCGCAATGAGCTTTGCGACGCTGCTGCAAATGGTCGACGACGCGATGGCCATGCGCGCCGCGGCCTCGATGCTGAAGCCACGTGGCGAATGGCCCGCGCTTATGAAAGCGCTTGTTGAAGAACTGGCCGCCGGCAATGGACCGATCACGGTGGACGGCGAGCGGATCGTTGCGAGAGCAACCGTGCCGGCATCCGCGCCATAGCACCTTGGTCAGGCGAACAGCGCAGATGCAAAGCGCAAAACACTCCAAAGCGCCGGCACAAAAAGAAAGCCGCTCAACCCGTTAAGGCGAGCGGCGCAATTTTTGTCGGACGTGATCAGCGTCTTGTTGAATGATACGCGCGCGCGATTTTGGACCGCATCGGTGATTTCCCTACAGATGCTTGACGGCGGCTGTTAACCCGCATACACGCCGGGCGCCGGAACCGCCGCTATGCCGCGGGCCGCACGTCCATTGCTCCGCTCATATGAACAAACGCGGTTGCTTTGCAATCCGTAGCATCGCCTCCGTTGCATCCGCTGATAGCGCCGTGTTCAGACCGAGCGCACGCGCCTTTGAGGGACAACCCGCCAGCCGAGATTGACGCCGGCCGCGGCGAGCAGAATCAGCACCGCGCCCAGTACCTGAATCCACGCGAGCGTCTGCCCAAATGCGATCCGGTCGACGATGATCGCGACCACCGGATAGATGAACGACAGCGCGCCGGTCATGGCAGTCGGCAGTTTCTGGATCGCGCCGTACAGCAGCACATACATGAGGCCGGTGTTCACCACGCCCAGCACGACGAGCTCGAGCCATTGCACCCCGGTGGCGGGCAGCGCATCGAAACGCACGAGCGGCGCGAGCATCACCACACCGAGCAACACCTGGATCAGCGCAATCAGATGCGGCGGCGTGCCCTTCAAACGCTTGGTGATGATCGACGAGACCGCATACATCGCGGCCGCGCCGACCGCATACGCGATACCGATCAGATATTGCCCCCGCACCGCCAGCACCGCCGGCTCGACTTTCACCACGAACACGAGCCCGATGAACGCGAGCAGCAGCCACACCACCGTCGACGCGCTAATACGCTCGCGAAATACGACCGCGCCGAGCGCGACCAGCATGAAGGGCTGCGTGTTGTAGACGGCTGTCGCCATCGAGATCGACGCACGCGAGTACGCGGCGAACAGCAGCACCCAGTTGGCGACGATTGCCGCGCCGCCGAGCAGCGCGAGCCCGAGCATCTTCCACGAGAACAGCTTGCGTCTGAAGAGGCCGAGCACTGCGCACACGAGCGCGAGCGTCGCGCCGCCGAAGATGCAGCGAAAAAACACCACATTGAACGGGCTCTGCTGCGACGACACGACCAGCCAGCCGATCGTGCCCGACATGAGCATCGCCATGCTCATCTCCGCCGCGCCGCGGCGAATTTCGTTTGAAGCCATGATCCGATCCTCGAATTGATTGCTGCATGGCAAGCAGTGTAAATAATCCGGATCCACGAAAACATGGATAAACTTAAGCGATACTGCGGCAGCACCTCATATTCGAAGGCCGTCATGCCAAAACGCCTTGCTCCCCTAACGCCTGTCCCGCTCGACGAAACCGACCGCGCGCTGCTTGCCGCGCTAGCAGAAGACGCGCGCCGCCCGGTCAGCGAACTGTCGCGGCTCGTCGGACTATCCGCGCCGAGTACGGCTGAGCGCATCCGCAGGCTCGAGGCGCAAGGCGTGATCGAGCGCTTCACGGTGCAGCTCGACCCGCGCGCGCTCGGCTTCACGCTGCAAGCCATCGTGCGTGTGAAGCCGCTGCCCGGGCAGTTGCATCTGGTGGAGGAAGTAATCCGGCGAATTCCGGAGTTTGTCGAATGCGACAAGGTGACCGGCGACGATTGCTTCATCTGCCGCCTTTACCTGCATTCGATCGAACAGCTCGACGAGATTCTCTCGAAGGTCACGGAGCGCGCGGAGACCAGCACTGCAATCGTCAAATCGACGCCCGTCGCACGACGCCTGCCGCCGCTCGGCTAAGCGCTCGGCGAATCAGCGAACGCGCTTACCGTTCGATCGCTTCGAAGAACGACAGCATTTCCGCGACGAGCTGCTCAGGCGCCTCTTCGGGAATGTAGTGGCCGCAAGGCAGCGAACGACCGCTTACGTCGCGCGCCACGTGACGCCATTCGGCAAGCGCGTCGAAACACTTTTCGATCACGCCTTTGTCGCCCCACAACACGCGCAGCGGGCAGGCAATCTTGTGCCCGCGTTCCATGTCGGCGCGGTCGTGCTCGAGGTCGATGCTTGCCGACGCGCGGTAGTCCTCGCACATCGCGTGGACCGCGCCAGGCTGCGCCAACGCCGCGCGGTAGGCTGCGAGCGAGTCCGGCTCGAACGGCGCGAGGCCCGCATGACGGCTGCCCATCACCGCATCCACATAGGCGGCCGGATTCGCGCCGATTAGCGTTTCGGGCAGCGGCTCAGGCTGAATCAGGAAGAACCAGTGGAAGTAATGCGTGGCGAACGCGCGGTCGGTGGCTTCGTACATTGCGAGCGTCGGCGCGATGTCGAGCAGCATCAGACGCTCGACGGCATCCGCGTGATCGAGCGCCATGCGGTGGGCGACGCGCGCGCCGCGGTCGTGCGCGCAAACCAGAAAGCGCTCGAAGCCGAAGTGACGCATTACGGCGACCTGGTCGGCGGCCATGGCGCGTTTCGAATACGGCGTATGCGCGCTGTCGCTGGCCGGTTTGCCCGATGCGCCGTAGCCGCGCAGGTCGGTGGCGATGACCGTGAAGTGCTCGGCCAGTTGCGCGGCACAGCGCGCCCAGATCAGGTGCGACTGCGGATGGCCGTGCAGCAGCAGAAGCGGCGGCCCTGCTCCGCCCTTTACTCCGAAGATATCCGCATCGCCCGCGACGACGCGAAAGGGCGTGAAATTCTCGAAGGCCATGACCGGGTCTCTCGTCGTTTTGGAGTTCGTGCATTGTAAAAGGCCAATGTGTCCGCGCGAGGTGGGATAACCCACCCAGGCGTAGAACCTTCCCTCCAACGGTTCCAAACGATACGGCGAACGCAGCGTCCGCGCCTGGCCTATAATCGAACGACCGTTCTTAAACGTTCGCGCGGCCAACGTGCTGTGAGATGCGCTGCTGGCTTCGACGCGGCGCACGCCGCTTTGCTGCCGCGCATTGCATGCCGCACGCAGTACGCCGCAAGCCGTGCGCCGCTACACTCATCAAATAGCCGTGGGCCTTGAAAGCACACTGGCTCGTCAATCAGGAGACTCGCACTATGGCTTTGCCCGCCGTTCTGCAAAATCTGGCGCTGCCTGTCGTCGCCTCACCGATGTTCATCGTCAGCTATCCCGAGCTGGTCCTGGCGCAGTGCAAAGCCGGCATCGTCGGTTCATTCCCGGCGCTCAACGCGCGCCCCGCCGAATTGCTCGACGAATGGCTCACGCAGATCCAGGCGCAGCTCTCGGAGCATAAGGCGGCGAATCCCGGCGCGGTGGTGGGCCCCATCGCCGTGAATCAGATCGTTCATCAATCGAATGCGCGGCTCGAACATGACGTGCGCGTGTGTGTCGAACACAAGGTGCCGATCTTCATCACGAGCCTGCGCGCGCCGGCGCGCGAGATTGTGGATGGGGTGCACAGCTACGGCGGCATCGTGCTGCACGACGTGATCAATCTGCGTCACGCGCAGAAGGCGCTTGAGGCGGGCGTCGACGGTTTGATCCTGGTGGCCTCGGGCGCGGGCGGTCACGCGGGCACTACGTCGCCGTTTGCGCTGGTCGGCGAAGTGCGGCGCATTTTCGACGGCCCGATCGTGCTGTCCGGCGCCATCGCGAACGGCGGTTCGATTCTCGCCGCGCAGGCAATGGGCGCCGATCTCGCGTATATGGGCACGCGCTTCATCGCGACCAAAGAGGCGCACGCAGTGGAGAGCTACAAGCAGGCCATCGTCAGCTCGAGCGCGTCGGACATCATCTACACGAACCTGTTCACGGGCGTGCATGGCAACTATATTCGGGAGAGCATCGTCAACGCCGGGCTCGATCCGGACGCACTGCCCGAATCGGACAAGACCAAGATGAACTTCGCCAGCGAAAAGGCCAAGGCGTGGAAAGACATCTGGGGCGCGGGTCAGGGCGTCGGCCTGATGGACGACGTGCCGAGCGTGAGCGAACTGGTCGCGCGTCTTGCGAAGGAATACGACGACGCGAAGGCGCGCCTCGGCATCGCGCGCTGAACTACGCCGTGGAACACGGCAGTGCGGAACGGGACTGCGAAAAGCAGGACTGCGGCCAGAGCGCGCATCGCCCGCCTACATATTCCGTCGATACTGCCCGCCCACCTCGAATAGCGCGTGCGTGATCTGCCCGAGAGAACACACGCGCACCACGTCCATCAGCACGGCAAACACGTTTTCGTCGTCCATCACCGCGCGCTTCAGACGCTCGAGCGCGGCGGGCGCGGCCTCGCGATGCCGCGCCTGAAAATCGCGCAGGCGTTTCAGCTGGCTTTGCTTTTCTTCTTCGGTGGAACGCGCAAGCGCGATGGGCTGCGGCGCTTCGTGCGGGTGCGCGCTCAGGAACGTGTTCACGCCCACAATCGGATACGAGCCGTCATGCTTGCGATGCTCGTACAGCATCGACTCATCCTGAATGCGCCCGCGCTGATAACCGGTTTCCATCGCGCCGAGCACGCCGCCGCGCTCCGTCAGGCGGTCGAACTCGGCGAGCACCGCTTCTTCGACGAGATCGGTAAGCTCGTCGATCACGAAGCTGCCCTGATTCGGATTCTGATTCTTCGCGAGCCCCCATTCGCGATTGATGATCAACTGGATCGCCACCGCGCGGCGCACCGACTCCTCGGTGGGCGTCGTGATTGCCTCGTCGAAGGCATTCGTATGCAGCGAGTTGCAGTTGTCGTAGATCGCGATCAGCGCCTGCAGCGTGGTGCGGATATCGTTGAAGTCGATCTCCTGCGCATGCAGGCTGCGGCCCGACGTCTGCACGTGATACTTGAGCTTCTGGCTGCGCTCGTTCGCGCCGTAGCGCTCGCGCATCGCGATTGCCCAGATGCGCCGCGCGACGCGGCCGAGCACCGTGTACTCCGGGTCCATGCCGTTTGAGAAAAAGAACGACAGGTTCGGCGCGAAGTCGTCGATCGACATGCCGCGGGCGAGATACGCCTCGACATAGGTGAAGCCGTTGGCGAGCGTATAGGCGAGTTGCGAGATCGGATTCGCGCCGGCCTCTGCGATGTGATAGCCGGAAATCGAGACCGAATAGAAATTGCGCACACCGTGTTCGACGAAATACGCCTGGATGTCGCCCATCACTTTAAGGCTGAACTCCGTCGAAAAGATGCAGGTGTTCTGGCCTTGATCTTCTTTCAGGATGTCGGCCTGGACGGTGCCGCGCACGTTCTCCAATGCCATGCGGCGCGTGGCTGCAAGTTCGTCGTCGCTGAGTGCGCGGCCGAGTTGCTGCGTTTTGCGCGCGATCTGCTGATCGATTGCGACGTTGAAGAACATTGCGAGAATGGTCGGTGCGGGGCCGTTGATGGTCATCGACACCGACGTTTCCGGCGCGCACAGATCGAAGCCGTCATAGAGCACGTGCATGTCGTCGAGCGTCGCCACCGACACGCCCGAATTGCCCACCTTGCCATAGATGTCGGGCCGTTCGTGCGGCTCTTCGCCGTACAGCGTGACCGAATCAAACGCAGTGGAAAGACGCTTGGCCGGCATGCCTTCCGAGAGCAGTTTGAAACGCCGGTTAGTGCGCGACGGATCACCTTCGCCCGCGAACATGCGCGTCGGATCTTCGTTCTCGCGACGAAACGGGAACACGCCGGCGGTGAACGGAAAGTGGCCCGGCAGATTTTCGAGCATCAGCCAGCGCAGAATTTCGCCGTGGTCGATGAACTTCGGCAGCGCGACTTTGCGTATCTGCGTGCCGGACAAGGTGGTGACTGCAAGCGCTGTGCGAACTTCGCGCTCGCGAATGCGGACTACATGTTCGTCGCCGGAATAGGCTGCTACGGTTTGCGGCCAGGCATCAAGCAGCTTGCGTTCGCGCTCGCCCAACGTAGCGGTGCGCTGCTCGATCAGCGCGTCGAGCCCGGCTGCGGATGTCCCGGTCTGTGTCTCGTGCTCATTCGTGCCGGCCTCGCCAAGCATTCGCCGCGCTTCGACGAGTTGCCAGCGCTCGCGCGCAAGCCGCGCCTGGGCTTCGGCGCGCTCACGATACGCGTGGACCGTCTGCGCGATTTCGGCGAGATAACGCACGCGCGCCGGCGGCACTATTGCGTGGCTGCCGGTCGAAAACCGCACGTCCGCGGGCGCGGACAGACGACCGCCGCCCTCACGCAGGCCGTGCCTATGCAGCGCGTTCGCGAGATGCCGGTAGAGCGCGCTCACGCCGTCGTCGTTAAAGCGCGAAGCGATCGTGCCGAACACCGGCATTGCGTCGGGCGATTTCGCGAAGTCGCCGCGATTTCGCTGAACCTGCTTCGCGACGTCGCGCAGCGCATCCGCCGCGCCCTTGCGGTCGAACTTGTTGATCGCAACGAAGTCCGCGAAATCGAGCATGTCGATCTTTTCCAGTTGGCTCGCCGCGCCGAACTCGGGTGTCATCACATACAGCGACTCGTCGACGAACGGCACGATTGCCGCGTCGCCCTGACCAATGCCGGAAGTTTCGACGACGATCAGATCGAAGCCCGCCGCCTTGCACAGCATCAGCGCGTCGGGCAGTGCGTTCGAGATCTCGCTGGAGGCTTCGCGCGTCGCCATCGAGCGCATGTAGACACGCGCGCCGCCGCCCCAATCGCCGATTGCGTTCATGCGGATGCGGTCGCCCAGCAGCGCGCCGCCGGACTTGCGGCGCGACGGGTCGACGGCGAGCACGGCGATGGTGAGCGCGTCGCCGTAATCGAGGCGGAAGCGCCGGATCAGTTCATCGGTCAGCGACGACTTGCCGGCGCCGCCCGTGCCGGTGATGCCGAGTACGGGAATCCGCGCCGCTTGCGCCCGGACCGCGACCTTGTCGCGCTCGGCCGCGCCCACACCGCCTGTTTCGAATGCGCTGATGAGTTGCGCGAGGCGGCGAAATGTTGCGGAGCTTGTGTCTTCGGTAAGTGCTTGCCCGAGCGGAACGCCGCGTGGTAACGGGCCCGCGGTCAACCCGTCGATCCATTCGCCAACCGGGCTGAACGCGCTGGACGCGCTGGACGCGCCGACCGCACCAGCCCCGCCCACCGCGCCGGTGGCGCCAACCCCGCCGAGCGAGCCCGCCCGCGCCGCGGCGCTCTCGCGCGCGAGAGCGGCGCACCGCCCGATCATGTCGTCGATCATGCCTTGCAGGCCGAGCCGCTGCCCGTCATGCGGCGAATAGATCTTTTCGACGCCGTATGTTTCCAGCTCAACGATTTCCTCGGGGACAATCACCCCGCCGCCGCCGCCGAACACCTTGATGCGCTCGCCGCCGCGCGCTCGCAGCAGATCGACGAGATAGCGGAAGTATTCGTTATGGCCGCCCTGGTAGCTGGACACCGCGACCCCGTCGGCGTCTTCCTGAAGCGCGGCGGTCGCGACTTCATCGACGGAACGGTTGTGGCCCAGGTGGATGACCTCCACGCCGCTCGCCTGAAGGATGCGCCGCATGATGTTGATCGACGCATCGTGGCCGTCGAACAAGGCCGCGGCAGTGACGAAACGCAAGCGCCGGCCGGCGGGCAGCTCGTGGCTGGCGGCGCGCTGCGGCGTGGACAGATCGGTCATGTCTCCCCCAGATCGTTACGCTATTGGCGTGTGCGGGTGCTGGCAACCAGTATAGCGAAACGGGTCGGGAGAGCTTGCGGGCTAGCGAACCGACGGGGCAACGGCCAGCGCCCTGATCTGTTCGAGCGACGGCCACAGCGATTCGTTCGCAAAGCGCTCGGCCAGAAAGTCAACGAACGAGCGAACCTTGGCGGACAAATGGCGGCGGCTCGCGTAGACGACGTGAATCGGCAGCTCGCGCGGCGGCATTTCATCGACGAGCAGCGGCACCAGGCGCCCCTCGGCCAGGTCCGCGCCGATCACTTCGGTGCCGAGCAGCGCGATGCCCGCGCCGTGCAGCACCATCACGCGTTGCGCCTCGAGATGGTTGACGATCAGGTTGCCGGACAGACGCACACGCGCGACCTCGCCAGTGGTCTGCATCACGTCGAGCCCGGATACGCCCGCGTATTGCAGAAAGTTGTGGCGCGCGAGATCGGCGGCGGTCTTCGGGGTGCCGCGTCGGCGCAGATAATCGGGCGACGCGCAGAGCACCAGATGCGCCATCGCGATAGGCCGCGCGATCAGCGACGACGACTTGAGCCCGCTCGGCGAAGCGCGAATCGCGACGTCGAAGCCTTCGTCGATCAGCTCGACCACGCGGTCGGACAAGGTGATGTCGACGGTGACTTGCGGATACTGCGCGGCGTAGTCGGCGACGGCCGCCATCACGTGGCTGAGCCCGAACGCCGACAGCGACGAGACCCGCAGGCGCCCTTGCGGCACCACGCTCGCCGCGCCTACCACCTGCTCCGCCTCCTCGAGTTCGGTGAGCACCTGACTCAGGCGCTCGTAGTATTCGCGGCCCGCCTCGGTCGGTGCCACGCGGCGCGTCGTGCGATTGAGCAGGCGTGCGCCGAGCTGCTGTTCGAGATGCATGACATGCTTGCTCGCCATCGCCGCGGACATTTCCATGCGCTCGGCAGCACCGACGAAGCTGCCCACTTCGACCACCTGCCGGAACACTTTCATGCTGACGAGGGTGTCCATCCGAATCGCTCGCTCAAGGAATTAATCGGCGTCATTTTGCCCGGTTTATCAAGAGCAAGTGAGGAAACGGCGTGTTGTGGCGCTCTCCTTTGGCAAAACAAAAGCCCGCGTTCCAAAGGAAGCGGGCTTCTGTGATGCCGTGCATCCGGCGCGGCGCAAGACAAGGCCGAGCACTGCGCTCACCCAGAGGAGAACGGCTGCGCCTAGAACTTCGCGCGCAGGCCCACGCCGTACGTGTTGCCGCTCGACTGGTTGCTGATGTGGTCGTACAGATAGGCTGCGTAGACATCCGTGCGCTTGGAGAGCGGATAGTCGTAGCCGACGGCTGCGGTCTGGCGCGTCTGGTCGAAGCCGCCGCCGTCGCGCGAATACGCGTACGAGGCCATCACCGTGCCGGGGCCGACCGGCACCGAGACGCCGCCTTGCGCGGTGTTCACGTGCCAGCTCGTCAGCGTCTGGTCGTTGTGCGTGTACATGTACTGGCCGAACAGCTTCACGTACTTCAGGTCGTACGAGACGCCCAGTTGCGCGACGCTTTGCGCCTTCAGGCCCGGCACGCCCGACGAATCGAAGCTGCCCAGGTCGCCCGGCGTGTTGTTGAAGTTCACGTACTGGTAGACCGCGGTCGCCGCGAACGGGCCGTGGAAATACAGCACCTGGCCGCTCCATTTCTTCGCGCCGTTCTGCGTGGTGTTGCCAAGCGCGTACATGGCGCTCGCCGACAGGCCGTTGAAGTTCGGCGACTGATACTGCACCGCGTTGTTCCAGCCGGAGTCGCCGGTCACGCCCTGATCCGTCGAGTAGGTCGGGAACGTGCCGAGGCCAAGGTACACGTGGTAGACCATCGGCGAAAAGACGTACGAGTCGATGAACGGATTGAACAGAATCGTCGACACGAACAGATGCGTGGTCAGACGGCCGGCCGTGACCGTGCCGTACGGCGATTCGATACCGACATACGCGTTGCGCGAGAACGTGGTGTCGCCGGTAAAGCGGCCGTACTGGCCGTTCTGCGCGCGAAAGAAGCCTTCCAGCGTGAAGATCGCCTTGTAGCCGTTGCCCAGATCCTCGGCCCCCTTCAGGCCCCAGTATGACGTGGACATCCCGCCGCCGGACACCTGCACGGCGGTCTTGCCGCCCGGGAATTTCTGAGCGCCGACCCATTCGTCGACCTGGCCGTACAGTTGCACGCTCGATTGCGCAAACGCAGACGATGCACTGGCCAGCAAAGCCGCGCACGCGGTTGCCTTCAGGGTTGTCTTCAGCGCACGGCTGATGTTTGTTTTCATGGATTCTCCAGTCTTTGTCAAAAAGGTGTGGCTGTGCGAAAGGGCAAGCTCGCGCGGACCAATGTTGTTATCCGTCTGATCGTCGAGCCAATCTGGGCGGGACCATCTTTGCGGACCATTTTTATAAACAAAAATATGGCTGGTTATTGCGGGTATATCGGTCTGATTAGTTTTGTCGCTTATCGGCCTGCTAAAGACCTTCACATGCGGCCCTTCGCCTTGCCGCGACAGACGCCCGGCTCGCGCGCAGCCGCGCTCGCCATGCGCCGGCCGCTCAATAACGCTTCAGATGACATACCGATGACGCGTCGCCGCATAAACGCCAAGATTTGACGACGGGAGGCGGCTTGTTGCCGAGTGTTTTCAAAAAAGTGTGGCGTCGAAACGTCAATTCGAGGACGGGATTTTCGACGCTTTGCGGGAGGGAATCGGGATGTAATGCGCGCGCGAAGCTAATTGAAAGGCTCAGCCACCGTAAGCATCATGAGCAAACTGACGTCCGGGAGCAGCGCGACGCACATGGAAACGCCATGCGCGACTGAAACGCGCAATCAGGCAGTGAGGACGCAGCGAGGCACACGCCTCTAGTTGCGGTAAGGAGACCCTTCGGGTGGGCGGCCGTCGTCGGCCTGGCGCTGAATCGCGCGAATCGAACCGCGTTCTTCGTTGTATCGCGCGACATCTGCCCGGATGGAACCGGAGCGAACCGGCGCATTAGACTGCGGCCGTTGTCCGGGGCGCGACTCCGCGCTGACCGGCGTGAGGACGCCAGGGTACGGTATGCCGCCGCGGCCTTCGCCGGGATAAGCGCCCGGCCCGGCAACCCGGCGGATGCCGGAGGTTGGCGCGTTGGAGCGATTGAAGCTGCGGCCCACATCGCGGTTCACGTAGTTGCCGTGGCCGTAGCTGTCGACACCGAATCTCGCGCCGCCATGCGGTGTGCCCGGCCCTTTCGCGTAGGCGAACGAGCACAGCGCGATGATCAGCGCGCCCCACGGCCAGTGCTTCGTTCTCGACAACCCGTCCACCAGTGACTCACATGCCCGAAGACTTGCCTGAAGCGCGCCGTTCGAGCTGCGGCGGGCTTGTTGAGGGACTGGCGCGGGCGCTGCGGAGATTTCGCGGCGCGGGGCATTCCCGACGGCCTTTGAAGGGCTAATTTATGGTCGCGGGCAAAGGGTGTCGAGCCAAAAAGTGTTAGGCCTCGCCCGCTGTTGTAACACCTTGTTACTGCGACGTTTTTCTACGACATAAGCCTTGCACAAACCGCCGGATCGCGTCCGCCGATGCGGTCTTTGGGACTCGCGCGCGATGCATGGCGGAAGTCGCGCGATTAAAGGCGTTCGCAAGTGCCACCGGGCCAGACCGACAGGCGATCAAGCCCAATCTTCCGCCGAACTGAAAAATCTCCACCTACCGCTTGCCACCACACCGAATGCCGGGGGAATGCACATGACTCATCAATCGAGTCGTCAAATGAATTTGTCTCTTCAATCGCTTTCGCGGGACAATACTGGTTTTCCCTGACGCGAACACGCGGCGCTTCGCGCACGCGGCTTGCGTACAGTTGCGCATCACCGATTTCGAGAACCCGACATGGCCCGCCCGAAACTGCTTCCCGACAACTTTACCCTGTGCCTCGTCGGCACCGTGATACTGGCCAGCCTGTTGCCGGTTCGCGGGCAGGCCGCCGTGGGGTTCGACTGGGTGACGAACGTGGCGGTCGGCCTGCTGTTCTTCCTACACGGCGCGAAGCTTTCGCGGGAAGCGATTGTTGCGGGCGCGACGCACTGGCGTCTGCATATAGTCGTACTGCTCAGCACGTTCGCGCTGTTTCCGCTGCTCGGCCTCGCGCTTAAACCGCTCCTTTCGCCACTTGTCACGCCGGCGCTCTATAGCGGGATCCTCTTCCTCTGCACGTTGCCGTCTACGGTTCAGTCCTCTATCGCGTTCACGTCCATTGCCAAAGGCAACGTGCCGGCCGCCGTTTGCAGCGCGTCGGCCTCCAGTCTGCTCGGCATCTTCATCACGCCCGCGCTCGTCAGCGTGCTCGTCACCAGTCAGGCGGCGGGCGGCAGTTCGCCGTGGCACACCGTGGGCAAGATCGTGCTGCAACTGCTGGTGCCCTTCGTGGCCGGGCAGCTGCTGCGCCCGCTGATCGGCAAATGGATCGAGCGGCATCGCGGCGTGCTGAAGTTCGTGGACCAGGGCTCGATCCTGCTGGTGGTATACGGCGCCTTCAGCGAGTCGGTTACCGAAGGTCTGTGGCACCAGATTCCGCTCTCCGCGTTGGGCGGCGTGCTGCTCATCAGCGTGGTGCTGCTCGCGCTGGCGCTGGCCATGACGATTTTCGTGAGCAAGCGGCTTGGCTTTTCCCGCGCGGACCAGATCACCATCATTTTCTGCGGCTCCAAGAAAAGTCTTGCTGCCGGCGTGCCCATGGCCAAGGTCATCTTCGCCTCGCAGGCGGTCGGCGCGGTCGTTCTGCCGCTGATGCTGTTCCACCAGATCCAGTTGATGGTGTGCGCCGCGCTCGCGCAGCGCTGGGGCGCTCGCGACCTGAGCGAGGAGACTCGCGCCGCTTCTCGCGAGCGGGCTGCCGCAGCCGTCGCCCGCCGTTGAGTACGCGCGCAATGCAAATAAGACATTCATAAGCGCCCTCCCTGAGCGTCGTTTTTCGAAAAGCCGCCATGCGCGGCTTTTTGTTATTTCACGCGCAAACGCTGCGGTTGTCGCCTCAGCCAGATGGCGTAGGCAGCGTCTCTAAAAGTCCTGGACGAGTCTCGCGCACCACGCCAGTGCAACGCTTCATCAAAAGTTCACTTAATTCTCCGCATCGCAGGTCGTTAAGCCGTAGGTCCATCGCTACGCCTATCTGCCATGCAACTTAGCTCGTCCTCCCGGTCCGCCGCGCCGCGCATCGAGGAGTTGATTGCCCGGCGCGAGCTGTCCGCCGTTTTCCAGCCCATCGTCGACTTCGACGGCGGCGCGATTCTCGGCTACGAAGGTCTGATCCGCGGGCCCGCGGGCACATCGCTGGAGGCGCCGTTTGCGCTCTTTTCGCAGGCGCTCGCCGAAGGCTGCACGATCGAGCTCGAGCAGGCCGCCGCGCGCGCCTGCATCGAAGCGTTCGCGCGGCTCGGCTACGACGGCAAGCTGTTTCTCAACTTCAGCGCGGGTGCGCTTCGGCGTCTGGCCGACGCGCCCGAGGCCACGCTCGCGCTGTTGCGCCAGCGCGGCGTCGACCCGCAGCGCCTCGTCATCGAGCTGACGGAGCAAAGCACGATTCTGGACGTCGGCGCCTTCCTGCCCGTTATCGCCAGCCTGCGCACGGCAGGCGCGCAGTTCGCGCTCGACGACTACGGCACCGCGAACGCCAGCATGAATCTGTGGGTGCGGCTGCAGCCGGACGTCGTGAAGATCGACCGTTTCTTCATCCACGACATCGCCTGCGACCCGCTGAAGTTCGAAGCCGTGCGCGCGATGCAGCACTTCGCGAGCGCGAGCGGCGCGCGGCTCGTCGCCGAAGGCATCGAGAACGAAGCGGACCTGATCGTCGTGCGCGACATGGGAATCGGCTGCGGGCAAGGCTTTTTCTTTGGACGCCCCAATGCGCAGCCCGCGCGCAAGGTCACCGACGACGCCCGCGACGCGCTGCGCGCCGGCCACATCGCCGTGTTTCCCGAAGCGACGCGCACGCTCGGCGGGGCGTCGCCGTCGGGCGGCATGGCGTCGGAAAAAATGCTGGTGCACGCGCCCGCGCTGCCGCGCCACGCCACCAATAACGACGTGCTCGAACTCTTCAACCGTCTGCCGGATCTGCACGCGGTGGCGGTGGTCGAGCACGACGAGCCGATCGCGCTGATCAACCGCCGCAGTTTCATGGACCGTTATGCGCTGCCGTATCACCGCGAGCTGTTCGGCAAGCGGCCGTGCCTGCTGTTTGCGAATGCGTCGCCGGTGGTAATCGAAAAATCGATGACCGTAGAGCAGATGGCCAAGCTCCTTGCAAGCGACGATCAGCGCTATCTCGCCGATGGCTTCGTCATCACCGAAAACGGCAAGTACGCGGGCCTCGGCACCGGCGAAAACCTGGTGCGCGCGGTGACCGAAGTGCGGATCGAAGCGGCGCGCTACGCGAACCCGCTTACCTTCCTGCCCGGCAACATTCCCATCAGTTCGCACATTGCGCGGCTGGTCGGCAATCACGCCGGTTTTTACGCGTGCTACGTGGACCTGAACCACTTCAAGCCCTTCAACGACCAATACGGCTACTGGCAAGGCGACGAAGTGCTGAAGTTCGCCGCCGCCGTGCTGGCCGAAGCCTGCGACCCGATGCGCGACTTTCTCGGTCACGTCGGCGGCGACGACTTCCTGATCCTGTTCCAGAGCGACGACTGGCGCGAGCGCGTGCTGCGCGCAATCCGTGTGTTCAACGAAGGCGCGCAGCGCTTCTACGCGCCGGCCGACCGTCTCGCCGGCGGCATTCACGGCGAGGACCGGCGCGGAAATCCGACCTTCTTCGGCTTCGTGACGATGGCAATCGGCTGCGTGCGTGTAGAGCCCAATTCGGCCGACGGCGCGCCGCTCTACAACAGCGAGGAAGTCGCCTCAGTCGCGGCGCTAGCGAAGCGGCGAGCGAAGCTGGAGGCGAGCGGCTTCGTGCTGATCGACGCGGAAGAAAGCGTGGCGTTGCTGCGCGGACAGCCGGAAAGAGCCATGGCCACGAGCTGAAAAAGCCGCCGGCAAACGTCGGCGGCAGCGCATGTTTAGTTGATTTTACTAAACATCAAAAGCGCGAAAATACCGCGTACCTACGGGTATTTACCGAAACACGCCGCGCTTTTTTCGAGCGGTTTTCGCTCGGTTTTACTATACAATCGCCGGACTCAAACACCGCGCGGTCGCCCTCGCACGGCCGCCTGCTTCGATGGCGATTACCATCCGCGACGTTGCGCGCGCGGCGAGCGTGTCGATCGGCACTGTCTCGCGCGCCCTCAAGAACCAGCCCGGCCTTTCCGAGGCGACCCGCGTGCGCGTGGTCGAGGCCGCGCGCGAACTCGGCTATGACGCCGCGCAACTGCGCCCGCGCATCCGCCGCCTGACGTTTCTGCTGCACCGGCAGCACAACAACTTCGCCGTCAGCCCATTCTTCTCGCATGTGCTGCATGGCGTGGAAGACGCGTGCCGCGAGCGCGGCATCGTGCCGTCCGTGCTGACGGCCGGCCCGACCGAAGACGTGATCCAGCAGATGCGTCTGCATGCGCCCGACGCTGTCGCGATTGCCGGCTTTGTCGAGCCTGAGACGCTGACCACGCTCGTCGCGATGCAGCGCCCGCTCGTGCTGATCGACCTGTGGGCGCCGGGCCTGCGCTCGGTGAATCTCGACAACGCCGCGGGCGCCGCGCTTGCAATGCGGCATCTGTTCGCGCAGGGGCGCCAGCGCGTCGCGTTTATCGGCGGATCGCTTGCGCACTTCAGCATCGCGCAGCGGGCGCTCGGCTACCGGCGCGCGTTTTTCGAAGCGGGGCTGCTGTTCGATCCGTCGCTCGAAGTGACGATCGACGCAGGTCTCGACCCCGACACTGGCGCCGCCCGCGCGATGCAGCAGTTGCTCGACGGGCCCGGCCCGCGCCCCGACGCCGTGTTCGCCTACAACGACGCGGCCGCGCTCGCGGCGCTGCGCGCCTGCTTTGCGCGCGGGGTGCGCGTGCCGGAGGAAATCGCCATCATAGGCTTCGACGACATTCCCGCCGCCGCACACGCCACGCCGCCGCTGTCCACGATTTCTGTCGATAAGGAAGCGCTCGGCCGGCGCGGCGTGGAGTTGCTGCTCGAAGACGCACCCACCGAAACGGAAGTCCGCTTGCCCGTTCATCTCATTGCCCGTGCCAGTACTTTGGTGAAAACGCCATGACGCAATCCGCCACGTCTCACTCCGCCAACGGCGCGCCTACCGTGCCGCCCGTCGCCAGTTTTCGCAGCCGCGAGTTTCTGCTTTCGCATATCGAGGACACGCTGCGCTTCTATGCGCCGAACGTGTTGGATCCGAGCGGCGGCTTCTTCCATTTTTTCCGCGACGACGGCTCGGTCTACGACAAAACTACGCGGCACCTCGTGAGCAGTTGCCGCTATGTGTTCAACTACGCGATGGCGTATCGCCAGTTCGGCGACCCGAAGCACCTGGAATATGCGCGCCACGGTCTACGCTTTTTGCGTGATGCACATTGGGATGCGCAGCACGAAGGCTACGACTGGGAAATCGAATGGCGCGACGGCAAAATGCGCACGCTCGACGGCACGCGTCACTGCTACGGCCTCGCGTTCGTGCTGCTCGCGTATTCGCATGCGGCGATGGCCGGCATCGAGGAAGCGAAGCCCATGATCGGCGCCACTTTCGAATTGATGGAGCACCGCTTCTGGGACGCAGCCGCGGGCCTCTATGCCGACGAAGCGTCGCCCGAATGGCGAGTGAGTTCGTATCGCGGGCAGAACGCGAACATGCACACCACCGAGGCGCTGCTCGCCGCCCATGAAGCGACCGGCCACCTCGTCTATCTGGATCGCGCCGAGCGCGTGGCATCGAATATCACGCTGCGTCAGGCGAAGCTTTCGCAAGGGCTCGTGTGGGAGCACTTTCACGCGGACTGGTCGGTGGACTGGCACTACAACGAGGAAGACAGCTCGAATATCTTCCGCCCGTGGGGCTTTCAGCCCGGACATCAAACAGAATGGGCAAAGTTGCTGCTGATTCTGGAGCGCTTCCGTCCGTTGCCGTGGTTGTTGCCGCGCGCAATCGAACTGTTCGACGCCGCCATGACCCACGCGTGGGACGAAGACCATGGCGGCCTCTACTACGGCTTCGGCCCGGACGGCACCGTCTGCGATCACGACAAATACTTCTGGGTCCAGGCGGAGACCCTGGCGAGCGCCGCGCTGCTCGGCAAGCGCACCGGCAACGAACGCTTCTGGGACTGGTACGACGAGATCTGGCGCTATAGCTGGGCGCACTTCGTCGACCACAAATACGGCGCGTGGTATCGCATACTCACCTGCGACAACCGCAAGTACAGCGACGAAAAAAGCCCGGCCGGCAAGACCGACTATCACACCATGGGCGCGTGCTACGAGGTGCTCGCGCACGCGCTGCCCGACGGCGCGACCGCCGCAGCCGTTTCCGCGGAGCACGCAAAATGACCACCATAAGCGCGAACAACGAACTGCCCGTCTTCGTTTCGGCGGGCGACATACTCACCGATCTCGTGCGCACTGGCGCCTCGCAATGGCTGTCGCGTCCCGGCGGCGCCGGCTGGAACGTGGCGCGCTGCGTAGCGCGGCTCGGCCTGCCGACCGCGTGCGCGGGTTCGCTCGGCGTCGACAATTTCTCCGACGAGCTGTGGGACGCGAGCGTCGCGGCCGGCCTCGACATGCGCTTCATGCAGCGCGTCGAGCGCCCGCCTTTGCTTGCAATCGTTCATCGCACGCATCCGCCCGCTTACTTCTTCATGGGCGAAAACGGCGCGGACCTCGCCTTCGATCCGGCCCGCCTACCGGCCGGCTGGATCGAGGGCGTGAAGTGGGCGCACTTTGGCTGCATCAGCCTCGTTCGTCAGCCGCTTGGCGACACGCTTGCCGCGCTTGCCGCACAGCTGCGTTCGCGCGGCGTGAAGATCAGCTTCGATCCGAATTACCGCAACCTGATGGAGCACGGCTACGAGCCCACGCTGCGCAAGATGGCCGCGCTCGCCGACCTGATCAAGGTATCGGACGAAGACCTGCGCCTGCTCTTCAAAACCGACGACGAAGCCAATGCACTTGCGCAACTCCGCTCGATGAACCCGAGCGCCGCGATTCTCGTCACTCGCGGGCCCGAGACGGCACTGCTGATCGACGGCGCGATGACGGCCGAGGCGCGGCCGCCGCGCGTCGAGGTGGTGGACACCGTCGGCGCCGGCGACGCCTCGATCGGCGGTCTGCTGTTCAGCCTGATGACCGCGCCGCAGCGCGCGTGGCCGGAGCATCTTGCGTTTGCGCTGGCGGCGGGCGCGGCGGCTTGCCGGCATGCGGGCGCGCATGCACCGTCGCTGGATGAGGTCGTCGCGCTGTTGTAACGCTGGCGTTTTAATGTGGTGTTGCTCGCGTGTGCGTGCCGCGCACGACGCGCGCCGGCCCTCCTGCCGACGCGCAATCGCCGTGCTAGCATGAAAACACCGTAACCTTTGGAATAAGGAGCGACGCCATGGAGGACATCACCTACACCAAAGGCATCTACACGGCCACCGCGTCGGTAAGAGAGCTCGATCAGGACACCTGGCAAGGCGTGGTCACGCTCGCGCGCGACGAAGGCGAAGCCAGCGAGGACCAGGAAACGACCGTCTATGAAGTCGAGGCGACCTCGTCCACGCCAGGCGAGGCACTGGAAGAAGCGAAGGCGCTCGCTCATCGCATACTCGGGGAAATCGAACTGTAGGCAGACTGGCGCGGCGCGCCTTGATCTCGCGCCGCGCCGCCTGAACGCAATGGTTGGAGGCGATCATGGCTGAACAGCTGTTCCTCTACGGCGTGTACTCGATTCACGTCCGCCCCATCGAACTCAGCGGCGCGCGCTGGGACGCCGAATACGAAATCCGCCACCGCGAGAAAGCGGTGAAGCCGTGGACGACCGTCGGCGGCGACGACGGTTACGGCGACGCAGTTCAAGCCATCGCCGCGGCACATCAGCAAGCGGTCGAAGACATCGAACACGGCGCGGGCATTCCGAAGCCGCGCGCCTTTCCGTAAAGCGCTGCCCGCAGGTCCCATCGCACGAAGCGAAGCCGCGTTCGGCCAGCAAGGCGCCGTGCTACGCTTGCGCCGTTTTCATTTGATGAGCACGCGATGGCTACCGAACCGACCGAACGTTTTCCCGGTATCGGCGACGCTGAAAGTAGCGCGCCGAAACGCCGCTCGCGCGGCAGCCGCGAACTGCGTCTCGACGACCGGGTGGTCATTGCGCACGGCATGCCGATGCCGTTCTGGCAGGATCTGTATCACCGCGCGCTGACCGTTCGCTGGCCGATGTTTTTCGTCTCGCTGGCGGTGCTGTTCCTGTTGCTCAACACGACCTTCGCCACGCTTTATATGCTCGGCGACGCGTCCATCGCCAACCAGTATCCGCCGGGTTTCGGCGGCGCGTTTTTCTTCAGCGTCGAGACGCTCGCCACGGTCGGTTATGGCGACATGCATCCGCAAACGGTCTACGCGCATTGGATCGCGACGCTCGAAATCTTCGTCGGCATGTCGGGCATTGCGTTGGCGACCGGCCTCATTTTCGCGCGCTTCTCGCGTCCGCACGCCAAGATCATGTTCGCGCGCCACGCGGTCATCCGGCCGCTCGACGGCCACATGACGCTGATGGTGCGCGCGGCCAACGGTCGTCAGAACGTGATTGCCGAAGCGCACGCGCGGCTGCGCATTCTGCGGCGCGAAACCACAGCCGAAGGCTACACATTGCGCCGGCTTCACGACCTCACACTCGTGCGCGATCAACATCCTGTGTTCAAGCTCGGCTGGACTCTGATGCACATAATCGACGAAGACAGTCCGCTCTTCGGCGAGACCGCTGAAACGCTGAAGGCGCGGGACACGTCTTTGCTGCTGACACTGGAAGGCGTCGACGAATCGACCTCGCAAACCATGCAGGCGCGCCATATGTGGCCGTGCGACCAGATTTACTGGCACCACCGTTTCGTCGACATCATGAGCGAGCGGGACAGCGTGAGCCATATCGACTATGCGCACTTTCACGAGATCGTGCCGCTCGACGAGGCGCCTGTTGGCGCGGGTGCTCGTCCATAAACTGCGGCAACGGCGGGTGAGCCGCCCCGGGCACACGCTTCGCAGCAGCGTCTGCCACAGACCAGGGCATACCCGTACGCGCCGTCGCTGTGGCATATCTATCTCAAAAGCGCGTGAAAACGCGCCGCTCTTCGCGGCCCTTCGCCTACGTACGCGCAAAGTAGAAAAAATCCACTCTGATCGGCGCTAAAAAATAGAGTCTCTTTCGCTGCGCGAGCTTCGCGGTTCCCGCCACGCGCGCGAATACAAAATTACGGAGACTCACCCATGACCGCTCGCCTGCCCATCGACGGCACGCCCGCTCTCGCCGACTACAAGCTGTCCGACAATCTCACCGCAACGCGCGGCCGCATCTTTCTGACCGGCACGCAGGCGCTGGTGCGCCTCGCGCTGATGCAGCGCGCGCTGGACAAGGCGCGCGGCATGAACACCGCGGGTTTTATCAGCGGCTATCGCGGCTCGCCCCTCGGCATGGTCGATCAGCAATTGTGGAAGGCGAAGAAACTGCTCAGCGCGAGCGATATACGCTTTCTGCCCGCGATCAACGAAGAGCTCGGCGGCACGGCGGTGCTCGGCACGCAGCGCGTGGAAGCCGACCCGGAACGCACCGTCGAAGGCGTGTTCGCGATGTGGTACGGCAAGGGGCCTGGCGTGGACCGCGCGGGCGACGCGCTCAAGCACGGCAACGCGTACGGTTCGTCGCCGCATGGCGGCGTGCTGGTGGTGGCCGGCGACGACCACGGCTGCGTGTCATCGTCGATGCCGCATCAGAGCGACTTCGCCATGATGGCCTGGCATATGCCGGTCGTGAATCCGTCGAATATCGCCGACATGCTCGAATTCGGGCTGTACGGCTGGGCGCTGTCGCGCTTCTCGGGCGCGTGGGTCGGCTACAAGGCGATTTCCGAGACCGTCGAATCCGGCTCGACCGTCGATCTCGACGCGCTGCGAACCGAATGGACCGCGCCCGAAGATTTCGCAGTGCCGGCGGGCGGACTGCACAACCGCTGGCCCGACTTGCCGAGCCTCACCATCGAATCGCGAATGCACGCGAAGCTCGACGCGGTGCGCCACTTCGCGAAGACCAATAGCATCGACAAATGGATCACGCCGAGTCCGCATGCGAACGTGGGTATTGTCACGTGCGGCAAGGCGCATCTCGACCTGATGGAAACGCTGCGCCGGCTCGATCTGACGGTCGCGGATCTCGACGCGGCCGGCGTGCGCATCTACAAGGTGGGCTTGTCGTTTCCGCTGGAAATGACGCGCATCGACACCTTCGTCGCGGGTCTTTCGGAAGTGCTCGTGATCGAGGAGAAAGGTCCTGTCATCGAGCAGCAGATCAAGGACTATCTGTACAACCGCACGCAAGACGCGCGGCCCGTGGTGATCGGCAAGCATGCGCAAGACGGCAGCATGCTGCTCTCGTCGCTCGGTGAATTGCGGCCTTCGCGGATCCTGCCGGTGTTCGCGGAATGGCTCGCGAAACACAAGCCCGCGCTCGATCGCCGGGAACGCGTGGTTGATCTCGTCGCGCCGCAGATTCTTTCGAATGCCGCCGACAGCGTGAAGCGCACGCCGTACTTCTGCTCGGGCTGCCCGCACAATACGTCGACGAAAGTGCCGGAAGGATCCATCGCGCAGGCGGGCATCGGCTGTCACTTCATGGCTTCGTGGATGGAGCGCGACACCACCGGCCTCATCCAGATGGGCGGCGAAGGCGTGGACTGGGCCTCGCACTCCATGTTCACGAAAACGCGCCACGTATTCCAGAATCTCGGCGACGGCACGTACTTTCATTCGGGCATTCTCGCGATCCGCCAGGCGGTGGCCGCGAAAGCCACGATCACCTACAAGATTCTCTATAACGATGCCGTTGCGATGACCGGCGGCCAGCCGGTCGACGGCAGCATCTCCGTGCCGCAGATCGCGCGTCAGGTGGAAGCTGAAGGCGTATCGCGCTTCGTCGTGGTCAGCGACGAGCCGGAGAAATACGACGGTCATCACGACCTGTTCCCGAAGGGCACCACGTTCCATCACCGTAGCGAACTGGACACCGTGCAGCGCGAGTTGCGCGATACCGACGGCGTGACCGTGCTCATTTACGACCAGACGTGCGCGGCCGAAAAGCGCCGTCGCCGGAAAAAAGGCGAATTCCCTGATCCGGACAAACGCTTCTTCATCAACGAAGAAGTGTGCGAAGGCTGCGGCGATTGCGGCGTGCAGTCCAACTGTTTGTCGGTTGAGCCGGTTGAAACGGTGCTGGGACGCAAGCGCCGCATCGATCAGTCGTCGTGCAACAAGGACTACTCGTGCGTGAACGGCTTCTGCCCGAGCTTCGTAACGGTGGAAGGCGGCAAGCTGAAGAAAGCCGCGGGCGTCGCGTTCGACCCGCAAGCTTTGGCCGAACGGGTCAACGCACTGCGGCTACCCGCGACGCATCTCGACGCCGCGCCGTACGACATTCTGGTGACGGGCGTCGGCGGCACGGGCGTCGTGACGGTCGGCGCATTGATCAGCATGGCCGCTCATCTGGAAGGCCAGAGCGCGTCGGTGCTCGACTTCATGGGCTTCGCGCAAAAAGGCGGCTCCGTGTTGTCGTTCGTGCGCTTCGCCGCGCGCGACGAGTGGCTCAACCAGGTTCGTATCGACACACAACAGGCCGACGTGCTGCTCGCCTGCGACATGGTGGTCGGCGCAAGCGCCGACGCGTTGCAGACGGTGCGTCACGGCCGCACGCGCATTGTCGTCAACACGCATGCGATTCCGAACGCCACCTTCGTGACAAACCCCGACGCGACGCTGCACGCCGACGCGCTGATCGACAAGATGCGGCACGCCGCGGGCGCCGAGCGCCTGTCGACCTGCGACGCCCAGGCGCTCGCCACGCGCTTTCTCGGCGACACGATTGGCGCCAACATTCTGATGCTCGGCTTTGCGTGGCAACTCGGTCTCGTGCCTGTGTCGTTCGGCGCGCTGATGCGTGCAATCGAATTGAACAACGTCGCAGTGCAGATGAATCAACTGGCGTTTTCAATTGGCCGTCTTGCCGCCGGAGATCCCGCCGCGCTCGAATCGCTGTGGCAGGCACGGCATGCGGTGAAGCAAACGGTGCGAGTCGATACGCTCGATGAATTGATCGCGCATCGCGAAGGCCGTCTGCAGACTTATGGCGGCGCGAGCTATGTGAAGCGTTACCGGGCGCTCGTTGATGCGGCGCGCCGCGCGGAGCATGCCGTCGACGCCAGCAGCGAACGCGTGACGCGTGCGGTCGCCACCACGTTCTATCGTCTGCTGGCCGTGAAGGACGAATACGAAGTGGCGCGCCTGCATACGGATGCGGCATTCCGCGAGGCGCTCGAGGCGCAATTTGAAGGCGTGGCCGGCAAGGACTTCGGCATCAAGTTCAATCTCGCGCCGCCCACGCTCACGCGCGCGCATGACGGCGCGCGTCCAACCAAGAAGACTTTCGGTCAATGGATGTGGCCGGTCCTCGGCGGACTCGCGAAAGTACGCGGATTGCGCGGCACCATGCTCGACCCGTTCGGCCGCACGCTCGAGCGCAAGATGGAGCGCGAACTCGCCGACGATTACGAATGCACGATGCAGCGCGCGGTCGCGAAGCTCGATGCCGGCAATCTCGAAGACGTCGCGAAGCTCGCCGATCTGCATGCCCGCGTGCGCGGCTATGGTCACGTGAAGCTCGCGAATCTCGCGGCTGTGAAGCGCGGCGAACGCGATCTCGCCGCGCGCCTACGGATCGAAGCGGCGACAGGTGCGTCGGTGAACAAGTCACTTGAAGAAGTGAAAGGCGCGGGGCAGTTGCGCGGCATTCCCGTGGTGGTGGCCAAGTGAGCGTCATTGCGCACGTGATGTGTGTCGTGTTGCGCGGTGCGTGATGGTTTGCTGATAAAGCCGCTTCGTGCGTGAACACGAAGCGGCTTTTTGTTCGCCCGGGCGTAGCGTCTATTGCGCTCGCGGGTTGGCCGATTGCGCGTTCAGCAATGCCCTGACGCGTGCGAGCTTTTCAATGTCGATCGGCGCGAGCCCGTTGCCGCCCATGCGCACGCCCGATCCAAAATGCACCGCTTCAACTTGCGTCCGGCTCACGAAGCCTGCAACCGCATCGACCGTCAGACCGGCACCCGCCAGCACCGTGCAGCGCGATCCCGACGCTTGATGCACCAGCTCGCGAATCGTCGCTTCGGCATCCAGCACCGAGGGCTTTGCGCCTGACGTGAGCACATTCGTCACCGCGTCGAAACCGAGCAGCACGTCAAGCGCTTTGCGCTGATCGCGCACTTCATCGAACGCGCGATGGAAGGTGATGGCAAGACCATCGGCGGCGTCGATCGCGCGTGCGAGCTGTTCGCGGTCGATCTCGCCGTGAGCGTTCAGCATGCCGATCACCACGCCGTTCGCTCCCGCAGCCTTGACGGCCCGCACGTCGCGCAACATCACGGCGTGATCGTCGGTGTCGTAGACGAACGAACGGCTGTGAGGACGCACGATCACATTCACAGGGATGCTGACCGCGTCGACCACGGCTTCGATCAGGCCGATGCCTGGCGTGAGCCCGCCCTCGCCCATCGCTGTGACGAGTTCGAGGCGGTCGGCGCCCGCTTGCGCGGCGAGCCGTGCGTCGGCAACGGTAGTGGCAATGACTTCGAGCAGAACGGACATGAGCGCAACGGGGTGTCGTTAAAAACGACATGATGTCAGATGCGCTCTTCGTCCACCCAGTCGATATCGCCGCACAGCACGCAGGTCTTCTCGCCAACGCGCGTGGCTACCGACAACGTCACGCATGGCAGCGCCTCGTTGATCGACAGATACGGGCGCGTGACGTGGACGCGCTCGGGTGCGTTGATCGCATCGCGAAAGTACGGGCGACGCAGCCAGTTCGCACCTTGCGCGTCGGCGAGCGGCAGGAAGCGCGTTTCATGCGCCGCGCGGTCGGCCCGCAGAACGACGTTGCGGCCGGCCTGCCGCCCTTTGGCGTCGAGCAGAAAGCAGCGCGCGGCGTGATCGAGCGCGAGAAAATTCCAGCATACTTCCTCGAGCGGCTCGCCCGCCGCAAGCCGCTCGGCCGCGCGTTCGAACGCACGCAGATAAGGTGCGAGGCGGCTTGCGTTGCGGCGCTCGCGCGCTTCGGTTTGATCGCGATAACGCTCGGTGAGCTCGCCGATGCACGTGGCTGCATGAGTCGCATCGGCCGCGCCCGGACTCGGGCGTCCAAAGAAGAAACCCTGCACGAAGTCGGCGTTGCATGCGAGCGCCATCTGCGCTTCATGCTCCGTTTCCACGCCTTCAATCAGCACAAGCTTGCCCGCTTCGTGCAGCAACGCGACGAGGCCAGGCAGGATCGTCGCCATGTCGGCGCGATGCGCGGCGTGCGACAGCATGATGCGGTCGAGCTTGACGATATCCGGATTCAGTTGCCAGATGCGCTCGACGTTCGAGTGCCCGGCGCCGAAGTCGTCGAGCGCGATCAGAAAGCCGCGCTCGCGGAATTGACGCACGGCATCCGCAAGACGCTCCAGATCTTCCGCGCGATGCTCGAGCACTTCGAGCACGATGCGCCGCGGCGGCAAACCGAGGCGCTTGAGCGTGGCGAGCAACGCGGCCGACAGATACGGATCGGTGAGCGCGCCCGGATGCACGTTGAGAAACAGCCACTCGCGTTCGGCGCCGAGCACCTTGAAGTTTTCGAGGTGCAGCGTCTGCGCGAGCCGGTCGAGCTGCAGGACGTCGCCGACGCGGGCCGCCTCGCCGAAAACGTCGAGCGGCGACACCGGCCTGTCGAGCATGTCGTGCGCGCGCAGCAGGCCTTCATAACCGACAGCCCGCATATGCGACAGGCTGAAGATGGGTTGAAACACGCTCGTCAGCGTCAGCTCGCCGTGCTGCACCGAAAAACGTTCGAGGCCCGAGGCCATTTCGACGTCGAAGCCGTGAGGCGCGGTGGCCGTCCTTTCCTGTTGCGCAATCGTCATGCAATCCTCTCACGCGAGAGCCGGGCCGGTCCGAACGCGGATGCGAACAACCCACGGCGCCACTGCTCCAAAATGTGCGTCATCGGTATGGCTTAAGCAAGCTCCATGCGCACGCTTGCGCACATAGCGATGTAACTCGCGTAAAAGAGTGCACCGGCGATACGGGGTGTGCGCCATGCATGGGCGGGCCCGCACCGTTGGGGTGCAGACGGGCGTGGCCCTCACGGCCGTTGCGGTACGCGTGGGCTCTTGCGGCTTTCGCGGCGCCCACGGCTTCGCTCAAGCACGGCGCAACTGGCCGCTTCACTGCGCGTCGCGCGATCCCAAGCTAAACTCGCGGTCTGCACTGCGCACTCCAGTTGCAGCTTCGCCGCCCGGCTTCGTTATCCGTGCTTCGGGCTATTCACGCCGGCGCGCGTCATGCCGCTCTCCGCGCTGCCCGGCGAAGCCTGTCCGCATCGTCGCAATTCCCAAGTCCTGTACCGATGGAAATCGTCTTCACCGTATTGATTCTTATGCTTGCCGTGGCGGCCTCGGGCGTCGCGACGCGCTTGCTGCCGTTGCCATTGCCGCTGGTGCAGATCGCGATGGGCGCGATGCTCGCATGGCCGAAGCTCGGCCTGCACGTCACGTTCGATCCGGAAATCTTCATGATGCTGTTCATTCCGCCATTGCTGTTCGCCGACGGATGGCGCATTCCGAAGCGCGAATTTTTCATGGCGCGGCGCTCGATCCTGATGCTCGCGCTCGGCCTCGTGTTCATGACTGTGCTCGCCGTCGGATACTTTGTGCACGCGCTGGTGCCGTCGATGCCGCTGCCTGTCGCGTTCGCCCTCGCCGCCGTGTTGTCGCCGACCGATGCGGTCGCGCTCTCCGGCATCGCCGGCAAGGGCAAGGTGCCGGGCCGGCTCATGCACATTCTGGAAGGCGAAGCGTTGATGAACGACGCGTCGGGCCTCGTCGCGCTCAAGTTCGCGATTGCGGCCGCATTGACCGGCGTGTTTTCGCTGCGCGACGCGTCGATCAGCTTCGTGATCATCGCGGCCGGCGGGCTCGCAACGGGCGCCGCGGTGAGCTGGCTGTTCAGCTTCGTGTCGGTGCGCTTTTTGAATCTCGCGGAGGAAGGCGACCCTGCGCCCGGCGTCGTGATGACACTGCTGATTCCGTTCGCCGCCTATCTGATCGCCGAACGCTTCGAACTCTCGGGAATCCTCGCGGCAGTCGCCGCCGGCATGATGATGAACTACACGACGCTCGCGACATCCGGGCCCGTCGCGTCGCGCCTGCGGGCAAACAATACGTGGATGATGATCGAGTTCGTCTTCAACGGCATGGTGTTCATTCTGCTGGGGCTGCAGTTCCCGCACATTCTTGGCCGCGCGCTGCTCGACGCGCATCAGACGAGCGACGCGCAGGTGTGGCGGCTGATCGGCTACATCGCGGCCGTCGGAGCGGCGCTGTATGCGATGCGCTTCGTGTGGGTCTGGCTGCTGCGCTGGTTCGCGAGCCGCGGCGCGGCGCGCCATGGCGTCGCGAATGCGGTGCCGGGACTGCGCACCGTGGCCGTCACGACAGTTGCGGGCGTACGAGGCGCGGTGACGCTCGCCGGCGTGTTGTCCTTACCCGAGACTTTGCCGGGCGGCGCGGAATTGCCTGGGCGCGACCTTGCGATTTTCATCGCATCGGGCGTGATTCTGTTGTCGCTTGTAGTCGGCGTGATCGCACTGCCGTTGCTGTTGCGCGGATGGCGCCGCGGCAAGGACCCGCACGCCGCAGAAGAAGCGCTGGCGCGCACGATGGCCGCGCAAGCCGCGATCCGCGCGGTGGACGACTTGCACGACAAGGCGTGCGCGAACCTGGACGAATCCGCCTCCGCGTATGCCGCCGACGTCACCGCGCGAGTCATGGATGTTTATCGCCGCAGGCTGACCGCGCTCGGCGAAGATCAGGAACCGCGCGAAATGGCGCGCCGCGCGGACGCGCTGGAATTTCGCATGAAGCTCTCGGCGATGCGTGCCGAGCGTCAGGTGCTGCTCAGCTTGCGCAGCAGTCAGACCATCAACGACGAGACGTTCAACAAGCTCATGCACGAAGTGGATCTGTCAGAGACAGCGCTGACTGCGCGCAGAAAGTAACGCTGCATTGAGACGCGGTTTCCGGCGGCGGCGCTTATTTCAAAGCGCGCGCCGCTGCCGCGCGAAGATCAGGCCACCGGCCCTTGCGCCGGCTTTCTTCTGAGAAGCGCGTACAGAATGATCGCGCCGAAAGTCGCAGTGCCGATGCCGCCAAGACCGAAGCCGCCGAGTTTCAGCGAGAAATCGCCGGCGCCGAGCACGAGCGTGACCGCGGCCACGATCAGATTGCGGTTGTCCGAGAAGTCCACTTTGTTGACGACCCAGATGCGCGCGCCCGTCACCGCGATCAGCCCGAACACGACGATTGAAACGCCGCCCAGCACCGGACCCGGAATGGTCTGGATCACCGCGCCGAACTTGGGCGAAAAGCCGAGCACGAGCGCGATCAAAGCGGCGATCACGAACACGAGCGTCGAATAGATTTTGGTGACCGCCATCACGCCAATATTCTCGGCATAGGTCGTCACGCCCGTGCCGCCTGCGAAACCGGACACGACTGTCGCAAGTCCGTCGCCGAGAAATGCGCGGCCGATATAGCGGTCGAGGTTCTGCCCGGTCATCGCGCTCACTGCCTTGATATGCCCAAGGTTTTCCGCGACGAGAATCACCGCGATGGGTGCGAGCAGCGTCATGGCCTGCATGTTGAACACCGGCGCGGTGAAGTGCGGCATGCCGAACCACGCGGCGTTCGCCACGATCGAAAAGTCAATCGGCTTACCCATGCCGAGGCCGTTCGTCACGATCGCGTAGATCACGTACGCCATCAGCAGGCCGACGAGAATCAGCAGACGCTGCAGCATGCCGTGCGCGAACACTGCGACGGCGCCGACGCACAGCACGGTGACGAGCGCCATCCACGAATCGAAGTTGCTGCCGCTCACGCCGCGCACTGCAATTGGCGCGAGGTTCAGCCCGATCACGCAGACAATCGCGCCCGTCACGACCGGCGGCATCAGCGTTTCGATCCAGCGCGTGCCGACCGCCGAAACGATCAGCCCGATGATCGCGTACACCACGCCGCACGCGATGATGCCGCCCAACGCGACCGGAATGTTCATGTTCGGTCCGTGGCCGCCGTAGCCCGTAACTGCGATCACGAGACCGATGAACGCGAAGCTCGAGCCCAGATAGCTCGGCACGCGGCCGCCGACCAGCACGAAGAACAATAGCGTGCCGATGCCCGACATGAAGATGCACAGGTTGGGATCGAAGCCCATCAGCAACGGCGCGAGCACCGTCGAGCCGAACATGGCGACGACGTGCTGAATGCCCATCGCAAACATCTGCGGCCAGGCGAGGCGTTCATCGGTATCGACAATGCGCCCCTCGACGGCGTCTGGCTGCGCGCGCCAGCGGGGGAAATAGGAATCGGCCATCGCGGGGGTTCTCCTCTATTCGGCGTTTTTCGTGGACGACGGCGCGCAAAAGAAGCGCCGTTCGGAATCACGCGCGAGTGTACGGAGTGCAATTGGAGGTGGCAAGCGCGAGCAAAATCGCGTGAATGTGGGCTGGGAGCGCAGCGCGGGACGACGCGAGCGTATGACGCCTGCGTCATTAGTTTTAGTTCCGTTCTCATAGCCGTTGACTCCGACGCCCAGCTTTGAGATTCGTCCGATAGGAGGCCGGTGATTCGCCTCGTAGACTTCTCCCGCTGCGCTGACCTCAGGCAGCGCATGCGATGTTGTTGTAACTCTCCGACTTCCCGCTCACGCTCGCCGAGTGTGAGCGGTTTTTTTTCGCCTGCGGGCCAGATGTTCTGGTTTCAGCTCTCGTTTCGAGCGTGCCGCGACTCAGTTGTGAGTTTGGAACGCGTTTGCAGCAAGCCGCACCGTGTAGGCGCGGACATCTTCGGGCCATTGCGCGATCTTTTCTTCGAAGCGCAGCCGGTCGCCGGCATAAAGCGCTCGGGTGGCGTCCTCGTAATCGGGCAGATTGCCGGCCAGGGCGGTCATGAAGCGATACACCGCCTCCTGCGCCGCACGCTTGCGGTCGCGATGCTCGCCCGCCGCGCGCGCCGTCTCGACCAGCTTGCGCAGCGCCACCGACGCGCCGCCCGGCTGTGCATTCAACCAGTCCCAATGACGCGGCAACAAGGTCACTTCGCGCGGGACCACGCCGAGCTTCGGCCGTCCGCGACCGCGTGGGGCTGCTGCGTCGGCGGCTTCGGATGCGTCGGCTGCGGCTTCGTCGCTGGCGGCGTCGGCTGCGTTGCTGGCGTTGATAGCGTTGCTGGCGGGTTCGCGCTGCGCGGGATTCAGGCGCGCAACGATCTCCTCCGCAGTGCCACGCAAATCGAATTCGACGGGAGCCGCGGTCGTGTCGTCGAAAACAAGAACGGGTGCCTGCTCGCCGCGCTCTAGTACTTCCTTTACGGCGAGAGCCACCAGCGGCGACTCGCCGGAAGCGATCAGACGGTGACCTTCAAAGGCGCTGCAGGTGCGGGAATGCGTTATCACGACAAACTCCGGGTTCAGGAACTTGTCGAATTATACCCGGGTTAAATTGCCGCGCAATATATTACCCGGTGAAATTCGTGCGACTCACCGGCTGGCCACGATCATTAAGCTGCCATCTCCCGCCGGCGCGCCTGCCGGATACGGGAACACGCGATTGCGGCCGGCATCCTTTGCGGCATACAGGGCCTGGTCGGCGGCGTCGACAAGCACGCGGCTCATCGAGAGCGCCTCGCCCCGCATGGTCGCGACGCCGATACTCACGGTCAACACATGGTGCGAGCTCGCCACGTGGCCCAGCGCGATCGCCTCGACGGCCGCGCGGATCTTCTCGGCGAGCGAGAGGGCACCGGCCTCGTCGGTGTCCGGAAGCAGCACGGCGAACTCCTCGCCCCCGTAGCGCGCCGTCGTGTCGCCGGGGCGCTGCACGTTCCGGGCGATGCATTGAGCCACCATGATGAGCGCGTCGTCGCCGGCCGAATGGCCGTACAGGTCGTTGAAACCCTTGAAATTGTCCACGTCGATCAGCAGCAAGGAGAGCGGATCGCCGTCGCGCTGCGCGCGGCGCCACTCGTTCTCCACGGCTTGCTCGAAGGCGCGGCGGTTGTCCACGCCCGTCAGACCGTCCGTGCGCGCCAGTACGCGCAACTCTTCTTCTGCGAGCAGACGCCCCCGCATCTGCTGCGCGAACAGCACGGCCAGCGCGATCAGGGTGAGGTCGAGCGCGGCGATCAGCGAGCCGATGATCCACGCCCGCCGGCGCCAGCCCACATAGATGTCGCGCGTGGAGAGCGCCACGTCGAGGATCAGCGGATACATGTCGATATGGCGGAATGCGTACCAGCGCTCCACGCCGTCGATTGCCGCCGTGCCGAAGAAGTCGCCGCTCGGCTGCTGTACGAAGCGCGAATAGTTGGCCGTTCCTGTCAGATTGATGCCGATGATCTTCGGATCGTACGGACGACGCATCAGCATCGTGCCGTCGCTCAGCATCAGCGCCATCGATCCGCCCGCGCCCAGGTGCATGCCGTCGAAGAGACTGCGGAAATATCTGAGGCGCATGGTGCCCACCACCACGCCGCCGAAGCTGCCGTCGGGCTTCGAAATGCGCCGGCTCAGGCCGATGCTGATGTCGGTGCCCGTCGAGCGCGGCATGAACGGGTGACTGACGTACAGCCCGACGTTGGGCGAATCGCGATGAACCTTGAAATAGTCGCGGTCACCGAGATAGACGTGGCGCGGCGGCACGAACTGCGAATCGAACTTGATGTAGCCGGTCTCGTCGATCACGAGGATCGAGCCCATGTCTTTCGCGGACGCCGAGCCGTCGAACAACACCATCTGCCGCAGCGAAGAATCGAGTTGCAGCACGCCCGGCTGCTTCAAGCCCTGGATCACGCTGCGTATCGACAGATCGTAGATCTCGAGATTGCGCGACACGTCGCGCTCCACCAGCAGCGAGACGTTGAAGACCGAGTCCTGCGCGCGCCGCAACGCGTCGTCGTGCATTTGCGCGAGTACCCACACAGCGATTGCGAGGATTGCGCTGGCCAGCACGCCACTGATCGCAATGATGATGTTCGGACGACGCGTGACCATTATGTTGGATTCGGACAAGCGCGGCCTTGACGCGCGAAAAAGGAAGAAAACGCGTCCACAGTGGCGCGTCGGCAAAGCGGTAGCGTACCAGAGGTGGTCGCCGCCCAAATCGTGGAACAGACGGGTCTTTGCCGCCTTGCATGCCGCTTACGAAGATTGACAACGCAACGATGATGGCTGCTCATGCTGCCGCGCTGCGGCGTCACCCTCTTCGCGGCTTGCGTCAACGCGGTGGCAGGTTGCCGCAGCAAGCGCAAAAAACCCGGCGATTTGCACTGCAATTCGCGTTTACTGCCTTTATCTCGTGCAAGCCTTTTTTATTGGAATACCCGGCTTCCCTCAAGTCCGCTTGTACTTGCCCGATAACCGATAAATGGGATGCCGCTTTTTCTGCCTGTACGGAACGGCAACATCGCGCGGGGCCGACCGTATGCCGGGCGGCCGCATAGACGCTCCCATTCCCGGACCTGAGAGTCCATTGCGAAGCGCTCGCTTCGTCCCTGGAGAAAACAAAGATATGGCCGCTCTGAACCGATTTTCTATTAAAGCGAGGCTGATAGCCGGCTTCGGCATGTTGTCCGTGATCGTGGTTGCGGTTGCGGGACTCGCGCTGAAGTCGCTCGCCGATTCCACCGATGGTTTTTCGAACTTCGTGCGCGGCATCAACGCGCACGCCGACATGGCGGTTCAGGTGCGAACCGCCGTGGATCGCCGCGCGATTGCGGCGCGCAACCTCGTGCTCGTCGTGAAACCCGAGGACCTCGAGATCGAAAAAGCGCAGGTCACGCGCGCCCACGAAGACGTCGCGGCGAATCTCAAGAAGCTGAACGAGATGGTCAAGGACTCGGGTGCGACCGAGAAGGCGCGCAGCCTCGTGGCGGAGATCGATCGCGTGGAGGCCGCTTATGGACCGGTCGCGACCGACATCGTCAATCTGGCGCTCGCCAACAAGCGGGACGAGGCAATCGTCAAAATGGACGATCAGTGCCGGCCGCTGCTGGCGGCACTGATTCGAGCGACGGACGCGTACGCGGACTACACGCATGCCCGGCAGGAACAGATGATTGCCGACTACGCAGCGCGTTACGAGAACCGGCGCGCTCTGCTGATCGCGATTTCGCTGTTCGCGGTCGCGCTTGCGGCGGGTGCGTGCGTCGTGATTACGCGCGCGGTGAGCGGGCCGTTGCGCGTTGCGATCGACGTTGCGCGGACAGTGTCGGAGGGCGACTTGCGCACGCGCATCACCATCGACGGTAAGGATGAAACCAGCAAACTGCTCGGCGCGCTGCGCGAGATGAACGAGCGTCTCACGACGATCGTCGGACGCGTGCGCGACGCGAGCACCAGCATTGCCGGCGCGGCGCGCGAGATCGCCGCGGGCAACATGGACCTGAGCCAGCGCACGGAACAACAGGCCGCGTCGCTGCAGGAGACGGCGTCGAGCATGGAACAGCTCACGTCGACGGTGAAGCAGAACGCAGATAACGCTCAGCAGGGCAGCATGCTGGCCGCGAACGCTTCGTCTGTTGCGCAAAAAGGCAGCGCGGTGGTGGGCCAGGTGGTGAGCACGATGCAGGAGATCAGCGACAGTTCGACGAAGATCGCGGACATCACCGGCATCATCGAAGGAATCGCGTTTCAGACCAACATTCTTGCGCTGAACGCGGCCGTGGAGGCCGCGCGCGCCGGCGAACAGGGACGCGGCTTTGCGGTGGTGGCAAGCGAGGTGCGCAGCCTCGCGCAGCGCTCGTCGAGCGCGGCGAAGGAGATCAAGGAACTGATCGCGGATTCGGTGGACAGGATTCGCGACGGCTCGTCGCTTGCGGGCGAAGCGGGCAAGACCATGACCGAAGTCACGCATGCGGTGGCGCGCGTGACGGACATCATGTCGGAGATCGCGGCGGCCTCGGGCGAACAGAGCCGCGGCATCGAGCAGGTGAACCGCGCCATCACGCAGATGGACAACGTCACGCAGCAGAATGCGGCGCTGGTGGAACAAGCGGCGGCGGCTTCGCGGTCCATGGAGGAGCAGGGGCAGCAGTTGAGCGAGACGGTGGGGTTTTTTAGGGTGGGGGTGGGGGGCTAGGGTGCTGGCTTCTGTGGCCCATGCCGCTCGTGATAAGGCCGCGGCCGCACCGCCGTGGGTGTCAGGGACGAAGCGGCCACCCGGGCTCGAACGTTGACGGCAACAAAAAACCCCGTAAGCCTTGATCTCACGGGGTTTTTGAAGATTTTCCGGACCTTCTTGAATTTCTTTATGTATTTTTGGTGGAGAGGAGGAGGATCGAACTCCCCTTCACTTTAAAAATCAGTGACTTACAAATGCGCATGTAGCAGCGGTGACAGCTGAGTGTAGCAAACTCCCTCCTTATTAATCGGCGCAATTGCGGCTTTGCGCGCACGTGCGCTATGACCTAACCTCGATTCTGTAGATGGCTTGTCCCGCAAGCGCGCCGCCAAGCCAATCAAGACGGAAACCGAAAGGAGGACCTGTCATGTACCAACGAAATTCGGACCGCACAGGGCACGCGGCTTCGTCAATAGGTCACGAGGCGGCGAGTCATCGACGTGACTACGATCGTGAGCGTGACGAGGTCCGGATTCTGCTTAAAGGTCTGTCTCCTACAGCAGTAGCCCTGTGGCCTACCGTGGCGAGACAATTGCGCGATGCTGGCGTGCTGGATGCCGTTGACTCTAGCGCTTTAGCGTCCTACTGCGAAGCGTTCGCCCATTGGTCACAAGCCGCTGACCGACTGGCCGAGATGCTCATTGAGTTTGGAGTGAAGGCGGGTTGCCGTGCCCGAGAGCACACTAATGCCTCTCAACGTTTTTCGCAGCAAATCGGCCCAGCCTCTACAGATATTGTGAAGGAGGAGCCGATGCGGCGAGCGGCTAACGCAATCATGCGTCGGGTGGAGGTAGAGAGGGAAACTGGCTTAGCTCGTTCAACAATATATCAGCGGGTGAGAAACGGTACTTTTCCGGCACCGGTAAAGCTTGGCCCTGGCGCTACCGGGTGGCGTGTCGCCGAAATTGAGGCTTTCCTAACATCGCCGGCCAACTATAGGGCAGAAACCGCAGATGACTAGCGGTTGTATGGCGGTGCGTTCTACGAAGCACACACAAGAAAACGTGCTTCGTTTGTGAATGTCCGCCGCAACGGGTAGGTGTCCATCAAACGATATAATTTTACCTTCGCGACTCAGACGGCCAATAGGGGTGCCTATATATGGGCTAGGCACACGCCTGCGCGCGCACGACAGTTTTGGTTTTCCTGGGCGTAGGCGGGGCCTTGGTTTCCGCGCGCAAATCAGAAGGTTTTTTTGGACAAAGCAATAACGTGCGGTGAACTTGACGGAGTCCAGAGGCGAAGACCGCGCAATTTTTCCTACCCCCCACCCCTTTTGGCATGCCCTCAGGCTTGCGTATGGGCACGTGGCGGACCTAGTGGGCGGCGGGTAATGGGTGGCCTTGCCAAATGGCGCGAGCGACTTAGGCGAGCTAAATCTAGGATTGCTATTGGTTGTGCATGCAACGGGGTAAGTAATGCGTAGGGAAGGCAAAAGACTGCGGGCCGAAGAATGGTTGCAATGGGACCGAGAGGATTGGGGCGGCGCGCAGATGCCCACAGAGCCACCAGCCGCAGTCAAAACCGGAGCGGCGAACCAATTGGCGAAAGTCGTTGTGAGGCGATGGCTACACAAGCCCCAGGAAGGGCTATGGGGATGCATGATCGCAATAGACAGCCTGCAGCAGCAATGGGCGGTCCAAAAGCGCTTAGCGGACAGAGCAGCATGGCGTAAGCACTTTGCCGGGAAGAAGCCGCCTGAAAAGACCGAGTGGCCGAAGGGAGCAAACGCACGGAATCACACGCATTGGAAATGGATGGAAGCCCGAGCGAATGAGCATGTGTGGCGGGCGGAGATGGAAGCCCGAGAAGTAGCACACAAGGCATGGGAGCAGGAACGAAGAACGGAGGAAGTAGCCGATACCCACCCGTGGGCGCACCGTGCTGATATCCGTAGCGCTTGGAGTTTGCAGGAGAATCGTTGGCGGGAGGCGGCGGTGTGGCGGAGCATTGTGTACGCATGCTGGCGAGGCTCCCGCCTTGGAGTGACAGCGTGGCCGGTTTGGATGCGCCCGCAGACAGCTGGGAAGAAAGGTAAGCCGCGAGCGCTGCCACGGGTAGATGAGCCGCTAGACCACAAGCACCCACAGGGGCGCAACAGGCGATTGCGGGAGGTGTTTGAGGGGCTGCCAAAGCGGGCAGATCAGGAGGCGGCGGTACGAGTTATGACCGTGACAACGGGGAGCGCGCCCGAATGGATGACGCCTAGGGAAAGTGACCCACCTAGACGACCGGGCAGGCCAAAAAAGGTGGCGGGAGGGGGCTCGGGAAAGTTGGGCGAACGGGAAGCGTCGGAATCTGCGGAGACCGCCGTCCCCACGTCGAAATAATTCGCCGTGAGACGTAGTATCGGTCGCGCGGCTGCGCAACCGATATGGTTGGCCGGCCGAGCGACTTCACGCACCGCTCCGAGATCGAATTGGCGGCGCGGGCGAAGCGACAAAAGCTATAATATTGGATCAAATGGATAACAGGAATCATTGGCGGCTGAATGCCTACGAGAAGCGGGAATGGGTAACGGTATGTTGGCTCGCAAATCGCAGCAAGTGCCCGATATGTAAGATTGCCAAGCCACGGCAATCAATGGTCAGTGACCACTGCCATAAGACGGGAACACCGAGAGCGGCGCTGTGCAGCCGCTGCAATGGCGGCCTCATGGTTGGTGCGATTGAAAGAGGGCTAACGGACGCGGATATCGTCGCCATGAATGCGAGCGTAGAGCAAGCGAAATTCTATGGTTCCGGCGCACTGCCAGCCGAGACGACGCGCCGCCAACTGCCAAGGGCGAGGGCATACGTCCGGGCGTGGTCAGCGGCGTCCGGCGCGCACGAGGGTTGGAGGAAAGACTGGCGACTCAACGAGCGAGAAACGCTCAAGAACCGTCCGAACAAAGTTGTCCTGGCTGCGTGGTTCGCGATGGCGGTGGCCGCGCTGCGCCGTGCGGGCGCGGAGGCGGCAGATTTGGGACTCGGTGAGCGCGAACCCCTAGTGATGCTCTTGCGTTGCGGCGCCGCACGCTACCGGGACAAAACGGAGAGCATACAAGTAACCGAGGTGGGATCGGGAAACTTCTGCCTAAGCGTACAGGCCGGACAAATACAGGATGCGGCTCAATAGGGTATACCCTGCTGATCCATCGACTTGCGGTCGACGCGATGGCTCAGTAGGGTTGACCGTACGTGAGCTAGCGGCTAGTATTGAGCCGCTAATTCAAGTGAGCCAGCGGGCCATGCGCAAACTGTACTACGGTCGTATCTCCACCACGGACGGGCAATCTGCCGCCAGCCAGTACGCAGACGCGACGGCACATGGTGTGAGCGAGAAAGATGTTTTCGTCGACGAAGGTGTGAGCGGCTATCATGTCGCCCCGGATCAGCGGCAGCAATGGCAACGCGTAGAACATGACCTGCGCCACGGCGGAGTCCTGATTGTCCGCTGGCTCGACCGGATCAGCCGACGCTACGACGAACTGCACCGCACAATGCGTCGCCTTATGGATATGGGCGTGCGGGTTGAGTGCACGCTCAACGGAATGAGCTTTGACGGAGGTGCGACAGACCCGATTGAGAAGGCTACGCGCGATGCAGTGCTGGCTTTTATGGCCGCGCAAGGCGAAGCCGACTACAAGAACCGGGCCGAAATGCAACGCCGAGGTGTGGCGATTGCCAAGGCTGAGGGCAAGTACACCGGGAGGCAACGCGCCGCCGACTATGCCGAAATTAAAGGCTGGCGGGCCGAGAATGGGGCGACGATCGCGCAGACGGCAGACCGCTTCGGCGTAAGCATCGCCACGGTCAAGCGCGCATGCGCCGAGTGACCCACCGTTGGTTGCGGGGCGGAGCCGCACCGGTTTTCCACCTTCCAAGCGAGCGTCAACGTTCCGCCCGGGGGACTATGCATACTCTCTATAAGAAGCAGCACGCTTGCGTTACACTTTGCGCCTAATTATATCGACCTCGTGCGCGAGGTGGATTTCACCATCAAAATTTAATTCGAAAATTTATTGCATCGGCCACCATGATTGATTCGCTTTCATCCGAGCGGGACGTAGAAGTTAAAGTAATCACTACTCTTTTTAGAGAAATTCTTGGCTACTCTGAAGAAGAGATGCGCTGGGCAGTGCCGGTGAAGATGAATTTTGGTAGAGAGGTTAAGACCAAAGCGGCTGATCTGGTTATTCAAAGGCATGGAGAAACCCTTGTCGTCGTAGAAGCAAAAAAACCAACGGAAGCCATTTCGGGCGCGACAGGCCAGACTGATTCGTATGCATTTGCTTTGCAGTCGCCATTCAGCTTCATAACCAACGGAAAAGAGTATCGCCTTCGAGCGTATTACCACGGTAACAAGCGCGTTGATCTTATCAGTGACGCCATTGAAACTCTCAATAAAAAAAGTTTTTCCAAGCTCATCAAATTAATTGGATCGAAGGAAATTTCCGGAACGACTTCGGAGGCGGCTGGATCGATTCAAGAGCCTGACGCAGAAAAGATTCGCGACTATAGAAGATTTTTTAAGGGATTGCACAATTCCATAAGAGACGGCGACAAACTCGATCCAGCCGCCGCCTTTGATGAGTTAAGCAAACTGCTTTTGATGAGCGCAGCTGATGAGGCCTTAAACGCTCTGAATTCGAAGCATAAACGACTTACGGCCGAAGATGTAGAAAACTGGTTGGTGACGTCGCATAAGAAAGCGACCAGATCGGTAAATATCCATTTTAAGGAAGTAGTGCACTCCGCATTTCCGCTGCTTTCGGACGAAACCTCAGAAATCAATCTCTCACCTGAAACAATCGCTGTCCTCCTCAAAAAGCTTGAGCCTTTCAGCGTGAAAAGTGATGATGTGGATGTTAAAGGCCGAGCTTTTGAAGAATTTTTGCCGTCGCAATTAAGAGGCAAGGGACTAGGCCAGTATTTTACCCCTCGGCCTGTCGTTAACTTTATGTGTAGCCTCGCGGAAGTTTCGTTGAATGACGTAGTTCTTGATTTCGCTTGTGGGTCTGGTGGCTTCCTCATCAAAGCCTACGAGAAGATGAAGAGCGAAGTCGAAGTATTGCCGGCCGGGACGATTAAACGGCTTGGCACGACTCGTCATGCTCTCCTCGAAGATATAAAGGTTTCACAGATATTTGGCATTGATGCTGAGCCCCGAGCAGCAAGAACGGCACGGATGAACATGCTACTGTGGGGCGACGGTAAATGTGTGGTTCGCGGTAATGCTCTAGCGTTCGAGGATTTTTCCGGAAATCCCTATCAAGTGACAGAGTACGATGAGAATGTGGAGGGCAGCGGGTGCACGTTGATACTTGCCAACCCGCCCTTCGGCGCGCGTGAAAAAGACACCAAGATTTTATCTCATTACGATTTTGGTTCGCGCAGGAAGATAAAGGCGTCGCAGAAAACTGAGGTTCTTTTCGTCGAAAAAGCGCTTCGCTTGCTGAGACCAGAAGGTAGGCTTCTAATCGTCCTCCCTACCGGGCTGCTGAGTGCAGGTTCCTACGCGGATCTACGCATGCAAATACTAAAGAATGCATGGGTGAGAGGCATAGTTAATTTACCAACTCACACATTTGTTCAATCTGGAATACCTACCGTTAATACCGTGGTGCTGTATCTTCAGAAATACACCCAAAGTGTAAAGAATTTTATTGATGACCAAAAAATAGACGATAACTTCGCCGACTTTAAGTCACTGCTTTCTAAGAATCCACAGTATGATTATGAAATACTTATGGCGGATTCAGAAAATGTGGGAAGCGAATTCGGCGGAGATAAGACAAAGAACGGCAGTGAACCAAATGATCTGGATCAGATCTTACAAGATATTAACGATGGCTCCGACGGAAATTTGGAAGAGTTAGATATATTTGATTTTGCCGAGCGCCTTTACGGAATCAAGAGTTTCAGACGTCGCGACCAATCGCTCAGGGGCGCGAGAGAAGACGGTAAGGTGTTATTTAAAATGCGAGCCAGCAAGCTGATCGGTAGAATGGATCCCTCGTACTATGTATTCCAAGAAAAAATAAAGCATTTTGAAAGTCACATGGAGCCTATAGGCCAAAGAGTAAAGCCGGTATCAGATCGATTTCGGCCGAAGACGGCTAAGGAGCTAGACGCAGAGTATTCGTTTTTATCCATATCAAGTGATGGCAAAGTGACAACTCGCGAGGTGGTGCGGGGGGAAGATATTCTGACACCCCAAAAGAAGGTTGAGGCTGGTGATATCATTTACAACCCAATGCGCATTAATATCGGTAGCGTCGGTGTTATCGATGAAAGTCAAGCTGGGGGACTGATAAGTCCGGATTACCATGTCGTACGGCCTGATGGAATCGATGCAGAATATCTTATCGGGCTGCTGCGAACTCCGTTCTATAAGTTTTATATTGATATTGTTACTACGGGATCTATCAGAGACCGCCTATACCCTCAGGACCTTCAAAAATTGCTGATTCCTAAGACTGACGCTTCAAAACGGAAGCGAATCAAAGATCTTCAGAACGCTATTGCGGATGAAATAGACGACTCTCAGAAAAAGGTTTCTGAGTATTCGATCGATTTAAATGAAGCCGTGCGACAGATGCTTCCCAAGGTTTGAAGTTACTTCCGTTTTGGAACCCCTCTCTGTCGGCCGCATTCGCGCTTCCTGCTGCAATTGCGGCCGACCTCTGCTTACCGCGAATCTAGCGCGCGAGCGCAGGCGGTTTTCGACATACCGCTCTCCGTTCCGGACGCAGACTAGACGAGAAATGGTAAGATCAGCAGCGCAAGCGGCTTACCCATTAACTAGCAGAAATCGAGCGGGGTAGAGGTTTGAACAAGAAAAATACGTACCGCATTATCTTGGGTGCGGAGGACTGGAGCTTATCGGACTTCTACACGTTCCCGCATTTGCTAGAACAGTGTTATGCGTGGCTTTACTGTCTCGATTACAAAACTCATACCGCATTAAGTAACGAGAAAAATCCTCTTTCTACCTACCCTTGGGCAGGTGGCTATAGCGTCGTCCATGCATATGCACTGTTTGACAAGCAGATTCATGCTGATGACCGTCCGATGATCGCGGGTATCAAGAAGACATCACCCGGATGGCTTGACCTAGCATCCAATGTCGCCGTCATTTATAAGTTGGCCGCCGCCCTGCCGGTTGTTGCCGGAGCGGTCCCTTCGCTGCTTTTCGCTGCCAAGAAGGCGTACAAGTTGATTACAGAAATCAACGAAATGCGCCGAAAAAACCGGGATGCAAACCTGAAAGCGACGGCAGCTCAATTGAAATCGGCTCACGCCATTTCGGTGGAACTGGCCAAGGGATTGGGTTACAAGAACCTCGAAGCGATGGACGCCATCACCGGGAATGAAGAGATCTCGATGAAGCTTTTGATGGCCCACTACCGTCGCATGACGCATCTGCTTGAGTTTGTACAAAACGGCAAGGCGACGTTTCCTACTGAAGAGTCACCGCACGAGAAGTAACGCGCCTGTTGAGCCAAGCGCGGGTTAGAGTCGGGCTGTGTATGCGCGTGCATCAGATAGGTAGCTGGAGACCAGGTACGCGAATACGGGATACAGCGTCAACAAGCGGCGCGAGGGGATACGAAAGGCCCCCGTATCGGCGTGACACCTTGCCGCTACTGTGGCCCGATAGCGCATCACTCACATCCTCATGGGTGCCGGCATTCCGGCATAAGTCCTTGAACAGGTGGCGGAAACTGTGGAACACCATTTTTTTGTTCTCGACTCTGCAGACATGCCTTAGTTGCTTGCTGAACCATTTGGACCAGTTCCCGGACTCCGAACCTTTACTGTCGGGCTTGAGCTTATCGAAGACGCGGAATTTGCCACGCTGACTGGCGACGTAATCCAAAAATCCACGTGCCAGAAGTTCCGGATGGAGGGGAACACGTCGGATGCTGGTAGCGTTCTTCACTCCCTGCCCCGCCCCCTCATCCGTTATCCGCAACACCCAACACTTGTGCGACTCCCCGTTGGCCGTGCCGTAGGTCTCCTCAAAGATGTCTTCGGGTCGCAACTGACACAATTCCTCGATCCGAGCACCTGTGAACAGCCCAAGTAACGGTAACCAATACGCCGCCTCCCCAGCACCGCCCTCCGGACGTTCTCCTTTGGTATAGATCGGAGTGGAAAATATCGCTTGCAGCGCGGGAAGATCGAAGGGTAAGCGTGCTGCCCGTGCGTTCTTTCGCTCCCCCACCCTTACACCCTGTGCGGGATTGGAAGTGGCCTGCAGATTCGCCACAGCAAAATTCAGGAGCGCGCGTAGCATGGTCAACTGCTTGTCGGTATTAACCGGAGTTTGACCGGATTCCAGCAATTTTTCTTTGAAGGCGACCACGTGGGCGCGTGAGATGCTCGCGACAGGAATACGTCCCACATGCTCGTAAAACCGCCTCACAACCAAATCAGCGGCATTAGTTGTGCGCACATCGGGCGTCCGTTCCTTTGCCCATTGCCCAACCAAAGCAGCAAGATGACCGGCGGAAGGACTGGATGAAGTCATTTCCAGTGCCGTCTCTCTAACCTGCGATAGTCGAACGACCGGCGAGCTTGCTGCTACTGGCGGCGTTGGCACAGTGCCGGTTTCGGCCCATAGACGGCGCAGCGCCTCTTTTGCTTCCTCGATACGTTCCTCGCGAGCCTCATCTTCAAGATCCAGCCGAGCTATCTCGTCATGGCCTTCATAGGCTAGCCATTCCTCGTGTGCTTCCACGGCCTTTTGCTCTGCAGCGGTAAGTACACGGCGCGGCGGTGTCGGGACATATTTACTTGCGGCGAAATCAAAGTCATATCCGGGAACAAGGGGCCACACATAGCCGCCCCGCTCCGGATCGTAGACCGGCTCCGCTGGGGGCACAGGGGAAAACGATTCCTGACGTACGCGATCAAACTCGCGATCCAGTCTTACGCTTTCTTCGCGGACGAGCTTACGTGCCTCAAGGGGATCGGACGTGCCTAGAGCCTTAACGATCTCTTTCCGGCCTTGGTATTTGGCCTGCAGGTCGAGGGGAATTTTACGGCGGATGTAGTAGCGACTACCGCGCTTCAGAAGATGATTTGTCATGAGCTTACGAAAGGGTGGTGTATGTTACACCGGCTGCCGCACCTTCGTAAGTCATTGATCCTGCTGATTTTTCAAGCCAATCAACAGGTTGGAATGGTGGAGAGGAGGAGGATCGAACTCCCGACCTTCGCATTGCGAACGCGACGCTCTCCCAGCTGAGCTACCCCCCCAACATTCGACCAATTCTAGCACAGGCATTTTCCGTTTTGCCAGGCCACAAACCGCGACAAAACCTCCCGCCCAAGCTCACTTCGCGGGCGCCCCCGCCAGCACCCAATCGACCACCGCGCGAATGTCCGCATCGCTCATCGACTGATGCGCGGGCATGGGAATCATGCCCCACACGCCCGAGCCGCCGTCCTTCACCTTGCGCGCCAATTTAGCAGGCGCGGCCGCATCACCCTTATACCGCGCAGCGATCTGTTGAAACGACGGACCGACAAGCTTGCGATCCACCGCATGGCAGCCCATGCACGCATTCGCGCTGGCGACGCGCTGACCGCGCGGTGCATCGGCAGCAAACGCTGCGGGGCCGAACAAGCCCGCCGCCGCGCTCAACGTCAACTCCATCAGAACTCCGGCAACCGCACGCTTCATTGCGTCGCCTTCGGATTGCCCGGATGCACCGCGTTCGAGTTCGTGACCGGCGCCGGCGCCTGCTGTTCAAGCGGCCGCGCGCTCACCGACGAGTCCGGAATCGCTCCCACCGTCGCCGCACTCGCCTCCGGCTGCGATGCGGCGACTGGCGCCGTGGCCGCAGCAGCGGCCGCCGCCGCGGCTTCCTGCGGCTGGATGTACTGGAACACCTTCACGACCTGCGCGACGCCCGGCACGCGGCTCGCCACGTCCGCACCGCGATTGCCTTCGTCCATTGTGACGAGGCCCATCAGATACACCGAACCGCGCTCGGCGACGACTTTGAAGTCATTCGCCGAAATATCCTTCTCGGCGATCAGCGCAGTTTTCACGCGCGTCTCGAGGTACGTGTCATTCGTGCGCGACGAGAACGAGCTGGCCGGCATGATCGCGAGTTCGTTGACGATCGTATTCACGTTGTTCAGCCCGCGTACGATGCTCTCGGCGCGCTGCTTCGATGCGTCGCCTGCCACTTCGCCGGTCAGCAGCACGCGACGATTGAACACAGTCACGTTCACATGCGCGGAGTCCGGCAGGTTCTGGCTGATCTGCGAGAGCGCCTTCACCTGAATCTCGCGGTCTTCGGTCTGCGCGCCGAGCGTGCGCCGGTCGGTCGCCATCAGCGCGCCGCCGCCTGCCGCGCCCGCAACGGCGAGAAAGCAACCCTGCAACGTCGCGGACAATCCCGCCGCGAACCCAACCACCAGCACGGTTCTCACCAGTGTCTTCTTGACGCGGAATACGCTCATCAACTAGCTCTCCTTCGGATCAATCTCAGTCTTCGCCCAGCAACATGGCATCGATGCCGTCGCACAGACAATGGATGGTCAGCAAATGCACTTCCTGGATGCGCGCGGTGCGATCCGAGGGCACGCACACGTGGATGTCGGTGTCGCTCAACACTTCCTGCATGCGTCCGCCGCCCTTGCCGCTCAGCGCGACGACGATCATTTCGCGCTCGTGCGCGGCTTCGATCGCGGCAAGCACATTGGCGGAATTCCCCGACGTGCTGATCGCGAGCAGCACGTCGCCGGGCTGCCCGAGCGCCCACACCTGCTTCGAGAAGATCTGCTCAAACGAATAGTCGTTGGCGATTGCGGTGAGCACGGAGGTATCGGTGCTGAGCGCGACGGCCGGCAAGCCAGGCCGCTCGCGTTCGAAGCGGCCGATCAGCTCCGCGGCGAAATGTTGCGCGTCGGCCGCGGAGCCGCCGTTGCCGCAAGCAAGAATGCGATTGCCGTTGGCAAGCGCAGCGAACATCGTGTCGATCGCTGCGGCGATCGGCATCGACAACGCTTCGAGGGCTTCTAGTTTGACTGCCGCGCTATCGCGGAAGTGTTGTTGAATGCGTTCGACTGACATCGAGTCTCTATCTTCTACCGCTTGTGAGCCGCAATGCGCGGCCATGTTGTGAAGTCGTGTTCATGAAGTTGCGCGGGCCGCGTTGCTGCGCGCCGCGAACTTTGGGTGCAACGCGTTACGTGAACAGGTGGCCCCGGAACACCTCGCGACATGCGCCGTCGTGAAGTGCGTCGCCTTGTTGCGCTGCCTGTTGTCCACCGCCCCGTAGCTCGCACGCGAGCGCAAGTTTATCGCACTAACACGCGTTCTCCGTGCATTGCGTCAGACTTCGTCGGCACGGAAAGCGTCGCGCAACCAGACGAGCCGCCCGGCTTCGAAAGCAATCACGTCGAAGCGGCAAGCGGGCTGCGGACCTGCGCGCGAAACCTGGGTGGCAAGGTAATGCTGCGCGGCGCGCACGATCCGCTGCCGTTTCTGCCAGCCGATGCTGGCCGCCGCGCCGCCATACTTGCGTTGCGCGCGCGCCCGGACTTCGACGAACACCAGCGCACCGTCGCGCTCGCGCATGATCAGATCGATCTCGCCGCCGCGGCACGACACATTGCGCGCGACCAGACGCAAGCGCTGGCGCTGCAAAAACTCCTGCGCGCGTAGCTCGAAAGCCGCGCCGACGAGTTTGGACCCCGCCTGCCCGGAAAAGTTGTCGGGCGGAACGGCACACGGCTTCGGCTTCGGCCTGGGCGCGGGCTTCGCGCGAGTTGCGCTCTCAACAGGCACGCCGCCCGGAGCGTCTGCCCCTGCGTGGCACAATGACGGCCTCGTTCCGTCCGTTTGCGTTTTCTGCCTCATGACTCCTCTCTTCGAACTCGCGCAAGGACAGCAGTACCCCGCCGCCGCGCTGTATGTGGTGGCCACGCCAATCGGCAATGTCGCCGACATCACGCTGCGCGCGCTGCATGTGCTGGGACTCGTGGATCGCATCGCCGCCGAGGACACCCGCAACACTGGTCAGTTGCTCGCGCGCTATGGCATTTCGAAGCCGCTGATCGCGGTCCATCAGCACAACGAGCGAGCTGCCGCGCAACGCATCGTCGAACATCTGCAAGCCGGCGAGCGCGTGGCCTATGTGTCGGACGCGGGTACGCCCGGCATTTCGGACCCGGGCGCAAAACTCGTCGATGCCGTTCGCGAAGCGGGTCTTGCCGTGATTCCGCTGCCGGGCGCGAATGCGCTTGCGACGGCGCTGAGCGCAGCCGGCGATTGGGTCGCGACGTTCTCGTTCCTCGGTTTTCTTCCGCCCAAGCCGAAGGCGCGTGCCGCCACGCTGCAATCGCTGGCCAGTCATCCGCACGCAATGGTGTTCTACGAAGCGCCGCACCGCATCGTAGAAACAGTGCAGGCGTTGGCCGATGCATTGGGCGGCGAACGAAAGCTGCTGATCGCGCGAGAACTGACGAAGTTACACGAAGCCTTGCATTGCGGCACCCTGGCCGAAGGGCCAACGTGGCTCGCCGCCGATCCCAACCGGCAACGCGGCGAGTTCGTGCTGGTGGTGGAAGGCGCGCGACAGGAAGCGGCCGGCGAACACGATCACGACGCGTTGCTGGCAACCCTGCTGGAAGAATTGACGGTAAGCAGCGCGGCGAAGGTCGCGGCGGCGATCACGGGCGCGTCGCGCAACGTGCTCTACACGCGCGCGCTTGCGCTCAAGAAGGACGAGGAGTAACGCGGAAACGGCGGCGCTGCAAATCTCGACATTTCAGTCGCACAGCCGCACGAAAACAAGAAGGGCCGCTCATCCCGATGAGCGGCCCTTCTTGTTCTATGACAACCGGGCGCAACGTGTTCGTTTGCCCCATGTCACGCGGCGGCGCTGCGAGCGCCGCCAGAGAATCACTTCTGCGCGGTCGATCCCGAGTTCGACGCGAGCATTTCTTCACGCGCGGCGCGCGCTTCTTCCTGCGTCAATCCTTCGATCTTCACACGCGCGGTGCCCGCGTGCCGCATATCGAGCATGTTCGCCGCCGCCATCGACAGATCGATCACGCGGCCACGCGCATATGGCCCGCGGTCGTTGATTCGTACGACGACGGAGCGCGACGTGGCCGGATTCGTCACTCGCACGTATGAGCCGAGCGGCAGCGTCCGATGCGCCGCGGTCAGCGCGTGCATGTCGTAGCGTTCGCCATTCGCGGTGCGGCGGCCATGGAAGCCCCGGCCGTACCAGGAGGCGCGGCCGGTCTGATGGAAGTCCGACACGCCGGAGCCGTCATCCGTGAGGGGCTTCGCGTCGGCCAGCGACGGGCCCTTGGCAGCGGCGTCCGAGGCCGGCGCGCTGCCGTAGGCTTGCGGTCCGAAGGAAGCGGCTTGGCCATTGTTCGTGCGGAGCGGCACAGCGTTTGCGACGCTGTTGTCGGCGCCCGGGGGCGTCGCGCAACCGGCCAGCACAAAAAAGGCAAAAAGAGTCCCCAGACCACGGGATAACCGAGTTTTCATAAGACGTGCAATCACATTGTCGAGCCGCATCACGCATCGTTGAGCGTGTTGCTGCGACTCCGGCGGCAAGGGACGACAACGCGCCGCGCAGACGAGCGCAGTACGTCGAAGCCCGGACGCAGCTCACTCAGCTGCTACCGCACGGTTAATTTTCACGTCTGGCGCAACCTGTCCCCGGCAGCCTGACCAGACCCCACATGCCGCCATCGAACGTGGCAAACACGTTCTTGCGCGCGAAGTTCAACGCGCAGGAACGGCGGCGTAGGCCCCACCCAGCGTCACGACGGTTAGAGTCGTAGCAGGCGCGCGGCGCCTGGCTGGGCAAGACGTGTGCATCGAATGCATCGATACCTGATGGCCGTCATACCGCGACAGCCCTTACTTGAGTGGCGATCCGCGCTCCCATTTTTGATGGGGACGCATCGCCTTGTGGCAGCACGATTCCTCGTGCATGGGCTCCATTATACCCAAAACAGAATTCTGTGTTGCTAAGCGACTGAAAACCTTGATGAATCTTCACCATTGCTGCAAAAATCGGCAGACAAAAGCCCGCTGGCCCAACGCTTGCAGATGTGCGACGAGCCTCGGCGCGCATGGTTGAGACGCCGGTACAATCAACGTTTTCCCCGCGCAGTCATCCATGAAAGTCACACTGATCCCCGTTACGCCGTTCCAGCAGAACTGCTCGCTGCTCGTTTGCGAGGCGACCGGACGCGCGGCCGTCGTCGATCCGGGCGGCGACCTGGAAGTGATCCAGGGTGAGATCGCGCGCCAGAACGTGAGCGTCGAAAAAGTCTTCCTGACGCACGGTCATATCGACCACTGCGCAGGCGCAAAGGCGCTGGCCACGCATTACGGCGTGCCGATCGAGGGCCCGCATCCGGACGAGCGCTTCTGGCTCGACAAATTGCCGGATCAAAGCACGCGCTTCGGCTTTCCCGCCGCGGATGCATTCGAGCCCGACCGCTGGCTCCGCACGGGCGACACGGTGCTGTTCGGTGACGAGACCCTCGAGGTCTATCACTGCCCCGGCCATACGCCGGGCCACGTGGTGTTTTTCAGCCGCGCACATCGCCTCGCACTGGTCGGCGACGTGCTGTTCGCGGGCTCGATCGGCCGCACGGATTTTCCGCGGGGCAACCATGCGGACCTGGTTCGGTCCATCCGCGAAAAACTGTGGCCGCTCGGGGATGACGTCACGTTCGTGCCGGGCCACGGCCCCACCTCGACGTTCGGCGCCGAGCGGCGCAGTAATCCCTACGTCGCCGACGGAGTCGTCGCATGAGCAGCGAAATCTACGTCAGCACCGACGTCGAAGCGGATGGCCCGATCCCCGGCCCGCATTCGATGCTGAGCTTCGCCTCGGCCGCCTTCACGGAAGACAAGCAGCTGATCGCCACCTTCTCCGCTAACCTCGAGTTGCTCGAGGGCGCCGCCCCGCACCCGGTGCAGGAAGCATGGTGGAAGACCCAGCCTGAGGCGTGGGCGGCGTGCCGCACGGACTTGCAGCGTCCCGACGCGGCGCTCGCGGCTTATGTCGACTGGGTCGAGGCGCTGCCGGGCAAGCCAGTGTTCGTGGCCATGCCCGCCGGCTTCGACTTCACCTATATGTTCTGGTACATGATGCGCTTTGTCGGCCGCTGCCCGTTTTCGTGGTCCGCGCTCGACATCAAGACGCTCGCCTTCGCGATGACCGGCCTGCCGTATCGCAAGAACATCAAACCGCGCTTTCCGAAACACTGGTTCGACGAGCATCCGCACACCCACGTCGCGCTCGACGACGCCATCGAACAGGGCGCGCTTTTCTGCAACATGCTGAAAGATCTGCGCGCGCTGCAGGCGGCCGGCGCAACGGCCAGTCAAGAAGGGGACGCCTCAGGACAAAATCCCGCTGAGGCACCGGCAAATTAGGTAATCTCCCTCGCTGGAGGCGTTTTGCATTGCGTTTCGTTTTCGAGCCCTCTACCATGCGGTGATACGGCGACGCTAACGGAGGCGCAGTTGACACTCGATACGTTCTCTCAAAAAATCCTGCGCCTTCTGCAGCTGGATGCACGCCGTTCGGTGCAAGAAATATCCGATCAGGTCGGTCTGTCCAGCACGCCCTGCTGGCGGCGCATCAAGGACATGGAGCAATCGGGCGTGATTCAGCGCTACACCGCGCTGCTGGATCGCGAAAAACTGGGGCTGCACGTTTGCGCGCTCGCGCACATTCACCTCACGCGTCACACAGAAGGCGGCGTCGAGCAGTTCGAACGGGAAATCGCGACCTGCCCGGAAGTCACCGAGTGTTACAGCACGACCGGCGAGTCCGACTACATCCTCAAGATCGTCGCGCCGGACATCAAGGCGTACGACACGTTTTTGCACGAACGCATCTTCAAGATTCCCGCCGTCGCGCAAGTGCGCACGAGCGTGGTGTTGCGTGAGATCAAATTCGATACGCAGTTGCCGCTTTGAGGCGGCGGTACGCGATCGTTCGGCTCAAGCAGTACTGTGCGGCGCCGCGCTCTGATCACGACGACCACCCGCAGCACTCGCTTGCGTGGATGAACCGCTTTGCGTCGCCGGCGTGCTGACCTCGCGCAGCACCTGCAGCCTGCGCGCACCGATCCGCCGCTTGAGCGCGGCGAGATCTACGCGTTCGAGCCCTTTGGCGTCCCCGCTGTCCGGATCATGCGATGTCTGCGCCGGCAGCACCACGTCGACGTCGAGCCCCGTGCTCAGATAATGGATGTTCACCGCGGCTGCCTTCGCGCCGCCCGCCGCGAGCGCGGCGTTGATGTCCGCGACGATCCGCTCGCGCGGCGGCAAACCGACGGGTGGATGCGCAACCGCATCGTTCTCCGGATCGACGTGAATCAGTGCGTCAAGTACGCGGCTGTCGTTCAGCACCCGAAGCCGCGCCGTCTCCGCGATGTAGTGTCCTTCCGACACGGAAATCAGCGGATCGACCAGAATATGCGCATCGACAAGCGCGAAATCGCCCATTTTGCGCGTGCGCATTTCGTGGACGTCGCGCACGCCGGGCGTGGACAGGAGCAGCGCGCGCATGTCGGCGGTGGCGGCTTCGTCCAGCGCGCGGTCGGACAGATCCTGCAGCGCGTCCCATCCAAACATCCATCCCATGCGCGCCACCATGAAGCCGACGATCGCGGCCGCGATCGGATCGAGCAGCCGCACACCGGCAAGGCTGCCGATAATACCGAGCGCAACCACCAGCGACGACGCAGCGTCCGAACGCGCGTGCCACGCGTTCGCAATCAGCATGGCGGAGCGCACGCGTTGCGCTTCGCGCAGCATGTAGCGAAACAGCGCCTCTTTCGAGACGAGGACGAGCGCCGCCACAATGAGCGCGCTCAGGTGGACGGCGGGAATGTTTTCGAGATCGGCGAGGCGCGTGCCGGCACGCCATAACATGCCGAAGCCGACTGCGATCAGCAGCGCGCCAAGGAATAACGACGCGACCGTTTCGTAGCGGCTATGGCCGTAATTATGATCGGCGTCCGGCTTTGCGCCGCTGTGCCGATTGGCGAACAGCACCACAAAATCGGAAATCAGATCTGCGAGAGAATGGATGCCGTCGGCTACCAACGCCTGCGAGTGAGCAAACACGCCGACGGCAATTTGCAGCGCCATCAATACCGCATTCAGCGCAATACTGACAAACGTACTTTTGCGCGCGACACGGTGTTTCTCAACTGATTCGGCGGCGGCGGAAGGCATGTGAAGAAGAAGTGGGCGTTCAATCCCTTCATTCTACCCGTCCGGCGGTAAGAACGAGTGTCCAATGCCAAAAACAGCGTTTAGAATCAATCGCTTATGGAAACAAAAACCATTCGCATTCGAATTATGTGAAGCGGCGGCACGCCTTCGCACTTGCGCGATGAACGCAACAGCGAAAAGGCCGCGTCTGCAACCACACGCGGCCTTTACGGAGGAGCCCGGCGCGCTCGCGGCCATGGCCCGGTATTCGTATTACTTAAATGCGGCAGGAATGGCAGCCGATTAATCTCGGGCAAGTGCCAGTAAGCCTTGGTCCTGATTACTTCTGAATCAGAAACTTGTCGCGATCCATACCGGCAATCCAGCGCGGCGGTTTGCCGCGGCCCGACCAGGTGCTGCCGCTTTCAGGGTCGCGATATTTAGGCGCGACACCAGCGCGCGGCCGGGCGGCTTTGGCACCCTTAGGCGCACGGCCACCGCCGAGTTCGCTCAGCGAAATGCCGTAGTCGGCCATTTTCTGTTTGATTTCGTTCAGTACTTCCGCGTATTCACGCGACTTCGCCTCTTCGATCTGCTTTTCCAGCTTCTCTCGCTGCGCGAGTAGTTCCTTGTAGGAAGACATAGGTTCCCTTGTGGTTTGGATTAATGACTGCCAGTCTGAAGCTGGCTTGCCCTTTGAAGGTGTTCATGCCTCGGAATTGAACGGGAGATTAACACAAAATAGAAAGACTACAAATGCGTGGGCGTAAAACTAATACCTGCCCGTTTCAAAAACTTTCGCTGCGCCGCACTGTCGTCCGACAGCTTTCATTTAGCTGCATCCGCATTCTGCAAAGAAACGGCGCACGAATCGGTAAATATGGGATTAATTATCAGCCCATGAAAATTAAGACAGGTTATTGTGGGAAACATTTCATTTCATGAGAGCTTCGACATGAAACGTCGTAACATATTGCAGTCGCGGTGCCACGCTGTTTTTCGCCAATAAGGTTTTCCCGAATAGCCCATAAACCGCTAATTCCCTTGCCGTCGAATGCAATCTTCTAGCGCCGCATGCAAGGTTTCCATGTCCGGCTTCGCGCTGTCGAATGCGAAACGCTTGCGCAGGCCGTTTTGACGCAAATCGACGCCATAGCGGTCGACTCCGATCAGCTGATAGTCCGAAGCACCGTACAGCGCATCGGCAAATTCGCCTATCAGCGCGTCTTCGTCGTCGCGACCAAGCGCCGGGAGCGGGTCCAGTTCATCGCCGCCGAGCCACCCCATCGCGCCGAATCCGCCGATATAACGCAGGCGGTCGAGCTTCATCGTCCAGAACGTGAAGTCGCCGAGCACGAGATAGCGTTCCGCGTCCGGGTGATAGCGCAGATAGCGGGCAACGAGCGCCGGCGCCGGATCGACGGGTTCGAACGTGCCCAGCAGTGTGACGCGCTGACCGTTGAGCACATCGCCGTCGGGCGCGTCGACGACCAGAAATCCGGCGCGCGGATCAGCGTGCAGGTTATGCGTATGCTCTGCGAGCCGGCTCACCAGAATGGTGGGCCGATGCGCCTCGTCAGGCGCGAACGGCAGCACGGACGGATAAGGGAAGCCTTCCGGCTGACGCGCGTGCGTGGCGAGCGTGCCGACCGCGGCGGTATGCAACAGGTGCAAGGGTGCTTGTGCAGGAATATTCAAGTGCCTACCTCGATGAATGAACGCTTGCGCCGCTGATCGGCGCAGACAACCGACGCGCCTGCGCCAGGCATGTGGCGTGCGTACTGGCCAAACCCGCGGGCCGGCGCGCGCGGGGCCGCAAGAACCGGCCCGACGCGCGACAAATCCGCAATTCCGTGGGTTCAAGCATAAGACAGCGCGCTTCGTTAGAATCGGAAATTCGCTTTCACTACGCTTTCTTTCGCACCCTTCGCTTTCACGAGACTTCCGTGTCCGATCGCTCCACCGACTTCACCGCCATTCCCGCCGCCCACCGGAACCTGTCCGACACGGCGCGTCAGCGCGCGCGCATCGCGACGATGGCGCTGTTTTTCATCGCCGGAATGGTGTACGGCTCGTGGGGCGTACACGTGCCGACCGTGCGGGACCGCTTCCACCTCAGTCCCGCGATGCTGTCGCTTGCGCTGCTCGCGGTCGCCGGCGGCTCAATTGGGGCAATGGCGGCCAATGCGTCCTGGATCGCGCGCGTCGGCACCCGGCGTGCCTGCCTCACCGGCGGCCTCGTGATGGCGGTCTGCGTCGCGCTGATCCTCGTCGTGCCGTTTTACTGGCTGTTGCTGATCGTGCTGGCCCTGTTCGGCGCGGGCATGGCCACGCTCGACGTCGCGATGAACGCTGAAGCCAGCGCCGTCGAAAAGGCGCTGCGCAAACCGATCATGTCGTCGTTGCATGGCATGTTCAGCGTCGGCGGGATGTTCGGCGCAGCGGCCGGCGGCGCGCTGCTCGCGCACGGCATGGCGCCGGTCGTGCATCTGGCGTTGGCCTCGGCCGTCAGCGCGCTGGTGTTGATCGCGGCGTGCCCGTCGGTGCTGCCGCACGTGCCGCACGACGAACATCCGGACTCGGCGACGCCGCGCGCGAGCCGCTGGCGTTCGCCTGCGTTGTGGGCGCTCGGCGCCGTGGCGCTCGTCGCGCTGATCGCGGAAGGTGCGATGTACGACTGGGCGACTGTCTATATGCGCGACGTGGTTCTCGCGACGCCGGCCTCCGCCAGCGCCGCCTATGCGGCGTTTTCCGGCGGCATGGCCGCCGCGCGCTTTGCCGGCGACGCCGTGCGCGCCCGCTTCGGGGCTCCGCAACTGGTGATGGGAAGCGCGACGCTCGCGCTAGTCGGAATGATCGGCGCGCTGTTGCTGCCGACGCCGGTCGCGGCGCTGACCGGCTTCACGCTGATGGGCCTCGGCCTCGCCAATATGATGCCGGTGCTGTTCGCCGCCGCCGCGAGCGTGAAGGGCGTCCATGCCGCCGAAGGGCTCGCGCACGTCGCGGGGCTTGCTTACTTCGGGCTGCTATTCGGGCCGGTGGTGATCGGCGCGGTCGCGCAGGTGACCAATCTGTCGATCGGGCTTTCCGTGGTCGCCGTGTGCTGCGCACTCATAGCGATCGCCGGTCCGAAGGTGCTACAACGCCTGAAAATCTAGCGAGCACGCCCGCGCCGCCGCGCGGGAAGCCGGGCTCCGCGGATCAGCCTTCGCTTAGGCACAGCGTTACGTTATGTGCGGGTTCCACGCAAACGTGTTCCAGCGCACATTCACCTCGCGCAGGTCATTCACGACTGGCGTCGTTCCCCGCAAACCGTTGTCCTGCCTGATTTTCGACGGCTGCGGCCCGCCATCGGCTCGCTGTTTTTTCCGGTCTGGTTGAAACGCACGTTCAGCGGCACGCACGCGGACGAGGCGTCAGACGCGGCGCGCATTCACCGCGAAGCGCGAAAGTAGCAGTGCTGAGTAAGTTGCACGCCTCGCATGCCATGCGCGCCAGCAATTCACCACAATCAACGAAGCGCAAACGATTGCGCAACCCAACTGCCACGCCAACCCACGGCCAAACGGATAGCCGTCTGCCCAAAGAAAAAAGGCACGCGACCCAAGGTACGCGTGCCTTCCAATCATGCATCCACGGACAGCGCAACGCTGCCCGCGCACATGCGTATTACATCTTCACTACGTCGAGCAGCGTCTTCTTGCCCGACTTGTAGTTGTACAGCGAGATCACGCCGTGCTTCAGATCGCCCTTCGAGTCGAAGGAAGTCTGGCCGATCACACCCTTGTAGTCGGTGTTCGGCATTGCTGCGAGAATCTTCGCCGGATCGGTGGAGCCAGCGCGCTTCATTGCGTCGACGATGATATACACCGCGTCATACGTGAACGGAGCGTAGATCTGGATCGGTTGGCCGAAACGCTTCTGATACTTCGCCTGGAACGCCGAGCCGCCTTCCATCTTCTCGAGCGCCATGCCGGCTTCCGAGCAGACGATGTTGTCGGTTGCGTCGCCGGCCAGATCGGACAGCTTGTCGGTACATACGCCGTCGCCTGCCAGCACCTTCGCGCGCAGGCCGAGCTGCTTGGCTTGCTTCGCGAACGGGCCGCCGGTGGCGTCCATGCCGCCGTACATGATCGCGTCCGGGTTTTCGCCCTTGATCTTCGTCAGAATTGCGCGGAAGTCGACAGCCTTGTCGTTCGTCGCATCATGCGACATCACATTCAGGCCCAGCGACTTCGCCGTCTTTTCGAATTCGTTCGCGAGACCCTGGCCATAAGCGGTGGAGTCGTCGACGATCGCGACGCTCTTCACTTTCAGGCCCTTGGCTGCATAGTTAGCCAGTGCCGGGCCTTGCTGCGCATCGGTCGCGACGACGCGGTACGTCGTCTTGAAGCCTTGTTGCGTGTAGGCCGGGTTCGTTGCCGACGGCGAGATCTGCACGATGCCCGCATCGCTATAGATCTTCGAAGCAGGAATCGACGTGCCCGAGTTCAGGTGGCCGACCACTGCGACGACTTTATCGTCGACCAGCTTCTGCGCGACCTGCGTTGCAGTACGCGGGTCGGCTGCGTCGTCTTGTGCGTCGAGTTGCAGCGTGACCTTCTGGCCGCCGATCGTCAGGCCCTTCGCGTTGATTTCTTCAACCGCGAGGCGCGCGCCGTTTTCGTTGTCTTTCCCCAGGTGAGCGATACCGCCAGTCAGCGGTGCAACGTGACCGATCTTGACGACCGTGTCCGCTGCGGCCGTTGTTGCCAACGTTGCGAACAGCATCGCCGCAGCGCTGATCGGCAACAGCTTTTGAATCTTGATGTTCATGTAAGTCTCCAGTTTCGGTCCCAAAAACAACGTAATCGCCCTGTGCCCCCGCTTCCCCAACACGTGTCGCTCAGTCCCGTGGACGACCACGCCGGTTGCATCGTTCATGCACTTGGCAGCACGCCTGCCGGACTGTTTGTGACAGGCGGCAAACCGTACTTGCGCGCAAGTGTAGGCCATCAAATTAATTTGTGGGACTTTTTTGAGGAAGTGGGATCAACACTAATAGCGTTTATCCAGCGGCGCCGGCTTCCGGCTCGGCGTGCGGCCTGCAAAGCACCGGCCCATGCGGGTTTGCGCTATGTGGGCCATGCGTGCGAAGTACCGACTAAAGCTTTTCGCGAGCCAAACCGTTAACGTTCCGGATGGTTTCGGAATGGCGTTTCGAATGTGTTTTCGAATAACGTTTCGAGCGGGCTGCAATCGTCTCGTGCAGCCAGGGTTTGCTGAAAACCACGCGCGCCGCAAGCGGGGGCGGCGCGCCGCTGACTCGTTGCCGCTCAGGGTTGGAAAGCGGCGATGCGTGCGCTTGCCGCACGCCATTCCTCTTCGAGCTGCGCCATCAATTCGGCCGCGCCGAAGTCCTCGCGGCGCGCGCGGGCAAGCGGCGCGCCCTGCCCCGACCACAGCGACAGGTAGTCGCCGTTCTGCGCGCGGCCGGCGGTCTGCCGCAACTCCTGCGTCAATGCGTTCTGCACGGGATACGGCGCGATCTTCTGCGGCGCTTCGCTCAAACGCTGCATCAGCGGATTGCGTATGCCGCGGGCATGGCGGCCTGTGATCGCGCGCGTTACCGAAGTGGACGTGTCGGTTATCGAGCGCAGCCGCTCTTTCCATGCTTGCGGTATCGCGCTTTCGCGAGACGTGAGAAACGCCGTGCCCATGACGGCCGCTTGCGCGCCGAGCGCAAGCGCGGCGACGATGCCGCGTCCGTCCATGATGCCGCCCGCAGCAAGCACCGGCAGCCCGGTTGCGTCGACGAGTTGCGGTACAAGCGCCATGGTGCCGACCAGCGCTTCTTCAAACGAACCGATAAAGGTGCCCCGATGCGCGCCCGCCTCCGAGCCCTGCGCGGCAATTGCATCGGCGCCCGCGTCGCGCCAGGCGACGCCTTCGGCGACATGCGTCGCGGTACCGATCACATACTGGCCGTTCGCATGCAGCCGCGCGACGTCTTCACGTGAAAGCAGCCCGAACGTGAAGCTCACCACCGGCACACGCGATTCGATCAGCGCCTCGAGTTGCGCGCGAAAATCCGGCGCATAGCGTTCGAGCGGCCGGCCCGGCGGCAAGCCGAGGTCCGCGCGCACCGGATCGATCGCTTCGAGCGCGCGACGCACAGTGGCGTCGTCGGGCGCGGCGGGCTCCAGCACGAATAGATTGACGCCGAACGGGCGATCGGTCAGCGCGCGGATCGCCGCGACGTCGCTCGCAATTTTCTCCGGAGAGAGCGCCGCGCCCGCCAGCGTGCCGAGGCCGCCGCTATTGGACACCGCCGCGACCAGTTCGGGCGTGGTGGCGCCCGCCATCGGCGCCTGCACGACTGGCACTCGCAATGCAAAACGTTCGACAAACGGTGTCACAGAGTTGCCTTGACTCATGATGGATTCTCCTTCGCGCAATCCGCTCGCTTACCGGCGAACCGCTAACCTGGACTGTACCGGCGCAACGCGCAACGGAAAAATGAATTATCGAGAACGTTTCAATCGTCCTATGAGATTGCGCTGACGACGCACGCCACGCCTCTCCTCCAGGCGCCGCCGGCCCGGCTTTGGGTGCCCTGCCTGCACCGGCTTTCTTTTGGTGGCAAACTGACCGCCCGCTTCAGGCATTCGCGCCTCTTGCATTCCCTTCGACCCAACTCGCAGACCGGATTCGCCCGGTCGCGCGCGACTATGGAGAACACCATGAGCATCACTTCCCGATGGATCGACATTCCTGCCGGCAACGACACGTTCGGCGGCTATCTGGCGCTGCCCAAAGGCGGCAAGGGACCGGCCGTCATCATCATTCAGGAAATTTTCGGCGTGAACAGCCATATCCGGTCAGTCGCGGATCAATATGCGCAAGACGGCTACGTGGCGCTCGCACCGGACGTGTTCTGGCGCGTGCAGCCGCGCGTCGAGCTGACATATGAAGGCGCCGACCGTGCGAAGGGCGTCGAACTGATGCAGAAGCTCGACGCGAACCAGGCCGCGGACGATATCGGCGCGGCTGCCGCGGCTTTGCGCGCAATGCCCGAAGTCACCGGCAAGCTCGCTGCAATCGGCTTCTGCTTCGGCGGACTGCTTGCGTACCTGACGGCGGCGCGCGGCAGTGTCGACGCTGCGGTCGCCTACTACGGCGGCGGCATCCAGAACCGGCTTGACGAAGCCGCGAAGATCAAGGTGCCGATGCAGTTCCATTACGGCGAACTGGACGCGCATATTCCGCTGTCGGCCGTCGGCCAGATTCAGGAACGCTTTGCCGGCCGCACCGATACCGAGTTTCACATCTATCCGAACGCCGATCACGGCTTCAACTGTTCGGACCGTGCGTCGTATAACCAGCGCGCCGCTGCGCTCGCGCATGGCCGCACGCTGACCTTCCTCGGCGAGCGGCTTTAAGTGATGCGTTGGGCGCGGCTCATCCGGCCGCGCTCAAGTCAGTTCGGTTACGCTGTGAAATGCGGCGCGTCGCTGGCGCGCCGCATTGTTTTGTGCGCGCCGACGCACGCGGTTCGACGCTCGCGCCGAAGGTTGCCGTCGAGGCGCCGCTCGCGTGCACCGAGAACTCACCTTCAATATCCGGCAGCGAGGATCCTTTCGTGCTCTCAGACTATCTCGCCCATGATGCCTTCGGGCTTGCCGAACTTGTACGCACTCGCGAAGCGAGCGCGCGCGAGTTGCTCGACACCGCAATCTCGCGCGCGGAGGCGGTCAATCCCGCGATCAACGCGATCGTACTGAAGGACTATGACGCAGCCCGCGAACGCGCGTCGCGTTACGACGCGAGCATGGCGAACGGTGCGAATGGTGTGAACGGTGCGGGCGGCGCGAATGGCCTCGATGCCGGCGGCCTACTAACGGCGCAGAGCGCGCTTGCCGGCGTGCCCTACCTGATAAAGGATCTGGGCGCCGCGGTCGCCGGTTTGCGCATGACCATGGGCAGCCGTCACTACCGCCACTTCATTCCCGCCGACGACGCGCCGGTCGTCGCGCTCGCCAAAGCAGCGGGCCTGAACATCTTCGGCAAGACGAGCACCTCCGAGCTCGGCCAGATGCCTTATACGGAGCCCGAACTATTCGGCGCGTGCCGCAATCCGTGGAACCTCGACCATACGCCGGGAGGCTCCAGCGGCGGCGCGGCGGCGGCGGTCGCCGCAGGCATCGTGCCGCTTGCGCATGCGTCGGACGGTGGCGGCTCGATCCGCATTCCCGCTTCGTGCTGCGGCCTCTTTGGGCTGAAGCCGTCGCGCGGGCGCGTGCCGCGCATGGCTACTGCGGTCGTGGCCGGAGAACTTGGCGTCGATCACGCCGTCTCGCGTAGCGTGCGCGACAGTGCATTGCTGCTGGACCTGCTCGCGGGCAACGCGGACCGTCCGCTCGGCGCGCCGGGGACGTTTCTCGCCGCAAGCCGCGAGCCGTGCAGACCGCTAAACATTGCCTACGTCACCGAGCCGATGCTCGCCACGTCGCTTTCCGCCGATGCGCGCGCCGCACTCGAAGACGCCGCGCAGCTTGCCCGCTCGCTCGGCCACAATATCGAGCCGATTTCGCTTGGCATCGATTTCGCGTCGGTCAGGCATGCGTTTCTCACGCTGTGGTCCGTCACGGCCGAAGACCTCGTGCTGAACGCCGAGCGCATCAGCGGACGCAAGCCGCTGCGCGACGAGTTCGAAATATCGACATGGGCGATGGCTCACGTCGGCCGCAAGCTCGGTGAGCGCGGCCTTCCCACTGCGCTCGAAGAACAGCGCCGCATCACCGCGCGTCTGACCGAGCTGTTGAGCCGCTACGACGTGATCCTCTGCGCGACGCTCGCCGGCGCGCCCATCAAGATCGGCGAGATGCTGCCGACGCCGGCCGAGCGGATGCAGATGCGCGCGGTCAGCGCGATGCCGCTCGAACCGCTGCTGAAGAAGCTGCTCGCGGAGGCGTCGAACAAGGCGTTCGCGTGGGCGGGCTGCACCGAACTGTTCAATCTGAGCGGCCAGCCGGCCATGTCGGTACCGCTTTACTGGAATGCGCGCGGACTTCCCATCGGCGTGCAGTTCGCGGCGCGCGAGGGCGGCGAAGCGACGCTGCTGCGTCTCGCCGCGCAACTCGAAGCGGCGCGGCCGTGGTTCGACAAACGGCCACCGCTGATGAAGGCGCGCAGCTAGGCGGGACAGGGCATTGCGTTACGAAGCGGCCGGATGTATTGATTTTGCGAAGGCGCGGGGCGCAGCGCATTGGGTTGCCGAGGCGCAGCGTGTGTTGCGTTTGCGAAGGCCGAACGGAGCATTGCGTTGCCAAGACCCAGCGTGTATTGCGTGGCGACGGCACAGAGGAATTACGTTGCGAAGCGCTCAAGCCGGCTTGCGTCGCGCGTCCAGATCGACGTGACGCTGGCCGGGCATGCACGCGACCGCCACGATCGACGCAGCCAGTCCAGCCATCACGTAGTAGGTCGGCGCGAGCGGCGAACCGGTCGCCTCGGTGAGCCATGTGACAACAAAAGGTCCGAAGCCGCCGAACATCATCACCGCAACGTTGTAGGCCAGCGATAAACCCGTGGAGCGCACATGGGCCGGGAAAAGCTCGGCGATCATCGCGCCGAACGGTCCGTAATAGCCGGACAAGGTAATGCAAAGAAGCGCCTGCACCGCCACCAGCTTCGACACGCTCGGCGCCGCCGCGAGCCACGCGAAGAGCGGATAGATGATCGCGAGCGTGAGCACCAGCGACCACAGCGAAAGCCACTTTCGCCCTATCCTGTCCGACCAGGCGCCCGTCAACGGCGAGAGGCCCATCAGCAGCAGATTGCCGGCGATCACCGCGTAGAAAGACTGCCCATAAGGAAGCTTCAGTTGCGTGACCGCGAACGTCGGCAGATAGCTGATTAGCACGTAGATCGTCACCGTCACCGCGATGACGCAGCCAAGCCCGCACAGCACGTCGCGGCTATGGCCGTTGAAAAGCTCGCGCAAGCTCGCGCGCCGCGCCGTCTTTTGCGCGAGGATAAACACTTCGGAGTCCGCCAGATGCCGGCGAATGTAGATGCCCACCGGCCCAATCAGCAGACCGATCATGAACGGCACGCGCCAGCCCCACGATCCGAGCGCTTCCGGCGTTAAGCCATGTGTGACCGCTGCGCCTACCAGCGCAGCAAGCAGCAAGGCGGCCGCCTGACTCGCCATCTGCCAGCTGCCGTAAAGGCCGCGCCTCGAGAACGGCGCCGCTTCGATCAGCAGCGCCGTCGAACTGCCGAACTCGCCGCCGGCGGAAAAACCTTGTAGCAGGCGGCCGAGCACGATCATCAATGGCGCGCCGATGCCGATTGCCGAATAGGGCGGCGCGATGGCGAGCAGCACGACGCCGAGCGTCATCAACGCGATGACGAGCGCGAGCGCCGCCTTGCGTCCCGCGCGATCGGCATAAAGTCCAAGGACAATGCCGCCCACCGGCCGCATCACGAAAGCCACGCCGAAGGTCGCCGCGGCGAGCAGCAACGACGCATGGTCATTGCCGGCCGGAAAGAACAATTGCGCGATGACCACCGTCAGAAAGCCGAACACGGTGAAGTCGTACCACTCGAGCGCGTTGCCAATGACCGCCGCCACGACGGCGCGGGTATTGAGGCTTCTCGACGCGGGTGACATGCGGATGACGAGCCTCCGGAAAGTGTCTTGTGACGGTTCCTGCCGGCGCCTTGACGTACTCACGCGAAGAAACGCGAGCCGCGGCAAATCGCATTGGAGTGTAAAGAGCGCGCCGGCCGTTTTCAAGCCGCAATCAGCGCGAAAATAGCGGAAAAAGGCGCCTGCCGCGTATGTCGGGAGGCGCCTTGCCGGTCGCCTTTCAGCGGCGCGCCGCGATGTTGCAGCGCACTTCGGTCAAGACATGAACGCGGCTTGAGAAACGCACGCTCAGGCCTTCTTGTTGTATGCGCTGCACCAACCCTTCGCTGCCACCTGCTTGCCCGCGAACATCGGGCAGGGGGCGTACGGATCGCTTGCCTTGCCCTGATAGAAGCTGCAGTTGCCGCAGTCCTGGCCCGGTGCATACTTCGCGAACTTCGCCTTGTCGACCTTACTGGCGTCTTCCTTGTAGCCGAGCGCTTGTGCAGTCGGATCGCTTTCGGCGACCTTCGGTGCTTCGGCAAACGCCTGGCGCGAGAGTGCGAGCGACGACGCAACGCCGATGCTGGAAATCAAAAACGTACGACGGGATGCTTTCATGGGGACTCACTCCATTTATATTGAACTGATCGCCGTTCTGATGACAGCGGTCCCCAAGCATAGCAACGAAGCCGTCGCAAGTGACGGGTCAAATGATAGAGATAAGCGAATCGCTACGAGTTCGCATCGCACTGCATCGCATTGCGTCGCGTGATGTTCGGCGACGCTCTGCTCACGCGCGCCCGCTCAATTCGCAGACCCGCTGCGCGATTGCGAGCGACGCAGTCAACCCCGGCGATTCGATGCCGAACAGATTCACAAGGCCGCGCACGCCATGCGCGGCCGGTCCCTGAATGACGAAATCGGCGGCGGGCTCGCCAGGTCCCGAAAGCTTTGGACGGATGCCCGCATACGCGGGCTGCAGCGCGTTGTCCGGCAGCGCGGGCCAATAAGCGCGAATCGCTGCGTAAAAGGCTTCGGCACGCTGCGGATCGACCTCGTAGCTGATTGCATCGACCCATTCGACGTCGGGACCGAAACGCGCCTGGCCGCCGAGGTCAATGGTCAGATGCACGCCCAGTCCCGCTTCGTTCGGCATCGGATAAATCAGGCGGCTGAACGGCGCGCGTCCCGAGATGCTGAAGTAGTTGCCGCGCGCGAGGTAGAGCGGCGGAACGTGGCGCGCGTCGAGTCCGCGGATCCTGCGCGCCAGCGCGTTCGCATGCAGCCCCGCGCTGTTGATGACGCACGCGGCACTGATCGTGGCGGGCGCGTCGCCGCCGACCTTGACGACAAAGCGGCCATTGCCGGCCTCGATCGCCTCGACGGGCGAGTGGAACGCGAACATCGCTCCGTCGCGTTCGGCGTCGCCCTGCAACGCCAGCATCAATTGATGGCTGTCGACAATGCCCGTTTGCGGCGAGAACACCGCCGCGACGCATTCGAGCGCCGGCTCGAGCGCCTGCGCCTCGCTTGCGGAGATGCGCATCAGGTCGAGCACGCCGTTTTCGCGGCCCTTGTGCATGATGCTTTCGAGCTGCGGAATCTGATTGTTCGACGTCGCGACCAGCAGCTTGCCGCAGCGCGAATGCGGCACGTTACGCTCGACGCAGTAGTCGTAGAGCATCTCGCGGCCCCGCACGCACAGCGTTGCCTTGAGCGAGCCGCGCGGATAGTAGATGCCCGCGTGAATCACTTCGCTGTTGCGCGAACTCGTGCCCACGCCGATCGCCTCGGCGGCTTCCAGCACGATCACTTCACGCCCGCGCGCCGCCAGCGCGCGCGCTATCGCGAGCCCGACCACGCCCGCGCCGATCACGACACATTCGATCTGATCCATGTCCCTCGACGCAGCCGACTTCGCCGCGCGCCGCCTCGTTCACCAATATAGATGGCAACAGCATGCGGCCAACGAACGCCGTGCACCGCTCGCTGCCGAACGCAATGCCGTTTTGCAACTGTCTCGCAGCCGCTGCGTGAAATTGTACGACGCCGCACAGAGGCAGACGTCTGTTGGCGCGTGCCGTTGCTGACTAATGCTGGAATTCGATGTCGGCATTGAGAGGCGCCGGTTTTTGTGGAAGTGCCGACAACCGGAGGGTGCCGGCACTCACCGCTTCTGCCGCAAGAACGGCGCTCGGACACTCAAAAGCCGATCGGCCTGCGACGGTTGCCGAAATCGAGCCGTATATCGCCGCCGTCAATCTCGTCGCGCCCGTCGATACGCGCAGCGCCAAAGCCGTTCAGAATCGCACGGCGCATTTCGCGGGGCGACGCGTTCTTCAGCGCGTCGAGCGCAGCGTCGCCGAGCAGTTCCGGAAAACGCAGACCCCAGTTGTGCGCGCCGCGAATCTCCGCATAGATGGACTGCGCGATGCGGCGCGCGCCGTCGCGGTCCGGCGGCGGAATTTCGTACACGTTCATCCGGTTCACGATCGGCTCGGGAATCGCGCGCTCATCGTTAGCCGTGGCAATCCAGATCACATGCCCGGCGTTGATCGGAATCTCGGCGAATTCGTCTATGAAACTCCGCGCCGTATCGTGCTCCAGCAGCGCGTACAACGCGCCTAGCGGATCGTATTGCGAGTCGCCGGTGGCCTTGTCGATTTCGTCGACGGTAATCACCGGATTTGCATAGCTGCCGTTCACGAGCGCGTCGAACACCTTGCCCGGCTTCGCGTTTTTCCATTGCGACGACGCGCCCGAGAGAATCCAGCCGGCCGTCAGCGAGCTCATGGCGACGTACTGGTAAGCCGTGCCGAGCAGGCGCGCTAACTGCTTCGCAAAATGCGTCTTGCCGATGCCGGGGTCGCCGAGCAGCAGAATCGGCATCAGCTCGAGGCGGTCCTCGGTCTCGAGACAAAGCGCGACCTGCTTGCGGATGTCGTCGAGAGGGTCGGCGAAGTTCGGCAGCGCGTCGATCAGATCGTCGATGGACGGCATGCGGTTCGGCTTGACGCAGAAGCGCAGATTGCCGGTTTTCAGCATCTTTTCGTAGGTGGTGCGCAATGCCTCGTTTGCGCCTTCGCCGAGATCGTTCAGTGCGGTCTCGACCTGATCGAGGTCGTACACCTGACTGAAAGATGCCACGGCAATTTCCTGTTTGACCATTGCTGTTGTCATTGCTCACCCCGTCTGGCTGGCCTTGCTGGGCGGCGTCGGTCGGCGCCGTTTCAGGATCAGTTTAACGAGGACAGATCGGCACGCAAGCCAGCAGTCGTGCGGCTCTGCTGCTAACAGCCGGCGTGTCGCGGCAAGCCGCGCCGCTGTGCAGCAGGCATTACCGGCGTCCGTCGAAATGGATTGTTGCTGAACCCGGCCCCGTTTAGCGTGTCAGAAAAGCGTTCCGCTCATCAGGCGTAAGATGGCCCTCTGATCGGGCTGCACGACGCAGTCACCGGAGAAGCGTTCTATGTGGAAAACCAGTATCGTGGCTTTGCTGCTCGGCACTTCGCTGCTTGCTCACGCGCAGCAACGGCCGCCGCAGCAGGTCGTGCAGTGGGAACTGCAAGTGTTGCGCGACGGGCAGCAGATCGACACGTTCGAGGGCACCACCACCGTCGGCCAGGCGCGCACGGACACGCATCACAAGGTGGTGCAGCATAACGTCGGCTGCAAGGACCAGCCGGCGGGCAGCATCGACCTCGCGCGCACGCTCACGGTGTCGCCGCTGCGGGCCGAGGGCAACGAAGTGACGCTCTCTATCGAGGCGCAGGAAACGCTGGAGGACACCGCCGCGCGCCAGACCGACACCGGCTGCAAGCTGCCGCCGCAGCCGCGCCAGGTGGGCGCGAGCCATCCGGGTCTCAAGGTGACGGCAGGGCAATGGACAAGCTGGACCATCATCGACAAGGATCCAGCGCTCGTCTACCGCGTGCGCGCAAGTCTGACAAACGGCGCGAATGCAGCGAATGCCGCCAACGCCGCTAGCGGTGCCAATGCGGCCAGCGCCGCAAGCGCGGCCAGTCCGGTGAACTGAGGCGGTGGGCCCTGGCGCATCGGCTGCGAGCAAGTGGCCAATGAACTGCAAGCAAGGGTTGAAAAGCGAACCTGAAGAGCCAACCTGAACGTCGCGCGCATAACGCACGAATAATCGAAGCTCCGAAAACAGAACACGTGGATAACGCGGCATGCGAAACCCCGAAGAATTGATCCGCGAAAGCACAGCACCCAAGGATTTCGTGGCGGTGAGCTGGAACCTGCACAAAGGACGCACGCCGCTCGGTTTTCAAGCCTGGCAAGCCATGCAGCGTTGGGTCCAGTCGACCCACGCGGACGCCTACTTCCTGCAGGAAGCGATGGCGCGCCGCATGCCGTCGCCGGTACTGGCGAGCAGCTTCGGTGCGCCCGTCACCGATCCTTTGAGCGATGTCTGGCATTGTCAGGCGACCGAAATCGCGCGCGCGCTGCAACTGGAAATTGCGCTCGGGCCTAATGTGTTCAAGCCGTCGTGGCGGCACGGCAATGCGATCCTGTCGCCGCATCCGCTCGATCTGGGCGGACGCTGGGATATTTCTGCTCATCGCTTCGAAAAGCGCGGCTTGCTGGTCGCGCGCGCGACCTTCGGCGGACACTCGGTTACCTTGCTGTGCGCCCACCTCGCGCTCACGCGCTCGGCGCGCTTGCGCCAGATGAACTGGATCGCCCACTGGATCGCCAAGGAAGCGCCAGACGGCCCGCTCGTGCTGGCGGGCGACTTCAACGACTGGCGCAACGACTCGGTGCCGCTTTTCGGCGAGCACGGCCTGCATGAAGTTGCCACGCTGCTCGGCGAATCGGGCCGCACGTTCCCGGCCTTCTCGCCCGCGCTCGCGCTCGACAAGATGTTCATACGCGGCATGAAGCCGATTGAATGGATTCCGCCGACGCAGGAAACTGCGTGGCTGTCGGACCATCTGCCGTATATGGCGCGGCTGCGCGTCGAGTGACGGCGGGCGCGGCGCTTCATGCGGCGCTTCATACGGCTCTTCGCGCGCGAGCGTCGTCACCGTCGGAACGGCGGTTTTGAGGCGGTTGCGTTCGGACCGCGCGTTTGCCTGCTTTAGTGGCAGGGTCTATGCTGCGCCGCACGGCGGCTTTGGGTATCATCCTGAAAATGTTGCCCGCGCGGCGCGCCTACCCGGCGCCAGCCGGTCGGCGGATCAGCTGGTGGCAGCCGCCCTGCGCGGCCTTCGCCCATCGCCGTACCCCTGGTGACGCGCGGTTGCGATCACGCCATGTACTTCCCGTCGCCGGGCGTAGCCGGAACCGGCCGGACCGGCCAGATCCGGCGCCGACGCTTCCAGCACCGGTAACCCGTTTGACAAGCTTGACGAGCGGCGTTTGACAGCAGCCGCTCGAGCGCTTTATTTGCTTTCGATTCGCTTTTGATCCGCCTTTGGGTCTGCTTTCTGGCCCACTGTTCACGCGCTCAATCGCCGCGGCTCGGCCCACTGGCGGCGAGCGCGCTAAAATAGCGGATTGCGCGCCATTCCCGCCAGCGGGTGGGCGCAGCATCGCCCTTGCCGCGCCGGCCGGCTTGAACGACTGGCCGCCTTTGTTTTCGCACTATCCACGAAGCCATGAGCAACCTGAATTCACAAACCGTCCTGAGCGTCCATCATTGGACCGATACGCTTTTCAGCTTCACCTGCACGCGCGATCCGTCGTTCCGTTTCGAAAACGGCCAGTTCACGATGGTGGGCCTCGAAGTCGACGGCAAGCCGCTGCTCCGCGCGTACAGCCTCGCAAGTGCGAACTATGAAGAACACCTCGAGTTCCTCAGCATCAAGGTGCAGGACGGCCCGCTCACGTCGCGTTTGCAGCACCTGAAGGTGGGCGACCAGGTGCTGATCGGCAAGAAGCCGGTCGGCACGCTGATGGCCGACAACCTGCTGCCGGGCAAGACGCTGTGGCTGCTGTCCACCGGCACGGGCCTCGCGCCGTTCATGTCCATCATCAAGGACCCGGACATTTACGACCGCTATGAGCGCGTGATCCTCACGCACACCTGCCGTTTCGTCGACGAACTGGCGTACAAGGAATACATCACAGACCACCTGCCGGCGCACGAGCACCTCGGCGAACTGGTGCAGGAAAAGCTGCTGTATTACCCCACGGTCACGCGCGAAGCGTTCCAGAACCGCGGCCGCATCACGGAACTCATCGAAACGGAAAAGCTGTTCGCCGACCTCGGCGTGCCCGGCTTTTCGCTCGAAGACGACCGCGTGATGCTGTGCGGCAGCCCGCACATGCTGCGCGACACGCGCAAGCTGCTCGACGACATGGGCTTCCAGGAAGGTAGCAACAATGCGCCGGGCCATTATGTGGTCGAGAAGGCGTTCGTCGGCTAAGCCGATATTTTTCGCGGCTCATGCCGCCGCCCAAAGGAAAAGGAGCCGTCTGGCTCCTTTTTTTTCGCCGTTACAATTTCGAGTCGTACATTTGACATTCGGTGTCGGCATTATTCCTACATGCGAAGCGCTGAGCAATCTCAACCAGTACCCGAGATATTGGCGCTAACCCTTGGTGGGACTGCATTTTTCTTTTTTTTAAGATATGATCGCGGCGCACCGTTCGTCGCTTCAATCGCCGCTCATGGTACGACCTGCTTGTTACTGAATGTAAATTTCGTTACGTTGCCACGTAGTGATTTGCCTGTCGTGCTGACCTGATACGGCCATCTGGAGGCCAGAGACCTGATGCGTTCTTCCGTCGTCGCGGCGCCGATGCGCCACCCTTTCGCTGTCCACGCTGCTTTCTGAGAAAAAGTCATGGATACGCCGACTGTCGTCCCGTTCACCAGCCCTTCTTCCGCTCTGTTGTCGCGCGACGGTTGCGGTAATGGCGTCGCTGCATCCGATCCGGCGGCGGATCCGGCCTGTGCGTCGGCTTCGGCGGAGCGAGAGTTGGCGCGCCTGCGCGCGCGGGTGCGCGAGCTGTCCGCCGAACTCGTTCGGGCGCAGGAAGCGGCCTGCCGCCACGTCGCGCGAGAGCTGCACGACGGCGTGGGCGCCGAGTTGACCGCGACGCGCTTTGCGCTCGCCGGCGTCGAAACGTGGCTGCCGGCAGACGCTCCTTCACAATGCTGGGCCGCGCTTGCCGTGGCCAACCGCTCGCTCGACGCCGTTTGCGCCGCGACCCGTCATGCGGTGGCCGAACTTCATGCGCCGTCGCTCGAAGCAGGAATCGTAGGTGCGCTCGCCCAGTGGACGGGCGAGTTCGCCGCGCGCACGCAGTTGCGCACGAGCTTCGTCTGTGCGGCCGACGTGCGTCTCACGCGGCTGCCGGCCGACGCGGCGCTGGCCGTGTTCCGCGTCGCGCAGGAAGCGCTGAACAATATTGCCAAACACGCGCGCGCCGAATCCGCCGACGTGCGCATCGAAACCAGCCGCCGTCATCTGACGCTGATCGTCAGCGACGACGGCATTGGCGTTTCGCGCAACGCCCATCGCAGAAGCGGCCATTTCGGCCTGAGCGGGATGAAGGCGCGCTGTGCGGCCTTCGACGGCACACTGCGCGTGACCGCCCGGCGCGCCGAGCCGCAGGGCTCGAGTCAGACCCGGCGAGGCGCGGACGAAAGCACGGGCGGCACGCTCGTGCGCGCGCGCTTCGCGTGGGACGCCATGCTCGCCGACGCCCGGTTCGCCGGGCTGCGCGCAGCGCAATCGTGAGCGAGCCGTCATGAGCCTGCGCATCCTGCTCGCCGACGATCACGCCGTGGTTCGCCAGGGCGTGCGTCAGTTGCTGCTGGATCGCGGCGTGGCCCGCGAAGTCACCGAGGCGCAGACCGGTGCCGAGGCGCTGGACGCCGTCGCCGCCCACAGTTACGACGTAGTGCTGCTGGACATTTCGCTGCCGGACATGAATGGCGTCGAAGTGCTGAAACGTCTGAAACGCAAGGCGCCGCGCGTGGCCGTGCTGATGTTCTCGATGTATCGCGAGGATCAGTATGCGGTGCGCGCGCTCAAAGCCGGCGCCGCCGGCTATCTGTCGAAGACCGTCGACGCCGCGCAGATGATCGGCGCCATCCAGCAGGTCGCGGCCGGCCGCAAGTACGTGAGCCCGGCGATGGCCGAAGCGCTCGCCGACTACGTCTCCTTCGACGGCGAGCAGTTGCCGCACGAAAAGCTCTCCGACCGCGAATATCAGACCTTGTGCATGCTCGCGTCGGGCAAACGGCTGACGGATATTGCCGAGGCGCTGTCGCTGTCGGTCAAAACCGTGAGCGTGTACCGAACCCGCCTGCTCGAGAAGATGAAACTGCGCAACAACGCGGAACTCACCTTCTATGTGATGAGCAACCGCCTCGTCGACCTCAATCCGGCGATGGCAGGTTAAGCGCCGCTGTTGCGGCGCGTCCCGCGCTGTGTGGCTGCCGGGTGGCGCCGCTTGGTCGCCACGGCGCGATATCCGCTGAACTCCTCCCGTTCCCAACAAGCGCGTCCCAGAAAGGTGCATCCGCGCGCATCCGCTAAAATCGCGGGTTTCCCCGACATTCGGCGCGCGACACGCGTGCACTACTGGAGACCCCCGCCAATGTCCCTGTTTCGCAAGAAGAGCGTCGAGCACATGCTCGCGACGAGCGCTCAAAACGCCGGCCTGAAGAAAGCGCTCGGCGCGCTGGACCTGACGTTTCTCGGCGTCGGCGCCATCATCGGCACCGGCATTTTCGTGCTGACCGGAACGGGCGCCGTCCAGGCCGGCCCCGCGCTGATGATCTCGTTTCTGATCGCGGCCGTCGCGTGCGGCTTCGCGGCGCTCGCGTACGCCGAGTTCGCGTCGACGATTCCGGTCGCAGGTTCCATCTATACCTATTCGTATGCGACGCTCGGCGAACTGGCCGCGTGGATCATCGGCTGGGACCTGATGCTTGAATACGGGCTTGCGACGTCGGCGGTTTCCGTCGGCTGGTCGGGTTATCTCCAATCGCTGCTGTCGGGTTTCGGCGTGTCGTTGCCGGTCGCGCTGACGGCGGCGCCGGGCGCGTTGCCCGGCCATGAAACGCTCTTCAATCTGCCGGCGTTCCTCGTGATGATGGCGATCACCGCCCTGTTGTCGGTCGGCGTGCGGGAATCCGCGCGGATCAACAACATCATGGTCGCAATCAAGGTGACCGTGGTGCTGCTCGTCATCGCCGTGGGTGTGTTCCACGTGACGCCGGCAAACTGGCACCCGTTCATGCCGAACGGCTGGAACGGCGTGTTCGGCGCGGCGGCGGTGATGTTTTTCGCGTTCATCGGCTTCGACTCCGTGTCGTCCGCGGCGGAAGAGGTGAAAGACCCGAAGCGCGACCTGCCGATCGGCATCATCGCGTCGCTCGGCGTGTGCGCGGTGTTGTATGTCGCGGTGGCCGCCGTCGTGACGGGCATTGTGCCGTCGGCGCAGTTCGCGAACATTTCGCATCCGGTTTCGTACGCGTTGCAGGTCGCAGGTGAGAAGTGGGTGGCGGGCTTTATCGACCTTGGCGCGGTGCTCGGCATGCTGACTGTGATCCTCGTGATGGCTTACGGCCAGACGCGCGTGATCTTCGCGATGTCGCGCGATGGGTTGCTGCCTGCACGGCTTTCGCGTGTGCATCCGCGCTTTGCGACGCCGTTCTTCACGACCTGGCTGGTCGGCATTTTCTTCGGGCTGATTGGGGCGCTCGTGCCGTTGAATGTGTTGGCGGAACTGATCAACATCGGCACGCTGGCGGCGTTTTCGATGGTGTCGATTGCGGTTCTCGTTTTGCGCAAGACGCATCCGGAGTTGCCCCGGGCGTTCCGGTGTCCGGGTGTGCCGGTCGTGCCGGTGCTCGCTGTGGCGTCGTGTCTGTTTTTGATGGCGAATCTGCAGGCGGTGACGTGGGTGGCGTTTGTGGTCTGGCTGGTGGTGGGGATGGTGATTTACTTTGGGTATTCGAGGAGAAGGTCGAAGTTGGCGGTGTAAGCGTTTTTTTCTGCCTGCGGCCGGTTCAAGCCCCTTGGCCTTTCCTTGAGGTCGCGAGGGTGTGGTCGCTTTTAACCCAATCAAACCAAAGCCCGCCCCAGGCAAAAAACCCCTCATAGCGTCCCCGCCCAATTTGTGCTTTACTTTTCGGCAGACTCATAAAAAACCGCAGCACCCTAACCGGATCAAAACGAACAGGCAGGCTGAAGGCAGAACAAAAGCGGTCCGGTTTCCCCCATCAGGAGACGACTTCATGGCGATCAGCATTAGTCTGACGGTGAACGGCGCGCCCATCAGCGCTTCAGTCGAGCCCGGCACCCTGCTTGTTCAGTTCCTTCGCGATCAACTCCGCCTCACCGGCACGCACGTCGGCTGCGACACGGCCCAGTGCGGCGCATGCACCATCCACCTGGACGGGCGCGCGATCAAATCGTGCAACATCCTCGCGGCGCAAGCGGACGGCGCGCGTGTCACCACCATTGAAGGCCTCGCCAAAGACGGCGCGCTGCATCCCATGCAAGCCGCCTTCAAGCACTGCCACGGCCTGCAATGCGGCTTCTGCACGCCCGGCATGGTGATGAGCGCGATCTCGCTCGTCGAGCGTCAACCGGATATCACCGGCGATGACGTCCGCGCGCAACTGGACGGCAATCTGTGCCGCTGCACCGGCTATCACAACATCGTGAAAGCAGTGCTCGAAGGAGCCGAAGGGATGAAATCGTCCGGCGCGGCAAGCACAGCAGCAAGCACCAACGCGAATGCCGCCGCAGCCTCCACCACGCAAGCCACCGCCTGAGGAGCCGACGATGAACGCACCCGAAACGCACAACCTGATCGGCGCTTCCGTCGAACGTAAGGAAGACTATCGATTCCTGACCGGCAACGGCCAGTACACCGACGACATTCTTCTGCCCCAGCAAACCTACGCGGTCTTCCTGCGCTCGCCGCACGCCCACGCGAAGATCAACAGCATCGAAACGACGGCGGCCAAACAGTCGCCCGGCGTGGTCGCCATCTTCACCGGCAAGGATATGGCTGCCGAGAACGTCGGCGGCCTGCCGTGCGGCTGGCTCATCCACAGCACGGACGGCAAGCCGATGAACGAGCCGCCGCATCCGATCATCGCGCACACGAAAGTGCGTCACGTCGGCGATCAGGTCGCACTCGTGATCGCGGATTCGATCAAGGCCGCGAAAGACGCTGCCGAATTGATCGAAGTCGATTACGACGTGCTGCCCGCCGTGGTCGATACCGCGCATGCGGCGGACCCCGGCCAGCCGGCCGTTCACGACGAGGTGCCGGACAACGTCTGCTACAACTGGGGCCACGGCGACAAAGCCGCCACCGACGCCGCCTTCGCCAAAGCCGCCCACGTCACCACGCTCGACATCGTCAATAACCGTCTCGTGCCGAATGCGATCGAACCGCGCGCGGTGAACGCAAGCTATTCGTCGCAGGACGACAGCTACACGCTCTACGTGGCAAATCAGAATCCGCACGTGGAGCGGCTGCTGATGGCCGCTTTTGTGCTGTCATTGCCGGAGTCGAAGCTGCGCGTGATTGCGCCCGACGTCGGCGGCGGCTTCGGTTCGAAAATTTTTCTGTACGCGGAAGACGTCGCGCTGACGTGGGCGTCAAAGAAAATTCGCCGACCCGTGAAGTGGACCGCCGAGCGCTCCGAAGCCTTCCTCTCGGACGCGCATGGCCGCGATCACGTGACGAAAGCGGAACTGGCGCTCGACGCCGACGGCAAGTTCCTCGGCATGCGCATTCACACCATTGCGAACATGGGCGCGTATCTGTCCACGTTCGCCTCGAGCGTGCCGACCATCCTCTACGCGACGCTGCTGGCCGGCCAATACGCGACGCCCGCCATCTACGCCGAGGTCAAGGCGGTCTTCACCAACACCGTTCCTGTCGACGCCTATCGCGGCGCGGGCCGCCCCGAAGCGACCTATGTGGTCGAGCGTCTGGTCGAAACGGCCGCGCGCGAGATGAAGATCGACCCGGCCGAAATTCGCCGCCGCAATTTCATCCGCGAGTTTCCGTACGCGACGCCGGTCGGCCTCACCTACGACACGGGCGACTATGAAGCGATCCTCGCGCGCTCGCTCGAACTCGCCGATGTGAAAGGCTTCGAAGCGCGCCGCCAGCAATCGGAGAAAAACGGCAAGCGGCGCGGCCTCGGCTACTCCTGCTATATCGAGGCATGCGGTCTCGCGCCGTCTAACATCGCGGGTGCGCTCGGCGCGCGCGCGGGTCTTTTCGAAGTCGGCCAGATTCGCGTGCATCCGACAGGCTCGGTCACGGTATTTACCGGCTCGCACAGTCACGGCCAGGGACACGAAACGACCTTCGCGCAAGTGGTCGCGGACCGCCTCGGCATTCCGCTCGAAAGCGTCGAGATCGTGCATGGCGACACCGGCCGCATTCCGTTCGGCATGGGCACATACGGCTCGCGCTCCATTGCGGTCGGCGGCTCGGCGATCATGAAGGCGCTCGACAAGATCGAAGCGAAGGCGAAGAAAATCGCCGCACATCTGCTCGAAGCCGCCGCGGAAGACATCGAGTTCAAGGACGGCGTGTTCCGCGTGGCCGGCACCGATCGCACGAAGGCCTTCGCGGAGATTTCGCTCGCGGCGTATGTGCCGCACAACTATCCGCTGGAAGTGCTAGAACCGGGCCTCGAAGAAAGCGCGTTCTATGACCCGAGCAATTTCACGTATCCGTCGGGCGCGTACATCTGCGAGATCGAGGTTGATCCGGACACCGGCGTGTGCGAAATCCAGCAGTTCACAGCCGTCGACGATTTCGGCAACGTGATTAATCCGATGATCGTCGAAGGCCAGGTGCACGGCGGTCTCGCGCAAGGCATCGGGCAAGCCATGCTGGAGCGCTGCGTGTACGACAAGGAAAGCGGTCAGCTGCTGTCGGGCTCGTATATGGATTACGCGATGCCGCACGCGTCGGACCTGCCGGACTTCACCGTGGAAACGGCGAAGGGCACGCCGTGCACGCACAATCCGCTCGGCGTCAAAGGTTGCGGCGAAGCGGGCGCGATCGGCTCGCCGCCGGCGGTGATCAACGCGATCATCGACGCGCTCGCGCCGCTCGGCGTGACCGATCTGCAAATGCCGGCTACGCCGCATCGCGTGTGGTCGGCCATCCACGCGGCCACGCAGGCAGCCCACTGAGATCCTGAGCGGAGCATTCGACATGTATTCATTCGAGTATCAACGCGCGACGGACCCGCAAGCGGCCGCCGCAGCCATCGCCGCCGACAGCGACGCCAAGTTTCTCGCCGGCGGACAAAGCCTGTTGCCCACCATGCGGCTGCGTCTCGCGCAGCCGTCGCAATTGATCGACGTGACGCGCATTCCGGCGCTCAAGTCCATCACCGTAGATGCCAATGTGGTGAAGATCGGCGCAGCCGTCTGTCACGCGGATGTCGCGGAGCACGCCGACTTGCGCCGCGCGTTGCCGGCGCTCGCGGAACTCGCCGCGCATATCGGCGACCGCCAGGTGCGCGCGCTCGGCACGCTGGGCGGCTCGCTCGCCAACAACGACCCGGCCGCGTGTTACCCGGCGGCGGCAATGGGTCTGGACGCCACCATCGTTACGCAGAAGCGGCGCATTTCATCCAGCGACTTTTTTGTCGGCATGTATGAGACCGCGCTGGAACCGGACGAGCTGATCGTCGCCGTCGAGTTTCCCGTGCCCGAGCGCTCGGCGTACGAGAAATTCCGCAATCCCGCGTCGCATTTCGCGCTCGTCGGCGTATTCGTTGCGAAGTTCGCGAACGGCGTACGCGTCGCGGTGACGGGCGCGGCGGCTTCGGTGTTTCGCGTGCCCGAACTGGAAACCGCGCTATCGGCGAATTTCACGCCCGAGGCCGCGCGTGCGGTTAGCTTGCCCGCCACGAATCTGAACGACGACATGCACGCGAGCGCCGAATATCGCGCGCATCTGATTCCGGTGCTCGCCGCGCGCGCGGTGGCGAAGACAAATAGTTAGCCATCCTTTGTATGGACCACCGGCGCGAGTCCCCACGCTCGCGCCGGCAGGAGTCGCTCAAGCGCGCCGCTGATCGCGCAGATTCAGGAACGCCATGCACCCCGCTTCAATCGACGACACCCTCGCGCAACTCGCCGCCCAGAACTATTTCGCGAGCCGCGAACTGGCGACGGCGTTGTACCTTGCGCTACGCATGGAGCGTCCTTTGTTCGTCGAAGGGGAACCGGGCGTCGGCAAGACCGAGCTCGCCAAAGCGGCGGCGGGCATGCTCGGCACGTCGATGCTGCGGCTGCAATGCTATGAAGGACTCGATACCGCCAGCGCGCTTTACGAGTGGGACTACCCGCGGCAGATCATGGCGCTGCGTCTTGCCGAAGCCGCGGGCGAGCGGCCCGATAACGACACTTTGTATCGCAGCGAATTTCTGCTGAAGCGTCCGCTGCTGCAAGCGCTGCTGCCCGACGAAAATCCGGGCGTGCGACGCGTGCTGCTGATCGACGAAATCGACCGCGCCGACGAGCCCTTCGAAGCCTTCCTGCTCGAACTGCTGTCCGACTTTCAGGTGTCGATTCCCGAGTACGGCACGGTGCGCGCGGCACAGCCGCCGCTCGTCGTGATGACCTCGAACCGCACGCGCGAAGTGCACGACGCATTGAAGCGCCGCTGCCTGTATCAATGGATCGGCTACCCGGAGCGCGATCGCGAACTGCAGATCGTGGCCGCGCGCGCGCCGCAAACATCCGCACAATTGCAGCGGCGCGCGGTCGATTTCGTGCACCGGCTGCGCGGCATCGATCTGTTCAAGGCGCCGGGGATTGCGGAGGCTATCGACTGGTGCCGGGCGCTCGAAGCGCTCTCGGTGACGGAGCTCGATCCGCAATCGGTGCAGAACACGCTCGGCGTGCTGCTCAAGTATCAGGACGATCTGGCGCGTGTCGACGCGGCGCAGATCGCACAGTGCCTCGCCGCGCCGGAATAGCGAACATGACGACGCCTACTCGCGTTGATGACTCGAACCACGGCGAAGCTCCCGCCGCGCGAAACCATGCAGACGCCGCGGAGCAACTCGCTGCATCGCTGGAAAACGGCACGCCTACGCTTGCACGCAACGTCGTTCATTTCGTGCGCGTATTGCGCGGCGCGGGCCTGCCGATGTCGCCCGCGCATGCCGTCGACGCGCTCGCCGCCCTGCACTATATCGACCTCGCACGCCGCGACGACGTACGCGCCGCGCTCGCGGCAACGCTGGTTTCGGCGCCCGACGAACGAGAACTCTTTGACGCCGCGTTCGAGCTGTTCTGGCGCGATCCGGATTGGGAAGGCAAGCTGCGCGCGCTCCTTTTGCCGAAAGTCCGCGACGGCCTGCCGCCGCCCAAACGCAACAACCGTCTCGCCGACGCGCTCGCAGTCCGCGCGCCGCCCTCGCCGCATACGCAAAAGCCGCAGGAAACCGGGCAGCAGGAACTGCGTGCGCACGTCACGTTCAGCGCTGAAGAGCGGCTGCGTCACCGCGACTTCGACACCCTTTCCGCCGATGAATGGCGCACGCTGCGTCATCTGATTCGCGCACAGCGTCTGCCGCTCGCGAAGGAGCCGACGCGCCGCCTGAGGGCCGCGTCGCGCGGCACGCACGCGGACTTGCGCGCGAGCGCGCGCCAAGCCGTGCGCGCGGGCGGCGACTGGACCGTGTGGAAGTATCGCGCGGTCGTGGAGCGCAAGCCGCCGCTCGTGTTGTTGCTCGACATTTCCGGCTCGATGAGCAGCTATTCGCGCGCGGTGCTGTACTTCTGCCACGCGCTGGTTCAGTCGCGCGAACGCCTGCAGGTCTTTCTATTCGGCACGCGGCTCACCAACGCGACGCGCTGGCTGCGCGAACGCGATCCCGACGTGGCGATTGCGGCGCTCACCGAACAGGTTGTCGACTGGTCGGGCGGCACGCGCATCGGCGCGGCGCTCGCCGAGTTCAACCGACGTTGGGCGCGCCGCGTGCTCGCCGGGCGCGCGACAGTGCTGCTCGTGACCGATGGCCTCGATCACGAAGCGATCGACGTGCTCGACACCGAAATGGCCCGCCTGCGCCGCTTCGCGCACCGAATCGTATGGCTCAATCCGCTGCTGCGTTTCAGCGGCTTTTCTCCGAAGGCGCGCGGCGTGCAGGCGATCCTGCCATATGTCGACGCGCATCGACCGGTTCATAATCTGGAGAGCCTGGCCGCGTTCGGCCGCGACTTCGTGCAACTCGCGCGTGCGCCGCGTCCGGGCGTTCTTGCCACGCAAACCGCAGGAGCAAGTTCATGGAACTGACCGAAACTCATACGCTGCCGGTTTCCCAACAGCGCACGTGGGACGCGCTGAACGACACGGAGATTCTGCGCGCCTGCATTCCGGGCTGCGAAAGCATCGATCCGGACGGCGAAAACGCCTATCTCGTTGTGCTCAGCGCGGCGGTCGGCCCGGTCAAGGCGCGCTTCAAGGGACGCATGCAACTCGCCGATATCGACGCACCGAACGCGTACAACATCGTGTTCGAAGGCCAAGGCGGCGCAGCCGGCTTCGCCAAAGGCAACGCGCGCGTCACCCTCGAAGCCGACGGCGACGCGGCGACAAAGCTCAGCTACACGGCGAACGCGCAGGTCGGTGGCAAGCTGGCTCAAATCGGCTCGCGGCTCGTCGACGGCGCGGCGCGCAAGATCGCCGGCGAATTCTTCAAGCGCTTCAGCGCACGGGTCGGTGGCGGTGGCGGTGGCGACACTGCCAGTGCCGTGGATGCAGACGACGCCACCGATGGCGCCGACACTGCAGCGGCAGACGCGGCGGGGCACAATACTGCATCGACCGAAGCCGCGGACGGCGAGTCCGGCGGCGATGCAACGAAGAGGAAGAAATCATGGACAGCGTGGATCTCGAAGTCCTGAAATCCAGCGCCCGTTGGCTTGAGGAAGGACATCGCGCGCTACTGGTGACGGTGGTGAAGACGTGGGGCTCGTCGCCGCGGCCCGAGGGCGCGATGCTCGTCGTGCGCGACGACGGGCTCGTGGTCGGCTCGGTTTCGGGCGGCTGCATCGAAGACGATCTGATCGATCGCGTGCGCCAGCAGGGCATCGAGCAAACGCGGCCTGAGGCGGTGAAATACGGCATCACTGCCGAAGAAGCGCACCGCTTCGGACTGCCTTGCGGGGGCACGATTCAACTGGTGCTCGAACCGTTGACGCCGCAAAGCGGCATTGCCGAACTTTGCAATGCGGTCGAAGAGGGCCGGCTCGTCGCGCGCGAACTCGACATGAGAACGGGCCAGGCGCGGCTCGGCAAGGCGCTCGCCACCGACGGCGTGCATTTCGACGGCCAGCGCCTGTTGACGATTCACGGCCCGCGTTACCGCATGCTCGTGATCGGCGCCGGGCAGTTGTCGCGCTACTTGTGCAACATTGCCGTGGGGCTCGACTATCAGGTCACCGTCTGCGATCCGCGCGAGGAGTACACGGAAGAGTGGAGCATTCCCGGCACGAAGATCGTTCGAACCATGCCGGACGACACCGTGCTCGATATGAAGCTCGACGAACGCTGCGCGGTGATCGCGCTGACGCACGACCCGAAACTCGACGACCTGGCATTGATGGAAGCGCTCAAGACACCGGCGTTCTATGTCGGCGCTTTGGGTTCGCGGCGCAATAACCAGGCGCGTCGCGAGCGGCTCAAGGAGTTCGATCTCAGCGAGACTGAGTTGGCCCGTTTGCACGGACCTGTGGGCATTTATATCGGCAGCCGTACGCCGCCCGAAATTGCCGTGTCGATTCTTGCGGAAGTGACTGCGGCCAAAAACGGCGTTTCGTTGCCAACGCTGCTTCAGGTTGAAGGCGCAAAGGCCGCGCGGGAAACTGCGGCCTCAGCGGGCGGCGCGGCTTGCAGCGCCTAGGCGCTGGACTCAGGCGACGCGGCCGGCAATGCCTGGTCGCGTGCTCGCCTGCCACTCGCGCCTGAAGCGCGCACGGCAGGCCCGGCGCTCACATCAAACCGCAAACCACGGCGGCGATGATCGATCCGCCCACCAGCACGACGCCCACCACACGGCGCTTGTTCAGTTCGGTCCACAACAGCACGCCCGTGAGCGAAAGCAGGATCAGCGAGCCGGCAATCGTGTCGACCAGCAGCATCCAGCCGATGCTCAGGCCCACGCCCTTGTGCAGGTTCGTCATCGTCGCGAGAAAGGTGTTTTGCGTGCGTTTCACCGCGACGAAGCCGTTGCCGACCCAGTACTCGGCCTGCACATTCTGCGTGGGCGCGGCGAATGCCACCTGCCAGAACTCCGGCTGAATCGTGCTGCGATCGCCCCACGCCACCGGATGCGCCGGCTCGCGTTTCATCCTGCCAGGCTTGCCGTCGATTTTCAGTTCGCCCTTGAGCCACTTCGCCATGTCCATCGGCGAATGGAACGGCTTGTCGGGCACGGCCATCTGTAATTCCTCGACTTGCGGCTGGCCCGTCGGCACCTTCATCGGACCCGCGCGATGGTTCAGCAGAAAGCCGGTCGCGCCGAACATGAGCCCGAGCACCGCGCCCCACAGGCCGACCCAGCCATGTACCTTGCGCAGCCACTTGATGAAGTTCGCGCGCCGCGAACGCTGACGTCGCACCGCCTGCTCGGCGCCGTCCATCAGATGACGGCCGGGCGGCTCGTCATGTGCGACGTAGCGTGAGGCGCCATCGGCAGCGGGTTTCAAATCGATCGAATCAGGCGCGTTCACATCCATGCTCCGGTACAGCGGGTTAGGCCGCCGCCGGCGCGCAGATACGCAGCGCGCTCATAAGCCGGCAGCGGAGGAATTTGACAAGAAGAGAGCGGATGGCTCCGGCTTGCGGTCCGGAGCCATCCCGTTGAGAGGCTGGCTGGCAGTCACAGAGGAGGAGAAATGTGACAGGAAGCTGGCGATGCCCTTCAATTGAGAATGGCTATCATTACACAATTGACGCGTTTGCTCAATCGCGGCGTGACGAGCATGTCGCTTTGGCGCTTTGAGCGCCTGACTGCGTCGGTAGACAAACGATGAGCGCGTTGCCCGTTCATCCGCGCGTTCATCCGCCCGTGCAAGCGCGGGCGCCCGCGTGTGCCGAACCGTTTGGCGCGACGCGCGCGTTCAAACGGGCCACAGCGGCCCTTCCTGCATTGCGCCAAGCTGCTCGCGCATTTCAAGGATGCGGTCTTCCCAGTAACGCTGCGTATTGAACCAGGGAAACGCCGCCGGAAACGCGGGATCGTCCCAACGGCGCGCAAGCCACGCTTGATAGTGAATCAGCCGCAGCGTCCGCAACGCTTCAATCAGATGCAGTTCTCGCGGCTCAAAGTCGCAGAAGTCTTCGTAGCCGGCGAGCAGATCGGCGAGCGCACGCGACGCCTCGGCACGCTCGCCCGGCAGCAGCAGCCACAAGTCCTGCACGGCTGGGCCCATGCGACTGTCGTCGAAGTCGACGAAATGCGGACCCGCGTCCGTCCACAGCACATTGCTCGGATGACAGTCGCCATGCATGCGCAGCATGCGGATCTCGCCCGCACGCTCGAACGCGCGCTCGACGCCTTCCAGCGCGAGATTGACGACAGTTTGCCAGGCGTCGCGCACGTCATCAGGAATGAAACTGTGCGAGAGCAGGAAGTCGCGCGGCTCGTAGCCGAACGTCTGGATGTCGAGCGCGGGACGCTCCATGTAGTTCCGCGTCTGCCCGACCGCATGGATGCGCCCGATGAAACGCCCAAGCCACTCGAGCGTATCGCGGCGGTCGAGGTCCGGCGCGCGTCCGCCGCGGCGCTCGAATATCGAAAAACGGAAGCCCTCGAACGTATGCAGCGTGCGGCCTTCGAAGGCGCGCGCCGGCACCGCGGGAATTTCCCGCACGGCGAGTTCGGCGACGAACGCGTGTTCTTCGAGAATGGCGGCGTCGCTCCAGCGCTCGGGACGATAAAACTTCGCGACCACCGGCGGCCCGTCTTCGACGCCCACCTGATACACGCGATTTTCGTAGCTGTTGAGCGGCAGCATGCGCCCATCGGTGCGCACGCCGACTGTGGCGAGCACGCTGTCGAGCGCATCGAGCACGATTTCCGGCTGGAGCCGGGCGAAAGGCACGCCGCGCGCGGCGCCGTCCTGTGGATCGAGAATGTCGTTCATGCCCGCATTGTGCGCCGCGCCGCCGTCAAAGACGAGTGTGGCGCGATCTGCGGCGCGCGTCTGCGAGGCAGGCGGCAGACGCGCAAAACCACGACCGCGTTAATGCATCTGCGCGCTTGACGGACGCACCAGCTCGCCAGTGTCGATAAGGTCTTCGAGGAAAAAGGGCTCAGTGTTCAGTTGCGGCGAAGCGCCGGGCTCGCCGGCATACCACGCCACCATGGCCATGTCGCCGAGAATGCGCATGACGATTCCGCGCGCGCCTTGCGGCACGGCGATATGCACCGATCGGACAATGGAACCGATTTGCATGATGTTTCCCCGTTCTCCCGTAGCCGGCTTTATGGATTCATGCCGGTCAAGGTGATGATAAAAGCGCCGCTTCGCCGGTAACGTTGCGTACGCACCCAAACTGCTGCGCGTGAATACGCGTGAGAGTTTCGAGTCATTGTTCCCGTTTTGCGGGGCCCTTGATAGCGGGAAGTCAGGGCGTTTCACCCGTCGTTTCCGCTGATTCGTCACGACGCGCGGCGCCGCGACGAGACCATCATAAACCCTGCCGGGCGCAGATATCAAAAACGAGGCGCGTCAGCACGGCTCGCGCCCGTTTCGCACACTCTCGCGCAATTTTCAGCGTATCCTTAACTGCTTTGCAGGCGCGGCGTCTGCGAGTGTCCGTCAAGACACAACCGGCGGATACTGCGCCGTGCTTCGATGTTGCCGCCGTTTGCACTCTGCCTTTTCCGCATTTAGTCCTGGTTCTTTCTTGCCGTGCCCAACGCCTCCGATACCCCTTACCTGGAACGCGGCACCCGCGCCTATTGGCGCGCCAGCATCGCCTTGCTGTTCGCCGGCTACGCCACGTTCTCGTTGCTGTACTGCGTGCAGCCGCTGTTGCCATCGTTTTCCTCGGCGTTCAACGTGACGCCTGCGCAAAGCAGCCTTACCGTCTCACTGTCGACGGCGGCGCTCGCGTTCTCCATCTTCACGGCCGGCTTTGTGTCCGAAGGCTGGAGCCGTCACAAGCTGATGACGATGTCGCTGACCGTTTCGGCGCTGCTTACCATCGGCGTGTCGATTGCGCCGCAGTGGCACCAGTTGCTCGTGTTGCGCGCGCTCGAAGGTCTCGCGCTCGGCGGCGTGCCGGCCGTCGCCATGGCCTATCTCGCGGAGGAAGTGCATCCCGACGGTCTCGGCCTCGCGATGGGTCTGTATGTCGGCGGCACGGCAATCGGCGGAATGGCGGGGCGCGTTATCACCGGTGTGGTCGCGGATCTGTTCTCCTGGCGCGTCGCGATAGGCACGATCGGCGTGCTCGGGCTTCTATCCATGCTGGCGTTTCGCGCGCTGCTGCCGCCGTCGCGTCATTTCGTGCCGCGGCGCGGGCTCGGCTTCACGCATCACCGCAGCGCGCTCCTGCGCCAGTTCACGCGGCCGGGCTTGCCCTTGCTGTTCCTGCTCGGCTTCGTGCTGATGGGCAGCTTTGTCACGCTGTACAACTACATCGGCTACCGGCTGCTCGCGCCGCCGTACCGTCTGAGTCAAACGGAGATCGGCGCGATTTTCGTGGTGTATCTGACGGGCGTGGTCGCGTCGCCGTGGTCGGGGCGCATGGCCGACACGTTCGGGCGCGCCCGCGTGCTTGCGGCGAGCTTGCTGTTGATGGGCGTCGGGCTCGCGCTCACGATGTTGAGCCCGCTGGCAGCGATTGTCGGCGGCATCGCTTGCGTGACGTTTGGGTTCTTCGCGGGACACGCGGTGGCGAGCGGCTGGGTCGGACGTCTCGCGAAAGAAGCCAAGGGCCAGGCGGCCGCGCTTTATCTGCTCGCGTACTACATCGGCTCGAGCGTGGTCGGCTCATACGGCGGCCACATGTGGGCCGGCTTTGGATGGAGCGGCGTCGCCGCTCTCGTGGCCGCGCTGCTCGCGATCGGCATGCTGGCCGCGCTCAGATTGGGCCGGCTCGACCCGGCTCACGGTTGAGCCCGAACGGGGGGCGATTGCAGCCAGATTTCGAGCGCCTCTGCGATTCGCGCCGCATCGAAAGCCGATAAAGAGTAAGGGCTGTGTAAGCAAACGCTTCACTTTCGGGGCGCGTTTTGCTGCAGCGCCACAAGCGCGGCGAGCCTTGCGGGCGTTGGCTTCTGCGACTTGCGAATCGGCGTCGGCAAGCTACGGCCGGCGGCTACGTCGCTTCAGACGTCATCTATACTCAAATCGAGCGTTGGCAGCGCACGGTTCAAATGAGCCGCTGCTTTCGCGTCAAATATAAAAGGAGACGAGTATGACGACCTATTTCACGATCGGCGACTTCATTCTGGTCATTCCGATGGCGCTGGCCGGGGCCCTGTTCGTCGGTGCGCTGCCTTGCAAGACGGAGTTGCGGCACAACGTGCTGCGCGTGCTGGGTGCGCTACTCGGTGTCGTCTTCGCGGTCGTGCTGGTCGAAGGCTTGCCGGCACTCGTCTAGCGAAAAAAAGCCGCCTTTACGGCGGCTTTCTTCTCACATGCGTGGCGGCAGCGTCGCCGGAATCAGATCGCCTGATCCGTCGACGGTTTCTCCCACAGGTTGATGCCGCCTTCGGTCGCATAGCGGTCGATCTCCGCGAGTTCTTCTTTCGAAAACGCGAGGTTCTTCAACGCGCCGACGTTTTCGCGCACCTGTTCCGCGCGGCTCGCGCCGATCAGCACCGAGGTCACACGCGGATCGCGCAGCGCCCAGGCGAGCGCCATTTGCGCGAGGCTCTGGCCGCGACGCTGCGCGATTTCGTTCAGCTTGCGCACGTGCTCGATATTCTCCGCGCTCAAATGCTCCTGCTTCAGCGACGCGCCGCCGGGCTTGTTCACGCGCGCGTCTTGCGGCACGCCATTCAGATACTTGCCGGTGAGCAGACCTTGCGCAAGCGGCGTAAAGGCAATCGTCCCCGCGCCGACCTGTTCGAGTGTGTCGAGCAACTCACGTTCGATCCAGCGATTTAGCATGTTGTACGCGGGCTGATGAATCAGCAGCGGCACCTTGTATTCCGCGAGCAGCTTCGCCATTTCCAGCGTCTTGCTCGCCGAGTACGACGAAATACCGATGTACAGCGCCTTGCCCTGCTGCACGGCGCTCGCCAATGCACCCGCGGTTTCCTCGAGCGGCGTGTTCGCGTCGAAGCGATGCGAATAGAAGATGTCGACGTAGTCGAGTCCCATGCGCTTCAAACTCTGATCGAGACTCGCGAGCACATATTTGCGCGAACCGCCGCCTTGTCCATACGGACCCGGCCACATGTCCCAGCCGGCCTTCGACGAAATCAGCAGTTCGTCGCGATAGGGCTTGAAGTCGTCCTTGAAGTGCCGGCCGAAGTTGGTTTCGGCGCTGCCGTACGGCGGCCCGTAGTTGTTCGCAAGATCGAAGTGCGTGATGCCGAGATCGAACGCGGCACGCAGAATCTCGCGCTGCGTGGAAAGCGGCGTGGTATCGCCGAAGTTGTGCCACAAGCCGAGCGACAGCGCGGGAAGCTTGAGGCCCGACTTGCCGCACACGCGGTACTGCATGTCCGAATAGCGTTCTGAAGCTGCTTCGTAAGCCATTGCTGATGTCCTTGATGATGATAGCGCCCGGTGATCTCGGGCATGGGCAATCGCATGCTGCGGGAGGCGTGCTGCTGTGAGTTCGTTTTTATATGCGGTCAGACCGCTATGGTAGCCAATCGACGCGCCGGCTGCAGAGCGCGCCGCACAGGATGGACGAGGGCTTGCACGTCCCCTACACTTTGGCCGGTCAAGCTTAGGGAGCGTTAAATGACGAAGGCGATTTCAATTGCGCTGATTGTCGGCGGCGTATTGCTGCTGTATTTCGGCGGGCAGGCTTTCAATTCGGTGAGCAGCGACGTCTCGCGCGTCTTTACTGGCTCGCCGTCGAACAAGGCGATCATGCTGATTGTCGGCGGCGTGGTGGCCACGCTCGCAGGAATTACGGGCATCGCGTTGTCGGGGCGCAAGCGCTAGGCGGTGAAGCGGCGGCGTTGCACGCTCACGCCGGTTTTGCACGAAATGCGCCGCCGCAATGCGTTAGCAGTGTGAATCAGAAAGCGATTTCAGGCTTCGCTGCGGAACGCGTGCCAGGCAACGGCACATTGCTCGCGCCGTGATACGTGAACACCAGCGAGAACTTCACCTGATCACTCAGATTCTTGCCCGCGGAGTGCAGCGTATTGCAGTGGAAAAACACCACGTCCCCCGCTTTCAGTTCGGGCGATACCGCGGCGCGAATCCACGCCTGATTTTCCTCGAGGTCGGAGCGAAAGAACTTGGCCTCGTCGAAGCGCTCGCCGGTAAATGCGGTGCTGTGCGAACCCGGCACGAACCAGAGCGCGCCGTTGTCGACGGTTTCATTGCCGAGCGCGAGCCACACCGAAACGAGGTCGTCGCGCTCGAACGACCAGTAACGCACGTCGCGATGCCAGCCGGTCAGACTGCCGTACGCCGGGTGCTTGGTCATCATGCAGTTATGGTGCGCGCGCGACAGGCGCGGCTCTTCGCCGAAATACAACTCCATCCAGCCGCGAATTTCCGGCGCGGTTGCCCACTGCGCGAAACTGCGGTCGCGCCCATACGCGTCCAGTAAGCGCCGCACTGTGTGACCGCCGGGCGCGAGTTTCGAAGGCGGCGCACCGGGATATTGCAGATCCGCTTCGAACTCGATCGGCGCGGCGGCTTCCTCCAGCTGACGTTGCGCGATCTGCTTCATCTCGTCGCAACGCTCGGCCGACACGAGGCCTGGCACGACGACAAAGCCCTGCTCACGTAGCGTGTGGATCTGCTCTTTCTTCGAATGGAGTGACATGGTGTTCCGTGACCGTCGACTAACCGATGCTCGATTGTAAAACGGGCGCGATCATACCGCCTGCTGTTTCGCCGTCGCATCTCGCCCCGGATTTGATGCAAGTGCCCAAGCCGCGCACTAATTGCAGGCGGCACGCGGCTTGCTAACGCACGCCGGCTGTGCAGCGGCGCACGAGAATCGGCTGCGAGAACAACCACGCGCCAGGCACGCGCTCGGGCCGCGCACACTGCGCGGGTCCGTGATAACCCGTATTCGCAGGGTAAAAACCGACTTTCTGACGTCATCACTCCCGTGTAGCCTGCACGCATGTTGATCGCTATTCCCGCCTGCTTTTGCGTGTCAGGGGCTCTGGAGCCCGAAGGCGCCGCCCACCCCGGCGTTTTGCATCGCGCAGTTCTCCACTCAGTTTCGGGCTCCCGCGTCGTCCGTCGCGAGACCGCCATTGGCACACTTGGTGCTGCTGCTGGCGCACATTTCATCGCGCGACACGCTGCCCACCTGTAAAGCCATGCATACTCTTCTGAGCACACGTTTTACCCGCGCCGCCCTGAAAGCGGCCCGTCCGGCGCGCCGTCATGTCGTGCGCGCGCTGCGTCATCACGCCACGCGCACGCGTGCCCTCGGCGAACAATGGCGTGATGCGAAAGCGGTCGACGGCATTCGCACCTGGTTCAACTCATTCTTCTCTGCTTTGCGTATGCGCGGCGGTTCACGCCGCTTTTCGCTACGCACGCTGCTGCGTAAGCCGACGCCGTTGCGTCTGACGACGCCTCCGCGCGCGCCCGTCGCAGCGCGGTCGCAAAGCGCGAGCCGCCGTCCGCGTCGCATGTCGACGAACGGCAGCACCGGCTGGTTTGCGTTCGCATTCGCGACGCGTTAAGAGGCGCCACTGGTTGCATTACGACGCTGCGCCTGCATGGCGCGGCTCGTCGTGGCGTATCGTGTCGTCGTGGCGTATCGTGTCGTCGTGGTGTGGCGGGCCGCGTCGATGGCGGGCCGTGTCTATTCGACATAGCAATGCGCGAAGCGCATCAAGGCAAAGAGACGCAATAAAAACGGCCCGATCAGCGATAAGCCGATCGAGCCGTTTCGGTCAGACTGACCATCTCACTTCATAAACCCCGCCGCGCGCGAGCCGGCGGGGTTTTTGTCAATCCGCCAACGCGGCGACCGGCTCCGTGCCGGCGGCTTCCGCGAGCGCCAGCGCCTTGTCCGTGGCTTCCCACGTGAATTCCGGCTCTTCGCGGCCGAAGTGACCGTAAGCTGCGCTCTTCTCGTAGACCGGACGCAGCAGGTCGAGCATCTGGATGATGCCCTTCGGACGCAGATCGAAGTGCTCCTGCACGAGACGCGTAATGGTCGCGTCCGACACGCGGCCCGTGCCGAACGTGTTGACCATGACCGAGGTCGGCTGCGCGACGCCGATTGCGTACGACACCTGAATCAGGCAGCGCGAAGCGAGGCCGGCGGCCACGATGTTCTTCGCGACATAGCGGCCGGCGTATGCAGCCGAACGGTCGACCTTCGACGGATCCTTGCCCGAGAACGCGCCGCCGCCGTGCGGTGCGGCGCCGCCATACGTATCGACGATAATCTTGCGGCCCGTCAAACCGCAATCGCCTTGCGGGCCGCCGATCACGAACCGGCCGGTCGGGTTCACGAGGAACTTGATGTCGCCCTTGATGAGATCAGCCGGCAGCGTCGGCTTGATGACTTCTTCGATCACCGCTTCGCGCAGCGTGCCCAGATCGATGTCCGGCGAATGCTGCGTGGAGAGCACCACGGTGTCGATGGAATGCGGCTTGCCGTCCACATAACGCACGGTGACCTGCGACTTCGCGTCCGGACGCAGCCAGGGCAGGCGGCCGTCGCGGCGCAGATTCGCCTGGCGCTCGACCAGACGATGCGACAGGTGGATCGGCAGCGGCATCAGTTCCGGCGTTTCCTCGCACGCGTAGCCGAACATCAGACCCTGGTCGCCCGCGCCCTGATCGAGGTTGTTGTCGTGCGCGCGGTCCACGCCCTGCGCGATGTCCGGCGACTGCTTGTCATACGCGACGAGCACGGCGCAGCCGCGGTAGTCGATGCCGTAGTCGGTGTTGTCGTAGCCGATGCGCTTGATCGTGTTGCGCGCGATCTGAATGTAATCGACATTCGCGGTCGTGGTGATTTCACCCGCGAGGACCACCAGCCCGGTGTTGCACAGCGTTTCCGCTGCGACACGCGAGTATTTGTCCTGCGACAGGATGGCGTCGAGAATCGCGTCCGAAATCTGGTCCGCGACTTTGTCGGGATGGCCTTCAGAAACGGATTCGGAGGTGAAGAGATAGTCGTTTGCCACGTTGCAGACTCCTGTTTTGTGGTTACGGTTGATATTCACGTAGCCAGCTTCGGGAGTCTGAAGCGGCGACGCTTTAGCGGATTACCTTACCGGCCGGTGCGAATCACATGGATCGCACCGCCTGGCTTCGCCCCGCAAGTTGTCTATTAACTCGGCGAAGCCCTTATTATAGCGACTTCCAATGATTGTCACAGAGTGATCACGAGTGCGGTATTACGTCAACTTCTCTGCTTTCCTGAACCGCGTCACGCGAAATGCCTTCCCGGAGGCCGCATGCTGAGCCGCTTCGGCCCCCGGCTCGCGATCGGCTTGCTGAAACTGTTTGCCCTGTTGCCGTATGGTTTCGTCGCCCGTCTCGGCGACGGACTCGGCTGGCTGCTTTATCAGATTCCGAGCCGGCGCAAGCGCATCGTCCACACGAACCTCAAGCTGTGCTTTCCTCAATGGAGCGACGAGCGCCGCGAGGAAGTTGCGCAAAAGCATTTTCGCCACGCGATCCGCAGCTATCTCGAACGCAGCGTGCAATGGTTCGGTTCGGCGAAAAAGCTCGAGAAGCTGATCCAGGTGGACAGCGCAATCGACTTGACCGACCCGAACCTGCCGCCCACGCTCTTTCTCGGCTTTCACTTCGTGGGCATCGAGGCGGGCTCGATCTTTCTCAATTACTCGCTCAAGCGGCAATGCGGCTCGCTTTATCAGCCGATGTCCAACCCGGAAGTCGAGGAAGTTGCCAAGGCGGCGCGCGCGCGTTTTGGCGCGGACATGGCGAGCCGCGCCGACAGCGCGCGCATCGTGCTGCGCTGGCTGCGCGAGCGCAAGCCGGTCATGTTGGGTGCCGACATGGACTATGGCGCACGCAATTCTACGTTTGTGCCGTTCTTCGGCGTGCCCACTTGTACGCTGACCGCCGTCGGCCGTCTGGCGAAAGTCGGGCACGCGCAGGTGGTGCCGTTCATCGGCGAAGTGCTGCCCAACTACAAGGGTTATCGCCTGAAAGTGTTCAAACCGTGGGACAACTACCCGACCGGCGACGACGACGCCGACGCGCGGCGCATGAACGCGTTCCTTGAAGAACAGATTCCGTCGATGCCCGAGCAGTACTACTGGGTCCACAAGCGTTTCAAGACCCGGCCGCCGGGCGAGCCGGGCGTTTATTGAACAAGGCCGGCAAGGCATGGCCTCGCCGCCTCGTCAGAACTGCAAACCAACCGGGCGCGGAAATACAGCGCCGTTCGGCTCACTGGCGGGCGCGTCACTTACAATAGCGTGATGAAACTGAAATTCACCAAAATGCATGGGGCGGGTAACGACTTCGTCGTGCTCGACGGCTACACGCAACCCGTCAACCTGACGCCGGCGCAGGTGCGCGCGCTCGCGGACCGCCATTTCGGCGTCGGGGCCGACCAGTTGCTGCTGGTTGAAAAGCCCACGGTCGAAGGCGTCGATTTCAGATATCGCATCTTCAATTGCGACGGTGGCGAAGTCGAGCATTGCGGCAACGGCGCGCGCTGCTTCGTGAAGTTCGTGCGCGACAGCGGCCTGACCGATCAGCGCAGCGTGCGCGTGCAAGTGCAGAAAGGCACCATCACGCTGACCATGCAGGAAAACGGCGAAGTGCTGGTCGACATGGGCACACCCGTGTTCGAGCCGGAACGCGTGCCGTTCGCGACCAAGGGTCTCGAAGGACGTCGCGAAGGCGCGGACACGCTTTGGCCGCTCGACGTGAACGGCACCACGCGCTGGATTTCGGTCGTGTCGATGGGCAATCCGCACGCGGTGCAGGTGGTGGATGACGTGGAAGCGTTTCCTGTGCTCGTCGAAGGCCCGGTGATCGAGCGCCACGCGCGCTTTCCGCAGCGGGTGAACGCGGGCTTCATGCAGATTGTGGGCCGCAGCGAGATCAGGCTGCGCGTCTATGAGCGCGGCGCCGGCGAAACGCTGGCGTGCGGCACGGGCGCATGCGCGGCAGTGGCCGCGGGCATTCGCCGCGGGCTGCTCGACGCGCCGGTGCTCGTTCATACGCATGGCGGCAAGCTCACCATTTCGTGGGACAGCAATAAGGAAAGCGAACCGCTCCTGATGGCCGGCCCGGCCACCACCGTTTTCCAGGGCGAGATCGAGCTGGCCGATTGAACGTGGGCCGCTCAATCGTCCCTGCACGATTCATTAACTCATTGATCGACGCGTCGCATGAAGGCGTCGTCCCCGTAGTTCTTTAGCCGAAACCATGAACGATCGCGAAGTCGCCGAATATCTGCTCGCCAACCCCGAATTCTTCGCCGAACACGCGGAAGTGCTCGCGACCATCCGGCTCGCGAACCCGCACGGCAAGGCCGCGGTGTCGCTGCAGGAGCGGCAGATGGAAATGCTGCGCGACAAGAACAAGCATCTCGAACGCCGTCTCGCCGAACTGCTGCGTTACGGCCACGAGAACGACAGCATCGCGTCCAAGTTCAACCGCTGGACCATCCGCGTGATGGCCGAGCGTGATCCGTACGCGCTGCCGCGCACCATCGCGAACGGCCTGCGCGAGATTTTTGACGTGCCGCAAGCGGCACTGCGCGTCTGGGACGTCGCCGAACAATACGCTCAGGCGGATTTCGCGCGCCACGTCGGCGAAGAAGTGCGAATCTTCGCGAACAGCCTCACGGCGCCTTACTGCGGCGCCAACACCGGCTTCGAGGCGGCGCAGTGGCTCGTGCCGGCTACCGCAGGAGCCGACGAAAACCCGGCGGGCGGCGCTGCCCCCGAGCCGGCGCACGCGACTGAGTCGATTGCGCTGCTCGCTTTGCGCGCCCCCGAAGCCAACGAGGAAGTACCGGTTTTCGGCCTGCTGGTGATGGGCTCCGCGGACGCCCGCCGCTTCCACGACGGTATGGCGACGGACTTCCTCACGCAGATCGGTGCGCTTGCGAGCGCCGCGCTGAGCCGTCTGCTGCCGCGCTGAGCCGGCGAGCGCATTCGTCAGCCCTCAGCCGCCCGCTACCGTCAGCCAGCCAACACCGCCCATCGTGACCGAAACCGACTTCATCGCCGCTTATCTGTCGAATCTCGAGCACGAGCGGCGGCTGTCGGCGCACACGTTGCGCGGCTACACGCATGAACTCGACGAGTTGCGGCTGCTGGCGAAAGGCCGGCCGCTCGAAAACCTCACCGCCGTTGATATTCGCGGCGCCGTAGCGCGCGCGCACGCGGGCGGACTCACGGCGCGCTCGATCAGCCACCGCCTGTCCGCATGGCGCGCGTTTTACCGCTGGCTCGCGGGCCGCGTCGATCTGCCGGCCAATCCCGTCGCCACCGTGCGCGCGCCGAAGCGGCCCAAGACGTTGCCCAAGGCGCTGTCCGTCGATGACGCGAACCGCCTGATGGAAAGTCCGCCGGCCGCATCGGCTGAAGGTTTGCGCGATCACGCGATGCTCGAGCTGTTCTACTCGTCGGGGCTGCGCCTTGCTGAACTGGTCGGTCTGGATGTGCGTTTCGCCGACGTCGACGGCTACCGCTCGGCCGGCTGGCTGAAGCTCGATTCCGCGGAAGTGGAAGTGCTCGGCAAGGGCAACCGGCGCCGCATCGTGCCGGTCGGCAGCAAGGCGCTCGACGCGCTGAACGCCTGGCTCGCCGTACGCGAGCAGATGGTCAAGCACGACCCGCATCCGCTGTTTCTGTCGGCGCGCGGCAATCGCCTGTCGCCAAACGTGGTGCGCGAGCGCGTGAAGCGGGCGGCGCTGGTCGCCGGCATTCCCGCGAACGTGCATCCGCATGTGCTGCGGCATTCGTTTGCTACGCACGTGCTGCAGTCGAGCGGCGACCTGCGCGCCGTACAGGAATTGCTCGGCCACGCGAGCATCACGGCGACGCAGGTGTACACCGGGCTCGACTTCCAGCATCTCGCGCGGGTCTACGATCAGGCGCATCCGCGCGCCAAAAAACGCGACTGACGCCGCTTGTCGGCTCACCAGTCACGGCCTTGCTTCATCCGCCGCGCGCGCAGTCGGCCGCGCGGCCCCTTGCTCCCGCTGACACCCTCATGAATACCGTTACGCTCAAACCGTCGAAAGAAAAATCGCTGCTGCGCCGCCACCCGTGGGTCTATGCGAACGCAATCGACCGCATCGACGGCCATCCCACGCCCGGCGCGACGGTGCTGGTGCGCGCTCACGACGGCCGGTTTCTCGCGCGCGCCGCCTACAGCCCGCACTCGCAGATCCGCGCGCGCGTGTGGAGCTTCGACGAAGCCGAGCCGATCGACCATGCTTTTTTCAAGCGCCGCGTGCAGCGCGCACTCGCGCATCGTCAAACGATGGTGCGCGACACCGGCGCCGTGCGGCTGATTTTCGGCGAAGCGGATGGCCTGCCGGGCCTGATCGTGGATCACTACGTCGCTGAGGACGAAGGTCAGCGCAGCCAGCTCGTCTGCCAGTTCATGGCGGCGGGCGTCGAGGCGTGGAAGGACGCGATCGTCGCCGCGCTCGTCGCCGCGACAGGTTGTCCGAACGTCTACGAGCGCTCGGACGTGTCGATTCGTCAGAAGGAAGGCCTCGAGCAGATCACCGGCGTGCTGGCGGGCGAGCCGCCGTCGGAAACGTTGATCGCAAGTGAAAACGGCGTGCGCTACCACGTCGACATCCGCAACGGCCACAAGACGGGCTTTTACGTCGACCAGCGCGACAACCGTCTGCTGGTGCAGCAGTTCGCGCAGGATCGCGAGGTGCTGAACTGCTTCTGCTACACCGGCGGCTTCTCGCTGGCGGCGCTCAAAGGCGGCGCGAAGCGGGTCGTTTCAATCGATTCGTCCGGCGAGGCTTTGGCCCTCGCGCAGCAGAACGTGGCGGCCAACGGCTTTGACGCAGAGCGCGCGACCTGGCTCGACGCGGACGCCTTCAAGACGCTGCGTCGCCTGTACGACGAAGGCGAGCGTTTCGATCTGATCGTGCTCGATCCGCCGAAATTCGCGCCCTCGCGTGAACACGTGGACCGCGCGTCACGCGCCTACAAGGACATCAACCTGACCGGGTTCAAGCTGCTGCGCCCGGGCGGCCTGCTTTTCACGTATTCGTGCTCCGGCGCCATCGATCCCGAACTGTTCCAGAAAATCGTGGCCAGCGCCGCCGCGGACGCGCGCGTCGATGCGCGAATTCTCAAGCGGCTGGGCGCGGGCGTGGATCACCCGTTGCTGACAGCCTTTCCGGAAGGCGAATACCTGAAGGGCCTGCTGTTGCAAATCGCCTGATCGCCTATAACTTCACGGTTATTTCGCAGTGAAGCGCGGCGCGGCGGCGGTTTCCGAATGCGGCCTGCCAGCGCCGCGCGGGCAGATATGTTTCAATAACCGGCTAGACAGGCTGCGCGCCGCGAGGCCGCCGCGCCCGGCTCATGCATCCCGTTATGCATACGATTACGCATCGTTTCACGACTACATAGGCGAACAACATGATTCCAGTCACCATCCTGACCGGCTTTCTCGGCAGCGGCAAAACCACCCTGCTCAAGCGCATCCTGAACGAAAAGCACGGCATGAAGATCGCCGTGATCGAGAACGAGTTCGGCGAAGAGAACATCGACAATGAGATCCTCGTGCAGGACACGAGCGAGCAGATCATCCAGATGAGCAACGGCTGCATCTGCTGCACGATCCGCGGCGACCTGTCGCGCGTGCTCGGGGATCTCGCCGCGCAAAAGCAGTCGGGCAAGCTGGACTTCGACCGCGTGGTGATCGAAACCACCGGCCTGGCCAATCCCGGCCCGGTCGCCCAGACGTTCTTCATGGACGACCAGATCGCCAGTGAATTCCTGCTCGACGCGATCATCACGCTGGTCGACGCGAAGCACGCGAACCATCAACTGGACGAGCATGAAGTCGTGCAGCGCCAGGTCGGTTTCGCCGATCGGCTTTTCATCACGAAGTCGGATCTCGTCGACGAACAGCAGCTCGCCGATCTGCGCCACCGCCTGCTGCATATGAATCCGAAGGCGGCGATCAAGATGGTCAACTTCGGCGACGCGGACATCAAGGAAATCTTCGATCTGCGCGGGTTCAATCTGAATTCGAAGCTGGAGATCGACCCGGACTTCCTCGCCGAGGACGAGCACGCGCACAGCCACGCTCATGCGCATGACGAGCACGGCCACACGCACGATCACGATCACGATCACGACCACGCGAATTGCGATCATGACCATGGCCATTGCGACCACGAAGGTCATGACCACGGCCATCGTCATCACGCGCATCACGACGACAAGATCAAGTCGTTCGTGTACCGCAACGATCGTCCGTTCGATCCGAACAAGCTCGAGGATTTTCTCGGCGGCATTCTGCAGATCTACGGCGAGCACCTGTTGCGCTACAAGGGCGTGCTGTATATGAAGGGCGTCGACCGCAAAGTCGTGTTCCAGGGCGTGCATCAGATGATGGGCAGCGACCTCGCGGCCAAGTGGCAGCCTGCCGAGAAGAAGACCAACAAGATGGTTTTTATCGGCATTGAATTGCCGCAAGATCTGATTACCGACGGCCTCGACGCCTGTCTGGTCTAAGCGCATTTACACCGGATGACCTCGCTGAGCGCCAATGGTCTGCGAAAAAGGGCAACGGCGAGGTCAGCGGCGAGTGCGGCGGCCGGTGCCGGCTAAAGCACGAGAGCAAGCGGGCTTGCAAGCACAACGCGGCGGCAACCCGCCGCCGCGAAATGTGCGCTGACGCACACGTGTGAAAAACACGTGAAAACCCTGCTGTATTAGTGCGTGTCCAACCATCGCTTTTTGCTCGTTCGCGCGTTATATTTTCGGGATACCGGTGCGCCACAGAAGGATTTCCACCAGTTGCGGCGCCGGATTGTGATTCAGTTACAATACGTGCCCACTGGAGAATGAGAACGATTTGCCCGGTCAGTGCGCGGTGTTTACGTATTGCGCGCCGGGCCTGAAACGGCGCCGGAAAATCTTATCCGGGGAGCTCGCCGACAATGCCCGAGGCAGCCAGAGGAGATTCGCTGCCCGGGAGCAAATACCTCAGGAGCATTTGAGAACCGGTTTCCAGAGGAGTTCGGCCCCGCATTGGCGTTTTGACGCCCGAGGTGGGCGTGAGGCGCTTCGGCGTCACGACAGTTCATCGTCCGTGCCAGCCCTGTGCTCAGCGCCCCAGGCGCCTTGCGGGCAATACGAAAGTGCGGGCACTATGTAAGAGTTTTGCCTCACATTGAAGAAGTAAGCCAGATGACGACGAAACGACTCTTGACCGAAGCCGAAATCCTGAAGATGAGCGACAAGGATTACATGAATGAGGATCAGCTCGCTTTCTTCAAGAACAAGCTCGAACAGCTGCAGGCGGAAATTCTCCGCAATGCCGGCCAGACCACCGAGAACCTGCGCGAAACCGTGATCGTGCCGGACCCGGCCGACCGCGCAACGATCGAGGAAGAGCATGCACTCGAGCTGCGCACGCGCGACCGCGAGCGCAAGCTGCTGAAGAAGGTGCAGCAGTCTCTCGCGCGCATCGACTCTGGCGACTACGGCTGGTGCGAAGAAACCGGTGAGCCGATCGGCATTCCGCGTCTGCTCGCCCGGCCCACGGCCACCCTGTCGCTCGAGGCGCAGGAGCGCCGCGAACTGCGCCAGAAGCTGTTCGGCGACTGAACGCCGGCGGCGCGGCTTCGGCGCCGCGCCCACAAACGCTGCTTCGTCGAGAGGCGCACGGTGATCCGTGCGCCTTTTTTCTTTTGTCCTATGCCATTCGCCGGCTCTTGATATGCCCGCGCGCGCCCTAAAATAATTCCGACATGCGCTGCACGAGCGCGCGAGGCGGGTCACTGTTCGCGCCGCGCGCCGTCCGCTTCCAGGCATTCATGCGGTCGCGCATCGCGCTGCCGCGTCCTACCCGCTTTGCAAAGAGGAACGCATATGGAGCAATTTCACGGCACGACAATCGTCTCCGTGCGCCGGGGCGACAAAGTCGCGCTCGGCGGCGACGGCCAGGTGACGCTCGGCAACATCGTCATGAAGGGCGGTGCCAAGAAGGTCAGGCGCATCTATAACGGCAAGGTTCTGGTCGGCTTCGCGGGCGGCACGGCCGACGCGTTTTCGCTGCTCGACCGCTTCGAGGCGAAGCTGGAAAAGCACCAGGGCAACCTCACGCGCGCCGCGGTCGAACTCGCGAAAGACTGGCGCACGGACCGCATGCTGCGCCGTCTCGAAGCCATGCTGATCGCGGCCGACGCGACCACCACGCTCGTCATCACCGGTAACGGCGACGTGCTCGATCCCGAAGGCGGCATTTGCGCAATCGGCTCGGGCGGCGCTTATGCGCAGGCGGCCGCGAAGGCCCTCGCGGACAACACCGAGTTGTCGCCGCGCGAAATCGTGGAGAAGTCGCTGGAGATTGCTGGCGACATGTGCATCTACACGAACCATAACCGCGTCATCGAGACGATCGAGTAAGGACCCACGATGAGCACCATGACCCCTGCCGAGATTGTCTCGGAACTCGACAAACACATTATCGGCCAAGGCCGCGCGAAGAAAGCGGTTGCCGTGGCGCTGCGCAACCGCTGGCGCCGTCAGCAGGTCGAAGAGCCGCTGCGTCAGGAAATCACGCCGAAGAACATTCTGATGATCGGACCGACCGGCGTCGGCAAAACCGAAATTGCGCGGCGGCTGGCCAAGCTCGCGGATGCACCGTTCATCAAGATCGAGGCCACCAAATTCACCGAAGTGGGCTACGTGGGGCGCGACGTCGACAGCATCGTGCGTGATCTGATTGAGATTTCGGTCAAGCAGACGCGCGAGTCGGAAATGCGCAAAGTGCGAACCAAAGCCGAAGACCAGGCCGAAGACCGCATTCTCGACATCCTGCTGCCGAGCGCGCGTCCGGTCGGTTTCGGCTCGAGTTCAAGCGCCGCGGATACCGCCGACGAAGGCAGCACCACGCGCCAGACCTTCCGCAAGCGTCTGCGCGAAGGCTCGCTGGACGACAAGGAAATCGAGCTCGACGTCGAGCAGCCGCAGGTCGGCATGGACATCATGGGGCCGCCGGGCATGGAAGACATGACCGAGCAGATCCGCTCGATGTTCGCGAACATCGGCGGCGGCAAGAAAATGCGCCGCAAGATGAAGGTGAAGGAAGCGCTCAAGGTTCTCACCGACGAAGAAGCCGGCAAGATGCTCAACGACGAAGAGGTGAAGACCAAGGCAGTGCAGAACGTCGAGCAGAACGGCATTGTGTTCCTTGACGAAATCGACAAGATTGCGTCGCGCAGTGAAGCCGGCGGCGGTGAAGTGTCGCGCCAGGGCGTGCAGCGCGATCTGCTGCCGCTTGTGGAAGGCACCACGATCAACACCAAGTACGGCATGGTGAAGACCGATCACATTCTGTTCATCGCCAGCGGCGCGTTTCACCTTGCCAAGCCGAGCGATCTGATTCCCGAGTTGCAGGGACGTTTTCCGATTCGCGTGGAACTCGATTCTCTGTCGGTGAACGATTTCGAGTCGATCCTCGTGTCGACGGACGCGAGCCTCGTCAAGCAATACCAGGCATTGCTCGCGACGGAAGACGTGCATCTCGAATTCGCCGACGACGGCATTCGCCGCCTCGCGGAAATCGCTTATTCGGTGAACGAAAAGACAGAGAACATTGGCGCGCGCCGTCTGTACACGGTCATCGAAAAACTGCTCGAAGAAGTTTCGTTCTCCGCCGGCAATCATTCCGGCAAGACGGTGCAGATCGACGCAGCGTATGTGGATCGTGCGCTAAACGAAGTAGCAGAAGACGAAGATCTGTCGCGCTACGTGCTGTGATTTAAAGCAGAAGTGACGATGCTAAAACGGGCTGCCTGTAAAGGGCGGCCCGTTTTTCTATTCGTGCGCGTGAGGCGGATGGGAGTGCCAAAGCGGCTTTGGAGGCGTGGGACCGATGAGAGTTCCAAAGCGGCTGCGGATGTCAGCACAGCCGCCGCACCGAGCAGCACGACACGCCGGCGCTCAACCGCAAGCGCAAGTCACAAAGCACCGCCTACTGCTTGACCGGCCGCTTCGCGAGTTTCCTCTGCAAGGTCCGGCGATGCATGTTCAACGCACGCGCCGTGGCCGAAATATTGCCGCCGTGCTCGGCCAGCACACGCTGAATATGCTCCCACTCAAGGCGCGCAACGGAAAGCGGCGTGGGGTGCTCGATCGCCTCCTCGGCTTGCAGCGCGCTTGCCTCGCTTTGCAGCGCAGACAAAATTGTTTCGACGTTCGCAGGCTTCGCCAGATAGTTGTCCGCGCCGTCTTTCACCGCCTGCACCGCGGTCGCAATGCTGGCATAACCGGTCAGCACGAGCATGCGCGCGTCAGGTTGCAGGTCCCGCAACGGTGCAACGAGCGTGAGGCCGGAGTCGTTGCCAAGATGCAGATCCACCGTGATCTGGCTGAATTTCTGCTGGTTCGCGAGCCTGATCGCCTCGTCCGCGTTGTGGGCTTCGCTCACCGTATAGCCGCGCCGCGTCAAACCGCGGGCGAGGATGCCGGAGAACACCTCGTCGTCGTCGATCACCAGAAAATTCATTTCGCTCATGCCTGTTTCTCCGTGTTGGATGGCGCGGCGCCTTGACGGCCCGTGCCGGAAATTTTGCGCTCGGTGAGCGGCAGCCGCAAAACTGCGCGCGTGCCACGCGGCCTGGTCGCATTGACGTCCGTCAATTCGATCGACCCTTTCAGACGCGCCGCCGCCGAAAAGGCCAGATAGAGCCCGACGCCATGCCCGCCCTGCGTGCTTTCCACCGGCATCGTACCCAGTGAGCCGCGCAGCGCAGCCGGAATGCCGGGGCCCGCGTCGCAGACTTCGAATTCGATCTGGTCGCCGCGCGCCGTCAAGCTGCACGACAGCGTGACGTGATCGCGGCTCGCGCGCGCGGCGTTGTCGAGCAGGATCGTCAGAATCTGGCTGACGGCTACCGTGTCCTCAAGGCTGACATCCGCAGGAGGAGCGCCCAGCCGCTCGAACTTCACATGCGGATGGCGCAAGCGCCATTGATCGGCGAACGATTCGAGCCACTCGTCCACCGGCTGACGATTCGTGGTGGTCGTTGCGCGGCTGCGCAGCCTTGCGAGCGCCGACGTGCAAAGGCTCATCTGTTGCTCGAGCAGTTCGAGATCGGCGCTGTAGGGCGCGAGCCCTTTGTCGGTGCGCGCCGCGTCGCGCAGTTCTTCGGACAGCATCGCAATTGTAGACAGAGGCGTGCCGATTTCGTGAGCGACGGTGGCGGCCTGGACCCCGAGCGCAACTGCGCGTTCGTCGTGAAGCAAGCGCTGCTGCGCTTCTCCGAGCGCTGCGTCACGTAGCCGCAGGGCTCGCGACATACGAGCAACGAACCACGCGATCAGCCCCACGCTCACCATGAAGTTGACCCACATGCCGGCGCGGAAGTAGTCGAACAGGTTCGCGGGATTGTCGAGATTCAAGGGCACCGAATCGAAACCGAGCACCGCGTAGCAAGCCACGGCGAACGCGGCGAGCCAGGCCATGAGTTGCCACGGCAGCACCGCAGCCGCAATCGCAAGCGAAGGCAGATACAGCGAAACAAATGGATTCGTGGTGCCGCCCGACAGAAACAGCAACGCGGACAACGCGCCCAGATCGACCCAGATCTGGCCGAACAACTCCATGTTCGACTCGGGCCGCTGCTGCGCGACGCGCCACCAGGTGAGCGCATTGAAGATCACTTCGAGCGCAATGACGAGCAGCATGGCCGGCAACGGCAAATGCACGCCGATGAATATCTGCACGACCGCAATGGTCAGCAGTTGCCCGATGATCGCGAGGCTGCGCAGCCAGAACAGATGGCCGAGATTGACGCGGCCGGTGTTGGTTATACGATGCATGACTTCAATTTACCCGTTCGGACGCTTCCGAATGATGTCGCCGCCGGGCGGCGTTACCATAGCCGCTTTGTCAGCGCGCGGGCCGGTCGTTCGGCTGCGGTCAACCATGGTCAACTCTGACATCTCGTCAGCTTTCCTTAATTTTATGCGGCAAGCCGCCGCGGCTCGCCACAACGGCGCGCGCGAGCACGAAGCGCAAGCGCTTCATGCAGCAGCGCAATTCCATCCGCTCGACGACGAATCGCTCGCCTCGCTCACGCACGCATTGATCCAACAGCGACGCCACGGCGACGCGATCGAACTGGCCGCCATTATTGCGCAACTCGACGAGCGCAACGCATATGCGCATTTTCGGCTCGGCTACGCATATCAGATGGCGGACCGGCATGACGAGGCCATTGCTCCATATCAGCGCGCGCTCGTGCTCAATCCGGCGTTGCCTTCTCTGCGCTGCAATCTCGCGGGCGCGCTTGCCTTTACCGGACGTGATCTGGATCAACAAATCGCGCTGCTCGAACAGGCGGTCCAACACGATCCCGCCGACGGCAACGCGTGGATCAATCTCACCGACGCCTATCGCAAGAACATGGATTTGCCGCGCGCGCTCGAAGCCGGCGAGCACGCTGTGCACTGCGCGCCGCTTAGCCCGCTTGCGCACAACAACTATGCGCTGACACTCCGCGAAGCGCAACGCTGGGCCACGGCGGTCCAAGCCGCGCAAACGGCATGCGCGCTCGCACCCGCTGATGCTGCAATGCGCTCCAATCTCGCGATGCTGCAACTGATGCGCGGCGATCATGCGAACGGCTGGCTCTCGCATGAAGCGCGCTGGAGCGGCTCAACAGAGCTGCGCGGCAATCGTCCCGCGCTGCCAGCCCCCACCTGGCGCGGCGAGCCGCTCGGCGGCAAGACGCTGCTCGTGTGGGGCGAGCAAGGCATGGGCGACGTGCTGCAGTTCAGCCGCTACATTCCACTCGTTGCCGAGCGTGTGCATCGCGAGGGCGGCCGCCTCGCCTGGAACTCGTTTCCGCAGATGGGCGCGCTGCTCGTGCGCAGCCTGGGCCGTCATGTCGACCATTACTCGGCCGGCGGCGGCGTCGAAACGCTGCCCCCGTTCGACTTCGAGATTTCATTGCTGAGCCTGCCGTTTGTTCTCGGCACCCGCGAGTCCACCATTCCCGCAGCCACGCCCTATCTGCACGCGGACGCCGCCGCTCTCGAACGCTGGCGCGACCGGCTTGCCGCCGAGCCGAGGCTCAAGGTCGGTCTGACATGGACCGGCAGTCACACGCACCAGCGCAATCCGTTTCGCCGTGTCGGCTGGGAACGCTATGCGAAGCACTTCGCGGGCATGCGCAACGTGGCGTTCTACTCGCTACAACCGGGCGCGGGCGCCGAGGTGAATGCCGCGCAGGCAGCCGGTCTGCCGATAAACGACTACACCGCCGAATTCGCCACTTTCGACGACACCGCCGCGTTTGTCGGCGCGCTCGATCTCGTCATTACCGTTTGCACCTCGGCCGCGCATCTGAGCGGCGCGCTCGGACAGCGCACATGGGTGTTGCTCGACGTCAACCCGCACTGGGTTTGGCTGACCGGGCGACACGACAGCCCCTGGTATCCGGGCACGACGCTGTACCGTCAGCCGCGATTTGGCGAGTGGGAGCCGGCGCTGGAGGCGCTCGCCCACGATCTGGATGCGCTCGCGGCCCGGCACGTCTGCCCGCGACGCTAGCCGCGGCGGCTTTCATTGCACGAAAAACCGCTCACGGCGATCCGGCACCTGGCTCCGGCTGAGCAGCCCGCGCAATTTCAGCAGCGAGGCATTCCGGGCAAAGGCAACGGCCGGACGGGTCGAGTCGTTCGCGCGGCAGCGCCGGCATCTCGCGGCACCAGCACTCGAAAGGCTCGGCATGCATCGCGCAATCGAATGCATTGCCGCAGCGCGGGCAACGCGCGCTGCCTGGTGGGCTTGAGGCGGACGGTTTCATGACAGGCGGACGTTCTCGCGGGAGCATCGACGAGGAAATGATGCCACGGCTCGCGTCCTACTGTGAGTCGTCCATTTGGCCAGTTCACAGACGCGCGGGCTACGCGGTACGCTTGGCCGTCGGATGGCGCTGCAAACTCCGGTTGCGCAGCGCGGAAACCGCGGCGTTGCGCGCCGCCGCCGCGCGTGTCGAAAACCCTGTTGCAGTGCGCCAGTCCTGTACAATTCGCCCTGTTTCAACTGTTCCGTGCCCGAGCCTGCCGCCATGTCCGAGCTTCCCGACCTTTCGCAGATTGCGCCCACCCTGAAGGCTGAAATTCTGGCCGAGGCGCTGCCTTACATTCGCCAGTATCACGGTAAGACCGTGGTCATCAAATACGGCGGCAACGCCATGACGGAAGAGCGGCTCAAGCAGGGCTTCGCGCGCGACGTGATTCTGCTGAAGCTGGTCGGCATCAATCCGGTCATCGTGCACGGCGGCGGTCCGCAAATCGACCAGGCGCTGAAGAAGGTCGGCAAGCAGGGCACCTTCATTCAGGGCATGCGCGTCACTGACGAAGAGACGATGGAAGTCGTCGAATGGGTGCTGGGCGGCGAAGTGCAGCAAGACATCGTCACGCTGATCAATCACTTCGGTGGTCACGCCGTGGGCCTGACCGGCAAAGACGGCGGGCTGATCCACGCGCGCAAGATGCTGATGCCGGACCGCGACAATCCGGGCCAATATGTGGACATCGGCCAGGTGGGCGAAGTCGAGGCAATCAATCCGGCCGTGGTCAAAGCGCTGCAGGACGACGCGTTCATTCCTGTCATCTCGCCAATCGGTTTCGGCGAAGACGGGCTGTCGTACAACATTAACGCCGACCTCGTCGCGGGCAAGCTGGCGGTCGTACTGAACGCTGAAAAGCTCGTGATGATGACGAACATTCCCGGCGTGATGGACAAGGAAGGCAATCTGCTCACCGACCTGTCCGCGCGCGAAATCGACGGACTGTTCGCCGACGGCACGATCTCGGGCGGCATGCTGCCCAAGATCTCGTCAGCGCTGGACGCGGCCAAGAGCGGCGTGCGCTCGGTGCACATTATCGACGGGCGTATCGAACATTCGGTGCTGCTGGAAATTCTCACCGAACAGCCGTTCGGCACGATGATCCGCTCGCATTGATCCCTGTGTCATATCCGGCAAATGGGGCGCGCTGCTGCAACGCCGCCTCATGTGCCGGCCACGCCGGCTGTGCGGCGTCTGCGCGGTGCGCAGTCATGGGCGCGTTGTGCCCCGGTCACGGCCTGTCCCCGTCATCGCTTCGTCGCGCGCTCGTCGCGGCGCCCGGCGCCTGAAGCGCTAACTTCCCATGCGAACTCCGACTTTCCGGCGCCGTCGTCCGCAAATCGCAGGTGGTCGCCCTGTCTGGCTGTTCGATCTGGACAACACGCTGCACCACGCATCGCACGCAATCTTTCCCGCGATCAATCAGGCGATGACGCAGTACATCGTCGACGCACTGCAAGTCGAGCTCGACGAAGCGAACCGTCTGCGCACCGGCTACACCCAACGCTACGGCGCGGCGCTGTTGGGCCTCACGCGCCATCATCCGCTCGATGCAGACGACTTCCTCAAAGTCGTGCACACGTTTCCCGATCTCGGCTCGATGATCCGTCATGAGCGCGGCGTCGCGCGTCTTGTCGCGGCGCTGCCTGGCCGCAAGATTGTGCTGACCAACGCGCCTGAGGCATATGCGCGCGCCGTGCTCGCGCAACTGCGCATCGAGCGTCTGTTCGAGCAGGTGATCGCCATCGAGCATATGCGCGACCGCCGCCGCTGGCGCGCGAAGCCCGACCACGCGATGTTGCGCAAGGCCATGCGCGACGCGCATGTGTCGCTGAAGGACGTGGTGCTCGTCGAAGACACGCGCTCGCACCTGAAGAACTACCGGCGGCTCGGCATCCGGACCGTGTGGATCACCGGCCATCTGCCGCGCAAACCGCATGCGGACGGCGTGCCCACGCGGCTGCCGGGCACCGGCCGGCCGCATTATGTCGATCGGAGCATTCGTTCGCTAAAATCGTTACGACTGAGCACCCGCTCGGTTCGATTGAAGCGCCAGCAGACGGGACGACAGCCATGCAGCCGATCGACAAGCCTGACGAAGCCCTAGCCGAACACGCCTCCGCTCACGACCCCGCTCTGCCGTCCGTCGCACGCGCGCAGCGCCTGAAGCCGGGCGAGCGCCGCGTGCATATCCTGCAGACGCTCGCCGCAATGCTCGAAGCGCCGAAAAGCGAAAAGATCACCACCGCCGCGCTGGCCGCGCGGCTCGGCGTGTCGGAAGCCGCGCTCTACCGTCACTTTGCAAGCAAGGCGCAAATGTTCGAAGGACTAATCGAGTTTATCGAGCAGACGATCTTCGGCCTGATCAATCAGATCGTCGACAAGGAAAACAATGGTGTGCTGCAAGCGCGCGCCATCGCGCTGATGCTGCTGAATTTCTCCGCGAAAAATCCTGGTATGACGCGCGTGCTGACATGCGAGGCGCTCGTCGGCGAACATGAGCGGCTGACTATGCGCGTCAACCAGATGCTCGAGCGCGTCGAGGCTTCTTTGAAGCAATGTCTGCGCTTGGCCGCGGTAAGTACCGACGCCCCTGTGCAAAACGCGCCGGCGCCCGTTCCGGCGGACTACGATCCCGCCGTCAGGGCAAGTCTGCTGTTGAGCTATGTGATTGGACGCTGGCATCGCTTTGTCCGCAGCGGCTTTGTGCGCATGCCGGCCGACGAGGCCGATCAGCAATTGCGCGTGATCCTTCAATAGGCCGCTGGGAAAGCGCGCGAGCCGGCAGTCAGACGTTGACGCGCGGAATTTTCCGCTATACTTTGCGCCTGACTGCGGCCCTGCATCTCCCTCGAACACCTCACAGGCGCCGCACTCCAGAACTGAATACGTCATACGCGCCGATTTGCTGACTCGATTGCGGGCGCGCGAACCGTGGAGTAATTCCCCGGTTCACTATAAATGCGGCTAAAGAGGTCGTCAGCCGCGCACAAGTCGTTCTTCTCCGTGCTTGCCGACGCCGTCTAGCCGCCCTGTATTTGTCAAATGGCGGAATGAATGGAATCGATCGGTATCGTCGCTCCAACAAAAATGCATTTCCCCGAGCCGTTGCGTCTGCAAAACGGCAGTTCGCTTGCGGGCTACGACCTGATGGTCGAGACCTACGGCAAGCTCAACGCCGCGCGCAGCAATGCGGTGCTCGTGTGCCACGCGCTCAACGCGTCGCATCACGTGGCAGGCGTGTATGCGGACAATCCGAAGGACATCGGCTGGTGGGACAACATGGTCGGTCCCGGCAAACCGCTCGATACCAACAGGTTCTTCGTGATCGGCGTCAACAATCTCGGTTCGTGCTTCGGCTCGACCGGGCCCATGAGCATCGATCCGGCCACCGGCAAGCCGTATGGCGCGACGTTCCCCGTGGTGACGGTGGAAGACTGGGTCAATGCGCAAGCGCGCGTCGCGGATCAATTCGGCATCGAGCGTTTCGCGGCGGTCATGGGCGGCAGCCTGGGCGGCATGCAGGCGCTCGCGTGGAGCATGATGTATCCGCAGCGCGTCGCCCATTGCATCGTGGTGGCGTCCACGCCGAAGCTGTCGGCGCAGAACATTGCATTCAACGAAGTGGCGCGCTCGGCGATCCTTTCGGACCCGGATTTTCACGGCGGCAACTACTACGCGCATAACGTGAAGCCCAAGCGCGGCTTGCGCGTCGCGCGAATGATCGGCCACATCACCTATCTGTCGGACGACGACATGGCCGAGAAATTCGGCCGCTCGCTGCGCCGCGCGGAAGGCGCGCTCGACGCCTACAACTTCAACTTCGACGTGGAGTTCGAGGTGGAGTCGTATCTGCGCTATCAGGGCGACAAGTTCGCTGATTACTTCGACGCCAACACGTATCTGCTCATCACGCGCGCGCTGGATTACTTCGATCCGGCCAAGGCTTTCGAAGGCGATCTGACAGCGGCCCTTGCCCACACCACGGCGAAATATCTGATTGCGAGTTTCACCACCGACTGGCGTTTCGCACCGGCCCGCTCGCGCGAACTCGTGAAGGCGCTGCTCGACCACAAGCGCACCGTCACCTACGCAGAGATTGACGCGCCGCACGGCCACGACGCCTTCCTGCTCGACGACGCGCGCTATCACAACCTGATGCGCGCCTACTACGAACGCATTGCAAACGAGGTGAACGCATGAACCAGCGAGCACTCGATTATCTGGCGCTGCGCCCGGACTTTCGCGCAATTGCCCGCTGGGTCGAGCCGCGCGCCACGGTCCTCGATCTGGGTTGCGGCGACGGTTCGCTGCTGTCACTGCTCACCGAGGAACTGGACGTGCAGGGCTACGGCATCGAAATCAACGATGCCGGCGTGCTGGCCGCGACGCAAAACGGCGTCAACGTGATCCAGCAGAATCTCGAAGACGGCCTGCGTCTTTTCGAGGACGGCAGCTTCGATTTCGCGATTCTGTCGCAGACGCTGCAGACCATTCATCAGACGGCGGCGATTCTTCGCGAAACGGTGCGGGTCGGTCGCGAATGCATCGTGTCGTTTCCGAACTTCGGCTACTGGGCGCATCGGCTCTCCGTGGTGCAAGGACGTATGCCGGTATCCAGGTCGCTGCCCTATCAATGGCACAACACGCCGAACGTGCGCGTGCTGACCATCAAGGATTTCGAGGCGCTCGCGCCCGAAGTCGGCATCGAAATTCTCGACCGTGTCGTCTTGCACGATGGCCAGACCGTACGGTGGGGCGTGAACTGGCGTGGTAGTCTTGCGGTCTATCGCGTCAAGAAAAGCTAACGCAAGTCATTCACATGTCGAACCCGCCGCACGAGGCGCCTGCACTTACCGCTCACGAAGAACATCCCGGCTGGCGCGCGTTTTTCAATACGCGCATGCTGATCTGCGTCTTTCTCGGCTTTACGTCGGGATTGCCGCTGTTCACGCTCGTCTATCTGGTGCAGGCGTGGTTGCGCTCTGAAGGCGTCAATCTGAAGGAGATCGGCCTCTTTGCGCTGATCCAGTTCCCGTACACCTGGAAATTCATCTGGGCGCCGCTCATGGACCGCTACGTCCCGCGCTTGCCGGGCTGGCGTCCGGGCAGGCGCCGCGGCTGGATGCTCGTCACGCAGATTCTGGTCGCGGGCGCCATCGCCGCCCTCGGGTTCGTGTCGCCGCGCGACTCGATCTGGACGGTCGCGGCATTGACTGCGCTCGTCGCCTTTTTCGGCGCAAGCCAGGATATTTCTATCGACGCCTACCGGCGCGAATTGCTGAGCGACACGGAGCAAGGCCTGGGGAACGCTGTACATGTGAATGCCTACAAGATCGCGGCGCTGGTACCCGGTTCACTCGCGCTTATTCTGTCGGATCATTTGCCGTGGACGACGGTTTTCATGGTGACCGGCGCCTTTATGCTGCCGGGCATCGTCATGACGCTTGTAGTACGCGAACCGGAAGTGCATGGCACGCCGCCCAGGAATTTGCGCGAAGCCATCGTGCAGCCGTTCCGCGAATTTCTGGAACGCGATGGCTGGCGCGGCGCGTTCTTCGTGCTCGGCTTCATCTTTCTGTACAAGCTCGGCGACACCATGGCGACGACGCTGTCCACGTCGTTCTTCCTCGACATCGGCTTCTCGCGCACGCAGATCGGCGTGATCGCAAAAACGACGGCGTTCGGCGCGAGTCTCGCGGGCGGCATTGTGGGCGGCGTCTGGCTGATGAAGATCGGCATCGGTCGAGGCCTGTGGATCTTCGGCATCCTGCAGATGGTGTCGACGCTGGGCTTCGCATGGCTCGCGCATCTCGGACCGGCCTCGCCAGGCTTGACGGCGATTTACGATATCGCCGTGGGGATCAGCGCGGGCACGACGAAGCTGCTGTCCTGGGTTGGCATCGACTGGTCGGTGCAGCTCGAGCCCCGCTCGGTCGCGCTTGCGCTCGTCTATGGTTTCGAGACCTTCTCCACCGGACTGACGATGGCGGCCTTCACCGCATACATCGCCAGCACGACCGATCCGCGCTATACGGCCACGCAGTTCGCGCTCTTCACGAGCCTCGCTTCGGTGCCGCGCACGCTGGCCTCGGCGGCGAGCGGCTATGTGGTCGCCAGGATCGGCTGGTTCGACTATTTCATTGTCTGCACTGCGCTAGCCGTGCCGGGTATGCTGCTTCTGTTGCGCATTGCGCCGTGGAGAGTCCGGTCGTGAAGGCGCTTTTCGCAAAACAGTCGTCGTGCTTGCACGCCTGCCGCGTGAGGTGGCGCGACGCTGGCCGCACTGCGCTCCATGTCACGTTGACCGTTGGCTGCTTCGGCTTAGTGACTATGGCCATGTCGTCTGGTGCATATGCAGCCGCGGCGGCGCCCGCCGCCGCCAACAGCGCCACTGCGGGTGCATCTGCGAACGCGGCCAATGCGGGAACGGCAGCAGCGCCGCAGTCAACCGCGCCGTCCGCGAAATCTGCTGCTGCCGCTGCCGCCAATGCCGAAAACGCGCCGCCCGCGCCACCGGCCGCGAACAACGCAAACAATGCCGGCAGCGCGCCGGCAGCGGCCACGTCGCCGGGATCGTCGGCGCAGCCTTCTGCGGCCGGGAAAGCGGCGACCACGGCGAACTCAGCGCCCACTGGCGCTGCAAAGCTGCCAGCCACTGCGCCCGTGTCCGCGCCGTACAGCCCGAACAACCAGTTGCGCTACGGCGGCTATCTGGTGTTCCGCAACCTGATTCCGTCGCCGGTGCTCGAGGCGCAGGCCGCCGAAGAGTTCAGCCAGATCGCGTACGGCGCCGAGCACGCAAACCGTCTGTACGGCGAGGCGGATGCGCACGTCACGCGCGTTCGCTCGATCGTCGACAAGATGGTGCCCTACTCGCTCAAATGGAACGAGCGCGCAAAAGGCTGGAAGTGGGATGTCGCCGTGGTGCGCTCGCCGGACATTCGCATGTACTGTCTGCCGGGCGGCAAGATCGTCGTTTATGGAGGGCTGCTCGACCGCGCGCGTCTGAACGACAACGAACTCGGCATGCTGATCGGCCACGAGATTGCTCACGCGCTGCGTGAACATGCGCGCGAGCGGCTCGGCCAATTGCAGGCGAGCCAACTCGATTCGTCCGGCACGATCCCACAGCTATTCGGCCTCGCCGATCTTGGCGTGGCGCCGCTCGGCATCGGTTCACGGCTGCTCGAGATGAAGTACGAAAACACGGACGAAACCGAAGCCGACGTGATAGGCAGCGACATTGCCTCTCGCGCCGGCTTCGATCCGCGCGCCGCGGTCACGCTATGGGACAAGCTCGCACAGGCCACGCGCAGCAACCGCGAGCAGGGCTTCATCTATGTGCATCCGTATCCGCCGGCGCGCCGCCAGGACATCATCAAGCGCCTGCCGGATATGCTGCCGCTCTATGCGAAGGCCATCGGCAAAACGGTGGATGCGCTGCCGGACTACGCTGGCATGGGCCGTCCGCGCCGCAAGCTGGCACGCGACTAACGCGCCTTGAATAGCTCGACTGAGCGAGCGTCCTGGCGGACGCGGACGCCGCTCACTCTGCCTCGCCGGGTTTCAAGCGACGGTGCGAAATATCAAACTCACTTCTTCACGTCGTGGTCGTAGTCGACGGTGAGCGGCGCGTGGTCGCTGAACTTGATGTCGCGAAACACCTCGGTGCGTTTCGCCTTGCTCGCGATGCCAGGCGTCGCGATCTGATAATCGATGCGCCACCCCACGTTCTTCGCATACGCCTGGCCGCGATTGCTCCACCACGTGTATTGCTCGGGCCGCTGGTCGAGCGTGCGGAAGACGTCGACGTAACCCACTTCATCAAACAGTTTGGTGAGCCACGCGCGCTCTTCCGGCAGGCAACCTGAATTCTTCTGGTTGCTCTTCCAGTTCTTGATGTCGATTTCCTTGTGGACGATATTCACGTCGCCGCACAGGATCACTTCGCGCTCGCGCGCGAGTTCCGCGAGATGCGGCATGAACTCGTCCATGAAACGATACTTCGCCTGCTGACGCTCCTCGCCGCTCGAGCCTGACGGCACATACACGGATACGATCGAGAGCTTGCCGAAACGCAGTTCGACATACCGTCCTTCGGGATCGAACTCCTCGCTGCCGAAGCCGATCACTACCTCGTCCGGCTCGTGACGCGTATAGACACCCGCGCCGCTATAGCCCTTCTTCACCGCGTGCTGGAAATAGCCGGTGAAATCGTGCGGCGCCATGAATTCCGGCGTCATGTCGTCCTGTGAACATTTGATTTCCTGCACGCACAGGATGTCGGCATTCTGCTCGCCGAACCACTCGAAAAAACCCTTCTTTGCCGCTGAGCGGATGCCGTTCAGGTTGGCGGTAATCACACGCAACATGTCGTTCCTTTGTGTCTTTGTGTTCGATTCGTTTCTGGATTCGTGTTCGGGCTGCAGGATGATAAGCCGAACGTCACTCGACCTTGACGCCTTTCAGCGATTCCTTGGCCGGCGGAAATTCGAGCTTCAGTTCCTGGAACTTGCGCAACAGCAACTCAGCGACCATCAGATTGCGATGCGTTTTCGAGTCCGCGGGAATCACGTACCACGGCGCGTATTCAGTTGAAGTCGCGGCGAGCGCGTCGCCATAGACAGCCTGGTATTGGCCCCACTGCTTGCGCGCATCGAGATCTGATACGTCGAATTTCCAGTGCTTGGTCTGATCGTCGATGCGCGCCTGCAAGCGCCTGCGCTGCTCTTCTTTCGAAATATGCAGCATGCACTTGATGATCGCCGTCTCGCTATCGGCAAGCAGTTCCTCGAACTGGCGAATGTGGCGGCACCGCGCGTCGAATGCATTTGCGTCGATGCTGCCGAGCACCGTTGGCACGAGCACGTCTTCGTAGTGGCTGCGGTTGAAGATGGTCAGTTCGCCCGCTGCGGGCGCCTGCGCATGAACGCGCCACAAAAAGTCGTGCGCGAGTTCGTCGGGTGTCGGCGCCCTGAATGGCGCGATGCGCAGGCCGAGCGGGTCGACTTCGTGAAACACGGCGCGAATCGTCCCGTCCTTGCCGCTCGTGTCCATACCTTGCAGCACCAGCAACACGCGGCGTTTTCGCTGCGCATGCAAACGTTCCTGGAAGACGTCGAGTTCCGCGCCGATTTCGGAGAGCCGTTCACGGTCGGAATCTTTCGATCCCGTGGAAAAAGGTTTCGCGGCGGGGTCGAAATCGTCGAGCGAGAATTTGCTTTTCTTGCCGTCGAAGTAAGGCACGCGGAAATCGTCAAGGTCCAGTCGCTTCGCCATTCACATACTCCGTAATCTGCGTTCGGGTTCGCAAAAGCCGGCCCGCAAATGAAACGGGCCGTTGCCTCCAACTTTCGTTTCCGGCAACGGCCCGCGGTCGCCAAAGCGCGGGCGCTTCGGCTATCTGCGATTAACCGCACTGCGTCAGGCTTGAGGCTGGCTTCGGCGTGGCATCAAACCTCGCTTCGGACAGCTCCAGGCAGACTTCAGGCAGCTTCAGGCAGACGTCAAGCAGACTTCAGCTCAGTTTCTTCTTCAGCAGTTCGTTCACCTGCGCCGGATTCGCCTTGCCCTTGGTCGCTTTCATCGCCTGGCCGATCAGCGCGTTGAACGCCTTCTCCTTGCCCGCGCGGAATTCCTCGACCGACTTCTGGTTCGCAGCGAGCACCTCGTCGATGATCGCTTCCAGCGCGCCCGTGTCCGAAATCTGCTTCAAACCCTTCGCTTCAATGATGCGGTCGGCCGCGGCCTCGTCGTTCGCCTTCTCTTCCCAGATCGCGAGGAAAATTTCCTTCGCGATCTTGTTGGAGATCGTGCCGTCGGCAATGCGCTGCAACAGCAGCGCGAGTTGCGCCGACGATACCGGACACTCAGCAATTTCGAGGCCTTCGCGATTCAATTGCGACGACACCTCGCCCATCACCCAGTTCGCCGCGACTTTGGCGTTGGCCGCGCCGAGCTTCTCAACCACCGCTTCGAAATACGCGGCCGTCGCCTTGCTCGACGTCAACACGTTCGCGTCATACGGCGTCAAACCGTATTGCGAGACGAAACGCTGCTGGATCGCTTCCGGCAGTTCGGGCATTTCGCGCTTCACGCGCTCGACCCACGCCGCGTCGATCACGAGCGGCATCAAGTCGGGATCGGGGAAATAGCGGTAATCGTGCGCGTCTTCCTTGCTGCGCATGGAGCGCGTTTCGCGCCGGTCCGGATCGTACAGACGCGTTTCCTGCACCACCGTGCCGCCGTCTTCAATCAGCTCGATCTGTCGGCGCACCTCGTACTGGATGGCTTCTTCGAGGAACCGGAACGAGTTGAGGTTCTTGATTTCGGCGCGCGTGCCGAATTCCGCCTGACCGACCGGCCGCACCGACACGTTCGCGTCGCAGCGGAACGAGCCTTCCTGCATGTTGCCGTCGCAAATACCGAGCCACGTGACGAGCGTGTGCAGCGTCTTTGCGTAAGCCACCGCTTCCGCCGCGCTGCGCATTTCCGGCTCGGTGACGATTTCGAGCAGCGGCGTGCCCGCGCGGTTCAGGTCGATGCCGGTCATGCCAGCAAAGTCCTCGTGCAGCGATTTGCCTGCGTCTTCTTCGAGGTGGGCGCGCGTGAGGTTCACGACCTTCGAGTACGCTTGCGTGCCCGCCTTTTCGTTGGCCGGCACCTGAATGGTCACGTGGCCGCCTTGCACGACGGGAATCTCGTACTGGCTGATCTGATAGCCCTTCGGCAGATCGGGGTAAAAGTAGTTCTTGCGCGCGAAGATGCTGCGCGAGGCGACCGTTGCGCCGATGGCGAGACCGAACTGGATCGCGCGTTCCACGGCGCCGCGGTTCATTACCGGCAACGTGCCCGGCAAGGCCAGATCGACGGGGCAAGCCTGCGTGTTGGGCGCGGCGCCGAATTGCGTGGGCGCGCCCGAGAAAATCTTCGATTGCGTGGACAGTTGCGCGTGGGTCTCCAGACCGATCACGACTTCCCATTGCTTGGTCATGGTGCTCACACTCCTGCCGGTGACTTGCGGTGCCAGTCGGTCGCGCGCTGGAACGCGTCGGCCACCTGCAGCATCCGGGCTTCGTTGAAATAATTGCCGATGATCTGCAATCCCACCGGGCGCTGTGCGTTCGCGCCCGCGCCGAAGCCGCACGGCACGCTCATGCCCGGCAAACCGGCGAGGCTCACCGACAGCGTGTAGACGTCCGCGAGATACATCTGCACCGGATCGTCGCCCTTAGCGCCCAGATCCCACGCCACAGAAGGCGCGACCGGTCCCATGATCACGTCGCAGTGTTTGAACGCCTCCTGGAAATCTTGCGCGATGATGCGGCGAATTTTCTGCGCTTGCAGGTAATAGGCGTCGTAGTAGCCGTGCGACAGCACGTAGGCGCCGACCATGATGCGGCGCTTCACTTCAGGCCCGAAGCCCTCCGCGCGCGACTTCTTGTACATGTCGAGCAGATCGCGGTATTCCGCGGCGCGATGGCCGAAACGCACGCCGTCAAAGCGCGACAGGTTCGACGACGCCTCAGCCGGCGCGATCACGTAGTACACCGGGATGGATAGCTCGGTTTTCGGCAGCGACACCTCGACGAGCGTGGCGCCAAGCGCTTCGTACTGCTTCAGCGCGGCTTCGATGGACGCGCGCACGTCGTCGGCGAGACCGGCGCCGAAATACTCCTTCGGCAAGCCGATGCGCAGGCCGGCGAGCGGCTTGCCCGCGTCACCTTGCTTCCACGGCTCGCCGAGATAACGCGTGTAGTCTTCGTCGTCGCGCACGAGGCTTGTCGAATCGCGCTCGTCGAAACCCGCCATGGCGTTGAGTAGCATCGCGCAATCGGCGGCGCTTTGCGCCATCGGGCCGCCCTGATCCAGCGACGAAGCGAACGCGATCATGCCGTAGCGCGACACGCGGCCGTAAGTCGGCTTGATGCCGGTGATGCCCGAGAACGACGCCGGCTGACGGATGGAGCCGCCGGTATCCGTACCGGTTGCAGCAGGCGCGAGGCGCGCGGCGACAGCCGCCGCGGAGCCGCCCGACGAACCGCCCGGCACCGCCTGACGATCCCAAGGGTTCTGCACCGGACCAAAATACGAATTTTCGTTCGACGAGCCCATCGCGAACTCGTCCATATTCGTCTTGCCGACGCACACCATGCCCGCCTTCTGCAGACGCTCGACCACGGTGGCGTCGAACGGGCTTTCGTAGTTGGACAGCATTTTCGAGCCGGCGGTGGAGCGCCATCCCTTCGTGACGAACACGTCCTTGTGCGCGATCGGCACGCCGATCAGCGGACCGCCGTGGCCTGCGTGAAGCAGCGCGTCCGCGGCTTTCGCCTGCGCGAGCGTCAGGTCGGGGTCCACCTGAATGAACGCATTGAGGCCCGCGGCGGCGTCGATGCGGCCTAGATAGAGCTGCGCCAGCTCGACTGCGGAGCATTCCTTGGCCGCCAACGCGGCGCGCAGTTCGGTCAAACTTTTTTCATGCATTGCGTGTTGTCCTGGAAAGCGCGGCAGCGCGAATGGCGCTGCCGTGGAGGCGTTCGATTGCCCGCCGGCGAACCGGGCCGAGGTATCGGAGAAAAGCGGACCTGCTGGCGCCGGCTCTGGTGCGGCATGCCGTTCTTCGCGCAGCCTGCGGCTTGCAGGCTGCGCGCGACCTGCCGCGCGGGTGTTACTCGATCACCTTCGGCACGAGATACAAACCGTCCTGCACGGCCGGCGCGGGACGCTGGAAAGCTTCGCGTTCGATGGTTTCGGTCACCGCGTCGTCGCGCAGACGCAGCGCGACGTCTTCGATCTGCTCGATCGGATGGGCAAGCGGTGCGATGCCCGTGGTGTCGACCGCCTGCATCTGCTCGACGAGGCCAAAAAAGTCGTTGAGCTGGACAAGCGTGTGTTCGGCGTCGGCGTCGGCCAGTTCGAGCCGCGCGAGATGCGCGATGCGCTTAACATCGGTCAGGGTCAAAGCCATGCAGTCACCGGAAAAAGTGGCGGACTGCCGCAGCAGGAAAAGAGCGCTGCGACAGCGAGTTACGACGCTGGAGGAAGACCTCGAAAAAGGGGCCAGCGGCGGCAAAAAGTGCCGTCCGTTTCCTTCAAAACATCCAAAATTATAAGGTATCATTACGCGTTCGACCCAAACCCGGACCGACTTATCAAGGCCTTTCTGGACATTTCGTGAAGATGGTTCGGATATTTCTGGCCTGGCTTTGCACCGGCCTCCGGTAGACTCCCTCGCAGCTTCAAGTTCCTGTGGCGCCGCATCGCCCGGTTGAAGCTGTTATTTTTTCCGCTGCCGCCCTGCGCAATATTGCGCGGCCCGGCCCCAAGCGAGACAGGATTTTGAATGTTCGGTTTTTTGCGCAGCTACTTCTCCAACGACCTGGCGATTGACCTCGGCACCGCCAACACGCTCATCTATATGCGTGGCAAGGGCATCGTTCTTGATGAACCGTCGGTCGTGTCCATCCGCCAGGAAGGCGGACCCAACGGCAAGAAAACCATTCAGGCAGTCGGCAAGGAAGCCAAGCAGATGCTCGGCAAGGTGCCGGGCAACATTGAAGCGATCCGCCCCATGAAAGACGGCGTGATCGCCGACTTTACGGTCACGGAGCAGATGATCAAGCAGTTCATCAAAACTGCTCACGAATCGCGCATGTTCTCGCCGTCGCCGCGCATCATCATCTGCGTGCCGTGCGGCTCGACCCAGGTCGAGCGCCGCGCGATCAAGGAAGCCGCGCACGGCGCGGGCGCTTCGCAGGTCTATCTCATTGAAGAACCCATGGCCGCTGCAATCGGCGCCGGCCTGCCGGTGTCGGAAGCCACCGGCTCCATGGTCGTGGACATCGGCGGCGGCACGACCGAAGTCGGCGTGATCTCGCTCGGCGGCATCGTCTATAAGGGTTCGGTGCGTGTGGGCGGCGACAAGTTCGACGAAGCCATCGTCAACTACATCCGCCGCAACTACGGCATGCTGATCGGCGAACAAACGGCTGAAGCCATCAAGAAGGAAATCGGTTCGGCCTTCCCGGGTTCCGAAGTCAAGGAAATGGAAGTGAAGGGCCGCAATCTGTCGGAAGGCATTCCGCGCAGCTTCACCATCTCCAGCAACGAAATTCTCGAAGCGCTCACCGACCCGCTGAACCAGATCGTGTCGTCGGTGAAGATCGCGCTCGAACAAACGCCGCCGGAACTCGGCGCGGACATCGCCGAACGCGGCATGATGCTCACGGGCGGTGGCGCACTGCTGCGCGATCTGGACCGCCTGCTTGCCGAAGAAACCGGCCTGCCGGTGCTCGTCGCCGAAGACCCGCTCACGTGCGTCGTGCGCGGCTCGGGCATGGCGCTCGAGCGCATGGACAAGCTCGGCAGCATCTTCTCGTACGAGTAAGCGAGCGCGTTCGATGTCAGTAGCGCGGATCTGGCAAACGGCCCCTTGCGGGCCGGTTTGCCGTTGGCTCGGCCGCCCAGCGTCCGTACGCTGAACCGCGTTTTCAGCGCGCCGCCGCCTCACCCAACCGCTTACGCCCCCGGCGCCGACCATGGAATACAGTCCGCCGCCCCTGTTCAAGCAAGGCCCTTCCGCCCTCGCACGGCTCGTGTTTTTCGTCGTGCTGGCGCTTGCCCTGCTGATCTCCGACGCCCGCTTCAAGACGCTTGAAATCGTTCGCGGCGTGCTCGGCGCGGGTCTTTATCCGTTGCAACGCGCGGCGCTCGTGCCGCGCGACGTCTTTATGGGCGCCGCCGACCTCGCCGTGACGAGCGCCACGCTGCGCAGCGACAACGAGAAGCTGCACACAAGGAACCTTCAGCTGTCGCAACAGGCGAACACCGCCGCGGAGCTTTCCGCTGAGAACGCCCACTTGCGCGCGTTGCTGCAGCTGTCGCAGCGCGCGACCACGCAATCGCTGCCGGCGGAAATCCAGTACGACACGCGCGATCCGTTCACGCAGAAGGTGGTGATCAACCGCGGCGCGCAGCAAGGCATTCAGAACGGCTCGCCGGTCGTCAACGAAGACGGCGTGATCGGCCAGGTGACCCGCGTGTTCCCGCTGCAAGCCGAAGTGACGCTGCTGACCGACAAGGACCAGGCTGTGCCGGTGCAGATCGTGCGCACGGGTCTGCGCAGTGTCATTTACGGCACCCCGAAGGGCGACACGCTCGACCTGCGCTTCGTGCCGATCAGCGCCGACGTGCAGACGGGCGACGAACTCGTCACGAGCGGGCTCGACGGCGTATATCCGCCGGGCTTGCCGGTCGCGAAGGTGGTGCGTGTCGACAAGCAGGCGGATACCGCCTTCGCGCGCGTGATCTGCCTGCCGATTGCGCCGGTGCGCGGCGCGCGTCAATTGCTGGTGCTGCATTACGTGAACGACGTGCCGCCGCGCCCCGTCGAGGAGCCGGAATCGCCAGCGAAAGACACGAAGGGAAAGAAAGGCGCGAAGCCGGCCGACAGTAAGGCCGCCGCCGACAAATCAGCGAAACCGTCCGAGAAGTCCGCGAGCAATGCGGCTGGCCAGGCCGCCAAATCGGCCCAGGCGGGCAAGGCGGGCGCCGCCGACCAGAAATCAGCAGCGGCGAAACCAGCCGCCGCTGCTGAAAAGGCAAAGCCGCAAGCCGCGCCGGGGGCCAAGCCATGAACCGCCCGCAATACATTCTGCAGCCGGTCAATCCGTACTTCATCGCGTTCAGTCTCGCCGCGGCGTTCCTGCTGAATCTGATGCCGTGGGGGCGCCTCATCGGCGTGCCTGATTTCGTCGCGCTCGTGCTGCTGTTCTGGAACGTGCACCAGCCGCGCAAGGTCGGCATGGGCATCGCGTTCTTTCTCGGTTTGCTGATGGACGTGCACAACGCGAGCCTGCTCGGCGAGCACGCGCTTGCGTACACGCTGCTCTCGTACGGCGCGATCACGATCCATCGCCGTGTGCTGTGGATGTCGCTAGGCGTGCAAACTTTTGCGGTCATGCCGCTTCTCGTCATCGCACAACTGGTGCCGTTCGTGATCCGTCTGCTGACGGGCGCGGCGTTTCCCGGTTGGGGCTATCTGATTGACGGATTCGTCGAAGCCGCGCTGTGGCCGGTCGCCAGCGTGCTGCTGTTGATGCCGCAGCGCCGCCCGGCCGACCCAGACGACACGCGGCCCATTTAACCCGGCGCCGCGCGTGCAGGCCATCGCGATCAACCCCGCATTGCCTGTGCGCTCGGCGCCCATCGCTCTTCATGCCTTCCGGTTTTGCCCGGATCAGGCGCACACTCGTAATGGCCGTCGCCCGGCCTTTTGCAAAATCGCATGACCGAATTCAAGGACACTCAGCAACAGCTCTCGAAGTTCCGCGTGCGCGTCGCGGCGGCGGGCCTGTTCGTGTTCGTCTGCTTCGGGCTGATCGGCTTTCGCTTCCTGTTCCTGCAAGTCTGGCACTACAGCAAGTACTCGCTGCAGGCCGACGAAAACCGCATTTCCGTTGCGCCGATTGTGCCGAACCGCGGCATCATCACAGACCGTAACGGCGTGGTGCTGGCAAAGAACTACTCTGCGTACACGCTCGAAATCACGCCTTCCAAGCTCAATGCGCCGCTCGAAAGCGTGATCGACGATCTGGCCACGGTCGTCTCGATCGACGCGCGCGACCGCCGCCGTTTCAAGAAGCTGCAGGAAGACTCGAAGAACTTCGAGAGCCTGCCGATCCGCACTCGCCTCACCGACGACGAAGTCGCGCGCTTCACCGCCCAGCGCTTCCGCTTTCCGGGCGTGGAAGTGCGCGCGCGTCTGTTCCGCCAATACCCGCTCGGCCCGACGGCCGCGCACGTGATCGGCTACATCGGGCGGATTTCGCAGCGCGACCAGGAGCGCATCGACGACGCCAGCGATCAGAACGACAGCGATCCGGAACACTATGATCCGCGTCTGGACGCAAACAACTACAAGGGCACCGACTACATCGGCAAGATCGGCGTCGAGCAGAGTTACGAGACGGAGTTGCACGGCCAGACTGGTTTCGAGGAAGTCGAAGTCACCGCCGGCGGCCGGCCGGTGCGCACGATGTCGCGCACGCAGGCCACGCCTGGCAATAACCTCGTGCTGTCGCTCGACATCGGCCTGCAGCAGGTCGCCGAGCAGGCATTCGCGGGCCGCCGCGGCGCGCTCGTCGCCATCGAGCCGTCCACCGGCGACGTGCTCGCATTCGTCTCCGCGCCGAGCTTCGATCCGAATTCGTTCGTAGACGGCATCGATCAGCAGACCTGGGACGAGCTCAACAACTCGCCCGACCATCCGCTCCTGAACCGGCCGCTGCACGGCACCTATCCGCCCGGCTCCACGTACAAGCCGTTTATGGCGCTCGCCGCGCTGTCGCTGCATAAGCGCACGCCGGGCTGGGGCTTCCAGGATCCGGGCTCCTACACCTTCGGCGGTCACACGTTCCGCAACGACGTGCGCTCGGGTCAGGGCTGGGTCGACATGAACCGTGCGATCGTGGTGTCGAACGACACTTACTTCTACATGCTCGCGCACGATCTCGGCGTGAACAACATCGCGAACTTCATGAAGCCGTGGGGCTTCGGCCAGATCACCGGCATCGACATTGCGGGCGAGGCGCGCGGCATCCTGCCGTCCACGGAATGGAAGCGCAAGGCGTACCGCAAGCCCGAACAGCAGAAGTGGTACGAAGGGGAAACGATCAGCCTGGGCATCGGCCAGGGCTATAACTCGTTCACGATTCTTCAGCTCGCGCACGCCACGGCCACGCTCGCGAACAACGGCATCGTGATGAAACCGCATCTCGTGCGCGACATCGAAAATCCGCTCACCAAAGACACGCGCCCGGTCGTGCGCGATCCGAGCGACAAGATTCCGGTGAAGCAGTCGGACATCGACATCATCAAGCGCGCGATGGAAGGCGTCGTGACGAACGGCACGGCGTCGAAGGTGTTCATCGGCGCGCCGTATCTGGCGGCGGGCAAGACCGGCACGGCGCAGGTCTATTCGCTGCAGGGCGCGAACTACAAGGGTCACGCGATCGCCGAACACTTGCGCGACCACGCGCTTTTCATCGCCTTCGCGCCGGCCGAGCAACCGAAGATCGCGCTCGCGCTGATCGTCGAGAACGGCGGCTGGGGCGCCGAGGCGGCCGGCCCGATCGCGCGCAAGGTGCTCGACTACTACCTGGTCGGCAAGAACAAGCCAGGCGCGGAGGCGGCGGCTGTCGCGGCGGCGGCGTCGGCGACTGAGGACGCGTCCGCACCGGAAGTCGGCACCGCGCCCGCGCCGCAGCAAGCGACGCAGCCGGTCAGGATCGCCGCGGGCTTTACCGCGCTGCCCATGCCGGGAGCGGCTTCTGGGGCGGCGGCTGCCTCGGCCGCAGCGGCGGCTTCGGCCGCTTCAGCGGCATCGGCGGCATCCGGGCTGAATGGCGTGTCGGGCGCAGCGGCTGCGGTAGGCGTCTCGTCTCCTGCTGCCGCAACATCCAGATCGCCCGCCGCCGCGGCGGGTACAGCAGCGGCGCGCAAGCCGGCGGCATCGGCTCCCACGGCAAATACACCGGTGCCGGCCTCAGCCTCGTCGGCCAACAATCCGACCCGGCGCAAATCCGGCGCGCCGCGCCAGCCCCAACCGGCGAGCGCGCCAGCGCCCGCTGCCGCTGCACGCCCCGCAACCAATGCGGGCCGGGAACCATCGCGCGATAGCGGCACTGAGCCGGCGTCGCCACGTCAGCCGGTTTCCGGCGGCATCGACGAATAAGGAGAAAGGCATGCAATTCGACAAGCGCGCCTGGCTCGACCGCATCAAGCGCATGTTCGCGGGCTTCGACCGCCCGCTCGCACTGATCGTGTTCCTGCTGCTGTGCGTGGGCATCGTCACCTTGTACAGCGCGAGTCTGGATGTGCCGGGCCGCGTGGAAGACCAGTTGCGCAACATCATGCTGACGTTCGTGCTGATGTGGGCGCTAGCCAATGTTCCGCCGACCACGCTCATGCGCTTCGCGGTCCCGCTGTACACGTTCGGGATTGCGTTACTGGTCGCCGTGGCGCTGTTCGGCCTCACGCGCAAGGGGGCAAAGCGCTGGATCAACGTGGGCGTGGTCATCCAGCCGTCGGAGATTTTGAAGATCGCGACGCCGCTCATGCTCGCCTGGTACTACCAGCGGCGCGAAGGCGTGATGCGCTGGTATGACTTCGTCGTCGGGCTGCTGATTCTGGCTGTGCCGGTAGGTCTGATCGCCAAGCAGCCCGACCTTGGCACGGCGGTGCTGGTCTTCGCCGCGGGCTTCTTCGTGATTTATTTCGCGGGCCTGAGCTTCAAACTGATCGTGCCGGTGCTGATTGCCGGCGTGATCGCGGTCGCTTCGATCGCGGCGTTGCAGGACAAGATCTGCCAGCCCGAGGTTCAGTGGCCGCTGATGCACGACTATCAGAAGCACCGCATCTGCACGCTGCTCGATCCGACTTCGGATCCGCTCGGCAAAGGCTTCCACACCATTCAGGCGGTGATTGCAATCGGCTCCGGCGGCCCGCTGGGCAAGGGCTGGCTGAAGGGCACGCAGGCGCATCTGGAGTTCATCCCCGAGAAGCACACCGACTTTATTTTCGCGGTGTTCTCCGAGGAATTCGGACTCGCGGGCGGCATCGTGCTGCTCACGCTCTATATGCTGCTCATCGCGCGCGGGCTGTATATCGCGGCAAACGGCGCGACACTGTTCGGACGCTTGCTGGCCGGCTCGTTGACCATGGCATTCTTCACCTACGCGTTCGTCAACATCGGCATGGTGAGCGGCATTCTGCCGGTGGTCGGCGTGCCGCTGCCGTTCATGAGCTACGGCGGCACTGCGCTCACAACACTCGGCGTCGCCATTGGCCTCATCATGAGCGTCGCGCGGCAAAAGCGGCTGATGCAGAGCTAGCACGGACACATCGCGCTGCAAAGCCGTGCAAAAGAGAAGGGGCGCTTCGTCAGATGCGCCCCTTTCGCTTATTGCGGTTTCACTTCCTTCTGATCCCGCAACTGCGAACTCAGTTGCTGATACTTGAGCCGCGCCGCCGGATCGCCTTGCGCGGCCGCCGCAGCGTAGTAAGCCCGCGCCACGTTGAGGTTCCTGTCCACGCCGTCGCCGCCGCGCTCGTAGAAGGAGCCGGTCACGTACTGCGCGGTCATGTCGCCGCCTTCCGCGGCCTTCTTGTACCAGAGGAACGCCTGCTTGTTGTCGCGATCGGTGCCTCGTCCATCGAGGAACTGATTGGCGAGGGCGAGCTCAGCCTGCACGTGCCCCTGCTGCGCGGCCTTCAGAAACCAGCGGTGCGCTTCCACGGGATCGCGCCCGACAAACTCGCCATCGTCATACATCTTGCCGTACACATATTGCGCGTGCGACATGTTGGCGTCGGCGGCCTTACGCAGCCACTTCTTGCCTTCATCGATGTTGGCCGCAGTGCCTTCGCCGTTGAGCAGCATCATCGCGTAATTGAACTGCGCGAGGCGGCTGCCGCGCTCGGCCGCTTTGCGAAATTCGGAGAGCGCCGCCGTCATATTGCCGGCGTTGTAGTCGGCGACCGCGGTTTGCGTCTCGGGGTCGTTCGATTTCGCGACACGATCCTGCGCATGCGCCGCCACGCCTGTCATCAATACCGCCGCCACGGCTGCCCGCGCGACGACGCCTTGCCTCAGCCACTTCATGCTCTCACCTCCTGCAACGCCTGGCGGGTTGCGCGCAACATCCACATGACATCGGCGGCCAGAGCGATAAAACGAAAACCGGCGTCGCGATGCTGCCTTGCGCTCGCGGCGTCCATCGAAAAAATGCCGGCGGCAATGCCGGCCTTGTCCGCGGCACTGACGATGCGCGCCATGGCCGCCTGCACGTCGGCGTGCTTCGAATCGCCGAGATGGCCGAGGCTCGCGGCGAGATCGGCGGGTCCGACGAACAGGCAATCGACGCCCGGCGTCGCCGCGATCTTTTCCACTTCATCGAGGCCGCGCGCCGACTCGATCTGCACGATGGTCGCGATCTGCGCGTTTGCCGTTTGCACGTAGTCGCGCCGCATGCCGTATGCGGCAGCGCGCACCGCGCCCGCGACGCCGCGCAGACCATCGACCGCCTCCGCGCTCGGATACTGCGTGAGGCGAACCGCGTGCGCCGCTTCTTCAGCGGACTCGATGTTCGGAAACATCAGCGTACGCGCGCCGGCGTCCATCACACGCTTGACGAGCCACGGCTCGCGAGCCGGCAGACGCACCACTGGTTCGCTCGGCAGATGCGCGGCGGCAATCGCCCGAAGTTGCGAGGTCACGTCGCCGCTGTCGTTCGGCGCGTGTTCCATGTCGATCAGCAGCCAGTCGAAGCCGGCGTGCGCGAGCGCCTCCGCGGCGGCATCGCTGCCGAGCGACAGCCAGAGCCCGAACAGCGGATCGGCTTCTTTCAGACGTTGCTTGAGGGGATTGGTGAAGGTGCTCATTGCCGCGCTCCGTGCCGTTCGAAACCGTCATTGCACGAGCCGCGGGCCAGCGCGCCTGGATGAGTGCGGCACAGCGCTTCGCCCGGACGCGGGCGGCCTCTGTGCCTGCTGCAACGCAATGCTGTAACCGGCATGTCTCGCTCCGTGTGGTTATGGAAGCGATCATACCGTGACAATAACGCGGCGGCTGGCCGCGCAGCGGGGAGGAGCGTTAGTCGCGGACCACGTCGGCCCAGCAATTCGGCGTCTCGTACAGGCGCACCTTCTGGAGCCGCAGATTCACGCCGTAGTGCGCGTCGTAGACGTTGGCGAGAATCTCGAACGCGACGGCCGCGAGATTTTCCACGGTGGGAATGCGATCGAGCACGACCGTCTTGTGGCCGGCCATTGTTTCGAGAAAGCCGCGCACCTGCGAATCGCCTTCGTAGACGAGGAAAGCGTGATCCCACTTGTCGACGAGATGCTCGACGGCCAGCGACTTCACGTCGGCGAAATCCATCACCATGCCGCGATCGGGCGCGCCTTCGGTGTCGACAAGATCGCCTTGCAGCGTGATTTCGAGCACATAGCGATGGCCGTGCAGATTGCGGCACTGGCTACGGTGATCGGGAATGCGGTGACCCGCGTCGAATTCGAGTTTTCGTGTAATCGTCAGCACGGCAAATCAGGGAATGTTCAGATACTTGTGGGTCTGCATCGACAGGCGCCATTGCGGATGGCGTTTGCACCAGTCGATCGCGAGCCTGGTGTTGATGTCGCGCGACGGGCCGTCCATCGGCTGGACGAGGAAATACTCGAAGTCGAGCTTCGCGTAGTCGGACAGGCGCTGGTTGTCCTGCGGAATCACGACTTTCAGTTCGTTGCCTTTGGTGACGACGAGCGGCGCGTCGGCCTTCGGGCTCACGCAAATCCAGTCGATCGTCTCGAGCACCGGCAACGAGCCGTTCGTTTCGATGGCGATCTCAAAGCCGGCCGCGTGCAGCGCGTCGACGAGCGGCTGGTCGATCTGCAGCATCGGCTCCCCGCCGGTACACACGACAAAGCGCTGGCCCTCGCCTTGCGGCCATTGCGAAGCGATCATCTGCACCAGATCTTCAGCGGTGCGGTACTTGCCGCCGTTCTCACCGTCCGTGCCGACGAAATCCGTGTCGCAGAAGCGGCACACGGCTTCGGCGCGGTCTTCCTCCCGCCCCGACCACAGGTTGCAGCCGGCGAAGCGGCAAAACACGGCCGGGCGCCCGGCATTCGCGCCCTCGCCTTGCAACGTGTAGAAAATTTCCTTGACCGCGTACGTCATGCTGCTTTCCGCCCTGTGCCTTGTACCTGTACTCGCGTACTTTATGTACCTTGTATAGCTTGTGTACCTACGAACAATTGCCAAAGCCGCGCCGTTGCGCGGCATGGTCACACCGGCTCGGTTACCTTTTCACCTGCGAGATACGCTTCATAACCACGCTTGCGCAAGCGGCAGGCCGGACATTCTCCGCAACCGAAACCCCAGTCATGCAATTCCGCGCGCTCGCCGACATAGCAGGTGTGCGTCTCGACCCGCACCAGTTCGACCAGTTCGTCGCCGCCCAACTCGCGCGCGAGACGCCAGGTGTCGGCCTTGTCGAGCCACATCAGCGGAGTTTCGAGCAGGAAGCGCGTGTCCATGCCCAGATTCAGGGCGACCTGCAGCGCCTTCATGGTGTCGTCGCGGCAATCGGGATAGCCCGAGAAATCCGTTTCACACATTCCGCCGACGAGCACCTGCAATCCGCGCCGATACGCAATTGCCGCCGCGATCGTCATGAACATCAGGTTGCGGCCTGGCACGAAGGTGTTCGGCAAACCGTTGGCCGTGGCCTCGATCTCGATTTCGCGAGTCATTGCCGTGTCACTGATCGCGCCGAGAACGGACAGGTCGATCATGTGATCGTCGCCGAGGCGCTCGCCCCATGCGGGGAAGGTGCGCGCCACCGCACTGCGGAAGCCATCCCGGCATTCGAGTTCGACGCGGTGACGCTGGCCGTAATCGAAGCCTAGCGTCTCTACCGTTTCATATCGTTCAAGTGCCCATGCGAGGCACGTGGCGGAATCCTGGCCGCCGGAAAACAGCACCAGAGCGCTACGTTTAGCGTCTTTGCGGATCACCGTGAAACTCCGTGAATGATGAGTGCCGCGTAGCGCTGCGCGAAGTGCGCCATGCAAGCAACGCGGCGCGACGCGAGCCGGCACTGCTGCCGGCCCAAAGCAGTATAGGCCGCGCCTTCCGCCTGCGAAGCTGCTGGGCGCTTATACCGATAATCGTCGGCCGAGGGGTTTGGTGCGGATCGCGTTGACCGCGCGGCTATAAAGGCCAATATGCGCCAACGAACGCATTCAGCAGGCGCCGCGCTCTCATGCAAGTCCTTGAACTGGCGCGATTTTATCACGCGACGCCGAAGCTCGCCGGACGCGCCCGCCGTACTACCGCGCGAGCCCTGAAGCAACGAAACCCCACAGCAAAAGGAAAAGCCCCAGGAATCTTGCGATTTCCTGGGGCTGAATCCTGGTGGCCTGGGACGGAATCGAACCATCGACACGCGGATTTTCAATCCGCTGCTCTACCAACTGAGCTACCGGGCCAACGAAGAACGAAATGATATCAAAGGGCCATCTACTGGGCAAGCCCCTTGTCTAAAAAATCTACGCAAGCGAAATCGCCACACGACGCCGCGCGGCCCTCACTCGCCTTTGTTCTTGCCGAGATCGACGCCGAGCTGCTTGAGCTTGCGATACAGATGCGTGCGCTCCAGCCCGGTCTTTTCCGCGACGCGCGTCATGCTGCCGTTCTCGCGTGCGAGGTGATACTCGAAGTACGCACGCTCGAATGCATCGCGCGCATCGCGCAGCGGAATATCGAAAGAAATGGATGCGGTTTGCGCCGCCAGCACGCCGCTGCCGTGGCCGTCGGCGGACAGCATCGGCAGGGCCGCAGCCGAAGCCACCGCAGACGAGCTCATCGGCATTGCGGATTTCGCCGCCGCGCCGCCAGGCGCGACCGCCGCGGTGCCGCGCGCGAGACCCTGCTCGACGGCCTTCAGCAGCTTCTGCAACGCAATCGGCTTCTCAAGAAAATTCAGCGCGCCGATCTTCGTTGCTTCGACTGCTGTGTCGATGGTCGCGTGACCGGACATCATGATCACCGGCATGGTGAGCTGCCCTTGCGCAGCCCACTCCTTGAGCAACGTCACGCCGTCGGTATCGGGCATCCAGATGTCGAGCAGCACCAGGTCCGGCGCCTGACGCAAACGGAATTCGCGCGCCTGCTGCGCGTTTTCTGCCGCCTCCACGACATGCCCCTCGTCGCTCAGGATCTCCGAGAGCAATTCCCGGATGCCCATTTCATCATCTACCACCAGGATGGTTGCCATTTACGCTGCCTTTGTCTGCACTGTTGCTTTTGTCTTTCCCTGCGACGCACCGCCATGCGCAGGATGCGGTCCCGCTTCGGGAGCCGCGGCGTCGTCTGCCAGTTGAAGGAAGAGGATCGAAATCTGCGCGCCCTCGATCACATCGCCAGCTTTCATGCGATTGCGAATGTCGATGCGCGCGCCATGTTCGTCGACGATCTTCTTGACCATCGCAAGACCCAGGCCCGTGCCCTTGGCCTTGGTCGTCACGTAGGGTTCGAATGCACGCGTGAGAATGCGTGTGGGGAAACCCGGTCCGTTATCCGACACTGTCAGACGTACAGCGACGCGTGCCTTGCCTTCTGCGTCGGGGTCTCCGTATTCTACTGTCCTCGTCTCGAGCAGCACACGCGGGCGTTCGACCTCGGCCACCGCGTCCTGAGCATTCTGCAGCAGGTTGTGGATCACCTGCCGCAACTGCGTCGCATCGCCACGAATTGCAGGCAGTTCCGACAGCTCGACCTGAATGGCGCCCTTGCCTTCTTCAATTCCGTAAAGCGTCAGGACTTCGCTCACGAGGTCGTTCAATTGCAGATGCGCGAGCACGGCGGGCGGCGTGCGCGCGTAGTCGCGGAAATTATCGACCATCTGCTTCATCGCGGCGACCTGGTTCACGATGGTGGTCGCGCCGCGCTTCAATACATCCGCATCCGACGGCGCGAGCTTGTCAGCGAGCTTCATCTGCAGACGCTCGGCCGAAAGCTGGATCGGCGTGAGCGGATTCTTGATCTCATGCGCGAGCCGCCGCGCGACCTCGCCCCATGCGACGGAGCGCTGCGCGGAGATCACGTCCGAGATGTCGTCGAACACCACCACATAGCCGGACGTCTGCATGTCCTGCGCGTCGCGATCGGTTGCGGACACGAGGCGTGCGCCGCGCACGAGCAACGTGAGCGGCTCCGATTCGCCCGGCACCTGAATCGAAAACTGCTGCTGCCAATGGCCGCCGTCGTCATGACCATCGCCGCTTGCGGCTTCGCGGTCGGCAAACGCCTTGCGCACCATGCCGCCGAATTCGCTCAGCACGCCGATCTGTTCGAGCGCCGAGCCGAGCACCTCCTGGAACTGCTGACGGAAGATGCGCTCGGCGCCGCGATTGGCCGTGGTGAGCCGGAACTGCCGGTCGAACACGAACACGCCCGCCGTGAGGTTCGCGAGAATGCTCTCCAGATACGCCTTCGAATGCTCGAGTGCAATGCGGTTGTTCTCGACCGCGGCACGCGCCTCGGACAACTGCCGCGTCATTGCATTGAACGACTGCGTGAGAAAGCCGAGTTCGTCGCGCGATTTGATTTCGCGCTTGGGCGTGTAGTCGCCCTCGGTAATTTCCTTGGTGCCCTGCGCGAGCAGGAACAGCGGCCGCGCGAGCTGATTGCCGAGCGCGAGCGCCAGCATCATTGCGATGAAGGTGGCGAGAAAGAGCGCGAGCGTGAGCGTGCCGATGTACATCTTGCGCAACCCCGTACGCCCGAGCGCTTTCTCCTGATACTCGCGATACGCGCGCTGCACAGCGTCGGCATTGCGTGCAAGCGATTGCGACACCGGCTGCGTGAGCTGCAGAAAACGCTCGGTGGGTTGCAGAAGCGCCGCGTTTGAATCGGGAATGCGCTGCACGACGCGCAGCCTTAGCGCGCCCTTGCTGCCGTGCACGCGAGGATCGCCGTCGATCTCGCCTTCGATCGCCGCATATCCGCGTCCGCGCGCCTGATCGATCATGAGCGGCGTGGGCAGATCGTTCGGCACGAGCGTCGCGTAATTGCCCGAGGCCTGTGCGACCACGTGCATGTCGGGCGTCGCGCCGGACATGCTGCGCGTGGGCTCGACGATCGTCGCGTCCTGCACGCCGAACTGGTCGCGCAGACGCAGCAGCGTGAGCGTCGTGCCGGCCGCGTCAGCGCTCGCGAGCTGCTCGGACATCAGGCGCCCCTTGGTTTGCAGATCGGACAGCGACGTATCGAGCATGCTGCGCCCGAGGCTCAGACCCGACGTAAGCGCGGTTTCCACATTCACGTCGAACCACGATTCGATACTGCGCGAGACGAACTGATACGAGACCACGTAGATGATGCCGCCCGGCACCACGCCCACCAGCGCCATGAAAAACGCGAGCTTGGCGAGCAACCGGGTGCCGAACTTACCCTTTCGCAATCGCACGATGATGACGACGACGAGCGTGACCACCACGAGCAGAAAGATGATCGCGACAACCAGATTGGCCGCATACAGCCACTGGTAATAGCGGTCGAAGAATTCGGTGTTGGCGCTTGCCGCGGCGAGCAGCACGAGCAACAGCACAGCCGTCACGGCGACAGTGGTCACCAGCACGCGTGCGACGATGCTGCTGACGCTGGTGGCGGAGCGCACTTTATTTAGCACGTTCGGTCACCGTGAAGGTAAAGCGCTTCCATTCGGAAGCGAGGTTCCAGTCGCGGTTGTTCACCGCGTCGATCTGGAACGGCTTGGGCATAAGCGCAACGTCGAGCTGCATGCGCACCGACGCGGTGTAGGTCTCGCCCACATGCACGTCGTTGCGCTCGATCACATGCCAAGACGACACATGCTTGATGACCGCGAGCGCGTCCTTCAACGTGGAGAAGCCAAGCTGCAAACCGCCGGACGACACACTCGACACACGATATTCACGCGTGAGCGGCTGAAATGACAGCCGCAGGCTCTGCGACACGTTGACCGGCTGTTCGTCGAACCAGTACCAGCGCGGCCGGCTCAGTTCGAAATCGGTCGTGAAGTAAAGCGGAATGCCCTTATTGACTGCGTCTTCGAGATTACTGTTCAACTCGAAGTCGAAACGCGCGTCGAGGCTCCAACCGGTGTTGTCGGCTTGCAGCGAAGCGCGCTGCACGGCGATCGAGTCGGCGCGCGCCGCGCCGGGTGCCGCAAGCCAGACGGCCAGCACGACCCAAAGCACGGCGGCGAGCCGAAGCGGGAAGAAGCGTTTGATGGTCACCGTTTCTGAAAGCGCGCGTAGAAAAATCCGTCGTGGTCTGAGTTCGCGCCGGCGCTGATGTCAGCGAATTCTCCGGCATGAGAACCGGCCGATGTGTCGGCGGGCGCGCGGGCGACTGAAGGTAGAAGTTGCCCCGGCGCGTCCAATCGTACCGCATCCTGGCAGTTGTTTCCAAACCACTGCGCCTGCAACTCGCCTTCTTCGGGAAAGATCGAGCACGTAACGTAAAGCAACTCGCCGCCAGGTTTCACGAGCGGCCAAAGCGCGTCGAGAATGCGCCGCTGTTCGTCGACGAGCGCGGGAATGTCGGACGCGCGGCGCAACCAGCGAATGTCCGGATGGCGCCGCACGATGCCCGACGCCGAGCACGGCACGTCCGCAAGAATGCGATCGAAAGGCTGGTCGATGTCGTCGTGCCATTTGGACGGCGCGCCCGCGTCGCCGATTCGGACTTCTGCTTCGAGCTTGAGCCGCTGCAGGTTTTCGCCGATGCGCCGCGCGCGCGCCACGTCGCTTTCGAGCGCGACCAGTTGCAGGTTCGCGAGTTCGAGCAGATGTCCGGTCTTGCCGCCCGGCGCGGCGCACGCGTCGAGCACGCGCATGCCGTCACGCACGCCGAGCAGTTGCGCGGCGAGCTGCGCGCCCGCGTCCTGCACCGAGACCACGCCCTCGTTAAAGCCAGGAATACGATCGACAGGCATCGGCGCGGCGAGCTTGACCGCCTGATCGCCCACTTTGCTAGCGGCGATGTGATGCTGCTCGAGGACTTGCAGATAGGCTTCGACAGTCGAATGACGCGCGTTCACGCGCAGTGTCAACGGACCTTGCGTGTTGCCGGCCGCGAGCACGTCTTGCCATGCTTCGGGCCATGCGCGTCTCACCGCGTCGATCCACCACGTCGGGTAATTCCAGCGCGCCACTTCGTCGGCTTGTGCTTCTGTCAGCAGCAGGTCGCGCTCGCGTAGGAAGTTGCGCAGCACCGCGTTGACAAGCCCCTTCGCAAACGCGAATTCACGACGTGCCGCAATCGCCCTGACCGCCTGGTCGACGACCGTGAACGGGGTATAGGCCGCGCTCGCTTCGTCGTCGATCAGGAGCGCAAGGGCGCAGGCCAGCACATGGCCGACATGGGGCGGCGGCGCTTTCTTGACGAGCCGCGCGATCAGCCACTCGGCCGTGCCGAGACGCCGCATCGTTCGATAAGCGATGTCCTGCACCGCACCGCGCGCAGCAGCGGCGCTGCCCTCCGGCGCGGACACGAAAACGGATTGCAGCGCTGCCGGCAAAGCCGCGCCGAGGCGCACGGCGCCGACCGCTTGCGCGGCGCAATCGAGCGCGAAGCCGAGCGACTCCGGCGCGAGATGCAGCACGGACAAGCGGGACTCGCGCGGACGCGCCGACGAAGAAGCAGAACGCGAAGAAGGCTTTGGGATCATGGGAAGACTAAGGCAGGCCGCGCGGTAGGCGCGGCACAATGAACGCACATTGTAGCGTGGCGCGGCTCGCGGCTCGCGGACCGCCAGGCGGCGTCGGCGGAGCGCAGGGCCGCCTTCAGCAAACAAAAAGGCGAGTCCGAAGACCCGCCTATCTCTTTGTCAGACCGCGCGTCAAACGGCGCGCACGGCTTTTATTCGAAGCGCCCGGTGCGGGCCATCTCCATCAGACGCGCGATGCGTTCCTCTGTCGCCGGGTGCGTAGAGAACAGATTCGCGATGCCGCCGCCCGCCAGCGGGTTCATGATCATCATCTGCGCGGTGGCCGGATGCTGCTCGGCCGCGGGGAACGGAATGCCGCTCGCGTAACGATGAATCTTGTCGAGCGCCGAAGCGAGCGCTTGCGGGTCGCCGGAAATCTGCGCGCCGCCGCGGTCCGCCTCGAATTCACGCGCGCGCGAAATCGCCATCTGGATCAGCGCGCCGGCAATAGGCGCTAGCAGCGCGACTGCAATGCCGGCGATCGGGTTCGTGGGACGCCCGTTTTCGTCGCGGCCGCCAAAGAACATCGCGAAGTTCGCGAGCGCGGAAATCGCGCCGGCCATGGTGGCCGAAATGGTCGAGATGAGAATGTCGCGATGTTTCACGTGCGCGAGTTCGTGCGCCATCACGCCCCGCATTTCGCGCTCGGACAGCACACGCAGAATACCGGTGGTCGCTGCAACCGCCGCATGCTCCGGGTTGCGGCCGGTGGCGAATGCGTTCGGCGCGTCTTCGTTGATCAGGTAGACGCGCGGCATCGGCAAGCCGGCGCCCGTGGAGAGTTCACGCACCATGCGGTAGAACTGCGGCGCGCTGGTTTCGTCGACTTCCTGCGCGTTGTACATGCGCAGCACCATCTTGTCCGAGAACCAGTACGAGAAAAAATTCATGCCGAGCGCAATGACGAGCGCGATCGTCATGCCGCGCGACCCGCCTATCATTCCGCCGATCACGATGAAAAGGGCCGTGATCGCGGCCATCAACATCGCGGTTTTGACCCAATTGAACATGTCTGCAACTCCTTGCCCTAACGCCAGGTTCATATCCGTGCCGCATCATTGCGGCGCCTGATTGTAAGCGAAATGTTAGATATGGACGCGCGCGGAAAATTCAATCATCTCGATGCAGTGGCGAGCTTGATGCCCAGGCCGACAAAGGCGCTGCCGACGCCGCGGTCGAGCCACTTCTTCACCGAAGGCTTGCCCGAGAAGCGCTGCGTCACGCTGCCGGCGACCCACGCGACAAAGCTGTTCCACAGCATGCTCATCACCACGAACACTGCGCCGAGCGTGAGAAAGGCGAGCGCCTTCTGCTCGGTGCCGGCGGCAACGAACTGCGGGAAGAACGACACGAAGAAAAGCACGACCTTCGGATTCAGCACGTTGGTCCAGAAGCCTTGCAGGAACAGCTGACGCAGCGACTTCGGCGCGCCGGCCGCGCGCGCTGCGCCGCGGGCCTCGTCCACGGCGGGCCTGGCGAAAATGAGGCGCACGCCCAGATAGATCAGATAGATCGCGCCGACAAACTTGATGACGGTGAACGCGGTAGCCGACGCGGCGAGCAGCGCCGTCAGGCCAAACGCGCACGCGAGCGAGTGCACGCAGCAGCCAGCCGAAATGCCCAGCGCGGACATGAGCCCCGCTCCTCGGCCCTGCGCGACGCTGCGCCCGACGATATAAGCCGTATCCGGCCCCGGCGTGACGTTCAGCAAGAAAACGGCGATGACGAAAAACTCGAAATGGGTGATGCCGAACATGGGAATCCTCGGAAACTGATCCTCTGCAACAACGATTCTAACGCGCGGCGAGCGCCCGGCGGTGCCGCTTGCCGTCGGCCGAACGGACGATGGCAAGGCGCAGCCGCGCCGTGTTAATTCGCTTCGGGAAGCTCGAAACGCTGACCCGTAGCCAGCGCAAAGCCGGCCAGGAATTCGCGCACCGGCAGGCGCTTGCCGCCGGGTTTTTGCAATTGCGTGAGACGCAGTGCGCCTTCGCCACAGGCCACGACTACGCCTTCGGGGGAAACATCGGTGATCGTGCCGGGCGCCGCGTGGCTCGGGGCGTCTTCGGCGGCGGCCGCCCAGATCTTGATCGAGGTGCCGTCTTCGAGCGTGGCCACGCCGCCCGGGAACGGGTCGAACGCGCGCACCTGGCGGGCGAGCGCCACAGCCGGGCGACGCCAGTTGAGAGCGGCCTCGTGCTTGCCGATCTTTTCCGCGTAAGTCACGCCGTCGGCGGGTTGCGGCGTGGATGCCAGCTTGCCGCTCTTCTCCAGTTCCATCAGGGCCTCGACGATCAGCTTCGCGCCGGCTTGCGCAAGGCGGTCGTGCAAGGTGGCGGTGGTGTCGTCGGCGGAAATTGGGGTGCGCGTTTCGGAGATCATCGCGCCGGTGTCGAGGCCGGCGTCCATCTGCATGAGCGTGATGCCGGTTTCGGCGTCGCCCGCCTCGATCGCGCGATGAATCGGCGCGGCGCCGCGCCAGCGCGGCAGCAGCGACGCGTGAATATTAATGCAGCCGAACGGCGCGATATCGAGCACTTCCTGCGGCAGGATCAGGCCGTAGGCGGCCACCACCATTACGTCGTGCGGCGTGGCGCGCAACTGCTCGATGGCGGCCGCGGCCTCGGCCGGATACTTGCCGGCCAGGCGCAGCGACGGCGGTTGCGCGAGCGCGAGCCCGTGCTCGACGGCGTAACGCTTGACGGGACTCGCCTGCAATTTCATGCCGCGACCCGCCGGCCGATCCGGCTGGGTGAGCACGAGCGGCACCGGAAAACCGGCACCGTGGATGGCGGCGAGCGCCGCCGAAGCGAATTCCGGCGTACCGGCGAAGACAACGCGCAACGAATGACTCATGAGCGGGGAAGCAGGCGGGTAGCGGAACGGGCGCGCATTACATCGCGTGGGCGAGTTTCTTCATCTTGCTTTTGATGCGCGTCTGCTTCAGCGGCGACAGATATTCGACGAACACGCGGCCCATCAGGTGATCCATTTCGTGCTGAATGCACACTGCGAGAAGCCCTTCACAGTCCATCTCGAACGTTTCGCCCTTCTCGTTCAGCGCCCGCACGCGCACTTTCTCCGCGCGCTCGACGTTGTCGTAAATGCCCGGCACGGACAGACAGCCCTCCTCCGAGAGCTTTTTCTCGTCGCTCGACCAGACAATTTCCGGATTGATGAACGCGAGCAACTGATCGTGCGTGTCCGAGACGTCGATCACGATCACGCGCTCGTGCACGTCGACCTGGGTGGCCGCGAGGCCCACGCCCGGCGCGGCGTACATGGTTTCGGCCATATCCGCGACGAGGCGGCGGATACGGTCGTTGACCTCTTCCACCGGCTTCGCAACCTTGTGCAGCCGTTTGTCCGGGTAATTGAGGATGTTCAGTAAAGCCATGATTTCGAGTGTGAATTTCGGCGCCGCTGACCGTGGGAAGGCTCGCGTTGGCCATTCGGCCAGGTTGTGGGCCCGTCGCAATACGCACACGATAGATGGTGTCGAACCGGTTCGATTCAACGCGCCACACGCGCTAGACGACGAGCCCGCGCGGGTGGGCGCGGCGCTGCAGTTATTTCGGATGATGAAAATTTTAGCATGGCGCCCGCCTGCCCGCTGGCCCCTGCACGAGGATCGACCCACAATGCACAGCTTGCCTTCGACGGAAACTGAACTCGCCGCGTGGCTGCGGCTCTCTCTCGCGCCGGGACTCAAACCCGCGGCGTTGCGCCTGTTGCTGAGTGCCTTCGGCCTTCCGGAGGCGATTCTTCAGCAGCAGCCCGAAACGCTCGCCGCGATTGCCGGCGAGGCTGCGGCACGCGCGGCGCTGGCTCCGACGGGCCCCGAATTCGACGCCCAACTGGACGCGGCGATTGCCTGGCGTGAGCTGCCCGGCAACCAGATCGTCACGCTCGACGACCCGGCCTACCCGCCGGCGCTCCTCACCATGCCCGATCCGCCGCCGCTGCTATATATAAAGGGACGGCTGGACTTGCTGCATACACGCGCGGTCGCGCTAGTGGGCAGCCGCAGCGCCACGCCGCAAGGCATGGAAGACGCTGAACGCTTCGCGCGGACGATTTCGGCGGCGGGCGTGACCGTCGTGTCCGGGCTTGCCCAAGGGATCGACGGCGCGGCGCATCGGGGCGGGCTCGACGGAATTGGAAGCACCGTCGCGGTGATCGGCACCGGCGCGGATCTGGTCTATCCCTCCGCGCATCATGCGCTGGCGAGGCAAATTGCCGTGCAAGGCGCGATTCTGTCGGAGTGGCCGCTCGGCACGCCGGCGCGCGCCGCCAACTTCCCCCAGCGCAACCGGCTGATCGCGGGACTCGTGAGCGGCGTGCTGATTGTCGAGGCGGCCATGCGCTCGGGCTCGCTCATCACCGCGCGGCTTGCCAACGAGATGGGCCGCGATATCTTCGCGTTGCCCGGCTCCATTCACGCGCCACTGTCGCGCGGGTGTCATCGGATGATCAAGCAGGGCGCAAAGCTCGTGGAGACGCCTGACGAGGTGCTCGATGAATTGGGGTTCGCGAGGGCCGCGCCGGTTGCCTCTCCCCTTGCCGCGGGCATCCACGTTCAGCGCGGCGCGACGTGCACGTTCGCCGATGCCGCGGCTGGCTGCACGCCAGGTGACTCGTCGAATAGCCGCGAACCGGCGAACGCGGCGCAGCCAGGGCCCGCAAACACTGAAGCGCGCCGCTCGAATGCAATCGTTCCGTCCGACCCCGACGCGGAGCGGCTCCTCGCCGCGCTCGGGCACGCCCCGACGAGTCTTGAAATTCTCGCCACGCGCACCGAGATGGACTACGCCGCCTTGCAGGCCACGCTGCTGCAACTGGAACTCGCCGGCCACGTCAGCGCGCTGCCCGGCGGCCGCTACACGCGGGCAAGCCACGGCTAGGCCGCGAATCGGCTAGACACGCTCGCCGCTCGGACACCCTGCGCGATCGGCCGTGCTACATTCGCGCCAAAGCATTCGACCAAGCACTTGAGGAACCACCATGCCCGCGCTGAATCTCGACACCGACCAGGACCGGATAGCCGAGCGCGTCAACGAACCCGACACGCTGTTCGTCGCCTGCCTGTGCGCGGAGTGGTGCGGAACCTGTCGCGAGTACCGCGAGGCGTTCGACAAGCTGGCCGAGCGGCATCCGGAGATCTGTTTCGCATGGATCGACATCGAGACGCATGCGGATCGATTCGATGATCTTGATGTCGAGAATTTTCCGACCATTCTGATCGAAGACTCAGTAACGACACGCTTCTTCGGCACCGTTTTGCCTCAGGCAGCGATTGTCGAGCGGATGTTGTCGGACCTGACCGCGCTGCCGGGCGTGGTCGGCGCACCCAAGCTGCGGCCCGCGCTGGCGGCCGTCTGAAGGCAATCTGAGGGCAATCCGAACGCGAGCCGCGCGGCTCGTCCGACAATCCGGAGCAGCGCGCCGGAGCCTCGGCAGCACGACGGTTGCGACCGGCGCAGCGCGCGTTTGCCGCAGCTTGCCCAATTGCTGAGCGCGCAATTATGATGGCGCGCTTTTATGTCAGTTGACACGCCGCTTTCCCGCCGTGTGCTATAAAGCGGTCGTTAATGGGTAGCAAGGTCGCAAACGAGGGTCGCGCCGACTGGGCGCGCTCAAGGCCACCAACCCGGATATACCAACCTCACATCGAGTCATGTCCAAAGCACTGATCATCGCCGAAAAGCCTTCCGTCGCGAACGACATCGCGCGCGCTTTGGGCGGTTTTACCAAGCATGACGAATACTACGAGAGCGACGAGTACGTCCTCTCTTCTGCAGTGGGCCATCTGCTGGAAATCGCCGCGCCCGAAGAATACGAAGTGAAACGCGGCAAGTGGAGTTTCGCCAATCTGCCCGTCATTCCGCCGCATTTCGACCTGAATCCGATCGCGAAGAGCGAGTCGCGCCTGAAGGTGCTGACGAAGCTCCTCAAGCGCAAGGATATTGACCGCCTCATCAACGCATGCGACGCGGGGCGCGAGGGCGAGCTGATTTTCCGCCTGATCGCGCAACACGCGAAAGCGAAGCAGCCGGTGCAGCGCCTGTGGCTGCAATCGATGACGCCGGCCGCGATCCGCGACGGCTTCGCGCGTTTGCGCAGCGACGAGGAAATGCAGCCGCTCGCCGACGCCGCGCGTTGCCGCTCGGAAGCGGACTGGCTCGTCGGCATCAACGGCACGCGCGCGATGACAGCGTTCAACAGCAAGGGCGGTGGCTTTTTCCTGACCACCGTCGGCCGGGTGCAGACGCCCACGCTGTCAATCGTCGTTGAGCGCGAGGAGAAGATTCGCCGCTTCGTGCCGCGCGACTACTGGGAAGTGAAGGCGGAGTTCGTCTGCGCGGCCGGTTTTTACGAGGGCCGCTGGTTCGATCCGAAATTCAAGCGCGACGAGTTCGATCCTGAAAAGCGCGACTCGCGTCTGTGGTCGCTGCCCGCGGCGGAGACAATCGTCGCCGCGTGCCGCGGCCAGCTCGGCACGGTCACTGAAGAGTCGAAGCCGTCCACGCAACTGTCGCCGGCGCTCTTCGACCTGACGAGCCTGCAGCGCGAGGCGAACGGCCGCTTCGGTTTCTCGGCCAAGAACACGCTAGGCCTCGCTCAGGCGCTGTACGAAAAGCACAAGGTGCTGACCTATCCGCGGACTGACGCACGCGCGTTGCCCGAAGACTATATGGATACGGTCAAGCAGACGCTCGGCATGCTCAAGGAGAGCAACAACTATCTGCCGTTCGCGAAGCAGGTGTTGGACAAGGGCTGGGTCAAGCCGAACAAGCGCATCTTCGATAATTCGAAGATCAGCGACCACTTCGCCATCATCCCGACGCTGCAAGCGCCGAAGAATCTGTCCGAGCCCGAGCAGAAGCTTTACGACCTCGTCGTGAAGCGCTTCCTTTCGGTGTTCTTCCCGGCGGCCGAGTACCGCGTGACCACGCGTATTACCGAGGTGGTCGGCCATCACTTCAAGACTGAAGGCAAGGTGCTGGTCGAGCCTGGCTGGCTGCAGGTCTACGGCCGCGAAATCAGCGGTGAAGACGCGAACCTCGTGCCCGTGCAGAAGGACGAAAAGGTCAAGACCGACAAGATCGCCGCCCAGCAACTGGTAACGAAACCGCCGGCACGCTACAACGAAGCCACGCTGCTGTCGGCCATGGAAGGCGCGGGCAAGCTCGTCGAAGACGACGAATTGCGCGAAGCGATGGCGGCCAAGGGTCTCGGCACGCCGGCTACGCGCGCAGCGATTATCGAAGGTCTGCTCGGCGAGAAGTATCTGATCCGCGAAGGCCGCGATCTGATTCCGACCGCCAAGGCATTCCAGTTGATGACGCTGCTGCGCGGTCTCGGCGTGAAGGAATTGACCGCGCCCGAATTGACCGGCGAGTGGGAATACAAGCTCTCCCAGATGGAGCGTGGCAACCTGCCGCGCGACGCGTTCATGCAGGAAATCGCGCGCATGACGCAAACCATCGTGAAGCGTGCGAAGGAATACGATTCGGACACGATCCCGGGCGATTACGCGACGTTGCAGACGCCATGCCCGAATTGCGGCGGTCAGGTGAAGGAGAATTATCGCCGCTTCGCGTGCTCGAAGTGCGAGTTCTCCATCTCCAAGATTCCGGGCGGCCGACAGTTCGAGATCGAGGAAGTCGAGGAACTGCTGAAGAACAAGACGATCGGTCCGCTCTCGGGTTTCCGCAGCAAGATGGGCCGTCCTTTCTCGGCGATCCTCAAGCTTTCGCTCGACGACGAAATCAAGAACTACAAGCTCGAGTTCGACTTCGGTCAGGATGCTGGCGGTGAAGACGGCGAACCGCCCGACTTTTCCGATCAGGAGCCGGTGGGCGCGTGTCCGAAGTGCAAGGGCCGCGTGTTCGAGCATGGCATGAGCTACGTCTGCGAGAACTCGGTCGCCAATCCAAAGACTTGCGACTTCCGCTCGGGCAAGGTGATTCTGCAGCAGGAAATCGCGCGCGAGCAGATGGCCAAGCTGCTCGAAGAAGGACGCACCGACCTGCTGACGAACTTCAAGTCGTCGCGCACAGGCCGTAACTTCAAGGCGTTCCTCGTCAAGCAGAACGACGGCAAGATCGGCTTCGAATTCGAGAAGAAGGAGCCGTCGGCCAAGACCGCCGCCAGGACGGCCGCGGCGAAGTCGGCAGCAAAGGCCGGTGGTCCGGAGTTCGAATCCGACGAGGACGAAGCGTCGGTCGCGGTGAAGGCAGCGCCGGCTGCCAAAAAGGCTGCAGCGAAAAAAGCACCCGCGACGAAAACCGCAGCGGCAAAAAAAGCGCCGGCCAAAAAGACGGCGGCCCGCAAAACGGGCTCGTGATCAGCGGGCGCAGCGCGGCGCGCCGTGCTGCGCGCTGAATGCCCGCCTGCGTTAGCCAACGACGCTCATGACAAAAAAGCGCGATCACCGATAAGGTGACCGCGCTTTTTCATTGGCTTTTTGATGCTTTCGGCAACGCGCCATGTGATGCGCGCACTGCTCGCCACCCAAGTCGCTTTACAGCGGCGTCAACACCGTGGGGCGCGAGCGGTTCGCCGGCTTACCCAACGTCTTTGGCACCGGCGCCAGCTCGCTGTCCAGCAGACGGGATAGCGGCTCAGCGCCGTCGAACGCTTCGGGCGGCATCGCAGCATCCGCCGACTCCAACGACGCCGGCGACGCAGGACGCCCAACGCCGTCCTTGATCCACTGTTCGCCGAGCAGGCTGTTCGGTGTCTGGCTGAAATGCTCGACAAGATGGTCGATGAACGTGCGCACCTTGGCCGGCAAATGGCGACGGCTCGGATACGCAATGTTGATCTCGACCTGCGGCAAACGGTAATCGCCAAGCAGGCGCACCAGCCGGCCGCGCGTCATGTCGCGCCCGATCAGATAGCTCGGCAGAATCGCAATGCCCATACCGAGCAGCGCGAACTGACGCAGCATCTCCGTGTTGTTCGCGACGATCACGTTCGACGGCCGCACGCGTACTTCGCCTTCGGGACCGGTAAACACGCGCTCGTCGCCCCAATATTCGGAGGGCAGACTCAGACACGGATGTTCCAGCAGATGCTCGGGACGCGTGGGTGTGCCATGCTTCTCGAGATAAGCCGGGGTGGCGCACACAGTCATGCAGCCCGTGGTCAGACGCCGCGTGACGATGCTCGCGCTGCGCATCTGCCGTGCGATCACCACGCCGACGTCGAAACCTTCTTCGACCAGATCGACCTGGCGGTCCACCAGCGTGACGTCCGGAATGACTTTGGGATAACGCTCAGCGTAGGTTTGCAGCACCGGCGCCAGGTTGTGCAAACCGAATACGACCGGCGCGACGATCCGCAAGGTGCCAACGGGTTCGTGATTTCGCGCGACCACCATCTGCTCGACGTCCTCGAGCTCGTCGAGAATCTGGCGCGCGCGTTCGAGATAAACCTGGCCGGATTCGGTCAGGGACAAACTGCGAGTTGTACGGTTGAGCAGCCGCGTACCAAGACGCCCTTCGAGGTCGGCAACGTGACGGGTGGCAACTGCGTTGGAGATATCCAGCGCGCTCGCAGCGCGGGCAAAACTGCCGAGATCCGCCACTTTGACGAAAACTCGCATCGACTGCAAATGATCCATATGACAACTCCTGCCGTGTTACGGCTTCCTGACAATTGGTGATAACCAGTGGAAGCGAACTAAGGATTCTCCTACGACTCGCGCAATCGTGCAGAAGTTGCCCGCAAAAGCGGAAATCTCGTCAATTTTTGTGCGACTGTGCGCCCAAATGTAGGGCATGACCGCTGATTGTTCCGTCAAACGAGACAATATGCTGCGGCGCAGCTTGCAACGCGTGCTTGCTCGAACAGATGGAACAGGGCTCGCCTGAGCGCCAGAGACGGCCTCAAGCCAATCGCGACCGGGCGAAAAAGAAAAGCCGCCCTAGGGCGGCTTCTGCGAAGCGTAGTGAACACTCACATGTCAAGCTGCCAGTTTGCTTTCCAACTGGCTTTTCGCTTGGGTCAACGCGGGCGGTAGCCCTTGCTGCAACGTGTCAAAGAGTTCCGAGTGCAGCGCGAGTTCGGCGCGCCAAGCCGCGTCGTCCACGGAAATGACCTGCTCGAACTGCTCGCGGCTGAAGTTCAGACCGCTCCAGTCGATGTCCTCGTAGTGCGGCGACACGCCGAACGCATGCTCCTCGCCCTGCGCCGTGCCCTCGATGCGCCCGACCATCCAGCCAAGCACGCGCATGTTCTCGCCGAAGCCCGGCCACACGAATTTGCCGTCGGCGCCCTTGCGGAACCAGTTGACGCAGAAGATTTTCGGCAGCTTCGCGTTCAGTTGCTGCAGGCGCTCACCGGTTTTCAGCCAATGGCCGAAATAGTCGCTCATGTTGTAGCCGCAGAACGGCAGCATCGCGAACGGGTCGCGCCGCACCACGCCTTGCTGGCCGGCGGCGGCTGCGGTCGTCTCCGAGCCCATGGTCGCCGCCATGTAGACGCCCTCGACCCAGTTGCGCGCCTCCGTGACGAGCGGCACCGTGGTGGAACGGCGTCCGCCGAAAATGAACGCGTCGATCGGCACGCCCGCCGGGTTTTCCCAGTCGGCGTCGATGGACGGGCATTGCGAGGCCGGCGCCGTAAAGCGCGCATTCGGATGCGCCGCCTTGCGGCCGCTCTCCTTCGCGCTCGCCGGCGTCCAGTCCTTGCCTTGCCAATCGATCAGATGCGCGGGCGGTTCGTCGGTCATGCCTTCCCACCACACGTCGCCGTCGTCGGTCAGTGCTACGTTCGTGAAGATCACGTTTTCCTTCAACGTGGCCATGGCGTTGAAGTTGGTCTTTTCACTCGTGCCGGGCGCGACGCCGAAGTAGCCAGCTTCCGGATTGATCGCGTAAAGCCGGCCGTCCTTGCCGGGTTTGATCCACGCGATATCGTCGCCGATGGTCGAGATTTTCCAGCCGTTCAGGCCTTCGGGCGGAATCAGCATCGCAAAGTTGGTTTTGCCGCACGCCGACGGGAAAGCCGCCGCCACATGGTGCTTGCGTCCCTCGGGCGAGGTCACGCCAAGAATCAGCATGTGCTCGGCAAGCCAGCCTTCGTCGCGGCCCATCGTCGATGCAATGCGCAGCGCAAAGCACTTCTTGCCGAGCAACGCGTTGCCGCCGTAGCCCGAGCCATAGCTCCAGATTTCGCGCGTTTCGGGAAAATGGACGATGTACTTGGTCGGATTGCATGGCCAGGGCACGTCTTTCGCGCCCGCTTCGAGCGGCGCGCCGACCGAGTGCACGCACGGCACGAACTCGCCGTCTTCGCCGAGCACGTCGTACACCTTGCGACCCATGCGGGTCATGATTCGCATGTTCGTGACCACGTACGGGCTGTCGCTCAGTTCCACGCCGATATGCGCGATGGGCGAGCCGAGCGGGCCCATCGAAAACGGCACCACGTACATGGTGCGGCCGCGCATTGCGCCGTCGAACAGACCGTCGAGCGTCGCGCGCATTTCGTCTGGTGCGATCCAGTTGTTGGTCGGCCCGGCGTCCTCGCGACGCTTTGCGCAAATGAACGTGCGATCCTCGACGCGCGCGACGTCGGAAGGATCGGACCAGGCAAGATAGGAGTTCGGACGTTTCGCGGGATTGAGCTTCTTGAGCGTGCCGGCTTCGACCATCTGCGCGCACAGGCGGTCGTACTCTTCCTGCGAGCCGTCGCACCAGACGATCTTGTCCGGTCTGGTCATAGCGGCAACGCGCTGGACCCAGTCGATCAGTTTTCGATGTTTGACCCACGCTGGCGCTTCTACCGACGCTTTGGCTGTGGGATGTGCCTCGAATGATGGAAGATTCATCGACTTGTCTCCGTTTGTGGGATTGGAAAACGGTACAAGCCCGGCGATGCTGCATGCGAGAGACGTTCAATTGATTGCGCCGGTTTCTACAAACCGACGCGCAATTGCGCAGGTCATCACGGGCTTCAACGCAGCTTGTCCGGCCAAGGCGCATGGGACGGGCGTCTGCAACCGTCTGTAAAGCGGCTTGCCTCAACACGCAACAAACTGTTAAAAACGATGTCAATCGGCCTTGCCGTAACGCTGTCGTTCTACGCGGCAGTTTCTACGGTAAGGCATTCAGCCAGACCGGCATGTGACCTGGGTCACATGATGGGACAGTCAGCATAACACTCCGTTCCGCACCGCCATGGTGCGGCGCAAGATACATACCATGAAGATTGCCATCCTCGACGACTATCAGGACGCCGTACGCAAGCTCGACTGCTTTCAACTGCTCGCCGATCACGAAGTCAAAGTTTTCAACAACACCGTCCGGGGACTTGGTCAGCTCGCAAGCCGTCTTTCCGAAGTCGACGCGCTCGTTCTGATTCGGGAACGCACTCGCATCAGCTCGCAATTGCTCGATAAACTGCCTCGTTTGCGCATGATCAGCCAGACAGGCAAAGTCTCCAGCCATATCGATCTGGCCGCCTGTACCGAGCGCGGCATCGCCGTGCTTGAAGGCAGCGGTTCGCCCATCGCGCCGGCCGAGCTCACGTGGGCTCTCATCATGGCGGCGCAGCGACGCATTCCGCAATACGTAGCGAACCTTAAGCAGGGAGCCTGGCAGCAGTCGGGTCTTAAGACGTCCGCGTTGCCGCCTAACTTCGGCCTAGGCCAGGTGTTACGCGGTCAGACATTGGGCATCTGGGGCTATGGGAAGATAGGGCGGCTCGTGGCCGGCTACGGCAAGGCCTTCGGCATGAACGTGCTGATCTGGGGCCGCGAGCATTCGCGCGAAGCCGCTCGCGAAGACGGCTACGGCGTCGCGGAAAGCCGCGAAGCGTTGTTCGAGCAGAGCGACGTGCTGTCGCTGCATCTTCGTCTGCACGACGACACGCGCGGCATCGTCAAGCAGGAAGATCTGATGCGCATGAAGCCGACCGCGTTGCTCGTCAACACGAGCCGCGCCGAGTTGCTCGACGAAAACGCGCTCGTCAATGCGCTATCACACAATCGCCCGGGCATGGTCGCGGTCGACGTGTATGAAAGCGAGCCCATCCTGCAAGGCTATAGCCTGCTGCGCATGGAGAACGTGATCTGCACGCCGCACATTGGCTATGTGGAGCGCGAGAGCTATGAGCTGTACTTCAGCGCGGCCTTCAAGAACATTCTGGCTTTTGATGCCGGCGACACGGCCAGCGTCGCGAATCCGGAAGCGTTGCAGGGCGGACGCCGGCGCTAGGCGTCAGGCCTCGAGCCTCAAGCGGCGAATTCCAGCAGATCGGGCATGCGTTCGAGGAAGGTCTCGCCGTCCGCGCGGCCGAGGTTGTATGCATGCACCATCTGCGAGGGGCTCGTATAGTCCCAGCTCGAGATCGGCACTTTGCGCGACGGCTGTACATAGAGCCGTTGCTGCACGCCATGCGGCACGACGAACATCTGCGGCCGCGGATAAAGACGCGTGACCATGACGAGCACGTTGCCGGGCGCGTCGGCGTCGAGCGCGCCGACGGGCACGTTGTCGACCATGCCGCCGTCGAGCACCGGCCGCCCGTTGCGCCGCAAGACCGGCGTGAAAGGCGGCGTGCTCGACGATTGCAGGATCAGATCGGCGAGATCTTCGACAGTCGCACAATCCTGAGCGCGCACGAATTCCGGATGGAAACCGAGCGTCTGGCCGAGCGTGGGGTGCAGCGTCTTGCGCACATATTTTTCGATGTTGTACGCGATGAGGCCCGCGGCCACCGCGCTGCGCGCGCCGAGCCAACGCGGCAGATGCGAAACGCCGATGCGGATCTCAGGCGCCTCGGCAAGCGAGGAAAACTTCTCGCCGTAGATGTCGAGCAGCGCCTGCCGATAGATGCGGTAATGCGGAAACACCGACTGACCGCGCAGCAGATTGCCCCAGTAGGCGTTGCGCGAGTTGTGACGCAGCGCGTCTTCGTAATAGCGCATGACCCATTCGGAATCGCGCGTGTAGAGCATGCACGCGGTGGCCGCGCCCGCGGATATGCCGGCGATCACACGTGGACGAATGTGCAACTCCGGCTGCACGACGTCCCAGAAACCCGCCTGCCACCAGCAGCGATTGCCGCCGCCGGCGAATACGACCTGATCGAACATCCTGTTTTGTCCTTGGTGGCTTGTCTTGTGTCGCGAGGCGGCGGCTTATTCGAGCAACGCGTAAGTCGTGGTTGCGTGGACCGCCATATTGCCGGTCTCGTCGAACAGTTCCACTTCACCAAATACCAGATTGCGGCCCAAGCGAAGCACGCGCGCGGTGACCAGCACATCGCCCTTGCGCACCGCGCGCATGAAACTGATGTTCAGCGATACGGTGGTCATCGGCTTGAAGCCGCCGAGCGCGGCCGTAATGGCGACGATCATCGCGGTGTCTGCGGCGGCCATGAACACCTGACCGCAGATCACGCCGCCGGAGTGACGCAGCGCGCCGGCAAACGGCAGGCGCAGCGTCGCGCTTTCTGCATCGGCTTTGACGGGAGTCAGCGCAAGTTCGCGGACCCATGGCGCGAGGATGCGGTCGAGCAGTTCGGTAGTCTCTTTGTCGTCCATGGCGATTTCCGTCGAAAGCCGCGTGGGATATAAGCGGCAAGTGTCCGCGACATGATACCGGGACGCCCGACGCAACGCCTTTTTGAAGGCACGGCTTTCGTTGAGGAATGGCTCGAGCGGGGGCGGCGGTTTTTTTAAGAAATCTGGGAAAGGGGCTTGGCAAGCCGGAAAACATGCTGCATAATTTCGCTTCTGTTGGGGCGTTAGCTCAGTTGGTAGAGCAGCGGACTCTTAATCCGTAGGTCGAGTGTTCGAGTCACTCACGCCCCACCAAAGAATTCAAAGGCCGGTTAGCGAAAGCTGACCGGCCTTTTTGCTTTTGGCCCACGCGCCACCCCTCATCGCATTCCTCCCCCGCACATTTCCCCGCGCCCAAGGTTACCGATGCGTAACGAATTATTGCGAACTATTATCATCCGTGTAATGATACTGATTCTCATTTGAGAACATGAGAATAAGACGATGGGTCCATCGCCCTTGCCGCCGGCAGTCCACCTGCCGGTGCTGCACGGACGTTGGCGTCCGTCGAGTCAGAACAATAGCGACAACGACAGGGTATCGAGATGTTCCGAAACACGCCTCTCGCGGCGGCCGTTCTGGTCGCGTTCGCGACGCCGCTTTACGCTCAAACGACAGCAACGCCCGCGACCGGCGCACCGCCCGCGTCATCCACTTCGACTCCGAGTTCCACTCCGACCGCCAGCCAGAACGCAGACAGCGCCACACTGCCCGCCGTCAAGGTGACGGGTCAGAACGGCGCGCCGGCGGAATTCGCCGCTGACGTCTCGAGCGTCGGCGCAAAAGTGCCGACCGCGCTGCGCGACATTCCGCAAGCCGCCGTCGTGGTGCCGAAGTCGGTGCTGCAATCGCAGGCCGCGAGTTCGTTCACCGACGCGCTGCGCAACGTGCCAGGCATCACCATCGGCGCCGCGGAAGGCGGGCAGATCGGCAACAACATCAACCTGCGCGGCTTCTCAGCGCGCACCGACATCTACCTCGACGGTTTCCGCGACCGCGGCCAGTACTACCGCGACACATTCAACCTCGAATCGATCGACGTGCTGTACGGCCCGTCGTCGCTCTACTTCGGGCGCGGTTCGACGGGCGGCGTGATCAACCAGGTCAGCAAGCAGCCCACGCTCAAGCCGCGCGCGGACGTGTCCGTGCAAGCGGGCACGCACGACCGCTACCGCACCACCGTCGACCTGAACACGCCGATCACGTCGACGTCCGCATTCCGGATCAACGCGTTCGGTCAGGACCTCGGTTCCTCGCGCGACGTGATGAAGAGCAAGGACTACGGCGTCGCGCCCGAGGTCAAATTCGGCATTGGCACGCCGACGGAAATCACCCTCTCCGCGCTGATTCAGCACAACCGCGATCAGCCGGACTACGGCATTCCCGCGCTCAACGGCCACCCGGCGCCGGTGAATCGCGGCACGTTCTACGGCTTCACTGACGACCGCACGATCCAGGACGTGCAAACGCTCAACGCCCGCATCGAACACCGCTTCAACGACAACCTGAAACTGCGCAATCAGACGCAGTTCAGCCACTACAGCACGGAAGCGCGCGCGACCAATGCGGCCTCGGTGTTGACCGGTCCGCTGCCGACGTCGACTGCTCTCGCCAACGGCAACTACACGGCCATCGATCCGTCGAAGCTGTTCGTGAAGCTGCAAGGCAAGGACCGCAACATCAACGATCATTCGGTCTACAACTCGACCGACATCGAAGCGAAGTTCAACACCGGTTTCATCAAGCATGAAGTCGTCGCGGGCGTGGATCTGAGCCACGAGACGTACAGCAACCAGAGCTTCGCGACCACGACGCCGGGCTTGCCGTCGAACACGATTGCGATCGTGCCGCTGGTCGATCCCACCTACACGACGCGTCCGTCGAATGCAAAAACGGTTGCGACGAATCTCGCGGAATCGAGCGCGAACGGCCTCGGCGTCTATGCGAACGACACCGTTTCCATCGGCGAACACTGGAAGGTTGTGGGCGGCCTGCGCTGGGACCGCTATGAGGCGTCGATTCACAACTCGATCAATGCGCCTTCCTACGCGACGCAGACGAACTACTTTACGAGCGTGCGCGGCGGCGTGATCTGGCAGCCGACCGACTGGCAGTCCTATTACGTGTCGTACGGCACGTCGTTCAATCCGTCGCTCGAAGCGCTCACGCTCACGAACAGGCAGCAGAATCTGCCGCCGGAGCACAACAAGTCGTACGAAGTCGGCGCGAAGTGGGATCTGCTGGGCGGCGGGCTGTCCGTGACGCAATCGCTCTTCAACATTGAGAAGACGAACGCGCGCACGCTGAATGCGGACGGCAGCTACACGCTCGACGGCGACGTCCGCGTGCGCGGCTACCAGCTCGGCGTCGCGGGCCACATCACAAACAAGTGGCAAGTGTTCGGCGGCTACACGTACATGGACGCAACGATCCTGAAGGCACTGGACGGCACCGCCGGCAAAACGCCCGCGAACACGCCGCGCAACATGCTGACGCTGTGGACCACCTACGCATTCACGCCGCATTGGGAAATTGGCGGCGGGCCGATCTACACGTCGTCGCGCTACGCGGCGAACAACAACTTCGTGCAGGTCGGCGGCTATACGCGCTGGGACGCGATGGCCGCGTATCACGCGAAAAAGTACGACGTCCAGTTCAACGTGCTGAATATCACGGACAAGAACTACTACGACGCGCTGATTCCGTCGGACGGCGGACGCGCGGTGCCCGGCAACGGCCGTACGTTCCTCGCGACGCTAAACTATCGGTTCTTCTGACCGCCGGGCGGCGAGCAAAATACGTACGCCACGCACGCCACGCGCCTTTTCGCTGCCCGCTCTGTCAGGCCTGCGAACAGGCGCGCGGTTTTGCAGCAGGAAACTCCAACCATGATTGTCTCGATCCCCGACGTTTTCAGTCCGGCCGACGCCGCCGCAATGCGCGCCCAACTCGAGGCGGCCACCGGCTCGTGGGTGGACGGTCGGGCGACGGCCGGCTATCAGGGCGCGCCCGTCAAGCGCAACCAGCAGATCGCGGAAGGCTCGCCGATCGCGCTGGAAATGGGCGACAGAATCCTCGCGGCGCTCGAGCGGCATCCGCTTTTCATCAGCGCCGCGCTGCCGAACAAGGTTTATCCGCCGCTCTTTAACCGCTATGAAGGCGGCATGCATTTCGGCAGCCATGTCGACGGCGCCATTCGCCTCGTGCCCGGCAGCGGCGCGCGCGTGCGTACCGATCTGTCCGTCACGCTCTTCCTCACGCCGCCCGACGAATACGACGGCGGCGAACTGCTGATCGAAGACACGTTCGGCATGCAGGAAGTCAAATTGCCGGCCGGGCATGCCATCGTTTACCCGGGCACGAGCCTGCATCAGGTGCGGCCGGTGACGCGCGGCGCACGCGTGTCGAGCTTCTTCTGGGTGCAAAGCCTCGTACGCGACGACACGCAGCGCGCGATGCTGTTCGATCTGGACGGCGCGATCCAGCGCCTTAACGCGTCGAACGCGGACGACGCCGCCCGGCGCACGCTCGTCGGCTGCTATCACAACCTGCTGCGCATGTGGAGCGAAACCTGATTCGCAGACGCGGCGGATTCGCCCTGCATGCTGGCTAGAGCGGCGCGCGTTTTTGTCCTACGCTTTAAGCGCGACGCGTGGCGCATCCGGGTGTTTGCGCAGCACAGCAATCTGCGAAGACGCCCGCCTTCACGCGCGCAAGGTCCTCCCGCACCAAGACCGTAAAGGCGGCTGGAGGCTGATCGAGAGGCAAGCAATCGCCTGATCAAACGTTCAGGCAGCCCGGGGGATCGCGGCTCAGCGAGTCGGCGCACCTCCCCGGCGCGTTCTCACGGAGGATGACGATGTCGATTCGACTTGGAGAGGAAGCTCCGGATTTCACCGCGGAAACCACCGAAGGCACCATCCGTTTTCACGAATGGATCGGCGACCAGTGGGCGGTTCTGTTTTCGCATCCTAAGGACTTCACGCCCGTCTGCACCACTGAGCTTGGATACATGGCCGGCCTCAAGCCGGAATTCGAAAAGCGCAATACGAAAATCATCGGCCTGAGTGTCGACCCCGTCAGCGATCATCAGAAGTGGGTGAAGGATATTGAAGAAACGCAGGGCCACGCAGTCAATTACCCGCTGATCGGCGACGCCGATCTGAATGTCGCAAAGCTCTACGACATGATTCACCCGAATGCCAGCGGCGGCACGCGCACCGCGGCGGACAACGCTACGGTTCGCTCGGTGTTCATCATCGGGCCGGACAAGAAGGTCAAGGCGATGCTCGTGTATCCGATGAGTTCCGGGCGCAATTTCGACGAAGTGCTGCGTCTGCTTGATTCGCTGCAACTGAACGCGAAACATGCGGTCGCCACGCCCGTGAACTGGAAACCGGGGGACGATGTCATCATTCCGACATCCGTCTCGAACGATGATGCGGCGAAGAAATACCCCGAAGGCTTCAAAACCCTGAAGCCGTATTTGCGGTACGTTGCGCAGCCACGGTGAGATCGCGGCGCAGTGAAGCCGGGCGCCCCCGCGCGCCCGGTTCTCGCGACGGTGCGCGCCACGGAGACAAACCTTGCTGATCTTCCGCCAACTGATCGACCCGCAATCGTCCACCTACACCTATCTTCTTGCCGACAGCGCGACGCGGGAAGCGGTCCTTATCGACCCCGTATTCGAGCAGGTGCGCCGCGACAGCGCGCTCATCCAGGAACTGGGGCTGCGCCTCCGTTATACGATCGACACCCATGTGCATGCCGATCACGTGACGGGCGCATGGATGATGAAACGCCGTACAGGTAGCGAGATCGCGATATCGTCAGCAAGCGGCGCGCAAGGCGCCGACCGCTACCTGAATCACGGCGACCGATGCGAGTTCGGTACGCGTTACCTCGAAGTGCGCGCGACGCCGGGGCATACGAACGGCTGCATCAGCCTCGCACTCGACGACGGCACGATGATGTTCACCGGCGACTGTCTGCTGATTCGCGGCACAGGGCGCACCGATTTCCAGCACGGCGATGCCCGCGCGATGTTCCGCGCAATCCACGGGCGGATTTTCAGTCAGCCGGACACATGCCTGCTGTATCCGGCTCACGACTATCGCGGCTTGACGGTCACAAGCGTCGGCGAAGAGCGGCGCTTCAATCCGCGGCTTGGCGGCGAGCTGTGCGAAGACGATTTCGTCGGCTACGTGACGAACCTTCGGCTGCCGCATCCAAAGCAGATTGACATTGCGGTGCCGGCGAACCTGAAATGCGGCGAGGCGGCGAGCGACCCGACGCAGGCCGTCGAGCCGGATTGGGCACCGCTCGTCTACACATTCGCGGGAATCTGGGAAATCGGCCCGCAATGGCTAGAGGACAATCTGCGTTCAGTGCAGATCGTCGACGTGCGCGAGCCCGACGAGTTCAACGGGCCGCTTGGCCGCATTCCTCGCGCACAGCTCATTTCGCTCGGCAATCTGGCCGCACGCGCCGCCGAGCTGGACAAAGAGCGCCCCATCGTAACCGTGTGCCGCGCGGGCGGCCGTTCGGCGCAAGCCACGGTGATCCTGCGCCAGGCCGGATTCAACGAAGTCGCGAACCTCGCGGGCGGCATGCTGCGCTGGCGTGCGGAGAGCCGCGTCGTGGAAAACGGCAGCATGTAGCTCACATAGCAATTTCCTTCAATACACCCTGCTCCGCCGCCGATACCGTTCAAGCGCGTCAATCCTGCGCATTCACGTATCGAGGCACTGATGTCCGCTTTGCTTTCCATGGCCGCGTTCGCGCTGGCTTCGTCAATTTCGCCAGGCCCCGTTAACGTCGTCGCGTTGAGCGCCGGCGCGCAGCACGGCTTCGCCGCCAGCCTGCGTCACGTCAGCGGCGCGACCGTCGGCTTTACGTTGCTGCTTCTGCTTGTTGGCCTCGGGCTGCATGAACTGCTCACGCATGTGCCCGCTCTCGTTGACCTCGTCAAATGGGCTGGCGTGGCTTTTCTGCTGTACATGGCCTACAAACTCGCCGTCGACGACGGCCGGCTCGGCGCCGACACGCCGTCGCGCGGCCCATCGTTCGCGTACGGCGCGGCGATGCAATGGTTGAATCCGAAGGCATGGCTCGCGTCGCTGGCCGGCATGGGCGCCTATGCAGCCGACGGCGACGGCAAGCTCGTCTGGCAATTTGCGGTGATTTACTTCGTGATCTGCTATGTGTCGATTGCGAGCTGGGCGTATGCCGGCACGTTCCTGCGCAAGTATCTACATGCGCCGCGGCGTGTGAGGCTGTTCAACAGGGTCATGGCTGCGTTGCTTGGTGCCAGCGCGTTGTACCTGGTTGCGTTTTGATGCGTCGCGACGCTGCGGTGTGGTGGGCACGGTGCGGGCTCGCGTAGGCGCGAAAAGCAGACGCTGGCGCGAACGCGGACGCACGTTCCAGCGCGAACGCGGACGCGGGCCTGAACGCGGCCGCGCTCAACTACGATACTGCCCGGGTGTCGCTGCGACCAACCGCTTGAAGGTGCGCTGCAAATGCGCCTGATCGGCAAAGCCCGCGTCGAGCGCGACCTCGGCAATCAGGCGGCCGCGCCGGAGTTGAGCGCGGCTGTATTGAATCCGGCGATTGATCAGATATGCGTGCGGCGTCATGCCATAGCGCTCTTTAAATGCGCGAATCAGATGTGACGCCGACAGGCCCGCCGCCTCGCATATGTCCTCGAGCCTGAGCGCCAGCGTGCAATTGTCGGCGATGAATTCGGCCGCACGCGCGAGCTGACGGCTCGCGTCGTCGTCGCAAAGAGGAGCACGGTTCAGGCGCTGCTGTACTTCCGTGAAGAACGTCACCGCTGCGCTTTGCTTGTGCAGCACATCGGTATCGCTGTCGACGAGAATGCCGTGCAGCCAGTTGAGGCCGTCGAACAGTGCGGCGTCTGTGGTCATGGTCTGCGAGAACGCGCGAAACGCGCGGTTCGCGCTGAAGCCAAGCTCGTGTTGCAGACCCGTGAGCCACGCCACGTCGACGTGAAGCATGCGATACGACCAGCGCTCGTCGGCGACTGGATTGCATGCATGCACGTCGTCGGGATTCATCAGAACCACCGCGCCCGCGCCGATCCACTCGCGCGCGTGGCGATTCACGTACACGCTGCGCCCGCCGGTGACGGCGCCGATGGAAAAGCTCTCGTGAGAATGCTTCGCGTAGCAGACGTCGCGACCGTCTTCGATGGAGCGCGCCTCGATGTATGGCAACGCCTCGCTGCGCCAGAAACGCGGCTCGCTTGCGCGCTTTGCCTGAGCGCTTGCGCGGTTCACGTGAGTTATCGCCGCTGTCGTCGTGCTCATTTGCGCGCCTCCGGTGTGCGTAAACCTCGCAGAAGGACGCAGCCCAGAGCCGCAACCTCGCGAGGCCACTTATCGTAGCCGTCAAACGCGCAACCAACAAGCTGGACTCATGCGCTGCTCAGTCCGCACACCGCCAGTCTCAAACGCCTACTTCGCGGAAACGTCGATATTGCCGAGGTATTTCGTCGCGAGTGTCTTCACGGTGCCGTCAGCCTGCACCTTTGCGATCGCCGCATTCAGGCGCTCGCGCAACGCCGTATCGCCTTTGCGAATGCCATATGCGATACCGCTGCCGAGAATCCTGTCGTCGCGCACCGGCTGTCCGACGAACGCGTAGTCTTTGCCGTTCGGCTTCGACAGAAAGCCGGTTTGTCCCGCGGGCGCGAGCACGAGCGTTGCGTCGAGACGCCCCGCGACGAGGTCCGTATAGACCTGATTCTGGTCCTGATACGCTACGACGGTCACGCCCGCCGGCTCCCAATGCGTCTTCGCAAACGTCTCCTGAATCGACGCCTGCAACACGCCTACGCGTTTGCCCTTCAGCGCCTCGGCGCTCGGCAGGAGACCGCTGTCGCGCTTTGCAATGAGTTGCGTCGGCACACGGTAGACGACCGTCGTGAAGTCGATTGTCTGGCGACGCTGCTCGGTCGCATTCATTGCCGAATTGATCGCGTCGAATTTGCGGCCCTGCAATGCGGGGATCAGACCGTCGAACGACGTCTCCACCCACTTGCACGTCATATGCGCGGCGGCGCACACCGCATTGCCGACGTCGATGTCGAGTCCTTGCAGCTCGCCGTTAGGACCTTTGGATTCGAACGGCGGGTACTGCGCTTCGAGCCCGAAACGCAGCGTCGATGTATCGGCGGCAATTGCGGCGGACGATGCCGCCACCGATGCGAAAGCGCAGGCCAGCGCCAACAAAGGCTTGAGCAGTTTCATAGCAGGTCCCTTTTCCCTTCGGTTTCGTTGTAATGCGAACACGCAGCGTGTGAATGTGAAATGGCGCGACGATCTTACTGCCTTCAAAAATACCGCTGTCGCGCGGATATGCAAGCAGTTTCAGATCTCGCACAAACGGCGCGCACCTTCAATCAACGTCGCGTCGTCCTTCGAGAAACTCAGGCGAATCAGGCCCGAATCCGTGCCGTCGCTGTAAAACGCGGACAGCGGAATGGTCGCGACGCGCGCATCGCGAATCAGGCGCAACACGAAGTCGCTGTCTTTTTCGTCGGAGAAACCGCGAAAACGCGCGAGCATGAAGAAGCTGCCCTCACTTGGCAACAGCTCGAAGCGCGACTCGCGAAGACCGTGCGCGAGCAGATCGCGCTTTTGCTGATAGAACGCTGACAAGCCGAGATAGCTTTCGCGATTCGCCAATGCATCGACGAACGCGTACTGCATGGGCGTGTCGGCGGAAAACACCATGAACTGATGTACCTTGCGAATCTCGTTCATCAGCTCGGCGGGTGCCAGGCAATAGCCGACGCGCCAACCGGTAACGTGATATGACTTGCCGAACGACGACACAATCACGCTGCGCTCGGCAAGCTCGCTGTGGCACGCCATGCTCTGGTGTTTCGCGCCGTCGAACACCACGTGCTCGTAGACTTCGTCGGCAAGAATCACGATGTCCGTGTTGCGCGTGAGCGCCTTGAGGCGTTCGATGTCGGCCTCGCTGAACACGGTGGCAGTCGGATTGTGCGGCGTGTTGGTGATGAGCATGCGCGTCTTCGGCGTGATCGCGGCGGCGACCTCGTCCCAGTCCACACGGAAATCGCTCAGCGACAGTTTGATCGGCACCGGCTTTGCGCCTTGCAGCCGGACGATGGGTCCATAGCTGTCGAACGAAGGCTCGAAGTAGATGACTTCGTCGCCCGGATGAACCAATGCGCTGATCGTCGAATAAAGACCTTCGCTCGCGCTCGCGATCACGGTCACTTCGCTTGCCGCGTCATAGCGCACGCCGTAGAGCGTTTGCACCTTGTCGGCGAGCGCTTCGCGCAGCGCCGCGATGCCCGACATGGGCGCGTACTGGTTGTGGCCAGCGCGCATTGCGTGCGCCACGCCGTCGATCAGTTTCGCATCCGGCGCGAAATTCGGCGCGCCTTGCGACAGATTCAGCGCATCGTGTTGCGCGGCCAGTTGGCCGATCACGGTAAAAATCGTCGTGCCGACGTCAGGCAATTTCGAGCGGGCTTGCATGGCGCTCTGCATATGGCTTCTCCCTATCCTCATCCGGCGGCGCACTGGCGGCGGCGAACCACGCGGCCGTCCAGTGTGCTTATGTGCCGGTTGAGTGATTAGGCATCAGCCAAAGAAGCATCACAATCGAAACTTTGTCATGCGGCGCATGCGTTTATGTCATGGCTGTAGCGCTGGCGCGGTGTTGCGTGCGAGGCGGACCGCACGCGCAGCGCGTGCCCCGACATCACGCGTCGTCCATCAACCGCACTTTGACCTTCTTGCCCTTCACCTTGCCCGCGCTCAGCTTGCGCACTGCTTCGCGCGCAATACTGCGCTCGACCGCCACATAGGTCGACATCTCGGTCACATTGATCTTGCCGATCTGCGAACCGGCGAAACCTGCCTCGCCCGTGAGCGCGCCCAGCACGTCGCCGGGACGGATCTTCTCCTTGCGGCCGCCGAGAATCTGCAGCGTTTCCATGGGCGGCAAAAGCGGCTCATTGCTCGTGGCGGTGAGTTCGGAGAGCTTGTGCCATTCGACCTCGCGCTTTTGCGCCTGTTCGATGCCGCCCACGCGCCCCATTTCGTCCATGCTGGCGAGGCTCAACGCCCAGCCTTCCTGATCGGCGCGGCCCGTGCGGCCGATGCGGTGCACATGCACTTCGGGATCGGGCGTCACGTCCACGTTGATTACCGCCTCCAGTTGCGCGATGTCGAGGCCGCGCGCGGCGACGTCGGTGGCGACCAGCACCGAACAGCTGCGATTTGCAAACTGGATCAGCACCTGGTCGCGTTCACGCTGATCGAGTTCGCCATGCAGCGCGAGCGCATGAAAACCCTGCGCACGCAGCACGTCGAGCAGATCGCGGCATTGCTGCTTCGTGTTGCAGAACGCGAGCGTGCTCACCGGACGATAGTGATTGAGCAACAGTCCAACGGCATGCAGACGCTCATCTTCGGCCACTTCATAGAAGCGTTGGCGGATCTTGGTATTGTCGTGCCGCTCGGCGAGCTTCACTTCCTTCGGATTCCGGAGGAATTTCTGACTGAGCTTGACGATGCCTTCCGGGTAAGTGGCCGAGAAAAGCAGCGTTTGCCGCTCCTTCGGACATTGCCCGACGACCGTTGCGATGTCGTCGAAGAAGCCCATATCGAGCATGCGGTCGGCTTCGTCGAGCACCAGCGTATTGAGCGATTGCAGCGACAGGCTGCCGCGCTCGAGGTGATCCATGATGCGGCCCGGCGTGCCGACCACGATATGCGCGCCATGTTCGAGGCTCGCGGTTTGCGGACGCATCGGCGTGCCGCCGCACAAGGTCAGTACCTTGATGTTTTCTTCCGCGCGCGCAAGACGCCGGATTTCCTGCGTGACCTGATCGGCGAGTTCGCGCGTCGGGCAGAGCACCATGGCCTGCACGGCGAAATTGCGCGCATCCAGACGCGCGAGCAGCGCCAACGAAAATGCCGCGGTCTTGCCGCTGCCCGTTTTCGCCTGCGCGATGAGGTCGTGGCCGGCGAGCGCAACAGGCAGACTCGCGGCCTGGATCGGCGTCATCTCGACATAGCCGAGCTGCGTGAGATTCGCGAGCGCGGCGGGCGGCAGCGGCAGTTGGCTGAACGGCGCGCCGGCCGTGATGGGACTGTTCATAAGATGATGACTCGTGATCGGCTCAAGGCTGGAAGACTGAAGACTGCAACTACTGGCGACTGCTGGCGACTACCGGCGACGACCAGACACTATTCGGCCATCGGCCCAGGCGACGGGCGGCCTTCCATCTGCTCGTACAGCACCGCGCCGTCGTCGCTTTCGAAACGCTCGACGTAATTGCGCGCGCCGCACAGCGGGCAACGGAACAGGAGCCCCTGCCCCTCGTTCTTGATGACGACGTCCGACTGCTCCCACTGCGCGCCGCAGGACTGGTTTCTACATGTAAACACGTTGTTTCTCCAACTGGATTCGATGGTTGATTCGACTGGCTGCATCAACCGAGATGCGTGTGCCGCGCACGCGGCGCGCTCACGTCCATGTCGCTGAGACCCTGCACGATGCCGCAGTCTTCTACTGCCTGTTCGCCGTGGCATTGCTCGCGCAGCGCATGCAATTGCGCCTTGAGCTGTTGCAGTTCGTCGATGCGCGTATCGACGTGCGCGATGTGCTCGTCGATCAGGTCATTGATGCCGCCGCAGCCGTTGGCCGGCGCGTCGGTCAGACGCAGCAGCGCGCGGATTTCGTCGTGCGTCATGTCAAGCGCGCGGCAATTGCGAATGAAGCGCAGCCGCTCCACGTGCCTCGCCGTATAGCTGCGGTAATTGGCCTCGGTGCGCTCCGCTTCGGGCAGCAGCCCTTCCTTCTCGTAGAAGCGGATGGTTTCGGTCGTGCAATGGGCAATTTTCGCCAATTCGCCGATTTTCATAAGCCCTCCGATACTGGCCTTGACCTTGTAGTGGCTTCAAGGTGTTTACTAGACCACAAATCGAACGAGGAAGCCACCATGCAGCATGCGCACGAGGCGAACGCCGACCACACTGGACAACCGGAAACCCACGCTGACAGGCATGAGCACGGGCATGAGCATGTGCATGAAGGTCATGCAGACGCCTCCGCACGCGCGGCCTGCTGCGGCGCTGCAGGTCATGCCCCGGCGACGTTGCGCGCAGATTTGCCCCAATCCGAAGCCGTGGCGGGCGATGTGCGCACGGCTATCCGCATCATGCAAATGGATTGTCCGACCGAAGAAGCGTTGATCCGCAAGAAGTTCAGCCGCATGTCCGAGGTGCGCAGCATGGAGTTCAATCTCATGCAGCGCGTGCTGACCGTCGTGCATGCGCCGGGTGAGCTCGACTCGATTGTCGGCGCGCTGCGCTCGCTCGACTTTACGCCCGAACTCGCGGATGCCGATTCGCAACGCGCATTGGGAGCCGCTCCGGACGCATCGCCCGCTCAGCCCAGGTCGCGGACGTGGTGGCCGCTCGCCCTCGCGGCCGTCGCTGCGGCGGCTTCAGAGGCCGCTGGCTGGCTTGGCGCGCCTGCCTGGATGGCAGCGGGTCTTGCGCTCTTTGCAATCGGCTCCTGCGGCCTTTCAACATATCGCAAGGGCTGGCTGGCCCTTCGCCACGGCAACCTCAACATCAACGCGTTGATGAGCATCGCGGTGAGCGGCGCGTTGATCCTCGGCCAATGGCCGGAAGCGGCGATGGTGATGGTGCTTTTCACCGTCGCGGAATTGATCGAGGCGAGATCGTTCGACCGGGCGCGCAACGCGATTCAGGGTTTGATGCAACTCACGCCTGAACAGGCGAGCGTGCAGCAGCCAGACGGCGAATGGCGGCTCACCGGTCTCCAGGCGATTACGCCGGGCGCGCTCGTTCGCGTGAAGCCGGGCGAGCGGATAGCGCTCGATGGTGAGATCGTCGCGGGACGCTCGAGCGTCGACCAGGCGCCGATCACCGGAGAAAGCCTGCCGGTCGACAAGAGCGTCGGCGACGCCGTGTTCGCGGGCACCATCAACCAGGCCGGCTCTTTCGATTATCGCGTGTCGGCCGCGGCCAGCAACACCACGCTCGCGCGCATCATTCATGCAGTCGAAGAGGCGCAAGGCAGCAAAGCGCCCACGCAACGTTTCGTCGATCAGTTCGCGCGTGTCTACACGCCACTGGTGTTCGCAGTCGCGCTGGCGGTCGCGCTCGTGCCGCCGCTCTTCTTCGGGGGGATGTGGCAGGCGTGGATCTACAAGGCGCTGGTGATGCTGGTGATTGCGTGTCCGTGCGCGCTCGTCGTTTCGACGCCGGTCACGATCGTTAGCGGTCTCGCGGCGGCTGCGCGCAAGGGGATTCTCATCAAGGGCGGCGTCTACCTCGAACAGGGCCGCAAGCTGAGCCGCCTTGCGTTCGATAAAACCGGCACGATCACGCATGGCAAGCCGGTGCAAACCGATTTCGCGATGCTCGCCGAAACGGATGCCGTTGCCGATGCAGACGCCGATGCAAACATCACACGCTGCCGCACGCTTGCCGCGAGTCTTGCGGCGCGTTCGGACCATCCCGTGTCGATGGCAATTGCAAGCGCCGCGCAAAAGAACGGCGTGGCAACCGTCACTGTCGATTCATTCGAATCGCTCGCCGGACGCGGCGTGCGCGGCGAGATAAACGGTCTCACGTACTGGCTCGGCAATCATCGGCTTATCGAAGAACTCGGGCGATGCTCGCCATCGCTCGAAGCACGGCTCGACGCGCTCGAGCGTCAGGGGAAAACCGTCGTACTGCTAAGCGACGCACAACGTGTGTTCGCGCTCTTCGCGGTCGCGGATACCGTCAAGGAGACGAGCCGCGCGGCTATCGCCGAACTGCATCGCGCAGGCGTCGGCACCGCCATGCTCAGCGGCGACAATCCGCACACAGCCGCGACCATTGCTGCGCAGGTCGGCATCGACGAAGCGCGCGGCAACCAGTTGCCGCAAGACAAGCTGGACGCTGTGACGCAGTGGTCGGCCGAAGGCGCGACAGTGGGCATGGTCGGCGACGGCATCAACGACGCGCCCGCGCTTGCGCGCGCCGACATCGGCTTCGCGATGGGCGCAATGGGTACCGGCACGGCGATCGAAACCGCCGACGTCGCGTTGATGGACGACGATCTGCGCAAGATTCCGCTCTTCATCCGCCTGTCGAAAGCGACGCATTTAGTGCTCGTGCAAAACATTGCGCTCGCGCTCGGCATCAAGAGCGTCTTTCTGGTGTTGACGGTGATGGGTCTCGGCACGATGTGGATGGCCGTGTTCGCCGACGTCGGTGCGAACCTGCTGGTTGTCGCGAACGGCTTGCGGCTGCTGCGCAAATGAAGCGCCGAGGACACGACGCAAGCCCACGCGCCGTTCATTGAAAGCCGCTTCGTGCGCGAACGAGCGGCTATTCGTTGCAGCGTGCGCGCCGATTGCAGCCTTCAAGGTATCCGAAGGCCGCATGCCGAAGAGCTTGCGGTAGTCCGCGGCGAACTGGCTCAAGTGCCAGAAGCCCCAGGCGGCCGCCACGTCCTGCACGGAGCGCGAATCGCGCGAGGCGTTGCAGAGATCGCGCCGCGCGCCGTTAAGGCGAAGCGCCCGCACATAATGGGCGGGCGCCATGCCGAGCACGTCCTGAAAGCAGTACTGCAAAGTGCGCCGGCTCACATGCAAACGCTCGCAAAGCTCTGGCACTCCGACCGCGCGGTCGCGATGGGCAAGCACATAATCGCGCGCTTCCGAGACGATCGACTGACGCCGCGCGCGAACCGGTATCGCAATCTGCTCAGAGGACGCGGGCAAGGCGCCTGCGTCGAACAGCGACGAAAGCACCGCGGCCTGCAGGTCGTCGCGTGCGGACGGCGACAAAGGCGCGCCGCTCGCCGCACTCCGTTCGAGAAACTCGCGCAACGAAGCACACAAACGCTGCTTGCGGTCCATGCCGATGGAGACCACCTCCCTGTCCGGCAACGCTTCGGCGAGCCCTACGTGCTCCACTTCCGCCGCGTATCGGCGCAACACGTCGCCCTTCACCACCACGCCAAAAATCTCGTAGCCCGACGATGTCAGCAGTTCGAATTCGATGCCGCCTGGACGAAACGCGAGGGCGTCGCCGCTGATCATCTGCGTATCGATGCGTCCCGAGCCGGCCTGACACGTCGGAATGCCGAACCAGTAGGCGTCTTTCTGCACCTCGCAGGTTTGCCGCAACGTGTGGCTCGTCGTTTCGACGAACACCTGCATGTGATCGAGGCACAGCTCCGTCAGGCCACCCACGAAGCTGCCCGAGGTCAGCTGATCGTAGGTCTGATGCCAGCCATGAAGGTTGCGCGCCTGTTCGTCCGCGTCATGAGCGACGCAGGTTTGCACGCGAAAGCCGGCCTGCGGTGCAGGCGATGAATGGACACCGGTGGCCAGGCTGGCGAAGCTGTCGCTGAGGGTTTCGATCGTCATGGCGATTCCGCGCGATTGATTATCGAGGAGAAAAACAAGGCAAGTGTCATGCCGGTCATGTGCGCCCAGCCACCGCACCGATTGCTCCAGCATGGGCCAGGTCCCTGTTCAATTCATGAACAGCAACAACTGCATTGATCAGAAACGACGCGCCTGCCCACCGCTAATCAGGTCTCACGGCACATGCTTCGGTGCGCTCGTGCCTGCCGCGCGTGCACGGCTCACCAGCCGGGTGCATTGGCATGGTTCTGGCTCTACGGGTGTCGCGGCCAGCTTCAACGGATTGCAACCGAGCGCGACATCGCGCGGACTATAGCCCATTCAAACATGTGAGGAGCACTGAGATGAATCACGCGGAGATGCAGTTTCTGACGACCGAATTCCCGTACAAAAAGCAGTATGCGAATTTTATCGGCGGCGAATGGGTGCAGCCCGTGGGCGGCGAGTACTTCGACAACGTATCGCCGGTCACCGGCGAGCCCTTCACCTCGATTCCGCGCTCGCGTGAAGCAGACGTCGAACTCGCACTGGATGCAGCGCACCGCGCCAAAGCCGCGTGGGGCAAAACTTCGACGACGGATCGCGCGAACATTCTGAACCGCATTGCCGACCGCATGGAAGCAAACCTGCAGCGCCTTGCCGTCGCCGAAACGATCGACAACGGCAAGCCGCTGCGCGAAACGATGGCCGCCGACATTCCGCTTGCCATCGACCACTTTCGCTACTTCGCCGGCGCCGTGCGCGCGCAGGAAGGCTCGATCTCCGAGATCGACGACGACACCGTGGCCTATCACTTTCACGAGCCGCTCGGCGTGGTCGGCCAGATCATTCCGTGGAATTTCCCGATCCTGATGGCCGTATGGAAGCTCGCGCCCGCGCTCGCGGCCGGCAATTGCGTGGTGCTCAAACCCGCCGAGCAAACGCCCGCGTCGATTCTCGTACTCGTCGAACTGATCCAGGATCTGCTGCCCGCGGGCGTGCTGAACGTCGTGAACGGTTTCGGTCTGGAAGCGGGCAAACCGCTCGCATCGAGCAAGCGCATCGCGAAGATCGCGTTCACAGGCGAGACCACGACCGGCCGCCTGATCATGCAGTACGCAAGCCAGAACATCATTCCGGTCACGCTCGAACTTGGCGGCAAGAGCCCCAACATTTTTTTCGCCGATGTAATGAATCAGGACGACAGCTACTTCGATAAAGCGCTCGAGGGCTTCGCGATGTTCGCGCTGAACCAGGGCGAAGTGTGTACGTGCCCTTCGCGCGTGTTGATCGACGAAAAGATCTACGACCGCTTCATGGAACGTGCATTGAAACGCGTCGCGGCCATTACGCAGGGTCATCCGCTGGATACGAAGACGATGATCGGCGCGCAGGCTTCGCAGGAGCAGTTGGAGAAGATCCTTTCGTATGTCGACCTCGGCAAGCAGGAAGGCGCCGAGTGTCTGATTGGCGGCGAACGCAACGTGCTGGGCGGCGAGTTGAGCAAGGGCTATTACGTGAAGCCGACCGTGTTCCGCGGCAACAACAAGATGCGCATCTTCCAGGAAGAGATCTTCGGGCCAGTGGTTTCCGTCACCACGTTCAGGACCGAAGAAGAAGCGCTCGAGATTGCCAACGACACGCTCTACGGTCTCGGCGCCGGCGTTTGGACACGCGACGGCACGCGCGCCTATCGCTTCGGCCGGCAGATTCAGGCTGGCCGCGTGTGGACCAATTGCTATCACGCGTATCCGGCGCACGCGGCGTTTGGCGGCTACAAGCAATCGGGCATTGGCCGCGAGAATCACAAGATGATGCTCGACCATTATCAGCAGACCAAGAACCTGCTCGTCAGCTATAGCGAGAAACCGCTCGGTTTCTTCTAAGCGTCCAAACACGAGAATTGTGCTGATGCGGGCCGCTATGCGCGGCTCGCTTCATTTCTGCAAGGACATATGATGGCCGACGAAAAGGAAGTGGCTCGCGTGATTGCAACGCCCGCTGCAATCGAGTTGATCGACAGATTGCGCGCGCAACATGGCGATGTGCTGTTCCATCAATCCGGCGGATGTTGCGACGGCAGCGCGCCGATGATGTTTCCGCAAGGCGAATTCATGGTCGGTTCGTCGGACGTGAAGCTCGGCACCATTGCGGGCGTGCCGTTCTACATGAGCGATTCGCAGTTCGAGTACTGGCAGCACACGCAGCTGATTATCGACGTGGTGCCGGGCAACGGCGGCATGTTCTCGCTCGAACGGCCGACTGGTCTGCGCTTTCTCACGCGCTCGCGTCTATTCGCCGACGACGAGAACGCGTGGCTCGCATCGCATCCTGTGCTGCGCGCCGATGCGTGAATTCGCTGCTAGGTCGCGCTGGCGTTTGCGTCGGGGCTCGTCGGGTCTGGACTGGCGTTTGAGCTCGCCGCGCCGCCGATCGCAGGCGCGGCAGGCGCGGCCGGCAGCAACGCGTCGCTGTCATCTTTCAGTCCGACGCCGGTGAGCTCCAGACGCCGCGCATGCGTAAGCAGATAATGCAGCTTGTGCGCAGCGAGCGGATAGTCGAGCCCTTCGGGGCGCACGTTGGAAATGCAATTGCGCTGCGCGTCGCTGCAGCCCACTTTCGGCGCGTACGTGAGATAAATGCCGAGGCTATCCGGCGAACTTAGCCCTGGCCGCTCGCCGATCAGCATCACCACGATCTTCGCGTGCAGCAACTCGCCGATCTCGTCGCCAAGCGCAACGCGTGCCTGCCGCGCGACGACCACAGGCGCGATCTTCCAATCCGCGAGTTGCGGGACCACGGCTTGCAGCAGCGGAACCGCTTGCTTCGATGCAGCGAACGCCGACAACCCGTCGCCGATCACGAACACCACATCAGGCGATTCGTCCGCTAATTGCGCGAGCGCGGCACGGCTTTCTTCCGATAATCGCCGGCCGAGATCGGGACGCCGCAAATAATGCTCGCGATCAGGCGCGGCGCTATGCACATCAAGCGTGCTGAACGACAACGCGTGCAACTGCTGATGTAATGCGTCCGTATCAAGCGGATGATGCACGGCGTCGCGCGCCTGCGCGTGCGAAAGATTGAATGCGAGCAAAGGCGCTGTCGGCACGCTGTTGCCCGCGCGGCCCAATGCAATGCGCGCGTTGGTGAACTGACGCAGCGCATTCCACGGGTTCTTGTCGACAAAGTCGCTCATGCGATACCCATCCAGTCGCGCGCGCCTTCGAGCAGCGGTTGCTGTGCCGATGCGCTCACCAGTGCACCGCGTGCGTCGGTGATCTGCATCGACTCCAGCCATTCCTCGAATTCGGGCGCGCGGCGCAAGCCGAGCACTTCGCGCACATACAGTGCGTCATGAAACGACGTGCTTTGATAATTGAGCATCACGTCGTCCGCACCGGGAATGCCCATGATGAAGTTGATGCCCGCCACGCCAAGCAGCGTGAGCAGGTTGTCCATGTCGTCCTGGTCGGCTTCCGCATGATTCGTGTAGCAGATGTCGCAACCCATCGGCACGCCGAGCAGCTTGCCGCAGAAGTGGTCTTCGAGACCCGCGCGCGTGATCTGCTTGCCGTCATACAGATACTCGGGGCCGATAAAACCCACCACGGTATTCACGAGAAACGGATTGAACTTGCGCGCGACAGCATAGGCGCGCGCCTCGCAAGTCTGTTGATCGACGCCGAAATGCGCATCCGCCGATAATGCGCTGCCCTGTCCGGTTTCAAAGTACATCAGATTGCTGCCGACGGTGCCGCGCTTGAGCGACAGTCCTGCTTCGTATGCTTCCTGCAGCAGCGCCAGCGAAATGCCGAAACCGGCGTTGGCTTTTTCCGTGCCCGCAATCGACTGGAACACGAGGTCGACGGGCGCGCCTTTTTCGATCGCGGCGATTGTGTTGGTGACGTGCGTCAGCACGCAGGACTGAGTGGGTACCTGATAGCGCTGACGGAAATCGTCGATCATCAGCAGCAGTCTGGTGATGGCGGCGAGGTTGTCGCTGGCGGGATTGATGCCGATCATCGCGTCGCCGCAGCCGTACATGAGGCCGTCGAGCATAGAGGCCGCAATACCTTTTACGTCATCCGTCGGATGATTGGGTTGGAGACGCACCGACATGTGACCCGGCAAGCCAACCGTGTTGCGAAAGCGCGTAATCACCGGACGCTTGCGCGCAGCTGCGATCAGGTCCTGATTGCGCATCAGCTTCGAAACGGCTGCCACCATTTCCGGTGTGAGGCCTGAAGCGATACGTGTGAGCGCATCCGCATCCGTCGACGTGCTCAACAGCCAGTTTCGAAAGTCGCCTACCGTCAGATGCGAAATCTCGGCGAATGCCTGCGGCGAATGATCGTCCATCACAAGACGCGTGACTTCGTCGCTTTCGTAGGGAATCAACGCTTCATTCAGGAACGTGCGCAACGGCACCTGCGCCAGCGCCATTTTCGCGGCGACACGTTCCTCCTCGCTCGCCGCCGCGACGCCCGCAAGTTGATCGCCGGAACGTTGCGGGCTCGCCTTCGCCATGAGTGTTTTCAGATCGGCAAAGCGATAAGTGCGGCTGCCGATTGTCTCCGTATAGCTCATTGTCGCGACTCCAGCTTACGTGTGCAGCGCCGCTGCGCGCGCAGCGGCCTGGTTCGTCATTCCCGTCATTCTTCGAGCAATGCGTCCGCCGGCGCGGCCTCGCGTTGTTGGCGCGTCATGAGGAAGTAGACGTAGCCGAGCGCGAGGAAGATGGCAAACACCACGGCGACCAGAAAGTTGAAGTACACCATGGTCGCCAGACAGATGACCGCGGCCACCAGCGCGAACGCCGGGAACAGCGGAAAAAGCGGCGCGCGGAACGGACGCTCAAGGTCCGGTTCTGCGCGGCGCAGCTTGAAGAGCGACAACATGCTGATGATATACATCACGATAGCCCCAAACACGGACATCGTCACGATGTTCGCGGTGAGCGTCTGGCCGCCGAACTGGATCAGCTCGTCGCTGTAGATCGCCGCGATGCCGATCACACCGCCAGCCAGGATCGCGCGATGCGGCGTCTTGAAGCGCGGATGCACTTTCGAAAGCCACTCCGGCAGATAGCCGGCGCGAGCCAGCGCGAAAATCTGCCGCGAATAGCCGAGGATGATGCCGTGAAACGACGCGACGAGACCGAACAGACCGAGCCACACGAGCATGTGCATCCAGCCGCTATTTTCGCCGACGATGAACTTCATCGCTTGCGGCAACGGGTCGTTGATGTTCGACAGCTTCGTCCAGTCGCCGGCCGCGCCCGCGAACACCATCACGCCGATGGCCAGCACCACCAGCGTCAGAATGCCGGCGACGTACGCGATCGGAATGGAACGCCTGGGGTTTTTCGCTTCTTCCGCGGCCATCGCGACGCCTTCAATGGCGAGAAAAAACCAGATCGCGAACGGAATCGCCGCGAACATGCCATTGAAGGAGCCCATGCTGAAGGTATCCGCGCCGGCCCAGCCGCCTTTCGTGAAGTTCGACCACTGAAAGCCCGGCGAAACGACGCCCATGAACACCAGCAATTCGAAAATGGCGAGCAACGTAACGCATAGCTCGAAGGCCGCGGCGATCTGCACGCCGACTATGTTCAAGGCCATGAAGACGAGATACGCGCCCATTGCCGCGTGTTTCGGTTCGAGCCCCGGAAACTGCACGTGCAGATACGCGCCGATTGCAAGCGCAATGGCCGGCGGCGCAAACACGAATTCGACCAGCGTGGCCGCGCCCGCGAGATAGCCGCCGGTCGGGCCGAACGCGTGACGCGCGTAGGCGAACGGGCCGCCCGCATGCGGGATCGAAGTGGTGAGTTCGGTGAAGCTGAAAATGAAAGTGGTGTACATCGCGGCAATAAAGATCGCCGTGATCACGAAGCCGAGCGTACCCGCGCTCGCCCAGCCGTAGCTCCAGCCGAAATATTCGCCGGAAATCACGAGGCCGACCGCGATGCCCCAAAGTTGCCACGTGCCGAGCGTCTGCTTTAACTCGTGATGCGTGACTTTACCGACGTGCTGACTGTTGGACTCTGACTTCATCGGACGCTCCCTGAGTTTGCCGCTTGCTGGACACCGCAAGGCTTTGCGGTGCATGGGCGGGCAGGCTTTCGCCGATGGTAGTGAGCCATTATTCGATGTGTTATCGAAATTCGGCAAAGTTGGGGTTCCGTCCCAGCAGGCTTGATTGGGCGGGTGGGCGGGGCCCGGTTTGGGAATCCCTGCCGGTTGCTCGTTTATCGCGCCGCGGCTGCAGGTGCGTCTGTGTTTTTATAGTCTTTGTATATGTATACGTAGTAATAGTTAACAAGCGATGCCCTCGCTTGTGGATAGCCCCCTAATCGGCGGGCTTTTTTCGCTCCACAGCGGACCTGGCCACGAATGTCCCGAGCTGCAGTGGAATTGCTCACAAAGGGCTGGTGGCAAGGTTATCTGAAGGGACGTTCGAGTGGCTCTTGTTACAGCTCGCGTCGCAAAACGCACGCTTGAGATGTCAGCTACGGCGTGCGACCGCTAGTTCCGGCTAATACGGTGCCGTCGACGAAGTCTCGATAAATCCAAGCTACCAATAGAAAAGACCCATAAGTTTCTCAACTTATGGGTCTGTTTTTCTCAGGTTATGAGGCTATCTTCTACAACACCCCTCAAACATCAATATTCCCCGCCCGCAACGCATTAGATTCAATAAAAGCCCTTCTCGGCTCCACATCATCCCCCATCAGCGTCGTAAAGATACCATCGGCTGCAATAGCATCTTCAATCTGCACGCGAAGCAATCGACGCACAGCCGGATCCATCGTCGTCTCCCAAAGCTGCTCCGGGTTCATCTCGCCCAAGCCTTTATAGCGCTGCTTGGATACATTCCGCTCAGCATCAGCCAACAGCCACTTCATCGCAGACTTGAAGTCGCCAACAGCCATACTCCGCTCACCACGCTTGATAACGGCGCCGGCGCCGATCAATCCCTTGAACGTATTCGCGGTGTTCACCAACTGTTGATAGTCGGCAGTCAATTGAAACTCTTCGTCGAGCACAGAGATTTTCTGATTGCCGTGATGCGTCCGCGCAACCTTCAGCGAGCGCAATTCGCGCACCGGGTCGTACATCGTAGTCACGGTAACCTCGGGCTTCAAAGCATCATCACGCAGCTTTGCTTCAAGAGCCCTGGCCGATGCCTCAGCCGCAGCTTCACTGGAGAGGTCGATTACCACGCCATCCATTACGGCCTCAAGCGCGCCCGCGTCGTACAAGCGGCTCAACCGGTCCACCACCGCCTGCGCCAGCAAATAGGCTCGAGCCAACTCGCCGAGCGCGTCGCCGGTAATCGGCGTCGCGTTCTCGGAAGGCAGCAGCTCCGAACCCTGCAACGCGAGCTTCAGAATGTGAGCATTGACCTCGGTCTCATCCTTCAGATACCGCTCGTCTTTGCCCGCCTTGATCTTGTACAGCGGCGGCTGCGCGATATAGATATACCCACGCTCGATCATCTCCGGCATCTGACGATAGAAGAACGTGAGCAGCAGCGTGCGGATGTGCGCGCCGTCCACGTCAGCATCGGTCATGATGATGATGCGGTGATAACGCAGCTTCTCGAGGTTGTAGTCCTCCTTGCCGATGCCGCAGCCGAGCGCAGTGATTAGCGTGACGATCTGTTCCGAAGAAAGCAGCTTGTCGTAACGCGCCTTCTCCACGTTCAGCACCTTGCCGCGCAGCGGCAGGATCGCCTGGAACTTGCGGTCGCGGCCCTGCTTCGCCGAGCCGCCTGCGGAGTCGCCCTCGACGATATAAATCTCCGACTTCGCCGGATCCTTTTCCTGGCAGTCCGCAAGCTTGCCGGGCAGACCGACGCCGTCGAGCACACCCTTGCGGCGCGTCATCTCGCGCGCCTTGCGGGCCGCGTCGCGCGCGCGAGCTGCGTCGACGATCTTGCTGCAAATGATCTTCGCGTCGTTCGGCGTTTCCAGCAGGAATTCCTCGAGCGCTTTGGCAACCACGTCCTCCACCGGCGCGCGCACTTCCGACGACACCAGCTTGTCCTTGGTCTGCGCGCTGAATTTCGGCTCGGGCACCTTCACCGACAGCACGCACGAAAGGCCTTCGCGCATGTCGTCGCCGGACGTCTCGACCTTCGCCTTTTTCGCGACTTCGTGATCGGCAATGTACTTGTTCAGCACGCGCGTCATGGCCGCGCGCAAACCGGTGAGGTGCGTGCCGCCGTCGCGCTGCGGAATGTTGTTCGTGAAGCACAGCACGTTTTCGTTGTAGCTGTCGTTCCACTGCATGGCCACTTCCACGCCCACGCCGTCTTTCTCGCCACTAACGTGGAAAATGGTGGGGTGCAGCACGCTCTTGGTCTTGTTGATGTACTCGACAAAACCCTTCACGCCGCCGACAAACGCGAAATCGTCTTCCTTGCCCGAACGCTGATCGGTCAAGCGAATGCGCACGCCGTTATTCAGGAACGACAGCTCGCGAATGCGCTTGGCCAGAATGTCGTAGTGATATTCGACGTTGCCGAAGATCGTCTCGTCGGCCATGAAATGCACTTCCGTGCCGCGGTTTTCGGTCTCGCCCACTACCGGAATTGGCGACACGGCCACACCGTCGATCTCTTCAATCACGCGGTTCTGTGGCACGCCGCGGTGGAACTCCATGAAGTGCTTCTTGCCGTCGCGGCGCACGGTCAGGCGCAGCCAAGCGGAGAGCGCGTTCACGCACGAAACGCCCACGCCGTGCAAGCCGCCCGACACCTTGTAGCTGTTCTGGTCGAACTTGCCGCCGGCATGCAGCTCGGTCATCACGATCTCAGCGGCGCTGCGCTTGGGCTCGTGCTTGTCGTCCATCTTCAGGCCGGTCGGCACGCCGCGGCCGTTGTCGGTGATCGAGATGGAGTTATCGGCGTGAATGATCACCTGGATGTCGTTGCAATACCCGGCCAACGCTTCGTCGATCGAGTTGTCGAGCACTTCGAACACGAGGTGGTGCAAACCGGTGCCATCCGATGTATCCCCGATGTACATCCCCGGCCGCTTGCGCACCGCCTCCAGACCTTCGAGGATCTGAATGGACGAGGCGCCGTAGCTGTTGTCGGGTTGCGTATTGTTCGTTTCAGTCATGGATTTTTTCCGGTTCTGCATTACTGCTGGGTTGCTGCTCGGGACTTTTCAAAACGCCATAAAAACGCCAAAGGGGCACTGCGCCCCTTGGTGTGTTCCTGGTATTGGACGCGTCAGATGCGCATCGGCATCACCACGTATTTGAATTCGTCGTTCTCGGGAATCGTGATCAACGCGCTGGAGCTGGCGTCGCCGAGGCTCACTTGCAGCATGTCGACCTTCAGGTTCGCGAGCACGTCGAGCAGATACGTGACGTTGAACCCGATATCGACGCTGTCGCCGTCGTACGCGATTTCCAGTTCTTCCTGCGCCTCTTCCTGATCGGCGTTGGTCGACATGATCTTCAACTGGCCCGGCTCGATGATGCAGCGCACGCCCTTGAATTTGTCCGACGTCAGAATCGCCGCGCGTTGCAGCGAACGCTGCAGTTCTTCACGGCCGATCACGAACTGATTCTTGTGCGACTTCGGAATCACGCGCTGGAAGTCGGGGAATTTTCCTTCCACGAGCTTCGACACGAGTTCCACCTGGCCGAACGTGAACTTCACCTGCGTTTGCGCGATGTCAATCTTCAGCGTGTCGTCGATGTCTTCGAGCAGGCGCTGCAGTTCGAGAATCGTCTTGCGCGGAATGATCACTTCCTGGCGCGCGAACGAGCCCTCGATCTTCATCGACGAAAACGCGAGGCGGTGGCCGTCTGTCGCGACTGCCATCAGCTGGTCGCCATCCACCACCAGCAGCATGCCGTTCAGGTAGTAGCGGATGTCCTGCTGGGCCATCGAAAAATGGACCATGCCGAGCAACTGGCGGAACGTCTTTTGGGGAACCACGAGGCTCGCACCGTAGTCTTTAGCTTGCGCGACCGTCGGGAACTCGTCCGCGGCCAGCGTTTGCAGCGCGAAACGGCTCTTGCCGGATTGCACCGTCAGACGCTTGTCGTTCAGCGTGAGCGTGACCTGGCCGTCGGGCATGGCGCGCAGAATGTCGAGGAGCTTTCTCGCTGCCACCGTCGTCGCCACCGATTCGCCGCCCACGCCGAAATCGGCGCGCGTGGTGATCTGCAACTCCAGGTCGGTTGACAGGAACGACACGTCCGCGCCGTTCTTGGTAATCAGCAAATTGGCGAGGATCGGCAACGTATGGCGGCGTTCGACAATGCCGCTCACGGTTTGCAGCGGCCTGAGGAGGTTATCGCGTTCGGTCTTGACCAGTTGCATAGAGTTCCTTCGTTGATATAACGGTCTGCGCGCCTTCGAGCCGTTCAAGGCATTTCCGCACGCAGCCGTGGCTCCCCGCCGGCGCCACGCAGCGCCTGTCACGGCGTGAAATCCGCCCGCGGCCGCGCCGGGCGGTTAAACCTGTATTGTGCCTGAAAAAGGAACCGCCTCACTAAATTGGGGGCGACTTTGGAAATAAACAGGTCGTTTTTCCACCCGCGCCGCTCAGCCCTTCAGCGTCTGTTCCAGCACGTGCAATTCGTGATTCAGCTGCGCGTCCTTGCTGCGTTCGTCGGCAATTTTGCGCACCGCGTGGAGCACCGTGGTGTGGTCTCGTCCGCCGAACAGTTCGCCGATTTCCGGCAGACTCTTCTGCGTGAGCTCCTTCGCCAGATACATGGCAATCTGCCGCGGCCGCGCGATGTTCGCCGGACGCTTCTTCGAATACATGTCCGCGACCTTGATGCTGTAAAAGTCAGCCACCGTTTTCTGAATGTTTTCCACTGAAATCTGCCGGTTCTGCACCGTCAGCAGATCTTTCAGCGCTTCTTTCGTCAGTTCGATGGTGATTTCGCGACCGTGGAACTTCGAGTACGCGAGAATTTTCCGCAGCGCGCCTTCCAGTTCACGCACGTTCGAACGCAAATGCTTGGCGACGAAAAAGGCGACGTCTTCATTCAGGCTGACGAATTCCGACTGCGCCTTGCGCATCAGAATCGCCACGCGCATTTCCAGCTCGGGCGGCTCGATGGCCACCGTGAGGCCGGAGTCGAAGCGCGAGATCAGGCGGTCGTCGATACCCGAAATTTCCTTCGGATACGTGTCGCTCGTGATGATGACCTGCGCCTTGTTCGCGACGAGCGCCTCGAACGCATAGAAGAACTCTTCCTGCGTGCGCGACTTGCCCGAAAAGAACTGAATATCGTCGATCAGCAGCAGATCCAGCGAGTGGTAGTAGCGCTTGAAGTCGTCGAACGCCTTGCGCTGATACGCCTTCACCACGTCGGACACGTACTGTTCCGCGTGGATGTAACGAATCCGCGCGCCGGCCTTGTCCATCAGCAACTGGTTGCCGATCGCGTGAATCAGGTGAGTCTTGCCCAGACCCACGCCGCCGTAGAGGAAGAGCGGGTTGTACGAAATGCCGGGATTGTCCGCGACCTGGATCGCCGCAGCGCGCGCCAGCTGGTTGGCCTTACCGGTCACGAAGTTGTCGAAGGTCAGTACCGGGTTCAGCTTGGAGCGTTCGTACATCGAGTCGTTGTCGCCCGAGCCGTTCGAGCTCGCGCTCTGGCCGGGACGCCAAGTGCGGCGCGCCGCCGCGGCTTCGTTTGCGTCGAGGCTCGGCAGGTCGAGGTCGGCTGCGTCTTCCGCGGCCGCGCGCGCGTTCGCGTTCTGTGCGGCGAGGGTCGGATTGGCGCGCGCGGCCTGCGCCGCTTGCACCGCGCCGACGGCGGCATTCACAGCCGCATTGCCGCCGGAATTGCTGCCGAAATTGCCGCCCGCATGCGCCGAAGAGGAACCCGCGCGCGGCGCAGCCGGCGCCGCTGCCGCAGGCGCGCGCATGCCGGCTTTCGGGTCGAGGACGAATTGCACGTCGATCGGGGCATGCCAGAAATCGCGGGCCATATCCGCGATGCGGCCGGAGAACTGGCTCTTGACCCAGTCGAGCTTGAAGCGGTTCGGCGCAGCAATGCTGAGCGTGTGCGCAGCGGCGTCGAAGGCGACCGGGGCCAACGGTTTGATCCACGTCACGTACTGCTGGGGCGTGAGTTCACGCTCCAGCAATGCGGAACAGTGTTGCCAGAATTCGTTCATCAAGTTGCTGTCGTTATGGTGTGCACGGGGTTCGCCGCTGCCCCCGTCGCGCGCACGCAACAAGGCCCGGAGCAGCCAGGCGTAACAGCCCCAGGCGCTTGTGCCACAAGGGTTTGCGGGGCAAGCGAGCCGGAGCGGCGTGCATCATTTTTGGGAAGTAAGGCGAGATTCTAACGCCAAATCGGAGCCGGAAGTGAGTTATCCACAGGGACTGATCATCTCGGCCAGCCGCCGGCGCGCGCGGGCGGCACCGGCTAAGCTATTGACGGTCAACGAAAAACGGGTTTAAATAGCGGGTTCCGCGAAAACCAATTCAGCAAACCTCCGGCCATTGCGCTTTCAGCGATGATCGCGCGGTTTTTTTTCGATCAAGTGAGAGCAACATGAAACGTACTTACCAACCTTCCGTTACCCGTCGCAAGCGCACCCACGGCTTTCGCGTTCGCATGAAGACCGCTGGCGGCCGCAAGGTCATCAACGCACGTCGCGCGAAGGGCCGCAAGCGCCTCGCCATCTAAGGCCGGCAAGCGGATTGCGCGCTCTGTCTGCGCGAGGCGTGGCTGCGCCGGGTTTGAACGTGCAAGGTTTGAACGTGCCAGATGACACCCGCGGCAACCCACGCGGCAAAGCGGAACCGGCAGAGGCGGCGCAGCAGGGCTCCGTACCGTTGCGCGCGCAAGCCGCCTTCCCCAAAGCCGCAAGGCTACTGAAAACGGATGAATTTTCATCCGTTTTTCGTTTGCGCCCGTGGCGCCGCACCGCGCACTTCGTCGTGTACGGGCGACCCACCGGCAATGACGCGCGCCTAGGCCTCGTGATCGGCAAGAAGTATGCGCCGCGCGCGGCCACGCGTAATCTGGTACGTCGAATCGCGCGCGAAGCCTTCCGGCTGCGGCGCGCCGAGTTCGGCGGTTGGGATGTGCTGCTGCGTTTGCACACGCGCTTCGACAAAAAAGCGTTGCCGAGCGCCTCGTCGCCACCGTTGAAGGCGTTGTGCCGCAGTGAGATCGAGGCGCTGCTCGACAAGGCAGCGCGCGAAATTGTCCGTCGTCAGGCGCCGCCAGCGGAAGCGCCGAAGACGGAATGACGCTCCGGTGACCGCCCGCTTTTTCGCGCGTGCCGCCGTAGCTTCGTCGGCCGCCGGCAGCGGGCGTCGTCCGGTACTTTACGTTGCGCGGCGCCGTCCGGCCGCATGAGCCATGCAAACGGTACTCATCGCTTTATTGCGCTTTTACAAGCTTGCCGTGAGCCCCATGCTCGGCAATCGGTGCCGTTTTTACCCTTCCTGCTCTGATTACGCGCGCGAAGCAATCCAGTATCATGGCGCCGCGCGCGGGACTTATCTCGCCGCCAGGCGTATTTGCCGCTGCCATCCGTTTTCCGCGGGCGGCATCGATCTCGTCCCGCCTCCCACTTCTGAAAAGCGCTGACGCGCCGTTCCATCGACACTGAGACAACGCATGGATATCAAACGCACCGTCCTATGGGTCATCTTCTTCATGTCAGCGGTCATGCTGTTCGACAACTGGCAACGTGACCACGGACGCCCGTCGATGTTCTTCCCGAGCGCCACGCCGACTAAAACGGCCGGCAGCGCCGCACCGGGAACCACGACGCCGGGAACCCAGCCCGCCGATTTGCCGGCCACCAACGCAACCGCGCCGGCCAACGCGCCGGCGGCCGCGCAATCGCAGCTCGTCAAGTTCAGCACCGACGTCTATAACGGCGAAATCGACACCCGCGGCGGCACGCTGTCGAAGCTGTCGCTCGTCAAGCAGGGCGACGGCAAGCAGCCCGATCTCGTCATCACGCTGTTCGACCGCGCCGGTAATCACACGTACCTGGCGCGCACGGGTCTGCTCGGCGGCGATTTCCCGAATCACAACGACGTCTACACGCTGATGCCGAATCAGCAGACTGATCTGAAGGGCGACCAGAAATCGTTCAGCCTCAGCTTCGAGTCGCCGGTCAAGGGTGGCCTGAAGGTCATCAAGACCTACACGTTCACGCGCGGCAGCTATGTGATCGGCGTCGATACGAAGATTCAGAACGTCGGCACGACCCCGGTGAGCCCGTCGGTCTATATGGAACTGGTGCGCGACGACCAGCCGGTGGAAACGCCGCGCTTCTCGCACACGTTCATCGGGCCGGCTGTCTACACCGACCAGCATCACTTCCAGAAGATGACGTTCGGCGACATCGACAAGAACAAGGAAGACTACGCGAAGCAGGCCGATAACGGCTGGATCGCGATGGTGCAGCATTACTTCGCGTCGGCGTGGATTCCGCAGCAGGGCGCAAAGCGCGACATTTACGTCGAGAAGATCGATCCGGCGCTGTACCGCGTCGGCGTGAAGCAGCCGGTTGCGGCGATTGCGCCGGGGCAGACGGTCGACGTGTCCGCGCGCCTCTTCGCCGGTCCGGAAGAAGAGCGCATGCTCGAAGGCATCGCGCCGGGTCTCGAACTGGTGAAGGATTACGGCTGGGTGACGATCATCGCCAAGCCGCTTTTCTGGCTGCTCGAAAAGATCCACAGCTATGTCGGCAACTGGGGCTGGGCGATCGTGCTGCTCACGCTCTTGATCAAGGCGGTGTTTTTCCCGCTGTCGGCCGCGAGCTACAAGTCGATGGCGCGCATGAAGGCGATCACGCCGCGCATGCAGGCGCTGCGCGAACGCTTCAAGGGCGATCCGCAGAAGATGAACGCCGCGCTGATGGAGCTGTACAAGACCGAGAAGGTGAATCCGTTCGGCGGCTGCCTGCCGGTCGTCATTCAGATTCCGGTGTTCATCTCGCTGTACTGGGTGCTGCTGTCGTCGGTGGAAATGCGCGGCGCGCCGTGGATTCTGTGGATTCACGACCTGTCGCAACAGGACCCGTACTTCATCCTGCCCGTGCTGATGGCCGTGTCCATGTTCCTGCAGACGAAGCTGAACCCCACGCCGCCGGATCCGGTTCAAGCCAAGATGATGATGTTCATGCCGATCGCGTTTTCGGTCATGTTCTTCTTCTTCCCGGCGGGTCTCGTGCTGTACTACGTGGTGAACAACGTGTTGTCCATCGCGCAGCAGTACTACATCACGCGCATGATGGGTCAGTCGAAAGCGAAGCCGGCCTGATCGCAGCCTGAAAAGACGCGGCTACACAGCCGCAAAAACGAAGCCGCCCGGTTCAATGAACCGGGCGGCTTTTTTATGTGCCATGCGAGTGCAAACAGCGCATTGGTTATCCTTCTTCGGTATCCTCACCGTAGAAGCGCACGATCATTTCTTCGACGAGAAACCGGTCTTTCGGCGCCAGCGACTGAATCTTCGAAGCCAGTTCGATCGTCTCCTGCGACGGCGGATATTTCTCGCCGCGCGCCATGGGTCTGGCGCTCGCGCCAGGCGAAGGTCCATAGTGGAGCCAATGCTCCTTGACGTTCAACCACTCGGCTAGCGTGCGGAGTTTGTCGGGCTTGGGAATCGTCGTGCCAGTCAGCCACTTGTGGGCGGTTTGCGGCGTGACCGGACGGTCGCCGCGATAGCGAAGATTGAACTGCTCGGCGAGCTTGGTCCCGCCGCGAATCTTCAGCGGCTCCAGGCTGTCCTTCAGCCTCCTGGCGAAGGCGGCTTTTTCTTTGGGGGTCGGCATGGGCCAGATTGTGCAATTCAGCGTCCTCCCAGTTGACAACTGAACAGGCTCATGTTTAGCGTATTTGAGATAGATTTAGCCTGAGCCGCCCAACGCATCGGCACTCCGGCGGGATGTCAAAATTTGCGAAATTTCCTTACTGGGCTTGAGCTTGGGCGATCCACCCTTCGCGCCGAATTTGGATTCGTCCTATTGGCGTAGTAACAATCCTAGCTTGATTAGGATCAATCTTAAGCGCGCCGCAAAAACCGCGCACGTACATGCGCAGGCGGATCGCCGCCAGGCTTGCCCCTAGCCCCGCGTTACAATGCCCAGCGCCGCGTGAAGCCCACGCGCCGCCCTGCTCCATTCTTCCGATTTCGCTGCCGCCTCTCACATGCTGACCACCGACTCCGATCCCATCGTTGCCATTGCCACTGCGCCCGGCCGGGGAGGCATCGGCGTGGTGCGGATTTCGTTCGGTCGCGCGGGCGAGGCTGCCGCGCAGCCGCTGATGCAGGCGCTCACCGGTCAGGCGCTCGCGGCTCGCCACGCGAGCTACGTGCCGTTTCTCGACGGCGGCGGCAACCCGCTCGATCGCGGCATCGCGCTGTACTTTCCCGCGCCGCATTCGTACACCGGCGAGCACGTGCTCGAGTTGCAAGGCCACGGCGGGCCGGTCGTGCTGCAGCTCGTGCTGCAACGTTGCATCGACGCCGGGCGCGCATTCGGTCTGCGGCTAGCCGAACCGGGTGAATTCACGCGCCGCGCGTTTCTGAACGACAAACTCGACCTCGCGCAAGCAGAAGCGGTCGCGGACCTCATCGAGGCGAGCACCGAGGCCGCTGCGCGCTCCGCGGGCCGTTCGCTCGACGGCGCGTTTTCGCGCGACATCCACACGTTGGTCGAGGAAGTTATCACGCTGCGCATGCTGGTCGAAGCCACGCTCGATTTCCCAGAAGAAGAGATCGACTTTCTCGAAGCCGCCGACGCCCGCGGCAAACTCGTGCGCATTCGCGAGCGCCTCGCGAGCGTGCTCGCCGAGGCCCGGCAAGGCGCGCTGTTGCGCGAGGGGCTCTCGGTGGTGCTCGCGGGGCAGCCGAATGTCGGCAAGTCGTCGCTGTTGAATGCGCTCGCGGGCGCGGAACTCGCCATCGTCACGCCGATTGCGGGCACCACGCGCGACAAGGTGGCGCAGACCATTCAGATTGAGGGCATTCCGCTTCATGTAATCGACACCGCCGGCCTGCGCGATACGGAAGACGAAGTCGAAAAAATCGGCATTGCGCGTACGTGGAGCGAGATCGAGAGGGCCGACGTGGTGCTGCATCTGCTCGACGCGCGCACCGGCATGACCGCCGAGGACGAAACCATCGCGAAGCGCTTTCCCGCCGGCGTGCCGGTCGTGCGCGTGCTGAACAAGACAGATCTGGTCGGCTTGCCGCCGCAGACGCGCGCGCTCGACGCCGATCTCGACCTCAGCGAAGTACGTTTGTCGGCGAAACAGGGCGACGGCGTGAGTCTACTGCGCGACGAGCTGCTGCGCATCGCCGGCTGGCAGGCTGGCGCGGAGAGCGTGTATCTTGCGCGCGAGCGTCATCTGATCGCATTGCGCGCGGCACAGGAACATCTTGCGACAGCCGCCGCCCATGCCGACCAGAACTCGCAGGCACTGGATCTGTTCGCCGAGGAACTGCGGCTTGCGCAGGATCAGCTCAACTCGATCACTGGCGAGTTCAGCTCGGATGATCTGCTCGGAGTGATTTTTAGCAGGTTTTGCATCGGCAAGTAGGGCGAGGCGTGAAGGACGCCTTCATCGCTTGACAAGCTTCGTAACCCGGGCCATCCGCGAATCTTAAGCACATCCCAGCGCTCAATGCTGTAGGCCATAAAAACCGCTAATGCTTGGTACACAAAGCCAGAAAGTTTAAACTCGCGCTGTCGCTTACGAGCCCTTCAAAGCATGCCCCGCCGAGCCGTCCCCCTCACCGAATCCCAAATCCGCGCGCTCGAACCGCGCGCCACCCGCTACAGCATCGCCGACGGCAACGGCCTCGTGATCGAGGTGATGACAACCGGCACGAAAGTCTGGCGCTTCCGCTATTCGCTGAACGGCAAGCGCCAGCCGCTCGCGACCATCGGCGATTACCGGATGATTTCGCTGCGCGTCGCGCGAGCCAAGGCGCAGAAGTACGCGGAGCTGGTCGCGCAAGGCATTTCTCCGGTCGCGAGCGCGCGCCGCGACCGCGGCGCCGAGGCGAAAGCCGACGTGCTGCGAGAAGCCGCCGAGCTCTACATGGCCACCGAAATGGCCGGCAAGTCCGCCGAATATCGCCGCACGACGCGGCGCGCGCTCGACAAGGACGTATTGCCCGCCATCGGCGGCCTGCCGGTGAAGAGCGTGACGGCAGAGCACGTCGTCGCCATTTGCGACAGCATCAAAAGCCGCGGCTCGCCGAAAATGGCGCTGCACACCCGCAACGTGATCAAGCGCCTCTACGAGTACCTGATCGCGCGGCAACTCGCGACGGCCAATCCGGCGGAGGTCGTGCCGGCCCGCTCCATCGCCACCTTCGAGAGCCGTACTCGCGTGCTGTCCGGCGACGAAATCGGCGCAATGCTGCATGCAATCGAAACATCGAGCATCCGCCGGCCGCTCAAAATCGCGCTGCATCTGCTTGTGCTGACCATGGTGCGCAAGTCGGACCTCGTGGAATCGACGTGGGACGAATTCGACCTCGACCACGCGTTGTGGCGAATCCCGGCCGCACGTCTGAAGCAGGAGGCCGACCAGTTGATCTACCTGCCGCAGCAAGCGGTGGCGATGCTGCGCGAGCTGCATCGCACGCGAGCGGCGACCAAGTTTGTCTTTCCGAGCGTGAGGGGCGACGACCAGCCCATCGCCAGGAGTACGCTCAACCAGGCGGTGAAGGCGCTCGGCCTCGCGGTCGAGCATTTCGTTCTGCACGACTTCCGGCGAACGGCGTCGACACATTTGCGTGAGATGGCGCAGCACGCACAAGAGGACAAAACCTCAGCGCGAACGCGACAAAGCGTGTCGCAAGCCGAGGCGCGAAGCGATGCGAACGAACAGCGGCGAATCGCGCAGCGCTGGGCGGACTATGTCGGCGCCCAGCTTGACGCAGCGCGGACAGGAGCAAGTGGCGGCGACTGAGCTTGCCCCAGGCTCGGAGCGCAGCGAGGGTATACTGCCGCGCTCCGATTTTAGGTACACAGGACTACAAGCCGGCTTTGCAAACCTTTGTACCTGCATTGAAAAACGATGCGTTCATAAGGTTACTAAAACACTGCATACCGCCCGGAAGCGCCACACCATGCCGCCGCTTCACACAGCACTTTTCTCCTGCAATCGATCGCCTACACTGGAGCAACGATGCAACCTTTCCAAGGAGGCTGCCATGTCCGAATCGTTGATCGCTTACCTGCTTGGGCCGACTGTCATGCTGCTGGTCGGCGCGGCAATCTGGGCCGCGTCCCGCTATCACCACAAGGCGGGGCCGCAGAAGCTCGAGCGCTGGCTCGATACGCATTACGCGGAGTGGCTGCATCACAGGCACTGAGCGGCAGCGCGAGGCGGCGCCTCAAATGAAAAGGCCGTCGCGGCGAGCGACGGCCTTTCTGTGTGCAGCGCGCCGTCATGACGCGCCCGCGGCTTACCACCTCGGTGCCGGGTCCGCATATTCGTATTGGCGCGGCGGCGCTTCACACGTCACATACGCGCGCTGGTACTGGTCATAGCAGTAGCCCGGCGGAGGACCAGAGTAAGCCGGCGCCGGTTGATACACCGGCTGCGCGTATACCGGTTGCGCGTAAACCGGCTGCTGATAGGCCACCGCCGGCGCCGGATTCAAAACCGAAGTCACCACCGCGCCCAGCACGGCGCCGCCGATCAGCGCGCCGACCAGATCGCCCCCGTCATGCCCATGAGCCGACGCTTGTCCCGCGACACCCAGGCTGCCCGCCATCACCAAAGCCACTGCTAACTTTTTCATTTTTCCGCTCCCGCCGTTGAGGCATGGAACGAATTGTCGGCCACGCGCGCAGAAATAGATGCTGCAAGTGGTAACGACACATTACCTCTGTAACTGCCGGAGTCCCGAGCATTGCCGACCTCTATTGCTATGGCCACCGTCGCCGCTCACCGGCCGGGAGTCAACATTGCCACGACGCGGCTTGCACCGGCGCATCACCGTGATACTTGCGGCGCGCGTCGGCCAGCAGCTGTTCCTCAATCGCGCCCTCGTCTACCAACGCTTTCAGCGCGGCGAGCGCAATAGCCTTGCGATCCACTTCGAAGAACCCGCGCAGTGCTGCACGCGTATCGCTGCGGCCGAACCCGTCCGTTCCGAGCGTCACGTAGCGGCGCGGCACGTACGCGCGGATCAACTCCGGCACGGCGCGCACATAATCCGTCGCGGCGACAATCGGCCCTTGCGAGTCGCCGAGCACGCGGGTCACGTAAGGCGCTTGTACCGACGGCTCCCCGTAACGTGCGAGCCGTTCCGCCGCCATCCCGTCGCGCTGCAATTCGCTGAAGCTCGTCACGCTCCACACGGCCGCGGCGATCTGCCAGTCGTCTTCGAGCATGCGCTGCGCCGCTATGACCTCGCCGAGAATCGCGCCGGCGCCGAGCAGTTGAACCTGCACCGCCGCCCTCTCCCCGGCGCTGGCGGAAAGCGCGTAAATGCCCTTGAGAATGCCCTCGCGCACGGCGCCAGGATCACCGCCCGGCGCGCCAGGCTGCGGGTAGTTCTCGTTCATCACCGTGACGTAATAGAACATGTCGCGCTGGCGCTCGGCCATCTCGCGCATGCCCTCGTCGACGATCACCGCGACTTCATAAGCGAACGCGGGATCGTACGCGCGGCAATTCGGAATGGTTGATGCCGCCAGATGGCTCGTGCCGTCCTGATGCTGCAAGCCCTCGCCGCCGAGCGTCGTCTTGCCCGACGTCGCGCCGATCAGAAAGCCGCGAGCGCGCTGATCCGCCGCCGCCCAGATCAGGTCGCCGATACGCTGAAAACCGAACATCGAGTAGTAGATATAGAACGGCAGCATCGGCAGGTTGTGCACGCTGTAGGAAGTGGCGGCCGCGATCCACGACGACACCGCGCCCGCTTCCGAAATGCCCTCCTCCAGGATCTGGCCTTGCGTGTCTTCGCGGTAGTACAGCATCGAGCCGAGATCCTCGGGCTCGTACAACTGGCCAAGCGGCGAATAAATGCCGACCTGGCGGAACATGTTGGCCATGCCGAAGGTGCGCGCTTCGTCCGCGACGATCGGAACGATGCGCGGGCCCACTGCGGCGTCTTTCAGCAGCGCCGTCAACATGCGCACGAGCGCCATCGTCGTGGACATCTCGCGGCCGTTGGATTCAAGCGCGAATTGGCTCCAGGAGGACATCGGAGGGACGATCAGCCCCTCCGATGCAACTCTCCGCCTTCTGGGCAGATAGCCTCCGAGAGCAGCCCGGCGAGCATGCAGGTATTGCATTTCCGGGCTGTCTTGCGCGGGTTTGTAGAACTTCAACTGTTCGACGTCGGCATCGGTCAGCGGCAGGCGGAAGCGGTCGCGAAACGCCTTGAGGTCGTCGTAATCGAGCTTCTTCTGCTGATGCGTGGTCATGCGGCCCTGCCCGGCCGTGCCCATGCCGAAGCCCTTCATTGTCTTGGCGAGAATCACGGTCGGCTGGCCACGGTGCGCCAGCGCCTTCGCGTAAGCGGCGTGCAGTTTGCGCACGTCGTGGCCGCCGCGCCGCAAGCGGTCGATGTCCTCGTCGCTCAATTGGGCGGCGAGCGCCGCCAGCTCGGCGTTCTGGCCGAAGAAGCGCTCGCGGTTGTACGCGCCGTCGTTGGCCGAGAAAGTCTGGAACTGACCGTCGACGGTATGCGCGAACGCGCGCAGCAATGCGCCGCTGCGGTCGCGCGCAAAGAGTGCGTCCCAGTCCGAGCCCCAGATCACCTTGATCACGTTCCAGCCGGCGCCAGTAAAGTGCGCCTCGAGTTCGTCGATGATGCGGCCGTTGCTGCGCACGGGCCCGTCCAGACGCTGCAAGTTGCAGTTGATCACGAACACGAGATTGTCGAGCCCTTCGCGCGCGGCCAGCGACAAAGCGCCAGTCGACTCGGGCTCGTCCATCTCGCCGTCGCCGAAAAAGCCCCACACTTTGCGCCCTTCCGTTTGGGCGAGGCCGCGATTGGCGAGGTAGCGCATGAAGCGCGCCTGGTAGATCGCGTTGATCGGGCCAATGCCCATCGAGCCGGTGGGGAACTGCCAGAAATCCGGCATCAGCCACGGATGCGGATACGAACACAGGCCCGGTCCGCCGATCTCCCGGCGGTAATGCTGCAGGTTCTCCTCGGAGAGAAAGCCTTCCAGATACGCGCGCGCATACACACCAGGCGACGAGTGCGGCTGGAAGTACACGAGATCGCCCGTACCCTCGCCTGCCTGCTCGCCCGCGCCGGGCGCCGACGCGCGAAAGAAATGGTTGAAGCCGACCTCGAACAGATCCGCCGCCGAAGCGTAGCTCGCGATATGCCCGCCGAGTTCGCCATACGCCTTATTCGCGCGCACCACCATTGCGAGCGCGTTCCAGCGCAGCGCGGCCGCAAGCCGTTCTTCGAGCTTCAGATTGCCCGGATAGCGCGGCTGGTCTTCCGCGGCGATCGTATTGCGGTATGGCGTGACGTTGCTGCGCGCCGACTCGACGCCAAGCGCGACGGCGTGGCTCGCCAGCCTGTCGAACAGAAACTGCGCGCGCTCGCGGCCCACGTGTTCGACGACGGCGTCGAGCGCCTCCAGCCACTCGGCGGTTTCTTGCGGATCGGCGTCCACCGCGTCGGCCCGCTCACCGCCGAGAGACCGCAACCGCTCGTTACCGCTGGACAAATCCGTCATGGCACCACTCCCGCATCGACACGTTCGGCTCAGGATCGAGTGAGTCAATGGTACTTGCGGGTTCACAAAATGAGCGTCTCATTTGCTTGCGATCTCGGGCTGCGATAGGCTATTTGTTCCGGATTTCGCATCGCTCACGGAATATTTCATCTATGACCACGCCACCCAGACGGCTCGACCGCATCGACATCGGCATCCTGAGCCAGTTGCAGCAGAACGCGCGCATCACCAATGCCGACCTGGCGCGGTCCGTGAATCTGTCGCCCACGCCGTGCTTCAACCGCGTGCGCGCGCTCGAAAAGCTCGGCCTCTTCAAACAGCAGGTCACGCTGCTGAATCCGGAACCGCTCGGGCTGCGCATCAACGTGTTCATTCAGGTGAGTCTGGAAAAACAGGTGGAAGACGCGCTGCTGCGCTTCGAGCAGGCGATTTCGGAGCGCCCCGAGGTAATGGAGTGCTATCTGATGACGGGCGACGCCGACTATCTGCTGCGCGTGGTGATGCCGGACATGCAGACGCTGGAACGCTTTATCGTCGATCATTTGACGAAGATTCCCGGCATTTCCAATATCCGTTCGAGTTTCGCGCTCAAGCAGGTGCGCTACAAGACCGCGCTGCCGCTGCCGGCGTCGGGATTGACGCTGACGGATCCGGACGATGTCGCGACCGACTGGCGCTAACGCCGAAACGGCGGCTCGCCTGCGCGCGAAGCAAAACCGCAATGACCATCTGGAGAAAAAGGCAATGAATTACGACGACAGCAACCCGTTTGCGAAGATTCTGCGTGGCGAACTACCGTGCATCAAAGTCGCGGAAAACGATGCGGCTCTCGCCTTCATGGACCTGATGCCGCAAGCCGACGGTCACTTGCTCGTCGTGCCGAAGGAAGCCGCCGCGGAAATTTTCGACCTGTCGGACGCGGCGACGGTCGCGTGCATGCGCATGACGCAGAAGCTCGCCATCGCTGTGCGCGCGGCGTTGCGTCCGGACGGCGTGTTCATCGGTCAGTTCAACGGCGCGGCGGCGGGCCAGACGGTGCCGCATGTGCACTTCCATGTGATTCCGCGCTGGGAAGGTCAGCCGCTACGCATGCATGCGCGTGATGTCGCCGACGCGGACACATTGGAAGCGCTCGCCAAACGCATTCGCGCGCAATGGCGCGCGGATTGACGGGTCGCGCATCTCAGGCGCCCGTGTGCCGCGCATTTGCTCCTTGACGAAGCCGCACGCACACCACTTACTTACAGCCTATGCCGCGACCGCCGCAGCGGATGACGCCAGTCGAGCCGCCGCGGCTTTGCGTGCATGGGCCGCATGTCGTGCAAATGGCGGTGCTCCTGCCACAATTCGTCGGAAAAAAGAAACGCGACGATGATTAGCGGAAGAACAAGAAAAACGCCCAGGATCACGTTCTCGATCACGGTAGCCTCCGTTTGCACGAGCATTGAACTTATTCTAGAGCAGCGCACGTACCAGCACTAACGGCCACTGCCGTTAAGTCCGGCACACAATGCGAAGCGACAGCTGGCATTGTTTATTTTCTGCATTTGCAGCGTTATTGCGCTTCCCGCCTGGCGTTACACGAACGACTTTGTGTGCAATGCACCAAGCGCGCTTTATCGATGTATTAAATCGCTTAAATCGGATACCGCGTTTACGCTAATACAGGCCGCAAAGCTTTACCGGTTAAAGCACTGCGCGGCACGCATCGTTTAGTTATCCGTCGTAGTTCCCCTGCTTTTCGGTGCTGCCTAAGGTTTAGGCACGTGCGGCGCGCGGTGCGACAATTCGCCGCTGTTGCAACCGCACACAAGATGTGCTTGTTGTTCTTCGCGGTTCTCCTAAAGTGCAATGTGCGGGTTAGACGATGGAGTTAAATACATAGCTAACCTGAGCATTTGGCCCGCACCGGAGGAACCTATGAAAACTCGACTCGCCCTTGTTTTCGCCATTGCAAGTCTGGCTGCCGCAACGACCGTTCAGGCGCAAGACGTCGTGATCAAGCCGCAGCAAACCATTCAGTTCAAGGCCAACGCATACGGCTGTCTGTCCAAGGACAAGCTGGACGCCGTCAATCAGCATGCGCAGGCCGGTGAACAGCAGAAAATGCAGGAGTTCTTTTCCGGATACCAGTGCGTTTCCACGCCGGAGAATTCGAGCTTCCGCGTCGTGCGCGTGGTCGGCCACGATTTCGAGTTCGTGAATGCCGGCAATAGCGACACGCAAGGCCTTTGGGCGAACGATCGATTCATTAAGCAATAAACCTTGTAGCACTGGATGCGGTGACATTCCGGCAAAAGCGCCGGAACGTTATGGCGCATTAGCGAATTCTCTGGCTTTAAAAAGCCGGAGACGGTGAGCTTGCAATTAAAAAATCGGCTGGGCACTGTTAATGTGTCAAGCCGATTTTTATTTTTCTCACACTCGAGTACGCAGCGAGATAAAAAAGCCGATGCGGCATGTCACCCGCATCGGCAGTACGCCTTCTCGCAAAGCGCAGAAAACACCGTTTATTTCGTCGATCCGCTCGCGCCGTTCAATGGGAATCCCGTGGCACCGGCGCGCCGCTCGAGCCGACGAGGAAGTCGAGGTCCGCGCCCTGGTCGGCCTGCAGCACGTGCTCCACATAGAGCTTGTAATAGCCGCGCTTGGGCGACTCGGGCGCCTGCCATGCGGCGCGCCGGCGCGCGAGTTCCTCGTCGCTGACTTCCAGGTGCAGGCGCCGGGCTTCCGCGTCCAGCTCGATCATGTCCCCGGTCTGGACGAGCGCAAGCGGGCCGCCCGCAGCCGCTTCCGGCGACACGTGTAGCACCACCGCGCCGTACGCCGTGCCGCTCATGCGTCCATCGGAAATGCGCACCATGTCCGTAATGCCTTTTTGCAGCACCTTCTTCGGCAACGGCATGTTGCCCACTTCCGCAAAGCCCGGATAACCCTTCGGCCCCGCGCCCTTGAGCACCATGATGCAGTTTTCGTCGATGTCGAGCGACTCGTCGTCGATCTTCGCGTGCAGTTCCTCGATGTTCTCGAACACCACGGCGCGGCCGCGATGCTTGAGCAGTTCCGCAGTCGCCGCCGACGGCTTGATCACCGCGCCGTTCGGCGCCAGATTACCTTTGAGCACCGCAATGCCCGCCTTCGGCTTGAACGGCTCCTCAAACCTGGTAATGACCTTTTCGTCGTAATTCTGCGCGTTGCGCACGTTGTCCCAGATGGTCTTGCCGTTCACCGTAAGCGCCTCGCGATGCAGGAGACCTTGCTCGCCGAGTTGCTTCAGCACTGCCGGCAAACCGCCAGCGTAGTAGAAGTCTTCCATCAGGTATTCGCCCGACGGCTGCAAGTTCACGAGACACGGCACGTTCGAGCCAAGCTCCCAGTCTTCCAGCGAGAGCTCCACGCCAATGCGCTTTGCCAGCGCGATCAGATGCACGACCGCGTTCGTCGAGCCGCCAATCGCCGCGTTCGTGCGAATCGCGTTTTCGAATGCCTGGCGCGTGAGGATCTTGTCCATCGTCAGATCTTCGCGAACCATGTCGACAATGCGCCGGCCGGCCAGATGCGCGAGCACCTGACGGCGCGCGTCGACCGCGGGAATCGCCGCATTGTGCGGCAAGCCAATGCCGAGCGATTCGACCATCGAGGCCATCGTCGAAGCGGTGCCCATCGTCATGCAATGGCCGCGCGAGCGGTTCATGCACGACTCGGCTTCGGTGAATTCCTCCTGCGTCATCGTGCCGGCGCGCACTTCCTCGGACATCTGCCAGACGCCCGTGCCCGAGCCGATATGCTTGCCGCGAAAGCGCCCGTTCAACATCGGTCCGCCCGACACCGCGAGCGCCGGCAGATTGCACGACGCCGCGCCCATCAGCAGCGCGGGCGTGGTCTTGTCGCAGCCGACCAGCAGAATCACGCCGTCCATCGGATTGCCGCGGATCGACTCCTCGACGTCCATCGAAGCGAGGTTGCGAAACAGCATCGCAGTCGGCCGCAGATTCGTTTCGCCAAGCGACATCACCGGAAACTCCAGCGGCAGGCCGCCTGCCTCGTGCACGCCTTTTTTCACATACTCGGCGAGTTCGCGGAAATGCGCGTTGCAAGGCGTGAGTTCCGACCACGTATTGCAGATGCCGATAACCGGGCGTCCGTCGAATTCGTCGTGCGGGATGCCCTGGTTTTTCATCCACGAGCGATGCAGAAAACCGTCGCGGTCCTTGAGGCCGAACCACGCCTGGCTGCGCAGCGGCTTTTTAGTCTGATTGGAATCAGCCATGAAATCTCCTGTTGGCAAACGTGTAGAGCGGGGCGCCGGTCAGTGCACGCGCTTGCTGCGGCGGAACTGGTCGAACAGCACCGCAAGCAGCAGAATCCCGCCGCGAATCAGGTATTGATAGAAAGTCGGCACGTTCATCAGGCTCATTGCGTCCTGCACCGAGCCCATGATCAGCACGCCCACCAGCACGCCGGAAATCGTCGCGACGCCGCCCGTCAGCGACACGCCGCCGAGCACGCACGCGGAAATCACGCCGAGCTCCAGGCCGACCGAGGTTTTCGGATCGCCGAGACTCATACGCGACGCAAGCATCACGCCCGCAAATCCGGTCACGAGACCTTGCAGCACGAACACCGTGATCTTGATGCGCGTGACCGGCAGACCCGCGAGCAGCGCCGCCTCGCTATTGCCGCCGACGGCCAGCACGTTCTTGCCGAACACGGTTTTCTTCAGCAAAAAACCGAACAGCACGAAGCCGACGATGTTGCTCCAGATCGGATACGAAATGCCGAGGAACGAGCCGCCGCCGAGGTCGAAGAACCGTTCCTCCGAGATCATCACCGCGTCGCCGCTCGACGTGATGTAGGCGAGGCCACGCACGACTTCCATCATCGCGAGCGTGACGATCAGCGAGTTGATCTTGTAGCGCGCGACCAGCACGCCGTTCACGAGCCCGACCACGCCGCCCGCGAGCACGCCGGCGGCCACGCCGAGCAGCACGCTATGCGTCGCCGTGATCAGCGTCGACGCCACGACGCCCGCAAAAGCCACGATGGATGCGACCGACAAATCGACTTCGCCGAGCGCGAGCACGAACATCATCGTCACCGAGATCGAGCCGATGAGCGTGACGGAAAGCAGCAAGCCCTGAATGTTTCGCGAGCTCAGGAAGTCCGGCACGGTAAACGACAGCACCGCGAACAGAATGACGAACACCATCACGATGCCGGACTTGTTGATCAGATCCCACGTGCGCGCGGCGCGCGCACTGAAGCCCGCGGATGCGACGGCTGGCGTGGACGATTCGGTTGAAGGTGTGTTCATGATGTGTGTTCCGTTTCAATGCCGTTTTGGGTTCTACGGCGCGATTCAGTTGCCTGTATGACGAGAACGTGTGAAGTCAGCGGGGCAGGGCGAGCTTGATGAGCGCATCGGGCGTGGCCTGCGCTTTCGGCAGATCGCCCACAAGGCATCCTTCCTTCATCACGATCACGCGATCCGCCACGCCGATCACTTCCGCCAGATCGCTCGACACGACGATCACCGTGCGGCCCGCTTCGGCAAGCCCATACAACAGACCGTAAATTTCGCTGCGCGCGCCGACGTCGATGCCGCGCGTGGGCTCGTCCATCAGAAACACATCGATCTCTTCCGCTAGCCAGCGCGACAGAATCACCTTCTGCTGATTTCCGCCTGAGAGCGTGCCGATCGGCGTCTCGCCATTGCGCGTCTTGATAGCGAGCTTGCCGATGAACTCCTTCGCGGTCTGCGCTTCCTTGCGGCCGTTGAGCACGTTAAAGCGGCTGAAATGGCGGCGGCAACTGATATTGAGGTTGTCCGACACCGAAGCGATCGAGACAATGCCTTCCTGTTTGCGATCTTCAGGACACAACGCGACACCCGCGCGCACCGCGTCGCGCGGTGTGGCGAAACGCACCGGCTTGCCTTTGAGCGTGATCTCGCCGGCCGTCGGCTTCACCGCGCCGTAAATGAGCTTCATCAACTCGGAACGCCCCGCGCCCACGAGCCCGAAGAAGCCGACAATCTCGCCCTTGCGCGCGGAAAAGGTGGCGGGTTCGCGCAGCCCCGGACCCATGAGTCCCTTGACGCTGAGTTGCGCGTCGCCGAGTTCGCGCGTGCGATAGCCATACACGTCGGCAATCGAGCGGCCCACCATGCAGCTGATCAGGCGGTCGCGGTCGAGCCCGGCGCACGCGTCGAAGGTGTCGATGCGGCGGCCGTCGCGGAACACGGTCACGCGGTCGCACAACTCGTAGACCTCGTCCATGCGATGCGTGACGTAGATGATCGCGCGGCCTTCGGCCCGCAACGCGCGGATAATCCGGAACAGCTGCGTGGTCTCGCGCGACGACAGCGAACTGGTCGGTTCGTCGAATGCAATCACGCGCGCGTCGCGCATCAGCGCCTTGCCGATTTCGATCATCTGCCGCTGACCGATCGACAGATTTTTCACCTGCTGCGACGGATCGATCTTTTCGCCGAGCCGTTCGAGCTCACGCAGCGCGCGCGCCACCAGCGCCTTTTCGTCCAGTACACCGAAGCGATTCGGCAACGCGCCCAGCATCAGGTTTTCCGCGACCGTCAGTTCCGGAACCAGATGCAGTTCCTGATAGATGATCGCGACGCCCGCTGCAATCGCCGCCTTCGTCGTCGTGAACTGCTGCTCGACGCCGCCGAGCGATAACGTGCCCGCGGCCGGCTGATTCACGCCGGACAGCACCTTGAGCAGCGTTGATTTGCCGGCGCCGTTCTCGCCCATCAACCCGTGCACTTCGCGGCGCCGCACTTCCAGCGACACCTGGTCGAGCGCGAGCACGCCGGGAAAGCGCACGGTGATGCCTTCCAGTTGCAGATACGGCTCTACGGAAGCGAGCGAAGGCGAGGGCGCCTGGACCGGCTCAGCATCGCCGCCGGAAGACGCAGTGTGTGAGGACATCATCAAAAAAACCTCAGTGGTGGACAACCTGTGCGGGCCGCTCCCGCTTCACGCGAGAGACGGAATGCGGAATACGAAGCGCGGCCCGCCGCGTGCAGAAATCAAACGCGGCTTAAATGCCGAGTTCCTTGCGCACGTCCTGCCAGTTGCTGCGCACCATCAGCTTGCCGGTGGTTTGCGTGTCGGCGGGCGGCTGCTTGCCGTTCTTGATCCACTCGACGAGGTTCTCGGTGCTTTCCTTGCCATGCATCGTCGAGCTCACGGCGATCGTGCCGTAGAAGCCCGTCGGCTCCTTCTTCTGGAATTCGGCAAAGGCTTCGCCCGCACCGTTGATGCCGACGCCGATCACGTCCGCCGCCGGAATATGCAACTGTTCGGTGGCGCGCACGCCGCCCAGCACGCTTTCCTCGTTCAGCGCGAAGATCACCCACTTCTTGATGTTCGGATGCTGCGCGAGCACCGGCGACGAAGCGTTGAAGCCGCCTTCGTCATCGGTCGTCTTTTGCGGGGCGTCGAAGATGTTCTCTTTCTTGAAGCCGCCGGCGAGCAGTGTTTGCGTCGCGCCGTCGGTGCGCAGCTTCGCGGTCGGCAGCTCGTAGTTCGTGATGCGCAGCGCGCCGACTTCTTCCGGCTTCCAGCCGCGGCGCTTCATTTCATCGCTGATGGCCTGGCCAACCTGGTTGCCGATCTTGAACGCGGACATACCCAGATGCGGCACATTGGGGAGCGGCTTGCCGGTCGAATCGACCAATTGATCGTCCACAGTCACGAACTTCATGTTGTAGCGCTTCGCGCGCGCCTGGATCGCCGGTCCGAGACGCACGTCGGGCGCGCAGATTACGAAGCCCTTCGCGCCTTGCGCGCCGAGATTGTCGATGGCGGACAGCACTTTTTCACCGTCCGGCGTGCCGATGTTCACCACCGAAAAGCCGTCTTTCTGGCCGAGCGCGGTCGCGGCTTTCTGTTCGTTGATGAACCACGCCTGTTCCGGCATCTTCACGAGGAAGCCGACCTTCAGCGGCTGGTCCGCGTGCGCGGAAAGTTGCATCGCGAAGGGTGCGGCAAGGGTGGCCGCGGCGATCGCGGTCAGCGTCAAACGGCGAAGCTTGCTGGTCATGTCTGTCTCCTGAGGTTGAAAAGCTGCATTGATTTCGTTTGTGTGCAGCGAGGCGATACACGGCGTCAGCCGGGACTTGAAAAGCGGGCGAGTAAAGCGATGTGAGCGGCGCCGTTCATGTGAGTCACCGTTAGCTCGCCACGTAAGCCGTTTTCACGGCGGTCCAGAACGCGGCGTCCGTCGATCCATACGCGGACGCCTTGCGCCCGCCACCGGGCGCGTGATGTTCGGTTGCCGTCGTCGGCAGATTGATCGCGACAAGCCCGCAATGCACGTGACGGCGGAAATGCCGCGCGCGGGCAAGCGAGCGCGTGCAGATGCCGGCGCACAGGCCATAGGCAGTGTCGTTGGCGAGATGCAGCGCGTGCTCGTAATCGTCGGCGCGCAGCACGACGGCGAGCGGCCCGAAAATTTCGTCACGGGCGATCCGATGCTCGGCCTCACCAGCGAAAAGCGCCGGTTCAAAGAAGTAGCCGCGCGTCGCGCGTTCGAGCCGCCGGCCGCCGTGCAGCAGCTGCGCACCTTCCTGCGCCGCGATGCGGACATAGTCGAGATTGCGCTCGAGTTGCGCGGCATTCGCGACCGGGCCCACGTCGGTGCCGTGCTTGAGCGCATGGTCGACGGTGAGTTTTGCGAGCTTCGCCCGCAATGCGTCGATAAAAGGCTCATACAGCGCGCGTTCGACAATCAATCGCGCCGCCGCCGTGCTGCGCTGGCCGGTCGAGCCGTAGGCGCCGGTCAACGCGGCATCGACGGCTGTGTCGAGATCGGCGTCGGCCAGCACGACGAACGGATTCTTGCCGCCCATCTCCAGTTGCACGCGCGCCTGGCGGGCCGCGGCGGCTTGCAGCACGCGCGTGCCGGTTTCCGCAGAGCCGCTGAAGCTGATCCCCCCGACGAGCGGATGCGCGACGATCCGCGCGCCGACCTGCCGGCCGCTGCCCATCACCAGATTGAAGACGCCCGCCGGCAAACCCGCGCGGCTCACGATGGACGCGAGCGCCGCCGCGCAGGCCGGCGTCGACTCGGCGGGCTTGAAGACGACACAGTTGCCATGCGCCAGCGCCGCGCCGATTTTTGCCGCGGCCGTCGCGAGCGGCGCGCACCACGGCGCGATGATGCCGACCACGCCGAGCGGCTCGCGAGTCATGTCGATTTCCACGCCAGCGCGGGCCAATGCGACGGGCTCTGAGTACGCGCGATGAGCGTCGGCGGCGAGCAGCTTGAAAATCTGGCCCGCGCGCGTGGCTTCAGCCAGCGCCTCGGGCAGGGTCTTGCCGACTTCACGTGCAAGCAGCCGGCCGAGTTCGTCGCGGCGCGCGAGCATTTCGCCGCCGATCGCGTCGAGCGCGTCCGCACGGCGCTGGCCCGGGCTTAGGGACCATTCGCGGAACGCGGCGTTGGCCGCTTCAATCGCGGTGTCCGTCTGCCGCACGTCGGCCCGGACATATTCTCCAACCGGGTCGTCGAGATCCGAAGGATTCAGCGAAACGCCGGTGGTCGCGCCCGTCTCCCAGCCGCCATTGATGTAATGGCGCAGCGGGCTGGCAACGAGCGGGACGAGCGGATCGCGGTTCATCGACGGAATGGCGCCATATGGGAAGCGTGAAAGTCCACGAATGGTATGAGCGGGCGCAATAACTTTCCAATCCCTTTTTGGGCTATCCCGATAACAATTCCGGTATGGCATGATTGAGCCAACCACAAAGACGTTGGAGACAGGCCATGACGCGTAGCTACTCGAACTGGTTCGTGCGTGCGCGGCTCAAGACGCGGCAGTTGCTGCTGCTCGCCGCAATGGAGGAGGAAGGCAACGTGCGCCGAGCCGCCGACGTGCTCGGCATGACGCAGCCGGCGGCTTCGCGGCTTCTTAAGGAACTGGAAGACATGCTGGGCGTGAGTCTCTTCGACCGCACCCCGCACGGCATGCATGCGACGCTGTACGGCGAGGTGATGATCCGCCACGCGCGCATGGTGCTGTCCAACCTGAGCCACGCGCATGACGAAATTTCGGCGCTGCGGGCGGGGCTGGCCGGACAGGTTCGGATCGGCGTGATCGCGGCGGCGGCGGCCACCATGGTGCCGCGCGCGATTTCGAGCGTGAAGGAGCGCTATCCGCAATTGCAACTGTGGGCGGAAGTTGAGACCTCCGACGTGATGCTGCCGCGGCTCGCGGAAGGCGAGCTAGATATCATGATTGGCCGGGTGCTGGAGCGGCAAAACCAGTTCAAGACCGAAGTCCGCTATGAACCGCTCGCCGACGAGCCGCTGTGCGTGGTCGCGCGGCCTGGCCATCCGCTCGAAAACGAGACTGGGCTCACCTTGCGCGGCATCGTCAATGCAAGCTGGGTGCTGCATCCGCCCGGCAGCGTGTTGCGGCATCGTTTCGATCTGATGTTTTCGCAGATCGGCCTGAATCCGCCGCAAAACGTGGTGAACACCAACAACTTTCTCGCGATTTCGAGCCTGCTGCTCCAGAGCGACATGTTGGCGGTGCTGCCGAACGAAGTGGCGGGTCAGTACCAACAGTACGGCGTGTTGAAGCGCCTGCCGATCGATTTACCGTGCAGGATGGACACTTTCGGTATCATCACGCGCCAGTCGCATCTGCTGTCGCCGGCGGCCTCAGTGGTGCTGGAAGCGCTGCGCGAGGCGGCCGGCGAGGTGTACGGCACGCCTTCTGAGGCGCTCGTGGCTCGTTAAATGCTTCTTCCCGTTCATGAAGTGGCCGGCTGACGGCGCGGGAGGGACGCAAAATGTACAACAAACACGGAAGACGGCAACGCGCTGTCGACGACTCATTTTCCGTTCGCTCCGGTGGAGCGAGCGTCTGGTTCAGCAACGGCATGGCTCTGAAATCGACGATTTACAAGGCGGAATTGCAGATCGCCAACATGGACCGGCACTATTACGCCGATCATTCGCTCACCATCGCCCGTCACCCGTCGGAAACCGACGAACGGATGATGGTGCGCGTCGCCGCGTTCGCACTGTTCGCGCAGGAACGGCTTGAGTTCTGCAAGGGTTTGTCGGATGTCGACGAGCCGGATCTGTGGCAAAAGGACCTGACCGGCGCCATTGAAACGTGGATCGAAGTCGGCCAGCCTGACGAGCGGCGCATCGCGAAGGCCAGCGGCCGCTCCAACGAGGTGATCTTGATTGCCTACGGCGGCAGGACTTCGGACATCTGGTGGCACGGCGTGCGCAATAAGGTCGAGCGCATGCGCAATGTGACGGTGTGGTCGCTCGGCGAAAACGTGGCCGCCGAACTCGGCTCGCTCGCGCAGCGCACCATGCGCCTGCAGTGCACGGTGCAGGACGGCGAAGCGTGGCTAGGCAGCGCCGAAGCCGACGCGGTGAAGATCGACTGGACGGTGTTGAAGGCGCCCGCCAACGCCTGACATTCCACCGGCCCTTTGCGCGGCGTTCAGAGCGACGTCGCGCGAGCCGCTTGCGGCGGGCCTTTCAACTCGACCATGTTCCCCTCGGGATCGAACAGATAGAGCGACGGCCCGTAGCCGTCCGCGCCATAACGCACCCCTTCTTCGCCGAGCCGCGCGCCGTGCGCGACCAGATGCGCCTTGAGCGCTTCGGCGTCGAACGGTTCGACGCGCAAGCACACGTGATCCATATTGCGCGCCGCGCCGGGCGCGCCGTTTTCCGGGCGATCTATTTTCGCGCCGACCTGCAGCAGGTCGATCAGCGAGCGGCCCGCGCGCAATTGCGTGAGGCCGAGTTCGCGCTGCTCCTTCTCCAGCGTGCAGCCGAGAACGTCGCAGTAAAAACGCGCCATCGCGTCGACGTTCGCGGCCCGGATCACCACGTGGTCGATCTCGCGAATATGAATTTTCATAGAAACGCCTCTTCTCGCTCGTTTATCACCGTGAACAGCCAGTGTAGGAGGAAAGCGGGGCGGGCGTTGACGGAGCCCGAGCGGGTGGTCCAGAACGTACAGACGAAAAAAAGCCCGCTCTATGTGGAGCGGGCTGAATCCATATCAGGAGGAGACATGGAGGAGACAGGTACTAATATACACATGGGGTTGGTGCGACGCAATAACTTTTTAGGGGAAAACCCGATATCGTGCAAATTTGTCGCAGCTTGAGGCAAAACGTGCATATAGCGGGACTCGCGCGCCCCTGCCGTCTACGAGGAACCGCAATGACAGAGCAAGAACCGGAGCGTACTGTGTCGGCATGCGGCCTACATTGGTGAGCATCGAAAGCACTTTCCGGGACCATCATGAACCGCACCCATCATTCCGCCGAAACCGACACGGCCGCCAGCGCCCCAGCCTGGCATTCCGACGACGAACGCTGGGAAGCCGTCACCCGCCGCGATGCGCTCGCGGACGGCGCTTTCTTCTACGGCGTCAAGACGACGGGTGTGTTCTGCCGCCCGTCGTGCGCGTCGCGCCAGCCGCGCCGCGAGAACGTCGCCTTTTTCGCCGATGCCGCCGCGGCCCGCGCCGCCGGGTTTCGCGATTGCAAGCGCTGTCAGCCGGGCGGCCTGCCGCGCGAACTGGAAATCGTGAAGCGGGCGTGCGCCGCGCTCGACGCCGATCCGCAGCAGCGTCTCACGCTCGCGCAATTGAGCGACGCCGTTCACGTAAGTCCGTTTCATCTGCAGCGGATCTTCAAGCGGGTGGTGGGCGTGTCGCCGCGCGAGTATCAGGCCGCGCGCCGCGGCGCCGCGTTGCGCGATGCGCTCAGCCGCGGCGCGGACGTCACGCGCGCCACGCTCGACGCCGGCTTCAACTCGCCTTCGCGGATGTACGACAGCGCATCCGCGGAACTGGGCATGGCGCCATCCGAATATCGCCGCAAGGGCGCGGGGCTCACGGTGCGCTACGCGAGCGCGCCCACCTCGCTCGGCTTCGTGCTGGTGGCCGCGACCGACAAAGGCATCTGCAAAATCGGCTTCGGCGACGACACGGCACTTCTCGTCGACGAACTGCGCGGCGAGTTCGCCAATGCGAGTCTGCTGGAAGACGGCGAGCGCCTTGCACCGTTCATCGCCCAGATCGACGCCTATTTGCGCGGCACGCGTCAGCATTTCGATCTGCCGCTCGACATTGCGGCGACGGCTTTCCGGCAGCGGGTGTGGGACGCGCTGCGGCGCATTCCGTACGGCGAGACGCGCAGCTACACGGAGATTGCCGAAGCGGTCGGCGCGCCGCGCGCCGTGCGCGCAGTGGCAAGCGCGTGCGCGACCAATCCGGTTGCGCTCGCCATTCCGTGTCATCGCGTGGTGCAAAAGGGCGGGGCGCTGGCCGGCTACCGTTGGGGCTTGCCGCGCAAGGCCGCGCTGCTCGACAACGAGGCGCAGCACGCGTACCCCGTTTCTGCCGACCAAACCCGCAGCCCCGAAACCACTTCTGATCCGATCCTCGCTACCAAACTGGACCATGCCGCGTGAGCACGCTCGACGACGTTGCAACTCTTGAACTTCCCTACAAGGCCCCGTTCGACTGGCAACGCCTGCTGCGCTTCTTCCGCGGACGCGCGACGCCCGGCGTCGAAACAGTCGAAGACGACGCATATCGCCGCGCCATCGAATGGGCCGGCGAGAGCGGCACGCTCAGCGTGCGTCAGCATCCGCGCAAGCGCTGTCTGGTCGCGAGCATCGAAGGCCCCGTGAGCCGCCACGCCGACGCGCTCGCCGCGCCGATCGCGAAGATGTTCGACCTGCACGCCGATCCGAAGAAAATCGGCGCCGCGCTCGCCGCGGACCCATGGCTTGCGCCGCTGATCGAAGCGGCGCCGGGCTTGCGCGTGCCGGGAGCGTGGTCGGGTTTCGAGCTGGTGGTGCGTGCAATCGTCGGCCAGCAGATCAGCGTGAAGGGCGCGACCACCATTATCGGACGGCTGGTGCAACGCGCGGGCGAGCGTATCGAAGGGCATGCGCATGAGAACACGGCCTGGCGCTTTCCGACGCCCGAGGCGTTGGCCACCGTCGATCTCGTGCAAATCGGCATGCCGGGCAAACGCGTGGCGGCACTGCAAGGCTTTGCACGCGCCGTCGCGAGCGGCGACGTGCCGCTCGACAGCGCCGACGCCAGCGCCGACGCGGACAGCCTGCGCGCCGCGTTGCTGGCGCTGCCGGGCATTGGGCCATGGACCGTCGAATATGTGGCGATGCGCGCGTGGCGCGATCCCGACGCCTGGCCGGCGTGGGATCTGGTGCTGATGCAGTCGATCTGCGCGCGTGACCCGTCGCTCGTGCGGCCCACGCAGCAGCGCACGCGCACCGACGGGTGGCGCCCATGGCGTGCCTATGCGGCGATGCATCTGTGGAACGAGGTGGCAGACCGGGTTGGGGCTGCGCGCGGCGGTTAGGAATTGCGGGCTTGCAATCCCACACTAATGCCCGCAATAGCCTGGAAACCGTGGGGCCAAAGTCGGGGTTCCGGCGTGATAACAGAGGGGCGCGCGCCCCGCGAGAGCCCGCCGTAGCGGCCTCAAGCAGGCGCAGTGGCGAGATGTTAAAGTGCCCGCTACTGAAAATTCCGCCGAACGTTGTCGACCGCAAGCTGCTGCCAGCAAGCAGCGAAGCGGCACATGGCGGCCGACAACGCCCGACTCGCATCAATGCCAAACACGACCTCATCCCGCACGACCGACGCGTTCTTGCACCGCCTGTCCGTGCTGACTTCAGGGCCGCAGCGCGACGCGCTGCTGCGCGGCCTGCGCGGCATAGAAAGAGAAAGCCTGCGCGTGACGCACGAAGGCCAGCTCGCGCTGACGCCGCATCCGCGAGCGCTCGGTTCGGCGCTGACGCATCCTTCGCTGACCACCGACTATTCCGAAGCGCTGCTCGAGCTCATCACGCCGGCTGAGCACGACGTCGCGCTTACGCTCGAGAAGCTCGATACGCTGCATCGTTTCGTCTACGCCGAGCTCGGCGACGAGATTCTGTGGAATAACTCGATGCCGGGCCTGCTGCCCGACACTGACGAAGGCATTCCGATCGCGAACTACGGCACATCCAACATCGGCAAGCTCAAGTATGTGTACCGCATCGGCCTCGCGCTGCGTTACGGCCGCACCATGCAATGCATCGCGGGCATCCACTACAACTATTCGCTGAACGAAGAAGTGTGGCGGCTGTTGCACGCCGATCAGCAATCCACCGCGAGCGCCGTGGATTTCCAGTCGGAGCGTTACCTGGCGCTGATCCGCAATTTCCGCCGCACGAACTGGCTGCTGATGTATCTGTTCGGCGCGTCGCCTGCGCTCGATCGCCGCTTCTTGCGCGAGCGCAAACATACGCTCGAAACTTTCGACGCCGACACCTTGTACCGTCCTTATGCGACGAGCCTGCGCATGAGCGATCTCGGCTACTCGAACACCACCGCCCAAGCCGCGCTGCATGCCGACTACGACACGCTGCCCGGTTATCTCGACGCGCTCGCCAAGGCCGTGAGCCAGCCGTACCCCGCGTACGAGGCAATCGGCACGCAGCGCGACGGCGAATGGGTGCAGATCAACACGAACGTGTTGCAGATCGAAAACGAGTTTTACTCGACGATCCGTCCGAAGCGCGTGACGTATCCCGGCGAACGTCCGCTGCATGCGCTCGCGGCGCGCGGCGTGCAGTACGTCGAAGTGCGCTGCATGGACATCGATCCGTTCGAGCCGGTCGGCATTTCGCTGGAGACGTCGCGCTTTCTCGACGCCTATCTGCTCGTGTGCGCGCTCGACGACAGCGCGCCGCTGCCGCCGCCCGCATATTGCGAAGCCAACCAGAACTTCGCGCGCGTGACGACCGAAGGCCGCAAGCCCGGCCTCGAACTGACGCGCGACGGCCGCGCCATCGCCATGAGCGAATGGGCCGACGAACTGTTCGTCAAGATCGACGCAGCGGCAGCCGCGCTCGACGCGCTGCAAGGCGGCGACGCGCACGCCCGCTCCGTAGCGGTTCAGCGCGTGAAGCTGGCCGATCCGTCGCTGACGCCGTCGGCGCGCGTGTTGCAGACCATGCGCGACAAGCAGCAGAGCTTCCTCGAATTCGGTCTTGAGCAGAGCGAAGCGCATGCAGCCCATTTCCGCGCGCGTCCGCTGGAGGCGGGCGTGGCCCAGGAGTTTGCAGATCTCGCCGCGCAGTCGCTCGAACAACAGGCGAAGCTCGAGCGCGAGGAAGTCGGCTCGTTCGATGCGTTCGTCGCCGCTTATCGGGCGTACACGTTGAACCGCTTCAGCGTGTGAGCGCAGCGGCCCGCGCACACGTGGCGCGTGCAAACGGCAAGACAGGAAAGCGGCTCCAGTAGCCGCTTTTTTGTTGCGTGGTGCAGGGCGGTAACGACTACGCCAGGCATAGGTCGTATCGGCAAATTCTCCGCGCACTTCCACGTTTCTCTGATCCAAACGAAACACGCTCTGCACGATGCGGTCCAAACTCTTACGACACGCTAGCGAGAGGGAGGATCAACGTGATAAGGAAAAACCTGTTGGCCGTACTGTGCGTCGGCGCGGCGGCTGTTGGCGCGGCGGGGTGCTCGACCCGCGGACAAGTCGATCCCGACGTGATGCAGATCGCCACCACGCCGCTCACGTGTTCCGGCAAAGCGCAGTGCGACCTCTGGTGGCAGCGCGCGCAAACATGGGTGACCAACAACTCGAAGTACAAAGTCGAAGCCGCGACCGACACGCTGATTCAGACCGCCGGCCCCGACGGCGGCAAGCGCGCGCTCGCGTATCAGATCACCCGCGCGCCCAACCCCGACGGAACCGCGACGATAGGCTTTGCCGCGCATTGCGACGGCTCGCTTGGCTGCAAGCCGAACCCGTGGGAAGCGGGCGCCGACTTCAAGGAGTACGTACGCGGCGCGGCGCAGGGCACGCAGGGAACCGGGGTGAAGCCCGCGCAGCCCGCGTCCTCGGCCATGCATCCCGAGGCGCAGCAAGGGCAGTCGGTCGTGCCATCCACTGGAGAGGCCGCGAGTCAGTGACCAACGCATTAGTGGCGCGTTGTGCGCTCAGTGCCCCATCGAAGGCCCGACGCCTTTGCGCGGTTTCGTGATCCACACGAGTACGGCGAGCACGAGGAAGGCCGCGCACGAAATGCGGAAAAAGTCATTGGTGGCCAGCATATAAGCCTGTGCGGTCACCACCTGGTTCAACTGCGCCGTAATGCCGCCGCCGGAAAGGCCAATGCCCGCCAGCGCGTTCGTGTACTCGTTCGTGTTCGCGGCGTAGACGTTGACGTTATCGACCAGCATCGCGTGATGGCGGATCGTGTCGTTTTCCCAGTACGTCGTACTGATTGCGGTGCCGATCGCGCCAGACAAGGTCCGGAAAAAGTTCGACAAGCCGGAGGCGCTCGCGAGCCGTTCGTCCGGCACGCTCGATAACGTAATGGTTGTCATCGGCACGAAGAAGCAGGCCACGCCGATGCCTTGCACGAGGCGCGGCCAGATCACGTGATCGAACGGCACGTCGAGCGTGAACGTGGAGTTCCATAACGACACGAACGCGAACACGATGAACGCGAAGCTCGCGACGACGCGCAGATTCAGCCGGTGCATGTTCTTGCCGATCATCGGCGAGAGGAAAAGCGCGAGTATGCCGACCGGCGCGGTGGCAAGACCGGCGAGCCCGGCGGTGTAACCCATCACGGTTTGCAGCCACAGCGGAAAGATCACGACGGAGCCGAAGAAGGCCATGAAGCCGAACGAGATGATCACCACGCCTAGCGCGAAGTTGCGGTCCTTGAACAGTGAGAGGTCCACAACGGGTTCCTTTTCGGTCATCTCCCACACCAGCATGAAAGCGATCGCGATCACCGCGATCACCGCGAGTGTCACGATGAACGTGGAGTTGAACCAGTCGCGATCCTTGCCGAGGTCGAGCACCATCTGCAGGCAGGCCACGCCGATCACAAGCAGCGTGAGACCGACGGCGTCGATACGCTGCTGCGTGGTTTTCGTCTCACGTCCGCGCAACAGCACGAACGCGCAGATCGCGGAGAAGAGGCCAATCGGCACGTTGATGTAGAAGATCCACGGCCACGTGTAGTTGTCCGTGATGTAGCCGCCCATCACAGGCCCGAAGATCGGCGCGCAGATCACAGTCATCGCCCATAACCCCAGCGCAAGCCCCCGTTTCTCGGGCGGATAGGAGCGCATCAGAATGGTCTGCGAGAGCGGCACCATCGGCCCGGACACGAGACCTTGAGCCAGACGGAACAGGATCAGCGACTCGAAGTTCTGCGCGAAACCGCACAGCGCCGAGGCGATCGTGAAGAGCAGAACGGACAGCGTGAAGAGCCGCACCTCGCCGACGCGCCGCGCGAGCCAGCCGGTTAGCGGCACGGCAATCGCGGACGCAACCGAGTACGACGAGATCACCCACGTGCCCTGGCTCGTCGCCACGCCGAGACTGCCGGAGATCGTCGGCACGGCGACGTTGGCAATCGAGGTGTCCAGCACCTCCATGAAGGTGCCGAGCGCGAGCCCGACGGTCAGCAGCGCGAGCGCTCCGCCCTTCAGCGGCGCCGGCTCCGCCGCGGGCGGAGTAGCGGACGGGGCGGCGGGTTGAGCTGCCGGTTCGGCAGCGTTTGAAGCCGTAGCGGCCATTGTTGTTCTCCTCAGCGCGGAAAAGATTGTCGCCAGGTTGATCGCGTCGTGGGCAGCACCGTTACATGCTGCATCACACTCTGCCCAGACAGAGAATGGATTGCAACTGCGCCTCGAAAGGCGCCCATCACTTATTGCTTGCCGTTTTCCGGCGATGAATCGTCGAGCGTTGCGTCGGACGGTTCCCCGTCCGGGCACAGACCGCAGCCGGTATCCGAGCCGGAATCGATACCGTTGGCAATGAAGCGGCCAAGCAGATCGATCAGAGTCGCGAGGTCAGCGGCCGAGAATCCGCGCAACTGCTCGTTCAGCACGGCGGCGCCGATGCCGGGCAACTGCTGCGCGGCTTCCTGCCCTTGCGGCGTCAGCTCGAGCTTCACCATCCGGCGATCCGAGTCGCTGCGCGTGCGCAGCAGAAAGCCTTTCTTTTCAAGACGGTCGAGCAGACGCGTCATCGAACCGCTGTCGTAAGACATGACGCGCGACAACTCGAACGGCGTATTCGCGCGGCCGGCAGCGAGCATCAGGATCACGCCGATCTGCTGCGCCGTCAGTCCCAGCGGTTTGACCGCCCGATCCGTGCGCTCGACCAGCACATTCCGCGCTTTCGACAGGTAATAGCCGAGGCTCGTATCGAGCCGGATTTCGTCGGCTTTGTAGGGGCCGTCAGTCATTTGGGTACGGGGACATTGCAGCAAACCGGATTAAGAGGCGTGCAAGCCGCCGAAAAACAACAATGGGGCCGTGCAACGCGCACAGTATCTTGAAATTTACTTGCATAGTCAATATTATGTTAAGCAACGAGTTACGCGATTCGCGCCAACCGAGCCTATGTTCTGACCGCTTTTTTGTCCGCCGCTGACCCGGCGTGACCCAAGGATGTTCCTCCCATGCTGTACCTGAAAAATACCCTCGGCGGCCTCGGCCGCTCCCTGACCGATTCCGCTTTGCATACTTTGCACAGCTTCCAGGGGCCGCGCCGCTGGTGGAAGCTCGCGTTGTTCGCGGTGCTGTTCGTGCTGCCCGGTGGATCGGTAGGCGTCGCGGTACTGGCTTGGGTCGAGCATCGTCGGGCGCGCAAGGGTGCGCAGGGACAATCGGCGGAAATGGCGGCGCCGACCGCACTTCCGGCAAGCGCTGTCGCCGCCACGGCGCATGGCGCAACGAGCGCCTGCCAGGCGCGCGGCGAAGCGCCGTGCCGGGCAGCGGCCGGGAAGCTGGCGCGCAGGAAAATCCGCCCCGCTCCTCCCGCCGGTAACAGCGCGTAACCTTCGCGACACCGTCAGTAACACACCTTCGTCGCTGCGCGAATTACCCTTTCTGTTTCCCGCGCCTGGCGGGCTCATACGCTAACATGCCGGCACATCCACAGGCCGGCGCCGTCGTCGGCGGCATCGTGGCGTCCAGAAGGAAACAGTGCATGCAGTCTGACCTAATCTCACCCGCGCGGACATCTGCGCCGCGCGCCCTGACCATGGCGGTAGCGCTCGCCGCTGCGGGCCTCGTCGCCGCCTGCGCGGTCGGCCCCGACTACAAGCGCCCCGCCGCCGAGATTCCCGCGTCATACAAGGAAGCCGCGCCCGGGTGGAAAGTCGCGGAACCGGCGGATCAACAGGACCGCGGAGCATGGTGGACGATCTATCAGGACCCGCAGCTCAATGCGCTCGAAGACAAACTGAACGCCGCCAACCAGACCATCGCGCAATATGCCGCCGCATACCGGCAGGCGCGCGCGCTGGTCGGCGAGGCGCGCGCGGCGTATTTTCCGACTGTCGGCCTGACGGCGGGCGCCACGCGCTCAGGGAGCGGTTCTTCGTCGACCACGAGTTCGACGAGCGTCAGCCGCTCGGGCGTGTCCAACAGCTATAGCCTGCAACTCGACGCAAGCTGGGAGCCCGACCTGTGGGGCTCGGTAAGCCGCTCGGTCAACGCGCAGAAGGCCGGCCAGCAAGGCGCGGCAGCGGATCTGGCGAACGCGCGTCTGTCGGCGCAAGCCACGCTCGCCCAGACCTATTTTGCGCTGCGCGCGCTTGACGCCAACCAGAAACTGCTCGACGAAACCGTCGCCGCCTATCAGCGCTCGCTGCAACTCACGCGGAACCAGTACGCCGCGGGCGTGGCCGCGCGCTCTGACGTGATTCAGGCACAAACGCAGTTGCAATCGGCGCAGGCATCCGCAATCGACAACGGCGTGCAGCGCGCGCAGGACGAGCATGCCATCGCGGTGCTCGTGGGCGAACCGGCCTCCACCTTCTCGATTCCGCCCATGCCGCTCACCGCGACGCCGCCCGCCGTGCCGGCGCAAGTGCCGTCGGCGCTGCTCGAACGGCGGCCAGATATCGCGTCGGCCGAGCGCAAAGCTGCGGCGGCCAACGAGCAGATCGGCATCGCCATTGCCGCATTTTTTCCGTCGCTGACGTTGTCGGCGACCGGCGGCTTCGAAAGCTCGGTGTTCTCACAACTGCTGACGGCGCCATCGCGGTTCTGGACGGTCGGGCCGCAACTCGCGGCAACGCTGTTCGACGCCGGCCTGCGCCGCGCGAAAACGGAAGCAGCCCGCGCCGCCTATGACGAGAGTGTCGCTACCTACCGTCTGACGGTGCTAACGGCGTTCCAGGACGTGGAGGACAACCTCGCGTCGCAGCGCATCCTCGAACAGGAAATCGTGGTCCAGCAGCAGGCGGTGGAGTCGGCGCGTCAGGCGCTTGCCATCGTGACGAACGAATACAAGGCGGGCACGGTCGGCTACGTCAATGTGCTGACCGCGCAAACCACGGCGTTCACGGCCGAGCAGAAGCTGCAGACCATCGCGGGGCAGCGCATGGTGTCGTCGGTCGGACTGGTGAAGGCGCTGGGCGGCGGCTGGGACATGTCGCAGATGAACCGCGAAACCGGTGACGTGGCGGCACCGGCGCCACTGCCGGCATCAGCGGCCGCGCCGGTGGCACAAACGGGCGCCATAACAGCGCCCAGGCAGACACAGACGCCACCGCTAAGTAATTGAAGCTCGCCGGGCGAAGCGAATGCACCGCCCGCGGAACGCGGAAACGCAAAGAGGCATGGCCGGTCAACGCAACCAGTCATGCCTCTTTTTTCAACTAACCGAATCTGACCTGGCCGCGCATTTGTTGGGAAACCGAATTAGTTGGACTAAGGAACGGTTGGCTGGACTCGAAAGCACGAGATTGACTGGACTGCCCTGAAACCGCAGATCGAAGGATCACCGGGCGGCGTAGTTCGCCGTCTGGGTACTGTACTGATCGACGTTTCCTGCGGGAGCGCGAGAGACGCTTTACGACCCTGAACTGCCCTTCAGTTTTCTCCAGAACGGCCGTTCAACAGTCTGGGATGTTCGGATCAAAATATGATGTTCACGCCAGAGTTTTCTACAGCCGACGCCAGGGAACATACACTGATCGCTAATCATTTTGTCGAGACGCAAGCAGCGCTGAACCTCAGCTTTGCGTTCGTTCGGGCACGTGTACTCTTTGGCCGACAGCACGTGCCCCTGCCTGCTGCAAGATTTGTGGTGGTCTATGACGTCCGTGGACAAAAAGTGACAGGCGAGCTTGAAGATTGTCTTCAACGGGCGCTCGGGGACGTGGCCGATATTCGAGTAAAACGGGCATGAGCTTTCAACTTATGGTTCGCGGTGTATCCCTGAGGGACGTTGAGCGCAGCCTGGTTTTCCTCAACGGTAGAGCTGAAGTATTTTCGGTCGACTCTGAACACGTCGGGATCGCAATCCCGACCCGCTTGTTTGACGCAGTCGGCGAGGACAAGATTCGAGAAGCGCTACAGCACATGATGGTCTACGACCTTTACTCTGGCGACTGGAGCGGCTAGCAGTCTGTCTGCCGGCATGACGCATACCGCGTCGATCATTCGACCTTGATTTGCCGAGCGGGATCGCTGTGACGCTGAGGTGGGAAATTGTCGACGATCCGAATCCCAATCTCAAATGACCGTTTGTGGCCGCACTCTGCCTCGTAAGTCCCAGTATCCCTCGCCAGCGCCCCTCTGCAAGAAGCAAGATACCGATCCGAGGCGAGCCCTCCTGTGCACGTCATTACCTTTACTGAGTAACCGGAAGGCGCATCCAGCGAACTGCAACTATACAAATAAGGACGCCACCACCGATGATGGCAGCCAATGCGAACCACCCTTTCTTCGATGTTGGCAAGTCCGCTCCAGGCCCTGCCGCCGCTGTCACGAGTAACAAGACAACGGTCAAAAGACCGAATATTCCCCGACCTAGCCAAGAGAACAAGGTGGTCGCACGATCGACCAGACTTCGTTCCCGATACGGACTCAGCGGTGGGCGTCGAAATTCGGGTCTTTTGTGAAACAGCATTTTCGAGAGATAGTCTGCGGGCGGGGGGGGCCGCTTTTGCTATCGGCATTAAGAACTAGGCTGATTGCTCGGATTGACGATTCACGGATTCTTGCCGAACGGCCGCTTGTGGCCGTTACAGGCTATCAATGGCGTTCTTTCAGCAGTTCACCGGCGAACCAGACATCCTCATAGTCCGGCGCCAGCAATACACGCCATCCCGGCGGCAGTGCCAAGTAAGGAACGATGTTTGGACAACGCTCGGTCAAGTGAGCGACATAAAGCGGCTGGTAGAAGTCAGCATCCGGTGAGTACTCGCCACCGTAGATATACCAACCGCTCCTACCGTTCCCGGGAGACAGCCTAACCGCGTGAAGCGGTAAATGCTCAAGCGACGCGAGCGAGATCCCTACCTTTTGGTTCGCCTCGGGCGGCATGTAGCCTGCGCCGAATCTTTGACAAACGTGTCTTTGTTTGTTGGACATGGTAGCGCGGAATATTTTCATCCAAAGCGGATTGTCGCCGATCCTGCCGGCTTTGTCCGATGTCTCATGTTGGCCGACTACCGCCACGTTATTCCGATGCCGATAAGAATGAAGGCAATCCCGGAGATGAAATGAAAGCACCGTCCAACGTTAGTCTGAATCGGTATCGCGATGGCCCCGTATCTGACCGCAGTCCCCGCAGCGGCGCAGAACACTATGTAAAGTCCGTAAACACAGATCGCGAAGCATCCCAGCAAGGCAGGCCAACGCCGAGGTTCGGACCGATCCAACAACAAAATCGTTACTAGCGTTACGAAGGCTGTCAGAAGGGACGCGTAAGTACCAGACCGAAAAGATTTCATTTTTACGTTGCCGAGGCAGAGAACCAACCGCCCAGGAATTGTTGGTGAAGCGTATTGATGTGATTAGCGGCAGCCTCGGCCGCCTGTTGCCGCAGACCTAGGGGGGTCCCAGCAAACGTAGCAGCAGCGAGCACAGCGGCTCATACATAGTTGCGCTGAAAACAAAAGGGCGAAGCGCCTCAACCTCCTTCAATTCTCGTTCGCTCGTTTGGTAGGCGAAGCTGTCCCATATGCAGACTCTTGTTCTCGTCGCACCATGACAGCATATGCCCCGCATACAATGTCGCCGCACTCTGGACAGATGTAAAGCAGCACACGCATTCCGTTCTCAGGCGGAGCGTCGAGCAGCGTCGCGCGAATACGCTCGCACTCCTCCGTACCCGCTCACAAAGCAACCCATGAAATCGGAGTGTCCTCGAACATTTTTCACCAGCATTTCCAGCAAAGACTGTCCGTCTATCAGGAAGTCCGCAGAGGTTCTTTCAGTGCAGGTAGCCCCCCCGACCCGGTCGCTGGTCGATGGAGTATGCGATGTCCAAGTAGGTTCATGTTCATGTTCGTGTACGGAACTGGCAAATTTGTCGGCATTGTCAACGATTGAGGAGCCCGTGTCGAATAACCGTTTGTGGCCGACCGGAGCCCGCCGACCGAGTGCGAGGATGATCTCCGGTGAACGCGCGATGCCCAAAGGCGATGTTCGTTGTGCGCGATAGCGGTCATCCGAAATAGTGCATCATTGAGCCTTTCATTCAGCGGTGAGCGACCGCGGTAAACCCATGAAATGTGATTGCCACGATCAGCCTGCGATACGCCGGATTGACGGAACTTTGTCTTCCCTGTTTCCCGGCTTCCAGCATGTGGATTCTGGTTCCTGGAGAGCGCTTCTTCGATGCCCAGTATGCGGACAGCTATGGGCTGCCGATGAGTGGGAAAAATACCAGATGCAGCTTGCGGTAAAGGTCGCAGATGTGGAAGGCTGGAGCACTTCAGACGAGGCTCTGCGTAAGGAGTATCTTGCTCAGTCGCGTGGAGGAAATACAGCAGCGAAATGCATGTGGAGCGGCTGCAAGAAGAATCAGTTGAATGGTAGCGCGTACTGCGTCGACCATCTCTACGCCACTGGCGCGAGAGCCTGACGGCTCATGCGCTAGCACTTCGCTGCAACCATCGCTCCGATCCGGGTGTCGATGTAATGCTCCAGCCAGTTTCTCGGGTCTCCGAGATAGGCGTATTCGAGGTCTGGATAATTGGTCACATATTTTTGGCTCAGCGGGTTCTTTAGCCATACATTCACGTTTGGCATTGGCCAACCACTGCTGACCTCGACCATCACGTTACCGATAGAAAGCTCGGCGTGGAGTATCTCGCGAAGAGGGCCGCTGAGACGCGGCAAGATAACCGAAAGGTCATAGTCGTGGATCATGGGCGTCCGGACGCTCGGGCGTTGAACCAAGGCATATTGTCGACGATCGATGCGGCTTCGTCGATTGACCGGTCATGGCCGCACGCAGCCTTCCGTGGCAGGGGAACCGCATGCCAACTTCTACTCGCGTGCGAATCCAACGAATTCGCATCGCAAACCCGGCAAGTCCAACCTATTTCGCTTCCGGGCCGTGAAACGCGCGAGCGAGTAAACTGGTAAGCCTTTGATTTTTCGATGGTGGCCAGTCCAACGTATTCCGTTCCCCTGCACATTCGCAGGGCCCTCGAGCCCGAACCTCGCTCAATGCATGAACGACAAGGTCACGGTGTCCGGTCCGCTCGGCCTTCCGAGCAGGTTCAGCAGGCCCGCCAGATTCTCGCGCGCCTCGGGCGCGGAGGTCGCCGTGCCGCGAAACGACGTGGAAGCCGGCGACACCACGCCACGTCCGCTCAGCATCAACGGCCCCTTGATGGTCCGCAATTCGAGCGTGGACGACACGCCTTCGGCCTGAAACGCAAGCTGGTATGAGCCGAGCGGCTTCACCGGCGAAACCCGCGAACTCACGTCGTTGAGCGCCACGGTCAACTGACCGAACGCCTCCCGGTTGAAGCTGCGCCAGTCGGACCACGAGAGCCGCACATCGCCTTGCAGGTCGAGCGTGTTGAATGGCGCCCCGAGACCGGTCAGCAGCGAAGCGGGCACGGCGATCGTGCCAGGCGTCAGATTCGCGCTGCGCGGCGTCGCGTCGATGGTGATCGGGTCCGGCATCGCCTCGCTATGCCGCATGGTCATGCGCACGCGGCCCGTGAAGAGCGGCCAGAACGCAGTGCGCCATTCGATTCGCCCAGGCAGCAGCGTCGCGGCGCTCATATCGGAGCCGGCGGCCAGCATCAGCGTGGCGGAGCCGTGCCAGAGCGACCCGGCCGGATCCACGAGGTTCACGTGCCCGCCGCTCTGGCGGGCGAACTGCGGCGTGATCCACGCGGCCGGCAACATGGCGACCATCACAACCGCGTTGGACAACACTGCGACCAGCAACCAGGGCAGGGCGGCGCGCAGGCGCCGCATCCAGTAAGTCATGCGAGATCCCGTGCCAGCGCGCTCATTTCACCGTGGATGGCTGCAGCGACGCCGTCAGATCCACCTGGCCGTCTTCCTTGAGCGCGGTCACGTGCGCTTCCGCGACCTGTACCTTGAACTGACGACGCACGTCGTCGACCCAGGTCGTCCACGCGGGAAACGACACGTTCTTCATCTGCACCTGCACCGCGTTGCCGATCACCTGCACCTGCGTGGCCGCAAGGCCATGGTCGGCAAGCGATGCGGAAAGCGCGTCCTTCAGCGCGCCGCCGGTCGGCGCGACACCCTGAGCCGCCGCCGAGAGCTGGCGCGCTTCGTTGGCTTGCGCCGTCATCTGCGCGAGCTGGCGCTGCAAGGTCGGCAGCGATTCACGCAGACGCGCGCGCCCCTCCTGCGCGGGCGCCCACAGCACCGACCACGCGATCACCACCGCCAGCACAGCGCCGCCCCACGTCAGCAGCGCTTTTTCGCGGTCGGTCCGCTGCTCCCAGAAGCCTGCCCAAGTTTGAGCGAGTTCAGCTTTCATTGTCCGTTCCTGATGGTCCACTTGCCGGTATTGCTGTCCACCGCGCCGTTGAGTCCGTTGCGCGCGAGGCGCTTCGCGAAATCCGGATCGAGCTTGACCTCGGGCTTGAAGGTGACGTCGAGCCGTCGGTCGTGATAATCCAGTGCGGCAATGCCGTTGACGGGCACCGGCGGCAGCGACCGCGCGAGACCATCGGCAAGCGACAGGAAGTCGTCGGGCGACAACTGGCCGGCTGCCACGCGCAGTTGCTGCAATTGACGCGACATCTGATCGGGCGCATCGAGCACGACTGTCGTCTTCGGGAACGCGTTGAGCAGCAACTCGGTCATCTGCGTGTTGATCGCGTCACGCTGACGCGACAGCATCAGCCACTGCACATTCGCACCCACGATCGCGACCAGCAACGCGCCCGCCGCCAGCAGCACCGGCAGGCGCAGGCGACGCAGCGTCGCGCGGTCGAGCCGCCATGGCTGCGACGCGAACTCGAACTGGCACAGATCGAAGCGGCACGAGAGCGCGCGCCGCGCGAGTTGCTCGAACGGCAACGGACTCGCGCCGTGCACATGCGCGGCGAGCCGCGCCGGGCTGCTCGCGCCGAGACCCGGCTCGTTGCCCGGCACCTCGGTCAGCATGTAGAGCGACACCGGCGTTGCGCCGGCGAGCGCGGCAAGCGTCGCGTTCACCGCGCTCGCCGGCACCGCCAGTCCTTCGCCTTGCGCGCCGCGTGCAATCGCCAGTTCGACGCGCGGCGTGCCGCTTTCCACGGCGCCTTCCAGCAGCATGGCCGGCGCAGTTTGCACCACCGTGCCAAGTACGGCCGCTACCATCGGGACGACTTCGGGCGCGACTTCGGGCACCACTTCAGGCGCGGCATCCGACGATGCATTGGCCGCGCGTCTGCCCGGCGCGGTATCGCGCGCCGGGGTGCCCGCAGCCGGGCCCGCGCCCGCCAGTGCCGGCTCGGCCGCGCTCACCGTTTCCGCGACTTCGAGCGGCGCCGCAAGCGGCGCCTCCGGCAGGCAGCGCGTGACGGGCACGGCGCGCAAGCTGCGGTGACCGGCAGCGGAAAAGGCTTCGCAGATAAAGCGGAACCATCCACGGTCGACGATCGCGAGCACCTGCCGCCCGCCCGCGGCCGGTTGTGGATCGACGGCGATATGACAGGTTTGCGGGTCCTGGATCAATTGATCCTCGACGATATTCGGCAACGCCTGGCGCAGCTTCGGGCCGCGCAGCGGCGGCAGCGTGGCCGGCATCATCAGCAGGTCGCGCGCGGCGACCATCAGCACCGTCGATGTGGCGCGCGGCAACAGCGCAAGCGCCGAACGCCCGGCGCGCTGCGTGCGTCCCGACTTGTCGAGCAGCACGAACGGCAAGTCCGGCAGCTGCCATTCCTGCGACGGCACCGCCGGATCACGCGGCGGCAATAAGACGATCAGCGTGCTCAAAGGCCACTCTCTCTGGGAAAGGCGTTGTTCATAGTTGGTCTTGTACCCGCACGATACGCGTAGTGTGAGTCAAAGCATCGCGATAGACGAGCGTCGTGCGATCCACTTCGGCGCGCTCGTGCTGCACGCGGCCGTGAATCAGGAAGTAGTTCGTGTTGACGTCGAGCTCGGCGGGATCGATGGAAACGGACTGCACGCCCGCGCCGCGCAACGCGAGCTGCACATCGCCCACGTTATGGAAGAACACTGTCTGCCGGCGCGCGACAAACGCCTGCGCGGAGGACAGGCTCATGCCCGGCACCACCGCCGCGATCACCTCGGCGGATGCCGTATTCATGTTGACGGCCGACACCGTGGGCAGCACGGTGACGAAGGGCCGCAAGCGCGCGACCATCTCCGGCGTGTAGCCGGGAATGTCGAGCAGCGAATCGACGCTCGTCATTTGCAGCGGCGCGTGCGCGGCACTGTCTTCGCTGTCCTCGATACCGGGCTTGTCGGTGAAGCCTCCACCCGTCGCGCCGCCCTGGATAGCCGGCGTGGACGTCGTGCCGGACGTCGACGTGACGGTCTGGAACCGCGTGGCCGATTGGAGCAGACTCGCGCGCACCTGCACCGCCGTGTTTTTCGCGAGCTGGCTGTTCACGCCGAGCGAGACCAGCAGCCGCTGATAGGCGCCGATCTGCTCCGTGTCGAGCTGCATCACACCGGGCGCGGGGCTCGCGACCAGGTTGCGCAGATTGAACTTTGCCTGAGCGTCTTCGATCGATCCCGAAAGATAGGTCGCCGCACCCTGCTGCGCGCGCACTTCGCCGATCTGGCCGAGGAAGTCGGACAGCCGCGTCTTCGCGATAGGCACGCCCCACACGCCGCCGAGGTACGTGATGCCCGCGGACGTATCGCCTTCCGAGCGAAGAATCAGACGCGTCCAGTCGAGCGCGCCGCGCGCGACCCATTGCGCCTGCGCGAGCAGACGCTGGTTCTCGATCCGGCGCACCTGGACCTGCTGACGCCACAACATGCCGGAGACGAGGATCGCCGACAGCGCCACCACCAGCAGCGCGCTGATGATCGCCGCGCCGCGCTGCTGCGGACGTTGCGCATGCTGCGTCGCGTGACGCCGGGCCGCCGCGCGCGAATTGCGCTCGTCCCGCAAGACAACGGCCGGGCGTCGCGCATGGAAAGAGGAGAATCTCATCTCATTCTCCAATCAGAAAAACCCGCGTGATGGGACGCGCGAGCGACTTCGCGCCCACGCTCACTTCCAGCCCCGTCACCGAGCGCGGCAGCGGCGCGTTGCCAAGCTGCGGCACCTTGAGGTTGTTGTCGGCTTCCGTGATCGCGCCTTGCACGTCCTTCATCTGCGTGGTCCAGCCGACGCGCGGCACATAGAGGCGCGCGGAAATCGCGCCGACGCCGCCCATCAACGGCACGGCCGACCAACCTTCGCCTTCGCCGCCGCGCGTGGCCGCGCGAAGATCGCCGACATTGGCTAGCGGCGGCGACGCATAGCGGATCACGCGGCCTTCCGTGACGCGGTAACGCACCACTTGCAAACGCGGCGCGGAGCCGGGCAAGTTCATCTGCCGCACGATCTGCAAGGCGCCGCCCGCGAGCGACACGGCGGGCTGGCCGGACTCGTCGTCGGAGGCGGCCTGGCGCGCGTCGATGCGCATCTGGTCGAACAGCTGCGCGAACACGCGCTCGTCTTCCATGGCGTTCGTGATGGTCTGCCGGCCCCGAATGATCTGGTCGAGCCCGCGCCACGACAGCACGGCGATCACCGCAAGGATCGCGATCGCGACCAGCAGCTCGATCAGCGTGAAGCCATGCGCGCCCCGGCTCACGCGGCCGAGGCTGCGACTGCGACTGCGGCGGGGCTCAGAGCGAACGATTGGTTTCATTCGCGACCACCGTGACCATCTGGGCGAGATTGCCGGAACGCCCAGGCATCGTCACCATCACTTCGACGCGGCGAAACACCGGGTTTGGCGTCGCCGTTACCTGCTCTGTACAGATCAACTGCAGATTGCCTTGCGAACAATCGAAACTCGTCGAGCCGACATTCGGCCATGCATGCGTGAGACGCAATTGCGCGAGCGTGTTGTCCGCACTCCAGCCGGCGAGCAGGCGCCGGTGAAGATCGGCCTCGCCGCTCGCGAGCCCGCCGACCGCGCGCAACGATGCAGCCAGCGCGACTGCGATGATCGCGAGCGCGACAAGCACCTCGATCATCGTGAAACCGCGCTCGCGGTTGACGGCCGCGCGGGCCGCCGTGCTGCTGCGACGACGCATGTCAGTGCACCTCGTAGCGGCCATTGCCGGTGCCGACAATCGTCGCGCGGCCCACGGCGGAAAACAGCGTGATGCGCACAGGCACGTCGATCGCCTCCGTGCCGAACACCACGCGGCTCGCGTGCGAGTCCGAGCCCGGATAGTCGATCGTCACTCCGGTCACGCCGCCTTCCCACTGGCGCGGCTTGAGCACGTCGTCGCGCAGCGGACGCCAGCCGTCGTCCGTGCGCAGGTCGAAGCGAAAGCCGCCGTCCAGCGGCTGCCATGCGATGGGACGTGCGCGCACTTGCGCTTCGTCGCCGGCCGACTCGAACAGCAGCGCGAGACGCTGCGCTTCCTCGTTCAGGTCCGTGCGCGGATTGCGCGTCATCGTCAAGGCGGTCAAGGACACCAGCAGGCCTGCAATCACCAGCACCACCATCATTTCGAGCAGCGTGAAACCCGCCTGAAGCCGGCGGCTTGCGTTGGCGTTGACCTTAGCGGTGACGTTGGCACTCATGCCGGCGCGGCCGCGCACGCGCAGCGCCGCGCCCGCCGCGTGAGGCGGCGGAGTGGTCGCGACACGCGCATGGGTATTGTCTATTGCCACGAGCCCACGTCGGCGTCATTGCCTTCGCCGCCTGCCTTGCCGTCCGCGCCGTAGCTGAACACGTCGATTTCGCCGTGCACGCCCGGATTCAGATACTGATAGCTGTTGCCCCAGGGATCGTTCGGCAGACGCTCCAGATAGCCGCCGTCTTTCCAGTTGTTCGGCACCGGGTCCGTGGCGGGCTTTTCGATCAACGCGCGCAGGCCTTGCTCCTGAGTCGGATAGCGGCCGTTGTCCAGGCGATAAAGCTTGAGTGCCTGCATCACGGTGCCAATGTCCTGCTTCGCGGCGACGCGCCGCGCTTCGTCGGGACGGCTCATAATTTTCGGCACGATCAACGCGGCCAGGATGCCGAGAATCGCGATCACGACCATGATTTCGATCAGCGTGAAGCCGCGTTGACGGCGGCTGCGCAGACCCGCGATTGCTGTGCGGCGAGTGGTCGACAGTTGCATAGCTTGCTACCTCTTTTCAGATAAATTTTTGACTGCGGAAGTTCGCGTCTAGCACTTTGGATGCGATTGAACACGCCCGGCCGGTCATTTTAATGTCACGCAGTTGAAGGGTTTCAACCCAACGCAATTTTCACAATAGTCCGTACAATGAGGCGCATGAACGCCCTCCAAATCCGACTTCTGTCGCTCGCGCTGTTCGCCGTTTTCTGCGCGACGCTGACCTACTGGACCATCACGCTCACCACGATGTCCGGCGCGCCGCTGCCGGCAGCCGCCGCACACGCGCAGGTCTCGACCGATCAGGCCGCCACGCTGTTCGGCGGACAGCTCACGCGCACGGTCAATCAGGACGTGCATCTGTTCGGCATCCTCGCGCTGCAGAAAGGCGCCGCGGCCATCGTCAGCGTGGGCGGCGAGCCGCCGCATGCGGTCTCGCTCGGCGGTACGCTGATGCAAGGCGCAAAGCTCTCCGAAGTGCGCGCCCGCTCCATCGTGATCGATCGCAATGGCGCCCATTCCGAAGTATTCCTGCCGGCCAACGCAGCGGGCCCGACCATCTACGTTCGTTAAAGCGGTCCTATCGCCCGGGCCGCGCCGCACTGTCGTAACGCAGCCGCGCGCGTCACCGGGCCCGCGTCACTGCACCAGGTTGTTCAACTCGATGATCGGCAGCATCACCGCCAGCACGATCACCAGCACCACGCCGCCCATCGCCAGAATCAGCAGCGGCTCCAGCAGACTTGTCAGGAACATCGTGCGGCGTTCGAGCTCGCGCGCCTCGCCTTCGGCGGCGCGGTCGAGCATGGTCGTGACGTCGCCGGTTGCTTCGCCGGAGCGGATCAGGTGGACCAGCACCGGCGGAAACGTCTTTGTATTGCCGAGCGCGCGCGAGAGCGACGTGCCTTCGCGTACGCGCACGATTGCGTCGTCGATGTTGCCGCGCATCGCCGTGTTGCTGAGCGTTTCGGCGGCAGCCTGCAGCGCGCGCAGAATCGGCACGCCCGCCGCCGTCAGAATGCCGAGCGTGCTCGCGAACCGCACCGTGTTGTAACCGCGCACGAGTTTGCCGAGCAGCGGGGCGGTGAGCAGCCACCGGTCGAACCCGAGACGCGGGCCGGCTTGCCTGAGTGTCGAGCGCACCACATAGAACAGCACGGCCACGGCGATCAGCACGGCCCACCACCAGTTCCGCACGAAACCGGATAGCGCCATCATCATGATCGTGAGGAAGGGCAGTTGCTGCTTCGTGCTCGCGAACACGTTGACCACCTGCGGCACCACATAGCTCAGCAAAAACGTGACGATGCCGAATGCGATGATCGTCACGATGGTCGGGTAAGTGAACGCGAGGACGATCTTCTGCTTGAGCGCGTTGCGTTGCTCGATGTAGTCCGCGAGCCGCGACAGCACGAGGCCGAGCTTGCCGGTATGTTCGCCCGCCGCCACCAGCGCGCGGTAAATCTCGGGGAAGTCTTTCGGATGTTGCGTCAGCGCATTGGCGAGCGAGTGGCCGCCGAGCACCTCGGCGCGAATCGCCGCCATGAGCTCGCGAATGTAGTCGCGCTCCGATTGCTCGGTCAGCACGGCGAGGGCTTCGTCGAGCGGCAATCCCGCGATCAGCAGACTCGCGAGCTGCCGCGTGAGAATCGCCTGTTCGCGCTGCGACAACCGCCGTCCCAGCGAAAGACGCTGATTGCGCTCGCCGCGCGTGCGCGTGGCCGCCGGTTCGACGACGAGCGGCGTGAGTCCCTGCGAACGCAGATTGGTGCGCGCACCGCGCGCGCTGTCCGCGTCGAGCACGCCTTTTTGCGCCTTGCCCGCTGCGTCGATCGCCTCGAAACGGAATGCCGGCATGCGCTTACGCTCCGCCCGTCACGCGAATCACTTCTTCTAGCGATGTGAGCCCCGACTCGAGCCAGCGCTGCGCATCCTCGCGCAGCGTGTGCATGCCTTGCGCGCGGCCCGCGGTGAGAATTTCGGCATCCGACGCATTGCGATGAATCAGCGTCCGAATTTCGTCGTCGATCAACAGCAGTTCGTACACGCCGCGCCGGCCCGCATAGCCTGATTGGCCGCACTTGTCGCAGCCAACCGGATGCCAGCGCACGCTGCCGTCTTCTTCGACGCGCTGTTCCCGGCACACTGGGCACAATCGCCGCACGAGCCGCTGCGCCAGCACGCCGAGCAGCGACGACGCCAGCAGATACGGCTCGACACCCATGTCGGTCAGACGCGTGACGGCCGAAGCGGCGTCGTTGGTATGCAGCGTGGCCAGCACGAGGTGGCCGGTGAGCGAAGCCTGCACGGCGATCTGTGCGGTTTCCAGGTCGCGGATTTCGCCGATCATGATGACGTCGGGGTCCTGCCGCAATATGGAGCGCAGAGCCCGTGCGAAGGTCATGCCGATCCGCTCGTTTACCTGGGTCTGGCCGATGCCCGACAGGTCGTACTCGATCGGGTCTTCGACCGTCATGATGTTCGTGGTTGCCGTTTCCAGACGCGACATGGACGCATACAGCGTGGTCGTCTTGCCCGAACCGGTCGGGCCGGTCACGAGCACGATGCCGTGCGGCCTGCCGATCAGCTTGTCGAACTTGCCGAGCGTGTCCTGACCCATGCCAAGCGCCTCGAGGTTCAGGCGGGTGGCGTCTTTTTCGAGCAGACGCAACACCGCGCGCTCGCCGTGGCCGGTGGGCAGCGTCGAGACGCGCACATCCACCGGCCGGCCGCCCACGCGCAGCGTGATGCGGCCGTCCTGCGGCAGACGTTTTTCGGCGATGTCGAGCTGCGCCATGATCTTGATCCGCGAAATCAGCGCGCCGTGCAGCGCTTTCTTCGGGCGGACGACGTCGCGCAGCGTGCCGTCCACGCGAAAGCGCACCACCGACGCGTTCTCGAACGGCTCGATGTGAATGTCCGACGCCTGTTCGCGCGCGGCCTGCGTGAGGAGCGCGTTGATCATGCGGATGATCGGCGCGTCGTCTTCCGATTCCAGCAGGTCTTCCACCTCGGGAATGTCCTGCATGAGGCGCGACAGGTCGACTTCGCCTTCCACCTCGCCGACCACCTGTGCCGCGCTGCCGTCCTGGCGCGCATAGGCCTGATTGATCGCCTGCGCGAGCTCATCGGCGGGAAGACGCACCACCGAAACCGCGCCGAAATTGCGCGCGACTTCGGCGAGCGCCGCTTCGCTCGTGCGCTCGCTGATCCACACTTCGAGGCTGTCGGGGTGCTGGTGTGCGACCAGTATCTGGCCACTGCGAGCGAAGCCGTAAGGCACGAGCCGCGCGGCAATCGCCGACGGCGCCGCGCGTTCCGCCTGCTCCGCTATGCCCGCGGATGCAAGGCCCGCAGCCGGCATTCCACTGGCGGGCGTTCTGCCAGCCCGCGCCGATGCCGGCGACGTTGAAGCTGACGGCGGCATGGACGGCGTATTCACGGCTTGACTCCTGGTGATTCGGTGGACGGCGCGACCGGCACCGGATTGCTTTGCACCGCGCCGTTCACGGCCGGCGCCGCGGTCGTCGGAGCCGGCGCGGTTGCCGGGGCCGGCGCGGTCGTCGGAGCAGAGTTCGACTGCGGGGTGGCGACACGCGGCTGCATCTGCTGACGGCGCATCTGGTCGAGATCGAACAGATTCAGCGTCGAGCCGCCCTGGCTCGGGCCGGTCGGCTTCGGGGGCACCACCGGATCGTCCTTGTCCTTCATCAGGTTGTTGTCCTGACGGTACGAGCCCTGCACACCTTGAATATAGTCGTAGCGGTTCGACGTGACAGCCTGCGCCGTATCACGATCGCTGATGATGACCGGACGCAGGAACACCATCAGATTCGTCTTGTTGCGGTTTTTCTGCTCGGAGCGGAACAGCTGGCCGATCCACGGGATATCGCCCAACAGCGGCACTTTGCTGTTGCTGACCTGATAGTTGTCCTGCATCAGGCCGCCAAGCACGATGATTTCGCCGTTGTCGGCGAGCACCGTCGACTGGATCGAGCGCTTGGTGAACTGCGGGCCGGCCGGGTTGGTCGCCGCGTTCGTCGTGCCGTTCACAATGGCCGAGTCTTCGGTGTAGAGCTGCAGCTTGAGGATGCCGCCGTCGGTGATCTGCGGTTTGACGTGCAGCGTCAGGCCCACGTCGACGCGGTCATAGGTGTTGAACGCGGCGCTCGCGGTCCCGCTCGTCAGGTTCGAATACGAGCCCGTCTGGATAGGCACGTTCGTCCCGACGACGATCTTCGCCTCCTCGTTGTCGAGCGTAATCAGGTTAGGCGTGGACAGCACGTTGGCGTCCGCGGTTTGCGACAGCGCCTGGAGCAACGCGCCGAGCCCCTGCACGCCGAAAATGTTGTGAATCCAGCCGACGTTCAGGCCCTGCTGGAGACCCTGCGAGCCAAGCGCCGTCGCGAGACCGCCGGTCGTGCCCGCCGCCGCGGCGGCAGCCGTCAGGTTGATGATGCTGTTGCTGGAACCGGTTGCGAGGTTGGTACCGGCAAAGACCGAGTTGTTCGCGACCTGCCACTGAATGCCGAGGTTGCCGCTCGTGTTCGAATTGAGCTCGACGATCAGCGCCTCGATGTAGACCTGCGCGCGACGCGCGTCGAGCTGGTCGATCACGGCGCGCAGATTGCGGTACACCGGCTCAGACGCGGTGATGATCAGCGAGTTGGTCGCGGCGTCCGCCTGGATCATGCCGCCCGGCTGATTGTCTTCGTTCTTGTCCTTGTCGCCGCCCAGAAGCCCGCCGGATTGAGCGGCATTGTTCGCGCCATAGCCGCCCGCGCCGCCGCCGCCCATCGGCGAAGACATGGAACTCGTGTTGAGCCCGCCCGACGGCAGCGGTGGCGTGCCGGCCGTGCCCGTCGAATTGCTGCCGCCGATTCCGCCGCCACTCTGGTTGAACGCATTCGCCTCGTTGCCGCCTGCGGCCGAGCCGGTTTCGCCGCCTTTGCCGAGCATGCCGCGCAAGGTCTTGGCGAGCTTGGTCGCCTCGGCGTTACGCAGCGGCACGACGTGCATGTTGCCCGGCATGCTGGTCGGCGCGTCGAGTTCGCGCGCGAGCGTTTTTGCGGCGGCAAGACGCGCGCCGTTCGACGCGCGGATCAGCAGCGAATTGGTGCGCGGATCCGCGGTGATCGACACTTTCAGCGTGGCGTCGGTGCTGCCGATCGCGCCGGGGTCGAGCATCTTGTTCAGCTGCGTGGCGATGTCGAGCGCGTTGGCATTCTTCAGTTGAACGACAGACACGGACTGACCCGCCGCCGTATCGACACCGGCGATGATCTGCGCGATGCGCCGCACGTTGTCCGCGTAGTCGGTAACGACGATCGTGTTGTTGGCCGGATAGGCGGCCACGGTGTTGTTCGGCGAGATCAGGGGGCGCAGCACCGGCAGCAGGTTGTTCGCCGATTCGTTCTTCAGCACGAACACCTGCGTGACAACCTGGTCGCCGCGCGCGGTGGGCGCATTGCCGACGTAGGTGGGAACGCCTTGCAATTTGGCGTCGGCCTCGGGCACAACCTTCAGAACGCCGTGATCCTGGACGAGCGCAAAGCCCTGCATGCGCAGCGCCGATTGCAACGTCTTCAGCGCCTGATCTTCGGGCACCGCGTTTTCCGACACGAGATTCAACTGACCTTTGACCCGTGGGTCGACGATGATCGTCTTGCCAGTCGCCGCGCCGATCGCCTTGGCAACCTGGTCGATATCGGCGTTGACGAAGTTGAGTGTCACCTGTGCGTGTGCGGTCTGCGCGGTGATCAGTCCAGCCAGCAGCAACGCCGTTGCGACGCGACGCAAAGCCATACGATTTCTTCTCATGGAATGTAATGTCGATGCCAACAGCGGAAGCCGCCGGCGGTCATGCAGCGCGGACAGGGGAGCAAACCGCCGCTCGGCTGGTCTGCCGGCGGGCCAGGTGGGCGAACCCGCCCTAAAATGCTGGCCATCCGATGTCCGAAAAGAAGGAACAGTAACAGTTTTTCATGTCTGATTTGTCACAAAAGGAAAGCCCAGGAGAGTTTTCCCAAAAGTTCACGGCCGCTCGCCAGGCGTTGAAAGCTGAACCGCTGCGCATCGAAAGCCGCCCGAAAACGCCGTGTTTTCGCAGGCTTATGTCTGTTAGCCAACTTGACGGGTCACGGTCTGCCGGTATCATACGAGCCGTTCAAGTCGCCGGTTCACCGCTGCGAACGCGGGTTTTCCCGTACTGCCGCCAAATGCCGCGACCAGACTGGGCTTCGCGGCTCGCCTGAGCTGAACAATGTCTGATACACAACATTACGATCCCTTACCCTCGCGGTTTGCCTAGTCGTCTTGACCGATGAAACGAACCTTCGTCACCTTTCTGGCAGGATTTACCGTGTTGGCAGCGGCCGGGACTGCACACGCCGATTGCTTCGACGAAGCCGCGAAATATCAGAAGGTCAACCCGTTGATCCTGCGCGCGATCGCGTGGCAGGAATCGCATAACCGTCCGGACGCGCAGCACAAGAACGCCAACGGTTCGACGGACTACGGCGTGATGCAGATCAACTCGATTCACCTGCCCACGCTGGCTCAATACGGCATCTCGCAAGGCACGCTGATGGAGCCGTGCAAGAACGTCTACATCGCCGCCTGGCATTTGCGCCGGCAGATGAACAAGTACGGCAACACCTGGCAGGCCATTGGCGCGTATCACTCGGAAACGCCCGCGTTGCGCGACAAGTACGCTCAACAGATCGCCGCGATCCTGCGCAAGTGGAATCTGATGCCGGCCGCACGCTGAATCGCCGGGTCATTGGCAAGTCGCGTCCCCTCCCGGCCGTCTGTCTCTTGGCCCTTGCAGATTTGATGCACAATGCGGCTTCGTGCTGCCGCCGGCGCTCGACCGTCGCTAGACTCACGCGGCGACGCTCGGCCCGGCGCGCCTTCCAATCCTCCCGATTTCCCGTACTGCGATGAACCAGCCGCCATTGCCCGTCACCGTGCTGTCCGGTTTTCTGGGCGCCGGCAAGACCACGCTCCTGAATCACATCCTCGCGAATCGCGCCGGCTTGCGCGTGGCCGTGATCGTCAACGATCTGGCCGCCGTGAATATCGATGCAACGCTGGTGCGCGAGGCCGCCGCGCTGTCGCATCTCGAAGAGCAACTGGTCGAACTGTCGAACGGCTGCATCTGCTGCACATTGCGCGACGATCTGCTCGTCGAGATCAAACGCCTTGCCGCCGAAAAGCGCTTCGACGCGATCCTGATCGAGTCGACCGGCGTGGCCGAGCCGATGCCGATTGCCGAGACTTTCGCGTTCGTCGACGACGACGGCGCGGCGCTTACCGACGTCGCGCGGCTCGACACGATGGTCACGGTAGTCGACGCCTTTAACTTTCTGCGCGACTACGGCTCGGCGGATGCGCTCGCCGAACGCGGCATCGCCGCCACCGACGAAGACGACCGCACGCTCGTCGAATTGCTGATCGAACAGGTCGAGTTCTGCGACGTGCTGGTGGTGAACAAGGCCGACCTCGTCAGCGCCGACGAGCTGACGCGCCTGCAACGCATTCTCGCGCGGATCAACCCGCGGGCCGTGCAGGTGGTGAGCCGCTTTGGCGCGGTGCCGCTCGGGCAGGTGGTGAACACCGGCCGCTTTGATTTCGACGAGGCGTCCAGCGCGCCGGGCTGGCTCGCGTCACTGAATCAGCATGAACATGAGCACGGCCATAGCCATCACAGCGAAGCGGACGAGTTCGGCATTGGCAACTTCGTTTATCGCGCGCGCCGTCCATTTCATCCGGAACGCTTATGGGCGCTGCTGCACGAGGAATGGAAGGGCGTGTTGCGGAGCAAGGGATTTTTCTGGCTGGCGACGCGTAACGACATTGCTGGCTCGTTGTCGCAGGCGGGCGGCGCTTGCCGGCATGGTCCGGCGGGCATGTGGTGGGCCGCGCAGGATCGCAGCGAATGGCCCGACGCTGATCAGGACGCCGAACTTGCCGCCGAAATCGCCGCCGACTGGTATGGGCCGCCGGACGACATGAGCATCGGCGACCGTCGCCAGGAGCTGGTGCTGATCGGCGTCGGTATCGACCCGATGCTGTGGTCGGCGAAATTCGACGCGTGCCTGCTGACGGACGACGAATACGCACTGGGACCGCAAGGCTGGCAACAGTTCGCCGACCCGTTTCCGGCATGGGGTTTCGACGAAGACGATCATGATCATGATCACCACGGGCATGGGCACGACCACGATCACGATCACGATGACCATGACCACGGTCACGGGCACGGGCACGGTCACGGTCACGGCCAGATCGTGCATCGCCACGACTAGGCGGCTCTGCCAACCGTCCCGGCATTACCCGCAAGACCAGCGCGCGGCCCACTCCCGCGCCGCGCGCAATCCATTCACACAGAAAAAAGACGAAAAAAAACCCGCCGTGGGCGGGTGTCAACTGCCTGGCAGTAATCTGCTTAGCGCTTGTTGACTGCGTCTTTGAACGCCTTGCCTGCCGTGAACTTGACGGTCTTTGCGGCCGGAATCTTGATGGTTTCGCCCGTCTTCGGGTTGCGACCCGTACGCGCTGCGCGCTTGCCCGAACCAAAGCTGCCGAAGCCGATCAACTGGACCGCGTCGCCCTTCGACACAGACTTCTTGATCACTTCAAGCAACGTGTCCAGCGTTTCACCGGTTTGAGCCTTGCTGGCGCCCGTCTGTCCTGCGACGGCGTCGATCAGTTCCTGTTTGTTCATTAAGGTTCCTTTCTGAGTTTAGGTTGACACGAACAGCGCGAACGCGCCGATTATACGTGCGCGCGCCGCGCCGTCGAGCAGCTGCGGCTCCGGAGCCCCTCCGGATCGAAAGCGCCAGACAGCGAGTGTCTGTCGGCCGTGCTGCCGCTCCCTTCGCGGCGCTTGCTATGATAGCGCAGCGCAAACCCAATCAGGACAAGGGTTTCGAAGAATTACGCGGTTTTGGAACAGATTGAGCAAGGAAACGGCACTTTTTGCTGCTCCGGCCTCGCTGAAAAGTCCGAAACCCAGTGTGGACGGGGCTTTGACGTTGGTTTTTGCCAACGCTCGGCGCGTCTTTTTCGCCGCCCGGCGAGCCGCACGCGCTGGCGGTAACGTTGCACCCGCTACCCGGGGCGTCACTTTGCGTCGCGCATGACCGATCCGCTCATCCCAGCCGTGCTCTCGTTCCGGGACAACGGCACGCCTTTTTCGCCTCTCTACGACGACATCTATCACAGCGCCGTCGGCGGTCTCGAGCAGGCCCATCAGGTTTTCCTGCGCGGCAACGCGCTGCCCGAACGCTGGCACCGCCGGCGCGTTTTCACCGTGCTGGAGACGGGCTTCGGCATGGGTATCAACTTCCTCGTGACGTGGGCCGCCTGGCGCGCCGATCCGTCACGTTGCGAGCGGCTCCATTTCGTTTCGACGGAAAAGCATCCGTTCTTGCTCGATGACCTGCGCCGGGCGTATGCCGCGATCGTTATGAATCCGGCGATCGCGGCACTTGCCGACACACTGGCCAACGAATGGCCGATGCTCGTGCCGGGCACGCATCGGCTGGAATTCGAAAATGGCCGCGTGGTCCTGACGCTGGTTTTCGGCGACGCCCAGCAGAGCTTGCCGAGTCTCCGGCTGCGCGCCGACGCCTTTTATCTGGACGGCTTTGCGCCCGCCAGAAATCCCGAACTATGGACGCCCGCTATCTTCAAGTCGCTCGCGCGACTGGCGGGCGAGGGGGCGACCTTCGCCACTTACAGCAGCGCCGGCGACATCAAGCGCGCGCTGACGCAATCCGGCTTCGAGTATCGCAAGGTTGAAGGCTTCGGCTGGAAGCGCGCGATGCTGGTCGGCCACTTCGCGCCGCGTTGGCGTGTGCGCCGGCACGAACCGCCCGTCGCGCTCGGGCCGTTCGCGCCCGACGAACGGCACGCGGTGGTGATCGGCGCCGGCCTTGCGGGATGCGCGGTGATCGAGCGCCTCGCGGCGCGCGGTTGGCGCGTCACTTCGCTGGAGCGGCACGCGTCGGTGGCTCAGGACGCCTCGGGCAATCCGGCGGGCGTGTTCCACCCAATGATTTCGCGCGACGACAGCGTCGCCTCGCGCGTCACGCGCGCCGGCTTTCTGTATGCGCTCAAGCGCTGGGCGGCGCTGGAACGGCTCGGCCACGCGCCCCGGCGCGACGGCTCCGGTCTGCTACAGATCGCCGAAAACGAAGACGAAGCGCGCGCGATGAGCGAAGCCATCGCGGCACTGCGCTATCCGCCGGAGTTCGTCAGGCCGCTTTCCGCCGACGCCGCACACAAGCTCGCCGGCACGCCGCTCGCGCGCGGCGGTTGGCTCTTCCCGCACGGCGGCTGGATCGATCCGGCGTCTCTTTGCGCGGCCCAATGCGCCGCCGCCGGTGACCGTCTCGAGCGGCGCTTTGGCGTGGAAGTCGCGCGCCTCGAGCGTTCGGGCAATCGATGGAGCGTGTTCGACGCGGCGGGCGAGTTGCTCGCGCGGGCGCCGGTCGTGATCGTCGCGAGCGCTCACGATGCGGCGCGCATTGCCGGCTTGCGCCACGCGCCGACCCGCAGCATCCGCGGCCAGCTCACATTGCTGCCTCGCGGCGCCGCGCCGTCGCTCGAATTGCCGGTGATCGGCGAGGGTTATGCAATACCGCTGCCCGACGGCGTCACGCTGACGGGCGCGACCTATGAACTCGACGACGCTGATACGTCGCTTCGTCCGGCCGGTCATCTGGAAAATCTGGAGCGCGTCGCGCAAATGCTGCCGGCGTTCGCGCGCGTGGCCAGCCGCGCCGGTCAAGCGGCGCGTGCCGGCTCGCCTGGCGACGCGCTCACGGGCCGCGTTGCTTTTCGCTGCGTGACAAGCGACCGCATGCCGATGATCGGCAACCTCGCCGACGAAGCGCTCGCCGCCCGCGACGCCGAACGCTTGCGCGGGGCATGGCCGCTCGATCTGCCGCGTGCGGAAGGCCTGTATGGCGCGTTTGCCTATGGTTCACGCGGTCTGGTGTGGGCCGCGCTCGGCGCCGAACTGATTGCCTCGCAAATCGAAGGCGAGCCGTGGCCGCTGGAGCGCGACCTCGCAGAAGACATCGACCCCGCGCGCTTTCTGCTTCGCGCATTGCGGCAGGGAAGCGTCGCCGGTTAACACTCCACGGCGTGCGCCCCGGTTATCCACCGCAGTTTGTGGATAACTGCGCTGTTTACCGGCACAACTCGTGTGGAATCGTTGTGGACGTAAACGGGGTAACTCCGCCGCCGCGCAATTCCGCAAAAAGTTACCCGCGTATACGAGTCGCCGCCGCACATGCTGTGCGTCCGGTTATGAAGTCTGCAACGCGCTGATTCGATTCGGTAAACAGCGGTTATCCACAGAAAACGGGGCAGCTTGTTAACTGCTACTACGTATACATACAGTAAACGCGTAAACAGCAAGGCCTGAGCTGGACCGTGCGTCACCGCACAGATCAGGCAACGTCTGAAACCTTGTGCTAAGCGCTGTCCTGAAAAGCACATGCGATCGGTGCACACTCCCTCGACAAGTGCGCGAACACGTCGGCAACGCGTGCACGTTGGGCCGGTAAAACGGTCGCTTTTTCCACATGTCGCCAAGATAAAGTACGTTTTACCTTTTTGCCTGCATGTTCGCGTGTTTTCGGTCGAAGCTAAACAAGCTATGGCACAATCGCCATTCTTTTCCGCGTGGTGCCTTGCCTCTAGCGGTACCCGCTGCTACGGAACGGTGCCGTTCAATCCGACTCTGATTCAACGTCGACGGCGTCCTTTCACCGTGCCGTGCCGGCTGCTACGGCCGCACTCCAGAATGCGCCGAGTTCCCTACGACTGCGGCACGTTCGAATCATCCGATCGTTGAAAAACTCGCAACGCGGATCACGCGAAGCGATTGCGACAGTGGACGTCTCGTGCGTTCACCCGCTCGCCGGTGTTCGCGCCGGCTCACGCTGGTTCGTGTCATCTGCCGTTGCTGCTAAGGAGAAGCCATAACGATGAACTCGGCGTTTTCATTTTTTCCAGCCTGGCCGCTCGCACCCGACGCCATCTTTTGGGCTGGTCTAGCGTTGCTCGCCGCGGGTTTGTGCGGCGAGTTGTGCTATCGCGCGTGGCGTTTGCCGCGTATTTCCGGCTACGCGGTCATCGGTCTGATTGCCGGCGCGGCCGGTTCGGGCGTGATCGACGCAGAGGCGGCCAAGGCCGCGCGGCCGCTGCTGGACGTAGCGCTCGGCTTGCTGCTGTTCGAACTTGGCAGCCGGCTCGATCTGCGCTGGATCCGCCGTAATCCATGGCTGGTGATGTCGAGCGTCGCGGAAGCCACGCTCACCTTCGCGCTGGTTCTGCCAGTGCTGCTGTTCCTGAACGTGCCGCTGATGGTCGCAACGGTACTCGCGGCCATCGCCATGGCAACTTCGCCTGCAATGGTCATCCAGCTCAAGACCGAGCTGCGCGCGGAAGGCCAGGTCACGCAGCGTCTTTTGACGCTGACCGCGTTGAACAGCATGTATGCGGTGGTGATCGAAAAGCTCGTCTCGAGCTGGCTGCATCAGGAAGCGTATGGCAATGTTTTCGCCACCATTCTGCAGCCGCTTTATCTGCTGGTCGGCTCGCTGGTGCTCGCGTTTCTGCTCGCGCGTACCTGCACGTTCTTTTATCGGCGGCTCAACATGCAGGACGAGCATTCGTTCGTCGCGTTATTCGGCCTTGTCCTGCTGGCAATTGCGGTCGCGCACCTGTTCAAGCTGTCGACGATTCTCGCGCTGCTGGCCGCCGGCATCATCGTGAAAAATCTGGAAGCGCGGCCGCAGCTGTGGCCGCAGCATTTCGGCACCGCCGGGTGGCTCCTGACAGTGATTCTGTTCGTTCTGACGCTGACTTCGTTCGAATGGAAAGACATTGCGCTTGGCGGCGTCGCGGCGCTGGGCCTGATTGTTGCGCGTCTCGTCGCGAAGCTCGTCGGCGTGCTCGCGTTCGCGAAGCCGAGCGGACTGAACTGGAAGCAGGGCATGGCGCTCGGTCTGTCGTTATCGCCCATGTCGGCGCTGGCCTATCTGCTCGTCGACGATACCTACAACCTGTATCCGAATTTCGATCCGCAATTGCGCGCGATCGTCATGTGTTCGATTGTCGTGCTGCAGATTCTCGGACCATGGCTCGTTTATCGCAGCCTCGCGCTGGTCGCGGAGCGGCGCGAAGAATAAACGCCTCGCGTTGCAGGCCACACATGATTCGATTAATTCGCTTTAAAAAACGGCCGGGCTTCTGACAACCGCCCGGTCGACCTCACTCAGGGGACGCCATGTCACTCGAACCCTTCATCGATTCGAAGCCGTTCACTTTCGGTGTCGAACTCGAGATGCAGATCGTCAATACGCATGACTATGATCTGACCAAAGCCGGCTCGGATCTGTTGCGCCTCGTCAAGGATCAGAAGATTCCCGGCAACATCACGCCGGAAATCACCGAGAGCATGATCGAGCTGTCCACCGGCATTTGCACGAACCACGAACAGGCGCTTGCCGATCTGCGCAAGATTCGCGACACGCTCGTGGCCGCAGCCGATCATCTGAATGTCGGCCTGTGCGGCGGCGGCACGCACGCTTTTCAGCAATGGAGCGAGCGGCGGATCGTGGATACGCCGCGTTTTCAGTACCTTTCCGAGCTGTACGGCTATCTCGCGAAGCAGTTCACGGTATTTGGCCAGCATGTGCATATCGGCTGCCCCGATGCGGACAGCGCGTTGTTCCTCTTGCATTCGATGTCGCGCTTCATCCCGCATTTCATTGCGTTGTCCGCATCATCGCCTTTCGTGCAGGGCGTGGACACCGGCTTTCATTCGGCACGCCTGAATTCCGTGTTCGCCTTTCCGCTGTCGGGCCGCGCGCCATTCGTGCTGACGTGGGACAGCTTCGAAGAATATTTCTCGAAGATGGTCCATACGGGCGTGGTCAACAGCATGAAAGACTTCTATTGGGACATCCGGCCAAAGCCCGGCTTCGGCACCATTGAAGTACGCGTGATGGATACGCCGCTTTCTGTAGATCGCGCCGCGGCCATTGCGTGCTACATCCAGACGCTCGCGCGGCATCTGCTGCTCGACAAGCCCATCACGCCGCACGAAGACGACTACCTCGTCTACACCTTCAACCGCTTCGAAGCATGCCGCTTCGGTCTGGCTGGAACCTGCATCAATCCGCAGACCGGCGAACGCAAGACCATTGCCGAAGATATCCTCGAAACGCTTGACCGGATCGCGCCGCACGGCGACGCGTTGGGCTCGGGCCATGCGCTGGCCGAAATCGGCGCGATCGCGCGCGGTCAGATCAACGATGCGACCTGGCTAAGAGGCGTCGCCGAACAGGAAAAGTCGCTGCATGAAGTAGTCAGGCAACAGTGCCTGAAGTGGCGGGCCTAAGCCGCCTGGCGCCTTAGCGTGTGTTAAACCGTAAGAAACCCGCCGCGTGCGGGTTTTTTTGACGATAAAATTTTCCAGTTCGGGGCCCTTAAGGTTTTTCCAATATGTACGTATACAAACGTAGTAGTAGTTAACAAGCATCGCCCCGGGCTGTGGACAACTGAATAATTTCCTGCAAAGTCAAGGCGCTGGGCAAAGCATAAGTGGGCTGGGCAGCGGTGCGTCGGCCGCGGTAAACGAGGACAACTTAACGACTGGTTGACCCAGGGTGCACGCTTATCAAGAATCGGCACACATGTCTTGCCCGATGTTGTCCCACGGTTATCCACAGATTACGTTGGATAACTTAGCTGTACGATTCGCCGCTCTCGCATAGAATGTCGTCTTAACTGCTTTGGCTTGCAAGGCGGTGAATTTTTGAGATAGTTGAGACCGTCTCGTCCTGTTTTGGGCGGGGCTACCCCACACAGGCTACGGGCGTTCCCGGCAGCAATCGGCCGGCACCGCACAAAAGCTGTAAATAAACCAATCGAAGATTATGAGCGAAGGCGTATACGGAGAACAGGCAACCGGGCGAGTCACCCACAGCCTCTTGCGACTGAGCACGGCAATGCGAAGCCAGGCTTGGGAGTGGGCGGAAGGCGCGGGCCTCACGCCCACGCAGGGCGAGATCCTGGTTTTGTTGATGCAGCGAAAGGGCCCCATGCGGCTCGGGGAAATCGCGCGCGAAACGGCGCTGACCGCCGCCACCACCAGCGACGCCGTCAGCACGCTCGAGACCAAGGGGCTGGTCGAAAAGCGCCGCGCGCTCGATGACGGCCGCGCGCTCGCCGTGCGCCTGACCGCTCGCGGCCGCACGGCTGCGAAGCGCGCCGCGCAATGGCCGGACTTCCTCGCCAAGGCAGTTGGCACGTTGCGCGACGACGAGCAGGCGATGTTTTATCGCACGCTGCTCAAGACGGTTCATCAACTGGAAGCGCAGGGCACTATTCCGCCGCACCGCATGTGCCTGAGCTGCACGCACTTCGAGCCGAGCAAGAATCCGAAGAAGACGCCGCATCATTGCGTGCTGCTCGATCTGAACATGGCGGATACGGACCTGCGTCTGGATTGCGCGGTGCATGAAACCGCTGACGTCGCCACTCAGAAAAAGACCTGGAAGATCTTCGCCCAGTAAGGCGGCTGCTCACCTGGCAATCCGCTACACTGCAACCGGCAGCGGCAGACGGCGTTCGCCGCCTGCCAGCCTTTTCGGTGCCGCGTAGCGGCAGTCTCCAGTCAACCTGAAGGTGACAGGCTGATGCATCAGGAAGTTCTGGCCATTCGCCACGTGCACTTCGAAGATCTGGGCAGTCTCGAACTGGTGCTGGGCGAGCGTGGGCGTCCGGTCCGTTATCTCGATGTCGGCTTTGCACGCATCGAGGCGCCGAACCCGGTCACGCCGTCGCTGATGGTGGTGCTCGGCGGCCCGATCAGCGCCACCGACGACGCGCTCTATCCCACTCTCGTGCCGCTGCTTTCGATGATCGAAAAGCGCATCCAGGCAGGGCTTCCTACACTCGGCATCTGTCTCGGCGCGCAACTGATCGCGCGTGCGCTCGGCGCTCGCGTGTATCCGGGGGGCCGTACCGAGCTCGGCTGGGAACCGCTCACGCTGACCGATGCGGGACGTGCCTCGCCGGTACGTCATCTGGACGGCGCGCAGACCTCCATGCTGCATTGGCATGGCGACACCTTCGACCTTCCCGCGAACGCCACGCGTCTTGCCTCCACGAATGCGTGCGAGAACCAGGCTTTCGCATGGGGCAGCCACGTGCTTGCGTTGCAATGTCATCCGGAGATTCGCACGGACGGCTTCGAGCGTTGGCTGATCGGCAATGCAGGCGAGCTCGTGAGTCATGGAATCGACGCGCGCCAGTTGCGCGCCGAGACTGCGCAATTCGGTCCGGCTCTGGAGGCTGCTGCGTGCCGCATGTTCGGCGAATGGCTGGATCAGGTAGAAGCGAAACCCTGAACGAAGCCTAAGCGTCGCACCTCCGTGCGACGGTAGCCTGCCTGCAGCAAATGACTCACGGTGCTATGCTCGACCGCTCTCGGGTTTCTACTGGGCGGTGATCCATGAGCGCGCTATTTTCCCCACTCACGCTGCGCAGCGTGACGCTTCCTAACCGCATCGTCGTTTCGCCGATGTGCCAGTATTCCGCCGAGCGAGGCGAGGCCACCGCGTGGCACATGATTCATCTCGGCAGTCTCGCGTTGTCCGGCGCCGGCATGTTGTGCATCGAGGCAACGGCGATCGAACCGGACGGCCGCATTACGCCGAGCGATCTCGGTTTGTGGGACGACGTGACAGAGGCGGCGCTCAAGCCGGTGCTCGCCGCGATCCGCAAGCATTCGCATATCAACGTGACGATGCAGTTGTCGCATGCGGGACGCAAGGCGTCGAGTCACGTGCCATGGGAAGGCGGTCAGCTGATTCCCGTATCGCAGGGCGGCTGGTTGCCGCATGCGCCTTCGGCGTTGCCGCACAAGGCGGGCGAAGAGCCGCCGCTCGCGCTCGACGCGCCCGGGCTCAATCGCATCCGCGAAGCCTTCGCGGCGTCTGCGCGCCGCGCGGCGCGCCTTGGCATCGATGCACTCGAAGTGCATGCCGCGCACGGCTATCTGCTGCACCAGTTCCTGTCGCCGCTCGCCAATCAACGCAGTGACGACTACGGCGGCTCGCTCGAAAACCGCATGCGTTTTCCGCTCGAGATCTTCGACATCGTGCGCGCATCTTTCCCGGCCGACAAACCCGTCGGCGTGCGTGTGTCCGCCACGGACTGGGTCGAAGGCGGCTGGTCCCTCGAAGACACCATTACGTTCGCGCAAGAGTTGAAGAAGCGCGGGTGCGACTGGATCGACGTTTCGTCCGGCGGCGTATCGCCGTTGCAGAAGATTCCGCTCGAACCGGGCTATCAGATTCCGTTCGCAAAGGCTGTCAAGAAAGCGACGGGCCTCACCACCATCGGCGTTGGGCTCATTACCGATCCGCTCCACGCAGAACAACTGATCGGACAGGGCGATGCCGATCTGATCGCGCTGGCTCGCGCATTGCTGTATAACCCGCGCTGGCCGTGGCATGCGGCTGCACAGCTTGGCGCGACGGTCGAGGCGCCGCCGCAGTACTGGCGTTCGCAACCGCGCGAACAGAAGGCGCTGTTCGGCGAGATTTCGTTTGGACAAAGATGAAGCGGCCCATGCGCACGGCGCGGGCATATCCGGCAGACGTTTTTGACGGTTGAACGAAGCCGTCTTCAGCGTGTACGATGCCGGATGTGGCGCATGTGCGTCGCAGGTCGACGCGGCGCTCGCAGGGCGCCGCGTTTGCTATGAGCGCCAGAAAAAATCAGCGCGTCAGACGCGGGCGTTTCCGACGGCTGCCGGACTTCATCCCCAGTTCTTCACAAGGATTCATTCAATGAGTTCACGCAGGATCGCCGTGCGTCGTTCCGGTGTGCACGGCAAAGGCGTGTTTGCGCTCGAACCGATTGCGGCCGGCGAGCGGCTAATCGAATACAAGGGCGAGCGCATTTCCTGGAAAGAAGCGTTGCGCCGCCACCCGCACAATCCTGACGAACCGAATCACACGTTCTACTTTGCGCTGGACAGCGGCAAGGTGATCGACGGCAAGGTGAACGGCAACAGCGCGCGCTGGATCAACCACTCGTGCGCGCCGAACTGCGAAGCGGAAGAGATCGACGGACATGTGTATGTGCACGCGCTGCGCGACATCGCCGAGGGCGAAGAGCTGTTCTACGACTACGGCCTCGTGATCGACGCCCGCCAGACCAACAAGCTGAAGAAGGAATACGAATGCCGCTGCGGCTCGCGCAAGTGCCGCGGCACGATGCTGGCGCCGCCCGAGAAGGAGAAGGGCGCGGCTAAATCAGCTAAAGCGTCGAAAACGCCGAAGTCGGCCAAGTCCGCCAAGTCCACGAAATCGGCGAAAAAAGCCAAAAAGAAGTGACGCACGCGCTGCCCGGACCGTCATGCGAATGACGCCGGGCGAGCCCGCTGCCGGGATTCACCGCTACATATCGACCGGCGCCGAGTGCGCCGGTTTTTTTTCGTGACCTTGCGCGTCGTGGTTGGCGTTGGGCGGCAGCACGGCGGCTTGCACTAGCGGAATTCGCACGATGAAGCGCGCTCCGCCTTCGGGCGCGTCTTCGTAATGCACGCTGCCGCGATGCAGGACCATGATGTCGTGAACGATCGCAAGCCCGAGACCGGCGCCGCCGTCCACGCCGTTATCGCTCTGACCGTCGCCGCGGAAGAACCGCTTGAACAGATCTGCTTGCTGCGTAGGAGGCACGCCCGCGCCATTGTCTTCCACCACGATCTCGGCCATGGGCACGTCGTCGGTCACGGTTTGCGACACAGTGACCGTGATGCGCCCGCCGTCGAAGCGCGACGGCGGCACATACTTCAGCGCGTTGTCCAGCAGGTTCGCGATCACTTCATGTAGCAGCACCGGATTGCCGCGCACGATCAACGGATGATCGTTGGCAGGGTCGTCGAGCCGCTGAAAACCCAGGTCGATGTGCGAGGTCAATGCGCGCGGCACCCATTCCGCACCGGTGTCGAACGCGAGCGCGGCCATGTCGACATTGACGAAGCGCGCGGCCTGCTCTGCCGGCTCCGCCCGCGCGAGAGACAGCAGCTGATTCGACAGACGCACCGCGCGATCCGCTGCCGCGCGCAACTCGCGCACCGCGGCGAGCGTCTGCTGCGGGTCGCGCGCGACTGCGGCCTGCTCCGCATGCAGCTTGACCGCCGTGAGCGGCGTACGCAACTGATGCGCGGCATCCGCAATGAATTTGCGCTGCCCGTCGAGCGCGGTCTTGAGACGGCCGAGCAGCGCGTTCACGGCGCCGGTCAGCGGCCGGATTTCAACGGGCACATAGGTTTCGTCAACGGGTTCAAGCGACGTGTGCGTTTGCCGGTTCAGCGAATCCGCGAGATCGGTCAGCGGGTTGAGCTGCTGGTTCACCACGCGCCACACGATCACCCAGCCCGCGAGCAGCAGCAACAACAGCGGCATCATGATCGCAACGAGAAACTCGGCGGCGATGCGAAAGCGGTGATGCACCGGCTGCCCGACCTCCACGACGATCGGATTGCCGACCGGCTGATCCACCCGCACCTGCGCGACGCGCACGGTCACGCCCTGGTGCTGCGTTTCGAAGACATACGCATAGTGCATACGCCGAACACTCGTGCCTTGCAGCGGAAGCGTTTCATCGCCGGCGATTTCTGTTTCGCCATCGCTGATCCGATAGACCAGATGTTCGACCGGATCGGAAAACATGGCTTGCGCGAGCGGCGGCACGGTAACGGGCGCTTCCGGGCCCGCAATCTGAATCTGCTTGGAGATGGCGGTCGCGAGATCCGCGAGCGAGCGGTCGACCACATGCTGCGTGTACTGCCACGCGAGCCAGTAAGCGATCAGGCCGCTCATCAGCGCGAGCAGCGAAAGGGGAGCAGCTAGGCGCCGCAGCAGCGTGCGGCGCAGACTATTGGCGGCCGGCTGGGGCATGATCGAACGCGCGGGAAAAAGGCTGGCGCGAGGCGCCCTGAAGTTTCACCGGATGCCGGCGACTCGCGCACGCAGTGCGCGGCGCCGGCCCGGCGCCGTCAGGCCGCGAGCGAATGGCGGCCTTCACGACGATTATGCGGCCTGGCGGATTTCCTGCAACAGGTAGCCGAAGCCGCGCACCGTGACGATTTCGACGCGACAGCTCTCGAGCTTTTTGCGCACGCGGTGCACATAGACTTCGATTGCCGTGTCGCCGAGATCGCCGCCGAAATGCGTCAGATGGTCCTGCAATTGCGCCTTGCTGACCACGCGGCCATGGCGCAGCAGCAGCATTTCGAGCACGGCGAATTCGCGCGGCGAGAGTTCGAGCGGCTTGTCGTCGTTGAAAATGCGGCGATCCACGCCCGACAGACGCACACCGCCCAGCGACACTTCCGGACGCGGCATGTCGCCGTGCGGACCACTGCGGCGCATCACGGCGCGAATTCGCGCTTCTAGTTCGGTTGGCTCGAACGGCTTGAGCATGTAGTCGTCGGCGCCGGAATTCAGGCCTTGCACGCGGTCGTTCAATTCGTCGCGCGCGGTGAGAATGATCACCGGCGTATGGCGATTGCTCTGACGGAAGCGCGAGAGCAGCGTCATGCCGTCGATGCCAGGCAAGCCAAGGTCGAGAATCACCAGTTCGTGGCGGTTTTGCGTGAGGGCCTGTTCGGCGAAAATGCCGTCGTGGACCATGTCGACGGTGAAGCCGGCTTGTTCGAGGCTGCTTTGGATGCCGCGTGCGATGGGACGGTCATCTTCGATCAGAAGGAGTCGCATGGATTTCGCTCAAGTACAATGGGTTTAGGCGTTCGGGCAAGCGGTTCGCCGGGGCGCTTGCCAGGCAGTCGTCGAGCCGACGTGCTCGCGCCCTCCGGATAATCGAAGCCATGTCCGAGATCAGCATTCAGGAACTCGAAGCCGCGATCAACTTCTGGCGCACCCGCTCACCTTCGAGCGGAGACGAACTCGTTCTGTGCAAGGAGGCAAGCGCGCTCTCCAAGCCGTACGCGCTCCTGATTGTACAGCGTCAGAACTCCCTATCGCGCGATCGTTTGGACGCTATTGCAGGGCAAGCGTGGGATTCTTACGTGCGCCTTAAAGATAGCCTGTAGAACTGAAGGTTTATGCGCGCTGTGGCCTGCAAAGCCCTTTCAATACGATGAATCCCTCGCGGTGGCCGTGTGCGCTGCAACACTGCCGATGAAGCGCGCCGGGTGCAATGTGCTGCGTCGCGAGGCCATTCGCTCCACGCATTGTCAGGTGATTTGCCTTGGGCGGCATCCCGGCCGATTGGCGGGCTCATGCAATAATCGCGCATTAAGCGCCTATTTGATGCCGGACCGTTACATGCTGGATCTCGACCACTTCGACCTCGCGCTGCTCGATGTACTGCAGCGCTTCGGCCGCGCCACCCATCAGCAGCTTGCTGAACAGGTGCCGTTGTCGCCGTCGCAAATCGGACGGCGCTTGCAGCGGCTCGAGCAGATCGGCGTGGTGGACGGCTATCGGGTCGTGCTGCGGCCGGAAAAGCTCGACTTGAGCGTGACCGCTTTTACGAGTCTCAAGCTCAAGCATCACGGCGATTCCGTCATCGAGCAATTCCAGCAGCAGATCGACCTGCTGCCCGAAGTGCTGGAATGCCACGCGGTGGTGGGCGACGCCGATTATCTGCTGCGCATCGTCGCGCCCGATCTGAATTATCTGTCTACGTTCGTGATGAAAAAGCTCATGCGCGTGCCGGGCGTCGACAGCGTGCGCTCCAACATCGTGCTCACCACGTTCAAGCGCAACGGCCCGTTGCCGCTTGCACATCTGTCTTCTCCCGGAACGGCCGCCGCCTGAATCAGGCCCGGCGGCCGCACGCGCGGTTCATGCGGCCTGCTTCGGCTCGCTAGCCGGGCTCAGCAGATCGACGTAGGCCACCGACACCAGATCCGATTCCGCTACGCCGAGGCTCGCGAACATCGCGTGGGCTTCCGCGTGGCCGTCTTCCTCGTTGTCGTCCTGCGCGAGCACCACTTCAAGTTCGACGAAATCGCCGAGGCCGTCCACGCGGTCCAGATGAATGCGCGTGCGCCCCGCCAGATACACGTGCCGCTCCTTCGTGACGATGCCGCGTGTGGTCAGCGCGGTGGCAAGCAGCGCGTGCATGGCTTCGGGGTTCGTCACGGGACTGCGCGTGTAGTACGACGCTTTCGGCCCGTCGCGGTCGTCGCGCTGATAGAAGATCAGTTCGGCGGGCGTGCCGTCGTCGAACTGGCGCAGCTTCAGACGTCCGCGCGGCACGTCGTAGAAAAAATCCTGCTGGCGGAAGATCAGCGGCGCGTCCGGCGCGAGTTGCGCCGCGCGTTCGCGCAGTTGCTCGAAATGCTGAGCGCGGGCTTTGATTTCGATGTTGCGTGCCATATCAGGCTCCTGTCGGGAATGGGATGGCCGGCGGCTTGCGTCACGAGCGGGCGAAGCTGCCGGGAAAGACAGAGTCGGTTGGAACGAAAAAACGGTGGCGACTGGCGCATCAGCGAACCGCCAATCTAACAAAAACTGCGGGATGCCGCGGTTTCCTCCGGCGTGCAAGCGTTTGACGGCGATTGCCGGCCGCTGTCATGAGAGCCGCTCATATCGCTGCGCATCATGCCAGGGCCGATGCTTGGGCGGCGGCCCAGCGGTGCTCAGGCGTTTTTCAGCTCGTCCATTGCAGCTCGATCAGCTTGAGCGCAGCGGCTATCGCGGGCTCGTCCTTGCGTTCGGCCAGCGTGACGAAACTTAGTTGCGTCGGCACCGTAATTCCTTCGACGATGGTCAGCGCATGCGCGTGAGCTTCGGCAATCGCAATCGCGTCGCGAGCCAGCGTAAGACCCACGCCCGATTTGACGAGATCGAGCATGGAAGGCTCCTGATCCACTTCCGCGACCTTCACCGGCTTCACGCCCGCCTCGCTGAATGCGCGCGACAGCAGCCGGTTGTGCGCGGATGCAGGCGGCGTCCAGATCCACGGAAAGGCGGCGAGCGAGCGCCAGTCGCGCGCGCCTTTGACACGGTCTTTCCAGCCGGCCGGCGCCAGCACGCGGTACTGGAAATGTGTGAGCGTGAGCGTGTGAAAGGCGCGCGCATCGCGGCTCTCGTCGTCGGAAGGCACGCCGATGTAATAGCCGACATCCAGCTCGCCGGCGCGAACCTGCTCGAGCACCCAGCCCGACATGCCGTGCCGCAAGGCCGTCTCGATGTGCGGCCAGGTTTCCACCAGTTGTTTCAGAAAGCCGCCGAGCCGCAGGAACTCCGGATCGAGAATGGTGCCGATGCGCAGGCGTCCCCGCACTTCGTGACGCAGCGATTGCGCCGCGCGCTGTACGTCGCTCGCCGCGGCCAGGGCACGCTCGGCATGCGGCAGCAGCGCCTGGCCGTCGCGCGTGAGCGAGAGTCCGTGCGAGGTCCGCGTGAACAGCGCCACGCCGAGCGTTTCCTGCAGATGTTTGATCTGCAGACTGACGGCCGGCTGCGTCAGATGCAGTTGCACCGCCGCGCGGGTGAGGTTGCCCTCGCGTGCAACGGTGACAAACGCACGTAGCAGAGTGAGATCCATCCTCTGATATTAACTCCGCTTATAGCGCAGTTGAGCATTACTCATTGGATTTCCGCAGGCGAAGCGCCGTACGCTCGTGTTTCAGTACGCCATTTTGGTGGCGGAAAAATTCGCAGCAACCATCCTGGTGATGGTCCACAACCGCGAGGACAAACATGAGCGAGACATATCCGGACGAAATCGTTCGCACAGGCGCCGGCGTCCAGCCGCTGACGCATTTCATCAACGGCAAAGCCATTGACGGAACGAGCGGCCGTTTTGGCGACGTCTTTAATCCCGCGCTCGGCGAAGTGAGCGCGCGTGTGCCGCTCGCTAGCGTCGCCGAAGTGGATGCGGCGGTTGCCGCCGCGTATGCGGCCTTTCCCGCGTGGAGCGAAACCGCGCCCATCAAGCGTGCTCGCGTGCTCTTCAAGTTCAAGGAACTGCTGGACCGCCATCACGACGAGCTCGCGGAGCTCATCACGCGTGAACACGGCAAAGTGTTTTCCGACGCGAAAGGCGAGGTGATGCGCGGCATCGAAGTGGTCGAGTTCGCATGCGGCATTCCCAATCTGCTAAAGACGGACTTTACCGACCAGATCGGCGGCGGCATCGACAACTGGAATTTGCGCCAGCCGCTCGGCGTGGTCGCCGGCATCACGCCCTTCAATTTTCCGATGATGGTGCCGTGCTGGATGTTCCCCGTTGCGATCGCGTGCGGCAACACGTTCGTGCTGAAGCCATCGGAGCGCGACCCGTCGGCATCGAACCGTCTAGCCGAACTGCTGAAGGAAGCCGGCTTGCCCGACGGCGTGTTTAACGTCGTACACGGTGACAAGGTCGCGGTCGACGCGCTGCTCGTGCATCCCGACGTGAGCGCCGTGTCGTTTGTCGGCTCCACGCCGATTGCCGAGTACATCCACACTGAAGGCACGAAGCACGGCAAGCGCGTGCAGGCGTTGGGCGGCGCCAAGAATCACCTCGTCGTGATGCCGGACGCCGATCTCGATCAAGCCGTCGACGCACTCATCGGCGCAGCATACGGTTCGGCCGGCGAGCGCTGCATGGCGATCTCGGTGGCCGTTGCAGTCGGGCATATCGCAGATGAGTTGATCGAGCGGCTCACGCCTCGCGTGAAGAACCTGAAGATTCTCAACGGCATGGAGTCGGCTGCCGAAATGGGACCGTTGGTGACGGCCGCCCATCGCGAGAAAGTGCTCGGCTATATCGAAGCCGGCGTGGCCGCGGGTGCGAAGCTTGTGGTGGATGGCCGCGCTCATCGGGTAGACGGGCACGAGAAGGGCTTTTTCCTCGGCGGTACGTTGTTCGACAACGTGTCGACGGATATGAAGATCTATCGCGAGGAAATTTTCGGACCGGTGTTGTGCGTGGTGCGTGTGCCTGATTTCGCGTCGGCGGTGGAACTGATCAACGCGAACGAGTTTGCCAACGGCGTCTCGTTGTTCACGTCCGACGGCGGCATCGCGCGCGCTTTCTCGCGGCAGATCCAGATCGGCATGGTCGGCATCAACGTGCCGATTCCGGTGCCGATGGCGTGGCATTCGTTCGGCGGCTGGAAGAAGTCGCTGTTCGGCGATCATCACGCGTACGGCGAGGAGGGCGTGCGGTTTTACACGCGCTACAAGAGCATCATGCAGCGCTGGCCCGATAGCATCGCGAAGGGTGCCGAATTCACGATGCCGGTCGCGAAGTAGTTCGAGATGTTGGCCTTCGGGCGCGCTGTTCGCGCGGCGCCCCGAAGGCATCGATAAAGCCGGGCGTTATGCCACCGGCAAAAAATGATTAGGAGACTGAACGATGGGCCACGTGCAAGCCGCGTCTTCGGAGCGGCGTCTCGAAGGCGAATTCGACTACATCGTCGTCGGCGCTGGGACAGCGGGCTGCGTGCTCGCGAATCGGCTGAGCGAAGATCCGGACGTGCAGGTTCTGCTGCTCGAAGCGGGCGGCAAGGACGACTATCACTGGATCCACGTGCCGGTCGGCTACCTGTACTGCATCGGCAATCCTCGCACTGACTGGCTTTATAAAACGCGCGCCGAGCCGGGACTGAACGGTCGCGTGCTGTCGTATCCGCGAGGCCGGGTGCTGGGCGGCTCCTCGTCCATCAACGGCATGATCTATATGCGTGGCCAGCGCGAGGATTACGACGAGTGGGCGCGCGTGACGAACGACGCGTCGTGGTCGTGGAACTCGGTGCTGCCCATATTCAAACGTAGCGAGGACTACTACGCGGGCGCGAGCGAATCGCATGGCGCGGGCGGTCCGTGGCGCGTCGAGAAGCAACGCCTGAAGTGGAAAATACTCGAGGAATTTTCGAAGGCCGCACAAGAGACCGGCATTCCCGCCACCGACGACTTCAACCGCGGCGACAACACAGGCGTCGGCTATTTCGACGTCAATCAGAAGCGCGGCATTCGCTGGAACGCGTCGAAGGCCTTCTTGCGTCCCGCGATGAGGCGCCCGAATCTCACCATCATCACCGGCGCGCACACGCAGCGCGTGATATTCGAGGGGCGCCGCTGCACCGGCGTCGAATATCGCGGCAACGATATCGACTTCGTCGCCAAAGCGCGCTGCGAAGTGATACTGGCTTCAGGCGCGGTGAACTCGCCGCAACTGCTCGAGTTGTCCGGCGTTGGTAACGGCGCGCGTCTGCAAAGGCTGGGTATCGAGGTGGTCAACGATCTGCGCGGCGTCGGCGAAAATCTCCAGGACCATTTGCAATTGCGCATGGCGTATCGGGTCGACGGCGTGCGCACCTTGAACACGGCGTCGGCGCATTGGTGGGGCAAGCTGATGATCGGCGTGCAGTACGCGCTTTTTCAAAGCGGTCCCATGTCGATGTCGCCGTCGCAACTGGGCGCGTTCGCGAAGTCTGATCCGGAAGACCGCTCGCTTACTCGACCCGACCTCGAATACCACGTGCAGCCGCTTTCGCTGGATCGCTTTGGCGAACCGCTGCACCGCTTCAATGCATTCACGGCGTCCGTGTGCCAGTTGCGGCCAACTTCGCGCGGCAGCATCCATATCGAATCGGCAGACGCTTCTGCGCCTCCGCTTATCGCGCCCAACTATCTTTCAACCGACTACGATCGGCACGTCGCCGCGAACGCGCTCCGTCTCACTCGGCGCATTGCGGCCGCACCGGCATTGGCGCGTTACCAGCCTCGGGAAATCTTGCCGGGCATCGAGTATCAGACGGAGGAAGAACTACAACGTGCGGCAGGTGTGGTCGGCACCACGATCTTTCATCCGGTGGGCACATGCCGCATGGGCACGACCGACGATCCCGGCGCAGTGGTGGACAACAGGCTACGAGTTATCGGTGTTGACGGTCTGCGCGTGGTGGACGCATCCGTCATGCCAACCATCACATCGGGCAACACGAACTCGCCCACGTTGATGATTGCCGAGCGAGCCAGCGATATGATTCGCGAGGACCGTAGCGCGCGTGTGCGCGGCAGCGTGGCCGCGCATGCGGGACATGCGGTGTCGATGTCCGCAGTGTGACAGGCCTCGCATCGCGGCAAATTGCGTCGTAGCATGGCACGCTCGGCGCGTGCCATGCAATCGCCTGCACGTTCACGCCTGCATGTCTCCGATCAGAGACTGCGACATAAGATCGCCCAGACCCGCCATCCACTAAGTGCAAATCCCAATGAATGCGCTGCATCATTGGCGCGACAATGGCAGCCATGCTGCGTGTTGCCCCAAGGATTACCGTCCGGATTGGTGCAGCACGCCAACGAGCGTGCACGGGGTGCCGCCGTCAAAATAAAAGTCGCGCAGAGCTTCGCGCGAAAAATCGTAATGCTTCGCCTAACTCCGTATGGAAGGGAACATGATTCTCGGCGATACGATTCTCGAAACGCGCGGCCTCACTCGTGAGTTCAAAGGCTTCATTGCCGTGAACGGAGTCAACCTGCGCGTGCGCCGCGGCTCCATTCATGCGCTGATCGGCCCCAATGGAGCGGGCAAGACCACCTGCTTTAACCTGCTCACCAAGTTTCTCGAACCGACAGCCGGGCACATCGTCTTCAACGGCGTCGACATCACGCATGAACGGCCGGCGCAGATCGCGCGGCGCGGCATCATCCGTTCATTCCAGATTTCCGCTGTATTCCCGCATCTGACGGCATTGCAGAATGTGCGGGTCGGTCTGCAACGCTCGCTCGGCACGTCCTTCCATTTCTGGAAGAGCGAGCGCACGTTGCGTCGCCTCGACGACCGCGCGATGGACCTGCTCACGCAAGTGGGCCTGACCGATTTCGCCGATGTGTTGACGGTCGAACTCTCATATGGCCGCAAGCGTGCACTTGAAATCGCCACCACGCTTGCGATGGAACCGGAACTGATGCTGCTCGACGAACCGACGCAAGGCATGGGCCACGAAGACGTCGACCGCGTGACCGCATTGATCAAGAAGGTATCGAGCGGCCGCACGATTCTGATGGTCGAACACAATATGAACGTGATCGCCGGCATCTCCGACACCATCACCGTGCTGCAACGAGGCGAAGTGCTCGCCGAGGGCACGTATGCGGACGTGTCGAAGAATCCGCTCGTGATGCAAGCCTACATGGGCAGCGCCGACGCGGCGCTCGCCGGAGCCCACGCATGAACACAATTGCCGAGCGCGAAAGCCTCGAGGTAAGCGGCAAGGCCGCTGGCGCGCCCGCGCTTGAGATTGCGGGCCTGCAAGCGTGGTACGGGGAGTCTCACATCCTGCATGGCGTCGATCTGACGGTGGATCGCGGCGAGGTTGTGACGCTGCTCGGCCGCAACGGCGCGGGGCGCACCACGACATTGCGCGCGATCATGGGCCTGACCGGGCGGCGCACGGGCTCGATCCGCATTGGCGGACGCGAAACGATCAATCTGCCTACGCATCGCATTGCACATCACGGCATTGGTTACTGTCCCGAAGAGCGCGGCATTTTTTCGAGCCTCTCGTGCGAGGAAAATCTGTTGCTGCCGCCGCCCGTCGGAGATAAGGCGCACATGATGTCGATCGAGGAAATCTATTCGATGTTCCCGAATCTGCAGGAACGCCGCATGAGCCAGGGTACGCGGCTGTCGGGCGGCGAACAGCAGATGCTTGCGGTTGCGCGAATTCTGCGCACCGGCGCGAACCTGCTGCTGCTCGACGAGATTTCCGAAGGGCTCGCGCCTGTCATCGTGCAGGCACTCGCACGCATGATCGTGACGCTGAAGGCGCGCGGCTACACGATTGTGATGGTCGAACAGAATTTCCGCTTTGCGGCGCCACTTGCCGATCGTTTCTATGTGATGGAGCACGGTACGATCGTCGAGCACTTCGGGGCAAGTGAACTCGAAAGCAAGATGCCGGTACTGCATGATCTGCTGGGCGTGTAGAGCGCGCGCCCGATTGCCTCTGATAACCACAAGCGAAGAACCAGGAGACAGGAATGAAAAAGAACCCACTCGCGCGGCTTGCTTCAGTTTGTTTCGCGGTCGCCGCCGGCGCCGCCATCACCACGAGCAGCGCGCAAGCGGCAGACGATGCAGTGAAGATCGGCTTTATCACCGATATGTCGGGGCTTTACGCGGACATTGACGGCCAGGGCGGCCTCGAGGCGATCCGCATGGCCGTTGCCGATTTCGGCGGCAAGGTCAACGGCAAACCCATCACCGTGCTGTATGCGGATCATCAGAACAAGGCGGACATCGCGGCCTCGCGCGCACGCGAATGGTTCGACCGCGAGGGTCTCGATCTGCTGGTCGGCGGCACGAATTCCGCAACTGGTCTTTCGATGAACACCGTCGCCGGTGAAAAGCACAAGGTGTACATCAGCATCGGTGCGGGCGCCGACACGCTGACCAACGAGCAATGCACGCCGTACACGATTCACTATGCGTACGACACGACGGCGCTCGCAAAGGGCACCGGGTCCGCGGTGGTGAAGCAGGGCGGCAAGACCTGGTACTTCCTGACCGCGGACTACGCGTTCGGCAAGGCGCTCGAAAAGAACACGTCGGATGTGGTGAAGGCGAGCGGCGGCCAGGTGCTGGGCGCGGTGCGCCATCCGCTGTCGGCGTCGGACTTCTCGTCGTTCCTGTTGCAGGCGCAGTCCTCGAAGGCGCAGGTTCTCGGTCTTGCCAATGCAGGCGGCGACACGATCAACTCGATCAAGGCCGCGAAAGAATTCGGCATTACCAAGAGCATGAAGCTCGCGGCGTTGCTGATGTTCATCAACGACGTGCATAGCCTGGGGCTCGAAACGACGCAGGGCCTCGTGCTCACCGACAGCTGGTACTGGAACAAGGACGCGAATACGCGCAAGTGGGCGCAGCGCTACTTCGACAAGATGCGCAAGATGCCGTCGAGCCTGCAGGCCGCTGACTATTCGGCGACCATGAATTATCTGAAGGCGGTGCAGGCGGTCGGTTCGACCGACGCCGACAAGGTGATGGCGCAACTGAAGAAGACGAAGATCGACGACTTCTATGCGAAGGGGTACATCCGTCAGGACGGCAGCATGATTCACGACATGTACCTGATGCAGGTGAAGACGCCCGCGGAGTCGAAAGAACCGTGGGACTATTACAAGATCACGGCGACGATCCCGGGCGAGCAGGCGTTCACGACCAGGACGGAAACGCGCTGCGCGCTGTGGAAGTAAGCGCGGCCTGAAGGTCCGGTCGACGGCTGGCTGTCCGCGCGGGCAGACAGCCGTTCGTTTGCGTGATTCCGTCTGTTTCATGTGCGGCGCGTGGCGGGTGTCATGCGTGTGTTCAGCGCGTGTCGGCCGATCGCGCACAACTGATTCACCTTGACGATGCGTTCAGGGGTTAAAGGCTTCAATGGACATCTTTGGCATTCCGCTTCCCGCGATGCTGAGCCAGTTGCTGCTCGGGCTCGTGAACGGCTCGTTCTACGCAATTCTGAGTCTGGGACTTGCGGTGATCTTCGGCTTGCTGAACGTGATCAACTTCGCGCACGGCGCGTTGTTCATGCTCGGCGCGATGCTCGCGTGGATGGGCTTCTCATACCTCGGCGTGCCGTACTGGCCGATGCTGATCATCGCGCCGCTGCTGGTCGGGCTGTTCGGCGTCGTAATCGAACGTTCGATGCTGCGCTGGCTGTACAAGCTCGATCATCTGTACGGGCTGCTGCTCACGTTCGGGCTTACGCTCGTCGTCGAAGGCGTGTTCCGCTCGATCTACGGCTCGTCCGGCCAGCCGTACGACGTGCCCTCGGCACTCTCGGGCGCGACCAATCTCGGCTTCATGTTCCTGCCTAACTATCGCGCGTGGGTCGTGGTGGCTTCGCTCATTGTTTGCTTCGCGACGTGGTTCGTCATCGAGAAGACGCGGCTTGGCGCCTATCTGCGCGCGGGCACCGAAAACCCGAAGCTGGTTGAAGCGTTCGGCATCAACGTGCCGCTGATGATTACGCTCACCTACGGTTTCGGCGTTGCGCTCGCTGCGTTTGCCGGCGTGCTGGCGGCGCCCGTCATCCAGGTTTCGCCGCTGATGGGCCAGCCGATGATCATCACGGTGTTCGCGGTTGTGGTGATCGGCGGAATGGGTTCGATCATGGGCTCGATTCTGACCGGCCTGATGCTCGGCGTGATCGAAGGGCTGACGCGCGTGTTCTATCCGGAAGCGTCGGCCACCGTCGTGTTCGTCATCATGGCAGTCGTGTTGCTGGTGCGCCCGGCGGGTCTCTTCGGCAAGGAAAAATGATGCAGAGAAAAGTGCTCTACGGTCTGCTGCTGCTCGCGCTCCTCGCGGTGCCCGTGCTCGGCATCTATCCGCTCTTCGTGATGAAGGTGATGTGCTTTGCGCTCTTCGCCGCCGCGTTCAATCTGCTGATCGGCTACACGGGTCTGCTGTCGTTCGGACACGCGATGTTTCTCGCGTCGGCGGGTTATGTCACCGGCTATGCGATGCAGACGCTCGGCTTTTCGCCCGAGCTGGGTGTGCTGGCCGGCACGGCTTGCGCGACCTTGCTGGGCTTTGTCGTCGGCATCTTCGCGATCCGGCGCCAGGGCATTTACTTCGCGATGGTGACGCTCGCGCTTGCGCAAATGGTCTACTTCGTGTTCCTGCAGGCGCCCTTCACGCACGGCGAGGATGGGCTGCAAGGCGTGCCGCGCGGCAAACTGTTCGGCGTGCTGGATCTTTCGTCCGATGTCGCGTTGTACTTCGTCGTGCTGGCGATCATGGTGCTCGCGTTCCTCCTGATCGTGCGGATCGTGCATTCGCCGTTCGGGCAGGTGCTCGTCGCGATCAAGGAAAACGAGCCGCGCGCGGTGTCGCTCGGCTACGATACGGACCGCTTCAAGTTGCTGGCCTTCATTCTGTCCGCGGGGCTCGCAGGGCTCGCGGGATCGCTGAAGGTTGTGGTGCAGGGCTTCGAGACGTTGAGCGATGCATACTGGACCATGTCGGGGCTGGTCGTGCTGATGACGCTGGTCGGCGGCATGGGAACGCTGTTCGGGCCGTTGCTCGGGGCTGCGCTGATCGTGGCGCTCGAGGATCGCCTGGGTGATATCGGCAGCGCGCTCGCCGCGACGACGGGCGTGGATTGGTTCCGCTCGCTGGGCGAATCAGTGACCATCGTGACGGGCGTGATATTTATCGCGTGCGTGCTTGCGTTCCGGCGCGGGATTGTCGGCGAGGTCATCGCGCGCGTGCGGCCGTTACGCGCGTGAAGATTGACGCAGGGCGCTGGCAAAGGCGGTGAAACAAAATGCTTCGGCCTCCGATGTAATTGCGCTGCTATGCAGTATGAGCCGCAAAGCCCGCTTGAGCCCTTATTTGCGCATCATGTGGCAGCGCCGCTCAAATGCGCCCCAACTCAGTGCCGCAGTGCACCACTAGGGTAATTGCTAGTTGTGGCATGGGCGATGCTCATTTAACCTTCATGCAGTTCTGATGCACCACGAATTTGCAGGTGGAGAACGAGGAGACATGAGGCACTAAGTGCCCACACGAAAGCGCTGTTGGATTGATATCCAACAGCGCTTTTTATTTTCCGATTTTCCATTTGCGTCATTCAAATCTTTTGCTAAGTCGACGACTGTTTTACGTCGCCGATAATCAGCCCATTCCCCGCTGTATCCCCTTCAAAACGCTTGCGGCGTGCGACTCCCGTCCGCTACACTCCTTATTCACCGACCGCTGGGTTGGGATTTAAGTCACGAATTTAAGTTACGAATTTAAGTCGAATTGTCTTAACGGGGCAGAGGAGCGGGATGAAGTCGGCATTGCGTTGGATCAGCGCGGCATTGGTCGCCACCGGAGTTTCGGCTGCATGGAGCAGCCTTGCATTCGCAGATGTGAAAATCGGCGTTACCGTCTCGGCAACCGGTCCGGCCGCGTCGCTCGGCATTCCGGAGAAGAACACCATCGCGCTGCTGCCGAAGGAAGTGGCCGGCCAGAAGATCGACTACATCGTGCTCGACGACGCCACAGACTCCACGCAAGCCGTCAAAAACGCCCGCAAGCTCACGAGCGAAGATCGCGTGGACGCGCTGATCGGCTCCACCGTCGTGCCGAATTCTCTCGCCATGATGGACGTCGCCGTGGAAAGCACCACGCCGGTCATCTCCCTCGCCGCTGCCGCGAGCATCGTGGAACCGATGGACGCGAAGCGGGCATGGGTCTTCAAGACGCCGCAGAACGACATCCTGATGGCCACGGCCATCGCACAACACATGTCCAATCACGGCGTCAAAACGGTGGCGTTCATCGGCTTCTCGGACGGTTATGGTGAAAGCTGGTTCAAGGAATTCAGCAAGGCCGCCGACCTCGCGAAAATCAAGGTCGTGGCGAACGAGCGCTTCGCGCGTAACGACGCGTCGGTCACAGGGCAAGTGCTGAAAGTCGTCTCGCAGAATCCGGATGCGGTGCTTGTCGCAGGCGCGGGCACGCCGGCCGCGCTGCCGCAGAAAACGCTCAGGGAGCGCGGCTACAAGGGCAAGTACTATCAGACGCACGGCGTCGCCAATAATGACTTCCTGCGCGTGTGCGGCAAGGACTGCGAAGGCACGTATCTGCCGGCCGGTCCGTTGCTCGTTGCGGAGCAACTGCCCGACTCGAATCCGGTGAAGAAGAGTGCGCTCGCCTACAAGCGCGCGTATGAAGGCGCCTATGGCGCCGGCACGGTGTCGACTTTCGGCGGTCACGCATGGGACGCGGGTCTGCTGCTGCAACGCGCGATTCCGCTCGCGCTGAAGAAAGGGCAGCCCGGTACGCCGGCCTTCCGTGAAGCGCTGCGCGCGGCGCTGGAAGGCACCAAAGATCTGCCCGCGTCGCACGGCATTTTCAACATGAGCGCGAACGACCATGCCGGTCTCGATCAGCGGGCGCGCGTGATGGTGCAGATTGTCGGCGGCAAGTGGAAGCTGGCCGGCGACTGAGCAGGGGCGAAGCGACAGGGGATCTCATACAAAAAGACGCGTGCAGTTGACGCGTCTTTTTTATTGCCCGCTTATTGCAGGCCGCTTATTGCAGCCCGATCAGTGCAGCCCGCTTGTTGCGGCCCAATCGGTACAGCCTGACTTGCTGTGTCGTGCGAAAAGTGTGGCGGTGCGGCTTCAGGACAAACCCGCATTTGGCTTGCAGTCTATTGACCGTCGGCGCGGCACGAAGCAATACTACTAACATGTTAGTGTTTTCCGCGCAGGAGTTCGCAAAGGCATCCCAGGCATTGCAGCAGTAGAAAGTGACATACAAGCGGCGAAGGCACGTGCGTCGAGCAGGGAAAACCATGCTTGGCACGGCCGGACCCTATAACTAGATTCAGACACCCGACCCACGAGTCGGATTACAGATACGCACTTCGGAGCGTTGGAGACTTGCAATGACAAAGACAAAGCAATGGGTACGGACTGGCATCGCGATGGCATTGATGTGCGGCGCGGGTGCGGCGTTCGCTCAGGTCAAGATCGGCGTGACGCTGTCCACCACGGGGCCGGCTGCATCGCTCGGGATTCCTGAAAAGAACACGATTGCCTTGCTGCCGAAGGAGATAGGCGGCAAGACGGTGCAGTACATCATTCTCGACGACGCGTCGGATACGGGCAAGGCGGTGCAGAACACGCGCAAGCTGATCGACGAAGATCATGTCGACGCGATTATCGGCTCCACCGTGACGCCGAACTCACTGGCCATGCTTGATCCTGTATCTCAAGGCAAGACGCCGGTTATTTCGCTTGCTGCTTCTGCCGCGATCATCTCGCCCATGGACACAAAGCGCGCATGGGCCTTCAAACCGCCGCAAAACGACAGCCTGATGGCCGACGCCATTGCCGATCATATGGAGCGTCACGGCGTGAAGACGGTGAGCTTCATCGGCTTCGCGGACGCCTACGGCGATAGCTGGAACAACGTGTTCACCGCCGCCGCGACTGCTCACAAGCTGAAGGTGGTGTCGAACGAACGCTTCAACCGTACCGACGCTTCAGTGACCGGCCAGGTGCTGAAGACCATGGGCGCGAATCCTGATGCGGTCCTGATCGCCGGCTCGGGCACGCCGTCGGCGCTGCCGGCCAAGACGCTCAAGGAGCGTGGCTACAAGGGCAAGATCTATCAGACGCACGGCGTCGCCAACAACGACTTTCTGCGCGTGTGCGGCAAGGACTGCGAAGGCGAGATCCTGCCGGCGGGCCCGATCCTCGTCGCCGATCAGCTGCCGGAATCGAACCCGGTGAAGAAGTCGTCGCTGGCATATAAGGCTGCCTACGAGCAGGCGTATGGCGCGGGTTCGGTGGCGACCTTCGGCGGCCATGCATGGGACGCCGGCCAGATGCTGCAGCGTGCGATTCCGGAAGCGCTGAAGACGGCTCAGCCGGGTACCGAGGCATTCCGCGTGGCACTGCGCGGCGCGCTGGAAAACATCAAGGAGCTGCCGGTCTCGCACGGCATCATGAACACGACCACGACTGACCACAACGGCCTCGACAAGCGCGCACGCGTGATCGTGCAGATCGTCGACGGCAAGTGGAAGCTGCAGAACGACTAATACAAAAAGCGGTACGCGCCTCTCGTGAAGTGCGGCACATTACGCCGCACTGCCATTCTGTTCGACGACAATGGCACCGACCGCCGCGCCGTGCTTCGGCGCGGCGGTTGTCTTTCAGCACTGCAGTTTCGTGGACGGCCGCGCTTGCGCCGGCACGACTGTTTCCAGTTTCGATTTCGACGCTTCAGGACGAGGAAGTATGGATCTATCAATTGCGGCGATCCTCGCGCAGGACGGCATCACCACGGGCGCGATTTACGCGTTGCTCGCGCTCGCGCTGGTGCTGGTGTTTTCCGTGACGCGGGTGATCTTCATCCCGCAGGGTGAGTTTGTTTCGTACGGCGCGCTCACGCTCGCCGCGTTGCAAACACAAAAGTTTCCGGCGACCTGCTGGCTGCTGATGGCGATGGGCGCGGCCTGCTTCGTCGTCGAAGTAGCGGGACTCGCGCGACATGCGGAGCGGCGCCGGCATGGAGCGCGCACGCTGGCCGTGCTGGTCGGCAAGTATCTGTTGTTTCCGGTTGCGGTGTATGCGCTCACCAAGGGCGTCTTTCTGCAGCCTTTGCCGATGATCGCGCAGATCGCCTTGACGCTGCTGATCGTGATTCCGATGGGCCCGTTCGTGTACCGGCTCGCGTATGAGCCCATTGCCGAGGCGACCACGCTGCTGCTGCTGATCGTGGCTGTGGCCGTGCACTTCGCGATGGTCGGACTCGGTCTCGTGATGTTCGGCGCGGAAGGTTCGCGCACCACGGCGTTTTCGGACGCGACGTTCAGCCTGGGCAGCCTGTCGATCTCGGGGCAAAGCTTGTGGGTCGTCGGCACGGCCGTGGTGCTGATCGGCGCGCTGTACCTGTACTTCGATCGCTCGATTTCCGGCAAGGCGTTGCGCGCGACGTCGGTGAACCGGCTCGGCGCGCGGCTCGTCGGTATCGGCACGACGCAAGCCGGGCGCCTCGCGTTCACGCTCGCGGCGGGGCTTGGCGCGCTGTGCGGCATCCTCGTCGCACCGTTGACCACCATCTACTACGACTCGGGCTTCCTGATCGGTCTGAAGGGCTTTGTCGGGGCGATTATCGGCGGACTGGTCAGCTATCCGCTGGCGGCGGCCGGCTCCGTCCTGGTCGGCCTGCTGGAATCGTACTCGTCGTTCTGGGCGAGCGCCTACAAGGAAGTGATCGTGTTCACGCTGATTATTCCGGTGCTGCTCTGGCGCAGTCTCGCCAGCCCGCACGCTGAAGAGGAAGAGGAGTGACGCGATGAAACGGATAATGGAAAACAGGTTCTTCTGGCTCTTTCTCGTGGTGCTGTTCGCGTTGCCGGTGCTGCCGCAGCCGATTCATGTGCCGGAGTATTGGGTGACGCTGCTCAACTACATCGGGCTCTATTCGATTGTCGCGATCGGGCTTGTGCTGCTGACGGGGATCGGCGGGATGACCAGTTTCGGGCAGGCGGCGTTTGTCGGCATCGGGGCGTATGCGACGGCGTACCTCACGACGCGCTTCGGTGTCTCGCCTTGGCTTGCGCTGATCGCCGGCGTGTTGCTGACGGCGTTGATCGCGCTGGTCCTCGGCCTCGTGACAATGCGTCTGTCTGGACACTTTCTGCCGCTTGGCACGATCGCGTGGGGACTTTCGCTGTTCTACCTGTTCGGTAACCTGGAAATGCTCGGCAAGTACGACGGGATCAACGGTATTCCGGTGCTGAATGTTTTCGGCATTGACCTGGAATCGGGCCGGCACATCTATTACCTGATCTGGCTCGTGGTGCTTGGCGCGGTGGTTTCTGTTCAGAATCTGCTTAACAGCCGGCCGGGGCGGGCGATTCGCGCGCTGCGCGGCGGCGGCATGATGGCCGAGGCAATGGGTGTCAATACGGCGTGGATGCGGGTCGTCATCTTTGTGTACGCGGCGGTGCTGGCATCCGTGTCGGGTTTTCTGTACGCGCATTTGCAGCGGGCAGTGAATCCGACGCCGTTCGGCCTGAATCACGGCATCGAGTTTCTATTCATGGCGGTGGTGGGCGGTGTGTCGCACGTGTGGGGCGCAGTGCTCGGCGCGGCAATCCTCACCGTCTTGCAGGACTATCTGCAAACCCTGCTGCCCAAGTTGCTCGGCGAAAACGGTAACTTCGAGGTGATCGTCTTCGGCATTTTGATGGTCCTGCTGCTGCAATACGCTCGACAAGGTGTCTGGCCGTTCGTCGCGCGTTTCTTTCCCCGCGGTCCGCGCGCCCATCTGCCGGACCGTGCCGATGCGCTGCCGCAGCGCAGCAAACCGACAGCCGGTGAAACGCTGCTGACAGTCAACAAGGCGCGCAAGCAGTTCGGCGGTCTGGTCGCGGTCAACGACGTGAGCTTCGACGTGAAGGCAGGGCAGATCATCGGCCTTATCGGCCCGAACGGCGCCGGTAAGTCCACCACCTTCAATCTGGTGACGGGTGTGCTGCAGGCGACGAGCGGCGAGATTACCTTTCGCGGCGAGCGGATCGATTCGCTGAGTTCACGTGAAATCGTCAAGCGCGGAATCGGCCGTACGTTCCAGCACGTCAAGCTGCTGCCGGGCATGACGGTGCTGGAGAACGTCGCGATTGGTGCGCATCTGCGTGGGCATGCCGGTGTCTGGCGCAGCGTTGTGCGTCTGAATAGCGCCGAGGAAGCGCGGCTGATGGCCGAAGCCGCGCGCCAGATTCGCCGCGTCGGACTCGAGCAGCATATGTACGAGGAGGCAGGCAGCCTCGCGTTGGGCCAGCAGCGGATTCTGGAAATCGCTCGGGCGCTGTGCTGCGATCCTACCTTGCTGCTGCTCGATGAGCCTGCAGCTGGGCTGCGGTATCAGGAGAAACTGCAGTTAGCCGATCTGCTGCGTCGGCTGAAAGCGGAAGGAATGAGCGTGCTGCTGGTCGAGCACGACATGGACTTCGTGATGAACCTCACCGACCGGCTAGTCGTGATGGAATTCGGCACGCGTATCGCCGAAGGCCTGCCGCAGGAAGTGCAGCAGGATCCGGCGGTGCTGGAGGCTTATCTGGGCGGGGTGGAGTAATGGAGAAGATCATGAATGCAGCGGCGCCCATTCTGGACGTGAATGGCCTTTCCGTGCGATACGGCAAGGTCGAGGCGCTGCACGGCGCGGCGATCAAGGTAGGGGCCGGGCAGATCGTGTCGGTCATCGGCCCGAACGGCGCGGGCAAATCGACGCTGCTCAACGCGATCATGGGCGCCCTGCCCTCCACCGGACACGCGAAGGGCGCGGTTATCTATCAGGGCGAAGATGTCAGCGCCATTCCGGTCGAGAAGCGAGTTGCGCGCGGTATGTGCCTCGTGCCGGAGAAGCGGGAGCTTTTCGCGTCGATGACCGTGGAAGACAACCTCGTTCTGGGTGCGTACCGGCGCAAACGGGCGGGCGAGCGCAATTTTCTCGACCAGATCGAACCCGTCTTCGAACTCTTTCCGCGTCTGAAGGAGCGCCGCAAGCAGCAGGCCGGGACGTTGTCCGGCGGCGAGCGACAGATGCTTGCCGTGGGGCGCGCGTTGATGGGCAAGCCGGACCTGTTGATGCTGGACGAGCCGAGCTTGGGCCTGGCGCCGCTGATCGTGAAAGAGATTTTTCATATCATCAGCGCGTTGCGTCAAACCGGCGTGGCCACGCTTCTCATCGAGCAGAACGCCCGCGCTGCACTGCAAATTTCTGACTACGGCTATGTGCTGGAAACCGGCGAGCTAGCGCTGGAAGGGCCGGCGACGGACTTGGCGCAAAACCCGCGCGTCATCGAAACCTATCTGGGGTTGGCGAAAAAAGCAGCCTGACTTCCCGGTTGCGAGCGTTCAGAAGCGGCGCGTTTCACGTGAAACACGCCGCTTTTTTGTTATTGGCCGTTTGGCCGAATTCGTGCCAAAACCGAACCCGTTATAATTCGCCCATACATTTTCCTTTGAAGGCTCACGCGACGATCTGGCGTGAGATCCGCGATGCTTTTTCCCACAGAATTTGACGTAATCGTTGTCGGCGGAGGCCATGCCGGCACCGAGGCCGCTTTGGCCTCCGCGCGCATGGGCAATAAGACGCTCCTGCTGACTCACAACATAGAAACGCTCGGTCAGATGAGCTGCAATCCGTCGATTGGCGGCATTGGGAAGGGGCATCTGGTCAAGGAAGTCGATGCGCTCGGTGGCGCGATGGCAGCCGCGACGGACGAGGGCGGTATTCAGTTTCGCATCCTCAATTCGTCCAAGGGGCCGGCCGTGCGCGCGACGCGTGCGCAAGCCGACCGGCTGCTTTATAAGCAGGCGATCCGTCATCGGCTCGAGAATCAACCGAATTTGTGGCTCTTCCAGCAGGCCGTCGACGATCTGATGGTCGAAGGCGATCGCGTTGTAGGCGCCGTCACTCAGGTGGGAATCCGCTTCCGCTCGCGCGCCGTGGTGCTGACGGCCGGGACGTTCCTCGACGGCAAGATTCACGTCGGCCTCAACAACTACACGGGTGGCCGCGCTGGCGATCCGGCGTCCGTGTCGCTGTCGGCACGCCTGAAGGAGCTAAAGCTGCCGCAAGGTCGTCTGAAAACCGGGACGCCGCCGCGTATTGACGGCCGCACCATCGATTTCTCGCAATTGGAAGAGCAGCCCGGCGACCTCGATCCGGTGCCGGTGTTTTCATTCCTTGGCCGCGCCGAGCAACATCCACGGCAAATGCCGTGCTGGGTAACGCATACCAACGAGCGCACGCACGACATCATCCGCGGCGGACTGGATCGTTCGCCGATGTATACGGGCGTGATCGAAGGAGTGGGGCCGCGATATTGCCCGTCCATCGAGGACAAGATTCACCGCTTTGCGTCGAAGGAATCGCATCAAATCTTTCTGGAGCCGGAAGGCCTGACCACCAATGAGTTCTACCCGAACGGAATCTCGACGAGCCTGCCGTTCGACGTGCAGCTTGAGCTGGTGCGATCGATGCGCGGGCTCGAGCATGCGCATATCCTGCGGCCCGGTTATGCGATCGAGTACGATTACTTCGATCCACGGGGCCTGAAGGCGTCGCTGGAGACGAAGGTTATCAACGGCTTATTCTTTGCAGGCCAGATCAACGGCACGACCGGCTATGAAGAAGCCGCGGCCCAAGGTCTGCTGGCCGGCATCAACGCAGGGCTGTTCGTTCAGGGCAAGGAAACGTGGTGCCCGCGCCGCGACCAGGCCTACTTGGGCGTGCTGGTCGACGACCTCGTGACGCGCGGCGTCTCCGAGCCTTACCGCATGTTCACCAGTCGTGCGGAGTACCGTCTGAGTCTGCGCGAAGACAACGCGGACATGCGGCTGACGGAGATCGGCCGCGAGCTTGGGGTTGTAGACGACATCCGCTGGGATGCCTTCAGCCGCAAGCGCGACGCTGTTTCACGTGAAACCGAACGGCTGCGGACCACTTGGGTGAACCCGAAAACGCTGCCCGCCGACGAAGCGACTGCATTGCTCGGCAAGCCGATCGATCACGAGTACAGCTTGGCGGATTTGCTCCGGCGCCCCGGCGTCAGCTACGACGGCGTTTGCGCACTCCGCGAAGGTGCCTGCGGCGCGCCCGAGATCTTGGCGGAAGACGAAGTCCTGCTAGCCCAGATCAAGGAGCAGATCGAGATCGGTATTAAGTATCAAGGCTATATCGACCGCCAGGCAGACGAGATCGAGCGGAATGAGGCGCATGAAAGCACGCGCCTGCCCGAAGGCCTCGACTACGCCGAGGTGAGGGGCCTCTCATTCGAGGCTCGTCAGAAGCTGATGCAATTCCGTCCGGAAACGATCGGCCAGGCGTCGCGCATTTCGGGGATCACGCCCGCAGCCATTTCGTTGCTGATGGTCCACTTGAAGCGCGGGTTGGGGCGCCGCGCTACGAAGCCGGCCGAGCCCGGCGCCGACACTGCGCCGGTGGCTCAATGACGTCGAAGCAGAAGCAAAGCGACCGCGAGGCATTAGCGCCACTTCTCGGGGAGGGCGTGCGCGCGCTGGGTCTCCACCTGAGCGACGCGCAATTGGCCAAACTGCTGGACTACGTCGCCTTGCTGGCCAAATGGAACGCCGTATATAACCTGACGGCCATTCGCGATCCCCGGCAAATGCTGATCCAGCACATTCTCGACTCGCTGTCGATCGTGCCGCACCTGGCGCAGCGCAATCCGCGCACGGTGCTCGACGTGGGTTCGGGCGGTGGTTTGCCGGGTGTCGTGCTGGCCATCGCACGGCCCGAGTGGAGCGTCACGGTGAACGACATCGTCCACAAGAAAACGGCTTTTCAGGCTCAGGCGAAGGCCGAGCTGGGGCTCGGCAATCTTTCGGTGGTGACGGGTCGCGTGGAGACGTTGCAACCAGGCGCCGAAGTGTCGGCAAAGTTCGACGTAATCGTCTCCCGAGCATTCGCAGAACTCGCCGATTTCGTTACACTGGCCCGTCATCTGGTTGCAGAGCACGGCGCAATTCTCGCGATGAAGGGCGTGCGTCCGGACGACGAAATCGGGCGCCTGCCGGTGGGCGCCCACATGGAACAGATGGTTCGGCTCGATGTGCCGTTTCTTGACGCCGAGCGCCATCTGGTCACGGTACTTGTGGACGAGGCCCGCTAGACGAACTAGCCCCGAGCCGCACCTGCCGTTCTTTCATTGACCACGTTATTGCAGTCAAGCAATCACATTCAAGCAGCCTCAAGCATCTTTAGCAGCAAAAAAGGGACACTCCAACGATGGCAAAAATCTTCTGCGTTGCGAACCAGAAAGGCGGCGTCGGCAAGACGACGACGACAGTCAATCTGGCGGCCAGCCTGGCAGCGCAGGGGCAGCGGGTCCTTCTGATCGATCTGGACCCGCAGGGCAACGCCACGATGGGCAGCGGCATCGACAAGGCTGCGTGCGCGAACACCGTCTATGAAGTGCTGGTGGATGGCGTCTCGGTGGCCGATGCGCGGATGCGCCCCGAAGCCGTCGACTATGATGTGCTGCCGGCCAACCGCGAGCTCGCTGGCGCCGAGGTGGAACTGGTCAGCGTCCAGAACCGCGAGCGTCAATTGAAGGCCGCGCTTGCCGCGGTCGAAAGCGAATACGACTTCGTGCTGATCGACTGTCCGCCGGCTTTGTCGCTGCTGACGCTAAATGGCCTTTGCGCCGCGCACGGCGTCGTCATTCCCATGCAGTGCGAGTACTTCGCGCTGGAAGGGCTGTCGGACCTCGTCAATACCATCAAGCAGGTCCACGCGAACCTGAATCGCGACCTGAAAGTGATCGGTTTGTTGCGTGTTATGTTCGACCCGCGCATCACATTGCAGCAGCAGGTTTCAGATCAGTTGAAAGAGCATTTCGGCGACAAGGTGTTCGACGCGGTGATTCCGCGGAACGTGCGCCTCGCCGAGGCGCCCAGTTATGGTTTGCCGGGAGTGGTATTCGACAGGGCGTCGCGCGGCGCGCAAGCCTATGTGCAGTTCGGCGCCGAAATGATTGAACGGGTGCGCGCACTGAACGACGCGCCCCAGGCATCCTAAGCGGATCAAGGAAGCACAATGAACGCAGTAGCAAGAAAGAAGGGATTGGGCCGAGGCCTGGAAGCATTGCTCGGCGGCAGCGCCGACATCACCGAGGCGGTGGCGATAGAAGGCGCGCCGAACGTGTTGCCTTTGTCGAAGATGCAGGCCGGCAAGTATCAGCCCCGGACGCGGATGGACGAGGGCGCGCTGCAGGAGTTGGCGGCCAGCATCCGCGCCCAGGGACTGATGCAACCGATCCTGGTGCGGCCGGTGTCGGCAGATAAATATGAAATCATCGCGGGCGAGCGGCGTTTTCGCGCGGCGCGCATGGCGGGACTCGACGAAGTGCCGGTGCTGGTCAAGGACGTGCCCGACCAGGCTGCGGCGGCGATGGCGTTGATTGAGAACATTCAGCGCGAAGATCTGAATCCGCTGGAAGAGGCGCAAGGCATCCAGCGTTTGCTCGACGAATTCAATTTCACACACGAACAGGCCGCCGAGTCGGTCGGCCGCTCGCGCAGCGCCGTATCGAATCTGCTGCGTCTGCTAAATCTTGCCGCGCCGGTTCAGACGATGCTGCTCGCGGGCGACCTCGACATGGGGCATGCGCGTGCATTGCTTGCAGTCGATTCCGCGACGCAGATCACGCTGGCGAATCAGGTCGTCAACAAGCGGATGTCGGTGCGCGAAACCGAGAAATTGGTGACGGCGACCACGAAGGCGGCGCCTGCGGTCAAGGCGCGCGCCAATCCGGACGGTGGCCGTGACACGCGGCGCCTTGAGGAAGAGCTGTCCGATCTGCTTGCCGCGACTGTCAAGATCAAACTCGGCCGACGCGGGCGCGGCCAGGTACTGGTCGACTTTGGCGATCTGGACGCGCTGGAAGGCATCCTGGTGCGCTTGCGCGGGAATGCCACCGCCTAGAGCGGAATGGCCGCACGCAGGTTCATCGCATTAGCGGTGCAGGCAAATCGCCTGCACCGCCCAGACTGCCTCGGATTCCTAACTAATTAGCGGAAGAGAACCAGCTCACGACGCCGAACTAAATCGTCAATCGGCGTTTGTTGCATTTTCGAGACGTCCGCTGCAACGCTTTTTCGCGCCCCTGTGCGCGATGGAAACTTGCCAGAATGCGCACAGGTTTTGCCTCTGCCCGACAGCCTTACATTTGACGTGCTGCGCTTTGCCATGCAGGTTTTTCCACATCGCGAAGCGTCGTTTCGCACGGTTTATTGAACGGCCTAAAGTCTTGAATTGCCTGCAACTATCGCTTACAATCGCCCGGATTTAATTGCACGGCAACCCCGTAAGCGCAGCGAAAGCTCGCTGATCGGAACGGGACTTCTGGAACACTGTGATGGCGGTCAAAGCGTCGAATCAAGCGCCAAAAAATGGGCGCGACAATGGGCGCGACGGAAACCGCGATGAGCGCACCGTTCCGGACGACTCCACCGCTCAGTCAGTCACGCGCGAAGATTCGTGGGATGCCGAGCAGGATAACAATATCGTTCCGCTCACGCGGGCCGAAGCCGAAAAGCTGTTCGGTCCGAATGTGAGTCGTCCATCGCGCGTTACGCCGTTCAAGGTCGTGGCAGCGCAAATGGTTTTGTCCCTGGTTGCAACGCTGGTGTGGTGGCTGTTCTATGAGCCGCCGGGCGCTGCTGCGCTGTCCGCGTTCCTGGGGGGAGCGATTTGCTGGGTGCCGGGCGCATTGTTCGCGGCGCGGCTGAGAACGCTGAGCGGTGCAGAAACAGTAATGAGTTGGGTGCTGGGCGAAGCGCTCAAGATGGGGGCGACGATCGCGATGTTTGTAGCCATCGCCTTCTGGTATCACGAAGTACGCTGGGTTCCGCTGCTCGTGACTTATCTCATCACCCTCAAGACGTACTGGATTGCCTTGGCATGGCGCTGAGGAAGCAACAGGTAACAGCAAAGATTTGAAGCCGGCGCGTGACGCCGGCGAGAGCGTGCGGATATGACACGGTCCGCGCCCGGCGCGTTCCCGCAATAGAGCATTGCAGCGGGAGCGGCCTAAGACGATTTTCGACAATTTGGGTGGCTTTAACGATATGGCAGCTAGCGAAGGCACGCGCGCAATGGATCCGTCCGAGTACATCGCGCACCACTTGCAGAACTTTTCCACCGCGCACCAAACGTCGATTTTCGACATTCACGTGTGGAATCTGGACACCCTTTTCTGGTCGATCGTTTGCGGTCTGGCCACCATCATCATTCTGCATCTCGCTGCCCGTAAGGCGACGTCCGGCGTGCCGGGCCGTTTCCAGTGCGCAATCGAAATGCTGGTCGAAATGGTCGAGGATCAATCCAAGTCGATGATCCACGGCACGCGTACGTTCATCGCGCCGCTGGCGTTGACGGTTTTCGTCTGGGTCGCGCTGATGAACGCGCTCGACTTTATCCCCGTCGACCTGCCGGGCCACGTGATTGGCTGGCTGGGTCTGTCCGAAGCCATCCCGCACCACCGTATCGTCCCGACTGCCGACCTGAACGGCACGATCGGTATCGCCCTCGGTGTGTTCGCGCTGATGATTTACTACAACTTCAAGATCAAGGGCGCCGGCGGCTTCGTGCACGAACTGCTGTCGGCCCCGTTCGGCGCGCATCCGCTCCTGTGGATCCCGAACCTTGCACTGAACATCATCGAGTTCGTCGCGAAGACGGTCTCGCTCGGCATGCGGCTGTTCGGCAACATGTACGCGGGCGAACTGTTGTTCCTGCTGATTGCCCTGCTCGGCAGCATCTGGAGCTTCGGCGCGGACACGACGGTGCTTGGCTTCATCGGCCACGTGATCGCGGGCAGCGTGTGGGCCATCTTCCACATCCTGATCGTTCTGCTGCAAGCGTTCATTTTCATGATGCTGACGCTGGTGTACATCGGCCAGGCACACGACACGCACTAACCTGCGCTGCCGTAGAAAGAATCGTAGTTTTTAAATCCCAGTTCCAACCAGTTCTAAAAGACTTTTCACAAAGGAGTGATCATGCAAGCTTTCATCGCCAACATCCAGGGTCTGACCGCCATCGGTATCGGCATCATCATCGGCCTGGGTGCAATCGGCGCCTGTATCGGTATCGGTCTGATGGGCGGCAAGTACATCGAAGCATGTGCCCGTCAGCCGGAACTGATGAACCCGCTGCAAACCAAGATGTTCCTGCTGGCTGGTCTGATCGATGCGGCGTTCCTGATTGGCGTTGGTGTGGCAATGCTGTTTGCGTTCGCGAACCCGCTGCTGTCGAAGCTGGCAGGCTGAGGTTCCTCGGAAGTTTGCGCCTGAGCTATAACTAAAGGCGCAGGGCGGAACGGGCACTTGGGCGCTGATCGAGCACTGAATCGATGAGCGCCTTGCCGTTTCATTCCGAACTAGCAACGTTTAAGGAAACACCGTGAATCTCAACGCAACCCTGTTTGCGCAAATGGTCGTGTTCCTGATCCTCGCGTGGTTCACGATGAAGTTCGTGTGGCCGCCGCTGATCAACGCCCTCGACGAGCGCTCGAAGAAGATCGCCGACGGTTTGTCGGCTGCCGAAAAGGGCAAGGCAGAACTCGAAGCCGCTCACAAGCGGGTCGACCAGGAACTCGCTCAGGCTCGCAACGACGGTCAGCAACGTATTGCTGACGCAGAAAAGCGCGCTGTCGCAGTCGCTGACGAAATCAAGGCTCAAGCGCAAGCTGAAGCCGCTCGCATCATCGCGCAAGCGAAGGCCGACGCGGAGCAGCAAGTCGTGAAGGCGCGCGAAACCCTGCGCGGCGAAGTCGCTGCACTGGCAGTGAAGGGCGCCGAACAGATCCTGAAGCGCGAAGTCGACCAGGCGGCTCACGCTGACCTGCTGAATCAACTGAAAGCCGAGCTCTGATCATGGCCGAACTTGCAACCATCGCCCGTCCGTACGCAGAAGCGCTGTTTGGCGTGGCCGAAGCTGGTGACATCGCCGCCTGGTCCACGCTCGTGCAGGAGCTGGCACAGGTTGCGCGTCTGCCCGAAGTGCTGTCGATCGCCTCGAGCCCGAAAGTAAGCCGCGCCCAGGTCAGCGAACTGCTGCTGGCTGCGGTCAAGTCGCCGCTCAAGGACAACGCGCAAGCGAAGAATCTGGTGCAAATGCTGGTGGACAACCATCGCCTGCAATTGCTGCCGGAAATCGCTACGCAGTTCGAAGAGTTGAAGAACGCCCGTGAAGGCGCGGCCGATGTGCTGATCGCCAGCGCATTCCCGCTCGAAGGCGCGCAGCTGAACGACCTCGTCGCAAGTCTCGAACGCAAGTTCAAACGCAAGCTGAAGCCGACGGTCGAGGTCGACTCGTCGCTGATCGGCGGCGTGCGCGTAACGGTCGGCGACGAAGTGCTCGATACCTCGGTCCGCGCGCGGCTTGCCAGCATGCAGACGGCTCTGACGGCCTGAAGCGCTTCGCGCCAGGCGGCTGGCACGCAACAGAATTGACTATCAGGAGCGAATAATGCAACTCAATCCCTCTGAGATCAGCGAGCTGATCAAGAGCCGGATCCAGGGCCTTGAAGCGAGCGCAGACGTTCGCAACCAGGGCACCGTGATCTCCGTGACCGACGGCATCGTGCGTATTCACGGTCTGTCGGAAGTGATGCAGGGCGAAATGCTCGAATTCCCGGGCAATACATTCGGCCTCGCACTGAACCTCGAGCGCGACTCGGTCGGCGCCGTGATTCTGGGTGAGTACGAGCACATTTCGGAAGGCGACATCGTCAAGACGACGGGCCGCATTCTGGAAGTGCCGGTGGGCCCGGAACTGCTCGGCCGCGTGGTCGATGCACTGGGCAACCCGATCGACGGCAAGGGTCCGATCAACGCAAAGAAGACCGACGCGATCGAAAAGATCGCTCCGGGCGTGATCTGGCGTAAGTCGGTTTCTGAGCCGGTTCAAACCGGTCTGAAGTCGATCGACGCGATGGTGCCGGTTGGCCGTGGCCAGCGTGAGCTGATCATCGGCGACCGCCAGTGCGGCAAGACGGCAGTCGCAGTCGACGCGATCATCAACCAGAAGGGCAAGAACCTCTTCTGTATCTACGTCGCGATCGGCCAGAAGGCTTCGTCGATCATGAACGTGGTCCGCAAGCTCGAAGAAACCGGCGCGCTGGAATACACGATTGTGGTCGCCGCTTCGGCTTCGGAGTCGGCAGCCATGCAGTACCTGGCACCGTACGCCGGCTGCACGATGGGCGAATACTTCCGCGACCGCGGCCAAGACGCGCTGATCGTTTATGACGACTTGACCAAGCAGGCTTGGGCATACCGTCAGATCTCGCTGCTGCTGCGCCGCCCGCCGGGCCGTGAAGCGTATCCGGGCGACGTGTTCTATCTCCACTCGCGTCTGCTGGAACGTGCTGCTCGCGTCTCGGAAGAGTACGTCGAGAAGTTCACCAACGGTGAAGTGAAGGGCAAGAGCGGTTCGCTGACGGCACTGCCGGTCATTGAAACGCAGGCAGGCGACGTGACCGCATTCGTTCCGACGAACGTGATCTCGATTACCGACGGCCAGATCTTCCTGGAAACCGACCTCTTCAACGCAGGTATCCGCCCGGCAATTAACGCTGGTGTGTCGGTGTCGCGCGTCGGCGGTGCGGCTCAGACGAAGGTCGTGAAGAAGCTGTCGGGCGGTATCCGTACCGACCTCGCGCAGTATCGTGAGCTCGCAGCGTTCGCGCAGTTCGCATCCGACCTCGACGAAGCCACCCGCAAGCAGCTCGAGCGCGGCCGCCGCGTGACGGAACTGCTGAAGCAGCCGCAATATCAGCCGCTGCAGGTGTGGGAACTGGCTATCTCGCTGTTCGCGGCGAACAACGGCTACCTCGACGATCTGGAAGTGTCGCAAGTTCTGCCGTTCGAAAAGGGCCTGCGCGAATATCTGAAGTCGAGCCACGCTGACCTGGTCAAGCGCATCGAAGACAACAAGGAACTCTCGAAGGACGACGAAGGCCTGCTGCACACGGCCCTCAAAGACTTCAAGAAGTCCGGCGCGTATTGATCCGCGAGTGATCCGCAAGGCATAAAAGGACCTCGGGGGGCGCGGGCCGCATGTCAATGCACCCGCGCTGCTTCGATCCGCTTTGCATGGGACCTGGGTAAGCGCTCAGGCGCTCACTCGGGCCGACAAGGAGCAAGCAATGGCTGGAATGAAGGAAATTCGCGGCAAGATCAAGAGCGTGCAAAACACGCGCAAGATCACGAAAGCGATGGAGATGGTGGCGGCATCGAAGATGCGCCGCGCTCAGGAGCGCATGCGCGCTGCTCGCCCGTATGCCGACAAAGTCCGCGATATCGCTGCACACATGAGCCGTGCGAACCCCGAGTATCGTCACCCGTTCATGGTGTCGAACGAAGGCGCGAAGACGGCGGGGATCATCCTCGTCACGACCGACAAGGGTCTGTGCGGTGGCATGAACACCAACGTGCTGCGTGCAGCGCTGCAGAAGTTCAAGGAACTGGAAGGCCAGGGCAAGACGATCGAGGCAACCGCGATCGGCACCAAGGGTCTGGGTTTCCTGAACCGTTTGCGCGCCAAAGTGGTATCGAATGTCGTGCATCTGGGCGATACGCCGCACCTGGAAAAGCTGATCGGCGCGGTGAAGGTGCAGCTCGATCTGTACTCGGAAGGCAAGGTTTCGGCGGTGTATCTGGCATACACGCGCTTCGTCAATACGATGAAGCAGGAGCCGGTGATCGAGCAACTGCTGCCGCTCGCGGCAGACCAGTTCGAGCGCAAGGAAGAGCAGGGCGCGACGCCGAGCACCCAGTGGGACTACATCTACGAGCCGGACGCTCAGGCAGTGGTGGACGAACTGCTGGTGCGTTATGTCGAGGCGCTGGTCTATCAGGCCGTCGCGGAAAACATGGCGTCGGAGCAGTCGGCCCGCATGGTCGCAATGAAGGCAGCTTCGGACAATGCGAAGTCGGTCATCAACGAACTGCAGCTTGTGTACAACAAGAGCCGTCAGGCCGCGATCACGAAAGAACTGTCGGAAATCGTCGGTGGCGCGGCGGCGGTCTGACCTTGACGGGTCAGGCATGTCGCCTCGTGTGCGCCCGTAAGGCGCACCGTCTAGGCAACGGTCTGGGCGATCCCATCGAAACAGCGCCTTTGCGCGAGTGAAGAATTGAGTATCTAAAGGAAAAGCGATGAGTACTACTGCTTTGGTAGAAGGCAAGATCGTACAGTGCATCGGCGCGGTGATCGACGTGGAATTCCCGCGTTCGGACATGCCGAAAGTTTACGACGCGCTCATTCTGGAAGGTTCGGAACTGACCCTCGAAGTCCAGCAGCAGCTGGGCGACGGCGTCGTCCGTACCATCTGTCTGGGTGCATCGGACGGTCTGCGCCGCGGCACGGTCGTGAAGAACACCGGTAAGCCGATCAGCGTGCCGGTCGGCAAGCCGACGCTCGGCCGCATCATGGACGTGCTGGGTCGTCCGATCGACGAAGCTGGCCCGATCGCAAGCGACAACATGCGCTCGATCCACCAGAAGGCCCCGGCGTTCGACGAACTGTCGCCGTCGACGGAACTGCTCGAAACCGGCATCAAGGTTATCGACCTGATCTGCCCGTTCGCGAAGGGCGGCAAGGTGGGTCTGTTCGGTGGCGCCGGCGTGGGCAAGACCGTGAACATGATGGAACTGATCAACAACATCGCGAAGGAACACGGTGGTTACTCGGTGTTCGCCGGTGTTGGCGAGCGTACCCGTGAAGGGAACGACTTCTATCACGAAATGAAGGACTCGAACGTTCTCGACAAGGTCGCGCTGGTGTACGGCCAGATGAACGAACCGCCGGGCAACCGTCTGCGCGTCGCGCTGACCGGCCTGACGATGGCTGAGCACTTCCGTGACGAAGGCCTCGACGTGCTGTTCTTCGTCGACAACATCTACCGTTTCACGCTGGCCGGTACCGAAGTGTCGGCACTGCTCGGCCGTATGCCGTCGGCAGTGGGCTATCAGCCGACGCTGGCTGAAGAAATGGGCAAGCTGCAAGAGCGTATTACGTCGACCAAGACGGGCTCGATCACGTCGGTTCAGGCCGTGTACGTCCCTGCGGACGACTTGACCGACCCGTCGCCGGCAACGACCTTCGGCCACCTGGACGCAACCGTCGTGCTGTCGCGTGACATCGCTTCGCTGGGTATCTACCCGGCAGTGGACCCGCTCGATTCGACCTCGCGTCAGATCGACCCGAACGTGATCGGCGAAGAGCACTACTCGATCACGCGCGGAGTGCAGCAAACGCTGCAGCGCTACAAGGAACTGCGCGACATTATTGCGATTCTGGGTATGGACGAACTGGCGCCGGAAGACAAGCTCGCCGTGGCGCGCGCTCGTAAGATCCAGCGTTTCCTGTCGCAGCCGTTCCACGTCGCTGAAGTGTTCACGGGCTCGCCGGGCAAGTACGTTCCGCTGAAGGAAACGATCCGCGGCTTCAAGATGATCGTTGAAGGCGAGTGCGACCACCTGCCGGAACAAGCCTTCTACATGGTCGGCACGATCGACGAAGCCTTCGAAAAGGCCAAGAAGATCCAGTAAAGGTCGGGTGTAACGAAGCGGGCGCCGGCGTCCGCGCGATAACTGCCAAGCGGCGGTTGTTCGCTGAGCCGGCGTCTCACTACGCTCAACCCGCCACAGGAGTCGACACTTATGGCAACCATCAAAGTAGACGTCGTCAGCGCGGAAGAGCAGATCTTCTCGGGCCAGGCGAAGTTCGTCGCGCTGCCGGGCGAAGCGGGTGAACTCGGCATTCTGCCGGGCCACACGCCGCTCATCACGCGGATTCGTCCGGGTGCGGTGCGTATCGAAGCTGAAAACGGCGAAGAAGAATTTGTGTTCGTCGCCGGCGGTATCCTCGAAATCCAGCCGGGCGCTGTGACGGTTCTCGCCGACACGGCAATCCGCGGCAAGGATCTCGACGAAGCCAAAGCCGAAGACGCGCGCAAGCGTGCGGAAGAAGCGCTGCAGAACACGGGCTCGAACCTCGAGTACGCAACCGCACAGGCGGAATTGGCGTACGCGACGGCCCAGCTCGCTGCGATCCAGCGTCTGCGCAAGCTGCGCGGTCAAAGCTAAGCAGCACGTTTCAGAGAAAAAGCAGCCCGCGTGGCTGCTTTTTTTTGACCTTAGCTTGACGTTTACGGAAAGGTCAGAGACATTGTGTGTCCTTAGTTTGCCGTCCCAAATGCGGCCACCAAAGGGCGGCGAGACGCGCTAGTCCGCTGCGGGTAAGACTTGATGCCGGACGGGCGCGCGCCGGTGGCACAATCGGTTTCAAATCCATTTCAATAGGGCGATCTGCTCACGGAGACAGCACCATGGCAACGCAAGTGTCGGGCGAAGGCGCAATCATCGAGCCGAAAGACGGACTCTCGTACGTCCGCGGATCGACAGACGTTCCGTTGAGCGAAGCGACGATCGGTGAGTTCCTGCGCGAGACCGCCGGGCGCTTCCCGGATCGACCGGCTGTGGTGTTCCGCGAGCAGCGAATTCGGTGGACATGGAAGGAGTTTGCCGAAGAAGTCGACGTTCTGGCCGCCGGATTCCTGGCGCTAGGCATTACGAAGGGCGACCGCGTTGGCATCTGGTCGCCCAATCGTGTGGAATGGCTGCTGACCCAGTTTGCGACCGCGCGCATTGGCGCGGTACTGGTCAACATCAACCCGGCATATCGGCTGGCAGAGCTCGAATACGCACTGAACAAGGTCGGCTGCAAGGCGATTGTGGCCGCCGAGCGGTTCAAGACGTCAATGTACCTGGAAATGCTGCAGCAACTCGCGCCCGAACTTGCGACGCACACGCCTGGCGGTCTGCATGCGGCAAGATTGCCGGAGTTGCGCTACGTTATTCGCATGTGCGACACCGAAACGCCGGGAATGCTGAGTTTCTCCGACGTGATCGAGCAGGGACGTGCGACACTCGACGTCGCGAGGCTCGATGCGATCGGTGCGACGCTGTCGTGCCATGAGCCGATCAACATTCAGTTCACCAGCGGCACGACGGGCAATCCCAAAGGCGCGACACTCACGCACAGCAACGTGGTCAACAACGCGCGTTATATCGCGATGGCCATGAACCTGAGCGAGCAGGACGCGCTGTGCATTCCCGTGCCGCTCTATCACTGCTTTGGGATGGTGCTCGCGGTGTTGGCGTGCGTATCCGTTGGCGCCAACATGGTGTTTCCGGGCGAGGGCTTCGACCCCGCCGCGACCCTCGCGGCCGTCGCCGATGAGCAATGCACGGCTCTGCACGGCGTGCCCACCATGTTCATCGCCGAACTCGACCATCCAAACTTTGCTTCCTACGACCTCTCACGCTTGCGCACGGGCATCATGGCCGGCTCGCCGTGCCCAATTGAGACGATGAAGAAGGTCGTCTCGAGAATGCATCTGAGCGAGATCACGATTGCCTACGGCATGACCGAGACTAGTCCGGTTTCGTTCCAGAGTTCGACGACCGATCCGCTCGACAAGCGTACAACCACGGTGGGCCGGATCCAGCCGCATCTGGAAGTGAAAATCATCGATTCGCTCGGCAACATCGTGCCCGTCGGCGAAATCGGCGAGCTTTGTACGCGTGGTTATTCCGTGATGCAAGGCTACTGGGGCGACGAAGAAAAAACGCGCGAGAGTGTCGTGGACGGCTGGATGCACACCGGCGATCTGGCGACGCTCGACGCCGAAGGTTATTGCAATATCGTCGGTCGCCTGAAGGACATGCTGATTCGCGGCGGCGAGAACGTCTACCCGCGCGAGATTGAGGAATTCCTTTTTCGGCACCCGAAAATTCAGAGCGTGCAGGTGTTCGGCGTGCCAGACGCCAAATACGGCGAGGAGGTGTGCGCCTGGGTGGTCCTGCATTCAGGCGAGCAGGCTACCGCAGAAGAGATCCAGCAGTTTTGCCATGGGCAGATCGCGCACTACAAGGTGCCGAAGTACATCCGCTTCGTGGACGAATTGCCGATGACAGTGACTGGCAAAGTTCAGAAATTCATCATGCGCCAGCGCATGATGGACGAACTGAAGCTGCAGGAAGGGAAGACCGCCTGACCGAAGAGCGCACAGAAGGTAGCGCGGCAAAGAGAAAAGCCGTCTGCGGCGATCTTTTTATCGCGCTCGCCATTGCCGGTTGCGGCGGGAGAAAAGGAAAACGTCGAACAATTGCCAAACAGCGCGTAAAATCTGCCATCTTGCACTGCGCAAACGTTTGACGGGACGAAAAAAAAGCGGGCCTGGAGCCCGCTAAAAACCACACGCTACGGGGTTAGCGCGAGGAGACCAAAGTAGGAACCGACTGAGACGACGACCCGGCGTCGACTACGGTCCCAGCAGGGATGCCCCTTCTCAGGGCTTCGGCATAAGCCGACCGGCAAGTGCATCGTATCCGCTCACACCACGCACCCAGCCACATCCGTGTTGAAACCGTTGAGGGCATTGTGGGCGAATTAACCAGGGAGCGCCGTAACAAAGTGTTTCAGGTTGTAACGCCCGCCAGATAAGGCGCTCCGGGATTTATTGCGGAAAGGAAACGTTAAATAAGTACATTTTACCGATGACTGCGCAGCAATTTAATACGTCTGTTTCATGATATTCGCGAAGCATAGCGCCGCATAAAGGGTTAAGCCGATTCCGCATCGAATGGTTGCATCTTCATCTTTTCCCTGCCGGATTGCCGCTGTTACAACCGGTTCAGGCGCCGCGGGATTTTGCGTCCGCCCGCGCGCGACGCCGGATGCGTCGCAACAAACTCCGTGCGAACTGCAACCATACAAGGGGTCCGTTCGCCGGCCCGGCAGATACTCGCCTCCACTGGACTGCCGTCTCGCCTCAAGTGCCCGGCGTTACACAATGCGGCCCGCGAGCCGATGTTATCGACATGGCCGCGAGCCATTCTCCGGCGCACTGGACGCACCCAGCGCGCCAAGCACCCCGGGCGTACGCCGCCGGTCAACAACACCTGCCACCGATCCGCGTCACTTCACTTCAACCACTTATCCGACACAGCCTGATATTCGCCGGTAGCGCGCGCCAGATGCAGCCACTGGTCCACGTACTGCTGGAACGCCACATCGCCGCGCGGCAGCAGCCATGCTTTTTCGCCGTACTGGAACGGCTTGTCGGGATGCACCGAGCAAAGGCCGGGATTCAACTTTTGCTGCAGCAGAGTTTCTGACGCATCGGTCACCATTACATCGGCCTTGCCGGCGAGGATCTGCTTGAAGATCGTCACGTTGTCCGGATAGACCGTCAGGTTCGCATGCGAAAGGTACTGCTTCGCGAAACGTTCGTTGGTGCCGCCCGGATTTACGATCACGCGCGTTGCCGGCTGGTCGATCTGCGCCACCGCCTGGTACTTGTTGACGTCGTCGCATCGGACAATCGGCGTCTTCCCGTCCACCATATAAGCCTGCGTGAAGAAGGCGCGCTTTTGCCGTTCGAGCGTCGGCGAAACCCCGCCCACACCGATGTCGCATCTGGCGACGAAATCGTTCATCAAGTTCGGCCATGAAGTCTTGATGTACTCCGCCTTGACACCGAGCGACTTCGCAAGCGACTCAGTCATGTCGATGTCGATGCCCTCGAACTGACCGTCTGTCTTGTAAAACGAATACGGCTTGTAGTCCCCTGTGGTGCACGCGCGCAGCGTGCCCCGAGCAAGAATTTCATCAAGCCGCGAGGCCGCCGCGGCAGTGCCAGCAGTGCCGGCCGCGCCTGACGCTTGCGCCTGAGCGGCTCCGCCGTGTATCAGGACGCCTGTCAGCGCGCCGAGCAGTGCAACTGCAACTTTCTTCATGGAGTCTCCTTGGTTATGCGTTGTAGTGTAAGTTTGTCGGATGATAGCCCGGCAATTCGTCCATGAACATCGGCCGTTCGGCCAGGTTGCGTTAGGGCGGGCACGTGCGGAAAATGGCCCCTCAACCCGAGCACCGCAGTTATTGCCCGCATGCCGCCGAATGCGGCGGCCACCGTCCGGTAAAATGCCCCTTTGCCCTTAGTCGCACGCAACGTGGCCCATAACCTCCTGAACGACACTTTCCTGCGCGCGCTGCTGCGCCAGCCCACCGACTACACACCTGTCTGGTTGATGCGGCAGGCCGGCCGCTATCTGCCGGAATACAACGCCACGCGTTCTCGCGCGGGCAGTTTTCTCGGCCTCGCGAAGAATCCGGCGTTCGCGACGGAAGTCACGCTGCAGCCGCTCGAGCGCTATCCGCTCGACGCCGCCATACTGTTTTCCGACATCCTCACGGTGCCGGATGCAATGGGCCTCGGCCTGGAGTTCGTCGCCGGCGAAGGGCCGACATTCGCGCGACCCGTACGCACGGAAGACGACGTGGCGCGCCTTGCGGTGCCGGACATCGACGCCACGCTGCGCTACGTGACCGACGCCGTGCGCGAAATCCGCAGCGCGTTGACCGACGCTCAAGGCCGGCAACGCGTGCCGCTCATCGGCTTTTCGGGCAGCCCGTGGACGTTGGCCTGCTATATGGTGGAAGGCGGCGGCTCGGCGGACTTTCGCACCGTCAAGTCGATGCTGTATGCGCGCCCGGATCTGATGCATCGCATCCTGGAGATCAATGCAAATTCGGTCGCGGCCTATCTGAACGCGCAGATCGAAGCCGGCGCCCAAGCCGTGATGATCTTCGACACCTGGGGTGGAGCACTTGCCGACGGCGCATATCAGCGCTTTTCGCTGCACTACATCCAGCAGGTCGTGAATCAGCTGAAGCGCGAGCATGACGGCGACAAAGTGCCGGTCATTACCTTCACCAAGGGCGGCGGCCTGTGGCTCGACGAAATCGCCGGGACGGGTGTCGATGCAGTGGGCCTCGACTGGACGGTCAACCTGCGTAAGGCGCGCGAGCGTGTCGGCGGCAAGGTCGCTTTGCAGGGCAATATCGACCCGTCCGTATTGTTCGCGCCGCCCGCGTGTATCCGCATGGAGGCGCGCGCCGTGTTGGACAGCTTCGGCAACCATCCGGGGCATGTTTTCAACCTCGGCCATGGCATCTCGCAATTCACGCCGCCGGAAAACGTCGCGGAACTCGTCGACGAAGTGCATCGCCATAGTCGCGCCATTCGCAGCGGCGCGCATGCACCTGGTTGACCCTGTAACTTCTACCGTTTTTTGCTGCAATGCAGCGCGCTGGGCTCTGCGGCTAAGGGAAAATTCGCGAGATGCGGGCCGCCGGCAAGCGCTCTCACAGTTGTCAAGACTTGACTTATACACATTCATCACGTTGCGGCGCGGTAGAACGTTTAGTCGTGTCCCGACCCTTGCACATTGCCCGCACATTTGATCTCAGCCTTGTCTGGCAAGGGTTTCGCGGCTGCGGCGAGAAGTGTGCGGAACCCCACAGAAGGCCGCTGCGGCGCGGTTTGCGGGCCGTTCGAGCGAAGTTCTCAACAAAGTTATCCACAGGCGTGCGGGGTCGACACTAATTGTTCAGCCGAATCCAAAACTTAGCGTCGAAATTGAAGTTTTACTTTAACTTCGGGCGGGCGCCTCATAGTCACACAATCCGGGGCGCGGGCTGCGGCGCTATGACGCTAGTCGCCGCCGCGGGAGCTCACGCAGCCGAATGACCGACATGTTCGTCCGCGTCGCACTGGATCACCCGTTGCCGACCTTGTTCGACTACCGCTGGAGCGCGTCCGAACCCGCAGTGCCGGGCACTCTGGTCAGCGTGCCGTTCGGCAGACGTGACGTGGTGGGGCTCGTGTGCGAAGTGACGACTCACAGCGAGGTTCCCGCCGATCGTCTGAGGACCGTGAACGGAGTTTGCACCGCGTGTCCACCGCTGTCGGCCGAATGGCTCGCGCTTGCCGCCTTTGCCGCCGACTACTATCAGCGCGGTCTTGGCGAAGTGGCGCTGCCGGCGCTGCCACAGGCTCTGCGCGACGCTTCGCGTTGGCCGCGCCTGCTCGCGCCGGAAGAACGGTACAGCCTGACGCCTCAAGGCCGCGCCGCGCTGCCCGATGTCTTGCCCGCGCGCGCCACTGCACTGCGAGGTCTCGCGCAGGCGCTTGCCGGCGCCGACTTCCTGCTTGCCGCCGAGGCCCGGGCGCTGCACCCGAAAGCCATCGCGACACTCGCCGCATGGCAAGCCGAGGGCTGGGTTGCACTCGGTCTCGTGGATGCCGCCGCGGCCCAGCCCGCAGCATCATTCACCGCAACGCCGCCGCGGCTACCGCAAACGCTGCCGACGCTTACCGGCGAGCAGTGCGCCGCCGTCGAAGCCATTCGGGACGCGCGCGGTTTCGCGCCCTTCCTGCTGCATGGCGTGACCGGCAGCGGCAAGACGGAAGTCTATTTGCGCGCGCTGGCTGAAATTCTTGCCGCCAAGCCGGATGCGCAGGCGCTCTTGCTGGTGCCCGAAATCAATCTGACGCCGCAGTTCGAGGCGGCGTTCCGCGCGCGCTTCGCGGTGCTCGCGGATAGCGCGATCGTCACGCTGCACAGCGGCCTCGCGGAAGGCGAGCGGGCTCGCAACTGGTTCGCGGCGCACGCGGGCCGCGCGCGGATCGTGCTCGGGACGCGCCTCGCGGTGCTGGCGTCGCTGCCGCGGCTGGCCGTCATCGTTGTGGACGAGGAGCACGATCCCGCTTACAAGCAGCAGGAAGGCTTGCGCTATTCGGCACGCGACCTCGCCATCTATCGCGCGAAGCAGCTTGGCCTGCCGGTCGTTCTCGGCTCCGCCACGCCATCGCTGGAAAGCTGGTGGCAGGCCGAGCAGGGGCGTTACAGGCGGCTTACCTTGTCGCGCCGCGCCGTGGCCGAGGCGGTGTTGCCAACGGTGCGCCTGATCGATCTGGAAGAGGAGCGCCGGCGCGGCCGCGCCTCGGTGGAAGGTTTGTCAGGCCCGCTGGTCGCCGCGCTGAAGGCGCGGCTCGAGCGCGGTGAGCAAAGTCTGGTATTTCTGAACCGGCGTGGCTATGCGCCGCAGCTCGCGTGCGACGCGTGCGGTTGGGTCGCCGGTTGTCCGCGTTGCAGCGCCTATGTGGTTCTGCACAAGCCCGAGCGCGCGCTGCGCTGTCATCACTGCGGCTGGGAGTCGCGCATTCCGCGCTCTTGCCCCGAGTGCGGCAATGTGGACATTGCGCCGATGGGCCGGGGCACGCAACGCGTGGAGGAAACGCTGGCAAGCGCGGTGCCGGGCGCCCGCGTTTTGCGCATCGACGCCGACAGCACGCGCCGCAAGGGCAGCGCCCAGGCGCTTTTCTCCGACGTGCATGCGGGCGAAGTCGACATTCTCGTCGGCACGCAGATGATCGCGAAGGGGCATGACTTTCAGCGCGTGTCGCTGGTCGGCGTGCTGAACGCCGACACCGCGCTCTTTTCCCACGACTTCCGCGCGAGCGAGCGCCTCTTTGCGCAACTAATGCAGGTGAGCGGCCGGGCCGGCCGCGCCGGCTTGCCCGGCGAGGTGCTGGTGCAGACGCGTTATCCGCGTCATGCGCTTTATCACGCGCTGGGGCGTCACGATTACGTCGGCTTCGCCAATTCGACGCTGGGCGAGCGACGCGACGCGCACTTGCCGCCGTTCGTCTACCAGGCGTTGCTGCGCGCCGAGGGCCGCACGCTCGAAGCGGCGCTGGCCTTTCTACAGCAGGCCGCAGCCGAGCTCGTGGGCATCCCAGCTGCCGAACGTGTGACCGTCTACGATGCAGTGCCCCTCACCATCGTGAAGGTGATGCACGTGCACCGCGCGCAGTTGCTGGTGGAGAGCGCCTCGCGCGCCGCGCTGCAGGCCACGCTGCGCGCGTGGCAGCCGTTGCTGCGCAGCCTGAAGGGCGTGCTGCGCTGGAGCCTCGAAGTCGATCCGCTCGACATCTGATCACACCCCGCGCGGCGAATCGAGATCTGTCAGTACCGGCAGCGGCTGCGCGCGGTGCGGGCCCGGGCTCGCACCGAATTCGAATAACTTGCAGCGGGAACGGCGACGCGCCTCGCCGTCCGCGTAGCCAACACCGCCGATGCGCGCGAGGAAACATGTGCACCACGCGCCGCAAGTTGCCGGTAGCGCGCGGAAGCTCGGTAGTCGCTTGAACAGAGCATGGTGGATCTCACAGTATTTGTTTCGTCGCGTTGCTGTCAGCAGCGGCCGCCACAGCGCGCGGGAGGCTAGCCTATTGCTCGCGCGACCCGGCGGGCTGCCGTTGTGCCCACTCGTCTACTCGTGTAGCGCAGCGCGCGCCTCGCCCGTAGATCCGCGTGCTTCAGACGCCTCGCGTTTGCCCGACTTGCCGGTAGCACCGCGAATAAACAGCACGGCGCAGGCTGCGCACATTGCCCAGATGCCCAATACCACGAGCCACTTTTCCATTTCGCTGTCCTCTACCCCGTAGTGTTGTTGTGCGCGCTGTGGTGCCGCGCCCGCTATGACTTCTATAACGGCGCGCCATCCGGTTTGATAAGGGCTCGACACAAAAGAAATCAGGCCAGGGAAAATACCGATCCTTACCGCCTTCCCCAGCATTGGTGCCACCGGCCGCAAACCCGCGCCAGATAAGGGTTACGCCGGGGTGCAACCGATCCGGCCCGGCGGTTGCACCTTTTTATTGAGAAGCGTACGATTCGCCCAACTTTTAGTCTTTCACCAGCATTGCGTCTGGTCTCCGAAGAAGGAAACATGGCTAGCACCACCCTTGGCGTCAAGGTCGACGACCTCTTGCGTTCCCGGCTGAGAGATGCCGCTACTCGCCTCGAACGCACCCCGCACTGGCTGATCAAGCAGGCGATTTTCGCGTACCTCGAAAAGATCGAGCAGGGCCAATTGCCGCCGGAGTTGTCGGGCGCGGTCGGTTCGGCCGATATGGCGGATGGCGCAGCCGTCGAACATGACGAGGACGGTGCGGCTCATCCGTTCCTCGACTTTGCGCAGAACGTGCAACCGCAGTCCGTGCTGCGTGCGGCGATCACGGCGGCCTACCGCCGGCCGGAGCCGGAATGCGTGCCGTTCCTGCTCGGCCAGGCGCGTCTGCCGGCCAAGCTGGCAGGCGATGTGCAAGCGCTCGCCGGCAAGCTCGTCGAGACGCTGCGCGGCAAGAGCCGTGGCGGCGGCGTCGAAGGGCTGATCCACGAATTCTCGCTGTCGAGCCAGGAAGGCGTCGCGCTCATGTGCCTCGCTGAAGCCTTGCTGCGCATTCCCGACCGCGCCACGCGCGACGCGCTGATTCGCGACAAGATCAGCAAGGGGGACTGGAAATCGCACGTCGGCCAGGCGCCGTCGCTGTTCGTCAATGCTGCAACCTGGGGCTTGATGATCACCGGCAAGCTGGTCACCACCAACAGCGAGACGAACCTTTCGTCGGCGCTCACGCGTCTGATCGGCAAAGGCGGCGAGCCGCTGATCCGCAAGGGCGTGGACATGGCGATGCGCCTGATGGGCGAGCAGTTCGTCACCGGCGAGAACATTTCCGAAGCGCTGGCGAACAGCCGCAAATACGAAGCGCGTGGTTTCCGCTACTCGTACGACATGCTCGGCGAAGCGGCCACGACCGAAGCCGACGCGCAGCGCTACTACGCATCGTACGAGCAGGCGATTCACGCGATCGGCAAAGCGGCCGGCGGCCGCGGCATCTATGAAGGCCCGGGCATCTCGATCAAGCTGTCGGCGCTGCACCCGCGCTACTCGCGCTCGCAGCAGGAACGCACGATGAGCGAGCTGCTGCCGCGCGTGCGTTCGCTTGCGATCCTCGCGCGCCGCTACGACATCGGCCTGAATATCGACGCCGAAGAAGCCGACCGCCTCGAAATCTCGCTGGATCTGCTGGAAGCGCTGTGCTTCGACCCGGACCTGGCCGGCTGGAACGGCATCGGCTTCGTGGTGCAGGCTTATCAGAAGCGCTGCCCGTTCGTGATCGACTACATCGTCGATCTGGCGCGACGCAGCCGTCACCGCATCATGGTGCGTCTTGTGAAAGGCGCGTACTGGGACACCGAGATCAAGCGCGCGCAGGTGGACGGCCTGGAAGGCTATCCGGTCTACACGCGCAAGATCTATACGGACGTGTCATATCTCGCGTGCGCGAAGAAGCTGCTCGGCGCGCCGGACGCGGTGTATCCGCAATTCGCCACGCACAACGCGCACACGCTGTCAGCGATCTATCACCTCGCGGGCAACAACTACTATCCTGGCCAGTACGAATTCCAGTGCCTGCATGGCATGGGCGAGCCGCTGTACGAGGAAGTCACGGGCCCCGTCTCCGCTGGAAAGCTGAACCGTCCGTGCCGCGTGTATGCGCCGGTCGGCACGCACGAAACGCTGCTTGCATACCTCGTGCGCCGTCTGCTGGAAAATGGCGCGAACACCTCGTTCGTGAATCGCATTGCCGATGAAAGCGTCGCGATCCAGGACCTGATCGCCGATCCGGTCGAAGAAGCGTCGAAGATCGTGCCGCTCGGCGCGCCGCACGCGAAGATTCCGCTGCCGCGCAATCTGTATGGCGCCGAGCGTCTCAATTCGATGGGCCTCGACCTGTCGAACGAGCATCGCCTTGCGTCGCTGTCGTCGGCGCTGCTGGCAAGCGCGAATCATCCGTGGCGCGCCGCGCCGATGCTCGCCGACGACCAGATCGCCCTCGGCAACGCGCGCGACGTGCGCAACCCGGCGGATCATCGCGATCTGGTTGGAACCGTGGTGGAAGCGAGCGCCGAGCACGTGAGCGCCGCATTGGCGCACGCGGTTGCCGCCGCGCCGATCTGGCAGGCCACGCCCGTCGAAGCGCGCGCCGACTGCCTCGCGCGCGCCGCCGATCTGCTCGAAGCGCAAATGCATACGCTGATGGGTCTCGTCGTGCGTGAAGCGGGCAAGTCGCTCGCCAACGCGGTGTCGGAGATCCGCGAAGCCATCGACTTCCTGCGCTATTACTCCACGCAGATTCGCAGCGAGTTTTCGAACGACACGCATCGTCCGCTCGGGCCGGTGGTGTGTATCAGCCCGTGGAATTTCCCGCTCGCCATTTTCATGGGCCAGGTGGCCGCCGCGCTCGCGGCCGGCAACACCGTGCTCGCGAAGCCGGCTGAGCAGACGCCGTTGATCGCCGCGCAAGCGGTGCGTATTCTGCGCGAGGCCGGCGTGCCTGCCGGCGCGGTGCAACTCCTGCCGGGCGACGGCGAGACCGTCGGCGCCGCGCTGGTGGCGGATGCACGCACGCGTGCCGTGATGTTCACCGGTTCGACGGAAGTCGCGCGGCTCATCAACAAGACACTTTCGGGCCGTCTGGACCCGGAAGGCAAGCCGATTCCGCTGATCGCCGAAACGGGCGGCCAGAACGCGATGATCGTCGATTCATCGGCCCTCGCCGAACAGGTGGTGGCGGACGTCATGCAGTCGTCGTTCGACTCGGCCGGTCAACGTTGTTCCGCGCTGCGCGTTCTGTGTTTGCAGGACGATGTCGCGGACCGCACGCTCGAAATGCTGACGGGCGCGATGCGCGAACTGAGCGTCGGCAATCCGGATCGTTTGTCGACGGACGTGGGCCCGGTGATCGACGTGGAAGCGAAGCGCGGCATCGACGCGCACATTGCCGCGATGCGCGAGAAAGGCCGCAAGGTCGAGCAACTGCCGATGCCGGAAAACTGTGCACAAGGCACATTCGTACCGCCGACCCTGATCGAACTCGACAGCATCGACGAATTGAAGCGCGAAGTGTTCGGCCCGGTGCTGCATGTGGTGCGCTATCGCCGCAGCCAGCTCGACACGCTGCTCGAACAGATCCGCGCAACCGGCTATGGCCTGACGCTCGGCATCCATACGCGAATCGACGAAACCATTGCTCACGTGATCAGCCGCGCGCATGTCGGCAACATCTACGTGAACCGCAATGTGATCGGCGCGGTGGTCGGCGTGCAGCCGTTCGGCGGCGAAGGTCTGTCGGGCACCGGTCCGAAGGCGGGCGGCGCGCTGTATTTGCAGCGTCTCTTGTCCACGCGTCCGGCCGGCTTGCCGAAGTCTCTTGCGCAGGCGCTCATCGCCGATGTACCGCAAGCGGCCGAAAAGGGCGACAATCCGTCCGCCGCGCTGACCGCGCTGCGCGACTGGCTGATCGCCGAGCGCGAGCCGCAGCTCGCCGCGCGCTGCGACGGTTACCTGTCGCATATGCCGGCAGGCGCGACGGCGGTGCTGTCCGGACCGACCGGCGAGCGCAACACCTACACGCTGGGAGCACGCGGCACGGTGCTGTGCATCGCGTCGACGGCAAGCGGTGCGCGGGTGCAGCTGGCAGCCGTGCTGGCTACGGGAAATCGTGCGCTGTTCGAAGGCGCCGCTGGTGAACAATTGGTCGCGCAGTTGCCGGCGTCGCTGAAGTCTTATGCAAGCGTGCGCAAGAACGCCGACACGCCGTTCGACGCCGTATTGTTCGAAGGCGATAGCGACGAACTGCTGACGCTCGTGAAGGAAGTGGCGAAGCGCCCCGGCCCGATCGTGTCGGTGCAAGGCGCCGCCTCGCGCGCGCTGGAAAACGGCGACGAAGACTACGCGCTCGAGCGTCTGTTGACCGAGCGCTCGGTCAGCGTGAACACGGCAGCTGCCGGCGGTAATGCGAATTTGATGACGATCGGTTGAGAGAACCTCGCCGGTTGAAGCAGTCATTAAAACGGAAGCGGTAACGGCGATCCCGAAAGCCGCTCCATCCACACCTGGTACCAAGGAGAAGATATGCAACACAAGATGAAACAGCTGGCAGGCGCAGCATTGGTTGCGGCGATGTCGCTGGCGGGGACGGCCAACGCTCAATCCACGGAAGACGTGAAGATCGGTTTCGCCGGTCCGATGACGGGCGCGCAGGCGCACTACGGCAAGGACTTCCAGAACGGCATCACGCTGGCTGTGGAAGACATCAACGCGACGAAGCCGGTGATCGGCGGCAAGCCGGTTCGCTTCGTGCTCGATTCGGCCGACGACCAGGCTGACCCGCGCACCGGCACGACCGTCGCGCAGAAGCTGGTGGACGACGGCATCAAAGGCATGCTCGGCCACTTCAACTCGGGCACGACCATCCCGGCATCGCGCATCTACGCGAACGCGGGCATTCCCGAAATCGCGATGGCGACGGCGCCTGAATACACGCAGCAAGGTTTCAAGACCACGTTCCGCATGATGACGTCCGACACGCAGCAAGGTTCGGTCGCCGGCACGTTCGCGGTCAAGACGCTGGGCGTGAAGAAGATCGTGATCGTCGACGACCGCACGGCCTACGGCCAGGGTCTGGCCGATCAGTTCGAAAAGGCCGCGAAGGCTGCGGGCGGCACGATCGTCGATCGTGAATACACGAACGACAAGGCCGTGGACTTCAAGTCGATTCTGACCAAGGTGAAGTCGGTCAATCCGGATCTGATCTACTACGGCGGCGCGGATTCGCAAGCAGCGCCGATGGTCAAGCAGATGAAGGCGCTCGGCATCAAGGCGCCGCTGATGGGCGGCGAAATGGTTCACACGCCGACGTTCATCCAGATCGCGGGCGACGCGGCGAACGGCACGGTGGCATCGCTCGCCGGCCTGCCGCTGGAAGAAATGCCTGGCGGCAAGGACTACGTCGCGAAGTATAAGAAGCGCTTCAACGAAGACGTGCAAACGTACTCGCCGTACGCCTACGACGGCGCAATGGCGATGTTCGCGGCAATGAAGAAGGCGAACTCGACGGATCCGGCGAAGTACCTGCCGCTGCTCGCGAAGACGTCGATGCCGGCTGTGACGTCGTCGAATCTCTCGTACGACGCGAAGGGCGACCTGAAGAACGGCGGCATCACGCTGTACAAGGTTGTCGACGGCAAGTGGACGACGCTGCAAAGCGTGGGCGGCAAGTAAGCTTCCCTCTTCAGCTTGGCTCGATGTTGAAAACCCCGCTTCGGCGGGGTTTTTTATGGCGCTTTGCGCACGTCTTTCGCGCGGCGCTTTACGCATTTACGCATTTACGCATTTACGCATTTACGCATTTACGCATTTACGCACCGCACTGCCGCTGCCCCTATTCCCCGCGCAGCTTTCTCCCCTGCTCCCGAATCTGCTCCAGCGTCGCGCCCGGCGTGCTCGCCTCCTGCGGCATGCGTATCTCGATCACCGCGGCGCGCTTTGCATCCAGTGAACGTTGCAACGCCGGCAGAAAATCTTCAGTACGCTCGACAATTTCACCATGTGCGCCGAAAGAGCGCGCGAACGCCGCGAAGTCGGGATTGGTGAGTCCGGTGCCATGCACGCGATGCGGATAATGCCGCTCCTGATGCATGCGGATCGTGCCGAACTGACCGTTGTTCACGACGATGAAAAGCACATGCAGATCGTATTGCATCGCCGTCGCGAGTTCCTGCGCGGCCATCATGAAGCAGCCGTCGCCGGCCAGCGCCACGACCGCACGCTGCGGATACAGCGACTTCGCGGCAATTGCCGCCGGCACGCCGTAGCCCATCGCGCCGCTCGTCGGCGCAAGTTGCGAGCGGTACTGACGATACGAAAAGTGCCGATGCAGCCACGTCGCGTAATTGCCGGCGCCGTTGGTCAGAATCGCGTCGTCAGGAAGATGCGCGCGCAACTGCTGGATGACTTCGCCCATCTGCACGTCGCCGGGAATGGGCCGAGGCTTGCGCCATTCCAGATATGCGCGATGCGCTTCTTCCGCCGCGCCCGCCCATGCGAGTTTCCCGGCTGAAGGCTGCAAGGCCGCAAGCGCCGCCGCCAGTTCCGGCATGCCGGAGACGATCGGCAAATCGGCGGCATAAACGCGCCCCAACTCTTCCGCGCCCTGATGCACGTGAACTAACGTCTGCTTCGTCTTCGGAATGTCGAGCAGCGTGTAGCCATTCGTCGTGGCTTCGCCGAGTCTTGGTCCCAGCGCGAGCAACAGGTCGGCGTCGCGAATACGCTGTGAGAGCGCTGGATTGATGCCGAGGCCGACATCGCCGGCATAGTTCGGGTGCTCGTTATCCAGCGTGTCCTGGAAGCGGAACGCGAGGCCGATAGGCAATTGCCAGTTTTCGACGAAGCGTTGCAGGTCCGCGCATGCGGCGGGCGTCCAGCCGCTGCCGCCGGCGATCACCATGGGCCGTTGCGCGCGCTCGAGCAGTTCACGCAACCTGTCGATTTGCGCCCCCGACGGCGACGCCGCCACGCGCTGATAAGCAGGCGCGCCCGGCACGGCCTCGCAGGCATCGCTCAGCACGTCTTCAGGCAGGGACAGCACGACGGGCCCCGGCCGCCCCGAAGTCGCCGTGTGAAAGGCGTGGCTCAGATATTCGGGAATGCGCTTCGGATCGTCGATCTGCGCGACCCACTTTGCCATCTGCCCGAACATCCGCCGATAGTCGATTTCCTGAAAAGCTTCGCGGTCGAGATGTTCGCGCGCGCATTGGCCGATCAGCAGAATCATCGGCGTGGAGTCCTGAAACGCGGTGTGCACGCCGATGGACGCATGCGTCGCGCCGGGTCCGCGCGTGACGAGCGCCACGCCCGGGCGGCCGGTCAGTTTGCCGACCGCTTCGGCCATGTTCGCGGCCGCCGCTTCGTGACGGCAGACGATCGTCTGAATGCGGCCGGTTTCATCGTGCAGTGAATCCAGCACCGCGAGAAAGCTCTCGCCTGGCACGCAGAAAACGCGCTCGACACCGTGCGTGAGCAAAGCATCGACGACGAGGCGCGCGCCAGTCGTTCGGGCGGCAGCGGAATCGGAAACGGGAGCATTCGGCAGCGACATCGCGATGGAGCCTCCAGGCTGTGAGTGCATGAGTGCGGTGAGTTGGCAGATCGACAGCACGGTCGGTCGACCGGCACTCCAACAGCTTACGCCGACACCGCGAGCGGTGTCACGGCGCAGCGCAATGCAATGCATGCAGGTCGCGAGCAAGATGCCGGTTGGCGAATGCGCAAACAAAAACGCGAGCCCAAGAGCCCGCGTTTCCCTACGCTGCGAATCAGTCAACCGACGTCCGGCACATAACCGGACAATCAGGCCTCAGCACTCGACTATATTCACCGCCAGACCGCCGCGCGAAGTCTCCTTGTACTTCGTCTTCATGTCCGCGCCGGTTTCACGCATGGTCTTGATGACCGAGTCCAGCGACACGTAATGGCTGCCGTCGCCGCGCAACGCCATGCGCGCCGCGTTGACTGCCTTCACCGACGCCATTGCATTTCGCTCGATGCACGGAATCTGCACCATGCCGCCGACCGGATCGCAGGTGAGCCCCAGGTTGTGCTCCATGCCGATCTCCGCCGCGTTTTCTACCTGTTTCGGCGTGCCGCCCATCACCGCCGCGAGCGCGCCCGCAGCCATCGAGCACGCGACGCCGACCTCGCCCTGGCACCCTACTTCCGCGCCGGAAATGGACGCGTTCAGCTTGTACAGGATGCCGATGGCTGCCGCCGTCATCAGAAAGTCGATCACGCCCTGTTCGTTCGCACCGGGCATGAAGCGCGTGTAGTAATGCAGCACGGCCGGAATGATGCCGGCGGCGCCATTGGTCGGCGCGGTGACGACGCGGCCGCCCGCGGCGTTTTCCTCGTTAACGGCGATGGCGTACAGATTGATCCAGTCGACCATGGAAAGCGGATCGCGCAGCGCCAGCTCAGGGTTGCCCGACAGCGCCCGATACAACTGCGGCGCGCGGCGCTTCACCTGGAATGGACCGGGCAAGTTGCCGTCCGCGTCCGGGTTATTGATGCCGCACCCGCGCGCCACGCACGACTGCATCACGTCCCAGATTTTCAGCAGGCCCGCGCGTGTCTCCTCTTCTGTGTGCCACGCGCGTTCGTTTTCCCACATTAATTGCGCAATGCTTTTGCCGGTCGATTCGCACAGCGCGAGCAACTCGTTACCGCTGCGAAATGAATGCGGCAGTTGATCGACGGCGGCGAGCACCTTGGTGTTCGGCGCGCCGGCCGTCACGACGAAGCCGCCGCCCACCGACAGATACGTCGACTCGCGCAAGGTCTCGCCTTGCGCGTCGAAGGCGCGCAGCTTCAGGCCGTTCGGATGTTCGGGCAGCGCCTGCCGATAAAAAGAAATATGGTCCTTCTGCACGAACGGCACCTCGTGCGTGCCGAGCAAGGCCAGCTTGCGCGTGGTGCGGACCGCTTCCAGGCGCTCACCAATCGTGTCTGGATTCACGGTGTCGGGCGCGTCGCCCATCAGGCCGAGCATGACGCCCCGGTCGGTGCCGTGGCCTTTGCCCGTCGCGCCGAGCGAACCGTACAGATCCACCTTGACGGACGCCGTGTTTGCCAACAGCCCGTCGCGTTCGAGCCCTTGCGCGAACATCAGCGCCGCGCGCATCGGCCCGACCGTATGCGAGCTTGACGGACCGATGCCGATTTTGAAGAGGTCGAACACACTGACTGCCATTTACTGCTCCTACTAGTGACTATGGTTTAGCGCGCCGGCATGGGCAAACACACGGCAAGCCATGCGGGCGGCGTTGCTGCGAGTTGCAGCGCGATTGGCGTGTAGCGTCCGTCCAGACGCGCCGCCAGATGAAACAGTTCCGCCGCGTTCTTCGGATCCCACTGACCCGAATAGCCGGGCAAGCCGGCTTCGCGGCGCTTTGCGTCGAATGCGACGCTGGAATGTACGAATTCGTCGTGCGTCCTGCTGCCGGCCGCATAGGGCGCGAGCCAGTTGAGCGCGGCTTGCAGCGACGCGCCGTTCGCCCCCTTCTCCGGCAGCCAGTTGCGGTTGTGACGGCGCGCGGCGAGCGCGGCAGTGACGAGCGGCTGCAGGTCGTAGGTGACGTAGTGCAGCGCGTCACGTTCGGCGAAATCGATAGTCGAGCCGTCTGGCTCGATGTTGTCGCCGACATGCTCGACAAAGAGACGCTGCGCCGCGTTGATCATCTTGCGGTTGTCGAGCGTGAAGGCGGCCATTGCAATCAGTTTGATCCGGTGGCTTTGCCAGTTGTTCCGGTAATTGCCTTTGAGCGGACGCGGCTGCTCGTCGATCTGTGCGATATAGCCGTTTGCGAGTTTCGTCAGAAACGCCATCGACGCATTGCGCGTTTTTACGGGCAGCGCGCTCGCGGTCATGTCATACGCGAGAATCAGGCCTTCGAAATGCGTTTCGTCGATGGGATTGAAGCTCGGCTGATAGGTCGTGACCCACGCGTACAGCAAGCGGTCGACGAGCTTCAGATAGCGGTCGTCGCTAGTGGCGCGCCAGGCAAGCGCGGCGTCGCGCAGCAGCGCGAGGTCCCTCTCCGCTTCCACGCTCTGATCGTAGATGCCTTCGTGCGGCAGGGTGCCTTCCGTGTGCAGCTTCGGCTGCGCGTGCGGCTGGTCGTTCAGATGCGCCTGCACATTGCTCACCAAAGCCTTCACGCCAGGATCGGCGTTTGTGCGCTCGCTGGTTTGCCATGCGGGGGCCGCGCAGAAATTCATTGCGGCTTGCGCATGCCGCAGCGGCAGCCACGCGACCGCGCCGGCCAAGAGCCATACACAAGCTTGCCGCCGCCTGCGATCTCGCGTTGCATCGGCCGGGCCTTGCATCAATCGCACCTTTCGCACCATGCGGAACTCCTCGTTGGGCTGATTCGGTGTGAGATGTTAGCCGTTTGCGGCGTGAAGCGACAGAACCGCGCATCGCCCGGCTACCAGTACGGACGATGCGCGGCAAAGGCAACGCTTACTCGTAATCGGCGACCGGCACGCACGAACAGAACAGGTTGCGATCGCCATACACGTTGTCCGCGCGGCCGACCGGCGGCCAGTACTTCTTCGCGATCAACGTGGGCAGCGGATACGCGGCGGTTTCGCGTGCATACGCATGCTTCCACTCGTCGGCGATGACGACTGCGGCGGTGTGTGGCGCGTGCTTCAGCGGGTTGTCCTCGCGGTCCGAGCGGCCTTCTTCCACGGCGCGGATCTCCTCGCGGATCGCGATCATCGCTTCGATAAAACGATCGAGTTCTTCCCTCGATTCCGATTCGGTCGGCTCGACCATCAGCGTGCCCGGCACCGGGAAGCTCATGGTGGGAGCGTGGAATCCGTAGTCGGCGAGGCGCTTGGCGACGTCGTCGACGGTGATACCGCTCGTTTCCTTGATAGGACGCAGATCGAGAATGCATTCGTGCGCGACGAGGCCGCCCGGGCCCGAGTACAGCACCGGATAGTGCGGCGCGAGTTTCTTCGCCACGTAGTTCGCATTGAGGATCGCCGTTTCGGTGGCGGCCGTCAGGTTCTTCGCGCCCATCATCGCAATGTACATCCACGAAATCGGCAGGATCGACGCCGAGCCGTACGGCGCGCCGGACACAGCGCCGATGCCGTTCGGCGCGCGTTCGTAGCCCGACGAAATCTGGTTGGGCAGGAACTGCGCGAGGTGCGCGCCGACCGCGACCGGACCGACGCCCGGTCCGCCACCGCCGTGCGGAATGCAGAAGGTCTTGTGCAGGTTCAGGTGCGAGACGTCGCCGCCGAATTGGCCGGGCGCCGTCAAGCCGACCATTGCGTTCATGTTCGCGCCATCCACGTAGACCTGGCCGCCGCGAGCATGCACGATCTCGCAGATTTCGCGGACGTTCGCCTCGAACACGCCGTGCGTGGACGGATACGTAATCATGATCGCAGCGAGTTTGTCGGCGTGCTGATCGGCCTTCTTCTTCAGGTCTTCGATGTCGACGTTGCCTTGCGCGTCGCATGCAACCACCACGACCTGCATGCCGGCCATTTGCGCCGACGCCGGATTGGTGCCGTGCGCCGACGCGGGAATCAGGCAGACGTTGCGATGCCCTTCGCCGCGCGACGCGTGATAGGCGTGGATGATCAACAGCCCCGCGTACTCGCCTTGCGAGCCGGCGTTCGGCTGCAACGAGACGGCCGCATAGCCGGTTGCGGCGACCAGCATTGCTTCGAGCTGATCGATCATTTCGCGGTAACCGACGGTTTGCTCAGCCGGCGCGAACGGATGGATCTGACCAAACTCGGGCCACGTGACCGGCAGCATTTCCGAGGTCGCGTTCAGCTTCATCGTGCAGGAGCCGAGCGGGATCATCGAACGGTCGAGCGCGAGGTCCTTGTCGGACAGGCTGCGCAAGTAACGCAGCATTTCCGTTTCCGAATGATGACGGTTGAACACGTGGTGCGTGAGATACGCGCTCGTGCGTTCCAGCGATTGAGGCACCGAGGCCGTGTTTGGCGATGCGGCCAGTTCAGCGTCGAGCGCATCCACATCGGGCACGTCGCTCGAGAACGCCGCTTGCGCGAACACGGCGAGCAGATCCGCTAGATCGCCGCGCGTGGTGGTTTCGTCGATCGAGACGCCAACGCGCGTCGCGCTCACGTGGCGCAGATTGATGCGCCGCGCCGTAGCTGCGTCGTGCAACGCCTGCGTACGCGCGCCGGTCTCGAACGTGAGCGTGTCGAAGAACGTTTCATTGACCAGCGAGTAGCCGAGCTGTTTCGCGCCCTGCGCGAGCAGAGCGGCGATGCGGTTCACGCGCAGCGCGATGGTCTTCAGGCCGCGCGGGCCGTGGTACACCGCGTACATACTGGCCATGATGGCGAGCAGCGCCTGTGCGGTACACACGTTCGACGTGGCCTTCTCGCGGCGGATGTGCTGTTCGCGGGTTTGCAGCGCGAGACGCAGCGCGGGGTTGCCTTGCGCGTCGACGGTCACGCCGACGAGACGGCCCGGCATCTGACGCTTGAATTCGTCGCGCACCGCGAGATAAGCCGCATGCGGGCCGCCGAAGCCGACCGGCACGCCAAAGCGCTGCGTATTGCCCACAGCCACGTCCGCGCCCCATTCGCCCGGCGGCGTCAGAACGGTCAGCGCGAGCAGGTCGGCGGCGACCACCACGTGGCCACCGGCTGCGTGGATTGCTTCGGTGAGCGCGCGGTAGTCGCGCACGTCGCCATTCACACCCGGATATTGCAGCAGCACGCCGAATGCATTCGCATTCGCGGCTTCATCCGCCGGGCCGACTTTCACTTCGATGCCGACCGGCGTGGCGCGCGTTTTCACCACTTCGATGGTTTGCGGCAGCACGTCGTCGGCAACATAGAACACGTTCGACTTTGGCTTGCCGACGCGTTGCAGCAGCGTCATGGCTTCAGCCGCGGCCGTCGCTTCGTCGAGCAGCGATGCATTGGAAATCGCGAGGCCCGTCAGATCGACCACCATCTGCTGGAAGTTCAGCAGCGCTTCCAGGCGGCCTTGCGAGATTTCCGGCTGATACGGCGTGTACGCCGTGTACCACGCCGGATTTTCGAGCACGTTACGCAGGATCACCGTCGGCGTATGCGCGTTGTAATAGCCCTGCCCGATGTACGAGCGGAACACCTGGTTCTTGTCCGCTAGCTCGCGCAGTGCGGCGAGCGCTTCGGCTTCGCTCTTCGGCTGCGCGAAGGGCCCGAGCGGCAACGGCTCGGTGCGGCGGATCGTCTGCGGAATGACGGCGTCGATCAGCGCGGCGCGCGACGCGAAGCCCAAGGCTTCGAGCATGGCATGCTGGTCGGCCGAATCCGGGCCGATGTGCCGTTCGGCGAAGGCGTCATGCACTTCGAGCGCGGCAAGCGAGAGAGGAGTGCGGTTCATCAGACGATCCGGGTGTTCGAGCTTCATGGTGTTCCTGGCGGTGCGGCTGTCCTTATGCGAAGGGCGCGCCGCACCTGTCGGTTTATACGTAAAAGTGAATCAGGCGCCGATGGACTTCGAATACGCGTCGGCGTCGATCAGGCGGTCGAGCGCGGCGTCCGAGGCCGGCTTGATCTTGAAGAGCCAGCTTTCGTACGGCGAGCTGTTGACCGAATCCGGCGAATCGGCCACGGCGCTGTTCGCCTCGATGACTTCTCCCGAGACCGGCGCGTAAATGTCCGAAGCGGCTTTCACCGACTCGATCACCGCGACGGTGTCGCCGGCGGTCACGGTTTTGCCCAGTTCCTGGACCTCGAAGAAGACGATGTCGCCGAGCGCTTCCTGCGCGTGGTCGGTAATGCCGACCGTCAGCGTGCCGTCCGCTTCGGTGCGGACCCATTCGTGCGATTCGGTGTATTTCAGATCGGCCGGGATGCTCATCGGATGCTCCTATGCGGGGTGATTCGGTAATGGCTAAAAGAGGGGACGTGGGCGGCGGTTGCCTGCAGCGGCTCAGGCCGCCGCGAGCACTTTACCGTTGCGCACGAACGGCAGTTTTACCACGCTTGCAGGGACGGACTTGTCACGAATCTGCACGTGGACCGTATCGCCTGGCTGTACGCCTTTCGGCACGCGCGCAAAGGCGATGGATTCCTGCATCGTGGGGGAAAAAGTGCCGCTGGTGATTTCGCCTTCGCCGTGCGGCGTAATGACCTTCTGATGCGCGCGCAGTACGCCCGCGGCCTTGCCGTTTTCCTTGCGCAAGATAAGGCCGACGAACGCGGCCTTCGAGCCGTCCACTTCCAGCTTGCTCTTGCCGACGAATTCGCGGTGCGAAGCGAGGTCGACGGTCCACGCGAGGCCGGCGTCGAGCGGCGAGATGTTGTCGTCCATGTCCTGGCCGTACAGGTTCATGCCGGCCTCGAGGCGCAGCGTGTCGCGCGCGCCCAGACCCGCCGGGCGCACGCCTTGCGCTTGCAGCGCGTTCCACAGCGCGACTACATGATCCGCCGGCACGATGATCTCGAAGCCGTCTTCGCCGGTGTAGCCGGTGCGGGCGACCGTCAGCTCGCCAAACGGCGTGCCGTCGACGCGCGCCGCGTTGAAGGGCTTGAGCACCTCGGTGGCGGCGCGCGTGGCCGGCACCGTTTGCCAGAACTTCTCGCGCGCGTTCGGACCCTGCACGGCGACGATCGCGAGATCGCGGCGCGGCGTGATGGTCAGGTCGAAGCCGCCTTCATTCAGCTGCTTGAACCACGCGATGTCTTTGTCGGCGGTACCGGCGTTGACGACCACGCGGAAATGGTTTTCGCCGAAGTAATACACGATCAGGTCGTCGATCACGCCACCGTCCGGATTCAGCAGGCACGAGTACAGCGCCCGGCCCGGCGTTTGCAGCTTCCCGACGTTGTTAGCGAGAGCGTATTCGAAGAACGGACGCACGCGCTCGCCGGTGAAATCGACGACGCACATGTGCGAGACGTCGAACATGCCCGCGTCGGTGCGCACCGCGCGGTGTTCGTCGATCTGCGAGCCGTAGTTGACGGGCATGTCCCAGCCGCCGAAATCGACCATGCGGGCATTGAGCGCACGATGGGTGGCGTTGAGCGGAGTATGTTTGAGTTCGGTCATGGGGCCTCGGGCGTCTCGCGAAACAAAAAAGGCCATGCGGCGCCGCGCCTCGCGCCTTATGGCTGCGAGCGTGGTGCTGCATGGCCCCTCTGTCCTCGATACCTGAGAGATTGCGCTGCCGTGGCGATCTTGATTCGCCGCGGTTGAACGCGCGCCCCTTCGGTGGGCAGCTTGCCGGGTCTGCGCGGCGTGTGCGGTGCAGACGGCTACTGCCGCTCTCCAGAGTGCGAAAAACGGCGCCTTGATGTTGCTGGGTGCTGCGTGGGCGCGAGTCTTTCGACGCGTTCGGTCCTTTTGCCTGAGAGTTTGCGGGTGTGCCCCTTCGGCGGCGCGGCCTGCGAAATCAGCGGCCAGCGCGCTCTCCCGACGCGTGCGGCGAATTTACGCGAGGCCCGGGGGCTTGTCAAATAAAGGGCTCATCCGACGACGTCCGGCCCTGCGTGCTCATTCGCCGATCGCGTGCGCCGCGGTATCCAGTTCCTCGTTGAGCACGCGCTGTTCGTCGGCGGAGAGGCCGCCGCCGTGCTGCGCGGCCATGTCGTGCGCTTCGCGCCGGATCACGTCGAGCCGATGGTGCAGCTCGCCGCCTTGCGGGGGCGGGTAATAGCCGAGATTCACACGATTGTCGATACGGCGGCTCAGGTTATCGATGCGGCCGTCGACTTGCCGCAGCCGCTTGTCGGCAATCTGCTGCGGGCTCGGACGCGGCGCCGGCTCCGACTGCGGCGCGACCACACAGGCGGCGAGGGAACTGAGCAATGCGCATGCAGCGAGCGCGCGGATGGTACGTGGCATGGACTCTCCGTGAAGTCGTTGTCGTTTTGCGGTGCTACACGCGTAGCAACGGATCACGGCTGAATCGCGCCGACCACTGAAGCCCGCTGATTTGTAACGTTGTATTGCTTTCGGGCTTGTCAGCTTGCGGTTAGCGAGGCCAGCGCGAGATTCTTCGATGCGCGCCGGCCATGCTCGCTCAGCGGATGCGCTCGAACGGAAGGCGCAGGCCTTCGTCGGAACTGCGCGCCGCGAGTTCGATGATCGTCATCACATCGACGGCGTCTTGCGGCGTCACGGGGAACTTCGCGCCGTGTTGAATCGCGTCGGCGAGCGCGATGTAGAAGTTCACATACTCGCCGTTGCGCGTGGGCAGTTCGCGCTCGACCTCACGATCGCCGTCCACGACGCGCAGCATGCCTGCCGCATTGCCTCCTGCGAAGCCTTCGTCGCCCGGACGCAGGCCTGCTTTCAACTGGTCTTCCTGCGTGTCGAGTCCGTACTTCACGTAGCTGCCGCGGGTGCCGTGAATGACGAAGCGTGGCGCGACGATAGCCGTCAGCGCGCTCGCGTGGAGCACCACTTCGAAGTCGCCGTAGCCTAGTTGAATGTGCACATAGTCAGGTGCGCTAGCCTGATCGCGATGCGTGCGCACCGTCGCGGCCACGGTCTGCGGCGCGCCGAAGAGCGCGAGCGCCTGGTCGATCAAATGAGGCCCGAGATCGAACAGCAGACCGCCGCCGCGCGATGCGTCCTCGCGCCACCGTTGGCGCACTTCGGGCCGAAAGCGGTCGAAATGCGATTCATAGTGCGTAACGCGCCCAAGCTCGCCGCTCGCGAGCAGATCGCGCACGGTCATGAAGTCGCCGTCCCAGCGACGGTTGTGAAAGGGCACGAAAAGCTTGCCGCGCGCGAGCGCGATGTTGGCGAGCGTGTGCGCGTCGGCGGCGCTCAATGTCACCGGCTTGTCGACCACGACGTGCTTGCCCGCTTCGAGCGTGCGGCGCGCCAGGTCGAAGTGCGTGTCGTTGGGCGTGGCAATCACCACGCACTCGATCTCGTCGAGCGCGAGCAACGCGTCGAGATCGGCGACGACTTTCGCGTGCGGATAGTCGGCGAGCGCGGCTTCGGGGCGGCCCGTGGCGATAGCCGCGACGCTCGCGCGGCCGCAGTGCTCGATCACCGGCGCATGAAAGGTCGCGCCGGCGAACCCGTAACCCATCAATCCAATTTTCAGCGATGCGGACATGCGTGTCTTCCTGCAAAAACGGCGCGCCGCTTTGCCACCGCGGCGACGGCGCGCAACGCCGTCATTGTGGCATGGCGCGAACGCGGACTGCGCCAAAGGCATGAACGGGGTCTTTTGCATCACGAACCGCTGGCTGATGAGGTGGTCCACGCGAATGGGCGCCGCGAATTCATGCGCCGTTTTCATCCGTGATAGCATCGCTCCTCTCGCGCAAAACGGGGCGCGCCGCAGCGTCTTCGCAGCCGCATTTCAACCGCAACACCCCATCCACACAAGATGTCCGCAGGCCTGAATCCCGCTCAAAGTGAAGCGGTCCGTTATCTCGACGGGCCGTGTCTCGTGCTCGCCGGCGCAGGCAGTGGCAAGACGCGCGTCATCACGCAGAAAATCGCGCACCTGATCGAAGCGAAGGGCTTCGAGCCGCGCCACATCGCGGCCGTCACCTTCACGAACAAGGCCGCGGCGGAAATGCGCGAGCGCGTGGGCAAGCTGCTGGAGGGCAAGACGCTCACCACGCCCGGCAAAGAGGGCCGCAAAGTGCCCGTCAATCAGTTGACGGTTTGCACGTTCCACTCGCTCGGCGTGCAGATTCTGCGGCAGGAAGCGGAGCACGTCGGCCTGAAGCCGCAGTTCTCGATCATGGATTCGGATGACTGCTTCGGCATGATCCAGGAACAGGTCGGCTCGACGGACAAGGGTTTCATCCGCAAGATCCAGTCGATCATTTCGCTGTGGAAAAACGGCCTGATCATGCCCGAAGAGGCGATTGCAATTGCCGCGAACGAGGACGAGCACCAGGCTGCGATCGTCTATCGCAACTATGTGGCGACGCTGCATGCGTATCAGGCGGTGGATTTCGACGATCTGATCCGCCTGCCCGCCGAGCTTTTCGCGAAGAATGAGCAGGTGCGCGACCGCTGGCAGAACAAGCTGCGCTATCTGCTCATCGACGAGTATCAGGACACCAACGCGTGCCAGTATGAATTGCTCAAGCTGCTGGCCGGACAGCGCGCGGCGTTCACGGCGGTAGGCGACGACGACCAGGCCATCTACGGCTGGCGCGGCGCGACGCTCGAAAATCTCGCGCAGCTCGGCAAGGACTTTCCGAAGCTGCACGTGATCAAGCTGGAGCAGAACTATCGTTCGACGGTGCGCATTCTCACGGCCGCGAATAACGTGATCGCCAACAATCCGAAGCTCTTCGAAAAGAAGCTGTGGTCCGAGCACGGCATGGGCGATTCGATCACGGTGACCGGGTGCAACGACGAAGAGCACGAAGCCGAATCTGTGGTGTTCCGCCTGTCCGCGCACAAGTTCGAGCGGCGCGCGAACTTCCGCGATTACGCGATTCTCTATCGCGGCAACTTCCAGGCGCGCATCTTCGAGCAGGTGTTGCGCCGGGAGCGGATTCCGTATGTGCTGTCGGGCGGGCAGTCGTTCTTCGACAAGGCGGAGATCAAGGACATCTGCGCGTATCTGCGTCTGATCGCGAATGCGAACGACGACCCCGCGTTTATCCGCGCGATCACGACGCCGCGCCGTGGGGTCGGCAATACGACGCTCGAGGCGCTCGGCTCGTTCGCGGGGCAGGCGAAGGTGTCGCTGTTCGAGGCCGTGTATATGGGCGGCATCGAGGCACGCCTGTCGCCGCGCCAGATCGAACCGATGCGCGTGTTCTGCGACTTCATGCAGCGCCTGACCGAGCGCGCCGAAAAAGATGCGGCGGGCACGCTGCTCGACGAGTTGATGGACGCGATCCATTACGAAGCGTATCTATACGACGCATTCGACGAACGCCAGGCGCAGGCGAAGTGGCAAAACGTGCTGGAGTTTATCGAATGGCTGAAGCGCAAGGGCACCAAGGCCGAGCCAGCAGACGCGGCTGGTGGCGCGAACAGCGAGGCAACGGGTTATGACACGGCGGACGGTCTCGCCGATACCGGCAAGAACCTGCTCGGTCTGATTCAGACAGTCGCGCTGATGTCGATGCTCGAAGGGCGCGAAGAAGATCCCGACGCGGTCAGGCTCTCGACCGTGCACGCGTCGAAGGGCCTGGAGTATCCGCATGTGTTTCTGGTAGGCGTCGAAGAAGGCATCATGCCGCATCGTGGCGGCGCGGACGACGAACCGATCGACGACGCGCGCATCGAGGAAGAGCGCCGCTTGATGTATGTGGCGATCACACGTGCGCAGCGCAGCCTGCATCTGAACTGGTGCAAGAAGCGCAAGCGCGCGCGGGAGACGGTGGTGTGCGAGCCGTCGCGGTTCATCCCCGAAATGCTGCTCGACGATGCGCCGCCGCCCACGGCGGACGAAGCGCCGATGTCGCCGAAAGACCGGCTCGCGAGTTTAAAGGCGCTGTTGCAGAAGGCGTGAGGGGGCGGGGCGTTCACCCGAGGCAGTTGTCTGATAGCCGCGACGAAGCCGCTCAAACTCGTTGCGCATGAAAAAATCCCTGCCCGCATGGCTGCGGTGCAGGGATTCGTGTGGATTGCAAGCGCCGGGAATGGAAGGTCTTTGCGCGCGATGAACGCGCGCGTTACTTCGCCGCGCTGACCATGTAATCGACGGCGGCCTTCACGTCCGCGTCGGACGCATTCGAGCCGCCTTTGGGCGGCATCGCGCCCTTACCGTGCAGCGCATAGTTGTAGACGGTGTCCATCGGCTCTTTCAGGCGCGGCGCCCAGGCTTCCTTGTCGCCGAATTTTGGTGCGTTGAGCACGCCGGCTGCGTGACATGCCTGGCAGACCTGCTGATACAACGCCTTGCCCGCTTGCGATGCATCGGCGCTTTGCGTCGCGCCCGACGCGGGAGCGGCGGCGGCTTGCGGAACGCTTGCCATGGCGGCCATTGCCGCGGCCGCCTGGGCCGCGCCTGCGTCGGAAGCGCCGCCTGCCGTTGCAGCGGACGCCCCAGCCGCCGCGGATGCCGCCGCGGCGCCTGATGCCGGCTGTGCCGGTTCGGGGAAGCTCGCGCCAGAATTGTTCGCCATGTATGCAACCGCGCGGGCGATTTCGAAGTCGCTGTAATCGTCGGGGCTCGTGCCGCCGCGCGGGGGCATGGCGCCTTTGCCGGCGAGCGCGGTGTGCAACAGCGTGTCGAAGCCTTGCGAGATGCGCGGCGCCCAGTCGGCGGTGTTGGTGAATTTCGGCGCGCCAGCGGCGCCCGATGCGTGACAGGCCGAGCAGACCGCCTTGTAGACTTCCTCGCCGGTCTTGTACACGCGCGGCGCGTTGGCGTCGCGAATCTCGACCTGGGCGATAGGCTTGATGCGGGCGGTGACTTCGGCTTCGGAGAGACTGTCGGTGCCGGCGCCGGTGCGTGTCGAATTGTCGACGTAGTAAGCCAGCAGCACGATGATGATGATCGGCACAGCAAACCCGGCGATGACCGCGGCGATGAGCTGTCCTGGGGTTTTGATCGGGGCTCCGTGTGGTGCTTCGCTCATGCTTGTCTCGTCTCCGTGGGTATGTGAGCGGTACAGCGCGACGGCAACTTCTTGTTCTTGATCAGCCACGGACGATTATAGACGCAAGCTTTCGACGGCGGCGAGAGGCGCGGCCAGGTGTTCAGCAGGCGTTTACCCGCATCGTGCGAAGTGATGGGGGTGAGTTGGGAGAGCGTGTTGAAGCGCCGGCAATAGGCGGCAATGTGCGGGAAAAAGGCCCCGGAGGCCGTGCGGTGGACGGTATGGCCGAAACCGGGTATCCTTTCGGTCTCGCTTTGGCGCCGCATCCGCTCGGATCGCCGCGCTGTCAAGTCGAAGCGCCCGTAGCTCAATGGATAGAGTACTGCCCTCCGAAGGCAGGGGTTGCTGGTTCGATCCCAGCCGGGCGCGCCAATCCTGACAAGGATTTCAGCGGTTTTCCAGTTTCAGCATTTCTCTCCAGTACAGTCAAAATACAGTTGGCACAGTCAGCGAGCGGCCGTCTGCAGGTCGACGACCTGCGTGTGCGGCTGGACCCAGCGTGCCAGGTGATCGGCCGACAGGTGCGCGTAGCGTTGCACCATCTCCAGCGTTTCCCACCCTCCCAGCTCCTTCAGAACCTGTAACGGCGTGCCGCGCTGCACATGCCAGCTGGCTCACGTATGGCGCAGATCGTGCCAGCGGAAATCGCGGATGCCGGCGCGCTTGAGCGCTTTGGTCCATGCCGCCGTCACCGTCTGATAAACCGGCTTGCCGTGGTACACGAACACGCTTTCGACGTATTCAGGCATGCGCTTCTTGCTGCGCTGTCGCCGTAGCACCGCGATTGCCGTGTCCGACAGCGGCACCGTGATCGCCTTGCGGGCTTTTGCCTGGTCCGGATGAATCCAGGCGACGGCCCGCACCAGATCGACCTGCGACCACTGGAGGCCCGTCACGTTGGCACGGCGCAACCCGGTCTCGAGACTGAACTGCGCCATGTCGGCCAGATGCGTCGGCAGCTCGGCCAGCAGACGTTCGGCTTCCGCGAGCGTCAGCCAGCGTATCCGGCGCGACACGACCTTGGCCTTTTTCGTCCTTGGCACCCGGTCGATCCACTCCCACTCGACAGCTGCATTCAGGACCGCCTTAAGCACGCCGACGACGCGGTTCACCGTTCCGGCGCTGACGTTGCGGCCGAGCTTCCGGGGACCTTTGCGGGTCTGGACAACCCGCGGCTCCATCCGCTTGATGTGCGCAATCGCGTCGATGCGGTTGCGGTCAATATCGGTCAGCAGCACGCCCGAGAGGTGCTGGTCGAGCCACCGCAGATGCGTCTTGCTGGTTTCCAGACTGGCGATGCCCTCACGTTCGCTCACGTATCGGACCACTGCATCATTCCAGGTTTAGCGCGGCTTGTGACCGAGCCTGGCCTGATTCCACAGATCCACTCTCAGGCGGTCGTAGAACTCCTGCGCCTGCTCCTTGTTGCTGGTGCCAGTGCTGCCCTGTACGACCGGGCCGCCACCGGGCGGGGAAAGTCGGTAATACCAGTTCGGACTTTTACTTCGTTTATAGAGCGACATTTTTCATCTTCCTGGTGATCGCCCTGCACAACTCGCGGAATCCATTCTCCCGCGAGGTAACGATGCAGCGCAATCGTGGAGAACATCCAGCGCTTGCTACCTTCCGGCCCGGCAGTTCGCCGGCCTTCGCCTTGAGTCTCACCGTTTCCGGATGCGCGCCGAGCATTGCCGCGGCCTGAACAAGATCGACAGTACTCATCGGCCGCTCTCCAGACGGACGCGCGATGGGGGCACACGCAGCGCAACTCGTGGACACGTGGATTGCCGGGCGGGCGGTCGCAAGTCATTGATCGGTAAGGAAACGCCTGCCATCAGTTGCCATGAGTCAGCCGATTCCGGCATGGCTGACTGATGGCCTAAAAAATAGGCAGCATGTCTGACTCGTGGCAAAACAGCGGTAAGACGTATTTCTCTACGCCGTCGAGCATCACTCACGAGGCCTATACCTTCTGGACTGGCGAGCACTACAACAGGGGGCGCGCAAAGGCCGATCACATTCATCTCGATACGTCGCATGCGGCGCTCGCTCGCGGCCGGCTTTGCGAGGATCGGCAGTTTCGCCAGATCGTCACGGTCGAGGATGCCGTCGCCGGCGGGTGTGACCTGTTCGATATTGACGAGCTGCGACTTGAATAAAGCGCGCAGGAATACGCGAACCTTTTGATGTGTCAGTTTATCGACGATACGGCGTCGCTCTTTCCGCTCGTCGAGCTGCAACGCTGCATGGTCGACTCGTCGGAAGAATGGGCCGACGATTTCAAGCCGCTCGCGCCCCGCCCTTTCGGGTTCCGGCCGGTATGGGTGGGCTATGGCCCGGCGCTTTCCGGCGACTCGGCCGGCCTTGTCGTCGTTGCGCCGCCGGCGGTGGCGGGGGGCAAGTTCCGCGTACTGCACAAGCAGCAGTTTCGCCGCATGGATTTCGAGGCGCAAGCCGAGGCGATTCGACAGATCACGCAGCAATACAACGTCGAAGATATGTCGATCGATACGACCGGCATCGGCCAGGGCGTTTATCAGCTCGTCAAACAGTTCTATCCGAGCGCGGTCGCGCTTAACTACTCGCCAGAATCAAAGGCCGGCTCGTGCTGAAAGGCTTGTCGGTCATCAGCAAGGGCCGGCTCGAATTCGATGCGGGTTGGACAGACCTAGCGCAATCGTTCATGGCCATTCGAAAAACCATAACGGCGAGCGGCCGAAAGGTGACATACGAGGCGAGCCGCAGTGAAGAAACAGGGCATGCCGATCTAGCTTGGGCGTGTCTGCACGCGCTCGATAACGAGCCGCTAGAGGGTGTGACCGCAAACAATACCGGCTTTATGGAGTTCTCTTAATGAGCAAGCGCAAGCGCAGTTTTAACACATCGAGCACGACGCCGGCGGCCACGTCGACGCCGGCAAGGGCCGAGGCCTTTACCTTCGACGATCCAGTGCCGGTGATGGATCGGGCCGAAATTCTTGACTACGTGCAAGCGTGGTCGGCCGGCGATTGGTATGAGCCGCCCGTGTCATGGTCGGGACTGGCAAAGACGTTTCGCGCCGGCGTGCATCACGGCTCGGCGATCTACTTCAAACGCAATGTGCTTTCGTCGACGTTCATTCCGCACAAGTTGCTCACGCGCGAGGAATTCGACAAATGGGCGCTCGATTTCCTTACGTTCGGCAACGGGTACATCGATCGCCGCACGAACCGGCTCGGCGGAACACTCGCCCTCAAACGTGCGCCGTCGAAATACATGCGCCGGCGGATCGACTTGCAACGCTTCGTGCAGCTCAACGGATACCAGCAGATCGAACACGAGTTCGAGCCGGGTGCCGTGCATCACTTGATGGAGCCTGACATTAATCAGGAGGTGTACGGCTTGCCCGAATATCTCGGCGCGCTGCACTCGGCATGGTTGAACGAGTCGGCGACGCTCTTTCGTCGCAAGTATTACGGGAATGGTTCGCACGCCGGTTTCATCCTGTACATGACGGATGCGGCGCAGAGTCAAAGCGATGTCGACAAAATGCGCGAGGCTTTGAAGAACAGCAACGGGCCGGGGAATTTCCGAAACCTTTTCATGTATGCGCCGAACGGCAAGAAAGACGGCATTCAGCTCATTCCCGTTTCAGAGGTCACGGCGAAAGACGAGTTTTTCAACATCAAGAATGTCACGCGCGACGACTTGCTCGCGGCGCATCGTATCCCGCCGCAACTCATGGGGACCGTGCCAAGCAATACCGGCGGGTTCGGTGCGAACGAAATCGCGCCCCTGCAACGCCGCTTTACACAGCTCAATGACTGGCTCGGCGATGAAGTAGTGCGATTCAATTTGTACGGAATCAAGCGGTTGTGACCCGTGCCCTGAGCAGCCTACAGCGTTTCAACGGCCGCAACCCCGAATGCCGCGCCGGACGCGTTGGACGTTCGCATTGAGATCGTTACTGATCTGCTCTTCACTGCCGTCCGGTCTTGCTGCCGATTCACCGGCCGTCTTCCGAACACGCAACGGTTGACCGGGTGTGCAATCAGTGCCCGTGCAGGAACGGCGACAGTGTCTTAACGACGAAATGGTTGGGCCGCCACCCTGACAATAGTTTATCGACCACGAAACTGTCCGCGAGCGCCGACAATGTACCCGTTACTGGACCTACGAAGCCGAGCGCAGTTGTCATCGCATATCGAATCGTCTTGGCGGTGATTCCCTGAGTCCAAGGTTCTGACGTGATGTCACGAATGTAGGCGTGGACCAAATTGTCGTCTGGATTTACCGCTCCGAGCCAATTTTTGAATCGGTCGCCCTTGTCCAACAAGCGAAAAAATTCGGCGATCGAACGCTCACCCGAGTCGATAGCTTCGGCTAAGCTCGGGGCGTTCGGAAGAAGCACATCGACAAACTGTTGGCGAGATTCGGAGTTCAACTGAGAGCGCCGCAGCAGCTCGGCGTACCGCACGCGAATGATCGAAGACGCAACACTGGAAGTCACGAAATCGCCTCCGTAGTAGGAGGCCATTGCCAGGTCTGCCCGCGCTTCCAAAATGTTGCTTAACAAATGGGCGACTGTCACAGCTTCCATCGGCGGCCTCATCGTCGCACGATGTGAGTTTATTGCGGCAAAGTCAATGTTTGAAAAAGCACAGTAACCCTGCTCAGTCTGCACGAGTTCGAATTGCAAACCCTGGTCCGATTTGTATCCTTCAGCCGATGCACCGATAGCCTGCCGGATAGCTTCGTGGACAAATTCGGCATCAGACAAATCACGCCTCGCGGCGCCCGGAATCCCTCCCTTCACAAAATGGTTCCCGGAGTACTTCCGAAGTGGAATACGAACAGAAAACCACTTTGAAAAATCCCTAGCTGCCTTTCGGGGGACTCCTTGGCGCTCGAGCTCATAGGTCAACCGTTCCTCCGGCGAACGAAGCGTCTTCGTCTGGTCACCTGCGAACGAGAAAGCTACGTAGTCGTGAAACTGCGTGACACCCACTGACGTGCTGTGTGTACCAAGGTTTTCCTCGCAATAGACACTTGATAATTCCGGACGTTGCAGCAGCAGTCTGAGGCAATCGATTCCAACCTGCTTGACCAATTGAAACAACGTCCCCCGATCGATCACGAGGTGCACCTTCTGATAGTAGAGCAGCGCTTCCGCGACCTGACCAGCGGTCACTGGCGATCCGCCTTCAGCCCTTCGCAAGACAACGTGATCGAACATAGATTGTCCCGTTCATGATGAATGTCCGCTGCCTCAGATGTAACGCAGTCGTTGGTGTTCCCGCGACTACCACAGTAGGTGAGTTCCGCGATCTGCGGCTTACGTTGCTTCGGTCGGACTCGGAGGCGTCATGCGGATATATTTTTGAATTATCTCACCGACAAGTGGATCTTGGAGCAGCAAACCAAGCGCACGTTCTAACCCTTCTTTGTCTTGGCAATGCCATTTACTGGACGACTCCGTATCGATAGTGCAAGGATAGCCTGAGCGATCCATGTGCCATTTTGCAATTTCGGTAGGCTGTATTCCCTCTATCGTCGAAAACACAGCCAAGGCCCAATACGTCACGCGCTGAAAAGTCGCGGTAAATTGCAAACCTTGATTAAATTCCGCGCGCTTTAATCGAACCTTGCCGTCGGTCGCTTGGGATAATTGCCGATTCAGTTCTTCGAATATCGCGTCAATCTCTGCGCGATTCTGCTCGGCTGTTTTCGCGGCATCCAGTCCTACATGGAGAGATTTTATAAAATCAACCATTTAAGCTCACCTTTTCAATTAGCGCAAATACAGGCATATGATCGAACGACTCGTCCCGATCTCGAACCAGGTCTGTATATGAGGGGATATCGAGGACTTTTACAGCATCTTCTCTAAGGTGCCACTGAGAGTTGCCAAGAAACGATGAAGAAAAAATAATCTGATCGAAGGTGTGCCATTGAGTAAGGCGGCCCGATGTGTAGTGGTAGCTGCCTCCATGTGAAACTCCCTCCGCCGATCCGGAAGAATACAAAACATTTGAAGCAAGATGGCGCCAAAAAGGGTTATACATCAGGTGTCGACGTCGGGAGGCAAGAGCGCGGTCACGCGTTGCCATAAGGTGGTCTTCTAAGGACGGAGCGAACGGCTCGTCATTAAAGTCGCCGAGGACCACAACGTGGCCCGAATTATCTGCCCCCAAGACGTCATTCACTGCTTCTCGCAGATGCATGCCCAGCCGATGACGGTCAGTGTGATTTTCGTCGCACCATAGTCGGCTAGGCCAGTGCGATACGAACAGGTGTATCACCGTCTCGTTGTCCGCCAACGCGAAATCTACTCGCTGGCCGACCTTGAGCGCACTTGGCCCGCTGAAACTCACAATTTCCTTGTGATCGAGCATAAGTAATGCGTTTTTACGAAAAATCACACAGACATCAAAAGAACTCCTCCCGGCGCGTGAAAAACCCTCGTAAATCGAATACTCAGAGATAGTGCAAGTATTGCGCATAGCAACCACGTCCGCGGCAGACATCTCACCAAGGCAGATCACATCGATTGATAACGTTCCTGCGAAAAAATCAATCATGCTGAAAACGATCGCCCGTTCCGCGTCCGTGGATCGTCTTCGCTTAGCGGTCGGGGAAAGACTGGTATTCCACCAGATCATTGATATCTGCATGTTTAGGTTCCTGGCTGGCGGCGTCAATACCTATCAATCGATAGCCTAGGAGTCGTCCTCCTTCGAACGGCCGAGAAACGCGCATTATGACGTATTTCTTCGTCGAATCTTTCGGACCGGGTCTATCTTGGCGACAACCCTAATGCCTGCCACAACGGCTGATGCCTAGCTAGCGGTATGTCGGGCGCCGCTAGGCCTGTATTTCCCCGATTCGAGCTGACCAGTCATATCGGCTCTTGCCGGACTAGGACCGGACGTTAGCGACGATCCTCGGAACGCCAAGACGTGGCGGACTCACACCGATCGCCGGCGCGGAAGCGGGACTCCAAAGGGCCGTCGTGTCGTTGATGAAGGACCTAATTGCTCAAACCGCAGTCCCCCCCACGCCTGGATGCCTCGCCAAGGGGAGACGTTTTAGTGCGGGTGACTCACTTTGGCGATTCCCGCAGCGCAAGGGGCGCAGGGGGACTTTTCGCGCACCGGCGTGCTGCACTTTGATGCGCGTTGACCGTCAGCTGTGCAACGATCCAGAAAAAGTGCAAAGCGCAAAGCGTTAGTCGTGGGCGCCGATCGCGCCTCGAATTTCCGGGTCGGCGATCCTTCGCAAATACCACACGCGCAATCGATGAAACAGAAGCTTGACTTCAGCGGGTCGGATATACAGAAACGGATATGGAAGAAAAAATTTCTCAGGAGCTGCCGGCCCGCCGCCGGCTCTCACAACGTCTTTGAAGTTCTGTATCGCCGCCGCCTGCACACTTCTATTTGCCGAGGCTATTTCCGGGGAAAATCCAACATGAGCGTGGGCATAGTCGATTTTTCCGTTGCTGACGAGCGGGGCGTCGATTATAAGAAATTCTCGCTGCCCCCCCTCTGTAGTCATTTTGCGGAGTTGGCGCGCGGAAAACTGCATAAGCCCTTTCGCCTCACGACCTGGCTTTTTCGAAAGCAAGACGTCGAATACAAAGAAGCGGATGCGCGGTGGTGAGGAGTACCGTTGCCTTGCAACAGACTGCTTGCATTCGACGAAATCCTTCTTCTTAAAAGCATCCCGCGTAAAATCATTGTCCTCCCAATTCAGCGGTTGGACAAAAGCAATAAGAATCCGCTCTCCTCTTTTGACAATTCCGAGTGACAGCCGACCTTGCTTTCTTTTTTCTATTTCGTAGTCGTCAACCATCGAAAAATTATTTCGTAAGATACATGTTCAGGTCTTGAGGTATGCCAGCCCCAGCTACGCCGGTGGTTTCGCCAGGTATATACCGATCCCCATTGAAATACGTGTATCCGTAGTCTTCCTCCCCTTCAAACATAGCTGCGGCCTTCTTATTGTCTTCGTTCCATTCAAGAGTAATGATGCCATCTGCAGCCAATGAAGCAATTGGAAGAGGGGCTTGCGGAGGTAATTCGTTTAAAAATACTAAGGCCTCGGGAACAGCTTCCGTAAGCTGTTGTTCCGCCTCAGAGTCGTCCAAATAATCGCCGTCCAGAAATCCCAAAATCGTTTTTTCGAGCGCTAACTTCTCGGCGCTTTTGCTTACTTGTACTATTTCTTCTGCCATCGATAGGTTTTCTGCGGCACCTATCTCTAACTCATTTATGGCATAGGTTTTTATGAGCCTTACCGAAAACGGCCGAGTAAACGCGAACGCCCCGTTTTGCAAGGAAGTGGTGATTCGGGAGATACCTGTGAAAGAGACAGCCTCGGACGCGAAATCCGTGCCGAGGTCAAATGGAGTGCGAATACTGATATCGCTCATGGTTTCTCCTCCGGCTGCATCACTTGGATGAGTTCAGGTGTGACAAGTGAAGTGAACGCTTGCCTTGCCACGTCATGCGCCCCGTTGAACCATGCCATTAGATCGGCGTGTTCAGGCTTGATGACATTTCCGCCCTCGACGGCTAACTGGAGTATGCATGCTGGAGCGCCATTAACCGCTCCCTCTGCGGCTTGGATGCTCAGATGGGAGGCTGCAAGCCCCCTAATTGGGAACTTGCTCTGCGACGTGGTCGAAACGTCTCCAAGCTGCACCCCCAAAGACTGGAGAAACGGTTGTGGCATGACCGACTTGAGCCCCAAGTACCGAGACGTGAATTGAGCATAGTTCTCAAGCCCGTGCAAAGTCGTGAACGCATTAATATAGCGAATCACCACCTGTTTCAGCCTCAACAGCTTTTGGTAGCTTGGGAAAGACTGCAGAAGCAGATCGAACGCTTCGCGAACCGAGGGTTCGAAGTCGGGCCAGCCGGTGTATTGCGGCCCCGCCATGTGTGCTGAAAACAGTCCGGGTCCAAGTTGGACCTTTGGCCATGTATCAGGCGCTGGCTCGAAGCGGACGAACGGTTGCCATGCTAATAGTTCGCGAGGCACATTAGCAGGCACAAGGTCTTGCGTGCGAGGATACCCTGCAGTCGCCAGGCGCGGAGCCATATCCGCTCGTAACACGTCAAAAAACGGGTCAAGTCCGCCGCCCGGCGGCATAATTGTAGGCGTAAGTTCCCATCGTAGCTCTACGATGAGCTCGACCAGCGCAGGATTTTTATAAATTGTGCCCATTCGACTCTTCAATAAGGCTGGCTTTTCTGTGAAGCATATCAGACCTGGGCCCCAAAAGATTGCTCCGCGCTACGTTGCTGACGAAGTAAGCCACCAAGCAGGATTTCGGCGTGATTTCCTAACCATAGGATGTGAAAGACCCGTGGGTCCATGGATCGTCCGGCGCCTGCGCGATCCCCGCTGTACAGTGGAAATACAGTTTGGATGGACTTGGTTGGCCTTGAATGGCCTTGTTTAGCCTTGGTTTTTCAGTTTGCGAGTTGCGTAAGGCATTGATTTATAAAGAGACCTTGCGCGCGGGTAAAACTCCGAAGGCAGGGGTTGCTGGTTCGATCCCAGCCGGGCGCGCCAATCAAACAATTGCCAGACATCGCCAAACAAGCATTGGCTCATCATCAAGGGTTTAGGCTTCCGCGCCCAAGCCTTCTCTATTTCCCCGCAGCATTCCGCGCACTCACGCCTTCCAACCCCAACCTTGTTCCCCGCACCCACTCCCGCTAGAATCGCCCAGTCACTGGGGAGTAGCCTTCCTTCACGCGTCGCGTGAAGGAGAGCGCGTCAACATACTTGGCCTTTGGGTCATGGCGCGTTCGACCGGTCGGTTTGGCGAGACCATTGGCGCACCGCTTCGTTCTGGTCGGACGGGTAGCGGTGCGTCATGGTTCGTCTTACGTCCGACCGCGGAGCCGCTGTGAAATTACCTCGTCCCCTCTTCGAATCCTTCCTGCGCCATCTGCCGCGCCGCGCCTTTTCCGTCGATGCACGGAGCCGCGCATGACCGGTCTTCTCTTCGAACTGGCCGTCATGCTGGTCGTCATTCTGGTGGCGGCCGAGCTTTTCACCAACGCGTTGGAACACCTGGGCGAGCGGCTCAAGATATCCGAGGGCGTGACCGGCTCGCTCTTCGCGGCGGTCGGCACCGCGCTGCCGGAGACGCTGGTGCCGCTGATCGCGATCGTCGGCGGCACGGCTGACCATGCCGTCAATGAAGAGATCGGCGTGGGCGCCATTCTCGGCGCGCCGCTGATGCTGTCCACCCTGTCCACTTTCCTGATGACACTCGCGGTGCTGCGCTCGCGCGGCATGGCCGGGCGTGTGGTGCCGGAACGCTCGGGCTTCACGCGTGACCTCAACTATTTCCTATTCGCGTTCCTGCTGGCTGCGGCGGCCATGTATGTGCCGCACGAGCAGCGCATCGTGCGCGCGCTTTTCAGCGTCGCGCTCGTCGGCGTCTATGTCGCGTATGTGGTCGCGACTTTCCGCGCGTCGAACGATCTCGTCGATGCGGGCCACGGTACCGAGGCGCCCGGCAAGATGATGCTCGCCCGCCTCGGCGTGCCGACCAACCTCGCCACTATCGCCATCCAGCTGCTGCTCGCGGTGGGCTTGCTGGTGTGGGGCGCGGAGGGCTTTATCCACGGCGTGCGGGGCGTGTCCGCGGCGTTCGGCGTGTCGCCGCTGCTGCTGTCGCTGCTGATCATTCCGATCGCGACCGAATTGCCGGAGAAGGTCAACAGCATCCTGTGGATCCGCCGTGGCAAGGACACGCTGGCGTTTGGCAACATCACCGGCGCCATGGTGTTTCAGGGCACGTTGCTGCCGGCCATCGGCATTCTGCTGACGCCGTGGACGCCGCGCATCGAAGTCCTGACCGGCATCGTCATCACGCTCGCCGCGGCCGCCTGGCTGAGGCTCAACGCGCGCGAGCGCGGCGCGCCGGTGTGGGCGTTGCTGTTTTGCGGCGCGCTGTATGCGACTTATCTGGCGATTACGCTGACGCGTTAGGTCGACGCCGCTCGCCGCGCGGCCACCCGGTCCGGGCGGCATTTTGCGCGGCCGGGACGCTTTACGCCGCCCGTCAGCTGGTCGGCGCTCGCCGCTGGGCCTGCCGCCGGGTCCGGCGACGCGTCAGGCAAGCCATGCTGTGCCGCTTCGGCCCGCTGACCGGCGACGCAAATCCACGCTGTGCCGCTCCTGCCCGTTGACCGGCGACGCAAATCCATGCTGTGCCGCCTCGGCGCGCTGACCGGCCACGCATAATCCGCGCTCTACCGGGCCGGCCCGCCCCCTTCGCCCGCCTACCTTGCAATACCCCGATTTAAAGGCTTTTCCCGTGCTAACTCCCGGAATCGCCCGCAGGGGGCGGGCGGCATAATTTCGACCATGTTCCATTGGCCTCGGTGCCCGTCAGTCTGGCGATGTGCGGCTCACGGCATCCACCGCCATACGGGCCGCGCGACGCCGGCATTCATGTTCGAGTGATAGATATCGTGACTCTCAGACTTTTCGTGTACGGCTCCGGCGGCTTCGGTAAAGAAGTGATGGACGTCGCCCGTCGCCGGAACGCGGCGACCCGGCGCTGGGATCAGATCTGCTTCGTCGACGACATCCGCGCCGAACGCACTTTCTACGGCACCCAGGTATTGCGCTTCGACGACGCCGAAGTCGCCCAGCATCTCGACCAAGCCGAGTTCGTGATTGCCGTGGGCGAACCGGCGGGACGCGAAAAGCTCGGCAACAAGCTGCGCGAAGCCGGCGCCCGGCTCGGCCAGGTGATCGACGTCAGCTCGCTCGTTGCCGACACTGCGTTGCTGGCCGAAGGGCTCGTCGTCACGCCGCTGTGCTCCATTTCGAGCGACGCCAGGCTCGGCCGCAACGCCTGTGTGAACACCATGTCGATTGTCGGCCATGACGTGGAGGTGGGCGAAAACACGGTCGTCTCGTCGATGGTCAACATCGGCGGCGCTTGCGTGATCGGCGCGAACAGCTACCTCGGCATGGGCGCGCTGATCAAGGAAGGTGTGCGCATCGGCTCCAATTCGATCGTCGGCATGGGCTCGGTCGTGTACTCCGACATTCCCGACGACGTGATCGCCCTGGGCAACCCCGCGCGCGTTGCCCGTCCTAATACCGACCGCAAGGTCTTCAAGTGAGATTGGTAATAAATGACGAACAGAGATAAATACGATCAGGTGTTCATGGATTGCTTCGCCGTTCCGCGCGACTCGCTCAACGAAGCGTTCGTGTATCAGTGCGTGCCGGCGTGGGACTCGGTCGGCCATATGGGCATGATCGCGGCGCTCGAGGACACCTTCGGCATCATGATGGAGACGGACGACATCATCGAGTTCGGCTCGTACACCATCGGCGTGGACAAACTGAAAAAGTACGGCGTAGAGCTATGAAATCCGGGTTCGTTAGCCGGCAACATCCTGAACGTGCAGCGCTCATCACGGAGAGCGGCGTCACGCTCACGTATGCCGAACTGCATCAGGCCGTTGACCGGCTGGCGGCCGTGTTGCCTGAACGGCAACTGCTTTTTATCGTCGGCGGGAACGATCTGCCGACAGTACTGTGCTATCTCGCGTCGCTCGCACGAGGCACGGTGCCTCTGCTGCTCAGCAACGGGCTCGATCAGACGCAACTGAATCGCCTGATCGGCACTTACCATCCGGCGTACGTCTTCGCTGCAACCGGCGGCGAACAAGCGCACGCGCACGGCACGCTGGTCCACGAAGAAGGCGCCTACGGTTTGTATCGCCGGGCCGAGGCGCCGCGCGTCGAGCTTCACCCCGACCTCGCGTTGCTGATGACCACCTCGGGCTCGACCGGCTCGCCCAAGCTCGTCCGGCTGAGTGCGGCGAATCTGCGCGCGAATGCGGCGTCGATTGTCGAGTATCTCGGCATCACCAAAGACGAGCGCGCGATCACGTCGTTGCCGTTCAACTACTCTTACGGTCTCTCGGTCATCAACAGCCATCTGCTCGCGGGCGCGTCGCTTGTCGTGTCGGACCGCTCGCTGATGGACGCCGCGTTCTGGCGGCAACTCAACGAGCATCAGGCGACGAGCTTTGCGGGCGTGCCGTACAGCTACGACATTCTGCTCAAGCTGCGCCTTGCGCGAATCAACATGCCGTCGGTGCGCACCCTCACGCAGGCGGGCGGCCGCATGGACCCCGCGAAGCTGCGCCAGGTCGGCGAAATCTGCCGCGAAAAAGGCATTCGTTTCTTTTCGATGTACGGTCAAACGGAAGCGACCGCGCGCATCGCCTATCTGAGCCCGGAAGAAATCGGGCAAAAGGCGGGCAGCATCGGACGCGCGATTCCAGGCGGGCGCCTGTGGCTGGAGAGTGACGACGGCCGCACGATCACCGAGCCAGGCGAAGTGGGCGAACTCGTCTACGCAGGCGGCAATGTGTCGATGGGCTACGCGCAACAGGCGGCCGATCTCGCGTTGGGCGATCTGAACGGCGGCACGCTGCGCACGGGCGATCTGGCGCGCGTGGACGAAGACGGTTGCTTCTTTATCGAAGGACGCCGTCATCGTTTCCTGAAGATACTCGGCCTGCGCATCTCGCTCGACGCGGTCGAGCAGGTCGCCGCGGACAAGGGCTTTTCATGTGCCGCCAAGGGCACCGACGAACAACTGGTCATTCATGTGGTGGACAGCCCTGAGCTCGTCGCCGACGACTTCAGGAGCGCCATGGCGAAGTCGCTTGGCCTGCATCCGTCTGTCGTCGCCGTCAGCCGCTTGCCGGAATTGCCGCGCCTACCCACAGGAAAGGTGGACTATCAATGTCTGACCCAATTGTCCTGAGCGACGTGCCGCAATGGCCGGTGTTCGCGCTCGCGAAGGCGGACAAGGAGCCAGCGCTGCTCGACGAACTGCAGCGCCTCACGCACCTTCATTACGACGGCTGCCCGCAATATCGCGCTATCGTCGACAAGCTCGGCGCACACCGTGAAGCCGCGACGCTCGCCGACCTGCCATTTCTGCCGGTGCGGCTCTTCAAGCACGAGCAGTTGCTGAGCGTGCCGAAAAGCGAAGTGGTGAAGACGATGACCTCGTCGGGCACGAGCGGCCAGAGCGTTTCGCAGATCTTTCTCGACAAACAGACCGCGGCGCTTCAGGTGAAAGTGCTGTCGCGCATCGTCGGCGATTTCATTGGGCCGAAGCGTTTGCCGATGCTCGTGATCGACTGCCGCGCGACGGTGGCCGATCGCTATCGTTTTTCCGCACGAACGGCGGGCATTCTCGGCTTTTCGATCTTCGGGCGCGATGTCGAATATGCGTTGAACGACGACATGTCGCTCAATCTCGAAGCCACGCGGCGCTTTCTCGACAAGCATCGCGACCAGCCGGTGCTGCTGTTCGGCTTTACCTTCATCGTGTGGCAGCACCTCGTTCAGGCGCTCGAAGCCAGCGGCGAAACCTTGCCGCTGGAACGCGGCATTCTGATTCATGGCGGCGGCTGGAAGCAGCTTCAGTCGCAAGCGGTGAGCGCAGATGAATTCAAGCGCCGCTTGCGCAACGTCGCGGGCGTTGGCCGCGTGCACAACTACTACGGCATGGTCGAGCAGACCGGTTCCATTTTCGTCGAATGCGAGCACGGTCACCTGCATGCGTCGTCGTGGTCGGAGGTGATCGTTCGCGATCCGCTCGACTTCAGCGCGCTGCCGCCGGGAAAGCCAGGGCTCATCCAGTTGCTGTCGGTGATACCGCACAGCTACCCGGGACATTCGCTGCTGAGCGAGGATCAAGGCGAGATTGTCGGCGTCGACGATTGCGCATGCGGCCGCCGCGGCACCTATTTCAAGGTGCATGGCCGGATTCAGAACGCCGAGACGAGAGGTTGCAGTGATACGTATTCCCGCTGACATCCAGGGCAAGACCGAGATTCTTGCTGGCCGTCGGGACGGCGTGTCGAACGCGCCCGCACCGGTGTTCGACGCCGCGCGCGTGGAGTTTCTCGCGGACCTCTCGCGCGCGTTGCTCGCTCGCGCTGAAACGCGCTCGCTGCCCGACGTGGTCAGCTTTGCTTACTGGTGCCGGCGGGCGAATCTCACTCAGTTGGCCGCGAAGTTCAACGCTCGCGGTGAAGTTCGCATGGGACTTGGCCTCTCGTTTCATGTTTGCCCCTCGAATGTGCCGGTCAACTTCGCGTTCTCGCTCGCGTTCGGGCTGCTATCGGGCAATACGTGCGTGTTGCGTTTGCCGTCTCGCGCGTCGGCCGCGGCCACGGTTCTTGTCGAAGCGATTGCCGAACTGATGAACGACGAGCGTCATGCTGCACTGGCCGATTGCATTCTGCTCACCCGCTTCGAGCGCGACGACGTGCTCAACCGCTTCTGGCTCTCCGTCGCTGATGCGCGGCTCGTGTGGGGCGGCGATAAAACTGTCGAGCACATGCGCGCGTTGCCGAACCGGCCGCGCTCGCGCGAAGTCGCGTTTTCCGACCGCTATTCGCTCTGCGTGATGGAACCGCAAGCGATCCTTTCGCTCGACGACGAAGCTTTGCGCGCGCTCTGCCATCAACTGTTCAACGACCTGTATCTGATGGATCAGGCCGCGTGCTCTTCGCCGCAACTGGTCGCATGGGTCGGCGCGCAAGAGGTCGTTGAGGCCGCGAAAGAGCGCCTGTGGCCCGCGTTCGTCAAGCACGTGGCACAGCGCTACACGCCGGAGCCGGTGAACGTGATGGACAAGTACGTGCAGGCCTGCCGCCATGCATTTGATAACGACCAGGTCGTTGCTGTCCGTCAGCATGCCAACCTGCTGTATCGCGTCGAGTTGTCCGCGCTCGCGGCGGACCAGGACGAATGCCGCGGCTACTTTGGCACGATCCACGAGGTCGCGCTCGCGTCGCTCGATGAACTCGCGCCTATCGTCAACGAGCGCTATCAGACGCTTACCTACTTCGGCGTCGACAAAACGCAGTTGCGGGATTTCGTCGTGTCGCGGCGGCTGCGCGGCATCGACCGCGTGGTGCCGATAGGGCGCGCGCTGGATATGAATATCGTATGGGATGGCTACGACGTCGTCGCGACTCTCTCGCGTATCGTGGACATTCAATGACGCATCGGACACCTGAGGAACAGATGGACAAGTTCAGTCTCAATTGCATCGAGCTGCAGGACTATCAGCCGAATCGCTATCCCTTCCTGATGATCGACCATGTCGACGAAGTGATGCCCGGCAAGTACGCGCGCGGCTACAAAAACCTCACCATGAACGAATGGTACTTTCCGGTTCATTTCCCGGGCGGCCATAACATGCCGGGCGCGCTGCAACTCGAAGCGCTCGCGCAAATGCTCACCGTGGCGATCACCACGCTGCCTGGTCTGAAGGGCAAGGTGACGCACGCGTTGCAGCATACGGTGCGCTATCGCAAGGAAGTCTTGCCCGGCAAGAAGTTCGAGATCGACACTGAGGTGCTGTCGTGGAATCGCGGCATCTGCAAGGGACGCGGCGTGGCAAAGGTCGACGGTGAGATTGCGTGCGAAGCGGACATGCTGATCACGATTCCGGAAATCCTCGAGCAGTATCTGCCGAAGAAGAAGTCGCCGGTATGAAAGAAGTGGCGGACATTGTGATCGTCGGCTCGGGAGCGAGCGGCGCAGCCGCGGCCTGGAGTCTGAGCCGCGATCGCTCGTTGCGCATTGTGTGTCTCGAGCAGGGCTCGGTCACCCAACCGTCCGAATACCCGTCGGCGTCCGTCGACTGGGAATTGAGCCGCTCGGGCGCGTATAGCTCGAACCCGTCCGTGCGCCGCAACGCCGCCGATTATCCGATCGACGATTCCGCGTCGCCCATTTCCATCGCCAACTTCAATGGCTTTGGCGGCAGCACCATTCTGTATTCGGCGCACTTCCCGCGCTTTCATCCGTCGGATTTTCGTACCCGTTCGCTCGACGGTGTCGGCGACGACTGGCCGCTCAGCTATGAAGAACTCAAGCCGTTCTTCACTGAAAACGAACGGATGATGGGTGTGGCCGGACTCGTCGGTGACCCAGCAAATCCGGACTATGAGTCGTTGCTGCCGCCCGTTCCGCTCGGTCCGATGGGACGAACCATGGCCGGCGCGTTCAACGAACTCGGCTGGCACTGGTGGCCGTCGTATAGCGCGATCAACACGCACCGGCATGGCAATCGCGGCGCGTGCGTCAATCTCGGTCCGTGCAATACCGGCTGCACGCAAGGCGCAAAGGCTAGCGTGGACGTCACGTACTGGCCGGTTGCGCGCCAGCAAGGTGTCGAGGTGAGGACGCAATGCCGCGTGCGCGAGATCACGCTCGATGCGCGCGGCAACGCAGACGGCGTGCTTTACATGGATGCGCAGGGCGCCGAGCATCGGCTGGATGCGCGCGTGGTGGTGGTCGCGTGCAGCGGTGTCGGCACGCCGCGGCTCTTGCTCAACTCCAGGTCGAGCGCGTTTCCCGATGGACTGCTCAACGATAACGGCCTGGTCGGCCGCAATCTGATGCTGCATCCGCTTGCTTATACGGAAGCGGTGTTCGACCACGACGTGCAATCGAGCATCGGCCCGCATGGCTGCTGCATTCTCAGCCAGCAGTTCTACGAGACCGCGGCGGAACGCGGCTTTGTGCGCGGCTACACGATGCAGGTGTTGCGCGGCGCACCGCCCGTTGAAACCGCGGTGTCGGGTTACTTCATGCGTCACGTGCCGCTCGGCGCGGAGCATCATGCGAAATTCAGCCGGCTCTTCAATCGCACCGCGGGCATCGCGGTAATCACCGAAGATCTGCCCGAGCCGGAGAATCGCGTTGAACTGGATATGGAACATTGCGATTCGAGCGGCATGCCCGGCGTGAAGGTGTTTTACAGGCTCGGCGACAACACGAGCCGCATGCTCAAGCACGGCATTGAAATGAGCAAGCAGGTTTTCGCCGCTGCGGGCGCGAAGGTGACGGCTTCATTTGCGCCAGTGAAGCACACCGGCTGGCATCTGATGGGCACCGCGCGCATGGGCGAGAACGCCGCCACTTCCGTCGTGAACAAATACGGCCAGGCGCACGCGGTGAAGAACCTGTTCGTTGTGGACAGCAGCATCTTCGTGACGGCTGGCGCGGTCAATCCGGTCGCGACGGCTCAGGCTTTGACGCTGATGGCTTGCGATCATCTGCAACGCAACCTCAATACACTGGTGGCATGAGCATGATCGAACTCGTTCTCGACACCATGCTTCCAGGCGACGCCGCACTCGGCATGCCGTCTGCTTCCACGCTGGATTTCGAGGGATATCAGCTGCGTCATCGCGTGACGGACCAAGTGGATGCTTTTCTGAGCATGCTTGCGAACGTCGCGCATGAAAAGTTCGGTCAGCCGTTCGACAAGCTCGATGCAAACCAGCGGCTCGCCGCGATCAACGCTTGCAAGCTCGTCGACGTGCGTCTTTTCTCGGCTTTCGTCACTCACGCGATGCGCGCCTATTACACCGAGCGCCGCGTCTTGAACCAGTTGTCCGCGGGCGCGGTGCCGCCGTTTCCCGAAGGCAACCAGATTCCCGCCGACGACTGGAGCATTCTCGAGCCCGTCTATCTACGCGGCCAAATCTGGCGCGATACCGAATGAACAGGCAGGAATTTTCGATGTTGCTAAAAGACAAGCTCGCGGTCATTACCGGCGCCAATCGGGGCATCGGTCGCGCGATTACCGAAACCTTCGCGGCCCACGGCGCGAGCGTGATCGCCTGCATGCGCGAGGTGAACGACGAGAAACAACAATGGCTCACGTCGCTCGCTGAGCAGCATGGCGTGACAGCGCACGCAGTGAGCCTCGATCTCGCCGACGAGGCCTCGGTGAAAGCCGCGATCCGCCAGATCGCGAGCCTCGCGCCACGCATCGACGTGTTGGTGAACAACGCCGGCGTGGCGAGCGGCGCGATCTTCCAGATGACGTCGATGACGGAATTGCGCCGGCTCTTCGAAATCAATTTCTTCAGCCAGATTCTGCTCACGCAGGGACTGGCACGCGCGATGGTTCGCCACAAGGCCGGTTCGATTATCAATATCGCGTCTACCGCTGCGATGGTCGCCGATCCGGGCACGCTCGCCTATGGCTCAAGCAAGGCCGCATTCGCGCGCGCGACAGAGAGCATGGCGACCGAACTCGGCGCCTCGGGCATTCGCGTGAACGCGATTGCACCGGGCGTGACGCGCACCGACATGTACGATCAGATGACCGAAGCGGCACGTGACAAGCTGATTGCTTCGTCGGCGATGAAACGCGCGGTCGAACCCCAGGACGTTGCCAACATGGCGCTTTTCCTCGCCTCCGATCTGTCCACGGTCGTGACCGGACAGATCATGCGCGTGGACGGCGGCATGGTTTGAATTCAGGACCCGAAACGATGAACTATTCCGACATCGAGCGCATGGCTCTGCTGATGCGCCAGAAAATTCTCGAGGTGAGCCACCACTGCAATCTGAGCGCGCATCTCGGCGGCGGGTTGTCGATGGTGGAAATCATGGCCACGCTGTATGCGCGGCAGTTGCGCTATGAGCGCGGCAATCCGCGCTGGCCCGATCGCGACCGTTTCATTCTGAGCAAGGGCCACGGCGTGCTCGGCTATTTCTCGGCGCTGCGCGCAGCCGGAATCATCGACGACGAAGTCTTCAACACGTTTCAGACCAACGACAGTCACCTGATTGCTCATCCGGTGATGAACATGGACCTCGGCATCGAGTCGTCGAACGGCAGCCTCGGGCAGGGTCTTTCGATGGCGATCGGCATCGCGCTCGCAGCCAGGAAGAAGCAGAAGGCGTTCAATACCTATGTGCTGCTCGGCGACGGCGAATGCAACGAAGGCTCGGTGTGGGAAGCGATCATGTCCGCCGCGCAATTGCGCCTCGACAACCTCGTCGCGATGATCGACTACAACAAGCTGCAAAGCGACGGCGAAGCGAATCAGATTGTCGACCTCGGCGACCTTGCGGAGAAGTTTCGCAGTTTCCGCTGGGACGTTCACGAAGTGGACGGCCACGACATCGCGCAACTCGTCGCCGCATTCGAGGCGCCCAGGGTTGCCGGCCGGCCGCGTGTGCTGGTCGCGCACACGGTGAAGGGCAAGGGCATCTCCTTCATGGAGAACAACAACGAATGGCACCATAACCGGCTGACCAAGACGAACTACGATCTCGCGCTCGCCGAGTTGAGCGTCATGGCGGACTGAACGGAGACGCGATCAAAATGCTGGAAATCAATGCAAGCAATGCACGTCAGTGGTCGCGACTTGGCTCGCGCGGCGTGTTCGGTCTCGCGGCTTTGTCGATTGGCGAGACCCATGACGATCTGATGCTGATGTCCGCTGACCTCGGCAACTCATCCGGTCTGGACCGCTTCAAGAAGGCTTATCCGGACAAGTTCCTGAACATCGGCATTGCCGAGCAGAACCTGGTGGGCGTCGCGGCGGGCCTCGCGAAGGAAGGCTACAACGTGTTCGCCACGTCGTTCGCGCCGTTCATTTCGATGCGCGCGGCCGAGCAGATCCGCATGAACCTCGGCTACATGGAGATGAACGTGAAGGCCGTGGCGATCGGCAGCGGCGTGTCGATGGCGTTTCTCGGCAACTCGCACTACGGCATTGAAGACGCCGCCGTAATGCGCTCGATTCCGAACATGACCGTGGTGTGTCCCGCCGATTGCGCGGAGATCGTTAAGACGGTGCAAGCGGCCGCGGATTTCAAAGGGCCCATGTACATCCGCCTGACGGGTGCGGTGAATAATCCGCCCGTCTATACCGAAGACTACGACTTCCGCATTGGCCGCGCGATCACGCTGCGCGAGGGTTCGGACGTGACGATCATCGCGAACGGCACGATGGTGTATGAATCGCTCGAAGCGGCGAAGCTTCTCGAAGCGCAAGGCATGTCGGTCGGCGTGATCAACATGCATACGTTGAAGCCGCTCGATACCGATGCTATCGACGCGGCCATGGCGACATCGAAAGTGCTGGTCACCGTAGAGGAGCATTCGGTGATCGGCGGCCTCGGCAGCGCGGTTGCGGAGTACAAGGCAGCGAAGCGATCGGCGCCGCCGCAACTGATTCTCGGCTTGCCGGACCGCTTCGAAAAGGCCGGCGAGTATCGCCACATGCTGGAGAAAACCGGACTTGTCGGCGCGAAGATCGCGGAGCGCATCGTGGAGTTTGCGGCGGCGAGCGACGCTTGAGTAATACCCAACCCGGCTCGTGCCGGGTTTTTTACGCCCCTCTCATTGGTAGTTCAACCAGACAAAAGCATTAGAACGATATGAACGTTGTGACCTCGGACGACAGCATTGGCATTGTGCCCAATCACCCTCTCTCGAAGCATTTCGTCGTAATCGGCTATCGGGACGGCGCTTTCTCGACGATTCCACGCAACTGCTTTCGCAACTGGCTCGATGAGGAAGCGACGGTGGGCTCATTCCATATCGGCCGATGCTCAGGACTCGGCGTCGGCTCGATCGTCAAATACGACGGCGACGCGCAGAAGCTCGTGATCGGCAAGAACGTCGCCGGCGGACTGCGGCTCAAGTTTCTGCTGAACGGTCAGCACGAAATCAGGAGCATTGCGATGACCATGTTCTCGCTTTATGGCAGCGGCCTCGACAACTGCGTGATGCCGCAATACGGCGACACCGTGATTCACAACGACGTGTGGATCGGCGACGAGGCGATGTTTCTCGGAGGCAGCGTAATCGAAAGCGGGTGTGTGATCGGCGCGCGCACGGTGGTGCCGCCGAACTTCCGCAGCGAGCCGTATGGTATTTATGTTGGATCGCCGGCGCGGCTCGTGCGCTTCCGCTTTGCGGAGAAGGTGCGCGAACGTCTGCTGGAACTCGCGTGGTGGGACATGCCGCTCGACTGGATCAAGGCGAACAACGGCGCATTCCTCGCGGATCTCACGAAAGACGAAGGCCTCGCACTTGAGATGCTCGCAGAGCTTCAGCTCGCGAAGAACAACGCGCTGGAGAAAACGCGCGCGGCCGCTGTGTAAAACCGGCGGCCGTTTCAGGTTGATCGAAATTGTAGCGAGGCGCGCGCGCCGGCGCGCGCCGTAATCGCGCTTCTTCAGCGCTCGCTCGCTCGTACCGCCGTGCGCGCGCCTGGCACCATCAGCACGACGTGATGATGTCGATGATCCGATCCATCTGCGCGTCCGGGAGATTCGGGAAGATCGGCAGGCACAGCACGCGCTGCGCGGCGTCGGAGGCAATCGGCAGATTCGCGCGATGTGCGGTCGGCAGGCCACGGTACATCGGGAAGTCGGAAATCAGCGGATAGAAGTAGCGCCGCACAATCACGTTGTGTTCGCGGAACCGCTCGTACAGCGCATCACGGCTGAGCGGATACTCGTCGCCGACCAGAACCGGAAAGTACGCGTGATTCGAGACGTTGTCCTCGCACGCGGGCAGGCAGTGAATGCCCTTCACGTCGGCCAGCAACTGGCAGTAGCGCGCGGAAATCTCGCGGCGGCGCGCAAGCGCTTCGTCGATATGTTCAAGTTGCAGCAGACCGAACGCCGCGTTGATCTCGCTCATCTTGCCGTTGATGCCTGGCGCTACCACCGTGGTTTCGTCCACGATGCCGAAATTCTTCAGGTGATCTACACGTTGCTTGGTTTTCGCGTCCGGACAGATGATTGCGCCGCCTTCAAACGTGTTGAACACCTTTGTTGCATGAAAGCTCAGCACCGAGAGGTCGCCGTGGCGCAGCACGCTCTTGCCGCCGGTCTTCACGGCGAATGCATGAGCGGCGTCGTAGATCACCTTCAGGTTGTAGTTGTCCGCAATCTTCTGGATCGCGTCGATGTCGCACGGATAGCCGTAGCAATGCACCGGCAGGATCGCGGTGGTTTGCGGCGTAATGGCGGCTTCGATTTTCGCAGGGTCCATGTTGAGCGTCACCGGATCGACGTCGACGAACACCGGCTTGATGCCGTTCCACAGCAGCGAGTGTCCGGTCGCGACAAACGAATACGGCGTCGTGATCACTTCGCCGGTAATGCGCAAAGCCTGCAACGCGGTGACGAGCGCGAGCGTGCCGTTGGACAGCAGCGCGAGATGATCGACGCCGAGGTATTCTTCGAGCGCCTTCTCGAGACGCTGGTGGAACGGCCCGCCGTTGGTCAGGATCTTACGGTCCCAGATCTCCCGCAGATACGGGATGAAGTCGTCGAGCGGCGGCAAGTGCGGCTGCGTGACATAGATCGTTTCCTGGGTCAGCGCCGAGAGCGCTTGCGCCGGTAGGCTCGCATTCATAATCGTGTCTTCACTTTATTGAGGACAAATGCCCGCACGAATCGGTCAGGCCGCTGTTTTTACTTCGGCCCCGGCGCCAGCTTCGGCTTCGGCCTTTGCTGCGGGCTTTGCCTCAGGCGCGGGCGGCGGGCACCAGTCTGCGGGCAAGGTCGCCTCGAATGGAGTCGGCGTTTCGTCGGCGCACCATCGCTGCCACATCGTGCGCAGCGCGATCGACAGACCGCCGGCCACTTTTTCCGGGTGGAACGGCACGGAGCCCAGGCACCGCTCGCGCATGCCGATGCGAAGCGCGCTGAGCGCGTCGAGATCGCGCGTCAGCTCGATGCTCTTCTTCACGAACTCGTCCTTGTCGCGCGCGACGAACTCATGCAGGCCGACCTGTTCGAGCCAGCCGGCGCCGCAGCGGCTCGGCATTGAAATGCCGGGCATTGTCACCGTCGGCACGCCCATCCACAGCGCGTTGAGGGTCGTCGTCGAACCGACGTACGGGAACGTGTCGAGGCAGAGGTCCACGTGGTGATGCTGTTGCATGTAAACCGGCAACGTCGTGCGAGGGCAGAACGTGAGCCGCGACGTGTCGATGCCTTCGTTTCTGAACCACTCCAGATAGGTCTCTTCGTCGAGCTTGCTGCCGATCGCGCCGATCACCATGCGCGAAGTCGGCTGCGCACGCAGAATCGTGCTCCACAGCGCGATCACTTCAGGGCTCAGCTTGTTCAACCGGTTGAAGCTGCCATACGTGATGTAGCCCTTGTGCAAGGCGGGCAGACCGTTGACCGGCGGGCAATTCGGCGGCGGCATATAGGCGGTCGACGAAGGCAGCAGCGCGAGCTTTTCGGTGAACTGCTCGGTGAACTCTTCGATAGGCGCGACGAAACGGTCCGCGATGTAGTAGTCGAAGGCGGCCATGCCGGTGGTGCCCGGATAACCGATCCACGATGCCTGCACCGGCGCAGGTTTCTGCGCGAGCGCGACGATTCGCGTATGCGCGGTGTGTCCGGACAAGTCGACCACGATGTCGATGTTGTCGTCGCGGATCTTCTTCACGAGCGCGGCGTCGCTCATGTCGGCGACCGCGTTCCACACGTGCGCACACTCGCGCAATTGCGCGGTCATGTGATCCTGCAGGCCGAACGTGTAATAGAAATGCAGCGACAGATTCGGATCGCGGTACAGGTGCTGCACGATCGGCAGGAAGTAATACGCGACCGCGTGATTGCAGAAGTCGCCGGAAACAAAGCCGATGCGCAGCTTGCGCTCCGGATTGCGCTTGTTCGGATAACGGCGGTTGCTGGCCCCGGGCACGTCGTGAATCTCGCCGAACACGCAGTGCTCCTTGTAGAGCGCCGCTTTGTCGATCGTGCTGTTGTGCGTCAGGCAGAACAGCAGGTTGCTGCGCGCGTTGCTGTTGGTCGGTTCGAGTTCCAGCGAAAGACGCAACGCTTTTTCCGCGAGATCCATTGCGCCGATGCCAAGATACAACGTGCCGAGCGAGCTATGCACGGCAGCCGAGCGCGGCGCGAGGTCGGCGGCGCGCTGGCACGATGCGATGGCCTCCGCGCGCTTGCCGAGCGCGATAAGCGTGACGCCGAGAATGCGGTGCGCCTCCGCGTGATCGGGAACGATGGCGAGCAGCTCGCGCGCCTGGACCTCGGCTTCGGCCAATGCGCCGGTGTGGCGCAGTGTGTCGGAGAGCAGCAGGCGGCAGATCACGTCGTTCGGATCGAGTTCGATCGCCTTGCGTGCAGCCGGAATCACCTCGCGGAACTGGCTGTTCTTGTGCAGCGAAATTGACAGCGCGCGCCAGCATTCGCTGTCCTTCGGATAGCGGGCAACCAGCTTGCGCGCCACCGCGACCGACTCCGCGATCTGGCCTTTGTGTACCAGCATGTTGTGCTTGTGCAGCTCGCCCTTGTCGGCCTGGCGGTGCTTGGTCGTCTTCAGCGGTACGGGCGCCGCTTGCTGCGGCTGCTGCTGTTGCGCCTCCGTCGGCTGTGCTGCGGGCTCCTGTTGCGACGCGTCGTCCGCCGTCTCGTTGACGATCAGTTTGATGTTGTTCGGCGTCGTGGGGCTTGCGTTTGGCGTGGTCTCGAGCTTGCGGTCCGGATAGGCGAGCTGCGTAATCAGGCCGTTGAGCGCGGGTCCGTTGACGCCCTGTTGCTGCGCCATTTCGACAGCCAGCCAGCCGGCTGCCACCTGATCGCTCTGGAACAGCGCGTTGATATACGCGACCCAGTATTGACCGTTCTGCGGCCGGATGCCCAGCGCGACCTCGAAGTGCGGCACGGCTTCGGCTGGGAGGTCCGTCTGGACCTTGATCACGCCGAGGTTGTAGTTCGCATCCGGATGCTGCGGCACCGCCTCGATGATGGCTTCGAAAAGCGCCCGCGCGTCGTCGATCTCACCCTTGTGATATTGCTCGATGGCGCTCTGCATGACGAGAGCGATGTCCTGAGCGCGCTGCTGTTCAGGGGAAAGAGGCTGGGAAGCCGGGAAGTCGAATTGGATGGACATGATGCTCGCACGAGGAAGCTGTACGTTGGATTATCAAGTCGGAATTCGCGGCCTGAAGGGTGGAAGTGACGGCAAAATGGCCACCAATTCACCTGATTACGCAGACTGCCGGGAGCGCAAAAAGAAGCGCCCGCACAAGGCGGGCGAGAGTGAAACGAGCGCACCATCATTCGAGTGCGCGGTTGTTGTTAGTTAGCCTGGGAGGGCGTGCGCCCTGCTCATCTGCTCACAGTTGCGCGGCCTTCTGATACTGGTTTGCAGCGCTCACGCGGCGCATCGCAGCGGTGTACTCGGCCTCCAGTTCGATCTGGGTGGTTTGCGCGTCGGCGAAGATGGCGGCATTGCGCGCGATGATCGAGCGGATCGCGTCGGCCGACGCCTGCACGTCCTGAGCGCTGAGCGACATGATGAGCGGCGAACGGATCTCGGCAAGCCGCGCGGCTTCGGGCCAGTCGGCCAGCGCGGCCGCGTGCTCGATTTCGTCGGTCAGCGACAGCACTTTCCCGATCAGGGCAGATTGATCCATGTGCGATTCTCCGTGCTCTTACTTGTTGGTCGCGAGCGCGCCGGCGCTGTTCGTGCCGCCGAAGAGCTGCGTCAGGTACTGCGAGTTGTTCGTCGTCGTCGCCATCAACGTGTTGAGCGCCGTGAACTGCGCGGAGTACTGGCTCGTCAACTGCGCAATGTAATCGTTCAGGCTCGTCTGCTGCGTCGTGATGCTCGTCAGGTCGGCGTTCAGCGCGCTGGTTCGCGCGTCGATCATGCCGCCCGTCTGCGTGAAGTTGGTGATGCTGGCGCTGAGCTTGGCGCCTATGCCGTCCGTGGAATTGAACAACGAGGCGACGGTTGCCGAGTTGGTCGTCAGTGCATTGTTGAGCGCCGTGCTGTCCACCTGCAGCGTGCCGTCGGCCTGCAGCGAGATGCCGATCGAGCCGAGGCTGGTGGTCGTGCTGCCGCTCTTCACGCCGCCGGCGATGATCGACGCGAGCGAGTTCTTGATCGTGTTGAGCGTGGAATCGCCAAGCAGCGGCCCTTGCGTCGTCGCACCCGAGGTGTACTGGGCGAGCGTGCCCATCGTGGTCACCACAGTGTTGTACAGCGAAACGAAGTTGTTGATCGTGCTTGCCTGGGTCGTCGTGTCCGCTGCGACGGTCAGCGTTTGCGTGGTCGCCGGAGTCGTCACCGCAGCCGATGTCAGGTTCAATGTGACGCCCGCGATCGCGCTGGTGACGGCATTGGTCGAGCTGGTCGCCGCTATACCATTGACCGTGAATGCCGCGTCCTGCGCCACCGCGCTTTGCGTCCATGCGTTGCTGCTGTTTGCCGACGCAATCGTCGACTGGCCGCCTGTAGTGCTCGCCGTGGACGTCACGCCGAGGCTCGACAGACCATTGTCGCCGCTGAGATTACTGACTGCGACGCTGATGGTGCTGGCCGCGCCCGTCGAGGAAGAGGCGAGCACGAGGTGCGCGCCGTCGGTGCCGTTCACGACCGTTGCGGTAACGCCCGGATTGCCGGTCGCGCCGTTGATCGCGGCGGCGATGCCGGCCAGCGTGTTGTTGCTGCTGTCGATCGATACGTTGAACGACTTGCTGCCGAGCGAAACAGCCAAAGTCCCCGAGCCGAGCGCCTGGCTGGCGGTGAAGCTTGAAGACGTAAGCGCCTGCGCCGTGGCGACCTGCGAGACGGCGACGCTATAGCTGCCCGCGACGGCGCCTGTGCCGGCCGACGCGGTAATGCCGGTGCCGCCAGTCACGGTGGCCGTGAACGTGGACTGCAGTCCGCCGTTCGACAGTGAGGTAAGGCCCGTCTCCAGCGCGCCGAGCGCGGCCGAGAGGGTGCCGAATGCTGAAATCTGGGTGTTGTCGCCGCTTTGCTTGGCTGCCAGTGCGGCAACCTGACCAGCGGTTTTCGAATTCACGAGCGCCGTGACGAGCGAGTTGACATCGAGCGAAGTGTTGCCGGTCGCGCCGCTGATGACCGATTGCATGGCCTGCTGCAGTGCTGCGTTGTCGGCTGCAATCGTTGCCGATGCTGCGCTCGCCGCCGATGAACTCGTGATCGTTGACATGGAAATGCTCCGTGCGTCCGTTTTGATGCGTGATTGGCGTGACAGAAATGCAGGATGGAAGGCGAACCTTCCATCGAAAGACTAAAAACCGGACAACGCGCGGTGACGCGCGAGGTCCGGTCAAACTTCAGAAGCTATTACTGGAGCAGCTTCAGAACTTGCTGCGGCTGCGAGTTGGCTTGCGCCAGAACCGAGATACCAGCTTGTTGCAGCACTTGAGCCTTCGAGAGGTTAGCAGTTTCCTGCGCGAAGTTCGCGTCGGTGATCTGCGATTGTGCCGACGACAGGTCGGTTGCTTCAGCTTGCTGCGACGTTGCGATCGCGCTGAAACGGTTCTGTGCTGCACCGAGGCTTGCCTGCAGGTTGCTCACTGCGGTCAGTGCGTTGTCGATTGCGACCATCGCCACGTTCGCGCCGCTGACCGTGCTGATGTCGAGGCTTGCAACGGTGGTGTTGGACGCGTTGACCGCACCGATCTGTGCCGTTGCGTTGGTGATCGACGTCGTCAGTGCTGCGTTCGTCGTGTCGTATGCGCCCGTCGACATCGTCAGCGTGGTGATCGGCGAAGTCGTCGTTGCGCCCGTCGACGTACCCGTCGAGAAGATCGAGCCAGCAACCGTTGCGTTGATTGCCGAACCGTTCTGGTCGGTGAACGTGAAGCCGCCGTGGCCGTCGGACAGAACGTTGATCGAGGTGATCGTTGCGCCCGTTGCGCCGGCCGTTGCTGCTGCACCGGTCGATGCGTCGATGTCGAGGCCGCTGATCGTGCCAGCCAGTTGGCCGGTTGCCAGCGAACCGCTGCCGAGGCTAGCTGCGGACATGCTCTTCGACAGGTCGAGGTTGATCGTCTGACCGACGTTCGCGCCAACCTGGAAGCCGACGATACCTGCGGAGCCGTCCAGAATGTTCGTGCCGTTGTACGTCGTTTGCGACGCGATACGGTTCACTTCCTGGATTTGCTGCGCAACTTCTTTTTGCAGCGCTGCCTGGTCCGACGACGACATCGTGCCGGTCGAAGCCTGCACAGCCAGCGTACGGATACGTTGCAGGCTGGACGTCAGCGAGGACAGCGCGCTCGACGCCGTCTGGATCAGCGACACGCCGTCGTTCGCGTTCGACACGCCTTGGCCCAGACCGTTGATCTGGGTTTGCATACGGGTCGAGATTGCGAGACCTGCTGCATCGTCAGCCGCGCTGTTGATGCGCTTGCCCGACGACAGACGGGTGATAGCTTGCGACAGGGCGCTTTGCGAGCCGTTGAGGTTCTGCTGTGCAACCAGCGAGTTGATATTGCTATTGATTCCGAGCATGGAAAATCTCCTAAATAAGCCTGAGCCCAATACGCCACATTGGCATCGGCGGAAGCTTCGTTCATTGCTGGCCGCCTCAGTGAAGGTTGACGGCGGCCCTAAAAAAAACTTGAGGGACTTTCTGTCGCCGTGACCTGAGCGGCTCGCCTGATACCGCCCGCGACCTGCGCCGCACAAGGGTTTGCGGCCGGCAGGCAAGGGCGCTGCGAGATATGAAAAGGCGGTGTATTCTCTTTTTCTCTTGAGATAATGCGGGGGAGAAATTATGCAAAAGCGCCGCATTGGACATTCCGCATTGCAAGTCGCCCCGCTAATGACATCCACTTTTCCCACGACGACGACACCGCGACGCCGCCTGCCGGGACGCTCGGCGCCTACCAGGGGCTGATCGAGGCGGGCAAGGTGCGGGTGATCGGCGCGTCGAACAACAGCGGCGCGCGCGGAGGAGGCGCTGGAAGTGTCTCGCCGGCACGGGCTGCCCGCGTACCCGTTATTGCAGCCGGAGTCGCGTCGCTGCAACAGCTGGAGGTCGTCGTGGCCGCCGTTCATCTGACGCTGAGGGGCGCGGACTTCCGCGAACTGGACGCCGCGAGCGCCCGAATTGCCGAGGACGGCCTGGCGCAAACCCTAAACCCCTGGTAGGATGGAGAGTTTCCTGATATCATCGGGAGTGAATTGAGATCTTTGCCTGTTTCGTCATCGGTTTTTCGTTGGTGAAAGGTTGGCGAAACGGCAGCAGGCGCGGCTTTGCAATACGTCTGTCCGCGTTCCGCGGTGAGCTCCACACCTCTCTTTTCCGGCCTCCGTGGCCGCTTTGCCTCTCGTTTCATTCGTGGTTTGGCCGGGTTCTTCCCGCGTTTGCCTGTTACTGGCCATGAATCGAAACGACCGGAGGGCCGGCGCGTGAGCGGTCTCCCGCCACGCAATTAACCCGTATCAAGTGATTGAGTTAGGAATTACATGACGACGATTCTTCTGAAGGAAAACGAGCCGTTCGAAGTGGCGATTCGCCGCTTTCGTCGCGCAATCGAAAAGAACGGCCTGATCGCAGAACTGCGTGAGCGCCAATCGTACGAAAAGCCGACCACGGCACGTAAGCGCAAGAAGGCTGCTGCTGTGAAGCGCCTGCACAAGCGCCTGCGCAGCCAGATGCTGCCGAAGAAGCTGCACTAAGCACGCTTTTTCAGCACCAACAGAACGGCGGTGTGAGCTTCGAAAGAAGCCACATCGCCGTTTTGCTTTATAGGCGGGAATCTCCCGCTGGGTTTGCGCGGACGGTGCCGCGCCGCGGGTATCGTTAAGCCGCGCTTTTCAACAGATCCGCCGACAGACCGAACTGGCGCGCAATCGAGTTCAGGCGCTCGTTCCATTCCCAAGTGCCGAATACGTCGTGCACGTTTTGCAGGCAGCTGAGCAGATCGACGGTGGCCTGGTCGTACACATTGATGCGCGAACGCAGCAGCGCCTTGCGCAGTGCGGCGATGCCGGCGTCCATGTAAGCCGGCGCCGCGACGGGCGTCTTGCCGACATAGCGCACCGGCACGCCTTCCATGGCCGTCATGTAGTCGCGCAGCTTGATGAAATTGCCGACCGGACAGCCGCCGCAGTAGCCGCGGTAAGCGCCGCCTCCGCGCGGCAGAAGAGCGGCGCGCTTCTGGCCGAAAAGATGGCTGACGGCCTGGTCGAAAATGGCCTGATGGGTGAGGAAGGTGAGAGTTTTCATGATGGTCTCGCTATGCCACGCGGTCGTTACTCGTTGTTGAGCGCCTGATCCCAGTATCGCGCTTGCGTTCGCTGGCGAAATCCCGACTAGCATGGCGAAATGCCCTTAATTCCGGGATTTGTCCGCGAGCTTGCGGCGCGTCTTGCGCAGGCTGGCGGCAGGGAACGCATGGCGCTCGCATTGGCCGCACCCCGCAACTGCTGATCGGCGCTCCTGATCTGTATAACGGCCAGCAAGCGCGGTAAGCGCAGCAGGGCTTTACCGGATAGCCGTTCTGGACTGCCGCGCCAGGATCCGGCGAACAAGCGGGGGCTCGAAGCCGACGCAAACCGTATCAGCCGCCCGTCTGACAACCGCGCTCATCCGGCTGACCCAGCTGACCCAGCTGACCCGGCTCAACCGGCTCAACCCCCTTTGCGTGTGCGCGTCTTCTTGCCGAGTGCCGCACAGCGTGCCCGGCACATGCAGGTCGTCTCGTGGTCGTTGACCATGCCGACCGCCTGCATGAACGCATAGCAGATGGTCGAGCCCACGAACTTGCAGCCGTAGCGCTTCAGCGCTTTGCTGAGCGCATCCGACACTTCCGTCGCGGCGGGGGCTTCCTTGTACGACGCCCATTCGTTCTGGATCGGCGTGTTGTCGACGAACGACCATATGAAGTTGGCGAACGACCCGTGTTCCGCCTGAATCTGCTGCACGGCGCGCGCATTGGTGATGGCGGCTTCAATCTTGCCGCGATGGCGCACGATGCTTTCGTCCGCGACGAGGGTTTCGACTTGCCTCGGCGTGAAGCGCGCGACCTTATCGATATCGAAATCGGCAAATGCGCGCCGGTAGCCGGCTCGCTTGTTCAGAATGGTCGACCATGACAGCCCGGCTTGCGCGCCTTCAAGCACTAGCATTTCGAAGAGATGCTGGTCGTCGCGGGACGGTACGCCCCATTCGGTGTCGTGATAATGTGCGAGCGCTTCGCTCGATACCCAGTTGCATCGCTGTGTCACTTCAGCGCTCCCCGTTGTGATGTCGCTCGCCAGCATAGCGGAACGCGCGCGGCCCGCAAGCTGGCCATTCGGCCAATTGCGCGACCGGAAAGGACCTGCCACGCTGTGCACATTTCCCAGGAAACGCATTTCAATCCATGAACACGGACCTCTTTCTGATCGGCGTCGACGGCGGCGGCACCGGCACGCGAATCGTGCTGGCCGACGCGCGGGGGCGCGAGCTGGCGCAGGCGACGAGCGGGCCGTCGGGCCTCGGGCTCGGCGTCGAACGCGCGTGGCAGGCCATCGCGACGGCCTGCGCGGACGCATTCCAGCGGGCCGGCGCAGCGTTCGACTGGTCGCGCTGTGCGCTCGGTTGCGGTCTCGCGGGCGTAAATAATCGCGAGTGGTTGGCGGCGTTTCGCGCGCAAGCGCCCGCGCTGGCGGGGCTTGCTGTCGAAAGCGACGCGTACACGACGCTGCTTGGTGCCCACGGCGGTGCCTATGGGGTGATCGTGGCGCTCGGCACAGGCAGCATCGCGGCGGCGGCAGACCGCGACGACGGGGAATGCCGGACTGTCAGCGGCTACGGTTTTCCGTCGGGCGACGAAGCGAGCGGAGCCTGGCTCGGCGTGCGAGCCATTGTCCACGCACAGCACGCGCTCGACGGACGCGGCCCCAACGACGACTTCGCGCAGGCACTGCTCGCACACGTCGGCGCGCAAGATCGCGACGGGCTCGTCGTGTGGCTGTGCGAGGCCAATCAGACGGCGTACGCGAGCCTTGCGAAGATCGTGATCGCGCATCGCGCCCATCCGTTTGCCGCGCGGCTGCTTGGCGAGGCGGGCCTGGAAATCGGCAAGATGATCACGGCGCTCGATCCCTCGGCGACGCTGCCTGTTGCTTTGTGCGGCGGCCTGGCGGCGTCGTTGCGCGAGTACGTGCCGCAAGCCTGTCAGCCGCGCTTGCGCGAGCCTTTGGCAGATTCCGCACACGGCGCTTTGCAGTTGGCGCAGCGTGAAGTCGCGCGGATCGGGGGCGAGAAGCGTTCCGGCCAGTTTCGCCATCGACGGTAAAATACGGCCTCCGACCTTGCCCGCCACCTCACCATGTACAAAGTCATCGCCACGGATCTAGACGGCACGCTGCTCAATGCCGACCACCAGGTCGACCCGTTCACGGTCGCCACCGTGCGCAAGCTCGAAAGTGACGGCGTGCAATTCGTGATTGCCACGGGCCGGCATTTTTGCGATGTCGCCGGTATTCGCGACATTCTCGGCATCAAGCCGTATCTGATCACGTCGAACGGCGCGCGCATCCATGCGCCCGACAACACCGTGATCCATGCGGACGACCTGCCGCCCGCTATCGTCCAGCGCCTCGTGCAGCCGGAAATTGTCGGCGCGCATGGACGCGTGATAGTCAACCTGTTTGCCGACGACGCGTGGCTGATCGACCGCGACGCGCCGCATCTGCTCAAGTTTCACCAGGATTCCGGCTTTGCCTACGAGGTGGCCGAGCTGCTCGCGCATGACGGCGTGGACATCGCCAAGGTGCTCTACATCGGCGACCCGGCTGATCTCGCGCAGGTGGCCGCGAACCTGGCGCGCGAATTCGGCGACGCACTCTATGTAACGTACTCGCTGCCGGATTGCCTCGAGGTGATGACGTCCAATGTGTCGAAGGGGCGCGCGTTGCAGATCGTGCTCGCGCGCGTCGGCGTGGACGCCGGCCACTGCGTGGCTTTCGGAGACAACATGAACGATATCGACCTGCTCGAAACCGCGGGCCATCCGTTCATGATGAACAACGCGAACCCGGACCTGATGACGCGGCTGCCCAATGTGCCGCGCATCGGCAACAACTTCGAAGCAGGCGTCGCGCACCACTTGCGCAAGCTCTTTTCACTCGACGACGAACTGATGGCCTGATGGCCTCATCGTCCGAGGCGTCGAGCCTCAGAGCTTAAGCGGCCCGCGTCTGCTTTTGCAGATGCGGGCCGCTTGGCTCGGTAAAGGCGCCGTTTTATCAGGCTGCGCTTCTCCCCGGCAGGGAATCAATCGCGCCATCCGCCGCGACGCTCGCCGTGACCGCCGTGACCGCCGTGACCGCCGCGGTCGTCATAACCCCAATGGCGGTTATCCCTGTCCCAGCCGCGCTCGTAGCGGGGGCCGCCCCGATAGTAGTCGCCACGGTCGTAGCGATGCCCCCAACCGCCGTTACCGTAGTACACCGGTTGCGGTGCTGCATAGACAGGCGCGGGCTGCATGTAGACCGGCGTTCCGAGCGACAGGCCGATATTGAGGTCCGTGTGCGCTTGCGCGACACCGCATGCGCCTGCTGCAAGGCCAGCGGCAACCAGCAAATGAGTGACGATGCGTTTCATGTTTTTCTCCTGCAAGAGGCTTGCTTGTTAGGCGACGTATGCATGTCGCACAAGTCCAATCTACGCATTCCCGCCGGCGGGTACTGCGACCAGATGTTACGGACTGCAAGCATCGTCGCGAGGTGGGAATGTGGCGGCGTTTGCGCCGTGTGCCGCGCCTCGTTAGGCGCTAGTCGCGCACAGCCTGTGACAGCAAGCTGCGTGGCCATTGGGCGGCGCACGACCCGCGTTGACGTTGCTGAGCGGAAGGAGCGCACAGGCGCGCCACGCGTAATCGCGGCTTACACCTGTATAACGGAATTAATCAAATCGAATGCGTAGCGAGGCGGCATGTGACGCCTTGCAGACATGTCGCGTAGCCCGATTATGCCGACGCAAGGTTTACGAGCAACCGAGGCCGACCGGCGCATGATCCAGGGCCCGCGCGAAAAACAAAGCGGGCGCCGCAGCGCCCGCTTGCCTGCTACAACCGACCAATCGCAATTAGTCGAGCGCCAGCTTCTGCGTGCTGCCGCCGCGGTTTTCCGCGATCAGCGGATAGAGCACGCCTGCGATCACGGCACCGATGATCGGCGCGACCCAGAAGAGCCACAATTGATCCACCGCAGCGCCGCCTACGAAGAGCGCCGGACCCGTGGAACGCGCGGGGTTCACCGACGTATTCGTGACCGGAATGGAAACCAGGTGAATCAGCGTCAGACAAAGGCCGATGGCAATGGGCGCGAAACCGGCCGGCGCGCGCTTGTCCGTCGCGCCCAGAATGACGAACAGGAAGAAGCCGGTCATGACCACCTCGCAGACGAACGCCGCGACGAGCGAGTAATGACCCGGCGAGCGTTCGCCGTAACCGTTGCTGGCAAAACCGCTTGCAACCAGTTCGAAGCCGGGCTTGCCCGACGCGATTAGCGCCAGCACCGCGGCGCCCAGCACCGCGCCGACGACCTGCGCGACGATGTACGGCAGCAGATCGCGAGCGGGAAAGCGCCCGGCCACCGTCAGGCCGACGCTGACCGCCGGGTTCAGATGACAGCCGGAGATATGGCCGATCGCATAGGCCATGGTCAGCACGGTGAGGCCGAAAGCGAGCGACACGCCGACGAAGCCAATGCCGAGACCATGCACCGGACCAGCAAAGTTGGCGGCGAGAACCGCGCTGCCGCAGCCCCCGAGCACGAGCCAGAAAGTGCCGAACAACTCGGCGGCAAGGCGCTTTGACAACTGCATGATTGGTAATCCTAAAATAGTTGAATGCTTTGGAAGCACGGAGCCTGCACGCGGCCGGTGTCGACGCGGGCAAGTGAACATCAATTCTAGGGAAAGAGTGGCCAATCGAGTGTCAAGAATTGTCAATGCCGGCAGGCTTTACCGTTTATTCCGGGATAAACCGTTTTGCAATTCAGCCATGTTTAATAATTATCAGAAGATATCTTCCTAAATCCGTATTCTTATCCATTGCGAATTTTTATAATTGCAGTTAGTCTGCGAGTCGAATGAGTTCTAAAGGGGAGAACCGGAATGTCTCAATATGCAGATCTCAAGGCGCAGATCGCCAAATTGCAGGCACAAGCAGAAGAAGCCCGCCGCACGGAAATCGACAATGTAGTAGCCGACATCCGCCAAAAAATCGCCGAATACGGTCTGACTGCTCAGGACCTTGGCTTCGCAGTCGCCGCCAAGCGGGGCCGTCCGCCCAAGAAGGCGCCGCTTCCGGCTAAATATCAGGACCCGAAAACGGGTAATACCTGGAGCGGCCGTGGCAAACCGCCCAAGTGGATCGTCGGCAAGAACCGTGAACGTTTTTTGATTGGCGCGAGCTGAGCGGTTCGCGAGCAGCGCGAAAGCGAATTGAAGGACGATCTCGAGTTCGCGTTTACTTCACTGTGCTAATCGGACAGGCAAGCGCGTCCCGGCCGCCATTAAAAAAGCCGCCTCGCAAGGGCGGCTTTTCTATAAAAGGAGCGCGATTAGTCGGCACTACTGTTCGCGCAAACGATTCACATAGAAAAAATGTGCGGCTGCGGTGCGAGAATCGGAAAGCGCATGTGGCAAATCGGGGTGCATCGCAACTGGCCGCCGACCGTTTAAAGCGCCGCACGCAAAGGAGTCGCGCGGCACTCACCGTTCTTAACCCACCGCGACCTGGCGAAGAATCGGCCGGCGCGCGGCCTCGATCAGCGCCGAATACGCGTCCACATAGTTGCGCGCCATCGTCTTCGAGCTGAAGCGGCGCTCGAACTGGGCCCGGATTTCGGTGCGTGACAGCTCATCCAGACGTTGCAGCGCAGCCACGGCGCCCTGCACGTCCTCGACGATATAGCCGGTCACGCCATGGTCGATCACCTCCGGCACCGAACCGCGGTTGAAGGCAATCACCGGCGTGCCGCACGCCATCGACTCGATCATGACAAGGCCGAACGGCTCGGACCAGTCGATCGGGAAGAGCAGCGCCTTGGCTCCCGACAGAAACTCGGGCTTCTGCGCCTCATTGATTTCGCCGACGAACTCCACATGTGCCTGCGACAGCAGCGGCTCGATCTCGCGTTTGAAATAGTCCTGGTCGGCCTTGTCCACCTTGGCGGCGATCTTGAGCGGCAAGCCGCTTTGCGCCGCAATCTTGATGGCGGTGTCGACGCGCTTTTCAGGGCAGATGCGGCCGAGGAAAGCGAGATACTCCGGCTTCTTGTCCGCCTGGGGCGTCAGCAGCTGTTCCGGGAGACCGTGATAGATCGTGTTCAGGAAATTCGCCTGCGGCAGTGGCACGCGCTGCGAGTCGGAAATCGAGATGACCGGCGCGCCGGGGAACGCGTCGAAAACCGGCTGCAACTCCGGCAGGTCGAGGCGGCCATGCAGCGTGGTCACGAACGGTGTGTCCATGGTCGAGAACAGCGGGAACGGCATGTAGTCGAGGTGAAAGTGCAGCACGTCGAATTCGTGCGCGACCCGGCGCACCTTTTCCATCATCAGGACGTGCGGGGCCAGCGCGTCGCGAATCGTCGGGTCGAGCCGCAGCGCACGAGGCCAGCACGCGTCGAGCTTTGCGGAAGTCACCGAGTCGCCGCTCGCAAACAGCGTGACGTCATGGCCCTCTGCGACCAGGGATTCGGTCAGGTAGGACACGACACGTTCGGTGCCACCGTATAGTTTCGGCGGGACTGCTTCATACAACGGCGCAATTTGTGCGATTCGCATGCGTTTCTCCTGTTGGATACGGCTTCGCACAGCAGCGCTCGGACAGAGCGGGGAGCGAATGCCTGACGGACGGTTGGGCGCGGTTAGCCGCCGCCCGGGGGTGCTCCGAATCCGTATCGGGTTATCCCTTAGCTTCATTATCGGGATCGGGCGCGCCGATTCGAGTCATTTTTCAAACGCTTAATGTTGTTACAGCGCGAAACACGGACCGTTACACGCATGAACGCCCGCCCACAGGCGCTTTGCCGCCATTTCCAGCCCAGTTCCGGCGAGCAGCGTGAAAATGCCGCGCTTCCTTGTAGCAAGCGCCGAGCCCGGCCCTTCGCACAAAATATTACGCAGTGGTGAAAACGTCTTATAATTCCGCTCACCTTTGCACGGTGCGAGCCGCAGTGCACGGAAACTCACCGTTTAGTACACTGGGGCCGGGCCCATTACAGCGCGCATAGCAAGTCACATCGCGACTCCCGGGCCATCTCTCCTTCCTCTTCAGAATCCAGCAATGTAGGAAAAAGACCTACATGAATGACGGATAAATCCGTCAAACATCTTGGGTGTCTGTCCGATTTTGTTTCCCTCCCCCTTTCGCGACAATGCTCGCAAGACCAGAGACGAGCCGATTCGTGCGTTTAAGTGCGCGCGTTCGAGCAAACGTTTCCGCAACGGCCTGACCAGCCAGATACACCCCGGGGGAATCATGAGCGCGACAAGCGAAATGCTCACTGAGATCAGAGAAGTCAACCTGTCTTATCTCCTGCTCGCGCAGCGCCTGCTTCGCGAAGACAAGCCGATGGGCATGTTTCGCATGGGGATTTCGGACCAGCTAGCCGATGTGCTCGCCAATCTCTCGTTGGCGCAGACCGTCAAGCTAGCGGCGTCCAATCAGGTGCTGTGCCGTTTCCGTTTCGACGATCACGCCGTGCTCTCCGCGCTCGCGGATAAGGGCAAGTCCAGCGCCGTCGCACAGGCGCATTCCGCGATCCTGATGGCAAGCCAGCCCGTCGAGCAGCTGGGCTGATGACGTTTTGCGGCCTGGGTAAGGCAATCGGGACGGGGGCCTAAGCAGGATGGCATATAAAAGTGTGGTGCTCGAAGTCAAGGAAATTACCCTGGCCATCGAACTGATCGAACTCGGCGCGCGTCTGCAACTGCTCGAAGCGGAAACCAGCCTGTCGCGCGACCGGCTCATCAAGCTGTACAAGGAGCTGAAAGGGGTTTCGCCGCCCAAGGGCATGCTGCCGTTTTCGACCGACTGGTTCATGACCTGGCAGCCGAACTTTCACTCCTCGCTGTTTTACAACATCTACCGTTTCATGGCCGATCACGGCCGCTGCGCGACGATCCAGTCGATCGTGAAGAGCTACCGGCTCTACCTCGAGCACGTCCAGTTGCACGACGACGAGCCCGTGCTCAGCCTCACCCGCGCATGGACGCTGGTGCGCTTCTTCGACTCGGGGATGCTGCAGATCACGCCCTGCTGCCGCTGCGGCGGGCATTTTGTCGCACACGCGCATGACCCGAAGCATGGCTTCGTGTGCGGGCTGTGCCAGCCGCCCTCGCGCGCCGGTAAGACAAAGAAAGTCGCCGACGCCCGCGCCCGCGAGAGCCTCCTCGCGCTCCCCGTCTAGCCTCGAGCGCTGCGGCCGCCGCACGGCGGCCGGCTCCTGCCCGTCCGGCGGGCCTTTGCGCCCGGCTCACCGGCGTGCCGCGCCTCGCACAGCCGCTGTTTCGCCGCTTGGCCGCGCCTCTGGTTTACACCGGCGCGACCAGCCGCTTTTCCGCCAAAGTTTTCTGTCCCGTTGCCGTAAACCAGTTTAACGACGGTCACCGTCGCTTCTTTGTGAGGGCTCGGCAGTGCTGATTTTCGTGGGAACACTCGTGACGCTTTTGTCCGTTTTCGGCGGTTACGCGCTGGAAGGCGGCCATCTCGGCGCGCTGTTGCAGCCCGTTGAAGTGCTGATGATCGTCGGCGCAGGCGTCGGCGCGTTCATCCTCGGCAACGGGATGAAGACGATCAAGGCAACGCTGCGCGTCATTCCGACCCTGTTCAAGGGCGCGAAGTACAACAAGGACGTCTATATGGAGCTGATGGCGCTCCTCTACGTCCTGCTCGCCAAGGCGCGCAAGGAAGGCACGCTCACGCTCGAGGCGGATATCGACGATCCGTCGAAGAGCCCGATCTTCACGCAGTATCCGAAGATTCTGGCCGACCACCACATCATCGAGTTTCTGACCGACTACCTGCGGCTCATGGTGGGCGGCAACATGAATGCGTTCGAGATCGAAAGTCTGATGGACGAAGAGATCGAAACGCATCACCAGGAAGGCGAAGCGCCCGCGCATGCGCTGACCAAGGTCGGCGACGCCATGCCGGCGTTCGGTATCGTGGCCGCGGTGATGGGCGTGGTGCACACCATGGCATCCGCCGACAAGCCGCCCGCAGTGCTCGGCGAAATGATCGCGCAGGCGCTGGTCGGCACCTTCCTCGGCATTCTGCTTTCGTACGGGCTGATTGGGCCGCTCGCGAGCGTCGCCGAACAGCGCGTGACCGAATCGACCAAGATGTTCCAGTGCATCAAGGTGACGATTCTCGCGAGCCTGAACGGCTACGCGCCGGCAATTGCCGTCGAGTTCGGCCGCAAGGTGCTGTTCTCGACCGAGCGTCCGTCGTTCGCGGAGCTCGAAGAGCACGTGCGCCGCGTAAAGGCCAAGTAAGGACGCCGGGACCGAACCGATGAGCAAGGACAAAGACCGCGCCATTGTCGTCAAGCGCGCTGCGCCGAAGAAGTCCGGCCACCACGGCGGCGCGTGGAAGCTCGCGTACGCGGACTTCATGACCGCGATGATGGCGTTCTTCCTGCTGATGTGGCTGCTGAGCTCGGCGTCCACGGTGCAGTTGAAGGGCATTGCGGATTACTTCAACCAGCCGTTGAAGATCACGTTGTGGGGCGGCGACCGCAGCGCGGAAGATTCGAGCATTCTGAAGGGCGGCGGCCGCGATATCTCGACCGACGCGCAGGGCGTGACGCGCGCAACGGACGGCACGAACAATCGCGCCGAGCGCACGGTCTCGCACAGCAGCGAAGACTCGATGAAGCAGTTGCAGGGCGAACTGGAGCGTCGCGAGCAGGTCCGCCTGCACGACCTGCAGGTGAAGCTGATGGCCGCGATCGAAGCGAATCCGGTGCTGCGCCAGTTCAAGCAGCAGATCCGTATCGACTCGACGCTGACAGGCTTGCGCATCGAGATTGTCGACTCGCAGAAGCGGCCGATGTTCGCGACGGCGAGAGACCAGGTGGAGCCGTACATGCGCGACATTCTGCGCGAGATCGGCCACACGCTGAACGATGTGCCGAACCGCATCATCGTGCAGGGACACACCGACGCCGTGCAGTACGCGGGTGGCGAGAAGGGCTACAGCAACTGGGAACTGTCCGCGGACCGCGCGAATGCGTCGCGTCGCGAGCTGATCGCCGGGGGCATGGACGAAGCAAAGGTGATGCGCGTGCTCGGTCTTGCGTCCACGCAGAACCTGAACAAGGCGGACCCGATGGATCCGGAAAACCGCCGCATCAGCATCATCGTGCTGAACAGGAAGTCGGAGGAGGCGCTCAATCATGACGACTCGACCACGACGACCTTGTCGGACGACGCAGCCGGCTCGAAGCCGCTGCTGCAAAGACTGGCGCCGCCCGTGACGGCCGCGCCGAAGGTACCGGCGGCGACGCCGGCGGCTCAGTAACAGAATGGCGGTCGCCTTGCCGTCCCGCGCCACGGCGGCGCGGCCGGCGAGGCGCCGCAAAGCGTAAGAGCAACGAGGTTTTCATGATCAGGCATATCCTGGCAATCGACGATTCGGCATCGATGCGGCAGATTCTTTCCGCGACGCTGACGGCGGCCGGCTATGAGGTGACGCTCGCGGCGGATGGCGCGGAAGGGCTCGAAAACGCGCTCGCCGTGCGCTTCGACCTGGTGCTGACCGATCAGCACATGCCGGGCAAGACAGGCCTCGATCTGATCGCCGAACTGCGCAGCAATCCGGCTTACACGGAGACGCCCATCCTCGTCCTGACGACGGAATCGGGCGAGCCTTTCAAGGCCGCGGCGCGTGAAGCAGGCGCGACTGGCTGGATCGAAAAGCCGCTCGACCCCGATCTGCTGACCGAACTGGTGGCGGCGTTGGCCGAGCCAGATTGCGCTTAAAGCATCAACCCAGACAAGTTATAGACGCTCTCGACGCTGCGGCAAGGTAGCCCAGGCCTAGACAGGAACTCTCGCGGTGACCCAGGCATGACACTCGACATCACTCAGTTCTATCAGACGTTCTTCGACGAAGCGGACGAACTGCTCGCGCAGATGGAGCAGTTGCTGCTCAATCTGGACGTCGCGCATCCGGACCCCGAAGACCTTGCGGCGATTTTCCGCGCTGCGCATTCGATCAAGGGCGGCGCGGCGACGTTCGGCTTTACCGCGCTGACGGAGACGACCCACATCCTCGAATCGCTGCTCGATCGTGCGCGCAACAACGAACTCGTGCTGCGCAAGGACATGATCGACACGTTCCTCGAAACCAAGGACGTGCTGTCCGGCCAACTCGCCGACTATCGCGCGAGCGCCGAGCCCGACGCCGCAGTCGCGAAGGCGATCTGCGCGAAGCTCGAGCAGCTGCACGCGGAAAGCCGCGGTGTTGCCGCGCCGGCCGCGGCCGCGCCGGTTGAAGCAGCGCAGGCAGCGGTGAGCGCGCCGGTCGAGGCACTCGCAACAGTTGAAGAAGGCAGCCCGCCGGAGCACGTCGTCGAACAGGCGGTGCAGGCAGCGGGCGAATGGAATGACGGCGAACCGGCAGAGACCGGCGAAGCCCACGGAGCCGGCGATGCGAACGATGCCGCCGGCCCGCATCTGAAAATTACGCTACGGGGCGTTGATGAGAAGGACCAGGAACTGCTGGCCGAAGAGCTGGGCAACCTGGGCAACATCGTCGGGCAGGTCAAGAGCGGCGGCAGTCTGACGCTGTGGCTTCAGACCGATGTCACGTCCGACGACATTATCGCCGTGTGCTGCTTCGTGATCGATGAAAGTCAGATCGCGATCAGCCGCGGAACCGCACCGGCGGACGGTGCTCAGCAAGGCGAACCTGGAACGCCCGACGCTGAGCAACCGTCTCCGGCGCAAGCAGTACCGGCGGCTTCGGCCGCCACTCATACCGAAGCGCCCGCCGCCCCGGCGCAAAGCGCCGCCGAGCCTGCCAGGCCCGCGGCTCCTGTTGCCGCCGCCGCTCCGGCTGCGGCAGCCAGCGCACCGGCCGCCGCGCCCGCAGCCGCACCGGCTGCAGCTGCTGCGTCTGCTGCATCGGCCGCGGCGGATTCCGACCGCAAGGCTGCACGTCCGGCAGCGGCAGCAGGCGGCGGCGAAGGCAGCTCGATTCGCGTCGGCGTCGAAAAGGTCGATCAGCTGATCAACCTGGTCGGCGAACTGGTGATCACGCAGGCCATGCTCGCGGAAACCACCAGCACGTTCGACCCGGCGCTGCACGACCGGCTCTTCAACGGCATGGCGCAGCTCGAGCGCAACGCGCGCGATCTGCAGGAAGCCGTCATGTCGATCCGCATGATGCCGATGGATTACGTGTTCAGCCGCTTCCCGCGTCTCGTGCGCGATCTCGCGGCGAAACTCGGCAAGGAAGTGGAACTCGTCACCTTCGGTCAGGCGACCGAACTCGACAAGAGCCTGATCGAGCGGATCATCGACCCGCTGACCCACCTCGTGCGCAACAGTCTCGACCACGGCATCGAAACCGTGGAAGTTCGGCGCGCGGCGGGCAAGGACGCGACCGGCCAGCTGGTTCTCTCGGCGGCACATCATGGCGGCAACATCGTCATTGAAGTGAGCGACGACGGCGCCGGCCTGCGCCGCGACAAGATTCTCGCGAAGGCAGCCAAGCAGGGCATGCAGGTCAGCGAAAGCATGACCGACGACGAAGTCTGGAACCTCATCTTCCTGCCGGGTTTCTCGACGGCGGAGCAGGTCACGGACGTGTCGGGCCGCGGCGTCGGCATGGACGTGGTGAAGCGCAACATCCAGTCGATGGGCGGTCACGTCGAAATCACGTCGCAGGCCGGCAAGGGCAGCACGACGCGCATCATCCTGCCGCTCACGCTGGCGATTCTCGACGGCATGTCGGTCAAGGTCGGCAACGAGATCTTCATTCTGCCGCTGAACTTCGTGATGGAGTCGCTGCAGCCGCAAGCCGAGGACATCTACACGGTCGCCAACGGCGAGCGCGTGGTGCGCGTGCGCGGCGAATACCTGCCGCTCGTCGCGCTGCACGAAATATTCAACGTCGAAGACGCGAAGCAGGAGCCGACGCAAGGCATCGTCACCATCATGCAGACCGAGGGGCGCCGCTTTGCGATGCTGATCGACGAGCTGGTGGGGCAGCAGCAGGTCGTCGTGAAGAACCTGGAAACGAATTACCGCAAGGTACACGGCATTTCCGCCGCGACCATTCTGGGCGACGGCAGCGTCGCGCTGATCGTGGACGTCGCGGCGCTGAACCGCGAGTCGCGCAACGCGCATGGCGCAATGAGCCTCGCATGATGTCCGCGACATTCGCAGCAACACTCATTCAACCTGATTTATCCCAACCGTTTGGGGGCTAACGTGGCAGAAGTTCAATCCATCAATTCGAGCGTCGCGAACGCGACGAATGGTCGCCGCGACGCGCAGCAGGCCGACGCCGGCGGTCAGGAATTCCTCGTCTTCACGCTCGGTGCCGAAGAGTACGGCATCGACATTCTCAAGGTGCAGGAAATCCGCGGCTACGACAACGTGACGCGCATCGCCAATGCGCCCGAGTTCATCAAGGGCGTGATCAATCTGCGCGGCATCATCGTGCCGATCGTCGACATGCGCATCAAGTTTCATCTGGGCCGCGTCGAGTACGACCACCAGACCGTCGTGATCATCCTGAACGTCGCGCATCGCGTGGTCGGCATGGTGGTGGACGGCGTGTCCGACGTGTTGACGCTCGCCGTCGACCAGATCATGCCCGCGCCGGAATTCGGCGCGACGCTGACGACCGAGTATCTGACGGGCCTCGGCACCGTCGACGGCCGCATGCTGATTCTGATGGACATCGAGAAGCTGATGACGAGCCGCGAAATGGCGCTCATCGAAACGCTCGGCGTGTAACGGCCGCGGCGTTCAGAAAAGTTTGGGATAGGGAGCACTGAGATGCTAAGCAGGTGGTCGATTCGCACATCGCTCACGCTAGTGGGGATCATTCTCGTCGCGCTGACCATGGTGGTCGGCGTGCTTGGGCTGACGGCGCTGGGCAGCGCGAGCCGTTCGCTCGACCGTATCGCGCGCGGCGATCTGGTGGCAATTCACTCGCTCGACGACGCTTCCGCCTATCTGCTGCGCTCGCGTGTCTCGCTGGATCGTGTCACGGCGCTCACCGCCGCGGGCGACACTGAAACGGCGAAGAAGGTTCTGGACCGCGCGGTCGAGTTGTACGGGTTCAGCAACAAGAACTGGCAGACCTATCTCGACGCGCCGAAGACCGGCGTCGAACAGGCACAGATGGACGAATTGCTCGCACGTCGCACTTCGCTCGTGCGCGACGCTTTGGAGCCCGAATTCGCCGCGTTGCGCGCCAACGATACCGCTGCGTATCACGCGATCGCCGATACGAAAATTAGCCCGATGTTCGTCTCCTACGACAACGCGGCTTCGGTGGTAATCAAGAGCCTGCAGCAACAAGCCGTGGATCAGCAGGCAGACGCGCAGTCGAGCATCACGCTGATGACGACGCTCATCATCGCCTTCGCCGCACTCTCGCTGCTGCTCGTGATCGGCCTGCGCTTCGCGCTGCGCGGCCTGATCATTCAGCCGCTGCAGGACGCCACCGCATGCTTCGAGCGGATCGCTGCGGGCGATCTGTCGGAAACGATCGAGGTGCGCAGCCGCAATGAAATCGGCCGCCTGTTCGCCGGCATCAAGCGGATGCAGGAAAGCATGGCGTCGATGGTCACGGCGGTGCGCAGCAGCACCGAGTCGATCGACACCGGCGCGCGCGAAATCGCAATGGGCAACACCGATCTGTCGCAGCGCACGGAGGAGCAGGCCGCCTCGCTGCAGCAGACCGCGCAGAGCATGGAACAACTCACGGGCACCGTGCGGCAGAACGCCGAGAACGCGCGCCAGGCGAGCCAGCTTGCGGTGAACGCGTCCGACATCGCGACCCGCGGCGGCGACGTGGTGAGCCAGGTCGTCACGACGATGCAGGACATTGCGAGCAGCTCGAACAAGGTCGTAGACATCATCGGCGTGATCGAAGGCATTGCGTTCCAGACCAACATTCTCGCGCTCAACGCGGCAGTCGAAGCGGCGCGCGCCGGAGAACAGGGCCGCGGCTTCGCGGTCGTCGCGGGCGAAGTGCGCAGCCTTGCTCAACGCAGCGCGAGCGCCGCGAAGGAAATCAAGGAGCTGATCGGCGACTCCGCCGACAAGGTGCAAAGCGGCTCGGCGCTCGTCGGACGCGCGGGCACCACGATGGACGAGATCGTGCAGGCCGTGCGCCGCGTGACGGACATCATGGGCGAGATCAGCGCGGCTTCCGAGGAGCAATCGGGAGGCATCGAGCAGGTCAATCGCGCCGTCGTGCAAATGGACGAAGTGACGCAGCAGAACGCCGCGCTCGTCGAAGAAGCCGCGGCTGCAGCAGCGTCGCTCGAAGACCAGACGCGTCAGTTGCAAGCAGTGCTGAGCGGCTGGAAGGTCGCGAGCAGCGCGGCGCGCGGTTTCAACGCGCCGACCGTGCCGCAAGTGAAGGCGCGTGCAGGCGCCGGCAACAGCAAGCCGGCTGCGAAGGCCGCGCCGCGCCCCGCGCAGCCGGCACCCAGCGCGCCGGCAGCCCACGCGGCAACGGCCAACGCGACGGCTCATGCAACGGCTCGTGCAACACCCAACGCGACGGCTCACGCAACACCGGCGAGCAGCGCCGCACCGGCTTCAGGCAACCACGAAGCAGGCGCCGGGCGCGTCGAACCGGCATTGAAGCCGAAGGCGCCGCGCGCGGCATATGAACCGGCCGCACGTCCGGCAGCGGCGAGCGTGAGCTCGGCGGGCTCGGACGCGGACTGGGAAACCTTTTGAACATGACGATGAAACATGCAGTCATTCGGTATCTCGCGGCTCGTGGCGCGAATCATCGAAGCACGTCTGAGCGGCGTGTCGCGGGCCGGCTGCATGGTGGTGCAACGTGCGGGCGGGCGCGACCCCGCGCAAACAATCCCTTGCTCGCCGGCGTTTCCGTCGGGCAGGCGTGATGGCTCGTATCGCAGGCAGGAACTTTCATGATGGCAACGCGCGCACAGCAACGTACCGACCGGGCGGACCCGATCAGATCTGGCGAACAGGGACGTGATTTCGAATTCACGTCCGCGGATTTCACCCGCATTCGCGAACTGATTCACCGCAGCGCCGGCATTTCCCTCTCCGATCACAAGCGCGACATGGCGTATAGCCGCCTTGCGCGCCGGCTGCGCGCCCGCGGCCTCGATTCGTTCAGGCAGTATCTCGACCTGCTCGAAGCAGAGAACGATCCTGCCGAGTGGGAAGCGTTCACCAATGCGCTGACCACGAACCTGACCGCGTTCTTTCGCGAGGCGCACCACTTTCCGATTCTGTCCGACTTCGTGACGCGCCGCGCGCAGCCGGTTTCCGTCTGGTGCTCGGCGGCTTCGACCGGCGAAGAACCGTATTCGATCGCGATGACGCTGATCGAAGCGCTCGGCGAAAGCGCCGCGCGCCAGGCCACGGTGCTCGCCACCGACATCGACACGCAGGTGCTCGCCAAGGCCGAAGCAGGCATGTATCAATTCGACCAGGTGAAGCACTTGTCGCCCGAGCGGCTCAAACGCTTTTTTCTGAAGGGCACGGGTCCGCATGCGGGCATGGTCAAGGTGCGCCCGCAAGTTCGCGCGATGGTGCGGTTCGAGCAACTGAACCTCACCGACCGCGACTACCAGTTGCGCACGCAGTTCGACGCGATCTTCTGCCGCAACGTGATGATCTATTTCGACAAGCCGACGCAAGCGCAGGTGCTCGCGCGCTTCGAGCCGCTGATGAAGTCGGGCGGCCTGCTGTTCGCCGGTCATTCGGAAAACTTCACGTACGTGACGCAGGCGTTCAGGCTGCGCGGCCAGACCGTCTACGAACTGACGCGCGACGCCGCCGGCGCACGCGCGCCGGCACGTGCAGCGGCGAGTGCGAGCAGCCCGTCCACGAGCGGGGTGACGGTATGAGCAGCGCCTTGCCTATCGCAACCAATCTCTACTACGACAACCACTTCCAGCGCCCCGGCGTGAAGCTGTTGCCGAACGAGTTCTACACCACGCACGACGACATGGTGCTCGTCACCGTGCTGGGCTCGTGTGTCGCGGCCTGCATTCAGGACCGCACGGCCGGCATCGGCGGGATGAATCACTTCATGTTGCCCGACGACGGCGCCGAAGTCGGCCAGCCCGCATCCGATTCGATGCGCTACGGTGCCTACGCGATGGAAGTGCTGATCAACGAACTGATCAAGGCCGGCGGCCGGCGCGACCGTTTCGAAGCAAAGGTGTTCGGCGGCGGCGCGGTGCTCGCGGGCATGACGACCATCAACATTGGCGACCGCAACTCAGAATTCGTGCGCCGCTATCTCGCGCTCGAAAAGATCCGCATTGTCGCTGAAGATTTGCAGGGCTCGCACCCGCGCAAGGTTGCGTTCATGCCGCGCACGGGGCAGGTGATGGTGAAGAAGCTGCGCTTGCAGCAGGACCCGGGCGTCGCCGAGCGCGAACAGGCGCTTGTGCGCCAGAGCGCCGAAGCGCGCGCCGAGCGGCTTGCCGCCGCGAGAAAGCGGGTCGAACTGTTCGCCGCTCCGGCGGCCGCGCGGCCAAAGGTGGAACTGTTCGGTTCCTCCACTGGCGCGGCGAGGCCGAAGGTGGAGCTATTCGGCTCGACGGGCGGCGCCGCGAATGGCGGCACGAGCGGCTCGAGCGGCGCGGCAGGCAGCGCGACCGCGGGCACCGCGAAGTCGCGCATCGAACTGTTCGGCTCGACCCCGCGCCCCATCAATTCAAACAACGCCAGAACCGCAGAGGAGGCGTGAGCGCTGTGCAAAAGATCAAAGTACTGTGTGTCGACGATTCGGCGCTGATCCGCAGCCTGATGACCGAGATCATCAATGGCCAGCCGGACATGACCGTCGTCGCGACCGCGCCCGACCCGCTTGTGGCGCGTGAGCTCATCAAGCAGCACAACCCGGACGTGTTGACGCTCGACGTCGAAATGCCGCGCATGGACGGCCTCGACTTTCTCGAGAAGCTGATGCGCCTGCGGCCCATGCCGGTCGTGATGGTGTCGTCCCTGACCGAGCGCGGCAATGAAATCACGCTGCGTGCGCTCGAACTCGGCGCGGTGGATTTCGTCACCAAGCCGAAGGTCGGTATTCGCGACGGCATGCTCGACTATTCGGAAAAGCTCGCGGACAAGATTCGCGCGGCGGCGCGCGCGCGCGTGCGCCAGGCGGCGCCTGTGCAGCATGCGCCCGCAGCCGGCGCGCACGCGCCCGTGAGCGCGGCGCCGCTCTTCAACAATCCGCTCTTGAGTACCGAGAAGCTGATCATCGTCGGCGCCTCGACGGGCGGCACGGAAGCCATCCGCGAAGTGCTCGTGCCGCTGCCGCCGGACGCGCCCGCCGTGCTGATCGCGCAACACATGCCGCCCGGTTTCACAAAATCTTTTGCGCAACGCCTCAATGGTTTGTGCCGGATTACCGTTAAAGAAGCAGAGCACGGCGAACGCGTGCTGCCGGGACATGCGTATATCGCGCCCGGCCACGCTCACCTGCTGCTTGCCCGCAGCGGCGCGAACTACATCGCGCATCTGTCGGACGATCCGCCGGTGAACCGGCATCGTCCGTCGGTTGACGTGCTGTTCCGCTCGGCCGCGCAGCACGCGGGCAAGAATGCGGTCGGAGTGATCCTGACCGGCATGGGGCGCGACGGCGCCGCGGGTCTGCTGGACATGAAAAAGGCAGGGGCTTACACCCTTGCGCAGGACGAGGCGAGCTGTATCGTGTTCGGCATGCCGCGCGAGGCGATTGCGCTTGGCGCGGCCGACGAAATCGCGTCGCTGCCGGACATGAGCCGGCGCGTGATGGCGCGTCTTGCGTCGATGGGCGATCGGGTTCAGCGCGTATGATGCGCCATTCGGATTGAAGCGGTCATACGCCGCACCGTGAATCAAGTAAAGGGAATCAAATGGATAAGGCAATGAAGTTTCTGGTGGTGGACGACTTTCCGACGATGCGCCGGATCGTTCGCAACCTTCTGAAAGAGCTGGGCTACGGCAACGTCGACGAAGCCGAAGACGGCCAGGCCGGTCTCGCGCGTCTGCGCGGCGGCACGTATGACTTCGTGATCTCCGACTGGAACATGCCGAACCTCGACGGCCTCGCGATGCTCAAGGAAATCCGCGCCGACGCGAACCTCAAGCACCTGCCGGTGCTGATGGTGACGGCCGAGTCCAAGAAGGAGAACATCATCGCGGCGGCTCAGGCGGGCGCGAGCGGTTATGTCGTGAAGCCGTTCACGGCTGCGACGCTGGACGAGAAGCTCAACAAGATTCTCGAGAAGATGGCCAAAACCGGGAGCTGATGTGAACCTGCCGACCGAAGCGCCTAGCACCGAAGCGGTCAACGAGAGCGGCGACTTCGCGTCAGACCGCATTCTCGCCCGCATTGGACAACTGACACGCACGCTGCGTGATTCGATGCGCGAGCTCGGGCTCGACAAGCATGTCGAGCGCGCGGCGGAAGCCGTACCCGATGCACGCGACCGTCTGAAGTACATCGCGAACATGACCGAGCAGGCCGCCGAGCGCGTGCTCTCCTCGATCGACATCGCGAAGCCCATTCAGGAGCAGTTGCAGAAAGACGCCGGCGAACTCGACGCGCGTTGGGAGCAATGGTATGCGGCGCCGATCGAGCGCGCGGAAGTGCGCGCGCTGATGAACGACACGCGCGAGTTCCTGCGCGGCGTGCCCGCGGCGACCACCGCGACCAATTCGCAGCTCATGGAGATCATGCTCGCGCAGGACTTCCAGGATCTGACCGGCCAGGTGATCAAGAAAATCACCGATGTCGTGTATCTGATCGAGCAGCAATTGCTTGGCGTGCTGGTCGAGAACATTGCGCTCGAGCGGCGCGAGCAGTTTGCCGCGCACGCCGCCGCGCTGGTGGCGGAAGTGTCGCCGACCGGCAGCCCCGAGCATCTGCTGAACGGCCCGCAGATCAATCCGGAAGGCAAAACGGACGTGATGCAGGATCAATCGCAGGTCGACGACCTGCTCGCCAGCCTCGGTTTCTGAGCGGGCCGCGTCCTTGCGGCGCGCGGCCGAATCAGGGTGCGTAGCAAGTGGCGCTCCCGGGCGCCGTGCTGTCTATGACACAAACTGCAGGCATACTACAAGGTCAACGAGCGGCGCGGCAGAAGGTGAACGTTATCACCGGGGGCTTGCGCAACCACGTTTTCCTCCGCAATGCGGCCCGCTCGGTGTCCTATGATTTGCCTACATGCAGCCGGTCAGCACTCTGTGCGGGCCGCGCGGCAGCCAGGGAGGAATGTCGAAATGTGGAGTCACGTACGCCGCGCCGGTCGGGTTACGGCGCTTGTGTTGCCCTTTGTATTGCCAGGTTCGTTTTCAGCTATGCAGTCCGCTCACGCGGCGCTCGGCGGCGCGCCCATGACGCCGCCCGCAGACGCATCGGTTTCGTCGCGCACCCTGCATCCTTCGAGCGCGGTGGTGCGCTCGGCATCCGGTGCTGCGTCTTCGGCTTCGGCCACGGCCGCGTACACCGTTCGTCAAACCACGCTCGGCAACGGCACGGTGGTGCGCGAGTATCTGGCCGCTGACGGCAGCGTGTTCGGCATCGCGTGGAACGGCCCGCAAATGCCCGATCTGAATGAAATGCTCGGCAGTTACTTTCCGCAGTATGTCGCGGGCGTGAAGGCTGCGCGCGCGGCGCGCGGCGGCGCACGCGGGCCTGTCTCGGTCGACCAGAGCAGCCTCGTCGTGCAGTCCGGCGGCCATATGGGCGCTTTCAGCGGCCGCGCGTGGCTGCCGCCCGCGCTGCCCGCGGGCGTCAGCGGCTCCGACATTCAGTAACGGCGAGGACGAACGATGCACACCATGCAGATTGCAAAGAAACTCAAGGACTGGACGCAGGTTGCGGCAACCGTCGTGCTCGTGTCGGCGCTTGCCGCGTGCGGCGGCGGTGGCGGCGACAGCGGCGGCTCCAGCTCCACCAGCGGCTCCACGAGCGGGTCGACCAGCGGCAGTTCCTCGAGCGGCTCACTGCCGGCGAGCCCGACGCAGCAGCCGATTGCCGCGACCGCCGCGAACACGGTCGCAATCACGGTTGGCCGCGGCGTCACGGGCGTCATCAACATTCCCACGATCAGCGTGACGGTCTGCGTGCCCAACACCACGACTTGCCAGACCATCGACAACATTCAGGTGGACACGGGCTCGTTCGGGCTGCGTATCGCCAACTCGGCGCTCAATTCGACGATGCAGGGCGCATTGCCCGTCAGCACGTCGACGACCGGCGGCCAGCTCGCCGAATGTGCAACTTTCGCGGACGGCTACACGTGGGGCACCGTGCGTACCGCGACCGTGACGATCGGCGGCGAAACCACGACTGCGGCTGTGCCGTTGCAGATCATCGGCGACAAGGCCGCGAGCACGACACCGTCGACGGGTTGCGGCAGCGGCTCGGCAGAGAACACGCCGAGCGATCTGGGCGCGAACGGCATTATCGGCATCGGGACGGCGCTTTATGATTGCGGCTCGACCTGCGCGAACGCGTCGACCGCGGCGACCTACAGCAATTACTTCTCATGCCCGGGCGGCACCTCCTGCACGCGCGCGACGGTTCCGCTCGCGAGCCAGGTGGCCAACCCGGTCGCGAAGTTCCCGGTCGACAACAACGGCGTGATCGTGCAGATGCCGCCCATCGGCAATAACGGCGCGGCGTCGGCCACCGGCACACTGGTCTTCGGCATCGGCACGCAGTCGAACAATGGGCTCGGGTCCGCGCAGACCTTCACCACCAACGGCTCTGGCGACCTGACCAACAGCGTGTTCAACGGCAGCACGATCACGGCGTTCCTGGATTCGGGCTCGAACGGCTATTTCTTCAACGACAGCTCCATCACGCTGTGCGGCAGCAACCTTTCGGGCTTCTATTGCCCGTCCACGCCGCAGACCCGCTCCATTACGCTGGTCGACGCGACCGGCGCCAACAAGGCGACGGCCAATATCGGCATCATGAGTGCGTCTACGCTGTTCAATAGCGGCAGCAACTACGCGTTCAACGACCTCGCCGGCCAGCTCGGCGGCCTCGCCGCGTTCGACCTCGGTTTGCCGTTCTTCTACGGGCGCCACGTGTATCACGGCTTCGACCTGAAGTCGAATGGCGGCACCCAGGCGCCGTTCGTGGCGTACGCAAGCTGACAGGCGGCAACACACGGCCACACACTGGCTGAGCACTAGCCACAACGCCCGCGCAAAACAGCGCGGGCGTTGTCTTTTGCGGCGGCGCGCGGCCTTGCGCGCCGCTTGCCGATCCGCCGAAAAGCCCCCGTTTCTCCTTCCTTATCCGCCGATCGGCACTTGCGCCGAGCGGGAATAATCGCTCTCACTGGAAAGAGGCGCTGTGCCTCGCCCAACTGGAGAGCTTTGTGGCAGAGGAAAGCGACCTCGAAAAAACCGAATCAGCCACCCCTCGGCGCTTGCAGAAAGCGCGCGAGGAGGGGCAGATCGTGCGTTCGCGGGAGCTTTCGACGTTCGCGCTGCTCGCAGCCGGCTTTTTCGGCGTATGGGGCATGTCGGGCAGCATCGGTCAGCATTTGCAGGACATGCTGCGCGCGGCGTTCACGTTCGACCACGCCACTGTTTTCGAAACGCGCCGCATGATGACCGGCGCCGGCGCGGCGAGCCGCGAAGGCTTCTACGCACTGCTGCCGATTCTCGCGTTCACCGGCGCGGCGGCCCTGCTGGCGCCGATGGCGCTGGGCGGCTGGCAACTGTCGACGAAAGGGCTCGAGCCCAAGTTCGACCGCCTCAATCCGATCGCCGGCCTCGGCAAAATATTTTCGATCAACGGACCCGTCCAGCTCGTCATGTCGCTCGCGAAGACGCTGGTGGTGGGCATCATCGGCGGCACGGCAATCTGGAACCGGCGCGAGGAAATTCTCGCGCTCGCCACGCAGCCGCTGCATCTCGCGCTCGCCAACACCGTGCATCTGATCGCCGTGTGCTGCGGAATGACGGTGGCGGGCATGTTCGTCGTCGCCGCGCTGGATGTGCCGTATCAACTGTGGCAGTTCCACAAAAAACTGCGCATGAGCAAGGAAGAAGTGAAGCGCGAGCACCGCGAGAGCGAAGGCGATCCGCATGTGAAAGGCCGGATTCGCCAGCAGCAGCGCGCGATTGCCCGCCGCCGCATGATGACGCAGGTGCCGAAGGCCGACGTCGTGGTCACGAACCCGACACACTTCGCGGTTGCGCTGCAATACACCGACGGCGAGATGCGCGCCCCGAAGGTCGTCGCGAAGGGCGTGAACCTCGTGGCCGCGCGGATCCGCGAGCTCGCCGCCGAAAACAACGTGCCGCTCCTGGAAGCGCCGCCGCTTGCGCGTGCGCTCTATCACAACGTCGAACTGAACCGCGAGATTCCCGGCCAGCTGTATGGCGCGGTCGCGGAAGTGCTCGCGTGGGTGTACCAGTTGCGGCGCTTCAAGACCGAAGGCGGCACAGCGCCGGTCGCACCGACCGAGCTCGACGTGCCAGCGGAACTCGACAAGGGCGGCGTATCGGATGAAGAAGCCGATCAGGAAGCCGCCGATACGCTCAACCCCGCTAACGATGACGGAGTCTCGGCATGAACGCTCGCGCCGGCTTTCTCGCTCGACGGCCCGATGCCCTGAGCAGCACCAATTTGCGCGCCCTCGCCGGGCCGGTGCTGATCTGCATGATCCTCGGCATGATGATTCTGCCGTTGCCGCCGTTCCTGCTGGATCTGCTGTTCACCTTCAACATCGCGCTTTCGGTGATGGTGCTGCTCGTCAGCATGTACACGATGAAGCCGCTCGACTTCGCGGCATTCCCGAGCGTGCTGCTGTTCTCGACCTTGCTGCGCCTCTCGCTGAACGTGGCGTCGACGCGTGTCGTGCTGCTAGAAGGCCACACCGGTCCTGACGCCGCGGGCCAGGTGATCGAGTCGTTCGGCCACTTCCTGGTGGGCGGCAACTTCGCGGTCGGTATCGTCGTCTTCATCATTTTGATGGTGATCAACTTCATGGTGATCACCAAGGGCGCTGGGCGGATCGCGGAAGTGTCCGCGCGCTTCACGCTCGACGCGATGCCCGGCAAGCAGATGGCGATCGACGCCGATCTGAACGCCGGCCTCATCAACGAAGAGCAGGCGCGCAAGCGTCGCGCGGAAGTCTCGCAGGAAGCCGAGTTTTACGGCTCCATGGACGGCGCGAGCAAGTTTGTGCGCGGCGATGCGATTGCCGGCCTGCTGATCATGGTGATCAACATCTTCGGCGGACTGATTGTCGGGATGGTTCAGCACGGCATGGACTTCGCGTCGGCGGGGAAGAACTACACGCTTTTGACGATCGGCGACGGCCTTGTCGCGCAGATTCCGTCGCTGGTGATTTCGACGGCCGCCGGTGTGATCGTGTCGCGCGTCGCGACCAATGAAGACATCGGCACCCAGCTCACCGGGCAGCTTTTCACAAACCCGCGCGTGCTGATGATTACCGGCTGCATTCTGGTCTTGATGGGCCTGATCCCGGGCATGCCGCATTTCGCGTTTCTGATTCTGGGCGGCGGTCTGATCCAGCTTGGCCGCACGATGAAGAAGCGTGCCGAGGAACGCAAGAACACGACGGCGCTCGTGGATGTCGCGCCGGCCGCGGTCACACCGGTCGAAAACACCGAAGCAAGCTGGGACGACGTGACGATGATCGACACGCTCGGCCTGGAAGTCGGCTACCGGCTGATTCCGCTCGTCGACAAGAACTCGGACGGCGAGCTGCTCAAGCGGATCAAGAGCATCCGCAAGAAGTTCGCGCAGGAAATCGGCTTTCTGCCGCCGGTCATCCACATTCGCGACAATCTGGAGTTGCGGCCGAACGGTTATCGCATCGCGCTCAAGGGCGTGGAAGTGGGCGTCGGCGAAGCGTATCCGGGCCAATGGCTCGCGATCAACCCAGGCCAGGTTTCGGCCGCGCTGCCCGGCACGCCGACGCAGGATCCGGCGTTCGGTCTGCCCGCCATCTGGATCGATACGAATCTGCGCGAACAGGCGCAGGTGTACGGCTACACCGTGGTCGATTCGAGCACCGTGGTCGCAACGCACCTGAATCACCTCGTGGTCACGCATGCGTCCGAACTGCTCGGCCGCCGCGAAGTGCAGGCGCTGCTCGAGCGGATGCAGAAAGATACGCCGTCGCTTGTCGACGATCTGGTGCCGAAGACGCTGCCGCTAACCACGTTGCAAAAGGTGCTGCAAAACCTGCTGGAGGAAGGCGTGCCGATCCGCGACCTGCGCACCATCCTCGAAGCACTGTCCGAACACACGCCGAAGATCACCGACGCGCACGATCTCACCGCTGCGGTGCGTCTTGCGCTGGGCCGCGCGATCACGCAGCAGTGGTTTCCCGGCACCGGCGACATGCAGGTGATGGGCCTCGACTCGAATCTCGAACGCGTGCTCTCGCAGGCGCTTTCCACCGGTTCCAACCCCGGCCTCGAGCCTGGCCTCGCGCATACGCTGATGACCGAAACGCAGAAGGCGATGAGCCGTCAGCAGAACATGGGCCTCGCGCCGGTGCTGCTCGTGCAGCATGCATTGCGGCCGATGCTCGCGCGTTTCCTGCGCCGCAGCCTGCCGCAGCTCAAAGTGCTGTCGTACGCAGAAGTGCCCGATACGCGCAACATCAAGGTAGTGAATCTGATCGGCGCGCATGGTTGAAGCGCCACCGGTAGCGCGGTGCTTGCCGCGCGCATGACAAGTGGATCGACACTCCACAGATTGGCCGGCGCCTGAGGCGCCGGTTTTCATTTCCGCGCCTGACTTTTCGCACCGCGAACGTATTGGCGAGGCCATGCTTCGGTCGCGGCAGCCGCACGCGTTCAGGCGGCGTGGCGCGGCCCGTTTCTGCGATGCGGCCAACGTGGCTGACGGCTTTTCTCCATCGTTCGAATTACCCACGTTTCACGGCCTTTATCCACCGATCGTCGGTCGACGGGTTTGGCAATAATGATCTCAATGGGAAGCGGTGTGTTGCCGGTCCGTCAGTCCGTATACCTCATCGGGGGTCCAGCTTGAACATTCGTAAATTTATCGGTGCCACCAGTCGCGACGCACTGCGTCTCGTGCGCGAAGCACTGGGCGCCGACGCGGTCGTGCTGTCCAATCGGACAATGGATGACGGCAGCGTCGAGATCGTCGCGTTGGCCGACAGCGACCTTGCGGCGATTACGCCCAAGGCACCGCGCGCGGACACCGGCGCGGCGCCATCTGCATCGGCCAATACGGCGGTCGGGCAGCACGCATTGGGTGCGTCCACCTCGCCGCGCGCGATGCCCGCTGCGCAGCCGATGCAGGCTAATCCGTATGCGAGTGGCATGCCCGACGTGTTCTCGTCGGTGTTCGGCGCAAGCCCGGAAGCCGGGACCGAGACGTCGGGCAGCTTTGCCGACTCCACGCTTGCAGGCGGCCACGATGCGCAGCCTGCCGCCAAGGTGATTCCGAGCGCGGCCATGAATGCGGCGATGAAGTCGGCAAGGCCCTCCGCCGCGCCGGCCGACACGCGCAAGAGCGCATTGCCCGGCGCGTCCGTTTCCACGGCGGCGGCAGCCGCGGCAGCGAAGCACGCCGCGGCGCCGCAAGCGCAACCGATCCACGTCGGCCAGCCGAGCGCGCGCGCCGCGGCAGCGCGTTTGAACGACGACATTCGCGCCGATCTGTTGAAGGCCGCCGGCGTGCCGTCAGCATCCGCATCCGCCGCGCCGGCCGCCGACTTGCAAGGGCCGCGCACGCTGGCCGAGTCGAATCCGTGGCTCATCGATCACGCGCGACGCATTGCCGCCGAACAGGAGCAGCACGGCGACTATCGCGCTCGCCCGGGCCCGATGACGCCGGCCGACGCAATGGCCAAGGGCCTCGGCGCCACCGCGGAGCCCGCCAAGGTCGACCCTGCGCCGGGCGACAACACGCCGGATTGGGCTCGCGAAGCCGCACAGGTCGCCGCGCGCCGCGCCGCGCAGAAATTCGCGCCGACGCCCTCGGCGGCTGACGACTCGCGCACGCCTGCTGCCGTCGCGGAAGCGATCAAGGCGCGCATGGAGCAGGTCGTCAAGGAAACCGTGATGAGCGAGCTGTCGTCGCTGCGCGGCATGATGGAAGAGCAGTTCGCGGGCCTCATGTGGGGCGACCGCCAGCGCCGCAATCCGGCGCACGGCGCGCTCACCAAGCATCTGTTTGCCGCCGGTTTCTCCGCGCAGCTCGTGCAGATGATGGTGGACAACCTGCCCGAGGACGTCGACAACATGGACGACGGCATGGACTGGGTGCGCTCGGTGCTCGCCTCCAATCTGCCTGTGATGGAAGACGAAGACACGCTGATGGAACGCGGCGGTGTGTTTGCGCTGATGGGCCCGACGGGCGTGGGCAAGACCACGACGACCGCCAAGCTCGCCGCGCGCTGCGTGATGCGCTTCGGCGCCAGCAAGGTCGCGCTGCTCACGACCGACAGCTACCGGATCGGTGGCCACGAGCAACTGCGCATCTTCGGCAAGATTCTCGGCGTGTCGGTTCACGCGGTGAAAGACAGCGCCGATCTGCAACTCGCGCTCTCCGAATTGCGCAACAAGCACATCGTGCTGATCGACACGATCGGCATGAGCCAGCGCGACCGACTCGTATCCGATCAGATAGCGATGCTGAGCCGCGCGGGTCAGCCGGTGCAGCGTCTGTTGCTGCTCAACGCAACCAGCCACGGCGACACGCTCAACGAAGTGGTGCAGGCGTATCAGCGCGGACCGGATCAGCAGCCGCTCGCCGGCTGCATTCTCACCAAGCTCGACGAAGCCACCAACCTGGGCGGCGTGCTCGATACGGTGATCCGCTACAAGCTGCCGGTGCACTACGTGTCGACCGGTCAGAAAGTGCCGGAAAACCTTTACGTTGCGACCAAACGTTTTCTGCTCAAGAGCGCGTTCTGCATTCCGCGCGATCACTCGCCGTTCGTCCCGCATGACGACGACGTGCCTGCGCTGCTCTCCGCGCTGTCCGCGCGTTCGACCGCTGAATTGCATGAGGTCCGCTTTGGATAAGCTCGTCTCCGATCAGGCAGAAGGACTGCGGCGCCTCCTCGCGCGCAGCGGCTCGCGCGTGATTTCGGTGACGGCCGGGTCCGTCGGCGCGGGCTGTACGTCCACGGTGGTCAATCTTGCCGCCGCGCTCGCGCAGCAAGGCAAGGACGTGCTCGTGATCGACGAGTGCGTGGGCGACAAGTCGGTGAGTGCGCTTGCCGGCAACCTGCGCGGTGGCGGCAACTTCACCGCTGTGATGCGCGGCGAGATGGCGCTCGACGACGCCGCCTCGCGGCATCCGCTCGGCTTCTCGGTGCTGGCAGCCTCGCGTGCGCATCGCGAGGGCTATAGCGCGGCGCAATTCGGCGTGCTGCTGCACGGCTCAGCCGACATCGTGCTGATCGACGCGCAGCTGGACCCGCAAGGGCATCTGTCCGCGCTCGCGATGCAGGCGCATGACGTGATGATCGTCACGCGCATGGCCGCTCAGGCGATCACGGACGCGTATGCATGCATGAAGCGCCTGCACTACGCGCATGCGCTCGCGCAGTTTCGCGTGCTGGTGAACCACGTGCAGAGCGTGGAAGACGCCCGCACCGCTTTTACAAACCTGGCCGGCGTGGCCGGGCGCTACCTCGCGGTGGCGCTGGAGGACGCCGGTTGCATTGCCGCGGATGTGCGGATGGCGCGAGCCGAGGAGTTGTCGCGTTGTGTCGTCGATGCATTTCCGTCGACACCGGCTGCGCGCGATTTCCGGCACCTCGCAGCCGAATTGCAGTACTGGCCGATGCGGCCAGCGATGTCGTCGCAAACGCCATGGATGGCGCCTGCGACAGTTTCAGCGGCGCAACACGCCGACCAACCGTCTGCGCAGCACGCCTGAGAGGCGGCACAAGGACAAGGGGAGCACGATGTATAACGCTCAGGGAAAGATTTCCCAAGCCGATGTTTTGACGAAGTACGCACCGCTCGTGCGTCGACTCGGCTTGCAGCTCGTCGCCAAAATGCCGGCCAGCGTCGATCTCGACGATCTGATTCAGGCCGGCATGATTGGCCTGCTGGATGCCGCGAGCCGCTACAAGGAAGATCAGGGCGCGCAGTTCGAGACTTACGCGAGCCAGCGGATTCGCGGCGCGATGCTCGACGAATTGCGCAGCAACGACTGGTTGCCGCGCAGCTTGCGGCGCACTTCGCGAGAAGTGGAAACGGCCGTGCACAAGGTGGAGCAGAACCTGGGCCGCTCGGCAAGCGAAACGGAAATTGCCGAACACCTGCAAATGCCGCTCGACGAGTATCAGTCGATGCTGCAGGATCTGCACGGCAGCCAGCTTATCTACTACGAAGACTTCGACCGTTCCGCGGACGACGAACCGTTTCTCGACCGCTACTGCGTCGATCATTCGGACCCGCTGTCCGCCCTGCTCGACGAGAGCCTGCGCTCGGCACTGGTCGAGGCCATCGACCGCTTGCCGGAACGCGAGAAACTGCTGATGTCGCTGTACTACGAGCGCGGCATGAATCTGCGCGAAATCGGCGCGGTGATGGAAGTCAGCGAGTCGCGCGTGTGTCAGCTGCACAGCCAGGCAGTGGCGCGTTTGCGCACGCGCCTGCGCGAAATGGCCTGGGCGAACGCCGAGACGACCTGAGCGGTTTGCGTTGCGCACCCATGCCGAGCGACGCGGTCGACTGGCAAACGCGGTTGCGCACCAAGTTTGAGTTGCAAAGCGAGGGCGCTGCACGCGCCCAGTGTCAGGCGTCCGCCATTTCATGCTCGGCCGCGAGCGCGAGAAAAGCGGAACGCGACATGCCATGCGCCTGCGCGTATTCGTCGATTTCATGCACCAGCGCCTCGGGCAACGAGATGTTGATGCGCACCGCCTTCTTCAGCGCGGGAATGTTGCGGGTTGTCACAAAGCCCCACGTGAAACCCGCGTAGTCAGGATTACGCCGATGCTCGTCTAGCGTTAGCCTTTCGGGGATCGGCAAGCCTTCGTCGAGCAGCGTGTCCAGATGCGCCTCGATTGCTTCTTTCGCGTTCGCGTAAGCCTCCTCCAGCGTATTTCCCGCAGAATGACAACCCGGGATATCCGGCACGATGACGCCGAACGCGGTAGCAAGGCTGTGAAAATCTCGTTGGGGAAAGAGGAGATTTGATCGCGTGCGGCGCTCTTGGCGCCACCTGGCCAGATGGCCATCGCAGAGGACGAAGAGCGCGAGTGCGCGGCGCGGGCAGAAAACAAAAAAGGGCTCGTCGTGGCGACGAGCCCTTTGATCAATGTCTTTTTTGGTTTGCGCGACCGCAGTGGCCGGAGCGGACCGAGGTGCTCGAAGACGCGCCACTTTCGTGGCCTTTGGTATCAGACAGCGTCGGCCAGGTTTTAAACCGCCACGCGCGCCGGAATACGTCCGTCCGGGCCATAAAAACCGGCCTTTTGCGGCACCACCACCTGCAAAGCCGCCAGCGCGCGCTGGTTGTAGTCCATGCGCACGCGAATCAGTTCGCCGTTGCTTGTGTTCGAGCGGCGCGCGCGCTCGGCGGCTTTTTGCAGCAGCGACCATTGGGCGGCAATGCGCTCGTCGGTGCTGGACGCGAGCTCCATGCCGGCCCAGCCGGTCGGAAAACCCATGCCGGCGAGCAGTTCGTCGCGGCGCGTCTCAAGCTGCGCGAGCTCGCCGATCAACGCGGTCTTTTTCTCGATCACCGACGGCAGCAGCTCGACCGGCGACAAGGCGGTCAGCGCCTTGGTCTCGAGCGTCAGCACGGACGCGAACGCCTCGACGGCGGAATACTCTTCGGTAAGGGTGGCAAGCAGGGCGTCTTTCATCTCAACAACTCGCTGAAAACGACGGCTCGCGCTGGATAGGCGAGCCGGGTTTGTCGAACGCCGCCGGCCATTCACCGTACTTCGATGCGTCGATTAGTTGCCGGTCGACGAGGATTTGTTCTGCAACAGTTCGCGTGCCGTGCTCAGCACGCCGTCGGCGATCTTGCCGGAGTCGATCGTCAGCGTGCCGTTTTTGATGGCCTGCTTGATCGACTCGACGTGCGCCGTGTCGATATCGGCCGAGCCGGACGCCGCGAGGCTGCGCAGATGCTGCGACAGACCCGACAGGCTGACGCTGGCGTCGCCCGAGCCGCTGGGAGTAGGTTGCGAGGCAGTGCCCGCCGTCTGCGCGCTGGTGTTCGCGGTCGCCGCGTCGCTTTGCTGCGAGCGGGTGAGGGCGTCTTTCAACGTCGGCAGATTCGAATTGGTTTGGGAATCGACTTTCACGATTGGCTTCCTGAACGATTTGATTCTGATAACGGCAAGCGTCGATCAAAACTTTAGCGCAATCGCTACAGCTTTTTCCTTGTCTATCAAGACGATCCGGCCCTGATACGGGCGGCGCGGCCCAACCGCTGGCGACGCGCGGCTCGCTCTCTTTCACAGTTGGATCTCCACCGTCGAGCCGTCCTTGACGATGCCCGAGATGATCTGGCCGTTGGCCGTCTTCACGCGAACCTGCTGACCCGGCGACGCGTTGTTCATCGCGCTGCCTTCCGACGAAATCGCGAAACCATCGCCGGCGGCCACGACCCGCACCGTTTGACCGATCGACACGGCGGACGCGCTTTTCAGCATGTCGCGGCGCAGCGGCATGCCGGGAGAGACGCGCGTCAACGTGAGCGAGCCGACCGCCTGCGACGGATCGGTAACAATCGCCTGCGGCAAGCCGGTCAGATCGCCTTCGCGCGCGACCAGATCGGCGGCGGTGAGGACTTCCCCTGCCGACATCGCGCGGGCTGCGAGATAGTAGGTGGCGTGCAGAGAAATGCGCGCCTGCAGATAGATGGTCCACGGGCGCTGGCCCGCGCAACGCACGCCGACTGTCACGCGGCCCCACATGCGCGCGCCGCTCGGCATGAACGGTTCGAGCATCATGCACGCCGCGAGACCGCGCGGAAACGCGGGCGCGACGGTGATATCCACTTTGCCCGGCAAGCCCGCCGACTGCTGTTGCAGGAACGCGAGCGCCACCGCGCGGATCGCTTCAGGGTCTTGCTGGCCGGGCAGCGGCGCGGGCTGAGCCGCTGCCGCCGCGCGCGGATTCTGCTGGGCGACGGAGGCCGCGGGCGAGGCCGAGGTCGCGGCGGGCCGCGTCGCGGGCATACGGGCGGTTGGCGCAGCGAGCGCGCTGTTCGTCGAATTGACCGATGCGCTGGAACGAGCCGCAACCGGTTTGCCGTCCGCGCCGAACTGCGGCGGCTCGCCGCGCGATGCGAGCGTGTCGAAGCTGTCCGGCGAGGAAGCGCCCGCAGACACGGCAGACCCGGCAGACCCCGCCGACCTGGACACCCCAGCCGCTGCGCGGCTTGCCACGCTCGACGGCGCATTCGCCGCCACCGGCTGAACGCCCGCATTCGTCGCACCCATCCCCGCGCGCCCTGGCGCTGGAATAGTGACGACACCGTTCGCGTCCGGCTTGAAATTCGTGCGGATCATCTGCGGCGCGGCGGGCGTGTCGCCCGAGCCCGCAATGACGATAGAGCCGCTCGCGTTGGCGGCGCGCGTGAACGGATCGGTGTCGCGCGTCGAGGGACTGCGCGTCAGCGACTGCGCGGTCGCGGCGGCGAGCGTGGCCGCCGAGCCGGTGCGTTTCGCGGGCGCGGTCTGCAGATGCTGGGCAAGCTCGGCAAGCGCCGCCGGGTTCTGTTCGTTCGGACCGGCAATCACGATCGGGCCGTCGGCCTCGCCGGCGTGCGCGGCATCGGCGAACAGAAACGTCGCGCCGCCAAGGGCGGACACGCCAAGCGACGAACTCAACACCAACCCGGCAGCGACCCGCAACGCCGCCACACTCATGCGATGCGCGGCCGCGCGTCTCACGCGGGGCGTCGGATCGAAAGTGGGCTGGTCCATCACGGTTCTCCATCGAATGAATTCGGTACGCCTTGCATTCTATTGAGCGCCCCCTTCGCGCAAACGTTGAATAGAAGCCCCCTTTCCCGGTTATTCGTCCGATTGCTGCTTGCGCGGCGCCCATAAGATGCTCCTCATGCAAAAAGGCGTTCCCGTCTGATGCAGCCCTCACGCGAGGCGCACGGGAAGCCTCGGGACCGTTCTCCGGAGATTCTTATGCTGGACAAACTCGATGCCGAATTCGCCTTTGGACGTCAAGCGCTCGATGTGCGCGCTTACCGCCAGGAGCTCCTGTCGTCGAACATCGCCAATGCCGACACGCCCGGCTACAAGGCGCGCGACGTCGACTTCGCCTCGTCGCTTGCGGGCGCGCTGAAAAAGACCGGCGCGGCCGGCCAGACGGCGTCCAACACCGCGACGCTCGCGATGGCGCAGCCGGCTGGCGTGACGAGCGGCATGTCCATGGCGGCGACCGCGCCGGGCCACATGTCCGGCAAGTCGACGTTGCGCCCGGCAGGCGGCACCTCTGACGACTACGGCAATCTGCAATACCGCAATCCGACGCAGCCGGCGCTCGACGGCAATACCGTCGACATCGACACCGAGCGCGTCCAGTTTGCGGACAACACATTGCACTTCGAATCGGGCATGACCGTGCTGTCGAGCCAGATCAAGACGATGCTGTCGGCGATCCAGTCGGGCTCGTAACCCGGCAACGGTCCGCCCGCAAAGAGACACGCAGTACGCAAGAACAATCGCTACGGGAACCAACTTGAAGCCGGCTCGAACCGGCAAGAAAGGTCAGCAAACATGCCTTCTTTGATGAACATATTTGGTGTTGCAGGCTCCGCGATGTCCGCGCAGTCGCAACGGCTCAACGTGACGGCGTCGAACCTCGCCAACGCGGACAGCACGACCGGCCCGGACGGCCAGCCGTACAAGGCCAAGCAGGTCGTGTTCGCGGTTGCGCCGCTCGGCGGCGCACGCACGGGCTCCGGCCAGCAGGTCGGCGGCGTGCAGGTCACCGGCGTGGTCGACGACCCGACGCCGATGAAGACCGCCTACGACCCCGGCAACCCCGCGGCGAACGCCGACGGCTACGTCACGTTGCCCAACGTCGACCCGGTGCAGGAAATGGTGAACATGATTTCGGCGTCGCGCTCGTACCAGGCCAACGTCGAAACGCTGAATACCGCCAAGACCCTGATGCTGAAAACGCTCACGATCGGAACCTGAGGAGAGCCCCTTGACCACTAGCACCACCATCGGCAACAACGGCACGACCGTGTCGCAAACGTTGCTCGACACGATGAACGGCACGAACAGCACGGCGAGCTCGACCACCTCCACGAGCAGCACGTCCGGCACCTCGGCGACCGATCTGCAGAACACCTTCCTGAGCCTCCTCGTGGCGCAGTTGAAGAACCAGGATCCGACCAACCCGATGGACAGCTCGCAGATGACCTCGCAGCTCGCGCAGATCAACACCGTGTCGGGCATCAGCCAGTTGAACACGACGTTGAGCTCGCTCGCCACGCAGATGTCGGCAGGTCAGCAGTCGCAAGCGGCGCTCCTCATCGGTTCGACCGTGCTCGCGCCGGGAAGCTCGGTGTCGGTCGCGAGCGGCAAGTCCGGCTCGTTCGGCGTGCAGCTCGCGAATTCGGTGAACGACCTGCAGGTCGTCGTGAAGAACTCGGCGGGCACGATCGTCAACACGATCGATCTCGGCAAGCAGTCGGCCGGCACGATTCCGGTGGGCTGGACGCCGACCGACTCGGCCGGCAACACGCTGCCCGACGGCACCTACACGATCAGCGCGGTCGGCACGATCAACGGTCAGCAAGCCACGGCCACCACGCTCACGGGCGCGACGGTGCAAAGCGTCGTCATGCAGAGCAACGGCACGCCGGGCCTCGTGCTGTCGAACGGCTCGACCGTCGCGTTGACCGGCGTAGCCGCCATCCTCTGATTCAGATTCAGTCAGTTACGACTTTCCAGACACGGAGACCGTCATGGGTTACCAACAAGGTTTGAGTGGTTTGTCGGCATCGTCGAGCGATCTCGACGTGATCGGCAACAACATCGCCAACGCGAATACCGTTGGCTTCAAGAGCGGCGCGGCGCAATTCGCCGACATGTACGCGAATTCGGTGGCGACAGCCGTGGGCAACCAGGTCGGCATCGGCACGAAACTCTCGGAAGTGCAGCAGCAGTTCTCGCAAGGCACGATCACCAGCACGAACCAGGCGCTCGACGTCGCGATCAACGGCAACGGCTTCTTCCAGCTGTCGAACAACGGTTCGCTCGTGTATTCGCGCAACGGCGTGTTCCAGCTCGACAAGAACGGCTACATCACGAACGCGCAGGGCCTGCAACTGATGGGCTATGCCGCGAACAGCTCCGGCATCATCAACACCGCGCAGACCGTGCCGTTGACCGTGCCCACCGCGAACATCGCGCCGAAGGCGACCACCAATATTTCCGCCGGCCTGAACCTGAACGCGCAAGACCCGCTGATGCTCGGCACGCCGAGCGTCACGGCCAACGCGGCGAACACGGGCACGCTCACCACGCCTGGCGCGACCATCACCAACACCGCCTCGGGCACGAACAACGACAACTACACCGTCACGTTCACCAGCGCGACCGCCTACACGGTGACCGACACGACGCTCGGCACCTCGACGACCGGCACCTATACGGCCGGCTCGCCGATCTCGCTCGGCAACGGCGAGACCGTGACGTTCAACGGTGTTCCTGCGACCGGCGACAGCTATACGATTGCGCCGACGCCGGTAGCCTTCGACCAGAACAGCTCGTCGACGTATAACTACTCGACCAGCACGACCGTGTACGACACGCTCGGCGGTTCGCAGACGGTCAACATGTATTTCGCCAAGACCGCAGCCGGCACGTGGGACGTGTACGCAGGCGTCTCGACCGGCACCGCGACGCTCGTCGGCCACGCGAACTTCAATTCGTCGGGCACGCTGCTCGGCACGACCGACGCTTCGGGCACGGCTACGACCACGCCGTACGTCTTCAATTTCTCGGTGCCGACCACCGATGGTTCGTCGACGCCGCAAGCGCTGACGCTCAACATTGCCGGCACGACGCAATACGGCGGCAAGAACGGCGTGAACTCGCTGCAGCCCGACGGCTATGCGGCCGGCACGCTGACGAGCTTCACGATCGGCGCCGACGGTACGCTGACCGGCAACTATTCGAACCAGCAGACCGCGGCGCTCGGCCAGATCGCGCTCGCCAACTTTTCGAACCAGAACGGTCTCGTGAACCTCGGCAACAACGTGTTCCAGCAGACGTCGCAATCGGGCGTCGCGCAGATTTCGGCGCCGGGCTCGACCAACCACGGCGTGCTGCAAGGCGGCGCGGTCGAGAACTCGAACGTCGATCTGACGAGCGAGCTGGTGGACCTGATCACCGCGCAACGCAACTATCAGGCGAACGCGCAGACCATCAAGACCCAGCAGACCGTCGACCAGACGCTCATCAACCTGTAAGCGAGCAGGACGGAGCCATCATGGATCGGCTGATCTACACCGCGATGTCGGGCAGCACGCAAGCGCTCGAACAGCAGGCCATCGTTGCGAACAATCTGGCGAACGCGTCGACCACCGGTTTTCGCGCGCAGCTGGCGACGTTTCGCGCCGTGCCGATGTCGTTCGGCGACGGCAGTTCGATCAACGACAACACCACGCGCACCTTCGTGCTGTCGTCGACGCCGGGCGCGGACTACACGCCCGGCCCGATCCAGCAGACGGGCAATCCTCTGGACGTCGCCATCGAAGGGCCGGGCTGGCTCGCGGTGCAAACCGCTGACGGCGGCGAGGCTTACACGCGCGCGGGCAATCTGCACATCGATCAGAACGGCCAGTTGGTGAACGCCACGAATCAGGTGGTGCTCGGCAACGGCGGGCCGATGTCGGTGCCGCCGGGCGCGCAGATCACCATCGGCCGCGACGGCACGGTGACCGCGCTCACGCCGGGCGATCCGCCGACCGCGGTGGTGACGATCGATCAGTTGAAGCTGGTCAATCCCGATCCGCAAACGCTGACGCGCGGCGACGACGGCCTCTTTCGCACCGCCGACGGCAATCCCGCCGACGCGGATCCAACCGTCGCGGTCGCGCCAGCATCGCTGGAAGGAAGCAACGTGAATCCGGTCAGCGCGATGGTCGCGATGATCACCAACGCGCGCCAGTTCCAGATGCAGACCAAGCTGCTGGAAAGCGCCGACAAGAACGATCAGTCGGCAAACCAGTTGCTGAGCTTCAGCTAACGGGCCATTCACGGGTCCGCCAACCAGTTGCATGAGACCTGAGCAGGCGCGCAGCGCCACCCTCGGGTCGACAGGAGAATAGATTTATGAATCGCTCACTCTACATTGCCGCTACCGGCATGAATGCGCAGCAGGCGCAGATGGACGTGATCTCGAACAACCTCGCGAACGTGAGCACCAATGGCTTCAAGGGCTCGCGCGCGGTGTTCGAGGATCTGCTGTACCAGACCGTCCGCCAGCCGGGCGCGAACTCGACGCAGAACACCGAACTGCCCTCCGGCATCCAGCTCGGCACCGGCGTGCAGCAGGTCGCCACCGAGCGTCTGTACACGCAGGGCAATCTTCAGCAGACGGGCAACTCGAAAGACGTCGCCATCAACGGCCAGGGCTTTTTCCAGGTGCAGATGCCCGACGGTACGACCGCCTATACACGCGACGGCTCGTTCCAGACCAACGCGCAAGGCCAGCTCGTCACGTCGAGCGGCTACCAGGTGATTCCGGCAATCACGATTCCGAGCAACGCGACCTCGCTCACCATCGGCAGCGACGGCGCGGTGTCGATCAGCGTGGCCGGCTCGACCAACACGCAGCAGCTCGGCACGATGCAGCTCGCCACCTTCATCAACCCGGCCGGTCTCGATGCAAAGGGTGAAAACCTGTTTTCGGAAACCGCCTCGTCGGGCGCACCCAACGTCGCGCAGCCTGGCCTGAATGGCGCAGGCACGCTCAATCAGGGCTATGTGGAAGCATCCAACGTGAACGTGGTGCAGGAACTGGTGAACATGATCCAGACGCAACGCGCTTATGAAATCAACAGCAAGGCCGTGACGACGTCCGACCAGATGCTGCAGACGCTCAGCCAGATGCAGGTTTAACGCTGAAGCCAGCGGGAATTGACAGGCGGTAATCAAGATGTCGTACTTCACTCGTAATCCGGTTCATTCGCGCACTGCCGTCGCGCTCGCGCAGCTCACGCTGCTCGCCGCGCTCGGCGGCTGCGGCCTCGTGCCGAAGCAGCCGATCACGCAGCAGCCAATGACGGCCATGCCGCCGATGCCGCCGCAAGCGCAGGCGCCAGGCTCGATCTACAACCCGGGTTACGCGGGCCGGCCGTTGTTCGAAGACCAGCGGCCGCGCAATGTCGGGGACATCCTGACGATCGTGATCCAGGAAAACGTCAACGCCACCAAGTCATCAGGCGCGGGCGTGAACCGCAGCGGCACTACGAGCTTCGACGTGCCGACCGCCGGCTTTCTCGGCGGCCTTTTCGGCAAGGCGAACCTGAGCGCGAACGGCGCCAACAAATTCACCGCGACCGGCGGCGCGAATGCGTCGAACACGTTCAGCGGCACCATCACCGTGACCGTGACGGGCGTGCTGCCGAACGGCAACCTGATGGTCAGCGGCGAAAAGCAGATGCTGATCAACCAGGGCAATGAATTCGTGCGCTTCTCGGGTGTGGTGAACCCGAACACGATTTCGAATTTGAACGCCGTGTACTCCACCCAGGTCGCCGACGCGAAAATCGAATACTCCGCGAAGGGCTATGTCGACGAAGCGGAGAACCTCGGCTGGCTGCAACGCTTTTTCCTCAACGTGTCGCCGTGGTGATCATGGGTACTGTTTCATTCCGCTTCCTCGCGCGCGCCGGCAAGATCGGCCGGGCGCTCGCCTTCGTCGCGCTCGCGTGCGCGGCGCTGCCGGCGGCGACGCCCGCACACGCGGAGCGTCTGAAAGACCTCGTACAGATCCAGGGCGTGCGTGACAATCCGCTGATCGGCTACGGCCTCGTCGTCGGTCTGGACGGCACGGGCGACCAGACCACGCAAACGCCGTTCACCACGCAGACGCTCGCCAACATGCTGGCGAACCTCGGCATCTCGATCAACAATCAGGCGGCCGGTTCGAGCAACTCGCAATCGTCGCTGTCGAACATCCAGTTGAAAAACGTCGCCGCGGTGATGGTGACGGCAGTACTGCCGCCGTTCGCGCGTCCGGGCGAGCAGATCGACATTACCGTGTCGTCGCTCGGCAATGCCAAGAGCCTGCGCGGCGGCACGCTGCTGCTCACGCCGCTCAAGGGCGCCGACGGCCAGGTGTACGCGCTCGGCCAGGGCAACCTCGCGGTCGGCGGCGCGGGCGCAAGCGCGAACGGCAGCAAGGTGCAGGTCAATACGCTGGCTGCGGGCCGCATTGCCGGCGGCGCGATTGTCGAACGCGCGGTGCCGACCTCGGTCTCGCAAGCAGGCACGATGCAGTTGGATCTGAACGAAATGGACTACGACACCACGCAGCGTGTGGTGGCCGCGGTGAACAACGCATTCGGCGGCGGCACGGCCACGGCGCTCGACGGCCGCACGATCCAGTTGCGTGCGCCGACCGATCCCGAACAGCAGGTCGCTTTCATGGCGCAGTTGCAGAACCTCGACGTGAAGCCGGCCCAGGCCGCCGCGAAGGTGATCCTGAACGCGCGCACCGGCTCGATCGTGATGAACCAGATGGTTACGCTGCAGAACTGCGCGGTCGCGCACGGCAATCTGTCGGTCGTGATCAATACGCAGCCGGTGGTGAGCCAGCCGGGCCCGTTCTCGAACGGCCAGACGGTGGTGGCCAAGCAGTCGCAGATTCAGATGAAGCAGGACAACGGCGCACTGAAGATGGTGACGGCCGGCGCGAACCTTGCCGAAGTAGTGAAGGCGCTCAACGCATTGGGGGCGACGCCCGCGGATCTCATGTCGATCCTGCAGGCGATGAAAGCGGCGGGCGCTCTGCGCGCCGACCTGGAAATCATCTAAGGACGAGAAGAGATGAATTCGGATACGACCAATTCCGCCGCGGCGGCGAACGATCTGACCCAGCGCTTCGCGCTCGACGTGCAGGGTTTCGCCAAGCTGAGCGCGCAGGCGAAGGCGTCGCCGCAAGCCGGCATGAAGATGGCCGCGCAGCAGTTCGACGCAGTTTTCACGCAGATGATGTTGAAGAGCATGCGCGATGCGACGCCGCAGGACGGCCCGTTCGATTCGCACGACAGCGCGACCTTCACGTCGATGATGGATCAGCAGTTGTCGCAGCAGCTGTCGCAAAAGGGTATCGGCGTCGCGGATGCGATGCTCAAGCAGTTGATGCGCAACCAGGGCATGCAGGTGAGCGGTGCTAACGGTGCGGGCGGCGCGGGTGGTCTTGCCGGCATGGCCAACGCGCTCGGCGGCGGCAGCGGCGGCGACGAAGGTCAGACCGCGGCGCTCAACGCGCTCGCGAAGGCTTACGGCAATGCGCAGGCCAACGGGCAACTGGCGATGGGCAAGGGCTACTCGGCCAACAGCGCGCTCACGCCGCCATTGAAGGGCGACGGCAGCTCGCCGAAGGTCGACGCTTTCGTCGACAAGCTCGCTGCGCCGGCTCAGGCCGCGAGCGCCGCTACCGGCATTCCGGCGCGCTTCATCATCGGTCAGGCCGCGCTCGAGTCGGGCTGGGGCAAGAGCGAGATCAAGAAAGCCGACGGCACGACGAGCCACAACGTGTTCGGCATCAAGGCGACCAAGGACTGGACCGGCAAGACGGTTTCCACGCTCACCACCGAATATGTGAACGGCAAGCCGCAGCGCGTGGTCGAGAAATTCCGCGCGTACGATTCGTATCAGGAAGCCATGACCGATTACGCGAGCATGCTGAAGGGCAATCCGCGCTATGCACAGGTCATCAATTCCGCGCATGACGTGAAGGGTTTCGCCACCGGCATGCAGCGCGCCGGTTATGCGACCGATCCGCACTATGCAAAGAAACTGATGTCGATTATGAGCAAGATGGGTTGAAACGCCTGTAATACGCTTAACTGGTGGGCTCGACTGGCCGCAATTGACAAACCGGACAGCGGCCAGGCAGCGCGTCAGCAGTTCTGACCGGCAGATAAAAACCATGCACGCGACGGGGCCAGGCGCATGACAAGACGGACGAGGCCGGCTGCCCCACGGCGGCCGGCTTACCCGCGAAACGCATGCGCAAATAGCGGCGTGTCCAGAATGCGGCTGACGATTTACCGACGCGTTATCAGCGCGTTATCAGAGCTTTAACGTTTGCGCGGCGCGATACTAAATAATTCATTGGGCGCCCCTAAATTTTAGCGGGATACTGCCGCTAATCCGTAAGACCCCATACCGGAAGCGTTAAGTCCGGTTGAATGCGCGTGCCACGGTCTGCATGGAAAAAAGACCGCGTGAAAGCCCCGGCAGGAGCTCTGGCACGTGCCCGCAAGAACATGCATACCGGCAAGCCCATGGAAACCAATCAGTCGAACGGCCAGACCGACACGCAAATCCAGTCGCACGTTCCGCTAGACGACAGCGCCCACGATTTCGGCCGTCGCAATCCGCTGGAAATCGGCGTTCAGTTGCGCAATCTCGTCAATCGGGGCGATTTCCTCACCGTTCAGTATCCGGGCGGCCAGCTCGTCACGCGTCTTCTCGACGTCGACGTGCGCGGACGCACCTTCACCTTTGACTGGGGCGCGCTGTCCGATCAGAACCGCAGCCTGCTCGCCGCGGCGGGCTGCCAGTTCCACGCGGCGCCCGAGGGCGTGCGCATGGAGTTCGTCACGGGCACGCCGCGCGAAACGCGCTTTGAGGGACTGCCCGCGTTCGAGGCCGACTTTCCGCAAGTGCTGTTTTATGTGCAACGCCGCGAGTATTTCCGCGTCGACGCGCCCATTCTCGATCCGTACACGTGCAGCGGCCGTCTGCCGGAAGGCGATTCGTTCCGCTTCGAAGTGCACGATCTGTCGCTTGGCGGCGTCGGCATGCGCACGTCCGACGAACGTGTGGCGGAGCTGCCCATGGGCACGCGTCTGGACGATTGCGAACTGTCGCTCGGCCGGCTGGGGCGCCTCTCGCTCGATCTGCAACTCGTGTCGCATCGCTCGCTCGCGCTGCCGAACGGCACGCAGCGTTATCAACTCGGCTTCCGTTTCCTGACGCTGCCAGGCAGCGCGGAAAACACGCTGCAGCGTCTCATCACGCAACTCGAAATGAAGCGCCGTTCGCTCGTTCGCTAACGGGCGGGCGCAGCGGGCGCAATACGCCGGCAGGCGGCAGCGGACTTTCTGCGCCGGCCCCGCCGCGCCGGCCTCGCAAACGTTGAATCAAAGTTACGCAAGCGTCGTGAATGGGCTCAATTTTCCGTCGCGAAAGCCGTTAAACAGTAAGTTCAAGTAACGCGGCGGCATGTGTACGGTGTCGCCCTTCAGGATGACGCATGTCCAATCTCATCAATCTTGGTCTCAGTGGACTGAACGCAGCCCAGTGGGGACTCACGACGACCGGCCAGAACATCAGCAACGCGTCGACGCCCGGCTACACCATCGAAACGCCGGTCTACGCGGAAACCGGCGGCCAGTACACCGGTTCCGGCTATCTGCCGCAGGGCGTCTCGACCGTCACCGTCACGCGTCAGTACAGCCAGTACCTGACCACGCAACTCAATAACGCGCAGTCGTCCAGCAGTTCGCTGTCCACCTACAACTCGTTGATTTCGCAACTGAACAATCTGATCGGCAGCCCGACTGCCGGCATTGCCAGCGCGATCACGAGCTATTTCACGGGCATGCAGAACGTCTCGAACGATGCTTCGAGCCTCGCCACGCGCCAGACGGCGATGAGCGGCGCGCAGACGCTCGCGAACCAGATCAATGCCGCGGGCCAGCAATACGACGCGCTGCGCGAAAGCGTCAACACGCAGTTGAGCAACACCGTTTCGCAGATCAACAGCTACACGCAGCAGATCGCGCAGCTGAACGGCCAGATCAACGCCGCGAGCACTCAGGGCCAGCCGCCGAACCAGTTGCTGGATCAGCGCGACCTCGCCGTGTCGAATCTGTCGCAATTGATCGGCGTGCAGGTCGTCGACAGCAACGGTGCCTACAGCGTATTCATGAGCAACGGCCAGCCGCTCGTGTCGGGCGGCAACAGTTTCAATCTGGGCACCGCGCCTTCCACTGGCGACTCGAGCGAACTGTCGGTGCAGTATCTGGGGCAGGCCGGCGCGAATCCGGCAGCTACGCCGCAGGACTTGCCCGACAGCAAGATCGAGGGCGGCACGCTCGGCGGACTCGTCGCGTTCCGCAGCCAGACGCTTGATCCGGCGGAAGCGCAACTCGGCGCGATCGCCGTCAGCTTCGCCTCGCAGGTCAACGCGCAGAACGCGCTCGGCATCACGCTCGCGGGCGTGCAGGGCGGCGCGCTGTTCTCGGTGGGCAGCCCGACGGTGTATGCGAACACGCAGAACACCGGCAATGCGTCGCTCAGCGTGTCGTTCGCGAACTCCGCCCAGCCGACTACCGGCGACTACACGCTCGCCTACAACGGCAGCACCTACACGCTCACCGACAATTCGACGGGCAAGGTAGTGGGTTCTGCGAGCAACCTGAGCCAGCCGATCAACGGCCTGAATTTCTCGACGACGGGCACCATGAATGCCGGCGACTCGTTCACGGTCGAACCGACCCGTGGCGCGTTGAACAGCTTCGCGACCGCCACCACGGACGCCTCGGCGATCGCCGCCGCGTCGCCGGTTCTGGGCGCGGCCGCGTCGACCAACACGGGCACCGGCGCGATTTCGTCGGGCACGGTGACGGCCGGCTACACGATGCCCAGCTCGACCACCACGCTGACTTACGACGGCACCGGCCTGACCGGCTTCCCGGTCGGCTCCACGGTGACCGTGGCCGGCTCTCCCGCGACCACGTATTCGATCACGAGTGCAACGACCGTCGTGCCGTATTCGTCGAGCACCGGCGCGAGCCTGACGATCAACAACACGACCGCCGGCCAGATGAACAACGTGTCGGTGACCATCAGCGGCGTGCCCGCTGCCGGCGACAAGTTCACCATCGGCCCGAACACCGGCGCGAATAACGACGGCCGCAACGCGCTGGCACTGTCGAACCTGTCCACGGCCAAATCCATGAACGGCGGCACGGTCACGCTGACGGGCGCGTATGCCAACTACGTCAACGACATCGGCAACCAGACGAATCAGATTCAGACTTCGAGCACGGCGCAGGCTTCGCTGGTGACGCAGATCACCACCGCGCAGCAGTCGGTCTCGGGCGTCAACATCAACGAAGAAGCAGCCAATCTGCTTCAGTATCAGCAGCTCTATCAGGCGAACAGCAAGGTGATCCAGACCGCGCAGACCCTGTTCCAGACGCTGCTTGGCATCTTCCAGTGAGGCGTTGAACATGCGCATCTCCAGCACGCAGTACTTCACCATGAACGTGGCGACGATGAGCGATCAGCAGGCTCAGTTGTCGCAGCTTTACGCGCAGATTTCGAGCGGCGTGAGTCTTTCCACGCCGTCGGACAATCCGCTCGGCGCCGCGCAGGCCGTGCAGTTGAGCTCGACCGCGACGAGTCTCGCGCAGTACACGAGCAACCAGAACACCGCGCTCGCGTCGCTGCAGCTCGAAGATTCCACGCTCGGCAGCGTCAACAACGTGCTGCAAAGCATTCACACGCTGGTGCTGCGCGCGGGCGACGGGTCGCTGAACAACGGCGACCGCGGCTCCATCGCAACCGAATTGCAAAGCCTGCGCAGCCAGTTGATGACGCTCGCCAACGCGACCGACCCGCAGGGCAACTATCTGTTCGCCGGCTATCAAAGCAGCGCGCAGCCGTACAACACGAATTCGGCCGGCGTCGTCACGTATTCCGGCGACACCGGCACGCCCGCCGTGCAGATCACTACCTCGCACGTCGTGCAGACCGGCGACAACGGCATTTCGATTTTCGGCAGCGTCGCGCCTATCGGCACGAGCGCGGTGCCGGCCGCAACGGCGGGCAACACGGGCACGGGTGTCATCAGCACGGTGAGCCTGAACAATCCGACCGACCCGACCAACTCGGACACGTACTCGATCAACTTCACGTCGTCGACGACTTACACCGTGAGCCAGACCGATCCGGCGACCGGCACGGTCACGACAAGCGGCCCGCAAGCCTTCACGGCCGGCTCCGCGATCACGCTCGGCGGCCAGTCCATATCGATCAGCGGTGCGCCGAACGCAGGCGACAGCTTCTCGGTGACGCCCGCCACCCAAGGCAGCATGGACGTGTTCGCGAACCTGAGCCAGCTGATCAGCACGCTGCAATCGCCGATCTCGGGCGGTGCGTCGACGGCGAGCTTCCAGAGCGCGCTCGTCACCAGCATGACGCAGCTCGAAAACACGATGAACAACGTGGTGACCGCGCAGGCGACAGTCGGCGGCCGCCAGCAGGAGATTCAGGCGTTGCAGACGGTCACTCAGGCCAACACGCTGCAGACTTCGAGCGATCTGTCCGATCTCACGCAGACCGACATGATCAAGACCGTCGGCAAATACACGTTGGCGCAGAACGCATTGCAAGCGGCACAGCAGGCGTTCGTGAAGATCCAGAACATGTCGTTGTTCCAGTACCTGAGCTGATTGTGCGAGCGGGTAGCCGCTCAATAGCCAAAGGGCGGAAGCCGGTGTGAGCCGGTTCCGCCCTTTCTGTTTTCTCAGCGCGCCAGCTTATTTGAAGCCCAACGCGACGCGTCCCATCTGATCGATGCCGACCGCGAAGAGACGCGCGAAGAACGGAATCATGTTCGGGATCATCAGTTGCAAAAGCAACAGGCCGATCAGCATGGTGAGCGGAAAGCCGATCTGAAACACGCCGATCTGCGGCGCCGCGCGGTTCAGAATGCCGAGCGCGAGGTTGGTGATCAGCAGCGCGGCGACCACCGGAAGAGACAGCAAAAGTCCCGCGGAAAAAATCGTGCTGCCGAAGTTGGCGAGCGTGCGCCAGCCAGGCGAGCCGAGAATGTTTGCCGAGACAGGCAGCGAATTGAACGACGCGAGCAGCGCGCTGATCATCTGCAGATGACCGTCGATCACGAGGAACACCAGCATCGCGATCGTGTACATGTAGCTCGATAACACCTGACTCGAACTGCTCGCCTGTGCGTCGAAGAAGGTTGCAAAGCCGAGACCCATGCCAAGGCCGACGAAATCGCCCGTCGCGCTGATCGCCTGAAAGACGATCTGCATCGTCATGCCGAGCGCAATGCCGATCAGGAACTGGTTGACGATGATCCACACGCCCTCGGCGGAAAACACCGTGACTTGCGGCAGCGCGCCGAGCGTCGGCGCGACGATGATCGTCACGAAGGCCGCGAGGCCGATTTTCACGCGCAATGGCAACGCGCGGTTGCCGAGCACCGGCGCGGTCGCGACCAGCGCGAGAATCCGCACGAACGGCCACAGAAACGCGGTGAGCCAGGCGTTCAGTTGCGCGTACGTGACGGAGAACATGGGGCGGCGAGGCTAGACGCAGAAGAAAAAAACGCGGCGCTCAGTTGACGAGCGTCGGAATGTTGGTGAGCGTCTGGCGCAGATAGTCGAGCATGGTGGTGAGCATCCATGGACCGGCGATCACCATGGTGACCGCGATTGCCAGCAGCTTCGGAATGAACGATAGCGTCGATTCGTTGATCTGCGTGGCGGCCTGAAAGAGGCTCACTACCAGACCGACCACCAGCGCGACGAGCAGAAGCGGCGCGGCGAGCAGCAGGCCGACATACATGGCCTGGTGCGCGAGTGTCATGACGGATTCTGAATTCATGGCATTTCAACCGGAAGCGTGAATAACGTAAGCGACGTGAGCAAACGCGGGCGAGCGCAGCGCCGGGCCACGCCGCGCGTCGCGCTCAAACAAAACTTTGCGCGAGCGAACCGAGCAGCAGTTGCCAGCCGTCGACGAGCACGAACAGCATCAGCTTGAACGGCAGCGAGATCGTTGCGGGCGAAACCATCATCATGCCCATCGACATCAGCACGCTCGCCACCACCATGTCGATGATGAGAAACGGAATGAAGATCGTGAAGCCGATCTGGAAGCCCGTCTTCAGTTCGCTCGTGACGAACGACGGCACCAGCAGCGACAGCGGCACATCTTCCGGGCCTTGCATCGGCGCGGCATGCGAAATGCGCGCGAAGAGTGCGAGGTCGGTTTCGCGCGTCTGCCGCAGCATGAATGTCTTGAATGGCGCGAGGCCGCGGCTCACCGCCGTTTCCATGGGAACCGTGCCCTCCGAGAAGGGCTTATAGCCGTCCGTGTACGCCTTGTCGAGCACCGGCGACATCACGAAGAGCGTGAGAAAGAGCGCGAGGCCGACCAGCACCTGATTCGGCGGCGTGGTCGTCGTGCCGAGCGCCTGGCGTAGCAGCGACAACACGATGATGATGCGCGTGAAGCTCGTCATCATCAGCACCATGGCCGGCAGGAACGACAGCATCGTGAGCAGCAGCATCGTCTGCACGCTCAGCGAATAGGTGGTGCCGCCGTTCGGGCCCGGGCTCGTGTTGAAGGCCGGCAAGCCGGCGGTCTGCGCGAATGACAGAGTCGGCAGGGCGAGCATCAGCGCGGGCAATGCAACCGAGGCGATGGGCGCGGCGCGGCGCAAACCGCGAATCACTGTAGAGACGGTGCGCGAGCTGCGGGTGGAGTGCGCGCCATGCGCCGATTGAAGACTGAACTGCATTACCGAACCCCGTTGCCTTGCCCGTTGAAACGTTTGCTCACTTCGCCCTTCAAGGCGTCGCGAAAGCGCTGGCCGAAGCTGCCAGACAATGTGCTGCCGCTTGTGCCGCTTGTGCCACTCGTACCGCCGACGTTGCCTGCGCCCGGCGTGCCACCTTGCGCATGGCCCACGCTTTCGATGGCGACCGAGCCGGCCGGCATCGAATGAAGCAGACGCACGTTGCCGGGCGCGGCGCCGAGCACGAGCCACGTGTCGCCGATCTCGACCACCGCGACGCGCTCCTTGCCGCCGAGCGACGCGCCGCCGACCGTCTTGACGAGCCCGCTGCGGCTGCCCGGCTGCAAGCCGAAGCGGCGCGCGAGCCACGCGCATCCGAACACGAGACCGATCACGACGACAAGGCCGACGATGGTTTGCAATACCGCGCCGACACCAAGCGCCGGAACCGCGGTGCCTGCGCCGACGCTCGACGCCATCTTCGCTGCGTTGTTGACCGCGTTCATGTCGGCCGCGTGAGCGGCGAGCGGTGCGCACAGTGCGTAAAACGACGCCGTCGCCGACAGAACCGCGCACGCTGCGCGGGAGTAAGCATGATGCGACGCAGAGAGCACGGCGCGGCGGACTGCGGGTTTCATCGATTCAACTTCCGGATACGTTCGGACGGCGTGATGATGTCGGTCAGGCGAATGCCGAACTTGTCGTTCACCACGACCACTTCACCTTGTGCGATCAGACAGCCGTTGACGAGCACGTCCATCGGCTCGCCGGCCATGCCGTCCAGTTCCACCACCGAACCTTGCGCGAGTTGCAGCAGGTTGCGGATCGCGAGCTTGGTGCGGCCCAGCTCGACCGTCATCTGAACCGGAATGTCCAGAATCATGTCGATGTCGTTGCGCGTCGTGGTCGGCGCGACTTTCGACAGCGGCTGGAACACGCCGGCCGTGCTGGCGCTGATCTCGCTGCTGTTGTCGTTCTGCTCGGCAAGCGCGCTCGCCCAGTCGGCGAGTGCTGCTTCGTCCTCGGCGCTCGCGGCGTCGGCGGCAACCTGCGCCGCGGCGGCGCTCAGCTCTTCCTCGGGCTTTGCGTTCAGATCACTCATATCCACCTTCCTTCATCGTGTCGGCTGCGCTGATCATCTTTTGCACGCGCAACGCGTATTGACCATTGAAAATTCCGTAGCCGCATTCCATCACCGGCACACCGTCGACTTTGGCGGTGATCTGCTCGGGAATGTTGATCGGCAGAACATCGCCCTTGCGCATGTTCAGAATCTGTTCGAACGTGATCGGCACCTGCGCGAGGTCGGCGGTCAGTTCGACTTCCGCTGCCTGCACCTGCTGCGACAGCACGCGGACCCAGCGGCGGTCGACTTCGAGCGCCTCGCCCTGGATCGGCGACGACAGAATGTCGCGAATCGGTTCGATCATCGAATACGGCATGCAGATGTGCAGCGTGCCGCCCGTCGTGCCGAACTCGATCGAGAACTGCGTAACGATGACGATTTCGTTCGGCGTCGCCACGTTGGCGAACTGCGTGTGCATTTCGGAGCGCATGTATTCGAACTGCAGCGGACGCACGCTCTTCCACGACGCCGCGTAGTGTTCAAACGTCAGATTGAGCAGCTTCATGATGATGCGCTGCTCGGTCTGCGTGAAATCGCGCCCTTCGACCCGCGTATGAAAACGTCCGTCGCCGCCAAACAGGTTGTCGACCACGAAGAACACCAGGTTCGGGTCGAACACGAACAGCGACGTGCCGCGCAACGGCTTCACGTGGACCAGGTTCAGGTTGGTCGGGATCGGCAGGTTGCGGGTGAACTCGCTGTACTTCTGCACCTTCACCGGACCGACGGAGATTTCCGCCGAACGCCGCATGAAGTTGAAGATGCCCACGCGCAACAGGCGCGCGAAGCGGTCGTTGATGATTTCGAGGCCGGGCATCCGGCCGCGGACGATGCGTTCCTGCGTCGCGATATTGTAGGGACGTACGCCTACACGTTCGCTTTGCTCGGCTTCGGAGTCGGACTCGCCGGTTACGCCCTTGAGGAGGGCATCGACCTCCTCCTGGGACATGAACTCTTCGTGGCCCATTTCTTATTCCTCGTGCATACCGTGGCGTTGGATGAGGGCAGTGCGCAACCGCGTCACTGCACGACGAATTCGGTGAACAGCACGTCCTGGACGTGGATCGGCGCGGCGCCCTTGTCGGTCGGCTGCTCGATCAGCGTGCGCAGTTCGGTGGCGAGCGCGTGCTTGCCTTCGAGCGGCGCCAGTTCATCGGGATGATGGTTCGACAGCGCGAGCAGGATGCGGCTGCGGATTTCCGGCATGTGATCGGTGAGTTCCTGCTGCGTCTTTGGATCGGTGAGCTTCAGCGTGAGGCCGATGCGCAGGAAGTGCTGCTGGCCGTCGTCCGATTGCAGGTTGACCGTCATCGATTCGAGCGGGAAAAACGTGGGCGCGGGAGCCGGGGCCGGCGCGGCCGCCGAGGCGGCGGCCGGAGCGCGTTTGGACATGAAGAACCACACCCCTGCGCCGGTCGCGCCGGCGGCGACGATAGCGATGAGGGCGATCAGGATGATGCGCTTCAAGGGGCCCGGCGATGCGGGCGCGGCTTGCTGATTTGCGGGAGTGGTAGCCATGAAGTTTGCTGTACTTGCCGTTAGTGCTGGTGATAGTGATTGTTGTTGATTTGCCTGCGGCGCGATGGGTCGAACAGAAGGGTTAATGCGGGCTATCTCTTGTTTTTGTTCTTTGCCGGATGGGTTTTTAACTACCTTGGCCTTTCCTTGAATTTACGGTGGGCTTTGGGCTTTAACCCCTTTGGCCTTTCCTTGAGTTCACGGCGGTCTATTGGCGTTGCCCTGTGCGGGGCGGCACCTACTTGCTTTGTCCCCCAGGGGACTCCCTTCGGGGCGCCGCCGCAAAGAAAGTAGGCGAAGAAAAACCGTAAGCCCGCGACGGAGGGACGAAAAGACAGAGGCGCGCAGCATGCGATGGTTGCGAACGACCGCTGCGGCGCGCGTAGCGCCGCCGGAAGAATGACTGCCTTGTCACCGGGGCGGAATGTGCGAGGGCACGGATTCCAGATGCACCACTGCCCCTTCCAGGCCAGGGGACCCACTTATGAGCTGGCGGTGAGCCGGCTTTCTTTGCTTACTTTCTTTGCGGCGGCGCCCCGAAGGAAGTCGCCTAGGGGACAAAGAAAGTAAGTGCCGCCCCGCATAGGGGCAACGCCAATAGATCACCGTGAATTCAAGGAAAGGCCAAGGAGGTAAAAACGCGCCGCAGGCAAAAAGGCAAAAAAGGCAAAAAGATCACGCAAACGTATCCACCAGCCCCACAGTCCGCCGCGCAGCGGCACCCTCAGAACCAACAACCACGCCGGCACCGCCCCCACCAAACCCATCCCCGCCGGCCGCGGAGCGGCCACCAGACCTTGCTGACCCCGAATCGGCATTCTGCTGCTGCCCGCCCTGGCGCCCAAACCCGTCGCTGACGCTCGTGCTGCCCAGCCCAATACCGTTGGCTTCCATCGCCTCGCGCAATTTCGGCAAAGCCGCCTCGACGGCCTCACGCACCTGTTGATGCTGTGACACGAACAACGCGTGTGCATGGTTGTCGGCCACCTGCAAGACCACCTGCAGCGGCCCGAGATCCTTTGGATTCAACGTCAACTCGGCGCTCTGCGAATGCGCATTCGACAGGAACACCACCTTCTGGCTCAACGCCTCCTCCCAGTCGGTCGTACCGACCTGCGGTCCCAATGCATTCGCCGCTTCCGCCGCGCTCGCGTTGCCCGTGGTTTGCACCGCAGCGGTCGTGCTCGCCGCGCTCGCCGCCGCCTGGCTCGCGGCCAGCGCCGCCGTCGCGGCATCTGCTGCATTCTTGAACGACGCCAGGTCGGGCGTCGGCGCACCCGCCGTATCCGCTGATGTCAACGCGCCCGCCGCAGCCGCCGAAGCCGCCGCGCCAGGATCGGCAACCGTCGTCGCCGCCGTTGTCAATGCGCCGCGCGTCGCTGCCGAGCCCTTGCCGCCGCCGGTCAATGCGCCTTCAAGCGTCTTGCCGGTCGTGTCGTTCAGCGCCGCATTCGCGCTCGCCAGACCGTTCGCCGCCGCGGCGGCTGCCGCGCCGCTCGCCAATGCCTGCGACGGCACCACCGCCTGGCCGTTCGCCAGCGCAGCGAGCGCCGCCTGCAACGAGTCCTGCAGCGACTTGGGATCGGCCGGCGCTTTCTTGCCCGGCACGCCGGGGGGCGTGGCATCGGTAGCCGCGCCGGTTGCCGTCGGGTCCGCATTCGCCGCTGCGGCGAGATTCACGCCGGCCGGATCGGCGGCCGTGCCCGCGTCGGCTTGAGCTTGCGCCTGTGCCTGGGCTTGCGCGGCCGCTGCTGCCGCCGCGCTGCCGGCGTCGTTGGCGCTCGCGGCATTGGCGGGCTTCGGGGGCGTGGCCCCGGCCTTGTCCGTCGATGCCTGCTGCGGCTTGTCCGCCGGCGCAGCGGATGACGCCGTCTCTGTCGTGGTGTCGTCGTCGCTGTGGCTTTTCGCGTCGTCGGCGCTCTGCGTCGTGGAATCGTCCGGCGGGGGCGCGTCGTGCACGCTGGAGCCCTGCGATACATCCGCGGACGGCCGGCTTGCACCGGCGTTCACGTCGGGCGTCGTGCTCACAGCGTTACTCGCCGCCGCACTCGCCGCCGCAGCATTTTGCAGGTCGATGCTTTGTTGCAGCGTCCGCGAAAACGGCTTCGCATTGGCAGCGGCAAGCGCCGCCGCATTGCTGGAATTGCTGGAGCTGCTGGTGGAGCTGCTGCCGCTCGCGCCGAGCAGCGAGCCGATCTGTGAGAGAAACGACATAAGTGTCCTGTCAATCCGTCAAAGGGTACGGTGTCGAGTCAGTGGGTCGGGGCGGCGCGGCGTCAGGCACCTTCCGCGCGCATCCTCAGAATTCTTGCTGCATGTTCGTCGGCGTCGCGCTGATCGCGCCGCGCCACGGTTTTTGCCTCGGCGGCTTCGCCGCGCGCCTGCAGCACCTCGTAAGAGCCGAGCTTCTGCTTCTGACGCTGCCAGTCAGGCTTGGCCGCCTCGAGCCGCGCAGTCGCCGCGGCGAGCAGCTTGCGCTGCTGTTCGATGGCGGCGTCGAGCGTGTCGATGAACGCCTGGAAATTGCGCATGTTGCCGGCGGGCATGCCCGCTTGGGCGGTCGCCGTGAAACGCGCGTGGTATTCGTCGCGGTACTGCACGAGGGCGTTCAACTGCGCCTCGACTTCGTTGCGCTCGCGCTGCGCACGGCCAAGACGTTGCGCGGCGGCGTCGACGTCGTCCTGCGCGAGACCAATCAGCGTCTTGATCGGAAAGTGTTTCGCCATCGTCAGCCTCCTTGGGCAAACAGCGCGTCCAGCATCTCTATACTCGGTTCAAAGTTCGCGCATTCGCGAAAGCCTTGCTGCAAGAAGGCTTCCATCCGCGGATATAGCGCGATGGCGCGATCGAGCAGCGCGTCGCGTCCGCTTGAATAAGCGCCCACGTTGATCAGATCGCGGTTGCGCTGATAGCGCGACAGCATCTGCTTGAACATACGCGTTTTGTCCAGATGATTGTCGTCGATCAGCGCGGTCATTGCCCGGCTAATCGACGCTTCGATGTCGATCGCCGGATAGTGGCCGGCTTCCGCGAGCGAGCGCGACAGCACGATATGGCCGTCGAGAATCGCGCGTGCGGAGTCGGCGATCGGATCCTGCTGGTCGTCGCCTTCGGTCAGCACCGTGTAGAACGCGGTGATCGAGCCGCCGCCCGCCGGGCCATTGCCGGTACGTTCGACGAGCGCCGGCAGCTTGGCGAACACCGAAGGCGGATAGCCCTTCGTCGCGGGCGGTTCACCCACGGCGAGCGCGATCTCGCGCTGAGCCATCGCGTAACGCGTCAGCGAATCCATGAGCAGCAGCACGTGCTTGCCCTGGTCGCGGAAATATTCGGCAAGCGACGTGGAGTAGGCGGCCGCCTGCATCCGCAAAAGCGGCGAAACGTCCGCAGGAGCAGCGATCACTACCGAACGCGCGAGGCCTTCCTCACCGAGAATCTGTTCGATGAATTCCTTTACTTCGCGGCCGCGTTCGCCGATCAGGCCGATCACGATCACTTCGGCGCTGGTGTAGCGCGCCATCGTGCCGAGCAGCACCGATTTACCGACACCCGAACCGGCGAAGAGGCCCATGCGCTGCCCACGTCCCACCGTCAGCAGCGCATTGATCGCGCGCACGCCGACGTCCAGCACCTTGTGGATCGGCTCCCGGTTTAACGGGTTGATGACCGGCGCGGAGAGCGGCGCATCAGCATGCGCACCGAGCGGGCCGAGGCCGTCGAGCGGCCGGCCGGACGCGTCGAGCACGCGGCCGAGCAGTTCCCAGCCGACCGGCAGGCGCTTGGCGCCCGCCATCGGGTCGGCGATCGGCGCGCTTTCCAGCGGAAAGACGCGCGCGCCGGGCAAGAGGCCGATCACTTCGGTAGTCGGCATCAGAAACAGTTTGTCGCCGGAGAAGCCGACCACTTCGGCTTCGGCCATCGGCAGCGAACTGCCGGGCGGCAGCTCGATCATGACTTCGGCGCCCACCGAAAGACGCAGCCCCACCGCTTCGAGCACGAGACCGGCGGCGCGCGTGAGGCGTCCGCAGGCGCGCATCGGCTTGGCGATCGCGTTGCGCGCGCGCAGGGCATCGAGCCGGCCGCGCCAGGCTTGCACGTGCGGATTGCTGTCGAGCGCGGGATCGTAAGGCGCGGCAGCCGCTGCTTTGGAAGCGGCGCGCGCGACGCCCGCTATACCCGCGGCCGCGTGGGCAGATGGCGCCGACTCGCGGCTCGCGGCTGCGCCAGTCAGTGGATGCGTGTGGCTCGCAGCCGCGACATCTGTCATGTCCGCCGCGTCCGCCATGTCTGTTGCCGAGGCGGCTGAAACGCCAACGGCCGAAACCGCGTCCGCAAACGGCGTGTCCGCCAGCGCCTCCGGTCCGAACGATGCCAGCGCCAGCTCGCGTTCGAGCGGCGTCAGGTCGCTTGCGCGGATTTCCTCGAGCGTCGGCTTCACCATGTGCTCACTTTGCCGAGCGCCGCGGCGACGCGTTCCCAGCGTGTCTCGATGCCCGCATCCACTTCGCCGCTGCCGGCCTGTGCGCGGCAGCCGCCGCGCTCAACCGCCGGATCGGTGCGCACGGTCCAGCCGCGCGTTTGCAGTTCTTCCATTAGATAGGCTTCGACCACCGGCAAATCGGCCGGACTCACGATCAGCGCGGGCGCGCCCGTGAGCGCGGGCTCGGCGGCGAGCACTTCGCGCGCGGCGGCGATCAGCGCGGTCGGGTCGTGCTGCACATGCTGGCGCACCACCTGTTGCGCAATGTCGAGCGCGAGCGAGACGAGCGTCTCCGAAATGGCGCCTTGCGCGCCGTCGAGCGCCGCCTTGAAGGTTTCGGCGAGTGCCGCGAGTCTTGCAGCTTCCTCGCGCGCTTCGCTTCTTCCCTGTTCGAAGCCTTGCGCGTGACCCTGCTCATAGCCCGCCTGATAGCCGAGTGCCTGACCGGCCACATGGCCCGACGCGATGCCCTGCGCGTGCGCGGCTTCGCGCAGCCGTTCGAGTTCGGCTTCGAGCGCCGCTTCGTCGGCCTCGGAGTTCGCCGGCGCCGGCGGCACCGGATCGAACGAGGCCATCTCCCAGCGCTGGTAGGCCGAGAGGCTTTCCTTCGCCGTGGAGTTGCGATTAGACATATGCATCTTCCGCCTTGCCGCCAATCACGATCTGACCGCTTTCCGCCAGATTGCGCACGATCTGCAGGATGCGGCGCTGCTGCGTCTCCACTTCGGAGACGCGCACGGGGCCGCGCGCGTCGAGGTCTTCGGCGAGCAGTTCGGCCGCGCGCTGCGACATGTTCGACAGGAACTTCTGACGCAGCGCGGGCGCCGCGCCCTTCAGCGAGATGATCAGCGCTTCCGACTCCACTTCCTTCAGCAGCAACTGGATCGCGCGGTCTTCCAGGTCGAGCAGGTTCTCGAACACGAACATCTGGTCGACGATCTTCTGCGCGAGCTCCGCGTCGTACTGGCGGACGTTCTCGATGACGCCTTCCTCGTGATTGCTCGACATGAAGTTGAGAATTTCCGCCGCCGTGCGGATGCCGCCCATCGGGCTGCGCTTCAGGTTGTCGCTGCCCGACAGCAGGTGCGTGAGCACGTCGTCGAGTTCGCGCAGCGCGGCCGGCTGGATACCGTCAAGCGTGGCGATCCGCAACAGCACGTCGTTACGCAGGCGGTCCGTGAAGCAGGCGACGATTTCCGACGCCTGATCGCGGTCAAGGTGAACGAGAATCGTCGCGATGATCTGCGGATGCTCGTTCTTGATCAGTTCGGCGACCGCCGGCGAGTCCATCCACTTGAGGCCCTCGATACCGCTCGTATCGCTGCCTTGCAGAATCCGGTCAATGATCGCGCCGGCCTTGTCGTCGCCGAGCGCCTTGGTCAGCACCGAACGGATGTACTCGTTCGAGTCCAGCGACATGCCGGTGTGCTTTTCCGCCTCGCGCACGAATTCGTGCAGGACCGCGTCGATTTCCTCGCGCGTCACGGCCTTCATGGCGGCCATCGCGACGCCGATCTTCTGGACTTCGCGCGGTCCAAGGAACTTGAACACCTGCGCAGCTTCTTCCTCGCCGATCGACATCAGCAGAAGCGCGCTCTTCATTACGCCTTCAGCGCTCATCGGTCACCCAATTCTTGACGACAGTTGCAACGATCTTCGGATCCTGGCGCGCGATGTTGCGCGCGAACTCGAGATTCCGCTCATATTTGTGTTTCGCGTTTTCCAGCGCGAGCAGTTCGGCGTCGCTGGTGTCGATCTCGACGGTGCCGTTGGCGGCCCGCTCCGCAGCCGGAATGCCGTCGAGCAGGATCGGCTCGTCCGGCGACGGCAGCGCCGCTGCGGCGACCGGCTCCGGCGGCGGGAAGGCGCGGCGCAGCGCCGGCTTCACCATCACGAAGTAGAGGAACAGGGCCACCGCGCCGATGCCGAGATACGTCGCGATCTGCTTGTACAGCGCGAGCATGTCAGGCGTGCGCCACCACGGCAGGTCCGCGTTCGGGTCCAGTTCGGCGGTGAACGGGCTGTTGACCACGTTGACCGAGTCGCCGCGCTGCGCGTCGAAGCCCATCGCGTCCTTCACGAGCTGGTTGACCTGCGCGAGCTTGTCGGCGCTGACCGGCTGCATCGTGGCGTGACCCTTGCCGTCGACCACACGCAGATAGTTGACCACCACCGCCACCGACAGGCGCTTGATGCCGCCCATCGGCTGCTCGAGGTGACGCACGGTCTTGTCGAGCTCGTAGTTGGTCGTCATGTCCTTGCGGTCGCTGACCGGCGTAGTCGTGACGCTGCTGCTCGCGCCATTTGGCGCATTGATCGGCGCGGAGGCCGGCTGCGGCGGCTGGTTCGACAACGCGCCCGGCACACCTGAGGCACCGCCTTGCGACATTTCGGTCGCCGTGCTCGATTGCTGGCTGCGGATTGCCGCCTGCTGCGGGTTGCCGTTCGGGCCGTAGTTTTCCGAAGTCTGTTCGCTGCGCGAGAAGTCGATGTCGGCGCTCACCTGCGAATGCGCGTTGCCGGCGCCGAAGAGCGGCGCGAGGATCGCGTCGATGCGCTGCTGCGTGTTGCGCTCGATCTGCTGGCGATACTTCAGTTGCGATGCGTCGAGTCCGCCGCCCACTGACGGCTGCGTGAGCAGATTGCCGTCCTGGTCGAGAATGGTTACGCCCTTGACCGGCATTTCCGGCACCGCGGAGGACACCATGTGGGTAATCGCCAGCACCTGGCCTTCGTCAAGCGCGCGGCCCGGGTACAGGTTGACGAGCACCGAAGCGGACGGCGCTTCCTTGTCGCGCACGAATACGGACGGCTTCGGAATTGCCAGATGCACGCGCGCCGACTTCACCGACGAAATCGATTCGATCGTGCGTTCCAGCTCGCCTTCCAGCGCGCGCTGATAGTTGATCTGCTCGGCGAACTGGCTGATGCCGAACTTCTGGTTGTCCATCAATTCGAAGCCGACCGAGCCGCTCTTCGGCAGGCCCTGCGATGCGAGGCGCAGCCGCATCTCATGCACCTGCTCGGCCGGCACGAGGATCGCGCCGCCGGCATCGGAGAACTTGTAGGGAATGTTCGCCTGCTGTAGCGCCGTGATGATGGCGCCGCCGTCGCGGTCCGACAGGTTGCTGTAGAGCACCTTGTAGTCCGGCGCGCGCGACCACAGGAACAGACCCGCGACCACCGCGACGAGCAGCGCGACCGCGAAGATCAGCGGGGCGCGCGGGTTGCCGCGCATCTGCGCGAGGCCCGACAGGCGCTGGCCAAAATTGCCGCCGAGGCCGCCACCGAGGCCACCCAGGTCCGCGTTGCCGCCGGGCTGGCCGGCGCCCGCCGCGGCCGCGCCGGGCTGCGCGCCGGCGAGGCCCATGCGGGCGTCGGGGTTGATCAAAGAGTTGGCTGACGAATCCATGCGTCGGGTTTCTCCGGGATGCCTTTGCGTTCTGCCGCGCTACCGCGCCGACGGCCGGCGGGAGTATGGACAGATACTTTCACGACTGAAATTATCCGCACGGCAGCCCCGCCCGATTGCTTGAATAGAGCCGGGTTTCCCCCCTAGTTTCGGGGCTTTCCCCTAAAGCCCGCTGCTATGCTTTCGTCCAGATCGGTACGGTTTGGTCGTGCCGCTCGTCATTACTGGAGAGAACATGACTTTGCCCGTAAACGCGATTTCGTCGGCGCTGCAACAGTTGCATTCGATGGCGGCCCAGGCGGCCGGCGGCAGCACCGCGGCGAGCGGCGCTTCGGCCGCGGGAGAGTCCGGCGCGGCCACGGCCGGCGGCTTTGCGTCGGCGCTCAAGGCCTCGCTGGACAAGATCAGCGGCGATCAGACCAAGGCGATCGGCGAATCGCAGGCGTTTGAGCTTGGCGCGTCGAACGTGTCGCTGAACGACGTGATGGTCGACATGCAGAAGGCCAACGTCGGCTTCCAGTTCGGCCTGCAGGTGCGCAACAAGCTGGTGACCGCCTACAACGACATCATGCAGATGCAGGTGTGAACCCGACTGCGGCCGCGGCGGCAAGGCTGTTCCGCCCGCCCTGGCCGCAACTGCACGCGCGTGCGCGCCGCGTTGGCGCGGGGCGCAGCCTGACCCCTTAATCCTCCTTACACCGGCCTAAAGCTTTTTCGCTGCGTATCCGATAACCAGATACAGGCATGAATCCGGGTTGCGGCGACGTACCCCGATGGGCTGCCACGACCAACCGTAGTTGCAATTGAGGAGGAGCGCCGATGTTTTCCCCAGGACACTCTGGAGCCAATGCGTACGCACGCGTGGGCGTCGAGACAGGGGTGATGGGCGCGAGTCCGCATCGTCTGATCGTGATGTTGTATCAGGGGGCCCGGCAGGCCATCGCGCAGGCGCGCATGCACGTGCAGCAGGGCAATGTGTCCGGTCGTGGAGAGGCGATCGGCAAGGCGATTCAGATCGTCGAAAGCGGGCTGCAACAGTCGCTCAACCTCGAGGTTGGCGGCGAGATTGCGCAGCGGCTGAACGCGCTATATAGCTATATGTCGCGGCGGCTGCTGGAAGCCAATATAAAGGCGAGCGAGGCAATGCTGGTCGAGGTCGACGGTCTGCTGGCGACGCTCGAGGAAGCATGGATCGGGATTGCCCCGGAGATCGCGCGGATGGCGGCTCAGCCGACCGCGGAAAGCATGAGATGACATCGAACGCAGAATATTTTGCCCGCTACGAGGCTATCGCAGCGCTGTCGTGCCGCATGCTGACCGCAGCCCGACGCGCCCTGTGGAACGACCTGGTTCACCTGCAGGAAGAATACCGGCAACTCGTGGATGCGCTGAAAGAGGCGGAGACGGGCGTCAAGCTCGACGAGACGGAGCGCCTGCGCAAGTACGCGCTGATCCGGCAGATCCTCGCCGATGACGCCGCGATCCGCGATCTGGCCAACCCGAGCCTCGCCAAGCTGTCGGCGTTGTTCGGTGGGCGGCCGTCGCGAGTGCTGCAGGAGCTGTACGGCGCGCGCTGAGGACGCCACGAGGCAGTCCCAAGGCGTCCAACTGAATGAATCTGAGCGCGCTGCCGCCAATGTGACCAAGGAATCGGCATGAACGGAATCGACACGGCCCTCGCATCGCTGCTTGCGACCCGCATCGACAGCCTGCTGAACATTGGTCCTGGCAGCGCCGCCACCACGCAGACTGGCGCGGCGGACGTCGAGGAGGCGCCGAACATGGGCGCTCCGGTCGCCCCGCCGGCGCCGCCGCAGCCTTCCGCGCAGACGGCCTTGTCCGCCGTCGCGCTCACGCTCAACGCGATCGTGCGTTCGGGCGGCGAAGCGACTCCGGCGATTGTCGGCCAGACGCCGATCTGGCCCGCCGCTCCCGCGCTCGATGTCGAAGTTGGCGCCTTGCCGCTCTTCGACGCGCCCGCTGCTTCCTACACGACCTCGAACACCGCCGGCTCAGCGGCCACCGCCAATGTCGCGGCGGCGCAGGTGCCCGTGGCGGCGCTCGCGGCCGCGCTCTCGCAGACGGTCAGCGACAGCGGTCTCTTTTACGAAGCGCATCTCGCGCAATGGCTGAGCGGCCAGCGGGCGCCGGAGACACTCGCCGGCGAGACGCAGAACAGGCTCGTCGCCGCAGCCACGCAATTGCCGCTGAACGCGGGCGGCACGGCTGGCGACGCGTCGTCTGCTTCCGCCGCCGCGAGGCCTGGCATGGGCGCGGCGCCGAACGGTTCATCCGGCGCGGCGGGCGCGGGAAATCCGAACGCCGCGAATGCAGCGAATGCCGGAAATGCAGCGGATGCGAATGCCGGCATCAGCGCCGGCCGCGCAATGCCATCGATCGACACCGCGCACGCCGCGCGCTTCGTCGCGGGTGAAGTGCTGGCGAGTTCGCTGTCGGATCTGAACGGTCAGCCGGCGCATGCGGGCTTGCACAACGCGGCCTCGGTAGCCGCCGACGGCAGCGCGGCGCAGACAGCTCAAGCCGCCGCGGTTCATCCCGCGACGGTGCCGCTCGTGCGCCAGCAACTCGATCTGCTGGCAACCGGTCAGTTTCGCTGGACCGGCGAAGCCTGGCCCGGCGCGAAATTCGACTGGACCATCGAGCAGGAAGGCGACGAGTGGGACCGCAGCGGCGGCGGCACGGCAAGCGAAGAAGATCAACCGTGGCGCACGCGCCTCACGCTCTCGCTTCCGACGCTCGGCACCGTCGACGCCGAATTGACCTTGACCGGCATGCGCCTCGTCGCGCGCGTGCAGGCGAGTCCAGGCGGCGCGGCGCGTCTGGCGATGCAGGGCGAGAGCTTTCGTCAGCGGCTCGCGGCGGCGGGCATCCAGTTGCACGGTTTGACGATTCGCGAGATTGGCGGCGGCACGCCCGCCACGGGCGCGGCGGCAGCGGGTGCCGCGGCTGCGGCTCAGGCAGCGGCGTCGGCGTATGCGCGTTCGGCTTCGGCGGGCGCAAGTGCGGCAAGTGCGGCGGCTGCGGCGGCCACCCCGGGCACCGCGTCGGCAAAGAACGCCCGCGCGGCGCTCGACGATTTCGACTGGGACATGTGATGAGCCGCAAACATCGCCGCAGCGCGGCTGCGCTCGTCTACGACGCCCACGGCGGCGACCCGGCGCCGCGCGTGATCGCCAAGGGTTACGGCATGCTCGCCGAGATGATCGTGCAGCGCGCGAAGGAAGCCGGCCTGTATGTGCATGAAGCGCCCGAAATGGTCTCGCTGCTGATGCAGGTGGACCTCGACGCGCGCATTCCGCCGCAGCTGTATCAGGCGGTGGCGGAATTACTGGCGTGGCTGCATCGGCTGGAAAGCGGGGCGGAGCACGAGCCGCCGCACGCCGCGCCGGGCGGCGCGAAGAGCCGCGCCGACGATGTCACGGATGTCGTCGCGGTCGACGTGGATGGAGGCGCGGGCGGGCGTTGATTGGGCGATGATCTGTACGCCACACCAGCCACACCAGCCACACCAGCCAAGCCGGTCCCACCTCCCGCAACCAGGCTCACCGGTCAGAACCGCATCATCAGCTTGAGCAACGCGTTGACGCGCTTGCCGTACGGCGGCGCGATCCATCCGCGCGCGTTCAGACGCGCTTGGGTCAACACTGGCTTCATCTTCGAGAACGTTACGAAGCCTTCGTAGCCGTGATAGGCGCCCATGCCGCTCGCGCCCACTCCGCCGAACGGCAGGCTTTCGCACGCCAGATGCATCAGCGTTTCGTTGATCGCCATGCCGCCCGCGATGGTTTCATGCGTGACGCGCTCGATGGTCGCGGCGTCGTCCGCATACAGATAAAGCGCGAGCGGGCGCGGCCGCGTGTTGATCCAGGCGATGGCGTCGTCGAGCGTGTCATACGGGACGATGGGTAGCAAAGGCCCGAAGATTTCCTCCTGCATCAGCTCGCATGCGGCCGGAGCATTCGTCACGACGATGGGCGGAAAACGGCGGCTCGCGGGGTCGGGCGCACAGTCGGTCAAAGGATGCAGTTGCGCGCCCGCGGCCTCGGCTTCGTCCGCGAGACGCTCAAGCCGCTCGAAGTGCCGCGGCGAAATGATCGACGTGTAATCCGGGTTGTGCGCGAAGCCGGGATACATCTTCGCCATTCGGACGCGCGCCCGGTCGATGAAAGCCTGCTCCTTGCCGCGCGGCACCAGCACGTAGTCCGGCGCGACGCAGGTCTGCCCGGCGTTAAGCGTTTTTCCGGCGATCAGGTTATCCACGGCATTGTCAAAACGCGCGTGCGTGCCGATGATCGCCGGCGACTTGCCGCCGAGCTCCAGCGTGACCGGCGTCAGGTTCGCGGCCGCCGCGCGCATCACTTCATGACCGACTTTGGTCGACCCGGTGAACAGCAAATGATCGAAGGGCTGCGCGCTGAACGCGGCGGCGAGCCCGGCGTCGCCATTCACCACAGCGACGTGATCGCGTGCAAGGGTCTCGCCGATCAACTGCTCGAACAACGCGGACGTGCGCGGCGTCAGTTCGGACATCTTGACGATCGCGCGATTGCCCGCGGTGAGCGCGCTGACCAGCGGCCCGGCGGCCAGCAGGACCGGATAATTCCACGGCACGATAATGCCGACCACGCCGAGCGGCTGCGGCACTACTTTCGCGCGGGCCGGCAAGAGCCACTTGTTGGTGCTGCGGCGCTGCGCTCTCATCCACCGTTTGCCGTGACGCAGCGCGGCGTCGATTTCCTCCTTCACCAGCAGGAATTCAGCGAGCAGCACCTCCTGTTTCGCACGATTGCCGAAGTCGGCGCTCATCGCGTTGGCGAGCGCGTCGCGGTTATCGAGCAGCACTTTGCGCAGCGCTTTCAGATGCGCCGCGCGTGTTTCCCACGACGGATATGGCGCGCGCAAATATGCATGGCGCTGCTCACGAAGCAGCGCTTCGAGCGCGGCGATTTCGGGCAAATCGTTCTTCATTTTTAGCCAGGCCCTGATGAAAGTGCGCGCTCGGATTGCGCGCTTATTGATGTTTTCGGCGTTTGAATTTCAAGTTGGAAAAGCGCGATCGATGATCGCCGCATGATCGAACGTGGCGGGTAGCGTGCCGTACACGCGGCCGCTTTCGCCACAGCCGTCCGCGAGACGCGTCGCGATGAAGGCCTCGGCGACAGCGGCGGGCGCATGCTTGACGAGCAGCGTGGCCTGCGCGATGAGCACGATTTGCTGCGCGATGCGCCGCCCCAAACTCTCGCGGTGTTCTGCGGGCCCAGCCAAGGTCGCGGCGAGTTTGCCGAGCGCGGCGCTCAACGCCGGATGCGCGGCGGCATCGGCCTGCCATTGGGCGAAAAGCGCCTGCGCCGCTTCCGGTTCACGTTCCATCGCGCGCAGCACGTCGAGGCACATCACGTTGCCCGAGCCTTCCCAGATGGAGTTGACGGGCGCCTCGCGATAGAAGCGCGCCATCGGGCCAGTTTCGACATAACCGTTGCCGCCCCACACTTCCATCGCTTCACCGGTGAATTCGAGCGTTCGCTTGCACACCCAGTATTTGGCGGCCGGCGTCACGATCCGCCGCCACGCGCGCTCGGTGAGCGCGGCCGTCGAAGTGGCGGTGGAGGTTGCCGGCGCGGCGTCGGCGGATTGCTCGAACGCCCGCGCGAGCCGCATGAACAGCACCGTGGCCGCTTCCGATTCGAGCGCGAGGTCCGCAAGCACGTTGCGCATCAACGGTTGATCGGCGAGATTGCGGCCAAACGCGCTGCGGTGGCGCGCATGATGGACGGCCTGCACGAGCGCCGCGCGCATCAGCGCCGCGCTGCCGATCACGCAATCGAGCCGCGTGTAATTGGCCATTTCGATGATGGTCGGCACGCCGCGTCCTTCGTCGCCGATCATGATGCCGAACGCGTCGAGGAATTCGACTTCGCTGCTGGCGTTCGAGCGATTGCCGAGCTTGTCTTTCAGGCGCTGGATCTGCACGGCGTTCTTGCTGCCGTCCGGCGTGAAGCGCGGCACGAAGAAGCACGACAGGCCCACGTGATCATGCGTGCGCGCCAGCACCAGATGAGCGTCGCATTGCGGCGCCGAGAAAAACCATTTGTGGCCGACCAGTTCATAAGCCCCGCCGCGACCGCCGGCGGCGATCGCGCGTGCCTGGGTCTGGTTGCTGCGCACGTCCGAGCCACCCTGTTTTTCGGTCATGCCCATGCCGATCATCGCGGAAGTCTTTTGCGCGAGCGGTATGTCGCGTGGATCGTGCTCGCGCGCATACAGCTTGTCGCGCAGCGTGTCGAACAGTTGAGGTTCGCGCTGCAAAACCGGAATGCTCGCGAACGTCATGGTCAACGGGCACAGCGAGCCTGATTCGATCTGCGCGTGCAGGAAATAGCCAGCGCAACGGGCGGCCATTGCGCCGGGCCGCGGGTCCGAGAACGGCAGCGCGTGAAGCCCCTCGCGACGCAGCAGCGCAAGCAGTTCATGCCACGCGGGGTGAAACTCCAGCGCGTCGATTCTTTCGCCGCGCGGGCTGTGCGTGACCAGCTCGGGCGCGTGACGGTTGGCTAGCTCGGCGAGCGCGAGCGTGTCCGGAGTGGTGAGCGCCGCGCCGTGGCGCAGCAGGGCGTCGCGATGCCATGCAGCGCCGTCGCGTTCGACAGCGTCCGAGAGCGCGGCGTCGGTGGAAAAAAGGTTGTAGTCCGCTAGCGGCGGCACCTGATTGGTGACCTCGTGAGTCTGGCCGAAGCTATGGCGTTGCATCTGCTGTCTCCGTTTACCGCAGGTTCGCGGCAGGCTCGTCGGCGCGCTTTATCGCGCGGCATGGTGCGTCTTCGGTGCGTCTTCCGTTCGCATTGCAGGCGCGGTCGCGGCATGAATTCGCGCTGCGCCGTTTGATCGCCGCGTGTCTGCCGCGCGTTGAAAGCGCACCGCGCGCGAGCCGCTGTTTGAATGCCGCGAGCGGCCGTCCGGCGGCGCCTGCGGGGTCTTTCATCATAGGGGCGCGGGGGCGCTTACGTTTAGAGTAATCGCTCTGACGCGAAGCTGCCGCGGCATGGGAAGCCTACCTACAATGCCGGGAAACACACGTAGACAAGTGTGCACGAGACAGGGCGCGCGGACAACGCGGCCCATCAGGAGGAGCGATGGAATACGACTACATCATCGTAGGTGCCGGCTCGGGCGGCTGCGCGCTCGCGAGCCGTCTCGCGGACAACTGTCCAGACGCGACGATCGCGCTGATCGAAGCGGGCCCGCACACGAAGCGCAACCTGCTCGTCAATATGCCGGTGGGCGTCGCGGCGGTGGTGCCGAAGAAGCTGAAGACGAACTATGGCTATCTGACGACACCGCAACCGGGTCTGGCCGGCCGGCGAGGCTACCAGCCGCGCGGGCGCGGCTTCGGCGGATCGAGTGCGATCAACGCGATGATCTACACGCGCGGCCATCCGCTCGATTACGACGAATGGGCGCAACTCGGCTGCGAAGGCTGGTCATGGCAGGACGTGCTGCCGTATTTCCGCCGCGCCGAGGGCAACGAGCGCGGCGCGAACGCGTGGCACGGCGACAGTGGGCCGCTGACCGTGTCGGACCTGCGCTATCGCAATCCGTTTTCGAAGCGTTTCGTGCAGGCCGCGCTGGAAGCGGGCTACAAGCCGAACGACGACTTCAACGGCGCGGATCAGGAGGGCATTGGCTTCTATCAAGTCACGCAGCGCGATGGCCGGCGTTGCAGCGCGGCGCGCGCGTATATCTACGACCGCGAGCGCGCCAATCTGCACACTATCGCGGACGCCACCGTGTTGCGCGTGGTCTTCAGGGACAAGCGCGCGAGCGGCGTGGAAGTGGTGCGGGGCGGCCGTCGCGAAACGCTGACGGCGCGCGCCGAAGTCGTGCTGGCGGCGGGCGCGTTCAATTCGCCGCAACTGCTGATGTGTTCCGGCGTCGGACCGGCCGCGCATCTGCAGGCGCATGGCATCGAGGTATTGCACGACGCGCCGGAGGTCGGCCAGAACCTGATCGATCACGTCGATTTCACGATCAACAAGCGCGTGTCGTCGATCGAGCCGACCGGCTTCTCCGTGCGCGGCATCGCGCGAATGGTGCCGCAGTTCGTCGCTTTCATGCGCCATGGCCGCGGCATGCTGTCGAGCAATGTCGCGGAGGCCGGCGGCTTTCTGAAGAGCAAACCGACAGTCGAGCGGCCCGACCTTCAGCTGCACTTCTGCGCGGCTCTCGTCGACGACCATAACCGGCACATGCATTGGGGCCACGGCTACTCGCTGCATGTCTGTGTGCTGCGGCCCTTCAGCCGCGGCACCGTGACGCTCGCGAGCGCAGATGCGCGCACGGCGCCGGTGATCGATCCGCGTTTTTTCAGCGATTCGCGCGATCTCGATCTGCTGGTGGAAGGCGTGCAGATGGCGCGGCGCATTCTCGACGCGCCGTCGCTCGCGGTGCACGGCGGCCGCGAGCTTTACACGCGGCCCGGACAGACCGGCGAGCAATTGCGCCGGACCATCGCCGAGCACGCGGACACGATCTATCACCCGGTCGCCACCTGCCGGATGGGCGGCGACGCGCGTTCGGTGGTGGATCCGCAATTGCGTGTGCGAGGTGTTGCGGGGCTGCGGATCGTCGATGCATCGGTGATGCCGACGTTGATCGGCGGCAACACGAATTCGCCCACGGTGATGATTGGCGAACGCGCGGCCGAGCTGATTGCGGCGAGCCGCAGGGAGCCGCAAGCGATGGAATTGCAAGGCGTGGCGGCGGCGACCGCGCCGGCCGCCAGCGCCGCGTGAGCGCGTGCCCGCCGCCACCTGAAGACGCTATTCCGGCCGCACCACCTGAAGCGGCGCGGCGATGCCGGTCAGGCCGAGCATCAGATCGTCGCCGGCGCGGCCGGGCAGAGTTTCGCGAGCGACTTCCAGCCAGGCGCGCGCAGCGTGCGATAGATAGCCGTCGCGGCGCCAGCCAATCGCCATCTCCCAGGGAATTTCCGGCGTGACGACCGGCCGGCAGGTGAACTGCGCAGCATCGAGCCGCCGGCAATACGGCGCGGGCAACAGCGCAATGCCGACGCCGGCGAGCACGAGCGCCGCCATGAAGTCCCAATGACCACTGCGCCCGACGATAGTCGGCGCAAAGCCAGCCGCGCGGCACGCGCTTAGCACCACGTCGTTGAGCGCGAGGCTCTCGCCGTAGAACACGAAGGGCTCGTTCGCGAGCTCCGCAAGCGGCACTTCGCGCAACTCGTCCCACTGTGAGCCGGTGCGTGCCACGAGCCACAGCAACTGGCGCGTGATCGGCAGCACCTCGATATTCTCCGGGTCGACTGGCTGCAGCACGCCGCCGAGCTCGAGTTCACCGTTGATCAGCGCGGTCTCGATGGCGCGCGACCCTTGCTCGAACAGCTTCAACTCGATTTTTGGATAACGCTGGCGGAAGGTGGCGATGGCGGGCGTGAAGAGCGACCCGCCCATCGGCGGAATGCCGATGGTGAGTTCGCCGCGCCCCAGCGTGCCGAGGTCGTTCAGCTCCGCCTGCAACTGCGCGTGCGCGGCCAGCACCTCCTGGCCCCGCTGATAGACGATGCGCCCGGCGTCCGTGAGCACCATCTGCCGTCCGTCGCGCAGCAGCAGCGGCGAGCCGATCTCGTCCTCGAGCGACTTCACCATCTTGCTGATGGTGGGTTGGGTGACGAACATCTGCTCGGCGGCGACAGTGAAGCTCTGCTGACGAACGACTTCGACGAAATAGCGCAGCGCACGCAGTTCCACGGTCGGCTCCAGATTCCAAATTGGAATGAATCGGACGATTGTAAGTCATGCTTTTTATGGCGGCGAGGGCGCGCGGCGCCTTCTGGACCTGGCTCAACGTGCCGCGCTTTATCGGGATGAACCGGGCGCCGCGCGCGCTACCATCGCCGCTTTCCGCGATGGCCGCCCGCCGCTCCCTCTTATGACGTCCGCTTCCGGTATCAGCATTGTCATTCCCTGCTACAACGGCGCGTCGACGCTCGCTCGCGCGCTGCGAAGCTGCAGCCGGCAGCCGGAGGCCGCGCAGATTATCGTGGTGGACGACGCTTCGACCGACTCCTCCGCGGACCTCGTGCTCGACTACGCGCGCTCGGACCCGCGTGTTCAGCTGCTGCACATGCCTGAAAACGGCGGCGCGGCGCGGGCGCGCAACTGGGGCGCGCTGCACGCGTCGCACGACCTGCTCGCCTTTCTCGATGCCGACGACGAATATCTGCCCGGCGCACTGGCCGCGGCCAACGCATTCTTCGCGCAGAACCCGGCGCAGGTGTCGGTGCGGCTCGACGTCGAGTATGTTGGCTTTCCCGCTGAAATCTGCGCGCATCCCGACTTTGCGCAGCACGCGGCGACGCTCAGCAATACAGTGCCGAGCAGTCTTGTCATGCGACGGGCGGCGTTTGCGGCGCTCGGCGGCTTTCCGATGGATGACGCCTTTCGCCGTCTCGGCGGCGAGGACGGCGCGTTTTCGTGGGCACTGCGCGAGGTGTTCGGCAACCCGCGTCTGCAGGACGCGAAGCGCGTGCGCATGCATTACCACGCGGGCATTCATGCCGAGCGCTATTTCCGGATCGCGTTCGGCTGGCTCACGCCCGATCCCGCCGACGTCGCTGACGCGTTCTGCTTTTCGCAGCGCTTTCTCGAAAGGGCGCGAGCGGGCATCGGGCAAGTACGCGGCGCGTGCATCAACGCAGAAACTGCCGCGCACGCGGCAGGCGGCACGCGGCACGCGGCGCCGCTGTGACGTAAGCGCCGGATGAAAGTGGCTGCGGACTCGCCGGGCGCCCGCAGCCTCTGCTGACGTCAGACGCCCAGACACAGTCGGCAACCGGCACCGTTACACCCGAATCCGCGCGCCCCACCGTCATCCCGATTTGCTACAATCGCCGTTCGTCTTCGAGGAGCGTTGCGACGGGTACCGCGAATTCCGCATATTCGCCGGCCGCCCGCCAGGCTCGAAGGCTTCAATCGGAGGGCTGGATGCGCTGTCGCGCAGTCCCATCCACCGCATCGAACCGCGCTCACGTCAAATTTCTAGTCACTACTTAGAAAGGAGGGCGTGATGAACGCCGCAGTTATCGATTCCCAAAATTCCCAGGACTACCTCGTTGCCGACATGTCGCTTGCCGACTGGGGTCGCAAGGAACTCACGATTGCAGAGACGGAAATGCCCGGCCTCATGCAGACGCGCGACGAATACAAGGCGCAGCAGCCGCTGAAGGGCGCGCGCATCGCCGGTTCGCTGCACATGACGATCCAGACCGGCGTGCTGATCGAAACGCTGACCGCGCTGGGCGCGGACGTGCGCTGGGCGTCGTGCAACATCTTCTCGACGCAGGACCATGCGGCCGCCGCCATTGCCAAGGCCGGCACGCCGGTGTTCGCGTTCAAGGGCGAGTCGCTCGACGAATACTGGGAGTTCTCGCACCGCATCTTCGAATGGCCGAACGGCGAGTTCGCCAACATGATTCTCGACGACGGCGGCGACGCAACGCTGCTGCTGATTCTCGGCTCGAAGGCGGAGAAAGACCGCTCGGTGATCGCCAAGCCGACCAACGAGGAAGAAGTTGCGCTGTACAAGTCGATCGAGCGTCATCTGGACGCCGATCCGACGTGGTATTCCACGCGCCTCGCGCACATCAAGGGCGTGACCGAAGAAACCACGACCGGCGTCCATCGCCTGTACCAGATGGAGAAGGAAGGCCGCCTGCCGTTCCCGGCGATCAACGTCAACGACTCGGTCACCAAGTCGAAGTTCGACAACCTGTATGGCTGCCGCGAGTCGCTCGTCGACGGCATCAAGCGTGCGACCGACGTGATGATCGCGGGCAAGATCGCGGTCGTGGCCGGTTATGGCGACGTGGGCAAGGGCTGCGCGCAATCGCTGCGCGGCTTGGGCGCGACGGTGTGGGTCACGGAAATCGACCCGATCTGCGCACTTCAAGCAGCAATGGAAGGCTACCGCGTGGTGACCATGGAATACGCGGCTGACAAGGCCGACATTTTCGTGACGGCGACCGGCAACTACCATGTGATCAACCACGATCACATGAAGGCGATGCGCCACAACGCGATTGTCTGCAACATCGGTCACTTCGATTCGGAAATTGACGTGGCGTCGACCCGCCAGTATCAGTGGGAAAACATCAAGCCGCAAGTCGACCACATCATTTTCCCCGACGGCAAGCGCGTGATCCTGCTGGCCGAAGGCCGCCTCGTGAACCTGGGTTGCGCGACGGGCCACCCGTCGTTTGTGATGTCGAACTCGTTCACGAATCAGACGCTCGCGCAGATCGAACTGTTCACGCAAGGCGGAAAGTACGAGAACCGCGTGTACGTGCTGCCGAAGCACCTGGACGAGAAGGTGGCGCGCCTGCATCTGGCGCGCATCGGCGCACAGCTGACCGAGCTGTCGGACGCGCAGGCGAGCTACATCGGCGTCGAAAAGAACGGTCCGTTCAAGCCGAATCACTACCGCTACTAAGCACGTGCTGCTGGCATGCCTGCCGCGCGCGAGCGCGCGGGCTGCCCGAAAGCATGACGGTATGACGACGGGGCGGCGCGCATGCGCCGCTTTCTTCGGCATGCCCGCTCCCTATCGTTTACCGGACATTCTGCCTGCAAGGAGCTTTACATGACCGTGCTGCTGACCTGGCTGATCAATGCGCTGGCGCTCCTGATCATCACCTACCTCGTTCCGTCGATCCACATCCGCAGTTTCGGCACCGCGCTGATCGTCGCGGTGGTGCTCGGCCTGATCAATACGATCCTGCGGCCGGTGCTGATCTTGTTGACGCTGCCCGTCACGATTCTCACGCTCGGGCTCTTCATTCTGGTGGTCAACGCGCTGTGCTTCTGGCTGTGCGCGTCGCTGCTGAAGGGTTTCGAAGTATCGGGGTTCTGGTCGGCGTTCTTCGGCTCGATTCTGTACAGCATCGTTTCATGGCTGCTGTCCGCGCTCATTTTCGGCAACCGCAGTCTCGGTTGACATACTGAATCATGAACCCGATCGAACTTTCATTCGAATTCTTCCCGCCGAAGACGCAGGAAGGCGTCGACAAGCTGCGCGCGACGCGTGCGCAACTCGCGCTGCTCAAGCCCAAGTTCGTGTCCGTCACGTTCGGCGCCGGCGGCTCGACGCAACAGGGCACGCTCGATACCGTCGTCGAGATGGCGAAGGAAGGGCTCGAGGCCGCGCCGCACCTGTCGTGCATCGGCTCTTCAAAAGAGAGCCTGCGCGCGATTCTCAACCAGTACCGCGCGCATGGCATCCGCCATATCGTCGCGCTGCGCGGCGATCTGCCGTCCGGCATGGGCGAGGTCGGCGAATTGCGTTATGCGTCGGAACTGGTGAGCTTTATCCGCGCCGAGTTCGGCGACTGGTTCTGGATCGAGGTGGCCGGCTATCCGGAATACCACCCGCAGTCGCGCTCGCCGCGTCACGATCTGGAAAACTTCGCCCGCAAGGTGAAGGCCGGCGCCAATTCGGCGATCACGCAGTATTTCTTCAATGCGGACGCGTACTTCCGTTTCGTCGACGACGCAAGGAAGCTCGGCGTCGACGTGCCGATCGTGCCGGGCATCATGCCGATCACGAACTTCTCGCAGCTTATGCGCTTTTCGGAGATGTGCGGCGCGGAAGTGCCGCGCTGGATCGCGCGCCGGCTAGAGAGCTTCGGCGACGACCGCGAGTCGATCCGCGCCTTCGGGCTGGACGTCGTGACTGACCTGTGCCGACGGCTGATCGACGCGAAGGTGCCGGGCTTGCACTTCTATACGCTCAATGGCGCGGCGGCGACCAAGGCGATTTGTGAGCGGTTGAAGGGCTGAGCGGCCATAGCACTGGCGCCTTTTTGATGTTTGTCCTTGCCAGAGCGTCGTGCGGATCAATGCGCGGCGGCTCTGGCAAGTTGTCTTTGTCTGACGCCGTTCGCAAAACCCCCAATCAGTACAACCGCAACGGATTCCCCACGAATCCCGCCCATGTCCTACTCTGAAAGTCATTCGAAAGAGGCTACTAAATATCCGCCGAGGTGCGCTGGCAACGGCGTCGCGGATAATTTCCTCTGCTTGTGACACCGGGGAAAGCTCAGTAATATCGCGCTACGCTGGCGTCAGCCAGCCCCGAACCTGGAGGAAACATGAAGCAAAACAATCTGTTGCGCGCCGCGCGTGTTACGACGCTCGTCGCAGCTGCAGCGGCATCGATGCTGGGCGCAAGCGTCGCGCGGGCTGAGATTCCGAACAAAACCCTGGTCTACTGCTCAGAAGGCAGCCCCGCGGGTTTCGATCCGGCCCAATACACCACGGGCACCGATTTCACGGCCAACACGTTCACCGTCTATAACCGGCTCGTCGAGTTCGAGCGCGGCGGCACCAAGGTCGAACCGGGCCTCGCCGAAAAGTGGGACGTCTCCGCAGACGGCAAGACGTACACGTTCCATCTGCGTCATGGCGTGAAGTTCCAGACCACGTCGTTCTTCAAGCCCACGCGCGAATTCAACGCGGACGACGTCGTGTTCACGTTCGAGCGCATGCTCGACACGAATCAGCCGTTCCGCAAGGCGTACGCGGTGCAGTTCCCGTACTTCACCGACATGGGCCTCGACAAGCTGATCACCAAAGTCGAAAAGGTCGATCCGTACACGGTCAAGTTCACGCTGAAGGAAGTCAACGCGCCGTTCATCCAGAACATGGCGATGGAGTATGCGTCGATCCTGTCCGCCGAATACGGCGACCAGTTGCTGAAGGCCGGCAAGGCCGCGGACATCAACCAGTTCCCGGTCGGCACGGGCCCGTTCATCTTCCGCAGCTATACCAAAGACGCGACCATCCGTTTCGACGGCAATCCGGATTACTGGAAGCCGAACGCGGTCAAGATCTCGAAGCTGATCTTCTCGATCACGCCGGACGCCGGCGTGCGCGTGCAGAAACTGAAGCGCGACGAATGCCAGGTGATGAGCTATCCGCGTCCCGCCGACATCGCGCCGCTCAAGTCGGAAGCCAACATCGCGATGCCCTCACAGCCGGGCTTCAACCTCGGCTATCTCGCGTACAACGTATCGCATAAGCCGGTCGACAAGGTCGAAGTGCGTCAGGCGCTCGATATGGCGATCAACAAGAAGGCGATCATCGACTCGGTGTATCAGGGCGCCGGCCAGGCCGCCACGAACCCAATGCCGCCGACCCAATGGTCCTATGACAAGAACCTGAAGGCCGCATCGTTCGACTCCGAAAAGGCCAAGGCGCTGCTGGCGAAGGCCGGTTATCCCAACGGCTTCGACATCACGCTTTGGGCAATGCCGGTGCAACGCGCCTACAACCCGAACGCGCGCCTGATGGCGGAAATGATCCAGGCCGACTGGGCCAAGATCGGCGTGAAGGCGAAGATTGTCACATACGAGTGGGGTGAGTACATCAAGCGCGCTCACGCAGGTGAGGACGACACGATGCTGATCGGCTGGACGGGCGACAATGGCGATCCGGACAACTGGCTCGGCACGCTGCTCGGCTGCGAAGCGGTGAACGGCAACAACTTCTCCAAGTGGTGCTACAAGCCGTTCGACGACCTGATCCAGAAGGGCCGCTCCACGTCCGATCAGGGCGCGCGCACCACGGCATACACGCAGGCGCAGCAGATTTTCGCGCAGCAACTGCCGTTTTCGCCGATCGCTCACTCGACCGTTTATCAGCCTGTCAGCAAGAAGGTGGTCGATATGCGCATCGAGCCGCTCGGCTATGCCCGCTTCGACGGCGTCAGCGTCAAGTAAGGCACCCGGCAACATGTCGGGCAAGTCGTAAAATTCGCGCAGTACGCTTTTCGCACGGTTAGAAAACTGGTCGAAATGGTCCGGCGACCGGGGTCACGAGCCCTCGTCGCCGGTTGCGTTTTTTCTTCATCAAGACCATAGGGACGAACCATGTTCCGCTTTGTTTTGCGCCGCATAGGCATGGTGATACCGACGTTCATCGGCATCACGATCCTTGCATTCGCGCTGATTCACCTCATACCGGGCGATCCCATCGAAGTGATGATGGGCGAGCGCGGCGTCGATCCCGCCATGCATGCCGCTGCCATGCACCGGCTAGGGCTCGACGAACCGCTGCCCATGCAGTATGTCCACTACATCGGTCGCGCGCTGCATGGCGACCTCGGCACCTCCATCATCACCAACACCAGCGTCATGGGCGAATTTCTCGCCCGCTTCCCCGCCACCGTTGAACTGTCGATCTGCGCGATGCTGTTTGCGCTCGTCGTCGGCCTGCCGGCGGGCGTGTTCGCGGCGCTCAGGCGCGGCACGGCCGTGGATCACGGCGTGATGGGCACGGCGCTCACCGGCTATTCGATGCCGATCTTCTGGTGGGGCTTGATCCTCATCATGGTGTTCTCGGTGAAGCTCGGCTGGACGCCGGTGTCGGGCCGCATCGCGGTCGAATACGACATTCCGCACGTGACCGGCTTCATGCTGATCGACGCGATGATGTCCACCGACGAAGGCGCGTTCAAATCCGCATTGAGCCATCTGATCCTGCCGGCCATCGTGCTCGGCACGATTCCGCTCGCGGTCGTCGCGCGCATGACGCGCTCTTCGATGCTCGAAGTGCTGCGCGAGGACTACATCCGCACCGCTCGCGCGAAGGGTTTGTCGCCAGGCCGTGTGATCGTCGTGCATGCGTTGCGCAATGCGCTGATTCCGGTCGTGACGGTGATCGGTCTGCAGGTCGGCACGTTGCTCGCGGGCGCCGTGCTGACGGAGACGCTGTTTTCGTGGCCCGGCATCGGCAAGTGGCTGATCGACGCAATTGGCCGCCGCGACTATCCGGTCGTGCAGGGCGGCATCCTGATGATCGCCACGCTGGTGATTTTCGTGAATCTCGTCGTCGATCTGCTGTACGGCGTGCTCAACCCGCGCATCCGCCATACGAGGTGATTACATGAACCCCCACGCTCACTCACGTTCGCTGCCCCCCGAGGGGGCGCATGCCTCCCTTGAGGCGGCTCTGCGGGAGGCATGATGGCAGACATCCAAAACACAGTCCCCACCGCAGTCACTCCGCCGAGTGGCCGCGCTATCGCCGCCCGCGAGTTCTGGGCAAATTTTTCGCGTAATCGCGGCGCGGTCGGCGCCGGAATCGTCGTCCTGCTGTTGATCGTCGTGGCGATTTTCGCGCCGCTCATCGCGCCGCATAGCCCGATCGAACAGTACCGCGAGTTCGTGAAGATTCCGCCGGCATGGCTTGAAGGCGGCAACTGGAAGTTCATTCTCGGCACCGACGAAGCGGGCCGCGACATCCTCTCGCGTCTGATGTACGGCGCGCGGCTGTCGTTCTGGATCGGCTTCGTTTCAGTGGTGCTCGCGCTGATTCCGGGCATCGTGCTCGGGCTCATCGCGGCATTCTTCGAGAAATGGGCCGACACGCCGATCATGCGCATCATGGACGTGCTGCTCGCGCTGCCTTCGCTGCTGCTCGCAGTCGCGGTCGTCGCGATCATTGGTCCCGGCCTCGTCAATACGATGCTGGCGATTGCGATCGTTGCATTGCCTGGCTACGTGCGTTTGACGCGCGCGTCGGCGCAAGGCGAGTTGCAGAAGGAATACGTGACGGCTTCGCGCGTGGCGGGCGCCGGCACGTTGCGCCTGATGTTCTCGCAAGTGCTGCCCAACTGCACGGCGCCATTGATCGTGCAGGCCACGCTCGGCTTTTCGTCGGCGATTCTGGACGCGGCCGCGCTCGGCTTTCTCGGCCTCGGCGTGCAACCGCCGTCGGCGGAGTGGGGCGCCATGCTTGCTTCGGCGCGCGACTACATCGACAGCGCATGGTGGATCGTCACGATGCCTGGTTTGTCCATCCTGATCTCGGTGCTCGCGATCAACCTGCTCGGCGACGGGCTGCGCGACGCACTCGATCCGAAACTCAAACGGATGGCATAAATGAGCAATAACCTACTGACCATCCGCAATCTCGCGGTGAACTTCAACGGCTTGCCCGCTGTCGACCGTATCAATCTCGACGTCGCGCCGGGTGAAGTGCTCGGCGTCGTCGGCGAATCGGGCTCCGGCAAGAGCGTGACGATGATGGCGCTGATGGGCCTGATCGACGCGCCCGGCAAGGTCACCGCCGACGAAATCACGTTCAACGGCCGCGATCTGCTGAAGGCATCGGCGAAGGAACGCCGCAAGATCATCGGCAAAGATATCGCGATGGTGTTCCAGGACGCGCTTACCAGTCTCAACCCGAGCTACACGGTCGGCTATCAGATCAAGGAAGTGCTGAAGCTGCACGAAGGCCTGCGCGGCGCCGCGCTCGACAAACGCGCGCTCGAACTGCTCGACCAGGTCGGCATTCCGGACGCGAAGAGCCGCATTGGTGCGTTTCCGCATCAGATGTCGGGCGGCATGAATCAGCGCGTGATGATTGCGATGGCGATTGCCTGCAACCCGAAGCTGCTGATCGCCGACGAGCCGACCACCGCGCTCGACGTGACGATCCAGGCGCAGATCATGGAACTGCTGATGCGCTTGCAGAAAGAGCGCGGCATGGCGCTCGTGCTGATCTCGCACGACCTCGCGGTGGTGTCCGAAGTCGCGCAGCGCGTTGCGGTCATGTACGCTGGCGAAGTGATCGAAACCAACAAGGTGCCGGACATCTTCGCGGCGCCTCATCATCCGTACACGGAAGCACTGCTCGCCGCGATTCCCGAGCACAACGTGGGCGCAGTGCGGCTCGCCGCGCTGCCGGGCATGGTGCCGGGGCGCGACGATCGTCCGAAAGGCTGTCTCTTTGCGCCGCGCTGCAAGTACATGGTCGACGACTGCAACAAGGGACGCCCCGCGCTCGCGCCCATGCAAGGTCACGCCGAAGTCGCGCGCGTGCGCTGCATCAAACCCCTGAACCTCGCCGGCGACGCGAACGTTCACACCCATGGAGGCGCACGATGAATGCAGTACCCGAAACGCGGCGCCAGTCGGACCATGCGGGCGATCACGTGCTGGTCGCCGACAAGCTCGCGCGTTACTACACGGTCAAGCGCGGCATGTTCGCAACGGGCACGGTCAAGGCGCTGAACGGCGTGTCGTTCGCGCTCGAACGCGGCAAGACCCTCGCGGTGGTCGGCGAATCCGGCTGCGGCAAATCGACGCTCGCGCGCCAGCTAACCATGATCGAATCGCCCAGTGCGGGCCGTCTTTTGATCGACGGTGAAGACGTGGCCGGCGCCGATCACGCGAAGATCGCCGCGCTGCGGCGGCGCGTGCAGATGGTGTTCCAGAACCCGTTTGCGTCGCTCAATCCGCGCAAGACGGTCGAGCAGACGCTGGGCGAACCGCTTGCCATCAACACGCAACTGAGCGCAACAGAACGCGCAGAACGCATCGCGCAGATGATGCGCACGGTCGGTCTGCGTCCAGAACATGCAAAGCGTTATCCGCATATGTTCTCGGGCGGCCAGCGTCAGCGTGTAGCGATTGCGCGCGCGATGATTCTGGACCCGCAGATCGTGGTTGCCGACGAGCCCGTGTCAGCGCTCGACGTGTCCATCCAGGCGCAGATTCTGAATCTCTTCATGGATCTGCAGCAGGAGTTCAAGACCAGCTACGTGTTCATCTCGCACAATCTGTCGGTAGTCGAGCATATTGCTGACGACGTGATGGTGATGTACTTCGGCGGCGTGGCGGAACTCGGTGACAAGAAGCGGATTTTCTCGAAGCCGCGGCATCCATACACGCGCGCGTTGATGTCGGCGACGCCGTCCATCTTCGAAGCGGATCGCACCATCAAGATCAAGCTGCAAGGTGAAATGCCGTCGCCGCTGAATCCGCCGTCGGGTTGTACGTTCCATCAACGCTGCCCGTATGTGATCGACCGCTGCCGCAGCGAGGAACCGAAGCTGCGTGAAGTGGATGGCCGTCTGGTGTCGTGTCACCGCGCCGAGGAGGTGGGGGACGTGGATGCCTGATGCGCTGGCGGCGCGTCGTCCTGCGCGCCGCTCGCGTGAAGGCGGCCGCCGCGCTGCCTTCATGCCACGCTTACGGGCGCGCGCACTGAACGGTGCCGCGCTCGTCGGCGTTTTCTGTTGCTGTGCCGTGCTGTCGGATGCCGTCCATGCGGCCGGCGCGGCGGCCAATACCCCTGCTGTATCCACCGATGCCAGCGCCAAAGGTGCGCGCCCGACGGTCCCGCTGCCGCATTCGCCGCCGCCGCGCGCCGCGCTGCCCGGCTTCAATCCGCCGCCCGCTACGCCGGGCACGACTGCGAGCGGTCCCGTGCGTTTGCAGCCGGCGCGCATGCCGTTCTATGTCGCGACGCGCGGCACCACGACCGTTTACGTGCTCGGCACGCTGCATGTGGGCGATCCCGCCGACTATCCGGCGCCCCAGCCGTTTCGTCCGCCGATCATGGGCGCCCTGGCCGCCTCGCCGACACTCGCACTGGAGCTCTCGCCCGACGAACTGCTCGTCTCGCAAGACGACGTCTCGAAGTACGGCGTATGTCGGCGCGACTGTCTGCCTGGCTTGCTGCCCGAGCCGCTGTGGCGCAAGCTCGCGTTGCGTCTGCGCGGCAATCCCGCGGCGCTGGATGAAATCAAGAAGATGCGGCCGTGGCTCGCCTCGCTGCTGGTGGAAACCTACGATTCGTTGAGCGCCGGTTTGCAGACCGAATACGGCACGGAGGCGCAATTGCAGAACGTTTATCTGCGCACACGCGGCAAAATTGTCGGTCTGGAGACGTTGCCGCAGCAGATGCGCGCGTTCACCGGTCTCACGCTCGCGCAGCAACGTGAAATGCTCGCGCAGGACCTCGTGCAGACGCCGGCGCAAAACGTCGAAGACGTACGCACCTTGCACCGCCTGTGGCGTGTGGGCGATGCCGATGCGATCGCCGCGTGGGAGGCCGCGAAAGCGGAAAAGCTGGCGCGCGACAAGCGCGTTTCAGATTCGATTGACGAGAGAATCGTCTATGCGCGCAACCGGCGTTTTGTCTCGCGGATGCTGCAGATCGCTGCGCCGAACAAGCCGGTGTTTGTGGCGATTGGCGCGTTGCATCTCGGCGGACGCAAAGGCGTGCTGCAGTTGCTGCGCCAGCACGGCTTCGTGGTGGAGGCGGGCTGACACGAAGCGAGGGCTACGGCGCTCGCTCCATGCCTTTCAATGCTCGCACCACTTCGCTCACGACGCCCGCCCATTCCCCCAACACCTGCTGCCTGAAGAGCCGCATTCCCGGATACCACGGCGAGTCGCTGCGGGCTTGCAGCCAGCGCCAGTCGGAATTGGCCGGCAGCAGCAGCCACACCGGTTTGCCGAGCGCGCCGGCCAGATGGGCGACGGCGGTATCGACGGCAATTACCAGGTCAAGGTTCACGATGAGCGCAGCGGTGTCCTCGAAGTCGTCCAGCTCATCGCTGAAGTCATGCGCGCGCAACGCCTGCGGTGCGTCGGCCAGTTGCGCGTGCGCCGGGCCTTTTTGCAACGGATACCAACTCACATTTGCGGCATCGGCAATCGGATGCAGGTCCGAAAGCGCCATCGACCGATAGCGGTCGTTGCCGAACGTGGGGCTGCCCGCCCATACCAGCCCGATCTTGCGGTTCGTGTTGCCGCTTGTCTCCAGCTTCTTTCGCCAGGCCTCCACCTTCGCGTTGTCTGCGAACAGGTACGGTACTGCCGCCGGAATGATGGCGAGTTCCGTGCCGACGCATGACGGCACGCTCATCATCGGCACCCAGAAGTCGTATTCCGCGCCCGGCTTGCCGGCGAACGCGCGATGCACGCCGGGCACCCGTTCCGCAAGACGTAGCAAGGGCTCGCGCGCGCATACATCCACTATCGCGCCGCGTTCGTGCAGCACGCGCGCGTAGCGCAGGAACTGGAAGTGGTCGCCGAAACCCTGCTCGCCGACGATCAGCAAGCGGCGCCCTTCGAGCGGCTCGCCGCGCCATTCGGCCACGCCTGCCACCGCGAGCGCGTCGTAATCGCTCTTGCGCCAGCGCCGCGCAAACTCGGCCCAGCCTTGCCGGTAGTCGCCCTGCTTGAGGAGCAGCCATGCGAGGTTCTGATGCGCATCCGCGTAGTTCGGATCTTGCGCCAGGGCCTTGCGATAGAACGCTTCTTCTTCGTCGAGCCGCCCCTGTGCGCCGAGCGATCCGCCGAGGCACACCAGGTTGGTGGGATTCGGCTTCAGCGCGACCGCGCGCCGGTAATGCGCCTCGGCACCCGCATAGTCCCCGCGCTTGCCGACGGCGCTGCCCAGGTTGACGTGCGCCTCGGCGTAATCCGGCTTGAGCGCGAGCGCGCGCTCGAAGCTGGCCACCGCGGCCTCATGCTGGCCCTGCGCGTTGTACGCATTGCCCGCGTTGAAGTGCGCCTCCGCCGACGCCGGATCAAGCAGCAACGCGTCGCGATAACATGCGAGCGCTTCCGTGAAACGGCCAAGCTTGCCGAGCGCCGTGCCGAGGTTCAGGTGCGCGTCGACGAGTGCGGGGTTCGACGTAATGGCCAGCCGGTACTGTTCGACCGCGTCATTGAACGCGCCTTGTGCCTGCAAGGCCACGCCGAAGTTGTTGCGCGCATCGGCGAAATCGGGCTGTAGCTGCAACGCCTGGTCATAACAGATGGTGGCTTCTTCCAGACGCCCGAGCGCGGCGGCGGCGAGGCCGCGGTTGCTCCAGCAGGCCGCGTCCTGCCGGTCGTGCTTGAGCGCCTGGCTCATGAGCGTGGCGGCTGCTTCGTGCTGTCCGCGCTGATAGTGCAGTACGCCAAAGTAATGCAAGGCGCGGGTATTGGCGGGGTCCAGCGCGAGGATTTCACGGTAGATGGAGTCGGCGGTGCCGAGGCGGCCGGCCTGATGCGCGTCGAGCGCGGCATTGACGAGCGAAGCGACGTTGGACGGCGGTGGCGGCGCGGTGCGTCCGCCGGGACGCTGTGATTGACGTTCCATGGAAGCCTGCAGGAAGAACCACGGCGGCGCGCGTTGCACGCGCCCGCGCGTGTGGATGGGAGATCGTCCTGCATCTTATGGTCGGTCTCATGGGCCGACGTTCGGATGCATCCCATTTCCGTTGCAGGTTTTTCCTGTTCGAGGCGCTTCGCCGGTGTGCCGCGGAAACGTCGCGCGACACACCGGAAACTGCTGGTTTTTTACTGCAATGTCTTACATGAACATCAGGAAGTTAAGCAGGAAGATGTTCACCACCAGCAGCGTCAGCGCAGTCGGAATCTGCACCTTGATCACCGCGTTCTTATCCGGCAGTTCGAGCAGCGCCGCCGGCACCATGTTGAAGTTGGCGGCCATTGGCGTCATCAGCGTGCCGCAGTAGCCGGAGAACATGCCGATCGCCACCATGACGGCCGGGTTGCCGTGGAACACGCCGACCAGGATCGGTACGCCGACGCCGCCCGTCATCACCGGGAAAGCGGCAAAGCCGTTGCCCATCACCATCGTGAAGAGCGCCATGCCTATGCAGTACACGGCCACCGCAATGAAGCGGTAATCGAGGCTGATGTACGCGGTGGTCACGTGCGCGACGGCCTTGCCGACGCCCGCATCCGAAAACACGAGGCCCAGCATGCCGAGCATCTGCGGCAGCACCGCGGCCCACGAAAGCGCGTCGACGAGGCGGCGCGCTTCCTTCATCGACTGGCCGACGGTGTCGCGCGTCAGCACGCACGCAATGGCGAGCGCGATCACGCAGCCAATGCCGAAGCCGATCAGCGTGACGTTGGCCTTTTCGATTAGCGGCATGCCGCCGAACACCAGGTGGCTCGCCGACAACGTGACGATCACCGTGATCACCGGAATCGTCAGCGCAGGCACGAAGAGCTTGTTGCGAAGGCGCGCGGCGCTCGCCTTGCGCGCTTCGAGCGACAGCACTTTGGGCTTGCCCGCGGTGACGCCGCCAAAGCCGGCGATCAACGCCATGACGATCACCGCGGCGCCGACTACGGCGGGCGGCAGCTTGTCGCCGATCAGAAAGATCAGCGCGTAGAGAATCCAGAAACCGCCGGCCGTGAGGCGGCGCGGATGCTCCTTGTCGGTGACGATCATGCCGCCGATGATCAGCAGCACCACGCCCAGCAGCCAGAACAGATAGGTAATGGTGAGCGTCATGCTTTGTCTCCTGCAGCCGATTGCGCCGGCGATACGGCGGCGTTACCCGCGTTGGCATTGCCGCGCAATTCGCGGTCGAGCTTGCGGTCGAGCAGATACAGGCGCAAGCCGTGAATCAGGAACGCGCAGACAGCAGTGGGAATGCCCCACACCGCCACATGAATCGGCTCGACGATGATGCCCGCTTCCTTCAGGAAGGTGGTCATTAGCACGATCGCGCCGAACGCGACGAAAATGTCTTCGCCGAAAAAGAGACCCACGTTGTCCGTGGCCGCCGAGAAGGCCCGCAGCTTGAAGCGCACCGCGTCGCTGATCTTGCCGAAACGCGTTTCGGTCGCACCTTCGGCCATCGGCGCGATGAGCGGACGCACCATCTGCGGATGCCCGCCGAGACCCGTCAGACCGACCGCCGCGGTCAGTTCGCGCACGAGCAGATAAACGATCAGCAGACGCCCGGCCGTGGCGGCCTTGATGCCGCTGATCCAGGTCTGCGCGCGCTCGCGCAGGCCGTGCCGTTCGAGCAGGCCGATCACCGCGAGCGGCAGCAGAATGATCAACGGAATGTTGCGCGTCTTGATGAAGCCGGTGCCGATCTCCGCGAGGATTTTCTCAGGCGGGAAGTGCGCGGCGAGCCCTGTGCCGATGGCGGCAACCGCCACGATCAGCATCGGATTGAACCGCAATAAAAAGCCAACGATGATGATGGCCACGCCGATGAGCGGCCATAAACTGACTGTTGTCTGCATCTGGATCTCCAAACAGGTTTCAACCTCGCCGCTTGTGGCGGCCAACATGGGCCGACGCGTGGCGATCCGCGCGCCGTCTTGTTTCCGCGGCTCTTGGCGGCCGCGTTGCTACGCACTGCAACTTCATCTGCGACTACTAACTGCAACTGCGATAAAAAATCGACTGCGGAGGCGAGGACGGCAAATCACGCCCAAGCCTCCCGCACCTGGCGAACGCCCCGCGTGGAGCGGGGCGTTGGTTGGACCTTCAAGGCATGATCGGAAGAGACTCTCGCCGGCGTCAGACGCTGGCGGCGCCGGCCGCATGCACTTCGATACCGGCCTCTTCGAGCGCGCTGCGGATGCGTCGGGCAAACGCGAGCGCGTGCGGGCCGTCGCCGTGCAGACAAATGGTCTGCGCGTGGAGCGGCACCCACTGGCCGTCGACGGCGCGCACACGCTGCTCGCGCACCATCGCGAGCGTGCGTTCGAGCACCTCGTCTTCATCGTCGAGCAGCGCGCCCGGTTCCTTGCGCGGCACCAGCGAGCCGTCGGCGCGATAGCCGCGATCGGCGAAGACTTCTTCGATGGCGGTCAAGCCCGCCTCGCGCGCGGCCGTCACGAGCCCGCTGTTGGCGAGCGCGAACACCGCCACCGACGGGTCGAAGTCATGCACGGCCGAAACGATTGCATCCGCGATCTTCGGGTCGCGCGCGGCCTGGTTGTAAAGCGCGCCATGCGGCTTGACGTGTGCGATGCGCCCGCCCTCGGCCTGCGCGATCGCCGACAGTGCGCCGAGCTGATACAGCACGCCCGCGTAGATTTCACTCGCCGGCAAGTCCATTTCCTTGCGGCCGAAATTCTCGGGATCGTTGAAGCTCGGATGCGCACCGATCGACACGCCTTTCTGCACCGCCCAGCGCACGCAGTCGCGCATCGCCTTCGCACCGCCCGCATGCCATCCGCACGCAATGTTCGCGGAACTGACGAGGTCGAGCAGCGCCTCGTCGGAGCCGCAGCCTTCGCCGAGATCGGCGTTCAGATCGATTTCCATGATGTTCCTCTACTCAGTTCTTGCCAGTCACAACGTTGCGACGGCCATCTGGCGTGCGCAACGCTCTTCATGCATGGCGATAGCGGCGTCTATCTGCCGCAAATAGGTGCGCTCTTCGAGCAACGCCTGGCGCGCCTCGTAAGCTGTGGTCGGGATGAAGCGCACCGCCGCGTTCAGCCGCACCTGCGCGAGTTTCCACATGTCAGCCTGGATGACCGCGCCGATCTTCGGATAGCCGCCGGTGGTCTGCGCGTCGCTCATCAGCACGATGGGCTGGCCGTTCGGCGGCACCTGAATCGTGCCCGGCAAAACCGCGTGCGACAGCAGGTCGGCCTTCTGTCTGCGTTTCAGTTCGCTGCCGGCGAGCCGGTAGCCCATGCGGTTGCTGTTCGGCGTGACGAGCCACTCGTCGGACCAGAACGACTCCTGCGCTTCTTCGGTGAAGCTGTCGTATTCCGGGCCGCGCAGCACGCGAATCGGCACCGCCCAAGGCACGCCGCTCGGGTGACGGCCGCGCCGCAGCGGCTCGTCGACGAGCACGAACTTGCACCACGCGGGCGCCTTCACGCCGAACTCCGGCGCTTCAGGCGAGAAGCCGACCTGGCCGCGCTGCGGCGGCGCGCCGAGCGGCACGCGGTCGCCGTCGCGCAGCGCCCGGCCGCCGAGACCGCCGAAGCGGCCGGCGAGGTCCGTGCTGCGCGAGCCGAGCATCGGCAGTACGTCGATGCCGCCCGCGATGCACACATAGCCGCGCATGCCGCGCTTGGCCGCGTTCAGCACCAGTTCCTGGCCGGCCTTGACCGGCAGGCTCCACCAGGAATAGACCGGCTTGCCGTCGAGCGTCGCGCCGAATTCCGTTCCGGTGATGGCGACCCGCGTCGCGCGCAGAAAACGCAGCACGGTTGGGCCGAAGGTGATTTCGAGGCCGGCCGCGTCAGGCCGGTTGCCGACGAGCCGGTTGCCGACTTCCAGCGACAGGCGGTCCAGCGCTCCGCCCATCGCCACGCCGAGATGCCGGTAGCCGTGGCGGCCGAGGTCCTGAATGGTGGTCAGAAGACCTGCGCGAATCACGTCGATCATGCGTGTATCCCCGCGATGGTGAAGCGCACGCGGTCGCCCGGCTGTAGCAGGGTGGGCGGGCGGCGCGCCGGATCGAAAAGCGGCAGTTCCGTGCGGCCGATCAGTTGCCAGCCGCCGGGCGAAATGGCCGGGTAGATGCCCGTCTGCTCGCCGCCGATGCCGACCGAACCCGCCGGCACTTCGAGCCGCGGCGACGCGCGGCGCGGCGTGTGCAGCGCCGCTTCGAGCCCGCCCATATAGGCGAAGCCCGGCTGGAAGCCGAGGAAAAACACCACGTACTGACCACCCGAATGGCGCTCGATCACTTCGCGCACGCTCAAGCCCGTGTGATTCGCCACCGCGCCGAGGTCGGGGCCGAACTCGCCGCCGTACTGCACCGGAATTTCGACGTCGCGGCCTGCCGTGGGCGCTTCGCCGGCTGCGTTCCACGCTTGCTGCAAGCGGCTCGACAGCGCGTCGCGGTCGGCTTCGAGCGGGTCGAATACAAGCGTCAGATTGTTCATGCCCGGCACCACTTCAAGCACATGCGGCCAGTCACGCGCGAGTTCGGCGGCCGCCCACACGCGGCGCTGGCAGTCGAGCGTCGCCGGCGCAGGCGCCTCGCAGACCAGCGCGGCATCGCCGAGCGGAAAGATTTTGGGTTGGCTCATGGCTTGAAGACCCGAAGAAGTCGAAGAGTTCTGCACTGCGCACCGTGGACAAAACCATGGCAAGACCGTTGCGCGGTGTCTGGAGCATACATTGTCAATAAAATATCAACAATTTCTCAATAAGAGTTTTCGCCAGGCTCGCCGCGCGAGGCCGCTCGTCGTACACTCCGGACACTCTCCATTCCGTTTCCTGAGAATTTCACATGTCGCGGCATCCCACCAAGATCGTCTCGTCGGAACACCTCGTGTCCGATACGAGCGCGGAGCTGTCCGAGCTCGAGTACGCGCTCATCATGGCCGGCAACGCATTCAACCGATGGATGGTGCGCTGCATGTCGGCGGCCGGGGAAAAGGACATGACCGCCATCGAAGTCTCGTTGCTGCATCACGTGAGTCATCGCGAACGCCGCAAGAAGCTGGCCGACATCTGCTTCGTGCTCAACATCGAAGACACGCACGTCGCGACCTATGCGTTGAAGAAGCTCGTAGCTAGAGGGTATGTAAAAAGCGAAAAGACCGGCAAGGAAGTGTTCTTTTCGGCGACCGAGGCCGGCCGCGCGCTGTGCCTGAAGTACCGCGAGGTGCGCGAGAGCTGCCTGATTTCGACGCTGAAAGAAAGCGGCCTCACCAACGAGCAGATCGGCGAGGCGGCGCAGTTGATGCGCAATGCGTCCGGAATGTACGACACGGCCGCACGCGCGGCGGCGTCGTTATAAGGAAGAAGTGCGGGGTTGTGCGGCGGCGCGCGGCCTCGCGTTTGCGTGGACATCGCGTGCATCGCGCGCCTCGCGTGAATGCGGGCGCGCTGTGCGGTTCACGTATGCCTAACCAGCCGACCGCGTATGCAGACCCGTCTCCGTGACGATCATGTCGAGCGGAATGTCATGCGCCTCGCGCTCGAGCGCCGCCGTGCGGCACGCTTCATACGCGACACCCACGGTGATCGGCCTCGCCGCACCGGGCCAGCCGGCGAGCGTGCGGTCGTAATAGCCGCCGCCGTAGCCGAGGCGATAGCCGTCGGCGTCGAAACCCACGCACGGCACGAGCAGCAGCTCGGGGATCACTAAGCGTTCGGTTGCTGGCTCCGCGATCTTGTGATGGCCGATCTTCATCGGCGTATCCGGCGACCATGCGTGGAACTCCAGCGGCAAGCCGCGTTCCCTGATGATCGGCAGACTGGCCTCGCGCGGCGAGCCGCCGGTCAGCCACAGGGAGATCGCTGTGCGCGCATCGAATTCGCCTGCGAGCGGCCAGTAGAACCCCACGCTTTTCGCGTCAAAATGTTTCAAAGCGTCGAGCACGCGGCGCCCGAGCGCGGTGTTCTTCGTCGGCTCGGAAGCCGCTTGCAGCCTTGCTTCCAATAGCATTCTACGCAGAGCCTTTTTCGATTCCGTCACAGGGTTGCATGCTATGCTTGGGTTCAATTCGCGCTCCAGAAACAACGATGTCAAAAAGTCTTTATCGAGTATATCGCGCGGCCGGTATGGCGCTTGCCGCAGCCGCACTCGTTGCATGCAGCACCGCGTCAGCCGTCAAGCCACTTCCCATTTCGCAGCTCACGAACGACGATCAGATTTTCGTCCAGTTGCGTGAAGCCGCCCGCAATAACGACGCGGCCCGTGCGGTGCAGCTCGCAAGCATGATTCCGGGCTATCCGGCGCCTTCCTATCTGGAGTACTTCCAGATCAAGCCGCAGCTCTTCGATTCGGGCGGCCATGCGCGCGTCGACGCGCCTGACGCGCCGGTTCTCGCGTTTCTGCAGAAATACGACGGTCAGGCCATTGCAGACCGCATGCGCAACGACTATCTGACGGTGCTCGGCACGCGCCACGACTGGCGCAACTTCGATCAGCAATACGCGCGTTTCGTTCTGAACGACGACACCCAGGTGAAGTGCTACGCGCTCGAATCGCGTGCGTCGCGCGGCGAAAATGTCGCGGACGCGGCGCGCGCGCTGCTCGTCGATCCGAAATGGTACGGCGACGGCTGTGTCGACCTGATCACCATGCTCGGCGTCAACAAGCAGTTCAGTACCGACGACGTCTGGCAGCAGATCCGTCTCGCGTACGAACAGAATTACACCAACACCGGCAGCAAGCTCGTCGACGCGCTCGGCAATCAGGCGCCCGATCCTGTGCTGTTCGGCCAGGCCGCGAATACGCCGCCGCTGCTGCTCGCACGCGGTGTCGGTCCCGATCCGCAATCGCACCAACTCGCGTTGCTCGCGATCACGCGCATGGCGCGCAACGACCCGGCCATGGCAGCGGCCACCTTCGCGTCGGTCGCGCCTTCGCTGAATTCTCCGGAGCGCGCCATCGGCTGGGGCACGATTGCCTATCAGGCCGCCGCGAAGCAGATGCCGAGCGCGGTGGACTGGTACAGACTGTCGGCGAATGCGCCGCTCTCGAACCCTGCGTACGAATGGCGCACGCGCACGGCGCTTCTGGCTGGCGACTGGAACATGGTGCGCTGGTCGATCGAACAGATGCCGGCTGTGCTGCGCAACCAGCCGTCGTGGGTCTACTGGCATGCGCGCGCGCTCAAGCAGGCGGGCGACACCACTACAGCGAACCAGGAATTCGAGTCGATCTCGCAGGGCTTTAACTTCTATGGCCAACTCGCCGCAGAAGAGCTCGGCCAGAAGATCACGCTGCCGCCCAAAACCATGGTCACCGATTCCGAAATCCAGCAGGCCGGCAACACGCCCGGTTTCGATCTCGCGCAGCGCTTCTATGCGCTGAACCTGCGGCTGGAAGGCAATCGCGAATGGAACTGGCCGCTGCGCAACATGAGCGACCGTCAACTGCTCGCCGCCGCGGAATACGCACGCCGCATCCAGCTCTACGACCGCACCGTCAACACGGCGGATCGCACGAAAACCGAACACGATTTTTCGCTGCGTTATCTGTCGCCGTTCCGCGACATCGTGGAGCGCGACGCGCAGTCCACCGGTCTGGACGTGGAATGGGCATACGGGCTGATTCGTCAGGAATCGCGCTTCATCATCAACGCGCGCTCCGAAGTCGGCGCGGGCGGATTGATGCAATTGATGCCCGGCACCGCGCAACTGGTCGCGAAGAAGATCGGCCTCGGCCCGATTTCGCGCGAGCAGATGAACGACATCAACACCAACATTCTGCTCGGCACGAACTATCTGTCGATGATCTACAATCAGTTCGATGGTTCCGCCGTACTGGCCACCGCGGGCTATAACGCCGGACCGGGCCGTCCGCGCAACTGGCGGCAGTCATTGCAGCATCCGGTTGAAGGCGCGATCTTCGCCGAGGCGATTCCGTTCCAGGAAACGCGCGACTACGTTAAGAATGTGTTGTCCAACACGGTCTACTACGCGGCATTGTTCGAAGGCCGTCCGCAATCGCTGAAGGCGCGTCTGGGTTACATCGCACCGTAAGCGCCGGGCCGCCGCTGCCTGCTGAGGTAGCGGCGCGCCACGCCAGCCGTTGCCGCGGCTTCCACCAGGGAGTCGAAAATGCGACATAAAGCCATTGCGATCATCGGCGGTTCCGGTTTCATCGGCAGCCATCTCGTCAACGCCCTCGTCGAAATGGGCAAAGACGTGCGCATCGCCACGCGGCGGCGCTACAACGCGCGCCATCTCACGCTTTTGCCTATAGACGTGATCGAAGCCGACGTGTTCGATCCGGTTCAACTCGCGCGCTTTGTCGAAGGCGCGGACTGCGTGATCAACCTGGTCGGCACGCTGCACGGCAAGCGCCGCACGCCATACGGTCCCGAATTTGCGCGCGCGCATGTCGAGCTGCCCACCCGCATCGTCGCGGCTTGCGAAGGCAAGGGCGTGCATCGGCTGATTCACTTGAGCGCGCTCGGCGCGGATTCGAATGGTCCGAGCATGTATTCGCGCTCGAAGGGCGACGGCGAGAAAGCGGTGCACGCGGCCAACCTCGCGTGGACGGTGTTCCGGCCTTCCGTGGTGTTTGGTCCCGAAGACCAGTTCCTCAACAAGTTCGCGTTTCTGCAGCGCATCTTTCCGGTCATTCCGCTCGCCATGCCGGACGCGAAGTTTCAGCCGGTCTATGTCGGCGATGTGGCCAAGGCAATCGTGAACGTGCTCGATCTTGACGCGGCCAGCGGCAAGACCTATGAACTCGGCGGCCCGAGCGTCTATACACTCGAAGAACTCGTCAAATACTGCGGCGACGTGATCGGCCGGCACGCGAGCATCATTCGCCTGCCGCAAGCGCTCGCGCGCATGCAGGCCATGACTTTCGAAATGGCGCCGGGCGAACCGGTCATCACGCGCGACAATCTCGACTCCATGAAACGCGACAACGTGCTGAGCCGCCCGCTCGCGCCCGAGCTCGGACTCGAGCCGGCCAGCATCGAAACGATTGCGCCTGTGTACCTGACGGGCGCGTCGGCACGCTCGCGTTTCGATGCGTTCCGCGCGAGCGCGGGCCGCTGAATTTTTCTCACTCTTCATACGAACAGGCATGAAGCTGCTTATTGGTGACAAGAACTACTCATCATGGTCGATGCGGCCATGGGTGCTGCTCAAGCACTTCGGCATTCCATTCGACGAAGTGCTGATCCATTTGAATCAGCCCGGCACCAATCCCGCGGTGCTCGCGCACGCGCCGAACAGCCCGGGCAAGATTCCGTGTCTGATCGACGACGCGGGCCTCGCGATATGGGACTCGCTCGCCATCGCCGAAACACTTGCCGAGCGCTTCCCTCAGCACGCGTTGTGGCCGCGCGATGCAGCGGCGCGCGCGCACGCCCGCAGCGTCAGCGCCGAGATGCATTCGGGCTTCGGCGAATTGCGATCGAACATGTGGATGAACATTCGCGCGTCGTTTCCCGGCAAGAATGCGACGCCGGGCGTGCTGGCCGACATCGCGCGTATCGAGGCGATCTGGCGCGAGTGCCTCGACACTTATGGCGGTCCATTCCTCTTCGGCGAGTTCGGCATTGCCGACGCGATGTATGCGCCGGTGGCGATGCGCTTCAACACCTGGCAGCCGGCATTGTCGGAGACGTCGCGGGCCTACGTGCAGCGGCTGACCGCACAGACCGCGGTAAAAGCCTGGATTGAGGACGCGTTGCGCGACACCTACGCCGTCGCGTATCTAGACGAATGCCCATGAATATCTATGCAGTAGGCGGTGCGATTCGCGACGAATTGCTGGGCGTGCCGGTGCAGGACCGCGATTACGTGGTGGTCGGCGCGACGCCCGAGCAGATGGTCGCGCAGGGCTATCGTCCGGTTGGCAAAGATTTTCCTGTGTTTCTGCATCCGCAGACGCACGAGGAATACGCGCTCGCGCGGACCGAACGCAAGACCGCGGCCGGCTATCACGGCTTCCAGTTTTTCTATGCGCCCGACGTGACGCTGGAGGAAGACCTCGCGCGCCGCGATCTCACGATCAACGCGATGGCGCGTGAAGTGCGCCCCGACGGCGAACTGACCGGGCCGGTTATCGATCCGTTCGGTGGTCAGCGCGACCTGCAGGCGAAACTCTTCCGCCATGTCAGCGACGCGTTTCTGGAAGATCCCGTGCGCATTTTGCGCATCGCGCGTTTCGCCGCGCGTTTCGCGGATTTCACCGTCGCGCCCGAAACGCTGGCGCTAATGCGCAAGATGGTCGCGGATGGCGAAGTGGATGCGCTCGTCGCCGAACGCGTATGGCAGGAACTGTCGCGCGGTCTGATGGAAAAGAAGCCGTCGCGCATGTTCGAGGTTCTACGCGAGTGCGGCGCGTTGGCGCGGATCCTGCCGGAGATCGACGCGCTGTGGGGCGTTCCGCAGCATGCCGACTATCACCCCGAGGTGGACACCGGCGTGCACGTGATGATGGTGCTCGACCACGCCGCGCAGCAGGGCTACGCGCTGCCGGTGCGGTTTGCCGCGCTCACGCACGACCTGGGCAAGGCGACCACGCCGGAAGATATTCTGCCTCGGCATATCGGCCACGAAGGCCGTAGCGTGGATTTGCTCAAGCCGTTGTGCGAGCGCTTGCGCGTGCCGAACGAATGCCGCGACCTGGCTCTGCTGGTGGCGCGCGAGCACGGCAACATCCATCGCGTGATGGAAATGGGAGCGGCTGCGCTCGTGCGTCTGCTCGAGCGCAGCGACGCGATTCGCAAGCCTTCGCGTTTTGCCGAAGCGTTGCAGGCCTGCGAGGCGGACGCGCGCGGGCGGCTCGGTTTCGAGGCGCGCGATTATCCGCAAGCCGAGCGTTTGAGAGTCGCGCTCGTCGCCGCGCGAGGCGTCGATGCGGGCGCGGTGGCGAAGCGGTTCGCTGATGCGCCGGCCGGCATCAAGGACGCCGTGCACAAGGAGCGCGTGCAAGCAGTGGCTGCGGCGCTGGAGTGAGTTGCGGTGGCGGCGGCTTGCGAATGCGGCCGCCTTCGAGCGAAAACGCAGCCTTTACAAAAGCCGGGCGATAAGCGACAGCAGCATCGACAGCAACAGCGTCGACATGAACGGAAAATGATATTCGCGCCCAAAGAGGCGCACGGTCACGTCGCCCGGCATCCGCCCAATGCCCAGTTTGCGAAGCCACGGCCAGCAAGCCGACAGCACGGCCAACGCAACAAAGGTGGTGAGCAGCCAGCGGATCATGTCGCGTATCCTGGCATCACAACGTGTGCGACCGGTCGCCGCTGGAAAACGCCTGCAGCGTGTCCGCGAGCCCGCGCGAGAACGCGATCACCTTGAACAGCTCGCCCATTTCGGCCTCTGATAAGAGCTTTTGCACGGCATTCGCCGCGGGCAGAAAGCGGGCGGTGTCCGTGGGATCGATCTCCGAAAGTGCATCGGTAATGCCCGCGTTCAGCAGGAAGCGCGCTTGCGACGTGAAGCCAAGCAGATCGGCGCCGGTCTCCACAGCCGCTTCGGCGATGCCGGTGAATTCCACGTGCGCGGTAATGTCCTGCAAGCCTGGGTAAACAAACGGATCGCCGTGCGCGCGATGCCGGTAGTGGCACATTAGCGTGCCCTGCGCGCGCTGCGCGTGGTAGTACTCGTGACGCGGAAAACCATAGTCGATAAAAAACGCCGCGCCGCGCGCGAGCATCGTGCAGATAGTGCGCGTGAAGGCGCACGCGGCGTCGTGCGTCTCGGCGATGTATTGGCTGCCGGCGGTGTCGATTTCGGACAGTCGCGCCAGATCGGCAGACTCGGTCACTGGACGGTCTTCGAATGCGAACCACCCGTCGCGCCAGACCACGCCGCGCTCGCGCCACGCGCCGTCGACGAAAGCGAAAAGCCGCACCGGCATGGCGTCCAGCACTTCATTGCCGATCACCACGCCTTCGAAGCGCTCGGGCAGCGCGTCGAGCCAGCGCACTTTGCCGGCGAGCGCGGGCGCCGCGGCTTCGATAGTCTCGCGCTGGCGCTCGCGCAATTCGCCTGACAGATCGACAATCGAGTAGCTGTCGAACTCGGCACCCAGCGCTGCCAGCGCGTTCAGCAAGCCCGCGGCGAGTTTGCCGGTGCCGGCGCCGAACTCCATTACGTCGCGCGTGTCGCTTGCCTGCAGTGCTTCGGCGATGGGGCGCGCGAGCGTGGCCGCAAAAAGCGGCGACAGTTCGGGCGCGGTGACGAAGTCGCTGCCGTCGTCGCCGCGCAGCCCGAATTTGCGGGCGCCGCCGCTGTAATAGCCGAGTCCGGGCGCGTACAGCGCGCGCTCCATGTAGCGGTCGAACGGCATCCAGCCGCCGGCCTCTTCGAGCTCCGCACGAATCCGCGCGACGAGTGCTTCGGACTGCGCGAGCGCGCTCGGGCCGGGAGCAGGTAAACTATCGGGTTGGTGAGCTTTCGGATTCATTCCCGCATTGTAAATGACCGCTTCTACGGACACCGCAGCCGCCGGCGCGCGTGAAACGCCGCGTGTCGTGCTGATTACCGGCGCCGCGCGCCGCATCGGACGCGCGCTCGCGCTCGGCTTTGCCGCGCGGGGCTGGGACGTGGCCGTGCATTACGGCGCCTCGCGGCGGGAAGCAGAAGAGGTGGTCGAGGAAATCGTCGCCATGGGCCGGAAGGCGGTGGCGCTGCACGCCGAGTTGGGCGACGAGGCGCAAGTCGCGGGCCTGTTGCCGGCCTGTATCGCGACGCTCGGCCGGCCGCAGTGCATCGTCAATAATGCGTCGCGCTTTGAGGAAGACACGGCGCACAACGTCGGCTACGAGCTGCTGCTGAAGCTGACCGCGATGAACCTCGGCGCGCCGCTCGTGCTCGCGCGCATGTTGTACGACGCGACGCCGCAGGCCGCGCTCGCCGACGAAACGCAGCGCAGCGTGGTAATCAACGTGCTGGATCAGAAGCTCTACAACATGAACCCGGACTATCTGTCGTACACGTTGTCGAAGGCAGCGTTGCAGACCGCGACGGTCGCGCTTGCGCAGGCGTTGGCGCCGAAAGTCCGGGTGGTCGGCCTCGCGCCGGGCCTCACCATGCAATCCGGCGACCAGACGGCGGAAAGTTTCGCCGCCGCTCACCGTGTTACGCCCTTGGGCCGCGCGTCGCGGCCTGAAGATATTGTCGCCGCCGCGCTGTATCTCGCGGATGCAACCGGCGTCACTGGAACGACGCTGGTGGTCGACGGCGGGCAGCACCTCGTGCCGCTGCCGCGCGACGTAATGTTTTTGACGGGCGCCTGAAGCACTGCGCCCCTTTGCGTGCCACGCACGCTTTTTTCGACTGGAACGAACATGTTTGCCGCTCTTTCGCATCCCCGGCTCGCCGATTGTCGCCGGCTCTTTCTGCGCAATTACGAAGTGCACATCAACATCGGCGTGCACGACTTCGAAAAGCGCGGCGAACAGCGCGTCGTGATCAACGTCGAACTGTTCGTGCCGCTCGCGCTTTCCACGCCGGTAGCGGACAAGCTGGACGAGGTCGTCGACTACGACTTCATGCGTTCGACCATTTCGCGCCGCGTCGAGCAGGGCCATATTCACTTGCAGGAAACGCTCTGCGACGATCTCGTGAAGACCATGCTTGAGCATCCGCAAGTGCGGGCGGCGCGCGTTTCGACCGAAAAGCCCGATGTGTATCCCGACTGCGACGCGGTGGGCGTCGAAGTTTTCCGTATCAAGGAGGACTGAGCATGAACGCTCCCGAAATCATCGACGACACCACGCCCGCCACCCGCCAGAAGTCGCCGCTCACGCGCCGCGAGCAGAAGGAGGCGTACGAGAACAACAAGCTCTTCAAGCGGCTTGCGCGCCAGGTCGGCCAGGCGATCGGCGACTTCAACATGATCGAGAACGGCGACAAGGTGATGGTGTGCCTGTCGGGCGGCAAAGACAGCTACGCGATGCTCGACATTCTGATGCGGCTGCGCGAGCGTGCGCCGATCAACTTCGATATCGTCGCGGTGAATCTCGACCAGAAGCAGCCGGGCTTTCCGGAACACGTGTTGCCCGAGTATCTGAAGCAGCTGGACATTCCGTTTCACATCGAGAATCAGGACACGTACAGCATCGTCAAGCGGCTGGTGCCCGAAGGCAAAACCACCTGTTCGCTCTGCTCGCGGCTGCGGCGCGGCATTCTGTACCGCGTGGCGGGCGAACTCGGCGCGACGAAGATTGCGCTCGGCCATCATCGCGACGACATTCTGCAAACGCTGCTGCTGAACCTGTTCTACGGCGGCAAGCTGAAGGGCATGCCGCCCAAGCTGCAATCGGACGACGGCAAGAACATCGTGATCCGCCCGCTCGCCTACGTGAAGGAAACCGATCTGGAAAAGTACGCGGAATTGCGTGAATTCCCGATCATTCCGTGCAATCTGTGCGGCAGTCAGCCGAACCTGAAGCGTGCGGAAATGAAGGCGCTGATTCGCGACTGGGAGAAGCGTTTTCCTGGTCGCATCGAGAACATGTTCAACGCGTTGTCGAACGTCGTGCCTTCGCATCTGATGGATCACAAGCTGTTTCCGTTCGCGGGCCTGCGCGCGACCGGCGAGGCCGATCCGCAAGGCGACATTGCATTCGACGAAGAACCATGTTCGACCGATGCGAACGACGGCGCGCCCCTTGGTGCGGCACGGCCGATCTCGATCGTGCAGTTTGACGATCTTTGACCGGAAACCCCGCAAAAAGGGCGTTTCGGCACTTACTTTCGCTTGCAATGTGGCCGCTTTCGCGGCCATTTTCGCAACAGGGTGCGTGATAGAATCGTCGGCTCCAAACTCGTCTATTTGCCGACGCCATGAACATCGTGATTTTGGCGGCAGGCACCGGTAAGCGCATGCGTTCCGCGCTGCCCAAGGTGCTCCATCCCCTCGCCGGCCGGCCGCTCCTCGCTCATGTCATCGACACTGCCCGCACGCTGCAGCCCACGCGCCTCGTCGTGGTAATCGGCCATGGTGCCGAAGCGGTCCGCGAAGCCGTCGCTGCGCCCGATCTGCAATTCGCCGTGCAGGAGCAGCAGCTCGGCACCGGCCACGCGGTGCAGCAGGCGTTGCCGCTTCTCGATCCGTCCGTGCCCACGCTCGTGCTTTACGGCGACGTGCCGCTCACGCGCGCGAGCACGTTGCAGGCGCTCGTCGAGCGCGCGGGCCAGCTTGCCTACGGCGTGCTGACGGTCACGCTCGCGGATCCGACCGGCTACGGCCGCATCGTGCGCGATCCGCAGGGCAACGTCTCGCGCATCGTCGAACAGAAAGATGCGAGCGCCGACCAGCTTCTGATCGACGAGATCAACACGGGCATCGTCGTTGCGCCGACCGAGCGGCTGTCGGGCTGGCTCGCCGCGCTGAAGAACGACAACGCGCAAGGCGAGTTCTATCTGACCGACGCTGTGGAAATGGCAATCGAGGCGGGTCTCGAAGTGATCACCACGCAGCCGCAGGACGAATGGGAAACGCTTGGGGTGAACAGCAAGCAGCAGCTCGCCGAACTTGAGCGGATTCATCAGCGCAATGTGGCCGATGCGTTGCTCGTCGCCGGCGTCACGCTTGCCGACCCGGCGCGCGTGGACGTGCGCGGCACGCTCGAATGCGGCCGCGATGTGTCGATCGACGTGAACTGCGTGTTCGAAGGCCGCGTCACACTCGCCGACAACGTGACCATCGGTCCGAACTGCGTGATCCGCAACGCGAGCATCGGCGCGGGCACCCGGGTGGACGCGTTCACGCATATCGAAGGCGCGGAAGTCGGCGCGAACGCCGTGCTAGGACCTTATGCGCGGCTGCGGCCGGGTGCGTCGCTGAAAGACGAAACACACGTCGGCAATTTCGTCGAGGTGAAGAACGCGGTGCTCGGGCACGGCTCGAAGGCGAATCACCTCACCTATATCGGCGACTCGGATATCGGTGCGCGGGTGAATATCGGCGCGGGCACCATCACCTGCAACTACGACGGCGCGAACAAGTTCCGCACGATCATTGAAGACGACGTGTTCGTCGGTTCGGACACGCAACTGGTTGCCCCGGTGAGGGTAAAGCGCGGTGCGACGATCGCGGCAGGCACGACGGTGTGGAAAGACGTGGAAGCCGACGCACTCGTGCTGAACGACAAGACGCAAACCAGCAAGACGGGCTACGTGCGCCCGACCAAAAAGAAGAGTTGACGAAGAGGCGAGGGCGGCGCGACGCGCGCCCCGCGAAATTCCAGCACTGAATAGGAATAGACCATGTGCGGCATTGTTGGCGCGGCAGCGCAACGTAATATCGTCCCTGTCCTGATTGAAGGACTGCGGCGCCTCGAATATCGCGGCTATGACTCGTGCGGCGTCGCGGTGCTAGGCGACAGCGGCCCGGCGCGCGCGCGCAGCGTGGCGCGCGTTGCCGATCTCGACGATCAGGTGCGCGACAGCCACCTGGGCGGCATCACCGGTATCGCGCATACGCGCTGGGCGACGCACGGCGCGCCGGTGACCGACAACGCGCATCCAATCTTCTCGAAAGACGCGCTGGCGTTGGTACACAACGGCATCATCGAAAATTATGAATCGCTGCGTGAGACGCTGCGTGGCAAGGGTTACACGTTCGTCTCGCAGACCGACACAGAGGTTATCGCGCATCTGATTCACAGCCTGTATCGCGGCGATCTGTTCGCCGCTGTGCGCGAGGCCGTCGCCCAACTGCATGGCGCCTACGCGATTGCGGTGTTGCATAAGGATCAGCCGCATACCGTGGTCGGCGCGCGGCAAGGCTCGCCCCTGGTGGTGGGACTGGGCGAGGGCGAGAACTTCCTCGCTTCAGACGCGCTTGCGCTGGCGGGCAGCACCGAGCGCTTCATCTTCCTCGAGGAAGGTGACGTGTGCGAGCTGACACTCGAGGGCGTGCGGATTGCCGACCGCGAGGGCAACGAAGCGCGGCGCGAAGTGCGTCAGGTCGCGGCCTATGGCGGCGCGGTCGAGCTCGGTCCGTATCGTCACTTCATGCAGAAGGAAATTTTCGAGCAGCCGCGGGCGATCTCGGACACGATCCCGCAATCCGATTCGTTCGATGCGTCGTTGTTCGGCGAGGGCGCCGACGCAGTCTTTGCTGATATCGACAATCTGCTGATCCTCGCTTGCGGCACGAGCTACTACTCGGGGCTCACCGCGAAGTATTGGCTCGAATCGATTGCGAAGATTCCGACGCAGGTGGAAATTGCCAGCGAGTATCGCTACCGCGAGTCGGTGCCGAATCCGAAGTCGCTGGTCGTGGTGATCTCGCAGTCGGGCGAAACCGCGGACACGCTTGCAGCGCTCAAGCACGCGCAGGAGCTGGGGCATCGGCACACGCTTGCCGTGTGCAACGTCAGCACGAGCGCGATGGTGCGTCAGACCGAACTGGCGTTTCTCACGCATGCGGGCCGCGAAATCGGCGTGGCATCCACGAAGGCGTTCACCACTCAGCTGGTCGCGCTGTTCGTGCTGGCCGTCACGCTCGCGAAGTTGCGCGGACGTGTGAGCCCTGAGCAGGAAGCCCAATACTTGCGGCAACTGCGCCATTTGCCGGCCGCGCTTAACAGCGTGCTCGCGCTGGAGCCGCAGATTATCGCGTGGTCGGAGGAATTTTCGCGCAAGGAACATGCGCTTTTCCTCGGGCGCGGCATGCACTATCCGATTGCACTTGAAGGTGCATTGAAGCTAAAAGAAATCTCTTACATTCATGCGGAAGCTTATCCGGCTGGCGAATTGAAGCACGGACCGCTGGCGCTCGTGACCGAGGCGATGCCGGTCGTGACGGTGGCGCCGAACGACGCGTTGCTCGAGAAGCTCAAGTCGAACATTCAGGAAGTGCGCGCCCGCGGCGGCCAGCTGTATGTGTTCGCGGATGCGGACACCAGGATCGTCAACGACGATGGCATTCACGTGATTCGAATGCCGGAGCACTATGGGCTGCTCTCGCCGATTCTGCATGTGGTGCCGCTGCAGTTGCTCGCGTATCACACGGCTTGTGCGCGGGGGACGGATGTGGATAAGCCGCGGAATCTGGCGAAGTCGGTGACGGTGGAGTGAGGGGATTCGTGCTTGCCGGTTTCTGCCGACCGTAGATAGAAGCGTTTACATATAAACGCTTCTATCCGTTTCCCTCCCACTTTTTGTCGACAAGTAATTTATTGCAAAGCGCAAACGCTTCTAATTGCGAGTGGAAAAGTGGCGGCTTTGGCTGGCAGATTTGTTCAAGATGCCATTCGGAATGATGCGCGTGTGCGGGCGGCACTTCCGTTGTTGTCAGCAAGCGTGCAATCAACATTCGCCGCTATTTGGTACGGTCGAAAAGGTCAAGACTATCGGCATCGGTCTGACGTCCGGAACTGCCAACAGCCACAAATGCGGTCCGCTCATGCTCGAATCGCATGAACGAAGTAAATAAAGGGGCAGGCCAATGGTTCGCGGGAAGAAGTCGGGGGCGGGCGTCGGAGGCGCTGTCATCACCATCATCTTCGCAATGGTCGTCGCGCCGAAAGGCGGGTGGACCATCGCGCTACTACTGCTTCTGCTGGTCGTCGTTATTGGTAATCTCCTCAAGCCTAAGTCACAGCTGGCGGCGACTATAGACTCGAGAGAGCGTCCCGGTACACAAGCCGCGACGCGTCAACAGCAAGCGATGTCTGTCAGCGTGAAGTCTTTCCCGGCCGCCTCGGACGATGAGTAACGTGCACACGTCAATGCATGGTGATTTCACGGCCATCGCTTAAGCCGCCGGAATGGGATTGACCTCGACCGTCAGATGCGACAGTGCTTTGAAGCGTTTCAGTGCCGCGTGATAGAAGCCTGGAGTACGCTGCGTATCAGTCGTTGTCACTGATACGACAGCGCTCATGTGACCCGGGCCGAGGCGCCATACGTGCAGGTCGAGCACCTTGTCACCGTTGTCTTCAATCACATGACGGACGCTGTCCACCATACGCCGGTCCGGATTCATGTCCAGCAGGATTCCACCTGTGTCACGCATCAGGCCGTAGGACCAGTTTGCAATCACCAGGGCGCCGATGACGCCAGCAAGCGGGTCCATCCAGAGCCAGCCGAATGCGCGTGCCAGCACCAGTCCAATGATGGCCAGCACCGAGACTGCTGCGTCCGCCATCACGTGCACGTACGCCGAGCGGATGTTGTGGTCCCGGGTAGCAGTGCCATGAGCATCGACATGGCCGTGCTCGTGCTCTTCGAATTCCACTTCATGTTGGCCATCCGGCAGCGCAACAAGGGCTTTGAATGCATGCGGCTCGGGGATGTCCTCTTTCGACTCAAAATAACCCCCCCGGTCAGCAAACGCGAACGACTGGCGCGTACCATCGGACCGAATTGTCGTCACGGAAATTGCTGCTGCCTCAAGCCTGGAACCTTCAGTTTCCGGCGTGATGCGAAACACCGCTGGCACACCATCCTCGAAAATCGAGACCGCAAACGCGCCGGACGGTGCGACCACGCGCATCACTTCATCCGCGTGAGCGTGTTCGTCGTGACCATGACTATGGCCGTGACCATGGCTGTGGCCGTGATGGTCACCACTGAGCAGCCAGACACTCGCGACATTGACAAGCAGACCTATCACTGCGAGGGGAATCGCTTCGCTGAAGTGAATGGGGACCGGTGAGAGGAATCGCGAGACCGCCTCGTAGCCAATCAGCAGCGCAATCATCGCGAGTACGATGGCGCTGGTGAAGCCTGCCAGGTCGCCGAGCTTGCCGGTGCCGAAAACAAACCGTGAATCGGTAGCATGCTTGCGCGCGTAGGTGTACGCGAACGCCGCGATTAGCATGGCACCTGCGTGGGTCGACATATGGAGCCCATCGGCGACTAGCGCCAAAGAGCCGAACAGAGTGCCACCGACGATTTCAATTAGCATCATCGCACTGCACAGGGCAATCACCGCCCATGTCTTGCGCTCGTTTTTTTCGTGGCCTGCACCTAGAAAGACATGGTCGTGCCCCGCGCCAAAGGGGCTGTTCTCCAAATCGCTCATCTCTACCTCTACTTGAAGTAGCTGTGGACTACTTCGATTAACTGCTCCGTCGCGCTACCGTCGTGGTGGGTGCCAGCTTCGTCTGCGTCAACGAGATGGGAGCGAATGTGGTCCTCAAGTACCACTGCCAGCAAACCATTCATCGCGCCCCGGCAACTGGTGATTTGTTGCAGGACGTCGTTGCACCCACGCTCGTCTTCGAGTGCGCGTTCGATGGCCTCAACCTGCCCTTTGATCCGGCGAACTCTGTTGAGCAGCTTTTGCTTCTCGCGAATGGTGTGACCCACGATTCCTCCTCATAGGGTGGGGGAGTATACCTCAATGAAAACTCCTTACCGGTGCCAGGCGCAGTCATCCCTGCCTTGACAGTGCTCGTAAGTTGTTCCAGCGGTGCTGTGCTGAGAGCGCGCCCGGTCGAACGCACGTGCACGTATATGACATGCCTGATTTGCGACTTGCAGGGCTTGAGACCTGCCTATGCCGAGTCCATTTCCGCCAGGCCTGAGGCGTCTTTTGTGCAGCATCCGCAGGATGCCGCACCAAGCCCCCAAAAAGAGCTCCATCCATTCAATGGCTTTGAATGTCTGACAGGCTGTTTCGGTTATACGAATAGGTAAAGACGTAGTTGGCGCCTAGATTTTCTGTCCTGGACACCTGATAGGCAGGCCGCCGGGCGAAATACTGAATCGTTCGCACGACCACGTCTCTCGCGAGCCGGCACGCGTCCCCGAGGTCCACTAGCGGCATCAAAGGAGAATGGCTGGACGCCCATTCAGTCAACTCTCGCAGCGCCGGCTAAACAGCCGGCGCTTTTTTATCGCGTTTCCTTGATGCAGCGGCCGCGACTAATTTCACGGCCCATGTCGCCCTCCATTACAACTCCGGCCGGGCAAGGTCGCTCGTGACGATGTGCTCACCGTAGACCTGCGCGGCCGCGATCGCTTCGAGTTTGGTCGGGTAGGGCCCGAGTTCTGGAGCGCCGTCGAACGGGAACAGTACGCGGCCGTCCGTGGTTCGGACCACCTTCAACACGCCGAAGAAGCGCCGATAGCCGGCGAGCCTCGACATCGCGGAAATTTCGAAATCGTCCTCTGACGCTGCGGGGACGCTCGGGATAAATGCGGTCTTGCTCATACAGAGGACGTGTCGTGTTCCATAGATCTGCGATTGACGCGAACGGCTGTTCGTCGACCGCGCGACCGCCATTGTCTCAAATCGGTGGAAGGCAGGCTTTTTCGCCGCCGCGCGGATTGCTGCCAACGGCCAGCTCAAGTCAAATACGCAACTAACCGACATGCTGTTCAAGTATTAAAGCGGAGCCTGCAAGCCGTGCGGCGGCGCGCAAGCCTGTACTAGCCGACCTAGGGCACCTGCCCGACCGTCTGCATCCGCATTCGACCCAGTAGATGCCACTTTTTAAGGCACGGTTATAATGCGCAGACTTTTTCCTCAGACGTTTCCTATGAGCCGGTTACTCTGCCTGATTCTCTTTTCGCTCGGCCTCGCTCAATCCGCGATGGCCGAGGAAAATGGCGACCGCGTGTCCGCGTATCTGACGCAGAAGTTTGGCCTCGCGAAGGAAAAGGCGGAAAAAATCTCGGATGCAGTGCAATCCGCCGCATCGAAATATTCATTGCCTCCTGCATTGCTGCTGGCAATCATTTCGATCGAATCGCGCTTCAAGGAAAAGGCGAGGGGCGCGAACGGCGCAACCGGCCTCATGCAGGTCGTGCCGAGCGCGCATCGCGGGCTTCTGCGGAACGTGAAGGATCTCACCGAGCCGACAGCGAACATCGAAGTAGGCTCCGCGATCCTGTACGGCTACATGCGCTCGGCCAACGGCGATATGAACGCCGCGCTCAAGAGCTATGGCGGCTCACAGGCATACGCAAAGAAGGTCAGTTTGCGCGCCGGCGACTTCGCGAACGTCGCCACCCAGCAAGATTCGGCAAAAAACCCCAACGCCCAGACAGATCTCTGCGACGCCCGCGTGTCCGGTCGTTGCCCGGCCGCGGCCGGGAACTGGACCAACGCGTTCGCCGTTCCTTCCGCGAATGCTCCGAGCACCAGCACCAGCACCAGCACCAGCACCAGCACCAGCACTGGCGGCGCGGTGACGTCGGCGGGGCTTCCTGCGACGTCAAACTGAACGTCGGCGATTCGTTTTCTCTAGCGACGCCTGCACGCAACGCATCAAGGCACTCGCAACAAGTCAGCCTGCTTTCTCCCCATCCGATACACCGTGAAAGGCGGCGCAATGCGCGCACCGTCTGCTTCGCTGCACGCTTTTTACGCACGTACGCCAACCGCTCTACAATGCATTTCCTCCGCGGTTCCTCGCGCACCTAAGCAGCGTTTTTTAGATTGACCATGTCTACCTCGCTTTTGAAGACCACTGTCGCCTCCTTATGCGGCGTGCTGATGCTCGCCGCTTGCAGCAGCGCGCCGACGCCCAAGTTCCAGCAGGAGCTGTTTGAAACCGGTGCGAGCCCTTATGCACGCAATTTCAATTCGAGCGTGACTGACACGTGCGAAGCCGCGCGTCGCGCTTTGCTGAGCCAGGGCTATCTGACGACGATGACGCGTAACGATACCGTCGACGGCACGAAGAACTTCCAGCCGTCCGGCGATACGCACGTTGTCGTCGAATTTCACGTGGTGTGCACGCCGGGCGAGGAGGCGAGCAGTTCGAGCATCGTCTACGTGAACGCTGTGCAGAACGGCTTCGCGCTGAAGAAGAGCGATACCTCGGCGAGCGTCGGGTTGAGCGTGCTCGGTTCGCTGTCGCTGCCGATCCGCTCGAACAGCGACGCCATGGTGAAGATCTCCAGCGAAACAATTCCGTCGGGCAAGTTCTACGACCGCTTCTTCGGTCTGGTCGACCATTATCTGCAGACGGTCGTGCGGACACAGCCTGTCGTCAATGACCGCATCGAGACGCGCCTGTTACCTGTGCCAGTCGAGGCGGTGGCACCAGCAACAGCGCCCGCGCCGTCGCCTGCGTCAGTGTCGGACACACCGGACCTCATCGGCACGGCCGCTGCTATCCGGCCAGCGAGCGAAGCGGACACGATCCGCTGAAGCTTCCCGACCCAACCCGCATCGTCCCACAACGCAGCGCGCTCCGCTTGCAAAAGCGGCGCGCAGCGGCAGTTCTCCTATGTCATTTACTTTCTTCGTATACATACGTAGTAGTAGTTAACAAGGGTAAGCCCGCTCTGTGGATAACTGCGGATTCTTCCGTACATCAAGGTAGTGCGAATCCGATAACCGTGCGGGACGGTTCTGTAGAAAAACTACCAGCCCGGGATAAGTTTCGCAGAGACAGACAGCAGACCCCTGTTATGAAGATTCGGCGCACAGGCTGTTCCATGCGCTATCCCAACGTTATGCAAAGGCCGCTGTGGACAACTGCCAATGGCGCCGCGCTTTTGCGGACGTACCGGTTTCGTCTGTCGTTGGCTCGCGAGCGTACAGATTGCCTCGCGCGCGGCGCGCAAATTGAAGCCGGACGGTACGAAGATTGCGTGTCTATTTTTGCAAGCGCAGCTGTTGCTATTTAGTCAAAAAAGGTTTGGCAACGCCCGATCCAGGCATAGAGTTAAAGTGTTTTCTGAAGTCCTTGATGCAGTGCGGGGGTGTGGAATGAAGCGCAGAACAGCACGACAGTTGGTCCGTCTCCTCTCGGATCTCCGGCATGCGGCTCACTGCAGCACGCTGCGGGCAGCAGCCACGAACCGCGAGATAGCGCTTGCATCGGCCGAGCGGGACGAAAGCTCAACGGGCAGTCACGAAAGCGACGACACCACGGACACGACTCGCGAAGCACGGAAAAACAAACCGGCGAGGAGTGGATCATGAGAGGCGCAAGCGAACACTCGTTGCGTTTCCTGGTCGAGAAATGGCTCGCGCCAGCGCCTTCCGCGGATCTTCATGTCACCGAATTCAGCCGTACGCGCGTGGGCGGCCGACGCTATGTCCGCGTCGAGACTTCGGCCGGAAACGGCTCACGCGGACTTTTCTTCTTCCGTCATGACGACGGTTGCTGGTGCGTGTTTCCGCCGACCGGCGACGTCCAGCATCATCAGTATGCGCACCCCCGGGCGGCCTGATCGCCGTCGTGCAGCCGCGGCGGCCGCCTCCCATACGCCTTCGAGCGGGGTTGGTTCGTGAGCCCCCGCCAGTCCTGCGACTGCAAGCCGAACCGTCACCTGAGATTCCCCCCTTTCCGCGCGATAACCGCGCAAGGTCAGCGCGGCTTCGGGCACAATTGCGCGCAATGACCGGCGTCCCGCGCACCGGCCGTCTTCGCCACGCGGCCGGTGACGACACGACTGCACGACGACACGACCGCACGACGACGCGGCCGCGTGACCACACGCTGACCGCGCCAGCGGCCACATCAGTTGGCCACATCAGCCGGCCACATCTCAGGCAACCCGATGGACGACAAAGACTGGATCGCCGGCGCCGCGAAGGCCCTGGCGATCATCGAGGCATTCGACGAAGAACACGCGCGCATGACGCCGACCGCGGTGGCCGGCCGCGCGGGTCTGTCGCGCACGGCGGCGCGCCGCTATCTGCTGACGCTGCGTGAACTCGGCTACGTCGACACCGATGGCAAGCTTTTCTGGCTCGCGCCGCGTGTCCTGCGGCTGGGGCAGTCGTATCTCGACTCGGCGCGTTTGCCGCGCACCGTGCAGCCCTTCCTGCAGCGCATCACCGCGACGCTTCAGGAAACGGCGCTCGTCGCGATTCTCGACGAACACGACGTGGTCTACGTGGCTCGCAACGGCGTGAACCGCGCGATGGCGGTCGGCTTCGTACTGGGCTCGCGCGCCCCGGCGCCTTTGTCGTCGGCGGGACTGGTCTTGCTGGCGTTCCAGGCGCCGGAGAGCATCGAGCAATGGCTGGCGTCGTATCCGATCAAGGTGTTCACCCCGCACACCTATTCCACCGTGGAACGGCTGCGCGAAGTGCTCGGCGAAATCCGGCGCAATGGCTATGTGGTCACCGACCAGCAACTCGAACTCGGTGTGCGCGGCGTCGCGGTGCCCTTGCGCGACCGGCACGGCACGGTCGTTGCCGCGATCAGCGTGAGCATGCCGATTGGGGAGGAGTCCCCCAGCGCGGCGCTGCACCGCGTTCTGCCGACACTGCTCGAAACCGCCAGCCTGCTGCGCAATCTGGTCTGAAGCCAGGTGATTTCCCGTATACGGGGCCTCATGAGTGAAAGCATGCCGAAAGCAAGCTGTCTCCAGGAAAATACATATCGGGTTTCGCGCATGACAAACCGCCTATGCCAGGTAATACTCTCCCGCGGGGAGCGGTAAGGCTCCTGAGCCCTACCTGCTTCACCGTGCAGCTATTTCATTCACACTGACTCAGTCGTTGAGGTTTGGGGAAAAACACATGAAAAAAGTTATCGTCTCGCTCGCAGCTGCATCCATCGCGCTGGTCTCGGTTCAGGCTTTCGCACAAGCGTCGGACGCAGCCGCTCCGGCCGCTGCAGCTAGCGCACCGAAGAAGCACCACGTCAAGAAGCTGAAGTCGCACGGCAAGCGCGCTCCGGTCGCGGCGGCGGCATCGGCAGCAGGCACGAACGACAAGGGCACGCAGAACTAAGAAGGCTTGTCCGGCAGCGAGCGCTGCTTCACCGGGTGCGCAGGCCGCTAATGCGGCGCGTGTCGGCCGGGTCGAAAGCAGGCGCCGCAAGCAAAAAGGCCAGAGCTCATGCTCTGGCCTTTTCGTTTTGCGGTAGCGTTCGTCGGGACGGTTCGCGGCATGGCGGCAAGCGCGCCGCAAAGGCTCATGCCGCGCGCGTCCACGGCACTAGCGCGCTTACTCCGCCAGACCGCGCTTGATCACTTCGTTGAGCAGTCCAGTCATGCCTTCGGGATGCGTGGCGGCGCGCTCTTTGAGCTCCGCAACCAGATCGCCGTTCAGCTTGCACGCGAACGCGACCAAACCCTGCGCCTGATCGAGCTTGCGCTGCTCGCGGCGGTCGATTTTCGGCGCCGCAGCCGCGGCCTTGCCGAAGCGCTCGGCGGTGCCTTGCTTCATCGCATTATTGAGCTTGAGTGCCTTGTTCTTTTCAAGGTCGGTCTTTTTCATCGCCATACGTCAGGCCTCTGCCAGATAGGTAATCCCGCATTGTACGCAGGCTGCGTTGCCGCGGGCGAGCGCGCCGCGCCGTGCGTCACGCGGGGGCGTCGGGAGCGCCGGGTGCACCGCCAGCACCGTCAGCACTGTCAGCACCGCCAGCACCGCCAGCACCGGCAGCACCGTCAGCACCGTCAGCACCGTCAGCGCCGGCGTCGGACACAGTCGGCCTTGCCGCGACGCTGTCGATCAACGCGCGCATCCGCTGCCAATGCGTGCCTTCCCAGAACACGCGGCGGCACACGTCGCAGGTGACGAACTGCGCGTGCCGCTGCAATACGCCGTCGGGGGCGCGGTCGCCCACTTCGTCGCGCGCGATGCGCCTGAGCGGCGCGTTGCACATCAGACATAGGCGGAACGGTTGCGCGCTGCCCGCTAGATCCAGCCGCTCGAACACTTCGCGCAATTGCTCGCGCGGCCGCAACGCGCGCACGTAGCATCCATGCGTGATCGTGCGGCGTTTCAAGAGCTCGCGGTCGCGGGTGAGCACGATGCGGTCTTCGGCGGCGGCAAGCGCTTCGATGTGCGCGTCGGGAAAGTGGTTGTCGTACAGCGTGTCGAAGCCCGCGAGCCGCAGCAGCGGGGCGAGCCCGCCTAGATGCGCATCGGCGATGAAGCGCACAACGCGCAGCGGTCGTTCGCGCACTCGCAGCAGCGGCCGGATATCGAGCGCCTCAAACTTCGGATAAACGGCGACGCGGTCGCCGTCCGCGATAGGGTGATAGAAACCGACCGACTCGCCGTTCACGAGGATCAGTTCGACTTCGGTATGCGGCACGCCGAGCGCTTCGATTGCATGCTTCGTGGTGGCGTCGCGCGCGCACGCATAGGCAAACGCGCGCCGGCGCAGCGGCCGGGCGAGAAAATCGTTCAACTCCTCGTAGAAGCGGAAAGTCGCGGTGACCATCGTCGCAGTATCGCACCGCGCGGCATTGCGTGGCGGGTGCGACGCGCCATGCAGGCCGCTGTCTTTGCGGCATTCGCCGCCCGAGTTGCGTTTTCCGTTGCGTTTCCGCTGTGTTTGCGTTGCTCGTGCAGTTGCCTCCCGCGATTGCGTGGTTTTCTGCACCTGTCGCATGAGTGTGCTTTACTTCCACATCTTCAGATGACGGAGTCACAGATGGACATTGGTTTTATCGGTCTCGGCGAGATGGGTGCCGCGATGGTCGCAAACATTCTGAAAGCGGGGCACCAGGTACGCGTGTGGAACCGCTCGCCGGAGCGCGCGCAAGCGCTCGCCCAGAGCGGCGCGCGAATCGTCGCCACGCCGGCCGAAGCATTTGCCGGCGACGCCGTGTTTTCCATGCTCGCCGACGACGCCGCGCTGCGCGAGGTCGTGACGGCCTCGCTGCTCGAGCACGCGCCGCGCGGGCTGATTCACGTGAACATGGCGACGATTTCGGTGGCGCTGGCCGAGGAACTGGCGACAGCGCACGCGTCGCGTGGTGTGAATTACGTCGCGGCTCCGGTGCTCGGCCGGCCCGACGTGGCCGCGGCAGGCAAGCTGACGATTGTCGCCGGCGGCCCCGCTGAGGCGATCGACCGGGTGCAGCCGATTTTCGACGCAGTCGGTCAGAAAACGTGGCGCATCGGCTCGCTGCCGCAACAGGCGAACGTCATCAAGGTGGCGGCGAACTTCATGCTCGGCGCGGCCGTCGAGACGCTTGGTGAAGCGGCTGCATTGGTGTCCGGACACGGCCTCGCGATCCAGGATTTCCTCGACGTCATCACGAGCGGCATTTTCCCGGGACCGGTGTACGCGGGCTACGGCAAGATGATCGCGGAAGACAGCTACGAGCCGGCACTGTTCAAGGCGCGTCTGGGACTGAAGGACTTGCGCCTTGCGCTGGCCGCAGCCGATGCGGTCACGACGCCGCTGCCGATTGCGAGCGTCGTCCGCGACAGCCTGATCGAAGCTATTGCGCACGGCGACGGCGAGAAGGATTTCGCGGTGCTGGGCCAGGTGGCGGCGCGCCGGGCCGGCCGCTGACGGATGCTGCTAGCGCGGCTCGTGGCTCGGGGCTCGTGGCTCGTGGCTCGTGGCTCGGGGCTCGCGGCTCGCGGTGCTCGGTGCTCGCGGCTCGCGGTGCTCGGTGCTCGGTGCGTGGCGCGTGGCGCGCGGCGCGTGGCGCGCGGCGCTCTCGGCGCACGGCGCACGGCGCACGGACAACGCTGGTGGGCGCTGCCAAGCCCGACGCGCGGACAACCGCGCGCCAATGGATAATGGCGGTCCAATTCTCTACACGGTGATGTCATGAGTCTGCATACCTGGTGGTTGTTTGTCGCCACCGTTTTTGTCGTGTGCGCCATTCCTGGCCCGAACATGCTGCTCGTCATGACGCACGGCGCGCGCCACGGCCTGCGGCGCACGGGCGCAACCATGGCGGGCTGCCTGTCGGCGCTGGTGCTGATGCTGGCGGTATCGGCGGCGGGGCTCGGCGTCTTTCTTGAAGCGTGGCCGGCTCTTTTCAACGCGCTGCGCTTGATCGGCGCGGCGTACCTGATCTATCTGGGCATCAAGGCGTGGCGCGCCCCCGCTGACGAGACGGCCGCATCGGAAGTCGAAGAACTGGCGGCAAAGCCGGCCCATTCGCGTGTCGCCCTGTTTCGCAACGGCTTCCTGGTCGCGGGCAGCAATCCGAAGGCGATCCTGTTTGCCGCCGCGCTGCTGCCGCAATTCATCGACGCCACCCTGCCCAAGCTGCCTCAATTTGGCATTCTGGTGGCCACGTTCGCCGTTATCGAGGTGAGCTGGTATCTCGTCTACGCGGGATTCGGCACGCGCATTGGCAGCCGGCTGAAGAGCCGCAGTGTCGCGCGCATGTTCAACCGGCTGACGGGCGGCGTGTTCGTCGGCTTTGGCGCGATGATGGCGCTGGTCAGACACTGACGGCCGCGAGCCTGCAAGCGCGGCGACCAAGCATATGTGGCGAAATCGCAACAAGACGGGAGAACCCTGATTTTCATGTTGCGTCGCACCAAACTGTTTGCTATAGTTTGTCTTGTCTCCTCCATGTCTCCTCTGATATGGATTCAGCCCGCCAACTTAGGCGGGCTTTTTTTTGCCCAAAATCATCCCCGGCTCCAGAAGCCCCAAAACCGGCTGACACTCCAAAGGGCCGTCGGCTTCGGCGCAGTTGAACTTCGGCGCGAGCGTGCCCATCGCTCTCCCTCAGAACTTGTATGAAACGGCGAGGAAGGAGATGATCGGGTCCGCTTTCAACTCGGCCTTCGAGACACCCAACTCTGTGCCGTCCGCCGCCTTGATGATTACGGACGAAGTCGTCTTCAGCGGAATGTAGGTCACCGAGGCCACCAGACCCCAATGGTCCGTGATGTTGTACGCGAGCCCCGCGTTGAAGACGGGCGCCCACGACGACGAAGCCTTCGCCGACACCTGTGTCTTGCCCGGCTTCCCCGCGCCCGCGGCGAGAATGGCGCCGAGATTGTCCTGCGTCGACTGGACGAAGTTCTGGCTCAACTGAATGTCAGAGAACCAGTTGTACGACACGCCGACACCTACAAACGGCCTGAACTTCGCCGTCGGCGCATTGAAGTAGTACTGAAAGAGCAGCGCCGGACTCCACTGGCGCACGCTTTTGACAATCGGGTTCGATTGCGGATCGCCGATATCCTGCTGGCCGAGCGCGCCGGCCGGCCCCGGCGGCTTGATCGTGCCGTGCCCGTAGATCTTGAAGACAGGCGGCACGCCCGCCACCGTCGTCACCGCAATGTGGTCGGTCAGGTAATGGCTGAACACGAGGCCGACCGTGTTGGCGGTGTTCGTCGACAGACTCGTGCCCGCCGAGGTGAACGAACTCGGCAGGCGCAGCGGCGTGTTGATCGGCGTTGGCGCCACATTGGTGGTCAGCGGCGTGCTCGAATCTTTTGGCATGACGTGAAACCAGCCGAGCACGGCGACGTTATCGCCCGCATGTTGCGCGTGAGCGCTGACCGACAGGCACGCGGCCAGCATCGCGAGATAGATTCTTTTCATGTTGTTGCTCCTCCTTGAGCGCTCGTCGGACGCAAGGCGCGCGCGGCGAACGTTGGCGGGTAGGCCGCGAGGCCGGCGCGCGGCACAGGTGCTGCGCCGGCCGCCGCGTGGCGAGTGCGGGCGGCGGCCGGGGCGCGAACGCCTCGTTGCGTGCTTACGGCGCGGGACGCGCCCGTTACTGAACGAAGGCGCCTATCGTGAAGTACGGCGAGGCTGCGTTGGTCAGATCGAGATAGCCGAACACCCCGCCGGTGAAAATCATCTTTCCGGTCGGCGTATTGCCCGTGGATGCGCCCACATGCGTCGTCGTGACCACGCCCGGCACGGTCTGCGTGAAGTCGAGGTTCAGCGCGGTCGCGAGCGAGGCCTGCGACGGGTTGAACGGGTCGAGCAGCGTCGCCTGAGTGCCTGCCAGCGCCGTGGTGCGATAGTCGAACTGACTATCCACGCCGATGTACTCGCCGTTCTGCGAGTTGACCGCGGTTGAGCTCTGCGGCGCGAGAATCGAGATGCCGGATTCGTCGTCCGCATAGGGGCCGAGCGCGCCGTTTTGCGGCACGGTCACCGACGAGTTGGCCGCCCCCGTGCGCACCAGAATCGGCACCAGTTGATTGCGCAGCTTGCCGACGATCATGTAGCCGCGAGCTTCCGGTGTGGTGGCGAGTGTGGGCTTCGCCTGTCCCTGGAAGTTGTTGGTCTGGAACGCGCCGCTGCCGTCCGACGCCTGCGTGAAGTTGCTGCCCGGCTGCTGGCATTTGCCGGCGTTCACGCCGGAGTTGTCGCACTCGGTCCACGTGCCGTCCGCATTGATCGTGATCTTGGAATCCACGGCGACCGGCGCGAAATTCTGCGACGGCACCTGGTGATAGCCCAACTGGTTGTAGGTGCCGGCCACCTTGGCGAGATCCGTTTCAATCGACGAGAAGCCGATGAACGGGTAGTACGGGAACTTGGTGTCCGGTACGGCGCCCACACCGAGAATGCCGCCGAACGAAATTTCGGCACCGGGAATCGTGCCGCCTGCCACGCCCTCGCCGACAAAGATCCGCGCCGGACGGTTCGGGTCCAGACTCGCGCCGTTCAGCCGGAAAGCGCACTGGTTGAGCTTGTTGGTCGGCAGCAAGGTTTCCTGAGTCAGCGTACCGCTCGCGCTCTGGCCGGCGCGCGTCGGCACGACGGTGCCGGTGGTCGCGGGAATCGGAGATTCGACGTAGGTGACCTGCCAGGTCATCCTGGTCGTGTCGAGCTGCAGCTTGACGAGTTCGCCGTCACCGCCGCCGCCTGTGTAGACCGTGTTGTAGTCCAACGCCGCGGGACACAGGCGAACTTGCGTCACGGGACCGTCGCCATTGCCGCCGCCTCCACCGCCGCATGCCGCCAGCAACGGTGCCGCACATGCGAGCACCGACAGAAATCTCCATTTCATACCGCCTCCGGAATTTTTCGTTGTAGATGGCCGGCTCCCAGTCCAGCCACCGCTTGCTCTTTTATGTCTCGTCTACGAACTGCATTTGCTGCGTCGACTATTTGCTGATCTGCGCTCCGATACCGAAATACGGCGTGCTCGAGGTGTCCGAGTTGGCCGACGTCGACGCAATGCCGCCGTTCTCCGTGCCCTGGATCGCGATTGCGTAAAGGCCGCCGGACGCGATCGCGAGGCCGGTCTTGCCGTTCGTGTCCTGCACGCCGACGAGTCCGGGGCTTGCCAGCCCGTAGCCGAGACCAAATCCGCTCTCGGCCGCCGAGGTGGTCGGATTGATGAACGTGCCGACGGCGCCCTGGATCAGCGTCGCGGTGTACTTGAAGTTCGAATCGGCGCCGACATAGCCGCCGTCGAACCCGCCGGATGCGAGCGGCGTCGCGGCGGCGAGCATTGCGATGCCGGATTCGTCGTCGACCTTGGCGTCGAGATGGAGCGGCGCCGTGCCCAGGTTGATATAGCCGGTGCGCACGACGAGCGGCACCGTCGCGCCGTTGATCTGGCCAAGCACCATATGCGCAGTGCCCGATTTGCCGGTCGCGCCGATCAGCGGGAGCTGGAACTGCTGGACGATCTGCGGCGCCTGCTGGCTGTCGAAGTAGCCGTTGCTGTTGAGCGTCCACGGATTGCCGGTGGACAGGCAGCCGCCCGCGTTCGGCGAGTAGTTCGGGTTCGCGGTGTTGCTGCTCGTGCAGGTGCCGCTAGCGTCGAAGGTTTCGACGGTGTTTGTCGCGACCGTCGAGTAGTTGCCCGACGGCGCGAGGTGATAGAGCAAGCCGTTGTAGGTGCCGGGCAGCTTCGTGATGTCGGTGGTCGTGCTGGCGAAGCCGAGGAACGGATAAAAGTCGAAGTGGCGGTTCGGCACCGCGCCGATGCCCGAGCCAATGAGCGGAATGGACAGCCCGTCGAACTGGATCGTCGCGCCTGGAATGCCGCCTCCCGCAACGCCTTGACCGACGAGGATCATCGGCGGATTGGGGTTGTTGGTGAAGTCGGGCGTCGTGTAGGGCTGGCCGTCGCCGGCCGCCGTGCCGCTGCCGGCGCCGAGAATGAAGGCGCAGCGTGTTTGCTCCGCGGTCGGCAGCGTGCCGGTTGGCGGATGAATCACCGCGCCCGTGATCTGCGTGCCGGCGCGCGTCGGCGTGACGGTGCCGGTGCGCAGCGGAATCGGCGATTCGAGCCACTTGAGGGTGTAGGTCATCGCGGTGGCGTCGATGTTCAACTGGACTACCTCGCCACTGCCGGCGCCGCCGAGGAATGTGCTTTTGACGATATCGGCGGTCGCGGGGCAGAGCGCCGCCGACGTGCTGCTTGAAGCGGGCGGACCCTGCACACCGCAGCTCGAACCCGAGCATTGCGGCGCGTTGATCGGGCCGGGATTGTCGGATTTGCCGCCGCCACACGCAATAAGAAAAGGAGTCGTGACAATAGTCATTGCCAGGCCTCGAATAATGGCGTCCGCCATGTTGCTGTCTCCCTTCATGTATTTGTGCGAGCTAATTTCGCCGCGCGATTAATGCCTGTCAATTGAATGAGCCGTCTAAAAAGCTCGATTCAAACAGCGGCATTTCAGCGACACGCGCAGTGCGTGGGCGCAAGCGGCCCTTTTAAACAAAAACGCGAATCGGGCCCGCAGCGGCGTGCCGTTGTTTCCCCGCACGCCCTTGACTGGTAAGCCTTGGCGGCAAAATGGCTCAATCATCTTCGAACGACCGTTCGACAAAAAATCCGGAGTTTCCCCAGGCGGAAAACTATGCTGCGTGGGTCGATGGCGGGAATACTTACCTGAAAAATTCTGGCGTAGCCCTTTTTCGATTTTTTAAGTAATACGGGCTACTACTGATTATCTGTTAAAGAAAGTTTCGGCTTGCCGGTTTAAAACAAAAAAGCCGGTCTTTGAAGACCGGCTTTCGTAATGCTGACAAAGGGAATTGCCGCGCTATTTGAACTTTCGTTATCGTTTCAAACCGCTTTCCTCGGCTGCGCCGATTGCGAGATTCATACACTGAATGGCCGCACCGGAAGCGCCCTTGCCCAGATTGTCGAGACGCGCGACGGTCACGAAGCGCTCCGCCGTGCCGAACACGAAGAGATCGACACGATTTGTGTCATTGTTCGCCTGCACGTCGAAGAAGCCGTTGTCGAGATTCGCTTCTGCATCGAACGGTGCGACGCGCACGAACGCTTCACCCGCGTAGTACTCGGCGAGCAGCGCCTGCACTTCTTGCGGCGTGATTTTCTTCGCCAACTGACGCGGCGAGAAGTAGGTGGTCACCGCAAGGCCCTTGTAGAAGTCCCCGACGATCGGCGTGAACACCGGTGCCGACTTCAGGCCGGTATGCGCCGCCATTTCCGGCAGATGCTTGTGCGTGAGGCCGAGCGCATAGGGACGCGGGCTTTTCAGCTTATCGTTGCCGCCGGCTTCGTAGTCGGCAATCATTTTCTTGCCGCCGCCGCTGTAACCGGTGATCGAATACGCATGGGCGTCGAACTCCGGCGCGACCACGCCGCCATCCACGAGCGGGCGCATGGCGAGCACGAAAGCCGATGCGTGACAGCCGGGCACGGCAATGCGTTTCGCCGTGCGCAGGCGTTCGCGCTGCGAGCGGGCGAGTTCGGGCAGGCCGTAAGCCCAGTCCGCTGACGTGCGAAAGGCCGTGCTCGCGTCGATCAGCACCGTGCGCTCGTTTTCTACGAGCGAAGCCGATTCGCGCGAAGCGACGTCGGGCAGGCACAGAAACGTGACGTCCGACGCGTTGATGAGACGGCGGCGCTCCTCGATGTCCTTGCGCTTCGCTTCGTCGATACGCAGGATTTCCACGTCCGCGCGCTGCGACAGGTATTCGAAAATCTTCAGGCCGGTCGTGCCTTCCTGTCCGTCGACAAAAACTTTTGTGCTCATCTCAATCTCACTGGCTGCTCGGGAAACGGCGCGCCATGCTGCGCGAAAACGCCATTTTAAGACCTCATTGGCATGCGCGTGTGCGACTGCGGAAAAACGGCGCGAAAAACAGCGGAAAAACCACGATGCCCGCACGAAGTGACAGCGGCGTGACTGTGGCCGGCGCAGCGGGCCCGGCTGCGCCTCGCGGGCAGCGCTGTGGACGATCAGCTTGGCACGGCTCGGCTCACGCCCACAGCGCTGCTACCGGCCGTAATTCACCACCATCTTCGCGCTGCCGATTGCCGCCGTGCCGATCTCGTGCTCGAACATCAGCGCCGGACGGCCTTGCCCGAGGCGAAGGTCGGCGGAATTCAGCGCATATACGGTGATCACATAGCGGTGCGGTTTGCCCGGCGGCGGGCAGGGCCCGCCATAGCCGTCGATGTCGAAGTCGTTGCGGGCTTCCACCGCGCCGAGCTTCTTCAGAAAGCCGGATGCGCTCGCGTTCTCCGGCAGGCTTGCGACGGTCGCCGGAATGCCCGCGACCGCCCAGTGCCACCAGCCGCGGCCCGGCGCGTCGGGGTCGAACATCGTGATCGCGAAACCGCGTGTGCCGGGCGGCGCGTCGCGCCACGTCAATTGCGGCGAGCGGTTGCCGCCCTTGCAGTCGTCCTGATCGAAAACCTGGGGAGAATTGACGGTGCCGCCGGCGCGGAAACTGGCGCTCGTCAGCGAAAACGCGCCCTCGGCTCGAGCGCTCGCACCATGCGCAAGCCAAAGCGCCATCCCAAGCGCGGCGCAGGCAAAAATCGGCAGGCGGCGAAACGGTGAAGCGTGCGAAACAACCAGGCAACGCAAGCGCATATGCCGGTTCTCCTGTGTCGATCCGAGCGAGCGCCTGGCGCCCCTTGGATGCGGTGCAGCATCAGGTCGCTGCGAAGGCGCGAGGCGCCTGCCTCGCGAAGTTTATTGTCCCGACTTTGTGTCTCAAGGGCGAATCAAGTCTAACATTAGCTGTACGATGCATCATTGTTGTGCGTCGGAGCGGATTGCAAGCCTAAAATCGGCTATAGTCGGAAGAATTTACGCGATGTGGCCCGTGTTCCTACTAGGTCCAACTGAACATTAAGAATAAGAAAGAATGTCTGAAGTTTTGGAGAGGGGTTTTCCTGTCGAGGTGCGGGCAATGCAAGACGTAGTCAAGGTCGTCATCGCGGACGATCATCCGGTCATCCTATTCGGCGCCGAACAGGCTTTGCTCAAGTTTCCCGGCATCCAGGTGGTCGCGAGAGCCAGGCAGTCGACGGAACTGATCAAGACGCTGCAAACCACCGAGTGCGACGTGCTCGTCACCGATCTCGCCATGCCGGGCGGCCAGTTCGGCGACGGTTTGCCGTTGATCGGCTACCTGCGCCGCAATTTCCCCAATCTTCCCATCGTCGTGCTGACGATGCTGGAGAACGCCGCATTGCTGCAGCGACTGCGCGAGCTGGGAGTGACCTCGGTCGTGAACAAGTCCGACGACTTGAGTCACATTGGGCTCGCGGTGCAGCACGTGAGCCGCCATCTGGAATATCTGAGCCCGTCGGTCAAGGCCTCGCTCGATGCCTTGCGCATGAACGCCGGCGGCAGGAGCGACGAGGTGATGCTGTCAAGGCGCGAACTGGAGGTCGTGCGCCTTTTCGTGTCGGGAATGACCATCAAGGAAATTTCCGAGCAACTGAACCGCAGCATCAAGACGATCAGCACGCAGAAAAACACGGCGATGCGCAAGCTCGGCATCGACCGCGATTCGGAACTGTTCCAGTACGCGCAAAGCAACGGCTTGTTGAACCTGTCGTCGCATTCCGCGGAAGATACAGGCGACCTCGCCTAGGGGCGCACGGCGCTTTTCGCCCGGCCAGGAGAAGAACTGCAGTTCAGAAAAAAGGCCGCCTGTCTTGCGACAGGCGGCCTTTCTGCTTGTGTCGATGCCTCGGAGCCGAGCTTCGCTTACTGCGGCGTGGAAGTCGCGCCGCCGTGCGCCGCCGACCATTCAGCCGGCGCGTGCAGGAATTTTTCGACTTCGTCGAGCGTCTTGCTGTCGAAATACTTGTTTTCCTTTGCGACGCGCAGCACGTCCCACCAGGTCGCGAGCGCGTGCAGATCGACGTCGATGTCTTTCAGCACCGACACGCTTTCCTTGAAGATGTTGTAGTGGAACAGCACGAAGCAGTGATTTACCGTGGCGCCGGCAGTGCGCAGCGCATTGATGAAGTTGATCTTGCTGCGGCTGTCCGTGGTCAGGTCTTCGACCAGCAGGACACGCTGACCTTCGGTCAGAAGACCCTCGATCTGCGCATTGCGGCCAAAGCCCTTCGGCTTCTTGCGCACGTATTGCATCGGCACCATCAACCGGTCGGAGAGCCATGCCGCGAACGGAATGCCCGCAGTTTCGCCGCCGGCCACCGCGTCGATCTGCTCATAGCCGACGTCGCGCAGGATCGTGGTTTCCGCCATTTCCATCAGGCCGCGGCGCACGCGCGGATAAGAAATCAGCTTGCGGCAATCGATATAAACCGGGCTCGCCCAGCCGGACGTGAAAATGTACGGTTTCTCCGCGTTGAAGTGTACTGCTTGTACCTCGAGCAGCATCTTGGCGGTGGTGTCGGAGATCGTCTGGCGATCGAAGCCTGTCATGGGGCGGATCCTTGGGGTTGAGCGGGGAGAAGCGGGCGCGAAGCCCGTTGGCGCAGCAAGCGGGATATGCCGCGCCGTGCTGGGCGGAATATGCAGCCGGCCAGTGGAGGCTGGCCGGTTTTTGCTGCGCGCGTAGGCCGACATTTTACCGGAAACGGGTCCTGCCGAGGAGGCTCACGTACGAACAGCAGCGATGCGGCGGCGCAGCACGTCTGGCGGGTGTTTCGCCGATGGCGAGCCGCATTAACCAGTCGGTGCATCGACACGCGCGGGGTGTACACTAACCGACCCGCGTAGCACTCCGCACCGTCCCGCCCTCCGCCGAGGACCGACGCCGCGCCCAACCGGCGCACGCGAAAAGCGCCTCGGTCGATTATCCATTCGATACAAAGAAGCGCCACCGGGCGTGCGGTGTGCCGGCCCAAATTTCTTACGTCTCGCAGGCAAAAAATGGACGAACAACTGAAGCAAAGCGCTCTCGCGTATCACCAGAACCCGAAGCCCGGCAAGATTTCGGTCACGCCGACCAAGCCGCTGTCGAACCAGCTCGACTTGTCTCTCGCGTATTCGCCGGGCGTGGCCGCGGCCTGTATGGCGATCCACGACGAGCCGCTCGACGCGCAAAAGTACACCTCGCGCGGCAACCTCGTCGGCGTGATCACGAACGGCACGGCCGTGCTCGGCCTCGGCAACATCGGCCCGCTCGCGGCGAAGCCGGTCATGGAAGGCAAGGGCTGTCTCTTCAAGAAGTTCGCCGGCATCGACGTGTTCGACATCGAGCTGTCCGAGTCCGATCCCGACAAACTGGTCGAAGCCATTGCAATGCTCGAGCCCACGCTCGGCGGCATCAACCTGGAAGACATCAAGGCGCCCGAGTGCTTCTACATTGAGAAGAAGCTGCGCGAGCGCATGAAGATTCCGGTCTTTCACGACGATCAGCACGGCACGGCGATCATCGCGTCCGCGGCGATTCTGAACGGCCTGAAAGTGGTCGGCAAGCAGCTCGACAGCGTGAAACTGGTTTGCTCGGGCGCGGGCGCGGCGGCTATCGCGTGTCTGGATCTGCTCGTGAACCTGGGCTTGTCGAAAGACAACATTCTCGTCGTCGACTCCAAGGGCGTGATTTACGAAGGCCGCGGCAACCTCGATCCGTCGAAGGAACGCTATGCGGCGAACACCGAGGCGCGCACGCTGGGTGACGCGATTCGCGGCGCGGACGTGTTCCTCGGCTGCTCGAGCGCCGGCGTGCTGAAGCCGGAAATGGTCGCCGAAATGGGAACGCAGCCGCTGATTCTCGCGCTCGCCAATCCGGAGCCGGAAATCCGGCCGGAAGAGGCGAAGAAAGTGCGCCCGGACTGCATCATCGCGACCGGCCGTTCGGACTATCCGAACCAGGTCAATAACGTGCTGTGCTTCCCGTTCATTTTCCGCGGCGCGCTGGATGTCGGCGCGACCACCATCACGGAAGAAATGAAGCTCGCGTGCGTGCGCGCGATCGCCGAACTGGCAGAAGAAACCGATCAGGGCGATGAAGTCGCGAAGGCGTATGAAGGACATTCGCTCGAATTTGGTCCGGAATATCTGATTCCGAAGCCGTTCGATCCGCGTCTCATCATCAAGATCGCGCCGGCCGTCGCGCAAGCGGCCATGGATTCGGGCGTGGCGACCCGTCCGATCAAGGACATGGACGCGTATCGCGAAGAGCTCGGCACCACCGTGTATCGCACCGGCATGGTGATGCGTCCGGTGTTCGCGGCGGCGAAGTCCGAGCCGGCGCGCATCGTGTTCGCCGAAGGCGAGGACGAACGCGTGCTGCGCGCCGCGCAATTCGTGCTGCTGGAAAAGATCGCCAAGCCGATCCTGGTCGGCCGTCCGTCGGTGATCGAAATGCGCCTGAAGAAGATGGGCTCGAAGCTGAAGTGCGGCGAAGACTTCGAGATCGTCGATCCGGAAGACGATCCGCGCTACCAGCAGTGCTGGCAGGCGTATCACGAACTGGGCGCGCGCGAAGGCGTCACGCCGGACGTGGCGAAGGCGGCCATGCGCAAGTTCAACACGCTGATCGGCTCGATCCTCGTGCGCCTGGGCGAAGCCGACGGCATGATCTGCGGGATGATCGGCCAGTACCACACGCATCTGCAGTTCATCGAGCAGGTGCTGGGCAAGGCGGACAACGTGCAGAACTTCGCCGCGATGAATCTGCTGATGCTGCCGGGCCGCAATCTGTTCATCTGCGACACGTATGTGAACGAAGTGCCGACGGCCGAACAGCTCGCCGACATGACCATGCTGGCCGCGCGCGAAATCGAGAAGTTCGGCATCACGCCGAAGGTCGCGCTGCTGTCCAACTCAAACTTCGGCAGCGCGCCGTCTTCGTCGTCGCAGCGCATGGCCGCGGCTCGCAAGCTGATTGTCGAACGCGCCCCCACGCTTGAAATCGACGGTGAAATGCACGGCGACGCGGCGCTGTCAGAAGTGGTCCGCAAGGCCGCCTTCCCCGGCACGACGCTGTCGGGCGAAGCCAACCTGCTGATCATGCCGAACGTGGAAGCGGCGAACATCGCTTACAACCTGCTAAAAATGGTCGGCGGCGAAGGCGTGACGGTCGGGCCGTTCCTGCTCGGCGCTGAGAAGCCGGTCCACGTGCTGACGCCGGCTGCGACGGTGCGCCGGATCATCAACATGACCGCGGTGGCTTCGGCGAACGCGCGCAAGTCGGTGAACGGCAAGTAGTCGAAGCGGCGCCTGCTGCGCGGGCCGCGATAGGCCCCGCGAAAAGAAAAACGCCACGGAACCTCAGGTTCCGTGACGTTTTTTCATGCGCCGCGCCGGCGCCGTCGCGTAAGGGACAGCGCGCGGCGCGCGGTGGCTGCCGTCAAGCCGCGTGCTGCGTCGTTCCCGCTTGCGGCGAGCGCCAGCGTGCGAGCAGGTCGTTCCACTTCACGCGCACACCCTTCAGGTTGTTTTCCTTGATGTGCCCGAATCCGCGGATGCCGTCCGGCAGATTCGCGAGTTCAATTGCCAGCTCGCGGTTCTGCGCGGTCAGCCCGCTTATCAGTTCGCGGACCAGCGCTTCATACTCGCCAATCAGCGCGCGCTCGGTGCGCCGCTCTTCCGTCTTGCCGAAGATGTCGAGCGCGGTACCGCGCAGGAACTTCAGCTTCGCCAGCACGTGCATCGCGCTGAACACCCACGGGCCGTACTTCTTCTTGATCAGATGACCTTGGGCGTCCTTCTTCGAGAACATCGGCGGCGCGAGGTGGATGTGCAGCTTCCAGTCGCCCTCGAAGTTCGCTTTCAGCTTTTCGATAAACGCGGGATCGCTGTAAAGGCGGGCGACTTCGTACTCGTCCTTGTAAGCCATCAGCTTATGCAGGTTCTTCGCGACGGCTTCTGTGAGCGGCAGTTGGCCGTCGTTTGAATCAAGCGCCGATTCCGCGGCACGCACTTGTGAGACCAGCGCGCGATAACGGTCGGCATACGCGCTGTTTTGCCAGGCCGCGAGGTAGGCCGCGCGTTTGTCGATCAGCGTGTCGAGCGCTTTGGGCGTGTGCAGCGAAATGATCTTGCTGCTTGCCGCGTCAGCCGCAGCACCCGTGCCTTGCGATTGCGCGAACCGGCGCACGGCCGCCGCATCGTGTGCCGCGCGACGGCCCCATTCGAATGCCGCGCGGTTTTTCTCGACCTGCACGTTGTTCAGTTCGATCGCGCGCATCAGCGACTGATAGGTGAGCGGCACCCAGCCGCGCTGCCATGCATAGCCGAGCACGAACGGATTCGTGTAAATCGCATCGCCGAGCAGAGCGACCGCGAAGTGGTTTGCGTCCACCGTGTCGACGCAATCGTCGCCGGCGCCCGCCCGCACGTCGGCTTCGGTGCTGCTGCCCGGGAAGCGCCAGTTCGGGTTCTTGATGAGCTCGGCGGTCGGCGTATGCGCGCTATTCAGCACCACGCGCGTCTGACCGGCTTGCATGCGCGACACGCATTCGTCGCTTGCCGTCACGATCGCGTCGCAGCCGATCACGAGACTCGCTTCGCCCATCGCAATGCGAGTGGCGTGGATGTCGTCGGGCTTGTTCGCGATCTGCACATGGCTCATCACGGCGCCGCCCTTTTGCGCCAGGCCGGTGACGTCCAGCACTGTGACACCCTTGTTCTCCAGATGCGCGGCCATGCCGAGCAGCGCGCCGATGGTCACGACGCCCGTGCCGCCCACACCGGTCACGAGCACGCCGTAAGGACGGTCGATAGACGGCAGCGCGGGCTCCGGCACCGGCGGCATGGCGTCGCCGACAATGCCGGACGCCGCTTTCGGCTTACGCAACTGACCGCCTTCCACGGACACAAAGCTCGGGCAAAAGCCGTTCACGCACGAGAAGTCCTTGTTGCACGTGGACTGATTGATCTGCCGCTTCGTGCCGTATTCAGTGTCGAGCGGCTCGACCGACAGACAGTTCGACTTCACCGAGCAGTCGCCGCAACCTTCGCACACCGCCTCGTTGATGACGACGCGCCGCGCCGGGTCCGGATACGCGCCGCGTTTCCTGCGGCGGCGCTTTTCGGTCGCACAAGTCTGGTCGTAGATCAGGATCGTCGTGCCGGGAATCTCGCGCAACTGGCGTTGCACTTCGTCGAGCTTGTCGCGATGGTGAATGTCGATGCCCGGCGCGAGGCCAACGTTCCCCGAGTATTTTTCGGGCTCATCGGTCACGATCACGATTTTCGACGCGCCTTCCGCGGCGAGCTGATGCGTGATCTGCGGCACGGTCAGTACGCCGTCGACCGGCTGGCCGCCCGTCATCGCGACTGCATCGTTGTAGAGCAGCTTGTAGGTGATGTTCGCCTTGGATGCGATCGCCGCGCGAATCGCCAGCAAGCCCGAGTGGAAGTAGGTGCCGTCGCCGAGATTGGCGAACACGTGCTTGTCGTTGGTGAACGGCGCCTGGCCGATCCACGCGACGCCTTCGCCGCCCATCTGGCTGAAGGTGCTCGTGCTGCGGTCCATCCACACCGTCATGTAGTGGCAGCCGATGCCAGCCATCGCCCGCGAGCCTTCCGGCACGTTCGTCGACGTGTTGTGCGGGCAGCCCGAGCAGAACCACGGCTTGCGCTCGACTTCCACACGCGGGCGCGCGAGCGCCTTTTCCTTGGCTTCGATCACGGCGATGCGCGCAGCGATGCGCGCGCGCACGTCGGACGGCAGGTCGAACTTCGCGAGCCGCGCGGCGATCGCCTTCGCGATGATCGCGGGCGACAGTTCGTAATGCGCCGGCAGCAGCCAGTTGCCCATTGGCACCGACCATTCGCCGCCCGCACCGTCTTTTTCGTCGAACTTGCCGAATACGCGCGGGCGTTGTGTGTCAGGCCAGTTGTACAGCTCTTCCTTGATCGCGTATTCGAGAATCTGACGCTTTTCTTCTACCACCAGAATTTCGTCTAGGCCGCGTGCGAAGGCTTGCGCGCCTTGCGCTTCGAGCGGCCACACGCAGCCGACTTTGTACAGGCGGATGCCGATACGCGCGCAGGTTTCGTCGTCGAGGCCGAGGTCGGTCAGCGCCTGGCGCACGTCGAGATACGCCTTGCCGCCGGTCATGATGCCGAAGCGCGCGTGCGGCGAATCAATTTCGACGCGGTCGAGTTTGTTCGCGCGCACGTACGCGAGCGCCGCGTACCACTTGTAGTCGAGCAGACGCGCTTCCTGAACCAGCGGCGGGTCCGGCCAGCGGATGTTTAGCCCGCCCTCGGGCATGGCGAAGTCTTCGGGAAGCACGATTTTCGTACGATGCGGGTCGATATCCACGGAAGCCGAGGACTCGACCACGTCGGTCACGCACTTCATCGCGACCCACAGGCCGGAATAGCGGCTCATCGCCCAGCCGTGCAAACCGAAGTCGAGATATTCCTGCACGTTCGACGGGAACAGCACCGGCAGGCCGCACGCCTTGAAGATATGTTCCGACTGATGCGCGAGCGTCGAGGATTTGGCTGCGTGATCGTCGCCGGCCAGCACCAGCACACCGCCGTGCCGCGACGATCCTGCGGAATTGCCGTGCTTGAACACGTCGCCGGAACGGTCGACGCCCGGGCCTTTGCCGTACCACATCGAAAACACGCCGTCGTATTTGGCGCTGGGATACAGATTCACCTGCTGCGAACCCCAGACGGCGGTGGCCGCGAGGTCTTCGTTGACGCCGGGCTGGAACACGACCTGGTGCGCGGCGAGATGCTGTTTCGCCTTCCAGAGGGACTGGTCGAGTCCGCCGAGCGGTGATCCGCGGTAACCGGAGATGAAGCCAGCCGTGTTGAGGCCGGCGGCGCGGTCGCGTTCCTGCTGCAACATCGGCAGACGCACCAGCGCCTGGATGCCGCTCATGTACGCGCGGCCGCGTTCCAGGGTGTATTTGTCGTCGAGCGTGACGGAAGATAGCGCGGCTTCGAGCGAGGCTCGCTGGCCGGCGTCTAGCGGGGCATTCATTATGTGTACTCCTCCACCCAGTTTGGGATCGCCAAAACTTTTTGGGCCGCGGCATCTTGTGAATGCGTATGGCCGGGGTCGCCATATTGACGTGTTTTAAGTGATGGTAGCACTGGTGAAAACCCGCCGCATCGCTCCGGAAATTTCCCGGGGCGAAAGCGTCCGGCGGGCCTTCATGCCTATTGCGTAGTCTTGCGAAGTTCGGTCAAGCTGCCTTGGGCAGGCGGTGTAACAAGCTGTAAAAGCTACAAGTTCGCGGAACCGCAGAGGACGCGTCTGTCTAACCGGCACCTGTGAGCAATGTCTGTGTAACGCGTCGCATGTTGCGGCGCTTCAGGACAACAGGGCAGTTAGAAAAGGAGTACGCATGAACACTAGAAATATCCAGACCTTCCTGATGGTTTCGGCCGCCTTTTTCGCAATGAGCGCACCGGTGCGTTCAAACGCGAGCACCGGGGCGTCGGCTGGCGCGATCAGCCGCTCGGCGCTTGTTGCGCCTGCGCGTATCGCCATTGACCGCGTCGCGCGCGAGAGCGCGTCTCGCAAGGAAGACCAGAATTCATGACTCGCTGCTGATGCGGCGGGTTGATGGCTTAATTAGCCGCTGCTGATAGTCGGGCAGCGGCGCAAACGACAAGGGCGAGGATCGTGAGATCCTCGCCCTTGTCGTTTTGCCAGCGCGTCGCTTTGTCACCGCATTTTCAGCGCTTGTTGGGCGTGCAGTATCAGCGGTCGGCGCGAGGCACCCGGCGCGCTAGCGCTTCAGGTCTTGTCCTGCACGACGCCGCGGCGAATCTGATCCAGTTCGATCGATTCGAACAGCGCCTTGAAGTTGCCCTCGCCGAAGCCCTGGTTGCCCTTGCGCTGAATGATCTCGAAGAAAATCGGGCCGATCTGGTTCTCGGTGAAGATTTGCAGCAGCAAGTCGTCCGGCGCGCCGTCGATCAGGATCTTGCGCTTGCGCAGTTCCTCGAGCGGCTCGCCGTGGTTAGGCACGCGGCGGTCGACCAGTTCGTAGTAGGTGTCGATCGTGTCGAGCAGCGAGATTTTCGACGCGCGCAGGCCGTCGACGGTACGATAAATGTCGTTGCTGCCGAGCGCGATGTGCTGGATGCCTTCGCCGTGATACGCGTCCAGATATTCCTGAATCTGCCCGGACGTTTCCGAACCTTCCTCGTTGATTGGAATGCGGATCTTGCCGCACGGCGACGTCATTGCTTTGGACTTCACACCCGTCACCTTGCCTTCGATGTCGAAGTAACGCACTTCGCGGAAGTTGAAGAGCCGCTCGTAGAACTCGGCCCATTCCTGCATGCGGCCGCGGTGGACGTTGTGCGTCAGGTGGTCGATGTAGGTCAGGCCGTGACCGACGGGGTTGGGATTCGCGCCGGGAATCGGCTCGAAGTCCACGTCGTAGATATCGATGTTGCCGACGCTGCCCGGTGCCGCGCCGTTCTTGCCGCGCCAGCGGTCGACGAAATAGATGAGCGAATCGCCGATGCCCTTGATGGCCGGAATGTTCAGCTCCATCGGGCCCGTCTTGTTGTCGAAGCCCCATGCGCCTTTTTCGATCGCCTGCTTGTAGGCCTTCGCCGCGTCCTGAACCCGGAACGCGATCGCGCAGATTGACGGGCCATGCAGGCGCGCGAAGCGTTGCGCGAACGAATCCGGCTCCGCGTTAACGATAAAGTTGATTTCGCCCTGACGATAAAGCGTCACATCCTTATGACGATGGCGCGCGACAGCCGTGAAACCCATCTGCTCGAACAGTTTGCCGAGCGCCTTGGGATCGGGCGCCGTGTATTCGATGAATTCAAAGCCGTCAGTGCCGACGGGGTTTTCCCAGGTTGGAACCTGCATTGTCTGTCTCCATGTCGAGGGCGCCCGGCGCCAGGAATCGCGCGCGCCGAATGCGAAACGGCGCGACCGAATGACGCAAGTGTAAAGGCCACATCGCGCCCGAAACTTGCGAACTTAATCGCGCGGCCATAGAGTTGCGCTAATTTGTAGCTCAATTCCACGATACGACGGCAGAAAATGGCCAATATAGAGATAGACGCAATCGACCGGCGTATTCTAACGATCCTTCAGGAAAATGGCCGCTTGTCGAACCAGGAAATCGCCGAGCGCATCAACCTTTCGCCGAGCCCGTGCTTGCGGCGCATACGGCGGCTGGAAGAGAGCGGGGTGATTCGCGGCTACGTCGCATTGCTGGACGCTCAGCGCCTTGGGCTTGATCTGCTTGCGTACGTCAATGTCCGACTCGAGAAGCGCGGCGGTTCGGCTCTCAGCCCGCGCGGCGAGGCGACCCACGCCGATCTGTTCCGCGCGGCCGTCCAGACCTGGCCGGAAGTCGTGGCCTGTCACGCAATGACCGGCGACATGGACTATCTGCTACGGGTTCAGGTGGAAGACATGGCGCACTTTTCGCGCTTCGTGCAGGACCAACTGCTGCATCATCCGTCGGTGATCGACGTCAAAACAAGCTTCTCGCTGGAAACCATCAAGGAGACGACGGCGCTACCCATCTTATGAAGACGCGTGGGTTCGGGCGCTTTCTGCGCGCGCGGCAACAAAAAGGGCAGCGGTAAGGCTGCCCTTCTTTTATTCGCGAGATACGCGAGATTCAGGCGGCGGCGGTGGCCGGCATGAAAGTCTCGAGCAAGCGGGACGCACGACGTGCCTGGCGCTTGAGCGCGTAGTCGAACACTGCGGCCTGTTCCTGCAGCATTTCGGTGATGATGCTGGTCTGGTCCGCCGGCGGCAGCGTCAGATAAGCGTCCGCTTCGCCATATGCATACTCGATCTTCATGCCCGCTTTCTTCGCGATGTGCATCATCGTCGAGTTGCGTGACAGGCAGTGCATGTAGAGCATGGTGACATGCGTGTTACGGCTGCGAATGGCCGCACGCTCGAACAGCCTGGAACCGATACCCTGGCCGCGCACGCTTTCCAGCACAGAAACGCCAAACTCGGCGGTGCGCTTGTCGCCTTCCGCCGGCAGGTAAGCGAGATGGCCGACGCCGGTCAGCTGCAATTGATCGTTGAACACGCCGAACACAGTGTCGCGGGTGAAGTCGATAGCGCGCACATAATTCTCGATGACGTGGTCGGGCACCACCTGCCCGAAGCGCAGCAGGCGGTCGTCTTCGTCGAGTGCGAGGAAGTGCGTCAGTAGCCGCTCGCGGTCGGCGGCGGTGAGTTCCCGGACCAGAGCAGGCGTACGTCCGGCTGGCAGCGACACGCGATCGTGCGCGACGATCGGCTTGGCGGCGCGGGGTGTAATCATGTTCATGGTCAGGTTCTCCTTTTCGTCAGGCGGCGTTGGTGCACCGCAAAAACGATTTTAGCGGAAACCTTGCCCTGACACTAGGGAAAACCCGTATCAAAATTTGAAGCCTGCGCCTAATTCGTTTGCTCGCGCTGGGCAACCTACTGATTTCTATATGAAATTTAAAAAGAACGAGCGTTCTTGAGAGACTGTCGTGGATATGCAACCCGGGCAATTAGCCGCATTGCATATTGCTGTGGTGCGCAATCACGCGGGCGCCGAGCCGAGCCCGTGGTCGACCATGCTCACCACCTGCTCGGCAAATTCCCGGTAGCCCATGCGTCCGCCAGGCTTGAGCCAGGTGAACGTCCAGTTGATCATGCCGAACACCATCATCGTGAGCGCCGTCTGGTTTTCTCGCGTGGCGCGCTCGGGGTAGGCACGCGCGAGCTGCCGCGCAAACGCGGCCACGACGTCGCGCTGGCGGTTCAGGATCACCTCGCGCTGCGCGTCGACGAGATACTTCACGTCGTTGAGAAGCGCGACGTGCCGGCTGTGCGAGGTTTCATATTCCGAGAGAAACGCGCGGATCAGTTCGGCGAACGTCTCGCGCTCCGTCAGGCCGCGCCGCTGACTCGCCCCTTCCACCTCGGCGATGATCAGCATCAGCCGTTTGGTGTAGCGGTCCAGCAAATCGAAGAGGATCGCTTCCTTGCTCTCGTAGTAGTGATAGAGGCGCGCCTTCGAGGTGCCGCTCGCCGCCGCAAGATCGGACATAGACGTGCTGGGGTAGCTCGTCTGCGCAAACTTGGCCGCGGCGAGTTCGAGGATCTGTTCGCGCTGGGTTTCGTGGTCGGGGGCTCGGGTGCGGGCCATGGTCGTCTGCTATTTTGTTTGCTTATTAGTGTGGACAGAGTGTGAGTGCCGCGCACAGTTCGAGCGTGCGCCAGGCGCTCGCGTCGCCGCGCAGCCTGATCCGGCGGATGGCGGCCAGTTCCCGAAAACGCCACAGCACAATGTTGTCGCTGACGAGAAAACCAAGCTCCGCGGTCATGACTTCCGCGGCCACTCGCGCGGCCGGCTGCCATTCGCCGCTGACGTGCTCGAGTATGAGCGCGTCGAGATCGGCGAAACTGCCGCTCGTAAAAGTGTTGTCGCGCCAGCGCCGCGTCTCGCCATTCGCATGCTTCGCTTCCTGCCATTCGAGCGCGAGCCGGCTGATGCGCAGCACGGAGATGGGCGCCGCGTCGGGCAAACGCGCCTGCAACACGGCCGGCGCGAACATGCCGACGGAGGTCGCCCGATCCTTGCGGCTGTGCGCCCAGGCGCCGTTGTCCGTGAGATCGCGAATCGACAGGCGAACTTCATTCAGACGCTGCGGATGATTGCGCAGGTAGTAGCAGACACGGCGCAGCATCAATTGATCAGATGCGCTTTCGCCGTGCCACACCAGCAGATTCGCTTCGCCGCGCACGATGGCTTCCAGGGCCGCCGCCTGCTCACGGAATTCGCGGACGAAGTCGCGTTTGGTGTCCGCGCTCACGCGGTCCCAGAACGCCGCGCGCACTTCGGGGCTGTCGTCGATGCCGCGCAATGGGCCGACCGCCAGATCGTCGCGCAGTGAGTGCACGCGATCGTCGCGGCCCGCTTCGCGCAACGCCGTGCGCAATGATTCCGCGGCGACATCGCCGTTGGTCAGGTGGATCGTGCTCATCGGCCGTGTTGGTTTTTGGTGGGCGATTGACAAAGGGCCGCTCGCGAGGCGGACCGGCATGGTCCGACGGCGAGCGGCCCCTAGTGTAAGCGGATCGCGGAACGGCTCAAAGCAAAGCGGGCGCACGCGGCCGGAGCGCGCTCAACGTTCGTCGTAGCTCACCACGACGCGATCGCTGACCGGATGGCATTGGCACGTCAAGACGAATCCGTCGCGGATCTCGTGCTCTTCCAGCGTGAAGTTCTTTTCCATCTTCACTTCGCCTTCCACCACTTTGGCGCGGCAGGTGCAGCAAACGCCGCCTTTGCAGGCGTACGGCAGCGCGAGCCCGGCACGCAAGCCGACGTCGAGCACGCTCACGCCCTGATACGGCAGGCGCAGCTTGCGGCGCTTTCCGTCGAGCACGATTTCGAGGTCGGCCGCGGGCGTGTCTTCGGTGATTTCGATGGGCGGCACGCCCGCTTGCGGCAGCGGCGAGCCGAAGCGCTCCACATGCACTTTTTCCGGCGGCACGCCGGCGGCTTTGAGCGCGGCCTCGGCGGCGTCCATCATCGGCGCGGGGCCGCAAATAAAGGCTTCGTCGATGGAACCGGCGGGCACCAGGCTCTCGAGAAACGACGCGCATTTCTTCTGGTCGAGCACGCCATTGAACAGTTCGACGTCCTGTAGGTCGTCGGACAGCACGTGATACAGCACGAAGCGGTTCATGAAGCGGTTCTTCAGATCTTCGAGTTCTTCCGCGAACATGATCTGGTCGACGCTGCGGTTGCCGTAAATCAGCGTGAACGTGCTGCGCGGCTCGACCTCGAGCGTCGTCTTGATGATGGCGAGCACCGGCGTGATGCCCGAGCCGCCCGCAAACGCGACGTATTGCTGGCCGTGGTCCGCGTTCAGATGCGTGAAGAAGCGGCCGTCGGGCGTCATCACGTCGATCGTGTGGCCCGGCTGAAGGGTGTCGAAGGCGAAGTTCGAGAAGCGCCCGCCGCGCACGCGTTTGATGCCGATGCGCAGTTCGCCGTCGCGGTCGTAGTCGGTGACGCCCACGCAGATCGAATAGGAGCGGCGTGTTTCCTCTCCGTCGATATGCGTTTTCAGCGTCACGAACTGGCCTTGCGTGAAGCGATAAAGCTCGCGCAGTTCGGCGGGGACTTCGAAGGCGACCGAGACCGAGTCGGCGGTTTCTGGCCGCACTTCGCGAATACGCAGCGGATGGAATTGCGGGGTAGCCATATCAGTAGGGTTTGAAATAGTCGAAGGGTTCGCGGCAGTCGAGGCAGCGGTACAAGGCCTTGCAGGCGGTCGAGCCAAATTGCGCGAGACGCTCGGTATGCGCCGAGCCGCAGCGCGGGCACGAAGGCGCCGGCAGCGCGCGCGGCACGAAGCGCAGCACTTTTTCCTGCGGCCCGGACCCCGATCCGGCCGCCGATCCGCAATTGCCCGTGGGCGGCGCGATGCCGTAGGCACGCAGTTTGTCGCGCGCTTCGGCGGTCATCCAGTCGGTGGTCCACGCGGGCGCGAGCACCGTGGCGATGCGATACGGCGCGAGCCCGGCGACGTCGAGCGCGTGGGCGACGTCTTCTGCGATCTGCGACATGGCCGGGCAACCGGAGTAGGTCGGCGTGATCACGACCTCGAGCGCGCCGTCGTCGGCTCGACGAACATCGCGCAGAATGCCGAGTTCGCGGATGGACACCACCGGAATCTCGGGATCGGGCACGGCTTCGAGCACCGCCCACGCGCGTTCTAGCGTGGCGTCAGTGTCAGTGTCGGCGGCGAGGGGCGCGGTCGAGGTTGTCATGGTCGAGTCGGCAGAGTTATCACGGTTACCACGTCGCGCCGGGATGCTGGCGCGCGAGGCTTTGCATCTCGGCGAGCACGAAGCCCATGTGCTCGGAATGTTCGCCGAGCTTGCCGGTCGGCACGTGCTTGACCGGCTCGGGAAGCGTGAGCGTGGCTTGCTCGAGCGTGGCGCGCACGTCGTCGAGCCAGGCGGCTTCGAGATCGGCGGTGAGCGGTCCAATGCCTGCGGCGGCAATCGTTTCCTCGACGGCGTCCGCGCTGAAAAACTCGCGCGTGTACGGCATCAGATAGTCCAGCGCGGCCTGCGCGCGGCGGTGCGATTCCTCGGTGCCGTCACCGAAACGGATCAGCCATTCGCTCGCATGATGCACGTGGTAGCTCGTCTCCTTGATCGACTTGGAGGCGATTGCGGCAAGCTGCGTGTCCGTCGATTGCGTGAGCGCCGTCCACAGATGCGCCATCAGCGTCGAGTAAAGAAAATTGCGCACGATCGTGACCGCGTAGTCCTTCCCCGCCTGTGCCGTCGCGGACAGCGGGCCGTAATGCGGCAGTTCGACGAGCGTGTAATTGGCGAACTCGCGCTCGGCGCGGAAGTACGCGTAGTCGTCCTCGGTGCGGGTCGTGTCGGTGAGCTGCTGCTCGAGCGAGGCCGCGTGCGTGTAAAGCAGGCGCGCCTGGCCGATCAGATCTAGGCTCATGTTCGACAGCGCGATGTCCTCTTCGAGAATCGGGCCGTGGCCGCACCACTCGGTGTTGCGCTGACCGAGAATCAGCGCGGTATCCGCGAGACGCAGCACGTATTTCAGGTGTTGGGGCGTAATAGTCATGGCCGCCCTTACATGTGGTTGACTTCGTCGGGGAGCGTGTAGAACGTCGGATGGCGGTAGATCTTGTCGCCGGCCGGTTCGAACAGTTCTGCCTTGTCTTGCGGCGCGGACGCCGTGATGGCCGAAGACGGCACGACCCAGATGCTCACGCCTTCCTGGCGGCGCGTATAGACGTCGCGCGCCATGCGCAGCGCCATTTGCGCGTCGGCGGCGTGCAAGCTCCCGCAGTGTTTATGGTCGAGTCCCTGCTTGCTGCGCACGAACACTTCCCAAATCGGCCATTCCTTGTTCATCGTGATCTCCTGATTCCTTGCAGGTCCCGCCGTGTGTCAGGCGGCGTGCTGTTGTGCGCGTTGGCGTTGCTTTTCGGCGTGAGCGATCGCGGCTTCGCGAACCCAGGCGCCGTCGTCATGGGCTTTGACGCGCGTGCTGAGACGTTCGCGATTGCATGGGCCGTCGCCATTCACGACGCGCCAGAACTCTTCCCAGTCGATGTCGCCGTAGTCGTAGTGGCCGCGCGCCTCGTTCCATTTGAGTTGCGGGTCGGGCAGCGTGACGCCGAGCACCTTGGCCTGCTCGACCGTGGCGTCGACGAATTTCTGGCGCAGGTCGTCATTCGAAATGCGCTTGATGCCCCATTTCGACGACTGATTGCTGTGGATTGATTCCTTGTCGCTCGGGCCAAACATCATCAGCACCGGCCACCACCAGCGGTTCACCGCTTGCTGGACCAGTTCGCGCTGCGCGTCGGTGCCGGACATCATCGCCATGAGCGCGTCGAAACCCTGGCGCTGGTGGAACGACTCTTCCTTGCAGATGCGGATCATCGCCCGGGCATACGGGCCGTAAGTGCAACGGCACAGCGGAATCTGATTCATGATCGCGGCGCCGTCCACCAGCCAGCCGATCACGCCGACGTCCGCCCACGTGGGCGTCGGGTAATTGAAGATGCTCGAATATTTGGCCTTGCCCGAATGCAGCGCCGCGATCAACTGGTCGCGCGAAACACCGAGCGTCTCAGCCGCGCTATATAGATAGAGACCGTGGCCGGCTTCGTCCTGCACCTTTGCGAGCAGAATCGCCTTGCGCTTCAGGCTCGGTGCGCGCGTAATCCAGTTGCCTTCCGGCAGCATGCCGACGATCTCGGAATGCGCGTGCTGCGAGATCTGGCGCACCAGCGTCTTGCGGTAGGCGTCGGGCATCCAGTCCTGTGGTTCGATCTTGCCGTCCGCGGCCATTACGGCGTCGAACTGCGCCTGCTCCGGCGAACTCGCGCCGGGTTCCAGCGGGGCCACGTTGCCGGGAATATCCAAGGATTGCGTGTACATGGGGACGCCCTTCTGCGGGAGTTGTCGGGTTTGCACAGTATAAACCAACCGACCGGTCGGTTAATAAGTTTTTTGAGACGACATGCTCCAGCCGATAGGGCGCCCGCGAACTCATCGGCCGATTGCTTTGTGCCAAGGCCCCGCGCGGACGCTTAACCTATAAAATTGCGAACTGGCCGCGATTTGCGGCCCTCCCTGCATCCCCGGTACTTCATGTTACGTCTAAGCGAAATCAAACTCCCGCTCGATCACCCTGAGAGCGCGCTCGACGCCGCCGTGCGCGCGCGACTCGCGGAACTCGGCGTGCCGCGCGACGGCCTCGTCCGCTACACCGTGTTCCGGCGCGCCCACGATGCGCGCAAGCGCGCCGACATCAAGCTCACCTATATCGTCGATGTCGAGGTGAAGGACGAAGCGGCAGCGCTCAAGCGCATTGCCGACGTGCCGCATTGCGCGGTGACGCCCGACATGACTTACCGGTTTGTCGCCAAGGCGCCGGCGCAGCTTGCCGGGCCGCGCCCGGTGGTGATCGGCATGGGGCCGTGCGGGCTGTTCGCCGGGTTGATCCTCGCGCAAATGGGCTTCCGGCCGATCATCCTCGAGCGCGGCAAGGCGGTGCGCGAGCGCACCAAGGACACCTTCGGGCTATGGCGCAAGTCGGTGCTGAATCCGGAGTCGAACGTGCAGTTCGGCGAAGGCGGCGCGGGCACGTTTTCCGACGGCAAGCTCTACAGCCAGATCAAGGACCCGAAGCACTACGGGCGTAAGGTGCTGGACGAGTTCGTGCGTGCCGGCGCGCCGGAGGACATTCTGTACCTGAGCCGGCCGCACATCGGCACGTTCCGCCTGGTCAGCATGGTCGAGAAGATGCGCGCGACCATCCACGAACTGGGCGGCGAGGTGCGTTTTGAGACGCGAGTGGACGATATCGACATCGATCAGGGAAAAGTGCGCGGGCTCAAACTCTCGACGGGCGAGACGCTGCGCTGCGACCACGTCGTGCTCGCGGTCGGCCACAGCGCGCGCGATACCTTTCAGATGCTGCACGATCGGGGCGTCTATATCGAAGCGAAGCCGTTCTCGCTCGGGTTCCGGATCGAGCATCCGCAGGGCGTGATTGACCGCAGCCGGTTCGGCAAGTTTGCCGGTCACAAGCAACTGGGCGCCGCCGACTATAAGGTCGTGCATCACTGCAGCAACGGGCGCGCAGTGTACAGCTTCTGCATGTGCCCCGGCGGCACGGTGGTCGCGGCGACCTCGGAGCCTGGGCGCGTGGTAACCAATGGCATGAGCCAGTATTCCCGGGCTGAGCGCAATGCGAACGCGGGAATCGTCGTGGGCATTACGCCCGACGACTATCCTGGCGGGCCGCTTGCCGGCATCGCGTTTCAGCGCAAATGGGAAGAACGGGCGTTCGAACTCGGCGGCGGCAACTATATGGCGCCGGGCCAACTGGTCGGCGATTTCATTGCCGGGCGACCGTCCACGTCGCTGGGTTCGGTCGTGCCATCTTATAAGCCTGGCGTGCACCCCACAGATCTGAGCACGGCGCTTCCTGACTACGTGATCGAGGCGATCCGCGAAGCTCTCCCGCAGATGGACAAGAAGATTGCTGGCTTTGCGATGCATGACGCCGTGCTGACGGGCGTCGAGACAAGGACGTCGTCGCCGATCCGGGTGCGCCGCCGGGACGATTATCAGAGCATGAACGTCGAGGGGCTGTATCCGGCCGGCGAGGGGGCGGGTTACGCTGGCGGGATCTATTCGGCGGCTATCGACGGGATCGAGGTGGCGGAAGCGCTGGCTTTGAAGATGAGCGCGGGGCTGCAGGCGCGGTGAAGTGTAGGTGGTCCGCGCGGGTTGGCGGCTGTGGGTTGCTTGGCGGCTTCGGGTGGCTGTAAGGGCTGGTTGCCCAGGCGACGGTAGGCGGGGGACACGCGCGAATACGGAAAAACAGGGCGAATAGGGCGAATAGGGCAAACACGGCGAACACGGCAAACAGGGCGGCGGCCTACGCGAATCGTGCACAATGCCCGTTTCGCCCCAAGTCAAATACTGGAATGACCATTCGCTCCCTGGCCGCGGCATGCGGCGCTGCGCTACTTTGTCAGTTTGCTGTTTCCCTGCCCGCCGCGGCCGCTGAAACCTCGTCGCATTGGGTCACCGCATGGGCGACCGCGCTGCAAGCCATTCCTCAGCGCAGCGACCTCCCGACGCTGTACCGCGCGCCGGAAGTCGCGGGGCGCACCGTCCGTCAGATTGTTTATCCGACGCTATCGGGAAAGTCTGCCCGAATCCACCTGAGCAACGAGTACGGCACGACTCCGCTGACGATCGAAGACCTGCGCATCGCGCGATCGTCGGGCGGCGCGGCGGTGTCAGACAGCGGTGCGGCGCGCGTGACCTTTGGCGGAAAGGGAAGCGTGAGCGTTCCGCCGGGCCGTGAGCTGGATAGCGACCCAATTGCGATTAACGTCGCCCAGGGCGCACCTTATGCGATCAGCGCGTTCATGGGGCCGGAGCAGCGCATTGTGGCGTGGCACCGCGTTTCCAATCAGCTAAATTACGTCTCCGCGCCCGGCAATCACACGGCAGACGCGTCGGCAGAAGCTTTTCGCGGACGCTTCACTCAATATTTGTGGGTGACGGGGCTGTCCGTCGATGCAGCGCCCGAATCGGCCGCAGTCGCGGCAATCGGCGATTCGATCACGGACGGCATGCGCTCCAGCCTGAATCAGAACCGCCGCTGGCCCGACATGCTCGCCCGACGGCTGGCCAGTTCGGGGAGCCGGTCGGTGGCGGTGCTCAACTTGGGTATTAGCGGCAACCGGCTGCTGAACGATTCTCCCTGCTATGGCGAAGCGCTGGTCACGCGTTTTGGCCGGGACGTGCTCGAGCGGCCTGGCGTGAAGGCCGTGGTATTGCTGATCGGTATCAACGATATCAATTTCGCGGCGATGCCGGCGCGCAGCGGTCTGGACTGTGATTTCCCGCATGCTTCGGTGACGGCCGCCGACCTGATCGCTGGCTATCAGCGGGTAATCGCGGCCGCGCGGCATGCAGGAGTGAAAGTGTTTGGGGGAACGTTGACGCCCGCGGCGCTTCCGTCGCAGCGGGAAAATGTCCGGCTCGCCGTCAACCAGTGGATCCGGTCAAGCCATGCTTTCGATGGCGTGGTGGATTTCGACGCCGCACTGCGGGATCCGGCCCGGCCGGACCATCTGCAGCGCAAGTACGACAGCGGTGACCACATCCATCCGAGTGATGCAGGTTACGCGGCGATGGGCGACGCGATTCCGATCGATGCGGTCGTGAATTCGGCGCGCAAGTGAGGCGCCAAAAAAGTTTTCATGGAACCCTTGTCATATGGCTGTGAGTGACCTAGTATTCCGCTCCTCGTTTGCGAACGAGGGCCGCGGCGGAAACCAGCGGTGATGGCGTCAACGAAGTTTTAAGCGAAAGCGAAAAATACAGTTGACGAACCATGAAAGAGTGTTCATAATCTCGTTTCTCTGCTGCTGATGCAGCGACGCAGAACGAAGTGGTGCCGGGTAGTTGGAACAGGCGCTTGCGGAGTATGCGAACCGATCTTTAAAAACTAACAGCCGATAAGTGTGGGCGCTTGATGCGCGACGCGAGCCGGGTTCTTCGGAGCCGGGCGTAAAGCGAAAGTATCAAGTCTCACACAGTAATGAAAGGAAGGTTTTTCTGTCGGAAGATGGAGAGATCATTCGTCAGTACGTTGAGTGAGCGACCGGTTCTTAACGGAACCGAAAACAGTAACAGGTTTGAACTGAAGAGTTTGATCCTGGCTCA
>NZ_AXAJ01000003.1 GCF_000472445.1 Burkholderia sp. WSM2230
CGCTGGCGGACATCCGGCTGGACAACCTGTACGGGCCGACGGAGACGACCGTGGCCGCGCTGTACCGCCATACACGCGATGAGGACGTGCATCAGGTGACGGTGCCGATCGGTCATCCGTATCCGGGGCGCACGGCGCGGGTGCTGGACGCNTCCGGNGATGAAGCGCCGGTGGGCGGCCTGGGGGAGCTGTGCATCGGCGGGCCGACGGTGGCGCGCGGGTATCTGGGCAGACCGGCGCTGACGGCAGAGCGGTTCGTGCCGGATCCGTACGGCGCGCCGGGCGCGCGTCTTTACCGCAGCGGCGACCTGTGCCGGATGCGCGCGGACGGCACCGTCGAATTCCTCGGACGGCTCGATCAGCAGGTGAAGCTGCGCGGCCAGCGCATCGAACTGGGCGAGATCGAGGCGGTGCTGCGCCAGTGCGAGGGCGTGCGCGAGGCGGCGGTGATTGTCGTTGGCGAGGGGCAGAAGCAGAGAGTCGCGGCGTATGTGGTGGGGGAAGGCGAGAGAGCCCGGGCAGGGAACGCTCATGCGGGCGATGCACAGGCAGGTGAGAACCGGGCAGGGAACAACAGAGCCGGGGACGCTGCGAACACCCATGCAGAAAACGCAAACGCGGCGGCCTCAGCAACGCTCGACGCCGCCCATCTGCAACGTGAACTGGAACAGAGGCTGCCGGGCTACATGGTGCCGTCCTCGGTGACGGTGCTTGCGCGGCTGCCGTGGATGCCCAACGGCAAGCTCGACCGCGCCGCGCTGCCCGCGCCGCAGACGGAGGTGCGCGAGCGTATGGCGCCATCGAACGAGGTCGAATCGGTGCTGCTGTCGATCTGGAGCGCGGTGCTCGGGCGCGATGATCTCGGTGTTGCCGACAACTTCTTCGAAGCCGGCGGCGACTCGATCCAGAGCCTGCAGATCATCGCGCGGGCACGCGAGGCGGGCTGGCGGCTCACGCCGCGGCAGATCTTCGAGCATCCGACAGTCAGCGGTCTCGCGCAGCGCGCACAGCGGCTGGACACACGCGCGACGCAGGAGGTCGACGACGGCGCCGCGCTCGCGTTGACGCCGATCCAGCGGCTGTTCTTCGAGCGTTATCCGCAAGGCGAGTCGCACTGGAACCAGGCGGTGCTGCTGAAGGTCAAGGGCCGGCTCGTGCCTGCGGCGCTGGAGCGCGCGGTGGCGGCGCTGGAGGCGCGTCACGACGCGCTGCGGCTGCGGTTCGTGCGGGAGGCGGGGGAGTGGAGGCAGGTGGCGGTGCCGGCGCGGGTGGGTGAAGCCGCGCCGGTGGTAGAAGGGTCGCAAGGCTCCGACGCACCACAAGCCTCAGAAGCACCACGCGCCTCAGAAGCACCGCAAGCCTCCGGAGCATTACAACCCTCGGACCCATCGCAAACCGCGATCATCCACCACGAGAAACTGCCCTGCCTCACACACCTCACAGCCGCCTGCGAGCGTATCCAGTCGAGCCTGAACATCGAGCACGGCCCGGTGTGGCGCATCGGCCACTTCGAGACGCCAGACGAAACCCGTCTGCTGATCGCAATTCACCACCTGTCGGTGGACGGCGTCTCGTGGCGCGTGCTGCTCGAGGAACTGCAGACCGCCTACGGGCAGGCCGAACGCAACGAGCCCATCCAACTGCCCGCCGCGTCGATGCCGTGGCGTGCCTGGGTGCGCGAACTTCATCAGTATGCCGAATCATCGGAGCGCCTCGCGGAACTGGCATGGTGGCAAACGGCGCTCGACTCGCCAGCACTGCGCGCCGGTCCACTGTTTCCTGCCGTTACGCCGGAACCTCAGCCGCAAAAGACCCTGCTGAAAAAGCTCTCTCCAGAGCTGACCGCCGCGCTGCTGCGGGAAGCGCCGCGCGCGTACCGCATGCGCGTCGACGAAGTGCTGCTTGCCGCGCTCGCGCGCGCCATCGGCAATGCGCTCTCGCGCGACGAAGTGCTGATCGAACTGGAAGGCCACGGTCGAGAGGACGTGATCGACGGTGCCGACCTGAGCCGCACCGTCGGCTGGTTCACGACCCAGTACCCGCTCGCGTTGCCGCGCGGCACCGGTTCTGCGGACGCGCTCCTGCGCGTGCGCGAGCGTCTCGCGGCGGTGCCGCTGCGCGGGCTCGGCTGGGGGCTGCTCGCCTGTTGCGCGGACGCCGCGAGTCAGGCCGCATTGCGCGCGCTGCCCACGCCGGAGATCGGCTTCAACTATCTGGGCCGCTTCGATCAAACGTTCGACGGCGCAAGCCGCTTCGGCTTTGCCACCGAAGCGTCGGGCGACGCCATCGCGCCTCGCGCGAGGCTGCCGGACCGAGCCCTCGACATCAATGGCTGGATCGCCGGCGATTCGCTTACGCTCAACTGGGGCTACGCGCCGCAGTTCATGTCCGAGGCGCTTGCGGAAAAACTGCTTGCGTCGTTCGAGTCCGTGCTTCGCGAGCTGTTGGAGCATCTGCGCATCGTCGCGCCGCAATCCGAGGCGCCCGCGCTGCGTCGACCGGTTCCCGAGTCGCTAGAGACGCTGGCGCAGCACGATGCCGTCGCCGCGAGCTGGGCCGCGCGCGCCGTCTACGAGGCAAGCCTGCCTGTGCCTTGCGCCGACGCGCTAGCCGCCTGGTTCGCACGACGCCGGTCGTCAGACGCGAAGTTGCGTGCTGGCGCTGCGCTGCTGGCGGCCGTGCCGTTGAACGCGCTCGGCGCACCCTCCACCCTGTTCTGTCTGCACCCCGGCTACGGCATGGTGGGCGAATATCGGACGCTTGCGCAGGCGCTCAACGGCCACGTGACATTGATCGCGATCCAGGCGCCAGCGGTGCGCGGCGAGCCGTGGCGGGGCGACACCTTCGAGGCGCTCGCCGCGCACTACGCCGACTGCATTCAAGCGCTGCAGCCGCACGGCGACTACGCGCTCCTCGGATGGTCGTTCGGCGGCCGGCTCGCGATCGCCATTGCGGATCATTTCGAACGGCTCGGAATGGGTGTGTCGTTCGTCGGAATCGTCGATGCCGCGACGCATCGGGAGCAGGGCGCTGATTTTGCCGCGGACGCCGACGCGAGCACCACGGCCGCTGCCACCACCCCCGAACAAGGTCCGCCAGCCCCCGCGCTTGCGCTGCTCGAGCACGCGGGGCCGTCGCTGCTAGGGGACGCCCTTGCCGCCGACGCCTTGCATGCCGAGTTGATGTCGCGGCATGCGCTGCCGCGCGTCGGTTGCGATCTGCACGTGTGGCGCGCGCTGCGCATCGCCGATCCGGGGCGCAGGATGGCGTGGGCGGAGCACACGCGCGGCCGGCTGCGCGAGTTCGAGGTGGACGCGAGCCATTCGAGCATCGTCCATCACCCGCTTCTGGCCGCCCAACTCGCGCAGTGGTTCACGCTGCGTCGGTCCGAGGGTGATGCAAGGCCCGCATGATGCGGTGAACGGCGCCACCGACATCGCCACGAAGATCATCCAACCACCGCGCATGACGTAGGCGGAACACATGCGCGGCCAAACTGCGGGCGTTCGAGCTCGACGCGAGCCACCGAGCATCGTCCACCACCCGCTGCCGGCCACGCAGTTCGCGCGGTTCCACCCACGCTGTCGCCCGTTTGCCACAAAATATCCGCACTGAATGCGAACGATTATTGTTTACATTAGCATCCCATCTTGAGAAAATTGCTGGGCACGCAGGAACGGCGTTCACGCGCCGAGCCCGGCTCGGGGATACAAGAATGGGGATCAAGAAGAATGAAGGTTGAGAAAGCAGGTAAATGCAGTTCTCTGTGGGAGCGCGGTTTGCCGCACCCGCGCCCGATTTACGTCGCATTGATGTTGGGTCTCGCCAGCATTGGCGCGCATGCCCAGGAGTCGCCGGCCGCCGCCTCCGGCACCTCCACGGAACTGCCCGCCGTTCAGGTGCGTAGCTCTGCTGAAGATCCGCAAGGACCGGGCGTCGGCTATGTCGCCAAACGTTCGACGACCGGGACCAAGACGGACTCCTCGTTGCTCACGAATCCGCAGAGCGTGTCCGTCATCACGCGTCAGCAGATGGACGACCAGGGCGCGCAGACCGTCGACCAGGCGCTGCGCTACACGCCGGGCGTCTACTCGCAGGACGGTACCGACATTCGCTTCGACCAGCTGTACGGCCGCGGCTTTGCACTCGACTCGTATCTGGACGGCCTGCATCTGTATCAGTCGCCTCGTTTTGCGACGCCGCGTATCGACCCGTACTTCATGGAGCGCATGGAAGTGCTGCATGGTCCCGCTTCGGTGTTGTACGGGCAGGGCAGTCCGGGCGGTCTCGTCAACTACGTGAGCAAGCTGCCGACCGAGCAGCCGTATCACGAAGTGATGATGCAGATTGGCAACCACAACAACTATCAGCTGGGCTTCGATTTCAGCGGCCCAGTCGACAAGGACGGCACCGTGCTGTACCGGCTGACGGGCGTGGCCCGCACGGCTGAGACACAGGTCAGCGAGATCAAGGACCAGCGGCTTGCCATCGCGCCTTCGGTCACCATCCGCCCGAACCGCGATACGACGTTTACGCTACAAGGCAGTTTCCAGCGCGATCCGAACGGCGGCTTGTTCAATCCCGTGCCGGCAGGTGCAACATTGTTTAGTAACCCGAATGGTCAGCTCGGGCCGGACAAGTATTTCGGCGATCCGGACCGCGACGGCATGCACCGCACGCAGTACTGGTTCGGCTATCAGTTCGACCACGCGATCAACGACAAGATCAGCGTGTCGCAGAACCTGCGCTATCTGCATATCGACCAGCATTACTACCAGACCTCGGTGACGAGTGCGCTCGGCGCCAATCAGCGCACGGTGTCGATGTGGGGCAACGTCGACAACGAGCACTACACGCAATTCCAGGTCGACACGCACGCGCAGGCCAGGCTCGCGACAGGCGCGGTGCAGCACACGTTGCTGTTCGGTCTCGACTACCAGCGCTCGATGCTTGGCGACACCGAAGGCAATTCCGTCATCGGCACGGTCGATCTGTACAACCCGAACTTCTCCGCGCTGCCCACGCAACAGGCCAACACGCGCCTCGACTATTCGTTGAGCACGGTCGGAGTGTATGCGCAGGACGAAGCGCGCTGGCGCAACTGGGTGCTGACGTTCGGCGTTCGCCAGGACTGGACCGGCGGCAATCAGCAGACCACGTTGCTCAGTACGGGAGCCGGCACGACCTATCACTCGAACGACCACGCGTTCACCTGGCGCGCCGGTCTTGCCTATGAGTTCGAAAACGGCATCGCGCCGTATATCGGCTATTCGCGCTCGTTCCAGCCAGTGCTCGGCGCAACGTATTCGGGCGCCCCGTTTGCGCCGACCAAGGGCCGTCAGGTCGAAGCGGGCGTGCGTTATCAGCCGAAGTGGTTCGATGGATTCTTCTCGCTCGCGGCATTCTCGCTCACGCAGGACAACGTGTCGGTGACCGATCCGAACCATCCGACCAACGCGATACAAACCGGTCAGATCCGCTCGCGCGGTGTCGAATTGGAAGCGCACGCCAACGTCACCGCGGACGTGAAAGTGATTGCTTCGTACACGTATCTCAACCAGGAGGTAACGAACAGCACGATGGTCAACCTGGGCAAGCGCCCGACCATCGCGCCGCGCAACACGGCTTCGCTGTGGGCGGATTACACGTTCCACCGCGGACCGCTGCGCAACTTCGGCGTCGGCTCGGGCGTGCGCTATATGAGCAGTTCGGCAGGCGATGCAGCCAACACGTTCACGGTGCCGGGGCGCGTGCTCGTCGACCTGGGCGCGCATTACGATATCCAGAACTGGCGCCTGTCGCTCAATCTGAACAACGTGTTCGACCGCGAGTACATCTCCTACTGCACGACAGCGGCGGTGTGCTACTGGGGCGCGACGCGTACCGTGCTCGGAACGGCGCGCTACCAATGGTGACGGCAATGCGGGAGGCCCGCGCGCATGGCCTGCGGCTCACGCGGTCATGACGGCAGGCACGCGGTTTAGCGGCAAGCGGCGCCTCGCGCTTGCAGGGTTCGGCGCCACGGCGCTCGCGGCGGCAGGCGCTGCGTTCGCACGCGCGGCGGCGGACGGCCCGGCGAGCGTTCCGGTGGCCGTCCCGTCAAAAGGCGCGAGCCGCGAGCCGCCCGCTCGCGTCGTGGTGCTCGACTGGCCGCTGACCGAAGTCGTGCTGTCGCTCGGGGTCGTGCCGGTCGGCGTTTCGCGTCCCGCGTGGTATGCGAAGCTCGACGGCGTTCCGGCGTTGCCGCCGTCGGTCGTCGATACGGGCTTGCTATATCAGCCGAACTTCGAGGTGCTCGCGGAGCTGAAGCCCGAGCTCATCGTCATCACGCCGTGGCACGCGCCGCTGCGCGGCTTGCTCGAACGGATCGCGCCGACGCTCACGGTGCAGCTGTTCGGTCCCGGCATCGACGTTTATCCGGCGGTGCAGGCCGCGACTCGCAAGCTCGCCGACACGCTTGGCCGCGGGGCCGCGGCCGATGCGCTGTTCGCGCGAGCCGATGCGGGCCTCGTTGACGCGCGCGCGCGTCTCGCGGGTTTTCGCGCGACACGACGCCCTCTCTATCTGCTTCGTCCAATCGACGACCGGCATATCGCCGTGTTCGGCAGAAACAGCCTGTTTGGCGGAGTGCTCGACGCGCTCGGCATCGACAACGCATGGCAGGACGCCGCCGATCCGCAAGGCATGACGGAAGCGGACCTCGGCGCGCTCGCAAAACATGCCGATGCGCAGGTCGTCACAATCGGCGTGCCGCCCGGCGTTGCCGCACAACTCGCGCGCAGCCCGCTATGGGGCGCGTTGCCGTTCGTGAGGCAAAACCGCGTGCAGCACATCGGCCCGCTTCCCGCGCTTGGCGGCGTCGTCGCGTCGATGCGTTGCGCCGCCAGCCTCGCGAACGCACTCGAAGGAGTCACCACATGAACCGCCCGACGGCAACTCTCGCCGCCGCCGCGCCGCGCGCGTGGCGGCTGCCCGCGCTGCTGCTGATGCTGGCCGCGTGGCTCGTATATCACACGCTGTCGGCCCGGCTCCCTGTCGCGCAATGGCCAGGCGCGTTGCTGCCGGGCACCGACGCCACGCTGCCGCAACTCGTGGTGCGCTATGGCTGGCTGCCGCGTCTTGCCATCGCGCTGATTGCCGGGGCGGCGTTGTCGCTTGCCGGCGTCGTGTTCCAGCAGGTGCTGCGCAATCCGCTGGCGGAGCCGCTCACGCTCGGGGTGTCGGCGGGCGCCTATCTGGCGTTGACGATAGCCGCGGTGGTCGCGCCCGCGCTCGCCGCGGACCTGCGCTTCACGGTCGCGCTGGCGGGCGCCGCGCTCGCGATGCTCGCGGCCATGGCGATGACGTGGCGCAAGGGCTTCGCCGCGGTCTCCATCGTGCTGGCAGGGATGATCGTCAACCTGTACTGCGGCGCATTATCGGTCATCCTAACTATTGTGTTCGAGCGGTCGCTCACGTCCGTGTTCATATGGGGCGGCGGCTCGCTCGTGCAGAACGGCTGGGCCGGCGTGCTATGGCTGCTGCCGCGCGTGGTCGCGTGCGGGGTCGCCACCGCGCTGCTGGTGCGCCCCCTCACGCTGTTTTCACTCGATGACGGCAGCGCGAGCCAGCTCGGCATGTCGCTCAAATGGACGCGGCCCGTTGCGCTCGCCGTCGCCGTCACTTTGAGCGCGTTTGTGGCGAGCGCGGTGGGCGTCATCGGCTTCATTGGACTGGGCGGGCCGGTGCTGGCGCGCCTTATGGGCGCGCGGCGCGTGCGCGACCAGTTGCTGTGGGCGCCGCTCGTCGGCGCGCTGCTGTTAGCGATTGCCGACCAGGCCGTGCAAAGCCTGCCGAGCGTGCCCGGAGAACTGCTGCCGACGGGCGCTGCTGTCGCGCTTTGCGGCGGCCCGCTGCTGTTGTGGATGCTGCGCCGCGTGCACATCGAGGCGCCGCGTCCGGCGTCGGCCGATAGTGCGCCACCGCGTCGCAAGCTGACGATGCCAGCGCTGTTGCTCGGCGGTCTGCTCGTTGCCGGGGCAGTCGTATCCCTGCGTTTCTCCATGACGCTGCACGGCTGGCAATGGAGCGACGCGCAGCAATGGAGCGACGTGTGGTTCTGGCGCATGCCGCGCCTCGTTGCCTCGCTCGGCGCGGGCGTGATGGTGGCGCTTGCGGGCACCATCCTGCAACGTGTCACCGGCAATCCGATGGCGAGCCCCGATCTGCTCGGCGTTAGCGGCGGAGCGATGCTCGGCATGCTGGCCGCTGCCGTCCTCGCGGCCGCGCCGTCGACGCCCGTATTGCTTGCGGGCTCGTCGGCGGGCGCGCTGATCTGCCTCGTGACAATCGTCGCGCTTGGTCGACGCAGCGGTTTTGCACCTGAGCACGTGCTGCTCGCGGGCATCGCCATTAGTGCGTTTTCGCAGGCAGTGGTCATGCTAGCAACGGCGAGCGGCGGCGCGTATGCCAACCTGCTGCGTCCGCTGCAGTACGGCTCGACCTATCTGATCGTGCCCGCGACGGCGACCGCCGTCGGTGCCTGCACGGTGCTCGCCGTGGTCATCGCGTATCTGGGCGCGCGCTGGCTCGAGATCCTGCCGCTCGGCGCCAACGTTGCCAACGCGCTCGGCGTCGGCGCAGGACGCGCGCGGCTGATGCTGCTGGTGGTCGCCGCGGTTCTGACCGCGGGCGCGACCGTCGTGATCGGCCCGATGTCGTTTGTCGGTCTGATGGCGCCGCATCTCGCGCGCCTGATCGGCTTTCCGCGCGCACGTTCGCAGATGCTCGTGGCGGCGCTGATCGGCGGCTTGCTGATGGTGCTGTCGGACTGGCTCGGGCGGAACATGATCTTCCCGCAGCAGATGCCGGCAGGGGTGATTGCTACGCTGCTAGGCGGGCCTTATCTGATGTGGTTATTGCGTCGTTGATGCAGTGACAGGGGCCCGCTTTGGGCCGACTTGGGCAGCTTCCTCGCGATTGCTGAAGTCAGGGCGCCGAGCGCCCCGACTCATAGCCGGACGCCCTCAAAACGAAAACGTCGTATTCAGCATCACCAGCCGCGACTCGCCCACCGCGATAATCAGATTACTGTTGCTCGACGGATAGTAGGTCTTGTCGAAAACGTTCTTCACGTTCAGCTGCACGTGCGTCGGGATCTTGCCGATCTTCGTGTCGTAGGCGGCGAACACATCGGCTACGACATAACCCGGCAGCGTGAAGCTGTTCGCCGTATCGCCCGGCCGCTTGCTCACGAGCCGAGCACCGCCGCCAAAGCGCCATTGTCCGGGCAGATACGGCAGCATCGTGTCGTAGACGGCGAACAGGCTGCCGGTATGACGTGCCGCATTGACAAGGCGCGTGCCGTCGTCGCGGTCCGTCGCGTTGGTGTATGCATAGCTGCCGATCACGCTGACATGCTGCGTGAGCCGCCCGGCGAGATCCAGCTCGATACCGCGCGACCGCGCGCTGCCCACCGTTTCAGTTGTATCGCCGACGGTTACTGCCACGTTCTGCTTGTCGATCTGATAGACGGCGAGCGTGCCGGTGATGCCATGCGCGTCGAACTTGAGGCCCGTTTCAAAGACACGCCCGCGCTCCGGCGCGAGCGGCTCGCTGACCTGAGTGGCGACGTTCGGCACGAACGACTTGCTGAAGTTCGCGTACGCGGAAAGCGCGGGCGTGAGCCGGTAGACGAGGCCGAATTGCGGCAGCCACACCTGTCCATGCGAGTGATCGGCAATCACGAACGGACGGCCCACGCCCGACAGTTGCTGCCAGTTCTCCCAGCGCACGCCGCCGACCGCAATCAGCCTGTCGGTCAGATGAACTGTGTCCTGAGTGACAACCGAATAGGTGTGGACCTTGGACAGGCTGTCGCTTTGCGTGCGGCTCGGCGTGCCGCCGGGCGACAGCGTTCCATAGACGGGGTCGTACAGATCGAAGCCGGACACCGCCTTGCCGCGAATCGTATCGCCACGGAAGCTGCGCTGGCGTTCGTACTCGCCGCCCACGTACAGTTCGTGACGCATGCCCGCCAGGTTGAGATTGCCGATCACGCCGACGGTCGCGATCTCGTCCGAATCGTTGCGTTGCAGATTGGCATCGGACGAGCGGCTCATGATGCCGGTCGTGCTGTTGAACGCCGTCGCGCGCGTGATGTACTGGTCGTAGCGATCGCGGCTCCACCCGTAAGTCGCGCGCACGCGCCATTCGTCGGAAAAGCGATGTTCGATCTTCGCGCGCAGCGTTTCCTGTTCGCCCGAAGTCTGCGCCCAGGCTTCTTCGTAGCGCGTGTAGCGCAGCGCATCGTCGGGATGGCCGTTGACGAGCACCGTGCCGCGGTCGAACGGTGTCGTGTAGTCGACGTACTGATAGCTCACGTCGATCGACGTGTTTGCGTCGTGCCACGACAGCGACGGCGCGATCAGCGCGTCGCGCTGACGTCCGAAGCTGCGCCAGTAGCGCGCCGTGTTGTACTCGCCGGTCAGGCGGAACGCCAGCGTGCCGCCCGCCACCTGGCCCGGTTGACCGATAGGCCCGGTCAGATCGAAGCCCGTACCGCTGCCGCGATGGCTAGTGTAGTTCGCGGACACCGAGCCGTGAAAGGTGTCTTCCGGTTTGCGTGTGATCAGGTTAATCACGCCGCCCGGCTCCTGAATGCCGTAGAGCAGCGAAGCAGGGCCTTTGAGCACTTCGACGCGGTCTATCGTCGCAAGATAGTTGTGAAGCGTCGGCGAGCGGATGCCGTCGACGAGGATCGAGCCGTCGTCGTTCGAACCGAAGCCGCGCTTGATGAACGCATCGCGGGTTCCGCCCAGCGTGTTCGTCTGCGTGATGCCGCTCACGTTGCCGAGCACGTCGTCGAGCGTGCGCGCCTGCTGGTCCTGCATGACGCTCGAACTGACCACCGCGACGGATTGCGGAATGTCGCTGATTTTCGTCGCGATGCCGCTCGCCGTTTCGCTGGTGCGCGGCCGGTAACCGGCGGTCGGATCGGCGAGCGGCGCGGCCTGCACGGCCACCGCCGGCAGTTCGGTCGAGGCGGCGGGCTGGGCGCTCGTGCCATCGGAGGGCGCCGCGGCCAGCGCGGCGGGCGCCGTCGCCAGGTACATCAACATCGAGACGGGGAGGCGGATAGCGGAACGGCGAGGGCGGCCTGGCGGCGCCGAAGTTTTGACGAAGCGCATTGATTGTTCGGACGACGCGGTATTCCACCCCAGAGCGGTCGGGAAGGGCCGGCGCCGTCAGTTCTTATTAAGGATGCGAGAGGATAATGTAAATGAGAATGATTATCAAACAAAAACTCGATGACCCAGCCCCGAGCATGCTGGGCCGCTTGCGCCTGCCTTGTAATCAACCGTGACAGGCGGGCGCCGAGCCGATGCCCGACGCACAAGCAAGACCTATTGCGTTGCTCTAAACTAGCTGCCGCTCAAGCCAGCCACGTCTTACTACGACCTCGATGCCTCCCGTGCCTGCCGACTCCAACGACGCCACCGATTCCTCCACCGTCAGCCTGCCGAAACAACCGGCGTTTCAACGCTTCTGGTGCACGCGCATTTTCTCGTCGCTGTCGTTTCAGATGCTCGCGGTCGCAATGGGCTGGCATATCTACGCGCTCACGCACAGCGCGTTTGCGCTCGGCCTCGTCGGCCTGGCGCAGTTCCTGCCGATGTTCCTGCTGACGCTCGTCGTCGGCCACTTCGCGGACCGCTATGACCGCCGGCGCATCGCGGCCATCTGTCAAAGCCTCGAAAGCGTCGCGGCATTGCTGTTTGCGTGCGGCACTTTCGGCGGCTGGATCAGCGCGCCGGTGATCTACGTGCTCGCGGCATGCGTGGGCGCGGCGCGCGCATTTGAATCGCCGGCGGTCGCATCGCTGCTGCCGGGCGTCGTGCCGCGCGGGCAATTGCCGAAGGCGACAGCCTGGGCCACTTCGGCGAATCAGACAGCGCAGATCGCCGGTCCCGCGCTCGGCGGTCTGCTTTACGGCATCGGTCCGGGCGCCGCCTATCTCGCCTGCACGCTGTCGTTCGCGGCAGCGGCCATGGCCGTGTGGGGCATTCCGCTGCGCGCCAGGCCGGCGAGCCGCGCGCCCGTGACGCTCGAATCGGTGTTCTCCGGCATCGCGTTCATTCGCCGCGAGCCGGTGATACTCGGGGCGTTGTCGCTCGATCTGTTCGCGGTGCTGTTCGGTGGCGCGACCGCGCTGTTGCCGGTGTTCGCACGCGACGTGCTGCATACGGGGCCGCTCGGGCTCGGCCTGTTGCGCTCGGGCACGGCGATTGGCGCGCTTGCGGGCACCATCTGGCTCGCGCATTTTCCGCTGCGCAACCGGCCGGGCGCGGCGATGTTCGGCGGCGTGATCGCGTTTGGTGCGGCTACGCTCGTGTTCGGCATGTCGCATCAGTTCATCGTCTCGCTGCTTGCGCTGATGGCGCTCGGCGCGTCGGACACCATTAGCGTCGTCGTGCGTTTGTCGCTCGTGCAACTGCGCACGCCGGACGAAATGCTCGGACGTGTCAGCGCCGTCAATTCGCTTTTCATTGGGACATCGAATCAATTGGGCGAATTCGAATCCGGCGTCACCGCCGGCTGGTGGGGCGCGCGAACCGCCGTACTGGTGGGCGGCATCGCGACCATCACCGTCGCGTTGCTGTGGATGAAGCTCTTCCCCGAACTGAGAAACACGCGTTCGCTCGAGCGCGAACGGGAACTGGCACCGAGCGCGTGAGCGCCTGGGCGGGGTGCACGGCCTGACGCAGCGTGTATGCGGCTTGGCGCAGCGCTTCTCCCGTTCGGTGAGAAACTGATTCTCGCTGAAGCGGGCTTCCGCGCGACGTCTCACGCGCGTAGAGTGGGCTGCCTCACCTGCGGGACAGCCCGCCAAGGAGCTGGTTCATGACACGCCTCGAATCACTGCCGCATGTTTATCCGAGCGACATCGCCTTCACGCCCACCGTGAAGGCATTGCAAAGCCGCCATGGCTCGCGCGATGCGTATGCGCGCATGGAAGAAGAGCACGGCTGGCAAACGCGCCTCACGCCGGACGTCGCGCGTTTCATCGAGCAGCAGACGAGCGTGTTTCTCGCCACCGTGAACTCGGAAGGGCAGCCGTATATCCAGCATCGCGGCGGTCCCGCCGGTTTTCTGCATGTGCTGGACGATCACACCATTGCCTTTGCCGATTTTGCCGGCAACCGCCAGTACGTGACAGCCGGCAATCTCGCCGACAACCCGAAGGCGCATCTGTTTCTGCTCGACTACGCGCACCGGCGGCGCATCAAGATATGGGGCGAGGCACGCGTGATCGACGACGATCCCGCGCTGCTCGCGAAGCTGATGCCCGCGGGTTACAAGGCGCGCGGCGAACGCGTGCTGGCGATGACCGTGCGCGCGTGGGACGTGAATTGCCCGAAGCACATTCCGCAGCGTTTCGACGCGGGCGAGGTGGCTGCCGCGTTGCAGGAACGCGACGAGCGGATTCAGGAACTGGAGGCGGAAGTGGCCGAGCTGAGACGTCGGAAAGGGGAGGCAGGCTTCGGCACCGATCCGGTGAAAGCGTGACGCGGAGCTTGCCGCGACACGCCAGATGCGCCGCGCGCCAGCGCCCGGCGCTCCCGCAATTACCTCAGGCGGCTTCCGTAGCCGACATGAGCGCCGTCCGTATGGCGTTCGCCAGTTCACCGGCCTGGAACTTCGCGACATAGCCGTTAGCGCCGGCGTTCTTCACATGCGCCTCGTTGGCCGCGCCCGTCAGCGACGAATGGATGATCACCGGAATGTCGCGGGTGCGTTCGTCGGCCTTGATCTGACGGGTCAGCATGAAGCCGTCCATCTCGGGCATTTCCAGGTCGGTCAGCACGAGCGCGATGCTGTCCTTCACGCGCGCGCCGTTGGACTGCGCTTCGTCGGCGACCTGCTGCAAGGTCTGCCAGGCCTCTTCGCCGGTCTTGGTCATCACGAATTCGGCGCCGATCGCGGTCAACGCCTGCTCGATCAGCTTGCGGGCGAAGCCCGAGTCGTCGGCGGCGAGAATCTTTGCGCCCGGGCGAATGCCGAGCGCGTCGCCGACCGACCCCGGATCCACGCTCGGATGCTGCGATGGGAACACATCGCGCAGCACCTGCTCGACGTCGATCACCTGTGCGAGCCGCGAGTCGCCGGTATTGCCGTCGATCCGCGCAATGCTCGTGACCAGATTGCCGCCTGCCGCGCCTTCCGCGGAAAGCACCTGGTTCCATTCGAGCCGCACGATGTCGTCGACTTCCTCGACCGCGAAAGCCTGCGTGGAGCGGGCGAATTCCGTCACCAGCAGAATGTTCAGCCCGCGCGTGGGCTCGCAGCCCATTAGCCGCGGCAGGTCGATGACGGGAATGATCTGCCCGCGAATGTCCACCGCGCCCATCACGAAAGGCGACGAGCCGGCGATCGGCGTGACCGGCGGCATCGTCGAAATTTCGCGGACCTTGAACACGTTGATGCCGTAAAGCTCGTGCGCGTCGCTGCCCGGCACCGAGCCGAGCCGGTACAGCAGCAGCTCGAATTTGTTGGAACTGGTCAGGTTGGTGCGTTCATCGTGCGAGCGGTTATCTGCTGCCATCGAATCTCTCCGGGATTGCTGTGCGTGGGCGCGCGCGTGCTTTGGTGGATGCCGGCGCGCTTCTTACTGATTGTTATCGGCGCGGCTGCCGAAAAATTCAGCGCCCGGCCGGTTTTCTGCTGGCAATCCCTGGGTCGTGGTCGAATCGTTCCCACGAGCCGGCGTCATTCGTGTGAAGGTTACCTAACGTTACAGAAGCCACAGCGTCGTATCACATGGCGTGGCGCGCCGCTTCTAGAATTTTTCGGGCGATGAAAACCGCGGGGCGGTGGTACTTGAGCATGCTTCGAAGCGAGAAGCCCCCAGCTCCCGCATCGTCGCTGTTTCGCTTCCAATCCAAGGAGAACACATGATCCGCTTGCCTCTCGCCACTTTCTCGAGCGCCTGCATGGCCAGCCTGCTGATGCTCGCCGTATCGGCCACGACGGCCAGCGCCCAGACCGCGCCGGCCGCGGGTCGTCTGCATGCCGCCGACCAGACGTTCATCGCCGAGGGCACCAAGGCCGTCGCCACCCAACGCGACGCAGCGCGCATCGCGACCTCGCGCTCGACGGACCGTGACGTGAAGGCCTTTGCCGAGCGTGTCTCGGCGGACAACGCCAAAATCTCCGACGCGCTGCGCGCAGCAAGCCCGCGCGGCGTCGACGTGCCGAAGAACAACCCCGACACCGCGGTGCTCGCAAGCATCAACAACCTGCGCGGCGCCGAGTTCGACAAGACGTATATCGAGCAGGTCGCGCTCGCCGGCGAGCAGAAGGCGCTGTCCGCGTTCCAGGCCGAGATCGCTTCCGGCCGCGATCCGCAGTTGAAGGACGCGGCGCAAAAGGCGTTGCCGACCATCCAGGAGCATTACGCAATGGCGCAGGAACTGGCCAAACGCAAGCATCTGCCGACCGCCGCCCAGTAAGGTCGTGCACGCAGTGTGCAGCGCGCTCGCCGGCGACGCTCGCGCGCCGACCGGCGTAGACTGAATCTCCGTTCAAACGACGGCTATGCCACGGAGATCCATCAATGGAATATAGACATCTGGGTGCATCTGGTTTCAAGGTGCCGGTGCTGAGTTTCGGCACGGGCACGTTCGGCGGCAAGGGCGAGTTCTTTCAGGCGTGGGGCTCGACGGAGGTGGACGAGGCGCGGCGTCTGATCGACATCTGCTTCGATGCAGGCGTCACGATGTTCGATACCGCGGACATCTATTCGAGCGGCGCGTCCGAGTCGGTGCTCGGGCAAGCGCTGAAGGGCAAACGCGACAAGGCGATCATCTCGACCAAGGCGACCTTCCGTTTCGACGACGGTCCGAACAACGTCGGCTCGTCGCGCTTCCATTTGATCCAGGCGGTCGACGCGGCGCTCAGGCGCCTGCAAACCGATTACATCGACCTCTTTCAATTGCATGGTTTCGACGCCCGCACGCCGGTCGCCGAGGTGCTGTCCACGCTCGACGACCTGGTGCGCGCCGGCAAGATTCGCTACACGGGTGTGTCCAACTTTTCGGGCTGGCATCTGATGAAGTCGCTCGATACCGCGGACCGCTACGGCTATCCGCGCTATGTCGCGAACCAGACGTATTACTCGCTCGTCGGCCGCGATTACGAGTGGGAGCTGATGCCGCTCGGCATCGACCAGGGCGTGGGCGCGGTGGTGTGGAGTCCGCTCGGCTGGGGGCGTCTGACGGGCAAGCTCAAGCGCGGTCAGCCGTTGCCGGATACGAGCCGCTTGCACAAGACCGCCGACATGGGGCCGCCGGTGCCGGAAGAGTACCTGTTCCGCGTGCTCGACGCGATCGACGAGATTGCCTCGGAAACCGGCAAGACCGTGCCGCAGATCGCACTGAACTGGCTGCTGCAGCGTCCGACCGTGTCGACGGTGCTGATCGGCGCTCGCAATGAAGAGCAGCTGCGGCAGAACCTGGGCGCGGTCGGCTGGAATCTGACGCCCGAGCAGGTGGCGCGGCTCGACGCGGCGAGCGCCGTGCGGCCCGCTTATCCGTACTGGCATCAGGAAGGGTTTGTCGAGCGCAACCCGAAAGCGGTGTAAGCGGGAGGCTCACGCCCCTTTCCGCTGCGTTGGTTCGGCACTGTTGTCCAGTGTCCGAACCAGCGTTTTGCGTCAAGCCAGCCCGCCGTTCGCGCGCAATACCTGGCCATTGACCCAGCCGGCCTGCGAACTTGCGAGAAACGCCACCACCGATGCAATGTCCTCAGGTTGGCCGAGGCGCTCCAGCGGCGGCATTTTCGCGAAGTTCTGGATCTGCTCCTCGGTCTTGCCGTCGAGGAAAAGCGCCGTCGCGACCGGCCCTGGCGCCACCGCGTTCACCGTGATGTTGCGCCCGCGCAGCTCCTTCGCGAACACATGCGTGAATGCTTCCACCGAGGCCTTCGTCGCGTTGTAAATCGCATAGCCCGGCATGTTCAGCGCGAGCGTGGTGCTCGAAAAGTTGACGATGCGGCCGCCGTCGTTCATGCGGCCCGCCGCTTCGCGCAACGTGTTGAAGGTGCCGCGCACGTTGATCCCAAACGCGCGGTCGTACAGTTCGTCGCTCGTGTCGGCAAGCGGCGTCGGCTTGTTCACGCCGGCATTGTTGACCAGCACGTCAACCTTTCCCAGTTGCTGCTCCGCCGTCTCGAACATGCGGCGCACGTCGCCGGCTTTGGAGACGTCGGCTTTCACCGCGATTGCCCGGCCGCCCGCAGCGTTGAGTTCGGAGACGAGCGCATCGGCTTCGTCCGAACTTGCTGCGTAATTCACGACGACAGCGAAACCGTCGGCCGACAGGCGGCGTGCGATGGCCGCGCCGATGCCGCGCGAGGCGCCGGTCACGATAGCAATCTGAGCGTTTCTGGTCGTGTTCATGGTGCGTTTCCTGTGAAGTGTTGAGTGGGTGAACGAATGATGGATCCTTTTTCTTCTGGGATAATCTGGTCAGCGTGACCATCATCATTCCAAGCGCTTTAACAATATTCGCGAGAGGGCGCACCAGACATGGATCGTTTCGAGGAAATGCGTGTTTTCGTCCGGGTCGCCGAGCGGCAGAGCTTCACGCGCGCGTCGGACGACCTGCAGATACCGCGCGCGACCGTCACTAACCTCGTCAAGCGCATGGAGGAGCGGCTCGGGGTGCGGCTGCTCGAGCGCACCACGCGTACCGTTCGCCTGACACCGGACGGGCAGGCGTACTACGGCCGCTGTGTGCAGCTCATCGCCGATCTCGAGGAGGCCGAGGGCTCGTTCTCCAACCTCGCGCCGAAAGGACTGTTGCGGGTCAATCTGCAAGGCACGCTCGCGCGGCACTTCATCGTGCCGGCCTTGCCGGCGTTCCTTGCGCGCTACCCCGACATCGAACTGACCATCGGCGAGGACGACCGGCTCGTCGACCTCGTGCGCGAGGGCATAGATTGCGTGCTGCGCGCGGGCAACCTGCAGGATTCGTCGATGGTGGGGCGGCGCGTCGCGCACCTGCCGCAAGTTACGGTGGCGAGCCCGGCGTATCTTGAGAAGTACGGCGAGCCGGCCGATCCGCAGGCGCTCTGTGCACACCGCGCCGTCAACTATGTATCGAGCGCAACGGGCAAGCCGCTACCGCTGGAATTCAGCATCGACGGACGCAATACGCCGATACTGCTGCCGGGCGCGGTTTCGGTGACGGGCGTCGAGGTTTACACCGGCTCGGCGGTCGCCGGGCTCGGAATCGTGCAGGTGCCGCGCTACCGGGTGCGGCACGAACTGGCGGACGGGCGTCTGAAGGTCATTCTCGCCGGGTTCCCGCCGCCTTCACTGCCGGTGTCGGTGCTGTATCCGCAGAATCGGCAACTGTCGTCACGCGTGCGTGTGTTTGCGCAGTGGCTGCGCGACATTTTCGAGACGGCGGCCACGGCGTAGGGGCGGCGGCGCCTCCGAGAAAGCGCTGGTTCGGCGCGTGGAAAACTGTATAGATATACAGTATAGTGTCCAACTGCACGCGGGCGCGCGCCTCCACCTCGCCGCGCCGCTTGCGCTGAACTTGCGCGGGCGCGAGGCGTCCGTGAGAGGTGGCCCACTCATTCAGACGGTCGAAAAATTGTCATCCAACGGCATTATCAAGATTCGCGGCGCGCGCCAGCACAACCTGAAGAACGTCGATCTCGACGTGAAAACCGGCGAAATGACGGTTGTGACGGGCCCGTCGGGTTCCGGCAAGTCGAGCCTCGTGTTCGACACGCTTTACGCTGAAGGGCAGCGGCGCTACGTCGAAACGTTCAGCGCCTACGCGCGGCAGTTTCTCGACCGCATGGACCGGCCGCAGGTCGACCGGGTGGACGGCGTGCCGCCCGCCATCGCGATCGACCAGACCAACCCGGTGCGCAGTTCGCGCTCCACGGTCGGCACCATGACGGAGCTCAACGATCACCTGAAGCTCCTCTATGCGCGCGCGGCCGAGCTGTTCGACCGCAAGACGGCGCGCCAGGTGCGTCACGACACGCCGGAGACCATCTACGCGGAGCTGCTCGAGCGCACGGCCGGCAGCGACCCGCGGCTTGTGGTCACGTTTCCAGTCGAGTTGCCCGAGTCGGCTTCCGAGCAGGAGGTCGAGCAATGGCTCTCGGCAAGCGGCTATACGCGCGTCCAGGCACAGCGCGAGGTCGATTCGCCCACCGGTAAGCGCAAGCTGCTCGACGTGGTGGCCGACCGCTTTCGGGTGCGCCAGGCCGACAAGCAGCGGGTGATCGAGGCGGTGGAGGCATCGCTCAAGCGCGGTGGCGGGCGCGTCAATATCTACGTGCTGCCGGCGTCGGAGGCGCCGCTCGCGCCCGAGGCGCAACAGCCGGAGGCGGAAATCTGGCGCTTCTCAACGGGTCTGCACAGTCCGGAGAGCGATCTGCGCTATGCCGATCCGCAGCCCGCGCTGTTCTCGTTCAACTCGGCCTATGGCGCATGCGAAGTCTGCCGCGGCTTTGGCCGCGTGATCGGCGTCGACCTCGGCCTCGTCATCCCTGACGCGCGCAAGACCCTGCGCGACGGCGCGATCAAGCCGATGCAAACGCCCGCGTGGAAGGAGTGTCAGGACGATCTGATGCGCTACGCGGCCAAGGCCGACATCCGCCGTGGCACGCCGTGGGGCGAACTGACGGACGCCGAGCGCGACTGGGTCATCAACGGTTCGCCGGACTGGAACGGCAAGTGGCAAAGCCAGTGGTATGGCGTCAAACGCTTCTTCGAGTATCTCGAATCGAAAGCGTACAAGATGCATATTCGCGTGCTGCTATCCAAGTACCGCAGCTACACGCCTTGCGAAACCTGTGGCGGCGCGCGCCTGAAAACCGAATCGCTGTTGTGGCGTCTGGGCAGCAAGGCGAATGCGGATCAGGTCCTGCCGGCCGCGCAGCGCTTCATGCCGCGCGGCGTCGAATGGAACCGCGCGCAGCTCGAGGCGCTGCCGGGTCTGACCGTCCACGACCTGATGCTGATGCCGATCGAGCGCATTCGCCGCTTCTTCGACGAAATCAGCTTGCCGAGCGCCTTGCTCGACGACGCGCTCAAGCTATTGCTCGCTGAAGTGCGCACGCGCCTCAAGTATCTGTGCGACGTCGGGCTCGGTTATCTGACGCTCGACCGACAAAGCCGCACGCTGTCGGGCGGTGAAGTGCAGCGGATCAATCTGACCACCGCGCTCGGCACGTCGCTCACGAAAACGCTGTTTGTGCTGGACGAGCCCAGCATCGGGCTGCATCCGCGCGACCTGAACCGGATCGTGGAGGCGATGCACCGCCTGCGCGACGCGGGCAATACGCTGGTGGTGGTCGAGCACGACCCGTCCGTCATGCTGGCCGCGGATCGGTTGATCGACATGGGGCCGGGACCGGGCGAGCGCGGCGGCTCCATCATTTTCGACGGCGCGCCGGAGGCCATTCGCTCGTCGGGTACGCTGACGGGCGAATATCTCGGTGGGCGCCGCCATGTCGCGGACGCCGCGCACTGGTCGCGGCGCGCCGTAGATGCAGGTACGCCGCGCATCGTGCTGGAAGGCGCGAGCGAGCACAATCTGCGCGACGTCACGGTGGAGATTCCGCTGCAGCGGCTCGTCTGCGTGACCGGCGTATCGGGTTCGGGCAAGTCGACGCTGTTGCAGGACGTGCTGTATCCGGCCATGGCGCGGCACTTCGGTCTTGCGACGGAATCGCCGGGCGCGTTCCGCAATCTCACTGGCGCGGACCAGGTCACCGACGTGGTGTTCGTCGACCAGTCGCCGATCGGCAAGACCGCGCGCTCGAATCCTGCCAGCTACGTGGGCGCATTCGACGAAATCCGCAAGCTCTTCGCGAAGGCGCCGCTCGCGCAGCAACGCGGCTATGGCCCTGGCATGTTCAGCTTCAATTCGGGCGACGGGCGTTGTCCGACTTGCGGCGGATCTGGCTTCGAGCACATCGAAATGCAGTTTCTGAGCGACGTGTACCTGCGCTGCCCGGATTGCGACGGGCGCCGTTATCGCGCCGAACTGCTCGAGGTGAAAATCGAGCGCGGCGAGCAGACGCGTGCATTGAGCATTGCGGATGTGTTGGAGCTGACCGTCAGCGAGGCCGCTGCCTACTTCGCGAACGACGCGGAAGTCTTGCGGGTGCTGCAACCCATCGTCGATGTCGGTCTGGAATATGTGAAGCTCGGTCAGCCGGTGCCCACCTTGTCCGGCGGCGAAGCACAGCGGCTCAAGCTGGCGGGCTTTCTGGCCGAATCGGCGCAGGCGCGCAGCGCCCGCAACGTGAAGCAGGCGGTCGCCAGGCGGCTCTTCATGTTCGACGAGCCCACTACGGGTCTGCATTTCGACGACATCGCGAAGCTGATGCAGGCGTTCGGCAAGCTGCTCGCAAGCGGCCATTCGCTGATCGTGATCGAGCATAACCTCGACGTGATCCGCGCGGCTGACTGGATCATCGACCTCGGTCCCGAAGGCGGCGACGGCGGCGGCCGCCTGCTGTGCGCGGGCACACCCGAAGAGGTCAAGGCCTGTGCGGAATCGCATACCGGCGAGGCGCTGTTGCAGTACGACCTCGCCATGAGCGCGGCCACGCAAGCGGCAGATGCCGCGTCGCAAGGCATTCCATTACAGAAGGCGCTGAGCGCCGCACGTGCGCGCCGCGCGGTCGAAGGCGAGGACGTGGTCCGCATCGTCAATGCGCGCGAACACAACCTGAAGGCGCTGGACGTCGACATTCCGCACGGCAAGTTCAATGTGATCACAGGCGTGTCGGGTTCCGGCAAGTCGACGCTCGCTTTCGACATTCTTTTCCACGAAGGGCAGCGCCGTTATCTCGAATCTCTGAATGCGTACGCGCGCTCCATCGTGCAGCCTGCGGGGCGCCCTGAGGTCGACGCCGTGTACGGCATTCCGCCGACCGTCGCGATCGAGCAGCGTCTGTCGCGCGGCGGTCGCAAGAGTACGGTCGCAACCACCTCCGAGGTATGGCATTTCCTGCGTCTGCTGTATGTGAAGCTCGGTCTGCAGCATTGCATTCATGACGGCACGCCGGTCACGTCGCAGAGTGTCGAGTCGATCGCGGCGCAGCTGCTGCGCGATCACAAGGGGCAACACGTCGGCTTCCTCGCACCGCTCGTGGTGAACCGCAAGGGCGTCTACACCGATCTGGCGAAGTGGGCCAAAGCGCGCGGCAATACACATCTGCGCGTGGACGGCGAATTCTTGCCAGTGGACCCGTGGCCGAAGCTCGACCGCTTCCGCGAGCACACCATCGAATTGCCGGTGGCCGACCTGATCGTCTCGGCGGACAACGAATCGGAACTGCGTCAGGCGCTCGACCAGACGCTCGAAATCGGCAAGGGCGTGATGCATCTGCTTGCGCCGCTCGACGGCTTGCATGACGCTATGCACGGCGGGCTGCCCACCGCGAAGCTCGGCGCCGTGAAGGTGCTGTCCACGAAGCGTGCATGTCCGGTGTGCGGTACGAGCTATCCGGAACTCGATCCGCGCATGTTCTCGTATAACAGCAAGCACGGCTGGTGCACCACCTGTGTCGGCACGGGCCTCGCGCTCACGCGCGAGCAACGTGCCGCATACGACGACACGATTGTCGTCGACGACAATCGCGGTCGCGAACAGAGCTTGCCGTCGGAAGAGCAGGAACCCGAAGGCCTCGTCGACGAACCGTGTCCGGACTGCGCGGGCACGCGTCTGAATCCGACCGCGCGCGCTGTCACGTTCGACGCGCAGGCCATTACCGACGTCGCGCAATGGACCGTCTCGGACACGCGCGCGTGGATCGACAGTTTGCAGATGACAGGGCGTGACGCGGAAATCGCGCGAGACGTGGTCAGCGAAATCGGCAGCCGCCTGCAGTTCCTGGAGGAAGTCGGGCTCGGTTATCTGAGCCTCGATCGGGCGGCGCCCAGCCTGTCTGGCGGCGAGGCGCAGCGCATCCGGCTGGCCGCGCAGTTGGGCAGCAACCTGCAAGGCGTCTGTTATGTGCTGGACGAGCCGACCATCGGTCTGCATCCGCGCGACAACCAGATTCTTTTGAACGCGCTGCGCAAGCTCGGCGACAAGGGCAACACGCTCGTGGTCGTCGAGCATGACGAAGACACGATCCGGCGCGCCGATCACATCATCGACATTGGGCCGGGCGCCGGCAAGCGCGGCGGCACGCTGATCGCACAGGGGAGTGTGGCGGATCTCTCCGCGCAGCCCGAATCGCTCACTGGGCAGTTTCTTGCCGCGCCGATCGTGCATCCGCTGCAGCCGCGCCGCAAAGTCGTCCCGCCGGGCAAACGCGCGGCGGCGGTGCCCGAGAACTGGCTGACCGTGCACGGCGGCAAGCTGCACAATCTGCGCAACGTGACGGTGGGCATTCCGCTCTCGCGCCTCGTCGCGGTAACGGGCGTCAGCGGGTCGGGCAAGTCCACGCTCGCGCGCGACGTGCTGATGGCCAATCTGCTCGACGCGGTTGGCCGTTCAGTGTTGTCGTCGCCTGCCACGCGGCGCGCCCGCGCGGCCGCTCAGGAGCAGCCGGCCGCCAATCGTCGTTCGAGCGTGCTGGCGCGCAGTGCGCCGCGTGCGCCGCTGAACGTCACGCATGCGTGGCAGGGCTGCGATTCGATCACGGGCTGGGAAAGCATCGACCGGGTGCTGGAGGTCGATCAGACGCCCATCGGCAAAACGCCGCGCTCGTGTCCCGCAACCTATATCGGTGTGTGGGACGCGATTCGCAAGCTGTTCGCCGGCACGCTGGAGGCGCGGGCGCGCGGCTACACCGCGTCACGCTTTTCCTTCAATACGGGCGAGGGCCGTTGCCCCGCATGCGAAGGGCAGGGCGTGCGGACCATCGGCATGAGTTTTTTGCCGGACGTGAAAGTGCCATGCGACGTATGCCATGGTCAGCGCTTCAATCCGGAAACCCTGGCCGTGACCTGGCGCGGTAAGAATATCGGTGACGTGCTGACAATGGAAATCGACGAGGCTGTCGAGTTCTTTGCACCCATCTCCAACATCGCTCACCCGTTGCAGTTGATGAAAGACGTCGGGCTCGGTTACCTCACGCTCGGTCAGCCGTCGCCCACGTTATCGGGCGGCGAGGCGCAGCGCATCAAGCTCGTCACGGAATTGAGCAAGGTGCGCGACGACGTGACGCGGCGCGGTCAGAAGGCGCCGCATACGTTGTACGTCCTCGACGAGCCCACCGTCGGCCTGCATATGGCAGATGTCGCGAAGCTGATTCGTGTGCTGCATCGTTTGACGGACGGCGGGCATAGCGTCGTCGTGATCGAGCACGATCTCGACGTGATCGCCGAGGCCGACTGGATCATTGACCTCGGTCCGGAAGGCGGCGTGGGTGGAGGCACCATTGTCGCCGCGACGAATCCGGAGGGCATAGTCCAGGTTCGCGAAAGTCATACCGGTGCCGCGCTGAAGCCGGTGCTCGAACGCACCGCGAATGGCGGCGCGCCCGTCACACGCGAGGAAGCAGGCGAGGGCACGCACGGGTAGGAGAGGGTCATCAGGCTTAATGCAGTTCCGCATCCAGGCAAGGATGCGGAGCTGTTGCGCGCCTGCGGCGCACGCGAACCTTTTCCGATACCGTTAATCGTCTGCAATAAGCGCAAGCGAATTGAAGGGATTGTCCCAGACCTTAAATCCGACGAATTGCACTCCAACGTTTCATAACTGAAACATTTTCGGCGCTTCCGCGAGCTGCATATAAATCTCTAATTCCCCGTTTTGAATCGAACATCCCTAATTGCCAATGCAAAAGCGGCAGATTCAGGAGGGGCGAATAACAAATGCAATTAAAAGGGCCAATGTGGCGCATGCGGGTGTTCAGCTTTGAAACATTTTTTCGCGAGATAGAAATGCAGGCGCCGCAGTCGTCAATGCATATCACATCGTGAAGCGCCGAGCGGGCGCGGGCCGCAGACGCGCGCCCGCTGCCACTCTGCCAACGGATCATCTGCCGTGACGGTACCTTTTTCCGCCGGATATCAATGCGCTGCTATTTATTACTTGCACCAAATGAGAATATTTTTCGTCATACATTTATTGGGTGGCTATTTCCCTTCTTTTCAAATTTACTAACGCGATTCATTCGGCTAACATCGCTCATAATCCATCAAGCGGCGTTTGCCGATGTCGAATTGCGATTATCAATTCGCTGATATCGTCGGACTAACGCGCGTCCTCGTCCAACCAAGTAGACATTTTGAGGAAGACCATGTCCCACATCCACGTCGATTCCGCGAGGGTTACCTGGTTACATACGCCGACCGTCAACGTCCGTACTGCCGCGCGCCGAATTGGTGTGTTGCTGTTCGATGGTTTCTGGCTGCTGGGCCCCGGCACCGTCGTCGAAATGTTTCAGACCGCCAACGAACTGGCCGGCACGCGCCCCGGCGAAGAGCCGCCGTACGAGGTGCAGTTCCTGTCGCTTGACGGCGGCAGTGTGCCGAGTTCCTCCGCCGCGCGCATCTGGACTGACCGCATCGACACGCGCTATGGAACCGGCTTCGATGTTCTGTTCATTGCCGGTGGACACGGCGCGCACCAGGCGGCGCGCGACCAGCGGCTGCTCGGCTGGCTGCGCTCGGTACAGGCGCGCACTCGTGCTATCGAAACCATCGGCGAAGGACGGCTCGTGCTGGAAGCCGCCAATCCCGGCGAACCGGAGGCACTGCAGATTGGCCGCTATGGCCACGGCGCCGCAGATGCGATTCTCAGCGCGTCGAACGATCGCAACGACTGCGCCCGCAGCGCGCTCATGTTCATCAAACGCGATCTCGGCGCCGAACTTGCGCGCAGCGTCGCCGAGCGCGTGATGCCGGGCATGGCCGCGACATGGGTGCCGCTGCCGGCCGAGGGCGGAACGCTGAGCGTCGCCGAGAAGATCCGCGCGGCGGCGCGCTGGATGGAAGCGAACTGCGACCGTCCGGTGTCGGTTGCAGACGCGGCCCAGGTCGCCGCCATGAGCGAGCGCAATTTCCTGCGGCGCTTCAAGCACGAAATGCATGTCACACCGTCCGACTATCTCCTGCAGGTGCGTCTGCGGATTGCCTGCAACTTCCTGACCGAAACGGAATTACCCGTCGACAAGATCGCGCGCCGCAGCGGCACCGGCAACGGCGACCGTCTCGCGAAGATTTTCCGCAAGCGCATGGCATTGTCGCCAACCGAGTACCGCGCCCGCAGCCGACTCGCCTCGTCGGAGCTCTGACAGTCAGCAGCGCCTGAGAGGCAGGCGTGCAACGACCGCCGCGCGAGCGCGCGGCATCCGTTTTTGTCGAGCAGCTTCTAACGGGCACAGTGGCATGGGTAACCAGGTGTTGACAACGGCACTACCGGAAGTGAAACTTATCGAACCCGAGGTGTTTGGCGACGAATCCGGTTTCTGTTACGAGAGCTTCAGTGCCGACGAGTTCATGGGCGACGTCGCGCGCGGTTTCGACTTCGTGCAGGACCGTCACCTGCGCGCAGTGCACGGCGTGCTGCGCGGACTGCACTATCAGGTACAGCGTCCGCAAGGCCGGCTCATGCAGGTCGTGGTGGGCGAAATATTCGACGTTGCCGTGGACGTGCGGCTCAATTCGCCCAACTTCGGCAAATGGTGCGGCGCCTACCTGAGCGCGCAAAATCACCGGCAAGTGTGGGTGCCGCCGGGCTTCGCGCATGGCTTCGTGGTGCTGTCCGACGTCGCGGAATGTTTATGGAAGGCAACCGAATACTGGTTTCCCGAACTCGAGCGCTGCATCTTGTGGAGCGACCCGGATATCGGTATTGAATGGCCGGTTGACTTCGAGCCGATTGTCGGCGCGAAGGATGCCGCCGGGCGGCGTCTGTACGAAGCGGAGAACATGCCGTAACGGCGCGCGCGTTGGGAGCGTGCGCCCTTGCAGCGCCGTGTCACTTTGGGCCAATGCGTGGCTTGACGCGAGCCGACTCTCGCCCACCACTGTGCCGACACTCGCAGCTGAACTCGTGGCTGAACTCGTGACCGAACTCGTGGCCACCACCCGCGCCGACACTCGTGACCGAACTCGCTGCCGAACTCGCAGCCTAACGCGCAGCCACCACCGCACCGACACTCGCGGCCACCACCAGCAGCGTGCCCGCAATCTGCAGAACACCCATCGGCTGATGCAACACGATGAAGCCTGCTATCGCACCAATCGCAGGCTCGACGCTCATCAGGATGCCAAACGATCCCGCCGGCATATGACGCAAGGCCACCATTTCGAGCGCATACGGCAAGAGCGGAACGAGGATCGCGAGGCCTGCGGTTGCCACGAGCTGGCCGGCCGCGACATGCATGCCGCTTTCGGCAAGACCGAAGGGCGTTGCGACGAGCGCCGCCGCAATGAGCGAGACCGACAGGCCTTCGAGTCCGGCAAACAGCTTGCCGGTCTTCTTCATCAGCACGATGTAGCTGCCCCAGCCGCAGGCGGCCGCGCATGCGAGCAATACGCCAAGCGGCTCACCGATCCAGCCGGCGCGATCGCGCGAGAGCAGCACGACACCGGCGATGGCTAGCGCCGGCCATAGCAACGCACGCGCGCGGCGCACCGAGAGCGTCGCGACCGTGAGCGGGCCGAGAAAATCAATGGCCACCGCCAGTCCGAGCGGAATGCGCTGAAGCGCCGCGAAAAAGCACAACGTCATGCCCGCCATCGCGGCGCCGAGTGCGCCCGCGGCCAGCCAGTGCGTGCGCGAGTAGCTTGAAAAGCGTGGGCGCACCAGCACTGCGAGAACGAGTGCGGCCCAGCCCAAACGCAGCCACGTCGTGCTGAGCGAACCGTAGGCGGCCATAGTCGGTTCGGAAAGGGCGGCGCCGAATTGCACGCTCGACATGGACAGCACGCACAGCAAAGCGGCACCTGCCGCAGCGCTCACGGGCTTTGCGGCTTCGCGGGCCGGGTCGGCTGCGCACTTGATCGTCGTGTCCGGCATGGTGTGTTTGCATCGCTGTGAAAGGTCCACCTATCTTATCGGCTCCCACGCTACTAAGGTGGGGCATTGTCTGGCGGATCGTCTGCGCGAGCACGAGCACGAGCACGAGCACGAGCACGAGCACGAGCACGAGCACGAGCTTGCCGGCCGTGCAGTCGGCGGTCGAAGCGGGACTGGGTGTGTCCGTTTTGCTCTAAGGCAATATTCATTCGGAGTCCATGAAGATTCTCGGCCGCGCCGATGGATTGCCCGATGCGCCCGCTGCCGACTTCGGCCTCTTCATGCGCGAAGTAGCGGGCACATAGGCGGCGGCCGTGCAGACGTTTCAATGTTTTCCGTGCGAAGAATTGCATCTTGGCTTGCCCTCACGCACGCATGTGAGCGAGCCGCATGTGCCATCGGAGCAATGAAGGGAACAGGATAGTGAAGCTCGGAGAGTGCGGGGAGATGCTGAGGCCTTGCGTTTGAACAGCAGCGGCTCTTCTTTAGGCAAATGCGAGTACAACTGTGCGTGCTGCATTGCGGGAGGCCCCAGCGGGAGCGGCAACTATTGCAATACGCCGTGGCAGGTATTGCAACAGGTCGCTCGCACGCGCGCCGGGACCGGTATTCCTCCGCTTACACAGTGGATGCGGTGATCATCGCCGCATCACGCCCATCAGCAAGGTGACGAGGAAAATCACCACGAAGATGAAGAACAGCACCTTGGCGATCTCCGTCGCGCCCGCGGCAATGCCGCCAAAGCCGAATACTGCGGCGATGATTGCGATGACGAAGAAGATTGCAGCGTATCGAAGCATGAGGCCTCCCACCGATGAGTTGCTGGATTGACGTTAAACGGCGACTCGCGGGCGGCACAGCGTGCCTTGCGCAAGCGATCTGCCGGCGAGCGGAATCCAGCAATAGCTGTGCCCGTGCGTTTGCGCGCCCAGCCCGCGGCTCAGAGGAGTCGCCGCGAGCCATCTCGCCGAAACTGTCGCTTGTTTGCAACAACGGCGCCGTGGGGCTCCGCGCGCAGGCAAGCCGTTTACGGCGCGCGCAACCGCCCGCAACCGCGCGGGGCGCTTCACCGACTCGCAAAAACTGGATAAATGCTTTTGTATTCCCGCCAACGTTTGCGCGGTTTATTAACGGCTCTGATTAAACTATTTTGCTGTGCGCCGAATAAACACCGCGCACTGGACAAATCATCGCTCGCGTCCGAATCGTTAATTGGATTTTAACAAAGTTTGAACAAATTTAAAGCAATCCGCATTTTCCCGCGAGCCCGGTTTCCGGTGTGCGCCGGAAGCGTCGGCAAAAAATCCGCAAAGCCGCTTGCCAAGTGCTTGATAAGCAGGCCAGAATGCGTCGCTAGACGGATGCCTCCTGTTCCGCGCAACGCCAATTGAATCTGGGTGCGAATTGCAAAGCGCCACATTCACATTGAACGGTGTACCGACAAAAGAACTATTCGTTGAATGAGCAATAAATAGATTTTCGGGCTGAAGCGCATTGAAATTGTTGTCATGCCGCAGCCTGCGGGGCGTCAGGCATAAAATCAAATAGAGACCGGGGTGGTCATGTCAATAAAGGTTTTGTCGATTTTCGGCACGCGGCCGGAAGCCATCAAAATGGCGCCGCTCATCAAGCAGATGGAGGCCGATGCCGCAATCGACTCCATTGCGTGCGTCACGGGCCAGCACAAGCAGATGCTCGACCAGGTGCTCGAGCTCTTCGCCATCGAGCCGGACCACAATCTCGCGGTTATGTCGCCAAACCAGACGCTGAACGGGCTGGCGTCGCGTCTGATCGCCTCGCTTGACGGAGCGCTCGCGAGCGTGCAGCCCGATCGCGTGCTCGTCCACGGCGACACGACAACCGCCTCCGCGGCCGCGCTTGCCGCGTTTCACCGCGGCATTCCGATCGGCCATGTCGAAGCCGGGCTGCGCACGCGTGACCTCTCGCAGCCGTGGCCGGAAGAAATGAACCGCCGCATCGTCGACGTGATGAGCGATCTGATGTTCGCGCCCACCCCGAGCTCGAAGGAACGGCTTGCGGAGGAAACGCTGCAGGGGCGCGTCGTCGTCACCGGCAATACGGTGATCGACGCGTTGAATCTGACCGCGGCGCGTATCGACAATGACCCGGCCTTGCGCGCTTCGCTCGACGCGCGCCTGCCGTTCATCGACGACGCGCGGCCCATGCTGCTCGTCACGGGCCACCGGCGCGAGAGTTTCGGCACCGGCTTTGCCAACATCTGCGCGGCGCTCGGCGATCTGGCCGGGCGCGACACCGTGCAGATCGTCTATCCGGTTCACCTCAATCCCAACGTGCGCGGCCCCGTGCAGGAATCGCTCGGTGCCCGGCGCAACGTTCATCTGATCGATCCGCTCGACTACCTGGGCTTTGTACGGCTGATGCAGCGCGCGTCGCTGATTCTCACCGATTCGGGCGGCGTGCAGGAAGAAGCGCCCGCGCTCGGCAAGCCGGTGCTCGTAATGCGGGACGTGACCGAGCGTCCCGAAGCGGTCGCGGCCGGCACGGTGCGTCTTGTCGGCACGCAACCCGAGGCGATCGTGCGGGCGGTGAGCGCGCTCCTCGACGACGCGCGCGAGCGCGAACGTTTCGCACATCGTATGAATCCGTATGGCGACGGTCATGCGTCCCGGCGCATCGTGGCCGCGCTGACCGGGCGCCCTTTCGACGAGTTCGCGCCCGCGACGCCGGGCAGCTCGCCGGCGATCTCATTGGTCGATTCTCCAGCCATTGCCGCGATGCCGCGCGCCGTCGCGGCAGAGTTGGCGAAGTAAAACAGGAGCGAGCGCGGGCACGAGTCCGCGTTCGCGCGCGAGCAGGCAGGCGGTTTATCCCGAGGCAGGGCACATATCGGCACGGCTCGGCTTCAGCCGACGCGCGAGCGTGCCGATATAACCGATAGGACGAGTGGCGAAACGGGGCAAACCCCGCTGCGGCCGTCGAACTTCGGCAGATTACGCAGCTCACGGCAGACCGCGGCCTTACTCCTCGCTCATTCAACCATGGCGGGCAACGCTGGTTTGCCGCCCGCAGGCCGATCCAGGTCAAGACAACATGATGCTCACCACCAAGCTGCAAATCCAGGTCCCCGAGGCGCTCCGCGCCCGCCAATCCTTTGCCACAAGTCCGCGCCTGAGCGCGCTCGCCGGGCTGCTGCTATGCGCATTCGGCGCGCATGCGCAGCAACCTGCCGACCTTGCCGGCAGCTTCGCGCAACTCGGCCATGGCCGTCTTGCGAGCCGCAGCATTTCGCTGGCCGAGCTGGGCATGCGCGAACCGCTCGTGCTGCGCGCGCCGGATGCCCGCCAGGAGCTCTATCTGCCGGTGCCGGCCGGCGTGCCTCTGACGGACGCCAGCCTGCAGATCGACGGCAGCTATCTGCGCGGCAACGGCGGGCGCACGACGATGCTGGTTTCGCTCGACGGCTCGCCGGTACTCTCGCGCAGCCCCGCGCAGGAACAGGGCGACGGCTCCGCGACGCTCGGCGTGGACGGCGCCGCGCGGCCAAGCGGCTTCGTGCGCGTGGGCCTCGACTGGTCGTCGCTGATCAACGACAACATCTGCGCGGACCAGACTGCGATCGGCAATGTCTGGCGCGTCGCGCCGAGCTCGCGCCTGACCTATCGCTACGATCCCGACGCGATTGTCGATCTGCGCGGCGCGTGGAGCGCGTTGCCACACCAGCCGGTCGTGATGCTCGGCGCGCGCAGCGTGGCCGCGCCCGCGTTCAACGCAGGCTGGCGTGTCGAAGCGCTGCTGCAACGCGAAGGTCGCGCGCCGGTCACGCGCGCGTGGCCGGCCGCAGGCGATACGGTGGACCTGAGCGGCATCGAGGTGCCCGCGCCGTTGCGCGCGGTTCCCGCGTTCGCCGCGCTTGCCGCAGGCGGCTCGCACAAGCTGGCCAATCCCGCCGAGGCCGGCGCGCTGATCGCGCTCGCGCCCGGCGCGGCATTCGCACCCGACGTGATCGTTGCCGACGACACGCTGCGCGCAAGCTTGAAGACTTCCCTCGATGCGCTGCGCGAACAGGTGGCAGGCGCATCGCCCGCGGCGGCGGATGCGTTCGACGCCTGGCGCGCGCGCAGCATCGATCCGGTGGAAAAGCCGCTTGCGGCCGGCGAAGTGCGCGTCGCGCATGTGGGCGCACAAACCGCCATCGTGGTCGGCGACAACGACGGCGTCGCGGTGCTCGCCCACACGTGGCGTCCCATCGACGTCGTGAGCCGCCTCGTGGTGCATCAGATCGACAATGCGCCGGATACGCGCGGTGACCAGATCGCGCTGTCGTTGCTCGGCGGCGAGCCGCGCACGCTGGACGTGCAGGTCCGCGCGAGCTGGGACGCGAGCTTCGACCTGGGCGCCGCCTCGGGTATCGGCAAGCTGCCGGACGCCGTCGTGCTCGACGTGGCCGCGGCGCCGACCTTGGACGATTCCGGGCAAACCGCGTCGGTCTATTTCAACGACGTGCTGATCGGCTCGCAACTGCTCCGCGCCAACGGCAAGCCGCAACGCATCACCGCGCACGTGCCGCGTTTCGCGCTCGCTCCGCGCAACCAGGTACGGGTCGAGTTCCAGCGCCAGCCGGAAGGCGGTTGCCGTGCACGCGATCAGGGCCACCCGATCGCGGTCCTGCCGAGCAGCCATTTGCGTCTCGCCGACGCCAGCCTCGGCGACGATTTCACCGGCATGGTGGCGCGCTTTGCGTCGCAAGCCGAAGTGATCGTGCCGGCCGCCTATCTCGGCGATGCGACCGAGGCGCTGCCGCGCGTCGCGCGTCTCGCGAACGCGAGCGGCATTGCGCCGACGCGCGCGAGTTTTAGCGTTGCCCGCGACGGCGACACGGTGAAGCCGCAGGGCGCGTTTCTCGCCGCAGACGTCGCGCTCGTCGATGAAAAGAACATCGCGCGTCTCGCCAAAGACCGCCTGTCGTTCACCGATCCATCGGGCAAGATCCTCGCGGATCTGTCGGGCCTGAACCGCGTCGGCGTGATCGAAGTGGTGAGTTCGGGGAGCGTGCAGGGCGTGTCCTACCGTACCGTGGGCGATACGCCGGCGGTGCTGCCGGCTTCGCTGCAACTGTCGCGCGGCGACGTGGCGATCGTCGACGGCAGCGGCACGCTGCGCCAGTTCGATACGCGTCATCCGGGGCAGGTGGTCGATGCGAGCGACATGGAAGGTCCGTGGTTCATGCAGAGCTGGCTGCGCTGGGGCGTGCCGGCCGCGCTGATTGGCTTGCTCGTCGTGCTGCTGCTGGTGGCCAACATCGCGCGCCGCAGGAACCGGAACAAGTCGTGAGCATCGCGCTGATCAAATGGTACGTGGGCTACGCGGTAGCTCACTACTACCACGCGCTCGAATATGTCGCCGCGCTGGTGGCGTTCCTGATCGTGCTCTCCAGCATCGACGATCTGTTCATCGATCTCTGGTACTGGAGCCGCATGCTCTACCGCCGCCTGACGGTGGAGCGGACCTATAAGCCGCTGACCGCCGCGCAGCTCTATCAGCGCGAAGAGCAGCCGCTTGCGATCATGGTGCCCGCATGGCACGAATACGACGTGGTCGCCGCGATGATCGAAGATCTCGTGCGCGTGATGGACTACCGCAACTATGTGGTGTTCGTCGGCACGTATCAGAACGATCCGCAGACCATCGCCGAAGTCGAGCGCATGCGCCGCCGCTACAAGCAGCTACGCCGCGTGGAAGTGCCGCATGACGGACCGACCTGCAAGGCCGATTGCCTGAACTGGGTGATTCAGGCGATCTTCGCTTACGAGCGTGAGGCGGGCATCGAATTCGCGGGCGTCGTTCTGCACGACAGCGAGGACGTGCTGCATCCGGTCGAGCTGCGCTTTTTCAATTATCTGCTGCCGCGCAAGGACATGATCCAGTTGCCGGTTGCGTCGCTCGAACGCAACTGGTTCGAGCTCGTGGCCGGCACCTATATGGACGAGTTTGCCGAGTGGCACGCAAAGGACCTCGTGGTGCGCGAGAGTCTGGTGGGCTCGGTGCCGTCGGCGGGCGTGGGCACGTGTTTCTCGCGGCGCGCGCTGCTTTCGCTGATTGCCGAGACCGACAATCAGCCGTTCAACACAGAGAGTCTCACCGAAGACTACGACGTCGGCGCGCGTCTCGCGAAGATGGGCATGCAATCCATTTTCGCGCGCTTTCCGGTGCAGTTCGCGACGCGCCGCAAGGCATGGTTCGGCTTCGGCGCCGAGCGCGACATTACGGTGACGATGCCTTTGTGCGTGCGCGAGTTCTTCCCCGATACGTTTCGCACCGCTTATCGTCAACGCGCGCGCTGGACGCTCGGCATTGGCCTGCAAGGGTGGAAGCAGACCGGCTGGACCGGCTCGCTCGCGAATCGCTATCTGCTGTTTCGCGACCGCAAAGGTGTCGTGACCGCGTTCGTCGGCATCATTGCCTACGGGCTCGTGCTGCAGTTCCTGCTGTTCGCGGGCGCGAGTCTGCTGGGTCTGATGCCCGAGCTGATCGCCTCGCCGTTTGCCGACTCGCCATGGCTGCGCGCGTTGCTGTGGGTGAATGCGGTGGCCCTGGTGTTGCGAGTGGTGCAGCGCATCTACTTCGTCACGAGGCTGTATGGCTGGGAGCATGGTGTGTTGTCGGTGCCGCGCATGGTGGTCGGCAACTTCATCAATTTCATGGCGGTTTCACGCGCGTGGAAGATGTTCCTCGTGCATCTCGCGACGGGCAAGCGGCTCGCATGGGACAAGACCATGCATGACTTTCCGTCGGCGGATGGTTTCAACAATCGCCGCCAGCGTCTTGGCGAACTGCTGCTGTCGTGGCAAGCAATCGACCCCGACAGGCTCGAGCAGGCACTCGGCGAGAGCCATGCGCGCGAGGCGCCGCTTGGCCGCGTGCTGATGGCCAAAGGCTGGCTCGACGAGGAAACGCTTGCCGAAGCGATTGCGTTTCAGACGGATTTGCCGCGCGGCCGCCTGAATCTCGAACAGCTTCGCGAGGACGCCGCGTGTCTGCCGCTAGAGACAATCGTGCGGCACCGCGTGCTGCCGCAGATCGACGCTGCGCATACCGCTCATCGCCGCACGGTTCTGCTGACGGCGAGTCCGCTGTCCGACGAGGTGCTCGCTCAGCTGAGCGAGCTGATCGACGGACCGGTGGCTCAGGAGATCGTTCGCGAGGGCGAGATTGCGGCGGGTTTGCGCGTGCTGCGCGGCGTCGACATTGCAGTGCCCGCGGACGCGGGCGCTGGCCAGATGCCCGCGCGCAGCGTGCCGCTGATCGGTGATCTGCTGATCGAACATGGGCACGTGCGCCGCGAGGACTTCGAAGCCGCGATGCAGCACTATCGTCCGGACCGTCATGGCCGTATCGGCGACTACATGGTGGCGCGCGAGGTCATCTCGCTTGCCGCGCTCGACAACGTCATCCAGGAACAGCGCCGCCTGCAGGCCGCGTTGGCGGCGACAGAATGATCGACTCGATTTTGATGCGGCGCGCACACGCGCTGCCGGCGCACGCGGCTCAGCTAGCGCCGCGTTTGCGGGGACTCTTGACGCCGACGCGCGAGGCGCGCGCGCGGCTCTCCGGCACTTGCGCAACGCCGTTCGTGCTGCGCGCGATTGCCGCTGCCGCAGTGGCCGGCGCACTCGGCCTCGCGCCGAACGTACACGCGCAGAGCGGGGCCGCGACCGTGCCAAACGCGCTGCCGCTCAGCGGCGCCGCATACCGTGTCGCGCAGGAAGCCTATGCCGCGTATGCTCGCGGCGACTATGCGGGCGCCGTTGCGCGAACTCGCGAGGCCATTCGCCAGCGACCCGACGTGGTCTCGCTGCGCGTGCTGCTCGCCAACTCGCTCGCCGCACAGCGCCGTTATGGCGAAGCGAGCCGCTCGCTTGGCGAAGCAATCGCGCAACTCGGTCCCGACCCGGCGTTGACCTCGCGGCGCAAGCAGATCGACGCGTTGAATGTGTCGACGCGAGCGGTTGTGCGCGGCGGCCGTCAGCAGGCGGGCGACCCGAATGCGTTGAGCGGCGCCGCGCTCACGGCGGCCCAGCACGCGTACAAAGCTTATGCGGCGAAGGATTTCGCGGCCACCGTCAAATATGCCAACGACGCGCTCGCGCTGCGTCCCGATCTGTTGCGTCTGCATCTATTGCTGATCGACGCGGCGAGCGCCGCGGGCGACGATGCCGGTGCATGGGCCGCCAACCTCGATGCGGTGAAGCGCTTCGGCGATAACGACGAACTGCGCTTGCGGCGCGGTTTCATCGGTAGCCGGCTCGCGCCGAAGTCGGCGGCGGCCTCGTATGAAGCGCGCAAGCAGGGCGACGACGCGCGCGCTGCGGCGCTCGCGCGCGGGGCCGTCTCCTATGCGCCGGATCGCATCGGCTACCGGATGCAGTTGATCGACGCGCTGTTCGCCGCGAACGATCTGCCGGCGGTGCAGGCCGCCGCAAGCGCGGCGATCGCCGACCTTTCCGCCGACGACGCGTCGCTCATGCCGCTCACGTTGCGCGGCTACGCACTCGCGGCACAGGGCCATGCGTCTGATGCCGACGCGGACTTCGTGCGCGCCTTGAAGGTGAGCCATGCAGGCGCACGAGACCAGCGCGTGGCGCGCACCATCATCGCCGATGTCTGGATTGCCGCCCGCGACCCGCAACGCGCGCTCGATCTGCTCGCGCCGTTGCAGGCCAACAACGACGATACGGATGCCGCGATCGCGCTGCGCCGCGCGCGGGCGCGAGCTGCGTTGGCACACCCGGTCGCGGCTTCGCTCGATCCGCTGCGCCGGCCGATCATCGAGTGTCTGCTCGACGAGTACGGCTCCAGTTGCTACGTTTATCCAGCCGATCCGGGATTTGCTGCTGCACGTGCTGCACAGAAAGCGTCCGCGGCGAAGAACAAGACTGCCGCGCTGCGCGATGCGCGTGACGCGGTGCAGGCCGCGCCGGACGATCCACAGCATCGCGTGCAATTGATCGACGCGCTGGTGGCCGCGGGCGAGACGCGCGAGGCAAACGACGAAGCGCGCCAAATGGTCGATACGGGCATGCTCGACGCGCTGCCGGACATGACGGCTGCATACATCGCGCAACGAGCGGGCAACGGTCGTGTGGCCTACGAGCGCTTCAGCATGGCCGACAAGGCCGGCGCACTGCCGCCGGGCGCGGCCGCGGATGCGGGCTATGCGGCGATGCACGCGCATCGCAACCGCGAGGCCGCGCAGTATTTCGAGCGGGCCATCGACGCGAGTGCGGCGGCCTTGCCCGACACGGAAGGCATCGCCACGCCGACGCAATCCACGCCGGCGCAACTGAACGACATACGCAGCGCGCACGCGGACGTGACGCGCAACTGGGGCTTCAACGCGTCGCTCAATTATCGCGGCGCGGGCATGCAGCCCGGCTATGCGTCGTCGCCCACACCGGGCACGTCGAACAACTGGCAAAGCGGTGTCGAAGCCTACTGGCGACCGTTCGGCAGTCTCGGCGAGCGCATGTTCGAAGTCTATGCACGCGGCTATGAAAGCTTCGGCGTGAAGAACGGCGGCGCCACCGGCGTCGATACCTTGCAGGCGACGGTCGGCGCGCGCGCCAAACCGCTCACGCAAATCGACGCGATCGTCGCGTTCGAGCGCATCATTCCGATCGGCTCGCGCGTGGATCCCGACTGGCTCGCGCGCCTCGCATATTCGGGCGGCTTCGGCACCGAGCGTCGCGTGGACGTGCCTGCGTGGTGGACCACGCGCATCTACGCGGAGACGGGCACGTATCTGAACGCGGGCTCCGTGTATGCAACCACCAACGTCCAGATGGGCCGCACGTTCCGGATGGACAGCTATAGTCCGAAGTGGACCGTGTTTCCGTACCTGGTGGTGGGCGCGGACTACGATTCGAGCATCAATCACAGTATTCCGCTAGGCGCGGGCGTCGGCATCTCGACGCGCTACTGGTTCCGCGACAGTCAATACGATGCGCCGCGCTCGTATGTCGATCTGTCGGTGCAGTACCGGCTGAAAATCAGCGGCGACGAGCGCGCTCGCGGCGTGTTCTTCGGCGCGGTGTTTGCGTATTGAGGCGGCGCTTATCTGTTTCCAGGCAGTGGAGCGATTGGAGTGATATGTGGAAGTCTGACGGCAAACAGGAATCCGGTTCGCGGGATCGCTGTGCGGCTCTAGCGGGTCCGCGCTCCCGGCGCCGGCGCACGCTGATTGCCGCGGGCGCATTGACCGCCTTGCTCGGCGGCTGTGCAACGAGCCGTTCCGGCGACTCAGCTGGCCTCGCGCAAGGCGTGGTGTGGCAGCCGGACGCCGAGCATCTCGATCCACGCGGCGATTGGCAGCGTCTCGGCGCGAGCGATCTGCTCGTGCAATGGACGGCCGTGGATGGCATAGCCTATCTGCCGGGTATGGAGGCGTCGGGTTCGACGGGCTCTTCCGGCTCCGGCGCAGATACGCTTGGCGGGCTGAAAACCGCTCGCCGTTTGCCCGACTGGACCCGCATTGCCAACGAGCCGTGGGCGCGCAGTGTGATCGTCGGTCTCGCAGGTCGCTTCGACGAGACATCGGCTCGCGCGCAAGCAGCGCAACTGATCGAGCAGTCGCGCAGGCTCGTCGAGGTGCGGCCGCCGGTTCGCGTCGCGGGCTATTACTTTCCGGTAGAAGTCGATCCGACATGGAAAGACGCAGCCTCGCTCGGGCCCTTGCTCGACCGGCTACCGCGGCCTTTGTGGATCAGCGTCTACGACAATTCGAACATCGGCGGCGAGGCACTTGCCGAGTGGCTCGACGGCTGGCTGCCGCGCGACGTCGGCGTGTTTTTCCAGGACGGTTGCGGCGTCTACACGCGCGGCCCGGCCGCCGCGCGCGAGTATGCGGACGCTCTGGCCGCGCGGCTTGGCGCGCGCCGCGTGAGGATCATTGCTGAGGCGTTTCGTCCCGCCGTGGGCGGCACGTTCCGCTCAGCGAGCGCGGCGGAACTTGCGCCGCAACTGCTTGCGTATCGCGGGCATCGGGTTTATCTGTTCGATGGTCCGCACTATGTGTCGGCAAGACTCGTGCAAGAGTTGCTGGCGATTGACTGGCCGCGGAGCTAATGCGCCGGGGCGCGCTTCGTAGCGCTATAGTTGTTTCAATGCGACTGCTTCAGCGCGATTGGCTGCGGCCCGACTGTTTCAGCGCGACGGTTCGAGCGCGACTGCTTCAGCGCAACAGTTCAGCGCAACAGTTCCAGCACAATTGCCTGGTCGCAACCACCTCAACGCAACTGCGTAACAGCCAGCAACAACACCATGCTGCCGATTGCGCCGTCCAGCACGCGCCACGCGTTCGCGCGGCGAAACAGCGGCGCCAGCGCGCGGGCACCGTAACCGAGCGCGATAAACCACACACAGCTCACGGCCATCGCGCCGACCGCGAACGCGACGCGTGCGCCCTCCGGTTCCCGCGCGCCCGCCGTACCGACCAGCAGGAACGTATCCAGATAAACGTGCGGATTGAGCCAAGTGAAGGCGAGCGTCATCAGAATGATCGGCATGGCGCGTTGGGCGGGCGGCGCGGCAGAGCTGGCACCGGCGTCCATCACCGCGTGGCCGGGCCGTACCGCGCGCCGTAGCGCGTTGATGCCGAACCACGCGAGATAGGCGAGCCCCACATACAGCATGACGTGCACGAAAACCGGATAGCGCTGCACCAGCACCGACGCACCACCGACGCCCGCGCTGATCAGAATGCAGTCCGACAGCGCGCATAGTGCGACGATCTTGCCGACGTGCGAGCGCATGATGCCTTGCCTCAGCACAAAGGCGTTCTGTGCGCCGATGGTGACGATCAGCGACGCGCATAACGCCGCGCCGTGCGAAAAAGACAACCAGTTCATAGTCGATCCAGTAGACGGAAGAAGCCAACCCCGCTAGTCTGCAGAGCTGGAAGTAATAAGAAAAGCTAATTTCTCTAACGCCGATTAAGGAGCGCTAATGCTCGACTACGCGTTGCTCGACGCGCTCGCCGCCGTGGTGCGCCACGGTTCGTTCGACCGTGCCGCAAGCGAACTGAACGTGACGCCCTCCGCGGTCTCGCAGCGCGTCAAGCTGTTGGAGGAGCGCGTGGGCAGCGTGCTCGTCAAGCGCGGCCAGCCGTGCGTCGCGACGACCTCGGGCGCGTTGCTGTGCCGCCATACCGAACGCGTGCAACTGCTCGAAGCGGAATTGACGGGCCGCGTGCCCGCGTTGCCGGGCGGTCTCGTCGAAGCCTGGCCGACGCTGCGCGTGGCGGTCAACGACGACAGCGTCGGCACCTGGTTCATCGACGCCGTTGCGCCGTTTTGCGCGGAGCGTCAAATGCTGCTGGACCTCGTGATCGACGATCAGGATCACACCGCAGAGCGGATTCGCGACGGCAGCGTGCAAGGCGCGGTGACCACCCAGGCCGAACCGGTGCAAGGCTGCCGCTCCACGCGGCTTGGGCGCATGCGTTATCTGGCGGTCTGCTCGCCGGCGTTTCTCGCGCATCATTTCGCGGACGGCGTCGCGCGCGACAGTTTGCGCCGCGCGCCGTGCGTGGATTTCAATCCGAAGGATCAGTTGCAAAAGCGCTTCATGCGCCGCATCACGCGGGCGGAAGTGGATCCGCCGTTGCACTGGATTCCGCATGTCGCCGGATTTTTGCGTGCCTGCGTGACTGGGCTCGGTTGGGGCATGTGCCCCGAGCGCATGATCGCGTCGCATCTCGCGAGCGGCGAACTCGTGCAGATGGCGCCGGGCAAGCATATCGACGTGGATCTGTACTGGCAGAGCTGGCGTTTGTCGATTGGCTGGCTCGACGATTTCAGCTCGGTATTGCGCAAGCGCGCGGCCGAGTTTCTCGATTAGGCCCGCACGCGCCGCGTGCGGCGATGCGGGGGCTTAGCGGGCGCTTATCACCCGCCGCTTCGTTTATCTCTATCTGACCGCCGAGCCGCCTTCACCCGCGACCGGCTCGCCGTTGTCCGCGGCGGCGGCGTCGCGCGTTTCGGGCATGGCCGCCCACACCAGCAGCACGGCCAGCGCCCCGGCGGCGGCGAGTCCGAAAAAGGCCACCGCATTGCCGAAATGATCGGCGATGAAACCCGCCGCCGTCGTGCTCAACGTCGCGCCAATGCCCGCCGCCAGTCCGAAGAGGCCAATACACAGGTTGTAGCGCCCCTTGCCGCCCGCTACGTCGGCGGCAATCAGCGGCAGCATCACGCCGAACACAGCCGCGCTCAGACCGTCGAGCAACTGCACCGGCACGAGCAGGTAAGGGCTGCTGATTCCGGCGAACAGTAGCGCGCGGACCGGCAGCGCCGAAAAGCCGAGCAGCAGGATCGGCCTGCGTCCCCAGCGCTCGGCGGAACGGCCGACCCACGGCGACATCATCGCGACGATTGCTTGCGGCACGATGATGCACGCCGCGATCACGAGCTGCACGTTATCGCCCATGCTGGCGGTCACTTCGCCCGCGGCGAGATTGAGCATCGCCGCATTGGACAGATGGAACAGCACGATGCAGGCGGCGAACAGCAGCATCCGCCTGTCGCGCAGCAGCTCGCGCAGGCTCTCGCGCCGCTCGATCTGCGCAGGCGTCGGCGCGGCTTTTGGCAACTGGATCGTGTCGGTGCGCTGGATCATAGAAAGGGCGACCAGCGCCGGGACGGCAAGTCCCGCGGTCAGCCAGAACACCGCGCGCGGCGAATAGTATTCGCCGAACACGCCCATCAGCCCGGCGGCGACCGCACTGCCTATCGACGCCCAACGCGCGTTGCGCCCGAGCCGGTCGCCGAGATTGGCGCGCCCCACGAGCGCGAACGAAATCGCCGCGAGCGCCGGCGTCAGCATGCAGCTGGCGAATCCGTGAAAGACCTCCGCTGCAAACACCGGCAGCACCGTCGGACTCGCGGCGAGCAGCACCGCGCTCAGGATGATCGCGAAGATCGCCCACGCGGCCGCGCCTTTCTTGTTGCGCAATGCGTCGACGGCGGCGCCGCCCGGCACCTGGCTCACCATCGCGCTGATCGTGCCCACGGAGAGCGCCATGCCGATCTCGCCTTGGGTCCACTTGTGCGACGCCAGATACGACGCGATGAACGGACCGAAGCCCGTTTGCACATTGGCAACGAAGAAATTGAGCCAGTCGAGCGCGCGCAGGCTTCGCGCCGTAACCAGAGTGCGGCCTGTCATCGGACCGCCCGTGCGTTCGAGCCCGCTGCGGATGTCGCGGTGGGTGCAGGCGCTGCAGAGCCGACGGACCCGCCGGACGCGGCCGCCGCGGCCGCAGCCGGCGCGGCCGGCGGAGCCGGCGAGACCGCGCGGATCGGCTTGTCGCTCGCGTAGGGCGGCGCGGCGTTGATCTGCGCATCGCTCAGATCGATTTGCGGGTGCAGTTCCTTGTCTTTTGCGACAAAGCGCAGCGCCGACCAGTTGGCAGCAATCGTGCGCCGCTCGGTGCTCACCATCCCGTTGACGTCGAGCACGACCGCCTGCGGCTGCGCGCTTGCGTCGATCAGCACGTCGATCACGCGGCCCACCTTCGCGCCGTTCGAGCGTTCGACGGTCGCGTCGATCAGCGGCAATTGCATCGCGGCATTGGATTTGGCGGGATTCAACGGCGCAGCCGACGGGTTCAGCGTAATCGGCGCGGTCTTCGCGGTCGGCGTGAAGCGGAATGCGTTCCACGCGAAATTGACCTTGCGGTCGCCGACGCCCAGGAAACCTTGCAGATTGACCACGACTTCGCGCGGCTTGCCGCTCGCGTCCGCGATGATGTCGACCGCTCGTCCGACGACCTTGCCGTCCGGCTTCTGCACCTCGCTGTCGAGCAGCGTGCGCGCGTCGTTGCGCTCGATTGTGCGCACGAGGATGAGCGGCGGGGGCGGCGGAGGAGGCGGCGGCGGCGCGACCACGGGCGGCGGCGGCTCGACCTTGTGCGGCTTGACGACCGGCTTCTTCGGCTTTTTCGGCTGCTCGGGTTCGGCGGCTTCCGTCTCGACGGGTTCCGGCGCCGACGCGGCCACCGGCGCGCTCGCGGCTTCGACCGGCATCACCGTGGCCTCGACGATCGGCGCCTGCCGCGTGCCCCACAGCAGGCTGCTGCAGCCGGACAGCGCAAGAAGCGCCAGCAGCGCGAACGCGGCGAGAAACGTTTGACGCCAGGCTGGAAGCGAAAAGCCGCCACTCATCGGGGAGAACTCCATGGACCGGTGCGGCCGGCAAAGGGCCGCGGTTGGACAGTACGGCCAAGAGTTTAACCCGCGACGTCGGGTGGTCCCGTTTTGAGCACCGTGCGAGCGCGGGGCGGCAAGCACGCTTCGTGCCGCGCCGGTGATTGCCCGTGCGCGCGGGCGGTGTCTTCGAGACAATCCGAAGCTCTCGAAATGCTTTCATCCGGGCAATCGCTGGCGATCCGAAACCGTAGGTGTAAACGCGCGGCTCGCGGGCGCGCTTCGCCGTCGCTTAAACGATATAAGCGTCGCGACATGCCCGGCATGCCATTCATGCGATGGGAGATATATCTGCGTTGGCCTACATTTCGAGACACAAAAACCGACACAAAAAAACACAAAGCGGACCACGAGCGCGCCACCACGTGCGCCCACATTAAATCAACGCAACGAGACGAACCTGATGACGGCCACTACGACGGCCGTTTCAGCATGCTGATAAAGGAGGCACTCATCATGATGGAACCCCACGCCCAGCCGCTTTCCGAAGCCGGCGCCGAATCATTCGACACCCGGGGCCTGCTCGACCGCTACTTCGAAATTTCCGCGCGGGGCAGCTCGCAGCGCCAGGAAATCGTCGCGGGTATCACGACCTTTCTCGCGATGGTCTATTCCGTGTTCGTCGTGCCCGGCATGTTCGGCAAGGCGGGCTTCGACACCAGCGCGGTGTTCGTCGCCGTGTGCCTCACGACCGCGTTCGGCTCGCTGCTGATGGGCGTGTGGGCGCGCTTGCCGATCGCGATCGGCTGCGCCATTTCGCTGACCGCGTTCACCGCGTTCGGTCTCGTGCTAGGCAAAGGCTTGCATCCGACGGTCGCGCTCGGCGCCGTGTTCCTGATGGGCGTGGTGTTCACCGCGATCTCGGTGACAGGCGTGCGTTCGTGGATTCTGCGCAATCTGCCCACAGGCATCGCGCACGGCACGGGCATCGGCATTGGTCTTTTTCTGCTGCTGATCGCCGCCAACGACGTAGGCCTCGTCGTCAGGAATCCGGGCGCCGGTCTGCCGGTCGCGCTCGGTCATATCACGGCGTTGCCGGCGCTGATGTCGGTAGCGGGGCTCGCGGCGATCTTCGGACTGGTGCGCCGCCGCGTGCCGGGCTCGATCCTGATCGTGATCGTCGCGATTTCGGCGATTGCGTTGCTCGTCGATCCGGCCGTGTCGTTTCATGGCGTGTTCGCGGTGCCGTCGCTGAGCGCGCCGGGGCACGAGTCGCTGATCGGCGCGATGGACATCAAGGGCGCGCTCTCGATGGCGGTGCTGCCGAGCGTGCTCGCGCTCGTGATGACGGCCGTGTTCGACGCCACCGGCACCATCCGCGCAGTCGCGGGCCAGGCGGGCCAGCTCGACGAAAACGGCCGCATCATCAACGGCGGGCGGGCGCTGACGGCGGATTCGGTCAGCTCGATTTTCTCCGGCCTGCTCGGCGGCGCGCCGGCTGCGGCGTATATCGAATCGACGGTCGGCGTGGCGGCCGGCGCGAAGACCGGCATGGCGGCGGCAGTGGTCGGCCTGCTGTTTCTCGGCGTGATGTTTTTCTCGCCGCTCGCCGGCCTCGTGCCTTCGTACGCGACGGCGCCCGCGCTGATGTACGTGGGCCTGCTGATGCTCTCCAACGTCAGCAAGCTGCACATGGACGATATGGTCGACGCGATGTCGGGTCTCATGTGCGCGGTCTTTATCGTGCTGACGGCGAATATCGTGACCGGCATCATGCTGGGCTTCGCGACGCTCGTGATCGGCCGCGTGGTGAGCGGCGAATATCGCAAGCTGAACGTGGGCACCGTCGCGATTGCCATCGTGCTGGTCGGCTTCTACCTCGGCGGCTGGGCGATCTGACCGGTCAGGCGGCGCGGGCGGTTCGCCGGCACGCCGCATGTCGCACGCCGACACGCCGACACGCCGCGCAAGATTCGCCGACCGGTTGCACAATGACGCTGCATGTCACTGTGACGGAGGCGAACATGGAATCTCAGAGAGACCCGCAACACCGGACCGGTTCAAGAGAGGAATGGCTCGCGGCGAGCAGGGCGCTGCTGGCCGAGGAGAAAGCCCACATGCGCGCGGGCGACGAACTCGCGCGCAAACGCCGCGAACTGCCGTGGGTGAAGGTCGCCAAGACGTACGTATTCGACACGCCGCAAGGCGCGAAGACGCTTGCCGATCTGTTCGACGGACGCAGCCAGTTGATCGTGTATCACTTCATGTTCGGCGCGGACTGGGAAGAGGGCTGCGTCGGCTGCTCGTTCCTGTCGGATCATATGGTGGGCATCGTCACGCATCTCGAACATCACGATGTGTCGTACGTGACGGTTTCGCACGCGCCGCTCGCGAAGATCGAGGCGTTCAAAGAGCGCATGGGCTGGACGTTTCCGTGGGTGTCGTCGGCGGAAAGTGACTTCAATTTCGACTATCACGTGTCGTTCACGCCCGAACAACTCGCGAGCAAAAAGGCGTTCTACAACTTCACCGAGCAGGACGTGGGCATTGACGAACAGCACGGCCACAGTGTCTTCTACAAAGACGCGCAAGGCGATGTGTACCACACCTATTCATGCTACGGCCGCGGCGACGAGCGCTTCATTAACACGTACGCGCATCTGGACGTGACACCGAAAGGCCGCAACGAAACCAGCAGTCTTGTCGACTGGGTCAGGCATCACGACCGCTATGAAGACGAGCGGCCCCCGGGCGCTTGCGCCGCTTGCGGCTCGTGAGCGGAAAGACAGGCGGAAACGTGGTGGAGAAACCAGCGCAGAAACTGGCCGCAACTGCAGCGCTCACAACGCCATTTCGAAGGCAGGCTTGACAAACAGCTGGATCGCCATCACGGCGAGGCTCATCAAGGCCACCGACAGCGTCAACGTGCCGTACTCGTCGTAGCGTGCATCGTAAATGCATGCTACGACGAACAGAATCGCGAGTAGGTTGGTCAGCCAGTCGAAATTCAGCGCGAAGGTCATCGATAAATCCGGGCTCATGGGCGGCTCGGACGTCGAACCGCGGGGCTCAGCCGGGCCGGCAAAACCGCGCGGACCAGTTGAGCGCGATTCTATCGACCCGAGCTTACGGATTTGCAACGACGGCGCTTACACAGATTACGCCGCCTGTCCGGCCAGCATGTCGTGCTCGATCCACTCGATCACCGAAGTGCGCTTCGGCTGCCAGCCCAGCAGTTTGCGCGCGCGCTCGCCGCGCACGCGGCTGTTAGAACCGAGCCCATACGAGGCCATTTCGTAGCCCCATTCCTTCTGCGCTTCTTCGAGCGGCCAGTCTTGCGGCGCGCCGAGCTTCATCGCACGCGCAATGGCTGCGCTCATGTCTTTGAACGACGCCTCGCCGCTTTCGACGAAGTAGAACGTACCCGCCGGGCTCTTCTCCAGCGCGAGCCGGTAGAGCTCGGCGACGTCGTCGATATGCACGTTCGACCACGTGTTGCCGCCGCTGCCGACATGGCGCACCACGCCGCTTTTTTGCGCCTGTCGCACGAGCCGCGGCAACTGCACGCTGGCGCTGCCCGCCACAGCGCCGTGGCCATAGATCAGCGTATTGCAAAGCACCGCCGAGCGGATATTGCGCTGTGCCGCGTGCAGCACCTGGCGGTCGATGGCGACGCGCGCGGCCTTGTCGGCGGTCGGCTGCGGCAGTGAGTCTTCGTGATAGATGCGCGCCTCGGCCGCTTCGCCGCCGGACGCATCGCCGACGATGCTCGAGCCGCTCGTGTGCAAAAACGCTTTGCCCGAGCCCGCGAGTCCTTCGATCAGCGCGCTCACCGCGCCTGCGTGATCGCTGCTTGCCGCGTTGATGACCGCGTCGGCGGCTTGCGCTTCGGCAATCAGCAATGCGCGGTCGTCGAGTGTGCCGATAACCGGCTCGATGCCGAGCCGCTTCAACTCCTCGCCATGTTCGGGCTTGCGGATGAGACCGCGCACCTGATGACCCGCGCGCACGAGATGTGCCGCGATAGAACCGCCTATAAAACCGCTTGCGCCTGTAATGAAAATCTTCAAGACGTTCTCCTGAGTGGAAACACGATGACAGGCACGCAGTATCCGCTCTCTCGATTCTCGCAAAAAGCGTGTTAGTCTCAAATCAACCTTGACTGTGAATCAACAATGAAAACTTCCACGGACGAGTTGCAGGTGTTCGTCAGCGTGATCGACAGCGGCTCGATCACGGCGGCCGCCGAAAAACTGGGGCAGACCGTTTCGGGCGTGAGCCGCGCGCTCACGCGCCTCGAAAAGAAACTCGATACCGCGCTCGTGCGGCGCACCACGCGCCGTTTGCAATTGACGGAAGAGGGCGAAGGCTTTCTGCAGCGCGCCCGCGCCATTCTCGACGCGATGGAAGAAGCCGAGGAGTCCGTCACGCGCAAGCGCCGGCGGCCTTCGGGAAGGCTGCGCGTGGACGCGGCGTCGCCGTTCATGCTTCACTGCATCGCCCCGCATATGACGGCGTTCTCTGAGCTGTATCCGGGGATTCGTCTGGAGTTGACGAGCAACGAGCGCATCGTCGATCTGCTCGAGCAGAAGGTGGATATCGCGATCCGCATCGGCGCGTTGCAGGACTCCACGCTGCATGCGCGCGCGCTCGGCAGCAGCAAGCTGCGCGTGGTCGCAAGTCCCGCGTATCTCGCAGCGCACGGCGAGCCCAAAACGGTCGATGCATTGCGCGGGCATCGGCTGATCGGCTTTACCGCGCCCGAGCATCTGAACCGCTGGCCGTTGCGCGAGCGGCGTGGCGACAGGACAGGGAACAGAGGCACTGCAAACCGCAAGCCCGAACCGTTAAGGATCGAGCCGTCGATCACTGCATCGAGCGGCGAGACCTTGCGCCAGCTTGCGCTCTCCGGCTGGGGCATCGCCTGTCTCGCCGATTTCATGACTGGCGCCGACATCCGCGACGGACGGCTCGTGCCGATTCTCGGCAGCGCGCTGCTGGACGAGCGCCAGCCGGTCAACGCGGTGTACTACCAGAGCGCGTCGCTCACGGGGCGCGTGCAGTGTTTCCTGGATTTCATCGCGGCGCGCGTGCGGTTGTAGCGTCACGTATTTTGGACGTGTATATACAAGTTTGGCCGGCAGAAGCGTGCGGCTCCCGCACGCAGTTCCGTCCCGCGCTGTCCTCAGCGGATATGCCGGGCGGTTAAACACCTTGCGAACCCGGCCTTAGTGGAAAGTCCTGGGGCCTCAAACATTAAAAACAAGTTGTATATACAACGCGGCCCCGCTAGACTTCTTCGAAATTGTATAGACAGGACAACAACCATGATGACTTTGAAGCCCGGCCACCTGACTCTTCCGCAACTGCGCCAGATCGCGCGTGGCCACGTGCCGCTGCAACTGGATCCGGCGAGCCACGCGGCCATCGACGCATGCGCGAAAGCCGTCGCGGACATCGCCGCCAAGGGCGAGCCGGCCTACGGCATCAACACAGGCTTCGGGCGTCTTGCCAGCACGCACATTCCGCACGATCAGCTCGAACTGCTGCAACGCAATCTGGTGCTGTCGCATGCCGTGGGCGTGGGCGAGCCGATGTCGCGTCCGGTCGTGCGTCTGTTGATCGCGCTTAAGCTGTCGAGCCTCGGCCGCGGCAATTCGGGCATCCGTCGCGAAGTCATGGAAGCGCTCATCACGCTGTACAACGCAGACGTGCTGCCGGTGATTCCCGTCAAGGGTTCGGTCGGCGCATCCGGCGACCTCGCGCCGCTCGCGCATATGTCGGCGGTGCTGCTCGGCGTCGGCGAAGTGTTCGCGAAGGGCGAGCGCCTGCCGGCCACCGAAGGTCTCGCGCTCGTCGGCCTGAAGCCGCTCACCCTGCAAGCGAAGGAAGGGCTCGCGCTGCTGAACGGCACGCAGGCCTCCACGGCGCTCGCGCTCTACAACATGTTCGCGATCGAAGATCTGTATCGCACCGCGTTGGTGGCGGGCGCGTTGTCGGTGGATGCGGCGGCTGGCTCGGTCAAGCCGTTCGACGCACGCATTCACGAACTGCGCGGCCATCAAGGTCAGATCGACGCGGCGGCGGCTTACCGCTCGCTGTTGCAGGGCTCGGGCATCAACGCGTCGCACGCCGGTTGCGACAAGGTGCAGGACCCGTACAGCCTGCGCTGCCAGCCGCAAGTGATGGGCGCGTGCCTCGACCAGATGCGTCATGCGGCCGACGTGCTGCTCGTCGAAGCGAACGCTGTGTCCGACAATCCGCTGATTTTCCCGGACACCGGTGAAGTGCTGTCGGGCGGCAATTTCCACGCCGAGCCGGTGGCGTTCGCCGCGGACAATCTCGCGCTCGCCGCCGCGGAAATCGGCGCGTTGGCCGAGCGCCGCATCGCGTTGCTGATCGACGCCACGCTGTCCGGCCTGCCGCCGTTCCTCGTACGCGACGGCGGCGTGAACTCCGGCTTCATGATCGCTCACGTGACCGCCGCCGCGCTCGCCTCGGAAAACAAGACGCTTGCGCATCCGGCTTCCGTCGATTCGCTGCCCACGTCGGCCAACCAGGAAGATCACGTTTCGATGGCTACGTTCGCCGCGCGCAAGCTCGGCGACATCGCCGACAATACGGCCAATATTCTTTCCATCGAACTGCTCGCCGCCGCTCAGGGTGTCGATCTGCGCGCGCCGCACAAGACCAGCCCGAGCCTGCAAAAAGTGATGGACGTGGTGCGCAACGACGTCGCGCATTACGAGCTCGACCATTACTTCGCGCCGGACATCGCGGCCGTGACGCGCCTCGTGCAGGACGGCACGATCGCGAAGCTGAGCCCGTTCTCCTTCGCCTCCGAACAATAAGCGCACAGCGAGCGGCAACCAGATGAACGCACCGGCTTACCAGGGCATCAAGGACTTCATCCTCGCGCGCATTCATGCGGGCGAATGGGCTGAAGGCGACCAGGTGCCATCCGAAAACGAGCTTGCGCGCGAATTCAACGTCGCGCGCATGACGGTCAACCGCGCGCTGCGCGAGTTGACCTCGGAACAGGTGCTCACGCGTGTACAGGGTTCGGGCACTTTCGTCGCCCGTCCCAAGTACGAATCCACGCTGGTCGCGATCCGCAGCATTTCCGACGAAATCGTCGCGCGCGGTCATCGCTATCAGGCGAAGGTGCTGCACATCGGCGCGAGCATTGCAGACGCGGCGCTCGCCGAGGAAATGCAGGTGAACGCGGGCAGTCCGGTGTTTCATTCGCGCGTGCTGCATCTGGAAAACGACGAGCCGGTGCAGCTCGAAGAGCGCTGGGTCAACCCGGCTGTCGCACCGGACTACGCGTTGCAGGACTTCACGAACACCACGCCGAACCAGTATCTCGTGCGCGTCGCGCCGCTGCAGCGCGTCGAATACCGCATCGAGGCATTGGCGGCGGACGGCGACACGCGCGAGCTGCTGACCATGGATGAACTCGAGCCCTGTCTCGTGCTGCATCGGCGCACGTGGTCGCAAAGCCAGGTTGCGTCGATTGCGAACCTGTGGCATCCGGGCAGCCGCTACCGTTTCACCGGACACTTCTGATTCAGCTTTTAGTCAACGGTTTTTCGTCAACGAATTTTTCGTCCATCTTCGACTTATTCCGATCATCTCAGGCATTCCGAGGGCCACCATGAACAACCCGAAGCATATCGACCCGCGTCTCGATCCTACTCGCACGATTCGCGCGCCGCGCGGCGCACAAAAGACCTGCAAGACATGGATCGCGGAAGCCGCGTACCGGATGATCCAGAATAATCTGGACCCCGAAGTAGCCGAGCATCCGCACGCGCTGGTGGTCTACGGCGGCATTGGCCGCGCAGCGCGCAACTGGGATTGCTTCGACCAGATTCTCTCGTCGCTGAAAGACCTGAACGAAGACGAAACGCTGCTGATCCAGTCGGGCAAGCCGGTCGGCGTGTTCCGCACCCATGCCGACGCGCCGCGCGTGCTGCTCGCAAATTCGAACCTCGTTCCGCATTGGGCGACGTGGGAGCATTTCCACGAACTCGACCGCAAGGGCCTGATGATGTACGGGCAGATGACGGCGGGCAGCTGGATCTACATCGGCAGTCAAGGGATCGTGCAGGGTACGTACGAAACCTTCTTCTCGGTGGCCAACCAGCATTTCAACGGCGACCCGAAGGGCCGCTGGATCCTGACCGGCGGTCTCGGCGGCATGGGCGGCGCGCAGCCGCTTGCGGCCACGATGGCCGGCTTTTCGATGATCGCGGTGGAATGCGACGAGACGCGCATCGACTTCCGTCTGAAGACCCGCTACGTCGATAAAAAGGCGCAGACGCTCGACGAAGCCCTCGCGATGCTCGACGAAGCGAAGCAGGCGGGCAAGCCGGTGTCGATCGGCCTGCTCGGCAATGCTGCGGACGTGTTTGCCGAGTGCGTGGCGCGCGGCATCACGCCGGACTGCGTGACCGATCAGACGAGCGCGCACGATCCGATCCACGGCTACCTGCCGCAAGGCTGGAAGCTCGAAGACTGGCGCGAGCGCCAGAAGACCGCGCCCGAGTCGATCGTCACTCCTGCCAAGCAATCCATGGCGAAGCAGGTCCAGGCCATGTTGACGCTGCAGCAGCGCGGCGCGGCCACGCTCGATTACGGCAACAACATTCGTCAGATGGCGCTGGAAATGGGCGTGGAAAACGCGTTCGATTTCCCGGGCTTCGTGCCGGCGTATATCCGCCCGTTGTTCTGCGAAGGCAAGGGGCCGTTCCGCTGGGTGGCGCTGTCGGGCGATCCTGAGGACATCTACAAGACGGACGCGAAGGTCAAGGAACTGATTCCGGACGATCCGCATCTGCATAACTGGCTCGACATGGCGCGCGAGCGCATCGCGTTCCAGGGCTTGCCGGCGCGCATCTGCTGGGTCGGCGTGAAGGATCGCTACCGCCTCGGCCACGCCTTCAACGAAATGGTGAAGAACGGCGAACTGAAGGCGCCGATCGTGATTGGCCGCGATCACCTCGACACGGGTTCGGTGGCGAGCCCGAACCGCGAAACCGAATCGATGAAGGACGGCTCGGACGCCGTCAGCGACTGGCCGCTGCTCAACGCGCTGCTGAATACCGCGGGCGGGGCGTCGTGGGTGTCGCTGCATCACGGCGGCGGCGTCGGCATGGGCTTTAGCCAGCATGCGGGCGTTGTGATCGTCGCGGACGGCACAGATGCCGCGAAGGAGCGCCTTGGCCGCGTGCTGTTCAACGACCCGGCAACCGGCGTGATGCGTCACGCGGATGCAGGTTACGAACTCGCGCAGCAGACGGCGCGCGAGGCCGGCCTCAAGCTGCCGATGCTGGGCCGTTGAGCATGACGCTTGCGGGCAGCCAGGCGGCCGATGCGAACGCTCGGGTGAACGCTTGCATGAGCGCCGTCACATTGATCCGCGCTGCGGAGCTCGTGGCGTCGCCGTGGAAGAACGGCGGCGGCGTCACGCGCGAAGTCGCCGCGCATCCGGCAGACGCGGGGCTCGATACGTTCGTATGGCGCGTGAGCGTGGCGGATGTTGTGCAAGCCGGGCCGTTCTCGCGCTTCGCCGGAATCGATCGCACGCTGGTGCTGCTGTCCGGCGCGGGCATGCTGCTCGATGAAGCAGAAGACGACGATGTCGTGACGACCCATGCATTGACGCAACCGCTCGACATCGCGCGTTTTGCGGGCGAGGCGCGCATCGACGCACGGCTTGTCGACGGTGCGACGCGCGATTTCAATCTGATGGTGCGTCGCGGCCTGGCAGAAGGCGAGCTCGACGTGTGGCGCAGCCTTGAACAGCAAACGCAAGCTCGACGCACATTATCCGCCGACGTCGCGCTGCTGTACTGCGCGAGCGGGGCGCTGAGCATCGCATTGGGCGACGCAACCGCGGACGCAGAAGCGCACGCAGACCCCCGCGCACATGCGGACACGCAAGCGCACCGCCTGCAACCGGGCGACACGTTGCGCATCGACGCGCCAAACGCCCTGTCATGCACGATGCAAGGCGCGGGCGCGTTACTCGCAACCAGCATCCGCTACACCCAACCATGACGACGGTTCGCGCGCACGTCTGCCCCCGCGGCGCATGCGCGTGAATCTCCACAGTACGCAACAGGCAGCGAGAAGCTGCAAAGAGCATGCGATGAAGCAAACCGTCTGGCATCAATTGAATCTGTGCCCCGAGGGCGATCCCGATCACACGCTGCACGACGCCGCCATTGCGGTGGAAGACGGCAAGATTGCATGGCTCGGCGCGGCTACTGATCTGCCCGCTCGCTTCGCCGCCTGGCCACGCGAAGACTTGCACGGCGCGTGGGTGACGCCGGGGCTCGTCGATTGTCATACGCATCTGGTGTACGGCGGGCAGCGCGCCGACGAATTTGCGCAGCGCCTTGCGGGCGTCAGCTATGAAGAGATCGCGCGCCAGGGCGGCGGCATCGTGTCGACGGTGCGCGCGACTCGTGCCGCCACCGAAGAAGCGTTGTTCAGCCAGGCGGCCGCGCGGCTGGAACCGCTGCTTGCCGAAGGCGTGAGCGCGGTCGAAATCAAATCGGGTTACGGACTCGATCTCGCCAGCGAGCGCAAGATGCTGCGCGTCGCGCGCCGGCTGGGCGAGCGCTATCCGGTGACGGTATATACGACGTTTCTCGGCGCGCACGCGTTGCCGCCGGAATTCGCGGGCCGCGCCGACGCGTATATCGACGAAGTCTGCAACACGATGCTGCCCGCGCTCGCGGACGAAGGCCTCGTCGACGCTGTGGACGTATTCTGCGAGCGCATCGGCTTTTCTCTCGAGCAAAGCGAGCGCGTGTTCAATGCGGCCTCGCGCTACAAGCTGCCCGTCAAAATGCACGCGGAGCAGTTGTCGAACGGCGGCGGCACGGCGCTTGCCGCGCGATATCGCGCGCTGTCCGCGGACCACCTGGAGTTTCTCGACGAAGCAGGCGTCGCCGCAATGAAAGAAGCCGGCACGGTGGCCGTGCTGCTGCCCGGCGCGTACTACTTCATTCGCGAGACGCAACTGCCGCCGCTGGAATTGCTGCGGCGTTACGAGGTGCCGATCGCCATTTCGACCGACAGCAATCCAGGCACATCGCCCGCCACCTCGCTTCTGCTGATGATGAACATGGCGACCACGCTGTTTCGCATGACTGTGCCGGAAGTGCTGAAGGGCGTGACGTCGCACGCGGCGCGCGCGCTCGGCAAGGCCGACCGCCACGGTTCGCTCGAAGTGGGGCGTGTCGCCGACTTCGCGGTGTGGTCGGTCGATTCGCTCGCGGAACTTGCATACTGGATGGGGCGTCCGTTGTGCGCGCGCGTGGTGCGCGCGGGCGAGACCGTTTATCGCCCGCAATATGGTTCGTTGATACGCGGCGCAAACTGAAGCCAGGACCTGAGAGATGACACAACGAAAACAGTCGCTATTTGCCGAAAACGCGTATCTGCCGGATGGCTGGCGCCGCAATGTGCTGCTGGAATGGGACGCTAGCGGCACGCTCACGGCGGTCACGCCCGATATGCGCGAAGCCCCCGCAGATGCGCCGACAGCCGCAGGTCCAATATTGCCCGGCATGCCGAATCTTCACTCGCATGCGTTCCAGCGCGCGATGGCGGGTCTCACCGAATATCGCGCGGCCTCCGGCGCGGGCGCCACGGACAACTTCTGGAGCTGGCGCGACCTGATGTATCGCTTTGCCGCACGCATCACGCCCGACGGATTGGCGAGCGTCGCGCAATGGCTCTACATCGAAATGCTGAAAGCGGGCTATACGTCCGTGTGCGAATTCCATTACGTGCATCACGCGCCCGATGGCAAGCGCTACGCGAACCAGGCCGAACTCGCGCAACGGGTGGTGGACGCGGCGTCGGCGGCCGGAATCGGTATGACGATGCTGCCGGTGCTGTATCAGTACAGCGGTTTTGGCGCCCGTGCGCCGCGCGAGGATCAGCGCCGCTTCATCAATACGCCCGATAGCCTGCTCGAACTGCTCGCCACGTTGCGCGCGGCACGGCCCGAAAGCGCGGCGTTGCGCTATGGCGTGGCGCCGCATTCGTTGCGAGCGGTTTCGGAACAGTCGCTGCGCGCGCTGTTGGAGGGACTGGAGGGCACAGCGCCGGTTCATATCCATATCGCCGAACAGACCGCTGAAGTGGACGCGTGTCTGGAAGCCGAAGGCGCGCGTCCGGTGCAATGGCTGCTCGATCGTTTCGATGTCGACAGCAGGTGGTGTCTCGTGCACGCCACCCATGTGGATGCCAGCGAGACGCTCGCGCTCGCAAAGAGCGGCGCGGTCGCGGGCCTGTGCCTGACCACGGAGGCGAACCTCGGCGACGGCATTTTCCCCGCACACGACTATCTCGACGCGCAAGGGCGCATCGGCGTCGGCTCCGATAGCCATATCGGCGTCGACTGGCGCGCCGAGTTGCGTCTGCTCGAATACGGGCAGCGTCTCATCCGCCGGCAGCGCAACGTGCTGTCGTCCGCGCAGTCGCCTTATGTGGCCGACCGTCTGTTCGACGCGGCGCTCGAGGGCGGCGCCCGCGCGACGGGCCGCGCGACGGGCGCATTGCAAGCCGGCCATCGCGCGGATTGGCTCGTGCTCGACCCGGATCACCCAAGCGTAGCCGAGCATGCGCCGCATGCGTGGCTCTCGGGCCTGGTATTCTGCGAGCATGGCGAGACGCCGATCCGCGATGTGTATGCGGGCGGCGACAAGGTGGTCGATAATCGCCGGCATCGCGACGAAGAGGGCGCTTACGCGCGTTATCGCATAGCGCTCGCCGAACTGCTCAAATGACATGAAGCCCACGCGGTGCATGCTTTGCATGTATGGCATGCCCGCGCTGCCGCAACGTTCTTTCGCTCCAGGACTGACATGACTGCTCCGAATACTCCGCCGGTTTTTACGTTGCATAACGGAAGCCTGCCGCTCCTGATCTCGATCCCGCATCTGGGCACCCAGATTCCCCCGGATATTGCCGCGACGATGACACCGGTTGCGCAACGCACCGACGATTGCGACTGGCACCTGGACCGGCTCTATGCATTCGCGAAGCGGATGGGCGCGTCGATTCTCGCGCCCAGCTATGCGCGCTACGTGATCGACCTGAACCGGCCGCCCGACGGCGCGAACCTGTATCCGGGGCAGGACACCACGGGCCTGCTGCCCGTCGATACGTTCGACAAGGAGCCCTTGTACCGCGAAGGTCATCTGCCGGACGAAGCGGAGGTGGCCCGCCGCCGCGACGCATACTGGATGCCTTATCACGCCGCGCTCGCGAGCGAGCTTGCCGCCCTCAAAGCCCGCCACGGCAAGGTGCTGCTCTGGGAGGCGCATTCGATCCGCTCGCACGTACCGCGCTTTTTCGAAGGGCGCTTGCCTGACTTCAACTTCGGCACGTCGAATGGCGCGAGCGCGGTGGCGGGTTTGGCCGAGGAACTGGCGGCGCTGGTCGAGCGGCACGGCGCCTATTCGGCTGTCGCCAATGGCCGCTTCAAGGGCGGCTACATCACGCGGCACTATGGTCAGCCTTCGCAAGGCGTGCATGCGGTGCAACTGGAGTTGTCCCAGATCACCTATATGCAGGAACAGTTGCCGTATGCATACGACGAAGCGCTCGCCGCGAAGATCGAGCCTTTGCTCGAGCAACTCGTCGCCACGGCGTTGGAGCGCGTCAAGGCGGCCTGATTGCGGCGCCTGACGCATCGCGCACGATAGGCCGCAGCGCAGCGGCATGGCATGCGCATGGCGGATGAGCCAATCCGAAGGACCCGACTCGCACGGCCCGATTGAGTACGGCTGAATCCGTGCAGCCGCATTCCACGACTCCATCCCGGGCGGCCCAACTCGCGGCCGTTCGCCAAACAAAAAGCCTCGCCAGGAGCGAGGCTTTTTTATGCATGCGACGCTTGGCGTAAGCGTCTGCTGCCGTTACCCTCGATGCGAAGGTAGCAATCAACGGCAGTGGCGTTCCCAGTGGTGATGAACACGCACCTTCTTGCACACCGGGTGATGGTGGTGAGCGGCCTGTGCGGGAGCGATTGCACCGAAAGCGGCGGCGGCTGCGGCAATGGCCAGGACGATCTTCTTCATTACAAAACCCTTAATCAGTGTTGTGGAATTCGCGGTGCGGCACGACGTATGCCGCACGGTACACAAGCATGCCACACGGATGCGCGCTGTGGAGGAACGCCGCCACGACGTCAGTGTCAATTCTCAGGGCGAACTGCGTAAAACTGCCGTCTGGATTGACGTTGAGCAACGCATGCAAATTCCGGGCAGCGAGTCCGCATGACGCGTGGCGCGACGCTTGCAAGCGGGGCCATGCACCGGCTACCCTTTCAAAACGATGACGCTCGCAGGGCGTCGTCCTTACATCGGGCAAAAGATGGAAGACCCAGCGATGGAAGATTCCGACGAATTGCTGCTCCCGGTCTGGCGCGCGAATCTCGTGCTGCTCACGCGCGAGGTTGGCGCGGCGACTCGCCTCGCACGCATGATGACGTTTTCCGCGAGCTACCTGAAGTTGATGTTGTCCGGCCAGCGCGAGTTCAGCGAGGAGTTCGTGCGCGGCATAGAAGCGGTGACCGGCTTGCCGAACGGCTGGATGAACACGCCGCATACCGAAGACGAGATTCCCGCCAACGCGCGCGCCGCAATCGACAACGAGGAGCCGCTCGCGCGCTTTCGCGGCACCGCGCACCCGGTGCGAAAAAAGACCGTGCTGCGGCCGCCGGAGCCGATTTTCGGCCAGACCTCGCCGGCTAAACGCATTGAGGATGAAACGCTGGACGCCGAAGCGCATCGGCGTCAGGCGTATTTTCGCAAGGTCCGCGAGCTTGCGGTGCAGGAAGTGCGGCGCTTTGAGCGGCATCTCGCGCATGCGCCGGTCGAACTGACGTCGTTGCGATCGAGAGTGGAAGATGTGATCGCCGCCGCTGCCGATCTCGACGATCCGGTTCAGGCCGATCTTGCCGGGCGGCTCGAACAGATCGAAAAGCATCGTCATTTGCTGCTGCGGCATGTGGAGAGCTTGCAGGCTTTGCTTGGGCAACTGAGCGAGGGCGACTGATGCGCGTTCCGCTATACAGCAGCCTCACGTGGGCGCGACGCGGCAAAGAGTGCTCATGACCTGTCGCATGAACTGCGTGCGCATGGCCGCCGCGCTCGCATTGTGGGCGGCAGCGTCGGCCGCTTTTGCCGCGCCTATGCCGGGCGCGGCCTCCGTTCCATCCGCCGACGACCGCGCGCCGTACACGACGGAGAGCGACATTCATCTCTTCACGATCCAGAAAGACGGTTCCATCGAAGAACACGACGACAGCGTGTTGCGCGCGAACACCACGAGCGGCGTCGACGACATCGCGCAACGTTATGTGTGGTTCAACAAGGATATCGAGCACGTGCAACTGCTCGCCGCCGAAACTATCGACCCGGATGGCGCGACGCACGCAGTCGGTCCGGAGGCGATCCGCGACATTCAGGAGCCGCGCTCGGCGGGCGCGCCGAGCTTTCAGGACGGCGTGTTGCGCACGGTGATTTTTCCGGGCGTAGAGCCGGGCTCGCGCGTGCATCTGGCGTTTCGCAAAACCCGCGCAAAGCCCTTGCAGGCAGGCACCTTCGCGTACCTCGTGGAGCCCACCCGCGAGCCTGTGGAAGATCAGCGCCTGATTTTCGATCTTCCCGCCGACGTGCCGCTTTATGCCGACGCGCGTGGCTATACGGCACAGCCGCCGGTCACCGCGAACGGCCGCACACGTTATGAATTCCGCTACCGGCATGGGCCGTATGCGCGGCTCGAAGCGGGCGCGGTCGGCTACGCGAACTGGGGCGATCGTCTGATGATCTCGACGGTGCCCGACTTCGCGAGCTTCGCCGCACGCTACCGCGGGCCCGCGACCGACGCCACCTTCGACGACCCGGCCATCGTGCGGCTCGCGCAGTCGCTCACCGCGCGAGCCGCCGATCCGCGCGAGAAGGCGCGGATCCTGTATGACTGGATGCGGATGAACATCCGCTACGTGGCGCTTTTCCTCGGCGAGACCGCGGCGATTCCACACAAGGCCGCCGACATCCTGCGCAATCGTTATGGCGACTGCAAGGACCACGTCGCGCTGTACGGCGCGTTGCTCGCCGCCGTCGGCATTCGCAGCGAGGCCGTGCTGCTCAATCTCGGGCCGTACTACAGCTTGCCGGAAGTGCCCGGCTATGGCGCGAGCGCAATCAATCACGCAATTGTCTGGATTCCTGAACTGTCGCTGTACGCGGACACGACCGCGGGCGGCGTCGGCTTCGGCTATCTGCCGGCGGCTGTCATGGACCGGCCGGTGCTGCTGGTCGGCGCGGGCGTGCTGTCGCGCACGCCCGCCACGCAGGAACGCGAGCGCACGGCCCGCGTGCAGATCGACGTCGATGAAAACGGCACGGCGGATTACGCGTATCGGGTGGAAGACGCGGGCTTCACTGCCGAGATCGAGCGCAATATCTTTCGACGCGCATCGCGCCAGCGCACGCAGCAGATCGCCGGCAATCGTCTGTTGCAAACGGGCCTGCATGGCAGCGCGCAATTGCAGACGGGCGACGTGGCCGCGACCGACGGGCCGTTCGCGACATCGATGCAGGGCAGGCTCGAGCATTTCGTCTGGACGGACGGCACCACCGCCGTGCCGACGCTGACGAGCTTCTCCGGCGGCATGGGCTCGCAGGTGCAGGCATGGCTTGCCGAGCCCGTGCGCACGCAGCCGTGGGCATGCATCGGCGGCCAGTTCGACGAGACGCTGGAAATCACACTGCCGCGCTTTGCGAAGCTAACGGACATGCCCGCCGATACCGACGTGCAGAACCGCTACATGACGTTCTCGTCGCGCTATGTTTTCGATCCGGCGGCGCGTGTACTGCAGATCAGGCGCCAGCTTCGCGCCGCCTTCGGACACCAGATGTGCTCCGCACAGGAGTTCGCCGCGATGCACGACGACCTCGTGCGGATCGAGCGCGACCTCGACGCGCAAATCGTCGTCAAGGCCGCAAGGCTGCGTGCGGGTGCAAGTGCGAGCTAGCCGCTGAGCGCGGCGTCAGGAGACGGGAGAGAGCAATACCGCACGACGCGCCGCCCACCGGCACCGCGCGCCGCGCTAACGAGCCAGTAGTAGCAGCGAATGCTACCGCTCGCCTTGCTGGCGCAGCACTTCTTCGCGCAGACGCAGCAGCGGCGCTTTGGTTTCCTCGTCGGCCCAGGTGTCGAGATCGTCGATTGCGCGCTGGCAGCCGTCGAGCACGAGGTCGAGGTCCACCGGCACGCCGTTGTTCAGCGCGAACTCTATGGTCTCTGCAAATTGCTGGCACTCGTCCTCGCCATACGAAATGTCGAGGTTGTCCGCGATTACTTCGGCGATGTTGCTGCGCGCCTTGTCGTCGGGCGTCACCATGTCGATGATGCCGCGTGCCACCGCGGGAGAGTAGTAGAGCGCGATATCGAGCCACTGCGCGGGGTCGAAATCGGGCTGGTCGAACTGGTTCTCGAAGAACTCGATGGCTTCCTGTTCGTGCACCTCGTCGGCGTCGACGCTCATGCACAACTGCTCAAAATACTCTTCCCGCTCGCTGCGGATATAACCGTCCATCGATGCCTCGTCTGCTGAATGCCGGATGCCTGAGAAAGTGGCCGCGCGAGGCGGTTGCCTTGCGCGCGGCACGCATTATAGGACGGCCGCCCGGCGCGCAAGGTTCCATACTGCGTGACGACGGCAGCGCTGCCGGCCGCGGGGACGAGGGCCGACGAGGGCCGACGACGGCCGGCGAGGGACCACAAGCGCGCCGATGACGCGCCTAAAGGCCACAGAGACGGACCGGCTACGCAGTCTCCGCCACCCACGCGTCGAACCATTCGCGCGGTTGCGCGATTTCGTTTTGCGCGGCGACCAGCTCCAGCTCGTAGCGCCCGGCTTGCCACGTCGTCTTGACGACCGCGTTGACGGCGGCGAGCGTATGTTCGAAGGCGGCGCGAATCGTATCGCCGAGCAGCGTGCGCGCGACGAACACGGCGCTCGTCAGATCGCCCACGCCGACCGGCTGGCGCGCGAACGGATAGAGCGGGCGCTGGCCCATCCACGCCTCGCGCTCGGTAACGACCAGCATGTTGAAGCGATCCGCGGGACTGTTACGATCGAGCAGATGTTTGACCAGCACGAGCTTCGGTCCGCGCGCGATGATTTCGCGGCAGGCGGTAACGGCTTCCTCCAGCGTTTCGATGTCGCGGCCGACGAGCCGCTGCAACTCGGTGTGGTTCGGCGCCATCGCGTCGGCCATTTCCGGCATGGTGTTGACGAGAAACTCCTGGATGCCCGGCTCGACCTTGCGGCCGCTCGTAGCGCCCATTACCGGGTCGCAGAAGTACCAGGCGCGCGGGTTCGCGGCCTTCACGGCCTTGACGATTTCGAGTACCGACTGCGCCTGCTCGGGCGTGCCGAGGTAGCCCGACAGCACCGCGTCGCAGCGCGGCAGCATGCCGATTGCGCCGATGCCCTCGGCGAGTTCCTCCATCTGCCTCGCGTTGATCGCGGTGCCGGTCCAGTGGCCGTACTGCGTGTGATTCGAGAACTGCACAGTGTTGAGCGGCCACACGTTCACGCCAAGCCGACGCATCGGGAACACGGCCGCGCTATTGCCCGCGTGCCCGAAAACGACATGTGACTGAATGCTCAAAACGTTCTTTGTCATGGTATGGCTCGCGCAGACGGACGTGCGCGATCACTGAAAACGGGAGGGATGCGCGGCGACGGTGCACAGGCATAAGCTGGATACCTCGCGCGCGAGTCTGCTTCACACGATGCAAGAACAATGCACGGTCTGCATCGTGAGGAAACAATACATGAGTTTGCCGCAAGGCAGTTGATCCGTCCCCGCGCTGTTGCGCCGAACCATCACCGGGAAGGGATCAGGCCAGCTCGCGATAGAGCGCCAGATAGCGGTCCGCCGACGCGCCCCAGCCGAAGTCCTGGCGCATCGCGCGCCGCTGCGCCGCTTTCCATTCGGTGCGCCGGCCATGCAGCGCAAACGCGCGGCGAATGGCGGCCGTCAGGCCGCGCGGCGTGAAGCCCTCGAAGACGAAGCCGGTGGCGAGATCCTCCGCGAGATTTTCAAGCGAGGCGTCCACCACCGTGTCCGCAAGACCGCCCACGCAATGCACGAGCGGCAGCGAACCGTAGGCAAGCGCGTACAGCTGCGTGAGGCCGCACGGCTCGAAGCGCGACGGCACGGCAATCACGTCGCTGCCCGCAATGATCGTATGCGCGAGCTTTTCGTCGAAGCCCAGTTCCACCGCGACCGACTCCGGATGCGTCTGCGCGGCCCGCTTCAGGCCGTTTTCGAGCGCGGGGTCGCCGGTGCCGAACACCACCAGTTGACCGCCGCGCTTGACGATCTCCGGCACGGTTTCGAGCAGCAGATCGAGGCCCTTCTGCTCGGTGAGGCGGCTCACTACGCCGAAAAGCAGCGCATCGCTTTTCTGCGCGAGACCGAAGCGTTTTTGCAACGCCTCCTTGCAGGCGAGCTTGCCGGCGAGCCTCGTCGCGGTATAGCGCTGCTCGAGGAGCGCGTCGCTGGCCGGGTTCCACACCGTGTAGTCGACGCCGTTCAGAATGCCGCTCAGGTCGTGCGCGCGGCTGCGCAAAAGACCGTCAAGCCCGCCGCCTTGCGCGAGCGTCTGGATTTCGCGCGCGTACGTCGGGCTGACGGTCGTAATGCGATCGCTGTAATAGAGCCCAGCCTTCAGAAACGACAGTTGTCCGTAGAATTCGACGCCCTGCATGGCGAAGAAGTCGTCCGGCAAACCCAGCTGGCCGAACTGATGCGCCGGAAACACGCCCTGGTACGCGAGGTTGTGCACGGTAAAGACACTGCGCGCGGGCGCGCGGCCATGCTGCCGCTCGGCCGCTTTCAGATAGGCGGCCGCGAGCCCGGCATGCCAGTCGTGCGCGTGGACGATTTGCGGCGACCACGCCGGATCGAGCTGCTGCGCGAGTTGCGCGGCGACCCAGCCGAGCAGCGCGAAACGCTGCGCGTTGTCGCCGTAGGGCACGAGTTCGTCGTTCAGGTAGGGATTGCCGGGCCGGTCATACAGCGTGGCCGCGCGAATCATGTAGACGATAAGCCCGTTCGACGGCAGCGTGCCCTGTTCCAGCGTGACGCCTGGCGCATCGAAACGGCGGCCGAGTTGCGCGACCGGACGCACGTCGCGCAGGCCGGCGGCCACCGCCGGAAAACCGGGCAGCAGCACGCGGACGTCGGCGCCGCGCTCGACCAGCGCGGCCGGCAGCGCGCCCGCGACGTCGGCGAGACCGCCTGTTTTCAGGAGGGGATACAGCTCGCTGGCGACGTGCAGGGCGCGAATCGTCATAGGCTCGGTCTCGTTCCTTTGAATGCTGTCGACGGTCGACGGTGGAAGCTCGCAAGGCGCGAGCGCGTAGTTACTTCACATCCTGTTGCAGCGACTCGGGCGTGACCAGCACGACGCCGTCGTCGGTACGATAGAAACGCTCGGCGTCGCGCACCGGATCTTCGCCGATCACGGTTCCGTCGGGAATCGAGCAGCCCCGGTCCACGACCACTTTCTGCAGGCGGCAGCTCGCGCCGACGGTGACCTGCGGCAACAAGACTGCCTCATTGATGTTACAGAACGAACTCACCTTGACGTTCGACGACAACACCGAGCGCGAGATCTGCGAGCCGGAGATCACACAGCCGCCGCACACGATCAGATTGTTGCCCGAGCCTTGCAGCCCCTTCAGATCGCGCACGAACTTGGCGGGCGGCAGTTGTTCCTGGTAAGTCCAGATCGGCCAGCTGCGGTCGTAGAGGTCGAGCGTCGGAATCGTGGAAGCGAGGTCGAGATTGGCGGCCCAATAGGCGTCGATGGTGCCGACGTCGCGCCAGTACGGCTCGACGTTCGGGTCCGACGACACGCACGACATGCTGAACGGATGCGCGATCGCGGTACCTTGCGTGACGACGCGCGGCAGGATGTCCTTGCCGAAGTCGTGATCGGTATCCACGCTGGAGATGTTCTCCTCGAGCAGCGCATACAGATAGTCGGCGTTGAACACGTAGATGCCCATGCTCGCGAGCGCGGTGTCCGGGCGGCCCGGAATGGACGGAGGGTCGGCCGGTTTTTCGACGAAGCCGGTGACGCGGCGGTTTTCGTCGACGGCCATTACACCAAAGGCGACCGCGTCCATGCGCGGCACCTCGATGCAGCCGACCGTGCAATCGGCGCCGCTCTCCGCGTGATCCGCGATCATGCGCGTGTAGTCCATCTTGTAGATGTGGTCGCCCGCCAGCACGACCACATACTTTGGCCGGATCGAACGGATGATGTCGAGGTTCTGGAACACCGCGTCGGCGGTGCCGCGGTACCAGTGCGCGCCTTCCACGCGCTGTTGCGCCGGCCAGAGGTCGATGAATTCGCCGAACTCGCCGCGCAGGAAACCCCAGCCGCGCTGCAGATGACGCAATAACGAATGCGCCTTGTACTGCGTGACGACGGCGATGCGGCGGATGCCCGAGTTCAGGCAATTGGACAGCGCGAAATCGATGATGCGGAATTTGCCGCCGAAATGGACGGCCGGTTTGACACGCTTGTTGGTGAGCGGGCCGAGCCTGGTGCCGCGTCCGCCAGCAAGCACGATGGCGAGGGTGGTGCGTTGCAGATCGTTCAGCCGTGCCGGAGTATCCATGTTTGTCTCCTTCGGTTTTATCGTGGTGCCCTGCAATGGGTGCTGATTTGCTTCCCCGATGGTGCTGGTCGACCGCTTCTGCATTGAGTCGCGTTGCCGGGCCGCTGCGCTGGCGAGTCCGTCCCGTAGTTCTAGCACTGAATCGGCTCGCGCGGGCGACGTTTCTCGTGCGCTGGCCGCCCTTTGCTGATGCTGCGCTCAACTGCGTACGATCGGCCCGCGCGCGGCCGCGCTCCGTGCGCCACGACACATAGCGCGTGTGCTTGGGCGCGCAATATGCGTGCCACCGGCTGCGTGACCGGGCGGGCCGCGCCGCGCGGGTGGGCGGGATTGCGCGCGCCGCTGCGCGGTCGCGCTGGGAATCGTAGAATCGTCCGCGACCGGGCGGCATGCCGGCGCCTCGCTTGCAGCGGGCTTTCAAGGCATTGCTTGCAGTTGCCATCCGCCTTCTTTCTCTGCTCTTTTTGCATACCATGCCGATCAGCTTTCGCCGTCTTTCATCGCTTGCCGCATTGAGCGCGGCCGCGTTCTGCACCTCGCCGTTCGCGGTTCATAGCGCGTCCGCCGCTTCCCTGGGCGCGCCGCAAACGGACTTGCCGGTTGCATCGTCGGCCGCTTCGGCTAGCGCGGTGTCCGGCGCGGCCTACGGTCCGGAATTGCAGGGCTTCACCTATCCCGCGCCAGTCGGGCAATACGAGTTCACCTCGCAAGGCGTGGCGCTGCACATGGCCTACATGGACGTCAAACCGGCGCACGCGAACGGCCGCACGGCGGTGCTTCTGCACGGCAAGAATTTTTGTGCGGCGACATGGGAGGGGACCATTCGTCGCTTGAGCGAAGCGGGCTATCGCGTGATCGCGCCCGACCAGATCGGCTTTTGCAAGTCGAGCAAGCCCGAGCGCTATCAGTACAGTTTTCAGCAGCTGGCGCGCAATACCCATGCGCTGCTGGAGTCGCTCGGCGTGAAGGACGCGACAATCATCGGCCATTCGACCGGCGGCATGCTCGCCGTGCGTTATGCGCTGATGTATCCGCGCGAGACGCAGCAACTGGTGCTCGTCAATCCGATCGGGCTCGAGGACTGGAAGGCAAAGGGCGTGCCGTCGCTATCCGTGGACGACTGGTATCAGCGCGAGTTGAAGACCAGCGCCGACGGCATTCGCCGCTATGAGCAGTCCACCTATTACGCCGGCCAGTGGCGCCCGGATTACGAACCGTGGGTGCAGATGCTCGCGGGCATGTACCGTGGGCCGGGCAAGCAGATCGTCGCGTGGAATTCGGCGCTGCTCTACGACATGATCTACACGCAGCCGGTCGTCTACGAGTTCGGCCAGCTGAGCATGCCCACGCTGCTGCTGATCGGTCAGAAGGACACCACAGCGATCGGCAAGGACGCAGCGTCGCCCGAGGTGCGCGCGAAGATCGGCCACTATCCGGAGCTCGGCAAGGCCGCGGCCCAGGCGATCCCGCATGCGACGCTGGTTGAATTCGCCAATCTCGGTCATGCACCGCAGATGCAGGACCCCGATGCATTCCATAAGGCGCTGCTCGACGGAATGGCGGCGGTGCAGGGCACTCGCTGAATTCGCGAAACGCGAAAAGGCTCGGGCAGTCCCGAACCGATGCACGAAAAAAGGCGGCGCCTGACAGGCGCCGCCTTTTTCTTCACTTCGTGCCGGCGCTTTACTTCGCGCCGGCCAGTTCCTCGCGAATTTCCGCGCCGATTTCGAACGAGCGCAGCCGCGCCTTATGATCGTAAATCTGCGCGGTGAGCATCAATTCGTCCGCGTTGGTTTGCTCGATGATGGACTTCAGACTTTCGCGCACCGCATCGCGATCGCCAATCGCGCTGCACGCGAGCGAATGGGCAACCGAATTCAGTTCCATTTCCGATGCCGAAAGCCGCTCCACCGGCGGCTGCAATTGCCCCGGCGTGCCGCGCCGCAGGTTGATGAACTGCTGCTGAAGCGACGTGAAGAGACGCTGCGCTTCCTCCTGAGTGTCGGCTGCGAAGAGATTCACGCCGACCATTGCGTAGGGCTTCTCGAGCGTTTCCGAAGGACGGAACTGCGCGCGATAAACCTGCAACGCCGTCAGCATGTAATCCGGCGCAAAGTGCGACGCGAACGCAAACGGCAAGCCGAGCGCCGCCGCGAGCTGCGCGCTGAAAAGCGACGAGCCGAGCAGCCAGAGCGGCACGTGCAAGCCCGCGCCGGGCACGGCGCGCACACGCTGACCGGCGGCCGGGTCCGCGAAATAACGCTGCAATTCGACGACGTCGTCGGGAAAAGAGTCCGCGCTGTTTTGCAGATCGCGGCGCAGCGCGCGGGCCGTGGTTTGATCCGTGCCGGGCGCGCGCCCCAGGCCCAGGTCGATGCGGCCAGGATAAAGCGACTCCAGCGTGCCGAACTGTTCTGCGATTACAAGCGGCGCGTGGTTCGGCAGCATGACGCCGCCGGAACCGACGCGGATCGTCTTCGTGCCGCCCGCCACATAGCCGATCACGACCGAGGTGGCCGCGCTCGCAATGCCGGTCATGTTGTGATGCTCGGCGAGCCAGAAGCGGCGGTAGTTCCACCGTTCCGCGTGCTGCGCGAGATCGAGCGTGTTCCTGAAGGCATCCGCCGGCGTTGCGCCCGCGATGACAGGCGAGAGGTCGAGGACCGAGAAGGGGATCATTGTCTGTTCGTTTGCTGTTTCTGGCGCTTTCACGCGATGCGGCATTCTCGCAAAGCTTCCGGCTTTCTGCTGGCGACGCGGAGATGTCCACGTTTGCGGAAGGGTTTGTGCGGGTTTGGTTGCATGATCGTCCATGTCAGCCGCTGCGGCAGAACAGAAAAACCAGCCGCGAGCCGCAGCGGCGCGTCCCGCGTTACATGCAAATCCGATATAGATATGGCCGATCAATATTTAACAAGCGCATGACGCACTGCTACCGTGAAGGCCTCGAAAAGCGCGCTGCATGCACCTTGCAGCTTGCAGCGCCGTCGCCCCGCCGGGCCGCAACCATTCACGGAGGCATTCGCGTGTCCATCGAATTCATCGGCATGATCCAGACTCGCAAGGTATCGGAAACCCACGCGCCGCAAGGGCCGGTTATCGATATCGGCTACGTCGAGCAGTTCGCTCGCGCGCATGAGGCGGCGGGTTTCGACCGCATTCTCGTGCCGCATCATTCCACGAGCCCCGACGCGCTGTTGACCGTCGCGCGCGCGGCGAGCGTGACGGGCAGAGTGCACTTCATGCTCGCGCATCGTCCGGGCTTTGTTGCGCCCACGCTCGCCGCGCGGCAACTGGCCACGCTCGATCACTACTCGGGCGGCCGTCTTGCGGTGCACATCATTTCGGGCGGCGACGACGCGGAGCAGCGCCGCGACGGCGACTTTCTCTCGCACGACGAACGCTACGCGCGCACCGACGAATATCTGCAGATCGTGCGGCGCATCTGGACCGAAGCCAGGCCGTTCGATCATCACGGCAACTACTATCGCTTTGAACAGGGCTTTTCCGAAGTGAAACCCGTGCAGCAGCCGTATATTCCTGTGTATTTCGGCGGCGCTTCGGCGCCCGCGCTTGCAATTGCCGGACGTCATGCGGATGTCTACGCGCTGTGGGGCGAATCGAAGGCGCAAGTGCGCGAGCAGGTGGCGCGCGTGCGCGCCGAGGCCGCGAAACACGGGCGGAACGTGCGCTTCTCGGTGTCGTTCCGGCCGATTCTCGCCGCGACGGAAGCCGCGGCATGGCAGCGCGCCGAGCGCATCCTCGCTGAAACGAGGCGGCTGCGCGCGGCGCAAGGACTCGGCGTGGGCGGCCCCGCGCAGAGCGAGGGCGCACGGCGGCTGCTCGCGGCATCGGGCGAATCGGATCGCGCGGACGAACGCCTGTGGACCGGCATCGCGAAGGAAACAGGCGGACGTTCCAATTCGACAGCGCTCGTCGGCACGCCCGAACAGGTCGCCGATACGCTCGCCGAGTACTACGCGCTAGGCGTGACGACGTTTCTCGTGCGCGGCTTCGATCCGCTCGAAGACGCAATCGACTATGGCCGCGAACTGATTCCCGCGACGCGCGAACGCATCGCGCGCCTGGCGCAGACGGGCAGCGTTCCCGATGCCCAGACCGTGGCCGCCTGAACGGGGCTCGATCAGAGATATTCCTACCTTCCATAGCCATGTCAATGTTGCACTGCTTTGGACAGTGACCTGCAAGCCAGCGCGCGCTGACAGTGCATGACATGCGCGAGATTCGCGAGATTCGCGAGATTCGCGGGGTTCGCCAGATTCGCGAACCTCGCGCGCTCCGATCTTTCGAACTATTCTCTCCAGGGTTACCGATGACCCATACTCTGCGGTCAGACCGGCTGCGCGCGTTCGTTGGCCGGATCGCGTCGCTCGTCGACGACAAAATGCCCGAAGCGGCGCTGCTGGATGCGGGCAGCGCCGCGCTGCGCGAGCTGATTGCCCAGGACGACTGGTTGCCCGACGCGTTCGCGCAACCGCACCCCGAGCGCTACCAGCAATTCCTGCTGCATGCGGATTCGCGCCAGCGCTTTTCGATCGTCAGTTTCGTGTGGGGACCGGGCCAGGCCACGCCGGCGCACGACCACACTGTATGGGGTTTGATCGGCGTGTTGCGTGGCGCGGAAATTGCGCAGCGTTATCGTGTCACGGCGCAGGGCGTGGTTGTCGAAGAGGGCGCTCCCGAGCGTCTTGCCGCAGGCGCCGTGGATGCGGTGTCGCCGCGCATCGGCGACATTCATCGCGTGAGCAATGCATTTGGTGACCGTACGTCGATCAGCATTCACGTGTACGGTGGGAATATTGGCGCCGTGAGCCGTTCGGTGTATCCCGGCGGTGCGGCCCGCAAAACGTTTGTGTCCGGCTACTCGAACGACGTGTTGCCGAACATCTGGAATGTGTCGAAGGAGTCCCCGATCCCATGACTTTCGTGAAAGATTTTCGTACCCGGTCTTATGCAGACGTGCGCCGCGCACTGCTCGAACGCGAGGAAATTGCGTTCGTCGATGTGCGCGAGGAAGACCCGCACGCGCGCAGTCATCCGCTTTTTGCCGCGAATCTGCCGCTATCGCGGCTCGAACTGGACGCGCCGGTTCGCCTGCCGCGCCGCGATGTGCCGATCGTCGTGCTCGACGACGGTGAAGGACTTGCCGGGCGCGCCGCCGAGCGCTTCGAAAGCCTCGGCTACACGGACATCGCGTTGCTCGAAGGCGGCTTGCAGGGTTGGCGCAACGCCGGCGGCGAATTGTTCCAGGACGTCAATGTGCCGAGCAAGGCGTTTGGAGAACTGGTGGAAAGCGTGCGCCATACGCCGTCGCTGCCGGCGCAGCAGGTGCAGGCGCTGCTCGATCGCGAAGAAAACGTGGTTGTGCTCGACGCGCGCCGTTACGACGAGTATCAGACCATGAACATTCCCGGCAGCATCAGCGTGCCGGGTGCCGAACTCGTGCTGCGCGCGCGTGAGCTCGCGCCGGATCCCGCCACGCGGATCATCGTCAATTGCGCGGGACGCACGCGCAGCATCATCGGCGCGCAGTCGCTGATCAACGCGGGGCTGCCCAACCCGGTTGCCGCGCTGCGCAACGGCACCATCGGCTGGACGCTCGCGGGGCAGCCGCTCGCGCATGGCAGTTCGCGCCGGCCCAGCCCTGTTATCGACGACGCGCTTCGTCTCGTCGCGGCCGACGGCGCCCGCTCGGTCGCGGATCGCGCGAAAGTGGGCCGCACGTCGCGCGACGAAGCGCGCCGCTGGGCTGACGAAGCGGTGCGCACCGTCTATCGTTTCGACGTACGCACGCCCGAGGAATACGAAGCGGGCCACGTGCCGGGCTTTCGGTCCGCGCCCGGCGGCCAGCTCGTGCAGGAAACGGAGATGTTCGCGCCGGTGCGCGGCGCGCGCGTGATTCTCGCGGACAGCGACGGCGTGCGCGCGAACATGACCGCCTCATGGCTCGCGCAGATGAACGTCGAGGTCTACGTGGTGGACGGTTTGACTGCCGCCGACTTCGCGGAAAAAGGCGCCGCTCCCGCCGCGCGCTCTGCGCCGCAGCCGCCCGACGCGGATGAAATCGCGCCCGCCGAACTCGCCGCGCTGCTCCAGTCGCCGGGCACGGTGGTGCTCGATTTCACGAGCAGCGCGAAGTATGTGAAGCGCCACATTGCGGGCGCGTGGTTCGTGATCCGCAGCCAGCTCCAGACGGCGCTGCATAAGCTGCCGGACGCGCGCCGCTATGTGCTCACGTGCGGCAGCAGTCTGCTCGCGCGCTTCGCCGCGCCGGAAGTGGCGGCGCTGACCGGCAAGCCGGTTCAGGTGCTGACGGGCGGCACGGCGGCGTGGATCGAAGCGGGCCTGCCGGTGGAAAGCGGCGAGACGCGGATGGCGTCGCCGCGCATCGACCGTTACCGGCGTCCTTATGAGGGCACTGACAACGCGCGCGAGGCGATGAACGCCTATCTGGAGTGGGAGTATGGGCTCGTCGCTCAACTCGCTCGCGATGGCACGCACGGATTTCATGTGATCTGAGGCGGGTTGCGGGCCGTTTGCCTTTGGAGGGCGTGCAACGCGCGACGCCAAGGCCAACCCCAGAGCGAGGAATGGTCCCTGACACGCCCCGCGGCGGGTCTCAAGCAGCGCTCTTCAACCCGCGCTTTTCAAAACGCGCGCTGCTGACCTCCTTGAACTGCCGTGCGATCGCCGCACCGAACCGCTCCGCCGGCTGCTGCAATTTGCCGAGCACGCGCGGCTGCACGAGCCAGATGTCGATGAGCGGCTTGAAGTCGCTGATCGACACCACGTCGAGCATCTCGGCATAGGCGCTTGGGGCGAGCAGCGGCAGGGGCACGAGCCCAAGGCCGTGGCCGTCCGCGACAAGCTGCAACTGCAGTTCGGTGCCGAGCGTTTCAAGATTCAGCTTGAGCGCGAGACCGAGACCCGTCAGCGCGCGCTGCAGGCCGTCGCGGAATCCGCAGCCGTCCGGATTCAACACCCAACCCATCGACTGACACTCGGCGAGCGTGTGAGCGCGCTTTCGGAGCAGACCCTTGCGCGCGACCACCACGAGTTTGATGCGGCCGAGCGAGCGCGCCGACAGCGCGTCGTCGAAGGTCTTGTTGGCGGGCAGCAGCATCGCGGCGACGTCCAGCTCGCCGTCTTCCAGCTGTTCGAGCAACTGGCTGCCCCAGCCGGTGGAGACGCGCGTCTGCAAATCGGGGTAGGCGCCTTTGACCGAGCGCAGCGCTTCGCCAAGCGCAATATCGGCGATGGTCTGCGCGACGCCCACGCGCAGCGTGCCGACGGGTGGCGTGTCCGTCGCGACGATTTCGCGCAGCACGTCCAGTTCGCGCTGGATCACCCGGCATTGTTCATACACGATGCGCCCGGTCGCCGTCGCCTTGAGCGGGCGTGTGTTGCGGTCGAGCAGTTCGACGCCGAGCGCTTCCTCGAAATTCTGCAGACGGCGCGTGATGGCCGGTTGCGTGAGCCCGAGCGAGAGCGCCGCCTGCTGCAGCGACTGACAGCGAATGACCGTGACGTAAGCGTCGATTTCGTCGATCTTCATGATGCGCAATGAGGTGGTTCGTGCGCCCGATGATACCCGCGTCGCTCTTGCGGCGAGCCTGGAGGCCAACAAAAATTCGCATATTTGCTTAGAAGAATAATGCGTTTGTCTTATACAGGGCACTCGCTTATCGTCGCTGAACTTCGCTGAAAACTCACTCGCACGCCATTGCCATGATGCCTTTCCGCTCGTATTTTGCGATCTTCTCCGTCTTGCCGCGCGGGCTCATCAAGCCGCTTGCCGCCGCAGCGCTTGCGATTCCGGCAGTGTTCTGCGCCACGCCCGCCAATGCCGCGGATCTCCCTGTGCTCAGGGTCGGGGACCAGTCGTTGCAGACGCGCGGCATTCTCGAAGCCTCCGGCCAGTTGAAGAACCTGCCGTACAGGATCGAATGGTTCAATTTTCCGGCGGCGCAGCCGCTTGGCGAAGCGCTGAATGCGGGCGCCGTGGATGTGGGCGGCCTTGGAGATGCGCCGCTCATATTCGCGCTGGCCGCCGGCGCGCGCGTGCGGGCGGTGGCCGCCACGCGCTCCAACCCGCGCGATCTCGCGATTGTGGTCGGCCCGCATTCGCCGCTCGCGGATGTCGCGAGTCTGAAGGGCAAACGCCTGGCGACGACGCGCGGCTCGATTGGCCACTACCTCGCGCTCGCGGCACTGAAAAAGGCTAATCTCGCGGCGAGCGACGTCACGTTCGTGTTCCTCGCGCCCGCCGATGCCAAGGCTGCGCTCGCCTCCGGCAGCGTCGACGCGTGGTCGGTGTGGGACCCGTACACGGCGCTCGGCGAATCGCGCGATCACGACCGCATCATCGCGAACGGCGTCGGTTTGTCGGAAGGGCTCAGCTATCAGGTCGCGACCGAGACCGCGATTGCCGGCAAACGCGCGCAACTGGCGGACTTTCTGCGGCGCGTGGCGATCGGTCAGCGCTGGGCGCTCACCCATCCGGACGAGGTCGCGGCAATGCAATCGCGTGTGACGGGCTTGCCGACCGACGTGTTGAAGACGGTCTATCAGCGCGGCCAGGTGCATCCGGTTGCCATCGACGATACTGTCATAGCCGCGCAGCAGCGCACCGCCGACACGTACGAAGCGGCCAACGTGATTCGCACGCATCTGGACGTGCGCACAAGTTTCGACCGCAGCTTCCCGTTGCCCTGAATGCGCGCAACGTCGCGCTGCGAAATCCTCTGCAAATTCGGTGTAAACGCGCTCTCGTCTAAAGCCGCCGATCCCGTTAGATTAAGCTCACTTGGAAGGCTTTCTGAGGGGACCAGGGCGACCAGACAAGCAGCGGTTCGCCACTTCCGGCGATGGCGCAAGGTGAACGGCCAAGGTCGTTCATCGCCGCGCCGGGACCGGACCGCTGCGCGTCGTCCCGCCTGCCTTCTTGCTCAGGGTGGCTTTAGTCCTCGGGCTCGTGTCTTCCTTCTCCGGCGTACTGACCGTACCTGCCGTCACGACAGCTTCAATGCCCCCGGCATGGGCGACGCTTTGCACCGCGTCGCCTTTTTGCTTTCTGTTGCGTCTGTTGCTGTTTGCAATAAATCTCGCGCAGAGAGCCTGATCGTCGAAAAAACGCTTTACGTGCCGCGTTTTCCGCATGCGAGCCCGGGCATGATCACGTTCTGGCCGGCCGCGCACGCGCTCGCGGTTTTTGCATTGCGCGGTTATCCTGTAGCGCGCCCCGAGGAAAGCCCGGCGGGGAATCACTACACGACCGGTGCGGGCACTCGCGCCCGCACTGCTACAGGAAATTCGCTGTGAGCCTGAAACTGCCTATTGTCGCCATGCTGGCCGCGTGCCTCGCGCTCACCGCGTGCGACGACCAACAAAGCGAGCGCGCCGTGCAAAAAATCAAGGACCTGTTCAACGCCGTGAAGCCCGACGCATTGCTGCTCAAGGACATGACGCCGGGCGTGACGACCGAAGCGCAGATCCGCGAGCAGATGGGCAAGCCCGAAACCGAACGCACCTATACGGACGGCTCGAAGCGCTTTGAGTATCCACGTGGTCCGCAAGGTTTGAATACGTACATGGTCGACATTGACCGTGACGGTAAACTGCAATCCATCACGCAGGTGTTGACCGCGGCGAATTTCGGCAAGATACGCATCGGCATGAGCGAGGACGAAGTGCGGCGGCTGCTCGGCAAACCGGGCGAAGTCGCGGTGTTTCCGCTCAAGCCAGAGACGGTGTGGAGCTGGAAGTGGCGCGAAGGCGGCGTGACGGAGGAAGGCATTTTCAACGTGCATTTCGACCAGAATCACAAGGTGTACACGACATCGCGTTCGGACGTCGTGCGCGGGCGCTAGAAGCAAAGAGAACAGAAAGACGGGGGCATCATGATACGTCGACGTCGATACAGCCGTATCGGACTGGTACTGGGTGGCGGCGCGGCGCGCGGCTGGGCGCATATCGGTGCGATTCGCGCGCTGCACGACGCGGGCATCAAGCCCGACGTGGTCTGCGGTACATCGATCGGCGCGCTGGTCGGCGCGGTCTACGCGAACGGCGACCTCGACTGGCTCGAGGAGTGGGTCTCGCGGCTCACGTGGCAGACGGTGGTGCGCCTGCTCGACTTGCGGCTGTCGGGCGGCTTGCTCGGCGGGCGCAAGGTGATCCAGCTATTCGCCGACAAATTCAACGGCCGGTCCATCGCTCAACTCAACATGCCGTTCGCGGCGGTCGCCACCGAACTCGACTCGGGACGCGAAAGCTGGCTGCAGGACGGCAGCGTGGTTGACGCGGTGCGTGCGTCGATTGCGATTCCCGGCATTTTCACGCCGGTGTGGCACAACGGCGTGTGGCTCGTCGACGGCGGCCTGAGCAATCCGGTGCCCGTCTCGGTCGCGCGCGGCATGCGCGCGGACTGCGTGATCGCCGTCGACCTCAATAACGACATTCTCAACGGACGCGATTTCGGGGGCGCGGTGGTGGATACGCCCGCGATCGATCCGAACGCGCCGCCGCCAGTTTCGCTGCGCCGTAACGGCAAGCCGTGGCCGCGCTGGCTCGCGCCCGCCGAGGAGCGCGTCACCGACGACGTGCGCGTGCCGCCCGCGCCCAGCGCCCGCGTGCCTTCGATGCTGAGCTCCATCGCGCAAAGCATCGACATCATGCAGGTGCGGATCACGCGCAGCCGTCTGGCGGGCGAGCCTGCGGACATCCTGATCCAGCCGCGCCTGGGCGGCATGGGGATTTTCGATTTTCATCGCGCGGCGCCGGCCATCGAGGAAGGGCGCGCGGCGGTCGAATATATGCTGCCGGCTATTCGCGCGCGGCTTGGTATCGAGTAGCGGCGCGCCGTATCTATCGCAAAAGCGACCTCAAACTTGCGAAAACGCTGCGGCGCCTCCCGGGCACACTTCACGTGAACAACGCCAGTGCCCCACAGAGTCGGGCATGACAAGGCTCAGCATGCCTCGCGCGTCGCTTGCTGCGACGCAGCAAAGCGCGCGCCCGCCTTTGAGAATTTAATTTTCGCTTGCGAGACTCCGCGCCATGCCTGATGAGTCGGGGTGGCACGAGCCGACTGCATCCACGGCAATGTTCAAACGAACCTGGATGGAGACACGCGTGGTGCTATACGGCTTTGGTCCGGTGTTGCTGGCCGGCACGATCCAGACAGTCGAACTGTCGGTCCTGTCGCTCGCGGCCGCCGTGCTGCTCGGGCTCGCGGGCGCGGCGGCGAAACTCTCCCTCAACCGGCCGATGCGCGCGCTCGCCACCGGCTATACGACGTTGATCCGCTCGGTGCCCGACCTCGTTCTGATGCTGCTGCTTTTCTACAGCATCCAGATCGCGGTCAACAATCTGACGGACGCATTCGATCTGCCGCAATTCGACATCGATCCATTCGTGGCCGGTGTGCTGACGCTCGGCTTCATTTACGGTGCGTACTTCACCGAGACGTTTCGCGGCGCGTTTCTCGCCGTGCCGCGCGGCCAGCTCGAAGCGGGTAGTGCATACGGCATGAGCGGCGCCCGCGTATTCGCGCGCATTCTTTTCCCGCAGATGATGCGTTTCGCGCTGCCCGGCATCGGCAACAACTGGCAGGTGCTCGTCAAAGCGACGGCGCTGGTGTCGATCATCGGTCTCGCGGACGTGGTCAAGGCCGCGCAGGACGCGGGCAAGAGCACCTTCAACATGTTCTTCTTCATTCTGATCGCGGCGCTGATCTATCTCGCGCTGACCACTGTCTCGAACCTCGCGCTGATCTGGCTGGAACGCCGCTATTCGATCGGCGTACGGCACGCGGAGCTCTAGGACCATGATCGACATTCTCAACGAATTCTGGCGCGCGTTCCTCTACTGGGACGGCCAGCGTATGTCCGGGCTCGCGGTGACGCTGTGGCTGCTGGTCGCCTCGGTCGGCATCGGTTTTTGCCTTGCGATCCCGCTCGCGGTCGCGCGCGTGTCGAAAAAGCGCTGGCTCTCGACGCCGGTGCGCCTTTACACCTATGTGTTTCGCGGCACGCCGCTGTACGTGCAGTTGCTGCTGATTTATACCGGCATGTACAGCCTCGAATTCGTGCGCTCGCATGAACTGCTGGATGCGTTTTTCCGCAGCGGCTTTCACTGCGCGATTCTCGCGTTTGCGCTGAACACCTGTGCGTATACCACGGAGATTTTTGCCGGCGCGATCCGCTCGACCTCGCATGGCGAAGTGGAAGCCGCGCGCGCCTATGGCATGAGCTGGTTCACGATGTACCGCCGCATTGTGATACCGTCCGCGCTGCGCCGCGCATTGCCGTTGTACAGTAACGAAGTGATCCTGATGCTGCACGCCACGACGGTCGCGTTCACGGCCACCGTGCCCGACATTCTGAAGGTGGCGCGCGACGCGAATTCGGCGACCTACCAGTCGTTCGACGCATTCGGCCTCGCGGCGCTGATCTACCTCGTGGTGTCGTTCGCTCTCGTCGCGCTGTTTCGCCGCGCCGAGCGTCACTGGCTCGGTTATCTGGCGGTGCGCAGGCACTGAGCGCGCCGTGTTGGCAGCGGGCGGCGCGTTCGCGAGCGCGCCGTCGAATCCTCGATCCGTATTCTCAAAGGGAGAGCATCTTGCTCCACACCACTCAAACCCAGGCTTGCAAGCTCGCCGTGCAGGACATCCACAAGCGCTATGGCGACAACGAAGTGCTCAAGGGCGTATCGCTGAACGCGAACAAGGGCGACGTGATCAGCATCATTGGTGCAAGCGGCTCGGGCAAGAGCACCTTCCTGCGCTGCATCAATTTTCTCGAGCGGCCGAACGCGGGGCAGATCGTTGTCGACGGCGAAGCGGTCAAGACGAAGACCGACCGCGGCGGCAATCTCGAAGTGGCCGACCACAAGCAGTTGCAGCGCATTCGCACGAAGCTCGCGATGGTGTTCCAGCACTTCAATCTGTGGGCGCATATGAACGTGCTTGAGAACGTCGTCGAGGCGCCGATTCACGTGCTCGGCGTGCCGCGCCGCGAAGCCGAAGACCGGGCGCGTGAATATCTGGAGAAGGTGGGCCTCGCGCCGCGCGTTGAAAAACAGTATCCGGCGCATCTGTCGGGCGGGCAGCAGCAGCGTGTCGCGATTGCGCGGGCACTGGCAATGAACCCGGACGTGATGCTGTTCGATGAGCCGACTTCCGCGCTCGACCCCGAACTGGTCGGCGAAGTGCTCAAGGTCATGCAGAAGCTCGCCGAAGAAGGGCGCACGATGATTGTCGTCACGCACGAAATGGGCTTTGCACGCAACGTGTCGAACCATGTGATGTTCCTGCATCAAGGCCGCACCGAAGAAGAGGGTTTGCCCGCCGAGGTATTGAGCGCGCCGCGCAGCGAGCGGCTCAAGCAGTTCCTCTCCGGCAGCCTGAAGTAACGCGCGCCGCGCCGCAGCGTCGTAGACCAGCCGATGGCCCGCACGTCCAGTCCCGCACGCACCACCCAGGTTGCGATCGTCGCATTGCCGCCCGTGTCGATGTCGGGAGTCGGGCCGATTGTCGACGCTCTCAATCTCGCCAATGAAATCGACGGCCGCGCGCTGTACCGCGTGCAGGTCTGCTCGTGGGACGGCCGTGCCGTGCCGCTCGCCGGCGGAGCGCAATGGCCGGCAGACGCCGCGTTCGGCGACGCGATTGCATGCGACTGGCTGATCGTGATCACCGAACGGTTTCAGCAATTTGCCGACTATCGCCTGTTTCTCGCGAGTCTCGCGCGGGTCGGGCAACGCACGCCGCTCGTCACTGGCATTCACCACGGCGTGTGGTGGCTCGCCATGGCAGGGCAGTTGTCCGGCTATCGCGTCAGCGTGAACTGGGAAACCTATCAGCAGTTCGCCGAGCAGTTCGAGCGCTCCATCGTCACGCAGCAGATCTTCGAAATCGACCGCGATCGCGCGACCTGCGCGGGCGGTCAGGCGACCGTCGACTTCATGCTCGCGATGATCGGCCGGGATCACGGCCCCGAACTCGCGGATCGCATCGCGGACACGCTCGGTGTCGGCGTGTTGCGCGCCGGCGAAGAGCGTCAGCGCATTCCGTTCGTGACCGCGCCGGGCGAGCGCCATCCGCGGCTGAACGATGCCTTGCTGCTGATGGAAGCGAATATCGAAGACCCGCTCACCACCGATGAAATCGCGGGCCTCGTCGGCGTATCGCGGCGGCAACTCGAGCGCCTCTTTCGCCAGTATCTCGGCTCGATGCCGTCCAAATACTATCTGGGCCTGCGTCTTTCCAAAGCGCGCACGCAATTGCAGCGCACCAGCAAGTCCGTCGTGCAGATCAGCCTGGCCTGCGGGTTTTCGTCGGCGGCGCACTTTTCGAATGCATACCGCGAGCGCTTCGGCGTGACGCCGCGTGAAGATCGCCGCAACTGGATCGATCGGCAGACCGGCGCGAGCGGCGCCGCGGCGAGCGAGCCGCGCGCGGGCGCGTTGATCGAGCGGCCGGATTTCGCGGACTAGAACGCGCGCGACGCGCCGCCAGCAGTACGCGTCGCGATGGAACCCCATAGAAAGCGTCGCCTATGCGCAAGACGTATTGCGTGCGGTTTCCTACACTACCTGTATTACCTCTCACCTGTAACGAGGATTTGCCATGAACGACCTGACTGTGACACGCAAGACCTTCGACGAAGTCATGGTGCCGGTGTTTGCGCCCGCCGCCTTCGTGCCGGACCGCGGTCTCGGCTCACGCATCTGGGATACGCAAGGGCGCGACTATATCGACTTCGCCGGCGGCATCGCCGTCACCGCGCTCGGTCATGCGCATCCCGAACTGCTGAAAGTTCTGCACGAGCAGGGCAGCAAGCTCTGGCACATCGGCAATGGCTACACGAACGAACCGGTGCTGCGTCTTGCGAAACGTCTCGAAGACCTGACCTTCGCCGACCGCGCATTCTTCGCGAACTCGGGCGCCGAAGCGAACGAAGCGGCGCTGAAGCTCGCGCGCCGCGTCGCATTCGAACGTCATGGCGCCGACAAATTCGAAATCGTCTCGTTTGCGCAGTCGTTTCATGGCCGCACGTTCTTCACTGTCAGCGTGGGCGGCCAGCCGAAGTACTCGGAAGGTTTCGGACCAGTGCCGCAAGGCATCGTCCATTTGCCCTATAACGACATAGAGGCTGCGAAAAAGGCGATCGGCGCGAAGACCTGCGCGGTGATCGTCGAGCCGATTCAGGGCGAGGGCGGTGTGATTCCGGCTGATCCCGCGTTCCTCAAGGCGCTGCGCGAAGCCTGCGATCAGCACGGCGCCCTGCTCATTTTCGACGAAGTGCAAACCGGCGTTGGCCGCAGCGGTTACTTCTACGCCTACCAGGACACCGGCGTGACGCCGGATATCCTCACCACCGCGAAGGCGCTCGGCAACGGCTTCCCGATCGGCGCGATGCTCACCACGAACGAACTGGCCGCGCATTTCAAGGTCGGCGTGCATGGCACCACGTATGGCGGCAATCCGCTCGGCTCCGCGATTGCGGAGAAAGTGGTCGAGCTCGTCAGCGATCCGCAACTGCTCGAAGGCGTGCGCGCGCGCAGCGAAGTGCTGAAGGATCATCTCGCGAGACTCAATGAGCGCTTTAACCTCTTCAAGCAGGTGCGCGGCAAGGGCTTGCTGATCGGCGCGGAATTGACGGACGCCTATAAGGGCCGCGCAAAAGACTTCGTTACGGCCGCGGGCCAGCATGGCGTGATCATGCTGATGGCCGGACCGGACGTGCTGCGCTTCGTGCCGTCGCTGATCATGCCGCTTGACGACATGAACGAGGGCTTCGAGCGGCTCGCGAAAGCCATCGCCGAAGTGGTCGGCGTGAAGGCCGAAGCGGCGTCGAAATAACCGCGCGTTCAACGCATTGCACTGACTCACTGGTCACATTCATGGGTCGCATTGATGCGTCACACTCAACAGGAACGATGATGCTCTTCGTACGCCCCGGCCGCCTCGCCGATCTCGATGCGCTCGAACACATGGCGCGCACCGCACAGCCGGTGCTGCATTCACTGCCGCACGACCGGCGCGCGCTCGAAGCACGCGTCGCGTTGTCGGAAGATTCGTTTCGCGCGGACGTCGACTTTCCGGGCGAGGAGTTCTATCTGTTCGTGCTCGAAGACAGCGAGACCGGCAAGCTCATGGGCACGGCGAGCATCGTCGCGGCGGCGGGCTACTCCGATCCGTTCTACGCGTTTCGCAACGACGCGCTGATTCATGCGTCGCGCGAGCTGCATGTGAACCGCAAGATTCACGCGCTCACCATGTCGCACGAACTGACCGGCAAGAGCCGGCTCGCGGGCTATTACATCGATCCGTCGCTGCGCGGCGACGCCGCCGCGCATCTGCTGTCGCGCGCGCGGATGATGTACATCGCCGCCAATCGCAAGCGCTTTACGCCGGAGGTGTTTTCGCTGCTGCTCGGCGTGACCGACGACAACGGCGTGTCGCCGTTCTGGGAAGCTGTCGGGCGCAAGTTCTTCGGCCGTGATTTCGCTGACATCGAGATCGAATCAGGCGGGCGCAGCAGAACGTTTATCGCCGAAGTGATGCCCACGTATCCGATCTATGTACCCTTGCTGCCGGAAGCGGCGCAGCGCGTGCTGGGCGAGCCGGACGCGAACGCCTTGCTCGCGTACGAGATCCATCTCGAGGAAGGCTTCGAGACCGACCGCTTCATCGATATTTTCGATGCAGGCCCGGTGCTCACCGCGCAGGTGGACCGGAGTGCGTGCGTCACGCGCAACGAAACGCGCGTGGTGCACGAGAGCGCGGCGTCCGCGAGCGGCTCCGCGTTTCTGATCGCCCACAACGGCGCGGACGGCGAATTCCGCTGCGTGCTCGGCGATCTGCCGGCCGCGAAGAATGAAGGCGCGCCGCTCGCGCATGCGGCACGCACCGCGCTCGGCGTGCAGGATGGCGATGCGGTGCGCTGCGTGCCGCTGCATCGGCCGCAAGACGAAGAACAATCGGGAGATGCACAATGATCGTCGTTCGCGTTGTGCAACGAGGCGATGTCGACGCGCTGATGCGGCTCGCGCAGGAAACCGGCCCAGGGCTCACTACCTTCAAGCCGGATCGCGAGGCGCTCGCCGCACGCGTCGAACGCGCCCGCCGCACCATGGAAGACAAGGCCGCGCCGCACGAGGCAGGCTATTTCTTCGTGATGGAAGACACGCAAACGGGCGATGTCGCGGGCGTCTGCGGCATCGAAACAGCGGTCGGGCTGCAGCAGCCGTTCTACAACTATCGCGTGAGCACGGTGGTGCATGCGAGCCAGGACCTCGGCATCTGGACCCGCATGCGCGCGCTCAACATCTCGCACGACCTGACGGGTTACGCCGAGGTGTGCTCGCTGTTTCTGAGCCCGCGTTATCGCACGAGCGGCGTGGGCGGCTTGCTGTCGCGCTCGCGCTTCATGTTCCTCGCGCAGTTCCGCGAGCGCTTTCCGCAGCGTTTGTGCGCCGAATTGCGCGGCCATTTCGACGAGCAGGGCACGTCGCCGTTCTGGCGCGCGGTCGGTTCGCACTTCTATCAGATCGACTTCAACGCGGCGGACTATCTCAGCTCTCACGGCCGCAAGGCGTTTCTCGCGGAGCTGATGCCGCGCTATCCGGTGTATGTCGAACTGTTGCCGGAAGAAGCGCAGCAATGCGTCGGGCTCACGCATAGCGACACGATTCCCGCGCGGCGCATGCTCGAAGCGGAAGGGCTGCGCTACGAGAACCACGTCGATATTTTCGACGCCGGTCCGGTGCTCGAATGCCACATCTCCGACTTGCGCACGGTGCGCGAAAGCGTGCTGGTGCCAGCCGAGATTGCCGACGTGCCCGCGGGCGCGCCGCAGGATGCGCCGCGTTCCATGGTGTCGAATACGTCGCTTGGCGATTTTCGCGTGGGCGTCGCGGCCGGCGTGCCGCAAGACGGCGTGTTCCGGATGAACGCGCTCGAAGCGTCGGCACTCGGCGTCAAGTCAGGCGACCCGGTGCGGGTGCTGCCGCTGAAACACAAACAAGGATGATCATGAGCGAGCTTTTTATCGACGGCGAATGGGCCGCCGGCACAGGTCCCGCATTCGCGTCGCGTAACCCCGGTACTGGCGCGACCGTATGGGAAGGCAATAGCGCGTCCGCGGACGACGTGGATCGCGCAGTGCGCAGCGCGCGCCGCGCATTCGCGGCATGGTCGGCGGCGAGCCTCGACGAACGTTGCGCCGTGGTGCGCCGCTTCGCTGCGCTCGTCACAGAACGCAAAGAGGCGCTTGCGGAAGCGATTGGCCGCGAGACAGGCAAGCCCCTGTGGGAAGCGCGGACCGAAGCGGCGTCGATGGCTGCGAAAGTCGAGATATCGATTCAGGCCTACAACGAACGCACCGGCGAAAAGCGTTCGCCGATGGCGGACGGCACCGCGGTGCTGCGGCATCGTCCGCATGGCGTGGTTGCGGTGTTCGGGCCGTATAACTTTCCCGGACATCTGCCGAACGGGCATATCGTGCCGGCGTTGATCGCGGGTAATGCGGTCGTGTTCAAGCCGTCGGAACTGGCGCCCGGCGTGGCCGCGCTGACCGTGCAGATCTGGCGCGATGCGGGCTTGCCGGCGGGCGTGCTGAATCTGGTGCAAGGGGAGAAAGACACGGGCATTGCGCTCGCGAATCACCGGCAGATCGACGGACTCTTTTTCACCGGTAGTTCGGACACCGGAACATTGCTGCACAAGCAGTTCGGCGGGCGCCCGGAGATCGTGCTCGCGCTCGAGATGGGCGGCAACAATCCGCTCGTGATCGGTCCGGTCGCGGATATCGACGCCGCCGTGCATCACACGATCCAGTCGGCGTTTCTGTCGGCGGGGCAGCGCTGCACGTGTGCGCGCCGGATCCTTGTGCCCAATGACGCGTTCGGCGAGCGCTTTCTCGCGCGCTTCGTCGAGGTCACCTCGCGTATCAGTGTGGGCGAATACAACGCCGAGCCGCAGCCTTTCATGGGCGCGGTGATTTCGGCGCGCGCGGCTTCCCGGCTTGTCGCGGCACAGGAACGTCTGCTTGGCGGCGGCGCGCAAGCGTTGCTGAAAATGGAGCAGCGCGACCCGCAGCTCGGCTTCGTCACGCCGGCCATTCTCGACGTAACCGCCGTCAAGAACCTGCCCGACGAGGAGCATTTCGGACCGCTCGCGCAGATCATCCGTTACGACAGCTTCGAAGAGGCGCTCGAAAAAGCCAACGACACCCAGTTTGGTCTTTCCGCAGGCTTGCTTGCCGACGACGAATCGCTGTGGACGCATTTTCAGCGCACCATCCGCGCGGGCATCGTCAACTGGAACCGGCCGACCAACGGCGCCTCGTCCGGCGCGCCGTTCGGCGGGCCGGGCCGTTCCGGCAACCACCAGCCGAGCGCCTATTACGCAGCCGATTACTGCGCGTACCCGATGGCTTCCGTCGAAAGCGCGCAACTGCAAATGCCCGCGAGCGTCTCGCCGGGCCTTCAATTCTAAGGATCGACGATGCAAGCCACTGAAGCCAATTTCGACGGCCTGGTCGGCCCGACGCACAACTACGCGGGGCTGTCGTTCGGCAACGTCGCGTCGCAGAACAACGAGAAGTCGGTTGCAAATCCGAAGGCGGCCGCGAAGCAGGGTCTGCGCAAGATGAAGCAGTTGGCCGATCTCGGCTTTCATCAGGGCGTGTTGCCGCCGCAGGAGCGTCCGTCGATGCGTCTGTTGCGGGAACTGGGCTTTTCGGGCGACGACGCAACGGTGATCGCGCGCGTCTCGAAGAACGCACCTGAGTTGCTGGCCGCGGCGAGTTCGGCTTCGGCAATGTGGACCGCGAATGCGGCGACCGTGAGTCCTTCCGCCGACACACACGACGGCCGCGTGCATTTCACGCCGGCGAATCTGTGCAGCAAGCTGCATCGCGCAATCGAACACGAATCCACGCGCCGCACGTTGCGCGCCATTTTCAGCGACGCCGACCGCTTTGCCGTGCACGAGGCCTTGCCCGGCACACCCGCGCTCGGCGACGAAGGTGCGGCGAATCACACCCGCTTCTGCTCGGAATATGGCGCACGTGGTGTCGAATTCTTCGTATATGGCCGCAGCGAATATCGCCGCGGGCCGGAGCCGAAGCGCTTTCCCGCACGCCAGACGTTCGAGGCGAGCCGCGCGGTCGCGCATCGTCATGGTCTGCACGAAGAGATGACGGTGTACGCGCAGCAGAGCCCCGACGTGATCGACGCGGGCGTCTTTCATAACGACGTGATCGCCGTGGGCAATCGCACTACGCTGTTCTGTCACGAGCTTGCATTCGTCGAGCAGAGCGCGGTGTATGACGAATTGCGCGCGAAGCTCGCGGGCGTGAGCGCCGGATTCGATGTGATCGAAGTGCCGGACGCGCAGCTGAGCGTCGCGGACGCGGTCTCGTCGTATCTGTTCAACAGCCAGTTGCTGACGCGACCCGACGGCAAGCAGGTGCTGGTCGTGCCGCAGGAGTGCCGCGAGAATCCGCGCGTGGCCGCGTACCTGGACGAGCTCACGTCGCATACCGGTCCCATCGACGAAGTGCTGGTGTTCGACCTGCGCGAGAGCATGAAAAACGGCGGTGGTCCGGCGTGTCTGCGTCTGCGTGTGGTGTTGAACGACGCGGAACGCGCGGCGGTCACGCGAGGCGTCTGGATCGACGACACGTTGTTCGGCCGGCTCGATACGTGGATCGAAAAGCATTATCGCGACCGTCTCGCGCCGACCGACCTGGCCGATCCGCAATTGCTCGCCGAGTCGCGCACCGCGTTGGATGAACTCACGCAGATTCTCGGACTCGGATCGCTCTATGACTTCCAGCGCTGACGCTCGGCGCGGCGAGCCAGCCGCGATGCTGGACGATTTCCTCGCCTATACGCTTGCGGGCAAGCGGCCTGCCGCGAGCGCAATGCAAGGCACGTGTGCCGAAGGCGTGCGCTGGTCGTGGCTCGACGACGGCGTGCTGCTGATCGAGCCCGCCGTGCTCGCTGCCAACACGCGCAGCGTGCTCGCGTCGGCCGGCGTGCATGGCGACGAAACCGCGCCCATCGAACTGCTTTCGCACCTGGTGCGCGACATTGCGCGCGGCGAGGCCGCATTGACGTGCCGTCTGCTGGTGATTCTCGGCAACGTCGACGCGATGCGCGACGCGTGCCGTTATCGCGACGACGATCTGAACCGGCTCTTCAGCGGCCGTCATCTGCAATTGCCGCAGAGTCGCGAGGCACCACGCGCCGCGGCGCTCGAGCAGGCGGCCGCGCGGTTCTTCGCCGCGGCTTCCGATGAGCCCGGTGCACGCTGGCATATCGACATGCACACGGCGATCCGCGCGTCGGCATTCGAGCGCTTCGCGTTGCTTCCGCATACCGGCAGGCCGTTTTCGCGGGCAATGTTCGAATGGCTGGGCGAAGCGCACATCAGCGCTGTGCTGCTGCATACCACGAAGGGCAACACGTATTCGCATTTCACGGCGCAGACATGCGGGGCCGAGGCCTGCACTTTGGAACTGGGCAAGGTGCGCCCATTCGGCCAGAACGATCTCACGCGCTTTGCCGGTGCGGACGAGGCGCTGCGTCATCTGCTTGCCGGCACCAATGGGCGTGGCGACGCGCAGTTGCCGCGCGCTTTCACGGTGATCGATCAGATCACCAAGCAAAGCGATGCATTCGAATTGCTGGTCACGGCGGATGTCGCGAACTTCACGCCATTCGCCAGAAACACCCTGCTCGCGCGCGATGGGGACTACCGCTACGTCGTGCAACACGACGAAGAGCGCCTCGTGTTTCCGAATGCGATCGTGAAGCCTGGTCTGCGCGCCGGCTTGATGGTGATCGAGACCACTGAGGACACGCACGCCGCGCTGGTCTAGCGGCGCGAGTCTCAAGCGGCGCTGGCGCCTGCGCCTGCATGCGATTGTTTGCGCCAGCGCGACATCAAGTTGCAGCTTTGCACGTCGGCCCGCCGCACGTTCCCAGCAATGCGGCGGTATGAACTGCCCGCAGGCGCGGCACCCGAGCCTGTACAATCCCCGCCTCGCGGCTGCTGCGCTGCACCACAGCGGCCGCGCGAGTTTGAATCGCATTTTTGGCGCGGCAATCATGCCTGTCCGGATTCGGCTCCGTCTTGTTCAATACCGTAGAGGAACACCCGTAATGAAGATGAATTGGCGAAACACGGCTGCGCTCGCGCTATTCGCGACGGCAGCGATCACGGCAGGTTCGGCCATGGCGGCGGACATCAAGGAAGTGCGCTTCGGTGTCGAGGCGTCTTACGCGCCGTTCGAATCGAAGTCGCCATCTGGAGAACTGCAGGGTTTCGACATCGACGTCGGCAATGCCGTGTGTGCGAAGCTGAAGGCGAAGTGCGTGTGGGTCGAGAATTCGTTCGACGGCCTGATTCCCGCCTTGCAGGCGCGCAAGTTCAACGCGATCAACTCGGACATGACGATCACCGAACAGCGTCGTCAGGCGATTGATTTCACGGATCCCATCTACACGATCCCGAATCAGATGATCGCGAAGAAGGGCAGCGGTCTGCAGCCGACGGCCGCGTCGCTGAAGGGCAAGCACGTCGGCGTGCTGCAGGGCACGATTCAGGAGACGTATGCGAAGGCGCGCTGGGCGCCGGCCGGCGTCGACGTCGTGCCGTACCAGACGCAGGATCAGATCTACGCCGACCTCGCTTCGGGCCGTCTCGATGCGTCGTTCCAGGACGCGGAAGCGGCGTCCAAGGGCTTTCTGAAGAAGCCGCAAGGCGTGGGCTTCGAGTTCGCCGGTCCGGCCGTCAGCGACGAGAAGCTGCTCGGCGCGGGCGTCGGCTTCGGCATCCGCCGCGGCGACAAGGCACTCAAGGACGCGTTGAACCAGGCGCTGAAGGAACTGAAGGCCGACGGCACGATAGACCGCTTCGCGGCGAAATACTTCGACGTGAAGGTGGTGCTGAAGTAACGCTGTGCCTCGATGCTCGAACAACATCCAGAACGGCCGCTGCTTGCGGCCGTTTTGCATGGGGGCGCGCCGTTGCTCGCACGGCGCGGTTCATGTCCGTCGCGTGCTGCCAGATATTTCCAGATATTGCTTGAACGACATGCCCGCGCAAGACGGGCTGCGCTAGAATCGCCGGGCGTGCTGCGCTGGCACACTGCCGTCACAACACGCGATGCAAACGATAAACACGCCGCGCGCATGGTGATGCGGCGATAACCACAAGCCAGCAGCAAGCGCCGGGGGCGCCTCGCGGGGGATCACAATGAGCACTATTGCAGTCGGGAATCCGGGCCGTACGGGTGCCGCGGACGATACGCAGTTGAACGCCAGTTTCGCGCGGCAGCCCATCCTGAATCGGGACGGCATGCTGTGCGGCTATGAGCTCAAGATACGCGCGCCGGAATGGCCGGCAGAGGCGCTGGCCGATTTCGACCCGGACACGCAGGACGACACCGGTGGCGAAGCCGACCACCGCGACGCGCGAGCCGGCCGCGCGCCCACACCGGCGCAGCGCGTTGCGCGCGCGATCATCCGCGGACTCGTCGAGGGCAATGTGCGCGGCGCGCTGACCGGGCATCCGGCGTACATCGACACGAGCCGCGACATGCTGTTCGACGACGCGATAGAGCGCCTGCCCGCCGAGCGCTTTCTGTTTGAACTGCCGCATGACATCCACGTCGACGAAGAACTGATCGCGCGCATCGTGCTGCTGCATGGCCGGCGCTATCGCTTCGTTCTCGACGACGTCACGCAGCCCAATGAGACTTTTGCGAAGCTCCTGCCTTACGCGGAAGCCATCAAGATCGACATCACGCGCGCGCCCGCCGCGCTGTTGCCCAAGCTGACGAGTGTGCTCAAGGCGGCGGGCAAGCTGTTGATCGCCTCGGGCCTCGACGCGCAAGCCGCTTTCGAAACGGCGCACGGCCTGGGCTTCGACCGCTTCCAGGGCTATTTCTTCGCGCGTCCGCAAGCCTCGATGACGCGCCGCGTGAGCGCGCCACGCCACGCGCTCCTGAATCTGCTGCAATTGCTCGCGGGCGACCCGACGGTCGCGCAGCTCGAAGCGGAGCTCAAGCTCAACCCCGTGCTGGTGATGCATCTGATGAAGCTCGCCAATTCGAGCGGTTTCGCCGTCGGCCATAAAGTGACGACGCTGCGCGAGGCGATCAATGCAACCGGCACCGACCGCATCGCGCGCTGGACGCAGTTGCTGTTGTATGCGGACGGCCGCAAGGTCGCGCTCGAGGACGACCCGTTGCTGCAGCTCGCGGCGACCCGCGCGCGTTTCATGGAACTGGCCATCGAGCGTCTGCCGGACGCCGGCCGCGACGAAGCCGACGCGGCGTTTCTCACCGGCGTGTTTTCATTCGTCGACGCGGTGTTCGGGGGCTCGCTCGAAAGCACATTGAATGTGCTGACGCTGTCGCGTCCGATCCAGGCGGCCATTCTGCATCGCGAGGGCGTGCTCGGGCAGTTGCTCGCTGCCGTCGAGGCGCTGGAAAACGGCGCATGGGACAGGCTGGCTGCGCTGTGCGCGCAGCTTGCGCCGTTGACGGTGGAAGAGCTCGCGCAAATGGGACTCGCGGCCGGCGCCTGGGCGGGCGTCGCGGACCGCAGCGCGGAAGGTCTCGAAAGAATCGAAGACTGAGGCCGCTTTGGGAAGCACGCCGGCATGGAGCGCATGCCGGCTGCGAAACTCAATTGCGAAACCTGATTGCAAAAATCAGCTGCGAAGTTCGGCTTAAAACCCGTCGGCTTAAAACCCGTCGGCTAAAAAACCGTCGGCTAAAAAACCGTCACTAAAAAACCTGGCGTCGGGCAAACACAGAATCCGGAGAACTTACGCGATGTGATCAACGATCACGCCACGTCTTTACATCGTCTCCATTTCCCGCATCTGCCCCAGGCCGAAAAAACGGCCTAACTCCTTGGCCAGTTCGTTCAGCACGCTCATCTCCTTCTGTGAGATGCGGCGTGGCTCCTGAGTGTGTGACCAGTCGCCGTAAAGCAGCGCGACGGTCTGCTCCGTTTCGTCTACCACCGGGAGCAGCACGAAGGCGCGGGCGTCGTCGAAGGAACGGCGGAACCACTCGGGCAGCCGCGCGACCATTTTCGGATCGCGCGCATTTTCGATGAAGATGCCCACCGAGTTCGCGATTGCCAGGTGGAACACGTCGGGCTCGAACGCCGAGCTGAAGGTGAGCTTGGGCAGCGCCGCGTCGATCTTCGGGCCGAGGCCGAGACGCGCGCGGAACGTGCCGTTGCTGTGCTTGACGAACACCACGGTGCGCGCAAAGCCGAGTGCCGCGAGCACCGTTTCCGATGCCATGCCGAGAGCCGGCGCGAGCGAGCTGGTGTCGGGCAGATTGCGCAGATCTTCGACGCCTGCCGCGATGCGCGCTTCCGGATTGAGCGCCTCGCGAGCCATGGCGTCCGCGTTCGCGCGCAGCTCGACGATCTCGCGCATCACGCCGTCGCCGCCTTCCTCGCGGGCTAGCGCAACGCTCATTTCGAGCAGCGCTTCCGGGTCGGTGTTCAGCGCGCGGCTATATTCCTGCGCCAGTTCGGCAATGCGCTCTTCGCGCTCGAAGTCCGGCACGTTCTGCTGCGTGAGGACGTCGGCGACTGCCGTCGAGTAATTGGTGATGGCGCGCAGCCACTGCACCTGGCGCGGCTGCTCGGTGTCCTGCGGATCGAACTCGCCCATGCCCGAGCGGATCATGTCGGGCAGGCGCCAGCGCACCGCGGCTTCTTCGCCGATTTCGTCGAACGTCACGCCGAGCACGAGTACACATGCATCCGCTTCCAGCGTGCCGCTCTCGATGTGGCGGCGAATCTGATCCCATTCCGCGTCGAGATAGAACACCACCAGCAGCTTGCCGATCTGCCGCATCAGCGTGCAGACCACCGCTTCCTCGCCGGCGCGCAGATCGCCGCGTTCGGTCAGCTTGCGCGCGACGCAGCCCGAGAGCAGCGTGCGGTTCAGTTCGAGCTTCGCGTCGATGCGGCGCGGCGCGCTGTGATGAAAGTGATCGACGATCTTCAGGCCGACCACGAGATGGCCGACGGCGTCCATGCCGAGCACCATCAGCGCGCGCGAAACCGTCGTGATATTGCCGCCGAACGCCATATACATGGCCGAGTTCGCGAGGCGCAGCACTTTTTGCGTCAATGCGAAGTCCGACAGCACGACCTGGACGAGGCCGGTGAAGTCGAGGTCGTCGTTGTTCATTGCCGCCATGGTGGTGCGCAACGACTGCGACAGCATGGGGAAATCGCCGCGCTCGCTCATTCGCGTCCAGAGCCGGTCGAGCACCGCCGCCTTTACCATGTGAGTCCCGCAAAAGCCATACGTGTTCCAATGAATGCCATGCCGGCGCGAGGCCGGCTTATGCCGCTCTTTGAGTGCTTGACCGGCACCGCTAAGCGCTGTGCAGATGAAGCGAGCGCGCTTCGAAACGCTGCGCCAGTTCGTCGGACGGCAACGCCTGGCAGACGAGCCACCCTTGAATGTGGTCACATCCCATCTCGGTGAGCAGGCTGCGTTGCGCTTCCGTTTCGACGCCTTCGGCGACCAGTTCCAGGTCGAGCGTCTGGGCGAGGCCGACCACCGCGCTGACGATCGCCTGGTCGTTCCGGGAGGTTAGCAGATTCTCGACAAAACTCCTGTCGATCTTAAGCTTTGCAAGGGGAAACCGTTGCAGGTAAGCCAGGCTCGAATAGCCGGTGCCGAAATCGTCGACGGCAAAGCGGATGCCCATGGCCGTCAGATCTTCGAGCAGCACCTTGGCGTGCGCGGGGTCGTGCATCAGCAGGCTCTCGGTGATTTCGAAGACGAGGCGCCGCGGGTCGATGCCGGTCAGGTCGATCGCCTCGCGCACGGCGTCCTTGAAACGCGGATCGCGGAACTGCTGCGGCGACACGTTGACCGCCACGTATTGCAGCGAGATGCCCCGCGCGTCCCACTGGATCAACTGCATGCAGGCCACCTTCAGCACCCAGTTGCCGAGGAAGTTGATGAGCCCGACCGACTCCGCAAGCGGAATGAACATGGACGGCGGCACGAGCCCGTGCACCGGATGCATCCAGCGGATCAGCGCCTCCACGCCGACCACGCCGTGCGTGCGGCTGCTCGTGATCGGCTGGAAGTGCAGCGAGAACTCGCCGTTGCGCACACCGTCGTAGAGGTCCGCCTCCAGCTTCAGGCGCTCGGCGTCGGCGGGGTTGTCGTCCGGCACATAGAACGCGAGCGTGTTGCCGCCCGCCGCCTTCGCCTGCAACAACGCGTGGTCGGCCCAGCGCAGAAGATGCGAGTCGTGCGCGGCCGTGTCGTTCGCGTGGCGCACGTCCGGGTAAAGCGCAATGCCGATGCTTGCCGAGAGGTGCACCTGCTGGCCGCTGAACACATACGGCTGCTGGATCGCGGTCAAGAGGCGCCGTGCCAGCGCTTCGGCGGCCGCGGCGGCGTCTGTGCGGTTGGCGGCGGGCTTTACCAGAATCGCAAACTCGTCGCTTGCTACGCGGGCCACCGTCTCGTTCGGGCTCGTCATGTTGAGAATGCGCCGGGCGGTGTCGCGCAGCATTTCGTCGCCGGCGTCGTAGCCGAGCGCGCGGTTCACGCGCTGATAATCGTCGATGTCGAGCAGCAGCAGCGCGGCGGGTGTGCCGTGCGCGTCGGCCTGCTGTTGCGCCTCCAGCAACGCGGGAATCAGCGCGGACTGGTTGGCGAGATGGGTGAGCCGGTCCTGATGCAGCGCCTCGACGAGGCGCTCCTCGCTCGCGCGCCAGGCCGACACGTCGAAACCGGCAATCGCAAAGCCGTCCGAGCCGTTATGGCTGCTGCGCACCACGCGCAATTCGACGGTGATCGGATACGTCAGCGACTTGATGAGCCCGAGCGTCGCCTTTTCGACATTGCCGCTGGTCAGCGCGCGCTCGAGCAGCGCGTCGAGACGCGCGGCGTCGGCCTCGGCCACCAACTCATGCAGTGTGATCGTCTCCAGATACTCGCGGTGATAGCCGATGAAGCGCAGGCTCGCGTCGGACACGTAGAGGAAGCGCAGCTCGCTGTCCACATGCGCCAGCAGGTCCACGGCGCCGACCACCTGTTCCAGTTGCGGCGTGGCGGGCGGCCCGGCTTGCGGCTTGTCCTCGACGCGCCGGCCAAGCCCGAGAAGCCGGCCGACGACCGTGCGCAAGGAGCCCTGACGGGGCGCGGTGATCCTGTTCGCTTCCATGTGTGTGGTGGCAACCTGTGTTCGTCTGCGGGCGGGGCGGCTTGCCGTTCGCCTCTCGAGGGCGGCGAAAGGATATCTGGCGGGTCCCATGCGGGGTCCCACGCGGGTATCAGGCCGCCCCATCAGGACAAGATAACGACCTGCGGCCCGAAATCTTTAGTGGCGGCGCAAGAAAAACATCCGGTAAGGAAACGCGGCACGCGCTCGCAGCCGGACTGGGCCGATTCGGTTAAAGTGCGGTTGGCCGGCGTCCGTTAATACGGCAAACCCCTGTGCGGTGGCGGCGCGCCGCTGCCGCGCAGTCCTTCGAAAGCTGCACCGATGACCCATGTCTGAACTTCATTTGGTCCGGGCCTCCGCCCGGCGCATCGAGGTGCGCGACGCGACCGGCGACGAACCTGACGCGGCTAATGCTGCACAGTTCGTCTATCTGGGCCGACAGCCGATTCTCGATCGCCAGGGCGCGCTCAACGCATACGAACTGCTGTTCCGGGCCGGCGCCCACAACTATGCCGAAGTCACCAACGACGCGCAGGCGACCGCGCAGGTGGTGGCGCGCGCGCTTGGCGGAATCGGCGTGCCCGCCGTGCTCGGGCAGCATCGCGGCTTCGTCAATATCGACCGGGCGATGCTGTTCGACGACATCGTCCACGTGATGCCGCCGGAGCGCTTCGTGCTCGAAATTCTCGAAACCGTCAGGTTCGACGCGCAACTCGCGCGGCGGCTCAGCGAGTTGCGGCGCGGCGGTTTCCAGGTCGCGCTCGACGACGTGACCGAGCTATCCGACGAACTACTTGCCATGCTGCCGCATGCGGACATCGTCAAGATCGACTTCCTGCAGACTGAGCGCACGCATCTGCCAGAACTTGCCGCTGCGATGCGCGGCGAGGGCAAGACGCTGATCGCCGAGAAAGTGGAGACGCGCGAAGACTTCGCGGTTGCGCGCGATCTCGGCTTCGATCTGTTCCAGGGCTACTTTTTCGCGCGGCCCCAGGTGCTGGCCGCGCCGAAAAACCGCTCGCCGCGCCCGGGCCTGTTGCGCCTGCTCGCGCTGCTTTCGCGCGACGCGGGCATCGTCGAACTGGAAGCGGAACTGAAGCTGAACCCGAGCGTGGTGGTGCAGTTGCTGCGCCTCGTGAACTCGAGCGCGTTCGGTCTCGGACGAAATATCGCGTCGTTGCGCGAGGCGATCATTGCGACAGGCACGCGGCAGATCGCGCGCTGGGCGCAACTGCTGCTTTACGCGGACAGCGGCGATCTGCCGTGGCGCGCCGATCCGCTCGTGCAACTGGCCGGCACGCGCTCGCGCTTCATGGAACTGGCGGCCGGCTGGATGCGTCCCGCCGACGATGAATTCGCCGACGCCGCCTTCATGACCGGCATCTTTTCTCTCGTGCATGTGGTGCTCGGCAGCACGCCGAAAGCCGTGCTCGAAAAGCTCGGCCTCGCGCCGCAGATTCGCGCGGCTATCGTCGAACGGCGTGGGCCGCTCGGCACGCTGCTGCGGATCGCGGAGGCGGCGGGCGAGGGCGCCGATGCGGCGTCGATCGCGCGCGATTGGGATGCTCCGCCGGAATTCGCCGCGCTCACGCCGGAGATACTGGCCGAGCTCAATCTCTCCGCGGCTGCCTGGTTCGGCGCGCATATCGAAGAAGCGGCGGCCTGATTGGGGGTTATGGGTTGCGGATCGCCGACCGCGGGTTGGCGAGTGGGGCGTGCCGGGTGTCGAATCCGAGTGGCGAGTGGCGAGTGCGGAGTGGCGAGTGCGGAGTGCGGAGTGCCGTGCGCCGCCAACGTCGGCATTCCGGGCACGCGCAGCGCGCAGTTTTCGTGTACGTGGTCCAATAGAGGACAAGGCCAGCCGTTCATGCTTCGTTGCGCCGCTTCGTTGCGCCGCTCCACGCGGCCCGAATGCTGCACGAGTGCACAATGAATGCGCCAGGAACGCGCTATGCATCCTGCCGGACGGCGCGGCCCTAAACCCCTTCCCGCCAACGGTAAGCATCACCGCTCAAAGGACAGCAGATGAAGATAAACCTCATGCCGGCAGCGCTGGCCGCAGCCGTCTCGGTGACGTGCGCCGCCTGGTCGTTGAACGCCTGCGCGACGCTCAAACCCGGCGACACCGCTCCGCCGTTCACCGCACAGGCGTCGCTCGGCGGCAAGACGTACACGTATTCGCTTGCCGACGAGCTGAAGAAAGGACCGGTGGTGCTGTACTTCTATCCGGCCGCTTTCACGAAGGGCTGCACGATCGAGGCGCATGAATTCGCCGAGGCCGTCGACGAATATAAAAAATATGGCGCGACGGTGATCGGCGTGTCGCACGACAACATCGACACGCTGACGAAATTCTCCGTGAGCGAGTGCCGCAGCAAATTCCCTGTGGCGGCGGACGCGGAGTCGAAGGTGATCGGCGCCTACGATGCGGGCATGCCGATGTATAGCTCGATGGCCAATCGCGTCTCGTACGTGATCGCGCCGGACGGCAAGATCATCTACGAATACACGAGCCTGTCGCCCGAGAAGCACGTCGAGAACACGCTGAAGGCCGTGAAGGATTGGGCCGCGACGCACAAGCTGCCGTAAGGCTTTTTGTCGAGAGTTCGCTATGCCGATTCTGGTTGGACTATTGGCGCTGATCGCGCTGGTGTACGGCGCGGTGCGCGCGTTCGACGCATTGCAGGCAGGGTTCGGAACGTCGGTCGCCGTCGGCGTGGCGGCGCTGGCGGCTTTGCTGCTGGCGGCCGCGGTCGCTTACTGGTTGCGCCGGAGAAAGGAAGTCGCGCCGAACATCCGCGACGGCGACTGGACGCATCGGCTCGATGGCAGTTGGGGTTCGGTGCGTCTCGCTTCGGGCAAGCGCCTCTGTGAGGTTCATGTCGGCGCAGAGCAGGGCGCTTATATCTTTGCCGATCTGCTTGGCGCCGACCTGCAGCGTCACGAAGCGCAGTGGCAGCTTGCGCTGAAGGTCAAGGACACCGCGCGCGGCGTGTGGCTGTTGCCCATGCGGAGCGAGCGGCAGGGCAGGCAATGGCAGCGCATTTTCCTGCTCGCGATGCAGCAGAAGCTTTGAGGCCGCTCGAACGCGCGGCGCCGCATTGCTCGGCAGCCTTTGCATGTTTCTTCAAAAGCCGCCGCGGATGCGGGTCGCGTCACATCATGAGGCAGGCGTGATCCCGCCTCTGCGTGCCTTGCGCGACTCCCAGCGCACGCGAATCCGGTCCATGTACAGATAGACCACCGGCGTGGTGTAGAGCGTCAGCATCTGACTCATGATCAGCCCGCCGACAATCGCAATGCCGAGCGGCGCGCGCAACTCCGCGCCTTCGCCGCGCCCGAATGCGAGCGGCAGCGCGCCCAGCATCGCGGCGAAGGTGGTCATCATGATCGGGCGGAAACGCAGCAGGCACGCCTCGTGAATCGCGTCGCGCGACGAGCGGCCGTGCCGCGACGCCTCGATCGCGAAGTCCACCATCATGATCGCGTTCTTCTTGACGATGCCGATCAGCAGAATCACGCCGATCAACGCGATGATGCTGAACTCGGTCTGAAAGAGCAGCAGCGCGAGCAACGCGCCCACGCCCGCCGACGGCAGCGTCGACAGAATGGTGAGCGGGTGGATATAGCTCTCATAAAGGATGCCGAGCACGATATACACGGCGGCGAGCGCGGCCAGAATCAGGATCGGCTGGTCCGACATCGACTGCTGGAACGCCTGCGCGGTGCCCTGGAAGCTGCCGTGGATCGTCGCCGGCATGCCGATCTCGGCCATGGTCTGGTAGATCGCCTGCGTCGCCGTGGAAAGGGACACGCCCGGCGGCAGATTGAAGGAAATCGTGGAGGCGACGAACTGGCTCTGGTGATTCACCGAAAGCGGCGTATTGCCTGGCCCGAAGCTCGCGATTGCGGAGAGCGGCACCATGGTTTCCTTCGACGTGGACACTGCCGCGCCCGACGATGCGCTCGACTTGCCACTCGTCGCAATGGAATTGATCGCCTGGTTGCGCGCGGAATCGGCGGCAATCGTCGCGGCGCTTTGCGCCGTGGTGCCCGCCGTGCCGCCCGCCGAGGCACTGGTGGACGACGAGGTGGATTTGTCCGATGCCGTGACCGTGCCTGCGGGCGCGTTGGTGGTCTGTGCGCCGCTCGCGCTGCCGCCCGACGTGCTGATGTAGACCTGCTTGAGCATGTCCGGGCTTTGCCAGTACCTGGGCGCGACTTCCATCACAACGTGATACTGGTTCAGCGGGTTGTAGATCGTCGACACCTGGCGCTGGCCGAATGCGTCGTACAGCGTGTTGTCGATCTGCGCGGGCTTGATGCCGAGACGCGCCGCGCTCGCGCGGTCGATGGTCACCATCGCTTCGAGGCCGCCTTGCTGCTGGTCGGAATTGACGTCGGCCAGTTCCTTGCGCGCCTGCAACGCCTCGGTGAGCTTCGGTCCCCACAGGTACAGGTCGGGCGTGGAATCTGCGAGCAGCGTGAACTGGTACTGCGCATTCGACTGCCGCCCGCCGACCCGAATATCCTGCACCGCCTGCAGGAATGTGCGTGCGCCGGCGACGTCGCCAAGCGGCGCGCGCAGTTGCTGGATGACCTGATCGGCGGAAATCTTGCGCTCGCTCTTCGGCTTGAGCGACACGAACATGAAGCCCGAATTGGTCTGCCGGCCGCCCGTGAAGCCGACCACGCTGTCCACGGCCGGGTTCTTGCCGACAATCTCCATCATCTGCGAGAACTTGCCTTTCATGGCCTGGAACGAAGTGCTCTGGTCCGCCTGAATGCCGCCGATGAGCCGGCCGGTGTCCTGCTGCGGAAAGAAGCCCTTCGGCACCACGATGTAGAGCCAGATATTCAGGCCGATGGTGGCCAGCAGAATGAACAGGATCAGCCGCGGATGCAGCAGCGCCCAGCCGAGCGTGCGTTCGTAACCGCGCTGCATGCTCGCAAAGCCGCGTTCGAGCCAGCGCCCGAAACGGCCTTCCTGTTTCTGTTCGTGCGGCTCGCGCAAGAGGCGCGAGCACATCATGGGCGTGAGCGTGAGCGAGACGATCAGCGACACGCCGATCGCCAGCGAGAGCGTCAGCGCGAACTCGCGGAACAGGCGCCCGACGATGCCGCCCATCAGCAGAATAGGCAGGAACACGGCGACGAGCGAGATGCTGATCGACATCACCGTGAAGCCGACTTCGCGGGCGCCGAGGAACGCGGCCTTCATGCGCGGCACGCCGTTCTCGATATGCCGCGAGATGTTCTCGAGCACCACGATGGCGTCGTCCACCACGAAGCCGGTCGCGATGGTCAAGGCCATCAGCGAGAGGTTGTCGATGGAAAAGCCGAGCAGATACATCGCGCCGAACGTGCCGATGATCGATACCGGTACGGCCACGCTCGGAATCAGCGTGGCGCGCCAGTTGCGCAGGAACAGGAACACCACCATCACGACGAGCGCCACCGCGATCATCAGCGTGTGTTCGGTGTCTTTGAGCGACGCGCGGATCGTGGTGGAGCGGTCGGCGGTCGGCGTGATGTCCACGTCCGCGGGCAGCGACGCGTGCAGTTGCGGCAGCATCGCCGTAACACGGTCGATTGTCTCGATGATGTTCGCGCCGGGTTGCCGGTACAGGATCACGAGCACCGAGCGCTTGCCGTTGAAGAGGCCCAGGTTGCGCAGATCTTCGACGGAATCGACGACTTCGGCCACATCCGACAGTTTGACCGCGGAGCCGTTGCGATACGCGATCACGAGGTCGCGATACTGCGCCGCCTTGCTCGCCTGGTCGTTCGTGTAGATCTGCACGCGGTTCTGGCCGAACTCGATCGAGCCCTTCGGACTGTTGGCGTTGGCCGCGGCCAGCGCCGCGCGCACGTCTTCGAGACCAATGCCGTAGTGGAACAGCGCCTGCGGCTCCAGTTCGACGCGCACGGCCGGATTGGCCGAGCCGCTCACATCCACTTCGCCGACACCTTCCACTTGCGAGAGCGACTGCTGCAACACGGTGGCCGCGGAGTCGTACAACTGGCCCGCGGTGAGCGTTTTCGACGTGAGCGCGAGAATCATGATCGGCGCGTCGGCCGGATTGACCTTGTGGTACGTCGGGTTGCTGCGCAGGCTGGCCGGCAGGTCGGCGCGCGCGGCGTTGATCGCCGCCTGCACGTCGCGCGCCGCGCCGTCGATATTGCGGTTCAGGCCGAACTGCATCGTGATGCGCGTGGAGCCGACCGAGCTCATCGAGGTCATTTCAGTGACGTCGGCAATGGAGCCGAGATGCCGCTCGAGCGGACTGGCCACGCTGGTGGCCACGGTGTCCGGGCTCGCGCCCGGCAGCGACGCCTGGATCGAAATGGTCGGGAAGTCCACCTGCGGCAGCGGCGCGACCGGCAGCTTCATGAACGCGAAAATGCCGGACAGCGCGATGCCGATGGCCAGCAGCGTGGTGGCGACGGGGCGCGCAATAAACGGACGCGACAGGTTCATCGCCTCAGGTCCCCGCATCCGTTGCGCCGGCCGCCGGGCCACCGCGGTTGAACCGTTCGCGCGCGCGGCGTGCCAACGAGTCGAACGCGAGGTAGATCACCGGCGTGGTGAAAAGCGTGAGCAACTGGCTCACGATCAGACCGCCTGCAATCGCGATACCGAGCGGCCGGCGCAATTCCGAACCGGCACCAGTGCCGAGCATCAGCGGCAGCGCGCCGAGCAGCGCGGCGAGCGTGGTCATCAGGATCGGGCGGAAGCGCAGCAGGCACGCCTGGTAAATCGCTTCGCGCGGCGCCTTGCCTTCCTCGCGTTCGGCGTAAAGCGCGAAGTCGATCATCATGATGGCGTTCTTCTTCACGATGCCGATCAGCAGCACGATGCCGATAATGCCTATGATGTCGAGATCGTGGCCCGTGATCAGCAGCGCGAGTAATGCGCCCACGCCGGCCGAGGGCAGCGTCGACAGAATCGTGATCGGGTGAATGAAGCTCTCGTACAGCACGCCGAGCACGATATACATCGTGACGATGGCCGCGAGAATCAGAAACAGCTCGTTCGACAGCGACGCCTGGAAGGCGAGCGCCGCGCCCTGATAACGCGTCTGGAAGGACGCGGGCAGGCCGATGTCCTTCTCGGCCTGTTCGATTGCCTTGACCGCCGCGCCGAGCGACGAACCAGGCGCGAGGTTGAACGAGACCGTGGTCGCCGGGAACTGGCTCAGGTGCGTGACGAGCAGCGGTGCCGGCTTTTCGACGAACCTCGCGATGGCCGAGAGCGGCACCTGTCCGCCCGACGATGTGGACGAGGGCAGATAGATCGAATTGAGCGACTCGGTGTAATGCTGCATCGAAGGCTGCGCTTCCAGAATCACGCGGTACTGGTTCGACTGCGTGAAGATGGTCGAGACAATGCGCTGGCCGAACGCGTCGTAGAGCGCGCTGTCCACGGTGGCGGGCGTGATGCCGTAACGCGACGCCGTGGCGCGGTCGATCTCGACGTAGACCGACTGGCCGTTGTCCTGCAGATCGGTGGCGACGTCGGCGAGTTCGGGCGCCTGTTTGAGCCGCTCGAGGAGCTTCGGCACCCACGTCGTGAATTCGCCGATGTTCGGGTCCGTCAGCATGAACTGATACTGCGTGGGGCTGACAGTCGAGTCGATTGTCAGGTCCTGCACCGGCTGCATATACAGCGACGCGCCCGCAATATGTGCGACGTCCTGCTGCAATTGCCGGATCACTTCGCTCGCGGTGCTGCTGCGGTCGTCGCGCGGTTTCAGGTTGATCAGCATGCGGCCGCTGTTCAGCGTGATATTGCTGCCGTCCACGCCGATGAACGACGTGAGGCTCTGCACGTCCGGGTTCTTCAGGATCTGCGCCGCGAGTTCCTGCTGACGCTCGGCCATCGATGCATACGACACCGACTGCGGCGCCTGCGTGATCGCCTGAATCACGCCCGTGTCCTGCACCGGAAAGAAGCCCTTCGGAATGAACACGTAAAGCAGCGCGGTGAGCACGAGTGTCAGTACTGCGACGACAAGCGTTGAGCGCTGCCGGTTCAGCACCCACGTGAGTGCGACTGCGTAACGGGCGATGACCCAGTCGATCGCGCGGTGCGCGCGCGCCTCGAACCGGTGGCTCTCGTGCGGCGGCGTGTGGCGCAGCAGCTTCGCGCACATCATTGGCACGAGCGTGAGCGACACGACTGCAGAAATCACGATGGTCACGGCGAGCGTGATTGCGAACTCGTGGAACAGGCGGCCCACCACGTCGCCCATGAAGAGCAGCGGAATCAGCACGGCGATCAGCGAAACGGTCAGCGAAATGATGGTGAAGCCAATCTGCTTCGAGCCCTTCAGTGCGGCTTCGAGCGGCGATTCGCCTTCTTCCACGTAACGCGCGATGTTCTCGATCATCACGATCGCGTCGTCGACCACAAAGCCGGTCGCGATGGTCAGCGCCATCAGCGATAAGTTATCCAGCGAGAAGCCGCACAGATACATCACGGCGAGCGTGCCGATCAGCGAGAGCGGCACCGAGAGACTAGGAATGATGGTCGCGTAGACGTTGGCGAGGAACAGGTACATGACCAGCACGACGAGCACGACCGACATGGCCAGCTCGAACTGCACGTCGCGCACCGAGGCGCGGATCGTAGTGGTGCGGTCGGTCACGACCTGCACGTCGAGCGCGGCAGGCAAGGCCTGCTGCAATTGCGGCAGCAGCTTCTTGATATTGTCCACCACCTGGATCACGTTGGCACCCGGCTGGCGCTGCACGTTCAGGATGATGGCCGGCGTGCCGTCCACCCAGGCGCCGAGCTTGGTGTTTTCCGCGCCCTGCACGATGGTCGCGACGTCGGTCAGCATCACCGGGCGGCCGCTCTTGTACGCGACCACCGCGCTTTTGTAGGCGTCGGCGTCGGTCAACTGGTCGTTCGCGTTGATCGTGTAGTTGCGCGTCGGTCCGTCGAAGTTGCCCTTCGGCGTGTTGACGTTCAGGTTCGAGATGGTGGTGCGCAGATCGTCCAGGTTCAGCCCATAGGCGGCGAGCGCACGCGGGTTCGCCTGAATCCGCACGGCCGGCCGCTGGCCGCCCGACAGGCTCACGAGACCCACCCCGCCGACCTGCGAGATTTTCTGCGCAAGCCGCGTGTCGGCGAGATCCTGAACCTGCGTGAGCGGCAAGGTTTTCGACGTGATGGCGAGCGTGATGATGGGCGCGTCGGCGGGATTGACCTTGGCGTAGATCGGCGGCGCGGGCAGGTCCGACGGCAGCAGGTTGCCCGCTGCGTTGATGGCGGCCTGCACTTCCTGCTCGGCGATGTCGAGCGGCAGATCGAGGGCGAACTGCAGCGTGATGATCGACGAACCGGCCGAGCTTTGCGACGACATCTGATTGAGCGACGGCATCTGCCCGAACTGGCGCTCGAGCGGCGCGGTGACGGACGAGGTCATCACGTCCGGGCTCGCGCCCGGATAGAAGGTTTGCACCTGAATGGTCGGATAGTCGACTTCGGGCAGCGCGGAGAGCGGCAAAAAGCGCAGCGCGACGAGGCCGACCAGCATGATCGCCGCCATCAGCAGCGCGGTGCCGACGGGACGCAGAATAAAAGCGCGAGATGGATTCATGCGGTAAGTGCGGTGCCTTTATTGCGAGGCTTGCGCCGCGTGCCTGCCGTGATGGGCGCGTGCGCCGGAGGCAGCGGAGGCAACCGCGGCACCGGAGGCACCGTAGGCTGCCGCGCCGCTTGCGCCGCTGGCACCGCTTGCGCCGCTTGCGGCGGCTGCGCCCCGTGCGCCGCGCGAGCCCGAAGCGCCGCGCGGCTTATCGTCCGGAATGGTGATCTTCGCGCCTTCCTTCAGGCGGTCGGAGCCGTCGATCACGACGCGCTCGCCTACCTGCAGGCCCGACTTGATGCTGGTGCGCTCGCCGTCGACGGGACCGACCTTCACCGGCCGCACGGTCACCGTGTTGTCCGGTTTCACGACGTACACGAACTGGCCCATCGAACCGTTGAGCACCGCCGAGGTCGGCACGATCACCGCGTCCTTGATCGTGTTGACGAGCAGGCGCGTGTTGACGAACTGGTTCGGGAACAGCAGGTTCTTGCTGTTCTGGAAGATCGCGCGCAGTTTGACGGTGCCGGTGGTGGTGTCGATCTGGTTGTCGAGCGTCTCCAGCGTGCCGCCTTCGAGCGACCTGGTGTTGCTGCGGTCGTACGCGGTCACGGAGAGCTTTGCGCCCGCTTGCGTCTGCTCGAGAATCTGCTGCAGGTTGTCTTCCGACGTGGTGAAGATCACGCTGATCGGCTGCAACTGCGTAATGACGACGATGCCGTTGGTCAAACTGGGCGTCACGTAGTTGCCCGGATCGACCTGGCGAAGGCCGACGCGCCCCGACACCGGCGCGGTGATGCGCGCATAGACGAGGTCGAGCTTGTAGGTGTCGACATTGGCCTTGTCCGACTTGACGGTGCCTTCGTATTGACGCACGAGCGACGCCTGTGTATCGACCTGCTGGCTCGCAATCGAGTCTTGCGACAGTAGCGTCTGATAGCGCTTCAGATCGAGACGCGCGGTTTGCAGCAGGGCTTCGTCGCGCGCGAGTGTGCCTTGCGCGTTGTCGAGCGAGATCTGGTAGGGGCGCGGGTCGATTTGCGCGAGCACGTCGCCCTTTTTGACCATCTGGCCTTCCGTGAAATACACGTCCTGCAACGTGCCGCTCAACTGCGGCAGAACCGTCACGCTCGCGAGCGGCGTGACGGTGCCAAGGGCGGTCAGCACGACCGGCATCTCGCCTTGCGTCGCAGCGGCCACATGCACCGGCTGGGGCATGTTCGCCATCGCGCCGGGACCTCCGCGGCCCGGCCGGCCGGTATGAGCGCCGCTCGCGCCCGGCGCGGCCGCGCCGCCTGGCGAGCCCCACGGATGCCAGCGCCACAGCACGAAGCCGAGAATCAGCAGCGCGAGGACGATGAGCGCGAGGTTGCGGCCGCGATGGCTTCTCACAGCGCCGGGTGGCCGGTCGCGCCCATCCCGCGCCTCGGGCGCATGCGAGGGACGGGCGGCGGCGTCGTCGGGCGTCCTGGGGGAAGCCGGAGCGGCGGGGCGTGAAGTTTCCGAATGCTGTTGTTGTTCGTCCATCGGTTCGGTCAGTGACTGCTTGGAAGTGTGGCGTAGGCGCGATTGTGCCGCATCGGCGCCTGGCATTCGCGCGCGAGGATGCACGGCAGGCCGTTTCGACAGCGGGCAAGCCGCGCACGTTCAGCGCGATGCTACCCGAGACGCGGACAAAGGATGCCTGCGCGGTGCCACAGGAGCCTCGCGATCCGGGCTCCGGCAGGCCCTTCGGGCGGCCTTGCGCCAGAGCGCGCCGGCAGCTGCGCGGCAGGAATGCATGATCCTACGTCTCGCCCTCTGTAACAGTCCACCTGCGTATTTTTCTTTTGATTACGCCGGTTACAGGGGGCGGGGTGGGCGTGCTGACGGCGCGGCGGCGCGTTCAGTTGTCGAGACGGCGTGCCGGTGTGCCGCCGATCTCCAGCACGATGCGCGCGACGCATTCGAGCAGCGCGGGCCCGGCGCGGCTGATGAGCCAGTCGCGCGGGCACTGGTCGGCAGCGCCGCCGCAGTTGACCGCGTAGCGTTCGCCGGACGGGCCGGTGAAGCCGAGCGCGATCGCATTCAGTCCGTCATACCACTCGCCGGTGGCGACAGCGAAACCGCGCTCGATGGTTTCCTGCAGCGCCGTTTCGAGCCGCCCGCCGACGTGGCCCCAGTCGTCGCCCTCGGCGGCCTGCAGGCCGGTCAGCAGTTTTTCGCGATCCGCTTCGTCGAGCGCGGCCAGATAGGCGCGGCCGATTGCGGTGCGGCTCAGGCTCATCCGCGCGCCGACTTCGAGGCGCGACACGAGCACGGCCGAGCGTGGCCGGATCACGTCGATCACCACCATGTCGAGCCGGTCGCGCACCGCCAGATGCACCGAAAGCCGCGTGCGTTCCGCGAGTTCGATCAGGAAGGGGCGGGCACGCGCGCGAATGTCGAAGTTGCGCAAAAAACCGTTGCTGAGCTCCAGCACCGACGACGTCAGCACGAAACGTTCGCTGTCGGGCAGCCGGAACAGAAAACCGGTGCCGACGAGGGTCGCCGTGATGCGCGACACCGTGGGTTTAGGAATGCCGGTGATTTCGGTCAGTTCGCGGTTGCTGAGCGGCGCGTCCGCCGCGGCAACAGAGCGGAGCACGGTCAAGCCTCGTGCCAGCGCGGTGACCTCGTCGCCGGAGCCGTCTTTCTCTTTGACGGGGTCGGCGGCGCTGCGGGTTCGCGTTCGTGGGTTCATGTGATTTTGGAACGATATTTCAGATTATTTGCGCGTAGGCGCGCGGTGCGGCGCCCATGCGCTGGACGCCAGGCCGCGCGGCAGGCGGGGCTTGGCGCCGGAATTCTTCGTATTATTCATTGTATCGGAATAATTTTCCGCAATGCGGCAAGGCTGTTTAGATTTTGCTTGACTTAGTCAGGATAACCATAAAAAATGGAACCTCATTTCGAAACACGGTATCAGGGTTGGCGCTTTAGTGCCTGCAGCCTGCCTTTCCATTGTCGGTGGAAGTGGCTAGCGTGAACCGCTCCGCGGCGGCAGTCGGTGCTTTGCACCGCATAGATCGTGTGGTCGCCCGCCCGTTTTCGAAATACCGTCTCTCAGGTTCTAGCACGGCCCTCGGAATGGCTAGAACTTTTCAAGGCGTCACGGAAACGTGACGCCTTTTTTTTGTGCGTAAATCGGCCCACATCAAGAAGCGTGTCAATGTGACGACACGCTTCACACGGCAGCGGGCGTTTGTCCGGACTACGGAGCGACTGCGCGGTTCTCAGTTCGGCGCCCGCTCGGGCAGCTTCGACAGAAGCGGTCCAAGACCCTCGGCGATAGTCAGGTGAGAGATGACGGCATCGCGCAGTCTCTGATACGGAAGTCCCGCGAGCATCGCTGTCTGCATTGCGGCCATCACTTCTCCAGCCTCCGAACCGATCATCGTGAAACCGAGGATACGGTCATCGTTCGCGCCGACGAGTACCTTCATGAAACCCTGCGTTTCGTCGGTGGCTTCCGTTCGCAAGACGTTGCTCATCGGCAGTGTTGCGACACGAACCGGGATTCCCTGACGTTGCGCGTCGCTCTCGCTCAAGCCGACTCGCGCGAGTGGGGGATCGGTGAACAGCGTGTAGGGAATCAACCGGTCGCCGGTGCTGCGCTTGCCTCCCGCAAGATTGTCGCGGACGATTCTGAAGTCATCGACGGAGACATGCGTGAATTGCGGACTGCCGGCGACTTCGCCGATCGCCCAAACGTCGGGCGCCGACGTCTGCAGCCGCTCGTTCACGCGGATGAACCCGCGGCCGTCGAGCTCGATGCCTGCGTGCGCGAGGCCGATGTCGCGCGTGTTCGGAACGCGTCCTGCCGCAACCAGAATGTCGCTGCCATCCACAGCCTGCTTTCCGGAAGGCGTTCGTACGACAATGCGTACCTGCGTTCCCGAACGACCCTCAACGCTGAGCACGTGCGCGTCGAGCACGACCTCGATCTCTTCCGCGCGGAGAATGCGCAGCATTTCGTCGCTCACATCGGCGTCTTCGCGGGCCATCAGCCGCGTGCTGCGCTCGATGATGGTCACGCGGCTCCCGAAGCGGCGATAGGCCTGCGCCATCTCGACGCCGATATAACCGCCGCCCAGTACGATCAGGTGCGTGGGTACGCGATCGAGATCAAGAGCGCCGATGTGCGTCAGCGGCTCAGCCGCTGCCAGTCCGGGCACGTCCGGGATCGCGGCGTGCGTGCCGACGTTCACCACCACCTGATTGCCGCTTAACGTGCGCGTGCCGCCATCGTTGAGTTGGACCTCGATTGTCCTCGGTGCGACGAAGCGGCCATTGCCCATGATCAACTCGGCGCCGCTCGATGCATACGCCTGCACATGGAATGCCGCTTCCCGTTCGACCATCGCGCGCTTGCGGTCGCGAACCTTCGTCATGTCGATCGCGACGGATCCAGTCGTCGTGCCGAAGTCGCCGGCATGCCGCGTCAGATGAGCAACCCGCGCGCTCCAGATTTCATTCTTGCTGGGCAGACAGGCGACGGCCGGGCACGAGCCGCCTACCCATTGCCGTTCGACCACAGCCACGCGTTGTCCCGAGCGGCCCAGGTGCCACGCCAGCAGCTTGCCGCCCTGGCCACTGCCGAGAATCAGCGTATCGAATTGTTCGATGTGAGACATGACTTCCTCTATTCAGATTGGAGTTGAGCGAGTGCCGCGCGGACAGTGCTTCGTCCTTCGGCACGAGATTCTTCGCAGGCGAGCGGATATGTCACGGCATGACATTTCCGCTCGCCAACGCGCCGCTTATTTGACCGACGGAAAATCGACGTCGGTGTCGTTGATGCGATTGAATGTGTTAGTGAAAATCGTCATGGCAATCGCCAGCGCTATCTCGGCCAGCTGAGTGTCGCTGTAGCCCGCCGCGCGAATGGCTGCAAATTCGCTTTCGCTGATCGTGCCGCGCGTGGTTTGCAGGTTCAGAACGAAGTGGATCAGCGCATCGCGCTTCGTATCGCCCGTGGGCTGTCCCGCGCGAATCCGGTCGAGGGTGTCGCGCGACAGGCCCGCCATCTTGCCGAGCATCACGTGTGCGGCGACACAGTAGTCACAACCTGTCTGCTCGCTCACGAGGACCTTGATAGTCTCCAGGTCCTGCTTGCTCAGACTGCTGGAGGCGAGGGCGCCTTCGGCGTCCAGCGCAGCGTTCAATGTGACGGGCGCGAGATGGCCGAGTGTGGCGAACAGGTTCGGCACGCTGCCGCCGGCGACTTTGCGGACTCGCGCGTAGACTTCAGCGGTGGCGCCAGTGGCGTTCGTAATAGCCGGAATTGCAATGCGACTCATGGTGGACCTCATTCGGTGGTGGTTAGGAGCCTCCACTGTAGGTCTACTGGATGAGCTTATTGAGTCTCTAAATTCTCAATATCATGCTCAAAAGTATCATTCTGGGAAAAACATGTCGCCCTCACTGGATTGGTTGAGCCGTCTGCTCGGCATGATGACCGTACGCGGTCAGCTTGAACTTCGGTGCTCGTATGGCGCACCGTGGCAAGTCATCTATGCGGATTCGGGCGCGGGCGAAATGCCTTATCACATCGTGCTGGCCGGCTCGGCCATTCTGGAGACGCCCGGCAGCGGCAAGCCGCAGCAGCTGTGCGCCGGTGACATCGTCATGCTGCCGCAAGGCTCCGCCCATAAGCTTCATGACGGCAGCGGCGCGCGGCCGAAACCTGCACGTGAACGCATGGGCTTGAACCTCACCATCAGCGAAAACAAAGGCGCGGGAGAGCGTCTGGACATGTTGTGCGGACGTATTGTTCTGGCGCCTCCGCATGACCGCTTGATTCGCGAGTATTTACCGACGCGGCTCGTCATCCGGACGTCGACCGCAAGGGCGAGCGGGCAGGGCGGGGCTCTCGACCAGTTGAACGGTCTCGTCGCACTCATGCGGGCGGAATCCAGCGCCGACAATCTCGGGGGCTACGCAATGATGAATGCGCTGTCGGCGGCTCTGTTCGCGCTAACTCTGCGTGTCAGCAGCGAGTCCGACGAGGCCCCTACCGGCCTGCTTGCGCTCGCTGGGCACTCGCGTCTATCGCCCGCACTCGCGGCCATTTTCAACGACCCGGCACGAGATTGGACCCTGCCGGAGTTGGCGAGACTCTGCAGCATGTCGCGTGCTACGCTGATCCGGCACTTTCAGGACAAGGTAGGACGCTCGCCCTTCGATCTCCTGACCGATGTCCGGATGGCGCTGGCCGCCAATGAACTGAAAAGGCCCGGCATTTCGACCGAGGCCGTGGCTGAAACTGTCGGCTATCAATCCGTGGCCGCATTCAGGCGCGCCTTCAGCCAGCATTTCGGTCTGACACCGGCAGACTGGCGCCGCTCACAGTTGGACAAGCAGCAGGTTGCCGTCGGAAGTTGAGAGCGAGGCAGGTTCCTTGCCGGCGCCTGCTGTACGCTGCAAATCCGAAGTCAAGCCGCCCCTGAACCCAGTCGGGTCGGCGGCACCTGTGGCATTCGAAGCGCCCGAACCGTTAATCTGCAGATAAGCGGCAGCCACCTTTAACGGACCATAGTCGTAGGTTGTGCCCGCGCTGTAGGCGCGGTTAACGGCAAAGCCGTTCTGGCTGTTGCTGAATGCGTACATGCCGCCGAACTTGAAACCGGAATAGTTGTTCTGCGCAACGAAGGTTCATGAACGCTGACGCGCACATCACATTGATGTTATTTGCGATTCCTGAATATTTTCGTATTCCTATCGTCCGATTCATCGACATTCGCTGCGCGAACCTCGCGCCTATAGGAGCAGCGGGGCCAGCACCCGGCAAACCGTTGCGACAACTGTTTCTGCCTGGAAGCTCCTGCCGTCGATGGCCATGGCCACAATGGCGGCACGGCGTTATGGCGGAAGGCGAAAGAAAATGTCAAAAAGGTAATCAGACTGTCACTACGCGGTCAACGCCACATCAAGACAATGGGTGCCTTGTGAATCAGATCGGCTGGGCCCATCGGTTCTCGACCAACGGGTCAGGTAACCAGAACTTCAAACGCTCAAGAGCAAAACGTGAAGAGAATCCTCGATCTGGCTATTGGCGCCATTGTCTTTTCCGCATTGACTTTTGCGACTGTTGAGGCCGCCTACGCGCGCGGCGGACCCCGTGAGGAATATGCGAAGAAGGACGAGAGTACGACCCAGCCGGAGCCACCCGCTTCGGACGCAGACGGCACGGCGACCCAAAAAGACTCGAGTACTTGCACACGCCGCTGAAAAGATCACGTGTGGCATGTAAGGTGGTTGCGCCTTGCGGCGAGGCTCGGCGGATCGATTGTCCGAGGGGAAAACGATCTTTCTTGCACGACGCTTTCCGGGACCGCCTGGAACGCCTCAACCGCTACCAACGATCCCATGAATCAATTAGCCTCAATTCGCATTTTCGCCAAGGTTGCAGAGTGCTTGAGTTTCGCTGAGGCGGCAAAACAGCTGGGCATTTCAGCTTCGGTCATCACGCGCAGCGTCGCGGGGCTCGAACAGCATCTCGGTGTGCGGCTCGTTAGCCGCACCACCCGCCGGGTTTCGCTGACGCCCGCCGGGCAAATGTATTGTGAGCATTGTGTGGGACTGCTAAGGCATCTGGCGACAATGGACGAATGCGTGAGCGTTGCCGCTGCTCAGCCTGCCGGACTTTTGCGGATTGCAGCGTCTTCTTCGTATGCTTGCACCGACCTTCCAGACGTACTCGCAGGCTACAAGGCAAAAGAGCCGCGTACACAGTTCCATCTGACCGTGTTCGATAACATGACGGATGTTACGGCGGCGGACTTCGACGTGTGCTTTAGCGCCGAGCGCCGGTTGCGCGATTCGTCACTGGTTTGCCGGGCGCTCGCACAGACACAGGAGGTGATCGTGGCGAGCCCAGCATATCTGGCACGTCGGCGAGCGCCGCGCACGCCGGCGGATCTATCTTCGCATGATGTCCTGATCGCTTCGGATTCCCCCAGCCGCTACTGGGAATTCCGTGACAAGCACGGCACCCAGCGCGTGGTGGTGCGACCGATCCTGAACATGCAAAACCCTCTGCTTGTTAAGCGCTCGGTCGAGGCCGGCCTCGGCATTGCGCGGCTATCTCGCTCGGTCGTTCAACGCGAGCTCGCAGAGGGATCATTGAGCCCGCTGTTAGAAAACGCCAAACTGTGCGGCGACGAAAAGACGGTATGGATTCTTTACTCCGGACAACCGCATATGGCAATGGCAATCCGGGACTTTGTGGACTTCACGGTACAGCGCTACCGCCAGACACCAGGTGAAAGCAAGCGCGAAACAGTCGTTCCTGTGGGGCGGGTACAACGCTACTTCAGCAATACTGAACTGCTGTGGACCGGCATTTTGTAGGTACTAAAGTGCGAACGCCTTTCGCCGGATTCCATCGCATGCGCGTTGTCGGCAGATGGATCCCGGCGAGGTCTTCAAACAAACACCAGGAACCTACTCTCATGAAACGACTACTCGTTACGGGCGCGGCGCTCGGTTGCACGATCGCGCCAATGGCCGCAATGGCACAAAGCAGCGTCACTCTGTATGGTCTGATCGACGAAGGGCTCAACTACACGAACAACACCAAAGGTGGTTCTGCTGTGCAAATGCAAAGCGGCTTTGCGCAAGGCAGCCGGTGGGGCGTGAAAGGAAGTGAAGATCTCGGTGCTGGAGTCAAAGCTATATTCCAGTTGGAGAACGGTTTTGACGTCAATTCCGGAGCGCTGGGCCAGGGCGGGCGGATGTTCGGTCGGCAAGCCTATGTGGGCTTGAGTTCGCCGCAACTGGGCACCCTGACAATGGGTCGTCAGTACGACTCCGTGGTGGACTACCTCGCTCCGCTTACTGCGAATGGCAACTGGGCGGGCTATCTTCTGTCGCATCCGTATGACAACGACAATACGGACAACTCTTTCCGCCTGAACAACAGTGTGAAGTACGCGAGCAACAATTATGGCGGCCTTTCGTTTGGCGGCCTTTATGGTTTCAGCAACCAGGCGGGCGGGTTTGCGAACAACCGGTCGTATAGCCTCGGGGCTCAATACGTCGGTGCGTCACTATCGGTTGCCGCCGCGTACATGCAGATAAACAATCCTGGCGGAACCGCGGCCGGTTCGCTCGCCACGGACGATACGGACTTCTTCGCGGCGCGTGAGCAGGTGTGGGGCGCAGGTATCAACTACACCATCGGTCCGACCTTGCTTGGTTTTGTGTATACGCACACCACGCTTAACGACGCAACGGGGTCGGTGTATGTAGGCAACTTTGCCAATCCCGCCAGCAGCCTGAAGTTCGACAACTTCGAGGTGAACGCGAAATATCAATTCGTCAAGAACGCGTTCGTTGGTGCGATGTACAACTACACGCTCGGACACTTCAATGGCGCTGCCGGTGATTCAAAGCCGAAGTGGCACCAGTTCGGGCTGATGGCAGACTACAATCTGTCGCCTCGTACCGACGTCTACGTGCAGGCCATGTATCAGCATCTGGCTGGGGGCAATGCCTCCGCTGCGCCACTCAACACGGCCTTCATTACCGGCGCGGATTCACCTTCGACGACGGCAAATCAGGTCATTACCCGTGTAGCTATCCGGCATCAGTTCTGACGTCATACGGCAACCGGCGCATCCGTATGCGCTGTTCTTCTCTCGCGCATGAATCCGTCCTTGCGCGAGAGTGCGAACCGGTTGCGTATGCATCACTCGGAAGCAGTGCTCGACCCAGCTTGCGTCGCGGCCGACGCCATGGCGCCGCCGGAGCCGTTCGGATGCTGGATTGCGTAGATTTCCTTGTTGCGGGCAATCGTCGCAACAGAAGGCGGATAGTCGTCGTCGCGCGTAGGCACGAGTCCCTCGGCTTGTGCCTGCTCCAGTTGTGCACGCACGTCAGCACGCGTTGGCCCGGGCGTGGTGGTCTGCGCGAAAGCGCTCGCGCCGAAAACGAGGCCGAGCGCGGTGACTGCAACAGAGCGTAGCAACTTCATGGTGTCTCTCCAGAACATTTATAGAAGAGTGGATGGAGTCCACGGGCTTCATTCTGGCGATTCGACCTGTCCCGACTCTGACCAGCGGATTACGGTTTGGTTAACTCTTCTCGTTAGCAGCGCGCTGTTTATCCTGACCTTTGCACAGCCCTGCACAAGCACCACCTGTCCAATAGCGACCGTAGGTCGTACTCGCGATTTTGCGTCGGGCTAGAATCGCGTCCGCAGACCGATGGTGGCAGCAACCTGACTGTTGTTTGACGATGCGGAAAGGCCCGTGATGTCCGCGGTAATACCCGAATTACCGGTACCGCTCACGTGCTGATAAACACCCTCGAGATAGACATCAACGCTTGGGCAACGAGTAGTCTGTGCGCAGACTATACGCACCGATACCTGTCGCGTTGTGCAGGCTGGTCTGCGTGATGACGAGGCCTGCTACCGCCGGACCGAATGAGTAGTTGACGCCTGCACCGAAAGTCCGCTGAGTGCCTGCTATGAACGTCGCGTCGTCGGTCACTGCACCACCCGCGAATGTCGTTCCTGAATTGTTCAGTTGCAAATAGGACAAAGCGATAAAACTTCGGAGCACTTGCCGACAAGGCTCATGGAATTCCGAAGCTTCGTTGTTGCACTTGAACAACGCGGACATGACCCGGCGCCAGTCTTTCTTCCGCGTCTTGACACCCGCATGCGAAGGTTTAGGCGTGACGATTGCTGGCGACTCAGCACAAGCCAGGTAACCCGGTCAAGACATCCGGAATCCCGGAAGTAGCGAAGCCTGGCGCGGTTGAAGCGAAGGATCCGTACTATGAGCACACTGGAGACAAAGCGGTCGATTATCCCGGCTCTCGCGCTGCTGCTCGCCGGTTGCGCGACCGGCGGCATGCCGTACGCCGGGCCGCACCTCAGCCCGACAGAGTGTCGCGACCTCGCGGCGCTAAGGACAAACGCGCCCCCCACAATGGCGGAACACCAGAGCGAACTGGCAGCCCTGAGGAAAGCGGGCTACGACCCGTCGCCCTGGTATGACGATCCGTACTACCCGGATGATCTGCAAGCGGCACAGCGCCTCGTCGACTATTGGTTCCGAACCGAGTGTCAGCAGCTTGCGCCCGGCTGAGGCCAGCCATAAACCAGGTTGCGCTCCAGGTCGCATTTTTCCGCGCGCCTTCGTTATGGAAAGTCCATTCGCATCACACATCGAGCGCTTGCCATAGCGGGGCCAGGATTTGCTTGCCTCATTCTCATAAGGTGGCCTACATGAGCGGCGACAAGTTGATCGAGCCCGAAACCGCTGTCTGCGATTCTGTTGGACGGTCGCGGACCAGTCGGCTCGACACCGGACTGATCAGAGGACCTAAACTGCGCGCTGTCCGCATTATCGTGATCGCTCACACTGATCGGCTCGCTCTCTGAAGAAAAACTGAAGATGCGATTACTGTCCAGTAAGAATGCGGCCGGTGCGCAAAGAGCAACCAAAAGCTGCGCTGTCTGCAACGACGAAATCGTGCAGCAGTGATTTGGCCAACTAATCGACGCGGAGCGATCCGTAACATCTGCTGGCTCGCAAGGGCGCACGTGGCAGCGAGCGAACTCTTTCTCTGCGGATCGAACAGCGCGAATGTGATTGCCGCGCCTGGGAAAACGATAGGAGCGGTCCCCAAGAGCGGTGCATATCCTGTATCTGTGACCACGGAATCGTGGTCCGCAGGCGTGCGCTGCATCTGCGGCGAATCACTCAACAGCGATTGCAGGGAGACATACGATGTCAAGGTCTACATGGATGCGTGCCACGGTCGCATGCGCGATCGCTGTGCTCGGCGGCTGCGGCGGCGACGATCTTAATCAGACAGGACCGCGCCTGGTGGCGGATATTGCAGTGCCGAACGTGAAGGCGGGAGTCAATTTTTCATTTGATATCGGAACGGTGAGCGGTAGCCGCTACTACTTTACCGATCGCAACAACGCTTCTCTTGACGTCGTCGACATCCCGACAAAGACGTTCGTGAAAGCTATTCAGGGCAGCGGAAACCTCGCGTTCGCGGGCCTTGGACCAGGGCCGAGTGCCACATCCGGACCCGACGGCGCGACGCCGGTCGGCGGCCTTGTTTATGCTGGCGACGTCAACTCGGTCAAGATCGTCGACCCTGCCGCGGGCAGCGTGCTCAGGAGCATCCCCGTCAGCACCACTGGCGTGAGAGCAGACGAAGGCTGCCTTGACCCGACCCACGGCATCTTCATGATTTCAAGTCCCGAGGAGCCGACGCCGTTCGCCACCTTCATCAACACCAGTACGCAAAGCGTAATTGGGAAGGTTACCTTTACGGACACCTCGGGCAAGCCCACCGCCGGCCTCGAGGCCTGCGTATACGATGTGGCGAGCGATAACTTTTATGTGAATGTCGACGGCAGCACGGCCAATCCGCACGGAGAACTGGTCAAGCTGCCTGGCGCCGCGATTCGCGCAATACCGTCTGGGGGCTCGCAGAATTACACCAGCCTCTCCGGTGTTGCTATGTACCCCGAAGGAAATTGCGATCCAACCGGCCTCGCTCTCGGGCCGGGTACCGACATCGCTGTGGGTTGCAGGGAGGCGACTACGGGTGCGCCGCTGCTGCTGCAGATCTTCAACCGGACGAGCGGCGCGCTGGTCGCCTCGCTCAATGCGGGCGGCGGAGACCAACTCGAATATGACGCCCCGACCAACCGGTATTACAACGCAGCGAGCCGCTGGACAGCATCTGGCAATGCGTCGGCAAATGGAGCGTGCACGGCGGCCTCGCCTTGCACGCCGGTGCTAACGATCATTGATGCCGGTACGCGAAGCGTCGTGACCCGTTTGAATACCGGCAACAACGCACATTCGGTCGCAATCGATCCGGCAACGGGGCTCGTTTTTGTTCCCTACTCGTCCGCCACCGCGCCGGCCGGGTGCCCCAGCTGTGCGGCTAACGGTTTCGTCAACGGTGGAGTGTCGGTGTTTGCCGCGCGATAACCCGGCGTCGTCCGCATCGGCTCCTGCGGTCCTCCCGTCCCGCGCATGTTATCTATCGCACGGTTGTTGGCAGACGAACGGCCTAATGTTTCTCCGCACAGCGCCTCGGTTACTTCGCGACGCATTGTAAAACTACAACAACGTGGGGGAACAACAATGAAGACCTATCTCGTGATACTTGCCGCCGCTTCACTGGCTGCTTGCGGCGGCGGCGGCGGCAGCAGCACGTCAGCCGCGTCAGCTGCTCCGACAACCAGCCAGGCCTGCTCAGGCGGTCCGTACACAACGGACGCCACAAAAGTTTGCACGGATGCGGGCGGTCATCTCGTCACGGCATATGTGTACGCAATGCCTACGACCGTGATCCCGGATGGGACCATCATCTCCTCTGACACTACCTGGGCGCCTGGAGGATCGCCGTACCTTATCGCAGGCAAGGTACAGATCGCCAAGGGCGTCACCCTGACGGTCCCGGACAACACTATCGTTGAAGCGCTTAGACGGGTGCCTTGCAAGGCCGATTGCATCGGTACACCGCCAACTACGGGCATTATCAATGTAGCCGGCACGCTCGCTGTTGGCGGCACCAACACCACGCAGTTGCTGGGCGTGACGGTCAGCAACATTAGCCCCGATACCAGCGGCGGCACCGTCAACATTCAGCATACGGTGCTTCAGGACGCGTTTATCCAACTGAGTCGCGATGCCTCGTTTTCGATGACCTACAGCCAGGCTTTGCATCTGAATGTTTCGCCGATTGTCCGCGCCGGCGTCACCACCTATGAGGCGGGCACTAACGGCTATCCTAGCTTCAGGAATTCGACAATCAAGTACAACTCGTTCATCGATTCAGCGTCTTTTGCATTCGACCCATCCGTAGTTATGCAGAACAATCTGTTCGTCAACATGGTTGATCCACTGGTGCTGATCAACGACTTCCCGACGAACGGGCAAGCGCCGGCGGGCATCGCGCGAAACAATTCATTCCTCTTCAAGAAGGATTCGCCCAATCCGAATCGCATGGTGATCGAGTCGCACGGTACGTACGATGCGTCCGCGGTGCACACGTTGGACTTCTCGAACAACTTCTGGGGCGTGACAGACAACACGACGATCCAGTCGCGCATCCAGGACAGCACGAACACGAGCAATCCGCGGCTGCCTAATGTGATCAACTATGCACCGCCCGCAACGGCGGCTGATCCAGCCACGCCGGCCGATCCGCAAATCGGTACGCCGAACATATAGGCGAGAGCGCGTCAAGGCCGCACATCGCAGAGGAATACTGCGGTTGCGGCCGCGCACAGGTGAGGCGCGAAGCGGCGAGGGGCAGGCATGGCTGGCGATAAAGGTCACAGATCCACGACATCGCGAGTGGCTCGTGCCGATGTCGGGAGAAGGCCATGCATCGCGTGGCCTCCGGAGACCGCAGCGCAGCGCCTGGACGCTCAGTGACGACGCGGATGCTCAAGGAAAAACCGCACCATCTCCGCACTGGCGTTGGGGCCGGATGGATCGGTATAGCTGCCGCTTGAAGAGCCCCCGGCCCACGCATGAGGCGCGCCGTGGATGATCCATAGTTCGGCATCTATCCCGTCTCGTGACGTCATGTGTTGGACCGTATGCTTGCGCGCGTGGCCACTAGCGCCCGACGCACGAGCGCGTGTCGCTTCACTCGCGCAGAATCCGTGTACCAATCCGTTGGCGTTGGCAGGGTGCACTGTCGCATCCGCATCGCCGTGAAAGACGATGAGCGGGCATTGAGACGCCTGTCCGCCGTGAGTGTCCGCCCGGCCAGGTTTCTGCGCTCTCGATCTGCCCTTGCCGCCGCGCATCGCCGCCAGCGCGGATGGCAAGTCGTGCGCGCATCCGACGGGCAGGCCCGAATGGACACCCGCTGCTGCGTACAGATCGGGATAGGCTTGCGCTACGATCGCCGCCATCGCGCCGCCGGCCGAAAGACCCGCCACGAAGACGCGCTTCGGATCGACGTTGTAATTTGCCATGACGTCGCGCGTGATGCCCGCGATCAGCGACGGCTCACCCTGGTCGCGCTGCTGATCGGCAGGCCTGAACCAGTTCCAGCATTTCGAGGCATTTGCGCCTTGGGGCTGGGTCGGATAAGCGACGATAAAGCGGTGCGTTTCCGCGAGTGCGTTCATCCGCGTGCCGGCTGCGAAATCGTCGGCGTCCTGCGTGCAGCCGTGCAGCATGACGATGAGGGGCAGGGGATCACCGCGATAATGACTCGGGACGTAGACCTTGTAATTACGCTGGCCCGCGGCGTTGACGTAGCGCCGCATGCTGAAGTGCCCGCGATCCTGCACATCCGGTTCGCTCTGCGCCGTATGGGCATGATGCGGGCGTTGCAGAAGGTCGGCGACGCGCGTTGTCGTCGTGTTGTCATGCCGGTCTGCATACACGGCTGCCACGTCCGTCGGCTCACCACGCATGGCGCGCTTGACGATCTGCGCGGCCGCAGCGGGGTCGTTGTTGCGAAAGAGTGCGAACGCCTCTTTCATCGAATCCAGAAAGCCTTCGTTAAGTTTCATGTTTTTTCCGTTAGCGGGAAAGAGTCAGGGGCGTCAGCGGATTCGATCCGCCAGCGCCGCCTTGACCGCCGGTGAAGCATGGAGCGCGCCTCGAACCAGAATCGAGTCGATCGCTGCCAGCGCAAGCTCGGGTGAGACGTCCGTGGCAATGCTTGCCAATCCCAGCACCTGAATTCGGAGCCGCTGATTTGCCGCGCGCGCTGCCTCAAGGTCCTGTTTCGAGAAATGCTGAAGACCCAGTACCAACTCACGGCGCGTCACTGTTTCTTTAACGGCCGGAGCATGAATCGACAGCTGATTGCGGATGGCGGTACGGATCAGATCAGTGCGGTTCGAGTAAAAGCCCTCTTCAACCAGCAGATCGATTTGCCCCAGGTCGACTGGGCCAAGGTTGATCGTTATTTTCTCGGTCTCGCTGCCTCGTGAGCGATCCGGCACTTCTTTCGCCATGTGGGAATATCCTCCGCTTGCCATCCATATGGATGGTTATAGGCTGTTTTTCTGTCGGTGTCAACGCATCCCGCGGTAATGATCCTCGCAGACGAGAACCGCGGTTGTGCTCCGGTAAGAAGGCGGAAAACGCAGAAGGATCGGCATGCGTCCGCGACCTCAATGGCTATTCTTCAGACGTCGCGACCAACGCCTGCCCGGTCGGTTTTGCGGGTCGTGGCAGCCATTCTGCGACTGCGCGGAAAGGGGGATGTATGAAACTTTCCAGATCAACTCGGTCCGCGCGACGCACATTGCGTCGTCGAGAGTCGAACGGAACCTTCTGGCTCGTTATTGGCATTTCGCTTACGGGCCTCTGCTTTGCGCATGCGACGCTTGCGGCGGGCCCACTTCCACAAGGCGGCACATACGTGGCCGGCATGGGCGCGATAGCAAGCCAGGGCAACGGCCTCCTGATCACGCAACCGGGTTCGACGCGCGGCGTGATCGACTGGAACAGCTTTTCGATCGGCAGGAACAACAGCGTCACGTTCGACAACGGCTCGGGCGCCACGCTGAACCGCGTGACCGGCGGCTCGCCGTCCGCGATCTTCGGCAGGCTAAGTGCAACGGGCAGCCTGTACGTGATCAATCCGCAAGGCATTGTCGTGGGGCCATCAGGCGTGATCAGCACGGGTGGCCGCTTTGTCGCGTCCACGCTCGACGTCTGTAACTGCGCGTTCATGCGGGGCGGTGACACACTCACGCTGTCGGGCGGCTCGGACGCAAGCGTGATCAACCTCGGCAGGATCAGCTCGAGCGGCGGCGACGTCTTCCTGATTGCACGGCGCACCGTCATCAACGCGGGCGCCGTCGCTGCACCCAACGGTACGGCAGAACTGGCCGCCGGCGCAAAGATCCTGTTGCAGGACTCGAACAGCAGCAGGCAGGTATTCGTGCAGACCGGCAGTCAGGGCAGCGTTGTCAACAGAGGGCAGATCGAGGCGGCGCAAATCAGCTTGCAAGCTGTCGATGGGAACGTCTACGCGCTTGCTGGCGGCGGCACGCGCATCCGCGCGACGGGCACGGCGAATCGGGAAGGTCATGTGTGGCTCGTCGCCGATGGTGGGCGTGTCGCGCAGTACGGCAGGATCGACGCAAGCAACGCGGACGGCAGCGGCGGAACCGTCGATACGCAAGCGGCACAACTGGCGTTCGGCGAGCATGCAGCGGTTCACGCAGGCCAATGGAATCTTTCGACGCCCACCTTCACGATCGATGACGCCGCGGCCCGCGCGTTGCAGCGCAGCCTGAATGCAGGCACCTCGGTCGATGTGACCACGACGGGCGCCAACGGCGCGACGGGCGACCTGGGCGTCGCGTCGCGCCTGAACTGGAGCGGTTCGGCTTCGCTTACGCTCGCCGCCTATCACAACGTCTTGCTGACGACGGGCACGACCGTCGCGAACAACGGCGTGGGCAGTCTGACCTTGCGCGCCGACGCATCCGGCATCGACAACGGCGGCAGCGTCATCAACAACGGCACCATCGACTGGTCGAAAAGTACTGGCACCGTCAGCGCACTTTACGATATGAACGGCAGTTACAGCCCCGGCACGCTGGCGGGCAATCCGGCCTGGAGCGCACCACTGTACAGCGGACTTGTGGAGCAGATAACTGCCTACCAGCTCGTCAATTCGATCGCGGACCTGCAGAACGTCGCGAACAATCTCGCAGGCATCTATGCGCTCGGCAAGGATATCGACGCAAGCGCGACGAGTACTTCGGTCTCCTTCGTTTCGATCGGCAGCGCGAGCGCGCCTTTCACCGGGCAACTGGATGGCATGGGCCATGTCATCGACCAGTTTAATCAACGTGACCAGAGCTCGTCTTCGCTTGCGGCCGGACTATTTGGCGTGATCGGTCCCGCGGGGGTCATTCGCAATGTGGGCATGACGAACGCCAGTGTCGCGACGAATGTCTATTTTCCGGCCGGAATACCCTTCGGAATACTGGCCGGGCAAAACCAGGGCTTGATTACATATGCTCATACCAGTGGCTCCCGGAGCGCCGGCTCGTTTGAGGGTGCGGCGGTCGGAGGTCTGGTGGGGCGCAACGATGGTCTGATCGAGCGCTCGTCGAGCAGTGCGGTGCTCAGCAACGGTGGTTTGCTCGGCGGACTCGTCGGCGCTAATTTCGGCACCATCAGCCAATCGTATATAAACGGGGACGTCGGTCCGAATGTGCATGGTAACGGGGGTGGCCTCGTGGGCCACAACGGGGGAACCGTGTCACAGTCGTACGCGACTGGTTCGACCTTCGGCCTTTTTTCGGCTGGTGGACTGGTTTACTCGAATGGCGGCGTGATCGAGCAGTCGTTCGCCTCCGGCCCGGTTCAAGGCCCCTCGTATCAAGGTCCGGCTTACGGCACTTATGGCGCAATCGCAGCGTCCAACGGCGGGACCATCGCAACCAACGTCTACTGGAACAAAGAGACAACGACACGAACGGTAAGCACAGGGGCTGGTACGCAACTGCCCGCGGCGAACGGCCTGACAACCGCGCAGATGAGCAACCCGGCCAGCTTCGACGCATCGTGGGACTTCAGTGCGACGGGGGCGTGGGTCATACCGGCGGGCGCGACTCACCCGATTCTCCGCTGGCAACTGGCGCAATAGAAGCTGTAGACAACTGGGGCGCGCACGCACAAATGGCTGCGCCGCCGCGCGTCGCCTTGCCTTGCCGCGCTCGCGTCGGACAACTGCCACAGCCTCAAAGAGTCGGCGAGCTGATGTCCGACGCGTGAGCGGAGTAGACGCGGAGTGGACCTTGCGGTCCTGATCGCGTCTGCTCCACCTCGCGCGACGATATGCGTTTGGGCTGCCTGGGGCGTCGTTAGAAAGGCCACCAGCCTTTGCCACCGCTGTCCCCGTCGTTGTCGCCGGGCCGTCGCCTGTCGCCGTCATGATCGCCAGCCTGCCGCCGCTGGAAGTCGAAGAGGTCGAAAAGATCGCCGATGGCCGGCGCATTGACTGGTACATACGGCTGGTCGCTGCGCTGGACAGGATTGGGCAGATTGTCCCGGCTGCGGCCGGTAATCGGCGGCAGGCCCCAGTTGCGCTCGATGAACTTCACCAACGAAGCGTGATCGGCGTAGCCATGCGAAATGCGCCCTCCAGCGGAATACTTTGACACCGCGATCAGTGGAATGCGCGAGCCATCGCCGAAGAAGTCGATGGGCTGAATGTAGCCAGAATCATAGTAGCCGCCTCCCTCGTCGGTGGTGATGAAGATCGCCGTACTGGCCCACAACTTCGGATCGCTCTTCACGGCATCCACGAGCTTCCTGACAAATGCCTCGTACAGACCAAACTTCGAGGACGTCGGATGCCCGTCAAGTAGTCCGCCTGGCTTCACGAACGATACCGCGGGCAGATTGCCGGAACTGATGTCAGCATACAGGTCCGGCAAGTCCGCAAGGTGCGTCTCGCGGACCTGCTGATTCGTCATGATCGACGTCTCATACAGAAACGGATTGCAGATGTTGCAATAGACGCTTTTCGACGGATCGCTGACGAAGCTGCGCCAGCCTTCGCCGTAGTATTTCCACGGGATACTGCGATCGAGCAGCGTGTCGCCGATGGTGCGCACCGGTGAGGGCGGGATCGTGAACGGCGACTTTGTCCTGTCGAGCACCGTACCATCGCCGTTGTAGCCAGGGTTGTAGTTGTTGAGCAGGTAGTAATGCGTAGGTGCACAGTTCGGCTTCGGGCTGTACGGCAGCGATTTCAGATATTGGCGGATCGGGCCGACACCGGGCTGGCTCGGATCCGAACAGTTGCTGTAGCTGCCGCCCGAGTAGCCGTCCTGCGTGTACCAGTTGTTGGTGCCAGCCAATGGGTTGGGGTTTTCGATCTGGTCCGATGGCGGCGTTGCCGCGTGGCCGTTGCCGTCGGTGTAGTAGTAGGCATCGGCCGCGCCGATCATGATGCTGTTCGCCCCGGTGCCGCCCATCACCGGTTGATGGTAGTTGTCGCTCATTGCGTACTGCTGAGCCAACTGGGTGAAGTACGGCATATCGCCGTTATTTACGTTGTAGAAGCCGAGCGCGTTCGAGCCTTCGCCAGTGGTCTGGTCGGTGAAAGGTGCAGGTTGCGGCTTGCCGTTGCTGCCCGCGCCGATGCTGGTTTCGACCCATGCAAAGAGATCGCCCAGACAACCGCTCGGATTCTGGCGGCTCGCATGGGCCACTGCACAATCCGACTGCTGCCACGCCTGATAGAAGCGGTGCACCGGACCGCCCATGTACGCATCATAGAGAGGCGGCTGCAGCAGGTAGGGGCCGTTTAGCAGCGAGTTGTAGTTGGCCACTCGCGAATCCTTGACGCCCGTCGGCAGCCCGGACGCGCCGGTCAGCAACTGGTCGATGTCGGATGCCTCGAGCGCTCCGCCTTCAATCTGCGCGGCCGCATTGTGCGAGGCGAAAGGGGGCGGGTTCGTGTCGCTGGCCGCGGTGGACGTTCCGCCCGTATTCGGTGCGGGCAACGTTCCGTACGCGGTCTTGTTCGAAGGGGCGATCGAGAATTCCGCAGGTCCGATAAGTTGTCCTTCGTATTGCTGCGCCTTCTTGAAGTTCGGGCCAGGCGAGCCGTCTGCATTCACGATGCCTTGCGAAAGCAGGTTCCATACCGATTGCCCATTCTTCGGTTTGTACGTGCCGAACACGTGATCGAACGTGCGGTTTTCACCCACGACCACGATCACATGTTTGATGGGAGTACGCGTGTCGGAATCGTGGTCATCGCCGGCTGCGGCAACCGCTGCGGGCAGCGTTGCAAATGCAAGTGCGGCTGCTCCTGCACAGGCAGCCAGAGAAAGTCTTAAGTACGCCTTATTGCATCGTTGTGACATGTGGGGAACCTGCATCTTCCGTCTCCTTACCGTTGGTTACAACGATGGGACCTTACGGGGCGTCCATGAACAATGCGCGTCGGCGGAATTACAGTTGCCTGTCGTGACACGGCCCGTACCGGTTTGAGCGGGAGGCCCGACAGTCAGTCACTAACATTTGTCCGGAAACGGCGAGCCACAAGCAACCGGCGTGATGGTTTGCCGCTATTCATACTGGCGGTCGGCCTGGAAGACGTCTACATGCAGGCCAACCGGGCTCGCACTTGCGTGGACGGGTTTTCTTCTCGTGCATGAAACCCGCCACGCGCGAGCGTGCGGACCAGCTTTACATGCATCACTCAGAAGCTGCGCTCGACCCAACCGGCTTGGCGGCCGACGCAACTGCGCCGCCGGAGCCGTTCTGATGCTGGATTGCGTAGATTTCCTTGTTGCGGGCAATCGTTGCATCGGAAGGCGGATAGTCGTTCCTGGGCGCCGGCACGAGCCCCTCGGCTTGCGCCTGCTCCAATTGCGCACGCACGTCGGCACGCGTCAGCGCCGGCGTGGTGGTCTGTGCGAAAGCGCTTGCACCGAAAACCAGGCCGAGCGCGGTGACTGCAACAGAGGTCAGCAACTTCATGGTGTCTCTCCAGAACGTTTATAAAAGGGCGGATGGGGGTCCACGTGCTTCATTCTGGTGATTCGACCTGTCCCGACTCTGACCAGCGGATTACCGTTCGGTTATCTCTTCTCGAGTGCAGTGGCTGTCCTGCACCTCCCACGTGTTTCGGCTGTTGAAGCAGATAACCGACTTGTAATGTGCAGGACCGGAAGCAGTAAGCACCGTGTCCGCATACTTTCGCCGAACACTGGCCTTGCAGTGCGTGAGCCCGCGACCCATGCACTGGGCACTTCTCTGCCTTTCTATCGGGAATTCGTTATGTGGATTGTCAGGCTCGCCCTGCGGCGACCGTATACGTTCGTCGTGCTCGCCGTATTGATCCTGATTGTCGGGCCGATGTCGATCATGCGCACGCCCACCGACATCTTTCCGAACATCGATATTCCAGTAGTCAGCATCGTCTGGACGTTTAACGGCTTCTCCGCGCAGGACATGGCGAGCCGTATCACGTCGAGCTACGAGCGCGCGCTCACGTCCGACGTCGACGACATCGAGCACATCGAGTCGCAGTCGCTGAACGGCGTGTCGGTCGTGAAGATATTTTTTCATCAGGGCGCGGACATCAATCGCGCGATTGCTGAGGCGGCGTCAAACTCAGCGTCGATCCTACGTATTCTGCCGCCGGGCACACTGCCGCCGAACATCATCACGTACAACGCGTCGACGGTTCCGATTCTGCAGCTTGGGCTGTCGAGCCCCACGTTGTCCGAGCAGCAGCTGTACGACCTCGGCAACAGCTTCATCCGCACGCAGCTTGCGACGGTGCAGGGCGCATCGGTGCCGTTGCCGTTCGGCGGCAAGGTGCGGCAGATCATGGTGGACATCGATCCGCGTGCGCTGCAGGCCAAAGGGCTTGCACCGATCGACGTTGTCAACGCGGTCAACGCGCAAAACCTGATCCTGCCGGGCGGCACCGCGAAGATCGGCACGCGCGAATACAACGTGCAGATGAACGGCAGCACCGATACCGTCGCCGCTTTGAACGACCTGCCGGTGAAGACCGCGGGCGGCAGCGTGATCTATGTACGCGACGTGGCGCACGTGCGCGACGGCTACGCTCCGCAGACCAATATCGTGCGCAGCGACGGCAAGCGTGCTGCTTTGTTGACTGTCGAGAAATCGGGCAACACCTCGACGCTCACCATCATTCAGCAAGTGAAGGCGATGCTGCCGAAGATCGCGGCCGGATTGCCGAGCGCGCTGCATATCACGGCGCTGTCGGACCAGTCCGTGTTCGTCAAGTCCGCGATCATGGGTGTGGCGCGCGAGGCGGTGATCGCCGCGTGCCTGACCGCGGTGATGATCCTGCTGTTTCTGGGCAGCTGGCGCGCAACGCTGATCATTGCGGTGTCGATTCCGCTCGCGGTGCTGACCTCGCTGATCGCACTGTCGGCGCTGGGGCAGACCATCAACATCATGACGCTCGGCGGGCTCGCGCTCGCCGTCGGCATTCTGGTCGACGACGCCACTGTCGCGATCGAGAACATCACGCATCACCTCGAGAACGGCGAGTCGCTGCACGACGCCATTCTGACCGGCTCGGGCGAGATCGCCGTGCCGACGTTCGTGTCGACGCTGTCCATCTGCATTGTGTTCGTGCCGATGTTCATGCTGTCCGGCGTCGCACGTTATTTATTTGTGCCGCTCGCGGAAGCGGTGGTCTTCGCGATGTGCGCGTCGTATTTCTTCTCGCGCACGCTGGTGCCGACGCTCGCGATGTACCTGATGCGCGCGCGCAGCGGGGAGCCTGCGACAGGCTCCGGGCCGCTCGCGCGCCTCGTGCGTTTCCAGGCGGCATTCGAATCGCGCTTCGAGCGTCTGCGTGAGCGCTATCGCGCCGCCCTTGCTCGTGGGATCGACCGGCCGGGGCGCTTCATCGCGGGCTTTCTGATCGTGTGCATGGCGTCCGCCTCGTTGCTCGCGTTCGCCGGCCGCGACTTCTTTCCGTCAGTCGACACCGGCGAGATCCGGCTTCATCTGCGCGCACCGACCGGCACGCGAATCGAGGAAACCGCGCGAATCACGGACCAAGTCGAAGCGCGCATCCGCAGCGTGATTCCGCCGAAGCAGATCACCACCATCCTCGACAACATCGGCGTGCCGGTGAGCGGCATCAATCTGACCTACGACTCGTCGGACCCGATCGGCACGGAAGACGCGGACGTGATGATCACGCTCGCCTCGGGACACAGGCCAACCGCGCAATACGTGGCCGCGCTGCGTGACGAGCTCACGCGTGCGTTTCCGGGCGTGACGTTCTCGTTCCTGCCGGCCGACATCGTGAGTCAGATCCTGAACTTCGGCTTGCCCGCGCCGATCGACATCCAGATCGTCGGCAACCGGCTCGCCGCGAACCGCGTCGTTGCGGACCGTCTGCTCGCGAAACTGCGCGGCGTGCGCGGGCTCGTCGACGCGCGCATCCAGCAGCCCGGCGACGAACCCGCGATCAACGTGAATGTCGATCGCACCCGCGCGATACAGGCAGGTCTGCAGCAGCGCGACGTTTCGCAGAACCTGCTGATTGCGCTCTCCGGCAGTTCGCAAACATCGCCGAACTTCTGGATGGACCCGCACAACGGCGTGAGCTATCCGCTGATGACGATGATGCCGCAGTACGACGTCGGTTCGCTGCAGTCGCTTGCCAACGTGCCGGTCGCGCCGGGCGCTGCCGCGCCGGCCGCGAAGAGCGCCGCCGCTAATGTGTCGGCAGGTCCGCAGCCGCAGAATCTGCTCGGCGCGCTTGGCACGCTTTCGCGCGGCAACCAGGAAGCGGTAGTCTCGCACTACAACGTGCAGCCCGTGCTCGACATTTTCGCGTCGGCGCAGGGTAGGGACCTTGGCGGTGTGGCCACCGACGTGACGAAGCTCGTCGACGAGGCGCGCACGCAATTGCCGCCTGGCGCTTCGATCGTCGTACGCGGCCAGGTGCAGGCGATGCAGGATTCGTTCTCCGGCCTGGCCGGCGGTCTGGTGTTCGCGATCGCGCTGGTGTATCTGCTGATGGTCGTGAACTTCCAGTCGTGGCTCGATCCGCTGATCATCATCAGCGGTTTGCCGGGCTCGCTCGCGGGCATTGCGTGGATGCTGTTCGCGACCAATACGCGGCTCAGTGTGCCGGCGTTGACGGGCACGATCCTCTGCATCGGCATTGCGACCGCGAACAGCATTCTGGTGATCAACGCGGCGCGCGAGCTGCATCGCGGCGGCATGCCGCCGCTGCGGGCAGCGCTCGAAGCGGGCTTCAGCCGCTTCCGCCCGGTCGTGATGACCGCGCTCGCAATGCTGATCGGAATGCTGCCGATGGCGCTTGGCCTCGGCGACGGCGGCGAACAGAACGCGCCGCTCGGCCGTGCGGTGATCGGCGGGCTCGCGTTCGGCACGATCTCGACGCTGCTGTTCGTGCCGGTTGTTTACGGCATCGCGCATGCGACGCTCGAGCGACGCCGCGCGGCACGCGGCCGCCGGACTGATGCCGCCGATACCACTGCCTCCGCCCCCTGATTTCGATTCCGACTTCGATGAGAACTCGCTCATGACCGATTCATCCACTCCGCCGGATTCCGTCGACAACGGCGCGCGCCGCGTTGCGCCGCGCCGTCACGCGATGCCGTTCGTTGTCGCGGCACTGGCGCTCGCGCTGCTTGCAGCAGGCATCGCGCCGCGATTGCATGCGAGCGCCGCGCTCGCGCGGCAGGCCGCCGCGCAAACCGCGGTGAGCGTATCGGTGATCGCGCCGCAGCCGGCGCCAGCCGTGCAGGAGCTGCTGCTTCCCGGTGCAGTGACGCCGTTCGCCGACGCGTCGATCTACGCACGCACGAGTGGCTATCTCGCGCACTGGAGCACCGACATCGGCGCGCATGTGAAGGCCGGCGAAACGCTCGCCGTGATCGATGCGCCGGACCTCGACGCGCAATATCGCCAGGTGCGCGCAGACGAGGCGACCGCACAGGCCAACTTCGACTACGCGAAGGCGACCGCGCAGCGCTGGCAGGACATGCTGAAAACGCAGTCAGTCGCGCAGCAGGACGCGGACACGAAAATGAACGACATGGAAGCACGCCGCGCGATGCTCGCGTCCGCACACGCAAACGCCGCGCATCTGCGCGAACTGGTCTCGTACGAGAAGATCGTCGCGCCATTCGACGGGATCGTCACCGCGCGCAACGTCGATGTCGGCGCGCTCGTGACCGCGGGCGGGACGCCCGGCGCGGCGGGCATGTCCGGCGAGCTGTTCCACGTCGAGCAGACCGGCACGCTGCGCGTGTTCGTCGACGTGCCAGAGGACGATGCGCCATACGTGACGGCATCCACGGGCGTCTATCTGACGGCGCCTCAGTACCCTGGCCGGCAAATAGCGGGGCGTGTCGCGCGCACGACCGGCGCGATCGACCCGGCGAGCCGGACCCTGCGCGTGGAAGTCGACGTCGACAATCCCGACGGCGCGCTGATGCCCGGCGCCTACGTGCAGGTGCATTTGCAGTTGCGTGCGGCCTCCGTGGCGCTCGACGTGCCCGTCAGTACGCTGATGTTCCGTCCCGGCGGCACGATGGTCGCGGTCGTCGATGCGAGCGGCCGCGCTGCGCTGAAAACCGTGCACCTCGGCCGCGACTTCGGCACGCGTGTCGAGATCACGTCGGGCCTCGCGACCACGGACCGGGTCATCGACAATCCGGGCGATTCGCTAGGCGCGGGCCAGCCGGTCAGCATCGTTTCGGGAGGACACAACTGATGTCGCGACCAGTGCTTTCCGCTTCGAGTGGTCCGCATATACCTCGCGTGAAACCGCTTGCCATGACCGCGCTGGCTGTCGCCATGCTGTCGGCCTGCACGACGCTGCCGGCCTACCATGCGCCGTCGGCCGAGGTGCCGGCGCATTACGCGGGTGCGCCGCTTGCCGCTGCGGCGAACTGGGCGCCGGCGGCGCCCGCGGACGGCACGCCGCGTGGCTCCTGGTGGACAGTATTCGACGATCCGGAGTTGAACCGCCTGGAAGCGCGCGTCGACATTTCGAACCAGACCGTCGGCAAGGCAGTCGCGCAGTTGCAGCAGGCGCGCGCGATGGTGGACTACCAGCGCGCAGGCTTTTTTCCGACCGTCACCGCGGGCCTTGCGGCGGACCGTTTTCGTACGTCGCAGAACGTGCAGGGCCGCTCGCTCGCGGGCAAGACCGTGCCCGACTATACGGCGGGGCTGACGGCGACCTGGGAGCCGGATCTGTTCGGCCGCGTGCGTGATGCGACGCAAGCCGCGCGTGCCAGCGCGCAGGCGAGCGCCGCCGATCTCGAAGCGGTGCGTCTGTCGGTCAGTGCGGATCTCGCGCTGGACTACTTCGCGTTGCGTGCGCTCGACAGGCAGAAGCAGTTGCTCGACCGTACCGTCACTGCTTATGCGGCGGCACTGCAACTGCTGCAGCAGCAGTTGCGCGACGGCGCGATCGACGCGTCCGCGGTCGCTCAGGCGACCACGCAGCTTGAATCCACACGCACGCAGGACAGCGACATCGACGTATCTCGCGACCAGTTGCAGCACGCGATCGCCACGCTGGTCGGCGAACCCGCGTCGACATTCTCGCTGCCGCCGCGCGTCGCTTCGTCGGCATCGTCGACGCTGCCCGCGATTCCCGCAGGGCTGCCTTCGCAACTGCTCGAACGGCGGCCCGACATAGCCGCCGCCGAGCGGCGCGTGGCCGCGGCCAACGCACAGATCGGCGAAGCGCATGCGGCGTTCTTTCCGGATCTGCTGCTCTCGGCGAGCGCGGGACTGGAGAGTACGTTTTTCAGCCCCTGGCTCACAGCGCCTGGTCTCTTCTGGTCGCTCGGCCCGCAACTGGCAGGCACATTGTTCGACGGCGGCCGCCGCAAAGCGACGCTGCGCAGCGCTACCGCGCAGTACGACGGGACCGTGGCGGATTACCGGCAATCGGTGCTGCTCGCGTTACAGCAGGTCGAGGACAACCTGTCCGCGCTGCGCACGCTCGCGGACGAAGCGGTCAGCCAGCACCGCGCGAGCGCCGCGGCGGACCTGTCGCTACGCCTCACGACGAACCGCTATCAGGCCGGCGCTGTCAGTTATCTGGACGTCGTCACCGCGCAGACCATTGCGCTCACGAACGAACGCAATGACGAGCAGATCGACGCTCGCCGTTTCGCCGCGAGCGTAGCGCTGCTAAAGGCGCTGGGCGGACCGTGGAGCGAGCCTGCTGCGGGGCCGGTCAGCCGCCCGGAAAGCTCAGGATGAAGCGGGTGCCGGATGCGTCGCTCGCGGCGCGCACCGTGCCGTTGTGCAGTTCCATGATGGTCCGCACGATTGCAAGGCCGAGCCCGGCCGAACCCGTTGCTTCGCGCGTGGCGCCCGATGGGCGAAGCGTGCTGCGCGACGGGTCGACACGGTAGAAACGATCGAAGATCCGTTCGAGATGTTCGGGCGCGACCGGCTCGCCCTCGTTTGCGACGACGATCTGCATTCGCCGCTCGCCTGCCTGCGCGTCGAGGGTGATGCGTCCGCGCGGCGGTGTATAACGGATCGCGTTCACCAGCAGATTGTTGACCGCGCGGCGGAACAGTTCGAGGTCGGCCGTCAGCATCCCGTGGCCGGTGACCTTCACCGTCACGTTCGCTTCGTCGGCGACGCCTTCGAAGTATTCGGCGATGTGCGTGAGCTCCTGCACGACATCGAAGCTGCGCATGTGCTTGACGAATTGCGGATGCTCGGCGCGCGCGAGAAACAGCACGTTTTCGATCATTCTCGACAACCGGTCGCACTCTTCGAGGTTCGATGCGAGGAGCGCCTCGTATTCTTCAAGGGAGCGCGGCCGCGCGAGTGCGACTTCGGTCGCGCCGCGCATGTTGCCAAGCGGTGTGCGCATGTCGTGCGCCAGATCTGCGGTGAAGCGCGACTGGCGCTGGAAGCCATCTTCCATGCGCTGCAGCATCGCGTTGAGCGACGCGACCAGCGTTTCAAGCTCGAGCGGCACGTGCGCGACCGATATGCGCGTGTGCAGCCGGTCGACGGTGACGCTGCCCGCGCTCGCGGCGATGTCGCGCAGCGGCCGCAGCGCCGCGCGGATCAGCAGATAGCCAAGCATGAACGCGAGCACGACGCCGGCAGCACCGGCCAGATGAAGCTTGTCGCGGTAGCGGTCGAGCAACAGCCAGCGGTCGGTCATGTTCCGCGCGATCAGCAGGTTCGCGATCTCGCCATTGCGCAGCTGAGCTGCGGCGACAATGCCGCGTATCGGTGCGCCGGCGCTGTCGCGCCAGTCGGCGATCGACGCCTCGGTGATGCGGGCGCCCGCCGGCACCGGCGCCACGCGGGGCAACGGCGCGGCGCCCGCTGCGGACAGGCCCGCGGCCGCTGAACCAGCTGAGCTCGCTGAAGCAGCGGACCCGGTGGGCGCGTTCGCGAGATTGTGCGAGATCAGTACATTGCCTTGCCGGTCGGTGACTACCATCGACATCGCCTCGTTGCCGAGCACTGTGCTCACCAGGCGGTCGCCGTGTTCGCGTATGCCGCCCAGTGCCTCAAGTTCTTCCGCGAGCCGCCTCGCGTGGCGCGTGGCGAGCACGATGTCGAGATCGTCCTGGGCCTTGATCTGATGGTCCAGCGCCAGATACACAAAACTGCCTACCAGCGCGAACACCGCGAGCGTCGTACCGCCGAAGGCAAGAGCAAGCGTGGCGGTCAGCGACCGGCCGCGCATCAGGCGACGTCCTTTACGTCGAGCACATAGCCTACCCCGCGCACCGTGTGGATCAGTTTGACGGGGAAATCGTCGTCGATCTTCGTGCGCAACCGCCGGATTGCAACTTCGACGACATTGGTGTCGCTGTCGAAGTTCATGTCCCACACATACGACGCGATCTGTGTGCGGCTCATCACTTCGCCGTGACGACGTGCGAGCAGTTGCAGCAGCGAGAATTCGCGGGGCGTCAGATCGATGCGCGTGGTACCACGCTTGACGCGCCGCCGGTTCACGTCAATCTCGAGGTCGCCGACGTTAATCAGCTCGCTCTCGCGCGGTGGCCCGCGACGCGCTAGCGTGCGCACACGCGCGAGCAGTTCGACGAACGCGAACGGTTTGACGAGGTAGTCGTCCGCGCCGAGTTCGAGGCCGCGTACCCGGTCGCTGACGTCGTCCCGGGCCGTCAGGAAGAGCACCGGTGTAGTGCGGGTGCTACGCAGCGTCTTGACGACAGTCCAGCCGTCCATGCCGGGCAGCATCACGTCGAGCACGATTACGTCGTATTGTTCTTCCTGCGCGAGGATCAGCCCTTGGGGGCCGTCGTTCGCGACGTCGACCGCATAGCCTGATTCCTCAAGGCCCTTTTTGAGGTACGCCCCGGTCTTTACCTCGTCTTCGACGATCAGGATTCGCATCATTGGGCTCCCGGCCAGAGTGATTTTCGAATCATACCGATCCGCGATCCGGCACGTGATTACAATCCGGTAATCTTGCCTTCGAGGCCGGACGTCTCTGTACGCGTTCCCGGTCCGGCGCCGGCTGTGCCGGCGTCATTACGTTGGACAGCAGACGGAGTTCCCCGTCCGCTCACCCCCTCATCGCAGCGGTGTCACGCCATCGGCGACGCCTGCCGGCATGCAGATGTGCTTGATTTCCGTGAAGTCGGCGAGCGCATCGTAACCATGCAAACGCCCGAGCCCGCTCTGCCGGTAGCCGCCCGTCTCCGCTTCCGCGAACAGCTTGTTGTGATCGTTGATCCACACCGTCCCGTTGCGCAGCGCTCGCGCGGTGCGCCACGCCCGCGCGCCGTCGTGCGTCCACACGCTGGCGGACAGTCCGAAGACCGTATCGTTGGCCTTTTTAAACGCTTCCTGCTCGCTTTCGAAAACTTCGAGCGTGACGAACGGCCCGAAAATCTCGTCCTGACAGAAGAACGCTTTCGGATCGCTGTGTTCGACAAGCGTCGGCGACAGAAACGCATGGCCGGAGCCCGCGCCGCGCAGCAATACGCGGTCTGCCATGTCGCACGCGCGATTGATGGTGCGCTCGACGGCATCGCGCGTCGAAGCGTCGATGAGCGCCCCAATATCCGTCGTTGGATCGATGCCCGGCCCGACCTTCAGCTTAGCCAGCGCCCCCGCAAGGTACTCGCGCATTTGCGCGGCACGTGACGCATGAACCAGCACGCGGCGTGCGGCCGTACATTGCTGCCCCGAGATGATCGTCGCGGCTCGCGCGAGGCGCGGTGCGATGGTCGCGATATCGGCATCGTCAAATACCACGCAGCAGGACTTGCCGCCAAGTTCGAGCGACAGCTTCTTCATGCTGTCAGCCGCCGCGGCCATGATCTTCTTGCCTGTCGCCGTCGATCCCGTGAAGCTGACCACATCCACGCCGTGCGAATCGGCCAGCCGCTGGCTCACGGCGTGTCCTTGCTCGTTGACGAGATTCACCGCGCCCTTGGGCAGCGCCGTGTGCTCGAAGCAGCGCAGCATCGCGGCGGTCAGCAGCGATGTCTGTGCGGCGGGCTTCACGACCGCCGTGCAGCCCGCAGCGAGCGCGGGCGAAAGCGAGCGCACCAGCAGCACCGCCGGCGCGTTCCACGGCACGATGATCGCGGCGACGCCCGCGGCTTCGCGCAGCATCGCCGAAATGGTGCCCGGCTCCGGCTCCAGCACATGACCGGCGATATGCCGCGCGAGGCCCGCGTAATAACGCACTTCGGAAATCGCGGCCGCTATCTCTGCGCGCGACTGTGCAATCGCCTTGCCGTTCTCGCGTGTGAGCAGCGTCGCGAGCGTTTCGCGTTCGTTGTCGAGCGCCGCCGCCCAGCCGAGCAGCACGTCCTGACGCAGACGTGCGTCCTGCGCCCACGTAGTGCGGTCGAACACATGGCGCGCGGCCGCTATGGCGGTATCGGCCTCGGGCGCGCCGCCGTCGGCGAAGCGGCCGATGGCCTCGCCTGTGGCGGGATCGATGCTGTCGAGGGTAGGCGTGCCTGTCCATTCGCCGGCAATCCAGTGCGATGCATTCATGTGGAGCGGTCCTTTAAAGAATGGGATGGTTCGTTCGACGAAATATTCGACGCTTGATGTAGCTCGTCGCCGATGATGGCGATCAGCGCTTCGGCCGCGGCGCTCAACGGCCTTCGCGGATGGCTCACACAGACGATATGCCGCACGATGCGCGGCGCGAGAATCGGGCACGCGCGCAAAGTGCCATGCCGCGCCGCGCGCTCGACCACGATGCGCGGCAGGATCGTCGCAAAACGCGTGTTTTCGACAAGCTTCAGGATGGTCGAGAGGACGTCGATTTCAAAGCGCGGCGCGAGCAGCACGTCTTCATGCTGCGCAGCACTGTCGAGCACGCCGCGCAGGCCATGGCGCTTGGTCGGCAGCACCAGTTCAAGCTCGGGCAGCTGCGCGAGTTCAATGGCGTGCGGCAGATCGGGGCCGTGCGCGGCGCTGGTTGCGAGCACCATCTCTTCGTCGAGCAGCGCGCGGGAGTCGAGCGACAGACGCGCACGCGGCTTGTTGATGATCGCCGCATCCAGCTGACCGCCCGCCACCCAGTCGATGAAAGTTGCGCTGTAGCCGTCGGCGACCGTGACTTCGACATCGGGATATTGCGCATGAAAGCGCGAGAGTGAATCCGCGAGCACGCTTTCCGTGACGGACGCAATCAGCCCGATGTTGACGTGTCCCGTCACGACTTCGTCGCGCTGAACGAGTTGCTGCCGCGCGTGTGCGAGGTCGCGCGTGATCGGCAGAAACAGGCGGTACATCAGCCGCCCGGCCGCGGTCGGCGCCATGCCGTGCGCGCCGCGCTCAAAGAGCTGCTGATTCAATTCGTCCTCGAGCTTCGCGATCTGCATGCTGAGCGCGGGCTGCACGATATTCAGGCGCTTTGCCGCCCGCGTCACCGAGCCGTCCTCGAACAGCGCGATGAAGTACTGGATTTGCTTGAGGTCCATCTCGCCCTTTTTCGTATCAGCAGCACTAATAGCTGCCCACAGCGATATCACGGTCGACGCTGCGTGCCTGTTGCGCGCCGTTGCCGCGTACGGCCGCCCATGCACGCTGCGAGACCGGTCTATTGATACGCAACTATCAGAAAGCTGTCATTGGGGCTAACACCGATATAAGAGCGAATGATCTGCCGCATCAAAAAACGGTATTAGAAGTTATGGCGCGATCTCGTTACGCTTCAGCCATCGCTCGCTACCGCGTCACTTAGCGAGGCACAGCAAAGATGGAGACGTCGATGAATATTCGCGATGCCGCAAAGCACGGCATTTCCTCATTGTCGTGGGCCCCTGAAAGCCCGGACGCAGGCTCGCTCTCACTGCGCGACTGGCTCGCGCATCTCGCGAAGACGGGACGCCTCGCGACCATCGAGAAGCCGGTTGCGCTCGAACACGAACTCGCAGCTGTCGCGAAGCGACTCGACGGCACGCAGGCGGCGTTTTTCACGCGCCCCGGCGGCCATGCGGTTCCTGTCGTGAGCGGATTCATGTCGAAGCGGGGCTGGATTGCGGAAGCGATGGGCGTCGACGAAGCCGCTTTGCTCGCACGTTTTTCCGCCGCTGCCGCCGAGCCGCTAGCGTCGAAACTCGTTGCGCGCGAGGACGCGCCGTGCCAGCAAGTGGTACATACGAGCGGAATCGATTTGCACGCGCTTCTGCCTATTCCCACGCACAGCGAGCATGACAACGGCCCATACATCACCGCGGGTCTCGTGATTGCGCGCAACCCGCGCACCGGCGTGCAGAACGTGTCGATCAACCGCATACAGGTGCATGGTCGCGATCGCATGGCGATTCTGCTGCTGCCGCGCCATCTGTACGCGTTCCAGCGCAGCGCCGAGGAAGCGGGCGATGCGCTCGACGTGGCCGTCGCGATTGGCGTCGATCCGCTGACGATGCTCGCCTCGCAAGCGATCACACCGATCGACAACGACGAGCTCGAAATCGCCGGCGCGCTGCACGGCGCGCCGCTGCCGGTCGCGCAATGCGTGACGAGCGGTGTGCATGTGCCCGCGTTCGCGGAGATCGTCATAGAAGGGCGCATTTTGCCGAACGTGCGCGAGCCGGAAGGTCCGTTCGGCGAGTTCCCGAAGTACTACAGCGCGAAAGAAGCCCGCGAAGTGATAGAAGTTACGGCGGTGACGCATCGGCGCAACCCGATTTTTCATACGATCGTGCCGGCCGAAATGGAGCATCTGCTGCTCGGAGCGATTCCGCGCGAAGCGACGCTCCTTGCGCATCTGCAGCGTAGCCATCCGGCGGTGAACGACGTGCATCTGTCGGTGGGCGGCGTGTGCCGCTATCACCTGTGGGTGCAGTTCGACAAGAAACGCGAAGGCGAAGCGAAGAACGTGATTCTGTGCGCGTTCGGCGCGCACTACGACATCAAGCAGGTCGTCGTGGTGGACATGGACGTGAACGTGCACGATCCAGCGGAAATCGAATGGGCGATCGCGACGCGCTTCCAGGCCGACCGCGATCTGGTCGTCATCGCGGGCGCGCAAGGCTCGCCGCTCGATCCCTCGACCACGGTCGGCCAACCGGACGACGCCCCCCCGCATCTGCAAGGCGTCAGCGCGAAGATGGGACTCGACGCGACGCGCCCGGTCGTCTATCCAGCGCATGTGTTCACACGCGTGCGCATCCCGGGTCAGGACACGGCAAATCTGACCGCGCTCGTTGCCGCTGACAACAGCGCGCTCGACGCCTACCTGGCGCGCGATCATGGCTGAGCGGAACAAGCGCATCGTCGTGGGCATATCGGGCGCAAGCGGCGCGGTCATCGGCGTGCGGCTCCTCGCTGCGCTGCGGCGCCTCGGCACACACGAGACGCATCTGATCGTGTCTGCGTCGGGTGCGGTGACGGCGGCGCAGGAGCTCGGCATCGCGCGCGGCGACGTCGATCGACTCGCGGACGTCGTGCATAACGTGCGTGATATCGGCGCGGCTGTGGCGAGCGGTTCGTTCCTCAGCGAAGGCATGGTGATTGCGCCGTGTTCGATGAAAACACTCGCCGGTGTCGCGAACGGCTTTGCGGACAATCTGCTGACCCGCGCCGCCGACGTGATGCTCAAGGAGCGCCGCCGCCTCGTGCTGGTCGCGCGCGAGACGCCGCTCAATCTCGCGCATCTGCGCAACATGACGCTGGCGACCGAAATGGGCGCCATCGTCATGCCGCCGGTGCCGGCGTTCTATGCGCATCCAAAGACCATCGACGATGTCGTCGATCACACAGTCGGGCGCATTCTGGATCTGTTCGGTATGGAGCACGGCGAGATTGCGCGTCGCTGGAGCGGTCTCGCCGTCGAATTCGGCGGCCGCGGTGAAGATCAAGGAGTGACGCCATGAACCAGCGCGAAAGCGGATTTGCGGATCTCAACGCGCGCGTGGCCGACGGCGATGCCGCTACGCCGCAGCCCTACGTTGGCCGGCCCATGCAGCGCCTCGAAGACCCCGCGATTCTCACGGGCCGCGGCCGCTACAGCGACGATATCGCCGTGAAGCCAGGCACGCTGCACGCAGCGATTCTGCGCTCGCCACATGCGCATGCGGAACTCGTGTCCATCGATACGGACGCAGCATCGAAGCTGCACGGCGTGCGCGGCGTGCTCACGCGCGACGATTTACCCGCGTGGTCGCGACCGTTCGTCGTCGGCGTGAAGTCACCCATGGAGCAGTGGGCGCTCGCGATGGACCGCGTGCGCTACGTCGGCGAGCCGGTCGCGGTCGTAATGGCGGAATCGCGCGCGCTAGCGGAAGACGCGCTCGAACTCATCAAGGTCGAATACGCGATGCTCGATCCGGTCACGTCCATCGAACAGTCTGTGCGAGACGATGCGCCGGTGTTGCACGAGCGCGTCGGCAGCAACGTAATCAGCGATCGGCATTTCCGTTATGGCGAACCGGAAGACGCGTTCGAAAACGCGCCGCATCGCGTGAAGCTCGTCGCGCACTATCCGCGCAATACGTGCGCGCCGATCGAATGCGGCGTGGTGATCGCCGAGTATCTGTCGGGCGACGAAGGCTATGACGTCACCTCCAATTTCATGGGACCGTTCTCGCTGCATGCCGTCATGGCGATGGCGCTCAACGTTCCCGCGAACCGTCTGCGTCATAAGGCCCCGCGCGATTCCGGCGGCAGCTTCGGCGTCAAGCAGGCGGTGTTTCCCTACGTCGTGCTGATGTGCCTCGCGTCGCGCAAGGCCGGCGCGCCGGTGAAGTGGGTCGAGGACCGGCTGGAACACCTGAGCGCGGCGACTTCGGCGACCGCGCGTCTTTCGACCATCGAAGCGGCCGTTGAAAGCGATGGCCGCATCGTCGCGCTTTCCTATGACCAACTCGAAGACGTCGGCGGCTACGTGCGCGCGCCCGAACCCGCGACCTTCTACCGGATGCACGGCTGCCTGACGGGCGCATATGCCATTGCTAATCTCGTCGTGCGCAACCGCGTCGTGCTGACGAACAAGACGCCGACCGGACTCGTACGCGGCTTCGGCGGACCGCAGGTCTACTTCGCGCTGGAACGGCTCATTCAGCGTATCGCCGTCGAACTGAATCTCGATGTGCTCGATGTATACCGCCGCAACTTTGTTCCCGCCGATGCCTTTCCGTATCGCGCGACGGCGGGCGCGCTGCTCGACTCCGGCAACTATCAGGAAGCGCTGCGCCGCGCGATGATCGAAGGCGGCTACGACGAACTCGTCGCGCGGCGCGATGCGGCCCGCAAGGCTGGGCGTCTTTATGGCATCGGCTTCGCGGCGATCGTGGAGCCGTCGGTTTCGAACATGGGATACATCACGACTGTGATGCCGCCCGACGCCCGCAAGAAAGCCGGGCCGAAGAACGGCGCGATCGCCAGCGCGACAGTGAGCGTCGATCTGCTCGGCGGCGTGGTCGTCACCATCGCGTCGACGCCGGCGGGCCAGGGCCACATGACGGTGTGCGCGCAGGTCGTCGCAGATGTGCTCGGGCTCGACCCGAAGGACATCGTCGTCAACGTCGAATTCGATACGCACAAGGATGCGTGGTCCGTCGCGGCGGGAAATTATTCGAGCCGATTCGCGGGCGCGGTGGCCGGCACGGTGCATCTGGCCGCGACCCGCGTGCGCGACAAGCTCGCACGCATTCTCGCGAAGCAGTTCGGATGCGCGCCCGGCGACGTGCGCTTCGAAGGCGCGCGCGTTTTTCCGAACGGAGCCGAAGACCGCGCGTTGCCGTTCGCGCGCGCCGCGAGCAATGCGCCGCACTGGGCGCCCGCGCTGTTACCGGAAGGCGAGGAGCCGGGTCTGCGCGAGAGCGTTTTCTGGTCGCCGCCGCACATGGACGCTCCCGACGAGCAGGATCGCATCAACACGTCGGCGGCGTATGGCTTCGCGTTCGACATGTGCGCCGTCGAAGTAGATCGCGTGACGGGGCGCGTGCGCATCGACCGTTACGTGACGACGCACGACGCCGGCACGCTGCTCAATCCCGCACTTGCCGATGGCCAGATTCGCGGCGCGTTCGCCCAAGGCGTCGGCGCGGCGCTGATGGAAGAGTTCCGCTACGGCGCGGACGGCAGCTTCCAGTCCGGCACGCTCGCCGACTATCTGATGCCGACGACCTGCGAAGTGCCCGATCCGGTAATCGTGCATCTGGAGACGCCGTCGCCCTTCACACCGCTCGGCGCGAAAGGGCTTGGCGAAGGCAACAACATGAGCACGCCGCCGTGCATCGCGAATGCGGTGGCCGATGCCCTCGGCGTCGACGATATTCGCCTGCCGCTCACGCCGCCCAAAGTGATGGCGCTGATCGGCATCGACGATCCCGAACCGTCGCGGCCCGAACTGCGCGAAGCACCGGCTGCGAAGCCGGCGGCGCCGGGCGGCAAGGCGCTGACGGCGCGCGGCACGGTCGATCTGCCCGCGACGCCCGAGGCAGTCTTCGGCGTGCTGCTCAACCCCAAGGCGCTCGCGAAGGTGATCCCCGGCTGCCATGCGCTCGAGGAGACCGCGCGGAACCAGTATCGCGCGGACGTGACGGTGGGCGTCGGCATGATCAAGGCGCGTTTCGAGGCGCGCATCGGCTTGTCGGAGATCGACGCGCCGCGCCGGCTGCGGCTCGCGGGTGCGGGCATTTCGCCGCTCGGCAGCGCGCGCGGCAACGGTCTCGTCGAACTGACGCCACAGGGAACCGGCACGCGCCTCACTTACGACTATGAGGCGCAGGTGTCTGGCAAGGTGGCGGCAGTGGGCGGACGCATGCTCGAAGGCGCGGCAAAGGTCGTGTTGAAGCAATTGTTCGAATCGCTCGGACGGCAGGCGGCGGGCCAGCCCGTTCAAGAGCGAAAGTCGTGGATCGCCCGGCTTCCCGGCCGTTTCTGGAGGCAAACATGAAGCCCGCTCCGTTCGATTACTTGCGCGCGATGACGACGCAAGACGCACTCGACGCCCTCGCGCAAACCGGCGACGACGCGCGCGTGCTGGCAGGCGGTCAATCGCTGATGGCGGTGCTCAACATGCGGCTCGCGCAGCCGCGCGTGCTGGTCGATATCTCGCGCACGGCCGAACTCGACGCCGTGCGCGTGGATGACAAAGCGGGCCAGCTTGTCGTGAGCGCGGCGGCGACGCAGGGCAGCGTTGAATGGCGTTCCACGCTGCGCGACGAAGTGCCGATGCTCGCGATGGCGTTCCCGCATATCTCGCATTTTCAGATCCGCAATCGCGGGACGGTGTGTGGCTCCGTCGCGCATGCGGACCCGAGCGCAGAACTGCCGCTCGTGCTGGCCGCGCTCGGCGGCGACGTGATGCTGCGCTCGAAAAAGAAGCGCCGCACGCTCGTCGCGCAGGACTTTTTTCAAGGAATGCTGATGACCGCACGCGAGCCGGACGAACTCGTGGAAGCGGTGCGCTTTCCGCTCAGGAAGCCCGGCGAGCGCTATGCGTTCACCGAGTTCTCGGTGCGGCACGGCGATTTCGCGATCGTTGCGTGCGCGGCGGTGGTGACCCAGGAGTCGATCCGTATCGCGGTCGGCGGCGTCGCGGACCGGCCGGTGGCGGAAAGCTGGCCGCGTCTGACAGGCGACGATCTGCGCGGCGCATTGAACGACCTCAGCTGGAAACTGAACGCCCAGGACGACGCGCACATCAGCGCGAAATATCGACGCAATCTCGTCCGGCAACTGGGATGGCGCGTGATAGAGGAGGCTACGTGAGCAGCAACATATCGGAGAACATCATGCGGCAGGGGGAGCAGCGGCGCATCACGCTGACGCTCAACGGCCGCGAACGCAGCGGCCATTGCGAGCTGCGCGAACTGCTGTCGGATTTCATCCGTCACGAACTGGGCGCGACCGGCACGCATGTCGGCTGCGAGCATGGCGTGTGCGGCGCATGCACGGTGCAGGTGGATGGCGTCGCGGCGCGCTCATGCCTGATGCTCGCGGTGCAGGCCGAGGGGCGGCGCATCGACACAGTGGAAGGTCTTGCGCCCGAGCAGACGCTCGGCGATTTGCAGCAGGCGTTCCAGCGCCATCACGCGCTGCAATGCGGCTTTTGCACGGCGGGCATTCTGATGTCGTGCGCGGACTATCTGCAACGCGTGCCGAACCCGACCGAGGAACAGGTGCGCGACATGCTGTCGGGCCATATCTGCCGCTGTACCGGCTACACGCCGATCGTCACGGCCGTGCTCGATGTCGCAGCGCGTCGTCAGGCCGAGGCTCGCGGCGAGAAGGAGGCCGGACATGCTTGATCTCGGCCGCACGTTTGTGCAAAGCGTCGAGCGCAGCCCGAACGCGCTGGCGCTCGTCGATGGCGAGCTGCAACTGACGTATGCGCAGTGGCATCGCATGATTCTGAATGTCGCCGATGCCCTTCGCGAACTCGGACTGCAACGCGGCGACCGGTTGCTCGTCGTGTTGCAAAACCGCTGGGAAATGGCCACGGTGCACTGGGCGGGGCAATTCTCGGGCATCGTGATCGTGCCGCTGAACTGGCGCGCGAAGCCGGACGAGCTCGAGTACTGCGTGACGGATGCGGGTGTGAAGGCGATAGTCTACGAACCCGTTTGCGCCGATGCCGTCGTGAAAAGCGCCGCCGCGCAGCATGTGCCGCGCATCGGTCTGGACGACGCTGCGGGCCGCACGATCGCCTTCGACGCGCTGTTAGTCGAAGGCGAACGGGCGCACACCGGCGAGACCACTCACGCCAGCGCCGACGATATCTCGCTGATCCTCTACACATCCGGCACGACGGGCAAGCCGAAGGGTGTGCCGCGCCGCCATCGGCATGAACGCGCGGGCGCGCTTGCGCACGTCGCGCAGAACCTGTACCGCCGCGGCGAACGCACGCTCGGCGTCATGCCGCTTTATCACACGATGGGCGTGCGCTCGCTGCTTTCGATGGCGCTCGTCGACGGCGTGTTCGTCTGCGTGCGTCGCTGGAACGCGAAACTCGCGCTCGAATCCATCGCGAAGTATCGGCTCACGTGCCTCTATCTCGTGCCGACGCTTTATCACGATCTGCTGGCGGACAGCGCGTTCGCCAACACCGATACTTCGTCGGTCAGAAAGCTGGGTTTCGCCGGTGCGCCGATGAACGATGGTTTGCTCAAGCGCCTGTCGGCAGCGTTCAAGCCGGAACTCTTCGTCAACCACTACGGTTCGTCCGAGGTGTACACGGTCAGCATCGATCAGGACGCGACGCGCAAGCCGGGCAGCGCCGGGCGCGCGGGACTGAACACGCGGCTGCGCGTCGTGAAGCTCGACGCCGTGTCGCCCGATGACATCGCACCGGCCGGCGAGGAAGGCCAGATCATTGCGGACCTGCTCGGCGACGAGGCATTCGAAGGCTACTGGAACCGCCCGGACGCGAACGCGAAGTCGCTGCGCGAGGGCTGGTATTTCACCGGCGACACGGGCTATTTCGACCGCGACGGCGATTTGTACGTGACCGGCCGCGTCGACGACATGATCATCAGCGGCGGCGAAAACATCTCGCCGGTGGATATCGAATCGGTGCTCTCGCTGCATCCGGCCGTCGATGAAGTCGCGGTTGCGGGCGTGAAGGACGAGCGCTGGGGCCAGCGCGTGGTCGCGTTCATCAAGCGCCGCGATTACGTCGACGCCGAGGCGCTCGACGCCTGGTGCCGCCAGTCCGATCTCGTCAATTTCAAGCGCCCGCGCGACTACGTGTTCGTCGACGATATTCCGAAGTCCCCGGTCGGCAAGATTCTGCGCCGCAAGCTATCTGCGGGCGAGTACTCATCCGACGGTAACGCTCAACCTGCACAGACCACAAAGGAGTAACCCGATATGAGCGATTTGAACCATCGCGGCCAGACGCTGCTGCAAGACCTCGACGGCTTCTCGGTCGAGATCGACGCCGAACGCGAGCGCGCCGACATTATCCTGCATCGGCCGCCGTTCAATGTCATTTCGATGCACGCGCGCGACCAGTTGCGCACCGTCTTCGAAGCGCTGGACGACGACGAGCGCGTGCGCGTGATCGTGGTGCGCGCGACGGGCGAGCACTTTTCGAGTGGCGGTGACATCAAGGGCTTTCTGGAAGCTTCGCCGGAGCACGTGTCGAAGCTCGCGTGGAATATCGCGGCGCCCGCCCGTTGCTCCAAGCCGGTGATCGCGGCCAATCGCGGCTTCTGCTTCGGCGTGGGGTTCGAGCTGTCGCTCGCTTGCGATTTCCGCATCGTCACCGACACGACCTTCTACGCGCTGCCGGAGCAGAAGCTCGGGCAGATTCCCGGCTCGGGCGGCTCGGCGCGTCTTCAGGCGATGGTCGGCATCGGCCGGACCAAGGACATCGTGATGCGCTCGCGCCGCATTCCGGGCAAACAGGCTTACGAGTGGGGCATCGCGGTCGACTGCGTGGCCGACACGGAACTGGAAACCGCCACCGACGCGCTCGTCGACGAACTGCGCGTGTTTTCGCCGCTCGCGCAGCGCACGGCGAAGAAGCTGCTGAACGATTCGGAAGACGCGCCGCTTTCCATTGCTATTGAACTGGAAGGGCATTGCTATAGCCGGCTGCGCAGCTCTGACGATTTTCGCGAAGGCGTCGAGGCTTTCCATGGCAAGCGCAAGCCGGTGTTTCGCGGAAGTTGATAAGCAGCATCACAAAACAACAGGAGACAGAGGATGGAGCGCTTCGATTACGTGATCGTAGGCGGCGGCTCGGCGGGATGCGTGTTGGCGCATCGGCTGTCGGCCGTGGCGTCGCTGCGCGTCGCGCTGATCGAAGCAGGCGCCGATACGCCGCCGGGCGCGGTGCCTGCAGTCATTCTCGACAGCTATCCGATGCCCGTCTTCTGTGGCGACACTTATATCTGGCCGGACCTGAAGGCGAAAGCCACCAGGGACGCCGCGCCGCGTGTCTACGAGCAAGGCCGCGTGATGGGCGGCGGGTCGAGCATCAACGTGCAGTCGGCTAATCGGGGCCTGCCGCGCGACTACGACGAGTGGGCCGCGAACGGCGCCGATGGCTGGGCATGGCGCGACGTACTGCCGTACTTTCGCAAGCTCGAACGCGACGTCAACTTTCCAGGCGGCGAACTGCACGGCAGCGACGGCCCGGTACCGATTCGCCGCATCATGCCGAACGACTGGCCTCCATTCTGCGATGCGTTCGCGAAGGGCCTGCGCGCAAACGGCGTCGCGCAATTGCAGGATCAGAACGGCGAGTTCGGCGACGGCTTTTTCCCCGGCGCGTTCTCGAATATCGACGACAAGCGCGTGTCCACAGCCATCGCCTATCTTGACGAAGCCACGCGCAAGCGCCCGAATCTCACGGTGTATTCGAATCTTCGCGTCGAGCGGATCGTGATGGTAGGGGCGGCGGCGCGCGGCGTGATCGCAGTGGCGCAAAGCGGCGAGCGCGTGGGTTTCGAAGCGGGCGAAGTCGTGCTGAGCGCGGGCGCGCTTCAGTCGCCCGCGCTACTGATGCGCGCCGGAATCGGCGACGCGCGCGACCTCGCGGCGCTCGGCATCGCGTGTACGGTGGATCGGCCGGGCGTCGGGCGCAATCTGCAGGATCACCCGTCACTCACGTTCTGTCATTTTCTCGAACCGCGCTTTCGCATGCCGCTCGCGCAGCGCCGCGCCAGCATGATGGCCGCGCGCATGAGTTCGGGCGTCGCGGGCTGCGACGAGTCGGACCTGTATCTGTCGAGCGCGACCCGCGCGGCTTGGCACAAGCTGGGCAACCGGCTCGGCCTTTTCTTCCTGTGGTGCAACCGGCCGTACTCGCGCGGCCGCGTGCAGCTCGTATCCGCCGATACCGCCGCTGCGCCGCGCATCGACCTGAATCTGCTCGACGACGAACGCGATCTGCAACGGCTCGCCGCCGGCGTGCGGAGGCTGGCGCGCGTGGTCGAGGCGTCGGGGCTCGGGCGCGATTCGCGCGATTTTTTTCCAGCGGCGTTTTCTCCGCGCGTCAAGGCGTTGAGCCGGGTCGGCGAGCGCAACGCGCTTCTTACTGCGATGCTCGGCACGCTGCTCGACACGCCCGCGCCGCTGCGTCGTTTGCTGATCGACCGCTTTTTCACGCGCGGGTTGAATATGGCCGCGCTTCTCGCTGACGATCGCGCGCTTGCAGATTTCATCTGCGCGAACGTGTTCGGCGTGTGGCATGCGAGCGGCACGTGCCGCATGGGCGGTGCGCACGATCGCGACGCCGTCACGGATGCCGAAGGGCGCGTGCATGGCGCGCGGGGACTGCGCGTGGTCGATGCATCGCTGATGCCCAGACTGCCATCGGCCAATACGAACATACCGACCATCATGATCGCCGAGAAGATCGCCGACGCGATGGTCGCCGCGCGACGCGCGAGCGTGGCATCGGGCACATCGAGCGCCTGCAGCGCCTCGAGTGCCTCCGATCCGCCGCCGCTCGCCGCCGCGCACTGACGATTTTTTTAACCTCGACAAGAGCACGCAAAAGATCAACGTGCCTACGACACCGGCGCGCTCGTAAGACGGCCCGGTGACATACAAGGAGATTGAAATGTCCGTAGCAGCGCAAGAAGGCGTCGCCGCGCTTCCCGTCAACCAGCGGCAAGTCATGGGTGCAGTCCTGGCCTCGTGCATGGGTTGGGCGCTCGATCTGTTCGATCTGTTCGTCCTGTTGTACGTCGCGCCCGTAGTTGGGCGTCTGTTCTTCCCATCCCAACACGCGATGCTTTCGCTCGCGGCGGTCTACGCGTCCTTCGCGGTGACGCTGTTGATGCGCCCGCTCGGTTCCGCGCTTTTCGGCTCCTACGCGGACCGTCATGGCCGCAAAGGGGCGATGATCATCGCGGTCGTGGGCGTCGGCCTCTCGACGGCGGCCTTCGGCGTGCTGCCGACCGTCGCGCAGGTGGGCCTCGTTGCGCCGATCGTGTTTCTCCTGCTGCGGCTCGTGCAGGGCGTATTCGTCGGCGGCGTGGTGGCGTCCACGCATACCATCGGCACGGAGTCGGTCGCGCCCAAGTATCGCGGCGCGGTGTCGGGGCTGATCGGCGGTGGCGGCGCGGGCTTTGGCGCATTGCTCGCGTCGCTCACGTATCTCGCGATGTCGGCGCTTTTCCCCGGCGATCTTTTCGACGTCTGGGGCTGGCGCTGCATGTTCTTCACCGGCATCCTGAGTTCGGTGCTCGGCCTCTTCGTATTCAATAGCCTCGAAGAATCGCCGCTCTGGAAGAAGCTCGCCGCCGAGAAGGCCGCCAGGGCCGCCGCGCAGGTCAGGAGCGGCAAGGTCGAAGTGGTGCGCTCGCCGGTCCGGACGCTGTTTTCGCGGGACTATCGCAAGGTGCTGTTCGTGAACCTGCTGCTGACCATCGGCGGCGGCAGCGGCTATTACCTCACGTCGGGCTATCTGCCGACCTTCCTCAAGGTCGTGAGCCACGCGCCCAACGGCGCGGCCGCCGCCATCCTGATGATCTGCAGCGTGGCGGTGGTCGTCGCCTCCGTGGCGGCGGGGCATCTGAGCACGTTCATCGGACGCAAGAGCGCGTTTTTGTGGCTCGGCATCATCCGGCTGATCGCGCTGCCCGCGCTCTTCGTGCTGCTGCCGGGCGCCCAGAGCATCACGATGGTCGGCGTGTATGCGGTGCTGCTTTCCGCGCTCGGCAGCGCGGGCTATGCGCCGATCCTGATCTTCCTGAACGAGCGCTTTCCAACTGCGATCCGCGCGACCGGTACAGGTCTTTCATGGAACATCGGCTTCGCCATCGGCGGGATGATGCCGACTTTCGTCTCGCTCGTCGCGAAGGATGCGAGCCAGTTGCCGTCGACGCTCGCGATTTTCGTTGGCGCGATCAGCGTGATCTTCCTGATTGGCGCGTTCGTCGTGCCCGAGACGCTCGGCAAGCTCGAAAACGGAGCGACGGGCAATCCGTCCTGAAGCATGCAAGCATCGGCGGGCGCGCTGAAGAGCGCGCCCGCGCAGTGTCCGATACAAAAATGGAGACGCTTCATCATGAAGTATGACGACGACGTTCGCGCGCGATCCTACAAGTTTCGCGACGAATATGTGCAGGCGACGCCGTGGTGGTATCGCGGAGAGATGCATCTCGGTTTCACGCTCATTTTCACCACGGCGGTGATCGTCTATTGCGCCGCGCAGCTTCATGCGCCGACGTTCGCGGAATGGCTCGCGGTCGTGCCGCTCTTTCTGTTCGGCAACTGGGCGGAGTGGGCCGCGCACCGCTATGTGCTGCATCGGCCGACCCGATATTTCAGCATGATCTACAAGCGCCATTGCGCGGTTCATCACCGCTTTTTCACGCATGTGACGCTGGAGTACAAGGGCCACAGGCATTGGCGCGCGTTGCTGTTTCCGCCGTTTGCGCCCGTCGCATTCGTGCTCGCGGCCACGCCGCTCGCGCTGGTGATCGGCTTTGCGTTCTCACGTAACGCTGGCTATATCGCGCTTCTGACAATGGCCGCGTACTATCTGATGTACGAAGGGCTGCACACACTTTCGCATGTGACCGACAGCCCGTTTCTCGACCGCGTGCCGCTCATCAACACGGTCCGGCGCCTGCACGTCTCGCATCACGATCCCGAACTCATGGCGACGCAGAACTTCAACCTCACGTTCCCGATCTGCGACACGCTGTTCGGCACGCGCAGCGATGCGTCGCGCAGCGCGCGTGAGCCGATGAGCCCGAGCGGCGGTTGAGTTTTCACCAAGCCCGTGCGCCAGTGGTCACGCGACGAATCTCCTCGGTGATGATCGCGATCAGCGCTTGCGAGGCCGGCCCGATGGGCCGCTTGGGATGCGTGACCTGGATGATGTGACGAACGATGGGCGGCGAGACGATCGTGCGCGCCTCCAGCAGACCTTCGTCCACCTTCGCCTGCACCACGACGCGCGGCAGGATGGTCGCGATACTGCTCTGCTCGACGAACTGCACGATAGTGCTGAGCAGATCGATCTCGAACTTCGGCTGAATGACGACGTCGGCGGCCATCAGAGCGGCATCGAGCGCGCCGCGCAGACCGTTGCGGCGCGTGGGGAGTACAAACTCGATACCGGACTGCGTGACGAGATCGATCGTCTCCGGCAGATCCGGCCCGTGAGTCGCGCTCGTCACCAGCACCATTTCTTCCACGAGCAGCGGCTCCACGTCGAGCGTGAGCCGCCCCCGCGGCTTGTTGATGATCGCGGCATCGAGCCGGCCCGCTTCGACGGCGTCGATGAGTTGCGCGCTGAAGCCGTCCGCGACGGACACTTCGACTTGCGGAAAAAGGGCGTCGAACCGCGCGAGCGATTCGGGCAGCACGCTTTGCGCTTCCGACGACACCATCCCGAGCGACACGCGCCCGGTCACGATGACATCGCGCCGGCTCAGATGCTCGCGGGCGTGTTCGATGTCGCGCATGATCGGCGTGTAGAGGCGGTACATGAGCCGCGCTGCTTCGGTCGGGGCCATGCCGTGCGGGCCGCGCGCGAAGAGCGTCTGCCGCACTTCGGTTTCGAGCTTCGAAATCTGCATGCTGAGCGCGGGCTGCGCGATGTTCAGCCGCTTGGCCGCGCGGGTCACGGTGCCCTCCTCGAAGAGAGCGATGAAATACTGGATCTGCTTCAGTTCCATAGGGCGGCGCTCAGGCGGAAGGATCGGCTGTCGGTTCAAAGCAGATATCGTAACGCCGGGCCGACCGCGCGGGGCGAGTCGCGCTGAAGCAGGGGCCCACACCCGAGACCTCACAACTTAGGACTCGAGGTCGCGCGATTCGGGAATCATGGCCGCCTGGCCACGATGCGTGCCTTTGTCGTCGTAAAGCTGCCAGACCGTCGCGTTCTCGATCCAGAAGCGTTTGCCGGACTTCGTCACCCGGATTCCGCGATAGCCCTGGACGTAGCCATCTCGTTCGACCTGCTGCAGAAACGCTTGCCGTTCGTCGCGGTTCGGTGCGTCGGCCGACAGCCTGGACGGCAGTCCGACGATCTCGTCCCACGCGTACTCGAAGCGTCGCTGCGCGGCGCGATTGCCGTAGACGAAGAGCGGATCGGGCGACGTGTCGTGAGCCAGAACGGCGAATGGTGCCTCGTCGTAGAGCCAGCGGGCAGCATTACCGATGCCAGAACCCACCGGTACAAGCGGGCGTTTTAGCAGGCGCTCGTAGCTGCTGGCGAGCAGTTGGAAGAATGCAGGATCGGTGCTCGGGTGCATTGTTAAAGGCTCTGTGTTGTGCAGTTCTTTCAGGGGTGGATCGAATCCAGGTGTGGGAGCAGCGTCACGCTTTCCTGCTCGTTGGCATCCGTGCGCGCAATGACACTCACGCAGTTTTCGCAATCGCTCGGATTGTAGGGCACGTGCGGCATGTTAGCCGGAATGTAGAGGAATTCGCCGGCATTCACGAACGCATGTCGCTCCAGCTCCTCGCCGAACCAGACCCCCGAGCGCCCGCTCATCACGTAGATGGCCGTTTCGTGGGCGACATGCTTGTGAGCCTTGGCGCGCGCGAGCGGCGGGAGGGTCGCGAGCTGCATGTGGATGCCCGTTGCGCCAACGCTATCGGCGGAAACGCCGGGCTCGTACAACAGTGCCTGCTTGCCCTGATAACTGTCACCGGGGCGCACCACCTGGCAAGTGGGGTTGGCTTGTTTGCTGGACGGCATGGATTCTTCTCCTTGCTGCGTTTTAAGGACGCCTCTCGCCGCATAAAGTCGGGAGGGGCGAGGCTTACGGGTCAGATAAAACGCTTGCGTGCGCGACCTTATTCCGCCAAGGCTTATCGGCACTCTTCACTCGGCTTGCTTCATTCCCACTGTCGGGGATATGGCTCCTGATCGTTATCCGGCGCGGCGGTGTGCCATCGTGAGGGCGATCGGCGCAAGTTGCGTCGCGTAATGCCGCACAAAGCGATCGCGACAATCAACAGGAAGGCGACAAAGTACAAGAGAGCTGTGAACACGATCGGTCCAGAAAATAAAGAGGAGTCGAACTGCGTTATTGGAACGGGAACGCCTCGGACGTTGGCCTTGAAACGCTCATTCGTCGCGACCAAGCCATGGATTCATTTGGCTATGTCGTTGGACAATGGCATGCAGACGCGCGCGAGTGAACGTACCTGTAGACGATGCAGGCGGTGTATTGGAGTCCGAATTGCCGCCACGCGCGGCGAGACCGACTGCCGAAACTGCTGCAATCGAAAGCGCGGTTGCAAGTGTACGCATGTTTATTCCTGAGTTAGATGAACTGCATTTCAGTGCCGGACGACAGGACTGGCATCGCACGGGGCTTCAGTAGTGTTCTGAACGAGCACGAGAACCCACCGCGGCGTCGGGCGTCAATGTGCTCGCGACGGTCGCGTCCTCAGTTCGTGATTGCCTACACAGAACGCTCCGTCTTTTGTGTTTATTCCGAGCACAACAGCAAATGCTCAGCCGTCGCTTTCCAGCCGAAGGCACAGAGAGTCCGTACACATCTGTGGGATGCCGGACCTCGGGGCATCACGTGAGTGAAAAATTGGCGGGCTGCGGATCGCAGGAATCGTTGGAACAGAAAGAACCGCGGAAGTACTTTTAAAGAAACGTCGCCTTACTTGAGTACATATCAGTAAGGATGTCGAATTGATTTAATCGATTTTGCTATGTTCACGAAGGCGCCGATGCAAGTGGCGTTTGAGTGCGTCACCTGCAACCTGTCCGCTTCCTGTGCGGGCGATTCTCGTCATTGCGCGCGCCGTAGCCTCGTCCGCATGTCGGGAGCAACGGATGCCGCTGTTGGAGCGAAATGAGAGCGGCCTCCCATGCGTGCTGCGGTCACACGCAACCGGTTATTGGGCCGGACGTCCCGCCGCCGTGAGAATGAGGTTTGCGACCTCTTCAGGATGGGAGAGAAGCGAAACATGACTCGAAGCGATATCGACCGTATGGGCTTTCATCCGGTTTGCCATGAACCGCTCGAGATCGGGATTGATGGTCCGATCTTCGGTCGATACGGCGTACCACGTCGGCTTGTCATGCCATGCAGCGATCGTCGTTTTTGCTGAGGTGATCGCCTTGCCCATCGGCTGCTGTACTGCATAGTACGCTTGCGCTTGCGCAGCGGGCAGGTCGCCCGCGAAGTCCTTCACAAATGCACTTTCAGAGAGCTTTCCGTACCCGTCGGAAGACCACTGCAGCCCGGCTGCGGCGGGCGCGGCGGGGAACTTGTGGGTTAGTGCAGGATAGTCCTCGCCAGCCTCCGGCGCGCGTGCCGCGATGTAGACGAGCCCCGTAACCTTGGGGTCGTCACCGGCCTGACTGATTACCATGCCTCCATACGAGTGCGCTACAAGCACCGTGGGGCCATCTTGCTGGGCCAATGCCCGCTTCACGGCATCGACGTCTGCGTCGAGCGATGTGGTCGGGTTCTGCACCGACGTCACATGCAGGCCCGCGGCCTGCAGTAGAGGAATCACTTTCTCCCAACTCGAACCGTCGGCATATAAGCCATGCACCAGCACGACATTGGTCACGGGCGCCGGGTGCGTCGCTGGGCTGGATTGCGCCCACGCCGCATTTCCGGTCGACATGATGGACAGGATGACGAGAGCACCGCTAAACAGGCGAAAATTCATTTAAATCTCCTTGTTGATGAATGAAAGGTCCGGTTGCACTCAGGCAAACAACGACAGGATCCGGTTATTCCACCAGGCATGTGAAAAAAGACCGGCGCGTCGATGCGGCAGGACAATGCCCAACAGGAGAAATGGGCTGTAGGGATGTGGCGTGATGGGACCATCAGGCCGTCGCATGTTTTGCTGATGGAATGCGATGCGTGGATTGTCGGGGAACGGCGATAGGGTAGCCCGACCAGCGCCTGCAACGCTGTCCGAACGTCGGGGAGGGCGGGCTGTGGCTCTGTATCACATCTCAGTGGATGCGGAAACCGGCGACTCTTATACTTGACGCGGATGTCAACAGGGAAACATCTGCGTCGGCTAAACCACACCCGCTCAAAATGATTCCGTCCGCCCGGTACGTTGTCGCCCTGGCCGTCAACGTGGCACTACCCGCCGTTACGGGTCATCAGGCGCGTGCGCAACCATCTCGCCACGCCAAGACTACCCAGCATCATGCCGGCTCCAAGAGGAGGGACCGCCCGAACCACGCTTGCCTCAGGCCATTCAGAAATCAGAGGTTTCCCGTCCCGGTCTCCGAGTCTCGATATCCACTCCCGGGCACTGAGGGGCAGGGCAGGCGCGACCTCCTCGAACACTCTATGCAACTGATCACTCGCATGCGGAAAGGAGCCTAGCGCACTCGCTTCACTCCTGGAGGGCGAGCCTATCACCAGTCTGGTTACGATGGCCGCTGCCTGCGTCACCCCTTGCAAGGAATCCAGTATGTCGATACCGGCCTCGGTGAGAACCGCCAACACATCGTCGACATAGGCATTGATCACATCGTGTTGAAGTTTCAGGCCCCATGCCAGCGCCTGCGGATTGTCCTGAGTGAGGAGTTCCGGATAGACAAGGCCGTCGGCAGCACGTTTGTAACCAGTCGTCGTGCCGTGGTCCGCCGCGCAAAGGGCCTCGAATATCGGCCCTCGAACGAACGGCCGTATAGGCTCGGCAACGGACTCGCTCAGATAATCGTCGAGGCTGCCGCAGTTCTCCGGGCGACGATAAAGCCCGAAGTAAAAGCCCGACAGGCGCTGGTCGAAATTGGCTTCGCGGCTGCACGCGACCTTCGCCAGCGACCGCTGCAGATTTCCGCGCCATCCGATATCGACGACACCGATGTTCCCGTCGGCGAGGAATCCTTTCTGATCCAGATAGTCGAGCAGTAGTTGTCGCGCCGATGAGGCGGTTGTATTGATGAGATTGCCCACTTCATCGTCTGTCTGGATCTGCTGGATCAATTGTTGCATTTCCGAGGAGTTCATTGGGCTATGCGGGGAACGAATACGAAGGCGTTCCTGCAAGCGGGCGATGACCGGATGATCGATACCCAGGTTGAATTTTTCAAATACCTCAGACAGCGAAATGCCACTCGTAAGGCCCAAATGATTCAGATCGCTCTCAGATACGTTGAAGAGCGCAGGCAAGTGAAGCGATTGGCGGGATACATGAAGATAGTGCAAATCGATCTGCATTCCATATGAATCCACTATCTTCTTCGCAATGGATAAGAGAATCTGGCCGTCACGCGCGAGAAAGAATAACTGATCGATTTTCCTGTGTCGGGCCTGTTTCAGGATCCACACCACGAACGCAAGGAGCAACGGGCCCGTGAAACCTGACGATATTCCGGCAAGCGCCTGGTCATGGCCGGTGACCGCCTTGAAACGCAGACGCGCCGAGCGCGCGCTTCCCGACAGAGCAGATCTGAGCAGCGGCGGCTCGATCGCACCCTTGCCGAGTTCTCGCTCCAATCGAGTGGGCGACCCGATGAAGAACGGTGCTGCGCGACCGCCTGCGCGCCGCGCTTGAAACACGTCTGAAAATGCGCTGTCGCCAACATGGAGATGACCTACGCAACCGCCTTTCGCAATTGAAAAGAGAGACCCGGTCCTCTTCGCACAACCCCTTTCACATGAAATGAACAGTTCGGCGCGGTTCACCCGCACGCCGCAACCGCGAAGCATGGTTTCCAGATCTTGCGCAGAAAAGTAGGTATCCGAAATAATTGCCGTTCTTCCCAAAGCCGAGAAGCGATTGAAAGTCTCGACCATACCGGCTATGGGTCGCAGCAAGCGCTTCTCGAGCCCGACTTCGATGGCCTGCGCCGCCGCGAGAAATTCACGAGGCAAGTCCGCCGACGCTGCAATTTCCGTGTAGATATCATTGAGCGTCACTTCACGCTCAATTCGCGCCTTGCGTGCCCTGGCTTCCGCCGATTGCCGAATGAACAGCCATTCGTCGGGCTCAACGAGCGAGCCGAATTCGCGTTGCAGTCGATACCCCGTGAGCAGGAACATATCGGATGGCCTCTGCAAAGGCCTGGTTATCAAGGTATCGAAGACGTCAAAGGACACTAAACCATTGCCGGTCCATATCTCTTTCGCATCCACCTCTTGCAGGCGTGGTGTAGCTGCAAAAAACTGCTGGATGCCAGCTGACACGAATCGTTGGTTAAAAATCCGTTCGAGCGCAAGGTTCGTCGCATTCATCAGTTTCTTCCGCCTTTCGAAAAGGAGAGGGTTTTCGCCGACGCCGCTGTCATACCGCCTCATTTCGCATTGCCAGGTTGCTTACCGTTGTAATTTCGGTCGCTACCGGGACTTCCGTGAAAGCTTGCGGCCGATTATTCGGGCGATGGAGCACACGTCTATGCGCTGTCGCGGCACTTCGTTCATAGCCCGAATGTTTTGGCGCGGCGCTTGTTTCTGAATAAGAGTACGGAAAACCGCTTCTTGAAGAATTGCATCGCACAACCCAGAACGCGAGGATGATCGATTACGTGCCTGACGGCTGTCACAAAGCGCCTTTCACGAACCGCCTCGGTCACATCGACCCAATGAAGCGAGGCCTTGAGCGATCGATGGCGGCGCGCGCACGCGGCGGCCAAGCTTCCAGAAAGTGCGTACGACGTGCGGAAACACGTATTAGCGTCGAGCATGCCTCGTAGCGCCTGCCGATCCGCTGACCTGTTGGTGGAGAGCGAACCACCACGCCGCCGGTAGTGGTAACCCATAGCCGGATAGACGCCTATTTGTGCATCGTGCCTGGCCAGCAAACGCAACAGCAGATCGAAGTCTTCGCCGGAACGAAGTCGCTCGTCATACCGAAGCCCCTCCACCAGTGCGGCGTTGATCATAGGCTTGAGATAGGCGAGGCGTGGCGCCCGGACAAGCGAAACGGCATCGAAAGTTCTGAACCTTTCAAGGCCAAGCAGCGAATGTCCAGTGAGCGAGCCGTTCTCGTCCATGATGAGCAAATCATCCGCTACCACGCCTGCGCCGTACGTTTGCGCGTTTTCCAGCAACGACTTCAGGCGTCCTTCCTCGAAGAGGTCGTCGCTGTCGAGGAATGTGATCCAGCGCCCCCGCGCGCGCGCCAGCGCAGAATTGCGCGCAGCCGATGGCCCCGCGTTGGACGACGACGTGAGGAGCACAATCCGGGAGTCGTTATCGGCAAACGCGCGGACGATTTCCACACTAGCGTCAGTGGAAGCATCGTCCGCAACGATCAGTTCCCAGTCTTTCAGGCTCTGTCTCTGGACAGACTGAATGGCTTCGCCGATCCAATGTTCGCCGTTGAAATTTGCCATTACGACAGTGACAGATGGTTGCGCCGCATGATCCGACATCTTCGCGGCGCGCTCTTCGGTATGGGCGCAATCGCTCACGGGTCCCACCAGGGACGGGTCTTGGCCCGTTACGCACTCGTTGCCGTACGACAAGCCGACGGTTGACTTTGATTGATGATGCTGCATTTCTGCGCCGTTCAAAGTTAAAGAAGCCTGCTAGTGGATAGAGGAATGCTCAGAGTCGGTTGCCTTCGTTGTACGCGAGTCTGGCGTCCTCGGCGTGATATCGAGTCGAAGCCATTGAACCTGCCGGATCGGGCAACGACTCTTGTCATTGCTACGAATGCAACATGGATCTCTTTCCTAACGGGCGGTACGACGAGCTAGCGGATTGCAGATATAGCGAACCGCGTAGTCTGCGATAGGTGAATACGGAACAAGACATAGGCTGGAAAGCACGAGCGTTCCCACCTTTTTCTTCAGACTCCAGAAGGGATTCGCCACGATCGCATGCAGATACCGGTGAGAATCCCTTAACATCCAGTGCCATCGGGTCATTAACGGCGCGTGATAGACATTCGAATAGAAATAGGCCCTTTCATACGCGAAGTCATGGAAGTCGGCCGGCAATTGCATTCCCAGGCGGCGCAATGCCAGTTCGCGGAGGGTTAGCCAACGGGACGTGAATGCTTTGGGTGCCTTTCCAGTTTGATCGGAGTTGGCAAATGACACGTCTCGCCCTGCTCCAGCAGATATCCGGTATCCGCCGAGCGACAATGGGATGCTCGATACGGGTCCGACCAGGGCCGCCCCATAGATTGCATAAAAGTCCGCGCCATATCGGTCCTTTAGCGTTTCCGGCACAGGAAAGATCTTCCTGAGCGCACTGACGCTATATGCGTTTCCAGACGCAGGCGGTGACGGGTAGAGCCACCCGTCCAGCAGAAGCTTGCGACAGTCACCGTCAATTCGGGAGTGGGGCACATAAGCGCCCATACGCTCGCTCATGTGGTCAATGACGTCTAGCCGGAACTGCACTTTTGCCAGGTTATCGCTGGCAAAGCGCTGCATCACTTCTGTCACGGCGCCCTGATAGAGCAGGTCATCAGCGTCGAGGAACAGCACGTAGTCGGTTTTAGCCAGATGAAGCCCCAGATTGTAGGCGGACACCTGTCCGCCGTTGTCTTTGAAAACGGACGTGATGCGGTTGCCGTAGCCTTCGATGATTGCACGCGACCCGTCTGTCGACCCGTCGTCGATCACCATGACGTGAGTGCTCATGTAGTCCTGCGCGAGCGCCGAATCGATGGCCTCTGCCAGAAACTGTTCGTAGTTATGGTTGCAGATTACAACCGTCATTTCCTTCATGGTCACTCACGCGCAGGAATAGAAAGTGCCCTGATGGACTGCGAAATATTTCATATGAATCGGCGACGAATGAGCGTGCTGGCGATGTTCTTCGGCGCGAGCAAGGTGGCAATGCTCCATCCAGCGATGAGACACCGGAAGACGGGGCGCTCGAAACTTGCGCGGAAGGGAATGGAGAAGGCATCTCGCAGGGCCCGGACCCGGCTGTCGCCGGGCAGCGGATGTTGTCCCGGTGTGAGCCGCAAAGAGGCAACCCGCAATTGAAGCAAGTGGGGCGCAAAGAACAGGGTGCTAAGCGGCGGCGCCGGCCGGCCGGTCATTGCGCAGGCCTTGCAGGCGGCGCTGTGACGCTTGAGCGCACGCGCGATCTCGCGGCCGAAGTTGCTGGTGCTCGCACTCATGGCGCTATCATTTGAGCCATGCATGCGATAAAGCACCAAAGGCGCGGCGATCGTCTCCACGTCGCCCATGAAGGGGGCCATGGCGATGCAGGTTGAATCCGTGAATGAATCGTAAGTCCCATCCAGTGGAAAGATTTTTTCCAGGAAGCTGCGGGCGTAGGCGTTTCCCGAGCCCGGCGGCGTAGGATATTCGGAAGTCTCATAAGCCCAGTGACGGATGGCCTCGGAGGACAGTCCTGGTGGAATCTTTGGAATTACGTTTCGGATCTTGGGGACTACGTTTTGTATCGGACGGCCCTGAGCGTCGACGCGCTCCATCAATACCTGCACCTTGCTGAGACCGGTTCGCCATACCGAGGCAATAGAGCGCAGCGCGCCGGGTACCAGAACATCGTCAGCATCGAGGAAGATGACGATGTCGCCCGCGCTTCGCTCAAAGCCCACGTTGTTGGCTTCCCGCTGGCCACCGTTCTCCTTGAATATGGCGGTGATCTTTTCGCCAAACGAATGGATGACTTCCGCCGAGTCGTCCGTCGAACCATCATCCACGACGATGATCTCGAGGTTACGCCAGTCTTGCGTCAGGGCGCTTTCAATGGCCTGACGAATAAAACGCCCGTAATTGTAGTTGGCTATGACGATCGAAAAAAACAGATCTTCATTTGCTACACGTCCGCTGCGTCCTATGTTCATCTACTACCTCCGGCTTCTCTCATCAACCAGGCGCCCTGGAACCAGCGGGCATGCGCTGCACCGGCCAGCAGCCGCGAAGAAACGGCTGATATTGCCGTCACGGTCCGCGGCTTGCAGTGCGCTATGGATTAGTAGTTCACCTGATCGAATGTAGGGTAGCCGTTTAGTTGATCAGGTACTTGCGGCCTAAAATCGGTCGATAAAGGCGCAAAATGTTGAACAGCCGCACATTCCGCCGGGCAGTTTCTTAATCTGCGAAGGAAAATCGTCGATGAGCGCGCGATATCGTAATAAGAAAGTGGCGTGCCGCGATTACATAGGACTTGGGCATGGGAACCGCTTGCGCGATACGCTATTTGCGAAGCAAATCTCACAGCGCGCAAATATTCCATTTACGCGAAGTGCGAAGGTGCTCGCTATTAAATGAGTGGCCATCTCATACAGCACCGCGTGTCGAATCTCTTCAGTAGTCCAACAAATATCTGCTATCGGCGGCCTCGATCCGGTGGTCTCGCCCGTTGTCATTTTCCTCATACAAGAAGGGGCGCGAGGCGCGTCGTTTTCGCACTGGCATGGCACCAACGTTCTGCTTATTTGTCTGTGCCGTTTGGAATCTCCTAATATGTATTCGCCCAGAAGCTCTCCGGCAAGTCGATCGAAAAAACTCGGTTCTGCGGACGATCGACGACGTGGCGGGCCAACACCTGGAGTTAATTGATGAAAGTTGCTTTTTACAAGGGAACGCGCCCGGGCCTCTCCGGGATATTCAACCGGTTAATCCGTTGGCGTACGAACAGTCCTTATTCGCATTGTGAACTCGTCGTCGCTCCGATCGATGACGCGCATCTGTGTGCATCGTCGTCGCTCGAGGATGGGGGCGTGCGCTTCATCGTCACCAACCTGGATCCGGCGCGATGGGATGTCGTTGGGTCCGCGATCGGTGCTGTGACGGAGCGTGCCGCAATAGAGTGGTTCAACGATCACCTCGGCGAGCCGTACGACCTCGCGGCCGTGTTCGGTTTCCTGTCGCGCCGGCGTCATCGTGAGGGCCATTGGCACTGTTCGGAATCGATCGGCGCCGCGCTGGGTATTCCTGAGCCGTGGCGTTTCGATCCCGCCACGCTGCACGCGGCGCTTTGTTCCGATCCGGCGCAATCGCCGCCCGATGACATGCCGCCGCTAGCGCCGGCCTGATCTCGAGCTGTCTTTCCTTTGGGATTGTGTCGATCGCTATTCGCTCGCGCGCAGCGAGTGGAACTCGGACGTCAGGCAGAAGTTTGGCCGCCCGCGTCGCCGCATTCAGACCACACTGATAACCACGTCGATGTTCCCGCGCGTCGCCTTCGAGTACGGGCAGGTTTCGTGCGCGGCGCGCGTGAGCGCCTCGGCGACTTCGCGCTCCACGCCGGGCAGGCTGACGTTGAGCCGAGCCTGCAAGAAGTAAGCGCCATCGGTCGTGCACAGATCGACTTCGGCGTCGACGGCCGTATCGGCGGGCAGCGCGACTTTCATCTTCGCTGCGGCCAATCCCATGGCGCCGATGAAACAGGCGGACCAGCCGGCGGCGAACATCTGCTCCGGATTCGTCCCGCCGCCCGTCGCTCCGGGAGTAGATAGCCTGAGGTCGAGGCGCCCGTCGGAACTGCGCGATGCGCCGTCGCGTCCGCCCGTGGTATGGGTCTTGCCGGTGTACAGCACTTTGTCGATCCGAGTCATGATGAAGTCCTTGCCGTGGCGGCTCAGTGATGGAAACAGGTCGAAAGAGGATCGCGGGCAGCGAGCCGCGTACCGACTGCGATCCCAATGCGAGATGCTTCAGGTGAGGAAGGTGTTGAAATGAGAACCCTGAATCCGGCTACTGGCACGCATTCGTGCGGCAGCAGCCGGCGGGAACCTCATAGTTGTGGGCGCAACGGTCGGAACGCCGCGCGAAGTTCTTCGGCGAAGAGTTGAGGTTGCTCCCATGCTGCGAAGTGGCCGCCCTTATCGACCTCGTGGAAATACGTGAGCTTGGGATAACTGCGCTCGGTCCAGCTCCGCGGCGCCCGATAGATTTCGCCGGGAAAGACGGTCACGGCAACCGGCACCGAAATCTCGGCGGTTCTCTGCTCCACGGCGTTGAAGTTATTGTTGTTGTTCTCCCAGTAGAGCCGCGCCGACGAGGTCGAACTGTTCGTGACCCAGTACAGCGTGATGTCGTCGAGCATCTGATCCTTGGTGAGGGAGCGCTCCGGGTCGCCGCCGCTGTAGGTCCAGGCCGCGAATTTGTCGTACATCCAGGCTGCCTGCCCCGCGGGCGAATCAGCCAGACTGTAGCCCTCGGTTTGCGGGCGGGTGACCATCATCGCGGCATAGCCGCCGCCCTTTTTGTACAGATTGGCGAGCGATTGGTACGCTGTCTTTTCCTCACTCGACAGCCCGGCCGGCGCCGGTTCGCCATTGTTGAGCGCCTTCGCGACCTCGGGCGGCACCGTCGCGGGCATATTCACGTGAATGCCCAGGAGGCCCGCGGGAGCCTGACGCCCCATCGCATCCGCCACTACCGAGCCCCAATCGCCGCCTTGGGACACATACTGCTTATATCCAAGACGTTTCATGAGCACGTCCCACGCCCGTCCGATGTGGTCGGGATCCCAGCCGGTGCCGGTCGGTTTGCCGGAGAAACCGTAGCCGGGCATTGCGGGAATGACGACATCGAAGGCGTCCTCCGCGCGGCCACCATAGGCTGTAGGATCGGTGAGCGGGCCGATGGCCTTCTCGATTTCCAGCGGCGAGCCAGGCCAGCCGTGAGTGATGAGCAGCGGCAACGCGTTCGGGTTGCGGGATTTCACGTGGATGAACTGGATATCGACGCCGTCGATCGTGGTCACGTACATCGGCAGGGCGTTCAGTCTTGCCTCTGTCTTGCGCCAGTTGTAGCCCGTGCCCCAGTACTGCACCAGGGTCTGGATCTTCGCCTCTTGCACACCCTGGCTTTGATCTGCGACCGTCTCCTTGTCGGGCCACCGCGTCGCCGCGATGCGACGGCGCAGGTCGACGAGTGTTGCGTCAGGAACGTGAACGTGAAATGGGCGGATCGAGTCGTCTTCAACCACAACGCCTGGTTTCGCGGAAGGCTGATCCACGACCGAAGCGGCTTGAGCATGACTGAAGGCGGAGCCCAGAGAAAGGGCGAGTGCGCTGACGACCGAATAAGCAAACAGGCTGCGCCGGCTATGCGCGATCGAAACTATGGACATGGTGATGCTCCGTTGAGTACTAAAGAGCAGCCTTGGGGCGTTCACGGTTATGTGGACCGGCTGCGTTAGCGTGTCGGTGCCGCTCTATTCGAGCGTTCGTTTCTATGCGTCCTGGACGTTGGGTTGGTGCTTGGCCGTATCGGTGACGTTCAGGTCGAGCAGCCGCGTCATGGCTTCGACATCGCTGTCGAGCAACGGCGTATGCGTGCCGACTCCTGCGTGGTTCACGAGCAGCGTGACACTGGCGTCTTCCTTCAGCTTCGTTTCAACTCTGGCGCGTGAAGTCGGATCGTTGAGATCGGCGTCGATGATCTCGACGGACCGGCCCGTTTCGTTGGCGATGCGCCCGGCCAGGCTGACGAGCCTCTCGCGGCTGTGCGCAACAAGGATCAGATCGTAGCCACGTTTTGCGAGCCGTTCAGCATAGACAGCGCCGATGCCCGTGGACGCACCCGTAATGAGCGCGGTGCCCTGATGTGCCTGCATCATCATGTACTCCTGTCGAATGTTCACTTGTGATTGCGTGAACCTATTGTGGTCCGCATCAGCAGCGACTCAAATGACGTATAGAGTCATGATTTCAGACATGCGGTTTCGGAACGTGCGTGGCCGCAGCCGCCATCCGTTGGAAGTGGTTGCGAAAAGAGACGCGGTTTCGCGATCGGCGGCATATGCGCGAAGCGTTCATGCGCGGTTTTGGCCTACTGCTGCGGGAAGTGCGGAAGCACGGTCCTCCAGTTTCGGCTTGGTTCGACAGGCGTAGCCGTGATACTTCTGCGATTGCGTCAGCGCATAACCTGAACGGCTGCTGCACGGCCTGTCACACGAAGAACGTTGCCTTCCGGTGTGATTTGCCGCGGAATCTCGGACATGTCCGGTTCGTCTTTAGGCAAGTGCTTTAGCACCTTGCCTTGCTTTGCGACGAGCCCTGGTGCCGTGGCCGAAGTACGCCGCGAATTCACCGGCCTTGCACGCAGAACCACGTGCCGCCGGACTGCGAGCTTGTGCGCGTTACCGGCCTTATGCGGGGCCGTTGCGCGCGCCTCGGGCGGATTCCAGATTTCCGAGTAGGTGGCAGGCCCGCGAGCCCCGCCAGCCCCGAAGGCGGCCGGCGCAAGCGCTGCCGTCAATAACGACGCAAGTCCAAGCTTTCTCACGAACGCTGCCATTTCCGGCATGGCCTGGCCGACAGGCTTGCGCACACGCATGTTCATTGTTCGCTCCCGAAAAAAGTGCCTGTTCGCCGTAAGGAAAATCCGTGTAGGATACTGTACATCCATACAGGTTTTCTCGCAATGACATCCGCCATGCCGTCCCCCGAAGCGATACACCCGTCCCTGTGGCGGGCGTCGCAGCTCGCCCGGGGCCGCGGGCGGGTAGTGGATACGGGCTACCCGGCGCTGTCGGCCGAATTGCCCGGCGGAGGCTGGCCGCTGGGGGCGCTGGTGGACCTGCTGGTGCAGCAACCGGGCGTGGGCGAACTGCGGCTGCTGCGGCCCGCGCTCAGTGTGGCAGGCAGCCGGCCCATTGCATTCGTGCAGCCGCCGCATGTACCGGACGGACTCGGCCTCAGTTATATCGGCCTGTCGCTGGACCAGTTGCTGCGCGTGAAGGCGCAGAAAAGCGCGGATGCGCTGTGGTCCGCGGAACAGATTCTTCGTGCCGGCAGCTGCGGCGCGCTGATCTTATGGGCGCAGTACGCGCAGGCTTCGGCGCTGCGGCGTCTGCATCTGGCGGCGCAGTCGTCTGAGACGCTGTTCGTCATGGTGCGGCCACTCGCGAGCGCACAAGACGCGTCGCCGGCGCTGTTGCGGCTCGCGCTCAAACCATCGGCCGACGGTTTGACCGTCGACATCGTGAAACGACGAGGGCCCTCGCGCACGGAGCCCCTGGCGATTGCCCTTCAACCCACCCCTGTTCTGCTGTCACGACATGCGCGTCTTTCTCGCCGTTCACCTGCCGAAGTTGCCGCTCGAAGTATTCAGACCGAAGTGGTCGCCTGAGCCTCTCCACGGCAGTGTCGTGCTGGAGAAGGACAAGGTCGTCATCGCGGACAGCGTCGCGCGCGCGGCAGGCGTGCGGCTCGGCATGAAGCGCGGCGGCGTGCTGACGCTTTCGCCTGAAACGGAGATGCACGAGCGCGACTTCGCCCGCGAGCAGTCGGCGCAACGCGAAGTCGGCATAGCGTTGATGCGCTTTTCGCCCGACGTCGCGCTGCTCGATGAAGCGACCGTTATTGTTGAAGTCGGCGCGAGCCTGCGCCTCTTTGGCGGCCTGCTGGCCTTGTGCCGTGAGGCGAAGGCGGTGCTCGCCACGCTCGGCCTCACGGCTCGCGTGAGCGCCGCGCCGACCGGCCAGGGCGCCTGGCTGCTGGCCCGGTATGCGAAGGGGCGCGCCGCGCGCCGCCTGCTGAAGCTGTCCACGCTCGAACAGCGGCTTGCCGGTCTGCCCATGCTCGCGGTCCCCGAGGTGCGCGAGTTCGCCGACTGGTTCGCGGGGCTCGGTTGCGAAACCATTGCCGACATCCGCCGCTTGCCGCGCGCCGGCTTGCAGCGGCGCTGCGGCGAGCACCTGCTCGATTCGCTCGATCGCGCGTTCGGCACCGCGCCGGAACTCTTCGACTGGCTCGAACTGCCGCCCACGTTTTCTGCGCGCATCGAGATGCCCGACCGGCTCGAACATGCGGACGGCGCAGTGTTCGGCGCGCATCGGCTTATCGTGCAGCTGTGCGGGTGGCTATGCGCGAAACAGCTCGCGCTCACCGCAATACGCCTGTCGCTCGAGCATGAGCGGGGGCGCGACGCGATCGAGCCGACCACCATCGACATTGCACTCGGCGAGCCCACGTGGCGCGAAGAGCATCTGGTGAGGCTCGTGAGGGAGCGGCTCAATCGCGTCGAGCTCACCGCGCCGGTGATTGCACTGCGTTTGGACGCATCCAGGGTCGAGTCGGCGGTACCAGCGTCCGACATGCTTTTTCCCGAGCCCGGCGGCTCGAAGGAAGACCACGCGCGGCTGCTGGAGTTGCTGGTCGCGCGGCTCGGCGAAGAGAACGTGTTGCGGCCAGCGCCGAGCGCGGACCATCGCCCGGAAATCGCCAACTCATGGGTGCCCGTCACGCAACCGGTGAAGCCTGCCGTCGTCCCGGAAGGCTTGCCGCGGCCCACGTGGATGCTGGAGCAGCCGGTGCGCCTGCTGATGCGCCAGCACCGTCCGTTCTATGGCTCGCCGCTGCGCATGGTGTCGCCGGGCGAGCGCATCGAGGCCGGCTGGTTCGATGGCGAACTGGTCACGCGCGACTACTTCGTCGCCCAGGCCGACGACCAGAGCTGCTACTGGATTTACCGCGAACGCGTGAGCAGCCGCGACGCCGAAGAAGAGCCGCGCTGGTTCCTGCATGGCCTGTTCGGATGAAGCACCATGGACACCACCTTCAGCATGCTGCCGGCATACGCCGAGCTTTTCTGCCTCTCCAATTTCTCGTTTCTGCGCGGCGCGTCGCACGCGGAGGAACTGGCCGAGCGCGCCGCGCAACTCGGCTACTCGGCGCTCGCCATTACCGACGAATGCTCGCTTGCCGGCGTCGTGCGGGCGCATGTCGCGGCGAAAGAGGCGAAGCTGCCGTTTATCGTCGGCTCGTACTTTCGTCTGGTGAACGCGGACGGCTCGCCGGCATTCGGGCTCATCCTGCTCGCGAAGAATCGCGACGGGTATGGCAACCTGTCCGAGCTCATTACGCTTGCACGCACGCGTGCGCCGAAGGGCGAATACCGGCTCACGCCGCAGGACCTGTCGCGGCCGGACAGGGACTACCGGCACCTGCTGGGCGTGCCGGATTGCCTCGCGATTCTGGTGCCGAACTTCCCCGCGAAGGAGGAGGTGCTCGATGCGCAGGTCGAATGGCTGGACGAAACGTTTCCAGGACGCGCGTGGGTGGGACTCGTGCTGCATCAGCGGGCCATGGACGACATGCACCGCGGCGCGGTCGAGTTCATTGCGCGCAATCGCGAAGTGCCGGTGGTCGCACTCGGCGAAGTGCTCATGCATGTGCGTTCCAGAAAGCCGCTGCAGGACACGATAACCGCCATCCGCGTCGGCAAGCCGGTTCATGAGTGCGGCTACGACCTCGCGCCGAATGCCGAGCAGCATCTGCGCTCGCGGCTGCGGCTCGCCAATCTGTATTCACCGGAGGCGCTTGCCGCCACCGTCGATATCGCCGCGCGCTGCACGTTCTCTCTCGACGAACTGCGCTACGAGTATCCGGACGAACTGGTGCCGCCTGGCTTCACGCCAACCGCCTACCTGCGGCAGGAGACGTACATCGGCGCCCAGCGGCGCTTTCCGTCGGGCATTCCGCCTCATGTGCAGGAGCAGATCGAGCACGAACTCGAACTCATTGCCGACCTGCAGTACGAGCCGTACTTTCTGACGGTCTACGACCTGGTCCGCTTCGCGCGCAGCCAGCACATTCTGTGTCAGGGGCGTGGCTCGGCGGCCAATTCCGCGGTCTGCTACTGCCTCGGTGTGACGGAAGTGGACCCCGCGCGCGGCAACATGCTGTTCGAGCGCTTCATCTCGAAGGAGCGCGGCGAGCCGCCGGACATCGACGTCGACTTCGAGCATCAGCGGCGCGAAGAGGTCATTCAGTACATCTACCGCAAGTACGGACGCGACCGCGCGGCCATCGCCGCAGCCGTGTCGACGTATCGCGCGCGAGGTGTGCTGCGCGAAACGGGCAAGGCGCTCGGCGTGGACCTGCAGATTGTCGATGCGGTCGCAAAGTCGCACCACTGGTTCGATAACAGCGCGGACCTGCTCAAGCGTTTCGAGGAATGCGGGCTGAATCCGCAAACTCCGCTCATCCGCGCGTGGGCCACGCTGGCCACGCAGCTGTATGGCTTTCCGCGGCATCTGTCGCAGCACTCGGGAGGCTTTGTCATCAGCCGGGGCAAGCTCACGCGGCTCGTGCCGGTTGAGAATGCCGCGATGCCGGAGCGCAGCGTCATCCAGTGGGACAAGGACGACCTCGAATCGCTGGGGCTGCTCAAGGTCGACGTGCTTGCGCTCGGCATGCTGTCGGCCATCCGCCGCACGCTCGACCTCGTGTCGGAGCAGCGCGGCGAGCGCTTCGAGATGCAGGACATTCCCGCGGAAGACGATGCGACCTACGACATGATTTCGGCCGCCGACACGGTGGGCGTCTTCCAGATCGAATCGCGCGCACAGATGTCGATGCTGCCGCGCATGCGGCCGCGCGTCTTCTACGACCTGGTGATCGAAGTGGCCATCGTGCGGCCGGGTCCGATTCAGGGCGGGGCGGTTCATCCCTATCTGCGTCGTCGCCAGGGCTTCGAGCCGGTCACTTTTCCGAGCGACGATTTGAAGACCGCACTGGGCCGCACGCTCGGCGTGCCGATTTTCCAGGAGCAGGTGATGCAGGTCGCGATTCTCGCCGCCGGCTTCACGGCGGGCGAGGCCGATCAGTTGCGGCGCGCGATGGCCGCGTGGAAGCGCAAGGGCGGTCTCGGAAAATACTATGACCGCATCGTGATCGGGATGCAGGAGCGCGGCTATGACCTTGCGTTTGCCGAGGCCATCTTCGAGCAGATAAAAGGCTTCGGCGAGTATGGCTTTCCGGAGAGTCACGCGGCGAGTTTCGCGCTGCTCGTGTACGCGAGCAGCTGGCTCAAGTGTCACGAGCCTGAGGCCTTTCTCGCTGCAATGCTCAACAGCCAGCCCATGGGCTTCTATTCGCCCTCGCAACTGGTACAGGATGCGCAGCGGCACGGCGTGAAGGTGCTGCCGGTCGATGTGACAATCAGTGGATGGAATTCGTCCCTGGAACGCAGGGCGGGCGAGGAGCGACCCGCGGTCCGCCTGGGTCTGTCGCTGCTGCGGGGCATGAAGGAAGGCACAGCCGAGCGGATTGAAAACGCGCGCGCTGTGCGGCCGTTCGCCAGCGTGAAAGACCTCGCGCGCCGCGCGGCGCTCGACCGGCGGGATCTGCATATTCTCGCTGACGCCAATGCGCTGGCTTCGCTTGCGGGCAACCGGCGCGAGGCGCTGTGGCAGTCGGTGGCCGCGGTGCCCGAGAAGGACATGCTGGCCGTCGCCGCCGTCGAGGATGAAACGCCGGAACTCGGCGCGCCGACCGAGGCGCATGACATCGTGGCCGATTACCGCTCGGTGGGGCTCACGCTTGGCCGCCATCCGCTGGAACTATTGCGTCCGCAATTGCTGGCAAACCGGCTGATGCCGGCATCGACGCTGCGCACGTACCGCGACGGCCGGCTCGCGCGAGGCTGCGGCCTCGTCACCGTGCGTCAGCGGCCCGGCACGGCGAAGGGGGTCATCTTCATCACGCTCGAAGACGAAACGGGCAACGTGAACGTCATCATCTGGCCGAGCCTGCTCGAGAAGCAGCGCAAGGAAGCGCTCAGCGCGTCGCTGCTGGCGGTCTACGGAGTCTGGCAGTGTCAGGGCGAAGTGCGGCACCTGGTGGCGCAGCGGCTCGTCGATATGTCGCATCTTCTGGGCGGCTTGCAGGCTGTCAGCAGGAATTTCTGCTGACGTTTGTCCGTGATGGGTCAAAGCCACGCGATACCAATGCCGCGTTGCGGGCAAGCGCAGCGCAAGTCGAATCATGGACTGGCGATGGTTCGTGACAGCACGGTCTGCAGGTCTACCAACGGTATCGCAGTCGCCGTGACGGCCACCGATTCCGATTGCGGCAGTAGCCCGGCAAGCGCCGCAGCTCCAGTCGCGCACAGAATGAAGAGACAAAGCGCGCCGATGAAAACGATGCCGGCTTTATACGTTGGCTTCGTACCGTGGAAATGTGCAAAGTGCCGCATCATGGCTGTCTCCTGGTGACGCAGCTAACATTTGCAACTACTGTGCCGACGGCGACCCATCGGCGCCGATGCCTGCCGGCGCCTGCAAAGCCTTGCCGCACGGGCATTGAACGGCAGCAGTGGCAGCGCAACCGCAAAGCAATGTCGGATCGGTCCGAACAGGTCACCGCGTTGTGCCCGTCGAATGCCAACACTCATTGGGCCCGCTTCACTTGCGCTAGACTGGCTTGACGAGCTTGAACAACCGGAAGGAGACCTGGATGATACGCAAGACGCTCAATGCCTCGCAGCTCCAGCAGGAGGTGAGCCGGCGAATTCATCGACTGCAGGAAATCGTCGAGGATGGCGTGAAGATTCGTGTGCCGCGGCCACAGTTGCAGGAAGCCGACAAGACAGGCTGCAACTGGAGCATGACCCACTTCGGCAACGCGGTCGGGTTCGAGCGCGATATCGAGCGCGTGCTCACGGCCGTGCGCGCCGAATACAATCTCACGACCGAAGTGAAGAGCAGCGGCAATCCTTTCGAGGATTGATCACCGCTGCCGGTAGGCGCAAGCGATTGCGCCCGCGCATCAGCTCTTCAGATCGTCGGGCACCTTGCCGCCATTCTCCGCGAGCTTCTGCATCACCTGCTTGTGCAGCCATATGTTCATTGCAGCCGAGTCTTCGGTGCTGCCGGTGTAATGCAGTTCGGACGCGAGTTCCTTGCGCGCCGTGAGGCTGCTGTCGAGACCGAGCAGTTTCATCAGGTCGACGATGGACGTCCGCCAGTTCAACTTTTCGCCGCTGCTTTCCTGCATTTTCGTCAGGACCGCTTCGACGTCGACCGGGGGCATTGGCGTGACGGGCGGCTGCGAATTGCCGGCTGCCGTGGTGGATGGCGTGGCCGGCGCGCCTGCTGGCGCTGTCGCGCTGCCGGGCGCCGCGGTGGCCGGGGCGGCCGCGCCGGCCGTCGAGCCGGAGCCTGTATTGGCGGGATGGTCGTGCGGGAAAATCTTGTTGAGAATGCTTGAAAAAATGCTCATGTGTCGCTCCTCGTTGGCGTCGGCCAATGCGGCCGGCGTTTCGGGTGCGCAATGCGCGTGCCTGTGCCGTGAGCCTCACAAGGGCCGCCGTCAAAGAAAGATCGTCATCCTAATTAACGAGTTCGGCTCTTCGCGCGGCACACTGTTTGCTCGATCTTGTCCACTCAACGGAAAGAGAGGGAGGTTCAAATGGCCGAGTCTTATCAATCCACCAGTTCCGCCTCGGATCCCGCGCGCGAAGAGAGCCTCGCGGGCAGGCCCAACGGCAGCGAAGAACTGCGCGCGCGCAGCTCGATGAAGCTGTCGGAACTGAAGGACAAGCTTGCCGGGGCGCAAGATGTGGTCAAGACGAAATACCGCGTCGTGTCCGAATCGACCGATGATTTCGTTCACGACAGTCCGTGGAAGGCGGTGACGATGGCGCTGATCGGCGGGCTCATCATCGGTATGCTGGCAGCCCGCTAGCGCAAGCTTGGCAGCTGCAGAAAAGCGTTCCCGCATCGGCCTCATGCAATCCACGCCACCGCATTGCAACGCGGTGGCGTGGACAGTCAGACGCCGGCTATTGCACGAGCGTCACGTGCCTTAGTGCTCGCTCGGCCGGATCGCGGGATCTTCCTCGACGATGTCGCGCGTGGCCGACCAATACGGCTGCCGGTTGTAGTAGCTATAGGTCGATTCGCCCCAGACCGGATCGGCCATCGAAGGCCAGTGATCCTTGTCGAAGCCGGGGTCGTCCTTCAGCCGCTGCGCCGTAATGTCGACGAAGAAGCACTTCTGGTCCGTGTCAAGAGTCAGCGCACTCCACGGAATGGCGTGCAGGTTCGCGCCCATCCCGAGGAAACCGCCTTCTGAGAGCACGGCATAGGCGATGCGTCCGTTGCGGACGTCGAGCATGATGTCGGAAATCTTGCCGACATGTTCACCGTCCGAAGACATCACCTTGGTGCCGTCGAGCGTGGCCGCGGCCATGACTTCTGGTCCCGGGCCTTCGCCGATGCCGCCGCCGACAATCCTGGCTCCGCCTTGAGTAGCGCCTTGCGGGTTGATTGAGCCCATCTTCCACCTCCTTGAACGAAAAGGGTGCGTTTTAAGGTGTGCAAGCGCTGTGCCCGCGAGGCGCCGCACGGCTTGCGGCGCGCTCGCAGAAGGGCACCGCGGGGGACAGCAGGACGGGCGAAAGCGGAAGTGAAAGCGCCGATGAAAGCGGGTGCAAAGCAGCCACGACGGCGGAACGTCCCGGGCCTTCGAACACCCGCTTAACGCGAGATAAGCGCGACCGTGGCGATCCCGAGAATCGTCATCAGCAGGCTCGCGCCGACGTGAATCGCGACTTCGCCGGCCGCCCAGCCGAGGCGGCCGTCCTGCAGATGCTGCACGACTTCGGCGGAAAACGTGGAGAAGGTGGACAGTCCGCCCATCATGCCGGTGATTACGAAGAGCCGCCATTCCGGCGCGATTTGCGGCGCACGCGCAAAGCCGGCAACGGCCACGCCGATCACATAGCCGGCAATCACATTGGCGGCGAAGGTGCCGAGCGGCAACGACGGGAACAGCGCGTTCAGACGAAGGCCGAGAAACCAGCGAAACAGCGAGCCGAGCGCGCCGCCTACAGCGATCGCGAATATGGACCAATACATGAGCGGAGCCTGGCGAAAACCGGGGCCAACAAGCCGGGCTGAGCGGGTACACGCGATGCCGCCTCCGCGCAGATCGGCGAAGCAGGCATTATCAGCACGAGGCGGTTAATGGGTTAACGGACGGGTTAACGGACGGGTTCACGGACGCTGCTGGCGAAGCCGGCAGAGCCCACTGGAGAATGCCGTCTCAGCGCGCAAGTCTAACATTCGCGGCTCCATGGGGACAGGTCAGACGGAGCCGCGCAGCGCATTCGCGCCGGCCGGGCGGCGCTCAGCCGAGGCTTTCGCGCTCCGGCGTCGCGGAAATCCTGTGGATCGACAGATCGGCGCCGTTGTATTCGTCTTCCTGGTCGAGCCGCAGGCCCACCGTCAGGCGAATCGCGCCATACACGAGCGCGCCGCCGAGCGTGGCCACGACAATTCCGCCGAGCGTGCCGAGCACCTGTGCGCCGAACGACACGCCGCCCATGCCGCCGAGCGCGCGCAAGCCGAAGATGCCCGCCGCGATGCCGCCCCACGCTCCGCACAGACCATGCAGCGGCCAGACGCCGAGCACGTCGTCGATACGCCAGCGGTTCTGCACGCAGGTGAACATATAGACGAACAGCACGCCGGCAATGCCGCCCGTGACCAGCGCGCCGAGCGGGTGCATCAGGTCCGAACCGGCGCACACCGCGACCAGCCCGGCGAGCGGGCCGTTGTACGTGAAGCCGGGGTCGTTACGTCCCGCGAGCCAGGCGGTGAGCGTGCCGCCGACCATCGCCATCAGCGAATTGACGGCGACGAGGCCGCTGATCTTGTCGACGCTCTGCGCGCTCATCACGTTAAAGCCGAACCAGCCGACCGCCAGGACCCATGCGCCGAGCGCGAGAAACGGAATATTGGACGGCGGATGCGCGGCTATGCCGCCGTCGCGGTGATAGCGGCCGTGCCGCGCGCCGAGCAGCAGCACCGCAGGCAGCGCGACCCAGCCGCCGAACGCGTGCACGACGACCGAGCCCGCGAAGTCGTGGAACGGCGCGCCGAACGTCTGGGCGATCCACGCCTGCACCCCGAAGCGCTCATTCCACGCGATGCCTTCGAAGAACGGATAGACGAAGCCGACCAGCACGAAGGTCGCGAAAAGCTGCGGATTGAACTTGGAGCGCTCGGCTATGCCGCCAGAGACGATCGCGGGAATCGCAGCCGCGAACGTCAGCAGGAAAAAGAAGCGCACGAGCGCATAGCCGTTGTGCGCTGCGAGCGTCCCGGCGTTGTCGAAGAACTGCACGCCGTACGCGATCGTGTAGCCGATGAAGAAATAGGCGATCGTCGAGACCGAGAAGTCCACCAGAATCTTCACCAGCGCGTTCACCTGGTTCTTCTTGCGCACGGTGCCCAGCTCGAGAAACGCGAATCCCGCGTGCATGGCGAGCACCATCGCGGCCCCGAGCAGAAGAAAGAGCGTATCGGTGCCGGTTTTCAAGCTTTCCATCGATTGTTTCCGCTTATGCCAAAAAGTCGGGCATCGAATGCAAGAAGCGGGCCAAAACGGTGCTGAAAGCGCGCCGACAGTGCGAAGCCGCACTGGAATGGGATCGTTGCGAACCTGCGCGGCCCCGGTTGGAGCGCGGGCGCACCGCGACGACCCATTCGAAGCACAAATAATGTGCGGAAATGTCCCGATTTGGTTCCTATGATCCACGGTGGGTCGAAAGTTTTCGTCGTGCTTACGGGATAAACAGCGTACACATGCGCCCGAGCGCATGACCCGCGGTCTGCGCGAGCCCGGGTGGCCGGATGCCCCGGTCATGGCGCGACCCTTTGTTTCCGAAGCAAACGCCGACATAATGTCCCGTCCCGAGCACCCTGCCGGCCCCTCTCTCCAATGCGCACGCATGCGACTTACCACTAAAGGCCTGCTGCTGATCGCGATTCCGGCGGTCTTCGAACTGGCGCTTCTGTCCGGCCTGGTGAAGGCGCAGTCCGACGCCGCCGAGGCTGAGCGCCGGGCCGTGCATGGCCAGGAGGTGCTGCGCCAGACCACCGCGATTCTCGATCCGGTGCTCAGCGAATCGGTCGCGCTGCGCGGCGCGGTGCTCGCCGATGACAACCGCTTCTTTACGCCGCTGTCGGTGTGGGTCGACGTCGACCGGCGCATCGATCAGCTCGCGGAACTCGTGTCGGACAGCCCGGCCCAGGTCGAGCGCGTCGTGCAGGTGCGTCAGTCGGTGCAGGCTTATCGGCAATGGTCCGACCGCATCCAGGACTTGCTGCGCTCGGGGCGCCGCAACGACATCGTCGTGCGCTTTCGCGAACTTGCCCAAAGCGACGTGCTCGACCGGTTTCGTCAGCAGGTGGCCGCCTTCCAGGCGGAAGAGCGGCGTCTCGAAACTCAGCGCGCCAATGCCGCCGATGCCGCGCGCGAGCGGCAAGAGATGCTCGTCGTCGCCGCCGTGGTCGGTTCACTGCTGTTCGTGGCGCTGGCCGTGTGGCTGTTCATGCGCGGTCTGCGCGGCCGGCTGGCGCTGCTGTCGGACAATGCCGGCCGCCTCGCCGGCAACGAGCCGCTCGCGCCCATTGGGCCGGGTCACGACGAGATCGCGCGGCTCGATCTGACCTTGCATGAGACCAGCCGGCGCCTGCTCGAAGCGGAGCGCATCCAGGCACGCTTCCAGGCGGACCTTGCCCGCCGCGCGGACGAGCTTTCGCGCATCAACGAGACGCTGCGGCAGCAGACGCAGGAAAACGAGATGTTCATTTACAGTGTGTCGCACGATCTGCGCGTGCCGCTCGTCAATCTGCAAGGCTTTTCGAAGGAACTGATCCGCGCCTGCGACGAACTGCGCGCGGCCGTCGGCAACTCGTCGATCGACGAGAAGACGCGGCAGCGCATCGCCCGGGTCGTCGACGAGGACATTGGTGAAGCGCTGCATTATCTGCAGACGGCGGTGTTGCGCGCCTCGCATATCATCGACGCGTTGTTGCGGCTGTCGCGCATCGGCCGCGTCGAATACCGGCATCAGAAAGTCGAGGTGCGCGATATCGTGCCGCGCGTGGTCGATGCGATGCAGGGCTCGATCCGCGCGCGGCGTGCGCAGGTGCAGGTGGGCGATTTGCCGGCCGTGTGGGGCGATGCCACCGCGCTCGAACAGGTGTTCGCGAATCTGATCGGCAATGCCGTCAATTATCTCGACCCGTCGCGCGAAGGCCGGATCGAGATCGGCACGACGCCCGCGCCGCCGGGTGTGCAGTCGCTGCGGATCTTTTACGTGCGCGACAACGGGCTTGGCATTCCGGCCATCGCCTTGCCGCGGCTATTCAACGCGTTTCAGAGACTGCACGGCTCGGCGGCCGCGGGTGAAGGCATCGGCCTCGCGCTCGTGCGGCGGGTGGTCGAGCGGCATGGCGGGCGGGTGTGGGCGGAGTCGGTGGAAGGCGTGGGTACGACGTTCTATCTGTCGCTGCCCGAGGCCGGCGCACGTCCGACGGCGGGGGGGGAGGCGCGTGAGACGCGTGAGACGCGCGAAGGGCGTGACGCGGCGGGGGTGGCTTCCGTAGCAGCCAACGATCAGGCGATGGACAAGCCGCGAAATCTGCGGATGTGGCCGTGAGGAAACGCTGAGAGGATCGAGGAGATCAATCAGCATCAAGCGGCATCAAGCAGCATCAAGCAGCGCCGCTCAGCACGAGGCAAAGAGACGTCGCGACTTCAGCAACCGCCGGCCGCGAACCGACCAGTAGCACCCGCACGCCAGCAGAATGCCGACGACCACCAGCACTTCGGCAAGCGTGGGCCGCACGCCGAGCAGGCCGTCGAGGGCGAACACGCAGCGCGCGACGATCAGCAACGCTGCCCACACCGAGCAGGCCGCCTGCACCAGCATGCGCGTGCCGGCAATGCGCCGCGCGCGGTTTTCGCGGCACCACCCGGCCGGTGTGCGTGCGCAGCGAAAGGCGATTGCCGTTAACGTGACGGCGAGAATGACGATCCAGTCGATCAGTTCCATCGAAAAGCGCTCCCAAGTCAGCCCGTGACTATAGGAAGGCCCCCCGGCGTGAACCATAGGACGACTCTCAAATGCCGCGCGCGCCCGCCATGGCCGCGCGCGGCGTTTGCACTGGCTCAAAGTTCGATGCGCGTGCCCAGCAGAACGAGGAACTGACGTAGCCATTCCGGATGAGCGGGCCAGGCCGGCGCGGTCACGAAGTTGCCGTCCGTGATCGCGGCGTCGACGGGAATGTCGGCGTAGTCGCCGCCGGCCAGCTTCACTTCCGGCGCGCAGGCCGGATAGGCGGAAATGCGCTTGCCGCGAATCACGTCGGCGGCGGCGAGCAGTTGCGCGGCGTGACAGATGGCCGCGACCGGTTTGCCGGCTTCCGCGAACTGCCGCACGATGTCGATCACTTTCGGATTGAGCCGCAGATACTCGGGCGCGCGCCCGCCGGCGATGGCGAGCGCATCGTACTGGCGCGGATCGACATCGTCGAACGATGCGTTCAGCGCGAACAGATGGCCCGGCTTCTCGGTATAGGTCTGATCGCCCTCGAAATCATGAATCGCGGTCTTGATCCGCTCGCCGGCTTTCCTGTCGGGGCACACCGCGTCGACCACGTGTCCGACTGCCTGCAGCGCCTGAAACGGCACCATCGTTTCGTAATCCTCGGCAAAATCGCCGGTGAGAAACAGAATCTTTTTTGCCGCCATCGTATGTCTCCGGTTGATCAAGGGAACACTGCGAACGCTCGTTGCGTGCGGCCAGTCTACCGCACAAGTTTTGACAGAACCGCGACTTCCCGCGGCCCGGCGGCCCCGTCGATTTATCTGGCATGAGTCCGTTGCGCGACATGCAGCGGCAACAGCGTATGATGAGCGCGTTTTCGTCAGCAAGGCCGCGTTGCGCGGTCCAAATACACATATGACTTCATCCATTCTTGCGCCGATGCTGCGCCGTGCCGCCGTGGTCCTCTTCGTATTCGGCGGACTCGCGGCCTGTCAGAAGAACGACGCTTCGGCAGGGCAGGTTGCCGGCAAGCTCAACGACGCGGCGCAGGCCGCGGCCCAGAAGCTCGATCAGGCCGCGAGCTACGTCGGCCAGAAGGTCGACGAGACCAGTTCGGCCGCGCAGAAAAATATTGAATCGGCTTCGGCGCCGTCGGTCACGATCGATCCGAATGCGCTCGCCTCGAGCGCGCAGGCGAACCTGCAGAACGCCGCCAGCGCGGCTCAGACGCAGCTCGGCAAGGCCGCGTCGCTGACCGGCCAGAGCCTTGAAAACGCGGGGCGCAAGCTGCAGCAATGGTCCGCGCAAAGCACGGCTTCGTCGACGAGCGCGGGCGCTTCGTCGTCCGGATCGAGCTACGGCGGCGATGCACAAAAGCAGATGGACAAGTGAGAGGCATCAGTGCGTTGAACGGCCTGCGTTTGATCAAGGCAAGGGCGCACGCGCAGGCGTTTGACAGTGCGATTAAATGTAATTACTATGGTTACACATTGTCGTTGCAGGGCGGGTTGTCGTGAACACCAGTAGCCGGTTTGCATTCGCGGTGCATGTGCTCGCGCTGCTGTCTTTGCAGGAGGGCGCGCCACTTTCGTCGGAAATGATCGCGGGCAGCGTGAATACCAATCCTGCGCTGATCCGGCGGCTATTGACCATGCTTGCCGAGGCCGGCTTGACGACCTCGCAACTCGGCGCGGGCGGCGGCGCGTTGCTTGCCCGCGCGCCCGAGCAGATTTCGCTGCTCGACGTGTACCGCGCAGTGGACGATGCGCAGTTGTTCGCGCTTCATCGCGAGGAGCCGAATCCGGCGTGCATGGTGGGGCGCAACATCCAGGTCGTGCTGCGCGGAATCATCGACGAAGCGCAGCAGGCCATGGAGGCGTCGCTCGCTCAACGCACGCTAGCCGACGCGACCGCGGATCTGCGGCGCGCCGAACGCGCCAGGGAGCGCAAGCGGCGGCCGCACGCGTGACGAGCGCTTTGGCAAAGAAAGCGCTTGCTTCGAGTTTCAATGAGGTACCGGCAAGCAACATCTGCAATGACGCACGGGGGTACACACCCCTCTTTTTTTGGGCATATATGTAATCATGACAGTTACATATCAAACACTCACAGGAGCAGCGAAATGAGCAAACAGTTGAAGATCGCATTGTTCGGCGCGACCGGCATGATCGGTTCGCGAATCGCGGCCGAAGCCGCCCGTCGCGGGCATTAGGTGACGGCGCTTGCGCGCAACCCGGAGCGCGTGCCCGCCGATGAGCCGAACCTCAAAGCCGTGCAGGCCGATCTGCTCGACGCGGCGAGCGTCGGCGCCGCAGTGCGCGGTCACGACGTGGTGGCGAGCGCCTACGCGCCCCCGCATGACAATGTCGGCGTGCTCGAGAAGGCCACGCGCGCGCTCGTCGAAGGCGTGCGTGCAGCGGGCTTGAAGCGGCTGGCAGTGGTCGGCGGCGCGGGCTCGCTGGAAGTTGCGCCGGGCCAGCAGCTGGTCGATACCGAAGGTTTTCCGCAAGCCTACAAGGCCGTCGCACTTGCTCATCGGGACGCGCTCGGCTATTACCGCGGCGTCGCCGATCTCGACTGGACGTTCTTTTCGCCGGCCGCGATCATTGCCCCCGGCGAGCGCACCGATAAGTTCCGCACCGGCACGAACTCGCTCATCGTCGATGCAGAGGGCAACAGCCGCATTTCCGCCGAAGATTACGCAATCGCCTTCGTCGACGAACTGGAGCAGGGCCGTTTCATTCGGCAAATCGCGACTGTCGCTTATTGACGGCGCGGGCCTTTGGGCGCTGCGTGGGGGCGCCGTGCTAAGCGCTGCAGCGCGATCAGCGGCTTGCGCCGCGTGGGCCGCACACATGACTTCATGCAAGCGCCCTAACAATCCGTTACGCATGTCCGGTTGCCAGCGCGCAAACAGAGGCTACACTGGCGGCTCCCGTTTTCTTACGGATTGCCATGCAGTCATGCCCCTTGCGGCGTGAAATCGAGGCTGCGCCGTCAAACGGCGGGCCACGTTCGATTCACGCTGCATTTCCTCGTCTTCTGGCTTACATCGGATGGTTGCTGTGTAGCGGCGGCCGCTCGCGCGCGCCCGGCGCGCGCAGGTTGAGCGCCTCGCTGGCAGGCACCTGCGTCGCGCTCGCCATGCTCGCGGTCGGCGCCAGTCTGCCCACCGGCGCGCAGGCCGCCGGCAGCGGCGGCACGAGCACCGGCACCAGCACCAGCACGCCGGTCATTCCTGCGCTGCAAAGCCTGATCAACAGCGCGACCGTCGCGCCCGCGTCGCAGGCGTCCGGCGCGTCGGCTGCGGACGCCGCTTCGGCGCCGTCGCCGGCCAGCCAGGCCGAAATCGCGCGTTCGCTCGACAGCGTGATCGCCACCCTCGACAACGACCGCCAGCGCACCGCGCTCGTCGCCCAACTGAAAAAACTGCGCGACGTCTCGCGAACCGTCGGTCCGCTCGCGCCTGCGCCCGCGCAGCCGAGCCCCGGCCTGCTCGGCGCGATTGCCTCGGGCATCGCTTCGTTCGAATCCGACATGCACGAAGGCCGCACGCCCGTGCGCTACTGGGGCGGGCGTTTCAACGCGGCGGGCAACGAGCTTTACACGATCATCTCCGGCCAGGGCCACGAGAGCCTCGGCCGCATTCTCCTGTCGATGTTCGCGATGCTCGCCGGCTGGGGCGCATGCGCCGCCGCGCTCATCTATCTGCAGCACCGGCTGTACCGGCGACTCGGCATCGTGATTGGGCTGAACCCGAATCCGACCACCCGCGAACTGCTGGTCTTCGCGCTGCGGCGCGTGGGCCCGTGGATCATCGCGTTCGTCGCCGCGCTGCTGTTCGTGCGCGCCATGCCCGATGCGCTTGGCCGCACGCTCGGCATGGTGGTCGCCTATGCGATTGTTGCGGGCGCGGTGTTTTCGGCCATCTGCCTGATCATGTTTTCGCTGTTCGGCTCCGGGCACCGGCGCATCGCGGTGCGTCTGCTCATCGATCACGCGCGGCGCCTGCTGTTCGCGGTCGGCGTGTTCGGCGCGCTTGGCGACGCCGCCGTCAACTACGACGTCGCGCATCAACTCGGCACCAATCTGGCCGCGCTGATTTCGACGGCTTCCAACATGACGGCCGCCGTGCTCGCCGGCTACTTCGCGCTCGCGTTCCGCCGGCCCGTCGCGCATCTGATCCGCAACCGGCCCTACGAGCAGCGCAACGATCACAAGGCCGCGACCGAGGCCTTCGAAGTGCTCGCCGCGCTCTGGCACGTGCCGGTTCTGGTGCTGGCGACAGCCTCGGTGGTCGCCACGCTTGGCGGCTCGGGTTCCAGCGAAAACGTGCTGCAAATCTCGGTGGTGACCGCGCTGTTGCTGGTGCTCGCGTTTTTCCTCTCGGCAATCGTGCTGCGCATGACGCGGCCGCGCAGCCCGCGCGCGCGGCGCCGCTCGCCGTATCTGACGCGCCTGCTGCGATTTTGCGGCACCTTGCTGACGCTCTTCATCTGGCTGTTTTTCTTCGAACTGGCGGCGCGTTTGTGGGGCGTGTCGCTTGCCGCGGTCGTCGAAGAAAATGTCGCCGCGCGCGGTGTCGCACATGCGGTGACGGCGATCGTCGCCACCGTGTTCATTGCTTGGCTGCTGTGGATTCTCGTCGACACGGCGATTACCGAGGCGCTCAATCCCGGCAGCGCGCGCAACAAGTCGCGCAATCCGAGCACGCGGGCGCGCACCATGCTGCCGCTCGTGCGCAACGTGCTGCTCGTCAGCATCATGACGATTGCCAGCATCGTCACGGCGGCGAACCTCGGCATCAACGTGACGCCGCTGCTCGCGGGCGCCGGCGTGATCGGTCTTGCCATCGGCTTTGGCGCGCAGTCGCTCGTGACCGATCTGATTACGGGGCTTTTCATCATCATCGAAGACACCATTTCAGTGGGCGACTGGATCGACGTGGACGGCGGCCACGCGGGCACGGTCGAGCATCTGTCGATCCGCACAGTGCGGCTGCGCGACGGTCAAGGCGCGATTCACGCTATTCCGTTTTCGCAGATCAAGATCGTCAAGAACCTCTCGCGCGACTTTGCCTACGCCGTGTTCGAGGTGCGCATGTCGTTTTCAACCGACGTCGACCAGATCACCCAGATGATTCGCGAAGTGGGCGCCGACCTGATGGCCGACTTCCGTTACCGGCGCGAAATGCTCGGCCCAATCGAAGTGTGGGGTCTAGACCGTTTCGATCCGAACTGGATGGTCGTCAAAGGGCAGATCAAGACGCGGCCGCTGCAGCAATGGAGCGTGGCGCGCGCGTTCAATTTGCGGCTCAAGCGCAAGATGGACGAAGCCGGCATCGAGATTCCGGTGCCGCAGATGCGCTTGTACACGTCATCGAAGGACAGCGAGGGACAGCCCTGGCACGGCGAAGACATGCCGGAAGCCGCGGGGCATGAACATGGCCACGAGCACGACGCTGCGCGCCCGCACGTGGAGAAAGCGTTGCCGATGCGCGGCGCGCATGCGCCTGCCGTGGTGGCGCGAGATGTGTCGCATGAACCGCGGCCGGCGCCGCCGGCCACCGCGCAGACCGCGCCGATTCCGCCGCAGGTTCCGACGGCAGGCGAGGGCAAGAGCTGATTATTCCGGCGAGGGCGGAGTTCGAAAGGCGCGGAGTTTCGCGCAGCCCTATGCCGGCCGGGCTACGCTCAGACGAGCGCGGGCGCGACGCGCACCACGTCGTTCACATGGCTGCCGATGCGCGCGCCAGGCACGCCGTAAATATGCAATGACACGGCGGGTGCATCGCTGCAATTTCCCAGCCGATGAATGCTGCCGCGGCCGCTTCGCACGAACGACACCGCGCCGGCCTTGCGCGCCTGCGTGCGCGCGACGCTTGCGCACTGCTGCGAGTCGTTCCATTCGAAAACTGTTTCGCTCAGCGTGCCGTCTATCACCGCGTAGCCGCACCACGTGTGATGCGCATGCACGGGGCTTGCCTGATGCGGCAGCCAGATGAGTGCGGCGATTGCATAGCGGCCTTGCGGATCGGCGGCAAGCAGATGACGGCGGTAGTTTTCAGCGGCTCCCTCACGCTGCCCGGGCGTCAACAGCGCGGCGTCGGCGGCGGCTTCCTGGAGCGCGACGCGCATGCTGCGCGCGAAGAAGCTCGAATGTGAAGGATCGGGAAGATGGGCGCAGGCTTCGAACATGGCATCGAGCGCGTTGCGCAGGCGGGCGAGCGGCGCGTGGCCGTCGGATCGCGGCGGTGCGTCGTGCACAGCGCAAGCCTGTGTGAACGGTTCAGGCAAGCGTGCGGAGGAATCGAGGTTGTGATCCACGGTAGTTGGGTGGCATGACTGCCGCGTTTTTCAGGTCCGGAAGTTATACCGTTTTGTCCGGAGAAAGAGTTTCCATATAATTCCCCCGTCAATCTGAAAAGTAGAATAATTTGCTAAAGGGGTGAGACGATGGGAATGGATATCATCGACCGCAAGTTGCTGGAGTTGTTGCAGGAAGACGCGACCATGCCGATTGCCGAACTGGCGCAGCGCGTGAATCTGTCGCAAACGCCATGCTGGAAGCGGCTGCAGCGTCTGAAGGAGACCGGCGTGATCCGCGCGCAAGTGGCGTTGTGCGACGCGCGCAAGCTGGGAGTGGGCACGACGGTGTTCGTCGCCGTGCGTACCAATCAGCACACACAGGCGTGGGCGCAAACCTTCACGCAGGCGGTACAGGACATTCCCGAAGTGGTCGAGGTCTACCGGATGAGCGGCGAGACCGATTATCTGCTGCGCGTGGTGGTGTCTGACATCGACGACTATGACCGCGTGTACAAACAGTTGATCGCGGCCGTGCCGCTGTACGACGTGAGTTCGAGCTTCGCGATGGAGCAGATCAAGTATTCGACGGCGCTGCCGGTGCGATATAGCGTGTGAGCGTTGCTAGGCCCACGCACTCACGCCGTCCACCTCTGCGCACTGCAAGGCGAGTGCAAGGCGTCCCGGCGTAGAATGCCGCCTTCTCCGCTATCTTCCGCGATTGTCTCGCGGTCCGAGCCGTCTCATGAATAAACCGCCGCGCAAGAAAAACCCGACCTTGGGCATCGCCGTATTCATTGTCGTCGCGGTACTGCTGGTCATCGCCACGCTGTTCTACAACGCGATCAAGGAAAAGCGCGAGTTCGACAGTGAGAACGCACCCGCCGTGTCCATTTCATCCGGCGCGGCGGCGGCCACGGCGACGAGCGCGGCGGCTACGGCAGCGAAACCCGCAAGCGGCACGGCACAGTAGGCCGGTGGAGGTCATCGTGCATGACCGCCGGTAGTGTGGACGCGATACATGCGGCGCAATGCGCCACGATGTGACGTGCGCCCGCTCGATGCGCGCGGGCCGCGTCACTCATCGGGCAGCCGAATCACGCTCGCGTCCTTGCGAATCAGCGCCGCTGCGGCAAGCATCTGCTTGCATTGATGTGCAAGCAGCTTGATGTCGTGCACCGCATCGGCGGAGTAGTCCTGCGATTTTTCCGCCTCGACCACCATAGTGTCGAGCTCGCGCGTGAGCACTTTGATCTGCTCGGCCTGGTCGGCGGGCGGCGCCGTGCCTGCCTCCGCTTCCGTGAGGTTGTCGCGCACGAGGCTCAGCGCGCGTTGCAGGGGCTGCAGCGACACGCTGTCGGCCTGTTGCGCGGACGTGCGCAAGAGCGGCGCGGCCGCCGTGATTTGCGACGCGAGCACATGGCTGCGCACGAGCAAACCGTTGAGCTCGGGCACGAACTTCTGCGCTGATTTCGGTTCGAGCATCATCCGCTGAAAGGCCTGGCCGAGGTTCGCGAATGCGACGTGCACATTCTTGCGCGCAAGACGGTAACGATAATCGCGATCGAGCGCCGTCGCGGCTGCCGCGGCCGCCGCGGAGGCGCCGGCGACGGGCTTGGCCGTGGGGTTGCTGATGGTGGTGACAGCCGTGCTGGCCACGGTGTTTGCCGTTGCACTTTCCGCTGCGTTCGCCGTTGCGGTTGCAGCACCCATCGGCCTGCTCGCCGCAGCCAACGCCGGCCTGCCGAAGTCGACTGCCGGATCCGCCATTGCCGCGACCGGGGCCCGCGCGCCCGCCTCGGTCACCGTAGCGACCACAGCCGCCGCCGGTTTGCCGCTCCACCACCAGCTCGCTTCAAGGAACTGCCTCGTCGCGCTGATCACGTTGTTGACGAGCTTGCCCATCAACCGATATTCCCAGTACGGGAACAGGTGGCTCGCGGCAATCGCAATCGCGCAGCCGACCACGGTGTCGATTGCGCGTTCGCCGATGATCCGCATGCTGCCCGGCGCGAGCAGGTGGAACATCAGCAGCACATACGACGATGTGAACACCACGCTCGCGGCGTAGTTGAAGAGCAGCAGACTGTAGCTCATCACCATCGACGCGAACATCACCACCAGCAGGATGTGCGGCTCCTTCACGAAGATCATCAGCGCGATGCTCGCTGTACAGCCGATCAACGTGCCGACGATCCGCTGCCCGTTGCGCTGCTTGGTGAGCGAGTAGCCGGGCTTCAGGATGATGACCGTGGTCATCACGATCCAGTACGCGTTGGTGAGCGGCAGCAGGCGGCCGAGCCAGAAGCCGACCGCCACCGCGATCGTCACGCGCAATGCGTGACGGAAGCTCGGCGAGGCCATCGTGAGGTTCGAGAAAATCTGGCCGAACGGCACGCGGCGGCTCGAGACGAAGCGGTTCAGCGCCTGGTCGAGGCGCAGTTCGGTTTCTGTCGTGCGCGGATCGCTTGAGAGACTCTTGCGCATCTTGTCGATCAGACGCGTCGCGCTCCAGATGCGGCGGAACGTGGACGACACCGCCGAATACGCCTCCGGATTCTTCGCCGGCAACTCCTGCTTGCGCATCAGTTCGATCTCGAACTCGATGGCGCGCAGCTCGGCTTTCACGTTCACGCGCGCGCGCGGCGCGTGGTTCTGCAGAACGGCAAGCCCGATTTCCTCCAGGTCGGCGGCGGCCTTGCGGATCAGGTCGCGGTAGAACACCAGCAGGTCCGTGCCGCCAAAGGTGTTGCGCACGAGCGGGTAGTCGGTATGCGCGCCCACGAACAACTCATGCAGATCGACGGTGTTGATGAACAGATTGAACAGCATCGCGCGACGTGGCTCGAGCTTGCCGCTCTTCAGCTTGGGCAGATTGCGCAGCACGATGTCGCGTGCCGCGTCCTGCCGGTCGACCGCGGCGATCTGCTTGTCGACGAGATTGCGATAACACTCGTCGAGATCGTTATCGAGGTCGTAAAAGGCGGCGCGCGCGAGCAGATAGTCGGCGCAGGCAAAGACGCTTTCGGCCAGCGCCTGCTGCTCGATGCGATGCATCATCCAGCGGCTCACGGCCGTGGACCAGTACGTGTACCAGAGACCGCCCACCAGTATCCACGACGCATTGACGAGCGCCTGCACCGGCGTGAAGTGCTCCTCCAGCGTCATGATCATCATGAAGAGCGTGGCGAAGCTGATCTGGGGCCAGCGGTTGCCGTACACGACGATCAACGAAAGCAGGAACGTGAGCGGCACGACGGTGCACCACAGCGCCACCGGATTCACGGTAGCAAGGCCGGTGGCGAGCGCGGACAGAAAACCGATCACCGAGCACGCCAGCATCTCGTTGTGCTTGTGCTTGAGCGGACCCGGCATGTCGACGACGCAGGCGCCGAGCGCGCCCGTCGCAATCGTGAAGCCGAGCTCGCGATTGTGAAACACGATCAGGCACAGCACCGCTGGTAAGGACACGCCGACCGCGATGCGCAGGCCGCCATAAAAATACTGGCTGTAAAGGAATTTTTTTATTTCGACCGAATAGCGCATCGACTGCCTGTTTTCATTCACTGACAAAAAGCGGTTGAAGGCACCACCTCGCGGACAGCCGCAAAACTGCCGACGAGTCTAACTGATTTTGTGTCTGATCTGACCTCGTCCATTCGGCCAGGTTCTGCGCCGCGAGCGGCTTTGTTATGCTGTCGCTTCAATGTCTGCCGCGGCTCGCGCATTTGTCGCGAACGCGGCAAAGCCACACCGCCTTGCCGGAACCCATGCTTCAGATCTTCTACTCGAACCGCTATGAAACGCTTGTCGGCGCGCTGCTCGACGACCTCGCGCAAGCGCCGTCCGACCCATGGACCGCGCAGCCCGTGATCGTCCCGAGCGCCGCCGTGCGGCGGCGGCTCGAGCTGGACATTGCCGCGCGCCTGGGCGTCTGCGCGAACGTCAGCTTCGGCTATCTCGCGCAATGGCTGTGGGCGCAAATCGGCGGCGTGATCGAGGTGCCGCGGCATTCGCCGTTCGCGCCGGATCGGCTCGTGTGGCGTTGTTATCGCCTGCTAGGCAGCGAAGACCCGGCATTGCCGTGGAATGCGTCGCCGCGTCTTCGTACCTATCTGGATGCGGCCGATCCGTCGATGCGCTATGAACTCGCGCGACGCGTGGCAACCGTGCTCGACCACTATCTGACCTATCGCCCGGAATGGCTGCTGCAATGGCAAAAGGGCGGTTCCATTTTCGCGAGCGGCGCTGCGGACGACACAGGCCCGCGCCTCGTCGGCGCAAGCGAGGCCGCGCGCGAGGACGAACGTTGGCAGGCGGCGCTGTGGCGCGCCGTGCTCGCCGAACTCGCTGGCGACGCACGAACGCCCGAGACCGCGCTGCCGCCTGCCTACCGTTTTCTCGACGAAGTCGCCAGGCTCGACCTCGACGCAATTGCAAAAGCGAATTGGCCGGAAGCCGTGAGCGTGTTCGCGCTGCCCACCATGCCGCCGTTGCACGTTGCCTTGCTGCGTGCATTGTCGCGTTGGGTCGACGTGCGACTGTATGTGATGAACCCGTGCCGCGAATTCTGGTTCGACGTGGTGAGCGAAGGCCGCAAGGAGGCGCTCGACGCGGCCGGTCAGCTCGACTATCAGGAAGTGGGTCATCCGCTGCTTGCGGAATGGGGCCGTCAAACCCAGGCGCAGTTGCATATGCTGCATGAGCTAACCGAAAGCGCGGCCTCGCGCGAAACGGGTGAGTTCACGGAGAATCCGGAGCCGAGCTGGCTCGGCGCCGTGCAGAACAGCATTCTGGATCTGCGTTCGGAAACCGGGAGAGATGAATCGCCGTATGAGCACGGCATTGAAGTTCATGTGTGTCATAGCCTCTCACGGCAGCTTGAAGTGCTGCACGATCGGCTGCTTGGCTGGTTCGACGAATTGGACGATCTGCAGCCGTCCGACGTGCTGGTTGCCGTGTCCGATCTCGCCGCCGCGGGCCCGCTGATCGACGCGGTATTCGGCACGACGCCAGCCGGCGACACGCGCCGCATTCCGTATCGGATTACCGGCTTGCCGCCTTCGCAGGCCAATCCGGTCGCACGTCTCCTGCTCGACTGGCTCGCGTTGCCCGAGCGCAGCGTCGGCGCGCCGGATCTGATCGAATGGCTGCGCGTTGACGCGGTTGCGGTGCGTTACGGTATCGACGCCGGTTCGCTCGAAGCGGCGCAGGAATGGCTCGCGGCGGCCGGCGCGCGGCGCGGGCTGTCGCCTGAAGAGCCGAGCGGCGAGCACGTGCCGGTGGCGCGTCACACGTTCGCCGATGCGCTGACCCGCTTATACCTGGGCTATGCGATGCCCGAAGGCGGCGAGCCGGTGGACGCGTGGCTGCCGGTGGAGGGCGCTGACGGCTCGGGCGCCGAACTGCTCGGCCGCCTGTCGCGTTTCGTTGATGATATCGACAGCTTTGCCACGCGTTGCGCGAACGAACAGACCCCGGCGGAGTGGGTTCAGTTGCTGCTTGAAACGCTCGCGCAGTGTTTCGACGGCGGCGTGGAGTTCGCCGAGTCGCTCGCCGCCGTGCGCGACGCGATCGACAAGATGGGCGATGCGATGCACGCCGGCGCGCACGAGGTGACGATGCCCGCCGCGGTCGTGCGCGGCGCGCTCGCAGAAGCGCTCGACGATCCGGCGCGCGGCGGCGTGCCTTGGGGCAGCGTTACCTTTTCGTCGCTGACGAGTCTGCGCGGCTTGCCGTACCGCATTGTCTGTCTGCTCGGCATGGACGACGGCGTGTTGCCGAGCCTTGCACGTGCCGACGAATTCGATCTGATGGCCGCCTTCGGCAAGGCCGGCGACAGGCAGCGCCGCGACGACGAGCGCAATCTCTTTCTCGATCTGCTGCTTGCCGCGCGCAGCCGTCTCTTTATCGCTTATACGGGCCGCAGCATTCGCGACAATGCGCCGTTGCCGCCGGCCGCGCTCGTCGACGAGCTGCTCGACTATCTGGCGCAGGTGTCGGCGGGCGAGGGCGCGAGTCCCGCGCAAGTCGAGCACGCGCGCCGTGCGTTCATTGTCGATCACCCGCTGCAGGCGTTCGCGTCCGAGTACTTCGGCGCGCAGCCCGAGCTTTTCACGTACGACGCCGATCGCGCCGAGCTCGCCACCTTGCTGGCCGCGCCGCAGCAGAAAAGCGCCGCGCCGTTCTTCGACCAGCCATTGCCACCTGAGGATGCCGCGCCCGTCGCGTTCGACGATTTCGTGCGCTTCTGGCGTCATCCGGCGCGCGCGCTGCTGCGTGATCGCTTGGGCATTGTGTTGTCCGACGCGCAAGCCGAGTTGCTCGACACCGAGCCATTCGAACTCGACTATGCGGGCCGCGATGCCTTGGCCGAGCGTCTCCTGCCGGTGCTGCTCGATGCGCATAGCGAAGACGGCGATCTCACGTTCGACCGGGTGCGGCGCGTGGCCGAGGCGAGTCCCGAATTGCCCGGCGGCGCGACCGGCGCCGTGTGGCGCGCGCGCGAACTGGGCGCGTTGCGGCAACTCGCTGATAGCGTGCGCCGCGAGGTGGCTTCGGGTGTCGAGCGGCTGCCGTTCGTGCTCGACGTCGCGGCGCGCTGGCCGGATCGCGCCGACCTTGCGGGCGAGCTGTTCGGCGCTCACGACAAGGCGCTTCGCGAAGCTGCAGAAGCGCCGCTGCAACTCCACGGCACGTTGAATCTGTTGACCGAAACCGGACAAGTGATCTTTCGCTACGCCAAACCTGCCGCGCGCGATTACCTCTCTGCCTGGCTCGCGCATCTGGCCTATTGCGCGGCGCTGCCGGACGGCCCGCGCCGCACTGTCTGGCACGGCAGCGGCGAGAGCTTCGAGCTCGCGCCGGTCGCAGCGCCGCTCGACGAACTGGCGCCGCTCGTCGCGCTCTTTAAGGCAGGCCGCAGACTGCCGCTGCGCTTTTTCCCGAGGAGCGCGTGGGCGAAAGTGAGCGAGAGCGACTCGGCGGCACAGGGCGTGTGGATCAACGACCGCGTGCGCGGCGAATCCGACGACCCGGCGCTGCGCATTGCGCTGCGAGGCACGCCGCTCACACTCGACGAACCGTTCGGCAGCCTCGCGTCGATCGTGTTCAAGCCGTTGATGCAGCATTTGCGGAGCGCGTCATGAGCGCGTTGCATCGTCATGCGTCGGTGGCCGAAGAGCTCGACGTCTTCGCGTGTTCGCTCAACGGCGTCAATCAGATCGAGGCGTCGGCGGGAACCGGCAAGACCTGGAACATCTGCGCGCTCTACGTGCGCCTGCTGCTCGAAAAGAACCTGAACGCCGATCAGATTCTCGTCGTGACTTTTACCAAGGCCGCGACTGCCGAGCTGCACGAGCGCATTCGCGGCCGGCTTGCCGAACTGCATCGCGCAATCGAAACGGACGACGACGGCGGCGATCCGTTCATCCGCCGGCTCTTCGAGACGACGCTTGCGCCCGAGCGCGACATCGACCGTGAGGCCGCGCTGAAGGTCGTGCGCCGGGCGCTGCGCACCTTCGACCAGGCGGCGATTCACACGATCCACGCGTTCTGCCAGCGCGCGCTTCAGGAGGCGCCGTTCGCGGCCGCGATGCCATTCGCGTTCGAAATGGAAGCCGACGACGCCGCGTTGCGCTTCGAAATGGCCGCCGATTTCTGGCGCGAGCAGGTCGAGCCCGTCGCGCATGCGCATCCTGCATTCGCCGCGTGGCTGGTGGCGAAGCGCGCGGGCCCCGCGTCGCTCGACGAACAACTCGCGCGGCGCCTGAAGAAGCCATTGGCCCAACTGCGCTGGGGAAACACCGGCGCCGAGGCAAGCGTCGATCCGCAAGGCACTTTCGATGCGGCCTGCGAGCTGTGGCATGCGGAGCGCGATGCGATCGTGGGCCTGCTCGCCGAGGCGCAGGACCGCTTGAGCAAGACGACGCACAAGCCGGACCACGTGAGCGCCGCGATTGCAGCGTGGGCCGAGTACTTCGCACAAGGCGACTGCCATGCGCCGCCGCCGCGGGCCGCACTCAAGCTGACGGCCTCCGCGCTAAAGAAGGCCACGCGCGTCAAGTTCGATCCGCCTGAGCACGCATTTTTCGAGCACGCCGAAGCGCTGGCCGCGGCCGTCGTCGCGGCGGAAGCGGCGCAACGCGCGCGCTGGCTCGCGCTGATGCAGATCTGGCTCGACTACGCGCCCGCTGAACTGGTGGCGCGCAAGCGCACGCGCCGCGTCGTTTCATTCGACGATCTGCTCGCGAACCTTTATCGGGCTCTTGCCGCGCATCCGTGGTTGGCCGAGGCATTGCGCACGCGTTATCCCGCGGCCTTGATCGACGAGTTCCAGGACACGGACCCTCTGCAGTTCGCGATCTTCAGCCGCATTTTCGCGCCAGCGGGGCCGCTCTTTCTGGTGGGCGATCCGAAGCAGGCCATCTACAGTTTTCGCGCGGCCGATCTGCACACCTATCTGGCGGCGCGCGAGTCGGCCTCGGCGCGCTATACGCTCGCCGTCAATCAGCGCTCGACGGCGCCAATCGTCGAGGCTTGCAACCGCGTCTTCCAGGCGAATCCGCAGGCCTTCGTGCTGGATGGGCTCGACTATCAGCCGGTGCGTGCCGGCGAGCGGCGCAGGCCGCCTTTCTCCGATCCCGATGCAGGCGAGGGCGATTTCCGCATCTGGCTGTTGCCGCCCGGCGAGAATGCACTGACCAAGCGCGAGGCTCAACGCGAAGCGAGCGAAGCGTGCGCGGCCGAGATCGTGCGGCTCTTGCGCGGCGCGCGGGAAGGCACGGTAGCGATCGGCGACGCGCCGCTCGCGCCCGGCAATATCGCGGTGCTCGTGCAAACGCACAAGCAGGGCAGTCTCATCAAAAGGGTGTTGGCGGCGTGGGGTGTCGGCAGTGTGGAGCTGGCGCAGGCCTCCGTGTTTGCAACGCCCGACGCCGAGCAGATCGAGCGCGTGCTCGCCGCCGTCGATACGCCCGGCGACCTGCGCCGTTTGCGCGCCGCGCTCGCGACTGACTGGCTCGGGCTCGACGCTGCCGCGCTCTGGCGTCTGGAACAGGTTGCCGACGCGCCCGCTGTCGCCAACGACCCCGCGCACGCGGCCGACGCAATGGGCTGGGTCGAGCGGTTCTCGCGCTACCGCACGCTCTGGCACGAACGCGGCTTTGCCGTCATGTGGCGCACGCTGATGCGCGAGCTGCGCGTCGCGCAACGGCTCGTCGCCGCGCCGGACGGCGAGCGGCGTCTCACCAATGTCAATCATCTCGCCGAGCTGGTGCAGGCGCGCGCGGCCACGCAGCCGGGCATCGCGCCGACCTTGCGCTGGCTTGCCGCGCAGCGTGCCCAGGGCGGCGGTGAAGAAGCGCAGTTGCGGCTCGAGTCCGACCGCAACCTCGTGCAGATCGTCACCGTGCACAAGTCGAAGGGTCTCGAATACGCTGTCGTGTTCTGTCCGTTCCTCAACGATGGCGGGTTGCGCGAGCCGCCATCGTCGGGTTTGCCGGACGCGCGCGAGTATCACGATCCGGGCGGCGACGCAGTCCTGCACTACGGCTGCGACGACGAAGAGGCGGAGCGCGCGGCGCGTCATGCCGCGCGCGAGCAGGCGGCCGAGCGGGCGCGGCTTGTGTACGTGGCGCTGACGCGCGCGGTGTACCGCTGTTATCTGGTAGCGGGCACCTATCTGTCGTCGCGCTCGACGAAGGAGTCGCGGCGCAGCGTGTTGAACTGGCTGGTGGCCGGCAGTGGGCATGACTTCGACGGCTGGCTCGCCGATCCGCCGGACGAAGCCGGGTTGTCCGCGCGCTGGCGGGCGCTCGCGGGTGGACCGATCGCATTGCAGCCGCTGCCCAAGGTGGAGCGCCGCACGCCGCTCGAAAGCATGCTGGAAAGCGGCGCGCAGAAACGCGCCCGGACCAGTCGTCGGCCACTGCGCGATCAGTGGCGTATGGCGAGCTTTAGTGGACTGATCGCCGCAGGCAGCAAGGCCGAGGAAGGTCAGGCGGCGCTCGAGGAAGTGCGCCCGGATCACGACGAACTGGCTGATGCTGTCGCCGCAACGCCACCGCTGGTGTTGGCGCCTGTGGCGCAGACTTCGTCGCTCGCCGCAGACGACATTCTCGGTTTCCCGCGCGGAGCCGCTGCGGGCGAATGCCTGCATCGAATGTTCGAACTGGCGGACTTCAGCAATCCAGGGAGCTGGCCGGACGCGATCCACGGTGCGTTGCGCGAGCGCCCCGCGCCGGCGTCGCCCGAGCTTGCCCCGCGTTTGCCGGCGATGATGCACAAGCTGCTGGCCGATGTGGTCGACACAGAGCTCGTGCCCGGCATGACGCTCAGGCAACTCGATCCACGGCGGCGTCTGAACGAGCTGGAGTTTCTGTTCGCCGCTCCATCGCTCGATTTCGCCGCGCTGCGCGAGTTGCTGGCCGAGCACGGCTATCCGGACGTCGCGCTGGAGCCGGGGGTGCTGCGCGGTTTCGTCAAAGGATTCATCGACATGATCGTCGAGCACGACGGACGTTTCTGGATCGTCGACTGGAAGTCGAACCATCTGGGCGATACGGCGCAAGATTACGCCGCCGCGCCGCTCGAAGCGGCGATGGCGAGCCACGCATATCACCTGCAGGCGCTGCTTTATACCGTGGCACTGCATCGCTACCTGAAGACCCGCGTGCGCGATTACTCGTACGAGACGCATATTGGCGGATATCTGTATCTTTTCGTGCGCGGCGTGCGTCCGCAATGGCGCGACGCCTTGGGTCCGGCCGGCGTGCATGCGAGACGGCCCGCATTCGAGCTCGTGGCATTGCTCGACGCGGCCATGATCGGAGGCGGCGTATGAGCCCGGTCGATCAAGGCGCAGGAGTATCGTTGCAACTGGAGGACATCGGCGTCAATCTGCCCGCGCCGGCTGACTTCAGCATTGCGCTCGCGGAAGGTTTCGCGCGCCGCATCGGCGCGTTGGCGCGACGCGGCGGGGCCTCAGGCGAGGCAGTGAAGTGGGCGGCGCGCGCGGCTTTCGCGGCGAGCCGCGCGACGGCGGAAGGGCACGTGTGTGTGCCGCTTGGGGCGCTTGCGCAACGTTTCGAGGCGTCTGCCGCCGAAGTGCGCGCGGCTTTGTTCGCGAGCGGTATGGCGAGCGATGGCACGCGCGGCACGGCGGTTTTGCGGCCGCTCGTGATCGACGGGCAGGGGCGCTTGTATCTCGCCCGTTACTACGATTACGAGCGGCGTCTTGCGAGGGCGCTGGTCGGCCATGCGGGGGCGAGTGCGGTTCAGGGCTTATCGGATGTGGCGGCCATGCGGCGGAGCGGCAACGCCAACGCCAACGCCAACGCCAACGCCAACGCCAACGCCAACGCCAACGCCAACGCCAACGCCAACGCCAACGCCGACGCCGACGCCGACGCCGACGCCGACGCCGAGGCCGACGCCGACGCCGACGCCGACGCCGACGCCGACGCCGACAGCAGCGCGAGCGCCAGTCTCAAAGAGAGCGCCACCGCCAGCACCACACGAACCCTCCACCAGCGCCTGCTACGCTACTTCGGTCCTCCCGCGGACGACGAAGTCGACTGGCAGCGCGTGGCCGCCGTGATGGCGCTGTCCGGACGGCTCACCATTGTCAGCGGCGGTCCAGGCACAGGCAAGACGACCACGGTGGTCGGCGTGCTGGCGTGCCTGCTCGATGCGCGTGCCGATCTGCGAATCGCGCTCGCTGCGCCCACTGGCAAGGCGGCGCAGCGCATGCAGGAAGCGTTGCTCGCGCGCGCCGGCGCTCTGCCGCCCGAGCTCGCCGCGCGTCTGCCGCAGACTTCCTACACGTTGCATCGTCTGCTCGGCTCGGGGCCCGGCGGGCGTTTCCGGCATCATCGCGACAATCCGTTGCCCTACGACGTCATCGTGATCGACGAAGCGTCGATGATCGACGTCGCGATGGCTGCTCATCTGCTCGACGCAATCGCGCCGCACACGCGGCTCGTGATGCTCGGCGACAAGGACCAGCTCGCGGCAGTGGAAGCCGGTGCCGTGTTCGCCGAGTTGAGCGCGCGTCCGGCGTTCAGCGCGCAGGGTGTGAAGCGGATTGCCGGGGCTTTGGGGATCGACGAAGCGCGCCTGACGCAGTCGCTGCCGCAAGCCGCGGATAACCTCGGCGCACAGCCGGAGCACTTCGCGCAAGGCGACGACGCAGCCCATCACGCACCGTATGTTTCCAATGGCCCGCCTGACGACCTGTTCGCCGAACCCGATCCGGCGGGAGGCTCAGAGGAACCGCATAACGCAGGCCTTTTCGGCGCCGATGACGCAGCCGACCTCTTCGGCGCGGATGCCACAACCGACAGGGCCAGCGCGAGCGCTCCGCCCGTGCCGTTAGTCCATCGGCGGACCGGTGAGAGGACCGACCAGCGTACCGACCAGCCGAGCCCCCAGCCGCAAAGCCCACTCGCCGATTGCGTCGTCTGGCTCGAGCGCAACTATCGCTTCGGGCTGGAATCGCCGATCGGCCGCTTGTCGCTGGCGATCCGTAACGGCGCGGCGAGCGCCGCACTCGATGTGCTGCTCGCCGACGCGACACAGCATGCCGCCTCGCTTCAAGAAGACACGCACGCAACGCTGCACGAGCGCACCGTCGAGCGCCTGGCCGCCGGTTTCGCGCCGTATGCGAATGCGCTGGCCGCCGCGCTGGCTGAAGCCACGCCGGACCCATCGCCACTGTTCGACGCGCTCAATCGTTTTCGGGTTCTGTGTGCGACCCGCTCCGGCGCGCGCGGCGTCGATCAATTGAACGCGTTGATGGCGACGCAAGTGCGGCGCGCGGCAGGTGTCACGCTCGCGGTCGGGGCGCAGTGGTTCCCCGGGCGGCCCATCATGGTCACGCGCAATGATTATGCGTTGGGGCTGTTCAATGGCGATATCGGCATTGCGTTGCCTGGCGCGGACGGCGCGCTGCGGGTGCATTTCCGCACCGGCGACGGCGGTTTGCGGGCGGTGTCACCGGCCGCTCTGCCGCCGCACGACACCGCGTTTGCGCTGACGGTTCACAAGTCGCAAGGCTCGGAATTCGAGCACGCTGTGTTGATGCTGCCGCCCGCATTCAGCAGGGTGCTGTCGCGTGAACTGGTTTACACGGCGATCACGCGCGCTCGCGAGCGCGTCGAGATTATCGGGGCGCGCGCCGTGCTGGCTCAGGCAATCGCGACGCCGACCCGTCGCGACTCAGGTCTCGCCGCGAGAATCGCGGAGGCGGCGGGCGGCCACTAGCGGTGCGATGTGCTATTGGTATCGAAGGGCAGGCGGCACCGCGCGATTCGGGTCTGGCTGTGAGAATCGCGGAGGCAGCGCGCTGTCACTAGCGGTGTGTGCGTTTATCGAAGGCGAAGCGCCGCAATGCGTCAGATGCAGAGTCGGCTTCGGCGGCCCGAAGTTCCAGGTCGATCCAGTCGCGAGCGCGCCGCGTCAGTTGGCGCCATGCGCCGTCTCCAGCGGCGCCTCTGCGCGGCTACGCACGGTCTGTCGATAGCGCAGCGTCCAGAGCGCCATCGCTCCATAAATGCCGTAGCCGATAAAAGGCGATACCGCGAGAAACCGCTCGATCGGCCAATCGAGTGCCAGCCAGGCGCGCAGCGCCGTCTCGCCGGTCAGCCCGACGCCCCAGACAAGGGTCATCAGCCGCATACTGCTGGCCACCGCGGGCCGCTCGCGCCATAGCGTTTCAAAGCGTTGCGCGCCGCCTTCCATTTCGCGGGCGACGGTCGCGCGCGCAAGGTAGAAGATCAGCGGCCGGCGCAGTCCGAGCGACAGCAGGAAGGCGACGCCAACCGCTCCCGACACGAGCGACTCCCGCAGCAGCAGCATGCGCGGACTGCCGCCCAGTGCCATCGCGCCAATCGAGAGGACGATGCCCGCGACCACCATCATGCTGAGCGCGTCGACGCGGCGAAACCGGGCGAGTTCGACGAGGCTCCACGCGAGCGGCGGCGCGGCAGAGGCAAGCAGCGCGCCCGTCTCGCCGAGATGCGGCAGCGTCAGCCGATAGGCGAGCCAGGGCAACACAAAATTGACGGCTATTTCGACCACCAGACCGGGACGAAGCTTCATGAAAATATCCGCCGGAACAGAAAGAACCGAGTATCGACGATTGCGCGGCGCCGCATCAACTCGCATGCCGCTTTTCACGCGCGCCACGACACGCCGCGCCATCGCACCGCCATATACACTGGCAGCACCATGACATCCCGCTATTCCATTCCGCTGAACGAAGTCGAACTGACCGCGGTGCGCGCGCAAGGCGCTGGAGGTCAGAACGTCAACAAGGTATCGAGCGCTATTCAGTTGCGCTTCGACGTGCGCGCTTCGTCGTTGCCGGACGTGCTGAAAATGCGTCTGCTGGCGTTATCCGACCGCCGCATTACGCGCGAAGGCGTGGTGGTCATCAAGGCTCAGGAGCATCGCACTCAGGACTTGAACCGCGCGGCGGCGCTCGCGCGGCTCGACGAACTGGTGGAAAGCGTCAGCGTGACGCGCAAGCCACGCGTTGCGACGCGGCCGACGCGCGCATCGAATATGCGGCGTCTCGAAGGCAAGTCACGCCGCAGTGAGATCAAGTCGGGCCGCGCTCGGGTCGACGATTAGCATGGCCGTCCACCGGCGCGCGCTGCGTGGCCAGGTCCGGCTGGCTGGGTCGGCCCGGCGGGCACGAAGTCTACGCACAGCACGTGCGTGTTGCCGTCGCGCTCGAACGCGAGCGCCGCGGTGTAGCAGTCGTCGCCATCCGCGAGCGAGTAATGCGGGCCCATCATGGCGACGCGGCCGCGTGCGGCTAGCGCGTGCTTCAGATAAGCGCGCCGTGACCAGTTGCTGCGCGCGGCGCTCGTGATCGGCGCGAGCCGCTGCGCAAGCGCCGGCACCGAGGCGGCCGTGACAGATGCCTGGGTCTGTTGACCATGCTCGTCGGTAATGAAAACGCGGCGTGCTTCCGTCAGATGCCAGACTTTTTGCGCCGCCTGCTCCAGATCGCCTGTCACCTGATATGCGTGCGCGGCGGCCGCGACCGCTTCGGCGAAGCCTTCGAATCCGAGCTGCTTGTGGCGCGCGTGCGCAAGCTCGTAGTCGGCGAACTTGCCCCACATCGACTCGATCTGGGCGGGCACGCTCGCAATCGCCGCCTCGATCGAACCGTTCGGCTGGCCGAGCCAGAACCCCTGAACGAAATCGACGTCGGCCTGCATCAGGATCATCAGTTCTTCATCCGTTTCGACGCCTTCGGCGAGCACCAGCGTGCCCGACTGATGCAGCATGGCGATCAGGTGGCCGATCATCGAATCGTCGCCTTCGCGCTTGCCGGCGCGCGCGACGAGCGACCGGTCGAGCTTGACGATATCCGGACGGAAGCGCCACACGCGGTCGAAATTCGAGAAGCCGGTGCCAAAGTCGTCGATCGCAATCAGGAAGTCCCGCGGCTGCGACGCGGCCAGCATGCTCGCGACGGCGGACTCGTCGTCGGCGGGCTGCTCCAGCACCTCGATCACGATGCGCTCCTGCGGCAAGCCGAAATGCGCGGAAAGCTCGTCGATGAAAGTCCGTTGCGGCCAGCCGGTTTCGAACACCTGTGGTCGCGTGTTCAGAAAGAGCCAGCCGCTGGCAATGCCTTGCTCCATGAAGTTCGCGACGTGCAGGCAACGTGCGATGCGGTCGAGCTCGCGGGCGTCCGCAGCCGAGCGTGTGCCGGAGAACAGCACTTCGGGCGAGACCGGCAAACCGACCGGATCGAACGCGCGCAGCAGTGCCTCGTAACCCACCACGCACTGATGCGTGACCGAAAGCACCGGCTGAAACACGCTGTGCAGCGTGAGCGCACGCCACGTCGCGCTCCAGCCGGACTCGTCCCGGACGAGGTGCGGCAGCAGGCCGCTCAGACTCAGTTCGCTGACGGATGGCATAAAGGCAGGCATGAGAGCGGACATGGCGGCATCGCGGCAATCGGGTGACGGGGCGCGCACGCGACTTCGGCGCACGGCGGATGCGCAACGGAATACTCAACCGGACCGCCCGCACGGCGAACCGGATCGAACCCTGGAACGCGGAGAGCGGTGCCAGCCATGCGGGACTCCGGCGGAGTGGTCAAAGTGAGTCTAGCAGCTTGCGATTTGCATGAATGTGCGGGTTGTCACAGAGGCGCGGAGCCGCGGTGCCACGCATGAAACTGCGTTGCGGCGGGCAGATGACGCAGCGTGCCGTCTCGCGTTGGACTCGCCGGCGCTTGCTGCGATGCCCGCTTGAATCGATCCGCGCCGATCGCGACAGGTCGCCATCGGGGTATCTGTAAGCTTGCATGAGCCGAGCGTATCAGGGCGGCTCGTGAATGCCCGCCAAACTCCAGGCGGCGACGGTGCTCAGACGTTAGCCGCGTCTGCCTGAGGGGCGCGGCACCGGGCGCCACGGCGGGCGCGCGCGTGCCTGCAGGATCGGCGGGCAGTGGGTATGCTGCTGCTTTTCGCAAAACGGAGAGGAAGGATGGCGGAAATCGCGGTGGTCGCAATTTCAGTAGCAAAACCAGGCTGCGAGGAGCAGTTGCGCGAGGCGCTCGAAGGCATTGTCGGGCCGACGCGCAACGAGCAGGGCGCGCTTCAGTACGATCTGCACCGCGACGTGCAGGAGCCGCGCCGGTTCGTGTTCTTCGAGCGCTGGACCAGTCACGGGGCGCTGGCGGCTCACGCGAAATCCGCCCACATCACGGCGTATAAGCAGGCGGTGGCAGATTGGGTCGAACACGCGGAGATTCGGGTCGTGTCGAAAATTCTGTAGGACTTTCGCGGGCGCCCTGGAAGGCGCCTCGGCGTTGGGCGCGTTCCGGTGCGACGAGGGCGGCGCCTGGCTAGCGCGATTTGGGCGGCGCTAGCCGCGTGCTAGCGTGATTGGCGCGGGCGCGCCGCTCGTCGCTCGTCGCTCGCGCCACGGGGCGCTGCGGCCGCCGGCGTCAATGTGCGGCTTGTGGTACGTCCAGAATCAGAATGATGGTCCAGTCAGCGTCGCCATCGTGATGATACTGGCGCTCCGCGACGATGAACGGCTGCTGCTTGCCGTCGGGCCCGAGAAACAGCACGTCGCCTTCCATCGGCAGGCATTCGACGGGCGGCAGCGCAAGAAACGCTTCCTGACCGCCGCGCGGCATCAGTTTTTCGATTTTGCGGGATGCTGCTTCGGTCCATTCGATATCTAGCTGGATGTTGCTCATGCTTTCCTCCGCACCAGGGTGCGCACGGGTTAGGGGTTCCGGCGGGGTGCCGGCCGGTGCGCGACTTTAGCATACCGGGCAACGCGCGCCGGCCGCTCCATTGGACAATAAAAAAGCCGGAACCGGCGCTACCGGCTTCGGCTTTTCCCCTGCATGGCGATGCCGGGGCGTTGAGGCGGGGCGCGGCAAACGCTCGACCGGGCGCTCTGCCGGCACGGCCCGGACTGCGTGCGCTTACGAACTCGAGGCGTCGGCCTTCGCACCCTTCTTGTGATGACGCGGCGAGCCTTTGTGATGCTTCATCGGCTCGGCAGGTGCGGTTTCCATGGTTTGCTGGCGGTTTTGCAAATCTTGCGCGCGTTGCTCGACGTCGGCGGCTCGCGCAGGGTCGGTACTCATGGTGACGCCGCTTTCCTGCGCAAACGCTGCGCCGGTCACGGCACCCAGAGAGATCAGAATCGCGAGGGACACTTTCTTCATTGCTACCTCCGCAGAGTGGTTGTGGACCCGAGTACTTGTCTGTCCATTCGGAAAGACACCGCATTCTAGCCAGCAATATCCGCTCCAGCAGATGGTTTGTAACGGCGCGTGCAATTGCTTACATCCTGTTACGAATAGCCTATGCGCGGCGCTTAGAGATGCGCGCGAAGCTGCGCACAGGCGTGCAAGGCGGGCACTTTTGTCCGTCAGATTCATTCGCATGGCTAAGCAAATCGACCGCCGCCCGCTCGTCTCGTTTCAGAACAGCCCGATGGCGCTATACACATGGTATTGCGCGATGCCGATCAGTTCATGCAACGCGATTTCCGCGTTCGCCAGGTTCGAATAACGCGGCAATATGCCGAGGCGCGCGCGGCGTGCTCCGGAGATCAGCGGCTGCGGCTCGAGGCCGAAATGGCGGAAATCGAGCAATGCGCGCGGCATGTGATACGCGGATGTGACCAGTATCAAGGAATCGTAACGTGACTGGCCGACAATAGCAGACACGTTGCGCGCGTTCTCGTACGTGGTGAGACTCTGGTTTTCCAGCACGATGTCCGAGCGCGGCACCTGTGCGCGCAGCAGGTACGGCAGATAGGTGTCGGCTTCAGTCGCGGGGTGACGCTGCGGATTACCGCCGCTGACAATCACGCTGCATACCGTCGCGCTACGCTTGCATGCTGCGTAGTTTTGCGCGCTGACTGCAATGCGCGCGAGCACCTCGCGCGGCGGCACGAGCACTCTGTCGCGGTTGTACACGGTGCCGCCGCCGAGCAGGATGATTGCCGTGCGCGGTGCGAACCTGGTCGGCGCACTGGTTTGCGCCTGTGGCTGGGCAAGGCTCAATAGCGGGGCGGTGAGCCAGCCGGCCGAAAGCAGCCAGAAAAGGGCGATTGTGCAGTAGAGGAGAGGCCGTCGAGCGCGCTTGCATATCACGATTGCTGCAAAAAAAAGCGCCAATAAAGTGAATAGAATCAATTTAGATGGGGTAACGTATGTCTTTCGGGATTAAATCTTCGAGCCTGCTATCGCGCCGCAGCGGTTGCATCGTCGGCTCGCAGGCAGAACGCTAACATGCCGTTCTTACGGGGGTCCCGAAACATTAGACCAGGCAGCACCTGGTGGAATTCGGCCGTATGCTCACGGCCAGCTTCCAGCCACGGGCGGGTGCCAGGCGCGTCGCTAGTGGCGCGGTGACGTGTTGGCATCAGATGTGTCATAGCTGCACTTTAAGAAAGAAGTGAGATGACCACGTATTCCAACGAAGCGGTACTCGAAGCGCTGCGGCGGGCGCAATATCGTCAGGTGCCATGGGCGAGACGCCCCGGCGTTTTTCAATATCTTCGCGCGCTCGGCCTGATGGACACCGTTCGACAACGTACCGTCGCGCCGGCGCCGGGCTTTCATGCCCCTGTCGACATAGCCGTGCTGACCGACCGCGGCCGTGCGGAGTTCGCGCGGCTCTCACACGACGAAGGCCTCCTTACGTGGACCGCGCAGCGCATGTGCGACTATGTCCTCGTAGCGGCCGAGACACACTCCGACGCATCGTTCGAAGCGCGCACCTAGCGGCGCCGCGTTTCGCTGATCGGCACCAATCCCGCCTGCAGTTCGCACAAGGCCTGCGGGCCTTGTCTGCCGAAACGGGCGAAAAAAAGCCCGTGTCACGAGGATACGGGCGTACCGGAATTACTGCTGCCACGCTGTGCTAATGGCGTTAAGTCAGACCGATGCGGGGAGCGGTGGTTCCCGGAGATTTGCTTTGTCTTTTTGCGAATTCGTGCCGGCGCGGAAACGAGGACTGAGGGCCGAGGGCACTGAGCATATGCTATCGGAACAGCAGCTTATAGCGCTTAACGGCGCCGCGACGGATCGTCATGCGGCGTTTCAGGCCGCGTGCGCACATTGCTGGCAATGTCACCGCGCAAATCGCCACGCGGCGCGGGCGGCGTAAAGTCGCGACCGCGCTGTGCGCTTTGCTGCCATGCTTCGACCGAGGCCGTGCGATCGGGCCGCCAGTTCCAGCCTTGGGGACGCTGCTGCGCAAGCGCCGGTGCGGCCATTGATGAAAGCACAATGCCGCACAGAAGCAGTGACATTGGTTTCATGCTGAGCTCCCGTCCAAGCCCCCCGGACACATCAGGCCTGTTTGCATACGTATAAGGTATGCGCGGGCGCGAAAGCACGCTGTAAGTAATAGTAAATGGATGTTTCACCCGCAACTCACGGGCGCGAGGAGCGTCTCAGGCAGCGCCAGTGAGGGAAAGCACTCAGGACCGGCTGTCCCACGCGAGCCCGTCACGGCTCTCGCGAAAACCATCCACCGTCGGAAGAAACACCGCCGGGCGGGCGCCGGGCGGGTCCAGATAAGCGCCGGGCGCCCGCAGGCGCCCGGAGAAACACGATGCTACTCAGGCCATCTTGACCGGCGCACGCCACGATTCCGGATTGGTCCAGAACGCGCCGCGCAGACGGTCACGGCTCGGCGGTGCCGGCGGTTTTGCGGCGGTCGCGCCAATACGCCCGCGCAGCGAAATTTCGCGGCCGCTCGTGCCGAGTCGCTTCACAATTTCCGCGAGCGTGCCGTCGGCTTGCCACTCGTCGAAACGGCGGCGGCAGGTCGGCGGCGACGGATAGCGGCCCGGCAGCTTGGACCAGCCTTCGCCTGTCGACAGCACCCACAGCACGGCGTTGACGACCGCACGCGCTTCCACGCGCGGCCGACCGCGACGCTCGCTCCGTGCTGGCTCCGCACAGAACAACGCCTCGACCAGCGCCCACTCGTTGTCTCTCAAATCGTCGAACAGCATCATGTTTCACCTCAGCGAAGCTAACTCCGGTGCGCTGCCCCGCGCCGCGCACTCTCCACGCACTCGATAGGCGAGTGCCAAGGGGGTCGGGTTTGCCACGGTCTGATTGCAGTCAGAAGTCATGGCGCCGACCCTGTGAGCGTCTCAATGCAGGATGTGTGCCAAGTTGAATCCGACCGCCTCGAAGCCCCGTCGCAGCGGGCCAGCGCGGGCGCTAGCTAGGGCCGTATGAGAATCCAAAAAACCTATCTCGCAAATCGGGACAATCACCAATCTTGTGCAGTCAGGCCCGCGCGGCGTGCGTTTGCGCCTTCTTGCTGCATTGCAGCGAGTGCATCGAAAGCGGCTGAGCTCGTTTATCCCCGCGTACAATGCGCATCAAAACAAGCTATTGATGAGTGCTGTAAATGAACGTGACATTGCGCCAGCTAAGGGTTTTTATCGAGGTCGCGCGCCAGCAGAGCTTCAGCCGCGCGGGCGAGCAAGTCGGGCTGACGCAATCGGCGGTGAGCCGTTGCGTGCGCGAACTGGAAGGCGAGATCGGCCTCAAGCTGATCGACCGCACGACGCGCGAGGTGCAACTGACGGACGTCGGCGGCAATCTGGTCTCCAGCGTGTCGCGTCTCCTGGGCGATCTGGACGACGCCTTGCGCGAGATTCGCGAGATCGGCGAACAGCGCCGCGGACGGGTGATGGTGGCCGCAAGTCCGACGGTCGCGTGCCGGCTGATGCCGCGCGTGCTGGCGTCGTGCGGGGAGCGCTTTCCGCACGTCACGCTCGGGCTGCGCGACGACGTGCAGAGCGACGTGGTGCGCAAGGTGAGATCCGGTGAGGTGGATTTCGGTGTGATCATCGGACCGTTCGCCAGCGATGATCTGTTGAGCGAATCGCTGATGACCGACTCGTTCTGCCTCGTGTCGCGCAGCGATCATGCGCTCGCTGGACGCACCGAGGTCGGCTGGGCCGACCTGGAAGGCGAGCAACTGGTGATGCTCGATTACGCGTCGGGCAGCCGGCCGATCATTGACGCCGTGATGCACGAACACGGCGTCAACGCCACGGTGGTGCAGGAGCTCGGGCATTCGGCGACCGTCTTCGGCCTCGTCGAGGCGGGCATCGGCGTGAGCGTGCTGCCGTGGCTCGCCTTGCCGTTGCCGGCCGGCGCCGCGCTGGCCGCGCGACCGCTGGTGCCGCGCGCCGAACGCACGGTCGAACTGGTGCGGCGGCGTGACCGCTCGCTGTCGCCGGCGGCAGAGGCGGTGTGGGACCTGATCCGGGAATTGCCGGCGCGGGCGGAAGATCTGCTGTGAGTGGGTGATGGCGCGGCTGCGAACCGGTGGCAAGCAAGCGAGTATCGATCCAACGCAGCCGACGCCTCGCCGGTCATCGCCGCTTGCGCGGCTCGACGTTTCCTCCTCCGACGCTGGGCTAAACTTCCCGCTGCGCTTGCTGACGGCCTGTGCCCGGTTGCAGCGCACCAGCCTGACCTCAAACATTTCACCTGGAAGCCTTGATGAGCGAACCGGAACTTTCCGTGCCCTCCATCCCCAACGCGCGCGACGCGGTGCGCGCGCTGCGTCCGTCGCAGATTCGCGAGGTGGCCAACGCCGGCTTCGGCGTCGCGGACGTGCTGCCGTTCTGGTTCGGCGAATCGGACCGCGTGACGCCGGCCTTCATTCGCGACGCCGCGAGCGCCGCGCTACAGGCGGGCGCGACGTTCTACACGCACAACCTGGGCGTTGCGCCATTGCGGGCGGCGCTCGCCGATTATGTGAGCGGACTGCACGGCGCCACGTCCCCGGACCATATCGCGGTGACGAGCGCGGGCGTCAACGCGCTGATGCTCGCGGCGCAACTCGTGGTGGGAGCGGGCGACCGGGTGGTGGCCGTCACGCCGCTGTGGCCGAATCTCGTCGAGATTCCGAAAATTCTCGGCGCGCATGTGCAAACCGTCTCACTCGACTACGGCGGACAGGGTTGGCAACTGAATGTCGAGTGCTTGCTGGCCGCGCTCACGCCCGACACGAAGATGCTGCTCGTCAATTCGCCGAATAATCCGACCGGCTGGGTGATGAACCGCGAGCAGCAGACCGCGGTGCTCGCGCATTGCCGGCGGCACGGCATCTGGATCGTCGCTGACGAAGTCTATGAGCGCCTCTACTACCCCGACCAAACGCCCGCCAACGACGGCGGGGCGCCCAGCCGCACTGCGCCGTCGTTTCTCGACCTGGCCTCGCGTGACGAACGGGTCATCTGCGTGAACTCGTTTTCCAAAGCGTGGCTGATGACCGGCTGGCGCCTCGGTTGGATCGTCGCGCCGGAGCGCCTGATGGATGACCTGGGCAAGCTGGTCGAGTACAACACTTCGTGCGCGCCGGCCTTCGTGCAGCAGGCGGGGATTGCCGCCGTCCGGGAGGGCGAGCCCTTCACGCAGGAACTGGTGCGCGACCTGAAGGCGTCCCGCGACCATCTGGTGCGGACGTTGTCTGCGGTGCCGGGCGTCGACGTGAAGGCGCCCCAGGGCGCGATGTATCTGTTTTTTTCGATGGAGGGCGCGTCGCGCAGCCTCGAACTGTGCAAGGCGATGGTGCGCGAGGTCGGCCTGGGCGTCGCACCCGGCAGCGCGTTCGGTCCAGAGGGCGAGGGCTTTTTGCGCTGGTGTTACGCGTGCGACATCGCGCGCCTGGACGCCGGCGTGGAGCGCCTGAAGCGGTTCCTCGCACAGCATGGCGGCCGCTAGCGCGACGCACGAAGGACGGGCGGGAACCGCGCCGGCGCCCGCGCGCGTTTGACAGATGCACTGGTGTCTTTGCAGCGCGCGCCGGGCCAACTGTTGCGGCAATGCGCCTGGCATGTTGTCCGGCGCCTCGCTTTACGCACCGGATGTTTTTGCGTAATATGGCGCTCAGTCACGCGATTCCTGTCCGGAATATCGCTGCTCCGTCCGGCTGGGTTTGGCTCGATAGTCTGTTTCGCCTCCCCCCGGTGCGTGCTCCCATCAATATGACCGATCAGAATCGGGCGAGCGCGTCTTCAGTTCCACATCGTCTGTTTGATCCGGTTCTTTGACCACAGGGTCTGACCTAGCTGCATGAATACCCAAGAGGCGAAGATCGTCCTCGAGACAGCCTTGATCTGCGCGCAGGAGCCGTTAAAGCTCGGCGATTTGCGCAAGCTCTTTGCCGACGGCGTGTCGGCAGACACCGTTAGGACTCTGCTCGAAGACCTCAAACAGGACTGGTCGGGGCGCGGTGTGGAGTTGGTCGGGCTGGCGTCGGGCTGGCGGTTTCAAAGCAAGCCCGCGATGCGTTCGTATCTGGATCGGCTGCATCCGGAAAAACCGCCGAAATACTCGCGCGCGGTGCTCGAAACGCTCGCGATCATTGCTTACCGGCAACCGGTCACGCGGGGCGATATCGAAGAGATTCGCGGCGTCACCGTGAACACGCAGGTCGTGAAGCAGCTCGAGGATCGCGGCTGGATCGAAGTCATCGGCCATCGCGATGTGCCGGGGCGGCCTGCGTTGTACGCGACCACGCGTCAGTTTCTCGACGACCTCGGTTTGCGCGCGCTGGACGAATTGCCGCCGCTCGCCGACCCGTCGGCGCAGCTGAACGCGGACCTGCTCGGACAGCACGCAATTGAATTTGCCGACGCCGAGGGTGGCGAGACACCGGCATCGAATGAAGAGAGTGAGCAGAGCGCGCCCGAACAGCCGGGCATGACCGGCGCAGAAGCGACAACCGGCGCGCGGCTGGCGGCAGGAACGGAAATCGCTGGCGAAGAAACCGAGGGCCAGTCGGCGCAGCAGCATGCTGGCGGCGCGCAAGCGGGCGCCGCGGCCGACAGTGGCGGGAATCCAGAAACGGCTGCGCATCCGGCCATCCGGCCGCATCCGGAAGCAGTAGAGCAAGCGGAGCAGTCGGAACCCACCGAAGCCTCCCGCGAGAGCGGCACCGAAGCGGCGAACGTTGCACCGCTGCCCGGCGCTGTGCAATCCGAAGCGGATCGCGATCTGGGCGCTGCGGCCGATGCGGCCGAACCCGCACCATCCGCGCACGATTCGGGCGTGCTCCGCGACGCGGAGCAAACGGCCGGATCGAACCCGACCAGGGCGGCGCACGACGACGAAGATCGTCGCGATGCCGCACAGGACGCAGGCATTCTGACTGACGACGAAGCCGAGTCGCGCAGCGCCTGACGTAACCGAACATTTTTTGCCGCGCCTGCAAGGGGCGCGCGCGACCTGACATTTTGAGGTTGTTTTGACACATACCCACGACACCGAGTCGTCCGAATCCGAGCGCGCCGTGCCGTCGGCGCGCGCTGACGAAACGCGCACCACGCAAGCGTCGGCAGGCGAGGGCGAGCGCCCGGCGCAGACCACGGAGGCAGACGGCGACGACCGTCCGCGTCGCGGCCTGCGTCGCGGACCGCGCAGCCTGATTGCCCGGCGCCGCGCCGGCGCCAAGACGAAGGCCGCCGAAGGCGCGCCTGGCCAGGCCGCGCCGGTCGCGGCCGAGGCTCCGCCGGACGGCGAAGCCGCGGCGCAAACGCGCCCGCCGCGCAAGGAGGCAGGTGCGAAGGGTCAGGGGTCGCGGCGCAATGCCGGCGGTGCTAAACGTGAAGGTCAGCGTGACGGCCAGCGCGAGGGCACGCCGCGTGAAGGCGCTGCTCGCGAAGGTCAGCGCGAGCGGCAGCCGCGCGCCGGCGCTCAGCGTCAGAATCGCCGTGGCGGCGAGGCGCCCGCGGCCACCGTCGACACGGCTCAGGACGATCTGTTCTCGTACGTCACGTCGCCTGCCTTCGACGCGGATAACAGCGCGACGGGCGGCGTACGCGCGCCGATGCTGCGCCGTGGCAAGCCGGCCGCGCCCAAGCGCGTGCTTTCCGCCGACGACGACGCGCCCAAGCTTCACAAGGTGCTGGCCGAAGCCGGCATGGGTTCGCGCCGCGACATGGAAGAGCTGATCGTCGCCGGCCGCGTGTCGGTGAACGGCGAGCCGGCCCACATCGGCCAGCGCATCATGCCGACCGACCAGGTCCGCATCAATGGCAAGCCGGTCAAGCGCAAGCTCGCCAACAAGCCTCCGCGCGTGCTGCTGTATCACAAGCCGACGGGCGAGATCGTCAGTCATGCCGATCCGGAAGGCCGGCCGTCGGTGTTCGACAAGCTGCCGCCTATGAAAACGGCCAAGTGGCTCGCGGTCGGCCGCCTCGACTTCAATACCGAAGGTCTGCTGATGCTGACCACCTCCGGCGATCTGGCCAACCGTTTCATGCATCCGCGCTACAGCGTCGAGCGCGAATACGCGGTGCGCGTGGTCGGCGAACTCGCTGAAGGCATGCGTCAGAAGCTGCTGAACGGCGTCGAACTCGACGACGGTCCCGCCAATTTCCTGCGCATCCGCGACGGCGGCGGCGAGGGCACCAATCACTGGTATCACGTCGCGCTGGCCGAAGGGCGCAACCGCGAAGTGCGCCGCATGTTCGAAGCCGCCGGCCTGATGGTGAGCCGTCTGATCCGAACGCGGCACGGCCCGATCTCGCTACCCAAGGGCCTGAAACGCGGTCGCTGGGAAGAGCTCGAGGACAACCAGGTGCGCGCGCTGATGGCGTCCGTGGGCCTGAAGGCGCCGAGCGAGGAGCGCGGCGGCCGCAGTGCTGCGCCTGAGCGCAAGCAGCCCGATCCTATGCAGACGTCGATGGGCTTTATCAGCCGCGAACCGGTTCTGATGTCGCATCACCGCTTTGAACAGCAGCCGCGCGGGCAAGGCCGGCGCGGTGCGGCGGGCGGCGGCTTCGGCGGCGGCGCGGGCGCGGGTTTCGGCGGCGGCTACGGCAATCGCGGCACTGGCCGCAGCGCGGGCGGGTTCGGCGGCACGAGCGGTCCGCGCGGCGCACGCGACGTCGACGGCAATCGCGCGCCTTCGGGCAGCGGCAATCGCGCGGCGGGCGGCGGCAAGCGCCCCGCCGGCAACGGTCCGACTGCAGGCGGCGGCAATCGCGCGCCGGGTGGCCAGCGTGGCAACGGCAACCGCGCGGGCGGCGGCAATGCCGGCGGTGCAAACCGTAGTGGCGGCGCGCCTCGCGGCCGCTCCCGCGGGCGCTGATCGCAGGCACGGCGGGTCGCGGCCGCTCTGCTTGGAGCGCAGCCGTGGCAGTCGCCGTCGAGCGGTCAATCGAAATGGGCGCCGCACCCGAGAGGCACATTTGCACGCCGCCAGGCACCTGCTAGTGCGGCGTCGGAAGGCAGGGCGGGCGCAAGTCGGGCCGGATTGCGCGGCGCCATCTTGCAAAGTCCGGCAAGCGCCGCCATATCGTCGAAAGATTGCCATGAAATCAGGCGGAAATGCGCTTGGCGCGGCGCTCTGCGGTTTGCGTTTGTCCTGAAAAATGGCTACAATCGCGGAGTCGCTGGGCGTGCGGCTTTTCATGTGCGGCTCAGGTGCGACCACCGGTAATAAGATGATGGGCGTTTAGCCCATTTTTTTTTGCCGCTCAGTTCATCGTGGTTCGGCATCTCGGGTAGCACGAACGTGCGCCGGCCAGGCGCGCGGCCCGCATTGGTTGTTTGCAGAACAAGCGGCAGGCTCGCTGCGCGAACATCTAAGAGGGCACTGTGCAACTGACGGAACTGATTGAAACCACGGTCGTGGGACTCGGCTACGAGCTCGTCGATCTCGAGCGCACCGGGCGCGGCATGCTGTGTATCTATATCGACCAGCCGGCCGGCATCGCGATCGAAGACTGCGAGAAAGTCACGCGTCAGCTCCAGCACGTACTGACGGTCGAAAATATCGATTATGAGCGGCTCGAAGTATCGTCGCCGGGCCTCGACCGTCCGCTGAAAAAACTGGCGGATTTTGAACGCTTCGCAGGCAGCGAGGCGGTAATCACATTGAAAAAGCCATTGGACGGACGGAAATCGTACCGGGGTATTTTGCATGCCCCGCAAGGCGAGACCATCGGTCTGGAATTTGAAGGGAAGGAAGGCGCCGCGATGCTCGATTTCACGCTCGCGGACATGGACAAAGCACGCCTCGTTCCGAAAGTTGACTTTAGGAGCCGCAAACAATGAGTCGCGAAGTGTTGATGCTGGTGGATGCGCTGGCACGCGAGAAGAATGTCGACAAAGACGTGGTATTTGCCGCGCTCGAAGCGGCTCTCGCTTCGGCCTCCAAGAAACTCTTCGACGAAGACGCGGACATCCGCGTCCATATCGACCGTGAAAGCGGCGAGCACGAAACGTTTCGCCGCTGGAAAGTAGTGCCGGACGAAGCCGGCCTGCAGGAGCCGGATCAGGAAATCCTGCTGTTCGAAGCACGCGAGCAGAAGCCGGATATCCAGATCGACGAATACATCGAAGAACCGGTGCCGTCCATCGAATTCGGCCGTATCGGCGCGCAGGCCGCCAAGCAGGTGATCCTGCAGAAGGTGCGCGACGCCGAGCGCGAGCAGATCCTGAACGACTTTCTGGAGCGCGGCGAGCACATCATGACCGGCTCGGTGAAGCGTCTCGACAAGGGCAACTTCATCGTCGAAACCGGTCGGGTCGAAGCGCTGCTGCGCCGCGATCAGCTGATTCCGAAGGAAAACCTGCGCGTGGGCGACCGCGTGCGCGCCTATATCGCGAAGGTCGATCGCACCGCGCGCGGTCCGCAGATCGAGCTGTCGCGTACGGCGCCCGAATTCCTGATGAAGCTGTTCGAAATGGAAGTGCCGGAAATCGAACAGGGCCTGCTCGAAATCAAGGCGGCGGCGCGCGATCCGGGCGTGCGCGCGAAGATCGGCGTGGTCGCTTACGACAAGCGCATCGACCCGATCGGCACCTGCGTCGGTATCCGCGGCTCGCGTGTGCAGGCGGTGCGTAATGAGCTCGGTGGCGAAAACGTCGACATCGTGCTATGGTCGGAGGATCCCGCCCAGTTCGTGATCGGCGCGCTCGCGCCGGCAGCCGTCCAGTCGATCGTCGTCGACGAAGAGAAGCATTCGATGGACGTCGTCGTGGACGAAAACGAACTGGCGGTCGCGATCGGCCGCAGCGGCCAGAACGTGCGTCTTGCCAGCGAACTCACCGGCTGGCAGATCAACATCATGACGCCGGACGAATCTGCGCAAAAACAGAATCAGGAACGCGGTGTTCTGCGCGACCTGTTCATGGCGCGTCTCGATGTCGACGAAGAAGTGGCCGACATCCTGATCGACGAAGGCTTCACGAGCCTCGAAGAGATCGCTTATGTGCCGCTGAACGAAATGCTCGAGATCGAGGCGTTCGACGAAGACACCGTCCACGAACTGCGCAATCGCGCGCGCGACGCGTTGTTGACGATGGCGATCGCGAACGAAGAAAAGGTCGAAAATGTAGCGCTCGACCTGAAGAGCCTGGACGGCATGGACGCCGACCTGCTCGCGAAACTGGCCGAACATCAGATCCAGACGCGCGACGAACTCGCCGAGCTGGCCGTGGATGAACTGGTCGAGATGACCGGAATGGAAGAGGATGCCGCTAAGGCGTTGATCATGAAAGCACGTGAACACTGGTTCCAGTGAGAAATGACCATGGCGCACTAAATTGAACGCGGCCGTCAGGCCGCATGACCCGATGCTAACCGCAAGGAATCGGTCCTTGCATTAAGAGGAATGAATGGCGAGTAACAACGTAGCCCAATTTGCCGCGGAACTGAAAATGCCTGCAGGCGTGCTGCTCGAGCAGCTGCAGGCGGCCGGCGTCACCAAAGCGAGCGAAGCCGACGCCTTGTCCGAAACGGACAAGGCGCGTCTGCTCGACCACTTGCGCAAGTCGCACGGCTCGACTGATGCGGACAAGCGCAAGATCACGTTGACGAAACGGCATACGTCGGAGATCAAGCAGTCCGATGCGACGGGCAAGGCTCGCACCATTCAGGTCGAGGTGCGCAAAAAGCGCACTTTCGTCCGCCGCGACGAAACATCCGCTGAAGGCGGAGAAGCATCGAATCATGTGGCCGAAAGCACGGACGCCGAGGAGCTCGAACTCCAGCGCCGTGAAGAGGAAGCTCGTCACGAAGCCGAACTGCTCGAGAAGCAGGCTCAGGAACTGAAGGCGCGCCAGGAGCAACTGGAGCGCGAAGAGGCCGAGCGCCAGGCGCGCGAGCAGGCCGCGGAAGCCGAGCGTCGCCGTGCTGAAGAAGAGGCGGCGAAGAAGCGCGCGGCCGAGGCGGCAGCTCGTGAGAAGGCGCAGCAGGCAACGCAAGCTGCGAAGGTTGAGGCGGCGCCTGCCAAGGCGGCCGAACCGGCCGTCGCTAAAGACACCGAACAGGACGACGAGCGCGCCGCGGCAGAACGCGCGGCTCAGCGCGAAGCGGCGAAGAAGGCGGAAGACGCTGCGCGTCAGGCTGCCGAGAAGGCACGTGCCGAGCAGGAAGAAATCGCGAAGCGCCGTGCCGCGGCGGAAGCCGAAGCGCGCGCGATCCGCGAAATGATGAGCACGCCGCGCAAGGCACAGGTGAAGGCGCCCGAACCGGCGCCGAAGCCCGCCGAGCCGGCCAAGGCCGCAGAAGCCAAGGGCACGCTCCACAAGCCGGCGCGTCCGGCCGGTGAAGCAGCGCGTCCGGCTGCGGGCGCTGCGCGCAAGCCGGCGGCAGCGGCTCCGGCCGCCACGACCACGCCGTCTGCCGGCGACAAAAAGAAGCCGGGCGGCAAGGGCGGCTGGCAGGACGACGCAGCCAAGCGCCGCGGCATCAAGACGCGCGGCGATACGAGCGGCGGCGTCGACCGTGGCTGGCGCGGCGGCCCGAAGGGTCGCGGCAAGCATCAGGACCAGAACACCACGTTCCAGGCGCCGACCGAACCGATCGTGCGCGAAGTGCATGTGCCGGAAACCATCACGGTCGCCGATCTGGCGCACAAGATGGCGGTGAAGGCATCGGAAGTCATCAAGTCGATGATGAAGCTCGGCCAGATGGTCACGATCAACCAGATGCTGGACCAGGAAACGGCGATGATCATCGTCGAGGAACTGGGCCATCACGCGGTTGCGGCCAAGCTGGACGACCCGGAAGCCATGCTGGTGGAAGGCGAAGCGTCGGATGCGGAAGCTCTGCCGCGTCCGCCGGTCGTCACCGTCATGGGTCACGTCGACCACGGCAAGACGTCGCTCCTCGACTACATCCGCCGCGCGAAGGTTGCAGCGGGCGAAGCAGGCGGCATCACGCAGCATATCGGCGCTTACCACGTCGAAACGCCGCGTGGCGTGATCACGTTCCTCGACACGCCGGGCCACGAGGCCTTCACGGCCATGCGTGCCCGCGGTGCGAAGGCAACGGACATCGTGATTCTGGTGGTTGCAGCCGACGACGGCGTGATGCCGCAAACGAAGGAAGCGATCGCCCACGCGAAGGCCGGCGGTGTGCCGCTCGTCGTCGCGATCAACAAGATCGACAAGCCGGAAGCCAACCCGGAGCGCGTCAAGCAGGAACTGGTTGCGGAAGGCGTCGTGCCGGAAGAGTACGGCGGCGATTCGCCGTTCGTGCCGGTGTCGGCAAAGACTGGCTCGGGCATCGACGATCTGCTGGAAAACGTGCTGCTGCAAGCCGAAGTGCTAGAACTCAAGGCACCGGTCGAAGCGCCGGCCAAGGGTCTCGTCATTGAAGCGAAGCTCGACAAGGGCAAGGGCCCGGTCGCGACCATCCTGGTCCAGTCCGGTACGCTGAATCGCGGCGACGTGGTGCTGGCAGGCAGCGCTTACGGCCGCGTGCGAGCCATGCTGGACGAAACCGGCAAGCCGACCAGGTCGGCGGGTCCGTCGATTCCGGTCGAAATCCAGGGTCTGTCGGAAGTGCCGCAGGCTGGCGAAGAAGTCATCGTCATGCCGGACGAGCGCAAGGCGCGTGAAGTCGCGCTGTTCCGCCAGGGCAAGTTCCGCGACGTCAAGCTCGCCAAGCAGCAGGCCGCGAAGCTCGAGAACATGCTGGAGCAGATGGGCGAGGGCGAAGTGCAGTACATGCCGCTCATCGTCAAGGCCGACGTGCAAGGTTCGCAGGAAGCGCTGGTGCAGTCGCTGCTCAAGCTCTCCACCGACGAAGTGCGCGTGCAGATCGTGCACGGCGCCGTGGGCGGCATCAGCGAGTCCGACGTCAACCTGGCAACGGCTTCGAAGGCGGTCATCATCGGCTTCAACACGCGGGCGGATGCGCAGGCTCGCAAGCTGGCGGAAGCCAACGGCGTGGACATTCGCTACTACAACATCATCTACGACGCAGTGGATGAGGTGAAGGCCGCGATGTCGGGCATGCTGGCTCCCGAGAAGCGCGAAGTCGTGACGGGTACGGTAGAAGTGCGCCAGGTGTTCAAGGTGCCGAAGATCGGCGCGGTGGCCGGCTGTATGGTCACGGACGGTTTCGTCAAGCGCTCGTCGTCGGTGCGCGTGCTGCGCAACAACGTCGTCATCTTCACGGGTGAGCTCGATTCGCTCAAGCGCTTCAAGGACGACGTGAAGGAAGTCCGTCAGGGCTTCGAGTGCGGTATGTCGATCAAGAACTTCAACGACATCGTCGAAGGCGATCAGTTCGAAGTCTTCGAGGTCACCGAAGTCGCGCGTACGCTGTAAGTCACGCGGCAAGGTTCCAGGGGCGGAGCGGGCATCAACGCCCGCTCCGCCCGTTGTTTTTGGGCCTGCCGCTTCGCGCAACCCTTGCGGTTGCGCTGCGCGAATGCCGCGCGTTCTGTCGCCGCGGTTCCGCGAACCATTTTTGCATCCGCCACAGCGGATCACACAACACCATGCCTAAAAAACGTACTTCACCCAATCGCAATGTGCAAATCGCGGATCAGATCCAGCGCGATCTGTCGGAACTGCTGCGCGAGGTCAAGGACCCGCGCATCGGTATCGTCACGATTCAGAGCGTCGAACTGACGCCGGACTACGCACACGCAAAGGTCTACTTCACGACGCTGACCGGCGATCCGCAGCAGACGCTCGCGGCGCTCACGCACGCGGCCGGCCACCTGCACAACCAGTTGTTCAAGCGCCTCCATATTCACACGGTGCCGACGCTGCATTTCCATTACGACAAGACGATCGAGCGCGCCGTCGAGATGTCGCGTCTGATTGACGAAGCGAACGCCAGCCGCGCGAAAGAAGATTAAACGCCCGGCTGCGCCGCACGGCGTAACATGCCGCGTGCCGCAACGGCCGGGCGCAGCGCGCCCGATGCCGTTCCGGCTTCCATGGAAAACCGTTTTCCGACATGACCGCACCTCAACGCCCCCGCGTGCCGCGCCGCGCGCTTGACGGCGTGCTGCTGCTCGACAAGCCGCTTGGTCTATCGAGCAACGACGCACTGATTCGCGCGAAGCGCCTCTATCTGGCGAAAAAGGCGGGCCACACCGGCACGCTGGATCCGCTTGCCACCGGCCTGCTGCCGCTCTGTTTCGGCGAGGCCACCAAGTTTTCGCAAGATCTGCTCGAAGCCGACAAGACCTATGAGGCCACCATGCGCCTCGGCATTCGCACGACCACGGGCGACGCCGAAGGCGAGCCGGTAGACACGCGCGCGGTGACCTGCGACGAAGCCGCGGTGCGGGCGGTGCTGCCCGCATTTCTCGGCGACATCGTTCAGATTCCGCCGATGTATTCGGCGCTCAAGCGCGACGGCAAGCCGCTCTACGAATATGCACGCGCCGGCCAGACCGTCGAGCGCCAAGGGCGAGAGGTCACGATCCATTCGCTGGAACTGCTTGCTTGCGCGCTGCCGGATGTGACGTTTCGCGTCACCTGCAGTAAGGGCACGTATGTGCGCACGCTCGCCGAGGACATCGGCGAGGCGTTGGGCTGCGGGGCGCATCTGGTGGCCTTGCGGCGCACCGGCGTCGGCGCGCTGACGCTGGAGCATTCGGTGACGCTCGACGCGTTGTCGGACGCGGCCGAAAGCGAGCGCGATGCGTGGCTGCAACCGGTCGACGCTTTGCTGTCGACGTTTCCGTCGGTGCATCTCGACGACGACGCGACGCGCCGCTTTCTGCACGGTCAGCGCCTGAAGCTTTCCGAACTCAACATGAGCAATGAAGCGATGAGTGCGTCGCGCGTGAGAGTGTACGCGGCGGTGCAGGGGCGCCTGCTTGGCGTCGCGAAGTGCGGGGAAGGAGTGCTGGCTCCAGAACGGCTGGTTGTCACCGCAGCCGGTTAGCAGTGTCCCGCAGCGGATCTGGCAAGTCGCGCACCTCACACTTCGCGCGGTTAGACGACTGCTAGAGAACGGCTAGCGCCGAAACGAGAAAAAAGGCGGGGCCGCCCACAAGCGGTCCCGCCTTTTCATCATCCAGCTACGCGCGACTGGAACGCGAAATCAATGCGCCGCCGCGGCAGCGGCACCGGCGTCGCCACCGGCTTTCTCTGGCTTCGTGATCCAGATCAGCGCAATCAGCGCGACAAAGATGCCAGCCGACACGAAGAACAGGTCGTTCACGCCCAACTGCGCGGCCTGCTGCGTGGCCATCGAATTGAAGAGTCCATACGCTTGCGGTTGACTGAAGCCCGCGGCGCCCATTTGCCGGATCGACTGATCGAATACCGGGTTGTAGGCGTTGGCGCGCTCGGTCAGTTGCGCATGGTGCATGATCGTGCGATGGTCCCACGCCGTCTGAAAGATTGACGTGCCGATGCCGCCGCACATGATCCGCACGAAGTTCGACAGGCCCGAGGCCGCTGGAATCCGGTTGCCAGGCAGGCCCGACAGCGTGATCGACACGAGCGGAATGAAGAAACCGGCCATGCCGATGCCCTGAATCAGCGTGGGCAGCAGCAGGGAGTAGGTATCGACGCCGGTGGTATAGCGCGAGCGCATCCAGAAACACAGTGCGAAGACGAGGAACGACAACGTCGCAATGTAGCGTGGGTCGGTGCGCGGCAAGACCTTGCCCGTGATCGGCGACAGCAGCACGGCGAAGAGTCCGACGGGTGCCATCACGAGGCCGGCTTCAGTGGCCGTGTAGCCGATATCGGTTTGCAGCCACAGCGGCAGCAGTACGAGATTGCCGAAGTACAGACCGTAGCCGATCGACAGCGCGATCGTGCCGCCCGTGAAGTTGCGCTTGCTGAAGAGCGAGAGATCGACCACCGGATGCTCGGCCGTCAATTCCCACACGATGAAAAACGCCAGCGCGATCACCGCAACCAACGCCAGCACGACAATCGTGGTGGACGAAAACCAGTCGAGGTCCTTGCCCTTGTCGAGCATGACCTGCAACGAGCCGACCCAGACGATCAGCAGACCGAGCCCCACGCCGTCGATGGGCGCCTTTTTGACGACGGAATCGCGGTTGCGGAAGATCATCCACGTGGCCGCCGCGGCGATCGCGCCGACGGGGATGTTGACGTAGAAGATCCACGGCCACGAGATGTTGTCCGAAATCCAGCCGCCGAGAATCGGGCCCGCGACCGGCGCGATCAACGTGGTCATCGCCCACATGGAGAGCGCCATCGGCGCCTTGGCGCGCGGATAGCTGGCGAGCAACAGCGTTTGCGAGAGCGGAATCATCGGGCCCGCCACCGCGCCTTGCAGCACGCGCGAGGCGAGCAGGAAGGGCAGCGTCGGTGCGAGCCCGCACATCCACGACGAGATCACGAACAGCACGATCGACGCCATGAAAAGCCGCACCTGACCGATGCGATCGGTGAGCCAGCCAGTCAGCGGCACCGAGATCGCGTTGGCGACCGCGAACGACGTGATCACCCATGTGCCCTGATCGGACGACACGCCGAGGTCGCCGGAAATGGACGGAATCGACACGTTCGCGATCGACGTGTCCAAAACGTTCATGAAAACGGCGAGCGACACCGCGATGGTGCCGATCACCAGTTGCGCGCCCTCGAGCGGCGGATGCGGGAGTTGCGCCTGAGCCTGAGCCATGCAAAAAGCCTTGTGTGAGTCGCCGCGTGGCTTACATCAGCTTGGCAGCTGCGGGCTTGCTGGTGCCAGACTGCGCGGCTTTTTGCGTGCCGGCGTTCGGACCTGCGTTTTCCGCGATGATGCGGGCGATTTCGGCATCGGCCTGGTCGCCGTACTTCGCGAACACGTTCGTCTGGTACACGGTGTTCTGCGCCTCGCCCAGCTTGCCGCCGTTTTCGTCCTTGATGCTGACGTCGGCTTGCATCGAGAGACCGATACGCAGCGGATGCTTCTCGAGTTCCTGCGGATCGAGCGCGATCCGCACCGGCAGGCGCTGCACCACCTTGATCCAGTTGCCGGTCGCATTCTGTGCCGGCAACAGCGAGAACGCCGAACCCGTGCCCGCCGAGAAACCGACCACCGTGCCGTGATAGACCACCGACGAGCCGTAGACGTCGGCCGTCAGCTCGACCGGCTGGCCGATGCGCATGTGCTTGAGCTGGACTTCCTTGAAGTTGGCGTCGACCCACACTCCGCCAAGCGGCACGATCGCCATCAGCGGGGTGCCCGGCGACACGCGCTGGCCGACCTGCACCGAGCGCTTCGCGACGTAGCCGGTAACGGGCGCGGGGAGCGTGTTGCGCGCATTGTTCAGATACGCGTCGCGGACTTTCGCTGCTGCGGACTGCACGTTCGGGTGGTTCGCGATGGTGGTGTTCGCCGTCAGCGCGCGGTTCGACGCGAGTTGCTGCTGGGCGGCTTCCACTGCGGCCTGCGCGCTCTTCACGGCGTCGCGGGCGTGCGAGATTTCTTCCTGCGACACGGCTCCGGTCTGCGCCACCGTCAGGCGGCGCTTCAGGTCGTCCTGCGCGCGCGACAGATCGGCCTGGCGCTGCGCGACCTGGGCCTGGTACTGATTGTCGTCGGCGAAGAGGCCGCGCACCTGGCGCACCGTCTGCGCGAGATTCGCTTCCGCCTGTTCGAGCGCGACGCGGGCGTCGGCCGGGTCCAGCACGACGAGCGGGTCGCCGGCCTTGACGGTCTGGGTGTCGTCGGCGTTGACCGCGACGACCGTGCCGGTGACCTGCGGCGTGATCTGCACGACGTTGCCGTTCACGTAGGCGTCGTCGGTGTCTTCGTGAAAGCGCGCCACGAGGAAGTAGTACAGGCCATAGGCGATGGCCGCGATGAGGATCACGATGACGAGCAGCGTCATCATGCGCTTGCGTCTGCCGTTGTTGGCCGGTTGTGCCGGCTTGTTCGGCTGTGCCGGTTGGTTCGTAGCCGCAGGCTGCTGGGGGGTGCTCATTGATGTGCTCCGGGTTCTCTCAAACGTCGTCGTTTATTCAAATGTTCGTGCGTGCTGGGTTGCAGTCAGTGCCGTTGCGCTTCACGCCGCTCACTTTGCTGCCGTGGTCGCCGCCGGTGCCGCACTGGCCGCGGCGGCCGGCGCCGCGGACCGTTCGTCAGCCGGCACCACGAGGCCCGTCTGGGTCGCGTCGAAACCGCCGCCGAGCGCCTTGACAAGGCCGATCTGCAGATCGCGGCGGCGCATCTTCAGGGTGGTGACACTCTGTTCGGCTGCGAGGCGGTTCTGGTCGGCGGTCAGCACCTGCAATTGCGGCGACAGACCCGCCTTGTAGCGGATCACGGCGAGCTGGTAAGCCTTCGTGGAGGCGTCGAGCGCGCGCTGGGCGTCGCCCGATTGCTGATCAATCGAGCGGATCGACGAGACTTGCGTCGCCACGTCCGACAAGGCATTGATCAGCGTCTGGTTGTAATTTGCGACGTCGAGGTCGAAGTCGGCGTAACGGCCCTTCAATTGCGAGCGCAGGGCGCCGGCGTCGAAGATCGGCAGATGGATCGCCGGACCGAACTGCATCTGGCGGCTGCCCGCCTTAAGAAAGCGGCCCCAGCCGAATGCGTCGAAGCCGAAGCCCGCCGCGAGGTTCACATCGGGGAAAAACTCGGCCTTTGCTTCCTTCACGTCGTGCATGGCCGCTTCGACCTGCCAGCGGGCAGCCACGATATCGGCGCGGCGCGCGACGAGGTCGGCGGGCAGATTGTCGGGCAGCGCCACTGCGCCGCCCACGCCCAGCGCCGGCTGCGCGATCTGCAGGCCGCGGTCCGGACCCTTGCCGAGCAGCGCACCTAACTGATAGCGCACCACGGTGATCTGACCGTCGAGGTCGGTCAGGTTCGACTGGCTCGTCGCGATATTGCCGGTCGCGGTCTGGCGTTCGACGTTGGTGTCGAGACCGGCGGCGACGCGGCCGTTCGTGATGCGGCCAATCTCCTGGCGGTTCTCGATCTCGCGCGCGGCGATGTCGCGCAACGCGTACAACTGCGCGAGCTGGTTGTAGGTGCTCGCCACCGACGCCGCGAGTGTCACGCGCGCCTGTTGCATGTCCGCCTCAGCCGCCTTTTCCTGCGACACGGCCTGACCTAAGCGCTGACGGTTCTTGCCCCACAGGTCGAGATCCCACGAGGCGCTCGCGAGCACGTTGTTCTCGCTATACCATGTGCCGCCATACGGGGGCGGGTAGAGCGCGTTGCCGGAAAAGAGCTCGCGCGTCCAGGAATAGCTGCCGTTGACTTTCGGGTAGAGCGCCGAGCGCGAGCTTTCAATATAGGACGACGCTTTCGCGAGGCGCGCCTGCGCCTGCGCGATCGACGGGTTGCCTTCCAGCGCTTCGGCAATCAGCTTCGGCAGTTGCGGATCGCCGAACTGGTTGGCCCAGTCGAGCGACGGCCACTGGCCGGCCTGACCCGCCAGACTTTGCGTGGACTCGTACTGCGCCGGCGACGAGATCTGCTTGTCGCTCTTGACGCCGAAGTAGTTCGCGCACCCCGCGAGGGCGAGCGCTGCCACCGCGGCGGCGACAGCGGCCCGGCCGGAAAGCGCGGGCGCGGACAGGGAAAGGGATTTCATCGCTCGACTCTTTGAGTGGAATGTAATGATGGACGCTGCAAGCAATTTGTCAGGACTTGCCGTCGAAATTACTTGCCGAATCACGGGTGAGGGCCGTGCATTCGCCTGAATTGATCAACACCCGCCGGAGCATGCTTTTCAGAAAACCCACTTCCTCCGGCGTGAAGCCGGCGAGCAGGCTGTCTAGCACGCTCATGAAAATCTTCGGCATTTTTGCCGCTATTGCGTGGCCTTCCGGCGTGAGCGCGAGCCGCACGGCGCGCCGGTCCTCATTGCTGCGCACGCGCGTAAGCAGGCCACGCTTTTCCAGCCGGTCGATCAGACGCGTGACGGCGCTTGCGTCGATGCCGTATTCGCGCGCCAGTTCAGCAGCCAGCAGGCATTTGCCGCTCGCCACCATGAACAGGATGCTGCCCTGCTGGCTGGTGATGCCGAGTTCCGCCATGCTGCGCTGGGTGACCAGGTTCGACATGGTGGATTTCACGCGCGAGAGCAGGTAGCCGACGCTTTCGCCAAGCTGGTACTCGCTGATCTCCGGCGCGGGTGTTGAGGACGGCTCCGTCATGATTCTCGTGCGAATGCAATGGTTGACTAGGCACGATTATAAGAGTTGGATGATTGACGCGGCAAGCGTTATTACAGCTTAGGCAAGGAATATTCCGCGCTCAAGGAGGAATCGGCGCGTTTTCACGTAGGCCTCGCGGACGCTGGCTGTCAGCTTTGTCGCGCTGATGGCGATGCGGGAGGGCGTTCGCTATCGGGGAATACCAGAAAGCGTCACTGTTCAGTGCTATAATGTTGGGTTCCCAAAAGTGCGCTTTGGGCTTGTCGTAAATTTGTCCTCGTATTGCTCTGGTAGAAGGGTGAGCGGCATGGGTAAGCGGCATGAGCAAGCGGCGCACTCAACTGTCTCCAGGTTCCTATGACCCGCGCCCTACGCAACATCGCCATCATTGCCCACGTCGACCACGGCAAGACCACGCTCGTCGACCAGCTTCTTCGCCAGACCGCCACGTTCCGCGACAACCAGCAGGTTGCCGAGCGCGTGATGGACTCGAACGACATCGAAAAAGAACGCGGCATCACGATCCTTTCGAAGAACTGCGCGGTCGAATACGAAGGCACGCACATCAACATCGTCGACACCCCGGGTCACGCGGACTTCGGCGGCGAAGTGGAGCGCGTGCTGTCCATGGTCGACTCCGTGCTGCTGCTCGTCGACGCTGTCGAAGGCCCGATGCCGCAAACCCGCTTCGTCACCAAGAAGGCGCTCGCGCTCGGGCTGAAGCCGATCGTCGTGGTCAACAAGGTCGACCGTCCGGGCGCGCGCGTGGACTGGGTGATCAACCAGACGTTCGACCTGTTCGACAAGCTCGGCGCGACCGACGAACAGCTCGACTTCCCGATCGTCTACGCGTCGGGCCTGAACGGCTACGCGGGCCTCACGCCCGACGTGCGCGAAGGCGACATGCGTCCGCTCTTCGAGGCTGTGCTCAAGCACGTGCCGGTGCGCGCGGCCGACCCCGAAGGTCCGCTGCAATTGCAGATCACCTCGCTCGACTACTCGTCGTATGTCGGCCGTATCGGCGTGGGCCGTATCACGCGCGGCCGCATCAAGCCGGGCATGGCCGTCGCCGTGCGTTCGGGTCCGGACGGCGCGATCCTGAACCGCAAGATCAACCAGGTGCTGTCGTTCAAGGGCCTCGAGCGCGTGCAGGTCGACTCGGCTGAAGCCGGCGACATCGTGCTGATCAACGGTATCGAGGAAATCGGCATTGGCGTGACCATCTGCTCGCCGGAACAGCCGGAAGCGTTGCCCATGATCACCGTCGACGAACCGACGCTGACCATGAACTTCCTCGTCAATTCGTCGCCGCTCGCCGGCCGCGAAGGCAAGTTCGTCACGAGCCGTCAGATTCGTGACCGCCTGATGAAGGAACTGAACCACAACGTCGCGCTGCGCGTGAAAGACACGGGCGACGAAACGACCTTCGAAGTGGCAGGCCGCGGCGAGCTGCACCTCACCATTCTGGTCGAGAACATGCGTCGCGAAGGCTACGAGCTGGCCGTGTCGCGTCCGCGCGTGGTGATGCAGGAAATCGACGGCGTGAAGCACGAGCCGTACGAAAACCTCACCGTCGACATGGAAGACGCACACCAGGGCGGCGTGATGGAAGAACTCGGCCGCCGCAAGGGCGAAATGCTCGACATGGCGTCGGACGGCCGGGGCCGCACGCGCCTCGAATACCGCATTTCGGCGCGCGGCCTGATCGGCTTCCAGTCGGAATTCCTCACGCTCACGCGCGGTACGGGCCTGATGAGCCATACGTTCGACTCGTATCAGCCGGTCAAGGAAGGCGCGGTCGGCGAGCGCCGCAACGGCGTGCTGATCTCGCAGGACGACGGCGCAGCAGTCGCTTACGCGCTGTGGAAGTTGCAGGATCGCGGCCGTATGTTCGTCTCGCCGGGCGACGCGCTGTATGAAGGCATGATTATCGGCATTCACAGCCGCGACAACGATCTCGTCGTGAACCCCATCAAGGGCAAGCAGCTCACCAACGTGCGCGCCTCGGGCACCGACGAAGCCGTGCGCCTCGTGCCGCCTGTGCAGTTGTCGCTGGAATACGCGGTCGAATTCATCGACGACGACGAGCTCGTCGAAGTCACGCCGCAATCCATTCGTCTGCGCAAGCGTTATCTGAAAGAGCACGAGCGCCGTGCCGCGAGCCGCAAGGGCGCGGTGGACTAAGTAGCGCGCGCCGGCTGCGGCGTCTTTGCTGTCGCTGTTCGCCGGAAGTCATGTGAAGCCACCTGAGGCCACCTGAGGCCACCAGAAGCCACCTTCGGGTGGCTTTTTTATTTTCGCGCATGCGCATAACGTTATCGGCATTTGGCGAGGGTTCGCTGCCGGTTTATGCACGTTTGTTCCCGTTAATCGCAGAAGACTGTTGCGTATTACGACAATCGTCGCGAAAGCCTGTCGCTGCGGGCTTGGGCGGCAATTCGTCTGCTATCTGGACTATCCGTTCTGTGATATGCTCCCCGGGTGCAAGTTTTAGGTCCTTCCAAGCAAGACTTGATTCGCGCAATCCGCTAAACGGTCAGGCCGTGTCGCGGAAGGTTCTGTAACCCGCTATTTCTCGAGAAACTCGAAGAAAGGTGAGCGTAAAAATGATGAAGCAATTCCAGTCGAACTCTTATCTGTTCGGCGGCAATGCTCCGTACGTAGAAGAAATGTACGAAGCATATCTCGACAACCCGGCGTCAGTGCCCGAGAACTGGCGCAGCTATTTCGACGCGTTGCAGAACGTTCCTGCATCGGACGGCAGCAATGCCAACGACGTGGCCCACGGCCCGATCGTCGAATCGTTTGCGCAACGGGCCAAGGCCAATGCCTTCATCCCGCGCACCGCAACCGGCGGCGAAGACCTCGCTACCGCGCGAAAGCAAGTCTATGTGCAGTCCCTCATCGGCGCATATCGCTTCCTCGGCTCGCAATGGGCCAATCTCGATCCTCTGAAGCGCCGCGAACGTCCCGCTATTCCCGAACTCGAACCTGCGTTCTACGACTTCACCGAAGCCGACATGGACCAGGAGTACAGCGCCACGAATCTGTATTTCGGATTCGAAAAGGCATCGCTGCGCGAGATCGTGAAGGCGTTGCGCGACACGTACTGCGGCACGATCGGCGCCGAGTACATGTACATCAGCGACCCGGAACAGAAGCGCTGGTGGAAGGAAAAGCTGGAATCGATCCGCTCCACGCCGAACTTCTCGAACGAGAAGAAAAAGCACATCCTGAATCGCCTGACGGCCGCTGAGGGCCTCGAGCGCTTCCTGCATACCAAGTACGTCGGCCAGAAGCGCTTCTCGCTGGAAGGCGGCGAAAGCTTCATTGCGTCGATGGACGAAGTCGTGCGTCACGGCGGCGCACGCGGCGTGCAGGAAATCGTCATCGGCATGGCTCACCGTGGCCGTCTGAACGTGCTGGTCAATACGCTCGGCAAAATGCCGGCTGACCTGTTCGCCGAATTCGAAGGCAAGCACGTCGACGACCTGCCGGCCGGCGACGTCAAGTACCACAAGGGCTTCTCGTCGGACGTCTCGACCGAAGGCGGCCCGGTTCACCTGTCGCTCGCGTTCAACCCGTCGCACCTCGAAATCGTCAACCCGGTGGTCGAAGGTTCGGCGAAGGCGCGTATGGATCGCCGCGGCGACGAGAACGGCCAGCAGGTGTTGCCGGTGCAGATTCACGGCGACGCGGCTTTTGCCGGCCAGGGCGTCGTGATGGAAACGCTGAACCTCGCGCAAACGCGCGGTTACGGCACGCACGGCACGCTGCATATCGTCATCAACAACCAGATCGGTTTCACGACGTCGGACCCGCGCGACTCCCGCTCCACGTTGTACTGCTCGGACGTCGTCAAGATGATCGAGGCGCCGGTGCTGCACGTGAACGGCGACGACCCCGAGGCTGTCGTTCTGGCCACGCAACTGGCTATCGACTTCCGGATGCAGTTCCACAAGGACGTCGTGGTCGACATCGTCTGCTTCCGTAAGCTCGGTCACAACGAGCAGGACACGCCGGCTGTCACGCAGCCGCTGATGTACAAGACCATCGCCAAGCACCCCGGCACACGCGCGCTGTATGCGGAAAAGCTGGTGCAGCAAGGCGTGATCACGGCTGAAGACGCGGACGAGTACGTCAAGGCGTACCGCAAGGCCATGGACGAAGGCCATCACACGGTCGACCCGGTGCTCTCGAACTACAAGAGCAAGTACGCGGTGGACTGGGTGCCGTTCCTGAACCGCAAGTGGACCGACGCAGCCGACACGGCCGTGCCGCTGGCGGAACTGAAGCGCCTTGCCGAGCGCATCACCACGATCCCGGAAAACTTCAAGGTTCACCCGCTCGTCGAGCGCGTGATCAACGACCGTCGCGCCATGGGCCGCGGCGAAGCGAAGCTCGACTGGGGCATGGGCGAGCATCTCGCGTTCGCGTCGCTGGTCGCATCCGGCTATGCCGTGCGTCTGACCGGTCAGGACTCGGGCCGCGGCACGTTCACACACCGTCACGCGGTGCTGCACGATCAGAACCGCGAGCGCTGGAACGACGGCACATATGTGCCGCTGCAGAACATCGCCGAAGGTCAGGCGAAGTTCACGGTGATCGACTCCGTGCTGTCGGAAGAAGCAGTGCTTGGCTTCGAATACGGCTACTCGACCGCTGAACCGAACACGTTCGTCGCGTGGGAAGCGCAGTTCGGCGACTTCGTGAACGGCGCGCAAGTCGTGATCGACCAGTTCATCTCGTCGGGCGAAGTGAAGTGGGGCCGCGTGTCCGGCCTGACCATGCTGCTCCCGCACGGCTACGAAGGCCAGGGTCCGGAGCACTCGTCGGCGCGTATCGAGCGTTTCCTGCAACTGTGCGCAGACCACAACATGCAGGTCGTTCAGCCGACCACGCCGGCGCAGATTTTCCACCTGCTGCGCCGTCAGATGATCCGCCTGTTCCGCAAGCCGCTGATCGTCGCTACGCCGAAATCGCTGCTGCGTCACAAGGAAGCGGTGTCGGATCTGTCGGAACTGGCGAAGGGTTCGTTCCAGCCGGTGCTCGGCGAAGTGGACGAAAGCATCGACGCGAAGAAGGTCAAGCGCGTGCTGGTGTGCTCGGGCCGCGTGTACTACGACCTCGTCGCGCATCGCCGCGAAGCGAAGTCGAACGACGTCGCCATCATCCGTATCGAACAGCTGTATCCGTTCGCGCACAAGCAGTTCGAAACGGAAATGAAGAAATACGACAACGCGACGGAAGTGGTGTGGGTGCAGGACGAGCCGCAGAACCAGGGCCCGTGGTTCTACATCGAGCATCATCTGAAGGAAGGCATGAAGGAAGGACAGAAGCTGGCGTACAGCGGCCGTCCGGCTTCGGCTTCGCCGGCAGTGGGCTACTACGCGAAGCACTACGAGCAGCAGAAGGCGCTGGTCGAAGGCGCTTTCGGCCGCCTCAAGAGCGCGTCGATCGCTAAATAAAGAGATGAGACGAACCGGGAAAGCGCAGTGCGCTTTCCCGTGCCGCGTTGTTTAACCCTTCTTCGAGTTGAAGTGCGGCACGCAGGGTTCGCAGGCGGTCGTCGTTCACCGCGCCGTCACCCGATACGTATTCAGGATATTCATAATGGCTATTGTTGAAGTCAAGGTTCCCCAGCTGTCCGAGTCGGTCTCGGAAGCCACCATGCTGCAGTGGAAGAAGAAGCCCGGCGAGGCTGTCGCTCAAGACGAAATTCTCATCGAAATCGAGACCGACAAGGTCGTGCTCGAAGTGCCGGCACCCTCGGCCGGCGTGCTCGCGCAAGTCATCGCGAACGACGGCGACACCGTCACGGCTGATCAGGTGATCGCCAAGATCGACACCGAAGGCACCGCAGGCGCCGCCGCTGTCGAAGCCGAAGTGAAGCCCGCGCCTGTCGCCGCTCCGGCGCCGGCACCGGCTACTGCGCCGGCCGCACAAGCCGCATCCGCAACGGCTGCGAACACCGCTGCTTCGCCGGCTGCCGGCAAGCTGATGGCGGAGAAGGGCTTGGCCGCTGGCGACGTCGCCGGCACGGGCCGCGACGGCCGCATCACCAAGGGCGACGTGCTGACCGCCGGCGCGCCCGCCGCGAAGACCGCTGCGCCCGCACCGGCTGCCGCGCCGAAGGCCGCGAAGCCTTCGCTGCCGGACGTCAAGGCGCCCGCATCGGCCGACCAATGGCTGAAGGACCGCCCGGAACAACGCGTGCCGATGTCGCGTCTGCGCGCGCGTATCGCCGAGCGTCTGCTCGAGTCGCAGCAGACCAACGCCATCCTGACCACGTTCAACGAAGTGAACATGGCTCCGGTCATGGACCTGCGCAACAAGTACAAGGACAAATTCGAAAAGGAACATGGCGTGAAGCTCGGCTTCATGTCGTTCTTCGTGAAGGCGGCTGTGCACGCGCTGAAGAAGTTCCCGCTCGTGAACGCGTCCATCGACGGTAACGACATCGTCTATCACGGCTACTTCGACATCGGTATCGCTGTCGGTTCGCCGCGCGGTCTGGTGGTGCCGATCCTGCGCAATGCGGATCAGCTGAGCCTCGCCGAGATCGAGAAGAAGATCGCCGAGTTCGGTCAGAAGGCCAAGGACGGCAAGCTGTCCATCGAAGAAATGACGGGTGGTACGTTCTCGATCTCGAATGGCGGCGTGTTCGGCTCGATGCTGTCGACGCCGATCATCAACCCGCCGCAGTCCGCGATTCTCGGCGTGCACGCCACGAAGGAACGCGCCGTGGTCGAAAACGGCCAGATCGTGATCCGCCCGATGAACTATCTGGCGCTCTCGTACGACCACCGGATCATCGACGGCCGCGAAGCCGTGCTGTCGCTCGTCGCCATGAAAGACGCGCTGGAAGATCCGGCGCGTCTGCTGCTCGACCTGTAATCACCGGTCCGGCCCGCGCCGGCTTGCAAAAACGCAAGCCGGCGCCACTTGCAGATCTCAGGCAAGTTTCACGTCTTTTGCATTCCGCAGTACATAGAACGAGACGCGCCACGAAGCGTGGCCGCGCCGTTCCGTCATCAAAAAGGATTGTCATGTCCAAAGAATTTGACGTCGTCGTGATCGGCGCGGGCCCTGGCGGTTATATCGCCGCGATTCGCGCAGCGCAGCTCGGCAAGACCGTCGCATGTATCGAAAAATGGAAGAATCCGGCCGGCGCGCTGAAGCTCGGCGGCACCTGCCTGAACGTGGGTTGCATTCCGTCGAAGGCGCTGCTCGCGTCGTCGGAAGAGTTTGAAAACGCGTCGCATCACCTCGCCGACCACGGCATTTCCGTGGAGAACGTGAAGGTCGACATTTCGAAGATGATGGCCCGCAAGGACGGCATCGTCGAAAAGATGACGAAGGGTATCGAATTCCTGTTCCGCAAGAACAAGATCACGTGGCTCAAAGGTCACGGCAAGTTCACCGGCAAGACGGACGCCGGCGTGCAGATCGAAGTGAGCGGCGAGGGCGAAACTGAAGTCGTCACGGCGAAGAACGTGATCATCGCCACGGGTTCGAAGGCGCGTCATCTGCCGAACATTCCGGTCGACAACAAGATCGTCGCCGACAACGAAGGCGCGCTCGCTTTCGACACGGCACCGAAGAAGCTCGCCGTGATCGGCGCGGGCGTGATCGGTCTGGAACTCGGGTCGGTGTGGCGCCGTCTGGGCGCGGAAGTGACCGTGCTCGAAGCGCTGCCGGAATTCCTCGGCGCGGCTGACCAGGCACTTTCGAAAGAAGCGGCCAAGCAGTTCAAGAAGCAGGGCCTCGACATCCACGTTGGCGTGAAGGTCGGCGAAGTGACGACCACGGACAACAGCGTCACCATCAACTACACGGACAAAGACGGCAACGCGCAGAAGCTCGAAGCGGATCGCCTGATCGTGTCGATCGGCCGCGTGCCGAACACGGACAACCTGGGTCTCGAAGCGATTGGTTTGAAGGCGAACGAACGCGGCTTCATCGACGTGGATGATCATTGCGCGACCGCCGTGCCAAACGTGTACGCGATCGGCGACGTGGTGCGCGGCCCGATGCTTGCGCACAAGGCCGAAGACGAAGGCGTGCTGGTTGCCGAAATTATCGACGGTCAGAAGCCGCATATCGACTACAACTGCATTCCGTGGGTAATCTACACTGAGCCGGAAATCGCATGGGTCGGCAAGACCGAGCAGCAACTGAAGGCGGAAGGCCGCGAGGTCAAGACCGGCCAGTTCCCGTTCATGGCTAATGGCCGCGCACTCGGCATCAACAAGGCGGATGGTTTCGTCAAGATGATTGCCGACGCGAAGACCGACGAACTGCTCGGCGTGCACATCATCGCGGCAAACGCTTCGGACCTGATCGCGGAAGCCGTGGTGGCAATGGAATTCAAGGCGGCGTCGGAAGACATCGGCCGTATTTGCCATCCGCACCCGTCGCTGTCGGAAGTCATGCGTGAAGCGGCACTCGCCGTGGACAAGCGCGCGCTCAACATGTAACTGCGCGCACGCCTGACTGAACGCACTGGCAATTCGGCATCACAAGGCGGGCGGGTTTATTCCCTCCCGCCTTTCTTTTTGCAGCAACACAATGAACGTCACCGAATACTACGAAAAAGAACTGCAGACGCGGGGTTATCAATCCGACCCGGCGCAACGCGCGGCGGTCGACCGTCTGCAGCGGTGCTACGAGGAGTGGGTCGAGTACAAGGCGCGCCGCTCGAACGCGTTCAAGAAGCTTATCAATCACCCCGACCAGCCGCGCGGCGTCTACATGTGGGGCGGCGTGGGGCGCGGCAAAAGCTTCCTGATGGACAGCTTCTACATGATCGTGCCGGTGCAGCGCAAAACACGGCTGCATTTCCACGAGTTCATGCGCGAGGTGCATCGTGAACTGGAAGAGCTGAAAGGCCAGGCCGACCCGCTCGACGAACTCGCGCGCCGCGTGGCGAAGCGTTACCGGCTGATCTGTTTCGACGAATTCCACGTATCCGATATTGCCGACGCGATGATCCTGTACCGCCTGCTCGACAAGCTGTTCGAAAACGGCGTGCAGTTCGTGATGACGTCCAACTACGACCCGGACACGCTGTACCCGGACGGCCTGCACCGCGACCGCATGCTGCCTGCCATCGAGCTGATCAAGGAGAAGCTCGACGTGATCAACGTGGACGCGGGCATCGACTACCGGCAACGCACGCTGGCGCAGGTCGAGGTCTATCACACGCCGCTCGGCGCGGCCGCCGACAAGGCGCTGCGCGACGCGTTCGCGCGTCTCGCCGCCGTGCCTGACGAAAGCCCCATCCTGCACATCGAAAAGCGCGAGTTGAAAGCGCTGCGCAAGGCCGACGGCGTTGTCTGGTTCGATTTCGCGACATTGTGCGGCGGCCCGCGTTCCCAGAACGATTATCTCGAACTCGCGAGCCGTTTCCACGCGGTGATTCTGTCCGCGGTGCCGCAGATGTCGGCGCGCATGGCGTCGGAGGCGCGCCGCTTCACGTGGTTGATCGACGTGTTTTACGACCACAAGGTGAAGCTGCTCATGTCCGCCGCGGTGCCGCCCGAGCAACTCTATGTGGACGGCCCGATGGCCAACGAATTCACGCGCACGGTGTCGCGCATCGTCGAGATGCAGAGCAAGGAGTATCTCGATGCGCCGCGCCGGATCGTCGATACGTCGCTCACCTGAGGAGCGTGGCTCGTCGGCGGACTCCGAAAAAGACCGCCGGCGGCGCTTTTGCGATAGGTCGCTGCGCCTGCGCCTAGCGGACTAGGCCGAAAGGCGTATTTTCAGGATTCGGATTGCTCCGATGTTTTGGCTGTGGGTGACTGGCTATCTTTGTCGGGTATCTGACAAAGGAGAAACCATGAACCCCTATCGCGACATCAACGACGAAGAGTGGCAACGCATCGCGCCGTTGCTGCCCGAATTGCGCCCGCGTTCTGAATTGCGCGGCCGCCCGCTGGCCAACACGCGGTCGGTGCTCAACGGCGTATTGTGGGTGATGTACAGCGGCGCCACCTGGTCCGCCATGCCGCGCAAATACCCGTCGTATCAAACCTGTCATCGCCGCTTCAAGGCGTGGTACGAATCCGGTGTGCTCAAACGCGTGATGGAGCAACTATTCGGCGCCGCGAGCGAGGAGCTCTGCGCAATGATGGAAGCCCGCATGCGCACGCATCCGGCCGCGGAATCCAAACCCGTGGTGGCCGCAGAGAAGGCGCCGGCTCCTGCGGCCCCCGCGGTTTATAGCCCGCCACCGGCCAAGCCTTTGTCGTCGTCTCCGTTTGTTTTCACGTCGCCTTTCAAACACGCTGCATGACGATTCGAATCACGCAACATCGAGTAGAAAAAACGGCCGAACGATTCTATCGTCGGCCGTTTCTTTTTTAGTCGAGCGAGTGCTGCCCGCGCGCGTGCCTATTGTTGACGAACCCACGTTTGCGAGCGTCCCAGCAGCGACACTCCAATATATCCACGCACGACCAGTTTGTTCCCGCCGTCTTCAAGGTGCATCTTGCACTTGTAGAGCTTGCCGTTTTCCGGGTCGAGAATCTGCCCGTGATCCCAGGCATCGCCGTCCTTCTTCATGTCGTTGATGATCGTCATGCCGAGAATCGGCTGGTCCTTGCGCGCGTCGGTGCAGGCGGTACAGCGGCGGTCCGGCTGGTCGTTCGGGCCGAGCCCCTTGATCACCTTGCCGCTCAGCGTGCCATTGCCGTCCTGTGCGATCTGCACGAGCGCCTTGGGCTGACCGGTATGATCGTCGATGGTCTGCCAGGTGCCTACCGGGGTGTCGGCCTGCGCCATCGCGGTGACGGCGCTCGCGAGCAGCACGCCGGCAAGCGCGGCATGTTTCGCTGTACGAAGCGCGAGAGTGCGGGCGTGCTGAGTGAATTGCATCATTGTCTTCCTCCTTGAACAAAAGACGGCGCGATCATGGTCGCGCAGCGTTATTGGCATCGCGTGAGGCGTTCGCCTTGCGATGTCGCGTGATGCCTTGAGGTCTCCTGACGCCCCGCACACCGGGTCCGGTTCGCGGCTCTGGCGTGGCCGCGTGATCGATGCAGAATACGTGAAGTACACGGGAAAGTGCGCGCTCGGTTTGATAGTGGAACCTCTAATCGGCTGCGGCACCCTGCGGCACCTTGCGGCAGCGCAGCCTGCCTGGCGCAGCTCAGTTCAACTGATAGGAAAACGTGGCATTGATACGCGGACTGCGCGACGCGCTTTCGACCGGAGCATCGCCAACCGCCTTTGCCACCGACAGATCGAGGCTGTAATACTTCGCGTCGCTGATGCGAAAGCCGAACGCAATCGACGCTAGCCGCGACGGCGCCGGCGTTCCCGCATGCAGATAGACGCGCGCCATATCGAACGAAATGTACGGCGTGAATGTGCGCAGATACGTGAAGCCCGGCGTGAACGCGCGGTTGATCTCGAACATCGCGCCCCAGCCCGAATCGCCGGACGCTTCGCCCGGCTGATAGCCCTGCGCGAAGCGCTGGGCGCCGAAGGCAATCTGCTCGGAGGTCGGCAGCGAGACGGCGCTGTACTGTCCCGTCAGCGAGATGGCTGTGCCGATCTTGAAGGGCCACTCGTTGGTTTGCGAAAAGCTGGCACCGGTGCGGACGAAGTTGATCGAAGCCGGATTGTTGACGCTCGTGCCGGGCAAGTTCGAATCGCCGGCCTTCGACGCGCCCAGAATGTCGAAGGCCTTCGCCACATTGAAGCTCGCGCGGCGCACCTGGCCGGTTTGCACGCTCGTGTAGTCGGCTTGCAACTGCATCACGCGCACTTGCGAACGCAGGCCGATCTGCGCGCCCGTCTGTTGATTGTGATAGCGGTCCTCGTCATGCGATGCATAAATCGACGCCGTGCCGATCACGCTCTGCGTATTGCTCAAGAGAATCGGATAGGCCAGCGAGCCGCCAATCTTGTCGTTGATCACCGTGCGCTCGATATACGACGGCAAGCCCGGATTGTTGACCGGATTGCCGCGATAGTGCGACGCATCGAGCTTCGAAATGAGGCCATTGCTGCCGATGGGGACCGTCGCATGCGCGGCCAGGTAGGTTACGTTGTCGCGACCTTTCGGCAGCAGCGCCGATACGCTCAGTTGTTCGCCGAGCGCAGTGAGGCCGTTCTCGGTCGCGCTCAGCAAGCCTTGCACGCCGGGATGATTGAAGTCGATGCCCGTACTGACATCGAAAGGCTTGCGGTCCACGTTGAGCTCCAGCGTGGTCGCGCCATCCGTGTTCTGCGGCGGCGGAACGTTCGCGGCGACTTTCACGCCGGGCAATAGTCCGAGCACGTTGATATAACGCTCGAAGGTCGCGCGCCGCAGCGGCCGGTCCGCGGTGATGTGATCGGCGATCGCGCGGATTTTGTCTTCCACTGCACCGGCCTTGCCGGTCACCTTGACGGCAGACACGTAGCCTTCCACCACCGTCACGCGCACGACGCCGTCCTCGAATGTCTGTGCCGGGATGAATGCAAACGAGAGGGCGAAGCCGCGCTCCTGGTAGAGTTTCGTCACGCCGTTGGCCACCTCGATCAGATCGCCGATGGTCGTGTCCTTGCCGACGAGCGGCGTGAAGCGCTGCGCGACCTCGTCGAAGGGGATGGACTTGACGCCTTCGACCTGCACGCGCGTCGGCGTGAGATGACGCGCTAGCAGTTGCTGGAGTTGAGGCGCTTGTGGTGCGACCTGCACCGTCACGTTCGGGCCTTTGTCCGGCGCCTTGATCTGCGGCAGCGAATCCAGTGGATTGCCGCCGGCCACCGCGGCCGGACGCGATTGCGCGTGTGCCGGCGCTGGCATTGCGCTCGTGGCGAGCGCCGCAAGCATGAACGTCCAGGTGCTGCCGTACCCGAGTTTCATCGGATTGTCCTCGTATGCCGTTTTGTTCTGCGAGCGTCTGTCGTTGCGCGGCATGGCCTTGCCGCCGGACGGCGCCCGATTTATGTATGGCCGGACGGATGATGCCGTCCCGCCAGTATTACGTCATCTGGTGCGCGAAGCTTGAATGCGGTGCGAAAGAGGGCGCACGCGCCGCGCCGCGCTGTCTACCCGGAGGATGCCGCGCAACACGCAGCATCGCGCGAGGGCACAGCTCAAAACGGTGAGGTCGTCTCAAGCGATGCGATGCGCGTCGCGTCAATACCGTCTATGCGGACTACTTACGACTCACCGGCACAAGGCCGCCCAGTAGTGTGGTAAGCCCGCCCGTCGGATTGCTGGAGGCACTCGTCGAACTGGTGGAGGCACTCGAGCCGGCGGCGCCGCTCAACGTGCCCGTCAGTTGCCCAACGAGCGCGGTCACAGGCCCGAGCGCCTGAGCGCCGCCCGAGCCGCCCGCTGTACCGCCTGCACCGCCGGACAGCGCTCCGGTCACAGACTGCAGCGACGAAAGCGGGCTCGCGCCACTGCCCGTACCGCCGAGCGCCGAGGTCAGCGACCCGAGCGGTGTGCCGCTCACGCCGGAGCCGACACCGGCGAGAGGCGTGCCGCCGAGCAGCGTCGACACCGAGCCGAGCGGATTGCCGCCGAGCCCGAGACTGGCCAGCGTGCTTTGCAGCGGGCCGAACGGGCTGCTGTTCGAAGGTGGTCCGTCGGCAATGCTGAAATTCGTGCTGCCGACGAGGCTGGTGATCAGCCCTGGAATCGGCAGCACGCCGTTCGGGCCGTTCGGATTGACGAGGCCGCCCGCGTTCGTCACCGTGTTGCCGAGCGAGCCGATCAGCGCACCGGCATCGGCGCCAAGCGGGTTGCCGCTTGCCGAGCCCACCTGCGAGCCGGCGGAGCCGAGCGCGCCGCCAAGCTGCGCCAGCAGACCGCCGACCGGCGCGCCGAGGCCGGTCTGCGTGCCGACAGCCTGAGTGACGAGACCCGCTGTGACGACGATCGGCGTGATCGCGGTGCTGAGCGGCTGCGTAAGCTGTTGAACCGGGGCCGAGCCGAGCGTATTGCCGAGCGTCGCGCCACCCGCGTTGAGCGCGCTGGCGGTGGTCGACAGCGCTCCGGCCAACGGCTTCGTGACCGGCGACAGCGGCGCCAGATTGCCGCTGCCCAAGCCGTCTACAGCGGTGCTCAGGCCTTGCACGACGCCGCTCGTCGAGCTCACCACCGAGCCGACGCCCGCGACCGTGGTGCCGACGGGGTTCTGCGTCGTCCCGATCTGACCGACGCCGCTGCTGACCGCATTGGCGAGCGAGTTGAGCGTGCTGCTCGTGCCCGACACCGCGTCGCCGAGACCTTGCGTGACTTGCGGGCTCAAGCCGGGAATGGTCTGCGCGGCGATCACCGCGCCTAAGTCGTTGGTCGTCTTCGCGGCGCCCGTGACGGCGCCCGAGGTGCCGGTGGTGGTGGTCGTGGTGCCGCCGTTGCCGGTCGATCCGGAGCCGCTGCCGCTGCCGGTACTCGATGTCGGCGGCGAGCTGACAGTGCTGCCGCCGCACGCGGCGAGCAGGCCGGCGACGGCCACGGCGATCAACGGCGTGCGCAGCGACAAGAAGGCCGTCGCGGCGGGATGGCGGTTCAACAGGCGGGGTGTGGACATGTGTGCTCCTCAATGCCTTCTGGCAATCGTGTTTGCTGCTGGAGCGCGCCGTCTCTTTTGTGATGCGGCGGCGCGCCGTGTTCGTGGACCTATCAGAACGCAGCATTCAAACCAGGCCTGAAGGCCCGAATTGAACGCCGCTGTCGGGGTCGCGCACCGGGATAGCGTCGAAGTGCGTCTGGATGTGCGTCGTCTTCGGACCATCGCGTGAAGCGTCGCGCGGCGCGTGCCTCGTTGCGTGTTTCCCGGCGTGCGCGGCCGCGCCTACTTCTTCGACAATCCGCCGAGCAGGCCGCCGACCAGCGACGTCACCGGCGCGAGCGGATTACTGGTCGTGCCATTGCCCGAACTGGCCGTAAGCGACACGCCTGTAGGCGCCGTGCTCATCGCGCCCGAGGTTGCCGCTGCTGTCGTCGCCGTGACGCCGGCGAGCGCGCCGGTCACCGTCGAGAGCACGCCCGCGACAGGGGCAAGCGGGCTGCTGCTGCCGCCGGCAGCGCCGCTGAGCCCGCTCGTCACACTCGACAGCGCAGCGGTGACGGGCGCAAGCGGGCTCGTACCACCCGACGCACCGCCGACGGCGCCGGTCAAGCCGCCAAGCGCGCCGGTCACCGGAGCGAGCGGCCCGCTGCTGGTGCCGCCGGTAAGTCCAGCTAGCACACCGGTAACCGGCGCAAGCGGTCCGCTGGCCGTTGCACCTGTGAGGCCGCCGAGCGCGCTCGTTAGCGGCGCGAGCGGATTGCCGCCCGTGCCGCCCGTCACCAGTCCGCCGACGGAGGCCAGAGTGGTGCCGGTGTCCGTCACAGTGCGTCCAAGCCCGGTCGTGGCGGGATTGCCACCGGTCGTTGCGAGCAGCGTCCCGGCCTGCGCGAGTCCACCGCCGAGCGTCGACAGGAGTGTGTTGACCGGCACACCGAGCCCCGTCGTAGTGCCGACTGTCTGCGTGGTCGATGCAACCATCGACGTGATCGGCGTGATCGCGGTGCTGAGTGTTTGCGTGACTTGCTGGACCGGGCCGGTCGAAAGAGCCGTGCCGAGCATGCTGCCCCCGTTCACCACCGCGCCGCCGAGAGTCGTGACTGCGCCGCCGAGCGGCGTCGTGATCGCCGACAACGGAGCGAGCGGCCCGCTGCCGAGGCTGGTCACGAGGCTGCCTGTGTCCGTCACCGCACCTCCCACATGTCCGACCACACCCCCAAGGCTCGACACGGTGGTGCCGATCGCATTGCCGCCAGTGCCGAGCTGGCCGAGGCCTTGCGTAACGCCGCTACCGAGCGTCGAGACCGCCGCCCCGACTTCCTGCACGATGCCGCCCGCGGCCTGAGTGGTTTGCGTGCTGACGCCAGGCAGCGTCTGCGAGCCGATCACCGTGCCGACGCCCGCGACAGTCGAGCCCACGTCGCCGATCACGCCACCCGTGTTGCCCACCACCGTGCCGATCGCATTGGCCACCGGCGTCGTGGCGGGATCGGTGCCGGGGTCCGTGTGCGTGTCCGGGTTGGTATTCGTGTTGGTGTCCGTATTGGAATTGCTGCCCGAACCGGCCGAGCCCATCGAGCCGCTGCCGCTTGCCGTCGACAACGTGCCGCCTGCCGAACCGCTGCCCTTGCTGCCGGTGCCCGAGCTGAGGCTGCCGGAGCCTCCGCAGGCGCCGAGCGAAAGCAGCGCTGCCACGCCGGCCGCGATCAGCGTGGTGCGCAGCGCGAGGCTGGCCGTCTTGCCCGTGCGCGTGGTGTGGATGTTGTTGGTGTTGATCGTTTGAATATTCATGTCGCCCTCGCATCGCATGTGTTGTGTGGTGCTGCCGCGGCTATCTCTGCAGGACCCATGCCATTTCCGCTGATCAATAACGGGGATTTTCGAGTGCGTGCCGTAACGCCTTGTCGAATAAGGCATTGCAGGATTTGATGAAGTGCGCGCTAAATCAGGAATTGTCAAAAAAGCGAGCGCCTCGGCGCATTGCCGATGACTGCGTAACGTAACGGGCCGCATACGCCGTTACGGAATCCTCCGTAACGCGGGCGCGCCCAGCGGACTCGCCGCATCAAACGCGGGCACTTGAAAAAATAATTAGTGCATCGATTCAAAGTTATGGTTAATACTATGTGCTGCAACGCACGAACAGCCGTTAATCTATGTGCATGAGAAGAACTCGCGCACACAGGTCCGCGGGCAAAGCACAATTGCTCAAATAAGATTGTTCGGCTATAAAAACGCCAGAGTTGCGCGGAATCACGAGGGAGGTGGGTTATCGAACAGACATCTCATACACATCCGTTTCATTGAGGACGGCCGCAACCGGAGCCGCTACGACGCGACAGGTCGCGCCGGGAACGAGAGACCAACGGTGCGGGGCGCGTAGCACTTCCGAGCCGGGCGGCATTAGAAAGTCGAATAAATCGAAGATCGAGGGTAAGAATGAAAAAGTTCGCCACAAGCTTCCTGAGAGATAACCGGGGCGTTACCGCACTGGAATATGGCCTGATCGCGGGCCTGATCGTCGTTGTTATTGGCTCGACCGTGCAGGGGCTGGGAACACAGCTCAATACTGCATTTCAGACGGTCGCCGGGCTTTTGCCTGCCATCAGCAAATAATGCAATGTGGGTCCCGGCCGGCACGGCGTAAGGCGTTATTAATTTAGCGCCCCAGGCTTTTATTTGCTGGCGGGGTCTTGCGTGATAGGCGCACCCGGATTGCGATTGCAATCCGGGTGGATTTATGCGCCCGTCAGATCTGCTATGCAAGCATCGGTCGCACTTCTCTTATTCATGGTCTGGTGTGCGTGTATCGCTATTAGCGATTGCCGCAGCCGGCATATTTCCAATGCACTTGTCGTTATTGGTTTGATAGCCGCATTTTTGTGCGCTTTATTTGACATTTGCCCCTTCGGTGTATCCGCGGCTCAGGCGGCGGCCGGTGCGGCTGTCGGCCTCGTCGCGCTATTGCCGTTCTTCGCGCTGGGCGTGATGGGCGCCGCGGACGTCAAGGTATTCGCGGTGCTCGGCGCGTGGTGCGGCATGCATGCGCTGCCGGGCTTGTGGGCAGTGGCGAGCGTCGTCGCCGGGCTGCACGCGCTGTGGGTGCTCGCCGCGGCGCGCACACGCGTGGCCGCGTTGTGGAGACGCCGCGCGCCGACCTTCGAACTGGCAGGCCGGCGCGCTACGCCGTTTGCCGCGTGTCTCACCGTGCCGTTGATGGTGTGGCTCGCCGCCCAGGTCCTTGCCGGAGGCGCCCGATGACCATGCGCTCACAACGCGGCGCCACTGCAATCGAATTCGCGCTCGTGTTCCCGCTTTTCTTCTGCGTGTTCTATGCGATCGTGACCTTCAGTCTGATCTTCGTCGCGCAGCAGAGCCTCACGCTGGCCAGCGAGGAGGGCGCGCGCGCCGCGCTCAACTACCAGAAGGCGAACGACGTCGCCGCCGCAATCAACCTGCGCGCCGCCGCCGCGTGCACCACGGCAACCAGCATGGTCGCGCAGATGATCAGCACCGCCGCCTGCCAGACCGTGCCCGCCGCGTGCAGCTATCAACCCGCCATGACCTGCATTGCAGTGACTCTGACCTACGACTACGCGGCGCATCCGCTGATTCCGAACCTGCCGCTGCTCGGACTCGTGCTGCCCGCCAATCTGACCAGTACCGCCACGGTGCAACTCAATCCGGTGAACATACTTTGATCTCCGCACACGCTCTCGCCATGTCAAGCCTCGTTGGTTCACCCACGCAGCGCGGCCGCGTGGTCGCGCGCGCTTCGTGGCGCGGGCCGTCATGCTGAAGTTCACCCGCATTGCCGCCGGCTTGCTCATCGCCCTCGCGCTGCTGCTCGGCATCTTTGCCGTGACGCTGTTGCGCCGGCCGGCTCCCGCGCCCGTCGCGTCCGTGAAACAGGTGGTGTTTCCGGTGGTGGTGGCGACGCGCGTGCTGCCCGCAGGCAAGCCGATCGCCGCCGACGCGCTGCGCGTGCAGCCGTTGCCGATCAACCCGAATGGCGCGTTCGCCGATCCGTCCTTGGTCGCCGGGCGCGTGCCCGCCGCCGACATCGGCGCCGAAGCACCGGTGCTCGAGGAGCAACTGTCGTCGGGACTGGCCGAGCGGATCGAGCCCGGCGAGCGCGCGGTGGCGGTACGCGTCGAGGAATCGAATGCGGTTGGCAACCGCTTGCGTCCGGGCAATTTCGTCGATGTGTTCTTCACGCTCAAGCGCGACGGCAACATGGGCAGCGGCGGCGAGATCGAACACACCCAGGCGCGTCTTCTAATGTCGAAAGTGCGCGTGCTCGCATTCGGCAACGCGACTTCCGCCGGCGACACGTCGGGCGATCCGAACGGCATGGTGAGGACAGCGGTGCTCGCCGTGCCGGTTGCCGACGTTGACCGCCTGACGCTCGCCGAGAGTTCTGGACGGCTCGTGTTCGCGCTGCGCAATCCGAAGGATCCCGAAGTAATCGACGCCGGCGCCTTCGCGCCGCTGCCGGCCGTATTGAAGACATCGACCCAAACGGGCGGCGGTGTGCTACCCGGCGATTCGACCCGCGCGGCGGCGGGCGTATCGCTCGACGCATTGTCGGGCGGCACGGGCAACGCCGCGCCGCGCGCGCCGGTGGCGCCGCGTCTTGCGCCGCCCGCGAGCCGGGTCGCGAGCCGGCTTGCAAGTAGTGCGGGGGCGGCTAACGGCATCGAAGTGATACGGGGTGGGCGCGCCGAAACGGTCGCCCGATAGCGGTTTCAGGGAGCGTGCGGCCACGCGCGTCCATAAAAAAATGAACAAACGCATTTTCGAGTACGGAATGACTGCGCTGCTGTGCGGCTCGTCGATGGTGGCGTCGCCGGCGAGCTTCGCCGCGGGCGGTGCGGAGCAGCTCGACATCGTCGTCGGCTCACAGCAGTCGCTCGCGAGCGGCCATACGCTGCGGCGTGTCGCGATTGGCGACCCGGGCGTCGCGGACGTGCTCATCATCAAGGGCGAACAAACGGGCGGCGTGCTGCTGATCGGCAAGTCGCCGGGCAGCACCAACGTGATGTTGTGGGAGCAGGGCAAGGACGCGCCGCTGTCGTATGTGGTGAACGTCAGCTCGCCTGCCGCGAAGAGCCTGCTTGGGCCGGGCACGCCGTCGGTCAGGGTACTGGGCGACACCGCTCTGATTTCGGGCGTCGCGCCGACAATGGAAGCGCACCAGCGGGCCGTGGCGGCCGCCGGGATCGAGGCGCGTCAGCGAGCGACTCCTGGCAACGCGGCCAACGGCGCCGCGCCAGGCGCGGCGGGCGGCAGAGGCGGCGCCGCTTCGGGCATGAGCGGCGCGGCCGGCACCGACGCAGCGAACGGCGGCGCCGCACAGATCTACGACACTTCGACGGTCGCGACGCGCTCGGTCGTCCAGGTCGACGTGCGCGTGGTGGAGTTCAGCCGCACGGTGCTCAAGCAAGTGGGCCTGAACATCCTGAAGCAGAACAACGGTTTCACGTTTGGCTCGTTCGCACCGTCCGCGCTGACCTCGGCGAACTATGGTCCGACGCCTTCCTTCAACTCCGTGGCGCCGATTTCATCGGCGTTCAATCTGGTGTTCAACTCGGCCACGCACGGACTGTTCGCCGATCTGAGCCTGATGGAAAGCAACAATCTCGCGCGGATTCTCGCGGAGCCGACGCTTGTCGCGCTGTCCGGTCAGAGCGCGAGCTTTCTGGCCGGCGGCGAGATTCCTGTGCCGATTCCTCAGGGTCTCGGCACCACGTCGATCGAATACAAGCCCTACGGCGTGGGCCTCACGCTTACGCCGACGGTGCTCAGCCCGCAGCGCATTGCCTTGAAGGTGGCGCCGGAGGCAAGCCAGCTCGACTTCGCCAACGCGGTGACGATCAGCGGCGTGTCGGTGCCGGCGATCACCACGCGCCGCACCGACACGACAGTCGAGCTCGGCGACGGCGAGAGCTTCGTGATAGGCGGACTGATCGATCGAGAAACCATTTCCAACGTGGCCAAGGTGCCGCTGCTCGGCGACCTGCCTGTGATCGGCGCGTTTTTCAAGCAGCTCAACTATCAGCAGAACGACAAGGAACTGGTGATTATCGTCACGCCGCATCTGGTGTCGCCGCTTGCCAGGGGCGCGACCTTGCCGGCCACGCCGGGCGAGCAGTCCGAGCAGCGCAACGCGCCGGTGTGGCGCTCGTTGCTCGGCGGCGTGGCGGCGCGCGACGCGGCGCCGGGGTTTTCCAGATGAACGCGAGCAGCCAACGGACGGGCCGCCGTGTGTACAGGCGTGATCGCCGCGAGGCCCGCACGCTTTTCTCGCAGTCATGGCGCGGCGGGCAATGCAAGGCAAAGGCGCACGGTTTTGCGCCGATGCCGCAAGAGGATGGGCACGATGAACGCAAGAACGCACTCATTGACTGAGCGGGCCGTCACCGACTATTTCATGTTCGCGTCGCTCGCCGACGAACATGTGCACTGGCTGTCGGAGACGCTGCTGGCCGCCGGCGCGGTGGAAGCGGTCACGCTCGACCCGTCAATGCTCACGCAGCGTATCGCCACGCTGAATCCGTCGCTTGTCTTCGTGGACTTTTCGGGCGGCCGCGGCGCGGCGGCGAGCGCGGCGACGAGCGCCGTGCGCGCGCAGTATCCGGGGCTGCAGATCGTCGCGATCGGTTCGCTCGCGGAACCCGAGAGCGCGCTCGCCGCATTGCGCGCGGGCGTGCGCGACTTCATCGACCTGTCGGCGCCCGCCGCCGACGCGCTGCGCATCACGCAGCAGGTGCTCGACAATCTGGTCGAGCCGGTGAGCCGCCATGGCCGCGTGACCGCGCTGCTCGGCGCGCGCGTCGGCATGGGCGTGAGCACGCTCGCGACCAATCTGGCGGTCATGCTGCAACGGCGCGACGCGCAGCAGGGCCGACAGGCGGCCTTGCTCGATCTCGGTTTGCCGGCGGGCGACGGCCTGCTGATGCTCAACACGCGCAGCGACTTTCATTTCGTCGAAGCCGTGCGCAACCTGCGGCGGTTCGACCAGACGTTCGTGCACACCGCGCTGTCGCATCACGCGAGCGGCCTCGCGTTCACGACACTGCCGCCGGATCTCGCGGACATGCGCGAGATTTCGTATTCGTCGTCAATCGGTTTGTTGAACCGGCTGCGTGCATTTTTCGACCAGCAGATCGTCGATCTCGGTGGCTTCTCGAACATGGAGTTCATCGCCCACGTGGTGCGCGCTTCCGACGAAGCGTGGCTTGTCTGCGATCAGGGCGTCGCCTCCATCGTGTCGGCAGTCGGCGTGCTGGAGGCATTGCGCGAGGCGGGCGCGGACACTGCCAACGTCAGGCTCATCGTCAACAGGTTCGACGCGGAGCTGGGGCTTGCTGCCGCGCAGATCGCGGAGCGCCTCGACATCCCGCTACTCGCGAGCTTGCCCGAGCGGCGCGTCTCGCTCGCGCAGACGGCGAACCAGGGCTTGCTGCTCGCCGAGGCCGCGGCGCGCGACCCGTATGTGCGTGCGCTCGAGCCGCTGATCGAGCGGCTCGCGGGCCCCGCGCACGCCAGCGCACCGGTTCGCGGCAAGTCAGCATTGGGCGCGCTCAGACGCTTCCTTCCCACTTCCTCCAGACGGTCATAGACGATGGCAAAAGAGATCGAATTCGCCGACAACGCGCCGTCGTTCGCGCAAAGCCAGCAGTTCCAGGACATCAAGAATGCCGCGCACGAACATCTGCTCACGCGCATCGAGGAACTGGGTTCGGAGTTCGGCCGCTGGTCGCGTAACGCGATCAATCAGTTCGTCGATCTGGAAATGGACAGCTTCGTGCGGCTGCGGCGCATTCCGATCAACGAGGCCGAGGTGCGTGCGATCGCCGACGCGTTGACCAAAGAGCTCGCGGGCTTCGGCCCGATCGAGGATCTGCTGAACGACACGGCCGTCGAAGACATTCTCATCAATGGTTACAACGACGTGTACGTGTCGCGCCACGGCATTCTCACGAAGATACCGGTGCGCTTCGCCGACAACGCGCACCTGCTGCGGATCGTGCGGCGCATACTCGCGCCGATCGGCCGGCGCCTCGACGAATCGAATCCGATGGTCGATGCACGCCTGCCCAACGGCGGACGCGTCAACGTGGTGATCGAGCCGCTGTCGATAGACGGTCCCATCGTCTCGATCCGCAAGTTCCGCAAGGACCCGCTGCGCCCCGACGACCTGCTCGGCAACGGCACCTACAGTGCCGAAATCGGCGCGCTGCTCGAAGCCGCGGTCGAGGCGCGCTGCAACGTGCTGGTGTCGGGTGGAACGAGTTCGGGCAAGACCTCGCTGCTCAATGCGCTGGCGTTTCACATTCCCGAGCCCGAGCGCGTCGTGACGATCGAGGACACGGCGGAGCTCTCGCTGAACCATCCGCATGTGGTGCGGCTCGAAAGCCGCCCGGGCGGTTTCGACGGCGCCGGCGTCGTGACGATTCGCGACCTGCTGCGCAATACGCTGCGCATGCGCCCGGACCGCATCATCGTGGGTGAGGTGCGCGGCGGCGAAGTGCTCGAAATGCTGCAGGCGATGAACACGGGCCACGACGGCTCCATGGGCACGGTCCACGCAAGCTCGCCGCGCGAGTGCTTGTACCGGCTCGAAATGCTTGCGGGGTTCGCGGGCTTCCAGGGCACCGAGTCAAGCCTGCGCCGCCAGATCGCCAATGCGATCGACTTCATCGTGCAGATTGGGCGGCTTTCAAATGGCCGGCGCCGCATTCTGTCGATCACCGAAGTGACGGGCCTGTCCGATAACATCATCGCGACCCAGGAGCTCTATCGCTATGAGCCGGTGCTGTCGGCGGACGGCGAAGAGCTCGATCAATGGGTGTCGCTCGGCATTCATCCGCACTCGCCGAAGCTCGCGCGCTTCCGTCAGCCGCTTGGTGGCGTGGGTGGTTTGGGGGATGGCGGTTTCGGCGGCGGGTTTGGAAGCGGCGGTGCCTTCGGCGGCGGCTTCAATGTCTAGCGCAGCATTGATCTTTGCCGCGCTCGCGCTGCTTTGCGCGGCGCTTGCGCTGCTGATCCTGCAGCGCGCCGCGCAACGCAACGAACAGGCGAGCGCCGAGCGCTTCATCGACAGCCGCATGAGCGTCGCGCACAGCGCGGCGCCGGGGGCGGCGGCTTCGTCGATGGGCGCCGCAATCGGCGCAATCGGCGCAATCGACGCAATGGCGGGCGCTGCGGGCTCCGCTGCCGCCGGCATAGCAGCAAGCGGGTCACGCGGGGCGTCGGGCTTCGTTGCGTCTGCGGGCACGGCCGCGGGATCGGCGTCCGCTGCCGCGCGCCGGGCCGCGCCTGGCGTCGCGCTCGCGCCGCAAGCGCCGGCCGCCGACGCGGGCATGCATGCGCATCTGCGTTATCTGGCCGCACGCGCGCGCTACGCATTTGCCGCGACGCTCAACCGGGCCGGGCTGCGCGATGCGCGCGCGTCGCTTGCGGCGGTCGCGGCTATCGTCGCCATCTTGTGCCTCGTGGCAGCCAGCCAGGGCGGGCCGCTCGCCGCGGCTGTCACGCTCTCCGGCTGCGCCGTGTTTCTCTACTTCGTGATGTCGATGCGGGCAAGCCGCCGCCGTCAGGCGATCGTGCGGCAACTGCCGTCGTTTCTCGACGGCATCGTGCGTCTGATCACGCTCGGCAACAGCGTGCCCGCCGCGTTCCAGGCGTCGCTGCAAACCACCGAGGCGCCGCTGCGCGAATGTCTGGAGCATGTTTCGCGGATGCTGAGATCGGGCGTCGAAATAGACCGCGCGCTCTCGCACGTCGCCGTGCTGTACGGCGCGCGCGAACTCGAACTGGTGGGCGCGGTGCTGCGGCTCTCGGTGAAGTACGGTGGCCGCGCCGACGTGATGCTCGACCGCATGTCGTCGTTCATGCGCGATCTCGAGCAGGCCGAGCGCGAGCTTGTCGCGATGTCGTCGGAAACGCGGCTCTCGTCGTGGGTGCTCGGCATGTTGCCCATCGGCATAGGCGGCTTTCTGATTCTGACGAACCCGCGCTATTTCGGCTCGATGTGGTTCGACCCGGGCGGCCGGCAGATTCTGTACCTCGCGTTCGCGCTGCAACTGACAGGCGCGTATCTGCTGTACCGGCTTGCCCGGTTGAAGGCCTGACCATGCAGCCGAATCAGCTCTTCGCACTTGCGCTCGTTCTGGCAGCCACAGGATCGCTGCTGCTCGCGGGTCTGCTGCTCGGGCGTCTTGCAGCCGCGCGCCGCAGCGCGCGCACGCTGGCTCACGCACTCGACGAACGCGCGCTGCAAAGCGCGGTGGCCGCGAGTGCGCGCGGCGGGCCGGGCGGTGATGCGACGGACGCGGTCCATGCGCCGAATCCCGCAGGCGGGGTCAATGGGGTAAGTGCGGTACGTGCGGCACTGGGCGCGCAGACGCGACGCGCGGCACAGGGGACGCGTACGGCGCACGCGGCACATGCGCCACACGGGGCGCAGGGTTCACACGCGTCACATGTGTCACACGCGGCGCATGCAGCACATGCAGCACATGCAGCACATGCGGCCAGTGCGCCACACGCAGCAAGTGCAGCCAAAGCCCCCCATACACCGGCCACGTGGAATTCGCCGCACGCGTCATCCTCACGCGGCGCGGCGCCCAACGTCATACGCGCCCGCGGCATCAAAGGCATTCTTGAACGATGCGCGAACGCCGGCACCCGCTGGCTCGACACGCCGGTGGGGCGGCAGGTCGTCGCCAAGGAGGACCGGCGGCTCCTCGAACAGTGCGGTTTTGTCGATGCGCGCGCTCGCGGACTGTTCCTGATCGCGCGCATCGCCGGCGCCGTCGTACTGCCGCTCGTCGCGGGCGCACTCGCGCACGCGCATGCGGATGGTCCGCGCTATGTGCTGGTGGTGATCGTCGCTTTCGTATGCGGTGTGATGGCGCCGAAGGTAGTGTTGCGCCGGCGCGCGGCCGCGCGCCGCGGCGCGGTCGTCGACGAACTGCCGATGCTCGTCGACCTGTTGCGGCTCCTGCAGGGCGTGGGCCTGTCGCTCGATCAAAGTCTGCAGGTGATGGTCAACGATTTCCGCGGCGTCCTGCCGGTGCTGTCGAGCGAACTCGAAATCGCGCAGCGTCAGTTCGCCGCCGGACGCACGCGCGAGCAGTCGCTGTCGCGGCTTGCGTCGAGCTTCGGCAACGAGGACCTGCGCGCGGTCGTGCGCCTGCTGATTCAGGTGGACCGGCACGGCGGCGCGGTGCAGGAACCGCTCAAGCAGTTCGGCGACCGGCTGCGCGAAACGCGCCGCGCGATGCTGCGCGAACGGATCGGCCGCATGGCGGTGAAGATGACCGGCGTGATGATCCTGACACTGCTTCCCGCGCTGATGATCGTCACCGCGGGGCCGGGCGTGTTGTCGGTGTCGCACTCGCTCAAGTCGATGCATCGCTAAGGAAACAGCAATGAGATTGATCAAGACACCGAAATATGTTGCGCACGCGACGCGTTGCGCCTGTGCGGCATGGGCGCTCGCCTTGCTCGGCGCGTGCGCGTCGCAGCAGTCCGGCTACGGCGTCGGCCCGCAGGCCGAGCGCCAGGCGTTGCTCGCGCAGGCCAACCGCGATCCGGCGCCCGACACGCCGGGCATGTATCTAGGCCTGATCGACCGGATGCAGTCGCAGGGGCTTTACTTCGCGTCGCTCGCGCATATCGACGCGTACGAAAAGCAGTACGGCGTCTCGCCCGATTCGATTCTGCTGCGCGCGGACGCGCTGCGCATGACCGATCAGCCCGACGCCAGCGCGTCAGCCTATAGAGAGTTGCTGCAGACGCCGCTGGCGGCACGCGGTCATCGCGGGCTGGGCTTGATCGCGGGCGGGCAGGGCGACTTCGCCGGCGCGGCGAGCGAACTGGAACAGGCGGCGCTCTTTGCGCCCACGGATGCGACAGTGCTGTCCGACCTCGGTTACGCGCGCCTGCGTGCGGGCGACGTCGTCGGCGCGCGCGTGCCGTTGATGAAAGCGGCCGAACTTGACCCGGCCAATCTGAAGATCGTCAGCAATATCGCGCTTTTTCTGCTTGCTAACGGACAGGCGAGCGAGGCACAGGCGCTGATGAACCAGCAGAAGCTCACACTCGACGTGCGCGCGGCGATCCGCAGCGACGCGGCGAAAATCGCAGCCGCCGCGCGCAGTGGCGCACACGCGGGCTCGACCGGCATGTCCGGTGCGCAGAGTCTGCTGGCTGCGCCCGCGAGAACGGTTGCGAGCGCGCACGGCACGACCGAGCCGGCGCCGCGTCTCTTGCAACGGTTCGCACAATAACAGGCGGCGCGGCCGCGGAGGGTAGCGTGGAAAATAACCAGAGAGTCCAGACACGGCGACGCTTCGCCGCGCGCGCGTTGCTGCTTGCGCTCGCGGCGGGCGCAACCGTCCAGGCGTGCGCCCAGTCAGCGCCGAGCGGCGAGCCGCCGGTCGAACGCAGCGAGGTCGGGCATTCGACCGCGGCATGGCTCGCGCTCCAGCGCAGCAATGCGCAAGCCGCAGCCGCCCAGCCGATGCCCGGCGAAGAGGCCGGGCTCGCCTATCGGCGCTACATGCAGTCGTTCAAATCGCGGATTCCCGATCTGTATGGGTCGGCGCTCAATCAGGGCAGCGGCAGCGGCCAGGGTGCGGGCTTGACAGGGCAATTGCCGCAGAACTGACATGCGATCAAGCGATCCCGTCCGCCGCCATTCCATATGGCCTCGCTCGATGTGCATGCATCGTCGCGGCACGCTCGCCGTCGCCGCGCGCCGGCAGCATGGCGCGGTTGCGTTGCTCGCGGCGGTGTGGGTGAGCCTCGCGGTGATCGCGCTCGGCGCGGTCGATATTGGCCACTTCTATTACGCGCGCCGCGATCTCCAGCGTACCGCCGATCTCGCCGCCGCAGCGGGCGTGCAGCTTATCGGCAGCGCGGGCGGCTGTGCGGCGGCCGCGAACTCCGCGCAACTGAACGCGAGCGCCAACGGTCTGCCAGACGACGGCACCGTCCAGTCGACTTGCGGACGATGGGACCCGTCGGCCAATGCGGGCCAGTCGTATTTCGCGGCGTCCGGCTCGCCGATCAATGCATTGCAGGTGGTGGTGAGCCGGCCGGTGCCGTTTCTGTTTCTGATCGGCCAGACGCGCGAGCTGAGCGCAAGCGCCGTCGCGCAGGCCACCAATGTTCGCGCGTTCTCGCTGAGCACGTCGATTGCGAGCCTGTCCGGCGGTTTGCTCAACGGACTATTGAACGCCTTGCTCGGCAGCAATGTGAATCTCGATGTCGGCTCTTATCAAGGGCTCGCCACCGCGCAGGTCAAGCTGTCGGATCTGGCCGCCGCATTGGGCGTCGCGTCGATGTCGCAATTACTGCAGACACAGGTGACGGTGGCGCAACTCGCGACCGCCATGGCGACCGCGCTCGGCCAGGGCAACGCAGCGAGCGCGAGCGTGAGCAGCGGGCTGAACACGATTGCCAACGCATCGACGGGATCGACCAAGGTCAACCTCGGCGACACCACCGGCACCAGCGGCTTGCTGGCGATCGGGCTCGCCAATCCGGAGGCGGCGGCCTCCGCCACCATCAACGCGCTCGACGCGCTGATGATCGCCGCCGAGATCGCGCACGGCAGTTCGGCGGTGAATCTCGGCACCGCGCTCAATATGAGCCCGGTCGCAAACGTGACGGCGCAAGCGCGGATTCTCAAGCCGCCCGTGATCGCGATCGGCGAGGCCGGCACCTATCCGGACGGCACGCCGCGTACGAGCGCGCATTCGGCTTCGGTGCAGGTTTATCTGAATGTACAACTCGTCAACGTAAATGTGGGACTTGGCTCGGGCTTTCCTTCGCTCGTCAACGTGAGCCTTCTGAATCTGCCCATATATCTCGAAGTTGCGCCCGGTACCGCCGACTTGCAGACCACCCAGTGTTCGACGCAGAAGGCCACGAGCTACAGCTGGATCTCGGTGACGCCGGGCCTCCTGTCGCTGTGCGTGGGCGGCGACGCGTCCAGCAACCTGTCGAACTCGACGGCGCCCACGACCTGCTCGAAGCCCGCGTCCTTGACCTCGGTGAGCGTGCCGCTGCTGAGCGCCAGCGTGATCGACGTCAGCGTCGGAACCAGCTCGCCGGCAAACGGCATGAATCTCAGCATGCAGCCCGCGCCCAGCGTGCTGCGCTTTAACAACGTTACCGGCGACAGCGACGACTATCAGAGCACGAGCACCAACGCCCTCGGTTCGGCCACGAGCGGCCTCTTGAGCCAGCTCGCCAGCGGGCTCGCGGGCTCCATCCACGCCACCGCGCTGGGCGTCGACATCACCGTCCTCGCCGCGCCGCTTGCCGGCGCGCTCGCGGGCCTGCTCACGCCCGTGCTCAATTCGCTCGACCTGCTGCTCGTGCCGCTCCTGCAACTGCTCGGTGTGCAGCTCGGCGTCAGCACGGTTCACGACCTCGGACTTGCCTGCGGTCAGGCACAACTGGTTTATTGATTCGGCGACCATGAGAACCACCACCAAAATCGAGGAACTCGATATCTATGTCTGGGAGGGCAAGGCCGACATCGTCGACCGGGTCGCGCGCTGCATGGCAAGCTTTGACGTCGAGGTGATCCGTGCCGACGATATCGCCATCTCGCCGGAGCGGACCGCGGAGCGGCCATCGCTTGCGATCATCAGCGTTTCGGTGATCGACAGCGGCGCGCTGATCGTGCGCGACTGGCAGGCCGCGCACGGCATTCCTGTCGTGTGGGTCGGCGCCGCGCCGCGCGACCACGATCCGTCCATGTACCCGGCCGAGTATTCGCACATTCTGCCGCTCGACTTCACCTGCGCCGAGTTGCGCGGCATGGTGACGAAGCTCGTGCTGCAGATGCGCGCGCACAGCGCGAAGACGCACGAGTCCGACGCGATGATCGCGAACTCGGAGTGCATGCAGGCGCTGCTGCACGAAGTCGACACCTTCGCCGACTGCGACACGAGCGTGCTGGTGCATGGCGAGACCGGCGTCGGCAAGGAGCGCATCGCGCAGTTGCTGCACGAAAAGCATAGCCGCTACGGCCAGGGCCCGTTCGTCGCGGTCAATTGCGGCGCGATTCCGGATGGCCTCTTCGAGTCGCTTTTTTTCGGCCACTCGAAGGGCTCGTTCACCGGCGCCGTCGTTGCGCACAAAGGCTACTTCGAGCAGGCCGACGGCGGCACGCTCTTTCTCGACGAAATCGGCGATCTGCCGCTTTATCAGCAGGTCAAGCTGTTGCGCGTGCTCGAAGACAGCGCCGTCACGCGAATCGGCTCCGCGACGCCCGTCAAGCTCGACTTCCGGCTGGTGGCCGCGACCAACAGGCATCTGCCGCAACTCGTGAAGGACGGCACGTTTCGCGCGGACCTGTACTACCGGCTGGCGGTGATCGAGCTGAAGATTCCGTCGCTGGAGGAGCGGGGCGCGGTCGACAAGATCGCGATCTTCAAGGCGTTCATCGCGCAGGTGGTGGGCGCGGAGCGGCTCGCCAGCCTGCCGGACCTGCCGTACTGGCTCGCGGACGCCGTCGCCGATACGTATTTTCCCGGCAACGTGCGCGAGTTGCGCAACCTCGCGGAACGGATTGGCGTGACGGTGCGCCAGATTGGCGCTTGGGACGCCGCGCGCCTGCAGCGTCTGCTCGCGCTTGCCCGCAGCGCGCAGCCGGTGCCGGCGGAAAGCGCAGCGGAGGTGCTCGTGGACCGCAGCAAATGGGACATGGCCGAGCGCAACCGCGTGATCGCCGCGCTCGACGCCAACAACTGGCGGCGTCAGGACACGGCGCTCTACCTGGGCATCAGCCGCAAGGTGCTGTGGGAGAAAATGCGTAAGTACCAAATTTTCGACGAAGAGCCCGAAACCCGCGAAAGTGAGTAATAATGAGACGATTGGGAACTAAAACAAAAACTGTCGAAGCAGGAATTACATGGACCACAAGTCGAAACTACGACAGATCGCCATGGCTGCGATCATGGCGTTGGGGGTAGCACAAGGCGCATGCGCACAGGCCCAGCCTGATAACAGCGGAACATCTGGTGTCGTTTCCCAGCCGGGTGCGACAGTCGCGCTGCCGTCCGCGCCGCTGCCGGCGCAAACGCAAGTGCAGACCTCCGCGCTCACGCCTGAGGAGGCGAAGCAATCCGCTGCCGGGAACGTCGCGGAATTGCAGCAGATGATCAAGGGCTCCGACCTGAGCGAGCTGCGCACCACTTACAACGGCAGTTACGGCGCGAGCCTGCTGTTCCACGGCAAGGAAATGACGTACTACGTCGCGCTCTTCCAGCAGAAGAACTTCTGGCGTGTGATCAAGACACAGGACGCGGCGCGCGCGGAAATGATCTACCGCGATTTCGCGCGCCAGACCGTGCAACTCTCGGACGTGGAAATTCGCCGCACGCAACTCGAGGCGCAAAAGGCGTTCACCGAACGCATGATCGCGCTGTCGCAAAGCCGTGCGAATCGTCTGCAGGCTGACCTGGACGTCGCGCGTCAGCAGCAGACCATCGTGGCGAATCAGCAGCAACAAACCCGTGCCGAAGCCGTGGCGCTCGCCCAGCAAAAATCTGCGGCGCAGGAGCAACTGCGTGCGGCCCAGCGCCAGGTGCGCGAACTGCAACGGCAACTGGAAAGCGGCTTGCCTGTGCATTGAGCTGGCGGTGCGATTGCTTGACGTGAGCCGGGTGCAGCGCTGTTCCAGGCGAGCGGCGGCTCACCGATGGTCAGGCGCTGCTCGAGCCGCATGACTCTTTCCGCGCAGACTGCACGCACCATTCCTTCACGGCATGCGCGCCTGGTGCCTGCGGCGCGCTAGCGCCGCTTCTTTTCTCCCACCGGCTGCGATTGCGGCTGCGATTGCGGTTCGGACGCGCGATGCCCGTCATGCTCATGGACGGCAATCGGATCGCTCGCAGGGAAGCTTTCTTCCAGCGCCTCGTCAAGACGGCTCTCTGTGGAGTCGAGCGCCCGGTCCGGCTGCTTTGCGGCGGACGGCGGTGCGCTGTGCTTCTTGCTTGTCATGGCGGCCTCCCTATAGACACAATCGACGGATTCAGCATAGCGCAAACACGTCGCGGGCGACATTGGCCGGATGGGATAGGACGCGCGCATGCATCAACCGCTAAGGGGCAAACCGGCCCGCGACTTCTGACCGGCGCGCAAGCGTGAAACCGGCCAGGCGCGGATCGAAGCGCCAGCGCAAACCGGCGCGCGGCACCCGCCGCCCAACGATCGAATCAGCAAGAACTTGAAACGCTGCCTCGCCGGCTCGTTTTCAGTGTGTCGCGGCAATGCGGTGCCGAAAACAAACAATCACCGACCGGTCGCGTGGACCGGTCCGGCAGACCGCCGGCGACGCATCTGCAAAGTCCGGCGTCGGGAGGGGCGCGAACTCAATCGACGAACAACAAGGCAGCGAACACCATGAACAGGAAGCCCGTGCGCGCGAAGCGTTTCAACGCTTCACACGTGGTGGAAGCAGAATTGGACCATCTGGATTGGGCAACGAGGCAGCCGGCGCAACGGATGCTCGACGCCGGCTACTGGCGGCGCCGGCTGTTGGCGGTCAAGTGCAAGTTCGAGCTGTCGGAACAGCAGGTGGCGAGGGTGGAGAAAATTCTGCAGCGGCTCGGTCCTCTACAGGAGTGACCGGTGCCGCGGCGACTGCCTATTGCTTGAATTACTGCTTACTCGTGGCCGCCGTTGCCGTTGCCACCATGATTGCCATGGTTGCCGCCGTCGCCGCCCGTACCGAACAGACGCCGCCGCCGCGTCACGACCACCGGCGCATCTGACGCGCCGCTGCGCTCCGGCGCGGACCGCTCGGACGGCGCACCGTACGATTCGCGCGGCTCACGTGGTTCACGCGGTTCGCGATGCTCGCGGGGTTCGCGCGAGCCGTGCGGCCCGCGGGTAGTGTGTTCGCCATGCGACGGACGGCCGGCGCGGGGAGCCGGACGGGTCCCGGTGTCGAGCTGGATCGTCGAGATGGCGCGCTTGTAGATGCCCTGCAGGCCGACGGGCGTGCGCAGCATCACCAGATATTGGTCGAACGACTCGATGCAACCCGTCAGGCGAATGCCGTTGACGAGGTAGATCTCAACGCGCTTTCGTTCTTTGCGCGCAGCGTTCATGAAGTCGTTTTGCGGATGCGATTCTGCGGAAGCCATGGACAATTCAGGTTAGAAAGACGGTTGTTCGCCGCGATTCTACCCTGTGTGGGGGCAGAACGCGTCGGCGGGCGAACTGGGTCCACTATAACGGCTTGCGCTGACATAAGCACCTGGTAACTATTGGCTGTAACGTTGAGTTACCAAATCAGTCGATCAATGGCCGGCTTCTTCCGCCAGGCCGGGTGCTTGCCGACGAGAATGGCGGAAAAAGCTGACAGTGCGCGCAACGTCGGAATAAATCACCGGGCCGTTGCGTTAAGACAGGGACGGCACGGCACAGCTGAACCCGCAGCTCCGGCCCACATGGAGACTCATATGAAATCGACCCGCATCCTCGGCATGATCCTCATGCTGTTCACACTCGCATTGGGCTCGCTCGCCACGAGCGCCTGCTCGTCCGCGACCGACGGCGGCGCCTCCAGCACCAGCGGCTCGAGCGGCGGCAGCGGCAGTAGCGGCGGCTACTGAGCATTTGCCCGCCGGGTGAGTTTCGAAGCCGAAGTCATCTCGTGGCTCCCGCAGCTGCGCCGCTACGCGCGCGCGCTGACGGGTGACCGCGCCTGGGCCGACGACCTCGTGCAGGATACGGCGGAGCGCGCGCTCGCGCGCTGGGCGGCGTTCAGGCCGAACAGCAACCTGCGCGCATGGTTGCTCACCATCTTGCGGCATCTTTATATCGATCAGCTGCGCGGCCGCCGCGAAATCGCCGTCGATGAAGAAAGCGCGCCCTGGCGCAATCTCGAAGCGCCGCAACGCGAGGTGGACGGCCTCGTGCTGCGCGATCTGCAGCGCGCGCTGTATTGCCTGCCGCTCGAACAGCGCGAGGTGCTGCTGCTCGTCTGCGTGGAGGAACTGACTTATCAGGAGACGTCGAAGGCGCTCGGCGTGCCGGTGGGCACGGTGATGTCGCGCCTGTCGCGCGGCCGCGAGCATCTGCGTGGGCTGCTGGAAGGGCCTGCAAAAGAGCCCGCAACCGGGACCACCCAGGGGCCGGCGCGCAAGCCGCCGTTGAAAGTAGTGAGAAATCCGCGATGAATAACGACCACGATTCCAGCATGCCCGACGGGGTGGACCTGCGAGCGCTGTCGGCGTTCGTCGACGGCGAGGTCACCGATGGCGAGCGCGAGCGCATCGCCGCGCTGCTGGCGGAACATCCGCAAGCCGCCGCGCGCGTGGCCTCGTGGCGCGCGCAGAAGGCCGCGCTGCGCGCGTTGTGCGGCGCGCCGCTGCAACGCGGCACAGCGCACAATTCCCAGAGTCACACGGACTTGCCCAGCCACGAAGCACCCGATGCCGCCGACGATCCCACCGTCATCGTGCTGCGTCCGCGTACGCCATGGTGGCGGCGCGTGGGCCTCGCCGCCTGCTGGCTTGCCGTGGGCGCCGGGCTGGCGCTCGCGCTCGGCCCGCTCGCTCCGCGTTTGACCGGCGGCGCGTGGAACGGGCTCGGCGCGCGGGCGCCCAGTTTCGCCGAACGCGCGGACATCGCGTATGCGGTCTACACGCCCGAGCGGCGTCATCCGGTGGAAGTGGCGGCGAGCGAGGAAGAGCATCTGATCAACTGGCTATCGAAGCGCCTGAACCGGCCGCTTTCGGTGCCGTCGTTGCAGGAATACGGTTATTCGCTGGTGGGCGGGCGCCTCCTGCCCGGCGAGACGGGGCCCGCCGCGCAGTTCATGTATGAGAACCGCAGCGGCGCGCGCCTGACGCTGTATGTGACCGGCATCGCGCGCGACGAAAACGCGTTCCGCCTCTTGCGCGACGGCAACCGGCGCACCTTCTACTGGATCAGCGACGGCATGGGCTACGCGTTGTCGGGACCGATCGCGGAAGGCAAGCTGCGCGCAATTGCCGTCGACGTATGCAGCGCGCTCGGCGGCAAGCCGGAAGCGTGGCAGTAGCGCGGCGCACAATCGTGCCGCGCACGCCGCCGCAAAGGAGGAGCCCTTGAGCCGCAACCTGCCGCCGAAGCTTTCCGCCGCGCAGTTCGACGCGGCGCTTGCCGCATGGCGCGCGATTGTCGGCGCGCAGCATGTCGTCAGTTCGGCGGCAGGACTCTCCGCCTATCTCGATCCGTTCGCGCCCGGCGAGCATGAGGCGTTTGCGGCGAGCGCGGCGCTGCTGCCCGCATCCGTCGATGAAATTCGCGCCGTGCTGCGCGTGGCCAATCAATACCGGATTCCGCTGTGGACCGTTTCGACCGGGCGCAACTTCGCGTACGGCGGCGCGGCGCCGCGTCTGACCGGCTCGGTGGTGCTCGATCTGCAACGGATGAACCGCATCATCGAGGTCAACGAGACGCTCGCGTATGCGCTCGTCGAGCCGGGCGTGAGTTACTTCGATCTGCACGCGTACCTGCGCGAGCAGGGCCACCGGCTGTGGGTCGATCCGCCGGCGGCGGGCTGGGGCAGCGTGGTCGGCAATACGCTCGAACGCGGCTTCGGCTATACGCCCTACGGCGATCATGCGGCCACGCAATGCGGGATGGAAGTGATACTCGCGAATGGCGACGTGCTGCGCACCGGCATGGGCGGGATCGACACGAGCACCGCATGGCAGCTTTATAAGCCGGGTTACGGGCCGTCGTTCGACGCGATGTTCATGCAGTCCAACTACGGCATCGTCACGAAGCTTGGCGTGTGGCTGATGCCGGCACCGCCCGCGTATCTGCTCGGTGAAATCCAGTTCCGCCATGAGACGGATCTCGAAGCCATCGTCGACATATTGCGGCCGCTGCGGCTCGACGAAACGATCCGCAATCACGCGGTGATTGAAGGCGGCTTGCGCCGCGCAGCCGGGTTGTCGGCGCGCGCGCAATGGTACGACGGCCCTGGCGCGATGCCCGAGGGTGCGGTGAGCACGATGCTCGACAAGCTGAACGTCGGCCGCTGGAACCTGCATTTCGCGCTGTACGGCACGCCGGAGCTGATCGATGCGCGCTATGCAATCGTGCAGCGCGCGTTCGCACGCGTGCGCGATGCGCGCATCTACGCAAAACGTTATTCAGGCGATGCCGAGCCGACCGCGGGCGGCGACCGCAATCTTGCCGGCATCCCGGCTATGAACGCGTTTCGCATGCTCGACTGGCGCGGCGGCGCCGGCGCGCACGTCGATTTCTCGCCGGTATGTCCCGCGACGGGTCGCGATGCGCTGCGCCAATACTTCATGGTGAAGGCGCGCGCCGCCGAATACGGCTTCGACTACTACGGCGGCTTCACGGCGGGGGTGCGCCATCTGCATCACATTTTTGCGGCCATCTTCGATCGTGACGACGCGAGCCAGGTCGAGGCGGCCGGCGCCCTGCTGCGTTCGCTGATGAGCGACGCGCGCGCGGCCGGCTACGGCGAATATCGCGCGCATCTCGCGTATATGGATTTTGCCGCCGCGCAGTACAGTTTCAACGACGGCGCCTTGCTGCGGCTTTCGGAAACGATCAAGGACGCGCTCGACCCGAACGGTATTCTTGCGCCGGGCAAACAAGGCATCTGGCCGGCGGCGTGGCGCGACCGGCGCGGCTATACGTGAGGGCAAGCGGCGCGGCTATGCGTGAGCGAGGTCGACACGCATGCGGCATGAACCTGGCCGCGTGAACCTGACCGCTTCAACCCGACCACACGAAATCAAACCGCACGACCCAAACCGCACGAACTCGCCCGGAGAACGAACATGGACCGGCGCACTTTCATGATGACGAGTGCATGGCTTTCCACCACCGCAGGCTGCGTGTGGCCCTGGCTCGCGCATGCCGCGGCGCGCGGCGACACCTTCGCGATTGCCGACTCGACGTTAGCAGCAAGCGCCGCGTTTTCCCGCTATGCCGCTGCGATGAACCTGCCCACCTTCGAAACCGGCGACGACGTCGGTCTTCTCTGGCACACCACGCTGCTTCCGCTGCTACATGCCTCGGCAGATGCAGGTCCGGCTCCGTGGCTGATAGGCGTCACGCGCGCGTCCGATTACTTCGTGCTGAAAGAACTCGCCACTCGCGCGACTCATCGGCTCGAGCATAGCCATGAACAGGCCGCGCAGTCCGCTCACGTGAGTTTCGTGCTCGCGCCGCGCTAGCTAGAACCTGTAGTCCCTGTTTTTCGGGTCGAATGTGGAGTCGTCGAACGTTTCAGGCGTGATGGTTTCGAAGACGATCTTCTCGAAGATGCGGCCGTCGTTGTCATAAGATTCGACGGTGCGGAAATACGGATGCCGCAAATCGAGCCCCAGCGTTTCCTTCTTCGCGTAGAACTGGGGCTGGCCGGTCGGCGATTCGAAGGTGAAGGCGACCACGCGCACGCCGTCGATGGTCTTCACGTCGATTTGCACCGAGCGCGGCAAGCCCGCCTCGATAAATTTCCTGCCCTCGGCGAGGTATTGCTGCGCGATATATTCGGTGCCGAGATCGCGCACCTGATGGTTCGATTGCGAACGCGCGAGGGCGCCGTTCAACGAGGTCCATAGCGGCATGACGTTCATGATGCCGCCCAGGTGACCGTACATTTCGTCGGTGCGCCTGGACTCGTCGTAGATGATCTCCTGGCCCGCGTGCGCGCCGTCGGGCAGCCACTTTGCGTAAATGCGCAGCGGATCGTGCGCGACGCGCACCAGCATGTGGTCGGGCTTGTCGGGCCACTGGCCGCGAATGCGCTCGGCGCGCGACATCGTGAACTCATACGACGCGTATCCGTTCGGGCCTTCCTTGATATAGCGCGGCAGCGCAAGCGGATCGAGCGACTTGAAGAGCGCGACCAGTTGCGCGTCGTCGAGCGCTTCGAGCGCGCCGCTATTCTGCGCGGCGCGCAGCCATTTGACCTGCTGATCCAGCGTCAGCTTGCCGACCTGCGAGGCAGGCGTGGAAGGGGCCTTGACCGCGCTCGCCGTTTCGAGCGGCGGCGGCTTGTCGTCGTTTTGCGCGAAGACGGGCGAAGCGCCGAGGCTCAGCGCCGCCCAGGCGATCAGCGCGGCAAGCGGCAATGAGCGAGGCCGCGCTGCGCCCGGTCGCGCTGCGCCGTTCCGCGCGACGTCAGAACGCGCTACGTCCAGCCCCAACTCGCTGCGCTCATCCCGCGACGCACGTTCAGCGGCTTTCGCGCTCAACTGCATCGACCACAACAGGCGCACGCGCAAGCGCAGCCGCAGCCATGCGAACAGGCAATGCGTCATCGAACTCTCCCGAAAGGTGGCGCACGTCCTCACGCAAGCGCCTTGCCTGTCAGGCAGACTTTTGCTTCGCGAGTTCCTCATCGCGCAGTGCGCGGCGCAGAATCTTGCCGACGTTGGTTTGCGGCAACTCGTCGCGAAACTCAACCATCTTCGGCACCTTGTAGCCCGTCAGATTCTTGCGGCAATGAGCGATCACCTGCTCGGCCGTCAGCGACGGATTGCGCTTGACGACGAACACTTTCACGCGCTCGCCCTGCGCCTCGTCGGGCACACCGATTGCAGCGACTTCGCGCACGTCGGGATGCGCCGCGATCACGTCCTCGATCTCGTTCGGATACACGTTGAAGCCCGACACCAGGATCATGTCCTTCTTGCGGTCGATGAGGCGAATGAAGCCGCGCGAATCCATCACGCCGATGTCGCCGGTCGCGAGCCAGCCTTCGTCGTCGATAGCCTTGGCGGTTTCCTCCGGGCGGTTCCAGTAGCCCTTCATGACCTGCGGTCCCTTCACGCACAGTTCGCCCGGCTCACCGATGTCCGCCCAACTGCCGTCGTCCTTGCGAAAGCGCACTTGCGTGGACGGGGCGGGCAGGCCAATCGAGCCTTCGAAGTCGCGCAGGTTCGAAATGTCGACGGGATTCATCGAGACGATCGGCGAGCATTCGGTCAAGCCATAGCCTTCGATAATGGGCTTACCCGTCACCGCCTTGAAGCGCTCGGCCACCGAGCGTTGCGTCGCCATGCCGCCCGCCATCGCGAGCTTGAGGCCGGAGAAATCGCGCCTGCAGAACTCTTCGTTCTCGAGAAACGCGTTGTACAGCGTGTTGACCGCCGTCATGCCGGTGAACTTCTCGTGGCGGATGATCATCATCACGCGCTTCATATCGCGCGGATTCGCGATGAGGATGTTGCGCCCGCCTAGTCCCATGAAGATCAGTGCGTTCACCGTGAGCGAATAGATGTGATAAAGCGGCAACGGCGTGAGCACCGTTTCCACTTCGCCGCTCAATTGACCTTCGGCCCACGCCTTCGCCTGCAGCAGATTCGCGATGATGTTGCGATGCGTGAGCATCGCGCCCTTCGCGACGCCGGTCGTTCCTCCGGTGTACTGAAGAAACGCAATGTCGTGATGCGTCAGCCGCACCGGCGTGAGAGGCCGCGCATAGCCGACGGCGAGCGCCTTCAGCAGCGGCACCGCTTGCGGCAGATGGTAAGCGGGCACCATCTTCTTCACATGGCGCAGCATGAAATTGAGCAGACGTCCCTTCACATTGAGACCGTCGGCGAGCAGGTCACCGAGTCCCGTGACGATTACGTTCTGCACCTTGGTGCCCGGCAGCGCATCCTGCACGGTCTTCGCAAAGTTCTCGAACACGATGATGGTTTGCGCGCCGCTGTCCTTCAACTGATGCGCGAGCTCGCGCACCGTATAGAGCGGATTGACGTTCACCACCACGGCACCCGCTTTGAGCACGCCGAAAAGCGACACCGGGTATTGGAACGTATTCGGCAGCATGATTGCGACGCGCTCGCCGGGTTTTACGCCGATGCTCTGCAGATACGCCGCGAACGCAGTCGCCTTGCGGCCGAGTTCAGCATACGTCATGCTCGCGCCGACGCTAACGTACGCGACGCGCTCGCGGAACTTTGCGATGCATTCGTCGAAGAAATGAACAATCGACTCGTATTGGCCGACATCGATTTCATGCGGCACGCCCGCGGGATACGACGCGTACCAGATGCCGTCGGTGTTCGGCGCGCGCTGTGCATGCTGCACATGCTGCGAGAGTTCGGCGCGCCCGCCTGCCTGATTCGCAGCGGCGGGCGAGGGCGAGGCTTGAGTGGGCTCGGTCATCGGTCGTCTCCTGAAGCCGGGGCTTCATGTGTTGGTGTACTGGATGTGCGTGATTCTGTTGCTTATGCGTGTCACGGTTCATGTCTCGCCGTGGCGTTCGCGCTATAACGATTAGCGCTCCAGAACAGCGACAACGCCCTGGCCGCCCGCCGCGCAGATCGAGATCAGGCCGCGCGCGGTGCCCGCAGGTTTATCGAGCTGCGCCAGCATCTTCGCGAGACCCGCGACGATGCGCCCGCCCGTCGCCGCAAACGGATGACCCGTCGCGAGCGAGCCGCCGTTCACGTTGAGCCGGGTGCGATCTATCGCGCCAAGCGGCCCTTCGAGGCCGAGCTGCGTGCGGCAGTATTCGTCATCCTGCCACGCCGCGAGCGTGCACAACACTTGAGCCGCGAACGCTTCGTGGATCTCGTAGAAATCGAAGTCCTGCAATGTCAGTCCGGCTCGCGCGAGCATGCGCGGCACGGCGTAGGCAGGCGCCATCAGCAGGCCTTCTTTCTTGTCGAAGAAGTCGACTGCTGCGGTTTCCGACCAGCTCAGATACGCCAGCACCGGCAGCCTGCGGCGCGCGGCCCAGTCTTCGCTTGCAAGCAGCACGGTGGACGCGCCGTCGGTAAGCGGCGTCGAATTGCCGGCGGTCAGCGTTCCGGCGTCGCGGTCGAAAGCGGGCTTCAACGAAGCGAGCTTTTCGAGCGTCAGGTCCTCGCGCAGGTTGTTATCGCGCGTGAGGCCGCGATACGGCGTCATCAGATCGTTGACGAAGCCGCGCGCGTACGCTTCCGCGAGCTTGCGGTGGCTGTCGTAGGCGAGCACGTCCTGCGCTTCGCGCGAAATGTTCCAGCGCTTGGCCATCAATTCGCAATGCTCGCCCATGGAAAGACCCGTGCGCGGCTCGCCGTTGCGCGGCAACAGCGGCTTGAACAACATGCCGGGCCGCAGCTTCGCCAGCGCGCCGACGCGCTGGCCGGTGCTCCTGCCGCGATTCGCCTCGAGCAATATCTTGCGCATGTTTTCGTTCACGCCGATGGGCGCATCCGATGTCGTATCCACACCGCCCGCGATGCCCACGTCGATCTGTCCCAACGCAATCTTGCTGGCGACCAGTATCGTCGCTTCGAGCCCGGTGCCGCATGCCTGTTGAACATCGTACGCGGGTGTTTCCTTCGCCAGTGTGGTGGACAGCACGGATTCGCGCGTGAGGTTGAAGTCGCGCGAATGCTTGATGACGGCGCCCGCCGCGACTTCGCCGAGGCGTTCGCCATGCAGCGCATAGCGGTCGATCAGTCCTTGCAGTGTGAAGGTCAGCATGTCCTCATTCGACGCGGTCGCATACGCCGTGTTCGAGCGTGCAAACGGAATGCGGTTGCCGCCGATAATCGCGACGCGGCGCACAGCTGGCAGAGGATGAGGCATGCGTGGCTCCTTGTAGTCTTCGTTCATTGCAGCCTCCATTGCATGCGGCCGCGCAAATGCGGCTTCTCTCCGGCGATGTCGCGCACCTCGATATCGCGTTCGATCAGCGAAGACGACGCGCTCCAGAGCGACGCTTCGCCGGGCAGCAGCATCGGCAGCTTGAACTCGGCGCTGAGCGTGGCTTCGGCAAGCGGCTTCGGCGGCTGCAATGACGATGCCGCGCGCGCGAGCGTCCACATGCCGTGCGCGATCGCACGCGGAAAGCCGAATGCCTTCGCGGACAGCGCGCTCAGATGAATCGGGTTGTAGTCGCCGGACACGCTCGCATAGTCGCGGCCGAGCTGCGGCGCGAGTTGCCAGCGTGCGATGCGTTGCAACGCGGCGGTATCGACCTGCAGCGGATCGAGCTGCCCGCCGCTCGCCGGCACGCCGCGTTTCAGATAGACGCTGTCGCCGTCCCACACGGCTTCGCCGCGCCGGTAGACGCGCGTGTGCAGCAGGAACGCCTGGCCCTTGTCGTGGCGCAGGAGCGCACCGAACTCCACTTCGACGCGAAGCAGATCCTGGTAGGCGAGCGGCCGGCGCAGGCGCACGTGATTGGCAAGGTGCAGCAAGCCGACCGCGGGCCACGGAAAGGCCGGATCCGTCAGCATCAGAAGATGCAACGGAAACGCGAGCAGATGCGGATAGGTAAGCGGCACGCCGTGCTCGGGAATGAAGCCGCACACGCGCGCATAGCGCCACGCCGGCCCCGGCTCGAGCGCGACGGCCGGGCGCACCAGTCGCAGTGCGGGCAAGTGCGCCGGACGTCCGCGCTTGACGACGCCCGACAGCGCGCGTGCATAGAGTCGCGCGGGCGTCGGCAAGGTTTCCACGACCACCGTCTTCGGCCGCACTGTTTCGTGCCGCATGAGATTTGACGCACGATTGCCGCCGAACGGATCTCCCGGTTCTTCCATGCTCAGGCTCCGATCAGGCTTTGCCCGCACACGCGCACCACCTGGCCGCTGATGCCGGCCGATCCCGGATGCGCGAGCCACGCGATAGTCTGGGCGACGTCGACCGGCTGCCCGCCCTGGCTGAGCGAATTCATGCGGCGGCCGGCCTCGCGAAGCGTGAACGGCATTTTGGCGGTCATCTGCGTTTCGATGAAGCCCGGCGCGACCGCGTTGATCGTGATGCCGCGCGCGCGCAACGCCGGTGCCATGCTTTGCACTCGGCCGATCACGCCGGCTTTGGAAGTGGCGTAGTTGGTCTGGCCGAGATTGCCCGCAATGCCGCTGATCGACGAGACGCCGATGATGCGTCCGCCGTCGCGCAGAATGCCTGCCGCGAGCAACGCTTCGTCGATGCGTTCCTGGGCGGACAGGTTGATGTCGATCACGCTCTGCCAGGCGGCGGCCGTCATCTTCGCGATGGTCTTGTCTTTGGTGATGCCGGCGTTATGCACGATGATGTCCACGCCCTGATCGTCGAGCGCGGCGGCAATTTGCGTGGGCGCTTCAGGCGCGGCGATGTCGAAGGCGAGCGACGTGCCGTTCAGCTGACGCATGGTGGCTTCGAGCGCGTCGCGCGCCGACGGAATGTCGATGCCGATCACCTGCGCGCCCTGCGCGGCGAGCACGCCCGCGATAGCCGCGCCGATGCCGCGGGCTGCGCCCGTCACCAGCGCGCGCCGGTTCGCGAGCGGCGCTTTCCAGTCGAAGAGCGCTGAGCTGCCGTCATTCGCGAAAGCGCCCGCGATGCTCGAGCCGGGAGCATCGGCGGAAATCTGCACGACCTGACCCGACACATACGCCGAGCGCGGCGACAGGAAGAAGCGCAGCGTGGCCTCCATCCGATGCTCGGCGCCAACGCCCACATACACGAGATTGGCCGTTATGCCGCGCCGCGCCTCCTTGCCGAGTGAGCGCGTGAGGCCTTCGAGCGCGCGCTGCGCGGTCCATTGCCGCGGGTTCGAGCAGTCGTGCGGCGGCCGCCCGAGCACCACGATGCGCCCGCACTTCCCGAGCGAGCGCAGCGTGTCGTGGAAGAACGCATGCAGCGGTTCCATCTGGCTACTGTCTTCCATACCGCTAGCGTCGAAGATCAAGGCGGCAAGGCGCGCGGCCGGGCCGGCCTCCGCGGGTTCGAAGCGCCCCGTCATCAAACCGTGGCGATGCGCGAGCGGCATCCACAAGCCGGCGCTTTCGTGCGCGACACTGGTCACGCCGATGCTCGCCACCAGATTCGCGAGCGCATCCAGCAACTGCGGCTCGCGCGCCGCGCCGATCGCGATCAGTCCGCCGAACTCCGGCTGGTCCGCGCGATAGCGGCGCAGCACCTCGGGCTTAGGCAGGCCCAGCGAACGCGCGAGCCGCGCGCCGAACGGCGAATTGACGAAGTTCAGGTAAGAGTCGTTCATATTGTTCATTGCTCGGCCGGGCGCGCCCGCATGTTCGTCAGTGTGCACCGGCTTTCGCACATCGGCGTGTTTCAAAGCAAGGTTTTTTGATGGTGCAAGCGCATGAGGAGCGGTCCTCTTACAACGCCACTTCCAGAGCCTTTTCGAGCGCCTCGCTGCGGCGTTGCAGATTGGCGAGCATGTCGAAGTCGGCGGGGAAATCGTCGACCTTCACGACCTGTGCCGCATAGCGTGCGTAGTCGTCGAGTACGCGCCGCTCGTCGGCGTCGATCAGACCTTGCTGCAGCGCGGTGTCGGCCCATGCGGACAGTTGCTCGACGCTTTGCGGCATCGGCTCGAGGCGCCGCTCCTTCACGGCTTCGCGCAGTTTCTGTTCGATCTGCGTGAAGCGCGGGTTCAACTCGAACACGAGCTCGCCGTAGCCGAGCGCGTCGACGTCGGGATGCGGCACATACGAGTCGGATACCAGCCGGTCGCGCGCGGCGCCAGGCGTTTGCATCAGCTCGGCAATCTCGCTGCTCAGGCGGTCCGACGGTTCGCGGTGACGCAAGCCGAACGGAAAAGCCAGCAGACGTACGACACCGGCGGCGAAGCGGTTGGGATAGTTCGCGAGCACGCTGTCGAGCGCGTGTTGCGCGCGATACAGCGAGTCTTCGACGCCCCAGCGCACCAGCGGCAGATCGTCCTGCTGGCGGCCTTCGTCCTCGAAACGCTTGAGCGTGGCGGAGACCAGATAGAGTTGCGAGAGCACGTCGCCAAGGCGCGCCGAAATCCGTTCGCGGCGTTTCAGATCGCCGCCGAGCACGAACATGGAGACGTCCGCGAGCAGCGCGAACACGGTGGCCATGCGCGTGGCCGCGCGATAGTACGCATGGAGCGGGGCGTGCGCGGCGCGCGGAGTCGCGATCAAGACGCCGCCGGTGATGCCGTACACGAAGCTGCGTACCGCGTTGGAAAGCGTAAAGCCGAGGTGTCCGAAGAACGCGTCGTCGAAATCGCGCAGCGCCTGTGCGCGGTCCGCTTCGCGCGTCGCGCTCATTTCCTTCAGGAGGTACGGATGACAACGGATCGCGCCCTGGCCGAAGATGATCAGGCAGCGCGTGAGAATGTTCGCGCCTTCCACGGTGATCGCAATAGGCACCTGCTGATAGGCGCGCGCGAGAAAGTTCGACGGCCCCATGCAGATGCCCTTGCCGGCGGCCACGTCCATTGCGTCGTTGATCACCATGCGGGCGCGCTCGGTAATGTGATACTTCGCAATTGCCGAAATCACCGAGGGCTTCTCGCCGAGGTCCACCGCATGCGCCGAGAGGCGGCGCGCGGCGTCCATCACATAGAGATTGCCGCCCATGCGGCCGAGCGCTTCCTGCACGCCCTCGAACTTGCCGATGGCCGTGCGGAACTGACGGCGTACGGCGGCATACGCGCCCGTGCCGCGCACGGCGATCTTTGCCATGCCGACATTCGACGACGGCAGCGAGATCGCGCGGCCGGCCGCGAGACATTCCATCAGCATGCGCCAGCCGTTGCCCACTTGCGCGCGTCCGCCGATCACCCAGTCGAGCGGAATGAACACGTCCTTGCCGGAGTTCGGGCCGTTCTGGAACACCGCGTTCAGCGGCCAGTGACGCCGGCCGATGTTCACACCCGGATGATCGGTCGGAATCAATGCGCAGGTGATGCCGGGTTCGTCATTCGAGCCGAGCAGATGGTCGGGATCGAGCGCGCGAAAGGCGAGGCCGAGCACGGTCGCAACCGGCCCGAGCGTGATATAGCGCTTGTCCCACGTGACGCGAAAGCCGAGCACCTCGCGGCCCCCGAACATGCCCTTGCAGACGATGCCGACGTCCGGAATCGCGGCGGCGTCCGAACCGGCGTAGGGGCTCGTCAGCGCGAAGCAGGGGATTTCTTCGCCGCGCGCGAGACGCGGCAGATAGTGGTTCTTCTGTTCGTCGGTGCCGTAATGCATCAGCAGTTCGGCTGGGCCGAGCGAATTGGGCACCATCACGGAGACGGCTGCGGCGGAGCAGCGCGTGGCCAGTTTCATGATGACCTGCGAATGCGCGTAAGCGGAGAACTGCTTGCCGCCGTACTGCTTCGGAATGATCATGCCGAGAAAGCCGCGTTCCTTGATGAACTGCCACGCCTGCGGCGACAGGTCCTGCCAGACCATGGTGGTTTCCCAGTCGTTCGCGAAATCGCATAACTGCTCGCATTCGTTGTCGAGGAACGACTGCTCTTCGGCGCTCAAGGTCGCGGGACCGTAGCCGAGCAGCGTGTCCCAATGCGGGCGGCCGGAGAAGAGTTGCGCGTCCCACCAGACGGTGCCTGCCTCGATCGCGTCGCGTTCGGTCGGCGACATCTCCGGCAAGATCTTGCGGAATGTGTCGAGCACCGGCTTTGCGAGCCAGGCGCGCCGCAATGGCTTCACGGCGAGCACCAGGGCGGGCAGCACCAGCACGATGGCGAGCAGCGCGGTTGCCGCCGCGCCCGCCGCTCCGCTCGCGCGCACCGCCGCGACCCACACGATCATGAAGGCCAGCCACGCGAGCGCACGCGCCTGAAAGTACACGAGCGCAAGCGCACCCACGGCCAGCAGCAAGACGAACCACGACATGAGGTTTCCTCCCGGTTTCGATGATGCGTGCGAACGCATCCACGGCGCGTGGACGGGTCGCGTTTTTATTGATGTTGTGCGAGCGGGGTTGCGTCGGTTGGCGCTTCATGAGCGGCATCGCCCGCTGTGCGACGCGCACTTTCCGAGGAACCGCCGAAGCCCGAGGCCGCGTCTGCACACGCGTCTTTGTCCGTCGCGTCGCCGAGCACGGCCGCGAACATGGCCAGTTGCGACGCATCGGGCAGCGGCGCCTTGAGCGCGGCGACCATCAGCGAGGCGAGGCGGGCGATCAGCTGCAGGTCATTCATCGTTTTGCCCTGCGAGAACTCCGCGATCAGGCTCTCGGTGTCGGCGCCCGCGAGCACGCCCGACAACGCGCCGATTGCGAAGTGCAGGCGCCAGCCCAATTCCTCGCGTGGCAGATGCGGCAGCGCGCGCTGGAACGCATCGAAAAAACGCACGGCGACCGACGCATAATGCGCGTTCAGAAAGTCGCGAATGAATGCCGACGGGTCCGTGTACGCGCGGCCCAGCAAGCGCAGGAACGCCTTGCCGCCGACGCGCGGATCGCGCGAGAGCCGCAGCGCCGGAATGAACATCGCGCCGAGCACGTGCTCGCAGGTCAGCCGCTCGCCGAGCATCTGGTCGAAGCGGTCGAGCAGCTTGACCCGCTCTTCGTTGAGGCGGTCGAGTCGGCGCGACAGCATCGAGTGAATCAGCGATTCCTTGCTGCCGAAGTGATAGTTGACCGCCGCGAGATTGACTTCGGCGCGCGAAGTGATCTGCCGCAGCGACATGGCCTCATATCCGCAATCGATGAAGAGCGTCTCAGCGGCGTCGAGGATGCGTGACTTCGTATCGCCGGCGTGCCGGCTCGTTGTGCGACCTGCCATGTTGCGTCTCCCAGTTGCCGGGCGCCCGGCCCGCAAACAGGCGATTCAAATGTTGATTTGAAACAGCCGTTTTTTTCAGGATAAGAAGGATGGTGAAGGTGAGCAAGGGTTGGTTGTCGATTAACTCCTCTAGGGGACCTGAAGCCTGGCGCACAATTCGCGCGTGCAAAAACAGCGTGTCAAAACAAAAAGGCCGTTCCGACGAATCGGAACGGCCTCGTATGAATGATGTCTGGTTTGGCCCTGCGCTCATGCGCTTGTGTAAGTCGGCATGGTCTTCATGCCGCGGCGGTTCTGGCCGCCTTTGCGCTTATTGTGCCCGATAACCGCGCGGCGAAACAGCTGTTTGCTTCAAACGCCTGAAGCTCTCCTTTAAACGGGGCGGCTTTGCACGTGTTCGCCGACGTGCGCCGCCGACTGCGTCATGTCGATGCCGCGGCGCTCGCGGCTAAACGGAATCAGCGCGCAGATCACGAGCGCGACGACGCCGATCACGACCGCCATCACTAGCGCATAGTTGTTGCCGTGCGCTTCGGCGGCGCTCGCCTGCAGCGGCCCGTTCACGGACGCGATCAGATTGCCCAGCTGATACACGAGACCCGGAAACGTCGCGCGGATTTCATCGGGCGAGATCTCGTTCAGGTGGACCGGAATCACGCCCCACGCGCCCTGCACGGAGATCTGCATCAGGAACGCACCCACCGCGAGCAGTACCGGCGTGCTCGAAAAAGCCCATAGCGGCAGCACCGGCAACGCGATCAGCGCGGAAATGAAAATGGCGCGCTTGCGCCCGATCTTCTCCGACAACATGCCGAAAAAGAGCCCGCCGCAGATCGCGCCGATGTTCAGCGTGATGGTGATGAGCGACACCGTATGGGCGTCGAACTGATGCTGCACGCGCAGGAAAGTCGGGTACAGGTCCTGGGACCCGTGCGAGAAGAAGTTGAACGCGGTCATCAGCACGATCGCGTAGAGCGACAGCTTGACGTTCTGCTTCAAGGTGGCGACGAGGCCGGGACGCGCCTGCTTCTCGAGCGTTCTGAAGGCCGGCGACTCCGGCACATGCGCGCGGATGTACAGCACCAGCAGCGCGGGCAGTACGCCGACGAAGAACATGCCGCGCCAGCCGATGTATTGATAGAACACACCGAACACCACCGACGCGAGCAGGTAGCCGCTCGGATAGCCGGCTTGCAGCAGGCCCGACACGATGCCGCGCGATTTGGGCGGCACCGTCTCCATGGTCAGGGCGCCGCCTACGCCCCATTCGCCGCCCATCGCAATGCCGAAGAGCGCGCGCAACACGAGCAGCGTGGCAAGGTTCGGCGAGAAGCCCGAGAGCAGTTCGAGCAGCGAGAAGCACGCGATGTTGACCATCAACGTAGGCCGGCGGCCGTAGCGGTCCGCGAGCCAGCCGAAAATCAGCGCGCCGAGCGGACGCATCATCAGCGTCAACATAATGCCGAATGCGACTTCAGGGATTTTCGTATTGAATTCGGCCGCAATATCTTTCAATACGAACACCATCAGAAAGAAATCGAATGCGTCGAGTGTCCAGCCAAGATAGGCGGCGATCGTGACGTTTCTCTGTTCCCGTGTCCAGCTCATGTGTTTACTCTCCTCGTGTCTGCTCAGCCTTCAATAAGCCGCGTGCGATACAAAAGTGCCGGCACGCCCGTCCGGCGACGTTTTGAGCGCGAGTGTACGCCCACCTTTAAGCGGCTGCAGGAATCAGCGCAGCGTGATCAGTGTTAATCCCTGGAGCAAATGGCGTGCTGAATGCGCCGCTAAAGCAGGATGTCGGTTTAATGTAATGTTTGTATTGGCAATGTTTGCTAAAGCGTTTGCACTATGTAATGAAAATGCACTGCCTCAAGCTGTCGGATCCGGTCGAAATGACTTCGCCATTTTGCGTAGTCGTGCCGGCTTTTCCGGTTTACCGCAGCCGAACGGTAGAATGCAATCGACCCCCACTGTCCGCATCCGCGAATGGATGAGCCGGAAACGCGATGAGCGAAACCACACAAGCTGCAACCCAGGCTGCAACCCAGGCCACCGTGCCAGCGCCGTTCTCGGTCCTCTTCGTCGATGACGATGAAATGTCGCGCAACCACTTCGCGCGGGCCGTCCGAGACGATTACCGCGTGCACCTCGCGCGCGACGCGGATGAAGCGATGGCGCTGCTGCATGACCTGGGTCCGGAAATCGCAGTGCTCATCACCGACTTTCGCATGCCGGGCCGAGACGGCGGCCATCTGCTGCGCGAAGTGGCGAACCTGTATCCGCAGATCGTGCGCATTCTCGTGACCGCGTATGCCGACAAGGACATGCTGCTGCAAACCTTCAATACGGCCGACCTGTACCGCATACTCGAAAAGCCGCTTCGCGTGGAGTCGGTGCGCGACGTGCTGAGGCAGGCGGTGGCGCGCTACGCTGAACGGGAAACGCGCCAGCAGCGGCTGCTCGCCATGGACGAGACCCTCGCGTTCCTCGCTCACGAACTGAATACGCCGCTGGCCGCAATCTCGCTCTTTGCGCGCTCGGTCGAAAACGACGTCGCGCAGGAATACGATCCGCAGCGTCAGCGGGAGATCGGTCTTGCGGCGACCTCCATGCTCAATAACGCGCAGTACTGCCTGACGCTGATCTCGTCGTTCTGGGCGACGGTGCACAAGAGCGGCGGACAGCCGCCGGCGCCGGGCAGCGCGGCGCGCGAAGTGAAGGCGACGCGTCTGATCGCGACCCTGCTCGATTCGTATCCGTTTGCCGGAGCGCAGCGCGAATGGGTGGAGCTCGAAGTGCGCGGCGATTTCGTCGTTCACGCCATGCCCAATTGCGTCGCGCTGGTCCTCTCTTCACTGATCTCGAATGCGTTGCGCGCGCTCGAAGCTTGCCAGGCGCCTTCGCTGCGCATCGAGGTGACGAGCGAACCGGAACCGGCAATTTGCCTGCACGACAATGGGCCGGGTATCGAACCGGAGATCAAGGCGCGTCTACTGCTCGATCCGGTGACGACGCACGCCGGCCGTGGCGGCCACGGCATGGGCATGATTTTCTGCAACCGCATCATGCAGTCGTTCGGTGGCGGCCTGCGCATCGAATCGACGTTAGGCGAGGGCACCACCGTGACGATGCGTTTTCCCGCGCCAAGAGGCCGCTTGCACGACAGCGCCGGCGAACCGGCACCGGACAGCCGCGCCGCCTGAGCGCGGCGCCACGAGCCGAAGGCTTTTCCTTAATGCTCGCGCATTGCGAGCCCGCTCGTGCTTGCCGATGCCGGCTCGCCCGGTGGTCGCTGCGGTCCCGGCCGGTCTGCTCGCGCGCTCGCGGACTCGAAATAGCGATACAGCGCTTCGGTCGAGCGCTCGCCGAGCTCGCCGATCCGTTCCAGCCAGTCAGGCTCGGTGGGCCAAGTGCCTTCCAGTGTGCGCGGATAGATCTGCCGCGTGAATTCGTGCAGCGCTCTTGCGCCGAGGTTTCCGCTCGCGCCGAGCAGCAGATGCAGCGCGCCGTGCGCGGCGTCGAGGTCGCCCGCCGCGGCGTGCGCACGTAGCTGCGCAATCAGCGCGCGGAGCTGCTCGATGCCGCCGGCGAACGATTCGTCGACGAGGCCCAGCGCGGCCAGTTCTTCGAGGTGGTGTGTGTCGAGCAAATCGCTTTGCCCGGCCATGACGGTCGGCTCGGTGTCGCCGGCCGGGTGCAGCTGCGCCGCCAACGCAGCGGGACCGGCTGACGCCGACGGGCCAGACGCCGACCCCGACACCAGCCCCGGCGCGGGCCGCGCCGTGCCCGCTGTGCCGCCGTCGGCACTGTCGCCGTGCTGCGCGAACTGCCTTGTCAGGCACGCATACAACGAGCCGACCTGCACGGGCTTGACCAGCACCTCGTTCATGCCCACGCTCAGGCATGCCTGCACCGAGCCGATATCCGCCTGGCTCGTCAACGCGATGACCGGCACGCCGGCATAGGCATCGGTGCGCGCGCGAATCGCCGCCGCCGTGTCGAGGCCGCCCATGCCAGGCATGTTCATGTCCACCACGATCGCGTCGATGGCGAGCCCTTCGTCGAGCCGCTCGAGCACCGCCTGTCCATGTTCGGCTTCGACGACGCTTGCTCCGAAGCGCTCCAGATACGCTTTGGCGACGAGCCGGCTGTAGGTGTCGTCGTCGGCGACGAGAATCGACTTGCCGGAGAAGTCGTCGAAGCGCTGGTTCAGATGGCGCCGGTTGCCGTTCTCGAAGAGCGCCTGCAGCGACGCCAACAGTTCCATCACGCTGCACGACTTGCTGATCATGTCGTCCATGCCGGCGCGCCGCGCCAGCACTCGCGCGACGTTGCCCGGCTCTGACGTGTAGGCGGCGACGAGCACGTTCGAGTTCGGATGATCGCGGTCGGCGCGCAACTGCTCCGTGGCCGTATAGCCGTCGAGCACGGGCATGTTGAGGTCCATCAGCACGAGGTCATAAGCTGTTGCCTCGCGCAACATTGTCAATGCGACCAGGCCGTTTTCCGCCTCGCTCACCTCGGCGCCCACCCTGGACAGGGTGCGCCGCGTGCGCGCGCGCTGCGCGGCGTCGTCATCGGCGAGAAGAATGCGTTTGCCGTTGAGCAAGGCCGTGGCACGCTCGAGCACCGCGCGCTCGTGCGCGGCCACCTCGCTTTCGGTGACGGGCGGAAACTGCAGCGTGAACTGTGTGAACTTGCCCGGCTCCGACTTGCACGAGATGCTGCCGCCGAACGCGCGCATCGCGCGCTGACAGTAGGCGAGCCCGAGTCCCGTACCGGCCGAGTTTCCCGCGGTTCGAAACGGTTCGAACAGATGCGGCAGAATCTCCGGCGCGATGCCGCTGCCCGTATCGCGCACAGCGACCGAGTGCCGGTCCACGGTGAGCGTGAGCGTTGCCGAAGCAAGCGGCGCAATGTGATGCAGCGCGTTCTTGATCAGGTTGAAGAGGGTGAACAGGTAGACCGTTTCGTCGACCTTGAAGGTGAAATCTTCCAGCACCACGAGGCGGACCTTGCCGCGTTCCTTTTTATCTGCGAAGCCGTATTCGTCGAGCGCCTTGCGCGTGGTTGCCGCTGCGCTCAGATAGGAGAGCGAGTCCGAGCGGATCTGTTTCGCGCTGACTTCGTCGAGCGTCATGGCGATCACCCGCAGGCCGCGCTCGATCGACAACTGTCCGTGCGCGAGATGCCGGTACAGCAGGGCCGGGCCCGCGCCCGACAGCGCGGGCGCGCGTCCCGCTCCGGTAAGGGCGGGCAGCGTTTCTTCGACGCGATCGAGCACGTGCTTTAACTGGCTGAGCGGGTTGCGCATTTCATGCGCGATGGAACCGGCGAGCGCCTGCAGCGCGCGGTTTTTCTCGACGAAGATGCGGCCCTTGCTGATCGCATGCGCGAACGCCATGCTGCACAACACGACGACCGGCAGCACCGCGAGGTCCGACTGATTCGCGGTGCTGAGCACAATGGGAGCCGGCGCGCTGGCTACCGCAGCCAGCGCGCCGGAGAGCATGCCGATGCCGATACAGCCCATCAGCAGGAAGGGATTGTCGATGCACAACGCCATGATGAAAATCATCATGACCTCGGTCATCATCCACATGGTGGAGAACGAATTTCTGATCGCGAGGAACGTGCACACGAACGGCAGCACGTAGATCAGACACACATGCCAGTAAATCAGCAGGTACGCGTTGAACCGTTTCGGCCAGCGCGCCTGGAAGATCAATGGAATACAGATGATCGCCGCGCTCAGGCGCAATGGCAGGTTGTCGTACGGCTGCGGCAGGATGTAAGTCCACACCAGATAATAGACGGGGTGGCACACGAGGCCGAGTACGCCTCCCCATCGGATTGCAAACCGGCTTCGTTCCAGCACGTCCTGCATGCTTTCGCGCGGTATGATCATCTGGCCTCCAGTGACATTGACGACCCGGTCAATTCATATTTGCGGTCACGCCCAGATCGAGGTTGATCGCCGAGCCGTCCTTGCCGTGAAAAGGTCCGACCGAGAATCCGTACTTTTTCAACAGGCCGTGAGTATAGGACACGGACCATACGGGCGGGCTGCCGATGATGAAGTCGGAAGCGATACCTTCCTGCCAGGCGGCATAGCCCTCGGCGAAACAGGTATAGCAGTCGCGCGTGCTCGGCAGCCTGAACGGGAAGCGTGAATCGAGGCCGGCCGGCCCGCGTGCGAAACATTCAATATATAGCGTATGTCCGCGAGACGCGAGTTCCGCCTCCACGCTCGCGGCGCGCGGATGCGAGTCGTCGATCCAGAAGCGCGCCCGCTTCAGATCGGCGGCGGTGAGATAAGGCACGCTGGTGCTGCTCGCGAGGATCGCGCCGTCGAACTGCGGCAAGGGCTTGTCGGGGCTGAAGGTATGAATCGACACCCTGGTGTGGCCGAGCAGGTCGGCCGCCATCAGCTCCCGCGCCTGGTCCGCCAGCAGGTTGACCTTGTCCGGCAAGTCGATCAGCACCAGTTCGCGCGGCGTTTCCTTATAGAGCAGGTACTTTGCCACCGTCGTGCCGAGCCGTCCCGCCGCGCCGAAGAGCGCGAGCTTCATGTTGCCGAATTCGATATCAAGCTCATTGCAGCAGTGAATCGCCCAGTCTTTCAGCATGGCCGCGGTCGCCGCGTGGCCCGTGGTGATGTAGGGCGGCCTGGTCTGCCGCGGCAGCGCCCCATAGTTGCACGCGTACGGCGTGGAGGCGCCCATTGCGACCATGTTCAGTCCGGCCTGCTTCGCCAGTTCCAGCGCGGGGAAAAATTGCGTTTCGCGAAACCGCTTGATGCCGCGCGGGCTGCCGAGCCAAAGCTCGAGCGGCACCGGGCATGCAATGTTTGCGCCGATCATCTGCGAGCCCAGATAGATCGGCGAGGCAATGAACGGGCTGGTGCGCCAGAGTTCTTCCTCGAATGACTCGTTTCTGGTCTTTACGTTGTGAAAGGAGAAAGAAAGCGTATCCCAGTCCGTAGCGTGAAAGAGAAAGCCGATCCCACCCTGGCCCGCCGGCAGACTGTCGCGAATCTGCTCCGGATGGATCATGTGCCTGAGTGTCAGCGGCGCACCGGCGGGGTGCAGCCTCGGAGTGCTGCGCCCGTCGTCGCCGGTCGATCGTTCGTTGTAAAGAGACGTTCCCATTTTGGTTTTTCCTTTGGTCCTTTAGTTGACCCGCGCTGCGAGTCAGCGCGGCTTCGCCAGCCGGCATTGGCCGGCGATCCATCAACTCTAGAGAAATCCAATAGTTTTTGTCCGTGTGTTCGTCCGCATCGTCCGCCGGCTGGCGGATAGGGGCTGGTAGGGACATGTAGGAGCCCGCGGCAGAAATAATTCTTCACGTAATGGAATAACTGCCCGGCGGGACATGTTTGCGCCCATGACAGTGCCGATTTCTCGCAGCTATCCACCACGAGGCCGCCTTGACTTACACGACGATTCAACCCGCCTGGGTCCGCATCTCACACTGGGTCAACGCGCTCGCCGTCATGCTGATGGTGACGAGCGGCTGGCAGATCTACAACGCATCGCCGATCTTCGCGGGCTGGCGGTTTCCATCCGCGATCACGCTGGGCGGCTGGCTGGGCGGCGCGTTGCAATGGCACTTCGCGGTCATGTGGATGCTGGTCGCGAACTTCATCGTCTATGTCGGGCTCAATCTTGCTTCGGGCCGCTTGCAGCGAAAACTCCTGCCCGTGAGCTTGCGCTCGCTTGCGAGCGACCTCGCCGCCGCACTGCGCGGCAAGCTCGGGCACGAGGACCTGTCGCGCTATAACGCGGTGCAGAAGTTCGCCTATCTCGTAGTGATCGCAGATATCGCGCTTGTGATCGTGTCGGGGCTCGCCATCTGGAAGTCCGTGCAGTTCCCACTGCTGCGCACGCTGATGGGCGGCTACGACAACGCGCGAGTCGTGCATTTCGCGGCGATGAGCGTGCTGGTCGCATTCTTCGCCGTGCATCTGGCGATGGTCGCGCTCGTGCCGCGCTCGCTTCTCGTGATGATCCGGGGGCGTTGATCATGAGCCTTCGCAACAGATCGGGAAAACTCAGTGCGTTCGCCGCGACTCACGCAGAGACCATCATCAAGGACGCCCGCAGCGAGCTGAAAGATCCGGCGCGTCGCCTCCTCGGCAAGCGCATTCTCACGCTCGGCGGAATCGTGCTGCTGTCGGGCTGCGATCTCTCGAACGACAAATCCGTGAACGCGATGCTGCGCAAGATGTCCTCGTTCAACGACGACGTGCAGGCGCTGCTTTTCAATCCGGGCAAGCTCGCGCCGACTTACGCGGAGTCGATGATCACGCGGCCGTTTCCCTTCAACGCGTTCTACGATATCGACGAGGTGCCCGAGGTCGACGCCGCGAGCTACCGGCTGCAGGTGAGCGGCCTCGCGAACGGCAAGCGCGTGTGGACGCTCGACGAACTACGCGCGCTGCCGCAGGAAAGCCAGATCACGCGGCATATCTGCATTGAAGGATGGAGCGCGATTGGCCGCTGGGACGGTGTGCGCTTTGCCGAGTTCCTCAAGCGCGCCGGCGCCGATATGACCGCGAAATACGTGTCGCTGCATTGCGCGGACAACTACTGGACCAGTATCGACATGCCGACCGCGCTGCATCCGCAGACGCAGCTTACGCTCGGTTACGACGGCGCGACGCTGCCGCCGAAGTACGGCTTCCCGATGAAGCTGCGCATGCCCACCAAGCTCGGTTACAAGAACCCGAAGCATATCGTCGCGATCAGCGTGACCAACGACTATCCCGGTGGTTACTGGGAGAACCAGGGCTACAACTGGTTTGGCGGTTCGTGATTGCCGGCTTCCGTTGGGCCGTTCAGGCCTTGTAGTGTGGCTTTCCAGTGTCGTTTCTCATTTCCGCTTTGCAGTTCCCGCTTTGTAGTCCCTGCTTTGCAGTCCGCGTTTTGCAGTCCGCAGTTGTGGTCTTATAACCGTTTCTCATGGAGCGTTCATTCATGTCTATTCGCCTGAAACTCGGCATCACACTTGCGACGCTGGCTTTTGCCGGCGCCGCGCTCGCACAGACGCCCGCCGCCAAACCGTCGCGCATTCGCGGCGACATCGTTTCGCTGGACGGCGACGTGCTGAAGGTGCATCGCCGCAGTGGCGACACGGTGTCGATCGAATTGAAGCCAGCGGTTGCCGTGTCGGCGGTCAAGTCGATGCAGCTGTCCGATATCAAGCCGGGCTCGTTCGTCGGCACCGCCGCGACCACCGGTACCGACGGCAAGCTCACAGCAACGGAAGTCGTGGTATTCCCCGAAGCCGCGCGCGGCACGGGCGAGGGCCACTATAGCTGGGACCTCGGCCCCAACAGCACGATGACCAACGCGAACGTCGACACCGTGGTTCAGGGCACGAGCGGCCGGAATCTGAAGCTCTCGTACAAGGGCGGCAGCAACGAGGTGACGGTCCCGCCCAACGTGCCCATCGTGACCTTCGCGCCGGCTGCGCGTTCGGATCTCACGCCGGGCAAGAAGGTGTTCGTCGTTGCAACGGCGGCGTCGCAGGGCGCGTATGTCGCTCAGCGCGTGGTGGTCGAAAAGGATGGCGTGGCCCCGCCGATGTAAGGAGGCAAGGCCGCGTCCTGCGACGAACAGAACCGGCATCGGCCAGTAGAACAAAAACATCCACGCGGTAAAGGCGCACGCCGATGCCGCCTATCACTCTGTACAGTGCGATGGTCGCGTCGGAGGTGAACACGCCTGGCCCACCCCCGCGCGGCACGCGCCCGCTCGCCGCGCGATGGCGGTGATGCCTGGCGTGTGTCGCAATCGTCATAATCCACGTCGTATTGCCGCAACTGCGCGCACGCGTGCCTGCCGTAAAGCTGTGAGTCGGTTTCCAATCCGTCATTCCTATCACAGCCCGATCTTTGCTATCCGGAGGAGCGAACCTGGCAAAGCAGCCCCTGTGGCCGCTGCCCGCCCGGTCTCAAGCCCATGCGCAGACACATCACCATCCGCGGCGGATTGGCCGCGACGATCGCCGGTTACACGCTGCTGCTGATGCTGGTCATCGTGGCCGGCATCGCCGGGCTTTACGACAGCAGCAACGCGCTGCGCGATATGTACCAGGACGACACCGCGTCGCTGCTGCATCTGAAGACGAGCTCCGAGCGTCTTCTGCAACTGCGCGGCGGCCTCGGCGAAACGGAGCAGATCATCAGCGCGGGCAAGCCGGCTAAGGACGCCATCACGCAACTGCATGTGCTGCTCGATGCGAGCAACCGCGAGCTCGAAGCTTACCGGGCGCTGCATGTGCCCGACAGCATCGAAAAGCCGCTCGTCGACGCAATGACCGCAAAGCGTCAGCGCCTCTTTGCGCAGGTGTTCCAACTGGCACTCAGGCAGCTCGACGACGACAACCTCGTCGACTTCCTCGCGACGCAGCGCGAAGCGCCCGCCGCGCTGTTTGCCGACTATCAGGCCGCGCTCACGGCGCTCGAGGACTATCAGGTGGAACGCCAGAAAGCGCGTTTCCAGCATGCCGAGGCCCGTTTTCGCGTGATGCTGTGGGCGCTGGGAATAACCGGCGGCATCGCGTTATGTATCGGCGTGCTCGCGCAGCGCACGCTCGCGCGCGCCATCGTGCAGCCGATCAACATGGCGGTCGATCATTTTGGCCGCATCGCGGGCGGCGATCTGACGGGCGCAATCGCGGTGCAGCGCAATAACGAAATGGGTTATCTGCTGGATGCGCTCAAAGGCATGCAGAACAGCCTCGTGCAGACGGTCCAGAAAGTGCGCGCGAGTACCGAGGCGATCGTGCAGGACGCGCGCGCGATTGCGGGCGGCAGTGTCGATCTGTCGGCGCGCACGGAGCAACACGCGGCCTCGCTGCAGCAGGCGGCCGCGAGCATGGAGCAGTTGACCGCCACCGTCCGCCAGAACGCCGACAATGCGCGCCGCGCCGTCGAACTTGCGACCGGCGCCTCCGAGATTGCGTCGCGCGGCGGGCAGGTGGTCAATCAGGTGGTGGCGACCATGGACGCTATCTCCGGAAGCTCAAACCGCATCGTCGGAATCGTGGGCGTGATCGAGGGCATCGCGTTTCAGACCAACATCCTGGCGTTGAACGCAGCTGTCGAAGCGGCCCGTGCGGGCGAGCAGGGACGCGGTTTCGCGGTGGTCGCCTCCGAGGTGCGCAACCTCGCGCAGCGCTCGGCGGCGGCAGCGCGTGAGATCAACGAGCTGATCGGCGACTCGACCGTCAAGGTCAACGACGGCAGCACGCTCGTCGCGCACGCCGGCGCGACAATGCAAGAAGTGGTGGATGCGGTGCGGCGCGTGAGCGCCATCATGACCGAGATCAGTCTCGCCTCGAGCGAGCAGACCGCAGGCATCGAGCTCGTCAACACGAGCGTCACGCAGATGGAAGAAGTGACGCAGCACAACTCGGCGCTCGTCGAGGAAGCGTCGGCTGCCGCGGTGTCGCTCGAACAGCAGAGCCGCGAGCTGAACGACGCAGTGGCCGTGTTCCGTTTGAAAGAAGACCGGGCGGCTGCCTGAAGCGACGCGGCAGAGGCGCGGCCGCGCCTCGCTTTATCGTGAAGCCCGCGCTAGTTTTTCCGTTCGGGCCTGGTTGGCTCGTCATGCGCCTGCTTGCCGCCGCGCTTCTTGTCGTCTTGTCGCTGGTCGTCTTCTATATCGCGATGGTCGACGAACGGCGAATCGGTATCGCTGCCACCTTCGCGCAGCGCCGTGCGCGCGTCCTTCGCGAGGTTTTCGTAGTGTTTGCGAAAACGCGTCAAGTCCTTTTCCTCGAGTTCCTCGAGATCGAGCAGCGCATTATGCGCGCCTTCCAGCGCGCGGATCAGTTCGTCGAGCTTGATCTGCATTGCGGCGGTGTCGCGGTTTTGCGTGTTCTGAATCAGGAAAACCATCAGGAACGTGACGATCGTCGTCGACGTGTTGATCACGAGCTGCCATGTGTCGCTATAGTGAAAGAACGGTCCGGTAACGGCCCATACGACTACGAGCGAGACGGCGATGACAAAGGTGCCGGGGCGGCCGGTCATCGTGGACAGATAGCTCGCGAAGTTCGAAAACCATTTGCTGCTCATGGCGGTCTCCCTGTTGGGTCGGGGTTGGCTTATACGATGATCGTATAGCGACGCTGCGGTATTCGCTCGTGCGGACGGGGACTGGCGCTGAATGCGGCGGCTATGCCGATGCTATTCTTTATGACTGTTGCGTTGGGCGCCTGGTGGTCTGCGTCTGGCGCTTGGCGGGCGCGAACGCAGCGCCGCAACGACGCATTCCCGTATCCCGTGACACGAGCAAGGAGGAAGGGCGCTCATGAACGAAGAGCGAGAACCGGCACCTGACAGCACGGCGGCGCGCGTCGCCCTGTGGCGTGCGCTCCACACCGAGGCCGACGCCGCGCCGCATGTCTTCGAAGATTCGATCGGTCTGCAACTGCTGGCTCCCGGCGACGACTGGCGTCAGCGCGGTGACATGGATCCGCAGTTCACGCGTGCGTTTCGCGCGTCGATCGTGGCTCGCGCTCGGTTCATCGAAGATCTGCTGGCCGAACAGGCCGCGCGCGGCATCGATCAGTACGTGATTCTTGGCGCGGGCCTCGACAGTTTTGCGCAGCGCAGGCCGGAGCTTGCTTCGCGCCTCGCCGTGTTCGAGATCGACCAGCCGGCGCCGCAGGCGTGGAAGCGTCAGCGGCTGATCGAACTGGGTTTTGGCATTCCGCCCTGGCTGCGTTTCGTGCCGGTCGATTTCGAGGCCGGCGAGGCGTGGCGCGACCGGCTGATGGCGGAAGGCTTTAACAGCAGCAAGCCGGCAATGGTGGTCTCCACTGGCGTGAGCATGTATCTGACACGCGACGCAAACGCGGCCACGCTGCGCGAAGTCGCGGCCTTCGCGCGCGGATCGATATTTGCGATGACCTTCCTCCTGCCATTGGAAATGGCCGGGCCCGAGGTGCGCCCCGGCCTCGAAATGGCGGAGAAGGGCGCGCGCGCAAGCGGCACGCCGTTCCTCAGTTTCTTCACGCCGACGGACATGCTCGCCCTTGCTCGCGAAGCCGGCTTCGTGCATGCCCGGCATGTTTCGGCGGCCGATCTCACGCAGCGCTACTTCGCGGATAGAACCGACGGCTTGCGCCCGCCGAACAATGCCGAGGAGTTGCTCGTAGCCAGCACCTGACCATGTCACCAAGGCACGCCGCGATGCATCTTGCACGCCTTCCTCACTTTACCGCGTTGGTCAGATAAAGCTGCTCGCGCGCGAGCCCGGCGCGCGCGATGGCGCTGTCCAGCAGTTGTCCGCTTCGACAGAAATTGACAATTCCACGTTGCCACCAATACTGTATGGATGTACAGTATTCTACGTAGGCAGTCGGCAAGCGCAAGTGTTTTTTGAAAGTTGGCAATGCGGCTTTCCAATGCGCTTTGAAGCGAGCCCATGGCCGCGGGCCAGCCCATCGTGAGGGAGGATACGTGTAGATGCCGCCGTTCATCATGCAGGAGCGAAATGCCTGAACAACTGTGGTTGCCCGGGCTGGAAGCGCCGCCAACCCCGACAGACGGTCTTTTTTTTGCTGTCCTTCCGGACTCCAATACGGCGGCTGGCATTGCAAAGCTCGCGCAGCGGCTTTGCGGGGAAGCGCGCGCTCGCGGCAAGCCGCTCGCCCCCGGTCGTTTGCACGTCACGTTGCGGCATCTCGGCAATTTCGCGGGCGGGTTGCCGCAGGCGCACGTACAGGCGGCGATGCAGGCCGCGGCGTCGATCCGCATGGCGCCGTTCACCGTCGAATTCGATACGGTCGCGAGCTTCGCTTCCAAACCGCGGCCGGGGCCTCTCGTTCTGACCGGGAGTGATGGCGTCGTCGGTCTGCATACGCTCCATGATGCGCTGCAGGGCGCGCTGCGGGACTGCGGCATCGGGAGTCGTCCGGGTTCCACGGCAGTCGCTTTTACGCCGCATGTGACGTTGGCTTACGGGTTGCCATGGGTCGCCGCGAGCCCGGTCGAGCCGGTTGGCTGGAACGTGCGCGAGTTCGCGCTGATACACAGTTTGCTGGGACGTACCAGGCATCTCGTGCTCGCGCGCTGGCCGCTTGAAGGTGCGGAGCCATAGCGCACGGTGCGGGGGTTTTCGGGCTTTCACGCTTGCTGTCATAGAGGCGCGCGAGAGAAACCGTACGCAGATCCGGCAACGAGCGGTGAGCCGCCCCGGTCTTCGTCAGCCGCACCCGTGTGGCTCCCGCCGAGGCCAATGTGGAGCACTCGCAATCGGACCGCGAGGCGAACCGGGCGCACTGCGTCTACGGCGCTGGGTGCGAATCGACCGCACGCTTTACGCGTGCACGCGGCCGGCAAGCGTCCATACGCTGCGGCTATGCTGAATCCGCTAAGCCGGCGGAACAGCGGACCCTGCCCGAGGAGCCCTCGTGCGCTCCCTGATAGAATGCATGGGCCGCAACGTAGTGGATTGCAGATGAGATTGCTTGATGCGTTAGTCGAACAGCGTATTGCCGCCGCAGCCGCGCGCGGCGAGCTCGACGATTTGCCCGGCGCGGGCGCGCCGCTTTGCCTGGACGACGATGCACTTGTCCCGGAAGAAGTGCGCGTTGCTAACCGGATCCTGAAAAATGCGGGCTTTGTGCCACCTGCGCTGGAGCAACTGCGCGCCTTGCGCGACCTCCAGGCCGAGCTCAATGCCGTGAGCGACAAGGCCACCCGGTGCCGCCTCCAGGCGCGCATGCTGGCGCTCGATATGGCGCTGGAATCGCTGCGCGGCAGCGCTTTGGTGCTGCCGCATGAATATTGCCGGCGGATTGCCGAACGACTATCCGAGCGCGCTTCGAACGGGGCAACGGCTGTCGCGGATGGCGCCGACCAGGCGGCGTCCGGTGCGGAGCATGGCGCCGCGAGGCCGCAGTGAGCGAGCCTGTTACCCCGTGCCGCGTGCCGCTGGCCGACGCTGATCGGACCGAGGCCGGCACAGTGCCGGCTGTGCCGCGTGCTACGGCGGGTGGCGCTGACTTCGTCGTCGGTGACCCGGGGGTCGGGACGGCAGAGCTGAGTCCGGCCGCAACCGGCCCCGCCGCAACAGCGCACAGCGACGCAGCGCACAGCGAAGCAGCGCATACCGCAACAGCGCACAGCGACGCAGCGCCCACCACAGCAGCGGACACCGAAGCAGCGGACATCGAAGCACCGCGCACCGAAGCACCGCCCACCGAAGCACCGCCCACCGCGACCGTCAGCGAGCGCGATCTCCGTTTCATGGCGCTCGCTCAGGCCGCCGCCGAAGACGCGCGCGCTGCTGGCGAAGTGCCCGTCGGCGCGGTGCTCGTGCGCGGTGACCAAGTCATTGCAAAAGGTTTCAACCATCCGATCAGTGCGCACGATCCTTCGGCGCACGCGGAGATGGTCGCATTGCGCGCCGCGGCGCAGGCGGTCGAGAACTATCGCTTGCCGGGCTGCGAACTGTATGTGACGCTCGAGCCCTGTCTGATGTGTGCCGGCGCGATCATGCACGCACGCATTGCCCGCGTCGTGTTCGGCGCACGCGACCCGAAAACTGGCGCTTGCGGCAGCGTCGTCGACGCGTTCGCGAACCCGCAACTGAATCACCACACCGAGGTAACCGGCGGCGTGCTCGAAAGCGAATGCGGCGCCGCGCTCAAATCGTTCTTCGCCGAGCGGCGCCGCGCCAGCCGCGACGCGCGGACTGCGGCGCGCGCGGGCGTCGGTGCCCAAAGCGACCCGGGCGAGCCGCTCTGAGCGGCCACTACGCCGCAAACTTCTCCTAACAACACAACAGCTCCCGCCGATGACCGTCCACCGCACCTTCGATCTGATTGCGCCGTCCGGCTACCCGCACGACGCCGAAGTGCTGAATCGCGCGTTGCAGCGGCTGCGCACGCAAGGGCATCGCGTGGAAGGCGTGGAGACGACGCGGCGTCGTTATCAGCGCTTCGCCGGTACCGACGGCGAGCGCGCGGCGGACCTGAACCGGCTCGCGGATGCATCGCGCCCGTTGCCCGATATCGTGCTGGCCGTGCGCGGCGGTTACGGCGCGATGCGCATCCTGCACGGCCTCGACTACGATGGGCTGCAACGCCGCTTGACGGGGCAGCCCGTCGCGCTCGTCGGTCACAGCGACTTCACGGCGGTCCAACTGGCGCTGCTCGCGCGCGCCGGCCTCAAAACGTTCAGCGGTCCGATGCTGATGAGCGACTTCGGCGCCGAACACGTCAGCGAATTCACGATGCATCACTTCTGGTCGGCGTTGACACAGCCGACCGTGACGATCACGCGCAACGTGCCGCAAGCACAAGCCGTGGACGTCTCCGGCACCTTGTGGGGCGGCAATCTGGCTATCCTTGCGTCGCTCGTCGGCACGCCATATATGCCGCCGGTGGAGGGCGGGGTGCTATTCGTGGAAGACGTCAACGAGCAGCCGTTTCGCATCGAGCGGATGCTTTATCAACTACATCTGTCGGGTATTCTCGATCAGCAGCAGGCGCTCGTGCTTGGCGATTTCTCGGGCGGCAAGCAGTTCGACTACGACAACGGCTACGACCTGCAGGCCATGATCGAGCAGATGAGGTCGGTGATCGGCATTCCGATCGTCACCGGCTTGCAGTTCGGCCACGTGCCGGACATGTTGACGCTGCCAGTCGGAGCCGACGCCCACCTTGTCGCGGACGCCAACGGGTTCAGGCTGACCTTATCCGACTATCCGTGCCTGCGCTGAAGGCCGGTCATGTAAGCGGGCTTCGGCCCGTTTTTTTATAGTCGGCCACGCAACTAACTGCCGGCATCCGAACCGCCGCGCGTCGCCAGAAAGAAAGCGAAGGCGCGGCGATTTTGTCGACAAAATCGGCCAGCGGCAGGTGGCAGTCGTCGTATCGATTCCTGTAGCTTAGCCAAGCCCAGCAAGGCTTCCCGCGCAATGACTGCCCCCATGCCACGCCTCGCCGCGAGAATTGTCGCCAATGCCAACAAAAATTGTTGACAATCTTTATGTCCGTCCTATTATGACCAACATACCGAGATGCAGATCATGTCCGACATCGACCCCACCAGCGTAAATAGTTCGAAGCCCGAAGCAATTGCCGAGCGCATCCGCGCCGCGATTCTCGAGCATCGGCTCGCGCCGGGAGCGAAACTGACAGAAGCACAATTGTGCGAAGTATTTGCGGTTAAACGCGGGCCGATCCGGCAGGCGCTGGCGCAACTCGCGACGGACCGTCTGGTCGATCTGGAGCCGAACCGCGGTGCGTTCGTCGCAAGTCCGTCGCTTCAGGAAGTCCACGAGGTGTTCGAGATGCGCCGCATCATCGAACTCGCCGTCGTCGAGAAGGTTTGCAGCGGTCACGGCATGCGCCGGCTAAAGAGCATCGGCAGCATGATCGGCCGCGAACGCAAGGCGTTCGAGACGCGCGACTTTTCGTCGTGGATTCGTTTGTCAGGCGAGTTCCATACGGAGCTGGCCCAGCTCACCGGCAACACCGTGCTGTGCGATTGCCTGAACGGACTGGTGGCGCGCTCAACGTTGATTTCGGCTTTGTACGAATCGCTTGGCCGCAGTCCGTGCTCATTCGAGGATCACGAAGCGATTCTCGCCGCGCTCGACGCAGGCGATGCAAAAGAGGCGGCGGCATTGATGTCGCGCCATCTGCAAAGCGTCGAGTTGAAGATGCTGGAGCGGCCCGCGCGCGGCGCAGCCGATCTGCATGAGGTATTCGGCGCGCTCAATGGCGTGACAAGCGGTGCAACGAACGCTGCAACAAGCGGCGCAAAGAGCAGCGCGATAAGTAGCGCAATAAGCGGCGCAATAAGCAGCGCCGGCAGAGCACCATCCGAAGAGTCATCCACGAAGCTATCCAAACGCAAGTCCGCGCCAGGCTGAGGCACGCGGCCGGCGCGCGCCCGTTGCTGGTGCGTGCCGCACTGAACTGAACCGAATCAAGCGAGCGTTGCAAGGCAGCCCGGCGCGGGCACTGCCGGCTGGCGCACGCACGTCCGTCGCTCAGCTAACGGGCGGGAGCAGCAGTAGCGCCATTGCCGGAGATCCGCGGAAGACCGGCAATGCGATAACCACAAGTACTTCTAGTACGGAGACAACCGCGGCGGGGCCATGACGGCAGTTCGAGCCTCTTTGCGTTCGCGCGGGCGGCAGGCGCGACGCGCAGCAAAGCCGCAACTGGCATGGCCAATGCAATGCCCTTCGATTCTCAATCGACGGTCCCATCACAAGGAGGAATCATGGCTCAGTTCAGTGCAGCGCCCGGCAGTTCCGCAATCCCCCCTTATGCAGACGGCGACGCATCCGGCGACACCACGCTCCCGGCCGGCTACAGCAAGCGCTTATACAACGAGGACCTCGCGCCGTTGCGTCACCAGACATGGGGCGCCTATAACATCTTCGCGTTCTGGATGTCGGACGTGCACAGCGTGGGCGGCTATGTGTTCGCCGGGAGTCTCTTCGCGCTCGGCCTGACGAGCTGGCAGGTGCTGATCGCGCTGCTCGTCGGTATCACGATTGTCAACGTGCTGTGCAACCTCATCGCAAAGCCGAGCCAGGCGAACGGCGTGCCGTATCCGGTGGCGTGCCGCGCGACCTTCGGCGTGCTCGGCGCCAATATTCCCGCGGTGATTCGCGGCCTGATCGCGGTGGCTTGGTACGGGATTCAGACGTATCTCGCTTCGAGCGCGCTCGTGATCGTCGTGTTGAAGTTCGTTCCGCAACTGCTGCCGTATGCGGACGTTCATCGCCACGGTTTCATGGGGCTGTCGACGCTCGGCTGGTGCGGCTTCATGCTGCTGTGGGTGTTGCAGGCACTGGTGTTCTGGCATGGCATGGAGACCATCAAGAAGTTCATCGACTTCGCGGGTCCGGCGGTTTATGTCGTGATGTTCATTCTGGCCGGCTACATGGTGTATCGCGCGGGTTGGCGCAACATCGGCATCAATCTGGGAGGCGTCAAGTATCACGGCATGGAGGTGCTGCCGGTGATGATCACGGCGACCTCGCTCGTCGTGTCGTACTTCTCCGGGCCGATGCTGAATTTCGGCGACTTTTCCCGCTACGGCAAGAGCTTTCGCAGCGTCCAGCGCGGCAATTTCTGGGGACTGTCGGTCAACTTCCTCGCGTTCTCGCTCGTGACGGTGATCACCACGGCGGCCACGCTGCCGGTGTTCGGCCAGTTGATCACCGACCCCGTCGAAACGGTGGGCCGCATCGACTATCCGACCGCGGTGATTCTCGGCGCGCTGACCTTCACGATCGCGACGATCGGCATCAACATCGTCGCGAACTTCGTGTCGCCGGCCTTCGACTTCTCGAACGTCGCTCCGCGGCTCATCAGCTGGCGCGCGGGCGGCATGCTGGCCGCGGTGGCGTCGATCTTCATCACGCCGTGGAATCTGTTCAACAACCCGGCCGTGATTCACTACACGCTGGACGTGCTCGGCAGCTTCATCGGACCTTTGTACGGAATCCTGATCGTCGATTACTACCTCGTGAAGCGTCAGAAAGTCGTGCTCGACGATCTGTACAGCGTGGCGCCCACGGGTTCGTACTGGTATCGCAACGGCGTCAACTATCTGGCCGTTGCGGCACTGTTGCCAGCCGCGCTTATCGCCGTGCTGTGCGTGATGGTGCCGTCGCTCGACGGTATGGCGAACTTCTCGTGGTTCATCGGCGCGGGCCTGGGGGCGCTGTTCTATCGCGTGCTGGCGCGCTGAGCGTCGGTAGATGAAAGCGGCAGTGCCAGTGCACTGCCGATGCAGGCGAAACAGGAGACGAAATGCGCATCAAACTGATCAACCCGAACACGACCCAGCGCATGACCGATGCAATGGGCCGCTGCGCACGCGAAATCGCGGCGCCGGGCACAGAGGTCATCGCGGTGAGTCCGACAATGGGGCCGCCATCCATCGAAGGCTATTACGACGAAGCGCTCGCGACGCCCGGTCTTCTCGCCGAAGTCATGTCAGGCGAGCGCGAGGGCTGCGACGGCTACGTGATCGCGTGTTTCGGCGACCCTGGCCTTTACGCGGCGCGCGAGCTCGCGCGCGGGCCGGTGATCGGCATCGCGGAGGCGGCCATGCACGCGGCGAGCGTGCTGGCGCCGGGCTTTTCAGTGGTGACGACGCTGGCGCGCACCTGCGGCATGGCGTGGCATCTCGCCGAACGCTATGGCATGCGGCGCTTTTGCCGCAACGTGCGCGCGACCGACGTCGCAGTGCTCGATCTCGACAAGCCGGGCTCGGCGGCGCGTCGCATCATTCTCGATGAATGCCGGCGGGCGCTGGCCGAGGACGGGTCGGAGGCGATCGTGCTCGGCTGTGCGGGCATGGCGGAGCTGTGCGCGGAGATCGAGGACGCGCTTGGCGCGCCAGTGATCGAAGGCGTGACGGCTGCCGTCAAGTGGACTGAGGCGCTTGTCGCACTTCGGCTTTCGACAGCCAAGCGCGGCGACTATGCGCGGCCGCTGCCCAAGCGCTACGACGGTGCCCTCGAATCGTTCAGTCCGTCGGCAGTGGACCCGAACCCGTTGCCGCCGCGCGTGATCGATGCCGGCTCGCTGCGGGTAAACACCAGCGAAGCCGAGCCGCACATACATTCAGTCTGACACGCACTATCTGCCCGGGTGTATGGGCGCGTCCCGGTGTTTTCGCTACACTGGGTCAACTCGGCGCGGGCTGCCCGACGTGCTTTCCGCAGCGCTCGCGCAGATCGCCGCAGCGGCGCCAGGCCTGCCTTCGGCAGGTCCTGCACCGCGCCTTGCGAGCACACACGTATTGCCACCACGCATTCGTCAAATCATGCCACTCGACTCCAGCTATCCACGTGATCTGATCGGCTACGGCCGCCACCCGGTGCAGGCCAACTGGCCAGGGCGAGCGCGCGTCGCCGTGCAATTCGTCCTCAACTATGAGGAGGGCGGTGAAAATTGTGTACTGCACGGCGATCCCGGCTCGGAGCAGTTTCTGTCGGAGATTGTCGGCGCGGCAGCCTATCCGGCTCGTCACATGAGCATGGAGTCAATCTACGAGTATGGTTCGCGCGCCGGCGTGTGGCGCATTCTGCGCGAATTCGAAAAGCGCGGCTTGCCGCTCACCGTATTCGGCGTGGGCATGGCGATCGAACGGCACCCCGAGCTCGCGCGTGCGTTCGTCGAACTCGGTCACGAGATCGCATGTCACGGCTATCGCTGGATTCACTATCAGGACGTCCCGCCGGAAAAAGAAGCCGAGCATATGCGGCTCGGCATGCAGGCCATAGAACGTGTCACGGGCGAGCGTCCGCTTGGCTGGTACACCGGTCGCGACAGTCCGAACACGCACCGGCTCGTCGCGGAATATGGCGGGTTTATGTACGACTCCGATTACTACGGCGACGACCTGCCGTTCTGGATGGACGTCGAAGTCACCGGTGGTTCGACGGTGCCGCAACTGATCGTGCCGTACACGCTCGACACCAACGACATGCGTTTCGCGAGCCCGCAGGGCTTTAACACAGCGGACCATTTCTTCACGTACCTGCGCGACGCGTTCGACGTGCTGTACGAAGAAGGCGACGAAGCGCCGAAGATGCTGTCGGTCGGCATGCACTGCCGGCTGCTCGGACGCCCGGGGCGCTTCCGCGCACTGCAGCGTTTTCTCGACCATATCGAACAGCATGATCGCGTATGGGTGACGCGGCGCGTCGACATCGCGCGGCACTGGCGCGAACATCATCCCTATCAGCAAAACAACCGCGAGGCGGCGGCATGAAGGCGATGCACTACACACTGGATCAACTCAACAGCATTTCGACCGACGCATTCGTCGCGGCGCTTTCGGGCATCTTCGAGCATTCGCCGTGGGTCGCGGAAATGGCGGCGCATGAGCGGCCGTTTGCGAGCATCGACGACTTGCATCGCAAGATGTCGAACATCGTGGAGACGGCGGGCGAAGAGAAGCAGCTTGCGTTGATCAATGCGCACCCGGAACTTGCCGGCAAGGCGGCGGTGCGCGGCGAACTCACCGCGGAATCGACGCGTGAGCAAAGCGGCGCGGGCCTTTCGCAATGCACGCAGGAAGAGTTCGACAAGCTGCTGGCACTGAACACCGCATATCGCGAGAAGTTCGGCTTTCCGTTCATTCTCGCGGTGCGCGGCTACGACCGTCACGGCATCATCGCGAACTTCGAGGCGCGCGTGAACAACAGCCGCGCCGACGAACTGCGCGCGAGCCTCGATCAAATCTACCGTATCGCACGTTTCCGGCTCGAAGACCTGATCAGCGTGTGACGAACGCATGATCGCTGCTGTGCTCCGACTCAGCGGCTCTTCGCCGGAACGTTTTTTAGCACACACAAACATCAAGGAAGACAAAGATGGCACTCCCGATTCTCGACCCCAACGCTCCCGAATTCACGCGCCGCTACGTGAATCTGGCGGACCCGCGCCTGGGCGCGCAGGCGCTCGAGGCCAGCGACGAATTCTTCGCACCGAAGGAGCGCATGCTGAACCCGGAGCCGGCCGTCTTCATTCCCGGCAAGTACGACGAGCACGGCAAGTGGATGGACGGCTGGGAAACGCGCCGCAAGCGCGTGACCGGCTACGACTGGTGCATCGTCAAGCTCGCGCGTCCGGGCGTGATCAAGGGACTCGATCTCGACACGAGCCACTTCACGGGTAATTTCCCGCCGGCCGCTTCGGTCGAAGCGGCGCGCGTGGTGGACGGCGTGCCGAACCTGTCGACGCAATGGACCGAGATCGTGCCGTCGACCACCTTGCAGGGCAACAGCCACCACTACCTGGAAGTGGGCGACGCTACTGCCTACACGCACTTGCGCGTGAACATCTATCCGGATGGCGGTATCGCGCGGCTGCGCGTGTACGGTCAGCCGCAAGTCGACTGGGCCGGCGCGAGCCGTACCGAACAGTTCGATCTGGCCGCGATGGAAAACGGCGCATACCTCGTCGCCGCTAATAACCAGCACTTCGGCGCGGCTTCGACCATTCTGATGCCGGGCCGCGGTGTGAACATGGGCGACGGCTGGGAAACGCGGCGCCGTCGCGAGCCCGGCAACGACTGGGCGATCGTCGCGCTGGCGCAGCCGGGCGTGATTACGAAGATCGAAGTGGACACCGCACACTTCAAGGGCAACTATCCGGACCGCTGCTCGATTCAGGCCGCCTACGTGACGGGCGGCACCGACAGCTCGCTGGTCACGCAGGCGATGTTCTGGCCGGTGCTGCTCGGCGAGCAGAAGCTGCAAATGGACAAGCAGCATTACTTCGAAAGCGAGATCGCCGCGCTCGGCCCGGTCACGCACGTGCGCTTTAACATCATTCCGGACGGCGGCGTATCGCGCCTGCGTCTGTGGGGCACGCTCGCATCATGAAGACGCTCGCCATCGAACCATTGACCAGGGAAGCGTTCGCCGTGTTCGGTGACGTGATCGAGCTCGAGGGCGCGAAGCAGATTCCGATCAATCTCGGCACGACGATCCGTTATCACGATCTCGCGAAAGTGGACGTCAGCGACGAGAACGGCCGCACGCTCGTTAATCTGTTTCGCGGGCAGCCGCGTACGCTGCCGTTCGAGGTGAAGATGCTCGAGCGTCATCCGCTTGGCAGCCAGGCATTCGTGCCGCTGAACGACAAGCCGTATCTCGTGGTGGTGGCGCCCGCGGGCGAGCTCGACGAATCGAAGATCCGCGCATTCGTCACGAGCGGCTGGCAGGGCGTCAATTACGCGAAGGGCGTGTGGCACCATCCGCTGATCGCGTTGGGGGAAGTGAGCGACTTCATCGTCGTCGATCGCGGCGGGGAAGGGCTCAATCTCAACGAGCAGGATCTCGCCGAGCCGCTGTGGTTGACTGAGGATGCGTTGAGCGCGGTGGCGATATAGCTTCTGTGCTCAGGTGTTAGTGACGAGCAAGTTTGATCTTGAAGGGCCCGCAGCAGGGTGATGCTGCGGGCTCTTTGCTTTTCCCGCGGTCGTCATTTGCGTTCTGGGTCGCGGGCAATGGCCATGGTGCCAGGCGCACGGAGATGTGCCGACGCAGTCATGGACGTGACCATGGCCTTTGCCGCGCTTCTTGCAGTGCACGCACGACGAACTTCGAGCCGCGGCACGTGGCGTGAAGCTGTGGAACTGGCGCACGCGTGCCAGCATGCAGTGTGGGTCGTGCGCGCCGTCGCGCCAGGTCCATCAAAATGCGTTGATCAAATACCGGCATCAGACGCGAAGCGGTGAGCATGAGACCGCAATCAAAACAGCGCGGAGGACAATCAGCCAAAAAAAAGCGGACTTCCCGCTTTCGCGAAAAGCCCGCTTCCTGACACTGACCGACACCGGGCACACAGACGCCCGGCTACACCTAAATCACTTTGCCGCGCCGCCCTCGAACCACGCGGCGATTTTCATCCGCTCCTCGTCGGTCATATGGGTGACGTTGCCGAGCGGCATCGCCTTGAGCGTCACCGCCTGCTGATAGATGCGCTGTGCGTTCTGCGAAATTTCATCCGGCGTGTCGAGCAGCACGCCGGCGGGGGCGCTGCCCATCATCGTCGGATGCGCGGAGTGGCATGCCGCGCAGCGCTGTTGCAGCACGGGCGCGATGTCGGCCACTTTCACCGTGGGCGCATTCGCTGCTTGCGCCTGCGCTACCATGGGCTTGGGCATCGTCCAGAAGAGGGCGCCGAACATCAGCGCGATGCCGACGAGCGGCAAATACCACAGCACCTGGCCGCGATGGCGCATCACGAAAAACTGACGGATCAGCGCGCCAGCCAGCATGATCACGACAAGCACGGCCCAGTTGTACGGATGCGTGTACGTCATCGCGTAGTGATTGGATAGCATCGCGAACACCACCGGCAACGTGAAGTACGTGTTGTGCACGGAACGCTGCTTGCCGCGCTTGCCGTAGATGGGGTTCGGCGTGTCGCCCTTGAGCATCGCGTCGACCATCTTGCGCTGGCCGGGAATGATCACGAAAAACACGTTGGCCGACATGATCGTCGCGAGCATCGCGCCCATGATCAGATAGGCCGCGCGCCCCGTGAAGATATGACAAGCGAGCCACGCCGCGATCAGCACATACACGCCGACGCAGATGCCGAGCACCCTGTCCTTGTTGCCGAGCATCCGGCACAGCGAGTCATACACGATCCAGCCCGCGGCGAGAAAGCCGAGCGCCGACGCGACCGCCACCACCGGGCCCATGTCGAGCACATTTTTGTCGATCAGATACGTGGACGGCGAAAACAGATACAGCACCGTGAAGAGGCCGAAGCCCGACAGCCACGTGGTGTACGACGGCCACTTCGACCAGTGCAGGTCGTCGGGCATTTCGGGCGGCGCGACGGTGTACTTCTGCATGTTGTAAAAGCCGCCGCCGTGCACATGCCAGAGTTCGCCGAACACGCCGCGTCTGCGCTGGTTCGGGTCCTGCGGCGGTTTCAGGCTGTTGTCGAGCGCGACGAAATAGAACGACTCGCCGATCCACGCAATGGCGGCGATGACGTGGAACCAGCGAATCGCGAGATTCAACCAGTCGGTGATAAAGCCTTCCATGAAACTCCTCCACTTCTGATTCATTGTTCGCGCGGCGGCGTTTGTGCGTCGCGCATCCGCTTGACGGATGGTGCGAACAGGACGCCGCTGCGCGGACTGCAGGATGAAAGACGCGGTGCGTTCAGTTCGCGCGACGTCGTTTGTTTGCGTTTTTGTTGGGGCTCTTGTGTCGAGAGCGCGTGTGCCATGGCTACCAATCAGCAGCCAATGACGAGCACATCGAGCCGCGCATCAACTGCCGCGATACGTGCTGTACGACCACGGCGACACGAGCAGCGGCACGTGGTAGTGCGCCCCTGCGTCGGCGATACCGAAGCGCAACACCACGCGATCCACGAAACGCGGCTCGGGCACCTTCGTGCCGATCGACGCGAAGTAGTCGCCCGCGCCGAAGACCAGTTCGTATTCGCCGGCGACGAACGCGTCGCCTTGTAGCAGCGGCTCGTCGCAGCGGCCGTCGTCATTCGTGAGGGTGGTTTTCAGCGCGCGGCGCGTCTCGCCCGAAAGCGCGAAGAGTTCGACCTTGATGCCCGCGCCGGGACGGCCGTTCGCGGTATCGAGCACATGGGTAGTGAGCTTTCCCATTCGCAATTTTCCTTGTGTGTTTGCGAGGTTTCGGCGGCAGCCCGATCCAGATACGTTTGCGGCGGATCGAGGCTCCACGTCAGTGGCTACATACCCGTCGGCGAATTGAAGCGAGCGCCGTGGGAGCCATTGTAAAAACTTGTTCTGTCGAGCGCGCGCGCGATAAGAAAGATAATAGCTGGCGCATGAAGGACAGTGCGCTGAAAGCCGCAGCGAGTTCGGTGCCGCGACGCTTTGCACGCATACGATCCCCGTTGGATCGTACCGGCGTCAAAAATGACCCACTATATCGGCAGCCTGAAGTTGGTTATCGCAAACGCGCGAGTTGCCAGCCTTATTTTGGCCGCTGAAGGTTACGCCTGTGCGCCGCAGCAATACGACGCCCGGGTGGATAGCGCGGGCTTCGCGCGGCACACGTCCCGAAGACGGCGCATGACGCTGGGTAACCGGGCCAACGGCGTTCGACGGGACGCGGCGGCGCGGGCGACCTGACCCACGCGCCGTCACATCGCGTTCGGACGACTTTGCACGGAAGCAATCAGGCGGAGAAACGGATGACGATGGAACACGCGGCACAAACAATCAGCAAGCCAGCCAGAACCATGCTGGTGAAACACGCAGACATGCTCGTCACGATGGACGACGCCCGGCGCGAACTGCGCGACGGCGGCCTGTATATCGAGGACAACCGCATCGTCGCGGTCGGACCCACGGCGCAGCTGCCTTCAAGCGCCGACGAGGTGCTCGACATGCGCGGGCAACTGGTGATTCCGGGGCTCGTGAATACGCATCACCACATGTACCAGAGCCTCACGCGCGCGATGCCGGCCGCGCAGAACGCCGAGCTGTTCGGCTGGCTCACGAGTCTCTACAAGGTGTGGGCCAACCTCACGCCGGAGATGATCGAAGTGTCGACGCTGACCGCGATGGCCGAACTATTGCTCTCCGGATGCACGACCTCGAGCGATCATCTGTATATCTATCCGAACGGCAGCCGGCTCGACGACAGCATCGCGGCCGCACGCCGCATCGGCATGCGCTTTCACGCGGCGCGCGGCAGCATGAGCGTGGGACGCAAAGACGGCGGCCTGCCGCCTGACTCGGTGGTGGAGCGCGAGGCGGACATTCTGAAGGACACGCAGCGCCTGATCGAGACGTATCACGACGAAGGCCGTTACGCGATGCTGCGCGTGGTCGTCGCGCCGTGCTCGCCGTTTTCGGTGAGCCGCGATCTGATGCGCGAATCGGCGGCGCTGGCGCGACAGTACGGCGTGTCGCTGCATACGCATCTCGCTGAGAACGCCAACGACATCGCCTACAGCCGCGAAAAGTTCGGCATGACGCCCGCGCAATACGCGGAAGACCTCGGCTGGGTGGGCCGCGACGTATGGCATGCACACTGCGTGCAACTCGACGACGCCGGCATCGAGCTGTTCGCGCGCACCGGCACGGGCGTCGCGCATTGTCCGTGCTCTAACATGCGGCTCGCGTCGGGCATCGCGCCCGTCAGGCGGATGCGGCTCGCGGGTGTGCCGGTTGGGCTCGGCGTGGACGGTTCGGCGTCCAACGACGGCGCGCAGATGGTCGCCGAAGTGCGCCAGGCGTTGCTGTTGCAGCGAGTCGGCTTTGGACCGGATGCAATGACCGCGCGCGAAGCACTGGAGATCGCCACGCTAGGCGGCGCGCAGGTGCTCAATCGCGACGACATCGGCGCGCTCGCGCCGGGCATGGCGGCGGACTTCGTGTCGTTCGATCTGCGTCAGCCGCTCTTTGCCGGCGCATTGCACGACCCGGTTGCGGCGCTGGTGTTCTGCGCGCCGTCGCACGTGAGCCATAGCGTGATCGGCGGCAAAGTGGTGGTGAAGGACGGACAGCTGACGACGTTGGAACTCGCGCCGGTCATCGAGCGGCACAACCGGCTCGCGAAAGCGCTTTACGAAGCGGCGGCGTGACATGAAGCGCGTGCCCGGCGGCGATCGGGCATGCCATTGCGCACGCATGCGCTGGCGGCTACACGCGCCGCCGACACGTCAAGGCTTGTCGATCAACGTTCGGGTCGCTTCGGCGACGAGGCTGCGCAGCCAGCGCACCTCGTCGGAATAGTGCACGCGCTCGTGCCAGAGCTGGTAGTACTGCATCGGCGGAAAGTCGAGCGGCGCGGGCACCACGGTGAGCGGCAGAAATTTGGCGTAGTAATCCGCGAAAAGACGCGTCGTCGTGAAGATCAGATCGGACTTGATCAGCACGTAGGGCGCCAGATTGAAGTACGGCAGCGTGACGACCACGTGGCGTTTCAGGCGTTCGCGCGCGAGGTGCACGTCGATCGCGCCGCGCTGGCCGACCGAATACGGGGTGGGGGCCAGATGCGGGGCGTTCAGGTACTGGTCCAGCGTGAGGCCGCCGCGCCTGGCGAACGGATGCGTGTTGCTCATCAGGCAGACGATCTGGTCGACGAACAGGTTCGACAGATGCAGCTGCTCCGGCGGCTCCGGCCAGTTGCCGACGACGATGTCGAGCTTGCCGTCTTCGAGCGCCAGTTCGTAGTCGAACGCGGGGCCGAGCGAATGAAATTCGAGCGTCGCGTTGGGCGCCGCCTGGCGAAAGCGCTCGACCACCGTCGGCACGAACAGCACGTTCAGATAATCGGGGCAGCCGATCCGGTAGCAGCGAATGGAGGTCGCCGGGTCGAAATTGTGCTGCTGGAACTTGATGCGTTCGATTTCCCGCAGCGCGTTCTGCACCGGTTCGAGCAGGCGCAGGCCGTATTCGGTCGGCACCATGCCCGATTTGCCGCGCACCAGCAACGGGTCGCCGGTAATGTCGCGCAAACGGCGCAGCGCGGCGCTAATGGCGGGCTGCGACTGATTCAGTTTGACGGCCGCGCGCGTGACGCTGCGCTCCATCAACAAGGTGTGCAAGACGCGTAAAAGATAGGTATCGATCGCCTCGCGTTGCTGACTCATGACTTCTCCGAAATATATGTTCTGGCTGATCGACTGGGCACTGGGGTATATGCGTTTTAATATGAACGAAAAGGCGCGTCAAGCGAGACATACCCGCAGAGCGTGCTGTGGCGGGGCTTTGCGCGAATTTTGTCGGCTCGACTGAGCGGTTCGAATTAGGTATTGTCATCCGGTTGTGGTGACGGATCGCCCCGCGGCCGCGCGGGCGAGACACTCGCAACAGGCTTCACTGACGCACTACGGAATCACATGAGCAACTCTTCTTCTTATAGCGACGGCGCCGCTGCGCAGCCCGAACGTGCGGCGAAATCCGGCCCGGACGAAGCGGCGCCCCGGCTGGTGCTCAAGGGCATCACCAAGCAGTATCCCGCTGTGCGAGCCAACGACGACGTCACGCTGATCGTCGCGCCGGGCGAGATTCACGCCGTGCTCGGCGAAAACGGCGCCGGCAAGAGCACGCTGATGAAGATCATCTACGGCGCGGTGCGGCCGGATGCTGGGGAAATCCATTGGGAGGGCGAGGCGCTCGAGATCGCGAGCCCGGCCGCGGCGCGCAAGCTCGGCATCGGCATGGTGTTCCAGCACTTTTCGCTGTTCGAGACGCTCACGGTCGGCGAAAACATTGCGCTTGCGCTCGACGAACCGTTCGATCTGAAGGCGCTCGCAAAACGCATCCGCGAAGTCTCCGCGGATTACGGCCTCGACATCGACCCGCAGCGTCACGTGCATAGCCTGACGGTTGGGGAGCGTCAGCGCGTGGAGATCGTGCGTTGCCTGTTGCAGAACCCGCGTCTTCTGATCATGGACGAGCCCACTTCCGTGCTCACGCCGCAGGCGGTCCGCAAGCTGTTCGCGACGCTCAAGCGGCTCGCCGCCGAAGGCTGCAGCATTCTCTACATCAGTCACAAGCTCGATGAAATCCAGGAACTGTGCGACACCGCGACGGTGATGCGTGGCGGCCGCGTGACGGGCCACGTCAAGCCGAAAGAGGAAACGCACGCGTCGCTCGCGCAATTGATGGTCGGCCATTCGCTGCCCGACTACACGCGCCGCGCGCACAATCCGGGCGACGTGCTGCTCGAGGTCAAAGCGTTGTCGGTCGCGAGCGACGACCCGTTCGGCACCTCGCTCGACAACGTCTCGTTTGCCGTGCATGCCGGCGAGATTTTCGGCATTGCCGGCGTGTCGGGCAATGGCCAGGCGGAGCTGCTGTCGGCACTGTCGGGCGAGAAGCGGGGCATGCGCATGGACGCCGTCACTATCTGCGGTAAGCACGCCGGACGTCTCGGCGCGGGCGCACGGCGCGCGCTTGGCTTCGGCTTCGTGCCGGAAGAGCGGCTTGGCCGCGGCGCCGTGCCCGCGATGACGCTCTCCGAAAACGCGCTTCTCACTGCTCATCGGCAGAAGATGGTGAGCTCGGGGTGGATCAGGGCGGGCGCCATGCGCGCGTTCGCCAAGCGCTGCATCGAAGCCTTCGACGTGCGTTGCGGCGGTTCGGAAGCGCTCGCGCAGAGCCTTTCTGGCGGCAATCTGCAGAAGTACATCGTGGGCCGCGAGATTCTGCAGGCACCGAAGGTGCTGGTGGTCGCGCAGCCCACATGGGGCGTCGACGTCGGCGCGGCGGCGTTCATTCGCCAGCAGTTGCTCGACCTGTCGGCGCGCGGCGTCGCGATCCTCGTGATTTCTGAGGAACTGGAAGAACTCTTCGACATTTGCGACCGCATCGCGGTGCTCGCGGGCGGCCGGCTTTCGCCGGTGCGTGCGACGGGCGCGACCAACGCCGAGGAAATCGGCCGCTGGATGGCAGGCCTCTTCGGCGGGCGCGAGGGCGCGGCGCCTTCAGCGGGGCATCCGGCGCACGTTTGATCGGCGCCTGCCACGCGACGCTTATCAGAACCTCAGCCAGAATCCGACAATATCCACGCTAACCACGCTACCCATGATTCTTCCGTACCGACTCGAAGCGCGCACTACGCCCTCGCGCGCCATGCAGCTCGCCGTGCCGCTGATCGCCGCGTTGCTGACGCTCGCCATCGGTTTTGTGATCTTTGGTCTCGTCGGCCGCGATCCGCTGCAGGCGATGCACGCGTTTTTCATCGAACCGCTCTCCAGCGTGAATGGCTGGTCGGAGCTTTTGCTGAAGGCGTCGCCTCTGTGCCTGATTGGCCTCGGCCTTGCGATCGGCTATCGCGCGAACGTATGGAACATCGGGGCGGAAGGGCAGATGCTGCTCGGCGGCATTGCGGCGAGCGGCGTCGCGATCTATTTCGATCAGGCCAGCGGCTGGTGGATTCTGCCGCTGATGATGCTCGCCGGTGTGATCGGCGGCATGCTGTGGGCGGCGATTCCCGCGCTGCTCAAAAGCCGCTTCAATACCAACGAAATTCTCGTGAGCCTGATGCTCACGTACGTCGCGACGCAACTGCTCATTTATCTCGTGAGCGGGCCGTGGCGCGATCCGCAGGGCATGAACTTTCCGCTCTCGGAGATGTTCAGCGGCGACGCGCTTTACCCGACGCTCTACGGCGACTGGCGTTGGAAATGGCTGCGCGGCACGCGGCTGAACGCATCGGTGTTCATCACGCTCATCGCGATTCCGCTCGTGTGGCTGTTCATGCGCAAGAGCTTCGCCGGTTACCGGATGAACGTCGGCGGTCTCGCGCCGCTCGCCGCGCGCTACGCGGGTTTCTCCGACAGGAAAACCATCTGGATGTCGCTCCTCATCAGCGGCGGCCTCGCGGGTCTCGCCGGCATGGGCGAGATCGCCGGACCGATCGGCCAGTTGCAGGCGACGTGGTCGCCGGGGTACGGCTTCACGGCGATTATCGTGGTGTTCGTCGGACGGCTGCATCCGGTCGGCATCGTGCTCGCAAGTTTGCTGATGGCGTTGCTGTACCTGGGCGGCGAAGCGGTGCAGACCTCGATGCAACTGCCGCAGGCGCTCTCCGGCGTATTCCAGGGGCTCCTGCTGTTTTGCCTGCTCGGCGCCGACCTGTTCGTGAATTACCGCGTGCGCCGGCGCTCCGTCGCCGCGCAAGCTCACTGATCCGTCTACCGTTTCACTACTTACTGTCGCCGCATTTCATGGATATTCAACAAGCCAGCGCGCTCACTTCGAGTGCTGTCACCGCCGCCATTCCGTTGATGTTCGCGGGCGCGGGCGAACTCGTCGCCGAAAAGTCGGGCGTGCTCAATCTCGGCGTGGAGGGCATGATGCTGATGGGCGCGGTGACCGGCTACGCGGTCACCGCGATTACCGGCAGCCCGTGGCTCGGCGTGCTGGCCGCGATCGGCGCCGGTCTCGCCATGTCGCTGCTGTTCGCGTTTCTCACGCTGACCATGCTCGCCAACCAGGTCGCGACAGGCCTTTCGCTGACCATCTTCGGCATTGGTCTTTCCGCGTATGTCGGCAAGCCGTACACGTCGGCGGCAGTGCGCGCCAGCATCGACACGTGGACCATTCCCGGTCTCTCGAAGATTCCGGTGCTCGGGCCCGCGCTTTTCAGTCTCACGCCGCTCGATTACCTCGCGTTCCTGATGTTCGCGGTGATCGGCTGGTTTCTGTATCGCACGCGCGCCGGACTCGTGTTGCGCTCGGTCGGCGAATCGCCGCAGGTTGCGCATTCAGTCGGCTTTCCGGTGGTCGGCGTGCGCTATGGCGCGGTCGCGTTCGGCGGCGGCATGGCGGGCCTTGCAGGCGGTTATTACTCGATCGTCAATCTGCACCTGTGGCAGGAACAGCTCACCTCGGGCCGCGGCTGGATCGCGCTCGCGCTTGTCGTGTTCGCGACATGGCGGCCGGGGCGCCTTTTGATCGGCGCGCTGCTGTTCGGCGCGGTGACGGGCCTTCAGTTCTACGCGCAGGCGATCGGCGTGCCCGTCCCGACGCAATTCCTCGCGATGCTGCCGTACGTCGCGACGGTCGTCGTGCTGGTGCTCATCTCGCGCAACCCGAACACGATTCGCCTGAATGCGCCAGCATCGCTCGGCAAGCCGTTTTTCTCGGCGGGCTGACGCGACGCATTCATGGCCACACGTTTTAATGACTGGATCACACGACAGGAGAAAACATGAAGAAAAGAAATCTGCTCACCGCTTTTGCGTGGGGCGCCGCCTCGCTCGCGCTGGCTGCGGCCGTCACAGCACCGCTCGCGGAATCGGCGCAAGCGGCGGACGCGCCAGGCGTCGCGTTCGTCTATCTCGGCAATCCGGGCGATGCCGGCTGGACCTTCGCGCACGACCAGGGCTCGAAGGAAGCGGAAACAAAGTTCGGCAACAAGATCAGGATCACGCGCATCGAAAATGTGCCGGAATCCGCGGACTCCGAGCGCGTGTTTCGCGATCTGGCCAACAAGGGCAACAAGATCATCATCGGTTCGAGCTTCGGCTATCAGGACTTCGAACTGAAAGTTGCGAAGGATTTCCCGGACACTGTCTTTCTGCATGCAACCGGCTACAAGAAGGCGCCGAACTTCGGGACCTACGACGTGCGCATGTATCAGGGCGCGTATCTGGCCGGCGTCGCCGCGGGCTATGTGACGAAGACAAACACGCTCGGCTTTGTCGCGTCCGTGCCGATTCCGGAAGTGGTGCGCAACATCAACGCCTACACGCTCGGCGCGCGTTCGGTGAATCCGAAGGTGCATACCAAGGTCATCTGGATCAATAGCTGGTTCGATCCGGGCAAGGAGAAGCAGGCCGCCGAAACGCTGATCGGTCAGGGCGCCGACGTGCTGTTGCAGAACACCGACTCGAGCGCGACGCTCGCCACCGCGTCCGAGAAGCATGTGCATGCATTCGGCTGGGACTCCGACATGAAGAAGTTCGGGCCGAGCGCGCATCTGGGCTCGGTGGTCGCGCATTGGGGCGTGTACTACAACGCGGCCATCCAGCAGGTGCTGGACGGCAAGTGGAAAAACGATCCGGTGTGGTGGGGCATTCCGCAGAAGGCGGTCGATCTGGAAGATCTGAATACTTCGGCGATTCCGGCTGACGCGCAGAAGAAAGTCGCCGCGAAGCGCGACGAGCTGGCGGGCGGCAAGTGGGATGTGTTCGCCGGTCCGATCAAGGATCAATCCGGCGCCGTGAAGGTGCCGGCCGGCAAGACGTTGACGGATCCGGAACTGCAGCGCCTGAACTGGTATGTGGAAGGCGTCGACGGTTCGCTGCCGAAATAAGCGCGTGAGCGCGTGAGCGTTGGCGGGCCGCAACGCTTCCCGCCGGCATGGAGAAAGAGCTGCATCCGCTCGCTGTGGATCGCAGCTCTTTTTGTCTGATCGCGCCGATGCTGCTTCGCCCGGCGCGCGGGCCGCGTCAATCGTCGATGCGCAGGCCGACCTTGATCGTCACCTGCCAGTAGGCGACGCGGTCGTTTTCGATCTGGCCCCGCGTTTCCGTCACTTCGAACCAGTGCAGATTGCGCAGCGTCCTGGATGCCTTGGCGATCGCGGTGCTGATCGCGTCGTCGATCGATTTGGTCGATGAGCCGGTCAGTTCGATCTGCTTGTAGACGTGGTCTGACATGAAGTCTCTCCTTTGATCTTCGTTGGCGTTCACAAAGTATAGGTAACGTGGGCGCGTGCACATGGCCGCCGCATGAGCGGTGCTGCCGCACGTCGCATGCCCGGTATGCCTGCTATGCCTGCTATGCCTGCTATGCCCGCTATGCCGGGTATGCCGGGTATGCCGGGTATGCCGGGTATGCCGGGTATGCCGGGTATGCCGGGTATGCCGGGCGCGGCGCCGCGCCGTTATGATGTTCGTCCGATGCAATCTGAACGTGACGAGGTTCGAAAGTGGAAATAGGCTTTTGCGGTCCGGGGCTGATGGGCGCGCCGATGATCCGGCATCTGCTGCGCGCGGGGCATACGGTGCTGGTGTGGAATCGCACGCGGGCCAAGGCCGAGGCGCTGACGGCGGATGGCGCGAAGGTGGTCGATACGCCGCGCGAACTCGCGGGCCGCTGCGACGTGGTGCTGCTGTGTCTCGCGGACGCGGCCGCGGTTGAGGAAACCGTGTTCGGCCCGGCGGGGCTGCTCGCGGCCGGCGCTGCTGCGGATGCCGGTGCCGGCGTGACGCATGAGCCGCGCCGGGTTCGCTGGATTGTCGATCACTCCAGCATTCCGCCGGCGGCGACGCGCGAGTTCGCGCAGCGGGCGGTGGAGGTGGCGCGGGGTCGGGCTGCTGACGCAATTGCGGGCGATGGAGCGGCGAAGGCGACGGAAGCGGCGGCAGCAGGAGCGGCAGGAGTAGCAGGAGCGGCAGGAGCGGCAGGAGCAGCAGGAGCGGCAGGAGCGGCAGGAGCGGCAGGAGCGGCAGGAGCGGCAGGAGTAGCAGGAGTAGCAGGAGTAGCAGGAGTAGCAGGAGTAGCAGGAGTAGCAGGAGTAGCAGGAGTAGCACGAGCAGCAGGCCCGGCGACCACACCAAGCCTCGGCTGGATCGACGCTCCCGTATCAGGTGGCGTCGGAGGCGCCCAGGCCGGCACACTCGCCGTCATGACTGGCGGCGCGGCGGCCGACGTCGAGGCCGTCAGGCCCCTGCTCAGCGCCTACGCCGCGCGCGTCACGCATATGGGCGAGGTCGGCGCGGGGCAAACCGCCAAGCTCTGCAATCAGACGATCGTCACCGCGACCATCGCGGCGATCGCCGAGGCGGTGAGCCTCGCCACGCGCAGCGGCATCGACGCTGCGAAGCTGCCCAAAGCGCTCGCCGGCGGCTGGGCCGACTCCGTGCTGCTGCAAACCTTTGTACCGCGCATGACGCAAGGCGGCTTCGCGCCGATCGGCGCGTTGCGCACGTTCCAGAAGGACGTCGACACCGTCGCCGCGACGGCCTACGAGACCGGCACGCCGATGCCGGTTTCGTCGACGGTCCAGCAGTTACTGCGGCTCGGCGCAGCGATGGGGCTCGCCGAGGCGGACTTTTCGGCGTTCATCGACATCCTGCAGACGCCGCGCGGCGCCGCCAGCCGGTAGCGCGCGGCGCGCGGGTCGATTCCCGCCGGGTCAATTCCCGCCGGGTCAATTCCCGCCGGGTCAATTCCCGCCGGGTCAATTCCCGCCGGGTTACATTCCCGCCGGGTCAGTTTCCGATAACCTGCTAAAATATTGGGTTTTTCGCCGATATCACATTCAAAGGGACGCGCCGTGCTGTCTACTGCCAACATCACCATGCAATTCGGGCCAAAGCCCCTCTTCGAGAACATCTCGGTCAAATTCGGGGAAGGGAACCGCTATGGCCTGATCGGTGCGAACGGCTGCGGTAAATCCACGTTCATGAAGATCCTCGGTGGCGACCTTGAGCCGAGCTCGGGCAACGTCATGCTCGAGCCCAACGTGCGCCTCGGCAAGCTGCGCCAGGACCAGTTCGCGTATGAAGACGTGCGCGTGCTCGACGTGGTCATGATGGGCCACACCGAAATGTGGGCCGCGATGACCGAGCGCGACGCCATCTACGCGAATCCCGACGCGACCGACGACGACTACATGCACGCCGCCGAGCTCGAAGCCAAGTTCGCGGAATACGACGGCTACACCGCCGAAGCGCGCGCCGGCGAACTGCTGCTCGGCATCGGCATCGCGATTGAAGATCACAACGGCCCGATGAGCAACGTCGCGCCGGGCTGGAAGCTGCGCGTGCTGCTCGCGCAGGCGCTGTTCTCCAAGCCGGACGTGCTGCTGCTCGACGAACCGACCAACAACCTCGACATCAACTCGATCCGTTGGCTGGAAGACGTGCTCAACCAGTACAACTCGACGATGATCATCATCTCGCACGACCGCCACTTCCTGAACCAGGTCTGCACGCACATGGCCGACATGGACTACGGTACGCTGAAGGTCTATCCGGGCAACTACGACGACTACATGCTCGCGAGCACCCAGGCGCGCGAGCGCCAGCAGGCCGCCAACGCCAAGGCGAAAGAACGCGTGGCCGACCTGCAGGACTTCGTGCGCCGCTTCTCGGCGAACAAGTCGAAGGCGCGCCAGGCCACCAGCCGTCTGAAAATGATCGACAAGATCAAGATTGAGGAATTCAAGCCGTCGTCGCGGCAGAATCCGTTTATCCGCTTCGAATTCGAGAAGAAGCTGCACAACATCGCGGTGGTCGCGGACAGCATCTCCAAGAAGTATGAGCGCACCATCTTCAACAACTTCAGCATCAGCGTGCAGCCGGGCGAGCGTATTGCGATCATCGGCGAGAACGGCGCGGGCAAGACCACGCTGCTGCGCTCGCTGCTCGGCAATCTGCAACTCGACCACGGCACCGTGAAGTGGGCCGAGAACGCGAACATCGGCTACATGCCGCAAGACACATACGAAGAGTTTCCCGACGACGTCACGTTGATGGAATGGATCGACGCCTACCGCAAGGAAGGTGACGACGAGCAGATGGTGCGAGGCACGCTCGGCCGGCTGCTCTTCAATGCCGACGACATCCGCAAGTCGGTGAAGGTGCTGTCGGGCGGCGAGAAGGGCCGCATGATCTGGGGCAAGCTGATGCTCGGCCGCCACAACGTGCTGATGATGGACGAGCCGACCAACCACATGGACATGGAATCCATCGAGTCGCTGCAAATCGCGCTCGATAAATTCGAAGGCACGCTGATTTTCGTCTCGCACGACCGCGAGTTCGTGAGCGGCCTGGCCAACCGCATCATCGAAGTGAAAACGGATGGCACGCTGAACGACTTCGGCGGCAATTACGAGGACTTTCTGGCGAGCCAGGGCGTGCAGTAACTGTCCCAGAACACCCATTCATGTCGCCCTATTGTCCCACGGATTTGTCCCATTGGGACAATGGCTGATTTGGCAACGGCGGGTCGTTGCAACACAGATGCCGAAATAGCGCTATAAGACGACACCGGAGGGCGCAGTCATGAGCGCGGACGGTCGGCGGGGCATCGGGCTTTGGAAGTACATGAGATTACGTCGCACGCTCACGACATCCTATGGTTGGGAGGGCCTTACGGTGCATTGCAGATGACGCGGTGATTTTGATACCGCGTAGCACTGTTGCCCTACCTGCAGGACGCCCGCGCGCCAACCATTTGACGCATAATTTCGCGGTTGACGGAATGACAGGGGGCAGCATTCCAACTCATAAGAAGGAAAGGGACGCGAGGACGAATCAATGGCTACAAAAAATCAACAGAAGCTGGCTCCGGTCGTTGCGACGATCAACATGAAGGGCGGGGTAGGTAAGACCACGATCACGGCCCATGTGCTAAGAGTGTTGTATCTTCGCTTGAAGAAGCGTGTACTGCTAATCGACTTTGACCCGCAGTTCAACCTCACTCAGACTGTGATTCCTCAAGATCGCTACGAAAAGTTGAAGCACGAGGGGCGTACCATTCTTTCAGTGATGGAACCCAAGGGCGTCGCGTCACTCTTCACCGTTGCTTCTGGCCATGCTCAGCCACCAAAAGTTGACGAGGTTACCGTTACCCTAAAGCGGACGATGACCAGCAGCTTCGTCCTCGACCTGGTGCCCGGCGATTTCGGCTTGGTTAAGTATTCGCTCATCCATGACGAGCAGGCGTTGGCCCCGATTAGAAAACGGTTCCTTGATTTCATTTCTGCTTGTCAGAAAGAATACGACCTGATCTGCATAGATTGCAATCCGAGTTCATCATTCATGACTCTTTGTGCAATAACGGCTGCTTCGCATCTTTTGGTGCCCGTTAGGCCGGACCGCTATTCGATCTTGGGCCTTGAGTTGCTGGATGAGTTTGTCTCTGGGATGAATAATCTTGCTAAGCCGCCGGAAACAATCATTCTTCTTAACGGAATTCCCACGCGTAATTATGATCCAACTGTTGAGAATGCCTTGAGAAGTAGCGCCAAGTTCGGATCGCGGACGTTATCCAATTACTTGACGACAACCAAATTGCTGGAAGCGAATCCAAGTTACACCGGATTCGCCACGGATAGAAGGGTAGCGCACAAGGCCAAGCTAACTAATAGTATTGTGCGAGTGGTCGATGAACTTGGACAAGTACTGGGTCTTTTATGAATAAATTGATCAGTCGATTTTGCCTATTATTAGCCGGTTCGGATCTTAGCGAAAGTGAGATCGCTCGATTGTTCAATGAATTGCGTAATCGCGGTCTTACGCAAATCATGGAGGAGGTGAGTTACCTTCGCTCGGTCGCGGATAAGAGAAGTCTGAATAGGGCAGAAAATGAGGAGCTTTTCTCCTCGCCTACGGTAAGTGCCGATCATTCGAGTGCTGCCGGTAGGATAGTTGCGCTATTGCGGGACGAGGCACACATGAGTACTCGTGAGGCTGTGGAGGAACTGTCGCTTGCTCTCTTGGAGAAGTTTCCGGATCTACGGAAAAACGATGCGCTGCCACAATTATCGAAGAAGTCGTTCGACGTTTGGCTTGAGAAATTAGCTCGCATTGTCCCGCCTCGGGAGTTACTCCATCTTGCTACCGTTATTAGAAATAGACGGGTTCATCAAGTGTCAAAAGACTGGACTCTTAAAGGATAGGTCATTGGCATGCACCAGAATCAGATTGAAAAGCTCTTGGAAGCCACTGTTGGTTTTGGCAAATCAAATGGAGTCGCGCTAAGTCAATCATTGGAGGAGAAGGCCCTCTTTCTGATTCGATGGGTTGAATTTCTCGCGGTCGCCAAAAAGACTGGGTGCGCCGATGAGCTTTTGGAAGGCGTAATGTGTGCGGTCCGAGAAACCGCCGCATGTATCGCTTTAGGATTGGCGCGCCCCGCATTGTTCTCGCTGCGCGCCCAGATAGATTTGCTCTTAACGTGGATTTATTTCAAAGATCATCCGATCGAATGGAGGCAAGTCAACGCTTCGGGCGAGGGCTTCAAACTCAAGACCGAAATTCTTAAGTATCTGACGGAGATGTACCCATCGTTCGGAATGAGATTCGGGATTTTGAAGCAGGTTAGGGCGAGGAGAGAGGAGGACCCTTACCGTCTGCTTTCCGCGCACATCCACGCCCAGACCACCGCAGTGATGCCGAATGTGGTGAATCTCACCGACGCTATCGCACCCCAAAAGACGCTAGAAGAATGCGTTGAAATCGAATTCGAAGTATGCGAATACCTCAACGATGTTCTCGCGAGTGCATTCCTAGAAGACCATCACAAATTCCCCGATGAGATACGGCGCGGTATTTTAGACCGAATGGCCACCGCCGCACAAAAGGCCACATTGTTCGCCGGTGTCTAAGACTGCAAAGGCGGGCGAGATTTAGGCTGCGCACATCAGACAGTTTCCACTATCCTTCTACGCTTGGCCTGCTTAAAGCAATCGACGGGGACGCACCGACCTAATTTCGCTGCGCCTATTCGTGAGCGCTTACGCCGCCAACATGTGCCCGCGCTCCCCCGTAGGCGTGCTCGGCGCATCCTTCCAGCCAGCGAGGGGCCACGGTGCCGGGTCTAACTACATTTCAGGACGGCAGGTCTGCCCAAATTTCGGCTAGGCATTCGGTTGATCGACTAATGGGGAATCGCTTCCCGCCAACGTCGATGATCCACATACGTGCCCACGGCTTCGGTAGTCCTTGCGACGGTTGAATAACGGTCATGTGCTTCTCCAGCACAACGGTGTTTGGAGCGCTTGGCGCAAGTATTAGATGAGCATGACCCGGAACAAATCTCTCTGAACGCTCGGCTCCGTCCGCCGCTTCTCCTGACAGCATAACGAGGTAGACCGGATCGCGGCCCACATTGCGTACTGTCACCTTAAGGCGGGGCGCGTAAACACCAGGAACAACTTCGCAGGTGGCTTTCACTTTCGTTTGGACGCCGCGGTTTGACAAAAACAGCGAAACGATGACTGCGCCGCACGTACCAATGGCCGATGCAATCTGTGCCCAATCCACGAGCGTGGTTGGAAGGAAGGTAGACATGTGTACCGGGATGTTGGCCAAAAGCGCAACATTACTAAACGCCAAGCGATGCCGCAATTGTCATCGGGACCAATAGTCGTTAGAACCGGACTCATCCTCGAAACGCTCTCTGCCCGCATTTCCTGACAACGCATGCGAGCAGAATCGACGCCACCGGTACTAGAAGGGCATACCTGAACCGACCTCATTGAATCGGTACTGAAAATACCGCTTGTAGTACCTCATGAGTACCGGTACTATCACATGACCTTAACAGTACCGGAGCGGTCGAGATGATGATTCGAGCGTACATGCGGGCGTCCACTGACGAGCAGGACGCGAAGCGAGCTAAGGGCGCATTGCAGACGTTCGCCAAGGAGCACGGTGTGCGGGTGGCCTCGTGGTATTGGGAAAACGAGAGCGGTGCCAGCCTACAGCGTCCCGAGTTGTTCCGGCTGCTGTCGGACTGCGAACAGGGCGACGTACTGCTACTGGAGCAGGTTGACCGGCTATCACGCCTGAATGCTAGCGACTGGGCCAAGCTGCGCGGCGACATCTCGGCGCACGGTGTGCGCGTTGTAGCACTTGACCTGCCGACTTCGTACGCAGCACTGAGGGCGGGCAGCGCCGATGACTTCACGGCTCGGATGCTGGACGCGATCAACGGCATGTTGCTCGACATGTTGGCCGCGATTGCGCGTAAGGACTATGAAGACAGGCGCAGACGACAGGCCGAGGGCATCGCGAAGGCCAAAGCTACACCGGGCAAGTACAGGGGCCGCGCTGTGGACACAGAGAAGCGGGAGGCGATCCGCAAGGCGCTCGATAAGGGGCTGTCATGGCAGTGGATACAGACCAACCTCGAATGCTCGCGGGCGACGATTGCAGCAGTCTCGAAGGAGATGAACAGCAAGTAGGCGCTGGCACCGCACACCGCAGTAACCCGGTTGACTCTTGGCAGGGACCGACCGGGCAACCATCCAACACGCGGGCCAGCGCGCCTGCACATTATCGCAGACCATCATGAACCAGAACATTGCACTAAACATCGAAGCCAGTCACACCGCTGCCGACATCGGGACCGACGATCTCCACGATGAGGCATACAACGAAGGAGCGTTCTACGCGGAGACGGATTGGCAGCACTGCCGCAAGCGTCCGGGCTTCCTGTGGGGGCCGGAAAGCATGGCCGAGCACTGCGCCGTGGTATGGGCCGACATCGTTACGAACATCTGCCCGGAGTGGAATACAGATCATGCACGGCTCTCGTTCTTGATCGGCTATGAGGATCGCGCTACCGAGCTTGCGGACGCGGGTGAGGCCGGATACGAGGCGCTGGCAGAGGCCGGAACCGTGGCCGATACAGACGGCTGGATTCTCCAGTGCGAGCCGTGGACGGCGAACGCCAGCGACAGTGAGAAGGGGCTGCGTGCTATCCGGGCGGCATGGGCGGGCGCTGCGGCATGGCAGGCACGCGCCGATTCGACGGCAGCCGAGGGTGACAGGCACCGCGCCGAGGAGGCGCTGATCCGGGCGGAAGCGGCGGGCGACTACATGCTTGACGGCCAGTACGTTTCTGGACACGTGACGCGCGCCCACTGAGCGGCGGCGAGTTGGTCGCTGGTAGCCGGAATAGGCCCGCCGCTGTGCGGGCTTTGTGCTTTCTGGGCGCAATGAATCCCATTTTGGACGACTCGGCAGACACAGAACCGGCGGACTGTGGGTATGGGAGTCAAGTACGCTGGACTCTCCGGATACGAGACCGCGTTGCAGTACCGTACGCGTTGCTAGGCGTCTCATAAGCCGCCGCAGGAGTCCGGGCAGCCGACCTCTACCCGCACAGCTTTAACAGGCGATCTGGCTGCACGCTTCCGCTATTAACTGCATACACCTTAAGTAATAGCGGGAAGTGCACGCAGTAAAACACCCACGCAGCACACATTATCCTTTTGCGTCAAGTACATAGGCGCAATCTGGCCTACCTCGTTGCGTGCGACCGCGCGTGCAGCCAGCACGCATCCTAGCCGTGGTCACAGCGACCGCAGAGCTACCCGACCGGGCATCGCGCCCACCAACTAATAGGGATTGAAGTAATGGAAAACAAAGAAACGCCCGTCCGCGTGGACGCTCGGGCCGAACTAGACGAGACGCTGGCACGGCTGGACTCGGGCTTGATCTCGAATGCTGATGCCGCAAGCGAGGCACGCAAATGGGCGCACAACATCGAGAAAGAACGCTACGCCGCAGAGATTCGGGAGGTGATGACGGATTACCGGGCACTGGAAGAACGCCTCAAACGCATCGGCGAGAGGTACCCCGACTTCGGTGCGCCGCTGGTTCTCTCCAAGCTGGCAGTACGGCCCAATCCGGGCAAAGCGTACTGGCAAGCACGTCGGAATGTGCTGATGGCTCTGTTCGAAGATCAACGCACCGGCAAGCTGGAGTACGCGAAGCTGCGCACTGCGTACATGCGGGAAGCCGAGCTCAATGCTGGCTACCTTGGCACCTTGCCGGACGACATCTGGTATTCGACCTTCGGCACGAAGACACAGGCCGTAGCAGACCGGCTGCTGATGCAGAACAGCATGGTCCAGATCGACGCCCACGGAAAGCCAGCCGAAAAGTTGGACACGCTAGCCAAGCTGTACCGCCGCATTGTCGAGCAACGCAGCGGCAAGCCGCAGCCAAAGAACCGAGCAGCATCCTGCGGCAAAACATTCAGTGGCGAAGGCCGCGTTGAGTTCATGCCCGGCAGTCGCGTCAATTGGTTCGGCACCATCGTGAAGTGGCGGAAGGACCGAGGCACCCTGCGCTGCATGGTTTCGACCGCGAAGGGGCGCGAGAACATCAACATCCTGAAGGCGTTGGGCGACAAGCCATTCAACGTATCAGAGGCGACTGTATTGCGGTGGATTGCCAACGCAGAAGCGCAAATCGCAGCGGCGGAATACTCCGCACTCGCCGCGCAGCGAGACGAGAACGAGCGAACGATGGGATGGCGCGAACTTTGACACCGTCTCCTAGATCATCGCGTGCCAACGCAAAGGAGCAACAATGAGCACACAACCGAAGTACATCGCAATCTTGAACAGAGAACGCACCGCGAAGCTGTACAGACGGCGCGGCATCGTGCAGCCGCAGCGCTTGTCGGATGAGGCAATCCGGGAATTCCCAAAGCGGAGTGCAGCATGAGCCGCGACCATCGCCGTAAGCGCGAGCCCATCGCAATCATGCAGGCTCGTCAGCGCGCGGACCTTGACCGCGTTTGGAATGCCGCTATCCAACGCCGTCCCGGTTCATCCACCTTGCAGCGTGATCCCGAACATCTGCGTCGCATTCAAGAGGCCCGCGAGGCCGAGGCCGAACTTGATCTAGACCACCTTCTTACCCACTGACGCCCGCAGGGGCGTCCTACGGAGAACAGCATGAAGACCATCGCACACCCACTGGAACATAACGCCGCAGCGCGCGCCTATTACGAATCGCTCACCAAGCGCGCATCTCGCGGCGGTGTGTGCATCTGGCGCGAAGTCGTCGAGCAATGTCACGGCAGCTTACCAACGTGGGCCGCGCGCAAGCAGCGCGCCCGCGAGAAGGCGGCAATGAAGCAGCCCGCATAATTGGCTAACTGGCCGACCCGAAAGCGCATCCGCTCGGCGCTCACCAATCATTGAATCAGAGCCTTGAAATGCGACAACTCTCACACGAAACTATAAGGAGAACAAATCATAGAAGGTGGCGCATACATCGTTACACGCAAGGGAGATCGCACGGAAGCAACGCGCGCATTCGGCAGCAGACTGCCGAGTTCGGCGTTACCCGCTTCCACGCCTTCCTTCGTGATGGCACCCGTTACCTCGGTGCAGAGCATCCACGTTGCGTCAGGCGCGAGCGACTGACAGCGAAACGTCGATGCATTGCATGGGAGCGCCAACGCAGGCACCGCGCGAAGCACCTCAAGCGCATCGCAGAGGCAAGCTGTGAAACCCAAGGGCGCACGTAACGCACGCGCACGGAACCTTTGGCAAGTCGCACCATACGCGTCGAAGCTGACGCGCGCGCACCGCGCCGCAGCGCGTGCAGATCATGTCTTTGCGCAAGCATTGCGCGAGCAGACCATCTACCCGCAGCGAATCGACGCGCTGATCTCTGGCCGTACATGGTTCAACGGCAAGGAGTGCACAAAGTGCGGCGGTGCTCGGAGGCGCGTGTATGACGTTGCTTGCTATGACTGTAATCAGATCGGTCGCGGATTCAAAACGGATGCCAAGGGCCGGTGCGTTGCCCTGCCTCCTGCGAAGCTGTCGCGCGATGGCTGGCTGTCTCGCAACGATGAACGCAGGCGTGAGATGGCTGGCGAATACATCGAGTACCGCAGCGGTGAATGGTCGGCGCGTCAGTATCCGACTGGACGCCTCAGTGTGCAGTGCCTTCGTCACCACATCGACAACCCGGACTTTCGCACGGTCCCCGGCTCGCGGGTCTTTCAACTTTGCGAACAGCATCACGACCTCTTGGCCTTGCTGCGGCTGGCGGGATGGTCGATCTAACCAGCAGACAACAGGAACTCAGACATGGGTATCAGTTTCAGCCTAGACAGTGATGGCGGCGTCGTCATTCAGCAGGGCCAAGCATCGGGCGGAAGCTCCACCACCTTTAACGGCGGTGTGAGCGGCGGCTCGCAGTCCAGCGGCAACATCGCGCAGGGCGGTACAGACATCAACGCGTTCGCCAACGCCGAGCGCGCGCAGGGTGTGTTCGGTTCGGGCATCAGCCTCGACAGCTTTAACAAGCTGACGCAGGGCATGATCCAGCCGTACATCGACCGTGCGAAGAAGGAGCAGTACGCCGAAGGTATGGCACAGGCGGCGCAGGGCAAGTCGCTTATCGAGATCGAGAACGACCAGCCGTGGTACACGAAGATTTACGGCCCCGATGCGACGGTGCAGGGCGCGCAGATGTTCAACGTCAACGCGGCGATGAACGATGCGCAGACCAGCTTCATGCAGGCCATGCCGCAGTTGCGTGAGAAGTCGCCAGATCAGGTGCGCGCCTACCTCGTGAACAAGATGTCTCAGGTGCAGTCAACCGGCGATCAGTTCACCGATGCGATGGTGCAGCAGAAGCTCGCGGAGCAGCTTCCGCAGATGCTCGACCATCACATGCAGCAGTACGTGCAGTACACGCAGGAGCAGAACTACCTCGGCTTCACGAACATGGGTACTAGCGCAGCGCGCGCCTTGCAGGCCACGCTGGCCGCGAGCCCGGATAACTCGGACGAGGACATCAGCAAGGCACACGCGGCGTACACGGCGAACCTCGTCAAGCCTGACAACATGACGACGGAGAGCTATCAGCGGGCGCTCAAGGACATCACGGTGTCCAACGCCATGAACGGCAACTGGCAGGCAGTTCGGGCTATCAAGCAGATGCCTGAGTTCAACCAGCTTGACCCGCAGATTCGCGCGGAATTGGACGACAAGATTCCTCTGCTCGAAGCGCAGGCAGCAGCGAAGAACCCGGCGTACGCGCAGTCGCTCGACACTGCCGCCACGCTGGAGTTTGCCATGACCAAAGGTGGCGGTGCTTTCCCAACGACGCCAGCAGGCCATGCAGCCGCGATGCAGAAAATGGAGGACATCAACGCGCAGTACCGCACTCAATGGGGCGACGCCACCGTGCCGTTCCCGCCGTCCAAGCAGCGTGCGGTGCTTGAGCAGATGGACGCGAACAACCAGCGGCAGTATCTCGCTGCCCTGAAAGCGCAACTGAAGCAGTTGAACTATAACCAAGCTGCGGTGATGGTGCAGACGAAGTGGGCGGCAGACCGCCCGGAAGACTTGAAAGGCATTCCGATCCCTGAGGGCGCGCAGGTGACGGCGCTGAATGCGCTGTATCAGGACGCGGTGAAGTCAGGCCCGGATAGCCCGCAGGCGCAGACCTTTTGGGTGCATGCCTCGGCTAACGCGCGTGATAAGGACATGCGCCCGCCGATGCTTCAGGGCTACATCGATTCGACTCTCGGCAGCTTCTTCGACGGCGCAGGACCGGCCACGCCACAACAGATGAACGTGGTGGACATGGCTCAGAAGCTCCGTAGCGGACCCGGTGGCGTCGATGCCGTGAAATCCTATTTCGGAGATCACGCGGAGGCCATGCTGGCGATTCTCGACAGCGGTGCAGTGCTTTCCGACCCGCAGCAGTTCGACATGATCCGCACGCAGTGGCAGCGCGGGAGGCTCGCCATGCCCTCGGCGCAGGACAAGAACGATGCGCTCGACGACGTGACGCGGCAGGACACCGCGTGGTGGAACCCGTTCCGCAAGGGCAACCTCTCGGGATGGGACATCAGCGACGGCGCGAAGCAGAACCTCGCGCAGCAGGTGGCACCGCTCATGGCGCAGAAGATGCGCGCCTTCGGTCTATCGCAGGACGACGCAGCGCGCGCGGCGTACACGCAGGTGCTTGGCAATGCGGACCTCGTTCCCGGCGCTATCGTGCCAGAGGACCGGGGCAAGTGGGGCAAGGGTCAGGGCTGGATGGACTACGTGGGTAAGGTGCCCGGTGCAGTGGCGAGCCAGAACTCGGCGCTGTATCAGGAGACGATGCGCTCGTACATCAACGACCTCGCCACGGATGCAGTCAAGGCGCAGCCGAACGTGGACATGAAGAACTTCAACGCGTCCGACTACTCGGTGTAGTACGGCACGTACTTAGGCGGCGGCTTGATGCAACTGTATCTCACGAAGTCTGACGGCGCGTGGTTGCCCGTCACCATGAAGGCCGACGAGTTCGGCAAGCGCATCGCAACTGCGGTGCAATCACACAGCTACGGGGCCAATGGCTCCAAAGCTCCTCAAGGTATGCCCGAGAAGAACGCCTTCGGTTGGGGATACTAAGCGCAGTGCGGTAGCGGCTTCACACGAGGCTGCTACCTCAACTGCATTTAGCGCCGATGCATCAATTGAGCTTGCGTGCCAGATCAGCAACGTGCAAATGGGTGTACCGCCGCAGCACGCGCACATCTTGATGTCCGGTAATGCTGGCTACCTCCATCACCGTCAGGCCCTTCTCGAATAGCCGCGAGGTCGCCTCATGGCGAAGATCGTGGAAGCGGAAGTCGGTGATGGCGGCTCGCTCGACCGCACGCCTGAAGGCCAGTTTCAATGCGTTCGGCGTCAGACCGGGAAAGACGCTGCCTTTTGGCTCAGCGCCAGTTATTGAGGTCGGACGAAGTGCTGAAAGCGCCGCTATTGCTGTTTGGGACAACGGGACAGCGCGACCTTTGCCGGTCTTCGTGCGCGTGAGCTGAATCGACCGTTTCAACAGGTGTACTCGTTCCCATTCAAGCCCGACGATTTCGCTGCGACGCATTGCGGTCTCCAGCGCAAGAACGATGATCGGGCACACGTACGGGTTCTTGGTGGTCGCACATGCACGCATTAACGCCGCTTCTTCGATGGGCAACAGGCGGCGTTCACGCGACTGCCCCTGTGGTGGCCGTCGAACGCGCTGGAACGGATTTACCTCGAAGTTCGCTTCCCACTCACGCCGAGCTATTTCCAGCACATGCCCGAGCAGGTTCATGTCCCGGTTGACCGTTGCACCGGTAACTTGCTTCATCCGTTCGTCGCGCCATTCAGCGACGCGGGCGGCAGTCAAGCCTTCGAGAGGACATGCCGCAAGAGACTGTTTAAGAAGGCCGCGCAGGCGGATAGCTTCTTCGCCTGCGGCGACCTTTTGTGGACTCACTTCCTCAAGGTAGCGGCGCATCAAATCACCAAACACGCGGAATTGGGCCGCAGACTGGGACGCTATGCGGTTTCGCTCTTCCAGTGTGCGTGCGGCAGCGACCCGGGCTGCGATGACTGCTTCTTGCTCCGCTATCCACGCTTCGGCTTCTTCGCGTTTCGGGAATGTGCGCGAGAGAACAGGAAATCCCTTGCGTCGAATCTTGGCTGTGTATCTACCGTTACAACGCTTCTGAATGGTTCCCATACCTGCCTCCAATTTAAAGGGTAAGCGCAGGTGTAGGCGGTCCGTGCCCCGACGACTCAGCGGAGACAGTTTGGCACGAGTCGGGGTACCACAGCGTAGAATACCCGCATCGCGCACCTTATAGCAGGCACGACATGGACATTCTCCAAGTAAGAGCGGATCTGGTTCAACTTCGAGCCGAGAGAATGCGGGTATTGGCAGATGTTCAGAGAACCAACAGGCAGCAGCGATGGCTGATTCCGTTAGTGACAGCATCCGCATGGCTGGCTCTTGGCACTGGGCTTGCCGCAGTCGTTGTGCAGTTTGCCAAGCTGTTCGTGCACTGAAAGATTGACGTGATCGGACCGGAGCAGCCCTGCTGTACACTGAACGCGTCGGTATCTAACGGGGGCATCATGGGCTTTCCGCAAGAATTGCCAGAGGATCAGGAACCGCCATGCCGTGGCTGTGTCCCGCCCGGTGGATTACCGGATGACGAAACGGACGCCGACGACACGGACGGCTGACTTCCTCCTCAGTCGAGCTTCTTGGCGAGGTCTTCTGCGCGCAGATGCGTGTAGCGCTGTAGATGCTTCAGATTCTTGTGCCCGGTGATCGTCGCAACTTCCATCACGTTCAATCCCTTTTCGAATAGTCGGCTCGCAGCCTCATGGCGCAAGTCATGAAAGTGCAGGTTTCCTAGCCCGCACTGCTCCCGCACGCGGCTGAACGCATACTTCATGGCGGATTGCGTGAGTTTGAAGACTCGGCCCTTCTGCGGCGGGGAGCACCACGCCAGGGCTTCCACGGCGCGTTTCGAAAGCGGCACTTTTCGAGCCGTCCCGTTCTTTGTCATTGGAAGCAGCGCGGTGCGAGCTTCCAAGTCGATGTTCTCCCATCGCAGCTTCGCTATCTCGCCCTGACGCATGGCCGTCTCGATGGCGAGGATAATGGCCGGAGCTATCTCCCGGTTGAAGTCGATTGCCTTCTCGATCAATCGCTCGTCGTCACCCGCTAGCAGCCGCACCTCTCGCGGCAAGGGCAGCTTAGGTCTACGCAGTCCGCGTACGGGGTTCGCAGACAGTCCCATGTCCCATTCATCAATAGCCACCTTGCATACCGAGGAGATTGCATCGAGTTCGCGGCCAACGGTGCTTCCGAGGACTTCCGTCAGTCGCCGGTCGCGCCATTCCGCAAGATGCGGCTTGCCGAACGCGGCCACCGGCACGGCGCACAGAGCCTTCTCCTTCCTGAGCATCCGTTGCAGAACCCGCCGCTCCCATTCTCCCGATCTACGTTGCGGAGCCACCTGTGCGACGTATTTCCTGAAGAGATCACCGACCGTCGGCCCGGTGTCGGCCTTCTCATGTTCCGCCGCCCATCGGATCGCTTCTTTCTCGGTCGAGAATGTCGCGGACAGTTGCGGTTGGCCCTTGCGACGAATCTTTACCTGCCATTTTGTCCCACGCACGCTGATTGAGGCCATTCGTGTTCTCCAAGTGATTGATTTTGAACATGAATGGGCGTCGTCTCGCACGACCGCGAGTTCGTGAGCGGCCTGGCCAACCGCATCATCGAAGTGAAGACGGATGGCACGCTGAATGACTTCGGCGGCAATTACGAGGACTTTCTGGCGAGCCAGGGCGTGCAGTAAAGCCCGCTGGCCGGAGCAGATCCGGTTCACGAAACGCAAAGCCCGCTTCTCCGAGGCGGGCTTTTTTCATGGTGCCGGCCTCGCACGCGCCCGAGGCACCCGAGCCGTTGCCCCACGCTGGTTAGAATAGAACAACCAACATCCGAAGCAGGGGCCGATCATCATGAAGACCTACGACAAACTCTATATCGACGGCAAATGGATCGCGCCGTGCGGCACCGGCACGATCGACGTGATCGACTCCGGCACCGAGCAGGTCATGGGACGCATTCCCGAAGGCGTCGAGGCCGACGCCGAAAGCGCAATCGCGGCCGCGCGCGTGGCCTTCGACGGCTGGGCCGCGACGCCCGCCGCGGAGCGCGGCGATTATCTGGAGCGCATTGCGGCGAACCTGAAAGCACGCACCGACGAACTGGCCGGGTTGATCGCAGGCGAAGTCGGCATGCCGGTGAAGCTCGCGCGCGCGATTCAGGTGGGCAGTCCCGTCTACAACTGGAGCGCGTACGCGGAACTCGCAAAGAGCTTCGAGTTCGAGAAGCGCGTCGGCAATTCGCTCGTCGTGCGCGAGCCGGTCGGCGTGGTCGCAGCAATCACGCCGTGGAACTACCCGCTCAATCAGATCACGCTGAAGGTCGCGGCGGCGCTCGCGGCTGGTTGCACGGTAGTGCTCAAGCCATCCGAGATCGCGCCGCTCAATGCGTTCGTGCTGGCCGAGGCGATTCACGAAGCCGGGCTGCCCGCCGGCGTGTTCAATCTCGTGAGCGGTTATGGGCCGGTGGTCGGTGAAGTGCTGGCGAGCCATCCATCGGTCGATATGGTGTCGTTCACGGGCTCGACTCGCGCGGGCAAGCGCGTGTCCGAGCTGGCGTCGGCGACTATCAAGCGTGTCGCGCTCGAACTGGGCGGCAAGTCGGCGTCCGTCATTCTCGACGACGCCGATTTCGCCGCCGCCGTCAAAGGCACGGTCAGCGCATGCTTTCTGAACTCGGGGCAGACCTGCTCCGCGCACACGCGCATGCTGGTGCCCGAGGCGCGCTACGACGAAGCCCGCTCGCTTGCGAAACAGGCGGCCGAAAGCTATGCCCCTGGCGATCCGCGCGATGAAAAAACGCGTCTCGGACCGCTCGCGTCCGCCGCGCAGCAAGCGCGCGTGCAGCAGTACATCGCGAAGGGCATCGAGGAGGGTGCCGAACTGGTGACGGGCGGCGCGGGACTGCCCGGCGGCGTGTCGAAAGGCTTCTTCGTCAAGCCGACGGTGTTCGGCCGCGTCCATCCGAAGGCGACGATCGCGCAAGAGGAAATCTTCGGCCCGGTGCTGTCCATTCTGACCTACAAAGACGAAGAGGAAGCGATTCGGATTGCCAACGATTCGCCATACGGACTCGGCGGCGCGGTGTGGGCGGGCAGCGACGAGCGCGCACGCGGCGTCGCGCGCCGCATGCGCACGGGCCAGGTGGACATCAACGGCGGCGCGTGGAATATGGCGGCGCCGTTCGGCGGCTTCAAGCAATCGGGCTTTGGACGCGAGAACGGCGTCTATGGCCTCGAGGAATATCTCGAGTTCAAGTCGATGCAATTCAAAGTCTGATAAGGATGACCGGCGTCAACCTTCACGCAGATGCGGCGAGCCCATTCGCGCGCAGCTTGATCTGACGCAACTCCGGCCGCGCCCGACGGACGATTATCCACGCTTCGATAATCGTCCGTCGGGTACGTCATGCTTCACTCTCATTCGTTCTCTCCGCTAGTCATCCGCGGCCGCTCGTTACTGCCGATCGTGCAGGGCGGCATGGGCGTCGGCATTTCGGCGCACCGTCTCGCCGGCAGCGTTGCGCGCGAGGGCGCGCTCGGCACCATCGCGAGCATCGACCTGCGCCATCACCATCCTGACCTCGTCGAACTCTGCCGGCAGTCGCCCGACCGCGCCACGCTCGAACAGGCGAACCTCACGGCGCTCGCGCGCGAAATCCAGGCGGCAAAGAAGCTCAGCGAAGGCCGCGGCATGATCGCCGTCAACGTGATGAAGGCGGTCAGCGCGCAGGCGGATTATGTGCGCGTCGCCTGCGAAAGCGGCGCCGACGCCATTGTGATGGGCGCAGGCCTGCCGCTTGATCTGCCGGAGATGACGCAAGGCCACGACATTGCGCTGATCCCAATCCTGTCGGACAGCCGTGGCGTCGCGCTCGTGCTGAAGAAGTGGATGAAGAAGGGCCGCTTGCCCGACGCGGTGGTGATCGAGCATCCGGCGCATGCCGGCGGCCATCTCGGCGTCACGAACATCGCCGACATGAACGATCAGCGCTTTGACTTCATGCGCATCCTCGAGGAACTGGAGGCCGTGTTTGCCTCGCTCGGGCTCGATCGCAAAGAGGTGCCGCTGGTCCTCGCGGGCGGTATCAATAGCCATGAGGCCGTGCGCGCGCTGCTGAACGCAGGCGCGAGCGGTGTGCAGCTCGGCACGCCGTTCGCCGTGACCGAGGAAGGCGACGCGCATCCGAACTTCAAGCGCGTTCTGGCTGAGGCCGCGCCGGAAGACATCGTCGAGTTCGTCAGCGTGACCGGCTTGCCCGCGCGCGCCGTGAAAACGCCGTGGCTCACGCGCTATCTGCGCCACGAGGCGCGTATTCGCGAGAAGGTCGGCGCGCTCAGACATGCGTGCCCGACCGCGCTCGAGTGCCTGAGCGTATGCGGCTTGCGCGACGGCGTCGAGAAGTTCGGACATTTCTGCATCGACACGCGGCTTGCCGCGGCGTTGCGCGGCGACGTGGCGAACGGGCTGTTTTTCCGCGGCAAGGAAGCGCTGCCGTTCGGCTCGGCGATTCGCAGCGTGCACGACCTGATCGAACTGCTGCTGACCGGCGTGGCGCGACCGGCTGTCGCAGGACGTTGGGCGTTTTCGCTCGGTTGATGCGAGTCAAACTGTCGCGCGGCCTAAGCTTCGACAATCCCCGCACATCATCAATAAACGGGGAAGGGAAAAATGAAACTCTCGCTCAGTAACACGATCAGGGCCGCCGCAATTGCATCGGCGCTGCTTTGCGGGGCCGCGCTGAGCGCGCCTGCACATGCTGCCGCCGAAGACTCGATGAGCGGCATCCACGCCGGCGACGTGCTGGTGCGTCTGCGCGCAATCAGCATCATGCCGAGCGTCTCGACGACGGGAACGCTGTCGACACTGAACACGGACGTGAACAACGCGACGGTGCCGGAGCTCGATCTGACCTACATGATTCGCGACAATCTCGGCGTCGAACTGATTCTCGGCACTTCGCGCCATCAGCTCACGTCGAGCATCGGCGGGTTGGGCGGCGTGAACGTCCTGCCGCCCACGTTGCTGCTGCAATACCACTTCAATCACGCCGGGCGCGTGCGTCCCTATGTCGGCGCGGGCATGAACTACACGCTGTTCTACAACAATGGGCTGCACGCCGGCGCTCAGCCGGTGTCGATCCGCAATCACAGCTTCGGTCCGGCGCTGCAGGCAGGCGTGGACGTGCAGGTGACAAAGACGCTGTTCGTCAATGCGGACATCAAGAAAATCTGGATGCACACGGACGCATCGCTCGGCGGGCAGGCGCTCGGCCGCGTGAGCATCGATCCGGTGGTGGTGGGGCTTGGCGTCGGCATGCGCTTCTGAGCAGTGACCCGGCGCATGGAGTAAGCGGCTTCGCAGGGGTGTCCGAGCGGACGCCCTTGCAATTCGCTCAAAGCTTGTCGTTCTGAAAGCGCATGGCAGTGCCTTCCTGCTCGATGCGCGTCCACACGGCGCGCTTTTCTTCGTCGCTCAGGAACACCCAGTTCGACACCTCGCCGGCCGTGCGGCCGCAGCCTTTGCAGACCTCGTCGAAAAGTGTCGAGCACACGCCAATGCATGGGCTGTCGGGAAGAGCGTGGAGATTGGAAGCCATCTTGAACCTTGCAGCAGAAAAGCGGAGTGCCGCTATGTTAACCGATACGCGGCGCGAGCCTGCTCGAGTCTCGAGTCTCGAGTCTCGGGTCGGGCGGCGAGGCCGGCCGCGCTGCTACGCGCCCGGCGGTTTCATCGCGCAATGCTGTAGCCGATCCGCGCCATCCAGTGCTGACGGTTGTTGTAGTCGAGCAGGTCCTCGCCGTAGCCGTTGAAATAGCCGATCCACAGATAGCCGCCCCACGCGCTGCCGAGCAGCTTCGCGAGCGGATAGGTCAATTGCGTGTCGACGCTGCCGTACCAGTGCTTCGTGCCTTTGCGCAGCGTGGTCGCCAGTTGCCAGCCGTCCGGGCTGCCGTATTTGACGAGCAGGTCCACATAGCCCCGATAATCCGCAATGTCGGGGTTGTTTTTTTTGCCGAGATAGTAGTAGATCTTCGGCGACACCGTCAGATGATTCGCTGTCAGATCGCCGAATTCCCACGTCGGGCGGATAAACGGCATGTTGATGCTGCGCGAATCGTTTCCTCCCTTGCCGTTCGATTCATGCGCAATGCCGGCCGCGAAACCCATCCGCGTAAAGAACGGACTGCGCCAGCCGGTGTCCGGCACGTAGTAGAACAGCTGCGGCGAGTATGTCGTGTCGCGGAACGGCCGCGAGTCGGCGGAAAGATCCCATACCGATGTCTGCGTGTACGCGAAGTACAGGTTGTCCGTGAAGGCTTTGGAGCGCAGGTCGTCCGGGATGCGCAGGCGATACTTGAAGCTCAGCTGCAACCGCGCATTGGTGTCGCCGTTGTGGCCGGCGGCGATATACATCGGCTCGTAATAGGAGACGTGCGCGAGGACGCCGCGTCCGGTCGTCAACAACGAGTCTCCGGGCGGCGCGATCGCGTCGCCCGACGGACCGTCGAGCGCGGCCGCCGTCGCAGCGGCCTGCGCGGGCGTGCTGGCCTTGCTCTCGCTGCGCTCGGCCTGAGCGATCGCATCCTGTTCGGGGCCGCGATTGATCACGACGAGCGCCGGCGAAGCGTCGAAGCCAACTGGGTCGATGCGTACTTCGCCGCGCGCCGATTCCGGCCAGGGCGTGGTGAAGCGCACCTTGCGGAACTGGCCCGGCCGCAGACGCAGCGTGTCGGGCACGCCCGCTTCGCGCGCGAGTTCCAGCGGCCGCGGAGATTGCTCGCCGCCGCTCAGATTCACGCGCAAGGTCTGGGGCACGGTGACGGTCAGAGGAACCGCGTCGTCGGCGGAATAGAGCAGGGTGATCTGCAGCGGCTCATTGGCCGCGGCGATGCGCGCGGGCTGCAGCATGGCGACCGTGGCGGCTGCCTCGCCGGAGACCGCGCACAAGGCCAGTACCGCAACGGCGCGTGCGAGCTTGCTGCGGTTCCGGTTCCGGTTCCGGTTCCGGTAGCCGGGCGGGCGGCGCTGCGTCGTGGACGTACGATGGGTGAAGCAATCGAAAGTAGCGGTAAGGAACGCGAGGCAGAAAGCAGCAAGAGGCATGGGCTATCGTCCAGGAGCGAGGGCTGCGAGGCAAACGGCGCGACGCGTGTCGGGTGAAGTTATGCACGATGCATCGCATCGCATTGCCTCGCCGTCTTGGGGGCGAGACGCTTGCAGATGCAAAACTCGGTGGCGGAGAATGGCCGCCGCGACTCCGCGCGCAGCCATGTAGATCACGGCAGCAGGTGGCGGCGCAGCAGCGCTCAGTCGCGCGGCGCAAACTTCGAGACTAAAAGAATATTTACAAGTTCACTGCAACCGCAGCCGAAACCGTAGCAGCGGTCGCTTGAGCCGGCCGCCTCAATCGCCGAATGCGACCTGCCACAGCAGCGCGCCGTTGAGCATGATGATGAAACTTGCGGACATCCACGCCAGCACCAGCGGCACGCCGTGCACGCGCCAGTCGCGCATCAGGCGGGCGTCGGACGCATAGCGGATCAGCGGCACTACGGCGAGCGGCAATTGCAGACTCAGCACCACCTGGCTTGCGACCAGCAACTGATTCGAGCCTTCCTGGCCGAACATCGTCACGGCTACGAGGGCCGGTCCGATCGCGAGTGCGCGCGTGAGCAGCGCGCGCTTCCAGCGCGGCAGCCGCAATTGCAGAAAGCCTTCCATTACCGCCTGGCCCGCCAGCGTGCCCGTCACGGTCGCGCTCAGGCCGCAGGCGAGCAGTGCCGCTGCGAACAGAATGCCGGCCCAGCGTGTGCCGACGAGCGGCGCGATCAGACGATGCGCGTCCGCGAGATCCGTGACGTCGCGGTGACCGCTCGAATAGAACACAGCCGCCGCGACGATCAGCAGTGCGGCATTGATCACGAAAGCAAAGAGAAGCGAGCCGATGGTGTCGATATTGACAACGTGCAACGCGGCCCGGATCTGCGCGTCGCTGCTGTCGGGCGCATGGTGCTTGACGAGCGACGAGTGCAGATAGAGATTGTGCGGCATTACCGTCGCGCCGACGATGCCCGCCGCGAGCCATAGCATGCCCGCATTGCGCAGCAGTGCCGGGCTCGGCGCGGTGCCGGCCAGCGCGGCATGCCAGTCGGGCCGCGCGAGCGCCAGTTCGATCACGAAGCACAGACCGACGAAACCGATCAGCGACGCGATCACCGCTTCCAGCTTGCGGCCGCCTTTCTGCTGGAGCGCGAGCAGCGCGAACGTGCATACCGCCGACATCAGCACGCCCACGGTCAGCGAGACGCTCAGCAGCAGTTGCAGCGCGACGGCGCTACCGACCACCTCGGCGACGTCGCAGGCGATGATCGCGACCTCGCTGGTGAGCCACAGAAAGATCGTGCGGCGGGGCCCGGAGCGCTCGCGGCAGACCTGCGCGAGGTCGCGCCCTGTCACGACGCCGAGCCGTGACGACAGCCATTGCAGCAGCATCGCCATCAGGCTGGAAAGCACCACCATGCCGAGCAGCTTGTAGCCGTAGCCGGCGCCCGCGCCGAGCGCCGTCGCCCAATTGCCGGGATCGATATAGCCGACGGCGATCAGCGCACCCGCGCCGACGAACGAGAACCAGTGCGCCGGTCCTCCTTCGGGTAGACGCCGACGGCGGTTTGGGCGCAGCGCGAACGGATTGGTGTTCATGGGTGCCTGAGGTCAAAGACTGCCTGATTCCGCAAGGCCTGTGCCCGGCGGAGGGGCGGCAGCCGTGAGTCGCGGGGACGTGGGCAGATGGTATGCGCTGTGTTTTCGCTGGGCGGGGGCGGGCGGCCAGGTACGAGCTGGGCGACCAAGCCACGCCGACAGCGACCGAGCCGACGGAGCCGACGGAGCCGACGGAGCTGGCCGAGCTGGCCGAGCTGACCGAGCTGACCGAGCCGCACCGACACTGACCGAGCCGCACCGACACCGACCGACACCGACCGACACCGACCGGCACCGACCGACACCGACCGACACCGACCGACATGGGAACCGAGCCCGCGCCCCCGTCACCGGTGGGCGGTTGTCAGCTATTGTGCTCCGTCGCCGGGCATCGTGTTGGCTTGGGACGTCGGCTTGTGGCTTGCTCGAAGCGCGCTTGATGCGTTCTCGAGGCCTGCCTGACCCCTGTTTGAATCCTGCTCGAAGCCCGCTCAAAGCGCGAATGGACCCTGCATGGGAACCCCGCGCAAAGCCAGACCGTTCAGCGCACAGCCTGGCTCGCCCACCCCAACACACAGTCAACCACACCGCCAACCCCGAACCCCGGCCAGGCAGCCGGCGCCGTCGCTCATCACCGCCCCGTCATCGTCCTGCTTCCCGGGGGTTTTTTTCAGGTAGACACGCGCCCATAACCCGCTAAAATTGCGCCCATTTTCCGCCTGCGCGGCTTACGCTGTACCGTTTGCGCGACACTGCGGCATTTTTTTTGGACCGCGCAATAATTGATGGTAGTTTTCGGGTTTTTCAGGGGAGCCGCAAGCGCAGCATCGGCGCTGCGTCGCGGCGTGCGTGAGGACGGCCGGCTCGGACCGGTCAGATCGGAGAACGGGATGAAAAGACGGGTAGTGGGGCAAGTGGCTGCGCTGGTCTTGTGCGCGGCGCCGTGGCTGACGGCGGCAGCGAAAGATACACAGCTCAACGTGTATAACTGGTCCGATTACATCGCCAAGGACACCATTCCGAACTTCACCAAGCAGTCCGGCGTCCAGGTCAAGTACGACAACTACGACAGCGACGACACCCTGCAAGCCAAGCTTCTGACAGGCAATTCGGGTTACGACATCGTCGTGCCGACCAGCAATTACGCCGGCAAGCAGATCGCCGCGGGCATTTTCGCCCCGCTCGACAAATCGAAGCTGCCCAACCTCAAGTATCTCGATCCGTCGCTGATGGCGCTCGTCGCCGGCGCCGATCCGGGCAACAAGTTCACGGTGCCCTGGGCATACGGCACGACCGGGCTCGGCTACAACGTCACCAAGGCCCAGCAGATTCTCGGCAAGAACGTGCCGCTCGATAACTGGGACATCCTCTTCAAGCCGGAAAACATTTCGAAGCTGAAGGCCTGCGGCGTGTCCGTGCTCGACGCGCCGGACCAGATGTTCGCCGCCGCGCTGCATTACATCGGCAAGGATCCGATGAGCACGAACCCGGCCGACTACCGCGCCGCGCTCGCCATGCTGAAGAAAATCCGTCCGTATATCACGCAGTTCAACTCGTCGGGCTATATCAACGATCTGGTCGGTGGCGACGTCTGCTTCGCCTACGGCTGGTCGGGCGACGTCGTGATTGCGAAGCATCGCGCGATTGAGGCGAAGAAACCCTACAAGATCGAGTACTACATTCCGAAGGGCGGTGCGCCGGTGTGGTTCGACGTGATGGCGATTCCGAAGGACGCGAAGAACAAGGAAGCCGCGCTCGAGTGGATCAACTACATCGAAACGCCGCAAGTGCACGCCGCGATCACCAACGCCGTTTACTACCCGAGCGCGAACCTCGAAGCGCGCAAATACGTGGACAAGGACGTCGCGAACGATCCGGCCGTGTACCCGCCGCCTGAAGTCATCAAGACGCTGTTCCTGTTGAAGCCGCTGCCGGCCGAAGTACAGCGGCTGCAGACGCGGCTGTGGACCGAGTTCAAGTCCGGCCGCTGACCCGCGGCTACAGTGAACGGGTCGGCATCATCAAGAAGCCCTCGGTTGTTCACCGGGGGCTTTGTTCGTCAAACGCCGGAGTAAAGCATTGTGATGAGTAGTGAGCAGTCGGGCGCGCTCGACCGGACGGCCGGGCCGTCCGCCGTCGGCAACGCCGCGATCAACGACGCAGCCGGGAATTTCGTGCAGGTCGTCGACGTCGTGAAGAAGTTTGGCGAGACCGTGGCCGTGAAAGGGGTCAATCTGTCGGTGAAGAAGGGCGAGCTGTTCGCGCTGCTCGGCAGTTCCGGCTGCGGCAAGTCGACGTTGCTGCGCATGCTCGCCGGGCTCGAGAGCGTGAGCTCGGGCAAGATCCTGATCGACGGCGAAGATCTGGCGCAACTGCCGCCGTATCGCCGGCCGGTCAACATGATGTTCCAGTCATATGCGCTCTTTCCGCATATGACGGTGGAGTCGAACGTCGCGTTCGGTCTGAAGCAGGAGGGCGTGCCGAAGACCGAACTGAAGGAGCGCGTGCAGACCGCGCTCGAACTCGTGCAGATGGCCCGCTTCGCGAAGCGCAAGCCGCATCAGCTCTCCGGCGGCCAGCAGCAGCGTGTCGCGCTGGCGCGTTCGCTGGTCAAGCGGCCGAAACTGTTGCTGCTCGACGAACCAATGTCCGCGCTCGACAAGCAGATCCGCCAGCGCACGCAGATCGAACTCGTGAACATTCTCGACAAGGTCGGCGTGACCTGCATCATGGTCACGCACGATCAGGAAGAAGCGATGACCATGGCGAGCCGCCTCGCCGTCATGAGCGAAGGCGAGATCGTGCAGCTCGGCACGCCGCACGAAGTCTACGAGTATCCGAACAGCCGTTTCTCGGCGGAATTCATCGGCTCGACAAATCTGTTCGAAGGTCATACTGTCGAGGACGAACCCGACCACGTCTTTATCGAAACGCCGGATCTCACCTGCCGCCTGTATGTGAGCCACGGCATTACCGGCCCGCTCGGCATGCCGGTGACAATCTCGGTGCGGCCGGAGCGCATCGCGCTCACGCGCAAGCCGCCCGAAGGCGCGTTCAACTGGGGCAAGGGCGTGGTCTCCAATATCGCGTACATGGGCGGCTACTCGCTGTATCACGTGAAGCTCGAGGGCGGCAAGACCGTGATCGCCAACGTGACGAGCCTCGCGCTCACGGAAATCGATCCGCCCACGTGGGGCGACGAGGTGTACGTGCGCTGGAGCGCATCGGCCGGTGTGGTGCTGACGTCATGAAGCGCCAGTTCAACGCTGTTCTTAACTGGCCGGTGCGGCGCTTCAATCTGACCGGCCGCACCGCGGTGGTGGCCGGTCCCTTCGTCTGGCTGCTGCTGTTTTTTCTGGTGCCGTTTCTGCTGGTCGTCAAGATCAGCTTTGCCGATTTGCAGCTCGGCATTCCGCCATACACGGAACTCACGAATTTCGCCGACGGCGCGCTCAATATCAAGCTCGATCTGTCGCATTACGCGTTTCTCGTGACGGACAGCCTTTATTTCGCGACGTATGTGAATTCCGTCGTGGTGGCGGCGATTTCCACGCTGCTGTGCCTGCTGATCGGTTATCCGATGGCGTATTACATCGCGCGCTCGAATCCGGCGCGCCGTAATCTGCTGATGATGGCCGTCATGCTGCCGTTCTGGACGTCTTTCCTGATTCGCGTGTACGCGTGGATCGGCATTCTGAAAAACAACGGGCTGCTGAATAACTTTCTGATGTCGATCGGCCTGATTCATTCGCCAATCGAGCTGTATCACACGAATACGGCTGTTTATATCGGCATGGTGTATTCATACCTGCCGTTTCTCGTGATGCCGTTGTACGCGCATCTCGTGAAAATGGACATGACCTTGCTGGAAGCCGCTTACGACCTCGGCGCGAGGCCGTGGAAAGCGTTCTGGCACATCACCTTGCCACTTTCGAAGAACGGCATTATCGCCGGTTGTCTGCTGGTATTCATCCCCGCGGTGGGCGAGTACGTGATTCCGGAATTGCTTGGCGGCGCGAATACGCTGATGATCGGCCGCGTGATGTGGAATGAGTTTTTCGATAATGCCGACTGGCCGATGGCATCGGCTGTGACGTGCGCGATGGTATTGCTGCTGTTGGTGCCGATGGCGTTTTTCCAGTACGCGCAGGCCAAGGCGATGGAGGAGCGACGCTGATGAAGCCGAACCGGTTCTTGCAGTTCACCGCATTGGCGTTGGGCTTTCTGTTTCTGTATGTGCCGATCATCAGCCTGATCGTCTATTCGTTCAACGAATCGCAACTCGTCACGGTATGGACGCGTTTTTCCACGCGCTGGTATGCGGCCTTGCTACACGACGACGAGCTGATTGCAGCAGCATGGCTCTCGCTGAGAGTGGCGGTGCTGACGGCGTTTGCGTCGGTGATTATCGGCACGTGGGCGGGTTTCGTGCTCGCGCGCATGGGGCGTTTTCGCGGCTTCACGCTTTACACCGGCATGATCAACGCGCCGCTCGTGATTCCCGAGGTGATTCAGGGCATATCGCTGCTGCTGCTATTCATCGAAATGGCGAAGTGGCTCGGCTGGCCGGCGGGGCGCGGCATTTTCACGATCTGGATCGGGCACGTCATGCTGTGCATTTCATACGTGGCGATTATCGTGCAGTCGCGTGTGAAGGAACTGCATCCTTCGCTGGAGGAAGCGGCGCTCGATCTCGGCGCGACGCCTGTGCGGGTGTTTTTCTCGATTACCTTGCCGTTGATTTCTCAGGCGCTGGTGTCGGGGTGGCTGTTGTCTTTTACGCTTTCCATCGACGATCTGGTTTTGTCCGCGTTCCTGTCGGGGCCGGGCTCCACGACGTTGCCGCTGGTGGTTTTCTCGCGCGTCAGATTGGGGCTGAATCCCGAGATGAATGCGTTGGCAACCTTGTTCATCGCGGTGGTGACCGTTGGCGTCGTGGCGGTCAATTATTTTATGCAGCGCGCGGAAAAGAGGAGGGTGGGGCTCGCATAAGTTTGTCGCGCCCCAAGGGTTCAGGTAACAACTAAACCCGATACCCAATCCTCACGCCGCCCCAATGCCGCCCCTGCACGAACACCGGGGCGGACGCATCCTTCATCAACACAAACTCGCCGCCGCCCATATCGCGCCGATAGGTCTGCAGCAGAAACTTCTTCGTATGCGAGCCAGCCGCAAGTCCGGTGCGGTCATTGAAAATGCGCCGGTTCCGGCAATTGGCCATATTCCATACGACGTCGTCGCGCTGAGGTAAAGAGAACTTCAGATTGTGCGTCGGCAGATAACCGCGCACGTCGATTGCCGCGCAGAACGCGACTCGTGGATCGAGATCGAGTAAGGGCTCCTGAATCGCCGGCAAGACGCGATCGGTAAAAGCCGTAAAGCGCGTCATGAATTGCTGAGGATTGCTGCCCTGCACGGGCACGTAGTGTTGATCAAAGAGATCGTCGAGCGAAATCTCGCCGCGCGCGACCGCCGCCTCGAACACCTTGCTCACGGCTGTGGCCGCGTCCTGCACGGCTTCGATAAAGCGTGTGTCGGTCGTCTCCACGCCTGCCGCCGCCGTCAGTTCGATCAGGGTTTCGGACACGCCGAGCAGATTGCCGAGCCGATCTTTCGCCTGCACGAAGTTTTCGCTGGAGTCTTCGACGCCGCTCGCCATTTCCAGTACCTGCGCCTCCAGTCCGCCGCACTGTGTCTCGATCTCGCCGGTGAGCGCGGCGATCTGTTCCGCCTCGTTGTTCAGATGCGCGATCGCGTCTCCCGTCGAATGCACGACGTCGCCGATCTTGCGCGTGCCTTCGCGCACGCGATGCGCTCGCTCGGTATTCACCGAGCCTTCGTTGATCAGCTGCTCGGTCTGCTGCGTGAGCTGCGCGAGCGTGGTCTCGATCTGGCCGGTCGCCTGCGCGGTTTTCGCCGACAGGTTCTTCACCTCGGCCGCCACCACCGCGAAACTGCGGCCCGACTCGCCGGCGCGCGCTGCTTCGATCGCGGCATTCAGCGCGAGCAGATGCGTTTGCCGCGCGATCAGCGAGATTTCCTCGGAGACGCGGCTGACATGCGCAAGCGCGCTGCGCAAAGCGCCGATCTGGTTTTCGATCACCGTCACGCCTTCCACCAGGCCGTGGATGTCGGCGAGCGACGCCTCCAGCGTCTGTTGCGACTCCTGCACGCCGGTCGCCGCGTGCGCCGATACATCGCGCATACCGCGCGCTGCAGTCGCTATGCGATGATTGCCCGCGAGCGTCTGCGCGGCGGACTCGCGCAGCGCCCGGCACACCTGCGCCTGATGCTGCACGCGCGCGGCGACCTCGTCGACGTGGCCCGACACATCGCAGATTTCGATACCCAGTTTGCCCGCCTGCGCGGCAATATCGCCGACCACTCCTTGCGAGCGGGCCGGCCGGCGAAAGCTGAAACGCGACATGGACGTCTCCTTGACCTTGATGACGCTGGCGACGCTGCCGCCTACGCGCTGATCGCGCGAGAACACAGCGTCTTCTCGATGCGTTTACGGCTGGCTTTCGGCCGACTTGATACGGGGTATCCCGCAGTCGTTATCATGTGCGCTGCGGCGGCGCGGCACTTTCGCTCTTCGGCAACAGCGCCGCCGCTGTTCCTCACCAACTGTAACGATGATCGATTCCTTCGCGCGCGTTTCGGGCTGGCAACAGCTCTATCACCTTTGGCAACTGCTCGTCATGCTCTGCCAGTTTCTCTGGGGCTTGCTGCGCTTTCTCGGCGGCGGCGGTTAGACATTCGCACCACCACCCACTATCACGCTGGCGTGCGGCGTGTGTTTTCATCCGGCGAGCGCAGGGCCGCGGCGTGTTCGCGGTCCATGCCGAGAAAAGCGCGCAGATCCGCCAGCACGCGCTCGGGCGCTTCCTCCATCGGAATGTGCCCAAGGCCCGGATACATCACCGACTTCGCGCCTGGAATGCGCCCGGCGAATTCGGCCGCGTGCGTGGTGGGAATCCAGCGGTCTTTGTCGCCCCACAACACGAGCGTCGGGACTGCCAATGTGGTCAGCACGCTGGTATCGAGCTCGGCGAAGTCGAGCGTGGGCACCATTTTGCCAATCGCAGCGCGCGTGCCTTCGCCGTGGAAAAACTCGATGTAGCGCCGCAGCGTGAGCGCGTCGAGTTTGCGTGGATCGCCGTACACGTTGCGCACCGCGCTCCTGATGATCGCCTCGGGCAGACAGCGCGGCGAACTTGCGCGCACCAGCGCGCTGTTGAAAAGGCCGATGTAGACAGGCAGCCGCATCGGAAAACCCGCGGAGTCGATCAGCACGAGCCGCTCGACAGCCTCGCGATGCCGTACCGCGTAGTCCCACGAAATCAGCCCGCCGAGCGAATTGCCAATGAAAGTCGCGCGCGTAATGCCGAGTGCCTGCAAAAAGGTGTCGATGAAACGCCGGTAGGTCGGCAGGTTCATCGTTTCGATCGCGCCTGTGCTGGAGCGCAGCGGGCCCGTGACGCCGAACGGCGGCAGGTCGAGACGGATCACACGGTATGCGCGCTTCAGTTCATCCGCGACACGGTTCCAGGTGTGCAGCGAAGATGCAAACCCATGAATCATCACGATGACGTCGCCGCTGCCCTCGTCCACATAATGCACGTCGGCGCCCATGATGCCGATGAACTTCGAGCCGCTTTGGGTGTAGCGCTGCCGCAATTCGTCGCGCGGCACGCTTGTGATCCCGAGGCGGGCGGCGAGCGAGCGGGGCGGCAGCGGAGCGGTGCAACTGGATGCGGATGAATTCGACGACTGCGGTTCGATGCTTGCCATTTTCCGTCTCCCTTTTTATTTGAATCGGACTTGCAACCCGACCTCGCCGTCTCACGCATCAAGGCAGGAAGCGATAGTCGCCTGGGCGCGCGCGGCGCGTCCGTTTGCGAAAGTTGAACGAGAATCCGGGCCACTGCGTGGTCACTTTGCCGCTGCTTGTCTGATACCAGCTATGGCAGCCGCTCGCCCACACCGAGCGCCGCATGTTCTGTTGCAGGCGCGCGTTGTAGTCGCGTTGCACGTCGGGCTGCAGGTTCATCGTGCGAGCGTTGCGTCGGCGCAGCGCGCGCAGGCAATCGGCGATGTACTGCACTTGCGACTCGATCATGTAGATCATCGAGTTGTGGCCGAGAAACGTGTTGGGGCCGACCATCATGAAGTAGTTCGGGAAGTCCGCGATGCTCGTACCGAGATACGCTTGCGGTCCGTCGCGCAGCCACAGCGCACCGAGGTCCGCGCCGCCTACGCCTGTTACGTCGAATGGCGGGCCGACATCGTTGAACTGAAAGCCCGTGCCGCAAATGATCGCATCCACACGACGATGCACACCGTCCTGCGTGACGATGCCGTCCGCGACGATTTCGCGGATGCCCGTCGTAATCACATTCACGTTGGGTTCGATGAGCGCGCGATAGTAGTTGCTCGACAGCAGCACCCGCTTGCAGCCGAGGCGATAGTTCGGCGTGAGCTTCGCGCGCAGCTCCGTGTCCTTGACGCGCCGCTCGAGGTAGCTGAGGCACAACTTCATCGGCCGCTTCATGAATTCCGGATTCCTCACGAATCCAATGGCCTGTAATTCGAGCTTCCAGTAGATCGCGCTGCGCACGAAGCGCTGCGTAAAGGGCAGGTGCTCGAAAAGCCAGCGCGCACGCCTGCCGATGCGCTTGTCGGGCTTCGGCATGATCCACGGCGCCGTGCGCTGGAACAGAGAGAGTTGCGCGACGTGCGGCTGGATTTCCGGCACGAACTGGATCGCGCTCGCGCCGGTGCCGATCACCGCGACGTGCTTGCCCTCGAGCGGATACCCATGGTCCCAGCGCGCGGAATGAAAGAGCTTGCCTTCGAAGCGATCGATTCCCGCGATTCGCGGCATCGCCGGGCGCGACAGGCCGCCGCTCGCGGCGATCAGCACGTCGGCCTCGATGTGCTCGCGCGTGCCGCCCGCGTCGAGTTCGATGTTCCACACATGACGCGCTTCGTCAAAGCGCGCGGCCACCACGCGCGCATTGCAGCGCACGTAACGGTCCACGCCGTATTTGCGCGCGCAATGCTTCAGGTAGGCGAGAATCTCCGCCTGGCCGCTGAACACGCGCGACCACGCGGGGTTGGGTTCGAAAGAAAACGAATAGAGATGCGAGGGCACGTCGCACCCGGCGCCCGGATAGGTGTTGTCGCGCCACGTGCCGCCGATATCCGCGGCGGCTTCGTAGATCGTGAACGACGTGATGCCCATTTTTTGCAGCCGCACAGCCATGCCGATGCCGGAAAAGCCGCTGCCCACGATCGCAATGCGCGGCGCGATGGCTTGTGTGAATGCGGCGGATGAAGCGGATGTCACGTCGGTCTCCGGCAGGAAATGTTTGTGCGCTGTCTTTGTGCGTGGCCTTCGTGTGCTGGCTTTGTATGCTCCGGCCCGCGCGGCAGCCAGCGGCATGTCCGTCGACGGTGGCCGCTCGAACGTAACGCGCAGGGTAGACAACTGTACACCTCGCGTCAAGATCGTTTAGAGTACGCCTATTAAACGCGCGCCCCGCGCGGTGATTCAAAGCCCACCATCAAGGCCATGAAATCCCTATTGGAAGCGGCGCCGCAATCGCATAACGACAGCGCGGCCGCGCAGGAATTGCCCGCCGGCAAGCGCAAACTGATTGACGCCGCGCTACGCCTGACCGCGGGCGGACGCAGCTTCGCCAGCCTCGGTCTGCGCGAACTCGCGCGCGAAGCGGGGCTGAATCCGAACACGTTCTATCGTCATTTCGACACGCTCGACGATCTCGCGCGCGAGGCCGTCGAATCGGTCAGCCGCCGCTTGCGGCCCATGCTGCGCCGCGAGCGCTGGCTTGCCGCGCACGACGAACCGCACAGCGTGCCGAGGCGCGCATGCGTCGCGTTCTTCATGTTTGCGCTGGAAAACCGCGAGGCGTTTCTGAGCGCGTTAGCGGAATATCACGGCACGTCGCCGGCGTTGCGCGAAGCTGTGCGCGCGACGCTTCACGCGGTGTCGGCGGAAATGGCGGATGACGTCGTGCAATTGCAGCTCATGCCGACACTCGCGCGCGATGTGGTCGATGAAGTATGCACGCAGGTTGTGCTGCAACTGTTTCATCTTTCCGCCGAGTATCTCGATGCCGGCGCCGCGCGGCGTGAGGCGCTCGTCGCCTATGCGGAGCGTTTCATCGTGAGGCTGTTTGCGGGCTCGGTGCTGCTCGCGCAACATCAGGAAGAGCGGGCGTCTGTATCGCGGCGGGCGTGAAGCGGCGGGACACGCAGTTGAAAACGAAACAGGCTCCGCGAAGGAGCCTGTTTCATGTCGATGCGAATGCGGTTTATGCCGTGACTTGCACGCAAGCTGCAAGAACTCAGGTGTCGTCGCTCCAGCCGCCGGAATCGTCGTTGCTGCCCATGTCGATGCCGCCGCTGTTGTCGCTCCAGTCGTTCGAGCCCTGGCCGAAGTCGAGGCCGCCGCCGCTGTTGCCACCATTATCGCCGCCATTGTCGCCACCGTTACCGCGCCGGCGCGCTTCATCGTCGACGATCACGTCGCGCTCCACTACGCGCTCGCGTCCGGAGTTCAGCGCTTCGCCAAGCAGCACGCCAGTCAGCAGCCCGCCCATGCCGCCGCCGAAACCGCCGCCTTGCTGCACGACGACGGGTGGCTGCTGCTGATACGGTCCTTGCTGCGGGTAAGGCGCTTGCGGCGGATTGCCGAAGCGCTCGGCTTCGCGTGCATAGGGCGACTGCTCGCTGCCGGCCGCGGACGCCGCGTTCGGGTCGGCCCGGCCTTCGGCACGCGCGCGCAAACTGCCAATGCGCTGTTCGAGTTCATCGAGCTGATACGGCGGGACCGGATTCTTGCTGTTCGACAACGCTTCGACAAGCGTGCGCAACTGGTCTTCGGTGGCTTCCACTTCCTTTTCCAGCGCCTCGTGGCCCGGCGCCGTGGAGAGCTTCACGTCGAGTTTCAGCGAACGCACGGTGTTGAGCAATTCCGTCGCGCGTTTGAGCTGCACGCGACGCTCGTCGTCGGCGCGAGTGTCGTCCTGCTTGCGGGCACGCCGCAAGGTCCAGCGCAACACCAGCGCGATCACGCCCACGAGAATGAGAATGCCGACCCACATGCCGATGCCCGGACCGTGGCGCTCAGCCGCGCGCGGGACGATTGCGGATGGTTGCTGCACGGCCGGTGCGTTCTGCTGGGCGAACGGGTTGTCGGCACGGCTCGTCGATCTGGCTCCGGCATTGCCCGAGCGTTCGGCGTCCCGGCGAATGCGCGCTTCGGTTTGGGCGAAGCGCGTGGGGTCGGTAAAACGGATTTGCGGGTCGAGCGTCCTCGCCTGTTGAAGCTGGGCGAGCGCGTCGCCATAGCGGCCTTCGCGGTCGAGCACCTGGCTGTACAGGTAGTGCGCGCGCGCATTGTTCGGATGCGCCTGCAGCACTTCGGACAAGCCGGCGTCGGCCTGCTGCCAGTTGCCTTGCGACATCGCGGATTCGATCTGCTGGACCGTGGGTACGGCAAACGCCGCCGTCGAAACGAGCATCAGCGAGACCAATGCGCTTGCGATAAGTTTTTTCATTTGCGGACCGGGCGCGACGCGCCCGTCTCCTTCAGTCGATTGCGGCGGTCCGGCGATCCGGCGATCCGGCCATCCGGCGATCCGGGGGGCCGATGAGCTGGACGCTGCCGCAGCATGTCCATCATCACCGGCTCGCCGTCATGCATGCCTGACGCAACTACTGGGCCGGCGTATTGAGCTGCTTTTTCAATGCTTCCAGACGGTCTTCGACCGACGGGCCGCGGTTCAGATCCGCGAGCTTGTCGTCGAGCGCCTTGCCGCTTTTGACGTCCGCGGAATTCAGGCGTGCGTCCGAGCGTGCATTCGAAAGCGCGACCTTGTCCTCGAGCTTCTGGAAGTCCTCAGAGAGATTCTTCCCGCCGATGCCGCCGAGCGCAGTTGCCGCCACGTCTTTAGCTTCGGCGATCTGCTGCTTCGCTTGCAGAATGTTGGAGCGCGCGTTGAGGTCGTTGCGACGGGCCCGCATGTCCTCGATCTGGCTCTTCAATTGCGCAACCGACGGCTCGAGCGTGGCGAGTTCCTTCGTCAGCGCATCGCGTTCGGCCTCGGCCGTGGCTTGTGCGCCGAGCGCTTGACGCGCGAGCGCTTCGTCGCCGGCTTGCAGCGCACGTTTCGCGCCGTCTTCGTATTTCTTCGCCTTGTCGGCGGCAACGTCGCGCTTGCTTTGCTGTGTGGCCACCTGCGCCTGAATTTCGATCAACGAATTTTCGGCCTTGCCGATGCTCTCGTCGAGTTCGCGCACGATCTGGCGCGAGTCGCGCGACGGGTCTTGCACGGAGTCGGCCGCGTCGTTCAGGAGACCTTTTAGCGTGCGCGAAATGCTGTCAAAAAGCGACATGAAAACCTCCAAAGAATGGTGTCGGCGCTGAATAATTCCCGCGCATCCAACTGCTTGCCATTGCTACTTTACGCCGCCACGCGACGAGCCGCGCAGCGTTCGGACCGGAGGTCGGGGCGCGCGCGCCGAATGCAATAGCACGAGCGCAAATTGTCCGGTTCGTTCATGCAGCGCGTGACGAAGTGGGGAAGTCTGCAACGATGAATACGCTGGACAGTCCCTTCAGCAGCTCGCGGATATTACACCACGGGCTCTCTTAAAATGCGCTTAAAGGGCGCGATGCGCGAGCACGCCCAGTGTGAGAGCGGCGAGTGTCGCCGGCGTGAATTGCGCGGAATGCAAGAGCGTGCGAATGGCCGGACGACGCATGCGGCTGCGCCTCGCTCATCGGCCTCGCGCATTGATTGGGCTTGCCGATCGGCTTTGCCTGCTGCCTGTTGCCTATCGCTATGCGAAGCGGCCGCCCTCGGTGCCGAGGTCGCCTTGCGGGTCATCGTCGTCGCGTGCGGTGTCGAGGCGAGGGCGCTTGAATACGCTCTTCACGTGCGTCTGCGTGCTTACCGCAGCGGGCTGTGGATTGTCGCTCGCGGCCGCGCGGGCTGCGGCGATTCGCGCGACGGCCTCGGCGGTCGCGACAGCGTCGGGATCCACTTCAGTGGTAAGCGCGGCAAGCACATCCGCGGGCAGCAGCGGGGCAGGTGCCGAAGCGGCCGGCATGCTGTCGGCCGGCGTTTTGCCGGACGGCACCGTCGACTGGCGCGCCGCGCGGCTCGCCGCAGTTAATGGCGCTCCGTCCGCATTGGCATCGGCATTGGCATTGGCATTGACAGTGGCATCGGCAAGCCCGTTCACCTCGCCGCCCGCGCGCGTTCGCAGCGCTGCGGGCAGCGCTGCGCGCTCACGCGCCGTATCTTTCGCGACGCGCTGCAGCGCCGCGTCGAGGGCATCGGGCGCGCGCGGCGCATTGAGCCGGTCGACGATGCTCGCCGCTTTTACCTGCTCGCCCGTCGCGTCGAAACTCAGCACGGCGCGCCGCATGAGCTCGCTGACGCTGACGCCTAGCTGGTCGGCTGCAGCGGCAATCGCGCGTTTCTGCGCGGGCGTGACGAATACGACGATGCGTTCGCTGGGCTTTGTCATGATCGGCTCGCATACTTGTTGGCGTGGCGCTTCGCGGCGCGCATCGGCGTGCGCCCAATCCATCATATGACGAGTTGCGCCGATGGGAAACGGGCGCGTCGTGAAAATGCCGTGACATCAACGGCTTGTCGCGTTTTTTGTGGGCTTGTCCACAGGCCTTTCAACATTTTCTGTTGATAACTCCGGCAGTGTGCGCAAGCGCATCGAAAGCTTGCCGAAACTACCCACGCGCGCGCCGCGAGGCTTTGCGCGAAGGGAACTCTTACAAAAAAACTGCGTTGGGCGCCGCTTGATTTCTTTAAAATGCGCTGTTACGTTGCGCCGGATACTGTCCTGGCTGCGCCGTGGCGACTCGCCGGGGGCAAAGGGTCGCGCGGCGGTTTGCGTTCCGGACAACGCCCGCTCAGTATTCATCCGCGTCTCATGCGCGAGAACAAGGCGGTGACTCAGGGCGTTGACTCACGCTGTTGAGTCGAGCGGTTGAGTCACGCGCCCACTATTCCAGTCATGCCAATCATCAAACCACCGCATTCTTCGCATTCTCCCGCCGGTCAAGACCGGGACTCCTACCGCCGCACCCAGGGACGCAACGCCGCTTCGCGCGACGCCGACGAAGCCGGCCGCTCCGTCGGCGCGACCATCGCGATCTGGTTTGCGAGCCTCGTTGCGATCGTCGCGGTGGTGGGCGCGCTGATTGTCGGCTATGCGCTCGTCGTAATGGGGCCGCAACTGCCTTCGCTCGAGGCGCTCACCGACTATCGCCCGAAGGTGCCGCTGCGCGTCTACACGGCGGACCACGTGCTGATCGGCGAATTCGGCGAGGAACGGCGCAGCCTCGTGCGCTTTCAGGACATTCCCGACCAGATGAAAAAAGCGGTGCTCGCCATCGAGGACTACCGCTTCTACGAGCATGGCGGCGTCGACTTTGTCGGTATTCTGCGCGCGGGTTTCGCGGACCTCGCGCACGGCGGCGCCTCGCAGGGCGCGAGCACGATCACGATGCAGGTCGCGCGCAACTTTTTCCTGTCGAGTGAGAAGACCTACACGCGCAAGATCTACGAAATGTTGCTGGCGTACAAGATCGAACGCGCGCTGACGAAAGACCAGATTCTCGAGCTGTACATGAACCAGATCTATCTGGGCGAGCGCGCTTATGGTTTCGCGGCGGCCGCGCGCGTGTACTTCGGCAAGGATCTGAAAGACATCACGCTGGCCCAGGCCGCGATGCTCGCGGGCCTGCCAAAAGCGCCGTCCGCGTACAACCCGGTGGTGAATCCGAAGCGCGCGAAGATTCGTCAGGAATACATTCTGAGGCGCATGCTCGAGCTCCGCTACATCAGCCAGGAGCAGTACGATCAGGCGGTGAAGGAAGAGATTCACACGCGCAATCCGGGCAACGAGTACAGCGTGCACGCGGAGTACATCGCCGAAATGGTTCGCCAGATGATGTACGCGCAATACAAGGACGAGACGTACACGCGCGGCCTGAATGTGACGACCACGATCGATTCGGCGGATCAGGACGCCGCGTATCGCGCAGTGCGCAAGGGCGTGATGGATTACGAACGGCGCCACGGTTATCGCGGGCCGGAAGGTTTCGTGCAACTGCCGGCGCCTGGCGACGACCGCGATCAGGCTATCGACGACGCGCTCACCGATCATCCGGACAATGGCGAGATCATTGCTGCGGTGGTCACGGACGCGGGTCCGAAGCAGGTGAAGGCGCAACTGGTCGACGGCACGCAGGTGACGGTCAGCGGCGAGGGGCTGCGGTTTGTAGCGAGTGCGCTGAGCGCGCGCGCGGCGGCGGCGACGAAGATCAAGCCGGGCTCGATCGTGCGCGTGATGAGCGACGACAAAGGCAACTGGCAGATCACGCAGCTTCCGCAAGTGGAAGGCGCGCTCGTGTCGCTCACGCCGCAGGACGGCGCGATTCGCGCGCTGGTGGGCGGCTTCGACTTCAACAAGAACAAGTTCAATCACGTGACGCAGGCATGGCGTCAGCCCGGTTCCAGCTTCAAGCCGTTCATCTATTCGGCGGCGCTCGACAAGGGGCTCGGACCGGCCACGATCATCAACGACGCGCCGCTCTATTTCCCGTCGAGCACGCCTGGCGGCGACGCGTGGGAGCCGAAGGACGACGACCAGCCGGACGGCCCGATGCCGATGCGTCTCGCGTTGCAGAAGTCGAAGAACCTCGTGTCGATTCGCATCCTGTCGTATATCGGCACGAAGTACGCACAGGACTTCGTCACGCAGCGCTTCGGTTTCGACGCCGACAAGACCCCGCCGTATCTGCCGATGGCGCTTGGCGCGGGGCTCGTCACGCCGTTGCAGTCGGCGGGCGCGTATTCGGTGTTCGCGAACGGCGGCTATCGCATCAACCCGTATCTGATCAGCGAGGTGACCGACGCGCGCGGCGAGCCGCTTTCCAGGGCGCAGCCGCTCACCGCGGGCCGCGACGCGCCGCGCACGCTCGAGCCGCGCAACGCGTACATCATGAACAGCCTGCTGCATTCGGTCGCGACGGCCGGCACCGGCGCGGGCACCAACGTGCTGCATCGCTCGGACCTGCAGGGCAAGACCGGTACCACCAACGACGCGAAAGACGGCTGGTTCGCCGGTTATCAGCAGTCGCTCGTGGCGGTCGCGTGGATGGGTTACGACCAGCCGAAGACGCTCGGCAGCCGCGAATTCGGCGCGCAGCTCGCGCTGCCGATCTGGGTCGAGTACATGCAGCGCGCGTTGCGCGGCGTGCCGCAAAGCGAGCCGGCGCAGCCTGACGGCGTGACGACCGTCGACGGTGAACTGTTCTATACGGACATGACGCCGGGCAATGGGTTTGTCGCGAGCATCGGGCTGGATTCGGCGAATCCGACCGCGGGTGTGAACGATGCGGTGGGCGGCGTCGGGCCTGCCGGCATGACGCCGCCGACGGTGCCGCCGCCGAGCGTGTCGTCGAATGAGAAGAAGCAGATCATGGATCTGTTCGAGTCGAATAAGCCCTGATTGCGGGACCGCGTGCAGCGCCTGTCGGTTGCACGCGCATTCGTCTGTAAGGGCGGCAATCTGTCGGTCGCTCCAGAGATTCTGCGTGCGGCATTCGCACTGTGTTTTAATCACGCCTGCCGTGCTTAATCGGGGTCCGTCAGGACGTTGGATGCGTTAGCTCGTTTCCATCTCTCGCATGGCTCGCGTCTTGCGGCGAGCAAGACGTCACTATCCCCTAAGCGCGTCCGCAGCCCGGTTGGACGCGCGCACATGCCAGGCCAACGCCGGCGGCAAAGAGGCCGCGGCACCCGGTCTATTCCGCCTCCAGCATCCACCGGGTTCCCGCATTGAAAAGTCGAATTCTCATCTGCCTGATGACGGGGCTGCTACGCGCTTTCGCATGGTTGCCCTACGGGCTCGTCGCGCGGATCGGCACCGGCATCGGCGCGTTGCTGTACCGGATTCCGAGCACGCGCCGGCGGGTGGTGCACACCAACCTCCAATTGTGTTTTCCGGACATGAGCGACGAAGCGCGCGAGCGTCTGGCGCGCGCTCATTTCTGTCACGTGATTCGCAGCTACGTCGAGCGCGGGCCGCAATGGTTCGGCAATGCGCAAGCGCTTGCACGTCTTGTAGAAGTGGAAAGCGCGATCGACCTCGCCGATGTGCATGCACAACCGACGATCTTCGTCGGCTTCCATTTTGTCGGCATCGAGGCCGGCTGCATGATGTACTCGACGAGGCATCCAGTGGTATCGCTCTATACGCCCATGTCGAACCTGTTGCTCGATGCGATGGCGAGGCGGCAGCGCGGACGCTTCGGCACCGAGATGATTCCACGCAGCGACAGCGTGCGGCGCGCGTTGCGTGCGTTGAGAGAGGGCACGCCGGTCATGCTCGCGGCCGACATGGATTTCGGTCTGCGAGACTCCGTTTTCGTGCCGTTTTTCGGCGTGCCGGCCTGCACGCTGACCTCGGTTTCGCGGATGGCGCGGGCGGCCAATGCGCGGGTCGTGCCGTTCGTAACCGAGGTGCTGCCGGATTACCGCGGATACAAGCTGAGCATCTTCGAGCCGCTAGCCGATTTTCCATCGAACGATGTGACGGCGGATGCGCGGCGCATCACTGCGTTTCTCGAGACGCAGGTACGTCGGATTCCTGATCAATATTATTGGGTGCATAAGCGCTTCAAGAACCGGCCTGAGGGGGAGGCGGGGGTTTATTGAGGCGGCGCGGTGCGGCACCTTGGCGCGCTCACGTACTTGGGCGTGGTAATCAGTTTCGTGTCATCCTCATCGGTTATCAGCAATGGCACGCCTTTGGTCATCACTCGCGTTTCCTGTTCGCGGCGTGAAAACAGTGGCACTTGCGGTTCGTGCAGGAGCCTGGGCTTGTGCCGGTGTATTGGAAGTATTTTTGTGGTGCGTTGACGCTTCGTGAGCTAACTGAAAACGAAAAAGCGTTTATTCGTGGAATCGCGTCCCGGCTCGCGCCTGCGGACAGTGAGAGGCTTTTGACTGACCTGGACAGCGCGCCTGCAGAGCCGGAACTTGAAGACGGATCTCTTGTTCTTTTCCACCTTACCGGCTACGAGCGACCCGTCCATATTGGGCAGCACACTTTCCCTTTCGAGGGGAGCATGAGGGATGCGGATGGTGCGGCGGTCGCCGGACCGAATCCCGCCGGGCACGCCGGAAACCGCAGCCCATCAATTCGCATTACCAGGTTTCGCTTCAATTCCACGCGACGACACTTCTGCCCCCGCCTCCACCGGCGGTTCCCCCATCGCCTGAAACAGCGCCGCCGTATCCGCGAGCCGCGCGCTCGTGTAGCGGATCTCATCGAGCTGCGCATTGCGAAACTGCTGCTCGCTAGCGCGCGCCGACGCTATAGGAACAGCGCCGAGCCGATAGCGCCCCGATGTTTCATCGAAAATACCTTGCGCCGAGCGCGCCGCCGTATTCGCGGCGTCCAGCGCCTGCGCGTCGTGTTCGAGCGCAGCGAGTGTATCGGCGACGTTCTGGAACGCGGCGAGCACCGTCTGCTTGTATTGGGACACCGTGGCCTCGTATGTGTTCATGGCCGCGCGGCGCTGCGCCACGAGCGCGCCGCCATGAAAGAGGGGCTGCGAAAGCGACGCGCCGATGCTCCAGATCGCGCCCGCGCCCGACAGCGCGACCGGCCAGCTAAAGCCGCCTTGTCCCATCGACGCGCTCAGCGACAGGCTCGGGTACATCTGCGCAGTCGCCACGCCGACATCGGCGGCCGCGGCTTTCAGGGCCGCGTCGGCGGCCTGAATGTCGGGCCGCGCTCGCAATAGTTCGCTCGGCACCACGACCGGCACCTGCTGCGGGAGATGCAAGCTTGCGAGTTCGAGGTCGTCGGGTGCGGCGTCCGGCGTGCGGCCGAGCAGCACGGCGAGCGCGTGGCGCGTGGTCTGCCATTGCTGCCTGAGCCCGGGCAGACTCGCCGACAGGCTCGCCGCGCTTTGTTGCGCGCTCAACTGATCGGCGTGCGAAACGGCGCCGAGCGCGTAGCGCCGTGCGGTGTCGCTAGCCTGATCGTTCGCGAGCGTCACGAGCCTCTCTGTTGTGCCGATCTGCGCGCGCAACGCGGCGCTCGTAATCGCGGCGCTCACGATGTTGGCGGCGAGCGCGCGCCGCGCAGCATCCAGTTGATATGCCTGTACGTTCACGCGCGCGGCCAGCGCGGCGTCGGCAAGACGCGCGGCGCCGAACAGGTCGATTGTGTAATGAGCCTGCAATTGGCCGACAAAGATGTTGTAGAGGAAAGTGTTCGAGCCGATCTCGGGAATCGCCAGCGCGCGGTTGCGCGTGACCTGGCCGCCGGCGTCGATGGTCGGCAGCATCGAACTGCCGATCTGCGCGCGCAATTGTTCGCGCGCGGCAGCGAGCGTTTTTTCGGTTGCGGCGAGCGTCGGGCTATTGCGCAGCCCTTCGTCGACGAGCGCGTTCAGCGCATCGGATTGATACAGCTTCCACCATTCGGGCACCGGCTTCGCGCCCACCATGAATTGCTGGCCGACGCCTTGTGCGGCGACCGTTTCCGCTGGCTGGGCCGCGCTGCCGTAGTGAACGGGCTGCGGCATCGCCGGCGGCTCACCGTTCGGACCGAACGAACAGGCGCCAAGCGTCAACGTGGATGCGGCCAGCGCGCCGCGCCACGCGCGGCGTGTCGGCGCGAGCAGCATGGCGCGGCGGACAAAGCGGGAATCTGCGAAGTGGCTCATGCTCAATTCCCCGTGTGTGCCGTGCCCGAGCCCGACGGCGTTTGCGGCTCGCGCTCGTCGTTGCGCACGCGGAACGACATTGCGTAGAGCGCCGGCAGATAGAACAAGGTGAGAACGGTCGCGCTCGTGATGCCGCCCATCAGCGCCGTGGCCATCGGCCCGAAAAAGTTCGAGCGCAACAGCGGAATCAGCGCGAGCACGGCCGCCGCGGCGGTCAGCGTGATCGGCCGGAAGCGCCGCACGGTGGCGCCGACAATCGCGTCGAAACGCTTGTGCCCGGAGGCAATATCCTGCTCGATCTGGTCGACCAGGATCACCGAGTTACGCATGATGATGCCGAACATCGCGATCACGCCGAGCATCGCGACAAAGCCGAACGGCTGGCCGAACAACAGCAGCGTGAAGACGACGCCGATCAGTCCGAGCGGCGCGGTCAGCACCACCATCAGCACGCGTGCGAAGCTCTGCAACTGGATCATCAGCAGCGTGAGCACGGCGATGATCATGATCGGCATTTGCGCATTGATCGACGTCTGGCCCTTGCCGCTTTCTTCCACTGAACCGCCGATCTGAATCCGGTAGCCGACCGGCAGGCTCGCGCGAATCGGCGCGAGCGCGCGGTCCACAGCATGTGTGACGTCGATGCCTTGCGCCCCCGGCGCGACATCCGACTGCACGGTGATGGTCGGCTGGCGGTCGCGTTCCCAAATCACGCCGTACTCGAGGTCGTTGCGCAGGCGCCCAAGCGTGCCGAGCGGCACGGCGCCGTTCGGTGTGGGCATGGCGAGCGTGACCAGCTTCGCCGGGTCCACGCGCTCCGCCTTCGGCGCGCGCAGGTCGACGCTGATCAGCTTGTCGCGCTCGCGGTATTGCGTGACTGTATAGCCGGAGAGCGTCATCGCGAGGAAGCTCGAAATGTCGTCGGAGCTCACGCCGAGTTCGCGCGCCTTTTTCTGGTCCACCTCGAAGCGGACCGACCGTTCGGCCGGTTCGTCCCAGTCGAACTGCACGTTGCGCGTGCCGGGGTCGGCGCGCAGCGTCGCAGCGACACGTTCGGCAATCGAGCGCACCGTCGCAATATCGTCGCCGCTCACGCGGAACTGGACCGGATAGCCGACGGGCGGTCCGTTTTCGAGGCGCGACAGGCGCGTGCGGATCGCGGGGAAGTGGTTGCGCAACTCGGGCTCGAGCCATTGCGCCAGTTTCTCGCGGTCTTTCACGGACTTTGCGGTGATGACGAACTGCGCAAAGTTCGGCTGCGTCAGTTGCTGATCCAGCGGCAGATAAAAACGCGGCGCGCCGCTGCCGACGAAGTCAACGGAGTGATCGATCTCAGGGCGGCCCACCAGCGCCTTTTCAAGCCGCTTCGCCTCGCGCAGCGTGGCGTCGAACGAGGCGCCCTCGGGCAAGCGCACGTCTACCAGCAGTTCGGGCCGGTCGGAGCTCGGAAAGAACTGCTGCGGCACGAGCGAAAAGCCCGCCATGGCCAGCACGAACAGCACCACCGTGATGGCGAGCACGATGAAGCGCCGCTCGATACACCAGCCGATCCAGCCGCGCAGACGCGTGTAAAAGCGCGTGTCGTAGATATCGTGCTCGTGGTCGTGCGCCTCATGCGCCGCGCGCTTGCGCTCGGGCAGCAGGTGATAACCGAGCAGCGGAATCAGCACAACCGCCGCGAGCCACGACGCAATCAACGCGATGGCCGAGACTTCGAAAATGGAGCGGGTGTATTCGCCGGTGCTCGACTTGGCCAACGCGATGGGCAGGAAACCGGACACGGTGACGAGCGTGCCCGTCAGCATCGGAAACGCCGTGCTGGTGTACGCGAACGCCGCGGCGCGCGTGCGGTTCCAGCCTTGCTCGAGCTTCACCGCCATCATTTCCACGGCGATGATCGCGTCGTCGACCAGCAGGCCGAGCGCGAGCACCAGCGTGCCGAGCGAGACCTTATGCAGCCCGATGTCGAAGAGATACATGCACAGCGCAGTGACGGCGAGCACGACCGGAATCGAGATGACCACTACCATGCCGGTGCGCACGCCGAGCGAGATCAGGCTCACGACCAGCACGATCGCGACGGCTTCGGCCACGGCCTCCAGGAAGTCGTCGACGGAATGCGCGACTGCGTGCGGCATGCTCGACACCTCGGTCAGCTGCAAGCCGGCGGGCAGTGCTTTGCGCAGGTTCAGCATTTCCGCGTCGAGCGCCTTGCCGAGACGGATCACGTCGCCGCCTGGCTGCATCGTCACGCCGATGCCGAGCACCGGCTTGCCGCCGGCGCGCATTTGCGTGACGGCCGGATCGTCGTAGCCGCGCTTGATCGTGGCGATCTCGCCCAGGCGAAATGAGCGGCCGTTGATGCGGATCAGCATGTCGGCAAGCGCGTCGACGTTCGCGAACTGACCGGTGGGACGCACGAACACGCGGTCGTCGGTGGTGGTCAGCGTGCCTGCTTGCGACACCGCGTTCTGCGCGTTGATCGCCTGGCCGAGCTGCTGCGGCGAAATGCCGAGACGCGTGAGCTGCGTATTGGCGATCTCGACGTAGATGTGCTGGTCCGGGTCGCCGAAATAGTCGACCTTGGCGACGCCGGGCACGCGCAGCAGCACGGTGCGCAACTGGTCTGCGTAATCGTGCAGTTGCGCGGGCGAAAAGCCGTCGCCTTCGAGCGTGTAGATGTTGGTGTAGACGTCGCCGAATTCGTCGTTGAAGAACGGGCCTTGCACACCTTGTGGCAAGGTCGCCGCAATGTCGCCGACTTTCTTGCGCACCTGATACCAGGTTTCCTGTACCTGGCTGACCGGCGCCGAGTCTTTCATCGTGAAGAACATCAGCGACTCGCCAGGGCGCGAGTAACTGCGCAGGAAGTCGATGGCGGGCGTCTCCTGCAACTTGCGGCCGATGCGGTCCGTCACCTGTTCCTGCACCTGCCGCGCCGTTGCGCCGGGCCAGAAGGTGCGGATCACCATCACGCGGAACGTGAACGGCGGGTCTTCGGATTGCGCCAGACGCGTGTACGCAAGGATGCCGAATGCGGTGGCGAGCGCGATCAGAAAGACGACCAGCGCCTGATGGCGCAGCGCCCACGCGGACAGGTTGAAGCGTCCCTCTTCATGCGTCGTGCTCATGAAGCGAAGTCCTCAGGATGCAGCGGCGCGACGGCGCGCACTTTCTCGCCGGCGCTCACCGTGTGCACCCCTTGCAGCACGACGTGCTCGCCGTCCTTCAGGCCCTGACTGACGACGATCGTCCGCTCGTTATAGCGCGCGACCGTGACGCGACGCAGTTCCAGCGCGCTGTCCGCCGCCCGCACGACCCAGACGGCCGGCTGCGGGCCGTCGTGAAAGAGCGCGGTGGCCGGCAACACGAAAAAGCCGTGCTGGCCTTCGGCGCTGCTTCCCGTTGACGGCGAACGCGCGGACAGCGCGATGTCCGCGGTCATGCCGAGGCGCACGTCGGGGCCAGGGTTGTCGAGCGTGAGTTTCGCGCGGTAGGTGCGGCTTTGCGGATCCGCGGCGGGCGAAAGCTCGCGAACGCGCGCCGTGAACGTATGGCCCGGCAGCGCGCCGAGCGTGACCTTCGCTGTCTGTCCGGGTGCGAGTCCGGCGAGTGCGCTTTCGGGCACGTCGCAGACCACGTCGACTTCGCCGCTCCATGCGAGGTTGTACACGGCCTGGCCCGCCGACACGTTTTGTCCAGTGTCGGCCTGCTCGGCAGTGACTACGCCGTCGTGATCGGCCACGAGCGTGGTGTATTGCAGCTGGTCTTTTGCCAACGCCGCCTGCTGCGCCGCCTGGTCGCGTTGCGCCGCGGCCGACGCATACGCGTTGGTGGTCTGCTCGAGTTGCGCGGGTGCGATCAGGTTTTCTTTGGCTTGTGCCTGATCGCGATCGAGCTGCTGTTTTGCGTACCGATAGCTGTGCTCGGCAGCGGCGAGCTGGGCCTGCGCGCTGGCCGCGTTCTTTTGCGCGTCTGCCGGATCGAGGCGCGCGACGATCTGGCCGTTTTTCACTACGTCGCCGAGGCGCACGCGCCGCTCGATTATCTTGCCCCCGACGCGAAACGACAGCGGCGTCGAGTAGCGCGCCTGCACTTCGCCGGGCAGCGACGTGACGGGCGCGGTGTTGCCGTCCGCGTGAACCGCGATGGCCACGACCGGTCTCGGCTCGGGCGCGGCCGCCTCCTTCCTCGAACATGCATTCAACGCGAGCACAGCGGCGAAAACGAGCGCCAGCGCGGCATGCCGCGGCTGCCCGTGCCGCGCGGCGTGGCCAGACTGCTGACGCATCGCGGACGATGCGTATAAATCGGGACGCTTCACAATGACCCCACCACGAAACGGCGAATGAACAGGCAAGCCCCAGCGGCCGCCGGCGAACAGCGCAGGCCCGTTCATGCAACTGGCATACGCTTCTGATTTTCAATGATGCCTCGCATTCTAATACACACCTGTATTTGAATGTCGATATGAATTGCAATTCTTTTCAGTGCTAGACTTGCGCCCATGAAACGGCAACGACTGACACGCGAACAAAGCAAGGACCAGACACGGCAGCGTCTGCTCGATGCTGCGCAAGCGATATTTATGAAGAAGGGCTTTGTCGCGGCAAGTGTCGAAGACATAGCCGGGGCGGCGGGCTATACGCGCGGCGCGTTCTATTCGAATTTCCGCAGCAAGAACGAGTTGTTCCTTGAACTGCTGCGGCGCGATCACGAGACCATGCAGGCTGGCTTGCGGGCCATTTTCGAGGACGCGGCCACGCGCGAGCAGATGGAAGAGCGCGTGATGCACTACTACAGCAACCTGCATCGCGAGAACAAATGCTTTTTGCTGTGGGTGGAGGCGAAGTTGCTCGCGGCGCGCGACGGCCGTTTCCGGCTGCGCTTCAACGCATTCCTGCACGAGAAGCTTGAGCAGCTGGCCGCTTACGTGCGCGAGTTTTCAGAGCGGGCCGGCACGCCGCTGCCGCTGCCGGCGGAGATGCTGGCCATGGGCCTGATGGGTTTGTGCGACGGCGTGCAGTTTTTCTACACAGTCGATCCGCAGAATGTGCCGAGCGAAATGGCGCAAGCGGTGCTGGCGGGATTCTTCTCCCGCGTGGTGTTCGGGCGCAGCGCTTGAGCGGGCGCGAGCGCGTAAAGGGCGCGAGGGGCTGTAAAAGCGCGAGGAGCGCGGGGAACGTGAGCGGCGTGAGGCGAGAAGCGCCTCACGCGGTTTGGCACAAGTGCCGCAATCAGTTCGTTGTGACTTGCGTGCAGGTATCGGCAACCGGGCTCGCGCACACGAACGCATATTCGCCGCTGTAACGCAGCACTTGCTCGCCCGCATGAAGGACGACCTTGATATCCGGGCAGCGCTCATAAGCGATGAAGGCCGAGCAGGCTGCGGCGGACCAGCAGACCAGAGAAAACGCGATTTTTTCGAGAAGCTGGAAACGATGTGGCATGGCAATCAGCTAGCGGTGTAGCGGTCGATTTCGTCGAGGCGCTATCTTACCAGCATCTAAGGGTTTCTACCTAGTCAAATTCCGCAATAATGCGTGGAACAGTTGCGTGCGCGCGTCGCTCAAGCTGACGCGATTGCCATGCACGGGTCAGGGTTGGGACAGGTCGGATCGATACAATCGATTTGTTGGGCAAATCCGCGCGAGCCTTGCCGCGCGGGGCGATACAGGCGGCAGCGTCGCGCCGGCCCGGCATCTCGAGGCAGGAGTCGTCCCATGAATCAATTGCAGTCCATGCGCGTGTTCGTGAAAGTGGCGGACCTCGGCAGCTTCGTGCGCGCGGCAAGTTCGCTGGATCTTTCCACCGCTGTAGTCACCCGCCATGTGGCGGATCTCGAGGCGCGTCTCGGCACGCGTCTGCTTAATCGCACCACGCGCCGTCTTTCGCTGACGGAATCGGGCGCAACGTATCTGGAGCGCGTGCGCCCCATACTCGACGACCTCGAAGGCGTCGAGCAGATGCTGGCGGCGCGCCATCATGAGCCGGTCGGCACCTTGCGGATCGTCGCGCCAATGGTGTTCGGGCTGCAAAGCCTGGCGGCGGCAGTGCAGTCGTACGCCGCGCGCTACCCCGACGTGGTGCCCGACGTGACGCTCGCGGACCGGCAGGCGGATCTCGTCGACGAAGGCTTCGACGTCGGCATTCTGATTGGGCGCCCGGCGCGCAGCGCGAGCATCGTCACGCGGCGGCTGACTACCTGTCAGCTGACCGTCTGCGCGACGCCGGCTTACCTCGCCCGGCATGGCACGCCGGCGCGGCCCGAAGATCTGCTGGATCATCCGTGCCTGAGCCGGCCGCCGGAGCAGGGCGGCGAAGAGCGCGTGTTCAGCGGGCCGCAAGGGCTTGTCCGCGTGAGAACCGCGAACACGATTGCCGCGAACAACAGCGAAATGCTGCGGCAGTTCGCACTGCTCGGCATGGGCGTCGCGATCCTGCCGAGCTATCTGATCGGCCGCGATCTGGCGTCGGGGCGGCTCGTCGAACTGCTCGGCGATTACTCTCTGCCCGAGATCGAAATCACGATCGCTTATCCGAGCCGCCTTCACTTGCCGGCGAAGGTGCGGACTTTCGTCGATCACCTAGTCGAGCATTTCGAGTCGGACGCCATCGCGCCGGCTCGCGCCGGGCGGCACGCGAAGCATGCGCATCCGCTGCCCGGCTCCGCGGGCCGGGCCGTGCGGCCACGCGCCGCCTCGGCCGCGGCAGCGTCTTTGCCAGCCTGAAAGCGGCGGCCGGTCAGATCCAGAGATCGTTGATGGCGGTGCGTTCGCTGGTTTGCTCGCCGGTGTTGCGCACGCCGCGCGGCTCGATCAGCAGCAGCTTGACCTCGCGTTCGGCGAACGGCTTGTGTTCCGTGCCCTTCGGCACGACGAACATTTCCCCCGCCGAGAGCATCACGAAGCCGTCGCGCATGTCGATGCGCAACTGGCCGTCGAGCACGATGAAGGTTTCGTCGGTATCCGCGTGCTCGTGCCACACGAAATCGCCTTCGATTCGCACGATCTTGAACTGGTAGTCGTTCATTTCCGCGATGACGCGCGGTTGCCACTGGTCGTTGAACAGCGCGAGCTTTTCGGCGAAATTGATCGCGCGGTAGGTCTGCTGGTTTGTGTGAGTGTCGGACATGCGGTGCTCCTTCAAATGATGGTGGCTGTCTCGGGAAGGAGCGTAGCGCGTGCCGCCGGGACGGGTCTTGAACGTTTGTGGGCGCGCGATTGGGGAGAGACGGGGCATTTTTGCGCTGGTTTCGGGGGGGCGTCCTGGCGCTGTGTCTTTGCGTCGGTTTTCCCACTGGTCCATTCGCTTAGGGATTGCCCCGCGACGAAATCCCGAGCATTCCGAGCCACTGCGCGGGCGCTACGCCCCACGCGCGCTTGAAGTGCCGCGTCATGTGGCTCTGGTCGGCAAAGCCGCTGGCGGCGGAGGCATCGGCGAGCGGCATGCCGGCGAGCGCGAGTTGACGCACGCGATCGAGCCGCCGCATCGTCAGATAGCGGTGCGGGCTCGTGCCGAAGAGCGCGCGAAAGTCGTGCGACAGACTCCATCGGTCGCGCCCGGCGGCGGTCGCGAGTTCGTCGAGCGTCACCGCGCGCTCGAGCGACGCCAGCAGATATTCACGGGCCCGCCGCGCGGCGGCGTAATCCACCGGACGGCGCGTCGGGCGCGCGCCGGCCGCCGCGTGCAGCGCCATCGCCAGTTCGTAGAGGCCGTCGTCCAGTTCCAGCGGATTCATCGCGCGATCCATGCTGCGCAGCACGTTGTGCGTGGCGGCGAAGAGACGCGGGTCGTTCGACAAACCGCCTTTCACGAACGGCAGCGGCTGGCCTCCGAGCGCCTGCTGGAACAGCGCCGGGTCGACATAGATCATGCGATAGCGGAAACCTTCGCCGGTGCCGGCCTGGCCGTCGTGCGGCTCGTCGGGATGGAGGACCATCGTGCCGCCGGGCAGGCTGTGGCGCATGCTGCCGCGATAGCGAAAGCTCTGCACGCCGGCGAGCGTGCGCCCGATCGCGTAGGTGTCGTGGCGGTGCATCGCGTAGCCGGCGCCGTGGAAAAACGCTTCGATCCGCTCGATGCCGCCCGTGGCGGCCATGGCCGCCGACTGCGGCGAGCGGTAGATCCAGTCCACCCCGTGTTTTTCCATCGGCGCCGACGCCAGGACTGCCGCTGACGCCGCGCGGTGCGGCGCCGCGTCCGCTGGCCCGCTCACGCGCTCGGACCCGCTCACGCGCTCAGGCCCGGCCCGAAATTGCCGCCGATCAAACGCGTGACGGAATCGACGTCCGCATAGTCCTGTTCTGGCAGGCCGTCGAGCATCGACAACACCTCGTTGCTCGCGCCCGCCTCGCGCGCCGCGTCGACGAGCGTGTCCTTGTTGGCGGGGAAGCGGACTTCGCTGAGCACGTCGGAGATCTGCAAGTCGATAGATTCCCCGGGGATGGACGATGTCGTCATGCAAGCGCTCCTGCGGATACGGTTGAAATGAATTGTGGCGGCCAATTGTGGCGGCCGCGCGCGGTCTTTGATCCCATAGTTCAGGACCGGGTCCTGCAAGCTAAGCGAGCTCGCCGCACTCGGCCCCTCGATCGCGGCCGATCGAGACAAGCCCACGCCGCAAGCGTCGCTCTCAGGTCTGCAGGCGCTCATTGCGCGCCGCGAACCCGCGCTCGGGATGTCGCGACTTCGGCAAGACGATATGCTGCCATTGCTGTGGACGATTCTCGTCCGTGACCGCCACGTCAGGCGCCGCGGGGGCGACGGGCGCGGCGTTCGCGCGGGCGGCAAGGGCGTTCGCCGGTGTGCTTTCCTGCGCTGTGTGAACCGGCGCGGCAAAGCACGAAGCGGACAGCGTCACCATGGTCAACAGCGTCGAGGTTTTCATGCCCGACCTCCTAAGCTCATGCGGCGCTATGCATTCAGCAAGGGCTGTGCCGTCCCCGCGTCGAAAGGAAAGCGCAAGCCGCGCGAAGCCGGGCTGCGGGGCCGCGCGCTTTCGTCGCGGGCGGCGCGCAATTCCTGGAACGCACGTCGTCAAGACTACTCATTGTAGATCGCCAATGATGGCGCGGGAATGGCAGCAAAAGGGCAGCAAAAGGGCAGCAAAAGGGCAGCAAAAGGGCAGCAATGTTCAGGCGTTTGCCTGTGCGTTTCCTTGATGCCGTGACGGCTAGCGCAGCGCTTCGAAGCGCGTCCACGGCCATGAAGGCCGGTCCCGCATATAGCCGTTCAGCCAGTTCCACTGCGGATGCCGTTTCATGAACGCCTGCGCGTCGAACGGCCGGCCGCACGGATGACCCCAGCGCGCGCTGAACGCCAGATCGCGCGCCATCTCGCTGTCGGCCACCTTGCCGTCGTTCGCACCCCACGGATTGAACGGCCCATGATCTGAACCGCCGAAGCGCGCGTCGTCCAGTTCCAGATGCCCACAGATCGTGCGCGAGCACGGGTTGTCGTTGCGGTCGAGATAGACGTCGTGGTGATCGGCGATCATCGCCTTCGCTAGCTCGACGTCGATCTTGCCGCGGTGCATCTCTTCGAGCTGCATGAAGCGCAGCCGCCGCGCGCCGTTCTTGCGCACGTCGGTATAGTCCTCGCCTTCGCCGATGCATTCCTGATTGCGGATCTTCAGATCGGTCGCCGTGTTGTAGCCGCTGTAAAAGCCGTCCTTGGTGCTTTCGAAGCCGGAATAGTGCAGACCCAATTCATAGCGCGCGATTTCCCCGGTCTTGGTGTCGCCGAGCAGCCAGCTGTTCGCATAGCCGCCGTTGTTCGCGATCGCGAACATTTCGCACCATTCGCCGATGCTGTTCGCGTATTGCGACGCCCGCCGCGAGCGGTAGAACTCGGGCGCGCCGGCCGCGTTGTAGCCGACGAAGTTCGAGATGGTGGTCTCCGTCACCATCAAGCCGGCGGCCGTGATCCAGAAATCGGTGAGACTGGAAATGCAGCCCGGCAGGCCTTGCATCAGGATCCGGTTGCCTTGATCCGGGACGATGTCGAACACGACGTTGAAGGCGTCGCCGGCGGCATAGCGGTCCCACGAGTTGTGCGCCATCACGATGCGGCCGTCGTGCGTCGCATGGCCGGTCGCGATGAACGCGCTGCAATGATGGCCGCGCCTGCCGCGCCAGGGTTTGAGCCCGAGGCCGGGCTTCATCTGCGCCACGTGCGCCGGCCACCAGCTTTGCAGCAGATCCATGTAGCCGTTCCACGCCAGCACTTCGGCGAAAGGCAGCTTCGCGCCGTCGGCGATGCCCTGGATTTCGTCGGCGAATTCGGTGTCGAGCTTGCTGCCGAACTGGGCGACGGCGGCCTCGACGAACGTGTCGAAGTCTTCGCCGGTGTCCCACCTGGCGAGGTAGCGGGCGGTGCGGATCGCGTTGCGGATTTCCGCCGCGAGCAACTGGCCGTGCTGTTCGCCGCGGTCGTACGGCTCGCCTTCGATATGCAGGAAAATCCAGCCGGCCTGGTCGCGGCGCACGGCGTCAAGGGACGGTTCGCTCATCTTCGCTCCGGTCGAATGGCGGACGCCGCCGCACCCCGGCGCGCCCGTCAGGGCGTAACCCGCGCGGCCCGCGTGCGGCCGCAGCGTCACTTCATTGTAGAGAATTTGCAATGCTTTGCACGGGCGCGCCAGGCTCGCCGCGAGCCGCGCCACGCAGCCGTCAGCGCGTCGGATTCATGCGGAAATACGCATCGAGCAGCGACGTTTTATAGACCACGCCCGCGAGCCGCGGATGCGCGGCGCTTTCGACAACCGGCAGGCGCTCGCCCTGAAACGCCATGAAGCGCTGCAACGCGACGCCAAGAGGCATGTCGGGCGTGAGCACGTCGAAATGCGGCTGCAGATAGTCCGCGGCGGTTCGTGTCGAGGTATCGCGTTTTTCGAGCAGATCGGACGTGATGTCCTTGAGCGCGACCACGCCGAGAAACGCGCCCGATTCGTTCGCGACATACAGATACTTCACCGGATATTCGAGGAACACGCGCGTCATGTCGTGTACGGTCGCATTGGGCGGCACGACCGTTTGCGCCGGGCGGATCAGCTCGCGCATCTGCGTCGCGCGCAGGCGCGTGCGCTCGAGCTCCTCCTGATTACGGCGCAGCGTGATCTCGTACATCGACGTCTTGCCGATCGCGCGCGCCACGAAGTACGCGACCACGCACGACAGCATCAGCGGCAGCACGACCTGGTAGCTGAGCGTCATCTCGAAGATCATCAGAATCGCCATCAGCGGCGCCTGCGTCGCGCCTGCCAGAAACGCGCCCATGCCGACCATCGCATACGCGAACGGCGCCGAGGTTCCGTGCGGCCACAGCGCCTGCATGCCCTGGCCAAACAGTGAGCCCACCACCGCGCCGACAAACAGCGTCGGTGTGAACACACCGCCCACGGCGCCGGAACCCGCGGTCGCCGCCGTGGCCACCAGCTTGAACACCAACACGAAGACGAGCGCGGTCCACGTCCACGGCGAATGAAGGACGGAATTGACGACGCTGTAGCCGTTGCCCCACACCTCGGGCGTCCAGACCGACAGCACGCCGACCACCAGTCCGCCGAGCGCGAGCCGCGCCGGCAGCGGCAAGGGCAGCTTGCGAAACAGGGCCTTCGAGCCGTCGAGCAGCCGCAGGAATTGCGGCGCAGCCGCGCCGCACAGCAGGCCGAGCGCGACGAAGAGCAGCACCTCGATGCCCGCCACCGGCGGAAACACCGGCATCTCGTACGGCGGCTTGTAGCCGGCGAACTCGCGCATCGTGATGTTGGCGACCACCGCCGCGACCAGCACTGGCCCGAAGCTTTCCATCGCGATGGAGCCCAGTACGATCTCCGTGACGAAGAACGCGCCGGCAATCGGCGCGTTATACGCGGACGTGATACCGGCCGCCGCGCCGCAGGCGACCAGCAGGCGCAGGCGCGGCGGATCGAAATGCACCCATCGTCCGACCAGCGAGGCCGCCAGCGCGGCGAGCTGCACCATTGGACCTTCGCGGCCGATCGAGCCGCCGCTTGCAATCGTGAACAGCGACGAGACGCTGCGCCACAGGCTCAGCTTGACCGGCACCACGCCGTCGCCGATCGCCACCGCTTCCATGTAGTCGACGTGATTGCATTTGTCCGCGTGACGCCGGGCGACCAGCAGCAGAAAGCCGGCTATCAGCCCGCCGGCCGCCGGCAGCCAGATGCGCACGGTCCACGGCAGGCTGCGCGCCATCTGCACGAAGCTGCCCGAGTGGCCGGACACGGCCACTTGCAACATCTCGATGCCCATGCGAAAGGCGATGGTCGCAAAGGCGCCCGCGACGCCGACCACCACCGACCACACCAGCATCGTATGGGCGTCGGAGAGACGGAAAAGATCTTGGGCGCGGGTGCGCAGCTTCAGCAGGAATGAAAGCACGTCGGCGGTACGGGGCGGGAAGAGGGGTTGAAAAAAGCGCACGGCAACAGCCGCGCGCCCGCTGGACCAAGCGGGCGCGCGACCGGACGTGAGCGGGAAATGACGGTGCCGGTCAAGCCGCCGCCTTGTCGAGTTCGGGGTAGTGCCTGAAGATGCACGCCTCGTTATGTTCGATGCGGCGCTCCGACTGCAGATAGGCGGCGATGTTCGGCCGCTCCTTCACCGCGGCGTGCAGGGCGGCGAGCCGCGGATAGTGCTCGGCAAAGCGCTTGAGGGCGCGCGGAAAGGCGTAAAGCAGTCCGTCGATCAGCTGGAACATGGAAAGGTCGACGTAGGTGAGCGAGTCGCCCACCATGAAGCTGTCGCCGGCGGGATTCTGTTTCAGCACGCGCTCGAAATACCTCATGAACTTCGGAATGCGGTTGTCGATGAAGTCGTGCGCGCGCGCCTTTGCGGCGTCTTTCTGGTCTTCGTAGTAGAGGCTCGTGGCGAGCGGGTGATGCGTGTCGTGCGCCTCGGTCACCACGTCGGCGATGGTGAGTTGCAGGCCGTTGGCTACGTAGCGCAGGCTTTCCACGGAGGGCGCGAGGTTCAGCCGCGGCCCAAGATAAAACAGAATGTTCGCGGTCTGCGAGATCACCAGATCGCCGTCTTTCAGAAATGGCGGAGCGAAGGGCGGATACGGTTCGTCGCGGCTTTTCATCACCGCCATCATCGCGTCGGTGCCGAGCCCTTCGGAAGGCTCGCCGCGCGCCACTTCGATATAGTCCGCGCCGGCTTCTTCAAGCGCCAGCCTGACGAATTCGCCACGGCCTTGCAGACCGTCCCAATAATAAAGTTGCAGGCTCATCGATCTGTCCTCATTCGGGTTGCAGGAACGCTGTGCCGAACGCGTTGCGCTTCGGATGCGCTGGGTGCTGCTCGGGCCCCTCGTGCTCGCTGGCGCCGGTCGCATTGTTCGCACGCCAGCCAGTATGCCGCGCGGCGGCGCCGGATGCTGTCCCAAACGCACGAAACCCCGCACGCGGCGGGGTGTGTTCGAGCGAAAAGCGGTCTAGCCAAACAGGCGCTGGACAGCCCATGTGATACCCAGTCCGCCCGCGATCAGCCATACATACAGAATCAGGCCGGTGGTCAACGCGCGCGGACCCGCCTGGCGAATCTGCGAAATGCGTGTCTCTATGCCGAGCGCGGTCATGGCCATGGTCAGCGCGAAGGTGTCGAGCGTGTTGAGCGTTGCGGTGGCGGAATGCGGCAGCACGTGCAGCGAGTTGATCGCCACGCAAGCAAGAAAGCCGAGCGCGAACCAGGGAACCGCGAGCTTGCCGGAATGATGCTGATGACCGGAAGCGCCTGCTTGCGAGTTCGCCAAAGACGCGTCGCGGCGCGCGGCACGGTTGACCCACAGGCCGACTGCGAGCAGCACCGGCACGAGCAGCATGACGCGAGTCATCTTGACGATGGTGGCGATATGCGTTGCCTCCGGGCTCACGTTGCTCGCCGCGCCGACCACCTGCGCCACCTCGTGAATCGTGCCGCCGAAGAAGAGCCCCGCGCCCACCGTGTCGAGATGCAGCCAGCCCGCGTTGAACAGAACCGGATAAAGGAACATGGAGAGCGTGCCGAACAGCACGACGCTGCCTACCGCCATCGCGCTTTTGTGCGGCTTCGATTGCAGCGTCGACTCGAAGGCGAGCACGGCCGCGGCGCCGCAGATGGCGCTTCCCGCCGCCGTGAGAAGTGCCGTGTCGCGGTCGAGTTTCATGATTTTCATGCCGGCCCACGTGCCGATCACAAGCGTGCTCAGGACGACCAGCACCGATTCCGCGAGGCCCGGCAAACCCACTTGGGCGATTTCCTGAAGACTCACGCGCAGTCCGAAGAACGCGACCGCGATGCGCAGCAGCTTGCGCGCGGAAAAGTTGACGCCGGCGGCCCAGCTTGCCGGCATGCCGTCGCGCAGCGCGTTGCCATAAACAGCGCCCGCCACGATGCCGACGATCAGCGGGCTCAGGCCGAGCCCGGCGATTGCCGGAATGTCGGCGATGCGGGTGACAGCGGCGGCGAAAAGGCCGACGAACAGAATGCCGTTGAGCTGGCCGCGGGCGGATGAGACTTCGGCGGTGGTGGCGGTGGTGGCGGTGAGGCGGGCAGTGGTCATGGTGGCAGCCTTGGCGACTGACTGGATTCAATGGGTCTAATCCTAAATGAGATATATGAATATGAAAAATCGTGATTTAGAATGGAAAGTATCCGCACTTCCGATAGTTTCGTTAGATGACCCCGGATCAACTTATAACGTTCGCCGCCGTTGCCGAGCATCTGAACATCAGCCGGGCCGCTGTGGCATTGCATTTGTCGCAGCCGGCGGTGTCGGGGCAACTGCGCCAGCTTCAGGATGAATTCGGCGAGCCGCTTTATCAGCGCGACGGGCGCGGCGTGCGCCTGACGGCGGCGGGCGAGCAGTTAGCGCAATATGCTGCGCGGCTGCGCGACACCTGGCGCCAGGCGCATGCATACCGCGATGCGCTGCGCGGGCTCGAGCACGGCACGCTGCGGATCGGTGCGACAACCACGCCTGCCAGTTACCTGCTGCCTTATCTGCTTGCGGACTTTCATCGGCGCTACCCGGAGGTGACGCTGCATACCGTCGACGGTAATACGACCGACATCGTCGGCGCTCTTGGTTCGGTCGACATCGCGCTGATCGAGGGGCCAGTGGGCACGGATCTGCCGCCTGACACGGCCGTCCACGCCTGGCGCGAGGATGAGATCGTGGCCATCATGCCGCGTATGCATCGGCTCGCCAGGGGTAGGGGCGCTGGAGGGGCTGGGGGCTCGCGAGGGCGGGAAGGCTCGGAAAGCCCGGAAGACTCGGAAGGCGCAGAAAGCCCGCAAGGCTTGCACGGCTCGCGGCTAGACCTGGCGATGCTCGGCGCCGAGCCACTGATCGTGCGCGAGGCGGGCTCGGGCGTGCGGCAGATCGTCGAGCGCGCGTTCGCCCGCGCGGGCGTGCCGATGCGCGTCGCGCTGGAAATTGCTGGTGTGGAGGGCGTCAAGGAGGCGGTGCGGGCGGGCATGGGCATCGGCTTTGTGTCGGCGATGTCGATGCGGCACGAGAACGGCGCACTGCGTGTGTTTTCGCTGAGTCCGGAGCCGCTGACGCGGCGGCTGTCGATCGTCGTGCCGCACGCCAGCGCGCCGTCACGTGCGGTCAAGCAGTTCCTCGCGCTGTGTCTGGCCGACGGTGAATAAGCTTTGCGGGGCTGAGTCGAGCTAGACCGGGCGGACCCGCCCGCGCACAAGCAGACGCGGCGGAACCTAGCCGTTACGGCACGATACGACGAGAGGAGACAAGCGTGGCCAAGGCGGGCCCGGACGTAAGCTGAAATGAATTGGACTGGGCCGACAAGCCCAGCAAGCCAGCAAGCCAGCAAGCCAGCAAGCCAGCAAGCCAGCAAGCCAGCAAGCCAGCAAGCCGAACAAGCCGAACAAGCCGAACAAGCCCCGACAAGGCCCGACAAGGCCCGACAAGGCCCGACAAGCCCCGACAAGCCCCGACAAGCCCCGACAAGCCCCGACAAGCCCCGACAAGCCCCGACAAGCCCCAACAAGCCCCAACAAGCCGCCCCCCATTCAACCCTCCACCAGCGCGAGACATCTCCCCCGCCCCCCGCCTGGGGATTTCCACTATGGCGCCCAGCCCATACGCAAGCGCACTATTCGGTCAACAAGGCGCTTCGGCGCTTTTTTGAAAACCGCTTATGGAACCGGTTCCAAAAGCCTGATTCCGGTAGAAACGGCATGACAGAAGCAGTGGAAGTAGCGATTGTCGCCAGCGCTTTCGGCGCCGACGCGGTGCGCACGGCGGGTCATCGAAAGTGGGCCGAAGCGAGCCGGCGCGCCGGGGCTGCCGGTTTCGAAGTGCGCCGCGAGCTCTTCGGCTATGAGGCCGACGCCGCGCCGACGCGCCTTGCGACCTTGGGCAAGCAGATTGCGGAACTAGGCCTGTGGTCCGTGCATTCGAGCCCGGCGTCGCTCTACGGCGAACACGGCCAGCTCGACACCGCCGCGCTGCGTCGCGCGGTGGACGAAGCCGCCGCGCTGGGCGCACGCTTCCTCAAGCTGCAGCTCGGCGGTTTTGCGCGCGAAGCGCATGGCGAGGCGATCGCCGCCCAATTGCGCGGCGCGAATGTGCGGCTCGTCGTCGAAAACGGGCAACTGACGCAGGGCGGTTCGCTCCACCAGTTCGTCGACCTCTTTGATGCTTTGAAGCGCGAAGGTCATGCGCAACTGCTCGGCATGACTTTCGACGTCGGCAATTGGGCATGGTGTGGCGTGCCGGCGCTCGACGCGGCCGTAGCGCTCGCGCCCTACGTCGAGTACGTGCATTGCAAGATCGCGGCGGGCGAGGGCGCGCGGCGTTTCGCGGCCGCGCCGGCCGCCGACGACGCGCACTTCGCCGCAGTGCTCGCGCGCTTACCGCGCGATGTGCCGCGCGGCATCGAGTTTCCGTTCGATGCCGCCTGCATCCACGGCGACGCCACGCGACGCGTCGCCTGGCTGGCTGCGGCGTGAGCGGTGGGCCGCACGCGACTTTGGACCTGAGAGAGAAAGCCCGACGCAAAAGAAGGAGCAACGCATGACCGACACACCCGCAGCACTGGACATCATCACCTACGGCGAGGCCATGGCCATGTTCGTGGCCGCCGAAACGGGCCCGCTCGCGGGCGTCGGCCAGTTCACGAAACGCATCGCGGGCGCCGACCTGAACGTCGCGATCGGCCTCGCCAGGCTCGGCTTCAGGGTCGGCTGGATAAGCCGCGTCGGCGACGATTCGTTCGGCCAGTACGTGCGCGACACGTTGACCAAAGAAGGCATCGACCAACGCTGCGTGAGCACCGACGAGCGCTATCCGACCGGCTTCCAGCTGAAGTCGAAGAACGACGACGGCAGCGATCCGGCCGTCGAATATTTTCGCCGCGGCTCGGCGGCGAGCCATCTGTCGGTCGCGGATTACGTGGCGGACTATGTGCTGCCAGCCCGTCATCTGCATCTGACCGGCGTGGCGCCGGCGATTTCCCCGAGCTCACGCGAACTCGCGTTTCATCTGGCACACGAGATGCGCGCAGCCGGCAAGACGATCTCGTTCGATCCGAACCTGCGCCCGACGCTGTGGCCCTCGCGAGCCGCAATGGTCGAAGGTTTGAACGCGCTTGCCGCGCTGGCCGACTGGGTGCTGCCGGGCATCGGCGAGGGCGAGGTTTTGACCGGCTACACGCGGCCCGAGGACATCGCCGGCTTCTATCTGGAGCGGGGCGCGCGCGGCGTGATTGTCAAGCTCGGCGCCGCGGGCGCGTACTTCCGCACCGCCCACGATGCCGGCGTGATCGTCGGCCAGCCGGTCGCGAAGGTCGTCGATACAGTAGGCGCCGGCGATGGCTTCGCCGTCGGTGTGATCAGCGCGCTGCTGGAGGGCAGGACGCTGCCGCAGGCCGTCGCGCGCGGCAACCGCATCGGCGCATTGGCCATTCAGGTGATCGGCGATTCCGAAGGATTGCCGAGCCGCGCGCAGCTCGACGCGCTCGAACGCAGCCAGGTGCCGAGCATCGCGCACGCAGCGTGACGCGTGTCGCCGGAATCATCGGCGTGCATCCGTTCAGGCGGCCCGGCGAAGCGCGACAGCTCCAGCCCGAGCGCGGCGCCAAGCCCGTATTCATAACAGCACATAACAGCAAGAGCGCCGGGAAGCGCCGCACAAGCTCCGTTCATCATAGTTTCGGGAAGCCGTAAAAGGAGACACCCCATGACATCATCTCTCGCGATCCGCCGCTGGTGGACGATCATGCCGATCGTATTCATCACCTACAGCCTCGCTTATCTCGACCGCGCGAACTACGGTTTCGCGGCGGCCGCCGGCATCAACCAGGACCTTGGCATCAGCAAGGGACTCTCTTCGCTGATCGGCGCGCTGTTTTTCCTCGGTTACTTCTTCTTCCAGATTCCGGGCGCGATTTACGCGGAGCGCCGCAGCGTGAAGAAGCTCGTGTTCTGGAGCCTCGTGCTATGGGGTGGCTGCGCGGCGCTGACCGGCATGGTCAGCAACATCCCGTCGTTGATGGTGATCCGCTTCGTGCTCGGCGTAGTCGAGGCCGCGGTGATGCCGGCCATGCTCATCTTCATCGCCAACTGGTTCACGAAGAGCGAGCGCTCGCGCGCCAACACCTTCCTGATTCTCGGCAATCCGGTAACGGTACTGTGGATGTCGGTCGTGTCCGGCTATCTGGTCCATTCGTTCGGCTGGCGCAACATGTTTATCGCCGAAGGTGTGCCGGCGATTCTGTGGGCCGTGTGCTGGTGGTTCATCGTGAAGGACAAGCCGCAGCAGGTGTCGTGGCTTACGCAGCAGCAGAAAGACCACCTCGCGGAAACGCTGCGCGCCGAGCAGGCCGCGATCAAGCCGGTGCGCAATTACGGCGAGGCGTTCCGCTCGTCCGCGGTGATCAAGCTGTGCGCGCAGTACTTCTGCTGGAGCATCGGCGTGTACGGTTTCGTGCTGTGGCTGCCGTCGATCCTGAAGAACGGCTCGACGCTCGGCATGGTCGAAACCGGCTGGCTCTCCGCGCTGCCGTATCTCGCGGCGACGGTCGCGATGCTTGCGGCGTCGTGGGCATCGGATAAACTCAACCGCCGTAAAGCGTTCGTCTGGCCGTTCCTGCTGATCGGCGCGATTGCGTTCGCGACCTCGTACGCGCTCGGTTCGACGCATTTCTGGCTCTCGTATGCATCGCTCGTGATCGCGGGCGCCGCGATGTACGCGCCGTACGGCCCGTTCTTTGCGATCGTGCCGGAGCTGCTGCCGAAAAACGTCGCGGGTGGTGCGATGGCCCTGATCAACAGCATGGGCGCGCTCGGTTCGTTCGTCGGCTCGTATGTGGTCGGCTATCTGAACGGCGCGACGGGAACACCGGCGGCGTCGTATGCGTTCATGAGCGTGGCGCTGATCGCCGCGGTCATCCTCACGCTGATCGTCAAGCCGCAACAGCAGGCCGTCCAGCCGAAACACACGCTCGCTACACCGTTGCAAGGAAAATAAGCTGATGAAGAAGATTGTCGCGTGGAAGCCGCTGCCTGAAGATGTGCTTGCGTATCTGCAACGGCACGTCGAAGTCGTGCAGGTCGATCCGGCCCGCCACGATGCTTTCGTCGCGGCCTTGCGCGACTCCGACGGCGGCATCGGCGCGAGTGTCAGGATCACGCCGGCCATGCTCGAAGGCGCGACGCGGCTCAAAGCGCTTTCGACCATCTCAGTCGGCTTCGATCAGTTCGACGTTGCGGATCTCACGCGGCGCGGCATCGTGCTCGCGCATACGCCGGACGTGTTGACGGAATCCACCGCGGACACCGTGTTCTCGCTGATCCTCGCATCAGCGCGCCGGGTGGTCGAGCTCGCCGCGTGGGTAAAGGCGGGGCAGTGGCAGCACAGCATCGGCCCCGCGCAGTTCGGCGTGGACGTGCAGGGCAAAACGCTCGGCATCGTCGGTCTTGGGCGCATTGGCGGCGCGGTGGCGCGGCGCGCGGCGCTCGGTTTCAACATGAAGGTGCTCTATACGAACCGCAGCGCGAATCCCGAGGCGGAAGCGGCTTACGGCGCGCGCCGCGTCGAGCTGGCGGAGTTGCTTGCCATCGCCGACTTCGTCTGTCTGCAAGTGCCGCTCACGCCGGAAACAAGGCACATGATCGGCGCCCAGGAACTCGCGTCGATGAAGAAAAGCGCGATCCTGATCAATGCGTCGCGCGGCGCGATCGTCGACGAAGAGGCGCTCGTCGAGGCGCTCCGGAACGGCACGATTCACGGCGCGGGTCTCGACGTGTTCGAAAAGGAACCGCTCCCCGCCGACTCGCCGCTCCTGCAGATGGCCAACGTGGTCGCGCTGCCGCATATCGGCTCGGCGACGCACGAGACGCGTCATGCAATGGCGCGCAACGCGGCGGAAAATCTCGTTGCCGCGCTCGCCGGCACGCTCGCGACCAACATCGTCAATCGCGACGTGCTGCAACGGTGAGGAGCGTTGCGATGAAGCGTTTGCCGTCCAGTCTGTTCGAGAGGCGTTGCGTGGCCTACTGCGAGTGCGCCCGATGAGCGCCACGCCGACCTCGCAAAACACGCCGCGCCGCGCCACGATTACCGACGTCGCGCGCGAGGCCGGTACCGGCAAGACCAGCATCTCGCGCTACCTGAACGGCGAGATGAGCGTGTTGTCGCCGGAACTGCGTGCGCGTATCGAGGCCGCGATCGAGCGGCTCGACTATCAGCCGAATCAGATGGCCCGTGGTTTGAAGCGTGGCCGCAACCGGCTGATCGGCATGCTCCTTGCCGACCTGACGAATCCCTATACCGTGGAGGTGCTGCAAGGGGTGGAGGCCGCGTGCCACGCGCTCGGCCTGATGCCGCTCATCTGCCACGCGGCGAACGAAGTCGAAATGGAGCGGCGCTATCTGCAACTGCTCACCACGTATCGCGTGGAAGGCGTGATTGTGAATGCGCTCGGCGTGCGCGAGGAAACGCTGCGGCCGGTGGGCGGCGGCGGCATTCCGGCCGTGCTCGTCGACCGTTCCGTCGAAGGGCTGGTCGCCGATATCGTCGGGCTCGATAATCGCGCGGCGGCGGAGCTGGGCACGCGGCATCTGCTGGATGGCGGGTTTCGCGACATCTGGTTCGTCGTGCAGCCGTTCGAGCAGGTCAGCTCGCGGCGGCTGCGCGAGGCGGCGTTTCGCGACACGATGCGCGCATACACGAATGCGCGCGCAGGTGCCGTGCAAGGCCATACGCTCGTGCTCAATCTCGCCGATGCCGCACAGACAGAGCAGAGTCTTGCGGAGTTGGATCGCGCAATCGATGCGCTTGGCGCGCATGACGCGATCGGCGCCAACGACGTGCTTGACGCGGCGAACCAGCGCGCAGGCTCCGGCGGCAACGCTGCGCGCGTCGCGGTGTTCGCAGCGAACGCGCCAGTCGCGCTGCGGCTTGCATTGCATCTGAAGGCGCGTTACGGCGCTGCCTGGCAGACGCGCGTCGCACTCCTTTCCATCGACGATCCCGAGTGGGCCGAACTGACCGGCATCACGACGATCCGTCAGCCTACTTACGACATCGGCTATCGCGCGGTCGAGTTTCTGCACGAGCGCATCGAGGGTGTGCAGACCACCGCACGCGATTGTCTGCTGCCGGGGGAGTTGATCGTCCGGGCGTCGACGGGCGGGGGCGGTTGACCGGCTGAGGGGCTGAAGAGCTGAGTGGCTGAGAAACCAGGCGGCGAGTGGCCGAGACACTGAACGGGCAAAAGTCTGAGCGGCTGAAGCGCGGCTAGACGATCCACCTCTGCGCCATGCGCCCGATGGCGTGTTCCGCCCCGTCCTGACGGGCTCCGGCCCGCGGCCCAACCTCCTGCATCCGCGAGCTTTGGCGCTCGTTTCACGCCGATCTGCGATCATGCGGGCTGCGGCGCGCAGCGGTTGCGCGCCGGTCATCGCAAGGAAACTCATGGTCGTTGCACCGCTTACCCTGTCGAGCCTCGTACTCGCGACGCTCGTCGTTGCCGCTTTGCCTTTTCTCATTTTCCGCCGCCTGCGCCGGCCGCTCGCGCTCAAGCCGCGCGCGGCGATTGCCGGCATCGCCGTGTTCGCGCTGTTCGCGATGGTCATCGAGCGCGCGCTGAACGACTATGTGCTGCATCGGAACGAGGCGACGGCGAGCGTGCTGTCGCATCCGCTCGCTTTCGTCGTGTATGGCGCGCTGGCCGCGGGAATCTGCGAGGAAGTGGGCCGCTTCATCGGCATGCGCCTGCTGATCAGACGTGCCGCAGCAAACGCAGCGGTAGGCGCTCACGCGGGCTCAACGGCAAAACCCACTTCCGTCGACCAGACCCCGCGCACGGACGACGGCACCGCGCTCGCCTACGGCCTCGGTCATGGCGGCGCGGAGGCGTGGCTCGTCGGCGTACTGGTGCAGATTCAATGGATTCTGTTCGCGGTGTTCGAAAACCGCGGCGAGCTCGATAGCTATCTGGGCAATCTGCCCAGCGAATCCTTGATGCGCATCCATCTGATACTCGCCAGCCTGACACCGCAGACGGCAGGCATTTTCGCGCTGGAACGGGTGGCCGCGCTTGTCTTTCAGATCGGTTTGTCTGTGTTGATGTGGCGCGGCTTGCGGGCCGGCTGGCGCGCGATCCTGCCGCTCGCGATTGCTCTTCATGCGCTCGTGGACGTGCCGGCCGCGCTGTTCCAGGCGCAGTTGGTGCCGCTCGCTGCCGTCGACGCTGTCTATGCGCTTGGAGCAGTCGTCGTAGCGGGGCTGCTTTTTAAATCGTTCCGACGTGGTGGCCCCGGAAGCATGACACAACTGCCCAGGTAGGCGATCGCCGCTGCTGCGGCGGTTGGGGCGTTGCGGCTATTGCGGCAGGTTATGGCGCTTACGGCTATTGTGGCTATTACGACGCTTGCGGCAACTGCGGCAACTGCGGCAACTGCGGCAACTGCGGCAACTGCGGCAACTGCGGCAACTGCGGCAACCGCGGCAACCGCGGCAACCGCGGCAACCGCTTCAGTCGCGGCCTCGCGGCCGTTTACCGCTGCCACCCCATCGCCACTGTTCTACAATCGGCGGCCTGCCACCGCATGCCTATAACTTTCGGCACATCCATGGAAGCTTACCAATACGACTGCGCGAGTCCCGAGTTCGAGGAACTGGCGCGCGTCATCAGCGATCTCTTTCCCGAGCAGACGCAGTTCATCCAGCGTGCGGCCGAAGACGGCACGCCAACGCTCGCCATTCATTGGGTGGCGATGCGCTTCGGCGCGACCGCGCGACGCATCGTCATGACGGTGGAAATCGCGCCGGCGGCGCTCGCGCGCTACCGCGCGTTGCCCGCGCGGCTGCGCGGCCGCAGCTTCGCGGTGCTGCGCGCGTATGTCGAAGCGAGCATCGGCTCGCTCGAAGAACAGTATGCGAATGGCGAAGCGGTGCCGCGCGAAGTCACCGTGGATCTCGGCGACGAATTCGCATGACGGCGCTTCAGTCGGTGAAACGGTAGACCTTGGCGAAGCGGGCGGCCTGCACGACGCCGTAATCGCCCGGCGCGTACTGCATGATCCAGTCGCCGGCCGCGCCGCGCAGCACGTCGCCGCCGTTCGCCGAACGGGCCAGCGAGAAGGCTTCGTGCATCTGTTTCGCGAGCACGACTGCGGGGCGGTTGCGATAGCCACCCGGCTCGCCGTGCGCGAGCGCGGCATCGGCAGGGACGTATTTGGCGTCGAAGCGTTCGCGCGACACGACCCAGCGGTCGCCGGTCGAACCGGTGATCAGCGCGTCGCCCGGCACATACCGGTTCGGGCCTTCCAGGCTCATCAATTCGCCTTGTGTGGCGGCAAATTCGACGGTGACCGTTTCGTCTTTGACGACGCGCCGGGCGGCGGCGTCGTGGCTCAGGTCGAGGTTTGTGAGGTCGTTCATGATGCGGCAGATGGTGTGTTGACGGCGGCGTCCTGACGTGGCGTCATCGATCGCGGACCAGCATCATGCCAGACGCATCTTACGGCGCGCTTCTTTGCAAACGCGATGCCAGGCGATGCACCGCGCGGCGAGGCAACGAGAACCGTGCAAGACGGCACCGCACGGCACCGCACCGCACCGCACCGCACCGCACCGCACCGCACCGCACCGCACCGCATCCATCGCACGATTGTTCGCGCAACGGATCGCGCGAACAATCGCACAACGGATCCCACAAGCGATCTCTTACGGCTTCACTGGCGCATCGCTTGCCGGAGCCGGCGCCGTCTTGCCGCTTTTGCCCTTGCCATGAGGACGATGCCGGCCCTCAGGACCGCCCTCATGGCGGAACGTCGTATCGGCGAGCTTCTTCTGCTCCGGCGAGAAGCTGTTGTAGAGCGGATCGAATGCGTCCACCAGCTTCTTCATGCCGTCCGCATGCGCCTGGGCGATGGTCGCGTACTGCTTCATGTCGTCCAGTGCCGACACGTTGGTCGCTGCGCGGCGTTCCTTGAACAGCTCGCCCATCGTCTGGCCGTTGCCGCGCATCACGTCGGCGAAGGCTTTCCACTGCGGCTCCTGGGCCGGCGTGATTTTCAGTTGCGAATGCAGATAGGCGATGCGGTCTTCGACATTGCGCTCATGTCCGTCCTTCGCGGCGGGCGCGGAGGCGGCCGCAACCGAAGGCGCTGCGGCCGGCGTGGAAGCTTGTGCGAATGCGCCGCTCATCGCGACTGCGGAGGCCAGCAAGACCAGTGCTTTTTTCATCGAGACTCCTGATGTCTGTTCGAATTGGGACGGATCGGAAGAGGGCGTGTGGCGAGCCGCCCGCCTGCGCCTGGCCGTGTCATGCGCGGCGGCGCCATGATGGCGGATCGCTCGATCCTTGCCGTCGGCGCTATTAGTATCACGATATCCCTACAATGCGGCTCTTGTGCGACAAACGCTTACAACCGAAACGAACAGGAAATAGCGGGTGGATAAATTCGTCAGCATGGAGATTTTCCACGCTTCGGGGAACGCTGCGGCGCCTGAAGACGCGCCGCCGGGCGCGAGGACGCGCGATAATCCGCACCACTGCGATCACTTCTTTCTCCTCCGATGAGACCTCCGCGCCTCGACCAACTCGACGACCTCGACCGCAATCTTGTGGCACTGCTCCAGGCCAATGCGCGCGAAAGCGTCGCCAATCTCGCCCGTCAGCTCGACGTGGCGCGCACTACTGTCATCGCCCGAATCGCGCGGCTCGAGCGCAGCAACGTGATCGCGGGCTACAGCGTGCGGCTCGGCCAGGACGTGCTCGATTCGAGCATCTATGCGTACGTGGGCATCATCATCGCGCCGAAACACGGACCCTCAGTGCAGAAGCGCCTCGGCAAGATGCCCGAGGTGCAGCTCTTGTGCGCGGTGAGCGGCGAGTTCGACTACGTCGCCTGGCTGCGCGCGGACTCGCCTGATCGTCTGAACGATCTGCTCGATCAGATCGGCGGCATGGAGGGCGTCGAGCGCACCACGACCTCGATCATTCTCGCGCGCAAGATCGACCGCGGCATGGTGTGATTCACGCCTTGTGTCTTTTTCGTCGTTTTGTCTGCGAGACTCGTCAAAACGTCGAAGCTCATGGTCATTGCGCAGCATTTTGCGCGTATCAACTGATTCTGCTTCTCCCTAGACTGTCGCTCAAGGGTTCAGCCCGCCGCGCGCCGCGCTTCATGGCGGCGCACTTCATGCTGGAGACAGCGCACGGAATGAAACCGGTCGGGGCGCTCAGGCGCTCACTCCGGTGGACAAAAGGAGAAGAACATGAAAGTTGCCATTGTTGGTGCAGGTCTGATCGGTCACACCATTGCGCATATGCTGCGCGAGACCGGCGACTATGACGTGGTCGCATTCGACCGCGATCAGCACGCGCTCGACAAGCTCGCCGCGCAGGGCATTCCGACCCGCCGCGTGGATTCCGCCGACGCTGCCGCGCTGCGCGCCGCCATCCAGGGTTTCGACGCGCTCGTCAACGCGCTGCCGTACTACCTCGCGGTGAACGTGGCGGCAGCCGCCAAGGGCGCGGGCGTGCATTACTTCGACCTGACCGAGGACGTGCGCGCGACTCACGCGATCCGCGCCATTGCCGACGACGCCGAGCACGCGTTCATGCCGCAGTGCGGTCTCGCGCCGGGCTTCATCGGCATTGCCGCGCACGAGCTTGCGAACCGCTTCACGGAAATTCGCGACGTCAAGATGCGGGTCGGCGCGCTCCCGCAATTTCCGACCAATGCGCTGAAGTACAACCTGACGTGGAGCGTGGACGGTCTCATCAACGAATACTGCCAGCCTTGCGAAGCGATCCGCGACAGCCGCACGCAATGGGTGCAGCCGCTCGAAGGACTCGAACATTTTTCGCTCGACGGCACCGAGTACGAAGCCTTCAACACGTCCGGCGGTTTGGGCACGCTGTGCGAGACGCTGTCGGGCCGCGTCGAATCGCTCGATTACAAGTCGGTCCGCTATCCGGGCCATCGCAACCTGATGCAATTCCTGCTCGAAGACCTGCGTCTTGCGAGCGACCGCGATACGCTCAAGGGCATCATGCGCCGTTCGGTGCCGTCCACCGCGCAGGACGTGGTGCTGGTGTTCATCACCGTGAGCGGCATGCGTGACGGGCAACTGGTGCAGGAAGTGTTCACCCGCAAGATCTTCGCGAAGACGGTCTGCGGCGTGCCGATGAGCGCGATCCAGATCACCACGGCGGGCGCCATGTGCGCGGTGCTGGATCTGTTCCGCGAAAAGAAGCTGCCGCAGCGCGGCTTCGTGCGCCAGGAGCAGGTGTCGTTGCGCGAGTTCCTCGGCAACCGCTTTGGCCAGCTTTATGAAGGGCAGACGCTGGAGTCGCTGCAAACGGTGGCGACGGTTTGACGAAGCACCGCTGATAGAAGCACGAACGCCCCGCATGCGGGGCGTTTTTTCGTGCGCCTCGCGCGCTGCGTTCGCTCGACGTGTCGCCGCAGCGGCTGCCTCAAACAGGCAACGGCGGCATCAGTCCCAGAGCCGCCCGCGGTTCGCCTACGATACGCGCGAGCAGCGCGTCGAAATCAACGGCGTCCGGTGCGGTGTTGTCGAACAACAGCAGATCGTTGCACATGTCGCCGCTCGGCAGAAAGCGCCGCTGACGGTACTCGTCCCAATGCGCCAGCTTGTAGGCGTCGTTCGGATTGCCGCGCGCCACGATCCGCCGGTGCGCGGTCTCTTCCGACACATGCACCCACACAACACGCACGCTGACGTCGTCGCCGACGCCGAGCCACGCGCGATCGAAAAGCCGCCGCTCGCGGATTTCGCGCGACAGCGGCCCCACCACCAGGGCGCTCACGCCGAGTTCGAGATTGTCGCGCGCCGTGTCGATGAGGCCGCGATATTCCGGCTCGCGCAGATGTTCGAGAAAAAGCGGGCTGTCGCGATCGTTCGGATCGCCTGTGAGCATGCCCATGGCGGCGGCGCTATAGCCGCCGTACAAAGTGTCCTTGTCGAGCAGGCAGAAGGGCGAACCGGCCGCTTTCGTGAGCGGCCCGATCAGCTTTTTTGCCAGCGTGGTCTTGCCGGTGCCCGCGTGACCGCAAATGAAAACGAGGCGGCTCACGACGACCAGTCCTTTGCCAGGAGAGCCGCGCGGTGCCGGTCACGCGCCAGGTTGCCGTCGACCGCGAGCCGCATCGTTCTTACCATGCCGAAGCACAATGCCGCGGCAATCGCGGGCATCCAGGTGAAACACCACATCGCGGTCTCCTTACTGTTGTCCTTTGCAACGATCATGAAGAAGAACCCATGGCCGCGCAAGAGCGTGATGCGAACTCCCGGCGCAACGCGGCCTTTAACAATTCGATACATGAGACCGGGCCGCAGCCCTTAACATGACGGTTGCATAGTCCATTCACGCAGAGGGTTCTCGCGCGCATCCGCCCGGCGTGTGGCCCACTCTGTTGCGCTTTCAGGGTAACCAACATGCTGATCAATTGCGCCGCCTACCAGGACGGCCGGAAACTCGCAGACATCGACATCGACAGCATCAGCGACTACGTGGCCCGGCCCGAGTGTTTCGTTTGGGTCGCGCTGAAAGACCCGGGCCCGGGCGAACTCGCGGTGATGAAACACGAGTTCGGGCTGCACGACCTCGCTATCGAGGACGCGCAAAACGGTCACCAGCGCCCGAAGATCGAGGAGTATGGCGAGTCGCTGTTTGCGGTGATGCACACCGTCGAGATGGACGAAGACTGCGAACTGCTGATCGGCGAGGTGGATGTATTCGTCGGAGCGAACTATGTGCTGTCGGTGCGGCGCGGCACGCGCGCGGGCTTCCAGAACGTGCGGGCGCGCTGCGAGCGCGAACCGCAGTTGCTCAAGGCCGGCTCGGCATTCGTGCTGTATGCGCTGGCCGACGACATCGTCGATCGTTACTTTCCGATTGTCGAGGCGATGAACACCGAGATCGAGGCGATCGAAGACCGCATTTTCGAGCGCAACAATTCGGCGGCATCGCGCGCGATCATTCAGGATCTGTATTCGCTGAAGCGGCGCCTCGTGATTCTGCAGCATCACATCGCGCCGCTGCAGGAAGCGATCAGCAAGCTGACGGGCGGCCGCATTCCGAGCGTCTGCGAAGGCATGCAGGCTTACTTTCGCGATGTTTACGACCACCTCGAGCGGATCGTGCGGATCATCGACGGCCGGCGCGAAATGGTGGTCACCGCCGTGCAGGTGAACCTCGGCATGATTTCCCTCGCGGAGAACGAAGTGACCAAGCGGCTCGGTTCGTTCGCGGCGCTGTTCGCGGTGCCGACCATGATCGCCGGCATCTACGGGATGAATTTCCAGAACATCCCCGAGCTGCATTTGCAGTACGGCTATCCGCTGTGTCTCGCCATCATGCTCACGGTCGACGTCATTCTGTATTGGCGCTTCCGCAAGGCCGGCTGGCTTTGAGCGGCTGAGCCAGCCCTGCGTGGCGGCGCGCCCGCACGGCCCCGAGCCGATAAGCCCATAAGCCCATAAGCCCATAAGCCCGCAAGCCCGCTCGGCTGCATCCGCGCTTGCACCCAACGCAATAAAAGTCCAGCATAAGCGGCCCGCCGGCCGCTTACCTTGCAGCCGGCGGCAATACCGTCACGCCCGGACCACGCGAGGACCCATTGCCGCACGCATCCATCCGATTCGCCCGCCGGGCGTTTCGCCGCTCAACTGTCGACCGCATTCGCGGGGCGCACCGCGCGCCCGGGTTTCTGCGGGCGGGTGCACTGCAACACTGCGAATCGTTGACAGTCTGGCTCGCCTGCGCCGAGAATGAGCCCCGCAAACGTTTGCGCGTAACTAAAAATACGGCTCGATCCGAGCCCGACAAACCAAGGAGATATGCATGAGCAATCGCATTCGCCGCCGCATCCTCGCGGCCGCAGTCCTCGCCACCGCTAGCGCCGCCTTGCCGTTTTCCGCCGCCTATGCCCAGACGGCGCCCGCCCACAAGCCGAAAGTCGCGCTGGTGATGAAGTCGCTCGCCAACGAGTTCTTCCTCACGATGGAGAACGGTGCAAAGGACTACCAGAAGCACAACTCGTCGCAGTTCGACCTGATCACGAACGGCATCAAGGACGAAACGGACACGGCGAACCAGATCCGCATCGTCGAACAGATGATCGTTTCGAAGGTCGACGCGATCGTGCTGGCTCCGGCCGACTCGAAGGCGCTCGTGCCGGTGGTCAAGAAGGCGGTGGACGCGGGCATCGTCGTCGTGAACATCGACAACCGGCTCGACCCGGAAGTGCTCAAATCCAAGGACCTGAACGTGCCGTTCGTCGGACCGGATAACCGCAAAGGCGCGCAAAAGGTCGGCGACTACCTGGCGAAGAAGCTCAAGGCGGGCGACGAGGTCGGCATTATCGAAGGCGTCTCGACCACGACCAATGCGCAGCAGCGCACGGCCGGCTTCAAGGATGCGATGCAGACTGTCGGCGCCAAAGTGGTGTCCGTGCAGTCGGGCGAATGGGAAATCGACAAGGGCAATGCGGTGGCTTCGGCCATGCTCAACGAGTACCCGAACCTGAAGGCGCTGCTCGCGGGCAACGACAACATGGCGATCGGCGCGGTTTCCGCCGTCCGCGCGGCGGGCAAGCAGGGCAAGGTGTATGTGGTCGGCTACGACAACATCAACGCGATCAAGCCGATGCTGAAGGACGGCCGTGTGATCGCCACCGCCGACCAGTACGCCGCGAAGCAGGCTGTCTTCGGTATCGACACCGCGCTCAAAGCCTTGAACGAGCACAAGAAGCAGTCGCAGCTGTCGGGCGTGGTGGAAACGCCGTGCGATCTGGTGACGAAGTGAACGGTGGCTGAGGCGGTGCATGAGGCGGTGCATGAGGCGTCGCTGTGTCACCGCTTCAGGCGTCGCCGGCCAGCAAGACACGCGGATTCGCGCCGCGCCACGACCGCGAATCCGTGCCTACTATTCAATGAACACTCAATAGCCGCCCAATAGCGGCTCAAGAAAGCCGGCGCGCCGCCGTTAATTCCAGAGGTAAGCGTCATGACGGCGGCTGCGCGGTGAGAGAAGCGCAGCCATAGCGCCTGCGCATTCCGCGCATTGGGCCGGCATTGACCGCGGCGCCGGGCGCCGCCTCGTTCGAGCGAATCGTACGGGGCGCGCCTCGCGCCGTGAAACAGGATCGCGATGGATTCAACCGACCACGACGCCTTGCCTGCCGTTCTGTCCGTCAGCGGCATCGGCAAGACCTATGCCGAACCGGTGCTCGCCGACGTGTCTTTGTCGTTGCGTGCCGGCGAGGTATTGGCGCTCACCGGCGAGAACGGCGCCGGCAAGAGCACGCTGTCCAAGATTATCGGCGGACTCGTCGAGCCGACCGCCGGCACCATGCGGCTTGGCGGCGCGCCCTATACACCGGCGAGCCGCACCGAAGCCGAAGCGCTCGGGGTGCGCATGGTCATGCAGGAGCTGAACCTGCTGCCCACGCTGTCGGTGGCCGAAAACCTGTTTCTGAACCGCTTACCACGCGCGGGGCGATTCATTGGCTGGATCGACCGCCGCAAGCTGCGCGAGAACGCGCGCCACGCCATGGCGCAAGTTGGGCTCGACGCGATCGACCCCGATACGCTCGTGGGCGAACTCGGCATCGGCCATCAGCAGATGGTGGAGATCGCGCGCAATCTGATCGACGACTGCCGCGTGCTGATCCTCGACGAGCCGACCGCGATGCTGACCGCGCGCGAAGTCGACCTGCTGTTCGAGCAGATCGGCCGCCTGAAGGCGCGCGGCGTCGCGCTAATCTACATCTCGCACCGGCTCGAGGAACTCGCGCGGGTCGCCGGGCGGATTGCGGTGCTGCGCGATGGCCGGCTCGTGCACGTCGACGCCATGGCCAACCTGACCAGCGACGAAATCGTCACATGGATGGTCGGCCGCGAACTCGGCGAGCAGATCGATCTGGGCGTGCGCAGTATCGGCGCGCCGCTTCTGAAAGTGGAGCGGCTCTCGCGCGGCAAGGTGGTGCGCGACGTGTCGTTCGAAGTGCGCGCAGGTGAGATTTTCGGCGTCAGCGGCCTGATCGGCGCCGGCCGCACGGAACTGATGCGGCTCATCTACGGCGCGGACCAGAAAGACGGCGGCACGGTGGCGCTTGCCCCGACGCCGGGCGCGCCGCCAGCTCCGGTGCGGATCGATTCGCCCACGGACGCGGTGCGCGCGGGCATTGCGCTCATCACCGAGGACCGCAAAGGCGAGGGCCTGCTGCTGCCGCAGCCGATCGCGGCCAACGTGTCGCTCGGCAACATCGGCAGCGTCGCGCGCCACGGCGTGGTCGACGCGAAACGCGAGCACGCGCTCGCGCAGAAGCAGATCGACGCGATGCGGATTCGCAGCTCGGGACCCGGGCAGATTGTCGGCGAGCTGTCGGGCGGCAACCAGCAGAAGGTCGTCATTGGCCGCTGGCTCGCGCGCGATTGCCGCGTGCTGTTATTCGACGAACCCACGCGCGGCATCGACGTCGGCGCGAAGTTCGATATTTATGGCTTGATGGGCGCGCTGGCTCGGCAAGGGCGCGCGCTCGTCGTGGTGTCGAGCGACCTGCGCGAGCTCATGCTGATCTGCGACCGGATTGGGGTGATGTCGGCGGGCAGCCTGACAGGTGTGTTCGAACGCGACACGTGGACGCAGGACGCGCTGCTGGCTGCCGCCTTCGCCGGCTACCGCAGCCGCGAAGCGCTGTTGCACGACCTCGACACCAATGAAGCAGGGAGCTTGTCATGACCGATCAATCGTTGCGCGACACGCCGGGCGCGAAACACGGCGGGAAAGAGGGCACACCTGGCGTCAACGCGAACGCCGCGCCGCCGGCCGATCCGTCGGCGCCGCTCGCGAGCGGCAAACCGGCCGGCACGCGGCTCGGCTTTTCGAACTATCTGGGACTCGCCGGAGCGCTGCTCGGCATGATCGTGCTGTTCTCGCTGCTGAGTTCGCACTTTCTGACCTACGACACGTTCAGCACGATCGCCAATCAGATTCCGGATCTGGTGGTGATGTCGGTCGGCATGACGTTCGTGCTGATCATCGCCGGTATCGACCTGTCGGTCGGCTCGGTGCTCGCGCTCGGCGCGTCGGTCGTCAGCGTGGCCGCGCTCAAGTGGGGCTGGGGCCCGCTGCCCTCGGCGCTGCTCGGCGTCGCGGCGGCGGCCCTGACTGGCACGATCACCGGCGCGGTCACGGTCGGCTGGCGGATTCCGTCGTTCATCGTGTCGCTCGGCGTGCTCGAGGCGGCGCGCGGCCTCGCGTATCAGATGACGAATTCCCGCACCGCCTATATCGGCGACGCTTTCGATTTTCTGTCGAACCCGATTGCGCTCGGCATCTCGCCGGCCTTCCTGATCGCCGTGGCCGTTATGGTGATCGCGCAACTGGTGCTGACGCGCACGGTGTTCGGCCGCTATCTGGTTGGCATCGGCACCAACGAGGAAGCGGTGCGGCTCGCGGGCGTCAATCCGCGGCCCTACAAGGTGATCGTGTTCGCGCTGATGGGCGCGCTCGCGGGCCTCGCGTCGCTGTTCCAGATTTCGCGTCTGGAGGCCGCCGACCCGAACGCGGGCGTGGGCCTTGAACTGCAGGTGATCGCCGCCGTGGTGATCGGCGGTACCAGTCTGATGGGCGGGCGCGGCTCCGTCATCAGCACGTTCTTCGGCGTGTTGATCATTTCGGTGCTGGCGGCCGGCCTCGCGCAGATCGGCGCGAACGAGCCGACCAAGCGGATGATCACCGGCGCTGTGATCGTGGTGGCCGTGGTGCTGGATACGTACCGCAGCCGCCGCAAGCGCGCCTGACATGGTCAGAGTAGCGCGTGTCGGGCACCTGAAGTGCGGTTTGCGGTAAAGCGTAAGAATTCATGAGTGTGGCGGGTTCGATGAGGACGTCCCAAGGTCGGCAGTGAGCCTGACGGCGGGGAAAAACAGGCGGGAGAGCAACAGGTTATGGCGACGATCAAGGATGTAGCAGCCGTGGCGGGCGTGTCCTTCACGACGGTATCGCACGTCGTGAACAATTCGCGGCCCGTGTCGGCCGACGTGCGCGCGAAGGTCGAGCACGCGATTCGCCAGCTTCACTATGTGCCCTCGGCAGTGGCCCGTTCGCTGAAGGCGCGCGCCACGGCGACCATCGGGCTCGTGGTGCCGAACAGCACCAACCCGTACTTCGCGGAGCTCGCGCGCGGCATCGAGGACGGTTGCGCCCGCAACGGCTACTGCGTGTTCTTCTGCAATTCCGACGACGACCCGGCGAAGCAGCGCAGCTATCTGCGCGTGCTGCAGGAAAAGCGCATCGACGGACTGATCGTCGCGTCCGCCGGCGACGACGCGGTGCTCGCGCAAACCCTCGCGGACGCGCGCGAGCCGCTCGTGATCGTCGACCGCAATATTGAAGGCGTGAATGCGGACCTCGTGCAGATAGACCACGAGAAGGGCGCGTACCTCGCCACCCGTCATCTGCTGGAACTGGGGCACGTGCGGATCGGCTGCATTACGGGGCCGGTCGACACGGCAGTCAGCGCGATGCGCGTGCACGGCTTCATCCGCGCGATGACCGAGCGCGGCATAGAGATTCCGCCGGACGCGATCGTCGAAAGCGACTTCTCGGGCACCGGCGGCCATCGCGCGGCCGGTCAACTGTTCGATACGGTCAAGCCGTCGGCGATTTTTGCCTGTAACGACATGATGGGCATCGGCGCATTGCGCGCCGCGGCGGAGCGAAACATCAGCGTGCCGCGCGACTGCTCGATCATCGGTTTCGACGATATCGAACTGGGACGCTTTACCTATCCGGCACTCTCGACGGTCGGGCAGTCGGTGCGCGCGCTCGGCGACATGGCCGCGCAGACGCTGATCGAGCGCATTGCCGGCAAGTCGACGGCGAGCACGCGTCCCGGCAGCCGCCGGCGCGTGGTGTCGCCACGGCTGATCGTGCGCGAATCGACATCGACCTGGGCGGGCGCCGGAAAACGCAATCTGGCGGCGTGAGCGCGCGGCTGTGGCCGGGGCTGGCCGGGGCTGGTCTCCGCGCCGACTGCATCAGCGCTTGGGCATGTGTTGAAAGCACGTTTGGACAGCAGAGCAACGGGAGAATTGAGTGGCAAGTAAGGAAACGCGCTCGCGCGTGGCGGTGGTCGGCAGTCTGAACATGGACCTGGTGGCGCGCGCGCCGCGTCTGCCGCATCCCGGCGAAACGCTGGCCGGCCGCAGGTTCGCCCAGGTTCCGGGCGGCAAGGGCGGTAACCAGGCCGTGGCGGCCGCGCGGCTCGGCGCGCGGGTTTCGATGCTCGGCTGCGTCGGCGCTGACGCGAACGGCGCGCAGTTGCGCGCGGGGCTCGAGGCCGAGGGCATCGACTGCACGGCGCTGGAAACCGGCCGCGAGGCGACGGGCGTGGCGCTAATTATTGTCGACGATGCGAGCCAGAACGCGATCGTGATCGTCGCGGGCAGCAATGGCGAGGTGACGCCTGAAACCATCGCGCGCCACGAAGCCGTGCTTGCCGCCGCCGACGTGGTGATCTGCCAGCTCGAAACGCCGCCCGACACGGTGCACGCTGCACTCGCCGCGGCGCGGCGCCTCGGCAAGACCGTAATTCTGAACCCGGCGCCCGCCACCGGCCCATTGCCTGCCGAGTGGCTGCCGCTCATCGACTATCTGATTCCGAACGAACTGGAAGCCGCGACGCTGACCGGCTTGCCGGTGGGCTCGCCGGAAGAAGCGGCGACGGCCGCCGCCGTGCTGCGCGCGGCCGGCGCGCGCAATGTCCTCGTGACGCTTGGGCCGCGCGGCGTGCAGGCGGCGCTCCAAGGCGCGGCGCCGGTGCTGTACGACGCGCCAAAAGTCGAAGCCGTGGATACGACCGCGGCCGGCGACACGTTCATCGGCGGTTTCGCGGCGCAGCTAGGAGAGGGAGCGGGCGTGGATGCGGCGATCCGCTTCGCCCAGCGCGCCGCGGCGTTGTCGGTGACGCGAGAGGGCGCTCAGCCTTCCATTCCCACACGCGACGAACTCGACGGCTGACGTTACGGTTTCGCCTCGTTTAATGGGCAGCGCGGCGCGAAGCGTCGCGCGTGCCGATGTTTCCGCTTAGCTCGAGGCTTGGGTGTGCCGCCCGCGAGTCCGCGTTCCCCCGCCGTTCGATGTTTCCGCATGCTGGTAGTACGCGCATGCGCCCTGGTTGCTTGTGCCGGGGGCGTCCCACCCGCGCGCGCGCGTGTTCTTTCACCGCTCGATCTTCTGGCGTGTCACTTACGCGCGCACACCCCGCACACCCTTTACCCCTTGGTGCCCCCCCGTACCGCTTCCCGCGCGGCAACGCCTGGGCCCCCCATCGGCAGCCGGCCGAGTTTTGTAATTTTTACGTGTCTGCGCCGCGCCTTTCCTCCGATCATATAAAAGCTTTAAGTCCGCGAGTGGACTGCCGTTAACGCAGCTATCAGAGCGCCGATCCAACGGAATGACCAACGGTGCCGCACGCTGCATCAGACCTTTACTTGCTGCTCCGCAGCCTTCACGCACAGGACATGTATGTTGAACAAGGGCATTTCGATCAAGGCCCGCATCGGCCTCACCATGGCATTTCTCGCGGCGCTGCTTGTCGGCATCGGTACATTTGGTTTGTTCGGCATGAGCCGTTCCAATGACGCTTACCAGGAAACATTCACGAACGCGATGCCGAGCGCCGTCGACATAGGCAATGCCGAGCTGTACGCGGCGCGCGAGCGTCTCGCGCTCGATCGCGCGGCCTTCATGATCGGCACGCCGGAATCGGTACCGACGCTGGAGCGCGCGCGTACCATGCGCGCCACTTCCGACATGTGGTGGAAAAAGTACATGGACCTGCCGCGCGAGGCGGAGGAAGACCGCCTTGCGCGCGAGGTGGTCGGCAAGCGCGAAGCGCTGCATCAGCAGGCCGACGCGTTCGCGGCAGTGATAGCGGCGAGCGACCAGAGCAAGCTGATCGACGGCGCGAAGCGCCTGCAGGTGGCCTACAACGAACTCGCGAACTCCGACGACGCGCTGCGCAAGTACCAGTTTGATCTCGCGAAGGCCGGTTACGACGCCGCGCAATCGCACTTCCAGCAGTTCCGCATGGTCAGCATCGGCGCGCTGTTGGCCGGCGTACTCGCGGCGCTGCTGTCGTACATGGCGCTCAGCCGTGCCATTGCACGGCCCCTCGCCGAGGCGCTCGTCCATTTCGACGCGATCGCCGCCGGCGATCTGCGCCGTCAGGTTGCCGTGACCTCGCGCGATGAAATGGGCCAGATCCTGGAAGGCATCGCGAAGATGCAGCGCAGTCTGATCGAAACGGTGCGCGCGGTACGCGGCGGCAGCGAGTCGATTGCGACCGCGACGCGCCAGATCGCGGCGGGCAACATCGACCTGTCCTCGCGCACCGAGGAACAGGCGTCGGCCTTGCAGGAAACGGCGTCGAGCATGGAAGAATTGACCGGCACCGTGAAGCAGAACGCGGATAACGCCCGTCAGGCAAGCGCGCTTGCCGCGAATGCGTCGGAAATCGCCAACAAGGGCAGCGCGGTGGTCGGCCAGGTGGTCGGCACCATGGGCGAAATCAACCAGAGCTCGGCGAAGATTGCCGACATCATTTCGATTATCGAAGGCATCGCCTTCCAGACCAACATCCTGGCGCTCAACGCGGCCGTGGAAGCGGCGCGGGCCGGCGAAGAGGGACGCGGCTTCGCAGTCGTCGCGGGCGAAGTACGCAGTCTCGCGCAGCGCTCGTCGGCGGCGGCCAAGGAGATCAAGGAATTGATCGATACCTCGGTGGACCGCGTGCAGTCGGGCTCCGCACTCGTCGACCAGGCGGGCCGCACGATGGGCGAAATCATCAGCGCCGTGCAGCGGGTGACTGACATCATGGGCGAAATTGCCGCGGCGTCGGAAGAACAGAGCAGCGGCATCGATCAGGTGGCGCGCGCCGTCACGCAGATGGACGAAGTCACGCAGCAGAACGCCGCACTCGTCGAGGAAGCGGCGGCGGCTGCGTCTTCGCTGGAGGAACAGGCGGACAAGCTGCGTCAGGCAGTCGCCGTGTTCCAGCTCGGCGACGACGGCGGCAAGGCTTCGGCCCGCGCGGTGGCCAAGCAGGCGCCGGTGCGGGTTGCCTCTGCTGCGCCGCGGTCGGCTTCGCGGGCGGATTCCCGCGCTGGTCCGGGTGCTGCGCCGCGTGCGGTGGCGGCAGCCACGGCGCAGCCAGTGACGGCTGGTCATGCACCGGCTGCTGCGGCTTCGGCCGCACCGGCGCCTGCCGTAGCGAAAAGCATCCCGGCGCCGCGCGCGCCGGCAAAGCCTGCGGCGGTGGCCAGCGTCGGCGGCGATCAGGACTGGGAAACCTTCTGATCGCTAAAGCCTGCCTCGTGCCCATGGCGTGCCCCCTTGGATTGGACCCTTCTTAAACCCCCGATTCAAACGCCCGACTTCAAAACCGCGCCTGTTTACGCAGCGCGGTTTTTTTATGGCGTGCGCATTAAGTCGCATTTGCGAAGCGGCGGGCGCCCTGGCGAGCCTCGCGATCCGGTACATTGACGGGCGCGGCAACGGTAATTCGTAGCCGCATCGCGGACAGCACCACAGCAAGGCGAGGCGGCAGTACATGAGTTCCGGGCGCCGCGCTGGGGCAGCGCAGTCCGACACGCATGGCGTCGGGGGGCGGCTGTCGTCGGTGAGCCGTCAGGGCCGACAGCCGCCCAACGACTCAGCCGCCGGAGTGGCCAGCGACTCAGCGGCCCGTCCGGCCCCTATCCACCCACTGCCGCGCTGCAATAAACATTCAATGCGCCAGCCACTAAGGATCGACATGACGCCACATGACCTCGCGCACCGCCTCGTCGAAGCACGCCGGCAGCATCGGCCAATAGACGGGCTCCCCGCCGAACAGATGCCGCCGGACGCCGCTACCGCCTACGCGATCCAGCAGGCGGTGATTGCGGGCCTCGGGGACTCCACCGGGGCGTGGAAGATCGGCGCGAAGGCGCCCGGCGGGCCGACCTCGGGCGCGCCGATCCCCGCTTCGCTCGTGCTGCCTTCGCCGGCGCGCGTCGCGCACGCGGGCTTTTTCCGGGTGCTGGTGGAACTGGAGATCGCGTTCCGGTTCACCGAGGCAATCGAGCCGCGCAGCCGCGCCTATACGCGCGACGAGGTGCTCGCGCTGGTCGGCGTGGTGCTGCCGGCCATTGAAATTGTCGACAGCCGCTTCGCCGAGTGGCCGAACGTCGCGCAGCTCGCCCAGCTTGCCGACGCGCAAAACAACGGTGCGCTCGTCACCGGCCATCCTGTCCCTTATGCGGGCCTGGCGCGGGGCTTCGACTTCGTGTCGCCGGAGCTGGAACTGAGCTTCGACGGCGAGTCACTCGTGCCCGACGCCGCCGGCAATCCGGCAGGCGATCCGCGCGAACTGCTGGTGTGGTTCGTCAACCATTGCGCCGCCATGGGCATCACGATCGAACCTGACTGGACACTCACCACCGGCTCTTACGTCGGTGCGCACAATGTGGGCAAACCGGGGATCGTGCGCGGCCATATCGACGGATTGGGTGAGGTCGAGATCGAACTGACCTGAACGCGTGACACTGTGTCATGTGACATGATGTAGGGCTTCACTGTGCGCCGTGCTTGTAACGGCGCATTACAAAAGACCAAGCGAGCGGCTGCCCACGGGCGGCCGTTTTACATTCGGCGCATCGGCGAGGAGTCCTTAGCCGTATACCCTATTGAACCGATTGCGCGCCGAGCCGTTATCCAGTTAACCGAAGCAGAATCGACGCGCTTATGCGAAGCATGTGAAGCATCGCATCGATAGCAAAGCACGCCCAGCGAGGTATGGAACAAATGCTCGCATGCATGGACGAACTGCATGGAAGTGCCGGCGAACGATGTGTGCAACTTTGGTCGATCGCCGTGTAACAGATGCGGGGACATGTAGACCGGACAACTGTCAAAGCCACGTGTCAAAGCGCGAGGAACGAAAGAGGCGAAAGCACAAAAGAGCGGGGACGTAGCGTGAAATTGCGCGATGTGGCGGCCTATGTCGCGGCGATATCTGGCGTCAAGGTACGCCACGTGCGTGTGCGCACAACACGTGAACGCAAGTGAACGAAACTGCGGAACGAGTGGTGGCAAGAGAGAGTAAAGCTGGGCAGTAAAGCAGGCTGGCGACATCGTTCGACGCGCAAGATTGTAGGTGGTCGAAACGTGGTTTCCAAGTGATGATTGTCGGGAGGCGAACACGGGCGCGATTTTCGCAACGTAGTTCGTGAAAAAAAATTTAAAAGGGTTTAGGATGAATTCGAGCGATGTCGTTTCCGAATAGCGCGCCGCGCACGACATCGGTCTAGACTTCGGCGAGGAGGTAGCATGGATATCTACAGCAGTTTCGCGACCCGCTTCGAGAAAACGCGAGAAGATGAACTCTCGCTCGAGGAGTACCTCGCGCTCTGCAAAGACAATCCCGCCGCGTACGCCACGGCTGGCGAACGCATGTTGACGGCAATCGGAGAACCCGAACAGATCGACACTCGCAACGATCCGCGTCTGTCGCGTATCTTCGCGAACAAGGTCATCAAGGTATACCCCGCGTTCCGTGAGTTCTACGGAATGGAAGAGGTGATCGAGCAAGTGGTTGCCTACTTCCGGCACTCGGCGCAGGGGCTCGAAGAAAAGAAGCAGATTCTGTATTTGTTGGGCCCGGTCGGCGGCGGTAAATCGTCGATCGCGGAACGTCTGAAGCAGCTCATGGAGCGCGTGCCTTTCTACGCGATCAAGGGATCGCCGGTGAACGAATCGCCGCTCGGTCTGTTCGACTACGACGAAGACGGCCCGATCCTCGAAGAGCAATACGGCATACCACGCCGCTACCTCAAAAGCATTCTGAGCCCGTGGGCGGTGAAGCGCCTGCACGAGTACAACGGCGACATCCGCAAATTCCGCGTGGTGCGGCGCTATCCGTCCATCTTGCGGCAGATCGGCATCGCCAAGACCGAGCCGGGCGACGAGAACAATCAGGACATCTCCTCGCTCGTCGGCAAGGTCGACATCCGCAAGCTCGAACAGTATGCGCAAGACGACGCGGACGCCTACAGCTACTCCGGCGGCCTGTGTCTTGCGAATCAGGGCCTGCTCGAATTCGTCGAAATGTTCAAGGCGCCAATCAAGGTGCTGCACCCGCTGCTCACCGCGACCCAGGAAGGCAACTTCAAGGGCACGGAAGGCTTCGGTGCGATTCCTTTCGACGGCGTGATTCTCGCGCACTCCAACGAATCGGAGTGGAAGGCCTTCCGCAACAACCGCAATAACGAGGCTTTGCTCGACCGGATCTTCGTCGTGAAGGTGCCGTACTGCCTGCGCTATTCGGAAGAGATCAAGATCTACGAGAAGCTGTTGCGCAATTCGTCGCTGGCCAATGCGGTATGCGCGCCCGGCACGCTGAAAATGATGGCGCAGATGTCGGTGCTCACACGGCTGCAGGAACCGGAAAACTCAAGCCTCTTCTCGAAGATGCAGGTGTACGACGGCGAGAATCTGAAAGACACCGATCCGAAGGCCAAGTCGTATCAGGAGTATCGCGACTTTGCGGGTGTGGACGAAGGGATGACCGGCGTGTCGACCCGCTTCGCGTTCAAGATTCTGTCGCGCGTGTTCAACTTCGATTCCACCGAAGTGGCGGCCAACCCGGTGCATCTGATGTACGTGCTCGAACAGCAGATAGAGCGCGAGCAGTTCCCACCGGAAACCGAGCAGAAGTACCTGTCGTTCATCAAGGACGTGCTGGCGTCGCGTTACGCGGAATTCATCGGCAAGGAGATTCAGACCGCTTATCTGGAGTCGTACTCCGAATACGGGCAGAACATTTTCGATCGCTACGTGACGTACGCGGACTTCTGGATTCAGGATCAGGAGTTCCGCGATCACGACACCGGCGAGAGCTTCGACCGCGCGGCACTGAATGCCGAACTGGAGAAGATCGAGAAGCCCGCGGGCATCAGCAACCCGAAGGACTTCCGCAACGAGATCGTGAACTTCGTGTTGCGCGCGCGTGCTGCGAATGCGGGGAAGAATCCCGCGTGGATCAGCTACGAAAAGCTGCGCGTGGTTATCGAAAAGAAGATGTTCTCCAATACGGAGGAACTGTTGCCGGTTATTTCGTTCAACGCCAAGGGTTCGGCGGAAGAACAGCGCAAGCACGAAGACTTCGTCAATCGCATGGTGGCGAAGGGCTATACACCGAAGCAGGTGCGCTTGCTGTGTGACTGGTATCTGCGCGTGCGCAAGTCGTCATGATCCGCACTGCGTGCCGCCCGCGCGGTCCGACCACGCGGGCACCCTGCGAGCCGCAAGCTGCATGGACATAGCATCGGACCAGACAGCGTGCGTCTCGCGACCCGAAATGCGCGCGGTTGCCTCGGGTGGAAGTAAGCGCTAAAGCGCTCACTGCTGCCGGATGCGCCGCGTGGGACCGGAGTAGGCGCCAAAGCGCTCACTCCGTCCACATTGGAGACCGGGCGTGCTTCATCAAATTATCGACCGCAGGTTGGCAGGCAAGAACAAAAGCATTGCGAATCGCGAGCGTTTTTTGCGTCGCGTGAAGAACTACATTCGTCGCGCCGTTTCTGAGGCGGTGCGCGACCGCAGCATCAAAGACATTCAGAACACGCAGAGCATCACCATTCCGCGTAAGGACATTGCCGAGCCGTCGTTCCGCCACGGTCCGGGCGGCAGGCGTGAAATGGTGCATCCGGGCAATTCCGACTACATTCGCGGCGACAAGATCCAGCGCCCGCAAGGCGGTGGCGGTGGAGGCGGCGGCAGTCAGGCCAGCAACGAAGGCGAGGGTCAGGACGACTTCGTGTTCGAGCTGAGCCGCGAAGAGTTCATGCAATATTTCTTCGACGACCTCGAACTCCCGCGCCTCGTCAAAACGCACCTGCTCGCTGTGCCCACGTGGAAGAGCATCCGCGCGGGCTGGGCCGCAGAGGGTACCCCGAACAACATCGATGTGGTCCGTTCGCTGCGCAGCGCGCTTGGCCGCCGCATTGCACTCGGCGCGCCGCTTGTGAACCAGCTGCACGAAATGGAGCGGCAACTGGAAGCACTCAAAGCCGATCCGGACGATCGCCGCGAAGAGATCAAGCTGCTCGAAGAGGAAATCCACCACCTGCGCGGGCGCATCTGGCGCATTCCGTTTATCGATCCGTTCGATCTGCGTTACGTGAATCGCGTGAAGCAGCCCACGCCGTCGAGCCAGGCCGTGATGTTCTGTCTGATGGATGTGTCCGGGTCCATGGACGAGCAGCGCAAGGATCTCGCCAAGCGCTTCTTCATCCTGCTGTATCTGTTCCTCAAGCGCAATTACGAAAAGATCGAGGTGGTGTTCATCCGCCACCACACCCGCGCCGAAGAAGTGGACGAAGACACGTTCTTCCATTCGACGGAAAGCGGCGGCACGGTCGTCTCCAGCGCGCTCGAATTGATGCAGAAGGTGATGGACGAGCGCTATTCGCCGACTGAATGGAACATTTACGGCGCCCAGGCGTCCGACGGCGACAACTGGACCGACGACTCGCCGAAGTGCCGCAAAATACTCGCGGATGACATCCTCGATAAGGTGCGCTATTTTGCGTATATCCAGGTGACGCCCGAAGAGCAGAACCTGTGGCTCGAATATGCGCAACTGGCGCTGAGCCAGCCGCATATGGCGATGAAGAAGGTCGAAACCGCGGCTGACATCTATCCGGTGTTTCGCGAGTTGTTCGAAAAGCAGGTGGCGTCGTCATGACGACAAAGCATTTGCACAACGAAGCGCGCGGCTATCAGCCGGAGCGTGACACAGGCGTGCCGCAGCGTGAGTCGGGGCATGCCGAGGCAGCGGCGGACGAAGCCGCAGCCGGAGCAGTCGACAACGCAGAAGCACGGGGACACACCGGAACGCCCACTGAGGGGCAAAGGGAAGTCCGTATGAACGTAGCCGATAGACGGCCTCTGCCGTGCCCGTCCGACTGGACCTTCGAGTTGATCGAGGAGTACGACTCGCATATTGCCCGTGTTGCGGAGCAATATGAACTCGACGTCTATCCGATCCAGCTCGAACTCATCAGCGCTGAACAGATGATGGACGCGTATGCGTCCGTCGGCATGCCGGTGAATTACCGGCACTGGTCGTTCGGCAAGCACTTTCTTGCTACCGAAAAAAGCTACCGTCGCGGGCAGATGGGGCTCGCGTACGAGATCGTGATCAATTCAAACCCCTGCATCGCGTATCTGATGGAAGAGAACACGATGACGATGCAGGCGCTCGTCATCGCGCACGCGGCGTATGGGCACAACTCGTTTTTCAAGGGCAACTATCTGTTCCGGCTGTGGACGGACGCGCACGCGATCATCGACTACCTCGTGTACGCGAAGAACTACATTGCCGAATGCGAGGAGCGCTATGGGCTCGATCGCGTGGAAGAACTGCTCGATTCATGCCATGCGCTGATGAATTACGGCGTGGACCGCTACAAGCGTCCGCAGAAGCTCTCGCTGGAAAAGGAATTTGCCGCGCGCCGCGAGCGCGAGGCGTATCTGCAATCGCAGGTGAACGAATTGTGGCGGACGTTGCCGACGCGGCATACGCCGTTGCCGGAAGAAATCGAGGAACGCTATCCGCCCGAACCACAGGAAAACCTGCTGTACTTCGCGGAGAAAAATGCGCCTCTGCTCGAGCCGTGGGAGCGCGAGGTGATCCGCATCGTGCGAAAAGTGGGGCAGTACTTCTACCCGCAGCGGCAGACTCAGGTCATGAACGAAGGCTGGGCCACGTTCTGGCATTACACGCTGCTCAACACGATGTACAACCAGGGCAAGCTGGAAGACGGCTTCATGATGGAGTTCCTCCATTCGCATAGCAACGTGGTGTACCAGCCGCCCGTCACCAAGCCGTACTACAGCGGCATTAATCCGTATGCACTCGGTTTTTCGATGATGAGCGACATTCGCCGCATCTGCGAAAACCCGACGGACGAAGACCGCAAGTGGTTCCCGGAACTGGCCGGTAGCCCGTGGCTTCCCGCCATGCACTACGCAATGCGCAATTTCAAGGACGAGAGTTTCGTCGCGCAGTATCTGTCGCCGCATCTGATCCGCGAAATGCGTCTGTTCTCAGTGCTCGACGACGACATGCGCGACGCGCTCGAAGTCTCCGCCATTCACGACGACAGCGGCTATCAGTACGTGCGCCAGGCGTTGTCACGGCAGTACGACATGCACCATCGCGAGCCGAATATTCAGGTGTGGGCGGTGAATACGCGCGGCGACCGCAGTCTGACGCTGCGGCATTTCATGAGCGATAACCGCCATCTTTCGTCCGACAGCGACGAGGTGCTCAAACACATGGCGCGCTTGTGGCAGTTCGACGTGTACCTTGAAAGCGTCGATGAAAACGGCACGGTCAGGAAGCGTTACGAGTGTCGCTACGTGCCGCCGGCCGTGAGGGCGTGACGGGCCTGCGAATGAAGTGGGGCCGGCAAAGGCTTTGAAACCCTGATGAAGACCAACTACGCGTGGGCCCCTAAATCAGCCATAAAGTCCCGGGCGCGTTCCGACAAACCTGGGGCCAGGTTCAGCGCCCGAGCGGCCGCCAGCGCAACCCGGGCACGGGCGCTCGTTTCCAGGTCGTTCGCGGCGGTCGTCAACCAGTCTGGAAACTTCTCTGTGAGCGCGTCGATCAACACGGCGGCCTGCCGTCGGTCCTTGTCTGCCTTCAGCGCGCGCGAAGGATCGCGAAGCGTGCTGACAATAAGCTTGTGAAGAGCGAATCTCGCGGGATCGGGCAGCATCACCGGCACCACATGTTCCTTGCCGAGAATGAAGCCGGGCGCCGGGTTGGATACCAGATACCGGAAGTACGGAAGCCCCGTCGCGTGTGCGCGCAACTGGGGCAATGCCTTCGTCTCGTATGCCTCGGTACCCGGCACGAGTAAATCGACCTTGAGCGGTTGTCCGCGAGCCTTGAACGAGGTCGACGGCTTTCGCGAGTCCAGTTCCGGTACTTCAAGAAAGGGGATACCGCTGTCACGGAGAATATCCAGAAAGCTCCTGTCTTCCGGGATAGCCACCGAAATACTCCCGGTGCTGCCGATGTCGATATCTTCCGTCCGATAGTTCGCAGGCAGGCGAACGCCCAGGCTGTTCAGAAGCGCACCAAATGCGTGCGAGCCGACGAGCACGCCACCGTTGCTGAAGATGCCGGCGTTAAAGAGCGTGGCAAGCGTCAGCGCGGAAGAATTGTCGGCAGCGGCAAAGCCCGCCTTGCGCAGCACCTGGACGTCGGCGCCAAGCGCGCGCATCTCCGCGCTCTCGAGTAGCCGGGCTTCGAGCGCAGCCTCTGTGGCGGGCTCTCCCGTCCGGCCTAGTGAGATTTCCTTGTGCTTTCCTGAAGCCAGATACACGCGCCAGTAGGTGTACGTTTTGCCGTCAACGGTCTTCTGCGCGGCAGAGCCAGGCGAATGCAGCGCGATGTGGTCCTGCCCACTGGCGCGCTCCGTGACAGAGGAGTACAGCGTTTGCAGCGCGTCGTTGTGAAAGCTGACCATAGGTCTTGACTCCTTATACCCTATGATTTCATATTAAGGTATAAGGGCAAGGAGGTCAAATTTATACCTTAACGTCAGATTCCAAGGGATAATCCGCGCGGGGCCAGGCAGCGCCTGCAGCGGCACGAACAGAAGCCAGCGCGGCCTCCGCACCGGTCGCCCACCACCCCACCCAACCGCCACGCTAATAACCGCGCCAACCATCGCGCCAACTCGCGTTGCCAACAAGCCCCCAACTTTTACTTGCGATTCTGTAAAATTCGCCCACGCCGAAAACCGCGTGCCGAAGGCGGCGCCCCGACCGCCGACTCCATCCAAGAGACAAGGAAGACACAACATGACCGACCTCACAGACCAAAGCGTGGCCTCCGCCCACGACACACGGCGCCGCATTTTTGCGATCGTCGGTGCGTCATCGGGCAATCTCGTCGAGTGGTTCGACTTCTATGTCTACTCGTTCTGCGCGCTGTATTTCGCGCCCGCGTTCTTTCCCAGCGGCAACGCCACCACGCAGTTGCTGAACACGGCCGGCGTGTTCGCGGCGGGTTTTCTGATGCGGCCGATCGGCGGCTGGTTCTTCGGCCGTCTCGCCGACAAGCATGGCCGACGCACCGCGATGATGGTGTCGGTGTTCATGATGTGCGGCGGCTCGCTGGTCATCGCCGTATTGCCCACGTACGCGCAGATCGGCGCGCTCGCACCCGCGCTGCTGCTGGTCGCACGGCTGTTCCAGGGCCTTTCGGTCGGCGGCGAATACGGCACCAGCGCGACCTATATGAGTGAAGTCGCGCTAAAAGGGCGGCGCGGCTTTTTCGCGTCGTTCCAATACGTGACGCTGATCGGCGGCCAGTTGTGCGCGCTGCTCGTGCTGGTGGTCCTGCAACAGACGCTCTCTAACGCCGAACTCAAGGCATGGGGCTGGCGCGTGCCGTTCGTGATCGGTGCGATTGCGGCGCTGGTCGCGCTGTATCTGCGTAAATCGCTCGATGAAACCACGACCGCGGCGACGCGTCAGCGCAAGGAAGCAGGCACGCTGCGCGGCTTGTGGCAGCATCGCGTCGCGTTTCTGACGGTGCTCGGCTTCACCGCCGGCGGCTCGCTGATTTTCTACACCTTCACCACGTATATGCAGAAATATCTGGTGAACACGGCGGGCATGAACGCGAAGACCGCGAGCAACGTGATGACTGCGGCGCTCTTCGTCTACATGATGATTCAACCGCTGTTCGGCGCGTTGTCGGACCGCATCGGTCGCCGCAATTCGATGCTGTGCTTCGGCCTGTTCGCGACCATCGGCACGGTGCCGCTCCTGCATGCGCTCAAAGACGTGACGAGCCCGTACGCGGCGTTCGCCCTCGTCGTGCTGGCGCTTGCCATTGTCAGCTTCTATACGTCGATCAGCGGCCTGATCAAGGCCGAAATGTTCCCGCCGGAAGTGCGTGCGCTCGGCGTGGGCCTCTCGTATGCGGTAGCCAACGCGATTTTCGGCGGCTCGGCGGAATATGTGGCGCTGTGGCTGAAGTCGGTCGGCAATGAATCGATGTTCTACTGGTACGTGACCTTCCTGTGTGCGGTCGCCGGCCTTGTCGCGCTGCGCATGCGCGATCCGTCGAAAGAAGGGTATCTGCGTCACGAACCGTGAGCGTGGGCGCGCTGTTTATCGCGCGCCTTGCCTGGCTCGCGTAGGGCGCCGCTCATGCGTTACAGTCGGCGTCGGGTGCAACGTCAGGACTGCTCGGTTTGGCTTCACGCGCGGCGTCAGACGGGTTTCATGCGGGGCGTCAGGTGCGCCTGACGCCCCGCAGCGTCCTACATCGCATCGCCCGCCCGGATTCACGCCACCACGATTCCGGTGCCTAGCACATGCAGCAGGTCGCGCAGCGCTTCGGCCTGTGCCATCTTCGCATCGCTGCGCAGGTGAATCTGCACGGCTCGCCCGGCAATGCCGTCGATGGGTTGGGCGAGCCACAACTCCACCGCAAGTCCCAATCCCTCGGGCTGATTATCGGCGACCGGCTCGATCACGCGTGGTTTGAAACAGGCACTGTCGGACATGGCGAATCACCTCGGCGCTGATGACGTGTCGGGATCATCGTAATCAGCGGCGCGCGCCCGTCCAAGCAACAAAAACGGCTTTGCTAAGCAGAGGATGCTTAGCAGAAAACGCGCTGACCCTGCATGCCGGCCGCGCGCTGTCGATCAACCAGGTTCGGTTGTATCGGCGGCCAGTTCCGCAACGAGATCCTTTACCGTCGCGCCGGCTTCACCGCTCAAAGCTGCCGCTGCAGTTGCTGTCGCGGCTGCTGCGCCCGCAACAGTCGCAGTCGCTGCCGTAGCCGCTGTGCTTGCCGTCGTTGCTGCGCTTGCCGCCGTTGCAGTCGCTGCCGCAGCAGCAGCGCCCGCCGCCGCTGCTGCACCTGCCGCAGTCGCCGTGGCCGCAGTCACCGCCGACACCGCCGACACCGCCGACACCGCCGACACCGCCGTCACCGCAGGAGCCGCAGGAGCCGCCGTCACCGCAGGAGCCGCCGACACCGCAGGAGCCGCCGCCGCGGCAAGTGTCGCCGCGCGCTCGCTCGCGCTCACCGCAGCCCGCGAAAGCATCAGCAGATGGTAGTAAAGCCGCGCGCTCAGCCCATAGTGATACGCGAACAGATGAGCGAGCGCGATCTTCAGACCCAGCCGTGCCTGACGGTTTCTCGCATGCACCGACACGACGATCGGCGCGAGCCGCCGCAGCGCGAGCTTGCGCGATGGCTCGAGCTGCGGCGGCAACTTCAGCTTCTTGACGAATGCGTAGGCGCTAAGCGTGGCGGCCGCCGCCGTCCCGCGCGTGCTATGGGAAATGGAACTTGCGGTCTTGCGATACACCGACACGTAGTCATGCAGATAAAAGACCTCGCGCGCCGCGAGGCAGAGTTCGGTGCCGAACACGAAATCGCAGCACGCGCCGTACTGCTCCTTATAGCCAATGCGCTTGACGAGCCGCGCGTCGGCCATCCAGCCGTTGTTGGGGAACATCTGGATCAGTCCCGTCCGGCCCGGCAGCGGTTGCAAGCCTTCGGCGTCTTTCGTGCGCCTGAAGGCCGCGTTCAGCCGCGTGCTTGCTTCGAGGTCGATCGCGCCGTCGGGGCCCGCTTCGTACTGCGCGCCGAACGCCGCATCGAGCCGTGGATACTGCTTCCAGAGCGAAACGAGTTTTTCGACGCCGTCGGTGGTGAGCACGTCGTCGTCATGAATCAGCAGAATCCTGTCGCCGCCGGCGCGCTCGAACAGCCTCGCGACGTTGCGCGCCTGGCCGAGAGGCGGCTCGTTCCTCACGTAACGGATGCGCCGCGCGTTCAGCTCGTCAGAATAGCGCGACGCGAGCAGCTGCTCGGTGCGCGCATCGCTGGAATCGTCGCCGATCACGATTTCCAGGTTGCCGTAAGTTTGCGCCAGACACGAGTCGATACACTCGACGATCAATTCCGGCCGGTTGCAGGTCGGCACGCAGATCGACACCTTGGCGGACTCGGCGGCGGGCTCGGGAATGGACATGGGCGTCGCCTTTGTTATCTGTGGAAGGGGCGGCAGCCGGCTGCTTGTTCGCATACATTGCTGCAAGCAGAAAAGTAGTGCATCGCGCCGAAAAAATATTTCGGAAAAAAACGGAAAAAATGTCTGCTATATGAAAGCGGCCGAAAGGGAAAAATTTATGCGGCTTTGCTGGTCAAACGCAGCAAAGCCGCTTGCAGACCCGCGCTTAATTTCAACCGACTGACGGCTCGCCTTCGCCCGGCTTCTGGCCGGGACGGTCCGCCGGCGACTGATCGCGCCCTTCGTCGCCGCGTTCGGGCAGTTTGCTCTTTTCATTGTCACTATGTACGGCGGGCTGCGGATGGGCGATGTCGTCCGGCTTGTCGTTGCTCTCCTGCTTGGGCTCGGCCATGGCGTTCTCCTCGATTGAATACGTAGCTCATGGAGCAAAGCCCGGGCCTGGGCGCGTTCAGTCCGCCTGCGCAGCGCCCATCAGCGAAACAATGAAATCGAGGAACGCGCGCACCTTGGCCGGCGGATGATGCCGCGATGGATAAAGCGCGTAGAGCGGATAAACCTCATCGCCCCAGTCGGGAAAAAGCTCGACCATCTTGCCGCTCGTGAGCAGCGACTCGGCGCCGAGCGCGAGAATCTGCGCGACGCCCTGGCCCGCGGCGCAAACGCTGTGCAGGGTACCCACGTCGTTGACGGTCAAACGGCCTTGCGGAGTGATGACCATTTTCCTGCGACCGCGGTGGAATTCCCAACTGAATGGATAACCGGTGAGCGGATCGCGGAACTTGATGCACGCATGGTTGCCGCTCTCCAGTTCCGTCGGATTCGTCGGGTGCCCATGCTTCTTCAGATACGACGGCGCGGCCACCGTCAGGATGCGCGTGTCGAGCAGCTTGCGCGCGATCAGCGACGACACCGGCGGCTCGCCAAAACGGATCGCGATGTCGAAACCGTCGCTGACCATATCGCCCAACTGGTCGCGGGTGATCAGTTCGACGTGCAGATCCGGATGTTTGTCGACGAAACCGCCAACCCTCGGCCCCAGCACGAGGCGCGAGAAGAACGGGTCCATGTTCACGCGCAGGCGTCCGCGCACGGCTGTCGCGCCTTGCGCGGCGGAGGCGGCGGCTTCCTCAAGTCCGCTCAGGAGCGGCACGATCTGCTCGTAGAAGCGCCGGCCTTCGTCGGTGAGCGTGACCGAGCGCGTCGTGCGGTCGAATAGCCGGATGCCGAGCCGCGCCTCGAGCCGCGCGACAGAACGGCTCACGCCCGATTGAGACATGTCGAGCGCAACGCCTGCCGCCGCGAAACTCCCGCAATCGACAATGGCTGTCAGCACGCCTATGCCGTTCAGCATGCGCTCGTCAAATGGCATGAGTTCGTCCTTTTTATTGGAAAACGCCGTACATGCTAACGCGAAACGCCCGCTGGCAAGGCCGGCCACGAAAGACCGTGGGCCGGTGATGCGTGTTGCATGACGAAGGTAGTGGCGGGCGGCGCAGCGGAGGCAGGTGACAGCGGCGCGGCACGGATAAACACGACCCCAGCTCGCACGATCCGCTCTTCAGCGCCCCGCGCCCTGGCTGGCCGGCGCCCGCACAGCGGGCGCGGTGTCGAGATGGCGAAACACCCACGCCGACAGCAGCGTGATCGCGCCGACGCAGACAAAGCTCAGCCGAAAGCCGAGCGCAGCAGAACCCCATTGCGCGGCGAACAGCTTCACAAGACCGCCGCCGATCGACACGCCAAGCCCGATCGCGAGCATCTGCACCATCGAAAAGAGGCTGTTGCCGCTGCCGGCGTCTTCATGGGAAAGACCCTTGAGCGTGACGCTGTTCATCGCCGCGAATTGCATGGAGTTGGCCGCGCCGAACACCGCCAGAATCGCGATTTCGACAATGAGCGGCGTGCTGCGCGAAATCAACGCAAACGCCACGATCGACGAACCGACGACCAGCGTATTCACGAGCAGAAAGAGCTCGTAGCCGAAGCGCCGCACGAGCGGCGTGATCCAGCGCTTCGCGACCGTGCCGGCGAGCGCCGCGGGCAACATCATCAGACCCGAATGCAGCGGCGTGTAGCCGAGCTGAAGCTGCAACAGCAGCGGCACGAGAAACGGCACGGCGCTCGAGCCGATGCGACACACCAGGTTGCCGATCAGGCCGACGCTGAAATTCGGCTCGCTGAACAGCGACAATTTGAAGAGCGGGTTGCGCCGCCGCTTTGCGTGCGGAACGTAGGCGAGCGCGCTTACGGCCGCAAGCGCGAAGAGCGCCGCCGACCACGCCGCCTGATGCGTCGGCGCGGGCGCGTCGACGGCCAGCGAAAATGCGATCATGGAGAGCGACAACAATCCGCAGCCGACGAAGTCGAATGGCGGCGCCTGCGTCTCGCCGTGCGGGGGCAGAAAGCGCTGCACCGCGTACAGACCGATCGCGCCGATCGGCACGTTGATCAGAAAAATCCAGTGCCACGTGATCGCCTGAACGAACCAGCCGCCGAGTGTCGGTCCGGCAATCGGACCGAGCTGACCCGCGACCGAAATGAACGCGAGCGCCGCAACGTACTGTTCGCCGGACACGCTGCGCAATACGGCGAGGCGTCCGATCGGCAGCAGCATCGAACCGCCCACGCCTTGCAGCACGCGCGCGAGCACGAGTTGACCCAGCGTATGCGCGCTCGCGCAGCAGATCGAGCCGATCACGAAGATCAGGATCGCCGCAAAATAGACCCGCCGCGTGCCGAAGCGGTCCGCGAGCCAGCCGGAGGCGGGGGTGAGCATCGCCATCGTCAGCGTGTAGGCGACTACGATCGGCTGCATCGCGAGCGGCGCGACGTGCAGGCTGTGCGCAATGGAAGGCAGCGCGGTGTTGACGATCGTCGTGTCGAGCGACTGCATGAAAAAGCCGGCTGCGACGATCCACAGCAGCGCGGTATGCGACGAATCCCTGGTCATGTGATGGCAAGCGGTCGGCGCGCGGCGCCGCGGAGCGAAGTGTTGTCAGCAAACGCTTCAATGATACGGCATTGGGCGGCGCAGGGAGTTCGCTCGCCAACGAGCTTATTCAGGCATCTTGCGAAAGGAAATCGCAAAGCGATTCCAGGCGTTGATGGCCGAAACCAGCAGCGTCAGGTCGACCAGTTCTTCGTCGCTGAAGTGGGGGCGCACGGCTTCCCACACGGCGTCGGGCACGTGGTCGTGCGAGATGAGGGTCAAGGCTTCGGTCCATTCGAGCGCGGCGCGTTCCCGATCCGTGAAGAACGGCGTTTCGCGCCATGTGACCACCGTCGCGAGACGCCGCTCGGTTTCGCCGCCTTTGCGGGCGTCGGTGGTGTGCATGTCGACGCAGAACGCACAGCCGTTGATTTGCGACGCGCGCAGCCGCACGAGTTCCGCGAGCGACTTTTCAATCGATGATCTGCCGATGCGTTCCTCGAGGCCCAGCATCGCCTTGATCGCGGCGGGACTGGCTTTATAGAAGTCGAGACGTTGTTGCATGATTCACTCCTTGCGTTGGTTGGGCGCATCCGCTGATGCGATGAGTGAATACTAGCGGTCGCACTGGCTTGGCAAAATGACCATTTTGGACGTTTATTGGGTAGCCACTTTGTTCTCAGAGTGAAGCGGCGCAGACGGCCTGGAGCGCCCTTGTTCGCTGTAATGGCATCGTTGCCGCACTGGCGTCGATTGGGTATGGTGGGTCATCGACCTTATCGAAGAGTTCACCTATGACGTCCGCCACCGAGCCTGTCCCGCCGCCCGGTTCACAAACCATTCGCACCGACGTGCTGATCGTCGGTGCGGGTCCCGTGGGCCTGTTTGCCGCTTTCGAGGCCGGCGTGATTGGCTTGTCATGCCAGATCGTCGATGCGCTCGGCAAGATCGGCGGCCAATGCACGGAGCTGTATCCCGACAAGCCGATCTACGACATTCCCGCGATTGCGTCATGCACCGCGCGTGAGCTGGTGGACCGCCTGCTTGCGCAGTGCAAACCATTCGACGTGCCCATTCATCTCGAGCAACGGGTCGAATCGGTCGAGCAGCGCAGCGATGGGCGGTGGACCGTGCGCACCAATCGCGGCCTCGTGTTCGACGTTGCCGCCGTCATGCTGGCTGCGGGCAATGGGGCGTTCGTGCCGCAAAAGCTGCCGCTCCCCGAAGCGCAGGCGCTCGAGTCGCGCTACGTTCACTACAGTGTGCAACGTCTCGCGGATTTCGCCGACAAGACCGTGGTTGTGGCCGGCGGCGGCGATTCCGCGCTCGACTGGGCGCTCGCGTTGCGCAAAGTGGCGCGGCGCGTGACGCTCGTGCATCGGCGCAACGGCTTCAGCGCGGCCGATTCGAGTGTCGAGTTGATGCGGCGCGCGGTGCAAGCCGGCGAGATGGACTTCGTGGTCGGTGCGATTTCAGGGTTGACGGTAGAAGGCAATGCGCAAACCAACCCGGAAAGCAGTGCGCTCAAATCCATCACATTGCGACATATCGAGGGCGAAACCGAACTGCAGGCCGACCAGCTCGTCGTGCTTTACGGCCTCGTCGCCGATCTCGGCCCGATAGGGCAGTGGGGCTTGAGCATTCACGGCGGCCGTGTCGATGTGGATACGTCCAACTACGAGAGTTCGCGGCCAGGCATCTTCGCGGTGGGCGACATCGCCAACTATCCGAACAAGCAGAAACTGATTCTGTCCGGCTTTCACGAGGCGTCGCTCGCGCTGCGCAAAGCGTATTCATATGCGTACCCGGAGCGCAAACGCGTGCACGTGCATTCCAGCTACGACGCGAAACTCGCCGAGAAGGTCGCCGCGGCAGGGTGAGCTTGCGGGATGATCCGGGCGGACCCGGTGACGATCGCGTGATCGCACCGGGTCTTTTTTGCATCACAAATTGCTATTTTCCTGCGGGTTGGCTCGCGGCAGCCGCCGCGCTCGCCGCCTTCTGTTTTTTCTTCGCTTCATGATGGCCGATTGCACAGCCTGCTGCGGCGCCGGCCACGCCGTGGCCACCGGCAACATGTCCGCCGACCCCGCCGACTACCGCGCCTTTGGTACAACCCTCGGCATGCGCTGCTGTGGGAATGAACGCGAACGAGGCCATGAGAGCCATGGCGAGAGTGGCATGTTTCAAGGGAAGCTCCTTATGTCGAGGTAGGTAGGTGCCTCGCAAGAGAGCAATCGCGGGACCTGACGTGTCGACGGTGCGCGGGGCCCCGGGCGAGCAGAATGCATGTTTGGCGACGGTCTGCGGCAACGGCACATGGTTTGCTTCTTCAGGGCATCTTCGGGTGGCGTCGCAGAAGTCGTTTGTCCTTCGTCGGATAGATGCGAGAAGGGCGCCCCGATTGCCTCAATTGCCCATGCCGCGTGAGCCGTTGGCTCACAAAACCGCGGCAGTGCGCCCTGCAACAAGAAAGGCGCCACACGACCATCACGGCAACGCGCCGCAAAGGAGGAAAAAAACAATGATGGACGCGATTTATCTGCTGTTCGGTCAAGGGCGAGATCTCGACCCGCTGCAGATGAGCGTACGGGCGCTGCTCGTGTTTGTGATCGCGCTCGTCCTGATCAGGGTTTCCGGCCGGCGCTCGCTCGGGCAACGCTCGCCGTTCGATTCAGTCGTGGTGATTCTGTTGGGCGCGACCTTGAGCCGCGCGATCGTGGGCGCGTCGCCGTTCGTCGCGACCGTGCTGGCGTCGCTCGTGATTGTGGTGTGCCACCGTATGCTCGCGTGGATATGCATGCGCTCGCATGCGATCGAGCGGCTGGTGGGCGGCGTCGAGCGCGAGGTGTACAGCAACGGCGCGTTCAACGAGAACGAACTGCGGGCCGCGCTGATGACCCGGGACGACGTACGCGAAAGCGTGCGGCAGAAGATCGGCACACGTTCGTTCGACAAGGTGGCCGCGGCGATTCTCGAACGCAACGGCGAAGTGAGCGTGATTCGCAAGGAGCAGTGAGCGGACGGCCGTCAGCATCGAGGCATGGACATGGGCATGGGCCACAGCCACAGCCACAGCCACAGCCACAGCCACAGCATTGCTCCGTGAACCGCGAGCGCTGCGCAGCAGCGCAACACCACTGGGCCGCGCAACGCAGCAGGCGAGGGCACGCACGCCCAGCCGTCAGCCGCGGCCCCCGCGCGAGATTTCCTCGCCGGCGCGATGCGGCAGCCGCAGTGTGACCGGGATCGAGGCGAACGAGCACAGCCCCACGACGAGGAACGCGGGCCAGAAATCCGACCACATGATGGTTTCATGGCCGTTCAGCAAGCGCGAGATCTGTAGCACGATGCCGCCGACGGTCACGCCCAGACCGAGCGACATCTGCTGCACGACACTGCCGAGGCTCGTCGCGCGTCCAACATCGCGGCTCGCAATTTCCGCATAGGTCAGCGAGTTCAAACTCGTGAATTGCAGCGCGGGAAAGAAGCCGCCGAGCAGCACCACCACCCAGATGATCCACGTCGGCGTGCCGGGGAAGAAGAGTCCGCAGGCCGCAATCGAAATTCCCGACAAAGCCGCGTTGACCACCAGCACCGAGCGAAAGCCATAGCGATGCAGCACGCGCGACGCCACCGTGCGCATGAACATGCCGCCGAATGCCGACGCGCAGGTGATCAGCCCCGATTGAAACGCGCTCATGCCGTGTCCTTCCTGCAGCATCAGCGGCAACAGGAACGGCAGCGCACCAAGGCCGATGCGGAACAGCGACCCGCCGAGCACGCTCGCCTGAAACGTCGGCACCTTGAAAAACCGCAGATCGAGCAACGGCAGCCGCGCGCGCTGCGCATACGCAATGTAGAGAATGAGCAGGACCGCGCCGATTCCACACATGGCGAACGCGTCGCTATTGGAAATCAGCTCGCCGCCGACGAGCGACAACCCGAGCAGAAGCAGCACGGCACCCGCCGCCGACAGCAGAAAGCCGATCCAGTCGAGCGGGCCAGGATGCGGCTCGCGTGTATTGGCAATGTGCCTGTTCGTCAGATAGATGCCGAGTATGCCGATCGGCACATTGATGAAGAAAATCAGCCGCCAGTGCAGATAAGTCGTGATGAAGCCGCCGAGCAGCGGCCCGGCCGCCGGGCCGAGCATGGCGGGCACGCTCAGATAATTCATCGCGCGGATGAAATCGGCTTTCTGCACGACGCGGAAAATAATGATCCGGCCGACCGGCACCATCATTGCGCCGCCCACGCCTTGCACGAAACGCGCGAGCGTGAAGGTGGCGAGCGAATTGGACGCCGCGCACAGCAGCGAGCCGGCCACGAAGATGCCGATGGCCGTGCGAAATACGCTGCGCGCGCCAAAGCGGTCGGCAAGCCAGCCGCATACCGGGATAAAGACGCCCAGCCCCAGCACATAACTCGTCACGGCGATTTTCAGCGTGACCGGATCGCGCCCGAAGTCGCGCGCCATGGCCGGCAAGGCCGTGACGATCACGTTCGCGTCGACGCTTTCCATGAACATCGCGCACGCGACGATCAGAGGCGCAATCAGGGCTTTCTGGACGACGGTCATGGAAGGGGCCACGGCGGGCGGCCGCAGTTAAAGGGGCCATTATTGCACCTGTACGGTGCGGTTTGTTAATACCGGCCCCGCAGATGCGGCCCTTTTCCGGCGCACCGCAACGCGCCGCACTACCGCACGGCTGTGATTTCGGCGCCACATCTTTCGTTTTTTGTTGCGCTGCGCAATGAGAGGTCTATAATCGGGTTATTCCCTAGGTATAAACCCTATACAGGAGCCCAACCATGAACACCGCAACGAACACTGCAGCCACCCGCAATACCGTCGCCGCCAAGGGTAATTGGCTGGCGCGGCTGCGCGCGCTGGCGCTGCACGCGCTGAACCTGCATCTGCAGAACTGCGCTGTGATGGCTGAAGCGCATCGCCGTCCGCAGTAAGCGCGGAGCGCGGCCGGGCGCGCCGAAAGGTGCTGCGAGCGGTCGCGTTTGCTGACTTCGGTGGTCGCTGAGCAGGCAGATGAAAGTCACTGCGAGCGAGGCGGATCTGAAAAAACTGGCGGCGCATTTCGCGCCGCTAGTGCTTTGTAAATCTCGAGCAACGAGCGGGGCCTCCATGTATTGTTCGCGGCTCACGTCCGGCGGCTGACATCGTCGCGGCTCATCGTCCGCGGCTCATTCACCCGAGCGGCGCGTCGCCTTTGCAAGCGTCTGACGCATTTTCGCCGCTCGCGCGGACAATGCGCTCGTCACCAGCAGCGTCGACACGAGGCCGACCAGATACACACCCGCCATCATCCAATCCTGTTCCGCCATCACCGTTCTCCCGTCAAGTGCCTCCTTCGTGCGACCAACGTATCGCATCTCGCGAGGCTGTTGCTTGCGATTACGGCAGCCGCGGCAAAAAGCTTAATCTGCATGCGTACGTACTTCGCGAATCTCGCATGCGCACGCCTGGGCTAACGCCGAAATCTTCGTTCGCCGCGCGCGATTAACGTTTAAACTTCAGCCCCCTGAGTTTCAAGGTCAGCCGACGCAGCGCCGGGGTGCGCCGCGAGCGCGACCATTGCCGACAACCGGCCCAGGTTAAACCCCGGCGCCAAACCCCGTACTGTCAACCTTTTGGTCCGCTTGCCGTTATCCAGTTGTAATCACCGGAAGGCGATCTGGCGGCAGTCGGCCGTCGCCGCGACAGCTGACAGCTCCAAGCAAGGCCCGCATTGACCATGTTCCATCGATATAAGAATAAATTCGACCGGCTAGGCGCGATGTTCGTCCGTGCATCGAAGGCGCCTGGCATCAGGGGATTGCTCTCGCCCATGCTCGCGCTGGCGATCTGCGCGCTGCTGCTGGTCGTGCTCCAGCACCTGTCCCAAGCCGTCGACTACCGCTCGGTCATGCACGAGCTGCGCCGCCTGAGCGCCGGAGAATGGACCGCCGCGCTGGCCGCCACGGTGCTCAGCTATCTGGCGCTCGTCGGCCGGGATGCGGTCGGCCTGCGCTACCTGGGCGCGCGCGTGCCGCGTACGGCGCTCTGGATCGGCGCCACCGCGGGCTCCGCGCTCGGCAACGCGACCGGCTTCGGCGCATTGACGGGCGGCGCGGTGCGCGCCCGCGTGTACGGCGCGGCGAGCATCACGCCCGCGCAGATCGGCCGCATGACGGTCTTCACGAGCGTTTCGCTCGCGCTCGCGCTAGTTCTGATGACGGCGCTCGGCATGGTATGCGTGGCCGGCCTGCTGGCGCCGATGCTGCACCTGTCGGCGGCTGGCGTCCGCTGGGTAGGCGCCTTGCTGCTCGGCGCGCTCATTGCGCTGACCGCCGCCTGCCGGGTCGAGACCCGCGCGGTCCGGACGCGCTGGCAGTGGCTGTCGTTCGACATTCCCGCGCGCCGCGACCTGCTCGAGCAGGTGGGCCTTGCCGTCCTCGACGTGATCGCCGCCGGCCTCGCGTTGTGGTCGCTCCTGCCGCATGCCGACGTGAGCTTCGTCACCTTCATCACGGTTTATGCCGCAGCGATGCTGCTCGGCATGATCGGCCATACGCCCGGCGGCGTCGGCGTGTTCGAAGCGGCCATGGTGTTCACGCTCAACGGCAGCGTCGCGACGCAGCAGATGGTCGCCGCGCTGCTCGCGTATCGCGCGATCTACTTCGGCGCGCCGCTCGTCGTCTCGGCTGCGTTGCTCGCCGGGTTCGAGGGGCGCGCGCTCAAAGGGCGCCTGCCGCTGCGGCAGGCGGCGGGCGCGTCGAGGCTCGCGCCGCTGTTCCTGAGCCTCGTCACCTTCGTAGTCGGCGGCATGCTGGTGATCTCCAGTGCGACGCCCGCGTTCTGGCAACGCCTTTACATTCTGCGCGACGTGTTGCCGCTGTGGGTGCTCGAAAGCTCGCAGATGCTGTGCAGCGTGCTCGGCGTGCTGTTGCTGTTCGTCGCGCGCGGGCTGCTGCGGCGTCTGGATGCCGCCTGGTGGATGACCTTGCTGCTGGCGGTGCTGAGCCTCGGCTTGTCGCTGACCAAAGGTCTTGCATTCGTCGAAGCCGGCGTGTTGTGCATGCTGATCGTGCTCCTGCTCGTCACGCGCCGGCGCTTCAACCGCCATTCGTCGCTGTTTGCCGAGCGTTTCACGGCGGGCTGGCTGGTGTCCGTGGCGATGGTCCTGATGCTCGCGACGTGGGTGATGCTGTTCGCGTTCCGCGACGTCCCCTACACGCGCGACCTGTGGTGGCAATTCGCTTTCGACGAACGCGCGCCGCGTGCGCTGCGCGCGACGCTGGCCGCGAGCCTGTTCGCCGCAACCTTCTCGTTCTGGCAGTTGCTGCGCCCGGCGCCTGGCCACTTCGTGAAGCCCGCGCCCGAAGATCTGCAGGACGCGGCGCGCATCGTGCGCGCGCAGGAACGCAGCGACGCCGGTCTCGCGCTGATGGGCGACAAGAGCTTTCTGTTCTCCGAGTCGCGCGAGGCATTCCTGATGTACGCGAAGTACGGTCGCACGTGGGCCGCGCTGCACGATCCGGTGGGCCCGCGCGAAGAGTGGGCGGGCCTGATCAGCAAGTTTGTCGCGCTCGCGCATGCGCACGGCGGGCGCGCGGCGTTCTATCAGGTGCGCGCGAACGCGTTGCCGTTGTATCTCGACGCCGGCCTCTCGCTGATGAAGCTCGGCGAGGAAGCGCACGTCGTGCTGGACGAGTTCGATCTGAAAGGCTCGCATCGCGCGCATCTGCGCTACGCGCTCAAACGCGGCGAGCGCGACGGCTTTACCGTCGAAGTGATCGATCAGGCGGAGGTGCCGGCGTCGCTCGAAACGCTGCGCGGCATTTCCGACGGCTGGCTGAACTGCCGCGATGCGCGCGAAAAGAGCTTTTCGGTCGCCGCCTTCACCGACGAATATCTCGCCGCGCAATCCGTCATGCTGGTGCGCCAGAACGGCGAGCCGGTCGCGTTCGTCACCTTCATGACGACCGACCTGAACACCGAGGCGACCGTCGGCGTGATGCGCCACGTGGAAAGCGCGTCGCCGTATGCAATGGAATATCTGTTTACGCAACTGGCGCTGCATCTGAAGCAGGCGGGTTTCCGTTCGCTCAGTCTCGGCATTGCGCCGCTCTCGGGCATGCAGCCGACGCCGCTTGCGTCGCGCTGGCACCGGATTGCCGGCATCGTGTGGCGCTTCGGCGGCCGCTTCTATAACTTCCGCGGACTGCGCGCTTTCAAGAGCAAGTTCCAGCCGCATTGGGAGCCGCGCTATCTCGCGGCGTCAGGCTCGGTGGGCGTGGTGTTCACGCTCGCGGACCTGTCATTGCTGGCAGGAGGCCGGCGTTCATGAGTTTGCATTCGTTTTTCCGGCTCGCCGCGGTGGCGGGTCTCGCGGCTTGCAGCACGCTCGCCGGCGCGGCGACGGCCACGGCCACTGCTTCTGCCACTACCGCTGCCACTACCGCTGCCACTACCGCTGCTACGACCATTCCGGGCGGCCGTTACGGCAACGTCACCGTCACGCGGCCGACCGGTCCGTTGCGCGGCTTCGTCGTGCTGTATTCGCAGGCGAGTGGCTGGAGTGCGGCGGATCAGCAAAGCGCCGATGCGCTCGCCAAGGCGGGCGCGTTGACCGTCGGCGTGGATACCGCGCGCTACGCGGCCAATCTTGCAGCTAACGTTGGAGCCGAACCCGCGCAGAAGAATGAAACCTGCCATCAGCTCGTGGGCGACGCGGAGGCGTTGAGCCATCAGCTCGAGCGGCAGTCGCAGTCGAGCCATTATTTCGCGCCGATTCTCGCCGGCACCGGCCAGGGCGCGACGCTCGCCTTGCAGGTGCTCGAACAGGCGCCGTCGAACACGATTGCCGGCGCTGTCGTGGTGGATGCCGAGCGCACGCTCGATCCGCGCTTCAAGCCGTGCCCGCCCGACGCGACCATCATTCGCGACAAGATTCCGGGCTTCGTCGAAAAGGCGTCGACGGGCAACGCCGACCGCGCGCGGCTCGTCGCATTGGTGACGCCGCATCTGCAAACCGTCGCGACCCACGACGACGATGTCTCCGACCTGCCGCTCATCGAATTGCCGGCCGCGCATCCGAACGGCCTGATGGCCATCGTCATTTCCGGCGACGGTGGTTGGCGCGACCTCGACAAGACCATCGCCCAGGCATTGCAGAAAGATGGCGTTTCGGTGATCGGCTGGGACAGCCTGCGCTATTTCTGGAGCGAGAAGCCGCCCGCACAAACCAGCCGCGATCTCGCGCGCGTGATGCAGACTTACGCCGCTCGCTGGCATGCGGAGCACATCGCGCTGATCGGCTATTCATTCGGCGCGGACGTAATGCCGTTCGCGTACAACCGTTTGCCCGAGGCGTTGCGCGCGAAAGTGTCGCTGATTTCGCTGCTCGGCTTCGCGCCGGAAGCCGATTTCCAGATCCGCGTGGGCGGCTGGCTCGGCATGCCGGCGAGCGACAAGGCGTTGAAGGTGCGCCCCGAACTCGCGCATCTGCCGCCTGGCATCGTGCAATGCATTTACGGGCAAGATGAGGAGGACTCCTTGTGCCCGGCGCTGACGAAGACCGGTATCGACGTGATCCGGACCTCGGGCGACCATCACTTCGGCGGCGATTACAACGCGCTCGAACGGCGCATTCTCGGCGCGTTCAAAAAGCAGAGCGGCGTGCGCGACTGATTCGAACGGCGCGGCATGCGCCGTGACTCGCGCGGTGTTCCCCGTCGAGGCAGGACGAGCGGGGCGGCACGACGTCTGGCGTAACGCGCACGCCGCCGTGCGTGTTCAATCCATCGCTTCAAATTCGAGCCACGCGAGACGATGCGGTGCGTCCTGCGTCCTGCGTCCTGCGTCCTGCGTCCCGCGTCCCGCGTCCTGCGTCCCGCGTCCCCGCGTCCGGCCTGGTCGATCGTTCGTCCTTCCTTCTGCTTCACCACACGCGCCTATAGGCCGGATCGCGCTTTGCGAGCGCTATCGCACATATGACGGCGCTGCCGGATTTTATGATCCTTTCAGATTCTTCAGCCTGGTTGATCGGCAATCGTTCGGTCAACCGACGCTGCAAGGCGCCGGGCCGTCCATTGTGGTTGTGACGTTCTGCTGCGCTAACGCAGTACGCCATCGCTCAGCAGCGCAGTGCGGCGGTGTGCTTTCGACATGACGGGCAGTGGCCATGGCACGGTGAGCGGCCGTCTGCGGCGTGTCTGTGCATGCGCAACGCGAGGCCGTGAATGCTGGATTCCTTTTTCTTCGACATTGCCGCGCGGGAGCCCGAGCGGCGCGCGCTGTGGGTCGACGAACAGCTGTATCGCTATGGCGAACTCGCTGTGCGCGCCGAGCGCATCGCGGCGGGACTGAAGAGCGCGATGCCTGCCGACGGCGCGCGCCGCTGTCTGCTGTTCGCGCATCGCAGCGTGGCCGCGTACGCCGGTTTGCTCGGCATCATGAAGGCGGGGCTCGCGTACGTGCCGCTCAATCCGACGGTGCCCGCGGCGCGCATCGCGGCGACGATCGAGCAATCCAGGGCGCCGGTGCTGCTGGTCGACCGTCGCTGCGCGATGCTGCTCGACGAAGTGCTTCTGTTGATAGACGAATGCCCGCAGGTCTTTTTTATCGGCGACCAAGAAGAGCCCGGCGATGTGCACGAAACGCGCGATCCGCATAATGCGCCGCGCGCCGATCATCTGCCGCGGCTGCCGGACGCATCGACGGGTGCGCAACCCGCAATCGCTTCGCGCACGCCGGAGGATCACGCGTATGTGTTGTTCACGTCCGGTTCCACAGGCGCACCGAAAGGCGTGCCGATCTCGCATGCGAACATCTGCGCGTATGTAGCGGGGCAACTGCAATTGCTCGGCCGGCTGCCCGATGCGCGTCACGCGCAATTCTGCGAGCTGTCCTTCGATCCTTCGGTGCACGACATGTTTGTATGCTGGGCAAACGGCGCGTGCCTGTATGTGCCCGCGACGGTCGAGCCCATCTACAACGCGGACTTTATCCGGCGACATGCGATCACGCATTGGAACAGCGTGCCCTCGGTGGCCGCCTTCATGCAGCAATTGCGCAAGCTTGGGCCCGACGCATTTCCCAGTCTGCAGGTCACGTGTTTCGGCGGAGAGACGCTGCCGCGCTCCGTTGTAGAGGACTGGCAGCGGGCCGCGCCGAACAGCCGGATTTTCAACGTGTACGGTCCCACGGAAACGGCCATCGCCTGCACGGCGTTCGAAGTCACGCCGCCGTTTCTCGCCGAGTCGACCGAGGCCGCAATGCCGCTTGGCGAAGCCGTGCCCGGCATGGAACTGTTGATCGTCGATGCGGCGCTGCAGCCGGTGGCGCGCGGCGAAAGCGGTGAACTGCTGATCGGCGGCCCGCAAGTGGCGGCGGGCTATCTGCGCGCCGACGAACCGAACAATCGCCGCTTCGTCGCGACGCGTTATGCCGGCTACCGCTCGCAGCGCTGGTATCGAAGCGGTGACGCTGCGCGCGAAGTCGCGGGGCTCGGTTTCGTTTTCCAGGGCCGTCTGGATACGCAAATCAAGATTCGCGGCAACCGGGTCGAGCTCGAGGAAGTCGAGCAGGCGATCCGGGCTTGCAGCGGCGCTGCGTTTTGCGCGGTGATTCCGTGGCCCGTCGATGAAACCGGCCGCGCCGATGGACTGATCGCGTTCCTGACGGGCACGCCGGTCGACGGTGCGGACGTCGTGCGAGGCTGCCGTCAGCGCTTGCCGGCCTACGCGGTGCCGCAACGGGTGATCGCGCTCGACGCGATGCCGCTCAACGCAAACGGAAAGATCGACAGAAGGGCGCTCGCGGCCCACTACGCGAGCCGCAATGTGCTCACCTGAAAACGAAACAGTCCGCGCGACGGCGACGTTCGAGCGCCGCGCGTGAAACCACGCATCCGGGGAAAACGAATGAAACAACATGTGCGCCGCATTCTTGAGGATGCAGCCTGCCTTAACGTCGCGGTCGAAACGCTAGGCGATGACGACGATCTATACGCTGCCGGTTTGTCGTCACTCGGCACCGTGCGCGTGATGATGGCCGTCGAGGAGACGTTCGCGGTCGAGATTCCCGGCGCGCTGATTACGCACGCCATGTTTGGAAGCATCGCCGCGCTCGCCGGCGTCATCGCGCAGATCGTGCCGGAGGAATCGCTTGCGGCGCGAACCTGAAGCAGCGCTCTCGCGACCCATCACGACGATCATGCCCACGATGACGCCGGTGACATTCGACGGCTGTTTCGGATGGCTGCACCGGCCGCGCGGCGCGCGAGCCGCAATGGGCGTGGTGCTGTGCAGTCCGTTCGGCTATGAGGCGCTGTCGGCGTATCGCGGCTGGCGCGATCTCGCGGACGCGCTGGCCGCGCGCGGCATCGCGGCGCTGCGCTTCGACTATCCCGGTACCGGCGATTCGAGCGGCAACGAGGAAGACCCGCTGCGCTGGCGCGCATGGCTCGACAGCATCAAGTCGGCGGTTCGCGTGCTGCGCGAGCGAAGCGGCGCGTCGCGGATCACCTTGTGCGGGCTGCGTCTGGGCGCGACGCTCGCGGCCATCGCCGCGGAAGAACTGGGCGGCGTCGACAGTCTCGTCATGCTGATGCCGCTCGTGTCGGGCAAGGCGTACATCCGCGAGCTGGAGCTTCAGCAGCACACGTGGCTCGCCGCGCAAAGCGCGCTCGGACTCGAGCTGGAAGATGAGCCGGCCGGCACTGTCGGCGCCCACGGTTTCAGGTTGTATCCCGATACCCTCGCGCTGCTCGCGAAGGTCGATCTGCTTGGCGCGGGTGAGTGCGAAGGGACGTGTGGCGGACGGCGCATCGCGCGTCGTGTGCTGCTGCACGATATCAACGGTAGCGCGCGCTTGCAGAGACTTGCCGCCCACTATGAGGCGCTTGGCGCGCAAGTGCAGGTGCAGTTGTTCGGCGAATATGGCAGGTTTCTGCTGAACCCGAGCTACAGCGAGCCGCCGCGTCGCGCGTTCGACACCGTGCTCGAGTGGCTCGACGCAAGTGGATCGGATGTGCCGGATGCGCCAGATGCGTCGAATGCGCCGGCCGCGCAGGCCCGAGTCCCAGATCCCACGCCATCCGCGAACATTGTTTTCGCCGACGGGCGCGAGACGCCAGTGGTGTTCGGCGGCTACGTGGCTGTGCTGTGCGAGCCGCGGCACGCACTTCATGGCGCGCCGGCGGTGCTTTTCGTCAACACGGGTGGCGTGCACCGCATCGGCGACAGCCGCTTCACGGTGCTCATGGCGCGGCGGCTCGCGGCGCAAGGCATCGCGTCACTGCGCATGGACCTGAGCGGTCTTGGCGACAGCGTGCGCCGCGACGCGGCGCTGACACTCGACGCGGTCTATTCGCAGTACTCGATTGACGACGCGTGCGCGGGCGTCGACTGGCTGACGGCCGCCGGCTATCCGAAGATCGTCATGGCCGGCGTGTGCAGCGGCGCCTATGTGAGCCTGCATGCGGCGCGCGCGCGGGTCGCCGTAATCGGTTGCGCGTGCATCAATCTGCCGTTCTTCACGTGGGGCGGCGCGCGCGTGCGGCCAGGCGCAGAGTACGTAGCGTCGAGCGAAGTGTATCGGCGGGCCATGCGCAATCCGCGCAAGTGGCTGCGTCTGCTGACCGGCCAGGCCAAGGCGGCCGCGATTACCGTCGAGCTCGCGCGACGTCTGTCGGCGCGCGTCGCCGCGCGCGCGGGCGCCGCGCTCGAAGGGCTGCTCGGCGAGCGCACGCCAGGCGGCGCGATTCGCGGACTCGTGCGCGAACTGGAGCGCAAGGGCGTACAGACCGCGTTGCTGTACGGCATGCTGGACGAGGGCCTCGACGAACTCGACATTCACTTCGGTCCCGACGGCGCTCAACTACTCAAGCGCAGCAACGTGTGGGTCGAGCAGATAGCCAAGGTCGACCACGCGCTCTTTTCACGCTGCGCGCGCGAAGCGATGATGGCGCACTTCGAGCAGTTCTTGCGCGAGCGCATACCTGGCGCGCACAGCGAATCTGCTTCTGCACCTGCACCTGCACCTGCGGCTCGCGGCTTGCGCACCACGCAGCCAGGCTCGCAACCCAGACGCCAGCCGGGAGTGCAGCGGCCGTGACACGCGGCGCGCTCGGGGCGTCAGCATTGACAAATCCTGACAAGTCAACGATGATCGGCCACATGAACTGCCTCGACATCCGTATTGCGCTGATTATTAGCATCATTCATCGAATGGTGGGTTAGCGCGCGTCTGATTGCAGTCACACATAACCCGCCCCACGAGGCGGGTTTTTTTATGTCCGCTTGCTCCCGCCTCCGGTCGACTTTCGATGCTACGTCCTTGCCGCACAGGAGCTTGCCTTGCCGTTTCGCGAAACCCAACCGCTCGTTGAAGCCGTCGACAACGTCGCGCTTCGTCACGACTACCTGAAAAAAACCCTCACCGCGCGCGTCTACGACGTGGCCCGCGAGACCGAGCTCGAACGCGCGCCGCATCTGTCGGCGCGGCTGCGCAATCCCGTTTATCTGAAGCGCGAGGACAACCAGCCGGTGTTCTCCTTCAAGGTGCGCGGCGCGTACAACAAGATGGCCCACATGCCCACCGACGCGCTCGCGCGCGGCGTGATCACCGCGTCGGCGGGCAATCATGCGCAGGGCGTGGCGCTTTCGGCGGCGCGCATGGGCGTGAAGGCAATCATCGTGGTGCCGGTCACGACGCCGCAGGTCAAGGTCGATGCAGTGCGCGCGCACGGCGGGCCGACCGTCGAAGTCGTGCAGTTCGGCGAATC
>NZ_AXAJ01000004.1 GCF_000472445.1 Burkholderia sp. WSM2230
CCCGCCTCTCGCCTCCCGCCTCTCGCCTCCCGCCTCACGCCTCCCGCCTCCCGCCTCCCGCCTCCCGCCTCTCGCCTCTCGCGCCACCGCCTGCGCTATGCGCAGAATCCCTCGATCAGCGCGGCGACCTGTTCCGGCTGATCGTGGTGCACCATGTGCCCCGCCTCATCGATGATCTTCTCGCGCCAGTCGGCAAACGCCTGAAAGCGCGCCTTGAATTCGTCGAGCGGAATCTCGCCGGCGAGTGTGGCAAGCGTCGGCGAATTGGCTGCTTCCACGTGCAGCACTTTCGCGCTCACCTTGCGCCAGACGGCCATCACCTCGTCCAGACGGTACAGCGTCGGGCCGCGCAGCTTGTGCGCCGGATCCGCGAGCAACATGAAACGGCCCTCACCGTCCGGCTTCGACCAGTGCTTTGCCAGGAACTGTGCGCGAGCCCGGGCAAGCCGAGGATTCGTTTTGACGAGCCGCCCGGCGACTTCATCGAGCGACGCGTAGCGCTTCAGTTGCGGCGGATCGCGCAACTCGTCGAGCCAGTTTTGCAGACGTTTCGGGGCTTGCGCGGCGTGCGCGGGCGCGAGTCCAAAGCCTTCCAGATCCACCACGCGCCGCACGCGCTCGGGCCGCGCGCCCGCATACAGGCAGACGACGTTCGCACCGAGGCTATGCCCGATCAGGTTCACCTGACCGGTCGGCGCGTAATGGTCGAGCAGCGCATCCAGATCGGCGAGGTAATCGTGGAACCAGTAATGCCCGCCGCCGCCTTGCGCGACAGGCCAGTCGGACAGACCGAAGCCGCGCATGTCGGGCGCGATGACCTGCCAGTCACCCCCGAGCGCATCGACGACAAACTGGAACGACGCCGCCACGTCCATCCAGCCGTGCAGCATGAAGAGCGCAGGCGCATCGGGATGCCCCCAGCGCCGCACATGCAGACGGATGCCGCGCACAGCGACGAACTCGGAGCGGGAGGTATTCATGGTGGGACGCACGCCGGAAAAGAATGATCGTTCGATTATAACGAGATAAGCGGACGGCAGGCGGCAACCAACTGATGGAACAAGTCAGTCGCGAGGCGCCGGCCCGATCTGCGCGTTGTCGACCTCGACACCCGCGAAAGCCGCCAGTTCGGCGAGTTCGGCGTCATCGAAACCAGCGTCGCGGCGTGCCTCGAAGTTGAACGGACCGCGCAATTTCGGCGCGTGATACTCAGTGGCAAGGCGCGTGTAGGTCGCATGCGGATCCAGCCCGCCCTCGTCGCACAGATGACGGAACCAGCGGTTGCCGATCAGCACGTGACCGATTTCGTCGCGCAGTATCACGTCGAGAATCGACGCCGACTGCTGGTCTCCCGCCTGCAGCAGACGCGCACGAATGGGCGGCGAGGCATCGAGGCCGCGCGCTTCGAGTGTGCGCGGCACCAGCGCCATGCGCGCGAGCACGTCGCCGCGGGTGCGCTCGCACATGTCCCACAGACCGTCGTGGGCGGGAAAGTCGCCGTACGCATGACCGTACTCCGCGAGCCGCGCGCCAAGCAGCGAGAAGTGGTAGGCCTCTTCGGCGGCGACTTTCAGCCAGTCGGTGTAGAAGGCAGCGGGCATGCCGGCGAAGCGCCACACGGCGTCGAGCGCCAGATTGATCGCGTTGAATTCGATATGGGCCAGCGCATGCAGCAGCACTGCGCGCCCTTGCGGCGATTGCATGCTGCGCCGTCCCAGCTGGCGCGGCTCGACGAGTTCCGGGCGCGCGGGCCGGCCGGGCAGTCCCGGCGGTTCGTCCAGCGTGATATTCGCGTCCCACGGCAAGTTGCCGTCGACCACCGCTGCGTGGAGGGCGCGCGCGGCGCCTGCCTTCTTCGCCGGATCGGCTTCGCGTAGCGCGGCGAGCGCCGCCGTACGCGCGCAACGCGGCTCGCCGCTCGTCGCGAGCGCGGACTGAACGGGCGAAGCGGAGGGCGCGAAGCAACCAGGTGTGGCGGCGGACATCATGAAAACGTAGTCGGCAAAGTTAATGAACGTGACGGATATCGCGTGAATGACGCGGACGGCGGCAGCGCGCGGATGGAACGGGCGCCGGTTGGCGAGCGTTTGCGGGCCTGACGTGCGAGTCAAGCTGAGCGCTCGGCCTGTCCAGGAGCGACGGCAGCCCAGCCGGCAACCCAGGCCACGGCGCCCACCGTGAGGCACATACGGCGAAGCGGCCGAACCACACAACCGTTTACAATACTCGATTCGACGTTCCCAGGCGCCCAAAAGCGCCGACCGAGAACCCGCGAAGAGCCGTCGAACCCGACACGCCGCGAGCCGTCCCCCGCCCGGCGACCGATCCACGAGGAGACAACGTGACCATTTACAAGCTTGGCGACGCCGCACCGAACATCCATGAAAGCGTGTTCGTCGCGGATTCCGCGACCATCCTCGGCAACGTGACGCTGGAAGAAAATTCGAGCGTCTGGTTTGGCGCGACGCTGCGCGGCGACAACGAGCCGATCACGCTCGGCGCCGGCAGCAACGTGCAGGAAAACGCGGTCTTGCACACCGACCCCGGCTTTCCGCTGACGATCGAGGCCAACGTGACAATCGGCCATCAGGTCATGCTGCATGGCTGCACGATCAAGGAAGGTGCGCTGATCGGAATTCAGGCGGTGGTCTTGAATGGCGCGGTAATCGGCCGCAACTGTCTGGTCGGAGCGGGCGCCATCGTAACCGAAGGCAAGGTGTTTCCCGACAATTCGCTGATTCTCGGCGCGCCCGCGAAAGTGGTGCGCGAACTGACCGAGGCGGACATCGCCAACATGCAGCGCGGCACGGCAAGTTATGCCGAGCGCCGCGAGTATTTCAAGGCGCAGCTCGTGCGCATCGGCTAAACCGGCCGGGCGCGCGGCGCACGGCGCATGCACGCATTTCGCCGTGCTGCGCCATTCGATAGAGGAAAAGTTGTGAGCGACCAGTTGCAAAAATTCATGTTCAGCGCGGCGCCGGTGCGCGGCGAAATCGTTTCGCTGCGCAATACGTGGCAGGAAGTGCTGACGCGCCGCGAGTATCCGGCGCCGGTGCGCACGATCCTCGGCGAAATGATGGCGGCCTGCGCGCTGCTGTCGGCGAATCTGAAGTTCGACGGCACGCTGATCATGCAGATTTTCGGCGACGGCCCGGCCAAGATGCTGGTGGTTCAGTGCAGCTCAGACCTGTCGATGCGCGCGACCGCCAAGCTTTCCGGCGACGAAGGCAGCACGATTAGCGAGACCACCTCGATGGTGGAGCTGCTCAACGCAAGCGGTCACGGTCGTTGCGTGATCACGCTCGATCCGCGCGACAAGAAGCCCGGTCAGCAGCCGTATCAAAGCATCGTGCCGCTTTCAGGCGAGAACGGGCCGCTTGGCTCGATGGCCGAAGTCCTCGAGCACTACATGCATCACTCGGAGCAGCTCGACACGCGTCTATGGCTCGCGGCGAACTCCGAGCGCGCGGTCGGCATGCTGCTGCAAAAGCTTCCCGGCGACGGCGGCATCGTCCCACATCCGGGCGAACTCGACGCGGACACGTGGGAGCGCGTTTGCACGCTCGGCGGCACGCTGTCGCAGGACGAGTTGCTGAAGGAGGAGCCGGAAACCGTGTTCCGCCGCCTGTTCTGGCAGGAGAACGTTCAGCATTTCGAGCCGGCCACCGCGCGATTCGAATGTACCTGCTCTCGCGAAAAAGTCGGCTCGATGCTGAAGATGCTCGGTCGCGACGAAGTGGACAGCGTGATCGCGGAGCGCGGCCACGTCGAGATTCATTGCGAATTCTGCAACCAGCGCTACGAGTTCGACCCGGTCGACGTGGCGCAACTTTTTCTCGCCAATGCACTCTCACAAGGTGTGACGCCGGCCGCCGAGCAACGGCACTGAAACGGCCGGCGGGCCGGCGCTTGCGCATGTGCCTGAGGTTCGCCCGGCGGCTGGCCGGCGTGCGCTTTGTGTCTGGTTGGGGGGCGCCTGGTTGCGGCCTGGTTGCCGCCTGGTTGCCGCTTCATGTCCGTTTAGGTATCCGATCTATCGAGACTCAACATGAGCATTTCCACTTCGTTGCCAGGTGCCGCACGCACGCTCTCCGTGCTGACGGTGCTCGCGGGCCTCGCGGCACTGACCGGTTGCATGATGGACCCGCCCGGCCCGTCGCCCATCTACAGTCGGCTGCCTGCTGACCAGTCGGACATGGTGAGCACCGCCCAACCGCTGACGCCGGCCGAGCGCCAACGTTACGATGCGATCGATCAGCAGGTCATGGCCGAGCAGAATCAGGCGATTGCCGCTGAAAACGCCGCGCAGGCCTGGTCGCGTTATTACAGTCCGCCTGTACCCGTCTCCGTGTACGGCAGCTACTACGGCGGTGGATGGGGACACGGCTGGGGCACGGGAGTTGGCGTCGGCTTCGGGCCGTACTGGGGCTGGTGATGAACTGACCGGCGTCATGCCTGCATGCACGGATGCCGGCGAATGACGCTTTTCCGCGGATTTTCAGCTGTTGCACGGCCCATGCATGCAAAAAGGCGCGGTTCACACCGCGCCTTTTTACGTTCCGGCTCTGTGTTGCTGTTGGCCTTGCGCAGCCCTTCACCCTCCTGAACCGCCGCCACGCACAACAATTGCCGTCAAGCTCAGTGCGCGGGCTTCTTCTCTTTTGCCGCCTTGCCGCCGTGCTTGCGCTCAGGCCTGGCACGCGACTCCGGATTCGGCACCACGTGCAGCGGCGCGGCAGACACCTCGCCGCGAGTCGACGTGGTGGCCGAAGGCGCGTTGGCGGTCGGCAACGGTGCATTCGGCGACACGAACTGCACGAACACTTCGCCGTCCTTGACCATGCCCATTTCGTAGCGGGCGCGCTCTTCGACGGCAGCCGTGCCGTTCTGCAAGTCTTGCACCTCGCCTTGAATGCGCTCGTTGCGCAGCTTCGCGTCGGCGTTCTTTTGCACCTGCTGCGCGAGTTGCTGCTGCAGTTCGTGAACGCGCAACCATCCGCCATGGCCCCACCACAGCGGATACTGGATCAACACCAGCAGAACGATCAGTACAGCAGTGACGAGCCGCATGAAGTAAGCACAATAAATACGCGCCGCCCTGCGCTTTACGCAGGGCGGCGAGGTCAATCAGACACGAAGAAAAACCGGCTCATCGGTCAGCGCAGAAAACAGTGGTCACAACCATTGATTAGCGCAGATTGTAGAACGCCGACTTGCCCGGATAGCTCGCGATATCGCCGAGGTCTTCTTCGATACGCAGCAGCTGGTTGTACTTCGAGATACGGTCCGAGCGCGACAGCGAACCCGTCTTGATCTGCCCGGCGTTCAGGCCGACGGCGATATCCGCAATGGTCGAATCTTCCGTTTCGCCCGAGCGGTGCGAGATCACAGCCGTGTAGCCCGCGCGCTTCGCCATTTCGATTGCGGCGAAGGTTTCGGTCAGCGTGCCGATCTGGTTGATCTTGATCAGGATCGAGTTCGCGATGCCCTTCTCGATGCCTTCCTTCAGGATGCGCGTGTTGGTGACGAACAGGTCGTCGCCCACCAGCTGGATTTTCTTTCCGAGCTTTTCCGTGAGGAGCTTCCAGCCTTCCCAGTCGCCTTCGTGCATGCCGTCTTCGATCGACACGATCGGGAACTTGTCGGCGAGCGTGGCCAGATAGTCGGTGAATTCCGCCGACGACAGTTGCAGGCCTTCGCCCGCCAGCTGGTACTTGCCGTCGTGGTAGAACTCGCTTGCGGCGCAGTCGAGCGCGAGGAGCACGTCTTCACCGGCGCGGTAGCCCGCTTTCTCGATGGCTTGCAGGATCGTGGACAGGCATTCGTCGTTGCTGCCGAAGTTCGGCGCAAAGCCGCCTTCGTCGCCCACCGCCGTGCTCATGCCACGGTCCGACAGAATTTTCTTGAGCGCGTGGAACACTTCGGCGCCGCAGCGCAGCGCTTCGCGGAAGGTCGGCTGACTGACCGGGACGATCATGAATTCCTGGATGTCCAGGCTGTTGTTCGCGTGCGCGCCGCCGTTGACGATGTTCATCATCGGGACCGGCAGTTGCATTGCGCCCGAGCCGCCGAAGTAACGGTAGAGCGGCAGGCCGGCTTCTTCTGCGGCGGCCTTCGCGACGGCCATCGAAACGGCCAGCATCGCATTTGCGCCGAGGCGCGACTTGTTGTCCGTGCCGTCGAGCTCCAGCAGGGTCTTGTCGAGGAAAGCCTGCTCGGAAGCGTCGAGGCCCATGATCGCTTCGGAGATTTCGGTGTTGATGTGCTCGACTGCCTTCAGCACACCCTTGCCGCTGTAGCGGCCAGTTTCGCCGTCGCGCAGTTCGATCGCTTCGCGCGAGCCGGTGGACGCGCCCGACGGCACCGCGGCGCGTCCCATCGTGCCGGACTCGAGCAGCACGTCGCATTCGACGGTGGGGTTGCCTCGCGAATCGAGAATCTCTCGACCGATGATATCTACGATAGCACTCATGGTTTCCTCAAGAAATGACGATGAATTCGTTACTGTGACACTGCACCTGGCGCTTGCCGTGGCGTTGCCCGACCACCCCGACAGACAACTTGCGCGCCGATACGTTCGACAACCACTGTGTGCATTTGCCGCGCGCCTACTGTGGACCGGCTGATGATGCGAGCCGACGCGCGGCGAATGCCTGAATCAGTTGAAATCGCTTTCGAGGAACGGCGCGCGCTTTACCGCCTGATCGAGCGTAACGAGCGTCTCCAGCAGATCGGCCATGCGGTTGAGCGGCACGGCGTTCGGGCCGTCGGACCTGGCTTCTGCCGGGTTCGGGTGCGTTTCCATGAAGAGGCCCGCCACGCCGACTGCCACTGCCGCACGCGCGAGCACCGGCACGAATTCGCGCTGACCGCCCGAACTCGTGCCCTGCCCGCCCGGCAATTGCACCGAGTGCGTGGCGTCGAACACGACCGGCGCATTGGTTTCGCGCATGATCGCGAGCGAGCGCATGTCCGAGACGAGATTGTTATAACCGAATGACACGCCGCGCTCGCAGGCCATGAAGCGGTCTTCGGAAAGACCCGCCTCGCGTGCCGCGTCGCGCGCCTTGTCGATCACATTCTTCATGTCGTGCGGCGCGAGAAACTGGCCTTTCTTGATGTTGACCGGTTTGCCCGAACGCGCGCAAGCGTGAATGAAATCGGTCTGACGGCACAGAAAAGCCGGCGTTTGCAGCACGTCGACCACCGAGGCGACCTGTTCGATCTCGTGCTCGGCATGAACGTCGGTCAGCACCGGAAGACCGAGCTGACGTTTCACTTCCGACAGAATGCGCAATCCTTCGTCCATGCCAAGACCGCGGAACGACTTGCCGCTGCTGCGATTGGCCTTGTCGTACGACGATTTGTAGATGAACGGAATGTTCAGCTTCGCGCAGATTTCCTTCAGGCGGCCCGCAGTGTCGATCGTCATTTGCTCCGATTCGACAACGCAAGTGCCCGCGATCAGGAAAAACGGCTTGTCGAGCCCGATTTCGAAATCGCCCAGCTTCATGCTTTCTCCCCGACTTCGTTCGCGATGCGCGACTGCTGATGCGCAAGCGCTGCCTCGACGAACGACTTGAACAGCGGATGGCCGTCACGCGGCGTGGACGTGAATTCCGGGTGGAACTGCACGCCGACGAACCACGGGTGCATGCTGCGCGGCAATTCCATCATTTCCGGCAGGTCTTCACTCGGGGTACGGGCGCTGATGATAAGACCACCGGCTTCGAGCTGGGGCACGAAGCGGTTATTGACTTCATAACGGTGACGATGGCGCTCGTTCACATCGCGGCCGTAGATCTCTTCGGCCATGGTGCCTGGCTTGATCGGGCAGCGTTGTGAACCGAGGCGCATCGTGCCGCCGAGATCGGATTCTTCAGTGCGCTTTTCGACCCGGCCTTCGCGGTCGTACCACTCGGTGATGAGCGCGACGACGCGGTTCGGTGTTTCCTGATCGAACTCGGTGCTGTTCGCGTCTTTCAGGCCCACCACGTCGCGTGCGAATTCGATCACGGCCAGTTGCATGCCGAGGCAGATGCCGAGGTACGGCACCTTCGCTTCACGCGCATAGCGGATTGCAGCAATCTTGCCTTCGGTGCCGCGCCGGCCAAAGCCGCCAGGCACGAGCACGGCGTCCAGATGCTTGAGACTGTCGACGCCCTGCGTCTCGATCTCTTCCGAATCGATGTACTCGATGTTCACGCGCGTCGACGTATGCATGGACGCGTGGCGCAGCGCTTCGATCAGCGACTTGTACGATTCCGTCAGATCGACATACTTGCCGACCATGCCGATCGTGACTTCGTGTTCCGGGTTCTGCAGCTTTTCGACGAGCTCTGCCCACATGGACAGGTCGGCAGCCTTCGGCGTGAGCTTGAGTTCTTCGCAGATGATCGCGTCAAGACCCTGGTCGTGCAGCATCTGCGGAATCTTGTAGATGCTGTCCGCGTCCCACACGGAAATGACGGCGTCTTCCGGGACGTTGGAGAACATGGAGATCTTCGCGCGTTCGTCGTCCGGAATGCGGCGGTCGGCACGGCACAGCAGCACGTGCGGCGAAATACCAATTTCGCGCAGCTTCTGCACGCTGTGTTGCGTGGGCTTGGTTTTCAGTTCGCCGGCGGTGGCGACCCAGGGCACCAGCGTGAGATGCACGAAGCATGCACTGTTGCGGCCCATGCGCAGGCTCATCTGACGCGCGGCTTCGAGGAACGGCAGCGATTCGATGTCACCCACCGTGCCACCTACTTCGACGATCGCGACATCCGGCTCGCCGCAGGTGGCGGAAGCCGCGCCGCGCTCGACGAACGCCTGGATTTCATTTGTGATGTGCGGAATGACCTGCACCGTCTTGCCGAGATAATCGCCGCGGCGTTCCTTGCGGATCACCGATTCGTAGATCTGGCCTGTGGTGAAGTTATTGGCCTTGCGCATCTTCGTGCTGATGAAGCGCTCGTAGTGGCCAAGGTCGAGGTCGGTCTCCGCTCCGTCTTCCGTCACGAACACTTCGCCGTGTTGGAACGGGCTCATCGTGCCGGGGTCGACGTTGATGTAGGGATCGAGCTTGAGAAGGGTGACTTTAAGACCGCGCGATTCGAGGATCGCGGCGAGGGAAGCGGCGGCAATACCCTTGCCGAGGGAAGATACTACGCCGCCGGTGACGAAAACATATTTGGTCATCGCTGGATGCTCGCGGGAAAAACGGATTATACCGTAAAGCAGGGTCCCAACCGAGCAAAATGCGAGCAACCCCGGCGCGCCCACGCGCCGTGCAAACCGCCCGTGATCGACGAGCGCCGCCTCAGCCGCGCGCGTTCAGTTCGCGCAACATCCGCTGCACGGCGCGCGCGGTTTCGATCGGCTTTTCCATCGGAAAGAGATGGCTGCCCTCGATCCATTCGATATGGCCGCCCGTCGCGCGGCGCGTGGCGCTCAAACCAACCTGGCGGATCTCTTTCGACCGCGTGCCGGCGATGAAACCGACCGGTACCGGCGCGCCGCGCGCGAGCCGCGCGCCGAGCGTGTGCGGCAAGGTTCGGTAGATCTGATATTCGATGCGGCGATCGAACGCGAGGCTGCGCGAGCCGTCATGCGAAACCTGCGGAATGCCGAAGTCGATGTAGTCGGACAGCATGCGCTCGTCCCAGCGCGCGAACGCGGGCTTCGCATGGAAATGCCGCCATACCTCGTCGCGGCTCGCCCAGTGCGTGCGGCGCGTGCGCGTGGCGGCCGCGGGCGAGAGCCGCTCGTCGAGCCCCGTCCACTGCGAGACGCGCAGGATGCTGCTGCGCCAGCCCGCGACCACCGGAGAATCCAGCATCACAACGCCCCTCACCCACTGTGGCTTTTTCAGCGCGGCCATCAGCGACAGATAGCCGCCGAGCGAATGGCCGACGAGCCACACGGGCTCCTCGTAGCTGCGACCGATGTCGTCGAGCAATTGTTCGACGAGATGCGGCCAGTCCTGCGTCACCGGAAAGCGCGGATCGTGCGCGATGCGTTCGATATAGCGCACCTCGTAGTCATCGGAGAGTTCGGCGAAAATCGTCCGGTAAGTCGAGGCCGGAAAGCCGTTCGCGTGCGAAAAGTGAATGATGTTTTTCAACTGCGGTTGTCTCCCTTCTGTTTTCTCGCAGCGGATGAAGCTTTGCCGCATACGGCAGATGTGTTGCGATGCGGTCGTGGCGACGCGTGCTGTGTGGCTCGCTGCCCACGTGTGGAAACGCGTGTGGAAACCGCCACTCTTTAGCCTGTCCTTTTGTGATGTTTCCGTGATCCCCGGCCACGATCTATGAATGGCCGAGCGAGCAATCAACGATCCATCCAGTAGCGCCGGTGCGTGTCGCGATAACGCTCGACCGTGAGCGCGGCGTCTCGCGCAGACGGGCCTTCACGCGTCGCGAAGTATGGATCGACGAAAACGCGCACCGCGCCGTCCGCATCGCTCCTGCCCAGCTCGATATGCCGCGCCGAATAGCGCGCCAGCACGCCCGCACTCGGATGATGAAAGCGGTTGCGATAGCCTACCTGAAATAGCGCGACGAGCGGGTCGATAGAATCGAGGAACGGTTCGGTCGACGAAGTCTTGCTGCCATGATGCGGAACCACGAGCACCTGGGCGCGCAGCATTTCGCGATCGCGCGACAGCAGCATGCGTTCGGCGGGGGCCTCGATGTCCGCCGTGAGCAGAGCGGCAAGCGGCGCCTCTGCGGCTTGCGGGTTTGGAGTGCCGGTCGGTCCGCCGTGCTGCTCACTATTTGCCTGGCTATCCGCCGCGCTGACCATTGCGTCACGCGCAGCCGACCCGGTCACCGCCCGAGGCAACGTGCTCACGCGCAGCACGCAGCAATGCGCGTTCGGCTTTCCTTGCAGCGGCCCCGCGTCGGGCCAGAGCATCGCGAACTCGACGCCGTCCCATTGCCAGCGCTGCCCAGCGGCGCACGGCAACGTATCCGCGCCGCGTTGCCGCGCATTCGCCCACAGCGCGTTAGCGGGCGCAAGTGCCGCGACCATCTGACGAACCTCGATTGCGTCCAGCACGGCCGGCGCGCCGCCCGAGTGGTCGGAATCCGCATGACTGACGATCAGGGTATCCAGCGCGTTCACGCCTTGCGCGCGCAAGAACGGCACCACCACTCGCTCGCCCGCATGGGTCGATTCGGGCCCCGGCCCGGTATCGAACAGCAGCGCATGATGCGCGGTCTCGATCAGCACGGAGGTGCCTTGCCCGACATCCAGCGCGGTCAACCGGAAGCTGCCGTGCGGCGGCCCGGACGGTGCCGGGACAACCAGCGGCAACCACGTGAGCGGCGCCGCCCAGCGCAGCGGCCAGCCGCGCGGTGCGAGACACCACAGCACGCCCGCCACGGCGGCGGCGAGCGCCCAGCCATCCGGCTGCGGCAGCCACCAGAGCATCCAGCGCGGGCCGGAGAGCCACTGCAGTCCCGTCATCATCACGTCGAGCAATGCGTGGGCGGTTCGCAGCGCCCATGCATCCAGCGGCGCGGGCAGCGCCATGCCGGCCAGCACCGCAGGCGTGACGAACACGCTGACCCACGGAATGGCGAACGCATTCGCGAGCGGCCCGATCAACGGAATCTGCGCGAACCACAAGACGGTCAGCGGCGCGAGCGCGAGCGTTACCGCAAGCTGTACATGCGCGGCACCACGAAGCCGTTCGCCGAAGGCCCGCATGCGCCGCGCGGCAGCGGCGCGCAAGCGCTGGAGGCGCAACAAGCGCAAGAAGCCCGAGGAGCGCGAGGAGCGCGAGGAGGGGCCGGGTACGGCGTCGTTTTCGTCGTCGATCTCGTCAGTGTGCTGCTCATGGTTCTGCACGCGTGGCCGCCCCGACGCGGCGTAAAGAATCGCCGCGACCGCGCAAAACGACAACCAGAATCCCGCCGACACCACCGCCCACGGATCGATAAGCAGCACGAGCCCGAGCGCCCATGCAAGCACGGCCGAGCGCGGCACATTGCGCCCGCTCACGTAGGCAAGCGCGACGACGCTCGCCATCCATAGCGCGCGCTGCACCGGCACGTTGAATCCGGCGAGCGCGGCGTGCAACGCGGCAAATAGTGTGCCGCCCATCACCGCGACGATTTGCGCGGGAAGCCGCAACGGCCAGTGGCGGCCTATCCATCCGGAGCGTCGCCAGACAGTGCCGACAAGCCACGCCGCAAGGCCCGCGGCAAAGCCGATATGCAAACCGGAAATCGCCACCAGATGACTGGTGCCGGTGGCGCGCATCAGTTGCCAGTCGGCGGCGCTGATTTCGTCCTGTGCGCCGATCGAGAGCGCGACCACGATGCCGCGATGCGCCGCGCTCGCGAGCACGGTGTCGATCCGCGCTCGCAGCGTCGCGCGCCAGCGGTCCACGGTCACGCCGATGCCACGTGCGTCTTTGGGCAACCTGGCCGCCTGCGCCGCCGCGCTCACATAGCCGGTGGCCCGCACGTTGCGCGCAAGCAACGCAGCTTCCGCGTCGCGCAGACCGAAATTCGCATTGCCATGCGGCCGTTTCAGACGCACCCGCAAACGCCAGCGCTCGCCCGGCGCGAGCGGCGGTGCGGGCGCTTCGTCGTCGATCCATGCGAGCTGAATCACGCGCGGAAAAGCGGCCGCCGCGGATGAAGCAAGGCCAGGCGGGAGCGCCTCGGTCGACTCCACCTCGAAAAGAAAGCGCACGCCCTGGTCGTCGCGCACGGGCAAGCCTTTAATGCTGCCGACCACGTCGATGTCGCGCCCCTCCCACGCAAGCGGCAAGCTCGACGCAAGCCGTGCCTCGGCACGCCACGCGGCATAGCCGAAGCCCGCGCACCAGGCCGCACAGCATAGCGCGCCCCAACCGGCGCAGGACCGCCAAGGTGAAAATGGCCCATGCGCGGACGCGCCGTGCCCGTCGCGCGGCCCATGAAAACGCTCGCGCAGGCCCCAGATGGCGGCAGCCAACGCCGCACAGCCTACCGAGACAAGCGCGCACCAGCCGCTCAAGCCCGGCAGCACCGCCTGCTGCTGCAGCCACACGACGCCCAACGCAAACCCACACCACCATGCACGCATCCGCCCTCCGCCCGCCATGCGCCGGACGCACGAGCCACGCCTACCACCCGGCGTACTGGACGCGAGGCACGACCCGCACGGCGCGCGAGCGCAGGCATGGCCGGGGCGTGGGTTTCGCCCGGCGCGAACCACTGTGAATCAACCGCTTGAATTATGCAGAGGAAAGTGCGAGCCGCGGCAGCGCGGCGAGCGCGTTAGCCGTTGTGCGTAGGGCGGTTTCGTCGACGGCAGTGCCGCGCAACTTCGCAAGGCCCGCGCCGATGCCGGGAATCTGCTCGGGCGAGTTGCGCTGCTTGTAGATCCAGGCCGGCGGGATGTCGGGCGCGTCCGTCTCGACCACTAGCGCGTCGAACGGCAACTGTTCAGCAAGCCGGCGAATCTGCCGCGCGCGCTCGAAAGTCAGATTGCCGCCGAAGCCGAGATGCATGCCCTGATCGATATACGCCTCGGCCTGCTGGAAGCTGCCGTTGAACGCGTGCGCAATGCCGCGGTGAATCTGGTGCCGGCGCAGTCCCTTGATCACCTGGTCCTGCGATTTGCGCACATGGCAGATTACCGGCAGATCGAATTCGCGCGCGATCTCGAGTTGGCCGTTGTAGAAGAATTGCTGGCGGGCGTCGTCGAGCCCGTCGACGAAATAGTCCAGACCGATTTCGCCGATGCCCACGAAACGCGGATCATCGAGACTCGCCTCGATTTCCGCGCGCAGCAATTCGAGATCGTGGTCCTGTGCGGACGGCGTGAAGAGCGGATGAATACCGAGCGCGTAGGCACCGCCCTCGAAGCTATGCGCGAGCTCGCGCACGGTCGCGAAGTTCTGCCGGCCGATCGCCGGAATCACGATACGCCCGACGCCCGCGCTTTGCGCCGCCGCTGCGACACGCTCGCGGTCGGCGTCGAATTCCGAAGCGTCGAGATGGCAGTGCGTATCGATCCACATGACTTGCCTCGCTTACAGAGCTGATTATGCCGGCCTGAGGGCCAACACCCGGGGTCACAAACGCCCCGCGCGTCGGTCAATCGGGCCGCGCAGTCACACCGGCACCGGCGGCTCTTCGTGCAGCACGCCGTCGCGCAGCCGCATGATCCGGTCGCACCGCCCCGCCAGTTCCGGGTCGTGCGTGACGATCACAAAGCTCGTTTCGAGCGTTCGCGACAATTCGAGCATCAGGTTGAAGACCGTGTCGGCCGTGCTGCCGTCGAGGTTGCCGGTCGGTTCGTCGGCGAGCACGCACGCCGGCTTTGTGACCAGCGCCCGCGCGATCGCGACGCGCTGACGCTCGCCGCCCGACAGCTCGCCCGGCCGATGTTTCGCGCGATGCGCCATGCCGACGCGCTCCAGCACGGCGAGCGCTTCGCGACGCGACGCCTCCGTCGTCATGCGGCGGATGCGCAGCGGCATCGCGACGTTGTCGAGCGCGGAAAACTCCGGCAGCAGATGATGGAACTGATACACGAAGCCGAGCGCGCGATTGCGCAGGTCGTTGCGTTCGCGCTCGGACAGCTTCGTGAACGGCTTGCCCATTACCGAGACATGGCCCGCGCTCGGATCGTCGAGACCGCCGAGCACGTGCAACAGCGTGCTCTTGCCCGAACCCGACGCACCGACGATGGCGAGTTTCTCGCCGCGCCGCACGCTCAGTTGCGTATTGTTGAGCACCTGCACGTTCAGGCCGCCCTGCACGAACGACTTCGAAATGCCGGTCGCTTCCAGCACATAGGGATGGGGCGTCATGTCCTGAGCGGCCACGGATAAGGTTGCCGAGCGGTCATTCATAGCGCAGCGCCTCCGCGGGACGGACCTTCGCACCGCGCCAGCTCGGATAGAGCGTCGCCACCGCCGACATCAGGAATGCAATGATGCCGATGCGCGCGACGTCGGCGGGAATCAGCTCGGACGGCAACTCGCTGATGAAATACACCGACGGCGGCAGGAACTGCACGCCGAGCGCATGCTCGATCATCGGCACGAGCCACGGAATGCTCCACGCGATCAGGCAACCGAGCGCAACGCCGGTTGCCGTGCCGATGAAGCCGATGGTCACGCCCTGCACGACGAAAATCTTCATGATCGAACGCGGCTGCGCGCCGAGCGTGCGCAAAATCGCGATGTCGGCCTGCTTGTTGGTCACGGTCATCACGAGCGAGGACACCAGGTTGAACGCCGCGACCGCGATGATCAGCGTGAGGATGATGAACATCATGCGTTTTTCGATCTGCACGGCCGAGAACCAGGTCTTGTTCTGCTGGGTCCAGTCGCGGATATACAGGTCGCCCGACAGACTGCGCGCGAGCTGATGCGCGACTTCGGGCGCCCGCTGCATGTCGACGAGGCGCAGCCGCACGCCGGTCGGCGCGGGCAGCCGGAACAGCGCCTGCGCGTCCTTGATGTTGATGAGCGCAAGCGTGCTGTCGTACTCGTAATGCCCGGATTCGAAAATGCCCACCACCGTGAACTGCTTCAGGCGCGGCAGCATGCCGGCCGGCGTGATCGTGCCTTCGGGCGCGACGAGGGTGATCTTGTCGTTGACGGCCACGCCGAGATTGGTCGCGAGATCCGCGCCCAGCACGATGCCGAACTCCCCCGGCACCAGATTGGTCAGCTTGCCGCCTTTCATTTCCTTGCCGATGTCCGACACCTGCGGCTCGAGCGAGGGCTCGATGCCGCGCAGCGCGACGCCGCTTACCGCATCCTGGCGCGTGAGCAGCGCCTGCGCTTCGACATAGGGCGCCGCGCCGATCACTTCCTTGTTCTGGCGCGCTTCCTGAGCGGTGAGCTGCCAGTTGGGCATCGAGCCTGTCGGCGAAAAAATTTCGACGTGCGCTAGCACCGACAGCATCCGGTCTCGCACTTCTTTCTGGAAGCCGTTCATCACGGAGAGCACGACGATCAGCGCGGCCACGCCTAGCGCGATGCCCGACATCGAAACGAGCGCGATGAACGAAATGAAGCCGTTGCCGGTCGTGCGTTTGCCGGCGCGCGTGTAGCGCCAGCCGATCTGCCATTCGTAGGGAAATTTCAAGCGAGTCCTTTTCTGCGTTCTTCGGCCACCGGAGATGCCGCACCGCGCGGCTGCCGTTGCTCACCTCTGCCTGCGCGTGCTTGCGGTTGCGCGGCTGCGCGGCCCCGAGTGCCCTGATCATTGGTGTCGCGGCAATCGGGATGGTTCCGGGCGGGGCTTCGGCCTGAAGTCCGCTACGGATTGCCGATGCCGCCACCGTCAACCAAGCGCGAAGTTTGCCATACAATGCCGCGCCGCCGCGTAATGGGAACGGTTGAGGGCTGCCGGGCGTAGCTGCGGGCGCGGAGCCGCATCACTCGAAACCGCCGCGCGCTTTGCCCTACAATGCGCAGCATCATGCACGCCAACCGCCTCCATCTGCTGCTTCCTTTCGCGCTGCCCGCCGCAGCCGACGCCGCCACCGCCCTGCACGACATCCGCAGTCCCGCCCTGGACCGCCTGATCGCCCGCGCGACGCTGGTAGAGCGCGTGATCGGGGAAGATTTTCAGCGCACGCTGCCGCATGAACGCTGGATCGCCCGCCAGTTCGGCGCGTTATCCGGCAGCGCGACAGGCGCCACCGGCGCGCCAGCCGCCGACGAAGCCCCGCTCGCCCCTTACATGCTGCGCGCCGACGGCGGCGATCCCGGCGACGCGACCTGGGCCTGCGTGCAGCCGGTGCACGTGCGCATCGCGCATGACCACCTGGTGCTGATCGACCCGGCCTCGCTCGAACTGTCGGACGATGAAGCGGGCGCGCTGCTCGCGGTTGCGAGACCGCTGATCGAGGAACTCGGCGTGCGTATCGAAGCGCCGAAGCCCACCCGCTGGTATCTGTCGGGCGACGACTTCGGCGCGCTCGCCGGCGCGTCGCCGTTGCGCGCAAGCGGCCGCAACATCGAAATCTGGTTGCCGCACGAGGCGCATTCCGGCGAGCGTTCGCGCGCGTGGATGAAGCTGCAGAACGAAGTGCAGATGGCGTGGTTCGAGCACCCCGTCAACGAGGCGCGTGAAGCGCGCGGCCTGCCCGCCGTCAATTCGATCTGGTTTCATGCGCAAGGCGCGGCAGGCCCGGTGCGCAGTCCTTTCACGCAGGTATTCTCCGACGCCGCCGCCACACGCGGCCTCGCGCTCACGGCGGGCGCGCGCGTCGCCGCGCCGCCAGCGTCATTCGCGGCGCTGACGTCCTTGATCGACGCGAACGGCAGTGCAAACAACACGGCGCTCGTCGAGCTCGATCCGTTCTCGGCACCATTCATCGAGCAGGATTGGGCGCGCTGGAACGCGGCCTTCTCGGCCCTCCAGGGCGACTGGCTCGAACCGGCGCTCGCGGCGCTCGAATCCGGCGCGCTCGCGGAACTCGGCCTGACGCTGTGCGGCGACACCGGCTCGGTCACGCTCCGCGTGACGCGTGGCGATCTGCGCAAATTCTGGCGGCGGCGCGTGCTGGCCTCGCTCTTCATCGAATGAACGATTGCATGACCGACCCTACTCACGGCCTTTCAGAATGACCCGAATCGTTACGCGCGCCTGTTCTCCCGCCGACGCCGAAGCTTTGGTTCGCCACGGCCTGCATCCGGTGCTGGCGCGTCTCTATGCGGCGCGCGGCGTGTGCCTGCCCGATGAAATCGAAACCGGCCTCGCGCGCCTCGTGCCGCCCGCCGCGCTGAAGGGCTGCGACGACGCCGCCCTCCTCCTCGCGGACGCAATCCAGCAGCAGCGCCGCATGCTGGTAGTCGCCGACTACGATTGCGACGGCGCCACCGCCTGCGCGGTCGCGGTACGCGGACTGCGAATGTTCGGCGGCAAGATCGAATATCTGGTGCCGAACCGCTTCGAATACGGCTATGGCCTCACGCCCGAGATCGTCGCACTGGCCGCGCGGAGCGCCTCGGGCAAGCCGGATCTGCTGATCACAGTCGACAACGGCATTGCGAGCGTGGACGGCGTCGAGGCGGCCAACGCGCTGGGCATCGACGTACTCGTCACGGATCACCACCTGCCCGGCGATGAGTTGCCGGCCGCCCGTGCAATCGTCAACCCGAATCAGCCGGGCTGCGAGTTTCCGAGCAAGTGCATTGCGGGCGTCGGCGTGATGTTCTATGTGCTGCTTGCGTTGCGCGCGGAATTGCGCCGGCGCGGCGCGTTCGGCGACGGCTTTCCCGAGCCGCGTCTGGACGGCCTGCTCGACCTGGTCGCGCTCGGCACCGTCGCCGACGTGGTCAAGCTCGACGGCAACAACCGCGTGCTCGTCGCGCAAGGTTTGCAGCGCATTCGTAAAGGCAAGATGCAGCCGGGCATTGCCGCCCTCTTCCGCGCGGCGGCGCGCGACGCGCGCAACGCGTCCGGCTTCGACCTCGGCTTCGCGCTCGGCCCGCGGCTCAATGCGGCGGGACGCCTGTCGGACATGTCGCTCGGCATCGAATGCCTGACGACCGACGACGTCGGCCGCGCGTGGGAGCTCGCGCAGCAGCTCGACGCGATGAACCGCGAGCGGCGCGAAATCGAAGCGGGCATGCAGCAACAGGCGCTCGACGATCTCTCGTCAGTCGACCCCGACGGCGCCACCACCATCACGCTGTTCAATCCGGCCTGGCATCAGGGCGTGATCGGCATCGTCGCGGGACGCCTGAAGGAGAAGTTTCACCGCCCCGCGTTCACGTTCGCACCCGCAGACGACAGCGGCCAGCTCGTCAAGGGCTCCGGGCGTTCTATCGCGGGCTTTCATCTGCGTGATGCGCTCGATCTGATTTCGAAGCGCGAGCCGGGGCTCATCGTCAAGTTCGGCGGCCACGCGATGGCGGCGGGGCTCACGCTCGCCGCCGCCGACGTGCCGCGCTTCACCGCCGCGTTCGAAGCGGTCGGCCGCGAGTGGCTGAGCGACGACGCGCTCTCGCGCACCGTCGAAACCGACGGCGAGCTCGAGGACGCATACTTCACGCCGCAATTCGTCGAAATGCTGGACGCGGCCGTGTGGGGCCAGGGTTTCCCGGTGCCGGTCTTTTCCGGCGAATTCGACGTCGCCTCGCAGGCGCTCGTGAAGGACAAGCACCTGAAGCTGCAACTCATGCGCGGCCGTCAGCGTTTCAACGCGATCTGGTTTAACCACACGGACACGCTGCCCGCGCGCACCGTGGTCGCGTACCGGCTCGCAAGCGACACGTGGAACGGCGTCTCGCGCGTGCAACTGATCGTCGAGCACGCCGCGAGCTAGTTCGCCTCACGGCGAGCCGCCCGGCGCCCGCGTGCAAACCTCGCGCGGGCGTCGAAAATCGCCGCAAAATCAACCGCGAACACGCGCCGGGTCGCCGACAGGCCGCCGGCGCGGCACGCCGATCGGCTATAATTTCCCCTTTTTACGAAGCCACACAAGATCGACATGGAAGCGGAACGTCTCAACGCGATCGAAGCCTCTCTGGCGGACCTGCGCACGCGCGCGGCCGACCTACGGGGGTATCTTTGACTACGACGACAAGTCACGTCGTCTGATCGAAGTCAACCGGGAGCTTGAAGACCCGGACGTCTGGAACGACTCGAAACACGCCCAGGCACTCGGCCGGGAAAAGAAACTGCTGGACGACACGGTGGGCAAGCTCACGTCGCTCCACAACGACTTGCGCGACACGCAAGACCTGTTCGAAATGGCGCGCGAAGAAGGCGACGACGAAACGCTCCTCGCCTGCGAAGCGGACGCGCAAGCGCTCGAGCAGCGCGTCGCCGACATGGAATTTCGCCGCATGTTCGCGAATCCCGCCGACCCGAACAACGCGTTCCTCGACATCCAGGCGGGCGCGGGCGGCACCGAGGCGTGCGACTGGGCGTCCATGCTGCTGCGCCAGTATCTGCGCTACTGCGAACGCAAGGGCTTCAAGACCGAAGTGCTCGAGCAGACCGACGGCGACGTCGCGGGCATCAAGAACGCCACGATCAAGATCGAAGGTGAATACGCATACGGCTTTCTGCGCACCGAAACCGGCGTGCACCGGCTCGTGCGCAAGTCGCCGTTCGATTCTTCGGGCGGGCGTCATACGTCGTTCTCGTCGGTGTTCGTGTATCCGGAAATCGACGATTCCATTGAAGTGGACATCAATCCGGCCGATCTGCGTATCGACACCTACCGCGCGTCCGGCGCGGGCGGTCAGCACATCAACAAGACCGACTCGGCGGTGCGGATCACGCACCTGCCCTCGGGCATCGTCGTGCAGTGCCAGAACGACCGCTCGCAGCACCGCAACCGCGCCGAAGCAATGGCCATGCTGAAGTCGCGCCTGTACGAAGCGGAAATCCGCAAGCGTCAGGAGGAGCAGGACAAGCTCGAAGCCGGCAAGACCGATGTGGGCTGGGGTCACCAGATCCGCTCCTACGTGCTGGACAACAGCCGCATCAAGGACCTGCGCACCAACGTCGAAATCAGCAATACAAAGAGCGTGCTCGACGGCGATCTCGATCCGTTTATCAGCGCAAGCCTGAAGCAAGGCGTCTAAGCGACAACCGGCGCGGCATGCATAGCCGCGCCGCATCTTTTTATTGCCTGAGGTTTTTCACCGACTGGCTGTTCGCAAGCGGATCAACCCACGCGGACCACGAACACCAAGACCATCATGAACGAACCGATCCAACCGAACCTCGTGCCCGAGGTGGACGACAACAAGATCATCGCGGAGCGCCGCGAAAAGCTGCGCGAGTTGCGCGAGCAAGGCGTCGCCTATCCGAACGATTTTCGCCCCACGCATCACGCGGAAGATCTGCAGGCGCAATTCGAGCACGCCGACAAGGAAGCGCTCGAAGCCAACCCGCTCGAAGTCGCGATTGCCGGCCGCATGATGCTCAAGCGCGTGATGGGCAAGGCGAGCTTTGCGACCGTGCGCGACGGCTCGGGTCAGATCCAGTTCTTCATTACGCCGGCCGACGTCGGCCAGGAAACGTACGACGCCTTCAAGAAGTGGGACATGGGCGACATCGTCGCAGCGCGCGGCGTGCTGTTTCGCACCAACAAGGGCGAGTTGTCGGTGCGCTGCACGGAACTGCGCCTGCTTTCGAAGTCGCTGCGTCCGCTGCCCGACAAGTTCCACGGTCTGTCGGACCAGGAAATGAAGTATCGGCAGCGCTATGTCGATCTGATCGTCACGCCGGAAACGCGCAAGACTTTCGTCGCGCGCACCAAGGCCATTTCGTCGATCCGGAAATTCATGGCGGACGCCGGCTTCATGGAAGTCGAAACGCCGATGCTCCACCCTATTCCCGGCGGCGCGGCGGCCAAGCCGTTCACCACGCACCACAACGCGCTCGACATGCAGATGTTCCTGCGCATCGCGCCTGAGCTGTATCTGAAGCGCCTTGTGGTCGGCGGCTTCGAGCGCGTGTTCGAGATCAACCGTAACTTCCGCAATGAAGGCGTGTCCGTGCGCCACAATCCGGAATTCACGATGATCGAGTTCTACGCGGCCTATACCGATTACAAGTGGCTGATGGACTTCACCGAGCAGTTGATCCGCCAGGCGGCCATCGACGCATTGGGCACCGCGACCATCACCTATCAGGGGCGTGAGCTGGATCTTTCAAGGCCGTTCCACCGTTTGACAATCACGCAAGCTATCCAGAAATACGCGCCGCAGTACACGAATGAGCAGCTCGCCGACAGCGCGTTCCTGCGCACCGAACTGAAGAAGTTCGGCGTGGATGCGTCGCAGCCGCAGTTCCTGAACGCGGGCGTGGGTTCGCTGCAACTGGCGCTGTTTGAAGAGACCGCCGAGTCGCAATTGTGGGAGCCGACGTACATCATCGACTATCCGGTCGAGGTGTCGCCGCTCGCGCGCGCGTCGGACAAGGTGGAAGGCATTACCGAGCGCTTCGAGCTGTTCATTACCGGCCGTGAGATCGCCAACGGCTTCTCGGAACTGAACGATCCCGAAGACCAGGCTGCACGCTTCAAAAAGCAGGTGGACCAGAAAGACGCCGGCGACGAAGAAGCCATGTTCTACGACGCCGACTACATTCGCGCGCTCGAATACGGCATGCCGCCGGCGGGTGGCTGCGGCATCGGCATCGACCGTCTGGTGATGATGCTGACGGACAGCCCGAGCATCCGCGATGTGATCCTGTTCCCGCATCTGCGCCGCGAAGATTAAGCGCGGCGCGCTTGCCGCGGTTTGTCGCGGTTTGTCGCGATTCGCTGACTGACGCCCGGCTCGCCATGCCGGGCGTTTTTGTTTGTGCGTCCGTGGCATGGCTGCACAGCGGCCTCCACGCGCTTTGTAACGGCAGGTAAAAGGCGTCCGGCAAGAGCCGCGCTATAACCCCGCTTTCGGCAAATCGTTACAATTTGAAACGCGTAAGGGATCGAATTGGGCGAGACTGGGTCTCAACCAGAAGTCACTCTGCAAAAGACGGAGGTCGAAATGGACAAACCCACCACGCAACCCGCCACACAAGCCACGCAGCCGGCGCCACCGGCACAGCGGCGGCTTCATCCGCTCGTCGCGACTGCGGCGGGCGCGGTGATCATCGCAAGCCTCGTCGCTACGGCGGCGGTCACGGGCATGTTCCCGAGGGCGTCCAGCACCGGCGAGCCGACTAGTCAGACGCAAGCTGCCAAGATTGTGCCGCAGACGGGCCAGCAAGCCGTGGTCGACTCCGCGGCACCCGCGAATCTCGCCGCACAGCAGAGCTCGCAGCAACCTGCGCAACAGGCTGGGCAACAAGCGGCGCAGCAAGCCGCCCAACAACCCGCGGAACCGCAGCCGCAACGCGCACCGGCTCCCGCGCCCGCCGAGCAGCAATACGCCCAACAGCAACAGCAATACGCGCCGCAGCAACAGGCCCAGCCGGCGCCCCAATACACTCAGCGGCAGCCCGCACAGCCGGCGCATTGCTCGACCTGCGGCACGGTGGTCGCGATTTCGGCGGCGCGCCAGGAGGGCCACGGCACCGGCATCGGTGCCGTCGGCGGCGCGGTGGCAGGCGGCGTGGTCGGCAATCAGTTCGGCAGCGGCAACGGCCGCACGGCAATGACGCTGCTTGGCGCGCTCGGCGGCGGGCTGGCCGGCAACTCAGTGGAAAAGCATCTGCGCAGCACCACGTCGTATTCGGTGCGTGTGCGGATGGAAAACGGCAAGACGCGCTACTTCAGCTATCACGAAGCGCCGCCCTTCCAGCAGGGCCAGCGCGTTCGGGTAGAAAACGGCACGCTGGTCGCGGACTGACCGCGGCGCGGCGCGCATCGCTGCTGCACGGGTCACGCGCATGAAAAAGGCGACTCCAGTGGAGTCGCCTTTTTTTTGCAGTGCCGGCATGACGGCTAGCCGGCTCGCGAACTCAGTAATCCGAGTCTTCAATCCATGCAGCCTGAATCGCCTCGAGGATCTTTTCGTTCGACCGGTTCGGGTCGTCGTCGAATCCTTCCAGCTCAGTGACCCACCGGTGCAGGTCCGTGAAGCGCACCTGCTGCGGATCGATGTCCTGATACTTGTCGGTCAGGGCCATCGCGATGTCTTGCGTATCGGTCCACTTCATGGCTGCGTCCTCCGGTTAGTGGTTTTCCTTCGCGTGATTGATCGAGTAACGCGGAATTTCGACGACCAGGTCCTGCTCGGCCGGCACGATTGCCTGGCACGACAGACGCGAAGCCGGCTCGAGCCCCCACGCCTTGTCCAGCAGATCGTCCTCGTCTTCTTCGGACGGCGTCAAGGCGGCGAAACCCTCACGCACGATCACGTGACAGGTCGTACACGCGCACGATTTCTCGCAGGCGTGCTCGATTTCAATGCCGTTATCGAGCAGATTGTCGCAAATGCTCTTGCCGGGCACGGCATCGATCACCGCGCCTTCCGGGCAGAGTTCGACGTGAGGCAGCACAACGATTTGAGGCATACATGTTCCGTTTGGTCTGAGGCGCGGCCTCAAACAGGCTTCGCACCATTTTACTGGCGACACGCCCAGTTGTTAAAGCCCGCGTGTCTTCAATCAAGTCCGCATCGCGCTTGTGCGATGACGGGGAGCCCGCGCGCGGCCGCGCAATCTCGCGAGTATCAGATCTCGTCGAGTTTGCGGCCGGCCAGTGCGCGGCGAATGCCCTTGTTCATGCGGCGGGCGGCGAATTCGTCGGTGCCCTCGGCAAGCTTTTTGGTCGCTGTTTCGATTGCGTCGACGTCTTCGCTCTGCGCAAGTTCACGCAAACCGCTCAGCAGCGCGTCGAGCTCGGCGCGTTCGCTTTCGTCGAGCAATTCGGCGTCGGCGGCGAGCGCGGCGTCGGTCGCTTCGACGAGACGCCGCGCCTCCACTTGCGCCTCGCGCAGCGCGCGGGCGCGCATGTCCACTTCGGCGGTCGAGAAACTGTCCTCCAGCATTCTGGCGATGTCGTCATCCGCGAGACCGTACGACGGCTTCACGACCACCGACGCCTCCACACCCGACCCGAGTTCGCGCGCGAACACGGACAGCAGGCCGTCGGCGTCCACCTGATAGGTCACGCGGATGCGCGCGGCGCCGGCAGCCATCGGCGGAATACCGCGCAACTCGAAGCGCGCGAGCGACCGGCAGTCGCTGACAAGCTCGCGCTCGCCTTGCACGACGTGGATCGCCATCGCGGTCTGACCGTCCTTGAAGGTGGTGAAATCCTGCGCGCGCGCGACCGGAATCGTCGAATTGCGCGGGATGATCTTCTCGGTCAGCCCGCCCATCGTCTCGACGCCAAGCGACAGCGGTATCACGTCGAGCAACAGCCAGTCGTCGCCGTCGGCACCGCGGTTGCCCGCGAGCAGGTCGGCCTGGATCGCCGCGCCCAGCGCGACGACCTGATCCGGGTCGAGATTGGTCAGCGGCGGCTGGCCGAAGAACGCTTCGACCGCGCGGCGAATCACCGGCATGCGGGTCGCGCCGCCGACCAGCACCACGCCCTTGATGTCCTTCGTCGTGACCTTGGCGTCGCGCAGCGCTTTTTTGGTCGGGCCGAACGTGCGCTGCACGAGCGACTGGGTGATGGCCTCGAAAGTGCCCTCCTCGATCGTCAGATCGAGCCTGGTGCCGTTCGAAAGCGTCGCGGCGAGGGTAGCCTTGGGCGCGTCCGAGAGCGCCTCCTTGGTCGCGCGCACGTTGTCGAGCAGCAGCCGTACGTCTTCCGGTGCGAGCGATTGCGGCGCGATGCCCGCCTGCTGCAGCACGTGACGATACAACGCGTGGTCGAAGTCGTCGCCGCCGAGCGCGGAGTCGCCGCCAGCCGCCAGCACTTCGAACACGCCCTTGGTGAGCTTCAGAATCGACAGGTCGAAGGTGCCGCCGCCCAGGTCGTACACCGCGTACAACCCTTCCGAGCCGTTGTCGAGGCCGTAGGCGATCGCCGCTGCTGTCGGTTCGTTCAACAGACGCAGCACGTTGAGGCCCGCGAGACGCGCGGCGTCTTTGGTCGCCTGGCGCTGCGCCTCGTCGAAGTACGCAGGCACCGTGATCACCGCGCCGACCAGCTCGTCGCCGAGCGTGTCTTCGGCGCGCTGGCGCAGCGTCGCAAGGATTTCCGCCGACACTTCGACCGGGCTCTTCACGCCGTCGACGGTGCGGATCTGCACCATGCCGGGCGCGTCGATGAAATCGTACGGCGCGTTTTCGGCGCCTTCCACTTCCGCCTTGCCGCGTCCCATGAAGCGCTTGACGGAAACGATCGTATTGCGCGGATCGGTCGCCGCCTCGGCCTTGGCCGTGCGGCCGATGCGCCGGCCGCCCTTCTCGAGATAGCGCACGACCGAAGGCAGCAGCACATGGCCGTCTTCGTCGGGCAGCACGTCGGGCACGCCGCTGCGCACGGCGGCGACGAGCGAGTTGGTCGTGCCGAGGTCGATGCCGACCGCGAGACGCCGCTGGTGAGGCGCCGGCGCCATGCCGGGTTCGGAGATTTGCAGTAAGGCCATCTGGATCTTCTCGGAGCCGCGAGGCCCCGTCCTGAATTTTGCGTTGCTGGATGTGGATGCCAAAGCCGCATTCAAAGCCACCTGAGCGCCGCTGCAATGCGGCGGCACCTGAGGCGAGTCAGGCGACTGGCGCGAGCCTAGCCCTCGAGCCGCTCGATCTGCGAGCCGATTTCCGACGCCACCCGTTCAATGAACATCAACTGCCGCACCGCCTCGCCCGCCGCCTGATTCGCGCCGCTGTCGAGCAACGCGCCGAGCTTTTCGAAACGTACGCGCTCTTCGTCGCGCAATTCGGCGAGCAAGGCATCTAGCGCGTCAACGTTCTTCGCTGCGGCGGCGTCTTCGATACTTTCGCGCCATTCCATCTGCTGCATTAGAAACGCCGGCTCCATAGCCGTGTTGTCATGCGCGCCGACGTCGATGCCGCGCAGGTGCAACAGATAGGTCGCACGCTTTAACGGATCGCGCAGCGTCTGGTACGCCTCGTTCGCGCGCGTCGCCCATTGCATCGCGATGCGCTTTTGCGCGTCGCCGGCTGCCGCAAAGCGATCCGGATGCACTTGCGCCTGCACCGTGCGATACGCGTGATCGAGCGCAGCCGGATCGAGCGCGAATTGCGCAGGAAGGCCAAAAAGGTCGAAGTGGCTATCGTTCAGCGAGGCCATCGGATCATATTTTTTCGTTCAGAGAAGCACACCAAAGTGCAATTTCGCGCGGCAAACTAAAAAGGCGGCCCGCGCCGCCTTTGGTCCGCTGCACGCGGAGTTGCTCCCGCTACACGCGGAACGACTCGCCGCAACCGCACTCGTCCTTCACGTTCGGATTGTTGAATTTGAAGCCTTCGTTCAGGCCCTCACGCGCGAAATCGAGCTCGGTTCCGTCGATATAAGCGAGGCTCTTCGGGTCGACAATGATCTTCACGCCGTTGCACTCGAACACCTGGTCCTCGGGCGCGAGTTCGTCCACATATTCGAGCTTGTAGGCCAAGCCGGAGCAGCCGGTGGTGCGCACGCCCAGACGCAGACCCACGCCTTTGCCGCGACGGGTCAGATACTTCTGCACGTGCTGTGCTGCCTTTTCGGTCAACGTAATTGCCATAGCGTTTCTCATTGCGCGGTGCGTGCGGATGCACCGCTACCCTGCCTGAATCAAATGTCGCTCATGCCTCGCGGCGCCTCTTCGCGCCGTCTGCTTTTTTCACTTCACCCGACCGCTCTCGAACCGAAGCCTCAGGCGTGCTGCTTGTCGCTTTCGGCGACTGCTTCACCGTGACGCTGCTTGTAGTCGGCGACCGCTGCCTTGATGGCGTCTTCCGCGAGAATCGAGCAGTGGATCTTCACCGGCGGCAACGCGAGTTCTTCTGCGATCTGCGTGTTCTTGATCGACATTGCCTGATCGAGCGTCTTGCCCTTCACCCACTCGGTGACGAGCGAGCTCGACGCGATTGCCGAACCGCAGCCGTACGTCTTGAACTTCGCGTCTTCGATGATGCCGTCCGCGCCCACGCGGATCTGCAGCTTCATCACGTCGCCGCAAGCGGGCGCGCCGACCATGCCGGTACCGACCGCGTCGTCGTCCTTCGAGAACGAGCCGACGTTGCGCGGGTTTTCGTAGTGGTCCAGAACCTTGTCGCTATAAGCCATGATTACACTCCTTGATTCGTTTCGATCTGCTGTTCGGTTGAACGCGCGGTAGACTGCGCGAAATTTTCGACTAGCCGGCGCGTCAGTGCGCGGCCCACTGGATAGTCGAAATGTCGATGCCGTCCTGGTGCATTTCCCACAGCGGCGACAAGTCGCGCAGCTTCGCAATTTTCGTCTTCAGCAGATTGATCACATAGTCCACGTCCTGCTCGGTCGTGAAGCGGCCCACCGTGAAGCGGATCGAGCTGTGCGCGAGTTCGTCGTTGCGGCCAAGCGCGCGCAACACGTACGACGGTTCCAGCGAAGCCGACGTGCACGCCGAACCCGATGACACCGCCACGTCCTTCACCGCCATGATCAGCGATTCACCTTCGACAAAATTGAAGCTCACGTTCAGGTTGTGCGGCACACGCTTTTCCATGTCGCCGTTCACATACACTTCTTCGATTTCCGACAGGCCGCGCAGCAAGCGGTCGCGCAGCATGCGGATGCGCTCGTTCTCCGTTGCCATCTCTTCGCGCGCGATGCGGAACGCTTCGCCCATGCCGACGATCTGGTGCGTAGCCAGCGTGCCCGAACGCATGCCGCGCTCGTGACCGCCGCCGTGCATCTGCGCTTCGATACGCACGCGCGGCTTGCGGCGTACGTACAGCGCGCCGATGCCCTTCGGGCCGTAAGTCTTGTGCGCCGAGAAGGACATGAGGTCGACCTTCAGCTTTTGCAAATCAATGTCGATCTTGCCGGTGGCCTGGGCCGCGTCCACGTGGAAAATGATGCCTTTTTCACGGGTGATTTCGCCGATCGACTCGATGTCCTGAATCACGCCGATCTCGTTGTTCACCGACATGACCGACACGAGAATGGTGTCCGGGCGCAGTGCGGCCTTGAACTTCTCGAGGTCGATCAGACCGTCTTCCTGCACGTCCAGATACGTGACTTCGAAGCCTTCGCGCTCCAGCTCGCGGCAGGTGTCGAGCACGGCCTTGTGCTCGGTCTTCACCGTGATGATGTGCTTGCCCTTGCTCTTGTAGAAGTGCGCGGCGCCCTTGATCGCGAGGTTGTCCGACTCGGTTGCGCCCGAGGTCCAGATGATTTCGCGCGGATCGGCGTTCACGAGCGCGGCGACGTTCTCGCGCGCTTCTTCGACCGCGCGCTCCGCCGTCCAGCCATACGAATGGCTGCGCGACGCGGGGTTGCCGAACTGCTCGCGCAGATACGGAATCATCTTGTCCACCACGCGCGGGTCGACCGGGGTCGTGGCGCTGTAGTCCATGTAAATGGGCAGGTGGGGAATCTCGTTGTTCATCTATCGCTCCGGGGACGTCGTGTGCTCTGGCTTCTGAATTCGCTATCGCGCCGCGGTAATGCCGCGCCGCGTCTTACGAACCGGCCATGTTGAAAACGGAATTGGGACCTTTGGGCGCGACGCGCACCGGCTCGACCGCCGGCGCCTCGCTTCGCCTGTCGCGCAGAACTGCCGGCGCGCCTTCGCGCGAGCGCTGCTGATCGACCAGATCCTTGAGGGAGACGGAGTCCAGGTACTCGACCATTTTCTGGTTCAGCGTGGACCACAGCTCGTGAGTCATGCAATGGCCGTCGTGCTGCTTGGTGCCTTCGCACGAGCCCTTACCGCCGCATTGCGTGGCGTCGAGCGGTTCGTCCACCGCGATGATGATGTCGGCCACCGTCACGTCTTCGGGGCGGCGCGCGAGATTGTAGCCGCCGCCCGGTCCGCGCACGGACTCGACGATTTCGTGGCGGCGCAGCTTGCCAAACAGCTGCTCGAGGTAGGACAGGGAGATATGTTGGCGCTGGCTGATACCCGCAAGCGTCACCGGGCCCTGCTCCTGGCGCAGCGCCAGGTCAATCATCGCCGTGACGGCGAAACGGCCTTTCGTGGTGAGTCTCATATGTATGGGGAACCGCTATTCTCGACAAGTTTTGTCAAGTATAAATACATGAGCGATTTAGTCAAGTATCCCTGCCGCGAAGTGGGTCATTTACTTAAATGCTCGCGCACCTTGCGGCAGCCGGGCGTCGAACCTAGCCGATCAATTGGGGACGCAATGCGGCGATAAGGCCGCGGCAGGCCGCCTCGCATTGATCAAGGACCTGTTCGAAACCTTCCGCGCCGCCGAAATACGGGTCGACGATTTCGCGCGCGCCGCTCCAGCGAACGTCGCTTTCGGGCACGAACTCCATCAGCAGGCGGATCTTGTCCTGCTGCTCTGGCGGGCAGACCTGGCGCAGCGCGGCGACGTTTCTGTCGTCCATCGCGATGAGCAGGTCGAAGCGGTCGAAGTCGATGTCCGCAATCTGCCGTCCGCGCAATGCCGCGAGGTCGTAGCCGCGGCCTCGCGCGGCGTGCTGCGCCCGTTCGTCCGGCGGCTGGCCGATGTGCCAGTCGCCGGTGCCGGCGGAGTCGATCAGAATCCGCTCAGCGAGCCTCGCCTCTTCGACGAGACGGCGCATCACCGCTTCCGCGGTCGGCGAACGGCAGATGTTCCCGAGGCAGATAAAGCAGATGGACACAGTTTTCATCGGAGGCTTCTTGTCGCGCCTTGCGGCGCAGTGAGGGCGACCGACGTCAAATGTGACGCCGCCGCGCGGTGCCGCGATTATACAAAGCCGCGCGAAATCGCGTCGGCCCGCCGCGCGGCGCCCGCCGCGCGGCTCGCAGCTTCAGGAGGCTTGCGCCAGCGGCAGCGCGGGCATCGGGCGCAAGGGCTTGACCGGGGCTGACGAGGCATCGTCGATCATGCCGTATGACACAGCCCGCGCGAGTGCCGCGCTCAGTTGATCCGCCGCCAGCGGCGTCTGCGAGCCGCGCGCCGCCGCATCGCTGCAAACGTGCAGATACGCTGCCGCCGCGAGGCCGATAACGAGCGCGAGGAGCCAGTACATCGCTATTGTCTTTCTCATGATGTCTCATTTCCAGAGAATGGCTAGCGAGTGCGTTACCCACTATGCCCATCACGAATGCTATAGAAATCGACAATCGGGAAAAACCCGCTTCGCCGCGATACAGCGTTGTCTGAAATGGAACAGTGAACGACACGACCACGTGCACGCGCCCCGCCGCGCGACGCCTGGCACGAAAAATAAGTCCTTACAAAAGCATACAAAGCTAGCGCGACAGATGCGCATAATTGCGGTCTCATAGTTATGAAACCTCTTGCCTCGGGCTTGAAATGAAACGCTTCGCACTTTTAGCCGCCGTCGCCCTCGCCGCTCTGCTGGGCGGCTGTGCTGTCTATCCGGACGGCACCCCGATGTACAGCAACGGCTACAGCACCTATGACGGCTACGACGCGTACGGTGTGCCGGTCGCGCCGCAGACCAACGTCTACATGGGCTACAGCAATTATTACGGTCCGGGTTATTACGACAGTCCGGGACGCTACTACGGGCCGGGTCCGGGATATCGGGGCTACCCGGGGCGCCCGTATCATGACGGGGATAACGGAAATCGGGGCGGATACGGCGGCTCCCGCGGCCAGCCGAGCGGTGGACAGCCGCCGCAAGGCGCGGTGGCAGGCCCGCGCGGACCGAGCGGTTCGAATGCGCCGCGGCCCGGCGTGGCGCCCCCGCCGCCACCGCCGGCACCTGCCCAGCAGGCAGGCGGCGGTGGCGGTCGCGGCAACGGGGGCGCGCCCATAGTGAGAGGTAATCCAAATCGGCCCTCGGGCGGCCCGACGGATCATTAACACTGCTCTCTAGCGGTGCACCGTGCCGCGTCTTTTGGGCGCGCCGCGCGCGTACCTGCCGGCTCACGCCGGGCGAGCTTCATCAACCGATATGGCTGCGCTGAGCGGCGTACAACTCCCTGAACGTACGCCCGACCGGGGCCGGCATGTCACGTGTGTCGGTCCAGCCGGCGCCGGCCAGAGGCAGCTTCGCGATCGACCGGTTTTTCCCGCCCATACGTTCCAGCACGCGCACGGCGAGCTTCGTGACGAGCGCATAGGCGTCTGGATGCATCGCCAGAAAGCCCCACACCGCGAGCCCCGCCCGCTCTTTCCACGGACGCAGGCGCCGTTCGACCTGCTTCTCGCGCAGCTTGCGCAGCAGATCGGACAACGGAATGCCGACCGGACACACGCTGTTGCACTCGCCGCATAACGTGGCCGCTTGCGGCAGATCGAGCGCCTTATCGAGCCCGACGTAGCTCGGCGTCAAGACGGAGCCCATCGGGCCCGGATACACCCATCCATAAGCGTGGCCTCCGACCTTCTGATACACCGGGCAATGGTTCATGCACGCGCCGCAACGAATACAGCGCAGCATCTCCTGAAAATCGCCGCCAATGAGGCCTGTGCGTCCGCCGTCGACAAGCACCACGTACATGTGCTCCGGCCCGTCCTGGTCGCCCTCGCCTCGCGGCCCGGTCAGCACGGAAAAATAATTCGATGTGGTCTGGCCCGTCGCGGAGCGCGGCAACAGGCGCATGGCTGTCGCCAGGTCCTCGAGCGTGGGCAACACCTTCTCGATACCGGTTACGGCAACATGCACGCGCGGCATGACCGTGCACATGCCTTCGTTGCCCTCGTTCGTGACCAGCACAACAGAGCCGGTCTCCGCGATCACGAAGTTGCCGCCGGTCACGCCCATGTCCGCGCTCATGAAGTGCGGCCGCAGCATCTGCCGGGCTTCGAGCGTCATGTCCGGAATTTCGGTGAGACGCGGCCGGCCATGCGTCCTGGCGAACAGGTCGGCAATCTCGTCCTTATCCTTATGGACGACGGGCGCGATGATATGGCTCGGCGGCTCATTGCCGTTGATCTGCAGGATGTACTCGCCGAGATCGGTCTCGATGGATTGCACGCCCAGTTGCCCGAGCACTTCGTTCAGGCGCATTTCCTCGGTGACCATCGACTTCGTCTTGATCACCTTCTTCACGTCGTGGCGGCGCGCAATATCGCCGACAAGCCGCGCCGCCTCCTGCGTGGTCTCGGCAAAGAGCACGGTGACGCCGCGCCGGGCCGCCTCGCGCTCGAAGGTCTCGAGCCACACATCCAGATTCTCAAGCGCGCGGTTGCGGCGCTCCTTGAGCGCGGCGCGCGTGGCCGAAAAGTCGATCGCCGTCAGCGCCGTGGCGCGCGCCGAGACGAACTTGGTGGAGAGTTTGGTGAGGTTCTGCTGCAGCCGCTGGTCCGCGAGCTTCTGGCCGGCGCGCGCCTTGAATTGCATTGACTGGATTTGCATGGCTTTGCCCTCACACGTCGCCGGCCAGTACCTGTGCGATATGCAGCACGCGCGTGGCGGTGTCGCCGGTGCGCCGCAGACGCCCTTCTATATTGAGCATGCAGCCCAAGTCGCCCAGCACCACTGTGCCGGCGCCGCTCTCACGGATATTGGCGCACTTTTCGTCGACGATTGCCGTGGAAATGTCGCCGTACTTGACCGCGAAGGTACCGCCAAAGCCGCAGCAATGCTCGCAGCCTTTCATTTCCGTCACCGCTACGCCCACTTGCGCGAGAAGTTCGCGCGGCTGCGCCTTCACGCCGAGCTCGCGCAGGCCGGAACACGAATCGTGATAAGTGACCTGTCCTGTGAATTCGCCAGGCTGCAACTGCACTTTGGCAACGTTGACAAGGAAATCGGTCAGCTCAAAGACCTTGGCGCGGAGTCGGCCAAAGCGGTTCATCAGTTCGGGATCGTCGGCGAAAAGGTCGCCGTAATGCGCGCGTATCATGCCGCCACAGGAGCCCGACGGCACGACGACGTAGTCGAACTGTTCGAACTCGCGCAGGGTCTTCTCGGCCAGGTCGCGCGCGATGCGCCGCTCGCCCGAGTTGTACGCAGGCTGGCCGCAGCAGGTTTGCGCCGGCGGCACCACCACCTCGAAGCCGGCGCCTTGGATCAGCTTGATCACCGAAAAACCGATTTCGGGCCGCATCAGGTCGATGAGGCAGGTGACGAACAATCCGACTCGCATGAGCGCTCCTCCGGGAAAACGTCCCTGATTATCCGCTGTTTGGCGCACAATACCAACGCCCCGGAAGGCATAGGACGAATGCGTCGCCGAATTGGAAGAGCGCTTCCAAGTGCGTTCGCTTTTTTCACGATACGAGATACAATCAATTTCCGCTGTTTGACGCGTCAACTGATTCTTCTTATGAGCGACACGAACCCGGATCCCAAAACATCGATCCAGGTGATCGAACGCATGATGCGCCTGCTCGACGCACTCGCCGCGCATAGCGACCCGGTCAGCCTGAAAGAACTCGCCATCCGCACGGAACTGCATCCGTCCACCGCGCACCGCATCCTGAACGATATGGTGATGTGCCGCCTCGTCGACCGGTCCGATCCCGGCACGTACCGGCTCGGCATGCGCCTGCTCGAGCTCGGCAACCTCGTGAAGGCGCGCCTCTCCGTGCGCGATGCGGCGCTCACGCCGATGCGCGAACTGCATCGCCAGACGGGGCAGACGGTGAACCTGTCGGTGCGTCAGGGCGACGAGATCGTCTACATCGAGCGTGCATATTCCGAGCGTTCCGGTATGCAGGTGGTGCGAGCCATCGGCGGGCGCGCGCCGCTGCATCTGACCTCGGTCGGCAAACTCTTTCTCGCCGCCGACGAATCGACACGCGTGCGCGCCTACGCCACGCGCACGGGCCTGTCCGGCCACACGCAAAACAGCATCACCGACCTCGCCAAGCTCGAGCGCGAGCTTTCGCACGTGCGCCAGCAAGCCTGCGCGCGCGACAACGAAGAACTGGAATTAGGCGTGCGCTGCATCGCCGCGGGCATCTACGACGACACCGGCAAGCTGGTCGCGGGATTGTCGCTCTCGGCGCCGGCCGACCGTCTGCAGGATTCCTGGCTTGGTCAGCTCAGCCAGACGGCGCTGGTGATTTCCGAGGCGCTCGGATATCGGCCGCAAACTTCGCAGAATCAGGGCCAACATTCGAACTCGCACGCGTAAGCCGCTCGGCAAATCAGCCGACTCGGAATGAAAAAAGCCCCGCAATCGCGGGGCTTTTTTCATTGGCGGTGGCGGGTCATGCAACGGCCACAAGCTCACACATCAGGTGCCGGGACCGCCTGCGTCCGCGCTGGTGATACGCGCCTGATCGCCGCCGTTATCCAGCCACGTGCGCAACCGCGTGGCGTCCGCGAACCGCGAGTACTTGCCCGACGAATCCAGCAACACCAGTACCATCGGGCGGCCGTGAATGTTGGCTTGCATCACGAGGCACTCCCCCGCTTCGTTGATGAAGCCGGTCTTTTGCAGACCGATGTCCCACGTCGGGTTACGCACGAGCGCATTGGTGCTGTTGTAGGCCAGCGTGCGCTTGCCGGTGTACACCTCGTAGCTGTGGTCCGTGGAAAACCGGCGGATCAGCGGATATTGATACGCCGCGTTGACCATCTTCACCAGATCGCGCGCGCTCGACACGTTCTGGCTCGTCAAACCGGTGGGGTTCTCGAAGTGCGTGTCGGTCATGCCGAGTTGCCGCGCCTTGGCGTTCATCGCGGCAAGGAACGCCGGCCGGCCGCCCGGGTAGTAGCGCGAAAGCGCGGCGGCAGCACGGTTTTCCGACGCCATCAGCGCGATGTGCAGCATGTCTTCGCGCGAAAGCACCGAGCCGACGGACAAACGCGAGCCGGTGTTCTTTTCGTAGTCGCGGTCTTCGTCCGTGACTTCGAGTTGATCGGTCATTGGCTCTTTCGAATCGAGCACGACCATCGCAGTCATCAGCTTGGTGATGGACGCGATCGGCACCACGGCGCGCGAGTTCTTGTCGAAGAGCGGCTCGCCCGTGTTCTGGTCCACCACATAGGCGACGCTCGAGCGCAGCATCAGCGCGTCCGGCGTCTCGTGCAGCCCAAACGCCTGGCCGACGCTCGGCGGACGCGGCTCATAGGCGACACGCCGCACAACCGTGTGATGACGGCCATTCGCGGTATAGGTCACGCGTTTGCGTTTGACGCTCGCGCGGGGTGCGTCGTCATCCGCGGCGGCTGTTTTTGCGGCCGCAGTCTTGCCGGCTTTCGCAGCCTTGCCGGAAACCCTGGCTGCGGCGGCGGGTTTCTTGCCCGCCTTCGCCTGCTTCGAGGTTTTGGCGGACGCAGCGGGCGTAGCGGCAAAGGTGCTTACTGGCGCGGCAAGCGCCGCCGCAAGGACCATGGAGGCGGCAACCGACAGAGCGGTGCTGCGCGCCGCGCCGTGGATCACTTTCAGCGACGAAAACATGTCGGTTTTCATGGGTGTTCTGTAGGGAGCGGCGAGAGGGTTCCGCAAGTGTATTAAAACAACGAAAAATTAGCAATTTGAAGCACTTATGGGCGCTCTTTAAACCAGCTTGTAAGCTCCGATTGCAAAAACGCAAATAAGTGCCGCGTCCCGATCGATAAAAACGATCAAGGCGCTGCGCCTCGCCAGGCCGCCACCCTCAAAAGGGGTGTGGTCCCTTTAGCATAACGGCAATTTCGAGACAACCTTGATGAGGGGAAACGCGGCTCTCGCGCGAAACGAAGTCCAGCGCGGCGCCCCGCCGCGCCGGTGCCGCATGCGTCGCAGACCGTGTTAAACGCCTGTTGCAAATCAGAGACGCGCATTTGACTGGCATCAACAATTAACGTTCCGTGACACTCTATGGTTTACATCAATTCGCGTAGGCGCCGACCTTTTGTTAAATTTTGCAGTGCATCGCGGGGACGTCGAACACGCCCTCAAATGCCGGAATAAAGTACCGAAACGGGCTCCATTGCCTCGGCGTTGCGGTCAATTATGCCGCGTCACGCCGTTGTCATGCGTGCCGCATAAGCTCTTGTTTTCTAAGCGGTTTCTTAAGATTGTGCATTGCACAAAAAGCGCTTGACATTCCCCGGCGCCATCCTAAAATAGAACCCATTGCTGCGATGCACAAAACATCGCGGTCCGGGCAGACGATCTTGTGCGTCTCGCCACCACCAATGCGGTCCGCAAAGATCGGCCGCGATCCAGGAGCGTAAACCATGACTCTGCTGACTCCCGAGCAATTCGCTGCAGCTCAGAAAGCCAACTTTGAAACGCTGTTCGGCCTGACCACCAAGGCATTCGAAGGCGTTGAAAAGCTCGTCGAACTGAACCTGCAAGTCGTGAAATCGACCCTCGCGGAAAGCCAGGAAAATGCCCAACGCGCGCTGTCGGTGAAAGACGCGCAAGAGTTGCTGGCACTGCAAGCGAGCCTCGCCCAGCCGGTCGCTGAAAAGGCGCTGTCGTATGGCCGTCACGTGTACGAAATCGTCTCGGCAACGCAAGGCGAGTTCGCCCGCGTAGCCGAAGCACAGTTCGAAGAGCAGAACCGCAAGGTTCAATCGCTCGTCGAAAACGTCGCGAAGAACGCGCCGGCCGGTTCGGAAACCGCCGTCGCCGTGATCAAGTCGGCTATCACCGCCGCCAACACGACGTACGAAACGGTTCACAAGGCGACCAAGCAGGCTGTCGAAATCGCGGAAAGCAACTTCAACGCAGCCGCCACGGCCGCGTCGAAGGCTGCTTCGCAAGCCGCTGCGCAGGCATCGCGCTCGGCCAAGAAGCCGGTCTAAGTTTCCGGTTCTCTTGTCAGGCCTCGCTTGCGGGGCCTGCATCATTGCCTGATTTCGGGCATCGTCTGCGCCGGCCCAGCGTATCCGCTGCGCCGGCGCTGCTGTAAGCAACAGCGTCGTGCCGTTGCCGCTCACACGGCTCCAATTGGCCGAACGCTCCGATACGTCGAGTGACGTATCGTTTGCCCGGCGAAGCGCCGGGATTTTTTTTCGTAGTGCTTCTTCGAGCTCGCTGCTCGAGAGCAACGCGCCGGCAGACAGACTGCGCTCGCGACTCCAGATAAAAACGGCGCGCCCATAAAGGGCGCGCCGTTTTCTTTGCGCCATCCGCACGCATGCGGATGAGCCGAACGCCTTACTTCTTTTTCTGCGGTGGCAGATCGGTACACACGCCTTCGTACAGCTCGGCGGCCATGCCGATCGATTCGCCGAGCGTCGGATGCGGATGAATCGTCTTGCCGATGTCCGTCGCGTCCGCGCCCATCTCCACCGCCAGGCACACTTCGCTGATCAGATCGCCCGCATTCAGACCGACGATACCGCCGCCGATCACGCGATGCGTTTCCTCGTCGAACAGCAGCTTCGTGAAGCCCTCGTCGCGGCCGTTGGCAATCGCGCGGCCGGAAGCGGCCCACGGGAACACAGCTTTGCCATACTTGATGCCGGCCGCTTTCAACTGGTCTTCCGTCTGGCCGGCCCACGCCACTTCAGGATCGGTGTAAGCCACCGACGGAATCTGGATCGCGTCGAAGTACGCCTTCTCGCCATGCGCCGCTTCTGCTGCAACGTGGCCTTCGTGCACGGCCTTGTGCGCCAGCATCGGCTGACCGACGATATCGCCGATCGCGAAAATATGCGGCACGTTGGTGCGCATCTGCTTGTCGACTTCGATAAAGCCGCGATCAGTCACCGCCACCCCGGCCTTTTCCGCGCCGATCTTCTTGCCATTCGGCGAGCGGCCCACGGCGACGAGCACGAGGTCATAGCGCTGCGCTTCCGCCGGCGCCTTCTCGCCTTCGAACGACACGTAGATGCCGTCTTCTTTGGCTTCTGCCGCCGTCGTTTTGGTCTTGAGCATGACGTTCGCGAAGCGCTTCGCGTTGTACTTCTCCCAGACCTTCACGAGATCGCGGTCCGCGCCGGCCATCAGGCCGTCGAGCATTTCGACCACGTCGATCTGCGCGCCAAGCGTCGCGTAGACCGTCGCCATTTCGAGCCCGATGATGCCGCCGCCGATCACCAGCATGCGCTGCGGAATCTGACGCAATTCGAGCGCGCCGGTCGAATCGACGACACGCGGATCTTCCGGAATGAACGGCAGCTTCACCGCTTCGGAACCCGCCGCGATGATCGCCTGCTTGAACTTGACGACCTTTTTGCCGCCTTCGGTCTGCACTTCCATGTGGTTCGGATCGACGAACGCGCCGGTACCCGTCACGACCTCGACCTTGCGCATCTTCGCCATGCCGGCGAGACCGCCGGTCAGCTTCTTGACGACGCCCGACTTGAAGTCGCGCAGCTTGTCCAGATCGATCTGCGGCTTTGCGAACGTGATGCCGTGCGCGCCAAGCGCTTCGGCTTCGTCGATCACGAGCGCGGTGTGCAGCAGCGCTTTCGACGGAATGCAGCCCACGTTCAGGCACACGCCGCCGAGCGTCGAATAACGTTCGACGAGCACGGTCTTCATGCCGAGGTCCGCAGAGCGGAAGGCGGCCGAATAACCGCCCGGGCCGGAACCGAGCACGAGCATGTCGCATTCGATGTCCGCGCTGCCGCTGAAGCTGCCCGCTTGCGGCGCGGGCGCGGCAGCCTTGGGCGCAGCGGCAGCCGCAGGAGCGGGTGCAGGAGCCGGTGCAGGCGCAGCAGCCTTCGGCGCTTCTTTCGCCGAGGACGCTTCGCCCGACGTTTCGACGAGCGCGATCACGGTGCCTTGCGAGACTTTATCGCCGGCCTTGATGCGGACTTCCTTGACGGTGCCGGCGATGTCGCTTGGCACTTCCATGGAAGCCTTATCGGACTCGAGCGTCAGCAGCGACTGTTCCTGTTCGATCGCATCGCCCGGCTTGATATTGACTTCGATGACATCGACGTCCTTGAAGTCGCCGATATCCGGCACTTTTACTTCGACGAGACTCATAGTGTCCCCTTCTCCTGTTGATCGTGATGAGCGAAGAACCCGCCTCAAAAGTCGAAAAAAGCTGGCGGCCCGGCGCACAACAACGTCCTTGCCGTCCGCCGAAGGACGCGCCGTTGCCCCGCACAGGAGCAGCGCTAATAGACCGACACGAAAGCAGGTTCTACAGAAACGCGCGGATTACCGACAAAAGCCAGTGCCCCGCGCAACATCACATCAAAGAATCACACGCCGGAAATCGGCAAGAATCGACCCGAGATACGCATTGAAGCGTGCAGCTTCGGCGCCGTCGATCACACGATGGTCGTAAGACAACGACAGCGGCAGCGTGAGACGCGGCACGAACTGCTTGCCGTCCCACACGGGCTTCATCGCACCGCGCGACAAACCGAGAATCGCGACTTCAGGGGCGTTGATGATCGGCGTGAAGTTGGTGCCGCCAATGCCGCCCAGCGACGAAATCGAGAAGCAGCCGCCTTGCATCTGGTCGGGCTTGAGCTTGCCTTCGCGCGCGGCCTTCGACAGGTCGGTCATTTCCTTCGCGATCTCGACGAGGCCCTTCTTGTCGGCATCGCGAATCACCGGAACCACGAGACCGTTCGGCGTGTCCGCAGCAAAACCAATGTGGTAGTACTGCTTGAACACGAGGTTGTCACCGTCGAGGCTCGCGTTGAAGGTCGGGAATTTCTTCAGCGCCGAAACCACCGCCTTGATCACGAATGCGAGCATCGTGATTTTTACGCCAGCCTTTTCGTTTTCCTTGTTCAACTGCACGCGCAGCGCTTCGAGTTCGGTGATGTCCGCTTCGTCGTTGTTCGTGACGTGCGGGATCATCACCCAGTTGCGGTGCAGGTTCGCGCCGGAGATCTTCTTGATGCGCGACAGCGGCTTCGCCTCGAACGGGCCGAACTTCGAGAAGTCGACCTTCGGCCACGGCAGCAGATTCAGCTCGCCGCCGCCTGCCGCCGCAGGTGCGGCAGCACCGGCGGGCGCCGCGCGCTGGCCCGTCATCACGCCCTTGATGAACGCGGTGACGTCCGCTTGCGTGATGCGGCCTTTCGGACCCGTGCCCTGCACTTGCGTGACGTCGACGCCCAGTTCGCGCGCGAACTTGCGCACCGACGGCGAAGCGTGGCTCGTGCGGCGTGTGCCGCCCTCGCCTGCCGGGATCAGCGGCGCCTGTGCGAGCGCAGACGGCGAGGCCGGTGCGGGCGACGGCGCAACCGGCGCGTCCGACGGCTTCTCGGCTTCGTGTTTCGGCGCCGCGGCGGGTGCCGCAGCCGGCGCGGCAGCAGCGCCCTCAGCTTCCACTACGACGATCACCGAGCCTTCCGACACCGTATCGCCGACCCTGACCTTCACTTCCTTGACGACGCCGGCCGCCGAGCTCGGCACGTCCATGGTCGCCTTGTCGGATTCGAGCGTGACGAGCGACTGCTCTTTCTCGACGCGATCGCCGACCTTCACCGCGACTTCGATCACGGGGATGTCTTTGTAGTCGCCGATGTCCGGCACTTTCACTTCCTGCAGGCCGCCGCCGGAGGCGGGAGCAGCGGCGGGCGCCGGTGCCGGCGCAGGTGCAGCTGCAGGTGACGGCGCCGGTGCGGCAGCCGGTGCTGGCGCCGGCGCAGCCGCGCCGCCCTGTGCGCCGTCCAGCACGACGATCAGCGAACCTTCCGACACGTTGTCGCCGACCTTGACCTTCACTTCCTTGACGACGCCGGCGGCCGAGCTCGGCACGTCCATCGTCGCCTTGTCGGATTCCAGCGTAACGAGCGATTGCTCTTTCTCGACGGTATCACCCGCCTTGACCAGCACCTCGATCACAGGAATGTCCTTGTAATCGCCGATGTCCGGCACCTTGACTTCGATCGCTTGACTCATTGTTAGTGTCTCCTGGGCCGCGCACGCAGCCTGCCTGCGCCGATCGGAATCGGTCAGGGGCAGGCGCGCACGCCGTGGCACACGGGGAATGATGCCTTAGACGGTCATCGGGTTGGGTTTGGCGGGATCGAGGTTGTACTTCTTGAGCGCCTCGGCGACCACCTTGCGTTCGATCGTGCCTTCGTCTGCCAGCGCATTCAACGCGGCAACCGTGACCCAGTAGCGGTCGACTTCGAAAAAGTGGCGCAGCTTCTCGCGCGTGTCCGAGCGGCCGTAGCCGTCCGTGCCCAGCACGACGAAACGTTGCGGCACGAATGCGCGGATCTGCTCGGTGAGCGCGCGGACGTAATCGGTCGATGCGATCACCGGGCCTTGCGCGTCCTTCAGCAGCTTCTCGACGTGCGAGAGCTTTTTCTCTTCCGTCGGATGCAGCAGATTCCAGCGCTGCACCTCGTGGCCTTCGCGCGCGAGTTCAGTGAAGCTCGGCACGCTCCAGAGGTCCGCGGCGACGCCCCAGTCGTTCTTCAGCAGGTCGGCGGCGGCGATCACTTCGTTGAAGATCGTGCCCGCGCCCATCAACTGAACGCGCGGCGCCTTGCTATCGGCTTCGGCTTTGCGGAACGCGTACATGCCCTTGATGATGTCGGCCGCTACGCTCTCGCCCTGCGGGATCGCCGGGTGCTCGTAGTTCTCGTTCATCACCGTGATGTAGTAATACACATCTTCCTGCTCTGCGACCATGCGGCGCAGGCCGTCCTGCATGATGACCGCGAGTTCGTAACCGAACGTCGGGTCGTAGCTGATGCAGTTCGGCACGGAAGCCGCCCACAGCAGCGAGTGGCCGTCTTCGTGTTGCAGACCTTCGCCGTTTAGCGTCGTGCGGCCCGCTGTGCCGCCGAGCAGGAAGCCGCGCGAGCGCATGTCGCCCGCGGCCCATGCGAGGTCGCCAATGCGCTGGAAGCCGAACATCGAATAGAAGATGTAGAACGGGATCATGATCTCGCCGTGCGTCGAGTACGACGTCGCCGCTGCGATCCAGTCCGACATGCCGCCGGCTTCGTTGATACCTTCCTGCAGAATCTGACCGGTTTCCGACTCACGGTAGAACATCAGCTGGTCGGAATCTTCCGGAATGTACTTCTGGCCGTCCTGATTCCAGATGCCGATCTGACGGAACAGACCCTCCATGCCGAACGTACGCGACTCGTCCGGTACGATCGGCACGACGCGTTTGCCGAGCGCCTTGTCCTTCAGCAGGATGTTCAGGATCCGCACGAACGCCATGGTCGTGGAAATCTCGCGGCCTTCGCCCGTGCCCTTGAGCAGCGGCTCGAACGCCGACAGTTCCGGCACCGGCAGCGACTCCGCCTTCTGGCGGCGCGCCGGCAGATAGCCGCCCAGTTCCTGGCGGCGAGCGCGCATGTACTCGAGTTCCTTCGAACCTTCTTCGAACTTGATGTACGGCACGTTGACGATGTCTTCGTCGGAAATCGGCAGACGGAACTGGTCGCGGAATTTCTTCAGCTGCTCCACCTGCATCTTCTTCTGCTGGTGGGTAATGTTCATCGCCTGGCCGGCTTCGCCCATGCCGTAGCCCTTGATCGTCTTCGCGAGGATGACGGTCGGCTGGCCCTTCGCCTGCGTGGCTTCGTGGAACGCCGCATAGATCTTGTGCGGATCGTGGCCGCCGCGGTTCAGGTTCCACACGTCTTCATCCGACCAGTCGGCGACCAGCGCCTTCAGTTCCGGCGTATTGAAGAAGTGCTCACGAACGAACGCGCCCGACTCCGACTTGTACGTCTGGTATTCGCCGTCGACGACTTCCATCATGCGGCGCATCAGCGCGCCCGACTTGTCGCGCTGGAACAGCGCGTCCCAGCGGCTGCCCCACACAACCTTGATGACGTTCCAGCCCGCGCCGCGGAATTCGCTTTCCAGTTCCTGGATGATCTTGCCGTTACCGCGCACCGGACCGTCGAGGCGCTGCAGGTTGCAGTTGATGACGAACACGAGGTTGTCGAGCCGTTCGCGGCCGGCCATGCCGATTGCCCCGAGCGATTCCGGTTCGTCCGTTTCGCCGTCGCCGAGGAACGCCCAGACCTTGCGGCCCTCGGTCTTCGCGATGCCGCGCGCCTGCATGTACTTCATGAAGCGCGCCTGGTAGATCGCCATGATCGGGCCGAGGCCCATCGAGACGGTCGGGAACTGCCAGAAATCGGGCATCAGCCAAGGGTGCGGATACGACGAGATGCCCTCGCCGCCCACTTCCTGGCGGAAGTTGTCGAGCTGCTGCTCTGTCAGGCGACCGAGCAGGAACGCGCGCGAGTAGACGCCCGGCGACGAGTGACCCTGCACGAAGACGAGATCGCCGCCATGCTCGGGCGACGGTGCGTGCCAGAAATGGTTGAAGCCGACGTCATACAGCGTTGCGGCCGACGCGAACGACGCGATGTGGCCGCCGACGTTGGTGTCCTTGCCGGCGCGCAACACCATGGCGATGGCGTTCCAGCGCGTGTACGAACGGATACGGTGCTCGATGTCCTGGTCACCGGGGATTTTCGCCTGGCGCGCGACGGGAATCGTGTTGATGTAAGGGGTGTTGGCGGAGAACGGCAGATGTTCGCCGTGCACACGGGCAAACTCGATCTGCTTCTCGATCAGGTAGTGGGCACGGTCGGGGCCAACAGCAGAAATCACGCCATCCAGCGCTTCCAGCCATTCGCCGGTTTCCTGGGGATCGTCGTCTTTTTCAGCGGCGACATATTTCATGACTTCGTCGGGTACAGCGGACATGCTCGTCTCCTGGATATAGAGGAACGCTCTTTGAACAGACGACGCGGACGAAGCACGGCCGCGGCAGCTTCGGCCGATTGTAATAAGGGTCCCGACGTCCACGCAACAAAATTTTCGAATTACGAGATCGGTTCTCATAATGCGGAAAATTGCTGCGGCGCAACCTGATTTGACTGCCTTTGCGTGGATACGTCGGCTAGTGTGCGCCGATTAACGGGACTATCCGTGATTTTTTGCGCCATTTGCCAGCTACGCGCTGCGCTACAATGCCACGCATGTTGACCGAACGGCTTTTCGCTCGATCGGCGCGCACCGCTGGTTCGCCGGCGGATTCGTCGCCGTCCTCCCGCTGGCACCATGGACCATGGTGGTCCAATTCCTATTTGCTGACGCCGCTTCTGTCGATCCTGGTGTTTCTGGTCGTCATGAGCCTGATTCTGTGGAGTCTGAATCGCCGCGAGCAGCAACAGCAGGAAGACACGCTTTACCGTAACGTCGCGTGGGCGCAGCAGCAGATTCGCCTCTCCATGACAGGGGCGCAGGAGCAGATCCAGGCGCTCGCGCGCGACCTCGCCGCCGGCCATGCCGATCCGCATTCGTTCCAGGTGTCCACCACGGACATCATGCAGGGGCATCCCGAGATCCTCTACATGAACTGGTACACGAGCCAGCAGCAGCCGCGCTGGCCCAATACGGCGCTGCCCGTGTTCGGCCAGCGTCTTGCCAAGCCCAACGACACGCAAATGGACGAAGCGGTAAAAGCCGCCTTCGCCGAGGCGCGCAGCACGCGCCGCCAGGTGTATTCGCCGCTCATCTACGACGACGTCGGCAACGGCTACATCACATTGCAGACACCGGTTTTCCGCGACCGCGACTTTCTCGGCTCGATTGCCGCCGTGTTTTCGGTGGAAGGCATTCTCAAGCACGACATTCCGCCCGAGCTGTCGGCCAAGTACAAGATCTCGATCATCGACGCGAACAACCGCGAGCTGACCACCACGTCCACGCGGCCGCGCCTGCCGCGCGACATGTTCTACGACCTGCCGCTCGACCCGCCGGGCCAGGGCGTCTCGGTGCGTGTCTACGCGTTCCCGCAGATGACCAACTTCACCAACAACACGCTGGTGTGGTTGGTCGCGGGTCTGTCGTGCTTCGTGCTGTGGAGTCTGTGGAGCCTGTGGAAGCACACGCGGCAGCGCTTCGAGGCGCAGCAGGCGCTCTATGCGGAAGCGTTTTTCCGCCGCGCAATGGAAAATTCCGTGCTGATCGGCATGCGCGTGCTCGACATGCATGGCCGCATCACTCACGTGAATCCGGCGTTCTGCCGCATGACCGGCTGGGACGAAAGCGACCTCGTCGGCAAGACGGCGCCCTTCGCCTACTGGCCGCGCGACGCCTATCCGGAAATGCAGCGCCAGCTCGACATGACGCTGCGCGGCAAGGCGCCCTCGTCAGGCTTCGAATTGCGGGTGCGCCGCAAGGACGGCTCCATGTTCCATGCGCGCCTCTATGTGTCGCCGCTGATCGACAGCTCGGGCCGTCAGACCGGCTGGATGTCCTCGATGACCGACATCACCGAGCCGAAGCGCGCGCGCGAGGAACTCGCTGCCGCGCACGAGCGCTTCACTACCGTGCTCGAGAGTCTGGACGCCGCGGTATCCGTGCTCGCCGCCGACGAGGCCGAACTCCTGTTCGCCAACCGCTATTACCGGCACCTGTTCGGCATTCGCCCGGACGGCCATCTGGAACTGGCTGGCGGCGGGTTCGACAGCACGCAGGCGTCGTCGGATTCGATCGACATGGTGGACACGTACGCCGGGCTGCCCGCCGCCGCGTTGACAGAGAGCACGGCCGACGCGCAGGAAGTCTATGTAGAAAGCATCCAGAAGTGGTTCGAAGTGCGCCGTCAGTACATTCAGTGGGTGGACGGCCACCTCGCGCAGATGCAGATCGCAACCGACATCACCACGCGCAAGCAGGCGCAGGAACTGTCCCGCCAGCAGGACGAAAAGCTGCAATTCACGAGCCGCCTGATGACGATGGGCGAGATGGCCTCGTCGCTCGCGCACGAGCTCAATCAGCCCCTCGCCGCGATCAACAACTATTGCTCCGGAACCGTTGCACTGGTTAAATCGGGTCGGACAACGCCTGACAATCTGCTGCCGGTGCTCGAAAAAACCGCCCAGCAGGCGGTGCGCGCGGGCATGATCATCAAGCGCATCCGCGAGTTCGTGAAACGCAGCGAGCCAAAGCGTCAGGCTACGCGCGTCTCGGACATCGTCGCGGACGCCGTGGGTCTCGCCGAAATCGAGGCGCGGAAGCGGCGCATTCGCATCGTCACGGACATGCGCTCGCGGCTGCCGGTGATTTATGTCGACCCGGTGCTGATCGAGCAGGTGCTGGTCAACCTGTTGAAGAACGCCGCCGAGGCAATGGCCGAAGCGCGGCCCAATGCAGTCGATCCGGTGATCCGCGTGGTCGTGCGGCTGGAAAGCGGCTTTGTCTGCATCAGCGTGGTCGACCAGGGGCCGGGCGTCGACGAAGCAACGGCCGAGCGGCTGTTCGAACCGTTTTACAGCACCAAGTCCGACGGCATGGGCATGGGGCTGAACATTTGCCGTTCGATTATCGAATCGCACCGCGGTCGTCTGTGGGTGGTCAACAACGTCGAATCCGACGGCCACATCACAGGCGCCACGTTCCACTGCAGTCTGCCTATTGGAGAGCCTGACGGCCCGAGCAACGGCGGGTCCGAGGCGCCGACACCACAAACCGTTACGGGAGAGCTATGAACAGCCCAGTCACCACACAGGAAACTGTCTTTGTCGTCGACGACGACGAGGCCGTGCGAGATTCGCTGCGCTGGCTGCTGGAGGCGAACGGCTACCGCGTGCAGTGCTTCTCCAGCGCCGAGCAGTTTATCGACGCATGGCAGCCGCATCAGCATCCGGGCCAGATCGCCTGCCTGATTCTCGATGTGCGGATGTCCGGCATGAGCGGACTGGAACTGCAGGAACGCCTGATCGCCGACAATGCGTCGCTGCCGATCATCTTCGTGACCGGTCATGGCGACGTGCCGATGGCCGTGTCCACGATGAAAAAAGGCGCGATGGACTTCATCGAAAAGCCGTTCGACGAAGCCGAACTGCGCAAGCTCGTGGAGCGCATGCTCGACAAGGCGCGCAGCGAAAGCACCAGTGTGCAGCAGCAGCGCGCGGCCGCCGAGCGTCTCGGCAAGCTCACCGCGCGCGAGCATCAGGTGCTCGAGCGCATCATCGCGGGCCGCCTGAACAAGCAGATCGCCGACGACCTCGGCATCAGCATCAAGACAGTCGAAGCGCACCGCGCCAACATCATGGAAAAGCTCAACGTCAACACGGTCGCCGACCTGCTGCGACTCGCGCTGTCCAACAAGCCGCAACCGGCGCAATAAGCGCCGGCGGCGCGCGCGGCATTCGCCGCGGCGCGCCGCGCACGACCGGCCGGACTGCGCAGTCCGGCTTCTTACCAGCCTCTTACCCGCCTCTTACCGGCCTCTTACCGGCCTCTTACCGGCTCCTAGTCCGGATCTTCCCGCTATTTCTTCCGCCCCCAAGCAGCGGCGCCACACGTCCGGCGACGCGGACGTCATGGGCCTCGCCGCTTGCGCCGGTATAATGACGGACTTTGCAGCGACGCCTATCGCCAATTGGCGTCGCGCGCTTTTCGTGTGCCGACCCGTTGCTGCTGAAAAACGCCATCGTGCACGTCACGCGCGCTGCTCCGCTTACCACACTGCCCCTCTCGACCGACCATGACTGCCAAATTGATCGACGGCCTCGCCCTCTCCAAGACACTGCGCGCCGACGTCGCCGCGCGCGCCGCCGCCCTGACCGCCAGCGGCCATCAGCCGGGGCTAGCCGTCGTGCTGGTCGGCGACAATCCGGCCAGCGAAGTCTACGTGCGCAACAAGGTGAAGGCGTGCCACGACAACGGTCTTGGTTCGTCGCTCGACCGTTATCCGGCGGACCTGCCGGAAGCGGAGCTGCTCGAGCGCATCGACGAGCTCAATCGCGACCCGCGCATTCACGGCATTCTCGTGCAGCTGCCGCTGCCGCCGCATATCGACAGTCACAAGGTGATCGAGGCAATCGCGCCGGAAAAGGACGTGGACGGTTTTCACGTCGCCAATGCCGGCGCGCTGCTGACCGGCCAGCCGCTGTTCCGCCCATGCACGCCGTACGGCGTGATGAAAATGCTCGCCGCTTATGAAATTCCGCTGCAAGGTGCGAACGCTGTGGTGATCGGCCGCTCGAACATCGTCGGCAAGCCGATGGCACTGCTGCTGCTCGAAGCGGGCGCAACCGTCACGATCTGCCACAGCAAGACGCGCGATCTGGCCGCGCATACGCGCAACGCCGACATCGTGGTGGCGGCCACCGGTCTGCGCAACATTCTCACCGCAGACATGGTGAAGCCGGGCGCGGCCGTGATCGACGTCGGCATGAATCGCGACGAGGCGGGCAAGCTGTGCGGCGACGTGGATTTCCCGGGCGTGAAGGACGTGGCCGGATACATCACGCCGGTTCCGGGCGGCGTCGGCCCGATGACCATCACCATGCTGCTCGTCAATACGATCGAAGCCGCCGAGCGCGAGGCAGCGAAGAAGGGCTAACACGAAAAAGGAAAGCGCTGGGCACCTGCTAGCCCGGCGCTTTCAACTCGCTACGCAATCGGCTTCACACGCTGCTGCTTGACCCGCCACTCAATCGGCTGCTACCGCTTCCGCTTCTACCGCTTCTACCGCTGCTTCGGCATCCGCGTGCGCTTGTCCAAACACCTACGGATTGCAAGAGTCGGCGTCGCTCCCGCACCTCTCGTCTCACACTCATGGCGGTTCGAATCGACCGCTCGCTGCCTCTTCAGCGAACGGTTTGACGCGCGCCCCGCTCCGCTATAGACGGCGCTTCAGCCAGCGCCGCCCGCCGGCGTGCAAGACGCCCACGGCACCACATCAGCACCGGCCGCTCGACACAGTGCCACGACACAGCCGCACAAAGCAGGATCACCGGCGCGGCGATCAGAACCGCCGTCACATGGCTCAACTGCGGCGCGATATTGGCCACGCATTGCTGCACCATGAAGCCATACAGATAGATCCCATACGAGTAGTCATGGCGCGGCACGAACCGCCGCAACAGCGGTGTCGTCCCGACCCACAGCACGCCGTACACGAAAGCCAGATAGAACAGCGGTTGCGCGCCCGCCGTATCGCGGAACACCAGAAACACCATCGTGAACGCGAGCGCGGCCAGACCGTTGATGCTGATGCGCTCGCACAAGCCATACAGCAGCATGCCGAGCATGAAGAACGGCTCCGGCCAGAACGAATAGCCGCCGGGTGTCTCGCTGAAATCGCGCAACCCGATCTGCACGAGCGGCAGGGAATGCGGCGTCAGATGAGGCGGCAAATGCACGCGCAACACGAAGGCGGCAATGCCTAGCGCCGCCGCCAGCGCCGCACCGCGCGGGCTCGACAGCAGCCCGAGCATGCCGGTCACGAGCACGATCAGATAGCAGCGCACTTCGAGCGGCAGCGTCCACAGCGGACCGCACACGGAGACGGCAAAGCGGTTGTGCTCGAAGACGCCCGGCAACGCCCAGCCGGTTTTCATCACGATGGTGGAGAAGTTGTCGAGGTTCGACCACGTCATGGCGGAACTGAAATACTCGCGCAGCGGCAGCGTCGTGAACAGCGGCCCGACGACGAACACCGTCACCAGCGAGCCGAGCGCGACCGCCGGCCAAAGGCGCGCGATGCGCAACACCGCAAAGCGCGGCACCGAGCGTTGACGGTCGAAACTCGCAGTCACGAGCATGCCGCTCAAGAGGAAGAACGCATAGACGCCGAGCGCGCCGAAGCCGTCGAAACCGAGTGCGTTTTCGACCCAGTCGCTCGTGCCGTCCGGCGCCTGCAGAAGATACGAATGGCCATATACGACAGACACGGCGGCCATGAGCCGCACCAGGTCGAAGTTGTTGCCGTTGCGCGATAGAGCGTGCGAAAGCGGGTACATCGATACCTCAGGCAGAAAAGCGTCGGGAAGCATTGCAAAGCGCCGCTTCAGTTGCTGTGCGATCACCCGGCAATCGGGCGAGAGACACGTCAGGATGCGGCGCGGCACCATTTCGCACCGTTCGCTTTCGCACAGAAGCGCCGTGGGCCGCCACATCTGGTAATTTGTATGCCGACGATTGGAATCGGCATGCCGTGCCCCAATAATGTCCGTGTCAGGTGCAAGATGGCGCGACCGCGCGCGCCGCACCGAGCACCGGTTAAAGTACCGAATACCCGTTCACCCGCGTCAGACAGGAAGCCTCATGTCCACTACCGTCTCCAATCACGACAATCCGCTCCTCGATTTCTCCGACCTGCCGCGCTTTGGCGAAATCCGCCCCGAACACGTCACGCCCGCGCTCGACGTGCTGCTCGCCGATGCCGCAGCCGCCGTCGGGCGCGCGGCCGAGCCGATGACGCCCGCTTCGTGGGCCGATGTCGTCGAACCCGTCGAGCGCGCCACCGAACCGTTGTCGCGCGCGTGGAGCGTGGTCGGCCACCTGAACGCCGTCGCGGATACGCCGGAACTGCGCGCCGTATATGGCGAAAATCTGCCGCGCGTCACCGAATTCTGGTCGAGCGTCGGACAAAACCTTGCGCTATACGAGAAGTACAAGGCGCTCAATGCCAGCGACGAATTCGCTTCGCTCACGAGCGAGCGCAAGAAGATTCTCAGCAACGCGCTACGCGACTTCCGCTTGTCCGGTGCCGAACTGCCCGAAGACCAGAAGCCGCGTTTCGCCGAATTGCAGGAACGCCAGGCGGCGTTGTCGAAGGCGTTTTCCGATCACGTGCTCGACGCGACCAACGCTTATGCGTATTTCGTCGAAGCCGGCAACGAGGCGGAACTCGCCGGCCTGCCCGAAGACGTGATCGAAGCCGCGAAAGAAGCGGCCGAGCGCGAAAGCAAGACCGGCTATAAATTCACGCTGCATTTCCCGTCCTATTTCCCGGTCATGCAGTACTCCGAAAACCGTCCGATGCGCGAGGCAATGTACCGCGCGTATGTGACGCGCGCCTCCGAACTCGGTCCGCAATACGGCAACGGCAAGCCCGAATGGGACAACACGTCCGTGCTCGCCGAGCAGTTGAAGCTGCGCGCGGAAGAAGCGCAGATGCTCGGCTATAAGAACTTCGCCGAAGTTTCGCTCGCGCCGAAAATGGCCGAATCGCCGGAACAGGTGATGACTTTCCTGGAAGATCTCGCCACGCGCGCGCGTCCGCACGCGGAGCAGGACTGGAAAGAGCTGCGCGAATTCGCAGCAGGCGAGCTCGGCCTTGCCGACCTGCAACCGTGGGACATGACGTTTGCCGCCGAGCGCCTGCGTCAGAAGCGTTATTCGTTCTCCGAAAACGAAGTCAAGCAGTACTTTCCGGAAGACGCGGTGTTCAAAGGCCTTTTCAAGGTCACGGAGACGCTCTTCGGCGTGCGCATTCGCCGCGATCAGGCGGCCGTGTGGCATCCGGACGTGCGCTTTTTCCGCGTCGAGAATCAGGACGGCGGCCTCGTCGCGCGGTTCTATCTCGACCTGTACGCACGCGAAGGCAAGCGCGGCGGCGCGTGGATGGACGACGCGCGTGGCCGTCACAAGCACACGCACGGCGGCGTGCAAACGCCGGTGGCGTATCTGACCTGCAACTTTTCGGCGCCGGTCGGCGGCAAGCCGGCCTGCTTCACGCACGACGAAGTGATTACGCTCTTCCACGAATTCGGCCATGGGCTGCATCACATGCTCACGCGTGTCGATGAGCTTGGCGTGTCCGGCATCAACGGTGTCGAGTGGGACGCGGTCGAGTTGCCGTCGCAGTTCATGGAGAACTTCTGCTGGGAGTGGGACGTGCTCTCCGACATGACGTCGCATGTCGAAACCGCACAGCCGCTGCCGCGCGAACTGTTCGACAAGATGCTGGCCGCAAAGAATTTCCAGAGCGGTCTCGGCACTTTGCGGCAGATTGTCTTCTCGATGTTCGACATGCAGTTGCATACCGGCTTCGACGCGAGCGGCACGAAGAACGCCACGCAGCTTGCGAGCGAGATCAACGAGCGCTTCCACGTCGTGCCGCAAGCGCCCTTCTCGCGTTGGCCGAACACCTTCAGCCATATTTTCGCGGGCGGCTATGCGGCCGGCTACTACAGCTACAAGTGGGCCGAAGTGCTATCCGCGGACGCCTACGCGGCATTCGAGGAAGCCGCGCAGTCGGCGAGCGGCAGCGTGCTCGACCAGACGACCGGCATGCGTTATCGCAAGGAGATTCTGGAAGTGGGCGGCAGCCGCCCGGCGATGGAATCGTTCAAGGCATTCCGCGGACGCGAGCCGAATATCGACGCGTTGCTGCGGCATAACGGCATGGCGCCTGGCGCGGCGCATTGATAGCTTGCAACGACGCGTTGAGAGAACGCGAGGCGTTGGTTCTCGTGTTCCAGCGCTGATAGAAGAAAGCCGGTGTTCCGCGCGAGCGGGCGCCGGCTTTTTGTTTTCTATCGGTGATCCGTTGGCCGCTGCGTGCAGCAGTCAATCGCGATGCAGCTTGAAATCCACCTCCGCAGGACGCCCTTCCAGCGACAAGGCGGCGCGCGCCGCCGGTGCGCGGCTCACCACTTTGCCGCGGCTTATCACCGCAAGGCGCGCCGCGCGCAGGCGAATCGCCTCGACGGGATCGCCCGCATCGAGCAGCACGAGGTTGGCGGCGCAGCCCGGCGCGACGCCGTAGTCGTCCAGACCGAGAATGCGCGCGCCGTTCACCGTGACCGCGTCGAAGCAATCGTGCATGCCTTGAACGCCCGTCATCTGCGCGACGTGCAAGCCCATGTGCGCGACCTCGAGCATGTCCCCCGAGCCGAGGCTGTACCACGGGTCCATCACGCAATCGTGGCCGAACGCGACGTTGATGCCTGCCGCAATCATCTCCGGCACGCGAGTCATGCCACGCCGCTTTGGATACGTGTCGCTGCGTCCCTGCAACGTGATGTTGATGAGCGGATTCGCGATGGCGGACACGCCGGATTCGCGCATCAGCGGCAACAGCTTGCTGACGTAGTAGTTGTCCATGGAATGCATCGACGTGAGATGCGAACCTGTGACGCGTCCCTGCAAGCCGAGGCGCAGCGTTTCGGCTGCGAGCGTTTCGATGTGTCGCGACAGCGGATCGTCGGACTCGTCGCAATGCATGTCCACGCGCAAGCCCTGCTCCGCCGCAAATTCGCACAGCATCCGCACGGATTGCGCGCCGTCGGCCATGGTGCGTTCGAAATGCGGAATGCCGCCGACCACGTCGACGCCCATTGCGATGGAGCGCTTGAGGTTCTCAAAAGCACCCGGACTACGCAGCACGCCGTCTTGCGGAAAGGCCACGAGTTGCAGGTCGAGATACGGCGCCACGCGGCGCTTCACTTCGATGAGCGCCTCGACGGCGAGTAAGCGCGGATCGCACACGTCGACGTGACTGCGGATCGCCAGCAACCCGCGCGCAACGGCCCAGTCGCAGTACTGGAGCGCGCGTTCGATCAGCGCCTCCTGCGTGAGTTGCGGCTTCAGTTCGCCCCACAGCGCAATGCCTTCGAGCAGGGTGCCCGACGCGTTCACACGCGGCAAACCGTAGGACAGCGTGGCGTCCATATGGAAATGCGGATCGACAAAGGGCGGCGTGACGAGCGAGCCCGCGGCGTCGATTTCCTCGCGCGCGACCGCGGCCAGATTGGCCTCCACAGCAACGATGCGCCCCGCTTCGATGCCGATGTCGACCGCATGTCTCGTTTGCGGCGCGAGGCGTGGCGGCAGCATCGCGCGGCGGATGATCAGGTCCATATCCCGCTCCTTTTTTGTGGGCTTCTGGTGTCGTGAGTGATGACGATTCTATCGGTGCCAGAAAGCCGGTGCGGGCTTTTGTGCGGCGTTTCTGCGCCGAATTTAATCGGGATTTCCGTACTGGCCGGCAGCGCAAAATCCGTATCGGCAACGCGCGCTGCGGCGCACCTATACTCGGCTGACTCTTACACATTTATTCATTCGGGAGCGCGCAGATGAAAACGATAGGTGTGATCGGCGGAATGAGTTGGGAGTCGTCCGCCGAGTACTACAGGCTGCTCAATCGTCACGCGAAGGCGCGCCTTGGCGGCCATCACAACGCGCGCAGCCTCATGCTCACCGTAGACTTTGCGCCGATCGAAGCGAATCAGCGCGCGGGCGACTGGGACGCACTCGGCGTGCAGATGGCCGATGCGGCGCGTCAACTCGAGCGCGGCGGTGCGCAGCTCGTGATGCTTGCCACCAACACCATGCATCGCGTGTATGAATCGATTGAACGGGCCATCAACGTGCCGTTTCTGCATATCGCCGATCCGACCGGCAATGCGTTGTGCGCGGCGGGCGTCGAGCGGGTCGGCTTGCTCGGCACGCGCTATACGATGGAGCAGGCGTTCTACACGGGCCGGCTACGCGAGCGCTACGGCCTGGATACGCTGGTGCCGGATGAAGCGGAACGCGCCGACGTGCATCGCATCATTTACGACGAGCTGTGTCACGGCAATGTGAACAGCGAATCGCGCGAGGTGTATCAACGTGTGATCGAATCGCTGCGTGCCCGCGGTGCGCAGGCGGTGATTCTCGGTTGCACCGAAATCACGTTGCTGATCAAGCCGGAACATTCGGCGCTGCCCGTTTTTGATACCACGGCGTTGCATGCGCAAGCGGCTGTGGAGTGGGCGATTGAAGGTGAGTGAATGATGTGCTTGCTGATAGTGACCACAGCACGCGGCGTCAATTCTCGCGCCGCAAATTAAAAGGCCCGCCTGGCTTGCGCCAGCGGGCTTTTAACAATGCTTGGTTGCGGGGACAGGATTTGAACCTGTGACCTTCGGGTTATGAGCCCGACGAGCTGCCAGACTGCTCCACCCCGCGTCAGAGAAAAGAGATTGTATAGGGACGTTGGCAAAACGTCAAACAATCGCACACGAATTCCGCGCGAAGCACGCAAGCCTGCACCGGCGCGATCAAAGATCCTGAACCGTCGCGCCCTCGACCTTGCCGTCGATAATGTCCGCACCATACTGGCTCGCGCTGCGTTTCGCCACGCCGAAATCCGCGAACGTGACAGGCAGCACGAGACGAAACACGCGGCTCGCCTTCGAACCGCTGATCGCGCCCGGCCGGCAGACGCGCACCGCGACGTCATAGCCTTCCGCATCACGCTTGTGACCGTCGAATTTGCCGAACTCCCGCGAGAAAACCAGCGGGTGCACTTCGAAGTCCTTATAAATATCTGGGTAGGTTCGAGCCATGATGCCCTCCGCTGCACGCCGGTGCCTGAGTAGTCAAACTGTGAGTGTGATCCCTACTATACGCTGCGCACGGCGCGCACCGGCTTTTTATTTTCGGTTCGCCGTGCGCGCCTTTGCCGCGCGAAAATAGTCCCCTGCGCATGCACGCTGGTAAGCTACGGCTCCTGCGCCATTCAGCCCGAGAATTTCCCGTGAAAATCGCTACCTGGAACGTCAATTCGCTCAAAGTCCGCCAACAGCATGTGATCGACTGGCTCGAAACAAGCCGCACCGACGTGCTGTGCCTTCAGGAACTGAAACTGCCCGACGAGAAGTTTCCGCGTGCAGAGCTGGCAGAAAAAGGCTACCGGAGCTGGTTCGCGGGCCAGAAGACGTACAACGGCGTCGGCATTCTCGTGCGCGAAGGGATCAGCGTGGATGAAACCAGCATCGTGCGAAACATTCCGGGCTTTGAGGATTTGCAGCAGCGCGTGGTGGCCGCAACCGTCGACGGTGTGCGCATCATTTCCGCGTATTTCCCGAATGGCCAGGCACCCGGCACCGACAAGTTCGCGTACAAGCTGCGCTGGCTCGCTGCGCTGCACGACTGGGTCAGAAGCGAGATGGCGCTCTATCCGAAGCTCGCGCTGCTAGGCGACTACAACATCGCACCGGACGATCGCGACGTGCATGATCCGAAGGCGTGGGAAGGCCAGAACCTCGTGTCGCCGGAAGAACGCGCCGAGTTCGTGCGCTTGACCGAACTGGGTCTTGTCGACGCGTTCCGTCAGTTCGAGCAGCCCGAGAAAATCTACTCGTGGTGGGACTACCGGATGATGGCGTTTCGCCGCAACGCGGGTCTGCGCATCGACCATATTCTGCTGTCCAGGCCGCTCGCCGAAACCTGCACGTCATGCGAAGTCGACAAGGTGCCGCGCAAATGGGACCAGCCGTCGGACCACGCTCCGGTCGTCGCGCTGCTCGGCTGATAGACCTCAGGCCGAAGCGCCCAGCGTCTCCCACAAAAACCCGAACACCATCGCATCATGCTCGGCCTGCTCCAGTTCGTCGGAGCCGCCGTGACCGCCTTCGGTGTTCTCGCGATACCACACGTTGTCCACGCCGAGCGCCTGCATGCGCGCGGCCATCTTGCGCGCATGGCCGGGATGCACGCGATCGTCGGCGGTCGACGTCGCGAACAGCACCGGCGGATATTTCACCCCCGCCGACACGCGGTGATATGGCGAGTAAGCGGCGAGCACACGCGCGTCGTCGGGATCGTCGGGATCGCCGTATTCGTCGATCCATGATGCGCCGGCATGCAACAGGTGGTAGCGGCTCATGTCGAGCAGCGGCACCTCGCAGACCACGGCGCCGAACAGCTCCGGACGCTGCACCATGCACGCCGCCACGAGCAGGCCGCCGTTGCTGCCGCCCTGGATGCCGAGTTGCGCGGCGCTGGTCACGCCGCTTGCGACGAGCGCTTCGGCCACCGCGATGAAATCGTCGAACGCGCGCTGCCGGTGTTCGACTTGCGCCGCCGTATGCCAGCGCGTGCCGAACTCGCCGCCGCCGCGAATGTGCGCGACCACATACACGCCTCCGCGCTCGAGCCAGCCGATGCCCTGCCCCGTCAGATAGCTCGGCAGCAGAGGAATCGCGAATCCGCCATACCCGCTCAGCAGGCACGGCCGCGCGCGCTGCACGGTGGCCGCCGGTTCAGGGTGATTCGCGCGCCCAGCGGCTTGCACGTCGCGCGGTCCGATCACCGTGTAAGGCACGCGTGTGCCGTCCGCCGAAACGGCATGGCCGCGCGTCACCGTGAATCGCGTCGCGTCGAATTGCGTCGGCCAGCGGTCGAGCAACTCCCAGTCGTTGAGATCGTCGCGCGCGAGATCGGTCAGCCAGTACGCGGGCGGCTGCAGATAGTCGTCGGTATCGACGAACACTTCGTCGTTCAGCGTCGACTCCACTGGCGAGACGTCGGCCTGCCCGTCCTCGCGCGACGGGAAGACGCGCTTATGCCACTGCCATGTCTGATCGACGGATTGTGTCGGCGCAAACAGCAAGGTCTTGTTCTGCACGTCTTCCAGATACGAGACGATGAGCTGGTTGCGCGTATGCGTCCACTCGCACGCGGAGGTCTGCGAAGTCGGAATGAACAGAGGCGTGACCTCGCGCTCGCCGCGCAGGAACGCGTCTTCGCGGATCGCCAGCAATGCGCCGCCGGCGTACACCACATCGTTGCAATGCCAGTCGAGGCGTGGCTCGAGCAGCAGCCAGCCCTGCCAGCCGCTGACCGCGACATGCGACGGCACGTCGTAACGACGCCAGGCATCGGCGGGCACAGAGGCGCCATTTACAGTGTCGAGGTAGTACGTATGCGAGTCGAAGAAATCGACGCTGCTCACCACCGTGTGCCGCTTTTCCACCGGATCGTAGTGCGCTTCCACGCCGATGTCGCTATACGCGCCCCTGAACACCACGGGCGCGTCGGCGAGCGCCGTGCCGCGCGTCCAGCGCCGCACCTCGCGCGGATAGCCGGAGCGCGTGAGGCTCTTGCGTCCATTGTCCCAGCCGACGTAAAGCGTATCGCGGTCGATCCACGATGCCGTGTGCTTGCCGGCCTTCGGGATCGCAAAACCATCGTCGATGAAACGGCGCGCGTCGATGTCGAACTCGCGCACCACGAGTGCGTCGGAGCCGCCCGGCGACATCGTGATCAACGCGCGGTCGCCATCGGGATAAAGAATGTCCAGCTCGACGCACACCCACGGCGTGCCTTCGGCCTCGCCCAGCGCGTCGAAATCGATCAGGTTCTGCCATTCAGGCTTGCCGCTGCGCCAAGCCGCCCACGTCGTGCGCCGCCACAGGCCTTTGGGATTGCGCTCGTCCTGCCACAGGTCGTACGCCCACTCTTTCCATCTGTCCGGAATGACCGGACGTTCGCGCGGCAAGTAGGCATCGGCGAGCCGTTGCCGCAGCGTCTCGAATGGCGCGCCGCTGCACCACGCGGCGCGCGTCCGGGCATTCTGCTGTTCGACCCATGCCAGGGCTTTGGGGTCGTCGAGCGCTTCGAGCCAGAGGAACGGATCGGGGGAAAGCGGCCAGGGAGAAAGAACGGCGGAAGCGGAAGGCATCGTGGGCTGTTGGATGGAAACAGCGTTGATTATGCCTTGAGGCGTCGTGTGCGTCGGGCGCGGCGGGGCGGCGGCTGCGCCAGAGCAACAACTCAAGCCCGGCCCGCCGCGTCCGTATGAGCCCCCATCAGGGCTCGAGATTCAACTCCTGAATCTTGCGCGTAATCGTGTTGCGGCCGATGCCAAGACGCTCCGCCGCCTCGACCTTGCGCCCGCGCGTGAAGTCGAGCGCCTCGCGAATCACCGCTGCTTCGAAACGGCGCGCGAGTTCGTCCATCACATCCGCCGAATTCTCGCGCAACATGCGCGCGACTTCCGTGCGCAAGCCGCCTTCCCATGCGCTGACAGGCGACGCGACCGGCATGCCGCCCGCCGCAGCGGGATGCACCGCGGAGCTCCCGGCGTTTAGCGGAGCAGTCGCCGCAAGGCTCGCGTCCGCAGTGCCGATCACCGCACCGCCACCGCCGCCCAGATCCGTCGCACCGGCTTGCGCGGGACCGAGATCCGGCGGCAAGTCCTTGCTCTCGATGGTCTGCGCGGGCGCCATCACCGTGAGCCAGTTGGCAAGATTCTCCAACTGCCGCACATTGCCCGGAAACGGCAGCGACGCGAGATAAGCAAGCGCCTCTTCCGACACGCGCTTCGGCTCCACGCCGAGATCGCGCGCGCTCTTTTGCAGAAAGTGCCGCGTGAGCAGCGGAATGTCTTCGCTGCGCTCGCGCAACGCCGGCAAACGCAGGCGAATCACATTGAGGCGGTGATACAGATCTTCGCGGAATAGCCCTTGACGTACGCGCGATTCAAGATTCTGGTGCGTCGCCGCGATCACGCGCACATTCGCACGCAACGGATTGTGGCCGCCGACCCGATAGAACTGGCCATCGGACAGCACACGCAACAGACGCGTCTGCAAATCGAACGGCATATCGCCGATCTCGTCGAGAAACAGCGTGCCGTTCTCGGCCTGCTCGAAGCGGCCCTGGCGCATCGCCTGCGCGCCGGTGAACGCGCCGCGCTCATGACCGAATAGTTCGGATTCCAACAGATCTTTTGGAATCGCCGCGGTGTTCAGTGCAATGAAGGGACCGTTCGCGCGTGGGCTATGTCGGTGCAGCGCACGCGCGACCAGTTCCTTTCCGGTGCCTGATTCGCCCGTAATGAGCACGGTTGCCGCAGAATGGGACAGACGGCCGATCGCGCGAAACATGTCCTGCATCGCGGGCGCCTGGCCGAGCATTTCAGGTGCATCGGCGACGCGCTCGTCCCACGTCTGTTCGCCGCGCATGCTTTCGTCCACCGCGCGGCGGATCAGCTCGACCGCCTTGTCGACGTCGAACGGCTTCGCGAGATATTCGAACGCGCCGCCCTGGAACGCGGCGACCGCGCTGTCGAGATCGGAGAACGCCGTCATGATGATGACCGGCAAGCCCGGTACCTTGTCACGCACGGTTTGCAGCAATTCGAGGCCGGAGCCTCCCGGCATCCGGATATCGGACACCAGCACCTGCGGGCTTTCGTGATCGAGCGCCGCCGACGCCTCGCGCACATTCGCGAAGCTGCGCGTCGCGAAGTTTTCGCGAGCGAGCGCTTTTTCGAGCACCCAGCGAATCGATTGATCGTCGTCTACTATCCAGATCGGCTTCATATAGGTCTGTCAGAAGTCTTGAGATGCTTGCGGTGTGCAGAAGCGTGTCAGTAGTCGAGCGGCAGCAGAATCTGAAACTCGGTGTGGCCGGGCCGGCTTTCCACTTCGATCAGGCCGTCGTGTTGTTGTACGAACGTCTGCGCGAGCGTCAGGCCGAGACCGCTGCCGTCCTCGCGCCCCGATACGAGAGGATAGAAAATACGGTCACGGATATCCTCGGGAATGCCCGGACCGTTGTCGATGATATGCAAGTCCAGTGCCAACTTACATAAACGTTTCGAGATCGTGATCTTGCGCGCGATGCGCGTGCGCAATTCGATGCGCGCATCGCCTTGCGAGATGCGTTCGCGCAAAGCTTCAGCGGCATTGCGCACGATATTCAGCAGCGCCTGGATCAGTTGCTCCTTGTCGCCGCGCAGGTCCGGCACGCTCACGTCGTAATCGCGTTCGATCGTGAGGCCGCGGGGAAACTCCGCGAGAATCACCTGACGCACGCGCTCGCATACTTCGTGAATGTTCACGTCGCCGACGATATGCGGATGACGGTGCGGCTCGAGCAAACGATCGACTAGCGTTTGCAGGCGGTCCGATTCCTTGATGATGACTTGCGTGTACTCGCGTAACTCGTCGCGCTGACGCTCGCCGAGTTCGAATTCGAGCAACTGCGCCGCGCCGCGAATGCCGCCGAGCGGATTCTTGATTTCGTGCGCGAGGTTGCGAATGAGTTGCTTGTTGACCGCCGTGAGGTCGTTGATGCGCTCCTCGCGGTCGGTGCGCAAATGCCGCTCGTTCTCGAACAGTTCGAGCAGCACATAGTCTTGCGCGCTTTCCATAAAGCCGACGATCGCATGCACGTGCAGCGGCTCGTGGCCGGGCCGCTCGAGAACGGCGTCCACATGCGTCGCGTGAAAACGGTGGGCGGCAATCGCAGTGATGGTCGCGACCAGTTCGTCCGCGTTCGAGAAGATGTCCGGCCACGCCATCTGCGTGAGCTGCTTGCGCGAAAGCTCGAGCATCGACTCCGCCGACGGATTCGCGAACGCCACACGCAGCGTGCGCTTCTCGAGTATCAGCACGACGGTCGGCAGTGCCTCGAGGCCCGGCAACAGTCCGGAGGCGACCAGCTGTGCATCGTCCGACAGCGTCTCTACGTGCCCTTTTCTCGTCTTGATCAGATTCTTTAGAACCATCTTGCAGTCTGGCCGATAGGAGATGGTGGCAAACCCTGCGCCCGGTCTAACGAAAAAGGGACGGCGCCGCCGTCCCTTCGTGACCGATCGCGAGCGTCGGACAACGCGCTTCGCCGTTCGAAGGGCGAAGCGCCATTGCCGCTTACAGCGAGTAGTACATTTCGAATTCGATCGGGTGCACCGACTGACGATAACGCTGCAGCTCGTTCGTCTTCAGTTCGATGTACGCGTCGAGCATCGAATCCGTGAACACGCCACCGCGCGTCAGGAATTCGCGGTCGCCGTCCAGCGCGTCCAGAGCCTGATCCAGGCCGGCGCACACGGTCGGGATCTTTGCATCCTCTTCCGGCGGCAGGTCGTACAGGTTCTTGTCGGCTGCTTCGCCCGGATGAATCTTGTTCTGCACGCCGTCCAGACCCGCCATCATGAGCGCGGAGAAGCACAGGTACGGATTGGCCATCGGATCCGGGAAGCGCGTTTCGATACGGCGGCCCTTCGGGTTGCTCACGTGCGGAATGCGGATCGATGCCGAACGGTTGCGTGCCGAGTAAGCCAGCTTGACCGGTGCTTCGAAGTGCGGCACGAGACGCTTGTACGAGTTCGTCGACGGATTCGTGATCGCGTTCAGCGCGCGAGCATGCTTGATGATGCCGCCGATGTAGAACAGCGCGAATTCCGACAGACCTGCGTAGCCGTTGCCCGCGAACAGGTTCTGGCCGTCCTTCCAGATCGACTGGTGAACGTGCATGCCCGAACCGTTATCGCCGACGATCGGCTTCGGCATGAACGTAGCCGTCTTGCCATACGTGTGCGCGACGTTCTGGATGATGTACTTCATCTGCTGCAGCCAGTCGGCGCGTTGCACCAGCGTCGAGAACTTGGTGCCGATTTCATTCTGGCCCTGGCCCGCGACTTCGTGGTGATGCACTTCGACCGGAATGCCGATCTGCTCGAGCAGCAGACACATTTCCGAGCGGATGTCCTGGAACGTGTCGACCGGAGCGACCGGGAAATAGCCGCCCTTCGTGCCCGGACGGTGACCGGTGTTGCCGCCTTCGAATTCCTTCGACGACGACCACGGTGCTTCTTCCGAACCGATCTTGACGAAGCAGCCCGACTGGTCCGTGTTCCACTGGACGGAGTCGAAAATGAAGAATTCCGGTTCCGGACCGAAGAAGGCCGTGTCGCCGAGACCCGAGCTCTTCAGATAGGCTTCGGCACGCTTGGCGAGCGAGCGCGGGTCGCGCTCATAGCCCTTGCCGTCCGCCGGTTCGACGACGTCGCAGGTCAGCACCAGAGTGGACTCTTCATAGAACGGGTCGATGAAGGCCGTATTCGCGTCCGGGACCAGCAACATGTCCGATGCTTCGATGCCCTTCCAACCGGCAATCGACGAACCGTCAAACGCATGGCCGCTTTCGAACTTGTCTTCATCGAATGCCGACACCGGCACCGAAACGTGTTGCTCTTTGCCGCGCGTGTCGGTGAAACGGAAGTCGACAAACTTGACGTCTTCGTCCTTGACGAGTTGAACGACGTCGGCCACGGATTTACTCATAACCTATCTCCTGATTAACGAATTCGGCGGATTCAGCCGCCGCCCAATCTAGCTGACCCGTCCCGGCGCGTCCACCCCTGTATTGTGAAGAGCGAATGTGAAGATTAGCCGTCGCAGATCGATCGGGACGAACAAAGCAGCAATCGTGCCATGTGTGCGCCAATACGGCGCGCAGGCGCGCTGCGCGCGCGTCAGCGGGGAATTCGCGCACCGACGCGTATGCAGCCCTTATATCGGTGAGGCGTCTTGAGCACCAAAATGGGGCGTTTTTGGCGGCAGGCGCTGTCGGGCCGTTTATCGTGGTGCATCACGCTAATTCTGCACCAGTTTGGGGCTGTCACGGGGGAGCGCGTTGCGGCGTCTCGCCCCCGCTTGCGAATGCCGCGCGCGCCCAAAACGCCGCGCTAGAATGGTCGTTTCAGGAAGGAGACCAAGCCATGAGCACACTGGAACAGCTGTACTCGCAAGCCGAGAAACGCCGCACGGAAAACCAGTTGCCGTATGCCGGCGCACTCTCGCCGGCCGAGGCGTTCGAGCTACTGCAACTCGACCCGCGCGCGCGTCTCGTGGATGTGCGCACGCGTGCCGAACTCGACTGGGTCGGCCGGCCGGTGATCGGCGACGGACAATACGCGCACGTCGAATGGACGCGCTATCCTGGCGCCGTACCGAATCAGGGATTTCTGCATCAACTGAGCGAAGTAGCGTCGCCCGATACGCCGGTGCTGTTTCTGTGCCGCAGTGCCGCGCGCTCGAAGCTCGCCGCGGTCGCCGCCGCCCAAGCCGGCTTCTCCAAGGCGTACGACCTGCTGGAAGGATTCGAAGGCGACAAGGACGGCCAGGGGCATCGCAAGACCGTGTCAGGCTGGTGCTTTCGCGGCCTGCCGTGGATCGGCGCGTGACGGCTTGAGCGAGCTGGGAGCCGGCAAGGCGTGTCGCGGGCCGCTCCCTCCCTTCGCAACCGCGCTCGCAGCGCTTACCGGGTCAGCGGTTAGCCTCAGTGATCGCTCCCGGCGATCACCCTCGGCGATCACCCTCGGCGATCACCCTCAGCGATCAGGCTCGGCGATCAGACGTCGCTCAGGCGCGCGGCTTTGCCGCCGCAGTCTCGTGCTCGACGATATCGCCGCCGAGCAGATGCACACCCTCGCGCAGCTTGACGAACGCCGCGGCGACCGCTTCCGGCTCGCCTTTCACGCCCAGGTCGATGTGATGGCGCGCATAGACGCCGCCGCGTTCGGCGTCGCCCACGCTCGGCAGACTGAACACCCGCACGCCCGGGAAATCCTGCTCGATCTTTTCCATCAGCGGCGTGACACGCGACTCGGGCAATTCGAAAACCAGCAGCGACTTTTCCGCGTGCGGCATTGCGTGGTGCAGATGCGCGTAGTGCGTGTCGAGCACCCATTCGATCATCGGCCATGCCATGACCGGAAAGCCCGGCACGAAGTAGTGCCCGCGAATCGAAAAGCCGGGAATCTTGTTGTAGCCGTTGGGGATGATCTCCGCGCCTTGCGGATACGTACCCATGTTCAGCCGATGCAGATTCTCAGGCGAGTTCAGGTCGAGCGGCGCAGGGGCCGTCGCCGGATACATGTCGCGGATACGCTCCTGAATCAGCTTCTGCGCTTGCGGATGCAGTTGCAGCGGCACCCCTAGCGCGGCCGCCGCGCATTGACGTGTGTGGTCGTCGGGCGTCGCGCCGATGCCGCCGGTGGAAAAGACGATGTCGCCCGACTCGAAAGTACGCCGCAGCGTCGCGGTGATGCGCTGGGGGTCGTCGCCGATGTACTCTGCCCAGCCAAGCGACAGTCCGCGCGCGCCGAGCAATTCGATGACTTTCGGCAAATGCTTGTCGATGCGCCTGCCCGACAGGATTTCATCGCCGATGATGATGACGCCAAATGCCATTGCCGCCTCTTTGGTTGTCTCGTTCGTTGATCAATAAGGAATGGGGGCCGTCTGCCGGACTCCGCCAGCCTCGTCCGCCCGCATGCGCTGCAGCGCCCGCAGACAGTAGTAGCCGAACCACAGCGCCGAAAACACGAGGATGAACGCGTAAATCCAGATCGTCACCGCGGTCATGACCGGAAACAGCACGACCAGCCAAACCGACGACGCCCACAGCAACGTCGGCAGCGACCCCAGTAGGCCGCTCGCGACGCCAATCAGCAGGAGCGGCAAGCGAAAGCGCCGCACCAGCGCGCGCCGCTCATCGCGCGTGGCGTGCAGCGCAAGCGCGTCGTAGCTCATCACCCGGTACGTCAGCCAGCCCCACAGCAGCGGCGGAATCAACGCGAAAAACGGCGGCACGAGCCATAGCGGCAGCGTCACGATCAGCAGCACGAGACATACCAGCGTCGTCCACAGCGCCTGGCCGAGGCTACCGTACCACGTTCCGCCGCGGCGCATTTCGAGGCCGGCGAACTGGCGTGTCGCCAGAAAGCGGATGACGGCCGGCATCGACAGCGTCGCGATCAGCAGCAAGACGGTGACGACAATGAGCGGGATCGTCATCGCAATCACGAGGAACGGCGCAATGGCCGCGTGCAGCGCCGAAAATCCGAGCGAGTCGAACAGATGGTAAAGCGTGACGGTAAACGACCAGCTCTCGAGCCAGGTGCGGGTCGCGCCGATCAGCGTCTGCCAGGAAAACCACAGGATCACGCCCCACCCGACCGTTGCCGCGAAGAACGGCATGAAGGTCAGCCAGAGCATGCGCGGGTGGAGCGCGCTTGCGAGCGCGCGCCCGAACGAGCGCAAAAGGTCATTCATGCGAGCGGGTGCCGGTGAATGCAACGATGAAATAAAGAAAGCGACACGGCGGCCATTGAACTCGGACCGCGCGCAAACGTGGACAGCATAAACCACGCGACGGGCCACCGGGGAGACCGGTAGCGCACGAAGAAAGGGAGTCAGCCGGGTTCAGACCGCGTTCGCACCGCTCTCGTTGCGGCGCCGGGCGGACAGGCGCCGGCCGATGCGCACGAAGGCGAGCCAGTGCTGCGCCCAGAAGCCTTCGCCGTACCCGCGGCCCTGCAACTGGTCGCTGATGCCGGTGGGCTCCATGTCGCGGCTCCACGACACGCTGCGAAACAGCATGTCCCACCACGGAAACAGCACGCCGAAGTTGCAGCCGTATTTCAGGCCTTCATGACCGTAGCCGATTGCATGATGGCGCCTATGAAACGTCGGGCTGACCAGCAGGCGCTCGCCGAGCCAGCCGAAGTACAGGCGGATGTTGGCGTGCTGGACGCTCTGCGCAAGATTCGTAATCGCGACGAGCACGACGAACTGCGACGGCGGCACGCCGATCACAAGCGCAATGATCGCGAAGAACGACGCCTGCAGCAGGTCGTCGAGCAGATGGTTGCGGTCGTCGGCCCACAGCGACATCTGCTGCTGGCTGTGGTGCACCGCGTGCAACTCCCACCACACGCCGATGCGGTGCTGCCAGCGGTGATACCAGTAACCGGCGAAATCGAGCGCGAGCAGGTACATGACGAACGTTACGAGCGGTTGCGTCGTAACGCCCGGCCAGAGGTTGTCGAACTCGATATTGGAGATGTTATGCAGACGCAGCCACGCCTGAACGTTGTCGAAAAACGGCTGCAGCGCGAAGAAGAAGAACAGGTTCAGGATGCCGAGCTTGGCGATCCACGTGTAGATCACGTCGACGCGCACTGCCTTGCGGTTCTCCCACTGCTCGACTGGCCGCAGCGACTCGAGCGGCCGCAGCACCGCGTACATGGCCAGCACCTCGAGCACACCCACGATCACCCAGTAAAGGCTGTCGTAAGTGTCTTCGTCGTAGTCCATCAGATCGAAGTGGAACAGCAGCGGCTGCACCACATTGACGTACAGCAACGTCTGCGCGGCACAGACGAAGTTGTCGAGCGAAGAGAAGATCAGATGGAACATGGCGCTGGTCGGTTACTTCGATCTTTGCGGCTCGTGATCTTGCAATATGACGTTGCGATGTGAGCTTTGCGATATGCCGCGGCTTTGACGCGGCATGGCAGGCTCTATTATCACGCGCCGTTCGGCGCCGTGACCGGCGCCCGATTAAAGAAATAGATGCCGTGCGGCGAGCGGCCCACGGCGATCGTCTGGATCAGCTTGCGGGTGCTCAGGTCGATGATGCCGACGTGCTTCGCGAAGCGGAACGTTACCCACAGATAGCGTTTGTCGGCGGAAAGTTCCATGTCGTCGGGCCCCGGCATCAGACCGGTGATGTCGCCCACGTTGGTGAGCGACTCTTCGTCGATGATGCTGATCGTGCTCGCCACGCGGTTCGACACCGCGACGTGCTTGCCGTCCGCCAGTGAGCGGAAGTTGTGCGCGCCGTTGCCCGTATGGATCGTCTTGACGATCTTCTGCGTATGCCAGTCGACCACGGCCACGTAGTCGGCGCCGGTCATGCCGACGAGCAGGTACTTCTCGCCCGGCGTCATCCACAGCCCCGCCGGCACCTTGCCGACCTTCATTTTCCACTTGACGGACTGGGTGGCGAGGTCGATTGCGGCGAGTTCGCCGGACACCTGCAGCGTGACGAAGACCGTCTTGCTGTCATTCGTGAAAGCCATGTGACTCGGCATGACGGCGAGCGGCAGACGCGAGGCGAGCGTCATCTGGTTCTTCTGGCCGTCGTAGTGGTAGATGTCGAGGCGGTCGAGGCGCAGACCGGTCGTGACGAGCCACTTGCGGTCAGGCGAAAATCCGATCTGATACGGATCCTCGATGTTTTCGACCCAGCGCTGGACCTGCCCTGTTTTCGGGTCGACGAACATCAGATTGTTCGACACCGAGTTCGCGACGATCAGCGACGAATTGTCCGGCGTCGCCATCAGGTGATGCGGTTCCTTGCCTGTCGGCACCGTGCCGATGACCTGACGGGTCGTCTCGTCGATGAGGCTCAGCGTGGCTTCGGCGGAATTCAGCACGATCACGTTGTTGGCGTGGGCCGCCGGAGAAAAAAAGCCTGCCGCGGCGGCGAGAGCGAGGCCTGCGGCGAACGTGGCTGTCACGCCGGGAAGAAAAAATTTACGCATGAAAACTCGCTTCGGAGAACGGCTGTCATTGTAGAACGTTTGCCGCTGCCTGCGGTTGACGCAGGTCGGGCTGCGCTACCGGGAAAATGAAGGGCCACATGCGTGATGGCGGGGGGGCGAACGGGCCCAGAAACGGGCCCAGAAGCGCCCCCCCGGGAAGCGAAAAACGTTGTCTTATTTGATGTTCAGCGCAACCAGGAACATGCCGAATAAGACAAGTTTCCATAAAGACAAAATGCGACTCCTCTTTATATTGCCCGGCGAATTACGTCGAATACACACAAAGATAAGACAGAAAAAATCGATTTTTCATATTTCGGATTTGGCTTATTTTTGGGCTTACACCGAGCCCGGACAATCCTCGCGCGTTCATCGTCCAGCCCTTAACCAGGTGGACTTTCGAGTGAGCGCGGACTGATCCGGTTACTGAAAATGCGCCAACAGCACCCACGATTATTAATGGCAACAAACGGCACCGCCATTAATATCCGTTAGCTTTGCAAGACCAGAAAATGGGCGATGACGCCTCTCCGGATTATCGCGCCCACTCCGCCACAAAAACAACAGTGCGGAGTTTAATACATGAATAAAACCTATCAATCAATCTGGTGTGAAGCGACGTCGACGTGGGTAGCGGCCCCGGAAACGTCGAAGGTGAGGACGAAACGGGGTTCGGCCCGCACGAAAGCCGTGGGACGAGCTGTCGCGGCAATTGCTCTATTTGCCGCAGCGAATGCGATGGCAGCGGGCAGCAGCGCGACAGAGGTGGGACCGGGCGCCAATGCTGCGGGAAGCGGCTCGGTCGCGGTTGGCGTCAACGCGAATGCATCAGGCACCAATGCCATTGCTGAAGGCGCAAATGCCGTTGCCTCGGCCGACAATTCCATAGCCTTGGGCATGGGCACCACCGCGACCGGCTCTGGCTCGACTGCGATGGGCGTAGGCGCCAGCGCGTCGGCGGACGGCGCCACTGCTACTGGAATAGCTTCGGTAGCGGCGGGCCTGCGCTCGGTGGCGAGCGGATTCACTGCACAAGCGAACGGCACAGACTCGATCGCGGCAGGTGCCGGAGCCGTCGCGGGCACAGCCGGCGCAACCGCGTTGGGCGGCTTGGCGCACGCCAATGCCATGATGTCGACCGCGGTTGGATATGGCGCACGGTCTGACGGGGTCAACGCTGTTGCACTTGGCGATGGCGCGACCGCTTTGAGCAGTTACTCGTTCGCCGGCGGTACATCCGCCACGGCCGCGGGCGCTAACTCCACGGCACTCGGCCATGCCGCCTCGACCACCGGCCTGAACTCGGTCGCCCTTGGCTACGCTGCCGGCGCGTCGACTGACAACAGCGTTGCGCTGGGCGCCCGGTCCACCACAAGCGCGGACCTCAGCAAGGGCGCCTATGTACCGCCCGGCGCCGATCCCACGACAATAGCGGGGGCGAGAGCAAACGGCGAAGTGTCGGTGGGTTCGTTTGGAGCGGAACGCCGCATGACTAACATCGCCGCCGGTGCCGATGCAACCGATGCGGTGAACGTCAGTCAGTTGCGGGCCGCAACCGCAGGTCTCTCGCGCTACTTCAAAGCCAACGGCGCCAATGACGGCAGCGACGACGCAAGTTCCACCGGAGACCGTGCAGTCGCCGTCGGCAGCAGCGCGGCGGCCAGTGACGCTCAGACCGTCGCCGTCGGCGCTAGCGCGGCGGCCAGTGGCTCTCAGGCCATCGCCGTGGGCGCAAGTGCCATGGCAAGCGGCGCCGACGCGGTCGCCATCGGCAGTTCGGCGCAGGCCGTCGGTCAGGCCAGCTTCGCCGCCGGCACCAGCGCGCAGGCCCAGGGCAGATTCAGTACGGCCGTGGGGGGCTTCTCCAATGCGGCCAGCGACGGCTCCACCGCCCTCGGCTACGCGGCAAGCGCGACCGGCGGCAACGCAACTGCGCTCGGCTATCAGGCAGGCGCGCCCGGCGGCAATGCAACCGCGCTCGGCTATCAGGCACGTGCGCAGGCGGCGAACTCGGTCGCACTGGGCCAAGGCTCTTTAGCGGACCGGGCCAACACCGTTTCCGTAGGATCGAAAGGCAACGAACGGCAGATTGCGAACGTGGCGGCCGGTACAGCCGGTACGGATGCGGTCAACGTCACGCAGCTCAATACAGTGGTCGGCAACGCGTCGCGCTACTTCAAGGCCGGCGGCGCCAACGACGGCAGCGACGACGCAAGTTCCACCGGAGACCGTGCAGTCGCCGTCGGCAGCAGCGCGGCGGCCAGTGGCTCTCAGGCCATCGCCGTGGGCGCAAGTGCCACGGCAAGCGGCGCGGACGCGGTCGCCATCGGCAGTTCGGCGCTGGCCGTCGGTCAGGCCAGCTTCGCCGCCGGCACCAGCGCGCAGGCCCAGGGCGGATTCAGTACCGCCGTGGGCGGCTTCTCCAATGCGGCCAGCGACGGCTCCACCGCCCTCGGCTACGCGGCAAGCGCGACCGGCGGCAACGCAACTGCGCTCGGCTACGAGGCGAGCGCCGCCAGCGGCAACGCAACCGCGCTCGGCTATCAGGCACGCGCGGGCGCGACGAACTCGATTGCACTCGGCAATGGCGCCTCGACCAATGGCGTCGGCGCCATTGCCATAGGCACGGGGGCGAGCGCGCCCAACGACTATGGCATCGCGCTCGGTCACTTCGCCTATGCGGAGGACGCCGGGTCTCTGGCTCTGGGTGCGATGTCGGAAGCTCGCGCGCAGGGCTCGGTTGCACTCGGCCAGCGCTCCATCGCCGATCGCGCCAATACGATCTCCGTCGGCTCCGCCGGCAACGAACGCCAGATCACCAACGTCGCCGCCGGCACCGCCGACACCGACGCGGTCAACGTCGCCCAGTTGAAAGCCGTGAGCGACCAGGGTGCCGCTACCGCCGCGAAGCTCGACGGCGCGGTGACGTACGACCGCAACGCCGACGGCAGCGTTAACAAAAACAGCGTCACGCTCGGCGGCGATGCAGCGAGCGGCGGCACGGTCATCCACAACCTGGCGGACGGCGTCGACAGTTCCGACGCGGTCAACGTCGGTCAACTGAACGCAGCAATCAACGGCGCGGTGAACAACGCCGTCGTGAACGCGGCGAACCCGTTCATGAGCGGGGAAGGCGACCGCGACCTGGAAGGCGCGGTGTCGTCGGGCGTGCATTCGGTTGCAAGCGGAGCGAACGCGCGCGCCACCGGCGCCAACGCCAGCGCCATGGGCGCGAACTCGCTTGCGAGCGGCAGTGGGGCGACTGCGCTGGGTGCGGGCGCCACCGCGAGCGCCGCGAGCTCCGTCGCATTGGGCCAAGGCTCGGTCGCGGATCGCGCGAACACCGTATCGGTGGGCGCGGCGGGTCAGGAGCGCCAGATCGCCAACGTCGCAGCCGGCGTGCAAGGCACCGATGCGGTCAACGTCAACCAGTTGCAACAGAGCATGAGCGACGCGCTCGGCGCAGCGCGGAGCTACACCGACGATCAGATCCGTTCCGCGCGACGCGATTCGTACGGCGGCACGGCATCCGCACTGGCCACGGCCGGTCTGCCCCAGGCGGTCCTGCCTGGCCGCGGCATGGTCGCAATGGCCGGCGGCACGTATGGCGGGCAGTCCGCGCTGGCCATCGGCGTGTCGCAGTTGTCGGAGACCGGCAAGTGGGTCTACAAGCTGCAAGGCAGCACGGACTCGCGCGGCCAGTTCGGCGCGTCGGTGGGTGCGGGCATGCACTGGTAACCGGTTCCGCGGACCAATGCAGCGCGGTCCGCCGTGCGAAGCATGGTGAAGCGGATGTAGTGAGCAGGTAGGCCCAGGTCCAACTCCGCCCCTGGGCCGGCTTCGCGCGTGATGGGTGCAGCATAAGGGAGCCCATCACGCGCCTTTTTCCCGCACGGCAAAAAGAGCTGGAAGCACGCCAGCCTTGCGTTGCATTCCGCGATCCGGCCGCCTTCTGCCTCTGTCACCGCTGCATCGAATCCCACACCTTATGAAGCCGCTTGACCGACACCGGCATCGGCGTGCGCAATTCCTGCGCGAACAGCGACACGCGCAACTCTTCCAGCAGCCAGCGGAACTCGGAAAGACGCGCGTCCGGCACCCCGCCACGTTGCGCGACCGCGCGCTGATAGTGCTGCAGCAACGGCTGGAATTCGGCGAACTGCCGTGCATCGCGCGCGGGGTCCGCTTTCAGCTTGTCGATGCGCAACGCAATGCCTTTCAGATAACGCGGAAAATGCGTCAGTTGCGAATACGGCGTATCGACCACGAACCGCTTGCCGATCAGCGCATCCAACTGATTCTGCATGTCGGCATGCGCCACGCTAAACGACTTGGCCTGCACCAGCTTTTTCAATACGGCCGCGTATTCGCCAAGAATCTGCCCGACGAGCCGCGCAATTTCCTGCGCCAGCAGGGTGAGACGACTGCGCCCTTCATCGCGGCGTGCATGAAAACTCGCGTCGTCGTCCGGCAACGGGTCTTGCAGGCACGCGCGATCGAGCGCCGTGTCGATCAACTGATCGCGCAGTTCTTCCTGTGTGCCGCGGGTCAGGAACTGCATCGCCATTTCGCGCAGACCCGGCAGGTTTTTCTCCAGATACTTGATCGGCTCCTTCAACTGCAAAGCGAACAGTCGACGCAAGCCCGCACGATGAATCCGCGCCGCCTCATCCGGTGAATCGAACACCTCGACGTCGCAGTGCGTGCCGCGATCGACCAGCGCGGGATAGCCGAAGAGCGTCTGCCCGCCGCGGCGGATTTCGAGCAACTCGGGCAGCTTGCCGAAATTCCACGTGGTGAGGTTTTCGTACAGCGCAGTGCCGGCGGCACCGCCGCCTGGCGCGGGGCTCTGCGCGCCAGGCACGGCAGCGCCCTTGCCGCGCGCAGCCGTAACAGGAGACGAAGCCCCCGACGCAGGCCCTGACGCCACCGCCCCTTCGCCTCGCGCCCCCGCTGCGCCCGCGAGCGCCGCGCCCGCCGCGCTCGACGCAATCTTCTGAAAATGCTGCTGCGCCTGGCCGCCCAGCTCCGCGCGCAGTTGCGACAGATTGCGGCCCATCGCCAGTTGCCGCCCGTGTTCGTCGATCACCTTGAAGTTCATGAACAGATGCGGCGGCAACGTTTCGAGCTTAAAGTCCGCCTGCTTCAGCGCGACCTGCTTCTGCTCGCGGACATCGGCGATCAACGCTTCGAGCAGACCGCCCGCGGCAAAGCGCGGCGCCTCATGACGTTCGACGAAACCCGCCGCGTATTCCGGCAGCGGCACGCAATGGCGCCGCAACTTCTGCGGCAAGGACTTCAGCAGCAGTTGGGTCTTCTCCTTCAGCATGCCGGGCACGAGCCACTCGCAGCGCCGCGCGTCGACCTGGTTCAGTGCGAAGAGCGGCACGGCGAGCGTCACGCCGTCGCGTGGCGAACCCGGCTCGAAGTGATAGCTGAGCGCCATCTCGACGCCCGCCATCGTCATCCGTTTCGGGAACAGGTCGGTCGTCACGCCGGCGGCTTCGTGGCGCATCAGGTCGTCGCGCGACAGATACAGCAGGCGCAGCTTGTCCTCCGGCTGGCCGCTTTTCTTCACCTCGTCGCGATACCAGCGCTCGAACGCCGCGCCTGTGTAAATGCCCTTGGGCAGCGCGTGGTCGTAGAAGCCGAAAATCAGCTCTTCGTCGACGAGCACGTCCTGACGGCGCGACTTGTGTTCGAGTTGCTCGATGTCCGCAAGCAGCTTGCGGTTGTGCGCGAAAAATCCAAGCCTCGTGTCGAATTCGCCTTCGACGAGCGCGCCGCGAATAAACAGCTCGCGGGCCCGCGCCGGGTCCTGCCTGCCGAAGCTCACGCGCCGGCGGTGATAGATGGGCAGCCCGTACAGCACCGCGCGCTCGAACGCCGAGACCTGCGCCGCGCGCTTTTCCCAATGCGGCTCGCTAAGCGATTTCTTCAGCAGATGCGCGCCGATCTTCTCGATCCACTCGGGCTCGATCTTCGCGATGCAGCGCGCGTACAGACGGCTCGTTTCGACCAGTTCCGCGGCCATCACCCACTTGCCCGCTTTCTTCACGAGTGCGGAGCCTGGCCACAGGTAAAACTTGATGCCGCGTGCGCCGAGGTAATACGGCTCGTCGTCGGCTTTCAGACCGATGTTGCCGAGCAGGCCCGTGAGCAGCGCCAGATGGATCTGCTCGAACGTCGCGTCAGCTTCATTCAGTCGCCAGCCATGCTCGCGTACCACGGTCAGCAACTGCGAATGGACATCGCGCCACTCGCGCAGACGCAATTGCGACAGGAAGTTCTTGCGGCATTCCTCGTGCAACTGCTTGTTCGACTTCTTGTGCGCAATCGCTTCTTCGAACCAGTTCCAGATCTTCAGCCATTGCAGGAATTCCGAGCGTTCGTCGGCAAAGCGGCGATGCGCCTGGTCGGCCTGCTCCTGCGCTTCGATCGGCCGGTCACGCGGGTCCTGCACGGACAACGCACTCGCGATGATCAGCACTTCCTTCAGCGATTGCTGGTCGCGCGCGGCGAGAATCATCCGGCCGACGCGCGGATCGAGCGGCAGGCGCGCGAGCTCGCGGCCGAGCGGCGTGAGCTGATTGTCGTCGTCGACGGCGCCGAGTTCGTTCAGCAGTTGATAACCGTCGGCAATCGCGCGGCCCGGCGGCGGCTCGATAAACGGAAACGTCTCGATCGCCGTCAGATGCAGCGACTTCATGCGCAGAATCACCGAAGCCAGCGACGAGCGCAGGATCTCCGGGTCGGTAAAACGCACGCGGCTCTGGTAATCGGTTTCGTCATAAAGACGAATGCAGATGCCGTCGGCCACGCGCCCGCAACGCCCCGCCCGCTGATTCGCTGCCGCCTGTGAAATCGACTCGACCTGCAACTGCTCGACCTTGTTCCGATACGAGTAGCGCTTCACGCGCGCCAGACCCGTGTCGACCACATAGCGGATGCCTGGCACCGTCAGCGAGGTTTCCGCGACGTTCGTCGCGAGCACGATGCGCCGCGCGTTCGACGTGCGGAACACGCGCTCCTGGTCGGCGGCGGAGAGCCGCGCGAAGAGCGGCAAGATTTCCGTATGCGGCGGATGGTGCTTGCGCAGCGCCTCCGCGGCGTCGCGAATTTCGCGCTCGCCGGGCAGGAACACCAGCACGTCGCCGTGACCTTCGCGACACAATTCGTCGACGGCGTCCACGATCGCCTCCATCAGATCGCGGTCGGACTCGCGCTGGGTCTTGGGCCGCTCGCCGCGCGACGACGCCGCGCGCGAGCCACCCAGCGTGCCTTGCGCCGCCTTCACCGCCGGGCTTTCTTCGGCAACCGGACGGTAACGCACCTCCACCGGATACAGGCGCCCGCTCACTTCGATCACCGGTGCGGGCTTCTCGTCGCTGCCGAAGTGGCGCGCGAAACGGTCGGCGTCGATGGTCGCCGAGGTCACGATGAGCTTCAGATCGGGGCGCTTCGGCAGGATTTCTTTCAGGTAGCCGAGCAGAAAGTCGATGTTCAGGCTGCGCTCGTGCGCCTCGTCGATGATCAGCGTGTCATACGCTTTCAGCAGCGGATCGGTTTGGGTCTCGGCGAGCAGAATGCCGTCCGTCATCAGCTTGACCGACGCGCCCGGCGACAGATTGTCGGTGAAGCGCACCTTGTAGCCGACCACCTCGCCGAACGGCGTGCCAAGTTCCTCGGCGATGCGCCGGCCCGTCGCCGAAGCCGCAATACGGCGCGGCTGCGTGTGCCCGATCAGCCCCGAGCCTCCCGCGCCGAGGCCGCGGCCCAACGCGAGGCAGATTTTCGGCAACTGCGTGGTTTTACCGGAGCCTGTTTCGCCCGACACGATCACCACCTGGTTTTCGGCGATGGCTTTCGCGATCTCGTCGCGGCGGCCGGAAACCGGCAGCGCTTCGGGGAAAGTGATCGGGGGAATCGGGTTCGGCTCGGCGAGCGCGCGCACAGTGCGCGGCGTTTGCGCAGCGCGCGGCTCGCGGCGCTCGCCGCGCCGCGCGTTCTTCGCGGCCTGCGCCGGATCGCGCGGTTTGGCTGGCGTCTCTTCGCCCGGCGCGGCACGCTGCGGCTCGCGCGCCGTGCGGGGCGCGTTCGGCTTGCCGCGGTTCGCCTCGTGGCCGGGGCGGCGCTGCGCGTCGCCAGCCTTCGTTTGATCGGCGGCCGGCGCCGCATTCTCGTTCGCCGCGGCGGGACTTTTGGGTACATTCGACATGGGGGCGCATTATAATCCCGGGCATGAATTCCCAAACCGACCTCGTCCCCGCGCCCGCGAGCGTTCCGGCCCCCGCCGGCACATCGGAAGACCTCGCACAGCACGCGCAATTCGTCGACTGGATGCGCTCAGTCGCCCCTTATATCCACGCGTTCCGCAACAAGACCTTTGTCGTCGGTTTTGGGGGCGAGGTGGTGCATCAGGGGCTCCTGAATGCGCTCGTGTCCGACATCGCGCTGCTGCAGGCCATGGGTATCCAGATCGTGCTGGTGCACGGCTCCCGTCCGCAAGTCGAGGAGCAGATGAGCCTGCACGGCGTGGAGTCGGAGTTTTCACACGGCATGCGAATTACCGACGCGCGCGCGCTCGAGTCCGCGAAAGAGGCGGCCGGCGAAGTGCGCCTGGATATCGAGGCAGCCATCAGCCAGGGCTTGCCGAATACGCCGATGGCGCACGCGCACATCAGCGTCGTGTCGGGCAATTTCGTGACCGCGCGCCCGGTCGGCATTCTGGACGGCGTGGACTTCGCGCACACCGGCGTGGTGCGCAAAATCGACGCGGATTCGATCCGCCATTCGCTCGCGAGCCGCAAGCTCGTGCTGCTGTCGCCGCTCGGCTTCTCGCCCACTGGCGAGGCATTCAATCTGGCCATGGAAGACGTCGCGTCCGCCGCCGCCATCGCGTTGCGCGCCGACAAGATCGTGTTCCTCACTGAAACGCCCGGCCTCATGCAAGCCGGCGAGGAAGGCCCCGAACTCATTCGCGAACTGTCGCTCGACGACGCCTACAAGCTGCACGAAAGCGGCGAAGTGACCGGCGACGCGGGCTTCTATCTGAAGCACTCTATCCGCGCCTGCCGTGGCGGCGTGGCGCGGGCGCACATCATCCCTTATGCGCTCGACGGCAGTTTGCTGCTCGAACTGTTCCTGCACGACGGCGTCGGCACGATGATCTCGTATGAGAACCTCGAAAGCCTGCGCGAGGCCACGCCGGACGACGTCGGCGGCATTCTCGCGCTGATCGAGCCGCTCGAATCGGACGGCACGCTGGTGCGGCGCGGCCGCCATCAGATCGAACGCGACATCGACCATTTTTCGGTGATCGAGCACGACGGCGTGCTGTTCGGCTGCGCCGCGCTGTATCCGTACACGCAGGAGCGCATCGGCGAAATGGCATGCCTCACTGTTGCGCCCGAAGCGCAGGGCACCGGCGACGGCGAGCGGCTGCTCAAGCGCATCGAGCAACGCGCGCGGGCGCGCGGCCTGACGCGCATTTTCGTGCTCACCACGCGCACCGAACACTGGTTCCTGAAGCGCGGCTTCGTCAAGGTCACGGTCGACGACCTGCCCGAAGACCGCCGCCGACTCTACAACTGGCAGCGCAAATCGCTCGTGCTGATGAAACAGCTCTGAGCGGCCTCATATAAGCGCCTGGCCGGTCCCCACATCGATTAGAGGAGAAGCACAGCATGACTCGTATGGTTCAATGCGCGAAGCTCGGCAAGGAAGCCGAAGGCCTCGATTTCCCGCCGCTGCCGGGCGAACTCGGCAAGCGGATCTACGAAAGCATCTCGAAGGAAGCGTGGCAAAGCTGGCTGAAGCAGCAAACCATGCTGATCAACGAAAACCGCCTGAACATGGCCGACCCGCGCGCGCGCCAGTATCTGATGAAGCAGACCGAAAAGTTCTTCTTCGGTGAAGGCGCGGACACCGCTCAGGGCTATGTGCCGCCGGCGGGCGAGTAAGGGCCTCGTGGTCGCTCAGTGGTCAATCAGTGGTCGCTCAGTGGCCACTCAGTGACGGCTCGGTGAGCGCCGGGGTCCCACGGCTGAATCAGCGTCCGCCGCCCGCAACCCGCAGCAACGAGATCCGCGCCTCATGCGCGGATTTTTTTCGTCCGCACACCGGCGCGAAATTCTCTAAACGGTACATTTTCGAGCCGTTTCAAGCCCTTTCTGCACACTGCCGCGATTCTCCGAATCCCCCGCCCGGCAAGGGATCGGACGCCGTAGCCGGCACTCTGAAGCAAAACCGGGTTTGCGCGATCCTCTGTCATCGTGCTAACATGTGCCTCGTTCCAACAGCAATTCACCTTCATTCGCGTTCTCTGACCTTGCGACACCAAGTGCGTGCACTGCGCGTGTCCATCGCGATGGAACAGTTTTTATACAAGAAGGCTTGTCGGTCGTATCGTAGTTTGAGCTTGCCCTGAGGGTCCGCCAAAGGATCGTCCAAGGGTTGTCGCAAAGTTGTCGCAAACGGCGAATCAAGCACCGGCCTTTTTCGTTTCAAGCCTTCCAGTGGCGCAGGTCCGGCTTCCAGCCATCCGCGTCCTCATGCACCTGCCCCGTTTCACGGCCACGCAAGTGCGACAGTCAGCACAATCTAGACGAGTGTTTTTTCGCGACCTGGCTCGCGAGGCACGGGCGCTTGCCGCTTTTGCGGCCTTTGCTGCGCTGCTGCGTTTTCTTTTGACGCGCGCCCACTCTTTCGCCGCCGCGGCGAAGAGGCCCTCGCCCCGTTTGCGAAACTGCACTTCCCAGCAACCGTGGCGGAACGCATCATGAGTTTCGTCGCAGTCATCGGAGTTTTACCTTGACCGCTTCCAGCAACGGCTTCTGGCGACACCAACAAGAACAACGCCTTTCCCTCGACGACATCACCGTCGTCGACAACTCCCTCCTCAAGCGTGCCGTCGGCGCCATGGCGCTCGGCAACGCAATGGAATGGTTCGACTTCGGCGTGTACAGCTACATCGCCGTCACGCTCGGCAAAGTGTTCTTCCCGTCGTCGAGCCCGTCCGCCCAGTTGATCGCGACCTTCGGCACGTTCGCCGCCGCGTTTCTGGTGCGCCCGGTCGGCGGCATGGTGTTCGGGCCGCTCGGCGACCGCATCGGCCGTCAGCGCGTGCTGGCGATGACCATGATCATGATGGCGCTCGGCACCTTCGCGATCGGCCTGATTCCGAGCTACGCGTCGATCGGCATTCTTGCGCCGGCGCTGCTGCTCGTCGCGCGTCTCGTGCAAGGCTTTTCGACCGGCGGCGAATACGGCGGCGCCGCCACCTTCATTGCCGAGTTTTCGACGGACAAGCGCCGGGGCTTCATGGGCAGCTTCCTTGAATTCGGCACGCTGATCGGCTACGTGCTCGGCGCGGGCACGGTTGCGGTGCTGACCGCAACGCTCTCCAACGACGCGCTGCTGTCGTGGGGCTGGCGTGTGCCGTTTCTGATCGCCGGTCCGCTTGGGCTCGTGGGTCTGTACATCCGCATGAAGCTCGAGGAAACGCCCGCGTTCAAGAAGCAGGCCGAGCAACGCGAAGCCGAGGAAAAGGCGCTTCCCAAGCAGTCGTTCCGCCAGCTGCTCGTGCAGCAATGGAAGCCGCTGCTGTTGTGCGTCGGCCTTGTGCTGATCTTCAACGTCACCGACTACATGGCGCTCTCGTATCTGCCGAGCTATCTGTCGGCGACGCTGCACTTCAACGAATCCCACGGTCTTTTCATCGTGTTGATCGTGATGGTGCTGATGATGCCGGCAACGCTCGCCGCGGGCCGTTTGTCGGACGCGATCGGTCGCAAACCGGTGATGCTGCTCGGCTGCGTGGGTCTTTTCGCGCTGTCGATTCCCGCGCTGCTGCTGATCCGCATGGGCACAGTGCTGCCGGTGTTCGCCGGCCTGATGATTCTCGGCATGCTGCTGTCGTGCTTTACGGGCGTGATGCCGTCGGCACTGCCGGCGTTGTTCCCGACGAAGATCCGTTATGGCGCGCTTGCCATCGGCTTCAACATTTCCGTGTCGCTGTTCGGCGGTACGACGCCGCTCGTGACCGCATGGCTCGTCGACCGCACCGGCAATCTGATGATGCCCGCGTATTACCTGATGGGCGCGTCGCTGATCGGCATCGTCTCCGTGGTCGCGCTGCGCGAAACCGCCCGCAAGCCGCTGCTCGGCTCGGGCCCGTGCGTCGCGACGCGCGCGGAAGCGCACGCCGTGCTGCGCGGCGAGCGTGAAGCCGAAGAGATGGACGAACGTTACGCCGCGACCGCTACGGCGCGTGCGTGATCAAATGAGGCGCGGCGCGCTGCCGCGCTGTTCATGAGAATCTGTGCAAGACGGGCCGGCTTTACAGCCGGCCCGTTTTTCATTTGATCAGCAGATCGAATCTCGCCGCCGCCCGCGCACCTTCGACAATCACAATGCCCGCCGAAACGGGCAACTTGAAACGCCGTGGTCCTGCACTGCCGGGATTGACGAAGAGCACACCGTCGCGTTCGCTGATCGACGGCTTGTGCGAATGGCCGGTCACCACCACGCCGATGCCCTCCTTGCGCGGATCGGCTGGCACGTCGGCGATGTCGTGCACGACCAGAATCGTGACTTGCTGCACGGTGAGCGTCGCTTGGCTCGGCAGGGACGCGGCCCAGTCGCCGATGTCGTTATTGCCGCGCACGACTGTAAGCGGTGCGAGTTTCGCGAGCGCGTCGAGCACGGCCGGGTTGCAAATGTCGCCCGCATGGACGATGGCGTCGCAGCCCGCGAGATAGTCGAGCGCTTCCGGCCGCACGAGGTTGTGTGTGTCGGAGATCAGGCCGATGCGGCTTGGCGGCGAACGATGTGTGGATGAGGTCATGAAGACACTATCTCGCGAGCTTCAACGCGAGCACGCTCAGGTTTCCAGCACGTGTTCGATACGCCGGTCCGGCACCAGCCACCACGCGGCGGCGAGTGCGTACAGCGCCGCCGACAGCCAGGGCACAACGAACGCGAGCACGATGCCCGCCAGATAGATGCCGACAGATACCCTGCCCTTGAAGTCGTTGCCGACCGCCTTTGCCAGTGTCGAATCGCGGCCATGCTGACGAACGAGCAAGCGCGTCAGAATGAAATAGGCAATCGCCGACATGAAGAGCACGACGCCGTACATCGCGGTCGGCCAGGAAGCCAGATGATTTTCGCCGACCCAATGCGTGACAGCAGGTAGCAGCGACAGCCAGAAGAGCAGATGCAGATTGGCCCACAGCACCCCGCCGTTGACCTTCTGCACCGCATGGAACATGTGGTGATGGTTGTTCCAGTAAATGCCCACGTAGATGAAGCTCAGCACATACGCGCCGAACACCGGCACGAGCGGCCGCAGCGCGGCCAGGTCGAAGCCTTCCGGCACCTTGATCTCGAGCACCATGATCGTGATGATGATGGCGATCACGCCATCGCTGAAGGCTTCGACGCGTCCCTTGCCCATCGGCTGTTCCTCGAGTGAATGCGGGGTTGAATGTGCACCGCTCGGGATTATCCGCGATGCCAGGACGCCTTGTCGATCCGCGCCTCGCGGGCCGCGCTACTTCATGGGCCTCAGACCGTCGAGCAAAGTAGGAATCAACTCGCTGATGGTCGGATGAATGTGCATCGCGTATTGCAAGGTCGGATACGGCGCGCCCGCCGTCATGATGTCGATGAACGTGTGGATCGCCTCGTCGCCTTCTATGCCGTGAATCGCCGCGCCGAGAATCTGCTTGCTGCGCGCATCGGCGAGCACCTTCATGAAGCCGTCGGTTTCGCCGCGTTCGCGCGCGCGGCCCACGCGCGACATGGGCATCGTCGCGATCAGTGCCTCGCGGCCGCTCTTGCGCACGTCTTCTTCGGAGAGCCCAACGCGCGCGAGCGGCGGATCGACGAATACCGCGTACGCCATGACGCGCGTGTCGACCGTGCGCGCACCGCCGTCGAGCAGATTGGCCGCGACGATCTGGTAATCGTCATAAGACGTGTGGGTAAAAGCGCCGCGCCCGTTGATGTCGCCGATTGCCCACACGCCCGGCACGTTGGTGCGCAACTGGCTGTCCACAGGAATCGTGCCGTGCCGGTCTGTCTCGATGCCGGCGGCGGCAAGGCCGAGATCATCCGTATTCGGTTCGCGCCCGGTCGCGAACAGCAGGTGCGACGCCTCGAGCGCCGGCACGTTCTGCTCGAAGCCAATGCACACTTCATTCTCGCGATGCGGATGCGGCTCGACCCGCGAAGGCTGCATGCCGAAGCGAAACTCCACGCCTTCGCGTGCGAGTACCTTCTGCACCGACTCCGCGAGATCGGCGTCCTCGCGCGTGAGTACGCGGTCCCCGCGCACCAGCACGGTCACTTCGCTGCCGAACCGGCGAAACACCTGCGCGAATTCGAGCGCGATATAACTCCCGCCGACAATCACGAGCCGGCTCGGCAACTCGGTCAGCTCGAGCATGCTGGAGTTGGTGTAATAGCGGATTCGCTCTATACCTTCGAGCGGCGGCACCACCGCGCGCGTGCCCGTATTGAGGAAGATTTCGCCGGCGCTCAGTTCGTGCAGCAGCGTGCCGTCCGGTCCGCTGATGGACAGCGCATGCGGTCCTGTGAAGCGTGCATGGCCGTTGAATACGGTGATGTTTTCCGTGCCGCGCAGCCATTGTTCGACGCCGTCGCGTGACTGCCCGATGATCTTGTCCTTGCGCGCCTTCACCGCCGAGAGTTCGACGTTGACCGCGCCGCTCACCAGCACGCCGAGCCGTGCAGCATGGCGCGCCACGTGCGCCGCGCGCGCGCTCGCCACATACGCCTTGGTCGGCGTGCAGCCGACGTTCACGCAAGTCCCGCCGAATGCCGCGCGTTCGATCACCGCCGTGCGGCGGCCGCTTTTGCCAAGACGAACGGCGAGCGGCGCACCGCCCTGCCCGGTGCCGATCACGACTGCGTCGAAGTGCTGTGCCATGGCGACTCTCCTCGCGGCTCGTATGCTGGTCGTTGCATCTTACGCCCAGTCGCCGCCAGGCTTGCGCCATGCTGCCAATTGCGGAGCGACTACCCGCAACGCCCCAGCGGCATCGTCATACCGGGTAACGCACAAGGCGGCTCAGCTCGCCGCGGGCACACACGCATCCGCCAGTGCGCGCGCATAGGCGCTCGCACCCACCGGCCGGCTGTACAGATAGCCCTGCTGCTTGTCGCAATCGATGGATCGCAGAAACGCCGCCTGCTCGGGTGTCTCCACGCCTTCCGCGGTGACGTTCATGCCTAGCGAATGCGCCATTGCCACCACGGCCTGCGTGATCGCAATCGAATCGCGATGATCCGGCAAGCCCGCGACGAACGACCGGTCGATCTTGAGGTTGTGCAGCGGAAAGCGCTTCAGATACGACAGCGACGAATAGCCGGTGCCGAAGTCATCGACGGAAATGCGCACGCCGGTCGCGCTCAGTGCCTGCAGCATGGGCAGCACTGTGTCGCTGTCGCTCATCAGAAGCCGCTCGGTGATTTCGAGTTCGAGCGCCGCGGGCTCCAGCCCGGACTGGTCGAGACAGCGCCCGATCCGCTCGACGAGGCCGTCGTTGAACTGGCGCGGCGACAGATTCACCGCGACAATCAGGTCGGGCGCGAGCGTACGCCGCCAGTGCGCCGCCTGCTTGCACGCGTGCGCGAGCACCCATTCCCCGATCTCCGCGATCAGGCCCGCGTCTTCCGCAACCGGAATGAACTCGACCGGCGAGACGTTGCCAAGCTCGCTGTTGTACCAGCGCAGCAGCGCCTCGGCGCCGATGGTCCGGCCGCCGTGACTGTCGACGATCGGCTGGTACACAAGGCTCAGCTCATTGGCCGCGAGCGCACGGCGCAGCGACTGCTCGATCACGAAGCGGCGCTGCAACTGCTGATTGAGCTCGGCGGTAAAGAACTGGAAGTTGTTACGGCCGCGCTGCTTCGCGTGATACATGGCCGAGTCGGCGTTGCGCATCAGCGTGGGCGCGTCCTGGCCGTCTTCGGGAAAGCGGCTGATGCCGATCGAAGCACCCAGGTAGTACTCGTTGTCCGCCACCGCGAACGGCACCGCGATCGCGTCGAGGATACGGCGGGCTAGCGCGATCAACTGGTCGTTGCAGTCGCACGCGCTGACCACGATCACGAACTCGTCGCCGCCCACCCGCGCAAGCGTGTCTTCGTGGCGCACGCAACCGGCGAGCCGCTCGGCGACGCTCTTGAGCAACGCGTCGCCGGCTTCGTGACCGGCGGTGTCGTTGACCTTCTTGAAGCCGTCCAGATCGACGAACAGCACCGCGACACTCGTCATATCGCCGCTGCCGTTCGGGCCGCCGGGCGCGAACAGGCTGTTCATCCGCTCGGTCAGATAGGCGCGGTTGTAGAGGCCGGTGAGGGAATCGCGGGTGGCCAGGAATTTGAGCTGGCGCTGGGCTTCGCGCACCGGCCCGATATCGGTGAAAGAGATCAGCACGGAGTCGGGCTTGCTCTGGCCGGGCTTGAGGATCGGCACCACATTCTCGGTGACCCAGATCACTTCGCCGCTGACCAGTTCGATGGCGATTGTGACGTCGAGCATCGGTTTGCCGGTGGCGAACACCTGGTTGGTGGGCCGCTCGTCTTCCGCGACCGGCGAGCCGTCCTCGCGAAAGCCGCGCACCATCACGGTGCGAATGCTGCGTCCGATGATTTGCGGCCCCGTGCGCAGCATGCGCTGCGCACTCGGATTGCAGGCCAGCACGACGCCCGCGCGCGACTGCACGACGATGCCTTCGATCAGATGATCGACCACGAGCCGATGATGCTCCTCGCTGTGCGCGAGACGTTGCGCCATGGCGTCCTGATGCACGGCGAGCCCGACGCTGCGGCTGATGTCGCGCAGCATGGTCTCTTCCTGCGCGGTGGGCCGGCGCGGCTCGCGATAATAGACGGCAAACGCGCCCAGCACCGCGCCGGCGTCGTTTTCGAACGGCACCGACCAGCACGCGCGCAAGCCGAACGGCAACGCCAGCGCGCGGTAGTCCGCCCACAGCGGATCTGTCTCGATGTCCTCGACGACCACGAGGCGCCGCTCGTACATCGCCGTGCCGCACGAGCCCGCGCAAGGACCGATCGTCGCGCCGTCGATCGCCGCGCTGAAGCGCTTGGGCAGCGACGGCGCGCCGCCCATGCGCACATGCATGCCGTCTTCATCGAGCAGCAGGATCGAGCACGACGCGCCCGCGCCCAGCAGCGCTTCCGCGCGGCGACACACCTCGTCCAGCACTTCCGGCAACGGCGTATTGCGGGTGATGAGCCTCAACACGCTGCGCTCCGACGCCAGCACCTCTTCGGCCAGATCCGGCCGGTAACGGCAATCCTCGGGCGTCGCTCCCATCTCCATACGTGATGTCGCTTCGCGGTTCATATATGCGCCCCCCAACCCAACATCGGCAAGATTATGTAAGCAGCGCACCAGGGTATACCCGTTGACTGCCCAGATATTTTCCCTGCGCACACCGCCTGCGCGCCGTGCCTTGCACTATCGCGACATACACCGCGCCGCGCAAGGAAACATCTGGTAATCACTTGCCGGGACTGCTGCCTGTTCCGGCGTCTGCATGACGCGCGATTGGACGATCATCCGCTGCATGAGCAACCTCGCATCGCGTGAATCGTCATGAAAATCGTCCGCCCCGTTATGCTCGCCGCGCTGCTGATCGTGCATCCGTTCGCTCAGGCCGCGAGCTTCGATTGCAGCAAGGGACGCTCTCTCACCGAAAAGATGATCTGCAACGACCCCGCGCTGTCGCGTCTCGACGATACGCTGGGGCAACTCTACTGGAAAGCGCGACGAAAAGTGAGCGACCGACGCGCCTTCATCACCGACAGCGACAGCAAATGGGCGTGGCGCGAGGCCAACTGCCGCGACGCCGCGTGTCTTGGGACGTGGTATGGCACGCGTATCGACGAGTTGCAGCAAGTGCTTGCGGGCATGCAGCGAAGCCCCGCGGCGGCGAGTGAAACGATCTCTGCCACCGCCGCGCCAGCGCATTCCGGCAACGAACCTGGGCTCGCGCAACCGCAGCGGCGAAGCAAGCCGCCGGTGCCCGTGCCTTCTACCGCCGACACCGCGATGCTTCAGTGCACGGCCGCGCATCCGGGTCTTGTGATCGGCGAGCAGTGCCCGAACGTGATCGGGCAGAGCGGCAGTCCGTGGAAATACCGGCCGCATGGCGGCGACTGGTTCTGCGGCGTCGCGATGTTGGACCGCACGTGAGCAAGGATCGGCGCGACGTGGTTCGCGGCTTTGTTCGCAACTTCGTCATCAATCAGTGAAGCCTCGGCGGCACGTCCGCATCCGGCGACTCCGGGTCGGGCTCGCCGTCCTCCGTGGGCCCGCCCGCGCCGAACAGCCCGGCGCATACATCGCGGCCCGTGTCCGTGAGACGCGCGGTGCCCGCGCCCTCTTCGTCGAACGTCGTCTGCACGAGGCCGCCATCGACGAGCACCGTCAACTGCCGCCGCAGCACACTCATCGGCACGTTGGCCTGCTTCGACAGCTTCGCGAGCGACCACGCGCCGCCGGGCATCGTCCGCGCGGGCCTTTCGCTTTGCGCGCGCCACAGTTGCCCGAGCACGGCGAGCAGCAACGGGTCGATTTCATCGTCATCCATTCATGTCTCCCTGTTTTATCCGCCGAGCGCATTTCTGCACGCCGCGACGGTACTGCTTCACGCCATCTGGGCCACCAGCTCGCCGAGTGTTTTTAGCGCCGCCTCGCTTTGCGCCGTCCACGGATAGCTGTAGTTGAGCCGGATGAAGTGGCGGAAATGGTTGCGTGTCGAAAACATCATGCCGGGCCCGACGGTGATGCTGCGCGCGAGCGCCGCCTGATACAGCTTCATCGAATCGACGCGCTCAGGCAACTCCACCCACAGCACGTAGCCGCCCTGCGGCGCCGAGATGCGCGTGCCGGCCGGAAAAAAACGCCGCACCATCGCGCTCATGATGCTCGCCTGCTGGCGATAAACCTTGCGAACGTGCCGCAGATGCCGGTCGTAGCCGTCCTGACGCAGATAATCGGCCACGGCGACCTGCGGCACGGAAGGCGTCGTCAGTGTGTTGAGAAACTTGAGCTTCTCGACCTGCGCGCGATAACGCCCGGGCAGCGCCCAGCCTATCCGGTACGACGCGGTCAGGCTCTTCGAAAACGACGCGCAATGCAGCACCAGCCCCTGCGTGTCGAAGCTTTTCAATGTCGACGGCCGCGTCTCGCCAAAATACAGCTCCTGATAGACATCGTTTTCGATCACGGGAATCTGATGCGAGGCGAGCAGTTCCACGAGTTGCCGCTTGCGCGCGTCCGGCATCTGGAAGCCGAGCGGGTTCTGGAAGTTCGGCATCACCATGCACGCGGCGACCTTCTGTCTCGCGATCACCTGCGCCAATGCGTCGATGTCGATGCCGTCGACAGGATGAGTCGCCACCTCGATCGCCCGCATGCCCAGCCGCTCGATGGCATGCAGCATCGCGTAATAAGTCGGCGATTCGACGGCCACCGTGTCGCCGGGTTTCGCGACCGCCTGCAGGCTGAGATTGATGGCCTCCGTCGCACCGAGCGTGATGACGAGTTCACCGGGATCGACAGGCATGCCGTTCTCGGCGTAGCGGCGCGCGATCTGCCGGATCAGTTCCGGGTTGCCGGGCGGCAGATCGTCGATCAGGTTCCAGCTTGCCTGACGGCGCGCAATTGCGTTCGCATACTGATTGATGCGCCGCCAGGGAAAGAGCGAAGGATCCGGATACGGCGAGCCGAACGGCACGGCGTCCTGCGCACGGATGCTGCGCAGTGTCGAGAGCACGAGGCGGCTCACGTCGACTTCGGCGGCAACGGGCGTTATGGGCGTTGCCGGCGGCATGATTTTGCCGTCCACGCGCCGCGTCTCGGGCCTGAACGCACTGAGCGCCGCTTCGCGCACGAAAAAACCCGACTGCGGACGCGTTTCGACGATGCCCCGGCTTTCCAGTAGCGCGTAAGCATGCAGCACGGTCTTGATGCTGACGCCATGCTGCTGACTGGCCTGGCGCACCGACGGAATACGCTCGCCCGCCGCAAACACGCCGCGGCGCACGGCTTCGGTGATCTCGTCGGCGAGCTTTTCGTAGAGTTTCAAGGACGTGGCTCAAGGAAAGGGAACCTCTCGCGCGCCAGTCTATGACAAAACGCAAGGAGCCAGAACTGTACCCCTTCCCTTTTTGTTTTTCTGTATGCTGCACTGCGATTGGAACACAGTAGGCTTGTCACATCGGCTAAAGGCCATGACAGACCACGCGCGGCACCTTATGAAGAACACCGACACCCGCAGCAACCCAGTCGCAGACCCGAGCAGCGGCGCCCGTATCGAGCCGTATAAGCACCCGGCCGCCGGCTGGGGCGCGCTCAAGTACGTCGCCATCAACCTGATCAAGGAAAAGGTGACGGGCGGCAATTACCGCACGCTGCTCAAGCAGAATCAGCCGGACGGCTTCGACTGCCCGGGCTGCGCATGGCCCGACCGCGAACATGCGTCCACCTTCGAATTCTGCGAGAACGGCGTGAAGGCGGTGGCCGCGGAGGCCACCAGCAAGCGCGTGACGCCCGCCTTCTTCGCGGAGCACACGGTCGCTGAACTGATGGCGCAGTCCGACTTCGAACTCGAACAACACGGCCGGCTGACCGACCCGCTGGTCTATGACGCGCTCAGCGACCGCTACGTGCCGATCGGCTGGGACGAAGCGTTCGATCTGATCGCCGGCCACCTGAAGCGCCTTGACGATCCCAATCAGGCTGCGTTCTACACGTCGGGCCGCGCGAGTAACGAAGCTGCGTTTCTCTACCAGTTGTTCGTGCGCATGTACGGCACCAACAATTTCCCCGATTGCTCGAACATGTGCCATGAAGCGACGAGCCGCGGCTTGCCGCATACCGTGGGCATCGGCAAGGGCACGGTCACGCTGGACGACTTCGAACACGCGGACACGCTGCTTATCTTCGGCCAGAATCCGGCGACCAACCATCCGCGCATGCTCGGCGAATTGCGCGAGTGCGCGAAGCGCGGCGCGACCATCGTGTCGATCAACCCGCTTAAGGAGCGCGGCCTCGAGCGTTTTGCGAGCCCGCAGCATCCGGTGGAAATGCTCACGCTCGGCAGCACGAAGATCAGTTCCGTGTTCATCCGCCCGAAAGTCGGCGGCGACTTCGCGCTGCTCAAGGGCGTGGCCAAGCGCGTGATCGAACTCGACGACGAAGCGCTGGCATCGGGCCTTTCACGCGTGCTCGACGTCGCGTTCATCGCCGAACATACGGTGGGCTTCGAGGCGTTCGCGGAGGACCTGCGCGCCGAAAGCTGGGACACCATCGTCGCGGAATCGGGCGTGCCGTATGAAGACGTGCTCAAGCTCGCCGACATCTACGCGAAGGGCCGCGCGGTGATTTCGACGTGGGGCATGGGTCTCACGCAGCACAAGAATTCGGTGCCGACGGTGCAGCTGCTGTCGAACCTCATGATGATGCGCGGCAATATCGGCCGGCGCGGCGCGGGCCTGTGCCCGGTGCGCGGCCACTCGAACGTGCAGGGCGACCGCACCGTCGGCATCGAGGAAAAGCCCACCCAGGCGTTTCTCGACCGGCTCGGCGAGGTCTACCATTTCGCGCCGCCGCGCGAGCATGGGCTCGACGTGGTCAACACCATTCAGGCGATGCTCGACGGCAAGGTGAAAGTGTTCATCGGCCTTGGCGGCAACTTCTCGATTGCGACGCCCGACACGCCGCGCACATGGGAAGCGATGCGCTCATGCGATCTCACCGTGCACATCACGACCAAGCTGAACCGCAGCCACCTCGTGCATGGCCGCGACGCGCTCATTCTGCCGACGCTCGGGCGCACCGAGATCGACTTGCAGAACGGCATCGCGCAAGGCGTGAGCGTCGAGGATTCGATGAGCATGGTGCATATCTCGTACGGCATGAACAAGCCGGCCTCGGAGAACCTGCTCTCGGAGATCGCGATCGTCGCGCGCATGGCGCATGCGACGCTCGGCAGCAACAAGGTGGACTGGCTCGCGCACGCCGCGGATTATTCGCTGATTCGCGACGGCATTGCCAAAGTGATCGACGGTTTCCACGATTACAACGAGCGCCTCAAGCGCCCCGGCGGCTTTCATCTGGGCGTCGCGTCGCGCGAACGAATCTGGAAGACGCCGAGCGGCAAGGCGCAGTTTCTCGTGCATGCCATTGCGCTCGACACGCCGATTCATCGCGCGCGCGAGCAGCATGGCGAACGCCTGATGACCTTGATGACGACACGCTCGCACGATCAGTACAACACGACGATCTACGGCCTCGACGACCGCTATCGCGGCGTGTACGGACAGCGGCGCGTGCTGTTTGCGAACAAGGAAGACATCGCAATGCTGGGTTTCGCGGCCGGCCAGCGCGTGGATATCACGAGCGTTTGGGCCGACGGCATCGAGCGTCACGCGGATGGTTTTCTGCTTGTCGAATACGATATTCCGCGCGGTTGCCTTGGCGCCTACTATCCGGAGACGAACCCGCTCGTGCCGCTGTCGTCCGTCGCGGACGGCGCCGGCACGCCGACTTCGAAGTCGATTCCTGTGTTGCTGAAGGCGTCGGCGCTCGAGGCGGCCGCTGCCTGATCAATCACGCAGACCCTTGGCCAGATCGCGATGCGTGAGGTAAAGCCGCAGATCGAATTCGATCTGATGGTAACCCGGCTGCATGAACTCGCAGAGGCGGTAGAACGCCTTGTTGTGCTCGCTTTCCTTCAGATGCGCGAGTTCGTGCACCACGATCATTTTCAGAAACTCCGGCGCTGCCGTTTTGAATAGCGACGCGATGCGGATTTCCTTCTTCGCCTTGAGCTTGCCGCCCTGCACCCGCGAAATGCTGGTGTGCAGGCCCAACGCATGACGCATCACGTCGAGCTTGCTGTCGTAGACGACCTTGTCGATCTGCTCGGCGCTGCGCAAATGCTCGCGCTTCAGTTCGGCGCAATACGTGTAGAGGGCGCGGTCCGTTTGCACGTCGTGTGCGTTCGGGTAGCGTGCGGCGAGGTACGGGCCGAGCTTGTCGTCGGCGATCAGTTTCTTGACTTTCTCCAGCAGCGCGGGAGGATAGCCGCTCAGGCATTTCAGGTGGTGCATGGTCGTGTGCCGGCGTTGGCGGCCCGCATTTCGACTGCAATGCGAGCCGCTAAACGCGCAGTTTACACGGCTGCCTCGCGACGATGCCTCACGCGCGCCAGACCGGCCCGTCAGGAAAGTCGTGCTGATCGAGCGAGGCCGCATGAATTTCGATGCTGTAGCCAGGACTTTGCGGCGGCATATAGCGGCCGTTGCGAATCACTACGGGATCGACGAAATGCTCGTGCAGATGGTCCACGTATTCGAGCACGCGGTTTTCCAGCGACGCCGACACGCAGATATAGTCGAACAGCGAAATGTGCTGGACGTACTCGCATAAACCGACGCCGCCCGCATGCGGACACACCGGCACGCCGAACTTGGCCGCCATCAGCAGCACGACGATCACTTCGTTAAGACCGCCGAGGCGGCAACTATCCACCTGGCAGAAGTCGATGGCATGCGCCTGCAGCAACTGCTTGAACATCACGCGGTTATGACAGTGCTCGCCGGTTGCCACGCCGATCGGCGCAAGCCGCTCACGGATCGCGGCGTGACCGAGAATGTCGTCGGGGCTCGTGGGCTCCTCGATCCACCACGGGTCGAATTGCGCCAGATGCCGCATGTTCGCGATGGCTTCATCCACGTCCCATACCTGGTTCGCGTCCATCATCAGTTTGCGTTCGGCGCCGATTTCCTCGCGCAGAATGCGGGCGCGCCGCATGTCTTCCGCGAGATTGCCGCCCACCTTCTGCTTGAAATGCGTCCAGCCCTGCGCAACGCCTTCGCGCGCGAGGCGGCGGATCTTGTCGTCGTCGTAGCCGAGCCAGCCCGCGGAGGTGGTGTAAGCCGGATAGCCGTGCGCGAGCATTTCGCTCTCGCGCGCGGCCTTCGTGCCCGCATGACGATGCAGCATCGCAATCGCTTCGTGCGGCGTGATGACGTCCGTCACATAGCGGAAGTCGAGACACCGCACCAGCTCTTCGGGGCTCATGTCGACGAGCAGCTTCCACACCGGCTTGCCTTCCGCTTTCGCCCACAGGTCCCAGACCGCGTTGACGACCGCCGCCGTGGCCAGATGAATCGCGCCCTTGTCCGGGCCGATCCAGCGCAACTGGCTGTCCGACGTCAGTGCGCGCCAGAAGGCGCCCATGTCCGCGGCAATCTCCTCAAGCGTTTTACCGACGACGAGCGGCGCGAGCGCCTCCACCGCTTTCACGCAGATCTCGTTGCCGCGTCCGATTGTGAACGTCAGGCCGTGGCCTACCAGTGCGTTTGGTGCGCCAGGCGCGTCCGTTTCGAGCGTTACGTAGGTGGCCGAATAATCAGGCGCGGCGTTCATCGCATCCGAGCCGTCGAGCGAACGCGAAGTCGGAAAGCGGATGTCCCGCACCGACAGTCTGGTGATGGTGGTCATGGGTACGCTCCAAGGCGGCTCTATTCAGGCGACGATCAATCGTAGAGCACCGCCGCGATCTTCGGATCGCTCATGTTGCTCTTGTCGTACCAGTAAAAGCCGGTGTCGACTTTCTTCGGCAGCTTTTCGCCCTTGAGCGCCTTGACCGCGGAATCGACGACACACTTGCCGATGCCGATCGGGTTCTGCGTAATCGCGCCCGCCATAAGCCCCGAGTTGATGTCGTCCTTTTGCTCCTTGCCCGAGTCGTAGCCGATCAGCACGAGCTTCTTGCCCGACTCCTTCACGCCGATTGCCGCACCTTCCGCGGAACCTTCATTCGCGCCGAATATGCCCTTGAGATTCGGATTCGCCTGGATCATCGCCTTGGCGATTTCCGCTGACTTCAAATGGTCGCCGCCGCCATACTGCACGGAGACGATCTTCACGTTCGGGTGTTTGCTCTTCATTTCGTTGAGGAACCCGTCGCGCCGGTCGATGCCGGTGCGGCTCGTCTGGTCGTGCACGATCACGCCGACTTCGCCCGCATTGCCGATTGCATCTGCCATCTTGTCCGCGGCGAGCGCGGCTGCGGCGAGATTGTCGGTCGCGCAGGTGGTGAGCGGAATGTCGCTGTCCACGCCGGAGTCGAAGGCGATCACCGGGATTTTCGCGGCCTGCGCTCTTCTCAAGAGCGGAATCGCGGCCTTGCTGTCGAGCGCGGCGATGCCGATGGCTTGCGGTTTTTTCGCGAGCGCGGCCGACAGCATGTCGATCTGCTTGTCGACCATCGCCTCCGTTTCAGGGCCCTCGAACGTAATTCTGACCTTGTGTTCCTTCGCGCCCTGCTCGGCGCCGGCTTTCACGGCCTGCCAGAACTGATGCTGAAAGCCCTTCGAGATGAGCGGAATATAAACGTCCTCCGCATGCGCGAGAGTGGTTGCGCCGATAAGCGCGCTCAAGCCAAGCACGACGCCGAATGCTTTTCGATTCAACATGGACTATCTCCTCTAAGGTGTGGACCCTTCTTCTTCAGCCGTCGAGGAAGCCTTTGTGCGCCTCCTCTTGTTGATATTGTGCGGCGCGGGCTCAGCGCTTCCTGCGTCGCAGGATGTCGGCGTAAACCGCGAGAATGATGATGAGGCCCGTCACCACGATCTGCCATTCCTGGGCGACCGACATGATGCGCAAGCCATTGGTCAGCACGCTCATGATGAACGCGCCGATGATCGTGCCGAGTATCGTGCCCGAGCCGCCCGAAAGTGACGTGCCGCCGATCACGACGGCAGCAATCGCCTCGAGCTCGTAGCCCTGCCCGAGCGCCGGCTGAGCCGAATTCAGACGCGACGCGATCAAAAGCCCAGCAACGCCGCAAATCGCGCCGCCGAGGCCATAAATGGCGATCTTCCAGCGGTCGACGTTGACGCCTGAAAGGCGCACCGCCTCTTCGTTGCTGCCGAGCGCGAAGGTGTAGCGGCCGAGCGCGGTGCGATTGAGCGTGATCGAGCTTGCGATCGCTAGAAAAAACAGGATCAGTACCGCGTTCGGAATGGGCAGGCTCGGCAATAGGTAACCGATCAGCGAGTCCTGCGAAATCATGTAGAAGTTCTCGGTATCGGTGAAATAGATCGGCTTGTCCGCCGACACGACGAGCGAGAGCCCCTTGAGCAACAACATCATGCCGAGCGTCGCGATGAACGGCGGGATTTTCATCTTCGCGGTGAGCGTGCCGGAGATCGTCCCGCAGATCGCGCCGGTGCCGATTGCGGCGAGCACGCCGAGCCACATCGGCAGATGCCAGTAAGTGAGGAACACGCCGCAAATCACTGCGGTAAAGGTCATCAGGGTGCCGACCGAGAGGTCGATGCCACCCGTGATGATGACGAACGTCGAGGCAATCGCCAGCACGCCGTTGACCGCTGTCGCCTGCAGAATGCCGAGGATGTTGTCCATCTGCATGAAAGCCGGCGACGCGAAGCTGAAGAACACCAGCAGCAGAATCAGGCTCGCGAACGCAAGCAGCTTCTGCAAAGCCGTGGGCGAGAAGATGCGGGCCTTCAGTCCGCTCAGGCGCCGCTCGCCGGTCAGTGCGGGAGAATCGGATTGCAGTGTCATAGCGTCCTCACGCGGCTCACGCCGCTTTCAGGGTTTGGCGCTGCGTGGCCAGATGCATGATGCGCTCCTGCGTCGCCTCGGCTGCGCCGAGTTCGCCGGTAATGCGGCCCTCGCACATCACGACGATGCGGTCGCTCATGCGCAGAATCTCCGGCAACTCCGACGAGATCATCACGATCGCCTTGCCTTCGTCCGCGAGCGCGCGCAGCAGCTTGTAGATTTCGCTCTTTGCGCCGACGTCGATGCCGCGCGTGGGTTCGTCGAAGAACAGCACGTCGCAGTTGCGCTCGAGCCACTTCGCAATGACGATCTTCTGCTGGTTGCCGCCCGACAGCAGGCGCACTTCCTGCGCGGCAGACGGCGTGCGGATCGCGAGCAGATTGATGAAATGGTTCGCGCGGCGGCGCATCCGCGCGCGACGCAGGAAGAAGTTGCACGACAGGAAGTCCCGCAGGTTCGACATGACGATGTTCGACTCGACGTCCATGCCGGTTGCGAGGCCGAAGCGCTTGCGGTCTTCCGAGAGATAGCCGATGCCGTGCGCAACCGCATCGCGGGGATGCCTGATCGACGCCTTGGCGCCTTTCACGAAGATCTCGCCGGACTCGACGGGATCGGCGCCGAACACCGCGCGCGCGACTTCGGTGCGCCCAGCGCCCATCAAACCGGCAAAGCCGAGAATCTCGCCCTGGCGCACGGTAAAGCTCACGTCGCGCACGAGCGGGCCGGCGTTCAGGTTTCTCACTTCGAGCGCAGTCTCTCCTTGCGTCGCGGCGCGCGCCGAGGGAGTCGTATCGCTTAACGTGCGCCCGACCATCATGCCGATGATGGCCTGAACGGTGGTGTTCGCGGCGTCGACGGTGGCCACATACTCGCCGTCGCGCAGTACGGTAACGCGGTCGGCGATCTGCTTTAACTCGTCCATCTTGTGCGAGATGTAGATGATGCCAACGCCCCGCGCTTTCAGTTCGCGGATGATGCGGAACAGCTCGGCAATTTCGGCGTCGTTGAGCGCAGAGGTGGGCTCGTCCATGATGAGCACGCGCGAATCGAAGGACAACGCCTTGGCGATCTCGACCATCTGTTGGCTGGCGACCGTGAGGTCGCCGACCATCGCGCGCGGATCGAGTTTCACATGCATGCGCGAGAGGATTTCACGCGCTTGCGCATTCAGCTTGTCTTCGTCGAGAAAGAGGCCGAGCCGCCCGCGCGGCTCGCGGCCGATGAAGATATTTTGCGCGACGGTGAGGTGATTCATCAGTTGGAGTTCCTGATGAATGATGCCGACGCCGACGGCTTGCGCGTCACGCGGGCTCGCGAAATGGACCGGCTCGCCGTTCAGGAGGATTTCGCCGGAATCGCGCGAGTACACGCCGGCCAGGATTTTCATCAGCGTGGATTTGCCGGCGCCGTTCTCGCCCATCAGCGCGTGGACTTCGCCTGCCATCAGTTCGAACTGGACGTCGTGAAGCGCCCGCACGCCGGGAAAGCTCTTGCTGAGCTTGTTGACGGAAATCAGCGGGGTCATGGCGCCAGGCCAACGGCGATTGCACGGCAAACGCTCGTCTCAACCCGGAAGGCGGGACGCGAAAGCGCCGGAGGGCGCCGGGTTGTTCGACTGTAATCGCAACGAGAAGCCAGGCACATTGCTGGACCCCCAAACCGATGTCCGACGATTCTACGACGCCCGGCGGCAACGGCTCAAGTGCAGGCATTCCCCAGTGTCTGGAGCGGTTACGGGGATGCGGGGTTGTGCAAAGTGTGGGATTTGGGATGTAGTGGGGTGGGATGGGATGGGCGGTGCCGGCTGGACGATCGGCGTGCGAGAGCGCGCTAGTTCAGCGACGTTGCCACCAGACTCTTGAAGTTGTCCGCGTCGAAAATCATCGTCTTTCCGGTGTAATAGTTCGCGCGTTCAAACTGCTTCTTGCCGACCGCCTTCTGGCTTTCGACCACGGCGAGCACGAAGCCGGGGGTCTTCTGCATACTTCGAATTATCGCCTGCCCCGCATCCTGAAAATGGACAAAGCACATTATTCGAGAAGCGCTTCGTCAACGCCTGCCAAACCGTTTCGCGAGGCAGGGTCGGGCCACGATTGAATTCAAGTGCCGACCGGCAAGCGGTAGGGAAAGATGAAGAGAAGAAGCGCCCTATCGCTCTAACTTACGAGCTTTACAGCGAACTACGAAAGGTTGCCAGGAAATCATGGTGCCGGGGACCGGACTCGAACCGGCAAGCCGTGAAGCGGCGGATTTTAAGTCCGCTATGTTTACCAATTTCATCACCCCGGCGAGGGTGGGAAAACCGCGTGGACGCGCATTCTACCATTCGCCGCACGGCCGACCAACCGGCCCGCTGGCCGCCTGACAGACCCGCCGCGCGTCTATCTCCCAAGTCATCTGCAAGTCATAAACGTTCCCGATAATCCGCTCCGAAAACGTTTACAACCGAGCGGAAATCATGACCCCGACAATCAAGGATGTTGCCGCGCACGCCGGCTTTTCGATCGCGACGGTCTCACGCGCGATCAACGCGCCGCACACCGTGAGCCCGGTCACGCTCGACAAGGTGCGGCAATCCATCGACGCCCTGCAGTTCCGGCCGAGCCCGCTCGGCCGTCAACTGCGCGGCGAGCGCACGCGGCTGATCGGCGTGATCGTCCCGACGCTCGCCAATCCGGTGTTCGCGGAGTGCCTGCAAGGCATCGACGAACTCGCGGCGGCGCAAGGCTACCGGCTCATGCTGATGACCACGCAGTACGACGCCGACCGCGAACGCCGCGCGATCGAAACGCTGCGCGAACATCGCGTGGAAGGTCTCATTCTCACGGTCGCCGACGCCGACACCCATCCGCTGCTCGACGAACTCGACCGCGACGGCCTGCTCTACGTGCTGATGCACAACGACACGGTGCGGCGTCCGTCGGTCTCGGTCGACAACCGTCTGGCTGCTTACGAAGGCGTGCGCATGCTGATCGCGCACGGCCATCGCCGCATCCTGATGCTGGCGGGCACGCTCGCCGCGTCGGACCGCGCGCGTCAGCGCCACCTCGGCTATGCGCAGGCGATGCAGCAGGCGGGCCTCACGCCCGCACCCGCGCTCGAAGTCGATTTCAACGCGGACGAACTCGCGCCCTCGGTGCTCGCCCATCTGACGCACGGCCAGAACCGCCCGAGCGCACTCTTCTGCAGCAACGACCTGCTCGCGATGGTCGTGATGCGCGGCCTGCGCCGCGCGCGTCTGCAGATTCCGCGCGACATGTCGATTCTCGGTTTCGACGGCCTCGCGATGGGCGAACTGCTGTCGCCGCCGCTCGCGAGCGTCTGCGCGCCGAACCGCGAAATCGGCTGCGCGGCGTGGCGTCGTTTGCTGGCGCGCGTCACCGGCAGCTATGAACAGCTCGGCGACGCGCCGCTTGCATTGACGCTGCCGCACAGCCTGCGCGAAGGCGCGACCATCGCCGCAATTTCCAATCATGGCGGCGGCGTTGCAATGCGCGCGAGCGCGCGACTTCATCTCGAGTCCTGAACAACTCGCTGAACACAACTTCGTCGAACAACAAACAGAACCGCCCGCTCTTTCCCCTTCCTGGAGAACCCCAGTGACCCGCTCGTCGAAACGCCTCGCCTCGCCGCTCATTTCACCGCTAAAACCGCTGATGCGCCGCCTCACGCAGTCCACCGTGGTCGCTCTATGCGCCGGCGCGCTCATGAACGCCGCGCTTGCCATCGTCACGCCGCAAACTGCCCTCGCCGACGAAACCGCGATCTGCTACAACTGCCCGCCCGAATGGGCCGACTGGGCAAGCCAGATCAAGGCGATCCAGCAGAAGACCGGCATCCGCGTGCCGTTCGACAACAAGAACTCGGGCCAGTCGATTGCGCAATTGATGGCCGAGCAGAAGAGCCCGGTCGCGGACGTGGTGTATCTGGGCGTATCGTCGGCATTCCAGGCCAAAGAAAAGGGCGTGGTCGAGCCGTACAAGCCCGCGCATTGGGACGACATTCCCGCGAACCTGAAGGACCCGCAAGGCTACTGGTTCACGATCCACTCGGGCACGCTCGGCTTCTTCGTCAACAAGGATGCGCTCGAAGGCAAGCCGGTGCCGCGCTCGTGGGCCGACCTGCTCAAGCCCGAATACAAAGGCATGATCGGCTACCTCGATCCGTCGAGCGCGTTTGTCGGTTATGCGGGCGCGGTGGCAGTAAACCAGGCGCTCGGCGGCACGCTCGATAACTTCGAGCCGGGCCTCGACTGGTTTCGCAAGCTGAAGGCGAATGCGCCGATCGTGCCGAAGCAGACTGCGTACGCGCGCGTGATGTCCGGCGAAATTCCCATTCTGCTCGACTACGATTTCGACGCCTATCGCGCGAAATACAAGGATCACGCAAACGTCGAATTTGTGATTCCTAAGGAAGGCACGATTTCCGTGCCGTATGTGATGAGTCTGGTGAAAGGCGCGCCGCATGAAGCGAACGGCAAGAAGGTTCTGGATTTCGTGCTCTCCGACGAAGGCCAGAAGCTGTGGGCGGACGCCTATCTGCGTCCGGTGCGTGCGAATGCGATGAGCGCGCAGACCGCGGCGAAGTTCCTGCCGGCAAGCGACTATGCCCGCGCAAAACCCGTCGATTTCGGCAAGATGGCCGAGAAGCAGGCGAGCTTCGGCGAACGCTACCTGCAGGTGATGCATTGAACGACATCACGTTCCCGCTGCGCTGGCGCATCGCATTGCTCGCGCCGGCGCTGGCGGTTTTCATCGCGTTCTGGCTATTGCCGATGGGCGCGCTCGCGCAACTGAGCGGCGACGGCCACGCGTTCGCCACCTATCGCGCGATGCTCGCGAATCCGCGGTACATGTCGAGCCTCGGCGCAACCGTGGTGTTGTCGGCGGCGGTGACGGCGGCGACGCTGGTGCTCTCGGTGATCGCCGGCTTGCTGCTGGCGCGCCGCGAGTTCGCCTTCAAGCGCACGCTGCTCGCGTTGCTGACGTTTCCACTCGCGTTTCCGGGCGTGGTGGTCGGCTTCATGGTCATTATGCTGGCGGGCCGCCAGGGGCTCGTCGGCGCGCTCTCGCTCAAGCTAACCGGCGACCGCTGGGTGTTCGCCTATTCGATGAGCGGGCTTTTTCTCGGCTACCTGTACTTCTCGATTCCGCGTGTGATCGTCACAGTAATGGCTTCGGCGACGAAACTCGATGCCTCGCTCGAGGAAGCCGCTCGTTCGCTTGGCGCATCGCCGTGGCGCATTACGCGCGACATCGTGTTGCCCGCGCTGTCGCCCGGTCTGATCGCGGCGGGCGCCGTGTGCTTTGCCACCGCGATGGGCGCATTCGGCACCGCCTTCACACTCGCCACCGACATCGACGTCTTGCCGATGACCATCTACACCGAGTTCACGCTCAACGCAAACATGGTGACGGCCGCGGGTCTCTCGATCGTGCTTGGCATCGTTACATGGGCGGTGCTCGCTCTTGCTCGCAGCATGAGCGGCTCAGCCGTGGCAGCGAGTGCATGAGCGGAGTCACACGACAAGGCAGCAGCGCAAACCTCATGCAGGACCTCTCGATGAATTCGATAACTGCCACCTCACAGGCGGCCCTCCCCAAGCGCCGCGCGCGACTGCATATGCCCGACGCCAGAACGTGGCTCGCGGCAGGCCAATGGTTCGTCACGCTGCTGTTGTGCGCGTTTCTGATCGTGCCGGTCGCGATGTCGATCCTCGCCGGCTTGACGGTCAACTACTTCAAGGGCATCTCGAGCGGCTTCACATTGCGCTGGCTCGGCGAAGTGTGGACGCAATATCACGGCTCGGTGTTTCTTTCACTCGAAGTCGCGGCGGCGACGCTGGTCATCACGTTGCTGACTGGCGTGCCGGCGGGTTATGTGCTCGCGCGCAGCAGGACGCGGCTTTCGCGCATCATCGAAGAGTTTCTCGTGCTGCCGATCGCGCTGCCTGGGCTTGCCTCCGCACTTGCGCTGCTCGTGGTCTACGGCGGCTTCACGATGTTTCGCATGAGCGTCGCGTTCATTGTCGTCGGGCATGTGGTGTTCACGCTTCCGTTCATGGTGCGCGCGGTCGCCGCAGTATGCGCGAGCAGCGATCTGCGCACGCTCGAAGAAGGCGCTGCGAGTCTCGGCGCAAGCTTCATGCAGCGCTTCGTGACCATCGTGCTGCCCAATGCAAGGCCGGGCATCGTGGCGGGCGCGCTCGCGGTGCTGACGCTTTCCATCGGCGAATTCAATCTGACGTGGATGCTGCACACGCCCGACACCAAGACGCTGCCGGTCGGTCTCGCCGACACGTACGCGTCGTTGCGCATCGAGATCGGCAGCGCCTACACGATTCTCTTTTTCATCATGACGATGCCGCTGCTCGTCGCCATGCAATGGCTGGGCGTCGATGCGACCGGCCAGCGCAGCCCGGCGAAACGCCGCGGCGCAGCTTCTTCGAAATCCATCACGACGCCATGACACCCGCCTTTGCCCCCTCTTGCGTTTCCGCTTCGGTTCCCATCACGCTCACGCAGTGCGCGAAAACATTTCGCGGCACACGTGTGCTCGAACCGGTCGATCTGCGCATCGACGCAGGCGAGACACTCGTGCTGCTCGGTCCGTCCGGCTGCGGCAAGACCACCACGCTGCGCATGATCGCGGGCCTCGAGACTCCCGACGCGGGTGGCCGCATCGCTTTCGGCGAGGACGACGTCACCGCACTGCCCATCGAAAAACGCCAGGTGGGCATGGTGTTCCAGAGCTATGCGCTGTTCCCGAATCTGACGGTGCGCGGCAACATCGGTTATGGCCTGAAAATCCGCCGCATGCCGGCTGATACCGCACGAAAACGCGTCGACGAATTGCTCGGCATGATGCGTCTCACTGCGCACGCCGACAAACCAATCGATCAATTGTCCGGCGGCCAGCGTCAGCGCGTCGCGCTCGCCCGCGCGCTTGCCGTGCAGCCGCGCGTGCTGCTGCTCGACGAACCGCTCACCGCGCTCGACGCCCGGTTGCGCGACGCATTGCGCGGCGAGATGAATGCGCTCCTGCGCGAACTCGGCATCACCACCGTCTATGTGACGCACGATCAGGCCGAAGCAATGGAGCTGGGCGACCGCATCGTCGTGATGAGCGCGGGACGTATCGAGCAGATCGGCGCCCCGCGCGACATCTACTATCGGCCCGCGAACCGCGCGGTCGCGCAATTTGTCGGCACCATCAATCGCGTGGCAGGCGAGCGCCGCGGCAACCTGCTGACGACCACGGGCGGCGCGGTGCCGCTGCCGTCGGCGCATCAGCATCTGGCGGCCCGGGCCGACGACAAGCACGAGATTTTCTTTCGCCCCGAAGACGCCTTTCTCGCGGATCCGGCTCAAGCGCAGTTGCGCGGCACCGTGGAAAGCAGCGCATTTCTCGGCGAGCGCACGCGGCTGACGATTAGCGGCGCCGCTCCCGATGCGCTATTCGTCGACGTGGCGGGCCGCGTCGCACTCGCGCGCGGCACGCCGGTCGGTATCTCCATCGGGCAGGACGCGCTGATTGCGCTATCGTAATGAAGCCGCGCTTTGCATCTGCGCGAAACCAACAGGACTACCCCATGCTGCTGGCTCAAATTAGCGACCTGCATATCAAGCGGCCCGGCGCGCTCGCCTATCGCCGCGTCGATACCGCTGCTCATTTTGCGCGATGCGTCACCGCATTGAACGCGCTTGATCCTCGCCCCGACGTCGTGATCATGACGGGCGATCTCGTCGATCAAGGCGAACCGCAACAGTACGAACATCTGAAGGCACTGCTCGCGCCGCTGGAAATTCCCTACTTGCTCCTCGTCGGCAATCACGACGACCGCGCCGCGCTGCGCGCTGCGTTTGCCGAGCGCGCGGAGCTGCAAAGCGGCGGCGAGTTCGTGCATTACGCCGTCGATGTCGGTCCGCTGCGTCTGATCGCATTGGATTCGCTGCTGCCCGGCCAAAGCGCCGGCACACTGTGCGACGCGCGGCTTGCGTGGCTCGCGGCACAGCTCGACGCAGCGGGCAGCAAGCCGACCGTGGTCGCGCTGCATCATCCGCCGTTTGCCTGCGGCATCGGACACATGGACAGGCTGCGGCTCGATCCGCTCGCGGCCGACAAGCTCGCCGCGCTGATTGCGCGCTATCCGAACGTGGAGCGCGTGATCTGCGGGCATGTGCATCGCCCGATGTTCGTGCGCTTTGGCGGCACCATCGCATCCGCGGTGCCCGCGCCCGCGCATCAGGTGGCGCTCGACCTTCGCGACGATGCGCCGTCGGCTTTCATGATGGAGCCGCCCGCCTATGCGCTGCATCGCTACGATCCGGCGACTGGCATCGTCACGCATCACGCGTATGTCGACGCCGCCGATGGTCCCTATCCGTTCTACGAGCCCGAGGGCGCGTTGATTGACTGAACGCGTTTGCCGACAACGCGCTCAACGGTTGACGAAGGTCTGCCGCACGCGCCGCGACGCCCTGAAATAAGGTATGCCGAGCGCAGCGGCGACAATGGCCTGCATCAGGCCGTCAAACGGAATGGCGATGTGGATGCCGATGGTGTGCGTCATGTAATCGCTCAGCAGATACGCGCCTGTCCGCATCGCGAGAATGGCGCCGAGCCACGCCTGCACGTGAGTAGGCAAACGCGCCGACTTGCGCCACGCGAGCAGCACGAACCAGCCGATGCCCGCGACCATGAATGCGCCGATAAACACGTCGAAGCCCGTCATCACCATCACCGTGCGATACCAGCCATGCGTGCCGGCTCGCACGGACACTGCAAGCAGTTCCCATTCGAGCATCAGGTGCAGCGGGTCGCGCATCGCCCACGCGGTGATGAACGTCCACCCCGCGAGACACAGCAGCGCGATCAGCAGGCATCCGCCGATGCGGCGCGGCGCGAGCTCCGGTTGCGCGTGGCGCCGGGAAGAAGACAGAGGGAGTTCTTTCATCGGATCGTGAGAAGTGGGCCGGATAGCGCGGCGATTCTACGAACCCGTGTGCAGCAAACTTCGCATTTTTGTCACAAGCGCCAAGTCGTGTGTAACTCGCCGTGCGCAACGCGCACAAACGTTGCGCAAGCGTGGCAGCGAGTCAGCACGATCCCGTTCGCTCCGGTATGATCGGCACGCTCGAGGACCGCGCATGGGCCGGTCCGCCCACTGTCCTCTGCCATGTCCACGTCCAACGCCTCCACACCCGTTTCCGCCGACCGGTCGCTGCGCGGCCTGCTGCTTCTGCTTGCCACCATCGCCGGCGTCGCGGTCGCGAACATCTATTTCAACCAGCCGCTGCTCGACAACTTCCGGCAGTCGTTTCCCGCAAATTCGTCGTGGGTCGGCGTGGTGCCCGCCGTCACACAGCTCGGCTACGCGGCCGGCATGCTGCTGCTCGCGCCGCTCGGCGACCGCTTCGACCGGCGCGCGTTGATCCTGCTGCAAACCGCGGGCATGTGCGTCGCTCTCGTGGTGGCGGCGGCCGCGCCCGCGCTGCCGGTGCTGATCGCCGCGAGCCTCGCGATCGGCGTGCTCGCCACCATCGCGCAGCAAGCGGTGCCGTTCGCCGCCGAACTCGCGCCGCCGTCCGGGCGCGGTCATGCGGTGGGCACGGTGATGAGCGGCCTGCTGCTCGGCATCCTGCTCGCGCGGACAGCCGCGGGCATCGTCGCGCAGTACTTCGGCTGGCGCGCGGTATTCGCCGCATCTGTGGTCGCGCTGCTCGCGCTCGCGGTGGTCATCATCCTGCGTTTGCCGAAAAGCAAGCCGACCTCTACGCTGCCCTACGGCAAGCTGCTGGTGTCGATGTGGCATCTGGTCGTCGAACATCGCGCGTTGCGTGAGGCGTCGCTCACTGGCGCGGCACTCTTCGCTGCGTTCAGCATCTTCTGGTCGGTGCTTGCATTGCTTCTGGCCGGTCCGCCCTTTCATCTCGGACCGCAGGCGGCGGGTCTGTTCGGCATAGTCGGCGCGGCGGGTGCGCTCGCGGCGCCGCTTGCCGGCAAGTTCGCGGACCGGCGCGGACCGCGCGCGATCATCACGCTGTCCATCCTGCTGGTGGCGATTTCCTTCGTGATTTTTGGCGCCTCCGCGAAAAGCATCGCGGGGCTCGTGATCGGTGTGATTGTGCTCGACGTGGGCGTGCAGGCCGCGCAGATTTCGAATCAGTCGCGCATCTACGCGCTGAAGCCCGACGCGCGCAGCCGCGTGAATACGGTGTACATGGTCGCGTATTTCATCGGCGGAGCGCTCGGTTCGGGCGTGGGCGCGGCCGTGTGGCCGGTGTTCGGATGGGTGGGTGTGAGCGTCGCGGGCCTGCTGTTCGCGGGCCTCGCCGCATGGAATCATCTGGCGCCGCACGTGAAAACGAAAGAATGACGAGGGACGCGCCTAGCCGTGGCTTCGCGCGAACGCGTATTCGTGCAGCGCGTCGATCACGCGATCGAATTCGAACGATTTGTCGTAGAAGTGGCGCACGCCGTACTGTTCGCAGCGCTCGCGATACGCAGGCAACGCATGATTGGTGAGCACCGCCGCGAACACGGAGTCGATCAGGCCTTCGCGCTGCAAATAGGCCAATACGGGCACGCCTGAACCGCGCTTGAGCTGCAGGTCGACGATCACTGCGTCGAATGCTTCGTCGCCGAGCAGTGCGATGGCTTCGTCGGCGGAATCGGCATAGGCGGCCACACGCAGCGAACCTGAGGCGTCGATGGCTTCCACAAGGCTGCGGCGGATCAGCGGCGAATCTTCGATAAGCAGCACGCGCAACGGTGCGCGGCTGGCTGACTCGGCAAGGCTGTTCGATTCGCTGTTCATCGGGATCTCTCGATCGTCCATTATTCGATCAAGCCGTTCTTGATCGCGTAGTAAGTGAGGTCGGCATTGTTCGCCAACCGCATCTTCTCGAGCACGCGAGCCCGGTACGTGCTCACCGTTTTCACGGACAAGTGCAATTCCTCGGCAATCTGAGTGGGAATCTGCCCCGCGGCGAGCTTGCAGAAAATCTGAAACTCGCGCTCGGACAGCGCCTCGTGCGGCCGCGCAGCCGCCGGCTTGTCCAGATTGTCGGCGAGCGTGTCAGCCACTGCTTCAGACAAGTAACGATGCCCCCGCGCCACCGCACGAATCGCCCGCACGATTTCGTCCGGCTCGCAGTCCTTGTTCAGATAACCGTTCGCGCCCGCGCGCAGCAGGTTGATCGCGTACTGGCTCTCCGGGTAGCCGGAGAGGATTAGCACGCCCTGCTCGGGGCGCACCTGCTTGATGACGCGCAGAGTGTCGATGCCGTTCTTGTCCGGCATTGCAATGTCGAGCAGCACGACGTCGAATGCCTGCTCGCGCACGAGGCTGATGGTCTCGTCGCCTGTCGCGGCTTCCGCCGCCACGCACATGTCCGGCTCGTCGGCGACGAACTGTCTGAACCCCCCTCGGACGATCGCGTGATCGTCGGCTATCAACACTCGAATCATCGGCTTTGTGTCCGTACGATGGCGTCGCTCCAAAGCAGACATTGTAATGATGTCGCGGCGCGTGCCGACGCGCCGTGTGTCGGGATCATGGCGGCCGCCACTGCCGGCCAGCCGCTCGCCTTGCCGGGCACGCTCACTCGCGACCCTGGAGGAGATCGGCCATGTCGTCCGCATGCTCTTCCTCGACAGCGAGGATCTCTTCGAACAGACGCCGCGTCGTGACGTCTTTCTCGCCGAGATAGCGGATGATCTCGCGATAGGTGTCGATCGCGATGCGCTCGGCGACCAGGTTCTCGCGAATCATGTCCGTGAGGTTCTCGCCTTCCTTGTACTCGGAATGCGCGCGCGTCTTTAGGCCGTCCGGCGCGAAGTCCGGCTCGCCGCCAAGCTGCACGATCCGCTCGGCAATGCGGTCGGCGTGTTCCTGCTCTTGTGCGGCGTGCTCCGCGAATTCGGCGGCCACGGCTTCCGAGTTGATGCCCTTCGCCATGAAGTGATGCCGCTTGTAACGCAGCGTGCAGACGATTTCGGTCGCGAGCGCGTCGTTGAGCAGCTTGAGCACGGTGTCGCGATCCGCGCCATAGCTCTGCGTGACGGGACCGTCCGACATGTGCTTGCGGGCGTCCTCGCGGATCTTCTGAATGTCCATCACGAACGGGTCGCTCGAGCCGGATGCCGCGCCCTGCGCGCCAGGTGTGTTCGCCATTGAGTTTCTCCTTTATCCGTATTGGGGGAATGGACGCATCGCGAAACGTGCCCGCGACGCGCCGTTAGCGTCATGTTCAGGTCTACGTTCGGAACACGCCAAGCAGCAGCGTGACCACGAACACGACGAGGAAAATATAGAACAGGATCTTCGCGATTTCGGCCGCGCCCGCCGCGATTCCGGTGAAACCGAACACCGCTGCAATGATGGCGATGACGAAAAAGACGATGGCATAGTGAAGCATGGCAACTCTCCTTCTTGTTGGTATCCGCGTGAATTCTCGTGCGCTTGCGTTGCGTCAGCGCCGCCTCGCCCTGCCCTTCTTCGGGCGCCCTACAAAGGCAAAAGCGAAAAGGCAAAAGCGGCGCTAATCGACAATTTTTTTCGTCACCACGAAGCCGAGCACGAGGAACACCACGCACAGAATCACAAAGACGACGAACAGGAACTTCGCGATTGCCGCCGCGCCCGCAGCAATGCCGGTAAAGCCAAGAAGGCCGGCTATCACCGCAATGACGGCGAAAAACAACGCCCACTTCAGCATGATGGCTTCCTCCTGAAACAGTGAATGGGATCAGGGTTCATCCTATCCAGCAGCGGCGGCGGGCGCATTCCGACGCGCTCCGGTTTTCGTGTGAGAATCCGCTTACATTGGATTACGGCAGCTTTACGCCGCGCGCCTTTGCTGAGGACAGCACTCAGCGCAGTGCTCGCGCGGGCGCGGCGTCGAACGCTACACTGATGCGTATCCAGGGAGTCGAACTTGTCTAACGTGCACAACGCGCCAGATTTGCCGAACGACGCACCGTATGAAGTACCGCATGAAGCGCCAAGCCGGGCAATGCCAGGCCAGGCCGCGAACCATGCGCAGCGCGACGCGCAACCGCGCCGCGCCGCCGCGCGCCTGAGCGCATGGATGCGCACCCGCAGCTGGGCAATCGCGATGACCGTGGCGATCGTAATTACGGTAGGCGGGCTCGTCATTCTGGAAACTGCCCGCGAGCGCATTGCCGCCGAGTACGAGACGGCGCTCGAAGCGCGCGACGTCACCGTGCAACTGAGCGCGCTGGCAAGCCAGCTATCGCATCTGAGCGCACAGCAAAGCGAGTTTCTTCTGACGAAGCGCGACGACGCCGCCCACGCATTTTGCGCAACTGCCGCACGCATCCGCGCAAGCGAAGAGCCGCTGCAGCGCTTTTACCTCAGCCCCAAGGCCGACGGCGCCGAGCTTGCGAGCTTCACGCAGATTCGTGCGCTGATCGACGCACGAATCAGTGCGGGCGCAGCGGCGTTGCAGCGGGCCGCAATGCATCCACTCGATCTTGCCGCATGCGGGAGCATGAGCGGCGCGCAAGCTGTCGACGCGGCGTTCGTCGAGAGCACGCTCAGCCTGCTGCGCGACAACGAAGAGCGGCGCGCGCAGCACGCGCTCGCCGCGAGCCGCGCTGACCAGCGCATCTCGACACTTTGCGCGGCGGGACTCTCGGCGCTCAACATCGTGTTGTTCATTCTGCTGTTCCGCAATCTCGGCATTCAGATTGACAGGCAGGCGCGCGTGCAGCGTCAGTTGATTACGCAGCAAGGAGAGCTGGATCAACTGGTCAACGAACGCACCCGTCAACTGGAGGCGCTTGGCTGGCATTTGCAGGCCGTCAGCGAAAACGAAAAGACGCAGCTCGCGCGCGAACTGCATGACGAATTGGGCGCGATTCTCACCGCGAGCAAGATGGACGTCGCGTGGGCAAACCGCAAGCTGAAGGACAGTGCTCCCGACATCTCGGAGAAGCTTAAGCGCGCGCTCGCCAACCTCGACCAGGGCATTGCGCTCAAGCGCCGCATCATCGAGGACATGCGTCCCACGGTGCTGGCAAACTTCGGTCTCGTGACCGCGCTGCGCACACTCGCCGACGAAGCCGCGCAGCGCAACAACTGGACGCTGGACCTGCAGCTTCCAGAAGACGATATTCAACTCGACGAGCAAACGGAAATCGCGCTCTTTCGTGTCGCGCAGGAATCGCTGACGAACGCCGCGAAATATGCGCGTGCGTCGCAGGTGTCGATCGGTCTGCACATCGGCGAAGGCTTCGTGACTCTCGACATTGCCGACAACGGCGTCGGCATCATGCCGGCCGATCTGAAGCGCACTCACACGCACGGTCTGCTCGGCATGCGTCAGCGCGTCGCCGCACATGGCGGGCGCTTCGACATCCGGCGCGGCGTGCCCAACGGTACAGACATTCGTGTCGTCATGCCGAGCGTGAGCACGGCTGTGCAGCCGGGCAGCGACGCCTCGCCTGCTACGCTGCGAACGCCCATCTGAGCGCGTTGCGAAGCCGCGCAATGCGTCGTTGTAGGAGTGCGCCGACGCGAACACCAGAGCACACCTACAACAAAATCGCAGCGCAGCCGACAGCGCCGCACACGCCCTTTTTTTACCATGCAATCAGACCGGATCGACTGGCGCAAGCCACGGTCGGCAGCTAGCAGAGCCGCTAGCGGGACACGTCAACCGATACCTTCTAGACAAGGAGAACTTCCATGAATCGACTGATCGCTTTGCTCCTCATTGCAGGCACGGCCGCGCTCGCCGGCTGCAACACGATGGCAGGTGCCGGCCAGGACATCTCCAAGGGCGGCGACGCCCTCACCAATCAGGCCGAAAAGGCAAAGTAAATCGCTGCTGGTCAAGCCATGTGCCTGTGAGGCGCATGGCGGATCGGCGTGATGCATCATCGAGCCCGCTGCGGGAAACCGCGGCGGGCTTTTTTGCTGGCTTTGCCGGACGCGAACTGAACGGGTGCGGGATGTTGCGTCGACGCCGCCTGCGCAGCCGACAAGCGGGCATCGTGAGAAGCGGTCCGCAAAAACAAAGCGGCGACCCACTTGCGTGAATCGCCGCCCCGTCCTCCCCAGGACTTGCCGCTATGCCATGCGCTGCAATGCGCGCATGCTTGCTAGCGAGCTTATACGCCCGTCAGCGTATTCGGGAGCTCGACGCTCGGTGTGCTCGTGTTGCCGTTCTGCACGATCAGCAGATGAATCTGCCCGGCCGCGAGCTGACTCAGCGCACCGCCGATCGGCACCGAAGTAATGAGCCAGTCGGCGTTGTTCGACAAGGTGAACGACTGCGATTGATAAATTGGCGTCTTGCTGCCCGCCGCGGTCGCGATCAGTACATACTGGCCGCCCGATACGTAGATCGAATCCTGGCCGCTCGCCGGCACGGCGTTCTTGAACGCGACGCCGGCCATGGTCGGCGAAACGCTGCTGATGCTCGTGTTGCTGGCCTGCATAAGATAGAGGTCGAGATTCGGCGCGTTGCCCGATGCGTTGAAGCCGCGCACGCGTGCGCTGTTGGACAGCAGGCCCTTGTCAAACGGATCGTCGATCAGGCCGATGTCCGGCGCCGCGGTGCCGGGCAACGCGAGCACCGTATATTCGTGACCCTTCGCGACGTTCGGGAAGTTGCCGCTCGCAAGCGCGGTCGTGGTGCCGGTCGCCGCATAGGCGACATTCGTCGAGCCCGTGTTGATGTTTGTGAAGTTCGTCACGCCCTTATACGAGACATTCGTCTGTCCGGAGGGCGCGCTGCCGTTGACGAGAAAATCCACCGCCGGTCCGCTCGGGATGGCGTGCACGAAATGGATTTCCGGGTTGGTGACACCAAGCTCCTTGCCTACGTCGTCGGAGCCCCCGCCGCATGCGCTCAGCACGGATGCGACGGCAATCATGGCCGCCATGGTTCGAATCAGTTTCATTGTCATCACCTATCTCGATGTCGGGCTCTCCGCCCATTCATATGCGGGCGCACGCTCCCGGTTCCGCCATCGGAAACCGTGTTCGGCAATCGTTCGAACGGTCTCGCTTTGGCTGTCCAGGGCGAAGCACTCCCTCCTATCCCTGCGCGTCGCGCGCTTTTTTTAAGGCGCGGCGCGGTCCACGTCGATGGACGCACCCAACGAGCAATGGCTGTGCCGCGACCATCGAATTGGCTTATGGCGCCGCGAGAATGTCTTGCCGGACAACATGCCGCGAGCATTAGAAGCTTTCCTCAGATGGTGGGCACGATCGTGCGGTGTATCGTTCGTGCGCACCCCATACTTACAACGGCAGCCTGTATGTCTTACCAACGCTTACTCGCTGAGCTCGACCTCGGCTTCACCCGCTTGCGCAATCGCGTGGTGATGGGCTCCATGCATACGGGCATGGAAGACCGCTTCTGGAATTATTCGAAGCTTGCCGAATACTTCCGCGAGCGCGCGAAGGGCGGCGTCGGGCTGATCATCACCGGCGGTATCTCGCCGAATCGTGAAGGATGGCTGCTGCCGTTCGGTGGCACGCTCAACTCTGTGTTCGATCTGCACAATCATCGGCGGCTCACGCAAGCGGTTCACGAGGAAGGCGGCAAGATCGCACTGCAGATCCTGCATGCCGGGCGTTACGGGTATCAGCCGTTGGTTGTGTCCGCATCGGCATTGAAGTCGCCTATTTCGAAGTTCAGGCCGCGCGCGCTCAGCATCGGCGGCATAAAGAAGACCGTGCGCGACTATGCGCGCTGCGCGAAGCTCGCCCAGCGCGCGGGCTACGACGGCATCGAGATCATGGGTAGCGAAGGCTATCTGCTCAACCAGTTCCTGTGCCCGCGCACCAACCGTCGCACGGACCGATACGGGGGCAGCATCGACAACCGCATGCGCATTGCGCGCGAAATTGTCGAACGTGTGCGTGAGGTGTGCGGCGAGCGCTTCATCGTCGTCTACCGGCTCTCGCTGATCGATCTGGTGGAAGGCGGCAATACGTGGGATGAAACCGTGCGTGTCGCGCGCGCGCTCGAAGCGGCCGGCGTGACGATGTTCAATACGGGAATCGGCTGGCACGAGGCGCGAATTCCCACCATCGTCACGTCGGTGCCGCGCGCAGCGTTCGCCGCATTGAGCGCGCGGCTCAAAGCCGCTGTGAGCGTGCCGGTGATCGTCTCGAACCGCATCAACACGCCCGAGGTTGCGGAATCATTGCTCGCCGACGGCGCGGGCGATCTGGTTTCGATGGCAAGGCCGCTGCTCGCCGATCCCGAGTTCGTGCTGAAAACCGCCGAGGGCCGCACGCGCGAAATCAACACATGTATCGCGTGCAATCAGGCCTGTCTCGACCATACGTTCAGGAATCAGCGCGCAACCTGCCTCGTCAATCCGCGCGCGGGCCGCGAAACCGAACTGGTGTACCGGCCGGTCACGAGTCCGGACAAAGTGCGCTCGGTCGCGGTGGTCGGTGCCGGGCCGGCGGGATTGTCGGCGGCGACGGTGGCGGCCTCGCGCGGACATCGCGTGACGCTGTTCGATGCGGCCGCAACCATCGGCGGCCAGTTCAACCTCGCGATGCGCGTGCCGGGCAAGGAGGAGTTCAGCGAAACGATCCGTTATTTCCAGAGCCAGCTGGAGCGGCATGGCGTCGACGTTCGGCTCGGCACGCGCGTGGACCCCGCGTTGCTCGCGGCCGGCGCTTACGACGACATCGTGATCGCAACCGGCATCGTGCCGCGACGGCCGGCCATTGCGGGTATCGACGCGCCCAATGTTCTGTCGTATGTCGACGTGTTGCGCGGAGCACCGGTGGGAAACCGCGTCGCGGTGATCGGCGCTGGCGGCATCGGCTTCGACATCAGCGAGTTCCTGCTGCACCGCGCGGACGAGCCGCTGCCGGTGCCGCGCGATGCGTGGCTCGACGAATGGGGCGTCGATCTGTCTGTGAGCGAGCCCGGTGGCCTGAAGGCGCCCGCGCCTGCTCGGCCGCCGCGGCAGGTCTGGCTACTGCAGCGCAAAGCCGGCAAGCTCGGCGCGGGCCTCGGCAAGACCTCGGGCTGGGTGCATCGTGCGACGTTGGCGAGAAACGGTGTGAAGATGCTCGCCGGCGTTTCATATCTGGAGATTGGCGCACGCGGGTTGAAGATTGCGCGCGACGGCGCGCAAGAGTGGCTCGAGGTCGACAACATCGTCGTGTGCGCGGGACAGGAATCGCTGCGGGATTTGCATCCACGCGAGTCCGCGCACGGGAAATCAGCGGATGCGCGCGGCTCGCGTTACCACGTAATCGGCGGCGCGGCGCTCGCCACCGAACTGGACGCGAAACGCGCGATTCGCGAAGGCGCGGAACTGGCCGCCCGCCTTTAGCGCGGCGGGCGTGACTGAGTTCGTGCGCGAGCGCTGCTCTCTTTCACGGAGAGCCTCGCGCATCAAGCGAGCCCTTTCTTCCGATAATCGAGCCAGAAAGACAATCCCACGCTCACGAGAATCACAACGGTCGCAATCACCGTCGAATGCGTGACCGGCTCCCCGAGCAGCAACGCGCCGAGTGCCACGGCCACTACCGGATTCACATACATGCAGCTGCTCGCGATGATCGGGCTCGTGTGCCGGATCAGGAAACCGTACGCGACGTAGGCGGCCATCGTGCCGATCAGCATCAGATAAATGAACGCCAGCACCGGCAGGAAATGCACTTCTAGCATCCGTTCGCCCGACACCCACGCGACCATGGTCGACATCGCACCGCCAAGGCCGATTTGCAGCGACGTCGAGAGAAACAGGTCGGACGGCAGTTTGAGGCGGCTCGCGAGATGAGCGCCGCCCGCCCAGAAGAGCGCGCCGCACAGAATGGCGAGACTGCCTCCTGCCGATCCGGGCGCGCTGTCACCATGGCTCAGAATCGCTATGCCGACGAGCCCGAGCCCCACCGCGAACCACTCGCCTTTGCCGATCTTGCGCCCGGCAACCGCCGCGATCACCGTTGCGAAAAGCGGTACGGTGGCAACCATCACCGCCGCCGTGCCGGTGCCGACCGTGCGCATGCCGTACGCCAACATGCCGCTCGACAAGCCGACCAGCATCGTGCCGACGAGCCCCGCATTGCAAATCTCCGCGAGGCTCGGCCACACCGGATTGCGGCGCGCAGCAAACGCAAACAGCCCCACGCCCGCGAACAGATTGCGCAGGCCCGACATCAGCAAAGGCGGGAACGAGCCGAGCGCGACGTGCACGGCGAGATAGGTCGAGCCCCACACCAGATAGACGACACCGAGCGCGAGCGCAATCTGACCGTTGCGCGAGCGCGGCAAACGGAGCGGAAAACCACGCGAAAACCAGCCGGAGAGTTCCTGCGACATACCGTCAACCCGCCCACGCCGTTCGGGATTCCCGCTGCGGGGACGGCGGACACCGCATCGGCGATGCGGTCAAACGGGCGAGGCTGGCGGACATGATGGTGGAGCGAAGGACGATAGTTGGCTAACAAAGAAAGCCATACGGGAACTGCATAGCCGCGCCGGTCATTCCGGCAGATTCGCGGCTCACGCGCGGAGAATACGCGGCGCACAGCATCGCATTATGCAGTAAGCGCCCACCGCGCCAGGCGAAAGAATCGTAACTTTTGGTGCGCATGCAACAAAAAGCCGGGGCCGAACGGCACCCCGGCTTTCTGCCCTGACACGCGCCGCACCAGGCGGTCTATGCGGTGCGCATGGGGACAACTGCGACGCCGCGCAAGGTTTTGCAACGGCTCGCCGCGTCCCGCCCGGTTTCTCAGTTGCTCATCGCGCCCGACGCCTCGTGCTTCATGCCCATCGCGTCGCCCTTTTTCATCTTGTCGTGCTTCATCGCGTCTTTTTTCATGTGGTCTTTCGACATGGCGTCTTTCGACATCGCGTCATGCGACATCGAATCGTTGGACATGGCGCCGCTCGCCTGGGCGAACGCGGCGCCGCCACTGGTCAGAAACGCGACGGCTACTGCGGCGATTGCAAGCTTTTTCATGGGATCACTCCGTTTGTTGTGGATGAATCGAACCGGCTCCAGCCGGCGTATTTCCGAAGCTTCTGCCACCCGGGATCGCGCAGGCACAGGGCGCCTGCTGCGATCCGCGCGCGTCAGGAGCCTCCGAACCAGTTGTAGCCCTGATCGACCCAGTAGCCGCCAGGATACGTGTTGGTGACGAACATCTCGACGATATGCTTCGGATTCTTGTAGCCGAGCTTGGTCGGCATGCGCAGCTTCATCGGGAAGCCGTATTTCGCGGGTAGTTGCTCGCCGTCGTATGAAAAGGTGAGCAGCGTCTGCGGATGCAGCGCGGTCGGCATGTCGATGCTTTCGTAGTAGTCGTCCGCGCATTTGAAGCCGACGTACTTCGCGCTCGTATCCGCGCCGATGCGCCGCAGAAAATCGCCGAACGGCGTGCCGCCCCAGCGGCCGATCGCGCTCCATCCTTCCACGCAGATATGCCGTGTGATCTGCTCGGCGTGCGGCAACGCGTACAGTTCGGACAAGGTCCACACGCGCTGGCCCGTGACGAGGCCGCCAATCTTCAGCTTGTAGCCGGATGCGTCGACGTGCGGCACTTCGTCGATACCGTAGTACGCATTGAACGGAAACGGCCGCGTAATTTGCGCTTCCGTGTAAGTCGGCGCGAGCAGCTTCGGGTCGAACAACGCAGCTTGCGCGCGATCGTTCAGGCGCGACACGGCGACGAGAAACCTGTTGACCGATTCGTCGTCGGTGAGCGAACAGCCGGTCAGCAGCGACAGGCCGCCGAGCGACAGCAACTGCTTGCCGAACAGACGCCGCGACGGCATGGAAAGCTCACGCCGGGCGTCGATCAGAATCGACTCGCGGTCCAGCTTGCCGGCGCGCGCCAGCCGCGATGTTTCAGAGGGCTTGTTCATGATTCGGTATCCGTAATATTCGAACGTTGCGCTCAGCGTCCGCGCAACATGGCGAGCAGCGAACGCGGCACGAGTGCAACCATCGCGAGGTGCACGACAATGAACGCGGCCATCAGCGCCATCGCGCAGAAATGGACGATGCGTGCGTTGTCGTAGCCGCCCATCAGTTCGCGCAGCAGCGGAAACTGCACCGACTTCCAGATCGCGAGCCCGGACAGCACCAGCACGATCAGATCAAAAACGACGAACAGGTAGGCGAATTTCTGCACCGCGTTGTAGACCCGCAAGTCGGCGTGCGAAAGCTTGCCCGTCAACGCGGCGAGGAAGTCGCGCCATACCGCGCGCGGCGAAAGCGGCAAAAACTTGCGCACGAAACGCCCGCTTAGCAGGTTCAGCGCGAGATACACCAGACCGTTGAACACCAGCAGCCACATCGCGGCAAAATGCCATTGCAGCGCGCCGCCGAGCCAGCCGCCGAGCGTGATTTGGCTCGGAAAGCTGAACGACGCGAAGACCGGCGACGCGTCGTAAATGCGCCAGCCGGACAGCATCATCACGATGGCCGCGAGCGCGTTCAACCAATGCGTAACGCGCACCCAGAGCGGATGGATCGCTCCGCTCGCGGGCGCGGCCGGCGGCGCGTTGCCGCGAACGACATCAGGCGTTGCCATGGGAATCTCCTGTAATTGACGACGCGCGCTCAGGGGCAAAAGGCCAGTTCGGCCACTTGCAGAACGTCGCCGGTTGCGGCGTTTTCGACGAAGGCGACCACGCCGGACCGGTCGGCGAGAACGTGGTGGTCGCCAATGGCCTCGGCATCGTCGAGACGGATGTCGCGCCGAATCTGCGCCGTGCCGCCAACGAGCGGCACAGGCCCGATCCATTGCCGCGCGACTCTTTCGTGATGCAAGGTCGCGCCGCGGTTTTCTCCTGCGCCGACTTGCGAGCTCAGCGCGTTTTCATACACCGCGACATATGCGTCGAGCCGCGTCGCGGTATCCGCCGCCGCACTGTCGAAGCGGGCGGCGACGTCGAATACGTCGCCACCCGGCCGCGGCTTTATTTCCAGCGCAACGTTGGCCTTTGCCGGCTCGGCGATCAGCTTGCCGACCCGGCTTTGGAAGCTGTCCGGCTGCGACCAGCTTCGCAACTCGCGGCCCGCTACGAACACCTCGGGCGTGTAGACCGTGTGGCCGCCGGCAAGATCGGCAAGCATCTGCTGGCGCTCGGTGAAACGATGCTGCGAAAAGCGATCGGTCCAGCCGAGGCTGTTCCAGTAGTCGACATGCAACGCAAGGGGCACGACGCTCTGCGTGGAACCGCTGTTTTTCCATTGACCGAGCCACGCATCAGCGGGCGGGCAGCTATTGCAGCCTTCGCTGCTGTAAAGCTCGACGAGCGCAACGCGATGTGCAGGACTGCGCGCGCTGCACATCGCGCTCGCTGCACTCGCGAGACCGCTCGCGCACAACAGCGCGAGCGCGGTGACGAGTGCGACCGCGCGCTGAAGCGGCTGAAACGGCCGATGCGGCCTACGCGTGCGGCGCTTGAAGACTGATTGCATGACGTGCTCCGATCAGGATCTGCACGTTTGTCGAGGCGCGCGGCGGGATATGACACCGCGCTGCAAATTTTTTTCACCTCGCGTTTGCGGGCCGCCGGGGCGAGTGCTCGCGCCACATCGCCGGTTTCGGACCCACTCCAACACCTACGGCGACGAAAGGTTCGCCAAGGCCCCTGAAAGACGCCGTGCTAACATGCATCTACCCTTCGCACCGCTTCTGTGCGGTTCTCATCACGCGAATTCGCGCGGCGCGTCGTTCACTCCACTCCATACCTACTGGCCTTTCATGCGTTTCCCGACCTCCCGCCGCCTCACCCGCTTGCGCCGTTGCCGCGCAACCGGTTGCGCGCGCGTGCAGTTCGCGCCGCGAGGGGCCGGCCAACGGTTGCGAACGCTTTCGCCAACAACGGCACCGCTTCTCGCCGCCCGGCACCCCGACTGACGCGCTTCGCTCTCTCGCCCGAAGCCGCGTCGTCCCTCAGGGGACTTTCGGGGCGCCGGGCGATCACATCCTCATGATGTTTTTTGTATAGGAATTGCAGCCGTATTGCAGATCGATTTGGAGCAGCCGCCGTGAAAGCCACCAGAAGGACCAAGCAGTGTTACCTCACCGAACTCGACGTCGCCCGTCTTGAGAAGCACGCCGCTGCGCCTGGCGCGCATGCCCGCTTTCAGGAAATGCTCGACGACGTCCTGGAGCGCGCCGTGATCGTCGACTCGCGCGAAATTCCAGCCAACGTGGTGACTATGAACTCGCAGGCCACGCTCGTCGACGAATCGAGCGGCGAGCACATGACGTGGACCGTCGTCTATCCGCCGGAGGCCGACTTCGCGCACGGCCGCCTGAATGTGTTTTCGCCGGTGGGCCTCGCGCTGCTCGGCGCGAAGCGCGGCGAGCACATCCGCTTCATGCCGCCAAGCGGCGATGAAAAAGTGCTGAAGCTCGAGAAAATCCTGTATCAGCCCGAAGCGGCCGACGACTTCACGCGCTAGGCAAGCCGCGAGAAGGCACGCGCCACCTCTGCTGCGGCGCGTCATGAGTGGCGGCCGCCGTCAATACAAGCATAGTCCGTAAATGGCGCATGAAAGCCCGCTGCATCACAGCGGCATTCAGGCGCCGAATCTGGCCGCCGCGTCGTGCGCGCGTGCCGCCCAAGGCATCGCGCATGGGTTGCCAAGCAGCGCCCGGCGGGTGTATCGTGTGCGCTGCTAACGCGGGGGTCCTGCGTCGCACGAGAGTTGGAGGTCCGTGCCACGTGGGTGAGAAATACCCTTTGAACCTGATCTGGATAATGCCAGCGCAGGGAAGCGTACGGATTTCGCACTCCAGCTCCTCTGCCTCACCCCTCGCGAATTCCGACTACTTCCATCTCGTCTCCTGCTTAGCGGCCCCACATTGCATGGGACCGGACTAAGGCGTGCTATCGCCCACTCCGGCCGACACATGGAGAACACGCATGAACGCCAATCCGAAGTTTCTTTCCGCCGACGCCCACGTCGACGAAGCCGCCGTCGCACCGCTGCCGAATTCCCGCAAGGTCTACGTGACCGGCTCCCGCCCCGACATCCGCGTGCCGATGCGCGAAATCAGCCAGGCGGACACGCCTGACAGCTTCGGCGGCGAAAAGAATCCGCCCGTCTACGTCTACGATACATCGGGCCCGTATTCCGATCCGGACGCGAAGATCGACATTCGCGCCGGTTTGCCCGCATTGCGTCAACGCTGGATCGAAGAACGCGGCGACACCGAAGCGCTCACCGGCCTCACGAGCGACTACGGCCGCGAGCGCGCCGCCGACCCCGCCACCGCCGAACTGCGCTTCCAGGGCCTGCATCGCACGCCGCGCCGCGCGCTGCCCGGCAAGAACGTCTCGCAGATGCACTACGCGCGTAAGGGCATCATCACGCCGGAAATGGAGTACATCGCGATTCGCGAAAACCAGCGCCGCGCCGAATACCTGGAGAGCCTGAAGAAGAGCGGCCCGAACGGCGAAAAGCTCGCCGCGATGATGGGCCGCCAGCATCCGGGCCAGGCGTTCGGTGCGAGCGCATTCGGTCCGAACGGCGTGACCGAAATCACGCCCGAATTCGTGCGTGAGGAAGTGGCGCGCGGCCGCGCGATCATCCCGAACAACATCAATCACCCGGAAAGCGAGCCGATGATCATCGGCCGCAACTTCCTCGTAAAGGTGAACGCGAACATCGGCAACTCGGCGGTGACGTCCTCGATCGGCGAGGAAGTCGACAAGATGACGTGGGCGATCCGCTGGGGCGGCGACACGGTGATGGACCTGTCCACCGGCAAGCACATTCACGAAACGCGCGAGTGGATCATCCGCAATTCGCCTGTGCCGATCGGCACCGTGCCGATCTATCAGGCGCTCGAAAAGGTCAACGGCAAGGCTGAAGACCTGACGTGGGAAATTTTCCGCGACACGCTGATCGAACAGGCCGAGCAAGGCGTCGACTATTTCACGATTCACGCGGGCGTGCGTCTGCAATACGTGCCGCTCACCGCCAGGCGCATGACCGGCATCGTCTCGCGCGGCGGCTCGATCATGGCGAAATGGTGCCTCGCGCATCACAAGGAAAGCTTCCTGTACGAGCATTTCGAAGACATCTGCGAAATCATGAAGGCGTATGACGTGGCCTTCTCGCTCGGCGACGGCCTGCGTCCCGGCTCGATCTACGACGCGAACGACGAAGCGCAGCTCGGCGAACTGAAGACGCTCGGCGAACTCACGCAGATCGCATGGAAGCACGACGTGCAGACGATGATCGAAGGCCCCGGCCACGTGCCGATGCAACTGATCAAGGAGAACATGGACCTGCAGCTGGAATGGTGTGACGAAGCGCCGTTCTACACGCTCGGGCCGCTCACCACCGACATCGCGCCGGGTTACGACCACATCACGTCGGGCATCGGCGCGGCGATGATCGGCTGGTTCGGCACGGCCATGCTCTGCTATGTGACGCCGAAGGAGCACTTGGGCCTTCCGAACAAGGACGACGTGAAGACCGGCATCATCACGTACAAGCTCGCCGCGCATGCCGCCGATCTGGCAAAGGGTCATCCGGGCGCGCAGGTGCGTGATAACGCGCTTTCGAAGGCACGCTTCGAATTCCGTTGGGAAGACCAGTTCAACCTGGGCCTCGATCCGGACAAGGCGCGCGAATTCCATGACGAAACGCTGCCGAAGGATTCGGCGAAGGTCGCGCATTTCTGCTCGATGTGCGGCCCGCACTTCTGCTCGATGAAGATCACGCAGGACGTGCGCGAGTTCGCAGCGCAACAAGGCGTCACCGACGACGAAGCGCTGAAAAAAGGCATGGAAGTGAAGTCAATCGAGTTCATGAAGAAAGGCGCTGAGATCTATCAGCGGCAATGACGAGTGGCCGCGCATCGCGCCGGCTGCCGCCGGACTCGATGCGCGCACAACTTTTTCCGCTCAAAGCCCGCCTCCAAGGCGGGCTTTTTTCGTCCGGCGGGCAGGCACGGCGCATGCTCCATCAAGGGAAACATTTGATTACGAAACCGTCAGTCTGCTGACAACCGCATACAACTCGAAACCGGTTGCGGCGATAAGATCAAACCAGCAAACGCATAACGACAGGCGGCTTCGAATCACAACAAAGGGAGTGAGTCATCATGAAATCGATCCGTAAAATGGGTTCGCTTGCGATGATCGTGGCGGTTGTCGCAAGCCTTTCCGCATGCGAGGGTATGACGACGCGGCAACGGGACACTGCAATCGGGGCGGGCGTAGGCGGTGCGGCGGGCGCTGTGATCGGCGGTAACGCGTTGTCTACGCTCGGCGGCGCTGCCGTGGGTGGCGTGATCGGCAACCAGGTCGGCAAGTAGGCCTTCATGCATGACGCTGCAATGCGGGCCGGGTGCAAAAGCGCGCCCGCGTTTGCGGCGGTCAGGCAGAGTCATGCGGGGATCATTGCCGCATGAACACGGCGTTGGATGAGCGGCCGCCACGCGCGGCTGCAACAAGACGCAATGCACCGTTACTGTTTTGCAATGTTCGTCCCGCCTCATGGGCGTAAGCTCGTGCGATAACGTGCCGACGAGGGCGTCGGCCGCGTTGTCTGCAACTGGAGCGCGCCATGAAGTCCCGCGTCATCGATTCTCTTCTTGCCATTCATATGCGCCTGCCGCGCATTCGCTCAGTGCGATCTGTCGGCCACGGCCGGCTCGCGCTGAGCGGCGCGGCGGGCGCGCTGCTGCTGTCGGGCTGCTATTACCCGTACGGCTACTATCCGGCTTACTACCCTTCCGCCTACCCGGCCTATTACGCGACCGTGCCGGCCAGCGCCACCCAGCGCGAAGTGCCGCTCGGCACGATAGATGACTCGTCTGGCGGGCAGCAGTCCGCGCCGCAGTCGTCGCAGTCCGCACCGGTGCAACAAGGTCAGCAGGCGCAGCCAGGACCGGATACTTCACCGCCGGCGTATGTGGTCGCACAGCCGCCGGTGTATGTAGCGCCGGCTTACCCCGCGTACTATCCGCCGCCGGTTTATCCGGCGTGGTACGGCTATGGCTATCCGGGCTGGTATGGCCCGGCGGTGTCCATCGGCTTCGGCTGGTCGTGGGGCGGTGGCGGGCGGGGCCGGCATCATTGAGCGGCGTTGGGCGAAGCGGGTTTCTTGAGGCGGGTTTCTTGAGGCGGGTTTCTTGAGGGGGGTTTCTTGAGGCGGGTTTCTTGAGGCGCGTTTCTCGAGGCCGGTTTCTTGAGGCCGGTTTCTTGAGGGGGTTTGTTGAGCCGGTTTCTTGAAGCCGGTTTCTAACGCCAATTTCTCGAGCCCGGTTTGTCGAAAGCGGCTTCTCGAGGCCTGTCCCCCGGCGCTGCTCCCCATGTCAGTCGCCCTTCCCCGCCGTGCGCCTTCGCTCCTCCCGTAGTTTCCCTTCTTGACGCGCGAGCCCCGCGCTCTATTCTTGGTTAGGCCACACACAGTAAGCGTTTAAAAGCGAGCCGCCGGTGTTTCGTCGATCGGCGGCGCTCATCCGTCCTGCACCAGCGACGCGTCCCGTCATTGGCAATTCCGCGTCGATTTCGAACAACAACGAAGGAGACGTGATGTTTCATCAACTACTCACCCCCGTCGGCAATTCCCTGCTTGCGTCGTTTCTTGTCGCGGCGCTGCCTATCATCGTCGTGCTGGTGCTGCTCGGCTGGGCGCGCCGGCCCGCGTGGCAGGCGTCGCTCGCGGGGCTCGTCGTCGGTCTGATCGTCGCCATCGCCGGATGGAAGTTTCCGGTGAGGCTCGCGCTAGACTCGGTCGCGGCCGGGGTCGTGTTCGCGTGCTGGCCCGTCATGTGGATCGTGTTCACCGCGATCCTGCTGTACAACATCGCGCAGCGCTCCGGCCGCTTCGCCGCGTTTCGCATGTGGATGATCGACAATCTGCCGAACGACCGGCGCGTCGTGCTGGTGGTGGTCGGTTTTTCGTTCGGCGCGCTGCTCGAGGGCATTTCGGGCTTCGGCACGCCGGTCGCGATCACCAGTTCGCTGCTGATCCTGCTCGGTTTTCCGACGCTCGAGGCGCTCACTTTCACGCTGATCTTCAACACCGCGCCGGTGGCATTCGGCGCACTCGGCGTGCCGATCACGGTGCTCGGCGCGGTCACGCATCTGCCCGCCGATTCGCTCGCGAAAATGGTCGGCCGCCAGCTGCCGTTCTTCGCGCTGCTGCTGCCCTTCTATGTGATCGCCGTGTATGCCGGCTTTCGCAACATGCTGCGCATCTGGCCGGTGTTGCTGGTGTCGGGCGCGAGCTTCGCGCTTACGCAGTTCGTCGCGTCGAACTATGTCAACTACAGTCTGACCGACGTGTTGTCGTCGCTGGTTTCGCTCATCGTCACCATCGCGTTTCTGCGCGTGTGGAAGCCCGCCGCCGACCCGGCGTTCGCGGTCGACATCGATCGTGTCGGCGAGGTGCGCGGCAAGATCGGCGGCGGCCAGGGCTGGTATCCGTGGATCATCGTGTCCGTGGTCGTGATCGTCTGGACCGTGGCAAAGATTTTTCTGATCGGCGATGTGAAAATTCCGTGGCCGGGGCTCGACAAGGCCGTGTTCATCACGTTGTACAACACGCCCTACGGCGCGATCTGGGACTTCCAGCCGCTCGCGACGGGCACGGCGATTCTGGTCGCGGCCATCATCACGAGTCTCGTGGTCAAGCTCAGCGCGCGCGAATTCGGCGCGGCCATCGCCGATACGTGGGTGCAGACGCGCATTGCGATTCTGACGGTCGCCACCATCGTCGGACTCGCGTATCTGATGAATTACTCGGGGCTTACTTATACGCTCGGGCTCGGCGTTGCGTCGGTCGGACCGTTCTTCCCGTTGGTGTCGGCATTCCTCGGCTGGGTCGCGGTATTCCTGTCAGGCAGCGACACGTCGGGCAACGCCCTGTTCGGCAATCTGCAGGTGGTCGCGGCTAATCAGTTGAATCTCAACCCGGTGCTCATGGCGGCGACCAATTCGTCAGGCGGTGTGATGGGCAAGATGATCTCGCCGCAAAACATCTCCACGGGCGTGGCGACGACCGACCTCAAAGGCAAGGAAGGCGTGGTGTTCGCGAGAACCTTCAAGCACTCGATTCTGTTGACGGTGCTGCTCGGCATTCTTGTCTGGCTGCAGCAGAACGTGCTGCAGGGGATGATTCCGCATTGAAGGTTGAGCGGCTGTGATGCGCGTGGCTGGCTTGCGGCTCGGCCACGCCACGCGTTGCTATGCCCGCTTTGCGCGTCAGCCTGATGGCGCAGGCGCGGTTCGTCGCTTCAGCGGTTCATTGCTTCAGCGGTTCGTTGCTTCAGTGGTTCATTGCTTCAGCGGTTCACCGGTCACTGCTTCACGCGGTGTCATCAACCTTCGCTTCCATACACGGCGCGCGCCGCGCCGCTTCGTCTTTCATCCGTGATTGATCGCAATTTTTCTCACATCAGCGTGAGAATTGCTCGCTTTGCACGTCAGCCGACGACGCTTACGATCACGTCTGTCAGACGTCTTCTCCCGATACTTGCCGTTTCATTCGAACGTGAAACGTTTTGGGCTACCGCGCTGTTACGATGCGCAGGCGTCTCGACTCAACCGCGCGCGACGCCACCATAATGAATGCCAAAAATCTTTTCCAGTTGCTGATCCTCGCGGCCCTATGGGGCGCGTCGTTTCTGTTCATCCGCGTCGGCGTGACCGACTTCGGCGTTGCTCCGCTGATGGCGCTGCGCGTCGGCATCGGTGCGCTTTTCCTCATCATCGTGCTGCTGGCGCGACGTCCGTTGCAACAGTCCGCGACTATTCTGCGCACGCGAGCCCTGCCGTTGCTCGTAGTCGGCATTCTGAATTCGGCCGCGCCGTTTTGCCTCTTCGCTTATGCGGAGTTGACGCTTTCCGCGGGCGTAACCTCTGTGATCAACGCGACCACGCCGCTGTGGGGCGGCCTGGTCGCGTTCGTCTGGCTGCGCGATCGGCTGAGCGGCCTGCGCACGCTCGGCCTCGCGATCGGTTTTCTCGGCGTGCTGATGCTGGTGTGGGATCAGATCGCCGCGCCGAGCGGCTCGGCCGCCACGCCGTTGAGCACCGCGCTGGCCGCCGGCGCGGCGCTCGGTGCAACGCTGCTGTACGGCATCGCTGCCAATTACACGAAACGTTACCTGACCGGCGTCGATGCACTGACCGTCGCGGCCGGCACCATGACCGGCGCGACCATCGTGCTCCTGCCGCTCGCCGTGATCTACTGGCCGAGCGCACCGGTCTCGCTGCATGCATGGGGCGCGGTGCTCGCGCTCGGCGTGGCGTGCACGGGCATCGCCTACATGCTGTTCTTCCACCTGATTGCCGTGGCAGGCCCGGCGCGCGCAATCACGGTGACGTTCGTGATCCCGATCTTCGGCATTCTTTGGGGCGCGCTGTTTCTTGGCGAAGGCGTGTCGGCCGGCATGCTCGAAGGCTGCGCCGTGATTCTGGTGGGTACGGCTTTGGCGACGGGCGTCATCAAGCGTTTGCCGTGGTTCGGCACGCGGCACGCGGATACTTGATGAGTTTTGTGCCGGCCAGCGCGAAAAATAGCCCGCACTCCACCGGAGTGCGGGCAAAAACCGTCGCCCTACGAGGATAGGCGACGGGGCCACCAAGGCCTGCGCGTCGAACGCGCGGCCGTCATCGGGCTGAGCATCGGCTTCATGACCGACGCTCCCACTGGTTGAAGCAACGTGCTGAAGAAAGCGCGCTTGCGTCGGACCACGGCAATCCGGCCCCATCAATCTGAAAGCACCATGCATGCCAGTTATGACGAAGCCGCAGAAAAATGCCGCAACGCGTTGATTTGGCGCGGAATTTGAATTGCGTGACGACGCGCGCGGCAGGCCGCCGCGAGGTTCGGAAAAGTTACGTCACCGGGGTAACGTCAGGGCAGTAACGTGACGTCAGGCAGCAGGGGCGTGTTGGGAGATGCGCTTTGCCGGCCGCCTGGCCACGGGGGACGGCGGCAGAGCAACAGCGAGGGCGCGGATTCAACGCATCGGCCACTTCGAGCGCAGCGCGCTCATATGCCGGGCCCGCACCGATCGCGGCTGGCGCGGTTCGCGTGGATTCAAAGCCGCGCCGCACACGAGCGCGAGAACGAACAAGCTCACCGCCCACATCCAGTAAGGAATCACGTCGAACATGGCGATCTCCGTCGAATGCCGGTTCGCGCCGGCATGCTCATGACAAGCAAGACATGTGCACGGGACGCCAGCCGATGTGCAGCGCGGAGACCATGAAAAAACCCGCCCGGAACATTCATGTTTCGGGCGGGTTCTCAGACTGTCTGCTGCCGGCTTACCAGCCGGCGCGCTTCAGTGCAACTGGTCGGCCATCAAAGTCAGAATCTGCCTTGCCTGCGGGCTTTCGTCGATACCGCCCTTGTCGTCGACCACGGCCACGCGCGTCTGGTCCGGCGTCAGCGCGCGCACGTTCACGCGGTACTGCCTCGCGACCTTCTCCTTCTTGCCGTGGAACACCTGGCTCCAGAAACCCTGCTCAGCAGACGACATGTCCTTCGGGTCGACATAGCGCACGAAGTACAGGCCGCGCGTCAGATCGCGGTCGTCGACGGTGAAGTTGCTGCGGTCGAGCGCGAGGCCCACCCGCAGCCACGCGCGGTCATACGGTTCGCCAAGCGTCAGCTCGTTCGACGATAGCTGCGCCGAGCCGCCTGCCGAATCCGGATCGCGCGCGGGCTGCTGCGCCGCCAGCACGACGTTCTGCGCGGCCGTGGCCGCAGCCGCCGACTTCGCGCCAGTGGTCGCGGCACCAGGCGCCGCCTGGGCGCCCGCGGGCGACAGCGCCGCGTTCTGCGCGCCGCCGGAATTCGCGCGCGAATCGGCGAGTGCAAGCGCCGCCATCAGGCGCTTCAGGTATTCCTGCTCGAGGCCCGGATCGTTCGGCTTCGGCTGCCACGTGCTCGAGTCGTTGTTCGTGCCGGTCAACGCTTCGCGCATGCCCTTCTGGCTGACGAACACGTACGTGCCGCCGTTCGGCGCCGGTTCGAGGCGCGTGCGGTACTTGTTGCGCTCCGACGTGACGTAGCTGTTGCCCATTGCCTTCGACAGCGTGCTGCGAATCAGGCCGTCGTTGATCTGCGCGTGGGTTTCGTTCCAGTCGGTCTCCATCACGCCCTTGTCGCGTTGATCGACGACCAGCAGGAAACCCTGCTCCTGCCAGAAGCGGCGGATTTGCGGCCAGGCCTGTGCCGGCGTCTTGCTGTCGATCACCAGCCAGCTTTCCGTGCCGTCGCGCTGGATATGCATGCCGCTCACGGGCGGCACGACGGAAAGCGTGTTGGCCGCCGGCGCCTGAGCCTGCACCTGACGCAGCGTGGACAACGAGGTTTCGCCGCCCTGCGGGGGCAAGGAACGCTGATCGGGCGTCTCGTCGATCAGATTCGGCGGGACAGCGAGTGACACCTGCTTCGATTTCGAGTCGCTCTTGTAGTCGACCTTGGTCGGCGACGACGTGCCGCAGCCGGCGACCAGCCCGCCTGCCATCAGCATTACTGCAAACCGCTTGGTAAGACGAAGATCAGTCATGTTCGGGGAATCCTTCCGCTACGCCACGGCAAGTTTCCGTGGATCAACCCAACATTTTACCGATCCCGGCGGGCCCTGTGCAAAAACTGGGGTTTGCCCCGTCCGACGGGGGTTCCTGCACCGGCCACTTTTAACAATCGACAACTATTCCGAATGAGGCGTCAGATGTGCGCCAATCGGCTGTCAGAACATTGTTTTCAAAGACTCTTTCCGAATTCGACGGTGGCCGTTTTTGAGATGACGCGAGGCCGTGAGATTGGCGCCAGGCGTGGTTAGCAAGCACGAGTGTTATCTTCAAAACGCCCTCCCAGTCAGACGTGGGCGTCCTACGCAGGAGACACCGTCATGCCACAAATCGATCCTTCTCGCCTTCTGGCCGCCTCCGCAATCGCTGTCGCGACGCTGTGCAGCAGCGCCAATGCTTGTGCGCAACTCGGCGCTGTGATGGTGCCAAAACCAGGCGCCGGCGCGCCGCAAAACCTGTTGAACGGCGCGCTGCGCGTGCGCACCTCGACCGATGCGGGCAACACCACCATCAACGAGTACGGGACGAGCAGCGGCGAGATTGTCGCGTACACCTGGCAAGGGCCCACCATGCCGGACCTGGCCGCGCTGCTCGGCAGGTACGCCGGCTCTTACCGGGCGGGCGCCGCGGCTGCGGCGTCGCACGGCAACCTGCACGCATCGCGCGTCGCCCGGCCCGACGTGATCGTCGAATCCGGCGGACCGATGCGCGGCTACGCGGGCCGCGCGTGGCTGCCCGCCGCGTTGCCGCCGGGCGTGACGGCCGACGACCTCCGCTGACAGTCGTCCGCACGCGGGCCGATGCATGTCGCGGACGGCCTGAACACGCGCCGCACCCGAAGCTCCGGCGTCAGCGCCGCGCGCCGCGCGCCGACAAGGCGCCTGTGCCGCATACCTCGCATACCCCGAACAGCCAGAAGAACTATCGCACCCTGACGCCATGAAACCGAACCGCCCTCTTTGCGCCCTGCTCCTTGTTTGCGCCGCCCTCGCTGCTTGCGGCGGCGCAGGCGGTGGCGGCAGCGCTCCGACCGCCGCTACCGGCGCGAGCGCGCCCAGCGGCGCGGCCAGCGCGCCCGCGGCCTCCGCGCCGCTCGCCTCTTCCGCGCCGGCCAGCACGAGCGTCGCTCAATCGAATACACCGAACGTCCAGCCGATCGTCGTACACACCGCGCCGCATCTCACGCGCAACATGCTGACGACGAGCGTCACGCTGTGCCAGCCGGGCACCGACAAGTGCGCGACCATCGACAACATTCAGGTCGACACGGGCTCGCACGGCCTGCGCATTCTCGCCTCGGCGCTGCCGACAAGCCTGTCGCTCGCCGCAGTGCCCTCGGGCGGCGGCGTGTCGGGCGAATGCGCGGTATTCGGCGGCGGCTACGCCTGGGGCGCCGTGCGCAGCGCCGACGTGCGCATGGCCGGACAACTGGCCGCGGCGATCCCGATCCAGCTGATCGCGGACCCTTCCGTGCCCTCGGTGCCCTCGGACTGCGCCGGCTCCGGCCCGTCGATGCTCACGCTCGACACCTTGCGAGCAAACGGCATTCTCGGCGTCGGAGTGTTCGCAGCCGACTGCGGCGGCGCCTGCGCGAACGCCGCACTGCCCCGCTGGTACTACAGCTGCGACGCGAGCGGCGCCTGCCTGCCAAGCGCGCAGCCGCTCGCGCAGCAGGTGGTCAATCCCGTCAGCCGCTTCGCGCTCGACAACAACGGCGTGGTGATCGACCTGCCGGCGATCCCTGACAGCGGCGCGGTCAGCGTGTCGGGTTCGATGATCTTCGGCATCGACACGCAAGCGAACAACACGCTCGGCAGCGTGGGCGTGCTCAAAGGCAGTCCGCAAACGGGTTACGTCAGCACGACGCAGAACGGCCAGCTCTATACGCAAAGCTATCTGGACACGGGCTCGAACGGTCTCTTCTATCGCGACACGCAACTGCCGCAGTGCGGCTACTGGTACTGCCCGGCTTCGACGCAAACAGCGAGCGCGACGATCACCGGAACCAACGGCGCTTCGAACACGGTGACATACGCCGTCGGCAATTCGCGCGTGCTTTTTGCGTCGGAAAACAATGCTTTCGACAATCTCGCGGGCCCGGCCGCGAGCAGTTTCGGCTGGGGCCTGCCGTTCTTTTTCGGCCGGCGCGTGTACACGGCGATCGCGTCGCGCGTAACGTCCGCGGGACCGGGTCCGTACTACGCCTTCTGAAGGCAAGACCGCATTTGACGTGCCGAAAATTCACAAACTGACGGACGGCATAAATTCGATATTGGGTGGCTGCGATAATAGCCGTTCGCGGCTAACGCTTCAGGAAAATAGTTAGTCATGCATAACTACCAACCATCACCCAATGCAAGAAGCCACCTTTTCCCTCGACGATTTCGAGCAACTGGTTTATACGCGGCAGCATAACCGCGCAACCATCCAGTTGCTCTGCGCGCTCGCGCTGCTGCAGCACAAGCGCGGCCTGCTCGACGAGAGCTTCCTCGCGTCGGGCATGACCGGCCTCACGCCCGCGGAGCAACACAGGCGCTTCTGCACGCGGCTCGCCAGCGCGGCTTCCACCCTGTTTGCCGATCCCGGATTCAGGCCGCCCGCCGAATGCTTCAGGCTCTTTTTGACGCTGCATGAATGGGTCGGCTTGCTGTTCTCCGCCACGCCGTTCGGCGATGCGGACCATGTCGCGTGCCACCTCAACCCGCGCGGAGCGCAAGACCGGCAGTTTCTCGCGGGCGACAGCTTTGTCGAGAAGCTCTGCGTGCTCTATTCGACAGAGTCCGAGCTCGAACTCGACTTTGCCGCGCTATGGGCGTACGACAAAGTGCTGGCGGCCTGCCTCGCACTCGTTCTTCTCGCGCCCGTTTTCAAGGGCTCGGCCAACGCGCACGTCAAGCGTGAGGCGTTGATCGAATGGCTGCCCGGCAAGCTGCAACAGATCGAAGATCTCGACGACCTGCCCACGGCCTTGCTGCATAACGCCTACATGTTCTGCAGCTACGCACAGTCGCCTCGCCGGCATGAGATCAAGCGCGACATCAACGTGCTGGTGCGGCGCAAGCTCGCGCAACTCGGTTTGACCGACCTGCCGGCGGCGCCGCCTGCGTCTCGCGTGGTGAAGGCGAAGGCGAATTCAAAAACAAAGGCGACACCGCGCAAGAAACCGTTAATGCTGGTCGTGCTTGAATGGTTCGGCGGTGCGCATTCTATCTACCGGACGCACTCGCGCACGCTAGAGGCCGCGCGCGAGCATTTCGAAGTGGTGGCCTTCGGCTTCGGCTATGCGATCGACGACATAGGGCGAGCGGTTTTCGACCGTTACATCGAGCTCGAGAAGCCGGACTACATCGGCGAATGTCTGCGCACTATTCGCGACTTCGCCGAGCGGGAAAAGCCCGACGTGCTGTATATGCCGAGCGTCGGCATGTTCGTGATGACCATCTTCATGTCGAACCTGCGCGTCGCGCCGCTGCAGATTGCGGGGCTCGGGCATCCGGCTACCACGCATTCGGACAAGATCGACTACGTCAGCGTCGAGGAGGACTATGTCGGCGATCCCACCTGCTTCAGCGAGCGCGTGATGAAGCTGCCGAAAGACGGGCAGCCGTACCGGCCTTCCGTTGCGCTGCCGGCCATCGTCCCGAGTATCGCTCCGGCGCGCACCACACTTCAGGTGGTCATTACCGCGAGCGCGATGAAGCTCAACCCCGCATTTCTCGATGCATGCCGCGAGATCGGGGCGCGCGCCAGAACGCCCGTCGAGTTTCATTTCATGAGCGGCGTGCACCCCGGCCTGCCGCTGGATCATATGCGCGAGGTTATCGGCCGCGCGTTGCCGGGCTCGGTCGTGCATGGGTTCCATCAGTATGCGAGCTACCTGGAACGGGTCAATGGCTCGGATCTGTTCCTCAGCCCTTTTCCGTTCGGCAATACGAATGGCATCGTGGACGCGCTCACGCTCGGTCTGCCCGGCGTATGCATGCGCGGGCGCGAAGTGTTCGAGCGTATCGACGGCGCACTCTTCCAGCGCGTGGGCATGCCGCCGTGGACAACGACGGAGGACACCGAGAGCTATGTTGCCGCAGCCGTCCGGATGATCGACGGGCACGACGAACGCATAGCGTTGCGGCAGCGGTTGGTCGATACGCGCGCGGTGGAGCGTTGCTTTGAAGGCCGGCCCGAAGCGTTTGCGGAAAGCGTCCTTGCCTTGCTGAAAAAAGCGCGGAGCGGGCGTGAGGTTGAGGTGACGAGTTGAGAGCAGCGTGGTTGGCGCTTCCTGCGTGGCGGAGCAGTCGTGCGCGATTTGCGCGGCGTTAGTCGCCTCGTGTCCGACTGATGCTGGCGTGCGCGAAATCTGTTTTCGTCATGGCATGGCCATGGCGGCACCGTTCACGCGTGCCCTCGGCAGGCACGCCAGCAAGCGTGTCGTTCGGGAAGCCTTACTCGTCTGCTTCGCTCGCGTCCGAGTCGGAAGGCGCTGCCAGCCTGGCCGGCGCAAGCCAGCTAAACGTGCCCAGAACCCGGCCATGGAACGTGCATTCGGCGGCTGCCGCTTGAACGACCTTTTTCGGCTTGTCCGACCTCGGTGCAAGCGCTTGCGCTTCGGAAGCCGCTGAGGCCGAAGGGGAAGATGCAGCGTTCCTCTGACTCGAAGCGGTGGCACCGGAACCGGTCGTTGCTCCGGGCTTTATTCCAGCCGCGACCCCTGAAGCAGCGCGCGCCGCCGCAGCTTCCGACGCCGTCATCACATGTTCGATCGCCCCCTCCACCACCACACGCGAACCGTCGATACCAGCGCCGGTATGGCCGATCTTCAGCGTATCGGCCGATGTCTCCGCCAGCTTGCTGCGCATCAACTGCTCGCACGCGTCCGAGTTCCTGTAGACAGCGGTGCAGGCCGCGAGCAGTGCCGCAGCGGTCGAGACGCACGCGAGAGTGAGAATCCGAGTCTTCATTGACGTTCCGTTTGTCAAACCGTCGCGAATTGTAGCCTGGGCGGGCGTGATGGCCCGCGCTTGACGCCGTCTCGATAATATGTTCCTATTGCGCACTATGTACCGCGCCCAGACCACCCTATCGCTACTACTAGCCCGCTCTACCGGGCTAGGTCTGCTGCTGCGCGCTTCCAACTGAATCACCTGAAGCACCGCATAATTCCCCAGTAACTGACCCAGCCCCGGTTTCCGACCGGCGGCCCTGCTTTGCGTTTTTGTCGTCCGGTCGACTACCCACTTGTCGAATCTACGGATGATGAAAATGTTGAAAAACCCCGCAACGAAGTACCGCTCGTTCAAGCCCATCAATTTGACGGACCGCCAGTGGCCGTCGCGCACCATCACGCGCGCGCCAATCTGGATGAGCACCGACCTGCGCGACGGCAACCAGGCCCTCTTCGAGCCGATGAACAGCGAGCGCAAAATGCGCATGTTCAAGACGCTTGTGCAGATCGGCTTCAAGGAAATCGAAGTGGCGTTTCCGTCGGCATCGCAGACCGATTTCAATTTCGTGCGCGAGTTGATCGAGGGTGGCCACATTCCCGACGACGTCACGATCGAAGTGTTGACCCAGGCTCGCGACGACCTGATCGAACGCACCTTCGAATCGTTGCGCGGTGCGCCGCGCGCGATCGTCCATCTGTACAACGCAACGGCGCCGGAATTCCGCAAGATCGTGTTCGGCCTCGATCAGAACGGCGTCAAGGAACTCGCGCAAAAAGCCGCGCGCACGATGAAGCGTCTTGCCGATGCCACGCCGGAAACGCACTTCACGCTGCAATACAGCCCGGAAGTGTTCAGCGGCACCGAACTTGAATTCGCGAAGGAAGTCTGCGACGCCGTGTTCGACATCTGGCAACCGACGCCCGAGCACAAGGCCATCGTCAACTTGCCGGCCACCGTCGAAATGGCCACGCCGAATGTGTACGCCGACCAGATCGAATGGATGCATCGCAATCTCGCGCGCCGCGATTCGCTGATCGTTTCCGTGCATCCGCACAACGACCGCGGCACGGCCGTGGCCGCTGCGGAACTTGCCGTGATGGCCGGCGCGGACCGCATCGAAGGGTGCCTGTTCGGCAACGGCGAACGTACGGGCAACGTGGACCTCGTGACGCTGGCGTTGAATCTGTACACGCAGGGCGTCGACCCCGAGCTCGATTTCTCGAACATCAACGAAGTCGCGCGCACGGCCGAGGAATGCACGCAGTTGCCGGTGCATCCGCGTCACCCGTATGTCGGCGATCTGGTGTTCACGGCGTTCTCCGGCTCACATCAGGACGCGATCAAGAAAGGCTTTGCCGTGCAGAAGCCGGACGCGCTGTGGGAAGTGCCCTACATGCCGATCGATCCCAACGACCTCGGCCGCACATACGACTCCGTGATTCGCGTGAACAGCCAGTCGGGCAAGGGCGGCATCGCTTATCTGCTCGAGCAGAGCTACGGCGTCGTGTTGCCGCGCCGCTTGCAGGTGGATTTCAGCTCGGCCGTGCAGCGCTTCACCGATACGAGCGGACAGGAAGTCACGTCATCGCAGATCTGGGAGTTGTTCCAGCAGGAATATGTGCGCACCACGGCGCCGGTTCATTACGTCGGCCACAGCCTGTCCGAGCAGGACGGACGCGAGCGCATCAAGCTGACCGTCGATATCGACGGCGCGCGCCGCGTGTTGCACGGCGAAGGCAACGGTCCGCTCGACGCCCTCATGCACGCGCTGGACGTGCCGGTGCGCATCCAGCACTACGAAGAGCGCGCGTTGACGCAAGGCGCGGATGCCCGCGCGGTGGCTGTCGCCGAAATGGCAGGCGCGGACGTGACCGGCAGCGCGTTCGGCGTGGGTATCGACGCCAATCTGGTAACGGCGTCGATTCGCGCGGTAATCAGCGGCGTGAATCGCGCCTATGCCCGTGCTACAGACGAGGCGAAGCAACGCTTTTTCGACAGGGCGCTCAACGACGAAGCCGAGCGCGCCGAGGCATGAGCCGCGGCTGACCGCGTCTGACTGACGGTCTGACAAACAAGAAGGGGCGCTCTGTGCAGTTCACAGGGCGCCCCTCTCTTTTACCGCATACCCGAGCGGCTCTTCTCACCAGGCACTATGCCCGATGAATCCGCTTCACTCAGTCCACGCATCAGGCAAACTGTGCGTGAGCGTCGACACAAAACGCGCGGTTTCCTCCTGCTGCGGCCGCATGAAGACATCGCGCGACGGGCCCGCCTCCACCACCACGCCGTTGTTCAGAAACACCACGTCGCGCGCGATGGTCGCCGCGAGCCGCAAATCGTGCGTCGCCATCAGCATGGTCATGCCTTCGCTCGCGAGCTGCTTGAGCACCTCCACCACTTCGGCGGCGAGGCCGGGATCGAGCGCGGAGGTGGGTTCGTCGCACAGCAATACTTCCGGCGACGGCGCCAACGCACGGGCAATCGCCACGCGCTGCTGCTGTCCGCCCGAGAGCGTGACGGGCCACGCATCGCCCTTGTGCGCGATGCCGACTTTCTCGAGCAGTTCGTCGGCGCGAGCGCGCGCCTTTTCCTTGTCCCACTTGAGCACGGTCAGCAGCCCTTCCATCACGTTCTGACGCACCGTCAGATGCGGAAACAGCTGGAAGTTCTGAAACACCATGCCGGTGCGGCGCCGGATGGTCAGCACCGTTTCGCGCGACGGCCGCTCGTCTGGACTGAACGTAAGCTTCTGATCGCCGATTTCGAGCGAACCGGCCTCGGGAATCTCGAGCAGGTTCACGCAGCGCAGCAGCGTGCTCTTGCCGCTGCCCGAGGGGCCGATGAGCGCGGTTACGTTGCCCTGAGCGAGTTGCAGATCGACCGAATTGAGCACGCGGTGCCCGGAAAAGTACTTGTCGATTTTTTCCAGTCGGATCATCAGTTGCCCGCCTGAAAGAGTGCATGACGGCCGAATTTGCGCTCCAGCCTCACCTGCGCAGACGACAGCACCGAGCTGAACAGCAGATACACCAGCGCGGCCTCGGTATATAGAATCAAAGGTTCGTAGGTGACCGAAGCAATTCTCTGCGCGGCCTGGAACACCTCCGGCACGGTCAGCACCGCAGCGAGCGACGTGTCCTTCACGAGCGCGATGAACGAGTTGGACAACGGCGGCAACGCGACGCGCGCCGCTTGCGGGAGAATCGCTCGACGCAGCGCCTGCTCGCGCGTCATGCCCATCGAATACGCGGCTTCCCACTGTCCTTTCGGAATCGACTCGATCACACCGCGTATCACCTCGGAGTTATACGCGCCCACGTTCAGCGAAAAACCAATGATCGCCGCGGTCAACGGATCGAGCACGATGCCGACGTTCGGCAAGCCGTAGAAGATCACGAATAGTTGCACGAGCAACGGTGAGCCACGAAAGAGCCACACGTAGAAACGCACGGCCGCCACCGCCCACTTCGGCCCGAAAAGCCGCACAAGCGCGACAATGAACGCGAGAGCGAGCCCGATAGCGAACGACGCCAGCGTAAGCGGCACCGTGAACACGAGCCCCGCATACAGCAGGGGCCACAGCGACTGCGCCATCAGATGCAACCATGCCGGCATGATTCAGTCTCGCGAAAGGCGTTTACTGGGAGACGTCCTTGCCGAAGTACTTCTGCGAAATCTTCGCGTACGTGCCGTCTTTCTTCATATCGGCAAGCGCCTTGTTGATCGCCGCAACGAGTTCAGGGCTGCCCTTGCGAATCAGCACAGCGGACTTGTCACTGCTTTGCGCCGAGGTATCCAGTGCGGCGATCTTCACCTTTGCATCCGGCTTGTGCTTCTTGAAGTCGAGGAACGACAGCGAATCGTTGACCGTTGCATCCACTCGGCCCGCGGTCAACAGGTCGATCGACTCGTTAAAGCCCTGCACCGGAATCACTTCGGCGCCATGCGACGCGGCGATCTTGCCGAAGTTGCTGGTCAGCGTATTGGCCGACTTCTTGCCTTTCAGGTCGTCGAAAGTCTTGATCGTGTTGTTGTCCGAGCGCACTATCAGCGCCGCGTGCGACGTGATGTACGGATCGGAGAAATCGTATTTCACTTTGCGCGCGTCCGTGACCGCGACTTCATTGATCACCGCGTCATAGCGGTTCACGTCGAGCCCCGCGATCAGGCCGTCCCATTTGCCTTCGACGAATTGCGGCTTGACGCCGAGCCGCTGCGCGATCTGCGTGCCGATCTCCACGTCGAAGCCGGTCAGCTTGCCCGATTCGTCGTGGTACGTGAACGGCGCATAGGTGCCTTCGGTGCCGATCCGGAACACGCCCGAGGACTTGATCTGCGCGAAGTCATCGGCTGCGAAGACAGGGCTCACGGCGAGCGCATGCAACAGCGCAACCAGCAGAATGGAACGAATCGACTTCATGAGAGGCTCCCTAAAGTGGCCAGGCCGTATGCCTGGTCTTGTGTTGGCAGTCCCGCAGGCGAGCTCGCCCGGCGGAGTGGGCGGACTGTAGCAAACGGCTTGCCTTTTTACAAAGGATCAGGTTTCCAATTCATATGCGCATGCGTGCTAAGCCGCAGCTATGGCGTTCGTCATCGCATGAATTTCAACTCTACAGCAGATGTGACGACGCGGCATGCATCGCAACATGGAACATGGGCGGGCGCCATCGGGGAAAACGCGAGACGGGCGTGCCGCGGCGAATGCGCAGCAGCATGAGAAACGCGGCGCGGGCTTTGCGCGCCCGCGCCGCGTGTTGCAAATTCCAGGCCTCTACCGCTCGACGGGATGCGGCTCTTTCAGCTTGTTGCACACGCGGATCGCATCGAAGTAAGCCGCGTTAGGCGGACGCTTCTGATACTGGCCCGCGCCTCGCACCGCGCGCAAATCGCCATTGGTCCAGGCAAGCGCACCACGCGTGAGCGTATGCATCGCCACGCCCTGCACGGTCATCCCTTCGAATACGTTGAAATCCACTTTCTGATGATGCGTCTTCACCGAAATGGTCTTGCTGGCATTCGGGTCCCACACGACGATGTCAGCATCGGCGCCCACGTGTATCGCGCCTTTGCGTGGGTACAGGTTGAAGATTTGCGCCGCGTTCGTCGACGTAATGCGCACGAACTCATTCGGCGTGAGACGCCCGGAGTTCACGCCGTGATGCCATAGAACGGCCATGCGATCTTCCACTCCGCCGCAGCCGTTCGGGATCTTCGTGAAGTCTTCGCGGCCCATCGCTTTTTGCGATGCGCAGAATACGCAATGATCGGTTGCCGTGGTATGCAGTTGCCCGGCCTGCAAACCACGCCAGAGTGCCTCGCGATGTTCGGCCGAGCGAAACGGCGGGCTCATCACATGGGCGGCCGCGCGCGTCCAGTCGGGATCGCGATACACGGCTTCGTCTATCACCAGGTGCCCCGGCAGCACCTCGCCGAACACGCGCAGCCCTTCGCTGCGCGCGCGGGAGATTGCGTCGACCGCGTCTTTCGCGGACACGTGCACGATGTACACAGGCACGCCCAGCACCTGCGCAATGCGAATCGCGCGATTGGCGGCCTCGCCTTCCACCTCCGGTGGCCGCGACAATGGATGCGCCTCCGGACCGGTAAAGCCCTTCGCCAGCAACTGTCGCTGCAACTGAAACACCAGCTCGCCGTTTTCCGCATGCACGGTGGGCAGCGCGCCGAGTTCGAGCGAGCGCGAAAAGCTGTTCACCAGCACTTCGTCGTCGGCCATGATCGCGTTCTTGTAGGCCATGAAGTGCTTGAAGCTCGACACGCCGTGCTCGTGCACGAGCGTGCCCATGTCGCGATACACCGAATCGTCCCACCAGGTAACGGCCACATGAAAGCCATAATCCGCCGACGCTTTCTCTGCCCAGCCGCGCCACTCTTTGAACGCTTCCATCAGGCTTTGCTTAGGACTGGGAATCACAAAGTCGATAATGCTCGTCGTGCCGCCCGACAATCCTGCTGCCGTGCCGGTATAGAAATCGTCGCTCGCCGTGGTACCCATGAACGGCAGCTCCATATGCGTATGCGGATCGATACCGCCCGGCATCACGTACTGGCCGCCCGCATCGACTATCGCCGCGCCCGCCGGGGCCGCGAGGTCCGCGCCGATCTGCAGGATCGTGCCACCGTCTTGCGGGCCGGCACATAACACGTCGGCACGATAGGTGTTTTCCGCATCGATAATCGTGCCGCCGCGAATCAGGGTCGTCATGTTCCGCCTCCTTATGAACTTGCGTATTTCGCTGCCACGTACGCTGTTTTTTTACGCGCTCGCCACGCGCGCGCTCGGTCCCTTGCTGAGCTTCATCCATGCGCTATAGACGATGGACGCCAATGCAAGCCCGACAAACCATGCATAGGTATAGAGCGTATTGAAGATCGACGGCACGTTGGCAAACGAAGCCGGAAAGGCTGTGTGCAGAAAACCAGGCAGATTCGGCAACACGCCGATCACGAGCGCAACCACCGCGCCGATATTCCAGCCGCCCGTGTAGCTGTATTCGCCGCGCTCGTCGAAGAGTTCACGCGGATCGAGGCGCGTGCCGCGAATCAGGAAATAGTCGACCATCAGAATGCCCGCCACCGGACCCAGAAGCGCCGAATAGCCGACGAGCCACGTGAAGATGTAGCCCTGCGTGGTCGCGAGAATCTTCCACGGCATCATGACGATCGCGATCGTCGCCGTAATCATGCCGCCGGCGCGATACGAAATGCCCTTTGGCCACAGGCTCGAAAAATCATAGGCGGGACCGACGAGATTCGCGGCCAGATTGCAGCACATCGTGTCGAGCGTGAGGATAACGAGCGCAAGGCCGACGCCGGTGCCCGTCATGCGGCTCGTCAGATCGATCGGGTCCCAGATCGCCTTGCCGTAGATCACCACCGTCGCCGAGGTCACGACGACGGAGATCACCGAGAGCAGAGCCATCGGCACCGGCAAGCCAATCGACTGACCGACCATCTGGTCGCGCTGCGTCCTCGCAAAGCGTGTGAAGTCAGGAATGTTCAGCGCAAGCGTGGCCCAGAACCCGACCATCGCCGTGAGGCCGGGCCAGAAGGTGGCCCAGAACATCCCCTCTTTCTTGCCGCCGGGCACGAACTGCGACGGTGCCGAAAGCATCGAGCCGAGACCGCCCGCCTTCGACGTCGCCCACCACACGAGCGCAATGCACATCACGATCTTGATCGGCGCCGACCAGCTTTCGAGCCAGCGGATGGAATCCGTGCCGTGCACGATGAAGTAGATCTGCAGCGCCCAGAACACCAGAAAACAGGCGAGCTGTCCAATGGAAATGTCGATAAACGGCAAGGCCGCGCCATGCAGCGCGTTGCCGGTCAGAATATTCAGCAGCGTATAGATCGCGCTGCCGCCGAGCCAGGTTTGAATGCCGTACCAGCCGCATGCCACGATGGCGCGCAGCATTGCAGGCAGCTTGGCGCCCTGGGTGCCGAACGACGAACGCACCAGCACCGCATACGGAATACCGTGCTTTGCGCCCGCGTGGCCGATCAGCAGCATCGGCACGAGCACGATCAGATTGCCGAGCAGCACGGTCACTACCGCTTGCCACGGCGACATGCCCTGTTCGGTCAAACCGGCGGCAAGCATGTATGACGCAATGTTCATCACCATGCCGACCCACAGCGCGGCGAAGTGATACCAGCGCCATGTGCGCTGCGCGGTGCCGGTCGGCGCGAGGTCGTCGTTGTAAAGACTGCTGCCCTGCGCGCCGGCCGCGAATTGCGGATCGGCGGATTGCGCGGTCTGCTTCATCGAAAGATCTCCACTTGATCGTTGAAGCCCGCGCGGTTTCTGTTGGCGCGTCGGGCGTTAAAGGGAAACACGGCTCATGCGCAAGCGCTGCACGATGATAAAAAAGCCCCTGTTTCAGGCCGCCTTCGCTGCGTGCGCCGGCTCCTCGCCTGTGCGCGCTTCATGTGCGTTGCTCTGTGCGGCATTCACGCGCGCCGGATTGTTCGGATGGGTGGTCCAGTTCGCGTATTCGCCGTTATCCACGCGCTCCATCGTGATGCATTGCTCGACGGGGCACACGTGCATGCACAGATTGCAGCCCACACATTCGGAGTCCATCACTTCAAAATGCCGGACGCCATCTTTTTCTTTCATGATCGCCTGGTGCGCAGTGTCTTCGCACGCGATATGACACAGCCCGCATTGAATGCACTTGTCCTGATCGATGCGCGCCTTGATGCTGTAGTTGAGGTTCAGATACTTCCAGTCGGTGACGTTGGGTACTGCGCGGCCGCGAATATCGTCGAGTGTCGCGTAGCCTTTTTCATCCATCCAGTTGGACAGGCCGTCCGCGAGATCCGTCACGATGCGAAAGCCGTAGTGCATTGCCGCCGTGCAAACCTGCACGCTGCCCGCGCCGAGTACCATGAATTCGGCCGCATCGCGCCACGTGGAAATGCCGCCTATGCCCGATATCGGGAGGTTCGGCGTCTGTTCGTCGCGTGCGATTTCGGCGACCATATTAAGCGCGATCGGCTTCACCGCCGGGCCGCAATAGCCTCCATGCGTGCCCTTGCCGTCGACCATCGGCAGCGGCGACATGGCGTCCAGATCGACGGCGACAATCGAGTTGATCGTGTTGATCAACGACACGCCGTCCGCGCCGCCCTTGTACGCAGCACGCGAACCGAGGCGGATGTCGGTAATGTTCGGCGTAAGTTTCACGAGGCACGGCAGGCTCGTGCCTTCCTTCACCCAGCGCGTGACCATTTCGATGTACTCGGGAACCTGGCCGACCGCCGAGCCCATTCCTCGCTCGCTCATGCCGTGCGGACAGCCAAAGTTCAATTCCACCGCATCGGCGCCGGTGTCTTCGACGAGCGGCAGTATCCATTTCCAGTCGCGCTCGTTGCACGGCACCATCAGCGACACGATCATCGCGCGCTCGGGCCAGTCGCGTTTCACTTGCGCTATCTCGCGCAGATTCACTTCGAGCGGACGATCGGTAATCAGCTCGATGTTATTGAGCCCCGCAACACGCTGGCCGTTCCATTGCACCGCGCCGTAGCGCGAGCTCACGTTGACCACGTGCGGGTCGAGGCCGAGCGTCTTCCACACCACGCCGCCCCAGCCCGCTTCGAACGCGCGGTTCACGTTATAGGCTTTGTCGGTCGGCGGCGCGGAAGCGAGCCAGAAAGGATTCGGCGATGTAATGCCGGCAATCGTACAGCGCAGATCGGCCATGTTCGGCTCCTTGGGGACGGCTGTTTTTATGTGACTGGGCGCGAGCGGTAGTTCGCGCTACGCGGCCTTCATGTCGGTGCGCGCAAACTGCGCATGAATGGCGTCGGCGGCGAGCTTGCCGTCCTGCACGGCCTGCACCGTCAGATCGATGCCATCCGTAGCCGCGCAATCGCCGCCCGCCCACACATTGGCGAGCGACGTCTGCCCGTTTGCATCGACGGCGATGCGGCTGCCGTCGAGCGTCAGCAGTTCGCGATCTATGCCAACCGCGACGAGCGTCTGACCGATTGCCTTCAGCACCATGTCTGCTTCGATCACAAAGCGCTCGGCGTCGCCCGTGCTCAACGTTCGCTCGAACTCCACGCCGGTCACCACGCCGCCCGCACCGAGCAAACGCACAGGCGTTGCGTGCGTGACGAGCGTGACGCCATTGGTCTGCGCGAACTCGCGCTCCGCCCACGTCGCGCTCATCGATTCGACGCCGCGCCGATACACCATCGTCACCTGCGTCGCACCGAGCTTGCGGCTTTGCACCGCCGCGTCCACCGCCGTATTACCGCCGCCGATCACGACGACGCGGCGGCCTACCGGCACGCTGCCGAAGTCGCGCGCGCTGCGAATCGCTTCGATAAAATCGACTGCGTTCATCACGCCGGCCAGATCCTCGCCCGCCATCGCGAGTTCGCGCACGCCGGCAAGGCCGATTGCGAGAAACACAGCGTCATATTGCTTGCGCAGTGCACCCAGTTCCACGTCGCGGCCGAGCGCAACACCATGCCTGATCTCGATCCCGCCGACCGAGCATAGCCACTGCACCTCGCGCTGCGCGAAGTCGTCGACGGTTTTATAGGCTGCAATGCCGTATTCGTTGAGGCCGCCGGCCTTCTCGTGAGCGTCGAAGATCGTCACGTCGTGTCCGGCAAGCGCGAGGCGATGCGCGCACGAAAGTCCCGCCGGGCCCGCGCCGATCACGGCAACATGCCGGCCTGTCGCGGGCGCGCGCGCGAATAGCGCTTCACTGCGCGCCATCGCCCAATCGGTTGCATGGCGTTGCAGCGCGCCGATGGCTACCGGCTTTGCGTCCTGATGGTTGCGCACGCAAGCGCCTTCGCAAAGAACCTCGGTCGGGCATACTCGCGCGCACATGCCGCCGAGCGGATTAGCCGACAGGATATCCACGGCCGCGCCCTTCAGGTTGCCGTTGCCGATCTTGCGGATAAAGCCGGGAATGTCGATCTGCGTCGGGCACGCGCTAACACACGGCGCGTCATAGCAATAGTGGCAGCGGCTCGCTGCCGCGGCGGCGGCACTCGCGTCGAGCAACGGTGCAATGTCGGAGAACTCGCAGGCGAGCTGTTCGGGCGACAGGCGCTGCGCGGCGATATCGCCGGTTTGCTTGATGGCCATACACGTTCCTTCTGTCGATGTGAGGACGCAGCCGTGCCTGTGGGCTCTCGCGTGAACGAGGCCCGCACGGCATTTTCTGGCACTGCGGTGAAGCGGCTAAAGCACTCAGGCAGCTAAAGACGGATCTACTATGAAACCGGCTCGCACGCGCGCTCGAGCATGGCGTGCAGCAGGACGTTCGCGCCCGCCTCGATCCATTCGAAGGTGGCGTCCTCGATTTCGTTGTGGCTGATGCCGTCCACGCAAGGCACGAACACCATCGAAGTGGGCGCGACCTGCGCGAGATAACATGCGTCGTGCCCCGCGCCGGACACCATGTTGCGATGCGAGTAACCGAAGCGCTCGGCCGCCGCGCGCACGGACTTCACGCAGGCTTCGTCGAACGCAACCGGCGCGTAGTAAAAGATCTGTTCGAGTTCGGTTTGGAGGCCAATGCCGCCCGCAATGCGCGCGACGCCCTCGCGCAACGCTTCATCCATTTTCGCGAGCACGGCATCGTCGGGATGACGGAAGTCGACGGTAAAGAACACGCGGCCCGGAATCACGTTGCGCGAATTCGGATGCACCTGCATCATGCCGACCGTCGCGCACGCGAGCGGCGCGTGGTCGAGTCCGATGCGATTGACGAGGTCGACGACGCGCGCGGCGCCGAGCAACGCATCGCGCCGTCGTGGCATTGGCGTAGGACCTGCGTGCGCTTCCTGCCCCGTCAACGTGATTTCGTACCAGCGCTGGCCTTGCGCATCCGTGACCACGCCAATGGTTTTCTGCTCGGCTTCGAGAATCGGCCCCTGCTCGATATGCAGCTCGAACGCCGCATGCAACCGGCGACCGCCGCATGGCACGTCGCCCGCATAGCCAATGCGCTGCAACTCCTCGCCGATCGTCTTGCCGTCCACATCCTTGCGCGACAAACCATACTCGAGAGGAAACACGCCCGCGAACACGCCGGACGCGACCATGGCCGGAGCGAAACGCGAGCCTTCCTCGTTGGTCCAGATCACGACTTCAACGGGATGCTCGGTTTCTATGCCGTGATCGTTCAGGCTGCGAATCACTTCGAGACCGCCCAGCACGCCGTAGATGCCGTCGAAGCGGCCGCCCGTCGGCTGGGAGTCGGCATGCGAGCCGGTCATCACAGGCAACGCATCCGGATTGCGCCCGGCGCGCCGCATGAAGACATTGCCCATCTGGTCGATGCTGACCGTACAGCCCGCTTCTTTCGCCCAGCTAACTATCAGGTCGCGCCCTTCCTTGTCGAGGTCGGTCAGCGCGAGCCGGCATACGCCGCCTTTGGGCGTTGCGCCGATCTTCGCCATCGTCATCAGGCTGTCCCATAGCCGCTTGCCGTCGACCCGAATCGACTTTGCGTGCTCCGCACTTGCGATGAGAGCTTCGTTCGACGCGCTCTTCAGCGCTTCAGTAACCGCGTTCATTCGTCTCGCTCCTTTCGGTGAACCGACATGAAACTGGTGCATGGGCGGCGGCTTTGTGCGGCGTGCCCGCACGGTGGCGGTGCAAGCTCGATGCACGCGGCTGCCTCCTGATACAAGGGCAAACCCTGATGCATGTCCCGCTCTGTCAATCCTGTCCAGTTGGACAGGTTGTAGACGATTAACACCGCCAAATCAATGCTTTTCGTACCGGCGGAAAGAGAGCGAGAAGCGTGCCATTGCATTGCAGCACGGCCGCGCATGACGTGAGAAATACGCGTGTGCGCGCGGCGTCGAGCGACTAGAATGAAGCGCGACGCGGCACCGATGCCGCCGAAGGCGAACATGAGAGACGACGACGTGATTGCGAGCATCACCGAAAACGAAGAAACGCGCACGCCTTTGCGGCGGCGCAAGGCGCACATTCGCGAGTCGAACGAAGCACATCTTCTGGCGTGTGCGGAGGCGGTTTTTGCCGAACGTGGACTGGACGGCGCGAGCACTGCGATGATCGCCGAGCGCGCAGGCTTACCGAAGGCAAACGTGCATTACTACTTCCCGACGAAGCTTGCGCTGTACCGTCGCGTGCTGGAAGACCTGTTCGAAGACTGGCATCGCGCGGCCGATACTTTCGAATGCAGCGACGACCCGGTCGAGGCAATCGGCGGCTATGTGCGGGCAAAAATGGAACTGTCGCGGCGGCGTCCGCTCGGCTCAAAAGTTTGGGCGAGCGAGATCATCCACGGCGCGGAGCATATGGAAGACATACTCACCGAGCGGGTCAAGCCGTGGCTCGACAGCCGCGTGAAAGTGATCGACAACTGGATTGCACGAGGTCTGCTCGCTCCTGTGAACCCGCGCACGTTGATGTACATGATCTGGGCAACGACCCAGCACTACGCGGACTTCGACGCGCAGATTCGCGCGCTGAAAGGCAAGCGCGCGCTGACGCAGAAGTCGTTCGAAGCGACGACCGAAGAAGTCGTGCAACTCGTGATTCGCGCGTGCGGCGCAGTGTCGCCCGCGGCGCAGCATGAGGAAGGCGCGGATCCCTCGCGGTAGGGGTTTTTGTGCTACTGCGCGTCCTTCAATACGTTTCCAGATGCAGGCGCCCTTCCTTCTTCAACCTTCCCCACAGCGTGTCCCAATCCATCTGATGCTGCTCGCCGATCTCCTTGAGCGCTTGCAGCACGCCGTCTTCCATGCCCTTCAACCCGCAAACGTAGATATGCGTGTTGTCGTCCTTCAGCATGTGTGCAACGTCGACCGCGCGCTCGCGCATGGCATCCTGCACATAGCGCTTTGGCTGGCCCGGCGTGCGCGAGAATGCCAGATTGGTGTCGATAAAATCTTTCGGCAGATTAGTGAGCGGCCCGAAATATGGCAATTCTTCCTTGGTCCGCGCGCCGAAGAACAGCATCAGCTTGCCGGTCGCACCCTTCAGCCGGCGCCGCCGCCGATACTCGGTCATCGCACGCATCGGCGCTGAGCCGGTGCCTGTGCAGATCATCAGCAGATGCGAGTCCGGATGGTTCGGCATCAGGAAGGTGCCGCCAAACGGGCCGATTACCGTCACGACGTCGCCCTTTTTCAGGTCGCACAGATAGTTCGAGCAGACTCCGTCAAGCGCGTCGCCATGCCGTTGCGAAACGCGCTTCACAGTCAGCGAAACGTTGTTGTAGCCGGGCCGCTCGCCGTCGCGCGGACTCGCAATCGAATACTGGCGCGCGTGATGCGCACGGCCGTCGGCGGTCGCGCCTGGCGGCAGCACGCCAATCGACTGCCCCTCCAGCACCGGAAAAGGCATCGATCCAAAATCCAGCACGATGTGATGGATATCGCTTTGTGTCGATGCATCGGTAAGCCGGTAGTTGCCGACCACGGTCGCCGTGGTCGGCGCCTTGTGCGTATAGAGATTGACATACGGTTTCGCCGCGGACCACGGCGGCACGACGGAACCGCGCACCGTATCCACTTCGATGCCGCTTGCGTCCGCTGCCTCGTCGCGCGCCGACCCAGAAGCGGGCGTTTCGTCGGCGGCGGGCACGGCCATCGTGTTCTGCTCGGGCAGCACGTCCCACGTGAATTGCTCTTCGATCGGATACGCGTCGGCCTTCAGCACGGTACGCCAGTTGTCGATCGCGCCTGTCGGGCACGGCGGCACGCACGCCATGCAGCCGTTGCACACATCCGCCTTCACAACGTAATTATTTTCGTCGTGCGTGATCGCGTCGATCGGACAGGTCTCTTCGCATGTATTGCAGCGAATGCAGATTTCCGGATCGATCAGATGTTGCCTGAGTACCTCGATCGACACTGGGCCGTTCATCATTGCCTCCACCCTGTAGTGCTAGAGAAGCGTGCTGCGCGCTGCGCTTCTTCGTGTGCGTTCAGTTAAAGCGCACGTATTCGAAATCGACCGGCTGACGGTTCACGCCCATCGCGGGCGGCGCAATCCAGTTCGCGAACTTGCCCGGCTCCACTACGCGTCCCATCAGCGAAGCAACGAATGCGCGATCTTCCGGCGTGGCAAGCCACCTCGCTTCGTTGGCGGCCCACTCCGCTTCGCTGATCACGCGGCCGTCGGGCGACACGCGGGTGCCCGCGAAGGTACCGATCTGCCGGTTGAACGCCTTATGCGGCACGGACATGCGAAAGTCGATGCCGGCTTTTTCGAGCACCTTGTTCCAGCGCCCAACGCCCGCCACCGAATCCTTGATGTAATCGTCGCGCAGCACCTCGTTCATTGCATTGAGCATGGGCACTTCGCGTTCCACCAGCTTGCCGTCCTGCACGTCGAGCAGTTTGTAGCTCTGCCCGTCCAGTTGATGATCGTCGTCGCGCTTGCTTTCCTCATAGCGGCCTTTGAGGCCCGAACTATAGAAGGTTGCAGCGTTCGACGAATGATCCGCGCCGAACAGGTCGATCGTCACCGAGTAGTGGAAGTTCAGATAGCGCTGAATGGTCGGCAAGTCGATCACGCCGGCGGCGCGAATCTTTGCGACGTCGTCGGTGCCGAGCTCGTTCATCACCTGCGCGGTGCGCTGAATCACGCGCGAGACACCCGATTCGCCGACGAACATATGGTGCGCTTCTTCGGTCAGCATGAACTTCGTGGTGCGCGCGAGCGGATCGAATCCCGATTCCGCGAGCGCGGAGAGCTGGAACTTGCCGTCACGGTCCGTGAAGTAGGTGAACATGTAGAACGCGAGCCAGTCCGGGGTTTTCTCGTTGAACGCGCCCAGAATGCGGGGATTGTCGTCGTCGCCCGAACGGCGGCCGAGCAATGCTTCGGCTTCCTCACGACCATCGCGTCCAAAATAGCGATGCAGCAGATACACCATTGCCCACAGGTGCCGGCCTTCTTCCACGTTGACCTGAAACAGGTTGCGCAAGTCGTACATGGAAGGCGCGGTCAGGCCGAGGTGCCTTTGCTGCTCGACTGAAGCCGGCTCCGTATCGCCTTGCGTCACGATGATGCGGCGCAGATTCGCGCGATGCTCACCGGGCACGTCCTGCCACGCCGCCTCGCCCTTGTGCTCGCCGAAATGAATCTTGCGGTCCTGCTCCCCCGGCGTGAGAAAGATGCCCCAACGATAATCCGGCATCTTCACGTGATCGAAATGCGCCCAGCCGCCCGCATCCACGCTTACTGCCGTGCGCAGATACACGTCGTAGCCATGCGAGCCTTCCGGTCCCATGTCGCCCCACCAGGAGAGGAAGTTGGGTTGCCATCGTTCGAGCGCGCGTTGCAGCGCGCGGTCGTCGGCGAGGTTGACGTTGTTCGGAATCTTTTCACTGTAGTTGATGGTGGACATGGTCGGTTCCTTGCAATGCTGAAGGTGAGAGGCGCGTCGGGAAAGCGCAGGTCGCCTGGGACCGCGCGTCAAACGCGCGAGACGTCGAATTGCGCCTTGCTGCCCTTGCCGTACACCTTGAGCGCGCCCTTCTCGCCCACAGCGTTCGGCCGGTTGAAGATCCAGTTCTGCCATGCGGTGAGACGGCCGAAGATGCGCGTCTCCATCGTTTCAGGCCCGTTGAAGCGCAGATTTGCTTCGAGACCGGTCAGCGCGTCCGGCGACATGGCCGCGCGTTCCTCCAGTGCAATGCGAATCTCGTCGGCCCAGTCGATATCGTCCGGCGCCGCGGTCACGAGACCAAAACGCTCCGCTTCGACCGGCTTGATCTGCTGGCCGATCAGCGAACGCACTGCGTCGAGCGGTTCGGCTTCCTCATAGAAGCGGCGCGCGAGCCGCGACTGATGCGTGACCATCGGATAGAGTCCGAAGTTGACTTCCGAAAGCGTGATCGCCGGCTCCTCCTCTTCATTGCTCGGCAGCGCAGCCATATACGAGCGGTCAGCGGCGAATGCGAGTTCCGCGAACGTACCGGCAAAACACGAGCCGGGCTCGATCAACGCGAAAAGGGACCGCGACGATACGTCGATGCGCGCGAGCGTGCGGCGCAACAGGCCAATCGTTTCGCGCACGAACCAGTGATCCTTGTGCTGCATCAGCACTGCATCCACGGCGAGCACATTGCGCGCGTCGCCTTCGGTGCGAAATACCCACGTGCCTACTTCGAGTTCGTTGGTGCGCATCGAGAGGATCGCGTCGTCGAGTTCGCGCGCGAATTGCAGCGGCCACCAGTTGGCGCCGGCGGCGACGATGGCGTCGACAGTTGTCGGCTGTGCTGCTTGTGGCGCTTTCGCAGTAAAGGTGGCGATGCGTTTCGCGCGGTCGATCGTCACGTCGAGCGTCTGATACGTCAGGCCGTCGTCGCGGTCCGTGCGTTCTATGCGCGTCAGCTTCACACCTTGCGCGTCGGAAGGACGATCGCTCTGCGCGGCGAGTTCGAGCGCGCGGGCCTGAATGGCCGCGTCGAACTGGTTCGGCTTCACCACTTCATCGACGAGACGCCATGCCTTCGCGCGCTCGCCGCGAATGCCTTCCACCACGGTGCAAAAGATGTCGGCGCGATCATGGCGCACCTTGCGCTTGTCGGTCACGCGCGTGAGTCCGCCAGTGCCGGGCAGCACGCCGAGCAACGGCACCTCCGGCAACGATACGGACGACGAACGGTCGTCGACCAGATAGATCTCGTCGCAGGCGAGCGCGAGTTCGTAACCGCCGCCCGCGCACGCACCGTTCACCGCCGCCAGAAACTTGAGTCCCGAATGACGCGACGAGTCTTCGAGACCGTTGCGCGTTTCGTTAGTGAACTTGCAGAAGTTGACCTTCCACGCATGCGACGAAAGACCCAGCATGAAGATGTTTGCGCCCGAGCAGAACACGCGGTCTTTCAGGCTCGTCACCACGACGGTTTTCACTTCCGGATGCTCGAAGCGGATGCGCTGGATCGCGTCGTGCAATTCGATATCGACGCCGAGGTCGTATGAATTGAGCTTCAGCTTGTAGCCGTCGCGAATGCCGCCGTCTTCCGCGATGTCGATGCCGAGCGTCGCGACCGGACCGTTGAAACTCAGCTTCCAATGCTTGTACTGCGAGGGATCGGTTCGGTAGTCGACCGGTGCGATGGCGGTTTCTGCTGTGGACATGGGCGTCTCCTGACTGGACGATGCGAGTTGTTGATCGAACAATAGTGCATCGTCACACCCATGTAAAGCATTTTAATGCATGTTGGCGCGTAAACCCTGATGCCCGAGTGCAGTTCAGCGGGCCGGCGCTTCGTCGGGAGACTCGGCCGCAAGCCTTGCGGCAAGGCGGTCGCGCAGTTGCAGATAGGCGTCGGCCAGGGTTTTCTCGCTGGTGTCGAACGTCATGTCGGCGCGGCTATACAGCTCGCTGCGCCCGGCCAGAATGCGCTTCAGGTCGTCCATTGCCTCCTTGTTGCCGGACATGGGCCGCAGATCGCCCTGCGCGACGACCCGCCGCATATGCTCCTCCGGCGCCGCCTGCAGCCACACGGTAAAGCAGTGCGACAACAGCGCGTTGAACGTGCCGGATTCCGACACGAGCCCGCCGGGCGACGCGATCACCGCGTGATCGTGCTCGTTGATGACCGCCTCCAGCGCGCGGTGTTCGTAGCGCCGGTAAGCGCTCGCTCCGTACAGCGAATGAATCTCCGAGGGCGGGCATCCGGCGAGTTGCTCGATGACCCGCGTCAGTTCCACGAACGGCACCTTGCGCTCCTGCGCGAGCATCCGGCCAAGCGTTGACTTGCCGGCGCCCCGCAGCCCGATCAGCGCGATCCGGTCCTTGCGGTGCGGGTCGCGCGGCGCCTGTGCGAACATCTCGGCAAGCGTCATGCGTGCCCGCTGCAACGCGGCCTGATCGCGCCCATGCAGCAGTTCGCGAATGAGCAGCCATTCCGCCGACGCAGTGGTTTCGTCGCCGATCACTTCAGCGAGCGGGCAGTTCAAGGTCGCCGCGATCTGCCGCAGCACGAGCACCGACGCATTGCCGACCCCCGACTCCAGATTCGCAAGATGCCGCTCGGATAAGCCCGTCTCAGCGGCCAGCGTCTTGCGCGTCATGCCGCGCCGCGCGCGCAACAGACGCACGCGTTCGCCCATCGCGGTGAGAAACGGATCACGCTCTTCGCGTTCGCCGGCACGCTCCGGGCGGCCGGCTTCTCCGTCGGCGACCGGCGGCGACGGCGCGTCCGGCGGCGAGCCGGTGTAATTCTGGTTCATGTTCCATATCTCCCAAACCACGATACATGTACTATAGTGCTTGACACGCACCCCGTGAACGGTTAATTTTCGCCCAACATTGATCCATGTACAAAGACTGCCGCGATTTTTCGCGCGGCATCACGGAGACCGCGCAGTGCGTCACATGCAATGACGTGCATGCGCATAGTCCGGAGGCTTGCATGTCCCCATCCGAATTCCAGCGGTTGATCGCTCAGGTCACCGAGCAACTGGCCGGCCGGCCACTGAACGCCGAACTCGCGAACTGGCTCAACCGCACCTATCCCGCGGACAGCCCGACGTTTCGCGATATCGCCAGCGCATGCCGCGCCGGAGTCGCCGAAGGCTGGCTCTGCAACCGCGAGGCCGGCGGCCTGCGCTATGGCCGCATCTTCAAGGCGCTGCCCGACACGCACGATTTCTCCGTCGACGTAGTCGACATGAAGGACATGGCCGGTCCGCATCACGTTCATCCGCACGGCGAGATCGACCTGATCATGCCGCTCACCGAAGGCGCCACGTTCGACGGCCACCCTGCGGGCTGGTGCGTGTATGAGCCGGGCTCGGCGCATCGCCCGACAGTGGCGAACGGCGCGGCGCTCGTGCTTTATCTTCTGCCGCAAGGCGTCATTGAATTTACCGCTGCGTGAGTGCCGCCATGATCGAACTATTGAAGAACCACGTCGCCGGCGAATGGGTCGCGGGCAACGGAGAAGGCGTCACGCTGAGCGACCCTGTAACCGGCGAAGCGCTTGTGCGCGTCTCGAGCGAAGGCCTCGATCTGCCGAACGCATTCCGTTTTGCCCGCGACGAAGCGGGCGCCGCGCTGCGCGCGCTGACCTATGCGCAGCGCGCAGCGCGCCTCGCCGACATCGTCAAACTGCTGCAGGCGAAGCGCGACGACTACTACGCAATCGCACTCGCGAACTCGGGCACAACACGCAACGATTCAGCGGTCGATATCGACGGGGGCATTTTCACGCTGTCGTACTACGCAAAACTCGGCGCCTCGCTCGGCGACGTGCATGCGCTGCGCGACGGCAACGCAAGCGCGCTGAGCAAGGACCAGTCGTTCGCGGCGCAGCACGTGCTGACGCCCACACGTGGCGTCGCGCTCTTTATCAACGCGTTCAATTTTCCGTCGTGGGGCCTGTGGGAAAAAGCGGCGCCCGCGCTGCTGTCCGGCGTGCCTGTCATCGTGAAGCCCGCCACGGCCACCGCATGGCTCACGCAACGCATGGTCGCCGATGTGGTCGACGCGGGCATTCTGCCCCGCGGCTCGCTCTCGGTGATTTGCGGCAGCTCCGCGGGCCTGCTCGATCAGGTTCAGACATTCGATGTCGTGTCGTTCACCGGCTCGGCTGAGACGGCCGCGATCTTGCGCGCACATCCGGCTTTTGTCGAACGCGGCGCACGGCTCAACGTCGAAGCGGACAGCTTGAACAGCGCGATTCTCTGTGCTGATGCCACGCCGGACACACCTGCGTTCCAGCTTTTCGTCAACGAAGTCGTGCGCGAAATGACCGTGAAATCAGGGCAAAAATGCACGGCGATCCGGCGTGCATTCGTACCGGAGGCCGCGCTCGAAGCGGTGATCGATGCGCTCGCAACAAAGCTGGCCAAAGTCGCCGTCGGCAATCCGCGCAACGACGCCGTACGCATGGGCTCGCTCGTCAACCGCGCGCAGTACGAGAACGTGCTGGCAGGTATCGCCGCCCTGCGCGAGGAAGGCATGCTCGCATATGACGGTTCGTCCACGTCTTTTGTCGACGTGAACCCCAGCATCGGGGCCTGCGTCGCGCCGCATCTTTTTGTCGTCAACGATCCGGACAGCGCGACGCTGTTGCACGATGTCGAAGTGTTCGGCCCCGTGGCGAGCGTGGCGCCGTATCGCGTCGCACACAATGCTGACGAATTGCCCGAAGCGCATGCCGTCACCCTCGCGCGACGCGGCCAGGGGTCGCTGGTCGCGTCGATCTATTCGAACGACGACGCGCATCTCGGCAGACTCGCACTCGAACTCGCCGGTTCACACGGCCGCGTGCATGCCGTGTCGCCTTCCGTGCAGCACAGCCAGACCGGCCACGGCAATGTGATGCCGATGTCGCTGCATGGCGGACCGGGACGCGCAGGCGGCGGTGAAGAACTGGGCGGTCTGCGCGCGCTCGGTTTCTATCACAGACGCTCGGCGATTCAGGCGTCCGCAACGGCAATCGATGCACTCGCACAACTCGCTCATCTGCCGGCGGCCTGACGATCTTGCGCCTGACAGACACGACGCACGTGGCAAGCACCCGTAAGGCAGCAGCGCACGCAAGCATTCAGCGGATCATGAGCACATAACAGCCGGACCGCCCCCACCAGATGGAGGAGACATATGGAAGCCCTGTTCGAACCGGCTGCAAGCCAGCCCGCTGTGACGGCCGAGCCGCCGCCCGCGCGCTTCAACTTCGCGGCTCATCTGTTTGCGTTGAACGCGTCGCGCGCCTCCAGGACCGCGTATATCGACGACGGCGGCACTACAAGCTACGGCGAGCTGGAAGAACGCGCGCGGCGCTTCGCGACCGCATTGCGCGGTCTGGGCGTGCATGCCGAAGAGCGGGTGCTGCTGGTGATGCTGGACAGCGTCGCGTTGCCGATCGCTTTTCTTGGCGCACTCTACGCAGGCGTGGTGCCGGTGGTGGCGAACACACTGCTCACGCCCGCGGACTATGTGTATATGCTCACGCACAGTCACGCCCGCGCGGTGATCGCGTCGAGCGCGCTCGCCGCAAATGTCACGCAGGCGATGGAGTCAGCCGAACACGACGGCTGCCAGCTGATCGTTTCCACACGCGCGTCAGCAGCGCCTGAAAACAAGCCGCTCGCGGCGCCCGTATTCGAAGATCTGGTCGACGCTGCTGCGCCTGCCGCGAAGCCCGCCGCAACCGGTTGCGACGACATCGCCTTCTGGCTGTATTCGTCGGGCTCGACCGGCAAACCGAAAGGCACTGTGCACACGCACGCGAATCTCTACTGGACCGCGGAGCTGTATGCAAAGCCGGTGCTTGGCATCGTCGAAAGCGATGTGGTGTTTTCCGCGGCCAAGCTGTTCTTCGCATACGGTCTCGGCAACGCGCTGACCTTTCCACTGTCGGTAGGCGCCACGGCAGTGCTAATGGCGGAGCGCCCCACCGCCGAAGCCGTGTTTGCCCGCCTCACGCGCCACCGGCCGACTGTTTTCTACGGCGTGCCGACCCTCTATGCAAGCATGCTCGTATCCCCGAATCTGCCCGCGCGCGAAGAGGTCGCCATACGCGTTTGCACGTCGGCTGGCGAAGCGTTGCCGCGCGAAATCGGCGAGCGCTTTACGAACCACTTCGGCTGCGAAATTCTCGACGGCATCGGCTCGACGGAAATGCTCCACATTTTTCTGTCCAATCGCGCGGGCGCGGTCGAATATGGCACGACGGGACGCCCTGTGCCAGGCTACGAAGTCGAGCTGCGCGACGAGAGCGGCCATGTGGTCGACGACGGCGAGGTCGGCGACCTGTATATCAAAGGACCCAGCGCGGCGCTGATGTACTGGTGCAACCGGGAGAAGTCGCGCGCCACGTTTCTCGGCGAGTGGATTCGCAGCGGCGACAAGTACTGCCGTCTGCCGAACGGCTGCTACGTTTATGCGGGCCGCAGCGACGACATGTTGAAAGTCAGCGGCCAATATGTGTCGCCGGTCGAAGTGGAGATGGTGCTGGTGCAGCACGATGCAGTGCTGGAAGCGGCGGTAGTCGGCGTCGATCACGGCGGCCTCGTCAAGACGCGTGCGTTCGTCGTATTGAAGCGCGAGTTTGCAGGGTCTGACATACTGGCGGACGAATTGAAGGCCTTCGTGAAGGACCGGCTCGCGCCGCATAAATATCCGCGCGATATCGTGTTCGTCGACGACCTGCCGAAAACCGCCACCGGTAAAATTCAACGCTTCAAACTGCGCGAACTATCATAAGGTGATACATGCAGAACCCCGTCCTCGAGACGCCGGCCACCCAGTTTGCCGACTTGCCTGCTGGCGCGTCGCATGGACCGTTGCGCATCGAATATCGTTGGCTCAACCGTGCAGCGGGCGATGCGCCGATCGCGGTCTTTCTGCATGAAGGACTCGGCTCGGTAGCAATGTGGCGCGACTGGCCGCAAACCCTGTGCGAGCGTCTCGGCATGCGCGGGCTCGTGTATTCGCGGCCGGGTTACGGATGGTCGACGCCGCGCGAGCATCATGTCAGATGGCCGTTGCATTTCATGACGGACCAGGCGCGCGATGTTCTGCCCGCGTTGCTCGACGCGCTGGGCGTCGACATGCATGAACGCCGGCGCATGTGGGTGATCGGCCATAGCGACGGCGGCTCCATTGCGCTGCTCTACGCGGCGCTATCTCCTGACTCGCTCGCCGGCGCGGTTGCCATCGCACCGCATCTGTTCGTCGAAGACCTGTCCGTGCAAAGCATTGCGCAAACAAGGCTGCTTTATGAAACCACCGACCTGCGCAGCAAGCTCGCGCGCTATCACGCGGACGTCGACTCGGCTTTCTACGGCTGGAACGATATCTGGTTGAATCCGGCATTCCGGCAATGGTCGATTGCGCAGCAACTCGCGTCGATCGACAAACCGCTGCTCGCCGTGCAAGGCCACGACGACAACTACGGCACGATGGCGCAGATCGACACTATTCCCGAGTACGTGCCGCATGCGCGGCTCGCCAAACTCGACGCGTGTGGGCACTCGCCGCATCGCGATGCCCCGGACCGACTCAACGACGTGATTGCAGCGTTCGTGTCGCGGCATTTATAAGCCGCGATTCCACAATAATCATCAAATCCTCAAATTTCCAATACTTCACAAAACTTACACAGGTAAGCGGATATTCTTTTCGCACCGCTGACCTGGGCATGCCGATGCCCGCGCGTTCCCCGTGCCGGAGACATCGCCATGTTCTTTGTGTGGAAGCCCTGCATTGCCTTGCACGCCAAACGTTTGGCAATTGCGTTCGTGGCGCTGCCGCTTTGCCCGCTGATCAGCGCATGCGGCAACGACGACGCCAGGGCCCCAGACACGAGCGCGGCTGATTCCTCCGGCAACGGCGCCAGCAGCAACAGCAACGCCGCAGTGCTGTCGGCCAATCCGTCTTCCGCGCCTTCGGTATTGCCCTCGCCTGCCGCCGTCACGATTCAAAGTCCCGCACTACCCGCATCAAGCGCCGACCCGGCATTGTCCGCCGCCGCGTCGACGCCGCTCGCCACACCCGTTATCCATACCGTTGATTGAGTCCCGCACTTCACGCGGCGCGCGGCTCACGCTTGCGCGCGGCGTGAAGCGTTCCCACCGAAGACACGAAGGCTCATACCATGACCTCAAAGAATCGCCGCGATTTTCTCCGCTCGGCCGCGCAGGCGGCAGGCTCGTTCACCGCGCTCAGCATGCTGCCGGCCGGCATCCGCAATGCACTCGCCATTCCGGCCAACAGCAAAACCGGCACGATCCGTGACGTCGAGCACATCGTCGTGCTGATGCAGGAAAACCGCTCGTTCGACCACTACTTCGGCACGCTGCGCGGCGTGCGCGGTTTCGGCGACACGCGTGCGGTCAATCTGCCGAACGGCAAGCCGGTGTGGTATCAGCCGCTCGCCGCCGATCTCGGCTATGTGCTGCCGTTCCGCCCCAGCGCCCCGAACCTCGGCCTGCAATTCCTGCAAGATCTCGCACACGACTGGAACACCACGCATGCGGCATGGAACGGCGGCCGCTACGATCAATGGGTGCCCGCCAAAAGCGCGACGACCATGGCCTACCTCACGCGCGAGGATATTCCGTTTCACTATCAACTCGCGGACGCATTCACGATCTGCGACGCGTACCACTGCTCGCTGATGGGTCCCACTGACCCGAACCGCTACTACATGTGGGCGGGCGGCGTGGGTAACGACGGCACAGGCGGCGGTCCGGTGATCGACAATTCGGAACTCGGCTATGGCTGGTCCACATACCCGGAAGTGCTGCAAAACGCCGGCATAACATGGAAGATCTATCAGGACGTCGGCACTGGTCTCGATGCAAACGGCTCGTGGGGCTGGACGCAGAACGCGTACATCGGCAATTACGGCGACAACTCGCTGCTCTACTTCAACCAGTACCGCAACGCGCAGCCGGGTAACCCGCTGTACGACAACGCACGCACCGGCACGAATGCATTGAAGGGCGACGGCTATTTCGACATACTCAAGCGCGACGTGCAGAACAACGCGCTGCCGCAAGTCTCGTGGATCGTCGCACCGGAAGCCTACTCCGAGCACCCGAACTGGCCAGCCAATTATGGCGCGTGGTACATCGACCAGGTCTTGCAGATCCTGACGTCGAATCCCGATGTATGGAGCAAGACGGTACTCCTTATCAATTACGACGAGAACGACGGCTTCTTCGATCACATGGTACCGCCCTGTGCGCCGACCTCGGGCGCGAACGGTCTTTCGACCGTGGACACCGTCAACGAAATCTATCCGGGCGATGCGAAGAATGTTGCCGCACCTTACGGCCTCGGTCCGCGCGTGCCTATGATCGTCGTCTCGCCGTGGTCCAAAGGCGGCTATGTGTGCTCGCAGGTGTTCGACCATACGTCGGTAATCCGCTTCATCGAACAGCGCTTTGGCGAGCAGCACAATCTCACCGGGTCGAATATCTCGCCGTGGCGTCGCGCCGTGTGCGGCGATCTGACGTCGGCGTTCAACTTCAGCAATCCGAACGATGCGTTCCCGACTTTGCCGGCCACGAGCGGCTATGTGCCGGCGGATCAGAACCGTCATCCGGATTACGTGCCGCTGCCGCCGGCGATTCAGGCCGTTCCGCGGCAGGAGCCGGGCGTGCGCCCCGCTCGCGCGCTGCCATATGAATTCTTCGTGCGTGTGCACGGCGAAGGCGCGGAGAAAACGCTGACCATGCGCTTCGTCAATACGGGCAGCGCGGGCGCGGTATTTCAGGTGTACCGCGCAAATAGCCTCGAGGCGCCGCGCACCTACACCGTGGAACCCGGCAAGCGCTTGCAGGACCAGTTCCCGCTGAACGTGGACGGCAGCTACGATTTCACCGTGCATGGTCCGAACGGATTCCTGCGCCGCTTCACGGGCCGCCCGGTTGCGCGTAGCTGGTGGGACGGCTCGGACATTGCGCGCCCCGAAGTGATCGAAGGTTACGACGTCGCGAACGGCAATCTGCAATTGCGCCTTGAAAACGTGGGCAGCGCGCATTGCAAGTTCACCATCGTCAATGCATACGACCCGAAGCATGCAATCAAACGTGTGGTGCGCGGCGGCGATACGGATGAACTGTATCTCGATCTTCGCAATGCGCACGGCTGGTACGACCTCGCGATTACCGTCGACACAGACCCGCTGTTCACGCGCCGTTTTGCAGGCCACGTCGAGACAGGCAAGAGCAGCATGAGCGATCCCGCACTGGGCGCGTGATCGCGCACTGAATGGAACAGGCTCGAACGGCCGCTGCGGTAAAACGCTGCGGCCGTTTTTTTTGACCAGCGGGCTGACTTTTTCGCACCGACTAATCATCAGATCACCGACTAATCATCAGATGTATGGCAGAAAACCCCGGGTTCGGCACGCTACGCGTAAACACCGGTCAACGCCTGCTCAAGTCTTTACGCGTGCAAGCCGTATACCGCGTATGAGGCAGCCGCCTCATCGACCACGACTCATTGCTCAGCCGAAAGACTCCCATCATGTTTTCCTCCATTCGCGCGCGGATCGTTGCGCTGTGCGTCGCCATCGTTGTCGTTGCACTGGCAACGAATGCCGTCCTCAACTATGTCGTCGCCAACTCGTATAACGCCGACGCCATCGACAGCAGCCTGACCGCCGTCGAAAGCGGCCACGCGGCCGGCATCAGCGACTGGGTCGCCGTCAACAGCCAGATGATCAACTCGCTGCAGGACGCAGTGTTGCAACCGGACCCATCGCCTGCGCTCAAGCAGATTGCCGCCGCCGGCAGGTTCACCAACGTCTATGTCGGCTACGCGGACAAAACGGCAAAGTTTTCAGACCCGACAGGCATTCCCGCCGACTACGATCCGACCGGACGTCCCTGGTACAAGCAGGCTGCGGCGGCAGGCAAGCCGGTGGCAACACCGCCTTACGTCGACGTCGGCACGGGCAAGCTGGTGGTGGCGTTCGCCGCGCCCGTGGTGCGCGACGGCGCCGTCAAGGGCGTGGTTTCCGGGGACGTCGCGATGGACAGCGTGATCGCGAACGTGAAGTCGATCCATCCGACGCCCGCGAGCTTCGGCATGCTGATCGATGCAAGCGGTCAGATCGTCGCGCATCCCGATGCGAAACTCACTTTGAAGCCGGCGTCCGATCTCGTGCCCGGTCTCGCGGGCGACAAGCTCGCGACACTTATTCGCGCGGAGCGCCCGGTGCAGATGAGCGTGAGCGGCAGCGCCAAGCTGTTGCGCGCGCAACCGATTGCAGGCACCGACTGGTACCTGATCGTCGCGCTCGACAAAGCCGAAGCGACTGCCGGCATGCGCTCGCTGCTGACCGCCTCGGTCATCGCGCTGGTCGTGATCGCCGGTATTGCGGCGGCAATCGTCGCGGCCGTCACTGCGGTGTCGTTCCAGCGTCTGTCAAAAGTGCGCGATGCAATGGACGATATCGGTTCCGGCGAAGGCGACCTGACGCAACGCCTGCCCGCAGTCGGCAACGACGAAGTTGCGCAGATCGCGCGTTCGTTCAATACCTTTATCGACAAACTAAGCCACGTGATGCGTCAGATTCGCGATGCAAGCGAGTCGGTGCGCATTGCCTCGAATGAAATCGCCGCGGGCAACGTCGATCTGTCGGGCCGCACGGAGTCGGCTGCGGCGAGCCTGCAGGAGACCGCTGCGTCGATGGAAGAAATCACCTCGACCGTTACGCAATCGGCGAGTGCCGCGAAGCAGGCCGACACGACGGCGGTGTCTGCGTCGCAAGTCGCTTCGCGCGGTGGCGCGGTAATTTCCGAAGTAATTACGACGATGGCCGAGATCCAGCACGCGTCGGTGAAGGTCTCGGACATCATCGGCGTGATCGACGGCATTGCTTTCCAGACCAATATTCTCGCGTTGAACGCCGCGGTGGAAGCCGCACGCGCCGGCGAACAGGGCCGCGGCTTCGCGGTCGTGGCCGGCGAAGTGCGCAGCCTCGCGCAGCGCAGCGCGCAGGCGGCGAAGGAAATCAAGGCGCTGATCGAAGCCACCGTCGCAAGCGTCACGTCGGGCTCCAGCCAGGTGCGCCAGGCCGGCGAAACGATGACGGAGATCGTCAGCAACGTCGCGAACGTGACCACGATCATCTCGGAGATCACGCAAGCCGCTAACGAGCAGACGCGCGGCATTCAGGAAGTGAACCGCGCGGTCAGCCAACTCGACGAAATGGTGCAGCAGAACGCGGCACTCGTCGAACAGTCCACGGCGGCCGCGGCCGCATTACAAACGCAGGCGGTGAGCCTCGCCGGCGCGGTCACGCAATTCAAGCTGGACTAGTAGTCGGTGCAGAACAGGTAGCGAAGTGACGCGGCGGGCTCACGACTCGAAGTCGAGCCCGCCGATGAGTGCCTCGGGCTCGGCTTGCGTGTGCGACGAAAAATCCAGTTCGCGCGCGTAACGCCATGCCGCGAGCTTGCGAGGCAGCGCGGTGAGATAGCGGGCAAAGCGCGCCTGCCCTTCGTCTTTCATGAGTCGCTCGATCTCGTCGCTGTCCCACGTCAGATACAGATTGAGCGGATGCGCGTATTGAGCGATATGCTCGAGCGGCGCTGCATGAACGCGCAGCCGCGTGGGGCGACCAGGACCGCCGTACGGCAGCACTTCAGTATGCACGGTCGTGGCGAAGCATGCAGCGATGGCCTCGGCAATGCGAGGCGCGAATTCTTTATCGAAACGGTCGGCAGTGTCTGGGCGCATCTGATTCTCCGGCGTGCTGCGCAATGAGCGAAGCATCGTAGCATGCACGGCGCGGCCTGCAGCGAGGGCTTGCTGGCACCTCTCCTGACACCTCTCCTGGCACCGTCTGCTGGCACCGTCTACCCGGCACGCTTCCCCTTCTGCGCGCGAGTGTTGCGCCTTCGAACCACAAAACTGATCAGCGCCGCAAGCGCGGCTGTCACTGCATAGCCCGCAAAACGAATGGCCTGCTCAGTCGGCAGGCGCGCGATCAGCAGCGCCGCAACGGCACTTGCAACCGCGGCGAACGCGACAAGCAATGCGACTGTCCACTTCATTCTGGTCTCCCCTAACGTTTCGACGTGCTGCCGGGCGGCGCGTGCGCGCTCTTTTTTCACAGCATGGTGGGGGCAAGCGCGCGGCGGCGCAATTGTCTTTAACCCGCAAGGCGCGCTTCAGGCGACGCCGCCTCTTCCGCTCGCGCGCGCCTGTTCCAGAATGAATTCGATGAAGGTGGCCGCTGCCCGCGTGTGATGGCGGTTCGGCATGTACAGCATGTACATATTGGTGCCGAAGATGCTGAGGCGCCATTCGTCGAGCGTCGTCACCACGTCGCCTCGTTTCAGATCCTCGTGCACCACATAGTCCGGCACGATGCCGACGCCGAGCCCCGCCAGCACAGCTTGCCGCAAGAACAGAAAGTTCTCGGAGATGATGGTCGGTTCGAGCAGCACCTCGTGGCGCTCGTCGCGCAGATACGCGGCTACGCGCAATTGCCGGCCCACCACTGCGGCCGTGATCAACGGCGCAGTGCGCAGATCGTCGAGTTGCATCGGCATGCCGTGGGTTTCGGCGAAAGAACGCGAAGCACAGGCAACGTACCGCACCGAGCCCATGTCGCGCGCAACGAGATTTTGCGGCGGCTCGGACATGACGCGCACGGCGATGTCCACTTCGTCGCGCATGAGGTCTTCCACACGATTTTCGAACAGCACGTCGAGCACGATGCCGGGATAGCGACGCTTGAATTCGATCAGCCACTCCGACATCACGAGTTGCCCGTAACCGCTCGGCACGCTCAGACGCACGCGCCCTTGCAGGCTTTGCCCGAGCGTCGTGACTGATTCGCGTGCGGCCAGCAGCGCGTTCTGGATCGCGCGGCCGTGTTCATACAGTTGCAGGCCGATCTCCGTGGGCTCCACGCGGCGCGTGGTGCGCCGAACCAGTTGCAGGCCCACCGAGCGCTCCAGCTGGTTCAGGTGATAGCTCACGTTCGCGCGGCTCATCTTCAGGCGCCGCGCCGCCTCGCTCAGGTTGCCGGCGTCGAGTATTTCCACCAGCAGGGTTAGCGAATTGACGTCCACAAACCGGCCTTTGTCAAAGTTGTTTTGACAGTCTGTCAACGGTTCATGTGATTGTCAATGAACCTTGACCGCTCCACAATCGGACCATTCGCGCGAAGCGGTATCGGCGTGGCATGCGCCCTCGTGCCGTCGGCGCGCCCGACAATCAGCCAGGAGACGACCGCATGACCCCTACCCCTTCATCCGACGTCGTGACGCGCGAATTGCGCGGCAAGGTGCTGCTCGTGACGATCGACCATGCGCCCGTCAACGCGCTTTCCGCCGACGTGCGGCGCGGCCTGCTCGCCGCCATCGAAGCTGCGGACAGCGACGCCTCGGTCGAAGCGGTGCTGCTCATCGGCGCGGGCCGCAATTTTATCGCCGGTGCGGACATCCGCGAGTTCGGCAAGCCGCCGGTGCCGCCCTCGCTGCCCGACGTGTGCAATCGCATCGAGGCGTGCACGAAGCCGGTTGTCGCGGCGCTTCACGGCGCGGCGCTCGGCGGCGGTCTTGAAGTGGCGCTCGCGGCGCATTACCGGATTGCCGTGGAAGGCGCGAAGCTCGGCTTGCCCGAAGTTCAACTGGGCCTGCTGCCTGGCGCGGGCGGCACGCAGCGCACGCCGCGCCTGATCGGCGCGCAGGCAGCGCTCGATCTGATGCTGAGCGGCCGCCATGCGAGCGCGAAGGAAGCGCTCGCGTCCGGACTCGTCGACCGGCTAGGCGCCAGCGACGACATTCTTGCCGAAGGCCTCGCCTACGTGCACGAACTGCTGGCGAGCCATGCAACGGTGCGCCGCACGCGCGACGCAACCGCATTGAGCGATCGCGCCGCGAGCCTCGTGGCAGTTGCGGCAGCGCGCGCGGAGACAGAGAAGAAATCGCGCGGTCTCTTTTCGCCGCTCAAGATCGTCGACGCAGTCGAGGCCGCGATCACGCAGCCATTCGAACAAGGCTTGCGGCTCGAGCGTCAACTCTTTCTGCAATGTATCGACAGTCCGCAACGCGCCGGCCTGATTCACGCGTTCTTTGCGGAGCGCGAAGTGCTCAAAGCGCCCGAGACGCGCGCTGCCAGACCGCGTGCTCTTGATACCATCGGCGTAGTGGGCGGCGGTACGATGGGCGCCGGCATTGCGGTCGCCGTGCTCGACGCGGGCCTGCCGGTGACCATGATCGAGCGCGACGAGGCCTCGCTAGCGCGGGGCCGCGCGCACATCGAGAAAGTCTACGACGGCCTGATCGCGAAGGGCCGCATGAGCGCCGCGAAGAAGGTGGAACTGATGGCGCGCTGGAGCGGCAGTGCGTCATATGAAGCACTGGCGAACGCCGACCTAGTGATCGAGGCCGTGTTCGAAGACCTCGCGGTCAAACAGGCCGTATTCGCCGAACTCGACCGTGTCTGCAAAGCGGGCGCCGTGCTAGCGACCAATACTTCGTATCTGGACATCGACGCGATTGCCGACAGCATTTCGCGGCCCGCCGACGTGATCGGTCTGCACTTCTTCTCGCCGGCCAACATCATGAAGCTGCTCGAAGTGGTCGTGCCCAAAGCGGTCAGCGCCGACGTGGTCGCGACCGCGTTCGAGCTCGCGAAGAAGCTGCGCAAGACGCCGGTGCGCGCGGGCGTGTGCGACGGCTTTATCGGCAATCGCATACTCGCGGTGTATCGCAGTGCGGCGGACGCGATGATGGAAGACGGCGCGTCGCCCTATCAGATAGACGCCGCCGTGCGCGCGTTCGGTTTCCCGATGGGGCCGTTCCAGGTGGTGGACCTCGCGGGCGGCGACATCGGCTGGGCGGCCCGCAAACGGCGCGCCGCAACGCGCAATCCGGCGGCACGCTATGTACAGATTGCGGACCGTCTGTGCGAGCGCGGCTGGTTCGGTCAGAAAACGGGCCGTGGATTCTATCGGTACCCCGAAGGATCGCGCAGCGGCCAGCCGGACCCGGAAGTCGAGGCGATCATCGACGCCGAGCGGGCACGCGCCGGCATCACGCCGCGCAAGTTCACCGACGAGGACATCATCCGCCGCTATATGGCCGCGATGATCAACGAGGGCGCGAACGTGGTGCATGAACGGATCGCACTGCGCCCGCTGGACGTGGACGTCACGTTTTTGTATGGCTACGGTTTCCCGCGCTATCGCGGCGGTCCGATGAAATACGCGGACATGATCGGCTTGCCGCGCATTCTTGCGGACATTCGCGAGTTCGCGAAGGAAGACCCGCTGTTCTGGAAGCCGTCGCCTCTGCTCGTCGAACTCGTCGAGCGTGGCGCGGATTTCGCAAGCCTCAATCAGACGGTTTGACGCGCGCAGCTCGTCAGCACGCGTCGGTGCAATCGTTGGACATCCACAAAGGAACTGCGATGGACCTGAATTTCACGCCCGAAGAAGAAGCCTTTCGCGCCGAGGTGCTCGCGTTTCTGCGAGACCGGCTTCCGCAGCGTCTCGCCGACAAGGTGCAGGGCGGACAGCGCCTCACGCGTGATGACATGGCCGAGTGGCACGCGATTCTCAACGAGCGCGGCTGGCTCGCGAATCACTGGCCGAACGAATATGGCGGACCGGGATGGAGCCCGGTGCAGAAATTCATCTTCGAAAACGAATGCGCGCTGGCGGGCGCGCCACGCGTGGTGCCGTTCGGCGTCAATATGCTCGGACCGGTGCTGATCAAGTACGGCAGCGATGCGCAGAAACGCCACTGGTTGCCGCGTATTCTCGACGGTTCTGATTGGTGGTGCCAGGGCTACTCGGAGCCCGGCGCGGGGTCCGACCTCGCGTCCGTGAAAACCACGGCCGTGCGCGGCGTCGATGCACACGGCGAGCACTACATCGTCAACGGACAGAAGACGTGGACCACGCTCGGCCACTACGCGAACATGATTTTCTGCCTGGTGCGCACCGCTACCGACGTGCGCAAGCAGGAAGGCATCAGCTTCCTGCTGATCGACATGCAAACACCGGGCGTGGAGGTGAGGCCGATCATCACGCTCGATGGCGAACATGAGGTCAACGAAGTGTTTTTCACCGACGTGCGCGTGCCCGCTGCGAATCTGGTCGGCGAGGAAAACAAGGGCTGGACTTACGCCAAGTATCTGCTCACGTATGAGCGCACGAATATCGCGGGCGTCGGTTTTTCCGTGGCGGCCTTCAACCGGCTGCGCGGGATCGCCGCGAAACAGCGGCGCAATGGCCGGCCGCTTGCGGAAGATCCGTCGTTCGCGGCGCGCATGGCGCGTGTCGAGATCGATCTGGAGAACATGAAGACCACTAACCTGCGTGTGATCGCGGCCGTGGCGGGCGGCGGCGTACCAGGCGCCGAAAGTTCGATGCTGAAGATTCGCGGCACGGAGATTCGCCAGGAGATTTCGTCGCTCACGCGGCGCGCGATGGGAGCGTACGCGCAGCCGTTCATCGAAGAAGCGTTGCGCGAGGGTTATCAAGGCGTGCCCGTTGGTCCAGAAGAAGCGGCGAGCGCCGCTTCGCAATACTTCAACAATCGCAAGCTGTCGATCTTCGGCGGGTCCAATGAGATCCAGAAGAACATCATTTCCAAAATGATCCTCGGACTGTAAGAGGAGACGCACGTCATGAATTTCCAGCACACCGAAGACCGGCGGATGCTCGCCGATACGCTGAACCGATTCATCAGCGAACAGTATGGTTTCGCGGCGCGGGATCAGATCGCCCGTTCGCCCCTCGGCTTTAGCCACGAGATGTGGAATCGTTTCGCAGAGCTGGGCATTATCGGCGCCCTGTTCGATGAAGCGAGCGGCGGCTTCGGCGGCGGCGGTTTCGATATCGCGGTGGTGTTCGAGAGCCTCGGGCGCGGGCTCGTGGTCGAGCCGTTTCTCGATACGCTAATGGTCGGCCAGGCGATTGCCCGAAGCGGCAATGACGCGCAACGGGCATGGCTTGGCGAATTGATCGACGGCTCGCGCATTGCCGCGCTCGCGCATGGCGAAGCCGACGGCCACTACGAGTTGGCCCGCGTAACGACGCGCGCGCAGCGCAACGGCAATGCATGGCAATTGAACGGCGCCAAAGCGGTGGTTCAGCACGGCGAGCACGCTGCCCTCTTTCTCGTATCGGCGCGCACAGAAGGTGCCGACGATTCCGAACAAGGCGTGAGCCTCTTTCTCGTGCCGCGCGACGCGGCGGGCGTGAGCGTGCGCGGCTATCCGAAGATCGATGGCGGCCGCGCCGCCGAAGTCACGTTGCAAGACGTCACGCTCCGCGACGATGCGCTGCTCGGTGCGCAAGGCGCGGGTTTCGCGACGCTCGAATACGCGATTGCATGCGGCGTGCTCGCGCTGTGTTCGGAAGCGGTTGGCGCGATGGACATTGCGAAGGACTACACGCTCGACTACCTGCGCACGCGCAAGCAGTTCGGCGTGGCGCTCGGCAGCTTTCAGGCGCTGCAGCATAGAATGGCCGACATGTTGCTGGAGATCGAGCAGGCGCGCTCGGCGGTGATCAATGCGGCAGCAGCGTTGGGCGCCGCGCGCAAGTCGCGCGAGCGTGCGGTGTCGGCGGCGAAGTACAGCATCGGCAGGATCGGCGCGCTCGTCGCAGAGGAATGCATTCAGCTGCACGGCGGAATCGGCATGACGTGGGAGCTGCCGCTTGCTCATTATGCAAAGCGGCTGGTGATGATCGATCATCAGCTAGGGGATGAGGATCATCACCTCGAGCGGTTCGTGCAGCTGGGGCGCGAGTGAAGCTCAGTAACGCCGCTTGCTCCGGGCTGAAGTCCCAGTGGAACCGGCAGGTCGTGCGCAGTGTTCAGGACGCGCGCGGTAATGCCGCTTCGATGAACACCGCGCACAGCGCTTCCATGCCCTTCGCGTCTTCTTCGTCGAAGCGCGCGAGAACCGGGCTATCGACATCCCATACGCCGATCAGCGTGCCGTCAGGCGCCACGAGGGGCACGACGATTTCCGATTGCGAGGCCGAATCGCACGCGATATGGCCGGGAAACGCGTGAACGTCGCGCACGATCTGCGTCTTCCGCATTTGCGCGGCAGTGCCGCACACGCCTTTGCCGAGCGCAATGCGCACGCACGCCGGCTTGCCCTGGAAAGGTCCGACCACCAGTTCGCGGCCATCGTGGAAGTAAAAGCCGGCCCAGTTCAGGTCGCTCAGCGAATGAAAAACGAACGATGAGAAGTTCGCGGCGTTGGCGATCCAGTCTGTTTCGTCGGCGAGGAGCGCGCGCGCCTGCGCGACAAGTTCTTCGTAGTGCGCGGCTTTGGGCAAATGCGAGGCGGAGGAGACTTCGAACATAAAGGGTCCGTGATGAAAGCGAAAAACGATACGACGGGCCGTCCAGCATAAAGCAGGCAGCCCTCCCGATCACTGGAATACGGCCATTACGACTCTACGCCGACGATCACGCTCGATGCCTTGAAGATCGCGGTCGCCGCTTTGCCCGCCGCGAGGCCGAGCCGCTCCACGCTCTCGTTCGTCACGATGGCGGCGATCTGCGCGCTGCCCGCGCTGATTGTCACTTCGGAGTTCACCGCGCCTTTCGTCACTGCGCTCACTGTGCCCGCGATGCAGTTGCGCGCCGACACCTGGTTCTTCGCGACATCGACCATCACGATGATCGACGAGGCCTTCACCAGCGCGAAGGCACGCTTGCCCGCGGCGAGCCCGAGCGTGCTGGCGCTGCCATGCGTGATGATGGCGACGATGTCGAGGCCTTCGGCCGTGCGCAGCGTGACTTCGTCGTTGACGGCGCCGTGCGTGAGCTGAACTACTTCGCCGGCGAATTGATTGCGTGCGCTTGTTTGCATGTCGTGCTCCAGATATTGTGAAAAGCGTCGGAGGCGTTGGAGGCATCGTTGGCCTCGCCATCAAGTGTTCAAGTGTAATGGAACGCGCAACGCCGTATCATCGTGGCCTTGGACTCTCTTTGCCGAACTCATGCCTTTAGCCGTCCCTTTCCGCGTTGTGCGCGCTTTTTATTCTGCACCTGTTGCCTGCCTCACTCGCATTGCCCGCGTTATGCGCGTTACTCGCAATGCCCGCGTTGTCTGCGTCGTCTCTTCTGTCCGCTTTTCCCGCAGCTCTCATGCGCTGGCGGGCGGGTGGCGCGGCGTCGCGTCGTCCGTGGCGCTGGCGTCGCTCGCGGCTCTTGCCGCTTGCAGCAATCCATCGCAGACGCACGAAGCGCGCGCTCCCATCGACACCGTCACGCTCTTTCCGCTCGGCGCTTACGATCAGAATGTCGATCACTGGCTCGAGCCGGACAGTCCTGGCTACGACACGCCGTTCCTGAGCCCTGCCGAGCAGCAGGCGCATTTCCAGGCGCTCTACGCACGCTACTTCGGCACAGGGACGAGCGCGCCGTCGCCGTGGAATTCCACGTATGTGACGATGCGTGTGTATCGTCAGCAAGGCGCGGATATCACCGCGTTGCAGCAACGCCGCATTGCCCGCTTCGACAATACCGGCAAGAGCGGCGCGGCCATTGGTTATGGCGAGAACTTTCGCGCGCACGACAAGGCGTGGATCGACGCCATCGCGCGGAACATGAACGTCGCGCAATTCACCGAGGCGCCGGTCTATCAGCCCGCGCGGCGCGCAATTGCGACGACCAATCTGATGGTGCGCGAGCTGCCGACCACCGACCCTTCGTTCTACGATCACCGTCTCGCCGGCGAAGGCTATCCGTTCGACAATCTGCAGATCTCCGCCGTGCGGCCGGGCACGCCGCTGTATGTGCTGGGCACGAGCGTCGACGGCGCGTGGCATTACGTGCAGACGCCCGATGTGCAAGGCTGGGTGCGCAGCGATGGCGTCGGCATGGCGAGCGAGCGTTTCGTCGATACGTGGCGCGCCGCGAGCGCGAACTCGCTAGGCGCGGTGATCGGCGCTTTCACGCCAGTGCGCGACAGCCGCGGAGTGTTCCGTTTTCGGGCGCCCGCAGGCACGCTGCTGCCGTTGGTGGCGGGGCCGCCGGGCAATGCGGCGAAAAGCGCCAGGACGCTTGTTGCGCCCAGGCCCGCGCCGCCGCCCGCGCCTGCACTTGGCGCCAGCGCAAACGGCAATGAGCCGCAAATCGATGCGGCCGGCGCGCCGACGGCACCGACGGTGCCGCCCGCGCCGCGCACAGTCCTCCTGCCCGCGCGCGACGCGGAAGGCGAGGCGCTGATCCGCATCGCAGAGCTCGACGACACGCAAATCGCGCCAATGCCGCTCGCCGCCACGCCCCGGCATCTGGCGACGCTGATGAAAGCGCTGATCGGCCGGCCTTACGGCTGGGGCAACAGTGGCCTGTACAACGACTGCTCGTCCGAACTGCAAAGCATCTTCGCGGTATTCGGCGTGTGGCTGCCGCGCCATTCGTCCACGCAGATGAGCGCCGGGCGCATGATCGACCTGTCCGCGTCGACGCCCGCGCAACGGCTCGACTATCTGGCGCAGCATGGCGCGCCGCTGCGCACGCTGATCTATATCGGCGGGCATGTGATGCTTTACATCGGCAATACGACTCGCAACGGCGTCGCGGTGCCGGTGGTGTATCAGGACGTCTGGGGACTGCGCCCGGCCGACAACAGCCGGCGCGCGGTGATCGGCGGCTCGGTCATTCTGCCGCTCTTCGAGCACATCCCCGAGGACGCGACGCTGCAATCGCTCGCCGGCACGCCCACGTTCCAGATCAGCGTGCTCGGCGCGCCGACCGGCGCGGCGGCGCCCTCGCCTGGCTCCGCGGCGGCGCCCGCCGCACCTGCTGCACCTGCACCTGCACCTGCACCTGCACCTGCCGACGAAGATAGCCCGGCGGGCTGAGCGCGACCGGTAAAACCTGGAAGAGCGTGGCACGCACGCGCCATGCGCCGATCAACGCGCACGTGCGTACTCGAAATATTTTTTACGGAGTGTCGATCCGGGACCAGGCTGCGCGTCGTAACGTTGAAGTCCTGGCTGAACCAGTTGGACTTTCAATCCACGAACCTGTTACTTCAAGGAGCCGCCGTCATGACCAGCCCCGCTGTCAAACCGATCCCGGACGGGATGCACTCGCTCACACCGTATCTGGTCTGCGCGAACGCCGCGGACGCCATCGCCTTCTATACGAAAGCCTTCAACGCCGTCGAGCAGTTCCGCCTGCCCGGGCCGGGCGGGAAAGTGATGCACGCGTGCCTGAAAATTGGCGATTCGATGCTGATGCTCACCGACGAATGGCCCGAGCACCAGTGTTTCGGCCCCAACCATCTGCAAGGCACGCCGGTAACGATTCACCATTACGTTGAAGATGTCGACGCCAGTTTTCAGCAGGCGGTGGATGCGGGCGCGACGGTCAAGCTGCCCGTCTCCGACATGTTCTGGGGCGACCGCTACGGCCAGTTGAAAGACCCGTTCGGCCATAGCTGGTCACTGGCGACACATAAGCGCGATCTGAGCAAGGAAGAGATCGAGCAGGCCATGGCGGCAATGAAGTAGCCGACCTGGCGTTTTGCGAAGATGGCGGTCTCGCTCTCGCGTGGTGACAAGAGGTGTGCGGGGGCGAGCAACGCGGCGGAGGGAAGTTACCCACAGAATCTGTTCAGAAGCCTGTGGACAACTATCCCGCAATCGCCGCAACTCATTGACATGCTGGCCGTTTTCGCAGAGAAGCGGAAGTTGGGCACACTCGCGCGCCGCCCGTTTTCCTCATGCGACGCTCGGCCTCAACCGGCGCTTGAAGCCGCCGCCTGCAGCATTCGCTCGCCCTCTTCGCCGCCCAACGCATCGAGCAGATCGCCGAGCATGCTGTCGAGTTCAGCTGTCATCAACGTAACGTCCGAGTCGAAGCGTTCGTCGTCGTTCTGCGCGGTCGGGTCGCCCGCTTCCTTCAGCACGTCGAGCGGCGCGATGCGTTTGATCGTCAGCGAAGGCGTCAGCACGAACGACACGCGGTCCTTCCACGTCATCGCGAGGCGCATGCATTGCTTGCCGGCCTCGATATGGCGGCGCATATCTTCCGCATCCAACGTATGTCCGACATAACGGACCGTCGCGTTGCCTTCTGTTGGCGAGCGCAATTCCGTGTCCTGGTCGACGGTGAATCCGGGCGGACCCTCGCCGGAAAGCAACCATTCGGTCATCGCCGCAACCGGCGACTGCGCGACGCGCACCGTGCCAAGCGGCAACTGATCGATCGACTTCACCAGCAGGCCGCGCACTTCGTCGGCGACTGCCTGCGACGCTGCGTCGATCACGAGCCAGCCATTGCGGCAATCGACCCACACACGCGTGTCGCGGCGAATACTGAAAGCGCGGGGCAGCAGTTCGTCGGTGACCTGCTCCTTCAGTTCGCGCATCTGTTTGCGGCCGGGCTTGAAGCCCTGCTGCTCTTCCAGTTCGGCAGCACGCGCCTTTGTCACCTGGGTGACGACCGAAGCAGGCAGCAATTTCTTTTCGGCGCGAAACGTCAGCAGCATCTGGCCGTTGAGCGCATACACGAGCGAATCGTTATCGCGCGGCGACGCCCAGCCGTGGCTTTGCATCTCGACGCTGTTGCCGGGCGCGAACGCGTGCGGCGCGAGCCACTTCTGCATCTGTTCGGGGGTGATGGACCACGGCGCGGGAAGGCGGTGAAGCTGTAGGTTTTTGAACCACATAGGCGAGGTGTCTGACGGGCAAAGCGCGTCATTCTATATGACGGCGTCCGTCGGGCGAGCGCAGTGGCCGATTGGCCGATGCGCGCCCGGGCTCGAGGAAAGAATGCCCATGCCGCGAGCAACGCCGCAACCCGGCGCGGTGAAACCTTAGTGGTTTTGCAGGAGGCGTCAACGAACGCGCTTCGCGACGAAATCGCCTAGACTTTCTGATATGCGCGACGAAGACGGAGGCGGCTATGGCCAACGCAACCACAGCCTGGCAGATGGTCGAGTACGAGGGCTTTGAGATTCACGTGGCGCCCATGCTGAAAAATGCACCGGGCGAAGCCGACATGCCGAACGCGCCGCCGAATACGGCAAACAACCGCTACACGTACGTGGGCTACGTTTGTCATCCGGGCGCCGATCCGTCTATTCCCGGACACGCAGTGCCGTTTCACGCGGACGGCGAAGAAAGCTTCGCCAGCATGGACGACGCGCTTTACGAGGCCGTGCACGTGGGCCGCAGCATCGTCGACGGGACGCATCCGGACCTGACTGTGCTGCCGCTCGTTACAGGCGGCGTGTGATGCGCGGCGCGCTGCGCGCCGCGCCGCGCCGCAATCGTTCAAAGGTATCAGCCGAAGACGCGCTTGATACGCGACTTCAGCAGCGCGCGCCGTAAAGCTCCGGTGCGCTCGGGCTCGCTCACAGCCGGCGCGCCCACCACCGCCGTGCCGCGCCGCAAGTAGTAGCGGTCGAAGGTGGCCTGCGTCATGCCCCACTTGTTCAGGAACTGGCGGCGGCCATCGTTCTTGACGATCTTGCCGGTGCTCTTCTGCTGGAAGTGATAAACGAGGCTGTCGCCAACGCCCAGGAAAACGCGGCAGCCGGCGTCCCAGAGCTTCATCGAAAAATCGTTGTCGCTGCTCATACCGGGGCTGAGTTCGCTGCTGTACCCACCGACCTTGTGCCACCAGTCGCGATGCACAAGCGTGGGCGGCCAGGTCGCGCCGCGCCAGTCCGCGCGCACGAGCCGCGGCGTCGCGGCCACCAGTTCGTCGCGGCGGAACGTCTCGGCGTCGCGGCCGAAGTTCTGCACGACCACGCACGGATTGCCCGAATCGACCGGTTCAATCATGGTGCCGGACAGCATGAACAGATTGTCGGCGGGCATCTGCGCCAGGCGTTTCACCAGCGCGTCGTCCCAGCCGGGGCAGCAGTACATGTCGTCGTTCATATAGACGATGTAGTCGCGCGTGGCGCGCGCCGCCGCAATGTTCACCGCGTGGCAGATGCCGATGTTGCCCGGCGACGCCGTGTGCTCGATCCCCTCCTCGCGCACCCACGCCAAAGTGCCGTCCGAGCCGTCGTTGACGTGCACGATGATCTGATGCTCGTGCGTCGAATGACGCCGCAGGCTCTCGATCACGAGGCGCAGGTAAGGCAGGTTGTTCCAGGTCGGGATGATGATTGAAAACATCGAAAAGGAATTCCGTAATGATGGGCGCGCCCTGGGATCGGTTACGTCAGGCGTTTTACCGCTCAGTTGCGACCGGCCGTGTCTTCATGTGTTGCGTCGAACGGCTTCTGAAGCGTGAGCTTGGTCGGAAGATCGGGCTCCCAACTGCCGAGATCCTCCAATGGGTAGCGGCCAAGCGCGTAGAGCACGCGTTTTAAGCGGCTCTTGAGCGGCGCACGCGGGACATTCGGGAGCCCCGCGGAGGCCGCGCCGGCCGTCTGCCGAATATAGGCACGCGTAAAATCGCGCTGCGAAATACCCCATTTCATCAAAAATTCCCGGCTGCCGGCATTGCGCCGGATACGGCCAGTGGATTTGCAGCCGAAGTGATAGATACGGCTTGCGCCGACTGAGCGGAACACGCGGCAACCGACGAGCCACAGCTTCATCAGGAAGTCGTCGTCGCTGCTCATGCCCGGCCCGAACTCGATGCTGTAGCCGCCTACCGTGTGCCACAACTGACGACTGATGAGCATGGGCTGCAAGGCGACGCCGTCGCGATCGCCCGACTTCATGCCGGCGGCGTATTCGAGCAGACCCGCTTCATTGAAGTTCTCGGGCCCCGTGCCAAAGTCTGCCGCTGTCACGTTCGCGTTGCCGGTATCGGTCGGCTCGATCAGCGTAGAAGACAGATACGCCGACGAATGGCCGAGCGAGCGCAGGCTCGCCGCCAGAGCAATGTCCCAGCCTGGCGTGCAGAACATGTCGTCGTTGAGAAACAATATCCAGTCGCGGGTGGCAAGCCGCGCCACGTCATTCAGTGCGAGACAGACGCCGACGTTGCCCTTGCTCCACGTGTGGCGAATGCCTTGGGAGCGAACCCATTCAAGGGTGCCGTCGCTGCCCTCATTAACGTGCACGATGATTTCGTGGTCGAACGCGGAATGACGGCACAGGCTGTCGATACACAACTTCAGATACGGCAGGTTGTTCCAGCTCGGAATCAGAATACTGAACATGAGGTAATCGGGAATCTCATTGGATGGAATCGCGCGCTGAGCGAGCCGCACCGCCGTCGCAACTGCCGTACTTCCTGTCCGCATAAACGCAGCACGCGGCAAGGATGCCAACGACCGTGGCGTAAAACGATACTGTCATTTTCAGATCGAAGGTTTCGACGCTCAATCCGAAGATCAGGAAACACACGATAAACGTCAGCCCCATCAGCGCCGCACGCCTGGCAGGTTCGACCGGCGTGGTCAAGCGCCGCCACAAAATCGCGCCGGGCACAATGTAGATTGCCAGCACCGCGAGACCGCCGACAATCCCGTAGTCGGTCATGTAAGCGAACAACTGGTTGTGAACCTCACCTCGCCCCAACTGCGCGGCCGCTGGCGTGAGCAGGCCTGCATCCGCAAACGACTGCATGCTGTTGCGAAAGCCATCGCCACCCAGACCAAGTAACGGATGACTCCTGACAATGCGTATTGACGCCTCGTAAAGCTGCAGCCGGATGCCAAGCGGCGTGTCCTTGTTTCCGTGCGTGTACTTCACGAGATCTGAAGAGACATCGTCGACACGGTCCCGCACCATAGGCGAAACGCCATATACGCTTGCCAGCAGCACCGCGATTGCAAACGGAAACAGCACTTTCCACTTGCGCGATTTGGCGCGGCTGCGCAAATAAACCACCATGATCGCCACTATAGGAATTGCGACCCAGCCACCCCGCGAGCCGGTAATCATCGAAGCGGCCAGCCCCGCGAGAAAGCCGGCGACCTTGACCGCGCGCACGGGAAGCCCGTCTTTGCGCCACCAGTTCAGAGACAGTACAGATAGCGCGCCCATGGCGAGCGCGATGTCCCCGAAGTGGATCGGATTCAGGAAACTGCTGCTGAGCCGTCCAAAGCCCCAATCCCGCGGAACGATCAGCAGAATACCGAGTGACACCAGCGCGGCCAGCGCAAACGACAGGTCGCTCCATGCCAGCGTGCTCGGCGAGGTTCGGCGCAACACGAGGAACAGAGGCGCTGCGAAAAAGAAGCGAGAAGGTGAATCCAGCGTGCTGGTTACCAACGCGCCATGCCAGACACCTCCGATCAGCACCGCGGCAACCGGGCAGGCCGTGCTGATACAAAACACGGTATCGAAACGGTCCCACTGTAGCGGTCGCAGACCGGTCCAGGCTTCCGGCGCAATGAGCAAGCCCAGACAAATGACCGCTGCTGCAATCGATAATGCACTGCCTGCGCCGTGGATAAGCAGAGTGGCCGACGGGTATGTGAGCAGGAACAATGCGGGCAGCAAGTTCCTTGGATTGACGCTCAAGAAAGCGATTTTGGTGGGCGTCGACATATCTTATGAATTGAGCCGGCCGTCGCGGTAGTTGGCGCGCGACCCCGTATGATGGCCCGCCTATTGTACCGGCTTTGCGCCTCTATCCGATCAAACCGACGGCCCGGCGGCTCGCGCGCGATAACAATCGGCAACAATCGGCAACAATCGAACGTCATTGCCCCAGATGCAATGACCGCGGCGAGGTAGGTCAACCGGTGCCCTCGGCAGAGTGCTGTACCATACAGGCCCATATTCGGTCGCCGGCGCGGTCGCCGTGGTCACACGGTACTGGTTGTGCCTGCAACCGGCTCTCAGAACACTGCCTACAGCCGAGTAATGAATCGATTTATGTGCGGTCTCTACCGCATCGCACCTGCCAGCGTAAAAAGGGCCGTGCAGATTGCAGTCAATCGTTCCACGCAGATCCCTTACCCTGGCGTCGCACACGAACCCGAAGCGTTTCTGCGCAAGAATTCACGGGCAAAGATCGTCAAGAAATACCTGCACAAGCATCTGCTACTCAAATGGCGAGGGCAGAAGCGGATTGAACTTGGCAGTCTTCCTGCCGGGAAACGGTTGCTATGGATTTATACCGGCAAGCGCAACTTCGGCGATGCGACGATGGATATGTCAGGCCGCGCTCTTCTCAAAGGCCGCGGCTTCGAAGTCGACTTGTTCACGCTGCCAAATCTTCACAAGCTGTTCGAAGAAGACGATATTTTCCAGAATGTCTACTCCGACCTGCAGCAACTTCGCGGACGCGCTTACGATGCAATCGTCATGTCAGAGTTCAATCTGCCGTCCATCAAGCTTAAGGTGCAGCGTTTCCGGCACTTGCCGTACATTTGCCTGTTCCAGTATTTCTATGGACCGGACCGCAATCAGACCACGTTTAGCTATGCCGCGGTCAATCACGCGTTTTCGCTGGGCTATCCGGCTGCCAGCATCGTCGCGATGAGCAAGCCGTACCTGGCGACGAACGCTCAAACCCGCGAATCGGTGCGCGCGTTTCTGCCGGAAAGCCGGTTTCTGGCTCTCGCGGTCGGCGGGCTCGATGCAAACCGTACGTATGGGCGCTGGCGCGAGTTACTGCAGCTTATCGATCAGTCGGACGACCCGACAATGCCCAAGCATATCGTGCTGCTAGGCTCGGATAACGGCTTGGCCATGGCCGGGAATCTGTTGAAATCGGCCTTCGGCACGCTGAAAATCTATTCGTGCGTTGGTCGACTGACGCTGCTGCAGTCGCGCCAGATGGTGGCGAATGCAAGCCTCTTCGTGGGCGCGGACGGCGGCTTGATGCACGTTGCCCATTCGACACCAACGCCGAGCGTGTCGCTGTTTTCTGATCGCGAACCGCCCTACTTGCGCCTGACCCCGCAATGCAAGTCGATCGGCATTCAAAGCACCGGCGACGTCGATGAAATCGCGCCAGCGGCCATCATGAGCGCAATCAGAACGCAATTGTCAAACGCGCATGAAATGGTGGCGATCGCCTAGACGGCAATTCAGGAATGGACCTTCCGTCGTTCCTTTCCTTTGTCGTCTCGTCCGGTCAGGACCGCCCGTTCAGGCCGCGTTCTGCTGAAACTGAATCCGGTGCAGATGCGCATAAAGCCCGTTCTGCGCCAGCAGCTCGCGGTGGCTGCCGCTCTCGACGATATGTCCCGCCTCCATGACCAGGATGCGGTTCGCGCGCTCGATGGTGGACAGCCGGTGAGCGATGACTAGCGTCGTGCGGCCCTTCATCAGCGTTTCTAGCGCGGCTTGCACGTGGCGCTCGGATTCGGAATCCAGCGCGGACGTGGCTTCGTCGAGAATCAGGATGGGCGCGTCCTTGTAGATGGCCCGCGCAATGGCAAGGCGCTGGCGCTGGCCGCCGGACAGCATCATGCCGTTGTCGCCCACGAGCGTGTCGATGCCGTTGGGCATGGCGTCCACCGTGTCCCACAGGTTGGCCGCGCGCAGCGCCGCCTTGACCTTGTCGCGGTCGGCGGTCTGGCCGTAGGCGACGTTGTTGGCCACGGTGTCGTTGAAGAGCACGACGTCCTGGCTCACCATCGCGATCTGGCTGCGCAACGCATGCAGATCGTATTCAGGAAGCGCGACGCCGTCGACGAGGATCTCGCCGCCCGTCGGGTCGAAAAAGCGCGGCAGCAGGTTGACCAGAGTGGTCTTGCCGCTGCCCGACGGACCCGCGAGGGCCACCATTTCACCGGGCGCCACCTTGAACGACACCTGATCCAACGTGTGGCGGTTGTGCGTGGCATTGGTGCTGTACGTGAACGAGACGTTACGGAACTCGACTTCCCCGCGCGCGCGCTCGAGCGGCTTGCCGCCGCCCGCCGGCTCCGCCGGCTCGTCGATCAGGCCGAAGATCAGTTCGGCCGCCGTCATGCCCCGCTGCAGCGGCTGGTTGACGTCCATCAGATGCTTGAGCGGCGAAATGATGAGCAGCATCGACGTGACAAATGCGACAAAGCCGCCCACCGTGGTCTGATCCGACGACGACTGCACCACCGCAATCGTGATCACGACCGCGAGCGCGATCGACGCAAGGAACTGCGTCAACGGTTGAGCAAGACCGCCGGAGACGGTCATGCGCATTGCGTAGCCGCGCAGGCGCTTGCTCATCGACGAAAAACGGTCCATCTCGTACTTCTCGCCGTTATGGACCTTGACGACCTTGTAGCCGCCCACCGTCTCCTCGACGATATAGGACAGCTCGTTGGTCAGCAGCTGATGCTCGCGGTTCAGCCGCCGCAGCCGGCGATTGATCTTGCCGACCAGCCAGCCGATACCCGGCAGCAGCACCGCGACGATCAAGGTCAGCCGCCAGTTCAGATAGAACAGATAGCCGAGCAGAAAGATCACGGTGAGCGAGTCGCGCACCAGCGTGACCATCACGCTCAGCAGCACGTTGAGAATCTGGTTGACCTCGAAGACGATCGCGTTGATCACCGTGCTCGCGGTTTCGCGCTGGAAAAACGCGACGCTCGTGTGAATCATGCGGTCGAACATGCGCAGCCGCAGTTCGAGCAGAATCTTGTTGGAGACGTACGCGAGCAGATAGCCGGACGCGTATTGCGACACGCCGCGAATCAGCGCAAGGCCGATCACGGCGACCGGCACGAACCATTTGGCGTTGTCGCTTGCATGGGCGCCGAAACCCTTGTCCAGCAGCGGCTTGAGCAGCGCGGGGATTGCCGCGTCGGTGGCCGCGCTTGCAGCCATCGCGATAATGGCCCCGACGATCACCCACAGCAGCGGCTTGATGAACGGCCACAAGCGCCGGAAAACGACGGCGGGCGACGACCCCTCACCTGCACCGATGGGTTTGCTTAACGTTGGCTTCGCGCTCAAGGAATCCTCTGGGAATGCGGAACGATCTTCGCGGCGCCGACCGGCTGCCCGGGCGCGAAGATCGAAAACAAGCATTGTAAACGGTTGAGGTTGACGGTCGGCTGACGTTTTGGCTGCCGGGTACGGCATCCGCTGCGGCTACGGGGCGTGCGTGCGCTGTGGATCGTGCCGCATGGGCCGCCTGTGTATCCACGTGTGTATACTTGCGCGACCCGTCGCGCTTTAGCGCGATCCATTGCGGCGCCTCATCGCGCGATCCATTGCATTGTTCCACCTTTAGGCCATTCGCGATCAGCATTTCAGGTATGCAAGAAACCACCCTCGGCGTCGCCATCATCACTAAAAATGCGGCGGCGCGACTGGCCGAATGCCTGCAGTCCGTGGCCTTTGCCGACCAGATTGTTGTGATCGACGGCGGCAGCACCGACGGCACCGCCGACATAGCGCGCGCGCACGGCGCCCAGGTGATCCAGCAGACCGACTGGCCAGGCTTCGGCCCGCAAAAGAACCGCGCCGTGGACGCCCTCACCACCACGTGGGTCCTGTCGCTCGACGCCGATGAAATCGTCTCGCCCGAGCTTGCCGCCGCAATTCGCGCGGCGCTCGCGTCTCCGACTGCTGACGTCTATGCGGTGGACCGTCTGTCGAGTTTTTGTGGGCACTGGATCCATCACAGCGGCTGGTATCCCGACTGGATTCCGCGCCTGTTCAAACGTGGCGCCGCGCGTTTTTCCGACGACCTCGTTCACGAACGGCTCGTATTTGACACGCCCGCGCAACGCTTGACCGGCAAGCTGATGCACTACTCGTACGAGAACTTTGAGGCGGTGCTGCGCAAGCTCGACGCGTATTCGAGCGCCGGCGCGCTGCAGCGTCACGCGGCGGGCCAACGCGGCAGCTTCGGCAAGGCGCTTCTTCGCGGCGCCTGGGCGTTCGTGCGGACCTACCTGTTGCGGCGAGGTTTCCTGGACGGTCGCGCCGGCTTCATGATCGCGGTGTTCAATGCGGAAACGGTGTACTACCGGTTTCTGAAACTCGCGCGGCTCGCACAAGAGTCACGCTCGCAGCCGCGCTAAGCGCGACGGCCGCCCTCAATAGACAATTTCGATGGCGCTGCCGGCGAATTGGCCGCGCAGGTCGGCGAGCAGTTCGTCGGTCGGCTTCACGCGCCACGCGTCGCCAAGACGCATTTCGCCCTCGGCATTCTCGCTGCGGTACACGACCTGAACGGCGAGTCCGTTCGGAATCTGCATGGGTTGACGCTGACGGCCATTGTCGCCACCGTAGCCGCTCTGGCCACCGTTGCGGCCGTTGCCGTTGCTGCCATTGCCACCGCTGCCGCCGCGGGCCGAAGCCACAGGCGCCGGCGCTGATTGCGGCTCGTCCTTACCCGCGCTGTGAGCCTCGAGGACGCGCCGTAAAGCCAGCGCGTCCGCGTTGCCGTTCATCTTCACCTTCACGGCCTCGGCATAACGGCAGCGCGCGCGGCCGAGATCCATGACCGTATCCACGGTGAAGCGAATGCCGCCAGTGAACGCGTCGTTGCGCGCCTGGCCTTGCACGACTAGCAACTCGTCTTCCTTGAACAACTGCTTGTTCGCTTCGAACGTCTCGTTGAACACTGTCACTTCGCACTGGCCAGTGCCGTCGTCGAGTAGCGCGATCATCATCTTGCCGCGCTGGGTCATCTGCGTGCGCAGCGATGCCACGATGCCCGCGACCAGCTTGTCGCGCCCTTCTTTCAGCTCGCCGATCTTCTGGCGCACGAAGCGGCGCACTTCGTCCCTGTATGCGTCGAACAGGTGTCCCGACAGATAGAAGCCGAGCGCTGCCTTTTCTTCCTGCAGCTTCTTTTTTTCGGGCCACTCCGGCTCGTCGACCAGTTCGTGCCCTTGCGAGGGCGCGTCGCCCATGTCGAAGAGGCCCGCCTGCAATGCATTCGCGCTTGCCTGCTCGGCAGCTTCCATGGCAAGCGACACCGACGCGATGAGTTGCGCGCGGTTCTTATGCAGGCTGTCGAACGCGCCCGCGCGGATCAAGGCTTCGACCGTGCGGCGATTGACGACGCGGCGGTCGATCCGGTTGCAGAAGTCGAAGATGTCGATGAACGGGCCGTCTTCGCGCGCCCGCAGGATTTCTTCGATCGCATTCTGGCCGCTGCCCTTGATCGCACCGAGGCCGTAGCGGATGGTTTTCGAGCGCTTGCCGTCCGGCTCGGCGACCGGCTCAAAGCGATACGCCGACAGATTGATGTCCGGCGGCAGCACCGTCATCTTGTTGGCGATGCAGTCTTCGAACAGGATCTTGACCTTCTCGGTGTCGTCCATGGCGAGCGACATATTCGCCGCCATGAATTCCGCCGGATGGTGCGCCTTCAGCCACGCGGTGTAGTACGCGAGCAGCGCGTAGGCGGCCGCATGCGACTTGTTGAAGCCGTAGCCCGCGAACTTCTCCATCAGGTCGAAGATTTCGTCGGACTTCTCGCGCGTCAGACCGTTCTTCGCCGCACCTTCCGCGAAAAGCTCGCGATGCTGCGCCATTTCCTCGGGCTTTTTCTTGCCCATCGCCCGGCGCAGCAAGTCGGCGCCGCCCAGCGAATAGCCGCCGATGATCTGCGCCATCTGCATCACCTGCTCCTGGTAGACCATGATGCCGTAGGTCTCTTTCAGAACAGGTTCGACGCGCGGATCCGGATACTCGACCACCTCGCGGCCGTGCTTACGCGCGCAGAAGCTCGGAATCAGGTCCATCGGGCCAGGACGATACAACGCGACGAGCGCGATGATGTCCTCGAAGCGGTCGGGCTGCGCGTCCTTCAGCATGCCCTGCATGCCGCGGCTTTCCAGCTGGAACACCGCGACCGTATTCGCTTTCTTGAGGATTGAGAACGATGCCGGATCGTCGAGCGGCACTTGCGCGAGCGACCAGTCTTTCTTCGACGGATCGAGACGGCGGATATAGCGCTCGGCCCAGTCAAGAATGGTGAGCGTAGTGAGACCGAGAAAGTCGAACTTGACGAGGCCGACGGCTTCCACATCGTCCTTATCGTACTGGCTCACGACGCCGCTTTCGTCGCCCTGCGTGTACAGCGGGCAGAAATCGGTCAGCTTGCCGGGCGCGATCAGCACACCGCCCGCGTGCATGCCGACGTTACGCGTGATGCCCTCCACGCGCTGCGCGAGCTCGAGCAACTGGTGCACTTCGTCTTCGTTGTCGAAGCGCTCCTGCAGAAGCGGTTCTTCCTTCATCGCGTCGGCAATCGTGACGTGCTTGCCGGGCTTGAACGGAATCAGCTTTGCGATGCCGTCCGTGAACATGTAGCCAAGATCGAGCACGCGGCCAATATCACGCACCGCCGCCTTGGCCGCCATGGTGCCGAACGTTGCGATCTGCGAGACGGCGTCCGCGCCGTACTTCTCCTTCACGTACTGGATCACGCGGTCGCGGCCGTGCTGGCAGAAGTCGATGTCGAAGTCGGGCATCGACACCCGTTCCGGATTCAGAAAACGTTCGAACAGCAGGTTGTAGCGCAGCGGATCGAGGTCCGTCACGCCGAGCGCATACGCGACGAGCGAGCCCGCGCCCGAGCCCCGGCCGGGACCCACCGGCACGCCGTTGTTCTTCGCCCAGTTGATGAAGTCCGCAACGATCAGGAAGTAGCCCGGAAAGCCCATCTTGATGATGGTGCCGCACTCGAATTCGAGCCGCTGGTAATAGGTTTCCCGCTGAGCGGCGCGCTCCGCTTCGTCGGGATACAACTGCGCGAGACGGGTTTCCAGGCCCTCTTTCGACAGATGCACGAGGTAATCGTCGAGCGACATGCCGTCGGGCGTCGGAAAGAGCGGCAGTTTCGGCTTGCCGAGTTCCAGCGTGAGATTGCAGCGCTTGGCGATTTCCACCGAATTGGCGAGCGCCGACGGAATGTCCGCGAACAGCGCGACCATCTCGTCTTGCGTGCGGAAATACTGCTCAGGCGTAAAACGCTTCTGGCGCCGCGGATTCGCCAGAATGTCGCCTTCGGAAATACACACACGCGCTTCGTGCGCGGTGAAGTCGTCGGGCGTCATGAACTGCATGGGGTGCGTGGCGACCACCGGCAGTTTCAGCGACGCCGCGAGCGCGACCGCCTGCTGCACGTACTGCTCGCCGCCGGGCTGGCCGCAACGCTGCAACTCGATGTAAAAGCCGCCCGGAAACACCTTCGCCCAGTGCAGCGCGTTGCGCTTCGCCGCTTCCTGATTACCCGCGGCAAGCGCGAGGCCGACGTCGCCTTGCTGCGCGCCCGACAATGCAAGCAGGCCTTCACCGAGCCCGGACTCGAGCCAGCCGGCCTCGACTTCCGCGCGGCCGCGATACTGGTTCGTGAGCGAGGCCTTGCTCAGCAACTCGCACAGGTTCAAGTAACCGCGCCGGTCTTTCACCAGCAGCAACAGCCGCGAAGGTTTGTCGCGGTCGTCCGGATTGGTGATCCACACGTCACAGCCGGCAATGGGTTTGACCCCTTTGCCGCGGGCTTCCTTGTAGAAACGGACGAGGCCGAACGCGTTGCCGAGATCGGTAAGGGCGAGCGCACCTTGACCGTCTTTGGCGGCCGCCTTGACGACGTCGTCAAGACGCACGATGCCGTCGGCGATCGAAAATTCGGAGTGAAGGCGGAGATGGACGAAGCGGGGATCTGACATGGGCGACATTGTAACTCCACCCTTCAGCAGATTTCAGCGCAAAACCACCGGCTGGCCATCCGGGTTAGGACGCTGTAGCGCCTGGCCGCGTCGAGAGCGTTTTTTGCTGATTTCCTGGCCGCGTACGGAACCAATGCGCGCAAGTTCGCCCGACGTTTGCGCTAACGCAACTCATCAGCCATTTGGCTAGCTCAAGGAAATCGCCGGCTTGAGGGATAATAGGGGTTTCGCCCATTTCGACGTGGCTGCCGCACAGGGCAGTGAAGGCCATCGAGGGCATTCAGGGCAAAAGGCTCGGGCGTACCGGCGCTTTCTGGCTGCTTTGCGGCTGGTCCTCGCCGCTTTGCACCCGGTTGCCGCCTTCTTGCCGCCCGCTTGCCGCCCCGCTTGCCGCGCAGTTGCCGCCGAGTTGCCGCCTGCTTGCCGCCTCACTCCCCGGCCGCATTCGCGCCGCAACCGGGCCTGCCGCAGCCCGCCACTTATCACCGCTGGACACTCATGAGTATCGTCAATCTCGCCGCGTATCATTTCGTAACCATCGAAGACACCGCCGCCTGGCGGCCGCAGGTCACGGAGCGCTGCAATGCGCTCGGCCTGCGCGGCACCGTTCTGCTCGCGCCGGAAGGCATCAACCTGTTCGTCGCGGGCACGCGCGAGAACACGGACTCGTTTATCGACTACATCCGACACGACCCGCTGTTCGAAGGCAAATTCGCGAACCTGCAATTCAAGGAGAGCCTGTCGGAGAAGCAGCCGTTCACGCGCATGCTGGTCAAGCTCAAGCGTGAAATCATCACGATGAAAAAGCCGGCCATTCGTCCCGAACTGGGCCGCGCGCCGTTCGTCGACGCCCCCACGCTGAAAACTTGGCTCGACCGCGGTCACGACGACGAAGGCCGCCCGGTCGTCATGCTCGACACGCGCAACGCGTTCGAAGTGGACGTCGGCACGTTCGACAACGCGCTCGACTATCGCATCACGAAATTCAGCGAGTTTCCGGAAGTGATCGAAGAGAATCGCGCCGACCTCGAAGGCAAGACGGTCGTATCGTTCTGCACGGGCGGCATTCGCTGCGAGAAGGCCGCGATTCATATGAAAGACGTCGGCATCGAGCACGTGTATCAGCTCGAAGGCGGCATCCTCAAGTATTTCGAGGAAGTGGGCGGCGCGCATTATCACGGCGACTGCTTCGTGTTCGATTACCGCACCGCGCTCAATCCGCAGCTTCAGCCGACCTCGACCGTGCAGTGCTTCGGCTGCCGCGCGGTAGTAACGCCTGAAGAGCAGAAGTCGCCGATGTACGTGGCCGGCAAGACGTGCCCGCAATGCCATCCCGACAGCAAGGCAGCCTGCGCGGCCTGAGAGCAGCGGCGCTTTCGGGCCGGGCGCTGGTCGCGGCTCAACCGGAACTGAACCTCCAACGCATCGACTCATGAACTATCGCGGACGCTTCGCGCCTTCGCCTACCGGCCCGCTGCATTTCGGCTCGCTGGTGAGCGCGCTCGCAAGCTGGCTCGACGCGCGCGCGCATCGCGGCACATGGCTCGTTCGCGTCGAAGATATCGACGGCCCGCGCACGGTGCCGGGCGCCGCACAAGACATACTCGCCACGCTGGAGCGCTTCGGCATGCGCGCCGACGAGCCGCCTGTCTGGCAAGGCACGCGCACCGCGCGTTACCAGGAAGCGCTGGAACAGTTGAAGGCGGCCGGCTTCGTCTATCCGTGCGGCTGCACGCGCAAGGAAATTGCCGACTCGCTGCTGAATGCGCATGCGCGCAACACCACGCTCGCCTATCCGGGCACGTGCCGCAACGGCCTGCACGGCAAGCCCGCGCGCGCGTGGCGGCTACGCGTGCCGGACGGCGACGCGGCTGTCGTTACATTCGAAGATCGTTGGCAAGGCAGACAGACGCAGAATCTCGCCACGGAAGTAGGTGATTTCGTGCTCAGGCGCGCGGACGATCAGTGGGCGTATCAACTCGCGGTCGTGGTCGACGACGCGGATGCGGGCATCACGCACGTTGTGCGGGGCGCGGATCTGATGGATTCGACTGCGAGGCAGATCTACCTGCAGCAGTGTCTCGGCGTGCCGACGCCGCGTTACCTGCATGTGCCGGTGGTGACAAACGGGCACGGTGAAAAGCTCAGCAAGCAGACGGGCGCAGCGGCGCTCGATTGTCACGAGCCGCTGCAAGCGCTGAACGCGGCGGCACGGCACCTGGGATTGAACCTCGAGAATGTCGCCACAAGCGGCTCAGTGCCGAGCACGCTGGACGATTTTTATGCCGCAGCCATTGCGGCGTGGTCGAAGAAAATGCGCTTGAGCGTTTGATTCTTGTCTGGCGCTGCTTCAAGGCCCAAGCGCCTGAACGAGCATGCAGCGCTCAAAACTGCTTCACGCGCAATTCTGCCCACTCGGACAAACAGCGCCCGTCGACGAGCAAGCCAGAAGCAAGCCCGCAGCGACCCCGCAATAACCAGCTTTACGACGACGACTTCCGCGGCATGCCAAACCCGCCGAGCAACGCCGCGAGCGGCTGTTTCGACGACGGCTTCTGCGGCGCGGACCGTGCGGCCTCGGCCTCTTCCACCTTGCGAACCGAAGCAGGCGACGGCTCGTATGGCTTCAGGAAAAAATCGTCCACCGGCTGCGCGCGGTGATGATGCGGCCGGTCGTACGAACCCGACGGCGCGCCCGCACGACGGCGGGCGCCGCGCTCGTCGCGGCCCTCACCACGCTCGCGCCGCGGCGGGCGGTCTTCGTGATGATGACGCACGGGCGCGTCCACGGTCAGACGCTGCACTTCAAGCGGACGCTTGATCAGCTTCTCGATATCCGCCAGTTGCTTGCGCTCGTTCGGGCTGCACAGCGACAACGCGTCGCCGGAAGCGCCGGCACGACCGGTCCGGCCAATGCGGTGCACGTAGTCTTCGGCATTGAACGGCAGATCGAAGTTGATCACGGCCGGCAACTCGGCAATGTCGAGACCGCGCGCCGCGACGTCGGTGGCGACCAGCGCCTCGATCTCGCCGCGCTTGAACGCGTCGAGCGCCTGCATGCGCTCGTTTTGCGAGCGGTCGCCGTGAATCGCGGTCGCGACCACGCCGTCGCGCTCCAGACTGCGCGCGAGACGGCTTGCGCCGATCTTGCTGTTACAGAACACGATCACCTGCTTCAGGCTGCGCTCGCGGATCAACTGGACGACGGCGCCGGTCTTGTCGCCCTCGGCCACTTCATAGACGATCTGCGTGACATTGGTTGCCGTCGAGTTGCTGCGCGCCACTTCGATGGTTTGCGGATTGCGCAGGTATGTGGCGGCGAGCTTCTTGATTTCGCCAGAGAACGTGGCCGAAAACAGCAGCGTTTGACGCTCTTTCGGCAGCAGATTCAGAATGCGCTGCAAGTCCGGCAGGAAGCCCATGTCGAGCATCCGGTCCGCTTCGTCGAGCACGAGAATCTGCACCTGGCCCAGGTTGGCGGTTTTCTGTTGCACGTGATCGAGCAGGCGGCCCGGCGTGGCGATCAGAATCTCGACGCCGCGGCGCAACTGCTCCGACTGCGGGTTCATGTCCACGCCGCCGAACACCACGGCGCTGCGAAGCGCGGTGTGCTTCGCATACGACTGAACGTTCGCGGCGACCTGATCGGCCAGTTCGCGGGTCGGCGTAAGAATCAGCGCGCGCACCGGGTGGCGCGCGGGCGAAGCGCTCGTACTGGCCTGCGGCAACAGCCGCTGGATGATCGGCAGCGAAAAGCTCGCTGTCTTGCCGGTGCCGGTTTGCGCGGCGCCCATGACGTCGCGGCCTGCCAGCACGACAGGAATCGCCTGCGCCTGGATCGGCGTGGGCGTGGTGTAGCCCGATTCCTTGACGGCTTTCAGGATGTCGGGCGCGAGACCAAATTGATCAAAAGTCGCAGTACTGGGCGTGACGGCTGTGTCGGACATGGTGGCTTTCGCTAAAAATGCGTCGGCGCGTTGCGCTTGGCGCGTGCGCGCGGCAGCGGTCGGAACCGCAGAAGGCATCAGGATGAAGGCGGAGCCACGGCGTTCCGCACGGGACCCGTCACTATTGCGGGAAAAGATGCGGCCGGCTCCGGCCGGCGGAAAGTCCCGCCGGAAAGGCCGGTATTGTAGCACTTCAGCAAAAACACTCATGGCGCATGCGCCGGCTTTCTGCTTGCGCGGCAAAGCGCAGCAGGCGCTGTGCGCGCGCCGACAGTCCAGGCGGCCTGCATGCGCCAGCGCGACTTGCTGCGAGCGTAGTGAGCGCAAACGACAGGCGCGTGACAATCCGCTCGCCCCAATCGCCCCCAACGCCCCCATCGCGCGTCACCACGTCTCGCGCATCACCATCAGCCGCAGCTCGGTCATGTCCTCGATCGCGTAGCGCACGCCCTCGCGCCCAAGCCCCGAATCCTTTACGCCGCCGTACGGCATATTGTCGACGCGAAACGACGGCACGTCGTTGATCACCACGCCGCCGACTTCCAGCTCGTCCCACGCGCGATGCGCGTGCGCGAGCGAATCGGTGAACACGCCCGCCTGCAAGCCGAAGTCGCTATCGTTGACGGCCGCGAGCGCCGCGTCGAAATCGTCGAAACGCTCGAGAATGGCGACGGCCCGAACGCCTCCTTGCGATACAGGTCCGTGTCGCGCTGCACGCCTTCGAGCAGCGTGGCCTCGAACATCGCGCCCTCGACCTTGCCGCCCGCGACGATCTTCGCGCCTGCCTGCACCGCGCTCTCCATCCAGCCGGCGAGGCGTTTCGATTCCGACTCCGAGATCATCGGCCCGACGAAGGTCTTTTCGTCTTTCGGATCGCCCATCACCAGCGACTGGGTTTTGGCGATCAGCTTCTCGCGCAGCTCATCGTAAATGCCTGCATGCACCAGAATGCGCTGCACGCCGATACAGCTTTGCCCCGACTGATAGAACGCGCCGAACGCGAGCCGCTCGACCACATAGTCGAGCTTGCCGCCCTGATCGCCGTCGACGATCGCAGCCGCGTTGCCGCCCAGTTCCAGAATCACTTTCTTCTTGCCCGCTTTCTTCTTCAGATCCCAGCCCACGGCTGGGGAACCTGTAAACGAGAGCAGCCTGAAGCGCTCGTCGGTGGTGAAGAGATCCGCGCCGTCGCGATGCGCGGGGAGAATCGAGAACGCACCCTTCGGCAAATCCGTTTCCGCAAGAATCTCGCCCATGATCAGCGCGCCGACCGGCGTGCGGCTCGCCGGCTTGAGCACGAAGGGCACGCCCGCTGCGATCGCCGGCGCCACTTTGTGCGCGGTCAGGTTCAACGGAAAATTGAACGGCGAGATGAACGAGCACGGCCCGATCGGCACGCGCTTCACGTAGCCGTGGTAGCCCTTCGCGCGCGGCGAAATTTGCAGATTGACGATCTCGCCGTCGATACGCACGGCTTCCTCCGCGGCGACCTTGAACGTGTCGATCAGACGCGTGACTTCGCCTTTCGAGTCGTTGATCGGCTTGCCCGCCTCGATGCACAGCGCGAGCGCCAGTTCGTCGTAACGCTCGCGAAAGCGCTTCACGCAGTGTTCGAGCACCGCCTGACGCTTGAACGGGGGAAACGCACGCAGCGCGGGCAGCGCGTCCACCGCGAAGCCAATGGCCTTGTCGATGGCGGCGGCGTCGGCCATTGCGACGCGCGTCGCGACCTCGCCGCTGAACTTGTCGGTGACTTCGAGATCCGTGTTCGCCGCCACCGCTTCGTTCGCCAGGTAGTACGGGTAAGTCTTGTTCAGCATGACGCGTTCTCCTTCCGATAGATGACAGCGGCAGCGCGGGCTCTCAGGCGAGCCCGCGCCGTTCACAGTTGCGCGGAGAGCCGCTTGATCTCGCGGTTCAGCACGCGCTCGTTATCCGAATAGTCGATAGGCACGTCGATCACATGCACGCCCGGCGTGGCGAAACATTCGCGCAACAGGGGCGCGAATTCCGCCGCGGATCCGATGCGATGCCCCTTGGCCCCATAGCTTTGCGCATACGCGACGAAATCGGGGTTCGCGAGCGTCATGCCGTAGTCGGGGAAGTTCATGTTCTCCTGCTTCCAGCGAATCATGCCGAACGCGTCATCGCGCAAGATCAGGATCACGAGATCGAGCTTCAGACGCACCGCCGTTTCGAGCTCCTGCGAATTCATCATGAAGCCGCCGTCGCCGCACACGGCCATGACCTTGCGGTCCGGGTGCACGACTTTGGTCGCGATCGCCGACGGCAAGCCGGCGCCCATCGAAGCCAGCGCGTTGTCGAGCAGCAGCGAATTCGGCTCGTGCGCGCGGTAGTAGCGGGCGAACCAGATCTTGTACATGCCGTTGTCCAGACACACGATGCCGTCCACCGGCGTGGTCTCGTACACGTCGTTGACAACGCGCACGGGGTACATCGGAAAGCGGTCGTCGTGCTGGCCCTTCACCAGATGCGCCTCGAAATGCTCCTTGATTTCCTTGAAGCGCGTGAAGTCCCAGTGCTCCTGGCGCTCCTTGAGACTTTCCTTCAGTTGCCACACGGCGTTGGCGATGTCGCCGACCACCTCGATCTGCGGAAAATAAACCGTGTCGACTTCCGCGCCGAGGAAGTTGACGTGAATGACCGTTTTCTCGGCGTCGCCGCTGCGCATGAAAAACGGCGGCTTCTCGATCACGTCGTGCCCGACGTTGATAATGCAGTCGGCGTGATCGATCGCGCGGTGCACAAAGTCGCCGTCGGACAAGGTCGCGTTGCCGAGCCACATGGGATGCGATTCGTCGATCACGCCCTTACCCATCTGCGTCGTGAAAAAGGGAATGCCGATCTGGTCGACGAACTCGCGCAGCATCTTCGTCGTCGTCTTACGATTGCCGCCCGCGCCGATCATCAGCAACGGATGCTTCGCCTTTGTAATCGCCTCGACCGCGCGCGCGACCGCTTTCTCCTCCGCGACAGGGCGGCGGCTGTAGCTTTTGGGAATCGGCTTGCCGTCGCCTTCTTCGTGCGCGACGTCTTCGGGCAGTTCGAGGTGCGTGGCGCCGGGGCGTTCCTCTTCGGCTTGACGAACCGCCTCGCGCACGGCCGCCGGAATATTGGCGATCGAAACGATCTGGCGCGTGTATTTGGTAAGCGGCTCCATCATCCGCACTACGTCGACAATCTGGAAATGGCCCTGCTTGCTCGACTTGATCGGCTTCTGTCCGGTCACCATCAGCATCGGCATGCCGCCCAGTTGCGCGTAGGCGGCGGCCGTCACGAAGTTGGTGGCGCCCGGGCCGAGCGTCGCGAGGCATACGCCGGTGCGGCCCGTCAGGCGTCCGTAGGTGGCGGCCATGAAGCCGGCCGCCTGTTCGTGGCGCGTCAGGATCAGACGGATTCTGGAGCGGCGCAGCGATTCGAGAAGATCGAGATTTTCTTCGCCGGGGATGCCAAACACGTACTCGACACCTTCGGCTTCCAGCGATTTGACGAACAGGTCCGATGCTTTCATGGAGGATCTCGTGTGAAGGGACGGACGCGGGCGCAAAGCCTCGCAGTGGGTGAGCGGAAACAGACGATCTAAACACGCAGGGAGACTGCAAAGACGGCAGCAGCGGCGCTCACGGCGGCACGCCGTAAGCCACTGCCGACAGCTTACTACTCGGCAGGAAATGATGCGCGCAGACTGACCATGCCGCGCGGCGGGAGGAGAAAACGCGCGGCAGCTTCACGAAGCTGCCGCGTGTCGCTCAGCGATTGAGCGTAATACAGTCGGACAGGAGAGGCGGCGCGTTCTCGCCAGCCATGGCGTCGTACAGATCGGCGCGCGGACCCTTGGTCCACCACGTATAGCTGCCGGCCTGATATTTCGCGCCCGACGCCGCAATCGTATTGACGAACAGCAGTTGCTTGCCCTTTACCGGAACGAGCGCGAAGCTCTGGCCATTAGCCGTGTTCCAGTAAGTGACATGCAGAATCCTGCCGGTCGCGCAGGTGTACTTGCGCGTTTGACGGTTTTTGGTCTGAACGTCTTCGAGATGCAAAGGCGTGGCGAACGCACAGCCACAGATTGCCGCGAGGCCGGCTGCAAGCAGCGTTTTCTTCATTAGATGCCCCGGTCGTTGCTGATCAAGGGTCGATGACTTCGGCGCAGGCATCGGTCGGCGCAGCGGCCACGTGTCCGACCACCGGCACGATCTTCAGGCCCGCCGACGCAATGCGGCACGGCGCGGCCGCGAGGCCGCAGCCCGTCAATCCCGCACAAAGCGCGAACAACACGCTTATAGCGCCAAGCGTGCGCAGACGGCCGGCGGTGGCGCGCCGCATTGCAGCGCGCGACGCTTCGTTACGGGATGGCTGCGACATACTTACCTCGACTTCAATGAGCCCGCGATTCATTCGATGGGCTCGGATCTTTCAGGCTGCGCGCTTAACGGACAACGCGGACCGGGCGGACCAGGCGGGCTCGCCGCGCTTGCCGCCTGGCGGACTTGCCAGTCCGTCGGCACGCGCGCGGCACGCATCACCGCGCCGACTTTCCCGACACAGGGCGCACCGCCGCCGCAGCCTCTTTCGCGCGCGAGCGCGCTTCATCGATATTCTCGCCGGTGTTGAGCGCCACGCCCATGCGCCGCTTGACGAAGCTCTCCGGCTTGCCGAACAGACGCAGATCCGCATTCGGCACGGCGAGCGCCGCGGCGACGCCTTCAAACGCAATGCCGGCCTCTTCGAGCCCGCCGTAGATCACCGCCGACGCACCCGGCGCGCGCAACGACGTATCCACCGGCAAACCGAGGATCGCACGCGCGTGCAGTTCGAACTCCGAAAAACGTTGAGAGCACAGCGTGACGAGACCCGTGTCGTGCGGACGCGGACTGACTTCCGAGAACCATACGTCATCGCCGCGCACGAAAAGTTCCACGCCGAAGAGCCCGCGCCCGCCGAGCGCGGCCGTCACCTTATGGGCGACTTCGCGCGAACGTTCGAGTGCGAGCGGGCTCATTGGTTGTGGCTGCCACGATTCAACGTAATCGCCCGCCACCTGCACGTGGCCGATCGGATCGCAGAAGTAGGTGGCGACTTCGCCGTTCGATGGATCGACGGCGCGCACCGTCAACTGCGTGATCTCGTATTCGAAGTCGATAAACCCCTCGACGATCACGCGGCCATGATTCACGCGTCCGCCCGCCATTGCATACTGCCAGGCCGGTTCGACGTCGGCCTCGCTGCGCAGCACCGACTGGCCCTTGCCCGAGGACGACATGACGGGCTTGACCACGCACGGGTAGCCCACCTTGGCGATGCCGGCGCGCAGTTCTTCAAGCGAATCGGCGAATGCATACGGCGAGGTCGGCAAGCCCAGCTCTTCTGCGGCGAGGCGCCGGATGCCCTCGCGGTTCATCGTGAGCTGCGTGGCGCGCGCGGTCGGGATGACTTCGGCGATGCCGTCGCTTTCGATGGCCGCCAGCGCGTCCGTGGCAATCGCCTCGATTTCGGGGACGATCAGATGCGGACGCTCCTCTTCGACGAGTGCGCGCAGCGCCGCGCGGTCGGTCATGTCGATCACATGCGAGCGATGCGCGACCTGGTGCCCCGGCGCATTCGGATAACGGTCGACGGCGATCACCTCGACGCCCAGCCGCTGCAGCGCGATGATCACTTCCTTGCCGAGTTCGCCGGCGCCGAGCAGCATGACGCGCGTTGCGGATTCAGAAAGGGGCGTGCCGATCCGTTGGCCGATCTGCATGGGGTCTCCAGATAAAAGTCGGATGAGGGTGTGCTTGGACAGAACACGATGTTAACATGCGGGCCCCTCGCCGCGCCTTGCCCGCGCGGCGCGCCGAGTGCGTTACCCTTACGCCTTTGCCAGTTTGAAGAGGAACGACGCCATGCAACCACGCCTGTCCACGCGACGTCTCACGCGCATCGCTCCATACGCGCGCACGGCTCTGGCCGCGCTGAGCGTCGCGGCGCTGCTCGGCGCCTGCGCGATTCCGAAACATCCGGATTCGGAAGCACCCGCGCCCGACCCGTTCAACCCCGCCGCCACTCAATTGCTCGACGACACCAGTTGGACCCTGACCGCATGGAAAGAGGCGGACGGCAAACCGCGCACGGTTTCGTTCGCGAATCTCGGCGCGCCGATCACGCTCACGCTTTCGACCGCCGGAGGCCAGCGGCACGCGAGCGGCTTCTCAGGCTGCAACCGCTATATGGGCTCCTACACGCTGAAGGACGGCAAGCTCTCGTTCGGCACGCTGGGCGGCACGCGCATGGCCTGCGCGACGCCGGGCGGACAGATCGAAAGCGCGTATCTGAATGCGCTCACGCATATCGAGCGGACCGGCGTGCAGATGCGCGCGCCGCAGCAGATGCAGCTCGTGCTCGACAACGGCGAGACGCTGGTGTTCGATCGCAGCGGCAATAGTGGCAAATGAGCGGCAAATGAGGTCGCAAGTGAGCGGCAACTGAGTGGTCAACAAGCGGCAGAGCGGACCGAGCGGAAATTGTCCGACGCGCCGGGCCGCGCTGCACGAGGACGCAGGCATACTTGCGTCCGCCATCGAAGCCTTCGGCTTCGCCGGTTTAAACTCGACGGATTGCGTTTTCGCCAATCCGTCATTCGTCGATGTCTAGTATGCACACGGTAGTTTTCGGCTGGTTCGGCGGGTCGGCCGTCTGGTTCATTCCTCTCATCTGGCGGCTCATCAAGTCGATGCTGCCGGGCGGCGCGGGCCTGCGCGGTCCGGGCACGATCCGGCTATGGCTCGGCTTCGTCTGCACGATGCTGGCGAGCTGCGCGCTCGAGGCGTCGCTCATCGGCGCGGGCGGCATGAATGCGATCGGCCACGCGCTGGCGAGCGCGTTCGGTCATCTGCTCGGGCATATCGGCACGCCGCTCGCGGCGCTCGGGGTTTTCATCGTCAGCCTGCCGTGGCTGATCGGTTTTCACTGGCGCGAGTTTTTGCTGTGGGCCGACGGTGCGTTCGGCCTCGGGCTCACTTCGCGTGGTCTCGCCAGACGCGACGACGAGGCGCGCCGCCGTCGTAGCGTTGACGACGGCGCGTCGCCGCACATCTCCAGTTCGATCAACACGATGGCGCCCAAGGGCAAGGGGCGCTATGCGCGACCGACCGTTTGGCGGCCGCCTGCCAACGGGCGTGCTTCGGGTGGCGCGGCTGCCGGCGCGGCGCATTCCGGCGTGGCGGGCTCGGCGGCTGGTCGGGAAACGGCAACCCGAGCGGCTGCGGAAGGCTGGCGCGCCGGGCGAGGCACCGCACGCGGTCAGGTTTCGCCAGTCGAGCCGGTTTTGCGCACAGGTAGCGCGACATCGGCACGGCAGACAGCGGCGCAGCCCCCGATGCATGCGTCCGGCGGCGGCAGACTGACATCGGCGCCGGCTGAACCTGTCGCACCGGCTGGGTGGTTGCGTGACAGCGGTCCGCGGGCGGGTGCGTCTGCCGGGAGCGGTGTTGGCGGTGTTGGCGGTGTTGCGTCGCCGGCCGCCGGCGCTCTCGCCACCGGCGCGAAAGCTGCCCACGCCGCGTCGGGCATCGCCGCGAGCGCGGGTGCAGCGACGGGCGCGCTGTCGGCAAACGCGTCCGTCCATGGCCGCACCACAGCCAAACCTGCTGCCGCCCCTTTCAGTCCCGCGGCATCGCCCGCACAGGCGGTGCCGTCGGCTCTGCGCGCCAACGACGCCGCCAGCGTTTCGAGCGCGGGTCATCCGTCCTCGCGGGCGCCCAGCTACACGCGGCCCATGGCCGCCGCCGGGAAAGTCACGCCGCCTGCCAGCGTTCAGGAAACGCTGCGGAGCATCGCGGAAAACGCCGCGCGTTGGACGGATATCGCCGGTGTCAGTCTTGCGCGCAGTACCGGCGCGGAAGCCGCCAGGATCGCGGGCGTGAACGTTGTGCCACCGCCTGCCGGTGGCGCGGTCAACGCGGCGCGTCCGGAAAGCGGCGGCCCTGAGGCGCCTTCGTCGCGCATCCATGCGGTGTCTGGCGAGGTCGCGGATTCGGCAACTGGCGATGCGTCGAGGCAGCACGTCGGCAATGACCGTGATGCTCCAGTTCGGCCGACCGTGGAATCCTCGCCTTCAGCGTCGGTTGACGCGTCGCTGCAAACGACAGCCCCAACGCCAACTCACGCGCCGTGGACGGAACCGCAAGAGTCGGCTGTGACGGGCGCCGAGCCAGTCGTGCAATGGCCGATCGACCCGCCCGTCATTCAAACTCGTACGCCGTTCGGAATCTTCGCGAGCAGGTTTGAGCAAACGGACGCGCCGTCGCAGACACCGCCATGGGAAGAAGAGGGGTCATCGTCGGCGGAAGAGTCGCAAGAACATATGGACAGCGTCGCAAGCGCGTCCACCGAAGCCAGCCGTGACGCTGATGCGCAACGCGAGGCCCCCGCCGTGCCACCTGCGGATATCGCGGACGCCGGGCCGACGCCCAATGATGCGCACACCTCACAGGCAGCCGATCCCGCCGCCGCTCCCGAGCAAACCATCGCGCCGCCGGCATCGTCGAACGTGGTGCGATTCCCCGGCCCCGCGAACCAGGCGCAGGCTCAGGTGCCCGCACATACCGGCCCAGACCCGCACGAGCCGCCCCATTTCAATTCACCGCCGACGGCCTTTTCGCATCAGCCGACGCCCACCACAAACGTCGGTCTCCCGGCAGCGCCCGCTCAACCGCCGGCTCAATCGAACGCCGAGCCCGATCCCGCACCGGAAACCGTCGTGCAGCGCCCGCCGCTGCGCGGCCACGGCGCGACCAACGGCTTCGAGTTTCACGCCCCGGCTGCGTCGACGGTGGAATTGCCCACGCACGATCTGCTCGCTCCCGCGGACACTCACATAGAACCGGTCTCCGAGGAAAAACTCACAGAAACCGCCCTGCTGATCGAGCAACGGCTGCAGGAGTTCAAGGTGCCTGTCACGGTGGTCGGCGCGTCGGCTGGTCCGGTCATCACACGCTTCGAGGTGGAACCGGCGCTCGGCGTGCGCGGCAGCCAGATCGTCGGTCTCATGAAGGACCTGTCGCGTGGCCTCGGACTCACGTCGATCCGCGTCGTCGAAACGATTCCCGGCAAGACCTGCATGGGCCTCGAATTGCCGAACGCGAAGCGCCAGACCATCCGCCTGTCCGAGATTCTCGAAGCGAGCGTCTACCAGAATTCGCATTCGCAACTGACGCTCGCAATGGGCAAGGACATCACCGGCCATCCGGTGGTCGCCGATCTCGCGAAAGCGCCGCACATGCTGGTCGCGGGCACGACCGGCTCGGGCAAGTCGGTGGCGATCAACGCGATGATCTGCTCGCTGCTCTTCAAGGCGACGCCCGAGGAAGTGCGCCTCATCATGATCGACCCGAAGATGCTGGAACTGTCGGTCTACGAAGGCATCCCGCATCTGCTCGCACCGGTAGTCACCGACATGAAGCTCGCCGCCAATGCGCTCAACTGGTGTGTCGGCGAAATGGAGAAGCGCTATCGGCTGATGTCCGCAGTCGGCGTGCGAAATCTGGCGGGCTTCAATCAGAAAATTCGCGACACGGAAGCGAAAGGAAAGAAGCTTGGCAATCCGTTTTCACTGACACCCGAAGCGCCGGAGCCGCTCGCGCCGCTGCCGCTGATCGTCGTCGTGATCGACGAGTTGGCCGACCTGATGATGGTGGCCGGCAAGAAAATCGAAGAACTGATCGCGCGGCTCGCGCAGAAGGCGCGCGCGGCCGGCATCCATCTGATTCTGGCGACGCAGCGGCCCTCGGTGGACGTGATTACGGGGCTTATCAAGGCGAACATTCCGACGCGGGTCGCGTTCCAGGTGTCGTCGAAAATCGACTCGCGCACGATCCTGGATCAGATGGGCGCGGAGTCGCTGCTCGGCCAGGGCGACATGCTGTTCCTGCCGCCGGGCACGGGCTACCCGCAGCGCGTGCACGGCGCGTTCGTCGCGGACGAGGAAGTGCATGCGATCGTCGAATATCTGAAGCAGTTCGGCGAGCCGCAATACGAGGAAGGCATACTCGACGGTCCGGCCACCGAGGGCGGCGCGGCGCAGGATCTGTTCGGCGACTCGCCCGATGCGGAGGCCGATCCGCTTTACGACGAAGCCGTCGCGTTTGTCGTGCGCACGCGGCGCGCGTCGATCTCGTCGGTGCAGCGGCAGTTGCGCATCGGCTATAACCGCGCGGCACGTCTCGTCGAGCAGATGGAGACAGCGGGCCTCGTGTCGGCAATGGGAATTAACGGCAGCCGCGAAGTGCTGGCGCCTGGGCCGGCCGAGTAACCACACGAAACGGGCCGCCAAAAAGCGGCCCGTTGCCATTCGGATTCAGCGCCCCTCGCCTAAGACGGCGACACCAGCTTGAAATCCACCGGAGAGCCGATCTCGATACGCTTCGGATTCGCTTCGAGCAGCCCGCTTTCCTGATCGCGCCGGAAGACATAGACAGTGTCGCTGTTCTGATTGCCGACGATCAGCCACTTGCCGGTCGGATCGATCGCAAATTCGCGCGGCGCCTTGCCGAGGCTCGATTGATGACCGATCTTCTTCAGATGCCCATTCGCGGCGTCGACTGAAAAGATCACGATCTCGTTCGCATCGCCGCGATTGGTTGCGTAAAGAAAGCGCCCGTCCGGCGACAGATGGATCGCCGCCGCACCTACCGCGCCCTTGAAGCCGGGCTCGGTCAGCGGAACGGTCTGCACCTGCGTCAGCTTGCCGTCCTGGTAATCGAACGTGCTGACGGTCGCGGTGAGTTCGCTCGTCAAATACGCGTGCTTGCCGTCCGCGCCGAATACAAGATGCCGCGGGCCGCTGCCCGGTTTTTGCGGGGTGTAGCGCCAGTCGGTCGGACCGAACAGGCCGCGGCTGCCGTCAGGCGTATAGCGGTACGAGTACAGCTTGTCTGCACCGAGATCCTGCGCAAAGAGATAGTGCCCGTCCGGCGAAAACACGGTGGAATGCACGTGCGAGTTGTCCTGGCGCCCCTTTACCGGACCGCCACCTTCATGATGCACAGTGAGCAGCGACGCACCGAGCTGGCCGTCGGCCTGCACCGGAAACACCGCGAAGCTGCCGCCAGGGTCGGCCGCCACCGAATAGTTCGCGGCAAGCAGATACTTGCCGTCCGGCGAAAGGCTCAGATAGCAGGGGTCGTTGCCATCGGCGGATACCTTGTTCAGAAAGCTCAACTGGCCGCTCGCGGCATCGAAGCGAAACGCGCTGATGCCGCCGCGCTGGGTGGCCGGTCCGTTGTCGCCGGGCAACTCGTTGACCGCGTACACGAAGCGGCGGTCGCGGCTCACCACGAGGTACGACGGGTTCACCGTCTGCGCGACCGATACGCGTGTCGCGTCGCCGGTCTTCGTGTCGAAGCGATAGACGTATAAGCCTTCGCTCTTGCCTCCGGTGTAGGTGCCGACCAGCAGGTCGTACACGCCGTCGGCGGCAACCGCACCGGAGCCGGCATCTTGCGCAAACGCGGACGAAGCGACAATCGAGACCATGAGCGCGAAACCTTTTATGATCGAGCGGGCGGAGCGCATTGCAGTCCAACTGCGTGCCCGCCGTGAAGTAAAGTCAGCCTCGGAATACCAGGAAGACCCATCAAGACCTTGCGCAGCATCCACAGCGGCCCGGTGACGACCAAGCATACGACCTCCTTTACATGGGTTGTTTGCGTAAAGCGGTTGTAATCGTGTCTCTGGTCTGCCGCGCGGCGCTCGAGCGTGGTTGTTGTCGGGCAAGTATAAAAGCGTTGCAACGGATCATGCAGTGAAGCGTCCGGCGTCTTGCGTCGGCGCTCCGGGCGGCGCTGTGTCGGGCGGTGCTCCGTTGCGCGGCATGGCGGCTGCATCGGTAGCAATTGTCCCGCCTGAACGGGACGTTTTTAATCGCGAGTCACCACACTACGGAGTCTTCATGAACATAACCCTCAGCCTCGGCCCGCTGGTTTCCCTGATTGCCGGCATTCTGATTCTCGTGATGCCGCGACTCTTGAACTACATCGTCGCGCTTTATCTGATCATCATCGGGATCATCGGTATTTTTGGCGTGAGTTCGTCGCATTTCTGACGAGGGGGGCCGGGCGCAGGCAGGCCCGGCTTCCGTCGTTAGCAAGGAGGCGTGGATGAAGCGGATCGGGATGCCGCAGATGCGCTATGGCGTGCGGGCGCACCCGGTCAGCGAAGAAGGCGTAGCAAATGCTCGTGCGGCCGCACGCCGCCACACCGGTGCGGGTAGTTCGCGCGCATTTGCAATAGATGTGCTGCGTTCACACGGCGCACCGCATCCGGCGCGGCCCGGATCTCGAGCGCCGGTGCGTCGAACGCCGGAGTCAGCCGTTCGCGAGCTGTTCCAGGCGCAAGCGTCCCTGCAACGATAGCGCGCCGACGGCATAATGACCGTCACCGTCCTGATAGCGCCGGAAGCAGGCCCGTTCGATCAGAAAGCTCGCGGCGGCCCGCATGCCGTTGCGGCTCAGGCCCAGGCGGCCATGATCGAGTGGGAGCATTGAATCGTCCGCGAGCTGGCTCGCGGCGGAGAGAATCGTGATGCAGTCGGATTTTGACGGATTCAGCATGGCTTTCGTCCTCCAAACGGCGTGTGCATACGCGATGGGTAAGCCGGCTTCGCAAACCCGGAAGTTTTAGGTGTTGGCTGGATTACTGATTGTAGGCAGCAGTTTGACAATTGCAACCCGCGTTTTGCCGCATTGTGCGGTGGTGAACCAAACGGCAACGCGCGAGTCCGGAACGAACAACGAACGGGGCGCGGCCGAACTCGCTGCGCCAGCTACTGAAACGCACTGAAGGCATTGATACACACGCCCATGCCCGCACTCATCGAAGACTATGCGCTCATTGGCGACGGCCACACGGCCGCGCTGGTTTCCCGCGAAGGTTCCGTCGACTGGCTCTGCTGGCCGCGCTTCGACTCCGGCGCCTGCTTTGCTGCGCTGCTCGGCACGCCGGACCACGGCCGCTGGCTGATCTGCCCGGACTCGGACACGCCCCCGACCATCACCCGCCGTTATCGCGGCGAAACGCTGATCCTCGAAACGGACTTCGAAACGCCGGACGGCGCGGTCACGCTCGTGGACTTCATGCCGCCGGGCAACGGCTGGTCGGAAATGGTGCGCATCGTCGTGGGCAAGCGCGGCACCGTGCGCATGAAGATGGAACTGGTGCTGCGCTTCGACTATGGCTTCTCCATTCCGTGGGTCGACCGTCTGAAGCACGAGAGCGGAATTCGCGCGCTTGTCGGTCCGGACAACGCCGTGCTGCGCACGCCTGTCGATCTGCGCGGCGAGAATATGAAAACGGTGGCGGAATTCACCGTCAGCGAAGGCGAGCGCGTGCCCTTCTCGCTCGCCTACTCGGCCTCGCATCTGCGGCTTCCGCCCGCGCGCGATCCGCACACGGCGCTCGCGCGTACCGAGAATCACTGGCTCGAGTGGGCGGCGCGCGGCACCATCGAAGGAAGATGGGCCGAGCCGATCCGCCGCTCGCTGGTCACGCTGCGGGCGCTCGCGTACGAACCGACCGGCGGCATCGTCGCCGCGCCCACGACGTCCCTGCCGGAACAGCTGGGCGGCACGCGCAACTGGGACTACCGCTACTGCTGGCTGCGCGATGCCACCATCACGCTGCTCGCGCTGATGCGCGGCGGCTATTACGACGAGGCGCGCGCCTGGCGCAGCTGGCTCGGCCGGGTGATGGCGGGCGCGCCCGACCAGTTGCAGATCATGTACGGGCTCGCCGGCGAGCGGCGCCTGCCCGAGTTCGAGGTCGACTGGCTGCCCGGCTACCAGGGCGCGAAGCCGGTGCGCATCGGCAACAACGCGGTCGGCCAACTGCAGCTCGACGTGTATGGCGAAGTGATGAACGCGCTGCATCTCGCGCGGGTGGGCGGCCTGCAGGCGGACGACACGGCGTGGAACGTGCAATGCGCGCTGCTGCGCCACCTCGGCAGCATCTGGCAGCAGCCGGACGAAGGCATCTGGGAAACGCGCGGCGGGCGCCAGCATTTCACCTTCTCGAAGGTGATGGCGTGGGTCGCGTTCGACCGCGCGCTGGCCTCCGCGGAAATGTTCGATCTGAAAGGCCCGCTCGACGAATGGCGCGCCACCCGCGCGCAGATTCATGCGGAAGTCTGCGAGAAGGCCTGGAATCCTTCGCTCAACGCGTTTTCGCAGACTTACGGCAGCGATCGGCTGGACGGGAGCCTGCTGTTGCTGCCGCTGGTCGGTTTTTTGTCGCCGCACGATCCGCGCGTGAAGGGCACCGTGGAGGCGATCGAACGCGACCTGATGCACGACGGCTTCGTGATGCGCTACCGCACCACTGAATTCGACGACGGCCTGCCTCCCGGCGAAGGCACGTTTCTGGCTTGTTCGTTCTGGATGGTGGACAACCTGGCGTTGCTAGGGCGCCTCGACGAAGCCATTGCGATGTACGAACGGCTGCTCGGCTTATGCAACGACGTGGGGCTGCTCGCGGAAGAATACGACCCGGCGCAAAAGCGCCTCGTCGGCAATTTCCCGCAGGCGTTCTCGCACGTGGCGCTCGTCAACACCGGTCTGAACCTGATGAAGCATGAACAGGCAATGGCGCGGGCGACGGGCCAGCCGTCTCATAACGGCACGGAGCATGCGGATCTTGAGGCTGCTGCAAGCCCCGATAGCGACACGGCAGCATCGCCAGTAGCATGATTCAATGACACTTTTGCGGATCGACAACAGTGGATTGCTGCATTGCACAAGTACGCTGGTTTCTATATGATCGAACCGTCTGTCGGCCAATAACAATGTGCCAACAACCAATATGGCCCGCCGCAACGCCACACGCGTGTTTGCGAAGCCCCATGCGAACCGCTTAAAACGGAGCACCCATGCTCTATCAACTCCACGAATTCCAGCGGGCTATGCTGAGCCCGCTTACCGCCTGGGCTCAGGCCGCGTCGAAATCGTTCGCGAACCCTGCGAGCCCGCTGGCCTATGTGCCTGGCGCCACGCGTCTTTCCGCCGGTTACGAACTGCTCTACCGGCTCGGTAAAGACTACGAGAAGCCGGAATTCAACCTCCATCAGATCGTCAAGGACGGCCACAACATCCCGATCATCGAACAAACGATCATCGAGAAGCCGTTCTGCCGCCTCATGCGCTTCAAGCGTTTCGCGGACGACAGCGAGGCCGTAACCCAACTGAAAGACGAACCGGTCGTGCTGGTGTGCGCGCCGTTGTCGGGGCACCATGCCACGCTGCTGCGTGACACAGTGCGCACGTTGCTGCAAGACCACAAGGTCTATCTGACCGACTGGATCGACGCGCGCATGGTGCCGCTCGAAGACGGCGAGTTCCATCTTGAAGACTACATCGCGTACATCCAGGAATTCATCCGCCACATCGGCGCGAAGAACCTGCATGTGATTTCCGTCTGCCAGCCGACCGTGCCGGTGCTGGCCGCCATTTCGCTGATGGCGAGCCGCGGCGAAGACACGCCGCGCACCATGACGATGATGGGCGGCCCCATCGACGCGCGCAAGAGTCCAACTTCGGTGAATTCGCTCGCCACGCAGCACTCGTACGAGTGGTTCGAGAACAACGTGATCTTCACGGTACCGCCGAACTATCCGGGCGTCGGCCGCAAGGTGTACCCAGGCTTTCTGCAGCACACGGGTTTCGTCGCGATGAATCCGGAACGTCACGCGGCGTCGCATTGGGACTTCTACCAGAGCCTCTTGCGCGGCGACGAAGACGACGCCGAAGCGCATCGCCGCTTCTATGACGAGTACAACGCGGTACTCGACATGGACGCCGATTACTACCTCGACACGATCCGCGTCGTGTTCCAGGAATTCCGCCTCGCCGAGGGCACGTGGGACGTGGCCGGCGAACGCGTGCGGCCGCAGGACATCACGAAAACGGCGCTCTTCACGATAGAAGGCGAACTGGACGATATTTCCGGCGACGGCCAAACCTTTGCCGCACACGAGTTGTGCACCGGCATTCCGGAGAAAAACAGGCGCCACTTCACGGCGGAAAAGTGCGGCCACTACGGCATCTTTTCGGGCCGCCGCTGGCGCACGATCATCTATCCGCAGTTGCGCGACTTTATCCTCGAGCACAACAAGGCGCCGAAGGTCGTGAAGGAAAAAGCCGAGGTGTGAGCGGCCTGCCCACACACGAGCAGCTTTGTGAAAACGGCCTCCTGACGGGAGGCCGTTTTTTTTCCTATTTCGTGACGCGTGACCGCACACGCACCGCATACCGCCGCGCGGCCACTTTGCATGGCCAGCACGAGGCGCCCTACTACTTTCGCAACAGATAAGCGAGCAGTAGTTCGGTGTTCATCTGGATCACTTCGCTGCGTTCGCTCGGACTGCTGAAATCGCGGCCGAGCGTGGCTTCGAGCGTGAAGCGGTTCGACACGATGTAGTAGCCCATGCCCGAGAGCGTCACGTAAAAACGCAGCGGATCGACATTGGTACGAAACAGGCCCGCGCGCTGGCCACGCTCGAGAATGCTGCCGAGCGTGGCGACAATCGGCGAAATCATTTCGCGGATACGCGTGGACTTCTGCATATAACGCGCCTCATGCAGATTTTCGTTATTGACGAGGCGCAGCAGTTCGGGATGATCCCGATAGTAGTCCCACACAAAATGCGCGAGACGCGTGACGGCCTCCACCGGTGCAATGCCGTTCAACTCCAGCGTGCGTTCCGCTTCGTTGAGCGCGCTGAACGCGTGCTCGAGTACTGCCGTGAAAAGCTGCTCCTTGCTACCGAAGTAGTAGTAAAGCATGCGTTCATTCGTCTCAGCGCGGCGGGCGATCTGATCGACGCGCGCGCCGAATAGCCCACCATTTGCAAACTCTTCGGCTGCCGCAAGCAGAATGCGGCGCCGGGTGCCTTCAGGATCTCTTTTGATTTTCGGCTGATTCATGGTGGCATTGTCTTCGTGAGCCGCGTTATCCGGATCGCACCGCCGGCCTCTCCTCGGGCCTTGCACCGACAGCACTGGACGGGCTGGTTGGGGGAAAACCCTTCTGCGGTCTTTCGAAATAAGCGCTTCGATTATGGCACATGGATTGCGGATGGCAATTGGGGAAATCGGCGATAATGTGCTATTTAGTTCAAGCTGTGCGGCCGCCCGCCGAGTCCCGCTTGGCAACACATCGTGACCGTGACAGAGATCAAGACACTCGCAGATCGCATTGAAGATCTGCTTCCCCAGACGCAATGCACGAAGTGCGGTTACCCCGCCTGTCGTCCATACGCGGAGGCCGTCGCACGCGGCGAAGCCGGCTACAACCAGTGCCCGCCCGGCGGTGCTGAAGGCGTCGCACGGCTTGCTGCCCTGCTCGGCAAGCCAGTCATTCCGCTCAATCCCGCCAATGGCGTCGAACGGCCGCGTCCGCTGGCGCTGATCGACGAACAGATCTGCATCGGCTGCACGTTGTGCATGCAGGCGTGCCCCGTCGACGCAATAGTTGGGGCACCGAAACACATGCACACGGTTGTCGCCGAGTTGTGTACGGGTTGCGACCTTTGCGTGCCGCCCTGCCCGGTCGATTGCATTTCGATGCCGACGGTTACCGGCGAGGCAACCGGCTGGGACGCATGGAGCCAGCCGCAGGCCGACGCGGCACGCGAGCGGCACAACCGGCGCGAGGCGCGTCTCGCGCGCGAGCGCGAAGCCGCGGAGGCACGTGTTGCGGCGCGGCGAAGCAGCGCTGGGAGTGCAGGCAGTGGTACAAGCTCCGCTCGCGGCACCGCGGCCGGCGCGGCTGCTGGTATGGCTGCCGGCGCGCCGCCGGGCGTTGCGCCAGCGTCGGCGACATCGCCCGCATCCGCCACCGACGACGCCGAAGCAAAGAAACGCGCGATCATCCAGGCCGCGCTCGAACGCGCGCGCAAGAAGAAGGAAGAGCTCGCGGCCAAAGGCCAGGGGCCGTTGAACACGGAACATGTCAGCGCGGACGTGCAGGCACAGATCGACGCCGCGGAAGCACGCCGGCGCCGTCTCGGACTTGCCGACAACCCCACGGCCAATGCTGCCAACGCCGCCGACGCCACCAACCAGGACGCGCCGCCAGCACCGGCCAGCACGCGCAACCCGCGCTAACAGCAACCGCCTCTGCCCGCTTAGTATGAATGCGAACAAACGCCGCGCCATCTACGAAACGCTTCAGAGCATCAATCCGCATCCCACCACCGAACTGGAGTACACGACACCGTTCGAACTGCTGATCGCCGTGCTGCTGTCGGCGCAAGCGACGGACGTGTCGGTCAACAAGGCGATGCGCAAGATGTTTCCGGTCGCGAACACACCGCAGAAAGTGCTTGAACTCGGCGAGGAAGGCGTCGCGAACTACATCAAGACGATTGGCCTGTACCGCAACAAGGCAAAGAACGTGATCGCGACTTGCCGCATTCTGCTCGACCAGTACGGCGGCGAGGTGCCCGAGAATCGCGAGGCGCTGGAAAGCCTGCCGGGCGTCGGACGCAAGACGGCCAACGTGATTCTGAACACTGCGTTCGGTCATCCGACTATCGCCGTCGACACGCATATCTTTCGGGTTGCCAATCGAACCGGGCTTGCGCCCGGCAAAGACGTGCGCGCAGTCGAAACGGCGCTCGAAAAATTCACGCCTGCAGAGTTCAAGAAGGACGCGCATCACTGGCTGATCCTGCACGGCCGCTATGTATGCAAGGCCCGCCGGCCGGAGTGCTGGCATTGTGCGATCGAGCCGCTGTGCGAATTCCGGCCGAAGACGCCGCCGCCCGACCTCTGAGGCGGGGCATGCTCAGCGGGCTGTTGCGCCGGCGCGTAAAATGATGCGTTGCACCCGCAGACGCACCACGGCGTTACGCCGGCTGCGGTACACGCCGCGGCAAAAGGCGACCGCCAACCGCGCGTCGTTGCAGCACCTCGTAGCTGTGTGCGTGCGCCGCATTCTTGTCACACTCCCACTCGAGCCACCGGTCCCACGATGTTCAATCCCAGCCGCGACGAAGTCCGTCAATTCTTCACCGAGACCTGGCGCAAGCAGCGCCATGGCGAGATCCTGACGCCGCTCGAAGCGATTGCCGCCGACTGGATCAGCGAGCACCCCGAGTATCACGCGGACCTGGCCGATGCCGAGGCCGCCCAGGCGCAGGACTACTCACCCGAGCGCGGGCAGACCAATCCGTTTTTGCATCTGTCGATGCATCTGGCCATCAGCGAGCAGTTGTCGATCGACCAGCCGCCAGGCATTCGCGCCGCGCATGAGCGCCTCGCCGCCCGGCTCGGTTCGACACACGACGCGCAGCACGCAATCATGGAGTGCCTCGGCGAAACCATCTGGGAAGCGCAGCGCAGCGGCATGCCGCCCGACACGGACGCGTATTTGCAGCGGATCGAACGCCGCGCGACACGCGACTAGCCAACCCGCGCAAGCCCGAAAGTCACGCCTCAAAAGCAAAACACCCCGCAAGAGCGGGGTGTTGAAGCGGTGCATTGCAACGTTGTGTTTTTCTGCAATCGCCGGAGCGGCGGCGCCGTCAGTTGCGGCGCGGTGCGCTTACTTCTTCTGCACGAGATCGCCCTTCAGCGATTCGATATAAGCCGCGATGTCTTTCATGTCGCTCTGCGACAGGCTCTGCACCTGCGCCTGCATGATCGCGTTGTTGCGGCCCATGTGCGGGTTGCCGTTACCCATTTGATACTGACGCAGCGCCCAGTAGACGTAGTCTGAGTGCTGACCGGCGAGCTTCGGATATTCCGGGCTCACCGGCTTGTTCAGGTTCGGGCCGTGACATGCCGCGCAGTTGTGGCTCTCGGACAGCACCTTGCCGTTGCCGGCGTCGGCCGCGTGGGCGACGCTCGCTGCAAACAGACCGAATACTGCCGCCGACGCGCATGCAGCCTTGAACACCGTGTGGAGTGCCTGTTGGGGCTTATTCATGAATTCTCCTATCCCGCGAATTTAATAGCCGTGTGACTGATTGGATAACCGCAGCCAGTCAGTTGTCACTTGTCGGGATTGCTCTTCGATGAGGAATTTTGCGCTGCATAGTAAGCAGCGATGTCGGCGATGTCCTGATCCGATAGCGATGCGGTGATCGCATGCATCGTTTCGAAGTGGCGGTCGCCCTTCTTGTAGCCGCGCAGCGCGTTTTCGAGGTACGCCTGATTCTGGCCGCCCAACATGGGCACGCGGTACACCTCAGGGTAAGCCGTGCGATATTCAGGGATGCCGTGGCAGCCAATACACATCGCGACCTTGCCTTGGCCCGCTTTCGCGTTGCCGACGACATCCGCTGCCTGCGCACTGGCCGCATAGCCCGCGAGCACCGACAGCGCTGCGATCACGACGTGTTTGCCGACGAATTTGTTCATAGCATGTAACCTGGCTTGAGGGGAAACGGGCGCCCAAAAAGGCAACGGCCCGCGCTGTTTTTCTCGCCGTTTTCTTATAGGGAGCCACGCAGGCCAAAAAAATCGGGCTAATTGTACCGCGTCGCCGCGCCGAACGTCCACCGCGCGGGGCGTACGCGCCGGTGCGCCAGTGCCGGCACCCGCGTCGCGCCACGCGCGCGCCGCCCGCAAGGCACGGCAGGCAGCGCGGCTGCAACCTTACGCGAGCCGGGTGCAAGCCAACAGGGCTTCTGACTTATACTGGGTTTTTTCTCACGCCAGAGAGCACCTCGCCATGCGTTTCGAAGGCTCATCGCAGTACGTCGCCACCGACGACCTCAAGCTCGCGGTCAACGCCGCGATGACGCTCAAGCGCCCGCTGCTAATCAAAGGCGAGCCCGGCACCGGGAAAACCATGCTGGCCGAAGAGGTCGCCGCGGCGCTCGGCATGCCGCTCCTGCAGTGGCATATCAAGTCGACCACCAAGGCTCAGCAGGGTCTGTACGAATACGACGCGGTGTCGCGCCTGCGCGATTCGCAGCTCGGCGACGAACGCGTCAAGGACATTCGCAACTACATCGTGAAGGGCGTGCTGTGGCAGGCGTTCGAGTCGGAACAGCAAACGGTGCTGCTGATCGACGAGATCGACAAGGCCGACATCGAGTTTCCGAACGACCTGCTGCGCGAACTCGACCGCATGGAGTTCTACGTGTACGAGACGCACGAACTCGTGCGCGCAAAGCAGCGGCCGCTCGTCATCATCACGTCGAACAACGAGAAGGAACTGCCCGACGCTTTCCTGCGCCGCTGCTTTTTCCATTACATCAAGTTTCCCGATCCGGCCACGATGCAGCAGATCGTCGAGGTGCATTACCCCGGCATCAAGAAGGAACTGCTGGCTGCCGCCATGCAGAGCTTCTTCGAATTGCGCAACGTGGCGGGGCTGAAAAAGAAACCGTCGACGTCGGAACTGCTCGACTGGCTCAAGCTGCTGCTCGCCGAAGACATCCCGCCCGAAGCGCTGCGCTCCGCGGATCAGAAGCAGATCATTCCGCCGCTCGCCGGCGCGCTGCTGAAGAACGAGCAGGACGTGAGCCTGTTCGAGCGGCTCATCTTCATGAATCGCAATAACCGTTGAACTTCTATTGAGTGCTCGCGCCGCAGAGGACCCAGCATGCTGATCGACTTCTTCTACTCGCTGCGCGCCGCGAAGCTGCCCGTGTCGGTGAAGGAATACCTGACGCTGCTCGAGGCGCTCAAAGCCAATGTCATCGCGCCGTCGCTCGACGACTTCTATTACCTTGCGCGCATGACGCTCGTGAAGGACGAGCAGTATTTCGACAAGTTCGACCAGGCATTCGGCGCCTATTTCAACGGAGTCGCTAAGACCTCGGAACTTGCGTTCGACGTGCCGCTCGACTGGTTGAAGAAGAAGCTGCAACGCGACTTGTCGCCGGAAGAAAAAGCGCAGATCGAGGCCATGGGCGGCATCGACAAGCTCATGGAGCGCCTGAAGCAACTGTTCGACGAACAGAAAGAGCGGCACGAAGGCGGCAATAAGTGGATCGGCACCGGCGGCACCTCGCCGTTCGGCAACGGCGGCTATAACCCGGAAGGCGTGCGCATCGGCGGCGACTCGGCGGGTAACCGCACGGCCGTGAAGGTGTGGGAAGCGCGCGCCTACCGCGATTACGACGACCAGGTGGAAATCGGCACGCGCAATATCAAGGTCGCGCTGCGTCGCTTGCGCCGCTTCGCGCGCGAGGGCGCGGCCGAAGAGCTGGATCTGCCCGACACGATCCGCAGCACCGCCGCGAACGCCGGCTGGCTCGACCTGAAGATGGTGCCCGAACGCCACAACAAGGTGAAGGTGTTGATGCTGCTCGACGTGGGCGGCTCGATGGACGATCACATCAAACGTACCGAGGAGCTCTTTTCCGCCGCCAAGGCCGAGTTCAAGCACCTCGAGTTCTACTATTTCCACAACTGCGTGTACGACTTCCTGTGGAAGAACAACCGGCGCCGCCACGCCGAGCGCACGCCGACGTGGGACGTGCTGCACAAGTTCACGTCCGACTACAAACTGATCTTTGTCGGCGACGCGACCATGAGCCCGTATGAAGTGCTGCAGCCAGGCGGCTCGGTCGAATACAACAACGCCGAGGCGGGCGCCGTATGGCTGCGCCGGCTCGCGGATCACTTTCCGCATCATGCATGGCTCAACCCCGAACCGGAAGGCTTGTGGCCGTATCGCCAGTCTGTCAGCGCGATTCGCGAAGTGCTCGGCCACCGCATGTACCCGCTCACTCTGGCCGGCCTGGAAGCGGCCATGCGCATTCTGAGTAAATAACCGCGCTCTGCGCCACCCTCAACCACAAGAAAGTATCTGCATGCGCCGCTCATCATCGCCTGAACTGGCCGCCGCCGGCATTTCGCCCGGCCGTTTCAATCCTCTCGCCGACACCTCGCTGTCCGCTGTCGTCGCGGGCTTCGTTGCGATGATGACCGGCTACACGAGTTCTCTCGTCCTGATGTTCCAGGCCGGCCAGGCCGCGCATCTCACCAACGCGCAGATTTCGTCGTGGATCTGGGCGTTGTCGATCGGCATGGCGGTCTGCACCATCGGTCTGTCGCTGCGTTTTCGCGCGCCGATCGTGATCGCGTGGTCGACGCCCGGTGCGGCGCTGCTTGTCTCGTCGCTGCCGCACGTGCCTTACGCGCAGGCAATCGGCGCATTTATCGTCTGTGCGCTGTTGCTCACCGTCGTCGGTTTGACGGGCTGGTTCGACACGCTGATGAAGAAAATTCCGGCAGGTATCGCCGCCGCCCTGCTGGCGGGCATCCTCTTCGAAATCGGCATTGAGATTTTTCGCGCCGCGCAGTTCCAGACCGCGCTCGTGCTGACGATGTTTCTGACTTACCTGGTCGTCAAACGCAGTGCGCCGCGTTATGCGATTCCGCTGACGCTGATCGCCGGTACGATTGCGGCGGGCGTGCTCGGGCTGCTCGATTTCAGCCACTTCAAGGTCACGCTCGCGCAGCCGGTGTTCACCATGCCGGCGTTTTCGCTCGCCGCCAGCATCAGCATCGGCATTCCGCTTTTCGTTGTGGCGATGGCGTCGCAGAACGTGCCCGGCATTGCGGTGTTGCGCGCCGACGGCTACGCCACACCGTCCGCGCCGCTGATTTCGACGACCGGCATCGTGTCGCTGCTGCTCGCGCCGTTCGGCTCGCACGGCATCAATCTTGCCGCGATCACGGCGGCGATCTGCACCGGGCCCGAAGCGCACGAGAACCGCGACAAGCGCTACACGGCCGCCGTGTGGTGCGGTATTTTCTATCTGATCGCCGGCGTGTTCGGCGCGACAATTGCGGCGCTGTTCGCGGCGTTCCCGCGCGAGCTCGTCGTCTCCGTGGCGGCGCTGGCGCTGTTCGGCTCGATCATGAGCGGCCTGACCAACGCGATGCAGGATGCAAGGCAGCGCGAAGCGGCGCTCGTCACCTTCATGGTGACGGCGTCCGGGCTCACGCTGTTGTCCATCGGCTCCGCGTTCTGGGGTCTGGTCGCGGGGGTGGTGACACAAGTCGTGCTGAATGCGCGGCGCCCTGGCCCGAAATAGCGTGAACGGATCGGCGGCGCACGCTGTCAATACTGCATCAGGCGATCCGCCATAAAATAGAAGCATCCGGCAGCGTTTCCCTGCAACATCGGGTGAGCGCTGCAGCGTGACCCGCGGCCGCCGGACCTGAAGCGGTCTTTCAATCCGGCGGCAACTCATTCTCCTGAACCGTGGCGCATGCGCCCTAAAGGCACGAATATGACAACCGCACTCGATCAACTCAAGCAGTACACCACGGTGGTGGCCGATACCGGCGACTTCCAGCAACTCGCGCAATACAAGCCGCGGGACGCCACCACCAACCCGTCGCTGATTCTGAAGGCCGTGCAGAAAGACGACTACCGTCCGCTGCTCGAAAAGACGGTGAAAGATCATGCGTCCAAGCCGATGGGCGCGATCATCGACCAGTTGCTGATCGCGTTCGGCACCGAAATCCTGAAGATCATCCCGGGCCGCGTGTCGACCGAAGTGGATGCGCGTCTCTCGTTCGACGTGCAGGCTTCCATCGCCAAAGGCCGCGAACTGATCGCGCTCTACAAGGACCACGGCATCGACCGCGAACGCGTGCTGATCAAGCTGGCCTCCACATGGGAAGGCGTGCGCGCCGCCGAAGTGCTGCAAAAGGAAGGCATCAACTGCAACATGACGCTGCTGTTCTCGCTCGCCCAGGCCGCGGCGTGCGCGGAGGCGGGCGCGAAGCTGATCTCGCCGTTCGTCGGCCGTATTTACGACTGGTATAAGAAAAATGCCGGCAGCGCGTGGGACGAAGCGAAAGACGGCGGTGCGAACGACCCGGGCGTTCAGTCGGTGCGCCGCATCTACGCGTACTACAAGAAGTTCGGCTACAAGACCGAGGTGATGGGCGCGAGCTTTCGCACCCCCGGTCAGATTCTGGAACTGGCCGGCTGCGATTTGCTGACCATAAGCCCGGAACTGCTGCAAAAGCTGCATGAAAGCACCGACAAGGTCGAACGCAAGCTCTCGCCAGAAAGCTCGAAGGACGCGAACATCGAGCGCGTGCCGGTCGACGAGCCGTCGTTCCGCTTCCTCGTCAACGACGAGGCCATGGCGACCGAAAAGCTTGCCGAAGGCATTCGTGCGTTTGCTGCGGACGCGGTCAAGCTGGAAAAGCTGATCGAAGCGCTGCGTTAAGCCTCGGGCGCACGGTCGCGCCGTTGCGCTGTTGCGCTGTTGCGCTGTTGCGCTGTTGCGCCGTTGCGCTGTTGCGCCGCTGCACCGTTGCACCGCTGCGCCAGGCAACCATGGCCGCCGATGCGGGCGTCCATGGCGTAGCGAGATCTGCGGGTCCCGGAGCTGGCGGTTCCGGGCCGGACAGTGCTTTACCGGGCGCGTACCGCTGGTCAACCGCCCGCTGACCGTCGCCTACCGCCCGTCCAGCGCCGGGTGACTACCGGTCCGCCATCCGGCGCCCAACTGCCTACCGGCTGCTCGCCCATCGTCGTGCGCGCGTCCAGCCCCCGCTCACCGTCCGTCCGCCGCCCGCTGGCCACCCGCTCATCACCAGTTAACACCGCCTGTTCCCTCGACCGCTGCCTCCCGCCAGCGCGCGCCGCACGCTGTCTTCTCCTCGCGACACAAAGTCACAATTGCTCGAACGCCGTTGCCTACAATGATCTGCACGCCTGCCATTTGTTTGCCGTTCGGCATCAGGGCGTTTCACATCCGTATTCCGGGAGACGACGATGGAAGTTCAACCGTATGTGTTCTTCAACGGGCGTTGCGAAGAAGCGCTCGATTATTACCGCCAGCACCTGGGCGCCGAGGTCACGTTCATGATGCGTTTCAAGGACGCGCCGCCTGATCCGCAGAACGCGCCGCGTCCCGGCGTCGAGGACAAGATTATGCACGCGAATGTGCAGATGGGCTCGACCCAGTGGATGGCGTCCGACGGCAATTGCGATCAGGACGCGAAACCGATGAGCGGCTTCAGTCTGTCGCTGACCGCGGACGATACCGCATCGGCGCAAAAGTACTTCAACGCGCTTGCCGACGGCGGCCAGATCGTCATGCCCTGGGGCGAAACCTTCTGGAGCAAGGGATTCGGCATGGTGGTGGACCGCTTTGGTCTGATGTGGATGGTGACCCTGCCCCACGAGTGAGCAGGCGCCTGCGGCAGCTCACCTAGGCCTTCGGCAGGATCCGCGAATGCCGCTCGATGTTCCAGTTGGGCTCAGTGTCGGAGAGCGCCGCGCGTAAGCGCTCCACCTGTTCCGCGAGCCGCTGCCCGAGCCAATAGGGTCCTTGCAGATCGGGCGGCAGCGCAGGCGCCGCGTGGCCGGGCGCCCGCGGAAGCGGCGGCGCAGTGAAACTGCCGGCCCTGGGAGCAGTAGTTGGCCGGGCGTCGACCGCGGGAGCGTCGGCTCCCGGCACGCCACCCGCCACAACCCCAAAACGATGAGTCCGGCCAAAGCGCAGGCTGCGTGCAGTCGCCAGCAAGATCGCACGCACGGCCTGCACCTCGGTGCCGCAACGTCGCGCATAGGCGGCACGCGCGGCGGCGCCGGCCTGCATCAACGGACCGGTCGCCAGCAGTTCCAGCGAGCTAAGCACCGAACGATGCAAGCGCTGAATCTCCTCGAGCTTCGCCTGCGGCACGTCGATCTCCTTCGCCACCGAAGGCATCAGCGAGCGCAACTGCACGAGCCGCCGGTTGATCTCGACAAAGCGCCTGACCTGCTCCTCTTCGCCGATCGATTCGCCGTCCAGCAAACGCGTGTAAATGCGCGCACATTCACGCAGATTGGCCGCGAGCCCGTAGCGCCACGAATAAGTGGCGTGCAACGGCAGCGCGAATGAAAACGCGAGCGCGATCACAATGCCGATCAGCACGTTCAACGTACGCCACAGGCCGACGTCGATCAGATTGTCGCCATGCCCGGCGACGATGCACATCGTGATGGCCGTCAGGAGCCCGATATAGCCGGACGAGCCGATCGCAAACCACGCGCAGACCGCGGCGACGATCGACATCAACACGTAGGTGAGCGGCAGCGAGCCGATCAGATTCTGCTGCACGATCAACAGCAACCCGATGGACGCGCCCAGCAGCGTGCCCGCGGCCCGCTCCGCCGCTTTCTTGCGGATATTGCCATGATGCTGCAGGCCGCCGATCACCACCAGCAACGTCACCGACGACCAGATACCGTGCGGAATGTCGATACCGGTGGTCGCGAGAATCGAGAACAGCATCGCCAGCCCCACCCGCAGACTGTGCAGGACTTTTGCGTGCCGGTAGCGGTAATACGGCGACGTGATCGCGCGGACCATGCGGCTCACCGCCGGGCGACGCGGAACGACAGGGCGGGAATCGGCAGAGGCCATGGCGGCGGCAGCGGGCAGCGCTTTCGAAGGAAGTCCCGCTATCGTGCCCTGGAGTGCGGCGGAAGTACAAACACAAACGCCCGCGGATGTCGGTCCGCGGGCGCCTGGTTTGCTGGCGTCGAGGCTTAGCTTTCGACCACGTCCAGATAGTCTTCCGGACGCGTACGGTCTTCGGCGCGCTGCATGCCGAACGCGCGCACCAGCAGGCTCACGACGACCGCCACCACCAGATTCACGATCAGCGACCACACCGCCGCATAGCCCGGAATCGCCATGCCGAACAGGTGAACCGTGAAGATCGAGCCGGCGAGCTTCAGCGAAATCGCCATCCACGTACCCGTCGCGATGCCCGCTGCCCAGCCGAGCAGGAGGCCGCGATAGTCGAGCACGCGCGTGTACAGTCCGAGGACGATAGCGGGCAGCGTCTGGATGATCCAGATACCGCCGAGCAACTGCAACTGGATTGCATACGTGAGCGGCAAGCCGAGAATGAACGCCACCGCGCCTACCTTGACGATCAGCGAGACCAGCTTGGCGACGTTGGTCTCCTGGTCGTGCGTCATGTTGCGGTTGACGAACTCCTTATGGATGTTGCGCGTGTACAGGTTCGCTGCCGCAATCGACATGATCGCCGCCGGCACCAGCGCGCCGATGCCGATGGCCGCGAACGCCACGCCGACGAACCACGACGGGAAGAAGTGCAGGAACAGCGCCGGCACCGCGAAGTTCGGACCGAACGCCTTGAAGTACGGCGCGAATTCCGGCATGTCCTTCACGCCCGAAGCGAGCGCCATGAAGCCGAGCAGCGCGAGCAGACCGAGCACCAGCGAGTAAGCCGGCAACATCGCCATATTGCGGCGGATCGTGTTGCCCGATTTCGACGACAGCACCGCCGTGATCGAGTGCGGGTAAAGGAACAACGCGAGCGCCGAACCGACCGCGAGCGTCGCATACGCGCTATAGCCGTTCAGACTGGATACGTCCGGCGCCTTCAGCAGCAGCTTGGCCGGCGGCACAGCACCGAAGATGTGGCCGAAGCCGCCCAGTTGCGGCGGAATCACGATGATCGCGGCGAAGATCGTGATGTAGATCAGGACGTCCTTGACCACCGCGATCATGGCCGGCGCGCGCAGGCCCGACGTGTACGTGTACGCGGCGAGAATCGCGAACGCAATGATCAGCGGCAGGTCGCCGACAAAGCCCTTCGTGTCGAAGCCGAGCGCGCCGATCACCACTTCGATGCCGACCAGTTGCAGCGCGATGTAGGGCATCGTCGCGACGATGCCGGTCACGGCGATGGCGAGCGCGAGCATGCGGCTGCCGTAGCGGGCCGACACGAAGTCCGCCGACGTCACGTAGCCTTGACGTTTCGCAATGCTCCACAGCTTCGGGAACACGACGAACGCAAACGGATAGATCAGGATCGTATACGGCAGTGCGAAGAAACCCGTTGCGCCCGCACCGAACACCAGCGCCGGCACCGCGATGAACGTGTACGCCGTGTACAGGTCGCCGCCCAGCAGGAACCACGTAACGATGGTGCCGAAGCGCCGGCCGCCCAGGCCCCACTCTTCCAGATGGGCGAGATCGCCGCGCCGCCAGTGCGCCGCGATGAACCCGAGAATCGTGACGCCGATGAAAAACAGAACGAAGACGAAAGTTGCAATGGCGTTCATTATCGTGCGTCTCCTTGCGGACGGCCCGACGGGCGCGTCTTGGTCTTGAAGTACACGATTGCGGTGATGATCGCGCTGATCAGCACCCAGAGGAGCTGATACCAGTAGAAGAACGGAAACTCGAACAGAACCGGTTCGACCTTGTTATACGACGGCACCCAGACCATGGCGATCCAGGGCAACAGCAACAGCCAGAGCCAGTGCTTGCTGGCTTTGTTCGCGTCGGCGTCGTGAGCCATGACGTCTCCTCTTCCCTATTATTGAAATGTTGGCCCGTGTTCGACGGGTGGTGGACCCCAAAGCGGAGAGCCGCCTCGCGGTAGCACGCCCGCGGAGGATCGCCCCGCACGGGACACGAGTGCCCCGAAAGCCTCGAAAGAGTATAGGAGCCGCGAACGTGCGGTCAAGCAGGGCGGACCCGAGGCGAATCAGGCGGGCGTTGCAGCGCGTTGAATGACGGTTCAGCGGACGCGAGGCCGTAAAGAGGTGGCGCGGTGGATGCTGGCAAGCGGCGCGCTGGTCGAATGATGAGGCTGTCGCAGCCGCTTGAATGACGCTTCGACGGGCGCCAGGTCGTGAAGAGGTGGTGCGGCGAATGCCGGCGTGCGGCGCGCTGGTGCCGGCCACGGCGGGCTGGCGAGCTTTGCTTGCCTTCGCGCGCGCCGCGAAAAAGGCCGGACGCCGCGTCGATGCGCGATGGATAGCAGCCTCGGTTGCCGTCGCGTGGATGCGACGGTATTTTGCATATGTAGCCGGGCACTGCCGGCCCGGCCGCTTCAGGGCGTGCCCCGCTCAGATCACGAACGACGCCCCCGTCTGCCCGGTCGATTCCTGCAGACCCTTGATCCACTTGCGCGCCGGCAAGCCTAGCTGTGCCTCGATCAGCTTTGCGCGCGCGTGCAGCGCCGTGAACGGCACCTCGAGTGCGGGACCCGAGAACGCGATCGCGATGCGGTTGCCGTCATGCACTTCTGGCAAGGCGACCACGCGACCGTCGAACGCTTCGTTCAGGCGCTTCATGTTGCGCACGAAGCTCGGGTGATCGCCGAACAGGTTGACCGTCACCACGCCCGCCTCTGTCAGACACGCGCGCGCCGCACGGTAAAAGCCGACGCTATCGAGTACGGGACCGCGCGCCGTCGCATCGTAAATATCGATCTGCAATGCGCCGATCGTGCCGTGGTTCGCGCGGTCGTTGACGAAGTCCCACGCGTCGGTTTCGTGCACGGTGAGGCGCGCGTCGTCTGGCGGCAACCCGAACATCGTGCGCGCGGCCACCACGACCGCCGGGTTCACTTCGACCGCCTCGACCTTTGCGCGCTTCAGGAAGCGGTGCGAGAACCTGGTCAGCGCAGCGGCGCCGAGACCGAGCTGCACAATGCGCCTGGGCGTTTCGATGAAGAGCAGCCAGGCCATCATCTGCTGCGCGTATTCGAGTTCGATGTGATCCGGCTTGCGCAGACGCATCGCCCCTTGCACCCATTCCGTGCCGAAATGCAGATAGCGCACGCCGCCCTCTTCCGAGAACGTGACGGGCGCAAAGCGCGGCTTGCGCGGCGTTTCGATTTGCGGCGCGTCGTGCAGGTCGTCCTCGTGCGATGCGCGTTTGCTGTTGCGCACCGTTGCGCGTTTGCCCGCGTCGTGGGCTTTGCGATTGCGGAATGCACGCGCCTCGGCCGAAGCGCGCTTGATGAGTTTCGTCATGTAAGGATGTCGCGCCACAGGCGCAATTTTTGATCGAACGAGAGCATAGCATTGGCCGGACTCGACGAAGGCAACACGAGCGTCGTGTATCCCGCTGCGCCGATCACGGGCGCGAAGCGGCCCGCCGTCTTGCCGTTGAAGGCGACTTTGCGCAGCTTCGGCGAGTGCTCGCGCAGCGACGCAAAGTCGTTCGGCTGCGCATTGCGGATTGCCGCATCGAGACTGCCCTCGCGATGGCACGCAGCAAGCACGTCCCACACGCCAATGCCGCGCGACAACAGCCGCCGCAGGCGCTCTTCGTAGGCGAGCTCGGCCAGCGGCTCGTCGAGCACCGCGCCAAGCAGGCGCCAGAACTGGTTACGCGGATGCGCGTAGTACTGCGTCGCGGCAAGCGACGCCTCGCCGGGGAAGCTGCCGAGAATCAGCGTATGGGTATCCGCGGCCACGACCGGAGGAAAGCCGCGCAGCATTAGTGGCTCCGTTTGGCGGTGGAGTTTGCTGGGGTGGTGGCCGTGGTGGTGGCCGCGGTACTGGCCGCGGTGTTGGCCGCGGTGTTGGCCGGGGTGTTGGCCGGGGTGGTGGCCGTGGTGGTGGCCGCGGTACTGGCCGCGGTGTTGGCCGCGGTGTTGGCCGGGGTGTTGGCCGGGGTGTTGGCCGTGGTGCTGGCCGTGGTGCTGGCCGTGGTGCTGGCCGTCGTGCTGGCCGTGGTGCTGGCCGTGGTGCTGGCTGCGGCGCGCGCCACGGTGTTTGCCGTGGCATGCGCCAGGTCAGTTGCCGTGGCGCGCGCCCCAGTCATTTCCGCGGCATGCGCGCGCGAAGCCGTGTGCTCGAGCGATCGTCCGTGTTCGCGCAGACGCGCATGCGCCCCGTAACTCGCATCTGCGGCATCGCCGCCCGAGCGCCCTTCCCCCGCCGCCTTCGACAACGACGCCAGATGCGCCCACAGTGCCGGCAAGAAACACTCAGTGACGAGAAGCGGCGCACCATGCCGCTCGAACACCGAACGGCGCGCCACCAATGCATGCGGCGGCATTGCGCCGATTTCCCGCGCGGCGAGGCGGTACAGCGGATGCCGCCCGGTCACGCGGCGGCTGACCAGCGCCGATCGCGCGACGCTGCTGTCGCTATACAGCAGTTCGGCAAGCGGCCGCGTGCGCAAACGCCGCGTGGCCTGCCACACGCCGACGCTCGCGGCGAGAGGCGCAACGCTGTGCGCGGCGACGAACGGCACGCCATCGACCGACAGCACGACCTCGCGCACCCACACCGGCGCGCGCGCGCAAAGGCCCAGAGCAGCATGCTCGTCGGCCCAGGGCAACGCCACGCGTTCACGCGTGACGCGCACGGCGACCGCGCCGAGCACGCGCAGATGCGCGGTCAACGAACCGCCGCGGGTCAACCAGTCTTTTTGCGCGGCGCTGAAACCAGGCAGGGGAACGGCGCGCCAGTGCGCGTCGGCGGCATCGAAACAGATAGGCATGGAATCGGATTATAACGGCGCCCTGTCGGACCATTGCCAGGCCCACGCGCGGTTTTTCCGGCAAGTCGCGATATCCGCCGCATCCGCATCAAACCGCTCGAGCAGAGCGCCGATTTCGGAAAGGTCCGATTCTCCGCCCACCGCAACGCACGATACAACCTCCGTGCTTTACGAACCGGCGATTGGCCCGCTGCTGGCGGGCTCGCCATCCGATCCGCAAACGAACGAGAGGATAAACATGAAGAAACTTCTGAGTGTCAGCGCCTGCGCACTGTCTGTGCTGTTGATGGCGGGCTGCACAACGCCGCTGAACCGCGACACGGAGACGTCGTTGAACAAGGCCGCGGGTATTGAGGTCGCGCCCGTCGCGGACGGCGTCGCCGTCAAGCTGCCCGAGAAAGCGCTGTTCGATTTCAACAAGTCGGAAGTGCGCAGCGATGCGAGCGGGGTCATCGACCGTTCCGCCGTGCTGCTCAAGCGCAGCAAGAAGCCGATCATCGTTGAAGGTTATACGGACAACGTCGGCACGCTCGAATACAACCAGCAGCTTTCCGAAGCGCGCGCGGTCGCGGTGGGCTACGCGCTCGTGGCGCGCGGCGTATCGGTGGACCGTATCCGCACGAAGGGCAATGCGTACAACAATCCGGTTGCGAGCAACGACACGCCGGAAGGTCGCGCGCTCAATCGTCGCACGGAAATCGTCGTGCGCGGCGAGACGATGGAAACCTTGATGGGCAAGAAGTAAGGACCAGCAGGACGGCGGGCCGAATCTCGCCCGCATCAACACCTGAAGCCGGACGCGCAGAGTGCGTCCGGCTCATTCCTCGACATATTCCCCTAGCGCTCGTGCGACATCAGCGAGCACTGCGTCCCACTGGTTCAACTCGCGCTGTCTGAAAAGGCGCATTGACGGATACCACGGACTATCGTCGCGCGCGACCATCCAGCGCCAATCCGTGAATGTGGGCACCAGCACCCAGACCGGCGTGCCGCACGCGCCCGCCAGATGCGCAACCGCGGTATCCACTGTGATCACGAGATCGAGCGATTGGATGATCGCTAGCGTATCTGTGAAGTCATGAATCTCCGGGCCTAGCAAATGCATCTCGATACCGTCGGACGAAGCTGCGGCATCGTGCTGCGCATCGCCCTTCTGCAGCGAAAACCAGCGCACGCCAGGCTGTTCGAACAACGGCCGCCATTGCCGCAACGGAATGGACCGATAGCGATCGAGCCCGTACGCCGGGTTGCCCGCCCACACGATGCCGACGCGCTTTCTGAACGGGCGCGGCACCGGCTGCGCAGCGAGCGCCGCGAGGCGGTTGCCCCAGCGTTGCAGCCTGGACGGCTCAGCCTGCAGATACGCCGTGGCGAGCGGCAGCATGGATAACTCGAGGTTCATGTGCGCGGGCATGCGCAGCATGCGGCACCAGTAGTCGTACGGGCCGGGCGGCACCGTGGTCCACGCCGCATGCACGCCGGCCGCGTGACGCGCCACATCGGCCAGCGGCTCCTCGACCCACACGTCCACCAGCGCGCCACGCTGATGCAGCCAGTCGGCCATGCGCAAAAACTGGATCTGATCGCCAAGCCCCTGTTCTCCGACAAGCAGGAACCGGCAGCCGAACACCCGCTCGCCTTGCCATTCGGGATAAGCTGGGCGAACCAGGTCATGGTTCTCGGGCAGCGCGTCATGCCACCGGTACTGTTTCCAGCCGCGTCCGAAATCGCCCGCGCGAAGCTGTGCCGCGGCCAAGTTGAACTGCATGAGTGCGTTGCCGGGCATGAGACGCGCGGCCTCGGTGGCGTGCCTATGCATCTGTTCGAATTCGCCCAGCATGTTCAGCGCGAACGACGCATTGTGATGCAACGAGGCATGGTACGGATCAAGTGCAATTCCCTGCCGCGCGACGCTGACCGCCTCGGCAAAACGCTGCGCGCTGTTCAGAGCGAAGGCGAGTTGCTGGAGCGCGTCGGCATCTTCGGCGCAGCGTGCGCGCAGGGTGGGCCACATGGCATCAAGCTCTGCATCGCGCCCCGCCTTTGATAGTGCCGCGGTCAGCATGAACGCGTCCGCGATGTTCGACGAGTCGAGCGCCCACGCGCGCTGCCAGAAATCCGCCGCATCGGCATGCTGACCCTGCTCCGCGCAGATTTGCGCGAGCGCGCGAACGGCGTGGTGCAACGTAGGCTCGAAACCGAGTGCGTTCAGATAGTGCCGCCGCGCCTCGTCAAGCCGGCCGGACAGCTTCAGGCAATCCGCCAGATTCCGATGCAGGCTGGCGCTGCCGCCGCCGATGTTCAGCGCCCGATAGTAAAACGCCTCAGCCGCGATCCGTTCGCCGCGCAGCGCGGCAAGCAGCCCGCGGTGCTCCCAGATGTCCGGGCGCTCAGGCGCGACATTCAATGCGAGGTCGAGCTGCTTGCAGGCATGATCGAGCGCTCCCTCGCGGAAATAGGCAAGACCAAGCTGATGCAGTGCATGCGCATCGTTCGGCAACGCACGATTGGCTGAGGAATCTGACGCACCTGATGAACTTTGGTGATGCATGGCCGTGTCGCCGCTAGCCGTTTGCAAGAGGGAGGGCAACTGGACCCGCATTGGCGCTGCTTGTGCCGGCAGCCATGAGCGCTTTCAGACGCGCGGTCACTCGCTCGACCACCGGAGCCCATTGCCCGGGCTGCGGCTGCCTGAACAGTTCCACCGAGTCGTACCAGGCTTGCGTCTCCTCGTTGCCCCACGCCCAATGCGACACGTGATCGAGCATGGCGAACACCGGGCGCCCGAGCGCGCCGCCCAGATGCAGCGGCGCGCTGTCGATCGTGACGAGTGCATCCAGCGCAGCCATATGAGCGGCGACATCGTCGAAGCCTGACGGGTAGTCCGCTGTCATGTCGCACACTGAATAACCCCGCGCGGTCATGACAGCGATCTCGGCCATGCGTCCTGGCGTGAGCGAGTAGAACGCGACATCGGCAAGCGACAGCAACGGCTCAAGCGCAGCGGGCGCAATCGAACGCCTGTGGTCGCGGCGGTGCGTCGGACTGCCGGCCCACACGAGCCCGACGTGCAGCCTCGCCTGCGGCGCGTGCGCGCGCAGGCGCTTGCGCCAGGCGGCCACCTTGCCAGCATCCGCATGAAGATAGGCGTCGCCTCGCACCTGCTGCGGCTGCAGATCCAGCACGAGCGGCAAGCTCATGAGCGGCAAGCTGTAGTTCGGGGCGCCCAGGGGGCCCTCCTCGATCGATACGCAGTCGTCGTAGAAGCGCGCAAGCAGCGCTTGCAACGACTTTCGCACACAGAGCACCAGCCTGCCGCCCTGCTCGCGCACGCGCGCGGCGAGTTGCGGCACATAGCGCACCATGTGGATGTCGTCGCCATTGCCCAGTTCGCTGTGCACCACCAGCGTTTTGCCCGCGAGCGTCTCGCCATGCCAGCGCGGACACAAGCGCGCCATGACTGAAACGATGTTGTTCGGCTCGCGGTCCTCGCGTGAAAGACGTGCCTCGAAACGCTGCCAGCCGCTTGTCCAGGCGCCGCGCCGCAGTTCGAGATCGGCTAGATCGACCGCCGGCGTAACAGCGTTCGAATTCGCCATGAGCGCTTCATGCAGCATGGTCTCGCTTTCCTCATAGCGCGCCTGCTCGCCCAGATAGAAACCGATGGCGGCGAGCACGTCCGCATTGCCCGGCGACGCGGCGTCGACACCACGCATGGTCGCCTCGGCCGCGGCGGCGTCGTTGCATTGCCATTGCGCGTGACTGAGCTGCCAGGCCATTTCGGCGTCTGCGGGATTGCGTGCCAATGCTTCGCGGCAGACCTGTTCGACGGCGGACCAGTCGCGCGCCTCGCGCAACGCCAGCGCCAATTGCAGAGGCAATGCGGGATCGACGGCGGGATCGAGTGCATAGGCGTACGCGAGCGCCGAGCGCCGCTCATCGCGCACGCCTGGACCGCCGAGCGCGCCAAGCGAAATGGCGAGCCACCACGGCCCGCGCGCGTCGCGCGGCTCGCGCCGCTGATAGGCGCGCAACATGTGCGCCGCCGCCGAATGCGCGCCGCAGTGGTTGATCAGCCAGACGGTCCATTCGAGCGTCTCGGCAAGCGGCTGCGCGGCGACCGCCATTTCGCTGTAATGCCGCGCGACTTCGCCGCGGCCAAGCGCGTCTGCGAATAGCGCCACGCGTGCATGGCGCGCCCCATTGGGCCCCGCTTGCCCCTGCGATGCGCTCTGATACGCCTGCTCGAAGTGCCCCGCGCTTGCATGCAGGTCGGCGTGCAATTGAGGCGTCACACCTGCGGCCGCCAGTTCGGCGGCGCGCGATACGGCAGCCTCCCAACCCTCCTCACGCAAGATTGACCATAGCAGATGCACTGTCTCGAGACGGGTTGTCACATTGACCATAACGGCCGGGTCGGCCAGAGCGGAGTCGGACATAAACATTCGGAAGATGCCGCGGCACGCATGCGTGTGCCCGGATCACAAAGCACACCTTGATGCGCCCAGCTTGTACAGAAAATGACTTGCGGAACCTGTGCGGTTCTTCAAGCCTCCAGTTCAAAAGCGCGATTACCCAAGATAATGCCGCGCGCCGCATCTCATAAACCAATCTCAATTTATGGTCGTTGATAAGTTTTAGTTAGTTAACCATAATGAATTGCGCCCGGTTTCAAAAACGCCCGCGGCGTCAAGCAAATCAACAACTAGCAGCAGGGAGTCAGGTTGAATACTACTAACGTGAAGGAAACGTCCGACCGCATCGCGCATCTTGCGTCGGGCTTATTGCATCGTCAGGGCGCCACGCATATCGAGAAAGAGCTAGCCGGCTCGGCGCTCGCGCAACATCACACTTTGAAGCAAACCAGCGCCGCGATCGGCAGCCTCGCGGCGAAAGTGCTCGGCGATCACCACTCCAGTTTCGAGGCAAAAGAGTTGGCCGGCAGTGTGCTTGCACAAGTGCGGCACTTGCACGGGCTGACATTCGAGCGTTGAAGCAGGTGCTGCGAGAAATCCGTTCTTTGTCCGTCCCGCCGTAACACGCAGACGAAAGGCACAAGGCAAAAAAAATGCGCTGCCTAAGCAGCGCATTCCATTTGCTACATTGCGCGAGGGCCGGCTGCGTCCGCCGGCCCAGTCTGCGGACTGGGTCTGCCGGCCAGGTCCCCCAACACTACACAATCACGCTCAATTCGCGCGTGCGAGCAACAACGCGTTGGTACGCTTCACGAAGCTCGCCGGATCTTCCAGCGCGCCGCCTTCGGCCAGCAACGCCTGATCGAACAGCAGGTGACACCAGTCGTCGAAGTTGGCGCTGTCGGCGTGCAAGCCCTTCACCAGCGCGTGTTCCGGATTCACCTCGAGAATCGGATGGAACGACGGCGCCTGCTGACCCGCCGCCTTCAGCATGCGCTGCAGGTAGCCGCTCATCTCGCCGTCGTCGGCAACGAGACAGGAAGGCGAATCGGTCAGGCGGAACGTGAGGCGCACGTCCTTTGCCTTGTCCTTCAACGCTTCCTTCATCTTCTCGACGAGCGGCTTCAGTTCTTCGCTGACCTTTTCCTGCGCCTGCTTTTCCTCGTCGTTCAGCGCGCCGAGGTCGAGATCGCCGCGGGCCACGCTTTGCAACGGCTTGCCGTCGAATTCGTTCAGGAACGACAGCATCCACTCATCCACGCGATCGGTCAGCAGCAGCACTTCCACGCCCTTCTTGCGGAACACCTCGAGATGCGGGCTGTGCGTTGCGGCCTGCCAGGTGTCGGCGGTCACATAGTAGATTTTCGTCTGCTCGGGTTTCATGCGTGCGACGTAGTCGGCGAGCGACACCGTCTGCTCCGGCGTCTCGGTATGTGTGGACGCAAAGCGCACGAGTTTGGCAATCCGCTCGCGATTCGCAAAGTCTTCGCCAATGCCTTCCTTCAGCACCTGGCCGAACTCCTTCCAGAAGCCGGCGTACTTCTCGCGGTCGGCTTCGTTCTCCGAGTTGGCCAACTCTTCCAGCATGGACAGCGCGCGCTTGGTCACGCCCTCGCGGATCGCCTTGACATCGCGGCTTTCCTGCAGGATTTCGCGGGACACGTTAAGCGGCAGATCGCTCGAATCGACCACGCCCTTCACGAAGCGCAGATACGACGGCAGCAGCTGCTCGGCGTCGTCCATGATGAACACGCGCTTCACGTAGAGCTTCAGCCCGCCGCGATGATCGCGGTTCCACAGGTCGAACGGCGCGTGACTCGGCACGTACAGCAACTGCGTGTACTCGCTGCGGCCTTCCACGCGGTTGTGCGTCCACGTGAGCGGGTCCTGGTGGTCGTGCGACAGGTGCTGATAGAACTGCTTGTACTGCTCTTCGGTAATGTCGTTCTTCGCGCGGGTCCACAGCGCGCTAGCCTGGTTGACGGTTTCGTCCTCGTCTTTCGTGACCATCGCGCTCTTTTCGGCGTCCCATTCTTCCTTTTTCATCAGGATGGGCAGCGCGACGTGATCCGAATACCGCTGAATGATCGACTTCAGGCGATGCGACGACAGCAGTTCGTCCTCGTCCGCACGCAGATGCAGCGTGATGGTCGTGCCGCGCGCGGCGCGCTCGATCGTCTCGACCGCGAAGTCGCCCTCGCCGGAGCTGACCCAGCGCACGCCTTCGGACGCCGGCAAACCGGCGCGGCGCGTCTCGACCGTGATCTTGTCCGCGACAATGAAGCCCGAATAGAAGCCCACGCCGAACTGGCCGATCAGCGCGGCGTCTTTCTGCTGGTCGCCCGACAGCTTGCCGAAGAATTCCTTGGTGCCCGAGCGCGCGATCGTGCCAAGGTTCGCGATGGCCTCGTCGCGGCTCATGCCGATGCCGTTGTCGTCGATCGTGACCGTGCGCGCGTCCTTGTCGTACGACACGCGGATACGCAGATTCGGGTCGTTCTCATACAACCCGCTGTTTTCAATGGCTTCGAAGCGCAGCTTGTCGGCCGCGTCGGACGCATTGGAAATCAGCTCGCGCAAAAAGATTTCCTTGTTGCTGTACAGCGAATGGATCATCAGGTGCAGAAGCTGTTTGACTTCTGCCTGAAAGCTCATGGTTTCTTGTGCCATGGTCGGACTTCCTCTCTGTTGCGAATCGGGTTGTGCGAATCGGATTGTGCGAATGTGGCTGCGGCGCCGTGTGAGGCGCCGCGGCCAATGGCACGCGGCGTCGCGTGCATCGGCCCCAAACCGCAGATTGTCGGCCTAAATAAGGGCGACCCCACAAAGTTTCAAGAGGCGCGGCGCGCAACGCCGTCGAGGTAACGACACAAAAACGTCGCCAGTTCCGGATCGCCGCAATTGGCCACATTAAAGCGCATCCACGTGGTGGGCGATTGCTGCGGCGAAAAAAGGCTGCCGGGCGTCAGCAGGAAGCCGGCCTCATGACCGGCCGCGGCGAGCCCGTCGGCGTCGACTCCGGTGTCGGCCCACACGAACATGCCCGCAGTCGGCGTCAAAAAGAGCTTGAGGCCCGTCTTTTCCAGCATCCGCATGGATTTTTCGCGCACCCCGTCGAGCCGCGCGCGCAGCCGCTCGACATGGCGCCGATAGTGGCCTTCGGTGAGGATCTTGTACAGCACGCGCTCGTTGAGTTCCGGGCTCGTCATGCCGACCAGCATCTTCTGGTCGCTGACCGCTTTGGCCACCTCCGGCGCGCACGCGATAAACCCGACCCGCAAATTCGGCGCGAGCGTCTTCGAAAAACTGCCCAGGTAGATCACGCGCTTTAACTGGTCGAGGCTCGCGAGCCGCGTGCCCGCATAGCCTGGCGGACACAGATCGCCGTAAATGTCGTCTTCCACGACGATGAAGTCGTAGGCCTCCGCGAGCCGCAGAATCCGGAATGCCTGCGCCGCCGTGAGCGAGGTGCCGGTCGGGTTCTGCAGCACGGAGTTGATCACCAGCATCTTCGGCCGCCAGGTTTGCACGAGCGACTCGAGCGCGTCCAGGTCGGGGCCCTCGGGCGTGTACGGCATGCCGACGAGCCGCGCGCCCTGCGACGCGAACCGCCCGAACATCTGGAACCACGCCGGATCGCCGACGATCACCGAATCGCCCGGCTTGACGTAAATGCGCGAGATCAGGTCGATGGCCTGCGTGATGCCCGATACCATCACGATCTGATCGGGCGAGGCGCCGATCTCCAGCTCCTCAAGACGAGTCTGCAATTGCTGGCGCAGTGGCAGAAAACCGAGTGGCGTGCCGATGCCGAGCATCTGCGCGCCGCTTTGCCGCCCAAGCGTGCGCAGCGCGTTGGTGATCAGCTCGCCGTCGAGCCAGCGTGCCGGCAGATAGCCGAGCCCCGGACTGCGCTCCGGCCGCGCGCCGGTGTGCAGCATGTTGCGCAGCAGCCAGACCACGTCGATGGTGGCCGGCGCCGACGCCTGCGCGGCAGGGCGAATTTCCGCGACTGCGGCGCCCGCCGCGCCCGCCAGTCGCTCGCGCACGAAGAAACCCGAGCCGCGCCGCGACTCCAGGTAACCCTGGGCGACGAGCCGCTCGTATGCCTCGACCACGGTGAAACGCGACACGCCTTTGTCCAACGCGAGCTTGCGGATGGACGGCATGCGCATGCCGGGGCGGAACACGCGCTCCTCGATCCGGCGGCGCGCCCACTGCACGAGCTGCTCGACCAGCGTCAGCGACGCCGTGTCGTGCGGGGCGGGAATCTGCGTAAGCGGGACGGACATGACGGGCTCCAACTGTACCGAACGGTATCGAGTCGATTGTACCGTTACTGTGCCGGTCGCCGCCGCTACATTTGATACAGATCATGGCGCCGCGCGCAAGGGCCATCAGCCTGACGGGGATTCTGCGTTACCGCAAAACCACGGCCAGCTCCAGTCGGGACCGGCATCCGAAGCGGCAAATACCGCGGGGCGCCAGGCCGAGTGCGAAGCATGCAGCGTTATATTCCCCAGCTCGACCTGCACAGCGGCCCGTCCGCCGCTAAAGCCCGCGCGCGAACGGTTATGCTTACGACCCCGGCGCCCACCGCAAGCGGCACGCGGCGCGGGCCCGGCCTACCGTAGCAACCTGTTTCCCCGATTCGCAATGACCGCACATCCGCTTCGTCTCGATCATCTGGTCGTTTCCGCCCGCACCCTCGACGAGGGCGCGCAGTACGTCGCCGACATGCTCGGCGCGGAGCCGGCCGGCGGCGGCGCGCATCCGTCGATGCGCACGCACAACCGGCTGCTGAACCTGTGGGGCGGCGCCTACCTGGAAGTGATCGCCATCGATCCGCACGCCGACGCTACCCACGACGCGTCCCAAGGCGCCGCGCCCCGCCCGCGTCTTTTCGCGCTCGACGACGCGGCCACCCGCGCGCGCCTCGAAAACGGCCCGTATCTGTCGCACTGGGTGGTCCGGGTCGACCGGCCGAAGCATTTGCCGACGTGGCAAGCGCAATATCCGCAGCGCATCCCGCCGATCGTGCCGCTCACGCGCGGCGACTTCGCGTGGGGCTTATCGGTGCCGGACGACGGCGCCTTCCCGGCCTGGCAGGGTGTCGGCGACGGCGTGCTGCCGTCCCTGATTCAGTGGGACACGGCGCGGCATCCGTCGACGCTATTGCCGGACAGCGGCATCGCGCTCAAGGCGTTGAAAGGCCTGCATCCGCAAGCCAGCACGGTCGCGGCGCAGTTGCAGTGGCTAGGAGCCGCGCATCTGATCGAATTGCAAACGACGAACGGCCCGGCTGCGCTCGTCGCCGAGTTCGAAACGCCGGGCGGTCTACGGACCCTTAAATAAGCAGCGCGCGCGGGTCGCCGACTCGCGCGATAATCGAAGTTTTGACCGGTTCCAGAGACACCAGCAGAGGAGACCATGGACCAAAGCGACTTGAACGCCCCCACGTGGCAATTGTCCGAACGCGCACGCAAGCTTACCAGCTCGGCGATCCGCGAGATTCTGAAGGTCACGGAACGGCCCGAAGTCATTTCGTTCGCGGGCGGCCTGCCCTCGCCGGCCACCTTCCCTGCTGAGCGCATGCGCGAAGCGTCCGACCGCATTCTGCGCGACACGCCCGCCGCCGCGCTCCAGTACAGCGCGACCGAAGGCTATGCGCCGCTGCGCGAGTGGGTTGCGCAACGCTATTCGGTAAACGGCGCGCAGATCCGCGCAACGCAGGTGCTGATTACGACCGGCTCGCAGCAGGCGCTCGATCTGCTCGGCAAAGTGCTGGTGTGTCCGCAAAGCCCCGTGCTGGTCGAGACCCCAACTTACCTCGGCGCGCTGCAATCGTTCTCGATGTACGAACCGCGCTACGTCCAGGTGCCGACCGACGACAACGGGCTGATCCCGGCAGGACTCACGCCTGAACTCACCGCCGGCGCGCGCCTGTTGTACGCACAACCGAATTTCCAGAACCCGACCGGGCGCCGTCTGCCGGTCGAGCGCCGCCGCGCGCTCGCCGAGTTCGCGAAAACCGCGCCTTTCCCGGTGATCGAAGACGACCCTTACGGCGCGCTCGATTACGCCGGCGAACCGCTGCCCACCATGCTTTCGATGGCGCCCGATCACATCGTCCATCTGGGTTCGTTCTCGAAGGTGCTGGCGCCGGGCCTGCGGGTCGGCTACATCATCGCGCCCGAAGAACTGATCTTCAAACTCGTGCAGGCCAAGCAGGCCACCGATCTGCATACGCCGAGCTTTACGCAGCGCATCGTCCATGAAGTGGTGAAGGACGGCTTTCTGGACACGCACGTGCCGACCATTCGCGAGCTGTATCGCGACCAGTGCGCGGCGATGCTGGCCGCGCTCGAGCGCTACATGCCCGAAGGCGTGAAATGGAATCGCCCGGAAGGCGGCATGTTCATCTGGGTGAACCTGCCCGCGCAGATCGACAGCACGAAGCTGCTGGAAGAAGCCGTCGCGCAGAATGTCGCGTTCGTGCCGGGCGGTCCGTTCTTCGCGAACGAGGCGCAGCACAACACGCTGCGGCTGTCGTTCGTCACGGTGCCGCCCGCAAAGATCGACGAAGGCGTGGCGCGTCTCGCCGCGCTGATCCGCGCGAAGGTCTAAACCCAACCGCCCGCTCGCACAACACGCTTCTCCGTTTTTCACTACCGACCGAGGACAACATGGCTCAAACGAATGTTTACGACAAGCTCAAGGAACTGGGCATCGAATTGCCGACCGCCGGCGCGCCGGCTGCCGCTTATGTGATGAGCGCGCAAAGCGGCAACACCGTGTACCTGTCCGGCCACATCGCGAAGAAAGACGGCAAGGTGTGGGCAGGCAAGCTCGGCGCCGACCTCGGCACCGAAGACGGCAAGGCTGCGGCACGCTCCATCGCCGTTGATCTGCTGGCCACGCTGCACGCTCACGTGGGCGACCTGAATCGCGTCAAGCGCATCGTCAAGCTGATGAGCCTCGTCAACTCCACGCTCGATTTCACCGAGCAGCATCTGGTCACGAACGGCGCGTCGGAACTTATCGCCGACGTGTTCGGCGAGCGCGGCAAGCATGCGCGCTCGGCATTCGGCGTCGCGCAGATTCCGCTCGGCGCATGCGTCGAGATCGAGATGATCGCGGAAGTGGAGTAACGCAGCCTCACGCATTGTCAGGCCGGGCCACCAGGTTTCGCCATAGCCGGGCCGGCTCGGCCGGGCGCTGAACAGAACGCGTCGCGGGGTGCAAGTACCCGCGGCGCGTTTTCCATTTGTGGCGAGGTAGATCGTTCGGGCGGCAGCGGATAGAATCCGCGAACCATACCAACCGCAGGAATCGCCGGACCACGCCCGATGCCCGCCAACACAGTTCGTTTCAAACAGGTGGACGTATTCACGTCTGTACCGTTCAAAGGCAATCCGGTCGCCGTCGTGTTCGACGCCGACGCGCTCAGCGCCGATCAGATGCAGGCAATCGCGCACTGGACGAATCTGTCCGAAACGACCTTCCTGTCGCAGCCCACGGAGCCGGCCGCCGACTATCGCGTGCGCATATTAACGACGCACGGCGAATTACCGTTCGCGGGACATCCGACGCTCGGCACCGCGCATGCGCTCCTCGAAAGCGGCTATCGGCCGAAGCAGCCGGGCAGGCTCGTGCAGCAATGCGGCGTGGGGCTCGTCGAATTGCAGGCCTTGGGCGAAAGCGCAAGCGGCGCCGAGGGAGCGTGGGCCTTTGCCGCGCCGCCCGCGCGGATCGCGCCGCTGCCAGAACTACAATACCCGGCACTTTCTACGGCTTTACGTAGCAACGCGATAGACTTCAGGGCCGCGCCGTGTGCCGTCGACAATGGCGCGCCGTGGCTCGTGGTGCGGATGAATTCGGCGCGCGATTGTCTCGCGCTCGAACCGGACCCGGCGCTGCTCGCGCAAATCGTGCAGTCGGTCGGCGCGCACGGCGTCGCGGCGTATGGTCCGCACGATGCGGGCGGCCCCGCCACCTTCGAGGTGCGCTGCCTGATGATGGGCGGCGCGTTCGGCGTCGGCGAAGACCCTGTTACCGGCAGTGCGAATGCCGCGCTCGCGGGTCTGCTGAGCGCGCAGAATCTGCGGCCCGGCGCCAGCTATACCGCGCGCCAGGGCACTGCGCTCGGACGCGCGGGCCAGGTCCTCGTGCGTTATGACGACGCCAACGGCAAGACGTGGATTGGCGGGTCATCGGTGACGGTGGTCGACGGTACGTTCCGGATGCCATGACCGGCCCGTCGTTTGCTTCCGTCCCGCTAACTTTGCAGCAGCAACGGTAACGCTGCCGCAACCCGGCGACGATAAGCCGGTGACGATAACCCGGACGCGGTTTACTTCTTTTAGTCACGCTTGAACTACGCTTGACCAGGTTTGCCATAAAAGCCGCGGGCCGCATTTGCGCGATGCGGCTTGCATAACGAAACGCCTGAAAAGGTCATGTGCGCAAGGCGCCATGCCGGAACGCCGAACCCGATGGACTATTCGAACATAATGACCGCCAGCGTACGATCCCGCGCATGCCCTGATCTGCCGCCCGACCGGCGGCCGGGCACGCCTCGGAACGAAGTCCGGAAAAACGCGGAAAACAGCCCGGAAAACGGGCAGCAAAACAGCTTCCTTACGGTCTCGGACTGCGCCCGCGTATACCCGATGCCCGGACCCTTCCTTAATCCAGTCGCATTAAGTAATATCGAAACGTACCTGACAAAGTGCGAACGATCAGCGCCAAGCCACGCCCCTTCTTGCGCAGCAGTTGCGGCAACTCCATGCAGCCACCCATGAAAACAGCGCAGTCGACCCTCGCGTCTTCGCAACCGGCCGGCAACTGGGTACGGGCCGCCTGATGAGCAAAACCCGCTTCTCCGACCAGCGCGAATCCCAAAGCCGTCGCGATCCCGCAGCATCGCGGCGCCGCGCGTTGCTCGCCATTCCCGCGCTCGGCGTACTCGTGCTGATTCTCCTTTGGACGGTCATCTTCGCGCGTCTTTCGGTCGAAAAAGAAGCCACGTACCGCGAAGCCATGGCGTCTGCCGCGATTCTCTCGGCTGCGCTCGAACAGCATACGATCAAGGCGATTCACCAGGTCGATCAGATTACGCGCTTCGTCAAATACGAGTTCGAGAAAACGCCGGGACGTTTCGATCTGACCAACACCGTCGAAAAGGGCGTCGTGCAAAGCGAGACGCTCGTGCAGGTCTCGTTGATCGATGAGCACGGCAAGCTGATTGCCAACACGGCCGAGCTCAATCCCAAGCGCATCGATCTGTCGGACCGCGAGCACTTCAAGGTCCACGAGCACGAAAACGACGACCAGTTGTATATCAGCAAGCCTGTACTCGGCCGCGTGTCGGGTCACTGGACCCTGCAGATGACGCGCCGTCTCAATCATCCGGACGGCACGTTCGCGGGCGTCGTGGTGGTGTCCGAAGACCCGAGCTATTTCACGAGCGACTTCTACAACAACGCGGCAATCGGCCGCGAAGGCGTGATCGCGGTGATTTCAGACAACGGCACGGTGCTCGCGCGGCGCACCGGCAGCGTCGTGAATGCGACCGGCACGTTTTCGGCAAGCGGTTCGTATCCGACTTCGGAGCATGTGTCGGGCACCTATGTCGATTCGATCGACAACGTCACGCGCATCGTCTCCTACCGGCATATCGACGGCTATCCGCTCGGCGTGCTCGTGGGTCTCTCTCAAGCCGAGGAGTTCGCCGACTACAACCACACGCGCAACGTCTATCTGCTGATGGCGGGTTTCATCTCGCTCGCCATGCTGAGCTTCTTCGCCGTGGCAACGGGTTTGATCGGCAAGCTGCTAGGCCGCGAGCGAGAAATGACGCATCTCGTCGAATACGATCTGCTGACCGGCTTGCGCAATCGCTACGCCACCTTGCGCACGCTGCGGCAAGAGGTGGCGCAGCCGGCCAACCTCGGCCACCTCGCGATCCTGTTCATCGACCTCGATAACTTCAAGACCGTCAACGACACGCTCGGTCACAACGCCGGCGACATCGTGCTGCAAATGACGGCCTCGCGCCTCGCCACCGCGGTCGCGGACGGTGGCACGTTGAGCCGCATAGGCGGCGATGAGTTCGTCGTCGTGATCAAGGGCGACGAGGTCGAGAAACGCGCCGTGGCGCTTGCCGAAGCGGCGGCCGAAGCGTTCTCGAAACCGTTCGAAGTGCGCGGCAGTTCGTTCGTGCTGCATGCGAGCATCGGGATCGCGCTTTACTCGGTCGCCAACGAGAGCGAGATCGACCTGCTGAAAAAAGCCGACCTCGCGATGTACAGCGCAAAAGACGCGGGCAAGAACTGCTATCAGTTTTATTCGCCGCAACTGTCGCATCGCGCGGATCATCTGATGAAGTGGGAGCAGCAGTTGCGGGTCGCGCTCGCCGAAGGACAACTCTTTCTCGCCTATCAGCCGAAGATCGATCTGACGCGCCGCTGCATTACCGGTTTCGAGGCGCTGGTGCGCTGGAATCATCCGCAGCACGGTCTGATTCCGGCCAACGAATTCATTCCCGTTGCGGAGTCGACGGGCCTGATCGTGCCGATCGGCGACTTCGTGATCGAAACCGCCTGCCGCCAGTTGGCGATATGGCAGCAGCAAGGCTACGACACGTTGTCGCTGGCGGTGAACATTTCGGCCGTGCAATTCTGGCGCGGCGATCTGTACGAAACGGTCTCGCACGCGATCGAGGAAAGCGGCATTTCCGCGCGCCGCCTGGAACTCGAAATCACCGAAACGGCGATGATGGAGTATCCGGAACTCGTCTCCGAAAAGATCTTTGCGCTCAAGCGCCTCGGCGTGCGAATCGCACTCGACGACTTCGGCACCGGTTATTCGTCGCTCTCGTATCTGAACCGGTTCTCGGTGGACACGCTCAAGGTCGACCGGTCGTTCGTCCAGGCCATTCCGGGCGATCGCAGCGTGTGCGTGATGGTCACCGCGATCGTCAATCTGGCGCGCTCGCTCGGGCTCACGGTGGTGGTCGAAGGGACTGAGACCGAAGAGCAGATTGCGTGGCTCGCCGCACTCGGCCATATCGAGGCGCAAGGCTTTCTGTTTTCGCGCCCCGTTCCCGTCGAGGCGATTCCTGCGCTGCTCGAACGTTTCGGCGTCTGCGGCATGAACGGCCGGCGCCCCATTCAGGAAGCGAACAGCACGAGCGCCAGCACGAACGGTTAGGCAGTGCGTGCCCGATATGCCGGACACCCTGGCTGAGGGCTTCGCGCAACGCGGCGGCTTGACAGGTCCGTCGATACCGCGGCCGCGCAAAACCGGCTACATTCTCGCTGTATCGCGTTCTCGCGCGACGCCGTCGGACCGGCCGGCCGCGCGCAACATCAAAGGATCCACAGGACGGGCGCCCGCACACCGGGCGCCCGCGGCGCCATGCAGACGATAACAAGCCACGATGCGACAAGACGAGGGGAGCGGGAACCGCTATGGACGCTGTTCAAGGTCGTGTTCGGCCTGTCCGCATTGTCATGGGGCGGCCTTGCGCTGATGGCGCAGCTCGAAAATCATTATGTCGAGCGCGAGGCGCGGCTCTCGCGCGTCGCGTTCTCCGATCTGATTGCGCTCGCGTGGATGGTGCCGGGACCGGTGGGCTGCAACGTCGCCGTGCAACTCGGACACGCGCTGCGCGGACGCGCCGGCGCATGGGTCGCGGGCGTCGCGAGCGTGCTGCCCTTCTTCATGCTGATGACGCTCTTCGCGATCTTCTACCGCACGCCTCTTGTGCGCGCCGCCGCGTCGCAAACCTTGCTCAATCATTTCAGCGTCGTACTGGCGACGCTGATCGGCATCACCTGGTATAAGCAGACGCGCGCGCTGGTTCGCGGCAAGCTCGAATGGGCCGCGGCGGTGGTCGGTTGCTTTGCGCTTTTCTTCGCGCACAGCCCCGCCGCTTATGTGCTGATGCTAAGCGCGGCGTTCGGCGCCGGCTGGGCGGTCAGCCCGGTGCGCAACGCGCGCTTCGTGGTGTCGTTTGCGCGCGGCGACTGGCAGATACTCGGCATGCTGTGCGTGTTCGTGCTGCTGTTCGCTCTGCCGCTGCCGCATCGCTACGATCTCGCCCTGCTATGGCCGCGCCTCGCGGGTGCCGGCATGACGCTGTTCGGCGGCGGCTTTTCCGCGCTGCCGGTGCTCAAGACCTTGTTCGTCACGCCGACCATAGGGATTTCGGACAACGACTTCACGCTGGCTTTTTCGCTATCGCCGATCTCGCCCGGACCGCTTCTGAATGTAGTGCCGTTCTTCGGCTATCTCGTCGACGGATGGGCGGGCGCGCTTTTGGCCACGCTCGCCCTGTTCGTTCCGTCGGGATGCCTCGTCGTACTGGCGCAGCGGCATCTGCATCAGTTGAAGATGAATCCGCGATTCGAGCATGGCATGCGCATTCTGCGCGCGGTCACGACCGCCTTCCTCGCGGTGGCCGTGCTGCGTATCGCCGGACGTGTGCCGCTGCAACCGGTCTATCTGATCACCGCCTTGTTCTCGGCGATGTGCTTCGCCAAGCTCAAGCTGCCGGTGTATGCGGTGTACGGCACCGTGGCCGCGGCATGCGGGTTGTGGCTGGCGTATGGCGCCTGGGGCTAGACTCGGCTAGCGGCGACGCTTTTGGAAATAGCGCGCCGGCTGGCAGCGCTTTCGTAAATGGCTTGCTGGCCGGCCGCGGCCTGGTAAATCACGCGCCAGCCGACGACGACGCAATCAATCGCACGCGCCCTCAGAATCCGCGGGAAAGCACTGCGACGCCGACGGTCACCACGCCCAGCACGATGTTGACCAGCACGAGACGCCGGATCGTGCCGACGGCCTGTGCGCCGTCAGGCCACTTCTGCGCCTGCACCGCGCGGCGAATGCGCGGAAAGACGGCAAAGCGGATATGCCCGAAGATCAGCATCATCACAATGCCGATGCCAGCCATTGCATGCAGCGGCCACGTGGCGTGACCGCCGCCGAATTGCATCAGCAGGAAGCCGCCCGTCACCAGAATGACGAGCACCGAAGCGGCCACCCAGTTGAAGAAGCGGCCGAACACCGATTCCCACAACGGCAGGCGCAATTGCGGCGAAAGATCGGCCATTGCCGGGCGCAAGCAGAAATGCGCGAAGACCATCCCGCCCACCCACACCGCGACCGCGAGCAGATGTAGAAAGAGCGCGAGTTCGATAGCCTTGTTCATGGTGTATTCCTCTCCGACGATGCCGCGCCGCTTGTGCGAAACGCTATGAGCAGCGGCTATTGAGCGCGTTCGACCGCACGTGCTGCGTGCAGTTCCGAAACGCCCATGGCTACCGTCGTTTTTCTTGTTGTTATTGCAGCGCGCCCGATGTTTCGACGATGTACCGACACCTGGCACTTCGACTCGACACCGCAACGCCGCCCCGGATCTGCCGCGCGATGCATTGCGCTTGATGCTGTGCTAGTTGCTGCGTTTGTTAGCTGGGTTTGTTAGCTGTGCTTGCCGCGGCGCGTATTGTTCCGCTCACTGCCGCACTCACTCACCGGCCGCGCTTATTGCTTTCACCTACTGCACGCGGCCAGCGTCTCGCATGCTAGCAGACGCCGGCCGTTTCCAGCATGAATCTTCGTCAGCCGGCCAGCACGGGACGCATACCTTCGAGCTTGAGCTTGCTCTCAGGCGCGCGGCCCTTGCGGGCCCGCTTGCCGACATGCGCGGTGAGCGCGGCGCCGCTCAACTTTTCTTCGTCGAGACGTCCGCCGCGACGCGCGCCGATCAGCATGACGCCCGCGGCATTGATGGCGAGCGCCTGCACCAACGTTTCCTTCTCGTCGAGCGCCATGAGCGTGACGCCGCGTCCGCCGCCCGAGAGCGTCTTCATTTCGTCGATGCCGAACACCAGCAGGCGCCCGGCCGACGACAGACACGCGACCTGCGTCGCGTCCGGCAACATCGGCATCGGCGCGAGCGGCGCGGCGCCGGCGTCAATGGTCATGAACGACTTGCCTGCCTTCACGCGGCTCACCATGTCGCCGACCTTGGCGATGAAGCCAAAGCCGTTGCTCGACGCGAGCAACAAGGCCTGATCCGCCGAAGCCGCGTAGTAATGCATCAGATGGCTGCCCGATTCGAGCTCGATCAGCGACGTGACCGGCACGCCGTCGCCGCGGCCGCCCGGCAGCGACGCCACCGCGACCGAATAGACGCGCCCGTTGCTGCCCCACGCGACGAGCGTGTCCGGCGTGCGGCACTGGAACGCCGCGTACAGACCGTCGCCGGCCTTGAACGTGAAGCCGGCCGTATCCAGACCGTGACCCTTCAGCGCGCGCACCCAACCCTTTTGCGAAACCACGACCGTGACCGGCTCGTCGATCACGCGCGCTTCGTACGTCGCGCGCTTTTCCTGCTGGATCAGCGTGCGGCGCTCGTCGCCGTATTGCTTCGCGTCGGCTTCGATTTCCTTGATGAGCAGGCGCTTCATCGCCGATTCGCTGCCGAGCAGTTCCTCGAGCCTGGCCTTCTCGTCGCGCAGTTCCGCGAGTTCCTTCTCGATCTTGATCTTTTCGAGCCGTGCCAACTGACGCAGCCGGATTTCAAGGATGTCGTCGGCCTGACGATCCGAGAGCCCGAACGCGGCCATCAGCGCGACCTTAGGCTCGTCGGATTCGCGAATGATGCGGATGACTTCGTCGATATTCAGATAGACGATCATCCGCCCTTCGAGGATGTGAATCCGGTCGTCCACCTTCGTCAAACGATGCCGCGTGCGACGCGTGACCGTCGCGAAGCGGAATGCGATCCACTCGTGCAGGATTTCGCTCAAGCCCTTCTGACGCGGCCGGCCGTCGCCGCCCACCATCACCAGATTCAGCGACGCATTCGATTCGAGGCTCGTATGCGCGAGCAGCGTGTTGACGAACTCCGTCTGATCGATGCGGCTCGACTTCGGCTCGAACACGAGGCGCACCGGCGCGTCCTTGCCGGACTCGTCGCGCACCGCGTCGAGCAGGCCGAGCATGGTCTGCTTCGCCTGCAGTTGCTCGGGCGTAAGCGCCTTCTTGCCGAGCTTGATCTTCGGATTGGTCTGCTCCTCGATTTCCTCTAGCACCTTCTGCGCGGCCGTGTTCGGCGGCAATTCGGTGATGACCAGTTGCCACTGGCCGCGCGCGAGGTCCTCGATCTTCCAGCGGGCGCGCACCTTCAGGCTGCCGCGGCCCGTTTCGTAGGCCGCCGAGATTTCCGTCTCGCTCGAAATGATCTGGCCGCCGCCGGGGAAGTCAGGCCCGGGCATGTGCTGCATCAACTCCGCGTGCGCGATCTTCGGATTGCGGATCATGGCGACCGTGGCGGCCGCGACTTCGCGCAAATTGTGCGACGGAATCTCGGTGGCGAGACCCACGGCGATGCCCGAGGCGCCGTTGAGCAGCAGGAACGGCAAGCGCGCGGGAAGTTGCCGCGGCTCCTGTTCGACGCCGTCGTAGTTGGGCATGAAGTCGACCGTGCCCTGATCGATCTCGTCGAGCAGCAGCTTCGAGATCGGCGTCAAGCGTGCTTCGGTGTAGCGCATCGCCGCGGCGCCGTCGCCGTCGCGCGAACCGAAGTTGCCCTGCCCGTCGATCAGCGGATAGCGCATCGCAAAGTCTTGCGCGAGACGCACCAGCGCGTCGTACGCCGACTGATCGCCGTGCGGATGATACTTACCGATGACGTCGCCCACCACGCGCGCCGACTTGACCGGCTTCGCGTTGTCGCTCAGGCCGAGCTCGTTCATCGCGTACAGAATGCGCCGCTGCACCGGCTTTTGCCCGTCGCAGACGTCGGGCAGCGCGCGCCCCTTCACCACGCTCACTGCGTACTGAAGATAGGCGCCTTCCGCGTAATTGCCGAGCGTGAGGAAGTCGCCTTCGGGCGGCGGCGGCTCGGTGAAAAGGTCGAGAGTGTTATCGTCGTCCATCTAGAATCCGTATCGTGTTTGGCGTGAAGTTTCGTGCGGGAGCGCTTGTGCCGCTCAAATGTCCGCTTCGACCTCGTTACCCTTTTCTTCCAGCCAGCTGCGCCGCGAGGCCGCTTCGCCCTTGCCCATCAGCATGGTCATGCGCGCGACCGTGGTGTCGTAGTCGAGCTCGCCGAGCGCCACCGGCGTAAGACGCCGCGTGTCCGGGTTCATCGTGGTGTCCCACAGTTGCTCGGCGCTCATTTCGCCGAGGCCCTTGAAACGGCTGATCGACCATTGCGTGTCGCGCACGCCGTCCTTGCGCAGCTTGTCGAGAATCGCTTCGAGTTCGCCTTCGTCGAGCGCGTACAGCTTCTGCGCCGGCTTCTTGCCGCGCGCGGGGGCGTCGACGCGAAAGAGCGGCGGACGCGCGACGCACACATGGCCACGCTCGATCAATTGCGGGAAATGCTTGAAGAACAGCGTGAGCAGCAACACCTGGATGTGCGAACCGTCGACGTCCGCGTCCGACAGAATGCAGATCTTGCCGTAGCGCAGATTCGACAGATCGACCTTGTCGTCCGGGCTATGCGGATCTACGCCGATAGCCACCGAAATATCGTGCACCTCGTTATTGGCAAAGAGTCGATCGCGCTCGGTTTCCCACGTGTTCAGCACCTTGCCGCGCAGCGGCAGGATCGCCTGATATTCCTTGTCGCGGCCCATTTTCGCGGAGCCGCCCGCCGAATCGCCTTCCACGAGGAACAATTCGTTGCGGCCGATTTCCGTCGATTCGCAATCGGTCAGCTTGCCCGGCAGCACAGCCACGCCCGAGCTCTTGCGCTTCTCGACCTTCTGGCCGGCACGCGTGCGCGCCTGCGCCTGCTTGATGACGAGATCCGCGAGTTTCTTGCCGTGCTCGACATGCTGGTTGAGCCACAATTCGAGCGCGGGCCGCGCGAACGACGCCACGAGCTTTACCGCGTCGCGGCTGTTCAGACGCTCCTTGATCTGCCCTTGAAATTGCGGGTCGAGAACCTTGGCGGACAGCACGAACGAGACTCGCGCGAACACGTCTTCAGCGAGGAGCTTCACGCCCTTCGGCTGCAGATTGTGCAACTCGACGAAGCTCTTGACCGCCTGATACAAGCCTTCGCGCAAACCCGATTCGTGCGTGCCGCCCGCGGGCGTCGGGATCAGATTGACGTACGACTCGCGCGTAAGCGGCCCTTCCTCGCTCCACGCGACGACCCACGCGGCGCCCTCGCCTTCGGCAAACGTCTCTTCGCTCGCCCGCGAGTTTTCGGCATAACGCTCGCCTTCGAAAAGCGGAATCAGCAGGTCGCTGCCGTTCATGCCTTCGAGCAGATAGCCGCGCAGGCCGTCTTCGTATTTCCAGCTTTGCTGTTCGCCGGTCTTTTCATTGACGAGCGTGACTTCGACGCCCGGCAGCAGCACCGCTTTCGAGCGCAGCAGACGTTGCAGTTCGCCGAGCGGCAGGTTCGGCGAATCGAAGTATTTGGGGTTCGCCCATGCGGTCACGCGCGTGCCCGATTTCTTTTCGCCCTTGGCGGCTGCGCGCACTTCGAGCGGCTTCGCGACGTCGCCGTTGGCAAAGCTCAGCGCGGCGACCTTGCCGTCGCGCCACACGGTGACGTCGAGGCGCGTGGACAGCGCGTTGGTGACCGACACACCCACACCATGCAGGCCGCCGGAAAACGTATACGCGCCGCCAGCGGCCTTGTCGAACTTGCCGCCCGCGTGCAGGCGCGTGAATACGATTTCGACGACCGGCACGCCTTCTTCGGGATGCAGGCCGAAGGGGATGCCGCGGCCGTCGTCTTCGACCGACACTGAATGATCCGCATGCAGCGTGACCGTGATTTGCCGGCCATAGCCGCCAAGGGCTTCGTCCGACGCGTTGTCGATAACTTCCTGAATGATGTGCAGCGGATTCTCGGTGCGGGTGTACATGCCGGGCCGTTGCTTGACCGGCTCGAGACCCTTCAACACCTTGATCGACGCTTCGCTGTACGCGGCGTTTGGCTTTTTCGTAGACATGGTTGACTCGGGTGCGTCGGTTCATCGTTGTCCACAGGTCCTGTTCATAAGTCCGTGGACAATGCGTTGAGTTTTTAAAAAAAGCGAAACGAAACAACGTGGTTAGGTGGGGTGCCCGCACTGCGGGCATGCTGTTTTGTTGCAGGGCTACCGCACGTTTGCCGCGCGATTGCCGCGCTGGCCTTCGTGCGCGCTGTCGGATCCGGCGCTGCATCGCATCGCTACCGCCCGTGTAGCCGGGCAGCGTCGCCGCAGGTGAAAACGCCGGGGAAGCCCGGTTCGCGGGGTATTTTACTGATTTCGAACCTGGCGGCAATTCACAGCGCACGCGACTGGCCGTCCGGACAAGCCGCCGCCAACGCGCCAGCGAATGTGCCGACGGCCCGGCACGTCAGCGCATGGCGCGTCATTTGCGGCGGTTTTCGAGTTCGTCCCAGCGTTCGAGCGCGACCAGCAGTTCTTCGTCGATCGCGGCGTAGCGTTCGGAAAGACGCGCGCCTTCCTGCGGGTCCTTCGCGAAAATCGAGCCGTCTTCGAGTTGCGCGCCGATGGATTTCTGCTCGGCCTCGAGCGCGGCAATTTTCTCCGGCAGCGCCTCGAGTTCGCGCTGCTCCTTGAAGGACAGCTTGGCCGCGCGCGGCGCGTTGCGGCCTGCTGAACTGTCCTTGCCAGGCGCGTCTTTGCTGGCGTCTTTCGATGCGTCTTTCCCCGCCTCTTTCGCCGCGTTGCTGTTCGCCTCTTTCTGCGCGTCAAGCGCGAGTTGCTGCGAGCGCTCGCTCTGCACCTGCCAGTCAGTAAAGCCGCCCACGTACTCGCGCCACTTGCCGCCGCCTTCCGACGCGATCACAGAGGTGGCCACGTTATCCAGAAACGCGCGGTCGTGGCTCACGAGAAGCACCGTGCCGTCGTAGTCGGTGAGCAGTTCCTCGAGCAGTTCGAGCGTAGGAATGTCGAGGTCGTTGGTCGGTTCGTCGAGCACCAGCACGTTGGCGGGCCGCGCGAAAAGGCGCGCGAGCAGCAGACGGTTGCGCTCGCCGCCCGACAGCGACTTGACCGGCGAACGTGCGCGCTCCGGCGCGAACAGAAAATCGCCGAGATAGCTCATGACATGCTTTCTCTGGCCGTTCACCTCGACCCACTCGCTGCCCGGGCTGATGGTGTCGGCGAGACTTTTTTCCAGGTCCAGTTGCGCGCGCATCTGGTCGAAATACGCGACCTGCAGGTTGGTGCCGACGCGCACCGTGCCCTCGTCCGGCTTCAGTTCGCCGAGGATGATTTTCAGCAGCGTGGTCTTGCCCGCGCCATTCGGGCCGACAAAGCCGATCTTGTCGCCGCGCATGACCGTGGCGGTGAAGCGGTCGATCACCGTGCGCGTGCCGTAGCGCTTGGTCACGTCCGTCAGTTCCGCGACGATCTTGCCGGACTTCTCGCCCTGGCCGACGTCGAGCTTGACGTTGCCCTGCACATTGCGGCGTTCGGCGCGCTGCTTGCGCATTTCGACGAGCCGCGCGATCCGCCCGACGCTGCGCGTGCGGCGCGCCTCGACGCCCTTGCGAATCCACACTTCTTCCTGTGCGAGCAGCTTGTCGGCCTTGTCGTTTTCGACGCGCTCTATTTCGAGTTGCTGCGCCTTGCGCGTCTGATAAGCCGAAAAGTTGCCCGGGTAAGACAGCAGACGCCCGCGATCCAGCTCGACGATGCGCGTTGCGACACGGTCGAGAAACGCGCGGTCGTGGGTGATGAACAAGAGCGCCGCGCGCTGCGACACGAGCAGATCTTCAAGCCAGCGAATGCCGTCGAAATCGAGGTGGTTGGTCGGCTCGTCGAGCAGCAGCACGTCTGGCTGAACGACAAGCGCACGCGCGAGCGCGACGCGTTTTTGCATGCCGCCCGACAGCGAACCCACGCGCGCCTCGCCATTCAGGCCGATCTGTTGCAGCGTGGTGGCGACGCGCGTGCTCCAGTTCCACGCGTCCGCTGCGTCCAGCGACGATTGCAGCGTGTTCATGCGCGCCATCAGCGCGTCGTGCTGCGCGCCTTCTGGTTCGTCCGCGAGCTGGTTGGCGACCGCGTCGTATTCGTCGAGCAGCGCGCGGGCGTGCGTGAGGCCCGCTGCGACGGCGTCGAACACAGTGTCGTCCGGGTCGAACTCGGGCTCCTGGGGCACGTACACCGTGGTCAGATTCTGCTGGCGCGTGATGAGGCCGTCATCGGGCTTCGTCAGATCGGCGACGATTTTCAGCAGCGACGACTTGCCCGCGCCGTTGCGGCCGATCAGCCCGACCCGCTCGCCCGCTTCAAGAGAGAAGTCCGCGTGATCGAGCAACGCGACGTGACCGAACGCCAGTTGGGCTCCGGTAATGGTGTAAAGCGACATGGAGAATTGGAGAAGACAGCGAGGACTCGGAACTGCTCATTGTACCGGGCGCGCGCGCCGGTGCCTGGAGGCCTGAAGATATAGGACGAAACGCGCCTCGCGACAGCCAGCGCCAATGTCCTTGCAACGAACCGAAGCGAACGGCCTGCATGCCCGCTGCAAGCCGGGCGAGCGCGAGCCCGCAGCCGGGCGCTGCCGATCCACGCCCGGCCACTCGAGACTTTGGCGCGGTGCGCTTACTTCACATGCACGGTGATGGTCTTGCTGAGTTCGGGACCATAGGAACGATGCGCGCCGTCGCCGAATTGCAGCGTCAGCGTATGGTCGCCCGGCGGCAGCGTGAGATCCGTTTCCGTCTGGCCCTTGCCGAAGTGCAGCGCTTTGTCGTTGGCGGGAATCACCTCGCCTTTGGACAACGGCTTGCCGTCCACCAACAGATGATGATGGCCGGTGCCGTCCGTCATCGTGCCGGCGGGCGCGATTTTCATGCCGTCCAGACCGAACACCACGTGGACGGGATTGCTGACGGTCGCGCCGTCCGTCGGCTGCACAAAGGACACGCTTGCCGCCTGCGCCGCACCCGATGCCGCCAGCAATCCAGCCAGTGCCGCGCCGGTCAACCATTTGGTTTTGAACATCGTCTTCTCCTGGTTAGAAACACGAGCCACACAGATACGCAGTCCCGCTGCGAGTGAGCAGCATACACGCAGTGCGTGACGAGCTTTGGCGGCTGCCATCTGACAAAAACCGGATTGCCGAAGCATTTGACGAATTCCGGTAATATTGCGGGTCGCCGCCGGCGCCCCAAAAAGGGGCAGACTGCGCGGACCATTGCATTGAAGAGAGAAGAGTGCGTCGTGAGTGAAGTAATGGATGTGACTGAGTACAAAAGCTGGGTTTGCCTGATCTGCGGCTGGATCTACAACGAAGAGGAAGGCTTGCCCGACGAAGGCATCGCGCCCGGCACCCGCTTTGCCGCGATTCCCGAGGACTGGCGCTGCCCGCTGTGCGACGTCGGCAAGGCGGAGTTCGCGGTGGTCGAGTTTTGAGGTCGCGCGGTTGGTAGATACGCAGCCGGTTTTAGTCGAGTCGGCAACGCGATAACGCGTTCGTGGTTTGCGCGGCCCAGCAGGTGATGCCTGCTGGGCCGCTTCTATTTTGGGACCGCAGCGATCGAATGGATTCGGGTCAGCCGTCCTGCCGCTGGTTGTCGTCGATAGGCGCGCCTCTCCCTGTTCTGTTCGCCCCTTTCCGCATTGGCGACGGGCGCGGCGGTACCGCATACAGATATCGCACGGCTGGTTTCAAAGCGACAAGCTCAAGCATTTCGCGGTCGCAGCGCCGTTCGGCGCGCCAGGTGCGTACCTGGCGCGCGACACGGCGCATCCGGTGATTTACGGCAGGCTGATCGGGACGATTCCTGGGCTCATCAAGGAAGGTATCGACGGCACCTGTCGCACGAGCGGTTTTTCCTACAAGGATCTGGCCGAGGATGTCGCCGGCGCGCTCACCGGCGCGTTGCTTGGCGACTGGGCTATTACCTGTAGCCGCGGGTCGCGAGGGCAGACGGTGGCGGTGGCTTATTCGACGCGGTTTTGAGGCGATTTTGGGCGAGTGCGAGCGTGGTGCCGCTTTGTGCGTTTTTGCTATACTCTTGCCCTCGCTCGCTTAGCTTAATGTAGCCAAACACGCGAGCGGCTGCCGTGGAATGTCGGCGCGGCGGTTTGGATTCCGGGGCCTGGTCCGCCCCGTTATTGCTGTCCATCTCCCTGTAGTTCAATGGATAGAACAAGTGCCTCCTAAGCGCTAGATGCAGGTTCGATTCCTGCCAGGGGGACCACCCGCTTCTCACGTCGCCAAGGCAATCCTGCGGTTGCCGGCCGCACCCCCGCGGCCCACGCGCCTCACGGACCGGACGTCTCACCATCCAGTAGACCCTCTTGCCGAGTTCAATCCCGACATCCGTGACCACACCGGTCACATGAGTGATGCGAATTTCCCCGCGCTGTAGCTGCCCGGCAGATTTCCAGCGTCGCGGCGTCGATACGCTGCTACGCCGGGCGCGCCACTAAACCCGCTTCGGACTATCCAGCCCCCGAACCACCGCCGGCCGCGCGACGAACGCCGCGAGCGCACGCCTCACGTTCGGAAAATCCTGAATGCCGACGAGCTCGCCAGCTTCATAGAAGCCGACCAGATTGCGCACCCACGGAAAAGTCGCGATATCCGCAATCGAGTACTGATCGCCAAGAATCCACTCGCGTCCTTCCAGGCGCTGCTCCAGCACACCGAGCAGCCGCCTCGATTCCGCGACGTAGCGATCGCGCGGGCGCTTGTCCTCGTAGTCCTTGCCCGCGAATTTGTGGAAGAAACCGAGCTGGCCGAACATCGGGCCGATGCCGCCCATCTGGAACATCACCCACTGAATGGCTTCGTAGCGGCCGGCGGCGTCCTGCGGAATCAGTTGGCCTGTCTTGTCCGCGAGGTAGATCAGGATTGCGCCGGATTCGAAGAGCGGCAACGGTTTGCCGTCGGGACCGTTGGGGTCGATGATCGCGGGAATCTTGTTGTTCGGGTTCAGCGACATGAACTCCGGCGTCATCTGATCGTTCGTGTCGAAGCGCACCAGATGCGGCTCGTACGGCAAGCCGGTTTCTTCGAGCATGATCGACACCTTCACACCGTTCGGCGTCGGCAGCGAATAAAGCTGGATGCGCTCCGGATGCGCTGCAGGCCATTTTTTCGTGATCGGGAAAGCGGACAGATCTGTCATGTGATGATGTAGCCCTGTGCGGAATGGCGGATAAAAACGCTATCGGGACGACCGCCCGGCCGGCTGGCCGGCGTTCGTCACGATGCGGACCGCCCAATATAAACCGACTCGGCGCAACGCGTGCTGCGGCCGGCAGGTCCGCGCATCAGGCGTGGCTCACCACAGATCTTTCGTCGCGCTGCCCGCGCGCACGTTATAGCCCTCGCGCCATAACGCGGCGCCCACGGTCAGCAGTTGCGTGCGGTGGGCGACGTCGAGCTGCTCCCACGCCGATGCCAGCCAGGCCGCGAAATTCGCGCAGGTTTCCTCCAGGTCGACTGGCGCTTTGCCCTCCAGGTACTGTCGTTCGAACATCGAAAGCACTTTCTCCGGTGTCATTGGCTCGCCTCCATGTTGGATGCATTCAGTCTAAAGGCGTCGCAGCCACTGCGGCGCGTTCGGAGCGCCAAAACCGGGTTACTCCCAGGCCGCACGTTCCGGCAATTGAGAAAAGGCGCCGAAGCGCCTTTTCACGGACACGTGATGCAGCCGCATTACGGGTTGTTGCGCTTCGCTTCGTCCTTGGCATCTTCCTTCGCGTCGCCGTAGGACTTCTGCACCTTGCCCGCGCCCTGCTGGACATCGCCCTTGAGTTCCTTGCCTGGGTTGTCAGTTGCCTTGCCCACGGCTTCGTTGATCTTTCCCTTTACCTGTTCGCCCACGCCTTTTACCTGGTCCTTGTTCATCTTCGACTCCGTCTAAAGGTAGTGCCGACGCAACATTGCGCCAGTGACCGTGCCGAGCAACGCTCATGCCCGGCACGTCTGCAGACGAATCCACCGGGTTTTGAACCGATACAACCGACGTCGCGTCCACCCCGTCGAAAATTTTTTTTCACGCGAACCCTAAAGTTCCCCTCCAGCCCGCCGTAATAGCGGCCATGGAGGAGCCATGGACCGCACACCCGTCACCCTGTCGGCATCATCGAAAACCGCTTTGATCGACGGCGACATCACGCATATCGCACGCGCGATGCGGCTGTCCTTGCAAGGCGATCTGGCCGGCCCCATTCTGCCGCCGGCCTACTGGCGCGAGCGTCTTTACAAGCTGCTCGACATGGGCAGCCTGACGCACCCGCAACTGTGCGCGGTGGACAGCCTTCTGCTGCAACTCGACCAGTTCGAAGCGCAGCCGCCGCTGCCTTGGGACGAACTCGCGCCCGCCACCGCAGCGCTCTTTCCGCCGACGCACGAAGCCGGCGCCGGCCAGCGCGCCTGACGCGGCGCCTTCGGCTCGACCGGAGGACGCCGGGCGCCTTGGCGCGCCTCGCGGGTCTCACGCGCACCCCGTCCTCGCGAAACTCGCTATAAAAAAAGGCCGCGAACCATGCCGCGGCCTCAACACGTCGCAACGCAGGGACTTCGCGTCACGCTGCTAGCGTACACATGCAACCATGACAGGCGCATTTCGAGGCGGGCCTTTCCGGCGCGTCACATCGCGCCCCAAAATTCCTGGACAGGCGGTTGTCGAACGGTCAAAATGTCCGCCAAAATTCCCAGCGAAAAGACAACATGACACGCGACATGACCCCGGCCACGAGGCACGATCTGCTCACACAGGCGTTGCAGGTCTATAGCCAGGCGGAAATCGCGGCGCGCTGCGGAAAGAACGTTCGAACCATTCGCCGCTGGAAGAGCGATCAAACCTGTCCACGAATTGCGGAAGCCGCTTTGCGTGAGATGTTGCAAGCCGAACCACGCAACGGGCTTACGAAAAGCCAGCCTGATTTTCGTTTCATCGACCTCTTTGCCGGCATCGGCGGCATTCGGCGCGGCTTCGAAGCGCACGGCGGCCGGTGCGTCTTCACGAGCGAATGGAACGAGTTCTCGAAGAAGACCTACCAGCAGAATCATCGCGATGCGGACGACGCACACCAGTTCGTCGGCGATATCGTTTCCTTCGCGGAACAGGCGGTTCCGCCGCACGACGTGCTGCTCGCCGGTTTCCCCTGCCAGCCTTTCAGCATTGCCGGTGTGAGCAAGAAAAATTCGCTCGGCCGTCCGCATGGTTTCGAATGCACGACGCAGGGCACCCTGTTCTATGACGTCGCGCGCATCATCGATGCAAAGCGTCCAGTGGCGTTCCTGCTCGAGAACGTCAAGAACCTCATGTCGCACGACAAGGGCAATACGTTCCGCACGATTCTGGAAGTGCTGCGCGACGAACTGAAATACGAGGTTCACCATAAGGTAATCGACGGGCAACACTTCACGCCGCAACACCGCGAGCGGATCGTGATTGTCGGCTTCCGCGAACAAACCGATTTTTCTTTCGACGACCTGCAATTGCCGACCAGCGGTCCGCGCCTTGCGTCTATCCTGCACAAGACCGACGGCAGCGAGCCGCTGTTGCCGCACGACGGCGAGCGCTTCTTCGACCACGTGCGCCGCAACGTCCAACCGAAATACACGCTGACGCCGAACCTGTGGGCCTACCTGCAGGCTTATGCGGAGAAACATCGTGCGGCTGGGAATGGCTTCGGCTTCGGGCTGGTCACGCCGGCCAGCGTCACGCGCACGCTGTCGGCGCGTTATCACAAGGACGGCTCGGAGATTCTGCTCGCACAAGGCAAAGGCGAGCGGCCGCGCCGCCTGACGCCGCGCGAATGCGCGCGCCTGATGGGCTTTCCCGACGACTTCGTGATTCCCGTGAGCGATACGCAGGCGTATCGCCAGTTCGGCAACAGCGTGGTGGTGCCAGTCATGCGGGAAGTGGCGCGCATCATGACTCCGCATATCAGAGCGCTGCTCGCACAGGACTTTCAGCCTCAGCAAGCACGAGCGCTGCTTCACGCGTAATCATGCGTGCAGCGCAGTCCGGTCGGGTAAGAGCCCCGCACCGGACCGCGCGGCCGCTAGGCTCAGCCTGCGGGGCTCATCGCGGCTTCGTGAATCAGCGCCGCGACTTCCGCAGGCCGCGACGCGAGCGACGCATGACTTGCCTCGAGCGTCACGATCTTCCTGGCGTTAAGCCGTGCGGACATCATCTTCTGATTCTCAGGATGGATCATCCGGTCCTCACTGGAAATCTGGTACCACGAGGGCTTCTTCGCCCACGCAGGAGAAGTAATCTGGTCTCCGAACGTTCCGGCTAGCGGCGCTTTTTGCGTAACGGCCATGACGAGCGCCTCGTCGGCAGCCAGGTCCTGACAGAAGCTCTGATGGAACTTCTCCGGCTTGATCCAGAGATAGCCGTCGCTGTCGGGCTCGAGGTTCGCCGCCGCATCCGGCAGCCGCTGCTGCGTAATGCCGCCGGGACTCTCGCCCTTGTCCGGAGCAAACGCCGCGACATACACGAGCCCTGCTACATCCGGATGATTGCCCGCTTGCGTGATCACCGCGCCGCCATACGAGTGTCCGACCAACAGAACCGGGCCACCACACTGCGCGATCATCTTGCGGGTTCGTTCGACGTCATCCGCAAGCGACGTCAAGGGCAATTCAACTGCGCGGATCGATTCATAACCTTTGCGCGCGAGCTCGACGATGACCTTGCTCCAATGGGCGGCGCCGCCCCAAAAACCGTGCACCAGCAAGATCGCAGGCTGATTGCTCATTACAGCACTCCTGTTTGTTCGAATGGTAATTGTTGTGCGCTGACCGCGGCATCGATCGACTCCGCGGTGCGCGCGAGACGCGTCAACCGCTGCCCCGGAAGACAGTGGTCGATACCATCATAGGTCCATTAAAACGAAACGCAGGGAAAGTTATCGGCGTGTGGCGAGCTCGAGCGCGGAGAGGCCGATCGCGTCCAGACGCGAGCGGAGAACCTCGATGAAATGCCGCGTCAACAAGGAGGGCGCCGTGTGCGCGCGCATCGCCATGCGCACGGGAACATCTATCGCCGGTTCGAGCGGCTTCACCAGCAACTGGCCGGCAAAGGTATTCGCCACATACGGATTGACGATGCCCACGCCATTGCCCGCGCTCACTAGCGCGCAGATCGTAATAGACGACGTGGTCTGGATCGCGAAGTCCGTCGGCATATCGTGTGCGTCCAGCACCGCCTTGATCGCGATGGTCAGGTCGTCCATCTCGCCGAGAGAAAGCAGACGCTCGTCATGCAATGCTTTCACATGCACCGTGTGCTGCGCTTCCAGCCGATGGCCGAGCGGCAGCACGCAGACAGCGGGCACCGTCTTGATGATCTCCGTCTGGAAGTCGAGTTCGTCGAGCTTGCCAGTGGTCAAAATCAGATCGAAGAGTTCTTGCCGCAGCAGGTCGGTCAATTGCGGCGTCGCGGCCGTCTGCACGTTCAGATAGGTCTGCGGAAAACGCGTGCGGAATTCGCGAATGACCTGCGGCAACAGACCGGTGCCCAACGTGGGCGTACAACCAATGTGCAATGCGCCCGTGCCTGACTTGCGCAGGATCGAGACTACGGACTCGATGTTCTCAAGACCGTTGAAATGCTTCTGCACGGTCTTGTACAGCAGTTGCCCCTCGCTCGTCGGCCGCAGCCTGCCCTGATGCATCTCGAACAGCTTCAGCCCGGAGGAGCTTTGCAGTTCGGCGAGGCGCCGGCTGATGGACGGCTGCGTGGTGTTCAGCGCCGCGGCGGCTGCAGTCGTCGTACCCATCTGCATGACGGCGCGAAACGCCTGGATCTGTTGAAAGTTCAGTGGCCGGGTCATGTGGGGACAATCCGATCGACTCGTCGGGTGGGACTATACCAAAAGTGAATAGTCGTACGGCAAAAATGAATTATCTGACATTGCCGCGCGGGCGATATCCTTCAGCCATTGTTCGCATCGGCAGAGGCAGCCGGCGCTTTCGTTGCTTTCCCTGCTTTCCACTCAACCCGGCCCGCTCATGACCGCTTCGTCGCAATGCACTGTTGACCGCCCTTGTCCGCGTGCAGGATCCGTCAAACATCCATGCCCGATCCGGCGAATAGGCGCGGGCGATCGGCATCATTTCTTCGGCTACTACAACAAGAGCGCCTGGGACCGCACCGGACGCTACGTGCTCGGCAACCGGCTCGCAATGATGGACGCGCCTCTCACTCCCGAGTTGCCCGCGGAAGTCGGCTATTTCGACATTCAGGATGGCGAATCATTTCGCGCAATCGACACGACCACCGCCTGGAACTGGCAAATGGGCTGCCAGTTGCAGTGGCTCGACGGCGAGCCTGGCCGCAAGCTGATCTACAACACACGCACCGGCGATCTGTCAGCGCGTTATCCGGGTTTCGGCGCAATCGTTTTCGACATCGATAGCGACAGAAAGACGGCGCTCCCCATGCCGGTCTATGTGTGCGCGCCCAATAGCCGCTATGCCCTTTGCGTCGATTACCGGAGGCTCTACGTCACGCACGAAACAATTGGCTACAGCGAGCATGGCGGCCCGTTCCCGGTGCCGCTCGCACCGGCGGACGACGGCATACACCGCATGGATCTCGCATCGGGCAAAACCACGCTGATCGTGAGCTACGACGATTTGCGCCGGTTCAACCACGTTGCGTCGATGGAGCGCGCCATTCACTGGGTGAGCCACATCGAGATCAATCCTGCGTCGTCGCGCGTGCTGTTCCTGCACCGCTGGACTGAACGCACCGCCGACGAAACCTGCTTTTTGCATCGGCTCATCACGATGAATCCGGACGGCTCTGCCATGCGCCTGCTCGAATGCTCGGACCACCCGTTGCCGCAACTGGCGGATGATTTCGATCCTTCCGCGGTCGGCACGTTCGACTACGAGAAGTCCGAGTACCAGATATCGCATCCGCTCTGGCAAGACGATTCGCACATCGTCGTGTGGGGTCCTCACGCCGGCAGCATCCACTATCACCTGTATGAAGACCGCGAGGGCGGCCATGTGCAGGTGATCGGCCGCGATCTGCTGACCGAAAACGGGCACATGAGTTTTTCGCCCGTCGACAGGCGCTGGCTGTTGTCGGACACCTACCCCGACTCGCAGACCAACACGCGCGTTCTGTTTCTGTACGACATGCACGAAGGCATGCGCTACGAGATCGGCGAATTCTATGCACCGCCGGATCTGAAAAAAGAAAACCGTTGCGATCTGCACCCCCGCTGGAATCACAACGGCAGCGCCGTTTGCATCGATTCAGTTCACGAAGGCGCACGGCAGATGTACGTGATCGACGTCTCGCTGATTACCGGCACGCGCTGAAAGCAACACCGGCAAAAGAATCGACTCGCGGTTTCACGACCGCGCTTTTCGGGGAGCCCCAAAATGCCCATCCTGGAGACGACCATGAAACAGCAGCACCCCGTGCGCGTTCTGGCACGCAGCCGCGTCGCGATCGCCGCCATCGCCATCACCCTCGTGGCATTGAATGCGTTCAACGAAGCGAGAGCGGCGCAACCCGAGCTGACGGGCACGCTGCTGAAAGTCAGCGAGGAACATGTGATTACCATCGGCTATCGCGATGCATCGGTTCCGTTCTCTTATTACGATGCCAACCAGAAGCCGATCGGCTACTCCATCGACATTGCGCATCTGATTGTCGAGCGCATCAAGACCGAACTGAAGCTTCAGGATCTGAAGGTCCGTACGATTCCGATCACCTCGCAGAACCGGATCTCGCTGCTTCAGAACGGCACCATCGACTTCGAATGCACGAGCACCACGAACAACGCGGAGCGCGCGCAGCAGGTGTCGTTTTCAAACAGTTTCTTTACGATCGGTACGCGTCTGCTCGTCAGCACGAAATCGGGCATCAAGGACTTCGCCGATCTGAAAGGCAAAACGGTGGTGGTCGGCGCGGGGACTACTTCGGAAAAAATCCTGCGCAAGATGAATGTCGAGAAGTCGATGGGAATGGACATCATCAGCGCGAAAGATCACACCGAATCTTTCCTCATGCTGTCCACCCGCCGCGCCAAAGCGATGATGATGGACGACGCGTTGCTCGCCGGCGAACGCGCAAAAGCGCGCAATCCCGAGGATTACGAAATTGTCGGCACACCGCAGACGCACGAGGCATACGGCTGCATGCTGCGCAAGAACGACGCGCCGATGAAAGCGATCATGGACGCCGCAATCGCCGACGCACAAAAGTCCGGTCTTGCGGCGAAGCTGTATCAGCGCTGGTTCCAGCAGCCTATCCCGCCAAAGCGCGTGAACCTCGGCTTGCCGCTCTCCCCGCGCATGCAGGCACTGTTTGCGAATCCCAACGACAAGCCGACGTCCTGAGCCGCGTCGAACGACTGTAACGACTTGCATTAACACGCGCCGACGCGCGCAGGCTGGAGGGATTCCATGGATTACAGATGGCACTGGGGCGTGCTGCTGCAGCCCGTTGCTACCGGCGAGCCCGCCACCTACTTCGACTGGCTGCTGTCCGGACTCGTCAATACCGTTGAATTGACATTGCTCGCCTTCTCGCTCGCGCTCGCGTTGGGCACCGTGTTCGGCGTGATGCGTACCTTGCCCAACCGCGCCGCAAGTGCAGCGAGCGCCGCGTATGTGTCGATTTTTCGCGGCGTACCGCTTATCGTGCAGTTCTTTATCTGGTTCTTCGTCGTGCCGGAACTGCTGCCGGGCGCTGCTGGCGACTGGCTAAAAAGCCTGCCCTCGCATCCGCAGTTTCTGATTGCATCGGTAGTTTCCCTTGGCGTGTACACCGGTTCGCGAATCTGCGAGCAAGTGCGTGCCGGCATTCTGGCCCGCCCAGTAGGACAGTTCCATGCAGCTTTCGCACTCGGACTCACGCGTGCACAGGCCTATCGCTACGTGCTGTTGCCGGTTACGTTTCGCACAATATTGGGTCCGCTGACATCCGAGTTTCTCATCATATCCAAGAACTCGGCCGTGGCATCCACCATCGGTTTGCTGGAACTGTCGGGCGAGGCGCGGCAACTCGTCGACTACACCGCGCAGCCGTACGAGTCGTTTATCTGCGTGACGCTGGCATATGTAGGACTCAATTTCGCGATGCTGCGCGGCATGCGCTGGGTCCGCCGGCGCACCGCGCTGCCCCGAACGGTTGGGAGCTGACATCTATGTTCGAGATGGACTGGCAAGCGCTCATCGACTCAAGAGACGTCCTGCTCTCAGGCATGAAAATCACATTGCAGATCACCGTTGTCGCGATTCTGGCTGGCCTTGCGTGGGGCACGGTGCTGGCGGTGTTCAGCATGTCCTCGCATCGTCCGCTGCGTATTTTCTCCCAAGCGTATGTGTCGCTGTTCCGGTCGATTCCGCTCGTCATGCTGCTGTTGTGGTTCTTTCTGATCGTGCCGCAACTGCTGAAGGCACTATTCAGTCTTCCTTCGACAGTGGACTTGCGGCTCATTTCAGCACTGACAGCCTATTCATTACTCGAGGCAGCGTTCTTCTGCGAAATCATTCGCGCAGGCATTGCAAGCCTGCCGAGCGGACAGTTTCAGGCGGGATACGCACTCGGTATGACATCGGGCCAGACGCTGCGCTATGTGATCTTGCCGCAGGCGTTTCGCGCAATGGTGCCGCTTGCGCTCACGCAATGCATCGTCATCTTTCAGGACACGTCGCTTGTCTATGTGATCGCGCTTGGCGATTTCTTTCGGCGCGTGACCGCGATCGGCGAGCGCGACGGCACTATCGTACCCATGCTGCTCGTCGCGGGCCTGGCTTACTGGGCGATCACAACCGTGCTGATCGCGATCACCAATGGCGTCCGTATGAGACTCGCAAAATGATTGCACTGAACGACCTTTCGAAATGGCATGAACAGTTCCCGGTACTGGACAACTGTTCGCTCCGCGTGCACGAAAGCGCGGTTGTAGTCGTATGCGGACCTCCGAGCTCGGACAAATCAACGTTGATCAAGACGATCAACGGTCCTGAGCCGATTCACCGCCAGCGCGCCAGATGACGAGCAGTGCAAGCCACGACACGCAACTGCGCATGTTCGTCGCGGTGGCGAAATCTCATTCGCTGCGCGCGGCGGCGGACGCTGTCGGCATCACGCAGCCGGCCTTGAGCCGGCACGTTCAGTCACTCGAACTGAAGCTGGGCCACGCCCTGTTCAGGCGCCACGGACGCGGCATGCAGCTCACGTCCGACGGCGAGGCGCTATTCCGGACGGTGGAACCGCTCCTTGACGCACTCGACGAGTCCGTCTCGCATGCCGCGGCGCACGGCCCCGGTTGGGGACTTTCGCTGCGCATCGCCACTGTGCAGACGCTGATCGGACATTTCATTCCCAACTTCAGCAAGGAGCTGTTGCGGATCTATCCGCAGACGCGGCTTTCGCTGCAATGCGACAGTTCGAGCCACGTCGTCGAAATGGTTTTACGCGGCATGGCCGACCTGGGTCTGACCTATTCGACCGATCTGAGCACCACCGACCTGCAAAGCGTCGATCTTCACGAAGAACGCCTCGCTCTTTATCACAGCGCCAACATGGATATCAGCCGCGAAGCGATGTCTCGCCTCTCTGAGCTGAAGCTGATCCTGCCACCCCGTCATTTCGGAGTGCGACGCTATGTGGAGCGCGTGCTGGGCTGCGCGATACAGCCATCAATTGAATGCGACTCGCTGGAGCTCTCATTGCGCATGGCGTCGGTTAGCCGCGCCATTGCATTGTTGCCGGAACACGTCCCCGATGATTTAATAGCGAGCTGCGATTTGAAGCGCATAATCCTCGCGGATATTCCCCCCTCGGCGGCTTGTCGCCTTCTGGCGAGTTCAAAGCCGGAAACCCGTGGTACTGGACACGGCGATTGAAATTGTCACGCGGACTCACCCCGCCAAACCATAACAACACGTTAATTCAGACTTATTTCTGGGACCATGGCACTGCCTTTCGGCCCCGCTCATAATTGCATTGCGCTGCGCAGCATGCCACGCATACTTTCAATAGCTTCTGAAGCCGATAGACAACTAAAAGAACGTTGTTAAAAATCCGGCTGAATCGTCGAACGGCTTCGACAAGCAGCAACGCATACATTTAAACGGTGAGGACACGATGAAGAATCATCAACTTCGCGCGCTCGTCGCCATTGCAGACGCCGGCAGCGTTCGCGGCGCAGCCCGGGCCCTGGGACTGTCGCCCTCCGCGATCACCCAGGCGCTGAAAGATCTCGAAGACTATGTCAGCGCGCCTTTGCTGCAACGTGCATCGTCGGGGGCGACATTGACCGAATGCGGCAATACGCTTCTTACTCATGCCAGACTTATCGTGTCGCAGGTCGAGCGTGCTCATGGCGCGTTGAATGAGATGCGAGGCGAACCGTGCGGCAAGCTCTCGGTCGCTATCACGCCATGGATAGCGTTATGTTTTCTTCCGGAGATCTTCGTCCAGTTCCGCCAACGCATGCCGAAGGTGCAACTGGAAATGTTCGAAGGCCTCATGTCGATCGCCTATCCGCGCTTGCGCGATGGTAGCGTCGAAGTATTCGTGGGCCCGCAGGCTTCCGATACGATCAACACGGAATTCAATTTCCGCCCATTGTTCTCCTGCGGGCTTACCGTCGTTGCACGGCGGGGGCATCCACTCGCGCAGTCCCGCTCTCTTGCGGACCTTCTGGACGCCGACTGGCTGGTCTGTCTGGACTCAGACATGGAATGCCGCCTTTCAAAGAAAATGTTCTATCGCAATGGCTTGCCGGAACCGCGCAACATTCACTTCACACATTCATTGACGGTGGCCGCGTCAGTACTGCAAAGAACCGATGCAGTCAGTATCTTCCCATGGCCACTGGCAGAACTCTGTGTATCGCGTTTCAAGTTCTGCGCGTTCCCGCTGAGGGAAGAACTCGAGGAGAGCTCCATCGGCATCATCTCGCGCAACGCACATCCTCAGAGTCCGGCAGCGAACTGCCTGATCGACATACTGTTGGAGACTATCCGCGATAGCGACAAGGCTGGCAGCGTGGAGGCAAAGCGGGTTCTGCAATCGACAGAGTTACTGTTCTAGGTCGCCCGAACCTGCGACGCCGGCGGCCTTGCCCTTCGCGCCGGCGCATCGCCAGGGTCAGCGAATCGGGTTGCCGTCGCGCGTAATCAGAATCGCCGTTTCGGCACGGTACCTTGCGTGCACACTGTCGCCCACGGCGATCTTGTCGAGCGATACGTCGGGTGCTATCTGCAACAACACGCTGCGCGCCGGTCCGCGCAACATGATCTGGCGGTTCTTGCGATCCAGGCTTTGTACGGTCGCGACAACGTCGACGTTGCGCAGCTTGACGGACATGCCGTGCGACATCGGCGTGGCGGCTTCTTCCTCGACTCGCGAGCGGACGCCCTTCGCCTCCACTTTCTCCGCCGACAACAACAGCGCCCCTTTATATTCGACGTGAACTTCGTCGCCCACTTTGAGCAGCCTCACATCGGCCACTTCGGGATCGACCTCAACAACCACCGTCTCGCCGCGCGACCCTTCAACCGTGATGCGGCTCGTCTGCGTGTCGACATTGACGATGCGGCTGGTGACTCGGGCGATCACTTCCGCGCCAGGTGCGCCGGCCGATGCCGCGGCGCGCGCCTGCGCCTGCTGCGCGTGACTCGCTAAGGGATGGCCCGACAATAGGGCCGCGGCAAACGCGAGGTTCAGCATGGTGGGCGACCGCATTGTGAGTGCACGCATATCTTGCTCCGTGTTCGTGGTGAGTAGGTGGGGCGGACAGCCCGGGCGAGAACGTCAGCGTTGTTATCGGGGTAGCCGCCTGTTGACTGTCAGCAGCGAACGTATCGCGAGCGCATGCAGCTTGGGAAGAAGCGCAACCGTGAACGCGTTAATCGCCTGCGAACAGTGGCGCAACGCGCATGAGAGGCTGCGTACATCACGCGTGCGCGAGGCCACAGCACGTACGCGTCGCCGGACATGGAGGCTGTTCGGTTTTGCTTTACGCGTACGCCATTTCTGTTCTTTCCGCTTCGCGATGCTTGCATTACCTTTCCAACACGTTGCAGCGAGTAACGAACCCCGAGCCTCCACTTTCCAAGGTCTGAGTGGTGGACTTTCGCGGCCGCTTAGCGCGGCCGTTTTTTTTTGAGCAGGAGTGTCCATGAAAAAGATCATTTCCACTTTGTTGTTCTGCATGTTCAGCGCGGCATCCGCATGCTGGGCGCAGACCGAGGTAGACAAGACGTCTGCGGGCACGAACGATCAGATCGTCCAGATGCATCAGCGGATTTCCGCGGCCAATCGTACCTACGACGCGAAAGTAGCGGCCGCGAAACGCGTTTATTTGCGGCAGAAAGCCGCCGCGAAGAAAGAGCGCGACGCCGCGGTTGCGGCCGCGCGCGACGGCGTTCCTTCGGCCGAAACGCAGTAAGCGGTCAGCTTGGCGCGCTTGGAACAACCGGGTTCCGGCGCGCGATGTGAAGACGATCCACCACTGGTCAAACAGGAATAGGAGAGGCGTCGAACATGAAACAGGACAGCACGGCACGGGCGTTGTCGCGTGACAGGCAGGCGGGCGGCGAGGTACGCTCCGCTATTGCTTCGCATGCCGAATCAAGAGATCAGCAAGAGGCGAATAACAAGGAAGCAAAACACAAAGAAGCCGCAAAGCGCAAAAAGCTCAACGCGTCGAACCTCGACGCCATCATGACGCCCGGTGTGCGCTATACCTGCATGGCGCTCGCAAGCCAGCTGAACAGCAGTCCGCGGCAAATCAAGGCTTCACTGAGCCAGCTCGTCGACGCCGGCACAGTCCGCCACGTGCAGGAAGCCCGCACCGGCATCTACTGGGTGCCGACACACCAAGAGAAGCAGAACTTCGAGCAGAAGCGCAGTGCGCGCAGACAGCTTCTCGGCCATACGCTGGAAGGTTATGACGCGGATCTGCGCAGGCTGCAAAGCCTGTGCATGCTCGTACGCCGGTCCTGAAGGGCATCCTCCTCCTGTTGCAACGCGCGCGAAGCACACGATTTTGCGTAAACTGCTGGCAAGTGCCGGCATGAGCCGGCTTGCCTGCGCGCGCTTTGCATTGAAATGCCGACCACGCCCCAAGTGGCGTGCATCGTGCTCCCGCGCAGGCCATCGCTGCTTGCCGAGGAGTCCCAGCATGAGTCGACACACGTCCCCTTTCCCCACGTCGGAGCGCAGCGGCTGCGCGAGTTTGCGAAGCTAGCAATGGTCGATATCGTCGACAGCGCGACTCGCAGCCGCATGATGTCAGGCATCCGCGGCCGCAATACGAAGCCCGAAGTGTTGATCCGCAGTCTGCTGCATCGGCAGGGCTTTCGTTTCCGGCTCGATGCGCGCGATCTGCCGGGACGCCCGGACATCGTGCTGCCCCGCTACCGCGCAGTCGTGCTCGTGCACGGCTGCTTCTGGCATGGTCACGACTGCCGTCTCTTCAAATGGCCGCAAACGCGGCCAGAGTTCTGGCGCGACAAGATCGGCCGTAACCGCAGCAACGACGACAAGGTGCGCGCCGCGCTTCTCGCTGGCGGCTGGCGCGTCGGCGTGGTATGGGAATGCGCTTTGCGTGGCGCCAATCGCGACATCGAGGGCGTAGTGACGCGGCTCGTGGAATGGCTGAAGAGCGACGCGCCGAGCTTCGAGGAGCGCGGCTGAAAGCCGTTCAAAGCGTGTTCTTTGCGAGCGAATCGAAAGCCCGCGGTGATACACTCGACTGGCTGATCCGAAGCGGCGAAGGCGTGCCGGGCATGACGAAGGCGCGCCGCCAGAAGCGCCTGCTTCGGCCGTCAAAACCCGTCAAGAAGGGAGGCACACAATGGCTGATTTCCGTCTCTGGTCCGACGATTTCCCCAACAACGGCTTCATGCCGAAAGCGCACGAGTACCACGATAAGGCCTTCGGCGTCGATGGCGAGAACATCTCGCCCACGCTGCAATGGGAAGGCGCGCCGCCCGACACGCAAAGCTTCGCGCTCACCGTGCACGATCCCGATGCTCCCACCGGCAGCGGCTTCTGGCACTGGATTGTGGTGAACATTCCGGCCGATGTCCGTTCGTTGCCGCGCAACGCCGGCAAGGCCGACGGCTCGCTGCTGCCGCAAGGCGCATTGCAGGTGCGCAACGATTACGGCACTGTGGGCTTCGGCGGCGCGGCGCCGCCGCGCGGCGACAGAACGCACCGCTACATTTTCCGTTTGCACGCGCTCAAGGTGCCGCACCTGCCGATCACCGCCGAGACCACCAACGCGGTCGCGCGCTTCATGACCCACATGAACGAAATCGACTCGACGACGCACACTGGCCTGTACGAGCTCAAATAGCGGCAAGCCTGCGGTGCCGCGTCGCGGCTGCATCGGATAAGCGGCGCGGCACCGGCGCGATCGGCGCGGACCGTTTCGCGACGGCAGGCATGAACCGCGGCTCGCTGCGCGCCCGGCGCACCGCTCAAGGCAAAATCCAATAATCGATGCACGCACAACCATCCGGCAACGGCGGGACACTCCCGCCGGACGCCGAGCAAAGCCTCGCGCCCGACAGCGCGCCGGCATCCAGCTCCGAACACGGCCTGCCGACGCCGCAACGCTATTGGGCGATGCTCGTCATTGCCCTCACGCTGACGCTCGCGGTGCTCGACAGCGCGATCGCCAATGTCGCGCTGCCTACCATCGCGCGCAACTTGCAGGCTAGCGCAGCCGGTTCGATCTGGATCGTCAACGCGTATCAGCTTGCCATCACCATTTCGCTGCTGCCGCTCGCGTCGCTTGGCGATCGCATCGGCTACCGGCGCATCTATCTGGCCGGGCTGATTCTTTTCACGGCAGCCTCGTTGGGCTGCGCGCTGTCCACGTCGCTGCCCACGCTCGCGGTTGCCCGCGTCGTGCAGGGCTTCGGCGCGGCGGGCGTGATGAGCGTGAACACAGCGCTCGTGCGCATGATCTATCCGCCGACGCAACTCGGACGCGGTGTCGCCATCAACGCGATGGTGGTCGCGGTGTCCTCGGCCGTCGGACCCACGGTGGCCTCCGGCGTGCTCGCGGTGGCTCCGTGGCCGTGGCTCTTCGCGATCAACGTGCCGATCGGCATCGCGGCGATTGTCGGCGGCTTCAAGGCTCTGCCGATGAACCGCGGCCACGAGTCCCCGTACGACCTGTTGAGCGCGGTGATGAACGCGCTTGTGTTCGGCCTGCTGATTTTCGCCGTCGACGGACTGGGCCACGGCGAGCGGCTCGGCTATGTGGCGGTGGAATTGATCGGCGCAGTGGTAATCGGCTATTTCTTTGTGCGCCGGCAGTTGAGCCGCCCCGCGCCCCTGCTGCCAATCGATTTGCTGAGGATTCCCATCTTCGCGCTATCTGTCGGCACGTCCGTGTGTTCGTTTTGCGCGCAGATGCTCGCTTTCGTGTCGCTGCCTTTCATGCTGCAAGACATGCTCGGCTTCTCGCAGGTCGACACCGGACTTCTGATGACGCCGTGGCCCGCGATCATCATTCTCGCCGCGCCGATTGCCGGCGTGCTGTCGGACAAAGTGTCGGCGGGCTGGCTGGGCGGCGTGGGGCTCGCCGCGATGACAGTCGGCCTGCTCCTGCTCGCCACGCTCGGCGCCCATCCCGACGCCGTGCAGATCGCCTGGCGCATGGCGCTGTGCGGCGCGGGCTTCGGCATTTTCCAGTCGCCGAACAACCGCACCATGCTGTCCTCCGCGCCGCGCGAGCGCAGCGGCGGCGCGAGCGGCATGCTGGGCACCGCGCGCCTGACGGGACAGACGCTTGGCGCAGCGCTCGTCTCGCTGATCTTCGGCGTCGCGCCGCACAGCGGGCCCGTGGTCGCGCTGTACGTGGCCGCGGGCTTTTCCGCGTTGGCGGCGGCGGTCAGCACCATGCGGGTGACGCAGCGGGTCAACTCGCGGTCCGCCTGAGTTTCGCGAATCGGATATGCAAAGAACAATGCAAAGGGCGCGCATCCTGCGATGCACGCCCTTTCCGCACTTTGCGGCGCTGTTTTTTCCTGCCTCGCTGCGACGTGACCAGCTCGCGCGGCTTGCAGGAACCGCGCAGCCGCCGGACGACTTACGACGACGCCGTCACGTCAGCGAGCTTTACCGCTTTGGCCGTCACCGAAGACGCTGTCGCCACGTTGCGCAGATCGGCGAGGAACGTATCGCGCCATACCGACAGGTTGTTCTCGCGCATCGGCGCCATCATGTCCGCGTGGCGCGCCTGGCGCTCGGCAAGCGGCATGGAAAGCGCGCGTTCCAGCGCCTCGGCCATCTGCGAGAGATCGAATGGATTGACGACCAGCGCACCCGGCAATTGCTCGGCCGCGCCCGCGAACTGCGACAGGACGAGCACGCCAGGATCGGCCGGATCTTGCGAAGCCACATATTCTTTCGCGACCAGATTCATGCCGTCTCGCAGCGGCGTCACATAGCCCACCTGCGATTGCCGGAACAGCGCCATCAGCAGATTGCGCTCGTATTTGCGGTTCAGATACTGGATCGGCGTCCAGTCGAGTTGCGCAAAGCGGCCATTGATGCGGCCGGCCTCGCCTTCCAGCGTCTGACGAATCCGCTGATAGGTCTGCACGTCGGAGCGGGTAGGCGGCGCGATCTGCACCAGCGACACACGCCCATGCCACCCCGGCGCATTCAGCAGCAGGCGCTCGAACGCCTGGAAGCGCTCGACGAGTCCCTTCGAGTAATCCAGCCGATCCACGCTCATGATCAGCTTGCGGCCGCGCATGCCGTCTCGCAGGCTGCGCACCGGCTTGCGGTCGGTGAACTGTTCGGCGGCCCTGGCGATTGCATCTGGATAGATGCCGATCGGATACGCGGCCACCTTCAGGAAGCGGTTGTACGCGTGAACCATGCCGTCTTCGCTCGAGGTGCCGTGGTTCCCCCGCTCGATGAAATCGACAAACGACTGCCGGTCCGCTTCGGTCTGAAAACCGATCACGTCGTAGCTGCACATGGCCTTCACGAGTTCTTCGTGCGGCGGAATGGTGCGCAGTACTTCGGGAACCGGAAACGGAATATGCAGGAAGAAGCCGATCGGGTTCTTCACGCCCAGGTCACGCAGGCAGCGCGCGAACGGCAGCAGGTGATAGTCGTGAACCCAGATGATGTCGTCGGGCCTGAGCAACTCCTTGAGCTGCTTCGCGAGCGTGGCGTTGACGCGCTGATAGCCCGCGTATTCCTGGCGGTCGTAGCGCGAAAGGTCGTTGCGGTAGTGGAACGTCGGCCACAGCGTTGCATTCGAAAAACCGCGGTAATACTGGTCATAGTCGCGCTTGGTGAGACCGACGGTCGCATAAGTCACGTTGCCCTGCTTCTCGATCACCGGCGCCGCCGGCTCGCTGACCGTCTCCCCGCTCCAGCCGAACCAGACTCCGCCGGTTTCCTTCAACGCGTCCAGCACGCCGATCGCCAGGCCGCCTGCTGCGGGCCGGCCTTCCTGGGTCGGCGCGACACGATTCGATACCACGACCAGTCTGCTCATTGGTGCTCCACCTAGTTCAGTTATTTCGTTGCATACGGACATGTGCGGGGACAATGCACGCAAGCAGCGTGCCTCTTTTTCGCGCACGCGAAATAAAAATGTATGCAGATGTGACGAACGAGCAGGAAATCGCCAAGCGGCAGCGGCCAGCAGAAGATTCTTCCGTCCAGTAACTAGAACGAGAAGCAATCCTTCCCGCGGGTGCCGGGCCGGGCGCCTCACGCGTCCTGTTCGGAGCCGAGGTCGCGCTGATAGTCGAGGCCTTCCTGGCGGACGCCGCCCTGGTTGTATTCCCCGTCAGGCGGCGCGTCGGGCGCCACCCGGTTCTGCGCGGAAGGGTCGTGGTGGGGCGCCGGCGAAGCCGGTACGGCCTGAGAGCCGGTGGCGGGCCCGGAAGGAACGGCCGGATCACTCTTGCTGGCGGGACGGCCTTCGCGCTTGGAATGGCGCGCTGAGCGCCGCAGCGCTGGATGTCTCATGATCGATGTCTCCGGGCAAAGCCAGGCGCCGCCAGGCAACGGCGGCATCAACGCAGTGTAGGAGCGACGACGGCAAGCTGCCGGTAAATCATGCGTCGCACTTGTAACATGTACACAAATTCGTTGCGCCAGGCGAGGGCACAATCGGCACGCGGATCACACGCGCAGAGAGATTGGCGGACGCGGCCTGGCCTGCGGAGTTTGCGTGGGCTGTGGCGGGGGGTCGCCAATGGGCGGCTCGACCGGTTCGATCGGCTGAGGACTCGGATCCGGCACCGTGTCGGGCTCGCCCGGCGTGGGCGGCGCGGTGGGCGGCTCGATCGGCTCCGGTCGATGCGCGTGCTGTCGAAGGGGCAGCGCGGGAGCGGCGGCGTAGTGCGGCATGTCAGTGGTCCTCGCTATGTCTTTGCTTCTGGACCAGCAAGGGTTGTGCCGTTTTGAGCCGCACTCCCGGCAGAAAGACAGCAATTTGACGCTATGCGTCCGCGCCGCCTAGCGCGCGCGATTCGTCGGCGGAATCGCTTTCTTCGCGCGCGTCGTTGCCGTATTCCACGAGGCGGTTGTACAACGTCTTCAGGCTGATGCCGAGAATTTCCGCAGCGCGCGTCTTCACGCCGCCGCATTGTTCGAGCGTGGCCAGAATCAGTTGACGGTCGGCCTCGGCGAGCGAGGTGCCGAACGGAATCGTGATCGCCGTGCCCGCCGCGGGCTTGGACAACGTGATCTGCAACGGCACGGTCGCGGTGCTGTCGGAGTCCGTGCCCGACATGATGTGCGCCCGCTGCACGTAGTTCTTCAGTTCGCGCACATTGCCCGGCCATGGGTACGACAGCAGCATCTCCTTCACCGCCGGCGGGAAATGCTTCTTCGTGCCGTGCCGCTCGTTGAGTTCGTCGAGGAACGCCTGCGCCAGCAGTTCCACGTCCTTGCCGCGGTCGCGCAGCGGCGGCAGGCTGATCGGAAACACGTTCAACCGGTGGTAGAGGTCGAGCCGCAGCTTGCCCTCCAGCACCGCCTGCTCCGGATCGCGATTGGTCGCGGCAATGAGGCGCACGTCGGTTTCGATTTCCTTCGTGGTACCCACCCGCATGAACATGCCGGTTTCCAGCACGCGCAGCAGCTTGACCTGCAACTCGATCGGCATTTCGGTGATTTCGTCGAGGAACAGCGTGCCGCCGTTCGCGCGCTCGAAATAACCTTTGTGCTGACGGTCCGCGCCCGTGAACGAACCGCGCTCGTGGCCGAACATTTCAGACTCGATCAGATTCGGCGAGATTGCGCCGCAGTTCACGGCGAGAAACGCATGCTTGCGGCGCAGGCTGAGCTCGTGCAACGTCTGGGCGGCCACTTCCTTGCCGGTGCCCGACTCGCCGACCAGCATCACCGAGGCCGCCGTCGGCGCGACGCGGCCAATCTGGTCGTAGACTTCCTGCATGGCCGGCGAATTGCCGAGCATCAAACCAAAGCGGCCCATGCGGCGCAGCTCGCCGCGCAATGTGCCGATTTCCGCCTTCAGGTCGCCGGCGCGCGGCAGGCGCGAAAGGATCGCCTTCACGCGCTGCATGTTGATCGGCTTCACCAGATAGTCGGTGGCGCCCATCTTCAGCGCGTTCACCGCCGACTCGACGGTGGCGTGGCCGGTAATCACAATCACTTCCACGCCGGAGCGCGGATCGAGATCTTCGAATAGTTCGACCCCGCTGCCGTCCGGCAACTTGAGGTCGGTAAAGACAACATCCGGCATTTGCCGGACCAGTTGAATGCGCGCTTCGCGCAGATCTCCCGCGGTGGCAGTGGTCAAACCGTCTTCCCCGATGATGGCGGAAAGCGCCTCGCGGGTACTTACGTCGTCATCGACAATCAGTACATGTGGCATCGCGTCTCGAAAGCCTGCAAGCGTGGGAGAAACAGCATGCGGCACGCATGCTGGAAACGGCGACGACCTCGCGCGGGCAGCCGGCATCTACCTCTCAAAAGTGAGCGTACGCCAACTTCACTACAGCGCTTGGTCACCGATTTCATCCAATATTGCAACAATACACGCAAAAACCGCCACGTGATCGGCACTATTGTTGTGTATTTACCTATTATAAGGCTTTATCGAGACAATTTAACAGTCCCGGCACTACGCCGCAGCGCCGGCCGTGCTGGCGGCGGCGCAGTGTCGAACGGACCTCAACTGCTATGCGGAAACGGCCAGGCGTCCGGGTGCGCGGAGCCGTTCGGTCCGTGGGCGCCCGGACCGGCGTTGGCCGGCAGGCTCCTGGCCGACTCGGCCGACGCCGCCGACGGCGTGACCACAGCGCCGCCCTCGTCTTCCCAGCGGTTCAACTCGCGCGCCGTCGCCGGCTGGGCCGCGCGGCTGCGCTGCACATAGCGGACCGCCAGGTAGCCGCCGAGCGCCATCAGCGCGCCGAAGATGCCAATTTTGGGTCGAGCCATCATGAACTCCTTGTGTTCGTTAAACGCAGAGAAGAAAACCGGCGCGCCGTCGGCCGGTCACAGCGGATGCGAAGCCGGCGAAGCCGCGCTCAGCGCGCGGTCAGCACGCCCAGCACGAAGCCGACGCCAGCTGCGATGGCGACGGAGCTCCACGGGTTCTGCCGCACATAGCGTTCCGTGTTGACGGTCGCGTAGCGATAGCGCCGCTGCGCGTTTTCCTGCGCGTCGCCGAGTGCGGATTGCAGCGTCTCGACGTGGCTTCCGAGTTTCTGGCGCAGCGCGCCGACGCCCTCGCCGGGCACATTGGCGGCGAGCCGCAGCATCTCTTCCGAATCCTTCAGCAGCACGCGCAGATCCTCGACTATCTTCTGGCCGCCGAGTGCAAGCTGTTGCGTCGTGTCAGTCATCTTTCTCTCCTCGTCCAGGTTCAGTGCTCGCGTGAGCGCGCCGCGTGGTCCGCGGCTCAGGCATACGCGTGTCGCGGGCCAGTCGCAATGGCTGTGCCCGGTAAGTCTGGACCTCGCGCGAACGGGCGCAATGGTCATGCGAGCAGTTTCGACCGACTTCTGCCGACGCTCGCCTGTTTGCTGTCACATACATTGCAGGAAGCGCCGTCGAAGTGGTTAAATCGACCTTTGTGAGATAGAACTTCTGCTGTCTCGTTCCCGAGGCCTGCGCGCCGCAATAACACATTTGGACAGGACTTCCCCGTTTATGGCGTCAATCGATCTGGACTCGCCGACTGTGTCCGCCGGCGGCAGCGCTTCCGCCCAGGCGAAGCAGCGCGTCGCGGACGGCATCGCGGGACTGAAATCGTACGGCCTGCTGTACGGCTCTTCACCCGTGATGCTCGATCTCTACGAGCAGATCGAACGGGTCGCGAGCACCGATGCAACCGCGCTGATCATCGGCGAATCGGGCACCGGCAAGGAGCTGATTGCCCGCACGATTCACGATCAAAGCAGCCGCCGGGAGGCGCCTTTCGTCGCCGTAAATTGCGGCGCGATTCCCGACGAACTGATCGAAGCCGAACTGTTCGGCCACGAGAAGGGCAGCTTTACCGGCGCGGTTCAGGGGCGCGTCGGCTACTTCGAGCATGCGAACGGCGGCACGCTGTTTCTCGACGAAGTTACGGAAATGGCGCCCGTGCGTCAGGTGAAACTGTTGCGCGCGCTCGAGACCGGCACGTTCTACCGCGTGGGCGGCAACGAGTTGATCAGCGGCAACGTGCGCGTGATTGCCGCAACCAATCGCGACCCCGCCGTCGCGGTCAAGGAAAACGGCTTGCGCGAAGATCTGATGTACCGGCTCGCGGTGTTTCCGTTGCGCGCGCCGCCGCTGCGCGAACGCGAGAACGACCGCGAACTGCTCGCGCAGCACTTTCTCGCCCAGCTCAACCAGCAGGAAGGGACCAGCAAGAGCTTCAGCAAACGCTCGATCGAAACGCTGCGCACGTGGTCGTGGCCGGGCAACGTGCGCGAGCTGAAGAACGCGGTGTATCGCGCGTTCATTCTCGCGGAGAAGACGGTCGAGCTGCCGCATCCGCATCTCGCGTCGAAAGTGAAACGGCCAGTCACGCAAGGCGACGCCATGAGTGTATGGATCGGCACGCCCCTCGCTGACGCGCAGAAACAGATCATTCTCGGCACCCTCAAATACTGCGGCGGCGACAAGCGGCGCGCGGCGAAAGCGCTCGGCGTGAGCTTGAAAACGCTCTACAACCGTTTGAGCGCATACGGCGACGAAGGCACGGAAGAAGATACCGAACAGTAAGGCCGGGCAGACGCCGGGTTGTAGAAGCCCCTCTTCGAACAGTTCGCACCGCCAATCAAACCGGCCCCGAAGGCGAGCAGAAACCGGTTTGACGCGCACCATCTTTTGCAATTGCTTGCATTTTCCCTCTGCCATTTACAAAACGCATCCTGCAAAATGCAGCAGCCCATTTCTGGCAATGGGAGAACATGCCGCCGGTTCGCCGCTGCCTTCGCGCGAACCCCGGCGCTTTGCAAGAGCAGAGACAGGGAATGCAAAACAAAATGATGTGCGGCGGGTGGCTGAAACCGCGCCTCGAATCGCGATTCAAGCTGCGCTTCAAGGCGCGCGGTGAAGCCCGCCTGGAACAAGCGGCCGCAGGTGGGCGCCGCGAGGCCACGGCCGTCGTCGCATTGGCGGTAGCGTTCGCGTCGGCGCTTTCCGGCTGCAGTTCGGTCTACACGGAAGGCGCGACTGCCGGCGCGGGTATCGCCGGCGCCGCGCTCGCGGCCAAGGTCACGAGCAATGCCGCGGTCGCAACCGGCATCGGTCTCGGCGCGGTCGCCGCGGCGCGAGCCGGCGTTCAGTACTCGGAGCGCGTAGTCCACAAGAACACGCAGGACGGCATCGCGAAAATTGCCGGGCCACTCGAAGTCGGCGCAATCGCTCCGTGGAGTGTCACGCACACCATGCCGATCGAGGACGACGAGCACGGCCGCGTCACGGTCAGCCGCACGATCAGCGCGGGCGCGCTCGACTGCAAGGAGATCGTCTTCTCCGTGGATCACATCGCCACGAAGAACGTCCCCGCAAGCAGCGCGTTTTACGTCGCGTCCATTTGCCGCGACGGCGACACCTGGAAGTGGGCGTCGGCCGAACCCGCCACTGAACGGTGGGGTGCCTTGCAATGACGGTGCGTGCGCTCGCGGCGGTCAGGCCGCTGCATCGCGTGAGCCTGACGGCGCTCGCCGGCGCGCTGTGTATCAGCGCGGGTCTTCTGACCAGCGGTTGCTCGTCGATCGGCGCGGCAAGCGGCGCGGCCGCCGGTGTCGCCTCCGGGCTCGTCACGTCGAATCCGGCGGTTGGCATCGGCGTCGGCATCGCCGTGCAGGCGGCCACCGACGAAGCCGTGGGCCGCTACATGCGCAGCATGCACAGCGACCAGCAGAACCTGATCGCGGCATTGGCCGGCGCGATGCCGGTCGGCGAAACGCGTCCCTGGTCGATCAAACATACGCTGCCTGTCGAGAACGGCCACGGCCAGGTGCGCGTGACCCGCGCGTTCGGTTCGGCGCTCGCACTGTGCAAGGAATTCGTGTTCTCGGTGCAGGATGGCGACGGCCCGAACGCACACGAAGACTGGTACACCGCAAGCGCGTGTCAGCAGGACAAAGGCTGGAAATGGGCGTCGGCGGAACCGGCGGTGGAACGCTGGGGCAACCTGCAATAACGCCGACAGGCGCAGCGGCGGGCCGGGCAATCACTCGGCAATCACGTTTCCGCGCGGCTTGAACGAAAACGGCAGGGTCTCCCCTGCCGTTTTTCGTTGCGCCGGGCGCTGAACGCTCACGCCGCTCACGACTCCACGTCTTCCAGACTGAAAATTTCGGTCTGGTCGTTATACGAGAAAATCTCGCCGTAGCGGCCCCAGTTGATGACCGCGTCGAGCGTTTCTTCCGCGGCGCTGTCGGACAGAAAGTCCTCGAGTTCCTGCTCGAAGCGCACGCGCGGCGCGCGGTGCCCCGGGCGCTCGTTCAACACCTTCTTGATTCGCGCGGCCAGCGGCACGTGACGCAGCAGATGCTCGGCGAACATCATCTTGCGCTCCTGCGTGCCGAACTCAGCGAACACACGCGCGGGCGGCGTGAGGAAAATATCGCCTTCGCGGACGTCGGCGAAACCGAGATGCTGAAGCACTTCCGCGACCGGAAAGAGGTCATCCACTTCCAGGTGCAGCGAACGGGCGATTTCCGGCATGTCCGCGCGGCCGTGATACGGCGCGGCGGCGAGCGTCTCGATCAGACCGGCCATCAGGTTGGTCGACACATGCGGCAACCAGCTGTGCAGTTCGAGACCCTTCCTGGTTTTCTCGTCGGTCTGGCGCGCGGTCATCTTTGCGTAGATCTCGTCGACCAGACGCCGGAACGCCGGATCAAGACGATTACGCGGATGCTTGAACGGCACCTTGATCTCCGCAATCACGCGGCCCGGATTCGACGACAACACCAGAATCCGGTCGCACATGAACACCGCTTCCTCGATGTTGTGCGTGACGATCAGCACCGCCTTGATCGGCATGCGGCCTTGCGTCCAGAGGTCGAGCAGGTCGGTACGCAGGGTTTCGGCGGTCAGCACGTCGAGCGCGGAGAACGGCTCGTCCATCAGCAACAGCGTGGGGTCCACCACCAGCGCACGCGCAAAGCCGACGCGCTGGCGCATGCCGCCCGACAGCTCGCGCGGATAGGCGTTCTCGAAGCCGTCCAGACCGATCAGGTCGATCGCGGCGAGCGCGCGTTCGCGCCGCTCGCGCGCGGCCACGCCCTGCGCCTCCAGCCCGGCTTCCACGTTTTGCAGCACGGTCAGCCACGGGAACAGCGCGAACGTCTGGAACACCATCGCGACGCCCTTCGCGGGACCGTCGAGCGGTTTGCCCATATACGTCACTTCGCCGTCGGTCGGCTCGATCAGACCGGCAATGATGCGCAGCAGCGTCGACTTGCCCGAGCCCGAACGCCCGAGCAGTCCGACTATCTCGCCCTCGCGCAGCGACAGGTTGGCGTCGTCCAGAACGAGCAGCTCGCCCTGCGTCTTATTGAAACCGCGGCACACGTCCTTGACGCGCAGAATTTCTTCGCCGAGGCGCGGCGGCTTCGGCGGCGTCTGGATCGGCGCGGCGGTCATAGCAGCTTTAGGATTTTGCATCGCGTTATGCCTTCAATTCTCAGGAAAACGCCGGGCCGCCCGGGTCTTGGTACTCCTGCGGCGGGCGCGGCGCGCAACGGCGGGGCTGGCGCAGAGGCTCGTGCCTCAGTCCAGCCGCAGCCTGGCTTCCGCGTAGGCGTACATCGGCCGCCACAACAGGCGGTTGAACAGCGTGACGAACAGCGACATCACCGCGATCCCGACAATGATCTTCGGATAATCGCCCGCCGCCGTGGACTGCGCGATATAGGCGCCGAGCCCGTGCGCGGCTACTCTGGTGTCGCCCCACTGCACGAATTCCGCGACGATGCTCGCGTTCCACGCGCCGCCCGACGCGGTGATCGCACCCGTCACGTAGTACGGGAAGATGCCCGGCAACATGGCCTGACGCCACCATTGCCAGCCGCGGATATGGAAATTCCTGGCCGCCTCGCGATAGTCGTTCGGATACGAAGTCGCGCCGGCAATCACGTTGAACAGGATATACCACTGCGTGCCGAGCACGATCAGCGGCGAAAGCCACACGTCCGGATTCAGGTGGAAGCGCACGATCACGATCACGAACACCGGAAACAGCAGATTGGCCGGGAACGCGGCGAGAAACTGCGCGAGCGGCTGGATCTTCTCGGCCAGCGCCGGCCGCAGGCCGATCAGCACGCCGACCGGCACCCAGATCACGGACGCTATCGCGATCAGCACCACCACGCGCAGCAGCGTGATGAGACCGAGCACGAACACATGGCCGACTTCGTCGAGCGACACGCCGGTGCGCACATAGATGAACACGCGGTACACCACATACACGGTGCCGACCAGCACGAGCGCGGCCCACACGATGTCGCCGACGCGCGAGCTCTTTTGGATCTGCGGAATCTGGAAGCGCGGCCCTTGCAGCGCGGGCATGCGCAGCGGCACCCGCGCGGCCTTCGCGAACATCCAGCCGAGCGGCACCAGCAGCCGATGAATCAGCCGCGTGCGGCGAATCAGGTCGAGCAGCCACGATTCGGGCGCGTCGCCGGAACTGGTGTTCTCCATGCGGAACTTGTCGGCCCAGGCCACCAGCGGGCGGAACAGGAACTGGTCGTACGCGAGGATCACGACGGTCATCGCAAGGATCACCCAGCCGATGGCGTGCAGGTTTTTGTCGGTGATGGCCTGCGCCAGAAAGGCGCCGATGCCGGGCAGCGTGATCGTGCGGTTGCCGACGGTGATCGCCTCCGAGGCGACCACGAAGAACCAGCCCCCGGACATCGACATCATCATGTTCCAGATAAGGCCGGGCATCGAAAACGGCACTTCGAGCTTCCAGAAGCGCTGCCACGACGTCAGGTGGAAACCGCGCGAGACTTCATCCAGATCGCGCGGCACCGTGCGCAGCGACTGGTAGAAGCTGAACGTCATGTTCCATGCCTGGCTCGTGAAGATCGCGAAGATCGCCGCGAGCTCGGCACCCAGCACGCGCCCCGGAAAGAGTGCGAGAAAGAACGTGACGGTAAACGAGATGTAGCCGAGCACCGGCACCGACTGCAGGATGTCGAGAATCGGCACCAGCACGAGGCCCGCGCGGCGGCTCTTCGCGGCAAGCGTGCCGTAGACCAGCGTGAAGATCAGCGACGCCACCATCGCCGCGAGCATGCGCAATGTCGTGCGCATTGCATACTCGGGCAGATTCGCGGGGTCGAGCGAGATCGCCTGCGTCTTGAGGGTGGACATCGGCGCGAGCGTCTCGTGAAAGCCGATCGCCGCCATCGCGATGATGCAGATGATGAGCGGGAACGCGACGAAGTCCCAGCGGTTGGGCAGCACTCGCCATGCCGACGCATTGGCGGTGCGCTTCAGGTCAAAGCTGAAATCCATCAGACCCACTCCTCATGTATACAGGCGGTCGAACGCGCGAAGGAGGCGGCGGCTGCCGCGCGGCGGTCTGAAGATTGGTCCGGAAAGCGGAAATCAGGCATGGCAAAACGCGTGTGCGCGGTAAATCGTTAGCGTAGGAGACATGTGGACTGGCAACGGAAGCGCCGCTGGGCAAGCCGCCCCGGAACCTCATTCGTCAAGCCAGAGTCCTGTCGCCACAGACGCCGCCCGTAGGCTGGCGAGCTTTCCTTTGTTTTGGACGGCACGACACTACACCATCCTATGTTTCAGGCACAACCATTGGGGGCAATTCCCCGCAACTTTCAACGGCCGCCTGACAAGGGGCCCGCAATGGCCTGACAGCGGCCTTGCGCCGAACGCGGCCCACGGCATCAAGAAACCAGCGCGGTTGCCGTTAAGAGCCTAACGGGTGCAGCCAATATGGATTTCGTGACCCAATAACGGTGCCCTCTGGCCCTATGACGGTTAAAATCCCCAAAGATGCGCCTGCGTTAATGGTTTTACCCCGGCCCGCTGCGGCGGCGTACGACCGCGCGCTCCAATAACGGCATAAACCCGAACGGCGAAACCCCGCGCGGCGCGACCCCGAGCGAAATGCGGGGCGAAACAGCGCCGCGGCGCTGCCACGAATAAGCTAGTTGCATGTTTCAGCCAGACGGATCAGAGGGTCGATGAACAGGACAACCTTGCGACACGCAACGGGCCCGATCGGCTTCATGCTGATCGTACTGGCTTGCTGGTTCGTGGCCGGCATGGTCGCGGACCGGATGGTACAGCAAGAGCTTGCGGCGGCGTTGCACGCGCAACGTCAGATGGCCGCCTCGATCGTCGACAACATGGCCGAGGTGATCGCAAGCGACCTCGCTATGTCGCGGGCCATCCCCGCAACCATGGCCGAAATGGACGTGGTCCAGAACGCACTGGTGCAATCCCGGAATTATGCCGCGAACAGCGATGCGACGGAACCCGCCCTGCGCGCCGCGTTGCTGAACGACCCGCATATGGGTGCCGTGAGCACCTTCCTGCACCGCGCTCAAGGCTTTTCCGGGCTCGATCAGGTATGGCTCGTGAATGCCAATGGCATCTGCGTGGCCTCGAGCGATGTCGGCAGCGATATGCAGGCGCCGCGCAGTTCCTTCCTGGGCGTCGACATGCGTGTGCGCGCCTATCTGACCAATGCGCTGCTCGGGGCGTTCTCGGAGACCTATGGCGTAGGGCGCACCACGGGCGAACCCGGCATCTTCATCGCGGTGCCGGTCTACGCCGACGGCCAGCTGGCGGGCGCGGTCGTCGCCAAGGTGGGAATCGCGCGGCTGCGCCACTGGGTTGCGCATGCCGGCACCTTTGTCGCCGACGACAACGGCGTCATCATCATGGCGCACGACAGCAAGCTCGAAGGCCACGCGCTGCCCAATTCGCGCGTCACGAAGATGAGCGCCGGGGACCGCACCGTGACCTATCGCCGCGACGCGTTCCCGGACATCCAGATTCGCGTCGATACCCAGGTGCGCGAGCAGGCGCCGTGGGTGTCCGCGGCTATGGCCGGGCAGTTGTTCGGCTCGGCCGGGCAGCCCGGACCGTCGCTGTATCAGACCCGCGGCGGACTGAACTCCGGGCTCTCCGCGCATCTCGTCGAGCCGCTCTCCGCCTGGCCAGAACTGCTGCGCAACCACAAGCGCGACCATCTGCTGGTGTTTCTGACACTGGCGGGCACCGTGGCGCTCGCGTGGGTGATCACCGTGTCGTATGTGCGCGAGCGGCGCCATCATCGGGCCACGCGTGATCTCGCCGAGCAGTTGCAGTCGGCCAATACGCTGCTTTCGGCGGAGGCGCGGCACGACGCGCTGACGGGCGCGCTGTCGCGCCGCTATTTCCTCGATCTGCTGCGTCATGAGATAGACCGCGCGCATCTGGGGAACCAGCCGCTGTGCATGGCAATTGCCGACCTCGACCACTTCAAGCAGATCAACGACCGCTTCGGCCATGCCGCCGGTGACCGCGCGCTAGAACATTTCGTCGACACCTGCCGAGCCGAACTGCGCGGCGCCGACGCGATCGGCCGGCTCGGCGGCGAAGAATTCGGGCTGCTGCTGCCGGCCACCGACCTTGCCGGGGGCCGCGAAGTGGTAGAGCGCCTGCGCTTGCGTCTGAAAGCGGTGCCGTCGTCGAAGCTGCCCGCTTCGGTGACGCTAAGCGTGAGCATCGGCATTACCGAACTTTCCGTCGACGACCTGCCCGAGCGGATCATGAGCCGCGCCGACATGGCACTCTACGCGGCCAAAACCGGCGGCCGCGACCGCATCGAAGCCCTGCCGCCCGACGACACCGCGCCGCCCGCGCGCACGGTCGCCAACGTCTGGTAATCGCGAGCCGACCTTCTGACACAACGCAAGCCGGGACTTCGAGCCTCCCGCGGCCAGGCAGGTATGATCGACACTGACCTTGAGTTGTCGCTACCGCCTTAACGGGAGATTCGCATGAAGGGAAATCTGGTCATTGTTTGCCGCGATCAGGACGCTGACGCGTTCGATCATCTGCTGGCGGAATACGGCGCGTTTCAAACGCGGCTATCGTCCACCGCCTGGTATCTGAAGCTGGAAGTCGCACCCGAAGTCATTCAGGAAGAGATACTCGCGCGCCTCGGCAAATACACGACCCACTATATTTTCGAGGCCGAAAGCGTGACGTGGAATACCGTGGATAGCGAAGCGGCGAACGCGCTGAACACGCTGTTCTCCGACTAGAGCGCAAGCGCTGGAACGCATGCGCGTGAAGCGGTCCTGACAGCGGCCGAAGCAATAGCTATGCAAATCGCAGCGAAGGCGAAACGCCATAAACCAGGTGCTACGCAACGCCGCGCCTGCGCCCCCTCTACCAGACGGTTTCCGACGCTGCCCGCGCCTGAGGCAGCGCGGAAAACGGAAAGCTCATCAGAACTCGCAAGCCACGGCCTTCGTGGTTGCCGATCTCCCACTCACCCCCCGCGCGCCGCACCAGCCTCTCGACGATTGCGAGCCCGAGGCCGCTATGACCATTGCCGCCGCGCGCCGGATCGAGCCGCACGAAAGGCCGGCTTGCATTGACGAGGTCCTGCGCGGCGATGCCCTTGCCGTTGTCGCTCACGGAGAGTGTGAAGCCTTCGGCCGTGCGCGCGGTGGCGACGACGATGGGTGGTGCGCCATACGCATGCGCATTGTCGAGCAGGTTCGACAGAATCCGGTCGAGCGTGGCGGCGGGCAGCAGAAAGCCCGGGCCGGCGCGCAGCTCGGTTTGCACGGTCGGCGCACCGGAGGCCACCGCGCGATAGCTGCGCACCACCCGCTCGCATTGCGCGTCGACTTCCACGGCTTCGCTGCGGTCCGCACCGTCGTGCGCGAACACCAGGAATTGCTCGACGATGTGCGTCATTGAATCGACGTCGCGCACCACGCCGTCGCGCATCTTCGCTTCGTCCATCATTTCGGCGCGCAGCCGCAAGCGCGCAAGCGGCGTCTTCAGATCGTGCGCGACGCCGGCGAGCATCACCGCGCGGTCGTTTTCCGTGCGCGCGACTTCCTGAACCATCTGGTTGAAACCATGCGTCAGTTGCCGCAACTCGCGCGGTCCGCGCTCGGGCACCGGCGGCACAGGCAAGCCGCGCCCGAAGCGCGCCACCGCCTGCGCGAGCGAGCGCAACGGCTGCTGCAGCGCCCATGCGGCAAAGAGCGCCGCCATCACGGCGAATGAAAATATGATGACGAGCCACAGCACGGTCCGGTCGAGCGAGCGCGGCGGCCGCAACGGCTGCACCGGCACGACGATCCAGCTGCGATCCGTGGGCGCGCGTACCCACAGCGTGGGCGGACGGCCCGGCAGGCCGACGCGCACCTGCGTGCCGGACGGCATGCGGTCGCGCGCATCTTCAATGAAACGCTCGAGCGGCGGCGGCATCTCCGACGTTTCGGGCGGCACTTCGGGGCTCGACGGGTCGACGAGTTTCACGCGTGACGGCAGCGGCTGGTCCGGGTTGCGCACCACGTGCTGGCGCACCGCGTCGACGAGAAAAGTCGCTTCCTCGACCGCATAGCGGGTTTGCAACTGGCTGCGCTCGAGGCGCATGAGCGCATACCACGCGAAATGCGACAGCAGCAACACCGCGACGACCAGTAACGCCAGCCGCCCGAACAGCGAATCAATGGGCCGGCGCATGCTGTTCGCCGTCGGGCACGAACACGTAGCCGCGCCCGCGCACTGTCTGGATGAAACGCGGCGTGGACGGGTCCGTTTCGAGAATGCGCCGCAGACGCCACACCTGCACGTCGATGCCGCGGTCGGTGCCGTCGTATTCGGGACCGTGCAGCAGCTCGAGCAGACGCTCGCGCGTCAGCGTACGCATGGGGTGATTGACGAAAATTTTAAGCAGCGCGAACTCGCTGCCCGACAGCGTGAGCGGCTTGTCTTCCAGATGCAGCGTGCGCGACTGGAAATCCAGTGTGAAGCGGCCGAAGCTGAACGGCTCGCGCTGCTCGGGCGCCGCCGCCGAGGGCAACGTGCGCCGCCGGCGCAGCACCGCCTGCACGCGCGCGAGCAGTTCGCGCGGATTGAACGGCTTGCCGAGGTAGTCGTCCGCGCCGAGTTCGAGACCGACGATCCGGTCGACATCGTCCGCGCGCGCGGTCAGCATGATGACGGGGATGTCGTCGCCCGACGCGCGCAGCTTGCGCAATGCAGTGAGCCCATCCACACCCGGCATCATCAGATCGAGCACGATCAGATCGGGACGCTCGCGTTCAAGCCTGCGCTCGAGCGAGCCCGCGTCGTGCAGCACCGAAACCTCGATGCCCTGGCGGGCCAGATAGTCGCGCAGCAGATCGCGCAGTTCGACGTCGTCGTCGACAACAAGTATTTGAGTAGCCATGAATGAAGTTTAACGCGCGGCACGTGCGGTTTTCGGTTTCAGGCGGGCCTCAAGGGTTACCGGGTGTTACGGTGAAAGCTGCACGTAATGGCCCGTAACAGCGGCGCGAGACCGCGTAACACAGGGGCCGATGCTCTTCTCTACGCTGTGTCTTACCGAATGCAGGCCGCCACTTGAATCGGATGCATCGTCGGCTATTCCATTACAAGGAGCCTTATATGTCCACCAGAAAAATCTCGCGTGCCCTCGCCGTTGCCGCCACCGCTCTCGCCATCGGCGCGGGCGCGGCTTATGCCGCCCAACCACCTCACGAGGCCCACGGCGGCCCCGGCGGTTGGCACGGCCACTTCATGAAGGAGCTCACGCAACTGCATGACCAGTTGAAGCTGAACGCGGATCAGGAAAAGCAGTGGCAAGCCGCGCTCGACACCATGAAGCAGAGCCATGAGGCAATGCGCGCCAATCACGAGCAGATGAAGAACCAGTTCAAGGCCGCGCAGCAACAGCCGATTCTGGATCTGAACGCAATGGCCGCCGCTCATCAGCAGATCGAGCAGAAAGACGCGCAGTTGCGCCAGCAGACCACGGACGCCTGGCTCAAGTTCTACAACGGCCTGAACGACCAGCAGAAGACGACCGTCAGCACCGCGTTGAAGCAGCGCTTTGCGAAGATGGAATCGCGTCACGAGAAAATGCGCGAGCGCTGGCAGCAACATCATGGCGCGGCGTCGGCGCCGGCTGCGAATCAGTAAGCCGCATAGCAGTTCCGCTGACGCTCGCCGCGCCGCAAGCCCGGCGAGCTGGAACTGCGTGAAGACGGCCGGCATGGCCGCCTTCGCAAAAACAGAAACGCCACGGGAAAGGTTTCCCGTGGCGTTTCTTTCATCGAGCCGCGTCGTGGTCAGCCGGTGCCGGTGCATGGCTTGCGCACCGTTCGCACTGGTTGCGCGCTCAACCATTCTGGTTGAAGGACGCGCGACCGGCGCCGCCTCAGCCGTCCAGCCGGCCGAGATCGAACAGCAGCACTTCCGCCTGCTCGCCCTTTTCGAGCGTCACGGTGTCGATATCGCTGAGCTTCGCCGCGTCGCCGGCTTGCAGCGCCTCGCCATTCACCGCGAGCGAGCCACGCGCCACGTGCACGTAGACGAGCCGCCCTTCCGGCACAGCGAACGTGGCCGTTTCCGCGCCGTCGATCAGCGCGGCGTAAATCGACGCGTCCGCATGGATCGTCACCGAGCCGTCGCGACCGTCGGGCGACGCGACGACGCGCAGACGGCCGCGCTTGTCGGCGGCGTCGAAGCGCTTTTCCTCGTAGCCCGGCTGATCGCCCGCACGTTGCGGAATCACCCAGATCTGCAGCAGGTGCGCCTCTTCGTCCTGCGACGCATTGAACTCGCTGTGCATCACGCCCGTGCCGGCGCTCATGCGCTGCACGTCGCCGGGACGAATCGTCGAACCGTTGCCCATGCTGTCGCGGTGCGCGAGCGCACCTTCGAGCACATACGTGACGATCTCCATGTCGCGGTGTCCGTGCGTGCCGAAGCCCTGTCCGCCCGCAATGCGGTCTTCGTTGATAACCCGCAGCGGTCCGAAATGGACGTGCTCGGGGTCGCGGTAGTCGGCAAACGAAAAGCTGTGATACGAGTCCAGCCAGCCGTGGTTGGCATGGCCCCGTTCTGCGGAGCGGCGGATTTCGATCATGACGTACTCCCGGTGAAATTGGCGATGGCGAGAATGTATGGGCTCGCCGCTCCCCTGACAATCGGGCGCAAGCGCACTGGATCGTTTCGCAAATCCGCGTAATCGCACGTGACTTCACGAGCCACCGCGCGTTCCTGCGGACGAAACTGCAGCGCACGGCTTTGCAGCGATGCGGCGTGCATGCGTCGCGCACACGCAACGCCTCCCGAGGCGGCGCGGGCGCGGCGCACACCGCGGACTGGCGCCCGCTCCCTGTTCGGGTAAAATACCGCGCTTTTCACCGCACATGGTGGCGCAAAGCGCGCCGGCACGGCCGGACATCACGCGCAAACCGCGACGGCGCTGCAATTTTGACCGCCTAGAATAGCGACGGCCGGCCACAAGCCAGGCTTCGTCGGGATCGGACAAGAAGACGATCAGTTTGACCCAGGAGAAACATGAAGAAGCTCGCACTGTGCGTAGCGCTCGCCGTCATGGCCACCGGCGCCATGGCAAAAGAATGGAAAACCGTACGCATCGGGGTTGACGCCAGTTATCCGCCGTTCGAATCGAAGGCGGCCAGCGGCCAGGTAGTCGGGTTCGACGTCGATCTGACCAAGGCGCTGTGCGCAAGAATGAACGTCAAGTGCGTATGGGTGGAGCAGGATTTCGACGGCATCATCCCGGCACTCAAGGGCAAGAAGTTCGACGCAATCGTGTCGTCGCTGACCATCACGGACAAGCGCCGCGAGCAGATCGATTTCTCCGACAAGCTGTTCGACGCCCCCGCCCGCATGATCGCCAAAGCCGGCTCGCCGCTCTTGCCCACCGCTGAATCGCTGAAGGGCAAACGCGTCGGCGTCGAACAGGGCACGACTCAGGAAGCGTACGCCAAGGCCTATTGGGAGCCGAAGGGCGTGACGGTGGTGCCCTATCAGAACCAGGATCAGGTCTACGCCGACCTCACCTCCGGCCGGCTCGACGCCGCGCTTCAGGACGAAATCCAGGCCGACGCGGGGTTCCTGAAAACGCCGCGCGGCAAAGGCTTCGCCTGGGCCGGCCCGGAAGTGAAGGACGCGAAAACCATCGGCGAAGGCACGGCCATCGGTCTGCGCAAGGAAGATGCCGAGCTTAAGACGATGTTCAACAAGGCGCTCGCGCAGATTCACCAGGACGGCACGTTTAGAAAGCTCGAAAAGCAGTACTTCGACTTCGAGATCTATCCCGGACACTGAGCGGCCAGCGGGCACGCCTGAAACGGCCGCCTGCCTCGGGCGTCCTGCCCGGGTTTCCGTCAAATGCACCAAACAGGAGACTCGGGGCTCGCCCGCATGGGCGTGCCCGGGGCTTCGTAATACAGTCGGTCTAGTTTCAAAGAGAGTCGAAAAGCGCGCTGCAGGACCGGCAACGGCCATGCAGTCATGATTTGCACAGCGGTGCGCTGTGCGCTGCGGATCACGGCGGGCGATGCCCGCGTTACCTGCGGCGCCGGTCCGCCCGCGTCTTTCGCGGTGTGTCGCAAACGCATCGTCAAGGACCCCCTATGTTCCTTCAAGGCTACGGCCCGCTGCTTCTCAACGGCACCTGGCAAACCGTCAAGCTGGCGGTTTTGTCACTGGCGCTCGCTTTCTTGCTGGGCCTTCTCGGCGCGGCGGCGAAACTGTCGAAGAACCGCCTCTCGTACGGCGCCGGCACCGTCTACACGACGCTCGTGCGCGGCGTGCCCGACCTCGTGCTGATGCTGCTGCTCTTCTACAGCATCCAGATCTGGCTCAACAATCTGACCGACATGCTCGGCTGGGAGCAGATCGACATCGACCCCTTCGTGGCCGGCGTCGCGGTGCTCGGCTTCATTTACGGCGCGTACTTCACTGAGACGTTCCGCGGCGCGTTTCTCGCGGTGCCGCGCGGCCAGCTGGAAGCCGGCGCGGCCTACGGCATGACGAGCTGGCAGGTGTTCTCCCGAATCATGTTCCCGCAAATGATGCGCTTCGCGCTGCCCGGCATCGGCAATAACTGGCAGGTGATGGTGAAGGCCACGGCGCTCGTGTCGATCATCGGTCTAGCGGACGTGGTCAAGGCTTCGCAGGACGCGGGCAAAGGCACCTTGCGGTTTTTCTTCTTCACCCTGCTCGCGGGGGCGATCTATCTCGTCATCACCACAGTGTCCAACTTCGTGCTGATGTACCTCGAAAAGCGTTACTCGACCGGCGTGCGAAAGGCGGATCTATGATCGAGATCATTCAGGAATACTGGCGCAATTATCTCTACACGGACGGCTACCGCTTCACCGGCCTCGCGATCACGCTGTGGCTGCTGGTCGTTTCGATCGGGCTCGGCTTCTGCCTGTCGATCCCGCTTGCAGTGGCGCGCGTCTCGAAGAAGAAATGGCTCGCCGGTCTCGTCTGGCTCTACACCTACATCTTTCGCGGCACGCCGCTTTATGTGCAGTTGCTGCTGTGTTACACGGGCTTATACAGCCTCGAAATCGTTCGCAATCACGAGCTGACCAACGCGTTCTTCCGCGACGGCATGCATTGCACGCTGCTCGCGTTCACGCTGAACACCTGCGCGTACACCACGGAGATTTTCGCCGGCGCGATCAAGGCGACGCCTTATGGCGAAATTGAAGCGGCACGCGCGTACGGCATGTCGTCGTTTACGCTGTATCGGCGCGTGATTCTGCCTTCCGCACTGCGCCGTGCGCTGCCGTACTACAGCAATGAAGTGATCCTGATGCTGCACGCCACGACCGTCGCCTTCACCGCGACCGTGCCGGACATTCTCAAGATCGCGCGCGACGTGAACTCCGCGACGTATCAGTCGTTCAATGCTTTTGGCATTGCCGCCCTGCTCTATCTGTGCATTTCTTTCGCGCTCGTGTGGCTGTTCCGCCGCGCGGAGCACCGCTGGCTCGCTTACCTGCGGCCGCAAGGCAAATAATCGGGCCCGCGCCCGGCATGTAAGCACGCCCAAGGATTCTGATGAACAACACGAAGCAAAAGCTTTTCGTCGACGAGCTTCATAAACAGTACGGCGACAACGAAGTCCTCAAGGGCGTTTCCCTGAAGGCGAACGCCGGCGACGTAATCAGCGTGATCGGTTCCTCCGGTTCGGGCAAGAGCACCATGCTCCGCTGCATCAACTTTCTCGAGCAGCCGAACGCTGGGCGCATCTTCGTGGACGGCGAAGAAGTCCGTACGCAACTGGCGAAGAACGGTGCGCTGCGCGTGTCCGACCCGAAGCAGCTGCAACGCGTGCGGACCAAATTGTCGATGGTGTTTCAGCACTTCAATTTGTGGTCGCACATGAACGTGCTCGAGAACATTATCGAGGCGCCCGTGAACGTGCTCGGGCTCAAGCGCAAGGAAGCCGAAGATCGCGCTCGCGAGTATCTGGAAAAGGTCGGCCTCGCGCCGCGCCTCGAAAAGCAGTATCCGTCGCATCTGTCGGGCGGTCAGCAGCAGCGCGTGGCGATTGCGCGCGCGCTCGCCATGCACCCCGACGTCATGCTGTTCGACGAACCGACCTCCGCACTCGATCCCGAACTGGTGGGCGAAGTGCTGAAGGTCATGCAGACGCTGGCCGAGGAAGGCCGCACGATGATCGTCGTCACGCATGAAATGGCGTTTGCGCGCAACGTGTCGAATCACGTGATGTTCCTGCACCAAGGCCGCGTGGAAGAAGAAGGCCATCCGGATCAGGTTTTCAGAAATACGCGCAGTGAGCGGCTGAAGCAGTTCCTTTCCGGCAGTCTTAAATAGCAAAACATGTCGCACAGCCTGGTATTTGAGATTTGGCGACGAATCCTGATTACCGGCTGTAGTCAAAGTAGTTTTACAAGGCGCTTACGGGCGCCTTTTTTGTTTCGGTCAACTGCGTAATCCGCGCTTTTCGGCCGCGAAATCCTCGTCCAGTCTGCTCTCCAGCTCACGTTTTCCGCCCTAGCCTGCCGCAGTGAATGCGTCAATAGTGGCAATCCTTGATCTCGCCCTTCTCGATCCGTGATTCGCTTGTCGCATAAGGGTTTTCGCCGTTTCGTCGGACGCCGCAACGAGCCTTTGCGCACACCGGTATTGCAATTTGGAGACACAGGTCAAGCTCGGTACTAATTTCTTCTCACACTCAAGTTTATTTTTGATAAATTAGTAACCAAAGTAGCAAAACTAAGTACATTAAAAGTAGTTTCACTTCAAAGCACAGAGGAGAACCGGTCGGCGAGGGATCGGCATGGCGAACAGAACAGCCTCAAGGCTGCACGTCAGGACAGGAGACCAATCCGCCCGCTAATCTCCCTGGTACCGATTTCTGTTCGGCGCGGCTCGCGTCCGAACACCATTCGCAGTACTGGGTTTCACTTTTTGACAGGGTATGGAGGAGAAGATGAAGAAAGCTTTGCTCGCCGCTGCGCTGATGTCGGCCGGGGTCGTTGCGCATGCTCAAAGCAGCGTGACGCTGTATGGCCGCCTTGACGCGGGTCTCGAATACATCAGCGGTCTGCCGAACGCCAACTATACCGGTTCAACCTCGCGCTGGCGCGCGGAAAGCGGTGACTGGGGCACGAGCCTGTGGGGCATGAAGGGCGTCGAGGACATCGGTGGCGGCAACAAGGTCCTGTTCCAGTTGGAAGGCTCGTTCAACACGATGAACGGCCAGGGTCCTGGCGGCGGCGGTCTCTTCAATCGCTGGGCAACGGTCGGTCTGTCGAACAGCGCATACGGTACGCTGACCATGGGTCGTATGCTGTTCATCTCGAACGGCGTGTGGGACTTCGATCCGTTCGGTCAATCGAACTGGTCGTCGGCATCGCTGGTACGTGGCCGCAACTGGCCGCAATCGAGCAACAATATCGCTTACCAGTCGCCGAAGTTCTACGGCTTTGACGTGTACGGCCAGTACGCACTGTCGAACGCGACGAACTGGAACGGTAACGGCACGACGTCGCAAGGCCGCGAAGCGGGTCTGCAACTCACGTACACCTCGTCGCTGTTCCAGGTTCGCGGCATGTACGACGAAATCCGCAATAGCGCAAACGGCAACTTCACGAACCCGTTCACCGCATCGCGTGAATACACGGCTGCTTTCAACGTGTTCCTCGGCCAGTTCAAGGTCCAGGGCGCGTACCAGGCAGTGCGCACGTCGTCGGCTGCTACCGCCGCAGGCACCTCGCCGACCTCGCTCGATCACGAATGGGGCGGTGTGACGTGGCAAGCCACGCCGGCTGCAGCGCTGATCGCTGCGGTCTATCACGTGAACGCGAACAAGGGCGGCGGCAACGCAACGATCTACACGATCGGCGGTTCGTACAACCTGTCCAAGCGCACGCTGCTGGACATCCAGATCGCAACCGTGCGCAACAGCAAGTCGGCTAACTTCGGTCTGGACGCGAACAACGCAGGCAATGGCGGCAACATTACCGCTTCGGACGGCACAGTCTCGTACAACGAGAACCCGCTGCCGGGCCACAGCCAGACCGGCGTGTACGCAGGTATTCAACACTCGTTCTAACCGGACGGTGTTCCCCGAAGGCGTCGCCTTCGGGGCCTGGAAGTTCTTCAAGAGAATCTTTTTCACGCTGCTGCGAGAGGCGCGTATCGGTGCGATGTCCGCAAGGGTATCGCACCGTTTTTTATTGGCGCGCGAGCTTTCATGAAACTGCGCTAAAGCGCGCGCGGCGTTTCAGTCACGCGCCGGCGCACCGCTTCGGTGCGCGAGCGGCTTAAACTGCCGCCTCGTTTTCCTCGCCCGTACGGATGCGAATCACGCGCTCCACGTCAGCGACGAAGATCTTGCCGTCGCCGATTTTGCCGGTGCGCGCCGCGCCGATGATCGCGTCGATCACCTGGTCGCACTGGTTGTCCGCCACGACGACTTCGATTTTCACCTTCGGCAGGAAGTCGACCACATACTCTGCACCACGATAGAGCTCGGTGTGACCTTTCTGCCGGCCGAAGCCTTTGACCTCGGTGACGGTCAGGCCCGTAAGGCCGACTTCAGCGAGCGCCTCGCGCACTTCGTCGAGTTTGAACGGTTTGATGACTGCGGTGATGCGCTTCATGGCGAACCTCGTCTCGTGACTGGAAGAGTGAAAGGAAAATGGATGATTTTTATTCTACGCCGCGCCGGATGCCTTGCGGCAGTCCGGCGCGCTCCGGGCAGCGCGCAAGGCGCTGGCTCACTCCACCGGTTCGGTATAGCGCGACGTGATCGGATAACGCCAGTCGCGACCAAATGCGCGATGCGTGACGCGAATGCCGATCGGCGCCTGGCGGCGCTTGTACTCGTTGACCTTGATGAGCCGCGTGACGCGCTTCACGTCTTCGACCGCATAACCCGCGGCGATGATTTCGGCGAGCGAGCGGTCCTCTTCCATGTACATGCGCATGATCGCGTCGAGCACGTCATAGGGGGGCAAGCTGTCCTGGTCGGTCTGGTTCTCGCGCAACTCGGCGGAGGGCGCGCGCGTCAGAATGCGCTCGGGAATCACGTTCTGCTTGTCGTAGGTGGTCGCCTGATTGCGGTAATGGCAGAGGCGATAAACGAGCGTCTTGGCGATGTCCTTGATCACCGCGAAGCCGCCGGCCATGTCGCCGTATAGCGTGCAGTAGCCCACCGCCATCTCGCTCTTGTTGCCGGTTGTCAGCACGATCGAGCCGAACTTGTTCGACAACGCCATCAATAAAGTGCCGCGGATGCGCGCCTGAATGTTCTCCTCGGTCGCATCTTCCGGGCGGCCTTCGAATTCTTGCGCGAGCGAGCTGCGGAACGCGTCGAACATCGGCGCGATGGCAATTTCGTCGTAGCGCACGCCGACGCGGCGGGCCATGTCGGCGGCGTCCGTGGTGGAGATGTCCGCCGTGTAGCGCGAGGGCATCATCACCGCGCGCACGCGGTCCGCGCCCAGCGCGTCGCACGCGACCGCCAGCACGAGCGCGGAGTCCACGCCGCCGGACAGGCCAATCAGCGCGCCTGGAAAACCGTTCTTGTTCACGTAGTCGCGCACGCCCATGACGAGCGCGGCGTATACCTGCGCTTCGAGCGTGAGCTCGGGCGCAATCGTGTTGCAGGCACCACTGCCTTTCGCATCGTTATGCTGGCCGCGCAACGGCGCGCCGTTTTCGAAGTCCACGAACCCGGTCGCTTCCTCGAACTGCGGCATCTTCGCGACCAGTTCGCCTTGAGCGTCGAGCACGAACGAGCCGCCGTCGAACACCAGTTCGTCCTGCGCGCCGACCATGTTGACGTAGACCATCGGCAACCCGGTCTCGCGAATCCGCGCACGCAGAATGTCGAAGCGCACCGCTTCCTTGTTCAGGTGGAACGGCGAGCCGTTCGGAATCAGCAGCACCTGGGCGCCGGCGGCCTTCGCCATTTGCGCGGCCGACGCATGCCACGCATCTTCGCAGATCACCACGCCGTACTTCACACCGTCGAGCTCGAACACGAACGGCTGCGGGTCCGACGCGAAGTAGCGCTTCTCGTCGAACACTTCGGTATTGGGCAGATCCTGCTTGCGATAGCTGCCCGCAATCCTGCCGTCGACCAGCAATGACGCCGCGTTGAATGTGTCGACCGGCGGCACGCCGCGCTCGATCGGCGCGTTTGCATTACCATGACCCAGGTTCGCGCCGTTCGCTCCCGCGTCTGCCCTATCGCGCAACGGATGACCGACGATCACATGCAGGCCGGCAAACGGCTTGAGTTGCGCGGCGAGGTCGGCCAACGCCGCGGCGCTCGCGGTATAGAACGCCGGGCGCAGCAGCAGATCTTCGGGCGGATAGCCGGACAGCGCGAGTTCAGGCGCGACCAGCAGCTTCGCACCGGCGTTGTGTGCGTCGCGCGCGGCGGCAACGATCTTCGCGACGTTGCCGGCGAAGTCGCCGACGGTGACATTGATTTGAGCAAGAGCGATTCGTGTCTTCATGGCAGGATAGACGGGCAAGCGGAAAGCTTGCGAGTCACGCGGCTTGTTATTGGCTCGACGGAACGGATGAACGGGCAAACGACAATTCGGATAAACGAACGACGCAGTACGTGCTTGACGGACCGCGTCGCTCATTGGGACAGTCACACAGATTGAATCAGGAACGCTTTGATTATCGCACGGGCATTCTGGCGTCGCCCTCCGAGGTGGACGCCGCCGAATGGAACGCCCTCCTCGCGCGGCAGCCGCAATCCACGCCGTTTCTGCGGCACGAGTTTCTGAGCGCGCTGGACGCCACCCGTTGCGCGGTGGCGGACACCGGCTGGGCGCCGCAATTCGTCACGCTGACCGACCCGCTCACGGGCAAGCTCGCCGCGGCCGCGCCAGTTTATCTGAAGGGCCACTCGTACGGCGAGTATGTGTTCGACTGGGCCTGGGCCGACGCGTACAAGCGCAACGGCTTGCCCTATTACCCGAAGCTGCTGTGCGCGGTGCCGTTCACGCCGGTACAGGGCAACCGCCTGCTCGCCGCCGACCCGCATGCGTTGCGGCACCTCGCGGCCACCTTGATGGCATTTGCCGAGCAGGCCGACGTGTCGTCGCTGCATGTCCTGTTTCCGACCGAGACGGAAGCGAACGCGCTCACCGAAATGGGCATGATGCAGCGCGAAGGCGTGCAGTTTCACTGGTTGAACGACGGCTATCGCGACTTCGACGATTTTCTCTCCACCCTCGAACAGAAAAAGCGCAAGAACATTCGCGCGGAACGCCGCAAGGTGCGCGACGCCGGCATCACGATGCGCCGCATCCGCGGCGAAGACATTCAGGACGCGGACTGGCGCTTCTTCAGCAAATGCTATCGGCAGACTTACCGCGAGCACTTTTCGACTCCGTATCTGAGCCTCGATTTTTTCCGCATGATCGGCGCGTCGATGCCGGAAAATCTGCTGCTCGTGATCGCCGAGTTTGAAGGCAAGCCCATCGCGAGCTCGCTCGTCGTCTATCAACGCGACGCGAAGACCGGCGGCACGCTGTATGGCCGCTACTGGGGCGCGCTCGAACACGTGCCCTGCCTGCACTTCGAGACCGCGTACTATCAGCCGCTCGAGTTCTGCATCGAAGAAAAGCTTGGCGCGTTCGAAGGCGGCGCGCAGGGTGAACACAAAATGGCGCGCGGCTTCCTGCCGACGGTCACGCGCTCGGCGCACTGGCTCGCGCATCCCGCTTTCGCGGATGCGGTCGGCCACTTTCTCGACAATGAAAAGAACAGCATCCACGCGTATGTGGACGAGCTGCGCGAACACAATCCGTTCAAAGGCTGACGCGCGTCCATGACGTGGTTTCTCTATCTGCTCGAATGCTCGGACGGCAGCGTCTATACGGGCATCGCCACCGACGTCGAGGCACGCTTCGAAAAACATGCGAGTGGCGCGGGCGCGCGCTATACGCGTTCGCGCAAGCCGGTGCGCGTGCTGGCGTCGTTTGAACTGGCGAACCGTTCGAGCGCCTCGCGCGCCGAATATTGGGTGAAGCGGTTGACCGCGGACCAGAAGCGCGCGCTGGCTGCGGGAGGAAGGACGCTTGAATCGGTGATGCCGTTGCCTGAGCCGGGGTTGGCCGTTGACGTTGAGGATGTCGAGCGGAAAGGCGACGGCGCGTGAAGGTGTGCGTGGAGCACGCTTGCGCGTGAGACTTGCGCGGCTGTTTAGTGTTTTGGGTCTTGCGCTGGCGCTTTGGTGCCGCTGCTTTGGTGCCGCTGCTTCCGTGCGGTTGCTTCCGAGCCGCTGCTTCCGTGCCATTGCTTTGCGCCGTCACTTTCGCCCCGTCGGGTCTGGCGCCGTTGCTCTCGCCCCGCCGCTCTCCCCTCGCCAATCTCCCCGATCACCCCCGCGCCTCGCGCATCCGCTCGGTGAGCAAGCGCTGCATCAGCGCCAGTTCGCCCACCGCATCCGCCTCGAGCGGCGTCAGACGCTCCCGTGCCGGAAGCTCGTGCCGCAGCGGCACAATCGTGCGATTTAGCGCGGCCTCGATGTCCGCGCTCACCGCCTCGACCCACTCGCCAAGCTCGGCGTGCATACCATCAGAATCACGCCGGTTCGCGCTCAGGCGAAGCTGCGTCGCCGTCCCCGCCATCTTGCGCAGCACACTCAGCACCGTCAGCGCGACGGTGTCGACCATGGAGTCTTCCAGCTTTTCCAGACGAATCCGCGCGATCGCCTCTTCTGCGTTATTGCTGCCCAGACCCGCCGCCCGGCGTAGGCGCTCCACCTCCTTCTCGCCTTGACGCGGCGACTCGAGCGCCGCCAGCAGATAAGCCAGATTGGCGCGCACGGCTTCGCTGAGATACGCGCGGTAATCGGTCTTTTCGCGCGTCGGCCACAGGTAGAACGTGGCGAAAAGCGCGAGCACGCAACCCAGCACGTTGTTGCCGAGGCGCGTCACCGCATACGCGATGCCGCTCGCGCCGGGCGCCGCGAAGTCGGCCACGAGCACGAAGGTCGGCGTGAGGAACAGCACGAAGAGGCTATAACTGACGGGGCGCAATGCCATCGTCGCCATCACGAGCGGAAAGACCGCGAGCGAAATGCCGAGCGGCGAATGAATCGCATAGCCGATGCCCGCCGCCAGCACGCCGCCGACAATGCTGCCCGCCGCGCGTTCGATGCTGCGCGGCCACGTCGCGGCAATCGACGGCTGCAGAATCAGCAGCGTCGCCATGGTCGCCCAATAGCCGAACGGCAAGCCCAGCGCGCGGATGACGAGAAAGCCGGCGGTCGTCGTCAGGCCGACGCGCGCCGCATGGCGCAAGCCGACGGATTCGACCGACAGATTAGCCTTGAGGGTCGACCAGAGTCGCGCAAGTGTGAGCGCGACGCTCTCTGCGAAACGCGGCGGCACCGCCTGCACCGGCGTGAAGTCGACCAGCTCGAAGTCGGACTTGAGCTTTACCGGCTCCATGAGCGCGCTTTCCAGACGCTGCGCGAGCCGGCGCAAACGCAACTGCTGTTGCGAAAGATAGGTCCAGCGCGCCTCGTTAGCGTCGGCGCCGATGTTGCGCAACAGCTCGCCCATTGCTGTGAGCAGACGCGCTGCGCGCGTGACGCGGCGAGCGTGGCGCCCGTCACCCGGCATTTTTTCGCACGCGCCCGAGACGGCGATCAGATACGCGAACAATGCCTCGCCTTCAGTCAACAGACCAAGCAGCGTGTCGTAAGTCTCGCGCGCGCCGGTTCGCGTTGCCGGGACGCGGGCCAGCGCCTTGCGCGAGCGCTCCAGCGCCGCGCGCGCATCGGCGCGAAACTGCGCAGCATGGGTCGCCCACTCGCGCGGCGTGCTGCGCTGTTGCAGCAGACGGGCGCTGTCGAACGCAATATCCGCGAGCCGCAAGTACACCGTGCGCAACGACGAGCGGCTCGCGCCGAACGGATGAATGCGCCACACGGTCAGGCTCAGCGCGACAGCGAACAGGCAGCCGGTCAGATAAACGCCGAGAAACGCGAGCCCTTCGCGGACATCGCGCATGGGCCGGTCGACCATCACGACGCAGGCGGTGGCGGCGAGAATCGTCACTTGCGAGGTCGCCGCGCCCCAGATGCGGCCGAATGCGCCGAGGCTCGTGAACACAAGGACCGCGAGCGCGGCCACCGCCGTGCCGCTCGCCGACGCGAAAGCGGTGAGCCCGCCGCATAGCGTGGAAAGCAGCGTGAAGCCCATCATCGACGCGAAGCGGGCGCGGTTCGAGCCGGCGGCATCGGCGAGGCAGGTCCAGAAGGCGCCGATCGCCGCCCACGCGAAGACCGGATCGTGCAACAGGTTGCCGAGCGCGAGCATCGCCGTTGACGCGCACGCGGCGCGCAAGCCTTCGGAGAGACTCGCCTCGCTGGCCGAAAACGACACCATCCACACCGGCCGCTTGCGATAGATCGCCGTGACGATCGCATACAGCCGATTCGACCAGCGAGGCAAAGAAGACGGCGTGTTGGACTTGCGGTTCGACATCCGGACGATGTGCTCCTGAAGCGGGCGCGTTGCTGGCGATTGCGGCGAACCGCACGGCTATGAAAGGCTATGCATGCCCATTGTCGACATGGCCGCGGTCGGGACAATCCGCCGCAGGCCACAAATAATAAGGGTTTACACCAAGATATAAAAATGGCTTTGGTTCATCCGCGCGATGCACTGCGGCTATGCGAGCGCATGGAGTCGCCTGCATACGTTCAGGCATCGCGAGGCAGATGCAATAAAAAACCGCGCGGCCCTTCCGGGCTCGCGCGGTTTCCAGCGTGATGCGTGCCGATCGGCGAACCGATGACTTGATTCTGTCCGACCGGCGCGTCAGGCCAATTACTTCTTGTAGTTCGCCACGCCTTCGCTGATTTCCTTGTGCGCGGCTTCGATGTCGGCCCAGCCTTCGACCTTCACCCACTTGCCCTTCTCCAGCGCCTTGTATTGCTCGAAGAAGTGCTTGATCTGGTCCTTCAGGTAAGCCGGCACGTCGTCGATCGACTTGAGGCTCGCGGTCATCGGGCAGATCTTGTCGTGCGGAACCGCGATCAGCTTTGCGTCCACGCCCGATTCGTCGGTCATTTGCAGCATGCCGAGCGCGCGTGCGCGAACCACGGAGCCCGCCAGCAGCGGGAACGGCGTGATCACCAGCACGTCGACCGGGTCGCCGTCGCCCGACAGCGTTTGCGGAATGAAGCCGTAGTTGGCCGGATAGCGCATGCCGGTGCTGATGAAACGGTCGACGACGAGCAGGCCCAGGTCCTTGTCGGCTTCATACTTCACCGGGTCGCTTTGCGCCGGGATTTCGATGATGACGTTGAAATCTTGCGGAAGGTCTTTCCCTGCGGGGACGTTATTGAAGCTCATGAGCGCTCTCTGGTCAGGATGGAATTCGGAGCACGGCAAGCAGCGCGTGCGCCCGAGGCGATGCGTGGTGAAACTCGCCTCGAATGCGAGCGCTGCGGCCGGACAGTACGGAATGCGCCATTATAGCCAATCGGCCGATGGCGCCCCTCGCCGGATCGGCGCGATAATCATCTGGCGCGTTGCGGTCGGGTCTCGCGGTTGTGTCTCAGGTTTGTGGGTCCCGATTGTGCCTCTCGTTTGTGAACACCGCGTAACGGCGCTCGCTTTGCGCGTCCGGTCGAGCGTGCGCCTGCTGCGCCACATCTGAAGGAGTCTGCATGGAAGAAGCCCGGCATTTCATTGGCGGCGAGTGGGCCGCTGCTTCAGGCGGCGACACGATCGCCGTGCTCGATCCCTCGGACGGCCAGCCGTTCACGCAGCTTGCTCGCGGCACCGCGGCGGACATCGACGCCGCCGTGCACGCCGCCCGCCGCGCCGTCGAAGGTGCATGGGGCGCCGCGAGCGCGGCCGAACGCGGACGCGTGCTGTACCGGCTCTCGATGCTCGTCGCCGCGCGCCAGGAAGAACTGGCGCAGCTCGAAGCGCGCGACACCGGCAAGCCGCTCAAACAGGCACGCGCCGATTCCGCGGCGCTCGTGCGCTACTTCGAGTTCTACGCCGGCGCCGCGGACAAGCTGCACGGCGAGACGCTGCCCTACCAGGCCGGCTACACGGTAATGACGATCCGCGAGCCGCACGGCGTGACCGGCCACATCGTGCCGTGGAACTATCCGATGCAGATTTTCGGGCGCAGCGTGGGCGCGGCGCTGGCCGCCGGCAATGCATGCGTCGTCAAACCCGCCGAGGACGCGTGCCTTTCCGTGCTGCGCGTCGCCGAACTCGCGGCCGAGGCGGGCTTGCCCGCGGGTGCGCTCAATGTGGTCACTGGCTATGGACATGACGCCGGAGCGGCGCTCGCCCGTCATCCGGGTATCGATCATATTTCGTTCACCGGCTCGCCCGAAACTGGCAAGCTCGTCACGCAAATGGCCGCCGAGAATCACGTGCCGGTCACGCTCGAGCTTGGCGGCAAGTCCCCGCAAATCGTGTTCGCCGATGCGGACCTGGACGCCGCGCTGCCCGTGCTCGTTTCCGCGATCGTGCAGAACGCCGGGCAGACCTGTTCGGCGGGCAGCCGGGTGCTGATCGACCGTGCCATTTACGAGCCGCTGCTCGACCGGCTGAGCGGCGCATTCAACGCGTTGCGCGTGGGGCCTTCGCATGCCGACCTGGATTGCGGGCCGCTCATCAACGCAAAGCAACAGCGGCGCGTGTGGGACTTCCTCTCCGACGCCCAGCACGACGGCATTGCAATGGCCGCGCACGGCGAAGTGATTCCAGAAGCACCGGAAAGCGGCTTCTATCAGGCGCCTACCTTGCTGCGCGACGTGCCCGCAACCCACCGCCTCGCGCGCGATGAAGTGTTCGGCCCCGTCCTCGCCGCCATGCAATTCAGCGACGAAGACGAGGCGCTCGCGCTCGCCAACGGCACGCAATATGGGCTCGTGGCCGGAATCTGGACGCGTGACGGCGCCCGGCAGATGCGTCTTGCGCGGCGTCTGCGCTCAGGCCAGGTGTTCATCAACAACTACGGCGCGGGCGGCGGCGTCGAATTGCCGTTTGGCGGCGTCAAGCATTCGGGCCACGGACGCGAGAAAGGTTTCGAGGCGCTGTATGGCTTCACGGTGCTGAAGACCATTGCGATCCGGCACGGCTAGCTGCTGAGCGGGTGCCTGCTTCACCAGTTGCAACGTCACAACTTCACAACATATACAGCGGAGACATCATGCGGTTGACAGGTAAAACGGCCATTGTCACAGGCGCCGGCTCGGGTTTCGGCGAGGGCATCGCTAAGACTTATGCGCGCGAAGGCGCGAACGTCGTGGTCAACGATCTGAACGGCCCGGCCGCCGAGCGCGTCGCGAGCGAAATTGCGCTGGCGGGCGGCAAAGCGATTGCGGTCGCCGGCAACGTCGCGCAACGCGAGGACTGGCAAAAGCTGCGCGAGGCGGCGCTCGAAGACTTCGGCAGCGTGCAGATCGTCGTCAACAATGCGGGGACCACGCATCGCAACAAGCCGGTGCTCGAAGTCACCGAAGCGGAGTTCGACCGCGTGTACGCGGTGAACGTGAAAAGCATCTACTGGAGCGTGCAGGAGTTCGTGCCGTACTTTCGCGAGCAGGGCGGCGGCAGCTTCATCAATATCGCGTCGACGGCGGGCGTGCGGCCGCGGCCGGGACTCGTCTGGTACAACGGCAGCAAGGGCGCGGTGATTATCGCGAGCAAGTCGCTCGCCGTGGAGCTCGGGCCCGATCGCATTCGCGTGAACTGCGTGAATCCGGTGATCGGCGAGACGGCGCTGCTCTCGGAGTTCATGGGCGTCGAGGATACGCCTGAGAACCGCAAGCGCTTTCTCGCCGGCATTCCGCTGGGACGCTTCTCGACGCCGCAGGATATTGCCAACGCAGCGCTCTATCTGGCTTCGGACGAAGCGGAGTTCATCACCGGCGTGTGTCTGGAAGTGGACGGCGGACGCTGCGTGTAGCAGCGCGCGGGACGTTGCGCGTTGCGTTTTGCTTTGCGATGTATCTGGCGCTGGGTTTGACGCGGTATTCGGCGTTGCATCCCGCGCTGCGCCGCTGCTTTTTGTGTACGCAGATGTGCCGTGAGCAAGCGCCGTTCACGCGCGGCGCTTGCCGGGCTCAGTGTTTTCCCCCGGTATCTAAATGACGTGCGAGCCGCGCCGCACGGCTAGAATCGATCGACGCGGCACTTCAATTCCACAAGAATAGAGGAGACACCATGGCTAGTCCCGCAGATCCGCTCCACCATCCCGGCGCGGGTGCGCCGCCTTCCACTTTTGAAGAGGCTACCTACCGCAAGGTCAACTGGCGACTCGCGCCGCTTCTGATGCTCTGCTACGTGGTCGCGTATCTGGATCGCGTGAACGTGGGCTTCGCGAAGCTGCAAATGACGAGCGACCTCGGCCTGAGCGACGCCGTTTATGGCTTCGGCGCAGGCATTTTCTTCGTCGGCTACTTTTTCTTCGAGATTCCAAGCAATGTGATCCTGCACAAGGTCGGCGCACGCGTGTGGATCGCGCGGATCATGGTGTCGTGGGGCGTGCTCTCCATGCTGACGATGTTTGTCACCACGCCCACCATGTTCTACGTGATGCGATTTCTGCTCGGCGTTGCTGAAGCCGGCTTCTTTCCCGGCATCATTCTGTACCTCACGTACTGGTATCCGGCGCATCGGCGCGGGCGCATGACGACGTGGTTCATGACGGCGATTGCGCTCTCCGGCGTGATCGGCGGGCCGGTGTCAGGATATATCCTCAAGACGTTCAACGGCATGAACGGCTGGCACGGCTGGCAGTGGCTGTTTCTGCTCGAAGGGCTGCCTTCGGTGCTGGTGGGCATTCTCGTGTTCTTCGCACTCGACGACCGCATTGCGAAAGCGAAGTGGCTCACGAAGGAAGAACAGGAACTGCTTCAGCGTCACGTTTCCGCCGAGGAAGCGACCAAACACGACATGCCGATCCGCCAGGTGCTGACGAGCGGCCGCGTGTTGATGCTGAGCCTGACTTACTTCTCGTTCGTGATGGGTTTGTATGGCGTGAGCTTCTGGCTCCCGACCATTATCAAGGCGACCGGCGTCACGGATGCGTTGGTGATCGGCTTGCTCTCCGCGATTCCGTTTGCGGCCGCGGTGGTGGCGATGGTGCTGGTCGCGCGCAGTGCGGACCGTACGCGCGAGCGCCGCTGGCATATTGCGTTGCCCGCGTTTGCGGGAGCGATTGGGCTGGTGCTGTCGGTGGTGTGGGCGCAGAACACATTGCTCGCGATGGCTTCTCTCACGCTTGCGACCATGGGCATTCTCACTACCTTGCCGCTGTTCTGGAGTTTGCCTACCGCGATTCTTGCGGGGACGGGCGCGGCGGCCGGGATTGCGATGATCAATTCGATTGGGAATCTGGCCGGGTTCTTGAGTCCATATGCTGTGGGGTGGTTGAAGCAGGCGACCGCGGCTAATGATTCGGGGATGTATATGCTCGCCGCGTTTATGGTGTTGGGTGGGTTGCTGGCGATTAGCGTGCCGGCGAAGATGGTTAATCGGTGAGGTGAGGTGGGTTTTTAAGGTGGGAGCCCTGGTGGCGATTTGCTGCTGGGGCTTTTTTGCTTGTGAATGACGCGGTGGTTTTGCGGGGGAACAGTGGTCGGTTGGTTTGGTGTGGTGCGAGATGATGGATGGGCTTAGCTCCTTCACTCTCAACGGGCAAAATGTCCGCCGGACCATTAGCGTTGAAACCGGCAAACCACGGCGCAATTCAACTCCGCCTTAGCCCACCTCATCCATTCAGCCAACTCGCAGCATTTCACTGTCAAGACCAAATTCAAGACAGCCCCTCCCTTATAATCGCCAAGTCGCCGGGAAACACCCAGCGACCAGGTTTAGCAGCCTGAACGTTGAAACCCGCACGCCTGCCCAGGCAGGCCGTGCGTCTGCTGCTGCACGTCTATAATTCTATGGGCGGGCCGTGGTGGGGGAGCCGCAAGGCTCGCCGGTTCTGGTTTCAACGCCGGTCTGCTAACCCCGCCACGTGCCCGCTCACCCCTTCCCCAAAAGCGGTTGTCCGGGCAATCCTAAGCATCACCAGGAAGATCGCACCATGACCAGGCCCGTCAAAAGTCAATCTGCTGCACGTCCACCCATCGACGCACTCCAGTACGAAAAACTCGCCCTTTCCGCCTTCGACCTCTGCGACCGCCAGGTAGCTCAACTGACCACGTTGATTACACTCACGTCTTCGATAATTAGCAATCCTGCTATTTCACGTGACGAACGACAGCGCCGTCAGACGCTCCTCGAATTGCTGCTGGACACGGCAGAGCAGTACCAGCAGGAACTCGAATGCGACCGCGAGCTCTTTCAAGTCATCGCGCTCGATGCCAAAGGTGTCCCGCAAAGCCGCATCACTGCGCGCCACGCGACGAAGCTGCTCGCCGAGGCATTACGGAGAGCGAAAGCAAGCGCCGACAATCAGGGCGCGGCGACGCGTCGCAAGAGAACGTCCGCGAAGCCTGCGCCCACACTGGCCGCGAACGTCGATCAGCGGCCCCTCGCCGCGCCACGCTAACTAGTGCAGCCCGAATAGAGATAAGGGCAGGCTCGCGTGCTACTCGTTGACCACTGCCCGATCAGCCTTCTTCGCAACCCGCTCACTGCACTCTTTCGAGATCGCCAGGTTTCCAGTTCTGGTCGAAATAAGCCTGAGTGGGACCATACAGGCGAAGCATCACGAAAAATCCCTGCCCCGGCACCGTTCGTCTCCAGTTGCGCTTCTTGCCTGCCGGCGCCTGCGGTCCGAAGTAGAGATCCGTCGATCCATCCGCGTTTGCGAGGGGCTTGTCGCGCGAGCCGATCGACGGGAACGGCTCGCCGTTATCCAGGCCCGACGCGGTTTGCGAGTCGTACAACGTCACAGACCAGAAGACCGCGGCGGGAACATTGGGCGGCAGGTGGAGGCGGTAGTTGCGCTCGCCGCGCAGGAATGCGGCATCGGCATCTTTGAACGTTGTCAGGTATCGCGCGCCCTGGCCGGGCACCGCCGATCCCATCGCGGGACTGGTTCCGAAAATGACGCTGTATGCGGCGCTGCGCGCATCGAGATCGAGAAAGCCTGCCGTCTTGTCCATCCATTCCCAGTCGGTGACGAAATTCCGCGTGGGCGTGACGTAATGACGGTCCGGGTAGATGAGTCCTCCGGGACGCTGTGCCAGCCCTTCATACATCATTGAACGGCTCATTCTGAAGGCGGTTCGCGCGGCCTGATCGAGGATTTGCCGCGTATGCCCATCGGGCTTGAACGGCTGGCCCTTCACGATGCCGATGGCGGCCATCATCCCGCGCCATTCGGGATCGGCGGTATCGCGCGGTTCACTGTCGATGAAACGGGCAAGCATGTCGAAGAAGCGGCCGTCAGCCGGATAGTTCATGTTGACCGGTACAGCCGAGGCATCGGGGAAGCGCATCGTCTCTGCCGGTCTGCCGAGCGGATAGATATGCGTTTGCTCCATCAGACTGACCGGCAAGGCGAGCCTGGCTGGATCGGCGAAAAACGCTCGCCAGAATATGAGCACGTTGTTCGTGCGGGACCGATACACGAAATAGCCGTCCGGAATCTTCCCCTGGTAACCCGGCGGCAGCACGAGAAACTTGCCGCCATTGCCGCGATCGGGGCCTGCGAAACCGACATCGCCCGCGTAGGTCGTTCCGTCGATCGTCGGCCCTTCGATTGGCCGCTGCCAGAAGTCGTTCAGGATACCTTGCTGTTTTGCTGGAACCTCGATGACCATCGGTCCGTTTTTGCCGACATCGATGTAGCCTAGCGCGTAGATCACATCTGAGTTCGGCGTAGGGATCACGGTCTTTGTGTCGAGCCGGCGCTTCCATACCGGAAACACGGTATAGCCGGCACCAAAGGCGCCCTCGGAGCCTTCCTTCATCGCGTAAAGGTTCACCGCGGGCAGCGCCCATAGGTAGACCTGGGTCGCACGCTGGAAAAGGAGTTCATCGCTCAGGATGGACGCCTCGTCTTTTGTGGGATACCCCTCCTTGAAAGGCAAACTTGCAAGCGATTCCCTGCGTGAAGCGATCTCCGACCGCGACGACTCATGGGCCGCATCGTCACGTAGAGCGCAGCCGCTGAGGAAACCTGCGAAGGTCGCGAAAATTACCAAAGCAAGCCAGCTTGTCACGCGCGGTCGCAGCATAGTTGTTCCTCTTCGTTCCGATGTAGCCGAAAGCAGCCGCCGACGGCATACAGGCAGGCTGCGGTTCTGTCCCAGGCAGATGTTATTCACCTTGCCGGCCAGGCCGCGCCCCTCGTTAAGAGGGGGCTAACCCACGCAGCACCAGAAACAAAAAAAATGGCCGCAGCGTCGGCTGCGGCCATCAGGTACAACGTGCAAAAGCAAGCGTGCGATTCAGCGAACGCCCATCACGCAAAAAGCAATCTCACACGATATTCATCGCCAACGCACTCTCGCGATAATGCAGGCTCGCCTTCTCGGTATCGCCCAACTGCTCATGCAAACGGGCCAACGCGCGATGCGAGCGGATCTTCAACGTCTCGTTATCGGCCAGCTTCAACGCACGCTCGAGGAACGACTGCGCCTTGCCCCACAACTGCTGATGCAGGCACAGCCGACCCAAGGCGAACAGCAGGTCCGCGTCTTCCGGACGTTCCTTCTGCCACGCCTCGGCCTTGTGGATCAGCGGCAACGCATCGCCGCCTGCCGTGTCCGGATAGCGGCGCAGCAAACGCGCGTCCCAATTCTGCGCGAGCGCGTCCTCCACGATTTTGCGCGCCTCCTGCGGACGATTCAGCGCGACCAGCAATTCCGCCGCGAGATCGGCGAGACGCGGTGAATGACGCTCGGTCGGCGTCAACGAGTTCCACATTTCGAGCAGCGCATCGGCGTTATGCCGACGATCGCGCAGCAGATTTTCCGCCGCGAGCTGACGCAAACGCACAGCGACAGCCGGGTGAATTGCCTCGCGCTTTTCCAGCGTCTTGACGAGCTTGAGCACTTCGCCCCAGTTCTTCAATTGCTGTTGCGCGCGCAACATGATCTGCTGCGCGTGAATGCGCCGCCCGCCCTGCGATTGCATTTCCTTCAACGCCGTCAGCGCGCCGTCCGCGTCGCGGCCGTCGGCGCGCATGTCGGCGGTGGCCATCAGACGCGCGTCCTGCCAGTCGGCCTCGTCGATCTGCGCAAGCCATTCGTCGCGCCGCGCATATTCGTGCATGCGATGCGCCGCGGTCGCCGCGATCAAACCGGCCGCGCCCTTGTTGTCGCCATTCGCGAGCGCATCTTTCGCGGCCTTCTCGGCGCGCGAAAAGCGCCCGGCGTACAGGTTGCCGATTGCATCGCGCAGCGCCGCGTGCGCCTTCGCGACGCGCGAGCGCGCACGATACGCGGCCACGCGCTGCGGCATGCGCCAGATATTGCGCACGATGCGCAAGAGCGCGTAGACCAGAATGAACAGCACCACCAGCCCGACCACGAACAGATTCAACGAGATGTCGACGCGGTACGGCGGATACACCAGCAGCACCTGCCCCATGTCGAAGCGCCCGACCACCGCTAGCACGACCGCGATGGTGAACAGCAGCGCGAGCCATAGAAGTCCCCGGATCGCCATGATTAACCTCGGCTCCGGTATTGATTGACCGCTTGCAGGCTCGTATTCAGATTCGGCAATTCGACCGCGGCGGAGCCGGCCTCGACCTGCTTGACGAGATCGACCACGTTCTGCGTTTTCTTCGACGATGCATCGAAGTAGCGCGTCAGCGCATTTTCCGCTGCCTGCAGGTCGGACTTGAGCGTGGTTTCGTTGCGCGACAGCAGCGCGAGCCGCGCCGACAGCAGACGCAGTTTCACGTTCTCCCGCACGAAGTAGCCTTGATCCGGCGCGACCATCATCGCGTCGGCGTTGTCGATACGGCGCACTTGCACCAGGCTCGTCAACTGCTGGCCGATGCCGCTCGTCACCTCGCGCCACCACACTTTCCAGCGCGGCTCGCCGGTGGCCGCCGCGACCTTCGCCGTGTCGGCCCAGGTCGCCGCGCGCGGCGTGGCATGCGCAATCGGCGCCTCGCCCGAAAGCGGCAGGCTGTCGACCTGATCGACCGCGTTATCGAGCTTGATGGCAAGACCGGTGAGATCAGTGGAAGGCGCGGCCTTCAGCTTGTCGATGTCCTGCGCGATGGCCTTTCGCACCGCGACCGCCTGCGGGCTGTCCGACGCCGCGAGCCGCGTATCGGCGCTTTGCAGCGCGAAGAGCGCAAGCTGCGTGTTGCCGGTAAGTTGCAATTGCTGGCTCGCGGCCGACAGCATCTGCCCCACTTCGGCGAGCGTCCAGTCGTCGCGATTGCGCGCGAGATCCGCGTACTGTTGTTGCAGCGCCTGCTGCGCGGCCTGCGCGTCGGCAAGCTTGCCTTCCAGTTGCGCGACCTGCGAGTCGGACTGACGCACCGTGGCGAGCGCCTGCTCCGTCTTGATGCGCAACTCGTTGGTCTGTGTGTCGTTCGCCTGCTGACGTTGCGCAATCTGCTGTTCGGTGCGCTCCAGCTTGCGATTGAGCGCATAGCCGCCCACGCCCGCGGCGCAAGCCAGAACCACGACGACAAACCACAGAAGCGGTCCGCTCGCGCTGCGGCGCTTTTGCGCTTCGTACGGCGTGAAGGGTTGGTTCGGCGGCAGGCTTGCGGTCGCGGCCGGCTTGGGTGAAGCGTTCGTGGATGCGTTCGTTTCAGTCATGCGTGATTGAGCCGGTGAATGAGCCGGATTGGACGGTACCGGTTGAACTACGGTCGGCAGGGCGGCGAGCAGGGCTTGGGCGATGCGCTCGTCGCCCGCGCCGGACACCGTAATCCTATCAAAACCCAATGCCCGCGCGGTCTGCGCGATACGGGGATGCGGCGTGACGAGCAACGCGCGCTTGAGCTGCACGATTTCGTCGGCGGTGAGGTGTTCTTGCGCCAGCTCGTGCAGATTGCGCACGCCTTCGGAACTCGTGAGCAGCCAGGCATGCGGTTCGCCTGCGAGCAGTTGATGCACGCGCGCCCAGGCGGCGATAGAAGGCTCGGGCACGAGGCGCCGGTATGCCGCGACCGTCTCCACTTCAGCCCCGGCTTCGCGCAGACGATCGGCGAGCCACTCGCGGCCGCCGTCGCCGCGCACGATCAGCACGCGCTTGCCTTCCAGCGTCGCCTCGCCGAGCGCTGCTTCGATCGCGGCGTAGAGACCTTCGGAATCGAAGCGGCCGTTGGCGTCATCCACGCCTGCCGCCGGGCTGATGATCTGGTGCGCCGGCGCACTCACGCCGTGACGCGCGAGCGCGCGCACGCTGCCCGGCCCGACCACGCCGACCGGCAACGCATGTGGCCAGATCGCGCCGCTTTTCGCAAACGCATGGTCGATCGCGTTGGGCGACACGAAGACGACGAGCGCGTAGCGTTCGAGCGAAGCGAGTGCGGCGCGCAGCGGCGCATCGTCCGCAACGGGGGCGATGTCGATCAGCGGAAAGTCGAGGGTGGCGACGCCGGCCGCGGCAAGCCGTGCGATCAACTCGCTCGACTGACCGGCCGGTCGCGTAATGACGACCGTGAACGCCGCCTGAGCGGCGGTTGAAGAGGACGCGTTGCGCGGAATATCGGCCGCCATCAGTCGCCGGACAAGGGGCTGTCCGCTGGGCCTTGCTCTGCGCCGCCCTGCGCGCCCGACGCCGCCGGGCCGCTTGCCGTGCTCAACGCGCGGACAATTTCCATCGCGCCTTGCTGTTCGAGCGCGCTCGCCACTTCGCGGCCCAATGCGACCGCGCGCTCCACGGTGGACGCCGGCGCCGACGCCTGCGCGCTCAGCACGCGCTGGCCGTCGGGCGTGGCCACGACGCCACGCAGATGCAGCGCGCCGTCATGCCACGTGGCGTAGGCGGCGAGCGGCACTTCACAACTGCCGCCGAGCGCGCGTGACACCATGCGCTCCGCCTCGACGGCCGCCGCCGTATGTTCGTGATGCAGCGGCGCGAGCCATGCCGCGAGGTCCGCCCGGTCGGCGCGAATCTCGATGCCGAGCGCGCCCTGCCCGGCGGCGGGCAAGCTGTCCTCAGGATCGAGCAGCGCGCGGATCCGGTCTGCAAGACCGAGACGCTTCAAACCTGCCGCCGCAAGAATGATCGCCGCGTAATCGCCGCGATCGAGCTTGGCAAGGCGCGTGTCCAGATTGCCCCGCAGCGCACGCACTTCCAGATGCGGATAGCGCATGCGCAGCATTGCTTCGCGGCGCAGGCTCGAGGTGCCCACCACCGCGCCGGCCGGCAGCGCGGCGAGCGAATCGTAATCGTTCGATACCAGCGCGTCGCGCGGGTCTTCGCGCTCCATGATCGTGGAGAGCGCGAAGCCCGGCGGCAATTCCATCGGCACGTCTTTGAGCGAATGCACGGCGAGATCGGCGCGGCCGTCGGCCAGCGCAGCTTCCAGTTCCTTGACGAAGAGACCCTTGCCACCCACCTTCGACAGCGTGCGGTCCAGAATCTGATCGCCACGTGTCGTCATTCCGAGGATTTTTACCTCGCAAGATGGATATAATTTGTGCAGCGCACATCGCACATGCTCCGCCTGCCACATCGCAAGGCGGCTCTCTCGCGAAGCAATCACAAGCGTGTGGGGTGGCGCGGCAAACGTCTCGGTGTTCATTAGCTTGTCGATTGAATGACGGGATGGAATAACAAGGAATGTTAGCACGCGCCCTTGCGTTCTCCCCTCGGTTCACCCGCCTGCCGCCCTTACGGAGCAAGGCTCGGGTCGAGGCGGCAGCGGGGCGCCGTGCCGGCGCGGTATCGATGGAGGAGACGGGCTTCGCGCCACGCGCGGCTGTCCCACGGTGTCTCGCGGCTGTCTTGCCACAGCCTCTTCACGCACGGTCGTTCGCGCATCGCGCCGCTGCATGCGCGATGATTCAATGCGGCGCAACATGCGCCGTATGCAGAGCTCGTGCGAGCGCGGCCATCCTCCCCGGCGTATCGCCATCGGTGCATACCGCTTCATGCAGTTCACGTTGCAGTTCAGTGCAGTTCCGAGTTCCGCAGTAGCAGTTCATCACTTAACAGACCCTGGCTTCCCTGAGGAAACCCATCGTGACGTCTTCCGGATCGGCGCGCTCAGCCCGCCGCAACACTGCATCGCCCAACGCTTCCACTGCCGACGCCAGCGCGTTCCCGGCCTCTGCATCTATCACCGCCGACGTCGCCGACCCGGCCAAAGTCAAACGCACGACATCGGGCGCGAAAGCCGCAAAGGCAGCAAAGCCCACGAAGGCCGCCAATGCCGCCAACGCTGCGAAAGCCCTCAAGGCCGGGAAAACCTCCGTGCCCGTCAAAGCGGACAAAACCGTGAAGATGCCGAAGCCGGGCAAGTCCGGCGAGGCCGCGTCTTCGACCAGCAAGGCGAAAGGCAAAGCCGCCGACAACGCGCCAGCCCTGCAAGCCGTATCCGGTGACACGCGTGTCGCCGCGCCGAGAGCCAACGGCCGCACACGCGACGACAAGGACCATCCGCTCTTCCAGGACATCCGCTACCTTGGACGGCTGCTCGGTGACGTGCTGCGCGAACAGGAAGGCGACGAGGTGTTCGACGTCGTCGAAACGATCCGGCAGACGGCCGTGCGCTTTCGCCGCGAGGACGACAATGCCGCCGCGCAGACGCTCGACAAGAAACTGCGCTCGCTGAGTCCCGAACAGACGGTGAGCGTGGTGCGCGCGTTCAGCTACTTCTCGCATCTCGCCAATATCGCCGAAGACCGTCACCGCAATCGCCGTCACCGCATTCACGCGCTGGCCGGCTCGGCCGCGCAACCGGGCAGCATCGCCTATGCGCTGGAGCGACTGGTCGAAGCCGGCGCGGCGGCCACGCCGGTACTGCAGCAGTTCTTCAACGACGCGCTGATCGTGCCCGTGCTGACGGCACACCCGACCGAAGTGCAGCGCAAGAGCATTCTCGACGCCGAGCACGACGTCGCGCGTCTGCTCGCCGAACGCGACCAGCAGTTGACCGAGCGCGAGCGCGCGCACAACGAAACCATGCTGCGCGCACGCGTCACGTCGCTATGGCAAACGCGGATGCTGCGCGATTCGCGTCTCACTGTGGCCGATGAAATCGAGAACGCGCTGTCGTATTACCGCGCGACCTTCCTCGAGGAAATCCCCGCGCTTTACGCCGATATCGAAGAAGCGCTGAAAGAGCACGGCCTGGAAGCGCGCCTGCCGCCCTTCTTCCAGATGGGCAGCTGGATCGGCGGCGACCGCGACGGCAATCCGAACGTCACCGCCGAAACGCTCGAGCACGCCATTGCGCGCCAGGCCGAGGTGATCTTCGAACACTATCTGGAGCAGGTGCACAGGCTGGGCGCCGAGTTGTCGGTGTCGAACCTGCTCGCCGGCGCAAGCGACGAACTCAAAGCGCTCGCCGACATCTCGCCGGACCGCTCGCCGCACCGCACGGACGAGCCGTATCGGCGCGCGCTTATCGGCATGTACACGCGGCTAGCGGCAAGCGCGCGCGTGCGCCTCGGCGAAGGCAGCGTGCCGCTGCGCAGCGCTGGCCGCGGCGCCGCGCCGATCCGCGCGACGCCGTATGACGACGCATCCGAGTTTGTGCGCGACCTGCATGTGCTGATGGATTCGCTCGCCGCGCATCACGGTGCGCCGCTTGCCGCGCCGCGTCTCGCGCCGCTCGCGCGCGCGGCCGAAGTGTTCGGCTTCCATCTGGCGAGCATCGACTTGCGCCAGAGCTCGGACATCCACGAAGCGGTGATTGCGGAGCTGCTCAAGCGCGCGGGCGTCCACGACGACTACGCGGCGCTCTCTGAAAGCGAGAAGCTCGAGGTGCTGCTCGCGGAACTCGCGCAGCCGCGTCCGTTGCGTCTGCCTTATGGCGAGTACTCGGATCTCGTGAAAAGCGAACTCGGCGTGCTCGAGCAGGCCCGCGTCACGCGTGAGAAGTTCGGCGCGCGGGCGGTGCGCAACTACATCATTTCGCACACGGAAACGGTCAGCGATCTGGTCGAAGTGATGCTGCTGCAGAAAGAAACCGGCCTCCTGCAAGGACAGCTCGGCAACCCGAACGATCCCGCCAAAGCGGCGCTGATGGTGATCCCGCTCTTCGAGACGATTCCCGACCTGCGCAACGCGCCGCACATCATGCGCGATCTGCTCGCGCTGCCGGGCGCCGATTCGATCATCGAACATCAGGGCAACGAGCAGGAAGTGATGCTCGGCTATTCGGACAGCAACAAGGACGGCGGCTTTCTCACGTCGAACTGGGAGTTGTACCGCGCCGAACTCGCGCTCGTCGCGCTCTTCAACGAGCGCGGCGTCACGCTGCGCCTGTTCCACGGACGCGGCGGCACTGTCGGCCGTGGCGGCGGCCCGACCTATCAGGCGATTCTGTCGCAACCGCCCGGCACCGTCGACGGCCAGATCCGTTTGACCGAGCAAGGGGAAGTGATCGCGAGCAAGTTCGGCAATCCGGAAATCGGCCGGCGCAATCTGGAAACGGTGGTGGCCGCGACGCTTGAAGCTTCGCTGCTGCCGCACGGCAATGCGCCCTCGGAGCTGCCCGCATTCGAGGAAACGATGCAGCAGTTGTCCGACGCAGCGATGGCCTCGTACCGCGCGCTCGTGTACGAAACGCCCGGCTTTAAGGAGTATTTCTTCGAGTCGACACCGATCTCGGAGATCGCGGAGCTGAACATCGGCAGCCGTCCGGCGTCGCGCAAATTGCAGGACCCGAAGCATCGCAAGATCGAGGATCTGCGGGCGATTCCGTGGGGCTTCTCGTGGGGCCAGTGCCGGCTGCTGCTGACTGGCTGGTATGGCTTCGGCAGCGCGGTCGGCGCGTATCTCGACAACGCGTCGAGCGACGCCGAACGCGGCCGACGTCTTGCGCTGCTCAGGAAGATGCATAAGAGCTGGCCGTTCTTCTCGACGCTGCTCTCAAATATGGACATGGTGCTCGCAAAGACCGACCTCGCGGTGGCCTCGCGTTATGCGGCGCTCGTGTCCGACAAGAAGCTGCGCAAGCACGTGTTCGAGCGGATCGTCGCGGAATGGGAGCGCACGTCGAAGGTGTTGTCGGAGATTACCGGCAAGAGCGAGCGGCTCGCGGAAAATCCGCTGCTCGCGCGTTCGATCAAGAACCGCTTCCCGTATCTGGATCCGCTCAATCACTTGCAGGTGGAACTGCTCAAGCGTCACCGTGCGGGCGACAGCAACGCGCGTGTGCGGCGCGGGATTCATTTGACCATCAACGGGATCGCGGCGGGATTGCGCAATACGGGCTAGCGCTTGGGGGATGCGCGGCGGCGTTTTTTGCGGGCGCCGCTGCTCCCTGCTCCTCTAATGAATGAAGCCGGACGTGGATTGGTTGGCCACGGCCGGCTTTGTTTTTTGCGCCGAAAGATTGCTATCAACGCTGCTGATCAACTCGCATGGCTCAACTCGCTTCGATCATCAACGCGTCCAGCTTGAACGAGCCATCTTCCTGCACCTCGAAATACTGCCGCACTTCGTCCGGCGCGCCGCGCCACAGCGATTGAATCGCGACCACCCGCGGCTCGGGCGTGCGCATGCGCGCGACCCACGAGCTGAACTCGATGTCGATGCGCCAACGCTCGCGAATCGACGCATTGAAGCCCGCGGTTTCAAACATTGCGATCCATTCGTCGGAGCGGTAATCGCGAATGTGCGAGCCGTCGCGCAACAGTTCGATCGCCTGAATATGCGTATCGAGCAGCGGATGGTCGATACCGGCAATGTCGATGAACAACACCTTGCCGCCCGGCTTCAGCACGCGCCGCACTTCAGCCAGCGCGGGCGCCACGTCGTGCCAGTGGTGCGCGCTCATGCGGCTGATGACCCAGTCGAACGTGTGATCGTCGAACGGCAGCTTTTCGGCGGCGCCCTGCTGCGTGCGGATGTTGGCGAGGCCGCGCTCCTTCGCCGCGCTTTCGACGGTGGCGAGCATCGGCGCAGCAATGTCGTACGCGACCACCTCTTTTGCATGCGGCGCGACCGCGAAGCTCGCGTGGCCCGCGCCGCAACCCATGTCCAGCACGGTCGCGCCCGGCGTCGCGGCAACCGCTTCGGCCAACGTGCGCAGGTCCGCGCCGGTTGCATGGGTCGGACTCGTCAAATAGGCGGCGGCGGTCGACCCAAAGGCGTCGGCGACCTGATCGTGATGCTTCATGGATAGCTCCGGTTATCTGCGTGGGGACGAAGTGTCGTGAGGGTCCGCGTGTAGCGTCCGGCAGCGCGGCCTGCCGTTCCTGCCGCTACGCCGCTACAATAGAGCCCGCCCGGTACCAGTACAAGTTAAGCGATTATTCTGGTATCTAAACCACCCTCTTCACGCGCCGCAAGAATCGAATGACCCCGCGAACCACCACGCGAACGAGCCCGCCCGCTTCCGCCGACCACCCTCCGCCGCTCGACGCCACGCCTGCCCGCGCGCTCGGCGACTTTATCCGCGCGCATCGCGAACGGCTGTCGCCGCAAGCGGTCGGCCTGCCGCCGGGCCCGCGCCGCCGCACGCCGGGCTTGCGTCGCGAGGAAGTGGCGCAACTGTGCGGGGTGAGCCCGACCTGGTATACGTGGATCGAACAAGGGCGTCCGGTCTCTGCTTCCGCCGACGCGCTCGCGCGCATCGCCGTCGCGTTGCAACTGTCGCGCGCCGAACGCGCGTATCTGTTCGAGCTGGCGGCGCAGCGTGATCCGGCCGAACCCGATCCGGCCGCCGCCGACGCCCCCGCCACGCTGCTCGAAACAGTGCAGTTGGTGAACACGCCGGCGTATGTACTCGACCGTCAATGGAATGCGCTCGCGTGGAACGAGCGCGCGGCCGGGCTGTTCGTCGGCTGGCTGGACGGCGCGCACGATCGCAATCTGCTGCGCTATACGTTCACGGAACCGGCGGCGCGCGAATTGATCGTCGACTGGGAAACGCGCGCGCGGCGGCTCGCCGCCGAGTTTCGCGCGGACTCCATCCGTCATCTGAACGATGCGCCCACGCGCGCGCTGATCGATTCGCTGAGCGCGGCAAGCGACGCGTTTGCGCGCTTCTGGGCTTCGCAGGACGTGGGCGGCCGCGAAGGCGGGCGACGCGAATTCAACCATCCGCGCGAGGGCCGGCTCGTCTACGATCAGATCACCTTCAAGCCCGCACATCGCGAGGATCTGAAACTGGTCGTGCTGGTGCGCGAATAGGTGCCCGGCCGCAAGCTCGCACCGGCCGCGCCCGGCTTGCGCCAACTCGCGCCAACTCGCCCCGGCCCGCCACGGCCGCACCGCCCGCGCGGCCTCGCTGGCGCGGAGCCGTTCAGTCGCCGGCGCGGCCTTTCGCCAGTGTTAAAATCAGCGTCTTTCTTCGCTTCGGCGATTCGCTTGCAGCCGTGTCATGTGCATTCGCGCCGTCTGCTCGTCACCGCTCGCTCAACCGTCGCTCAACTGCTGTTTAACTGCCCAATACCATGACGTCCCAACTGCACAAAAAAGGCGAAGCCTGGTCGGCTCGCTTCTCGGAGCCGATGTCGGAGCTCGTCAAACGCTATACGTCGTCGGTTTTCTTCGACAAGCGTCTGGCGCTCGTCGACATTGAAGGGTCGCTCGCGCACGCCTCGATGCTGGCCGCGCAAAAGATCATCGCCGCCGACGACCTCGCCGCGATTCAACGCGGCATGGCGCAGATCAAGGGTGAAATCGAGCGCGGCGAGTTCGAGTGGCAACTCGATCTGGAAGACGTCCACCTGAACATCGAGGCGCGGCTGACCGCGCTGATCGGCGACGCGGGCAAGCGCCTGCACACGGGCCGCTCGCGCAACGACCAGGTCGCGACGGACATCCGCTTGTGGCTGCGCGGCGAGATCGACCGTATCGGCGATTTGCTGAAGCAGTTGCGCACGGCCCTGCTCGACATGGCGGAGAAGAACGCGTCGACCATCATGCCGGGCTTCACGCACTTGCAGGTCGCGCAGCCGGTCACGTTCGGCCATCACCTGCTTGCCTACGTGGAAATGTTTTCACGCGATTCCGAGCGCATGCTCGATTGCCGCAAGCGCGTGAACCGCCTGCCGCTCGGCGCGGCTGCGCTCGCCGGCACGAGCTATCCGATCGACCGCCATGCAGTGGCGAAAACCCTCGGCTTCGACGGCATCTGCGCAAATTCGCTCGATGCCGTTTCGGACCGCGACTTCGCGATCGAATTCACGGCCGCGTCGGCACTGGTCATGACGCACATCTCGCGCTTCTCCGAAGAACTCGTGCTGTGGATGAGCCCGCGCGTCGGCTTCATCGATCTGGCCGACCGCTTCTGCACCGGCTCGTCGATCATGCCGCAGAAGAAGAACCCGGACGTGCCCGAACTCGCGCGCGGCAAGACCGGCCGCGTGAACGGCCACCTGATGGCGCTGCTCACGCTGATGAAGGGCCAGCCGCTCGCGTACAACAAGGACAATCAGGAAGACAAGGAACCGCTGTTCGACACCGTCGACACAGTCGCCGATACTCTGCGCATCTTCGCGGAAATGGTGGCGGGCATTTCGGTGAAGCCGCAAGCCATGCGCGACGCCGCATTGCAAGGCTTCTCGACGGCAACCGATCTGGCCGACTATCTGGTCAAGCGCGGCCTGCCGTTTCGCGATGCGCACGAAGCGGTCGCGCTCGCCGTGCGTATCTGCGCGGACCGCGGCTGCGATCTCGCGGATCTCACGCTCGACGAAATGCGCGGCGAGTTGCCGAACGTCGCACATCTGATCGGCGAAGATGTGTTCTCGTATCTGACGCTCGAAGGCTCGGTTGCGAGCCGCAATCATCCGGGCGGCACGGCGCCCGAGCAGGTGCTCGCGGCGATCAAGGCCGCGCGGCAAGCGTTGAACTGAGCACAGGCGCGTGGCTTGCACGCGCGCTCACGCATGGCAAATCGCGAAGGGCGAACTCGTTGACGAGTTCGCCTTTTTGCTAGCAGCGTGCCTGCTCACACGGGGGCGAACGCGGATTGAAACCGCGCGGTTTTTGACTACCATCAAAACACGTTCCGCCCTTTGTCGTGGTTCATCATGCTTACCCGCACGCGCTCCCTTCTTCCTCTGACCGAATGCAGCGCGCGCCGCGGCTGCGCATGGTCGAACCTGCTGCGCGGCGCGGCACCGATGGCGTTGCTCGCGCTCGCCGTCGCCGGCTGCACGATTACGCCGCCGCCGCGCGCGGTGGTGGCCACGCCGCCTGCCGCGGTCAACAGCGTCACGCTGGATCAATACCGCGAAGCTGTTGCGCGGCGCATCGTCGAGCGCAGTCCGTCATACGTGCTGCGCGGCACACCGCAAGCGATGCTGCGCTCGCTCGTCGTGGTGTCCTTCACGGTGGATCGCAACGGGCACGTGGTGCAGTCGTCGGTGTATCGCACGAATGGCGACGACGAAGCCGAAGGCACCGCGCTCGCCAGCTTGCGGCGCGCCTCGCCGCTGCCCTTGCCGCCCGGCAAGTTGCTGAACGGCCGCGGCCAGCTCGAGCTGTTCGAAGACTGGCTTTTCAACGACGACGGCAAATTCCAGTTGCGCGAACTCGCGTCGCCGCAAGCGCTCACTATCGACTAACCGTGTCGACTGAACGTATTGACTGAATGCAGCCTGGTTGATGGGGCTGTTGAACGGCCTGTTGATCGGCCGACCGCCTTGCTGCGCGAGCGCCGCGCTCGCTATAATTTTCCGATTCCCCGCCGGAGTCTTCCGGCACCGCTCAGGCCGCCTGCTCATCCGCAGGCGTGCTCGCAGCCTGTCGCGGCACCGCGTCATCCGTGCGTGCCGCGCAAGCGCCTTCGTGTAATGCGTTGTATGTTGTGCGTTGCGAGTCGTATCTCGACGCAAGCTCGACGCGTGATCCGCACAAGCGCGCACGAACCCTCAACAAAGATGCCGATTCAGCTCGCCGTTTTCCGGGCGTGGTCCTATTGACTGCACCGCGGGCGACAACGCTGCCGCGAGGCGCGCGCGCCGCCGTCACAGGCTGCAAGGCGGCAGCGAACCGGCATCACGACACATGGAGACCCTGCATGTCCACATCGCCGATTTCCGCGGCCAGGCCCAATGCGGCCGGGCAGACCAACAGCGGGCGGATCATCTTTGCGAGCTTCATCGGCACCGCAATCGAGTTCTACGATTTCTATGTCTATGCGACCGCCGCGGCGCTCGTCATCGGCCCGGTGTTTTTCCCGCATGGCTCGGCAACGGCTCAGGCCTTGTCGGCTTTCGTCACGTTCGGCATTGCCTTTGTCGCGCGCCCCATCGGCTCGTTCCTGTTCGGCCACTTCGGCGACCGCATTGGCCGTAAGTCGACGCTGGTCGCGTCGCTGCTGGTGATGGGTCTGTCCACCACGTTGATCGGCTTCGTGCCTGGCTACGACTCCATCGGCAGCCTCGCGCCAATCCTGCTGTGCATCTTGCGTTTCGGCCAGGGCATCGGGCTCGGGGGCGAATGGGGCGGCGCGGCGCTGCTCGCCACCGAAAACGCGCCGGCCGGCAAGCGCGGCTGGTTCGGCATGTTCCCGCAATTGGGGCCGTCCATCGGCTTTCTCGCGTCCAACGGACTTTTCTTCGCGCTTGCGATGTCGCTCACCGACGCGCAGTTTCGCAGCTGGGGCTGGCGCGTGCCGTTCCTCGTGAGCGCGGTGCTGGTGGCGCTTGGCCTGTACGTGCGCCTGAAGATCGCCGAGACGCCGGCCTTTCAGGCCGCTATCGAGCGGCAGGAGCGCGTGAAGGTGCCCATCGCGACGCTCCTCTCGCGGCATTGGCTGCCCACGCTGCTCGGCGCGCTGGCGATGGTGGTCTGCTACACGCTGTTCTACAACGCGACGACGTTCTCGCTGTCGTACGGGGTGTCGGTACTGCACATTCCGCGGCAGACGTTCCTCGGGCTCCTGTGCATCGCCGTGGTCTTCATGGCGCTCGCCACGCCGCTCTCGGCGTGGGCAAGCGACCGTTATGGCCGCAAGCCGGTGCTGGTCGTGGGCATCGTCGCGGCTGTGCTGTCCGGCTTCACGATGGCGCCGCTCCTCGGCAGCGGACAGACGCCGCTCGTGCTGCTCTTCCTCGTGATCGAGCTGTTCCTGATGGGTGTGACCTTTGCGCCGATGGGCGCGTTGCTGCCCGAACTGTTCCCCACCAACGTGCGTTATACCGGTGCGGGCGTGTCGTATAACCTCGGCGGGATTCTGGGCGCGTCCGTGGCACCGTATATCGCGCAGATGCTGGCTGCGCGCGGCGGGTTGCCGTGGGTTGGCGCGTATGTGTCGATTGCCGCGGCGGTCAGCATGATCGGCGTGCTCTGCATGCGCGAAACACGCGACTCCCGCATGATGTGACGGCAGCGGTCCGCAAGGCGGCGAGCTTCGGCTACCCAGGTGCCGAAGCGCCCGCCTGGCGGGCTTTCGCTGCGTGAATCCCCGGTCTTGCGCGCCTTTTTGACTTGCCTATACTCGAATTGAAATAACCACATGGCAAGCAGGGAGGTCCGGATGAACCTTCATCTTCACAATGCCGACGTCGTGATGATCATCGCGCTCGCGCTTCTGTGTTCACTGCTGCTGGCGCTGCGCTTTCGTCCCGCCAGCTGGAAGGGCATTGTCGTCGAGGCGCTCGCGGCAAACGCGGCGGCCATTACCGCGGTCGTCGCGTTCGAAATGCTGGTCGCCTGATGCGCTGAAATTCCCTCCCGCGCCTTCCGGCCGACACTTCGTGGCGGGCCAGGCCGCGCATTCAGTGGTCAGCGGTCAGCGCGGCTCAACGATCTGAGCGATCTCAGCGGTAGTAATAGCCGTGATGGTGGTAGCCGCCACCGCCGTAGTAATAGCCCGGCGCCGGAGCGACGATACAGCCGCCCAGCATGGTGGCAAGCGCGGTGCCGGCGATCAGGGTCAGGATCAAGCGTTTCATGTTGTTCTCCGTCGAGTCAGATTGTTCGAGCCGAGGTCCCGAATGACTCGATTGAACACGACCCGCGCCCGCGAGAACGTTGCCAGTTGTAAGGGAAGATCACGGCGGGGTTACACATTCGCGAAGGCCGCCCGGCTTTGCCAGTCGCCGCACGTTGAGAACTGACGTTCTGCGAAACAGCAAACGAAAACACCGCCTATACTGGCTTGCATGTGCCCGGCGCCGACGCGCCTCATGGCTGCTGCGTTGCGGCTTCGCGAAGATGGAATGGACCGGGCGTCATGCGGCTCGGAACCGCGTCGAGAGCGGCTCGAAAGCAGCACGGTGGCCCGCACTCATGGCCCGGGGCCGGCACAGGCCGCGGGCGCAATGAGCCTCACGACCAACGAAAAGCGACAGATTTAACAAGCGTGTAATGCATGCACGGCGCGCAATAAGCACTTCGCGGACAACTCGCGGGCACCTGGCGCACCGGATCTCACGCAGCAATGCGGCTTCTCTTCGCCCGACGTTCCCCGACGCGGGCGTTTCCGGGCGTCACGTGACTGGGCCGGTTCACATAGGCACCCTGCACGTCACGCCCTTTTTCTTTGAGCAAACGATTGCGCGATTGCGCGGCGACTATCGCTCAAGCCGCGGCCGAGCCCTGCTGCGCGGCCAGAGCCTGCGGCTCCGTGTGCACGTAGTCGATGGCGTCGAGAACGTCGCTGATGGGCGGCACCGAAAGGCCGTCGCCGACCGAGATCGAGCGGAACGGCGCTTCCACGCCGCAGTGCGATGGCGAGGTCGCCACGAAGACCATCACCGTGCGCTTTTGCAGTGCATGTGCGAGGTGGACAAAACCGGTGTCCGTGCCGACCACCAGCGCGCACGCGTCGATCATTTGCGCGATTTCAGTGACGCTCAGTTTCGGCAGAACCTTCGAGCCCGGCACTTGCGCGGCGATCTGTTCGGCTTCGAGGCGCTCGCCTTCGGAGCCCCACGGCAGAACCACCCGAAAGCCGCGATCCGCGAGTTCCGCGCCGACCACCGCCCAATGCGAGACCGGCCATTTCTTGTCGTCTTTCGACGTGGCATGAAAAAGCGCGGCGACGGGCGCCCGTTCTCCTGCGAACAGCGGCTTTGCCGGCTCGGGCAATTTCAGATCGTAGACGGCCGGGCCCTGCACCTCATAGCCCAAGGCTTCACTCGCGCTGATGCGCATGCCGTGCCACGCATTGCATAGCGGACGCGGACCGAAGCGCCCACTGTAGGCGAACGCGGCGCCGCGCTCGCCCAGATCCTGCGACTGATAGCCGATGCGCCGCGACGAGCGGGCCAGAAACGCGATAATCGCGCTCTTGTACACGCCGTGAATGTCGATAATGTAGTCGTAGCGATGCGCGCGCAGTTCCGAAATGGACGCCGCAATCGCCTTTAAGTCCGCCCAGCGGCGTGCTTTCTTGAAGCGGCGCAGCGGCGCGAACAGCACGCGGTCTATACCCTTGCACCATTGCGCCACTTCGGCGAATGCTTCGTCCGCGGCCCAATCCACCTGAACGCCGGGAAACGCGCGTTTGATATCAGCCACGACGGGCAGCGCTTGCACGATATCGCCTAGTGAGGTGACCTTGACGATAAGGACTCGCTTCATTGAGGGCCTTTGGTTGTTCAGACTTCAAAACATTTTAGCCGACGAATGGAATAGTCTTTGCTGAACCGGGCAATCCGGATGCCCGGCAATTAATACGGCGCCTTACAGCGGTCGCCTTACAACTTGTCTTTTACTACATTTCACGTTGCTTTCAAACCGTTTGGGGCGATCCGCGCGCTTTATACTTCTTCATTTGCTTCTTCAGACACTCATGCCGCGAGCACAACCTCTCCTTTCCTCCGGGATCGTGCGTCGAGCCAGACGCCTTTGGCGGCAATACGGCATTTTCTGGCTCGGTGCAATTGCGGTCGGGCTCGTCGCGGTGCTCTACGCGCGGCTGATTGACTGGGGTTACGGCGAATTCCGTGCGGTGCAGCGCGAGTATGTCTGGGCGCCGCTCATCATCACGCCAGGCGTTGCCGCGCTCGCCGTGTGGCTCACGCGCAAGTTCTTCCGCGGCGCCGAGGGCAGCGGCATCCCGCAGGTGATCGCTACGCTTCATGCGAAGCCCGGCGAATACGGCGCGCGGCTGCTCTCGTTTCGCATCCTGCTTGGCAAGATCGCCGTGTCTTTCCTCGCGATTCTCGGCGGCTTCACGATCGGCCGCGAAGGTCCGACCGTGCAGGTGGGCGCCGCGCTCATGTTCAATCTGCGCAGGCTTTATCCGCGCTCGAATGCGCTGATCGAGCGGCAACTGGTGCTGGCGGGCGCGGCAGCGGGTTTGTCGGCGGCATTCAACACGCCGCTCGCCGGCATTGTGTTCGCCATCGAGGAATTGACGCGCAGCTTCGAAGCGCGCGCGAGCGGCGTGCTGATTACCGCGATCATCATTGCCGGTGTCATCGCGCTTGGCCTGAACGGCAACTACACCTATTTCGGCACGATTCAGATCGGCGCGCACTTTCCCGATCTGCTTGCGCTGGCGGTGCTGCTCACGGGCATCGTCACCGGCATCGCGGGCGGCGTGTTCGGCTGGTTGCTGCTCAACACCGCGCGCTGGATTCCCGCACCGTTGCGCCAGTTGCACGGCGAGCGGCCTGTCGCGTTCGCCGCGTTGTGCGGCCTTGTGATCGCGGCAGTCGGCCTGATTTCGGGCGGCACCACCTTCGGCAGCGGCTATGCGGAAGCACGCGGATTGCTCGACGGGAACCAGCAGTTGTCCGTGTTCTACCCGTTCCTGAAAATGATTTCGATGGTCGGCTCATACCTGCCCGGCATTCCGGGCGGTATCTTCGCGCCGTCGCTGTCGATCGGCGCGGGCTTCGGCAATCTGCTGCACATGGTGTTCGGCTCGATGCAACTGCCGATGCTGATCGCGCTTGCCATGGTCGGCTATCTGGCGGCCGTCACGCAATCGCCGATTACGTCGTTTGTGATCGTGATGGAGATGATCAACGGTCACGCGCTCGTGATCTCGCTGATGGCCACCGCGCTCATCGCGAGCCGCGTTGCGCGCATGTTCGCGCCACCGCTTTATGAAGCGCTTTCGGAGCGCTATCTGGCGCCGCTGCCGCGTCCGGCGCCCGCTCCGGTGCCGGAAGTGCCCGAGGTGGATGCGCCTGAGCCGGCGACGGAAGTGACCCAAGCGAATGCGCATGAGCCCGCGAAGGGAGTGTCCGAAGCGGATGCGCCTCAACCGGCGACGCAAGCAGTCGTTGCGCAGCCTTCCACTGAGCCGTCAGGCGACGCGCCAACTGATGCACCCGCTGGTTCGTCGCGCTGATTCGTCGCGCTGATTCGTCGCGCTGGTTCGTCGATCAGTGCGCCCGGTGATGCGCGAGCCGATACATCCATTGACACCGCCCGGCTGCGCGCCGGCCGTAAGCGACGCTGGCGGCTCGCGCGCCGGCCGCTCGTTCCTTGGCCGCTCTTTGGCCAGTCGCACATTCACGGCGCGCCGCACATCGACATGCGCGCCGCCGCGCCCGTCAGCGCATCAACGCACCCGCCCTTCCACCAGCAATGCGCGTCAGGTCTGCGGGATTTCGATCTTGACCTCGAGCACTTCGAGGTCGTCCTGGCGTTCGAGACTCACGCGGATGTCGTCATCGGAAATCCGCACGTACTTCGAAATCACGGCCACCAGTTCGCGTTGCAACGCAGGCAGGTAATCGGCGGGAGCATGACCGCCGGCGCGCTCGTGCGCGATGATCAACTGCAGGCGTTCCTTCGCTACCGACGCGGACTTCTTTTTCTCGCCCAGCAAAAACGAAAGAATCGACATAACGTGCGCTCCCCTTACTTGGTGCCGAAGAGGCGCTGCAGCAGCCCGGGCTTCTGGTAATCGATAAAGCGAAGCGATTTCTGCTCGCCGAGGAAACGCGATACGACGTCTTTATAGGCTTCGGCGACGTCAGTGCCGTCCAGGTGCACCGCCGGCAAACCCTGGTTCGACGCATGCAGCACGGCTTCCGATTCCGGAATTACGCCGATCAGGTCGATGCGCAGAATTTCCTGGATGTCCGTGAGCGACAGCATTTCGCCTTCGCTCACGCGCTTCGGGTTGTAGCGCGTGATCAGCAGGTGCTCCTTGATCGGCTCCTTGCCTTCAATTGCGCGCTTGGTCTTCGACGAAAGAATGCCGAGAATGCGGTCCGAGTCGCGCACCGACGACACTTCCGGATTCGTCACGATCAGCGCTTCGTCGGCGAAATGCATGGCGAGCAGCGCGCCCGATTCGATGCCGGCCGGCGAGTCGCACACGATGTATTCGAAGTCCATTGCGATCAGGTCGTTAATGACCTTCTCGACGCCTTCCATGGTCAGCGCGTCTTTGTCACGCGTTTGCGAGGCCGGAAGAATGAAGAGGTGCTCGCACTTCTTGTCCTTGATGAGCGCCTGGTTCAGATTGGCTTCGCCCTGGATCACGTTGATCAGGTCGTACACCACGCGGCGCTCGCAACCCATGATGAGATCGAGGTTGCGCAGGCCGACGTCGAAGTCGATCACGGCGGTCTTGCTGCCCCGCAACGCGAGGGCCGATGCAAAACTCGCGCTCGTGGTCGTCTTGCCCACGCCACCCTTGCCCGATGTCACCACAATGATTTTTGCCATTACCCTTACCTTGTGTTCGTCAAATTCGTCAATTATGTGCGGCCATATTTCGTGCAAAACGCCGCCTGCCGCAAAGCCTCAGCACGGCGCGCTTCGCTGCGCTTACGTGAGCCGCAATGGTTCGATCATCAACTTTTCGTCTTCGAGCCAGATCTGAACGGGCTTGCCGAGCACGTCGGCCGGCAGCGGGTTTTCGGTCGTCCGATAGATGCCCGCGATCGAGATCAGTTCCGGTTCGAGACACGTGCAGAAAATACGCGCGTCGTGATTGCCTTGCACGCCGGCAAGCGCGCGGCCGCGCAACGGCGCATAGATGTGGATATTGCCTTCCGCGATGACTTCCGCGCCGTAGCTCACGAGCCCGAGCACGACGAGATCGCCCTTTGCGTAGATACGCTGGCCCGAGCGCAGCGGTTTTTCGACCACCATGGTTTGCGACGAGGTGGCAAGGCGTACGGGCTCGGCGGCGGGCGCGGGTTCGAGCGGTGCGGCTGCGGCGGCGCCCAGCGCGGGGTTTGCGCTCGTGTTTGCGTTTGCGCTTGCGTTTGCGTTTGCCGCCGCGTCGCTCGAGCTGTCCGCACCGTTTTCACTGTTCGTCGCGGAGCTTGGCGTGCCATTTGCGGCTGTGCCGCTATCCGCTGCGGGCGTGCTCGCCGAATCCTCATCAGCCGGTTTCGCGCCCGCGCCGCGACGGTCGCGCGCTTCGAGAAGCGGCAATGCCGACTCCGCGGCCCACGACTGCTGCGGCTCTGCAACGACGCCGACCGGACGCATGCGCACGCTCTCGAGCAATTGCGCGATGTCGGCAAGCGGCACGCGCTCGTTCTCCGCGAGACGGCGCACGTCGATCGCGACGACGTCGTTAGCAAAAAATTCGGGGGTCGCCTCGAAGCGCCGGGTCAGCTCGGCACGCATGGCATCGAGGTCGGTTGTCTTGACCACAAAAAGGAGCGTGTCGACGGAACCGCTGCGGAGTTCGAAAAAGGGCGATTTCTTGGGCGACATAGCGTTCGGCAAAAAATTTTGCGTATTTTACAGGCGTCCACGCGCGCGGCGAGATTTTTTGCCCGACAGCGCGGCGAATATCCGCATGCCGTGCGCTCAAAAGGATCACGCCGCGCCGCGCAAGAGCGGACGAGGTAACGAGCCGTCGAGCTACGGGCGCGGATACGAAGGGGAATGCGCGAGAAAATGCGAGACGGGCGGCGAACTGCTGCGCCGCTCGGTGGGTCACGAGTCAACTGCAGGGGACGTGGACGGCACGTGGCGAACCAGCAGACTTTCGGCCTGCTCCGGCGCACGCGCCATGCGCCGATGCTCGCCGGTCGGCCCAAAACCGAGCGCTTCGTAAAAGCGCATGGCATTGCGATTGGAGTCGGCGACCCAGGCGTAGATTTCCGTGGCGCCCTCGTTGGCGAGCCAGCCGCTCGCGGTGTCGACGAGCAGCTCTCCGCCGCGCAGGTGCCGGACCGCCGGCGCCACCCACAGCTCACAGACGAATGCGCGACGCTCCGGGACATCTTCGAAATGCGCTTCGATCAGTCCGGCCGGATGACCCTCGGTATAAAGAATAAAAGTGCTGACCGTGAGAGAAACCGCGTGCTTCGCGGCGATGACGTCAAAGCTGGCGGCGTCCGCAGACAATGCGTCTTCCAGCGTCGCACCAAAGGCATAGGGCGCCTCTCGCAGCGACGCAGTACGGAGTTCGCGAAAAACGGCGCCCTGATCAGCGGCGATACGGCGAACGGTCAATGACGGACTCATGCAGACGAAAACCCCTTGAAGCCTTAAGGCGTAGCTTTAACCGAACCGGCGTGCGAGTCAAATCATTCTTTGCCGGGCGATCTTATCGCGCGAACGGGTTCTCGCAAAGCGTACGACGGGTTAGCAGCATTTGCCGCGCCCGACGCCGTGCGCGTAAAGCCGCTCGCGAGTAAGGCTTGCGGGCTAAGGAGCCTCGTAGCTGCCGGTGCCGTCCGGCCAGGGCGTAAGGAGTTCGTAGCCGTCGTCGGTGACGGCGATCATGTGTTCCCATTGGGCCGACAGCGAGCGGTCTTTGGTGACCACCGTCCAGCCGTCGCGCAGAACGGTGGTGCCGGCGCGGCCCGCGTTGATCATCGGTTCGATGGTGAAGACCATGCCGGGCTTCAGACGCATGCCCTGCCCCGGCTGACCGTAGTGCAGGACCTGCGGGTCTTCGTGATACACCTTGCCGATGCCGTGGCCGCAATAATCGCGCACGATCGAGAAGCCGTCGCGCTGCGCCACCTTCTGGATCGCATGGCCGACATCGCCGAGCGTGGCGCCCGGCTTCACTTCGCGGATGCCCGCGAGCATGGCCTCATACGTCGTATCGACCAGTTGGCGCGCCACCGGGCTCGGCTCGCCGACGCAATACATGCGGCTCGTGTCGCCGAAATAGCCGTCCTTGATGATGGCTACGTCGATGTTGATGATATCGCCGTCCTTGAGCACCTCGTTGCGATTGGGAATGCCATGGCAGACCACCTGGTTGACCGACGTGCATACCGTCTTGGGAAAACCCAGATAACCGACGTTCGCCGGAATCGACTTCTGTGTGTTGACGATGTAGTCGTTGCACAGTGCGTCCAGTTCGTCGGTGGAGACACCGGCCTTGACGTGCTCGCCGATCATGGCCAGCACGTCGGCCGCGAGGCGGCCCGAGATGCGCAGCCTGGCGATGTCGTCGGGAGTCTTGTAGGTAATGGCCATGAATTCGGTCGATGGGTTCGAAGATGGGGCGATGTTCAATCGAACGGCCAATTGTACAGAGGATCGGGCAGGGGTCGGTGCGAGGGGAGGCAAACGGGCGCGACGGCGAGAAAGCGCGCGCCTGCATCCGTTGATTCGCGTTGGAGCCGCGCCAGCACCATTAACTTAGGATCGCTTATGAAAGCGAGACGCTGGCACGACATTCAAACGACCAACGCAATGCTGGGACCAGAAACAAAAACAGGCCCCGAAGGGCCTGCTTTCTAGATCTGGCGGAAAGGGTGAGATTCGAACTCACGGTACCCCTAAAGGTACACCGGATTTCGAGTCCGGCGCATTCGACCACTCTGCCACCTTTCCGTGTTTTTCCAACTCACCGCCACCTTGTGAAGCCGGGCGGTTTTGTCAGATTCAAGCGGGTCGCTGCTTGAGAGAGAAAGATTATAGAACAGCTGATCTGGATTTCCAAGTCCCTCGTCAAAAAAATTCATAGCGAGGCACTGGAGCAACGCAATTCAAACCGCCGGCACTTCCAGCCGCTCCGTACCGCCCAGATACGGCCGCAATGCAGCCGGCACCGTCACCGACCCATCCGCGTTCTGGAAATTCTCCAGCACCGCCACGAGCGTACGGCCGACCGCGAGCCCCGAGCCATTGAGCGTATGCACGAGTTCCGGCTTGCCCTGCGCGTTGCGATAACGCGCCTGCATCCGGCGAGCCTGGAAGGACTCCGTATTCGAGCAGCTCGAAATTTCGCGATAGGTGTTCTGCGCGGGCAACCACACCTCGAGGTCGTAAGTCTTGGTCGCCGAAAAGCCCATGTCGCCCGTGCACAGGGTGATTACGCGGTACGGCAGTTCCAGTTTCTGCAGAATCGTTTCCGCGTGACCGACCATCTGTTCCAACGCGTCGTAAGAGGTTTCCTGCGCAACGATCTGCACCATCTCAACCTTGTCGAACTGATGCTGTCGGATCATGCCGCGCGTATCGCGCCCGTACGAACCCGCTTCCGAACGGAAGCACGGCGAATGCGCGGTCAGCTTGATGGGCAACGCATTGGCTTCGACGATGCTCTCGCGCACCGTGTTCGTCAGCGAGATTTCCGACGTCGAAATCAGATATTGCGTCACCGTATTTTCGCCGCCGCCCTTTTCGACGCGAAACATGTCGTCTGCGAACTTGGGCAGTTGGCCGGTGCCGTACAGAATTTCCGGATTCACGATATACGGCGTGTAAATCTCCGTATAGCCGTGCCGCTGTGTATGCGTGTCTATCATGAACTGGGCGAGCGCGCGATGCAGCCGCGCGATCTGTCCACGCAACATGGTGAAGCGCGCGCCCGAAAGCTTGGCGCCGGTCTCAAAATCGAGGCCGAGCGGTGCGCCCACATCCACGTGATCCTTCACTTCGAAGTCGAACTGACGCGGCGTGCCCCAGCGGCGCACCTCGACGTTATCCGCTTCGTCGCGACCGACGGGCACGCTCTCATGCGGAAGATTCGGCACGCCCAGCAGCAGATCCGACAGACGCTTCTGAATATCGTCCAGCTTCGCCGCCGACGCCTTCATCTCGTCGCCAATGCCGCCTACTTCGGCCATCAGCGCCGACGTGTCCTCGCCCCGCCCTTTCATCGCGCCGATCTGCTTGGACAGGCTGTTGCGGCGCGCCTGCAGTTCTTCGGTACGGGTCTGGGTATCGCGGCGTTCCGCTTCGAGCGCGGTGAAAGCCGCGACGTCGAGGGTATAGCCGCGGTCGGCGAGGCGTTTCGCGACGCCGTCGAGGTCTTTGCGCAGCAACTGGATGTCGAGCATGGGATGGGGCGGGTATTCGTTGTGTGAAGGTGGGATTTTAGCGCACCGGCGCAGCGCGCCGGAGAGTGTCAGCCCTTCTTCGGCTTGTTCTCGCTGCGCCATTGCGCGTCGAGTTCGGCAAGGCGCGCCATCTTGTCGCCGATCTTGCCTTCGAGGCCGCGCGGCGTCGGCGTGTACCAATGCGGATCGCGCATGTTGTCCGGAAGATACGTCTCGCCGGCCGCGTAGGCATCGGGTTCGTCGTGCGCGTAGCGATATTCGTGACCATAGCCAAGCTCCTTCATGAGCTTGGTCGGCGCGTTGCGCAAATGCACCGGCACGCCGCGCGACTTGTCCTTGCTGACGAAACGCCGCGCTTCGTTATACGCGTTGTAGCCGGCATTCGACTTCGGCGCGACCGCGAGATAGATGATGGCCTGCGCGAGCGCGAGTTCGCCCTCCGGTGTACCCAGCCGCTCGTAGGTTTCGGCCGCGTCGAGCGCGATGCGCGCCGCGCGCGGGTCGGCGAGACCGATATCCTCCCACGCCATCCGGACGATGCGGCGCGCCAGATAGCGCGGGTCCGCGCCGCCGTCGAGCATCCGGCAGAACCAGTACAGCGCGCCGTCCGGACTGCTGCCGCGCACCGATTTATGCAGGGCGCTGATCTGGTCGTAGAACGCGTCGCCGCCTTTGTCGAAGCGGCGCAGATTTTCGGCGAGCGCGCTGCCGAGCAACGTGCCGTCAATTTCGGTGGTCTTCTGCTGCGAAGCGGCACGCGCGACGATTTCGAGGTTGTTCAGAAGCTTGCGGCCGTCGCCGTCGGCGGAACCGATCAGCGCGTCGCGCGCTTCGTCGGTGAACGTGAGGCCGCCCAGTTCGTGCTGCGCGCGCGCGAGCAGTTCGCGCAACTCGCCCTCGTCCAGGCTTTTCAGCACATACACGGCGGCGCGCGACAGCAACGCGCTGTTGACCTCGAACGACGGATTTTCCGTCGTCGCGCCGATGAACACGAAAAGCCCCGACTCGACATGCGGCAAGAACGCGTCTTGCTGGCTCTTGTTGAAGCGATGCACCTCGTCGACGAACACGAGCGTCTGATGCCCGTTCGCGCGATGAACCTGCGCGGTTTCGACCGCCTCGCGAATGTCCTTCACGCCCGAGAGCACCGCCGAAAGCGCGATGAACTGCGCGTGAAACGCGTCCGCCATGAGCCGCGCGAGCGTGGTCTTGCCGACGCCCGGCGGGCCCCAGAGGATCATCGAATGCGCCTGGCCGGACTCGAATGCGACCCGCAGCGGCTTGTTCGGGCCGAGCAGATGCTTCTGGCCGATCACTTCGTCGATATTGCGGGGCCGCAGGCGTTCGGCGAGCGGGACATTGGCAGGGGTTTCTTCGAACATGACGTTTTGGGGATAATCTCGGCTTTCCGGACGCGGTTCGCGCGACGGTATCTGCGATGGGCCGAAGGCGGCGTGTTGCCGGACAGCGCCAGGCCCGCGCGACAAACACGCGGGCAACGTCCTGCATTATGACAGTGACGACGCCTCAGCGAGAGCGGCGGACGCGCCAGCCGCCTTTCTCGCGGCGACGAGCAACAAGATCAGCAACAGACACAAGACTCAGGGACAACACCCGATGACGCAAGCAACACCAGATCCGCTCACCGGCGACGCCGGTTCCACCTACGCGCCGCTCACGCCGGTGCCGGACGCGCGCCGCGCCTTCCGTACCGGCGACGCATTCGCGCTCTGGTTCTCGCTCGGCATCGGCCTGCTGGTCGCCCAAGCCGGCGCGCTGCTGGTGCCGGGCCTGTCGCTGCCGCATGCGCTCATGGCCATCGCAATCGGCAGCGCGATCGGCGTGGTTCTGCTCGCGCTCGCGGGCGTGATCGGCACGGACACCGGGCTTGCCGCGATGTCGTCGCTGCGTCCGACGCTCGGCGTGCGCGGCGCTTCGGTGCCCGCGGTGCTGAACGCCGTGCAACTGGTCGGCTGGGGCGCGTTCGAAGTAATCGTGATGCGCGATTCCGCCGACGCCCTCGCGAAGCAGGCGTTCGGTTTTTCGATGCCGCTCATCTGGACCGTCATCTTCGGCTTGCTCGCGACGCTGCTCGCAATCAGCGGGCCGCTGTCGTTCGTGCGGCGTTTTCTGCGCACGTGGGGCATCTGGCTGCTGCTCGCGGGCGCGGGATGGCTCACGTGGAATCTGCTCGCGCAGCACGACCTCGCGGCCATGATGCGCCGGCCCGGCACCGGCGAGATGTCCTTCGGCGGCGCGATCGATCTTGTGGTTGCAATGCCGCTGTCATGGCTGCCGTTGATCGCGGACTACACGCGCTTTGGCCGCCGCGCCGGCGACACGTTTCGCGGCACGCTGCTCGGCTACGGCATCGCGAATATGTGGTTCTACGCGTTGGGCGCAATCTACGGACTCGCCGCGGGCGGCGGCGACGCGCTGCTCACGAGCGCGCTCGCGCAGGCGGGCGGCGGCCTCGCGCTGCTGCTGATCCTGATCGACGAAATCGACAACGCATTTGCCGACATTCATTCGGCAGCGGTGTCGACGGGCACGTTCTGGGCGCGCGGCAGCGTGCCGATGCTCTCCGCGGCATTCGGCGCGCTCTGCACGTTGATCGCGCTGCTCGTGCCGATGGCGAAATATCAGAACTTCCTGTTGCTGATCGGCTCCGTGTTCGCGCCGCTCTTCGGCGTGGTGCTGGTGGATCACTTCATTGTGCGCAAGCGCCGCATAGAAGCCGCCGTGCTCGCCGACGTCCGCGGCCGTTACGGCTTTTCGGGAGGCTGGCATCTGAGCGCCTTCATCGCGTGGGCGATCGGCATCGCGGCCTACCAGGCGATCAACCAATGGCTGCCGAATCTGGGCGCAACGTTGCCGTCGCTGGTGATCGGCGCCGTGTGTTATCTCGTCTTCGTGTCGACGCGCAAGACCGCTTACGCGTGAGCGGTCTCTTTGCTTGCTCATGAAGAAAAGGCCTGCAAATGCAGGCCTTTTCGTTGCACGGCGCACCGCTTTGCGCCAACTCACCTCGCGAGCCGCCGGCTCAACGAGCCGCGGCCGTGCGATATTCGACGCCCGGCAGCACGCACAACAACTCGAACGCGAGGTTGGCGCCGAGCAGCGCCGTTGTGCCGAACGGGTCATACGGCGGCGCGACCTCCACCAGATCACACCCGACGATGTTCAAGCCGCGTGCGCCGCGAATGATCTCTAGCGCTTGCGGCACCGTCAGCCCCGCGATTTCCGGCGTGCCGGTGCCGGGCGCAAAAGCCGGATCGATCCCGTCGATGTCGAATGTGATGTAGACCGGGCCGTCGCCCATGCGCTCGCGCACGCGCGCCATCAGCGGCGCGAGCGACTGGTTCCAGCACGCCTCCGCCTGCACGACCTCGAAGCCCTGGTCGCGGCACCAGTCGAAGTCTTCGGCCGCGTAGCCGGTGCCGCGCAAACCGATCTGCACGACGCGCTCGCAATCGAGCAAGCCTTCTTCCACCGCGCGACGAAACGGCGTGCCGTGGGCGATTTTCTCGCCCATCATCGTGTCGTTGACGTCGGCATGCGCGTCGACGTGAATCAGCCCCACCTTGCCGTGCTTGCGATGAATCGCGCGCAGGATCGGCAGCGCAATCGTGTGATCGCCGCCCAGTGTGATCGGCTTGCAATCGTGCTGGAGGATTTCGTCGTACGCGGTTTCAATCCGCGCAATCGAGTCGTGCAGGTTGTACGGGTTGATGGCAACGTCGCCGAGATCGGCCACGCGCAGCGAATCGAAGGGCGCGGCGCGTGTCGCCATGTTGTACGGGCGCAGCAGCACAGACTCGCTGCGGATCTGACGCGGCCCGAAGCGCGCGCCCGTGCGGTTCGAGGTGCCGAGATCGAACGGCACGCCGACGAAGCAGGCGTCGAATCCCGCGGCCGAGCCGACGTTCGGCAAACGCATCATGGTCGCGATCCCGCCGCAGCGCGGCATCGCGTTGCCGGAAAGCGGCTGCGGCCGCTCGCCAGCTTCGGGAGAAATGAAAGAGGACGTATTCATCGTGACTCGGCAATGAAAGCAGCGCAGCAGGCGCGAATCGACAAACCGGCTGGAGACACTGGGCTGGAAAGCCGCCTGAACGGCCCATGCCGGGCAAGTCCTCATTCTTGAGCAGTTCTCGCCAACCTCAAATAGCCGCGCAAAAACCTTCACATCGATTCCGAGCGATGTATCCTGACGCATGTTCTCGCAACTCACCGACCTCGATCTGCGGCTCATCCGCGTATTTCTGGCGATTGTCGACGCGGGCGGCGTCTCGCCGGCGCAAGCCACGCTCAACGTCGGCCAGTCGACCATCAGCACGCAACTGGCCACGCTCGAGACGCGCCTCGGCTACCGGCTATGCGAACGTGGCCGCGGCGGTTTTCGTCTCAGCGCGCGCGGCGAGCAATTCGTCGACGCCGCCCGCGCGCTGCTCGATGCGGTGGACAGCTTCGGCATGCAGGCGCGCAATGTAGGGCGCAAGCTCGTCGGCACGCTCGACATTGGGATGATCGGCCATACGCCGGTGTCGGCAAGCGCGCGCATCAGCGACGCGATCGGCCGGTTCCGTTCGCGCGACCAGTCGGTGCGGTTTTCGATTCTCGTGCGCTCGCCGGGCGAACTGGAAGAGCTGCTGCTCAATGGGCGGATTCAGATCGGCATCGGCTATTTCTGGCATCGCGTGCCGTCGCTCGAATACACGGAAGTGTTCGCCGAAGAGCAGTTTGCCTACTGTGCGAAGGGGCATCCGCTTTTTGCGCGCGCCGGTGACGTGACGCCCGCAGAGGCTGCGGCGCACGAATGGGCGTGGCGCAGCTATCCGTTGCCCGAAGCAGAAAATCCGGTGGCTGCCGCCAATGTCACCGCCGTCGCCGACAACATGGAAGCGGTCGCGATGCTCGTGCTTTCCGGACATCACCTGGGCTACCTGCCGGGGCACTTTGCGGCGCCGTTCGTCGAGCAAGGTCTGCTCGCCGCATTGAACCCGGCTCTGATGCGCTATCGCGTCGCATTTCATATGGTCACGCGGGTACGGCGGCAGCGAACGGATATTGTCGAAGCGTTTCTCGAGGACATGAAGGCCGCGCATGCGGTAAAAGCGCACAAATAACGCGGCGAATTTTCCGTAGCTCATCTGGCGCCGCGCCTTGCGTCTCGCCTTGCGTCTCTTCTATCGGCGTCACGCCCATGAAAAAAGCCGCGCATGCAGCGCGGCTTCCCTCATCAATCTCAAACATACAGCGGCAATCTAGCCATTGATCACGTCCGCACCCTTCGGCACGGTGAACTTGAACGCGTCGGCAGGCAGCGGCGGATTCTTCTGGATGTTCGAAAACGTCAGCAACGTCACGTTGCCGAACACGTCGTGCAATTCCATAGCTTGCAGATTGCCGTCCTTGAAGCCGATGCCCACGCGCTGAAACTGCGTGTCCTTCGTTTTCGGCGTCAGTTCCAGCCAGTCGATGCCGGCCTTCACACCCGCGTCGCGCAGCGTGAAGTTTTTATCGAGATCATTGCTGCCGAACAGAATCGCCGCCGGGCTCGCGCCAAGCGCGCCGCCCAGGCTTCGCACCGTCACCTGGTTTAGATCCTTGTCATACACGTAAAGCTTGTCACCGTCCGCTTGCAGCAATTGCGCGTAGGGCTTTTCGTATTGCCAGATGAACTTGCCAGGACGCGCAAACGTGAATGTTCCACTCGACGTGCTGTTCTTGCCGCCGCCGTTGGTGGACAGCACGCCGCTCGCGCCGCTCGCTGCTTGCGCCTTGCCCGGCGCGCGCACTTCCTGCTGCACGAAGGTACCGCGCGCCGAGTGAACCTGTGCGACGAACGTCTTCAACTGCTCGGTGCCGCTCGCGAAAGCCTGCGAAGCGACGAGCATCGACGCGCCGATCGCCGCCGCGCCGGCACTGCGCGCGACAGTGCGAGCGAGGCGGGCAAAACGGCCGGGGCCGCTGGACTGAGCATGCTGCTGCGCAAATAGCTGCATATGTTTTTTCTCCCTCGATTTCAGTTCGTTGAGCGGCCGCGGTGGTTGCGGCGCGTGGTCATAGCGTGTCTCTTCTGGCCGCTGGCAAAGTGAGCGGAGCGTGACGCACGGCCCGTGATTCGCAGACTTAGGGCAACAAACGCGTGAGGCTGAAACGCTCGCGACAGGTCTTGCGGCTTTGGTCCGGAGCTTAGGCAGCCGGTCTTAAGCGAACCTTAGAAGCGAACGTTTGGAAACGAACGTTACAGGCGGACATCAACCTCTGCGCGTCAATCCGCCTCGCGCGCCGGCGCAAGAATCTCGCGATTGCCGTTCGACGACATCGCCGATACGACGCCGGAGTTTTCCATCTGCTCGAGCAGGCGCGCCGCGCGGTTATAGCCGATGCGCAAATGCCGCTGCACCAGCGAAATCGACGCGCGCTTGTTCTTCAGCACCACGTCCACGGCCTGGTCGTATAGCGGGTCGGACTCGCCGTCGCCCGAGCCGGCCCCGCCCGCGCCCGCCGAGCCCTCGTCGCCCTCGCCGGTCACGCCGCCTTCCAGAATGCCCTCGATATAGTTCGGCTCGCCCTGCTCCTTGAGCTTGTCGACGACACGGTGCACTTCCTCGTCGGACACGAACGCGCCGTGCACGCGCACCGGCAAGCCGCTGCCTGGCGGCAGGTACAACATGTCGCCCATGCCGAGCAGCGATTCCGCGCCCTGCTGATCGAGAATCGTGCGCGAGTCGATTTTCGACGACACCTGGAACGCCATCCGCGTCGGCACGTTGGCCTTGATGAGGCCGGTGATCACGTCGACCGATGGACGCTGCGTCGCGAGAATCAGATGAATACCCGCCGCGCGCGCCTTCTGCGCGATCCGCGCGATCAGTTCCTCGACCTTCTTGCCGACCACCATCATCAGGTCCGCGAGTTCGTCGATCACGATCACGATGTTAGGCAGGCGCGTGAGCGGTTCCGGATCGTCCGGCGTGAGGCTGAACGGGTTCGGCAGCTTTTCCTCACGTTTCGCGGCTTCGTCGATCTTGTTGTTATAGCCCGCGAGATTTCGCACGCCGAGCTTGCTCATCAGCTTGTAGCGGCGCTCCATTTCGGCGACCGCCCAGTTGAGCGCGTGGCCGGCCTGGCGCATGTCCGTCACGACCGGACACAGCAGATGCGGAATGCCTTCGTAGACGCTCATTTCGAGCATCTTCGGATCGATCAGGATCATGCGTACCTGGTCCGCGCTCGCCTTGTAGAGCAGCGACAGAATCATCGCGTTGATACCGACCGACTTGCCCGAACCGGTCGTACCGGCCACGAGCAGGTGAGGCATCTTCGCGAGGTCCGCGCAGACGGGCTTGCCGCCGATGTCCTTGCCGAGGCCCATGGTCAGCGGCGACGCGGCGTCCGCATAAACCGCCGAGCCGAGAATCTCCGACAGACTCACGGTCTGGCGGCGCTGATTCGGCAACTCGAGCGCCATGTAGTTCTTGCCCGGAATCGTCTCGACAACGCGAATCGACACCAGCGACAGCGAACGCGCGAGGTCCTTCGCCAGATTCACGATCTGGCTGCCCTTCACGCCGGTGGCCGGTTCGATCTCGTAGCGCGTGACGACCGGGCCCGGATACGCGGCAACCACGCTCACTTCGACGCCGAAGTCCTTGAGCTTTTTTTCGATCAGACGCGAGGTGAACTCGAGCGTATCGGCGGAAATGGTTTCCTGCGCGGCCGGCGCCGGGTCGAGCAGCGAAATGGGCGGCAACGTGGAATCGCCCGGCAGATCGGTGAAGAGCGGCACCTGCCGTTCTTTCTCGACGCGCTCCGACTTCGCGGGCGTGACGACCGGCGGCACGATCACAACCGGCTCGTGTTCCTCGATACGCACGCGGCCCTTTTCGACCTTGCCTTCGCGCTTGACCGCGGCGGCTTCGCCCAGCTTGCGGTCGCGCCCGGCCTCGCGGCGCAGCTTCGCAAAGGTCACGGCCGAGATGATCGACTCGCCGACCTTTTCCGACACGGACAGCCACGAGAAACGGAAATACAGCGACAGGCCGATGGCCAGCACGATCAGCAATGCAAGTGTGCCGCCGGTGAAACCGAGCGCGTGCGACACGCCGCGCGCGACCGCCTCGCCGATCACGCCGCCCGGCGCACGCGGCAGTTGCACTTTCAGCGACCACATGCGCAGCGCCTCGATACCGTCGCAGGCGAGCAGCACGAGCATGAATGCGAAGGCGTCCGCGAGCCACGTGGTGTCGCGCGGCGCGTCTTCCGGCAATTCCTCGTGGCGGGTGATGCGCTTGTAATTCGCGGAGATGTGCCGGCCCAGCAGCACGATCCACCAGTAGGCGGAAAGGCCGAACAGCAGCAGCAGGATGTCCGAAGTCCACGCGCCCACGCGGCCCGCCCAGTTGGCGATGTGATCGACCTGCGCGGCGTGCGTCCAGCTCGGATCGCGCCGGCTGTAGCTGACGAGCGCCATCAGCAGGAACACGCCGAGCGCGACCTGCAGGATCCAGCGGATTTCGGTGAAGAGGCGCGACATGCGGTGCGGCAATGCCTGCGCGCTCGCGGAATAAGGAGCTTTTGCCATTGATCCTGTTGCTTGTGTGGCCGATCCGGTGTGCCGGGTCTCGCGCGACGCGGCTACGGGCACGGCGCCGGCGACCCGAAACTTCGATCCGGCCTATTGTAAACGCAGTACCCCGCGGGAGGCTGTAAATGACGGTAACCTGGCCGATTGACCACACGCGCGTGCCGCGCGCGCCACGCGCCGGGCTATCGCCGCGATCGGAAAGCTTCATGGAGCAGCCCGCCGCCCCGCCCTTTATAATGCCCGACTGATGCCCATCTACAGTTTCAGCCAAGTCGCGCTGCCCGCATGGGCGAGCAGTGCGCCGTAAAAGGATTCGATCATGCCCGCAACTTCCACGAAACACGCCAAGGTTCTGATTCTCGGTTCCGGTCCCGCCGGCTACACGGCTGCGGTCTACGCGGCGCGCGCCAACCTCGCGCCGGTGCTCGTCACCGGACTCGCGCAAGGCGGCCAGCTCATGACCACGACCGACGTTGAAAACTGGCCCGCCGACGCCAACGGCGTGCAAGGCCCGGAACTGATGGCGCGCTTCCTGGAGCACGCTGAGCGCTTCAACACCGAAATCATCTTCGACCACATCCACACCGCAAAGCTGGATGAAAAACCGATCCGCCTGATCGGCGATTCGGGCGAATACACCTGCGATTCGCTGATCATCTCGACGGGCGCGTCGGCGCAATACCTCGGCCTGCCGTCGGAAGAAGCGTTCATGGGCAAGGGCGTGTCCGCCTGCGCGACCTGTGACGGCTTCTTCTACAAGCAGCAGCATGTGGCCGTGGTCGGCGGCGGCAACACCGCGGTCGAAGAGGCGCTTTATCTGTCGGGCATCGCGAAGAAGGTCACGGTAATCCATCGTCGCGACAAGTTCCGCGCGGAGCCCATCCTGATCGACCGTCTGCTCGCGAAAGAAAAGGAAGGCGTCGTCGAGATCAAGTGGAACCATACGCTCGACGAAGTGACCGGCGACCAGTCGGGCGTGACGGGCGTGCGCATCAAGCACACGCAAACCGGCGAGACTACGGACATCGCGCTGCAGGGCCTTTTCGTCGCGATTGGCCACAAGCCGAACACGGATATCTTCGAAGGCCAGCTGGAGATGAGGAACGGCTACATCATCACCAAGGGCGGCCTGAACGGCTTTGCCACGGCGACGAGCGTGCCGGGCGTGTTCGCCGCGGGCGACGTGCAGGACCACGTGTACCGTCAGGCGATCACGAGCGCGGGCACGGGCTGTATGGCCGCGCTCGACGCGCAGCGCTATCTGGAAACCATCAACGAGATGGCCGGCGAACATGCGATGAGCCAGGAAGCCGAGCGCTGATCCGCAGCGCCTGCGCGCCAACGCAACGGTAAAATGGCGGCTGGGCGTGGCCCAGCCGCTCGCTGAATGAAAGGCCACGGCTCACGAGCCGGCGGCCTTTTTTCATGTGAAGCCGCATCATGGTTGCGCGAGGCGCGGCGCGACCAGATCGCCGCGTGACCAGATAGTTTTCCGCGTTTTTTCCGCGTCTATTACCGCTATGCCGAAGAATCACCCACACCCAAACGAGCCGAAACGGGCACGCGCCGCCGCGCCGGCCTCGCGCGAACCGGCGACGCCCGCCGCGAAGCCTGCCATCGAGCCGGCCGCGGGCCTGGCCGGCCTCTCCGCGCTGCGCGACGCATTGAAGATCGACGCGCAAAAGCGTGAGCGCGAACGCGCTGCGGCGGCAGCCGCGAAGCGCGAAGCGGCTGCGGACGCTGACCTGTTTCGCCGCGAGATTGGCGAAGTCGCGCCGCTCGCGGTGCCGCCGCGCGCATCGTTGCCGCGCAATCCTCCGCCGCCGCTGCCGGTGCAAACCCGGCTCGACGAAGAAGCGGTGCTGCACGAAGCGATTTCCGACGAGTACGACCCCGAGGTACTGCTCGACACGGACGAAACGCTCTCCTATTGCCGCCCCGGCGTAAGCCAGGAAGTCGTGCGAAAACTGCGGCGCGGCGACTGGATCGTGCAGGCGCAGATCGATCTGCACGGCATGCGGCGCGAGGAAGCGCGCGAGGCGCTGGCCGAGTTCATCCGCGAGTCGGTCAAGCGCGGCTTGCGCTGTCTGCGGGTGATTCACGGCAAGGGCCTCGGATCGATCGGCAAGGAACCGGTGCTGAAGGGCAAAGTGCGCGCGTGGCTAGTGCAGAAGAACGAAGTGATCGCGTTTTGCCAGGCGCGCCCGCATGACGGCGGCGCCGGCGCGGTCGTCGTACTGCTTCAGCCGGGCGCGGCACCGGCTTACGCCAGACCTTCGACGGAGCCGCGGTGATCCATCCCAGACTCACGCTGGCGCTTTCCATCATGGAGGCGCTGGCCATCTTTGCGTACGCTATTTCCGGCTTCATCGAGGCGAGGACGCGGCGCCTTGACGCGGTCGGCACGTTTCTCGTGGCGATCGCCACGGCTTTCGGCGGCGGCACGCTGCGCGACGTGCTGCTCGAGCGCCGGCCGTTCTATTGGGTCGAGCATCAGGACTATCTGATCGCCATCTTCGCGATGTCGCTGTTCGCGCCGACGCTGCTCAAGATGACTTCGCGTCTTTTGTCAGAGCGCGTGCTGCTGGTGGCCGATGCGATCGGCCTCGGCCTTTTCAGCATTGCGGGCACCTCCATCGCGCATGACGCGCAAATGCCCTGGTTCACGTCAGTGATGATGGGCGTGGCCACAGGCGTTTTCGGCGGCGTGATCCGCGACGTGCTGTGCAACGAGGTGCCGCTAATCTTGCGCGATTCGCGGCCTTACGCGACGTGCGCTTTCGTCGGCTGCTGGCTGTATGTTTTGCTGGACTACGTGAACTTCGACACGGTGTATAGCGTGCTGGTCGCCACCGGGTTCATTCTGCTCGCGCGGCTCGCGACGTTCCGCCTCAATGTACGCCTGCCGCATTAGCGGCTTTTTGCTTCGTGATCGCCGGGCGCCTGGTCGCCCGGCGCGGCGTGTCGATTTTCGCCGTGCCCGTTCGTCGTGATCTGAGCGGCCCAGCCGGGCCGCAGCACACGTCCAACCGTCAAAGGTGATCACGATGAGCCTCAAGCTATACGCCCACCCTTTTTCCTTGTACTGCCAGAAGGCGCTGATCGCGCTCTACGAGAACGGCACGCCGTTCGAGTTCCGCCTGCTCGCGTACGACAATCCGCAGATCATGGCCGAATTCGCCGAACTGTGGCCGATCAAGCGCTTTCCCGTGCTGGTCGACAGCGGGCGCACGGTGATGGAGGCGAGCATCATCATCGAATATCTCGGGCTCTACTATCCGGGGCCGGTGGCGCTCCTGCCCACCGACGCCCGCGCGGCGCTCGAAGTGCGCAGCATGGACCGCTTCTTCGACAACTATATTTCGACGCCTCAGCAGAAGGTCGTGTTCGACAGCCTGCGCCCCGAAGCCGAACGCGACAAGCGCGGCGTCGCGGAGGCTCGCGCAATGCTCGACACCGCCTATGCGTGGCTCGACAGGACCATGGCGGGTCGCGAATGGGCGGCGGGAGATACGTTCAGTCTTGCCGATTGCGCGGCCGCGCCCGCGCTCTTTTACGCCGACTGGACCCACCCGATCGACCCGGGGTTCGCACAGGTGCGTGCTTATCGCGAGCGCCTGCTGGCGCGTCCGTCGTTTGCCCGCGCGGTGGACGAGGCGAGGCCATATCGCCCGCTGTTCCCGCTCGGCGCGCCTGACCGGGACTGACCATGCCCGAGCGGGACTGAGCGAACCTGAGCGTGACTGGAGCACGGCTAAAGCGTATCGAGCGGCACCGAGCGCCATCGCGCGGCGCCTCCACCACTTGCGGACAACATTAATTCGAGCCTATACACTTCACGTCGAAACCTATTTCCGCCAATTACATAGAAGGCCAAACATGGACCGTTTCGAAGCGATGGAGATATTTACGCGTGTGGTCGAGGCGAACAGCTTCACGAAAGTATCCGAATCGCTCGACCTGCCGCGCGCCAAGGTGAGCCGCACGATTCAGGCGCTCGAAGAACACGTCGGCGTGCGCCTGTTGAACCGCTCGACGCGCCAGGTCAGCGTCACGGAAGACGGCGCGCTTTTCTACGACCGCTGCGTTCGCATTCTCGCGGAAGTCGCCGACGCAGAGTCGTCGCTGTCGAACAAGCGCGAGAACCCGGTGGGCACGATCCGTGTGGATACGTCGGGCACGCTCGCCCGCGCGCTGCTGCTGCCCGCGCTCGATGACTTCTACCGGCGCTACCCTGAAATCGACGTGCGGCTTGGTCTCGCCGACCGCAACATCGACCTGATTCAGGACGCGGTGGACTGCGTGATCCGCATGGGCACGCCGGAGGAATCGAGCCTCGTCGCGCGACGCATTGGCCATGCGCGGATCGTGACGTGCGCGTCGCCTGCGTATCTGGAGAAATACGGCACGCCGACCACGCTCGATCAATTGAGCGAGCACCGCGCGGTCAACTACGTGTCGGCGCGCACTGGCAAGACCTTTCCGTTCGAGTATGAAGTGAACGGCGAGATCGCGAAGGTCGCGATGAAAAGCGTGCTCGCGGTGAACGATGGCTCCGTCTACATCCGCGCGGGCGCGCTCGGCCACGGCATCATTCAGCCGTCGCGCTTCATGGTCGCGCATCTGATCGAGCGCGGCGTGCTCAAGGAAATTCTCACCGACTACACGAGTCCCGGCACGCCGTTGTCGATTCTGTACGCGCATCGCCGCAACCTGAGCTCGCGGCTGCGCGCCTTCACCGAATGGGTCACGGAAGTCGTGCGCAACAATCCAGACCTTCGCATTCCGGACGCTTGACGCGCGTTTGCCGAGCCGGTTGCGAAACAGAAGCAACCGCAATAGCAACAGCGAAAACAAAAGCCCCTTGTCTCTCACGAGCCAAGGGGCTTTCTGCTTCGGAACAGATGACGCGAAACGCAGTCGCGCCTTAAGCGATCCGCTCTTCGTTCGACGGGTCGAACAACACCGCCTTCGACGTATCGAACAGCAGCGTGGTGTTCGTCAACGGCTGCGGATTCGAAGCCGGGTGCACGCGGCTCACCACGCGCTTGCCGTTGACCTGCGCGAACACGAGCGTGTCCGGACCGGTCGGCTCGATCACGTCGACCTTCACTTCGATCTGCTGCAGCTTGCCGTGATCGCCATGCGCGCCGCGCGAATCGGTAATGCGCTCCGGACGCAAGCCGAGAATCACTTCACGACCGATGTGCGACTTGACCTTGGCCGAGTCGAACGGCAGCACGAGCGCCGTGCGCGCGACGCCCGTGTCGAGTTCGAGGCCCACGCCCGCGCCCTGCTCGACGAGCTTGCCCTGAATGAAGTTCATCGGCGGCGCGCCGATGAAGCCGGCCACGAACAGATTCGACGGCGAATCGTAGATCTCCTGCGGCGCGCCGAATTGCTGGACGATGCCGTCTTTCATCACGGCGATGCGGTCGCCGAGCGTCATTGCTTCGATCTGATCGTGCGTCACGTAGACGATCGTCGTGCCGAGGCGTTGATGCAGCAGCTTGATTTCCGAGCGCATTTCGATGCGCAGTTTGGCGTCCAGGTTCGACAGTGGTTCGTCGAACAGGAACATCACCGGGTCGCGCGCGAGCGCACGGCCCATTGCCACACGCTGACGCTGGCCACCGGACAACTGCCCCGGCTTGCGATCAAGCAGATGCGTGATCTGCAGCGTGTTCGACACGCGGTCGACAATCTGCGCCTGCTCGCTTTTCGGCACCTTGCGGATGTTCAGGCCGAACGAGATGTTCTCGCGCACCGTCATCGACGGATACAGCGCGTATGACTGGAACACCATCGCGATATCGCGGTCTTTCGGCGACAGGTTATTCACCGTCTTGCCGTCGATCTGGATCTCGCCCTTGGTCACCGTTTCGAGCCCGGCAATCATGTTGAGCAGCGTCGACTTGCCGCAGCCCGAGCCGCCGACGAGAATCAGGAACTGGCCGTCTTCGATGTCGATGTTGACACCCTTCAGAACCGGCACCCCATTCGGGTAAGTCTTGTACACGTCACGGATGGAAAGGCTTGCCATGCTGTGAATCCTCTAGTCTCTGGTACTGCTTGAAATCGTCTTGTCGGGTGACGGCGGCACTGGTTTAGTGAAGCGCCGCCGCGCCCGGATGGTCTGTCGAGGGTTAGCCCTTCACTGCGCCGGCCGTCAGGCCGCGCACGAAATAGCGTCCAGCCACGATGTAGACGAGCAAGGTCGGCAGTGCGGCGATGATCGCACCGGCCATGTCCACGTTGTATTCCTTCACGCCGGTCGAAGTATTCACGAGGTTGTTCAGCGCCACCGTGATCGGCATTGAATCGACGCCGGAGAACACGATACCGAACAGGAAGTCATTCCAGATCTGCGTGAATTGCCAGATCAGGCACACCATGAAGATCGGCAGCGACACGGGTAGCAGAATCTTCGTGAAAATCGTGAAGAAACCCGCGCCGTCGATGCGCGCCGCCTTCACGAGTTCAGCCGGAACGCTCACGTAGAAGTTGCGGAAGAACATGGTCGTGAACGCAATACCGTAGATCACGTGTACCACCACCAGACCGGTCGTCGTGTTCGACAAACCGAGCGCGCCTTCGAAACGCGCCATCGGCAACAGGATCGCCTGGAACGGAATGAAGCAGCCGACGAGCAGCATCGTGAAGATCGGATCGGCGCCGCGGAAACGCCAGTGCGTCAGCACATAGCCGTTGAACGCACCGATGATCGACGAAATCAGCACCGCCGGAATCACCATGCGCACCGAGTTCATGAAGAACGGCTGCATGCCGTCGCAACGCACGCCCGTACACGCGCCGCTCCATGCCTTGATCCACGGATCGACAGTCCAATGTGAAGGCGGCGTAAGCAGGTTGCCGGTGCGCAGCTGGTCGATGTCCTTGAACGACGTGGACAGCATCACATAGAGCGGAAACAGGAAGTACAGGGCGAACAGAATCAGGGCCGCGTAAATGACGGCACGGCTGATCGTCATCTTAGGCTGCATTGCGGGTGCTCCTCGATTCCAGATACATGAGCGGCACGAGCACGGCCACGACGGTGGCGAGCATCATGATCGACGATGCCGCGCCGACGCCGAGCTGCCCGCGATTGAACGAAAACGTGTACATGAAAATGGCCGGCAGCGACGACGAAGTGCCAGGACCGCCCGCAGTCAATGCGACGACGAGGTCGAACGTCTTGATCGTGATATGGCAAAGAATCAGCAGCACCGAGAAGAACACCGGGCGCATGCTCGGAATCACAATCTTCCGGTAGATGGTGGGCAGGTTCGCGCCATCCATCTGCGCGGCCTTGAAAATTTCACTGTCCACACCGCGCAGGCCGGCGAGAAACAGCGCCATCACGAAGCCGGTGGATTGCCACACCGCCGCGATCACCACGCAGAAAATCGCTTTGTCAGGGTCGCCGAGCCAGCCAAACGAGAAGCTCGTCCAGCCCCAGTCGTGAAAGACTTTTTCGAGGCCGATGCTCGGCGTCATGATCCATTGCCACGCCGTGCCGGTCACGATGAACGACAGCGCCATCGGATAGAGAAACACTGCGCGCAGCGCGCCCTCGTTGCGGATCTGCTGATCGAGCAGGATCGCGAGAAAGAGACCGAGGCCGATACAGATGCCGATGAACGGAATGCCGAACCAGCCGAGGTTCGCAGCCGAGGTCCAGAATACGTCGTTATCGAACAGTTCGCGATAACGGTCGAAACCGACAAAATCATAGCGCGGCATGAGCCGCGAGTTGGACATCGACAGATAGCCGGTGATGGCGATGAAGCCATACACGAAGATCAGGCTGATCACGACGCTGGGTGCGAGCACCAGCTTCGGAATCCAGCGATCGGCAAGGGCCGCCATGGGCGACGTGCGGCGGGCGACGGTAGCCGTTTTCCCGTTTCCGCTGATAGAAGCAGTCACTACTCGACTCCTGCTGAAACTGTCAGGTGAAGCCGCGTGCATCGGATACGCGCAGTGCAAGCAACGCATCGCATTGCGCGAATTCACGCGATCAACGGCGCGAAGGGCGCGCCGATACACCGGCGCGCCCTTCGCAACTTCACTTACTTGGTCTTCGCTGCCTTCGCGAGCGCTGCAACCGCACTCTTCGAATCCTGCTGCGAGTTCATGAACTTCGTGACGACGTCGGAGATCGCGCCGGCTGCGGCATCCGGCTGAGCCATGCCGTGAGCGAGCGACGGCACATAGCCGCCCGACTTGATCGCGGTCTGCTCATCCGCGTACGACTTCTTCGCGCAGTCGTCGAACTTCGCCATCGACACGCCGAGACGCACCGGAATCGAGCCCTTGTACAGGCTGAACTGCTCCTGGAATTCCGGCGACATGATGGTCTTCGCGAGCGCGAGCTGGCCCGGCGTTGCAGCCTTCTGGCCCTTCTGCTGGAAGAACACGAACGAGTCGACGTTGAACGTGTACGACTTCTCGGTGCCCGGCACGGCGGCGCAGACGTAGTCCGCGCCCGACTTCTTGCCGGCGTTGGCGAATTCGCCCTTCGCCCAGTCGCCCATGAACTGCATGCCTGCCTTGCCGTTGATGACCATGGCGGTGGCGAGGTTCCAGTCACGGCCGGTGCGGCCCTGATCGAAGTAGCCCTGGATCTTACGGACCGTGTCGAACACGCCGACCATCTTGTCCGAAGTCAGCGTCTTTTCGTCCAGATCGACCAGCGCCTTCTTGTAGAAGTCCGCGCCTTGCGACAGCACGACGTCTTCCCACAGCGTCAGGTCTTGCCACGGCTGGCCGCCCATCGCGATCGGCTGGATACCCGCGGCCTTCATCTTGTCGGCGACCGCGAAGAATTCAGGCCACGTGGTCGGCACCTTGCCGCCCGCCTTGTCGAGCGCTGCCTTGTTGATGTACAGCCAGTTCACGCGATGCACCGAGAACGGCGCCGCGACGTAGTGGCCCTCCGCGTGCATGATCTTGTCGATTTCCGGCGGCAGGTTCTTCTTCCAGTCACCGGCGACGGAGTCGATCGGCACCAGCACGCCCTGCGAAGCCCAGTCCTGGATCAGCGGACCCTTGATCTGCGCGGCGCTCGGCGCGTTGCCCGAGATCACCTGCGTCTTGAGTGCCGTCATGGCAGCCGCGCCGGCGCCGCCCGCAACCGCGAAGTCCTTCCACGTGTAACCCTGCTTCGTCATGTCGTCCTTGAGGACGCCGACGGCTTTGGATTCACCGCCCGAGGTCCACCAGTGCAACACTTCGACCGACTCGGCAGCCTGCGCGGCCGAGACGCCACACATCAGACCTGCGGCGCACAGAGCGCCCATGATCGCGCGAAATTTCATTGCTTATCTCCTCCAGACACCTGAACAAAAAACAAATGGCCCCTGATGTCGCCAGGGTGCTGTGGTTGGTTCAAAACAGGCAAAACACTGGGCGATCGAGCACGGTCGGGCGCATGCGTGACGCATGTGCCGGCGGACCGATGTCCGGCCGCTGGAAGCTCAAGAGATGAGTGGTTCGGGATGCAACTGACTGTCTCCTCTTTTGATTTTTGCCCGCCCGCGTCGCGCGGCAGACTCGAGGTGCCTTGCACGTCAACCGAGGCAACCGGCTTGCCGGACCTGCCAGCTTTGCCACGCACTTGCGAGCTTCGCCAACGCGGCTTTGCTGCAACAACTGCCCGGTTGGCTCGCCGATGCCGGCATGCATTGTCCGTTAACATGCAGGGGGCGCCTGCCGATTCGCGAAAACGCGCAACCTGCCTGCCAGCGCACGCTTTTTTCATCGAATTAGCGCTACCTCTTGATTTGGATTGTAGTTAAACTACAATTCAGTGTCAAAAAATATTTTATCGGACTACGGTCGCCTTTCCGCAAGCAGTCAGCGGTCAGCGCGGCGGCCTCAGGACATCGACGGAGACTCATGCAAACCGATTCGAGCTTCACCTTCGTTCTCTTCGGCGGAACCGGCGATCTGTCGATGCGCAAGATTCTCCCCGCCCTGTTTGAAGCACACCGTGCGGGCGGCATGCTGGCCGACAGCGGCAAGATCGTCGCGGTAGCGCGCCACGTGGGAGATCGTGGCGAATACCTTCAGTGGGTGAACGAGCACGTCAAGCCGCATGTGTCGAAGAACGGTGTCGACGAAACCGCATGGGCGAGCTTTCTCGAACGCATCCAGTTCGTGAAGATCGACCTCGGCAATCCGGAAGACTTCGTGCTGCTGCGCGATGCGGTAGAGTCGCTGCCCGGCATCCGCGTGTTTTATCTGGCCACCGGTCCGTCGCTGTTCGTGCCGATCTGCCGCGCGCTCGCATCGGTTGGACTCAACGAAAACGCGCGCATCGTGCTCGAGAAGCCGCTCGGCTATGATCTCAAGTCGTCCAATGCAATCAACGACGCGGTCGGCGAAATCTTCGCGGAAGAGCAGATCTACCGTATCGATCACTACCTCGGCAAAGAGCCCGTGCAGAACCTCTTGGCGCTGCGCTTCGGCAATGCGCTGTTCGAGCCGCTGTGGCGCCGCGAGTGGGTCGAGAGCATTCAGATCACCATCGCGGAAGAACTCGGTGTCGAAGCGCGCGGCGATTTCTACGACAATACCGGCGCGCTGCGCGACATGGTGCAGAACCATTTGCTGCAACTGCTTTCGATCGTCGCCATGGAGCCGCCCCACTCGATGGACTCCGACTCGGTGCGCGACGAGAAACTGCGCGTGCTGCGAGCATTAAAGCCCATCAATCCGCTCGACATCGGCAAAGTTGCGGTGCGCGGCCAGTATCATTCGGGCGTGATTCGCGGCAACTCGGTGCCCGCCTATGCGACGGAACCTGGCGTGAAGCAGAACAGCACGACGGAAACCTTCGTCGCGCTGAAGGTGGAGATAGAAAACTGGCGCTGGGCCGGCGTGCCGTTTTTCCTGCGCACCGGCAAACGGCTTGCCGATCGCGTCGCGGAAATCGTGGTGAATTTCCGTTCGGTGCCGCATTCGGCATTGGGCGCCTCGGCGTTGCGCGCGGGCGCGAATCGTCTCGTGATCCGTTTGCAGCCGAACGAGACAATCCGGCTTTACTGTCTCGCGAAGCAGCCGGGTGAGGGCATGAATCTCGCAAGCGTTCACCTCGATCTCGCGTTCGACCAGTTCTTCCGCGAAGGGCAGATGGAAGCGTATCAACGTCTTCTGCTCGACGTGATCAACGGTCGTCTCGCGCTCTTTGTGCGACGCGACGAACAGGAAGCCGCATGGCGCTGGGTCGAACCGATCCTGAACGAATGGAAGGCTTCGAACCGGCCGCCCAAGCCGTATGCGGCGGGCACGTGGGGTCCCGCGGCCGCAAGCGCAATGCTCGCGCAGCACGGCACCTGCTGGCTCGAAGAAGAGAATTGATTCGCGGCGGTCTTGCGCCGCGCTAACAAAAAAGCAGCACGGAGGAGAAGTGATCGAGCTTCACGCTTTCGACGATCAACGCGCACAATCCGACGCGTTGGCGAAGGCAGTCGGCGACGCGTTACATGCATCGCTGGCCGCACAGGCGGCAACGTCGGACGCCGGTATTGCCGGCGCGTCCACAGCCGGTACCGCAACCGCCGGCGCGCGCCCGGCCCTGCTCGCCGTGTCCGGCGGCAGCAGTCCGCGCCCGTTCCTGCAGACGCTGTCCACGCAAACTTTCGACTGGCCGCGCATTGCCGTGACGCTGGTCGACGACCGCTGGGTGCCCGAGACGGATAGCGCGAGCAACGCGCAACTGGTGCACGCCACGCTGTTGCAGAACGCTGCGCAGAACGCGACGTTCTGGCCGCTCGTCGACACGACGCAGGATCTGCATTCGCATGTCGCCGCGCTCAACGTAGACCCGCGTTTTGCGAACGTGCCCGACGTCGCGATTCTCGGCATGGGTGAAGACGGCCACACGGCGTCGATTTTCGCCGACGCACCCGAATGGGACCACGCCATCACGACTGCCGAGCGCTTCGTCGCCGTGCATCCCGGCAGCGCGCCGCATGCGCGCGTGAGCTGGTCGCTTTCTGCGCTGAAGGAAGTGAAGCACCTGTTTTTGCTGATCGCAGGACCGCGCAAGATGGACGTGCTGAACGCCGCCGCGTCTTCGCTACAAAAAAATGCCATCTCGCAGTTGGCAAACGACAAGGGAGTGAGACTCGATGTCTACTGGTGTGCAAACTAAGGCTGTTCCGGGCGCGGGCCAGCACGCCGATGGACCGAGGCTCCTCGCCGACATCGGCGGCACGAACGCGCGCTTCGCGCTCGAGACCGGGCCGGGCGAGATCGGCTCGGTGCAGGTCTATCCATGCGCGGACTACCCCGGTGTCGCCGAAGTTATCAAGAAGTACCTGAAGGACATGAAGATTGGCCGCGTGAATCACGCGGCGATTGCGATTGCGAACCCGGTCGACGGCGATCAGGTCAGCATGACGAATCACGACTGGACCTTTTCGATCGAAGCCACGCGCCGCGCGCTCGGCTTCGACACGCTGCTGGTCGTAAACGACTTCACCGCGCTTGCCATGGCCCTGCCCGGCCTCACCGACACGCAACGCGTGCAGGTCGGCGGCGGCACCCGCCGCCCGAACAGCGTGATCGGCCTGCTCGGTCCGGGCACCGGCATGGGCGTATCTGGCCTCATTCCCGCCGACGACCGCTGGATCGCACTCGGCAGCGAAGGCGGCCACGCCACCTTCGCGCCGGCCGACGAGCGCGAGGACATCGTGCTGCAGTACGCGCGCAAGAAGTGGTCGCACGTGTCGTTCGAACGCGTGGCCGCGGGCCCCGGCATAGAAGTGATCTACCGCGCGCTCGCGGGCCGCGACAAGAAGCGCGTGGCCGCGACCGTCGACACGCGTGAAATCGTCAAGCGCGCGCTGGATGGCGAGCCGCTCGCGGCCGAATCCGTCGACGTGTTCTGCGGCATTCTCGGCACCTTCGCGGGCAACATCGCGGTGACGCTGGGCGCGCTCGGCGGCATTTATATCGGCGGCGGCGTCGTGCCGCGGCTCGGCGAATTCTTCGCGCGCTCGTCGTTTCGCAAGCGCTTCGAGGCGAAGGGCCGCTTCGAGGCGTATTTGCAGAACGTGCCGACCTACGTGATTACTGCGGAATATCCGGCTTTTCTGGGCGTATCCGCGATACTCGCCGAGCAGTTGTCGAATCGCGCGGGCGGCAGTTCGTCGGCGGTATTCGAGCGGATCCGTCAGATGCGCGACGCATTGACGCCGGCCGAGCGCCGCGTCGCGGATCTCGCGCTGAATCATCCGCGCTCGATTATCAACGACCCGATTGTCGACATCGCACGCAAGGCCGACGTGAGTCAGCCGACCGTGATCCGCTTCTGCCGTTCGCTCGGTTGCCAGGGGCTGTCGGATTTCAAGTTGAAGCTCGCCACCGGTTTGACCGGCACGATTCCGGTCAGCCATAGCCAGGTGCATCTTGGCGACACGGCGACCGACTTCGGCGCGAAGGTGCTGGACAACACCGTGTCGGCGATCCTGCAGTTGCGCGAGCATCTGAACTTCGAACAGGTGGAGCGCGCAATCGATCTGCTGAACGGCGCGCGCCGCATCGAATTCTACGGTCTCGGCAATTCGAACATCGTCGCGCAGGACGCGCACTACAAGTTCTTCCGCTTCGGCATTCCGACCATTGCATACGGCGACCTCTACATGCAGGCCGCTTCGGCTGCGTTGCTCGGCAAAGGCGACGTGATCGTCGCGGTGTCGAAGTCCGGCCGCGCGCCCGAACTGCTGCGCGTGCTGGACGTCGCGATGCAGGCCGGAGCTAAGGTGATCGCAATCACGTCGAGCAATACGCCTTTGGCCAAGCGCGCGACGGTCGCGCTGGAGACGGATCACATCGAAATTCGCGAGTCGCAGCTTTCGATGATCTCGCGCATTCTGCATCTGGTCATGATCGACATTCTCGCGGTCGGCGTGGCAATTCGCCGCGCGGTGCCGAGCGCGGACGTCGCGGAAACGGTGGCCAAAGCACGTCAAGGCGCCGACGACGACGCGACCGCCGTGCTCGACTGGCTCAGTCACGGCGCGGCTTCATCGGCGCGCGACTAAGTCTGCTGGAAGCCTGCTCGAAGTTGGCACGAAGGCCACGCTGCGGCGTGGCCTTTTGCATTGCATGGAATGCGGCAGAAACCTTGTCGCCTGTAGAAGCGATAATAGAAACCCCATCGCTTACGGCCACGCACACCGATGATAATCCGCCCGCATCTCCATTGGTTCCGCATGCTGCTCGCCTGGCGAGGCTCTGTCCTTCCGCAGTTGCTGCCACGGCTCGGCCTCATTTTCGCCATTTCGGTGATCGCGGTCGCGGCGCACGATCATCTGTTGCCGATTTCGCTGAACCTGAACACGACCGCGCCGTTCTCGCTGGTCGGCATCGCGCTCGCGGTGTTTCTCGGCTTTCGCAATAACGCGAGCTACGACCGCTGGTGGGAAGCGCGCAAGCTGTGGGGCCAGTTGCTGAACGACTCGCGTTCGCTGACGCGGCAGGCGCTCACCTTGCGAACGCGGCAGTTGCCGAAAGAAGACCTGATCGAGTTCTGCGCGGCGCTCGGCGCGCTCGCGCATGCGCTGCGCCATCAGCTTCGCAGAACAGATCCGCGCGAAGACCTGGCTGCGCGTCTGCCGCCAGCACTGTTCGAACGCGTGATGGCGTCGCGCTTTAAGCCGGCTACGTTGATGCTGTTTCTCGGCGAATGGGTGCAGCGCCAGGCGCAGGCCGGCGCGATCGATCCCATGGCGGTGCTCGCCTTCGACCGCAATCTGAATGCGTTGTCGGATGTAATCGGCGGATGCGAGCGCATTGCGTCCACGCCGCTGCCGTTTGCGTACTCGGTGATGATTCACCGCACCGTGTACTTCTTTTGCGCGTCGCTGCCGTTTGGGCTCGTGGACAGCATCGGCATTTTCACGCCGGTGTTCGCGGTGTTCGTTGCGTACACGTTCATGGCGCACGAAGCGATCGCGTCGCAAATCGAAGAGCCGTTCGGCACCGACGACAACGACCTCGCGCTCAACACGATGTCCATGATTATCGAAGACGCAATGCGCGATCTGCGCGGCGAGCCGGCGCTTGCGCTGCCCGGTCCGCAGCCCGAGAGCTATGCGCTCACGTGAACGTGAACGCCTGCATCGGGCATGGCGTCTCGCCGGCTGCGGATCAAGCGTCTAGTGGTTGCCGGCCGTTTCCGACAGGCGCTTGAGCGTTGCGATCCGCGTACCGATGATGTCGATGCGGCCGCGCTCGTCGACGAGCGGCGTGGCCGCATTCAGATAGGCTGTCCACGCCTTTTGCGCTCGCGTCAGCGTGGGACGCGAGTGCACCGGCATTTTCGCCCGCAGACGGCGGTAGTAGCGGTTCATGTCGAACATCGCGTGTTCGCAGCGTGCGTCGGCGCTGCAGGCGCGCAGACGTTTGCCGCCCGGAGGGTCGCCGGCGCTCGCGTCGGCCACCGCGCTGCGCAGCACGAGCGCGCGGTCGCGCACCGGCTGGAGTTGCATGTCGGCTGCGGCCAGCACATACATGGTGCCGCGCGTGGTGGCGAACACCGCCGCGAGCAGTTGCGTGTCGGCATCGCGCGAAGCCTGCCAGCTTGCCTGACTCTTCTGCCATTGCTGGCGCCGTGCCGGCGGCAACTTCGGCTGCAACTGCTGCCATGCGTTGTCGAGCGCGGACTTCCAGCCTATGCGCGCCGTCTCCATGCACTGCACCTGCCCCGCCGTCGACGACATATCGCTGCGCGCCAGACACGTGCGCATGGCCGCGTCGATCGGATCGGCGGCGGCGACTTCGGCGCGCGCCGCGAGCGGCGCGGCGCCGAACACGAGCGCGCATGTCAAGGCGAGCGCGAGAGACCTCGTCAGCCGCATTGTCAGACGCGCACGCAATCGACGAAATACTCGATGCGCCCGTTGATCATTTCGCCGACGAGCCCGTGTATGTCCGTGTGGAAACCCGGGAAACGCTCGTTGAACTCGCGCGCGAAGCGCAGGTAGTTCACGATGGTCTTGTTGAAGCGCTCGCCCGGAATCAGCAACGGGATGCCCGGCGGATACGGCGTCAACAGAATCGACGTGACGCGGCCTTCCAGCTCGTCGATAGGCACGCGGTCGATCTCGCGATGCGCGAGCTTCGCGAATGCGTCCGACGGCTTCATCGCCGGTTCCATGCTCGACAGGTACATCTCGGTCGTGAGACGCGCAATGTCGTTTGCGCGGTAGACGCTGTGAATCTGCTGGCACAGATCGCGCAAGCCCACTCGCTCATACGTCGGATGCAGCGCGACGAAGTCCGGCAGCACGCGCCACAGCGGCTGGTTGTTGTCGTAGTCGTCCTTGAACTGCTGAAGCTCGGTCACCATCGAGTTCCAGCGGCCCTTCGTGATGCCGATCGTGAACATGATGAAGAACGAGTACAGCCCGGTCTTTTCGACGATGATGCCGTGCTCCGCCAGATACTTCGTGACGATCGCGGCCGGAATGCCGGTTTCGCCGAAGTCGCCGTTCATGTCCAGGCCCGGCGTGACGATGGTCGCCTTGATCGGGTCGAGCATGTTGAAACCCTCGGCGAGCGGGCCGAACCCGTGCCACGAATCGTCCGGGCGCAGCATCCAGTCTTCGCGTGAGCCAATGCCTTCTTCGGCGAACTGCTCGGGGCCCCAGACCTTGAAGAACCAGTCGTCGCCGTATTCTTCGTCGACCTTGGTCATCGCGCGGCGGAAGTCGAGCGCTTCGGCAATCGACTCTTCGACGAGTGCCGTGCCGCCGGGCGCTTCCATCATGGCCGCGGCTACGTCGCACGAGGCGATGATCGCGTATTGCGGGCTCGTCGACGTATGCATCAGATACGCCTCATTGAAGCGATGCTTGTCGAAGCGGCTGTTCTTCGAGTCCTGCACGACGATTTGCGAAGCCTGCGAAATACCGGCGAGCAGCTTGTGAGTCGAGTGCGTCGCGTAAATCATCGCGCCAATGCGCGGTCGGCCCGCGCCGATTGCGTGCATGTCCTGATAGAACTCGTGAAACTCCGCGTGCGGCAACCAGGCTTCGTCGAAATGGAGCGTGTCGAGCCACTCGCCCAGCATCTCCTTGATCATCTCGACGTTGTAGATCACACCGTCGTACGTGCTTTGCGTGATGGTCAGAATGCGCGGCTTGAGGTTTGGGTTCTTCGCGAGCGCCTCGCGCGCGAACGGATTCGCCGCGATCTTCTTGCGGATGTTCTCCGGCTCGAATTCCGAGCGCGGAATCGGACCGATGATGCCGAAGTTGTTGCGCGTCGGCGTGAGGAATACGGGAATCGCGCCCGTCATCGTGATCGCGTGAAGGATCGACTTGTGACAGTTGCGGTCCACCAGCACGATATCGCCCGGCGCGACCGTGCCGTGCCAGACGATCTTGTTCGACGTGGACGTGCCGTTGGTCACGAAGAACACGTGGTCCGCGCTGAAAATGCGCGCGGCGTTGCGCTCCGAGGCCGCAACCGGCCCGGTGTGGTCAAGCAGTTGCCCGAGTTCGTCCACGGCATTGCAGACGTCGGCGCGCAGCATGTTCTCGCCGAAGAACTGGTGGAACATCTGGCCGAGCGGGCTCTTCAAAAACGCGACGCCGCCCGAATGACCCGGGCAGTGCCACGAGTACGAACCTTCGTCCGCGTACTTCACAAGCTCCTTGAAGAACGGCGGCGACAGCGAGTCGAGATACACCTTCGTCTCGCGGATGATGTGGCGGGCGACGAACTCCGGCGTGTCCTCGAACATGTGGATGAAGCCGTGCAGCTCACGCAGGATGTCGTTCGGCAGGTGGCGCGAGGTGCGCGTTTCGCCGTACAGGAAGATCGGAATGTCCGCGTTGCGGCGGCGCACTTCGGTCACGAACGCGCGCAGCGCGACGATCGCGGCCGCGAGCTCCGGCGTCTCGCCTTCCACCACGACGTTTTCGACGTACGGCAGCAGTTCGTCGTCGTCGATGGAAAGAATGAAGCACGACGCGCGGCTCGACTGCTGCGCAAACGAAGTCAGATCGCCGTAGCTCGTCAACCCGAGCACTTCCGCGCCTTCTTTCTCGATTGCTTCGGCCAAAGCCCGGATGCCGGAACCCGAGATGTTCTCGGAGCGGAAATCTTCGTCGATGATGACGACGGGAAAACGGAACTTCATGGGCGATTCTCCAAAAAGAACGACCGCTGCATTCTGAAAATTGCAGCGGTCACCCGAATAGCTGGTGGGTCAATGCGCTGCCGACGTCACGTCTTCGGCAACGTGACGCCGTGCTGACCTTGATATTTGCCGCCGCGATCCGCGTACGACGTTTCACAAATCTCGTCGCTTTCGAAAAACAGCACCTGCGCGACGCCTTCGTTCGCGTAGATTTTGGCAGGCAAAGGTGTCGTATTCGAGAATTCGAGCGTGACGTGCCCTTCCCATTCCGGCTCGAACGGCGTGACGTTCACGATGATGCCGCAGCGCGCGTAAGTCGACTTGCCGAGGCACACGGTGAGCACCGAGCGCGGAATGCGGAAATACTCGACCGTGCGGGCGAGCGCGAACGAATTAGGTGGGATGATGCAAACGTCGCCCTTGAAGTCCACGAACGATTTTTCGTCGAAGTTTTTCGGGTCGACAATCGTGGAGTTGATGTTCGTGAAGATCTTGAATTCGTCGGCGCAGCGAATGTCGTAGCCGTAGCTCGACGTGCCGTAGCTGACAATCTTCCGGCCGTCTTCGGAGAGGCGAACCTGATCGGGCACGAACGGCTCGATCATGTTGTGCGACTCGGCCATGCGCCGGATCCACTTGTCGGATTTGATGGTCATAGGTGAACGCTGCTCGACGTAATAACAGATGTGTGACGGATAACCGACGGGTAACTGAATGATCGCAGCGCGGTAAGCGCCGGGCACCCGGGGCCGGGCTCGCGCGCCTCGCGCCCTCAGGCGCCGAGGACGGCGCGCCGCACGAAAGGCGCTTATTTTACGCGATCGCGAAGACGCTGCCGTAGATACGGGCCGCGAGCGGGTTGTCTTGCGAGAACCCGCGCAACGGCAAAGTCCGCGGCGCTTGCGCTCATTGCCGGATCAGTCCGCAAGCGAGCGCCGCACCGGCGCCGTGCTGCGGATACGCGTAGGGGTCGGTTGCGTCGTGATGCAGCAGAACGGCGCGCTGCAGGACCGAACGGATACCGTCGAGCGAAACGTCCGGTGCCACGATGAAGCCGCTTGCCACGCCATTGGCGTCCGCATGAATGTTGCCGAGGTCGCCCTCCACCCGGGCGCCTGCTTTCAGACGCTCGGCGGCCGGCGAGAACACCTGGCCGGCGCTTGAGCCGTCGGTGGCATTGCAGTCGCCGCGCTCGTGGACTTGCAGCGCGTGATCGCTATTGGGCGGCAAGCCCGCAAGATTGTAGGTGACCTGCACCCCGTCCGAGCGCTCGATGAACGTAACGAGGCCGCGCGCCTGATTGCCCACGGTGGGCAGCAACTGCGCGTCGGCACGCTTTTCCTGTGGTCTCAGGAAGGCGCTGCAGCCGCATAACAGCACACTGCTGGCAGTCAGGACGATGAACGCATGCACCGCCTGCCCGTCGATTCGTTTTCCCATGCGATCCTCTTGCCGGCCTGGCGGCCGCCCCTGCGGCCGCCGAGCCGAACCTGTGAAGTCGACATGATACCGCGAGACCTGGCGAAAACAGACGCTTCGGCCCGCCCGCCGCGCCTTGGCGGGCCGCCCGAGCGCGCCGCCCAGCCGGTTGGCACGATGCGTCAGGTGTTCTGCACGACGATGTTGGGGAACTTCGAGCTCATGTCGCGCGCCCGCTCGGCGATATGCACCGCCACCTTTCGCGCGATCGTGCGATAGATCTCCGCGATACGCCCTTGCGGATCGGCCACCACCGTCGGCCGGCCGGAGTCGGCCTGCTCGCGGATCGCAATGTCGAGCGGCAGGCTGCCGAGCAGGTCGACACCATACTCCTTGCCCATCCGCTCGCCGCCGCCCGCGCCGAAAATATGCTCTTCGTGCCCGCAATTCGAGCAGATGTGCATGGCCATATTTTCGACGATGCCGAGAATCGGAATGCCCACTTTCTCGAACATTTTCAGGCCCTTGCGCGCGTCGAGGAGCGCAATGTCCTGCGGCGTGGTGACGATCACGGCGCCCGTCACGGGCACCCGTTGCGAGAGGGTCAACTGGATGTCGCCGGTGCCCGGCGGCATATCGACGATCAGGTAGTCGAGATCGCGCCAGTTGGTCTGCCGCAGCAGTTGTTCGAGCGCGGACGTGGCCATCGGCCCGCGCCACACCATCGGGTTGTCCTGCTCGATCAGAAAGCCGATGGAGTTGGCCTGCAGACCGTGACCCGTCATCGGATTCATGGTCTTTTCGTCCGGCGACTCCGGGCGTCCCTCGATGCCGAGCATCAGCGGCAGCGACGGGCCGTAAATGTCCGCGTCGAGTATGCCGACCGACGCGCCCTCGCTAGCCAGCGCGAGCGCAAGATTGACGGCAGTCGTGCTCTTGCCGACGCCGCCCTTGCCCGACGCTACCGCCACGATGTTTTTAACGTTCGGCAAAAGTTTCACGCCGCGCTGCACCGTATGCGCCGCGATTTCCTGCGACACCTGCACGCGGGTCTGCGCCACGCCCGGCACGGCCCGCAGCGTGTCGTCGAACTGTTTGCGGATCGCGTCGAACTGGCGCATGGCCGGATAGCCGAGTACCACTGCGACGCTAACCGTGTCACCCTCTACGGCGACGCTCTTCAGGTTTCTGGCAGCGGCATACGGCCGGCCAGTGTTAGGGTCAGTGACGGCTGCGAGCGCAGCGTCGACCAATGCCCGATCGATACTCATTGACACTCCGAGGGGAACACCCGCGGCGCGGCAGGATCGAAATCTCGGCCACGCGCCGGAATTTGCAAGAAATTGTTAGGCAGCATTGCGAAAACCAGGCGTGCCAGGCACCCTTCGGGCAGGCGGACCGCCGTGGGGCCGCATCGCTGCGCGCCAGCCTTCATTGTAGTGGCTAGGGTGAAGCGGTGCCGGAAGACCCTTCTTCACTGTCGGACCGGGACGATGAAGGCCCTTGGGTTGGCCAGGCTCCGCCGCTGTTTTTACAGCTTGATGGGCACAGTAATTTTGTTGCCGTGACGTTCGCCGCCACGGCTTGACGTTGCGCAATGCTTCACCTGCGCGCTTTATGCGCGTCATTCGCTTCAATCAAGAGGAATCAAAAATGAATGCAAAAATCATGACTCGCCTGGCCGTTTTCGCCGTTGCAGGTTCCGTGCTGGCCGGCTGCGCTAGCCAACAGGGTACGAACACGGCCGTCGGCACGGGCGTAGGCGCCGGCACCGGCGCGGCACTGGGCGCGATTTTCGGCGGCGGCAAGGGCGCGGCAATCGGCGCCGGCGTCGGCGCTGCGGTGGGCGGCATCACCGGCTACAACTGGCAGGCGATCCACAACAAGCTGTCGGGCGCGACCAAGGGCACCGGCACGCAGATCACCGAGCAGCCGGACGGCTCGCTCAAGCTGAACATTCCGAGCTCCGTCACGTTCGACACGAACAGCTACGCGATCAAGCCGTCGTTCGCGCCGGTGCTCGATCAGCTGACGCAGACGCTGCAGCAGAATCCGGAAGTGATCGCGCAAGTGGTCGGCCACACGGACAGCACCGGCCAGCCGGCCTATAACCAGACGCTGTCGGTCAATCGCGCGCAAAGCGTGGTGAGCTTCCTCGAGCAACGCGGCGTTGCGGCGCAACGCCTGTCGGCGCAGGGCATGGGCCAGAACCAGCCGATCGCCGACAACAACACGGAAGCCGGCCGCGCCGCCAACCGTCGCGTCGAGATCTATCTGCGCGCCACCGCTCAGCACGCTACGCAGTAAGAACAGCGCGCGACAGCGCGGAGGAAAACGGCGGGGCGCGCGCAGCGCCCCGCTCGGCTCATGGCAGTGTGAAGGCGCGGTTTATCGCGCCGAGGCCGCCTTGCGCCGGCCAGACAGCTTCGCAGCACCTCTGCGGATCGACTCGCGAGACACCGCGAAACATGCGCCGTGGGAAATCTCGCACGAGGACGAAAAAAATTTCGAACTCTCGCGAAAATCCGCTGTCTCTCTTTACGGTACGTGGCTGGCGAAGCCGCCGCGTCACCATTCTCCTCTTGTCGTTGTTGCTCCGGGGTTAATCGCCCCGGTTTTTTTTGGGCGCTCGCTTTTCGTGCCGCCCGGTGCCGCCCGGCAAAGCCCAACCCCGCGCGGGCCCGCGCCCGGCGGGCGTCCGCCCTGCTAGAATCGACCTTTCGTCCCACCGCAGGCTCCCACCATCCTTATGTCAGCACCCGCAACCGATCTCACCGCAGGCGCGCCGTCGGGCCGCCGCCAGATTCTCGTCACGTCGGCCCTTCCGTATGCGAATGGGCAAATCCATATTGGCCATCTGGTCGAATATATCCAGACGGATATCTGGGTCCGCGCGCTGCGAATGCACGGGCACGAGGTCTACTACGTGGGCGCCGACGACACGCACGGCACGCCGGTCATGCTGCGCGCGGAAAAGGAAGGACTGACGCCGAGACAATTGATCGAGCGCGTCTGGCAGGAGCACAAGCGCGACTTCGACAGCTTCGGCATTTCGTTCGACAACTATTATTCGACCGATTCCGAAGAGAACCGCGTGCTGAGCGAGAGCGTGTATCTCGCGCTGAATGAAGCGGGCCTCATCGACGCGCGCGACATCGAACAGGCATACGACCCGGTCAAGGAAATGTTCCTGCCGGACCGCTTCATCAAGGGCGAATGCCCGAAATGCGGCGCGAAAGACCAGTACGGCGACAGTTGCGAAGTATGCGGTTCGACCTATCAGCCGACCGAACTCGTCAATCCGTATTCGGTCGTGTCGGGTGCCACGCCGATTCGCAAGACCTCGACGCATTACTTCTTCCGCCTCTCGGACCCGCGTTGCGAAAACTTCCTGCGCGCGTGGGTCGGCGGCCTCGCGCAGCCGGAAGCGACCAACAAGATGCGGGAATGGCTCGGCGACGCGGGCGAAGCCAAGCTCGCCGACTGGGATATCTCGCGCGACGCGCCTTACTTCGGCTTCGAGATTCCGGGCGCGCCGGGCAAGTATTTCTACGTGTGGCTGGACGCGCCGGTCGGCTACTACGCGAGCTTCAAGAATCTTGCAGAAAAGCGCGGTCTCGACTTCGACGCATGGGTTCGCAAAGGCTCGACGGCCGAGCAGTATCACTTCATCGGCAAAGACATTCTGTATTTCCACACGCTGTTCTGGCCGGCGATGCTCGAATTTTCGGGCCACCGCACGCCGACCAACGTGTTCGCGCACGGCTTTCTGACCGTGGACGGCGCGAAGATGTCCAAATCGCGCGGCACCTTTATCACGGCGCAAAGCGTGATCGACACCGGGCTGAATCCGGAATGGCTGCGCTACTACTTCGCCGCCAAGCTGAACAGCACAATGGAAGACCTCGACCTGAACCTCGACGACTTCCAGGCGCGCGTGAACAGCGATCTGGTCGGCAAATACGTGAATATCGCGAGCCGCGCCGCGGGCTTCCTGATCAAGCGCTTCGACGGCCGCGTGCAGGACAGCGCGATGCAGCATCCGCTGCTCGCAACGCTGCGCGCCGCCGTTCCGCAAATCGCCGCGAACTACGAGGCGCGCGAGTATAACCGCGCGCTGCGTCAGACCATGGAACTGGCCGACGCGGTCAACGCGTACGTCGATACGGCCAAGCCGTGGGACCAGGCGAAGGACCCGGCCAACGCCGTCGCGCTGCACGAAACCTGCAGCGTGAGCATCGAGGCGTTCCGGCTGCTCTCGCTCGCGCTCAAGCCCGTGCTGCCGAAGCTGGCGGAAGCGGTCGAAGCGTTCCTCGGCATCGAGCCGCTGCGATGGGCCGACGCCAACCTGCCGCTCAGCTCGGCGCGCCCGATCAACGCCTACAAGCACCTGATGACGCGCGTCGATCCGAAACAGATCGAAGCGCTGCTCGCGGCCAATCGCGAGTCGCTGCAAGCCACGCCGGAAACGGCGGCACCCGCGGCGGACGCAAACGCGAAATCGAAAGCCGCAAAAGCCGCGAAAGCGACCGTTGCCGAAAAGGACGAAACGCCCGGCGTCATTTCGATCGACGACTTCGCGAAGATCGATCTGCGCGTCGCGAAAATCGTCGACTGCAAGGCGGTGGAAGGCTCGGACAAGCTGCTGCAACTCACGCTGGACGTCGGCGAAGAAAAAACGCGCAACGTGTTCTCCGGCATCAAGTCCGCATATCAGCCGGAGCAGCTGATCGGCAAACTCACGGTGATGGTCGCAAACCTCGCGCCGCGCAAGATGAAGTTCGGTCTGTCGGAAGGCATGGTGCTGGCGGCGTCGGCAGCGGACGAGAAAGCCGAGCCGGGCCTGTACGTGCTGGAGCCGCACAGTGGCGCGAAGCCCGGTATGCGCGTGAAGTAAGCCCACAGGCAGGGCGCCGCGGCGGATTCGCGGCCTGTTTTAGCGCGGCGCTCTCACGGCGCGGCGCTCTGCGCTTCGCTCTGCACCGCGCCCAACGGCACGCCCTGAAAAAGCGTGCCGTTTCTCATACCGCAACCGTCACCACTTGATCCGGTCATAACGCCGCGTGTAGAGCAGCGTGACGCCGTCGAAGGTGCCTCCGTAAGCCGCCACCGACCAGTAGCGCGTCAGATTGACGGTCGCCTTGATCGCATTGCTCGCGGACTGCAGGCCTTGCTCATAGCCGATCACGAGCCATTCGTTGATCGCCTTCGACACCATCACAACCTGCGGATCGGTCAGCCCGACTTCGCTGCGGCCAATCGAAAACTCGTCGAGACCAAAGGTCTGCGCAATCCGCTTGCCGCTCGCGCTGCCGAGCAACGCAAGCGCCGTCGTCATGGTGCTCTGCTGGCCGAGGTTGTTGCCTTGATCCGTGCCGTGGCCGAACAGCAGCCATGAGAGCTTTTCGTTGTCCGGCACGTTCGGCTCGGACACGAGCTTCGCCACCGGGAAGTTGACCGTGCCCGTCACCTGCACGCCCGCTTCGACCTGTTGATTGCGGCGCATCGCCAGAATGTTGATGCCCGGATTCGCCACCGGCCCGTTGAACGTGAAAAAGCCGTTCTCGATGTTCAGCTTGCGGCCAAACGCGGTGTAGGTCGAGCCCGGTGTCACGCGGACGTTGCCGACCGCGCGCAGCGGCAGGTTCGGCGCGCTCATCGCCGTGATGGTGCCGGTCAGGCGGAGATCGGCGCCTTGCCCGCGGAAGCGGAAGCTGTCGCCGAGATTGATGTCGATGTTCGCGCGCGGCGCAAACGGACCGATCGGCTTGTTGCTGCCGGGCACCGGCCGCGGGCGCTCGCCGGCCACGGTGCCGTCCGGGCGCACCACGACGACGTCGTCGCCGAGCTTGGGCGCCGACTGCTCCGGCATGTCGAAGAGCGCATGATCGACCACGAACTTGCCGTTGATCGCCATGCCGCCCTGCGCACCCGCGTTCGCGACCGTCGCGCTGCCGGTCAGCGACAGGTTGCGATCAGGCGCGGCAAAAAGCTCCAGCTTGTCCGCGACGATGCTCGCGGTGAGATCCGGCTCCGCCCCGTCCAGGCGCACGCGGCCGGTGGCGCGCAAGGTGCCGCTCGCGCCGTGGAACTCGACCTGCTGGAAGTCCACGAGGTTCTTCGACAGCGCGATGCGCACCACGCCGTCCTTCAACTGCACGCCCTGATCGACGAGCGTGGCCGAAAGCTCGTCGCCGAGCAGCGAGCCGGTCAGATTGGGACGCGCGACAGTGCCGCCGAGCGCGAGCTTGAGCGCGAGATGGCCGTCGAGCAGATAACTCGGCCCGAACAGCCCGCCGGTCGTTTTCAGCGACGGCACATTGGCGCTCACATTGCCGGTGAGCGCGCTCTCCTCGTCGACGGTCAGGAAGCCGTCGCGCGCGACGAGCAGCGTGTGGGCGTCGGCGTCGATCACGCCGATGCGGCTCGCCTGCGCATGCAATGTCGTGTTCAGCCGATTGCCGCCATTGAAGTCGGCACGCGCTGCAATGTCGGTAATGCCGAGCGACGCCAGCCCGCGGCCGATTTCGACGGTGACGTCGCCGCTGCGGCGCTTCAACTGGATATGGCCGCTCGCGCTGCTGCCGAGCGCGAAGTCCCAGTCGCCGTCGAAGATCAGGTCGGTCCGAACCGCCGGCGGCACGCCCGTGATCTCGCGCCGCAGATCCTGGAGACGCGCGAGCGAAATGCCGGTCAAGCTGCCTGCCGACTGAACCCGGCCGTGGTCGAACGCGAACGATTTGAGGCTCAGCACCGCGCCCTCGAGCGTGAGCCTTGTCGCGCCGAGCGTCAGACGGCGCGGCCCGGCGCTCACGGCGAGCGGCGAGTCGAGGTTCAGTGCCGGTGTGCCGCGGTTTTGCAGACGCGTTACCGTGCCGTCCCAGCGCGTGCCGTCGCGCGCCTCGGTGAGCTTGCCGTTGGCCGCGAGCGTCAGATCGAGCGGCCGCTCCTGCAGCTTGCCAGTGGCGGCCGCTTCGAGCGAATGATTGGCGCGCGTGCCGCTGAGCCGCGCGGTGAGCGTGGCGAGATCGACGCCGCCAGCGCTTACGTTGCGCGCGTCGGTGGTGAAAACGAGCGCACCGTTCGCGCCGTCGCGCAGTTCGGCGTGGCCTTCCGCATGGCCAATTCTGTTGCTGCTCATTACGACGCTGTCGGCCTTGTAGTTCAGCACCACGTTTGGATGGTCGAACGAGCCGGTCAGATCGCCGTCGGCGGCAATGAGGCCAGCGAGGCCGAAGCCGAGGCGCTCGAGCGCGGGGGCGTCGATATGAAAGCGCAAGCGGTCGCCGCGTGCGCCGAAGCTGCCCTGCAAGTCCACCTGGTTGCCCGCCACCGAGAGGTTCGCGCGGCTCGGCAGAATTCGCGAGCCCGCCAGTTGCACGGTGCCGCCGCCCGTCAGCGGCAGGCCGTCGTAGACGCTCGGGCCGAGTTTGAATTCGGCCTTCGTGGTGAACACCGGAGCAAGCATGCCAGTGGCGGACAACGTGCCGTTGACCTTCGCCTCGATCTTGCGCGCGGGCGGCGCGGCGCGTTTGGGCGCCGGCGTCTTGCGCTGCATGACCTCCGCTTTGACGACGGCCTTGCCGGTGTTTCTGACTGCCGCCGCCGCTTTGTCGGCGGGGGCCGCGCTCCTGGCTCCGGCCGTGCTGCCCGCTTGCGCAGCGGCCTCGGCGGCGAGCTTGCTGTTCGCGGCGCTCTGCGGCGCGGCGGCCCCTTTGACCGGCGTGCGCGACGGCATTTGCGAGGTCAACGTCAACGGGTCGAAGTCGGTCAGTTGCGCCTTCAGGTTGTAGCTGGAATTCGCGTCGTGCTTGAGCGCGCCGGACAGCTCGATGCTGCCCTTGCCCGACGTGATGCGCACGTCGTTGAAGCTGAGCCGCGCCGGATCCATGGTCAGCTTGCCTTGCGCGCGCAACGCGGCTCTCGGGTCGGCAAGATCGAGCGTGACGCTCTGGATATCGTCATTCAGACGAATCGCGATGGGCCCGGAAAGCTGCGTCGGACGCACCGCCGCCTGGAGCGCATTGAGGTCGAGCCCGGCCACCTGCAGATCGAACTGCCCGCGCTTGCCGGTCAGCGTGCCGCCGCCTGTCAGCGTGGCGCTTTTCACCAGCCGGACGGCGAGATTCGAGATGCGCTGCGCCTCGGCGTCGAGGCGCACATCGGCGTTGGCGTCGATGAGCGGCAGCAGCTTCTGATCGATCGCGCCGGGGCGCGCGTTGACGATCGAGATGTGGCCGGCCACTGCGAACGGGCTGGGAGTCTTGCCGGAGTTGCCAGAGTTGCCGGGGTGGGCGGGGCTTGCTGGCGCCGCCGCGCTTGCGTGCTGAGTGATGGAGCTTGCCGGATGCGCCGGGGTGCGGCGCTCGGCCGCGCCAACCTCCTGCCCCACCGGCTGCAACTCCGCCCTCACGGCCAGATCGGCGAGCGGGGCGCCCGGCGCGAATGCCTGCGGATTGACGTGATCGAAAGTCAGCGTGGCACGTTTGAGCGGCACCTCGGCGAACGGCGTCGCCTCGACGCGCGCATGCCCGGCAAGCTTCATCCCGCTTGCGTCGAGTTCGGCCAACAGATTCTCGAGCGACCCGCTCAGATGCCCGCCCACCTGCACGGCTTCGTCGCGCACCTTGCCCGAATAACCGACGTCGCCCGTCAGCGGGAACGGCTTCGCGCCGTCCAGCTTCGCGGACGCCCTCACTGCGCCGAACGGCGTATCCAGCTGCTCAATCGCGGCCTCGTGATGACGCCCGTCGCTGCGTCCATGAAACGCGAAGTGCGCAAACTCGCTGATCGAAGTGCCCTGACGCAGCAACAGCCTGTCCACCTGGACGTCGCGAATCTCGAGCTGCATCGGCAAACGCAGGTCTTGCGGCAGCGTGAGCGGCTCGTTGCTGCGCGGCGACGACGAGCCGATGCGCGCATCGACGGTACCTACATGCAGATAATCGACCGTGAAACGCCACGGTTCGCGCGTGAGCCCCCAGCGGCCCGACACGCGGTCGACCTGGATGTCGGTGCCGCTGCCGTCGAGCGCGCGCCAGCGCACTGCCCGCAGCCGCACGCCGTTTGCCAGCGAGCCGCCTTCCAGTGTGCCGCTCAGCTTGCCGTCCAGCAGCTTGACCGCCGCCTGCCACGCGTATGCGGTGCCGCGCTCGGTGGTGAGCGCGCCGTAGAGCAAGCCGAGCGCCAGCGCGAGCAGCAGGACCAGCACGACCACCGTCCAGCCGAGCGTTTTCAGCAGCAGGCGGCCCGCGCCGCGGCGCCTTGGCGGCGGCGAACCCGGCGGCCCGGCTTGCTGGCCGCCGGGCGGCTCGTTCCCCGGCGGCGGCGCGGGAGGTTGGGCGGAAACGTCCGTGGTCATGCGCAGTTTCGGTAAAAGGAGGTTTCCATCAGAAGGCGATGCCGAGCGTCAGATAAGGCCGCACGCTTCGGTTGCGAATGCCGTACGCGAGGTCGACGTTGACCGGCCCGACCGGGCTGCGCCAGCGCGCGCCGACGCCCACGCCCGGATAAAACACGCGCTCGCCCCAGGTGTCGGTGGCGGTGCCGACGTCGAAAAACGCCGCCGCGCCCCAGTCGTGCGTAAACCAGTGCTGGTATTCCGCCGACGCCGTAACGAGATATTTGGTTGGCAGCACAGAACCCTGAACGTTGTTACCGATGCTCTGATAACCATAGCCGCGCACCGAGTTCGAACCGCCCGCGCGAAACAGCAGCGAAGCTGGAATGCCGCTCGAACTGCCGCTCGTGAACACGCCGCCCAGCTCCGCGCGAAACACCACGAGGTCTTCCTTGCCGATGGGCAGATACTGCTGGCCGCGCGCGTAGCCGCGAATGAACGTCTGATCGGTCAGCGCCCCTTTCACCGCGAAACCGGCCTCGACGTGAATCAGGTTGCCTTTGCGCGGAAACAGCGGGTCGTCGGTATTGCGGCGGGTCCACGACCACGACGGCACCAGCGCGCGGCTCGTGGTCGGCGCGCCGACGTTCTGATCGAGCCGGTCCTGATAGAACAGGATCGCGTAGGTGTAGTCGATGAATTGCGATGTACGGGTGCGCTGCACGCCGCCACGGATGCTGTAGATGCGCGTGTCGGAAACGTCGGTGGTGGTGTAGGAAGCGAGCACGCTGTTGGTCCACGCACGCGGCCCGGGCGGCATCGCGAGCTGCACCTGGCCGTATTGCTGGACCTGATCGAGACGGCCGTCGACGGTAAACGGCCAGGCCTTGCCGAACGTATTCAGATACGAATACGCGCCCTGCACGAGCGCGCCGTTGTCCGTGGAATAGCCGACGCCGCCGCGAATGCTGTTGTACGGATACTCCGACACCTTCACATGCAGCGGCGTTTCGACCGGCTTTGCCGGGTCGCTGTCCACGTCGATCGCGACGCTCGCGTAATACGGCGTGTTCTGCAACTGCCGCTGCAATTCGGTGATGCGCTGCACGTCGTAAATGTCGCCCACCGAAATCGGATTGACGTTTTCGACGATCTGCTCCGGATAGCGCCGCGTGCCCGACACGTCGAGCTTGCCCATCGTGAAGGTTGGCCCGCTTTCGAACGCGACCGAGAGCTTTGCCTCGTGCGTGCGCGGATCGACGCGCGCCTCCGAATGATAGATTTTCGCGCCGAGATAGCGGCGCGCCTGCAGCGCCTTCAGCGACGCGTTCTTCGCGTCGTCCCAGTCGCCCTGCGAGAACGGATCGCCTTCGTGCAGCGAAAACGCGAAGCGCGCCGCGTTTTCCTGCGCCGGGTCCTCGGTCAGCACCGGGCCGCGAAACGACAGCGAGATCGCGCTGACGATGGTTTGCGGCCCCGGCTCCACGCTCACTGTGACGTGCTTCGTATTGTCCACTGTGCGCACGTCGGTACGGACAACCGGCGTGAAGTAGCCTTGCGTAGCCGCCAGGTCGCGCACCTGCTGGGGCGTGGCGGTGATCAGAAATTCGAACTGGTCGTCGCTGATGTCGGGACGCTTCGCGAAGCGCGCAATGTCCAGATGCGCGTCGAGCAGCTTGCGCAGCGAGCGCGGCGAGGCTTCCACGTCGACCTTGTAGCTCGCCGCCGCGCGCGCGGCATAAGCGGGGCCGCCAGCGAGAATCAGCAGCATGCCGACGGCAAGCGACGCGTGCAGCCAGCACAGCCAACGCCGCAGCCCGGCTGCATTGAATGCCGCCGGCTGCGGCGCTGCGCACCGCGCGCCGGCTTCGCCGCGCCGCTCATGCGGCTTTTCGATCACACACCCCGCCAAGCAGGACCTCCGGCCATGGTTGATGAATTTGTCGTTCGGGCGCGCAGTGCCGCCGAAGCTCGCTATTTGACCACATCGGCGCAACCGCGCTATCTCAAAACGCATCCGCGAATGCGCCGTCGGACGCGCCCTTAGCCTCACGCCGGGCGCCTCGCGCGGTCCTGACGCGCCCGCCTTTGACGCGCCGTGCGGCGCGCGGGTTCCAGCCGCATGTGCCACGCGAAAGATGGAGCGCCCGCGTGACCCGCCGGCGGGGTTTTTCGCCCGCGCGCGGCGCATGAGCTAAAATTGCGAAATCGAGTAGCGGCACCCGCATAGAGACAAGCGAAGCCGCCATTTCACCAACCACGGACGTCGAGCCATGTATCAATCGGACATCACCCAGTTCCTGAACCAGCTCAAGCAGCAGAAGCCTAACCTGGAAGCCGAGCAACGCCGCGGCCGGGCACTCCTGTGGGACAAACAGCCGATCGACCTGGAAGAGCGCGCCGAGCAGAAGGCCTCGCGCGTCGAACAGACGCCTTACCAGTACTACCAGAACTTCTGAGCGCCGCGCCGCCACCGATGAGTCACGCCGACGAGGCTCACGGCGCGCCGCCGGCATCGCCCGACGCCGCGCTCGCCGCGCCCGCCACCGATTCGACGCCGGACACCGTCGACGGCATTGCTTTCGCGCGCCTGTACGGCGAGCCGCTCTTCAAGCTGCCCACCGACCTGTACATCCCGCCGGACGCGCTCGAGGTGTTTCTCGAAACGTTCGAGGGACCGCTGGATCTGTTGCTGTACCTGATCCGCAAGCAGAACTTCAACGTGCTCGACATCCCGATGGCGGACGTCACGGTGCAGTATCTCGGCTACGTCGACCAGCTGCGCCAGACCAATCTGGAACTCGCGTCAGAATATCTGCTGATGGCGGCCATGCTGATCGAGATCAAGTCGCGCATGTTGCTGCCCGTCAAGAAGGTGGACAGCGGCGAGGAAGCCGAAGACCCGCGCGCCGAACTCGTGCGGCGCCTGCTGGAATACGAACAGATGAAGCTGGCCGCGCAGCGCATCGACCAGTTGCCGCAACTCGGGCGCGACTTCCTGCGCGCCGAGGTTTACATCGAGCAAAGCATCACGCCGCGCTTTCCGGACGTGAACAGCGAAGACCTGCGCGCCGCGTGGGCCGACGTGATCAAGCGCGCCAAGCTCGTGCAGCATCACAAGATTTCGCGCGAAGAACTGTCCGTGCGCGAGCACATGAGCGCGATCCTGCGGCAGTTGCAGAACGCGCGTTTCATGGAATTTTCGGATCTCTTCGATACCAGCAAGGGCGTGCCCGTCGTGGTGGTGAATTTCATCGCGGTGCTGGAGCTGTGCCGGGAATCGCTCGTTGAAATTACCCAGGCCGAGCCGTTCGCACCTATTTATGTGCGCCTCGCCTACTTGCCGGCCTGAACGCCGATCTGAAGCCGAAGCCAAACCTAGGGCCGCGGCGTCGGCGTTCGCGCGGCGGCGCAAGACCGCCTGCTCCGAAGTGGCCGTTCAGGCCTCATTTCGGTGCGTGCAGCCGCCAAATCCACTACAATCCCGCGCTTCGAACCTGTCATTACCAGTGAGGCCGCGGGCCGCGCAATCGGCCAGGGCCGTTGCGTCAACCCAGTCTCGCGCCGCGCGAGGAATCCCTGTCCGATCATGAAAGTCATCAGCTCGATCCATGAATTGCGCGACCAGTTGCGCGGCCAGAATCGCACGGCCTTCGTGCCGACCATGGGCAATCTGCACGAAGGCCATCTGTCGCTGATGCGTCTCGCGCGCCAGCACGGCGATCCGGTGGTGGCGAGCATCTTCGTCAATCGTCTGCAGTTCGGACCCAACGAGGACTTCGACAAATACCCGCGCACGCTCGAAGCCGACATCGAGAAGCTGCAGAAGGAAAACGTCTACGTGCTGTTCGCGCCGACCGAGCGCGATCTGTACCCGGAGCCGCAGGAGTATCGCGTGCATCCGCCGCACGATCTGGGCGACATCCTCGAAGGCGAATTCCGTCCAGGCTTCTTCCAGGGCGTGTGCACCGTCGTGATGAAGCTGATGTCGTGCGTGCAGCCGCGCGTCGCGGTGTTCGGCAAGAAGGACTACCAGCAGTTGATGATCGTGCGCCGCATGTGCCACCAGTTCGCGCTGCCGACCGACATCATCGCCGCCGAAACCGTGCGCGATACCGACGGCCTCGCGCTCAGCTCGCGCAACCGCTACCTGCAGCCGGCCGAGCGCACCGAAGCACCGATGCTGGCGGCCGAACTGAATCGCGTGCGCGACGCGGTGCTCGCGGGCGAGCGCGACTTCGCGGCGCTCGAGCGCGCGGCAATGGCATCGCTCAGCACGCGCGGCTGGCAACCCGACTACGTCGCGGTGCGCAAGCGCTCTAATCTGCTGCCGCCCGGTCCGCAGGACGCGAACGCGGAACTCGTCGTGCTGGCAGCGGCCAAGCTCGGCGCGACCCGTCTTATCGACAACCTCGAAATCTGAAATTGCTTTAGGCGATCGCGCAGCGCCTAAGAATCACAAGGGATTGACTAGTCATGCAACGCAACATGCTGAAGTCGAAGATTCACCGCGTCGCGGTCACACATTGCGAGCTGCACTACGAAGGCTCGTGCGCGATCGACGAAGACCTGCTCGAAGCGGCGAACATTGTCGAAAACGAACGCATCGACATCTGGAACATCAACAACGGCGAGCGATTCTCGACGTACGCGATCAAGGGCGAGCGCGGCAGCGGCATGATTTCGCTGAACGGCTCCGCGGCGCGGCGCGCGCAACTGGGCGATCTGGTGATCATCGCGGCCTTCGCCATGGTCGATGAGACGGAACTCAAGGCAGGCTGGAAGCCGGATCTGGTTTTCGTCGACGAAAACAACAGGATCAAGGGCAGCCGCGACCACGTGCCCACCCAGAACTGGACCTGAGCCGGCGCGGGCGGTTTTTTCGGGCGGTTTTCTCCCAGATTGCAGCCTGTGCAGCGTGGTCGCGGCAGCGAGGCGTCGCTCGACGCCCGCTCAGCCTTTCTTCGCGGCGCCGTTGGTCCACTGGATGATCGGCTCCCACTGCTCCAGATCCTTCTCCACACGGCTTTTCGCGACGTCCCACAGCGTCAGGCCGTGCGCCGCGAGTTGCACGTAGTTCTGCGTGTCCCGCAAATAGCCGAGCACCGGCAGCTTCAGCCCCTCTACGAAACGATGCAGTTGCTCGGCCGAGCGCGTGCGCGCGTCCACCCGCATGCCGACCACGCCGATCTCGATTGCGCCTTTTCTGACAGCCTTTTCCTTTGCCAGCCGCTCCAGAAAGTCCTGAGTGGCGAGGATGTCGAACATGGACGGCTGCAGCGGCACGATCACCTTGTCCGCCAGTTCCAGCGCGATGTTCATGCGATTGCCGTGCAAACCGGCGGGCGTGTCGACGATCGCGTGCTCGAGCCCCTTCGGCGGTCTGGCGGGCGTCTCGGGGTTGACTTCCCACGTTTCGATGGCCGGCAGCGTGTCGGGCCGCAACGACAGCCACGCGTGCGCCGACTGCTGCTTGTCAAGGTCGGCGAGCGCCACCCACTCGCCGGTTGCGGCGAAATAGCCGGCCAGGTTCGTAGACAGCGTGCTCTTGCCCACGCCGCCCTTCGGATTCGCCACCACGATTACCGTCATGAATACTCCCGGAAAGAAGGCTGGTCGATGCCAGCCGGTTTGCCGCTTTCTGCCTCGAACTTCGTGCCCTGCTGCCGCACCGGCGCGCCGATTTGCCGAGTTCGAGCCCGCGCGCCGATCCAGCCGTTGATAATATCGACAAATCCAGCGAGGCCGAAGCCCCCGAACGGCTAATCGGTCGTCGTCCGCCAGCGAATCCATCTTTCAAGGAAGCCCGATCAATGAGCAAGCTCCGTCCGGAATACAGCGTCGAACGCCTGCACGAACGCCAGAAAGGCAAGCTGCCCGGCTTGTTGGGCGTGCATGTGCTGGCGCTGGACGAAGGCATGCTGACCGCGGAACTGACCGTGCGCGAGGAACTCCTGGCGCCGAACGGCTTTCTGCACGCGGCCACGGTGATCGGCCTCGCGGACACCGCCTGCGGCTACGCGTGCCTCGCCCATCTGCCGGACACAGCCCGCAATTTCACGACGGTCGAGTTGAAAAGCAACTTCCTCGGCACGGCGACCGAAGGCACGATCCGCGCAGTGGCAAAAGCCGTGCATCTCGGCCGCAGCACGCAGGTCTGGGACGCAACGGTCACCGATCCGAAGGGCAAGACCATTGCGCTCTTTCGCTGCACGCAAATCGTGTTGTATTGAGGCGCTGGAGAACGTGGAATAGGCGACTGGGCGGAAAACCTGTCGGTTGCGTCTTCACTGGTTCTCCAAGCGATTCAATTAACGGCTGCTCCGGTCCACACTCAGCTCACCGCCGCCATCAATCCCGCCAGGTCGAGATGCTCCGCGAGCGTATCGGCCAGCCGATCCAGCGACGCTTCGCGCAGCGCCGGGTAGTCGATCGCGTCGGCGTCGCTCAGTCCCGCCCATGCCAACAACGCCGCGCAGGCGGCCGGCGTGTCGAACAGGCCGTGCACGTATGTCGCGAGAATCTGGCCATCGGCGGAAAGGGCGCCGTCCGGCCGCGCCTCGCCGTCCTGGCCGACTTGGCCGACCTGGCCGTCCTGGCCGTCCTGGCACGCTTGGCCTGCTTGGCCGTCCTGGCCCGCTTGATCCATTTGGCCCGCTCGGCCGTCTTGGCACCCCCGGCCCATTTGGCCCGCAAAAGCCGCTTGCCAGAGGCGCAGCGCCGGCGACTCCAGCGCCGGCCCCCGCGTCTCGCCCATATGAATCTCGTAGCCGGCCACTTCCGGCGAGCCGGGCAGCGCAAGGCGACCGGTCACGTTCATGAGCGTCTTGTCGCGCGTCAGCACGGTCGAGTAGTCAAGCCAGCCCAGTCCAGCCGACGTACCGGGCGCGCCTTCCACGCCGTGCGGATCGGCCACCTCGCGGCCCAGCATCTGCATGCCGCCGCAAATACCGATCACCCGGCCGCCGTAGCGCAGGTGCTGTTGCAGCACCGCGTCCCAACCGTGCGCGCGCAGGAACGCCAGGTCTTGCCGCACGTTCTTCGACCCCGGCAGGATGATCAGATCCGCGGGCGGCGGCGTCATGCCGCTGCGCACGTAGTGAAAATCGATTTGCGGATGAGCGCGCAGCGCGTCGAAATCCGTGTGATTGCTGATGTGCGGCAGCACCGGCACGACCACCCGCAGCGTGCGCGCGGCGTCGCCGCGCTGCGCCGCGCGCAGCTCGGGCGGCAGCATGTCCTCGGCGTCGAGCGTCAGTCCGTGCAGATAAGGGATCACGCCGAGCACCGGCTTGCCGGTCTTCGCCTCGAGCCAATCGAGACCCGGCTTCAGCAGCCCGATATCGCCGCGAAACCGGTTGATGATGAACCCGCGCACGCGCGCCTGCTCGCTCGCCGACAGGCAGGCGAGCGTGCCCGTCAGATGCGCGAACACCCCGCCCCGGTCAATGTCGGCCACCAGCACCACCGGACAGTCGACCGCCTCTGCAAAACCCATGTTGGCGATGTCGCGCTCGCGCAGATTGATCTCGGCCGGACTGCCGGCGCCTTCCACGAAAATCGTGTCGTACGCCGCTTGCAGCCGCGCATACGATTCCAGCACCGCTTTGAAGGCGACCGGCTTGTAGTCGTGATATGCGCGGGCGTCGAGATTCATGCGCGCCTTGCCGTGGATGATCACCTGCGCGCCGCGATCGCTCGTCGGCTTGAGCAGCACGGGGTTCAGGTCGGTGTGCGCGGCGATCCCGGCGGCCACCGCCTGCAGAGCCTGCGCGCGCCCGATCTCGCCGCCGTCGACGGTGACCGCGCTGTTGAGCGCCATGTTCTGCGGCTTGAACGGCGCCACGCGCACACCGGCGCGCCGCGCGAGCCGGCACAAACCGGCGACGAGCGTGCTCTTGCCGGCGTCGGACGTGGTGCCCTGGATCATCAGCGTGCCGCGCGGCACGGCTAGCGCGTGGAGCGGAATCTCAGACGGGATCGGTTGGCTGCTCACGGAAACGTTGGACTCGACGATGAAAAGGAATGATGGGCCGCTCGCCGGCAACAGACGAGCGCAATGTTGCGCCCGCGCCCGTGCCCGTGCGACGTGACGTGACGCGACGCGAACCGACGTGACGCGACACGATCCGACCCGACGCGACGCGACGCGACGCGACGCGACGCGAATCGCCGCATTATCCCATCGCGCCGGCCCGCTCTGCACGCCGGCACGCCGGTACAATCACGCGATGATTTCCCACGACCTCACCTTCGTTCTCGGCGGCGCGCGCTCAGGCAAGAGCGTGCACGCGGAGCAGCTTGCCAGCCAAAGCGCGCTGCCCGTCACCTACATCGCGACGGCGCGCGTTGCCGGCGACGCCGAATTCAACGCGCGCATCGCGCATCATCGCGCGCGGCGCCCGGCGCATTGGCGCCTGCTCGAAGCGGACCTCGACCTCGCGGGCGCGGTATCGAAGGCGGACGCGCCCGGGCATTGCACGCTGATCGACTGCCTGACCTTATGGCTTGCCAACCTGCTATGTCCCGCCGACGGCGACCCGTTGGCGCCCGCTCAATATCAGGCGCACATCGAAGCGCTGGAGGCCGTGCTCGCCAACGCGCGCGGCAAGATCATCGCGGTCAGCAACGAGATCGGTTTGGGCGTCGTGCCGCTCGGCGCGGCCACGCGTCTTTATGTCGACGAACTCGGGCGGCTCAATCAGCGCATTGCGGCGCTCTCCACGCAGGCCACGATGATGGTCGCGGGCCTGCCGCTCCCGCTCAAAAGCGCAGGCGGCGCCTGATGCTGACGCTTCCCCTCATCGTGACGCTCGCCACCGCAGGCGTGGCCGTGGACCGTTGGATCGGCGAGCCGCACGGCGCGCATCCGCTGGTGGGTTTCGGCAAATGGGCGGCGCGCCTCGAGGCGCACTACAACCGCGGACGGCGCCTGCGGCTCAAGGGCCTGCTCGCATGGGCCCTGGCCGTGCTGCCGCCGGTGCTGATCGCGTGGTGGCTCGTGGCTGTGCTGCCTTTCTTTGCGGCCTGTGCCGTGCACGTCGCGCTGCTGTGGTTCGCGCTCGGCGCGCGCAGTTTGCACGACCATATCGAGCCGATTGCGAAAGCGCTCGCACAGCGCGACCTCGAGCAGGCGCGCTTGCTGACCGCGCGGATCGTCTCACGCGAAACCGCGCATGCCGACGAAGCCGCGCTGTCGCGCGCCGCGGTCGAATCCGCATTGGAAAACGGCAACGACGCGATTTTCGGCGCCCTCTTCTGGTTCGCGCTCGCCGGCGGTCCTGGCGCACTCGGCTTTCGTCTGGCCAATACGCTCGATGCCATGTGGGGCTATCGCACGCCGCGTTATTTGCGCTTCGGCTGGGCGGCCGCGCGCCTCGACGACGTGCTCAACTGGATTCCCGCGCGCCTCACTGCCGCGAGCTACGCGCTGCTCGGCGACACGCGCACCGCGTGGCGCTGCTGGCGCGAGCAGGCGCCGCGCTGGGACAGCCCGAACGCCGGCCCGGTAATGGCCTCGGGCGCGGGCAGCCTGAACGTGCTCATCGGCGGCCCGGCCGTTTATCACGGCGCGCTCGAACATCGGCCCACGCTCGGCTTCGGTCATCCCGCCAAGGCCGCTCACATTACGGCCGCGCTGATGCTGGTCGAGCGCACCATGATCCTGTGGCTCGCGGTGCTCATCGTGCTGGCCTTGCTGAGCGTGCCGCTGCATGTCTGAACGAACCGCCCACCCGCGCTCTCCTCGAGATGCGCAGCCTGAGCAAGCCTCCTTCGCAACGGAGGCTTCAGCGGCGCACCGCGCGCCGATCGCGCACGGCGGCAATCTGCACGAAGCGGCCCGGCGTTATGGCATTCCGTACGGCGAGTGGCTGGATCTGTCGACGGGAATCAATCCGCACGGCTATCCGGTGCCGCCCGTTCCCGCAGACGTGTGGCGCCGCCTGCCCGACGAAGGCGACGGCCTCGCCGACTGCGCCGCGCGCTATTACGGCGCGCCCGATGCCGCGCACGTGCTGCCCGTTGCAGGAAGCCAGGCGGCGATCCGCGCGCTGCCGGCGTTGCTGCCGCGCGCGCAAGCCGGCGTCGCGCCGCTCACCTACAGCGAATACGCGCCGGCGTTCGAGCGCGCCGGGCATCGCGTAGTATCGCTCGATATTTCGTGGGACGTCTTGCCCGAAGCACTGATGCACGCGATCGTTGTGAATCCGAACAATCCGACCGCCGACCATCTGAGCGCTGCGAAGCTGCTCGCATGGCATGCGCAGCTGAGCGCGCGCGGCGGCACGCTGATCGTCGACGAAGCCTTTGCCGACACGATGCCCGCCGCTTCGCTCGCAGCGCACACCAATCGCGAAGGTTTGATTGTGCTGCGCTCGCCGGGCAAGTTCTTTGGATTAGCGGGCGTGCGCGCGGGGTTCGTGCTGGCATCGCCGGTCATGATCGAACGGCTGCGCCGCGCGCTCGGCGCGTGGACCGTCAGCGGCCCGGCACGTCATGCCGTGAAGGCCGCATTTGCGGATCGCGGCTGGCAACAGCAAATGCGCTCTCGACTGGCCGCGGAAAGCGCGCGGCTTGTCGATCTGTTGCAAGCCGATGGCATTCGCACACGCGCCACACCGCTCTTCGCATGGACCGACGACGCACGCGCCCCGGCCTTGCATGAAGCGTTGGCCACGCGCGGCGTATGGACGCGGCTTTTCGCCCCGTCCGGCAGCGTGCGTTTCGGCTTGCCCGGCAGCGAAGAGGAATGGGCGCGTCTGCAAGACAGCTTGCGCGCGGCAATGGCGGCGATTGCCGCGCCGGCGGCGGCATCGAGATGATCCATTTGGCCACTGCAACGCTCGTGCGCCTCGCAGCATCACTCATATGTTCAACGCAAACTTCGACGTCCGAATCGATGACACCATTCGCACGCCATGCCCGTCTCGCTCTCGTTGCTGCCTTCATTATCGCCGCCTTGCCGGCGCGTGCCAGCATCAGTGTGACCGACGACACCGGCGCTGTCGTCACCCTGCCCGCTGCAGCGCAACGGGTGATCAGTCTTGCGCCGCATGTCACCGAGCTTCTGTATGCGGCCGGCGGCGGATCGAAGATTCTGGGCGCCGTATCGTACAGCGACTATCCGCCCGAGGCGAAACAACTGCCGCGCGTTGGCGACAACAAGTCGCTCGACCTCGAACGCATCGTCGCGTTCAAGCCCGATCTGATCGTGGTGTGGCGGCACGGCAATGCGCAACGTCAGCTCGACCGTCTGCGCGAATTGCACATACCGTTGTTCTTTAGCGAGCCGCATCGCCTGGATGATGTGGCTGTCTCGTTGACGAAGCTCGGCCAGTTGCTCGGCACGTCGTCCACGGCGGACTCAGCCGCGGCCGCGTATCGTCGCGAGATCGCGAACTTGCGCGCACAGTACGCGAAGCGGCCAACCGTCAACGTGTTCTATCAGGTGTGGGATCAACCGTTGATGACGCTCAACGGCGAACATATGGTCAGCGACGTCATCGAGCTATGCGGCGGTCGTAACGTGTTCGCCGCGCTGCAACCGCTCGTCCCCACGGTTTCGACCGAAGCAGTCCTCGCCGCGAATCCCGAGGCGATCGTCACTGCCGCGCCCGGCGCGACCAGACCGGACACCACCTTGCCGCAACTCGGCGCATGGCGCGCGTGGCCGCGGCTACTCGCGGTGGCGAACAACAACCTGTTTGCCATCGACGGCGATCTGATCAACCGGCCCGCGCCGCGCATCGTGCAGGGCGCGAGGCAGATGTGCGAAGATCTTGAACTCGCGCGCTCACGCAGGAAGTAGAGCGCGGAGCGAGGCGCAGCGCAGAGAAGAGATGCGAAATGACGCTCATCAGCGCAGCAGCGACGCTGAGTGACAGAGGTGATTCTGACCGACGTGCAATGATGCCTGGTCACACTACAAATATTCAGTAACGCTGACTAATCGCTCCATGCTACTCAATCCCACTCGCCTCACAACCCTCACCCTCAAGCATTCCACTTCACAAGCGACCACGGCTGCCCCTCATCGCCGCGACGCAACCAGACAATGCCGCCTGTTTCAAGCGCCCATCGCAGGCAGCGTTCGAGCGGCACGCCAAGCGCCAGCGAAGCAATCACGCGCATCACGCCCGCATGCGTCACCACATACGCGGGCGAGAGCTCCCGAGTCTGCGTGTAGGCGTCGAACCACGCGCGCACTCGCATGACGAACTGCGCGACGCTCTCGCCGCCATGCGCTCGCGCGTGTTCAAAGTTGGCAGCCCAGTCGTCGAGCAACTCGCGATCGATCGCGTCCCAGCGACGCTCTTCCCAGTCGCCGAAGTTCATTTCCTTCAGCCGATCGTCGTGGCTCAGCACGCAGCCGAAATCGTTCGCTATTTCGACGGCAAGCGCGGAGCAGCGCGTCAACGGACTCGACATCACGACGCGCGGTGCGGGTACCTGCAAGCCCGCAAGCCTCAGCGCGAGCGCGGCCGACGACACGTCGGCGGCCTCGGCGAGCGCCACATCGCTGTGGCCGTAGCACACGCCCGCGTCGAGGGCGACCGCGGGATGGCGAATCAGGACGATATCCATGCGAGCCCTACCAGATAGATGCTCAGTTCAAAAATCTGCTGCGCGAAGCCGAGGCAGTCGCCGGTGTAGCCGCCTATGCGCTTCACAAAGTATCGGCCCATCCCAAAGCGCAGCACGACGAGCATCGCAAGCGTCGCGCCGGCAAAGCGCCAGTCGGCCGCGAAAAGCCCGCGCGGAACATCGGGCCATAACAGCCACGGCAATCCAAAGAGCGTCGCACACAGCAGCGCGGTGCCGCTCAGACGTTGCGCCACCGGCTTCGCCTTGCCTTCGGCGCGCACATAGTCGAGCGTGGCGAGATAGCTGATTGCGCACGCGCGGCTTGCAGCATGGGCCGCGATCATCAAACCAGCGGCACGCGACGGCGGCAAGGCGGCGAGTGTCTGCCACTTGAGCGCGAGCGCGATGACCAGCGCTATCGCGCCAAATGCGCCGATGCGCGAGTCATGCATGATGCGCAATACATCGTCGCGCGTATAGGCGCCACCGAACGCATCGACGCAATCAGCGAGACCGTCCTCGTGAAACGCGCCGGTGATCAACAGCGACGTCGCCATCGACAGCAACACCGCGACACCCGCCGGAAACATGCGCAACGCCGCCAGATACACAAGCGCACTGACACCGCCGATCAGCACGCCGACGAGCGGAAAATAACGCGCCGCTGCATTCAGATAGTGCGGTTCGTAGCCGACCCAGCGCGGCACGGGCACACGCGTGAAGTAACCGAGCGCGGTGAAGAAGTAGCGCAATTCCGCCAGCGGGTTCATAGGTGCGTGATCGCGTGCATGTTGTTGGAGGACATGGCGGGCGTCGCTCAGTCTTCGCGATTCGCCACGCCGGCCGATTCGAAGCTCGCCATTTCGTTGATGAACGCGCAGGCCGCGCGCAGCAGGGGCACGGCGAGCGCGGCGCCGGTGCCTTCGCCCAGCCGCATATCGAGCGACAACAGCGGCCGCGCGCCGAAATGCTCGAGCATGCGCCGGTGCCCCGCTTCGTTCGACGCATGTGCGAACACGCAGTATTCGCGCACGCTCGGGGCAATCGCGTTAGCAACCAGCAGAGCCGAACCGGCGATGAAGCCGTCGACGACAATCGTCATGCGCGCTTGCGCCGCCGCGAGATACGCGCCCGCCATCATCGCGATTTCGAAGCCGCCGAAGGTTGCGAGCACATCGAGTGGCGCATGCGACGCAGCGTGATGCGCGAGCGCCGCTGCCAGCACGTTGCGCTTTTTCGCGAGCCCGGCGTCGTCGAGACCGGTGCCGCGGCCCACGCACTCGTCGATAGGCACGCCGCACAGGCGGCTCATCAGACACGCTGCCGCCGACGTATTCGCGATGCCCATTTCGCCAAAGCCGATGACGTTGCTGCCAAGCACCGCATGATGCCGCACGCGCGCGGCGCCGGCCTGCATTGCGGCGAGCGCCTGTTCGCGAGTCATCGCCGGTTCGCGCGCGAAGTTGCGCGTGCCTGCTGCAACCGGAATGTCGATCAGCCCGTCGGTGCGCGGCAGGGGCAGCGCAATGCCCGCGTTCACGACTTCCAGTTCGATGCCGGCGACGCGGCTCAATGCATTCACCGCCGCGCCGCCCGCGAGGAAATTCGCCACCATCTGCGCGGTCACCGCTTGCGGATACGGGCTCACGCCTTCGGCAGCAATGCCGTGGTCGCCGGCGAACACGATCAGCGCCGGCCGTTGCACAGTGGGATGCATGCTGCGCTGGATCAGGCCCATTTGACACGCCAGCGCTTCAAGCTGGCCGAGACTGCCGGGCGGCTTCGTCTTCGTATCGATGATGTGCTGAAGCCCGCCGCGCAAGCTTTGATCGAGCGCTTCAACTTCGGGCAATGCGGGGAGGCTTGGCGAGGAGGTCATGAGTTCGTGGAGATAGATGATATTGTGGTCTGGCTAGCGGCGTGCCACCGGGTCATGAACCGAAGACGATTCGTGACGCGAACGCGGGGCGGGAATCAGCGCCTCGTGGTCGCCGTCGCGAATCAGAATCAGCGGGTAGCCGAAGACGCGGCTCGTCAACGCGGGCGTCAGTACATCGTGCACAGGGCCGGCATATGCGGCGCCCTTACCATCGAGAAGCAGCGCGTGTGTCGCAAAGCGGCGCGCGAGATTCAGGTCGTGACATGAAAACAGCACGCTACGCCCTGGCTCCCGCGTCCATTCGGCGAGCGCTTCCAGGCACTCTATCTGATGATGCAGATCCAGATGCGAAAGCGGTTCGTCGAGCAGCAGAAGCGGCGCTTGCTGACACAGCACCGCGGCGAGCGCGACGCGTTGACGTTCGCCGCCGGAGAGCGACAGCACGTCGCGCGCTGCGAATCCGGTGAGGCCCAGCAGCTCCAGTGCAGCGCGCGCGGCCTCCCGGTCGGCCTCGCGCTCCCAGCCCCAACCGGTCAGATGCGGGAAGCGGTTCAGCATGACGATGTCCAGCACGCTCGCGCTGAAGGTGTCGGGCGCGCTTTGCGGCATCAGCGCGCGACGCTGCGCAAGCAGCTGACGGCGCCAGTCGGCAAGACGTATGCCGTCCAATTCGACGTATCCCGCCGACGGTTGCCTCAAACCTGCGAGCGTCGACAGAAGCGTCGTCTTGCCCGCGCCGTTCGGGCCCGCGACACACCAGATCTCGCCGGGGTAGAAGGTATGCGTGAAGGCGTCGAGCAAGGTACGCGCGCCAACACGCAACGTCACGCGTTGGGCGCTGAGCGCGGGCTGGGCCTGGTTGGACGTGTGCGTCATCGGGTATGCATCATCGGGGAGCGCGCAGCAGCATCCACAGAAACACCGGCACGCCGATGATCGAGGTGATCACGCCGACCGGCAATTGCGCCGGTGCAATGACGAGGCGTGCGATCAGGTCCGCGCCCATCACCGCGACGCCGCCGCCGAGCGCAGCGGCAGGCAGCAGCATGCGTTGATCGTTGCCGAATGCGAGCCGCAGCATATGCGGCACGACCAGCCCGACAAAGCCGATGGTGCCCGCGGTCGTCACGGCCGCGGCCGCGGCGAGCGAAGCCGCGAGATAGACGCGCAGCCGCAGCGGCATCACTGCAACGCCCAGCGCTTCTGCAACCGCATCGCCTCGTAACAGCACATTCAGGCGCGGCGCAACAGGCACGATCGCAATCAGCACGATGACGAGCGCGGCGAGCGCCGTCCACGGCATTGCATTGCCGTTGAGGTCGCCGGTGAGCCAGAACAGCATGCCGCGCAAACGGTTGTCGGGCGCGAGATTGAGCAGCAGCGTGATCAGCGCGCCCCAACCGGCGGCAATCACTGCGCCGGTCAACAGCAAACGCGGCGACGTGTCCTGCGGTTCGCCGCGCCACAACTCGCGGCGCGCGAGGCCGAGCACAAGAAGAATCGACACGAACGCACCCGCGAACGCCGACACGTCGACGAGCCACCAGGCGCTGCCGGCGATCATCGCGACCAGCGCGAAGCTCGCTGCTCCGCCGGATACGCCCAATACATAAGGCTCCGCGAGCGGATTGCGCAACAGCACTTGCAGCAGCGCGCCGGCCAGCGCGAGCAACGCGCCGCATGCGAAACCGGCCAATGCACGCGGCAGACGCAGCGTGCGGACGATCTCGCTGGCGAGGTCGGCAGGTATTGTTTGCGAAGACGCATGCAGTGGTGAAAGCGGCAGCGGCGAAAGCGCCTCGATCACGCTCGACGGCGCGAGCGACACGCTGCCCAACGCGAGCGACGCGATCAGCACGACAAGCGCGGCAAGTGCAAGCACGAGCCAGATCGCGGCAGCGCGCTTCGCGCTCATCGCGTGGAGCGTGGCGGGCAGCGAAGCCGGGTGACGGTTCATCGGGACGCTCCCGGCATGGCGCGCGCGTTATTGCTGCTGCCAGCCGACCGTGACATACGCACCGCGTCGCGGCGAGTTATACGAGTAGGCTGTTTCATAGTCCTTGTTCAACAGATTCTGGATTTGCGCCGCCACGTACCACGCTTTCGTGATGTTGTAGCGCGCGGACAGATTCACGATGCCGTAACCGCCCAGCTTGCCGCTGCTGTCTTCGCGTGGACCGCTCACGATCCACTCGCCGCCTACACGCCATCCGGCGATGCTGCGATTCACCGCCAGCGACGCAAAACGGCGCGCGCGCCGCACGAGGTCCACGTCGTTGTCGAGATCGACGGGATTTTGCAGCGTCACCGATGCGCGCACGTCCGTCTTGCCCACATGTCCGCTCCACGATCCCTCGATTCCCTGCACTTTTGCATGCCCCACGTTCTCGGCCAGATAGATGCCCGGCGTGACCTGCTGATAATCGATCAGATTCGAATAGCGCGTCTGGTAAGCGCTCAAACGCATCACGCCAAGCGCATTCGACGCATATTGCAGCGCCGCCTCGAGCGAGTGGCTGCGCTCTGGCTGGATCGACGGATTGCCGCTTATCGGATAGTACAGATCGTCGAAGCTCGGCGCGCGAAACGAATCGGAGTAGCTTGCGCTCACCTTCCAATGCGACGTGATGTCGAACCCATAGCCGAGATAGTAACTGTTCGCTCCGCCGAAATCCGAGTACTGGTCACGCCGCACGTTCGCCTGAATCTGGCTGCGCCCAAAGCGCGCCGAGTAGCCCGCAAAAGCGGAATCCACGCGACGGTTAGGCGCGGCAAACGTATCGGAATCGAGGCGCTGGTCGAGATGCTCGTAACCCACGCGCAGTTTCTGCTGCGCGGCGAGCGCAAAATCGTTCTGCCACGTGTACTGCCGGTTGTCGGTATCGAAGCGGCCGTTGTACAGACCGTTGGTGTTCGACACGCTGCGATCGTCGCCTTCGGAGACGATCAGGTGCGTGGTCCACCAGTCGGTCACCTTGCCGTTCGCAAACGCGGACACCTGGCGAACCTTCGTGTACAGGTTGTTCAGATCGGTCGGCGCGCCGTACGCGTTGTCATAGCTGTTGTTGCCGTTCGACTGGAAATAGCTGACGCCCGCATCCCACTTGTCGCTGAACTTGTGACGCAGCGAAGCCGAGACGCTCTCGTTCAGATAGCCGTTCGCATTGGGATTGGCATTGGGCGCCTCGCGCGGATTGAGCGCGGAAAAGCCGTCGTCTTTCGAGCGCGCGAGCGAAATGCTGAAGGTCGTGCGGCCATCGTTGTCCAGTGCGCCGTTGGCGCCGATCTGCTGTGTCTGCGTGTGATAACTGCCGTAGCCCACCGAGAAATTGAAGCGCGGCGGATGGTCGCCGCCGCCTTTGGTGAACACCTGGACCACGCCGCCGATCGCGCCCGAGCCGTATAACGCGGACACGTTGCCGTTCACGACTTCGACGTGATCGATCTGGTCGAGCGGAATCTGGGCGATTTGCGCGGTGCCGAGACTCACTGAATCGACGCGCACGCCGTCGACAAGAACCAGCGATTGTGTCGTGGATGCGCCGCGCAAATAGAGGCTCGCCGTCGAACCGGGCCCGCCTGTACGCGAGATCTGCGCGCCGGGCGCAAGTTGCAGCAGGCCGGGCAGATCGGTCGCGGTGGTGTCGGCGATGTCCTGCTGATCGAACAGCGCCGTTTGCGGAATCGTATCGGCGAGCGCTTGCGGTCCGCGCTCGGCGGTCACTACGACCGGCGATAAAACAGTGAACGACGAATCGGCGTTTTCAGGCGCCGTGGCCTGTGCATACGCGAAATGCGGCAGCCCTGCAAAAGCGAGCAACACCGCGCGGGCGATGGGGGACAGCATGGAATGAGAGTTCCCGTGGATGGCGTGCGCGGCCCGCTTCCCCGCAGGCCATCGCGTAACGAGGCGCGTGCGCTTTTGACATTTCGCGGATCGCGCCCCTCCCTCTGGCCGGTATCCGGGCTAACGACTTTCAATCCCGCCTTCCCACGCGTGACGCGCAGTGGCACACTCGCGAGTTGAACCGGAACACGCGAGTGGGATCGAACTGCAAAGCGCGAACTGCTAGCCAACTGCTACCCGTATGGCAGTACTGAACTGCGATATGAGCGCGCCAATGCGGTCGCTTACCGTTGCGGGGGCAGCGCAGGTTAGCGCGTTCAGATGAACCGCGCGCCCTGCTTCCCGTTTAACTGCGCGCACAGTGAAATGCGCGCGGGCACCAAAGTGCGGCCAGTGTATGAGCGGCCTCAGGGTCAGTCAAGAACGCGGGCCGCACGAGCGATTCATTCGGACAGGGTCGAACTTATGTCCGACGCGATGTCCGGCACGCGAGTAGATTTTCTTCTTCAGTCGAAAAAAGCCTGCAAAAAGCGGTGTTGTTACGTCTCGAAACGAGACAATTGTCGGAACGTGCGACATTCCGCGCTAAAATGCGAGGTCTTTAGAGGACGCAGCACATGCTCACCGAACTCGAAACACTTTCACAGAATATCGGCAAGCTGATCGCTATCAGCCAGCGCCACAATGAAGCGCGTATCGCGCTCGAAGAGCAACTCGCGCAATCGCGCGCCGAAGCAGAAGCCACGCGCACGGAACTTGCGCTGCTGCGCGAGGAACGCGACGCACTGCAAGCGGAGCGCGACGCGCTGTCGGCCAAGATCGACGACGCTCAGGTGCGGCTAAACGCGATCCTCGAGAAATTGCCGCGCGCGCGCGCGCACAACGAGCCGGACAACCAGCTCGATCTGCTCGAGCCCGCTCAGCATGAAGTGCAAGCGGAGAGCGACGCCACTCGCCACGGAGAAAATGCATGACCACCAAGCAGATCGAAGTTTCGATTCTCGGCGTGCCCTATCGCCTCGCCTGCTCGCCGGAAACGGAAGGTGCGCTGCTCGAGGCAGTCGCGCGAGTCGACGCCGAAATGTCGAAGATCCGCAATAACAGCAACGTGCGCGGCACGGATCGCATTGCTGTGATGGCTGCGCTATCGCTGGCATCCGAACTGCTTAAGCTGCAACAAAGCGTGCGTCACGGAGAAGCATTTCCCGCTGAGGAAATCCGGCGTACAATGCATCAAATGAACGAGCAACTGGGTACTGTCATCGCGCAGTACAGCGTGCAGTAAGCAGCAGTTGCCAGTAGTGCTGGCCGGCCATAATACCGGCCATGGAGTCAAACGGTAAATGCGCAAGCAAGGTTCGTGAAGCATGCACGAACAACGCATAGCAAACGTTTGAATCCAATCGTTTCAGTTTTATCGGTTTAGCTTCCCTGCCTGGTTCGCCAAGGTCATATATTCCTTGAACCAATGCCATGTGCACGGTTGCGGAAATTTGTAGCACGGGCGTGCGCGTCACTCTGTCTGATGTACCCGAAGTGCTGCTAACTGCGACCAATTCTGAACCCCCGGTTCAGGATGCCGGCCTAGCGGCTAAGGCGGGGACCTTATTGGGAACGGCATCGGACTTGGGTCCGATGCCGTTTTTGTTTGTGCCCCGCGTTTCGTGTCTCTTTTCCCTGCTTCTTCAAACCCTTAACGTTCAATTCGATTCATGCGCTACTGGCTAATGAAGTCCGAACCGGACGAAGCAAGCATCGACCATCTCGCCAACGCCCCGCACCGCACGCTGCCGTGGACAGGCGTGCGCAACTATCAGGCGCGCAACTTCATGCGCGACGCCATGCAGGTCGGCGACGGCGTGCTGTTCTATCACTCGAGCTGTCCGGAGCCGGGCATCGCGGGGATCGCTGAAGTGGCGTCCGCTGCATATCCGGATCCAACGCAGTTCGACAGCAAGAGCCCGTATTACGACCCAAAGTCGTCGCAAGAAACGCCGCGCTGGCTGCTCGTCGACGTCGTGTTCAAGAAGAAGATTCCGCTGATTCCGCTCGCGGCCTTGCGCGAGCACGAAGAACTGAAAGATATGCGCGTGCTGGCAAGAGGCAACCGTCTGTCGATCACGCCGGTGACTGAAGCCGAATGGCGCTTCATCACGACGCGGCTTGTTTGAATTGACCGACGTTTGGTGCGTGGCCGTGTGCGCCGCCGTGAACGATGCAAGCCACATTGCGGGCCACGGGTGAGGACCAACAGTGCGGACAAACGTCGCGGGCGAAGCTGCTGAGTAAAGGTTCAGGCAAGGTTAAATTAGGGAACCAAGCTCAGGTTACTAGCGCCTAACGGACTCGCAACGGCTCGTGCAAGGGCCATGCCGTTGCATCGCGCGCCCTCGCCGCGCGCCATTCTGTTCAAGCAAGGAGTCCAATAATGACGAAACACACCGCACGTGCACTCGCTTTCGCGCTCGTCTGCGCGGCACCTGCTGCGCTCGCACTTACGCCGGCTCTCTCGCGCGCGCAGAGCGTCGCGCCCTATCAACCGGCCGGCGTGCTGTCGTTGAATGCGCAGGCCAGCGCGGAGGTGCCGCAAGATGTGGTCGACATCACGCTCTTTTATGAGCAGGAAGCCAGCGACCCGTCGTCGCTCACTTCGACATTGAATCAGCGCGCCGATTCGGCGCTGCAAAAAGCCAAGGGCGTGAGCGGCGTGACCGCGCGCACCGGTTCGTTCTCGATTTACCCATCCACGGATCGCGACGGCCGCATCTCCGCATGGCGCGGCCGCACGGAGGTCGTGCTCGAATCGCACGACTTCGCCGCGGCGTCGAAGCTTGCGGGGCAAATGGCATCCATCATGCAGGTCGGCAACGTGCAGTTCTCGCTGTCGCCAGCAGCGCAGCGCGCGGCCGAGCAGAAGCTCACTGGCGAGGCGATCAGATCGTTCCGCGAGCAGGCGGCTTCGTCTGCGCAGGCGTTCGGCTATAGCGGCTATTCGATTCGCGAGGTCAACGTCGGGCACAACGGCGTCATGCCGCGCCCCGTCATGATGATGAGCGCGCGCGCTATGGGCGCCGACGCGAAAATGGCCGCGCCGGTGCCGATAGAAGGCGGCACGTCGACGGTGACGGTCAATGTCTCGGGCTCGGTCCAGATGAAGTGATGCTGCGTCGCATCGCTCACTGTTGACGACGAACCAGGCATCGCAAACAGAAACGCCACGGCATGCCGTGGCGTCTTCTTGTCTATTTCCCAGCGAATCGCACACTCACGGCAGCGCGTGCGCCGGTTCGCTGCGGCCACGGCGATACGACCACACGAGCATCGCAATACCCGCGAGAATCATCGGCAGAGAAAGCCACTGGCCCATGGAGAGGCCCATCGCGAGGAGCCCGAGGAAGTCGTCGGGCTCGCGGGCAAATTCAACCGTGAAGCGCGCGAGGCCGTAGCCGATCAGGAACACGGCTGAAATCGCGCCGAGCGGTTTGGGCTTCCGCGAAAAGAAGAACAGCACGAAGAAGAGCGCGACGCCTTCCAGCGCAATCTCGTACAACTGCGAAGGATGACGCGGCAGCATGTGGTATTGCGCGAACACTTCGGTCAGATGCCATTGCGCCGCCAGTTGCGGATGCGCGGCGAGCCACGCGGCGTCGTCGGGCGCGGCGCCGGGAAAGAGCATCGCCCACGGCGCGGAAGGATCGGTCACGCGCCCCCACAACTCGCCATTGATGAAGTTGCCAAGCCGCCCCGCCGCGAGCCCGGTCGGCACCATTGGCGCGACGAAGTCCGTGACCTGCAGCCACGAGCGTTTGCGCTGGTACGCAAACAGCACCATTGCGAACGTCACGCCCAGAAAGCCGCCGTGAAACGACATGCCGCCTTCCCACACCTTGAAGATGTCGAGCGGATGCGCGAAGTAAAAGCTCGCCTTGTAGAACAGCACATAGCCGAGCCGGCCGCCGAGAATCGTGCCGAGCACGCCGTAAAACAGCATGTCGTCGATATCTTTCGGCGTCCAGCCTTGTGCCGCGACATACGGCAAACGCAGCCGCAGCCTGCCGACGACAATCGCCGCGATGAACGCGACGAGGTACATCAGTCCGTACCAGCGCACGGCAAGCGGCCCCAGGTGAATGGCAACGGGGTCGAAGTTCGGGTGAATGAGCATCGTGTTGTTATGGGCAGTTCGGGTTCAGAAGCTTTGGTTGGAATGGACGGCGAGCGGCGTATGCCGCTTGCGTTGGACGGCTGCGCGCGCAATGCGTTCGCCGACGCTGCACTAAACAGGCGACGCGGCCGGCTGCGCATCATGAGCGGCAGCATGAGCGCGCACGATTTCGATAAAGCCCGCGAGCACCGGGCTCACCTCGGCGCTGCGCCACACGAGGCCTGTCTCGATAGCGGGCACGGACTCCCGCAACGGCCGGTAGACGACGCCGGTGCGGCGCAGGTTACGCAGCGATTGCGGCACCAGTGCGACACCCATGCCGGCCGACACGAGGCTCACGATGGTCTGCATCTGTATCGCTTCCTGGCCGATCCGCGGCGCGAGCCCCGCCACGCCGTAGCAATCCATAATGATGTCATAAAAGCCCGGCGCCAAACGTCGCGGGAAGACGACGAGCGGCGCATCGGCCACCTCGCGCAAGCTAACCGGCGCGGCGAGCCATTCGGCGCGCGGGTCGCCAGTGCTGCCGGCGGCAGCCGCCACGCGCGCCGCCGTCTCCGTCGACATTGCAATGACGAGCGGCTCGCGCTCGATGGGCAGCCAGGAAAGTTGCGTGGCATGACGCGACGGCAGCGGCGCGATCACGAGGCCTGCGTCGATGCGCCCGGCCATGAGTTCGTCCAGTTGCACGTCGCTCGTGGCCTCGGTCAATTCGAGCCGCACCCGCGGATGGCGCGCGCCGAAGTCGCGCAAGAGGCGCGGCAGCAGGCCGTAGTCGGCGGTCGACACGAACGCCAGCGACAGCACGCCCGCCTCGCCGCGCGCAAGGCTTTGCGCAAGCGGCCGCAGCCCTTCCGCGCCGGCCAGCAGCCGCTGCACTTCGGGCAACAGGTCGGCGCCCACCCGCGTCAACTCCACCGAGCGCTTCGTGCGCGCGAACAGTTCGACGCCGAGCGTCTCCTCGAGCGCACGAATTGCCTGCGACAGCGGCGGCTGCGTCATCGAAAGGCGCGCGGCCGCACGGCCGAAGTGCTTCTCTTCGGCGACGGTCACGAAATAGCGCAACTGACGCAGGTCGGGAACGGTAGACAGCATGATTAATACATTTTACGACCTAATCAGCCGCCAATAATATATTGGACACGCATATCGCAAAATTGCATTCTTGCCCGACGCGTCCGAACTACACTGGACCGACCAGCAAAACAAACAGACTGGAGTTCCCCATGGCATACAACCGTCGTTCGAAGAACATCACGCAGGGCGTGGCCCGTTCGCCGAACCGCTCGATGTATTACGCGCTCGGCTATCAAAAGGAGGACTTCGACAAGCCGATGATCGGCATCGCGAACGGCCACTCGACCATCACGCCGTGCAACGCGGGCCTGCAGCGTCTGGCCGACGCCGCCGTCGCCGCGGTCAAGGGCGCGGACGCGAATCCCCAGATCTTCGGCACGCCGACTATTTCGGACGGCATGTCCATGGGCACCGAAGGCATGAAGTACTCGCTGGTGTCACGCGAAGTGATCGCCGACTGTATCGAGACCTGCGTTCAGGGCCAATGGATGGACGGCGTGGTCGTGATTGGCGGCTGCGACAAGAACATGCCCGGCGGCATGATCGGCCTCGCGCGCATGAACGTGCCGGGCATCTACGTGTACGGCGGCACGATCCGTCCGGGCAACTGGAAAGGCGTCGATCTGACCATCGTGTCGTCGTTCGAGGCGGTCGGCGAATTCACGGCGGGCCGGATGTCGCAGGAAGATTTCGAAGGCGTCGAAAGGAACGCATGCCCGTCCACCGGTTCGTGCGGCGGCATGTACACGGCGAACACGATGAGCTCGTCGTTTGAGGCGCTCGGCATGTCGCTGCTGTATTCGTCGACGATGGCCAATCCGGACCAGGAAAAAGTCGACTCGGCCGCTGAATCGGCGCGCGTGCTTGTCGAAGCGGTCAAGAAAGATCTGAAGCCTCGCGACATCATCACGAAGAAGTCGATCGAAAACGCCGTCGCGCTGATCATGGCGACGGGCGGCTCGACGAACGCGGTGCTGCACTATCTGGCAATCGCGCACGCCGCCGAAGTGGAGTGGACCATCGAAGACTTCGAGCGCATGCGCAAGAAGGTGCCGGTGATCTGCAACCTGAAGCCGTCGGGCCAGTACGTCGCGACCGACCTGCACAAGGCGGGCGGCATTCCGCAGGTCATGAAGATTCTGCTCGACGCGGGGCTTTTGCACGGCGACTGCATCACCATCACCGGCAAGACGCTCGCCGAGGAACTGAAGGACGTGCCGGGCAAGCCGCGCGCGGATCAGCAGGTAATTTTCCCCATCGAGCAGGCGCTGTACAAGGAGGGCCACCTCGCGATCCTCAAGGGCAATCTCGCGGAAGACGGCGCCGTCGCGAAGATCACCGGGCTCAAGAACCCGGTCATTACCGGCCCGGCTCGCGTGTTCGACGACGAGCAAAGCGCGCTCGAAGCAATTCTGGCGGACAGGATCGTTGCCGGCGACGTCGTCGTATTGCGCTATCTCGGGCCGAAGGGTGGTCCGGGCATGCCTGAAATGCTCGCGCCGACTTCGGCGATCATCGGCAAGGGGCTCGGCGAAAGCGTCGGCCTGATTACCGACGGGCGCTTCTCGGGCGGCACGTGGGGCATGGTGGTCGGCCACGTGGCGCCGGAAGCGTTCGTCGGCGGCACGATCGCGCTGGTGCAGGAAGGCGACTCGATCACCATCGACGCGCACAAGTTGCTGCTGCAACTGAATGTCGACCACGCCGAACTGCAGCGCCGCCGCGCCGCCTGGCAGCAGCCGAAGCCGCGTTACACGCGCGGCGTGCTGGCGAAATACTCGGCGCTCGCGTTGCCGGCCAACAAGGGGGCGGTCACGGGCTGAGGCCGCTCGCGCGGCCTGCTTTGTGACCGGTGGGCGCGCGCGAAGCACGCGGCGGGGCTCGCGGTGACCCATGAAGCCCGGCAGGCACGATCGGGCGAAACGCCCTACGTAAAAGCGAAAGGGGCGCACGAAAAACCGTGCGCCCCTTTCCTTTTATAATGCTTGCACCACAAGTCGGGCAACTGCACCGGCGGAGACCAGAATGAAATCAATGTCGTATGCGGTGCTTGCAGCGGCTGCCGTGTTCGCCGCCATGTCCATCGGCGTCAGCGCGAGTGCGCACGCCGAAGCGGCGACAGGACTCGCGCTTGCACAGCAGCAGAACTGCATGAGTTGTCACTCGGTGGCGCGGCCGTTCATGGGGCCGGCGCTGCACGATGTCGCCGCGCGATACTCGGGCCGCGAAGACGCCGCCACCTATCTGAAGCACAAGATTCTGGATGGCAGCGCGGGCGTGTGGGGCCAGGTGCCGATGCCCGCGAACACGCAGCTCACGCCTGAGCAGGCGGCCACATTGGCGAGCTGGGTGTTGACGTTGAAGTAACGCGAGCGAGCCTGGATGCTCGCCGCTTGCGCTCGTCGCGAGTGTGTAGGTTGCGTGTGACCGGTGCTTGCAAAGGCGCGAGCCCAATTCAATACGCGCCCCGCTGCACTATCACGCGCCAGATGTTCGCCGTGCGACTTCCGCTTCAACTGCTTCGCGTACCCAGCCAGTCATTTCCTTTTCCAACGTCAACACCACTTCGCGCGTGATCTGATCGACAAGCCGGCTGGTGTGCTCCTGCACCGCGCTGCGACAGCGTTCTTCGACGACGGCGCGTCCATCGCCCGCCAGGAAAGTTGCGAAGCGTTCGCGTAGACGCCCGGCGATGAGTTCGGCATCGACGCCCGCAGTTGCCCGCTCGCTCCCGTCCTGCGTAATGTCCGGCGGCACCGTAGCGCCTGCTTCGAGCGGCGGCGGCGGCTCCGTGCGATCGAACACGCCCGCCGATGCCGCAAGCACCTCGTCGTGTGCGTGCTCGGCTTCGGCTGCGCGATGGGCATCGTCGGAATGAATTTTCGGCTGAGCGCGAACCGCTGCGGGCTGCGGTGCAAGCACGGGTTCGGGAGCCAGCGTTTCTTCCGGCGAGAGAACCGGCTGCGGCGCGAGTTCGGGCTCGGCTTGCAAGCCGGACTCGTGAAGCCCCTCGGATTCGCGCAGCGGCATGTCGGCCGGAGCGGTGGCGGGCGAAGCGGCTTCAGTTGAAGGCTGCGCAGCGGCAGGCGCAGCGGCTACCGTTGAAGGCTGCGCAGCGGCAGGCGCGGTAGCTTCGGCCAAAGGCTGCGCAACGTCAGGCGCAGCAACGCCATCCGCGGGCTCTGCAACAGCCGGAGCCGCGCCACCGCTCTGCGGCTCGCGCTTTTGCGCCGCGTGGCCCGGCACTAGCACCTCTTGCAGGATAGGGATCGAGTTATCGTTGGGATCGGACACGTGCGCTCTCCGTGTTTGAGTCTTGGCGGAAGCAGGCCGCGTATGTGCTGAAGCGCCTGAACAAAGACACGACGCAACGCACAACGCGACGCGGGACGAAGGCCTAGCCGCCCTGCTTGTAGTTGTTCAAAGCATAGCCGCGATCGCGATAGAAGCGATAGCGCTCGCGGCCGGCAATGAGTTCGTCGTGTGCGTTACCCACCACTTCAAGCAATCTTTCGAAGCGCGCGAACTGCGCGGGCACGCTCGCCCCCAGGTTGAGCAGCACCTGATGATGCGGAACGTCGTCGAGATTCGTGGCCAGCACGATCGGCGTTTGCGCGGCGAGCGGCGTGCCCGCCATGCAGTGCGGCACAAAGTCGAGCGCGGAAAACGTCCACAACTGTTCGTCGAACGCGCGCAGCCGCTCGGGCTCGGCCACGACGATGGTGGGCTGCCCCGCCTGGTACGCCTTGCGGGCGAGGCGGCACGCATACAGCAGCGAGTCGCCGACGTTCGAATGGAAGTCGATTCGAGTCATCGGCGGCTCCGCTTTGCGCCTTGTGCCGGCACTGCGGCACGTGCGACGTTACTGCAATGCGTCATTGTGCGGGGCGGCCATCCGCGGGGCGGCCGTCCGCAGCCCGGCCGTCAGCGGCCCTGTCGATCAGGAACTGCGCGAGTAAGGGCACCGGCCGACCCGTCGCTCCCTTGGCTGCGCCGCTTTTCCAGGCCGTGCCGGCAATGTCCAGATGCGCCCACGGATACGCGTCGGTGAAGCGCGAAAGGAAGCACGCGGCCGTCACGCTGCCCGCCGGACGTCCGCCGATGTTGGCCAGATCCGCGAAGTTCGACTTCAACTGCTCCTGATACTCGTCGTCGAGCGGCAGGCGCCAGGCCGGGTCCGACGCCTCGCGCGACGCGTCGAGCAATTCGCCCGCGAGCGCGTCGTCTTTCGAAAAGAGGCCGCTGTTGTGATGGCCAAGCGCAATGATGCACGCGCCGGTGAGCGTGGCAATGTCGATTACCGCGGCCGGCTTGAAACGCTCCGCGTAGGTGAGCGCGTCGCACAAGATCAGGCGGCCCTCGGCGTCCGTGTTGAGCACTTCGATCGTCAGCCCCTTCATGCTGGTGACGATGTCGCCCGGCTTGGTGGCCGTGCCCGAGGGCATGTTCTCCACAGCCGGAATGATGCCGACCACGTTGATCTTCAGGCCCATTTCGGCGACCGCGCGCAGCGTGCCCAGCACCGAACCGGCGCCGCACATGTCGTACTTCATCTCGTCCATGCCTTCGCCCGGCTTGAGCGAAATGCCGCCCGTGTCGAACGTCACGCCCTTACCGACCAGCACGACCGGCGCGGCCTTCGCGGCGCCGCCGTGGTACTGCAGCACGATGAACTGCGCCGGCTCGACCGCACCCGCCGTGACCGACAGGAACGAGCCCATCTTGAGCGCTTCGCACTGCTTTTCGCCGAGCACCTCGACCTTCAGCTTCCAGTCTTTCGCGAGCTTCTTCGCGGTGTTCGCGAGATAGGTGGGCGTGCACACGTTGCTCGGCAGATTGCCGAGGTCGCGCGTCAGGTCCATGCCGTTGGCAAGCGCGGCGCCCTGCTTCGCGGCGAGCTTGGCGGCCTTCTCGTCGCCAGTATTCACGCTGAAGACAATGCGCTTCAATGCACGCGCCGAGTTATCCGGCTTGCTCTTCATCTGCGAAAACCTGTAGGTCAGTTCGCGCAACGCGAGAATCGCGGCGCGCACGCCCCAGTCGGCCGAACGCTCGAGGACAGGCAATTGGGCCAGCGTGAACGTGACTTGCACGACCTTGGTGGCGAGCAGCGCGCGCCATGCCGCGCGCACCGCTTCGCCGTAAGCTTTCTGGCTGAAAGCGTCCTGTTTGCCGAGCCCGACAAGCAGCACGCGCGATGCGCCGATACCCGAGACTTCATGCAGGAACAGCGTGGTGCCTGCTTTGCCGTCCATGTCGCCCGCCTTGATGATGCGGGTCAGGAGGCCCTTGGTGGCCGCGTCAATCTCAAGTGCCGCGCCCGAGAGCGTTTGCGACTCGAACACGCCGATTACGATGCAATCCGATTTCCCGGTGAGGAAACCGTTTGACGAGCCTTTGGTCCAATCACAGGCTTTTATGCTAAAGTCCATCGCGCTTGTCCTCGGATAAAATCTGGGCTTAGGATGAAAGCCGCAATTATCCGCTATTTTTCCCGCGGCGGCTGCACCGGAGGCGTGACGGAAAGCAACCCGCGCGTCGCTGAGAGCGCCCCCTCTCGTCATCAATAATGATCTTCGAACGCTCCCTCCAGCGCGAACTCGCGTATACGGCTGGTGCCGTGTTCATGGTTCTGCTCACGCTCGTGCTGACCACGATGATGATCCGCATCGTCGGCTTTGCAGCGCAAGGCGAGATCGACCCGCGCGACGTGCTGGTCCTGATCGGCCTGACTGTGATCGGCTACCTCGCGATCATGCTCGTCGCCACGCTGTTCGTGTCGATCCTGTTCGTGCTGACACGCTGGTACAAAGACTCCGAGATGGTCGTGTGGCTGTCCTCGGGTGTGAGCCTCACGCAATTCATCAAGCCGATCGGCCTGTTCGCCACGCCGATCGTCATTCTCATCATGTTCTTCGTGTTCGTCGGCTGGCCGTGGTCGAACCAGCAAAGCAAGCTGATTCGCGCGCGTTTCCAGCAGCGCGACGAGGTGTCGTTGCTCGCCCCCGGACAGTTCCGCGAATCGGCGGCCAGCCATCGCGTGTTCTTCATCGAAAAGATGTCGCCCGACCAGGGCCACGTCGAGAACGTGTTCGTGACCAGCACGGAAAACGGCAAGGTCAACGTGGTGGTCTCGAAGAACGGTCATACCGAAACGCACAAGAACGGCGACCGCTTCGTCGTGCTGGAAAATGGCCGGCGTTATGAAGGCGAACCGGGGCATCCGGATTTCCGCATCATGGAATTCGAGCGTTACGGCGTCAGAATCGAGAGCCAGCCGGTTGTCAACACGCCCACCACCACCGGTACGCCCACGCTTACGCTGCTGCGCAATCCGACAAAGGAAAACCTCGCGGAATTCGCGTGGCGCGCGGGGCTGCCGCTCATCGCAATCAATCTGATGCTGCTCGCCATTCCGCTTGCGCATCAAAACCCGCGGCGCAGCCGCACCATCAACCTCGTGATGGCCGTGCTGATCTATCTGACGTATTCGAATCTGCTGAATGTTGTGCAGTCGTGGATCGAGCAAGGCAAGATGTCGTTCGGCGTTGGTCTCGTGATTCTGCATGTGATCGTGGCCGGCATTGTCGCGTTCATCTTCTGGCTGCGCGTGCGCAACCGGCCGCTTTTCACGCGGGCCATGTTCAGCCGTGCGCAGGAGGCCTGAGCGATGCGCATCTATGAAAGGTACTTTGCGCGTCAGATCTATCTCACGTTCATCTTCATTCTGTTCGCGTTCTCGGGTCTGTTCTTCTTCTTTGACCTGATCAACGAACTGAACTCGGTCGGCCACGGCAACTACAAATTCCAGTACGCGGTGCTGCGCGTCGCGCTGCAAACGCCGTCGCGTTTCTACGAGATCATTCCGGTCGCCGCGTTGATCAGCGCGATCTACGTATTCGCGCAGATGGCGGCGAATTCCGAGTACACGATCTTTCGCGTGTCGGGACTCGCCACCAATCAGGCGCTGCGCTCACTGCTGAAAATCGGCATTCCTCTGGTGTTTCTCACGTACCTGATCGGCGAAGTGGTCGGCCCGTACACAGATCAACTGTCCGAGCGCGTGCGTCTGGAGGCGCTGGGGTCGTCCGTGTCGAGCAACTTCCAGTCGGGCGTGTGGGTGAAGGACACGCTGACCGCGCGCGCCGACGGCGAGCAGGTCACGCGCTTCGTCAACGTCGGCGAACTGAAGCCGGACGCGACGATCAGCAATGTGCGGATCTATGAATTCGATTCCAAGTTCCGGCTCTCGAACGTGCGCATCGCGCAGAGCGGGGTCTATCAGCCGCCCGGTCATTGGAAATTGACCGGCGTGACGGATACGCAGTTGATCGACGTGCCGCCTCCTGCGGGCACGCCGGCCGATGCGCTGAACCCCGTGTATCGCGCGAAGCAGGTTGCGCTGCCCGAGTATTCGCTGCGCTCCGAGTTGACGCCGCAGATTCTGTCGGTGCTGCTGGTCTCGCCAGATCGCATGTCGATGTTCAACCTTTTCCGCTACATTCAGCATCTGACGGAGAACCATCAGGACACGCAGCGCTATGAGATCGCGCTCTGGCGCAAGCTGCTGTATCCGTTTGCCGTGTTCGTGATGCTGGTGCTTTCGCTGCCGTTTGCTTATCTGCATACGCGCGCTGGCGTGGTCGGCATGAAGGTGTTCGGCGGGATCATGCTCGGGATGAGCTTCCAGTTGTTCAATACGCTGTTCTCGCATATCGGCACATTGAACACGTGGCCCGCGCCGTTGACGGCAGCCACACCGGGACTGGTTTATCTGGTGCTGGGATTGGTCGGGCTGAAGTGGGTTGATCGCCATTAGGAGCCTTCGCAATGGCTACGCATGGGTTGGTCCTGTTCGGGCACGGCGCACGAGATGTGCGTTGGCGTGAGCCGTTCGAACGGCTCGCGGAGAAGCTGCGCGCAGCGCGCGCTTCAGGCGGCGGCGATGGGCATGTACGTCTGGCATTTCTCGAGTTGATGGAGCCGGATCTGCGAACGGCGGTCGGCCAGCTCGTGGCCGATGGGTGCGATGTGATTACCGTCGTGCCCGTGTTCTTCGGGCAAGGCGGGCATATCAGGAAGGATTTGCCTGAGCTGATTCAGCGCTGCCGCGAGGCACAGCCTTCTGTGGAAATTCGATGTGCTGTTGCTGTCGGTGAGGACGAGGCTGTGCTTGAGGCTGTCGCGGCTTATTGTTTGCGGCAGGTTTGAGGCTAAGCCTTTCTTGATTTTCTGTTTTCGCGCGGTGCAAGTCGGTCTTTCCAGGCCCGTTGTTGCATTCGTTCTCTTTGGCTGAGCCGCGTCTCTGTCTTAGCGCGCCGTAGGTCTCCTATCAGTTGCAATTATCTCCATCGGATTGCGCCCGGGCGTGGTTCGCCTTTGCCGTCGACCTGCGACGGCATGCGTTTTCCACAATTTGCATGTGCCGGGCATCGCTCGCGCATCTTCAGATTGTCCTCACACGCATTTAAGCCCTTTCCTCTTCCCGGCCAGCGGAAATCCGATTTCGCCGTCTCGCCTGATCGACTAGTCTGAGCGACGAGCTTGCCGGTCCGCGCGAATTGCATTTCGGGAACGAGATGATTCGTTTCCGCGCGTCGCCGGATTCTGCCGCGCCGACAAACCGATGAGAGGACAAGAAGCGATGAACGACCGGCTCGATGCCGCGGCAACGCGCAATGGAGGATGGGTGGACGCCGTCAGCGGGCGGCAGTCATATGCGCTTCACGTGACTGGGCCTGCAAACGGCCGCGCTTTGTCAGTGGTCTCGTTCAACGCTGTCGAGCGTCTTGGCGAGCCGTATCGTGTGACGGTGGAACTCACGCATCCCGAAGCGCTTTCACGCGCGGACTACCTCGGCCGCGATGCGAGCTTCACGATCGATCCCGCCGACGGCAGTCCGCCACGCGTGTTCGCCGGCTGCATCACGCGCTTCAGCAGGACGAAGACGACTAAAGACTTCACCGGCTACCGGATCGTGGTCGAAGCGCATATCGCGCGTTTGAGGCTTGCGCGCGCGAGCCGCATCTACCAGCAACAGAGCGCGCCGCAGATCATCGAGGCGATCCTGCGCCGGCACGGCTTCAAGGGCCATCAGTTTTTATTCAAGCTGCGGCGGAAATATCCACAGCATCCCTTCCGTTTCCAGTATCAGATGTCGGATCTTTCGTACATCCAGATGCTGATGCAGAAGGAAGGCATCTACTGCTATTTCGAGCAGGGCAAGCATGGCGACGTGATCGTGTTCGGGGATGA
>NZ_AXAJ01000005.1 GCF_000472445.1 Burkholderia sp. WSM2230
CGTCGACGCACAAGGCGGCTTCAAACCGAAAAAATCCGTCGCGCTGTCCGGCGTGACCGCGGGCAACACGGCGCTGTGCACGGTCGGCAAGACCGGCAACGACCTGCACTATCGCGGCTACGACATTCTCGACATTGCGGGCAATTGCGAGTTTGAAGAGATCGCCTATCTGCTCGTNCATGAAAAGCTGCCCACGCAGGCCGAGCTCACCGCCTACAAGGCGAAGCTGAAGGCGCTGCGCGGCCTGCCCGCGAACGTCAAAGCCGCGCTCGAATGGATTCCCGCGGCCGCGCATCCCATGGACGTGATGCGTACCGGCGTCTCGGTGCTCGGCACNGTGCTGCCGGAGAAGGACGACCACAACCTGCCGGGCGCGCGCGACATCGCCGACAAGCTGATGGCTTCGCTCGGGTCGATGCTGCTGTACTGGTATCACTACTCGCACAACGGCAAGCGCATCGAGGTCGAAACCGACGACGATTCGATCGGCGGCCACTTCCTGCATCTGCTGCATGGCACCGAGCCGCCGAAGTCGTGGGTCGANGCGATGCATGTGTCGCTGAACCTCTATGCCGAGCACGAGTTCAATGCGTCGACGTTCACCGGCCGCGTGATTGCCGGCACNGGTTCGGACATCTACTCGGCGATTACCGGCGCAATCGGCGCGCTGCGCGGACCGAAGCACGGCGGCGCGAATGAAGTCGCGTTCGAGATCCAGTCGCGCTACCAGTCGCCGGATGAGGCGGAAAGCGACATCCGCAAACGCGTCGAGAACAAGGAAGTCGTTATCGGCTTCGGGCATCCGGTGTACACGATCTCGGACCCGCGCAACAAGGTCATCAAGGAAGTCGCGAAGAAGCTCTCGAAGGAAGCGGGCAACACCAGACTCTTCGATATCGCCGAGCGCCTTGAAAAAGTCATGGCTGAAGTGAAAAAGATGTTTCCAAATCTCGACTGGTTCAGCGCGGTGTCGTATCACATGATGGGCGTGCCGACGGCGATGTTCACCCCGCTCTTCGTGATTGCGCGCACGGCGGGCTGGAGCGCGCACATCATCGAGCAGCGCATCGACAACAAGATCATCCGGCCGAGCGCGAATTACACGGGGCCTGAGAATTTAAGGTACGTGCCGCTAAATAAGCGAAAATAGCGGTCGCTGTGCGCTTTAGAGGCGCGTGCAGTTCAACCCCGCGGCCGCCAGGACCGGTAGACCGCGTACCGTTCAACTGAAATTAGATAGAAAGGTTTTCTCCATGAAGAAGCTGATGATCGCCGCCGTGATTGGCGCCCTGTCCACGACGATGCTGACCGTCGCGACTGACGCCGCCGCAGAAACGGCGACCACCGCGAAGCCCGCTGCAAAGAAGGCCGTAGCAAAGCGGCCGCAACCGCGCCGCCTGATCAAGCGTAAAGAAAATCCCGCCAAGGAAGCCAAGGTCGATCCGGTACCGGAAGGCGCCGAAAAGTGGTCGTGCAAGGAAGGTCTGGCTTTCGAACTGAAGGGCGACATGAAGCGTGACCAGATCGTCACGGTTCACTGGGCGAACAAGAACTACAATCTGCCGCGCGAAGCAACCACCACGGGCGCGGATCGTTTCCACGACGCCGCAACCGGTATGGATCTCGTCGTGATCCCGACCAAGGCCATGCTGTTCCAGGACAAGGACAGTTCGCGCCTGGCCGACGAGTGCCAGACCGCAGCAATGGCGCAAGGCGCGCCGGCTCCGACGCAATCGAACGCAATCAACAAGGTCGGCAACTAATCATTTGTCATCAGGAAAGCCCTCGATGTCCGCTCCGATTTCCAACGTGCGACCCGACCCGGACAAAGTCCTGGTCGATATCGTCGATTACGTTCGGGACTATCAGATCGACAGCGCGCTCGCGCTGGAAACAGCGCGTCATTGCCTGATCGATACGCTCGGCTGCGGCCTCGAGGCGCTCACCTATCCTGCCTGCACCAAGCTGTTGGGACCCATCGTGCCGGGCACGGTCGTCCCCAACGGCGCAAAGGTGCCGGGCACGTCGTTCCAGCTCGACCCGGTTCAGGCCGCCTTCAACATCGGCGCCATGATCCGTTGGCTTGACTTCAACGACACGTGGCTCGCCGCCGAATGGGGGCATCCGTCGGATAACCTCGGCGGAATTCTCGCGACAGCCGACTGGCTCTCGCGCACGGCCATCGCAGCGGGCAAAGCGCCACTCGCGATGAAAGACGTCTTGATCGCAATGATCAAGGCGCACGAAATTCAAGGCTGTATCGCGCTCGAGAACTCCTTCAACAAGGTCGGGCTCGACCACGTGCTGCTCGTGAAGCTCGCCTCGACGGCGGTGGTCGGTCAATTAATCGGCCTCACGCGCGACGAGCTGATCAATGCGGTTTCGCAGGCGCTCGTCGACGGGCAGGCGCTGCGCACGTACCGCCACGCACCGAACACCGGCTCGCGCAAATCGTGGGCCGCGGGTGACGCGACTTCGCGCGCCGTACGTCTCGCGCTGATTTCGAAAACCGGCGAGATGGGCTATCCGTCGGTGCTGACGGCGAAAACGTGGGGCTTTTACGACGTGCTCTTCAAGGGCAACACGTTCAGATTCCAGCGCCCATACGGTTCATACGTGATGGAAAACGTGCTGTTCAAGATCTCATTTCCGGCCGAGTTCCACGCGCAAACTGCCGTGGAAGCGGCCATGACGTTGCAGGCGCAACTGGTCGCGCACGGCAGGCGGGTGGAAGACATCCGCAAAGTCACGATCCGCACGCACGAAGCGGCGATCCGCATCATCGATAAGAAAGGTCCGCTCAATAATCCGGCCGACCGCGATCACTGCATTCAGTACATGATCGCCGTGCCGCTGATTTTCGGACGCCTGACGGCGGCCGATTACGAAGATTCGGTCGCGCAGGACGCGCGTATCGACGTGCTGCGCGCAAAGATGGAATGCGTGGAAGACGCGCAGTTCACGAAGGATTACCACGATCCCGAGAAGCGTTCGATCGCCAATGCACTGACGGTCGAATTCAACGACGGGTCGCAGTTCGACGAAGTCGTAGTCGAATACCCGATCGGTCATAAGCGTCGTCGCGAAGACGGTATTCCGTTGCTGGTCGAGAAGTTCAAGACCAACCTCGCGCGCCGCTTTCCGGTCAAGCAACAACTGGCGATTCTCGACGTGTCGCTGGATCAGGCACGGCTCGAAGCCATGCCGGTCAATGAGTACGTCGATTTGTACGTCATCTAGTTGAGTTAAGTACTGTAGTTCCGCGATCAAACCAAGGAAAAGACCATGGCCCACAACCTCCACAAAACGCTCAAGGAATTCGACAGCGGTTCCGGCAAAGGCAAGTTCTACTCCCTGCCGCAACTCGGCAAGGCACTGAACATCAAGATCGACCGCCTGCCGGTTTCGATCCGAATCGTGCTGGAATCGGTGCTGCGTAACTACGACGGCAAGAAAATCGCCGAAGAACACATCACGCAACTCGCGAACTGGAAGCCGACCGCCGCGCGCGTCGACGAAATCCCGTTCGTCGTGTCGCGTGTCGTGCTGCAGGACTTCACCGGCGTGCCGCTGCTCGCCGACATCGCGGCAATGCGTGGCGTCGCGCAGCGCGTGGGCAAGAACCCGAAGTCGATCGAGCCGCTCGTGCCGGTCGATCTGGTTGTCGACCACTCGGTGCAGATCGACCACTTCCGCGAAAAGAACGCGCTCGACCTGAACATGAAACTGGAATTCCAGCGCAACAACGAGCGCTACCAGTTCATGAAGTGGGGCATGCAGGCATTCGACACGTTCAAGGTCGTGCCGCCGGGCGTCGGTATCGTTCACCAGGTCAACCTGGAATATCTCGCACGCGGCGTGCATAAGAAGGCCGAAGGCGCGGACACGGTGTACTACCCGGATTCGCTGGTGGGCACCGACAGCCACACCACGATGATCAACGGCATCGGCGTGGTCGGCTGGGGCGTGGGCGGTATCGAAGCTGAAGCCGGCATGCTCGGCCAGCCGGTGTACTTCCTGACGCCGGATGTGGTCGGCGTGAACCTGAAGGGCAAGCTGCGCGAAGGCGTGACGGCCACCGACCTGGTTCTGACCATCACCGAACTGCTGCGCAAGGAAAAGGTTGTCGGCAAGTTCGTCGAGTTCTTCGGCGAAGGCACGCGCTCGCTGTCGCTGCCGGATCGCGCGACGATCGGCAACATGGCGCCGGAATACGGCGCGACCATGGGCTTCTTCCCGGTCGATGAAAAAACCATCGACTACTTCAAGGGCACCGGCCGCACGGACGCCGAAATCTCGGCGTTCCAGAACTACTTCAAGGCTCAGAACCTGTTCGGCATTCCGAAGGAAGGCGACATCGACTACACGAAGGTCGTGACGCTGGATCTGGGCACGGTCGCTCCGTCGCTGGCAGGCCCGAAGCGTCCGCAAGACCGTATCGAAATCGGCAACGTCAAGTCCACGTTTAGCGACCTGTTCTCGAAGCCGGTCGCGGAAAACGGCTTTGCCAAGAAGGCCGCCGACCTGGACGCGCAATACACCACCAGCAATGGCGTCAACGTGAAGAACGGCGACGTGCTGATCGCCGCGATCACGTCGTGCACGAACACCTCGAACCCGAGCGTGCTGCTGGCTGCCGGCCTGCTCGCGAAGAAGGCTGTGGAAGCCGGTCTCACGGTCGCTCCGCACATCAAGACGTCGCTCGCTCCGGGATCGCGTATCGTCACCGAATACCTGACGAAGACGGGCCTGCTGCCGTACCTCGACAAGCTCGGCTTCACGCTGGCCGCTTACGGTTGCACGACCTGTATCGGCAACGCGGGCGACCTGACGCCGGAACTGAACGAAGCGATCACGAAGAACGACATCGTCGCGGCGGCAGTGCTGTCGGGCAACCGTAACTTCGAAGCGCGTATTCACCCGAACATCCGTGCAAACTTCCTGGCTTCGCCGCCGCTCGTGGTTGCTTACGCTATCGCCGGCAACATCACGCGCGACCTGATGACCGAACCGGTCGGCAAGGGCAAGAACGGCAAGGACGTCTACCTCGGCGACATCTGGCCGACCAGCGACGAAGTGAACGACCTGCTGAAGTTCGCGCTGGACGCGGACGCGTTCCGCAAGAACTACTCGTCGCTGACCAAGAAGGGCGACCTGTGGAGCAAGATCGAAGGCGAAGAAGGTCAGGTCTACGATTGGCCGAAGTCGACATACATCGCGGAGCCGCCGTTCTTCGGCAACGACTTCTCGATGACGCCGGCCGAGAGCATCGCCGCAGTCAAGAACGCGCGCGCTCTGGGCATTTTCGGTGACTCGGTCACGACCGACCACATCAGCCCGGCTGGCTCGATCAAGGAAGACTCGCCGGCAGGCAAGTGGCTGAAGGCAAACGGCGTGCAGAAGGCCGACTTCAACAGCTACGGTTCGCGCCGCGGTAACCATGACGTGATGATGCGCGGCACGTTCGCGAACGTCCGGATCAAGAACCTGATGATCCCGCCGAAGGCAGACGGCTCGCGCGTGGAAGGCGGCTTGACGATTCACCAGCCGAGCGGCGAGCAACTGTCGATCTATGATGCAGCGATGAAGTACATCGACGCGGGCACGCCGACCATCGTGTTCGCCGGCGAAGAGTACGGCACGGGTTCGTCGCGCGACTGGGCAGCGAAGGGCACGCAACTGCTGGGCGTGAAGGCTGTGGTTGCACGCAGCTTCGAGCGGATTCACCGTTCGAATCTGGTCGGCATGGGCGTTCTGCCGCTGCAGTTCAAGGGTTCGGACAGCGTGCAGTCGCTCGGCATCACCGGCGAAGAAACGTACGACATCGAAGGCTTGGGCGCGGACTTCAAGCCGCAGCAGGAAGTGACACTGGTGATTCGCGGCAAGGACGGCAGCGAGAAGCGCGTGCCGGTGCTGCTGCGTATCGACACGCCGATCGAAGTCGACTACTACAAGCACGGCGGTATTTTGCCGTTCGTGCTGCGCTCGCTGCTGGCTGCTTAAGCCTCGCGACGACGCAAACAGCTTGGCTGTTTTGCAGGGGCTGCGTCCTGTGGAGGGCGCAGCCGACTTTCAAAGCCCGACCTTGGTCGGGCTTTTTTTTCGCCGCTTATTGCGGGGCGCGGCCGGCCTGGAACGCGGACGGATTGTCTGTAATGCGACGCTGCGTCATATGAGCATTCCAGTCGATGCTCTCTGGCGCAGATACAGTTGTGCGCGTGGCGGCGCTTGCGCCACGCTGCTGCACAGCCCAATCCCATAATGCCTTGCGCTCGGCTGAATCGTTTGCAGACGATTGCGACGCTGTCCATTCACGCTCGCTCGTTGCCGCGAGAGGCGCTCGCGAATCACTGACGCGACTGGACGCGGCCCGCCCCTTTTCGACTGCAACGCCAGTCAACGCGGCCAGGGCAAGCGGACGATGAGCTCTTGTAACACGTCTTTCAGAGACGCTATGGCCGGGCGCGCTCCCGTTAGCTTGCAACTCAGCCCGCTGCGACAAACTCGCCGCGCCCACATGATGCGTGACTTCCGGCACCCATAGCGCTACGGGCAACGCGGCCTGGTCGACCTTGTGTGACGCGGGTGTCTGATCCATGACCGTTTTGGTCGTCTGAGCGGTGACAGGGCCGGCACGCACCATTCTGTCAGATGGCACCGCTGCTACTGTGGCCTTGTCGGCAACGCCGTGTGCGGAACAGGTCGCCAGCAGCCAGGCAAGCGCAATACTGCAGCCCACAAAGATGGCCGCACCAAGTATCCGGTCCGAGCGCGACGAATGCGGACGCGCATTGTCCGCTTCCAGGTAACGCCGTGCTTCCGCCAGTTGCTCATTTAAACGACTGTCAGAAGTCGGCCGTTGCGGCAGCTTGTAGAAGAACAGGAATCTGGTGTTCGGCGGCGGAACCTTGACGCGAGGGCGCGGCGTTGGCGCATATCGCGGCGCGCCAGGCATGGCCGGCTGCGGGGCGAGTTGCTCTGTGCGCGACGCTGAGCGTTGCCACGAGCCGAAAGGCGGCGGCAAGCCAGACAGCGGACGCGAATTGGGAAGCGCAAGCGCGCCTTGGATCAAGGCCAACGGCCTGTTCATGGTCGGGCGCTCCGGTGGTCATCCCGCACGGGTTCGAGTTGCTCCAGCAGCGTTCGGATACGAGCCGTAAGCGTGTCAATTGACGCGCGATCGTGCGTGGAGGGCGCCGTCCGTATGTGGCGCAACGCCTCTATCAGACTGTGTGCGCCAACGAGACCCAGCCCACCGCTCAGTCTGTGCAATGAATGACGAAAATGTTCTGAGTCGCCTTCGCGTCGCGATTCGACGAGTTGATTCAGGTCATCGCGCATTGCTTGGCTCCAGCCATCAAGAAATGCGTTCAGGTTGATTCCTTCTTGTACGAGCGCGTTCAGATAACCACGGTCGAACAGTTCCAGATTTGAATCAACGGCTTCGTCCGGGCGATGATCGCCTTCATGCGTATCAGACGGCCTGGCGTTTGCGTGAGCCGCTCGCACATCATGCACGGCAGCGGGCATCACCAGATGCACACGCGGCACCGGCGGCACGCCCTGAGCCGCGGGGCCGCTGGGTGCACGCTGCGGGAGGCCGGTTTCCTCGCCGTCGTCATGCAGTCTCGTCTCGTTCATGGCCGCGCAAACTAATCGATCAGCTTATGTAACGAAGCAAATTCGATCAACGCTGCGAGCGACGATAGCCCCAGCTTCTCCTGAATACGGCTCTTGTAGGTACTCACGGTCTTGTCACTCAAGAATAAGCGACTTGCAATGTCGCGATTGCTCGCGCCGCGAGCGAGGTGTTGCAATACTTCCACTTCACGCGCCGATAAGGAGCTCAGCGCATTTTCAGGCACGGAACCGGTCGCATCAGCAGGGAAACAGTCGTAGCCGAACAGGACTGTCTTGAGCGCCGTAATCAACTCGCTCATGTTGCGCCCTTTGCCTACATAACCATTTGCACCGGCCGTGCGCGTATATCCGGCCATTACGTCTTCCGGCTTGGCGGAAAGAACAAGAATGCAGATTTCCAGGTTTTCCTCGCGAATACGGCGGATCATGGACAAGCCGTCGAGCCTTGGCAAATCAAGGTCGACAATGACGAGATCCGGCTTTTCGCGCAGAACCATTTGCAGACCATCTTCGCCGTCGCCGCATTCCCCTACCAGGTCCAGTTCGGGGTCGGCGCGTAACACGTTCGCTATCGTCCCTCTAATTATGGGGTGATCGTCAATAATCACGATTCTCTTCATTTACAGCTCCATTTGTTTTCATATTAGTCAGGGGGCGCAAAACGAAACAGAAACAGCCCAGCAGGGATTGGCGTTCATGTTAACAATGTTGCGGCGTCATCTCTGCCGCAACACGGGTAGATATGTCTGCAATAGCATGCGGATTTTTCGAATTGCATCGACGGATAGTTCTGAACCGAGGCTTGCAAACGCTCGCCCCGACAGTCATCACGCGAAACGCATGGGAAATAAGGCCCGCGATAGGCGCGGGCCATTCCTGCGTTACTGTGTCCGTTCGTTCTGCGACTGCTCCGGCTTCGCCTTCAGCTGAACCGGTTTTTGCGCGTCACCACGCGCGAATTGCAGTTCCACCCGACGGTTCGGAGCCAGGCATTCGATCAGTGCCTGGCGGTTACGGTCGTTACATTGGACCACCGGATTGTCCTTGCCGCGACCGCGTGCGGTTATCGGTGTCGTGACGCCGCCGTTTTGCAGATAGCGCTTGACCGTCTCTGCGCGTTTTGTCGACAACTGGCGGTTATAGCTGTCGCTACCAAGACGGTCCGTGTAGCCGTCGATGCGAATGCCTGTCACGTCGTCCACCTGCTTCAGATCGCGGACGAGTTGATCGAGCTTGGCTTTGCCTGCGGGCAGCATGCCGCCGGGATCTGCACGATCGAACATGAAAGTGGCGTCGGTTTGCAGCGTCATCTTTGGCGGAATCACGGAAAGCGGCTGCACAGTCACAGGCGGTGTGCAGGCTGCAAGCGCAGTGCCAATGCCAGGCAGACCTTTTTCCACCGCATCCACCAAACGCTGGCTCGCGTTGAAGTTCCGCGTCCACGCCTCGTGGCCAGCATGAATCATTTCGACTTCGGAACACGCCGTCAAACGCTGTGCTTCCTGACACTGCGGGAACAGCGGGGAGGTCTTTGCCTCCAGAATCTGCTTCCAGAGATCCGGACGAATCACCGAAGCCGTGCGCAGTTCGGGATTGTCGACGGACAGACCCTGACCGGTTTCGAGCGCCGCGGTCAGACGGTCGGCCTGAACCACCGCTTCTTCCACGAAGCCCCAGTTATCGCGGCTATACCGCTCAGCGCTGGCAGCATTCAGCCAGCACTGTGCCTTTTCGCCGAAGTAGTTGTTCTTGCGCTCGCCGAGCGCTTGCAGGCGGCCTTGGACGGCGTCGAGCAATGCGCCGCCCTTGATGCCGCCATACGTGCCGATCCACTGCGGCGTCACCGCGCCTGCTGCCTGGCTTTGCGTGGCGCCGAAGCCGGTCTGCAGGACCGTGGGGTCTTGAATCTGCAGCCGGTCGCGCGTCGCGGTCGACGAACATCCGGCGAGCGTCGCGGCAAGCGCGATCGCAATCAAGGAATACTTCATGTGTGTTTTCTCATGGAAAGAGGGTCGCACGGAAACTTCCCGTGCGACCCCGACAGCTAACGTCTCAAGCTTCTATTGAAGGCACGACGGCCTTCGCTTAGTTGCCGAGGACGATGCCGATACCAGCACGAACGATGGTGCTATTGCCGCCGGAACTGGACACGCCCAGGTTGTAGTTGACCGTGCCCTTCTCATTCCAACGAGACACGCCCACACCGACGGCCTGATAGCCACGGTAGTTCGCGATACCCGCGTTGATCGTGGTACGACCCGGCAGATACGGCGTGACGATATTAAGCGCCGACGCCGCAGCGATACCCTTGGCAGCGTTACGATCCACGTTGTTGATCGTGTTGCTCATGTTGCCCATGGCATTGTTCAACTGACCCACGTTGACCGCGTCGGTTGCCTGCGTGCCCGCTGCGACATTCGTGATCTGACGCTCGGCGCCGGCTGAGCCGACGGACACCGTGTTGTCGCGATCCGTTGTCGAGTTCGCACCAAGTGCGACCGAATTGACGTTCGCAGCCGAAGCACCGGAACCCATGGCGACCGAGTTATCACCCGTCGTCTTGGTGTTCTTGCCGATTGCAATCGATTCACTACCCGATGCGACTGCGCCGTTGCCGATCGCGATCGAATCCGTGCCGGATGCTACTGCCGCCGTACCGCCTGTTCCCGGGTTGTTGACGGTGATGTAGGTAGAACCACCGCCGTCAGCGATGTTTTTCACCGTGCTTTCGAGAGCGGAGAACTGGCCGTAGTTGACTGCATCGGTAGCGTTCTTGCCGTCTGCCACATTGGTTAGCGTGACCGGCGTAGCCGAACCCGCGCCACCCAGTGTGACCTGAGTCCTGGACGAGTCGTCGTAGGCAACACCGTTCGCCGTGCCGTCGCCGCCGTGCTGCGCAACGTACGTCTTCATCTGGTCGACGTTGACCGCATCGGTTGCTTCAGTACCGGCCGCCACGTTCTTCAGCTGGGTCGGCGTGCTGCCCATATTGAACGTCACTGTGCCCTTCGACGCGTTGTCATACGCGACGAACGAGTTGGTCACGTTGCCCGACGGGTCGACGTTCAGGCCGGCCGCCTTCAACTGCTTGAGGTTCACGGCTTCGTTGTCGCTCGTAGCGTCCGCGACGTTTGCGACCGTGACCGGCGTCGTGGAGCCGACACCGCCCAAAGTCAGCTTGTCGTGCGCGGACGTGTCGTAGATCACCGCATCGGGGCTGCCGCCGCGAGTCTGCGCATCTAGCGCACTGATTGCCTCGGCCACGCCGTTGTACGTGCCGCCGTTGATGACATACGCAGGCTTGCTGATCGTGCCGTTAGCCGTCACCGACGAGCCGCCGCCCAACGCCGCCGCCGTGCTGCTCATTGCGCCGTAGAGTTGCGAACCATTGATTGCCTGGGTGCTGCTGGACGCCACCTGACCAGAACCGACATTCGACAGGATGACCGGGGTGGTCGAGCCCGAAACCCCAAACGTGACCTTGCTCCTCGTCGTATCGTCGTATGCAACGAATGCGTTCGTGACATTGCCGCTCGAGCCGATGCTTGCGCCCATCGCCTTCAGTTGCTCGACGTTCACTGCGTCGTTGTTGGCGACACCGTCAGCAATATTCGACACCTTGACCGGCGCGCCGGTGGAATTGAGCGTGACGGACGTGTGAGCCGACGTGTCGTAAAGCACGGCGTTCGGCGAGCCGCTGCCACCGCCGCCCGATGCGGCCGCCACCAGCGCGGCGCCGACGTCGCTATAGGTCGCGCCGTTCAGCTTATAGCTGGGCTTCGAGATCGTGCCGTCAGTGTTCACTGCCGAACCGCCGCCGAGCGCCGCTGCCGTGCTGGCCATTGCGCCGTACAGCTGCGAACCGTTGATAGCCTGCGTGCTGCCCGACGTCACCTGGCCCGCGCCCACATTCGACAGGATGACGGGCGTGGTCGAGCCAACTCCGCCAAACGTGACTCTGCCCTTGGTCGTATCGTCATAAGCAACGAACGCGTTCGTCACGTTGCCGCTCGAGCCAATGTTTGCGCCCATGGCCTTCAACTGTTCGACGTTGACTGCGTCGTTGTTGGCGACACCGTCGGCGACGTTTGCCACCTTCACCGGTGCGCCGCTGGCGTTGAGGGTAACCGACGTGTGACTCGACGTGTCATACACCACCGCATTCGGCGCACCGCCGCCAGCCACTGCGGCGATCGCAGTATTCATCTGGGCGAGGTTCACCGCGTCGGTATTCTGAGTACCGGCGGCGACGTTGATGATCTGACTCTGCTGCGAGCTGCTGCCAACCGAAACGGCGTTCGCACGGTCTGCCACCGAGTTGTAGCCGATCGCCACAGCGTTAGTTGCCGAAGCCACTGCCCCGGCACCGAGAGCCATCGAGTTCGTGGCACCCGTCACGACGGTCGCGCCACTGCCCAGCGTGACGGAGTTTGTTGCATTCGTTACGCTGTTGGTACCGAGCGCCAGAGAGTCGGCACCTTGGGCTGCGGCCATGTAGCCAATTGCCACCGAGTTGTCGGCCTTGTTGTCGGTAGTTGCACCGTCGCCGATCACTGTGGCATTCAGTGCCGCTGCACTCGCATATGAACCGACGACGGTCGAGCCGGCACGGAATGAGCCCGAACCCGCGCCAACGATGACCGAACCCGCACCCTGAGCCATTGCGCCAGCCCCGATTGCCATGGCGTTCTCGGTATTATCCGTCGAGGTGGCAGGAAGGCCCGCGGTGACGTTCGTACTCACCGCGATATAGTTGGTGACAGGCACGGCCGCGCCCAAAAGCATCGACTTCAGACCCGTAGACTGCACCGGAGTCAGCGAAGCCTTCAGCGCATTCAACTGAGCGAGCGTCACAGCATCAGTGTTCGCTACGCCGTTCGCGACGTTCATGATGCGGCGTTCCGCACCCACGTCACCGACAGAAATCGTATTGGCTACGCTTACCCGCGAGTTGGAACCCAGCGCCACCGAGTTCCCAAACTGCGAACGCGCGCCCGAACCGATAGCAACGGCATTGGTACCGCTCGAATACGCTCCGCCACCGATCGCCACAGCTTCGCCGCCGGAGGCGATGGCCGCGCTGGATGCGGACACCACCTTGATGTACTTGGTCGTGTCGGCGATGTTGTTGTTGATTGCACCGACCTGGCTGTCGAGCCCGCTAAGAGCGGAGCCGATGTCCGAGTATGTGCCGCCGCTGAGCTGATAGCTCGGGGCCGAAATGGCGCCAGTGGAACTGACGGTCGAGCCGCCTCCCAGCGCGTTCGCAACGCTGGTTGCCGTAGCGAACAACTGGCTGCCGTTGACTGCCTCAAGGCTCGTGCCCGACAGCGCGCCCGCCTTCACACCCGCGATCTTGGTTGAGCCGCTGGCGCCCTTCAGCGTCACCGTGTTCCTGGTCGTGTCGTCGTATGCGACAAACGCGTTGGTCACGACACCGCTGCTGTTGAACGTGCCGCCCATGGCCTGCAGCTGTGCAACGTTGACTGCGTCGTTGGTCGCGATACCGTTGGCGACGTTGGTCAGCGTGACTGCTCTTGTCGTACCGGCGCCGCCCAGCGTGATCTTGCTCTTCGTCGTGTCGTCGTAGGCGACAAACGCGTTGGTCACGACGCCGCTGCTGTTGAACGTGCCGCCCATGGCCTGCAACTGTGCAACGTTGACTGCGTCGTTGATCGCGATACCGTTGGCGACGTTGGTCAGCGTGACGGCCTTCGTCGCACCCGCGCCGCCCAGCGTGACCTTGCTCTTCGTGGTGTCGTCGTAGGCGACAAACGCGTTGGTCACGACGCCGCTGCTGTTGAACGTGCCGCCCATGGCCTGCAACTGTGCAACGTTGACTGCGTCGTTGGTCGCGATACCGTTGGCGACGTTGGTCAGCGTGACTGCTCTCGTCGTACCGGCGCCGCCCAGCGTGATCTTGCTCTTCGTTGTGTCGTCGTAGGCGACAAACGCGTTGGTCACCACGCCGCTGCTGTTGAACGTGCCGCCCATGGCCTGCAACTGTGCAACGTTGACTGCGTCGTTGGTCGCGATACCGTTGGCAACGTTGGTCAGCGTGACGGCATTCGTCGTACCCGCGCCGCCCAGCGTGACCTTGCTCTTCGTCGTGTCGTCGTATGCGACAAACGCGTTGGTCACCACGCCGCTGCTGTTGATCACGCCGCCCATTGCCTGGAGCTGTTGCACGTTCACCGCATCGGTGCCATTCGTACCGTTCGCGACGTTGATGACCTGACGCTCGGCGCCGACCGCACCCACAGACACGGCGTTCGCGCGGCTTGCCACGGAGTTCGAGCCCAGCGCGACCGAATTGTTTGCCGATGCGCTCGCTGCGCCGCCGATCGCGACCGCGTTTGCGCCAGTGGCAGACGAATCGGCAAGCGTCGAATTGGTGTGGAAGTACTTTACGCCGCCACCGTTGACGATATTGTTGACCGTGTTCGTTACGTTGGTCAGGTTGCCTGCTACGTTGGCAACGTTGGCGTTGGTTTGATACAGCTGGTTGCCGTTCACTGCATCGGTGCTGACGGCCGTCAAAGCGCCCGGCTTCACGTTCGTGATCGTCGTACCACCAGTGCCTTTGAGGGTGACCGTGCCCTTCGTCGTGTCATCGTACGCGACAAACGCGTTGGTCACGACACCGCTGCTGTTGAACGTGCCGCCCATGGCCTGCAATTGCGCAACGTTCACTGCGTCGCTGGCCGCCACGCCGTTGGCCAGGTTGGTCAGCGTGACCGGTGCCGGCGTGCCGACAAGACCGCCGAGCGTCACCTTACTGTGCGCCGATGAGTCATACTGAACCGCGTTTGCTGAGCCGCTCGATGTTGCAGCCGTAATAGCGGAACCCACGTCGGAATATGTCTGGCCGCCAATCAGGAACGACGGATTTTTAATCGTGCCGTCAGCGTTCACTCCCGCGCCGCCGCCAATCATGCTGGTGACGCCGGTTAGCTGATTGACATTCACCGCGTCGTTGCCGAGCGTACCTGCTGCTACGTTCACCACCTGTCGTTGTGCCGACGCACTGCCAACGGAGATTGTGTTCGGCCGGTCTGCAATGGAGCCACTGCCCAGCGCGACGGCATTGCTTGCGCTGGCAATAGCGTTGGCACCGAGAGCCACCGCACTCGCCTGGCTAGCCGTTGCATTCGCTCCCAAAGCCATGGCGTTCAGGCCTGTCGTCGTCACAACGGCATTGCCGCCCATTGCCACTGCGTTGGATGCATTCGCCATGCTCGTCGAGCCGAGCGACAGCGCGTTGGGACCCTGCGCGGCCGCGTTGTAGCCGATCGCAACGGCGTTGGTGGCGGAGTTGCTCGTATTCGCGCCCGCGCCGATCACAGTGGTGTCCAGCGCCAGAGCGGCTGCTCCGGTACCAACGGCGGTGGAACCCGCCAATGCGGTACCGGAGCCTGCACCGACCGCGAGCGAACCTTGGCCCAGCGCTGTAGCCGTCGGCCCAATCGCCATTGCATCCTGCGAATTATCGGTACTCGTTGTCGTGCCCGCGGTGACGTTCGAACTCACCGCGATGTAGGCGGTGACCGGAGTCGCGCCAAGCGCAGGTGCGCCGAGGAGCATGGATTTGACGCCGGCCGACTGGGAAATCTGTTGCGACAGCGCCGTCTGAACAGCCGACAACTGGCTATACGTCACAGCGTCAGTGGCCGACACGCCGTTCGCCACATTCATGATGCGGCGCTCTGCACCGACGTCGCCGACAGATACTGTATTCGCCACCGTCACGCGCGAGTTAGCGCCGAGCGCGACGGAATTTGCGAACTGTGAACGTGCGCCAGAACCAATAGCTACAGAGCTGGCTCCGCTTGCGTACGCCGCGCCACCGATCGAGACCGCCTCTGCGCCCGTGGCGATCGCCGACGAGGCAGCCGATACAACCTTGATGTACTTGGACGAATTGGCGACCTCGTTGTTGAGGCCGCTGATGGCGGTGTCGACCTGGCTGAGGGCCGAGCCCACGTCGTTGTACGTACTACCCTGCACGATGTACGCCGGGTTGGTGACAGCGCCGGTTGCGCTCACGCTGGAGCCGCCGCCCAGTGCATTCGCAACACTGCTCGCCGTTCCGAACAACTGCGCGCCGTTCACTGCATCCTTACTGCTCGACGCAACCTGGCCAGCCGCCACGTTGGTGAGGCCAACCGTTGACGAAGCCTGCGCGCCGCCAAGCGTCAGCTTGTTATGCGCGGACGAGTCGTATACGACTGCGTCCGGCGCACCACCGCCCGCAACCGCTGCAATCGCGGCGTCCATCTGCCCCAGGTTCACTGCGTCGTTAGTCTCGGTACCTGCCGCGACGTTGATAATCTGGCGCGGTGCAGTGGTCGAACCGACGGACACCGCATTCGCGCGGTCAGCCACCGAATTCGAACCCAACGCGACGGAGTTATTCGCCGAAGCAATCGCCAGGGCGCCGATGGCCACCGAATTGGTGCCGTCTGCTGACCCGTCCGCCAGCGTCGAATTGGTGTGGAAGTACTTGACGCCGTGGTTGTAAATATTGGTGATCGCGCCGCTCAGATTATTTCCGAGCGAATTCAGCGTCTGGTTCGTCTGGTACAGCTGTCCGCCGTTGACCGCGTCCGTGCTGTTGGCCGACGAGATATCGCCAGCCGCGACGTTCGTCAGCTTGACCGCCGCCGTGTGCGCCGTGCCGCCGAGCGTCACGATGTCGCGCGCTGACGAGTCGTACGTCACGATGAGCGGATTGCCGGCAATACCGTTGTTGACGAAGTTGTTGACGACGTTGGTCACATTGGCGAGATTCCCGGCGACGTTGGCCACGTTGCTCGCAACGTTCGCCACGTCCTGGTTTGTCTGATACAGCTGCCCGCCGTTGACTGCATCTGTGCTCCACTTCGAAGTGGCGTCGCCAGCAGTCAGGTTCGTGATCTTGGTACCGCTGGTACCCTTGAGCGTGATCAGATTCGACAGCGAGCTGTCGTACGTGACGGCATTCGGGGCGGTGCCACCGCCGCCACCGCCGTTGACGCTCGCGATTGCGGCATTCAACTGGTTGACGTTGACCGCATCGGTTCCGGCAGCGCCGGCGGTCACGTTGGTGATTTGCCGCGTGTATTGCGATCTGCCGTCGGAAGAGAGATAGCCGACGGACACTGCATCGCTGCGGCTTGCAACGGAACCTGCACCCAACGCAACTGAGTTGGACCCCAATGCCACAGCGTTCGCACCGTATGCACTCGAGTTGCTGCCGGCCGCCAGCGAGTACGGGCCGGATGCCACCGAGCTCGAGCCGGTTGCGCGCGCGCTGCTGGCCGTTTCGGTCGAAGGCGAATTTGCCTGGAAGTAGCGCGTGTACTGATAAAGCTGCCCGCCGTTCACCGCGTCGGAGCTACCCAGCGAGACATCACCGGCTCCCAGTTGGGTGACCTTGTTGCCGGTCATGTTCACGGTGTTGAGCATGTAGATTCCGCTCAAGCCCGCAAGTTCGAGATGGCCATCGGAATAGCCCGCCACACGCGCAGTAATGACGCCGTCGGTGTAGCCGTTCGCACCGTTTTCCGTCGCGCCGTTGTTCAACGAGAATGACATGCCATTGTTGAAATTGCAGATCATGCTCTGAACGGCGCTCGACACGGGTCCCCACGCGGAGCCCATGGCGTTCATTCCCAACTGTCCGGGACACAACTCGAGACCACCGTTGCCTGTCACGGCTTGAGCCGCCGCCGTGCCGGGCGCCATCGACATGCCCATTGCACCGATTGCCATGGCGATCGGCATGAACGCGGCCTTCAACGAGGTTGCCGGGCGGCTCTGTGCGCCGGCGTCCGACGAAACAGTGGAAGACGAAGCTGTCGCACGACCACGCGCCTTCGCGGTCTCGGGCGCAGCCACCCATGTTCCGGATACGTCATTCCAGACGCTGATATACGACTTATTCATAAATTCCCTAAATAGAGGGCAAGCCCCGCTTGCAGTTCGATTTGAGAAACCGTGCGCACACGCTCCCCGCACAAAAAACCGACCGGCACGTTTAAAGCTCGATCCAATGTTTTCACGCATCGCGAATCTAACTGGGGGATGCATCTCTAAAAATCAGGAAACAGGAAAAACGGGTAGGAATTTTCCGCACTTACGCGGGATAAGTCGCAGGCGATTCAACCGGAGCATTTATGGGTATTCGCATTGCCCCGGCCGGTCACAACGTCGAGCCTCCGGGCGTCTATTCACGGCCATCACGGCGCTACCGGCTGTGACAAAACGACACCGATGTGGTCGATATATGCATACGACATCGGATACAGGAATTGCAATGCGGAGATTGGGAAATTTCGCCAATCCATATGCCATTCGAATTCTTATACTTCTGCGCGGCACCGTTGCTGATACTTATCAGGCAAGAACATTCCTAGTTTTATTTTTATATCTAGGACAAAACAGCTTGCACAGCCAGTGTCTCAGCACCTTTAATCTTCTTGAAGAGAAACCATGAGAATCGCACAAATCCGCCGTAAAAATAAGCAACTCGGTCAGGGCATGACGGAATACATCATCATCGTCGCTTTGATCGCCGTGTCGGCAATTGGCGTCTATTCGCTGTTCGGCCAGACGCTGCGAAACCAGACCGCCGGTCTCGCCGTCGAAATGTCCGGCCAGAACGCCCAGAACAATATCTCGACGGCGCAAACCAACGCCAACACGGCAACGACGAACGCCAACAAGACCAAGAACATGGGTACGTATAACGACGCTAACAACGCCAATTAATCGCCTCCGGTTAGCGATATCCATCATGAAACGCTCTGCCCGCAAGGGCAGGGCCAGGGTCGCCGGCGCTAGCGGGCAGGCGCTGGTCCCTGCTCTGATTTTTCTACTGGTCGGCTGCATCGGCCTTTTTTTGGCGTTCAACTCGTTCCAGATGACGAGCGCCAGAATCAAACTGCAAAACACCGCCGACGCGGCAGCGTACAGCGCCGCCGTGCTGCAGGCGCGCGACTACAACTTCTCTGCGTACACGAACCGCGCAGCGGTTGCAAATCAGGTCACCGCCGCGCAGGTGATCGCTCTGAAGTCCTGGATCGACGAACTGGACGCGACTTACTCGCCGTCGGACCTCGACAACATCGTCAATGCGCTCGCGGACCATCCAGCTCAATGGACTACACCCAAGCAGATCGGCAAAGCCGACATTGCACCGGTGCGCGCGGCCCTGGATGCGCTGCTGCCCACCGTCGCCCGCAACATCGGCGTGCTTGATCGCGCGCTGAGCGACGCTCAGGCGAACTATCACGCCGCAGTATTCACCGCGGTGCCCGACACGGCCGAGGCCATCGCACAACTGAATCAGTCCGACACGCACGTCACGGCCGGCTACTTCACGAGCGCGCGCAATGCTGCGCAACTGGCGGCATGGAACTCGTACACGGCGACCGTCACGCCTGCGGGCACCGTAGGACAGGACGACTTCGCAGACGTAGTCACGAACCCCGCCACGCTCGACGGCTTCGTCAAGAATCGCGACTCCGTCCGCAGCGTCGCGCCGAACTTTCAACAACTTAACGACAGCGCCGACATGATCTGTGGACCGCGCAGCTCGTTCACCATCAACGTGACGCACGACGGCGGCACGCAACTGCGCAACGATAAAAGCGGATGGCAGTCGATCGACGCGAGCACCGCGCATCTGCGCATCAGCTGCATTGGACCAGTCGAATCGGAAGCCGGCTTCGGCGGCAGCGCCAACGGCAATATCACAACCTACATGACCCATCCGCCGTTTGCTGCGTGGCAGGACTGGGAGGGCTACGGCGGGTATTTCAACTTCGGATACACGGGCAGCACGACGCCTGGCTGGCAGGTGCCGGACGCCATGGCGGAACAGTTCCGCGCAGGGCCGGGGCCTTCGCTCGACCCAGTCAACGGCGGCCTGCTGCGTTATCAGGAAGTCAATGGAAAGCAGCTCTCCGCGAAAGCGCCGCGCATCACCATCGAAGTCACGCGCGGCAGCGACACGCTCGTGAAAACCGTGGGCCTGCAGGGCGGTGGACGTATGCGGGTCGACAGCAATGCGGCCAGCGGCGCGATGCGCGCGCTGTCTAGCGCCAATGCCTACTTCGTACGTCCCGACGAAACGTCTTTCGGCAGTTCGATCATAGGCGGCCTTATGCACGCAGACCAATGGGCGCGTGCCGACCATGAGACAGAGTACCCGAGCCTTTTCAGCCCGTACTGGCAAGCAGCGCTCGCACCGGTCGATGCGAGCGAGCGCGCGGCGGCTCAGGCCAACCAGATCCCGGTAGACCTAAAGGCGCAACGATAATGAAACGAACGCACGCCAGAAACGCGCCGCAAACCGGCCAGGCGATGGTGGAATTCCTCGTCGCCATGATCTCGGTCATGAGTGTCCTGATGCTCGCGGTAATCATGCTCGCCAAGTTCAACGACGTCCGTAACCGGACGCTAATGGGCTCACGCTATGCCGCGTGGGAGCGTACCGTCTGGACGGACAATGACCCGCGCAAGAATCTCGCCGCCGACCCAGCCACCACCGAGGGCTGGTCGAATGATTACGGCGCCGCCGCACTCGCCGTAGGCAAAACCGACTCCGATATCAAGGGCGAAGTGCTGGAGCGCGTCATGGCCGGCGACGGCGCGCCGATTTCGGGCACGGATCGGCAGCAGAGCGGGCTAGCCGCGACGCAACCGGCCATGTGGCGCGACTATGGGGGCAATGCTTTGCTGGCCTCTGCTTCGGACGTTCAGCTCAGTACCGGCACAGCGGACGATCCCGCGAGCAGTCAGACGGTCTCGGCCCTCGCAACGTGGCAGGTGCCGACCGCCACTGGTGCGCCTTTTGCGGCGCACTTCGCCCTGCCTACGCGCACGCTGCAAGCCGGCATGGTCAGCGTGGCCATTGCTCAGGACAGCAGCGTACTCAAGCGCTTGTGGCCGAAGAACAATCAGTTGCCCGCCTTCAGCGGTCTGACTTTCTCTGATACGAACGTGCTCATGACCAACACGTGGGTACCGGACGGCTCGAACAGTAATCGCGCGCTGTTCAGTCAGGCAGTGCCGGCCGCCCACGTCACGCTCGTGCCGCCCAACGGTTACCAGTCCTTGCAGAAGTATGCACCGGAGATTTCGACCCTCCAGTTCGGCCGCATTCAGCAGGACGTCGTCCCGCCCAACCGTTTGAGCCAATGAGACTGACTATCCACGTTGCACGCGGCGCTGCTGCCGCCTGTGCGCTTGTTGCTGGCCTCGCAGTTGCGGGCAGCGCATGTGACAAGACGCCGGTTCGACCGCGAAGCGTCGAAGCGATTGGCCGCGACATGATTGTGAACGGTGTGCCGACCTCGGTGGTCGGCATGCAGTTCGACGGTACGGTCGACGATGTATCGAAGGCATTCCGCGAATTCTGGGCCGCCGAAAATGCGCCGGCGAAAGGCCGGAGCACTGCGTCCGGCCTGATGCTCAGCGCTGTCGACGGTGACTGTTTCTATCTGCTGAGCCTGCCGCCGCAGCATGACAGCGCCCGCACTCGCGGGCTGATGAGCGTGGTCCGGGTTGGCGGCGACAAGGCAGAGCATCGGATTCCGGACTCGGCAATCCCGCTGCCTGAAGAACGCAAGGTTCTCTCCGATGTCGAGAGCCGCGATGGCGGTCAGACGGGCCGCACCTGGCTGCTGGATATGCCGGGCGAAGCACGCTGGAACGCGCAGCGATACCGCAACCGCCTCGCGTTGCAGGGGTGGGTGAACGCGGGCCGCCAGCCCGACTATCTGTCTGTCGGCACGCGCGCGATGCAAGGCAAAGCGTTCGCCATGCAGCGCGGAAAAGACAGCGTGGACGCCAGTTTTTCAGACCGCGACGGACGAACCTTCGCCGTCATCAATACAACCAGGAACCGTTGAGATGCACCAACGCTTTGATTTCCTTGCGAGGCCTTCCCGGCAGCGCGGCCAGGCCTATGCGGAATACCTCGTGATTACGGCTGCGCTGATCGGCATCCTTTTCCTGGTCACTGGCGACACTGCTGCGCCGTTCACGACACTCGTCTCGAGCTTCAAGTCGTTTTTCAGCGCCTACAGCTTCACCCTCTCGCTTCCCTGACCGGCAACGGTCGATTGGTCATGCTTAAGAAAATCAAAATCCGTTCTCTTCTGTCGAACTCGTGGGTACTGCTGTTCGTCGCCGTGTGCGTTGCAGGCGGCCTGACATTTCTGCTGTACAAATATCTGAACGATCGGGAAACCAGGCTCAAGCAGGAAATAGCCGCGAACAAGGTACACGCAGACGTCGAAGTGGTGGTGCCCGCGCGCGATCTGCCGGCTGGCACGCCGTTGTCGAGCAGCGATTTCGTATCGCGTGAGATTCAGGGCGACCTCGTCTATGACGACATGATCCGTCCGGAGAACTTCGATCAGTACCGCACGTCGCACCTCGTGAAGCCGGTGCGCCGCGGCCTGCCCTTGCGCGCCGCCGATATCGACGCATTGCGCGGCCGCGATTTCTCCGACGTTCTGCCGGCTGGACAGCGCGCCCTGACGGTGGAGATCGACACGGTCAACTCCACTGCGCTTCTGGTGCGCCCCGGCAATCGCGTGGACGTGTACTGGATCGGCAGGGCCTTCCATCAGGACCACACATCCGACGACAAAAGAGTCGCGCAATTGATCATGCCGAACGTACTGGTGCTAGCCACCGGCCAGGACTTGCGCCCGCGCGACGCAGGCGAGGCGAGCGAGCACGATCAGGCGAACGCCAACAGCAGCGCAATGAGCCGCCAGGAGGGCATGGGCTACACGACGGTGACGCTGCAGGTGCCGGCCGAAGACGTCGGTCGCATCGCGCTCGCGCAGAAGATCGGCGGTTTGCGCCTGATCCTGCGCAATGCTGACGACAAGGCCAGCGGCGGCCCCGCGTTGATCGAGGAAAAAGACGTGTTCGCGGATCCCGCGACTCTCACCAGCTCGGGCGGCAAGGCGTCGGCGCCGCCGGTGGTCGAAGTGATCGCGGGTGGCGGCGCGACCAGCGCCAACATCGTTCCGAGCATGCAATCCGACTCCTCGCGCGATACCTCGACGTCTACCAGTGCGCCGTCTGCCGCGGTTCCATCAGCATCTGTCTTGCCGCAGCGCCAGCCAAGCGTCTACGAGCAGGCCAACGCCATCGCCCAACAACTGCAGAAGGCCGTTGCGCCTAGCGCGTCTCAGCAGAACTAAAGCATCGAGCACAGGTTTCATACCAATGAAAGTCAAAAACAATGCGGCGCGATTGTGCCGCCGGGTCCTGCCGTCCCTTCTGGTCGGCGTGTTGTTGTGCGAAGCGGCACCGCTCACGCTCGCTCAGAGCATCTACCCGCCCGCAGCGGACGACGCATCGGCGACCGCGCGCGTGCTGGAAATGTTCCGCGGCGAAGTGCGGATTCTGCACGTGCCTGGCACCATCAAACGCATCGCGATAGGTAACGGCAAGCTGATTACCGCGAACGTGGTCGACGGCAGTCTGATGTTGCTCGGCGAGCAGGACGGCATGACGTCGCTTGTGGTGTGGAATGAGAAAGGCATCGCGCTGCAAACAACGGTGCGCATTGCGAAGGCCGAAGTGAACGCGTCACTGCAGCAGTTGCGCGCGGTGCTGAAGTCGGTATCCGGACTTCACATCGACGCGATCGGCTCGAACATCGTGCTGTCGGGCGTGGTCCATCGCGACATGGCGGGGGTCGTCAAATCGGCGACGCAGGATATGAAGAACGTGATCGACACCACCACGGTCGACGAAGGCGAAGCACTGAGAAAAACCGTGCACTTCAAAGTGCAGATCATGGAAGTCACACGTAATGCGCAAAGAAAGCTTGGCATTGGCTGGGACAGCGCCTTCCGCGGACCACAGATAGGCGGCGCTGCGAGCGTTGCGACAGGCGCGGCAAAGGCTATCACGGCGGGTACAAGCTATTTTCTAGCCGGCATTGCATCCAACATCACTTCGCAAATCAACTTTGCAGTGAATAACGGCGATGCGTTCATTCTTGCCGCGCCCGAATTGAACACGAAGAGCGGCGGCACGGCCAGCTTCCTGGCCGGCGGACAAGTGCCGATTCCACAATCAGGCGCGCTCGGCACCACGAACGTCATGTACAAGGATTACGGCGTCAAGCTAAGCATCAATCCTGTCGTCGACGTGAACGGCATCATCTCGGCACACCTGACTACCGAGATCAGCCAGATCGACCCCAGCGTGAGCTATGGCGGTCTGCCCGGCTTCCTCACGCGCAGCACGAGTTCGGACATTTCCATGCGCACGGGCGAAACGCTCGCCATTTCCGGCCTGATCAGCGCCGACGCAGTCAACGATAGCGACGGCATGCCGTTCCTCGGCCAGATACCGGTAATCGGCCAGCTGTTTCGTTCGGACAGTTTCCGCGCGAAGAAAAGCGATCTGGTCATTTTCGTGACACCGCTCATCTCCGATCCCGAACTCGCGCCCAACTCGGATCTGCTGATGCGTGCCGACGGCATAGACAGCGCGTATGTCAAGCAATTCGGCAACCCCGAGCCGCTTGTCGCCGACAAGGAAAAAGCGACGCGCACGACCGCCGCGCGTCAACCGATCCAGCCCACGCCCGCATTGCTGCCCGCGCCGATCCGCAGCACACCGCCACTTGCGCCTGCGGAGGAAAGGGCCCAGGCACCCAACGGCGGCCAGCTTCCCGCTGATGTTTCGGCACAAGCATCGCAGTTGCGTTCACCTTTCGCTGCTGTTCCAGCGGACGCGGCCTCCTCCGCTGCGGCCCAGTCGGCTTCGCAGCCGCAGTCGCAAACGCAGCCTCGACCGCAAAAAATACAAGCCCCCTCGGCAAGCACTCCCCCAGAAGGCGTCGCCGAGGCCCTGCGCATGTTGAACGCCGCCGGGCAGCCTCCGACCGCGCCGAGCGCCACGCGCGATGCGGCTGCCTCCACGACAAACGGCAAAGTGCCGCCGCAACAGGTCGGCGTCCTCGGCAGCGCGCCGAACTGAACACGCCTAGCGGAGAATCGCCATGCTCAATCTCGAGATACACACGCGAAACGCGCCCGTGCGCGCGCTGCAAGTCGAACACGGGTGCACGATCGGCAAGGACGCGAGTTGCGACATCAGCGTCAAGGGTCTTCTGATCGGAAAGCTGCAAGCGCGCATTGTGCGCGAGAACAACGCCTACTACATCGAAGACCAGGGCGGCATAGCCGCAACGCTGGTCAACGGTTCGTCGATCACGCGGTACGGACCGTTGACTGAAGCCGATCAGATCGAAATCGGTATGACGACGATCAGAATCGTTCGCGCAGCCGCCAACGAGCAACCGGTTCGCCCGAGTCACCATTCGGCACATGCGCGCTCGATGCAACCGTCGCAGTCCGTGCAGGTCGCGGACACCGCACATGTCGCACAGCCTGCAATGCAACAGCCCGCTGAACCTGAATGGCGAGCAAACCCACAGCGCCCTATCGAAGCAGGTGCGCCAGCGGCTGAACCGCAGCCGCAACCGCTTTCTCAAGCCCCGCTTGCATACGCTGCACGAGAGGACATAGCGCGTCCCGATCAACACGCAGTCACCGCGCCGTCGAGGGCGCTGTCCACTTCCGCGCCCGCCGTCAAGACGGCAGCCCAGCCGTTGGCGATTGCGCCGATCAACAGCCCGCTCGGCATCGAACTGCGCAAACAGGCGCACATGAAAGTGATTGCGGCGCTCGACTTGCGCCGTCTGAACGTCGCACGCATGGAAGACGACGAATTGCGCAAGACAGTCAGCGCCGCGCTCGACGACATCCTGAATCACGATCCGATGTTTCGCACGCCGGACATTCCGCTCGAGGCGCTGAAAAAGAGTGTGTTCGACGAAATCATCGGACTCGGGCCGCTCGAGGAACTGATTGCGGACCCGACCGTGTCGGAAATCATGGTCAACTGCCACAACGAAATTTTCGTCGAGAAAGACGGGCAGTTGACCCGCTCGCCGGTCATCTTCACCGACGATCGCGCGGTGCTGGGCGCAATCGAACGGATCGTCGCACCAATCGGCCGGCGCATCGACGAAAGCTCGCCGATGGTCGACGCGCGTCTCGCCGACGGCTCGCGCGTGAATGCGGTGATTCCGCCGCTCGCGCTCAAGGGGCCGAGCATCACGATCCGGAAGTTCTCCCGGCGCAAACTCGTCGGCGAAGATCTGATCAGATTCGGCACGCTGTCGCCGCACATGCTCGAGTTCCTGCACACCGCCGTGAAGCAGGGCGCCAACATCATCATTTCGGGCGGCACGGGCTCGGGCAAAACCACGCTGCTGAACGTGCTGTCAAGCTACATTCCGGACGATGAGCGCATCGTCACGGTGGAAGATGCCGCGGAGCTGCAACTCTCGCAGCCGAATCTCGTCTCGCTCGAAGCGCGCCCCGCCAATATGGAAGGCAAAGGCGCGGTCAATATCCGCGACCTGGTAAAGAACTGTCTGCGTATGCGCCCGGACCGGATCGTGGTCGGCGAATGCCGCGGCGGAGAAGCGCTCGACATGTTGCAGGCCATGAACACCGGTCACGACGGCTCGCTCACCACCGCTCACGCCAACACGCCGCGCGACTGCATTGCGCGTCTGGAAGTAATGACCCTGATGTCGGGGCTGGATTTGCCGGTGCAGGCAATTCGCGAGCAGATCTGCTCGGCGGTCGACATCGTCGTGCAGCAGTCGCGCTTTTCGTGCGGCTCGCGCCGCGTCACGCATATCACCGAAGTGAGCGGCATGGAATCGGGCGTCATCACGCTGCAAGACGTGTTCGTGTTTAAGGAAGAAGGCTTCAGCGAACACGGCAAGGTTCAGGGCAAGTTCGTGCCCACTGCCTATATTCCGGACTTCTATCAGGAGCTGATTCGCCGGCGCATTCCTGTGAATACCGACATCTTCACGCGGCCGGAGTGAGAGGTCGACCATGAGCCTTCCGATTATTCTCGTGCTGGCGTTCGCCGGCTGTCTGTTTCTGATTCTTCTCGCCACGCGCATGGGCACCTCCACGCTGCGGGCCAGTTCGCGGCAGATGGCTGGCGAGATCGAATCGTCGCTCGCCGACGCTTTCGTGTTTGTGAATCGCCAGAAAGCCGCCGCCTGGAGCATGGTCGTCATTGTCGGCTTGCCGATCGTCGTGTTCGTGCTGAGCCGCAGCCTCTTCGTCGCGGCGGCTTCGATTCCGCTCGCCATGATGTTGCCGCGCAAATACTTCAAGCGCATGCACAAGAAGCGCATTGAAGCGATCGAGAAGCAATTGCCCGACGCGCTGCTGATGATGTCCGGAGCGCTGCGCGCGGGCGCGAGTTTTCCAACTGCACTAGAAGCCGTGGTGCAGGAAACACCGCCTCCCATCTCACAGGAATTCGATCTGTTGATGCGCGAAATTCGCCTTGGCATCGACCTGGACATTGCAATGCGCAACGTCGAAAAGCGCATTCCCATTCCCGACTTTCTGATGATGACGGCGGCCGTATCCATCGCGCGCGACGTGGGCGGCAATCTGGCCGAAGCGCTCGAATCGGTCGCGCGTACGCTGCGCGAAAAGCTGACGATGGAAGGCAAGATCAGGGCGCTGACGTCGCAAGGACGCATGCAGGGCATCGTGATGACCTGTCTGCCGCTCTTTCTGATGCTGGTGCTGCGCTTCATGGAACCCAAGGCCATGGCGCCGCTGTTCACGCAGCCGGTCGGCTGGGCCACGCTCGCAGTGATCGGCGTGATGGAAGTTCTCGGCTATTTCTCGATCTCGAAAATCACCAATATCGACGTCTGACCATGCTGCTATTCATCGCTCTCACCGTCAGTATCGGGCTCATCGTTATTGCCGGCATCGCCTATCGGTCGATCAGCGGCCTCGCCGGCGCGGTGCTGCCGGAGGACCGTACCTATCTCGACCCACTGCCGAGGTCGCTGCGCCCCTTGTGGCCGCTCGTCAATTTCGTGGTCCATCATTTCGGCTCGCGCTTCAGCGGCAGGCTGGTCGAGAAGACCGAACTGCAATTGCGCCTCACGTCGCTGACGTTCCTGATGAACGCGCGTCAGTTCATCGCGCTGTCGATCATCAGCGCGGCTCTCGCTGCACTTCTCGCGCTGCTGGCAATGCTCGTGCTCGGGGTTTTCTCGGTGCTGGTACTGCTCGGCGCCGCGTTGCTCGGCTATTTCTATCCGCGCATCTGGACACGCGACGTGCGGCGCCGCCGCGTCGCGCAGGTTCTCAGGCATCTGTCGATCTATCTCGACTTCCTGACACTTGCCGTCGAAGCCGGTCTGAACATCAACGGCGCCATTCAGAAGGCCGTCGAAAAAGGTCCGTCCGGCCCCTTGCGCTGGGAACTGGAGCACGTGCTGCGCGACCTGAAATCGGGCCTCAACCGTACAGAAGCGTTGCGCCGTCTGGACGACCGGCTGCGCATCAAGGAACTGACGAATTTTGTCGGCGCCGTCGTGCAGGCCGAGCGGATGGGCGCCGGGCTCGCCAAGTCGCTGCGCTTTCAGTCCGAGCAGCGCCGCTCCGAACGCTTCCAGCGGGCGGAGAAAAAGGCAATGGAAGCGCCGGTGAAGCTGGTGTTTCCGCTGCTCGTGTTTATCTTTCCGATCACCTTCATCGTGCTGGGATTTCCGATCGCAATGAAGTTCGTGCAGGAGGGCTTCCTATGAAACTCGCTTGTCTAAAAGTTCACGGGCGGGACGCCGGCGTCAAGGTGTCCATCGCGCAAACCATGTGCGAGCGCATGCGCGGCCTGCTCGGCCGAGACTCGCTGCCGCCCGGCGAAGCACTGCTGCTCAAGCGCTGCGGCTCGGTGCACACGTTCGGCATGCGCTTCGAGATCGACGTGCTGTTCCTGGACCGGCGCGAACGTGTCGTCGCGATTCATCACGAGGTGCGCAAGCGCCGCGCGCTGTTCAACCTGCGCGCGGCGCACACACTTGAGATGCCGGCCGGCGCGGCGCGCGCGCACGGCCTCGCAGTCGGCGATTCACTAATCTTCGAGGCGGCGTCGTGAACCTTCTTTCTTTGCCGCTACGGAAATCGCGGTCGCACGGCGTGGCGACCAGCGGCGCACGCAAGCGCAGACAGTCGGGCCAGTCGATGGTCGAGTTCATTGTCATCGCGCCGCTATTGCTGTTCGTCTGTTTCGGCACGCTGCAGTTCGTGCTGCTCTATCAGGCAAAGTCGACACTGGACGTGGCGGTGCTGGAAGCCGCGCGGGAAGGCGCGGTCAACCATGGCTCGATGCAGGCGATGCGCTCGGGCCTTGCGCGCGGGCTCGCGCCAATTTATGCGCGGCAGGCGAGCGCCGAGGGCGCTGCGGCGGCGCTCGCGAACGCTCAGGCAGACGCAAGCAATTTCAGCGTGATCACCGTCCTCAATCCGACGCCTGCCGCTATCAGCGACTACGCGCGACCGCGCTATTACCCCGACGAGGCGACGACCTACACCGAGATTCCAAACGATTCGCTGATGTACCGCGATCCATCAATACCGACTGGGGCGGCCTCGCGGATGAATATTCAGGATGCCAACATTCTGAAAATACATGTGCATTACTGCTACGACATGTACGTGCCGCTGGTGAACAAGGTGATCTACTACGCGGCCAACGTGATCGGACCTATTGGCAGTGGCGGGATTCTGACACACGAGCCGGCCAGGCCCGACATCGATCCCTACGGCTTTCCGAAGAACGGCGACTCGCTGTGCAAGGTCAAGCTCGCGGACGGCATCAAGACTGGCCGCTGGCCGATCTCGCTGGATTCGGAAGCGATCGTGCGCATGCAGTCGCCGGTGAGAGCATCGGCGCTGAACGACTCGCCGAATCCGACGGGCAATTGATGGCGCGTCGGCTGCTGCTGGTCGCCATCGCCGCGTCCGGCGCTTGTCTGCCGCTGCGATCTCACGCCGTCGACGCGGTCGTGACCCGCGTACGGCCGGCGCCGGGAGTGGTGATGATGGTCGGCGGAATGGCAGGCGCCGCCGAGCCCGTTGGGCTGACCGTTCGCGCGGCGCCGCGTGCGGTCGCGTACGCACCTGACGATGCGGGCGGTCGTCAGTCGGGGGCCTATCCACCTGATAACCCGGACGGTCGGCAATCGGTAGCCTATTCACCTGACGACGCGGATGGTCGCCAATCCGTCGTGATCCAGCCTGGCCGCGAATCATTGCGTGGCGCCGTGCGGCAGTCGTCCGCGTTGGTCGCTGCGCGCGTGATGGCGCTGTGGCCAATCATTAACGAAGCGGCACGCGCGGCCGGACTGGACAGCGCGCTGCTGATGGCCGTGATCGACGTCGAGTCAGGAGGCAATCCGCAAGCGGTGTCGCCCAAAGGCGCAACCAGTCTCATGCAGTTGATGCCCGGCACGGGCGCACGCCACGGCGCGTCGGATCTCTTCGACGCAGGTCAAAACGTGGCTGCGGGCGCGCGCTATCTGAAGGAACTCATGCGCCAGTTCGGCGACCTGCCGCTGGCGCTGGCCGCCTACAACGCCGGCGAGGGCGCCGTGCAAAAGTATGGCGGGCAGATTCCGCCGTATGCCGAAACGCAAAGCTACGTGCCGAGGGTTATCGCCCGCTACAGGTGGTATCGGAGCGCGGCGTCTTCAATGGCGATGCCGTTGGGAGCTGAACTAGCTGACGGCGTGAATGGACGCCTTTTCGCGGTGGGTTCGCGAGGCCGAAACTGAACGGGCAGCCCGCCAGCCCGCGCTCATTGTGCGGCGCCGCTGCTCGCGCCAGTGCTGCAACGCAACGCTTCTTCTATTGATTTATCGAGGCTGGCGAGCGCCTCGGCAATGACCGGCATTTGCGACGTTGCAAGCTCGCGATTGTGCGCGCGCCCTGCCGCTTCCAGTTCGGACAGCGCCGCAGTCAACGCATCATGAGCAAGCATGCGGGCCGACCCGGCCATGCGATGTGCGGCGCTTGCCACTTCGTCCCAGCATCCGGCCTCGAAGCTCTGCTGTAACGACACAAGCGTTGTTCGGTTCGTTTCGGCGATCAGTTCGAGCACGCGTGTGATGGCGCGCTCGTCCTCGCCGACCAGTTCCTGAGCATTGGCCCGAAGCAGGCGGGAATCGGGACAGGATATTGCGGCTTTCATGCTGCACATACCCGCTCATCACGCCGATGCAATCCGGCAACGCCGCGCCAGATCGATCAGTTCGACCAGTGATTTCACGCCCAGCTTGTGCATGATGCGCGTTTTGTGGCTGCTCACCGTCTTGTTGCTGATGAACAGCGCGTCGCCGATTGCCTTGTTCGACATGCCCTTCGAGAGCATCTGCAAAATGACGAGTTCCTTGTCGGATAGCAGCATGATGCGGCCTTCCTCGCCACTCGGTGTCACACCCGGCGCAATGCTCGCGCCGTTCGGCCCGACCGGAAACACCGTATAGCCCGCGAGCACGGCTTCCACGCCGCGCATGATTTCCTTCATTTCCTGCGACTTGCCGACAAAGCCGTGAACGCCCGAACGCATGGCGCGCGGCGCGAAGGTAGCCGGGTCATGGCCCGACAGCACCATTACGCGAATAGGCGGATGCACGAGCTTCAGGCGCGGAATGACATCCAGCCCGCTGATGCGCGGAATGTCGAGGTCGAGTATCGCCAGATCGGGCTTGTACTGGCGAGCCATTTCCACCGCAGTCTGGCCGTTGTCCGCCTCCACCACTTCGTCGACACTAAGCAGTTGCATGAGCTGCAATCTGACAATCATCCGGAACGCTGGGTGGTCGTCGATAATCAGAATGGTTGACATGTGTTGCATTTCTCCTGAAAGAACTTCCGTTTCCCGTTGAGGCCGATCATGGACTTCTGGTGGCTCGCTGCTGAGCTTCCGGCACCCATACGCCGTTGCGCTCCAGGCGCTGACAGCGCCGTGTGCGCTGCGAACGCGAGTCAGGATGCCGCAACGACAAACTCGATCTCAACGCGGCGATTGGGCGCGAGACACCGCACCAGTTCATCGCGCCTGGTTTGCCGGCATTCGGCCACCGGGTTGGCGCTGGCAAGCCCGCGAACCGAGATGAGCGATGTGACGCCGCGCGTGCGCAGATAGCGCGCCACCGTTTGCGCGCGTTGCAGCGACAGGCTCTGGTTATATGCGTTCTCGCCAAGACGGTCGGTGTAGCCGGTGATCCTGAGTCCGCGAAGGGCGGCAACTGTCTTCAGGCTGCGCGCCACCTCGTCGAGTTCGCGTCTGCCTGCGGGCAGCATCGCGGCTTCGTTGCCGCCGTCGAAACGGAATAGCAGGTCGGCGCGCAGCGTGATGGCTCGTGACACTGCTGCTCGCGTTGCCGCTGGGGCTGCGAGTGCCGCCTGTTTGCATTGCAACGCGCTTTCCGCCGATTTGCGCAAGTTGTCCTGCACTTCAGGCAGGCGCTGCTCGGCCCGAGCGAAGCTGCGCATCCACGCATCGTGGCCCGCTTGCATGAGCTCGACCTCCGCACACGCAAGCGGCTGCTGCGCCTCGCGGCACGAAGCGATGACCGGATCGGACTTGATGGTATTGACGATCTTCCACAGATCGGGCCGAACCACGGAGACAGTGCGCAGAGCAGGATTGGCAGCGGAGAGCGGCGCGCCGTTTTCGAGGCCGGCTGTGATCACGGCCGCCTGACCGATTGCCTCTTCGACGAAACCCCAGTGATCGCCCGCCTTGCGTTCCTGCTGGCCGGCGTTGATCCAGCATTCCGCCTTTGTGCGGAAGTAGCCGTTCTGGTCCGGTTGCAGGCGGTCCAGCCGCGCCTGCAATGACGCGAGCGCCGCGCCGGAGTTGGCGACGGGCGCGTACGTAGTGACCCATTGCGGGTTGGCGGCGCCTGCCGCCTCGTCTTGCGAGGCGCCAAGGCCAGATTTCAGCAGCGTGGGGTCTTCAATGCCGAGCCGTGCGCGCGCGGCGTGGTCCGCGCAGGCTGTTAGTGTCAGCGCGCACACAAGCACGGTTAGCGGGGTTTTCATCAGAGGTCTGCGTCTCGCGCATTTTTTTATCGAGGGATAAAAGTATGACGAGACGCAGAAGCCCGCGGAATGGGATGAATCTTAGAACGGTGTCACGAGTTGCTGATTGTCACGCTTCCTCGAGACAGTTCGTGAGGTCTCTGGTCCGCCGTCATGCCCTCACCGCTCGCGCGGCATTGCGGCCACGCAGCCACTCGAGCGCCAGCAGCAGACACGTCGAGAAAACGATCAGAATCGTGGCCAGTGCCGCGATAGTCGGACTGATGTTTTCGCGGATGCCAGTGAACATCTGACGCGGCAGCGTCGTCTGGTCTGCGCCCGCCAGGAAGAGCGTTACGACGACTTCGTCGAACGACGTCGCGAACGCGAACAGGGCGCCGGAAATCACACCCGGTGCGATCACCGGCAGCGTGATCCGGAAGAACGTCTTCACCGGATTTGCGCCGAGCGACAGACTCGCGCGCACGAGGTTGTAGTTGAACCCCTGCAACGTGGCCGCGACGGTCGTCACGACAAACGGCACGCCGAGCGACGCATGCGCGAGAATCAGACCGATATACGTATTGGCCAGACCGAGCGGCGCAAAGAAGAGATACATGCCGACGCCGACCACCACAACAGGCACGATCATCGGCGAAATCAGAATCGCCATGAGCAGACCCTTACCGCGGAAGTTGGCCTTGGTGAGCCCAATTGCGGCCAGCGTGCCAAGCACGGTCGCAACCACGGTGGCGGACGGCGCGACAATGAAGCTATTCTTAGCCGCCATACGCCACTCATCAGACGCAATCAGATTCTGATACCAGCGCAGCGACCATCCTGGAATCGGATACACCAGGAAAGTACTCGACGAGAACGACAGCGGCACGATCGCCAGCACGGGCAGGATCAGATACAGCAGCGTCAGCACGGCAAGCGCGCGCAGCGCGAAATACCAGACGCGCTCGACGAGAGACGTATGCGGCGCGAACAGGGGCTTGGCAAGTTTCATATCGGCAGACTCCGTTCAGCCGAGGCTCAGCGATGAACGCGTGAAGCGCCCGTAAATCACATACAGCACGAGCGTGGCGGCCAGCAGCAGCGCGCCGAGCGCGCAGGCCATACCCCAGTTGATCGTCACGTTGGTGAAGTACGCGACGTAATAGCTGACCATCTGGTCGTTCGGGCCGCCGAGCAGCGCGGGCGTGATGTAGTAGCCGATCGCGAGAATGAACACGAGCAACGCGCCTGCGCCGATGCCCGGATAAGTCTGCGGCACATACACACGCCAGAACGCGGCGAATGGATGACTGCCGAGCGAAACGGCCGCGCGCTGATACGTGGGCGGAATCGACTTCATCACGCTGTACAGCGGCAGGATCATGAAAGGCAGCAGAATGTGCGTCATCGAGATATAGACGCCGGTGCGGTTAAAGAGCAGCGCGAGCGGATCGTGCAGCAGGCCGCTGCCGACCAGCGCCTTGTTCACGAGGCCTTCGCTCTGCAAGATCACGATCCATGCGGCGACGCGCACCAGAATCGATGTCCAGAACGGAATCAGCACGAGAATCATCACGAGATTCGCGCGACGCTCGGGCAGCGTCGAAATCCAGTAGGCGAGCGGATAGCCGAGCAGCAGCGCGAACAAAGTGACGGCCGCGCCGATCACAAAGGTGCGGCTGAATACGGCCAGGTAGATCTGCTGGTCGGCGTCGGTCGGAATGATGTGGCCGAACGCGTCCTGCTTGTGATCGAGCGAAGCGAGCAGATAGAACGGCGAATACGGGCTGCTGTTTTTCGCGATGGCTTGCCAGTACGCAATGTTGTTCCAGCGTTCGTCGAGCTCGGCGAATTTCGCGTGGAATTGCGCGGGCGTCAGTTGCAGCGGCTTGCTGTTGTCGTCGACGAACGGCATGGCGCGCGCCGACTTCGCGACGAGCGACCGGTAACCGGGAATTTCCACGTTGAGCCGGCGGGCGAGCGCACCCATGCCGTCGCTGTCGGCAATCGCGGTCAGGTCGGTCGCCAGCGCGGCGTAGGCGGCATCGGGCGGCGGCGTCTTGCGATCCCACGCGCTTAGTGCGCTGAGCGTATGCGGCAGCGCGTTCACGACTTCGGGGTTCTGCGCGGCGCGCGTGAGCAGCGCGCCGATCGGCACGACGAAGATGAGCAGCAGAAAGATCGCGAGCGGCGCGATCAGCAGCAGCGCCATCGCGCGCTTTCGCGCTTCCGCGGCCTTGAGTTCGCGCTTGAGCCGGCCGGTTGATTCCGGCGTCGAATCGGCGGCGATCGTCATCGTAGTCACACCCAGTCTCCTGTCGATCAGAGTTAGCGCTTTAGCGCTTACTCTGATCCCATGCAAAGCTGTCTCATTCCACCCCAACCGCGCACGCACGGCTGCGCCATGCGCGCGCGTCATCGCATCACTTCGCGCTACTTACTTTGAGGCCCACGACGAAAAACGCTGCTCCAGCTCGTCGCCATGGTCGGTCCAGAACGACAGATTCTGCAGCACCGCGTTCTTGCCGTTGGCCGGCGAGTTCGGCAGATTCGCGAGCGTCTTTCCGTCGAGCGCCTTGATCGCCGCCACGTTCACCGGGCCATAAGCGATGTGGTGCGCGTAGTCCTGCTGCGGCTTCGACGAAAGCGTAAAGGCGATGTACTTCTCGGCCAGCGCCTTGTTCGGCGAGCCCTTCGGAATCGCCCAATAGTCGAGGTCATAGATGCTGCCGTTCCACACGACCTTCAGGTTCTTGCCTTCCTTCTGCGCGGCGTCGATGCGGCCGTTATAAGCCGTCGACATCACCACGTCGCCCGCCACGAGGAACTGCGGCGGCTGCGCGCCCGCTTCCCACCACTGGATGTTCGGCTTCAGCTCATCCAGCTTCTTGAACGCACGGTCCTGGCCTTCCTTCGTCGCGAGCACCTTGTAGACGTCTTTCGGCGCGACGCCGTCGGCCATCAGCGCGAACTCGAGGTTGTAGCGCGCGCCCTTGCGCATCGCACGCTTGCCCGGAATCTTCTTCGTGTCCCAGAAGTCGGCCCAGCCGGACGGCGCGCTCTTCAGCTTGTCGGCGTTATACGCAAGTGCCGTCGACCACACGAAAAAGCCCACTCCACAAGTTTGCGGCGCTTCGGGAATCAGGTCCGACTTCTTGCCGATCTTCGACCAGTCGAGCTTTTCATACAGCCCTTCGTCGCAGCCGCGGCCAATATCGCCCGACTCGACTTCCACCACGTCCCAGTTCACATGCCTGGCTTCGACCATCGCCTTGACCTTGGCCTGCTCACCGTTGTATTCGACGGCGGTCACCTTGTTGCCGGTCTGCGACTCGAACGGCTGGTTGAACGCTGCCTTTTGCGCGTCCCCGTTGGCGCCGCCGAAGTTGACGACCGTCAGTTCGGCCGCATTGACCTGCGCGGCGCCCAGCGCGAGCGCCACAGCACCGACAGCGATGGCGCAGCGCGATTTCCCGATCTTGCTCATGTGTGTTGCTCTCCTTTGGTGGTGGTTTCAAGCATGAGTCATGCGACTTTTTTATGTGCTGCTGATAGCCCCGCTTCATGCAATCATGCGCGCGTTTCGCGGCATCACGCCCCCGCGAATACCCGCAGATGTTCCGGCGCGAACTCCAGCGCGACGGGCGCGCCTGGCGCGAAAGACTCGAGCGCGTCGGTACCGAGCGGCACCTTGACGAAGCACTCCTCCTGCTGCGGCAAACCGCAGCGCATGCGCACGTGGTCGCCGAAATAGATGAGCCCGCGCGCTTCGCCGGCCAGTGCATTGGCACCCGGCCGAGCAACACCGTTTCCATTGACGCCCGTTGCGAGCTTCATGCGTTCCGGCCGGATACATGCAATGGCCGGCGTGCCCGCCCGCGCGCCGCCGATATTGCGGCCGGTCAGCCGCGTGCCGTCCGCCAGATGGATCTCGCAATATTCGCCGTTCACATTCGCGATCGTGCCGCGCAGCTTGTTACTGTCGCCGATGAAGTTCGCAACGAACTCGTTGCAGGGCGATTCGTACAGACGGTCCACGGTATCGAGCTGCTGCACGATGCCTTTATCGAAGACGGCGACGCGGTCGGACATGGTCAAGGCCTCGCCCTGATCGTGAGTGACGTAGACGAAGGTCACGCCGAGCTTCTCGTGCAACGACTTCAGTTCGTACTGCATGTGTTCGCGCAATTGCTTGTCGAGCGCGCCGAGCGGCTCGTCCATCAACACGAGTTTCGGCTCGAACACGAGCGCCCGCGCGAGGGCGATACGCTGCTGCTGGCCGCCGGAAAGCTGCGCCGGATAACGCTTCGCGAAGCTCTCCATGCGCACCATCTTCAGTGCGTTGTTGGTGCGATGCGCGCGCTCCTGGGCGGAAACCTTGCGCACCGTCAACGGATACGCGACGTTCTGCTCGACCGTGAGGTGCGGGAACAGCGCGTAGTTCTGAAACACCATGCCGATGTTGCGCTTGTGCGGCGGCACGGTATTGAGCAGCGTGCCGTCGAGCCAGATCTCGCCGCCGGTGGGAAATTCGAAGCCGGCCAGCATCATCAGGCAAGTGGTCTTGCCTGAACCCGACGGCCCGAGCAGCGTCAGGAATTCGCCCTGATAGATGTCCAGATCCAGCTGTTTGACGACCAGCGTTTCGCCGTCGTACGTCTTGCGCACGCCTCGAAAGCTGACGATCACTTCATCCGTTTTCATCGCCGTAGTCTCCTCTGCGGTCTGGCCGGCTGCTGCTGCGAAACAGCGGGCTTGCATCAATTGCGTGGCCCACTATAGACCGTTACGGTTCTACAATATGGAACCATTTCATTATTCCGGATAGAACCACTTGGACACGATCATCTTGTCGGACTGGCTCGCCGCGAGGCTTGATCGCGCGGCCGGTGAGCCGCTCTACCGGCAGACTTTGCGGCTGATGCAGCAGGCGATACTCGCCGGCCAACTGCCACCCGGCACCAAGCTGCCGAGCTCGCGCACGCTGGCCCAAGATCTCGGCATCGCGCGCAATACGGTGCTGCATGTATACGACCAGTTGACCGCCGAAGGCTATGTGCTCTCGACCACCGGCAGCGGCACTTATGTGGCTGACACGCAGCCCGACACCGCCGCCGTCAACGCGCGCAGAAAGCCCGCGGTCGCGGCCGTCGCGGTACTAGGCGCCCAAGACAAGCCGGCCAGGCGCGATCTGAGCGACCTGTCCAATCGCGGGCGGCGGCTGATCGGCCAGGCCGGGGTATCCGCGAAACAGTGGGGCGCGTTCATGCCGGGCGTGCCCGACGTGGCGGAGTTTCCGGCGCGAACCTGGAGCCGTCTGCAAGCGCGCTTGTGGAAGGAAGCGAACCCCGATCTGCTCACCTATGCGCCCGGCGGCGGCTACCGTCCGCTGCGCCGCGCTTTATCGGACTATCTGCGCGTCGCGCGTTCGGTGAATTGCACGCCGGATCAGATCATCATCACTACGGGTATTCACCAATCCATCGATCTGGCGGTGCGCCTGCTGACCGACGTCGGCGATCGTGCATGGGTGGAGGAGCCTTGCTATTGGGGCGCGCGCAGCGTGCTGCAGTCGTCGGGTATTACGCTCGTGCCGGTGCCGGTCGATGAAGAGGGCCTCAATCCGCGCGAGGAGGATTTGCAGCGGCCGCCGCGTCTCGCGCTAGTCACGCCGTCGCACCAATACCCGCTTGGCATGGTGATGAGTCTCGCGCGGCGCCGCACGCTGCTCGAATACGCGCGCCAGCACAACGTGTGGATAATCGAGGACGATTACGACAGCGAGTTTCGCTACGGCAGCCGCCCGCTCGCGTCGCTTCAGGGTCTCGACGACGCCGGCCAGGTCATTTATGTAGGCAGTCTCGGCAAGATGCTTTTTCCGGGCCTGCGCATGGGCTACATGATCGCGCCGGAACATCTCGTCGACACGTTCCGCATGGGCATCGCCGAGCTATACCGAGAAGGTCAGTTGATGCAGCAGGCGGTGATGACCGACTTCATCATGGACGGCCACCTCACCTCGCATGTTCGGCGCATGCGCGCGTTGTACGGCGAGCGCAGGCAGATTCTGATCGACGCGATCACCACGCGTTTCGGCAACGAACTGCCGGTCATGGGCGACGAAGCCGGCTTGCATCTGGTGCTCGGTCTGCCGGACTACGCGGACGACCGCGCGGTGACGGCGGCCGCTTTCGATGCCGGCGTAATCGTACGGCCGCTCGCGAGCTATTACAGCTGCGACCCGCCCGCGCGGCGCGGACTGCTGCTCGGTTATGCATGCGTGAAGAACGACAGGATTGGGCCCGCGTTCGACACGCTCGCGCGCGTCATCGAGCAGACCGCGCTGAAAAAGCCGACGCGCGCCGCCTGAAGGCCGCGGCCTTCAGGCGCGGCGGCTTCGAAACGCCGCGCCGTGACATCGCTCACTTGAGCCCGAAATCGACGCGCGTGGTGGCGCCCTTGTCCTTGATGCCGTCTGCGTCCAGCTTCGGCGCGACGATAAACACGCGGCTGCTGTCGATCTTGCCTTCCAGGTATTGCTGCACGCTCTGCGCCCGCTGCTGCGCGAGCTGCCGCAAGCTCGCCTCGTCGACGGGCGCGTTGGCGGCGAGCGCGTTCTTCATGTCGTCGTCGGGCAGGCTCTTGGTCAGCCCGACAAAATTGCGCGGCTTCTTGAAGTCCGCGGATTTGTAGGCCTTGGTCAGATACTTGTCGTATTCCTTCGGATCGACCGTGATGCTCGACAGATCCACGCTCTGGCCATTGCCCACCACGTCCCTGATCTTCTGCTGCTTGACGAGGCGATCCACGTAGAGCGTGCGCAATGCGGGCTCGTCCAGCTTGGGATCGACGCGGCCGATCAGGTCCATCCTGATGGACGGCTTCGAGCCGAGCGCCTTCACGATCGTGTCGAGCTTCTTGTTGTCGGCGTCCGTCAGTTGTGCGGAGCCCGGTTCGAATTCCACGTAACCGAGCTCCTCGCCGCTGCCGCCGAACGCGTTGGCGATCAGCGAGAACGGCGCGGTCACCGCCTTTTGCAGCAGATTGAGCACCGCGTGCCAGATCAGGCCGCCAATGCTGAACTCGGGGTTCGACAAGGAGCCGGACACCGGCAGATTGACGTCGATTTCGCCGCGTGAGTTTTTCAGCAGCGAAATGGCGAGCCGCACCGGAAGTTTGGTCGCGGTGTCATTTTCGATGTGATCGCCGAACGTGAGTTGATCGATGAACAGGTGGTTGTCCGCGTTCAACTGATCGTTCTCGAGCTTGTAGTGAAGGTCGACGTTCAGCTTGCCCTTGGTGATCGGATAGCCCGCATATTTCGCGGAATACGGCGTGAGATTGGTCAGCTCGATGTCGTGCGCACTCGCGGTCAGATCGAGCGCCGGCTTGGCGATCAGTGGATTGACGGTGCCGCGAATCGACAGCGGACCATTGGCCGCGAGCTTCGCAGCAATGTCGACGGGCGCGGATGTGGTCGACTGCGTGCCGAACGCGCCGACAGTGCCCTGAATGCCGACCAGGTTCGCGGTGAAGTTCGGCTTGACGAAGTTGTCGGTGTAGGTCACGCGGCCCTGTTGCAAGACCAGTTGGCCGAAGTGCAGCTTGACCGGATTTTGCGGCGGCGTTGCGGCGGTCACGGTCGCGGGCTGGGCAGGCGCAGTTGCCACCGCGGACGAGGCCGGCGCGGACGCGGACGCCGCCACCGGTGTCGAGGCCGCCACCACGGCGGACGCGGTCGGCGGCGTCAACGGCACCGGTTCCGTGCCGGGCTTGGCGTTCTTGTCGCGCGTGAGCGACTGTGCCGCGCCGCTTTCATGCGCGGCCACGTCGCTCAGGTTGAGCTTGCCTTGCGCGTCGAGCAGCACGCGTCCATAGAATTTCGTGAAGGTCACACGCTCGGCGTCCACCGACGTGCCGCGCTCGTCGTAATCCGCTTTCAGTCCGGAAAGCGCGAGCGAGCGCCAGCCTGCAAAGGGATCCGAGGTTGCCTTGTCGAGCATGCGCACGTCCACGAGCGCAACGTCGCCGCGATAGGTCGCCTTCAAGGACTTCGCCTGATTCAACGCAAGGTCGCCGCTGCCGTTGAGCAGCGCGCTTGCAATCGTCGCATTCAGCTTGCTGCCGAAGTACGGTTCAAAAGCCGCAGCGTCGAGCCGGTTTGCGTTCACCTTGACGGCAACCTTCAGCGGCGTTGCGGTGACGTCGCCCTTCAGGCCGAGCGTGCCCTTTTTGTTCAGCGTGGCCTGCAGTTCGACGGGCAGCGGACGGCTCAGGTCGTCGCTGATCTGCTGCACTTTCAGTTGCAGCGGCGCTATGCCCAGCTTGACCGGCTGCGGCGTGGTGTTGTCGGTGAAATTGGCCGTGGCGTCCTTTACGTTCAACTCGCCGATCTTGTAGTGCCATGCCGGACCTTCGGCTTGCGCCTTCTTCGCCGCATGAATCGCCGTGCGTTGCGGCTCGGCTTCATGCGGGCCCGCCAGCGACGCGAGGTTGATGCTGCCGTCTTTCAACCTTTGCACGTCGACGGCAAGGCCCGTCGTGTCGACGCTCGGCACATCTGCGGTGCGCGCGTTCACATCCACCTGCCTGACCTTCACGCTGCCTTGCGCGAGCGAGATCACAGGTTCTTTGGCGCCGCGCGGCGCCAGTTTCAGCGATTGCAGATCGAGCTGCGAATCCGCGACCATCACCGCGGCCGGCGACTTCGACCAGTTCGCGCCGACGTTGACGGTCGCGGACAGCGCACCGTCGGTCACTTGCGCCGCGGTCATCGCGTCGAGGTAGGGTTGCAGCAGCGGCAGGTTCAGTGACTTGATGTCGAGCTTCGCGCTTGCCGTTTTTGCAGCCAGGCTCACTGCGCCCGCGGCGCCGAGCGAACCGCCGTTGTGCGTGAAGCTGGTGTTTAGCGTGTAGTGCGCCGGAGCCGTCGCGAGCGTCGAAAAATCGGTCAGCGTAACCGCGAGCTTTTGCATACCGGCGTCGACGGGACGCAAAGCTGCTTCATCGCGCACGTTCACCGTGCCGTCGTTCAGCACGAAGCGTTTGATCGACAGATCGAGCGGCGCTGCGGCTTTGGGTCCGTTCGGATGCGTAGCGTGTGGAGACGAAGCCGCAGACGCCGACGAAGGTGCTGACAACGGTGCCGACGCAGGGGCCGCCGAACTTGCCGCTTCGGCCGCAGCCTTCGCGGCGGCCGGCGCGGGCGCCGGGGCGAACATGCGCTCGACACTCAGCACGCCGTTCCTGTCGCGCGCGAGGTTTGCCCTTGGCGCGTCTATGCGAATGTCGTCGAAATGGTAAAGGCTCTTCAGCGGCTCGAGCGTACGCGCGGCGACATGCACCGCGCGTGCCGCGAAAAACGGCGCCTTGCTTGAGTCCTGCACATCGACGTCGTTCAGATCGACGGTGCCCGCGACGCGCAGCGTGGGCGCGTCGTTCGACATCACGAAGTTGAGCTTGAGATCCGTGGAAAGCTTGCCGGCCTGCACGATCACCGGCAGTCTGGTCGGCACGTACGAGACGAGGCGCGGCACGTCGAGCCCTTCAAAGCGCAACGACACTTCCGACTCGCGCGACGCGGCGAACGGTTTCGTCTTTCCGTCGATGGCGAGCGGGCTGCCGTCGATCCGCGCGCGCAGCAACGGCTCGACGAAAATATCGGTTTTCGAGGGCAAGGTGGCGATAAACGGAATGCCGAGCTTCCATTGATCGATTACATGCGTCGCGCCAAGCAGCTTGTCGTCGAACGTGATCTGGCCGTTCTCGAGACGAATGTTCGAGACCGAAAAGAGCGTCGGCTTGCTGTCCGGTGCGCTCGGATGCTTCGAAAATTTTTCGATCAGATCAGTGAAATTGAAACGCTGCGCGTCGTAGCGAACAATATGAAAACGCGGCGAATCAAGCTGTATTTCGTCGACAATAGGCGCCGCGCGAAACAGCGAACTCCATGACGGCTGCACGATAAGCCGTTCTATATCCACGAAATTGCCCGCGCCGCCGCGCTCGCCGATATGCACGCGGTCCGCTTCGAGTTTCAGCGTGTACGGATTGAGCGCGATGCGGCCAATGGTTGCGGGCCGGTCGAGTTGCTTGCTGAGCTGTTGTTCAGCGATGTGGCGAATCAGCGGCGGCGCCGCGAAAAAGCCCAGCACACCGAACAATACGATGAAGATCAGCAGACCTGTAATGACGCGACGTGTGCGGCGCGACTGCGCGACATTGCGCATGGTCTGCATGGAGGAGGCGATTGATGCTTTGTTGATGCTTGCCATGCCCGGTTCTGGATGATGCGGCGGCAAGCCCGCCGCGACACGAAAATCCCGCAAGCGGCAGTATAAGTCGTGAATCTTTCCGGGGATAGAAATGTAAGCCGTGCTTACACAATTGCCCGCGCTGAGGAACCGCGCGTCCGTCTTTTATTGCGATCTCGTGACGGACGCGCGCCGTGGGGCTTCGAACCTTGCGGAGTGTCTAAAGTGCCTGGACTACTCGCGCGGATTTATTGACGCACGACGGCGGGCGGTTGCCAGCTGCCGTCGGTCGCCTGGGGCTTGGGCGCATATAAACGCAGCACCAGTTGCAGATCGGCGCGCGGCGCCGGCAGCCAGTTGCCGCTTCGGCTGCGCGTGGACGACACTGTCACATCCAGCGAGCCGTCGCGATTGCGGCGCGCGCCGTTGCGATCGCCCACCGCGATACGCGCCGGCGCGCTTTCGCCGAGCGCGCCATCTTTCGTGTAAGCAGTGATCGACCAGAAGCCGCGCACCGGCGGCAACTCATTCGGCGCGAAGTGAATCACATAACGATTCGCGCCGTTGAGCGCGTGACCGTCGCTGTCCTGAGTGACGACCGCGCGCACCTCGTCGTCTTTCGTGCCAATGCCCGGCTGCGCGTACGCGGCGTAAGCGCGCAGCGCGTAGTCGGGGCCGTAGTTGCCCACACCGTCGCCGAACCAGCTCCAGCCATTGCCGGTCAGCAGATTCGACGGCGGCGTCACCACGCGCTCGTGACCGTCGGCGAGACCGGCGGCAATCGCGTCCGCTGCACCCGGCAGCTTTGCAGGCTCGCCCGGCGTCACGCCGAGATCGGAGAGGGTTTTCAGCGCATGCGGGTCGGCCGGCGCAGGCGGGTTGTCGGCCAGCGCCTGTGCGAGCCGGTTGAAGAAGCCGTTCGCGTCGAGCGCAGCGACCTGCGCGGCAGGCGTGCCGGAAGCGCCGACTGCGGCAGCGGCCGCATCGGCCGTACTGCGTGCAGGCGCGATCGACGCCGAGCGCGTCTCGCCCACATAGACGGAAAGCGGCGCGACGCGAATCGCGCGCTGCAGCTTGCGCACCGCGGTCAGGTCGCGTGTGCCGTTCGACTGAATGCGCACGCTTACCCATGCGTTGCGGGTCGGCACGTCGACACGCTTGACGTTTTTCGGCAGATCGCCCTGCCAGCCCGGTCCGACGAACGCGATAGCCTGCGCCTTGATGCCGTTTGCGCGAGTTGCCAGTTGATCCGCCGTGGACCAGACGACGTTGGTCCACATGTCGAGAACGCGGGCGTCCACATAGCGGCCGCGCGAATCGGGCAACGCGACGATCACCGGTTCATTGCCGACGTCCAGCCAGCCGGTGGAGTCCAGCGTGTCGAGACTCGGCAGCATTGGATTGGCCGCGCCGATGGGCGGCAGCGCCTGCGCGTGGCGCAGCGTATTGAGCGGAGCCCGGCCGGGTTCGGTGCCGACCGCCGCGTCGCGCGCGACGCCCATCAGCACCAGCGGATACCCAAACACGTAGGAATCGGCGACTTCGTCCTTGATCCAGCCGGTCGACTTTTGCGTCGTGGACGGCGTCGACGCGCAACCAGCCAGGAATGCGAGGCCTGCGAGCGATGCGCAGGTCCAGTAGTTCGTAAACACTGCTCGGCGATTTTTTATCATTCGTTCAGAGGGCGGAACGTGCTGTCCAAAGGGAGACGCCGGCGCGAGGCGCAACGGTGCTCGCGCGGTCTCCCCAACCCAGCGCAACCCGTTTTGCGTCGCAACGCCGACAACATCGCGTTGTATCGTATCCGCGCTTACCAGGCAAGCGCAAAGGCGCGAATACCGTATTGCAGCAAGGGCGCCGCGCGCCGGCAGGAGATTCTTGACCTTCCCATCATGGGAAGGTCGATACTTGGTTCATTACGCGGCCTCATGCCGCCATGAGCCTTCACCATCATGACCGAACTTGCCACTGCCGCGCGCCCATCCGGCGCCAATCCGACTCCGACCCACACCGCCGAGCTTGAGATCGGCGGCATGACCTGCGCATCGTGCGCGATGCGCGTCGAAAAGGCGCTGGCGAAGGTGCCGGGCGTCGCCGCGGCGTCCGTGAATCTGGCGACAGAAACCGCGAACGTCAATCTGGCCGACGCGGCAACGGGCATCGACGCGCTGATCGCCGCGGTCAAAAAGGCCGGCTACGAAGCGGCGCCAGTCGCGTCGCCGGACGCCGCGCCGCAATCAGGCGATACCGATGTGGACTCGGCCAGCGCTTCCACCGTGACGACGCCCAGCGCCGCCGAGCGCAAACGCAACGAGACGCGCCGCGAACTGGCGGCCGTGCTCATCTGCGCGCTGCTGACGCTGCCGCTCATCGTCCCGATGACGACCGAATGGTTCGGCGTGCATGCAATGCTGCCGGCCTGGCTGCAATTCGGCCTCGCGTCGATCGTGCAGTTGGTGTTCGGCGCGCGCTTCTACCGCGCGGCTTACCGCGCCGTGCGCGCCGGCGCCGGCAACATGGACCTGCTGGTGGCGCTCGGCACGTCGGCGGCGTATGGCATCAGCGTGTATCAACTCGCCAGCCACCCGGACGACACGATGCATCTGTATTTCGAAGCGTCGGCGGTCGTCATCACGCTCGTGCGTTTCGGCAAATGGCTCGAGGCGCGCGCGAAACGGCAGACCACCGACGCGATCCGCGCGCTTCAGGCGCTGCGACCGGACCGCGCGCGCATTCGCGTCGGCGCGGGCGAGCGCGAGGTGCCGCTCGCGCAAGTCAAGGTCGGCACGGTCGTCGTCGTGCGGCCGGGCGAACGCGTTCCGGTGGACGGCGCGGTGCTCGAAGGCCGCACTCACATCGACGAATCGCTGATCACCGGCGAAAGCCTCCCGGTGGCCAAGCAGTCAGGCGATGCCGTGACCGCCGGCTCCATCAACGGCGAAGGCGCGATTGCCGTAACCACCACCGCGACAGGCGCGGAAACGACGCTCGCGCGGATCATCCGCCTCGTGGAAAGCGCGCAGGCCGAGAAAGCGCCGATCCAGCGACTGGTCGACCGGGTCAGCGAAATCTTCGTGCCGGCCATTCTGGCGATTGCGGCGCTCACGCTGATCGGCTGGCTGCTGGCGGGCGCCGGCGGCGAAACCGCGATCCTGAACGCGGTCGCCGTGCTGGTGATTGCCTGCCCGTGCGCGCTCGGACTGGCGACGCCGGCCGCGATCATGGCCGGAACCGGCGTCGCGGCACGGCACGGCGTGCTGATCAAGGACGCCGAAGCGCTCGAAACCGCTCATCGCGTGAACATTGTGGCGTTCGACAAGACCGGCACGCTGACAATCGGCCAGCCCTCGGTGACAGCTTTCGAACCGGTCGGCGAGATGAATCGCGACGAAGCGCTTGCCCTGGCGGCTGCCGTGCAGCGCCAAAGCGATCATCCGCTGGCGCGGGCTGTCGTCAACGCGTATGAGGCGGCAGCCAATGGGCATGCGCTCGCCGCACTTCCCTCGGTCAAAGCTAGCGCCGCGCGCGCCGTGGCTGGCCGCGGTGTCGAAGCGGAAGTCGAAGGCCGCACGCTCGCGCTCGGCAGCACGCGCTGGCTCGAAGAACTGGGCATCGAACTGTCGCCGCAAATCGCGGCGCGCGCGCGCGAACTTGAAGCGGCAGGCAATACCGTGTCCTGGCTCATGCAGCGCCATGCTTCGACGCCCGCCGCGCTCGCGCTGATGGCGTTCGGCGACACAGTCAAGCCGGGCGCGCGCGCGGCCGTCGCGCGCCTCTCGGCAATGGGCGTGAAAAGCGTGCTCGTCACCGGCGACAATCGCGGCAGTGCGGCAAGCGTCGCGCGAGCGCTCGGCATAGACGAATTTCACGCGCAAGTGCTGCCGGACGACAAAGCTCGCGTGATCCGCGATCTGAAAATCCGCAGCGCGGGCATTGTCGGGATGGCCGGCGACGGCATCAACGACGCGCCCGCGCTCGCTGCCGCCGACATCGGCATTGCCATGGCAACCGGAACCGACGTCGCCATGCATGCAGCCGGCATCACGCTGATGCGCGGCGACCCGGCGCTGGTAGCCGACGCGATCGACATTTCGCGCAAGACGTGGCGCAAGATCCAGCAGAATCTGTTCTGGGCCTTCGTCTATAACCTGGTCGGCATTCCACTCGCCGCCTTCGGCCTGCTCAATCCAATGCTGGCCGGCGCCGCTATGGCGTTCTCGAGCGTGAGCGTGGTCACGAACGCGTTACTGCTACGCACGTGGAAGGCAAAACTCTGACACGCGGCCAGCAACGCTGCGGCGCCAATGGGCGGGAGGAAGGCGCCGCAACGGCACGAATGCTTACAGCTTCCTAAAGGAAGCGTTGGCAGCGGCCGTAAACAAGACACGATGCCGGAAGGTGCCTTCACACCCCCGGCACCGCTCGTCCCTCTTACTCCACACACGCCCATGGAATTTCTCTCTTTGCGCCGTGCCAGCGTCGGCGCCCGGCTCGCCGTACTTTCATGCGTGCTGGTGGCGTTGATTTTCGCCTCCTTCACGTGGGCGCTCACACGCAGCGCCGGCACGCAGGTCAGCGACCAGGTGCTCGAACGCATAGCCGAAAAAGATCGCTCGATCGCCGCGATGATCACCTTGTTCGACAAGGCGCTGTCGGCTGAAGTAGATCGGTCGACGTCGCTATTCGCGAGCTTCCTGCCGAGCACCTATAGCCTCGACGAAACGCAGAAAATCGACGTGAACGGCGTAGCCACGCCTGTGTTCAAAGCCGGCGACAAGGTACTGAACATGGACTTCAGTATTCCCGACCAGTTTCTCGAACGCAGCGGCGCGGTGGCAACGATCTTCGCGCGCACCGGCGACGACTTCGTGCGCGTCACGACGTCGCTGAAAAAACAGGACGGCTCGCGCGCGATCGGCACGCTGCTCGATCGCAACGGACCGGCGTACGCACTTGTCGTCGCCAACAAGACCTACACCGGGCTCGCTCCGCTTTTCGGCAAGCGCTGGATCACGCAATACCGTCCGGTGACGGACGCGAGCGGGCGCGTGATAGGCGCGCTCTTTGTCGGCGTGAACGTCGATCAGGAAATCCAGCAGGTCCAGGACGGCATCCGCAACCTTAAGATCGGCGACAGCGGTTACTATTTTGTGGTGAACGCGTCGAAAGGCGCGGATCGCGGCAAGCTGATCGTGCATCCGGCTGCCGCCGGCCAGGCCGCGGACAATGCGAACGCGCCGTATCAGCAGATGCTCGACATGAAGGAAGGCCGGCTCGAATACAGTTCCGCCGACGCCACGCTTGGCGAGCAAGGCGCACGCGACAAATTCGTTTCTTTCATCACGGTGCCGGAGTGGCAATGGCTGGTGGGCGGCGTCGCGCCGCGCGACGAAGTGATGGCCGAAATCAACGCGACCCGCAATCGCTTCCTGGTCGCGGGCTTCGTGCTGGTCGGCGTGTTCGCGGTCGTGTTCCTGTTCGCGGTGCGGCGCCTCGTCAGCCGGCCGCTCGACGAAGCGGTCAAGGCTTCGGAGCGCTTTGCGTCGGGCGACCTCAGCGTGCGCGTTGCCCAAGGCGCAAGCCGGCGCGGCGACGAGATCGGCCGGCTGATGCGCTCGATCGACGGCATCGGCGAAGGTTTGGCGCGCATTGTGTCGCAGGTGCGCAGCGCATCGACCGATATGTCTGAAGGCACCGAGAAAATCGCTACGGGCAGCGGCCATATCGCCTCGCGCATCGCGACCCAGGCAAGCAGCCTGGAAGAAACCGCGGCGAGCATGGAGCAGATCACTTCAACAGTGCAGCAGAACGCCGATCACGCGACGCAGGCGAACACGCTCGTCACGCGCGCGGCCGACGCGGCGCTCGAAGGCGGCCGCGCGGTCGAACGCGTGGTGTCGACGATGGGCGACATCAGCCGCTCGTCGCAGAAAATTGCCGAGATCACGAGCGTGATTGAAGGCATCGCATTCCAGACCAACATTCTTGCGCTCAACGCGGCCGTCGAGGCAGCTCGCGCGGGCGAGCACGGCAAGGGCTTTGCGGTGGTCGCCTCGGAAGTGCGCGCGCTCGCGCAGCGCAGCGCGGCCTCGGTGAAGGAGATCGAAGGCCTGATCGCTGAATCCACGGCGACCGTGCAAAGCGGTTTCCAGATCGCCGAGCAGGCCAGCAACACGATGCAAGGCATCGTCCAGCAGGTCGGCCAGGTACGCGCGATCATGGGCGAGATCAGCGTGGCGTCGCGCGAGCAGTCGGGCGGCATCGAGCAGGTCAATCTCGCCGTCACGCAGATTGGCGAAGCGACGCAGCAGAACGCGACGATTGTCGGTGAAGCCGAAGAGGCGGCTGCCGAATTGCGCGATCACGCCGCGCGTCTTGCGCAAGTGGTCAGCGTGTTCAAGCTGGAAAGCGGGCGGGGTTGAGGGGCGTTATGGTTGGGCTTGGGTCTTGCAAATCCCGCTCCTACGCGGTCGGCCGGAACATCTGAAACATCTCGCCGATTTCCGCGTAATCCGCGCGATAACCGGCGCGCATGACCGGCTGCGCGGCGCGGGTGTCGAACAGGCCGTCCTTGAGATACGCCTCATCGATATGCACGCCCACCACCTGCCCGAGCGACAGATAGTTGTCCATCGGCTTGCCGTCCAGATCATGCAGCCGCACCACCTGCAGCAGCTTGCATTCGAGCGCAGCCGGCGATTCGGCGACGTGCGGCACCCGCACGTTGCGGCCGGGCGCAGGCGTGAGCCCCGCGAGTTCGAATTCGTCGACATGCGGCGCGACTGGCGCTGAAGAACGGTTCATCTGCTCGGCAAGCGGTTTCGTCGCGAGGTTCCAGACGAACTCGCCGGTGGCTTCAATGTTGGAGACACTGTCTTTGCGCCCTTCGCTGCAAAAACCGATGATCGGCGGAAAGGTCGCGAATGCGCCGAAAAAGCTGTAGGGCGCGAGGTTCAGCGTGCCTTCGGCGTCGCGCGAGGAAATCCATCCGATCAGACGCGGCGCGACGATCGCCTTGAACGGATCGTGCGGAAGGTTGTGGCCGGCGGCGGGATCGTAAAAGTAATGGGACATTCGATGTGTAGCAAGAAAGACGACGCATAGTTATACCGCAGAGTCCGGCGTGGCGTTGGCTTTACCCTCGCCCAATCAGGTGCTTGCGCCCTTCCTTCACTTGCGCGAGATGCGCGTCGTCCCAGTCGTAGAACCCCGCGCCGCTGCGCACGCCGACACGCCCCGCGTCGACCTGCTCGCGCAGAAGATCGAGCACCTCTTCGTCTTTTGCGAGTTCGGGCATCAGATGCGTCGAGATATCGAGGAAAGTATCCAGCCCGCCCATGTCCGCCGCTTCCAGAGGACCGACAACTCCCCAGCGGCGCCCGAGCGATGCCTTCATGACGCGATCCACCACATCCGGCGTCGCCGCGCCCGAGCGCACAATGTTCAGCGCCTCGCGCAATACCGCAAACTGCAGACGGTTGCCGACAAACCCAGGAATGGCCTTCGTCAGAACGACCGGCTCCATGCCGATTGCGCTCATCAGCCCGGCGGTCCTGGTGGTGATTTCGGACGCGGTCGCGCTTCCGGGCACTACTTCCACCAGCGGAATCATGTGCGGCGGGTTCCAGAAATGCGCGATGACAAAGCGCTCTTTGGCCCGCAGCGGCGCAGCCAGCTGGTCCGGAGTAAAGCCGCTCGTGTTGCTGGCGAGAATCGCATGGTCCGCCAGCAGCACCGTCAGCTTTTCGTACAGGCGGTGTTTCAGTTCGAGCACCTCCGGAATCGCTTCAATCACGAAATCAGCGGCGCGCATCACGTCGAGTTCCGCATGAGTCTCGATACGCGCGAGCGCCGCCTGTTTCACCTCGGGGCCGATGCGGCCGGCGTCGATCAATTCGTCCAGCACCGCTTCCGCTTTCGGCGCGACGCTCGCGAGGCGCGCCGGGTCGACGTCGTGGACCACTGTCCGGAATCCGTGCAATGCGCTTTGCGTCGCGATGCCGACGCCCATGAGCCCAGTGCCCACCACGCCAATCACTGCGTTCCCTGCCTTGTCTGCCTTGCTCACGCCTTTCCCTCGCTGACATCGATGAAAGCATTCAAGCATAGCGCAGCCCGCGCGTGCGCTATGCCGAATGCGACAAAGCCGGCCTTCCTCGCGGAAAAGCCGGCTCTGCCGGGCTCGCACCGCATGAGGCGGCGCGAGGGTTGATGCGCAAATTAGTAGCGCGGAGGCGGGCGGTGTTCGTCGCGGTCATGGTGACGCGGATCGTAGTCGTGCGGGTGATGGCGCATCCACTCGTCATGGTTCCAATAGCGGTGGCCGTCGTAATAACGATCTCCGTGCCAGCCGATATCGATCGACACGCCCACCGGCATCATATGCGGCTCGCCATAAACAACCGGCGCCGGACCGTGGTCCACGACCACGCGTTCCTGAGCGGACGCGCCGCCCGCAGCCAGCATGGCGCCGCCGGCGAGCAGCGCCGCGATGATGGTCCGCGATGTCTTGTTGAAAGTTTTCATGGTTCTCTCCCGTCAAAGTTTGAATCGAGCCTGCGCCGTGTTGCCCGAGCCCGACTCTTCAGGCCTGCACACGACGCCGTGCGCTTGAAACCCACTTTAACGACGCAAACCGCATGAAGACGTGAGCACTTGTAAGCGTGCATTTCAAAGAAAGGGGCGGATAGCGAAACCGTCTCTTCTCCGGAAACGCCCGTCCATGAACGCTTGCGGGGCTGAACGCGGGTCTTGCGCGACGTGGCCATGTCAGCGGCCGTTACATCCATTTCGGTCGCGAAATATTGACGGCAGCGAAAAGCGGCCGAGGCGGACGCAAACGCGGGACAAACAAAAAGCCACGGCGCGCTTTCGCGGGCAGTGGCTTGAAATGATGCGCGCGCACTCGAGGTGCGCACCCGGCGCTGTTGTCGCGCGCGGGTTTGACGGCCGTATTAGTCGGTCAGCTTGATGCCGAACAGCGTAGCTTGCGCCTTGCGCTGGCGCTCGGCTTCGCGCGCACGGGCTGCGTACGAGTAATCCGTGTCCAGCGGCAAGTGGGGCGACGCAAAAAGGTCGCTGACCTTTTGGAACAATGCAAAGATGAAGCTCATGGCGACTCCCGGTTGGTTGCTGCAATTGCTAGGGTTTTCCCTTAATAAGCATTATAGGGTTTTCCCTAGGCAAAAGCTAGTGCGACGCAACATGAACCGCCAAATAAGCCATCGGCGCAGGGGCCCGGCCTATATTGCGTTGCAACATGACAACGTCCCCGTTTTTTCGCCCTTTGGCTGCTGTCAACGCCTATTGAAGCGTGGTCGGCGCCGCTTTTGGGTTCGATGCGCGCCGCCGCGCGGGAGCGTTCTTGCGCGGATTCACGGCGGCGGCGTCGACGGCGCCTTGTGCCGACGGCTCGGCGGCTGCCAGCGTGGCGCTGTTGACGGACACAATCAGGCCAGGCAGCGTGCGCGCCGGTTGGTCCTGCGGCTTGACGGCGGCTCCCGTAGCGGAGAACTCGACGTTCAAGGCCCAGTGTCCCTCATGTATGCCCTGGTCTCGCAGGAGCGCGGCGATCAGGTCCTCGATGGAATATTTGTGTTCGCTAGTCGGCATGTTGGCTTCGGTCGAATGAGGCGCTGGCGGGTCCGATTCGGCTTCGCGGCAGCAGCATGCAGAGTGTAGAGCGGGCAATCGGGCTTGCGACGGGCGGCGCGCGACGCCTGCCTTACGGCATCTATCCAAGGACGGCGGTAAAGAGAGCGTCACAGGCAGGCGGTGCGGCGGGCGGTGCGGACCCTTACCGCACGGTGGCTGTTTTCTGCTTGTGAGCGCGCTGCGCGTGAACAGCGCGCTTGCCGTTCGCCGATGCCGACGCCGCCGCCGTGTGCTGCGGTGTTGCGGACTCCGGAGTGACTGCCGGCGAAGCGGCCTGGGCGGCGGCGGCATTGGCCATCGCCATTTGGGTGTCGAGCAGACTGGCCATTGCGGCCTGCTGGTTTTGCATCATCTGTTCGACGCGATGCTGTTGTGCGGTCGTCTCGCGCGTGAGGCGCATCAAGAGCACCGTTTGCGTGATGCCGATTGCGACCGTCATCAGCAGCGCGCCGACCACGATAGAAAGCATCCATTTCATGCGGCGCGAATGATCGGTGGCCGCGCGACGCTGATCGGCGATCACGCCGTACAACGCGTCGACGGTGTCCGCGAAGGCCGTCGCGCGCGCCCGGTCGAGTTCCGGCGCCGTAGGGGAGGCGGCTTCCGCGCGTCGCGCTTCGTGGAGAGGCGGGACGAACCCGGCGGCAGCGCGGCCGGATGCGTCTGATATGTTCGATGCCGTGTCGTGCGCCGGTGACGGCGCATTGGCGGACCGATTGTTCTCCGGTGCTGCTGCGCTCGAATTCGTGGATCGCGTTGCTTGGTGCACTGACGCGTGCGGGTTTGCCGACGACGCTGTGCCGCGCGCTTCTGTCCGCGTCGCCGCCGATGGCACCGTGCCTCGCGTTTGTGCGTCCATCCCTTCCGATGGCGCCGTGCTTCCAGCTCCTGTGTCCGTCGACGCAAATGGCGCCGTGCCGCGCGTTTGCGCGTCCATCCCTGCCGATGCCCGCGTGCCGTGCGCTTGTGTGCCCGTCGCCGTCAATGACGCCGCGGGCCGCACTCCCGCGTTGGTCCCGGCCAACGGCGCCTCTGCTGCGCCCATCCCCGCCGACGAAGCCATCTCGCGCGCCGATGTCCGCTCCAAGTCCAGCGCCGCAAACTCGCTGCCCGGACTGGTAGCCGACGCTTGCATCCCGCCTGACCGGCTCACCCCCGCCCCCGCCGCTTCCGCCGCTTCCGCTCGCCCGCTGACAGCCGCCGGCTCGACCACCATGCCGCCGTCCCTGGACCCAATGCCTACCGCCGCATCCGTACCCGCAGCGCTCCGTTCCGCGGCCTGACGCAGCGCGGTCACGCTGCGCGCCACCGTGGCGGCCGCCATTGCCGGCGTGAGCGGGGGTATCGCTCCTTTGTCGGCAACAGCTAAATCCACAGCCGACGACGCCTGCGGCGCACCCGACCCGTCTGCCAGCGGCGGTTCGGTCTCCAACCCGCTCAGTTGCGCGTGGACTGCGATGGGTTCATCGGTCCTGGCCGCGCGTGGCGCGCGGCGCCCCGCCTTTGCGTCCACGGATGCCCCTTCGGCGGCCGTATCCAGAGCGCCCACCGCCGCGAGCACTACATCGGGCAGTTCAAAGCCGTGCAGCGTGCCCTGGCGGATGTCGATGTTCATCGCTTCCAGCGTGGCGCGGGTGGGATCGTCGGGGAACAGGTCCAGCGTGCTGTCGTCGCGCGAGACGTCGCTCAGCTGCGCGAGGCGTTGTGCAGAGCGCGCGGCGCGCGCCAGCTTCTTTTCGGTTTCGGTGGAGACGGTGGCCTGGCGGCGCTTCTTCGAAGCGGCGCGCTCAGGCCGGGACTGCTTGGATACTGCGGAATCTGCCATAGAGAAGAAAGCGGTGGTCGCCGGGGAGCGGGCGCCGGCACCGCTCATCAAATGCCATTGGAATTTTTCGAGACCGCATTGTCGCATGGCGCCCACCGCCGCCGAAGCCATTCGCCGACGATTTTCGGTTTTAACCGGATGCGTCGTCCGCCGGAACTTGGGGCACCGCGGCAAAGGCAAGACGGGAGACGGGAGACGGGAGACGGGAGACGGGAGACGGGAGACGGGAGACGGGAGACGGGAGATGAGTTCGAGATTCCCGAGCATCGTTCTCTCGCTGTTGAAATTATTTGCAGCGTTTTCCCGACCTCTTTCGGGCGCCGCCCGGCATCTGTTTGCATTATGCTAAGCCGCGCGCTGCCGCTCTTCCAACCCGATCGCCGAGTGGCATACGTGCGCTGCCGCGCCGCCGCCGTACCGCGGCCAGACCAGGCCCGCTCTCGCGGGCGCCTTGAATCAACGCGTTTTGAAATTTGACTATGCCGAGCATGAACCCTGACGCCGCCTCGACGATTGCGCTCGCCGCGGCGCTGCGCGATCACTTCAACGGCGTGATCCTTCCGATGTGGCGCGGACCGGGCTTCAACACCGCGCTCAGCCTGCCGTACGAAGCGCTCAGCGCAGAACATCATCGTCCCGCGCCCGTCCAGCGTTATCGGGCGATGGCGTGCGCGCGTCAACTGTTCGTGTTCTCGCAGGCCGGCGACGCCGCCCACGCGCAGGTTCTGTTCGACTCGCTCACGCACACGTTTCAGGACACGGAACACGGCGGTTGGTTCTACAGCGTGGACCAGCACGGAGCCCCGCTCGAGACCGTCAAAGACCTGTACACGCATGCGTTCGTCGTGTTTGCCTGTGCGGAATACGGCCGGCGCTCCGGCAATCGGGACGCGCTCGAAATCGTGCATCGCACGTCGGCGCTCATTCAGTCGAGCTTTGCCGCCGAGGACGATCTCTTCAACGCCGCGCTCAGCGCCGACTTCGCGCAGGTGACCGGCACGCCCATCCAGAACCCGTTGATGCATCTGACGGAAGCATGGCTCGCCGCCCGCGAAGCCACGCGCGACAACGCTTTCGACGCTGCGCTGCGGCGTCTCGCCGGCGCAGTCGCCCGGCACTTCGTGCATGCGCCCTCGGGTTGCATCGCCGAATTGCCGGTCGGCGCGGCAGACAATCGCCTGGAACCTGGCCATCAGTTCGAGTGGTTCTGGCTGGTCAAACAGGCCGGCGGGCTGTTGGACGGTTCCGGGCTCGCGGAAAGCCTGGCGCGCGCCTTCACCTTTGCGCAACACCATGGCGTGGATCAGGAAACGGGCGGCGTCTTTGCGTCGCTCGAAGAAGACGGGCGCATCAAGGACCCGATTCAGCGCATCTGGGCGCAGACGGAATATCTGCGCGCGCTCGCAAGCCACCACGAAGAGGCCGTGCGCGCCGTCTTGCCGCGGCAGATCGGACTGTTCCAGCAACGCTTTCTGCGGCCGCAGGGCTGGTTCGAGTGCAAAACGGCGAACGGCGAAGTTGCGCGCGCCGATATGCCGTCGACCACGCCTTATCACCTCGCCACGGCTTTTGACGCCTTGCCGGTCTGAAGCACGGCAAAGCTCGCGCTGAAGCCAGCGAAAAACCTTATTGCCAAATGGTTTACCCTGGCTTTAAGGACGTCTTTTTTCAGGCTCGCGAGAGCCAAAAAACACCGAAGCCGGGGAATACCCGAATACGGGTTGATTGGCGTCTGTCATAAAGACGTGATACAACTCGTACTTCGCGCTCGTTCTCGGGTTGAGAAATAGCGGGCGCGAATGCAATACACAACATTTACTGGATCAAAAATGGCAACAGGTACTGTGAAGTGGTTTAACGATGCAAAGGGCTTTGGCTTCATCACGCCGGACGACGGCGGCGAAGACCTGTTTGCGCACTTTTCGGAAGTTCAAGGCAGCGGCTTCAAGTCCCTGCAGGAAAACCAGAAGGTGTCGTTCGAAGTGAAGCAAGGCCCGAAGGGCAAGCAAGCTGCGAACATCACGCCGGCCTAAGTACCCACGGTACGAGGTAGGCTGACGCACGCTTAGACGCTTGCGTCCAATACAAAAATGGCCCGCTTTTGCGGGCCATTTTCTTTTTCCCGCTGCCTGATTTTTAAGCGCAGACAATTTAAATCGCGCGCATCCGCGACAACGCAAATTGCGCAGATTTCGGCGGCATTTCATCAATCTGTTGTGTGCGCAACACAGACTCCGAAATTTCGAAGACGGAAACCGCCTCTTTCAATTGCTGCGTCTGTTGATGCAGCGAAGCTGCCGCTGCCGCCGCCTCTTCGACGAGCGCTGCGTTCTGCTGCGTCATCGCGTCCATCTGGACCACGGCCTGGTTAACCTGCTCGATGCCGGTGCTTTGCTCGAGCGACGAGGCGCTGATCTCCGCCATCATCTGCGTGACACGCGAAATGGACGCGGACACGTTGCTCATCGCCTCGCCGGCGTGCTCGACCAGCGCCGAACCGCCCTGGATTTCGGCAACCGACTCGCTGATCAGCGTCTTGATTTCCTTCGCCGACTGTGCGCTGCGCTGGGCCAGACCGCGCACTTCGCCGGCCACGACCGCGAAGCCGCGGCCCTGCTCGCCGGCGCGCGCTGCCTCGACCGCCGCATTCAGCGCGAGGATATTGGTCTGGAACGCAATGCCGTCGATCACCGAAATGATCTCCGCAATCTTGTCCGAGCTTTGCGCGATGCCGCGCATTTTGTCTACGACCTTGTCCACCACTTCGCTGCCGCGCGAAGTCGCTTCGAGCGCCGTCTCGGCCAATGCATTCGCCTCACGCGCGTGGTCGGCATTCTGACGCACGGTGGCGGTGAGTTCCTCCATGCTCGAAGCCGTTTCCTCAAGCGATGCCGCCTGATTCTCCGTCCGCGCAGAAAGATCGGCGTTGCCGGTCGCGATTTCATCGGCGCCAAGGTGAATCGAGTCGGCGGATTCGCGCACGGTCTGCACGGTGCGGGCGACACTTGCCTGCATCTTCGCGAGGCCCGAGAACAGCCGGCCGATTTCGTTGGTGCCGCGTGCGGCAATCGGCTGATCGAGACGCCCTTGCGCAATGCGCTCGAAGTGACGGCCGACTTCTTCCAGCGGCGCGACCACGCCGCGGCGCAAGCCGAGATGAACCGCAAACGTGCCGCCAACCAGCGCAAGCAGAATGACAATGCTGACGACGCGGAAAGCCGACATCCGCGTGTCGATCGAGTCCAGCGACGCGCGGCTCGCCGCGTTGCCGAACTGCGTGAAGTTGTGCAGCTCGGTCAGATACGCGTCCTGGAACGACTGCGTCGGCTGGTCCAGAAATGCCTGGATATTGTTCGCGTCGAGAAACTGCGCAAGTTCGGTGAGCGCGCCGTGCAGCTTCTTGTAGCGCTCGCCGAGCGCCGCCGCGCGGGCACTGTTTTCGTCGCTCGTCTTCGGGGCGCTCGCGAACGTGTTGAACGACTGCTCGGCCGCCGTGAGCTGCTCGCGGGCATGCTGAACGATGTCCGTCGGCTCCGCGCCGCCGCGCACCATCCGGGTACCGGCGCGCGACAGGTTGATGCGCGCGTCCATCAGATGCTGCGTCGTTTCGTTGACGGCGTTCACCTGCTTGAGCGCTATGTTCGAAAGATCGCCAACGTCGTCATGAGTGCGCGTCAATGACCAGAATCCCAAGCCCACCGTGACAAGCTGGAAAACGCAGAAAGCGGCCAGAACACACAACAGGCCGGATGCGACCTTTATCTTGCTGAACATCGTGAACACCTGAAGGCAAAGAATAACGGGAGCTACGTCAGGGTTAACGGCAGCCTGGGAGCTTGCTGAAGGGCAAAGTCGCCAAAGTTCGCCTTACGTCGCGTTTACGTCGCGCGTACGTCGGCCAACGTCTGGATTTCTGTCATCCGGCACAACAATGCCGCGCAGATATTTCCGATTCACCTTGACGGCGTGCGTCGGCGCTTCCTAGAGTGGGTAGGGACTAACGAGCGCACTCCCGTGCGCGATGCCACCGCGGGCCTTCCTCGAAGGAATCACAATGACTGACCTACTCGACCGGGCGCGCGGCGCATTGCACGCCCAGCCGTTCAGCATGCTGCTAGGCGCCGAGCTGATGTACACGGGCACCGGCGAACTCGCGCTGAGCCTGCCGATCCGCGACGAACTGCGGCAGCAGCACGGCTTCGTGCATGGCGGCGTGATCAGCTATCTCGCCGACAACGCGCTGACCTTTGCCGGCGCACTCTCGCTTGGGCCGAAGGTCGTGACGGGGGAATACAAGATCAACTATCTGCGGCCGGCGGTGAACGGCACGCTGATCGCGCGGGCGGAGGTCGTGTACGCAGGCCGCCATCAGGCGACCTGCCAGTGCAACATATTCGTGATGGACGGCAACCGCGAGAAACTGGTCGCGGTCGCGCAAGGCACGGTCAACAGGATCAGCGAGAACGGCGACCACGAACCGGCGAATTGACGCGCGTTGGCCCGCGCGGGCACTTTTGCGGCGTGAAGCGCGCGAGCGCCGCGACTGTTTTGCGGCTAGATGCGCGCGAGCGCCTCGCGCCGCTTCGGAGCGGCTTACTCCGCCGCGTAGGTCTTCTGCGTTTGCTCGCCGAGACCTTCAATGCCGAGGCGAATGGTCTGCCCCGACTTCAGATACACCGGATTCGGCTTGACGCCCATGCCGACGCCAGGCGGCGTGCCGGTGGAAATGACATCGCCCGGTTGCAGGCTCATGCACTGCGACACATACGAAACCAGCTTGGCGACGCCGAATACCATCGTCTTCGTATTGCCGTTCTGGTAGCGGTGACCGTCCACTTCGAGCCACAGGCTCAGGTTCTGCGGATCGGCGACTTCGTCGCGCGTGACCATCCATGGGCCGATCGGGCCGAAGGTGTCGAAGCCCTTGCCCTTGTCCCACGTACCGCCGCGTTCGATCTGCCATTCGCGCTCCGACACGTCGTTGATCACGCAATAGCCGGCAACGTAGTCGAGCGCGTTCGCCTCGTCGATGTACTTGGCGGGCTTGCCGATCACTACGCCGAGTTCGACTTCCCAATCGGTCTTCTTCGAGCCGCGCGGGATTTCCACGTCGTCGTTGGGACCGCAAATTGCGCTCGTCCATTTGTTGAAGATCACAGGTTCGGCAGGCACCGGTAGATTCGATTCTGCCGCGTGATCCGCGTAGTTCAGGCCTATGCAGATGAACTTGCCGATCTTGCCCACGCACGGTCCCATGCGCGGATTGCCTTCCACGACCGGCAGCGTTGCCGGATCAAGTGCGCGCAGTTTGGCGAGGCCCTCGTCGGTCAGCGCCGCGCCGTCGATGTCGGCAACCACGCCGGACAGGTCGCGAATCTTGCCTTGCGCGTCTAGCAAGCCTGGCTTTTCCTGGCCTTTCGGCCCGTAACGAAGCAGTTTCATCGTTGCACTTTCCTCTGGTTTTCAGTGGTGTTCGGTTAATACGTCCGTGTGCGCGCGCTCATGCGGCGGCATTTTCAATTCGACCAGCCGCCGTCGATCACATGTGCGTGACCCGTCGTAAACGACGACTCGTCAGACGCGAGATACAGTGCGAGCGCGGCGATCTCCTCGGGTTTGCCGATGCGGCCCATCGGCTGGCGGGCGACGAACGCCGCCTGCACGGCTTCGAGCGTCGCGCCTTGCGCCGCGGCCTGCGCCACGATCCGCTGTTCGAGCGACGGCGACGACACCGTGCCGGGGCAAATCGCATTGCAACGTATACCACGCGTGATGAAATCCGCGGCGACCGACTTGGTCAGCCCGATCACCGCCGCTTTCGAAGCGCTATACGCGAAGCGGTTCGGCACGCCCTTCACGCTCGAAGCCGCCGACGACATATTGATGATCGACCCGCCGCCGCGCTCCAGCATGGCGGGCAGGAACGCGCGGATCATCCGGTACATCGCCTTCACGTTCAGGTCGAACGCGAAGTCCCAATCCTCCTCGCTGCACTCGAGAATGGAGCCTGCATGAACGAAGCCGGCGCAGTTGAACAGCACGTCGATGGGGCCCAGCTCGGCGGCCAGTGCCTTGATCGCGTCGCCGTCGAGCACGTCCAGCTTGCGCGCCTCGACCGGCTTGCCGGCGAGCCCGTCGATGCGGACGTCGGTGGCGATCACGCGCGCGCCTTCGCGGGCGAAAACTTCGGCGGTTGCAAGGCCGATGCCTTGTCCCGCCGCGGTAATCAATGCTGTCTTGCCGGCCAGTCTTTGTGTCATCTACGACTCCAGTTGAATGGGCTTAACCTGTGTTCGTCACGCTTCTTTTCGTGACGTCACAGTCGATAAAACGCAGCGGCGTTGCCGCCGAAAACCGCTTCACGCTCGCCGTCGCCGAGCGACGCAAGCAGCGTGTTCGCCACCGAATGCCACAGCAGATAATCGCCATTGAGTTCGAGCACGGGCCAGTCGCTGCCCCACATGAGCCGCGCCGGACCGAACGTGGCCAGCAGATGCTCGACGTAGGGCCGCAGCGTTTGCTCGGTCCAGCCCGGCGAAGCCTCGGTCGCGAGACCCGACAGCTTGCAATGCACGCCGGGCAGCTTCGCGAGCCGCGCAATCGCATCGGCCCAACTTTGCCAGCCCGCCTGACCGTAACGGATCGGCGGCTTGGCGCCGTGATCGACCACGACACGCAGCGCCGGAAACCGGCGCGCGAACGTTTCAACATGTTCGACGTGCCGCGCGTAAATCAGCGCATCGAAAGCGAGGTCGTCTGCGATCAGCGCTTCAATGGCCGGCGCGAGATCCGGATTCGCGATCCAGGTATCGTCGGGCAGGTCTTGCAGCATGGGCCGCACGCCCTTGAACTTCGGCTCCTTGGCGAGCGCGCCGATCAAGGCCGGCGCGGTCGGCAGCAGCAGCGGCACCCAGCCGACCACGCCCGCAATGGACGGCTCATCGCGCGCGATGTCCAGCAGATAACGCGTTTCATCGATGGTCGGCGCCGCCTGCACGACCACCGTTTTCTCAATGCCCGCTCGCTCGCGCAACGGTTTGAGGTCGGCCGGGCCGAACGGCCTATAGAGAATTTCGAGCTCCGGCGTGAGCCATTCGTAATCGCCGCGGGCTGGGTCCCAATAGTGCTGGTGGGCGTCGATATGCATCGTCAGATCAGTCCTCTGGCGCGGGCGCGCGGGCGTCGAGCAGGCCCTCGTCGCGCAGCGCGGACCACAAGGCCGCTGGGATGGGCAACTCGAACGACGCCGCGTTCTCGCGCAATTCGTCGGCACTGCGCGCGCCGGTCAACACAGTGGCGACCGCCGGATGCGCATACGGAAACTGCAAGGCCGCGGCGGCAAGCGGCACGCCGTGGTCGCGGCACACCGCCTCGAGCCGCGCAACGCGCTCGATCACTTCGCGCGGCGCCTCGCCGTAGTTGAATTTCAGATCGCCTTCGACACCTCGCGCCAGAATGCCCGAGTTGAACGCGCCGCCCAACAGGATGCTGACGCCACGCTTCTCGCATGCCGGCAAGAGGTCGTCGAGAGTCGTCTGTTCGAGGAGCGTATAACGCCCGGCGAGCAACGCGCAATCGATATCGAACTCGGCCATCGCGTCGAGTATTACCGCGCCTTCGTTGACGCCGAGTCCCACGGCCTTGATCGCGCCGGCCGAGCGCAGTTCGTCGAGCGCGCGAAAACCGCCGCCTTCCGTGAGTTGCCGCCAGTAATGAGGATTGTTCTCGCCGTGCGTGACGCGGCCAATGTCGTGCACCAGCAGAATGTCGATGTCGATAATGCCGAGCCGCTGCTGGCTGTCTTCGAACGAACGGAAGATACCGTCGTGCGTATAGTCGTAGACCGCCTCGAAGGGCAGCGGATTCTGCCAGCCTTCCTTGCCCTCGTAAGGCGTGGTGCGCGGCACGAAGCGGCGGCCGACCTTGGTCGACAACACGTACTCGCTGCGCGGATAGCGGCGCAACGCGTCGCCCAGCCGATGCTCCGCCTTGGTGTTGCCGTAATGCGGCGCGGTGTCGAAATAACGCACGCCGGCGTCCCACGCGGCTACGATGGTTGCGTGCGCCTCTTCGTCTGACAGATCGCGATAGAGGCCGCCGAGCGGCGCCGTGCCGAGGCTCAGTCCCGTCACTTGCAGCGTGCCGCGGCCCACGCGGCGGCGCTGCCGCACCTTTGAACCGTTCGTTGCGGTCATTTGACGCGTCTCCAGTAGAACGTTCTTTTTATCACACCGGCAGCCAGCGCTCACTGCAACTGCTCATTGCTGCTGGGCAGCCATTAAACGCCGCGGCGCGCCCGCGCTCGACGGCAGACATGCAGGTCCGACTGGCTCGAACGTCTTATACGTGAGAATGAATTCCTGGTGTCCCAGCATTTCGGACTTCGACGCGGCGCCTTGCGACACTGCCACCGTCTGCTCGAACACTTCGCGGCCTACTTCGTCGAGCGTGCCGCGTCCTTCGAGAATGCGGCCCGCGTCGACATCCATATCGCCTGAGAGATTGCGATACGTGGCGGGATTCGCGCAGATCTTGATGACCGGCGAGATTGCCGAGCCAACCACCGAGCCGCGCCCCGTGGTGAACAGAATCACATGCGCGCCGCAAGCAATCAGCTCGCCAATTTCCGCATTGTCGCTGATGTTCGGAAAGCCGAAGCGCGGCTCGCCGTCGGGCACGACGTCGAGCAGGTACAGGCCGCCGGTCGGCGGAATGTCGCCCGGCTTGACGATGCCGGTAATCGGCGAGGCGCCGCTTTTTGCATACGCCCCGAGCGATTTTTCTTCCTGTGTGGTAAGGCCGCCGTCCGCGTTGCCAACCGCAAAACTGCCGTGGCCGAGAATCGAGTAATAACGCGCCGCTTTCTCCACACACTCGACGATCGCATCGCCGAGTTCCGGCCGCGCCGCGCGCGTCTTCATGTGAAACTCGCAGCCGACGAGTTCGCCGGTCTCCTCGAAGATGCAGGTCGCGCCGGCGTCGATCAGATGATCGAACGCGCGGCCCACGGCCGGATTCGCGGTAATGCCGCTGGTGCCGTCCGAGCCGCCGCAAATCGTGCCGATCACCAGTTCGCCAAGCGCCATGGGCACTTTCTGTTGCGCGGCGAGTTGCTCGCGTGCGCCGCGCACCCAGTCCACGCCATACTGAATCGTGCTGCGCGTGCCGCCCTTCTCCTGAATGGTCAGCACTTCGACGGGACGGCCGCTCGCGCGCACGACATCGACGAGATAGTGCTTATTCATGCTCTCGCATCCCAAAGAGACGAACAGCACCGCGCCCACGTTCGGATGCGTGGCGAGCCGCTCGAGCATCTTTTCCGCGTATTCGTTCGGATAGCAGCCCGGAAAGCCGATCAGATGAACCGGCGGCTCGTGCGCGGCTCTCGCGTCGCCGAATGCGTCGAGCGGCTGGCGAAACTGCGCGACGATCTCGCCCGCCACGTGATGCGCGCACTCGACCAGATACGCGACCGCGACCACATTGCGGATGCCCTTGCGGCCGTCGCTACGAAGGTAGCCTTGCAGCATCGGCGGTTGCGCAAACGCGCTTGCTACGGATGTCTCAGTCATGATCGTTCCCGCGCGGCGCAAGACCGCGTCGTTATGCGCAAATCAGTGATGTACGAATTGATGACCCGCGTCGTGCGTGTAAGTCGGCAGGTAATCGCTTTCCAGGTTGTGCGTATGCAGATGCTCGCCGCGCCGCACGGCTTCGGTGACGTGGCCAATCACGGCGCCATAACGCAGCACCTTGTCGTCTTTCGCGAGATCGTGGCGCGCCACCTTGTGGCCCAGTTCGATGGTCCGCGCGAGTGTGATGCGCTCGCCTTCGATCTCGACTTGCGTGCCGGCGTCAAGCCGCGCCGCCGCGATCAGGCAGTTGTCGTCCGGACTGAGCAGGATCAGTCGCGGATCGGTTTCTTGTGTGCGGCTGGTCAAATGAGTTCTCCGTGAGGGCCGTTGGATTAACGTTGCTCTAGTTCTGACCTTCGCCGCTCGCGAGCCGAGCCACCATCAGCGAGCCGAGAATGATCGCGCCGTAAATCGCCTGAATCCAGAACGACGGCACCTGGGCGAGCGTCAGCAGGTTTTGCACGACGCCGAGCAACAGCACGCCGGAGAGCGCGCCGATCATCGTGCCTTTGCCGCCGTCGAGCGAAATGCCGCCGATCACCGCCGCCGCGAACACCGTGAAGATCATGCCGTTGCCCTGGTTCGCATTGATCGCGCCGACATAGCCGGTCACGATCAGTCCGCCCACCGAGGCGAGCATGCTGCCGAGAATGAACACGCCCCACGTGATGCGCTCGACGCGAATGCCGGCAGCGCGCGCCGCCTCAGGATTGCCGCCGATTGCGTACAGCGCGCGGCCAAGGCGGTGATAGCGCAACATGAACGCGGCAATCGCGAAGGCCGCTGCGGCGAGCCACACGGACAACGGCAAGCCGAGCACGATGGTGGTCGCAAGCGAGAAAAACGACGGCGGCATGTCGAACAGCGTACCGCCCTTGGTCGCGCCGACCAGCATGCCGCGCAGCACGATCAGCATGGCGAGCGTGACGATGAACGCGTTCAGCCGCAAGCGCACCACCAGAAAGCCGTTGATCACGCCAATCGCCGCGCCGACTGCGAGAATCGCCAGCAAGCCGGCCGCCGCCGGCCATTGCGTGCCGAACCCGGCGGACGCCGCCGGCATGACGAGCATCGCGCCGACGGCGGGCGCTATACCGACCGTCGATTCCAGCGACAAATCGAACTTGCCCGTCAGCACGATCAGCGATTCCGCAAGCACGACGAGCGCGAGCGCCGCCGAAGCGCCAAGCACGCTAATCAGATTCGCTCGCGTGAGAAAGCTCGGGCTGACGAATGCGCCGACCACGATCAGCAGCACGAGCGCGGGCAACAATGCGAGCTCACGCAGGCGCGCAAGCTCCGCGCGGCCACGCTTGCCGCGCGGCGCGGGCCCGCCGGGCGCGTGGGCCTGGCCCTGAACCTGTGCCTGCGCTGCGCCGAACGCGGGACTGGACACACTATTCTTCATGAAGACTTACTCCTTCAACGGATGCAATCAGATCCTGGTCCTGCCAGCCCGCGGGAAACTCCGCAGCAATGCGGCCACGGAACATGACGAGTACACGATCACAGGTACGCAGATCGTCGAGTTCGCCGGACACGACGAGCACGGCCTTGCCTTCTTCGCCCACGCGATCCACCACTGACAGCAGCGCCTCTTTCGACTTCACATCGACGCCCGCAGTCGGGTCGATCAACACAAGCACTTTGGGGTCGGTGGCGAGCGCGCGCGCCATCACGACCTTCTGTTGATTGCCGCCCGACAGACCGGAGACGACATGCTCCGGTCCTTGCGCGACGATGCCGAGCGCGTCGATCATCTTCTGGCCGAATGCGTTTTTCTTTGCGGGCGTCGCGATGCCGAATTTGCCGAAGAGGCGCGCAATCGTCATCGACGCGTTCTCCGCGATGGATTGCGTCAACACGAGCCCTTCGTGATGGCGATCTTTCGGCACGCAGCCAACGCCGTTCGCGAGCGCCGCGGGCACATCGCCGGGCGGCAGCTTTGCGCCGTCCACGCTGATCGTGCCGCGCTTCGCCGCGCGCAGCCCGGCAATCGCTTCGGCCACGCTGGTGCGGCCGCTGCTCGTCGCGCCCGTCAGGCCGACCACTTCGCCGCGCCGCACGGAGAACGACACGTCTTCGTAATCCGCGCCGCTCAACTGATCGACTTGCAGTGCAATCGCGGAGCTGGCGGGCAAGGGCTGGCGCGCCGCCGCGTCCGGGACCAGCAGGCCACCGCGTTCGCCGGTCATCGCTTCGATCAGCTGCTCGCGCGGCAACGCGGCAACCGGCGCGCTGACGATATGCCGCGCGTCGCGCAACACCGTGACCGCCTGACAGATCTCATACACCTCTTGCAGATGGTGCGAGATGAACAGGAACGTCACGCCTTCGCGCTGCAATTCCTCGATACGCCGGAACAGGCGCTTGATTTCGTCGCCGTCGAGCTGCGCGGTGGGTTCGTCGAGAATGATGAAGCGCGCGCCGTACGACAACGCCCGCGCGATCTCGACAAGCTGCCGCGCTTCGACGCTCAGGTCGCCGGCCCGCGCGTCTTCACGCACGTCGATCTTCCAGTGGTCGAGCAACGCGCGTGCGTCGCGGCGCATGGCTCGCCAGTCAATCACGCCGCCGCGCGACGGCTGTCGGTTGATGAACAGATTTTCGGCGACGGAAAGATCGCGAATGATGGTCGAATGCTGGTAGACGCAGGCCACGCGCTCTCGCCATGCATCGCGATCCGCAAGCGGCGGTGCGGGTTCGCCAGCAAAGCGCACCTCGCCGGTATCGGGCTTGCGCAAACCGGTCAGAATCGACACGAGCGTCGATTTGCCCGCGCCGTTGCGTCCGACGAGCGCATGCGACTCGCCAGGCATCACGCGCATGCTCACGTCGTTCAGCGCCGCCGTGGAGCCGTAGCGTTTGGTGACGGCCAATGCTTCGACCACCGAGGCATTCGGCGCGGATGACGTGAGCTCGCTCATTGCGCCGCTCATTTGACCGTGTTGCCCCACAGCGCCTTGTCGTCGACATTCGACTTCGTCACGAGCGGCGCGGGCAACTGGTCTTCGAGAATGCCCGGCGCCAGCTGGATGATGGTGCTGCCGTGATCGGTCGGGCCAGGCTTGAAGGTCTGCCCGGCCAACGCCGCCTTGATGTAGTACAGGCCGTACTTCGCGTACGAATCGGCGGGCTGGGACACGGTCGCGTCGATGTCGCCGCGGCGGATCGCGTCGAACTCCTGCGGAATGCCGTCATTACTCACGATCACGACGTGCTTCGCGTCGCCGGCGGGAAACAGCATCTGCTTGCGGCGCAGTGTTTGCAGCGTCGGCGACAGATACACGCCGCCCGCCTGCATGTAAATCGCTTTCACGTCGGGATTCGCGGTCAGCAGGCTGTCGAGCCCCGAGGCCGCGACGTCGCCCTTCCAGCTCGCCGGGATTTCCAGCAGCTTCAGGCCAGCATAGCCCTTCAGGCACGAGCGGAATGCTTCGGAGCGGTCGCGTCCGTTCACCGAGCCGAGGTCGCCCATGATCTGCACGACCTTGCCCGACTTAACATGCTCGCCGATGTATTTGCACGCCTTCTCGCCGTATGCGTGATTGTCGGCGCGCACGACCATCGCGATCTTGCCTTGCGTCGGCGCGACGTCGACGGCGACGACCGGCACGTTGCGCGCCGTCGCGGCGTCGAGCGCGCGGCTGATCGCCGCAGAGTCGAGCGGGCCGACCACGATGCCCTTCGCGCCGAGGTTCAGCAGGTTGTTCATGTCGGTGATCTGCTGTACCGGATCGCCGTTCGAATTGACGGGCGCAAGGATGTCGATGCCCATTTCCTTCGCGTACTTCGGCAGATAGTTGTTGTACGACTGCCAGAACGGCGAGGTCAGCAGCGGCAGGCCAAGGCCGACCTTGCCGGCATCCGCTGCCTGCGCAGCGCCGCTCGCACCGAGCGCGGCGATGCACGCAGCCGCGGCTGCCGTGAAAAGCGGCTGACGGAAAGAAATGCGGAAGGAACGGCGAAACGACTGGCGGGCCGGCTGCGGCTCTTTCGCGAACGACATGGGCTGTCTCCTGATATGCGTTGTTGAACTGCGTGAACCGGTCGTGGATGCCGGCACTTCGTCCTGCGCTTTCTTATGGATATTGGCGAACATGGATATGCACTCATTCACCAATGAACGTATTATTCATATACGGACTTTTCGAAGTCAAGGAATGTGCGCTGCACCAAGGGTCCGTACTTTCCCTGGACGCATCCGCTCGCACGGAAACCGCTGCCGCACTTACACTCAAGCGCCAGCTACTGAGAACAGCCCACGGAATTTCCTCACGATGGACGCAGAAGACAAAGACGATGCCGACCGATATCGCGCCCCCGCGCTCGACAAAGGCCTTGACATCCTCGAGTTACTGGCCGAGCAGAAGGAGGGGCTCACGCGCGCCGAGATCACGAAGCTGCTCGGGCGCAATGCCAGCGAGATGTACCGGATGCTCGAACGCCTGGTCGCGCGCCAGTACGTGGTGCGCTCGAAGGGCGGCGACCGCTATTCGCTGAGCCTGAAGCTGTATGCGCTGGCGCATCGTCATCCGCCGATGAACCGGCTCATCTCCGAGGCATTGCCGCTCATGCAACGTTTCGCCGACGCCGCCGAGCAATCGTGTCACCTTGCCGTGTACGACCGCGGCAATCTGCTCGTCATCGCGCAGGTGGACGGACCGGGCACGTGGGGCATGTCGGTGCGGCTCGGTTCGCGGGTCGGTCTGATCGACACGGGCTCGGGCCGCGTGATGCTCGCCTTCCAGACCGTCGAACAGCGCGCGCAGATGCTCGCCGAGCACACCAAGGTTAAGGGCGAGGTGACCATAGACCGCGACGCGCTGGAAGCAGCGTGCGAGCGGATTCGTGCTGCCGGCTTCTCGCAGAAGGACAGCCAGCAGACGTTCGGTGTGACCGACGTCACTTTCCCGGTGCTTGGGCCGTCCGGCCAGGCTATCGCGGCGCTTACCTGTCCGTATCTGAAGCGTATCGACGAATATGTCGCGCCCACGCTCGCGGCCGCGACGGCGCTCCTGCGTGAGACGGTGCAGGCGCTTTCGATGTTTCGCGAGCAGGCCGTTTGAGCGGCATGTGAATTCTGGCTGACGGGTGATTGCAGGGTGATCGCCGATTGATTGCAGAAGTCGCGGCGCCAAAGTTCGGTTTTGAAGCTGGCCGCTCGCCTACATGGTTTAGAATGGCGGCCCTCTCAAAAACGACGCCGCGTGAAGTCATTCGTGCGCGCTCATCGAAAAGCAATGGCGAAACTTCTGACCGACTCCGAATTCCAGCGTTTTTCCGAACTTCAGCAGAAGCAATCGAGCTTCACGATCACAGCGGAAGAAGCCGACGAACTGCGCGACATCGTCGCTCATGCGCAAAAGCGCCGCGACGATCGCGCGGCGGCGATGCAGAGCATCGAGACTTTCATCCAGCAATTCGATATCAGCCCGGACGAGCTGTTTTCACCGGAGCAGATCGGCGAAGCTGCGCGCACCTATGGCCTGATTCCGGCCGCGAAGAAGGAGCGCGTGCTGCCGCCGTCGTTCACGTTCAACGGCAAGCCGTATCAATGGACCGCACGTGCTCTGCCGGACGACATTCGCGTGCCGTTGTTCGATGCGTTCAAGGCGGGGCAGTCGGTGAAGTCGTTTATCGCGACGCCCAAAGATGCGAATCGTTGCGCAGCGACTATTGCGCGGCTCGAGCGCGAGACGGGCGCGGTCTATGCGGATGCGTGGCTCGAGGAACTCGCGATCACGCGGGCGCAGGTGGATGAGGCAGCGGTGAAGTTGCCCGCCTGATCGATCGTATTTCCGGGATTACGGCGCCTCGTCCCCGGCAGCGGCGCACTTCCCGGCTTCGACGTTTTCATCCAGCGCCATCCGAAAACCCACCACAGCCGGATCTTCCGTCCGCGTAATCGTGAAGCCGCTCGCTTTGGCGAGAGCGATCATGGCGGTGTTTTCGCGCAGCGCCTCCCCGACGAGCCAGTGCGTGCCGCGCGCCCGCGCATAGCGGATGATGCGATCCGTCAGCAGCCGCCCGAGCCGCCGCCCTTTCTGGTCCGAACGAATAGCCACCGCGAATTCCGCCGTTTCGTTGTCCGGATCGGCGACGGCGCGCACCACGCCGAGCGTGCGCGGCACGCCGTCTTCGCTTTGCACGGTCGCGATCAGCGCCATTTCGCGGTCATAGTCGATCTGCGTCATGCGCGCGAGCTGCGAGTGATCGAAGCTGCCTACGGCACCGAAAAACCTCAGCCGCAGATCCTCCGGTGTCATCGCCTCGACGAAATCGTGGTGCGCCGCCTCGTCTTCGGGGCGTATGGGGCGCACGGTTATGCGCAGACCTTGCCAGTCGAGCGTCTCCTCGAAGCAACGCGGATACGGCACGATTGCGAGCCTGCTGCGCGTCGGCGCGATAGCGAGCGTGGGATCGAGTATCGTCACGTGATCGCGGTACACGCGCAGCGTAAGCGTCATGCCGACGATCTCGCGCACATCGCAGACAGCCTGCGAGAGCGCCGTCAAAGCGGCCAGCGCCGGCTCCGGCGTGACGAGCCGCGCATACGGCGAACGCGTGACGATGTCGCGAGCGAGCGTCCGATTGAGCGGCGGCAAACCGTAGATGCGCAGCGGCTCCGCAACGCCATCGGCCGAGGGCGCCGTAAAGCGGAACACCGGGCCGAAGTTGTCGTCGTCATGCAGCTCGACGGCGATGTCGACCACCGGCTTGCGCAGCGACCCGCTATCGCTTCGCGCGCAATCGCCCGGTTCGCGCACAGGCTGCCCGGCCGCCGCGTCCGCGCCGGAATGCGGCGCCTCGATCTCGAGCCCGAAGCGCTCCAATACGCCCGCCGCGGCTTGGCCCGTAAGTTGGCGCTCACCTGCCGCGAGCGCCGCGCGTGCCTGGGTCTGCGCGGCGTCGATCGCGTCAGGCACTTCGGCCGGCAAGCCCTCCGGCGTCTGCATCAGCAGTTCGCGTCCCATCCGGTAATCGACGAGACGCGCGAACGCGCGGGCGAGCCGCTGCGGCGTCGTGTGAACTGGAATGCCTTGCGCATGCAGTGCGTCGCGCGTCGCGGCGTCCACGCCGCCAAAGAAACACGCGAGCAGACCGCGATACGCAAACCGCTGATTCGCAATCAGCGCCTGCGCGACCTCGCCGACCGGCGCGCCGTGCGTCGACGCGTGCACGACGAAAGCCGTGCCGGTGCCGCGATGCCCGGCAAGCAGTTTCAGGGCCGTGCCGAAATGCTCGGGACGCGCGTCGTCGCCGAGTTGCAGCGGGTTGCCGCCCACCGCATGCGGCAGCGCTTGCCGCAACGCCTGCGATGCTTCCTCCGGCCACGGCGCGAGCGTCTCGCCGGCCGCGGCGAAGGCGTCGTGCGCGAGGGTGGCGAGGCCGCGGTCGCTCGTGATCAGCGTCGCCGTCGCGCCCGCGGCCACGCGGCCCACGCCGAGCGTTTCGATTTCATCGAGCAGATCGTCGAGCGCGTCCACGCGCACCATGCCCGCGCGGCGGAAGGCGGCGGTGTAAAGCGCGTCTGCGGGATCGGCGCGGCCCGAGCGCAGCGCCAGCACCGGTTTGTTGCGCGCCGCCGCACGAGCCGCCGACATGAACTTGCGCGCCGCCCGCACGCTGTCGAGCTCGAGCAGGATCGCGCGCGTGCCGGGGTCGCTGGCCAGATAGTCGAGCACGTCGCCCGCGTCCACATCGGCCTCGCCGCCTAGTGCCACCGCGTGCGAGAAGCCGAGACCGCGTGCCTGCGCCCAGCCGAGCACCGCGTTGGTCAGCGCGTTCGACTGCGACACCCACGCGACGCCGCCCGCCTTCACCGTGCACGACGGTGCGCCGAGCTGCGCGCGCAGCGCCGGCGTGACGACGCCCAGACTGCCGGGCCCGACGATTCGCAATAGATGCGGTCGCGCCGCCGAGAGCGCATGCCGCAACGCTAGCCGGTCGTCGTCCGAGCGCGCCTCGCCGACGATGATCGCCGCGCGCGTCCCCAAACCTCCGAGCTTGTGAATGATCGAGGGCCAGCTTGCGGGCGGCGTGCAGATCAGTGCGACGGTGGGCGCTTGCGGCAAATCGCCGGTATCGCCGATCACCGGGCGGCCGCGAAGCGTTTCGTACTTCGGATTGACGGGCCACAGCGGGCCCTCGAAGCCGCCCTCCAGCAAGCGCGCAAACACCATCGCGCCGGTGCTGCCGGGCCGCTCGGAAGCGCCAATCACGGCGACGGACTTCGGTCGGAACAACGCGTCGAGATTGCGAACGGTCACAGGCACTCCGCGAATGAAAGGGCGCGCCGCTCGAATGTCGACGCGCGCGTCTTCGTCAGGATAGGCGAAGCGACGGGAACGCGCGGCGCTTCTCGAACGTCACGCCGATCAGATCAATCCACGCTCCATTCGCGCAACCGCGCTGTGTGATTTTTTTAGCGTGCGCAGGCAAAATATCGCGCTTCGGTGCGACAATTGCAGGCGATCTGCGCGCCTCACCATCGGCCGCGCTGCCCCGGATGATCAAGAGACAGAAGGTGATGTATGCGACGCTTGCCATCGCTCATCGCGTTGCGCTTTTTCGAGGAAACCGCGCGCCACATGAGCTTCAACCGCGCGGCGAGCGCGCTGTGCGTGACGCAAGGCGCGGTCAGCCGGCAGATCAAGCTGCTCGAGGAATCGCTCGGCGCGAAGCTTTTTGAGCGCGATCACAAAGGCATTCGCCTGACGGCCGCCGGGCTGGAGTTCCTGCCCTGTCTGTCCGACGCGTTCGACACCATCGAGCGCGGCTTTCGCCAGATCAGCGCGGCAAAGGGCCGGCTCCGTCTCGTAGTGGCCGTGCCGCCCACGTTCGCGACGCAATGGTTCTCGCCGCGGCTCGGTTCGCTCGCCGACGAAATGCCGGACGTCGAGTTGTCGATCCGCACCGAGCCGACCGCGGACTGTCACTGCAACATCCGCTTCGGCCGCGAGGCGCTGTCCGACGCGCATTCCGAATTGCTGATGACCGAGCGCCATGCGCTCGTGGGCGCGCCCAGGTTGCTGGTCGAGCCGCTCGACAGGCTGCTCGAACATATGCCCGCGCTACACGTGCTGCACAACGACGCGCGACTCGACCTATGGCCGAACTGGCTCGCCATGGCCGGACTGCCCGCCCGCTATGCGGATAACGGCATTGAGTTTTCCACGCTCGAACAGGCGATTCGCGCGGCGCGCAAGGGCGCGGGACTGGCTATCGTCGACAGGAACATGATCGTCGAGGAACTGGCGGACGGCAGCCTCGCCCAGTTCTCAGACGTCGAAGTGAGCGGGCCGTTCGGCTACTGGTTGGACGTCGGGTCGCAGCACGCCGGGCTCGAGTACGTGCAGGCGTTCGCGAGCTGGCTGCGCGAGGAGGTGTTGAAAATGGGCTGACGCCGCGCGGCGAATCAGCACCGGCAATGGTGCTCATGAGCCCGCAATTGAAAAGCCGCGTGTGCATGTCTGCACTACGCGGCTTTTTCTTGTTGAAGACGCCGCCGGCAAGCACGAACGCATGCGGACTGCGGCCTTGCGCCGGTTACATCGCCTTCTTGAACGGCGCGCCCGAATGCTCGCGCAACTCGTTGAACACGATCTTCGGCCACGCCTTTTGCGCGACCTCGATCTCCGACACATGCGAAGCGAGATACGTCGGCGCGTCGGATGCGTCGAGTGCAATTCGCGCGGCGTATGAATCCGTGAAGCGGCGCAATTCGGCGGGGTCGTCGCACGTCACCCAGCGGGACATGCGGTAGCGCGCGGGCGCCATGCGCACGTCGACCTTGTACTCGGTCGACAGACGGTGTGACACCACTTCGAACTGCAGTTGGCCGACCGCGCCGAGAATCATCAAACCGCCCACTTCGGGACGGAACACCTGAATCGCGCCTTCTTCGCCAAGCTGCTTCAATGCTTCGCCCAATTGCTTCGCACGCATGGGATCGACAACTTCGACAGTCTGGAAAATTTCCGGCGCGAAAAACGGCAGGCCGACAAATTGCAGCGCTTCGCCTTCGGTCAGCGTATCGCCGAGACTCAGCGTGCCGTGATTCGGAATACCGATGATGTCGCCCGGATACGCCTCGCTCACCGTCTCGCGCCGCTGCGACAGAAACGTCACGACGTTATTTGCGCGGAAGGTCTTGTTGGAACGCGTCACCTTCACAGCCATGCCGCGCTCGAAACGCCCCGAGCAAACGCGGATGAACGCCACGCGGTCGCGGTGCGCCAGATCCATGTTGGCCTGCACCTTGAATACGACGCCCGTGAACTTCGGCTCATCGGGCATCACCGGACGCTGCACGGTCATGCGCATAGACGGCGGCGGCGCCAGATCGACCAGCGCGTCGAGAATTTCCTTCACGCCGAAGTTGTTGATCGCCGAGCCGAACAGCACCGGCGACTGCTCGCCGGCGAGAAACTGCTCGCGGTCGAAATCCGGCGTCGCGCCGGTGATCAGGTCGATTTCTTCCTTTGCCTTCGTCCAGCTATGGCCGAAACGGCGCTCGCCTTCTTCGTCGCTCAACGCTTGCAAAGTTTCCACTGCGCCGCCCGCCGTGTCCTGCCCGGCGCGGAACACGCGGACCTGGTCGCGCTGGATGTCGTAGACACCCTGGAATTCCTTGCCCATGCCGATCGGCCACGTGAACGGCACGGCTGCGACGCCCAGGTGCTGCTCGATCTCGTCCAGCAGTTCGAGCGGCTCGCGCACTTCGCGGTCGAGCTTGTTGATAAACGTGACGATAGGCGTCTTGCGGCTGCGGCAGACTTCGAGCAGCTTGAGCGTCTGTGCCTCGACACCGTTCGCGCCGTCGATCACCATCACGGCGGCATCCACCGCCGTGAGCACGCGGTACGTGTCTTCCGAGAAGTCTTCGTGGCCCGGCGTGTCGAGCAGATTAATCACGGCGTCGCCGTACTCGAACTGCATCACCGAGCTCGCGACTGAAATGCCGCGCTGCTTTTCGATTTCCATCCAGTCGGACGTTGCGTAGCGATTGCTTTTGCGGCCCTTCACGGTGCCGGCGATCTGAATCGCGCCCGAGAACAGCAGCAGCTTTTCGGTCAGCGTGGTTTTGCCCGCGTCCGGGTGGGAAATGACCGCGAATGTGCGGCGGCGTTTGAGTTCGGAGACTGACATCGGGTCTGGCGGTCACAGATAGGGGTTCGGCGGTCTCCGGAAGCGGATGGCCTCCGGGCTGCCGCGCGTGGCGCGGCGGCGTCGAGCTGCGCGACTCGGGTCGGGAACCCGCATCACAATGGCAACCGGGCCGCGTCGGAAAACAGGTCGGGAACGAGCGTTCGACAATACGGATAATCGCCAGCGCAGAACAGCGCAGGGAACGAATGATACACGCCGGGACGGCGGACGTGGGAAAGCCGCCCGCGAGGAGCGGCCAGCTTTGGGGACCCGACAGGAGCTATAGAAGCGTTAGTCGCGCTGCGCGGGCGCGGCTCAGGCGCACGCCGCCGCGGAGCGCAGCCGACCCGGGCCGGGCCGCAAGGAGCCGGGCAAGCCGCCTGCCTTTTATCCCCCGCTCGCCTCGTTCAACGTCAAATGCTTGGTTTCCGGCGCCCAGGCAATCGAAACAATCATGCCGACGAGCAGCACAGCCGCAAGCACGATCATCGTGAGGTGAAATCCGAAGCCGGCAATGCCGAGTGGCAGCAGAAACGTGCCCACCGCCGAGCCGAGACGGCTGCACGCAATGGCAAGACCGACGCCGCAGGCGCGGACTTCGGTGGGAAAGCACTCCGGCGGGAACACCCCGACGAGGTTCGAGAATGCCGACATCGTCAGCGTGAAAATGCCGAACGCGACGATCATGGCGAGCGTCGCCGATTCCGGCAGCACGCTCAGCGCAATCAGCGACAGGCAGGTCACCGCGAAGGAGCCGATCAGGAAGACACGCCGCGACAGCTTGATCGTGAGCCAGATGCCGATCAGCGCACCCAGTACGAGAAAGCCGTTGAGCAGCAGATCCGCGCCCGAGTCGTTGTTCAGGTGAATCGCCTTCAGAATGGTCGGCAGAAACGTGTAGATCGCAAAGTATGGAATCACGAGGCACACGAAAAACGCGCAGTTGAAAAGGGTCCGGCGAACCAGGTCTTTTTCGAAGAGACGCATGAACCCGCTGGCAGTTTGCGCGTATTCGTCGCGGGCGCCGTCGAGTGTCACGTTTTCGCCGAAATGCTTGAGCACGACGGACTTCGCTTCCGCAGCCCGGCCTTTGCGGAGCAGCCAGCGCGGCGACTCAGGGGTGCCGATGCGCGCGACCAGTACGATCACCGCAGGAATGCCCGCCGAGGCAAGCAGCCAACGCCATGCATCGGGCGAGGCGTCGGCGTAATGCATGCCGAGCACGTTCGCGACCACGTACCCGATGGTCCAGATGACGCTGAACGATCCAAGCAATGTTCCGCGATGCTTGCGCGGCGAAAACTCCGCGAGTATTGCGTGTCCCACCGCAAAGTCGCCACCCATGCCGAAGCCGATCAACACGCGCAGCAGGCACAGTTCGAAAGGCGAGTGGACGTAGAACTGCGCAAACGCAGCCACGGTGATGACGAGAAAGCTCATCAGGAAAATTTTCTGCCGCCCGAGCCGGTCCGACAGCCAGCCAAACACGAGGCTACCGAAAAAAATGCCCATCAGCGCGGAACTGCCGATCATGCCCATCCAGAACGCGTCGAGCGGCATCTGACGATTCATGGCGGCCAGCGCATAGCCGATGGTACCGAGCGCGAAACCTTCGGTGAAATGCGCGCCGAACGTGAGGCCGGCAATCTTGACGTGGAACGCGTTCAACGGCACGTCGTCGATGGAAACGGGACGTCTTGCGGGCGATGCCGCCGTGGGGAAAGCGGGGGCAAGGTCGAGTGGATTTGCCTGGATATCCTGATTATTCATCTTGTCTCCTGTGTTTGTTTTGAACTGGCGGATGCCACGAAGTGACTTCCACCAGCGCGGTCACGATCAACGGCAACGATCAACGCCCCAAACCGCCCATCATCATGTACTTGAGCTCGGTGTACTCATCGAGCCCGTACTTCGACCCTTCGCGGCCAAGTCCGGACTGTTTGACGCCGCCAAACGGCGCGACTTCGGTGGAGAGAAGCCCTTCGTTAATGCCGACCATGCCGCTTTCCAGCGCTTCACCGACGCGCCACGCGCGCGCCAGATCCCGCGTGTAGAAATACGCCGAGAGCCCGAACGGCGTCGCGTTCGCAGCCGCCACCACTTCTTCTTCGGTCCTGAAACGAAAACACGCGGCGACCGGCCCGAAGGTTTCCTCCTGCGCGATCAGCATCGAACTGGATGCATCGACGAGAACCGTCGGCTCATAAAAGGTGCCGCCAAGCACGTGCGGCTTAGCGCCGGTCAACACCCTGGCGCCCTTTTGCAACGCGTCGGCGACGTGCGCTTGCACCTTGGTCAACGCCGCCTGATTGATCAGCGGACCTTGTTCGACGTCGCCGAGCAGCGCGTTGCCCACGCGCATATTGCGCGCCGCCTGGGCGAGTGCCTGCGTGAACGCGTCATAGACGCCGTCCTGCACGTAGAAACGATTGACGCAAACGCATGTCTGTCCGGTGTTGCGAAATTTGGAAGCCATCGCACCCTGCACGGCGGCGTCGAGGTCGGCGTCGTCGAACACAATGAACGGCGCGTTGCCGCCCAACTCCAGCGAGAGCTTCTTCAACGTATCCGCCGACTGCTTCGCGAGCAGTTTGCCGACGCGCGTGGAGCCCGTGAACGACAGCTTGCGTACCACCTCGGATTCGCTCAGCGCGCCGCCTATCGCGACTGCATCGCCGGAAACGATGTTGAAGACGCCCGGCGGAATGCCCGCTTTCCCGGCCAGCACGGCCAGCGCGAAGGCCGATAACGGCGTTTCTTCCGACGGCTTGAGCACCATCGTGCAACCTGCAGCGAGCGCGGGCCCGGCCTTGCGCGTGATCATCGCGAGCGGGAAGTTCCACGGCGTGATTGCCGCGACGACGCCGACGGGTTCGCGCGTCACGATGATCTTCGCGTTCGGATTCGGGCTCGGAATCACGTCGCCATACGCGCGCTTCGCTTCCTCGGCGAACCATTCGAAGAAACTCGCCGCGTAGCCCACTTCGCCGCGCGCTTCCGCGAGCGGCTTGCCTTGTTCGCGCGTCAGCAATTCGGCGAGTGCATCGCGATGCTCGAGCATCAACTCGCCCCAGCGCCTGACGCGCGCGCCGCGCTCTTTCGCGGTCAACGATCGCCAGGCGGGGAAGGCCCGCTCCGCAGCGGCAATGGCTCGCGCTGTCTCGGCTGCGCCGCCCTTCGCGACTTCCGCGATGACTTCGCCTGTCGCGGGATTCAGAACTGGATAGGTCTGCGCGCTCTGAAACCACTCGCCGCCGATGTAATGCCCGGTCCGCAAAAACGGGTTCATGCGGCTTCCTCCAGCTTCTCGGCGAACGCGCCTTGGGCGAGCCGCGGCTCGCGAGCAATGCGCTTGCCTGCGGTGTAATCGTTGATCAGATCGCACGGCGTGTAATTGCGTTCGAGCTCGAACAGCTCGTCGTCGGAGAGCGTCGTGCCAAGCGCCGCAATGGCGCTGTCGAACTGGGCCGGCGTGTCCGCACCGACGAGCATGCTTGCGACGCCGTCATGCGCGAGCACCCACGCCTGCGCGATCTGCGCAGCGCTGACGCCCCGCCGTGCGGCCACGCGCGCTACCGACGCCGCGATTTCGCGCGACACGTTATCGCCGTACATCTGCGCAGTGAAGAAATCGGTCTGATTGCGCGTCGAATTGGCATCGCTCGTCAACAGTCCGCGCGCGAGCGGACTGAACACGGAGACGCCGACGCCTTGATCCTGGCAATACGGAATCATCTCGCGCTCTTCCTCGCGATACGCGAGATTCAACTGCAACTGCATGTTGATCGGCTTATGCCAGCCGTTGCGCTCGCAGACCTGCATGATCTTCGCGAACTGCCATGTGTACATGGTCGAGACGCCGATATAGCGGGCCTTACCCGCGCGCACGATGTCGTTGAGCGCGCCCATGGTTTCCTCGACCGGCGTGTTCACGTCGAAGAAATGCAGCATGTAGATGTCGACATAATCCATGCCGAGCCGCCTTAGCGACCCGTCGATGCCGTCCATGACATGCTTGCGCGAATGGCCGCCTGCGTTCTGATACGCGCCCATGTCGTAGCCGACCTTCGTCGTCACGACGATTTCCTCGCGGCGCGCGAGGCGCTTCAGGATGCGGCCCACCACTTCTTCGCCGACGCCCGTCGAATAGAAATCGGCGAGGTCGATGAAATTGACGCCGGCCGCGAGCGCGTGGCGAACAATCGGCTCGCTACGCGCTTCGTCGAAAATCCAGGGCTTCCATTGCGGCGTGCCCATATTCATGGTGCCGAGGCACAAGCGCGAAACCTTCAGGCCGGATTGGCCGAGGCGAACATAGTCCATCAAACTGTCTCCATGCAGATGCGATGCGGCGCGTGCAGCCGACGCGGCAATCAGCGTTGTTTCGGTGTGTAGAAGGGATTCGAGACGTCGCGTGCGGCCGCGAACACTTCGTCGCGCTGCGGCAGGCCTTTCATCGCCGCGAGAATTGCGTTTCTGCACGCGCGGTAGTTGTTTTCGTAGACCGCGTCCAGGTCGTCGGTGGCCGGGTTGACCCAGTTCGCCGACACGACCACCCAATCGTTCTCCGCTTCCGGCGGCAACGTGCCGTTCTCCAACGACTCGGCCACCGCCTTCGCGATGCCCGCTTGCGAGGCGCCCCACGTCGCGTTGCCGTGGAACTCGCTGCCGATCTGCGCCTTGTTCACATAAAGCGTCAGCGGTTTGGTCGGCACACCCGGGCGTGCAATGACGACGAACGGCGCGTGACCGGCCGAGGGCGTCGCGAGCGCCGTCGCGAAGGCCTGCCCCGCCGGACCGTTGCGCGGGCCGACCAGCACGTTGATATGAGCGAGGTTCACGCCCGGGCCTTCGAATCCTTCGCCGATAAAAAGTTGTTTGTCTGCCGATACGCTCATGGTCCTTCCGTCGAGTTGAATGCGATGACGGATTGTGGCGTTCAGCGCCTGCCACCATGTATCGATGAGTTTTGATCCAGGGTATGAGGCGAACTCAACTCCGGGTTTCTCCCGACGAGCGCCGCGAGAGCGGAGCAGTCCGTTGCGGATCGCGACGCGTGCAAAGGTGAGCGTTTTCGGGACTTGCCGCAGCGAGGTGAGCAGGACAGCGAAAGGTGAGCCTGAGCGAAGTGCTTAGCGCACCTGCGGGGCCGCGTCGGTCCGATGCGGGCGCATATCTTCAAGCGAAGAACTTGGGTGCGTGGACCCTCATGCGATTCTTCGCACAGCCTGGGAATGCCCGCCAGCAAAGGCCGGCGCGGGTTGGCGGCGCATGGGTGAGGCGCCAGGCCTTCACTATTCTCACCACGCGTTCGGTGCGCGCGGCGTCGAAACCAGGTTCACCGAAGCAAACGCGCAACGTCTGAGCCGCGGGTTCTGACCAATCACCACCACAGCGGACCAACTCGAAAGGTGAGCGTTTTCGGGACATGCTGAGCGGTGCGAAAAGAACCGCTCGCAGCATCACTTCAAAGATGCGCATCGCGCGTCACGGAACGCGCTCGCACGAAAAGGCGCGCCGCCGCCGCACCCTAGACTTCAATCAGATAACGATCGCGATTCTTGCCGGCGAGCCATGCCGGCGAGCGGCCACGGCCGCTCCACGTCTGGCCGGTCTTCGGATTGCGATACTTGGCGACCGTGGCGCCTTTGCGCGCCGCCGGGAGAGTTTTCGCAAAGCCCAGTTCCTCGGCAGTCAGATCGTATTCGGCGATCTTCTGCTTGATGTCGGCAATCGCCTGCGCGATCTCCTTTTCGCGGGCCGCCGCCACCTCCTTGTGAAGCTTTTCCAGCTGAGCGGTCAACTGCTTGTATGAGGCCATGACAGATGCTCCGAATGATTGTGGCGAACCGAACTGCGGACGCTATCAGACAAATAAAACGCCGGATAGAGAGCCCGTCAAGTTGCGGCGCCGGAAACACCGGCAGCCAGGCGGACGGGACGCGCGCATTCAATCGTCGATTGCATCGTACACGCGACGCTCGAACTCGACTGCCATGGGAAACGGCTCAATTGAACGGCGCTGGATCAGCATGAGTCCGATCAGATCTTCCACCGGATCCGCGAACCAGCTTGTGCCGAAAGCGCCGGGCCAGCCGAACGAGCCAACCGAACGATAACCTTGCGGCAACTGCTGCGCCGGATCGTCGACGACGGACAGGCCGAGGCCGAACCCCTGTCCCGCCCACATTACATGACCGAATGCCGGCAGACGGCGCTGGTCCCGCGTCAGGAAGTTGGAGCGCATCAGATCGACCGAGCGATGCGACAGCAGGCGCGTGTCGCCGACGCGTCCGCGCCGCAACAGTAACTGCGCGAATTGCAGATAGTCCTGTGCGGTGGAAACAAGCCCGCCGCCGCCGCTCTGAAAACGCGCCGGGTTTGCCCACCGGCTCGACGACGCGTGATCCTCCACAACGCGCCGCCGCGTGCCGGCATCCACGCCATACGCAGTGGCAAGCCGGGCGAGCTGCGGCTCGGGCACCCAGAAAGCGGTGTCGCGCATGCCGAGCGGCTCGAAAATCCGCGTGCGGAAAAACTCGCCCAGCGGCATGCCGGTCACTCTGGTAATCAGGGCGCCGAGCACGTCGGTGGCAATGCCGTAATGCCAGCGCGAGCCGGGCTGAAACATCAACGGCAATTCGGCGATGCGCGCGAGCCAGACGTCCACGTCGCCGTGTGCGTCCAGGCCGTTGAACGCGGCCGCGTACGCCTGCGCCAGCGGCCCAGTGGCGGTGAAGTGATAAGCAAAGCCCGCGCGATGCGTCAGCAGGTCCAGTACGGTCAGCGGCGTTCGCACCGGATCGGTTTCGTCGAGCGGGCCGCCCGGGTCGCGCAACACGCGTGGCCCGGCGAGTTCCGGCAGCCATTGCGCGATCGGCGTGTCGAGCGCAAGCCGGTCTTCTTCGACCAGCATGAGGATGGCCGCGCTCGTCACCGGTTTCGTCATCGACGCAATGCGAAACAGCGTGTCACGCTCCATCGGCAATCGTGCCGCTTCGTCGCGCAAGCCGAGCGCCTCGAAGTAACCGGTTGCGCCGCGCCGCCAGACGAGCGCCACCACGCCGGCTACATCGCCCCGCTCGACATAGCCCTGCAAAGTCCTCGTCAGGGCCGCGAGCCGAGCCGAAGAAAATCCCGCTGCTTGCATGTCGATGGTGTGTCCCGGCGTGGCGTGGTCGTTGGAAGGCGATAAAGCAGCGGCCCGCGCGCGCGTCAGTCTTTTTGCCGCTCTTCCAGCGCTGCGAGCGCGGCATTCAGACGCTTGATGCGATTGACCTGCGTCGGCATGCGAACCGCGCCGGAAACAGAGTCGATGCGATTACGCCAATACGACAGCGGTATTCGGTCTTCAGCGGAAATGTGCGAAATGACGTGTTCGAGATGTTGGATGTCTTTTTCGAGTTGGTGATGATTCATTCTTTTCCCCGGAATACTCGTTGACTTAATTCGAAACGCAATCTAGGAGCACAAACTGTGCCGTTTAAACGGCACAGTTTTTCGGATCGGCAAGTTCTTCTCGACTTTTACCGGTGGTCTCCTTTGTCCGGCAAAAGCTGCTTATCGCATGCGCTAGCGAACCTGTGAAAATAGAATACTGCCGCGGAATTTCACGTTCCGTTGCCTGGCGCACCGACTTCACTCCAGTGCGAAAAAATACCGTGACTTTTTATTGATGTCGATCCGTTCGGAGTAAATCGCGGGCGTCACTTTTAATATGCAACGCGCATTGCCGGCGCTTTTCGTGTCAGCCCGCATTAGACGCACATCTTTATGACGCTCGTGCACTTGTGGAAATGCGGCATCCGTGCCACTCACGGGGCGCAACGAGGCTCAACGGGGCGCACGGATCGGGCCGCAATTCTGTATGGATGCCGCTACCGGAACCGGAAGCGGCCGCTTCGGACTTCGAAGGAGACGGTGGCTGTACGGTCGCGTGCGCATGGCACAGCCCATTGGCTTAGTTACCTGGTTCGGCAGGCGTAGATCAGGCTAAGCGTGCCGTTGTTCGTGGAACGGCGGACGGTGTCGAACGCGCCGCCGCAGCTTGCGGCGGCCTGCTGCGTGCAGGAGTCGGAACCTGCAGGGCATTCCACCAGCGTAGTCGGACGGCCGTCCGACAGAAAAAGCGGCGCGCTGCTGCTGCAGCCGGCGAGCGTTACGCCCGCCGCGACTGCCAGCATCGCGTAGGCACGGCGCGCAAGGAAAGAGAAGCTCCAGTTCATGTGAAACCCCGATCACGTCTTGTTTTTCGATCACGCGATTGTGCCACGCGACTATTACACTGCGCGACCCACGGCAGAACGGCTTCGCTCAAACCTGGATGCCGTGCGCCGCGATCTTCTTGTAGAGCGTCGCGCGCCCCATGCCGATCTGCGCGGCCGTCTCGATCACGCGGCCGCCGTTCACGCGCAGCGCATCGCTCAGAAAGCGTTTTTCGAACGCCGCCATCGCATCGCTCCATGACGACGGCTGCGGCGCCGGATCGCCGGTTACGGCAGCCGCCAGCGGCTTTCCGGCCGGCGCGGGAAGCTGCGCGCCGAGTCCGCCGCTTGCATGCCCCGAACCGATGAAGGGCGCGAGCGCGCGCGCGTCGATCCGCTCGCTGTCCGATAGCATGACGGCGCGCTCCAGCGTATTGCGCAGTTCCCGCACATTGCCAGGCCATGCATACGCGCACAGGAGGCGCAATGCGTCGTCCTGCAATTCGTAGTGGCTGCCGCTGCGTGTCTGGGTCGACAGATCCTCGAGCATTGCGTACGCGAGCGCCTCGATGTCGGAAGCGCGCTCGCGCAGAGGCGGCGCGTGAATGGTCAGCACGTTCAGGCGATAAAACAGATCCGCGCGAAAGCGTCCCGCCGCGACGAGCGCGGGCAAATCCGCCGAGGTCGCGGCGATGATCCGCACATCCGCGCGCACGATGCGGTTCGAGCCGAGCGGCTCGAACTCCTTGTCCTGCAACACGCGCAGCAGCTTGCCCTGCAATGGCAACGGCATATCGCCGATCTCATCGAGAAAAAGCGTGCCGCCGTTGGCCAGCTCGAACTTGCCGACCCGCCCCTTGCGGTCCGCGCCCGTGTACGCGCCAGGCGCGGCGCCGAAAAACTCGACTTCCAGCAAGGTGTCCGGGATCGCCGCGACGTTCACGGTGACGAGGGGCTGGTTCGCGCGTGCCGAGCCGCCGTGAATCGCATGCGCGAGCAGTTCCTTGCCGGTGCCGGTTTCGCCGAGCAGAAGCACAGGCGATTCCAGTTGAGCCGCGCGGCGCGCCTGGCGCTTCACTTCCAGACTGGCCGCGCTGGTGCCGACAAAACTGCCGAACGTGTATTTGGCACGGCGAGCCTGGGCAAGCGACTGCCGCGTCGCGATCAACTCTTCCTGCACGCGCGAGTAGTGCGAAAAAAGCGGTGTAAGTGCCTTGAGCTCGTCGAACAGCGCGAAACCGACGGCGCCGACCGTCTCGCCGGCGTCGTCCTTCAGCGGCAGACGCGTGACGACAAGCGGCTCGCGATCCGTTTCAAGAATGTCGAGCAGAATTGGCCTGCCGGTTTTCACGACCTCGCGCATCAGGCTGTTTGGAATCACCGCTTCGCAATCGCGGCCGATTGCCTGCTCGGGGTCGGCAAAGCCGAAGCGCGCCGCATAACGCTTGTTGATCCACACGACGCGCGCTTCGGCGTCGACTATGAACGTGCCTTCGCTGAAGTTTTCGAAGGTGCGGAAAAGCGAATCCATTGCGCGGCGCAGGACGTCGCTGTAGGTGGCGGGAAGGCCCGCCCAGTCGTTCATCATCTTGTCGCTGTCTCCACCTGTCGTTCTAGTTGCCGCCTGTCTCTTATCGTAGACAAGCTTATCTCAATGCAGAGATCACACACAAGCTCGTATGACAAGGGTTTTACCCTGACCGGAACAAACATCGCACGATTCGCGTCCCCGTTTGGAGACGTTTCGGTACAATCAGCGGCACCCCGTCTTCCGGTTTTATCCGCTTTGGCCCGCCGCGCCCCGCGCGTTAGCCGTTGCGGGCCGCATGGCATGGAACCTGCGTCCGCGGGGCGCCATGCCGTCGCTAGCTGGAGACGGCGCACACGTAGAACAAACCAAGCTTCTGGAGACTCAATGTCCTTTGTCATCGTCCTTGCCGCGCTGGCGTTTCTGATGTTCGCCGCGTATCGCGGCTACAGCGTTATTCTCTTCGCGCCAATCGCCGCGCTCGCCGCCGTCCTTCTGGTCGATCCGGCCGCCGTCGCGCCGGTGTTCACCGGCATCTTCATGGAGAAGATGGTCGGCTTCGTCAAACTGTATTTCCCGGTGTTTCTGCTGGGCGCCGTGTTCGGTAAGGTCATCGAACTGTCCGGCTTCTCGGAGTCCATCGTGGCCGCCGCGATTCGCTACATTGGCCGCTCGCGCGCCAATGCGGTGATCGTCGCGGTGTGCGCGCTGCTCACCTACGGCGGCGTCTCGCTGTTTGTGGTGGTGTTCGCGGTCTATCCGTTCGCCGCCGAGCTGTATCGGCAGAGCAATATTCCCAAGCGGCTGATGCCGGGCGCCATCGCACTCGGCGCGTTCTCGTTCACGATGGATTCGCTGCCGGGCACGCCGCAGATCCAGAACATCATCCCGACCACGTTCTTCAAGACGACGTCATGGGCGGCGCCCGCGCTCGGCGTGATCGGTTCGCTGTTTATCATCGTAGTGGGTCTGAGCTATCTCGAATGGCGCCGCCGCGCCGCGATGGCAGCCGGCGAAGGCTATGGCACCGAACTCGTCAACGAGCCGGAGCGCGTCGAGTCGAAGCAACTGCCGCATCCGTTGCTGGCCATCGCGCCGCTCGTGCTGGTGGGCGTCGCGAACTTCGCGCTGACCCGCTGGATTCCGACCGCCTACGGCACTTCGTACACCGTCGCGCCGGACATCCTGCCCGGCGTGCACACGCCGCTCACCACGACGATCAAAACCGTCGTTGCCATTTGGGCTGTTGAAGGCGCGCTGTTGCTCGGCATCATCCTGGTCCTGCTGACGGCCTTCCGCCGCGTGCGCGAGCGCTTTGCAATCGGCACCAAGGCCGCGGTGGCGGGCGCGCTGCTGGCGTCGCTCAATACGGCGTCGGAATACGGTTTTGGCGGCGTTATCGCCGCGTTGCCCGGCTTCCTCGTGGTCAGCGACGCGCTGAAAAGCATTCCGAATCCGCTCGTCAACGCAGCGGTGTCGGTCAGTTCGCTGGCGGGCATTACGGGTTCGGCATCGGGCGGCATGAGCATCGCGCTCGCGGCCATGTCGGACGTGTTCATCAAGGGCGCCGAGGCCGCGCATATTCCGATGGAAGTACTGCACCGCGTGGTCGCAATGGCTAGTGGAGGCATGGACACGCTGCCGCACAACGGCGCGGTGATCACGTTGCTGGCCGTGACCGGGCTCACGCACCGTCAGTCGTATCGCGACATCTTCGCGGTCACTGTCATCAAGACGCTGGCGGTGTTCTTCGTGATCGCCGTCTATTACACGACCGGGCTGGTCTAAGCGCGGGTTTGGGGGTTTGACGATGCCGGCCGCCCCGCCGGCATTGCGACTTTTGATCGGTTATCGTGTCAACCCGACACTCGCAGCCGTGAGGTGCCAGCTCCATGAGCCCAACCCCCGCTTTCTGGATGATCCCCGGCGCTCCCACGCCGGTCGGTCCATTTTCCCACGCCACTGAAGCCGACGGCTGGGTGTTCCTCACCGGCCAGATGCCGACCTCACCTACTGACGACGCCGCGCCGCTTCCCGAAGGCGTGGTCGCGCAGACGAGGCGCGTGATGGACAACCTCGTGCTCGTGCTGAATGGCCTCGATCTCGGACTGCAACACGTGGTCGCCGCCCGCATTTTCCTGACCGAGTTCAAGCGCGACTACGCGGCAATGAACGACATCTACCGCGTTTACTTTCCCGCCGACGCTCTGCCAGCGCGAACCTGCATCGGCGTAACCGCATTGGCGCGCGACGCGCTGGTGGAAATCGACTTCATCGCACGACGCCCTGGCTGAGCGCAGGCGTCGGCGCTCAGGCTCAATGCGCCGACTCTTCGTCCATGCCGTAGTGGTCGCACAAGGCGTCGTGCAGCGAAATGGCGCGCTCGTCCATTTCGGTGGTCCAGTGTTCGCTGTCGTTGCATAGCCGCTGCAATTGCCTGCATTCTTCGACGAACCTCGGCTCCTGCACGATGACAAACGCGCCGGTCGCGCTATGCGCCCAGCCGGCCAGCGCCTGCCGGTCTTCTTCGTCGACGATGGCCAGAAGCCGCGGCAGATCGTTTCGCAAATGCTCCTTGAGCATGGCTGTGTAGCGGGCTTTGTCGTCCGCGGGGAGCGGGGTGGGTTTTGCGGCGGCGGCGGTGGCGGGCGTGGCGGGCGTGGCGGCCAGAGCGCCTGTGGGCGTGGGCATCGGCTCGGGCGCAGCGGTGTGCATGGCTCCGGGCGCAGCGGCGTGCATGGCTCCAGCCGCTGCGGCGGTGGCCTGCGCCGCCCGATCTTCCACCGCAGGCGCTACGGCAAGCATCGCAGCCTCCAGTTCGCTCAACGAAGCGGGCTTCGACACATGACCGCTAAAGCCACGCTCGAGCCAGCTCTGCGCCTCGTGATTTTCGGCGACCGCGCTGAACGCAAGCACCGGCACGTGCGCGTCGACCTTACGAAGCGCGGCGAACAGTGCGTGGCCGTCCATGGCGGGCATGTGGATATCGGTGAGCACGACATCAAACCGCGTCGTTCGAAAGAGGCCGAGCGCCTGCTCACCGTCCGCCGCGATGGTCGGCAGGCAACCCAGCGTGGCAAGCTGTTCGGCGATCAGGCTTTGTATCAGCGGATTGTCTTCAGCGACGAGAACCGCGAGCCCTTGCAACTCCGGATGCGCCGCTAGCGCAGGCATCGCGACGGGCGCGCCGTTCGGTGCCGCAGACGACGCGGCGGCAACGCCCACGCCCTGGGCGGCCAGCTCGATGGCCGTGTGAACGGCCGTCCCGCTGAATTCGGTCACCTCAAGCACACCGTCGCCGCGCGCTTGCGGCCGATGCGGCCCGTCCCGCGTGATCCACACGGCGCTCACCGGCTGCAACGCGCGCAAGCCAGCAATCGTATCCAGATCGTATGTGCCGGACACAATCAGCGCCTTTGGACGGTTGCTCCGCAACCACGCCTGTGCGTCCGCCAGCGTGGACACGACGTGTGCGGTCCAGCCGAAATGTTCGAGCCAGCGGGCGAGCAGATCGACGACCTGTCGATCGTGAAACAGCGCGAGGAGAGGTCCGCGTTCCGCACGCCGCGGCGGCGTCGGCTTGTCGTCGGGCGGCGCGGCGAGCGGAATGGATACATTGAACACGCTGCCCACGCCCACCACGCTGTCCGCCGAAATCGCGCCGCCCATCAAGTCGCACAGGCGCGCGCAGATCACGAGCCCGAGGCCGGTGCTTTCCGCGCCGCGCGACGCGCCCGCCTCGCCTTGCACGAACGGCTTGAACAATCGCGCGACCAGTTCGTCGCTCATGCCGGGCCCCGAATCGGAAACGCGGCAATGCAGAACCGGCTGACCCTGCGCATTGCCGGCGACTTCCGCCTGCAGCGTGATCTTGCCGCTCGACGTGAACTTGAACGCATTGCTCAACAGATTGTTGATCACCTGCGCGATGCGCATTCTGTCGCCGATGACGGTCCGGTCGAGCGTCGGCGAAAGCAGCGAATAGAAGCGCACCGGGCGCTCGCCCGCCATGGACGCATACGAAAGCGCGATGTTCTCGAACGCGTCGAGCAGAGCAAACGGCGCGCGCACGAGGAGCATTTCGCCCGCGTCGATTTTGGAGAAATCGAGAATGTCGTTGACGACGCGGCGCAACGCATCGCCGGCCACGTTCAGACTGGCGAGCCGCTGCGTATGCGCTTCGAGCCCGGGCGTTCGCGCGAACAGTTCAAGATTGCCGAGCAGCGCATTCAAAGGCGTGCGGATTTCGTGGCTCATCGCCGCAAAGAAATTCGTGCGAGCGCGCATCATCGCTTCCGAGGTCTGCTGCGCTTGCCGCAACTGCTGTTCGAGCGTGTGCTGCGCGGTCACGTCGAGAATCGCACAGAACAGCACGTCCTCGCCGGCATAGCGAGCGGGCGCGTAGGTGAACTGCAGATATTGGGCAGGCGCAGCGCCTGCTTCAGCCGACGCGGAAGCGTCTTGTGGATGCCCCAACGCGGCAGGCGTCGGCTCCACTGACTGCACTGGCTGCGGCGGCTGCATTGGCGCAGCCGGCGCGACAAAAGCGGCAACCCGCGCGAACGCCGCAGCCGAGGCCTGCTGCGGCGCTTCGGCGAGAAACTCGGCGGCAATATGCGGCGGCAGGCGGCTCGTGCCCGGCTCGACACGCAGCAGTTCGATGGCGAGCTCGTTCGCGGTCAATATGGAATAGTCGCTTCGCCGGACGATGCAAAGCCCGATCGGCGTGGCGCTCACAAGAATGTGATTGAGCGTCTCGCTTTCCAACGCGCGCGAAGTCTCGGCGAACGCATTGCGCAGAAGCCGCAGTCCGAAGAGGCGCGCGGTCAGCGCAATCGCCAGCAGCACGACCAGTGCGAGACCGCCGATCACGCCGAGTTGCCAGCCGAGCGCCACCGCCAGCGCGCCCCACGGCACATAGCCGACAAGCGAGCCGAAGCCGGGCATCAACGGCTCGTGGAAAATCACCCCTTCGGGGCCGAAGTGGAACACGCGCGGCGGGGTTGCGGCCACCGTTCGTTGCAGCATGGCGCTGGTTTGCGCGTCGAGCGCAGCCGAAGACACGAGGATGCGGCGGTCAGGCGCCATTAGCAGCGTAGTGCCCGCACCGCCCGGCGGCGCGATGCGCGCGGCGAGCACTTCGAGCGGAATGCTCGCGCTGATCAGCGCAATGGGCGTGTTTGCTTCGTAGTACACGCTCACCGCGGAGATCACCTGCGTGTTGTGCAGCGGCTCGCGATACGGCCCGACCCACACGCGCTCACCTTTGCCCGGCAGGCGCTTGCCCGTTTGCGCCTGCAGTTCGCGCTCGATCGCCTCGCGCAGCGTGGCGATGACGTCCACCTGCGGCGTGGAAGTCGAGGATGTCGCCTTGGCCGATGCATCGGTTGCGGAACCCGCGAGCGAAGGCAGAAGCACGGCGTAATCGTCATCGAGACCAATCAGCGTCGCGCGCTGCGCGAGTTCGAACGCCTGCTGCGTCACCAGCGTGGATTGCGCCGCTTCATAAAGCCGCCCGAGTTTGTCGCCGGATTGCGTACCCCATGCGGCGCGCGCGGCCGGTCCGACCAGCATGTCGAAGTCCGCGTCGATCCGGTCCACCTTGCCGCGCGCCACGCCGGTCTGCGTGATGGAGCGCTCGACCGCTTCGGGCGCGCGCCGCACTTCGGTCGCGCTGTAGTAATAGTCGAGGGTGAATTCCGCGCGCCGCAGGAACGACTCTTCGCGATGCAGGAGCAGCGCCAGGTCGGTGGCATTCTGCGCAGCGTACGTGCGGCGGTATTCGAGCTGCTTGAGCGCTGCGACCACCGCCAGCACCAGCGCAAAAACCACCACCATCAGCATCAGGAAGCCGATTGTCGCGAGATAAACCCGCTGCTGGCGCTTCGCATTTTTTGCGAGCGAGGCAAACGCTTGAGCGAGTGACTCTTGAGTGCGATCAAGGATTTTCTGCATCGGCTCAAGTATGTTGCGGTTCCCGCAGGCAGACCGCTGCGATTTCCGGCGAACCACGTCTGCTGGCCTATATCGGCGCAGTGTAGTCGTTTTGAAGGTATCGCGCGACGCATCCGGCACTTTTAAAGCGGCCACTCACCCAACTCACCCGAACCCTGTATTAACGGCGCAAAGCCGCATAAACCTGAGTGGATTAGTGGGAAACCCTCAAGATCTTAGGGCTATTGCCGTTATTCCTTGCAACGATGTAAGACCGCGCGCATTGCGCGGCGAGAGCACAGCAAGGAAAGCCATGCGCAATAACCAGCCTGTCACCGGGCACGAGTACGAATTCCCCTCGTCACAAATGCTTGTTTCGGCGACCGACCTGACCGGCCGCATCGAGTACTGCAACCCGGCCTTTGTCGCCGTGTCGGGCTATGCCCACGACGAGCTCATCGGCCAGCCGCACAATCTGATCCGCCATCCGGACATGCCGCGCGAAGCCTTCGCGGATATGTGGGCGACGATTCGCGATGGGCGTCCATGGACTGCACTCGTCAAGAATCGCCGCAAGAACGGCGACTATTACTGGGTTCATGCGAACGTCACGCCGGTGGTCAAGCAAGGCGTCGTGGTCGGCTATCTGAGCGTACGCGTGAAGCCCGCGCGCGAAGCGGTGCGCGCCGCCGAAGCCTTGTACGCACGCATGCGCGCGGGCGAAGCGCGCGGCGTCGAACTCCTGCGCGGGGTCGTCGTGCGCACGGGGTTGCGTGGGCGTCTGCAGGCGCTGACGCGTCTGCCCGTCGCGACGCGCGCCGCCACCGGCTATGCGCTCACCCCGCTCGCGCTCGCCGCAGCCGGCCTCGCCGCATGGCAAGGCGCGCCGCCCGCGCCGTTCTGGATTGCATTCGCCGCGGCGAGCGCCGTCAGTTTCATCTCATGGCGCTTGCTGACAAAGCACATCGCCGCGCCGGTGCGCGACATGCGCGGCTTCGCCACGCGCCTCGCCGCCGGCGATCTCACCGTCGATCTGGAAGTCGCGCGTCACGACGATCTGGGCGACGTACTGCAAGCACTCAATCAGTTGAAGGCCAACCTCGCTGCGATCGTCTACGACGTGCGTGAGCAGATCAACGGCATGCTCGACAACGCGCGGGAAATTTCGAGCGGCAACGCAGATCTGGCGCGTCGCACGGAATTGCAGGCGGCTTCGCTCGAGGAGACCGCCGCGACGATGGAGGAGTTGACCACCACCGTGCAGGCGAACGCAGACGCCAGCGTGCGGGCGCTGGACCTCGCGAAAGACGCACAGGCCGCCGCTGCCGAGGGCGGCAGGATCGCCGGCCACGTCGAGCAGACCATGGCCGGCATCACGGCGGCCTCGCGGCGCATCGCTGACATTACCGGCGTGATCGACGGCATCGCTTTTCAGACCAACATTCTTGCGCTGAACGCCGCCGTCGAAGCGGCGCGCGCCGGCGAAGCAGGCCGCTCGTTCGCGGTGGTCGCGGGCGAAGTGCGGATGCTCGCGCAACGTTGCGCGGCGTCGTCGAAGGAGATCAAGTCGGTGGTCGAGGCAAGCGCCGCCGAAGTCGCGGCGGGCACCGAACTGGTCACGCGCACCACGTCGCAAATGCGTGCCATCGACGAAGCGGTCGAACGCGTGTCGTCGATCATCGTCGAAGTGGCGAACGCGAGCAGCGAACAGGCCGAGGGGATTCGCCAGGTGAACCAGGCGGTTTCGCATCTGGATGGCGCGACCCAGCAGAATGCCGCGCTCGTAGAGCAGGCGGCGGCCACGGCGCAGCGTCTTGCCGCGCAAGCCGATGTGCTGAGCGAGGCCGTGCGTCTGTTCACCGTGGCGGACGCGGCGTCGGCCTCGCGCGCCGTGGCGCCGGCGCGTCGCCGCGCTTCCGCCGATGCCGGACATGAGGCGAAGTCGGCAATCGCAGTCCGGCAGCCTGCGCGTGACGCTCACGATGCTCCGGTTGCCCGGCAAGACGAGGACGCATTGGTCTGATAGATCGGCATTACTCCCACCTCGACAGCAATGTATTGACGCCTCAGGATGCAAGCGTCAGTGCCTAATGATGCAAGGGCAGACTGACCCGAGTAACAACGGCGTTTAGCGGCCCGTCCAGGCAGACGGGCCGTTTTTTTTCGCGGGCACTATGCTGTCCCGAGTGCGTCGGTTTATGCGCGCAAACTCGTGCTCGCCGATTCATACGCCGCAGCATCCACGGAGGCCGACATGATTTCTTTCGACTCGCGAGGCGCCGCGCCGCGCGATGCCTTGTGTGCGCATTTCACCGCGATGGCGCGCAACAATGCGTGGTCGAACCTGCGCCTTTATCGCGCTTGTCTGGGTCTGACCGACGAAGGGTTCGCCGCGCGCAGGGTGAGCTTCTTTCCATCGTTGCAACTCACGTTGAATCACATCTTGCTGGTGGATCGCTACTACTTCGACGCACTCGTCGGCGGCGGCCAGGGCCTTGCGATTTTCGACGACGAAGTGCCGTATCCGCGTGCGGCGCAACTGTGGGAAGCTCAGGCGCACAGCGATCACGAGCTGCTCACCTTCTGCGAGTCCCTCACATGCAACGACCTGCAGCGCGAAGTGCGGATCGACCGAGGTCCTGCGGTCGGCGTGCAACACGAGAGCGTCGGCAAGGTGCTGCCGCATCTGTTCGTACATCAGATTCACCATCGCGGGCAAGCGCATGCGATGTTGAGCGGCACAGCAATCGCGCCGCCGCAACTGGACGAATTTTTCCTCGACGGCGACGCGCCCTTGCGCGCCCCGGAGATGCGGGAACTGGAACGCATGCGCGAAGCGCGCAACAGCCCGCAATAGCAGGGCGCCGCGAGAAACACCATGCAGGGCGCCGCGATGCGCGCCGCATGTTCTGTGCGTGTGCTCGATGCATCCGGGCGCATTTGCCGATCACGTACGCACGCTTGCCCACTGCGCCTAACCCGACCGCGCGTCACGCGCGTGACAGTTCCCGATAACGGCTGCACCGCGACGGGGCAGGAAAAATGCAGCCGTCGTCGCGAGGAGTCGCGTTAAACTCATTGCGGTGACGGACCTCGTCGCGGCGTCGGACAATCGCTCAAGCGTCAGCATTGCGCGACAGACGGCGCGGCATGCTGCCCGTACAATGATTCGATCAACAACGGAACAAGGACAACTTCGATGCGCACTACCGGGTCCTCCGGGTCAATGGCCCTGCTCACCGAATACGACGACGCAACCGGGCGCGAACTGCGCACGCTGCGCCTCGAGTCGACAGACGACGGCAAAGGCATCCTGCTGATCGAAGTCGATGAGCGCAAGCCAGGCATACATCGGGAAGTGCGCTACGAGATCACGCCGGCCGAGCTGATTGCGGCGATTCGCGCGCACGGCGCGGAGTTGCCGGGCGAGCAGCACAATCATCGTCAGTAAGGGCAACAGGCGTAGGCTGCGCCGTGCCGCGAGCGCGGCCGGTGCGGCGAGCGGGGCGCGGCGTGAACCGCTCACTCCCATGTGCGCCGCTTCCGTTGTCTTCACTCGCCGCCTCTATTGCGGGTTCGTGAGCCTCAATCGTTTTTCATTCAGTTCGGGCCGCGCTGCATAGCTGTTCGCGACCAGCGGGCTTCAGCCGTCGAACGTCCGGCGCTCGCCTCGCGACCCCGAATAACCGCTGTGTTTCAAGGGCTTTGCATGCCTTGAAAATGGTCCATAATCGCTCCATTCTCCTTTGCTTTCCTACTGCGCGCCGTGCCTGAAAAGGCCGCGGATGTAAGTCGATGCTACATGATCTCGTCGAGCAATACGGCCCGGCGCTCATTTTTGCCAACGTGCTCGCCGCCTCCATCGGCCTGCCCGTGCCGGCCATGCCGTCGCTTGTGTTGTTCGGCGCGATGGCTGCGATGCATCCGGGCTCCGTCGGCACGCAATTGCTGCCGGTGCTGGTGCTCTCCATATTCGCCACGCTGATCGGCGACAGCGCGTGGTATCTGGCCGGCCGCGTGTACGGCGGCAATACACTGAAAACGATCTGCCGGCTGTCGCTGTCGCGTGACACGTGCGTCAAGAAAACCGAGCGTTTCTTCGGGCGTTGGGGCGTGCGCGTGCTGGCCGTCGCCAAGTTCGTCCCCGGCTTGTCGATCGTGTCGATTCCGATGGCGGGCGCCATGGGCACGCGCTATCGCACGTTTCTCACTTACGACGGCATTGGCGCCGCGTTGTGGTCGGGCACCGGGCTCATCGTCGGCGCGTTGTTCGCGCACCAGATCGACATGGTGTTCGCAGCCGCCGGGCGGCTGGGGCGCACGGCCGGCGCTGTCGCGGTCGCACTGTTGCTGTTGTATGCGGCGTACCGCTGGATTCGCCGTCGTCAGTTGATCAACAAGCTCGCGTCCGCGCGCATGGAAGTGGACGAACTCGCCGCGCTGGTCTCGGCGGGCAAGACGCCGGTGCTGTTCGACATTCGCTCGAACGAGAAACGCAAGCTCGATCCGTTCGTGATTCCGGGCTCGCAATTCGCCGACGAGCGGCAACTGGAGCAGATCGTCGCCACTTATCCGCGCAATCAGAAAATGGTGATCTACTGTTCGTGTCCCAACGAAATCTCGGCCGCATGGATGGCCAAGCAGTTGAACGAAGCAGGCTTTGACGACGTGCTGCCCTTGCGCGGCGGCATGGAAGCCTGGCGCGACTCCGGCTGGCCCGTCGAGGCCCTGCCCGGCATGCCGCCGCCCGAGGCCGCCGTCGAGCATATCGCGCCCAAAGCGGTTTGACGCCGCGGCGCCTCTGTTCGCGCTGCCGGACGTGCGCGGTCGCGCCTTCGTTCAGTCAATCAATGAACACCGAAGGAGCGGTTCGATGCTTTCCACTGCAGAACCCGAAGTACAGCCTGAGGCCGTAGTCGCCGACGCGCCTTTTTCCAATCTGTCCACTCGCATGCACCAGATGTTCCCCGCGCTCACCGCGGCGGAAATCGAGCGCGTGCGCAGATTCGGCGAAGTGGGCAAATGGCAGTCCGGCGAGTTGCTGTTCGAGACGGGCCACACCGGTCCCGGCATGTTCGTGCTGCTCGAAGGGCGTGTGAAAATCTATCAGCGCGACGGTATCGGCCGCGAAGTCGTGATCGGCGAACACGGACCGGGGCATTTCCTTGCCGAGGTCGGTCAACTGTCGGGGCGCCATGCGCTCGTCAGCGGCATGGCGCTCAGCCATGTCGAAGCGCTTCTGATTCCCCCTGAAAAGCTGCGCGCGCTGCTTGTAGCAGAAGCCGAACTCGGCGAGCGCATCATGCGCGCGCTGATTCTGCGGCGCGTCTCGCTGATTGAAAAGGGCGCGGGCGGGCCGATCCTGATCGGCAGCAGTACCGACGCGCGGCTCGTCATGCTGCAAGGCTTTCTGTCGCGCAACGGCCATCCGCACTCCACCATCGACGAATGCGACGAGGACGCGCTGCGTCTCGTCGAGCAATTCGGCGCGCAGGACGGAGACATGCCGCTCGTAATCTGCCCGGACGGCTCGGTGCTGCGTCATCCGAGCATCCCGGAACTGGCCACCGCGCTGGGTCTGCTGCCGGATCTCAACGACTCGATTGTGTACGACGTCGCGATAGTCGGCGCGGGACCGGCCGGGCTTGCCACTGCCGTGTACGCGGCGTCGGAAGGCCTTTCGGTGATCGTGCTGGACAGCCGCGCGCCCGGCGGCCAGGCAGGCGCGAGCTCGCGAATCGAAAACTATCTCGGCTTTCCGACCGGCATCTCCGGTCAGGCACTGGCGGGGCGCGCGTTCGTGCAGGCGCAGAAGTTCGGCGCGCATGTCGCGATTCCGGTTAACGTGAAGGCGCTGCATTGCGGCGATGCGCCCTACCGCCTCGAACTGAAATGCGGCGGCCATGTCAGCGCTCGCACCATCGTGATCGCGAGCGGCGCGGTGTACCGGCGCCCCGCGCTCGAAGGGCTCGATCGTTTCGACGGACGCGGCGTGTACTACTGGGCGTCGCCTGTCGAGGCAAAGCTGTGCAAGCGACAGGAAGTCGTGCTGGTGGGCGGCGGCAATTCGGCCGGCCAGGCCATCGTCTATCTGGCGACGCACGCGGCGAAGGTCCACGTGCTGATCCGGCGCAGCGGCTTCGAGGCCACCATGTCGCGCTATCTGATCGACCGCATCCGCTCGCTGCCGAATGTCGTCGTGCATCCGAATTCGGAAGTCGGCCAGCTTGTCGCGGACGAAAGCGGGCTCGCGGCGGTCGCTCTGAAAAAGCCGTTACCCGACGGCACCGACCATATCGACACGCGGCACCTGTTCCTTTTCACCGGCGCGGACCCGAACACCGACTGGCTGCGCACCTGCGGCGTCGAGCTCGACGAAAAGGGCTTCGTGCTGACTGGCAGCCGGGCGGAGGGCGCTTCGGCTTGCGATCTCGCGACCACGGTGAAAGGCGTGTACGCGATCGGCGACGCGCGCGCGGGCTCGACCAAACGCGTGGCGGCGGCGGTCGGCGAAGGCGCGGCCGTGGTTGCGCAGATCCATCAGTTGCTGGCACTTTCCGCCGAAGAAGCGGTCGCCTCCGTGGCTTGAGTTTGCGTGGGCTTGGGCTTGGGCTTGGGCTTGGGTCTGAGCTTGGGCTTGGGCCGCCGCTGCTGCTGGTGCTAATGCTGGCGCCGGCGCGGCGGCGGCGGTCCGCCGCAAACGCTGCCGATCCGTGCGCCCTGGAGCGCGGCATCCAGGGTAATGCGCTGTTACACACACCTGCAACTCGTTGCACCTGCTTTTCTTTCTGTCTCGTAATATGAACGTCAGCAATTCGACAGCGAATGCTGACCATCGAAACAGCCATCGTCTGGCTGGGACACAGGAGAGAAGCATGAACACACGCGCGAACGTCATCGTCGCCTTGGGACTTGTCGCCGCCTGCGCATCGACTGCTGCCTTCGCTCGCGTCGACGTCGGCGTGTTCGTCAACACGCCGGGCCCGATCTACGCCGCGCCGCCGGTCATGTACGCGCCGCCGCCCGTCGTCTATGCGCCTCAGCCGGTCTACGGTTACGGCTATCGCGACGACTACTACCGGGAGCGCCGCTGGCATCACGACCATGGGCGTCATCGCGGCTGGGACAAGCATCACGGACGCGGCTGGTAAGTCGTTGCAAGCGGAAGAGGCGGCTGCTTGCCTGCGGTTTGTGGATCGCGTCCCTTCGGCCGGGCTCGCCGTGGTGCCGTGGTGCCGTGGTGCCGTGGTGCCGTGGTGCCGTGGTGCCGTGGTGCCGTGGTGCCGTTGGGCCGTTGGGCCGTTGCTCCGCTGTTGCGGCTGCGTTGCTGCGTTGCTCCACTGCTCCACTGCTCCGTTGCTCCGCCCCACCGCCCCACCGCCTCACCGCCTCACCGCCTCACCGCATTCACGCTACAGTAGCGTCTGCTGATCCAGCCAGGTTGCCTGCCCGCATCATCGCAGTCACTTACTCAACGACGCCCGCGTGAAGACCCTTCCGCTTTCCGCCGCCCGCACACTTCATCTGGCCGCACAAGGACTGCTGTCGCCGCCGCGCCGCAAGGCCACCAAAGCCGACGTGATCGGCGCGATCCGGCGCATGGCGCAATTGCAGATCGACACGATTCACGTGGTCGCGCGCAGCCCCTATCTCGTGCTGTTCAGCCGGCTCGGCGCCTATCCGCAGCAATGGCTGGACGAGCATCTCGCCGAAGGCAAACTCTTCGAGTACTGGTCGCATGAAGCCTGTTTCGTGCCGATCGAAGACTACGGTCTGCTGCGCCATCGCATGCTGGACCCGAGCGGCATGGGCTGGAAATACGCGGCCGACTGGCACGACAAGCATCGCCGGGAGATCGACAGGCTGCTCGGGCACATTCGCGCGACCGGCTCAGTTCGCTCGGCGGATTTCGCGCGCGAGTCGGGCACGGGCAACGGCTGGTGGGACTGGAAGCCGGAGAAGCGTCACCTCGAAGTACTGTTCGCAATCGGGCAACTGATGGTGGCCGAGCGGCGCAATTTCCAGCGCGTCTACGATGTCACCGAACGCGTGTTGCCGCACTGGAACGACGCTCGCGACCTGCCGCCGCCGCATGTGGTCGCCGACGAACTGCTGCGCCGCACCTGCCGCGCGCTGGGTGTCGTGCGGGCCGACTGGGTGGCGGACTACTATCGGCTGCCGCGCCGCCCGTATCGCGATGAACTACTTGCGCTGGCCGACCAGGGCGAACTGATTGCGGTGCAGGTTCCTGGCTGGAAGCAGGACACGTTCGTGCATCGCGAGCTAGCGCCACTGCTCGACGACGCCGCGAGCGGCAAACTCGCGTCGACGGTGACGACCGTGCTGTCACCGTTCGACCCCGTCGTGTGGGATCGCAAGCGCGCAGCCGCGCTGTTCGACTTCGACTATGCAATCGAGTGCTATACGCCGGCAGCGAAGCGCAAATACGGCTACTTCGTGCTGCCGCTGTTGAGTCGCGGGCGTCTGGTCGGCCGCGTCGATGCCAAGGCGCACCGCGCGCAGGGCATCTTCGAGTTGAAATCCGTGCATATGGAAGCGGGCGTGCGCCCTAGCGCACGGCTCGGTGGCGATTTGCGGCGGGCGTTGCAACGGTGCGCGGATTGGCACGGCACGCCGCAATTGCAGATCACGTCGGCGGCGCCGGAATGGCTGGAGGCGCTCCGCACGAGCGCGGACGTTGACGCGAGTGCGAACGCGAACGCCAACGCAGACGTGGAAGCCTAGCCATGGCCACGGCGGGGGCGGCCACGGTCACCGCCACGGTCACAGCCAAAGCCACCGCCACCGCCACGGCCACGGCCACGGCCACGGCCACAGCCACGGCCACGGCCACAGCCACAGCCACAGCCACAGCCACAGCCACAGCCACAGCCACAGCCACAGCCACGTATTCAATCAATGCAACGCCGACCATGCAAGCGACAGCGAAAACACCCCGAGCACAACCGACGCGCCCCGCTGAATCTTCGCCGGATCGAGCCAGCCGAGCCTGCCGCTGCCGAGCGCTGCGCCGAACGCGATCCACGCAAGCGCAATCGGCACGAGCAGGCAGGCGAATAGCAGCATAGCCACGAGATACGCCGGCCAATGTGCGAAAGCGTCAGCCGGAAAGATCGTGCCGGCGAACAGCAGCGCTTTGGGATTGAGCAGCGTCGCGATGAACAGTCTGCGTATGCCGTTCGCTTTCTGCGTGGAGTCGGGCAGCGCGACAGCTGCGCGCCACATATCGACGGCAAGCCACGCAATGTACAAGCCCGCCGCCACCCGCAGCAACGCAGGCAGCCACGGCAGCGCATGCGCGGCCTGCGCGAGAAAACGTCCCCACACGGAAATGGCGACGAGATAGCCGGCGAGCTCCGCGGCGACGAGCGGCAGCGAGCGCCGCACGCCCTGGCGCAGCCCGGCAGACGCAAGCAATGTATTGGTAGGACCCGGCGTGATCAGCACGACGACAATGCCGACGGCGAACAGCGCGATAGCGGACGCAGAGAACATGGAAAAGGCGCAAGGTGGAAAACGGTGCGCCTTTTTATCACAGAAGACGACTCGCCCCGCGCAGGAAACCAGCCGCGATGACCAATCGCAATCGTCAATGCTTAAGCGGACAGCCGCGCGCGCCGCTCAGTGATCCAGCTTCGCGCGCATTTCGCGAGCGGCTTCGAGCAGCCCTTCGTAGCCCGAACGCGCATGCTCGGGCAAGTCGGGATCGCCGACCAAGGTGCCTAGCGTTTCTATCAGGCTGTACAGAATGCCCTTCGCGGCACCCGACGCAATGCTGCCGGATGACACCTGCTGATCCACGTGACTCAGCGCCGCGTCGAGGTTTTCCAGATCGGGCCGGTCGCCCGTGGGCGGCTTTGGCGTTACGTCTTGCGTCATGATGATGCATCTCCCCGTTAAAGCGTCGATAAACGAGCCATCCTTTCACGTTTGTTATATACCGATCAGGCGTTGCCGTCCATTCGTGATCCGCGCGAGTCGCGCCGGCGCAATCGCCGCCCCAGCCATGCGCGACGGCGACACTGCCGGCATTCGCGACATCCGCGACAGCGACATTTGCGACGCTCCCGGAAAAGCTCACCCATTGCGCTCCTGAGCGCGCGCTTTACGCCTTCATGTTCGTGCAATGGCTACGCCGCCCGAAGATCCGCCGGGTCATGTCGAAGGCGACGAGATTGCCGGCCACCACCAGCAGCAAGCCGATCACCGCCAACGCGGACCATTGGTAGCCTTCGAAAACCGTCGACACCGCGAGCGCCACGATGGGAAAGAGCACCGTCGAATAAGCCGCGCGCTCGGGGCCGATGCGCCCGACGAGCATCAGATACGCGGTAAAGCCGATTACCGAGCCGAACACCGCGAGATACGCGAGCGCGCCGAGGTAACGCGCGGAAGGCTCGATCGCAAACGGGAACCCGGCCAACGCGCTGCCCACCGTCAGCACGCTCGCGCCGATGAGCATCGCCCAGCTATTCGTTGCGAACGGATGCAAGCCCATGGATTGCATGCGGCTCGACAGCAGATTGCCCGCTGAAAAACACAGCGTGCCGAGAAACGCGATGCCAAGCCCGAGCCATGCCGCGTGATCGCCGAGATGCCCGCTCATCTGCTGAACGAAAAGACAAACAATGCCGACGAGCCCGAGCATCGCACCGGCAATCGCTGAAGGCTGCAGTGGGCGGCCCATGAATAGCCGTCCGTTGATCGAATTCAGAAGCGGCGCCGTGGAGAACACCACGGCGACGAGCCCGCTCGGCACCACCTGCTCAGCATAGTAGAAGCACAGAAAGTTGACGCAGAAGAGCGCAAGCCCTTGCGCGACCAGAAAGCGCCAGGCGGCGCGCGGCGGCCACATCGGCCGGCGCATGATGCGCAACAGCGCGAACAGCACCAATGCAGCGATCCAGAAGCGCCACGCGATCGACACCGGCGGCGGCACCGCGCCCAGCTGCCATTTGATCGCGATCCACGTGGTGCCCCAGATCAGCACGGTAATGGCATAGAGGAACAGATTCATGGTCAAGCCTGCATACAGCGAGTACGGGAGTTGCACTATGGCGCAGCGCGGCTCGCGAGACTTGTCCAGGATTGCGCATTTTTTCGGCGCGCATCGCCGCCGCGCGTGTCGTGACGCGTGGCGAGCCGTATACTCGCGCTTATCTCCCGCAAGAATGACACCCGCGAAGCCAGTTACGTGAACACGAGCGCGCCCATCCCCGTGACCGACACCACTGAAACGCCGTTCGGCATTCAGTCGGTGTGTCACACGCTGAGCAGCTCAAACGCGAATCTCGACCGCTTCGCATGGCTCGGCGACGGCCTGGCAATTGCCGTCTGGACGCGCGACACCGAGGTCGCGGAAACCGTCTACGAGCGGCCTGGCCACCACACGCTGTCGTGCTATCTGGACGGCGGCTATCGCACGGAGCGTCAGAAAGTGCCGGGGCGTTACGGCGCGCCGTCACGGCTGTGCGCATTGCCGGGCGATCACGAATCGCGCTGGTGGGTGCGCGGGCACATGCATTTCATGCACCTGTATTTTCTGCCCGAACACTTCACGCAGCGCGCCGTGCAGGAACTCGACCGCGAACCGCGCGAGCTGACGCTCGCCGATCGCACGTATTTCGAAGACGCGCATATCGCCGGATTGTGTCAGTCGCTTGCGAACGAGCATTGGGACGATGCCGACGGGCTGCTGCGCACCAACGAAACCGCGCATGAAGTGCTGAGTCTGCTGCTGCGTGCGCAAGGCGTGCGACGCGGCGTCGCGCTAAAGGGCGGGTTGTCGGTGGCGACGCGGCGGCGCCTGCGCGATTACATCGAGGACCATCTCGCCGAGCCGCTCACACTCGGCGAACTGGCGAACGTGGCCGCGTTGTCGGAGTTTCATCTCGCGCGGATGTTCCGCACGTCGTTCGGATTGCCGCCCGCTGCCTGGATCGCGCAGCAGCGCCTCGAACGCGCGCGCACGCTGTTGCGCACCACCGCGCTGCCGCTCGCGCAGGTCGCCGGGCTATGCGGCTATGCGAACGCCAGTCATTTCAGCCACCGGTTTCGCGAAGGCGTGGGCGTGTCGCCGGGCGCGTATCGGCAGGCAGTGGCGGTACGCTAGGCGAAGTTTGTCGCATGACGCGCATGCGTGGTCGACATGCCCGGCGAGATGCGACCAGTATGCGCGAGCCAAATGTGTGAGCCGAATGCGCGAGCAATGAATGCGCGAGCCGAGCGTGCGCGCACCTCATTGCAGCGCCATCGCCAGCACGCGCGCCACGTGAATTGCCTCGACGCCCGCGCCATCATGAATCTGATGTCGGCAGCTCGTGCCGTCGGCGACCATGATCGCGCCGGGCTCCATCTTGCGCACCGCCGGCAATAGCGACAACTCGGCCATCGCCTGCGAGGTCGCATAGTGCTCCGCTTCGTAGCCGAAGCTGCCGGCCATTCCGCAGCACGACGATTCCACCGTCGAGACCGTCAGCTCCGGAATCCATTTCAGAACGGTTTGCACGGGCGTAAAGGCGTCGAATGCCTTCTGATGACAATGGCCATGCACGAGCACCTGCTGAGTGGCCAAGGGCTTCAGCGGAAGCTGCAAGCGTCCGGCCCGCTGCTCGCGCACGAGGAATTCTTCGAAGAGAAACGCCTGTTTCGCGAGCTGCTCGGCTTCGTCGCCGAAACCGTAGTGCAGAAACTCGTCGCGCAACGACAGCAGGCACGAAGGCTCGAGGCCGACAATCGGCACGCCGCGCTCCACGAACGGTTTGAAAAGATCGAGCATGCGCCGCGCTTCGTGCTTTGCTTCATCGACGAGACCGGCTGCGAGAAACGTGCGGCCGCAACATACCGGCCGCTCGCCTTGCCGCGTGTTGAAGTGCACCGTATAGCCGGCTGCTTCGAGCACCTGTTGCGCAGCACGCGCGTTGTCGGGCTCCATGTTGTTGTTGAATGTGTCGACGAACAGCAGCACTTCCTTCAGCGCCGCGCCGCGCGTGTTCACGCTCGGCCTCACGTCCGACAGAAACGGCCTGGTGAAGCGCGGCAAGCTCCGTTCGCTGGCGAAGCCGACCGAGCGCTTGAACCACGTGGACAGCACCGGCACCTTGTCGGCGAGCGCGATCAAACCCGGCACGCGGCTCGCCGTTGCGGCATAACGCGGCATGAAGGCGACGAGCTTGTCGCGCAGCGTCAACCCATGGTGCTTCACACGTGCGGCTCGCGCCTCGATCTTGAACTTCGCCATATCCACGCCCGTTGGGCAATCGCGCTTGCAGCCCTTGCACGACACGCAGAGATCGAGCGTCTCCTTGACGTCGTCGCTGGCGAGGCCGGCTTCGCCGAGCTGCCCGGAGATCGCCAGACGCAACGTGTTGGCGCGGCCACGCGTGACATGCTGCTCGTCTTTGGTCACGCGATAGCTCGGGCACATGGTGCCCGCGTCGAACTTGCGGCAGTGCCCGTTGTTGTTGCACATCTCCACGGCCTTCGCGAGGCCGCCGGACAGATCGTTGCCGCTGCCCGGCGCGCTCTCGCGGCCGGTCAGCGGATCGCGCTCCACGTTCCACGCCGACCAGTCGAGCGCAGTTTCAATGCGCTGTTCACGGTAGCCAGGCGCGAAACGGAAGTAGCGCGCGTCGTCCATTTTCGGCGGACGCACGATCTTGTCGGGATTGAAGCGATTGTCAGGATCGAACAGCGCCTTGATCTCGCTGAACGCCTGGTTCAGTTTCGGACCGTATTGCCACGCGACCCATTCGCCACGGCACAAGCCGTCGCCGTGTTCGCCGGAATACGCGCCTTTGTATTCGCGCACCAGCGCCGCGGCTTCCTCGGCAATCGCGCGCATTTTTGTCGCGCCGTCGCGGCGCATGTCGAGAATCGGCCGCACATGCAGCGTGCCGACGCTTGCGTGCGCGTACCACGTGCCTTCCGTGCCGTGCCGATGGAACACGTCGGTGAGCTTGCTCGTGTACTCGGCCAGATGTTCGAGCGGCACCGCGCAGTCTTCGATAAAGGACACCGGCTTGCCGTCGCCCTTCATGCTCATCATGATGTTGAGCCCGGCCTTGCGCACTTCCCACAGCGCCTTTTGCGCATTCATGTCCGTCATCTCGACGACGGAGCCCGGCAAGCCCAGATCGGCCATCAACTCGGTAAGCTGCCTGAGCGACTGCAGCTGCGCGTCGCGCGACTCGCCGGCGAACTCCACCAGCAGCACGGCTTGCGGCTCGCCCACCAGCGCCTTCGCGACCACCGGACGAAACGCAGGGTTGCTCATCGCCAGATCGATCATCGTGCGATCCACCAGTTCGACTGCAACCGGTTTCAGCCTGACGATGTGCTGCGTGAGATCCATCGCCTGCCAGAAGGTCGGAAAATTGACCACGCCCAGCGTCTTATGCGCGGGCAGCGGCGCGAGCTTCAGCGTCAACTGACGGCTGAACGCGAGCGTGCCTTCAGAGCCCACCAGCAGATGTGCGAGATTCGCGACGCCGTCGTCGGTATAAGCGCGCGGGTTCTGGCAATCGAACAGGTCGATGTTGTAGCCGGCGACGCGGCGCAACACTTTCGGCACACGCGCCGCGATCTCGTCGCGCTCACGTTGGGCGATCTGCCGCACGCCTTCCACTATCTGCTGCAAGCGCATGCCTTGCGGCGCGTCGCGCAACGAGGCGAAATGCGCTTCGCTGCCGTCGGCGAGAATCGCGTCGATGGCCTCGACGTTGTGCACCATGTTGCCGTATTCGATGGAGCGCGAGCCGCACGAATTGTTGCCCGCCATGCCGCCGATCGTGCACTGCGCGGCCGTCGACACATCAACGGGAAACCACAAGCCGTGCGGCTTGAGCCACGCGTTCAGGTGATCCAGCACCACGCCCGGCTCGACGGTGACGGTGCGCGCTTCCCTATCAAAATCGACGATGTTGTTCAGCCACTTGCTCGTGTCGATTACGAGTGCTTCGCCGACGGTCTGTCCGCACTGGCTCGTGCCGGCGCCGCGCGCGAGCAGCGGCACTTTTTCGCTGCGCGCAATCTCGAGCGCCATGCGCAAATCGTCCTGATCGCGCGGCACGACAACGCCCACCGGCATGATCTGGTAGATGGAGGCATCCGTTGCGTAACGGCCGCGGCTCGCCGCGTCGAACAGCACGTCGCCGCGCAATGCTTTGCGCAGATGTTGCGCGAGCGGCGTCGTCAGCCGCGCCGCCGACGGGACCAGATGAATCGGCTTGACCAGCAAAGCGGAAGTGGGATTCGTCATAACGTCGATGGTTGTTGCACTGCGTGTACTGCACACTGCATGCACTACATAGGGAACGCGGTCGGAAGCGGTGAGCGCACAGCGAACGCTCAGTGCGCATCAGTAAAGCGTGACGCTCACGGGCGGCAGTCCTTCAATACAACCATTCGCCATGCCCGCGCTTCGTGGGAAGAACATGCCGGTGTATGAACCCGTGGTGACGATCATGTCCGGCGTGACCGTGATACCGCGCGAGGTCGCGTGATTGACGAGCCACGTGAGCAACCGGCGCGGATCGCCGGCCGGGTTCGCGGGCGTCAACTCCACGACATCGCGTCCGTTGAAGTCAAACCGCAGCAGAGGCGCGGCAAACGGATAATCGTCGCGATACGGCATGAATTCGCCGACAATCAACGCGCCGTGGTTCTGCAAGTCCGCGAGCTGCGCGAGTCTGTCGACGTCGGGCCACTCGGCGAAACGGCTGGCGACGATCTCAATCGCGGCGCCGAACGAGCCAATTGCCGCGAGCACGTCTGCTTCGCTATATGGTGTTGTCGAAGGCTCAAAGCGGCGGCCGAAGCGAAATGCGATCTCCAGTTCAAGGCCCAACGGCGTAAAGGCCGCGCACGGCAGCACGACGCCGTCGGCATGCAAATCGACATCGGGCAATGGTGCGCCCTGGATTGGACCGCCTGGCGACTTCGCCCCGATCTTCCAGCCGCCGACTCGTGCGCCGGCAATGCCGAGTATCTCGAGCTGGATTGCGTAGGCCTCGTCGGCGCTGGCGGGCGCGCGGTTGGGCTGGAGCTTGCCGAGCGTCGCGTGATCGCGGCGCGCATCGGCAAGCAGGCGGCTAAGTGGCGAAGTGCTCAGCTTCATGGCGTCAGCGCGAAGGGACTTGAGCATCGCTTACACGCCCATGCTGGTCGAGACCTGACCCTTGTCCGCCCCGCCGCCTGCAAACTTGCTCTCCGGTTGCATGCGGAACGCCAGCACGACGCCAAGCGCCATCAACAGCATGCTGCCGACGAACGGCAATTCCCAGTTGCCGAAATAGTCGATCAGGAAACCGCCCGCCACCGGCGAGATGATGGCCGCGAGCGCAGAGCCCGTATTCATGATGCCGCTCGCCGTGCCCGACGCTTCGGGAGCGATATCCATCGGGATGGCCCACATCGGTCCGATCGTCATTTCCGCAAAGAAGAAGCCTGACGCGAGACACGTCATCGACAGATACAGGTTGTGCGTGAACATCAGCGGAATCAGCGACAGCAGGCAGAACATCATGCACAGCGAGACCATCCAGCTGCGTGCGCGCTTGAGGCTGCCGGTGCGCGTGTAGATGTAATCGGTGACGATGCCGCCAAGCGTGTCGCCCACCACACCGGCGAGAAACACCACTGAAGCGAAGATCGCCGACTTCTTCAACTCCAGGTGATAGCTGTGCAGGAAGTACTGAGGAATCCAGCTGAGAAACAGCCACAGTGTCCAGCCGTAGCAGAAGTAAACGATCGTGACGGGCATCATGCGGCGAAACAGCTTGCCCCACGGCACGCCCGCCGACCTGGCTTTGGGAGCGGGCAGGATTTCGAGCTCCTGCTTCGTGATACGCGGGTGATCCTTCGGATGCTCGGTGAAGGTGAACGCCCACACGATCACCCACAAAAGACTGAACGCACCGCAGATATAGAACGACTCGCGCCATCCCCAGTTGGCCATGACAAGTACGACAATGCCGGGCGCCACCGCATTGCCGACGCGCGACGCCGCATGCGTGATGCCCTGCGCGAAGCCGCGTTTTTCTTTCGCGACCCAGCGCGCCATTGCTGACGTCGCCGCGGGAAAAGTTGCGCCTTCACCGAAACCGAGCAGCACGCGTGCCGCCAGCAGCGAGATAAGGCCGCCCGCAAAACCGGTCAGCAACGTGGCAATACCCCAGACCGCGCCGCATGCGAGCAATGTGCGGCGCGCGCCGAAACGGTCGCTGACCCAGCCGCCGATAATCTGAAAGAGCAGATACGGATACGCGAAGGCCGAGAACACCAGACCGACTTCCGTATGCGAAAGATGAAATTCCTTGCCGAAGCCCGCCGCCGCCGTACTGACATTGACGCGGTCCAGGTAGGTGATGAAGTACATGATGCAGAGCATCACTAGAACAATACTGGTCGCACTGGTCACACGAAACCGCTTCATCGTCTCTCTCCATTTGCATGTATCGACGGCGCTCCTGAGATGGCGCGCTTTGTCGTCGCGAGGCGGCACGCGCCGCCTCGCCATCGCATTGTTCAGGGCCGCGTTCTGTGCACGGCTTCATGATGGAACTGACTTCGTTGATGCCTGTTTGCGTTGTTCGTTTTTCTATTGATGCGTTGGCGTCAGCTTGCCGCTCAGGTCAGGCTGCCGCCTTCAAACCCGCCGCCTGCGTCGGCTCGCTCAACCAGTTCATAGCGGCAGGCAAGCCGCTTTCCTTGAGCGGCACGCCGGCGAGGCGCAGCCCCATTTCGCAACCGGCGAGCGTGGCGAGCAGCATCAGGTCGTTGCAGTCGCCCAGGTGGCCGATGCGGAACATGCGCCCTTTCATCTTGCCGAGGCCCGTGCCGAGCGACATGTCGAAACGTTCGTAGATGAGCTTGCGCACGGCGTCGGCGTCGATGCCTTCGGGCACCATCACGCCGGTCAGCACCGGGCTGTACACAGCCGGATCGGCGCACTGAATCTCGAGTCCCCAGGCACGCACGGCGCGACGCGTCGCCTCGGCCAGACGCTCGTGACGCGCAAAGACGTTGTCGAGCCCCTCGCCGAGAATCATGTCGATTGCCTCGTGAAGGCCGTAGAGCAGATTCGTGTTCGGCGTGTACGGCCAGTAACCGGTCTTGTTCATCTCGACTATTTCGCTCCAGTCCCAGAAGCTGCGCGGCAGTTTTGCATGCCTGCTGGCGGCCAGGGCTTTCGGCGAGATGGCGTTGAAGCTCATGCCCGGCGGCAGCATCAAGCCCTTCTGCGAGCCTGAAACGGTGACGTCGACGCCCCACTCGTCGTGACGATAATCCGCGCAGGCGAGACCCGAAATCGTGTCGACGAGCAGCAGCGCGGGATGGCCAGCGGCGTCGATTGCGCGGCGCACGGCGGCAATGTCCGAGGTGACGCCCGTGGACGTCTCGTTGTGCACGACGCAGACCGCCCTGATTGAATGCTGTGTGTCGGCGCGCAGACGCTCCTCGATCATTTGCGGCTGAACGCCGCGCCGCCAGCCTTCGATACCCGGCAAGCCGAGGAACTCGGGCTTCAAGCCGAGACTTTCCGCCATCTTTTTCCAGAGCGTCGCGAAATGCCCGGTTTCGTACATCAGCACGTGATCGCCGGGGCTCAACGTGTTCGAGAGCGCCGCTTCCCAAGCGCCCGTGCCGGACGCCGGATAAATCACCACAGGATGCTGCGTCTTGAAGATCTTCTTGATCCCGTCGAGCACCTTCAGGCCCAGTTCGCCGAACTCTGGCCCACGATGGTCAATGGTCGGATAGCTCATCGCGCGGAGGATGCGATCGGGCACAGGGCTCGGCCCAGGAATCTGCAGAAAGTGACGGCCGGCGGGATGAAAATCTAACTTCAGCATTACGCTCCTCCGATTGAATTTTGCATGCAAAAAACTATATCAGACGACCAGCGCCGGGCGAAAGGCAAAAATTGTGTTGCGGGACCAGTGTTTACCCGCGCCCTTACGCTGCGGACGGCGATCCGATAAAATACTAGCAATGGAGCGTCGAGGGTTTTTGTATGCAAAATTCGGAATTTGAGGGTAACCTCCCAGCGTCGCCGGCGCTGCCCAAGGTGGAGCGGCAACGCTTGCATGACACGGTGGTCGAGCACATTCGCCGGTTTATCGTCGAGGGTGTGCTGGAGCCAGGCAAGAAGTTGAATGAGCGCGAGTTGTGCGAAACGCTCGGCATTTCGCGCACGCCGTTGCGCGAGGCACTGAAGGTGTTGGCCGCTGAAGGGCTCATCGAAATTTCGCCGAATCGTGGCGCGTCGGTGTCGAAGATGTCAGAAGCGGAGTTGCGCGAGACCTTCGAACTGATGAGCGGTCTGGAGGCTTTCTCGGGCGAGCTCGCGGCCGAGCGAATGACCGCGGCCGAACTCGCCGAAATCAAGGCGTTGCACTACGCCATGCTCGCGTGCCGCGCGCAAAACGATCTGCCGGGCTACTACAGCCGCAACCAGGCGATTCACGACAAGATCAATGAGGCCGCGCGCAATTCGGCGCTGCGACAGACGTATGTGTCGGTGAACCGGCGCTTGCAGGCGCTGCGCTTCCGGTCCAATTTCCAGATCCCGAAGTGGGACCGCGCGATTCATGATCACGACGAGATGCTGAAGGCGCTGGAAGCGCGCGACGGCAAGAAGCTCAGCGCGATTTTGCGGCAGCATCTGCTTGATAAGCGCGATGCGGTGTTGCAGGTTCAGGCGCGCGACGAGGCTGCTGCGGGGTCGGGGTTGAAGGCTTGAGGTTGTGCGTGTGGTGGCTGTGTTTGTTGCCTTCTGTGCTGGGGCGGGTTTGGGAGTCGACGCTCAAGCGCGTGGAGTTGTCCACGGGAAATGTTGGCAAGGCTGTGGACAACGTTCGGATAGCCGGTACAAGTGATTGACGCGCCGGCCGAATTGGCCCGCGGTCGATGTATGGGCACGGCAGAGGCTCCCTCAACACGCAACCCGAGCCTACAGCGCCCCGCGCAACAGCAGCCAACTTATCCCCACATTTTGTTCAGAACCCTGTGGACAACCCTTCCACAACCGCGCCAAGCCGTTGATCCAACTCGCTTTTCACTCGCTGCGCAGGCGCGCACCGATGTGTGAGGTTGCCCACATATCAACGCGCCGCCAGCTTCAACCCAACCGCGCCGCGTCCTTTCTCCTCAGCGACTCCGGCAACCCCCACAAGACAATCAATGCGCAAATCACGCTCATGGTGCCGATCACATACAGAGCCGGCGTAGTGCTTCCTGTGAGATCCCGCACTCGTCCGACCATGATCGGACTCACGATTCCGCCGAGCTGACCGAGCGTGTTGATCAACGCGATGCCGCCCGCCGCTCCGGCGCCCGTCACCAGCTTCGGCGGCAATGCCCAGAACGCCGGGATCGACGCCACCACGCCCGCGCCCATCACCGCCAATGCGACGATCAGGAACCCCGTCTGTTTGTCGAAGAAGCCCGCTGCAAAGAAACCGATTGCCGACATGACCAGCAAACCAAACACGAACTTGCGCCGCTCGCCGCTGGCATCGGACAAGCGCCCCACAACCACCATGCAGATCGCGCCGCACACATAAGGCACCGCCGTCAGTAGCCCGATCAGCGTCGGATTGTGCGTACCCGCCACGCGAATCAGATGCGGCGCCCAGAAATTCAATCCATATGACGCGATCTGAATCAGAAAATAAACGAGTCCAAGCGTGAGAAAGCCCGGCGTCCTGATCGCCCCAAGGAGTGAATGCCCGGTCTGCGGATGACGGCTCTGCTGCGCAATCTGCTCAGCGAGGAATGACTTCTCCGCAGGCGAAAGCCAGTTCGCATCGTCGATGCGGTCCTTCAGCAGCTTCAGCACGAGATAACCGAGCAGTATGCACGGCAGGCCGCCGAGCAGAAACAGCCAGTGCCATCCGGGCATGCCGAGCACGCCGTTCATATGGCCGATGACGAGCCCCGCCAGCGGTGCGCCGACCAGCCCCGAGAACGCCGACGCGAGAAACAGCATCGACGTGATGCGCCCGCGATAGCTCGGCGGGAACCACAGCGTGAGGTAATACAGCACGCCCGGAGCGAAGCCTGCTTCCATCGCGCCGATCAGGAAACGCAGCCCGTAAAACTGCCATTCGTTGTTGACGAACACCATCGCCGCGGTCGCAACGCCCCACGAAATCATGATGCGCGCGATCCAGCGCCGTGCCCCCACTTTGTAGAGGAACATATTGCTTGGCACTTCGAACAATACATAACCGATCACGAACAGACTCGCGCCGAGGCCATACGCGGTGTCGGACAAGCCGAGATCGCTTTGCAACTGGAACTTCGCGAAGCTGATATTGATGCGGTCGAAAAATGCAAACAGATAGCAGATCATGATGAGCGGCATCAACCGCCATGCCACTTTGCGGATGATGGCCGCTGCGCCGTCCGCGCTCTGTTCACGCTCGCCGGTTGCAATTGCGCCGAGGTCACTCATGTTTCGTCTCCAATGCCGGATTCGGGCCATGCCGTCCGGTCGTTTAGTGGATCAAGGAAAGTCAGATGTGCAGCACGTAGTCGGGCACGGGATGCAGGTCGCAATTGCGTCCCGCCTTCGCGACTTGACCAGGCACGTCGTGGCCGAGCAACTCGGGCAACGCGCGCGACAGTGCCAGCAGCTTCACCAGTTCGATTCCCGTGGGAATGTCCATTTCGTCGCACAGATTCACAAGGTCCTCTGTGCAGATGTTGCCGGACGCGCCCGGCGCAAACGGACAACCGCCGAGGCCGCCCAGCGCCGCATCGAAGCGGCGCGCGCCGGCTTCGTAAGCGGCCAGCACATTGGCAAGCCCGAGCCCGCGCGTGTTGTGAAAGTGCAGCGTGAGCGCCGAAGGCGGCACGCGTTGCAGCACTCGTTTGACGAGCCGTGTCACCTGGCGAGGATTAGCCATGCCGGTTGTATCTGCGAGCGTAATGCCTTCGATGCCCATCTCACGATACGTATCGACAATTCCGATCACGCGATCCTCGTCGATCACGCCTTCGAACGGACAGCCGAACGCAGTCGCGACCGATGCATTCAACAGCACGCCCGTCCCCTTCACGTGACGCACGATGTCGCCAAACGCCGCGAGCGACGACTCGCAACTCATCCGCATATTCGCGCGGTTGTGCGTCTGACTCGCCGACATCACGAGATTCAGTTCATCCGCCTTCGCGGCGAGCGCACGTTCGGCGCCCTTCAGGTTCGGCACCAGCGCCACGTAAATAACGCCCTCACGCCGCTCGATCTGCTGGAACACGGCCTCGCCGTCACGCAAGGCAGGAATGGCTTTCGGCGACACGAACGAGCCGGCCTCGATGCGTGTGAAGCCCGCCGTCGAAAGGCCGTTGATCAATTCGACCTTGTCCGCCGTCTCTACCCAGGTTGGTTCGATCTGCAAGCCGTCGCGCGGGGCGACTTCCTGCACGATCAGTTTGTCGGCGGCTTGCATTGCGTTTGCCATTCCAGATGTCATTGCACGGCTCCTTCGCGGCGCAGCCGCTCGATCTCTTCGCGCGCGAAGCCAAGCTCGCCTAGCACGCTGCCGGTGTGTTCGCCAAGCGCGGGGCCTTGCCAGCGCACTTCGCCTGGCGTGTCCGACAGCTTCGGCACGATGCCTGGCATCTTCACCGAAGCGCCGCCGGGTAGTTGCGCCTGCAACAACATGTCGCGCGCCTGGTAGTGCGGATCGGCGACGATGTCCGCGACGGAATAGATGCGCCCCGCCGGCACTTCGGCACGTTCGAGCGCGGCCAGCACGTCGTCGGTTGAATGATGCGAAGTCCATGCGGCGATGGCTTCGTCGAGCATCGCGCACTGTCTGGCGCGGCCGTCGTTGTGCGCGAGTGCGGGATCGTCGGCGAGATCGGGGCGGTCTATCACTTGCATCAGGCGCCGGAAAATCGGATCGCTGTTGCCGGCAATCACCACATAGCCGTCGTCTTCAGTGGGATAAGTATTGGAGGGTGCAATGCCCGGCAACGCGCCGCCGCTGCGCTCGCGCACGTGGCCAAGCAGATCGTATTCCGGCACGAGGCTTTCCATCAGATTGAAGACGCTCTCGACAAGCGACACGTCCACCACCTGACCGTCGCCCTGCCCCGTCTTCACGCGCAGCAACGACATCAACGCGCCGATCACGCCGTGCAGCGACGCAAGCGAATCGCCGAGGCTCACGCCGACGCGCGCCGGCGCGCCGTCCACTTCGCCGGTCGTATAGCGGATGCCGCCCATGGCTTCGCCGATGGCGCCGAACCCCGGACGGTCGCGATACGGGCCCGACTGGCCATAGCCGGAAATGCGCACCATCGTCAGTTTGGGGTTGATTGCGTGCAGCACGTCCCAGCCGATGCCGAGCTTTTCGAGCGCACCGGGCCGCAGGTTTTCGATCACGACATCGGCCTCGGCGGCCAGCCGCTTGACGATCTCGACACCGTCCGGCGACTTGAGGTTCACGCAAACCGACTTCTTGTTGCGCGACTGCAGATACCACCAGAGCGACGTGCCCTCGTGCAGCTTGCGCCATTTGCGCAGCGGGTCGCCGGTTTCCGGCGCCTCGATCTTGACGACGTCCGCGCCGAACTCGGCCATCAGACGCGCGGCAAACGGCGCGGCGATGAGCGTTCCGATCTCGACGACGCGGATACCCTGAAGCGGTCCACCCATGTGCTGTCTCCAAAGCAGTTTTCTGTTGGAAGACAGCTTGCAGCCACGGCGCGGCGGCGTCCAACCGCAATTCGCCAACAACCGTTCGCGAACGACGAACGCTCACGCGCAGCGCGGATCAGGCCGCGGGGCTCGGCGTGATTTCCGACGCTTCTATGGAGCGCAAATGATCGAACAGCAGACGGCTCACGGGCGATAACGCGTCCACGTCGCGCACGACCAGCACGAGGCTGCGCTGCGACCAGTCGTCTTCGAGCGGCGCGCCGACGAGCCCGAGCGGACGCCCCATGAGCTCATAGACCTTTTGTGGCAACACGCCCACGCCCATGCCCGCCTGCACCATCCGGCACACCGCGTCGAAACCCGGCACGTGGATGCGCAGCCGCAACGGCTTACCCGCCTGGCGCGCCGCAATATGCGTTCGGGCATTGATCGAGCTTGCCGCGTGCAGGCCGACGTGGTCGCCGTCGAGCGTCTCGGCAAACGCCACACTGCTGCGCGCAGCGAGCGGATGATCGTCGCGCATCACGAGCACCAGCGAATCATGCCGATAGTGCTCGACGTGCAAGTCGCGCGTGTCGGCGTCGGCGGAACAGATGCCCAGATCGGCGAGGCTATCGTCCACGGCTTCGACCACGCCGCCGCTCGGCCGCTCTTCGAGGTCGAGCTTCACGCGCTCATGCAGCAGCTGGAACGCACGCAAATCCTCGGGCAAGAACTCGACGATGGCGGACAGGTTCGCCATCATCCGCACATAGCCGCGTACGCCGCTCGCGTGGCCGGCCAGTTCAATGCCGATGTTTTCAATGTCGCGCAGCACGCGCCGCGCGTGATGCAGCAGCGTTTCGCCGGCCGGCGTGAGCGTCATGCCGCGCGCGTTGCGTTGAAAGAGCGTGGCGCCCACCGCCTGTTCGAGTTCGAGCAGACGCTTGCTCGCCGCCGACACGGCAATGGCCTCGCGCTCCGCGGCACGCGTGAGCGTGCCTTCCTCGTAGACGGCGAGAAACAGTTGAAGCGTGGTCAGGTCGAGCTTTCGCAGAAGGTTTTTGATCACCATGGCGCGGCGCCGGAAGTTCGGTCAGTCGCTAATCATCCCATATGCCGCCGCGCACGCGCCGTTACGCGCGCATCATTCCTTCCACGAAGAGCCGAGAATCATCGTGCAAAAATTCTGCCGATGGTAATGCGGATCCTTCAGTTCGAGCACGTCGGCCTTCACGTTGCCGAACGTCGTGTGCGGCTTGTGGATGATGCCCTGCGTGAAGGCGTCGATAATGCCTTCCTTGAAGTGCGCGCCGCGCGGATGCGCATGCGTGACCGCGTGACGCTGCTCTTCGGTGAACTCGTCGTAGGCAATGCCTAGCACGTCCATTTCCACGCCCGCCGTTACCAGCGCGACGACCGGCTTCATATGCTGCGGAATGCCCGGCGTGGTGTGCAATGCAATCGAGGTCCACACCTGTTCGATGTCGTGCTCGCCGATGCCGTGACGCTGCAGGAAATCACGCGCTGCGTTCGCGCCGTCCACCTCGAAGCGCTCATGGTCGGTGCTATACGGCGCAACGAGCCCCATGTCATGAAACATTGCGCCGATATACAGCAGCTCCGCATCGTACTTCAGCTGCTTGCGTTGGCCGGCCAGAGCGCCGAACAGGAATACGCGCCGTGAATGGTGATACAGCAGATCGGTTTCGGTATCGCGCACGAGTTCGGTGGCTTCGCGCGCCATCATGCTGTCGGGAATGTGAATGCCTGCAATCGTGGTCATTTGCCTGATTCCTTGAATGCGTGGATGAACGGAACGCGCTCGCGGTGCAGTGCGACAGCGCGTTTGCTATGCTGGACCACCGCGTTTTTCGTATGGCTTTTACCGTCGATGCGGCGCGTCCGATGAAGCCCAGTATTGGCCAACGCGCTTTGCGGGACAATCGCGCAAAGCCGTCGAACACTGCCAATCGCACCGCGTTGACTGCCGTGCCTTGCGCGCTTGCCTTTGAAGAAAGGAATCATTCGATGCCCACCGTCGCGATCGCGATCTTTCCTGGCGTGCAGGCCCTCGACGTCGCCGGCCCCGTCGACGTTTTCTCCGAAGCGAACCGCTTCATCGCGCCGGACGCGCGTTACGAGGTCACGCTGCTGAGTGCGGAGCAAGCGCCGCTGCGCGCGTCCAACGGCATGACGCTGATCGCCGACGCCGCCTTCGAGCGCGCTCGCGACCCCTTCGACCTGGCATTGATCGCAGGCGGCCCGGCCCTGCCGGAAGGCGAACCGCCCGACGCGCCCTTGCTCGACTGGCTGACGAACGTCGCGACGCAATGCGGCCGTTACGGCTCCATTTGCACGGGCGCCTTCGCGCTCGGTCACGCGGGTCTGCTCGATGAACGCAACGTCACCACGCATTGGCAGCACGCGGCCCAACTCGCCGCGCAGTTTCCAAAGGCGCGCGTCGACTATGACCGCATCTATCTGCGCGACGGTCAACTCGTCACTTCAGCGGGCGTGACAGCGGGCATCGACCTCTCGCTCGCGCTCGTCGCCGAAGATCACGGTGCGCATATCGCTCTTGCGGTGGCGAAACGGCTGGTGGTGTTTGCGCAACGCCAGGGCGGGCAGTCGCAGTTCAGTCCATACCTCACGGCGCCGGCCGACGAAACATCGCCGGTTGCGAAAGTTCAGGCGCATGTGATGGAGCATGTCCACGAGAGCTTTACCGTGAAGCAACTCGCGGATGTCGCCGGCATGAGCGCACGCAACTTCGCGCGCGTGTTCGTGCAGGAAACCGGCGTGACGCCGCATGAATTCGTCGAGCGCGCGCGTGTGGATGCGGCGCGCAAGCTGCTTGAGAGCGGGGGCGCCGCGCTCAAAGCAATTGCCTACGATTGCGGTTTCGGCACGGCGGACCGCATGCGAATCGTCTTTGTGAAGAGAATCGGCGTCACGCCGATGCAGTACAGGGAACGCTTTCGCGCGAGTTGAAAGTGCCCCCGCCGCTGCGGGCCTGAACCATGCGTGAGAAGATAAAGCCCTGCATCAGCCAACGCTCAAGGAATGACATGACCCCCTCTTCTCCGATTCGCGCCATCGTCACCGGCCATACGCGCGGCCTGGGCGCGGCGCTCGCAGAGCAACTGCTTGCACGCAATGTCGCGGTGCTTGGTCTGTCGCGCTCGCGCCATGCGTCGCTTAAACAGCGCTTTCCCGCACTGCTCGAAGAAATCCAGCTCGAACTGGCCGAGACGGCGCGCGTTGCGCAATGGCTGGAAACGGATGCGTTGCACGCATTCGTCAGCGGCGCGCGCACTGTCCTTCTGATCAACAACGCGGGCATGGTGCAGCCGATTGGCCCGATCGAAGGGCAAGACGCGACGGCCATTGCGACCGCCGTAAGCCTGAACGTCGCCGCGCCGCTCATGCTCGCAAGCGCGCTCGCCGCAGCGAGCCCGGACGTGACTGACCGGCGCGTCATGCATATCTCGAGCGGCGCGGCGCGCAATGCGTACGCTGGCTGGAGCATCTATTGCGCGACCAAGGCCGCGCTGGATCATCATGCGCGCGCCGTCGCGATGGATGCCACCCGCGCGCTGCGAATTTGCAGCCTCGCGCCCGGTGTGATCGACACGAACATGCAGGCGGAGATTCGCGGCACCGGCGTCGAGCAATTTCCAATGCGCGAGAAATTCGAAGACCTCAAGCGCAACGGCCAGCTTTCCACGCCTGAGCAATCTGCCGCTCAATTGCTCGACTATGCATTCAGCGATGCATTCGGCGAAACGCCGGTGGCCGATATCCGCGAGATCGCGAAGCCGGCGTAAGGCGTCTCAGTGTTGCTGTTGAGGCTCCCGAAAACTCTCACCTTTGAGTGCACGCGGCGATGATTTGCCTGCTTTTGCAGCGGGCATCCGGCAAATCGCGCTCTGTTTGCAGCGGTTTTGCCGGGGATTTGTCCCCGGTTCGCCTCATTGCGACGCGGGTGCCCAAGCCTTGGCGCGAGCAACCGGGACCTCCCGAAAATTCTCACCTTCGAGCACGCAGGGATCGGGGTTCGGCGCAAGCAAGCGGTTTCACACCTCCCGAAAACCCTCACCTTTACCGCCTGCAGACCGGTCGCAAAGCTATGCTGGGCGCGGAGCCGTAGTCGCACAACAGGCGATTCCCGAAAACTCTCACCTTTGAAAGCGTGCGAATAATCTGCATACCCAGGTAAGCGATTGACGCATCGTCGATGCAAGACGACTGGTGCGCACCCAGCCTTCCACGTTGATATGAACGGTGAGCCGCACAGCCTGGAGTGGCTCACAGATAGCCACAGCAGCCGGAAGGCTCCCGCATTTCCTCACCTTTGACGGCGCACCACGCGCGACGGCTACCGCATTTACCCCCGCGCCGGGCGGACTTTTAACGGATTTCGCGCATTCCAGCGAAGAGAAACCGGCCAATCCGGCGCTCACATCGTCGCACGGAATCGCTCCCGAAAACGCTCACCTTTAACGAGCGTATCCGCGCCTCAGCTCGCGAGCTTGCGGAATGTCTCGAGCACCGCGTCGCCCTTGAACGGCTTCACGATCCAGCCCTTGACACCCGCCGCCTTGCCGCGCTCTTTCATCGCCGGGCTGCTTTCCGTCGTGAGCATGATGACGTTGACGGTCTTGTTCGCGAGTTCGCCGCGAATCTTTTCGACCATCGTCAGGCCGTCCATGTTGGGCATGTTGACGTCGCTGATCACGAGCTTGATGCCGGGACTCGCCTTCAGTTTTGCGAGGCCGTCCTTGCCGTCCACGGCCGTGTCCACGTCGAGACCGTTCTTCTTCAGGAAGCCGGCCACTTCGTCGCGCACCGTACTCGAGTCATCCACTACCAGAATTTTCGACATATCGTTTCCTTCACCACAAACCATCAGACGATCAAAAGAGCTCCAGCTCACCGCTGGTTTCCTCAATGGCGCTCGTGTCGGCGACAAAGTCGACCGGCGCATACGCGCAAACACAGAGAGTCGCGCCAAGACGGGCGGTGCCGCCAGCCGTCACCGAATACGACGACAGCAGCGCAGGCTTCAATTCACGCAGATGCGGCAAGCAACGCGCGCTCAGCACGTAAGGCGTCGACATGCCGAGGTCCGGGAAATAGCGCAGCAGTTCCTGGTTCATCGCCCCGCAACACAGGTTGCAGATTTCGAGGAACGCTTCCTGAAAGGGCCGCTCGTCGGCTTCGTCTTTCAGGTAGTAGCGCCGCGTGCTGTCGTCTTCGTCGAAATGGAGGATCAGCAGGAGCCTGAACGCGATCGACGAAATAGTCAGCACGACAACCTGGCTGCCCTGCGCCGCGCTCGCGTCCGCTTGCGCCACGGCGACGATCTCGCACGAGTCGTCTGGATTCACCGGCAAGCGCGCCTGCGCGGCCTTGCGAAAAATGCGCTCGAAGCTGTCTTTTGCATGCGCCGTGATCACGCGGGTACCTCGTCCAGCTTCGCGTGAAATTGGTTAGCCATCGACTCCACGCTGGCAAGCGACGCCGCGATCATCTTGCCGCCCGCCTGAATATCCTGAAACGTCGAGGTCGTGGTCAGATCGTTGCGATGCAGGCTGTCGCGATAGCTCTTCGACAACTCCTCGGAACGCGCGGCGAGCGAGCGAACCTCGCTCGCCACCACGGCAAAGCCGCGGCCCGCGGGGCCGGCGCGCGCCGCTTCTATCGACGCGTTGAGCGACACGATCACCACATGCCGCACAATCGACGACAGTTCCTGGTTCTTCGCATGCATGTCGTGATTCTGCGTCATCAGCGAAATCATTTGCTCGTGCCAACGCTCGAATGCCGCGCCGAGACTTTTCAGACGCGCTGCTTCGCTCGCGAGTTGCCGCGCCTGTTGCGCCCACTGCGCTTTGTCCTCAGTGACGGCTCTGAGCGCCGCGCGCAATTCGTCCACACTTGCGGATTGCTCGGCCAGTTCCGCGCGCAACTGCGCGGTTTGCGTCAGCAGCGCATCTTCAGCCTGCTTGCGTTCTTCAGCCGATACGTCGAGACTCGCCTGCTCGACCCTGAGCGAATCGATGCGCGCCTGCGCCTGCGCATGCAGCCGCGCCGTGAGCCTTGCGCTGCGGAGCCGATGCGCGGCAAACCCGAGCAACGCCGTCGCGGCGCTGCCGGCCAGCGCCGCCAATAGATACTGTTGGATCACAACCATTCCTTGAAGAGCGCCGCGAAGTGCCGGCGCAAAGTCACTGCTCAACGCGTCATTGCGTTATTGCGTCTGCGCGGAGTTCGCCGTCTTCGTCGCGAGCTTCAGTGCCGAGCGTATCGACGGCCATGCTGTCCGGCAGACACACGATGGTCTGGAACTGACGGAACGCGGCGCCTTTATGATCGTCGGTGAAACGCAGTTCGATGCCGCCGTTCTCGCGCTTCAGGAAGTCGCGCACGGCATCCATGCCGACGCCGCGGCCCGACACGGCCGTCACCGTTTCCGCCGTCGAAAAGCCCGGCCGGAAAATAAATTCGGCAATGGCTTCATCGCTCAAGGCGTCGTCCGGGCCGATCCAGCCACGCTCAATCGCAATGCCGCGGATCCGCTCGAGCGCGAGGCCGCGGCCGTCGTCGCTGAGCGTGATCTGCAACGCGCCGCTGTCCACGCCGACCTCGATCGAAATCGTGCCTGCCGGCGCCTTGCCTTGCGCGCCGCGCGCCTCGGCGGATTCAATGCCGTGGTCCATCGAGTTGCGCAGCAAATGCATGAAGACGTCGTTAAGCAGGCTGCCGGCATGGCCGCGCAGACGGTAGCCGTTGTCGTCGATCTGCACGGTCGGTGCCGGCTTGCCCAGTTCGCCCGCGAGCGAGGGCAGCGAGCCGAGCACGCCTGCGAGCGCGTCACGAATGCTTTCGCTGCCGAGCGCGCGCATGTTCCGGCGCAAGATGCCGTGCATGGTTTGCAACTCGTGCAGCGCGCTGACATCGGTGCTGTCGAGCAGATTCAGCGTGCGCTGGATCTGCTCCTTCTCGACCATCACATAGCGGCCTGCGTTGCCGGCGTCGTTGCCCCGAGGCTGGCCCTTGCGGCCAAGACTGTGTTCGTTGATGCTCGCGTACGCTTCGATGGCCTCGCGCACGCGCGCTAACTCCTGCATCAGATGCTCCTGATCCCACGAGCGATCCGCATCCGCGCTGCGCAGTTCGTGATAGCTCTGCTCCGTTTCATGAACGACATCGGTCAGATGCTGCAGGTTATACGTGCGCGCATTGCCCTTGATGGTGTGCATGTTGCGGAACAGTTCAGCGATTGCCGCATGATCCGCTTCCGAATGCTTGCGAATGATGCGCTCGTTCTCGCTGATAAAGCCCGCCGAGCTTTCTATGAAGTGGTGGAACTTCTCTTCGCTGACGGCAAGAATTTCGCCGATCATATCGAGGCGGCGGCGCTGTTCGCTGGCTTCGGCGGCGAGCTTGCGCAGCTCCGTCACGTCGCGCACACACAGCATCAGGCGGACGATGACGTCGTTCTCGTCGGTAATCGCGGACCAGCTCAGGTCGAGAATTTTCATGCGGCCATCGGGCATGCGCTTTGAAATTTCGCCGACCAGCAAATGCTGATTGAACGCGAAGTTGATGCAGTCTTCGCCAAGGCATGCATGCGCGGCGGCGTCGACTTGCGACAGCGCGTCTGCGCCAAGATCTGTGTCCGCGAACACCAGATCCATGAGTGCGCGCCCGGCAATGTCCTTCGTCTCGAAGATGTCTTCCAGATACGCCGAGTACTCCGCGTGAATCACGGCGCCGTCGATCACCGTCAGAATGCCCTGCTGCATGTTCTGCAACATCGCCTGAATGTCGGCGGTTTTCTGTTTCAGTTGCGCCGAGCTTTCCTGAATCTTTTCGATCATGCCGTTGAAGGCGACAATGGAATGGCCGATCTCGTCAAGCCGCCCAACCGGCACGCGGCGCGTGAAGTCCTGGCTCGCGGCAATTTCGCTCATCATTGCCTGCATGCGGCTGAGCGGCCGCGTGATCTGGCGATACAGCAATGCGCCGATCGAAGTCAGCAGGAGAATCGCGATGCCGGTCACGGCAGCAATTGCCGTCGTCGTGGTCGCGAGCGTCGCATTGAGCGCGGTGATCGCTTCGTCCTTCTCGCGGTTTTTCTCGACGCGCAACGTTTCGACAATCCCTTCCAGCTCGTCGCGATACTGCGCGACGTTCGCGAACAGATACGCCTGCGCGAGTTCGTTCTTGCCGTCGGCTTTCATTTTCGCCGTCTCGGCAATCGCGGAGAAATAGTTGTCGACACTATCGCGAGCCTGCGAAACAAGGCCTTTCTGCGCGTGACTGGCGGCGTCTTTGGCCTGCAACGCGAGCGCCTGTTCCAGCGCGATTCTTTTCTTCTTCAGTTCGTCCTGCGCCTGCGCGACCACGTTGCCGTCGGGCGCGTAGACGAGCGTCATGGTGGCGAGCTGAACGTCCTTGACCTGGGAGACGAGATCGGCGGATGCGAGCGCGCTCGGCACTACGCCCTCGGTGACCTTGCGCACTTCGGCTGCGCTGCCGCGCGTTTGATAGACGGCGTAGCCGCCCATCGCCGACAAGGCGACGAACATCAAAACAACCAATAGCGTGATGCGATGACGGATAGTCATGTGAACCCCGGGTTCTGGCCTTCGCGTCCGCCCTCGTTGGAGCGGCGCGCTTTTTCGTGCGATATGAATCGCGCTTGAAATCGAGCTTGCAGCACCGCTGAGTATTGCTGACGCGTGTTACCAAGCGATGACGACAAAACTTTCTCTCTGCGTTCAAAAGCGCGAATTTATTTCTTAAGTTTTCGGCAGCCATGCCGTTAATTCACGGCCGCTAATTTTTACGTTGTCACCATTCCAACAAACTCCGCGTCCAGACTGAAACTTTCATCTGACACAGTGGAGCGAGACAATGAACGTCAGCGTGCGCAGCTATCTTTCTCCAACCCTCGTATTACTCGCGTTCGATTGGCCCGAAGGCGGAACACGCGACGATTTTCTCGGCTTCGCGATAAAGCGCACCCCGGGTTTTCTTTCCGCCGACGGACGGCAACGCGAGGCGAGCAGCTGGCTGCCGAACCGGCTCACCTTTAAAGGCGCAGTGCCGGATACGCAGAAAGACGCGCCGACCAATGACGCGCCGATTCAGAAATTCATGTGGTGGGACGCGCGTATCGACGAAGCTGATCGCGAGAAGTCGTTCACGTATCTTGTCTATCCGGTGGTCGGTAAGCCGGACGCGCTGCATCTGCTCGACGCGCAGAAAGGCGAATGCAAGTTGACGTTGCCGTCGCATATCGAAGCGGACATCGGCACATGGTTCAATCGCGCGGTGGTCAGCTCGCAGGCATTCGCGCGCAAGGTCGCGGCGCTGCATCTTGCGCCGAACGAGGCGCCGTCTGCGGAACAGGCGTTGCGCCTGCGCACCTGGCTCGCGAACGATTTGCAGGATGTGTTCGCATTGACGCTCAAAGACGCGCGGCGCGCGGCGTCGGCCGTGTATCACCTGACCGATCCGCTATGGGCGATTCCGGCATTCGAAGGGTTTGGCAAGAAGCAGGGCAAGGCCTCGCTCGCGATCGTGTACGACTCGCACGAAGTGTCGCAAAAGGGCAAGCCGCCGGCGCCGTCGCCGAATCAACCGGCGGTCAACCAGCTTGCCGCCGTCGCCACATTCGCGCCGCGCGACAAGACGCACATCATGCACGACAAGTTCATCGTCACCGACGACGGCAACGGCGAACCGGCACCCACGCGCGTGCTGACCGGCTCGGCGAACTTCACGACCGAAGGCATCACGGAACAGGCGAACGTGCTGCACCTGTTCGACTCGCCGGAGCTCGCCTCGCTATACAGCGACCGCGCGAAGGCGCTGGCGGACAACCCAAGCATTGCGGAGACGGCGAAGCTCGCGCCGGGTTGGTCGGAGGCAATCAAGGTAGGCAGCGCGAAGGTGCGCGTGTGCTTCTCACCGGAACAGAAGAGCTCGCGTACACAGATCGATACCATCGTCGATGCGATCAAGAACGCCAAGCACTCGGTGGTGTTCTGCCTGTTCATGCCGACCGACGAACCGTTGCGCGACGCATGCTTTGCGGCGGCCGACAGAGATTTGATGATGTTCGGCCTCGTCAACCACATCAGCCCAAAATCGGCGGAGGCGGCGCAACAGGCGCAGGAGAACGGACAGATCGTCACGACGACCGCGCTCGCCAACATGGATCTGTATCACCGGGGCAGCGACAAGCGCGACGTTATCGACGCGGAATACTTCTCGCCGGCAACAGTGCCGGCAGGCTTCGAGCCGGAACTGCGCCTCTTTCCTGGCGAAAGCGCGCCGGCCTATGCGCCTGTGATCATTCACCACAAGTTCCTCGTGATCGACGCTGAGGGCGCGAATCCGATCGTCTACACCGGCTCGGCGAATATGAGCAACAACTCGGAGCATTTCAACGACGAGAACCTGCTGGAGATCCGCGACCGCCGCATCGCGAGCACGTATCTCGCGGAATTCCTGCGGCTCTATGAGCACTATCGTGCACGTGCCCTGGCGATACGCGAGCGACAGGGCAGCGCACATCAGCCACTCATGCTTGCACCGGACGGCACGTGGTCGAAGAAGTACTTTGTCGCGAATAGCCCCGAGGCAAAAGCGCGTGTGGCGCTCGCGCACGGTGGCGATTGAATGGGCGGAAAAAGGGAGCGAGGCATCGCGCCGCGCTCCCGGATTGGCTCACCTAAAGCTTCAAAGTGCGCGGACAGGTACGCATATTCTCACCTCGCCGGCTCCCGAAAAGTCTCACCTCAGCGCGTTTAGCCCTCCCATCCGCCGCCCAACACCTTGTACAACGTGACGAGATTCGACTGCCGCGAAAGGATGTCGGTTGCGAGCTGCTGTTGCGCTGTGTAGAGCGTGCGTTGTGCGTCGAGGAAAGTGAGGAAGCTGTCCGTCCCCGCCTTGTAGCGTGCCTCGGCAAGCGTGTAGTAGTTCTGCGCCGATGCCACGTATTCCCGATCCGCCTGCACCTGGTCCACATACGTGGCGCGGGCCGTCAGCGCATTGGACACTTCCTTGAAGGCCGTCTGGATGGCGCTTTCGTAGTCGGCCACCTCGATCTGCTTCTCGATCTTCGCCACGTCGAGCGATGCCTTGTTGCTGCCGTAATCGAAGATCGGCACTGAAACGCTCGGCGCGAACGCCCATGCGCCGGTGCCTGCCTTGAACAGATTCGACAGCGCCGAACTCGACGCGCCCGCGGTGGCCGTCAATTCGATCTTCGGGAAAAATGCCGCGCGCGCCGCGCCAATGTTCGCGTTGGCCGCCTTCAACGCATGCTCGGCCTGCACGATATCCGGACGACGGGTGAGCAGCAGCGACGGCGCGCCCGCACCGATGTCCGCGAACATCGATTCGTCGTCGAAGGCGCGCGCGGGCGGCAAGTCGTCGGGAATCGGCGCGCCGAGCACGGCCGCCAGGTTGTTGCGGTCCTGCGCGACGGCGCGCCGGTACGAAGCGAGACTTGCCTTCGCACTCGCGAGCGAGTTCTGCGCCTGTTGCACGTCAAGGAGCGATGCATTGCCGAGTTCTTGCACGCGCCTCGTCACGTCGTAAGTGGACTGGTCGGACTTCACCGTGTCTTCCGTCAATTGCAGCAGACGCTCGTCGGCGAGCAAGGTCAGATAGTCGGTCGCCACAGTCGCGATCAGGCTGATTTGCGTGCTATGCCGCGATGCATCCGTTGCCAGATAGTTTTCGAGCGCCTGGCGCTTCAGGCTACGCAGGCGTCCAAAGAAGTCGATTTCCCACGACGTCGTGCCGACGCTCACATCACTCGAACTCGCAATCGCGCCTTGCGTCCGCTCGCGCGTCATGCTGCCGGTCGCGGCGATGGTCGGCGCGAGCGCGGCGCGCGTGATCCGGTATTGCGCCTCGTATTCCGCGACGTTCAGCGCCGCGACGCGCAAGTCGCGATTGTTGGCAAGCGCGATCTCGATCAGGCGCTGCAGACGCTCGTCGCGAAAGAAGCTTCGCCAGGCGGTGTCAGCAGCAAGCGCGGACGTGTCCGCTGTCGTTGCGCTTGTTGCGCTTGTTGCGCCCGTGTCCGGGGCGGCCCGCGCCGCGGTCGTGCTCTCATATGCGTCGCCTTTCGGATACGCTGCGGGAATCGGCGCGGCGGGCCGCTCATAGTGCGGATCGAGCGTGCACGCCGCGAGCAGCGCGAACGCGACCGCGCAGACACTCAGTTTGAGTCTAGTCATTCAACACCTTCCTGTTGCCTCGCGCCGCCGTGTTCGCCGAACAGGCGGCGCACGACGACAAAGAACACCGGCACGAAAAAGATCGCGAGCACCGTCGCGGCGATCATGCCGCCCATCACGCCCGTGCCGATCGCATGGCGGCTCGCGGACCCCGCGCCCGTGCTGATCACGAGCGGCAGCACGCCGAACACGAAAGCGAGCGACGTCATCAGAATCGGGCGCAGACGCAGTCGCGCGGCTTCGATAGTGGCCTCGATCAGCCCGCGCCCTTGCGCTTGCAGGTCTTTCGCGAACTCGACAATCAGAATCGCGTTCTTTGTAGAGAGTCCAATGGTCGCGAGCAGGCCGACCTTGAAATAGATGTCGTCGGACAGGCCGCGCAGGTGCGCGCCGAGCACTGCGCCGAGCACGCCGAGCGGCACTACGAGAATCACTGCGATGGGAATGGACCAGCTCTCGTACAGACCCGCGAGGCAGAGGAACACCACGATCAGCGAAATGGCGTACAGATAAATCGCCTGCGAACCAGCCACGCGCTCCTGGTACGATTGCCCTGTCCAGTCGATGCCAAAGCCCGCCGGCAGCTTTTTCACGAGCGCGTCAACGGCCGCCATCGCCTGGCCGGTGCTGGCGTTCGCGCCGGTTTGCGCAGTCATTTCCATCGCGAGCGTGCGGTTGAAGCGCTCGATCTGCGGCGGCCCGAAGGTCCACTTGCCCGTCGCGAATGCGGAGAAGGGCACCATCTGGCCGTCGTAGCCGCTGGTCGTGCTGCTCGTCGAACCGCTGCTCGTCGAACTGCTGCTGGACGTGCTGCTCGTCGTGCTCGATTTCACGTACCAGCGTCCAATGTCCGACGGCATCATCCGATACGGCGCATCGGCCTGCACATACACCTTCTGGATGCGCCCCGTGTCCACATAGTTGTTCACGTACGACGAGCCGAACGCGGTTTGCAGCGTATCGTTCACATCCGAGATTGAAAGCGCGAGTGCGCTCGCCTTCTCACGGTCGATATCGACGTGGAATTGCGGCGTGTCCTCCAGCCCGCCCGGCCGCATGCCCGATATGGCGGTGTCTTTTGCTGCGAGCGCCATCAATTGCTGGCGTGCGGCCATCAGCTTGTCGTGTCCCTGGCCCGCGCGGTCTTCCAGTTCGAAGTCGAGACCGCTTTGCGTGCCTAGCTCCTGAATCGCCGGCGGATTGACCGCGAAGATCTGCGCGTCGCGCAAGGCGGCAAAGTGCATATTGGCGCGCTGGATCACCGCGGCCGCCGACCCGTTGCTGCCGCGCCGCGCGCTCCAGTCCTTCAGCTTGACGAAAGCAAGCGCGTTGTTCTGCCCCGAACCGTTGAAGCTGAAGCCCGTCAGGGTAATGAGCTGATCCACTTCCGGCTGGCTGCGATAGTAGGCCTCGACCTTTTTCACGACTTCGAGCGTCTGCGAAGCAGGCGTGCCCACCGGCGCGGAGATCGACGTAATGATGCTTCCCTGATCTTCGTCAGGTAGATAGGACGACGGCAGCTTCATGAACAGCAGCGCGACCACGCCCGCAATCAGCAGGTAGATCGCCATATAGCGCATAGGCTTGCCGATTACCCGCGCAACCGCCGAATCATAGCGATCGGTACCGCGCGAGAGCACGCGGTTGAACCAGCCGAGCACGCCGCGCCTGTCATGATGCTCAATGTCCGAACGCCTGAGCAGTGTCGCGCACAGTGCGGGCGTGAGCGTCAACGCGAGGAACACCGAGAGCAGCATCGCCGCGACGATTGTGATCGAGAACTGCCGATAAATTGCGCCCGTCGTTCCGGCGAAGAACGCCATCGGAATGAACACGGCGATCAGCACAGTGGTGATGCCGATCAGCGCGCCGGTGATCTGCTTCATCGCACGGCGGGTGGCTTCGAGCGGCGATAGCTTTTCTTCCGCGATCAGACGCTCGACGTTTTCCACCACCACGATTGCGTCGTCCACCAGCAAGCCGATTGCGAGCACCATGCCGAACATGGACAGCACGTTGATCGAGAAGCCGACCGCCGACATCACCGCGAATGTGCCGAGCAAGGCGACAGGCACCACGATAGTCGGGATCAGCGTTGCGCGCAGGTTCTGCAGGAACACGTACATGACGACGAAGACGAGCAGCACGGCTTCGATCAGCGTCTTCACCACTTCTTCAATCGAGATACGCACGAACGGCGTGGTGTCGTACGGGTAATCGACGACGACATTGCGCGGCAGTTGCGGGCTCAATTCTTCGAGCTTCGCGCGCACGGCTTTGGCCACGCTCATCGCGTTAGCGCCGCTCGCGAGCTTGACCGCGAGCGATGCGGCCGGCTTGCCGTTCAGGCGCGAGTCGGTGCTGTAGTCGTCGGCGCCGACCTCGATGCGCGCGACGTCTTTCAACATTACCTTCGAGCCGTCGCTGTTCACGCGCAGCAGAATCGCGCCGAATTGCGCGGGTGTGGTCAGCAGGCTCGACGCGGAGATCGTCGCGTTCAGTGCCTGGGTTTTCGTCGACGGCGAGCCGCCGATCTGACCGACGGAAAGCTGCACGTTCTGGTTCGTGATCGCGGTGGTTACATCGCTGGTTGTGAGCCCGACGGCCTGCAATCTGACCGGATCAAGCCAGATGCGCATGGCGTGCTGCGCGCCGAACAGCGTGACGTCGCCCACACCGTCGATCTGCGTGAGCGGGTCCTCTATCTGCGTCGCAATGATGTTGCCGAGGTCGATGGAACTGATGCTGCCGTCGCTCGACGAGAGCGACACGATCATCAGAAAAGAGTTGGCTGCCTTTGCGACCTGCACGCCTTGTTCCTGCACGGTCTCGGGCAGCGACGAGGTCGCCTGTTCGACCTTGTTCTGTACCTGCACCTGTGCGATGTCCGCATTGGTGCCTTGCTGGAAGGTCAGCGTGATGCGCGCCTGGCCGACCGAGCTGCTCGTCGACGACATATACAACAGGTGGTCGATGCCGCTCAGCTTCTGCTCTATCACCTGAGTCACGGTGGTCGCGACAGTTTGGGCGGACGCGCCCGGATAGGTTGCCGTGATCTGCACGGAAGCCGGCGCCACGCTCGGATACTGCTCGACCGGAAGCGTCGTGATGGAAGCGCCGCCAATCATCATGATGACAATCGCGATGACCCACGCGAGGATCGGTCGGTCGATAAAGAAACCTGCCATGAGATTCTCGCTTTAGCTGTGGGCGGCGGACGTTGCGTCTGCCGTTGCGTCTGCCGGTGCGTGTGCCTGAGCGTCTGCGTTGCTGGCGGCGGCCGGCGCGGCGGAAGTCGCAGGCGTCTCTACCGGCTTCACGACGGCGCCGGTGCGCGCATTCTGCGAACCGGACACAATCACGCGGTCGCCTGCCTTCAGGCCGCTCGTGACGATCCAGTCGGAGCCCGACGCGGTGTCGGCGGTGACCTGCGTCTGCACGACCTTGTTGTCGGCGCCCACTGTCAGCACGCTGGCCGAGCCGTCGGACGCACGCGTAACAGCCAGTTGCGGAACGGTAATCGCCTCGTGATTCACGCCCTCCTCGAGCCGCGCGCGCACGAACATGCCGGGCAGCAGCACGCCGTCCGGGTTCGGGAACACGCAGCGTAGCGTGACGGAGCCGGTGGTAGCGTCGACGGTGATGTCGGAGAACAGCAGCTTGCCTGGCTGTGCGTAGGTGCTGCCGTCTTCCATCACCAGATGAACCACGGCGCCGTCGGCGCCCGCCTGTTGCAGCCGGCCGCTTGCGAACTCTTTCTGCAGGCGCAGCCAGTCGGCCGAAGAACGGGTCACGTCGAGATACATTTCGCCCGTCGCCTGCACGGTGGCGAGCGCGGTGGTCTGTTCCGCGGTGACGAGCGCGCCCTCGGTCACGCTCGATTTGCCGACGCGCCCTGCGATAGGCGCAACCACTTTCGTATAGCCGAGGTTGATCGCGGCAGTCTTTAGCGCGGCCCTATCAGCGACCACGTCAGCCTTTGCTTCCTCGAGCGCGGCCACGGCGTCGTCGTAATCCTGCCGGCTCACGCCCTGGATCTTCGACAATTCCGCGTAACGCGTGGCCTTGGTCTGGGCCGCGTTTGCCGTCGCGACGGCTTTCGCGAGAGTGCCGACCGCCTGATCGTAGGTGGCCTGGTAGCTCGACGCGTCGATCTGATAAAGCACCGCGCCGGCCGCGACCTGCGAGCCCTCGGTAAACAGGCGCTTCCTGATAATGCCTTCGACTTGAGGCCTCACTTCCGCGACGCGAATGGCCGACAGCCGGCCCGATAGTTCGGTGTTCGAGACGACGGTGTGCGGCTTGATGGTTTCGACGCCGACTTCGGGCGTCTGATGCGGCGGGCCCTGACGCGTGTTGTCGCCGCACGCCGCCAGCATCAGCGCGGCGGCCGCAACAGCCGCGGCGAGAAGTGCGGAACAGGGCGCACGCGTCGGGGATGCGAACGGATTGGACAAGGTTGGCATGCTCTGGGCATCCTTCGACTGGATTCGACAAAGGACCGTCTGGCATGCGTCGCCGGTTCAGGAAGGAGCCACACAACGCCGAGCCAGCGGCAACGGATGGCCCACAATAATGAAAGGCGTCTTACAGTGGCTTAGGCAAGCATTACGAGCTGTAACCCCGTGCGGGCGATTGCCTCGCGAGTGCAGCACGGCCGCGTATCGGCGGGGTTGCCGTAATAAACGGTAAGCTTGGAAAAGAACCCGAAAGCGCGGGTGCCGGGCGATTCGCTATATTCGGCTACGGTGGCAGGGCGCGCCGCGCCCGCCGCCAATGTCCCAATCCAGCAGGGCTCAATCATGCAAGACATGCCCATCCAGGTTTTACTGGTCGACGACGACGCCGACCTTCGCGACCTGCTGCGGACCTTTTTCCAGCAACGCGGCATCGCGACCTCCGTATTGCACGACGCGAATCAGCTCGCGCGCCGGCTTGAACGCGAACGGCCGTCCATCGTCGTGCTCGATCTCATGATGCCGGGCGTGGACGGACTCAGCGCGCTGAGGCAACTGCGCGCGAGCGGCGACACGATTCCGGTGATCATGCTGACGGCGCGCGCGGAAGGCGTCGACCGTGTGATCGGCCTCGAACTGGGCGCCGACGACTACCTCGGCAAGCCCTTCATGCCGCAGGAATTGCTCGCGCGTATTCACGCCGTGCTGCGACGGCACGCGCACCCGGGGGCATCGGCGACGGCACCAGTGGAGAAGCGCGAGGCGCTGCGCTTCGGCAGATTCCGCCTCGACTTCGCGAGCCGCACTCTGTTTCGCGACGGCGAGCCGCTCAAACTGACCGGCAGCGAATATGCGTTGCTGGAAGTGCTCGCGCAGCATCCGATGCAAACGCTGTCGCGCTCGAAACTCGTGGACCTGCTGCATGGCCCGCACTCGGAGGTGACCGAGCGCGGCATCGACGTGCCGGTGTGGCGCCTGCGCCGGCTGCTCGAAGACGACCCCGCCAACCCGAGACGCATTCAGACGGTACGCGGCATCGGCTATATGTTCGTGCCCGGCAGCAGTGGCGATGAAGAATCCCTTTAACACGCTATTCGGCCAGCTCGCGTTGATGACGGTTGGCCTGATCGTTATCGTCCACGTCACCGCGTTGTTGCTGGTGGACCGTGATCGTGGCCAGCTCGACACCGCGCATGCGCAGCGCGCGCTGCTGCTCGCCGTCGAGGCGCAATGTAACGGCGCAGTGACTGCCTCGCAAATCTCCGCCACGCTCGGCGTCGTGCCGATCAATGCGAGCGACGCCATTCCGTATGGCTGCCCCGCGCCTTGCCGGGACACGTCAGGTCCGTTCCAGAACGCGCTGCGGGCAAAGCTGCCACCCGGAAGCGCAGTGGTCGCGGACCCGGACAACGGGAACGTTTGGGTGCGTTATGCGGGCAATCCGGGTTGGCTCAAACTTGAGAACTCGATGCTGCCCGCGCGCCGCTTTATCGGGGCATCCGCCATGATGCTCGCGTCCGCCGTGATTCTCGCGCTGCTCGGCGCCTGGCATCTGCAACGGCCGTTGCATCGCCTCGCGATTGCCGCGCGCGAGTTTCGCCTCGGACATCGCGCACCGGTCGTGCCGGCGAGCGGTCCACGCGAGGTAAAGGGACTCGTCGACGATTTCAACCAGATGGTGCATCAACTCGCGCAGGCCGAGCAGGAGCGCGCGGTGATGCTCGCTGGCGTCGCGCACGACTTGCGCGCTCCGATCACGCGGATGCAGGTGCGCGCGGATTTGCTGCCAGATGAAGCGAACCGCAGCGGCTTTCTTCGCGACGCGGAGTCGTTGTCGCGCATCGTCACGCAGTTTCTGGATTTCGCGCGCGAGAGCGCCGACCATTCGCCGCGCACGGGCGTGGATGCGCATTGCCGCCGCCATTACGGTGAGAGTCTCGACAACGACGCGCTGATTCGTCTCGACCTGCAGGCGGGCGACGGCTTTGGCCTGCCGCTCGTCGACCTGGACCGGATTCTCGGCAATCTGATCGAGAACGCGCTCACGTACGGCGAGCCGCCGGTCGAAATTTCGACTTCGCGGCGCAACGGACAGTACCTGCTGTCGGTTCGCGACCACGGCAACGGTATTCCGGGCGCTCAACTGGAGCGCGCACTGCAACCGTTCGTACGGCTGGACGAAGCACGCAGCGGCGACGCGCACTGCGGCCTGGGTCTTGCGATCGTGCGGCGTCTCGTGCGATATAACGGCGGCGCCTTTCACGTGGACAACGCGGCGGACGGCGGGCTTGTGGTTTCGATGACTTTCCCTGCGTAGCCAAAAGGGCGGTCCGGCCACCGCCCTTTGCAACAATCACTTCACCGGCTCATCAGCCCTGCGCGACGTGGCCCGGAACGACGATTGCCCCATGCGGACCGTCGCCATGGCCGCCGCCGGGACCGCCGCCGCCCCAGCCGGGAGGCGGTCCCCACCAACACCCGCTCAAAGTTGCACTCAAGGCGGCTAACGTGGCGATTGCCAAAAGCTTCTTCATTTTTACTCCTTCGGTGGATGGATGGTCACGCAAGCGTTGTCGCGCTGCGTGTCAGTAGCGAAGTTATCAATCCACGGAAGATGATGTTTTACCGAGCCGTTACAAACCGCGCGTGAAATGCGCCGCGTCGTGTCGAGTATCAAGGTCGGAATTCGCGCTGCATGCGTATCGCATGGCATTTTGATGCGGGCGAGCGTGGCGCCTGGGCGCTAACGCTTTGTTCAAATATGGAAGCACATGTAAGGAGATGGGTACCGCGAGCAAGCACGCGGCGGCATGCCATGCTTCATCTCCTGGAAGAGCTCACCTTTGCGGTGACCTCCTGGAAGTCCTCACCATCCTGGAACGGCTCACCTTTGGCGATATTCGAGCGCGACTTGCGGACTGAGGCGACGTGTTATCGCGTCAGCCTGATTACGTTCGAAAGCCCCGCTGCAGGCGAGGTGCCGAAGCTATACGTCGAACGGCCGCTGCGCTTGGCTACGTACATGGCTGCATCGGCGACATCGAGCAATCCACCCACGCTCTGTACCCGGTCGGGAAACGTGGCGATGCCGATGCTCACGCCAATAGGGAAACGCTCGCCATACTCGCGTTCGCCCACTGCACGCACGCTCGCAAGGAGGCGTTCGGCGAGATCCCTCAATTGCGAGTCGTCGCCGCAATCGGCTGCGAGCAAGACGAACTCGTCGCCACCCACGCGGGCCAGCATGTCGTTCTGGCGCGTCGCCGCCCGCAACGATTCGGCAAGCCGGCGCAACAGCACGTCGCCGGCGCTATGGCCCATCGCGTCGTTGACGTTCTTGAAGCCGTCTATGTCAAGGTATAGGAGTGCGACTCGCCGGGATTCGTCTGCCTTACCCGCCAGCTCGTCGATGGCGGACAGCAGCCGACGGCGGTTCGGAAGTTGCGTCAGCGTGTCCTGCGCGGCTTGTTGATCGAGCGCATTCGAATAGGCATGCACCCTCGCGAACGCGCGGCGCTGAATATAAACCGTGTACGTCATCAGGCAGCACACGAGCACAGCCATGGCCACGAGCGCGGCGCTTCCGAACACGAGGCGCTCGTGAGCGTCCTGCATGGCCGCTCTGCGTCTTTCGCGCCAGTCGTTCAGCAACAGGCCGAGATTCTGGCGCAGCCCGTCCATGTAAAGCTTGCCTTCATTCGTCTGCACGAGCGCGATGGCGGCCGCGCTGTTGCCGCTGCGGGCCAGTTCGATGGTACGCGCGAGTTCCGTCACCTTGTCGGTCTTCGCATGCTCGACACGGCGCACGAGTTCGAGCGATTTTTCGTCGCTGCCTGCCGCCTGTTGCAGGTGCAGTATCGTGTCGTCCAGATCGCGAATGCCCTGGCGGTAGGGCACGAGGTAACTTTCGTCGCCTGTCAGCAGATAGCCGCGCTGGCCGGTCTCCGCGTTCTCGAGATCGTGCAGCACCCGATTCGCGGCGCTGAGCACGGTGAACGCTTCCTCGTCGCGCAGACCGTCCGCGACGATAACCTTCGCTTCGTACACAAACAGACCAGCCGCGACGAGCAAGCCAACGGCCATGCTGACGTAAAGCGCAATGAAACGGTTTCGGTCAGCTTTCGCAGAGCGGAACAGACGCGCGGGCACAAGCGGCTCCAAAGCGGTGTAGGAAGCCGAATGATACTGGAGAGCTGCGATTCGTTCGTTACACGCCGCCAGGTGTGGCCGATGCCGGCCAGCGGCTTGATGTCGCGCATGAACTGCAATGCGGAAAATCCGGCTATGTCGAACGGCTCTGCAACGCCTTGGGCTCCGTACTTTTATCGCCTCGCTTTACATCTTGCGTCTGCGACGTTTCTTCCGCCTTGACGCTTGGGAAGCGTCAAGATAGCCGCGATTCGCGGCGTTGCGACGCCCCGGTCAATCATCAGGCACGCCTTCAGCGCGTGCCGCAATCCATATCGATGGTCACCGCATTCATGTAAGCGTTCCCAATGATGTGCTCGACGAGAGCCGCAAACTCGTCCGGTTTGCCCATGCGGCGCGGGAACAGCATTCTTTCGACGAGCGCGTCGGAGACCTTCAGCGGCATACCGGCGGACATGCCGGACTCAAATAGACCGGGCGCCACCGTAACCACACGGATGCCATGCTCGGCGAGGTCACGCGCGATGGGAAGCGTCATGCCGATCACGCCTGCCTTGCTCGCGCTATACGCAGCCTGGCCCATTTGCCCCTGGCGCGCGGCGCCGGACGACGTATTGATGATGACGCCGCGTTCGCCTGTATCCGCAGGCGCGTTCTTCGTCATTGCAAGCGCCGCGTGGCGAATCACGTTGAAGGTGCCCGTGAGATTGACGGACAGCACCCGATTCCATACATCGGACGGAAACAACTGGCCCTTGGAGACGGTCTTGCAGGGACCGAGGACTCCAGCGCAGCTGACTGCTACATGGACAGCGCCATGCCTGTCGAGAACGGCGTCGATGCCAGCTTTCACGCTCGACTCGTTGGCGACGTCGACGGCGATACCGGTCATGTCCGGGCCGAGTGCCTCACTGAGTTTCGACTGGTCCAGATCGAAGCCGACTACACGTGCGCCCGCTGCCGCAAGTTTTTGACAAGTCGCCAGACCGAGACCAGATGCGGCGCCTGTCACAATTGCTACCGCGTTTTTCAAATTCATCTGCCATCCTCACTTTTTTCGTTAATGCGCGACGCTGTGACAGCAACTTACGTCCCTCGGAAAGACGCAGTCACTCGATCAACAGGTTCATTCGCATTGCGGTTCCGTAGAAGGATAGGCGATGGTTTATGACCATTGTCCCCCTCAAGAATAGGGGGAGCCGCGGCTACGGGTGCTCACTATCATTGGTTGCATCCCATAAAACGTAGCCACCCATGACAACGAAGAGACAAGGTCCGCTAGCCGGACTCAAGGTGCTGGAAATCGCGGGCATTGGACCGGGTCCGTTCTGCGGCATGCTGTTTGCGGACCTCGGCGCGGATGTCGTCGTGGTGGACCGCGCCGAGGCGGATCCCGGCGCGCTCGATCTCGGCAGCGCGCAGATCGCCAATCGCGGCAAGCGTTCGGTGAGCGTGGATCTGAAGACACCCGAAGGCGTCGAAGCGGTGCTGCGTCTCGTCGAGCAGTGCGATGCGCTGATCGAAGGCATGCGGCCAGGCGTCATGGAGCGGCTGGGTCTCGGACCGCACGTCTGCCTGCAACGCAATCCGCGCCTCGTCTATGGACGCATGACCGGTTGGGGTCAGCATGGCCCGCTCGCGCACGCCGCGGGCCACGACCTGAATTACATCGCGCTGTCCGGCGCCCTCTGGTACGCAGGCCAACCCGGCGAGGCGCCGATCACTCCACCAAGCCTTGTCGGCGATGTGGGCGGCGGCTCGATGTACCTTGCCGTGGGCCTGCTCGCGGGCATCATGAATGCACGCGCCACGGGCACGGGCCAGGTCGTCGATGCGGCCATTGTCGACGGCAGCGCGCATATGACGTCGCTACTGCTGGCGTTGCAGGCATCCGGACACATGCGCACAGAACGCGGCCAGAGCCTGCTGGACGGACCGCACTGGTACAACACCTACCAATGCGCGGACGGCGCATATATCTCCGTTGGCTCTCTGGAGCCGAAGTTCTACCGCGAGTTGCGCGAGAAGCTCGGTCTTGGCAGCGACCCCGAGTTCGACCAACCCCACGATCCCTCTGCATGGCCGCGCTTGCGCGAGCGGCTCGCTTTGCTCTTCGCGAGCCGCAGCCGCGATGAATGGCGCGCGCTGCTCGAAGGCACGGACGCGTGCTTCGCGCCAGTACTGACTCCCGACGAAGCAGCCGATCACCCGCACATGCGCGCGCGCGGCGTCTACATCCGCGAGGACGGCGTGCTGCAAGCGTCGCCTGCTCCACGCTTTTCCGCGACGCCCGCTGGACGCCCCGGGCCGATTCCACGACGCGGCGAGCACAACGAAGCCGTGCTGCGCGACTGGTCGGGCGGCTGATCCGCAACTCATCACCTGAAACGCATGACCAACGCGAAGGCAGAACCCCATGACTGACACCTCCAACGCATTCTTCACCGAGCAGCAGACGCTGATTCGCAATACCGCGCGGCGCGTGGCAAGCGAGATCGTAGCGCCGACCGCTGCGCAACGCGACCTCACCTCCGCGTGGCCGCGCAACGAGCTTAAGGCCCTCGCCGAACTCGGCTTTCTCGGCATGCTGATCCCCGAGCAATACGGCGGCACCGAGGCTGGCGTGCTCGACTTCTGCCTCGCGCAACACGAAATTGCCGCAGTGGATGCGGGCCTCGCCACTATCGTGCACGTTCACAATTTCACGGCGATGAGCATCGTCAAGCATGGCACGGAAGAACAGAAGCAGCGTTATCTGCCCGCCATGGCGAGCGGCGAATCGATCGGCGCTTTCCTGTTGACCGAGCCGCACGCCGGTTCCGATACCGCGGCGCTGCGCGCCACCGCGCGCCGCGAAGGCGACCATTACGTGCTCAACGGAACGAAGCAGTTCATTTCGAACGGCAGCGAGGCCGGAGTCGGCGTCGCGTTCGCCATCACGGACAAAACGGCCGGCAAGCGCGGCGCGAGCACGTTCATCATCGACCCCAAAGCGCCCGGTTATCACGTGACGCGCGTGGAAAACAAGCTCGGTCAGCACACCGCGCATACCGCGCAGATCGCGCTCGAGGACTATCGCGTGCCGGCGGCGAACCTGCTCGGCGGCGAAGGCGACGGTTATCGCACCGTAATGAGCGGGCTTTCGGATGGCCGGATCGGTATCGGCTTTATCGCGGCGGGTGTGGCGCGCGCGGCACTGGACGCTGCGGTTCGCTACGCGCGCGAACGCGAAGCCTACGGCGCGCCCATCATCAAGCTCCAGGGCGTGGCGTTCGACCTCGCTGACATGGCGGCACAAGTGGAGGTTGCCTGGCAGTATTGCGTCCACGCTGCGCGCTTGCGCGATGCGGGGGTGGACTGCATCAAGGAAGCCTCTATTGCAAAGATGTTCGCCAGTGAGATTGCCGAAAAGGTCTGCTCGGACGCGCTACAAATCCACGGCGGCTACGGCTATCTGACTGACTTCGCTGTCGAGCGCTATTTGCGCGACGTGCGCATCTGCAAGATTTATGAAGGGACGAGCCACATTCAGAAGCTGATCATTTCGCGGCATCTTGGGTGAGGGCGGCGGCGTTGGCTTGTGCCGACGCCCATCATCGCGCACGGTGCATTGCGCGCCGTGCATGCCGTTCGTTCGCGGGCAACGTTGGGCCTGACCGCTCGCGCGAGGCAAATGAATTCGCAACCCTACCAATGCAAAAGTCGCCGCACATCGCGGCGACCGTTTAGCTTTGTGCGGTTGCTTATTTATTGGTCGCAGACCAGTTTGAGGAACGCCTGCACCTGGTGGCCCGATTCATCGTAAGCGCGAGCCGTGCTCCAGTTCGCGATATCGCCGAAGCGCGCCGCGACACCTTCGGGCGTGATTTCTTCATCGGGCAGCAGCACCGGTTTCGTTTCCACCACCGTCGCAGCGGCAAACGCGCCGCCGCCGGCCGCAACGATAGTCTTCGACGGCGCTTCGTCGCTCGCGAGGAATAGCACGGCGGGCGTCACGCGCTCCGGCTGGATACGCTGCAACATTGCTTCCGGCAGAATATCGGCCGTCATGCGCGTCGCAGCGACCGGCGCAATCGTGTTCACCTTGATATTGTTCTTGCGGCCCTCGGTGGTCAGCGCGTTCATCAGCCCGATTACGCCCATCTTGGCCGCGCCGTAGTTCGCCTGGCCAAAATTGCCATACATGCCCGACGAAGACGTGGTCATCACAATGCGCCCGTAGCCTTGCTCGCGCATGATTTCCCACACCGCCTTCGAGCAGTTGATCGAGCCCATCAGGTGCACGTCCAGCACCGCGCTGATGTCACGCATTTCGAGCTTCGCAAAGCTCTTGTCGCGCAAGATGCCAGCGTTGTTCACGAGAATGTCGACACGCCCGAATTCGGCTGCGGCGCGCTTGACCATCGCCTGCACCTGCTCGTAATCGGCCACGTTTGCGCCGTCCGCAATGGCGGTGCCGCCCGCCTTGCGGATTTCCTCGACCACGGCCAGCGCGGCTTCAGAAGATCCACCCGTGCCATCGCGCGCGCCGCCAAAGTCATTGACGACGACTTTCGCCCCGCGCCCGGCGAACGCGAGTGCGTGAGCGCGACCGAGCCCAGCACCCGCGCCCGTCACAATCGCGACCTTTCCGTCGAAACGAATACTCATGCGTATATCTCCTGATTCATTGTCAATAAGGGAACATCAGGGAAAGAGCCGTGTGATCGATTCCGCGATGCACGCAGGCTTTTGCGCGCCTTCGCATTCGACGGTCATCTCAGTCTTCAGCTGCGCGCCGCCGCCGTTCAGCGCGGTCCAATCCATCAGCCTGAAGTGCGCGCGCAGACGGCTGTTCACCGGCACCGGCGCAATGAAGCGCACCTTGTCGAGCCCATAATTCAGGCCGCTCCTTGTTTCCTTGATTTCGAAAGCGGTAGCGAGAAACGCGGGCAGCAGGCTTAGCGTCAGAAAGCCGTGCGCGATGGTGCCACCAAACGGCCCCTGCTTCGCACGCTCGACGTCTACGTGAATCCATTGGTGATCGCCGGTTGCGTCCGCGAACTGGTTGATGCGCTGCTGATCGATCAACAGCCAGTCACTGGTGCCGATCCGTTCACCGACAAGCGGCTGCAAGTCTGCAATCTTCTCGAAACTCTTCATGCGTGGTTTTCCTTTTCAAGCAGATTCTTTTGCAGCTGTGCCGCGCATACGGCGTCATGCGCGTCGCCGCTTCCGAATAACACGTCGGCCACAACCGCGCGTTTGTAGAAGTGACCCACCTGGTATTCTTCCGTCATGCCGATGCCGCCGTGCAACTGGATGGCTTGCGCGCAGACGAAGCGAGCAGCTCGTCCGACGATCGACTTGGCCTGCGAGACGGCACGCAGCCGCGCCGGTTCGTCGCCGTTTTCGATCGACGCAAGAAGCGCGTACAGCATCGAGCGCGCGAGTTCCATTTCGACGGCCATGTCGGCCATGCGATGCTGCAACACCTGGAACGTGGCGATAGGCACACCGAACTGCTTGCGCACTTTCAGATACTCGGCCGTGAGTTCAATCGCCCGTTCCATTCCGCCGATCAGTTCCGCGCATAGCGCAGCCGTCGCATGCGCCAGACCGTGGCGCAGCGCCAGCAAGCCTTTGCCGGGTTCGCCCAGCACCGCATCGCGCGTGACGTGTACCTGCTCGAACGCCAGTTCGGCGGCGAAACTTCCGTCGTGCAGCGCAAGCACGCGGCGCGAGACTCCAGGCGTTTCCGCATGCACGAGAAAGAGCGTGATGCCGTCTGTGTCCGGCGTGATTGCCGACACGATGAAGCTGTCCGCATCCGCGCCGCCCAGCACCAGCGTTTTGCTGCCGCCAAGCGAATAGCCATTCGACGTTGCGCTCGCACGCAAGCTCACCGTTTCCGGAAAGCCGCGCGACTGAGCTTCGCTGTACGCAAGCGCGAACTTGCGCGAGCCGTCAGCGAGTTGCGGCAGCCAGCGTTCGTTCTGCGACGGCGTGCCCGCCGCCAGCAGCGTTTGCGCAGCGAGCACGGCGCAGCCGAGATACGGCTGCGTAACGAGTCCACGCCCGAATTCTTGCGCGATCAGCACCGTATCGATCAATGTGCCGCCAAGACCGCCGTATGCCTCCGGCAGCGCCGCCGCCAGCCAGCCGTTCGCCGCGAAAGTTTGCCAATGCGTCGCGTCGCATGTGGAGCGCGCGTTGATGAGCGCGGTGCGGGCCTCGAAGCTGTATGCCCTTCCCACGAAACGACGGACACTGTCCTGCAGCAGTTGCTGCTCTGCATTGAGATTGAAGTTCATGATCGGCAGGCGGCTCAGAGTTGAAACAGCATCTTCGCGATGATGCCGCGCTGGACCTCGCTGGTCCCGCCGTAGATCGTCGACGCGCGGCGGAAGAACATCTCGTTGGCCACACCGCGGCCAAGGTCCTGAAACGGCAACGGCTCGCTATGGCAAGGATCGTGGGGCTCGGGGTAGGCAACCGCGCCGTAGTCTCCAAGCGCCTCGACCATGAACTCGCTGATGCGCTGCTGCAACTCCGTGCCGCGCACTTTCAGAATCGATCCGAGCGCATGCGCCGCCGGGCTGTGATCCTGCTCCATCGCCGCGACACGCTGAACCATCATCGCAATCGCGTTGACCTCCGCTTCCAGACGGGCGAGCCGCAACGCGAATGCCGGCTGTGCGATCAGCGGCTCACCCGCGAAACGTTGCACTGTGGCCAGTTGGCGCAACTGGATCAGATAGCGACGCAGCATGGGCAGCTCGGCCGCACTCGCATGCTCGTTGTTGAGCAGAAACTTGGTGATGTTCCAGCCGTCGCCTTCCGCGCCAACGCGATTGGCGACCGGCACGCGCACGTTGTCGAAGAACGTTTCGTTCAGGTGATGACAGTCGTCGATACTGCGGATGGGACGCACAGTAATGCCGGGCGTCTTCATGTCGACCAGCAGGAAGCTGATGCCGGCCTGCTTCTTCACCTCGGTGTCGGTGCGCACGAGCAGGAAAATCCAGTCGGACTCGTGTGCATAGCTCGTCCAGATCTTTTGGCCATTGACCACATAGCAATCGGCGTCGCGCTCGGCGCGCGTACGCAGCGACGCCAGGTCCGATCCTGAACCCGGCTCCGAGAAGCCTTGGCACCACAGACGCTCGCCATTCAGAATGTGCGGCACATGGGCGAGCTTCTGTTCTTCAGACGCAAATTCGTTCAGCACCGGCCCGAGCAGCTTCTGCGCGAAGCCGTCCTGCGTTGGAGCACCTGCCGCCACGCACTCTTCGTCGAATACAAGACGCTGCAATACGGTCCAGCCTGTGCCGCCGTCTTTCTTCGCCCAGTAGGGCGCGCCCCAGCCTTTGCCGTTGAGAATCTTCTGCCAGCGCACGAGGTCCGGGCGCATGGAGCGAACGCTTCCGACGGGCTTGCCCGCCAGGTCGCGCGGCAGATGCTCACGCAAGAATGCACGAACTTCCTCGCGGAAAGCATCGAGCCCGGGATCGGGTTGAAAATCCATCGATGTCTCCCTCAGTTGCGATACATGGTCACCACGCAGGCACCGCCGATGCCGACGTTGTGCTGCAGCGCAACGCGAGCATTGCCGACCTGCCGCTCGCCGGCAGCGCCGCGCAACTGCTGGACCAGTTCGGTGCATTGCGCGAGGCCTGTCGCGCCAAGCGGATGGCCCTTCGACAACAGTCCGCCCGACGGATTGACGACATAGCGCCCACCGTAGGTGTTATCGCCCTCGTCGATGAACCTGGCCGCCCCGCCTTCCGGGCACAGCCCAAGCGCTTCGTACGTGATGAGTTCGTTGTGCGCGAAACAGTCGTGCAATTCGATGACGTCCAGATCTTCGGCGCCGATGCCCGCTGCCTCATACACCTGGGCCGCCGCGTTCTTCGCCATGCCGAATCCGGCCACGTCGCGCAAGTCGTCGCCTTCGAGCGATTCGGGGCCGTCCGTCGTCAGCGCCTGCGCTGCAATCCGGACGCGTGAATCAAGGCCGCGACTGCGCGCAAAGTCCTCGCTACAGAGAACGGCCGCCGCCGCGCCGCAGGTTGGCGGGCAGGCCATCAGGCGGGTCATCACGCCGGGCCACACGACCTGGTCGGCCATCACTTCTTCAGCTGAAACAACTTTGCGGAATACGGCGAGCGGATTGTTGGCCGCGTGGCGGCTCGCCTTCGCGCGAATCTTTGCGAAGCTTTCGAGCGGTGTGCCGAAGCGCTTCATGTGCTCCACGCCCGCCCCGCCGAAGATGCGCAGAGCCGGCGCGATTTCCGTTGGCACACCGAGACGGTCGCACTGCTTGAGGAAAAGCTCCGAGGGCAACGGCCGGTCATTGAAGTAACTGCCGAGCGCGCCCGGGTTCATCTGCTCGAAGCCGACCACGAGCGCGATGTCAAGCGCGCCCGCTTCGATCGCCTGACGCGCGAGGTATAGTCCCGTCGATCCGGTCGAGCAGTTGTTGTTGACGTTGATGATCGGCAGACCCGTCATGCCGACGTGGTAGAGCGCGCGTTGTCCTGCCGTGGAGTCGCCATAAACGAAGCACGCATAGGCCTGCTGAATCGTCTGATATGAGACGCCGGCATCCGCCAGTGCAAGCCTTGCGGCCTGTGCGCCCATCAGGTCATAGGTTTCGCTGGCGCCAGGCTTCCTGAATGGGACCATGCCCACTCCCGCAACGACGACTTTGCGCGTCATACGTTCTCCTCCAAATTGTTATGCACGCCGATTGAGCGAATCGGTATCAGTTCATGATACGCAGCGGCGCCGGCTGCCGCGCCCCTCGTTTCAAGGGGCAACGGCGGCACGCTCGCCGTTATCCGGTCGCGACGTTGTGCCGCGGTCAATGCAATGCCACCGGTCCCCGCTCAGACGAATGCCGCAACGCCCGTCAGCGCGCGCGAGATGATCAGTTGCTGGATTTCGGTGGTGCCGTCAGGGATCGGAATGATGATCGCTTCCCGAAGCAGACGCTCCACGTTGAATTCCTTGGTGATGCCATTGCCGCCGTGCAGTTGCACCGCGTCGCGGCACACCTGAACCGCCGCCTCGGTCGCGAACGCCTTGGCCATCGACGCCTGCATGTCGCACCTTACTCCAGCGTCGATCAGGCCGAACACGCGCTGGCACATCAAGCGCGCTGCATCGACCATGATCGCCATGTTGGCGATCTTCGCGGCGATCAGCTGGTGCGCGGCAATCACCTTGCCGAACTGCTTGCGCTGCGTCGCGTACGCGATGGACTCCTCCAGCGCCGCGCGCATGATTCCGACCGACAGCGTGCCGACGTGTGCACGCGCAACCTCGAACACCTTCATCGTATTACGCAGACCCTCGCCCTCTTCACCGATCAGGTTGGTCGCGGGCACACGCGCGTCCGTAATGAAAATCTGCGCGGTGGACTGCGAGCTGAGCGCGATCTTCTCGATATTGCGCGACTCGTAGCCGTGCTCCTTGCGGTCGATCAGGATGTGCGAGAGACCTTTGTCGCCTCGCACTGTGCAGATCAGTACGTCCGAGTACACGCCGTTCGTGATCCACGTCTTTTCACCGTTGATGATGAAATGATCGCCGTCGCGCACGGCCCGCGTCCTGAGCTCCGCTACGTTCGAGCCCACGTCGGGTTCACTGATGCCGATCGAGCCGAAAATTTTGCCGGCAAGGCAATCGGGCATATAGCGCTCGCGGACCTCCGGCCGGGCGTTGGTCAGCATCGACGCGAGGCCCATGTTGAGCATCACGCACAACGCGACGTCGCACGAACAGGCCACCAGTTCTTCGAACAGCATGCCTTGCATGGTGAACGACCACCCCATGCCGCCGTATTCGACGGGAATAGTGCAGCCCGGCAGGCCGAATTCGGCAATGCGCTGCGTCAGTTCGCGCATTCGCTCTTTAGGAATGAAACGGTCGCGGTACTCCTTGACCACGGGTTTGACTTCCGACTGCAGAAACTTGCGGAAGCTTTCTACAGCCAGGTTCTGTTCTTCACTGGGCAAATGGAACGGCATGTCGTGTCTCTCGATTATTTGATTTAAGCGCGCCCGAAGATACCGATGTGGTCGATGCTTTCCTCGACACCCCAAAGACCGCCGCCGTTGCCCTGGATGGCGAATCTTGCGCCCTGCACCTGACGCGGACCGCATTCGCCGCGCAATTGCTCGACGAGTTCGAAGATCTGTCCGAGTCCTGTCGCGCCGATAGGGTGTCCCTTCGATTCGAGGCCGCCTGAAGGATTGATCGGCAGACGACCGCCCAGGCTGGAGTCGCCGCGCTCGGCCATCACTCCGCTTTCGCCCGGCTTGCACAAGCCCAGGTTCTCGCACAGCGCGATTTCGCCAATCGACGACGCGTCATGCAGTTCCGCGACGTTGATGTCGTCGGGCCCGATACCCGCTTCGTCGTATGCAAGCTTTGCGGCGTGGACCGTGATGTGGTTCGCCAGATCGTCGCCTGCGCGCTGCGACGCCGAGCGCACGATCGTCGCCAGCACACGTACTGCGCGGCTGCGGTTGAATCCGTGGCGTTTGAGAGCGGACTCCGTGCAGAGGATCGCCGCGGCCGCGCCGTCCGAAATGGGCGAGCACATTGGCAATGTCAGCGGATAGGTGATGGGCGGCGCCGCGAGGATTTCTTCGACGGACATCGCCTTGCGGTATTGCGAGCGCTCGTTGTGCACCGAATGGCCGTGATTCTTCGACGAGACCGCCGCGAACTGCCGCTGCGTGATGCCGTGACGAGCCATCAACTGGCGGCCGATGCCCGCGTACACGTCCATGAACACGCTATACGGCTTGTCCGACGTCGTGCCCGGCGGCGGCGTGACGCCCTTGCCGAGTTCGACCATTTGCGCGGCGTTCGCCTCGGCTGTCTCGACGTCCCATGCGGAGTCGAACACGGAAAACATGCGCGCCTTGTCGTGCGAGTACATTTTTTCCGCACCCACCGCGAGCACCACATCCGCCATGCCGGCGCGCAACTGCGTCACCGCGAGATGAAATGCGCTGCTCGCGGACGCGCACGCGCTCTCGACGTTGTGGATTGGAATGCCGCCCAGGCCCAGCGGGATCAGCGCGACCTGCCCGCGGATCATGTGCTGCCCCTGCATGTGCCCTTGCGTCGTATTGCCGAAATACGCGGCTTCGATCCATTTGCGCTCGCAACCGGAATCCTTGAGCGCGTCTTCGACGGCCCAGGCCGTCAGCTGCTTGACCGACTTGTCCAGATGGCGCCCAAACGGCGTCATGCCGACGCCCACGATGTAGATGTTTTCCATGGTCCTTGCTTCGCGTCCGTATCGGTTAGCGGGTCTCAGCACCCTTTGAATTGCGGCTCGCGCTTTTCGGCGAATGCCCGCAGTCCTTCCTGAATGTCGTACGAGCGCTGGTGATTGCGCAGTTCCAGCAACTCGTGGCGCAGCGCGTCCGCCGCTGTTTTGTCGGCGGCTTCGTTTGCGACACGTTTCATGCGCGCAAGCACCAGCGGACTCTTTCTCGCGAGACGGTCTGCGAGCGCCTGGGCGCGCGGCTTCAATTCCGCGTCGGGCAGCACCTCGTTCACGAGGCCGTGAATCTTCAATTCGGCGGCGCTCATTGCATCGCCGGTGAAGAGCAGATAGCGAGCGACATTGGCGGGCACCTTGCGAGGCAGGATGGCCGCACCGCCCGCACCGGGAAACACGCCGAAATTCGAATGCGCGTCGCCAAGACGCGCGGAGTCTGCGGCGAGCACGAGGTCGCATGCGAGCACGACTTCAAGGCCGCCCGCCAGCGCAATGCCGTTGACGGCCGCGATGACCGGTTTCGGGAAGGCGCGCAAGGTGTCGAAGAACTCGACAATGAGTTCCAGAAACTCGCGCTTGTCCGGACGGGGTGGCTCGGCCGCCTCGATCAGGTCCGCGCCCGCGCAGAACGCACGCCCGTTGCCCGTGAGCACGACGACGCGCACTGCGTCGTCATTGCGCCATGCATTCAGTTGCGCGGTCAGGCCCGTCGCCATGTCGCGATTGAGACTGTTCATTGCGGCTGGCCGGTCCATCGTCAACCAGCCGACCGAACCCACCACCGTCTGCGAATAACTCATCTCCCCTCCGGATATTGACGAACGCCATTGCCTGACGTTGCGGTTGTGATAAGTTAGGTGCGGCCACCCCATTAATCACCCCTCGTTGTGAGGGGGGCACTTCCGCCCGCAGATAGGCGAAGGTTGAGGGCAAAGACGGAGCCAGGCGCCGTCCGTCTGCCGCCATGCATCGACTTTGTGACCCTTTGAATACGCCCTTCACCAAACATCTGGTTTCCACCAGGTTCTCGCCGCCGCGCATCGGCGCCAAGCACGTCGCGCGCACCGATCTGCTCGCGCAGCTGCAGCGCATGCAGCACTGCCGGCTCGCACTCGTCACCGGCAGCGCGGGATACGGCAAGACCACGCTGCTCGCGCAGTGGCGCCAGACGTGTCTGAAGGCAGGTGCGGAAGTCGCGTGGCTATCGCTCACTGCGGAGGACAAGGGCTACGTCGCTTTCTGCACCGCGCTGTTCGCGGCCATGCAGCGCGGCGGTATTCCTGTCGAAATGGATCTGCCGCTTGAAGAAGCGAGCGCCCCGGCCATGGACGCCTCCATCGCCACGATCGTCGAGGCAGCGGTCGATCTGCCCAAAGACCTCTATCTGATCATCGACGATTACCACTACGTCGAGGCACCGCTTGCGCACCGGTTCATGCAGAAGCTGCTCGATCATGGGCCGGGCAATCTGCATCTCGTGATCGCTTCGCGCGTCACGCCGCCGCTTGGCCTGAGCCGCCTGCGCATGATGGATCAGATCGTCGAGGTCGACAGCGCGGCACTACCGTTCGATCTCGCGGAAACGCGCGCTTTCGTCGACGAGAATCTCGGGACCGGCAAGCTCAACGCAGACGAGCTCACGCTGATCCACGAACTGACGAGCGGCTGGCCGTCGTGCATCCAGCTCATCGCCATCATGCTGAAGAACCGGCCGGAAACGCGGGCCACACTGCACGATCTCGTGTGGCGCTCGAGTGATCTGCAAACGTACCTTAGCGAAGAAGTGATGGCGTACCTGCCGGTGGAACTGACCGAATTCGCAGAAGCGCTCTCCCTGTTCCGCCGCTTTAGCGCGCCGCTCGCGCGCTTCCTCACGCACAACGCGAATACGGCCGAACTGCTCAAACGCATGGAAGACGAGAATCTGCTGATCATGCGCGTCGATTCGGACGACCGCCTGACCTGGTTCCGCTTTCACCCGCTATTCGGCGAGTATCTGACAACGCGGCTCGCGGGCCGCGACCCGGCTGCGGTGCGCGAACTGCACAGGCGGGCGGCCCAATGGTTCGCTGACCACGGTTTGCTCGTGGAAGCCGTGCGGCACGCAAGCGCGGGCGAAGACGCGGAGTTCGCGGCCTCCGTCATAGAACGGGCCGCGCCTGCTACGTGGAGCCTCGCATACCTCGGTCCAACGCTTCATTTGCTGGAACATCTGCCGGAAGAAACCTTGCTCACGCACCAACGGCTGCTTTTCATCGCGTGCCTCGCGGTCGCGTTGACTACGCGGCCCGCGAAAGCCAAGGCGTGGCTCGCGCAACTGCAATCGCGGGCGTCGTCAGGCGATCCCGAGGTTGCGCATAGCATCCCGCTGATCAGTGCGGCAATTGCATTTCAGCAGGACGACTCGCAGCACATGATCGATCTGCTCGAACCGCATCGCGATGTGCCGCTGGAAAATCCGTTTCTCGAATACATGCGCCTCGCCGAGCTGAGCGCTGCCTACGGCGCGGCGGGGCGATATGCGGATGCAAAACATCTGTTTGAAACGCACCCCATTCCGCCCGCCGACGAGCACAACGACATGGCTCTCGTTGCGCAGGCAACACGCGCCTCCGCGTTGCTGCTGCAAGGCAATGTGCGCGAAGCGGAGCGAGTGGGCTCGGCGCTGCTCACACGCTCCATTCAGGCTGTCGGCCGCTATTCGATCAGCGCGAACATCTGTGCGAGCGTACTCGCTGATGTCTACTACGAACTGGACCGTATCGACGACGCCCGCGAAACCATCGCCAATCGCCGGGGCCTGCTGCAATCGTCGGGGCCGGACGTGATGATCCGCACGTCGTTGTGCCGTGCGCGGCTCGATCTGCTTCAGGAAAGCGCGGATGCGGCTCTGACCTTCTTGCAGCACCAGGTGGCGCATCTGCGCAGCATGCGTCAGATGCGCGCTGTCGTTCACATGCTGGCAGAACAGGTCAAGGTGCTGCTCGTCAAGGGCGACCACACGCATGCGCGCGAGACTTACCTGTCGCTCGAGGAACTGGCGCTGGCTTATCCGGCGGAACAGGGCTTCAAGGCAGAAATCCCCGCCATCGCGGCACTGGCAAAGGCACGTCTGCTATGCGACGAGGAGCCCGAGACAGCATTGCGCGCTCTACAGGTGACGCGCAGCCACGCCGAGGCCTTCGGCAGGGGCAGGCTGGCGGCGCTGACCGACCTGCTTTCGGCCATTATTTTCGCGGACCAGAAAAGCACCGACGACGCCCAGGTGTGTCTCATAAGAAGCCTGGAAGCCGCGCAGCGCCTTGGCATAGTGCGCACGTTCATCGACGAAGGGCCGGCGGCCGGCAAGCTGCTGGCCAGCATGGTGCGCGAGAGGAAACTCGACGGTTCCACGCTGCGCTACGCGACCGAGCTGCTCGAAAAATTTCCCGAGGCTGCGGTTGCGGACGGTACGGCAGGCAGCGTCCGTCGGCATGGAGCGTCGAAGCTGCAGCCGGTCCTGACGCAGCGCGAAGTGGAAATACTCGGGCTCGTCGCGCAGGCCATGTCGAACAAGCGCATCGCGCTCTCGCTCAATATCACGCTCGAAACGGTCAAATGGAATCTTCGCAACATCTTTGGCAAGCTCGGTGTATCGAGCCGCTATGACGCGATGGTGTGGGCACGCAAGCATGACCTGATTCAATAGAGGTCGTGGTTGTGGGGCGGGACCTTGCGCGGGAGGCGTTGCTGGATGTGTTGCTGGATGTGTTGGCTCACACCACCGCGCTCACGCCGCCATCCACCGCGAGAATCTGTCCGGTGACGTGCTTGCCCGCATCGCTCGCGAACAGCAGCGCCGCGCCCTTCAGATCTTCATCGTCGCCCAGACGGCGCAACGGCACTCGGGCACACATCTTGTCGACGTCCCAACGGTCCAGCGAGGCTTGCGTCATCTTCGACGGAAAGAAGCCAGGTGCAAGCGCGTTGACCGTGATGCCGTGCTCGCCCCATTCGCTCGCGAGCGTGCGCGTGAAGTTGACGACGGCGCCTTTGGACGTGTTGTAGGCAATGGTTTCCATGGTACCGGGAACATTGCCGGCAAGCCCCGAAATCGACGCCACGTTGATGATGCGGCCATAACGGCGCGGAATCATGGAGAGCTTGCCGATTCGCTGAGTCAGCAAAAAAAGCCCGCGGATGTTCAGGTTCATCACCTTGTCCCACGCCTCGACCGGATAGTCTTCCGCCGGCGCACCCCATGCCGCGCCCGCATTGTTCACGAGAATGTCGACGTGCCCCAGTCGCGCAAGCGCCTTGTCGGCAAGTTGCGCGATGTCTTCGTCGTGCGCGACGTTGGCGGCGATCCAGTGCGCCTCGATGCCACGCGCGCGCAAGTGCGCAGTGGCCTGCTCGAGTTCGTCGAACTTGCGCGCTGAAAGCACGACGCGTGCGCCCTGTTCACCCAACGCTTCGGCTATCTGCAGACCAAGTCCGCGCGAGCCTCCCGTCACGAGTGCGGTCTTGCCGTCGAGGTCGAAGAGTTGTTGAACCGAACGTGTTGACTTTTCCATGTTGCTTCCCCATCCGACAAATGATGTGTGAGGCGTGCGCCTCGAATTGCCATGCAGCGCGAAGCCGCTCGACGTGCGGATCAGAACCAGGCGTCGCGCATGTCGAACGTGGTGCGGTCCAGGCTGGCGAGCAGATCGAACTGCGCCGACACGCGTGGCAGTTCCCAGCGGAAAAAGTACGCAGCGGCCGCGAGCTTGCCGCGATAGAACGCCTCGTTATCGCCACTCGCGCCCGCGTCTATCTCGCGTTGTGCGACGCAGGCCTGCTCGAGCCAGACCCAGGCCATCACGACATGGCCAAAGGCCTCCAGATAGAGCGATGCATTGGCGAGCGTCAAAGCCGGATCGGCGGCCGCGCATAACCGGTGCGTAACCGACACGAGCCGCGCGGTTGCCTGTTTCAGGCTGCGCGCTTCGCTCGCGAGTTGCGTGCCGGCCTGTGCGTCCGATTGCGTGTCCGATTGCGTGTCCGATTGCGCGTCACCTTGCGTGCCCGCTTGTGTATCCGCTTGCGTGTCACCTTGCGTGTCCGCCCGTGTGCCCGCTCGCGTGCCACTGTGCTGTGCAGCGCGTGCAACGCACGACTCGATTTTCCCGATGAGCAGGCGGAACGCTGCGCCCTCCTTCATCGTCACTTTGCGGCCGAGCAGGTCCAGCCCCTGAATGCCGTGCGTGCCTTCGTGAATGGCATTGAGGCGATTGTCGCGATAGAACTGTTCGACGTTATATTCGCGTGTGTAGCCATAGCCGCCGTGCACCTGGATCGCGAGGCTGTTAGCTTCCAGGCACCATTGCGATGGCCAGCTCTTCGCAACCGGCGTCAGAATGTCGAGCAGCAGCGTAGTGCATTCACGCGATGCAGCGTCGCCGGCCGCGTGTGCCGCACGCTCTTCGTCGACGAGCTTCGCGCAATAGAGGTTCAGCGCCAGCGCGCCTTCCGCATAGCTCTTCTGCGCGAGCAACATGCGGCGTATGTCCGCATGCTCGACGAGCTTGACCTGCGGACTCGCGGGGTCCTTGCCGCCGGGGCCCGTTGCGCGGCCCTGTGGACGGTTGCGCGCATAGTCGAGCGCGTGCAGGTAGCCGGTGTACCCGAGCATCGCCGCGCCGAGGCCGACGCCGATACGCGCTTCGTTCATCATGTGGAACATGCACGCAAGGCCCGAGCCGGGCTCGCCCACCAGATAGCCGACCGCGCCCGCTTTGCCGCGCGGCAGATAGCGCGCGCCCTCGCCGAAATTCAACAGGCAATTGGTGGTGCCCCGGTGCCCCATCTTGTGATTGAGTCCGGCGAGCACCACGTCGTTATGTTCACCGCAAGAACCGTCTTCATTGACCAGGTACTTGGGTACGATGAAAAGCGAGATTCCCTTGACGCCTGGCGTCAGCTTGCCGTCGGGCCCCGGAATCTTTGCGAGCACCAGATGGACGATGTTTTCCGACAGCCGATGCTCGCCGCCCGATATCCACATCTTGTTGCCGCGCAGACGGTACTGTACGCCGAGCCGCGACTCGCATTCGTACTCGGCGCGCGTGGCCACGTCCGAAAGCGACGAGCCCGCCTGCGGCTCTGACAGGCACATCGTGCCGAAGAACCGACCTTCCATTTCGGGCCGCACGAACGCCTCGATCTGCGCCGCGGTGCCGTGTGCGAGCAGCAGATTCGCATTGCCGATAGTCAGAAACGGATAGCCGGCCGTAGCGGCGTTCGCACCCATAAAGTATGCAAAGCCTGCTTTCTCGATCACTAGCGGCAATTGCATGCCGCCGAACTCATAGTCCTGCCCGGCCGCCATCAGGCCGGCTGCGCAGAACACGTCGAGCGCTGTCTTGACTTCGGGAATGATGTGAACCGTCTCGCCGTCGAAGCGCGGCTCGTTGTGATCGCTCTTCTTGTTGTGCGTCGCAAAGAGATCAGTCGCGATCTTTTCGCAGGTATCGAGCGCCGCGTCGAAGGTCTCGCGAGAGTGATCGGCGTAGCGCGAAATGCGGGTGAGCGCGTCAGCCTCGAGCCATTCGTACAACAGAAAGTTCAGGTCGCGCCGCGAGAGGATCAGAGACATGCCGCCCTCCCGCGTGCAGCGCCTAAAACCGGCCCGCGCCCTTTGCATTCAAGCCGGGACGCGAAGTGTTGCACGCCGCTGCGGATGCGGCCCGCAGCGGCGCGTTCCTGTGAACGCTGAACGATCATTTTGCCGAACTCCGGACTGCGATACGCGTTGCGTTCGCCCGCAATGTAGTCGTTCACGCTTTTTTTCTCCATCTCTCAGTGATATTGCCGGCCCTCGCATACGAGCCGCACTGAACAGTGCCCGGCCTCGATGCATGGCAATGAAGTTAAACACCTTTCGGTTGCGGCTTCTCCCCCTCGTTGCGAGGGGACTTCCGCGCTTGCGTGCGCCCTATCCTGCAAACCCGGCAGACGAAAGGCGACCGCACCGCGCCTCGCGTCAGTCTTCTTCCACGACTACCGTCTGCCCAAGCTCAACCCATGCTTTAGCGAGCGGCAGGTAACGCTCCTCGATCGCTCCGCGGCGCGTTTTCATCGTCGGCGTGAGGAGGCCGTTGCTGGTCGTCCAGGGCTCCTTCACGAGCACCACGAAGTCGAGCTTCTCGTGGTTTTCCAGTTCCGCGTTCGCACTATCGAGCAGCGCCTGCATCTCCCCGCACAGCGCTCGACGCGCCTCGTCGTCTTCGAGCTCGGCGCGCGCGGCGGGTGACATCAATAGCAGCGCGAACGGCTGTGCATGGCCATGGCCCATCACGCACGCGGCATCTACCTTCGGATGGCTCAGCCGGTTCTCGATCGGCGACGGCGCGACGTACTTGCCCTTGCTCGTCTTGAAGATTTCCTTCACGCGGCCCGTGATCTTCAGCCGACCCATTTCGTCCAGTTCGCCGCGATCGCCGGTTTTGAAGAAGCCGTCCGCGGTCATGCTTTGGGCCGTCAACTCGGGTTCGCGGTAATAGCCAAGCATCATCGTCGGCGACTTGAGGACGATTTCGCCGCCCTCCTCGATGCGGCATTCGACGCCGGGCATCGCCTGACCCGAGTATCCCAATCTGACCTGACCCGGCCGGCTGTAGTGCGAGTACGAGAAGTTCTCCGTCATGCCATAGACATCGAGCAGTTCCAGCCCGAGCGCGCGATACCAGTCGATAATCTCCGCAGGCAACGGCGCCGAGCCAGTGAACGCCAGCCGCGTCTCGTCAAGTCCGAGCATCGTGAGGATCTGCTTCTTGAGGGCGGCGGCTTCGGGCGACTCCGTATGCAACAGCGCCTCGTCGCTCGCGCCGAGTCTCGCGCATGCCGCCTGATAGAACTTCGTCCACAAGCGCGGCATCGAGATGAACACCGTAGGCCGCGCCCGTTGCAGGTCCTGGGCAAAGGTCGCGAGGCTGTCGTTGAAAAACACACGAAAGCCGTAACACAGCGAATTCGATTCGACAAACGAGCGCTCCGCGGTATGCGCGAGCGGCAGGTAGGAGAGCACACGGTCGCCCGGGTGGTAGCCACAGAATTCGCCACCCTCCAGCGCGTACGCGTAGATCGTGCCGAAGCTGTGCATCACGCCTTTCGGCCGACCCGTCGTGCCCGATGTATAGATGATCGTGGCCAGATCGCCCGGCTCGGGCAGATGCACGTCGCGCAGCGGTGAGTGCTGCGCCATGATGGTTTCCCAGGCCAGCGCCTGCGGCACCGGCGGCGACATCGGCAGGCTTACCAGGCGCACGTGCGGCGGTACGATGTCGCGGACTGTGTCCCAGCAATCGGTCATGCCATCGAGCTTCCCGATCAGCAGCAGGCGCACGTTGCTGTGCTCGAGAATGTATCGCGCCGTCGCCGCGCCAATGCCCGGGTACAGCGGCACGGAGACGTGGCCGGCCAGCCAGATCGCCACGTCGGCGATGATCCAATGGGCGCTGTTCTTTCCCACGATCGACACCGCGCTGTTCGGCGGAAGGTCCTGCGAGCGCAGCCATGCTGCCATGCGCCGCGCCTCGTCGCCCACTTGCCGCCACGTATAGTCGACCATCCGGCCGTCCGGCAGCGATTCCGTGAAATAGACCGAATCCGGCTGCGCGTTCTCCCAGTGCAGAAACCGGTGCACCAGCGTGCTTGTGTATTTACCGCTCATCTGTGTCTCCACGGTTTATCTTTAGCTTGGATACATGTTTCGACTCGCGCCGCGAGCGTCTGCACATTTTCACTGCGGCTTCTGCGCCATGCCACCGTCTGCGAGCGCCTTTTTTTTCGCTGCCGCTTTTCCCGGGCAAAGGAAAAAGTGGGACAACGCGGGAATCAGCACGAGCGCACCGACCATATTCCAGACGAACATGAACGTGAGAAGGATGCCCATATCCGCCTGAAACTTGATGGGCGACCATATCCACGTCAGAACCGCGGACGCCAGCGTCACGCCGATCAGCGCAATCACCTTTCCTGTGAAATTGAGGGCTTCGCGATATGCATCGCCAAGCGAGCGGCCACGCCGCTGCAACGACAGCTGCACACTCACCAGGTATAGCGCATAGTCGACGCCGATGCCCACGCCGAGCGCGGTAACCGGCAGCGTTGCGACTTTTACGCCGATGCCGAGCACGACCATCAGCGCCTCGCACAGAACCGACGTGATCACGAGCGGCACGACGGCGACGACGACCGCCCGCCAGCTACGAAACGTAATGAAGCACAACACGATCACGGCCGCGTAGACCAGCAGCAGCATCGAACGATTTGCCTTTTCCACCGCGATATTGGTCGCGGCCTCGATACCCGCGCTGCCCGCCGCAAGCAGGAATTTCCGTTCAGGCCCGTCGTGCCGCGCGGCGAACGACTCGACCGTTTTGACCACGCGTTCGAGCGTCTCCGCGCGGTGGTCCGCGAGGTAAGCTACGACGGGCGCGACAGAGCGAGTGTCGTCTACCAGTTCGGGGTTGGCCACATAGGCGTTATTGACAGCATCCGTCGACACAATGGGATCGCGGCTGAGCGTCATCCAGCGCGGGTCTCCCTCGAACCCCGCCGCCGTATTGCGGCGGCTCAGGCCGCTGATGGACAGCGTTGTCTGAACGCCCGGCAAATCGCGCAGTTCCTGTTCGAGGTTGTCCATTTCGACCAGCGTCCTGAAGTCGTTGATCCGGCCGGGCGGCGTTTTGGTGACCACGGCGAACTGGTCCGTCGAAAGGCTGTAGTGCCCGGTGATGTACGCGGTGTCGCGGTTGTAGACCGAATCGGGGCGCAGTTCGGGTGCGCCCGGGTCCAGGTCGCCGATCTTCAGATGTTGCCCGACAATCAGACCGCCCACGGTCAGCACCGCTGCGCACAGCACCGCCACGGTCGCCGGGCCGCGCCGCGTAAAGGGTGTGAGCAATCGCACGAACGGATGATGGTCGGTCGCTCGCACGCTGCGTGCCGCCGCCTTTGCGTTGACGCCGGTGTAGGAGAGCAGCACCGGCAGGAACACCAGGTTCGTGAAGATCAGCACAGCGACACCGACGCTCGCCGAGAGCGCGAGGCCGCGAATCACGGGAATGTCGATCAGCATGAGCACCGCGAAGCCGACGGCATCGGCGAGCAGCGCGGTCAGCCCGGCGACAAAAAGCCGTCTGAACGTGTACCGCGCGGCGACGTAGCGATCCGTTCCGCGCGCGATATCCTGCATGATGCCGTTCATTTTCTGCGCGCCGTGCGACACGCCGATCGCGAAGATCAGAAACGGGACGAGGATCGAATACGGATCGAGATCCACGCCGAGCAGATGCACGATGCCGAGTTGCCACAGCACGGCCGTCAGCGAACAGTAGATGACGAGCGCCGTGCTGCGCATGCAGCGGGTGTAGGCGAAGATCACGGCGGCCGCGATCGCCGCGGCAATCGCAAAGTACACGGCCACCTGCATCAGGCCGTGAATCAGATCGCCGACCAGTTGCGCGAAGCCGATCACATGCACGCGCGCATCGGGGCCGGAATACTGCCGGCGAATGTTGTCGATTTCGTCGTGCACGGCGCGCGCATCCACGGCCCGGCCTGTGTCCGCGTAGCGGTCGAGCAGCGGCACGAAGATCATGCTGGAGCGCTGGTCGTTGCCGACAAGGGCGCCGACTATGCCCGAGCGCGCCACGTTCGCCCGCAACTGAGCCATGCTCGCCGCGGACCCGTCGTAGTTGTCCGGCATCACGGGGCCGCCGCGAAAGCCTTCTTCCGTGACTTCGGTCCAGCGGACCACGGGCATCCACAGCGATTTGACGAACGAGCGGTCGACACCCGGAATCAGATAAACACGGTCGTTGATCTCGCGCAGCGTCTTCAGGTACGCGGCGTCGTAGATATTGCCTTTGGGATTTTCGATGACGATACGCACCGAATTGCCGAGCCCCCGCAAAGAACTCGTGTTGGCGAGATAGTTGCGGATGAAAGGACTGGACCTGGGCATCATCCTTTCGTAGCTCGCGCTGATGGTGGATTGCGTGGCGAGCAATCCAAGCACGACCGTGAGCAGTGCGCACACCGCCACGATCCAGCGCCGGTGATTGAAAATCAGCCGTTCGAGCCGCGATCCGGACGCCGGGTCGAAATCCGCAAGATTGCGGATGACCGGCATGGCGTCGACGCGTTCGCCGTCAGATGAAATTCCCATGTTGATCTTCCCGAAGCGAGCGAATTTACGGAAGCGCGACGGCATGCACGCCGTCCAGTCCAGAGAGCACGATCTCGTGCGCGGAACGCGGTTGCACGCCGGTGGCGGCGACGGGCCGGCCGGCTTTGAGAACATGAATTTCGCGCGCGGTTTCGTCGGCGAGTGCGATTTCTCCGGCCGCCGTCACCAGCACAAAGGCGCGCCGCTGCGCAACGTAAGCCGCTGCGGTGACGAGGCCGTGCAAAGGACTATCGACGCGGGTCCAGCTCGCGCCGCGGTCGGCACTCCGATAGACCGTGCCCTTCAACCCGTACGCGATCAGTACGTTGTCGTTGCCGGTCACGCCGAAGAGACTGCCCGCGTACCCCGTTTCGACCGGGCGGAAAACGCCGGTGCTTTGATCGAGCTTGAAGATGGTTCCTTTTTCGGCCGCAATGAAAACGTCGCCCGCTACTTCGCTGATCGCTTGCAGATGCAGGAAGGCGGGATTCTCGATGCGCTCGAGCATGGGCGCCCAGTGCTTTCCGCCGTCGTCCGTGACAATGGCCATGCCGAACGGTCCAACTGCGATGCCATGCAGCGCATCCTTGAACCACACGCCGAGCAGCGGCAGCGATGGACCGGCCTTGTAGTTGAGCAGCAGCTGGTCGAGATACGGCTTTAACGCGGCATCGCCCGCGGCGATGCGCGTCCTGTAGTTGTCGATCAACGTTTTCTGTGCGACGCGTCCGTCGAACTGCTTGTTCCACGTGCGGCCACCGTCTGCCGAATGCAGGATCACGCCGTCGTGACCGGCAATCCAGCCGTGCCCGGTGTCTGGGAAACTCAAGGCCAGCAAGTCGCTTCTGACGGGCGCCTGCACCTGCGACCACGTCTTGCCGCCGTCGCTCGAGCCGACGATCAGGCCGCGCATGCCGACCGCAATCAGACGTTGCCCGACGCGCACGACAGACATCAATGGCCGCTTTGCCAGGTCTGGATGCATCACCGCCGCAGCATCCAACGGATCGATGAAAGGATCGCTCGGCGCGGTGTTGGGCAACGCCGCGCCGACGCTCGTCTGCGCACCGGCCAGTGCCGCTGCCGCTGCCGCTGCCGCTGCCGCTGCCGTTGCCGTTGCTGTCAGCGTGGCCAGCAGCGTGCCTAGCAACGCGGCCACGAAGGCGCGCCTCCAGGCGAGGCCCGGATACTTTTGCTGAAACATTTCCCGCCCTCGGTGATTCAGATCCTGTCTCGTGCATCCGACGGGCGGTGCCAGCTCCCCCGCCCGTCGGTCCGTACCTCTTGTGGTCTGCCGTGCGGCAGACCGGCACGCCTCAGCGAAGTCCTGTTCCCGCCATCCCTGCCGGCGTGAACAGATTCGGCTTTTCGAGCTTGTCCGCTACACGCAGCTGCGGGCTGCCGCGCGAACTGCTGGTGAAGAACGAGAAGTAATTGCCTTTTTGCAGGTCGTAGAACGTGTTCGCGCTGATGAACACGCCGCCACTGCCGTCGTAATAATTGATCGGATAGTCGAGACCCACGCGCCACAATTTGCCGTCGTGACCGTAGCCGTCCGCTTCCATGAGCGTCCAGCCGTCTTCGTCCACGTAGAACACGCGCTTCGAATACGCGTGGCGTGCGTCCGGCTTCAGGCTTGCCTCCACCACCCACACGCGATGCCGCTCCCAGCGCAGCGCATCGGGCTTGATGTGCTTGGGCCCGAACACCTCGTCGACGGGAAGCTGCGAGTACCTGTAGTTGTTATACGGGATGATCAGCTCTTTCTTGCCGATCAGCTTGAAGTCGAATTTGTCCATGCGGCCGGCGAACAATCTGGCTTCGTCCCAGAACAACACGCCACCGTAGGCGGCTGTCGGCGTGTCGTACTTGAAATCGGGCGCCATGCGCACGCGCCGCTGCGACGGGAAGTACGCCCAGCTCACCTGGTCAGCCTCGGAGTAGTTGATTGAATAGTCGACCAGGTTCGACGTACCCGCGGACGTGGCGGGCGTGAGCAGCGTCAGCCACATGCGGTCGTGCGGCCCCTTGAACTTGTCGCCACCGCGGCTGCGATCGTAGTACGGCTTGTACTCGATCACATTCATGATGGGAAGCTCCGTGCGCGCGCCGGAAGTGTCGACGAGATACGCTCCAACGTTTTGCGCCTCGTACTGGGTGCGCTGATAGCTCAACTGCGCGTTCCACATGACCTCATATCCGTTCTTCGGAATCGGGAACGGAATGCCGCCGAATGCGCCCTCTACGCCATCGCCTTCGACCTTGCCGGTGAGCTTCGCCTGGGTTGCGTTCTTCAGCGTATTCTCGAGCACCCACTGCGGATAATGCATCGTTCGATGGGTCGGATAAACGTCGATCCGATAGTCGGGAAACCGCTGCAGCAGCGCCTGCACGCCCGGCGTCAGCTGTTCTGCGTATTGCGCCATGTTCGACGCCGTGATGCGAAGCACGGGCTTCTCGTTCTTGAACGGGTCCGGCCACACGCCGCTGTTCTGCACGAAATCGGCAGGCGGCTTTGTCAAACCGCCCGCGTATTCGGGGATCACGCCGTCGCTCGTGCCCGCCTTCTCCGCGCCAAACGCGGTGAGCGTGGTGCCGAGTTGCCTGGCCTCGTCGGCCGGGACGGCGGCAAGTGCGCCGACCACATTCAGCGTCACGATGCCAGCCGCTACCAGATGAAACAAAGTCTTCATGTGCTTGTCTCCAGTCGTTACCAAGTCCGCATCAGAACCACGATTGAACAGTCAACGAGATCCACGGACGGTCATTGAGGTCGATCAGCCCGTTGCCGCCGGACGCGTACGGCAAGCCGCTCGGCGTGACTGACCGGGTGTTCACGTGTGCGTGATAGCCGTTGTAGGCCAGCGTCACGGTTGCCTTCTGGCGAACCAGCGCCTGCAGGCCGACCGAATAAGTGAAAAAGCCCTGGCCCGCTGCGGACGAGCCTGGGTTCTGCGGGTTATTGCCGTACAGACCCACCGTCATCGAGGTGGGCATGCTGAGATCGACGCCCGGCAATACCTGTAGCCATTGCGGCGTGAACACGAAACCTGCGCCCACGTAGTCTTTGGTCGAACAACCGTTCCACTTGTTGTTGCTCGGACATCCGCGGTAGCCCACGCCGTTGTAGATCGACGCGTTCTGCGTGACAGACAGCAGGTGCGAATACGACAGTTCCGCGACCAGCGAGCCGGTCTGCCACAACGGCGAGCTCGACAACGGAACGATTGCATTCGCAATCAGGTTGAGCACGTCGCCTTTGGCGCCTTCCGTCTGTCTTGCGATGTTGGAGCTCAGCGCCGTGTTGAGCGCGGTGTTATGCCGCCAGGACAGTTCGAAACCGGTCGCTACGTTGCCGAGGGTCGTGTCGAGGCTGTAGCCGAGCAGTTGCGCGCCACGGTTATAGGCGAGGTGATAGTCGGTAGGAAGGCCGCGCGACCAGTTGGTCAACACCCACGGCTGCGACTCGTCGAAGCGGCGATAGTAAAAGCCCATCTGCCCGGTAAAGAAACTCGGGGTCCAGCCGAGTTTCACGCCGAAGTTGTTGTCGATCTGCGGCGGCGTATTGGAAGCCCCCTGCGGCACGAACACCGGCACGAAGCCGCCAGGATGACCGGTCGCAGCGCCCGGTAGCGTCGTCGCGAGAAGTCCTGAAGGGCCTTGCGCGATGGCGTCGTTTGCCTGCAGGTAGGTGCCGCCCGTAGCAAGCCGGTTGTACGTCCATCCGAGCGCGTATTGTCCGGACAGCGAGAGTTCCGGCGTGATCTGCGCGGTCATGCTGATTTGCGGGCGCGGCAGCAGCAGTTCCTTGGTCTGCGTGCCCGGCGAGTTCAGACCTTTGATGCTGTCGAGCGCGCCTTGCGCGACCGAAATGCCCGAAAACGGAAACAGCAGCGAGTTGCCCCAGTACTCGGTGAACTGGCCCGCCTTCAGATAGATCGCCTTGCCGCCGACCTCGGTGTTGTAGAACGCGAAGCCGTCGAGCAGCTGGGCGCCCTGAACGTAGTAGCGGTTCGTGAACGAACCGTAGTGCCCGTTCGGATACGCGGCCAGCGAGCGGTAAGTAACGGCCGGCAACCCGCCTCCAGCAGGTGCGAAAACCCCGGGGTTCGTCGCGTCGCCGCTGCCATAGGCGAAGTCCTTCCACGCCGAGCCCGACAGCTTGAAGCCAACATATCCCTTGTAGGCAGCCGTGAATTCCGAAACCATCGCGAGGCGATTAGTGACGACGTCGCCGGCATGTCTGAACTTGTAGTCGCCGTCATCGAAATTCGGATTGTTGCCGATCATCGGGTCGATGCCGCGCGCGCGAACGCCCAGGTTGTACGTGACGGTGTTGTCCCAGTTCACGTCCCAGTCGGACGAGGGCGTGTTGATCTTGAAAGCGTGCGCGTTCGATCCCACGACGGCTGCAATCATCCCTGCAAGAATCGTCACGCGATGTGGCGTCCTGTTTCCTGCTCGTGTGCTGCGAGACATCTTGGTTCTCCCTCCTCCGTTATGGCCGGCCATGCTTTTTCAGGTATGCCTGATTGTTTGTGCCAATCAGCCGGCCCTGGTCTCCTCGTCCTGGCGTCTGGCGTTCCGTGCGGTGTTTCCGCCTGAAGCACCTGGTCGTAAGGTTGCCAGCAGACAAACTGCGCGCAGCCCCCTTGAAAAGAGGGGGTTCGGGTTTACCGGGTGACGACCGGCGCGGCCATCGGCGCGGCGGCGTAGCTGCGGGTCACAGAGAAGAGGCACGTGGCAAGCGCGCCCGCTCGCGGACTGACAGGGCGTGCGACGCCTGGGTGTCAGAACTTTCTGTTGGGGAGTGTGGACGGTTGAGAGTCGCTACGGCATACGGTGAAAGCCGTGCGCACAAGAAGCCTCTTCCCGCAAAGTCTCACCTTTAGTTTCTGTACGAGTTGGCAGATGCCTGTCAAGGTGAGCTATTTCGGGATGGTGAGGACTTCCAGGAGGTTCAGCAGCAGAAGCTCAAACAATCAGAAAAACGTGGACTCGCAAGCGGCGTTTTTCATCGAGCGGGCGGAAGTGGAGCGCACGAGAAGAAAGCCGGCTCCGGGGAAGGTGAGACTTTGCGGGAGCCCACACACGCGCCCGACGTGAAGAACGCTGACCAGGCGGCCACCGTTTCTGACGCGAGGGCATGGTCGCTAGAACTTGACCTTCAGCTGGAAGCCGATGGTGAACGGCAGGTCGTCGGACGGAATCGGCGGAATCACGATGAAGTTCGCGCCGACGCGTTTGTATTCGACCATGACGAGCGGTGCGAGCACCGGTCCTATGGTGTGGTCGCGGCCGAGTCCCCAGTTGCCGTAGTTATATCCGGAGATGATGCCGCCCATCGCCGCGATTCGCACGATGCCCCAATGCAGGAACTCCGGCGCCCAGACACCGCCGCCGTAATACGACGGCCGGCGCAGCGAATTGCGAAAGCCTCCCGCCGTCAATGCCCATTGATTGTTGAGCCAGCACTCGACACCCAGGCCCGGATTGAACTGCTCAAAATGCTTATCCGGGTCCGGGCGAATGTGATAGGAGCCGAGCATCGCGTCGACCCATATGCCGCCTTCGCACCAGTTGCCCGCATGCGCGGCGGATGCGCCCGCCAGGCCCGCCGCAAGCGCGAACAATGCGCGTGCAAGGTGTTTCTTGAGCTGACCGCTGAGGTTGCTGCTGAGGCGGCAGCTGAGGTTGCTGCTGTGCTCACGGCTGACCTTGCCGCCAAGGTCACCGCTGAAGCCTCCGCTCTCGTCCCTGCTGCTGAGCCTGCCGATCTGCCGAAGATGCATGTCCTCTCCATCGCCGGTCGAGCGCCGGCGTGACGCTGTTTGGTATTGGCGCGTGCCGCCCGTCGCGCACTGTACCGCAAGCCACTCGTGCGATGTTGAAGACGCACTCGGGCCTGCGGGCACAAGACGTGCCGGCAAGCGGCAACACAACCATAACGGAGGACCGATGGCAAAGCGGTGAAGGCGCAGCGCGCGCCTTCACGTCAAAATGCTCAGCGCTTACAAGCCGAGCTCGGAGAGGCCCGGATGATCGTCGGGACGGCGGCCAAGCGGCCAATGGTACAGGCGGTCGGCTTCGCGGATCGGCAGATCGTTGATGCTGGCGTGACGGCGCGCCATCAAGCCGCGTTCGTCGAACTCCCAGTTCTCGTTGCCGTACGAGCGGAACCAGTTGTTCGAATCGTCGTGCCACTCATAGGCAAAGCGCACTGCGATGCGGTTCTCGGTGAAGGCCCACAACTCCTTGATTAACCGATAGTCGAGTTCCTTCGCCCACTTGCGGCGCAGGAAGCCGACGATTTCCGCGCGGCCATGCGTGAATTCGGCGCGGTTGCGCCATACGCTGTCCATCGTGTACGCGAGGGACACGCGTTCGGGGTCGCGCGTGTTCCAGCCGTCTTCAGCGGCGCGCACTTTCTGGATCGCGGTTTCGCGCGTGAACGGCGGCAGCGGCGGACGGGTTTCGATCGGATCGGCCATGAGATACCTCGCTTGTTGGTCAGGTTGTGGTCACGTTGTGGTCCGCCTCGTCGGCGGAGGCTTGCTTGAAGATCGGCGGGAAGTTTTGTTGCCTGCGGGCGCGTCGCGCTTGCCGGAAGATGCAGCGAACTGAGCGTCGAGCACGGTTCGCGCGACGGCCTGGGCGTCGAGCGCGGCATCTGGCTCGCCGCTTACGAGCGCAACCGCTATCGCACCGTCGAGCAACACCAGCCACTGCCGCGACAAACCCGCGGCGCGCCTTGCGTCCAAATGACTTTCGGCGATGAACTCGTCGAATTGCGTCCGGACAAAGGCGAGCAGACGTTCCTTGTGCTGGCGCGCGACCACGCGAATCGGGTCTTCGGCCGAAGCAATCTCGCCGGCCGCGTTCAGAAATGCGCAACCGTGAAAGTCCTTGGACGCAAACCATTCGCGCAATACGTCGAACATGCCGAGCAGACGTTTGCGCGCGGTCGTGCCACGCTGCTGCGTGCCCGCGATAAACCAGTTCATCCAGCGTTCGTCGCGCCGCTCGAGCGCGGCCGCCACGAGCGCGTCTTTCGATTCGAAATGCGCATAGAAGCTTTTGCGCGCGGTGCCGGACTGCCGGACGATCGCGTCCACGCCGGTTGCGTGAATGCCGCCCGCATAGATCAATGCCTCGGCAGCGTCGAGCAGACGCTCGCGTGCGCCCGGCGCTGCTGCCTGTTCAATGGAAGTATTCGTAGCCATGTGCGAAGGGTAGAACGATCATTCTACCTTGTCAACTTTTTATCGGATTTTGGGCGGGTTTTGCCAGGGTTTTTGCGTCAGTCGCGGCGCAACTGTTATCTTCGTGGCGAGCAAACAACCGGAACTCACCTGATGAACGCGTTTACTGCCCGCGCCGTCGTCGTACGCGCTTTACTCGCCGCAACGCTCGTGACTCCGATGGCCTGCACACCGCTGCAAGTGCTGACGCACTCGGTCAGCCAGAACGAGGCGCGCGTGCCGGTGGGCCGCTACGACCTCGACGCGGACCATTGCAGCATTACGTTCGACGTCGAGCACTTCAAGTATTCGCGCTTCGCAATGCGCTTCGACCGCAAGAAAGGGCAATTGAACTGGAACGAAGGCGGCCTCGCGAACAGCAGCGTGTCCGTCTCGATCGACGCCGCGAGTATCGACACGAACGTGCCGCTGCTCGACAAGATGGTGAAAAGCGCGAGCCTGCTAGACGTGGAGCAGTACCCGGAGATCCGTTTCGCTAGTACGAAGTTCGAACGCACCGGCGACTCGCGCGGCACGTTGACGGGCGATCTGACCATTCACGGCGTAACGCAGCCCGTCACGCTCGATGTCACCTTCAACGGCTTCGCACTGGATCCGCTGACGAAAAAAGACACGCTCGGTTTTTCCGCTGAAGGTCGTTTCAGCCGCGCCAAGTTCGGTCTGGCGACGTGGTACCCGGCGGTCGGCGACGAGATTCATGTGCGTATCGAGGCCGAATTCAGCAGAACGCCCGCAGGCGCTTGAGCGCACTGCGGGCGTTTTGATTTGACAAGCCAGGTCAGGTCTACGCTGCGGTCCAGTCGAGAATGACCTTGCCGCTCTCGCCGGAGAGCATGGTCGCGAACGCCTGCTGATAATCGTCGACCTTGAAGTGATGCGTGAGAATCGGCGAGAGGTCTAAACCGCTTTGCAGCATCGCCACCATCTTGTACCAGGTTTCGAACATCTCGCGGCCATAAATGCCCTTGATTTCCAGGCCTTTGAAAATCACCTGCGTCCAGTCTATGGCAGTTTGCGCTGGCGGAATACCGAGCAGCGCAATCTTGCCGCCGTGGTTCATTGCTTCGAGCATGCTGGTAAAAGCGCTGGGCACGCCGGACATTTCCAGACCGACGTCGAAACCTTCGGCCATGTGCAGATCCGCCATCACGTCGCGCAACGATTCACACGACACGTTCACGGCCCGCGTCGCGCCCATCTTGCGCGCGAGTTCGAGCCGGTAATCGTTGATGTCGGTAATGACGACATTGCGCGCGCCGACGTGCTTCGCAATCGCGACAGCCATGATGCCGATCGGGCCCGCGCCGGTGATCAACACGTCTTCGCCCACAAGGTTGAACGACAGCGCCGTATGCGTGGCGTTGCCGAACGGATCGAAGATCGCGGCGAGGTCGTCCGATATTTCAGGCGGAATCTTGAACGCGTTGAATGCCGGGATCACAAGATATTCGGCGAACGCGCCCTCGCGATTCACGCCGACGCCCACCGTGTTGCGGCACAGATGCCGGCGTCCCGCGCGGCAGTTGCGGCAGAAGCCGCAGGTAATGTGACCTTCGCCCGACACGCGGTCGCCGATCGAAAAGCCGCGCACTTCCTGGCCCATTTCGACGATCTCGCCGACATACTCGTGCCCGACATGCATCGGCACGGGAATGGTTTTTTGCGCCCAGTCGTCCCATTTCCAGATGTGGATGTCCGTGCCGCAAATCGCGGTGCGCGTGATGCGGATCATCACGTCGTTATGGCCGACTTCGGGCACCTTGACGTCGGTCAGCGTGAGGCCAGGCGCGCGTTCGAGTTTTGCCAGTGCTTTCATGCGCCCTCCGCCTGGATTACGCCAAGTTCGCGGCCGACGCGCGCGAACGCATCCACGGCGCGGTCGATCTGTTCGGTCGTATGCGCCGCGCTCATTTGCGTGCGGATGCGCGCGCGGCCCCGCGGCACGACGGGGAACGAAAAGCCGATCACGTAGACGCCTTCGTTCAACAAGGCATCGGCCATTTTCGAAGCAAGCTGCGCGTCGCCGAGCATGACCGGAATGATCGGATGTTCGCCCGGCACGAGCGTAAAGCCGAGCGCGCTCATCCTGCTGCGAAAGTGCGCGCCGTTTTCGCGCACGCGCGCACGCAGTTGCGCGCCTTCGTCGCTAGCCAGCAATTCGAGCACTTTTAACGACGCCGCCGCGATGCTCGGCGTAAGCGTGTTCGAGAACAGATAGGGACGCGAGCGCTGGCGCAGCAAGTCCACGATTTCCTTGCGTGCGGCGACGTAGCCGCCCGAGGCGCCGCCGAGTGCCTTGCCGAGCGTGCCGGTGATGATGTCGACGCGCGAGAGCACGCCGCAATGTTCGGGTGTGCCGCGCCCATTCTCGCCCACGAAACCGACCGCGTGCGAATCGTCGACCATGACGAGCGCGCCGTAGCGGTCCGCCAGATCGCAGATGCCGGCGAGGTCGGCGATGATGCCGTCCATGGAAAACACGCCGTCTGTGGCGATCAGCTTGTAGCGCGCGCCGGCGGCGTCCGCCTCTTTCAGGCGCGCCTCGAGGTCCGCGAGATCGTTGTTCCTGTAGCGAAAGCGCTTGGCCTTGGAGAGCCGCACGCCGTCGATGATGCTCGCGTGATTCAACTCGTCGCTGATGATTGCGTCGTTCTCGTCGAGCAGCGTTTCAAAGAGGCCGCCGTTCGCGTCGAAACAGCTCGAATAGAGAATGCAGTCGTCGGTCTGCAGGAATTCGGCGATCGCCTGCTCGAGCTGCTTGTGGACCGTCTGCGTGCCGCAAATGAAACGTACCGATGCCATGCCGAAGCCGTCCGTGTCGAGCCCCTGTTTGGCGGCCTCGATAAGGCGGGCATCGTTGGCAAGGCCCAGATAGTTGTTCGCGCAGAAATTCAGCACCTCGGTGCCGTTGGCAAGACGAATGTCGGCCGATTGCGGGCTGGCGATCACGCGCTCGCTTTTGTAAAAGCCGTCGGCGCGAATCTGCTCGAGCGTGCCGCGCAGATGGGCGAAAAATGTGTCACGCATGAACCGGGCTCCTGAACAGGTGAGACTGCCGCAGACTAACAGGTGCGGCCTGTTATAGTCGGCTGTCAGTTTTATCGGATATTTTCGTTTTTTCGAACTAAAATCCGGTATATCGAACAACTCTAAACGATGGGTCTGGAAATGGCAAGTTCGGGTATCCGCCGTGGGGCGGCGGGCGCGGCACCCACTCCAAGTGTAGTAGCGACTCCGGCAGTCGCGGCGCCGCCGCGCGTCGGCGAGCAGATCCAGCGTTTGCGCGCCGAACGGCGCATGACGCTCGACGACCTGTCGCGTGCGGCGGGGGTGTCGAAATCGATGCTGTCCGAAATCGAGCGCGACAAGGCGAACCCGACGATTGCAGTCGCGTGGCGGCTCACCAATGCACTTGGCGTGAGCCTCGATTCGCTGTTCGCGCCGCAGAAAACGCCAGAGGCGATCGCCGTGGCGGGTCCGCACGAGATTCCCACGTTGAGTGGCCACGACGCCAAATATCAATTGCGCGTGTGGGGGCCGATCGAGTTGGCCGGCAAATTCGAGTGGTACGAGTTGACGCTGCAGCCGGGCGGAGCACTCGTGTCGAACGCGCACGAACCCGGCACGCGCGAACATTTGACGGTGTTGCACGGCACGATCGAAATCGAGGCAGCCGGTGCGAGGAAACGACTCAAGGCAGCGGACACCGCGCGGTATGTCGCGGATGAGCCGCACGCCATCCGCAATGCGGGTAAGGGCGAGGCGAAAGCGTTGCTGGTGGTGATTCACGGCTGAGCTGCGGCCTCAGCTGGCGTCGCGTCAGGCAGCGAGACGCCCGTTCGCGGCATCGGGGCTTGCTCGAGGTTGCGCCGGATACTGTATGTTTGTACAGTATAGGTTATCGACTGGAGCCGATAATGAACGACCCGAAAACCGCCCCGACCGACCGCGCTCTGACCGCGCTGCGCTATCAAACCGCGGCGCGCGATCTCGAACATGTCGTCCACAACATCGCCGCGCGCTACATCGTGCAGCAGGTTCCCCTCACCTGGCGCCTGCTTCACGCGATCGAAGCCGAAGCGCTCGCAGACCTTGGCTTCGCCAGCCGGCACGACGCGCTCATGCTTGGCCTCTTTCAACGTCCGTCGGACCTTCCTTATCCGGAAACCGACGAGACCGTGGACTTCGGCATGTCCACCGCGCTACCCGCCGTGTTCGCGTTCGCGGTCTCCGCTTATGAACAGGCGGCTCGCGGCGCGGCCCAACAGGCGTCGCAAGATGCCGCGCCGAGGCGAGTGCAGGCCTGGGGCGACTAAGCCCGGCTCGTCGCCGATCTACAATGTGCGCAACTAACCGATCGAATGCGCATGTCGCCTCCTCACTTGTCCGACCCGGTTCCGCGCCCGCAACCGTCCACCGATCTCTTCGATCAGCAACGCGAAGACTGGCGCCGCGATCCACAAATCGCTTTCGATGCGTGGCTGGCGAAACAGCATTTCCGACGCTCGTCAGCACAGGTCTATCAGGCGCAGTGGGGGCTCTTTCTCGAGTGGCTGGCCGCGCGTGGAAAGAGTCTCGTCACGGTCGATACACGGACCATCGCCGATTTCGTCGCCGGGCTCGATGTTCGCAAGCCGCAACGCGTGCGCTATCTGCGGCTCATTGAGCGGGTGCTGGATCATGTGCGCGAAGTCGAGGCATCGTCTACTAATCCGGCCCGCTTCATTGCGCAAGACGGCGAAGCGGCATGGCGCAATGCACGCGACAACGAACCGACCGGGTTCCTCGATCATGCGGAGCGAGCCGCACTGATCGCGCATCTGTTTTCGCCGGTGCAGGGCCTCACAAGGGCGCAGCGCTGGAAAGAACGGCGCGACCGCGCGCTGGTCGCCGTGTTTCTCGGCGGCGGACTGAAAACCGGCGAAGCGGCCGCACTCACGGTTAGTTGCGCGACGCCGGGCTCGCCATGGGTGACGATCGACTCGACGAATCCCATGCTGGTCCGCCGGACACGGCTCGCGCCTTTCGCCTCGGCGATTCTCGACGCCTGGCTGGCAGAGCGACGGCTGGTAGGACTGGCTGGCAATCTCGTTTTTGCGGCGTCGCCTTCCGGCAGGCCCATGCATAAAGCCACGATGCTGCGCGCCGTGGATGCGCAGGTCGACGCGGCCGGCATCGCGGCGTCGCGCACCTCGCGCGCCAGCCCGCACACTCTGCGCAACACTTTTGCCGCGGATCTGTTCGAAAGCGGGGTCGAGGCCGAACTCGTCGGACAATGGCTTGGATTCGTCCAGGCCGTGTCTGCGAATCGGCTGTATCGCGCGTGGCAGACGTGGATGGATCAGCAGAATTCGCGCGTCATTGACGAACCGGATCCGGCCGCGCCGCTTCTTCCAGAAGCTCGCACGGACGGGCGTTTTACGGCGAAGAGAGGATCGGTGAAATCCTGAAACTTCTCACGTTTCGGGTCCCGAATTTCCTCACCTTTCGCACTTATTGAAGCCCCGTTTCAGGCCGTAGCGGAAAGAGAGCCGCGCGACAGGAACCGGCTCACGGCTTCGAGCCGTGAATCCCCAGGCCCCGAACTGTGGTCGCATTCCGGACATTGCAATTCGAACCGGTGATCAACCTGTGAGAGCTCCGGCTCACCTTCCTCGCACTTTGGACAACGCAGCGGCAAGCTCACGTGGCCATCCGCCGCAGTACCGATCATCCGCAATTCGTCGCTCGTGAGCCGACCGGCTTGCACGAGCGAGTACAGCAAACCGCCGATAGCCGGATCGATGCCCTGCTGGCTGCGCAGCGTCATCAGTTCTTTGGTTAGCGCGTCGAGCTCTTCCGATTGCTCGCGCAGTTGGGCATCGAGCCGGTCGCCGCGCGCCTTGGCCGCCGCCACTTGCTGGATGAACTCGAACTCCTTGCGGCTGGCGTCGCGCACGCCGGACTGATAAGTCGCGGCCATGCTGCGCAACGAATCCAGTTCGACAAGCATCGGCTTGACGCGGCGCTCGGCTTCCGCGACGGCGTCCTTGATCTGTTGCGCATAATGTTCCGTGCTTTGGCGCAACTCGATATGCAAGGCGTCAATGCGGTCGCGCAGCGTCGCGTTCGTCGCCTGTTCGCTGTCGACACGTTGGCGAAGCGTTTCGTTTTCCTGTTCCAGCCGGCGAACCGCCGCCTGAAGGCCTTCCTGATGAGCTGTGCCATGCGTGGCCACGCTGGAGAGCTCGGTTTCCAGCGCGCGGACCCGCTCCCACGCGCTTTGCGCCCGTTGCTCGCTGCGATTTATGGCTTCCTCGCAGGCGTCGCGGCGGATTTCCGCGTCGCGAGCGCGCTGCTCGGCCGCTGCGATCTGGGCGCGCACTTCCTCGCGCTCGACGTCCAACAACGTTCGCGCCTGCGCGAGGGCTTCCTCGAAGAGTGCGCCCAGCAGTTCTCCAGCGCGCTCCTCCAGAGCTTTCGGGATGGCGCCTGCGCCGACCTTGATACGCGAAACGTCGCGGATGCGTTCCCAGAAGTGGTCGATGTCCTTCGGTATGTCGCTGGCGCTGCCAGTTTGCGTGAGATCACGCACCGCTGCTATCGACGGGCGGATGCCCAGATCGAAGAACAATCGCTTGCAGGCGTGCAACGACAAATCCTGCCGTCGCGCGCCGGCATTGCGCATCGTGTCGAGTTCTTCGCGGATGGCTCGACGTTCGTCGTCCAGATTCATATAGGCCTCACGGGCGGGAATTTGGACGAATCATAACAATTTACGTATCGAACGCTACAGTTTTCTGGTGCAGCTGTGCGTTTGGACGGTTGAGCACCTATCCGCTTCACTTTACCCTCGCTACGTTGTGCCAGTGGGGTTTTTTCCGTGAAACAAAACTAAGAACATCGTATAAGTCATTGTGTGCAAATGGGATTTACTGCGGTTCCATTCTTCTCGCACTGTTTCACGATGCGCAAGCCACTGCTTGGGGTCTGGGGAAGTTGTTGTCCGAAGGACTCGCGGGTTTCGGGCTTGAGAGTAATAAATATAAACACCTTTGAACCCATGTTAAAAACGTTAACGCCATGGCAAAACCTTAACTGGCGGGCGTTTCCGGCCACGAAGGTGAAGCTTTCCGGGAGTCTTGGTGAGGTCCTGCGGGAAACTGAAGTGATGAGGTTCGGGGACACCGGTGAGCGGGTGCGGGACAGATCGTGAGCGGGTTCGGGAAGCGTTCCTCCAGCGTGAATCGGTCGATGGTGAGATTTTGCGGGAGCAGATCGTCGGCAAGAGCCCGGCCCGACGCGCGGGCCGTTCCCCACGCTGCCGGCGCTAAGGTGAGCGTTTTCGGGATTATCGCGACGTCCTGTTTTTATCCATGTTTGACGGCCAAAAAGCCTCGAGGTGAGCGAAGACGGGAGAAAACGCCGACCCAAGGTGAGGCTTTTCGGGGCTTGCCGGTCTGTTTTGCCTCAATTTTGTGCAGTCGAACCTCTAAGGTGAGCTTTTGCGGGAGTATTCCGGTTCCCAGGGCGCTTTGTCCGCAATCCCGACGATGGCCGACGGCCCGCATCCTGGCAAAGGTGAGGAAATGCGGGACCTTCCGGTCTTTCCCTGTCGCTTGCGCCGGAATCCCCACCCTGAGTGCGAAAAGGTGAGACTTTCCGGGAGATTCTTGGGCGGTTTTTGGGCGCAAAAGTGAGCAGATGCAGGAGCTTCGCGCTGCCTATGGTCCGCAAAGCCAGTCTGGACGGGGCTCAGTTTCTCTCGCCGTCAGCCCATGTGAAACCCAAAGGTGAGACTTTGCGGGAAGGGTTTGTGTCGGGGCAGGGGTCGAAGTTGGTAGTGGTCCACCGTTAAGGTGAGGTTTTACGGGAGGTTCGGCAACGGGTAATTGGACGTGGCGCCGAAGGGGAACGGGATATAACCAATTGAAAACAAAAAGGAAAAACTGGCGGTTCGACGAAAGGTGAGCGTTTTCGGGAGCTGCATTTGCCACCACAGTCGACGTCGTCTCAATAGTAAAGGTGAGCATTTTCGGGACTCTTTGGGACGGGTTCTGATACGTTGAATTTCCCGGAGCCGCGCCGTTCCGAGCCTTCAAGTTGCTCAACGGTGAGCTTTTACAGGAAGTCGCGGGCCGTATTGCTGGCCCTCCTCGGCTTGATTGCCTGATGGGTCTGTCCCGGAGCGACACGAGGATGTGCGCGACAGGGGTGCGTTCGCGTTGAGGTCGCTAGTTTTTCGCGAGACTGTCTGCGTGTGCGTTCCTGGTCGTCCGGACCGGAAGCACAAGCCTGCAGGTGCCAAACGCAAAAAAATTTTATGGTGAGAAGGTTCGGGATAAGTCTTTCCCCGTTGGAGCGACGGCCAAAACCGGCGGGTTTTTTCGAACCCGCGACGCCAAAGGAAAGCTGCAATCCAGCGTGGAATCATGAGGTGAGGGTTTCCGGGAGTCGCTCGAGGTGAGTCGCGTCGCGTAAACTGCCATCACCCGCAACGGTGAGAGCCACGCTATAGACGCGTATCACCACAGTCGGTATGCTCTCGGCAAATCCCTCCTTGACCAGACGCATGGCCACGAAGCGCGCCAAGAAAACCGATGTAGTCAGCCCCAGCTCGGCGGAGTTGCGCAAGGCCGTCGAGGCGATCGCCATTCAGCCCAAGAGCGGCAAGATCACGTTGCTGACACGCAAGCTGTTCAACGTGCTGCTCGCCGTTGCGCAGCAGGCGGACGAGTCGGGCGATACCTATCGCGCGTTGCTGTCCGACATCGTGGCCAATTCCGCGTTCGACTCCAACGACACCGCTCTCGTCAAGGAACACCTGCGCCGTATGGTTTCGGTTCAGGTGGAATGGAGCACTGGCACATCCAGCCAGAAGCCCGGCCGCAAGTGGGGAATCTCCACGCTGATCGCCGACGCGGAAATTCTCGAAGATCCCACGACTCGCCGGGTCTGGGTCGAGTTTTCGTTTGCGCCGAAGATCAAGAAGAAGCTGCTCGACCCGGTCCAGTATGCACGTCTGAGCCTGCAGTTCCAGAGTCAGTTGCGCAGCAGCGCGGGCCTCGCGCTGTACGAAATCTGCGTGCGCTACCTGACCAATCCGAGCCATTTGACGATGCGCGAATCGTGGGAATGGTGGCGCCCTATCCTGTCGGGCACCCCTGACACGGAAGCCGGCGACGAAGCAAAGCGCGAGTACAAGTACTTCAAGCGCGACTATCTGCGACCGGCCATCGCCGAGGTGAATGCCGTCACGAATATTTTCGTCGAGTTGATCGAGCATCGCGAAGGTCGGCGTGTGGCCGAAATCCAGTTTCGCGTGACTGAGCGCAAGCAGCCGATGCTGGCGCTCGACGAGCATCCGAACGTGTTCGACAGCACGCTGGTGGACCGGATGGTCAAGATCGGCATCCCGCTGAAAGAGGCACAAACGCTGTATGCCGATAGCGAGGAAAACCGTATTCGCGCCGCTTTGCAGATGACCGAGCAGCGCATGCGCAGCACGTCACTGCCGCCGGTCCGCAGCGCGCCGGCGCTCTTCAAGGACGCGCTGAAGAAGGGCTATGCCCCGCCGGTCGAGACGGTTCCGTCCGTGGGCGGTGCGAAGGCCGCGGTGGCGGCGCCTGCCGACGACCTCAAGGCGCGCCTGCTGGGCGAATATTCCGCATATCGCCGCCGGGAGGCACGCGAGCTGTACGACGAACAGGGTGAGTCGGAACGGGAGATCGCGCGGCAGTCGTTCGAGGAAGAAGAGTTGCCCGGGCTTGGCGCTCATATGCGCGACGACTGGCGCCGGCGGGGGCTGGAGTCGAAGATTGTCGAGACCGCGTTCTTCGATTGGCTCGCTCGCAAGACGTGGGGCGAGCCGACCGATGGGGATCTGCTCGCCTTCACATTGAGCCAGTCGCGCGCGGCCTGATTGTCAGGCTGGTGGCGGGTTGCGGTTTTAGGCGGCGGGACCGGGTTGAGCCGGCTGTGCCGCCGCGATGGTTGTGCATCTGCTACTTCAAGATCTTCTCGATCTGACGAAGAATGTCGTCGCGCTTCTCACGCGTGAGGCCCTTCAGGCGCAGCTCGAGCCGGTCATCTCCGTACGATTTCAGGTCGCCCACCGACACGCCGTCCAGTTCGATTTCAAGCCGTTGCGCGTAGCGCTGGCGGCCCGCGGCTTTGGTGCTTTCCTGCGTGGTGGCCCTGCCCTTGACGATGTCGGCGACCTGCCGCGTGCTTAGGTCGTCGGAGAGAATTTTGTTGATGAGGCGCAGCGTCGCGTCTGCGCCGCGTGCGGCGTGGTACCGGCCGACCTGATAGGCCATGTTAGAGCCGAAGCGGTCGGGCCGAGCGACCATCTCCTGCATGACGGTTTCCGGCAACCTGGCGATCGACAAGGCGACCGCGACCGTGGACTCGTCCAGTCCGAGATGCTCGGCCAGTTCCTTCTGACTCTGGAAATGGCGATCTTCCAGAAAGCGTTTCCAAACGACGGCGTTGTCGAACACCGTCTGCGAGTCGCGCTGGACATTGAGATCGTAGCCGAGCTTGTAGCTCTCCATGCCGATCGGCAGATCGATAACGATCGCCTTCACGGCTTCCTTGTTCGCTTCCTTGAGCGCGCGCACGCGTCTGCCGCCGTCACTGACGAAGTAGGTGCCGGGGTTGTCGTAGTCCGGAATGACGTGGATCGCCTGCTGTTGCCCTTGCTTCGCGAGATTGACGGCAAGCTCGGCAATCGACGACTTGAGATAAAAGTGCCGCGGATTGAACGGGCTCGGCTTGATGGTCTTCAATGGGAGTTCGATGACCTGGCCGGGGCGATAGCCGTGCTCGATTCTCCATGCACGGTAGGCGGCGGACTCATTTTCCGTGTCCGCGGTGTCGAGGTCCGAAGACACCTGAGGGATGACGGACGACAGGGTTCGCGCGGTTCCGTCCGACGACTTGGGAGCATTGTTCTTGACCAGACCGTCGATTGCGTTCAGACGGTCCAGTGCCGTTCGTTTCTCGCTGCTGGTCGTGTCAGGACGTGCTTGAAAGCCTTTGGCGAATTGGGAGGGTTTCATTCAGGGTCCTTTATGCGCATAAACTCACGGGAGCAAGGCGGCGATCTCATTCGCACACGCCCTGACTTCGATCGCGGCGAGCTTGGCGCCGCGATCGCTCATCTGTAGCACTGTTTGACCCAACGCCATTGCCTGTTTGTAGGCTTCGCGTGTCGGGATCTGGGTCTTGAGAAGAGGGAATCCAAGTTCCTCTAATGCGCGCTTCAGTTCGCGCGTCAGCATCCGCTTTTCTTCGGTCTTGTTAAGGAGGAACACGGCGCGCAGGTCTTCATTCATTACCTGCGCTTGCTGGACCAGCTTGACCAAGCCGACGCTCGACCAATAATCGGCCGGTGACGATGACGTCGGTATCACGGCGACGCTAGCCGCCAGCAGTACAACGCCCGATACCTTCTCCGTGATGGACGGCGGGCAGTCGACGACGATGATGTCGTAGTCGGCTACAAACTTCTTGATCTCACGGTGAATCTGGCTGCCGGCTTCAGAGAGATTGACGACGGGGAACGGGATACCGGTGTCGCCATCGGATGACGCGCTGGCCCAGTGGATTAGGGTGTTCTGACCGTCCGCGTCGACGACGAGGACTCGCTTGCCCCTCTCATGGAAAGCCGCCCCGAGGTGCATCGCGATTGTGCTCTTCCCGACACCACCTTTTTGCTGAGTTACCGCGATGATTTCAGCTGCCAATGTTCACCTCCTTTTTTAGACGCAGATGGATTTTACCTGGATGATTCCTCGTTTCAATCGTTTTTGTATAAAACGAGATGGAAATAGCCGATCGGCCAGGTTTATGCGCATAAAGAAACGGCGGGTGGGGCATGAGGCGTGAGGCGTGACGCGTGAAGCGTGAAGCGGGAGGCGGGAGGCGGGAGGCGGGAGGCGGGAGGCGGGAGGCGGATGGTCTCAGAGCGTTTCTTCGGGTACCCATCGCGTCAAGTACGCGAACGACGAGGCGCCCGATACAAGGAGAAGGCAACGAGATTCCCGGGCAAATGGAAGCGACGAATACGACAGGCGTTTAAGGGTACGCCGCACTCTCCGGTTTATCTCCCAATTGAGAGCGTTGAGAGCCTAGGTGCCCCAGTGCGCGTGATGGCTTGCACGATTGGCTTCGCAAGCACTGCGAGCGGTTTATGCGCATAAAGTCTGGTCCTCGCGGCGCATTGCATAGGTCTTCGAGGGCTGAGACTAGACCAGTGGCAAATAACTCGTCATCCTTTCGGCACACCTGCGACGAGCGAACCAGTGTGCCTTTCTCGCCGTTCTAACGACGAACTGAGCACCGTTGAAACTGCCCGAGCCATTGGATAGTCCCCACTCAGTGTGGGCAGTGCAACCAAGACGGGAGCATCCGTCGCTTCCTGCAGGAGCGGTTTATGCGCATAAACCGCCATCTGGCCGCCGCCTCGCTTTGGACGCCGCGCAGTGCAGTGTTGCTGAGCGAGATGCACTGCCTCGCCCTCGCAAGGCCACGCGATACAGACAGGAAAGCGCCCACCCTCCGTCTGTCGACTACAAGGAAGCAACGAATTGCTGCCGCGATAGCAGGCACTCTGCCAGCTGCTTTGGCCGCCGCGCGTACGTCAGCGCCTCAACGCCGCCCGCTCGCCAGATCCCCGCGATAGTGTCGCGACGATGCGTGCACGCGGCCACCGAAGGCACTTTCATTAAACATCGGCAGGCGATGCCGCCCAGTAGCGAACCCGCGAACCGGAAGCTACTTAGTGGCCATCGGCGACCGGATAAAATCCGCCTACGCGCAACCACAAGTCGCCTGAGCGCCTCCCCAGCTACCATAACGAATCTGGCCATGATCACCATCTACCACAACCCGCACTGCTCCAAGTCGCGCTCGACCTGCGAACTCATCGCTACCCTTTACAACCGCGACGAAGAACCTACACAGATCATTGAATACCTGAAGCAGCCGCTGTCGATTGAGCAGCTACACGACCTAAACAGACAATTGGGCTGTCCGGTCCGCGAAATGATCCGCGACTCGGAGCCGGAATACAAAGAACTTGGCCTTTCCGATGTCACTCTATCCGACGCTCAGTTATACGAAGCATTAGCCGCACACCCGGTCCTTCTGCAGCGGCCGATAGTCGTGCGAAACGGGCGCGCGGTGATTGGCCGGCCGCCGGAAACGGTAGCAACGTTATTCGTCTGATACGCGCCACGGCAAAGTCGATGGAGCAGCCAACGCCACTGGCAGCAATTGATGCACCGGTGTCGCTTGCCCACTTCGCGCACCACTTACACTCGGTAGCGCTCGAGGCGAAACCTTTCACCGTCGAGCGCGCCCAAAGCCGACCACAATGCGGAGTCCGAATGCTTGAATTAAGACCGTCCTGCGAAGGATGCGGCAAGTCGCTGCCGCCTAACGCGCCCGACGCGATGATCTGCACCTACGAGTGCACCTTCTGCGAAATGTGCGCACTTACCACTTTGCGAAATGTCTGCCCGAACTGCGGCGGCAATTTCCAGCATCGACCGATACGTACCCGCGCGCAGTTAGCGAAACATCCGGCCCGCACCGAGCGGAACCCCATCGCAATCGATGAAGTCTCGCACGCCAGCTTCTTCGAACGCTACCGCAACACGCCGCCTGTCGAGCGCTAACGCTCGGCAGGCAACGACACGGCCGTAGCAACGCAACGCGACTTCAATCGTCGCGGCTTGCGGTGTCGGGCGCGGAAATAGCGCTCATTGCGTGGGCGGCGTCGCGAAGCAGACCGATCTGCTTGCGATAGTTGCGGCAGCCGCTGCATGTCGGCAAATGCAGCCGGATGGCGACCCATTCGCCGGTAGTCAAAGAGCGGTCGAGCGCGTCGGACAGCAGGCGGGTAATGTACTTACACTTCCCCATTGGCATCCTCGCTGGATAAACCCTTCTCGCTCAGGCATGTGCGCAAGCGTAGTCGCGCGCGGTAAATCAGCACGCTGCAATGGTTGGCGGTCATCTGCAATTCAGAGCAGATCGCGTCTGTGTCGAGATCGAGAAATTCGCGCATCATAAAAACGCGGCCGATATGCTCCGGCAGATGTTCCAGACACGTCTCGAACAAGATCCAGAACTGTTGCTGACGCAGCGCCGTTTCAGGTGTTGGCCAGGGCCGAGGCTTGGTGTGCTGCGACCAGTGGCCGTTGTCCTTGAACAATTCGCGATCGAGCAGCGCCTCGTCTTCGAGTTCGGATTCCAGGGCCGAGAGGTTGACCGTTCGTTGCCGCGCACGCAACGTATCGACGAGCTTGTGCCTAAGAATTCCGAATACCCATGTCTTGTGCTCGGACTGCCCGGCAAACCGGTCCGCCTGCGTCCAGGCGGCGGCCAGCGCTTCCTGTACGGCATCTTCCGCCGCCGCGGCATCGCGCAGTTGTAAGCGGGCAAAACGCACGAGATCGCGACGGAGTTGCGTCAGATAGACCGGGTCGTCCAGTGCCGGGCCGCCGGCATGCGCGACGCCGGGAGGCGAGCCGCTTGGACGGGCAGATCTGCGGTTGCGATCGAAATGCGATTTAACCTCCGTTATGCGGTAAGCCGCGCGCTATCGACGGGCGGGCGGCGGGTCGCCTTTCAACGACCGAGGCTGCCTGACGATAGAAAATATGCACGAGAGACATGGCCCAATTTTCGTGTATTCGGCTGCGATTTCGCGTGGCGAGCGGCAGCCTGTGCTGCCGGGTAGGCGGCGCACGTTGTACCAGCCTTCCTGCAACCACAAAAGCATGCTCAAGTGCTCATGTGCATAGAAGCGGTCTTACTGAGCAGTTCCAATTCGAGTATTCCGAAGAGAATTTTCACCTTCTCGTCCGATACCAGTCACAAGGGCGTAACTATCGAGGCTGCACACCCGCCTCGCGAAAGCGCGAGCCGAAATGCAATCGACGTGTATCCACAGCCGTGACCGGAATGGAGCATAACCCAGCCAGCGCGACGTTGCGCGCGCAGCATCAGTTGCGCATAAGGGCGATCGAGCATTGCGCAGTCGACGATGCGGCAGCTGAACATACCGGGCGGGCGCCACGGCCACATACACGAAACCTCATCCGTCGCGAATGTAGGTAAGGTCTGCCACCCACAGCGCGTTCGTCGCTGCTACGTCGAACCCCAAGCCCGGCCGCAAGGCGTTTCTCGATGCCGACGGCGTGATCACTCAATCCGGGCTTCCCAGAGCCAGCACGCAGCAGGCGTCTCTCACGCTTCGCCAAACCCACAGCCCCCACGCGCACACGGCGAGACACAGTCCCGAGTGCCCACCAGTACGACCCAGCGCAACCCACCCGCCTACGCATTGAACAGCTCACTGCGCGCTGCGTCGATAATCGTCGCAACAGCCGGATGGCTGATCCGGCGCTCGATAGAAATAGCGAAGAACTCCTCGACGATGGTGCTGATCTGCCCGACCGTCGTCAGTTTATGTTCCGCCTGTAGCTGATTCTCCAGCACCGTCGGGGCGAACAGCAGGCCCCGGCCCTCACGGCCGAACGCGAGCGCCATGGCTCCGTCGTCGAACTCGCCGACGATGCGCGGTGAAATCGCCCGCGACGCAAGCCAGTGGTCGAGCTTGCGTCGCACCGCCGACTCGATGCCGGGCAGCAGCAGCGGCAACTGCCCGAGCGACATCGGGAAGCGTTTTGGAGCGCCCTGCAGTAGCGATTCCGCGCCAAAGCAGCTGAGCGTCGAACGGCCGAGCCGGTGGTTGAACGCCTTGATGTTCACGTCCGCGGGAATGGGGGCGTCCGCGATTATCAGATCCAGACGGTGCACGGCGAGCTGTGCGAGCAACGCGTGCAGCTTGCCCTCGTGACAGATCACGCGAAGCGAAGCCGGCGCACTCAGCGCTGGTTCCAGCAGCCGGTATGCGATTGCCTTGGGCACTGAGTCGGCAATGCCGACGCGAAACCGCGATTGCGTGCCCACCTCCTTCTCCCGGCGCACAGCACTTTCCAGTTCCGAGCCTAGCGAAAAAATCTCGTCCGCGTAGTCGAGCGCGAGCCGCCCCGCATCGGTCAGCTCGAGCGTGCGGCCGCTTTTTTTAAACAGCTTTTTGTCCAGCGCTTCCTCGAGCAGCTTGATCTGACCGCTCAGCGTTTGCGGCGTGACGTGCAATTGCTCGCCCGCGCGGACAATCCCGCCTGCATGTGCGGCGACCCAAAAGTAATAGAGATGCTTGAAATTCACATGTCCTCCGTCGATTCGCCAACGTTACGGTTTTTGCGAAGGATCAGCAATAAAAATACGAGTTTTCCGTCAGCCGGAGTTCGGCTAGATTGAAGCCTCGCAGGTTACGCATCGCAGATTGCCGGTAGACCAGCGGCAAGATGGATGACCGAAGAAAATTACCGTCCGTAAGGTCGTCGCGCGCGAAGCATGACGCGCGGTGCAGACGCTCCGATTCATCACGAGAGGTTTTATATGCATACGCAAGCCATCAATCAGTTCCGGCGCGTCGCCAGCAAGGTGACACGCGGTACCGCGGCGCTCGGTCTCGCGGCTGTGCTCGCGCTCGGCGCGCTCGCGGCCAATGACGCCGAAGCCAAGCGCGTGGGCGGCAGTCAAAGTATCGGGCGACAGTCGCAGATGGCGTCGCCGTCCGCTCCCGCGCAGCGCAGCCAGCAGGCGCAGCCGGCGCCGCAGGCCGCGCAGACGCCGGCCGCAACGCCCGCGCGCAACCGTTGGCTCGGCCCGCTTGCCGGTCTCGCCGCCGGCCTGGGTATTGCCGCGCTCCTGTCGTCACTCGGCCTCGGCGCCGGGCTCGCGCAAATGCTGTCGAACATGCTGCTCATCGGCCTCGTGGTCGTTGCCGGGGTGATGCTGTTCCGTTTCATCGCCAATCGGCGTCGTCCGGATCTGGCGTATGGGCATGGCGCCGTGAGCCGGTCGCAGAACAACGGCTCGCCGTTCCTGAACCAGAACGGGCAGGCGCGGTCCGAGACGAGCTTGTTCGGCACACAGCGCACGGCCACGAACCAAAGCGCAGCAGCGGGCGCATTCAATGCGCCAGTGCAAGCGCTTGGGCTCGACCAGGCCGAGCTTGTGGCGGCGGCGAAAAGCATGTTTATGCGTCTTCAAAGCGCATGGGACCGCAACGAGCAAGGCGACCTGTTCGAACTGACGACGCCCGAGATGTTCGCGCAGCTCAAGCGCGATCTGGAAGGCCGCGGTAGCCAGCCGAATCGTACGGAGGTGCCGCAGCTCGAGGCGGAAGTGCTGGGCGTCGAAAACACGGCGGACGAAACATTCGTCAGCGTGCGCTTCTACGGCCAGATGCGGGAAGACGATGCGCCGGCTGCCCAGCCGTTCCAGGAAGTCTGGAACATTGTCCGCAGCGCGCACGAAGGTAACGCGTGGCGACTCGCAGGCATTCAGCAGTTGGACCGCTAAGCGAGTGAAGAGATGGCGCGTGACCGCAGGCAACCGGTCACGCGTGTCCGCGAGGACATGCACCAATATATGCACGCCCTCGCGCGTGCCGTTGGGCGATGTACGGCGGTTTGGGTCGTGCCAGTTGGATGCATGGCTGGCGATGCGCCGCGTCGAGTCACCAAGCGATCTTGCCGCTCGACCGCGCGCTCATAGTGTTATGAGCGCAGCCCGAACCGCAACGACATATGCACTTCGTCGTATAGCCTTCCTTCGACAATCATCGAGGCGGGCTCCAGCGCGAACTGTTGAAATCCGAGCGATGAGTAGAGCCGGATGGCCGCGTCGTTGGATGCGTTGACGCTCAGGTGTATCTGCGCGATGTCCGGCACCGACTGGGCAAAACGGATCGCCTCGCTGAGCAGAATTCTGCTCACGCCATAGCCTCTTTTATCCGCGGCGACATAGACGCCCCAGAGGAACGCCTTATGGCGCAGCTTTGTCAGGTTCTCGCGCCCCAGTCCCACCATCCCGATCAGCCGTGCGCCTTCGAAAGCCCCAAAAACTCCGCGATCGTCTCTCGCGGCTAACTGCTTTGCTATCTCGTCGAGCGAGCGATGCACTTCTTCCTCATAGCTCGATGCAAACGATGTGGGCGTCTCCTTCAGCCCTGCGAGGCGCAATGTTTGAAAGGACGTGGCATCGGACGGAGTCAGTTGGCGAACAAGCAATCTGGCAACCTCAGTGAAGAGCAAAGACAGTAAGCGAAAAAGGAGTGACGCGAAAAACCTCACGGGGCGCATGACGCCGCGGGCTGACTCGCCCGCGCTGTCAGGCTCGATCGGCTCCTTGCATTTTCCCTTACGCGTCGATGCGTCCCGACCGGCAATGGTTTGCCGGCTTGCGAGCGCTGCATTATGTCGATTGCAAAATCCGCTGGAATAAACGCCGAAGCCTCGTGTTCGCCCCTATGTAGTCTGATTCAAAAGCGTTGATCGGCGACTGCCCAAGAAACGAAGTTCAAAGGAAGTCGCACTGACTCGTCGTTATCGATCGTCTAATAGTTAGGAATCCGACTGAATAAAGCGGCATCGGAACGTCGATCACATGGGTGCGTGCGAAACAGCATGATTCGCGGCACGTCCCGCACAGCCAACATATCTTATTGAAGGAGTATTCACCATGTCGAAAATGTTGATGGGCCTCACTCTCGTCGCTTGCACCTTTGGCGCACCGGCTCTCAGCCTCGCTCAATCGAGCGCTCCGCTTACGCGTGCCGAAGTTCGATCCGACCTCGTGCGAGTAGAGCAGGCCGGCTATCGGCCAGGCAGCGGTGACGATGTGAACTATCCCGCGGACATTCAGGCTGCCGAAGCAAAACTCGCCGCACAAGACGATCAACCGCTGGCCATGCAGGCAATGGGCGGCGTCGCGCAGGGCGGCAGCTTCGCCTCGGGCGCTGCATCCCGCACTACGATGCCGTCCGTCTGTGTGGGCCCGGTCAGCTTCTGCAACCTCTACGCCGGCAGTTGAGCGACGCGAGCCGGCGGCTCCGTGATCACCGAAGCCGGAGCCTGCTTTCCATCTGCTGCACGTGTTGCGCGGCGTTTGCGTCGTACATTGGGTTATCACACCGTTTCGGCTCGCAGCCATTGAACGAGCTCGGTGTCGTCGCCGGTTTCGAGCGCCTGCGCGACTCGCTGCCCGACCGCGGCGCCGAACTTGTAGCCGTGCCCCGAACATGCCGACACCACAAGCGTCTTGCCGATGCGCTTCGAAAACAGCCGCTGATCCGCAGTACAGGTGTACACGCAGGTTTTCACCTCGGTCACCGTGTATTCGTCGATGCGGCTAAACGGCGGCGCAAAGAGCTGTCTCAAACGGTCGCCTTCGCCTCGCATGGCGGCCCGATCGGTTTCCGCATCCGGCACGGGTCGTTTGAGCACGCCCGCACCAAACTTGAGATCGATACCGTCGATGGGCGGCAGCACATAGCCTTCACTGGTGCCGCCAATGTCGACGATTGCCGGCGCGTTCGACCACGCGTTTTCGAGGTCCGCGGGCGGCGTCATATAAGCGACGGCGTTGCGATAAATCGTGAGATTTTCGGCGAGCGCGGGAAAGAGCCGCAGCGTCCAGGCGCCGGCCGTCACGACGAGCCTGTCCGCGTGGACCGTGCTGCCATCTGCGAGCTGCACGCTCGCCGTGTGCGGATCGATTGCAACGGCCTGCGCATGCATGCGAATGTCGACGCTGCGCATGCGCAGCCACGCTTTGACATCGTGTGCGATGCGCTCGCTAAAAAGCGCGCCTCCTTCGGGATCGAAGTACGCATAACGAAACGTGGAGGCATCGAGAAACGGATAGCGCTTCGCGGCCTCTCGCGGATCGAGCCGTTCATATTCGATGCCGAGGCGGTCGAGGCCAAGGCGAAATTGCTCGGCGCTGTCGCCGGCAAACTGGGAAATGCCAAGCACACCGCAATTCGCATAGTGCGACACGCCGAGGTCGTCCCACAGCATGTCCCAACTATCGAAGGCTTCCGCAATGGCCTGGGCGTAATTATCGGCGTCGCCATACGCGCGGCAAATCATGCGATGCCGGTCGCCCGACGCGGCGAGCGGATTCGGGATCGAGGCCTGCTCCATCAGCGTGACGTCATGCCCCAGTTTGGTGAGCGACCACGCCGTGCTGAGTCCGGCGATTCCCGCGCCAACGATTGCCACACGCATGCCAATCCCCCGGTCGGTTGAACGGGGTCCAGTCTAGCAGCGGGAAAAAATAAGCGGTGCGTTCCGTGCCACGGCGCTCGTATCGGTTCAATCAGCCGACGAATGAAATGTTGCAGATAGCGATGGTCTCGGGCGCCGCAACGTTGATTGCGCCAAGGCAGCGTCCGTGTCAGTGCTTGCGATGCGATCCGTCGCGAAGCTTGTTGCGCACTTTCTTCGCCGCGAAAAGCGGCACGTAATCCAACACCCGCGCGTCATGGCGATAGTCGGCCAAGGTGTCCTCATACATCTTCGAGACGGTTTCCGCTGGCGTATCGGTTTCCTCTGCGATGCTTCTCACCACTTCGTCTACATTTGTCTGGGGCTGCGGCATTGGATCTCTCCAGTTAAGCGGCGTTGGGTGGGCGAGTGTGGCCAGACACAGGGCTTTTATTAGAGGATGGGATATGCTCCGATGCCAATTGAATCGGTCTATCGCGTGTTATGCGCCACAGAGATTTTTTCTTGCCTCCCGAATCTCGCGGGCCTACCGCCAGCTTGCCGACCGGGCGCGTGAAATAAACGGAAACAGCTCATTAAGCGCGTCATGGAATAAAAGGGCACACTCAGCGGTTCTTGTCTGTGAATGGGGCGCTGCTGCAAAGCCGCCAGCAACACGGCGCCGACACTTGCCCAACATTTTCCTGAACACCTGCTAACGATTCTCTTGCCGACCGCACGACTTATGAACACGCACGCCGACCGCCTGGCCAAAGCGACCAGGATTCCCACGCCCTCGCGCTACACGCGCACGGCGATTGCGCTGCACTGGCTCATCGCGCTGCTGATAGTCGGCAACGTCGCGCTTGGCCTGAGTGCCGAGTCGCTGCCGGACGACTGGGTGCGGCCTGTGATCAACACGCACAAGTCCATCGGCATCACGGTGCTCGGCCTTGCGCTGATGCGCATCTTATGGCGCGTATCGCATAAGCCGCCGCCGCTGCCGCGCGAATTTCCATCGTGGGAAAAAATTGCCGCGCATGCCGCGCATTTCCTGCTCTATCTGCTGATGATCGCGCTGCCGATTTCCGGCTGGTTGCATGACTCGGCATGGAAGGACGCGGCCACGCATCCCATGCGTCTCTTCGATCTGTTCGAGTGGCCGCGCATCGGCTACGTCATGAACCTGGAGCCGACATTGAAGGAAACGCTGCATGACCGCTTCGGCGCATTGCATACCTGGCTTGGCTATGCGCTGTACGCGTTGCTTGCCATGCACATCGGCGGGGCGCTGAAGCACGAGTGGATCGATCGGAAATCTGTTCTTAAGCGCATGCTGCCCTGAGCGCCGCTTTACTCACGTTCCGAAACCGCAACGACGACCGGCCCATCGCGACTTTGAAAAAGACCCTGGAACAGGCGTTCGCGCTTGCATCGCCTCGCCTCGTGCCGCGCGGCACGACGTTTTTGAGCACGCTGATTCATGCGACCGTGGTAGCCGTGTGGTTGTTGTTGTTCGCGCGCGCATTCTTTCTGCACGGCGTGGTGGCATGGTCCACCGGCATCGCCTATGTCGTCTACGACACTCTGCTGCTTGCGTTCGTCACATGGAAAACCTTGCCGTTGATGCGCCGTGCGCCGCCGCTCGAGCCCGACTACGACCAGCGCAGTTTGCCGGGCATGGGCGTTATCGTGGCATCGCATAACGAAGCGGCAGTGCTGCCGGTTACTATCGCGGCGCTGCTTCGTCAGGTGCACGGCCCCGCTCAAATAGTGATTGCCGACGACGGCTCAACCGATCAGACCCATGCGCTGCTCACCGAACGCTTCGGTCTCATCGCGCCCGCCGAGGGCAAACTCAGCGCGCCGAGCTTGCTTCATCCGAATCTCTTCTGGCTGCGCATGCCGCACGGCGGCAAGGCGCGCGCGCTGAACGCCGCGATCACGCTGATGACCACGGACACCGTGATGACCGTCGACGCCGACACGCTTCTCGACGACGACGCCACCTACGCGATGCGCGCCGCGTTCGCGAGCGACCCGAAACTCGTCGCCGCGGCCGGCATTCTGGTGCCGGTTTGCGGCAAGTCGGCGTCGGGCCGCGTGCTGCAATGGTTTCAGACATATGAATACATGCGCAACTTCATCGCGCGTTTTGCGTGGATGCGCGCCGACAGTCTGCTGCTGGTTTCGGGCGCCTTCGCTTCGTTCAGGCGCGAGGCGCTGCTCGACGTCGGCGGTTTCGATCCGCAATGTCTGGTTGAAGACTACGAGCTGATTCACCGGCTGCGCCGCTATTCCGTCGATCACGGCCTCGGCTGGGACGTGCGCGTAATCGGCGACGCACATGCACACACGGACGCGCCCGACAACCTTGCGGGTTTTCTGCGCCAGCGCCGCCGCTGGTTTGCGGGCTTCCTGCAAACGCAGTACTGGAATCGCGACATGACGGGCAACCCGCGTTACGGCACGCTCGGCATGCTGATGCTGCCCGTGAAGGCGCTCGACACGATGCAGCCAATCTACGGCCTGACCGCTTTCGGCTTGCTGCTCGCTTTTCTGTTCGGCGGCCATGGCGCGATTGTCGTGTCGATCTTCAGCGTGATCGGCGTCAAAACAGCGATCGACCTCGCTTTCTACCTGTGGAGCATCCATCTTTACCGGCGCTGGACCGGCAGGCGCAGCGGCGCCAGCATGGGCATGGCAATGCTCGCGGCGGTGGCGGAGCCGTTCACCTTCCAGTTGCTGCGGCACGCGGGCGCAGCGCTCGGCTGGCTGCACTTCCTGCGCGGCGGCCGCGCGTGGGGCGTGCAACGCCGCACAGGCCTCGTGACGCACGACGAGGCGTAGCGCGAGGGGCCACATACAAGGCTCGCTTTCAAGGCCCGCAGCGCGGCGTTATGACCCCGCCGGACCCATGCCCTGCCCGCTTCGAGTAGACTGACGACGATAATGGCCGCGCAACGCGACCGCCTACTCTATCCGCACGTGCACGGAGGCTCCACATTATGCATGCTGTTCCCCCGCTCGAACAAAGCACCGTCGAGGCGTCGCCAACGCATGCGGCATCGCCGAAAGCCGCTCCCACGCAAAGCCAGGCTGCCAACGACGCGCCCGTGCGCGACTTGCGCCGCGTCGGCATCCATCCCGATTACTGGTATCCGCTTGCGTGGTCGCATGAAGTGAAGCGGGGCAAGACGCATGGGGTCACGTTCGCGGGCGATCCGATCGTGCTCGCGCGTACAGAGTCCGGCAAGGTGTTCGCGCTTGAAGACCGCTGCGCGCATCGGCAGGTGCCGTTGCACCAGGGGGTGGTCGACGGCGAGTCGATTCGTTGCGGCTACCACGGTTGGACCTACGATTGCTCGGGCAAATGCGTCGACGTGCCGTACCTCGGTCGCGAGCGTTTGCCGAACGGCGTGCGCTCGTATCCGTGCCGCGAAGTGGAAGGGCTGATTTTCGTGTTTCCCGGCGATCCGGCCATGGCCGAGGTGCGTCCGCTGCCCAAGCTCGGCTCTGTGTCGGACAAGAAATACAAGACGCGGCGCTTCGGGCGTCCGGTGAATTGCCACTACTCCTTCATGCACGAGAATCTGATGGACATGAACCATCAGTTCCTGCATCGCCGGCAAATGGGTCAGATGCGCGCGCGTTCGCTCGGGCGGCGGCGCGGCGAAGGCTGGGTCGAGGTTGACTACACGTTTGCGCGCATGGCCGGCCAGCAGCCTATCGGCGAGGCCATCGTGTTCGGCCAGAGCCGCAAGACGGGCGGCGACAACGACAAGGACGTAATGACGATCCGCACCGAGTATCCGTATCAGACGCTGCAGATCCGCACGTCGGAAAAGACGCTCGTGATGGATCTGTGGATTGTCTATGTGCCGCTCGACCGGGAGCAGCGCACCAATCGCACGTTCGGACTGCTGTCGATTCGCAAGCCGGGCATTCCGGGCGCGCTGAATCTCGCATGGCCGCTGCTGGTGTGGTTCACCGAGCGCATCTTCAAGGAAGACCGCGAGATCGTCGAGGCCGAGCAACGCGCGCACGATTCGCAGGGCGCGGACTGGAATCATGAGGTGTTTCCGGTCATCAACGAATTGCGGGCGCTGCTGCGCGAAAGCGGGGCGCCGGACCAGGTGGTCGGCGCGGGCACGGCGCACACTGAAGTGATCCGCTTCTGGGACTCTCGTGAGGGAAGCCCTTTGGCGAAAAGCTGAGCGCAAAGTGGGGGAGGCTTTCCGCCTTGCCGCGAATTAGTGCATCTCCGTGTCGTGAATAATCTGGCGCGGGCGGGCGGCGATAATGGCACTCAGTTGGCAACACCTTGCTAACTGATGCAAGCGGGTTTGCGCGAATCGGCATGCGCCGCGGCGCGACCCGTGTACCATTTCGCTTTTTTCGACTTCTGAAGACCGCCCCGTGACCACGCAACAACTCCCCACCGCAACGCGCAAATCGCTCACTCTGCTTCAAATTCTTGGCCTGATCGGCGCCGCTGGTGTGATCGCCGACATCGTGCTGAATCTGTTCGTATAACGCGTCATGTACAAGAAGGGCGTAGCGCTGGAAATCCAGTTTTCTCCCGAACGGCTCAACGACGGCGCTGGCGACCCGTACTGGATCGACCTGACGCAAGACGAAGCGCAACGCCTGCTGGAAAGCCTGCAGGCGCGCCTTGCTCGTCATGGCACGAGCACTGAGGCGCCGCTCGTCGTCAGTCTTGACGAGACGGCGACTTCCCAACAGCAAAGCGCGCCGGCCGCGAATGCCGCTGCGGCCGACGACCTGAAGCAGTGGGTCTGCGTGATCTGCGGCTGGATTTACGACGAAGCGGCCGGCTTGCCCGACGAGGGCATTGCGCCGGGCACCCGCTGGGCCGACGTTCCCGCCGACTGGCGTTGCCCGCTGTGCGACGTGGGCAAGGAAGACTTCGCGCTGGTGGAGTTCTAGGCGTCCGGGTAGTCGGCGCCTACGGTAGTGGCTTCCCACGCATCGAAGTCGCCGCGCATGAAGTCGAGTTTCTTGCGCGCAAGTTCCAGCGCGGTTTTGCCGAGCAGCAAGCGCAGAGGCGGCTTGTCGGACAGTGCCGCGTCGATGATCGCTTGCGCGGCGCGCACAGGATCGCCCGCCTGCTTGCCGCTGCGCGCTTCGGTCTGCTTGCGCCGCTCGCCGGCCGTGGCCGCATAGTCGTCGATGACGGTGGCCGATTGCTTGATCGACGGTCCGGCCCAGTTGGTGCGAAACGGGCCCGGCTCCACGATAAGCACGCCGATGCCGAGCGGTGCGACCTCGGTGGCAAGAGATTCCGACAAGCCTTCCACCGCGTATTTTGTCGCGTGGTAATAACCGGTTGCCGCAAAGCTCGCGAGCCCGCCGATCGACGATACATTGACGATCAGGCCGCTACGTTGCTCGCGCATGATCGGCAACACGGCCTTCGTGATGTCGACGAGACCGAACACGTTGGTCTCGAACATGGCGCGCACTTCGTGATCTTCGCCTTCTTCGATTGCAGCGAGGTAACCGTAGCCCGCGTTATTGACGAGAGCGTCGATGCGGCCAAAGCGCTGCCTGGCCTGTGCGACGACGTTGGCGATCTGCTCGCGGTTCGTGACATCGAGCGGAAGGACCAGCGCGCGCTCGCCGTGCGGCTCCGCAATATCTTTCACTTTCGATACGTCGCGCGCCGTGACTACGGCGCGCCAGCCGCGCTCCAGCACCAGTTTTGCGAGTTCGCGGCCAAAGCCTGTCGAACAGCCGGTAATCAGCCAGACGGGATTGTCTCGATTCATCATGTGGGAAAACTCCTGTTGATGGTCTGCGACATTGCCTCGCGCTATTCTTGTGACTAACGCCGTGAATCTTGTTTGCGCCGGGCAGGGGGCTCCAATTGTAGTCGCAGCGCGGCGGCCTCGCTTTGCAGCGCCTCGACGAACGCGTCAGCCAGAGGAGGCCCCGGCCGATGCTCCGGATGCACGATGCTCACCCGAAACGGCAGCGAGGGCGGCACCTCGTCTCTCCCGTCTCTTCTCAACGCCCTTGCACTGTTCGCGTGTACGACGCGAGCATCGTCGCAAGTTCCTGCGCGGCGGGCGTGAGCGGAATGGCTGCACGTTGCAGCAGGCAGACGGTCTGCTCGATCGCGCGTTCGCGAACCTCGATGGTGGACAGCGCGCCGGCAAACGGCCCCTGCCTCGCGACAATCGACGATTCCAGCGACAGGCAATCCGTCGCGCCCACCAGATGCAGTGCCTCGTACAAACCTTCTACCGTTGCGACGATTCTTGGCGGCGGCAAACCGTGGCTTGCGAACAGATGATTCAGGCGATGGGCTTGCGGATCGTCGGTGAGATTCGGCGAGCGTGTGGCGATCCATGTGCAATCGGCAAGCTCGGCAAGCGAGCGCGCCCGCGCTTGCGGATGACCCTTGCGACAGACGATCACCGGATCCGACGGATAGAGCGGCACGACGGAAAGATCGGCCGTGTCAGTGCGCTCCGAAACGAGCGCGACCGCAAAGTCCAGCGTGCCTTCACGAATCCACGAGATCATCATTCGCGATGTGCCGGTGCGCAGATGCAGCGCCACCCGCTCGAAGCGCGCGCGAAAGTCCATCAGCACCGGCGCCAGCGCATCGACCAGCGGCTCGGTGGTCAAGCCGAACGTGACCTCGCCAGCGTAGTCGCCGCGCAATTGCTGCACTTCCTGCTCCGCGCGTTCGCATTCGCCGATGATCGCGCCGGCCCGCTGCAAGAGCCGCTGGCCCAGCGCGGTGAGCGCAATGCCGCGATTGGTGCGGATGAAGAGCGTCGCGCCCAACATCGATTCAAGGTTCTGCAATTGCTGCGTGATGCCGCTTTGCGCGACGCCGAGGGCACGTGACGCGGCGCGCAGACTGCCATGTTCGGCTACTGCCTTGAAGGCTCGTAACTGGGAGATCGTCAACGCCATGGGAGCGCCCGTGTCGTGGTCGGCGGAATGTTTGAGTCGCTGCCGCGTCAGCGTCAGTGATCGGCAAAAGCGATCATGATAGTCCGAACCTGACTATTGCGGAGCGCGGCCGGGGCATACGATGGGCTCGCCCTGTTCCGTTCACATCGAGAAAACTTCCGCTCTCATGAAACTTCCGCTGATGATCCTGAGCGCTGCGCTGATATTCAGCAGCGGCGCGTTTGCCGCTGAAACCGACACGCTGCGCCTTGGCATCGACCCGAGTTATCCGCCAATGGATTCGAAGGCGCCCGACGGCAGCCTCAAAGGCTTCGACGTCGACCTCGGCAATGAAATTTGCCGCCGCATTCACGCGCGTTGCCAATGGGTCGAGCTCGAGTTTTCAGGCATGATTCCCGCGCTTCAGGCACGCAAGATCGACGCGATTCTGTCCTCGATGGCGATCACGCAAAAGCGCGAGCAGCAGATTCTGTTCACGTCGAAACTCTTTCAATTCAAATCGCGGCTGATCGCGCGGCAAGGCTCACCGCTCGCCGCAGGCCTGCAGGCGCTTTCCGGCAAACAGATCGGAGTGCAATCGGGTACCCAGTTCGAAGGCTATGCGCTGAAGAACTGGGCGCCGCTCGGCGCGCACGTCGTCGCGTACAAGAGCCAGGACGAAGTGTTCGCCGACTTGCAGAACGGACGTCTCGACGGCGCGCTGCTCGGCTCGGTAGAAGCGGATTTCGGCTTTCTGCGCACGCCGGCCGGCAAGGGTTTTGCGTTTGTCGGCGAGCCGCTCTCCATGGGCGACCGCGGCACAGGCATAGGCTTGCGCAAGGACGAGACGGCTGTGCAAGCGTCGATGAACGCCGCGATTGCTGCGATGTTGAAAGACGGCACGTACGCGCAGATCGCAAAGAAGTACTTCGACTTCGACCCATACGGCAATTGATGCTCGCGCGTCTTGCTCTCCAACCACAAGCTCTTCTCTCATGAACAGGCAATCGTATCCGCTTCTTTCACCGGCTGTCGGCACACATCGCGACCTGGTGTCGTTTCACTTTGGCGCGGCCGGCAGCGCGGAAAAGATCTATATCCAGGCCTCGCTGCATGCGGACGAAACGCCCGCCATGCTGACCACGGTTCTGTTGAAGCGTCGTTTGCTCGAACTCGAAAAGCAGGGCGCGCTGAATGCGGAGATCGTGCTCGTGCCGGTTGCGAACCCGGTCGGACTGGGGCAATACGTGCTCGGACAATTTGTCGGGCGCTTCGATCTGTCAAGCGGCAAGAACTTCAACCGGCATTTTCTCCAGTTTCCAAAACTGGTGGCGAAGGCTCGCGAAGCATTAGGTTCAAACGCGGCGGAAAACGTGCGGACTGTTCGCCGGCTGATCGCCGACGAACTCGCTGCGCAAAAGCCCTTGACCGAGTTCGAGTCGTTGCAATTGTCGTTGCTGAAGCTTTCGTTCGACGCCGACGTGGTAATCGACCTGCACTGTTCGCTTGAAGCCGCAATGCATCTCTACACGAGCGAGGCGGCGTGGCCACAGTTCGAACCGTTGGCGCGCTATCTCGGCGCGCAGGCGTCGCTGCTCGCAACCAACTCCGGCGGCGAGGCGTTCGACGAAACGCACAGCCTGCTGTGGTGGCAGCTTCAGCAGGAGATGCCCGCCGACAAGCCGGTGCCGAACGGCGCCATTGCGGTGACCGTGGAATGCCGCGGCCAGCGCGACGTTTCATACGAAGCGGCGCAGCAGGATGCCGACGCTATCCTCGCTTATCTCGCGTGGCGCAAGGCCGTTGTGCTTGAAGCGAAGCCGCTGCCGCCGTTGTTGACGGCCGCTACGCCGCTTGCCGGCAGCGAGCAGTTCTATGCGCCCGTGAGCGGCATTCTGGTGCATCGTGCGAAGATTGGCGACACGATCAGCGTCGGGCAGCCGCTGTTCGATATCGTCGATCCGTTGACAGACGAAACCATCACGCTCACGAGTAACACCGAAGGCGTGTTCTATATGCGCCGCGCGATTCGCTTCGTGACGGCGGGCGCGCCGCTAGGACGCGTGACGGGCACGCGGCCCTTCAGGACGGGCGTGTTGTTGGGCGCATGATATGAGCTGAACTCGTGGAGGTGATAAGTAGGAGAATGGGCACCGCAGCGCCTTCTCTTGCACCATTGCTCACGCCATGACACGCATTGAACGACCTTTGGACACGACGCGCCTCGAAGATGAATGGCTGGAGGCGGACGGCTTCGGCGGCTTTGCGTCGGGCACCGTGGGCACGTTGCGCACGCGCCGTTATCACGCGTTGCTGCTGACGGCCACGCGCGCGCCAGGTGGCCGCATGGTGCTCGTCAACGGCGTGGAAGCATGGCTCGAAGCGGATGGCGAGCGCTATCCGTTGAGCATGCAACGCTATGAGCCCGACGTGCTGTATCCCGACGTCACTGAGAACCTGCTCGAATTCACCACCGAACCGTGGCCAACGTGGCTCTTTCAGTTCAATGCGCAAACGCTCGTCACGGCGGAAGTGTTCGTCAGCAAGGCGACGTGCGAAACGCTTTTGCGCTGGCGATGGCAACGTGCGCCAGCCGTATCGCAAACGGCATCGCAACCTGGCGCGCTAATCCTGAAGGTAAGGCCTTTGCTGTCGGGCCGCGACTACCACGCGCTGCATCACGAAAACGCGGCGTTCAACTTCAGCGCACAAATCAGCAGCGACGCGAGTTGCGCGAGTTGGCAACCGTACGGCGACGTGCCGCGTATTCACGTCGCGACCAACGGCAGCTACGCGCACGCGCCCGACTGGTATCGCAACTTCTGCTACGTTCGAGAGCGCGAACGCGGACTCGATTTCAGCGAGGACCTCGCGACGCCCGGCGTGTTCAGCTTCGATCTGGCGGATGGCGAAGCGGTGATGATGCTGAGCGTATCCGATACGATCTCTGCGAACGTTTCGGCGGCGAGTCGCGCCGCAACACTCAGCGAAATCGAACAGCAGCGCCGCCATGCATTCGGCTCGCGCCTGCAACGTTCCGCCGATGCATACGTCGTGCAGCGTAACGAGGGCCGCACCATACTCGCAGGCTTTCCATGGTTCACGGATTGGGGCCGCGATACGTTCATCGCCATGCGCGGCTTACTGATAGCAGCGGGCCGGCTCGACGCCGCCGAAGCGATCCTGCTCGAATGGGCCGGCACGTTATCCGAGGGCATGCTGCCCAATCGCTTTCCCGATTACGGCGACGCGCCCGAATACAACTCCGTGGATGCATCGCTATGGTTCATTGTCGCCGTGCATGACTACCTCGCGACAGGTCACGCGGGCGCTGCAACGAGGGCGCGCCTCCAGGCAGCCGCCGAGGCAATCCTCACAGGATATACGCAAGGCACGCGCTTTAACATCAAGGCATCCACGGAAGACGGCTTGCTCTGTGCTGGCGTCCCCGGCATGCAGCTCACGTGGATGGACGCAAAGGTCGGCGATCGGGTCGTGACGCCGCGCATCGGCAAGCCGGTGGAAGTGCAGGCACTGTGGATCAACGCATTGCGCATTGCAACAACGTGGAACGCGCAGTGGCAACAACCGGCCGGGCGAGCGTTGCAAGCATTCCATGAACGTTTCCTCGACCCGTCGACACAAGCGCTTTTCGACAACATCGACGTCGACCATGTGAGCGGCGCGGTGGACTGCTCGATTCGTCCGAACCAGATTTTTGCGGTGGGCGGCTTGCCGTTTGCGTTGCTCGAAGGCGCGGCGGCGCGCGCGGTGGTCGATCATGTCGAATCGCATTTGCTGACGCCGCTCGGCTTGCGCACGCTCGCGCCGACGGACCCGGCTTATCGCGGCCGCTACAGCGGCGCGCCGTACGAACGCGATGGCGCCTATCATCAGGGAACGGTGTGGCCGTGGCTGCTCGGACCGTTCGTCGAAGCGTGGCTGCGCGTGCGCGGTAATACGGACGACGTCCGCAGGCAAGCTCGAACGCGTTTTCTCGATCCGCTGTATGCGCATCTCGATCACGCCGGGCTCGATCACGTTTCCGAAATCGCGGACGGCGACGCGCCGCACACGCCCGCCGGCACGCCGTTTCAGGCGTGGTCGCTCGGTGAACTGCTGCGCATCGAGCATCTGCTTGCCGGGTTGGATCGCCACATCGCGTAAACCGCGCTACGATGTGTGTCCCACCGCCAAGCCCGACGCAAGGAAGCTGTCATGCCACCGCTGCGCGCTGCGAATCTGTTCGCCACCACTGAAGGTTCACGTCTGCATTCGGCGGATTGTGCTCACTGGCAGCGCTGGGGCCCGTATCTCAGCGAGCGTCAGTGGGGCACGGTGCGCGAGGACTACAGCGCAAACGGCACTGCGTGGGAGTACTTTCCGCACGATCATGCGCGTAGCCGCGCGTACCGCTGGGGCGAAGACGGCATTGCCGGTTTCGGCGACGACACACTGAGCTGGTGTGTGTCGCTAGCGCTGTGGAACCGCAAGGACCCGATCCTGAAAGAGCGGCTCTTTGGTCTCACGAATTCGCAGGGCAATCACGGTGAAGACGTGAAGGAGCTGTACTTCTATCTCGACGGCACGCCGACGCATTCGTACATGCGCATGCTCTACAAGTACCCCCACGGCGCTTATCCGTATCAGGATCTGATCGAGGAAAACGCGCGGCGCGGGGGCGACATGCCGGAGTACGAAATTCTCGATACCGGCGTGTTCGACGATTTGCGCTACTTCGACGTGCAGGTCGAATACGCGAAGCACGCGCCAGACGACATCGTGATGCGCGTGACAATCGAGAATCGCGCGGACGAGTCCGCATCGATCGATGTGCTGCCGCAGATCTGGGCGCGCAATTCGTGGTCGTGGAAAGAGAACACCGAGAAGCCGTCGCTTGTCGCGAGCACCGACCATGACGGCAACGCGCAATTGATCGGGCATCAGCGTGGACATGCGCCGATTGTCGTAACAGCGTGGTCGAACGACGCGCCGCAAATCACATGGCTCTTCTGCGAGAACGACACCAATGTGAAGCGCCTCTACAACATGGAAGCGCAAGGGCCCTTCAAGGACGGCTTTAACGATTACCTCGTGCATGACGATCAGCAAGCGGTGCGTCGCGATCGCGGCACGAAGGCCGGCGCGCATGCGCCGATCGAACTCGGTCCGCATGGGCGCGCGGTGGTGTACATGCGCTGGCGCCCCGAGGCGAGTCCTGACGAAGTGCCGCTCGACGCCGACGCGCTCTTTGCAAAGCGTATCGCGGAAGCCGACGAATTCTACGGCGCGCTGCAACGCGACATGGACGACCCGGACGCGCGCCTCGTGCAGCGCCAGGCGCTCGCGGGCATGCTGTGGTCCAAACAGTATTACCGGTACGACGTGCACCGCTGGATGGAGGGCGACCCGTTGCAGCCTGTACCGCCGGCCGCGCGCAAACGTGGCCGCAACGCGGACTGGATGCACTTGTGCAACGCGGACATCGTGTCGATGCCGGACAAGTGGGAGTACCCGTGGTACGCGTCGTGGGATCTCGCGTTTCATGCGGCGGCGTTCGCGTTGATCGACCCGGCGTTTGCGAAACGTCAATTGCTGCTGTTGGTGAAGGACCGCTATCAGCATCCGAATGGGCAACTGCCCGCGTACGAATGGGCGCTCGGCGACGCCAATCCGCCGGTTCACGCGTGGGCCGCGTGGCGCGTGTACGAGATTGACCGCGCACTTACCGGCAAGGCCGACCGCGATTTTCTCGAGCTGATTTTTCACAAGCTGCTGCTCAACTTTTCGTGGTGGGTCAACCGCAAGGACGCCGACGGCCACAACATCTTTCAGGGCGGCTTTCTTGGCCTCGACAACGTGGGCATTTTCGACCGTTCGTCGCCGCTGCCTACCGGCGGCCACATCGATCAGGCCGACGGCACCGCGTGGATGGCCGCCTACGCGCTCGACCTCATGCGTATCGCGCTGGAGCTTGCGTATGCGAACCATGTGTTCGTCGATATCGGCGTGAAGTTTTTCGAGCACTTCCTGTACATCGCGCAAGCCGTGAGTTGCGACGACGGCTGCGATACCGGACTGTGGGACAGCGAGGACGAGTTCTTCTACGACAAGCTGCGCCTGCCCGATGGAACCAGCCTTCCAATGCGCGTGCGTTCGATTGTCGGACTCATTCCACTATTCGCGGTACACGTGCTCGAAGAGCGCCTGCATGGCGAATTGCCTGGACTGCGCGACCGGCTCGTGTGGTTCCTCAAGCATCGGCCGGACCTTGCGAAGCTGGTCTCGCGCTGGAACGAGCCCGGCAAGGGCAATGCACTGCTGCTATCCGTCTTGCGCGGACATCGGATGAAAGCGCTGCTGCGGCGTGCGCTCGACGAAAGCGAGTTTCTCTCCGATCATGGCGTGCGCGCGCTGTCGCGCTGCCACCGCGATCACCCGTTTGTGTTCAATCACAATGGCAACAGCTTCACGGTCAAATATCTGCCGGCGGAATCGGACACCCGCGTGTTCGGCGGCAATTCCAACTGGCGCGGTCCGGTGTGGATGCCCGTCAACTATCTGTTGATCGAATCGCTCTATGAATTTCACCGCTACTACGGCGACGAATTTCGCGTCGAATATCCGACAGGCTCGGGACAGAAATTCTCATTGTGCGAAATTGCCGACGAACTCGCGCGCCGCGCCACGACACTGTTCCTCAAGGACAGGAATGGCGAGCGTCCGGTAATGGGCGCATACCCGCTGCTGCAAGCGGACCCGCGCTCCAGCGACCTGATTCTGTTCCATGAATACTTTCACGGCGACAACGGACGCGGCGTGGGTGCCTCGCATCAAACGGGTTGGACGGGGCTCGTCGCATTGTTGCTGCAACCGCGTGAGATGGCCGCGTCGGGCAGCGTGCCGCTCGCGGGCGAGCCGGGGCGCGCACCGATTCCAATGGCGCCGTCCACTCCGGCGCGGCCCACGGAGCCAACGCGCGAGCCAACGCGCGAGCCCGCGCTCGAGCCAGCGGCTGAGCACGAGGCGGCCTCCGCATTGGCGAGTAGTCCGGTGAAATAGAGCTGTATTGTGGTTGAACTGTGTGGGTGCGGGCGTGGTCTTTCCAGTATTGCCACGTCCGTTTCATTGGCCGTTTCATTGGCTTTTTCAAGTGAATCCCATGTCGACTACACCGAACCCTCAAGCCGCTCATCCTTCGAAGACAGACGCTAACGGCAATGTTGCCGCGGAGCGCAGTTGCAAAGTGAGTGCGAGTCCGCACGGCGCGCCGGCGTCGCCTGCGGGCAAACGTCCGGCGCCGCCTTGCACGCTGGTCATTTTCGGCGCGGGCGGCGACCTGACGAAACGCCTTCTCATGCCCGCGCTCTACAACCTCGCGGTTGATGGCCTGCTAGACGGCGGTATGCAGATTGTCGGCGTGAACCATGGCGAGCGCGAGACGAGCGAGTGGGTCGAAGACCTGCACCAGTCGCTGCAAAAATTTGCCGCCGACAAAGCGAGCACCTTTCACGCCGGTAAGCTGGATGACAACGCGTGGGGCTGGGTCGCGCAACGCCTCGAATACATGGCCGGCGACTTCGAGACGCCCGACACCTTTGCACGTTTGCAGCAGAAGCTCGCTCAGGCACCCGGCGGCAATGTGATTTTCTATCTGGCAGTCGGCTCCCGCTTCTTTAAACCGATCGTCGAGCATCTGGGCGATACGGGGTTGCTGAAAGAAGGCGGTGGCTTTCGCCGCGTCGTGATCGAAAAGCCGTTCGGTAGCGACCTCGCATCGGCGCGCGATCTGGACGCGCACATTCTTTCGTACGCGCAGGAATCGCAGATCTATCGCATCGACCATTTTCTCGGCAAGGACACGGTGCAAAGCATTCTTGCCGTGCGCTTCGCCAACGCGCTCTTCGAGCCGGTGTGGCGGCGCGAGTATATCGACAGCGTGCAGATCACGGCGGCCGAAACCATCGGCGTGGAAGGGCGCGGCAAGTTCTACGAGCAGACCGGCGCCTTCCGTGACATGGTGCCGAACCACCTGTTCCAGCTGCTCGGCATGGTCGCGATGGAGCCGCCCAATTCGTTCGACGCAGAAGCGGTGCGCGACAAGAAAGCCGAAATTTTCGACGCCATCTTGCCGCTCACACCGAACGACGTCGTTTTCGGTCAATATGAAAAGGGCCCTGCGGGCGTGGCTTATCGCGAGGAGCCCGATGTCGCGCCGGACAGCAACACGGAAACGTATGCCGCCGCGCGCGTGTTCATCGAAAACTGGCGCTGGGCCGGCGTGCCTTTCTACTTGCGCACAGGCAAGCGGCTTGCCGCGCGGCGCACGGAAATCTCCGTGCAACTCAAGCCCGTGCCGTTCCGCCTGTTTCGCGACACGCCGGTCGACGCACTCACGCCGAATGTGCTGACTTTGCGTATCGATCCCGCGCATGGCACGAGCTTCGACTTCAACGTCAAGACGCCGGGTCCGGTGATGCAGATTGGCCCGGTGCAGTCTTCATTCGACTATGGCGACTTTTTCGCGGAGCGGGCGAACGTCGGCTATGAAACGCTGCTCTACGACTGCATGCTCGGCGACGAGACACTGTTTCAGCGCGCCGACAGCATAGAAGCGGGCTGGTGCGCGGTCGACGACGTCCTGCATCCAGAAACCGGTGGCGCGATTGCAGTGCACGGCTATGCTGCCGGCAGTGAAGGGCCTGTGGAAGCCGATGCACTCCTCGCACGCGACGGCCGCGCATGGCGGCCATTGGTCACCAACCCAGTCGAGAAGAAGTGAAAGCCCTGAGCATAACCACACCAACGGGGGTAACCGTGGCGACATCCAAAGATAAGGCAGCAACCAGTAACGAAAGGATTCTTGCAATCGACGTTGGCGGCACCGGCTTGAAAGCGGCCATCATCAACGCAAACGGTGAGATGCAAACCGAGCGCGTACGCGTGGCGACGCCGCACCCTTGCACGCCGGAGCAACTGGTCGATGCGTTGGCCACACTCGTCGAGCCGCTCATCGCAAAGGCGCCCGCACAGTTGATGTCGATCGGCTTTCCCGGCGTGGTCCGCAACAACGTCATTCTGACGGCGCCGCATTTCGGCGTGGAAGGCTGGCGCAACTTTGCGCTTGCCGACCTGCTCGCGCAAAAACTCGGCGGCCTGCCTGTGCGCATGATCAACGACGCCGAAATGCAGGGCTTCGCTGCAATAGAAGGCAAGGGAATCGAATTCGTGCTGACGCTCGGCACTGGAGCCGGCACGGCGCTCTTTCGCGACGGCGAACTGATGCCTCATCTCGAACTCGCGCATCATCCGGTCAGCAAGAAGGGCGTGGCCTATGACGAGTACATCGGCGAAGCGGCGCGCGAGAAAGCCGGGAATAAACGCTGGAACCGGCGTGTTCACAAGGTGATCGGCATTCTCGAATCGCTCGTGAACTACGACCGGCTGTGGATCGGCGGCGGCAATGCAGCGCGCCTCCAATTCGATTTGCCCGCGAACGTGGCGACCGTTTCGAACGACGCGGGCATTGAAGGCGGGGCGCGGCTGTGGCATCCGCGGTCGGTGCGCGAAACGCGGCAGTTACCCGAAGCGAATGCACGCACGGGCAAGTTCAAATAGACCTCGACTGGCAGCGATAGCTGGAGCAAAGCATCATGATCCGAAGGGCTTACCTTGGCGCGGCATGGCGCCTTGTTTCCGTGACTGTGGGCGCGTTGCTCGCCCTCGCCGTGACGCATGCTTATGCCGCCGAGGCGTTCACGTTGACATCGCCTGGTCTGGCCGATGGCGGCACATTGCAATCGACGCACGCGGCCAGTGCCAACAATTGCGGCGGCGGCAACGTGTCGCCCGCGCTGCAATGGCGCAACGCGCCCGCGGGCACGAAGAGCTACGCCGTGACGATCTTCGACCCCGATGGCGCAAAGGGCCTTGGCATCGTGCATTGGGTGCTGTATGGCATTGCGCCTTCGGTTACCGCACTGGGCGCGGGTGCCGCGCCGCCTTCTGGCAGCGTCGCGGGAACCAACCGGACCGGCGGCCAAGGCTATTACGGGCCGTGCCCGCCGGTCGGCGACGTGCCGCATCACTATGTCGTGCAGGTGTATGCGCTCGATCTCGCGCCGGATGCGCTACCAGCCGGCCTCACCAGAGACGCGTTGCTGGCCGCGATGAAGGATCATGTGATTGCGGCCACCAGCACGGTGCTCAGATACGGGCGATGACCGCGGCACGTTGCGTCGCGCCCAGTCGCCATGCACTGCGGTGCGGCAATCAGCGCGCCGCGTCGCCCCAACGGTATTCGACGCTGGCTTCGTCGAGCTGTTCTTTCAGCTCGGCGTCCAGCTCGAATTCGGATGCCGCGAGCGTATCGCTCAGTTGCTCGGCGCGGCTCGCACCGATAATCGCCGACGTGATGAGCGGATTCGCGAGCACCCACGCAAGCGACACGCGCGTGAGCGACTCGCCGGTCGGCGCGACAATCGCTTTGAGGCGCTCGATGGTTTCGAACTCGCGTTGATGCCAGTAGCGCTCCTGATACATCGCACCCGCCTTGCCGACGCTTTCGGTGAAGCGGCCCGACGCGGGCGTTGCATCGAGCTTGTGCTTGCCGGTCAGCAAGCCGCCCGCCAGCGGGTTATACGGCATCACGGCGAGTTGCTCCTCGGCGGCGAGAGGCAGCAGTTCCCGTTCGATCTGGCGGAACAGCAGGTTGTATCGCGGCTGCACCGACACGAAGCGCGCCACGCGCAGCACGTCCGCGCGGCCGAGCGCGCGCGCGAGCCGGTACGCAAGAAAATTCGACACGCCGATATAGCGCGCCTTGCCCGAGCGCACGATCACGTCCAGCGCTTCGAGCGTTTCGTCGAGCGGCGTATTCGCATCGTCGGAATGGAGTTGATAGAGGTCCACGTAATCGGTGCCGAGGCGCTGCAGCGAGGCGTCGATTGCATCGAGCAGATGCTTGCGCGACGCGCCCTGGTCCCATGCGGAAGGGCCCATTTTGCCCACTGCCTTGGTCGCGAGAATGAAGCGGTCGCGCTTGCCCTTCAGCCAGCGCCCGACGATTTCCTCCGTGCGTCCCGCAATGTCTTCGCCGCCACCGAGCGGATAGACGTTGGCCGTATCGATGAAATTCACGCCGGCATCCGCAGCCGTGTCGAGAATGCGGCGCGAAGCGTCTTCTTCGGTTTGCAGGCCGAAGGTCATGGTGCCAAGGCACAGGCGGGAAACAGTCAGGCCGGTGCGGCCGAATTTGCGGTATTGCATACTCAACTCCGGAATTGGACGAAACGATTGCGATTGAGAACAGTTCGAAAAGCCTGCAAAGAGGATAAACGCAAAACGATAGTCGCGTTCGCGGGCGCTGCAAGGTGCATTCAAATCGTAAGCTGCATGCTTGCCCGAGTGCGGATGGCCGCTCGCGCTAGAATCGTTGCAGTCTATACGTCTGCCGCTCAGGCGGAATGCCAACGATGACACAGCCCACGCACGAAGCCGCACATCACGCAGCCAACCCGGTTGACGCCGCGCTGCTCACGCGCCGCTCGGTGCGCGCGTTTCTCCCAACGCCGGTGCCGCGCGCCGACATCGAGGCGATTCTCGAAGTGGCAAGCCGCGCGCCGTCGGGCACGAACACGCAGCCGTGGAAAGTGTATGTGCTGACGGGCGGTTCGCTCGCGCGGCTGTCGCAGGCGCTGCTTGCGGCGCACGATCATCCGCAGCGCGACGAACTGTATCGCGAGGAATATGCGTACTACCCGCGCGACTGGGTGTCGCCGTATATCGACCGCCGCCGCAAGATCGGCTGGGATCTGTACGGCCTGCTCGGTATCGGCAGGAGCGACAAGGCGCGCATGCATGAACAGCATGCGCAGAACTACCGCTTCTTCGGTGCGCCGGTGGGTCTGTTCTTTACCATCGACCGTGTGATGGAACGCGGCAGCTGGCTCGATTACGGCATGTTCCTGCAAGCCATCATGACGGCGGCGCGCGGGCGCGGCCTCGATACCTGTCCGCAGGCTGCATTCACCCCGTTTCATCGGGTGATCGCCGCGCAGCTCGGGTTCTCGGCTGAGGAGCAATTGGTGTGCGGCATGTCGCTCGGTTTCGCGGACGAAAGCGCACCGGTAAACGCGCTTCGCACTGAGCGCGAGCCGGTTGAACGATTCACGCGGTTCCTCGACTGAGCCGTCGCCATCAAACGCGCTTGTCTTTCGCGCATGCCCCCACAACCTGCATCGGAGAAAAAATAATGAAAACTTCGCGCCGCCATTTTCTATTGATGAGCGTGAGCGCCGGCTCGTCGCTCGCGCTTTCACGCGTGGCGTTCGGCGCCGGCGCGAATGCGCTCAGCGAAACTGATCCGCAAGCGCGGGCGCTCGGTTACAAGGAAGACGCGGCGAAGGTCGACAAGACCAGATATCCGCAGTACGCAGCGGACCAGAAGTGCAGCAACTGTTCGCTGTTTCAGGGCAAGGCGACCGATACGTACGGCGGCTGCACGCTGTTTGGCGACAAACAGGTTGCGGCGCGCGGATGGTGCAGCTCGTACACGAACATGTGAGCGGCGTGCCGTGGATTCGTCAGATCAACGCATCGAGCACGAGCTCGTGCGAGCGGCCAATCCATACCGCGGCGTCGCGATGATCGCGCAACGCGTCACCGGTGTTGGGATGCACGAAGATGTCGAGCGCGCCGTGATTGAGCGTGAGCCAGGCAATCAGGTCGCCGAACTGCTCGTGCGCGAACCCCAACTGATACGACCACATGGGGTGCGGCCCGACCGGGCGCTCGTGAAAGCGGCCCATTTGCAGCTTGCCCTGCCAGTGCGCTTCGATCTGCTCGCGAAAGGCCCACGCCTGGTCGCGAGTCGCCGCATCGAAATAGACATGCGCGTGCCAGCTGTGAATGGCTGAAATGTGACGTGGAGTCATGCTGTGTCCGTGAGGTGTCAGTAGTTATCCGCCATTCATTCTGCTTCAGTTTCCGCCGACGCGCGCGGCGCACGCCTCATGTGAAACTCTCTTTCATCTTCGCCCGCGATTTCGAAGCCGAGCCGCTCGTAAAGGCGCTGCGCCGGGTTGCCTTTCTGCACCTTGAGCGCGACGGGCAATGCGGCAGCGTCGGCGGCGCGCAACACCGTGCGCAGCGCGTGCTCGCCGATGCCGCGCCCTTGCAGCGCCGGCGCGATCTGCAATTGAACGACCAGCCATTCGGTATCTGTTCGATGCGCCTTGAGCAAACCGGCAGGCATGCCGTCGACACAAATCACGCGCGCCGCGTCGTAACGGTGCAGCAGACGCGCGCGATGCTCGGCGTCGTCCGTGGGTTCGCCGACACGCGCGAGGTGCCCGGTCATCGTCGCCTTGCGCAGCTCGAAGAGAAACGCTTCGTCGTCCGTGGTGGCAGGGCGCAAGCTTATCGCTGGGTGTTGATCGGGCATGTCGAGACGGTGTCGGAGGCGCGGCCCGTTAGTAATAATGGGCGCGAATTGTCACGCCGGCAGCGCTTTTTTACCATGCATCGGCTTTTGAGCGGGCGGGCTTGCACAGTGAATGGATTCCCGTCGTGGTTCGTGCGGCGGGCCAAAGTCACGCGCACGGTTGCGGTTTTACCCGCGATGCATCAGGCGCCGCCGATGCTTGCCGCTTGCGCGCCGCGTCGCCAGCACGTTGTATCGCGCGCGCCTGAAGCCGAGTGCAGCGCGCTTCACGTCCATTGGCATGTGCCTTGCTTTTGTCCTACCCGCGAATCGATACGCGCGCAGGTCCGGGACCTCGCGGCGCGACACGCCGAGACCCATAAAACGGTATGAAACGCCACCAACGGCGCTAGTTGGCCACGACGAACAATGCTGAATACGAAGCCACACATTCTGACGCGCGCAATAGACGGCGACGTGACGACGCCTGTGTTCTATCCCGACACAGGCTGTCTGCGTTTCGCCGATTCGCGCGGTGTGGTGTGCGACGAATTGCGGCCGCCGCATTCCTGGTTTGCGATTGCGTCCGCGTCGCGCGGAGTGCGCGGCGGGACACACGCGATGTCCGCTGGTTTGAGTACGCTATTGCATGACTTCTGTGTGAAACGGTCGCGCCGGTTGAGCAACGCGCCGCGCACGACGGCGCTCACGCACGCGTGTGCGTTTTCGTCGACGCGCCCATTAAATCACGCAGACATGCACGCGCTCTCACGTTCGCTTAGGATGGATGTAATGGCCGCGCAGTAGCGGATTCATCAGCGGAAAGCGCCATGCGGGCTTGTGTGTCTATTCAGTTTTGTTCGGTGTCGTTCGTTGAACAGGGCGGACGGCATAACCAACTTTGCGAGGTGGGCCATGGAGATTATCGAGCTTGAACCTAGCGTCTCGGCAGACGGGCGCGCGGTGATTTTCCAGCTTTCGGCGCGAGGACGGGACCTTGAATGCGCCGTCACGCGTGAAGCGCTGGAGCAGCATTTCTGGCTGCAACGCGGTGCCGCCGAAGACCGCATGCTGAAGACGTTCGCCGATGGCCGCAAACGCATCACCGCCGTAGCCGAAAGAAAGATGCTGGCGCGGCCGGGCGAAAAAGTCCTGCTGACCATCAGCGACTTTGCCGCGCGCTGATGTCGCGCCGATGTCGATTAATGCGTGCGCACACAGCGTCGGCATGACGTTGTGTGCGCTTTCGTTGTGTCGTCTCGTGTTGCGTTGAGTTTGCGCGGCGGCGCGTGGTCGCCGCAGTCGCATTGCTGCCTGCTTGCCCGTCTCGCGGTTCTTCTCCTGCAGTGCTCTCCCACATGCGTCCCCGATTGTTACGCCCATTCGTCAAACAGGCGTGGCAAATCCCTTCCTTTTGCCCAATTGCATGAGCGCTCGCTCGAATAAACTGTTTTCCATGGAGCGACAAATCACCGAGCCCATCGATGCGGTCTTCCCCCCGCGTCGTTTTGAACCGTACCGTTGATGGCAGTTCGCCGTGGTGGTCGACGCGGCAGTGCAGTAAGCAACATGAAGTAGAAGCAACGTAATTGGCGCAGTAGCAGGTGAAGCAGCAGCAAATCGTTTTTCGCAGTTTTTGCAGTCCGAGCAGTTGGTTGAACCAGCAACAGCGTTTTTGCAGTAGCAGCAGTAACCGCATTCGCAGTAGCAGTTGACGTCGCAACCAAAGTCTTCGCAGTGGCAGTAAAGCTGACAACAAAGTTTTTTTCGCAGCAGCAACAACAGAAGCAGCAAAAGCTCTATCGGTTTCGATGGCTACAGGTCGGCGAGCATCCACGCGCGAGCACGACTCTTCCATCCTGTCCGGCCCTGTTCTCTCGCGGGAACAGGGCTTTTTTTTGTCGGTGCGGTGCACGACCGGGAATTTCGCCGCTTAAGTCGGTCTTAATAAAGGCTTGCCATCATGCTTACACAGACTCACATTAGAGGCTGTCGAGCCGCCGGCGCATCGGCGGCATTCGTCGCCGGAAAATCGTACCGATCTGGCGATGAAGCCGGGAGTTAGCGAAGGAGGTTGAACGTATGTCCAGTAAATCGCGAGTCCGCAAATACAATTCGCCGGCCATGTCGCCGCTCTTGCGTGCGCTGACCCATAGCCGTACCGCACACGAGCCGGTCACCGCCACGCTGATCCTGCAGTGCTATGCGGCGCTCGACGCATTCCGGCGCGGCCACGGCTCGCGCGATCTGCACATGACGTTGAGCCGGCATTTGTTGGTGTCGCAGGAACTCGCGCGTCTTGGTCTCGGCGAAGATGTACTCGACGACATCCAGCGCGGGCACGCCGCGATGGTTCATCTCGACGAACGCGAGCAGCGGACCGGCGCCTGGACGCTGAGCGAAGACGAATATTCACGCCTGTGCGCGGCACTGGCGATCCTCGACGGGCAACTTGCGGTTGCCTCGTTGAGCGAGATTGCGAACGCGCAGGCGCGCATGATCGAAGGCTTGATGCGCTCCGCGCGCACGAACGCGATTGCCGACGCGGTGCTGTGAGCTCGGCTCGCTCAAGATGATCAAACGCCCCACATGGGGCGTTTTTTTGCGCGGCGGGTTAATTGTTGTATTGCGTCACGGCGTAGTACCCGATTCCCTGCTGACTACCGCCGAGTTCAACGGCGCGCGACGCACCCGACGTCAACGCGGGGAACGGGCAATTGGTACATGTACGCGCACCGAACGAATCAATGCCCGCGCTGACCGTGGTCTGATATTGCCCAAGCGTCGTGTTGTTCGGCTTGCCGACCGCAAAGCCGTCGATCTCGCCGCTCGCGCCCGCCAGCGTCAGCCCGGACGCCTGGATCTGCACCGAATTCACCGGATAAGCCACGTTCTGTCCATTGACGAGACCCGACCAGCTCACGCTCATCGCGTACTGAATGCTGGCGAGCGATCCGCCAGGCGTGAGAAATTGCGTCGTGAAATCCGACAGCAAGGACGGCCACGAGACTGTCGCGCCCGCCGCCGCGCCGAGCGGGCTGCCCGGATTCATCACCTGCGACTGGCCGAGCTTCGCGCCGTTGCTGTCGTAGAACGTGACCGTGTAGGTTGCATAGAGCTGGACCGTGCTGACGTCGACAGCTTGCGCCGCGTACACGCCGCTTGAAGTGGGCGGCGCAAAGCTTGCCGTCGACGACAGCGATTGCCACGACCAGCGATACATGGACGTGCCGCTTGCACTCATAGCCGGCGACACTGGCGCGGCGCTCAACGCGGTATCGGCGAGGGCAAGGGTGCTGTTGCCCGTGGCGCTGCGCGGCAGCAGCCAAACCGGCGCGGCGAGCCCCGGACCGCTGACGGATGCGGAGTACACGCCTGGGTTCGTCGACGTCGGAATCGTGATGTCGAGCCCGGACTCGTAGCGGTTCACATCGTTGAGCCGGATGTCAAGAAACGTGCGGCGCTGAATCCGCGAATTGATCGACACCGCGAATTGCGACTGATTGCCGACCAGGTCCCAGGCGAGCTGCGTGCCGTTAGCCAGCGCGACCGGCGCTGCCATTTGCTGCGCGATGCTGTAGACAGCGGCTGCCGTGCCGTCCGCGAGCGTGAACGGAATCTGCACGAGCGCTTGCTGCTTGCCGTTGCGCGTGAAGAAGGCGAGGGTTTTTGGCGAACCGAAACGCGCGCCGGTCAGCCATGCGTCGGACAAGCCGTGGCCGACTGCAAGGTCGCTCGAACCGTTCTCGAGAAAAGTTGCATCGATGGCGGGCGAGCACGACGTATTCAGCGTGCCCGTCGCGGCGCACGCCGTCAGCAGCGACGCGAGCGGTTCCAGATAATTGGCCGCGGCCGATGGCGCGGCGAGTTTCGTCGATAGCCCGGTCTGCTTGTTCAATGCGATGGTCATGCCCGGCGCGGCATTCGAAACGAGCAGCAAGCCGCCGTTGGCGCCGGCGACGAGCGACACGGTGTCGATGACCGCGTCGGCGCCCGTGTGATTCGGCGTGAACGCCGTGCCGACAGGATTGAAGCCGGCTGCCTGAACGCCGTTCGCCGCAAGGACGTCCGCGAGGATTGCGTCGAGCGTGATGATCGCAATCTGAACCGACGACAGTGTGACTTTCGCGAGCGCGGTGCTCGATGCGAGATCGGACGGATTACCCGAGGCCGTCAGCATCGCGGCGATTGCGGTGGTCAGCGTGGTGATGTTGGCGACGGCGGGCGCGGTTCCGTTGGGCAGCTTCGCGAGCACCGAGACGAGCGGGCTCGAAAGGCCGCTAGCGTCGGTTGCGCTGAGCAGGAACGGCGCGGTCATGCCTTTGATTGCGAGCGTGTAGGCGCCCTGCGCGTCCGTGGTAGCAGTGGCTTGCGCCCCGGTGGCGTCCATCAAGGTCACGCTCGCGCCGACCCACGCACTGCCGCTCGCCACCGTGCCGGTCACGGAAGTCGGCGTCACAGTTTGCGTGGTCGACGAGCCGGACGCTGAGCCCGAACCGCCGCCGCCGCACCCGCCCAGTTGAAGGAAAGCAAAAGCCACGGCGGCCGCAATGGCGCTGCGCGCTGACACTCGATGCATGTATTTCCCCGATGATGTGATTTGTTTTGTTTTGAAACCGGCTGGTTATGCCGGTATGAGTTTTTGAATTCGCGTTTCTGCCCCGATGAATCGTGCAAGTCTTCTGTGTTTTATCGCGGCTCTCGGCGCGTTGGGAGAATACTTGAATCCGCGCAATTGTGCCGCGCGTCAAATGGAAATCCGCATGCCGCGAAGCGGTTACGAGTCCTCGTAAAACCGCGTGACTAAGCGCGGATTAATCGCCGCAGCAGCTTTACCGGACCGATCTGCGCTTGTTAGACTGGCTTTTCGCGCCCACGCTGGGCGCCATCAATCCCTGCTGTACGACTGCCGGGCTACCGGTCCGCAGCGTAATGATTGGAGACACCATGTCTTATATGCTGCTGATCGTCGAGCCCCCGGAACAACGCGCCGAGCGTGGCGAGGCAAAGGGCCGCGAAGTCTACGACCAGATGGTGCGCTTCGCCGCCGACCTCAAGGAGCGCGGCAAACTGCTGGCGGCCGAGGCGCTGACTTCATCAAACGACGCCGTGCGCGTCCAGGTCCGCGGCGGCCAGCCGAAACTGCTCGACGGGCCGTTCGCCGAAGCAAAAGAAATGATCGGCGGCTTCTACCTGCTCAACTGCGATTCACGCGAAGAAGCCGTGGCCATTGCGCAAGCCTGTCCGGCGGCGACATGGTGCACCGTCGAAGTACGCAAGCTCGGCCCGTGCTTCATGTAAGCGAGGGATTCTTTTTGCTCGGGGTTTTCCCCAGGCGGCGCGACCTATTTGTCGAATCGCTTCTGCATTGCCCGTCGTGTGAGTAAGAGCGGCCAACGCGCCGCGCTCAATCTCAACACTCACGACAAACGGAGTAACGGCGATGCGATTCATGATCCTGGTTAAAGCGACTGCCGCAAGCGAAGCGGGCGAAATGCCCGAAGCGTCCTTGATGGCCGCAATGGGCGCATATCACGAAGAACTCGCGAAAGCCGGCGTCTTGCTCGACGCCACCGGCTTGCAGCCGAGCTCGAAAGGATGGCGCGTTCGCTACAGCGGCGGCCAGCGCTCGGTGATCGACGGCCCGTTCGCGGAAACCAAGGAGCTGATCGCCGGTTACACGCTGATCCAGGTGCGATCGCGCGAAGAAGCGATGGAATGGGCGCGGCGTTTTCCCGCGCCGTTCGGCGAATACGCCGATGGCGAAATCGAAGTGCGGCAACTCTTCGAACTGGAGGACTTTGAGCCGAGCCCGGAACTGGAGCGTTTCCGCGAGCTTGAAGCGGGTCGTCGCTGATTTGCCGCCAACCGATTATTGGATTTAATCATGCACAAACAAATCTTCGTGAATCTCGCCGTCGGCAATCTCGAACGATCGAAGGCATTTTTCAGCTCGCTCGGTTTCCGCTTCGATCCGCAATTCACTAACGAGCAGGCGGCGTGTTTGGTCCTCGGTGAGAATCTTTACGCGATGCTGCTGGTGAAAGATCTCTTCAAGTCGTTCACGCGCAAATCGCTTTGTGATCCGAAGGAAAGTACGGAAGCGCTCGTAGGCCTGTCTTGCGAAAGCCGCGGCGAAGTCGACGCGCTGGTCGCAAAAGCGGTCGCCGCGGGCGGCAGCGTGCCGCGCGCGCCGCAGGACTACGGCTTCATGTACGGCCACGGGTTTGAAGACATCGACGGCCATATCTGGGAACTGATCTATATGGACCCGAACGCCAAGGCGGCGGGCTGACCCTGTGACGAAACTGGCCACTCATCGTGCTATCGAGGCTGTCTGGCGGATCGAGTCCGCCAAGGTCATCGCCCACGTCGCGCGGATGGTGCGCGACGTCGGGCTTGCCGAAGAACTGGCGCAAGACGCGCTGGTCTCGGCGCTCGAGCACTGGCCCGACGCGGGCGTACCCGACAATCCCGGAGCGTGGCTGATGGCGACCGCAAAAAATCGCGCGCTCGACCGCTTGCGGCAGGAAGCGCTGCACGCACGTAAGCGCCAGGAACTCGGCCACGACATGGACGCGCTCGAGGCCCATCTCGTGCCCGATTTCGTGGATGCACTCGACGCCGCGCGTGCCGACGACATCGGCGACGACCTGCTGCGGCTCGTGTTCACCGCCTGTCATCCGGTGTTGTCGACGGACGCCCGCGTCGCGCTCACGCTGCGCCTGCTCGGCGGCCTGACGACCGACGAAATCGCGCGCGCGTTCCTCGTGCCCGAGCCGACCATCGCGCAACGAATCGTGCGGGCGAAGCGCACGCTGTCGGCGGCGAAGGTGCCGTTCGAGGTGCCGCAGGCCGAGGCGCGCGCGCCGAGGCTCGCGTCGGTGTTGCAAGTGATCTATCTGATTTTCAACGAAGGATATTCCGCAACGGCCGGCGACGACTGGATGCGTCCGGCGCTCTGCGAGGAAGCGCTGCGGCTTGGGCGCGTGCTGAGCGGCCTGGTGCCCGACGAAAGCGAAGTGCACGGCCTCGTCGCGTTAATGGAGATTCAGGCTTCGCGCATGCACGCGCGCACCGACGCGCAGGGGCGCCCGGTGCTGTTGCTCGACCAGGATCGTAGCCGGTGGAACCCGCTTCTGATTCGCCGCGGGCTGGCCGCGCTCAGCACGGCGCACGCGTTGGGCGGCGCGAGCGGGCCGTATGCGTTGCAAGCGGCGCTGGCTGCGTGTCATGCACGCGCGCATCAGGCGGAAGAGACGGATTGGGCGCAGATTGTCGCGCTGTACGACGCGCTGGCGCAGGTGGCGCCTTCGCCGGTTGTCGAATTGAACCGCGCGGTCGCGGTGGGCATGGCATTCGGGCCGGCGGCTGGACTTGAAATCGTGGATGCACTCGCCGCCGATGCCACGCTCGCGAACTATCACTGGCTGCCGAGCGTGCGTGGCGATCTGCTCGCCAAGCTCGGTCGCATGGATGAAGCGCGTGCGGAGTTCCAACGCGCTGCCGCGATGACGCGCAATGCACGCGAACGCGAGTTGCTGCTTGAACGCGCGCGGTCAGTGATGCAGTAGGCCCCGGCCAGTTTGTGCGCATAAACTCGCCGCGCGCCGGGCTGGCGCGCGGCAACCGGCATGGACCAGCGAGCGTCCTGCGAAAGCCGTTACCGAACGAGTTGGCGCACACCCAGCGCGATAATCACGCCGCCGCACACGCGGTCGACCCATGCCTTGCTGCGCCGATATGCCGACGCGATGCGCACATGCGACAAGGTTAGCGCGACAAAGCCATACCAGCTGCTTGCCACGACGAACACCATGCCGAGCATCGCGAGAAAGGTGCCGACGCTCTCATGCGGCGGCGCCGCCGACGAAAACACTGCGGCAAAAAAGGCAACCGACTTCGGATTCGCAATATTGGTCGCGAAGCCTTGCGCAAACGCCTGACGGATGCTGCCGGCGGGTGCTTGAATTGTCTGCTGGGGCTTGCCTGCCGAAGCTTTGAAGATCAGCCGCCCGCCGAACCACAGCAGATAAGCCGCGCCTGCCACCTTCACGGCAAACGCGAGCCAGGGGAACGCTGCAAACACAATGCCGACACCCAGAATCGCGCAACTCGCCCAAAAGAGATTGACGAGCACAATGCCCGCCACTACCCCGAGCGCTTCGACGCGCGTGGCCGACGCCGCCTTGTGCGCGACCGCGACGAAGTTCGGGCCGGGAATCACCACGCCGGCCACATATACGGACAACACGCCGAGAACGGCTGCACTATCAACCACGCCAGGCTCCTATCAAGCTGAGAAAAAGGCGAGTGCGCCGGTCGCGACGCCCGCCAGCGCGACCACAAAAGAAACGTTGCGAAGCCACTTCTTGCGCGTCAGCAAGGTGATTGCGCACAACGCAATGGCGACCTGAATCAGCGTGGTGGCCTGCGCCCAGCGATGGTGACCATGCAGCAGCGCTTCGCTTTTCCCGTCGTTGTCGAGCACTTCTTTTTCGATTGCTTCGGCTTTCGCGCGAATCGGCTCTTTCTGCTGCTTGTATTTGTCCACGTCGGCGACAAATTTTGCGTGCGCCTCGGAATTATCGGTAGACAGCGCCGCGCCGAGTTCGGCAAGGTTCTGTTTCTCGCCCTTGGCCTGGTAGTAGCTCCATTGATTCGCCGCTTCGGTCTTTTTGATCGCGGCCTCGTTCTTGTAGTAGAGCGCGAGGTTTTCGCTATTCCCGCTTTGATAGGCGCACAGCGCGCCGATTGTCGCGAGCACTGCCGTGATGACGGCCATGCGGCTCCCGAAGGAGTCCGCGTCGTGGTGGCCGGCGTGCTGCACCGCGTGGTCGTGCGGACCATGCACTTCATACTCTTCAGACATCAGATTCTCCGAGGCAAACTCTCTTGTCGTGTCCGGGCGTCGCGTGTGCCCGGTGGCCTCAATATTAGCGTGTGATGCGGTGTGCCTGAAAAAGCGTGAGTTCGGCGGGGCGCGACGGCGCTTCGATTCAGGTGCGATGGCCCATCCATAGCAAGAGGAGCGAGAGCGTGACGACGGAGCCGAGCGTCGACAGCAAAATGGTCCGCGACGTGATGTGCGCTTCGCGCTCATAGAACTCGGCCAGCATGAACGGGCCCGTGCCGGTCGGAAGCGCGGCCAGCACCACGGCCATTTCGACGAGCGCCGGCGACAGCCCGAAGACGCGCGCGGCGAGCCACCATGTCAGCGCCGGCTGCACGATCAGCTTGACGAACGTTAGCAGCCACGCAATGCCGCGCGTGCCGGACTCGGACGGACGCTTTTCCGCGAGAAATAGGCCGAGGCTCACCAACGCGCACGGACTGGCGGCGCCGCTCAGCAGCTTCAGAAACGTCTCCGCGCTAGCTGGCAGCGCCACGTGCGTGCTTGCAAACAGCGCGCCTGCAATGGGCGACACGATCAGCGGATTGCGCGCCAGCGAGCCCAGCACTTTCAGGCCGAGCTTGTGCGGGGCGCGTTCCGTCTGCAGGCCGATTTCGATCAACACAATGGCGCCCGCGAACAGCACGCACGCCACCAGTATTGTCGCGATGGTGGTGGGCGTGAGGCTCGCCTGACCGAACGCGATCATGCCGAGCGGAAAGCCGATGTAGCCCGTATTCGGATAGGACGCGGCGATGGCGTCGACACTTGCGTCGGCGAGATGGCGTCCGTTGAGCAGGCGCAGGACGAGAATCAGCGCGAAGATCCCCGCGCACGCCAGCGAAAACGTGACGACAAACGCCGGCTGATACAACTGCTCCCACGTGGCGCGCGCCATGGTGTCGAAGAGCAGCGCGGGCAGCGCCAGCCAGACCACGAAGCGATTGAGTTCCGATGCCGAGTTCGGCCCCAGCACGCCGCGCCGACGGCAAGCAAAGCCCGCGAATATGAGGCCGAAGACGGGAAGCAGAATCTCGAAAGTGGCTAACATCGGTATGAAACGCGCCGGCAACACGGCGCGCGGAGGAATGGCGACCCGTCAGCGTAGTGATTTGCGTTGATACAATCCAATACCGTTTTATAGCTTCGTCGATACTTTTTGTGCATCGTCGAAAAGGGTGGACTCAACCGTGATCGACATCAAGCCGCTGCGCTACTTCGTGACGCTGGCCGAGACGCGACATTTTGGCCGCGCGGCGGCGCGCCTGAATCTGTCGCAGCCTCCGTTGAGCCGGCAACTCGCCGCACTTGAAGCAAGTCTCGGCGTAACGCTGGTCGAGCGCAGTCCTCGCAGCGTCACGCTGACTGCCGCCGGCGAGCGCTTTTACGTGGATGCCAAGGCGATCCTTGCTTCAGTCGAGCAGGCCGTGAACAATGCACAAGCAGCGGCGTCCGGCGACGCGGGCAAGCTCGCCATCGGCTTCACGATGTGCGCCGCGTACAGCGTCGTGCCGGGTTATGCGCGGGCGTTCGGTGCCGCATATCCCGAGGTTGCTTTGAATCTGCGCGAGGTCGTCTCGAACGATCTCGCCGCGCAAGTGGTGGCGGGGCACATCGACGCCGCCATCATGTTTCCGCATCTGCCGGACAAGGGGCTCAACATGCGCACCATTCTGCGCGAGCCGCTGTGCGTCGCGTTATCGCGCTCGCATCCGCGAGCCCGCGCGCGGCGGCTCGAAATCGCGCAACTGGCCGGTGAGCCGTTCGTGCTGGCATCCGAGGAAGTGGCGCCCACCTTGCGCGCGACGATTCTCGATCATTGCCGCTCGGGCGGCTTCGAGCCCGACATTCGCTTCGAAGTGCAATTGCAACAGACGGTGCTGAATCTCGTCGACGAAGGTGTGGGCGTCGCGCTCGTGCCTGCGTCAATGAGCAAGGCGCAGCTTGCGGGCGTGGTGTTCAAGCCACTCGTCGACGCACCTTTGATCGAGCAGGTGCTGGCGTGGTCGCCGGCGAATCGGAATCCTTGTTTGATGCGGTTTTTGGAGTTGGCGTAGGGCGGCGCGCGCGAGTCTCATTCGCGCCATCGCGCAATTACGTTTGCTTACCTTCGATCGCGCGTAACAATGGACTGTCAGGCGCTATACGGATGAAGAATTGAGGCGGTTGGAACCCCGCTGATACTGCTCTTAGTTCCGTGAGGGAAACGGTGCCGGCAAGACGGCGCGCATCGTGCAAACCCAAGGCAAAGCCCGTCGAAATTCCATCAAAGTACTGAAAAAACTCTTTGCGTGTAATTCCGGACACGTTCGCGAACCGTCGCCACAATGTTGCGGGTGCGAGCGTGTGTGCGGCGCTTACCTTGGCGTAACCGACGACACGGCCAACGGGAAGCTTCACGTAAATCCACACCACCGTGCCCGCCTTGACGTTCATCGACCTCCGGCGAAGCTCTACGTGCTTGGTCCCGGCAAAAATATTGTCAGCGTGGCGCTCTTCAAGAGAGATCAGTATATGTTCTGGCTGTTCCATAAGCAAACCCTTCTTGAATGATTCCCATAAGCTGTGTTTCGTTAATTGCCCGGGTTGTAAGGAGTTGAGTGGCACTGCCGCAGCCTAGCTTTTCAAGCGTCGCACGGGGCACGGGACGTTCGAGACACACAATATTGTCGAACGCGGCCACTGTTTTCACGATCGATTCTCCTATCGCTTGCAGTCCCGCTGTGTCGAGCACCGAGGGATCCAGGTCGGCGTTTTTCATGGCATCTTGCGACTTCAGATACGCGTGTTTTACGCGCGCGATGGCGACAATCGCTCCTATCCCTCCGCCCTTGCCAGATTCGTAAAACAGGATGAGGTTACCACGCTTAAATTGCTTCAAGGTCGCGGCGCCGCTCACGTAATGCCGCTCGTTATACAACTGTGCTCGGGCGTGTGGAAGCAGGCTTTTCTGGGGGGAATGCGCCAGCAGGTGCTCGGCGAAAGCCCTCCGCACAGGCGTGACTACGGCCGGTCGGCCGGGTAGACAAAAGAGACTAGGCGAGAGCAACGTTTCGAGCGCCATCAGGGGAACATATGTCACATTGCCGTCAGGCCTGACTACGCGAATCTGTTGATCGATGCTACGGTAGGCTGGGGCACTGTCCGGAAGGCGCACTCGGCCAATTGTGAAGATTTCCGCAGCCCGTTCCGTCCAATTTGCCGGCGTGATGATGTCGGGGACAGCAAGCTTGGTCAACCATGTGTCGTCAGCTAACCCGCCAAATCCGAGTTCCGCTGCAATTTCCCGAATCTGGGCCTGCTTCTTGGGAAAGTTGAGCCTGATCTGCGAAGTGGTCGCTACCGTAGCCTGTTCCACGACACACCCCAGGAGAAGCCTCGCGGCACTTGCCGCGGCGGCCTGCCTTTCGTCCACAGCGGCTCGTACGTTGACGATGCCAGGGCTGAACGCCCTTGACCACGTGACATATCCGATTAAGCTGTCCTTTGACCATACTCCGTATCGATTGCTGACTCTATCGTTTGAATCGACAGCGGCCCACTCCTCAACGACGGCGGCGACAGGAACGTCCAGTTGGGATAACAGACGGTGTACCGCAGGTTCTTCTGAACGCGAAATGGCCGTGAGCGATAACGAGATCGTTTCACCGGCATCGAGTAACTGCTCTTTCGCCGCCCCCGTGTTCAATGTCTTAAACGCGGCCGGCGAGACTACTTGAATGCCGTAACGCTCGCTCAGTTCCGCCGCCGCGTTGAGAATGGATCCGTCGTTGGTGATGAGGCCGGTTAGCCGATGATATACGGCTGTCGCTAAATGCCGCAGATCCGAAAGGTCGTTGCGGCTAAGTGCATTGGCGCACTGTCTTTCAGGAAACACAATGCTTGCCAGGTCAGCAGACAGTGTTTCCGACTCATCCGTGACCGGCGCGGGAAATGAAGGAAATATTCGGGCATAGGCCAACATAGGATCAGTCACGCCCACAGTGGCGGTCCGCTCGAGTTCCGCTGTAATTTCGGTGCTCAGGGCCAGTTGGCAAGAACCAGCCCTCTCTGATTTGAAGAGATCCAAGACTTGCTCGTTTCGGCTTCTCCGAGGGCCGAGATCGAATAGCACATTTAGGTCGAGCAAAAAGAGCGGAACCTCCGCCGGGGATGTGGAGCAAAGGCCTAACGGATCGCTGGCGCTGACACCGCTCGACGCAAATAGCTGTGGAGTGTCGAGTTCATGGCTGCGTACTAGAATCGTCCGGTTTCTTGTTTCCCCACCGCGTGCAATGCTTTGCACATAAAACCCTTGGCTTCCCCAGAACCTGTTTGCGCCTGTCAGATCCTCCGCCACCCGCGCATACAGTGAAATGAAAGCGTGGTCCGTCAAGTGTTGCTTAAGATGGCTCAATAGAAGGGTCGCGATGCCGCGCTTCCTGAACGCCGGCCTGACGAACATCTGTAGTACTCGCCCTTTCGGATGCCGTGCCTCGAAGAGAAGATGGCCGACGTACGACAGCGCGTCAGTGTTACGCTCAACGGCTATGAAAAGCTGTTCTTTGCGAGCAAAGTCTTCGAAGACACCTGCGGGGAAGAAGCCCAATGCGTTTTTATCACTATCCGCTGCTGTGATGGCGGAGCCAACGAACGGCGCAACGTCCGCGTAACGGTCCAATATGCGAATAGCTTGCTCATTTTCCACCATCTCAGTGCCTCGCCTCCACAGCGTCGCCGTCAACGAACTCGCGACTGTCGTGGACAGACAAAGTCGCATCCCTCTTTACGCGACGATACAATTGGTCGCGATGAGCGGAAAAGATATTATCATTTAGGTAAGCGTAATACTTTGGAGGCAACGGATATTTTTCTGAAGCAAAGCCTCGACACACGAATTCCGCGACTCGTGTAGAAAAATTCTTACGACAAGCGATGATAAGTGAAAGTCACGGGGTTGAATGAACGCACTTCACCCAAGCGAGATGTCCTCTGCAATGTCCAAACAACCCACCACCCTCACCACCGCCCGCCTCACACTCCGCGCCCACACTCGCGACGATTTCCCCGAGAGCTTGACCATGTGGTCCGATCCCGAGGTAGTCCGCTTTATCGGCGGCAAGATTTTCACGCGTGAAGAAGTGTGGGCGCGTCTGCTGCGCTACGTCGGTCACTGGTCGCTGCTCGGCTATGGCTACTGGGTCGTGCGCGAAACGGACAGCGGGCGCTTTGTCGGCGAAGTCGGGTTCGCCGATTTCCAGCGCGAGATCGAGCCTTCATTGAGCGGCACGCCGGAAATCGGCTGGGCTTTGAATCCGGCCATGCACGGCAAAGGCTACGCGACAGAAGCCGTGCGCGCCGCTGTGGCCTGGGCCGACGAGAAGTGGCCGGGCGTGGCCACGGCCTGCATCGTCGCGCCCGAGAATGAAGCGTCACTGCGAGTCGCGCACAAGGCCGGCTATCGCGAGCAAGTTCGCACCAGCTACAAAGGACAGCCGACCATCATGTTGCGGCGCGCGCCACCCGCGACCACATAAAAAAGCCGGCAAGTCCTGGCCCAGCCGGCTAATTGCAGTCACCGTACACGCTCGCGTCAGCGCGCGTCTTCAAACTCCGCCCTCTGTCGCGCGATCAGATCGGCGAGCTTGTGAACCTGCCGGCCTTCCGCATCAAAATTCGTATCATCGAGCCACAAAGGATAGCTTGCACGCAGCGCCGGCCATTCACTGTCGATAATCGAAAACCACGCCGTATCGCGATTACGCTGACGATAAACAATCGCCTGCCGGAACACGCCTTCGAACGTGAAGCCATAACGCAGCGCCGCCGCGCGCGACGGTTCGTTCAGCGAATCGCATTTCCATTCGAAGCGCCGGTAGCCGAGCTCATCGAACACATATTGCATCAGCAGGAACATCGCCTCGGTCGCGATGCGTGTGCGTTTCAGACGCGGCGAATAGACCACGTGCCCCACTTCGATCACGCCGTTGGCGGCGTCGATGCGCATCAGCGCAAATGTGCCGACCGCCTTTCCGCTCGCGCTGTCGATCACCGCGTAGTGCAGCGGATCAGCCGATGCAGCGAGGCGCCCAAGATGCTCGCGATAGGCGTCGGCGGTCTCGAACGGGCCGACGCCCAGATACGTCCAGTCGCGGCCATCCTCCGCCGAGTCGTACGCGTCGAATAGGTCCGCCGCGTGCGCTTCCACGTTGACCGGCTCGATGCGGCAGTAGCGGCCCGCAAGCTGCGCGCGTCCGGGCGGCTTCGCGCCGTTCCAGTCGGGCAGCGGCACGCCGATTGGCTGGCCGAAGGCGTTGCGTCGGGGTTCCATGTCTCTACTCCTCGCGTCGTGGTCATTGTTAGTGGTCAGGATCTGAAGAACGATACGGCAATCGTGGTATGTTAAAAAGATCCACCACAACGAAATCCGATAGGTCCAGCCGTCATGATCGAGATCATAGGCCCGCTTGTTCATACGGCCGCGAACCGTGGCAAGGCGAAGCGCGCCAGCGCCGACGCCCATGACGGCGCGCAGAAACCCGCGCCGTTGCAAAAGCAGTTGATCGAGCGCCTGCAGCAGGCCATTCTCGGCGGCCGCTTGCCGGCGGGATCCCTGCTGCCGTCGTCGCGATTGCTGTCGGCGGAAATGGGCGTGTCGCGCAACACCGTGGTGATCGCGTATGAGCACCTTGCGGCGGTCGGCTATGTGGTCGCGGACAAGAAGGGCACGCGCGTAAGCCCGCTGTCGAGTCGGGCGGCGCGCGGCGAGCCGCCCGCCCAACCCGCCGCGCCCGAAGTGGCGTACGCGGCCCGCGTCGGGCAGTTCACGGCGACGCGCACGCACGTCGATAACGCGCTGCCGCTTACGCCGGGCACGCCCGCGCTCGACCGCTTTCCGCTCGCCGCGTGGCGGCGCGCACTCGAACGCGCGATGGAGCGCTCGCTGCCGCTCGCGCTCGGCTACGGCACGCCGGCCGGCGAACCGGCGTTGCGCGACGCGATTGCCGCGCATCTGCGGATGGCGCGCGGCGTGCGCTGCGAAGGCTCGCAGGTGGTAATCACCGAGGGCGCGCAGGAGGCGCTCAACCTGTGCGTGCGGCTTTTCACCAATCCCGGCGATGTCGCGTGGATCGAGGACCCCGGCTATCGCGGCGCAAAAGCGGCCTTCAGGCAGGGCGATCTGACCATCCAGCCGATGCCCGTCGACGCCGAGGGCATCAGCGTGCCGCCGGGCGCGTGGGCCGCGCATCCGCCGAAGCTCGTCTACACGTCGCCCGCGCATCAGTATCCGACCGGCGCGGTGCTTTCGGTGGCGCGGCGGCTCGAGCTGATCGCCGAGGCGCGCCGCGCCGGCGCGTGGCTGATCGAAGACGATTATGACGGCGAATTCCGCTACTCCGGCGAGCCGATTGCGAGCATGCAGGGCCTCGTGGACGACGCGCCGGTTCTCTACGTCGGCTCCTTCAGCAAGACGATGTTTCCGGCGCTGCGCATCGGCTTCGTGGTGCTGCCGCGCGCCATCGCCGCGCATGCCGAAGTGGCGCTGTACGAGATGCTGCGCGGCGGGCATCGGCTGGAACAACTCGCGCTCGCGCATTTCATGGAAAACGGCGAATTCGGGCGGCACCTCGGGCGCATGCGGCGGCTTTATCGCGAGCGGCAGCAGGCATTGCGCGAAGCGCTTACCGCAGACTTCGCCGCGTCCGAGATTCTGGGCGGCGATTGCGGAATGCACCTGACGCTGCGCCTGGCCGCGCACATCGACGATCAGACGCTGACCGAGCGCGCGTTCGACAAAGGCCTCGGTCCGCGCGCGCTGTCGAGCTTCGCGCTCGCGCCGCGCGCCGGGACGAACGGCCTCGTGATCGGCTATGGCAACACCGCTGCCGAGCAACTCGCCCCGGCTGTCGGAGTGCTCGCCGAACTGGCTGCCGGCATGGAAAAACCGCGTCGGCGTCGCGCGTAAGTTTTTGCGTTTGTCCGCGCGGGGCATGTCGCGCTATCGTGTCGTTTATGCGCGGCGACCGAACACGCCATGTCGACGGATTGCCCGCATCATGTTCCGCGCGCTGCCTGGTGCGCGTTGCCGGATGGCTGCGCAGTCCGGGCATGAAGCATCCCTTTGGTGTGGTTTTCTATGACGATTTATCCGAGTGGAGATGACATGAAGGAAATCGAACCGACCCCGTGGTTTGAACTGGCCGCTCACTCGCCCGCGCGCGACGGCTGGTACGAGGTGCAACTGACAAGCGGGGACACGGCCTTTGCGAAATACGGCGATGGCGAGTGGACCGAGAAGCCGGACGACGCGTTCACGCACTGGCGCGGGCTGTCCGCCGACCCATCGCAAGCGGGCGAGGGCAAGGCGCAAGACGAAGTGAAAGTGGACGGCGACGGCGCGGAAGCCCCAACTGAGGCGAAAGCCGCCGACGAACCTGTCGATGCCGAAGCCACCGCGGCGAACGGCGTACGCGCCGCATGGAACGCGTTCTTCCCCGGCCTCGGGGACGAGCAGCATAAACCGGTGGACGCCGTTCCCAACGGAAAAGCGCCGCATTGACGCATGAAGGGCGGCGGCGTTTTGCCGGCCGCCCTCACAACACCAGACCTTCGGGCAAAAAATCAAGCATGCAGGTTTCCCGCGAACCCGTGGCATTGCCGCGCGCCACGCAGTTACTCAATCATGGGCCGGTGACGATCATTACCAGCGCGCACGGCGGGCGGTCGAACGTGATGGCGGCTTCATGGGCTATGCCGCTCGACTTCAATCCGCCGAAGGTGGTTGTGGTGGTCGACAGCCGCACGCTGACGCGGCAATTGATCGAAGCGAGCGGCGTGTTCGGCCTGCAACTACCGAGCCGCAAGTTCGCCGCGCAGACACTGGCCGTGGGCACGAATGCGGGGCTGGAAATCGACAAGTTCTCGGCCTTCGAACTGGAAACTTTCGCCGCCGAAAAAATCGACGTGCCTATGCTGGCCGGCTGTATCACGTGGATGGAATGCAAGGTGATTCCGGATGACAGCCAGCGGCACGATCTCATTATCGGCGAGGTGGTGGCCGCGTACGCGGATAGCCGCGTGTACTCGAACAACCGCTGGCATTTCGGCGACGACCCTGACCTTCGCACCTGCCATTACGTGGCGGGCGGGACGTTCTTTGCGACGGGCGAAGCGTTCGAGGTGTCGCCTGCGGCGAATGCCTTGAGCGCTTCGCCGGCGAGCCGGTAGCGAACCCATTCGCTTTGCGCGCTCGCGCCGATGGATTCATAGAAACCGATGGCGGGCGCATTCCAGTCGAGCACGCTCCATTCGAAGCGGCCGCAGCCGGTCTCGCACGCGATGGCCGCGAGGTGGCGCAGCATCTGTTTGCCCGCGCCGCTGCCGCGCGCTTTGGGCGACACGTACAGGTCTTCCAGATACAGGCCTTTTTTGCCGAGCCACGTGGAGTAAGAAAAGAAGTAGACGCAAAAGCCGATGGGCTCGCCGTTCATTTCGCAGATGAGCGCCGTTGCCGTGGATGCAGCGGAGAAAAGGCTCGCTTCGATGTCTGCGACGGTGGCGACCACTTCGTGCTCGGCCTTCTCGTACACCGCGAGTTCGGTGATGAAGTGGAGGATGAGCGGGGCGTCGGCGGCGGTGGCGGGGCGGAGGTGGGTGGTCAAGGCTGGTTGGGTCGGTTGGTTGGGCGTTGGGGGGCGGGAGTCGGTCGGGGTTTTGTGTGCAGCCGGTGGCGCGGTTTCGGCTGAGTGACGTTCCTAAGCATAGCAGGGACGCGAGTGGGGTTCATTCGAGCGTGATTGGTGGAGATTGGTCGCAGGGCGCGGTGCGGGTTTCGGGTTGCTAGCAAGATGGCGATTCGCCATGTGGTTCGGCGTCTGGCCAATCGTTGTCGTTCGCGCCCCTCAAAGACCGTCATTCCAGTGGCCGCTTTGCTTCGCACCTGTTGGATTCCGGGCTTGACATGGTGTGGTCGTGATTCAGCAAAACTCCGCCCGGAAGGACAGACGTGCAAGTCTGACTGACGTAGTCTATGATTGCGACGCGACCGGTAAAAAGAGAGTCGCCCTTTGCATCTCGAATGGAACAACGAATATGAGAACAAATGTCTACATGCATAATTATCGGGGATTTTCCGATGCCTGGATTCCGCTGCGCAAAGTGAATTTTTTGGTCGGGGAAAACAGCACGGGGAAGAGTTCGTTTCTAGATCTCGTGAACGTCTTTTACGAGTTTCAGTTTTGGATGTTAATACCGGCTTTTCGTGTCTCCAATGGAGCGCAAAAGCATTTCTTGGACTTAGTCAGTGCCGCATCGAGCGATAAAGAATCGTTCACGATCGGCGCAGTAGATATTGGTGACAGAACGGGCGACGCTGTCGACGGACTGTTAGTTACATACGTGAATCGTGACGGGCGTCCCGTGCCGAGCCGAGTTTCTGTTCTCGATGGCGACAAATTGCGGACGCTTGTCGGTGGCCTATCGTCGGACTCAAAGAATGAAAAAATCGAGTCTCGCGTCGTTGAACACCGATGGGAAGATGGGATCACCGCATCTATTTTCCTGTCGCGATGCGCTGAAAGACACCATGACCAAACTGATTTTACCGAGTTTACGCTCGCCGAAGACCGGCGCCGAATGCCGTTTTTTATGAAATTCGGTGATTTTTTTCAAGAAGGCGAAAACATCGGCAACTCCGTGTCCGTTCCGAGTATATTCGCCAAAAACTTTGTGGAATTGGCCCCGATTCGGTCGAAGCCGCGCCGCACGTACGATGCACCACAAACCGAATTTAGCCCGGAAGGCGACCATATCCCGTATACGCTCAAAAAGAACTTATCACACTCGAACGCGAAACATAAGGCAGAATTCAAGGAGTTTTTGAAGCAAGTCGGTGAAAGCAGCGGTCTGTTTGACAATGTGACCGTCAATGAGTTCGGCACGGGACAACTCGCGCCATTCGAAGTGAAAGTGAATTTCGGCGACGTGGCGCTAGGTTTACCGAGCGTTGGCTATGGAGTATCTCAGGCGCTTCCGGTTTTGGTAGAAGCTTTCGTGCGACCACATGAATTTGCATTTGCCATACAGCAGCCGGAGGTCCATCTTCATCCTCGTGCGCAGGCCGCGTTCGGTGACGTCGTCGCTAATCTGGCGAAAGACGAAGATAAGATTTTCTTCGTTGAGACGCACAGCGACTTCACTATTGATCGATTCCGCATAAACCTCAGGAATCGATTTGAAGCTATCGCGAACTCACCACAAGACACAGCGGTTAACCTTCCAGCGGACGGCGGTACGGCAGATAGTCTCGGTGAAAAGCTTTCGCTTTCTAGCTCGAACGAGGATATGGATGACGGATTCGCCCAGATAGTCTTCTTCGAGCGGGTGCAGAACGGCAATCACGCCGTCGCGATCCCCATTCTGAAAGATGGCCGGGTAAGCGATGACCAGCCCGAAAGTTACAGAGACTTTTTCCTGCATGAAAGTCTTTCTCTTCTGTGAGGTGGAAGATGTGCATCGTAATTGACCCACCGGCCTTGATTCCCATGTTCAAAAATGGTGACATTGAACATCGAAAATTCTTGCCAGTTTGGAAGTGGATCGTCGATGGCCCGGGAAAAATAATTATTGGCGGCAAGCAGTATAAGAAGGAACTTTTAGATGTCGTTAGCGTTATTCAGTTTGTCAAAGAACTGGAGCGCAGAGGAAAGGTTATCAAAAAAAATGACGCCGATGTCGATCGAGACGTTGAGCGAATTAAGAAGATCGAGCCATGCAAGGATTTTGACGATCCTCATCTTGTAGCTTTAGTCAACCTAAGTGGATGTAAATTGATCTGTATCCGAGACCCGCGTGCACATCGCTTTCTGAGAAATCAGAAATTTTATGAAAATGCCAAACTTCGACCGCGCTTGTACACGCGGGCGAAAAACTCCCACTTACTGTGCAAGGATAATATTGCGCCGTGTTGCAAATAGGGCGTGGTGGCCCGACGGAGATCGGCCGATATGAATGGCTGAATAGTAGCCTGAGCGCGCATTGCTGGACGTTTGAGGCCGTGAGAGATCATTCATCCTCGACGGGTAACTCTGCTCATAAGGCGGCGCAGGCGTCTAAAGTTCCCGACCGACAACTAATATGACTAACAAACCGAATGATCCTCGCGTAACGCGTCGTTGCCCGCAGCGGCAATTAAGAGACGCCCAACAATGTGCCCATTGACAAACTCGCTTCTCATGCTTGGGAGGCGGCCTTCCATCCGTCCTATGCCCTTCGGCCAAATCAAAAAACACAAGCCGAGACACTTGCAGCACTCTCAATCCCCTCCCTTATAATCATCGAGTCGTCGGGAGACACCCGCGACCAGGTTTGACAGCCTGACGTTCCAACCGCACACCCGCTCATGCGGGTCGTGCGTCTATCTCTGCACGTCTATATATCAATGGGCGGGCGGTGGTGAGGGAGCCGCAAGGCTCGCCGGATTGTTGGAACGCCGGTCTGTCAACCACATCACATGCCCGCTCACCCTTCCCAAAAAAAGCGTGCCCGGGCGACCCACCAAACCACAGGCAGATCGCACCATGACCAAGTCAACCAAGCCCGAAGCAACGCCCTCACGGCCGCCCGTCGACGCCCTTCAATACGAAAAGCTCGCCCTCTCCGCGTTCGACCTCTGCGACCGGAGTCTGACCCAACTCGACACACTGATCACACTCGCGTCGTCGATATGTAGGAATCCTGCCATTACACGCGACGAGCGGCAGCGTCGTCAGAAGCTGCTCGAATTGCTGGTCGACACAGCCGAGCAATATCAGCAGGAACTAGAATGCGACCGCGAGCTATTCCAGGTCATCGCTTTAGATGCAAAGGGCGTCCCGCATAGCCGCATCACCGCGCGTCACGCGGCGAACCTGCTGGCCCAGGCATCGCAGAAAGGCGGCGCGTCGCAGGCAATGGCAAACGGCAAACGCCGCAAAAGTCCGTCCGCGAAAAACGCCGCGGCATTGACAGTGGACCTCGCATCGCGCCCGCTCGTCGCGCGACACTGAGCCAAACACCGAGCCGAACACCCACCTCAGCACCGAGCCACAAAGACAAAGGCGGGCAGCAAAAAGCGCCCGCCTCAGCCTGACCCGCCCGCCCACGACTGAACCAGAATCACGCCTTCAAAGGCAACCAGATCTCGAACCCGCCCATCCCGCTAAGCGGATCGAACTTCTCGTCGTAGCGCTCGAAGCTGGGCGCATCGGCGGGAAGGTGTCCCGATGTCGGCAGCCACGTGTTCCAGATTGCGTTCCACGTGCGCCCCACCGTCGACACATGCTCGCGATGGCTAAACACCGCATAGCGCTGCGCGGCAATCCGCAACCGGCTGAGTTCGGGGGGCAAGGCCGAGAAGTCGCTCACTTCCACGCCGCACAGGTAGTCCATATTGCCGGCGTCGTCCGCGTTGTAGCAGACGCCATACGCCACTTCGCCCACCTGGCCGGGCACTTTGCCGAAATACTCGTTAAAGCGTTGCCACTGCGATGGAATCGCGGCAGTGCTCTCCATCGTATAGCGCTCGCTCAGACCGGCGACGAGAAACGGCCTGCCGTCCTCAAAGCGCGGCGGCTCGAGTTGCGTGAGATGGGTTTCGTCCATTCTGATCGGCTCCACGATGACAAGGTTGTCGAGATGACCACGCGCGCGCAGCGCTTCGGGCGTGAGTCCGAATTGCTCGCGAAACGCGCGCGTGAATGCTTCGTGAGAACCGTAACCGGCGTCGATCGCAACCGTCAGTATGTCCGGCGCGCCGGCCGCGAGCTTGCGGGCCGCCTCGCTCAGGCGACGCCCGCGCACATAGCGCATCACCGGCATGCCGGTCGCGGCCTGGAAAGCGCGCGCGAGGTGAAAGCGCGACACGCAACCGCAGTTGGCGATGTCGTCGAGCGTCAGTTCTTCGGCAAAGTGACTTTCGATAAACCACAGCGCTTTTTTAACCGGATTCATAACGGCTCTCATGTCAGCACGAAGCCAGCATAGCCGGCCGCAAACGCGTGCGTTTGATCGCGCTTGCGGTTTTGCAATCGACGCAAGGCAAGCAATTCATGCGCGCGGCGTAACCGCTTCCGTAGAAGCGCACGCATGTGCGACAGCGCTCCTCGCCAGCAACGAGCGTCCGGCGCAACGATCAGACGTTCTCCGTCGCCGCCGTGTTGCCCGTCGGGCGAGGGCGCTCGGCGGCGGACACGCTGTGTCCATCGTCCGCATCCGCGTGAGCAGCCGCATCCGCACCGCCTGGCCGCCCCGCGCGCAACATCAGACCGCCAATCAAGCCCGCCGCCGCCGCGAAGATCGCGCCGAACGCAAACGCCACGTGATAGCCGCTGTTGAGCGCGGCGAGCGCGTTTTGCGTCGCCAGCATGTCGCCGCTGCGCGCGGCCGCGAGACTCGCGAGCACCGCGAGGCCGAGCGCGCCACCCATCATGAACGATGTATTGACGATGCCCGACGCGAGCCCGGAATCGGCAGGATCGACATCGCTCATTGCCGCGAGCAGCACCGGATTGAACGCGATGCCCGCGCCGAAGCCGAGCAGCATCATGCCGGGCAGCACGTCGACGACGAAGCTACCGCCCACCGGCGCGCGCGCGAAGAGCGCAAGTCCACACGCGGCAACCAGCAAACCCACCGCGAGCGGAATACGCAGCCCAAAGCGCATCACCACGCGCGCGGACAGTCCCAGCGAAAAGAATCCCATGATGAGGTTCGCCGGCAAAAACGCGAGTCCCACTTGCAGCGGCCGATATCCAAGCACGCGCTGCAAATACAGCGCCGATATGAAGAACCACGCGAACATTGCAGCGGCCCACAGCACGCCGACCACATTTGCGGTCGCCACATTGCGCAGGCGGAACAGGCCAAGCGGCATCAACGGATGCTGAACGCGTGACTCGATGAGGAGGAACGCAGCGAGCAACGCAAGCGCAATCAGCAGCAGGCCGAGCGTTTGCGCCGAAGTCCAGCCGGCTTCGTTGCCGTTGACCACGGCATACACGGCGAGCATCAACGAAACAGTGACCGACACGGCGCCGGCCACGTCGAGCCGTTCGCCGTGCGCATGACCGCGCGCGGACGGCAGCAGCGCGACGCACAGCGCATACACCGCAATGCCGATAGGCAGATTGACGAGAAAGATCCAGTGCCAGCTCAGCAGGTTCGTTAGTAATCCACCGAGCAACACGCCGATGCTGCCGCCGCCCGCGCACACAAAGCCATACACGCCCATCGCTTTGGCGCGCTCGCCCGGCTCGGTGAACAGATTCATGATGAGCGAGAGTGACACCGCGGACACGATGGCGCCGCCAAGACCCTGCACGGCGCGCGCGCACACCAGCAGCACCTGCGAGTTGGCGAGCCCGCAAGCGAGCGATGCCAGCGTGAAGAGCGTGATGCCGCCGAGAAACAATCTGCGATGACCGTACAGATCGCCGAGCCGTCCGCCGAGCAGCAGGCAGCCGCCGAACGTCAGCATGTACGCATTGACCACCCATACGAGCGACGTTTCGGTGAAGCCGAGATCCGCAGCAATGGACGGCAACGCGACGTTCACGATTGTCGTGTCGAGCACGATCATCAGCACGCCGAGGCACAGCACCATGAGCGCGAGCCAACGTTTATTGCCGTGGATGGAATGGGTCATGCGAAGGCTCCTGAGCCGCGGTCGTTTGGGTAACCGGCGGCTTCGAGCTTGATGACTGATTCAACGCCATGCCGGACGGGGCCCGCCGCCCGGCGCGATGTTGATGAAGCTATTGATAAGCCGTGAAGGGCGAGGGGTTTTTCAGTCTAGCACTCGCTGGATTTGCGTCACAACTACGAATTCCTGGGCGGGGGTGGGCGTCACTTCCCGCCCACAATCCCATACTCCCCACCTCTTTCCAACGCCCGCTTGTATGCGGGTCGCGCGTGAATCCGCTGCAAAAACGCAGTCACTGCGGGCAATTGCGAGTCCAACCCACTTCGCGCCGTCGCCGCCTCCAGCGGAAAGCTCATCTGTACGTCAGCGGCAGTGAACTCATCGCCGGCAAACCACTGGCTCTTGCCCAGTTCTTTCTCGATGTACCCAAGATGCAGCTTCAATTGCGGATCGATAAAACTCGACTGCAACGTCGCGGCAATCTTGCGTGCAACAGGCTTCGCGAAGAAAGGCATCGGCGCGCTGGCAATGCGCAGCGCGACCAGCTTCAGCAGCAACGGCGGCATCGCCGATCCTTCCGCGTAATGCAGCCAGTAGGTGTAGCGCAAGCGCTCAGGCGTGCCCGCCGCCGGCGCAAAACGTCCTTGCCCATACTTGCCGACCAGGTATTCGATAATCGAGCCCGACTCTGCAATGGTCAGCCCATCATCCGTAATGACCGGCGACTTGCCGAGCGGATGCACCGCGCGCAACTCGGGCGGCGCGAGCATGGTTTGCGGATCGCGCTCGTATCGCTTGATCTCGTATGGAACACCAAGCTCTTCGAGCAGCCACAAGACGCGTTGCGAGCGCGAGTTATTCAAATGATGGACAGTCAGCATGGGTCGACAAACGTTGATCAATGAAGCGTCACATCATAGGGCTAATGTCCAGAGGCGGGCCTCTAGCCGCACTACCCGCGTTTTCATACGCGCGACTTGCCGCCCATCAACTCGTTCGAAGGCAACGTCTCGTCCAGCAACTTACGCGCGCTTTCAATGCCGGCCACTGGCAATCCTTCGGGATTGAGCAAGCCGACCTGCACCAGCACGCTGGCCTGGTCCCAATAGATGTGCTCGTTATAGAGCTTGTCGCCGCGAAAGCAGACCACGGCCAACATCGGCACCTCGAAGTACTTTCCGGTGGGCGCGACGCCAGGCAATAGCCAGTCGATTTCGCAGCTATGCGTGCAGCTGAAAATGAATTCATCGACGATACGATCCGCGCCGATGGTCCGCGAAATCGGAATCAGCTTCGTATCAGGCGGATTCGAGTTGACGAAGTGATGCGTATAGAAACGCTTGAGATTGTCATGACCGACGCCGCCCGTCATCGTGGGAACATGATTGACGTAAGGCTCCGCGACCATGGTCGGCATGACGGCTTCCACGTCGCGCGTGGCGAACTCATGATAGCAATGCGCTTCCCACAGCGCATTCAGATCGTAGACCGGCCCGAGCACCTTGCGCAGCAATGCAAGCGTGCGCGAATACGCCATCATCGCGGCGGGCTTGTTGTATTGCGCACGCTCAGGCGCGGCAAACGCGTGATCGCAACCGGGGTACACGTACTGCTCGATGTGCGGGCGCGTGCGCAATGCAGCGCTGATTCGCTCGCGCGTTTGCGGCGGACACAGCGCGTCGTTTTCGGGGAAGTGAAACGCCATCGGGCAACGCACGGCCGGTACTTCGTCCAGATATGCATCGAGACCCACGCCGTAGTAGCTCACCGCGCAATCCACATCGGTACGCGCCGCGCTGAGAAACGCGAGCTTGCCGCCGAGGCAATAGCCGACCTTGCCTACCTGCTCGGGCATCGCGCGCAACGCGCCGATGGTGGCCGCGATATCGTCGACGGCGAGGTCGGTGTCGAACTGGTTCAGATAGCCGAGCGCCTGCTTCATGTCGGCTTCGCCATAACCAAGCTCAATGCCAGGCTTGATCCGCCAGAAGAGATCAGGCACCAGCACCACATAGCCTTCTTCGGCGAAGCGCTCGGCCGTCGCCTTCATGGTGTCGTTGATGCCAAAAATTTCCTGCAACAGCACGAGCCCGGGGCCCGAGCCTCGCGCGGGGCGCGCAACATAAGCGTTGAAACGGCCGCCGTCCTGGGCGACCACTTCCATGAAAGAGCCGGCCATGCGTTTGTCTCCTGATGTTTGCGACGAAGAGGGCTATGCCATCGTACGCAATTCGAAGCGCTTGAGCTTGCCTGTTTCGGTGCGCGGCAGTGAATCGACGAAAGCGACGACACGCGGGTACTTATAAGGCGCCACTGTATTCTTCACGAAGTCCTGCAACTGCGCGACGAGTTTTTCGTCCGCGGTATAACCGGCGTTTAGCACGACGAACGCCTTGACGATTTGCCCGCGCGTGTCGTCCGGTACGCCGATCACGCCGCATTCGGCCACGGCTTCATGTTGCAGCAACACACTTTCCACTTCCGGCCCGGAAATGTTGTAGCCGGCGGAAACGATCATGTCGTCGGCGCGTGCCTGGTAGAACACGTAGCCGTCTTCGTCGATATAGACGGAATCGCCCGGCAGGTTCCAGCCGTCGCGCACGAACTTCATTTGCCGCTCATCGGCGAGATAGCGGCAGCCGGTCGGCCCGCGCACCGCGAGCTTGCCGATCGTGCCGGGCGCAACGGGTTGCATGGCGTCGTCCACGGCTTGCACGACGTAGCCCGGCACCGCGCGGCCAATTGCGTGCGGACGTATGTCGTTGCCTGCCGCCGAAATGAAAATGTGGATCAACTCCGTGCCGCCGATGCCGTCGATCATGTCGATGCCGGTCGCGTCGTGCCACAGGCGCCGTGTCGAATCAGGCAACGCCTCGCCGGCGGAGACGGTCTTCTGCAAGCTCGACACATCGTGTTGAGGAATGAGCGGCGCCATCTGCCGATAAAACGTCGGCGCGGTGAACATGATGGTCGCGTGAAAACGCTCGACGGTTTGCAGCAACGTCTCCGGCGTGAGCTTTTCAATCAGCACGGTAGAAGCGCCCACGCGCAGCGGAAAGCACAGCAAGCCGCCCAGCCCAAAGGTGAAAGCGAGCGGCGGCGTGCCGCAGAAAATATCGCTAGCGGAAGGCTTCAGCACATGGCGCGGAAACAGATCGCACATCGCGAGCACGTCGCGATGGAAATGCATGCAGCCCTTCGGTGCGCCTGTCGTGCCGCTTGTGAACGCGATCAGACAGACATCGTCGGCGGCCGTATCGCAGGCAGTGAAATCGGCGGGCTTGTTGACAGCGAGCGTTTCGAGGGATCCTGCCGCGTCGTCATGAAAAAGCAGCGTCTGCTTCAACTCCGCGCAGTGGAACTCGCTTTGCGGATCGGTGCAGCGCGCGAGTTCTTCAGTCAGACGCGCATCGCACAGCGCAGCGCTCACTTGCGCCTTCACGATGATCTGCTTCAGCTCCTTCGCGCGCAGCAACGGCATGGTCGGCACGACAACAAGCCCGGCCTTTAGCGAGGCCAGCGCTGCAACGGCCATCTGCAACGTATTCGGCCCGCGCAGCAGAACGCGATTGCCTGGCTGCAAACCCATTTCGTCGACGAGCACATGCGCGCTGCGATTCACCATTGCGAGCAGTTCGTTGTAGGTGGTGGCGTGCGGCTCCCCATCCACCAGCGACCACACGGCGGGACGCTCGCCGTGACCCGCTTCGATCGTTCTATCCAGCAGTTCAGTCGCGCAATTGAAACGCGCCGGATAAGCGACGTCGGGATTGTCCAACAGAAAAACAGGCCATTGATCCTGCGGCGGAAGATTGTCGCGCGCGAAAGTATCGACGTGTGCTGACGGTTCCATCGTGGTCTCCCCGGTATTGAGCCGGCTCTGTGCGCTTCAGTTAACGAGGGCTTGCATATCCTTACTGCGGAATGACGGCGGTTGCTTCAATTTCGACCTTGGCCTGGTCTTCGATCAACGCGACAACCTGTACTGCGCTCATCGCAATGTCGTAGTCGCCGATCAGCTCGCGAAACGCGCGCCCAATATCTTTCAGCGACGCGAGGTACTCGCGCTTGTCGGTCACATACCACGTCATGCGCACGAGATGCTCGGGCTTGCCGCCCGCTTCGTGCAGCACGGCGAGTACATTTCTCAGCGCCTGAATGGCCTGACCGGCGAAGTTCCCGGTTTGAAACTGCGCCTGTTCGTCCCAGCCGATCTGGCCAGCAATGAACACTTGCAAGCCGGTGGCCGCGACGCCGTTTGCGTAACCGCGCGGCTTGACCCAGCCGGCCGGAAGAAGAGCTTTTTTCATGAGCGTTGCGCCTCGCTGAATTCAGGCTGTGGGGCGAACATCGCGAGTGCATTCGCGATGTCGGTGGGAATTTCGATTGAGCGGCCGCTTTCCAGCGACGTCGTGACGAGCACCTGTTTCGCGCGGAAACGCGCCTCGCCATTGCAATGACCGAGAATGTCGATGCTGATGGAACGCTTGCCGATGGCGGCTACGCTCAGCGTCAGCATGATCGTTTCGCCCATCTGGCTCGGCCGCGAAAACTCGCAGTCCAGTTTGACAATCGGCAAGCCGATGCGGCGCTGGCCGATCATCTGCGCATAGTCGACGTGCAGGCCCTCGTTGAACCAGTCTTCGACGAGCCCGTTGGTCATGACCAGATACTGCGGAAAGAACACGATGCCTGCGGGATCGCAATGCGCAAAGCGGATGCGTACGGGTCTTTCGAACTGGGCGGTCATTTCGCGTTAGCTCCGGCATTTGCGGCTGCGTGCGCTTTCAACAGATCGCGGCCCACGATCAATTGCTGCACCTCGGTAGCGCCTTCGTAAATACGCAGCGCGCGAATCTCGCGATACAGCATTTCGACCGCCACGCCGCTTTGCACGCCCATGCCGCCATAGAGCTGCACGGCGGCGTCAATCACCTGCTGCGCGCCTTCGCTCGCGTGCCACTTCGCCATGGCGGCTTCGCGCGTCACGCTTTCGCCCTGATCGCGCAACCATGCCGCGCGATAAACGAGCAGGGCGCTGCTGTCGATGGTCAATGCCATCTGCGCGAGTCTGGCTTGCGTGAGTTGGAAGTCGCCGAGCGTCTGGCCGAACATCTTGCGCGACGCAGCGCGTGCGAGTCCCTCGGCCATTGCATGTCGCGCGAAACCGAGCGACGCGGCCGCGACGGACGTGCGAAAAATGTCGAGCGTGCGCATGGCGATCTTGAAGCCTTCGCCCGGCGTGCCGAGCATCTGGCTGCGCGGCACCCGTGCGCCCGCGAAATGCAGACGCGCAAGCGGATGCGGCGCGATGACATCGATGCGTTCGGCGATCTCGAGCCCCGGCGTGTCCGCGTCCACAATAAATGCGCTGATGCCGCGCGCACCCGGCGCTTCGCCAGTGCGTGCAAAGACGACGTAGAAGTCGGCAATGCCGCCGTTCGATATCCACGTCTTCTCGCCGTCGAGGACGTAGGCGTCGCCGTCTTTGCGCGCAGCGAGCGACGTAGCCGCGACATCCGATCCCGCTTGCGGTTCGGACAACGCGAATGCGGCAATGGCAGTGCCATTCGCTACGCGCGGCAAGTAGCGCGCTTTCTGCTCATGTGTGCCGGCAAGCGAGATCGCGCCGCTGCCAAGCCCTTGCATGGCAAGTGCGAAATCCGCGAGACCTGAATGCTTCGCGAGCGTTTCACGCAACAGACAGACCGCGCGCGTGTCGATGGTGTCGCCGTGGCCGCCGTAAGCGACACCGCCCACGCCATACTTCAGCCAGCCCGCCGCGCCGAGTTCGCGCACGAGTTGACGGCAGGCGTCATCAACCTGGTCGCGCTCGGCGTGTGCGGCGTCGGACAGGTTCTCGCGACACCATGCCTCGATACCCGTAGCCAGTTCACGATGACGCGCCTCGAAAAAAGGCCACGCCAGTGGGCTATGCAGATCGATGTTCGTATCGGCGCTCAACTCAATCTCCTTCGAACACCGGGCGCGAGTTGGCAGCGAACGCCTTATACGCACGCTCGAAGTCACGAGTGCTCATGCAAATGGCCTGCGCCTGCGCTTCGGATTCGATGGCTTCGTCGATGCTCATGCTCCATTCCTGGTGCAGCATTTTCTTCGTGATGCCATGTGCGAATGTGGGGCCGGCGACGAGATCGGCGGCAAGCTTCTGCGCGTCTTCGAGAAGCGCAGCCGGCTCGCAAAGCCGGTTATAGAAGCCCCACGCGTGGCCTTCGTCGCCGCTCGCGGAACGTCCGGTGAACAGCAGTTCGGCGGCGCGACCCTGACCGATGATGCGCGGCAGAATCGCACACGCGCCCATATCGCAGCCCGCCAGGCCGACGCGCGAAAAGAGAAATGCGAGCTTGCTGCGCGCGGTGCCAAGACGCATGTCGGACGCCATCGCGAGGATTGCGCCTGCACCCGCGCACACGCCGTCGACAGCGGCAATCACCGGCTGCGGGCAATGACGCATGGCTTTGACGAGGTCGCCCGTCATGCGCGTGAAGAGCAGCAGTTCAGGCATGGGCAGATTGATCAGCGGCGCGATGATGTCGTGCACGTCGCCGCCGGAGCAGAAGTTCTCACCCGCGCCGTGGATCACAACGGCCTTCACGTCGGTCGCATATGCAAGCTGACGGAACAGGTCGCGCAACTCCGCATACGATTCGAATGTGAGCGGATTCTTGCGCTCGGGGCGATTTAGCGTGATGGTCGCAACCTTGTTCGTGACCGACCAGCCGAAGTGCTGCGCGTTATAACCCGCGAGCGTGACGCGATTGCCGGCCAATAGAGCTTCGGCGTTTGCTTGTGGCATGTATGTCTCCTTCTGTGCCCGAGGCAGATCAGTCTTTCAGACTATCCAGCAGATGTTTTTTCAATTTGCCCAACCGCTGATGCGTGCGCGACTTTTCGTCGAGGCTCAAGCCGCCGAACAGTTCGACCACCCATTGCTCGTGCGCCGCCGCCATCTTGTCGAACGCTTTGCGGCCGGCGGGCGTGAGGCACACGCTGATCGAGCGGCGATCGTTCGGATCGGTGTCGCGCGACACGAGTCCTTCTTTTTCAAGCTGATCCGTAATGCCGGTGACGTTGCCCCCGGTCACCATCAGGCGGCGCGACAGCTCCGTCATCTTCAAGCCTTCAGGATGACGCTCGAGTTGCGCCATCAAGTCGAAGCGCGGCAGCGTCGTATCGAATTCGTTGCGCAGACGCTTGCGCAATTCAGCCTGGACGAGGTTCGTCGTGGTCAGCATGCGCAGCCACAAACGCAGGCCCATGTGGCTGTCCGCACCCGTGCTCATTTCCAGATCCACGACGTTCTCCGCAGGTTTGGCTACGCCTTTGCGCGGCGCCCTGGTTTCTGCTGCCTTTGTGTCGCCCGTCGCAATCTTCTTGACGTTGACGTTGGATGACTTGCTCACATTACTTCTCCGCCGGAGATGGAAATGGATTGCCCCGTGATTGCGTCCGAACCCGGCAGGCACAACCACAGCACCGCATTCGCAACCTGCTCAGGACTCACGAAGCGATGTTGCGGATTCGAGCGAAGCAGGCTTTCGCGCGCTTGCTCTTCCGTGCGCGAGGTTTTGCTGGTGATCTGCTGAAGCGACGCGTGCAACAGTTCGGTCTCCGTGTAACCGGGGCACACGGCGTTCACAGTGATGCCTTTAGTCGCGACTTCGAGCGCAAGCGAGCGCGTCAAGCCAATCACGCCGTGCTTCGCGGCACAATACGCGGCCACATACGCATAGCCGATCTGCCCTGCGGTACTCGCCACATTGACAATGCGCCCGCGGCCACGCTCCAGCATGCCCGGCAATACGGCGCGCGTGCCGAGAAAAACGCCGGTGAGATTCACGTCGAGCATGCGCTGCCACAGCGTCACGCCGGTATGCGCAAACGGTGCGGCTTGTGCCTGGCCCGCGTTGTTGACCAAGATGTCGACCGCACCTGCCCGCTCGAATGCTTGAGCCACGGACGCTTCCTGCGTGACATCCACGCTGATGCACGCGACGTCGCCCAATGCGCGGCATTTCTCGCGCTGCATGTCGAGCCGCTCGGCATTGCGGCCCATCAACGTGACGCGCGCGCCGGCGCGCAGCAGGTCTTCTGCAATGGCGGCGCCGATGCCACTGCCGCCGCCCGTGACGACAGCGTGTTGCCCTGCGAGTGACGAGTGGTTTGAATTCACGTGGTTCCTTCTGCGCGCTGCGCGCGCTCTTGCGCCGACAGGCCGGCATTCGCCGCAGCCTGCGCGCGTTCGCGTTCCAGGTTGCGTTCGAGTTGCGACTTGGCGGCGGTGTACTGATTCGGCCACATCACGTCGAAATAGCCGATCTTTGCGGCTTCGTTCAGCGTCCAGGATGGATTGGCGAGATGCGGGCGCGCGATCGCGCAGAGATCCGCGCGGCCTGCTGCGATGATGCTGTTCACGTGATCCGCTTCGGAAATCGCGCCCACGGCGATGGTCGCGATGCCGGCTTCGTTGCGCACGCGGTCCGCGAACGGCGTCTGAAACATGCGGCCATACACGGGCTTTTCTTCCTTGCTGACCTGTCCCGACGATACGTCGATCATGTCGGCGCCCGCAGCCTTGAATGCGCGCGCGATCTGCACGGCGTCGTCGGGCGTCGTGCCGCCTTCCACCCAATCGTTCGCGGAAATACGCACGGAAATGGGCTTGTCTTGCGGCCACACCGCTCGAATCGCCCTGAAGACCTGCAACGGATAACGCAGACGGTTTTCGAGCGAGCCGCCGTATTCGTCCGTGCGATGGTTCGTGAGCGGAGACAGGAAGCTCGACAGAAAATAGCCGTGCGCGCAATGCAGTTCGAGCCAGTCGAAACCTGCTTCGGCGGACATTTGCGTGGCGCGCACGAACTGCGCTTCAATTTCGCGGAGGTCCTCGTATGTGGCTTCGCGCGAATGCTGGCTGATGCCGCGCAAATACTGCTGCGGCGAAGCGGAAATGAGCGGCCAGTTGCCGTCAGCGAGCGGCTGATCGATGCCCTCCCACGCGACGCGTGTCGAGCCCTTTGCGCCTGAATGCCCGAGCTGGATGCCGATTTTCGCGTCGGACTGACGATGCACGAGATCGACAATGCGTTTCCATGCGGTGAGATGTTCGGGCGCATACATGCCGGGACACGCGGGCGTGATGCGCGCATGCGGCGACACACAGGTCATCTCGGTCATCACGAGTCCGGCGCCGCCCATGGCACGCGCGCCGAGATGCATCAAATGATAGTCGCCGGCAATTCCGTCGACGGCCGAGTATTGCGCCATCGGGGAGACGACCACGCGGTTTTTCAGCGTGACGCCGCGCAGCGTGAACGGCGTGAACATCGGCGGAATGGAATGTTTTTGAGGCGCGCGCTCGACGCCCGAGCGTTGCGCGAGCCAATCTTCGAAACTGGACACATAACGTGCGTCGCGCTCGCGCAGGTTTTCGTGCGAGATGCGCTGCGAGCGCGTGAGCAGCGAATACGCGAACTGTTCAGGCTCGAACGACGTGTAGCGGTCTACATGTTCGAACCATTCCGTCGAATTGCGCGCGGCATTCTGAATGCGCAAGACGTCAACGCTGCGTACTTCCGTGTAGTGCTTCAGCGCCGCGTGCAGATCGCCGGGATGCGCGCCGATGCTGTTGGCGAGTTCGATCGAATCTTCAAGCGCGAGCTTGGTGCCAGAGCCGATCGAGAAGTGCGCGGTGTGCGCCGCGTCGCCCATCAGCACGACCGGCGTTTGCGTGCCGTCCGCATTGCTGCGCCAGTGAACCCATTCCTCGTTGACGACGCGGGGAAAGCGGATCCACTGCGACGAGCCACGCAAATGCGCCGCGTTGGACAGCAACGCGTGACCGTCGAGGTACTTCGCGAAGAGCTTTTCGCAGAATGCGATGCTTTCTTCCTTGCTCATTTCGTCGAGCCCGGCGGCGCGCCACACGCGCTCCGGCGTTTCCACAATGAAGGTGGATGTCTGATCGTCGAAACGATAGGCATGGGCCTGGAACCAGCCGAACTCGGTTTTTTCGAACGCGAACGTGAAGGCGTCGAACAGTTTTTTCGTGCCGAGCCAGACGAAGCGGCAATCGCGCACGTCCACGTTCGGCTTGTAGGTTGCCGCGTAGTGCTGGCGGATCGCGCTGTTCGCTCCGTCGCACGCGATGATCAGGTCGGCCTGATAGTCAGTGTCGTTCGTGACCTGCGTTTCGAAGACGAGCTTCACGCCCAATTCCTCGCAACGCGCCTGGAGGATATTCAGCAGACGTTTGCGACCGATGCCGCAAAAGCCGTGGCCCGATGAGCGTACCGTGCGCCCGCGGAAATGGATTTCGATGTCGTCCCAGTGGTTGAACGCGTCGAGTATGGCGTCCGCGCTGGGCGCGTCCGCGGCACGCAGGTTGCCGAGCGTCTGGTCTGAGAACACGACGCCCCAGCCGAATGTGTCATAGGGACGGTTGCGCTCGACGACGGTGACGTCGTGCGCCGGGTTGCGGCTTTTCATTAACAGGCCGAAGTACAACCCCGCCGGGCCGCCGCCGATACAGACGATTCGCATGCTGTTCCCCACTGTGAACTTTGCTGGTGAGGTTAATTTAGGTGTAGATAGTTTAGATGTCAAGTAAATGTGCGGCGGCGCGTTGAGCGGTGACGGTGGTGATCATACAAACGCAGCCCGCCAGGTCCATACGGTTAGAATGGGCTTTCGCGGGTATCTGTTTTTCGATTCTTTCTAGTGCTGGAGGCGAACGTGCCAGGATTACTTCCCGATGTCGACCGCGACGGACTTCTCGAATATTCAGTCGTGTACACCGACCGATCGATCAATCACATGTCGCAGCTCTTTCAAGGGGTCATGCGCGATATTTCCGCCTCGCTGAAAAAGGTGTACAACGCGAGGTCGGCCGTCGTTGTTCCGGGCAGCGGGACATTCGGCATGGAAGCCGTTGCCCGACAGTTCGCGACGAACAGAAAATGTCTTGTCATCCGCAACGGCTGGTTCAGCTTCCGCTGGTCGCAGATTTTCGACATGGGCGGCATTCCGTCTGAATCCATCGTGCTGAAAGCGCGACCGGTCGAAGAGGGCAGACAGGCTGCCTATGTACCGCCTCCGATCGACGAGGTGGTTGCCACGATCAGGAAAAACAAGCCGGATCTGGTCTTTGCACCGCACGTGGAAACTGCCTCCGGGATGATGCTGCCTGACGCCTATTTGCGCGCGGTGGCCGATGCGGTCCATGACGTCGGTGGCATGTTTGTACTCGATTGCATTGCGTCCGGCACGATCTGGGTCGACATGCAGGCGAGTGGCGTCGACGTCCTGATCAGCGCGCCGCAAAAGGGATGGAGCGCCTCGCCGTGCTGCGCGCTGGTCATGCTCAGTCCGCTCGCCCGTGAAAGAATCGAAGCGACAACCAGCACAAGCTTCTCTTGCGATCTTCGCAAATGGCTGCAGATCATGGAGGCTTATGAGAGCGGCGGATTCGCGTACCACGCCACGATGCCAACGGATAGCCTCGCGACGTTGCGCGATGTCATGAAAGAAACCGACGCATACGGCTTCGACAAGGTACAAGCGGAGCAGCTCGAACTCGGCAAGCGTGTTCGCTCACTCTTGACGGGCGCAGGTTTCAAAAGCGTGGCGGCCGAAGGTTTTCAGGCTCCTGGCGTCGTGGTCAGCTACACGGATGACGACGGTATACGATCCGGCGAGAAATTCGCCGATGCCGGCTTGCAGATTGCGCCGGGCGTTCCGCTTCAATGCGGCGAGCCGGAAGACTTCAAGACCTTCCGCGTCGGTCTGTTCGGCCTGGACAAACTGCATGATGTGGAAGGCGCCGTCGCGAGACTCGCCAAGGCGCTGGACAGTTTTCTTTAGAGTGCTTTCCCGAAGCGCGTGCGCCTCTATGCGAGCATCAGCAAGGCATCATCGAGCGACAGCACCGTTGTGCGCGAATCGAATGCAGTGGCGAACAGATGTTCGTGTACCACCGGGTCCGGGTCGTAGCAGCAATCCTTGACCGTGTACAGGCGGAAGTCGGCATCGCTCGCATGCGCGACCGACGACAGCACGACACCAGTCGACGCAATGCCAACCATGATGAGCGAATCGACGCCTTGCGCGGAGAGTCGTGCCTGCAGATCGGTGCCAAAGAATACGCTGGCGCGATGCGCGATGATGAGCGGTTCATCGGCACGCTGGCCCAACTCCGGCGAGATCCGGTCGTCTATGAAGAGACCAAGCTGTTTGATTCCCTGCCCGTTCCTGTTCAGTGGGCTAACTTCCGGATAGCCCGGACTGAACCGGAGGTTGGCGAAGTAGACGCTGACGCCTTTGGCCCGCGCCGCGTCGCAAAGTTTCCGCGTATTCGCGAGCAAGGCCGGCGCGACGGACGGGAAGAGGCCGAGAATGTCCGTCTGATAGTGCATGACGATAAGCGCGGTTTGCGCCGGCGCGATGGGTGGGATCTGCGGGCTCATGCGCTGCTCAGACGCATTGTTGATTCCGTCATTGCTGCCAACACTGGGGCTCACGCTGATTGCCATTGCGCCTCCGAAATTGTTTTTCGTTGAACGCAGCCAGGCATCGTTTCGCCAAAAACGATGCCTTACCGCCGTGGAAATTGTACTTTAAGCCGTCACGCGGGCAACGATCAACGACGTCACGGTTCCTGGAAAATGCCGCCCACTCACGCAGCATGCGCAACCGCATACGCTGCCGCCTGCACACGCGAACTCAGCTTTAACTTGTGCAGGATGTGCTGCACATGAATCTTCACCGTCGCTTCGGCGATATTGAGCGCGCGCGCAATTTCCTTGTTGGTTCTTCCTTGCGGCGATATGCGCGAGAATTTCCGCCTCGCGAGCCGATAGATCATGAATCGGATCCTGGTCGGGCCTGGCTTCGCCCGCTTTCTCGGCGACCACGACGAATCGCGGGTCGGCCGTGAGCAGCGCTCGCCAGGCAGTTGAGATGGATCAACGCGAGTTGCGGCGTTTCGGTATGGCTCAGTTCGGCACCATCGCGCCGAACTCCGCGTGCGGGACGTGCTTTGGTCTGACGTATGGCGCGGCGCAGCGGCCGCGTTGCGCGTTCGCGCCGATGTCGCCGGAACCTCGCCCGGTGCCACATGTCAATAGAACATCTCGCGCATTCACCTGGGGGATGCCAAATGACTGCCATGCAACCAGGGGCGTCGCCCCTTTCCGAAGAGGACGCGCGGCGCCAGCTGCGCCGCGCCGTCATCGCCAGCACGATCGGCACCACGATCGAATGGTATGACTTCTTTCTCTACAGCACGGTAACGGGTCTGGTATTTGCGAAGCTGTACTTTCCGCAATCCGATCCGCTCGTCGGCACACTTCAGGCGTTTCTGATCTACGCGGTCGGCTTCATCGCGAGGCCGGTCGGTGCGGCCATATTCGGGCACTACGGCGACCGTATCGGCCGCAAAGCCACGCTCATCGTGACGCTGCTGCTGATGGGCCTTGCCACGTTCGCCGTCGCGTTTGTTCCGACCTATGCGTCCATTGGAATCTGGGGCGCCGTGATACTCACGGTGCTGCGCTTTATCCAGGGCGTGGGCGTGGGTGGTGAGTGGGGCGGCTCGGTGCTGATGTCCATGGAATGGGCCCGCACCAATGCGCACCGTGGCTTCGTCGCGTCGTGGCCGCAGTTCGGTGTGCCCGCCGGGCTGTTCCTCGCCAACCTCGCGGTGCTGGCCATGAGCGCCATTTCCGGCGACGCGTTCCTCACATGGGGCTGGCGCGTGCCGTTCTTTCTGAGCATCGTGCTGGTGGGAATCGGCCTTTATATCCGACTGAACATCCTCGAGACACCCATTTTCGCGAAGCTGCTCGCGGAGCGCAAAATCGAAAAGACGCCGATGCTCGAGGTGATCCGCCGTCAGCCGAAAGACATTCTTCTTTCGGCCGTCGCGCGCATGGCTGAACAGGCGCCGTTCTATATCTTCACGGCGTTCGTGTTCACATATGGCGTGACGACGCTCGGCGCATCCCGCGATCTACTGTTGACGGCCGTGCTGGTAGCCTCAGTGCTGGAATTCGGCACCATTCCACTGTTCGGCCATGTGTCCGATCTCATTGGGCGTCGCCGCATGTACATAATCGGCGCCGCCGCGGCGGGCCTGTTCGGCTTCCTCTACTTCGCGATGGTCGACACGCGCAATCCCACGTGGATTTTCGTGGCCATCGTGCTCTCGCTCGTGCCGCATTCGATGATGTACGGACCGCAAGCCGCGTTGATCGCCGAGTCGTTCACGGGGCGGCTGCGCTACAGCGGCGCTTCGCTTGGCTATCAGCTCGCGTCGGTGATCGCGGGCGGTCCTGCGCCGCTGATCGCGACGGCGTTGTTTGCTTACTATCACTCAGGCTACGCAATTGCCTTCTATGTGTTCCTTTGCGGAGTCCTGAGCGTGATTGCTGCTTCGCGTATGGGCGACTACACGAACAAGGACATCTCTCAGGAATACGACGAGCCGCAGTCGCTGAGCGGCAGCGAGCATGGTCATCGGCATGCCTGAGCGTGCGGTGCGGTTTGCTCTCGCATGGAGTCCGAAGGTCCGCAGAGCAGTGGCGAACCGTTGAGGAGCCGGGCCGCAGGCGATACAGCTTGCCACGGCCCGGCTGATTTTCGCGGTTTGCAGTTCGCGGTTTGCCGTGGGCTTTCCGCGTATTCTTAAGTCAAGCCGCCTGATAGCGCGACGCCGGCGTATTGGTCGACAGCAGAGTGGACATTGCGCGGCGCGCGGCCTCGTAGTCGTCCCACTTCTCGACCGCATGCAGCGAAGGAATAGTGACCAGCTCGCGGCGCTCGAAACCGACCAGCGCGGCGTCGACCATATCGTCGGCGGACATCACAATCGCCTTGTCGAGGTTCTCCAGCGGCAGGCCGGCGGTTTGCCAGAACTCGGTCGCCGTCGCGCCGGGCAGAACGGCCTGCACCTGGATGCCCTTGTCGGCCAGCTCATGATGCAGCGACTGGCTCAAGGCCAGTACGAATGCCTTGCTGCCGCCATACACGCCATTCAGGATTTCCGGCGCGATAGCCACGATGGACGCGATGTTGATCAGCGCCCCCTTGCCGCGCGCGACGAAACCGGGCACGGCCGCATAAGTGAGCCGCGTCAACGCGCTGACGTTGAGGTCGATCATGCGCTGCATCGCGTCGACGTCGCTGTCGAGAAGCGGCGTATGCGTGCCGACGCCGGCGTTATTGACGAGCAGCGTAATGCTCGCGTCCTGCTTGAGTTTGGCTTCGACGGCGGCGAGACCGGCTTTGTCGTTCAGATCGGCGTCCAGTATTTCGACGCTGCGGCGGGTTTCGGACGTGATGCGGGTCGACAGCGCGGCGAGACGCTCGCGGTTGCGGGCAACGAGAATCAAATCGTAGCCGCGCTTCGCGAGACGGTCCGCATAGATTGCGCCGATGCCCGACGACGCACCAGTAATCAGCGCGGTGCCCTTGTATGCTTCAGTCATGGTGTCACTCCTTTGCAATACGTTGTGATGGCGTGACACAATTCTGGTCAGTTTTGACGATGTCGCAAATGACATATATCGTCATCTTTTAGGACATACGGAGAAGCGGCATGCATCGCATCGGATATTTGCTGAGCGACGGTTTTCAGGTGATGGCGATCGCGACCCAGACAGTCTTCGAATATGCGAACTTCGTCGTGGGCGAGCCGTTCTACCACGTGGAGAACTTTTCGACGGCGGGCGGCGAGGTGCTTTCGTCGCTGGGCATGAGCATGAGCACCCGGCCGCTCAGATCGCGTCGCCAGGTCGACACGTGGATTGTTGCGGGCGTGAACGATCCATTGACATCGCCGCCGCCTGAAGACGTGCTCGCGTTTCTGCGCAAAACGGGGCCGCGGGCGCGGCGCATCGGCGGAATTTGCACAGGCGGTTTCGTGGTCGCCGAGGCCGGTCTGCTGTCGCAGCGCCGCGCCACCACGCACTGGGCCTATGCGCGCGAAATGCAAAAACGCTTTCCCGACGTTCGCGTGGAAGACGACCGCATTTATATCGTCGACGGTCCCATTTGGACGTCAGCCGGCATGACCGCCGGGCTCGACATGGCGCTCGCGATGGTCGAAAAAGATCTCGGCGCGGAGGTGGCGCGCTCGGTTGCGCACAAGCTCGTGATGCATCAACGGCGTTCGGGCGGACAGTCGCAGCATTCCGAAATGCTCAATCTCGCGCCGAAGTCCGACCGCATTCAGAGCGCGCTGAACTACGCACGCGAGAACCTGAGCCGCCCGCTTACCGTCGACGAACTCGCGGAGAAGGTCAATCTCAGCCCGCGTCAATTCAGCCGCGTTTTCACGCTGGAAACAGGGCAATCGCCGGCGCGCGCGGTCGAAAGCTTGCGCCTTGAAGCCGCGCGCCTGATGATCGAGCAGAGCCGGCATCCGCTCGACGTCATTGCGAAAGAGACAGGCTTTCGCGACCGGCGCCATTTGCGTGAGGCGTTCGTGCGCGGGTTCGGACTGCCGCCGCAGGCGGTGCGTCGCGAGGCGCGCAGTGCCGCGTAACGACACCTGCGCTTCGTAGCACGACGTGGCCGACCCTTACCTGACTTCGCCCGTCTCGCGTTGCGGACGGCGCACTGCGCGTACCTTTGCGCTATTGCCGCCGCCGCAAAAGAACTGCTCGCCGCCGTCCGACTCGAGTCCCGACACACCCACGCCCGCCGGCATTTGGAGGCTTTCCAGCACTTCGCCGGTACGCGGATCGACGTGGCGTAGCTCGCTTTCGTCGTCTTCCCAGGTACCGTGCCAGAGTTCTCCGTCGACCCACGTCACGCCTGTCACGAACCGATTCGACTGAATGGTGGAGAGCACCGCGCCGGTCTCGGGATCGACCTGGTGGATCTTGCGCTCGCGATACTCGCCGACCCACAGCGAACCTTCAGCCCACGCGAGCCCTGAAGCGCCGTTGCCTCCCGGTGCAGGGATAGTTGAGAGCACGCGGCCGCTGGCGGGATCGATCTTGTGGATGCGGCCCTCGGCGATCTGGTACAGATGCTGGCCGTCGAAGGCCGTGCCCGCATCCGCGGCGATCTCGATGGTGTGCAGCGTTTGACCGCTGGCGGGATCGAATGCGTTGAGTGTCTTGCCGGCCGCGATCCAGACGTGCTGGCCGTCATACGTGACGCCGCCCACTTGCTGGACGTCCGGGAAAGGACCGTATTCACGGATGATGGTGGCGTTTGATCGATTCATGCTGTCATCCTAGTTGAGCGTGACCGGCGTGGGGAGTAACAAGGTTGTCGCGAATCCGGAGGCGGGCGGAGCCATCCAGCGGCGCGCGCGTCCTTGACCGAAAGACTGCGCTTTGCCCGCAGCCGCGAGCGAATCGAGCGCGCGCTGCACGGTGCGCTGGCTGGCGCCGAGTGCGAGCGCGAGTGCGGAGCTCGACCACGACTCGCCATCGGCGAGCAGCGCGAGCATGGCCGCATGAGTTTCGTCGACGGGCCGCGCGAGCAGCACAACCTCATGCCCGCGACGCGGCGCCAACGCAAAGCCGTGCCGCGTCGCGTTGACATCGGCCAACGCGGCAAGCACGGTGCGCAGCCGGCCCATTTCGACCCGCAGGCGCGCGCGATGCGAGTCGTCAGCGTGTCTGGTTCTGAAGGCGCGTGCGATCAGCGCGTCGCGCGGCACGTCGGCGGGCCATGCTTCGGCAAGCTGGTACGCGAGGTTGAACAACACCGGGCGCCGCGTCAGCGAGACAACCGTCCCCGCCTTCTGCACGACGTGGCGGCATGCGTCGATCACGAGCGCCTCCGACGCGAGCAGGCCTTCCACTTCATCAAGCAGCAACAGGCGCTCGTTGCCGCCTGCGATCAGACGCGCGGCCGGCAGCTGCAAGATATGCGAAGCGCTTTCCACTTCGGCAAAGAGCGCGGGAATGCGGGCTTCATGCGCGGCATGCCGCGCCCGGGCAAACGCGACGCGGGCCGCGGCGGTCTGCAAACGCCGCAGCGCGACGCCCGCCACGACAAGCTCATGCGCGGCCCTTAACGCGGGCGGCAAAGGTGCGGGATCGAGCGCGCCAAGCAGGCGTTCGGCGTCGTCGATCTGGCCGATCAACATGAGCCGCCGTATCTCCAGATAGCCTGCATGGGCAGCGTTGACGTGGTCGCCGTGTGCCTGGAGTGCCGCGCGCGCGTCACTGAGCGCCTTCGTTGGCCACGCAAGATCGCGCGATGCGAGCGCGATCTCTGCTTCCGCAACGACGCAGCGCGCGCGGGCCACCGCGTGCCTCGCGCCGAACGCGCGCGCCGCGCTTCGCACGAGCGCCTTCGCTCGCACCAGATCGCCGAGCTGCGCCATTGCGATGCCGCGCAGCGCGAGCGCCGGCGCGTCGTCGCGCAACGCGACGCGCTTCAATGCGCCGAGCGGATCACCGGCCGCGAGTGCCTGCGCCGCAGCCTGAATGAGCGGGTCGGTCTTCATTGAAATCGCGCCACACTTGTCACTCCCACCGTCGGAAATCCCGGTACTAATCTAGCACGACCGCTAACCAGTACGTCGTATCGAAACGATCGAACGACGAAGGAAAACCCAACGGAGAGAGCCATGACCACGACACATACCACCGGCACCCGCGAGCAATGGCTGGCGGCACGCCTCGACCTGCTCGACGCCGAAAAAGAGTTGACGCGCCGCAGCGATGAACTGGCGCGACGCCGTCAGGAGTTGCCCTGGGTTCGCGTCGACAAGAGCTACCGGTTCGAGACCGAGGAGGGCAGTGCGTCGCTCGCCGATCTGTTTGCGGGACGCTCGCAGCTGCTCGTCTATCACTTCATGTTCGGGCCGGACTACAAGGCGGGTTGTCCGTCGTGCTCGGCGATTGCGGATGGGTTCGACGGTTTTGCGGTGCATCTCGCGAATCACGACGTGAGGCTGATGGCAATATCGCGGGCGCCCCTCGCGAAGCTGCAGGAATACAAGCGGCGCATGGGGTGGACGTTCCCGTGGGCTTCATCGGCGGGCAGCGACTTCAACTTCGACTTCAACATCTCGTTCACCGAAGCGCAGCAGCGCGAGGGCACCGTCGAATACAACTATCAGCGCGGGCGTCACGCAATGGACGCGGTGCCGGCGCCCGAGCCCGTCGCGCAGTTCGCCGCGACCTGCGGGACGGACGCGTCCACCTACGCGCGGGACCGGCCAGGACTCAGCGCGTTCGTGCTCGAGGACGGCGACGTGTACCACACATACTCCACCTATGCGCGTGGACTCGACGGTCTGTGGGGCATGTACCAGTGGCTCGACCGTGCGCCGAAGGGGCGCAACGAGACGGGCATCTGGTGGCGCCGTCACGACGAATACGAAAAGCGCTGAGGCGTGTGATGAATCTCGTTGGCGTTGGCGAATCCGGCAAGCTCGCGAGCGCACGAACCGGCACGCGATTCGATGCTCGCAGCGCCGTTTTTTACGGCGTCTGCGGCGTGCTGTTCGCCAGCAGCGCCGGGGCGACCATCGCGGCGTGCCTGTCCATGTCGACGATGGGCGAGATGCCCATGCCCGGCGGCTGGACCATGTCGATGATGTGGCTGCCCATGTGCGGGAAGACGTGGCTTCGCGTTGCGGCGTCGTTCGTCGGCATGTGGATCGCGATGATGATTGCGATGATGCTGCCTTCGTTTGCGCCTGCGTTGTGGCGCTATGGCGAAGCGCTCCGTAGGGCAGGGCACACGCGAGTGGCCATGCTGAGATGGCTGGCCGGCCTCGGCTATTTCACCGTATGGGCCGCGTTGGGCGTGACCGTGTTCGCACTCGGCGCGGCTTTGGCAGGGCTCGAGATGCGGATGCCGGCGCTTTCGCGTGCGATACCCGTTTCTGGCGGCGCGGTCGTCCTCCTCGCCGGCACGTTGCAATTGTCCGCCTGGAAGGCGCATTATCTGCACTGCTGCCGGCGCGATCCGGAATGCGACCACGCAATCTTGCCGTCGCGTGCTGCTACTGCATTACGATATGGTTTGCGCCTCGGCCTCCACTGCTGCTATTGCTGCGCGGGCTTGACCGCGGTGCTCGTCGTGATGGGCGTGATGAATCCGCTTGCAATGGCTGTTGTAACGGCTGCCATTACGCTCGAACGTCTCGCGCCGCGCGGTCGGCTTGTCGCGCGGGGTGTTGGGTTTGCGATCGTCGGCATGGGCTTGTTGATGATTGTGCGAGCCGCCGCGCTCGTGTAAAAGACTTCTTCGCAACGCTAAATAAAACAGAATCAGACCGATGACCCGATATGTTGCTCTTCTGCGCGCGGTGAACGTTGGCGGCACCGGCAAGCTTCCCATGGCGGAGTTGCGAAGCATGTGCGAGTCGCTCGGCTTCACGAATGTTCGCACGTACATTGCGAGCGGCAATGTGGTGTTCGACAGCAAGCTTGGCGAAGCTTCGGTAAAGAGCCGGCTTGAGGGTTGCCTCGAGCAATATGCGGGCAAGCCGGTGGGCGTCGCCGTACGCACCGGCACGGAACTCGCGCAAGTGCTGGAAGCGAATCCGTTCAAGTCCGCGGCCTCGAACCGGACGGTTGCGATTTTTCTCGACGCGCCCCCGCCTGCCGATGCACTGGCCCACGCCAGCGGCCAGCGGGACGAAGAAATGGCACTCGGCGCGCGCGAGATTTACGTCTACTACAACGAAGGAATGGCGGACACAAAACTCAAAATTTCCGCCGCGAAGACGGGAACCGCACGCAACATGAACACGGTCGCCAAGCTCGTTGAAATGGCGTGCGAGTAGCGCAGACGGCGTTTGCGCATCGGCGCGCACAAAAAAGGCGGCACATCGCGTGCCGCCGGTTCACATACTGCCAACTGCTGCGTCAGACGCTTAGCGCACCTTGCCCGCCTTCCACGCGGACAGCAACTGCTCATACTTGACCGTCTCGCCCTTCGGCTTTTCGTTGCCGAGCTTCTTCCACGGCGCGTGCTGATCGGACAACCACTTGGACGGATCGCTTTGCGCGTTCAGCTCCGGCGCGCAGACCTTCATGCCGGCACGCTGCAAGCGGGACAACACCTGGTCCATTTCCTTCGCGAGGTTATCCATCGCGGCCTGCGGAGTCTTTTCACCGGCGACTGCAGTGCCGACGTTTTTCCACCAGAGCTGTGCCATCTTCGGATAGTCGGGCACGTTGTTGCCGGTCGGCGTCCAGGCGACGCGCGCGGGGCTGCGATAGAACTCGATCAGACCACCGTACTTGTCGGCATTCTTCGTGAAGTAGTCGCTATGAATGTCGGAGTCCCGAATGAACGTGAGACCGACGATCGACTTTTTCAGCGACACGCTCTTTGACGTCACGAACTGCGCATACAGCCATGCGGCGGCGCGCTGATTGGCCGGCGTCGACTTGAAGAAGGTCCACGAGCCGACGTCCTGATAGCCGTTCTGCATGCCGTCCTTCCAGTATGCGCCGTGCGGCGAGGGCGCCATGCGCCACTTCGGTGTGCCGTCCGGATTCGTCACGTTGCCGGGCTTGAGCATCGACGCGGTGAACGCGGTGTACCAGAACACCTGCTGCGCGATTTTGCCTTGCGCAGGCACCGGGCCCGCTTCGCTGAACGTCATGCCGGAAGCTTCGGGCGGCGCATATTTTTTGAGCCAGTCGATGTATTTGGTGGTCGCGTACACGGCGGCCGGGCTGTTTGTGCCGCCGCCGCGCGACACCGACGCGCCCACCGGATGACAGCCGTCCGGCGTGACGCGGATGCCCCATTCGTCCACCGGCAGGCCGTTCGGAATGCCCTTGTCGGCTTCGCCTGCCATTGAAAGCCATGCGTCCGTGAAGCGCCATCCTAACGACGGATCTTTCTTGCCGTAGTCCATGTGGCCGTACACTTTTTCGCCGTCGATGGTCTTCACGTCATTCGTAAAGAATTCGGCGATGTCTTCGTACGCGGACCAGTTCACCGGCACGCCGAGTTCGTAGCCGTACTTCGCCTTGAACTTGTCCTGCAAGTCCTTGCGGGCGAACCAGTCCGCGCGGAACCAGTAGAGGTTGGCGAACTGCTGGTCGGGCAACTGGTAGAGCTTCTTGTCCGGCGCGGTCGTAAAGCTCGTGCCGATAAAGTCCTTCAGATCGAGGCCCGGGTTCGTGTATTCCTTGCCCTCGCCCGCCATGTAATCGGATAGCGGGATGATGACGCCATAGCGATAATGCGTGCCGATCAGATCGGAATCGGAAATCCAGCCGTCGTAGATGCTTTGGCCCGATTGCATGGACGTCTGCAATTTCTCGACGACGTCGCCTTCCTGAATGATGTCGTGCTTCACCTGAATGCCGGTGATTTCAGTGAACGCCTTCGCGAGCGTTTTCGATTCGTAGATGTGCGTGTCGATGGTTTCCGACACCACGTGAATTTCCTTCACGCCTTGCGACTTGAGTTTGTTCGCAGTGTCGACGAACCATTTCATTTCGTCCATCTGCTGCTGCTTCGAAAGCGTGCTCGGCTGAAACTCGCTGTCGACCCATTTCTGCGCTTCAGGCACGCCCGCCATTGCCTGGTTCCCAAAGGCACCCGACACGATGCTTGCCACTGCGAGCGCGACGATCCGTCTCCTCTGTTGCATGGTCTTCTCCTGTGTCCTTCGTGCCCCTCCAATCTTTCCGGCGCCCGCCTGGGGCATCAGCGGAACCGGCAGTTGCGAGTGCTCATTGCGTGCGTCTGTTTTTAGCCTTTCCACATGATTGCGAGCAGAACCACTAGCGAGGCCACGAAGCCCGGCCACGAATTCGAGCCTTCGGCGCTGATGCCGATCCACGCGAGATTCACATAGGCGGCCGCGAGCAGGCCGATGAACAGGCGATCGCCGCGCGTCGTCGCAATAGGCAGAAAGCCTTTGCGTTCGTGCGTCGGCGAGCGCAGTTCCCACGCCGTCATGCCGGCCAGCATCACGACAATGCAGACGAAGAAGATCGCCACCTCGGGCGTCCAGTACATCCACGTGAACATCAGACTCTCCCCATCGCGAAGCCCTTCGCGATGTAGTTGCGCACGAAGTAGATCACCAGTGCGCCGGGGACGATGGTCAGCACGCCCGCCGCCGACAGCACGCCCCAGTCCATGCCCGCCGCCGACACCGTGCGGGTCATGACCGCCGCAATCGGCTTCGCGTTGACGGAAGTCAGCGTGCGGGCGAGCAGCAGTTCGACCCAGCTGAACATGAAGCAGAAAAACGCCGTGACGCCGACGCCCGACTTGATTAGCGGCAGAAAGATCTTCACGAAGAAAGCCGGGAACGTATAGCCGTCGATATACGCCGTTTCGTCGATTTCGCGCGACACGCCCGACATGAAGCCTTCGAGAATCCACACCGCAAGCGGCACATTGAACAGCATGTGCGCAAGCGCAACCGCGATATACGTGTCGGTCAAACCGACGCTCGAATAGAGCTGGAAAAACGGCAGCAGGAACACGGCGGGCGGCGTCATCCGGTTGGTGAGCAGCCAGAAGAACATGTGCTTGTCGCCGAGAAAGCGATAGCGCGAGAACGCATAGGCGGCGGGCAGTGCGACGAGCACCGACATTACCGTGTTCATCAGCACGTAGATGATCGAGTTGATATAGCCCCAGTACCAGGACGGGTCGGTGAAGATGATCTTGTAGTTCTCGAACGTCACGTGCTGCGGCAGCGTGGCGAACGTCGACATGGTTTCTTCGTTCGTGCGCAGCGAGATCGACAACATCCAGTAAAGCGGAATCAGCGCGAACGCCATGTAGACGACGAGCACCAGCGTGCGCATCCAGCGGCGCTTATCCTGCATGTTCGTCTCCTTCCGCAGCGGGGCCGCCTTTGCCGACGCGGCTCATCCAGTTATAGAGAATGAAGCACAGCAGCAGAATGATGAGGAAGTAGATCAGCGAGAAAGCCGCGGCCGGGCCGAGGTCGAATTGGCCGACCGCTTTTTGCGTCAGGTACTGGCTCAGGAAGGTTGTCGAATCGCCGGGGCCGCCGCCAGTCAGCACGAACGGTTCGGTGTAGATCATGAAGCTGTCCATGAAACGCAGCAGCACGGCGATCATCAGCACGCCGCGCATCTTCGGCAATTCGATGTAGCGGAAGACCGCGAAGCGGCTCGCGCCGTCGATCTCGGCGGCCTGGTAGAACGCATCGGGAATCGCGCGCAAGCCTGCATAGCACAGCAGCGCGACGAGCGGTGTCCAGTGCCAGATGTCCATGACGAGCACGGTGACCCATGCGGCCGTAGGACTTGCCGTGTAGTTGTAGTCGAAGCCGAGGCTATTGAGCCAGTAACCGAGCAGGCCGATATCCGGGCGTCCGAAGATCTGCCAGATCGTGCCGACCACGTTCCATGGAATCAGCAAGGGCATGGCGAGCACGACGAGCGCCGCCGATGCGCGCCAGCCGGAAGCCGGCATGGAAAGCGCGAGGCCCACGCCTAGCGGAATCTCGAACAGCAGCACGCACGCGGAAAAAATGATCTGCCTGCCGAGCGCGCCGCGCAGATCGGGGTCGGTCATGATGTTGCGAAACCACTCGGTGCCGACAAACACATGCTGTGTCGGACTGATGATGTCCTGCACCGAATAGTTGACGACGGTCATGAGCGGCAGGATCGCCGAAAACGCCACGCAGATGAACACGGGCACGACGAGGAGCCACGCTTTCTGATTGACGGGCTTGTTCATCGCGCGACCCCTTCGGAGATGCGTGTGCCGATTCTTTCGTCGTTGCAGAAGAACACCGTTTCGGGCGCGGCCACGCGCAGCCAGGCGGGTCCGTCGACCACGCGCAAATGCGGCTCGAGCTTCGCGTTGAATACGTGGCCGTCGCACTGCGCGGTAACGAGCTGATAGTTGCCGAGTTGCTGTGCGCGCAGAACCTCAACCTGCACGGCGCCCGCCTGGCGTTCGCTTGCGAGCCGCACGAATTCCGGACGAATGCCCAGTGTCAGCGCGCCGTTTGCATGCGCATGCGCATCTTTCAGCGTCGCGAGTGTGGCGGTGTCAAGCGTGAGGCGTTGCGAGCCGATTCGCACGCCTTCGGCATCCAGCTCGAGCGGACACAGATTCATGCCGGGGCTGCCGATGAAGTAGCCGACAAACGCATGATCCGGCCGCAGAAAAAGCGCGTCGGCGCCGCCCTTCTGAACAATGCGGCCGTTCGTCATGACCACGACTTCATCGGCGAAGGTGAGCGCCTCGACCTGATCGTGCGTGACGTAGATGAGCGTGAGCTTGAGTTGCTGATGGATCTTCTTTAACTGCCGGCGCAGCATCCATTTCATGGCCGGATCGATCACGGTCAGCGGTTCGTCGAACAGGATCGCCGCGACGTCCTGGCGCACGAGGCCGCGTCCAAGCGATATTTTCTGCTTTGCGTCCGCCGCGAGATTGCTGGCCTTGTGCGGAAGATCGCGTGTCATATCGAGAATTTCGGCCACTTCATGCACACGCTTTCTCACTTCAGCGGCGGGCATCTTGCGGTTGCGCAGCGGAAACGCGAGGTTCTCGAACACGGTCATCGTGTCGTAGATCACGGGGAACTGGAACACCTGGGCAATGTTGCGCTCGCGTGCGCTGAGCGCGGTCACGTCGCGCCCGTCGAACAGCACCTTGCCCTCGGACGGTTTGACGAGACCGGATACGATATTCAGCAGCGTGGTCTTGCCGCAACCGGACGGCCCGAGCAGCGCATAGGCGCCGCCGTCTTCCCACACCATGCTCATGGGCTGCAGTGCATAGTCGTCGAGCGCCGCCGGGTTCGGTCGATACGCATGCGCGAGATTCTGGAATTCAATGCGCGCCATAAGCGGCCTCCGGGCTGGATACCAGCTTCGTATCCGCGCCGAACACAAACAGTTCGTCGGGGTCGACGAAAACGTCGAGTCGAGTGCCGAGTTCGATCTGATGCACGCCCTGCAACTGCGCAACGAGGTCGATGCCGCCCGTCAGTGTATGCAGGTGCAGATAGGTTTCCGAGCCGCTCAGCTCGGCGAGTTCGAGCCGGCATGGAACCGCAACCGCATGCGGGGACTTCGCCTCGAGACGCAGGTGTCCTGGACGGATGCCGATGCGGCACGCGCCGTTTGCCGCGGTGCTGTTGCGCACCGGAACGTCGATGCCGACCGGCAGACGTGCGGTGCCGTTTCCGGTCAGCTCGCTCGTCAGCATGTTCATGGGCGGATCGTTGAAGACGGCTGCGGCGTCCACGTTGACGGGCGCGTTGTAGACGTCGAGCGTGGGACCGAACTGCAGCACGCGGCCTTTATCCACGACCGCGGTGTGGCCGCCGAGCAGTAGCGCTTCGAGAGGCTCGGTGGTTGCGTACACCACGGTCGTCTTGCCGTCCGCGAAAAGCGTAGCCAGCTCCATGCGCAATTCCTCGCGCAGCTTGTAGTCGAGGTTCACGAGCGGTTCGTCGAGCAGTACGAGAGACGTGCGCTTGACGAGCGCACGCGCGAGCGCGCAGCGCTGCTGTTGACCACCCGACAGTTCGCTCGGCCGCCGCTCCAGCAGATGCTCGATGTGCAGTTTCGCCGCGACTTCGAGTACGCGCCGGCGGATTTCCGCGGAGTCGGTCTTCTGTAACTGGAGCGGCGAGGCGATGTTCTCGAAGACGGTCATCGCCGGGTAATTGATGAACTGCTGATAGACCATGGCCAGATTGCGCTGGCGCACGCTGACGCCTGTCACGTCCTGACCGTCGGCCAGCACGCGGCCCGAATTGGGTTTGTCCAGCCCGGCCATGACACGCATAAGCGTAGTCTTGCCCGCCTGGGTCGGACCCAGCAGCACATTGATGGCGCCTGGGACAAGACGCAAATCCACGCCGTACAGATACGGTTGCCCGCCGGAAACGACACTGACTTGCTCCAGTTCCAGGACCAAATTGCTCTCCTTTCGGGCGCGCGGGACACCGTCCGCAAAGCCGGGGGCTTTACGGCGATATCGAATGGGTTGCACTTGGATTACACGCAGCAGACAGAATTTCCCTTTTGTTGGTTTGCGTTTAAATCGGGGTTAACCTTACGAAAGACGGAAATAGAGAACTTCGTCGACACGGGTTTCCGTAAGGGCTCGGGGCAAGACCGTTTGCTGTCGCGCCGATGCTCAACAATTGGGAAGGCGAAGCCGCCACCGAGTGGCCGAATTAACCTTTTGAGCGGCGTTTACGTAATAATCGCGGCACACGCGGTCGGATTCGATCCCTTCACCATCAAAAATGCGTAGGTCATGGCTTTTAGCGAACCAAGGTCTCCATTTTTCAGGTGGATCGTCTCTTCCGCTCAAAACCTGAGCGCAGAGAACCGGCAGATACTTCTCGCCAATCTCTTCACGCGCACGGCATCAATTGTTTTCGCGTCAGTCTGCGAAATCAGTGTCTGCGTGACCGCTTACTACCTGCATCCGAGCCTGCTGTATGCGACATGGACAGGCGCCGTCGTCGCGTTGCTGATCGTGCGTCTGGCGCTTATCCGGTCGTGCTGCAGCCGTAGTGCACGCAACCTGCCTACACCTACCGCGGCCTTTCTGTTTGCTAGCGTTCTTTGGAGCGCGCTGTTCGGCTTCGGCGCGCTGCTTTGCAACGTCAGCGCAGATCCCACACTGTTTCTGCTTGGCAATGTTTGCGCGGTCGGCGTTGTCGGCGGACTCGCCGGACGTAATGCGGCCACGCCGCGGCTCGTGTTGCTGCAGATCTTCTTTATTCTCGGCTTGCTCGGCGTGGGCGCGGCGCTGTCGCCTGGCTCCGGGAAACTGGTGCTGCTCTTCCAGGCACCGTTTTGCGCTGCCGGTTTTCTGACCGTGGCGCTGCGCAGCAATCGCGACACCGTGGCCCTGCTGCTCGCACGCGAAACGAGTCAGCGCCTCGCGCATCACGACAGCCTTACCGGCTTGCCGAATCGTGCGCGCATCAACGAATTGCTGCTTGAGCGCACAGCGGTCAGCGCTTCGCATCGCGACGGTTTGTTCGCTGTTCTATTGATCGATCTGGACGGCTTCAAGGCGATCAACGATAGTCTCGGCCATGCGGCAGGCGACCAGATTCTTCAGGAAGCCGCAGTTCGCCTGCGTGAAGTGATGCCGGCTACCGACATTGTCGGGCGCCTGGCAGGCGATGAGTTCGTGGTCATTTCAGAAGCGCCCGAACCGTCTCGCGACGTGCGGCTGCTCGCGGACAGCATCGTCAAGACGCTGGCGCGGCCGTTCACATTGAGCGAAGCACTGGTGCATATCGGCGCGAGCGTGGGCGTGGCGCTGTATCCGGAACACGCTTCGACCGGGCCGCAATTGCTGATCTGCGCCGACCGTGCGCTATATGCGGTCAAGCGCAGCGGCAAGAGTGCCTACGCGATTTTCGACGCCGAACAGCATGTCTCCGACGAAAGCCTGAGCCTGCTGCGCAGCGACCTGGAAGGCGCGTTGCGCACGTTCGGCGGACTGCGCATGGAGTATCAGCCGATTGTGGACCTCGCGAGCGGCGCCGTGACCGGCCGCGAAGCGCTGATTCGCTGGACGCATCCGACGCGCGGCGAACTCTCGCCGTCCGCGTTCATTCCCACGGCGGAGCGCACCGGCCTGATACTCGCGCTCGGCGAGTGGGCGTTGCTGCAGTCGTGCAAGGAAGCCGTGATGTGGCGCGACAAGGTGCCCGTTGCGGTCAACGTATCGCCGGTGCAACTGCGTGAGGAGATGTTCGCCTCGATCGTCGCGGGCGTGCTTCGCAAGACGCGGCTTCCGCCCGAGCGTCTGAATATCGAAGTGACGGAGACAGTGCTGCTGAACGACGACGTCGTGACGCGCCGCAATATCTCGCGGCTGCGCGCATTGGGCATCGGTATCGCGCTCGACGATTTCGGCACCGGCTTTTCGACGATGTCCACGCTCGTGCGCTTCACGTTCGACGAGCTGAAGATCGACAGCTCGTTCGTCAAGGAGTCTGTGCATCGGCGCGAGTCTGCGGCAGTCGTGCGAGGTATCGTTGCATTGGCACGCGAGATCGGCATGCCGACTACCGCCGAAGGCATCGAAACGCAGGAACACCTCGAGTTCGTGCGGCGCTCCGGCTGCACTCATGCGCAAGGCTTTTTGCTCGGCAAGCCGGTGCAGGGCAGCGAAATCGCGCACATCGAAGAGAAGCTGCCCGCCCAGTCCGTGAACCAGGCGTAAGCGGTCGGCCGCTTGGACCTCGATGCGCCGCTCACATTGAACCGCGAGGAACATGTGGACCCGACCTTGAAATTCCAGCTCCGCCTCACTGTCGCGCCGGAACTTGCGGATGCGCTGCGCGCCGATCCTTCCGGCGCGCATGAAGAGCTTCAACGGATATTGCATCGGCACGATGCAAGCGTGAAATGCCAGTACGACGCATTCGCGGACTACGTGAGCGAGGCCGAGCGCATCGGCATTGAACAGTATCCGCTTTATCAGTGGACGCGCGAGACGATCGAAAATCCGCAAAAGAAAGCGAAGTACTTGCGCTCATTTACGGTCTACGTAAAGGGCGAACAGATCTACGAGAAGCATCTGGCCGATGCGATGGAGACCGAACTATTGAATCTCATCGACGAACATGGCATTCAAGGCGTTTCGAAGTTCGATACGAATCCCGCCAACAGCCCGCAGCCGCCGCAGCGTTAGCCGCCAGTCATCAGCGTTCGGCCATGAGCGTTTAGCCATTTCATTCAACTGTCACCGTTTCGCGACTAGGATCGCTGGTCAAAAGCTGCCAGTTCTTCCTACCCACAAACACTGACATGTCGAATACAAAAAACGCTAAGGCCTCGCCAGCCGATCAGGGCGCTTCCATCGTTTCGCGTCGAGGGTTTCTGAAGTTTGCCGGCGCGTCCGGTCTGGCCGGCGCGGCCAATGCTCTTTCGACGGCGCGCGCCGCGAGCAGCACGCCGGACGGCACGCCCGAGCAGGTTCACCTGACCTGGGGCAACGATCCGTCGAGTGAAGTGATCGTGTCGTGGGCGTCGCTCGCGGCGGCCGTGAAGCCGCATCTGCGCATTGGCAGCCCAGGCGACACGAAACACGTGGTGCATGGCGTGCAGACCACCTACACCGACGGCCTGAACGGTGAGGTCGTGTTCAACTATCACGCGCGTCTGCGTGGCCTCACGCCCGACACGAGCTACCAATACGAGGTTACGGCCGAGAACGACAGCAACGCGGCTCAGCCCTTCAGCGGCAGCTTTCGCACTGCGCCGCGCGGCCGCGCGCCGTTTCGCTGGACGAGCTACGGCGACCTCGCGACACCGAACACCGGCTGGGTGCTGTCGTCGCCGCAAAGCCGCTTTGCGGTGCAGGCGGTGGAGCGCTTCCAGCCGCTGTTCCATCTGCTCAACGGCGATCTGTGCTATGCAAACCTGAACCCCACGCAACAGCCGCAAGTGTGGCGCGACTTCGGCAACAACTGCCAGACCTCGGCGGCCAATCGTCCGTGGATGCCATGCCCCGGCAATCATGAGATCGAATTCCATAACGGCGAGCAAGGGTTCGCGTCGTATCTCGCGCGCTATACGCTGCCCGACAATCACACGCGTTTTCAGGGGCGCTGGTACAGCTTCCGCGTGAGCTCGGTGCTGTTCATTTCGCTCGATGCCGACGACGTCGTCTATCAGGACGCCGCCGCCTTCGTGGCCGGGCCCAATCCGCTCGTGCCGGCGGCGAGCACCGGCAATCCGCCGATCCAGCCGGGCACGTCCTTCTATGTGCGCGGCTACAGCGGCGGCGAGCAGACGCGCTGGCTCGAGAAGACACTGCGCCACGCGGCTGAGGACGACGACATCGACTGGATCGTCGTGCAGATGCATCAGGACGCGCTGAGTTCATCGAAGACGGGCAACGGCTCTGACAAGGGCATTCGCGAAGCGTGGCTGCCGCTCTTCGACCGCTACGGCGTGGACCTCGTGCTGTGCGGTCACGACCACGACTACGAGCGCAGCTACCCGGTACGCGGCTGCAATCACCACAAGGGCACCGACATTGCAACGGGCCAGCCGGTCGATACCTTGCAGCCGAAGCCGGTGATGTCGGCGATTTCCGCGGGCGCGTCGACCTTCGACACGAGCCACGGCACGATCCACCTGATTCTCGGCGGCGGCGGCACGAGCGCGCCGCTCGACGTCTATGGCGTGGATGCAGGCACTGGACTGCCGCAAGCGCGCATCTTCACGCGGCCTAATCGTCCGGCGCCGGGCACGACGGCGGGCACCTTCGTTCGAGCAAGCGCCGACGCCGTGGAAGACGCGATCTGGTCCGCGCAACGCGATACCGGCACCGGCTATGGCATCGCCGTGTTCGATCACGACCCGGGCCATGCGGGCGGCGAGACCACCATCACGATGAACTACTACCATGCGCCCGGTGCGGATCAGACGCCGACTGCGAACTATGAACTGTTCGAAACGATCCAGCTGAAAAAGAAGCGCGAGCGTTGAGCGGAGCGGGCAGCTAAAGGTAAAAATGACGGCGCCATCATTTGTTACACGTCTTACCGGTAAGCCGTGCCGTAGTTACAGAGCCCTTTCATCTCACCGGTTATACTCGGCGCCGTCTCATAAAAAACCAAAGACCTTTTATGTCCAGGAAAATCCTCCAGATTGTGGCTGTTGCGGCGCTCGCGAGCGCGGCTTCCTTGTCGGCGGTGGCCGGCGACATGAGTAACGCGCTCGGCGGCGGCCTCGGTGGCGTCGCGGGTGCGGCGCTGGGCGGCGCGGTCGGCGGCAGCACGGGCGCCGTGATCGGCGGCGCCGTGGGCGGCGGAGCGGGCGGCGCGGTAACGTCGAACCGTCGCGAGCGCACGGGCGCGATTATCGGCGGCGCGCTGGGCGGCGGCGCGGGCACGGCGGCCGGCAATGCAATGGGCGGCCGTGGCGGCGGCCTGGTCGGCGCAGCCTTGGGTGGCGGCGCGGGCGCGGCGCTTGGTGGCAACATCTCGCGCTCCAACTCGTATGCCGACGACTACTCGCGCGGCTACCGTTCGGGCAAGAAACGGCACAAGCATCGCCACTACGACTAACTAGTCGCGCTGCGTTAAATGTCGCGAAAGCCGGGTGCGCCGCGCGCGCACCGGCCAATTTAAGGGTGGCGTTCTAACGCGCGTGCTTCAGACGGCGTTTCAATCGCGGCCTCGGCGCGTTGTAAACGCCGCTACCGCGTCCTTGAAACGACTGCTGCCATACACAGCTTCGATCAGATCTTCGTCGTCGAGTCGCTGCTCGATCACGATGCGGCGCAAGCTTTCCTTTACCGCGTGCTGCGTGACCGGCGAGAGCGCAATCAGTCGTTGCGCGAGCGTGTGCGCTGCGTTTTCCAATGCCTCGCGGGTGCAGACCTCCTGCACATATCCGCACGCGAGCGCTTCTTCGGCCGTCAGATAGTCGGCGAGCATCAGCATCTTCTTGACGCGCGGTGTGCCGAATGCCGCCTGAAGCCGCGCGATGTTGCGCGACGACAGCGTGTTCGACAGCGTCTTCGCAATCGGCGCGCCGAAGCGCGAAGCTTCGGTGCAGACGCGGAAATCGCAGGCCGTGGCGAGCGCGAGACCGCCGCCCACTGCCCAGCCGTCGATCACGGCGATGGTCGGCACGGCAATCCGCTCGACGGTGTCTATCACGTGCTCGACAAACGCTTCGTACGCGATGCCGTCGCGCCCATCGCGGAAGTCCTCGAAATAGCCGATGTCCGTGCCGGAGACAAAAGACTTGCCGCCGGCGCCGCGCAAAAGAATGCAGCGGACATCGCCATTCGCCTCGCACCGCGCGACATGCGCGAGCAGCGACTCGTACATGTCGAGTGTCATCGCGTTATGCCGCTCGGGCCTGTCTATCAGAATTTCCGCCGCGCCTGAGGCATGGAACGTGAGGCGAACCAGTTCCTGTTCGCTCATGACGCGGCTCCGTTGATCTCAGCGAAGATCTCGTCGTTGTGCTCCCCGAGCAGTGGCGGATGGCGGCGCACGGTAGGCGGCGTGCCCAGCAGTTTCACCGGAAAGCCGATGTTTTTGACTTTGCCCTCGTTCGGGTGATCGATCTCCATACACATCTTGCGATGTTGGGCGTGTTCGCTTGCAAACGCTTCTGGATACGAAAGAATCGGACCTGCTGGAATGCCGGCGGCAAGCAGCATGTCGACCCATTCCGCGCTGTCGAGCCTCGCGAATTCCTGCTCCAGCGCCTCGATCATCGCCTCGCGATTTTTCAGGCGCAGCGACACGCTCGCGTAATCGGCGTGCTCCAGCAGGTCGCGGCGATCCAGCACTTCGCACAATCGGGTCCAGAGCTTCTGGTTTGTCGCTCCCATGACGAAGTAACCGTCGCGCGCCTTCACGGCCTGGTAGGGCGCGCTCATCTTGTTGCTCGTGCCAAGCGGGGTCGGCGGCACCCCGGTGCCCCAGTAGTCGGACATGTCCCAGATCGAGAAGGCCATGATCGAATCGAACAACGACGCGTCGATATGCTGGCCTTCGCCGCTTTTCTGCGCGCCGATGTAAGCGGACAGCACGCCATACACGGCGAAAAGCGCGCAGCCGATGTCCGCGACCGGAACGCCGGCTTTCACCGGTTTGCCGCCTTTGTAGCCCGTTACGCTCATCACGCCGGACATGGCCTGCGCCATCAGATCGAAGCCGGGCCGCGACGCCCACGGCCCGCTCTGCCCGAAGCCCGAAATACTCGCATAGACAATCTTCGGATTGATCGCCTTGATGGACTCATAGTCGATTCGCAAACGCTGCACGACGCCGGGCCGATAGTTCTCCACAATGACGTCCGCTGTTTTCGCGAGCTTGTAGAACATCTCGCGCCCTTCGTCGCTTTTCAGATCCAGCGTGACCGAGCGCTTGTTACGGTTGAGGTTCAGAAAGCCCATGCTGTCGGGGCCTTTCATCTTGAAGCCCATTGAACTGCGCGTCTGGTCGCCTTCAGGCGGCTCGACCTTGATGACGTCCGCGCCCAGGTCGGCGAGCATCATGCAGGCGAACGGGCCCGCCATCACCTGGCTCACGTCGAGCACACGTATGCCTTGCAGCGGTAGATGCGTTGATTGCGTCATGGCGGGCTTCCTCCCTGGTCGGATGAGTCATGTTGTGACTCCACTGTCGCCGAGTTGGAGGGCGCGCCGCAAGAATCGCGGCGTCATGGCTGGTTTCGCGGCTCGCGAAACCGCTGTGCATGCGGGCACGGCTAGCCGCCCGCGAGCAACGCCTCGACGACGTTGCGCAGCGTTTGTTCCTGAGCGTGTCCCTCGACGCAGGACAACACGTAATGGCGACGTGCCCAGTCTCCGTCAAGCTCGACCGACGCTAGCGCTGCCTCGGGGCGGAAGCTCTGCAGCACATCAGGCGGCATCAGGCCGACGCCGAGTCCATGACGCACCATCGCCAGCATGGTGTCGAAGCCGGTCACCGTGAGGTTGTTCGGAAACAGCCGGCCGCGGCTGCGATACGCGCGCTCCACTGCCGACAGTACCGCCGAGCCCTTGCCCAGGCTCACGATGGGAACGTCGAGCATATCGTCGATGCTAACGGGCGCAGTGCCGAATTGGAAATGCGCGCGGCTATAAACGAGCACGAGCCGGTCTTCCCTATACGCGAATTTGTCGAGGTCGAGAAAGCCGCTTTTCTTCTCGTAGATGCCCACGTCAATCACTTTGTCGCGCAGCAGTCGCTGCACGATCTTGCTGTTTTCCTCGACGATTTTCAGCGCGATGCGCGGGTACTTTTGCTGGATCGCCGCGATCTCGCGGGCCAGAAACTGAATCACCACTGCCTTGGGCGCGCCGATGATGATGCGTCCTTCAAGGCCATGATTGAGCGCCTGCGCATCGCCTTCCATGCGGTCTATCAGGTTGTCGATCTGCCGAACGTATTCGAGCAGCCTGGTGCCCGACTCGGTGATTTCCGCGCCGTGCGGCACGCGCCTGAAGAGCTTCGCTCCGAGTTGCTCCTCCAGGTCCGACACGCGCCGCGATGCCGCCGCGACCGCCAGGCTCAGCTTGTCGGCGGCTCGCGAGATGCTGCCTTCCTCGGCAATGGCGAGAATCAGGCGGACGGTTGTCGTGTCGAATTTCACTTCGTCTCCCATGAGTGTCAAACGATGAATCGGTGCATGCGTCGCCCGATAGTTTAGTGTTTCGCGACCCGCGGCCGTCCGCGCCGGTTTCAGCAGGCGATCGGCAATTGCGAAAATTAACCTGGCCAATCTGTTTTTCTTATGAGCCGGCGATGTTGCAGGCGCTACATGCGTTCATGCGAAAGCCGTGCGGTCTGCTTGCCGACCATGGGCTAGCTTATTGATTTTCCGGGTCTTTCCTAATGGATATGGTTTCGCAATACCTTTGGCAGCTTCAGCCAATACCATGAAAAATTCGGATATCTGAATAATTTCGCGCTGGCTCAGCGGCACCTTGCTGCCTACTTTCCGGTCCGGCCTCGACCTATATTGATACTCGCACATCGCGCCAGACGGCGACGTGCCGCCGGGCACTTGCATCTATCTTGACAGCATGTCCACCGCGCTTCTCGACGACAACGCTTTTCGACGACAACGACTGGAGACAACAATGCCTGTATTTTTCAGAGCAGGACGGATAGCACGCGGCCTTTTGCTGGCCGCCCGCGAGTGGCAGAAGAGCCGCTGCGCGCAACGAATCGCCAGTGGGCGCTGGTCCGCCTTATTGATCGCCATGGCGACATTGATCGCAATGACCGGCGTGCCGTCCGCCGCACAAGCCGCGAGCGGCGGACTCGCCAGTCTGCCCGCAGTGCTGCCCGCGATGGACTGCGCAGCCGTCATGAACATCGATCTGAACGGCGTGACCGACGGCACGGTGACGATCACGTCAGCGACCGTTCTTCCTGCCGGCACCGTCGTCGGACAAAACAAACTGCCGGCGCCCGTCTGCGACGTGAAAGGCACAATCGGGCCGGGCGCGTCGCTGTTCGAATTGCAACTGCCCACGCAAGGCTGGACGCAGCGCTATCTGCAGGCGGGTTGCGGCGGTCTCTGCGGCAATCTTTCTGTGAATGCGCCAATGGCTTCGACATGCGTGCCCGTTACCAACGGGCAGATCGCGATGGCGGCAACCGACATGGGCCACGAAGGGCTCAATGACGGATCGTGGGCACTGAGTCCGCAGGCGAAGCTCGACTTTGCCTATCGTGCGGAACATGCCACGGCGCAGGTGTCGAAAGCGATTATCAACAGGTTCTACGCGCGCCCAGCGAAGTATTCGTACTTCGACGGCTGTTCCGATGGAGGCCGCGAAGCGCTGATGGAAGCGCAGCGTTTCCCGGACGATTTCGACGGCATCGCGGCCGGCGCGCCCGCGAACGACCTGCTCGTGCAGAACACGTTTCACCACGCGTGGCCGGCCGCCGTCAACGTCGATCCAAATACCGGCAAGTACATTCTGCTGGCGGACAAGCTTCCGCTCATTCACGCCGCCGTATTGGCTGCGTGCGATGGCCTGGATGGCGTGACCGATGGCGTGATCGACAATCCGCAAGTGTGCCGCTTCAATCCGTCGACCATGCTGTGCGCGAAGAATCAGGCGAGCTCTACCTGCCTCTCGCAAGCGGAAGTGGACGTGGTTCGCGCGATCCACGATGGAGCCACCGATTCGCGCGGCATTCATCTCGAGCAACCGGTATCGCGTGAATGGGGTTCGGAGTTGAACTGGAGTCTTTTTATTCCAGCCACCGATGCGGGGCCGAGCGGCACGATCAATTTCGTGCTGCCGTTCCTCAAGTACCTTGACTACTTCAACGCATCGTATCCGTCCGCGACGATCACCGATCTGAAGTTCACCGTGGATTCATTCCTGAAGACGGTGCAGACGTCGAACTATCTCGCGGCCACCGATCCCGATCTGAGTCCGTTCGCGCGCCGTGGCGGCAAACTGATACTGTGGCATGGACTCGAGGATCAACACATCACACCGCGCGGCACGATTGAGTACTACGAACAGATGAAGAATGTGATGGGCGGTGAAAACGTTGACCGGTTCACAAGGCTCTATCTGTTTCCGGGCGTCGCGCATTGCGGTGGCGGCAACGGCCCGAACACATTCGACATCGTGACTTCGGTGATGGCCTGGGTGGAAACCGGCACGAAGCCGGGGACAATCGTCGCATCTATCGTCGATTCGAGCGGACAGGCAACCCGCACGCGCCCTGTGTTCCCGTATCCCGCCGTTGCTCAATACACGGGTTCGGGCAGCACGGACGACGCGGCGAACTTTGTTTCGTCCGGCACGCAGAAGGACCCGCATGTCGATTTGCACTGGATCGGCGAATGGCTGTATTCGCCTGGATATGAAGCGTGGTGCCACGTTGAAGGGACACAACTCGTCTGCAAGGGTGGCAATAACTGGAGCAGCTATCGCAAGACACAGTTCCGCACGGACGAAGCTTCCAGTCACTAGCATTGCATTTGACCAAACTGTTGCTTCACAGTGTCGCGCGCGCCGGCATCATTTCGTGGCGCGCGCCTTCATTTCAGGCGGCGCCATTGACGGATGCGCGGCGCCGTTCCACCGGTTCATGGCTCGCCAGCCCATTTTCGGCGACGCGGTTGCGCAAGCCGCACCGCGAAAAAAAAGCCTGCCGCCCGAGGGAACGGCAGGCCGAAAGTCGAGGGACGGGGTAGTCCTGAGATAGCGATCCCTCGAAGACCGGAACGGAGTTTAGCCGCGCAAAATCGCCAATTGCGAAGCTGCGGCTGTTTTGCCCAAGCTCTTGGCCGAACGCGACAATCAAGTACCCTCTTCAATCTGTATAAAGCTTCGCAATACAGACGAATACGCGTGATGAGAACTCGGCGGCCCATCACCATCTTGTCGACGCCGACGCATCCATAACGTTCTCCCACGCGACCGTGACTGTGGTCAGCGTCGCCATGCGGCTCACTACTGCATCCCGCGAACCCGCGCCTCGAACATCTCCGAACGCACTTTGGTCGCATCCGCCAATAGGTGGATGCAATCGGACACCTTGAAATTGCGCGCGAAATGAAGCGCCTATGATGCACTGCAGAAAAAGCGATTTCGCCATGTTGCAGGGGGTAGCGATATGAGTTGTGCGTGCGATCTAGTTGGGACCGGAATGACGCCTACCGGGTATGGGAACTCGGAGCGTCAGCGTCTAGCCGGCACTGCGTTGTCAAACCCGCTGGAAATCGCGGAACGCGAGGCCCGCGATGAGTAACCTGCATCGCTTGCTGAACGATGCGCAGTTGGCTTCACTGCTGAGCCGTCTCGGCGTGGGGCCCGGCAAATCGCGCGATGGTGCGATGCCGCTATGTCTCGTTGCATCAATCTTCAACGTGCGGCAGATCGAGGCGGCCTACGAACGCCCGCTCGGCGCCACCGTGCGGCGCGCGGTGCTCGAGCGCGCGCGCCAGCTAGTTGCGGTGGAAGGCGGCATGGTCGCACGCAGCGGCGATCACATCTTGTTCGCGTTCGACGCCGGTTCGCAAGCCGAGTTGCTGAGCGGCGCATTGCCAATGAGCGATGCGAGTCTGCCCGACCGGATCGTCGAAGCACTCGGCGGCGCTCCCGTGTATGGAGACGGCGGAACCGTTTATCCGGCCATTTCGGTGCGCGTTGCCCGCTATGGCGACGAACCGTTCGACATAGACGCGGTCGGCACGGCCTCGCTTTTGCCTGGTCGACTGCCAGGCTGGCGCGAGCAGTATCAAGGCGACATGGCTACTGCTGTCGCGCTGTTTCGCGCGATGGACCAGGGCCGGCTCGCCGTCGAACTCACGCCACTACGGCAGGGCGCTAACGCGCAGCAAAAGACTTGCTTTGCGCTCGCGCTGACCGAGCGCGCGGGCGGCAAGACGAGGCCGCTGGGCGTCGCGCTGGAGGCCCTCGAACGTCTTGGCCTGACACGCCGTCTGGATCGATGGATCGTCAATAGCTTGCGCGAGCGGCTGGTTCTGAATCCGTCGATCAAGGTGAAACTGATTACGTCGATTGACGGCATGCCGCCCGAGGAGTGGCGGCTGCGCGTGATGAACGCGTTGCTGTTGTCACCGGAAACCGCCTCGCGAGTGAGCATCGACGCCGCTGATGCATCGGCATTGTCGAAGCAGCGCGGCGCTGCGCGACGGCTCGCGGCATCGTCAGTAAAGCGGGCGCAGGGATTCAATTGTCAATAACGGGGTCGATCATGTTGAAAGTGACGAAGGCGGTATTTCCGGTGGCGGGGTTGGGCACACGGTTTCTGCCCGCGACGAAGGCAAGTCCGAAGGAGATGCTGCCGATTGTCGACAAGCCGCTCATTCAGTATGCAGTGGAAGAGGCGATTGCAGCCGGCATCACCGAAATGATCTTCGTAACAGGCCGAAGCAAGCGCGCCATTGAAGATCATTTCGACAAGTCGTATGAGATCGAAGCGGAACTCGAGGCGCGCGGCAAGGAGAAGCTGCTGGAACTGGTGCGCGGCATAAAACCGGCCAACGTCGACTGTTTTTACGTGCGCCAGGCCGACGCGCTCGGCCTCGGCCACGCCGTGCTATGCGCGGAGAAACTGGTGGGCAACCAGCCGTTTGCCGTGATCCTCGCCGACGACCTGTTGCATGGCGAGCCGCCGGTGCTCACGCAAATGGTGGATGTGTTCAATCATTACCATAGCTCCGTGATCGGCGTCGAAACCATTGCGCGCGAGCACAGCAGTTCTTATGGCGTGGTGGGCGGCCGCGAATGGGACGACGGCTTGCTGAAGGTATCGACGATCGTGGAGAAGCCCGCGCCGAAAGATGCGCCGTCCAATCTCGGCGTCGTGGGGCGCTACATTCTCACACCCGCGATCTTCCGGCATATACGCAATCTCTCGCCGGGCGCGGGCGGCGAGTATCAGCTTACCGATGCGCTGCAAGCGCTGCTCGCGAACGAGCAGGTGCTTGCGCACCGCTATGCGGGCACACGCTTCGATTGCGGCAGCAAGCTCGGCTATCTGAAAGCGACCGTGGAGTTCGCGCTGCGGCATCCGGAAGTCGCGCAGGCATTCGACGCGTATCTGCGCGAGCAGATCGCGTCGAGAATGCATTACCCCGATGCCGTCGATCTGGCAACGGCATAAGGCAGTCCGCGTCTATTTTGTGCCCGGCAGCTTTTGCGCGCCGGACGCGGGCGCCACGCGCGCGGACTCCTTGACCAGTTGATCGGTCATCGCAGCGGCGACAGGGTTCGTACTGCGGCGATTGAGATCGACGGGGTCGGCGGGAGGCGGAGGCGGCAACGAAGGATCGAGTTTCGCCGACTCGCGCACGAGCAGTTCCGTCATCATCGCGCCTACGTCGCTCGAGCCACGGCGGCGCAGATCGTCGTGGCCGCGCGACTCTTCGGCATGCTGCGTGGTCCTGGACCTTGCGTAGGAGCGTTGAGGTTGCGGTTGCGACTGCTGCTGCTGCGCTTGCGACTGCGCTCGCACCTGCGGTTGCTGCTGAGCTTGCGCTTGCGGTTGCGGTTGCACGGGCTGCGCCGGCTGCGAGACCGGCGGAAGCTGCGCCTGCGTTTGCATGTCCGCGGCGGGCACATTCGTGAGGCCGTCGACCGGCGCCGCTGGTGCGGCCGGCGTCGCAGGCATCGCGGGTTGCGTCGCAATCGCCTGAGCCGCCGCCGGCGGCCGCACGTCCACGCGGCTCACGTTCGTGCCGTTCTGGGCGCGGCTGTTGTTCGCATTCGCAGCCGTCTGCGGCGATGCGGGACGAGCGATGCTGCCCGCAATCACATGGTTTTCGGCCGGGCGAGAATCGACGATGTCAGGCGCGGTGAGCACCGCCTCGGGCGACGCCGCCGACTTCTTTTCCTCGCGCGGGTAGAGCAAATAGGCGCAGATCACCAGGTCCGCCAGCACGAGGCCGACAATCAGCGTCTTTCCGGTATTAGTCATATCTAAACTGAAGCTTCATCCAAAGGCACGGGTCCATGATAAACGACGACTCGTTGCCTGACCGTGAACGGCAATGCGCTGCGTTTTAAACGCGAACGGTCAGCCGTCTATACACAGCGTGGATCGTACGAAGAGTTTCTACAGAACTTAGCGGTTTGTCACCCGCCGATATTCAACGTTTTAGGCCATCTTTTTCGGCCATGTGGCGCGATTCGCCGGGTGAGTATCGGATCAGACTTGCCGCGCCGATGCACGCCGACGAGATAAGGCCTGGCTGGCGGCTGCGCGATCTCTGATACGCTCTCCTTCTCGCATGACCATCAACAACGAGGAGCGTCAAATGAGCAAGGGGTATTGGGTAACCACATATCGCAAGATCAACGATCCGTCGAAGCTGGCGGCCTACGGCCAGTTGGCTATGCCCGCAGTGACGGCCGCCGGCGGCAGATTTCTCGTGCGCGGCGTCGCGGACGAAATTCGCGAGCAGGGCATGAAGGAGCGGACGGTGGTGATCGAGTTCCCGTCGTATGAAGAAGCGGTCGCCGCATATGACAGCGACGCCTACAAGAAAGCGCTCGAGGCCTTGGGCGACGCAGTAGAGCGCGATCTGCGCATTGTCCGCGGCACTGAATAAGCGGATAAAGCTGCCAGCGCTCAGCGCCGCGTGCGCTGAGCGCCATGAAGGCGCTGACGACCCTGACCGCGCTGAAGTTGCCGAACTTCAGCTCGGTCCGCTCGACCTACTTCACCGCACCCAGCGCCAGACCCTTCACCAGATACCGCTGCAACCACGCAAACACCACCGAGACCGGCAACGTCGCGCAAAGCGTCGCGGCCATCACCAGATGCCACTCAACCACATATTTGCCGGCGACCATATCGGTCACCTGTACAGTGAGCGTCTTGTTCTCCGGCGAGCGTATCAGCGTGTAGACAACCGCGAACTCATTCCACGCGTTAATGAACGTGAAGATTGCCGTGACGACAATCGCGGGCACGGCAAGCGGCAGAAACACCTTGAAAACGGCTCTTGCTCGTCCGCATCCTTCGAGCCACGCTGATTCCTCGAGATCGCGCGGCACCGTTTGAAAATACGAAGACAGCATCCAGACCGCGAAGGCAATATTGAAGGCCGCGTAGGAAACGATCACGCCGATTTTCGAATCGACGAGATTACCGTCGCCATAAGGGATCATTGCAGCGAGCCGGAAGAGGCCGACGACCAGCAGAATGGGCGAGAGCATCTGCGTGACCAGCAGGAACTGGCGATACGGTCCGCGTCCGCGGAACGGAAAGCGCGCCAATGCGTAAGCTGCGGGCAAGCTCACCGCGAGTGCGAGCAATGTCGACAGTAGACTGATGACCGTGCTGTTGCGCAGCGCCACGCCGAAATTGGCGGCTTGCCACATGTCGACGAAGTTGCTCCACTGCCAATGCACCGGCAACCAGCGCGCGGGATAAACGAAAATCTCGGAAGCCGGTTTCAATGCGGTGAACAGCATGACCGCAAACGGGAACAGCACGACCACCACCAGCGGCGACAAGGCAAGCCAGCACCACAGCGACCGTTTGGTTTTCGCGGTGAGCGTCATGACGGTTCTCCTTCTTTGGCCGGCTGCAGGCGCAGATACGCCATCGAAAACACGAACAGCATGACGAGCATGATCAGCGACACAGCGGCCGCCTCGCCCGGTCGACCGAGCCTGAAGCCGAGCTCGTATAGATATGTGACGAGAATGTGCGTGCTGTTGTCGGGGCCGCCCTGCGTCATCACCCAGATAATCGGAAACGAGTTGAACACATAGATCACGTTCAACAGAATCGCCATATTGATGAAGGGCCGCAGCAACGGCAGCGTGAGCTTGCGGAACTGCTGCCATGCGCTCGCGCCGTCGATGCGCGCCGCTTCATAGATGTCGCCGGGCACCGAAGACAATCCACCGAGCAGAATCGTCACGGTAAATGGAATCGACACGAGCACGCCCACTGCGATTTCCACCGGAAACGCAAGCTCAGGTGTCGCCAGCCAGTGAATCGGGCCGCCGATCAAACCCAGGCGTTGAAGCGTGACGTTGACCATGCCGTAGTCGTCGTTGAAGGCCCAACGCCAGACAACCGCGGTCATGGTCAGCGAAACTGACCACGGCAGCATGACGATGGTTCGCGCGATGCCGCGTCCATGGAAGTCCTGATTGAGCACCAATGCGACCGGCACCGAAATAGCGACCGTCCCGCCGACCACGAACACCGTCCACACAATCGTACGACGCGCGGCCGCCAGAAACGTGGGGTCGCTGAAGATGGAGTAGAAGTTCTGCAAGCCGGTGAAGTCGCGAATCGCCCCGAAACGCGACACCTCATGCAGCGATTGCCACACGATGTTGAAAATCGGATAGCTGATGATGAAAAGCGCCAGCACCAGGCTCGGCGCAATCAGCAGCCACGGCGCTTGCAGACGTGAAGAAGCAGAACGGCTCATGCGTGCTCGATCGTGAGGCGCGCCCGCATGAAGCATGCGGGCGCGTCGGAATGGGCCGGTTAGTCGGGAGCTGCCAGCGTGAAAGCCGCAACGCGCGCCGCGCTCATTGCCACGGCGGCAGTCGCAACGAATGCGGCGCGCTTGCCGTGCAGCGAGTTACCGCAAGATCGGCGCGCCGCGCGCATCAATGGCCGAGCGACTTGTTGGCCTGTGCGGCCGCCGCATTCAGCGCATCGGCCGGTTTCGCCTTGCCCAGATAGATGGACTGCATTGCGTCGGTCACGGCTTTCGCAGTGTCTTCCCAGCCCGTCACGGTCGGCGCAAAGCGGGCGGTGGGCAACAAGGCGACAAATGCTTTGGTATCCGGATCATTGAACGCCGGGTCGGTCGATTCTGCCTTGGTAGTCGGCAGGAAGCCTTCTGTGGTCGTGAACTCGACGCGCGGTTCCTTCGTGAACAGATAGTCGAGGAACTTCCACGCGGACTTCTTCACTTTCGAGTTCTTGAACATCACGATCGAATCCGTGACCGCGTAAGTGGCGTGCGTGGTACCCATCGGAATGGGATCAATGCCGTACTTGAGATTAGGAGCTTCCTTCTTGATCTGCTTTGCGAGGAACGGTGCGGAGATCATCATCGCCACGCGGCCTTGCTTGAAGAGGTTCTGCACGTCTTCACGGCTATAGCCGGTTACGCCCGGCTGCGTCAGGCCCTGATCGATCAGCGATTTATACAGCGTGGCCGCCTTCACGCCGGCCGGCGAATTGAACGCCGCCTTGTTGTCCTTGCCGACCACGTCGCCGCCGTTGGTCCACAGCGCATAGTAGAAATACACGTCCGTTTCGATTTCCTTGCCCTGCAGACCGAAACCGGCAATGCCCTGCGCCTTCAGTTTCTTCGACGCCTCGATCACGTCGTTCCATGTTTTCGGGCCATCCGGATAGCCGGCTTTGGCGAGCAGGTCCTTGTTGTAGTACAGCGCTCGGGCGGATGCCGCAATCGGCAGCCCGTAGAGTTTGCCGTTGATCTCGCCTGGCGCGAGGAAAGGACCGATAAAGCGTGCTTTGAAATTGGCGTCCATATAGCCGTCGAGCGGTTCGGCCACATCGTCCTTCACGAAGTCAAGCAGCCACCGCGTGCCGACGATCGCGAGGTCGGCATTCGCATTGCCGGAGATATCCGTCTGCAGCTTCTGCTGCAATGTGTCCCAGTTCACGTCTTCGATCTTGATGGTGGTGCCGGGATTTGCCTTCTCGAAGTTGCGCGCCATCTTCTCGAAGTACGGAGCGGTTGCATCGCTGTAGTGCGCGACGGTCACGCGGACCGTGTCGGCATGAGCCGCTACGGCGATACCTGCAAAAGCGAGCGCCACGGCGACTTTGCCGAGCGCGAGGGAAGCACGGGCATGCAACGACATTTCTCTCTCCTGAACAGGTTGGCTGCCGTCGCCGGCCGCTGTGTGTTGAATTGTTTGAAAAAATCCTACACGGCTAAAAATGCATTGTCACGTAGGGTCTGCGATATTTTTTATCCGGCATGTTTGTGCATAAGATGCCTGTAAAACAGGGATATTCTGGGCGCGGGCCGCTGGCCGATTACCCACTATCCGGGACAGAAACAGTTGTGCGCCGCACGGTGCTGTAAGAAATTTACACGGAACGCGAACCGTGCAGCGCGCGTGAAAGCGAGGGCAAAATGAAGCGAGTGGTGTTGGTGACGGGCGCTTGCGGCGGCATCGGCAGCGTGCTGTGCAGGCGTTTCGTGGAGGAAGGCGACACGGTGTTGGCGCTCGACATCGACGCCTCGGCGCTCGATCGCCTGACGAAGCAACTCGGCGAAACGCGGGTAACGCCGCTTGCTGCCGATCTCGGCGACGCCGCGGCGGTGCAGCAAGCCGTAGCCGCCGCAGTGGCGAAGCGTGGACCGGTAGATGTCCTCGTCGCGAACGCGGGCGCCGCTGAAGGGCTCACGCTTGCCACGACCGACGCCGCCAGTTGGCAACGCGATATTCATCTGAACCTGAACGGCACGTACCACACGGTGGAAGCCGTACGCGCGTCCATGATCGAACGCGAGCATGGCGTGCTCGTGCTGATCGGCTCGGTGAACGGCATGGCCGCGCTCGGGCATCCCGCATACAGCGCGGCAAAAGCGGGCTTGATCAGTTACACCAGGGCGCTCGCACTGGAATTGGGCCGCTATGGCATCCGCGCGAACATCGTGTGTCCGGGCACCGTGAAGACCCAGGCATGGCAGGCGCGCGTGGACAAGAACCCGCAGGTCTTCGAGGACCTGAAGAAGTGGTACCCGTTGCGCGACTTCGCGACGCCCGACGACATTGCCGACGCCGTGCTGTTTCTCGCCTCCCCAATGGCGCGCGTGATTACCGGCGTCGCGCTTCCCGTCGACGGCGGCTTGATGGCCGGCAACCGTTTGATGGCGCAAGAACTGACGCTCGAATCGCTTTGACCGAAACCTGCAGACGACGAGGACAGCATGGCAGCAGTGCAACTGAGCGGCATCTTCAAACGCTACGGCGATACGCAGGTGGTGCATGGCATCGACCTTCATATCGACGACGGCGAGTTCGTCGTGCTGGTCGGTCCGTCGGGCTGCGGCAAGAGCACGTTAATGCGCATGGTGGCGGGGCTCGAGGAAATCAGCGGCGGCGATCTGATGATCGGCGGAACGCGCGCGAACAATCTCGCGCCGCAGCAGCGCAATATCTCGATGGTGTTTCAAAGCTATGCGTTGTACCCGCATCTTTCGGTCTACGAAAATATCGCGTTTGGTCCGCGAATTCGCAAGGAGTCGCCGGCCAGTTTCAAGCCGCGAATCGAGGCCGCCGCGAAGATGCTCAATCTCGGCGGCTACCTGGAGCGTTTGCCGCGAGCGTTGTCGGGCGGTCAGCGCCAGCGCGTCGCGATGGGTCGCGCGGTGGTGCGCGAGCCGTCGCTGTTTCTGTTTGACGAGCCGCTCTCCAATCTGGACGCGAAGCTGCGCGTGCAAATGCGTACCGAGATCAAGGCGCTGCATCAGCGCCTGAAAAACACGGTGATTTACGTGACGCACGATCAGATTGAAGCCATGACGATGGCCGATCGCATCGTCGTGATGAACGCGGGGCGGATCGAACAGATCGGGCGTCCGCTCGAACTGTATGACCGTCCGGAGAATCTGTTCGTCGCGAGTTTTCTTGGCTCGCCCTCGATGAATTTCGCCGAAGGCATCGTGGTGAACCGCTCGCAGGCTTCGGGACTCGCATTGAAACTCGCGGACGGCAGCGAGATCGTGCTGGAAGGCGCGCCTGCTTCGGCAACAACCGGCGCGAATGTGACTTTGGGCGTGCGCCCCGAGCACATCGAAACGGTCACGCAGACGCCCGACGCAATCATGCAAGTCGAGGTGATCGAGCCGACTGGCGCGGAGACGCACTTGTACGGGAAAATAGGCGGCAACACGTGGTGCGTGACGACGCGTCAACGCTCGGAGATGGAGCCGGGCGAGCGCGTCGCGCTGCGCCTTCCCGCTGCTCATATTCACCTGTTCGATACGCAGAGTGGACGCAGACTGGTCTGAGCCGCGTGTTGCCGATTGAAGCTGCGAGCGACGCGGATTCATTTAACCCTCAAGGAACACCGGGTGTCCGCACCGAACTTGATTCCCCACATCCGCAGCGCACTCGTGAGTTTGCGGCCCGCCGAGCGCAAGGTCGCCGACATGGTGCTGAACGACGTCGACTTCGCCATGCGCGCGAGCATCACCGAGCTCGCGCAGCGCGCAGACGTCTCGGAGCCTTCGGTTACGCGTTTTTGCCGGGCCATCGGCGCCCATGGTCTACGCGACTTCAAGATGCAACTGGCGCAGAGCGTGGCGGGCGGGCTGCCGTATTCGTCTGCCGCGATTGCGCGCGACGACGACGTGCAAACGCTGATGGACAAAGTAGGCGAAGCCGCCGTCGAAGGCATCACACACGCGCGCGGCGCGTTGGATCCCGCAGTGGTGGAGAGCGCGATTGCGGCGCTATCGAGTGCGCGGCGTGTGTTCTTTTTCGGCGTCGGCTCGGGGTCCGGTCTGGTCGCGCAAGACGCGGCGTTGCGGTTCCTGCGCCTCGACATTGCGTCCACCGCTTTTACCGACGCGCACTTGCAACGCCTCTACGCCGGCATGATGGAGCCAGGCGACGTGGCCTTTGGCATTTCGCATTCGGGACGCAGCGTCGAGGTGAACGAGAGCATTCAGATCGCGAAGGAACGCGGGGCGACCACGATCGCGCTTACCACTGTCGGCTCGCGCCTTGCGTGGCTTGTGGATATTGCGCTGCTGCTGCGCGTGCCGAGCGCGATTGATCCGAATACGCCCGGCGTGTCGCGGCTCGTGCATCTTTGCATCATGGACGCGCTCGCCATCGGCGTCGCGCTCAAGGCCGGCCCGAAGACGCTGGAGAAGATGCGGCATGCGAAGGCGAGGTTGTCGTCGCATGAGCCGCAGACTGGGGATTAGGCAAGCGGGACTATCAACCGCCGCCTCCGCCGCCGCTCGCAAAAGCCCGGGTCACCCCATCCACCCAAACCTGCGCGACAGGCGCAGCGTTGCCGTGCGCAACGTCTGCGCGGGCCCGGCCGTCGCGGCGCTGTCGAAGCTGCCGGTCGGTCCCATCAGCGCGAGCACGAGACAGATGCTGCCGGTGTGATCGAATACCGGCGCGGCGAGCGTGTCGATGCCCGGTATGGGGCGGCTCAGCGCGGTATCGATACTGTCCGCGCGAATCTGCGCGAGGCGCTGCGCGTAGGCTTTTTTCAACGCCGGCGGCGTGCCTTTGTCCGCGAAAACGTCGGCCTCGTTCGCACCGGCGAGGCGCAAATGGTCCTGCGCGAGCAGCCCGGCACGCACGTCGTCCGCGATATGCGCCGCGAAGACCCGCCCAATCGCCGTGTTCACCAGCGACATCACCGTGCCCACGCGCAAGCTCACATGCAATGGCCGCGGCGATTCTTCCAGCCGAACGACCGTCGGCCCAAGCGGACCGAGCACTGCCATCGCGACACTCATCGCAGTCGCTGTCGCCAGCTCGACCACTTCGGGCTCGGCCTCGCGCGTCGGCGAAAGGCGCTGCAGGCTGATCAAACCGAGTTCCAGCGCGAGCGGCCCGGCCTCGAAACAGCCGGACGCGTCGCGGCTCAGCAAGCCGGTCTTCAGCAGGCTCACCAGATGCGGGAACGCTTTCGCCGGCGGCATACCGGCTGCGGCTGCGAGGTCGCGCAAGCTCAACGGCCGTGCCGCCGCGACGAGCGCCGCCAGCAGTTCGCCAGTGCTGTCGAGCGACTGGATGCCGCGCTGCGGTTTCGCATCGGCGGAAACGGGAGCAGAGTGGTCGGTCACGATGCGGACGTTGCAAGCTGTGAGGGTTGAATGGCGAGCTCCGCGCCGATCTCGCGAGCGGTGCCGAGCAACGCGTGGGCAATCGAGCCGTCGGCGGCCACATTGATCGCGCCGGTCGAGCCGATCACCGTCAACGCCAGCGCGAAACGCCCGTGCTGGTCGAACACCGGCGCGCTGAGGCTGCTGATGCCGGGACTCGGCGCATCCACGCTGCACTCCATGCCGCGCGCGCGGATCTTTTCCAGCGACGCCTGGAAAGCAGCGTCGCGCGGCGCGCTCGGCCTGCTTTGTGCGGCGCCGGACTGGTTTGCCCACATCGCGTCGAGCGTTTCGCGCGGCAAGTAAGCGCAGAACACGCGTCCCGTCGATGTCGCCGGCAAAGACATCACCGTGCCCACATGCAGATTCACGTGCAAGGGAAAGCCCGCATGCTCATAGCGAACGATGGTCGGCCCTTGCGGCCCCGCAATACAAATGGCAACGCTGAAGCCGATTGCTTCGGCGAGCGCCGCTACGCGCGGCACGGCGGCGCGAAACGCCGGCTGATTTTCCAGATGCAAGAGCCCGAGCCGCAATGACAGCGGACCGGGCTCGTAGCGGCCCGACAACTCGTCGCGCTTGATAAGGCCGAGGCGGCTCAGGCTCACCAGATAAGCATGTGCCTGCCCCGGCGCCAGCTCGGCGGCAACGGCGAGGTCCGACAGCGCGAGCGGCACGCGCGCCTGCGCGAGCGCAAGCAGCAGCCGTCCGCCGACTTCGACACTCTGAATGCCGCGCTGCGTCTTGCCGCCTTCCGCTGTTTCGTTGGCGCCTGGGCCTTTGCCCGCGGCCTCTTCGGCTGCCTTCGCTGCTTTGCTCACGCCCACGCCTGTCCGTTAAAAAGCGTTCATGTTAACCGAACCCGGAGCCGCAAACCGCCACGGTCCACGCTTACATCTTAGGTGTTGTGCGATTTGCGTATAGCGATACATTTCGCTATTGACAAATAGACAGTCGTGATCCTAAGATGCATTCACCCCGACACACCGTCGCAGTCACAGAGTCAAAAAAGGGGCGAGACAACCTCCAATACCGTCAGCACGCGCCACGGCGCGCGACCGGCTGTCTCGCCTCACGTCCAACTTTTGAGGGAGACGAGCATGGCAAAGGCATTCGCATCGCAGGCCGATCTTGAAGTCAAGAAAGTCACGTGGACGCAGTTGTCCGAGAACGCCTACGCGTACACGGCGGAAGGCGACCCAAATTCGGGCGTGATCATCGGCGACGACGGCGTGCTGATCGTCGACACGACAGCCACGCCGGCCATGGCGCAAGACCTCATCGCGAAGATCCGCAGCGTCACCGACAAGCCGATCAAATACGTCGTGCTGTCGCACTATCACGCGGTGCGAGTGCTCGGCGCGTCGGCGTATTTCAAGGAAGGCGCGCAGGAAATCATTGCGAGCCGCGGCACGTACGAGATGATCGTCGAGCGCGGCGAAGCAGACATGAAGTCGGAAATCGAACGCTTCCCGCGTCTGTTTGCCGGCGTCGAAACGGTGCCGGGCCTGACGTGGCCCACGCTCGTCTTCGAAAAGGAAGTGACGCTATTTCTCGGCAAGCTCGAAGTGCGCATCGCGCATCTGGGCGCCGGTCACACGAAGGGCGACACCGTGGTGTGGCTGCCGTCGCAAAAGGTGCTGTTTTCAGGCGATCTCGTCGAATACGACGCAGCCTGCTATTGCGGCGACGCGCAGCTCGAACAATGGCCGGCCACGCTCGAAGCTCTGCGTGCGCTCAACGCGGAGAAGCTGGTGCCTGGCCGCGGCCCCGCGCTGACCACGCCTGAAGACGTCAACAAAGGCCTCGACTACACGAAAGATTTCGTGACCACGCTCCTGCAGCAAGGCCGCGAAGCCGTCGCCCAGAAGCTGGACCTGAAGGCCGCCATGGCGCATACGCGCAAGGCAATGGACCCGAAGTTCGGCCATGTGTTCATCTACGAACATTGCCTGCCGTTCGACGTCTCGCGCGCTTACGACGAAGCGAGCGGCATCACGCATCCGCGCATCTGGACCGCGCAGCGCGACAAGGAAATGTGGGACGCGCTGCAAGCCTGAGCGGCATAGAACGATAGAAGCGAACAGCAGCGCCAGGCCATAGCAGAGCCAGCAGAGCAAAGCGGAGAAGGACGGAGACACAAGATGAGCATCAACTACCAGACGCTGTCGTTCGAATACCAGCCGTGCCGCGAGCAGGATTCCCGCCACGGCGGTGAGCAGACGGTCTATCCGGTGATCGTGGTCGGCGCGGGGCCTGTGGGTCTTGCTACGGCAATCGACGTCGCGCAACAGGGCGTGCCGGTGATACTCGTGGACGACGACTGCTCGTTGTCCACGGGCTCGCGTGCAATCTGCTTTTCCAAGCGCTCGCTGGATATTTTCGATCGGCTCGGTTGCGGTCAGCGGATGGTCGACAAGGGCATCAGCTGGAATGTCGGCAAGGTGTTCCTCAAGGACGAGCTCGTCTACACATTTAATCTGCAGCCCGAAGCAGGTCATCATCGGCCTGCGTTCATCAACTTGCAGCAGTACTACGTCGAAGGTTTTCTGCTCGAACGCGCGCAGCAAATGCCGAACATCGAGATTCGCTGGAAAAGCAAAGTGGTCGGCGTCGAGCAGAGCGGAACGCCGGGCACCTGCGATGCCGCAGTGACGTTGACCGTCGAAACGCCCAACGGTCAATACGCGTTGCGTGGCCGCTATGTCGTTGCCGCCGACGGCTCGCGCAGTCCGATCCGCAATCTGATGGGACTCGACAGCAAAGGCGTGACGTTCAAAGACCGCTTCCTGATCGCAGACGTGAAAATGGAAGCGGACTTTCCGACCGAGCGCTGGTTCTGGTTCGATCCGCCATTTCATCCGAATCAGTCGGTGCTGCTGCATCGTCAGCCTGACAACGTGTGGCGAATCGACTTTCAGCTCGGATGGGACGCCGATCCAGTGCTCGAAAAAACGCCTGAGCGTGTGATTCCGCGTGTGCGCGCGTTGCTCGGACCTGACGCCAGATTCGAGCTGGAATGGGTCAGCGTCTACACGTTTTCGTGTTTGCGCATGGAACGCTTCCGGCACGGCAACGTGCTGTTCGCGGGCGACTCCGCACACGGCGTGTCGCCGTTCGGTGCACGCGGCGCGAATAGCGGCGTACAGGACGCGGAAAATCTCGCATGGAAACTGGCGATGGTCCTGGAAGGCAAGGCATCGGACGCGTTGCTCGACACTTATGCAAGCGAACGCGAATTTGCCGCCGACGAAAACATCCGCAACTCCACGCGTTCCACTGATTTCATCACGCCGAAAAGCCCGATGAGCCGCGTGTTTCGCGATGCAGTGCTGAAGCTCGCGCGCCATCATCCGTTTGCGCGGCAGTTGACGAACAGCGGCCGCCTGTCGGTGCCTGCGGTGCTGAGCGATTCGCCGCTCAATACCGCGGATCGCGACAGTTTCGAGGGCCTCATGGTGCCCGGCGCCCCATGTGTCGATGCACCCGTGCAGGCCTCTGGCGAACCTGGCTGGCTGCTCCAGCATCTCGGCCAGCAATTCACAGGCATGCTGTTTTGCGGCGACGAAGGCATCGACGCTGCAACTGTAACCGCGCTGAATACGCTTCGCACAAGCGCGATTCCGTTGAAGCTCGTGGTGATCGCGCGCGGCGAAACGCAGCCGGCGACCATCGCGGGCGCGACGATTCTGCGCGATGCCGAGGGACTTGCAGGCGCGCGCTATGACGCACAGCCCGGCACGTTCTATCTGATCCGGCCGGACCAGCATGTGTGTGCGCGCTGGCGGCAAGTCGAACCGCTCGCGCTCGAGCGTGCGTTAAAGCGAGCGTTGTGCGTGGAAGGCACAGCCTGAGCACCGCGCCTTTAACGTAAAAATAGAATCTGGAGACACCATGGCACTTAATACCCAACCGAACCTCGCGCGGCCCGACGATTTCTACGAGGCGCTGATCGACATGCATCGCGACCTCGACGACGCACGCAGCCAGTCGGCAAATGCGCAGCTCATTCTGCTGCTCGCCAACCATATCGGCGATCACGCGACGCTGCTTGAAGCAATCCGGCATGCACGCGAAGGGGTGGCGGATGTGTCGCCGGAAGGTGGCGCGGTTCATCCGCTTGCAGCCTGATTCGCAGTCCATGTAGCAGGGACGCGCGCGCGGTTTGTCAGGCGGCGCGCTACTCACAACAGCAGTAGGGCCGGTTCACGCCCTCGTCCGCTGTCACTTCGACACAACAGAGCCACACAACAACACGGCGATTCAGGACGCCGGACCCGCGGGTCCGTTGGACCCATCACGCCTCAAGTCTGGAGATAACCGATGCGTCAATCCCTCGCCCCGGCGCTCGAGCCGGCTTCAAGCGCCGCCGCGCACGACGATCTGCTGTATCGCAAGGTCTCGCTGCGCATCATTCCGTTTCTGTTTCTGTGCTACGTGGTCTCGTTTCTCGACCGCATCAACATCGGCTTTGCGCAGTTGCAGATGAAGCACGACCTCGGTTTTAGCGACGCAATGTATGGGCTCGGCGCGGCCGTGTTCTATATCGGCTATGTTCTCTGCGAAGTCCCAAGCAACCTTCTGCTTGCGAAGTTCGGCGCGCGTCGAACATTCACGCGCATCATGCTGCTGTGGGGCGTGGCGTCGGTCGGCATGATGATGGTGTCGACGCCCGCGCATTTCTACCTGCTGCGCTTCCTGCTGGGCGTGTTCGAGGCAGGCTTCTTTCCGGGCATCGTGCTGTATCTGACGTATTGGTATCCGGCCCGGCGGCGCGCGGCGGTGCTGTCGGTCTTCTTTGCGGGCGTGGCGGTGGCGGGTGTGCTGGGCGGCCTCGTGTCGGGCTGGATCATGCGCGATATGGGCGGCGTGCTGGGTCTGTTCGGCTGGCAGTGGATGTTCGTCATAGAAGGGGCGCCGGCGGTTATCCTCGCGTTTGTCGCCGCCGTCTATCTGGTTGACGGTCCGCAGCACGCGAAATGGCTCACGGATGACGAGAAAGCGCAACTGATCGCGCAGCGCGACGAAAAAGGCGCCGCGTCGTCGCGCGCGGCGCATTCATCGCACTCGTTCGTGCAGGCTTTGCGCAATCCGCGCGTCTACCTGTTCGCCTTCATCTATTTCTCGCTGACCTGTGCGTCGCTGACGCTCAACTTCTGGATGCCGTTGATGATCCGCGACTTCGGCATTCGCGATGTTCTCGCAATCAGTTTGTACAGTGTCATTCCGAATGCGATCGGCGCGGTCGGCCTGATTCTGATTGCGCGTCATTCGGACCGGCGCGGCGAGCGTCGCCGGCACTTCGCGGTATGCACGATTGGCGGCGGCCTCGCGCTTTCGCTTTTGACCCTGCATTTAAGCAGTTTTCCCGCGATGCTCGCGATTCTCTCTCTCGCCGCCGTGCTGATTTTTGCAGCGCTGCCAATCTTCTGGACGGTGCCGTCGAATTATTTGTCGGGCGCCGCGGCGGCGGGCGGCATTGCATTGATCAGCAGCATTGGCATTACGAGCGGCATTGTGAGCCCGTGGGTGATCGGCCAGATCAAGACGCACACAGGCAGCATGGACAACGCGCTTTATCTGCTGACCGTGCTGCTGTTCACGAGCGGCATTGCGCTGCTGGTTGGCGTGCCGAAGGAAGGCAAGCCGCTCTGAAGGTCGCGCAGTTGGCGAAAGAGCCATCGTGTAGAGTCGCAGAATTCCATTGCGCTTGATTCTTGCGATGTCTGCCACTCTCGAACCTGTCCCGCTACAGCATGAAGGCCCGCCCGACCTGTCCTTGTGGCGGGTCGACGTGTCTTTCGACGCATCGCTCGATGCCTCTGCGTTCCAATCCCTTAGCGACGACGAGCGCAACAGGGCGCGCCAGTTCCGCCGCCGCGAAGACGCGCTGCGCTTTGCCGCAACCCGCGCTGCGTTGCGTGAACTGCTCGCGCAACGCAGCGGCATGGACGCTCGCGCTGTGCGCCTGACGGTCGACGAAAACCGCCGCCCGCGGCTCGCGGATTCGACCGCACTCGACTTCAACGTATCGCATGCGGGCGCGTGCGGCGTGATCGCGATGTCGTCGGCGCGGCGCGTGGGTGTCGATATCGAACAGTGCGTCGATACCTTTGATTGGCGCTCCATCGTCGCGTTGACATTGGACGCGGACGAGGCGGCGTGGATCGGGCGCCTCGATCCTTCGCGGCAAATGGCTGCGTTTTACGACGCATGGACAGCAAAAGAAGCGCTCGTGAAGACGACGGGCGTGGGCATCGTGCGCGGCTTGCAGCATTTGACCGTGTTGCCGCGCGAAGGCCATCGCGTCACGCTGCGCAACATGATTCCCGATGACATGCAGACGATAGCCGCGCAGTGGATCGCTGCGCCGCACGGCTACGCGGCGTGTGTCGCGTGGTCTTTGGCGCCGCTTGTTCCATAAGATGTCGACCATTGAAGGCGCTTTTGCGCACGTATCTGCGCGCTTCAAATGCAACTAACTGTCAGCCCCGCGCGGCGCCTCCGGATAAGATGGCGAAGCACCAGGCACTCTCAGCCGAACACATAAAACCGCCTCGCAACCATGCCTGCTCACGAACACTAGCCCATGCCGACAGATCCGTCCGAAGCCGCGCATTCCTCCATTGCAGACGAAGCAGCACAGCGCCTGCCAACGCTGATGCTGGCCACTGCCTTATCGTTGGGAAGCGCGATCGCGCTGGGGTTAGCGCGCTTCGCGTATGCGCTGCTATTACCCTCGATGAAACTCGACCTCGGCTGGACCTTTGCGCAAGCCGGCGCCATGAATACCGCGAACGCGCTGGGTTATCTGCTAGGCGCGCTGGCTTTTCCGCATTTCGCACGCCGCTGGCAGGCAGACAAACTGTGCGTGGCCGGGTGCGGAGCTACCGCGTTCCTGATGTCCGCCAGCGGGCTTGTCGCGGACACCAACTTGCTGCTCGCGTTGCGCGTGATAACAGGCGCGGCCAGCGCGGCGATTTTCATCAGCGGCGGAGTGCTTGCCGCGCGGCTTGCATCGGCGAGACCACGCGATGCCGGACTCGTGCTCGGCCTGTACTACGGCGGCACGGGATGGGGCATTGTGGCGTCATCGCTACTGGTGCCGGTGACGATCCTGAACCGCGCACATGGCTGGCAGTTCGCGTGGTTTGCGCTGGCCGCCGCCTGCGCACTCTTCACCGTGGCGGCTGTAGGCGCTGCGCGGAAAATAGAGGGCTTGCACGCCGTGGCGGCACCGGCCGCGCAGCGCGTAGGCGCGAGCCACGCCGCGCGCTGGCCGCGCTTTGCCTGCGCGCTCGCCGGGTATGGCTTGTTCGGCGTCGGCTATATCGGCTACATGACGTTCATCGTCGCTCTGCTGCGCAACGCGGGCATGAGCGCCGCTGTCGTCACGGAGTTTTATCTGTTGCTGGGTGTTGCGACGGTGCTCTCGGCGCGTCTGTGGTCCGGATTGCTCGACCGCATGCGCGGTGGTCAGGCGCTGGCCTTGCTTAACGCGCTGCTCGCGGTCGCGACGCTGTTGCCGGCGTTGTTCACGCAACCGTGGATTGCTTTTGCATCCGGCGCGCTATTTGGCGCGACGTTTCTCTCGGCGGTTGCATCCACTACGGCATTCGTGCGCCACAACCTGCCGACAAGCCATTGGGCCAAAGGCATCAGTGCGTTCACGATTGTGTTCGCGTTCGGGCAGATCGTGGGGCCAATGGTGATCGGCTGGATATCGGACGGAGCGGGGCTTGCGCGCGGCCTCATCTATTCAGCGCTGTTGCTGGCGGGCGGCGCACTGCTGGCCGCGTGTCAAAAGCCGCTGCGCGAAGAGTGAAGTGCGTATGGTGGCGCACCAGACACTAGACCTGCACTGACGGAATGCTCTTCATGCAGCGCAGCGCGAACATTGAGCGGCTATGACGGATGCCCGCGATCTTGTATAGCTTCTCGCGCAGGAATCGCTCGTAGCCCGCGGTGCCGTCCACAGCCACCTTGACCAGATAGTCGTAATCGCCCGATACCAGGTACGCCTCCAGCACTTCGGTGAGCGTGGCTAGTTCGGCACCGAAGCGGGCGAGGGCGTCGTCGTCATGACGATCGAGCGTGACTTCGAGCAGCACGATATCCGCGAGGCCGAGCTTCTGTTGATCGAGCAGCGCCACGTAGCCGCGTATGTAGCCTTCGGTTTCCAGTTGACGCGTGCGGTTCCAGCAGGCGGTGGTCGACATGCCCACGAGTTCGGCCAGTTCCGCATTGCTCACGCGTGCGTTCTTTTGCAAGGCGCGGAGGATTCTGCGGTCCTGATTGTCCAGCGCGCGGGTCTTGGTGCTCATGGGTCGGTTCGGAAGATTGTTCGTTCACACATGATTCTATCGGAAGAACATTCCGTTAGCCGCCGCATTGTGTGGTGCTTTAAGAAGCCTATCCAGCGCGGCTCCCGGTATATTTTGACGGTGCATTCGTGTCCGGGACAACCGTCCGGATCGCCGATCTCCCGGCGGCCACGCGCGGCCACAAGCCGCTAGCGGTATGACGCTGCTTTTACCGAAGCCAGCATGAGAGGGAATTGCGGCGCTACCACGCCGCAGCGAACGCTCGCTCGGGCCCGAACGCATGTATGGCACTCGCGCATGAAAGACGGCGTGAAAAGACGCGCGGCCACAAAAGGGCCGCGCCATGGAGCATGTTTCGAATGATCAATGAAAGATGAGGTACAGAATCACCAGCACGATCACCGGAACACCCAGAAGCCAGCCAAGCAGGTAAGGCATGATGTCTCTCCTTTCGTATCGAGTTGGAACACGACGGAAGTTCAGCATGGCGCGTGCCCGGGGTGCGCGCGGCGTTTGCCTGATCAATGCATTGAGAAACGGGGCACCGTTAGCCATTGTCGACGAAGCCCGGATAGAGCGTCATTCCACCGTCGACAAATAAGGTTGTGCCCACAACGTAATCGCTTTCGTCGGATGCGAGCCAGACTGCAGCCTTGCCGATGTCTTCCACTTCGCCGACCCGGCCATATGGAATCAGTTGCAGTAACTTCCTGCTTGCCGCGCTCGTGTCCCACGCGTCGTGATTGATCTTCGTGCGAATCGCGCCCGGTGCGATCGAGTTGACGCGAATCCGTTCCGGCGCAACCTCTTGCGCAAGCGACTTCATGAACATCTGAACGCCGCCCTTTGACGCCGTGTAGTTGGCATGTCCGGCCCACGGAATTACCTCGTGTACCGAGCTCATGCAGATGATCTTGCCTAGCGCTTTCGATGCGGACGTCGGCCCACGTCGGCGAAACTCTTTCACCGCGGCTTGTGCAGTGAGGAACTGTCCCGTGAGATTCGTGCCGAGCACGGTTTGCCAATCGTCCATCGACATCTCGGCGATAGCGCTGTCCCTTTGCAAACCCGAGTTCGCAACGACGATATCGAGTGTGCCGAAGCGGGCACGGCATGCGTCGAACATTGCGTCGATGTCCTCGGGATTCGATACATCGCCTTGTACTGCAAACGCCGCACCGCCTGACTGGTTGATTTCGTCGGCAAGTTTCTCCGCTGATTCGGCATGCGAATGATAGTTCAGCGCGACAGAGGCGCCGGCATTCGCAAGCGCTTGCGCGACGCCATAGCCAATGCCGGAACTTGCGCCTGTGACCAGCGCGAACTGATTGGCGAGTAACTTTTCCATCGCAATTCCTCGGTGATAAATAGCCTTTGTATCTACCTTCAGATGTGGCGAGGCCGCCGGGTAGGCGAGCAGTTCACTGCATCGCAACCCGGCGGCCAGGTCCGCGTTGATCTACTGGTGTGATTGCGCCACGCGAATCGCTATATGACGCCGGCGACCAGCAGCACGATCACGACAATCAGCACGACGCCAAGACCACCCGTAGGCGCATAACCCCAGGAGCGGCTATGCGGCCAGGTCGGCAGCGCGCCAATAAGGAGAAGAAGCAGCACAACCAGAAGAATAGTTCCCAACATGTATGACCTCCGCTTGGTTGATGGCGCTGTCTTGCACGCGCGCCACGCACGCATGCTTAACGTGCAGCGGGCGGAGCACCAGACAGTGTCGTGACCTATGTCGAGCAAGCCTCGTGCCCAACGCGGAGGACGCGCGGCCCTTACACCGCAGGGGTACGTGTGCTGCCGACGCGCGAAACGATGAAATCCGCGATGAACGCGCCTGTCAGCGCGACGGCGCCGCACGCGAAGATCAGCGCGTAATTGTTATGCGAATGCGAAAACAGATACGAGTAGCCATAACCGCCGAGCGCCTGAAAGAGCGCGAACGCTGTCGTCGCGCGGCTCCACGAGGCGCGCTGTTCCGTGTGATCGTGCGGCACGAGTTCATGAATGCGGCCGAGCGCGAGCGGCACGATGCCAGGCGTGAAGATACCGAGAATCACCGTCGACAATGCCAGCACCCACCTGCTGCCTGAAAGCGCGAGCATCGCAACAGCGGCGCCTTGCAGCAGTAATGCCACGCGATAAGCCTTGCCGTAGCCGATACGATGCGCGATGTTGCCCGCGATCACCGGTCCTGCGATTGCGGCGAGCCCGTACAGCACCCAGTAGTCAGCGCCGATTGCCGCGCCTCGGCCGAGACCGCGCGCCACGTAATCGACGAGCAGGATCATCGCCGGCACGAGGCCGAGCGCGTTGGCCGCGTATTGCGCGTACAGCACACGCAGCGCGAGCGTGCGGGTTTGCGTAGCCTGATGATGAGCGGTTGCCGCGACGGACGCGGGTGGATTCGTCGACGGCCAGCCGAACCAGCTCACTGCTGTGAGGACGAGCGCGACCGTGCCAAGTCCGATCCACGTGGTCCGTAAGCCGAAGTGCAGCAGTTCGGGAATCAGTGTGCCGGACGCCGCAATGCCCAGCCCGAGTCCCAGGAAGATCATGCCGCTCACGAAGCCTCGGCGCGGCGCGGGAATGTGCGGAAGAATGGAAGTCGCGACGAGCACCATGATGGCGCCGCCGGAGATGCCCGACAGCAAGCGCCACACGAAGAACCAGCCTATCGACAGCGGATACGCGCAGGCAAAGAACGCTGCGGTGACGACGGCCATCAACATGCGCAATGCGGTCCGGTTCGACAACGCGGATGCGAGCGGTCGGCCGATCAACGCGCCGATCAGATAGCCGGCGAAGTTCGCGGCGCCCAGTGTGACTGCTTGCGACGACGTGAACCAGTGCGCCTGAATCAGCGATGGAATGAGCGGCGTATACGCAAAGCGCGCGAGTCCGATTGCGACGAGACTGCCGCTCAATCCGGCGAGCGTGGCAAAGAGCGCGCGAGCGTCGAGCGATGTCGAAGCCGAAGAGGTCAATGAAGGCGCTGTAGACATGACGATTCCTTTACCGGCCAACGTGCATGACGTCGCGCCGGATGTCGGTGAGGGTGCGAAAGAGAGTGCGGAAAAGTGCGCCTCGTCAGGCGCGACGCTTAGCCGTCGCCGTGTCTGGCCGGTAGCGCCGGCAGGCCGAGCAGCACCAACGCGCCGGCTACCGCGCTCGTGAGCACCGCACGCTGTGGATCGACGCGCGCGAGCACGCGCATGCCTAGCACGGTGGCGAGCAGATGAGCGGCGGCTTCATCGGCGGAAATGGTTTTGGGCAGCGTGCCGCTTTTTTTTTTTTGTGCCGCGACGAGACAACGGCGGAAGAACTCGCGCATCTCGGCGATTTCGGTCGCGACGAGTTTGCGGAATGCTTCGTCCTCCGATGTAATTTCCAGCGCCGAATTGACCAGCATGCAGCCGCGCTTGTGTGGGTCGGAGACCGAGCGCTCGATGGTTTCGTCGAAGAAGCCGGTGATGGCTTCGGCTGGCGGCATGGTGCTCTCAAGGCGCCGGATGCGCTCGCGCAACGAGCAGTCGAGATAGTGCTCCAGCGCGCGCAGATACAGCCCGCGTTTGTCTCCGAACGCGTTGTAAAGACTCGGCTGGGTCAGACCGGTGCACTTGACCAGGTCGCGCGTGGACGTGGCCTCGTAGCCCTTGAGCCAGAACGTTGCGCTGGCTGCTTCGAGCACCTCTTTTTCATCGAATCCGCGGGGTCGCGCCATGATGAATGTCCTTTGCACCGGCTTGGGCGGTTATGTATCAGTCGATATAGAACGGCATTATATATCGGTCGATACAAAAAGCAAGAGCGGGCTGCCGGCGACCGGCATGGGACCGCCGCGCCTCGTGAGCGAGCTCGGGCGCGGCAGTTTCCAATTACGGACAGCTGGAGCGTCCTACAGATAGGTGCCTTTAATGCGGCCTTCGAAGATGGCGGTATTGATCCCGAAGTCGTCCACGTGGCCGAGGGCGCCGCCGTCGACGGTGACGACGACGGAACGGCCGCCGCGCACGAGCTTCAGTTGCTCGGCGGTGAGCGTGACTTCCTGCTGGGCGCCTTCGGCGCTGCGGGGCAGGTCCTTGATGATGACGGTGGATTTCATGGCGATACTCCTTGAAGTGGTTGGGCGAGCACGGCGGCGTGCTCGCTCCGATTTCTGCAAGGCATATGCCAATTTGCGCGACACACAGGGCGATTCTGCAATGCGTCCGCAGACGCAAGGCCAGACAGGGATGCGCGCCGCGCATTCGCTGATCGCAAATTGCGATGAAGAAAAATTTGAAGCCAGGTGTGCGGGTGCGCCCCACAGAAGAAGTTCGAACTGTTGGGCTGCGCACACGCTGAAGGCGTCACAGTGTCTGAGCCTTGCAAAGCACGGCACGGCGGCAAAAACACAAGCGGCACGCGCCGATCACGCGTGCCGCCGCATTGCTCGATTGAATGCGAATCTAGGTGCGCCGCGTGTTGCGCGCCGCTGCCACCTTCACGATGGTCTGATGCGCGGCGGGAAAGCCGGGCGGATATTCGACGACGCGCGCCGAGGCCGGCACGAGCGGCGCGGCGCTCGTCAAGCGCGCGCCAATGCGTGCGCCGCCGACAATGGCGGCCATTGCCTCACGGTCGAGTTCGACGCTGTCCGCGAGATCTTTGATGAGAAGCCTGGCCATGATGTGTTCGCCGGGAAAGTGGAGCGATGGGCCGGTGCGATGGTCCGGCTGGCGCTCGCGGGTGTCGTCCAGTGTGCTGAGGTCTCGTCGCACTATGAGTATAGGAAATCTGTTTTCAACCTGCCTGCCGGATATGGCGAGGCGGCAGTAGGAAAGCCCCCGGTCCTTCGCTACTGCACGCCATCACACGACAGCGGTGTTGGATGCCCACAGCGCCGGGCTGACGTTCAGGTGCAGCGGAACCATGCCTGCGCCGATTACGCCGACGTTGTTCAACGCCGCGACATTCACGTATTGCAACTGGTTGAGGTTCTGGTTCACCGAGACGTTGACATTGGCAATGCCGCTAAGGCCGCTTACCGAAGGCACGCCCGGCACGCCGCTGCCGGTGCCGCCGGAGACTGCCGACATGGCGCGGCGGTCGAGTTCGCGGGTGCGGGAAAGATCGCGAATCATGAGAGATGACATGGTGTTTCTCCAAACGTATGTGGAAGAAGGAGGCGCCTCGCGCGAGGCGAAACGGCACGCGACAATGGCCGCTTCGCCTCGCCGCACGTCACACGTGGATGTTGTTGCTCGACACGACCGACGGGTTGAGCGTCGAGCCGATGCCGGCAGCGAACGCAACGTTGTTGCCGTTGGCGTTCTGGATGTTGAGCTCGTTGCTGATCAGTTGCGTCGCGTTGACCTTCTTGCTGTAGTCGGGCGCGTAGACCGGGCTGAAGTTGAAGTACGACGTGGACGGTCCGAAGCCGCCGCGCACGGCGCTCATCGACTTGCTGTCGAGTTGTTCGGTGATGGACAGGTCTTTGATCATCAGCGTGTTCATGGTGAATCTCCTGAAAGGGAAGGTTACGGTTCTGCGGTTGGGTTCGAGCAACTTGTCTGCTCGAGCGTCACTAATGCACGGCCTGTGCCAGATTTATTCAAGGTTCCTAATAAAATTGGCCAGGCCTTGTTGGGCAAGGCTTGCAGCGCGATGCAGCGCGGTTCTTGCTGTTCACCGAAGACGCGATACACGCGGCGAATGGTGGCGTGTGCCCGACAACGCGCCGCATTCTGTTGGATCACGCGCGACAGGCGCGTGCCGCGTGTCGCGCGGGGCAATCCTGATTTGCGAAAGCAGAGGGTGGGAGCTAGTATCGAAGCGGCACATGTAACTGGTTACGACAGCTTTCCTATCGGCCGGAATGGCCCTGATGCATGCGTTCGGGGTCGACGGCAGCGGCGGCACTTCGCACAACATGGCTAGCCTTGCGCGGGTGATTCACGACTTCCAGAACGGCGAGCTGTCTCGTGACGAGTTCGTCGCTCAGCTCGACAGCACGTTGGTGACCGAACGCCTCGGTCCCGCGCAGCTGCTGGAGATGCTCGGCGCCGCGCATCATAAAGCGCCGCTGCCGGAGGACCTTTACATCGAAGTGCGGCGGCGCATCGAGCAGTTGCGCGTGTCGAATGTGGCGGCCGGCGGCGAGGAAACCGGCATACAGACCACGGTGGAAATTCCCTCGGTGGTCCCACGCGGGCAGGAGCGCGCGGGCGCCCCGGCGAGTGCGTCGAACTCTTCGAACGCGGTGGGGCACGACCAGATCAAGGGTACCGGCGATACGCTGAACAATCGCTTCGTGCTCGAAGAGTGCCTCGGTGTGGGCGGAATGGGCACGGTCTATAAGGCGCTCGATCTGCGCAAGCTCGAGGCGTCGGACCGGAAGCCGTATCTCGCCATCAAGGTATTGAACGTCCAGTTCCGCGGCAATCCCAATTCGCTGGTTGCTTTGCAGCGCGAAGCGCGCAAGGCGCAGGTGCTCGCGCATCGCAACATCATCACCGTGTACGACTTCGACCGCGACGGGCCCATCGTCTATCTGACGATGGAGTACCTGTCCGGCAAGCCGCTTAGCCAGTTGTTGCGCACGCCGGGTTATCAGGGCATGCCGGTTCGTGCTGCGCTGCCTATCGTGCGCGGCATGTGCAGCGCGCTCTCGTATGCGCACGAACGCGGCTTCGTGCATTGCGACTTCAAACCCGCCAACGTGTTTCTCACGACGAATGCCGAGGTTAAGGTGATCGACTTCGGCATTGCTCGCGTGTTTCAGCGGCCGGAAGAAGAGAGCGATGCAACCGTGTTCGATCCGGGCAGCCTCGGCGCGCTGACTCCCGCGTATGCGAGCCCGGAGATGATCGAGCATCGCGAGCCCGACCCGCGCGACGATATCTACGCGCTTGGCTGCATCACGTATGAATTGCTGACGGGGCATCATCCATTTGACCGCCTGTCCGCCACTCAGGCACGCAACGCGGAATTCAAGCCGCAGCGTCCGCCCAGCCTCAATGCGCGGCAGTGGCGCGCATTGCGGGCCGCGCTTTCGTTCGACCGCGCGACACGCATGCCGAGCGTGACGCGCTTCATCGCCGAATTCGACAACGAGGCTCGCGCGGAGAAGTCGGGGACCTTGGCGAAGGCCGGGCTCGCCGGCTTTGCGGTGATCTGCTCGGCGGCTGTGGGCGTGTTCGCGTGGCGCGCCGCGCCGAACCGTCATAGCGAAGCACAGGTGGCCGCGGGCGCTTCGCACGGGCGGGTGGGCGAGGTGGCTTCGGCGCCGGCGCAAGGGAGTGAGATTGTGGCTGCGGCGGCGGGTGGGGCGGTGGATAGTGCAACGACCACAGGCTCATCGACCGCAGGCTCAACGACCGCAGGTGCAACCACAGCGAGCGCACCGTCGGCGAACGCACCAGTTGCACTCGCACCGCCAACGCCTCCTGCCACGCCGAAGCCCGCACTGACCCTCGCCGCAGTCGCGCCCACACTCGCTCAGGTGCCCTGCTCGGCGTTATCCGCATCCACGCAGGATCACACGTTGACGGTCCGCGGCTACGTTTCACAGCGCTATGGCGTCGCGCGCCTGAAAGAGGGGCTGTCGGCCGTGCCCGGCGTGGATGCACTGAAGCTCGACGTCGAGCCAACCGCCGACGACAAATGCGACACTCTCAAGGCGCTTGCGCCATACTGGGTGCAGAACTGGCAAGCCGGGCACGTCGCAGGCTTGCAGGTGCGTCCGCCGGGCGGCAAGTTGAGCGAGGGTGATCCACTGGTGGTCGACGTGAGCACGCCCGGCTACGACTCGTATGTGAACCTTGACTATTATCAGCTCGACGGCAATGTCGTTCATATGGTGCCGAGCCCGCGCGCTAAGGACAACCAGGCGCCGCCGCATTATTCGGCGACGGTCGGCAGCGCGGGCGACTGGGTGATTTCAAAGCCGTTCGGCGCGGAAATGGTCGTGCTGCTGATCACGCCCGCGCCGCTCTTCGACAAGCCGCGTCCCGAAGCGGAACCGCGCGCCGATTATCTGCGCGCACTCGACACACGCCTCGCGCAAATCACCGCGAAATACGGCCGCGAACGGATCGTGGCCGACTTTGCACCGATCACCACAAAGCCTCACGCACCGTAACGCGTTCGCGGCGTGTTGCCGAGCGTGGTGCGGCAGATCACTTCAGGTCTTTGACGACCCGCAGACCATCTTGCGACTGGCGTACGCCTGCGCTGTATTTGAAGCGCGTCGCGCTTAGCATGTAGCCGCCACCTTCGCGCCACGAGCCGCCGCGAATCACGCGCATGTCGCAGCCGGGGTTTTCCCACGCGCGGCCGTCGACGGGCGCCGACTGATACGAGTTATGCCAGCAGTCGGCTGTCCATTCCCAGACACTGCCGTTCATGTCGTACAGGCCGTATGGGTTCGCCGCAAAAGAACCTGCGGCTTCGGGGCCCTCCTTGTGCCATGGCTCGCCGCAATCCTTGCAGTTGGCGTTCCCCTTGCGCATCTGGTCGCCCCACCAGTAGGCGGTCGTCGTGCCGCCACGTACGGCGTATTCCCATTCTGCCTCGGTAGGCAGACGGTACGGTTTGCCCGTCGTTCTGGCGAGCCACTGCACGTACTGCTGTGCGTCGTCCCAACTGAGGTCGCGTGCCGGTGCGGCCTTGTTCGCGTTCGTTTCGGGCGTGAGCTTCGGACATGCATTGGCCGCGACACATGCATTCCACTGCTCCACAGTCACCTCGTATTTACCGATAGCGAACGGCGCACCAATCGTCACGTGGTGAACGGGCTTCTCGGATGGATCGTCGCTGTTGCTGCCCATCGAAAACGAACCTGCGGGCAACGCGATCATGATCGGACACGCAGCGCAGTCGCGGCTTTCGCTTGCAGCCGCCGGACGTGCCGAGGGTTTTTGTGCGGCCAGCGGAACCGGCGGCGCGGACGGCGCAGTTGTGCTTGCAGCGGGCGGCGTTGAACCAGCGTGCTGGCGATCCGGTGTCGCGGAGGCAGCGGGCGAGGCAGATGCAGTTGGTGCAGTCGGTGTCACGGGCCGCGCTGTCTGCTGCGGCGGTGTCGCCGATGGCGCGGCCTGCTGCGTGGGCGCCCTGGTTGCAGGCGCATTCGATGCCGCCGCCCGCAGACGATCGATTCGCGCATGCGCGAGCGTGGCGAAGCGCCCATTCGGATAAGCCTTTAAATATGCTTCGTAATCTGCGGGGTAATTGCTGTCCTTGATCGAATTCCAGAAGGTGATTTCGTATTGTTCGCTGCTGTCCTTCGGCAATATGCCCCGGCTGTGCAGTGCCACGACAGTCTCGTCATTTGCGAAGAGTTCGGCAGACATACCTGAGGCGCCGCCCGCCAAAAACGGCACTGACGACGCAATCCACGGTCTTTGCGCCTCGCCGGTTGCATGTCTGACTTGCGCCGCGACCCGCGCGAACAGACTCACTAGCGGCTGCCTGGGTGTCTCGTCGAGCGCGCGCAGCAATGCATGCGTGTAGATGCCGTGGCGCATGCCGTCTGCTGCAAAACCGCCGCGCGCGGTTGCGTAGGCAACTAGCGTGTTCGGCGGAAGCGCTGCAGCTTCAGCGACACCGGTGCCGGTGAATGGATTGTCGAGACAGGTATCGACAATCGCGATATTGAGTTCGCCGTCGCGCGAGACATGCATTGCCTGCAAGACGTTACCCAGATCGATGCCCTCGCGAATCGGCGAGGCCGGTGAACGCATATCTAGGCCGACAGGAATCAATAACGTTTGCGTGCCGATGCGCATGCCGTGACCGGCGAAATAGAAAACACCCACACTGCCGGCACGCAGCCGCTCGCGAAAGTCGCTAATCGCCCGCTGCATTTGCAGCGGTGTTGCATTCGCAAGCACCGTTACGTCGTAGTGCAGCGCACGCAACCGGTGGGCCAATGCCTGTGCATCGCGCGGCGCGTTTTGTTCGATGACGTCTAACAGATCGCCGCCATTGGCAGCATGCGGACCATAGGCACCGTTGCCGATTACAAGCGCGATGCGCGGAGCTCCAGCATGCATCGGTGTTAACGGTGCAAGAGCCACGTCAGCCGGCGCGGCCGATTGCGTCGCGCGCGTGCTCTCACGCGGAGCCGAGGCAAACGCGCCGTCGCAATTCACCAGAATGGCCCCGGCCATCCACGTCAGCAGGAATATTCGCCACATCTTCGCATCCTGTTTGTTCCGGACAGAACATAGGCATCCGGGCACCGCGTTTTCGCCGCTATTCGTTGCCGTTTGCCGATACCGCGGCGCAGAGATGGCGAAGTTTCGACGCGCGTTCGACCGTCCGCGTTGCAACGTATCAACAAACATAGCACGCGCGTGGCGGGCCACAACCAACACTTTTACCGAGTGCGGTATACGGTTAACGAGCGTGGCGTATCTTTTTGGCAAGTTACGTCCTAAGCTGATTCACAAAGCAACGCGGCACAGTCGTTTTAACTACGCGGCTGCCGCATCACGCGCACCCGCGATCGCAGCATCATCGCCCCCGCTGCCTTTGCAGTCGAGGTGGTTACGACCGCTCTTCGGGAGAGTGCGCCATGCGAAGAACCAACGTCCCCGCTGTTTCCCACTCGAGTTTCAAAGCCATGGCACGGCTATGCACATTGCGCGCGGTTTCGCGGACGGTGCTGGCCGTCGCCGTTATCGGCGCAGTGCCGCCGCTGCCGGCACTCGCGGAGACGACTGCATCGCCTCCCGGCGCGGAGGAGTACATCATCTGGCCGTCCGACGGGGCCGTGATTCACGGCGGCAAGCTGTGGGTGCGCATGGGCTTGCGCAACATGGGCGTGTGCCCGAAAGGCGTCGGGTTCCCGAACTGCGGGCACCATCATCTTCTGATCGACACAGACCTGCCGGCGCTCGACCAGGAAATTCCGTCGGACCGCAATCACCTGCATTTCGGCGCGGGCGAGACGGATGCACGTATCGAGTTGCCGCCAGGCAAGCACACGTTGCAGCTCATTCTGGGTGACCACAATCACGTGCCGCACTCGCCGTCCGTGTACTCGAAAAAGATCACTATCACCGTGCAGAAAGACTAGCGCGTTTAGCGTGCTTATCGCGTTCATTGCGGCTTGCTCAGGACGGAGAGACCTTCATGTACAAACTCATCGCAGTCGCGGCGCTGGTGGCGTCGGCGGCATGGGGCGCGGCGGATTTTGCCGTGGCGGCAGGGGCGTCGTCGCCTCCCGGCGCGTATGCGTATATTGGCTATCCGAACGACGGCCAGGTGGTTCCCGCCAACAAGCCCTTTCGCGTGTGGTTCGGCCTGCGTTATATGGGCGTTGCGCCGAAGGGCGTGAAGTATCCGAACACGGGGCATCACCATTTGCTGATCGACGTGGACTTGCCGCCGATGGACCAGGAGATACCCTCGGACCGCAATCATCTGCATTTCGGCGCGGGCGAAACCGAGACCATGATCCAGTTGCCACCGGGCAAGCACACATTGCAGCTGCTGATGGGCGACGACATGCATGTCCCGCACAACCCGCCGGTGTACTCGAAGAAGATCACGGTCATTGCGCGTTGACCGTGGCGCATGCAGCGCCGTTGTCGATTGAGCCGATGTCACGCAGCAGCCAACGATTTCACGCCGGTTGTTGGCTGCAATCCATCACTCTGCCCCAGGCTCATCTCCACCTCATGCAGCATCAGCAAGCTGCCGTTTCTCCGCAGGCCTTGACCAGCGGCACTTCGGCAAATTTCTTAGGACCGGGAAACAAAACTGGCACAGGCCATGCGTTAGTGATGCTCGAGCAGACAAGTTGCTCGAACCCAACCGAAAGACTGTGACCTTCCCATTCAGGAGATTTGCCATGAACACGCTGATGATCAAAGACCTGTCCATCACCGAACAACTCGACAGCAAGGCGATGAGCGCCGTGCGCGGCGGCACCGGCTACCTGTATCCGTCGTCGTCGTATCTGAACTTCGCGCCGGTCTATGCACCGAACAACAGCAAGAAGGTCGATGCGACTCAACTCATCAGCACGACGATGAACATCCAGAACGCCAACGGCAACAACGCAGCGTTCGTCGCCGGCGTGACGACCACGATCGATCCGCATGTGACGTCGAGCAACAACATCTTCGTGTCGTAAGCGGCGCAGGCGGACGCGAGGGCTTGCCGGCCCGCGCGTCCGCGAGTCGCTCCTCAAAATTTCGGCACATCAATCGTTCTTTTCACGCGACACCTCTTCACCGCACATCTCCCGAGTCCATGTTCATGCACTGCTTCGATGGTGAAGCGGCGCGGGAGATGCTTTACTTGAATGGTGCGCTTGCATCGCGCAGTGAAGTGGGCGTCATCGGAGAAAATCGTGTCAGCGTTGCCTGATTCAGAGATCGTTCGGCGCTTCTTCAATCGCCCCACCGCGGCGATGTTGCGCGGGCTTTGCGCTGCAACGATAGGCGCCGTCGCTCTTTGCGCATGCGTCGATGTCAGCATGCCCGACTATAAGCGGCCCGATACGCCGGCCAAGACTTCGTGGACGGGCCAGAGCGGCACTCCCGTCTTTGCGGCGGCCACCATCGAACCGGACTGGTGGAAAGGCTTTAGCGATCCGACTCTCGACTCGCTGATTGCGAAAGCCATAGGCGGCAACTTCGACATCAAGGTACTGGCCGCGCGTATCGACGTGGCCCGCACGCAGATCGGCGAAGCAAAAGCCGGCGCGCTGCCGACCATGGATCTCGGCGGCGGCGCCAGTTTCCAGAAAACCACCGGCCAGACTTTCGCCAAGCAATACAACGTGGCGACGCAGGTCAACTGGGACATCGACATCTGGGGCAAAGTCGAGAAGGGCGTTCAGGCGCAGAAGGCGGAATTCCGCGCGAGCGAAGCCGATTGGCGCGCGGGTTATCTCGAACTCGTCTCGAACGTATCGAGCACCTATTTTCAGATCCTCCAATTCGACGATCAAATCGATCAGCAGCAAAAAACGCTTGTCACCAACCGCCAGATTCTCTCCATCTACGAAGGCCAGCGCCGCAGTGGTCTGATCCCGCAGACGCAGGTATTGCGGCAGCAGGCGGAAATCAATCGGCTGACGAATCAGTTGCTCGAATTGGGGCGCTCGCGCGATCTCGCGAATAACGCGCTGTGCACGCTGATCGGCGTACCGGCGGGCGAATTCCGCTTGCCGAAAGGTCATTTGCAGCAGCGCGTCCGGTTGCCGGGCGTGCCCGACGGCCTGCCTGCACAATTGCTCGCGCGGCGCCCCGATATCGTGGCCGCGGAATTCAGGGTGCTGGAGGCATATGACCTGGTCGGTCAGGCCAAGCTCGCGCAGTTGCCCTCTATCAGCCTGACCGGCCACGGCGGTACGGCGAGTTTCGCGCTGACCGACTTGCTGAAGTCGTTCACCTACGGCTTCATGCCGAGCATCAACATTCCGCTGCTCGACCCCGGAGTGCGCGCGCACGTAAAAGTGACGCAGGCCCAGTCGACGGTGGCGGAGCAGCAGTACCGCGCGACTGTAATGGGCGCATTCGAGGAAGTGGAGAACGCGTTGGTCAATCTGAATGCACATAAGGCACAGCGGGTAGAGCTGCAGCAACAAGCGGACCGTTTGCAGATGGTTGCCGATCAGATCCAGTCGCAACTACAGCTTGGTGTCGTGTCGCAACTCGAGGTGTTCGAGACGGAGCGCACGCTACTGGACGCGCAGTTGTCGTTACTGGCGAATCATCAATTGATTTTGTCGGACACGGTGCTGCTTTATAAGGCCCTCGGCGGCGGCTGGCCGAGTGTCGACGTACAGGCGCAAGTCAAGGAGCAGTAGAGCGGAAGCACAGCAGAAGTACTGCGGAAGTAACGGAGCATTGAGCTAATCCGCAATGCCGTTCGCGCGACGCCTTTTCCGGTTCCGCGCTTGATGTCCACCGGCTCGATAACCGACGACTGAGAATTGACACTCGCGATGCGTGACTTACAATCCTTGAGGAGCCGCGTTTCAGACGGCTCTGTAAAACAAGATCTTCTCGCCGTCGTCCTTCGTGCTGATTCCGTTGCGCTCTCGCCGCAGCGGGTAAACGATTAGTGATCCGGATAAAATGGCCGACGGCGAAATACCGATTGCTGAGACACGCGCGACAGTCGAAGCCGCTTTCGACGTGCTGCTGTCTCCCCTTGCGTCCGGGCAGCGCCCTGCGCTGGACGCCATCCGGATTGTCGACAGCCTGTTCGCCATCGGGCGCAGCGAGGCACCGTTTACCGACTATCCCGCCGAGCGGATCGCGCGCCTGTCGCGTCGTCATGCACGCATCTTCATCGAAGACGGCGCGGTGTACGTGGCAGACCTCGGTAGCAAGAACGGCACCACCGTCAACGGCATCGCTGTGCGACAAACACCGGCTCGCGTGCGGGCAGGAGACGAACTGTGCTTTGGCGGCGACCTCTGTTATCGCGTGAGTATCGAGCCGCGCGCCCGCATCGTCGCGGGTCGCAGCGCAGCGTCGTGTGCGCGAGGCCTGCTGCTTGTTCCCCAGCGTGACGACCTCGGGCTGCAGCCTATTGAAGTGCAGGCCTTTCCGTTTCTCGTCAGCAAGGCGGATCAGGTCTTTTCGCGCTACAAGGACCGCTATCCGCATCAGGTCAACTACATCTCGCGCCGGCACGCACACATCTTTCTGAAGGGCACGGAGCTTTACGTCGAAGATCTCGGCAGCACGAACGGCACATTCGTCGGTGGAAAGCGTCTTGACGAATCCGCGCAGCCGCTGGCGGATGGCGACGTCGTTGCATTTGGCGGAGACCACTTCGTCTACAGGGTGACGCTGCACAAACCGCCCGAAGCCGAGCCGACCGTGACGCAACTGCTGCTCGATCCCGCCGCCGCCGAAGCCGCCGACGCCGACAAGACAACCTTCGTCGGCGCGGCGAATTCGTTTCTCGACATCTTCTGCGTGGATCCGGCGCGGCAACGCGAAGACGAGATCAATGAGGCGGCGCACGCGGCGTGTTTCCAGGCAAGACGCGCGCCGTCGGCTGGGGCGGCTGCCAGTGCAGCAAAAAGCGCGAATGGCGGGCCCGCTCACGACAGCACCGCTGACGGATCGAAAAGCGGCCGCACTGCCGGCGCTACGAGACGCAAGCCGCGGCGCTGGCGTCTCGTAGCTGGCGAGCTCAGCAAGGCATTTGCAGGCGACGATCGCGCAAGCATGCGACGAATCGCGGCGTGGGGCGGAGCTGGCGTCGTATTGCTGGGCGCTGTTGCGTTGACGCTCTACCTTCGCGGTTCATCCGAGCGCGAACTGAAGAACCTGCTCGCGAGCGGCGACTATTCGAGCGCGGTGCAGTCGGCCAGGAGCTATCTGGCCAGTCATCCCACGGATACGAAAGTCAGCGCGCTGGCGAGCGAAGCGCTCCTCAAGGCGAAGCTTCCAGGCTGGCTCAATGCGCTGCACAAAGCGCAGTTCGACCAGGCCGACGCGCTGCTTGCGGACATGAAGTCGTCGACCGCGAACAATGCGGACGCGGCGTCGCTGCTCGGCGAACTGCAATGGGTGGGCGATCTCGAGCGCTTCGTCGCCGGGCGTGGCGGCGTGGAGGCGCCGATCCGCATGTATCGCGACGAGGCGGCTATCGACGGTTTGCTGCAACGCTGGCATGACGATCCGCAAAGCCACCAGCGCGCACTCGACAGAATCGCCTCATATGTACCCGTTTTTACGGAGCCGTATGCGCAGGCGATGAGCCATCTGCGCAAGTTGGAAAGCGACGATTCGGTTTATCTCGCCGCAATCGGGCGACTCGACGGCACCATCCGCACCGAGTTGGCGCGCGACAAACCCGCTGCGCTGCCCTCCGTACTCGACGATTATGCGCAACGCTACCCGCGTCTCGCGGGCCTCGACCAGGTGCGCGACGATCTGCGCCAATACACGACTGTGCTGGAAGCCGCGCTTGGTCGTCAACTGAACACCCTGCTCGCGCTGATGAAGACCGCGCGTTTCAGTACGCCGCCTTTTCAGGCGCAGTATCAGCAACTGGCCGCGACGCGTCTGCCTTCGGTCGATGTGATCCGGCGACACGACGCCGTAGCCACTGCATGGCAGCGCGGCGACGCGCAACAGGCGCTGGCGGGATTGCAGTCGATGCCCGCCGGACCCTGGTCCGATGTGCTCGCCGCCGAAGCCGTACACAAGAAAGCGCTGTTCGATCAATACAACGATCTGCAAAAAACGCGCGGCGGCAAGGATTATGACCAGCGTCTGCTGTCTTTCTATGCGAGCCTCGATCCGTCGATGGATGTGTGGTTCGCACAAGCAATCCAGAAAGACGTTGCGGCGTTGCACGATAAAGCGCTGTCGCGCGCGCAAGACCTGATGCTGCGCGCGCAGAGCCTTTGGAAGCAGTATCGCGCGAGTGGTCCGATCGGCGGCACGCAGCGCCTCGAGGCGGGTATTTCGCCGGGTTTTCGTAACGAGGCGCGCCTGTTGTCCGATGCACAAACGGCCGCGCAGCAGGGTATGCGCATCTACTCGCAGTTGAAAGCGGATCATCCCGCGGATTTCGACCGCCTGCTCGCGGATATCGAAGCGGAAACAGGCCTGCAGCGCCGCTCGCTGACCGAGTTGCGCATGGTGCTGGATCCCGCGCTTCTGAGAGCGAAGCTGGCGTTGATTGGAGGCGAGCAGAGTGAAACGCGACAGTCACCCTAGAACGCTGGCGCAGGCGCTGGAAGACCATAGCGTCGAAGGCATTGCGATACTCACCGCGGAGCCGGTGCGGATTGCGCGCGCACTGATCTGGGCGATGGTCGCGCTGGTGGTGGCAGGTTTGCTGTGGTCGTTCGTGGGGCGTGCCGATGTGATTGTCAGCGCGCAGGGCACACTCTCGCCGGAATCGGAAGTGCGCCGCATTTATGCGCCTATCGACGGCGAACTGGCCGACCTCTATATCGCGGAAGGACAGCCAGTATCGAAAGGCGATGTACTCGCGCGACTGAATGCGCGCGGCGCTATCGAAGCGGCAAGCAATGCGCTGCAAGCGCAACTGAAACTGGAAGATGCCGAGCGCGACTGGAAGCAGTTCCCGCAGAAGAAAGCGCTCATGGAGCGAAAAGCCGCTGCATTGAAAGCGCAAATGGAGGTGGAAGCCCGTCTGCACGAAAACCGCGTTTCGGAAGGCACGACCAAACTTGCCGAAGGGCAGAAGGCGGAACTCGACGAAGCGCGCAGCGTACTCGACAACGCACGGCGCGTGCGCGAGGCCGCACACCAGGAACTCGACCGCTATTCGCGGCTATTTGCGCAGCCGGGTGGCGGCGGTATTGCCGAATTGCAGGTGGAGCAGAAACGAACCGCGGCGATGGAAGCAGACAACGCGTACCGTGTCGCCCAATCGAAGCTCGCTGAACTGGATTTCCGTTTGAGCCACGAGTACGCCAAAGCCAACGCGGAGCTGGAAACGAGCGGGCAGCAAACCACCGACCTGCAGCTTCAATACGACGCCGCCGTGCGCGACATAACGGATGCGGAAGACAAGTTGCGGTTGCAACTGCAAAGCGCACGGCTCGTATCGGAAGCCGCCGCCCGAATCCGTTTCGAGAACATCGACAAGGACAATTTCCTGTTGATTCTGGCGCCGGTTTCAGGCGTGATTACGGACGTCACGTCGACGCAGCGCGGCGACAAGATTCAGGCGAACTCACCGCTCGGCGGCATTGCGCCCAAAGACGCCAAACCGGTATTGAAGATAGAAATTGCCGAACACGACCGCGCGTTCCTGCACGAGGGACTGCCGGTCAAACTGAAGTTCAACGCGTTTCCGTATCAGCGCTATGGATTGATCGGCGGCACGCTTGCCTATATATCCCCCACGACCAAGCCCTCATTGCAGAACAAGCAGCCGGTGTACGAGGGCCGCGTCATCCTCGAGAAGAACTACTACGAGATTGCCGGCACTCGCTATCCGTTGCGTTACGGCATGACTGCGAGCGCGGAAATCGTGGTGCGCGAGCGGCGGCTGATCGACCTGGGACTCGATCCGTTCAGGCAGGTGGCGGGTTGACCGCGCGGATCAAACATCAACCAAAGGAGCGGACAACATGACCGCGATAGTGCGAATCGATGATGAAGTCGTGGATGTCAGCGAGTTCATTCGTCTTCTGAAACTGACTGGCCAGTTCGAAAGCCTCATAGAGCAGATCGTGCGCGACAAGCTCACCGTGCATGCGGCGAAGAAGCAGGGCATTGTCGTTACCGCCGACGAAATCCAGGAACGTGCCGACCAGTTTCGCCGCGTGCGGGGCCTGCATCGCGCGACCGATATGAACCAGTATCTCGACGTGCTCAACGTAAGCCTCGACGAATTCGAGGCGTTCATCACGGACGGCCTGTATCAGGAGAAGATGCTTGAGGAGGTCGGCAACGAGGCGGCAGTTCGAGATTACTTCGCGCTGAATTCACCCAAGTTCGACGCAATCGAAGTAAGTCACATCGTGCTGGACAGCGAGGGTAAGGCGAAGGAAATGATCTCGTATCTGCACGACGATCCGGATAGCTTCGCCGAGATGGCGCGCGAGCATTCCATTGCCGATACGCGCGAGGCGGGCGGTGTAATCGGCAAGGTACTGCGCGGCTCGCTGAAGCCCGACATCGAGGCGAAGATCTTCAATGCGTCGGTGGGCGATCTGCTAGGGCCGTTTCCGTCGGCGGATCGTTCCTGTTTCGAGATCTTTGCGGTGACTGCCAAATATCCCGCTACGCTCGACGCCGACGTGGCCGCCGAAGTGCGCCGGCTTCTGCGCGAAAGCTGGTTGATCGCACGCGCGCAGGAGCATGTGATCGAAGCGCGCTGACCGGGCGCCACCATCAGAAGCCGAACAGAGGTCCGCACGTTTATGGATGCACCCCAGACCGCGCCATCCGCCGCCGAGTTTCTTGCCTCGGTGGAGATACTGTCGCCCTTCTCGCGCGACGAAATCGAGCGTCTAGCCGAATATGCGCAAGCGCGCTTCTATTCGTTTGGCGAAACAGTCTGCTCCGCAGGCGAGACGGCCGAGGGTTTGTACGTGGTCCGCTCCGGCTCGGTCCGCATCTTTGTCGAAGAGCACGGCAAGGAAACGAGCATGGGCGTGCGCAAGTCGGGCGAGATCTTCGCCGACATCGCCATGCTGCGCACGTATGTGCATGAAGCGTCGGTGCGGGCATCCGCGAAAACCGAGTTGCTGTTCATTCCGCGCGCCGTAATCGAACCGGTGCTTGCCGGCAATCAGGCGGCGCTCGCGTTTGTCGCGAGCTATGTGGCGATCAACTCCGCGGGTGGCTTCGTCGCGCAGTTGTTCGATCTGCGGGGAAAGCTGAACAAGGCCGAACTCGAAGAATATGTGCGCAGCGTCGGCGTTAAACGCGTGGCGGCGGGCAAGGAAATTCTCAAGCAGGACGCACGCGACGACCGGCGCTTATACGTAGTGCGCCAAGGTCAGGTGCGGATTGTCCGCCATGAGGAAGGACGCGACTATACGCTCGCCACGTTAGGGGAAGGCGAAATATTCGGCGAGAAGGCGTGTTTGATGCGCCAGGAGCAAATGGCTTCTGTGATTGCTTCCACCGACACGCGGCTTCTCGTCATTCCCGAGCGGACGGTGCATTTCATTCTCGAACGCAATCCCAAGCTGCGCGAAGTACTGGACGAGCGGATTCGCTACGGCGACCGCGAACTGCAGCGGCAAAAGCGGCTCGAGCAACGCCGCAAGTTGCCGCTCATGCTCGATTTGCAGAGCAAGCCTGAGTTCGGCGAGAAGATCATCAGGCGCTTTCCGCTCGTGGAACAAGCGGAAGAAATGGATTGCGGCGCCGCATGTCTCGCAATGATCTGCCGCCACTACAGCATTCCGATGACGCTCGGAAAATTGCGCGAACTCGCCAATGTGACGACTCAGGGCGCGACGCTGGACAGTCTCGCGCGCGCGGGCGAGTCGCTCGGCTTTACCATGCGGGGCGTGCAGTGCACATTCGATTCCCTGCGTGGTTTCGATTTGCCGTTTATCGTGCATTGGGAGGGCTACCACTATGTCGTGGTATACGGCCTTTCCAGTGAATATGTCTGGGTCGCCGATCCGGCGCTGGGCTTTCGCAAGATGACTGTGGAAGACTTCGAGCGCGGCTGGAGCGGCACCTGTCTGCTGTTCACCGGCGGACCGCAGTTGCTGCAGATGTCGGCGGCGCGTTCTCCGTGGATACGCTTTGTCGGTTATCTGAAGCCTTACCGGAAAATACTCGGGCACCTGTTTCTCGCCACATTCGTGATTCAGGTGCTGGGCGTGATTCCGCCGCTCATCATCCAGAACATTCTTGACGGTGTGATCGTCCACCAGAACGTGAGCTTGCTGCACCTGCTGATAGGCGGGCTCATTATTGCCAATGTGTTTTCGCAACTCATGTCGTCGATTCGCGCATATCTCGCGAATTTCATGGTGCGCAACATGGACTTCGCAATGATGTCGCAGTTCTTCAAGCACACGTTGTCGCTGCCGTTCTCGTTCTTCGCAAAACGCAAAACCGGCGACATCTTCGCCCGCTTTCAGGAGAACCAGACCATTCGCGCGTTTCTCACCGAATCCACGGTGACAACCGCGTTGAATCTGCTGATGGTGTTCATCTACTTCACGATCATGTTCGTCTACAACGTGAAGATGACGCTGGTACTGATCGGATTCGTCATTCCGATCATGGCGCTGACCGCATTGGCCACACCGAAGATCAAGAACTACGCGCGCGAGGTGTTCACTGCGTCGACGGAATCCAAGTCTTTTCTGATGGAAGCGCTGGCGGGCGTCGAGACGGTCAAGGGCATGGGCATCGAGCGGCCCGTGCGGTTGCGCTGGGAAAAGAAATACGCGAAAGCACTCGAAGTGCAGTATCGCGCGCACGCTTTCAATATTCTCGTCGGGCTCGGCAGCCAGTTGCTGAACGCGGCGACCACAATTGCAATTCTGTGGGTCGGCGCAAATCTCGTGCTGGCGCGCGAAATGACAATCGGGCAATTGATTGCATTTAATGCATTCATGGGCAGCGTGCTCGGTCCTTTGATGGGACTCGTCGGTTTGTGGAGCATGTTGAACGATGCGGGCGTCGCGATGGAACGTCTCGGCGATGTACTCGATATCGAGCCCGAACAGAAGCCGGAAGATCTGCCGTCGCGCGTCATGTTGCCTGAGCTGCAAGGCGAAATAAGCTTGAATGGTGTGTACTTCCGATACGGCGACAACGACTCCGCCTATGTGCTGGAGAACATCAGCTTCGACATCAAGCCCGGTGAACTGGTGGCGATTGTCGGACGCAGCGGCTCTGGCAAGACGACGCTCGCCAAACTGCTGGTAGGTTTTTATGCGCCGAGTGAAGGGAAAATGTCGATAGACGGCTATGACCTCGGCGTGGTCGACAAAGCCTATTACCGTGCGCAGATCGGCTACGTAATGCAAAGCAATCTGCTTTTCTCCGGCACGATTGCCGAGAACATTGCGAGCGGCGACGATGCGCCGGATCGCCGGCGCATAGAGGAAGTCGCGAAGATGGCCGACGCGCATGCGTTCATCAGCAAAATGCCGCTCGGCTATGAGCAGATTGTCGGCGAGCGCGGAATCGGTTTGTCGGGCGGGCAGATTCAGCGGCTTTGCATTGCGCGGGCGCTGTATCACGATCCGCGCCTGCTGGTATTCGACGAAGCCACCTCCGCGCTCGATTCGCAGTCGGAAAGCAATATTCTCGGCAATATGCACGACATTCTGAAAGGCCGCACGGCGGTGATCATCGCGCACCGGCTAAGTACGATCATGCGTGCCGACAAGATCCTTGTGCTATATGAAGGCGCGATTGTCGAACAGGGCCGTCATGAAGAACTGCTCCAGCGTGGTGGCATGTATTACCAACTGGTGCAGAAACAACTGAGTGCGTGATGATGAAGATACTCGACCAGATTGAAGACATCAGTCCGGCGATTTCATACGCGGGTTTGATCGAGCGAATAGAGATTCTGCGCTCGACGCTGCGCTGGTCGTCGCGGCTGGAACGCACGGACATCGACAAACTGCTGAGGCAGGCCACGTCGCTGCGCGATGAGGTCATGCAGCTATCGCACAAGGAGCGTTTCGTGCAGGCGGCCGTGACGGCGGAACCCGAACAGCGCGCCGAGCAGTCGCGCGGTGCGCGCAGGCAGGCGCTGCTCGAGCGCAGCTTCATTTTCGAAGGGACGTTCGGCGACAATCCCCGCTTATTGGAATCGCTCGAAATTGCCGAGAAGGCCGCGCCGACTGACCTGCCGGTTCTGATTGACGGCGAAAGCGGCACCGGCAAGGAACTGATGGCCAAGGTCATTCATGCCAATGGCTCGCGTTCGGACAAACCGTTTATCTCCGTCAATTGCGGCGCGATTCCGGATAACCTGCTGGAGTCCGAACTGTTCGGTCATCGCAAGGGCGCGTTTACGGGTGCCGCGAACGACCGCAAAGGCAAATTCGAGAGCGCTCATACAGGTACCATCTTTCTCGATGAAATTGGCGAATTGCCGCTCGCGGGCCAGGTGAAGCTGCTGCGCGTGCTCGAAGCGCACGAGATTCAACGTGTGGGTTCGGACGAAACGATTGCGGTGGATACGCGCATTGTCGCTGCAACGAACCGAAACCTGCGAAAACTCAGCGAGGAGGGCAAGTTTCGCGAAGACCTGTTCTACCGGCTAAGCGTCATTCACGTAACGCTGCCGCCGCTGCGCGAACGTCGAGACGAAATTCCGCTGCTGATTGCATGGTTTGGCGATGAAGCAGCCGGCACGCTGAAACGCCGGCCGGTGAGATTGACCCCTCGTTTAAGGGACTTTCTGCTCAACTATGCGTACCCCGGCAACATTCGCGAGCTGCGTAATGTCATGTACCGCATTTCGTGTCTGGCCGGCGATATGGCCGATATCGATCACTTGCCGACCGATATGCGCCCCGCTGCGCCGGGCTCAGCAGCGGCGGCCTTGCAGGGCCTGGCTAATGGCACAGGCCAGCAGCCTATCAGTGTCGCGAATCTGATGTCGCTAAGCGACGCCAAGCGCGCCGCGAGCGATGACGCGGAGAAGGCCTTTCTGGAACGCGGGCTGCGCGAAGTGAACGGCACAGTCGCGGAACTGGCGCGGCGGATCGACATGAACCGCTCGCATCTGCAGATGCTGCTGAAAAAACACGGACTGCATTCGAAGGACTTTCGCAATCGCAACATGGCGACATCCAGCAGGAACGGCGCCGAGGAACGCGACGAGGATGACGGTGACGCATAAAAGCGCCGCTACCGTTAAGAAGAGAATTGTCCAGCTGCCACCCCACGTCACCTCAGGTCACGTCACGGCGAGGGATTCAATAGCGTTTTGTCCGCTGCGTAAGGATCTTCGGCGCGCACCACGACAGCTGTGATGTTGTCCCGCCCGCCGCGTTCGAGAGCGAGGCTCACCAGTTGGCCGGGCGCGGTGTCGTGCGCCGCCGTGGTCAGCACCGCCAGCATGTCGTCCTCGCCGATCTCGTTGCTCAAGCCGTCGCTGCACAGCAGGAAAATGTCGCCGTCCGCGACTTCGATTGCATCGTCGTCGAGTTCGAGCAGGTCTGTTGCGCCCACGGCGCGCGTGATCATGTGCTGCGCCGGGTGATGCCGCGCTTCTTCATCCGTAATCACGCCGAGCGACTTGAGCGCTTCTACCTGGCTGTGATCGCGCGTGAGCTGACGCAGTTGTCGGTCGCGAACGAGATAGAGCCGGCTGTCGCCGGCCCACACGTAACCGCAAAACCGGTCGCATGCGAGAAGCGCAACGACAGTGCTGCCGATGCGCTGCACCTGGCGGCGCGCGGCCTCCTGTCTCAACTGACCATTCGCCACCTGCAAATGCGCGCGTGCGTCCGCGATAAACGCCTTCATGCTGACAGGCGGGCCGAGCCGTTTCAATGCGTCGATCACGAGGCGGCTCGCAAGGTCGCCGACCGCGTGTCCGCCCATGCCGTCCGCGACGGCCCAGCGTCCGAGCTCGGCCTCGTCGAGGTACGCGTCCTCGTTGATTTCGCGCACACGTCCCGCGTCGGAACACGCGGACGACGTCCAGCGAAATTGGCTCGTGCAAGTCACAACGGCTACACCATATCGTTTCTGCTGCGGGCGTCAGGAGAGACACTTATGTTCGAGTTCGCGCCGGTATTGCGCACGTCGACCGACTGGAACTGGTTGATCATCTGGTTAGCATAGAAGTTGTTGGACACCTCGTACAGATTCACGACCGGTCCAATGCTCGGTGTTTCCCGCACATACGGTTGAATCCAGCCATACACCCAGGGCGCACCCCCGCCGCCGCGGATCGCCGCCATTGCTTTTCGGTCGAGTGCGAGGTTGAGCGAAAGATCGTTCACAGAAATAGAAGCCATGTCGTTCTCCGGTTGACCGCGTGCGCCACGCGCGCGGCTTTAATGGATCTGGACGAGGATGGTGCAAGTGGTGTGCCAATCTGCGTGCTACGCCATGCGTTTTTCTGCAACGCATTGACTGGCGCGGGAAGGCGGATCATTCCGACCTTGCAAAGTAATGCACGTAAGAGGCGATAGGTGGGGCCTTAACCAACATCCACGTGCTGCAACCGGTGTAACACCCAACACTTTTAGCTGCGATCGAGGCGTTGGGAAACGCAGCTCCAAATGCCATTAAACATGCGGGGGACAGCGCGCACGACACCAACACATCTCCGCATTTTCTGTCGGTACACAGCCAACATCCGCTTCGCCGAAAACTGCCGGAATTCTCTGAAAGCCCGATGAATAAAGGCTTTTCAGCGCATGGCCCGGATGATGCAAAAGACCTCGCAACAGTGTTGGAAACGAACGAGGCAAGCCATGAACACGAACTCTCTTCAGACGGGCAGCAAGGCTGACGGTGGATCGTCAGCCACCATCGACTTGCCGATCGGCTCGCATCTCGTCTCGACCCGCTGCGGCTACGAACATCACGGCATTTATGTGGGCAATGGCCGCGTGGTTCATTACGCGGGCTTTGCGGGCTCGACGCATCGCGGCCCGGTTGAAGAAGTCGAACTCGACCGTTTCGCGGCCGGGCATCCGCTGTCGATTCGCGCGACGCCCTGCGCGCGCTACCTCGGCGACGAAGCGGTGCGCCGCGCGCGCTCACGCCTCGGCGAAAACCGTTATCGCCTGCTGACCAACAACTGCGAGCACTTTTGCGCCTGGGTGCTGCTCGGCGAGAGCCGCAGCGAACAGGTGCATTGCAGCCTGCGCCATCCGCGCACCGGCATGCATGTGTTGATGTGCCTCGTAAAGGCATTCGTCGAGAACGGCGCGAAGAGCCGGCAGTTCGCCGCGCAAGTTGCGTGAGCCGCCGAGCGAAATCAGTAAGGAACGAAGGAGATCATCATGGCTGCCGCTGAAAAGACCTTGCACTGGGCCGTCGAAAAATGGCTTGCCCCCACGCCGTCCATGCCCGCACGAGTGGTCGAGTTTTGTCACCGCGCTTCGCAGCAACGGCGCTTCGTGCGTGTGGAGGCGCTGCGCCCGGGCGGCTTGCTGTCCATCTTCTTCTTCCGTCACGACGACGGCTCCTGGAACGTGTTCCCGCCGCAAGCGGAACGTCCTGCCATGAACGGCTATCGTCGCACGGGTCTGTGCCAGGCCGGGGTGTGCGCAGCCGCTTCCTTGACGAGCCACTGACTGAACAACAGCATGGCAGGTGTCATTGGCTTGCCTTTCAACCAGGTGAGCCAGTAACTGCCGGCATGTATTTCGATATCGAAAGGGCTCACGAGGCGCCCCGTTTCGATCTCATGGCCGAACATCAGCGCGGGCGCGAGCGCGATGCCCGCGCCCTGCATCGCCGCTTCGACCATCAATCGCGACGAGTCGAACACCGGCCCGCGAATGGGGCGCGGCGGAATGCCCGCGGCGGCGAACCAGTTGCTCCAGTCGTCCGCGCGATACGAACGCAGCAGCGTTTCGTCGACGAGATCCGCGGGTGTGGACAATCTCTGTGCAATTTCCGGGGTGCATAGCAGTGCGAGCGGCGCGTCGAGCAGGCGCGTCGCGAGCGAACCTGGCCAGGTGCCGTCGCCGAAACGGATCGCGAAGTCGAGGCCTTCGGTCGCGAGATCCACGAGGTTGTTGTTCGTCAGGAGCCGCAATTCGACAAACGGATGAGCTTCGCGAAACGACTTGAGCCGCGGCATGAGCCAGCCGACGGCGAATGTGCCCACCACGCCGACCGTCAGCACTTCGTGAAAGTGGCCGCCATCGAATTGCTTGAGCACCGCTTCTATGCGGTCGAATGCATCGGTCAGCACGGGGCGCAATGCAAGGCCTTCGTCGGTCATCGCGAGGCCACGCGGCAGACGCTTGAAAAGCGTGGTGCCAAGACGCTCCTCCAGCGCTCTGACCTGCTGACTGATCGCGGCCTGCGTGACGTTCAGTTCCAGTGCCGCGCGCGTGAAGCTCAAGTGCCGGGCGGACGATTCGAAAGCGCGCAGCGCATTAAGCGGAAGATAAGGTCTCATGGGACGTCATGGCCGAGGCATAAGTTTTTCTTGTGAACGCATTAACTTATCATCGTTTGTCAGCGAGGGCTGGAAGACCGATAGTTGCGGCTTCACACAAGGAGCGGCAATGATCACGAGAAGAAAATTCGCGGGCGCGATGCTGGGTGTTTCAATAGCTGGCGTTGCGCTCGGCAATAGCGGCGCCTGGGGCAGGACTGCCGGATCGGTCAAAGGGGTAGAGGCGGCAAGGCAGCGCCGACAGTTCGCGAAGCTCGATGCGATTCGCGCGCGGCTGACGGAAATCGAATCGCAAAGCGGCGGGCGGCTCGGCGTGTCGATCATCGACACGACTTCGGGCTTGCAGGCCGGTCTGCATGCGGACGAGCGCTTTCCGATGTGCAGCACATTCAAGCTGCTCGCTGCGGGCGCGATATTGGCGCGCGTCGATCGTGGCGAGGAGAACCTGCAGCGGCGCATCGTCTACTCGCAAAGCGAACTGGTGCCGAATTCGCCGGCGACGTCCATGCATACTCGCGAGCGCACCGGCAACGCAGGCATGAGCATCGCTGCGTTGTGCGAGGCGGCGATCACGCTCAGCGACAACACCGCCGCGAACCTGCTGCTGCAAACCTTCGGCGGGCCCGCCGCATTGACCGCATTTGCGCGCAGTCTCGGTGACGGCATCACGCGCCTCGATCGCAACGAGCCCACGCTGAACGAGGCGACGCCGGGCGATCCGCGCGATACCACCACGCCGAATGCAATGCTTGGCAATCTGCGCGAACTCGTGATGGGCGAGCGTTTGACGTCGGCATCGAGGGCGCAATTGCTTGCCTGGCTCGCGGCCAACGAAACCGGCGGCGCGCGGATTCGCGCGAAGCTACCGAAAGACTGGGGCGTGGGCGACAAAACCGGTACGGGCGATCACGGCACTGCGAACGACGTGGCCATTCTCTGGCCACCGGGCCGCGGCCCGATTCTCGTCGCCGTCTATCTGACCGAGACCGCTGGGAATACGGCTCGCTCCAATGCGGCGATTGCAGACGTCGGCGCGCTGGTGGTCGAATCTGTTTGACGGCTGCGGGAGCGGTGCAAAGCGGATGTGCGGACGCCGCTATACCGACATTTTTTGCAGCAGCACGAGCAGCGCGTCGAATGCGATCGGCTTGCGGGCGTATGCAATAGACGGATTGGGCTGCACGGGAATGTCGGCGGCCGCGCTGCACAGAATGATTGGAATGGCGCGCAGATCCGGGTCGGCGTAAAGGGCCGCACACAATTGAAGCCCCGACATGACCGGCATCATGCAGTCCGACACGATAATGTCCGGCCGCGTTCTGCGTATCTGCTCGAGCGCGATGGCACCATTGGATGCCGTCAGCACCGTGTAGCCGTGACGCTCGAGCAGCAGTCGCCATACCGTGAGGATGTCGAACTCGTCGTCCACGACCAGAATGGTTTTCATGAGCGCTACGCCGGTCGCCGCGGCTGCGAAGTCGCGAGCAGGCCTGATGCCGAAGACACTGAAAGGCCGGACGGGCTTTCGACAATCTCGAGCCCTTGCGATGAAATTACCAGCTCGCGCGTGGACGGGTCATGCGCGCTTTCCCGCTGTTTGACGATGGAGATAGCCCGCCGCACTCCCGTATCCGTTTCGGTATAACGCAACAGCACGAGGTTTTCCGTGAGCGCCGAAACACGCGTGCTTCTCGACTGGCTGTAGTCGGGGTAGAGCGGCACTTCTTCCGTCACGAGCGTCGTGATGCCGGCCTCGCGCAACTGGTGCAGCAACGCGTTCAGAAACAGGCCGAAGCGCTCGATGCGCAATGCGGAATCGCGAAAGCCCTCTACGCCATCAATCACCATGCGGGTCGCCCCGATCTGTTTCGCGGTGGCAAGTGCATTGGCAGCGATTTCGTCCACGGCAAGCTCCACGGCGGGCTGCCATTGAATGGTGAGCCGGCCGTCGCGATGCGCTTCGTCGAGCGCAATAGAGACTGCCTCGGCTTTGCCGATCAGCCGCTGCGGTCCTTCGTAAAAGCCGAGATAGAGACAGCGTTCGCCGCGCTCCACTCCGGCCGCGAGAAACTGCAGACACAGCATGGTCTTGCCGACGCCAGACGGTCCCATCAACGTCGTGGTCGAGCCTTGCGACAGGCCGCCGCCGAACATGATGTCCAGACGCGGTAAACCGAAACTGACCCGTGTTTTCAGATCGACAGGTCCGCTCGGCGCCGCGTGTTGCGCTTCGAGACGCGGAAACATTAGTAGCCCGCTTTCGGCGATACGAAAGTAGTGCTTGCCCATCAAGTGATTGCGCGCGCGCATCTTGTGCACTTCGATTTCGCGCGCGCGGCGCATGCCGTCGCTATAGCGGTTCAACTCGATGAGACCGTCGACGAGCGTGTGTTCCGGATGCGGCTCGTTGCCGGACAGCGGCGCGAGCAGCAGCGTCGTGCAGTCCATCGCCGCGACGAGAGCGTTCAGTTCGTGAATGAACTTGGACAGCGACAACTCAGTCTCGCTGAACTCGCGTGCGCTGCGAAAGCCGTCGATGATCATCAGGCTCGGGCGGTAGTCGTAAATGCTCGACGCGATCAGTTTCAGAAAGCCGTCCAGGCCGTCCTGCATCAGCTCGTGATAACCGGAGACGAAAACCATTTGCTGCGCGACCGCTTTTTCGTCGAAGAAAGCGAGGCCCTTCAGATGCGCAAGCAACTTGTCGTGCGATTCGGCGATCAGCGTCATGTACAGCACTTTCTCGCCGCGGCTTACGCGGTGAAAGCCGATCTGGCTCGACAGAATCGTTTTGCCGGCGCCGGCCATGCCTTCGAGAAGATAGACACCGCCTCGGACCAGACCCCCGCCCAGAATCTCGTCGAGGCCGGGCACACCGGTTTCAACGTTGGCGCGAAGAGAGGTCGGCGATTCGTACATGGTCATTATGGTGTGTGGTTGAACTGCTACTGGCGGCCGCTCGCGAAGGTCAATGCGACGTCTAAGCTGATTTCGCGAGCAAAGGGCGTTCCCGACTTTCGCCACGATGGCCTCGCCAGGCCGCACATTCAGCGTTGGATGCTCGCGATTCTACTTGTCCCAGGAGCGCTTGGCCACGGACATTCGCCGCGCGGCGGATGCGCGAATGCGGGGCGCGCGTCGAGAGTCGAGCGCGGCGTTTCAATCCGGACCAGACGACGCCGTGCAGCCGGCGCAAAATTGAAAAGTTGTTTTGGTGCGCGCACGAAAGTACAAAACAGGTACGCGCTGCGCTGCTTAAAGACGCGCTGCGATGATGTGGCCATCAGCGAATTGCCACTGGCACGAGGGAGAGGGCAACACTCGAAACCAGCAATGGTTTGCGCGTGAGAGATATGAGGCGCGCGGCGAGCCTGCAAATGGCTGCCGTCACTAACTGCATGCAGGCTACATGCCGATGTTATTCGCGCAGATTACGGACAAAAGTTTCAAGGTGGCGCTGCACCGTGCCGGCTGCTTCCAGTTCGATGCCTTCGAGCATCTGCTTTTCGATTGCTTTCACTGCCTGCTCGCATTGACGCAAGACGGCGCGTCCCTCGTCGGTCAATTGCAGCAGCACGATGCGGGCATGCGTGCGGTCCGGCTCGCGGCTCACCCAGTTGCGGCTTGCCATGGCGTTCATCACTTCGTTGGCGGATTGCGGTGTGATGAACGAGCGCTCGGCAAGCTGCGCATTCGAAGCTTGCCCCTTCGCTTCAAGCACCGACAGCGCGGTAAATTGAGCGAGCGTCAGGCCGAGCGGCGCAAGCGCCTCGCTCATACGGCGCCGCAAACTGCGGTCGAGGCTGCCAATCACATAGGTAAGCGGCAGGCTGGGCCGGTGAGTACGCGTGGCGGTAGTTTCAACATCGTAGCGCGGCTTGCCGTATACAATTCGGCACCGCCTGAATTTTGCCAATACTGACATCGCAACCATGCCGACTCCGACCCGGGCCTTTCTTCTTGGCCCGCTCCTGAAAGGCGTATCACGCTCGTTCTACCTTACGCTGCGCGTGTTGCCGGCAGGCATGCGCGATCCGATCGGCCTCGCGTATCTGCTCGCACGTGCCGCCGATACGATCGCCGACACCTCGCTGATCGCGCCTGAGCAGCGGCTTCAATTGCTGCTGGCATTACGCGACCAGGTCAACGGCGTGGCAAGCGACGGCGCGCTGTTTCAGCGCATGGCTGCTGAAGTGGCGGACCAGCAGAGCCAGTCGGACGAAAAGGTGTTGCTCGAATCGCTTGACCCCGCGCTCCATGTGTTGGCGCAATTGAGCGAGGCCGACCGAAAGGCCGTGCGTGAGATCGTTTCGACGTTGACCGAAGGCATGGAATTCGATTTGCGCACGTTCCCCGACGAACGCTCGGGCCGCATTGCGGCCCTGCGCGAATATGGCGAGCTTGATCGCTATACGTATCTGGTGGCGGGTTGCGTCGGCGAATTCTGGACCACGATGACATACGCGCACATGCCCGGCACGCTGAAGGAGCAATCGGAGAACATGAAGGCTCGTGGCGTGCGTTTCGGTAAGGCGCTGCAAATGACCAATGTGTTGCGCGATTGCGGCAAGGACTTGCGGATCGGCCGCTGTTATCTTCCGCAAACGATGCTGGACCAGCATGGCCTGAGTGCGCAGGATCTTTTGCTGCCGGACAATTCACTGCGTGCGCGTCCGCTCATGATCGAACTATTGCGCAAGACGCTCGATCACTTCCGTGAGGCGCTCGATTACACGCTCGCAATTCCCGCGTTTTCCGTGCGTTTACGGCTTGCATGTTTGTGGCCGATTCTGATCGGCCTCGACACGCTATTGCTGCTCGTTGACAACGCTGCGTGGCTCGATCCGCAACGCGTGTCCAAAGTGTCGCGAAACAAGGTGTATCGGATCATTGGGTCTTCGCTGCTGCTGGTGCTTTCGAATGCGCTGGTGCGCCGATCGATAGAGCAGCGTATCCAGGACATCGAAGCGCGTTTCTGACCTGACTCGTATGCGGCGAACGTGCTGATTGACGGCATGCCGCCGCGAGTCGAACGACAATCTCCTTGTTTAACCTGCATCAGCAGATACGCCCGAATCGGGAAACCCCTAAGACCGCGCGTCGAAGGTTCGCGTTAGTCTCCTCGAAGGAGGAGACAATCCATGAGACAGGCGTTCAATATTGCACTGGTATTGCTGCTCGGCTATCTAATGGCGGATCGGGCGCTCATGCGAGCACAAGCTGGCGAAGTAGGGACAATCACGTGCCACCAGGGCGCGGAACTCGTCAAGGCGAGCGCGCTGAAGAAGGGCTTTGGGGAAGCCGGCGCAAGCAGCCAGGGCGAAAATTTCCTGTCGAGCTGCCTCGTCACAGGCCGCGGCAAGGTGGGCGATCTCGTTGCTCGCGACTGATCGGCGCATCGGTCCGTTGCATCCGCAACGACAGAATTTCTGGCTGGCAAAAAGCGCCTGGACCGGCGAGATCCAGGCGAAGTCATCGGCAGCCGATGACGGAGGTAACACATAGCGAACTGGCCCGCGACCGGAACAACCGGTCGCGGGCCAGTTCATTTACAGCGGATCAAACAGCTTATGCGTTGGCGGCGCGGCGAGCGGCGGGTCGTCCGACCTTAATTGCCGAAGTAAATCGACTTCGCACCACTAGCGCTTACCGCACGGCCCGATTCCGTCGAACCGGCTGCCACGCCGCCGTAGCTCGATACTGCCGGCTGCGCGGTGCCGTTCTGCGCGTCAACGCGGCGTTGCGCGGCGAGCAGATCTCTAGGGTAGTAAGGGTCCGCGCGGCCCGGCTGATAGCCGGCCTTCTCGAGTTGAACCAGTTCCGCGCGCACCTGAGCGCGAGTCACGGGCTGGTTGGACTGGGCAAACGAAGCGACAGGAGCGGCCAGCACAGTGGCGATAACAACGGCTTGAATAAGTGATTTCATGATGAACTACCTCCAGTTCGGTCTTGATTGCGCTGCGAACCTTGTTTTTCGCAGCCAGTGATTGCATTGTAGATTTGCAAACTGGAGAGAGTAATGGCGCAAATCGGTAAACTTCGTTGCTGGAAATGAGATAAATGACCGCGTGAAAATGCCGATCGACGTTGCCGAGCTTTTCAACACGCGCTGCCCGACGCAAAGGCATTCACGCGCAGCGCTCACGGCGCGCTAGCTATTGCAGCCGGCGGCGGTGGCGTACTCGCCATTGCACTGAGGCAGGCGCTCGTTCACCTGATCGAGCACGCCCGACTTTTTCCATGTCATATAGCGGAGATAGCAGGTCTGCTGTGGTGGAAACGTTCCCGGCAGTCTGTGCCACTTTTCATTTCTTTGCTGCAACCAGAGTATCGCGTTGAGGATTTCGCGATCGCTGCGGCGGGGGCGTCCGCGAGTGCAGGCGTGCTCTGGAAACAGACCCTGGACTCGTGCCCAGTCGGCATCGGAGAGAGGAATCTGTGGCATCGGCTGGTTTGAGTGAGTGTGCGCAAGGCCCAGCAGTTGGGTTACGTGGCTGTCCATGCTATTCAAAGTTTTTTGCGCGCTCACATTGCCTCCAATGAATCTATTCAAGCCAATGAATCCGCGAGCCGGCAGAACTCAGGCTTTATGTTTTGCGTGTTATCGAATTGCGCGAATCATCTTGGCGCAGATGCCGTTTCTAGCGATCCACTCCGCGTATGCGCGGTAATCGGGATCGCTCATCAGGTGCCTTTCTTCTGTTTTTGCCCGCATGAAATAGAGCATGTTGACCGCGACGAGCGCTGTGCAATGCATGAGCGCGACTCGCCAACCGAGAGGCTCTATGAACGGCACGGACACCATCCAGTACGACAGGTTCTTGGCAATATAGGCGGGATGTTTCGTGAGGCGATAGGGTCCCGAGGTGATGATGCCCCGGTTGGTCAGATTGGAGAAGCGCAAGCCGAATGAGAGCGTGGCACATGCATAGCACAGCAATAGCGCCACTATCGCAGTGCCCCAGATGATTCGCAGTACTGGCATCGAGATCAGCCAGCTGTCCCAGAACATTGAACCTTCATAACGGATGTACTGGCTGGAAATCAGCGACCAGAACGGCTGATAACAAATGAGCGCGACCAGCCAGCCGAGCGTGGTGGGTTCCGCGCTGCGCACGTGGCTGTCCAGGATGCGAAGCGTGCACAAATAGCCGACCGTGCCGAACATCAGATCCATTGCAAACGAAAGGTCGTACATGAAGCGGAACGTTGCGAGAGAAAAGGGCGCGGCCAGTGCGGCGGAAAGCGACGCGTCCAGTTGCGTTGCGGTGGTGGAGAGATAGACGATCATGAGCGGCAGGAAGAATGCCTTGACCATCCAGCCCGCAAGCATTTCGCGCAAAGGCCGCCAGTTCGACGGACGTTCGTGGCGTAACAGCAGACGCGCAAGCACGAGGTATGCATCGTCTGTTTCACGTTGATGCGTATCCATCCACGCGAAGTAGAACGGCGCGGCAATTGCCACGCAAGGCGCCAGTGCCGCGATCAGCGACCAGAACGGGTTGTAGAACGCACCGTGATATTCGGGCAATAGCCAGTAAAGCGCGCCTATGCCTGCATAGACGCAGGCGAGCGCCGCGAGGCGCATCGCGACACGCGCGATGCTGAGTGAGCGTAGTGCACGACTCGCGAGTCCGGCGCTCGGCCGCAGATAGACGCGCGCGACAAACAGCTCGTAGGAGCCCACTGTTGCAATGATCGCGAGACAGGCCACGGTGCTGCGCGCGGCGCCCCCAGGCGCGGTGCTGTCGCGCACCAGCCACAGGGTGACAAGGCCGGCCACCATGCCCAATAAGCCGACCGAAAACGGCGTTGCCGAACGCGGAGCCCGATCGTCGACATGCGCGAGTGTATCGATGCTGGAGGTCATGTCATCCTCGTCGTCATGACACAAGTGGCGGCCGGGCGCTGGATTGTTTTTGGACCCGACCGCTTCGGGGTACTACTTATTTCGAGGGCGAGGTGCCGCCGAGCAGTCCGCCCACCAGGTTTGTCACCGGCGCGAGCGGGTTAGTGCTCGACGATGAGCCGCCGCTCGAACCTCCTGTCAAGCCTGTCAATCCTGTTAGCAGGCCGGTAACCGGATTGGCAGCCGTGCCGCTTTGCAATCCGCCGGCCGCGCCGGCCGCCGAAGTCAGCGATCCGACAAGTGTCGTGACAGGGGCAAGCGGGCCGCTTGCTGTGCCAGTGCTGCCGGCCCCACCCGTGCCGGGCAATGAACGAATGTTGCCGAGAAGCGCGGTGACCGGCGCGAGCAGGCCTGTGACGCCGGCTGGACTGCCTGCGCCTGTTGCTGCTCCTGCACTACTGCCCAGCGAGCCGAGGTTGCCGATCAGGCCGGTCAGTGGCGGAATGGATGCTCCGCCGCTTCCGCTCGTGCCGCCGAGGGGGCCGAGAACGCCTGCGAGCGGCGCGAGCGGATTTGTCGTCGCTCCCGTAAACAGTCCGCCGGTGCTCGTGACGGTCGTGCCCAACTGACTCACGACCGCGCCGACGTCTTTCCCAACCTGGTCGCCAGTGGCCCCCGCTACGCTGACGCCGGCGGCATCGAGTCCATGGCCGATCGTGCTCAACAGGGTGTTTAGCGGCGCGCCGAGCCCGGTTGCATTGCCGATGGTCTGCGTCGTGTTCGAGACGGCGAGCGTTATCGGATTGATCGCCGAACTGAGCTGGCTTTCGACCTGTTGCACAGGCGCGCTCGAGCCGACCTTGTTCAGTCCCGAGCCCCCGTCCTTCAAGCCATTTCCAACGCTGCCGACGATCGTGCCGAGTGTCGAGGTGAGCGGCGAAAGCGGCGCCAGTTGTCCGCTACCGAGGTTCGTGACCGCCCCGCCAAGCGACGTGACCGCAGCGGCCGTGTTCGACACTACGCCTGACGTGGACCCGAGCGTCGGATTGAGCGGATTCGCCGAGCTGCCCACGGTACCGAGGCCGGCGGCGCTGCCGTCGCCCAGCGCCTTGACGGCGTTGCCGAGGTCGGTAATCGCATTGCCGAGACCCGCAGTGGCTCCGCTGTCGACTCCCGGCACGGTTGTGCCCGTGACTTTGCTGCCGGTATCGGCGACGGTTGTGCCGACGGCGGTAATGAGGTTGCTGGCATTGGTGACCACGCGGCCAATTGGCGTGGAGGAAGTACCCGAAGTACCCGAAGTACCCGAAGTACCCGAAGTGCCCGAAGTGCCCGAAGTACCCGAAGTGCCCGAAGTACCCGAAGTGCCCGAAGTGCCCGAAGTGCCCGAAGTACCCGAAGTACCCGAAGTACCCGAAGTACCCGAAGTACCCGAAGTACCCGAAGTACCCGAAGTACCCGAAGTACCCGAAGTACCCGAAGTGCCCGAAGTGCCCGAAGTGCCCGAAGTGCCAGAAGTCCCCGACCCACCCGAACTCCCCGAAGTCCCGCCCAAACCTCCGCCACCGAGCCCACTCGTGTTCGGCGTGAGTCCAGTCTCACCTGGCGCAGTGAGAGTCGATCCGCAGCCGTAAAGTGCGAGTAATGTCGACGTCGCGACAGCGATAGCCGTGTGGCCAGCCAATTTCATCATGATGTCCCCGTTGAACGACAATTAACGGGGACTTCTCTGCAAGCTCTACGCCATCAGTCTGAACACAGTGCGAAGCCGGAAAAAGACATCGTAAATTCAAAATTGCTGCTTGGCGGCAGAATTAAATGCGAAAAATACTGCGGAATTCAAAGCCTGGCGTCCCCTTGTTCCGCTCAAACGCTACGTAACGCGCAGGGTTCATCGTAACGGCGTGCCCGGTTTCAAAACGCTGCCGTGTAAATTGCCAACGCATCACCCTCGCTGACAGGCCTCGGGTTATTCACCAGCAGACGTGTCTGCAACATGGCGTCGCTGGCCATCCGCTGAAGTCCTTCCTGCTCGATGCCGACATCGCGCAATCGCGCCGGAATTGCGGTGGCGGCAATCATCTCTTCGAGCTTTTCGATCAGCGCATTCGTCTTGTTTTCAGCGCTGCCCGTTATTCCCGGCACAACCACCTCCGCGAGTTCGGCATACAGATGAGCCGCCGATTCAGCGTTAAAGCGCAAGACATGCGGCAGCACGAGCGCGTTCGAAAGCCCATGCGGCACGTGATAAATACCGCCAATCGGATACGCAAGCGCATGCACGGCCGCCACCGGCGAGTTCGCAAACGCCTGTCCGGCGAAAGTCGCGCCGAGCAGCATCGCCTCGCGCGCCGGGCGATTGCCGCCATCTTCGCAGGCGGGCAGCAGATTGCGCGACAACAGGTCGAGCGCCTTTATCGCGAGCATGTCGGAGATGGGGTTCTTCAGCTGCGCGGAAGTGTAGGCTTCGATCGCGTGAACCATGGCGTCGATACCGGTGGCCGCCGTCGCTGCAACCGGCAGCCCGAGCGTGAGTTCGGCATCCAGAATGGCGAGGTCGGCGATCAGTTGCGGTGCGACCACGCCCATCTTTTTCGCCTCGCCGACCGTGACAATCGACACAGCCGTGACTTCGGATCCGGTCCCCGCGGTTGTCGGCATCTGCACGAGCGGTAAGCGCGACACGGTGACCTTGTTGACGCCATACATTTCGCCGAGCGCCTGCTCTTGCTGCGGGGCGAGCACCGCGATGAGCTTGGCCACATCCATCGACGATCCGCCGCCGAGCCCAAGCACGATCTCGACGCCGGCACTGCGCGCCCGGGCTGTCGCTTCGAGCACGATATGTTCGGGGGGATCGGCGATGACGTCGTCAATCACGGTTGCTTGCCAGCCGTGCGCCGCGAGATCGGCGAGTGCGGGGGCCAGCAAGCCGCTCTTGTGCAGAAAGCCGTCCGTCACCACGCACAACCGCCCAAGCGCCGGAAACCGCGCGCGCAACAGACCGCCCAGCCGACGCGCCGCGCCGAATTCGACGACGAGCGTCGGCACTGTTTGAAACCGGAATGCGTTCATCATGTCGCGTCTCCAGACACCATTTGTTTGATACCTCGCGCTGGTTTACGAGGTGGCAAGTATCAGTTGTACCAGAATCCGACTCGTCCCCTCAGCCGCAAAGTCATAGCTATCCTGCATTCTTCTGGGCGAATGCTGGGCGATCGCAGGGATATTTTCAGATGTTTATTGAGAATGATTCGCGTTTGCGTTAGATTGTCACCGTCTCTTTTCTGAAAGCCGGGGCGGTTCCTGCGCCGCTTGCATGAAAGCCCTGCGGCACCTGCGCGCGGGCGTGGCGCAGCCCGCCCATTGCTGCAAGTGCTAGCGAACAATGCCGTCCACGCAGCACCGCACAACTGCGCGCGCCCGGACCAGGCGCCGGCGCGCCGCGCGTCTGCCAGAGGATTCTCCATGACCATGCTTTCGATGCCGCCCCCCACGTTTGCCGACCTGTCGATCGAACCAGGACTGCCGACCGTCGTCTCGCCGCGCGCTGGCGCGGACCTGTCATTGAACGAGGCGGCGCCGCTGCTGCATGCCATCGTCGACAAAACGCTCGAGCGTGCCGGCGGCGTGCTCTTTACAGGCTTCCGGGTCGAGTCGATAGACGCGTTTCAAGGTTTTGCGGCTTCGTTTGGGCATCCGCTGATCGGTTACGAATTCGCTTCCACGCCGCGCAGCCAGGTTGAAGGCGCGGTGTACACGTCAACGGAATATCCGCCGCACCGGTCCATTCCTTTGCATAACGAACAGTCGTACACGCGCGAATGGCCGTTGCGCATCTGGTTCCACTGCGCGCTCGCCGCGCGTTCCGGCGGCGCGACGCCGATTGCGGACAGTCGCGCGATTTACCGCGCGCTCGACCCGGCGCTCGTCGCGCGCTTCGCGAGCCGTAAACTGCTTTACGTGCGCAACTTCGGACAAGGGCTCGACCTGCCGTGGGAACAGGCCTTCGGCTCGGACGATCCAGCCGTGGTGGAGCGCATCTGCCGCGCTCGCGGCATCGAATGCGAATGGCGCGACAGTGAAGACGGCGAACTGCTTCTGCGCACGCGCGAGCGCTGTCAGGCGGTGGCGCGGCACCCGCGCACGGGCGAAAGCGTCTGGTTCAATCAGGCGAACCTGTTCCACCTGTCGTCGCTCGACGAAGACATGCAGGATGCGCTGATCGATTCGGTCGGCCTCGAAAACGTGCCGCGCAATGTGTATTACGGCGACGGCGCGCCGCTCGAGGCCGACGCGCTCGCGCAGATTCGCGGCGTTCTGGATGAGCAGCGCATTGTGTTTCCGTGGCTGACCGGCGACGTACTCATGCTCGACAACATGTTGACGGCGCACGCCCGCGACCCGTTCGAAGGACCGCGCAAGGTGGTGGTCGCCATGGCGCAGAGCTATCGCGAGGGCGATGCAGTGGCTGATTGAATGCGGAAAGCCGTCGTAGTGTTAAGCGTTTGCCTACATGACGAGTTGCGCTGCCCCTGGTTGAGAGCCGTTCTCATCAAGAGGGGGTTTTCGGCGTTCAGGTCATCTATAAGACATATGTCTTGCGGCCTAGGGCAAATCGCTGAAAGCCTTGTTGGGCGGGCATCTGGCTAGTTTCGCACGGTTGTTCGGCATGTTTGTCTAGCAGCGGAGCGGGCAAAACACGCATATACTCACGGTCGGGCCGTAAAAAGTAGCGCCGTGGGTCGCGCTGTGTTTTGCCGCTTCGTCGCAATTCGCTGGCTCAGCGCTTCCAACGCTCTGTCTCTCACTTCATCTAGCAAAGCATCAAACATGTCCACACCGCCGAAGATCATCTACACCCTCACCGACGAAGCGCCTGCTCTGGCGACTTATTCGCTGCTGCCGATCGTCAAGGCGTTCACGCGCTCGTCCGGCGTAAACGTTGAAACGCGCGATATCTCGCTTGCCGGCCGGATCATCGCTGCATTTCCGGACTACCTGAGCGCGGAACAGAAGGGTTCCGACGATCTGGCGGAGCTGGGTGGTCTCACCACGCGTCCCGAAGCGAACATCATCAAGCTGCCGAATATCAGCGCTTCGGTGCCGCAACTGAAGGCCGCGATCACTGAACTGCGCGATCAGGGCTACAAGCTGCCCCCGTATCCGGACGTCGCCACGACCGACACGGAAAAAGACGTCAAGGCACGCTACGACAAGATCAAGGGCAGTGCGGTCAACCCGGTGCTGCGCGAAGGCAATTCCGACCGCCGCGCGCCGCTGTCGGTCAAGAACTACGCGCGCAAGCATCCGCACAAGATGGGCGCGTGGACTGCCGACTCGAAGTCGCACGTGGCGCACATGAGCGGTGGCGACTTCTACGGCAGCGAAAAGTCGGCGCTGATCGCCGCGGCCGGCGCAGTGAAGATCGAACTGACGGCCGCCGACGGCACGAAGACGGTCCTGAAGGAAAAGACGCCGGTGCAGGCGGGCGAGATCATCGACGCTTCGGTGCTGAGCAAGAACGCGCTGCGCAGCTTCATCGAGGCGCAGATCAGCGACGCCAAGGCGAACGGCGTGCTGTTCTCGGTTCACCTGAAGGCCACCATGATGAAGGTGTCCGATCCGATCATCTTCGGCCACGTGGTGTCGGTGTTCTACAAGGACGTGCTGACCAAGCATGCTGACGCGCTGGCAAAGGCCGGCTTCAACCCGAACAACGGTATCGGCGACCTCTACGCGCGCCTTAAGGACCTGCCGGCTGAAACCGCTGCGCAGATCGAAGCGGACATCAAGGCTCAGTATGAGCAGCGTCCGCAACTCGCCATGGTCAACTCGGACAAGGGCATCACCAGCCTGCACGTGCCGAGCGACGTGATCGTCGACGCCTCCATGCCGGCCATGATCCGCGAGTCGGGCAAGATGTGGGGCGCGGACGGCGCGCTGCACGACGCCAAGGCGGTGATTCCGGACCGTTGCTATGCAGGCGTGTATCAGGCTGTTATCGAAGACTGCAAGAAGAACGGCGCGTTCGACCCGGTCACCATGGGCACGGTGCCGAACGTCGGCCTGATGGCGCAAGCCGCTGAAGAGTACGGCTCGCACGACAAGACCTTCCAGATTCCGGCCAACGGCGTGGTTCGCGTGACCGACGCAAGCGGCGCGGTGCTGATCGAGCAAACGGTGGAAGCCGGCGACATCTGGCGCATGTGCCAGACGAAAGACGCGCCGGTGCAGGACTGGGTCAAGCTTGCCGTGAATCGCGCGCGCGCCACGAACACGCCGGCCGTCTTCTGGCTCGACGCAGCGCGTGCGCACGACGCGCAGATCATCAGGAAGGTCGAGCAGTATCTGAAGAACCACGACACGAACGGTCTCGACATCCGCATCATGACGCCGGTCGAGGCGACGAAGTTCTCGCTGGAACGCATCCGCGCCGGCAAGGACACCATTTCGGTCACCGGCAACGTGCTGCGCGACTACCTGACCGACCTGTTCCCGATCATGGAACTGGGCACCAGCGCGAAGATGCTCTCCATCGTCCCGCTGATGGCAGGCGGCGGCATGTTCGAAACGGGCGCCGGCGGCTCGGCGCCGAAGCACGTTCAGCAACTGGTGGAAGAAGGTTTCCTGCGTTGGGACTCGCTGGGTGAATTCCTCGCGCTGGCTGCGTCGCTCGAACACCTGAGCAACGCGTATCACAACCCGAAGGCCCAGGTGCTCGCGAAGACGCTGGATCAGGCAACCGGCAAGTTCCTCGACAACGACAAGTCGCCGGCGCGCAAGGTTGGCGGTCTCGACAACCGCGGCAGCCACTTCTACCTCGCGATGTACTGGGCTGAAGCACTGGCCGCGCAAACGGAAGACGCCGCGTTGCAGGCTCAGTTCGCCGGTGTGGCGAAGGCAATGGCCGACAACGAAGCGAAGATTCTCGAAGAATTGCGCGCAGCGCAAGGCAAGCCGGTGGAGATTGGCGGTTACTACCGTCCCAACGTCGAGCTGACGAGCAAGGCCATGCGCCCGAGCGCCACGCTGAACCGGATCGTGGACTCGATCGCGTAAGCCCGAGGTGTTTGACCAGTAAGCGGTAAACAAGACGATGGCGCTTTCGAGCGCCATCGTTGTTTCTGGCTTCGTCACGTGGACGCGTGTCATGCGGCCCATCAAACGTGAACGATTTCCCAGTCGCTCAGTTTCTCCGGAATTTCGAGCGTCGAAGTATCGACTTCCGACAGATGCGGGCAGGTCAAGCCGCGCGCGAGATCGTCAGCCGCCTGTTGCGGGCTGGAAAACTCGCCAAGTTTGTCGTTGCCGTAGGTTGCTTCCCAACCGTCCTGGCCGGGCAGAATATAGAACGCTCCCTGGGTGGATCCAAAGCGAAAGCCTTTCATTTTTAGTCTCCCAATTGCCAATAAAAAGTCGCGATGCGTTGGCGGCTTCATAAGGGGCATTCGGAGGACTGTCGCGAAGCTTGCCGTCCCATCTATTCGATTGCACCGCGTGAAGCGCCTGCTCTTGTAAAAGAGTCTACGTCAGCAGGCCGCGGCGCAAGCCGGTGTTAGATGGTTCGTTAGAAGGAAATTTGTCCTTTTCAATCAGTCATTTGGGCGTTGCGTTTTGCGATGTGCAATGCGAGGTGACATTGCGAAATAACGAATTTGTGCCACGCACCACGGCTTTTTACGAAGCAAGCGCGCGTGTCACATCGTGAAATATTCAGGGTTTCCGCGATACAGGTATGTATGCGTGGCACAAATGGGCCTCACAAAAGCACGCGCGCAACAAAATCGAGCATGACCTCACTGAACAGCGCCGGCCTCTGCAGCGGCGCGAAGTGACTGACGCCAGCGAGTACCCGCAATTGCGCGCCGGGAATGCTGCGCGCGAGATATTCAGCGTGCTCCGGTTTGATGAACTCGTCGTGTTCGCTCTGCACGATGAGCACCGGCACGCGGATGCGCGCCAGGTCATTCGCGGCGTAATTGGGCTCGGTCCTCATCATTTCGCTCACGGCCGCAACGAAGGCGTCGAACTCTTCCGGCGTAGCGGAAAGCCGCGCATAGTCGTCACGGTGGCGGCTGAAACAGCGGTCGATCACCGGCGTCGCCACGAACTCCTTCGTGCCACTGGGATCCATGTTGCAGCCAAAGAAGAACACGCCGGCAACGCGCTCAGGCGCCATCATGGCCAGCACCATCGCCACACAAGCGCCGTCGCTCCAACCGACCAGTGCGGCTTGCTGGAGCGACAGCGTGTCCATCACAGAGAGCACGTCGGACGCCATCAGTTCGTATTTGTACGGCTGTGCGTCGCGCGTGCTGCGGCCATGGCCCCGGCTGTCGATCACCACTACGCGGTGGCCGGCATCGAGCAGCGCTGGCACCTGATAACCCCAGTTGCCGCTATGACCGAGCCCGCCATGCAGCAGAATCACCGGCTTGCCCATGCCGTAAGACGCGTACCAGATTCGCGCGCCTGCGCGCTCGACCCAGCCAGAGTCGGTCGACGCGGGCAGCGGCGGCGCGCCCTGCGCCTCAAAATGCTCGAGCGTGTCGTCTTGCGTTTCGTGGGAAAAGGCCATCGCGATTGGCTCCGTATTATCGAGTGCCGACAGGAGTCGGCATTCTGGTGGCTCATGCAGCGCAGCGGGCTGTGCAAGAGCGACGCTGCCTGAATAGATCAGCCTGCCAGCATCGCGGCGCGCAAAGCAATGAACCTACGGAATTTAGCCGGTCCCACGGCGAGACGCTTGCGGCCGGTTTTGCCGAGCAGTACGAAGTGCGGGCGCGTGAGCGGAGGCACGGCATCGCTCGCGCAAGCCGTGCAGATCGGCAATGAAGTGGAGACGCTGTATACGAACAGCATGGTGCGCTGCGAACTGCCCGCCATTGCGGCGTTCAACTTCGTGCTCGGCGATGTGCTCGGCGGAGGCGTCGCGCGTTCGCTCGCTCTCGACGCGCACGGCAAATCGCTGAGTTCCGCGTTGATGGCGCTCGAGATCGGGGCGCCGCCGGCAGACTGAAACCCGGCACCACGGGCGGCCGCGTTCGTGGCCGGCTACGCTCCCGGTTGGCTCAACTCATGCGCGCGGCGCAGCCGTTCACGGCTGTTGCTCAGATGCATGCGCATTGCCGCGCGGGCGTCGTCGGGATCCTGGCGCTCGATCGCGCGATAAATCAGCTGGTGCTCATTGAGCACGTGGCGCAGCGTTTCGATCTGATCGAGCCTGGCAATCTCGGCCGAGCCGAGACGCGTGCGTGGGCTGACGCCGCTTCCCAACTGGCTCAGCACGTCGAAAAAATAACGATTGCCGCTTGCACGCGCGATCTGCAAATGAAACTCGACGTCATGCGCGAGCGTGTCGGTGCTGCCGCGCTCGAGCTCGGACTCGAAGCGCTCGAGCGCCGCGCGCATCTGCTTGAGGCTCTGCTCGGTGCGCCGCGCGGCTGCGAGCGCGGCCGAGGCCGCTTCGACATCGATACGGAATTCGATAATCGCCATCACGTCGAGCATGCTCGACAGATCGGCGGCGGGCAGTTCCATGGTTTTCTCGGCGGCGGGCGCAAGCACGAAGGTGCCGATGCCGTGACGCGTTTCCACCACTTTCGCGGCCTGCAGACGGGAAATCGCTTCGCGTACGACGGAGCGGCTGACCGACAGCTGCTTCATCATCGCGACTTCGGTGGGGATGCGGTCGCCCGGTCTCAGGACGCCGCGGCGGATGTCATCGGAAAGGGTGGCCACCACTTTCTCAGTTAGGCTGCTCATTGCTGTGGCTGGTTGACTAATCGGCTGGAAACGCGCGCCGCGCGGGCGCGCGCGACGTCTGGTGACGTCTGGACATTAGGCATCATAGCGTCTGTCGTAGACCTTCATGACTTGTTGAGTAGCGGCTGCGCGCAATGCGCAGCGAGACATCAGACGTCTTATTATAAATGCCGCGCTGGGCTGGCCCGCCGACTTGGGGCCGGTTCGCGCCGGGCTACGGCGCGAATACGTGTTGCAGCGGATAGGGTAAACACCACATTGGAAAGGCAGCCTTAAGGGCTGTAGACTGTCGTCAGACAACGTATCTCGTGCCGCGTGACGGGGCTGGCCATCGGCCGATCGGCATGTCAGTCGCACCTGACGTCAGACCACGGCCGCCGCAGGGCCGACATAGGAGACTCCATGAACTCTGCTCTCAGCACGGCAATCGACCCATTGTCGTCCGCCGTTTCCAAGGTGAAGCGGCATGTGTTGCCGCTTTTCCTGATCATGTTCATCGCGAACTATATCGACCGCGTGAACATCGGCTTCGTCAACGCCCACATGAAAGCTGACTTGGGCATCGGCGCTGCCGCGTATGGCCTTGGGAGCGGCCTGTTCTTCATCGGCTATGCGCTGTTCGAAGTGCCGTCCAACGTATTGATGCAGAAGTATGGCGCCCGCGCGTGGCTCACGCGGATCATGGGCACGTGGGGCGCAGTCGCCGCGGCCATGGCCTTCGTTTCGAGCGAAACCTCGTTTTACGTCCTGCGGTTTCTGCTCGGCGTGGCCGAAGCCGGCTTCTTTCCGGGCGTGGTGTTCTATTTCACGCAGTGGCTGCCGCAAAAGGAGCGCGGCAAGGCCGTGGCGATTTTCCTGTCGGGCTCGGCGATCGCCTCGGTCGTGTCAGGCCCGATCACCGGCAGCCTGCTGTCCATTCGAGGGCTCGGTCTGCACGGCTGGCAATGGATGTTCCTGATCGAAGGCGGCTTTTCAATCGTGCTGTGCGCGGTGAGCTGGATGTTCCTGAAGTCGCGCATTCGCGATGCGTCGTGGCTCACGGCTGACGAGCAACGTGTTCTCGAACACGCGATTGTCGCCGAACAGGCCGAGCGCGTCGCGCATGGCGGCGCGCATCTACCGGCCATCAAACTGTTGAAGGACCCGCAGATCATGCTGTTCTGCTGCCTGTACTTTGCGATCCAGTTGACGATTTACGCAGCCACTTTCTGGCTGCCGACGATCATCCGCAAGATCGGCGGCCTTTCCGATTTCGAAGTCGGTATGCTCAACGCGATTCCCTGGCTCATCGCAATGGTCGCCATGTACTGTTTCGCGTTGCTCTCGGCGAAGTGGCGTTTCCAGCAGGCGTGGCTCGCCGTTGCACTGGTGATCGCGGCCTGCGGCCTCTTTGCATCGACGTCGGGCAATCCGGTTCTGTCGTTCGTCGCCATCTGCTTCTCCGCAATCGGCTTCAAGGCCGCGTCCTCGCTGTTCTGGCCGATTCCGCAAGGCTACCTGGACGCGCGCGTCGCTGCGGCGGTGATAGCGCTCATCAACTCCATCGGCAATCTGGGCGGCTTCTTTGCGCCCGCCACGTTCGGCTATTTGCAACAGCACACCGGTTCTATCACCGGCGGCCTTTATGGTCTCGGCGTCGCCTCGCTGATCGCAGCAGCGGCGGCTTTCCTCGCGCGCAATCGACGCGGCGACGGCAACGCACTGCGCGACCCGCTGCAAGGCAGCGCACACTAATCGCTCGTCATCGTCAGGCCCACTTACTTACTGGTTCAGTTCACATGTCCACGAAACCATCGAATTCGAACGATACGCCCACCGTCACCGAATTGCGCGTCGTGCCCGTTGCGGGCCGCGACAGCATGTTGCTGAATCTGAGCGGCGCGCACGGTCCGTTCTTCACGCGCAACGTCGTGATTCTGCGCGACAGTGCCGGGCATGTCGGCGTCGGCGAAGTGCCGGGCGGCGAGAATATCCGCAAGACGATCGACGACGCGCGTCCGTTCGTCGTCGGTCAGTCGATCGGTAATTTGCAAGCTATCCTGAACAAAGTGCGCACGCAGTTTGCCGACCGCGATGCCGGCGGCCGCGGCTTGCAGACGTTCGACCTGCGCACCACGATTCACGCAGTGACCGCGCTCGAAGCGGCGTTGCTCGATCTGCTCGGCCAGCATCTCGGCGTGCCGGTTGCGGCGCTGCTCGGCGAAGGCCAGCAACGCGACGAAGTGGAAATGCTCGGCTATCTGTTTTATATCGGCGACCGCAGCAAAACAGACCTGCCCTACGCGAGCGGTGCCGAAGGACGCGACGATTGGGATCGCGTGCGTACTGAAGAAGCGCTGACGCCGCAAGCGGTGGTTCGCCTCGCCGAAGCCGCGCAGGCGCGCTACGGCTTCAACGACTTCAAGCTGAAGGGCGGCGTGTTGTCGGGCGACGCGGAAATCGAAGCGGTAACCGCGCTCGCGGAACGCTTTCCGAATGCACGCGTGACGCTGGACCCGAACGGCGCGTGGTCGCTCGCGGAAGCCGTGCGCCTGTGCCGCGACAAGCATGATGTGCTCGCTTATGCAGAAGACCCGTGCGGCGCCGAAAACGGTTATTCGGGCCGCGAAGTCATGGCGGAATTCCGCCGCGCGACGGGATTGCCGACGGCGACCAACATGATCGCAACCGACTGGCGTCAAATGGGCCACGCGATCCAGTTGCAGTCCGTCGATATTCCGCTTGCCGATCCGCATTTCTGGACCATGCAGGGCTCGGTGCGCGTCGCGCAGATGTGCAACGACTGGGGCCTCACGTGGGGCTCGCACTCGAACAATCACTTCGACATTTCGCTCGCAATGTTCACGCACGTCGCGGCCGCCGCGCCCGGCAAGATCACCGCCATCGACACTCACTGGATCTGGCAGGACGGCCAGCGTTTGACGCGCGAGCCGTTGCAGATTGTCGGCGGCAAGGTGAAGGTGCCGCAGAAGCCGGGCCTCGGCGTGGAACTGGATATGGACGAGATCGAGAAGGCGCATGCGCTCTATCAGCAGCACGGTCTCGGCGCCCGCGATGACGGCGTCGCCATGCAGTACCTGATTCCCAACTGGACATTCGACAACAAGCGCCCATGCCTCGTGCGCTGATGTCTTGATGCGCACAACGCGATGCAACGCGGCGCGCGCTCACTCACTTTTGACGATATTCACGCAATTCCATCATGACCTCTCCGCAAGAACTGAAAGCGATCGTATCCGAAGGCCTGTTGTCCTTTCCTGTCACCGACTTTGACGCGCAAGGCGAGTTTCGCGCGGACACCTATGCACGACGGCTCGAATGGCTCGCGCCGTATGGCGCGACCGCGCTGTTCGCGGCGGGCGGCACAGGCGAATTTTTTTCGCTGACCAGGAGCGACTACACCAGCGTGATTCGCACGGCGACTGAAACCTGCAAGGGCAAGGTGCCGATTCTCGCGGGCGCGGGCGGCCCGACACGGGTGGCAATCGAATATGCCAAAGAAGCGCAACGCCTGGGCGCAAGCGGCGTGCTGCTGATGCCGCACTATCTGACCGAGGCTTCTCAGGAAGGCATTGCCGCGCACGTCGAACAGGTGTGCAAGGCGGTGCCGAACATCGGCGTGATCGTGTATAACCGCGCGAATTCCAGGCTGAACGCGGATATGCTCGAACAGCTCGCGGACCGCTGCCCGAATCTGATCGGCTTCAAGGACGGCGTGGGCGAGATCGAAGCAATGGTGACGATTCGCCGGCGGCTTGGCGACCGTTTCTCGTATCTCGGCGGCCTGCCGACCGCGGAAGTCTATGCGGCCGCGTATAAGGCGCTGGGCGTGCCGGTGTATTCGTCGGCGGTGTTCAACTTCATTCCGAAGACCGCGATGCAGTTCTACCGCGCGATTGCCGCCGACGATCACGCGACCACGTCGCGCCTGATCGATGAATTCTTCCTGCCGTATCTGGCGATTCGCAATCGTCGTGCGGGTTACGCGGTGAGTATCGTGAAGGCGGGCGCGAAACTGGTTGGACACGACGCAGGTCCGGTTCGCGCGCCATTGACCGACCTGACCGAAGAAGAACTCGCGCAGCTCGACGCGCTCATCAGGAAGCTCGGGCCGCAGTAAGCAGCAGGTCCCTTGTTTCGCCGATGGCCTCGCGCTGACGCCGAGGCCGACGACTGAGGCCGACGACTAAGGCCGACGACTGAGGCCGACGACTGAGGCCGGCGCCCGACCTCTAGCCGCGCCGGAACACCACGTGAGAAATCCGCTGCACGAGCAGCGCAGCGGCGAGCGCCGCGACCGCCGTCAGCCACACGCCAATGTGAATGGACTGCACGAGCGCATCGCGCGCGGTGTCGATCAACGCGAGTGTGTTGAGCGCTGTCGGCTTCATGTCGGCAATGAGCTTCTGACGCGAGGCTTCGTCGATCAGAATGCGCAGATCGACGAAGCGAGGCTGCCATTGCGAGGCCGCCGGCTCACCGAGCACGCTGATGGTTCGCGTGACCACGTCGCGATAGTGGTGCTGTACGACGGTCGCCACGATGCTCGTGCCCAACATGCCGCCCACCATTCGCGTGGACTGCAGCAGCGCCGTGGTGATGCCGAAGCGCTCACGGCCCGCAATCTCCTGGCCAAACACATTCAGATTGTTGAGGATGAAGCCGAGGCCGATGCCGACTGCCGCCATCGGCAACTCGATCCATAGGTGCGGCGTGTCGGCGTTTGCGAACGCAATGCCGATGGACGCGAACAACAGCAGCCCGAAGCCGATGGAGAGAATGCGCGTCGGCTTCTTCATGTGAATCACGATGCGTGTGTTGAGCACGCTGCCGAGCGCGATGCATGCAGCGATAGGCGTGGCCAGCAGTCCCGCCTGTTGCGGAGAGAGACCAAACCCGCCTTGCAGCAGCAGCGGCGCGAAAAAGATCAGCGAGAACATCACGAAGCCCGACAGCATGCCGAGCGTGAACAGCGTGACGAGTTGCGAGTCTTTGAAAAGATCGAGCGGAATGATGGGATGTGTGGCGCGTTTTTCGCACACGTACAGCGCAATTGCGCCGGCCACCACGCACAGGGCCAGCGTGATGTTGCCGGCGGTCAGGCCGTCTTTCGGCACGGCTTCGATAAAAGCCTGCAGGCCGCCCAGCACCGCGGCAACGAGTCCCGCGCCGAGCCAGTCGATCTTTACCTCGCCTTCATGCGGACGCTCGAAGCTCGGCAGATGCACCCAGATGAAATAGAGCGCCGCGGCGCCGACCGGCAGATTGATCAGGAATGTGGAACGCCAGCCGAGATGCTCGCTCATCCAGCCGCCAAGCGATGGCCCCGCCGCCGTGCCGATGCCGTACGCGGCGGCCATCACCACTTGCCAGCGGACCCGGGCGCGCGGATCGGGAAACAGATCGGGGATCGAGGCAAACGCGGTGCCCACCATCATGCCGCCGCCCACGCCTTGCAAGCCGCGCGCGATCACGAGAAACAGCATGTCGTTGGCGATGCCGCAGAGCACGGAGGCCACCGTAAACGTGATGACCGCAGCAATCACGAAGCGCTTGCGGCCGAAGTAATCGCCAAGCCGGCCGAATACGGGTACCGTCACCACTGAAGCCAGCAGATAAGCGCTCGCAATCCACGCGTAATACTCGAAGCCGTGCAGTTCCGCCACGATGGAAGGCAGCGCCGTGCTGACCACCGTCTGATCGAGCGCGACCAGCATGTTGACGAGACCGATGCCGAGCATCGCGAAGAGGGCGTTGCGAAAAGGCAGCGCGGCAGCAGCGGCAGGGGAAGTCACGGATCTTGGCAGGATAGCGATTGATGGTGAAGCGCCGGCTGGCGCAGCGGGGTCTCACAAGCCGGAGCCGGAGTTGTCTGACCACTGGCGCATTATACGGGTTTGCCCTTAGTCGAAACTATTGATGTGCGTTTTATGCCGGACAAACGCGTGCGCGCGGAGTGGATCCGCAGTGCGCGCACGCGGTCCGGCTGGGCAATGCGTTAGTGGTTGGCCCACCACTCGGTTGCTTTTTGCTTATCCCACGCCGGCAGGACTTCGCGCTCAATCGACGCATTGGTCAGCGCCGGGAAGTCCTTTTTGAATTCGGTCACGTCATGATCGAACTGGTCGCTCACGCTGATGTCCCAGGTGCCGCCGCTAAAACCGGTTGCTGCCTGGTCGATCAGGGGAATAACGGGGCCGGCGCGCAATTCACCATCTTTACGCTCGACCACCGTGGCGTCGATATGGCCGAGATAAACAATCGAATTCGGTTTGATTTCCACGGTTTCGTGAAGCGGCGTAAAGAACATGCCATGGAACGGGAATATGCCGCTTTGGCCGGTGATACCGCGCATCACATATTTTCCGGGAGCAAGCGGGAGCCGGACGAAATAATGATTGCCGGTGTCGCTCGTCGTGGTCGCCTGATCGTCGAACTTGAAGTTGAGGCGGTCCGAGCGGCTGTCCGCGGCGCCTCGCTCCATGTGAACGACGATGGGACTCGGCTGATAGCTCGTGTGATAGGCGTTCCTGAGCGTCACAGTCATTAATGCGTAGGAGTTCTTCGTCGTGTCGACGGAGCTCATGGCAGTGGTCGGCGACATCGGCGCAACAGTTGCGCACCCCGTGGTCAGCAAGGTACCAGCAATAGCGAAAGTGGCGAAAAGCTTATTCATTTCGAGTAGAGGGAGAAATATTTGGAGTATTTATGTGCGCCCGCCGCAAATTGCGTGATGAGCGAACCGTCGGTCTTTCAATATGCGGCGCGAATGAATTCATACCCGTCGCATGCCATGTAAACGACAGCGCTTCATGAAACTTAAGGGTGCGCTTCATACGAAAACGTGAGCCGGCGCCCTTTATCACGGCCATCAAATCCGCATTTTCAAACGCGGCCAAGGCGGGAAAGGGTTTGTCTCTACGCAGGCAGCTCTCGTCGCTGCCGATAAACAGATCAAGTGGTCGTGTGGCGCGACGGCCAAGTTTGAATCTTCGGCGGATCACGCAGCCGTTTACCGACTTCCTTCGACTGGACGAACAGGGGCGCGAGCATGCATCGATTGAATTTCAAGCAGAAGCTCTGGTTGCCGCTCGTCGTCAGCCTGCTGGCGCTCCTCGCCGTGTCGGTGTCGGCGGCGTGGCTGTCGCGCGAGACGCGCATCGAAGAACGCAAGCACGACCTCGTGAACGTCGGCCACGTCGGGCTCAGCATCGTCAAGCAGTATGCGGCGCTTGCGGCGAGCGGCGCGCTTAGCGAGGCGGACGCGCGCAAGCAGGCGCTCGAGCGTCTGCGCGACGTACGCTACGGCGAGGACGGCTACTTCCTCGTGCTCGATTCGAAGCCGCGCATGATCATGCACGCGATGAAGCCCGCGACGAACGGCAACGACCTCGCGGGCGTCGAGGATGCCGACGGCCGTCATCATTACGTGACCTTCGCGACGGTGGCGCAGGCGCCGGAGGGCGGCTTCGTCGACTATGTGTTCCCGCACCCCGGCAATCCGCCGTCCGCCGCGGTCGGCAAGATCGGTTACGTCGTGCGCTACGCGCCGTGGGACTGGATCATCGCGACGGGGGCGTATGTCGACGATATCGACGCCGCGTTCCAGCAGTCGCTGTATGTGCTCGGCGCTGTGGTCGGCGCCGTTGCGCTGCTGCTGTGTGCGCTCGTCGCGTTCACCAATCGCAGCATTCAACGCACGATTGGCGGCGACCCGACGTACGCCGCGCAGGTCGCCGGTGAAATCTCCCGGGGCAATCTCGTCATTCCGATCGAGCTACGTTCAGGCGACGAATCGAGTCTTCTGCACACCATGCGGCAAATGCGCGACGCGCTTGCGAGCACAATCGCGCAGATCAGCGGCGCGGCGGACAAAGTGGCGACCGGCGCGCGCGAGATTGCCGCGGGCAATACAGACCTGTCCGCGCGTACCGAGAGCCAGGCCGCTTCTTTGGAAGAAACCGCGGCCAGCATGGAGGAGATGACGGCGATGGTCCGGCAAACCTCCGAGAGCGCGCAAACGGCGAGCCAGTTGACGGCGAGCGCCGAGCAGATCGTCACCAATGGCGGGCAGATGGCGGCGGAAGCGGTCTCGACGATGCGGGAGATATCGGCGGAATCGCACAAGATGGTGGAGATCATTTCGGTGATCGAAGGCATTGCGTTTCAGACCAATATTCTGGCGCTGAACGCGGCCGTCGAAGCGGCTCGCGCAGGCGAAGAAGGGCGCGGCTTCGCCGTGGTGGCCGGCGAGGTGCGCACGCTCGCGCAGCGCAGCGCCTCGGCGGCGAAAGAAATCCGCACGCTGATCAGCCGTGCGGTGGGGCGCGTAGAGAACGGCGTCGAACTCGTCGACAAGACCGGCACTACGATTCAGGCGGCGAGCGAGGCGATTGCGAAACTGTCGGGCGTGATGCGCGATATCGCGGCGGCTGCCGCGGAGCAGAGCGCCGGCATCGATCAGGTCGGCGACGCGGTCTCGCAGATGGACAGCGTCACGCAACAGAACGCCGCGCTGGTCGAGCAGGCCGCCGCGGTAGCGCAGACCTTGACAGAACAGGCGCGGCTGCTGGAAGCGTCGATTCACACGTTCCAGGTGCAGGCCGATGCGCGTGAGGCCGGGGTCGCGGTGGGACGTTCGGGCAACAACAGTTGGGCGGCCTCCTCCCGACTGCAGGCTTCGTAACGGACAAAGCGGTATGGCGACTCGCGTTGCGGCGACAGCCAGGTCCATGCAGTGGCGCCCCCTCGCGCGGCTATGCTACGGTTTGACCAGTGGGCGCCAGCGTGCTTCAGCCGCACACTGCAAGAGCTGTCCAATCGCCGATCCTCGACCCGGAGCCCCCGCATGCCCCGATCCGCCCACGCTGCAACCCTGGCTCTGCTGCTCTCCGTTGCGTTGACCATCGGCGCGTCGGCCCACGCCGACTCGTCCTGTGATCAGGCATGCCGCGAGCGCGGCCAACTGCTGGATCAGCAAGTCACCTTGCGGCTTGGCGCTGCGGCGTTGTCGAACCTGCTTGCCGCGAGTCCCTCGGGGCAGCAACTCGCGCAAATGGCAGGCGCGCCGGACTGCGGCGTGCAGATCGTGCGTTACCACTACCGTACGATTGGCGGCGCCGGCGAAGCTGCCACGGCCAGCGGCGCACTCATGATCCCGCAAGGCGAGGGCCCTACCTGCAGCGGACCGCGTCCGATGATGCTGTATGCGCACGGCACCACGGCATACAGCAAGTACGATCTCGCGGATGTCACGCGAACCGACCCGGACAACGGCGGCGCCAGCGAGGGCCTGAGCGTGGCCGCGATGTACGCCGCGCACGGCTACATCGTGGCGGCCAGCAACTACGCGGGCTATGCCGGTTCGAATCTTTCTTACCACCCTTATCTGAACGCCGACCAGCAGTCCGCGGATATGATCGATTCGCTGCGGGCGGCGCGCGTCGTGTTGAACGGTGACGGCTCGCGGGCAGCGATCAGCGAAAACGGCAAGCTGTTCATCACAGGCTATTCGCAAGGCGGGTTCGTCGCGCTTGCGACGCATCGCGCGTTGCAGGCGGCAGGCGTCAGCGTGACCGCCTCCGCGCCCGGTTCGGGTCCGTATGCGCTTGCCGCTACTGCCGACGCCATCATTGCAGGGCAGGTCAATCTCGGCTCGACGCTTTTCACGACGTTGGCCGTGACGGGTTATCAACGCGCCTATAAGAACCTGTATCGCAAACCGGCCGAGTTTTTCGAGGCCGCCTATGCCCCGGGTATCGAGCAACTGCTGCCGAGCGTGCAATCGCTCGATTCCATTTTCTCGCAAGGGAAGTTGCCGCGGTCGCATCTTTTCAGCAGGACGCCGCCTGGTCCGCAGTTCGCGTCCATCACGCCGCCTGCATCGCCGTCGCTCACTCCCGCAGCGTTGACGCCGCTCTTCGCCGCCGGCTTCGGCGAGGCCAACCTCGTGCGCAACAGCTATCGCGGCGCGCTTCTTGAAGACGCCGCGGCAAATCCTGACGGTGCGTTCCCTAATGCAACGCCGGGCATGGCGCCCGCGGCGAATCCAATGCATCCGCTGCGGCAGGCGTTCAAGCGCAACGATTTGCGCAACTGGGTGCCGAAGGCTCCGGTTTTGCTGTGCGGCGGAGGCGCCGATCCCATGGTGTTTTTCTTCAATGCACGCGCCGAGCAGGCGTATTGGTTGAACGCGAAGGTGCCGGCCGGATTGACCTCGGTACTGGATGTCGACTCGCCGGTCAGCGGCCCCGACGATTCCTTCGCAGCCATCAAGCGCGGTTTTGCCAATGCAAAAGCCGCGGTGGCGAGAGACGCCATAGCAGCGGGCGCGGCGGACGGCGGCGCATCCGCGGTACTGCGCTCATATCATGGAGGACTGGTCGCCGGCTCGTGCATGCTGGCAGCACGGGCCTTTTTCGCCAACTTCTGAGCGAGCCTGCTGTTAGCTTGGGCGGCGCTGCGGCGAGAGCCGTCGTCAATTGCCGAACAACGAGCTCTGCACTCCACGAGGCGGCGCAGGTTGCACGCGTTTTGCGATAGCTTTGACGGCTTGGGTGCTTACTTGCGTTTGCACATCACCCGCAGTTGTGAGCGACGTTTGCCCTGCTTCCAACGACAACAACAGCATCTTGTTCGCCAATCCGCCCGCAAAACCCGTTAGATCGCCGGACGCTCCTATCACACGGTGGCACGGCGCTACGATTGAAATCGGGTTTCTGCCGTTTGCCGCGCCCACCGCACGCATGGCATTGACGTTGCCGATCTGCGCGGCGATTTGCGCATAAGTGCGCGTCTGCCCGAATGGAATCGTCAACAACGCGGCCCATACTTTCTTTTGAAACTCGGTGCCCTGAAAATCGAGTTCGAGGTCGAACGTCTGCCTGTTGCCGGCAAAGTACTCGTTCAACTGACGCTCGGCTTCGCGCAGAACAGGCAGGTCGTCTGCATGCAATGGCTCACTGCTGAGCCGCACGCGATTCGGCTTGTCGTTCTCCCACAGAATGGCGGTCAACCGCTCGTCGCGGGCGACCAGCTTCAATTCACCGACTGGAGAGTCCATCAGCTTGTATGCGTAAGTCACTTGTCTGCTCCTGCCAATTGAGTGAGACCGCGCAGTGCAAGTCCGCGCGTGAGTGAGCGCCGCGAAATGACGTGCGGCGATGATCCCAGTGTGGACGTTGTGGCGCGCGGAAACACTTCGAATCTTGCTCTCTGTTTCGTCGTCAAGTATGAAGGATTTGTGCGCAGAGCGGTGAGCTATCGCCCGCAGCAGCGCGACCTCAGAGGCTCTATAGAAGCGCGGCGCGATGCGACTCAGTAAAATCCATCCTTCCAGCACGATGCGCGGTGCCCACCGGATCTTTCTACCACTGTGACAACGACACTTGAACAACTGCGAGCGGGGCAGCTGGCGGGTACACGCCAGTTGAAGCTCGCGTGCGGGCTCAGCGAATTTCCGCGCGAGATTTTCGATCTCGCGGACACGCTGGAAGTACTCGATCTTTCGGGCAATGCGCTCACGGCATTGCCGGACGATTTCGCGCGGCTGCGCAAACTGCGCATTCTGTTTGCGTCGAACAATCCGTTCACGGAGTTGCCGCAAGTACTCGGGCAGTGTCCGCAATTGAGCATGATCGGCTTCAAGGCGAATCGCATTCGCACGGTAAAGGGCAATGCGTTGCCGCCGCGCCTGCGCTGGCTGATTCTCACGGACAACCAGATCGACGCCCTGCCGCCCGAAATCGGCAACTGCGGTCATTTGCAAAAGTTGATGCTGGCGGGCAATCGTCTGCGCTTTGTTCCTGAACAACTGGCCGCGTGTACGCGCCTCGAGCTGCTGCGGCTTGCCGCGAACCAACTGCGTGAATTGCCCGCGTGGTTGTTTCGCATGCCGCGGCTCGCATGGCTCGCCTATGCAGGGAATCCATTTGCCGAGGCACTCGAAGCCGCGGCGCTGCACGATACGCCCATCGCCGGAATTGGGTGGGAAGATTTGCGCGTGCATGAGCCCTTGGGCGAGGGCGCCTCGGGCGTGATCTATCGCGCCGAACTGTGCGCAAGTGGGAGCGCCGGGCGGCCCGTCGCTCTCAAGCTGTTCAAGGGCGCGGTTACGAGTGACGGTTTGCCAGACTGCGAAATGGCCGCGTGCATTCGATCTGGCGATCACACGAATCTGATCGCCGTCGCGGGAAAAGTGAAGGACCATCCGGCAAACGCGCACGGACTGGTGATGGAACTGATCGAGCCGCAATACCGCAATCTGGCCGGACCGCCGAGCTTCGAATCATGCACACGGGACATTTACGATGCAAACGCACGTTTCTCTCCCGCCGACGTTGTCGATATGGCGTACGGTATCGCATCGGCCGCCTGTCATTTGCACCGGCGCGGCGTGATGCACGGCGACCTGTACGCGCACAACATTCTGCACGATGGCCAGGCACGTGTATTGTTAGGAGACTTCGGCGCAGCATCGTTCTATTCGACTGGGGATCGCGAATCGGGCGCGGCACTGGAACGTCTGGAAGTGAGGGCGTATGGCTGCCTGATCGAGGAATTGATCGACCGTTGCAACTGGAGCGATGCGTTCGCGCAGGCAGACGCCGCTGCAAAACTCGCGAGCCTGAAGGGTCGTTGCCTCAGCGAAGACGTCGAGAGCCGGCCTCTATTCGAACAGATCGCATCGGAACTGCTCACGCTAAAGGCTCGTTGATGGCGAACAGGCGAGCCGCTTGCGGGCGCATCCGTCCGTGTTCATCCGTTGGCGTTCACGCAGTTCGCGAGCGCTATCAGGAAGGAGAACAACCATGACGCAGAGAATGCGCCGCCGCGTGATGATCGCCGGTGCACTGGCTGCGGCCGGACTCGCGCGTGCGGCCGGCGCGGCAACGCTGGAAGGCGGCACGCCGAAGATCGCGCTGGTGCTGAAGTCGCTTAGCGACCCTTTCACCGTGGCGATGGCGAACGCGGCCAAAAACTATCAGCAGCATTACGCGTCGCAATTCGTGTTGACGGTGCGCGGAACCGCGACAGAGCCCGATACGGCGGGACAGATCCGCATTGTCGAGCAGATGATCGGCGCGAAGATGAACGCCATCGTAATTGCGCCGTCGGGCTCGAAAGGGCTGACGTCCGTGGTCGCGCGCGCGATCAAGGCGGGCATCATCGTCATCACTATCGACAATCCGCTGGACGACGCGTTACAGGACGCGGCAAAAATCTCTGTGCCGTTCGTCGGTCCTGATAACCACAAGGGTGCGATGCTGGTGGCGAACTATCTGACCGAGCGGCTGAAGTCCGGCGATCAGGTGGGCATCATCGGCGGCATTGAGGCCGATCGCAACGCGCAGCAACGCACGGCAGGCTACAAGGAAGCAATGAACGCCGCGGGCATGCAGGTGGTCGCGACCGAGCCCGGCGACTGGGAGTATGGCAAGGGCCGCGACGTTGCATCGAAAATGCTTGGCCAGCATCCGCAGATTCGCGGTTTGCTGTGTGCAAACGACAACATGGCAATGGGCGCGGCAGACGCCGTGCGCGACGCAGGCCGCACCGGCGGCGTGTACGTCACCGGCTACAACGCGATTGAAGCAATCAAGCCGTTAATCGCGGACGGCCGCGTGCTCGCCACCGTCGATCAGTTCGCCGAACGCCAGGCGGTGTTCGGCATGGACGTCGCGCTAAAAGCCGTCACCGAGCAGCGAAAGCAGAGCGAGTTGTCGCGAACGATAGAGACACCGCTGCAACTGGTCACGGCAGCCAAACGCTAATTCACTTTGCGGCGTGCGTTGCAACTCTGTCTGAATGCTTTTGATGCCCGGACAGCCCCGGGTCACCAGCACACGATCCGAGTTCAGTTTTCGCCGGTGCAAACGCAATAACGGTACGCGCGCAGGGTATCGTGGGGCGGTTATCCCGGGCAAAGTGCGCGCAAAGGTTTGCGTCGATCGGAATTCGCTATGAAGCAATTGCTCAATGGCAATACATCATGCGAGCAGCCAGTTAAGGCAATATGTCGGTGACGTGACCTTGCCTGGCGGCCATCGCGGGTTCATCTTCGGCTGGTAAATTGCCGGCTGTGACAAACAGGAAGCGGAAACAAGCCTGAAAGACTTATGAAATCTGAACTTCTGCTGCAAACTTATGGCTCGGATTCGTCCGGCATTGTGTGCGGCTTTGTCTTTTCGCCCACGCAACCGGGCCGGCCAATTTCCGCCGACGACGCACTCGATTGGCTAGGCGCGCGGCAAAACAGCGGCGCGGCGCATGAGGACGAATTCCTTTGGCTGCATTTCAATCTCGCGCACAGCGCGAGCGAGCGTTGGATGCGTGCGCAACTTGACCTGCCCGAAACGTTTTTCGATGCCCTGCGCGAAGGCTCGCACTCCACCCGCATCGAGCAGGCAGACGGTGCGCTGCGCGCCGTGGTCAACGACGTGATGTTCAACCTCGAGTTCACTCCGTCGGAGATTGCGACGCTCTGGATTTACGCGCATCAGCGGATTATCGTGACGGCGCGTTTGAAGCCGCTGCGTTCCGTGGACCGCTTGCGCGCTTCCGTGAAAGAAGGCGAGATTTTCCGCTCGCCTGTGGAGCTGCTGGTTCACCTGATGCGCGACCAGGCCGATCTGCTCGTGCAGATAGTCCGACGCACGAGCGCCGACGTGGATCGTATCGAGGACCGCTTTCTTTCGCAAAGGCCCACGCAAAACCGGCTCGACCTCGGTGCAATGCGACGGATGCTGACTCGTTTGCAGCGCATGCTCGCACCGGAGCCCGGCGCGATTTTCCGCCTGCTCGCAAGACCGCCCCGCTGGCTTCAGCAGGAGGACGTGCAGGATTTGCGCGAATCGACGGAAGAGTTCTCCGTGGTGCTTTCCGACATGGCGGGTCTGATCGAGCGTGTCAGGCTCCTGCAGGAAGAGATCATTTCCCGGCTCGAAGAACAGAATAACCGCACGCTGTTCACGCTGACGCTCGTGACGGTTCTCGCGATGCCGATCAATATCGTGGCTGGTTTCTTCGGCATGAATGTGGGCGGCATTCCGTTTTCAGACAACCGTCACGGTTTCTGGGTGATGGTGGTGCTCGTGGCCTGTTTTACGGGACTGACGGCGGGGTGGGCGTTCCGTCGCAGGAAGGAGCGATAGCAGCCTGGCGTGGCGGCGCCGCTCACGCGTGCTGTCGTCCGTGCGCCAGGCGCCGGCAGGGCGGCAGCATTGAAACGAAGTGGGTCCGTACGAGGGCTGTTGAAACGGACCGCATAGCGAACGGTATAAGCGGACGCTATCCAAAGACTAAAGGCCGCACGCCGCAGAGGCGGGCCAACAATAACGCCAAAAGACCATGTCCAGTTCTGTCGCGCTGCTCGCCACCGTATTCGTCTCGTGCCTTTCCAGCGCGGCCGTGCTGGGCTACCTTGCTCGCTACGAGGTGGCCGGACTGCGCCGCTGGCTTGCCGCGCATTGCATGTTCGCGCTTGCCTCGGGCGTGCTGTTCGTCACGCATGCTCGCCCGTCGGCGGTTGTGATGCTGGCCTCGTGTCTGTGCGTGCTCGCCGGGGCGTCGCTGATGCTGCAAGGCTGCCGCGCCTTTGTCGGCAAGCGCGGCGCGAGAACCGCCGAGCATGCCGCGTTGGCCGGCACTGCGTGTGCGCTCGTGTACTGGACGTGGGTGTCGCCGGACATCAGCGCAAGAGCCGCGCTCATGTCGTTCGCGCTCGCGTACACGCGCGTCGCCGTGGGGTGGACCATCTGGAGCTCGCGAGTGCGCGGCCGCCCGCAATACGGTCATTGGCTCGTGCTTTGCGCGGCGCTAATCGGCGGCGTCGTGTATTTCGCGCGCGGTGTGCTGAACGCGTTTTTCGCCGATCCGTCGCTCGCGTGGCCCACGCACATTGCCCCCGACTTCGCGTTTCTCGGCATCAGCATTCTTTCGTTGCCGATTCTCTCCATCGGGCTCGTGATGCTCGCCAACGACCGGCTTATGCAGCACGTCGAGAAGCTGGCCACGTTCGACGACCTGACTGGCGCTTTGGTGCGCCGCGCATTCATCGCTCGCGGCGAGACGCTGGCGCGAGCGGCGCGTGCCACGCAGGCGCAGTTGAGCGTCGCGATTATCGACATCGACGATTTCAAAACGATCAACGACCGGCATGGACACGCCGCGGGCGACCGCGTTCTCGCCGACTTTGGCGCGCAGGTGCGGCGGCACATGCGTGCCGGCGACGTGTTCGGCCGCCTCGGCGGCGAAGAGTTCGCGATACTGTTCCCGCAGACGTCGATGACGGAGGCGGCGCAACGCATCGGCGACATGCTGACCGAGGTCAGCTGCTCGCCGCTGGAGGCAAACGGGAAGCTGGCGTATGCGTTCAGCGCGGGCCTGAACGACTGCGCTCGGACGGAGAGCCTCAGCGATGCGCTGGCGGGCGCGGATGCCATGCTTTATCGCGCGAAAAGGGCCGGCAAATGCCGGATCGAACTGCCGCAACAGGAAAGCGCTACCGAGGCCGCCACCAGCATCGTGAACTCGGCGCTTTGATGCGTCATTGGAATCGTGAGCGCTCCATCGGCGCGGCTCGCAAGAAAGCTTTGCTGTGCAAGCGCCGCTTCGCTATTCAGTGCGGTTGCTCGATCATCAGATAGCGGATCACGAGCGCGGGATCGGCTATATCGAGTATCAGCCGCCGCAGAATGCGCTTGCGCATGTGATTTTCGTCGAGCATCCACGGGCCGCCTGCATCGCTCAGATAGCGGCACAGCGCGGCGCGCGTGTCCGTGTCCGACGGCAGGTTCAGGCGAACGGCAAGCAGGCCGGCCACCACGTCGTCGAGTTCCAGCGTCAATGGACGCGAGTCGATAGTGAGCGTCAGTTCCATACGCATTCGGGCGAGGCGAAATTTACGCAAGGCGGCTGCGGGTCATGCAAAAAGCGGCTCCGCCAGCCGCGAACGACGGCGGAGCCGAACTGGAGCCGTGCCGGACCCAGGCTGAACCTAGGCCAGGCAATGGCAGCCGAACCGTATTCCACTGTTACTGTTTTGGTACTCGTTAGTACTCCAGTTCAGGCGCCGTTGCGGCGGCGGGCTTCTCTTCCTTTGGCACTTCGGCGACGGTTGCGTCCGTCGTGAGGATGAGGCCCGCGACCGACGCCGCGTTCTGCAGCGCCGTGCGCGTCACTTTGGTCGGATCGACGACACCTGCTTCGACAAGATCGCCATATTGTCCCGTCGACGCGTCGTACCCGAAATTGCCCTTGCCTTCCAGCACTTTCGCGATGACAACGGAAGGTTCGTCGCCCGCATTCGAAGCGATCACGCGCAGCGGCGCTTCAAGCGCGCGCAGTACGATCCGAATGCCCGCGTCCTGGTCGGCGTTGGTGCCTTTCAGGTTCGCGATGACCGCGCGTGCACGCAGCAGCGCGACACCGCCTCCCGGCACGATGCCTTCTTCCACTGCCGCGCGGGTCGCATGCAATGCATCTTCGACGCGGTCCTTCTTTTCCTTCATCTCGACTTCCGTCGCCGCGCCTACCTTGATCACGGCGACCCCGCCCGCGAGTTTCGCGACGCGTTCCTGCAGTTTCTCGCGGTCGTAATCGCTCGCGGTCTCCGCGATCTGCGCGCGAATCGCCTTCACGCGCGCATCGATGCGCTGCTGCTCTCCCGCACCGTCGATGATGATCGTATCGTCCTTGCGCACTTCCACGCGCTTTGCGCTGCCCAGGTCTTCTAGCGTCGCCTTCTCGAGCTGCTTGCCGGTTTCCTCGGAAATGACGGTTGCGCCCGTAAGCACCGCGATGTCTTCGAGCATCGCCTTGCGGCGGTCGCCAAAGCCGGGTGCCTTCACGGCGGCCACCTTCAGCACGCCGCGCATGGAGTTGACGACGAGTGTTGCGAGCGCCTCGCCTTCGACATCTTCCGCGATGATGAAGAGCGGCTTGCCCGCCTTTGCCGATGCCTCGAGGATCGGCAACAGGTCGCGGACCGCCGAAATCTTCCTGTCGCACACGAGAATCAGCGGATCGTCGAGATACGCGGCCTGCCTGTCCGGATTGTTGATGAAGTACGGGCTCAGGTAGCCGCGGTCGAACTGCATGCCCTCCACGACGTCGAGTTCGTTGTCGAGCGACTTGCCGTCTTCCACGGTGATCACGCCTTCCTTGCCGACCTTGTCCATCGCGTCGGCGATGATCTTGCCGATCGCTTCGTCAGCATTCGCGGAGATGGACGCGACTTGCGCGATTTCCCTGCTCGTTGAAATACGCTTCGAAATCCTGCTCAACTCGTCCAGCAGGGCCGCGACCGCCTTGTCGATGCCGCGCTTCAGATCCATTGGATTCATGCCCGCGGCGACGTGTTTCATGCCTTCCTGCACGATGGATTGTGCAAGCACGGTGGCCGTTGTGGTGCCGTCGCCGGCCACGTCGGCCGTTTTCGAGGCGACCTGCTTCACGACCTGCGCCCCCATGTTTTCAAAGCGGTCCTTCAGCTCGATCTCTTTGGCCACCGACACGCCGTCCTTCGTGATGACCGGCGCGCCGAAGCTGCGCTCGATCATCACGTTGCGGCCTTTCGGGCCGAGCGTCACTTTCACGGCATCGGCCAGCACGTTCACGCCCTTGACGATCCGGCTACGGGCGCTGTCGTGGAACCTGACATCTTTTGCACTCATCTTGTTGCTCCGGGGAAAGTCTTTGAACGTTTATCACGCGGCTTTGCGCTGCGTGGCGGCATCCGCGTCGAACACGCCGATCACATCTTCTTCGCGCATGACGAGCAGTTCCTCGCCATTTACCTTGACCGTCTGGCCTGCGTATTTGCCGAACAGAATGTGGTCGCCGACCTTGAGTTCGAGTGCCTGGCGGGTGCCGTCCGGCAGCAGGCGCCCGTCGCCGACTGCAATCACTTGGCCCTGTTCGGGCTTTTCCGCGGCGGAGTCCGGAATCACGATGCCGGAGGCCGTCGTGCGTTGCTGCTCGATTCGCTTGACGACAACCCGGTCGTAGAGGGGACGAATTTGCATTTCCATCTCCTGTGCGATAACAGATCACCAAAAAGGGAATCCGGCTGCGCGCGAACAGCGAGATGGGTAACGCCCGCGTTGGGGCGCAGCCGTTGCCAGTGTGCTGGCGGAAAGCGAAATAGGGCTTCATCCGGCGACTTCAAGAGCGTCCTCCGCGGCCAGTTTGTAACAAAATTTTTCAGCGACTACTGCTGCGTTTTCGGCCCGTGCGCCCTGCAAAAAGCGTACTTGAAATTCGTTGGGCGCCGAGCTATTTTATTTTCGGCTCAGCAGTCGCGTTGTACGCGCTGCGTGTTTCGATTTGTTTGTCAGTGGATGAATGTCCCTGATGGGCGAACTGGAGCGCGTAGTCCGGTTCGCCCCAAGGGCGAAGGAGCAACACCATGAGCGATCTCTTTGCGAGCGCCGCGTTGGCCGGCGACATGGAGCGTCTGCAACGGCAGTTCGCCAGCCTCTTCGGCGGCTTTCCCACCAGCATTCGGGCCGCGCGTTTCGGCGCGTTTCCGCGCATCAACATTGGAAGCACCGACGACTCGATCGAGATCGTCGCGTTCGCACCGGGCGTCGACCCGGCGAAACTCGATGTTTCGATCGACAAGGGTCTGCTCACCATCAGCGGCGAGCGCGAACTTCCGCAGACGCAGGCCGCCGGCGACGACACGCGCATCTACGCACAGGAACGATTCGCCGGCAGCTTCCGGCGCGCGATCGAATTGCCACAGCACGCCGATGCGGACAAGGCGACTGCGCGCTACGTCGACGGCTGCCTGATTGTGAGCGTGGCCAGACGCGAGTCGTCGAAGCCGCGCGCCATCACCGTTCAATGAAGATGTCCATGCGAAACGAATCGTGAAGTAAGGAGGCCATCATGAGCGACACAACCGAACTTGCGAGGAAAGATGAAACCGCACTGACGCGCAGCGAGGACGAGCGCGCGCAAAGCGGCGTGACGCTGACGCCGCCCGTCGATGTGTCCGAGGACAGCCAGGGCATCACGCTGTGGGCGGACTTGCCGGGCGTGACCAAAGACCGGTTGAGTGTGAACGTGCAGGACGGCAATCTGTATATCGAGGCACAGGCAATGGTGCCGACACCGGCCGGACTGCGTCTGCAGTACGCTGAGATTCGCGAACCGCGTTTTGCGCGCGCATTTTCGCTCGGCGCGGACTTCGATACGTCGAAGATCGACGCGAATCTGAAGGACGGTGTGCTGAAACTGACGATTCCGCGTCACGACGAGGCTCGTCCGCGCCGTATCGAAGTGCGCACGAACTGAAGGAGGATGCCATGAACACCGAACCGAAAAAGTGGAACCCTTTCAAGTTTCTTCGCGGCTCAGGGCGCAAATCCGAGGCAGACAGTGCGCGCGAGGCGTCGCCGGGCGAGCAGTGGCGCGCCGCGTGGCCTGACATTTCCCGGCTTTTTGCGCGCGATCCGTGGCGCGCGGTCGAGGAGTTCTTTCACGATCCGTTCGCGGGCCGCGGCGCGCTGGAAAGATGGTTCGGCGATTTCAGTTCGTCGCGCTTTCAGCCGCGTATCGACGTGGTCGATGAAGGAAAAGTGTTGCGCGTGACGGTCGAACTGCCAGGGATGGAGCGCGAGGATCTGACGGTGAGCGTCGAGGACGGCGCGCTCGTGCTGCGCGGCGAGAAAAAGCAGGACGTGCACAGCGAGGAGGACGGCTGCTATCGGCTCGAACGTGCATACGGAACTTTCGTACGCACGATCCCGATGCCCGAGGAGGCCGACCCCGAACGCGCACTGGCCAAATTCGACAAAGGCGTGCTAACTTTGACGGTACCGAAGCAGGAGCGTCCGCGAGCCGCTAGCCGGACGATCGACATTGGCTAGCAGGGGCGGCATTGCGGCCGTCATGGCTTCTATTGTCTGATAGACGCTCGGGCAACGGGCGCGCGGAGACCGGGTCGTTAGCTCAGCTGGTAGAGCAGCGGACTTTTAATCCGTTGGTCGGCGGTTCGAATCCGCCACGGCCTACCAAAGAATCGCTGCGTGGCCGCGCCCAACGCGCGGCTCGCAACGAGCACACCATGAACATCGATCAAACTGTCATCTCCGCGTTCACGCCCACGGGCAAACTGCGTGCGTCGATCAATCTCGGTAACCCGATTCTCGCGAACAAAGACCCGCAAACGAGCGAGCCCTTCGGCGTTTCCGTCGACCTCGCGCGAGCGTTTGCGGCGAAGCTCGGCGTCGAACTAGAACTGGTGGTCTTCGACGCGGCGGGCAAATCCGTGCAGGCGGTGAGCGAGAACCGCGCCGACCTCGGCTTCTTTGCCGTCGATCCCTTGCGCGGTGAGACCATTGCGTTCACCGCGCCGTATGTGCTGATCGAGGGCTTCTATCTGGTGCGCGACGAGTCCGCTGTGCTCACGAACCAGGACGTCGATCAGCCGCACAACCGCGTCGCGGTCGGCAAGGGCAGCGCCTATGACCTCTTTCTCACGCGCGAGCTCAAAGCCGCGCAGATCGTGCGCGCGCCCACGTCGCCGACCGTCGTGCAAACTTTCCTCGAACAGGGTCTGGAAGTTGCGGCCGGAGTCAGGCAGCAACTCGAAGCGGACGCACGTACAACGCCCGGACTGCGCCTGCTTGACGAGCGCTTCATGGTCATTCAACAGGCCATGGGCACGCCGAAAAGCCGGGGCGAAGCGGCGGCTGCTGTGCTGCGCGGCTTTGTCGAAGAAATGAAGGCATCGGGATTCGTCGCCGATGCGCTTGAGCGGCACGGTATTGCGGGCGCGTCGGTGGCGCCCGCGGCCTGATCGGCGGCGAGTGCACGCGGGCGTTGTGCGAAGATAAATACGCTGAAAGGAGACGCCAACCGCAGATAACGCACTCTGTCCACACTCTCAGGATTTGCACAAAATAGGAGCAAAAAAGTATTAGTCGGTCTGGAGCGATTTACAGAGAAAGACTTAAAAAAACAATATGCATCAAATGCCGCCGTAAGAAACTCGCAATGAAACCTTTTTGCGACGCTGATCGCGCCCTTCGCAACCGCTGCACACGTTATTGGTTTTTTTGCGTTTGCGGCCGGCTCACGGTGCTATGCATAACTCGAAGGCAGCTTCATGAACGAGGCTCCCAATTCCGGCAATCGCTTTAATTGTTAAATCTTGCAATACCTGAAAATAGTCGCAGGCTTTCCGTGGACAAATGAAAAGCCTTGTGAGAAAGTTCCCGGGAGCACAAAAATTTCCTTTTCTTACGCAATACCAAGTGCGAGGCAGTGCATCTAATGCGAGTAGGTCGACCTCGTCTCACATAGTGCTCGTTCATTTGAATTAAACGGCGCCTGTTCGTGGCATAGGACATTCCGCCATTCAGCGCCGGCAAAACGAAATGATGCGACATCAGGGGCAGGCAACCATGAGTAACCGAGGCCGAAATAGTCCGGGCATATGCGCGGCAGAACAAAAAAACCAAGGCCGGCAGTTGCCGCGCCGCTGCTCAATTGCTGTCGCTGTGCCATGCCCTTTCGGGCCTTCGTAACGCGGCAATCCACCAATCGTCTCAGCGGTCAGCTCGTCGGAAAGCCGGATATCCGGTTGACGCTCTCTTTTCCTTTACGCATGCGAATTCATCGTGGGCGCAGCGTTGTTCGCTCGCACTGACGATTCGTCATTCATCAAGGCAATAAGCGACTTCCAGAGACTCCAACGCCAAAGCAACTCGCCGCTAAAAGACGTTTTAAGCGTAGTGAATAGGCATCCTAAGTAATGGGAGGCGTGCGCGCGCCCGTGCTTATGAAGTTCAGATTCCATTTATTCAGAGAGACAACCACATGAACAGGGCATATCGGACCATCTGGAACAAGGCATTAGGCGCCTTCGTCGCGGCGTCGGAGTTGGACACGTCGCGCGGCAAGGGAAAGTCACGGGCAAGCTCGGCGATATGCGACGGACGGGGCGAGCCGCGCGACGAGGGCGGCACTTCACCACTGCACAGCTTTGCGCCGCGCATGCACACCTTATTGTTGCTGTCGGCTTTGAGTATATGGGGTGGACAGGCCATGGCGCAGTCCGTGAGTTGCGCGTCGTCCCCGTACAACTTTTATAACGGCACCGCCTCCTGTATGGGGTTTCAGTCCTCCGCGACGGCGGCCGGGGCCACGGCGCTAGGCGCCAGCGCAATTGCGTCGGTGGTGCAAGCTACGGCGGTGGGTTACCTGGCGACTGCGTCGAATCAATACACGGTAGCTCTTGGCTATCAAGCAACGGCTTCAGCCGCAGGCGGGGTGGCGCTCGGCTCGCAAACGGTCGCAAGCAACATCAATGCCGTCGCGATTGGCGTTGATGCCACCGCGAACGCAGCTGGCGCCAGCGCCCTGGGCACCTTCGCCAGTGCTACGGGCGGCAATTCAACCGCAGTGGGGGTCAGTTCCACGGCCAGCGGCAACTATGCGCTCGCCGCAGGCTGGTCGGCCGTCGCCACCGGGCCAAACGCTATCGCAATCGGTAAAGGCGCTCAGTCCACAGAGGGGATCGCGACAGCAAGCACACTCGCAGTTGGCATGAACGCAACTGCTACGAGCGGCTCTGGCGCCAGTGTTGCCTTAGGCCAGGGAGCCACCGCTACCGCAGATGCAGGTTCGCCGATCGCCATCGGTGTCAACGCGCAGGCGGTCGGAACCTCGGGTACGGTACTTCCAAGTGGCGCTACGGCGACGACTTTCGAGGCACTCGCGATAGGCAACGGTGCGAACGCCGCAGGCATGCAGGGCGTGGCGCTCGGCAATGCGACCGCCGCCACCGGAACATGGAGTACGGCCCTAGGCTCCAGAGCCAATGCATCGGGGGCGGAATCTACCGCGATCGGCCAATTGGCACAGGCAAGCGGCGTCAATGCCACCGCCCTGGGTGTGGGCGGTACAACCGCCGCTACGGCGGTACGAGCCACGGCCGATGGTGCGACCGCCATCGGTGGCAATGTGGGAGCTGGCGCTGCGGCCACCGGCACCAATACTGTGGCCATCGGCGGCCAGTCGACTGCAAATCAGGCTAGTGCCATCGCCGTCGGCCTGCAGACGAACGCAACCGGCACCAACGCAATTGCCATCGGCGCTGCGTCCAGCGCGACGTCCGTCGATGCTGTCGGCCTCGGTTATAACGCCCTCGCCAACAACACAAATGCGGTTGCCATTGGTCTCAGTACCATCAGCAGCGGCGCCAATGCCGTCGCCTTGGGCAGTACATCGAAAGCGCTGGCGGCTTCCACCGTTGCCCTTGGCGACAGCAATACTGTGGCGGCGGCAGCCGGCACCGGCTCGATTGCCGGCGGCCACAGCTCTCAGGTACTCGGCGGGACCGGCGCTGTAGCGCTCGGTGAGGCGCAGACGGTCAGCGGCAACGGCGCCGTCGCCATCGGCGATCCGAATAGTGCAACGGGCAATGGCGCAATTGCAGTGGGCGCGAACAACACGGCAACCGGCAACGGCGCGGTCGCGCAAGGCAACGGCAACACCGCGAGCGGCCAGGGCGCGGTCGCGCTCGGCAACGCGAGCAACGCAACCGGCGCGAGTGCGCTCGCGCTCGGCGACTCGGCGGTGGCGAACCTCGGCGGCGCGATTGCGTTGGGCGCCGGCGCGTCGGCGACCAATGCAAATGCAGTGGCGCTCGGTTCGGGCAGCTCCACCGCTGCGGCCGTCGACACGGCCACCGTCACGGTTGGCGGCGTCACGCGTGCAGTGCAAGGCACAACGCCGGGCAGCACGGTGAGCATCGGCTCGGTGGGCAATGAGCGGACGCTCACGAATCTCGCCGCCGGCCGCGTGAGCGCGACCAGCACGGACGCGGTGAACGGCAGCGAACTGTACGCGACCAACCAGGCAGTCGACAGTCTGACGAGCGGCAGCGTAGGCCCGTTCGTGTCCAACACCTCTGTCACGTCGACGCAACCGGTGTCTTCCGGCGCCAATGCGGCGGCGGGCGGCTTTGGCGCTTCGGCGACGGGTGCGGCCTCGCTCGTGGTCGGCAATCAGGCCACGGACAACGGCGTGGCGAATTCGACCGTGCTCGGCCAGGGCGCGAGTATCGCGAGCGGCGTCACCGGTTCGAATGTGGCGCTGGGCCAGGGGGCGACGGTCACGTCGGCCGCCGTGCCCACTGCGAGCGGCACCATCAACGGCACTAGCGTGATCTACGCGGGCGGTGCGCCCGCTGGCGTGGTGAGCGTCGGCACAGCGGCTGCGCCGCGTCAGATGACCAACGTCGCGGCCGGGCGCGTGGATGCATCGAGCACAGACGCGGTCAACGGTTCGCAGCTTTTCGCGGCCGACACCGCCATCAACACGATAGGTGGCCAGGTGACGAACCTCGGCAACAGCATGGCGTCGAGCCTCGGCGGCAGCAGCACCTACAACAGCACGACGGGGACGCTGACCACCGGCCTGAGCTACGGCGGCAACACCTATACGTCGGTGCAGAACCTGATCACTGCCATTACCGGCGGCGGCAGCGCGCCGGGCATCAAGTACTTCCACGCGAACTCGACGGCGACGGACAGCCAGGCGCTCGGCACAGACAGCGTCGCGATAGGCCCGAACGCGGTCGCCAACAATACGGGCGATGTCGCGCTCGGTTCGGGATCGCAGACCGGCACCGCCACGCCGACCGCGAGTACGACGATCAACGGGACGGTCTACAGCTTTGCTGGCACCAATCCGACGAGCGTGGTGAGCGTAGGCGCAGCAGGCGCCGAGCGCCAGATCCAGAACGTGGCGGCGGGCAGCCTCAGCGCCAGCAGCACGGACGCCGTGAACGGCTCGCAGCTGTACCAGACCAACCAGGCGGTCGACAGTCTGGCAACGACCGTCGCCGCCGACAAGACGCACTACTACAGCGTCAACGACGGCGGCACGCAAGGCGGCAACTACAACAACGACGGCGCGACCGGTCTCAATGCGCTGGCGGCGGGTGTCGCGGCCACGGCGAGCGGGGCGAGCAGCTTTGCGGGCGGCAATGGCGCTGCCGCGCTGGCGGACAACGCGGTTGCGCTGGGTGCTCTGTCAAGTGCATCGGTGGCGGGCGGTGTCGCGATTGGTTCGGGGTCCGTATCGGATCGCGCGGTGCTCTCGGGCGTCGGCTCGATTGCCAACGGCACGCATTCGATTCCGTTCAACACGGCCGACCAGACATTGCTCGGCGCGGTGTCCTTCGGTAGCGCG
>NZ_AXAJ01000006.1 GCF_000472445.1 Burkholderia sp. WSM2230
CGGATGCCCGCCGAGAACACGATCATGTCGGTGTCCAGATGCGTGCCGTCCGCGAACTGCATGCGGTGCGTGCCTGCTTCGCCGTCGACGATCGCCGTGGTGTTCTTGTGCGTATGCACGCTCACGCCGAGTTCCTCGATCTTCGTGCGCAGCACNCGGCCGCCGCCTTCGTCGACCTGCACCGCCATCAGGCGCGGCGCGAATTCGACCACGTGCGTTTGCAGGCCCATGTCGCGCAGCGCCTTCGCGCATTCGAGACCGAGCAGACCGCCGCCGACCACCGTGCCGGTCTTCGAGCGCGCACCGCATTCCTGCATCGCCTCGAGGTCTTCAATAGTTCGGTAGACGAAGCAATCGCGCCGGTCGCGGCCCTGCACCGGCGGCACGAACGGCGATGAGCCGGTCGCGATCACGAGCTTGTCGTACGAGAGCGTTTCGCCCGTCGCAAGCGTGACCGTGTGTGCGTTCCGGTCGATGGAAACGGCCCTCGCGTTCAGCTTGAGCAGCACGTTCTCGCGCTCGAAAAAGCCCGGCTCGACGAGCGAGAGGTCGTCCGCGGACTTGCCCGAAAAGAATTCGGACAGATGCACGCGGTCGTAGGCGGGACGCGGCTCCTCGCACAGCACGGTGATGTCGAGGCCGTGTGCGGCGCCTTGCGCCAGACACTCGACCAGTTTGTGACCGACCATTCCGTGACCGATAACGATGATTCTCATGAGCGCGGTTTCCTCAATGTGCTGGGCATCGGTCGCCGCGCTGCCGTCATCGGCAAAGCGGCGCCGGAAATAAAAACGGCGTCCCGCGGACCCAGTCGATGACTGAATCCGGGGGACGCCGTTGTCCTGTCCATGGTGTTGCGGCAAGCGCTTTGTGTAACGCTCGCGGCGGATCGCCGTTGATCCGATGGGCCGGTTTAATGCAAAGGCTATGCCAATGCACCCTCACACGCCGGTGAGCCCCGTTACGCGGGGCTTTGCGTGGAATCGCCGAAGCTCGCGGAACATCTGGGGCACGACGCATTTCGATGCAGCCGGGCACAGCAATGGTGCGACGCAACACTTCGCGCGTGCCAAAAACGGGCGCGGTGGCGGCGCGTGCGGTGCTCCGCTGGCATGCTTCAGACGCCGCCAACGCTCTTGCGGTGCGTTGGCGAAACGTCGGAGCACGCGCTGCCGCGGCCTCACGTCTCTCACTCAACCTATGCCTCTGACATGCGGCGAATCCGTTGGCCTGGTCCTTGCATAACGTTGCACGCAACCAGACGAGTCCTGCCTGAGCAACGAAATCAGCGCGAACGGCTGGACCGCCTCGCGAGACACAACGTGGTGACTCGCGCGGCGTCGAACCATCAATAGCAAACAGCAACGGACAACGGCGTCCCCTCGTGATGATCACGACCGGACGCCGTTTTTGTTTGGGCGCTAGCGCCACGCCAGGGCGCCGGCCACACAGAGAATCAAAAGGACATCGCAATGAACAGCAACTCCGGCAAGGTCACCTTATTGAGCGCCGGTCCGGGCGAACTCGATCTGCTCACGCTGCGAGCGGCCAAGGCGCTCGCAGCCGCCGACGTCGTTCTGCTCGACGACCTGGCAAACCCCGACATCGTGACGCTCGCCCCACAGGCGCGCGTGATCCGCGTGGGCAAACGCGGCGGCTGCCGGTCGACCCCGCAGGCTTTTATCGAGCGCCTGATGCGTCGCTATGCACAAAAAGGGCTGCACGTGGTGCGTGTGAAAGGTGGCGAGGCGCTGCTCTTCGGCCGCGCCGGCGAAGAGATTGCGAGCTTGCGCGAGGCGGGCATTCCGGTCGACATCGTCAACGGGATTTCGTCGGGCTTCGCGGCGGCGGCGGGCCTGGGCATCTCGCTCACCCATCGCCGTCATTGTCATGGCGTGACGTTCGTCACCGCGCACACGGAAGATCACGGCCAACCGGATTGGGCCGCGCTTGCGGCAACGCGCACCACGCTCGCCATTTATATGGGGATGCGGCGTATCGGCAGCATCGCCGCCGCATTGCTTAAGAGCTTGCCCGCCGACACGCCGGCAGCCGTCGTGCAATGGGCCGGCAGCGTCGACGAACGGCGCCTGCTGACGCGGCTGGATCGCCTGGCCGCCGACGCCAACGACGCGGGCTTCGGCAGTCCCGCAGTGATTCTGGTGGGCGATGCGATTGGCGAAAGCGAGCAAGCGCTGTGGGCGCAAGACACGGCATCGCGCGATGAGCAGCCGGCGCATACGCGTGCTGCCTGACGTGCAGGAAAAGTGCAGGAAAGCGCAGGAACGCACGAGAAAGCGCACGAAAGCACATCCAAAGCGCGGCCGTGCGTCCACTACGCCCGCGCGTCGGGGCAGCCTAATCGCCGAAGCCAAGTTCCGCTTCGACCGCCTGCCCCACACGCAGCCATGTGCCCGCCCCGCTCGTCACCACCGCGTTGTTGCCGAAGGTGACCGCACCGTCTCGCTGCGGATTCGCTCGATACACGCTCAGCGTATCGGTCGGTTCGTTGGGCCATTCGGGGTCGCGCTCGCCCTTCGCCTGGTCGATGGTGGGCATCGGACAACGCGCGCATAGCTTCACGAGGCGCAGTTCGACAGGCGCTTCGGACGCCTGCATGCCGTCGATGCTGAGCGTCTCCACATAGTCTTCTTCATACGCATCGAGCCCGTTCAACACGATGTTCGGACGAAAGCGGTCGATCGGAATGGACGGCGCGCCCTTTGCGTTCAGGCGCGTGTTCAGATCGTCCAGCGAAGCCTGAGCGATCACGAGCAGCGGGAAGCCGTCGGCGAAATAGGTCGTGGCACTGCCCACGCTCTGCGTGTAAGCCGGATCGACAATGCGCTCGCGCTCGGGATCGAAGCGCAGGAGGCGCACGGGCATGCCCAGAAACGTCGAAAACCACGCGGCGCACTCTTCGCCCGTGTCGAGTCCGTAGGCCGCGTCGCGCCAGACCTTCGTCACAACCCTGGCGGGCGTAGCGAGTTGCGCGGCATCGAGCGGCGTGCGCAATTCGCTCATGCCGGGCGCACGAATCACCAGTTCGTGCGCCGCAATTTCCACCTTGATCAGCGCCATGCGCGGATGCGCGCGCTGCGTGAGCATTGCGCCGTCCGCATCGACAACCATCCAATAACGATCGTATTCGAGCCCCGTAGCAAGCAGACGCGCTTCATTCAGCGCGATGCCCGCGCAGGATTTGATCGGATAGACGAAAAGCTCGCTGATGGTCGGCATGATGTGGAGGCTCGCACGGTTTTCATGTAACAGGGCTCGATTGTAAATCGGCCCGCGCCGCCCGTTACAGGCTCGATTAGCGCTGGGTCGCGCCCACCCTCGCGATGCCCGCCGTTTCCTCCCGGCGCGCCTGGACGTAGAATTCCAAAGCCTGGCATCAGCATTGCGACCGCCAGCAACGTAAGCGAGCTGGCGCGCGGCATCGTCAAAGTGCCGGCCAACAGGCTGCCCGAAGCGTTGCCAACACAACAGCCAGCGCGCGGACGAAGCAACGTCACGCAGAATGGCGTTTCATCGCCCGATGCATTACGGCATGCGAAGGCGTCGGGCGAACGTACGGAAGTATCCATATCATAAACGAGACAGGACATTCATTATGCTGAGCAAACCCGTGTTGACCGTTGTCGAAACGACCCGCATCCTCGAAGCCGCGCGCGCCGAAGCCGAGAAGAACAAGTGGGCCGTCGCGATCGTCGTGGCCGACGACGGCGGCCACCCGCTCGGCATGCTGCGTCTGGACGGCAGTGCGCCCGCGAGCGCGTATATCGCGACCGAAAAAGCCCGCACTTCGGCAATCGGCCGCCGCGAAACCAAGGTATACGAGGACATGATCAACAATGGCCGCACCGCGTTCCTGAGCGCGCCGCTTTCCGGTACGCTGGAAGGCGGCGTGCCGGTCATCGTCGAAGGCCAGGTGGTCGGCGCGGTCGGCGTGTCGGGCGTAAAGTCCGATCAGGACGCGCAGATCGCGAAGGCAGGGATCCAGGCGCTCGGCCTCTGAGTTTCCCGTAGCGATCAGCGTTGCACGCGTGTCACGAATGCCGTCGTGATGGCGTGGCCATAGACCGAACGCAGCAACTTCGAAAGCAGCTTGACTCAGTAGTAGCCCCAACGCGAGCCGATACCCCACGTCGGCCGCATTCAGACAGATGGAGCAGTCGATGACTCAGATGAACCCGCGCGGCGGACTGCAGGTCGCCGCCAATCTCGACCAGTTCGTCGAAACGGAAGCCCTGCCCGGCACCGGAATCGACAGCGCCGCATTCTGGTCGGGTTTCGACGCCCTCGTGCACGAGCTGGCGCCCAGGAACCGTGCTCTGCTCGCCGAGCGCGACCGCCTGCAAACGGAACTGGACAACTGGCATCGCGCCAATCCCGGCCCGGTGCGCGACGTGCGCGCCTATCGTGCGTTTCTGGAGGGCATCGGCTATATCGTGCCTGCGCCGTCGAACGTAAAGGCCACCACTGCCAACGTCGACACTGAAATTGCCGAACAGGCGGGCCCACAACTCGTGGTGCCGCTGTCGAACCAGCGCTATGCGCTGAATGCGGCGAATGCGCGTTGGGGCAGCCTGTACGACGCGCTGTACGGCACGGACGCAATTCCCGAGACCAACGGCGCGGACCGGCAGAAGACCTTTAACCCGGTGCGCGGCGCCGCGGTCATCGCGTATGCCCGCAAATTTCTTGACGAAGCCGTGCCGCTCGCCACCGGCTCGCACGCCGATGCGACGCGTTACAGCGTGCAGGGCGGCAACCTCGTCGTTGCGCTGAAAAGCGGCACCAGCGAGCTGAAAACCCCCGCGCAATTCGTCGGCTATCAGGGCGAGGCCAACGCGCCCTCGGCCGTGCTGCTCAAGCACAACGGCCTGCACGTCGAGATCCAGATCGACCCGAGCGATCCGATCGGCAAGACCGACACCGCGCATGTGAAGGACGTGGTGGTGGAAGCGGCGGTGAGCACGATCATCGACTGCGAAGACTCGGTTGCAGCCGTGGATGCGAACGACAAGGTTCAGCTCTATCGCAACTGGCTCGGCCTCATGAACGGCGATCTGACCGAAGAGGTCACGAAAAACGGCAAGACCTTCACGCGACGTCTGAACGCGGACCGTGAATATGTCGGCGCCGACGGCAAAACGCCTATCACGCTGCATGGCCGCTCGCTGCTGTTCGTTCGCAACGTCGGCCACCTGATGACCAATCCGGCGGTGCTGACGAAAGACGGCGCCGAGATTCCCGAAGGCATTCTCGATGCGGTCATCACGACGCTGTGCGCACTGCACGATCGCAAGAACAGGCTGAATTCCCGCACCGGCTCGATCTATATCGTGAAGCCGAAAATGCACGGCCCCGCTGAGGTCGCGTTCGCGAGCGAGCTGTTTGCGCGCGTCGAGGATCTGCTGAAGCTGCCGCGCAACACGATCAAGATGGGCATCATGGACGAAGAGCGCCGCACGAGCGTGAATCTGCTCGCCTGTATCGCCGAGGCGTCGGAGCGCGTCGCGTTCATCAACACGGGCTTTCTCGACCGTACCGGCGACGAGATGCACAGCGCGATGGAAGCCGGCCCGATGATGCGCAAGGGCGACATGAAGTCGAGCACGTGGATTGCGGCGTACGAGCGCAGCAACGTGCTCGTCGGCCTGCATGCGGGCCTGCGCGGCCGCTCGCAGATCGGCAAGGGCATGTGGGCGATGCCCGATCTGATGCACGCGATGCTCGAGCAGAAGATCGGCCATCCCAAAGCGGGCGCGAACACCGCGTGGGTGCCCTCGCCGACCGCCGCGACACTGCATGCGCTGCACTACCACCTGGTCGACGTGCAAGCGGTCCAGCAGGAACTGGAGCGCACCGACTACGCTAAGGTCCGCGACGAACTGCTGGACGGCCTGCTGACGATCCCTGTCGTGGAAACGGCGAAGTGGAGCGCCGACGAAATCCGCGCCGAGCTCGACAACAACGCGCAAGGCATCCTCGGCTATGTGGTGCGCTGGATCGACCAGGGTGTGGGTTGCTCGAAGGTGCCGGACATTCACGACGTCGGCCTGATGGAAGACCGCGCGACGCTGCGTATCTCGAGCCAGCACATCGCCAACTGGCTGTATCACGGCGTGGTGACGCGCGACCAGGTCGAAGAGACCTTCAGGCGCATGGCGAAGGTAGTCGATCAGCAGAATGCCGCCGATCCGTTGTACAAGCCAATGGCGCCGGGCTTCGACACCATTGCATTCAAGGCCGCCCAGGCGCTGGTGTTCGAAGGCCGCCAGCAGCCGAACGGGTACACGGAACCGTTGCTGCACAAGTTCCGTCTCGAAGTGAAGAAAGGCTGAGCATGATGGTCGCCGCGACCCGAACGGATGCAGTTCGGGCACGGCAAAAAAAGACGGGCGCCTCGTTGCTGCGGGGCGCCCGTTTTCAATGCGCGCGATGCTGGCGCGCTCTCTGCGTGATCAAATCTGTTTGATCAAGGCCTGATTTCCAGTTGGATTCAGTGCTGCACAAGAACGCGATCCCGCGTGCGTGCGTAGCTCTCTGCCCTCGTCAGGCCGCTTCAGCCGTGTACTGAGGCGGCACGCCCTGCCCATTTGCCTGCATATAAGCCTGCAGATACGCTTCGAACTCGTCCTTCACCTCGGGATGGCGCAGCGCGAACTCCACCGTCGCCTTCAGATAGCCGAGCTTGCTGCCGCAATCGAAACGGGTACCGAAGTAGCGATACGCAAGCACCTGTTCCTCGGTAAGCAGCGACTGGACCGCATCGGTCAACTGCAATTCGCCGCCAGCGCCGGGCTTGAGCGCGCGAATGTGCTTGAAGATGGTCGGCATCAGCACGTAGCGCCCGACTACACCGAGGTTCGACGGTGCCTTGTCCGGCGCCGGTTTCTCGACGATGCCCGAAAGCTTGATCACGTTGTCTTCCCACTCGCGGCCATCCACGACGCCGTAAGAGCGGCTGTCTTCACGCGCAATGGTTTCGACGCCGATGACCGAGCTATGGTAGTGATTGAACGTATCCACAAGCTGGCTCATGACGGGCTTCGAGCTGTGCAGCAGGTCGTCGGCGAGAATCACCGCGAACGGGCTCTGGCCGACCAGTTTTTCGGCGCACAGCACCGCGTGGCCAAGACCCAGTGCTTCGGCCTGGCGGACATAGAAACAGTCGACGTTGGCCGGCTTGATACTGCGCACGAGATCGAGCAGCTTCTGCTTGTTGCGCGCTTCGAGCTCCGCCTCGATCTCATACGACTTGTCGAAGTGATCTTCGATAGCGCGCTTGCTGCGGCCCGTCACAAAGATCATTTCGGTAATGCCGGCAGCAATCGCTTCTTCAACAGCGTACTGGATCAGCGGCTTGTCGACGATAGGCAGCATTTCCTTCGGACTTGCCTTGGTAGCCGGCAGGAATCGTGTCCCGAGGCCCGCTACGGGAAACACGGCTTTGGTGACTTTCAGCATGGTAGGCATTCCCAGATCGGTTAGAAATTGGTTCGCGGGCATTGCGGCCCTTCGACGTCGCCGGAAAGGCTAACAAAAAAGCCACGCGAGATCACGCGTGAAATTTCTCAAACGATGCTTAACAAAGCCGGTCCAGTTCGGTTCAGGCTTTGCATAATATGAAAGACAGCAAGTTTTACGTTGCACATTCAAATTATTTTCGAGCAATTCCGAAAAAGTTACCCGTGACGCTGCGGGCGGGGCCCGCCGCACGCGTTCCGCAATGCGCGCGCGCCGCGCGGCTTTTTACGAGCGCGCTTCCTCGTTTTCGTCGAGTTGCGGCAGCTTTCCCGGATTGATGCGGAAACGGCGGATTGGCTCGTTGCGCAGCGCCTCCCGGTACGCTGAAGCGGCTACGAGGATCAGCAGAACGGCCACGCCGGCAAGCCAATGCAGGTTCATGATTTCCACCTCTCAACAGGAGAATCCGTGCTGTAAATTAGCATGACAAAAGCGATAAATAATTGTCCGGTGGATTCACTTTTGCTCAATTACAATTCGTCACAAAATGGCCTATTTAATGGAAAGGATGGCCGATTTTTTATGCATTTTTTTGCGCCCGCGGTGCACTAGCATGTGATGCACCGCGCGCGGCACACGCGCGAATCCCCATTGCAACTTCTAATAAAGGACCGCGCATGAGCGACTCAGCACTGGAAGCCGGCGGCTCATCCCTGCCCCTCACGCCCCACGCGAGACCCGTCGCGCACCGCGCGCAAAGCGAGGCCCGCGCCGACAGCGCCGGAAAAGAACACGTGATCGACGCGATGCGAGGCTTCGCCGCGCTGCTCGTCGCGTACTTCCATTGCCGGCAGATCGAATGGGTCGGCATGCAGGCTTTTCACCAGAATGCAGGGCATTCGTTCAGCCTGAACACGATTGCTGCGTATCTGACCTTCCCTATCGCGTGGGGCTCGGCAGGTGTGCCGATTTTCTTCGTGATCAGCGGCTACTGCATTCACCGCAGCGCTGCATTGCGGCTCGCCGGTAACCCGGCTTACCGGCTCGACGCCGCGAACTTCTGGGCGCGCCGTTTCGCGCGCATTTATCCGGTGCTGCTCGCAGCATTGCTGCTGACGCTCGCACTCGACTGGTTCAGTCTGCAATTGCCGCCGGTGAGCCACAAGATTCGCGAGATCGGTCCCAGCGCCTTTCTCGTCAATCTGTTTTCGCTGCAAGGCGTGGCAGGCAAGACATATGGATCGAACGGCGCGTTGTGGACGCTCTCGCTCGAAGTGCAGTTCTACGCAATCTATCCGCTGCTGTTCGCGCTGCGCCGGCGCATCGGCATGACGTCCGTGCTGGCAGTAGTCGCCGTGGTCAACGTCGTGTCCGCGTATGCGCTCGAACGGCACGACATTCAGTTCTTCACGTCGTACTGGTTTTCGTGGACGCTCGGCGCATGGATTGCCGACGCAAAAGCGCACAGTGCGCCGCAAGCGCGCTCGTCATGGTGGCTCTATGCGCTCGCCGCTGCGTTCGTTGCGCTTGGCTGCGCGGCGTTCCATTTCGGCCAGTACGGCGCGTTCCAGTTATGGGCGATCGGCTTCGCGTTCTATTTGTACCGGGCGCTCGAGCGCAACAAGGGGAGTGAGAGCAACGGCAGGACGCACGACAGTTGGGGCCTGCGGCTTCTGTCGCGCTTTGGCGACTTCAGCTTCTCGCTGTATCTGATCCACCTGCCGATCTTCGTGCTGCTGTCGTCGCTGCTGTACCGCTCGTCGCTGCAGATGTCGATCTGGCCGTCGTTCGGATACATGCTGGTCGCCGTGCCGGCCGCCTATGTGTTCTACCGGCTCGTCGAATTGCCGGCGATGAAATGGTCGGCCAGTTTCAAGCCGAAAACGAAAAGCGCATTGCAGCGGTCGTGATTGAAAAAGAGCCGAAGGCCGGCGAGTTTTTCGCTGAGCTTCGGCTCCGCTGCGCTAATTTTCCCGATCTTCCGCTTCGCTGCGCCAACTTCCGCCGCGCCAACTTCACAGTCACTGCCAGTCGTTCTGTACGTCGAATGTTTCCCGCGCGGCACTGAGGGCGGCGCGACCGCACATTCAGTCAGTCATGCGCGAGCAGCCTTTCCCACGCCCGCGACACGCCTCAGAATCCGCTCCACACTCTCGACATAGGCGTCGGTCCCAAAGCGGCTCAGCGCCGTTTTGTAGCCATTTTTGACAAGCCTCGCGCGCAGTTCGTCGTTCGAGCGCAACTCGGCCAGTGCGTCGGCCAACGCATGCGCGTCGCCCGGTGTGCAGAGCACGCCGTTTTCATAATCGTCGACGATCTCAAGCACCCCGCCCGCGCGCGCGGCCACCACCGGCCGCTGCGCCAGCATGCCTTCGACGATCACGCGCCCAAACGGCTCCGGCGTGATCGACGTGTGCACGACCGCGTCGACTGCACACATGCACGCCGGAATATCGTGCTGAAAGCCGAGAAAATGCACACGGCCGCCAAGCTTGTGCGCGGCGACGAATGCATGCAGCTCGATCTCGTACTGGTCTTCGCCGAAGAGCGGCGCGCCGACCAGCACCGCGTGCATGTGCGGATTGAGCACCATGGCTTCCAGCAGCACATGCTGGCCCTTCCAGCGCGCAAGGCGGCTGAACGAGCCGACGAGGAACGCATCCGGCGGCAGCTTCAGGCGCTCGCGCAGCGTGGCTTGCGGCACGTTGCGCAAGGCGTCGAACGGGGCCGCGGAAATCCCGTTGAACACCACGTCGACGCGCCTGTCGTCGAAGCCCGTGAGTTCGGCGAATGCACGCGCCGACGCTGCGGAATTGGCGATCACATGCGTGAGGCCAACGCGCGCGCACCATTTGATGATGGCAAGCTGTTTGCCACCGAAATGCTCCGGACTCACGATATCGCGCAGATGCCAAACCACCGGCCGCCTGGCGAGCTTGCCGGCCACGGCGCCGATCACCATCGCGCGTTGCGTGTTCGCATAGATCACCTGCGCGTTGCGCGCGCGTTTGGCCGTCGCTCGAACGAGCGACATCAGGCCCTTCAGCGCCGCACCCTTCGGCAACGAACCGCCCTGCTTGCGCACGTTGCGCAGCGCGCCGGCGTCGAGCACCTCCACACTCACGCCCGCTTTGTCCAGCGCCGTGCGGAACGGGCCGTCGTCGAACAGCACGACCTCAATGCGCGAGCGCAATGCCTTGACGATCTCGAGCAGCGACAACTCGGCTCCGCCAAGCACGCCGCTTTGATCCACGGCCAGAATGCGCGGTGCGCTCGCGGTTGCCTCGGCTCTATACGGTACATACGGCGGCAGTGTCGCGTTGCGCAGCGCGGGCACCGAGGCGCGCACATGCGCGAAGAAGCGCTCGCGGAAGTTGGCGGCGGAAAAACGTTCGGCATTCGCGCGGCAGTCGAGCGGCGAAAAACGCTTCACGTGTGCGTCGAAACGCTCGACCGCGGCGACAATCGACTCTTCGCTTTGCTCGTCGAAGAACATGCCGGTGGGCCGCGGCTCGGACAGGTCGCGCACTGTTTCGAGCGCCCCGCCCTTGCCGTACGCAATGACCGGCGTGCCGCACGCTTGCGCCTCCACGACCGAAATGCCGAAGTCTTCCTCGGCGGCGAACACGAAGGCCTTTGCACGGCTCATCCGGTCTTTCAGCACATTGAACGGCTGATAGCCCATGATCTCGACGTTCGGTCCAGCCTTTGCGCGGACTTTCTGCATGTCCGGGCCGTCGCCGATCACAACAAGCTTGCGCTCGGGCATCCGTGCAAACGCCTCGACGATCAGATCGATCTTCTTGTACGGCACCATGCGCGATGCCGTCAGATAGAAATCTTCCTTCTCAGTGCATAACGTGAACGCTTCAACGTCGACGGGCGGAAAGATCACCTGCGCGTCGCGCTGATAAACCTTCTTGATGCGTCGGGCGATGAACTCCGAGTTCGCGACAAAACCGTCCACCGAGTTCGACGTGCGGATGTCCCAGTTGCGGATGTAATGCAGAATCAGCCGCGCCATTGCGGACTTGGGTCCGCTCGTCAGCTTCGACTGCTGCAGATACTGGTGCTGCAGATCCCACGCATAGCGGATCGGTGAATGCACGTAGCTGATATGCACCTGGTCCGGACCGGTGAGAATGCCCTTCGCCACTGCGTGACTGCTCGAGATCACCACGTCGTACGCGGACACGTCCAGTTGCTCGATTGCGAGCGGCATGAGCGGCAGATAAGTGCGATATTTGCTGCGCGCGAGCGGCAGGTTCTGGATGAACGACGTGGTGACAGGCTTGCCGCGCAGAAAGCTGCGGTCATCGAGAAAGTCGACGAGACTGAACAGGTCCGCGTCCGGGAAACACGCAACGATCTGTTCGAGCACCTTCTCCGCGCCGGCGTAGGTGACGAGCCAGTCGTGCACGATCGCAATACGCACGGCTTTTTCTCCGCGCGCTGCGGCACGCCGCGGCGGCGTCTGCGCGGCGGGAGCCGTGGTGAGTTCGGCCAGTGCGCTGCGCGTCGGCGGTTGCAGCACGGCTTCTTCAAGGACTTCGTGGTTCATGCGCTTTTCCTCGGATTCAGTCGCAACAGCAGTGAGCGCGCCAGATCGCGCAACGCGGGCGTCATCGTGATGGACCAGGCGAGGTTCGCGCCGACCATCAACACGCCGGCTACGATCGCCATGGCGAGGCCCGGCAGGAAGCTGGAAAGCCACAGGCTCGCCAGCAGGAAAACGAGGTGCGCCAGCATGTCGAGCGCGATCTGCCGCGCACGGATCGCGGAGAGCCGCAGCAGTACGATGTAGTCGAACAGCGCGCGGCCGGCCACCGCCATCGCCGCGCCCGTCAGGCCGAAGTGCGCGATGCCGAGCCACAAAGCCCCTGCAAACAGGGGCAATTCGCACAGGCCGACGCGCGCGGCCGTAGCCGGATTGACCTGCGACTGGATCAGGATGCGGGTCACGTTGGCCTGCCCGACGAGCCACACGGCGACGATCATGATGCGTCCCACGGGCGCCGCGACCGTTGCGATTTCATTGCCGACCCACAGATGAAGGAACGGTTCGAGCACCAGCATCGCGATCAGGGCGACGGGCGTGAACACGCCATTGAGAAATTCGAGCGACTGCTGCGTGATAGTGTCGGCATCGGCGCGGCCCACCGCGGAAAGCCGTGGAAAGAGCGTGCGCACCATCGCGGTCGGCACGATGTTCAAACGCGTGACGAGGTTTTGCGGCACCGTGTAGTACGTGACGAAACGTGCGCCAAGACCCGTACCCAGCATCACGCGATCGAGCGATTCGGCGATCATGTTGGTGACGCTCGCAATCAGCATCCATCCGCCGAAGTTGAAGAGGCCCTTCGCCACGCCGAGCTGAGGCGGCAGAACATTGCGTATATCCAGCACTTTTAGCGCCGAACGGCCGAGCAGGATCGCGGCGAGAATACGCGCGAACACCGCCGCGGCCAGCACGTTCTGCAGATTCGCGCCAAGCCACAGCGCCGCGCCGAGCGGCAACAGCTGGAACAGAAAGGTGCCGATGGTCTGATTCGTGTTGTACACGCCGAATCGCTCGGCACCGTTGATCGCGCCCGCGAACACCCATGACACGTTCGCAAGCGGAATCGCCACGGCGAGCCACGGCAGCGCCATATACACCTCATGCTGCAGCTTGGGCGATACCTTCGTGAAATACGCGGTGTACAGAAACGCGCCGAAGTAAATGATCAATCCGCCGATCACACCGGTTGCGAGATTGAGCCACGTCGCGCTCCAGAACACGCGCGCGCTTTCACCCTTGTCGCCCGAGGCGCGCGCCTTCGAAATGTGATTCTGCGCGGCCATGCTCATGCCGAGATCGAGAATGCCGAAGTAGCCGATCAGCGTCCACACGAGACTGATCACGCCGTAGCGTTCGACGCCGAGCAGCTTGATATACGACGGCACGGTCACGAGCGAGACGAAAGTCGGCAGCACGAGGCCGAAGAAGTTGATCGCTACGTTCTTGAGGATGCCTTTGTCCATCGGATGCCCTGGGTTCGACTACGATTGCCGGTGTTGCTGTTCATGTGTTGTTGCCGCGCGATGCCGCCGCGGCGCAGTGCGCCACGCATTGATCCGTCATGGTTTCCAGCGGTACATCAGCACCTTGCCGCGCGCGTCTTCTTCGACGAAAACGAGGTACTCGCCGTTGCTTCGCTTTGCCGCGCTAATGCCGTTCGGCACATCCACCCAGCCGGACGCACGGCCTACTTCGGGACCAGGCCGGATCACGCCCACTTCGCGGCCGTTGTCCTTGTCCCAGACATGCACCGCGCCCACAGGCTCGACGCCGAAGATGTACTGCCCCTCGACCGTGAGGCCGATGATCGTCGCGATGGGTTTGCTCTGCGTCTGCCACGGCAGCGTGATCGAGTAACGCTGCACCGGCTTGCCGCTCGACCATTTGTCGTAGCGCACCAGCACGCGGCCCACTTCCTTCCAGAAGCCGCGGTCGGCGGGCGTGTCAGGCGTATAGCCGGTGACGTACATCGTGTCCGTGTCCGGCTCGTAGATCGCGCGATGCAACTCGGCAAAGGGTTGCGGCACCGGGTACTGCGTGATGTCCGAATACGAATAGACGGGGTTGCCCTTTGCATCCAGCCCGCCAAAGCGGAAGCGATAAATGCCCTTGGTATCGCGCGTGCGCCAGATGTCGCCGGCGGTATCGACCCACCAGCCCCAGCCGCCCGCGAGCTTCGTACCGCTTGTATTGAGCGCAAATTCGTCGACATTGAATTTGCCGTCGCCGTTTGCGTCGCGCCAGATCCAGTCGCCGCCTGGCGGGGCATTCGGCACCTTGGCCACCGCACGCTCGCGGCCGGCGATAAAGCCCGACGGAATCGCCGTCTCGCCATCGCGTTGCGGGTCGAAGCGATAGATCTTCAGATGGTCCGCATACATGTCCGTCAGATACAGGAAGGTGCGCCCCTTCAGCTTGCGGGCAATCGGCAGGCCCGGATACTGGTCGGTGTGAAAAACAGGATCGTCCGGATACTTGAAGCGATTGGACAGGAATCCGACATATTTCCAGTCCTGCCCGGCGGGTTTCGACAGATCGAGTTCAAAACGTTTGTTGCCGGTATAAACGCTGTCTGGGCGCGCCGGATCGAGCCAGGCGCCGTCGACGAAAAGCAGCCCCTGCACCAGCCAGTTCTGCTTGCCGTCGGGTGCGTAGCTTTCCAGCGTCGCGCCAAGACCTGCGCCGATCGGCTCGTAACGCGGGCCGATGCCGTTGGTCGACACATAGACATTGCCGCGCGCATCCACGCCAACGCCGGTGAGCCCGTTCAGGCGCTGCGGCCCGGGCCTTCCCGCGACACCGCTGAAAATGCCGCCGCGCTCGCCGAGCGTATCGGTTTGCTCATAACGGCCGTCGCGTTTGCTGAAGAACAGCACCTGCTGACGCGGCCCGTTATCGGCAATGAGCACACGGCCTTTCGTATCCACGGCAATGTCGACCGCGAGTGTCCCCGCAGGCAAGTCAAAGTTTTCGTCGATGCGTTTTCCGCCCGGCGTGTAGTGCTCGACATGCGGCGCGCGATCGTTGCGCGTGCCGCTCAGCACCCACAGCGTGCCGTCCGGCGCAAGCGCGAGGCGGCCCGGTTCGTGAACGCTCCACGTGGCCTTCTGTTGCATCGATTCCGCGTCATATACCTCGATGCGATCGCGCGCCGTGTTGGATGCGTAGAGTGTCGTCTCGCTCGCCGCAAGGCCGCCTATCTCGGCGCTCGTGCCGGTCGGCACTTCGTTCATCATCAGGAAGCCGGCCGCGAGTTGGGCATGCGGATCGGCGCTCTTCGCCGCGGGCTGGAACGGCGCCGCCTGCTTTGGATCGGCGATCTGCCGGCGCGAGATGCCGAACCACTGCTTGCCTTTTTCAGGCCACACGCCGTGCCCGACCAGCCGGCCTTTTTCATTGCCGACCGCGATCGCGACGAACGCGTACTTGCGATTGATCGCGATCGCATTGCCGCCGCCATTGCCCCAGCCATGCGTGCCGCCCGCGAAACCGAGCATCTTGCCGTTCTGATAGACGCTTGCCTCCGCTCCACTTTCGTCCCACGGCGCATTCGTGTACACCTTGCCGTCGGGCGCAACGGCAATAGCGGTGATGTTGATCTGCGCCCAGGTGCCGTCGCCAAAACCGAACGTATTGCCGATCCACGAGGTTTTTGCGTTCAGCACCGTTTCGGCGCGTGCGGCAAAACCGGCCGATAAAGCGGCCAGCCCGGCAACGCACGCGCATACCGCGAGACGGCTCCTGAACGTGAAACGGGGCAAGGTAGGTCCTCCAGTCAAGACGGATCGATGCTTTACAAAACGACGGTGTTAGAAGCGCAAGCGGGCACGAACGCAAGCCTGTTAAAGCGCGAGGGCAACGAAGGTGACGGCATGCGCCGGGACCTGCTTTGAAAGACGAAGCATGAAAGCGCGGCCACCGGCTACGCAGGCCATGCGGAGTGCAAAGCGCGGCCGCATGCAGGATCAGATCGCGGTGCTCTGCGCATGCGCCGTCCTTCGCCACCCACTGCGCACGGCTCACATTACGCGTAAAAAACGCCGCGACGAAAATCGAAAATAATTCAAAAATATTCGATGCTTTGGATTGGAATAAAGAAATCAATTTAAAAATCGATTAAAGGGAAGGTTTTCCTGTTGCGTGCTCTCGGCGGCGTCTGCCGCGCGATGCAGTACACCATGTTTTACCGGCACCGTGTCGTTTCTCCGGCAGGTCCGCACTTCGATCCGCGCCGGCGACCTGACGCAGGCACAAGCTTGAAACAGGCATGAAACGCGTGCGCAAATGCATAACGAAACACCCTGTTGCAATCTGATTCATTTATCCATTTCATTCGCGTTTTTTCGCGATTTTCTTTTGCCTAGAATCGATTGCAATCATGTCGCGGCCGTGACCGGCGCGATCCCGTCGTGCAACGCCTTGCGCCTTTCCGCGGCTTCCCCGCTTCACACCATGGACGGTTCATGACTGCTAGCGCCCTGCCCATAGCGCCTTCCCATTCACGCCGCATCGTGCAGCTCGACGGCTTGCGCGCGATAGCCGTCCTTGCGGTATTCGCACAGCACGCCCTGAAAGCGCCGCTATGGATGGGCGTCGATCTGTTCTTCGTATTGAGCGGCTTTCTGATCACCGGCATCCTGCTCGAACGCAAGGCACGCGGGCAATCGTATTTTGGCTACTTCTATGCACGCCGGGCGCGGCGCATCCTGCCGCCGTATCTGCTGCTGATGGTGGTTTCGTCGATCCTGTTCGGCTTCGGCTGGGCGCAGCATTGGCAGTGGTATGCGTTCTTTGCGACCAATATCGGCGATGCGCTCAATCAGAGCGGCCACGACAGCCTGAACGTGCTGTGGTCGCTCGCCGTCGAGGAACAGTTTTATATTGTATGGCCGTTCGTGATCCTGCTCGTGCCCGAGCGCGTGCTCGCGTACGTGGCAGCCGCACTGATCCTGCTTGTGCCGGTGCTGCGCGCGGTGGCCACGCCGTGGTTCGATTCGTTCTGGCCGATCTATTACCTCACGCCGTTTCGCATGGATCTGCTCGCGGCAGGCGCGTTGCTCGCGGTGGCCGTGCGGCGCGATCGCAACGCGCTCCAACCGTTCAAGGGTGTCGCGGTGCTCGGCGTGATCGTCGCTCTCGCGACGCTCGCGTGGCTGCATCTGCATTTTCCGCGCTTTCGTGCGGCCAATACGCCGCTGTCGAATGCGGGGCTCTATAGCATTTCGCTGGTGCTTTGCACGTCTGTCGTGGTCATCGCCCTGCAAAGCCGGGGCATCGTCAAACGGCTGCTGTGCAATCCGGTGCTGGTGTACATCGGCACCATCAGCTACACGATTTATCTGATCCACCTGAGCGTGCTGTATGCGCTGTGGCCGCTGAACATGAGCCGCTATGTCACGGCCGCGCTCGCGCTCGCGATCACCCTGGCCTATGCGAGCCTTACGTGGTTTGCGTTCGAAAAACGCCTGATCTTCGGCTCGCGCGGCAATTCACGCACAACAGCCGGCGCCGCTGCGAGCGTGCCGGGCGCGGCGCCGCAAGCACCGCAAAGCCGCGCATGAGATGCCGGACATGGCTCGCCGCGACGGCGCTGCTGGCGTCGCTCACCGCGCCTCATGCGGCGGTGGTGGACGCGGCACCTGAAGCAGCACAGGCGACCCAGGCAGCGCAAACAGCGCAATCAGCGCAGCGGCAGATTGCAATCGAAGCCTACGGCGACTCGACGACACTCGGCATTTCATGCAGCGAAGGCCATTGCGGACCGCAGGCGCAGAACGCCGTGGCCTATCTGCAGGACGAGTTGCAGATGCATCACGGCAAGCGCGTTCTTGTCGCCAACTATGGTGTGGGCGGCACAACGGCCACGCAACTGCGCGACGGCACCGGCAATCGCCGCGCCAGGCCCACTGCGGGTTTGCCGTGGCGCGAACGGCTCGCGGCATCGTCCGCGCAGATCGTGCTGATCAACTACGGCATCAACGAAGTGATGCAGAACCAGACGCCCGAGCAGTTCTACGCCGCGCAAACTGCGCTCGTCGAAACCGCCCGGGCGCTCGGCAAGGAGCCTGTACTGGAAACGTCGAATCCGATGCCAGATAGCCGGCTCAATGCGCGGCTCGCCACGATGGTCGCGATGACGCGACGCGTGGCCGCCGAGCAGCGGGTGCCGCTCGTCGACCAGTTCGCGTACATCAGCAGTCTGCCGGACTGGAAAGCGTTGATGTCCGATGGCGCGCATCCCAAGCCGGGCTTGTACAGGCTCAAGGCCGAGCAGGATTTTCAGGTCGTCGAACCGCTGGTGCGGCGGCTCCTGGATGGCACGCTCTGAGGTGCTCTTTTTTTCTTTTACCAATATTGAAGGCAAGCTATGAGCCAACCACGCAAAGCGATCATCACCGGTGTGTCCGGGCAGGACGGCGCCTACCTGACCAGGCTGCTGCTCGACAAGGGCTATCACGTCACCGGCACGTACCGGCGCACGAGTTCCGTGAATTTCTGGCGCATCCGCGAACTGGGGGTGATCGACCATCCGAATCTTCGGCTCGTCGAGCACGATCTGACCGATCTCGGCTCGACGCTGCGTCTGCTCGAAGGCGCACAGGCCGACGAGCTGTATAACCTGGCCGCGCAGAGCTTCGTGGGCGTGTCGTTCGATCAGCCGGCGACAACCGCCGAGGTGACCGGCATCGGCGCGCTGAATCTGCTGGAAGGCATTCGCATTCTCAGCCCGAAAACGCGCTACTACCAGGCGTCGACGTCGGAAATGTTCGGGCTCGTGCAGGCGGTGCCGCAACGCGAGGACACACCTTTCTATCCGCGCAGCCCGTATGGCGTGGCCAAGCTCTTCGCGCACTGGTCGACCATCAACTATCGCGAGTCGTATGGTCTCTTTGCAAGCAGCGGCATTCTGTTCAATCACGAATCGCCGCTGCGCGGGCGCGAGTTCGTGACGCGCAAGATCACCGACAGCGTCGCCAAGATCAAGCTCGGCAAGCAGGATGTGCTGGAACTAGGCAACCTGAGCGCGAAACGCGACTGGGGCTTTGCTCTCGAATACGTGGAAGGCATGTGGCGCATGCTGCAAGCGGACGAGCCGGACACCTTCGTGCTCGCCACGGGTCGCACCGAAACGGTCCGCGACTTCGTGCGCATGGCATTCACGGCGGCCGGTTATCAGCTCGAATGGTCGGGCAAGGAAGAGCGCGAGACCGGCATCGACGTCGCCACCGGCAAGACGCTGGTGCGCGTGAATCCGAAGTTCTACCGGCCAGCCGAGGTTGACCTGCTGATCGGCTGCGCGGACAAGGCGCGCGAGAAGCTGGGCTGGGAGGCAAAAACCAGTCTGGAGCAGCTGTGCCATATGATGGTTCATGCGGATCTCGGGCGCAACGAGCATCACGAGACGTTCTGAACCGGCGCGGCGTTCGCCTGCATCGCGGATGATGCGGGTGAACGCGGCTCGTGCGGGGTTAGTGCACATCCACGCTCCGCCACAAAAATCAGCGCGCGAAAAAAAGGCGCCGGCTCTTGCAGAAGAGGGCCGGCGCCTTTTTCCTTGCGCTCTCGAACCTCAGTGCACCCCGCCCGCCGCAATCGCTTCGGCATACACCGCCGCGACGCGCTTCGCGATCACCGAGTTATCGAAGTTCTCGCGTGCATAGCGCCGGCATGCGTCGGCGTCGGGCAGCTTCAGTCTGCCGCTCAGCGCGCCCGCGAGACCCGCGGCAATCGCTTTAGCGCCCGTCTCCGGCAGCACGAGATCGGGTGACAGACCCGCCACCGCTTCCGGCAAGCCGCCCACCGGTGTCACCAGCACAGGCGTGCCCGACGCGAGCGACTCGACCGTGATCAGCCCGAAGCCTTCGAGCGCCACCGTCGGCACGACGCTGATATTGGCCGCGCGGTACAGCGCGGCGAGATGCTGATCGGGCACGAAGCCGAGCAGCTTCACGTTGTCCTGCAAGCCTGCTTCGTCGATACGCGCCTGCAATTCGTCCGCGAGACGGCCCTTGCCCGCGATCAGCAGCAGCACGTCCGGGTGATTCGGCTTGAGCAGTTTCACTGCATCGATCAGATCCTCCAGACCCATGCGCCGCACGAGGCGCCGCACCGCGAGCACGATTGGCCGGTCCTGCGGCAATTGCAGCTTGAGACGCGCCTCGGCGGGCGTGAGCGGCAGATTGAACTGTTCGACGTCGACGCAACCTGGCACCACGCGCACACGGTCCGGCGAGATGCGATAGCGCGAAGTCAGAATCTTGCCGAACGCCTCGGACAGCACGATAAGGCGCGACGAACGCGCATACACCGATTGCTCCAGATAACGCTTCGCGCGCTGGCCGAGCGAATCCGCGCCTTCGACGTGGCTCTCGTCAGCCCACGGTCCCTGAAAATGCGAGACCTGCGGAATACCGCGCGTCACGTCGAGCCCAGGAAACGTATAGAGCGCAAAGTGCGACGAGATCACGTCGGGGCGCGAGACGCCGATCTCATGGCGCAGCGCGCGGCGCGCGGCCATCAGGCGCAACGGCAGCGACTGCGCGGCGGAGCCGAAGCCGTTGATCGCGCCGCCGGTATCGGCGGCAACCTTCGGCGAACCGGCTACGACGCCGCGCACCGCGACGCCCGCGCCGGGCAGCGCGCCGACCAGCGAGTAATACATGCGGTCGAGGCCGCCCGCGCGCTCGGGGAACCAGTGCATCCCGATCTGCAGCGATTTGATTGAACTCGTCGTCATTGTCATTCCCCTTTTGTATTCCGTGAGGTATTCGTGAGTGGTGATGCTCCGGTGTCCGAAGCGCCTTGCGGCTTAACTTCGCGTGCCTCGCGCCGGCCTCTTGCGGCCGGCCGCGCCCCCGTCACTCCACGCTGTTGTGCCCGGCCAGCGTGTTCAGCGTGAGCGCGTCGGTCTTCGCGACCACCGCGGCCTCCGCCTCGCTGCGCCGGCGATTCTTCTGCTGCCCTTCGAGCTGCCGATACAGCGCGATGTATTGCGCGGCCATGCGTGCCCAGCCGAAGCCGGTTGCCAGGTCGCTGGCGGCCGCGCCCATCTTGCGGCGCGCGTTGTCGTCGGCGGCAAGGCGCGCGATGGCGGCAGCAAGCGCCTGCGGATCGTCCGGATCGTCGAGCACGATCCCGCATTCCGGCGTGATGATCTCGGCCCCGCCCGCCGTGCGCGCGGTGACGACGGGCAGGCCGGCCGCCATCGCTTCGAGCAGCGACAGGCTCATTGCCTCATAACGTGATGGAAACACGAACGCATCGACGGAATGCATCAGCACGGGCATCTCCTTGACGAGTCCGAGAAAATGCACGCGCTGTGCAATGCCGAGCGCCTTCGCTTCGTCCGGATACGGACTGCCCGGAAGAAAGCCGGCCACCGCGATATGCACGTGCTCGGGCAGATGCCTGAGCGCCGCGAGCACGGTGCCGAGGTTCTTGCGCGGCGTGCGCAGGTCGCCGACGAACAGCAGCAAAAATGCATCCTGCGGCAGGGCGAATTTCGCGCGGTCGCCGGTGGCCGCCGCGAAGCCGCGCGTATCGACGCCGTTGTAGATCACGTCCACGCGATTATCCGGCGTGAGGCCGATTGCGCGGATTTCGTCGGCGACCTTTTGCGACACCGCCGTGATGACCTTCGAGCGCCGGTAAGCCCAGCGCTCGAAAAGCGCGTTGCAGCGCGTATAGATCGACTGATACGCGGACCACACGCCTTTGGTGAGCCCGAACGGGTAGTACTTGCTGCCGAGCCAGCCACTATGCACGAAGTGCGACGTGTTGACGTCGGCAGGCATCCACGTAATGAAGCCATTCACGTGCAGCACATCGTATTCGCGGCGATGCGCGCGCAGCCAGAGCGCGCTCTTTAGCGCGAACACCTGCTGGCGCAGAAGATTGGTGGGCCACCAGCGGCCGATTTTCATCGGCACCCAGCGGACATTCGGATGAACGAGCAGGTCGGGCGCCACATGCGAGGCGATCAGCGTGACGCCGATGCCTTCGTCGAGCGCCGCGCGCGCGATCTCGTGGTTGACGCGCCCCTGGCCGTCGTTATGGCGCACAACGTGCGTGACAATGGCGACTCTCAATCAGTGCCTCCGTGAAAAATTGGCATGCGCGATGACGCGCTCGCGCGGTTGAGCTTTTCGTAATGCACCGCGGAAAGAATCGAAAAAACGCTCATGAAAAGCAGTAGCCCGCCGGTGCCGACAAGCGAATTGGTGAACACGAGCATCGCGAAAGTCGCGAGACAGAGGCTCAGGCACGCGGACACGTATTTGTCGTGGCGCAATCTGAACGACGCCAGCACGGCGCGTGTGAGCAGCCAGACAATGCCCGACATGTAGAGCAGCGTGCCGGGCCAGCCGAGCACGAACGGTATGTTCATCACGCCGCTGTCGAAGTTGCCGTACTGGCCGAGCTGGCCGCCGTCGTTCGAGAGTTTCGTCGACGTGCCGGTGGCGCCCATGCCTTCGCCGGAGACATCCGTGAAGGCGGTTTTCGCGAACGTCGCGTAGAACTCGTTGCGCGCCGCGTAGCTCTGGTCGTCGTTCAGATTGACGATGGTCGACAGACGGGCCTGCATCCGCTCGGCCACCGGACCCACGGCGAGCAGCGGCACGCACAGCCCGGCGAGCAGCACGGCGCTCGCGACGATACGCACGCGCACCTTGTTGTTCGACTTCACCAACTGGATGAGCAACGCGATGACCCAGCCGCCCCAGGTCGAGCGCACGAGGCTCAACGCGAACGAGAAGAAGCCGAGCGCCGCGGCGACCCAGCGCACTCGGTGGGTCGCGGCCATCACGTAGACCATCGCGCCCATCATCGCGAACGCGAACGGTCCCGAGGAATTCATCGTGCTGAAGACGCGCACGCCCATCGGCACTGCGTCGCCTTGCGAGTTCATCTGCGAGCCGAGCATCCACAGCGCGTCCCACTGCGGCATGATGAAGAACTGAATCAGGCCGTAGCCGCCCATCACGAGCATGCCCCAGATGAACGTGTTGACGATCGTGTCGCGGTACTGCGGATACTGGCGCGTGTTCGCCATGATGTGAAAGCCGATCAGGATCGGATAGAGCCAGTTCGCGAGGTCATAGGTTGCCGCGAGCGGGCCGCTCGACACCACGCCGACGAGATACGCGTAGACGAGTCCGAGCAGGATCAGCAGCACCGGCAGGCCGCGCCGCTGACCGAGCAGTTTGTAGTAGCGCAGCAGCGAGAGCGCGCTGATCATCGTGACCGCGAGCGGCGCGACCTGGATCAGGCTGGTCGGCGTGAAAGATCCTTTGGACCAGTCGGCGAGGCGGCGCACTTCCGGGCTCAGAAACCACAGCCACCACATGAAGCCGATGTAGCGCGCCGGGCTCTTGAAGTAGAGCCACAGGCCCGTGAGAATCGCGAGCACCGGAAACGCGAGCGTGAGCACCGTGCCCTGATGCGCGACGATCAAGACAGCGGTAATCAGCCACAACAGAGCCGCAGGCAGCCACTCGCGCCGACCGCGCGACGCGCGTGTCCTCGGCATGCCCGGCACTCCCGGCAGGCCACCAGCGCCCGGCATGCCGGGCGGAGGCGGAACACCGGCTCGGGAAAGCGTGGCCATCGTTCAGAGACCTCCGCGCGATTCTTGCGCGGCGCTCTGTCCAGCCTGCCCGCGCGCGGCCTGGTCCGCATCGGCATCGGAGGCGCTGCTGCTACGCGCGGCGGCCCGGGCACGCAGCATCTCCTGCGTGATGCGCACATGCTGCGTCGCGTAGTGCTCGGTGGTCAGCTGGCGCGCGAGCAGACCGGCAGCGGCCGCCTGCGCCTGGCACAGCGCGTCCATCGGCGCGGCGGCGAGCCGATCGACCGCGTCGCGCAACGCCTGCGGATTGAACGGCGGAACGTAGCTGGCCTCGCTCGCCGGAAAGTAGTCCTGCAGCGCGCCCACGTTGGTCGCGACCATCGGCTTGCCGACCGCCGCCGCCTCCAGCATCACCGTAATACCGGAGGCGTGCGTATTCGGCCGCAGCGGCACGACGATCACATCGGCCCAGTCATACAGCTCGTGCTGTTTTTTGATCCCCGAAAAGAGCGCGATCTCGACGTTCGGCGCGCGCAGCGAAGCGGGAATCCGCCGCCGCGTGGCGAGCTTTACCGTGTAGCGTGCGTCGTGGCCGAACGCCTTGATGAGCGTCTCCCAGTCGCGGTCACGGTCGTTGCCGATCGCGGCGATACGGATCGGCGAATGCGGCTTCCACTCGGCCGGCGTCTTCACCGGAAAATCGCGCGTGTTCAGGCCGTACAGCAAGGGCTTTGCCTCGCGATCGAAATAGCGCTTGCACAGCGCGGCGTTCTCGCTCGCGAGCGTGGTCAGCTGATCGGCGCGCGTCATCAGCTTGCGATACAGCCAACTGCGCAGGATTCCATACGAAGGCCACTTGTCGATGAGCCACACGCTTTGCGCGAGCAGCAGCGGCGACGCGTTCGCGCCGGCCTTCCTGCCGCACAGCAACAGCATCAGCGCGGCCGACAGCCATTCCTGTTCGGTGTGCGTCCAGATCACGTCCGAGCGCAGCATTTCCGCGCGATTGCGCCATGTGTGGATGAAGTCGAAGCCGAGCGCCGCCTTCAGCGCACGTCGCGCGAGCCGCACCGGTTTGCTTTCGCGCGCGTCTTTCGAATAGGTGAGCGCAAAGGCGTCCGATTCGGCATGGTGATAGCCATACAGGCAACCGATGTTGTCGCCCTGTCGATAGAAACGCGGATCGGCGCCGTAAAACAGATGAACGTGGACCTTCGTTGTCATGCAGAGACTCCCTTGCCGATGCTCTAGCGTTTATGACGCTGCGTGCCGCTCGCGCCCGGTGCTCTCGCCGCCTCGTCAGGCGGTACGCGAGAGCGCGCGCCGCGCTTCGTGCGCGCCGGTGCGCACAGCCCGCCAGCGCGACAGCTTCAGGCGTGCCTGTTTGGACAGCAGCCCGAGCGCTGCATGCGTGAGGCCCGGATACACGCGCGTGCCGACGAGCGTCCACCACCACCACGCGGTTTCGCGGCGCAGCGGCGGCAACTGGTCGCGCAGGATCAAATGAAAGTTGAACGCGGCGTTGCGCAAGGCGGCCATGGTCTGGGCGTCGCGGCGGTCGTCGTCGAAACGCTCCGCGGGGAAATGATCGACCGCGACGCGCGGGTCGTACATCAGCTTCCAGCCTGCATTCTTGACGGCGAGGCTGAACGCCATGTCGTTGTGGACCTGGGCGCCCGCACCGCGCAGCCGCGCATCGAAACGGATGTTGCGCACCGCCTCGCGCCGGTAGCTCATGTTGGCGCCCTTCAGAATGTCGACTTCGCGCGCGCCGCCCACGCCGAGATGATGGTTGCCGATAATCTTTCCGTGCGCCGTGACCTTGCCGACGAGCGGGCGCTCGCCGTCGAGCACGCGGCCTTTCTCATGCACCCAGTCGCGCCCGCCCAGCGCGCCGAGCCGCGCATCGCTTGCGAATGCGGCGGCAATGCGCTGCACCCAGTCGGGATGCGGCGCGGCGTCGTCGTCGGTGATGGCGATCACGTCGCCTCTGGCCGCGTCGAGTCCGCGATTGAGCGCGGCAACCTGGCCGGGCACGTCGACGAGCGCCACCGACAGCGGCAGCTTGCCCGGCACGGCCGGATCGCGCAGGCAGGTGTGGGTCGCCTCGTCGTCGGCGCGCGCCACCACCACGACTTCGTCGGGCGCGCGCGACTGTCGTTGCAGCGCCGCGAGGCAGCGCGCGAGGTCGGCCGGGCGGCGGTAAGTCGGAACCAGTACCGTCACTTTCATTGCGATGTCCTTGTTGCAATGTCCTTGATTGTTTTCAGCGGGCGCAACGCGCCCCGCTCCGCTCTGGTGCCCACGTGCTCACGTGCTCAGGTGCTCAGGTATTCCTGGACCGCGGCGTAGCTGCGGTCGTAGCCGCCGCGAGCCCGCGCCGGCATGCCGTTAAAGATGCCGCCCTGCACGTGCACGCCGGCCGCGCGCAGGCGCTTGAGCGCGTCGATGATTTCGCCTTCGCTGTGCATGCCCGAGCGCATCACGAAGAAGGTCGAGCCGGCATACGCGCCGATGATCGACGCATCGGTCACGGCGAGTACCGGCGGCGTGTCGATCAGGATCACGTCGTAGCGTTTCGCGAGACCGTCGAGGTATTGCGGCAGCCGCGGCGACATCAGCAGCTCGGACGGATTCGGCGGACGGCGCCCGCAAGAAATGAAGCCGAGGTTCTCGATATCCGACGTGCGGATCGCCTCTTCCAGCGAGATCTGGCCGCTCAGCAACTCGGAAAGGCCGTTCTCCTGCGTGCCGCCCAGATAGCGCTCCAGCACGCCGCGCCGCATGTCGCCGTCGATCATCAGGACGCGCTTACCCGAATGCGCGAGCAGCACGGCGAGGTTGACCGTGAGGAAGCTCTTGCCGACGCCCGCCATCGGGCCTGTGAGCATGACGATGCGGTTCTTCGCGTCCATCAGCGTGAACTGCATCGAAGTGCGCAGGCTGCGTAGGCTTTCCACCGTGACGTCCTTCGGCCGCGCGTTCGCCAGCACCGAACGCAGGCGCTCGCCGCCGCGCTGCAAGCCGTTTTCGAGCAGCGCCTGCTCGGAGCTCAACGGCACGAGGCCGAACACCGGCAGATGGAAAGCACGCTCGATATGCTCTGGATCGTCGATGCCCTTGAACATGTTGCGGCGCAGGAACACGAAGCCGGTGCCCGCGATCAAGCCGAGAATCGTCGCGGCCGACAGGATCAGCGCCTTCTTCGGCTTCACAGGCGAGCCCGGACGCAGCGCGGCGTCGACGATATGCACGTTGCCGCCGGTGCCCGCCTTCTGCACCGACAATTCCTGCACGCGATTGAGCAGCAGCACGTAGATGTCTTCCGCCACCTTCGCGTCGCGCTGCAACTGCACGGCCTTGACTTCAGTGGCCGGCAGATCGCGGAAACGGTCCGCGTATTTTGCGCGCTGCGCCTGCAACTCGGCCATCTGTTCGCGCGCGGCCTTGAGCATCGGATGGTCGTCGCCGTAACGCTCGGTGAGTTGCGCCATCTGCAGGCGCAGGCCGGCGATCTGCTGCTCGTATTGAACACTGCCTTCGAGGTAGACCTTGGCCTCGTCGCTCGCATTGATGGAGCCGGACTGGCGTTGATACGCGGTCAGCGCCGCCTCGGCGCGTTCGAGGTCGGCCTTCAGGCGCGGCTCTTCGCTCTTCAGGAAGTCGAGCATCTTGCTCGCGTCGGCCTGCTTGTTCGAAATGTGCTGGCGCACGTACGACTGCGCGAGCGCATTGGCGACGAGCGCGGCGTGCTCGGGGTTCTTGTCCTCCAGCGAGATCTGGATCACGCCGGTCTGCTTGCCCTGCTCCTGCACGGTGATTGCGGACTGGAACGCGCTGATCGCGTCGAGGTCGTTTGCGCGGACCACGGTGAACTCTTCGCCCGGGCGCGCCACCAGCTTGTCGACGAGCATCGTCACGCCGCCGCCTTGTGCCTGCTGGCCGACCTGGCCGCGCAACAGCAGCGCGCCGTTTTCCGCATACAGTTCGTAGCGCCCACCCTCGAGCGCTTTCATGGTCAGCTTCTGGCCTTCTAGCGCAGGCAGCACGTCGATGGAATCGACATCGGCCACCTCGCCGCCCCATGCATACGACGAGAGTCCAAGCCATGGCCGCGCAAGCTCGCCAGGCTTTGCGATGCGCGCCGCGATGCTGCCGAGCAGCGGCAGCATCTTCGGCGTGACGCTGAAGTTCAGCTTCATCTGCTCGACCACAGGACCGACCACGCCGCGGCTCTTGATGATTTCGATTTCGGCGTCGGTCGGCAGCGAACTGGAGCCGCTCGTGATCGCCGCGCCGGTCTGCGTCTGCGTGAGCGCCTGCGATGTGTTGTCCGCCTGCTCGACACGCACGTGCGCATCGGCCGAATAGATCGGCTTGGCGAGCACACAGTAGGCGCCTGCAATCGCGACGACCGCCGCCGCGATTGCGATCAGCCACCAGATGTCGTCGATGATCACCTGCACCAGTTGCCCGAGGACCACGTCCTCTTCTTCGGTCCTGAGCGGACCGGCCATGTGTGGAGAGATTTGATTGCTCACAATTCGATCCCGGGTCTGGTTAGCGCGTCAGTTGTTTCAGGTAGAACAGCGTCTGCACGCTCGGCAACACCTGCTGCAACACGCGGTTGAACGTGGTCGAGGCAGCGGTGCCCACATACACGACGTCCAGCGGCTGCAACTGGAACTGCGCGGACAGCATGATCGCGTCGGGCTGCGTCATGTCGAGGCGGTACACGTCCGGCGTGGTCGGATGCTCGCGCATGCCGCGCATCACGAAGATCTGCCGCGGGTTCGCGTCGGTGTCGAGAATGCCGCCGGCCTGCGTGAGCGCGTCCGCAATCGTGAGACGCCCCTTCAGCATCGGCACCTGGATCGGCGTCTTCACCTCGCCCATCACGAAGATGCGGCTGTTGCTGCGGTCCGGCACGTTGATCACGTCGCCGTTTTGCAGCATCACGTTCTGCGTGGTGTCGCCGGCATCCAGCATGCGGTTCGCGTCGAGCACGTAGAGCTTGTTGTTGCGCGTGAGGCGCACGCGCTGGATGTCGGCGTCGGCGGTCGTGCCGCCCGAGCGCGTGAGCGCGTCGACGAGCGTGAGCGGCACGTCGCTCACCGCGAGCGGGCCCGGCGTCTTCACTTCGCCGGTGACCTGCACTTTCTGGCCGCGATACGAGAGCACGCGCACGTCGACCTGCGGATTGCGGATATAGCGCACGAGACCGCTCGCGAGCTGATCGCGCAACTCGCCGACGGTCTTGCCCGCGGCCCTGATGCGGCCGACGAACGGGAAATAGATGGTGCCGTCGGCGGCGATGGTCTGTCCGTACGGATCGGCCTGGCCCGGCAGCGCGGCCGTGTACGGCTGCTGCAACGCGCCCGCGATAGTTTGCGTGCTCGTGCCGCCCGCCGACAGCGTGCTGCCCTGCGGCGTGGTCAATTCGGGGTGATCCCACACGGTGATGCCGAGAATGTCCTGCGGCGAGAGCCGGTAGACGTATTGCGACGGATCGGCGAAAGCAGAGGTCGGCAGCGGACGCGGCGGCGCGCTCGCCTCGGCCTGGGCCTGGGCGGCGACGACGCTCGCGTCGATGACGTGAACCGGATACGTTTCCGCGGCCTGGCTCTGGTGTTGACCATCGTCTTTCAGGCGCGACGTGTCGAGATAGTTGCCCGGTGCGGTTGCGCAGGCCGACAGAAAGGACGTCAGCAAAAGCGTGGCGGCGAACCTGGCGCGCACGCGTGCGAATGAGTGTGTAGCGAGTGTTTTCGTCAGCATATTTTTTTCAGCCATCCCATGACCAGATGTTCGATGAGCACGAGACTCTCCCGATAAGCGGATTCCTCGCCGCCGTGCGGGTCGGTGACGTCGGAAACGTCTTCCCACTTGCCGAGCGGAAAGACCTTGCCGCGCGAAGCCGGATCGAGCGCTTCTACCTCGCTCACCTGCGCGCGCTCGCTTACGAGCACGAGATCCGCGGACCGCACGAGCTGCCGGTCGAGACGCCGCGAGTGATGCGGACCCGAGGCGACGCCGCGCTCGGCGAGCAGGCGCTGCATGAGGGGGTCCATGCGCTGGCCGTTCATCGCACGGATGCCCGCCGAATGAAACGCGATGGACGGCGCCGCACCCTGCGCCCCCTGGCGCGCCTTGAACAGCATTTCGGCGGCGGGCGAGCGGCACACGTTGGCGTGGCAGACGATCAGAACGTTGGCGAACATGGCGGGCTCCTGATGAGGCGCGGCTATTTCATTCGAGCGGGCTTGCAAGCGGGCTTGAAAGCGGACCTGAGTCGGCCTGAAAGTGAGCCTGGAAAGCGCACCTGCAAGCCGCGCGGTCAGCGGGTCTAGTCGCCCGCCTGGGCGGCGGCGAGCGCATCGTCCTGCATGACCGGCAGGCCGTTTGCGCCGACTCCGTTTGCGCCGACTCCGTTGGCACCCACTCTGGCCGGCGCATTGCGCAGCGCATGCTGGCGGCCTATCGCGTGATACTCGATGCCGAGTTCGAGCAGCGCATCCGGCTCGTACAGATTGCGGCCGTCGAAAATCAGCGGCGTCTTCAGCATCGTTTTCAGCGCAGCGAAATCCGGGCTCTTGAAGACTTTCCACTCGGTCAGGATCACGAGTGCGTCGGCGCCCTCGGCCGCTTCCATCTCTTCATTCACGAACTGAAGCCGCGCGTGCTGTTGCGGCACCTCTTTGAGGTCGAGCGCAAACACGCGCTTCGATTCGTCTATCGCGACCGGGTCATATGCTTTCACGCGCGCACCGCGGCGCAGCAGTTCCGCAATCAGCGGACGGCTCGGCGCTTCGCGCATGTCGTCGGTATTGGGCTTGAATGCGAGGCCCCACACGGCGAATGTGCGGTCCGACAGGTCCTCGCCGAGACGCGCGACGATCTTCTGCCCGAGCACCTTCTTCTGTGTGTCGTTGACCGCTTCGACGGCTTCGAGAATGCGCAGGTTCGCGTTGTGATCTGCGGCCGTGCGGATCAGCGCCTGCACGTCTTTCGGGAAGCACGAACCGCCGTAGCCACAACCCGCGTACAGAAAGTCATAGCCGATGCGCGGGTCGGAACCGATGCCGCGGCGCACCGCCTCAATGTCCGCGCCGACGCGATCGGCGAGATTCGCAAGCTCGTTCATGTACGAGATGCGTGTCGCGAGCATCGCATTCGCCGCGTATTTGGTGAACTCGGCCGAACGCACGTCCATGTACAGCGTGCGTTCGCGATTGCGATTGAACGGCGCGTAAAGACGCTTCATCAACTCGCGCGCCTTTTCGCCGGGCACGTCTTCATCGCAACCGAGCACAATGCGGTCGGGCCGCGTGAAGTCTTCCACGGCGGCGCCTTCCTTCAGGAACTCGGGGTTCGACACGACCGAGAACATGTGATTCAGATTGCGCGCCTCGAGCTCCTCGGCGACCACTTCACGCACCCGCGAAGCGGTGCCGACCGGCACCGTCGATTTGTCGACGATCACCTTGAAGCCCGTCATATGGCGGCCGATGTTGCGCGCCGCGGCGAGCACGTATTGCAGGTCCGCGGAACCGTCTTCGTCCGACGGCGTCCCCACCGCGATGAACTGGATGTCGCCATGCGCGACCGCCGCTTCCACATCGGTCGAAAACGTCAGGCGCCCGGCCTTGCGATTGCGCGCGATGATCTCCTGCAGACCCGGTTCATGAATCGGCACACCGCCGCCGTTGAGCACGTCGATCTTGCGCTGATCGACGTCGAGACAGAACACGTCATGGCCGATGTCGGCCAGACAGGCGCCCGTCACGAGGCCCACGTAGCCACTACCGATGATCGTCAGGTTCATGTATTACCTCGCAGGAAATTTGAGTGGGTGTTCAATATGCATTGCTGCCGACAAAGCCCTTCCAGAGCGTCAGCACGACGATCTTGATGTCGAGCCAGAAGGTCCAGTGCTGCATGTAATAGAGGTCGAGCTTGACGCGGCCCATCATCTTTTCGATGCGGTCGGTCTCGCCGCGATAGCCGTTGATCTGCGCCCAGCCGGTGATGCCCGGCTTGATCCGGTAGCGATGCATGTAGCCCTTCACCAGATCCTTATAGATGTCGTCGTGTTCGAGCGCATGCGGACGCGGCCCGACCACCGACATCTCGCCGCGCAGCACGTTGATGAATTGCGGCAGCTCGTCGAGGCTCGTGCGCCGCAGGAAGGCGCCGACCGCGGTAATGCGCGGATCGCGGCGCGTGGCCTGAGTGATTTTGCCGGCCTCTTCCTTGTGCACCCGCATAGAACGGAACTTGTAAATTTCGAACTCGTGTCCGTCGATACCCTTGCGTTTCTGACGGAAGAACACGGGGCCCGGCGAGCTCAGCTTGACGAGCACCGCGATCACGAGCATTACCGGCGCGAGCGCGGTCAACGCGGCGAGCGCGAAGAGCCGGTCGAAAATGCGCTTGGGCAGCACGCGCAAATCGGTGATCGGGGACGCAGCCAGGTTGATGGCCGGCACGCCGAGCAGCTCCACCATCGGCTGATTGAAGAGCGTGAGGCTGCGTACATCCGGAATGAAGCGGATGTTCACGAAGTCGTTGCGCAGATCCATCACAATGCGATGTATTTCCTTTTCCTTCGAGATCGGCAGCGCGAGCCACAGCTCGCGAATCGCGCGCTGGCGCACGAGCTGGATCATGCGCTGATAGTCGCGTTCCACCGGCACGCCTTCTATCGCGTCGGCGGCGTCGGGGTCTTCGTAGGGGTTGATGGTGCGGTCCTCGTCGAATACCACGACAGGGCTGAAGCCGGCGTCCGGACGGCTGCGCATCTGCTGGATCAGAAAGCGCCCATACGGCGCACCGCCGACGATTGCCACCGCGCGCTGATTGAAGCCCTCGCGGCGCAGCCCGCGCAGAATCGAATAGACGATCACCTTGTTGACGACCAGCAGCACGATGGCGGCGAGCGCCCAGTAGACGAGCCACAGCCGCGACAGACTGTCCGCGCGATGCAGGCTGAAGCTGATCAGCACGCCGGTGACCTCGACCATCGCCCAGCCGCCGGCGACACGGCACAGCAGGTCGTAGAGCGGCTTGCCGCGCCACGACTGATAGATGCCGAGCGCGGGAAAGAACACGACCACGAGCAGTACGTCGAAGGCCAGCGACACGCTTTGCATATCGTCCAGCCACACTACTTTCCCGCTGTGCACGGCCGCCGCGATCGCGGCGCCGAGCGTGACCATCGCGATGTCGATGAGTCTCGATAGAACGCTCAGCATGCGCTACCCCTCAGTTCGTCAGTCAAGTGCCATCCCGTTGGTTAGTCGGCTGCCTTGCCGGTTGCCTGGCCGGCTCGTTGTTCAGGAAGAAGGCCCGCTCGTTCCCGCTGCGGCGCACGCAACGCCGGTAGTCGCGTCGGCAGATTAATTGCCCGACGCGAAACCGATCAAAGCCGTGCCAATTGCAATTCCGCTTTCCGCCTTGCTGAACCGTCGCTCGGCCGCCTGCGAAAAACGTGTCTCGGAATGAGTGAATGTCCTTCTACAGGTATGAATAAAGCGCTATTAAAATTCACGCCGCAAGGCCGCAAAAATCTCAAAATGTATCGGTCAAAAATTCGGAATTTCTTTGCGATTTTATCCGGCAGTTTTTACCGGATTGGGACGGGTCTGCTGCTTTTTTCAGCGCGCTTGCGGCCGGATCGGCGCCTTGTTGCGCGGATCGCGTGCGCGATCGAGGCGGTGCGGCGGTGATTATTGTGGCGCAGGCGCCGGTGTAAAAAAACCGCACTCCCATTTTTTGACTTATTTTTTATTTTAGAAATTCGCGGCGACATTTTTTGTTCATCAAGTGTGTGGCTTTATGACGGGCTTTATATAGTTTCCATTTAACGCGCTTTTATTGATTTCAATGTTCGTGATAAAACTCCACGCATTCAACCAGTCCCGAGGAGTTCATCATGACAGCTCCGGTTACGGCCACGTCCGCCGACACCCGGCCCGCAGAAGCGCTGCCCGCGCAGGTCAAACTGAAGGTTCATCCCGTGATCCTGGCAGGTGGCTCCGGCACGAGGTTGTGGCCGATGTCGCGCGAACAGCACCCCAAACAGCTGATCGGCCTGCTCGGCGAAGATTCGCTGCTGCAATCCACCACGCGCCGTCTTGACGGGCTGGAAGCCGGCTATCCGCTGACCGGCAAACTCGTCGTGGTGGCGAACGAGGAACAGCGCTTTACGACCGCCGAGCAGTTGCGCACCATCGGCAAGCCGACCCGCCTGATTCTCGAACCGGTAGGCCGCGATACCGCCCCCGCGCTGACCGTGGCCGCGCTTTCCGTCGCGGCTCAAGACGAGGACGGCATCATGGTGGTGATGCCCGCGGATCACGCGGTCACCGACATCAAAGGTTTTCATGCGGCCGTCGCCGCGGGCGTGCAGCATGCAGCGGCGGGCCAGATCGTCACGATGGGCATCGTGCCGACGCGCGCGGAAACGGGCTACGGTTACATCCGGATTGGCGCGGCCATCGGCACGCCTGGCGATCCTGATGAAACGCAAGCAGCGGATCATGCGGACACAAGCGCTGCTGTCGCCGCGCACAGGCTCGATCGCTTCGTCGAAAAGCCGCATCTCGAACTGGCGCAGCGCTATGTCGAGTCACGCGAATACTGGTGGAACAGCGGCATTTTCATCATGCGCGCGTCGACGTGGCTCAAGGCGATCCGTCACTTCCAGCCGGCCATCTACGAAGCGTGCGAAGCAGCCTACGCAGGCGGCAAGGCAGACGGCGACTTTTTCCGCCTGCAGCGCGATGCGTTCAGCGCGTCGCCTTCCAATTCGATCGACTACGCGGTGATGGAGCAGCTCGGTCATGACCAGAACGTCGCCGCGGGCGTAGTCGTGCCCTTGCAGGCAGGCTGGTCGGACGTGGGCTCATGGGACGCGATCTGGGACATCTCGGAGAAAGACGCGGAGCAGAATGTTGGCCGCGGCCGCGTGATGTTCGAAGGCGCCTCCTCCACCTTCGCGCATTCCGAAGGACGCCTGATTGCCTGCGTCGGCACGCAGGACCTGGTCGTGGTTGAAACGGCCGACGCGATTCTCGTCGCAGACAAATCGCGCGTGCAGGACGTCAAGAAGATCGTGGGCCGCATTCGCAGCGAGGGCGGCCTCGAAGCGGCCAACCATCGCAAGGTGCATCGCCCGTGGGGCAACTACGATTCCGTCGATACGGGCGAGCGTTTCCAGGTAAAGCGCATTGTCGTGAAACCGGGAGCGCGCCTCTCGCTGCAAATGCACCATCACCGCGCCGAACATTGGATTGTCGTGCGCGGCACCGCACTCGTCACGCGAGGTGAAGAGCGCTTTATCGTCTCCGAAAACGAATCTGCTTATATCCCGCTCGGCGTCACGCACCGTCTCGAGAACCCCGGCAAGATGCCGCTCGAAATGATCGAGGTGCAATCCGGCTCGTATCTCGGCGAAGACGATATCGTGCGCTTCGACGACACTTATGGACGCCAATGAGGCACGCCAATAAGCGACGCCAATAAAGCCCCGAATCAGATACGCGAGGTCACTTGCAGGAACAGCGTTGAATCACAGCGAATGAAGCGGGAAGCTGCGGCGGTTGCTCCGACAGCCGCGGGGTACTGCGCGCTCATCCCGCGTGGGAGATGAGTTCTGTGTGCGACGGATAACGTTCTGCTTTTTCGCGGTCGGCGGCTGTGAGTGCTGCTGCCGCGTTGGCCTCAATGGCCGCATTGGTGATCGTTGCGCCGGTTGCCGGGCCGGTTGCCGCGTTCACGTTCACCGTACCTGTTACTGCGCGAGCGGCGGGCTCGCCCGTGTAACGACGCAGCGGTCCACGAAACGCATTCAACGAACCATGCAACGGCACGCCGTGATGCGCGGCAACCTGCTCCGGCATATGACGCATGCCCGTCATGTAACCGGCCTGCGACGCCGCGTATGGCGCGTGAGCCGCTGGCGCGTTCGGGGCGTTCGGTGCGTTCAGCGCGGGCCTATGCAGCGGCGCATGCATCGACGTTGCGTGCGTTTGCGGTGCGCGCAACGTCGACGCTGCGCCGGTGGCTTGTGTTGCTTGTACTGCTTGCGCGGCCGCCAGCGTCGCGCACTCGCGATCGATCCACTGCGCCGCCCACTCGAATGCATAATGCTCGGCTGAGTCCGCGTCCGCAAAGCGCGGACCGACGAGGCCGGAACGCTCCACGCGCTTGCCGTCCTTCATGATTTCCGCCCATGCGCGATACATCGAGTTGGGCACGCGCTCGGCGGCGACATAGATCAGATAGCCGTGCCGCTCGGCGACCTGCCGGCCGCGCGGTGCGAGACTTGTCGACAGCGGGCTGCGCTGCAGCGCGGCTCCGGAGATTTCGCGCGCCGATGCAATTGCCGAATTCAACCCTTGCATGGCGGCACCGACTGCGCCCGCTTCGTTCATCGCGCGCAAGTCGGCGCGCAGCGGCGGGCGCGGCGCATAAGCGACGGATGGCGTCGGCAAGGCCGGCGCGCGCGGTACCGGTGCGTGGGCTACATGGGTTACACGTGCGGCATGTACGGCTTGAGCAGATCGGGCGGCCTGTGCATCTTGTGCGGCTTGCGCTCCACCAGACTCGCCATGGTCGAAGCCCGCCAGTTGACGCGTGATGTCCGCGATGGGATCGGCCGAACGCCAGGCCCGCAGTTGGGACGGCTGAGCCGGGTGCAACGCGTTCGACGCGTTGCCGGGCGCCTGCCACGACTCGGGGCTCTTCCACGATACCCCGCGCGGACTTTCGTCGCGCATGCTGGGTGCTTCCGCAACCGGCGCAGCGGGTTTGGCCGCGACGGGCGGTGCAGGTTGAGGAACATACGCGAACTTGCGCCCTGTCCTGGACAGAAGCCGAACCATTTCGAGCAGCGTGCCGTTCAGTTGCCATTCTTCGAAACGGCGCCGGCAGGTGGGACCCGACGGATAACGGCCCGGCAGCTTCGACCATGGCTCTCCGGTAGTCAGGATCCACAACACGGCATTGGCCACGACACGTGGGTCGGCGCGGGGCCGCCCGCGCCGGTTCAGACGGACGGCCGGCTCATCAGAGACAAGCGCTGCCAGCAGCGCCCATTCGTCATTGCTTAGCTCATCGAAAAACATGGATTTTCTCCACGCAGCCTGGCCGGGCCGCGGCTTTGGGCCGACCACGGATTCAACCTTCACGATCCGTGTATCACCCTCGGTTGCACAAATATGTCTTTTACGTTCTGTTTGCTGGTCACTACCGCCCTGTGTCAGTGCGGTTTATCCCTATTGCGAAGCACAAAACGTGGTCTCACTCGTGCATGGGAGAATTGTGCACGAAGCATACCATCCCCAGGGTTTGCGTGAATATCGTTGCGACAAGTGTTACGGATAGAAACAAACTTGTGCTTTTCACTCCATTAATTCACGTCATGCCGTAACGGAAATGTTCCTGCGATAGCGCCGAAATTGCTATTGAATGCGGTAAGAGTCGGCAAATAGAGAGGCAAAAGCGCTGCAAATGTGCGCCAAAAAACGCGAGAACGCGCATGGCGAGGGGCGCCGCATTGCCTGCCCGATTCGGCAGCGTCACCGCGCAATGACTCCTTCTACGCCCTGCTTACCCGCATGCGCCGATTCGTTGCGCGCGCATCGAGTCAACGGTGCCGGTGCGAGATGACATCGCTGTGGCAATAATGGCTCGCGGCGTGTTCGAAGGAGCCACGCGCGACGCATGGCCGGTGAGTCTTTTGCCCGCTCTGCTGCGGGCCGGGCGCGAACCGCTAACGGATTGGATTGGTCGCGCCCTCGCCGACCACGGTGGTCCATTCGCGCACACGCCAGCGTGCAACAAGGCCGGCGCGCACATAGGGGTCGGCTTCGGCAAAGGCTTGCGCGACGCGAGGCGTGTCGCCCTTGAAAAGGAGCACGGCGGTATCCACAGGATCGGCCAATGCGCCGGCAAGCACCAGTTCGCCGCGCTCCGCCGCTGCCCAGGCCAGCTTCAGGTGCGCCTCGCGATGCTCGCCGCGCCGTTCCAGGTAGTCCGGCACGAGGTCATAGGTCAAAAGATAGTGCATGTCAAATCCTCCTGGTTAGTTCATGTCACCACAATACGCCGCAACCTGACGGCATATGGACACAGCGAATACGCGAATTGGCATTAATGATTTTCCTCAGGATTTCCTTACCAATTGCGATTCATGTGCATTCGCAGCAACTTCGCGCTTCCTTGGAACAATGCAGTGCGAATTTCCAACCGCTCAACCCGCAGCGCAGGCGGCGAATTACAGTCGAATTGCATAGCCGTTTAATCTGCAATGCATAATATAATTACTGGTCCGTATTGCTTCATCCAACGGATGCCAGTTTGCGCGAGCCGCCGCTCCATCAGGGAAAACCAGCGGACACCACTGTCAACGGGAACGCGGTATTGACCGTTGATGCAGACAGCATTTGCCGTAATGGACTTGCCGAGGGCCGGTTGCCGTCGACGCCCACGTGCATGAACACCAAAAACGTTTACACACCGATGGAGTGTCACATGAAAATCCAATCCGCAATCGCGGCCATGGTACTTGGTGCCGTCTTCGTTTCGCCTGCGTTCGCACAAAACAGCCAGCAGACCAAAATGGCCGACTGTAACAAGCAGGCCGGCGACAAGAAAGGCGACGAGCGCAAGGCGTTCATGAAGAGCTGCCTGTCGGCCAAACCGGCCGCCGCGCCGATGAGCCAGCAGGACAAGATGAAGGCATGCAACACGCAGGCGACCGGCAAGAAAGGCGACGAGCGCAAGGCGTTCATGAAGAGTTGCCTCTCGTCCGCACCCGCAGCGGCCAACTGATCCACTAGCACTTACGCACGCCGCGTATCTCGCGCGGCGCTGCGTTCGCGCAGCTTCCTCGCGCGTTGCATTCTTTGCTTCGCGTTCTGCACTCCCCACTTTGCGCTTTCCGTTTGCGCTTTTCAATCGCGCGCTTCGCCTCCCATGCCGGTCCTCCCGCCCGAACGCGGCGTTTTTCTTCTATGATGGCTGCGGAGACGGCCCACCCCACACAACATTCATACGGGCCGCCATCTTGTCGTTGATGCCGCAAAGCATCGATTGGAGGCAAGGATGGTATCGAAGCATAAAAACCGCTGGTTGAGGCGGTGGGTGGTCGTCATCGTGTTCTGGGCGGTGCCCGTGGCGATCGTTGCAGTCAGCGAGATTCGCGAGGAGATGGCCTACAACGCCGTCGACCTCGACCGCGCGCTGACCACCTGGAATTTCACCGACGCGCAACGGGCGGCCGGCGCTCCCGCGCGCTGCCACGGCAAGCCGGAGGAGGCGCAAGCCGCCGGTTGTCCCGCCGACGTGCTGGCGGCCAACGCGCCGCGTCAACAGGACGCCCGCAATGAATACAGCGTGCGCCGCTCTACCCTGATGGTCTATCTCTGGCATGCGTTCGTCGGCTACTGGATCGTGCCGGCGCTCACGCTGCTTTTTATCGGCGTGTTGATCGGCGCGGTGCGCCGCGCGCTGAGGCGCCCGCCGGCGGTGAAGAGTCCGGCCAACCACGGCGGATAGTCCGCGCGCGCGGCTGCATTTGCGGCGTCGAGGCAACACTTTTCTGTTCGATGCCGACGGAAATGTGCCGTGCCCGAGTCGGTAAAAATGGACGACGGCACGCGTTCCCGCCGGCGTGCCGCGCAACTCGGGCGCTTCAAAACGGCCGCGACGAGGCCCGTTCGACCACGCTGCCGCGCAGCCCGCGAGGGCCGCCGCGCGACCGGTCAAATTTACAGCCGGCTCGTTTCGATCTGCCGCAAAGCCCCGTCACATAAGGCTTTTCGCGTTGCGAGCGAGGGCGCCTTTTGGCGCACCGTGTGATATAACTCAAAGGCACCCGCGCGATTTCTCGCGGTTGCGCCCCGGAACCATACGGAGAAAAACGATGCAAAGACGACACTTCATGTTGAAGACAACCGCTGCGCTCGCTTTCGGAGGCCTTGCTCTCGCCGGATGTACAACCAATACCGGCGGCCGCGACACGGCGGCCACCGATTCGTCCAAACGCCGCTCGATCGACGCGGACGTCGACGGCACCATGTCGCGGCTATATACGACCGTGAAGGGTTCGCGCGAACTCGTCTCCAAGGCGCGCGGCGTGCTCGTGTTCCCGTCGGTGCTGCAGGCGGGCTTCATCGTCGGCGGCCAGTACGGCGAAGGCGCGCTGCGCGTGGGCGGCACCAGCGTCGGCTACTACAGCACGATTTCCGGCTCGTTCGGGCTTCAGGCCGGCGCGCAGTCGAAGGCCATCATTTTCCTGTTCATGACGCAGGACGCACTCGACAAATTCCGCAACGCGGACGGCTGGTCGGTGGGCGGCGACGCATCCGTCGCGCTCGTGAAAATGGGTGCGAACGGCGCGATCGATTCGAATACGGCCACGGCGCCAGTCGAAGTATTCGTGCTGACCAATGCCGGGCTGATGGGCGATCTGTCGTTGCAAGGCACGAAGGTTTCGCGCCTGAAGATTTGAGGCTGCAGGGTTGCCGGGCGGGTTGCGTCAACGGGGCTTGGCCAGCGAACCGAAAGTAAGCGCACTGATAGTGGCGCCGAGCTGCTGGGTCGGTCGCTGGGTCGGTCGCTGCGTCGGTGCTGGCGCCGCTCAGCCCTTGGGCCGCATTTGCAGCGGGACCTGCTCTGTCCGGGTTCTGTCGCAACGTAGTCCGCGCAACCTGTCCGTCGCAGCGCAGCGTCGCAATGCGGCCCGCTAGAGCAACGTCTACAGCGCAGCCCGCACAACACACACCGCCCGCGCAACCGCCGCGACAACACCGACTGGCGATAAAGACCTCTCGCAGCAAGGCCGGCGCTCACTACGGCGCCGGCCCTGCCTCGCTAATCATCATGCATGGTCCGCCGCACGGCGAGCCAACTCCACACAAGCCGGCCCGCCGACGGCCGCCGGGCTCAGCGTTCAACGCCCCGAGCTGTCCACCACCTTGAAGCGCGAACGTTTCTGCGCGCGAATCACTGACTGATACGCATCGACATATTGCTGCGCCATGCGGTGCGACGTGAAGCGTTCTTCGAAGCGCTGCCGCACGCCCGCGCGCGGCATCTTGTGCAGGCGGTTGACTGCCGCGACCGCGCCGATTTCGTCTTCGACGATAAAGCCGGTCAGCCCGTCTTCGAGTACTTCCGGCACCGAGCCGCGGTTGAACGCCACAACCGGCGTGCCGCACGCCATCGCCTCGATCATCACGAGGCCGAACGGCTCCGGCCAGTCGATTGGAAACAGCAGCGCGTGCGCGCCCGAAAGAAATTCCGCTTTCTGATGATCCGCGATCTCGCCGATGAACTCGACGTGCGGCAGATCGAGCAGCGGCCGGATATCGCGCTCGAAATATTCGCGATCCGCGGCGTCCACCTTGGCGGCGATGCGGATCGGCATTGCGCAGCGCCCCGCAATGCGAATAGCCGTGTCGACGCGTTTTTCCGGCGAAATGCGCCCAAGAAAAGCGAGGTACTTCTGCTCCACCGGCTGCGGCGTATACAACTGCTCGGGCAGACCGTGATAGACGGTGGTCAGCCAGCGCGCCTGCGGCAGCGGATGGCGCTGCGCATTCGAAATGGAAATGACCGGCGCGGAGTGGAACGTATCGAATACGGGCTGCTGCTCTGGCAAGTCGAGGCGGCCGTGCATCGTCGTGACGAAGGGTGTGTCCTGGCGCTGAAAAACCGAGAACGAGTAATAGTCGAGGTGGAAATGCAGGACGTCGAATTGCTCGGCCTGGCGGCGCACCAGTTCCATCAGCAGCATGTGCGGCGCCACGCGATCGCGAATACCCGGGTCAAGGCGCAGCGCGCGCGGCCATACGGGCTCGAGCTTCGCGCTCGTGACGGAGTCGCCGCTTGCGAACAGCGTCACGTCGTGGCCGAGCTCCACAAGCGCTTCGGTGATGTACGACACGACGCGCTCGGTACCGCCGTATAGCTTCGGCGGCACGGATTCGGTCAACGGGGCGATCTGCGCAATCTTCATAGTTGTCTCCGTGAACTGGCGGCCCGTCGCGCGGCTTCTGCCGAAGTCGCTGTGCCGTGCCGTCAGCGGCGCCTGGTGAGCGCCGGTCTACGATCAATGCATGTTGGCCGCACGCGACGCACGGCTGGCATCGGAGCATTATTCCCTGGCGCGGCTCGAAAAGCGCCCTATATTGCATTTCCGGGGCGCTGTTACATTCAGCTTACAAGCAGCGCTGCACCGAAATAAAGGCCGCATCGCGTGTTGCGTAGTTCAGCGAGATGGCCACTTCCACGCCGGCATGTCGCGCTCGTCCGCATCCGCGAGACGGGTGGCGCCAAAGTGCTTTTCCAGCACGAGCGACTCGCTTGCCTCCTCGCGCTCGAGCGCCGCGATCAAGCGCGCGGCGTGCGAGACGACCAGCACCTGCGAATGCGCCGCGGCCTGCGCGATCAGGCGTGCAAGCGCCGGCAACAGATCGGGATGCAAACTGGTTTCGGGCTCGTTCAACACCAGCAGCGCCGGCGGACGCGGCGTCAGCAGCGCGGCCACCAGCAACAGATAGCGCAAGGTCCCGTCCGACAACTCCGCGCCCTTCAGCGCACGCAACAGGCCGTGCTGCTGCATCAGCACCTCGAAGCGGCCGTCCTGCGCGGCAATCTCGAGGCGGGAGCCGGGAAACGCATCGTCGATGGCGGCGTCGAGCGCAACCGGATCGCCGATCTCGCGGATGGTCTGCAGCGCGGCGGCGAGGTCGGCGCCGTCGTCGGAAAGCACCGGCGTATGCGTGCCGATTTGCGGCATGCGCGCGGGCGCGTCCACATCGGTGCGGAAATGGTCGTAGAAGCGCCATGAACGGATCTGCTCGCGCACCGCGATCATCTCCGGCGCGCTGCGCGGGTCGGCGAACTCGGTCATCATGCTGTCGAAACTGGCGACCGGCTGCGGCACCGTTTGCCAGTCGCCGTTTTCATCGCGCGTACGCAACGCCGCGCCCTGCCGGTCGACCAGCAATGCCGACGGCCGCAGAACCGGGCCGCTCCAAATGCATTCCCGTTTGATTACCGGATCCAGCACGAAGCGGCTGGAATCGGGAAGCGGCAAACCGAGATCGATCGCATAACTGAACCGTTCGCCAGCGAAGCCGAGCCGCAAGCTCACGGGCGCATTGCGCCGCGTGCCCTGCACTTCGGATTCGCCGCTCAGCATGGTGCGCGAAAAGCGTTCAGGGCCAGCCCATAACGTGGACGGCAAGCCGCCTTCGCGCGCAAGCGACGTGATCACGCCGCCGCGCGCCGTTTCGGCGAGCAGGCGCAACGAACGGTAGACGCTCGACTTCCCGCTGCCGTTCGCCCCGGTAATGACATTCAGCCGCCCGAGCGGCACGATCAGGTCGCGCAATGACCGGTAACCGGCGATGGCGAGCGCGCTCAGCACGCGGCCATCCGCGCAGGGAAGTCCACGCAAGGCGCGCGCGCTGCGTCAGCGGGAGCGCTCCCGCCGTCTGCGCTGATGTTGTCGTGCTGCGGCCAGCCCATCACTTGTGGCCGCCGCTCGCGGCCGGCTTTTGCAACGGAACGCTGCGCAGGTCGCGCAGAAAGCTGTCGCGCCACACGCCGAGATCGTTCTTGCGCAGCGCCGCCATGTTGATCTCGTGACGCCGCTGGCGCGCGTCGAGCGGCATTTGCAGCGCGCGCTGCAGGGCCTCGCACATGCCTATCGCATCATGCGGATTGACGAGCAGCGCGCCCGTCAACTCGGCGGCCGCGCCCGCGAAAATAGACAGCACGAGCACGCCCGGATCGTCCGGATTCTGCGCCGCGACGTATTCCTTCGCGACGAGATTCATGCCGTCGTGCAAGGGCGTGACGAAGCCGATCTGCGACTCGCGAAACAGCGACATCAGTTTCCAGCGGTCGTACTGCTGGTTCAGATAACGGATCGGCGTGTAGTCGAGGCCCGAATAGCGCCCGTTGATGCGCCCTGCTTCGTACTCCAGATCCTGGCGAATCTTCTGATACGTCGCGACGTCCGAGCGCGTGGGCGGCGCAATCTGCACGAGAGTGACGTTGCCGCGCCATTCGGGCGAGCGCTCCAGCAGATGCTCGAACGCGCGGAAACGTTCAACCAGCCCCTTCGAATAGTCGAGCCGGTCCACGCTCATGATCAGCTTGCGGCCCTCCAGACTCTGCTTCAGATCGAGCACGTGCTGCCGGCTCTCGTAGCGCTTGGCCTGTTCGGCGATTTCGTCGGGAAATACGCCGATGCGGTAGACGCCCGTGCGCAGCTTGCGGCCGAACGCTTCCACGATGCCGTCCGACACCGTGCCGCGCGCGTGACGCGTCACGTAGTCATGAAAGGCCTGTTCGTCGGTTGCTGTCTGAAAGCCGAGCAGGTCGTAGCAGGACAGCGACTTCACCAGCTCTTCGTGCGGCGGAATGTTGAGCAGGATTTGCGGCGACGGAAACGGAATGTGCAGGAAAAAGCCGATGCGGTTCGTGATGCCTTCGCTGCGCAAGGCCTCGGCAAACGGGATCAGATGATAGTCGTGAATCCAGATCACGTCGTCGGGCTCGAGCAGCTTGATGAGCTTGTGCGCGAGCCACGCGTTGACGCGCCGGTACCCGGCGTATTCCTCGCGCTCGTAGCGGGCAAGGTCGTTGCGGTAGTGGAATACCGGCCACAGCGTCGCATTCGAAAAGCCGCGGTAATACTGGTCGTAGTCCTTGCGCGTGAGGCCCACGGTGGCAAAGGTGACAGCGCCGTCCTGTTCCAGCGTCGGCCCCGCGTTGGCGACGGTCTCGCTGACCACGTCGCCGCTCCAGCCGAACCACACGCCTCCCGCGTCCTTCAGCGCGCCGAACACGCCGACGGCGAGGCCGCCCGCCGATCCTTTGGTTTCCGTCGGCGTTGCGACGCGATTCGACACGACGATCAGTCGGCCCATGTTGCAAGTCCTCCTTGTTTTCGCGCGGCATCCGCCAGGGTGCGGCCAACGCCCGCCACGCAACGGACGCCCGATAACTTATCGCATGGTGCACGCCATGCCGCGCAGGTTTGTACAGTGAGTGGTTGGTTCGATCCTTTGACGAGCGATCGGTTGCATCGGCTGGCCATCTGGCCAGGGCTCAATGCGCGTTGGGTCCGCTTTTCAGCCGATCCGCTCACGCGCGTGGACCTTTCGCCGCATCGTCTGGCCGCTTTCCTCGCGGCGTCGAGCGACTTCCGACCGCGCACTAGACAGTTTCCTTCAGCTTGGGCGGCGACGGAATGGACGCGGAAGCCGACGCAGGCGCCGGGCCCGGACGGCTTGCCACCGGGTCCGCCTCGGTATGCGCCGCCGTGCTGCCGGCCGGCGTGCGCGCGCGACGCGGCACCCAGTCGAGCGGCTCGCCCTTGCCGTGCGCCACGTTCTCCAGTTCCGCCGACACCTCCGCGCGCGAGCGCGGCAGATACTGCGGATAGTGCTTCTGGATGAAGTCGATGAGCCCTTCGCGGACGCGGCAACGCAAATCCCAGTTCAGCCCCGAATCGAGCGAACTGACGAGCGCGCGCAACTGCATCGAGCGCTCGGTGCCCTCCGTGACCTGCAGCACCTGCACGCGCCGGTCCCACTCGGGCGCCGCCTCGACGATGCGCGCCAGCTCCTCGCGCAGCGGCGCGAGCGGCATCCGGTAGTCGACATACAGGAACACCGTGCCGATGATCTGCGAGCTGCTGCGCGTCCAGTTGGAAAACGGGTTTTCGATAAACCATTGCAGCGGGACGATCAGCCGCCGCTGATCCCACAGACGCACCGACACATATGTTCCGGTGATCTCCTCGATGCGCCCCCACTCGCCCTGGATCACGACAACGTCGTCGAGCCGGATCGGCTGCGACAGCGCGATCTGCAAACCCGCGATCAGATTGCCGAGCACGGGCCGCGCGGCAATACCGGCGACGAGACCCGCCACCCCGGCGGACGCGAGCAGGCTCGCGCCGATCTGGCGCACGTTTGGAAACGTCATCAGCGCGCCGCCGACACCGACAATCACGATCACCAGCATGACCGAGCGCGCCAGGACTCTCGCCTGTGTGTGAATGCGGCGCGCGTGCAGATTGTCGGCGGTGTCGAGCGGATGAGCCTGAATGATCGCCTCGCCGATGGCCGCCGCCGAGCGCACAGAGAGCCAGGTCAGCGCGCCGATCAGCGCAATCGCGGCGGCGTCGCGCAAGGGCGCGATGAAGGTGAGCGTGTCGGGCGCTTCCCACCAGACGGCTTCGAGCGCAAGGATCAGCAGCACGAACAGCGACGGCTTGTCGATATAGCGCAGCACGACACTGGTGAGCGGATAAGGCCGCGCGATCCGCGTGACGATGCGTGCGCCCACGCGATGTACGCCGATGGCGACCAGCACGGCGATAAGCGAGACCAGCAACGCGCCGGGCCAGGTGTGCAGCGGTGCTTCGGCGAGGTGATCCAGCTGGTCGAGTCGATCGAAAAAAGCCATGTAGGACAGTTTCCTCCTCGCTTGAATGTGGACAGGCCGGGCGCGCGTGGCGCCGCGACGGCAAGTGACGACGCGTGCGGCGCGATGCAGCCGGCCGGCACGCCTGCGAAAGCGCAACGAAGCGCAGTCAAGCGCAAACCGCCGCAACGAAGCGCGACAAAACGCGATCTAGCGCGATCAAGCGCGCCCGACGCTGGGGCGCGGAGCGAACCGTGCGCCCCGTTTGCGAGCCGGCTGCTACCGCTAACGGCGGTGCCCCGGCTCATTTTGAACGCGTGCCGCAGATGCGGCTCGCGCGATGAGACAAACTGCGAACAAACGTTAAAAACGCGTCGAACAAAAGAGTCGAGCAATCGCGTCAAACCAGCCCAATAACCAATGCCGGCGGCCCGCTGCGCGAAGCACGCGGGCCGCTGCCACTACATCAACTTCCGCTCTTGCAAGGAAACGCCTTACCGAGCCCGAGAGAAATCGCCGTGCTCGCGTTGTAGCCGGCCACGTTCGGATTTTCGGCGATGTACTTGCGCACAGCGTCGGTCAACTGCGCCGAACGCGCGTCCTGAGGCAAGCAGAAATACTGGCCGACGCGCGGGCCGGTGGTGCCGCCAATCGCATCGATGGTATTGAAGATGCCGTCGGCGGCGCCTTCGATGTAAGCGGCGCACGCACTGCGCGACGCCACGTCGGTCTTCGTGCACAGCTTGTTGAGGTCGCCTCCCGTAAACGCGGCCGCCGATAACGGTACGGCGAACGCGCTGGCGAAAATCAAAGCCCGCAGCATGGTGTTCCTTTCCAGGGTCGTTTATCAGGCGGTCTGTTGCCGCATCGGACGGCGCGCGCACCCAGGCGCGCCAAAACCGTCATTCTGCACTGTTTTACGACGCGGCAGCAGGCGGCGGCCGCCATCTTCAGTGAATAAGGGCCGAAAGACGCGTGCGTTACTTCTGCTGCATCTGTTGCAGCCGGGCGGTCAGGCCCTCGACTACATCCGGCTCCTTGTAGGTCTTCGCGAAATCGAGCGCCGTCATACCGATCTGATTCTTCACGGTCAAATCCGCGCCGTTGTCGAGCAGCAGCTTGACCGTCGACACGTGCCCGCCGCGCGCGGCCATCATCAACGGCGTCGTGCCGTTGGGCGAGCCCGCGTCCACGTAAGCGGAGTTGTCGAGCAGCAGCTTCACGATGTCGTCGTGGCCATTCGCGGCCGCGTAGTGCAGCGGCGCCCAGCCTTTCTTGTTGACCTCCGCGTCTTTGGCGATCAACTGCTTGACGAAGTCCAGGTCGCCGTTCAGCGAGGCCATCATCATCGCGTTTTCGCCGGCTTTGTCCTCGATCTCGACGTTCGTTTTCGGATTCGCAAGCAGCACCGCGCCGACCTTGTCGGACTTCTCGCGCGCGGCCAACACCAGCAGAGGCATGCCCTGATTGTCGACGCTGTTCGGGTCCATGCCCTTGGCGAGGAGCTTCTTGACGCCGTCGACATCGTCGAATTTCACCGACTTGATCAGCGAGTCGATCGGGGCGGCCACAGCCGGCACCGGCACGGCGATCAGCGAGCCAGGCGCGGCGCATGCAAGCGTCGCTGCCAGGACGGCGCGCGACAAACGGCGGCGCACCGGCGAGCCTTGCGCGGCGGGCGTCGTTACTGTGTGCGGTGCGTGGGTCAACGTGCAATTTTTCATCATGTTTTACTTCAGGTATGTACCCTATCCTCTTGATTTTTCGCTTCCTTCCTGGACGCCAGCAGGCGCCGGGATCCTGAAAAGACGAAAGAAGTTTTGCGTCGTCGCGGCGGCGAGCGCCTCGTCCGGCATGCCGCGCTGCTGCGCGATGAAACGTCCGACATAACTCACGTACGCAGGTTCATTGGGCTTTCCGCGATACGGCACAGGCGCGAGATACGGCGAATCGGTTTCGATCAGGAGGCGCTCGAGCGGCACACGGCGCGCCACGTCCTGTACGTCGGTCGCGCTCTTGAACGTGACGATGCCCGACAGCGAGATGTAAAAATTCTGCGCCAGCGCCTGCTCTGCGACCGTCCACGGCTCGGTGAAGCAATGCATCACGCCGCCCGGCTCGCTCGCGCGCTCCTCGGCCATGATGCGCAGCGTATCTTCCGAAGAAGAACGCGTATGGATGATGAGCGGCTTGCCTGTAGCGTGCGCGGCGCGAATGTGGGTGCGAAAGCGCTCGCGCTGCCATTCCATGTCGTCAATCGAGCGGCCTTCCAGACGGTAATAGTCGAGGCCCGTTTCGCCGATCGCGACGACCTTCGGGTGCTGCGCGAGTTCGACCAGTTCGGCGACGCTCGGTTCGCGCATGTGCTCGTGGTCCGGATGCACACCCACCGACGCGTAGACGTTCTCGTGCCGGCTCGCGATGTCCAGAACGGACGGCAGCGTTTCCAGATCGACCGACACGCACAGCGCATGCGTGACCGAGTGGCTGCGCATGTTCTCGAGCACCTGGGGCAGCCGGTCGGCGAGCCCTTCAAAATTGATGTGACAGTGCGAATCGACAAACATGATGATGTCCTGCAAATGGATACCTGAAGCGGATCAACGGGCCGCGGCGGGGGCGTTCAGGCGCTTGCCGAGAATCACCAGATCGCGCTCCACGCCGTCCAGCACGGCCACGCGCGGCAGCGACCCCCACGTGTCGAAGCCGAAACCGCGGAACAGACGCAGGCTCGCCTCGTTGTGGCCGAAGATGAAGCCGAGCACGGTGTCGATGCCGAGCGCCGGCGCCGCCGCGAGCGAAGCCGCCAGCAACTGCTTGCCGAGGCCCTTGCCGCGCGCGCGTTCGTCCAGATAGATGCTGACCTCGGCGGTGCGCTGATAGGCCGGACGCCCGTAGAAGTCCGAAAAGCTGAGCCATGCGATCACACGCCCGGGCTCCTCAGCGTCTTCGACGACCCATAGCGGACGTTTCTGCGGCCCGTGCGCGTGAAACCACGCCACCCGGCTTTCGACGCTGACCGGATCGAGGTCGGCGGTCACCTGGCGCGAGGCGACCGTCGAGTTGTAAATGGCGACGATGGCGGGCAGATCGTCGAGCGTGGCATCGCGGTAAGACAGGCTCATGGTGCTTTGTGGTTGAAATGAAGGACCGGCTAAGGGTGAACGGTTCGATTCGAAGCTGGCTGACATCGCGGCGTCATGCAAAGAGCTCGCGGTAGCCGAGAAACAGCTCCTCGAACACGAGCCGTGCGTTCAGCGGATGATTCTCCACTGCGCGCTGCCGCGTGACGGATCGCATGAAACGCGCGAATGCACTGGCGTCGGCCTGCGCCGCGCAGCGAGTGAGCGCCGCCGATGCCTGCGGAAAGTAGCGCGGCGCACCCGCCGTGCGCTGGGCCAGCAGGTCGTACATCCAGCGCTGCAGCCAGCCGAGCACGAGCGGCACAGGCAGCTTCTGCAGCGCCTCGCCGCACGCAAAGGCGTCGCATTCGGGGCCCGCGGCAAGTTGCTTGAGCGTCCAGTCGCGCAACGCGCGGTTTTCGTCGCTGGCGAGCGCGAGCGCGGTGAGCGGCGCGCCGCCTGCTTCGGCGAGCAGCGCCTGGGCCTGCTGCACGCCTTGCGCGGCAAGCCACTGGCTTGCGGCTTCGGGCGCCGGCAGGCTCATCGGCCATTGGCGGCAACGGCTGATGATGGTGGGCAACAGCCGGTCGATGCGCGCCGACACCATCAGGAACACAACACCGGCGGGCGGCTCCTCGAGCGTCTTCAGGAGAGCATTGGCCGCCGCGATGTTCAGCGCTTCCGCCGGGTACAGCACGACCACGCGGGCGCCGCCGCGGTGCGAACCCACGCCGACGAAGTCCAGCAAGCCGCGAATCTGCTCGATCTTGATTTCCTTGCTCGGCGTGCGCGTTTTCTTGCCTTCGTCGCCGTCGGACTTGTCGGTTTTTTCGGCTTTGTCGTCCGCGCCGTTACCGATGCCGGCCTCGGCGGCGAGCGCCTCGGGCACGACGATCCGGTAATCGGGATGGTTGCCTTGCGCAAACCAGTTGCATGCGACACACGCGCCGCACGGCTCACCATTCGCGCGCTGGTCTTCGCACAGCAGGCCCTGCGCGAGGTGCTGCGCGAAGCGCAGCTTGCCGATGCCCGCCTGGCCGTGCAGCAGCAACGCGTGCGGCCAGTGGCCGCGCAACTGCTGCAGGCGGTTCCAGTCATCGGCTTGCCACGGATAAATCATTGTTGTCTTTTAAATCAATCGGTTAAGGGCGATACTTGAGAAACAGTAAGATATAGCAGCGATCCATAAGCGGCCCATATAAAGCTGGTGAATCAAAGACTTGCCAGCAGTTCCTCGAGTTGCTTCTGAATTCGAACGATGCTCTGCGAAGAGTCAATGATAGCGAACCGGTAAGGCGCCTCTTCGGCGCGGCGCAGATATTCGGCGCGCGTGCGCTCGAAAAAAGCCGCCGATTCGCTTTCGAAGCGATCCGGGTCGCGCGCCGCACTACGCCGTTCGTTGGCGATTTCAGGCGCGAGGTCGAACAGCACTGTGAGATCCGGCTGGAAGCCGCCCTGCACCCAGCGCTCCAGCGTTTCCAGCTTGTCGCGCGGCAGCCCGCGCCCGCCGCCCTGGTATGCAAACGTCGCGTCGGTGAAGCGGTCGGACAGCACCCAGTCGCCGCGCGCGAGCGCCGGCTCGATCACCTCTGCCAGATGCTGGCGGCGCAGCGCGAACATCAGCAGCGCCTCGGTTTCCAGATCCATTTTCTGATGCAGCACGATCTCGCGAATCTGCTCGCCGAGCGGCGTGCCGCCGGGCTCCCGCGTCATGACGACCGAGCGGCCGGTGGCCGCCACTTTCTGTTCGAGCCGCTCGCGGAACCAGGCGAGGTGCGTAGTCTTGCCGGCGCCGTCTATGCCTTCGAACGTGATGAATTTGCCGCGCGCCATTTATTGCCCTCGAATGTATTTGTCCACGGCCTTGTTGTGATCGCCGAGGGTGTCGGAAAAGATGCTGCTGCCGTCGCCGCGCGAGACGAAGTACAACGCGCTCGTCTGCGCCGGGTTCATCGCCGCCTGCAGCGAGGCGACGCCTGGCAGCGAGATAGGCGTGGGCGGCAGGCCCATACGGGTGTAGGTATTGTAGGGAGTGTCCGTCTGCAGGTCCTTCTTGCGGATGTGGCCGGTATAGCTCTCGCCCATTCCGTAAATCACTGTGGGGTCGGTCTGCAGCGGCATGCCCACGCGCAGGCGGTTCGCGAACACGGCCGCGACCATTGCGCGGTCGGACTTCTTGCCGGTTTCCTTTTCGATGATCGAGGCCATGATCAGCGCCTCGTACGGCGTCCTGTACGGCAGATTCGGCGCCCGCGCGAGCCAGGCTTCGTCCAGACGCACGCGCATCAGGCGATATGCGCGGCGGTACACGTCGAGATCGCTCGTATTCCTGTCGAACAGATAGGTGTCCGGGAAAAAGAGCCCCTCGCCATTGCCGAGCGACGCCTCGGGCGCGCCGATTGCGCTCATCAGTTGGGCGTCGTTCATGGCGACGCTGTCGTGCCTGAGCGCCGGGTTCGCGTCGAGTTCCGCGCGCATGCGCTTGAACGTCCACCCTTCGATGATGGTCGCGACATACTCGTTGACGTCGCCGCGAGCAATTTTCTGCAGCACTTCATACGGCGTCACGCCGGTCTTGAACTCGTAATTGCCCGACTTCAGCTCGCTCTGAAGGCCGAGCAAGCGCGTCATGACGATGAACAGCTCCGGCTCCACCGGCACGCCGCCGCGATTGAGCTGCAGCGTGACGCTGCGCAGGCTGCTGTGCGGTTTGACGGTAACGTCGAGTTGCGCGGGGTTGAGCTCGAGCGGGCTATTGGCCCAGTGGTATCCGCCAGCAATCGCGGCTGCGGCCAGCACGAGAACAATCGAGCCGGCGATCAAACATTTCTTGAAGAGGGACATGAAAACGTGGCTGGGTTGGACTGCATATAATACTTGTTTGCCTTAGCCAAAGTCAGAATTGACTGTTCCCGGAATCCATGAACACACCGCTCGCTACCGCTTCAGGCACCGCTTCAGGCAATCCTTCGGCCAGTTCCACGGCTAACCCCGCGGCCAACTCTTCGGGCGCTGCCGCGGGCACATCGGCCGGCGTGGCGTCGGGCCCAGCCGTCACCGGGCTGCCCGTCTTGCCGCGCCCGTCGGCCGATGAGTTCGACGCCGTCCTCGAACATGGCGCCTTCACGGTGCTCACGCAGTTCGGCGTAATCGACGCCACCGGCGACGACGCCGCGAGCTTCCTGCACGGTCAGTTGACCAACGACACGCAGCACCTCGACGCAGCCAACGCGCGCCTCGCGGGCTACTGTTCGGCAAAGGGCCGCCTGCTCGCCTCGTTCCTGACCTGGCGCAGCGGCGAGACGATCCGCCTGCTGGTCTCCAAAGACGTGCAGGCGGCGGTGCAAAAACGCCTTTCCATGTTCATCCTGCGCGCAAAGGCGAAACTCGTCGATGCCAGCGGCGAACTCGCGGTAATCGGCCTCGCGGGCGACGTGCGCAAGGCGCTCTCCGGCGTGTTCGATGCGCTGCCGGACGGCGTCCACGTGAAGGTGGACGGCGCGGCCGGCTCGCTAATCCGCGTGCCCGACGCGTTCGAGCGCCTGCGCTATCTGTGGATCGGGCCAAAGGCGCAGATCGAAGCGCATCTGCCCGCGCTCGGCGAAAAGCTCAAGCAGGTTTCGCCGGCGGTGTGGGACTGGCTCGACATCCGCGCGGGCGAGCCGCGCATCACGCAGCCGGTGGTCGAGCAGTTCGTGCCGCAAATGGTCAATTTCGACGTGCTCGGCGCGGTCAATTTCCGGAAAGGCTGCTATCCTGGCCAGGAAGTGGTGGCGCGCAGCCAGTATCGCGGCACGATCAAGCGGCGCACCTCGCTTGCCAACGTCACGGGCGAGCTGGATACCGTGAAGGCGGGCGTCGAACTTTTTCACTCCGACGACCCGGGCCAGCCGTGCGGCATGGTGGTGAACGCGGCGTCGGCGCGCGACGGCGGCGTCGACGTTCTGGTGGAGATCAAGCTGGCGGCGCTGGAAAGCGGCTCGGTGCATCTGGGCGCCGCGCACGGCCCGGCGCTGCGCTTTATCGCGCTGCCGTACGGACTGCCCACCGAGGTTTGAGCGGATCTTGCCGCTCCCATCCGCGCGGCGCAGTGCGGTCAACGCACGCGCCGCCCGCTTTTTCGCTGGCCTTCTCGCCCGAATTCCTGTTCCCTTTGCGTTTTGACGCAACAACCGGGAGACGTCCCCGATGTGCCTGATCGTGTTCGACTGGCGACCCGATGCGCTCGACGGTCCGCTCTTCACGCTCGCCGCGAATCGCGACGAGTTTTTCCGGCGCACGGCCCAGCCGATCGGCTGGTGGGACGACGCCCGAGGCGTGCTGGCGGGCCGCGATCTGGTGGGCGGCGGGACCTGGCTCGGCATGTCGCGCGACGGCCGCTTCGCCGCGCTCACCAACTACCGGGCGCCGCACGACATGCGCGTCGATGCGCCGACGCGCGGCACGCTTGTCAGCGACTGGCTGGCTTCTGCGCGCTCGGGCACGCGCCTCGCACCTGGCCGCAGCCAGAGCGATGGCGAGGATGACAGCCAAAGCGACGAGCAACGCGACGACGAAAGCAACGGGGAAACCGGCGGCGGCGAACATGAAACACCCCTCGCCTATCTGCACCGCGTCGCGCAAACCGGCGAGATCTACAACGGTTTCAACCTGCTGGTCGGCGACTGGAAGCGCCGTGAACTCGCCTGGTACTGCAATCGCTCGAAACTCGCGCCCGCGCTGCTCGCGCCGGGCACGCACGGCATCTCGAACGCGATTCTCGACACCGCGTGGCCCAAGCTCGTCAGGAAGCGCACCGAACTGCGCGAGCTGCTTGCGCGCGATCCGATGCCGCCGCTCGAGCGTCTGATCGACCTGATGCGCGATCCGCGCGTCGCGTCCGACGCCGAGTTGCCGTCCACCGGCATTCCGCTCGAACGGGAAAGGGCGCTGTCGGCGGCGTTCATCGAAACGCCCGAGTACGGAACGCGCGGCACGACGGCGCTGCGCGTCGTCGCCAACGGCGAGATGATCAGCGTAGCGGTGGCCGAGCGCAGCGACGACAACGGCTCGCATCGCGTCGTACGCCCCGGCGATTTCGAACGCAGTTTCGCGTTCAACGTCGAGCGGGAAATCGCCTGGTCACCCTATTCCCGCGTAGTCCCGCGTAGTCCCGCCTAGCCCTGCCTGGTCCCGCGTAGGCCCGCGTAGTCCCGCCTAGCCCTGCCTGGTCCCGCGTAGGCCCGCGTAGTCCGTCAGTCAGTCCACGCCGAATGCCGCGCGCAGTGCCGCGGCGGCGTCCGCATGCGCGTGCGCGACGTCGGGCACGAAGCCGCCCATCTTGAAGAACTCGTGGATCATGCCCGGATAGCGCTTGAGCGTCACCGCGTTGCCATGGCGGCGCAGTTTGTCCGCATAGGCGTCGCCTTCGTCGCTGAGCGGGTCGTATTCGGCGGTGGCGATCCAGGCCGGCGCGAGGTTGCTGAAGTCGGGCGCGCCGCGCGTGCCGTCGAGCGGCGCAAAGCGCCAGTCGTCGCGATCGCCCGGGTCGCGCACGTACTGGTTGAAGAACCATTGAATCGTGTCGCCCGACAGCAGGAAGCCGTTCGCAAGCCGCGAGTGCGAATCGGTCTGCTGATAGCCGGTCGTGCCCGGATAGATCAGCAATTGCAGCGCGAGCGGGATGCCGGCGTCGCGCGCGAGCACCGCGCACACCGCCGCCAGCGTGCCGCCCGCACTGTCGCCGCCCACCGCGAGCCGCTTTGCGTCGATGCCGAATTCGGCGGCGTGCGCGTGCAGCCAGGTGAGCGCGTCGAAAGCGTCGTCGACGGCGGTCGGGAACTTGTGTTCCGGCGCGAGCCGGTAATCCACCGACAACACCGCGCATTGGCCGTCGCGCGCGAACATCCGGCACAGTGCATCGTGCGTATTCACGCTGCCGACTGTGAAACCGCCGCCGTGATAGTAGACGAGCGCCGCAGCGGGCTCAGCCCAGCTCGGCTCGCTGGCGTGGTAAAGACGCGCGCCGATTGCGGCGCCGTCGCGCGTGGGGATGCGCAGGTCTTCCACGGCGAACATCGGCGCGGCGGGAATCTCGAGAATCGGCGCGCTTTTTTCATACGACGCGCGCGCCGCTTGCGGCGTCATCTCGTGGAGTTGCGGGCGCTTCGCGCGCGCGATCATGTCGAGCACCTGCTCGATCTTCGGATTCAACGGCATGTGACGTGAGATGGCGCAAAGGCGCCCGAAATTGAAAAATGCGCGACACCGCGCGGCAGTAGCTGGTTTCAGTCAGCGGCCGCGCTCTTTACTTCCGGTTTCAGCGACATGGGATCGCTCGGGTCGCGCAGCTGTTCGATGTCCGCGTGACGCAGCTTGACCGTTGCCATGATGGCCGGGTGCGTGATGATGTAGAAGCGCCGCTCTGCGATGGCGTCGAAGGCGAGCCCGGCGACATCGGCGGCGCTCAGCTTGCCCGCCTGCACCGCGCGCTGCAACTGCTTGCCGGCGGCGATCTGCGAGCGCGTCGCGCGGCTGGCGTTGCGCAGTTCCGCGGGCCGTGCGCGCTCGGCATCCGCAATGCCGGTCGGCACAAAGGCCGGACACAGCAGCGAACAGCCGACGCGGACGCTCGCGTCGCGTCCGGCCTGCGCGAGTTGCAGGTCGTGGTAGAGCGTTTCGGTGAGCGACACCACCGCGTGTTTCGACGCGTTGTACACGCCCATCGCAGGCGGCGACAGCAGCCCCGCCACGGACGCCGTATTGACGATATGCGCCGGCTCGTTCTGCGCGAGCATGATCGGCGTGAAGGCACGCACGCCATGCGCGACGCCCATCACGTTCACGCCGAACACCCACGACCAGTCGTTCGCCGAACTCTCCCACAGGAAGCCGCCCGAGCCCACGCCTGCATTGTTGAAGAGCAGATGGACCTTGCCGAATGCATCGAGCGTGGCGTGCGCGAGTGCTTCGACCTGTGCCGCGTTGGCTACGTCGGTCGGCAGGCCGATCGCCTCGGCGCCTGCTGCGCGCAACGCATCGACCGTTTGCGCGAGCGCCTCCGGGTTCACGTCCGCGAGCACGAGCTTCATGCGAAGCGCCGCGGCCTGTTGCGCGAACGCATGACCGAGGCCGCTCGCCGCGCCGGTGATGACCGCGACCTTACCTGCAAATTCGAACATCCGTCGACTCCTTGATGCGCTGCATTTAACGCACGATTCGATGAGCGGCTGAGGAACCGGCTCGCTGAATAGTCCACTGAGCGATTCACTGCGCGATCCGATGAGCAGCTCAATCTGCGGCTCACTGAGCGCCTGGCTCACCGAACCGCCAGCTTCAGATCAGCTTAGATCAGCTTCACGAGCTGCTTGCCGAAGTTCTTGCCCTTGAGCAACCCGATGAACGCCTCCGGCGCGGCATCGAGCCCTTCCGCGATGGTCTCGCGATACTGCAGCCTGTTCTGCGCGACGAGCGTGCCGAGCTGCTTGAGCGCTTCGGGCCACACGTCCATGTGCTCGGTCACGATGAAACCTTGCACCAGCAGGCGCTGCGTCAGTATCAGCGACGGATGCTTGAGCGGCACCGGCTGGCCGTCGTAGCCCGCGATGTATCCGCATACCGCGATGCGGCCGAACGGATTCATGCGCGCGAGCGTCGCGTCGAGCACCTCGCCGCCGACGTTCTCGAAGCAACCGTCAATGCCGTTGGGCGTCGCCGCCTTGAGGTCCTGATACAGGTTGCCGGCCTTGTAGTCGACGCACGCGTCGAAGCCGAGCGTCTCCACCACATAACGGCACTTTTGCGCGCCGCCCGCAATGCCCACCGCACGCGCGCCGGCCAGCTTCGCCAGTTGGCCGACCACGCTGCCTACCGCGCCGCTTGCCGCGCTGACCACGACGGTCTCGCCCGCCTTCGGCGCGATGATGCGGTTCAGTCCGTACCACGCGGTGACGCCCGGCATGCCGACAGGGCCAAGATAGGCCGACAGCGGCACGTGCGTGTCATCCACTTTCTGCACGCCCTCGCCGTTCGACGTGCCGTATTCCTGCCAGCCGAACGTCGCGACTACCTTATCGCCGACGGCGAACTTCGGGTTCTTCGAGTCGATCACTTCGCCGACCGTGCCGCCGATCATCACTTCGTCGAGCGGCTGCGGCGCCGCGTACGACTTGCTGTCGTTCATGCGGCCGCGCATGTACGGATCAAGCGACAGGTAGTGATTGCGCACGCGCACCTCGCCCTCGGCAAGCGGCCCGAGCGGCGTTTCGACGAGGCGGAAGTTGTCGGCGGTGGCGGCGCCTTGCGGACGCGAAGCCAGCACGAACTGGCGGTTGATCTGTGGCATGTCGATCGTCTCCTTGGGTGGCGGATGGGCCGAATGTGCTGATTGTGCCGAGGGCGCGGTGAACGCATGCGCGCAGCGCGTACTTCGAGAAACGCGTGCGCAAACGCCGTACGCCTCGCACGCATTCCGGTTCGCTCAACCGTCGCCAGGACCGGGTTTCGCCGACGGGTCGCTGCGCAAGCGCTGGCGCGTCACATCGCGGCCCACGGCGAGCCGGCGCATATATTTGAAAGTGCCGAGCGCCTTGGCGACGAAGTGTCCCTCGCTGTCGCGGATCTCGCCTTCGCAATACGCCATTGTGGTCGAACGGTGCAGCACGCGGGCGGTCGCGCGCAACTCGCCGCGGCCCGGCTGCATGAAGTTGACCTTCATTTCCACGGTGACCACGCCGACGCCGTCGCCCGCGAGACTACGCGCGGCTATCGCGAGTGCGACGTCGGCCAGCGTCATCGTGACGCCGCCGTGCGCGACGTCCCACGTATTCATATGCTCGGGCAACAGGGGCAGCACCACTTCGCTGGCGCCGTCCGTGGCCGACACGAGTTGCGCGCCAAGCCGGTCGACGAAGGGACTCTCGGGCAGCGACGCAGCGGTTGGAATGGACGAAGATGAATCGGTCATTGCGGCTTTTGGTTTTCCTTGTGCTGACTTGCGAGCGCGGCGACGACGGAGCGCGAATCAACCGTCAATGCCGTGAGCTTCATGCGCGCGCCACGCACCGCGCCTGAAGAGAAGAAATGATACCTGCTATGGCGTTTGACGTCGGCGAGTAAGCCAACGGCTCTGATGCCGCGAGCCGTGGCGCTGCGTCAGTGCGAGCGCGTATGCCAGGGCCCTAAGTGCCTCTTCCCTCTTACGCTGTCACACGCTTTACGCTCTCACGCCGCCTGCGTCGACGCGCGCGCCGCCATCGTTGCAGCCAGCCGACCGAGCCTGCGCAGCGCTTCGTCGGCGAGATCGAGGTCCGTGCTCGGGCAACTAAGACGAATGAAGTGATCGAAGCGGCCCGCGTTCGAAAACACCGTGCCCGGCATTACGCGAATGCCCTCGTGCAAAGCGGCATCGAAGAAGGCGGCCGACGACACCACGGGCGGCAACTCGACCCAGAAGAAAATGCCGCCTGCAGGCGGCGTGAAGCGCGTGCCCTCGGGAAAAGACGCACCAAGCACCGCCGACATCCGCTCGCGCTGCAATCTCAACCGGTCCCGCAAGCGCCGCAAATGCCGCTCATACGCGTTGGTCTCCAGGAACTCCGCGAGCACGACTTGCGACAACTGCTCGTTGTGACGCGACTGCGCGAACTTGAGCATGCCGACACGCGGATGCCAGCGCCCGCCGTTGATCCAGCCGATTCGCATCCCGGGCGCGAGCGTCTTGTTGAACGACGTGCAATGGATCACGGTGCCGTCGGTGTCCCACGCCTTGAGCGAACGCAGCGGCTGCGCGCTATCGACGAGTTCGCGATATGGATCGTCCTCGATCAGCGCAATACCCGCCCGTGCGCACAGTTCGACGAGCTTCGCCTTGTGCGAATCGGGCATCACGCTGCCGAGCGGGTTCTGCAGGTTCGGTACGACCACCACGGCCTTGATGTCGGGATGCGTGTGCAGGGCGAACTCGAGTGCCTCGATGGCAAGCCCGGTGCTCGGGCTCGCGGGAATTTCCAGCGCGCGCAGCCCGAGGCTTTCCAGCGCCTGCAACAAGCCGAAGAAGCACGGCGATTCGACGGCGACGGTGTCGCCCGGTTGCGTGACCGCCCGCAACGCGAGATTGACCGCCTCGATGCCGCCGTGCGTCATGATGATGTCGTCCGCGCCGATCTGGATGCCGGCGTCGAGCGCACGGCGCGCAATGATCGCGCGCAACGCCGGATCGCCCTGGTCAGGCCCGGCCGCAGTGAGCAGCGTGGGCCGCCGGCGCAACGCGCGGAGCGCCGCTTTCTGCAACGCGTCGGTTGGATAGAGATCGGGCGAGGCGGTCGCGCCGCCCAGGTTGAACGCGTCCGGATAGCGCTGATATTGCGAGACGATCGCCGAAATAGCCGAATGAATGCCGACGAACTGCGCGGCGCCGGGCACCGTGGCGAGGTCGGGTTCGGACGCGGCGGGCAAGGCGGCGTTCGGCAAAGCGCGCACGAAATAGCCGGCGCGCGGCTGCGCCTCGATCAGCGCTTCACGTTCGAGCACGCGGTAACTCTCGGTCGCTGTCGCGAGGCTCACGCGGTGACGCTGCATGAAGGCGCGCATGGACGGCATGCGCTCGCCGGGACGCAGCACGCCGTGGTGAATCGCGCGACGGTACTGGGCCGCCAGTTGGCGATAGAGCGGCTCACCCGCCGCGTCGTTGGGCGGCGCAAGCTGCGTGACGGTGGGCGCTTTGATGTGCGGTCGCATAGGCTCTAGTGTCTGCATTGCCGACGATCGGCTCATGAGCCGATGGTGCGCACTCCCCGCGCGTCGCGACAGATACACATGCACTGCATTTGGACCGATACAGCACGCGAAACGGCGATTCTGTACCGGTTCAGATGGTGATCGGCTGCGCCTGTTTTCATGGACGCGCGCGCAATAAGCTGGACGGCATGCAAACGGTAATCCAGGAAACGTTCATGTCAGCTCGCGCCAACACCCATGTGCGCCGCCTCGCCGCCGGCCAGGTTGCCCTTCACGACTTGCGCGCACGAAGTAGCATCGTCGCCGTCGAAGGCGATCTGCAGCTCGCGTTCCGCGATCATTCGCTCGCATGGCTCGGCGATGCGGTGGCCCCGACTTCGATCGTGCTGCGCGAAGGCCAGTGCTTCATAGTGCCGCAAAGCGGCGTCGTGTCGATCAGCGCCTTGCAGCCAGAGGCGGCGGCTTTCGCGCTGCAAGCGTCGCACATGGCAGCCAGAATGGCAGCGAGAATGGCAGCGAGAGGCGGCGCGCGGCCTGCGCATGTCGCACGCCGGCTCGCCGCATTTCTGAAGGCGACGCTGCGGCGCGCCGCGTGATGCGTTGTCGCGCGCCCGTCATGGCCCAATATCGCCCGCTACAATGCATGACCTTATCCGCTCTTCGAGGTGCCGGTCATGTCCTTCGTCCGCCTGCTGTTCAGCGCGAGCCTGTGCCGCGTCGCCGCGTTATGCGCTGTTGTTACGCTCACAGCCGGACTCAGCCTCGGACTCGGCGGATGCGCGGGACTGTTCGGCGGCGACCCGTTGCGCGTGAGCGTGGCGGGCATCGAACCGCTCGAAGGCCAAGGTCTCGAGATGCGCTTTGACATCAAGCTGCGCGTGCAGAATCCGAATGAATCGGCGGTCAGCTTCAACGGCGTGTCGCTCGATCTCGAACTGAACGGCAAGTCGTTTGCGAGCGGTGTCAGCGATCAGGGCGGCACAGTGCCGCGCTTCGGCGAAACGGTGCTGCATGTCCCGCTGACGGTGCCCGCGTTCGCCGCGGTGCGCCAGGCGTTCGCATTCGCCGGCGCCGCGCAGTCCGGGCAGGTTCCCTATGTTCTGCGAGGCAAGCTCGCGGGCGGCCCGTTCGGCACCACCCGTTTCGTCGATCAGGGCACGCTCAGCCTACCGATGTCCGGCGCCGCGATGCCGTAATCACGCCACTTCGAAAAGACCTGCGGCGCCCTGCCCGCCGCCGATACACATCGTCACCACGACGAGCTTCGCGCCGCGCCGCTTGCCTTCGATCAGCGCATGTCCGGCGAGGCGCGCGCCCGACACGCCATACGGATGACCCACCGCGATCGCGCCGCCGTTCACATTCAACCGCTCGTGGCCGATGCCGAGCTTGTCCGCGCAATACAGCACCTGCACGGCAAACGCCTCGTTCAGTTCCCACAAGTCGATGTCGTCGACTTTCAGGCCGGCCTGTTTGAGCAGCTTCGGCACCGCGAACACGGGGCCGATGCCCATCTCGTCCGGTTCGCAGCCCGCCACCGCGAAGCCGCGGAAAATGCCGAGCGGCTGCAGACCTTCGCGCTCGGCGACCTTTGCATTCATCACCACGCAAGCCGACGCGCCGTCCGAAAACTGGCTCGCGTTGCCTGCGGTAATGACGCCGCCGGGCAGCGCCGTGCGGATCTTCGACACGCCTTCGAGCGTGGTGTCCGCGCGAATGCCCTCGTCGCCGCTCACGGTGACTTCCTTCGTATAGAGACGCCCGGTCGCCTTGTCGGCGACGCCCGCGAGCACGGTCAACGGCACGATCTCGTCCTTGAAGCGTCCGGCTTCCAGCGCGGCCGCGGCGCGCTGCTGTGAGCGCACACCATATTCGTCCTGGCGTTCCTTCGAAATCGCATAGCGTTTCGCGACGTTCTCCGCGGTCTGCAACATCGACCAGTAGATTTCCGGCTTGTTCTCGCTCAGCCAGCCCTCGGTCATCATGTGGCGGTTCATTTCGTTCTGCACGCACGAGATGGACTCGACGCCGCCCGCGACGAACACGTCGCCTTCGCCGGCAATCACTCGTTGCGCGGCGAGCGCGATAGTTTGCAATCCCGACGAACAGAAACGGTTCACCGTCATGCCCGGCACGCTGACCGGCAAGCCAGCGCGCAACGCAATCTGCCGCGCGATGTTCATGCCCGTCGCGCCTTCGGGATTCGCGCAACCCATGATCACGTCCTCGACGCGCGCCGGGTCGAGCTTCGCGCGCTCGACGACAGCCTTCGTCACGTGGCCGCCGAGCGTTGCGCCGTGGGTCATGTTGAAACCGCCGCGCCACGACTTGGCGAGCCCCGTGCGGGCGGTCGATACGATTACGGCGTCAGTCATGCAAGTCTCCTGCGTGTCAATGTCGACGGTGGCGCACGCGACGATGCGCGGCAATGGCTTGCGTCACCTCAGTGGTTCGTTCAGTGGTTCAATATGGGCGGCTTATGCGCCCCGTCAGCCGTTAAAACCGCGGCCCGTTGCGGCGAGTTGGGCGATGCTCGGGGCGAGTTGCCACGCTTCGCCATTCGACTGCGCTGCATAGCGGCGTATCGCGCGCTCCACGTTGTATAGACCGATGGTATCCGCGTACAGCATCGGGCCGCCGCGATGGAGCGGGAAGCCGTAGCCCGTCAGATAGACCATGTCGATGTCCGACGCCTTCGATGCAATGCCTTCTTCCAGAATCTTCGCGCCCTCGTTCACGAGCGCAAACACGAGACGTTCGACGATCTCCTCGTCGCCGATCTTGCGGCGCTCGGTGCCGGTTTCCTTCGAGTAGGCGACGATCATCTCGTCGACCAGTTTCGACGGATGCGCGGTGCGGTCGCCCGGCTTGTAGTCGTACCAGCCGCCGCCGGTCTTCTGGCCGAAGCGCCCCGTCTCGCACAGGCGGTCGGCGATCTTCGAGTAGTGCATGTCAGGCTGTTCCTGATAGCGGCGCTTGCGGATAGCCCAGCCGATGTCGTTGCCGGCCAGGTCGCTCATGCGGAACGGGCCCATTGCGAAGCCGAATTTCTCGATGGCGCGGTCCACCTGTGCGGGCAGCGCGCCTTCCTCCAGCATGAAGAGCGCCTGGCGGATGTACTGTTCGATCATCCGGTTGCCGATAAAGCCGTCGCACACGCCCGACACCACCGCCGTTTTCCTGATCTTCCTGGCGAGCTTCATGACGGTGGCGAGCACGTCTTTCGCGGTCTCCTTGCCGCGCACCACTTCGAGCAGCTTCATCACATTGGCCGGGCTGAAGAAATGCATGCCGACCACATCTTGCGGACGCTTCGTGAACCCGGCGATCCGGTTCACGTCGAGCGTCGACGTATTGGACGCGAGAATCGCACCTGGCCTGGCGATTTCGTCGAGGCGCCGGAACACCTGCTCCTTCACGCCGAGTTCCTCGAACACCGCTTCGACGATCAGATCCGCGGTCTTCAGGTCGTCATAGGAAAGCGTGGGCGTGATGAGCGCCATGCGCTCCTCCAATGCCTCGGGCTTGAGCTTGCCCTTCTTCACGCTCGCTTCGTAGTTGTTGCGGATCGTGGCAAGGCCCCGATCGAGCGCTTCCTGCTTCATCTCGAGCAGCGTGACCGGAATGCCCGCGTTGACGAAGTTCATGGCGATGCCGCCGCCCATCGTGCCCGCGCCGATCACGGCGACCTGGCGGATCTCGCGCACCGGCGTATCGGCCGGCACATCCGGGATCTTGCTGGCCGCGCGTTCGCCGAAGAACGCATGGCGCAGCGCGCGGCTCTCGGGCGTTTGCACGAGCGCGGCGAAGCACTCGCGCTCGACTGCGAGGCCCTTGTCGAAGCCGTGTTTCACGCCGGCGTCCACCGCGTCGATGCATTTGAGCGGCGCGGGAAAATGCTTCGCGACAGCCGCGACGCTATTGCGCGCGAACTGGAGAAAACCCTCGGCGTTTGGATGCTCGATCTTGCGCTCGCGCACTTTCGGATGCGGGCCTTCTTTTGCCCCCACCTTGCGCGCGAAGGCGAGCGCCGCCGCGGCGAGATCGCCTTCTACGAGTTCGTCGAAGAGGCCAGAGCCTGCGAGCTTCTGCGAGTCGACAGGCGCGCCGGACACGATCATGTTGAGCGCGGATTCGAGGCCGATGGCGCGCGGCAGACGCTGCGTGCCGCCCGCGCCCGGCAGAATGCCGAGCTTCACTTCGGGCAACGCGATCTGCGCGCCCGGCGCGGCGACGCGGTACTGCGCGCCGAGCGCGAGTTCGAGGCCGCCGCCCATCGCCACACTGTGAATCGCCGCGACGACCGGCTTCGGGCTCGCTTCCACCGCCTTGATGACCGTGGCGAGCGTCGGCTCCTGCGTCGCTTTCGGTGTATTGAATTCGGTGATGTCCGCGCCGCCGGAGAAGGCCTTGCCCGCGCCCGTCAGCACGATAGCCTTGATGGCCGGGTCGCGCTGCGCGCGCTCGATGCCCTCCATGATCCCCGCGCGAGTCGACAGCCCGAGGCCGTTGACCGGAGGATTATTCAGCGTGATGACGGCCACGCCGTCATGGGTTGTGTAGTCCACTGCCATCTGCCTGCCTCCGTGCGATGCGTCGCATCCATGAGATGAGGCGGCGCGCTATGCGCCGCCCGTACGGTTCACCGAGCCGATGAATCATCCAGCTCTAATGCGCCGACCTTCGCATTTAGCTTAGCTCGGCGGCTCCCGTGTCAGCAGGCAGAATACACAAAAAAGCACGCTCGTTCAATTTATCGTCAGGCGGGGTTTCCCCTGGCGAGCGGGCACTCTCCGCCGTGCATGGCGTCTTCCAGCGCCGAAGGCAGCACGTGGTCTCGAAAGATCTCGCGCAGTTTGAGCTTTTGCAGCTTGCCGGTGGCCGTATGCGGCAATTCGTCGACGAACACGACGTCGTCGGGAATCCACCACTTGGCCACCTTGCCGTTGTAGAAGGCGAGCAGTTCTTCGCGCGTCAGCTCGTGGCCCGCGCGCCGGACCACGACAAGAAGTGGCCGCTCGGTCCACTTTGGATGCGCGCACGCGATGCAGGCGGCCTCCGCGACGGCCGGGTGAGCAATCGCGACGTTCTCCACGTCGATCGAACTGATCCATTCGCCGCCTGACTTGATGACGTCCTTCGAGCGGTCGGTGATCTGCAGGAAACCGTCGCGGTCGATGGTCGCGACGTCGCCGGTCGGAAACCAGCCGTCCACGAGCGGCGAGTCGTCCTTGCGGAAATAGCGGTCGATCACCCACGGTCCGCGCACGTAAAGATCTCCAAATGCGACGCCGTCCCACGGCAACTCTTTGCCGTCATCGCCGACGATCTTCATATCGACGCCATAGAGCGCATGCCCCTGCTTCTCCAGCAGCTTGCGCTGCTCCGCCACGGGCCGCTGCGATTGCTCCCACGTGAGCTTCGACAGCGTCCCGAGCGGCGACATCTCCGTCATGCCCCATGCATGAATGACCTGCACGCCGTAGTCGTCGAGGAAGGTGCGCAGCATCGCGGGCGGACATGCGGAGCCGCCGATCACCGTGCGCTCGAGCGACGAAAAACGCGAGCCGGTCTCGCGCAGATGGTTGAGGAGACCCAGCCAGACGGTCGGCACGCCCGCCGAATACGTGACGCGTTCGCGCTCCATCAGTTCAAAGAGCGACTTGCCGTCGAGATCCTTGCCGGGGAACACGAGCTTCGCGCCGGTGAGCGGTGCAGCGTGCGGAATGCCCCATGCGTTCACATGAAACATAGGCACGACCGGCAGCACCGAATCGCGCGCGGACAGACCCATTGCGTCGGGCAAGGACGCGCCGAACGCGTGCAGTACCGTCGAGCGATGCGAGTACAGCGCGCCTTTCGGATTGCCGGTAGTGCCCGACGTATAGCAGAGATACGAGGCCTCGCGCTCGTCGATGAGCGGCCATTCGAAATCGCCGTCCTGCGCCTCGACCAGCGTTTCGTAACTGAGCGCGGGCGTTTGCATCGCGGGCAGATGCGCTTCGTCGGCGAGCGCGATCCAGCCGCGCACTTTGGGACACTGCGGCGCGAGCACGTCGACGAGCGACGCGAACGTGGTGTCGAAGAGCACATAGGTGTCGTCGGCGTGATTGACGATGTAGGCGATCTGCTCGGGAAAGAGGCGCGGATTGATCGTGTGGCAGACGGCGCCGAAGCCGGTCGTGCCGTAATAGGTTTCGAGATGCCGGTAGCCGTTCCAGGCGAGCGTCGCGACGCGCTCGCCCGGCTGAACGCCGAGCGCGATGAGTGCCTGTGCAAGCTGCTTCGCGCGCCGTTCGCAGTCGCGATAGGTATAACGGTGGATGTCGCCTTCAATGCGCCGCGACACAATCTCGGCGCTGCCGAAATGCCGCGCGGCGTGCGCAAGCAGCGAGGACACGGTGAGGGGCACGTCCATCATCTGGCCAAGCAGCGGCATCGTCATAAAGAGTTGTCTCCTCGCCTTTTTTGTTTCAGGGAGTGCTGATCGGAAAGCGCCGTTCGCAACGCCGGTCGCAACGCGGTTTGCAAATGCGCCGGCCCGGCAATGAAATTGCTGCAGCTCACGACAGAAGCCGGCGCGTCGGCGGCATCGTCCTGCTTGCGCCGCCGGACAGCGCACCGGCAGGCCCGCCAGCAGCGCCGCGGGTGCGGACTTACAATATCGGTTAATAGTGAGGCGCTCAACATGTCGTTTTCCCCAAGCATTGCAGGCTCGTACGGGCCTTTGGCGGCACTTTCCGAAGCTCTTTTCACCTCCACCGAAAACGCGTTCGCGCGGCTCGGCAGCACATTTCTCACACGCCTGCCGGCCACGCCGCTCAGCGCGCCTTACCTTGTCGGTTTCTCTGCGGAGACCGCGGCCATGCTCGGTCTGGAGCCGGGCCTCGAAAAAGATCCGGCGTTCGCCGAGCTGTTTTCGGGCAACGCCACGCGCGAGTGGCCGGCCGAGGCGCTGCCGTATGCATCCGTGTATTCGGGGCATCAGTTCGGTGTGTGGGCGGGTCAGCTCGGCGACGGCCGCGCGCTTGGACTCGGCGAAGTGGAACACGACGGAAAGCGTTACGAACTGCAACTGAAAGGCGCGGGCCGCACGCCCTATTCGCGCATGGGCGACGGGCGCGCGGTGCTGCGCTCGTCGATTCGCGAGTTCCTGTGCTCCGAGGCGATGCATCATCTGGGCATTCCGACCACGCGCGCCCTCTGCGTGATCGGTTCGGACCAGCCGGTGCGGCGCGAGGAGATAGAAACCGCCGCGGTGGTGACGCGCGTCGCGCCGAGCTTCGTGCGCTTCGGGCACTTCGAGCACTTCTATTCGAACGATCGCACGGACGCGCTGCGCGCGCTTGCGGACCATGTCATCGAGCGCTTCTACCCGCATTGCCGCGAAGCCGACGATCCCTATCTCGCGCTGCTGAACGAAGCGGTTTTATCGACCGCGGATCTGATGGTCGAATGGCAGGCGGTGGGCTTTTGCCACGGCGTCATGAATACGGACAACATGTCGATCCTCGGCCTCACGATCGACTACGGTCCGTTCGGCTTCATGGACGGCTTCGACGCCGGCTACATCTGCAATCACTCCGATTCGCAGGGCCGTTATGCGTACCGGATGCAACCGCAGATCGCGTACTGGAATCTGTTCTGCCTTGCGCAAGGGCTGCTGCCGCTGCTCGGAGAACGATATGAGGAGAGTGTGCGCAGCGACAAATCGATCGAAGACGCGCAGCGGGTGCTCGGCGGTTTCAAGGACCGCTTTGGTCCCGCGCTCGAGCGTCGCATGATGGCGAAGCTCGGGCTCGCAACCGAGCGCGAGGGCGATGCGTCGCTCGCGAACCGCCTCTTCGACGTCATGCACGCGAATCGCGCGGACTTCACGCTGACGTTCCGGAATCTCGCTCGCGTCTCCAGGCACGACGCGAGCGGCGACGCGCCGGTGCGCGATCTGTTCCTCGACCGCGCCGCCTTCGACGCGTGGGCGAACGACTACCGCGCGCGCCTGTCCCATGAAACACGCGACGACGCCGCGCGCGCCATTGCAATGAATCGGGTCAACCCCAAATTCGTGCTTCGCAATCATCTGGCGGAAACGGCGATCCGTCGCGCGAAAGAGAAGGACTTTTCCGAACTGGAGCGTCTGGCCGCCGTGCTGCGCCGTCCGTTCGACGAACAGCCCGAGCATGAAGCGTATGCCGGCTTGCCGCCCGACTGGGCAAGCTCGCTGGAAGTGAGCTGCTCGTCCTGACGCGCCGGGCGCGCTCCCATCACAAGCCTGAGACAGAACCGACCATGAACAATCCCGACGACCTCAAACACGACGCCCCCGCAGTGCAGAAAGACGACGCGGAGTGGCGCAAGCAGCTGTCCGACATCGAATATCAGGTGACGCGCCACGCGGCCACCGAGCGCCCGTTCACCGGCCGCTATCACGATCACTGGGAACGCGGCGTCTACGACTGCGTCTGTTGCGGCACGCCGCTCTTCGAATCGGACACCAAGTTCGACGCCGGTTGCGGCTGGCCGAGCTACTTCAAGCCGATCAACGGCGAGGTGATCGCCGAAAAAACCGACCGCTCGCACGGCATGCTGCGCATCGAGGTGCAATGCAAGAACTGCGGCGCGCATCTGGGCCATGTCTTCGAAGACGGTCCGGCGCCGACCGGTCTTCGCTACTGCATCAATTCGGCTGCGTTACAATTCGAGCCCAAGTAACGCAGCGCGGCGGGTTGTGCGCGGCCTCAGCCGGACCGGCCGATGGACGGTCGGGCCTTGCGGCCAGGGTGGACGTGAAGCTCAGCCTCACGGCCACAGGTGGCTGGCGCGCGTCGTGCGTCGTGCGACGAAAGTACCAACGCGGGGCCCGCGGCGCGAGGCAGTTCGCCGCGCGCGGGTTGCGCGAGGCAAATCGTGCTGCCGCCTGCCATTGCGACTGCAGCACACAAGCCGCGCCGCCCGCACTGCACTGCACTGCACCGTTGCCCCTCCGACCCACTCTCCGAGTTCCCGTCCAGAAATGAAATTCCTGTTCGATCTGTTCCCGATCATCCTGTTCTTCGTCGCCTTCAAGCTGTGGGGCATCTTCACGGCGACGGCAGTGGCGATCGTCGCCACGCTGGTACAGATCGCGTGGGTCGCCTTCCGGCACCGCAAGGTGGACGCGATGCTGTGGGTCAGCCTCGGCGTGGTCACCGTGTTCGGCGGCGCGACCCTCGTGCTGCATAACGACACCTTCATCAAATGGAAGCCGACCGTGCTGTACTGGGCTTTCTCCGTGGTGCTGATCGTCTCGCAACTCGCCTTCAGCAAGAACCTGATCGAAGCGATGATGGGCAAGCAGATCACGCTGCCGCACGCGATCTGGGGCAAGCTGAACATCATCTGGTCGATCTTTTTCGTGCTGCTCGGCCTGCTCAATCTGTTCGTCGCGTACAACTACACGACCGACCAGTGGGTCAATTTCAAACTGTTCGGCGCGACCGGCTGTCTGGTGGTGTTTATCGTCGGACAAAGCTTGTGGCTGTCCAAGTACATGAAGGAGGAATGACATGAGCGACGCGTTCATGCACGCCACTACCGCCGAGCGCGCGGCGCTGATCGAGGCGCGCCTCACGGCCGCGCTCGCGCCCATCGCGTCGATCCAGATCACCGACGACAGCGCGCAGCACGCCGGCCACGCGGGCGCCGCTGCCGGCGGTCATTTCAGCGTCACCATCGTGGCTGCCGCGTTCGCCGGCAAGCCCCGCGTGGCGCGGCATCGCATGGTGTATGATGCGCTGGCCGATGCCATGCAGCGCGGCATTCATGCCCTTGCAATCACGGCTTACACGCCCGAAGAATTCGCTTTGTTGCCCCGCTAGGAAAACTTCCGATGACCTTGAAGAAAACCCGCCTTTGGGTACTGCTGGCTGCGTTCGCGGCCGCACCTGCATTCGCACAGAACATCGCCGTCGTGAACGGCACGCCGATTCCGAAGGCGCGCGCCGACGCGCTGATCGACCAACTGGTTCATCAAGGCCAGCAAAAGACGCCGCAATTGGAAATGGCGGTGCGTGAAGAACTCGTGAACCGCGAAGTGCTGATGCAGGAAGCACTGCGCCGCGGTCTGCAAAATCGTCCGGACATCAAGGCGCAGATCGCCGTTGCTCAGCAAACCGTCGTGCTGCGCGCGCTGATCGAAGACTTCGTGAAGAAGAACACGCCGACCGACGCCGAAGTCACCGCGCGCTACAACGCGCTCGTCAAGGACGCCGGCGGCAAGGAATACCATCTGCACCACATCCTCGTCGACAACGAGCAGCAGGCCAAAGACCTGATCGCGAAGATCAAGGGCGGCGCGAGCTTCGAAGACCTCGCAAAGCAATACTCGAAGGACCCGGGCTCGGGCAAGAACGGCGGCGACCTCGACTGGTCGGATCCAAAGGCCTACGTGCCTGAGTTCGCGGACGCGGCCACGCATCTGCAGAAAGGCCAGATGAGCGACACGCCGGTGCACACGCAATTCGGCTGGCACATCATTCGTGTCGACGACGTGCGCAACATCACGCCGCCGCCGCTCGAGCAGGTGCGCCCGCAAATCGTGCAGCAGATCCAGCAGGAAAAGCTGCAAGCGTTCGAGGAAGGTTTGCGCAAGAACGCGAAGATTCAGTAAGCCGATCCGTTTGCTGCGTCAAGCAATGAAAAAAGCCGCCCTCGGGCGGCTTTTTGCTTGATGCGCCTATCAGCCCAACCAGCGCCGGGCGTTCTGGAACACGCGCAGCCACGGGCTGGCGTCGGACGCGCCCTCGCCCCAGCCTTCCGGATGCCAGCTCATCTGCACTGCGCGGTGCACGCGCTCGGTGTGCGGCATCAGCACGGTGAAACGGCCGTCCGCCGTGGTGACGGACGTAATGCCGTCCGGCGAGCCGTTCGGGTTGAACGGATACTGCTCGGTTGCCTGACCGCGATGGTCGACATAACGCATCGCCACCGCGACTTTCGACGCATCGCCCTGCTGCGAGAAGTCCGCATAACCCTCGCCGTGCGCGACCGCCACCGGAATCCGCGAGCCTTCCATGCCGGTGAAGAAAATGGATGGCGACGCCTCGACCTGCACCAGCGAGAAACGCGCTTCGAATTTCTCCGACTTGTTGCGCGTGAACTTCGGCCACGCTTCCGCGCCTGGGATCATCGATGCGAGGCTGCTCATCATCTGACAGCCGTTGCAGATGCCGAGCGCGAACGTGTCCTTGCGGCCGAAGAACGCCGCGAACATGTCGGCCAGCTGCGCGTTGAAGCGGATCGCCTTCGCCCAGCCTTCGCCTGCGCCGAGCGTATCGCCGTACGAGAAGCCGCCGCATGCGACAGCGCCCGCGAAGTCCGCGAGATTGGCGCGCCCCGCGAGCAGGTCGCTCATGTGCACGTCGTGCGCGTCGAAGCCCGCGCGGTCGAACGCATAGGCCGTTTCGAGGTGCGAGTTCACGCCCTGCTCGCGCAGAATCGCCACCCGCGGACGCGCGCTTTTGCCGACGTAAGGCGCGGCGACGTCTTCAGCCGGATCGAAGGTCAGCACCGGCGTGATGCCCGGGTCGGCCGCATCGAGCAGCGTGTCGTATTCCGCATCGGCGCAGGCGGGATTGTCGCGCAGACGCGAAATGCGCCAGCTCACCTCGCTCCACGCGCGATGCAGTTCGACGCGCGGCGCTTCATACACTTTCTTCGCATCGCGATAAATTTCGATGACGTCGCGGTCATTGGTCTTGCCGATCACGTGCGAGCACGCCGACAGGCCATGCTCGCGCAACACGCCGAGCACCGCGTCGCGATCGGCCGCGCGCACCTGAACGACCGCGCCAAGCTCTTCGGTGAAGAGCGCGCGGATCGTGCGGTCTTCGCGACGGCCGCTCGTCTGTTTCGCCCAATCTTTAGCGTCGCCGTAATCGGACTCGTGGTGCGGGTCGAGCACCAGCATGTCGACGTTCAGCGACACGCCCACGTGACCCGCGAACGCCATTTCGCACACCGTTGCCCAGAAACCGCCATCGGAGCGGTCGTGGTAGGCGAGCAGCTTGCCGTCCGCGTTCAGCGACTGGATTGCGTTGAAGAAGCGCTTCAGGTCTTCTGGATCGTCGACATCCGGCACCGTGTCGCCGATCTGCTGCGTGACCTGCGCGAAGATGCTGCCGCCCAGACGATGCTTGCCGCGGCCGAGGTCGATTGCGATCAGAACCGAGTCGCCCACGCCGCCCGCGCCGCTTGTGCGGCGCAGTTGCGGCGTAAGGTGGCGACGCACGTCTTCGACCGGCGCGAATGCCGAGATGATGAGCGACACCGGCGCGACGACTTCTTTCGCCACACCGCGCTCTTCCCACTTGGTGCGCATGGACAGCGAGTCTTTGCCGACCGGAATGCTGATGCCGAGCGCCGGGCACAGCTCCATGCCGATCGCCTTGACCGTGTCGTAGAGCGCCGCGTCTTCGCCGGGCGCGCCGCAGGCGGCCATCCAGTTCGCCGACAGCTTGAGCTTGTCGAGCGACGCTATCGGCGCGGCCGCGATATTCGTGACCGCCTCGCCGACCGCCATGCGGCCCGACGCCGGCGCATTGATGACGGCGAGCGGCGTGCGCTCGGCCATGGTCATGGCCTCGCCGCGGAAGCCCGCGTAGTCCATGGTCGTAATCGCGACGTCCGCGACGGGCACCTGCCACGGGCCGACCATCTGGTCGCGCGCGGTCGTGCCGCCCACCGAACGGTCGCCGATGGTGATCAGAAACGACTTGCTCGCGACCGTTGGATGACGCAGCACGCTCACCGCCACTTCGGAGAGCGCGATGCCGGTTACATCAACCGGCTGCAGCGTCGGCTCGACACGCTTCACGTCGCGATGCATGCGCGGCGCCTTGCCGAGCAGCACTTCCATGGGCATGTCGACCGGCTGATGCGCGTTGTCGTCCTTCAGTTCGGGATCGATCAGCTTCAGCTGACGCTCTGCGGTGGCGGTGCCGATCACCGCAAACGGGCAGCGCTCGCGCTCGCACATGGCCGCGAAGGCCTGCAGATCAGCAGGCGCGATGGCGAGCACATAGCGCTCCTGCGCCTCGTTCGACCAGATTTCGCGCGGCGACAGGCCGCTTTCCTCAAGCTGGATCTTGCGCAGATCGAAAAGCGCGCCCTTGCCCGCGCCGTCGACCACTTCCGGAAAGGCGTTCGACAAGCCGCCCGCTCCCACGTCGTGAATGCTCAGAATCGGGTTCTTGTCGCCCAACTGCCAGCAGGCGTTGATGACTTCCTGCGCGCGCCGCTCGATTTCCGGATTGCCGCGCTGCACCGAGTCGAAGTCGAGCTCGGCTGTGTTCGTGCCGGTCGCCATGGAACTCGCCGCGCCGCCGCCCATGCCGATGCGCATGCCCGGGCCGCCGATCTGGATCAGCAGCGACCCTTCCGGTAAGTCGTGCTTGTGCGTGTGCTGGTCCGAAATATTGCCGATGCCGCCCGCGATCATGATCGGCTTGTGATAGCCGCGAACGAGACCGGCCACATTCTGCTCATAGGCGCGGAAATAGCCGCCCAGATTCGGCCGGCCGAACTCGTTGTTAAAGGCGGCGCCGCCGAGCGGTCCGTCGATCATGATCTGCAGCGGCGAAGCGATGCGGTCGGGGCGGCCATACGCCTCATGCTTGTCGTGCGGATTGCGATGCGCGAGCGGCACCGCGACATCGCGCGCGTTTTCCCATGCTTCGACGCCGTCCGGCAATTCCAGGTTCGATACCGTGAAGCCCGTCAGGCCCGCCTTCGGACGCGCGCCGCGGCCGGTCGCGCCTTCGTCGCGGATTTCGCCGCCCGCGCCGGTCGCGGCGCCGGGGAACGGCGAGATCGCGGTCGGGTGGTTGTGCGTTTCCACCTTCATCAGCGTGTGCGTAAGCTCGACGCTGCGGCGGTAGTGCTCGGGCAGTTCGTTTTCGCCCAGCTGCTCGGGCGTGCGCGGGAACCAGCGCTCCGCCATGCCGCCCGCCATGATCGCCGAGTTGTCCGAATAGGCGACGATCGTGCCTTGCGGATTGAGCTTCTCGGTATTGCGGATCATGTTGAAGAGCGAGATGTCCTGCTTCTCGCCGTCGATGGTCCATTCCGCATTGAAAATCTTGTGGCGGCAGTGCTCGCTGTTGGCCTGGGCGAACATCATCAGCTCGACGTCGGTCGGATTGCGGCCGAGTTTCGTGAACGCGTCGACGAGGTAATCGATCTCGTCTTCGGCAAGCGCGAGGCCCAACTCCGCGTTCGCAGTGACGAGCGCGTCGCGGCCGCGGGCGAGCACATCCACGGTTTGCAGCGGCTTGGCCGGCAGTTCGTCGAACAGATGCAGCGCGTGATCGCGCGACGGCGCGACGCTTTCGGTCATGCGGTCGTGCAACGCGGCGGCGACGGCTTCGCGCGCTTCGTCGGAGAGCGCCTTCTTGCCGCCGAGCAGACCGCTTTTCAAAGTGACCGTGTACTCGACGCCGCGCTCGATGCGGCGCACCTGCGTGAGCCCGCACAGATGCGCGATGTCCGTTGCCTTGCTCGCCCACGGCGACACCGTGCCAAAGCGCGGCACGACGAGAAACGTTTCGGCCGCGCCGCGCTCCCTGGTTTCCTCGAGCGGATGGCCGTAGTGCATCAGCGCCTCGATCTTCGCGTTGTCTTCAGCGGAAAGAGGGCTCTGCGCGTTGACGAAGTGCAGATATTGCCCGCGCACGCCCGTAATGTTCGGGTCGATGCGCGTAAGCGTTTCGAGCAGGCGGGTTTGACGGAAATCGGAAAGGGCCGAAGCGCCGGGGAAACACGAGAAGTGGGCCATGGACTTGACGTTGCGTCGCTAATGATGCCGATGATTGATGCCGAAGAGCCGCGCGCGATGGCGAGGTGAGGCGGGAAGGAAGTCCGGGATTATACCCCGGGAACGGCCTTCCAGCCGCCTGCGCCGTGGCTTGCCAAGTGCCCGCGAGGCTGCGCGCACCGTGGCTCGCCGCGGAGCGCGCGTGACCGCGCGCGGTCGTTGACTGCTATCATTCGGCCTTTCATCAGATCGGTGCGAGCAAGGCGTGGCCTTGCTGCCGGCCTTATGTCGCGAGCCGCGCCCGGAAAGCGTTTTCCGGAAGTCGCGGCGGCGCGCGAGGGTCCGGCCGCGCCGCATGTCACGGCCAGGCGCCTTGCCCGGCAAATCGAATCAGAAGAATGGATGTCATCGTCATTGGCGGCGGGATTGCTGGCGTCGCCACCGCTTATCAGCTACGCGCGGCCGGCCACCGGGTGTGCGTCGTCGAACGCCATGCCACCGTTGCACAAGGCGCGACCTACGGACACGGCGGCACGGTCCTGCCGACGCCGCTCGACGTCTGGTTCGGCCCGACTTTCATGGCAAGCCGCCAGAACGCGAAAAACGGCGTGATCAGCAAGCCGGGTTTCAGCGGACCGGCGCGCCAGTTCGTCAAGAAGCTGGCCACACTCCAGGAACCCGATGATTTCAGCCGCCAGTATGGGCTGTTGCGGCCGTTGATCGAGTCCTCGCGTGAGGCAATGGCGGACATGGAAGCGCGCTTTGGCTACGAGTTCGAACAGGCGAGCGGCGTGCTCTACCTGGTGCGTTCCGGCGAGGAGTGGGAGCAGCTGCAACCGGCGCTTGGCCTGCTCGCGCGCCACGAGGTGCCGCATCATGTGCTCAGTCCCGCCGAATGCGCGGCTTACGAGCATTCCGTGCGCACCGAGCCCGAATTCGCGGGCGGCGTGCTGTTCGATCAAGAGCGAACCGCCAATTGCCCGCTCTTCGCCAAGCTGATCAAGCAGACGCTCGACAACCAGGGCGGCGTGCAGTTCATGCTCGGCTGCGAGGTTTCGGCGATTCGTCTGGACGGTCAGCGCGCGGCCGTGGAGCTTGCGGCGCGGCCAGGCGTGTCGGGCCGTTCGCGTGAAGTCGACGTGATTCATGCGGACGCCATTGTCGTCGCCGCCGGCCAGGGCAGTCTCGCGCTACTCGAGCACCTGGGCCTACGGCTGCCGCTGTATCCGCTGCGACTGCATACGCTCGTCGCGCCGATCGCGCACGAAGAATGCGCGCCGCACGTGGCGATTGTCGACGCGGTCAAGCGCATCACCATCAGCCGGATGAATCACCGGTTGCGCATTGCCGGCGGCGCGGTCCTGCTGGCCGCGAACCAGCTCGACAAGCCGCTCGGCGAGGCAGTGACCAAAGAAGCGCTCGCGCTCCTCGGCCAGGCGACGCACGACTGGATCCCGGGAGCCGCGCGCATCTCGGCGGCCTTGCCGTGGGAAGGCACCAAGCTGCTGTCGCCGGACGGCCTGCCGGTGATCGGCAACGCGCTGCATCCACGGCTTTTCGTCAATATCGGCCATGGACCCGCGGGCTGGGGGCTCGCGTGCGGAGCGGGCAAGCTGGTTGCCGATCTGGTCGGCGGTAAGTCGCCGGCTCTGCCCGAGGACACGATTGCCGCGTTGCGGGCGGAGCGGTTTTAGGGGCGCCTGCCGCGGTGTGGGCGGACTGGTTCTTAGCCAAGCTTGGTGTGTCGTCGGGGGACCGATTGCAGGCGCGCTTGCCGGCAAGTGGCTGTACGCGGACCGCATTCTCTTCCGCTTCGCCCCGCCTGCCATCAACACACACCACGCCCATCGGCACTACCATAGCGGTTCCAGAAGCTCACGCGCCCTCCACCAGGGCGCTCGCCCCGTCCCGCCATGACTGCTGCCGACCTCACGCCGCCGACGCTGATCTGCCCTGAAAACCGCGCGCTGCCGCTCCTGACGCTGACCGATCTGCGGATCGCAGAAGGGCAAGCCGCCGCGTCCCTTCCCGCACACACGCTGATGGACCGCGCCGGCAAGGCTGCCGCAAGCTTCCTGCTGAGCGAGATCGCGCGAGAAACGTCGACGGAAAGATCGCGGCAGCGCGTCTGGCTGAGCGCCGGCCCCGGCAACAACGGCGGCGACGCGCTGATTCTCGCAACCGAGCTGCACAAGGCCGGCATTGCAGTGGAAGTATGCATGCCCGTCGAAGTCAAACCGGACGACGCCCGCTGGGCGCTCGACACGGCGCGCGCGTGCGGCGTCGCGATTACCCAGGCGCCACCCGCTTCGCTCGACGGCTACACGTGGCTGGTGGACGGCATGTTCGGCATCGGCCTCACCCGTGCTCTCGAAGGAGTGTTCGCGGACATCGCGCGGCGGCTCTCGCAGCGCGCGAGGGCGCGCCCGCGTAGCGGCGGCGTGCTGGCGCTGGATGTCCCAAGCGGTCTCGACAGCGATACGGGCACGATTGTCGGCACCGGCGACGCAGTGGTGCGCGCGACCCACACGATCACTTTCATCGCCGCCAAGCCCGGCCTTTTCACCGCGCAGGGCCGCGATCTTGCGGGCGCGGTGACGGTCGCGCCGATCGGCGTCGATAGCACGGCGCGCGGCTCCGTCCGGCTGAACGCGCCGGAATTGTTCGCCACGTTCCTGCCGCCGCGCGATTTCGCGACGAACAAGGGCACGTTCGGCAGTCTCGCGGTGGTGGGCGGCGACACCGGCATGTGCGGCGCGCCGATTCTGGCCTCGCGCGCGGCGCTCTTTAGCGGCGCGGGCAAAGTCCACGTCGCGCTGCTCGGCGCGGGCGCCCCGCCCTATGACCCGCCGCACCCGGAACTGATGCTGCACGCCGTCGACGATCTGCCGCTCGACAAAATGGACGCGCTGGCGGTGGGCTGCGGCATGGGCCACGGCGAGCGCGCCGCGCGCGTGATGCACGACGTGCTGCAACTGGACGTGCCGAAGCTCTTCGACGCTGACGCGCTCAATCTGATCTCGAAAGATGCGACATTGGCCGCGGCCGTCACCGCGCGCGGTACCGCAGGCGATCCGTGCGTGCTCACGCCCCATCCGCTGGAAGCCGCTCGCCTGCTCGGCACCGACGCCGCGGGCGTGCAGCGCGATCGCCTCGGCGCGGCGCGCGCGCTCGCCGCGCGCTTTGCGGGCGTGGTGGTGCTGAAGGGCTCGGGCACCGTCGTCGCCGCCGCCGACGGCCGTCTGACGATCAACCCGACCGGCAATGCCGCGCTCGCGACGGGCGGCACCGGCGACGTGCTCGGCGGCATCATCGGCGCGCTGCTGGCGCAGCGGCTGCCGGGCTACGAAGCGGCGCTCGCCGGCGTCTACCTGCACGGACTCGCCGCCGACACGCTGAGCGCGCAAGGCCACGGCCCCGCCGGCCTGACGGCAGGCGAACTCGCGCCGATGGTGCGGACGTTGTTGAACCGCATGTTCTATCCGTCGGCGCAGGCGTGATGGCGCGATGGGACGTGTCGCGGCCTGGGTCGCCGCGAAGCGTCTTATACCGACTGGCTAAAGCCCTGCCGCCTGTCACGCAACGCCGCTATACTGAGGGACTGCATGACCCGCTGTGCAGACTCGCCGCGCCGGGTGGTCGCGCCCGCTGTTCGTGTCAGGCAGTTGCGCCGAATGATTGCGCCGCGCGTGGCATCGGGTCCCTCGCGAATCGTGCGAAATTGCGGCGAATCGCGAGGGAATCCGACGAAGCGCTTTATGCTGCGGCAGCGTCGGAAACTTCACCGCGAACGCGGCTGCACGGCCTTGCTCTAACAGCATCGTTGCATCATCCTCGGCGGCGCTTCGCGCGCGCCTTTCTTCGTGCCCTTGGTTAGACGGACGCTATGACCCAGAACTCGCTCACCTCCTGGTCCTTGCTGCAAACGCATTACGAACAGATTCGCGATGCGCATCTGCGTGACTGGTTTGCCCCCGGGAACGATCCCGCTCCGACCCGCGCTGAACGCTTTGCGTTCGCGGGCGGTGGTCTCGCGGCCGATTTCTCGAAGAACCGCATCACCGACGAAACCCTGAAACTGCTCGTGCAGCTCGCGCGCGAAGCCGGCGTCGAAAAGCGCCGCGACGCCATGTTCGCGGGCGAAGTCGTCAATCCCACCGAAGGCCGCGCGGCGCTGCATACCGCGCTGCGCGCGAGCAACCCGAACGCGCCGTTCCATGCGCAGGTGCAGGCGGAGCGCGCGAAGATGGCCGCTTTCGCCGAGCAGGTGCGCAGCGGCGCGTGGACCGGCTACACGGGCAAGCGCATTCGCCATGTGGTGAACATCGGCATTGGCGGCTCGGATCTCGGTCCGAAGATGGTGGTGCACGCGCTGCATCATCTCGCAACACCTGAGATCGCCACGCACTTCGTGTCGAATGTGGACGGCGCGGACCTCTACAACGTGATGCAGCAGATCGATCCTGAAGAGACGCTCGCCATCATCGTTTCAAAGACTTTTACGACGCTCGAGACCATGACCAACGCGCGCTCGCTGCGCGACTGGTTCATCGAAAAAGGCTGTCCGGAGAATGCGCTCGCGAAGCACTTCGTCGGCGTGTCGGCGAACCCTGCCGAAGTGGTCAAGTTCGGCATCGCGCAGGAGAACGTGTTCGAGATGTGGGACTGGGTGGGCGGCCGCTACTCGCTGTGGTCGGCCGTCGGTCTGTCGATCATGATCGCGATCGGACCGCAGCAGTTCGGCGAACTGCTCGCGGGCGCCAACGAAATGGACGAGCATTTCCGCAGCGCGCCGCTTGAAAAGAACCTGCCGGTGTTGCTCGGCATGATCGGCATCTGGTATCGCAACTTCTTCGGCTCGCAAAGCTATCTGGTTGCGCCGTACTCTGAAGCGCTGCATTTTCTGCCGTCTTATCTGCAACAACTCGAGATGGAGAGCAACGGCAAGTCCGCGCGCCTGGACGGCGCGATGGTCGACTATCCGACCTCGGCGGTAACGTGGGGCGAGCCGGGCACGAACGGGCAGCATGCGTTTTTCCAGATGCTCCATCAAGGCCCGACCATCGTGCCGATCGACTTCATCGCCGTGCTGACGCCCGAGCATCCGCTCATCAGCCATCATGCGAAGCTGCTAGCCAATTGCTTTGCGCAAAGCGAAGCGCTGATGCTTGGCCGCACGCTCGAAGAAGCGAAAAAGGTCGCCGGTCCGGACAAGCCGGAACTCGCGCCCCACCTCGTGTTTCCGGGCAACCGTCCGACCACCACCCTGATCCTCGAAGCGCTCACCGCGCGTTCGCTCGGCGCGTTGATCGCGTTGTACGAACACAAGGTGCTCGTACAGGCGTCGGTATGGAACATCAATCCGTTCGATCAATGGGGCGTCGAACTCGGCAAGATTCTGGGCAAGGTCGTGGAAGCGGATCTTACGGCGACGAGCGTCGACGAAAAGAAACACGATTCGTCGACGTCGGCGTTGATCGCGCGGGCGCGTGCGGCTTTGAAGCGCTGACGGCATGCGCCGGTTTCTGATGACCGGCGTGTGGCATGCGCGGTGTGTGGTGTGATGTAGAGAGCGGGCACGTAGCGGCCCGCTTTTTTTTTCGCGGACGCGTTTGTCGTCCAAAACGGAATTCGTTGAACTAGCGGCTGCTTGCGGGGAAAGGTGCTTCTGGATGTGGCCGCCTCGCAGGCGCCTACGTACCGAAGCGGACCGCCGGCGAGAGCGTAAATGATTCGCGCATGTCGCGTACTTCCTCGACCGGCGTGCGGCCAAACAGGCGCTTGAACTCCCGGCTGAACTGGGACGCGCTTTCGTAGCCGACGCGTCCGGCTGCCGCCGCCGCGGTCACGCCGTCGCGGATCATCATGAGGCGTGCCTGGTGAAGGCGGGTGGACTTGATGTACTGGATCGGCGATGTCTGCGTCACCGTGCGAAAGTTGGCGTGAAACGCCGGCACGCTCATGCCGGCTTCCTCGGCAAGACGCGCGACGTTGAGCGGCGTCGCATAGTCGGTGTGAATCCGCTTGAGCGCCCGCGCCACGCGCCCGAACCGGCCATGATGCGCCAGTGCGGCACGCATCGCTCCGCCCTGCTCGCCTGTGAGTACCCGATAGCAGATTTCTCGCACGATACCTGGTCCCAGTACCTGCGCATCGAGCGGCACTGTCAATGCTTCGAGCAACCGTATCGTGGCGCCGGCCAGATCTTCTCCCAGCCGCGTGGAAACGATGCCGGTAGGCGGCGCTTCGGGATGATGCCCGGCGCCGCCGATCTGCATCATCAGGTCGCTCAGTTCGATCAGATCCAGACGGATGGACACCGCGAGCATGGGCTCCTCTGGCGAGGCCTGCGTTTCCGTCGAGAACGGCAGCGGGACGGACAGCACGAGGTAGTGCTGCGCGTCGTAGACGTAGACCTCATTGCCGAGGAAGCCGAGCTTGCGCCCCTGGCAAACAATCACGATGCTCGGCTCGTACAGCACCGGCGTGCGCCCGAGCGGGCGATCCGAACGCATCAGCCGCACGCTGTCGAGCGCCGACTGGGTGTAACCCTCGTTGGGCGCCAGTCTTTCCAGCAGGCGGACCATCTGGACGGAAGCGGGATTGCGGATGTTCAACACCGCTTTCTCCTGTTGTCGCAATAGACGCCATTGTAGTCACTCCCGTCGCGCGCGCCGCCGCCCTCAATAGGAATAGGCAATAACGGCATCGGTCCGTGTATTCGCCTCCAGACAAGTGTTCCCTACCATTCATTCACCGGCCTACGAACCGTTATCGCTTTGTTGCAGGCCGCAACCGGTGCGGCGTGTTCCCGGAGCAATCGCGGACAGGCGCCGCCAGATCCGAACCAACAATAGGAGTATGCAAGATGGCAATCCCATCCACCGAATCGAAGGTCATCCTGATCACCGGCGCCAGCAGCGGCATTGGCGAGGGCACCGCGCGCTTGCTCGCCGCGCAAGGCCACCGCCTCGTGATTGGCGCACGCCGCACCGACAGGCTCGTCGAGCTCACGGAATCGCTGAAGGAAGCAGGCGGCATCGTCCGCTATCGCGAACTCGACGTCACTTCGGCCGATGACGTCGCGGCATTTGCACGCTTTGCGCTCGATGCCTTCGGTCGCATCGACGTGCTCATCAATAACGCAGGCGTGATGCCGCTTTCGCCGCTGAACGCACTTAAGGTCAGCGAGTGGAACAGGATGATCGACGTGAACATCCGTGGCGTACTGCACGGCATCGCTGCCGTCCTGCCGACGATGGAGCAGCAAGGCAACGGGCAGATCATCAATATCTCGTCGATCGGCGGCCTGTCGGTGTCGCCGACTGCCGCCGTCTACTGCGCCACCAAGTTTGCAGTGCGCGCCATTTCCGACGGGCTGCGCCAGGAGACGGACAAGATCCGCGTGACGGTTGTCTGCCCTGGCGTCGTGGAGTCGGAACTGGCCGACTCGATTTCCGACGACACCGCACGCTCGGCCATGCAGGCATTCCGCCGCATCGCCATCACGCCCGATGCCATCGCCCGCGCCATCGCCTACGCCGTGGAGCAGCCGGCCGATGTCGACGTCAGCGAGATCGTCGTCCGGCCCACAGCCAGTCCGTTCTGAACGCCTCGCATGTATCCCGCAAGCCGATCAAGGAGCTCATCATGACCTCGCGCCATGCAGAAACCGGCGCCTTCGCAGGCAAGGTTGCCATGATTACCGGCGCGGCCAGCGGAGGTGATCGCATTCCTCGCATCGGAAAAGGCCGTTTCATCGTCGGTGCCGTCGTGATGGCCGACGGGGGCATGAGCGTCGCGCTGCCCTGAAGACGTTGCCCCATCCAACGCCACCCTGCACCATTCAAGGATCCTCATCATGAAAGCAGCATCCCGTACCTGGTTTATCACCGGCGCATCGAAAGGCGTCGGCCAGAAACTCGTCAAGCATCTGCTTGAGCAAGGCCACCGTGTGGCCGCAACGTCACGTACCGCAGCATCGCTGACGAAGCTGTTCGGTCGCGCATCCGACGACTTTCTTCCGCTCGAAGTGGACCTGACCAACGACCAGAGCGTCCAGCAGGCAATCGAAAAAGCCGTGCGGACGTTTGGCGCCCTTGACGTGGTCGTGAACAACGCTGGCTACGCGCAGCAAGGCACCGTCGAAGCACTGTCCAACGACGAGTTGCGCCAGAACTTCGAAGTGAACTTCTTTGCGCCGATGCTTGTGCTGCGCCACGCGCTGCCGCATCTGCGCGGCCAGCGCAGCGGGCACATCATCAATATTGCGTCCATCGTTGGCTATCAGGGCGGATATGCGGGCTGGGGCAGCTACGTCGCGAGCAAGTTCGCGCTGGCGGGCTTGACCGAGTCGCTGGCCGCGGAAGTCGCCGAACTTGGCATTCGCGCCACGGTGGTCTATCCCGGTCCAGTCCGCACCGACTTCCTGTCGAGCGGCGCGCTGGCAGTGGCAAAGCGGCAGATCGACGACTACTCGGAGGCCAAGGCTTCGCTGGACTTGCATCTGAACACCCTGCATGGCCACCAGGCTGGCGACCCCGACAAGCTCGCACTCCTGATCATTCAGGCTGCGAGCGTTGAAGCAGCGCCGCTGCATCTGTTCGCAGGCAAAATCGCCAACCAGCTCGCGGCAGCGAAGGCGAGCGCTGTCGCCAAGGATCTCGACGCCTGGAGGGGAGCGTCCGAAGCCACCGATTTCGCAGATTGATTGTCTGAAACTGGCCGCTTCTGGCGCAATCTCCGATTAGCCACCGCGCTGAAGAGAGAATGCGATCTCAACCGCCCCCTCCCCCGTCCGCATCAGCGGAGCGCGCGGGATGCACCGCAAGCATGTGGCTCGAAAAGCCTTCGTCCTGCTCGAGCCGCCAGGTTGCCCACAGGCGTTTCGTCGATTCGTCTAGTTCGATCGCGAGCCAGTTCCGGCGCGGCGCAAGATTGCTGCCCGCGCCGGGCAGTTCCATCATCTGCAGCCGATGCTCGGTGTCGATCACCTCGCCGGCTTTCGCTTTGTGCTCCATGTACGACAGAAAGAAGAAATCCGCGATGCCGGACGGCGCCGGATGAACGACTGCGGAACTCGTGAGCTGGTTCAGCCGCCGTGCGTTGTTCGTGGTTGCATCATTCGCTTCGATCACGCCCCACGCGGCGACGTGTACGTCGCCGGACACCATCGTGACCCGACGCTTGCGCGGGCCGTCCGCGAACGCGATCAGGTTTCGCACCAGGCGCTTGCGCTGGCCTTCATGGTCGTCGTTGGACCATTGATCGTGGACATCGTCGGACAAGCCTTTGGTGACGCTTTCGCGCAATATGTTGAAGTTCAGAACCGCTTCGGCGAGACGGATTTTCGGATGCGCAACCGGCACGCTGCTGACGAACAGCAGGTGCTCCACCGTATCGGGTAGCGCGGTGAGCCATTGCGTCATCGCATCCCACATGGCATCACCGATCACCTGCAGTTGCGACCGTTCGGTGCGCAGATCCGGCACGAGGACCGCGAGCGATCCGAACACGCTCCCATGTGAAAAACCGGGCTGCTGAGCCAGGAACGACGGAGCGTACGGGTCGTTCTTCTCCACCTCGTTCCAGTCGATCGGATCGAAGCGCGGAAGTCGCGTGGGACGGTCGGGAAGAGTCATCGGCGGCAGCAGTTCGTCGGGCATCTGCAACTGATATACCCAGAAGTTCCGGCGCGCCGCCATGAACAGGGCGCGAAACACGGCGCTTGCCTGCAGTTCCGGACTGTACGAACCCCAGCCGTCGAAAATATCGTGGTCGTCCCACATGACGAGCGATGGAATCGTCGCGAATGCGCAGGCGGCGTCGAGTGTGCCGTCATATGCGTTCGGCGGCCACTGCGCCTTGCCGCGCGCATAACGCCATCGGTTGATGTACAGCTCGAAGTAATAGCGTTCGATATCGTCGGCGAGTTTCGCGTCCACCGTAAAGCCCGGCTGGTCCGCGACCGGCAGACTACTCCAGTTCTTGAGCGGTTCGATGTCGTCCCAGATGGAATCCATGTAGATCTGGTCACCGCCCATCAGCATCGCGTGAAAGCGCAGCGGGATGCCGTTGTCGGACAATGCGGAATTGACCCACGCTTGATGCTCGTCCCAGTCGCGCTCGTGTGCCTTGAGCAGAGCGCCGTCGTGATTCGTAATCAGGTCGGACCAGACGTTCTGCGCGTGGTGTTGCAGATCCTTGATAGCGTTCGCCGACGAAAACCCGTTGCACGACACATAGCTGAAACGCGGCGCCTGGTCGACTGCGGGAACAGCGAAGCGCCACGTTGCGGTGCCACCGAACGAATACGCGACGACCTGCTCTTTCGCTAGTCGCTTGACCGCAATCGCGTAGCGCAGCACCTGCACGTCGTTAGTTTTTCGCAGAGTGCGCGGCGCAGTGGGATCGGCCTTGCCATTGACGGTGAGTTCCGGTGGCGCCGCGTCCGCGCGGATCACGATCAGCGCTGTGACGCGCCACACTGCCGGCGCATCGGCCGTGGACGCTCGCAGCCCGAGCACCGGGCCCATCAGCAGAACGTCCTGCGCAACTGGCGTTTCTTTTGCGGTGACCATTCTTCACCTCGTCGCAGTCCCGCCGACGGTTGAACTCCTGACCGGGCCGGTCAGAGGGCGAGATAAACGCGCGCTCAAGCGGCGCGGTTAGCCGGTGAAGATTAGTGCAGCGCGCGGCAATGCACGCATCAGGACGAACCCTGACGGTCCCCCATTCCGATTGGCCTCACTGACCGCTTCCGGAATGGAAGCGACAAGGCCGTATAAGACATCAATACCCTCCGCTATCTGGGAGATCAAAGGCGACCGCCCGCCGCCGTGTTGTGTAGTTGGCGGCCGATAAAGCAGGAGGATCGCCGTTCTTTAGCGAGCACGCTCTAACGCAGGAGGAAAATATGTTCCATTAGCTACCCCATCAACTGGCCCGTAGTAACGGAACGTCAAGCGATACTTCGAACCGCGCGGCGTCGGAAGCCAGTTGCCTTCAGGCGCATTCAACGGCTTCACCGCTGCGAAGTAAAGCGTCAGAGAGCCATCGTCACCATACGTGAGCCCGGACGCTTCGTTGAGAAGGTACTTGTTCAAAGGATTCGGCAGCACACGGAAGCGGGTACTGTCCACTGCGATCACAGACCAGAAATAGTTGGCAAAGCGCGAGGGTAACGCCTCTTTTGGAAATGTCAGCGTATAGACATTGTCGCCGTTGAGTTCCTGCCCGGTAGAATCTTTCGCCCCACGGTAATAGAGCACTTCCGGTTTGATGTTCGCCCATATGCCGCGGTAGTTGACAAGGGTGCGAGTCACGTAGTCGATCCCATATTCGCCGACCACGCCGGGTCGAGCCCAGCCGTTCTGTACCGTACCATGTCCGATGATCTCGCCCGCCTTCGCGATGTCTGCAAGTGCCTTCGTCCGGATCACGTGATCGATGCGTTTTCGCTGTGATGGCGTTTGAGCTGCAGATGCCACGCGGCGAACCAGACTCCCCATGCTTTCCAGTCCTGGATTCCGGTCTGGGTCGCTGTCGAGTGCCGCCGCAGCCGAGTCGAATGCCTCGACCCCGGGGAAGTTCTCCAGCCCAAAGATAAGTGTCTTCGGTACCGGGGGGAGCGCCGGCGACCCTGTTGTCGTTAAACGGAACTGGTGTTGTAGCGCGACAGCGCCTTCGACGTCACTTCCCAAGGCAACCCGGGTAAGCATGCGCGAGTATTTGACCGGAAGGTCTATCCGGGGCACGCCTGCGGGCGTGGATACGGGGGACCCTCTTACGCACAATGCGAAATCGCCGTACGGCTTCTTCGGATAGAGGCGTTCATTGATATTGGCCAGAGTTTCTCCCCAGCCACTTAGCAATTGAACGGTGAAATACCTGCCCTTGATTTGCGGGACGGTCACAATCGTGCAACTGCTGTCGTCCACGGCAATCCACGCCTCCGAGTACGCGACATCAAGATTGGGGTTGGGCCAGTCCACCGCTCCGGGCTTGCGATGGACCAGTTGGTTCCATTGGAAACCATCCTGGAAGTCTAGCTGCTCCTGGCGCGTGACAAGCAAACGACCTAACAGGTAGATGTAGGCAGTGCTGATGTCCGAGTCGGAGAGTTGCGCCGCTGCATTGTTCGTCGCGACGGTTGCTGTTTGCGTAAGGTGCGCATTGCTGGCCGACGGTTCTATCGCGGCTGCGAAGTGCGAAACCCAGATCATCGAACCGACGAGCACGGCAAAAAGCTTTTTCATAACGCCTCCGCGTGGAGAAACACTTTTAGAATTCGTCGGAACACAGCCGTTGGCCACTGGCGCAACGCGGGCTCCACTCACGTTCCAGCAAATCTCAGCGGCCGGCGCTGTCGCTAGCATGCGTCTCACGCCGCGCCGCCCGCCAGGCACTACCATCGGCAGCCTGTCATCCGAACCCTTGCAGCGTTCAGGCCAGACGCCCCGCTTCGATCGTCACCGTAGTATCGCAGCGGCGCGCCAGTTCGACGTCGTGCGTGACCAGAATCAGCGTCGCGCCGTTCGCGCGGTTCATCTCGAACATCAGGTCGATCACCGCGTGGCCGGTCGCGGCGTCGAGACTGCCGGTGGGTTCGTCGGCGAAGAGTATTGCCGGGTGCGTGACGAATGCGCGCGCCAGTGCGACGCGTTGTTGCTCGCCGCCCGACAGCAGCTTCGGATAATGACCCGTGCGCTGCCCGAGGCCGACCTGCTCCAGCAGCCGGCGCGCGCGCAGCGCGGCTTCCCGTGTGCCGATGCCGCCTTGCAGTTCCAGCGGCAAGGTGACGTTTTCAAGCGCCGTCAAATGCGGCATCAACTGAAACGACTGGAACACGAAGCCGACCGAACCGCTTCGCAAGGCCGCGCGCTCGTCTTCGTTCAAAGTGGTGAGCTCGCGGCCCAGCAACCGAACCGAGCCGGAGCTCGCGCTGTCCAACCCCGCGAGCAGGCCGAGCAGCGTAGACTTGCCCGATCCGGACGCGCCGACTATCGCGACACTGCTGCCGGCTTCGATAGCCAGGTTGATATTGTCGAGAATGGTCAGTTCGCCCGTTGCATCCTTAACCTTCTTGCACAAACCCCGCACTTCAATGACTGGATCAGTTTTGTTTAGCATGGTGAAGCGTAGGTTGAAAGTGCGCGCCATCGAGCATCGCGCCAAGGCATTCATTCGGGCAACGAACCGGGCGGCCTCAGTGGCGATCGGCTCGGCGCGCTCGGTGACATTTGCCGCGGCGCTCGTTGCGGTGAGCTTCGCCGCCACCGCCGCCCACGCCGCCAATGCGCCGGAACCGTCAAAGCCGGTAATCGTCGTATTGGGCGACAGCATCTCCGCCGAGTACGGCTTGCCGCGCGACACGGGCTGGGTTGCGTTACTGCGCCAGCGCCTTGCCGACGAGCGAATCGATTATAGCGTTGCCAATGCCAGCATCAGCGGCGACACGACGAGCGGTGGACGAGCCCGCTTGCCCGCGCTCCTGCAACGCCTGAAGCCAAGTATCCTGATTGTCGAACTGGGCGCGAACGACGCGTTGCGCGGCGTGCCGCTCTCCACGACCGAAGACAACCTGCGCACGATCATCGAACAGGCGCAGCAAGGCCACGCCAAGGTCGTGCTGGTCGGCATGTATGTGCCGCCTAACTACGGCCCGGACTACACGCAAAAGTTCCATGGCATCTATGGCCAGCTCGCGAAGCAACTGCGCGTGCCGCTCGTGCCGTTTCTGCTCGCCGGTATCGCCGACAAGCCCGATATGTTCCAGGCCGATCAGATTCATCCGACGCAGCAGGCACAGGCAGTGCTACTCAACAACGTGTGGCCTGCTGTGAAGCCACTCCTTCGTGCAAGTTCGCCGCGCTGAAAACGGCTAACAACTTGTTTCCGAAACATCGGGAACACGGATCGGCGAGCTTCGTCTGACGCTTTCGCAATCCCGTGTAACCGGCTCATTTTGAGCGACTTCTGAGGAGATAACGTGAAATACCTACCGTTAATCGCTTTGACCGTGGCAATTTCTGCCTGCGCCGCTCAACCGCCGGCTGGCGTCCAATCCGTAGGACAGAGCCAGCAACCGCCGAAGGCCGTGGCGTCCTGCATCGCGCAAAAATGGGCAGATGGCTCGCAACAGCAGGTCGTGTCGCAAGACACGCTCGCTAACGATCAGGCCGTCGACGTGTATGTGCCCGGCCAGCAGCCGCCGAACGGCGCGGCCGCCGTGGTGCGTCCTGCGTACTCGGGCAAGGGCTCGTGGGTTGGCTTCCGGGCCAGTGGCGCGGCCGGCAGCGACGCCACCAGCGCGATCAGTTCATGCCTGTAATCGCGAGGCGCTGATCGATAACCATCGTTCGATGAGCGTCCGGTCTGAAGGATGACAATCCTCCAGACTGAAAAGCCCCGCATTTGCGGGGCTTTTTCATGCATGCGCGTTTTGCGCGCTTAGCCATTCTCGCGGCCGGACGAACGGCTTTAACAGCCAAGTGCGGGGCCAACTGAGCAGCCAACCGAGCAGCCAACTGAGCAGCCAACCGAGCAGCCGCCGCGAAGCTTATTCGCTGCTTTCCTGCGCATTGCCGCCGCTCTCGAGCGAGCCGTACAGCTTGACCTTCGAACGGGCGCGCAGCGCATCGATATAGGCCTGCGTTTCCGACTGCGATTCCACTTGCGCGATCTGCTGCTGGGCCGCTGCGAGACGCTGCGGATCCACCGGTCCGCCTGCCACCACCGCGTTGACCCGATAGATCGCGTAGCCAGCGTCGCCAAGATCCACGCCCACATAGGCGGGCAACTTTTGCGCATCGGCCTTGTAGATCGCGCTCAGCGCGGCGGGCGGCACGCCCTGCGCGTCGTTACGCGAAACCTTGAGCGGCGACGAAAAACCCGTGGTCGCCTTCGACTTCTCGAACTCCGCGAGCTTCGCAATGCCGTCCTTGTGCGCGGCTTCGTTCGACTGCGCGGCGATCACCTTCTGGCGCACGGTATCTTTGATGGCGTCGAGCGCCGGCACGGCCGCAGGCTTGTAGTCGGTGACGCGCGCGGCGATCAGCGTGTTGCCGCCTACATCGATGGCCTGTGTGTTGTTGCGTGCGGTGACCGAGTCGTTCGCGAACACGGCGGCGAGAAACTTCGCGTTGTTCAGCGGGCTGTCGGGCGGCAGCTTCGGGTCGGGCTGCGGCGTGACCGTGGCCGTCTGCAACTGCAGCTTGTACTTGTCCGCGGCGGGCTGCAGGCTCTTCGCCTTCTCATAGACGATGGACGTGAAGCCTTCCGAGTCGTCGCTGAATGCCTTGCTCGCCAGTTGCGTCTTCAGGTCGCGCGCGATCTGGTCTTTCACTTCGTCGAACGGCCTCGTGACCGCCGGCTTCACGTCAGTCACCTTGACGATGTGATAGCCGAAGTCCGTTTGCACGATGCCGCTCACTTCGTCTTTCTTGAGCGCGAACACCGCGTCGTCGAATGCCTGGCCGCCTGCGATCATGCCGCGCCCGAAGTAGCCGAGATCGCCGCCCTTCGACGCCGAGCCTGGATCCTGCGAGTTCTGTTGCGCGATCTGAGCAAATTGATCAGGATGCGCCTTGATCTGTGCGAGCAACTCTTCAGCCTTCTGCTTCGCCTTGGCCTTGTCGGCCGCGCTCGCGTCTTTCGGCGCGGCGATCAGGATGTGGCTCGCGCGGACCTGGCCTTCGGTCCGGTAGTGCGCGATGTTGTCGTCGTAGTATTTTTTCAGGTCGGCCTCGCCCGGCTGCGCGGACGCGGCGAGCGTGGCCGGCGACATCACCAGATACTGGATCGTGGCCGTGGCCGGGGTCGCGAAGTCGTTGCGATGCGCGTCGTAATACGCCTGCAACTGCGCGTCGGTAGGCTGGACCTTCGCGGCATAGTCGCGCGGATGGAAGGCGATGCCTTGCACTTCACGCTGCTGCTCGGCAAGTTCGGTCAGATGCTGGGCGAGCGTTTTCGACGTGAATGCGCTGCCCTGAATGCTGGCCGGCAACTCCTGCGTGGCGATGCTATAGCGCACGCGCTCGTCATACTGGTCGGGCGTCATGCCCTGCATGGCGAGCAATTGCTTGTAACGGTCGACGTCGATCGAGCCGTCCGGCTTTTTCAGCGACGAGATGACCGGATCATTGAGCAGCACGCGGCGCACGGCGTCGTCGGAAGCGGTCAGGTGCAGGCGCTGCGTTTCATCGGCCATCACGCGCTGTTCGATCAGGCCGTCGAGCATCTGGCTGCGGCGCTCGGGCGTATCGAACGCCTTGATGTCGAACTGTGCGCCGAGCATCTGACGGGCGCGGTCGAGCTGCTGACGCATCGCGTTGTCGTACTCTGCCCGCGTGATCTTGTGACCGTTGACGCTGGCGACGTTCGCGCTCTCGTCAAAGAAGCCGCGAAAGCCCTGAATTCCCACGAATCCCAGCCCCGGCACAATGACGAGGATGAGCATGAACATCATCAGGCGTTTGTGATTGCGGAAAAAATCGAGCATGCGTAAGTGCCAAAAACAGAACGCCCGATCTTACAACAGCGGGCAATAAAAAAGGCGAACCGGAGTTCGCCTTTCGAGATACTGGCGGAGTGGACGGGACTCGAACCCGCGACCCCCGGCGTGACAGGCCGGTATTCTAACCGACTGAACTACCACTCCTTGTATTACTTGCTTGAAGCTGCTTGCTCTACTGCCTGCTGAGCTGCTTTTTTTACTGCTGCTTTTTTTACTGCTGCTTTTTTACTGCTGCTTTTTTACTGCACACCGCGGCTGCTACAAAACACACGGCGAATAGCAATTGTAGCTGATACGGCTGCGGGTCCGCAACTTTTGCCTCCCGCCTGAGCATTGCCGGTAAAACGACTCCAGATCACGCAGTCTGCGACGGCGTTGCTGGCCGTCGCGGACGAACGGAGCTTTGACCAGCGCTACATCGCGACAACGGCCGGCCCGGCGAGTTTCCGGCTTATTCCAGTGCCGGCAACATCGAGCCGGTGTCGCGCAGCCGCGTATGCAAGGCGAACGCCCGATCCAGTCGATGCGGCGTCTGCCCTCCTCCCTTCAAGGCCTCCCGATAGTAATCGCGAAGCACATCGCGATACAGCGGATGCGCGCATTTCTCGATGATCAGCGTGGCGCGTTCGCGGGGCGCCAGGCCGCGCAGATCGGCAAGTCCCTGCTCTGTCACGACCACATCCACGTCGTGTTCGTTGTGATCGCAATGCGGCACCATCGGCACCACGCTCGAAATGCGGCCGTGTTTCGCCATCGACCTAGTCGCGAAGATCGCGCACGACGCGTTGCGCGCAAAATCGCCCGAGCCGCCGATGCCGTTCATCATGTGCGTGCCGCCCACGTGCGTCGAATTCACGTTGCCGTAAATGTCGAATTCCAGCGCGGTATTCAACGCAATGAGACCAAGCCGCCGAATGACTTCCGGATGGTTGCTGACTTCCTGCGGACGCAGCACGAGGCGCTCGCGATAGCGTTCAAGGTCGCCGAAAACCTGCGCCTGCCGCGGAGCCGACAACGTGATCGACGCACCCGAGGCAAACGTCACCTTGCCGGCATCCATCAGGTCGAAGGTCGAATCCTGAAGCACTTCAGAGTAAATCTCGAATGGGTCAAAAGGCGAATCGACAAAGCCGGCCAGCACCGCATTGGCGATCGTGCCGATGCCGGCCTGCAACGGCGGCAAGCGCCGGGGCATACGCCCGCGCGACACTTCGTGCTGGAAAAACTCGATCAGATGTCCGGCGATCAGTTCAGTCCCGGCATCCGCCGGCAGCACGGTGGACGGACTGTCGGCCATGTCGGTGATAACAATCGCCGCGATCTTTTCGTATGGGATTTCGATGGCCGGCGTGCCGACCCGGTCTTGCGGATGCACGATCGGCAGCGGCTCACGGTTCGGCCTGCGGCCTGGAATCCAGATGTCGTGGAGTCCTTCGAGTGCGAGCGGCTGGGCCAGATTGATCTCGACGATAACCTTGTCGGCGAGAATCGCGAAACTGGCCGAATTGCCGACGGAGGTAGTCGGCACGATACCGCCAGTTTCTGTGATCGCAACGGCTTCGATAATGGCGAGGTCGAGTTTGCCGAGCTGGTTTGCGCGCAGCATCTCGACCGTTTCAGACAGATGCTGATCGACGAACATCACTTCGCCGCGGTTGATCGCATCGCGCAGTGTCTTGTCCACCTGGAACGGCAAGCGGCGCGCCAACACATGCGCCTCGGTCAGCATGCGGTCCACGTCATGACCCAGCGATGCGCCCGTCATCAACGTAATGCGCGGCGGCTTATGCTGCTGACGCGCGCGCCCGGCAAGCGCGACAGGCACGGCTTTGGCGTCCCCGGCGCGCGTAAAGCCGCTCGCGCCGACACGCATGCCGTCCTTGATCAGAAGTGCCGCCTCGGCGGCCGACGTAATCTTTGCGCGTAACGGGGCGCAGCGAATCCGGTCTTCGTACATGAAACTGAGTCTCTCCATAGTCAACCCACCAGTCTACTGGTGCGCACGTCTGTGGGGTGCTTCGCTCAGTAGCCAGATTGTCGCACCCGCCGCGGCGTCTCGATGGGACGGCGTCGCGGCAAGGTGTTTCGTCGTGCGTCAATGGCTCGCGACAGTTCTTGCATGTAGTTCGGCGCTCACGCGTGGCGCTGCCTAGCTGCCGAAAAAGATGTTGCAGTAGCTCACGGGCCCGACGCACTCTTCCTGCCTGGCCGCGGGCGCGGCGACTCGCCGCTTCGTTTGTCCGTCGGCGGCATTCGCGGCGCTCTGCGCATTCGTTTTGGCGACCTGTTGTTCCGCGGCGGCCGGAGCCGCTTGTGCGTGAGCGGCAACAGCGGACAAGGAACAGGCAATCAGGGCAATCTTCAACACATTCATTTCGTTCTCCAGAACTTACGATTACGTGCCGTGGAAGTCTCCCGAGGGGACGACAAGGCAGTAAGGAAACTATATGACTGCCACGTACGCAGATAAACGGGGCTACACGAAAGTGATCTTTCCATCCCGTAGAAGGATCGGACTCTCAGCTAATCCGGGCACGTGTCGATCAGCCCGCGTTGAACGGTGCGTCCTTGTCGAGCAGCGCGGTTCGGATGAAGTGCAGGCAACTCAGAATGCGCTGCAGGTCGTGACGTTTGTCACGATCGGCATGAACCGCTTGCAGCATGTCCTGCGCAAGCCACGTCGCTGAGCGTACGGATAGCAGCGCGCGATCGAGACGACGCCTGTCGGGCCGCTCGAAGAGTGCTGCGAGGTCGTCGCGCATGTGGACAATGGTGATGGTCCAGCGTGGATGCAATGCGTTAGCGTAGTCGGCGCGCGCGGCTTCGTTACGAAGGTCGATGACGGCGTGCCCCACTTCGAGCGTCGCCAGCATCCAGCGCAAGACGTCACGGCGGCGGCGCGAGCGCCGCGTCAACAGCACGCGCAATTGGGCGGTCAGATCGTGGGTACTCGACTGGAAGCGCTGATTGAGACCAGGCAGTTCCTCCTTGCACGCGCACACCACTTGAGCGCGCAGATCGTCCGTGATTCGCCCGACAAGCCATGGCATGTCGGCGGGGAGAACGACTGCGAACGCAAGCGCAGCCAACAGCATCGACGCAGTGAGCGCGATGCCGTTGTTGATGAGCAGATCCGGCGCATAGGTGAGCACGTTGTCCGGTCCGGCGAGCAGGCAAAAGAACACTGAAAAGCCGATCCCGTATCCCGTGGCTCCCTTACGCGTTGCGATGAACGCGCCGAGTGCGAGTACAGGTGCCAGCATCATGCAAAGCAACGGGAAGCCGTCGATGTTGGGATACACATAGCAGGTGAACAGGTAACCGGCCATGGTCGCAAAGGCGGCGCCGAGCGCCATCTGCACGGCCATCCTGGGTGCGTTCGGCGCGGTGGACGTCAGCGCGCACACCAGCGCCGCGCCGATCACCGCAAAACCGCCGCTTGGCCAGTCCGTCGCGATCCAGAACCCGCCGGCGCTCGCCATGACTACAGCGGATCGGACAAACGTGAACGCGACGACAAAACCATTCGTTCTGCTCACGTATCGGTTCGTACTGCGCGGCTGGCTTGCCAGTTTGCGCCGGGCCAGAGAAGCGTAAGTCTCCGAATACCGGATCCATTCGTCGACGAAGCGGTAAAGCAGTTCTGCCGCAGTATCGAAGTCGGCCAGGGATTCGGTCGATGCAGTTTCCAACGGCCTCCTGGTTTCGCGTACACGCCGCGGCAAGCTGGCCTGGAACTGCCGCAAACCGGCTGCCATACGCGAGGCGTCAGCGCTGGTTGCGGGCTGTGGCGCCATCAGCGCGGCGAGTTCGCGGAAGTATGGCTGAATCGCCTCGACCATCGTAGCCGGATGTTTTGCGCGCAGCCGCTTCAGCAGTTGATGCAACGCATGCAACCGTGTGCAGCTATCCATGAATTCGCCGTTAAGGCGCCCAAAATGCTGACTGCGCGAACGCATGGCCGGATCTTCAAAGGCGGCGAAAATGCGAGTCGCTTCGAAACCCACGATCTCGTCGACGAGATCCGCAAAGCGACGCTCGAACTGGCCCCGCTCGATGCCGCGATTCAGCGCGTCAGCAGCGAACGCAGTAAAATTCCGATACCGGATGTGGAGCGCGCGCTGCAGTGCGAGGCTGGATCGCTGGGGCATGACCAGTGCGCTAACAGCGCTCGAAGACACGATGCCGACAGCCACCTCTGCTGCACGCGTGAGCGCCGCCAGAAACAGATCATTCGGCATCATCACGTTGGGGATGCCGATGAGCGCAGCGGTATAACCCGCGAGAACAAAGCCGTACCACCGGAAATGCCGATACCGTACCGCTGCCGCGATGCATGCACTCACCCAACCGGTCATGCCGATCATGTACAGGTCGGGCTGCTGAACGAACAGCGCGCCCAGCACCAGTGCCGCGACCGTCCCCACCGCGGTGCCGAGAATCCGGTACAAGCTCTTGGCGAGCACCATCCCGCTGAACGGCTGCATCAGCACGAACACTGTCGTCATGGCGATGCGCGGCTGCGGCAGATCCAGTACCATCGCAATGGCTAGCGCCAGCAGGCCCGCCGTGACCGTTTTCAGCAGATGCAACCACGCGAGACCATCACTGGCCGCCCAGTCCCGAAAGGCCGCGCTGACGGTTTGCAGCATGACGCTGCCGTGCTGGGGCGAGTCCGACGTCGGTTTGATCGCATGTTCGCGTTTCATCTGGAAGCAATGCGTCCCGGTCTGTCGCTGGAAAATGTGCCGGCCAAGACTGATCGCACCGGCAGACAAGGCGCCGATTGTAGGAGCATGCCATGTGCGCATTAAGGCGACAGGCGCGGAACCTCTCTTCCAGATTGAACAACAATCCGCGCCCCGCCGAGGCGGACAATACCGTTCCCGCCGTGAAATAGAAGGATCGATGGATACGTTACAAAATATGCGAGTGTTCATTCGCGTGGTGGAAGCCGGTAGTTTTACCGCCGCCGCGCAATCACTCAATTCAACGACCGGCGCGATGTCCCGGGCGGTCTCAGAACTCGAAGCTCATTTGCGCGCCCGCTTGCTCAACCGCTCGACGCGACGGCTTGCGCTTACCACCGCGGGCGAGCGTTATCTGAAGCGATGCCAGCAGATACTCGCAGACGTCGACACGGCGGAAGAAGAGGCCAGTTGCGCGCACGAGCGCCCAACCGGCGCATTGCGCATGCACAGCTTTGCCAGCATTGGGCAGCACTATGTGCTGCCGGCTATTTCGCGCTATCGCGCGCAGTATCCGGAGGTCACAGTCGAGCTCACAATGTCACAGCGCATGCCAGATCTCTTCGAAGGCAGCGCGGATGTAGCGGTTATCGGTGCTTCCACTCTGCCCAATTCAGACCTTGTGTCTCTTCCGCTAGGAACGACCTTTAGCATTCTGTGCGCATCGCCGGCCTACGTGCACTCGCATGGCGCGCCGCAGAAGCCGGCCGATCTGGCGCGTCACGAGTGCCTCATTCTGCACACGCCAGCGTTTGCGCCGCACGAGTGGGTGCTGGACGGCCCGAATGGCAGCGAAACGATGCAGGTGAATGGACCCGTGCACGTGAATATCGCGGAGTCGTTGATCGTCGCGATTCGCGAGGGAATGGGTATTGGCATGGTGCCGCTTTACGCGGCGATTTCCGGATTGCGTGATGGCACCTTAGTGCGCGTGTTGCCCGAATATACGCTTCAGAAAATGCACGTTTACGCGCTGTATCCATCACGCAAGTTTATAGATGCGAAGACGCGGACCTGGGTGGAGTTCTTGCGCACCCATCTGCCAAAAGTCATTGCACGCGATGAGGCGCTGCTCGCCGGGATCGGTCGAACGTCTGTCGGCGACGGCGCGGTGCCAACATGCCAGCTTCAGATGACTGGTCACTGAGCCGCAATCCAAAGACGTTCAAAGGGTGAGACGGGACGACTACTGAATCAAACGCGAACGATACATATGATTCGCCGAGCGTCATCCGTCCGGTCGATGCCGGCTCTACATGACCCTTTTAAAGGGCTTCGACACGTGCCGACCGACAAGTCCCGACGGTCAGGAGATCTATTATTTCAGTACCCTGAAGCGCTTTGCCGGTACCGAAATTTCGCGAGCCGGTAGAGCTTCTATCTGGCTACCGGGGCCAGATTAATCACCCATCGACCATCGGCGGCCGCTCGATCGGTCCGGGAGAGGCTCATGAACCGTTCATACCAAAGCCCGACCTCATTGCGCCACTGCGCCATGATGACCATGCTCATGGCAATTTGCGTTTCCTGTGGCGGCGGGGGCGACTCTGCCAGCACCCCTGGCGCGGGTGGACCGACGGGCGCCGCGCCCCCGACGGCTGGCGCACCACCGGCAACCGGAAGTGGAAGTAGCACGTCACCGCCGAGTACTGACGTGCTGACTTACCACAACGATGTGGCCCGGACGGGTCAATATCTGGCCGAGACAACGCTGACACCTGCAAATGTCAATCCGACGACTTTCGGCAAGGTGGGCTTCCTCCCCGTGGACGGCAAGGTCGACGCACAACCGCTCTACGTCAGCAATCTTTTCACGGGTAGTGCAACGCACAACGTCGTGTACGTCGTTACCGAACACGCGAGCGTGTACGCGTTCGACGCGGACACCAACGCGCAGCTCTGGCAGCGTTCGCTCCTCGGCTCCGGTGAAACGACCAGCGACAACCGCAATTGCAGCCAGATCACGCCGGAGATCGGCATCACGTCAACACCTGTGATCGATCGGACGCGCGGCCCGAGCGGCGTCCTGTATACCGTCGTGATGAGCAAGGATGCGAGCGGCGCGATTCATCAGCGCCTGCATGCGATCGATCTCTCCACAGGGGCTGAAGCACTTGGCGGTCCGGCCGACATCACGGCCACTTATCCAGGCATGGGCGCAAACAGCAGCAACGGCGTCACGGTGTTCGACCCGCAGCAATACGCAGAGCGACAGGCTCTGGCGCTGGTCAACGGCAATGTGTACCTTGCATGGACCTCACACTGTGACCAGGGGACCTACGGTGGCTGGGTGATGGCCTACAGCGCGGATACACTCGTACAAACGAGCGCGCTTAACCTCACACCGAATGGCTCTGAGGGTTCGGTGTGGATGAGCGGCGCAGGCATGGCGTCCGACGGCGCAGCGCTGTACCTGCTCGACGCAAACGGCACGTTCGATACAACACTGAATGCACAAGGCTTCCCAGTGAGTGGCGACTATGGCAACAGCTTCCTTAAGCTGGCGACATCGCCAAGGCTCGCCGTGGCAGACTATTTCGCGAGCTTTGACACAGTCGCGCAATCGGCAAACGACGTGGATCTCGGCTCCGGAGGCGCGCTGGTTCTACCAGACCAGGTCGATACGAACGGCGCGACTCGCCATCTCGCCGTCGGGGCCGGGAAGGACTCGAAGATTTACGTCGTCAACCGTGATGCGATGGGCAAGTTCAATGCGACTGCAAACATGATCTGGCAACAAATCGATGGCCAACTGTCAGGGGGCGTTTTCAGCATGCCCGCCTTCTACGGCAACCGCGTGTATTTTGGCGCGGTCGCCGACAATTTAAAGGCGTTTCCGGTGATCTCAGCGCGCCTCGCAGCCACACCTGAGTCACGCAGTGCTGGCACGTTCGCTTACCCTGGCGCGACGCCAAGCGTCTCCGCCAACGGAGCGACCAATGCGATTGTCTGGGCAGCCGAGAACGGCGCAGTCGGGGCGCTCCATGCGTTCAGTGCCGAAGATCTCGGTCGGGAACTTTACGACAGCAATCAGGCAGGTACGCGGGACACGTTCGGCGCAGGCAACAAATTTATTACACCGATGATCGCGCACGGACACGTGTATGTCGGCACAACCAACGGCGTTGCGGTATTCGGGTTGTTGAAGTAAGCGGTGGTATCGATGAGGCGGCCTCGGCGCCATAATAGGCCGGACTAACAGGCTCGCGCATCCAGCGCTTTTCCAGGCGAGCACGGGCCGGCTCGAGCTCATCCCCCATTCGGTTTGCCTGGCGAACGGTGACAGTCTTTTGTCCGCCGCCCGCCGGAGCACGGCCCACTATTGAACGATCTGCGGCGCCGAAAGCAAACGATTCACGCGGTGCGTGGCGCTGCCTCACGGTTCGGTCCGTGCGGGAGGACAAAGTGTCGCTCTATATAAAAAACCGGGTAAGCCAGAGCCGCGTGATCGCCGCGCTGGCACTGTTGCTGACGCTACCGTTGTTGACCAATGTGGCGGACGCAGTTCCCCCGCGCGCTACTGTCCCCAATGCCGCGGCCGACGCTGCTGTTGCGCAGGCGGTTACGTGCCAGCCCACTTACATCACCAGGCCGCAACCCACCCTCCCAAAGGGTTTTACCGAACACGTTTTGTACAGCGGCTGTCTTAACCAGCCGACCGCGATAAGTTTCAACGGAAACAAGACCAGGGTTTTCGTTGCCGAAAAAGGCGGCAGGATCTGGAACTGCGACTTGTCAGCGCCTACCTGTTTGCTATTTGCCGATCTGAGCGGCGAAGTCTGCAATGATTCCGACCGGGGACTGCTGGGGCTTGCAGTCGATCCTCAGAATGATGGGAATGTCTACGTGCTTTACACCACGCCACCTGCTACAGGGGCGTGCAGCGGCAACGTGCTTACCCACGGCCAACTTTCTCTTTTGACAGGGACGGGCGAAACGAAGATCCTGCCCGCCGCAGGATCGAGCAACGAGACCTGGTGCTTCTACTACACGTCCCACAGTATTGGCGACCTGGCCTTTGGCACAGATAACAAAACGCTTTATGTCAGCGCCGGTGACGGCGCAAGCTTCGACCAGGTAGATTACGGTCAGTTGGACAAGGCTTGCGGCGATGGCACAAATCTGCCGCAGGGGGCATTCCGCAGTCAGGGCGTTTCGCCCTACAGCGATGGCGTCATTCTACGAATAGCGAATCCAGGCACGACAACCCAAAGCATAGCTATGGTTGCAAACGGCCTGCGCAATCCTTTCCGTTTTGCCCGCGTGCCCAGCACGGATGAACTGTATGTCGGCAATGTGGGTTGGAACACCTGGGAGTCCATCGATCACGTGAGCGTCGCCGGCCAGAACTTTGGATGGCCGTGCTACGAAGGATGGAACCCCAGTAACAACTCCGCTGCGGCTCCGCAACCCGACTACCAGAGCACTGCCTACTGCGGGAGCGTTGGGGGTATCACCGCGCCGTTCTTTGCATACGCGCACCAGGCTTACGTTACGCTCGAGGACAGAAAGGGAAAGTCCTGCGGCGGCAAGCCGTCCGGCGGAGGGCCGGACCAGAACGGCAGCGTGCTCTCTGCCATTGGGTTCACTGACGACACAAGCACGACCTATCCCGTCCAGTTCAAGAACGCTCTGTACTTTGGCGATCTGCTCCGGAAATGCATCTGGACAATGCAGCCTCCCGACAACACGCCTCAGACGTTTGCAAAGAGTCTGCAAGGAGGACCGGTGGATTTGAAAGCTGGTCAAAACGGAGACCTTTTCTACGTGGACCTCGTTACCAGCACGGTAAGGCGAATTACGCACAAGTAGGAGGGAGATTCTTCTGCCCCGTCCGCAGCTTAAGCGGAATGGCGGTTCGGTGCGCCAGAGCCGACATCTGAGCGTCCAGGCGACGATCGGGCGAATGACGGCTCGTCGCCGACTGCGCCTGCTCAGATGCCGCGCCACAAAGCTGCGCTGACCTGGACAAATTCTTTCGCCCCGCGGAAATCGACTGTACGCGTTCAGTACCTCGCAGAAAGCATTGTTGTGCCCCGACGCCGTTCCGACGCGAAAGCCGCGCTCAGCGCCGCAAGAACCATAACAGCGCGGATACCACGACCGAAATCACGATGCACGTGACGATCGGGAAGTGGAAGTTGAATCCATCGCGGACGATATGAATGTCGCCAGGGAGCCGACCGAACGGAATGCGCGCGAGCCAGTGCCATCCGACGCCGGCAAGAATGCACAGTACGCCAACGACGATCAGGAATCTGTTCATGGGGCGCAGTCACAAACGGTAGCCAATGGCGCCATCATAGAAGAGAGCTCGCAAGGCGGCAGCACGGAACCTGGACCGAACCTGGCAGCAGATGCAACGGCGCATCTGCTTGACCTGCCGATTAAATCCGCGCATGTAGTTTAGTATTACTATCGTTCTTTCCAGGGCCCGGTGCGGATACCTTCCGGCAAGTCGCACAATGGGGGAAAGCGTCGGGTCGAACGGACTGGGATGAATCTCACAGCGGACCGCACGGCGATAGCATCCATCTTTCAGCACACCTGGTTGTCGCGGGGAGCCAGTCGAGCGTTCTCGCGATCAAGGCCGCTTCAGACGCCGAATGGATACAGGTCGGGCGTGCGTTCGGTCGCGCGGGTGGCAAGCGGCTCGACCGCGCGTGTCGTATCAAACCATACGTACGCATCGAATTGCTCGGGCAGCACGGCTTCCGCATAGTGGCTATGCAGCTCGCTCTCGGGGCGGTAGATCACGCCGATGAAACGTTCGAGCCGCGCTTCCTTCAACCGATCGCGCAGCAACGGGGCCGCGCCGCTCGACAGATCGAGGACACAGCGCGGCTCGCCGGATCTGTGGAACTGGTACTCATAGCTGTCCTCGCGCGAGGGCCGTACGGCCTTTATTTCCATCGGGCCGTCCCAATCCGACGCCGCCGCGACGGCACCCGCGTGCGTGCCGAATCCGATCAGCGCGGCCTCGTCGCCAAAACGTTCGCGGCATAGCTGACCCACGTTCAGCTCGTTGCGCACGCGGCCCATTTCGGTCGCGGCTGCATTGCCGACGTGCGAGTTATGCGCCCACACTACCGCGCGGCTGGCAGGGCCTTGCGAGTCCAGCAGGCTCTGAAGCGTCTCGAACATGTGCGTGTCGCGCAGATTCCAGGTCCCGGCGGAACTGCGATACATGGTTCTGTAATAGCCCTCGGCCGATGCAACAAGACGCGCGTTCTGCGTGGCGTCGAACCAGCGGTCGTTGTCGCCGTGTGACTGTTCCAGCCGCTTGCGCAACAGATCCTGTAACTGCTCGACCACCGCATTCTCGCAAGTTGCGAAGCCCGCCGAAAACACGGCGCGTCCGTACACTTGCGGGTCCTTCTGCCAGGGCGTGAGACAGCCGTAGCGTTCGCGTGCGACCTTCGCGGCGTCCGGATCGGTGTGATCCAGATAGTCGAGCACGGCGGCAATCGATGCCGACAGGCTGTACATGTCGAGGCCGTAAAAGCCGCAGGCTTGCGCATCGGCTGCCGCTTCGACGCGTTTGTTGCGTTGGACACTTTCGTTATGCGCGCGCAGCCAGCGAACGAAGGCCGCGAACTCCTCGTTTCTCCACATCCAGACCGGAAAACGCTGGAACGGGGGCTCGTCGGTGCGCGGCTCCTGCGAGCGCACATAACTGTTGATGATAGCGGCATCGGGCCAATCGGCTTCTACGGCGACAATCGTGAAGCCATGCCGCTCGACAAGGCGCTGTGTGATCGCCGCGCGCGCCCGGTAGAACTCCGAGGTGCCGTGGCTGCATTCGCCAAGCAGCACGACGCGCTTCGTACCTAGATGATCGAACGCATCGGCGAAGCTCCTGTCTTCCGGCTCAGGGAGCGGGCGCGCAGCGGCGGCGATCAGCTCGGCCAGCGGCTGCGGCCGCGGCGTCCGGGACGGCTTTGCTGGCTGTCGTCTTTGCTGCTGCTGGATTTCCGGCGGCCTATGCGGTTGGTCAGCGTCTTCGTTCAACGGGCTTTCCGATTGGGCAGCGCCCTCATCGGGCCACCCTTGCTCGCCGATCAACGAAACGAAATGCACGCCGCCCAAATCTTCTTCGTCGAACTGGGTGTCGCTGCGGCGTGTCAGCTTAACGAGCCGCTGCGACTCTCGCGACGCGCCCACGGGCATCACGATCCTGCCGCCGATTGACAGCTGCTCGCGCCATGCGGGCGGCACATCCGGGCCGCCGGCGGCTGCGATGATTGCATCGAATGGCGCGCCAGCTGCCCAGCCCCGCGTGCCGTCTGCATGATGTACGTCCACATTGTCAAAGCCGCGCTCGCGCAGCGCATGGCGCGCGGATTGCGCAAGCGAGGCGCGACGCTCGATGCTATCCACGTGTGCGCTGAGCCGCGAGGCCACCGCTGCCGCGTAGCCGGAGCCGGTGCCGACATCCAGCACGCGGTCTGCCGGCGCGAGTTCCGCCGCCGCGAGCATGCGCGCGACGATCACCGGCTGCGAGATGGTCTGCCCATCGGCCAATGGCAACGGCGTATCGCTGTATGCGAATTCCGCTAACTCCTGCGGCACGAACAGATGCCGCGGGACCTCGCGCATTGCCTCGAGGACGCGCGCGTCGCTCACGCCGCGCGATACGATCTGGCTCTCCACCATCTGTTGCCGCGCTTCGTAGAAGGCTTCGTCGCCCGTTATTGATTCATCCATGCTGGACTTCCATAGAGCCCTTGGCCCGGTCCGACATTCATTATGCCGAGGCTATTGCACCGCACCCTTTCGCCTAAGCCCGTGCGCGCGAGCGTAATCCTTACAATGCTGCTTCCTGCTTTTCGCATTCGTGCGCACAGGCCTCGCAGATCCCAGCGGCGCAGTGATCTCACACCACGGCGCATCCATGGCACGCTGAACCGCAGCGCTGAAACAGCTCATGGATCATGCGGCTCCCGGTTAAACCTATCGGATTTCGGGAAACTTGAGAAAGTGACTCGAGCGCTGCACGTTCCAATTCTGGTCGACAGCAAGGCTTGTTCCGGCCTTTTTTGGACGGATAGTCTGCGGCGGACCTGCTGATGGAAGCTCATCGGCAACGCCTCGGTGATGAGCGTATAGGCCGGCTCTGCTCACACCTGCGAGGCGGCGCACTTTCGCTGATTGATAAAAATTTGAACGAGCCTTCCTCATTACCAACCCGAACCGGACACCCTCCCCCGCCTTTCCTAAGAAGAAAGGCAATTTCTCGCCTGTCTCCCCGCCTCCAGAAAAATTCATACTATTTGCCGCGAACGCAGTAGTTCCCGGACCACCGGCCGATATACAAGTAGGAATTGCAGCCTGCACGATCATGACCGGCAAAAATTGCTGACTCCCTCAACGTGAGATCTGCGCCGAGTGCGTAGCGCAACGAGGGCTCGCTCTCAGCATCGCCAGTCATGCGCGCTCAAGCAGGCCAAATCCGCGGCGGGGTTTGGAAAACGATGTTCTTGATCGTTAGCAGCCCGAATCAGATTCATGAGCTATTTATCGATCGAGAAGGTCACCATGGTTAAGCGACGTCAATTCATTGGAGGGCTGGTTGCCCTCGGCGGAAGTTATCTTCTTAGCGCGTGTGGCGGAGGTGGAGGCGAAGACAGCGAAGTTGGCGCGAGCGCTGCGAGCGGCAGTTCCGCCGCGCGCGCCACGGCGCGCAGCAGCGCCTCGCCTTCGGCAAACGGCACGGCCATGCCGCCCGCCAGTTCGATCATCGACGGCGCGGGCGCGGTCTGGACCATCACGGGCGGCGTGCTTTATAAGAACGGTGCAGTAGCGGGAAACAACTATAACGTTGCGCTCGCCATGTACTACACCGGTGCCGTCTACGCTGAAAATACGTCCGGCGAGTTTTATCAATGGAGCGGCACGGGTTGGATCAGGTGCGCTGATCCCCGGCTGACAGGCGGCACTTCGGCAGACGGCACCACGATGCCGTCGGCGCCTTACATCATCGACAGTACGGGCGCCAAGTGGACCCTTGTGAATGGCATCGCGTACAAGAACGGCGTGGTGGCGGGCACGAATTACAACGTATCGCTCGTGCTGTGGTACGGCGGCAAAATATACCTGCGCAATACCGGCGGTCAGTTTTATGTCAACGCCGAGGTCAAGGCTCAATGGCTGGCTTGCTCCGACCCGCGCATTGCTACGGCGCCGGCCGCGGGTTCGTTCTACGGCATTAACGGTCACCACGACTACCTGTACACGCCCGCGCAACTGGTCACTATCCTGAAGACGATGGGCTGCACGACCTATCGCGTCGGCTGCACGGCGGACTCATCGCAGCTCGGCCCGGTGACCAACATCGCGCAGACGTTGCAGACGGCGGGGCTTCAGGTGTTCGCATTGATCCAGCAGGGGATCTATCAGAGCGACGGCACTCTCTTTGCCAGCGAATCGGCGGCTTACAGCGCGGGCTTCAGTTCCGGCTCCACGGTCGCTCGCGCGCTGATGCCATACGGCGTGACGATGTACGAATGCGGGAATGAACTGACGCGTGACAAAGCGATCATTCTCGACGACACCAACGCCGGCACGAAGGCTATCGACTTCAACAACGCCAACTGGCCGCTTCTGCGCGGCGTCCTGCGCGGCATGATAGACGGCGTGAAGTCGGTACAGCCCTCGGCGAAGTGCGGCGTCAATTTCTGCGTGAACGATATCGGCGCATCCGACGCATTGTGGGAAGGCAGTCAGCCCGACGGCAGCAGTGGTTACGCCAAGGTTCGTTGGGACATCACCACCTGGCATAACTACGAAGTTTACGGCGACATCTTCGCTATTCCCACCGACGGCCAGGGTCCGGGGTTCGATCTGCCGACGTACTGCAAGGCGCGTTATGGCGTCCCGTTCATCATCAGCGAGTGGAACGCGGGTCCGGAGCGGACGCAGGCCTATCGGGCAAATTACATCACGAGCCAGTTGAGCGAATTCTATTCGGCGAGAAAGACGCACAACATCCAGTCGGTCATGTTGTACGTGCTCGATAGCGGAAACGATACATACGGCATCATGCTCGACGGCACGCCCATCAATCCGTCGTACAGCGCGTTTACCGGCTTTATAAAAAGCAATCCGGACGTGTGAGCAGGCGAGCCCCGTGATCGACTGGCCAACCTTGAGGACCTTGCGCGGGTGTTGGTAAGTTGCGGACGATGTGCGAAGCGGAGCAGATCGCGCGACCGGCTGCGCGCAAGTTGAAAGGACGAACTCGGCAGTGACGTTCTTCATTCCTCGCTATGGTTGCAATGGCTCCCCCTACCCCATCCATCCGCTATTGCCATCGGCGGTCGCGCAGGTCAATCCGGGTCCTCGGCTCGATGCTGTCGAGCATTTGCCGTGCCTCATTCGCGTCCCGCACCGGCGTCCTGCCTTTGGAATGGCTGGGGCCGCGCACCGACGCAGCGGGTTGTCCGGGACGATCTGGCCGGTGACCAGCCAGTCAAACAGGTGGCAGATCGCCGCCAGGCGTTGCTTGACAGTCAATGCCGGCAGCGTCTACGTCTGCCGCTCGGTCCACGCGTTGACGTGCAGCGCCTGCACCCCGGAAAGAACGTGACGCCGGCGTCGTTACACGCCCAGGATCCTGCCGACCGTTTCATTGAACTCGGTCGTCGCTTCATCGATAGCCTCGTCGGCCTCGTCATCGAGATTATCGACGTTCGCGTCGATCACCTCCTGCAGGGTCAGGTACGCAGCAACGATGCTGTCCAGCTGGTCGCTGGCGACCCGGGAATAGACGGCCTCGCCGAGCGCTTCCATAAAGTCGCCCCGGCTTCCCCCGATCAGGCCGTCCGCGTTGTTTTCCAGGTCGTCCTTGAACTGTTCGACGTCTGCCATGCTTTCCTCCGGAAGATCAGTACAGCGTTGCTGGAATAAGGCGTGCACCAGCAAGGCTTGCGCCTGGTGAGACGGTTGCAGGACCGTCATACCTGCGCCGACGCACCACGCAAATAGTCACCGCGGAGTTCAACTATTCCTCCTTGATGGTATGACCCACATCGTCTGGTGGGAGCAGCACGACCGCGAAGCCGCCGTCGATGCTCGCCTCGAACTTCTCGATGACAGCCCCGCCCTGGCTGGCTTGCTCATGCAGAATGAGCGGCCGAGCGCGGGCAGCCCCACGCGCAAACGGGCGCTATCCGGCCAACCGGCGGGAGCAGGCCGGGCGGCACGAGCGTCCGCGGGGCGCCCGTCGCCGCAGGACGCCGGCGGTGGCGCAAAGCAAGGCCATGGCGCCCGCTAGTGCGCGGCGCCGACAACGCTGGGCGGCGCCCCGACGCGTGTGCCCGCTGAGGCTCCGTGCATGTCAGCCCGAACGTCCGCGATTTGAGGGTACGTCCCGCGCATGCAGGACGTACGCGAGATCTGCAAATCACGCCTCAGGCTTGCCGCCGACAGTATTTCCCTGTTGCCAGGCGCGTTTGCCCTCTTCGGACAACTCTCCGCAACTGTGGGACGCGTCCGGCTTTGTGCCATCCACCGCCATTTTTCCACCCGGCTGTTCCTGCGCCGGGACCCTTGTGCCAGCGCGCTGTGCCGCACGATCATCCTGGGTGCGGCCTGCATACGTTTCAGTTGCCATTTCAAGCTCCTCCAAAAGACCATCATCGTGTGCCAAAGAATCCCATCGGTACGACGCCGCAGCATTGAACATCTGGGCAACGTCCGTTGCTGCTCCAGCATGCCTCACATGCAAGCGCCGCTCCCGGCAGTGCCGCACCGTCGGGCTTTAGCGGAATGATGGCACCAGTCGCCTCGTCAACTGGCAGATAACGACCCGCCTCGTTCACAGCAGCCTTTCATAGTGACCGTTCGTGGCTGTTCTGTGACGCCGTGGCAGCCGCCTGCACCGCGCCCCCAATTACAGGCAGCGTACCGACGAAGTCGAGTGGCATGCGATTCTGGAGTCGCATCGGCAGCAGACGCGTCCGGCGACGCGAAGCACATCACTTGCGGGGCCGGATGGTCACCACCGCGAGACCCGCTCCGGCGAGCGCGCACACAGCGGACACCAGCGCGACGGCACGCAGTGCGTCAGCGATGGCGTCAGCTTCTGCCAGCGCCACGGGTCCGCGGAGCGGTGTATGTGCATCGCCCGCTGCCGCCGCGGATTGCGTGTCCGGCTCCAGCAACTTCCCGGTCTGGCGTGCGTCCTGCGGCACATGCAACTCATCAAGCCGCGCGGATAGCATCGCGCGGTACGACCACACGAACACGATCCCGAGCACAGCAATTGCCAACAGGCTCGCCACGCGCGCAATAGCGTTGTTGATGCCCGACGCGATGCCTGCGCGATCGGCCGTCACCGAGCTCATGACGGTCGTGGTCAGCGGCGCGACGGTGATCGTCATGCCGAGCCCGAGCACGGCCAGCGGCGGGAAGAACCCCGCCCAATAGCTGCCGCGCACAAACGGCAGCGCCAGCATCGCGAACCCGATTGCGGCGATGCCCGGGCCAGCGGTCAGCAGCGCGCGCGAACCGTAGCGGCTCGTCAGGCCGCCGGTGAAGCGCGATAGCAAACCCATAATGACAGGCACCGGCAGCAGCGCCGCACCAGCTTCGGTCGCGGTGTAGCCATGGGCGCGGATCAGCGTGAACGGCAGGAAGAAGAATGCACCGCCGAGGCCGAAGTAAAGCAGCAATGTGATGAGGTTGGCACCTGTAAAATCGCGCGAGCGGAAGACGTCGAGCGGCATCATGGGCTGATGGCTATTCGCCTCGATCATCAGGAATGCTGCGAGCACTAGCAGGCCGGCGCCAATCGCGCACAATACGAACGGATCCGCGAAACCGCGCGCGGAAGCCTGGGTCAGGCCGTACGTGAGTGCGGCGAGTCCCGCCGCCGCGCTCAGCGCGCCGGGCCAGTCCGCTCGTTGGGACGCATCGAGTTTGTGGCTGTTGGGCACCGACGCAATTGCGAGCGCGATCGTCACCGCTGCAAACGGGACGTTGAGAAAGAAAATCGCACGCCACGACAACGCGTCCACGAGCCAGCCGCCCGCCACCGGTCCCACCGCCGATGTGATCGCGCCGACGCCGGCCCAGGTGCCGATTGCCTGTCCGCGCGCTTCGCCGTCGAATACAGCGCCGATGATCGCGAGACTACTTGGTACGAGCAGTGCCGCGCCGATGCCTTGAACCGCGCGCGCGGCGATCAGCGCAAGCGCATTCGGCGCAAACCCACAAGCGGCCGACGCGAGCGTGAAAAGCGCGATGCCGGCGATAAACACCGTGCGGCGGCCGAACTGGTCGCCCATCGATCCGCCGACCAGCACGAGGGACGCGAGAAAGAGCAGGTAGGCGTTGACGACCCACTGCACCGCTGCGACGCTCGCGGCGAACTCGCTCTGAATGGCGGGCAGCGCGACGTTGACGACGGAGCCGTCGATGAACGCCATGCTTGAGCCGAGAATCGTCGCGGCGAGCGCAAGACGCTTGCGCCGGCACGGGTGGTCGACCGCGGCAGGCTGCGTGCGAATGAAGAGTTCGTCGCACGGGCTCGCTTGCGCAGCGATGAAGTGCGTGTTCTTCGGCTCGCTGTCGAGAAAATCCGGGTTGGCCAAGCTCGCTCCCGTGCTGATCGATGATGACTAGCATAGCAACTGGAGCCTGGGGCCGCTCATGCGACCCTATCGAAGGGTGATAGGACCTGTTAGCAATATTGCGGCTAACCGCGCGTGGAGCGGCCGGCTACCTGGCGTTGTAGTGGCCATCCGTCGCTTGTAGACCGAAAGCGGTCTCCCGAACTTCCCCTGAACAGTCATTCATCGGGCCGGAGTTGGAGTTGAATTTCCTGTACGTCGCCGCACCGATGAAGCCGATCTTCGCTAGCTCACGCACGAGTTGCGTGGCTGATGCAACGTCCTTCATGTTGACAAGCACCTTACGTGCACGCGCATGCCGGGCGCGTGCTCAGCTTCGTCGACATCGAAGGCAATATCGCGCCCGAAGACTGCTTTCTGAGTCGACAGATCGTCGAACATCCGCGGGAAGATGCAGAGAACCTCGCACGAAACTTCGCTTCATTCCGCTGCTGCATTGAATCGGTGACGGCCGCCATCTAATAGCGTGAAAGCCTGGAAGCCGGCTTTGCGGTGAAAATTCCTAGCCGCGTTAGCTGGTGGAGCGGAGATCGGGCCATGGTTGCATACCCATCGTCTGACGGACATGGGAGACAAAATGCAACGAAAGATACAACGATAAAAGTCCGGGTTCAGGCGGTAGCCGGCGGACTTGCCCGGGCGCTCCAGCAACAACAAAAAACCCGTAGAGCCAATAGCTATACGGGTTTTCGGGTACTACAGCAGATCACTATGGAACTGCCGGAAGCAAATCGCGAAACGGAATGGTGGGTGCTGAGAGGCTCGAACTCCCGACCTACGCCTTGTAAGGGCGCCGTGAAACCCAATAGCCACGCACTTCTTGCTCCGTTCCTGCGTCTTTAGGACTCAAGAAAGGACGCGAACCATGCCAACTATCAGCAAGCGGGCGAGCCAGACCGGCGAAATCTCATATCAGGCGAAGTGCAGACGCAAAGGGTTCCGGACCCTATCGAAAACGTTCTCTGATAAGAAAGACGCTATCAAGTGGGCGCGCGGAATCGAACGAGCGTGGGACACCGGCGAACGTGTCGCCGCTCCCGCGCCAGTGGACGAAGCGACCGTGGCCGACATCCTCCGTCTGTACGACACGCGCTGCGTTCCCTCTCACCGAGGCGCGGCGGACGAGCACGCCCGGATCGCCTTTTTCCTGAAGCAGCCTTTCACGCGCGTCCGAGCTGCGGCCCTGACCTCAGAAATTCTGGCCGACTACCGAGACCAGCGCTTGCGCACCGTTAAACCGGGCACGGTCCTCCGTGAGCTAAACATAATCAGGGCGGCGCTCAACCGTGCATGTCTGGAGTTCGGGATCGTGGTGCCGGACGTTCGGATTAGCCGCCCTCGTGCCCCTGCCGCGCGTGACCGGGTTCTTAAGGCTGATGAACAAGTCAAATTGCTGGCTGCGGCTCGCGCCTCTGGAAATACATATCTCGCGCCGGCCATCGAGTTCGCGCTGGAAACCGCGATGCGCCAAGGCGAGATTCTGGCGCTACGCCGCGATGCGATTGATTGGGACCGACGCGTGGCCCGGTTGCACATGACGAAGAACGGAACGCCGCGCGATGTGCCGCTGTCTTCGAAAGCGATAGCCGTCCTGCGCTCGCTGCCGGAAGGTACAGAGCGAATGTTTGCGCTAGGCGACATCACGCACAATTTCATCCGAGCCGTTCGCCGCGCCGAAATACCCCACATTCGGTTTCATGACCTGCGGCACACCGCCTGCTCCCGGCTCGCGCGCGCTGGCCTGACGACCGCGCAGTTGAGCGTGGTGAGCGGTCACAAGACTCTGGGCATGTTGCAACGCTACGTCCACCTATCCGCTGACGACCTCGTGAACGTGCTCGGGTAAGCAGTCCCGTAGAAGTCGCGCGGCTTGGCTGATGACCGTGCCGCGCGCCTGCGACTTCCATGAGCAGGCGCGGTTTGCTCGTCCCTTGCTACATTGCTCGATCCCTCTGACGTGTGCGAAACTCGCTATTGCCCCAAAATCGCGTGAGGGGTGGCTTTGGCATACCGTTGCCAAACCAAAAATCCGGGGGCACTCCATGCGGCGCATCCTCGCGGCAATCTTAGCGGCGTTGACCATGTTGTCTGGCCGCGCAACAGCGCAATCGGGACCGACCGATGTTGAGTTGAAGGCCGCGTACTGCTTGGGGGTGACCAAAACCACTCAGCCGATTGCCAGCCAAATGTGGGCCGATGTCCAAGCCGCTCACCAAGATACTCTCCCTGCTGGTGTGGTCATCCGTCGGAACTTGGACGAGCAAAATGATCGACTGAACCGCCTGCGGGCATATGTCCTGCCCAAGCTAATGGATGATCAAACGATGCAGATCGCGATTGCCGAAAAGCGCGGAGAGAGCGACGCATTGCAATTGCAAAGTCCAGGCGTATCGCAATGCACGTCACAATGTAAGGTGCCCAGTCAAAACACACCCGACGAGATGGCCAAGTTCAAGTCGTGCCTGGTCGCGTGCTCGCTCGCCTTGCCGCGCATTTGGTCGTGTAACGATACGTCTTGGCTACCGTACTAGGCGCACGCGCCCTGTGACTTGACTTGCCTACTTCGTATGGGCTGCAAGTAGGCGAGTCCCTTGGGAGCCCCGCGTAGCCTTTGAGTGTTGCCGCGCCAGACGTGAACCGCCTCTAGAGGGTGGTTGCTACATCTCGACCGGCTGTTGGACAAGCGTTGCGGGTTGTGCTATTAATCGTCTTACCCAATAGTGGGGTTTCTTTAGGAGGGCATATGTTGACCCAATTTTTGAATTCCCCAACCATTCGCGCTGGCGGCATCCGGTGAATGTCTGATCCTACGGGGTGATGTACGGGGAAAAACGTCAAATTCGACAATCCGACTGCTACCTTAACAGGCGCGACCAGGACCGAATCCACTAGACGATGCCGAGGATGGTGGAGCGTAAGCATAAGACGGGAGACGGCGGGTCAGACCGCCTGCGATCAAAGGGAACCCAGCGGGCGTGACGCCTGTTGGATAATTCTGATGACCTGCGCCGAATAGGGCTGTCTCCTTCCCACCTCTTCCTTCAAAGCCGCAGACCGTAAATAAAACATGGCCGATCTAAACGCCGCGCTCGTCGCGTTCGCGGGCGTACTTGTGGGCGGGTACTTTAATAATTTCCTAGCTGAAGACTTCCGGCGCTTTCGCGACAGCCAGGCGCTCGCCGGTGCGTTGGCTGGCGAACTCGAATCTCACGCGAGTGGAATACCGCTTCTGAAGAATATTCTTACGGCTCTTCACGCACGCACGAAAACTGGCGCCGAACTGACCCTGCGCGAAACGCCGGAACCGGGAAGCCCTGTGTTTGAGGCCTGCGTGGAAAAGATCGGCGGGCTTGGTCCTGACTTGGCGAACGGCGTTGCGTTCGTGTACGAGCAGATTCGAGCATTCCGAAGCGTGATGGCTTTGCTTGCAAAGCACCATAAGGAAGAGTCGGCTGAATGGCGCACCTCGATGATCGCAAGTGCGTATGACCGCCTCAAAACTGCGGAGGACAGAGGCACGCCGCTAATCGAGCAACTGAAGAGCCACGCAGCCGCGTCCTACTGGAAGCGGCCTGCAACGTTAAAGCAGTGTTGCGTCGGGCTGCTATGCGTGGCGTTATTAGTCGGTGCGACGGTTCGATACTCGGGCGGATCGGAGCACGGCGAGCAATGCACGACGACCCTCGATCAAGGCGCTCAGCATACGGTTTGCAAGTAGGCGGCCCGGAGAAGTCGCGCGGCTGGTGTGGTGGCTTAGCCGCGCAGGCGCAAACGCCTTTATACGGCGGTTGCTCACCACGCTGGATCGTTCACTTTTAACGTTCCGGCGCTCGTCACGTATTTATAGGGGCGCTTGTCTGCGTCCAGCCTTTGCCGCCAAGCAGTCGCGACCTCAACCTTGCCCGTTGAAAGTTCCGCATAGTAGGTGTTCGCTTCTCCGATCTTTCCGATGATCCCGAAATTGACCGTGCTGGCGCGGATCAAGTCTAGGTCTGCGCACAACAGTTCGACGCGAAAGGACATGTACTCGCGCTGTTGCAGCCATTTGAGCTCATCCTCTTTGGTGACCATATGGTGCAAAAACACCGCTACGGCAACTATTAGAGTGGCCTTGTACGCCCAGTACGGAATGCCATCCATGGCCAACCATAGTATGGACAGCCCCACACACGCTACGCCGCAAATAACGACGAGCAGAAAAATTTTGCCAACGGGCACGCGGCCAAAATGAATGTCTCTGACTCTCTCGAAGGTTCTTTTTCGCATGTCGTCCGTCCCGTCACCGTTGGTCCATTATTCAACGCGTTTTATCTCGCAATAAATTCAGCCACTGCCCGCGTAATCACCGCGCGACGCAAGACATCGAATTGCTCGGTTCCCAATACTTTGCGAAGCTGCGCGTCTAGCGCTGATTGCGCCAACTCTTGGCTTACCTTTTTCCCCTCCCATTCCGGGAAACCCATTACTTCGGCCAAGCGCATATACATACGCTTTATGTGCTCGCCGCGCGCTTCTGCATCCGGTTCGCGGCGAGTCGATTCAACATATCCGGCGCTGGCACCGATCTCACGAAACGCTTGTTCGAATCTCTCTAGGCTGTTATCGGTTTCAGTCGTGATCCAAAGCGACCATTTGCGCCGAAGGCGGTACAGGTCTCCGGCATTCTCCAAGACCTTTTCGGTCGGCCCATGACGCAGAAGAGTGTCGAATGCTTTGCCTGCGCTTTCAGCGTAGCTCTCGCAAAACTGAACGTACTTGTCGAACGCGACATTTGCCATGTGCGAACTTGCCGAGTCCGTTGCCATTTTTATTCGCTCACGCTGCCCCTGAGCGCGCTGCTGCCATAGCGCAAGGCCGACCGCCACTGCCGCGCCGGCCAGACCGCCAAGGAATGACCATACACCGCTACTGATTCCATCTCCAATCGCAGACGCGGTCGCGCTGGCCGCATGAATCGCGCTGATTGCTATTGCCGCAGATGCCGTCATGTTTTCCGTTCTTTGTAAGCGTGGTGGTCACATACATTGTACGGTTTGCGGCGCGGCCTAAAAGGGCATGGAGCGAATAGCGAAGCCGGATAGACCGCGCTGTGTGGCGGAATCGGTGTCCGGCTGGTTCGCGGCTAAGGCGGGAAGGATACGAGATGGGCGGTGCGCCAGAACGGCTTACAGCCAGCTTCTAGCACACCACGCCCCTCGAAGGCGGTTGCATGTGCTATGCGCTTGGGATTAGCGCATAGCGGGACGCGCACGGGACTTTACTCAGCCGCGCCTGTTTCCGATTCGACAGGCTCATCTTCCGGAGCGCTCGCCGCGTCAGCGATACGATGTGCGACGCGTTGGGCGTGAGCTTGCGCCTGCCTGTGTGCCAAGTCGCCTGCCGCGATCTGATTGAGCAGCCGATTGCCGTCCGTGTGACGAACGACCTTCGCGCCGTTGGTCGGTCCTTTGTATTCGACGTTTATGTTCATTACTACGTACTCCTCTTGGTTAAGTGAAAACTGACGTTCAGCGACGCGTCAGCACCGACATGAGCCAGTCCGTACCGCGTCGCACTCGTTGCATCTCTTCCACTTTGCGTGCCGCCCTTTCCGCTTCGGTCATGACCTTGACCGGGCGATGCGTGGACAAGCTGTGAATCGGATCGACGGAGTCGCGCCCGCTGTCGAAGAATGTGCGTGCTGGCTTCTTCGGTTCTTCGGTCGCGGGCTTCGGTGCTGCTTTTGGCGCTTCATCTTCAGCCTTGGCTTTCGACTCTGCCTTGGCTTTCGGCTCTGCCGCTGCTGGCGCAAAGAATGTCACTGCGGTTTTATGCGTCTCAGCTTCACTCTTCTTCGCTCGTTTCGACACTATGCCCATTGCTCACTCCCTGTTTCGTCTGTGATACATGTCTAGCCAAGAACGCCTCGGCTTCAGGTGAACCCGGATCGGGATGACGGCATACGAGCAGTTCGCCCACGCACCATCGCAGCACGAGTTGCAGCGCGGATATATCCTCATCGCTCAAGCTATTTACCCATGCCGACCACCCAAACCAACCCGGAAACCAGAAACAGACCGCACAGCCATTGCCGTCGTTGAACTCGCCTTTATCGTCCGCGATGCGGTCAAACAAATCGTTCGACACGTCATGCACCATGCTGTAGTACAGAAACTTGATGACCCAATCGCCCCAGAACTTGCACGCTCCGACAAGTTGATCGAGCCAACGTGCGCTCGCGCCTCTTGTCGCGTGATAGACCGGGCTGAGGGTGTTGGCCGGGTGGTTTAGGTAATGCCCGCTCCAATTGCACGGATCGAACCGATCAATCATCCCGGTCTTGCAGCGCTCGCTCTCTGGCAAACGCTCTTCGCTGTCGTACATCTGATAGAAGTCGTTGAGCGAGTGTTCTGCAGCGTTCCGAAAAGCGGCATATGCGGCACGGTTTGCGACACGTCTGCCGTCTTCCGCGAGAATGTGTTTATATTCGTTCGCGTCCATGATTAGTGCGTTTGTTGCGACGCTCTCATCGCGTAGAAGTCTTCGAGCGTGTGACCAATCTTGCGCTTCATTCCGTCATCCAAATCGAGATAGCCGCACATGGCGTTTAGCGTGTTGATGGCGTTTAGGCGCGTGGTGTCCCTTACACGCGGGTCTTCGATCAGCTTGAGCAGGTTATGGACCGCCTTGTTTTGGGTCCAGAGGTCACTCTTTACGGCCTTCGCCGCCAGCGCCTTCTCGAAGCGAGCCTTGACGTAGGGGTTGGCATCCGCAGCACGGCCTAACTGGTCCACGTTGTGAAGGCTAACGCGCAGGCGGATGAGTTCGAACGCGTCGATCACTGCCAGATCACGTGGAATGCCCTTTACTCGCGATTCGATGTATGCGTCAAATAGCTGATGGAACCGCTGCGCGTAATCCGGGTCAGCAAATTCAAACGGGTCGTATTCGGTTTGGTGATCGTCCATGATTGTCACACTATTGATTCGGTATCCTATGTTCATTACGAGCGAGTATAGCGGGCGCATACACCGGCGTCCGTCCACTGATGTTTCCACTCGCCCTAGTTATCGCCGCTTGTGTATCCATGGGCGTAAGTCCTTCTTGCGTCCTTCGATGCGCTTCGTGCCCGGTCGGTGCTGATGGGATCGCCCTTATAAGGCGGGGTGCGCTTCGCGGGCGCTGGTCGGACCAAGATCATCGCCGCCTGCGTCTGGTTGAAACTTGGTCCCTGGACCCTGAAGAAATGCTATGGGTCGGAAACCTTGGTCGGAGATTTTCCAATTCTCGACTTTCTGAGACCCTTGCCGCTACTGGGTTTGATACCTGTTTGGTCGGAAGTCGGAAGAGTCGGAAAAGTTATTAAAGGTCTAGATAGGGAGCGTACACTCTTGGGTATAGCTGTATAGCCCGCATAGCCCGTATAGCCCTATAGAACGATTCAGCGAACTTCGGCGATTTCCGACCTCCGACCTTTTCCCAGCAAACCCAGCTTACGTAAGGCTTTGCCCAAGTCGGATATAAAACGTCGGATAGCCGACTTCTCACGCCGCCCAAAGAAAAAGGGCCCGCAGTCCGAAGACGCCAGCCCGATAACAGATATCAACCGACTAACTTGCCTCAGAAACCGTTACGATCAACGACGCGCGGAACGTACTCCTTAGCATTGGTTTCAGTCTTCGTAGCATCAAGCAGCTTGCGCAGTCGCTCATTAGCAAGCGTTTTCCCGCGACCATCCTTGCCGATATCGAACGTCTTCACATCCCTCACATAGATCGTGTGCGCCTTACCTTCCCACTTCAAGTCCCAAGGCACCTTCGTGAATCCGATATCAAGCATCATCATCGCGATTTGCCGCGTCATCAGCCGTTTCTCTCCGGTGTCCCGCGCGATGTGATCGTTGAGCATAGACGTCGAAACAATCTCGTCGCTCACGCCCAAAGCACCATCTTCGAGATACGACTTGATCTTGTCCAGCCCAGAATCCGAGTTCTCGATGCCGACCATTAGGCGCTTCGACTCCGTGTCAGGAGCACGCACGCCCCACTTCATACCCTGCTTCAACTCATATTCCATGAAGAACTTGCGCAGTTGCGGCCCTTCCTCGCGAATCGCCCACAGCACACGAGCGAAGTACGGAACTAGCACCTGATCCTGCGGCGCATCCGCCACACCTTCCTTCTCGATGAATTGGCCGATGTTGTTCCACTGCGTGAACTCGACCATCCAGCGACGATCACCGTCCTTAATGGGCAGCGCGTTCGCGAAGTTCGTCATGCCCACATAGTTGGTCGCGTTCATCGTCTCATGACGCTTTACGTTTTTGTCGTCAATCTCGATTTTCTTGTTTGTGATGTAAGGCTTCATCTTGTTGGTGGCGTGGTGTCGGTTCTCGCCGCTCGCGGCCTTGATCTCTTCGATTGCCATCAGCGCCTTTCCCTTCGCCCAGCCGGTGTACTTCTCCGCTAGTTGATCGCCGCTCACCTGGCCCACGTTAGCATCACCCAGCAGCGCGCCCATAAGCCCCTGGAACACGATAGTTTTGCCGTCACCTTCGATGCCCTTGATCAGCGGCGCGAAGCCGATCAACTCACCCGGCCTCTTAACGTTCATCGCGATCCACGATTCAATGCGCTCAGCCGACGCATCGCTACCGAAGAGGGTCCGCAAGTGGTATTGAACCGTCAGTCGTGCCGCCAAGCCTTCCCAAGTGAGTTCATCCGCCGTCTGCGGCACCGAACGCTCATCGAAAAGATTCACATACACCTTGCCGTCAAACTCGAACACCGGCCCTTTGCCCATGACATAGGCCGTGGCCGCAACGGATTTGAAACCGACAGTGTTCTGGACGTACTGCCAAGCCGTCTTCGTGCCAAGTTTCTCTTCAGAGCTGATCGAGAAGTGGTTCTTGCCGAACACAGCGTTGAACGCGCTCTGATCGTACATAAACGAGTTCCCAGGTCGGCAAGCTTTTCCCTCTTGGATCGAAAAGCACCAGCCCCTGTGCCAATTCGCAGGTCCCACGCCAAGGTCTGCGCGGGCCTTTGCTTCCAGCTTCGCGCGCTCGTCGGACGACGACTTCATTGCACCGGCGGGATCAGCAGTTTCTAGCGGCTTTTCCGCCTGCACGGTAGGCGCATCAGCGTCTGCAACACCAAACAGCACTTCACGCCACTCGGCATCGCTCGCAGCGGCTTCCGCACTGATCCGCGCCAACTCATTCGCAGCGGCATCAATCGCCTTTTCGACCGTATCCACCAGCCCCAGTTCCTCGACAAACTTTCTCCACGTGCGCCCTTTCTCTTGGCACGACGAGTGATAGCAGTGGAACGTATAGGGCCGGTCCATCCCTTCGGCGCGCGGGCCGGAAATAAAGGCGCGGTTATCGCCTGAAGAGTGTTCAGCGCCCCACGGGCACGGGATCACATACTTATCCTCGCCTTCCTCGTGCAAGGCGTCCGCAACACGGTGCACCTCAACAGCGGCCTCAAACAGCGCGTCGTGATAGGGGTCGTCGCCGCGCCCCTTGCGCTCGCCGGTCGCTTCATACTTGCGGGATTCAACAATTTCTACGCCGAACGCCTCGCAGATTTGTTCGATGGAATAGCGCCGGTCATAGTCAGCCGAAGACAGGCGAACTTCGAAGGGGTTGCCGCTTTCGTCCGCATACTTCAACTCGCCATCGTCCGTGCGCTTGTTGTTGATGCCGAATGGAAGACGCATCACGCGCACCGGGTCATCCAGCTTGTCGCCGCCCTTGCCTTTGACGACTTGATCAATAAAGGAGACTAGGAAATTTTTGAACTTGGCACGGTCATATTCCGGCTTGTCTAAGAAGTACCAAACCTGAAAATTGCCGCCGCTCGTTTCAACAACAGCGGTAGGCGCCAGGCGTGCAGCCAGATCATCGACCGCCATCGCGCCTTTCGAGCCTTTGCCCGAACCTATGTCATCGAGACACAGAGCTAAACCACACCTGAAGTTGATCGCCTTGCGTTCCCACACCCTCTCGCCGGCCTTCATCACTGGATTCACCGCGGCGATGCACGTGTAAATGTTCTTGTTGACGTCCAGTTGCGTTGTGTCTGGCTGGAATGAGCGCATCCAAAATCCACCAATCATCGCATCGGGCTTCTGGCAAACTAGCACACGGTCCCTCTCATCCAGACCCGCACCGAGTTCAGCCGCGAACCCTTCGGCCATCGCGCGGCGCTGAGCGAGTGTTAAGCTGTTGATGTCGAACGGATTTATAATTAAACTCACGATTAAGTCCTTGTAGTTAGTCCCGGCTGCTACCGGGATTAGTCACAGAATTTCTTTTGAAGCCGTGCTTAGTCACGGCTTTTCTTTTGCGCTTCTAACGCGCAGTCGTTCATATAGACTAAAATCTTGCTATTGATCCTCTGCCGCGTCGTCCGCTGCTTCGCGGATAAAGCTCGTTTCGATTTGGTGTCAGACAGGAAGCCCAATTCCCAATCAGTTATCTCGCCGCGCTCATGGACGAATTGAATCAAGGCAGCATTTGCGGCCTTGCTGATGTCCTTACGAATCCTCGCAACTCCATCAAACAGAAGCGAATAATCAATTCCCATAAAGCGCTTCACGCATACATTTCCGACAACCGCCTCGTTCCCGTTCACGTGGTTCTTCAAAACGCAGTGCTCAACGATTGGCTGGTGCGAGCACAGACAGACACCGTGGCCGTGCTCAACGAACCCGCCATCGTCCGTGCGATCGACTGTGAAAATGTGGTCAAGGTCCCACTCACCCACCGCAGATTCCCAGACCCTCGAATTGGATCGAGCAAGAATCTCTGCTTTGAGAATTGCAAAGTTATGACTGCCCGCATCGAAATCTTCCATCACGCCTCCGAATAGCCAAAGAACTTTGTACTGGCCGACTTCCGCAGTGCTCCAGCGCGGCGAGTCAGGCCGCGCGACGCGTCCGGGACTACAAATGGCGCGCGGCCATTCTCTGCCAGATAAGCGACGCACAATCGCAGATATTCGCTCATCGTTAACTGCTCGCTGTCCAAGCCACGCACTGCCGCATCGCGCAACGTATCCGGGACGTTCGCCGCACAGGTAGTCATCTTTAACATTACATTTATCTCCGAAGTATCCGGCTTCGTGTAGCTTGCCGTTAATCTAATTATCCTTGCTGCCCTATGTTCGTTAAAGTCACTGATTCCAATTGAATTAGATCGCGACACGGCCACAAAGTAGGATAGCTACCTTTATCGCCAGCAAGGGAGATTCGAATGGCAAATGCCGTGCTAGTCAGTGAGTCCACGGTCGTTGTAAACGGTCGCACGGTGCCATTCAGACGATTCCACGAGACAATCGCCGCTCGCCCACAGCCGAAACTGCGCATCATAGAGAAGGTGCAGTGCCGTCCTCCTTCGACCCGCCCCAACTCGCGCACGAGTCCAGTGAAAGTCACTACATCACGCGGCATCGAACTCGTCTTCGAAAACCACAAGACGGCGTGGTGGCAACTCAAACTGCCCGATAACAAGCGCATCAAAAACCAGATTGAATGCGCGTTCGCCGGTGCGGCCAATATCAGGCACGGCAGCGTTGAATACTCATTCGAGTTCGTGGAAATTCAACGTCCAACGCGGCCAGTAGAACAAACATCAATGAACAATGACAGTCATGCAGCGGGAACCAGCTAGAGGCGTGCGACCTTGAAGTGTTCATTCCGATGTGCTACCGACCTGACACCCTACACCCCGCCAACGGTCCACGCGCCGCGCCAACCGAGTGTGTAAACACGCTCCAAAAGTCCGGTGCAGTACACATAGCGCGGCTCTAATACGTGCCTATCAACGCACGCACAAAGGAGCGCGACGCGATGACCACCAGACAGCGGCCCAGCGAGGCTATCAAAGATGAACTCAACAACTCGCCTGCTCGCGCGGCCCTACCGCGAGCTATCGAAGTAGCCGCATTACAGCGCAAGCTTGGCACTGGCGAGATGGTTGTCTCCGCGCTTGCGATTCGCGCGGCCTTCGGGCGGATCGGATACCGGCACAACCTCACACCCAACGCACTTCTGCACGCGCTGTCGGCTGCTGGCGCAATCAAGAGTAGCCACTCCCACACGGAAGGAACGCGCTACATATTCCCCGGCGCGCTGAGCCGGATGGATGCCGTCCGCATGGCCGCGAGGAACATTGCCCTTTTCGAGTTGGCAGAACTTAAAAGGAGCGAAACCTCGTGTGGCGCGCAGCGAACTCCGACCAGCCAAGGCTACCTTGTGACGTTCGCTTAGGGCTTCACCCGGTGATGTACTTGTGAACAGTCCACAGGCGTAAATTACGCATCAGGCGAAACGCTTCGTCGCAACCAGATGTATAGGATACCTAATCCCATGAACAAGATTTATCACCGTGAAAACTCCGAAGTAGATTTGATCGCGGAAGACTTCGACAAACACTTCATCGTGCGCAAGTTATGCGGCAATACGGCCGTCAAGCTCTACGCAACACTGCGCGTGACCGGGCACGACTCCCAATCATCGTTTCTCGCCGCGTTCCGCCTCCAGTTCTTCGGGCATCCAGACGCAATCGCGCTCGCAGCGGAACGCTTCGAGACCACTCGTCTTTACAGCCGTGCAATGGAAGACGCGACAGAGGCACTGGGCGCAGAACGGATTGCCAAAGAACTCTCGGCACGCTGCGATGAGTCGGCTCACTTTACGCAGTCCCACGCCATGCACTATCGCGTCGAGTTGCAAGAATTCTTGCATGGCAAACCCAAGTTCGACATTGAACCCGGAATCATTAACTCTGACGACGAGTCCTACAGGGAGTTCGGAACAAAGCGCCGCAAAGAACGTGAGAAGGCCGCGCGAGAAGCGCTGGTCGCCAACGGATTCGGAACGGTGAGCGAAGACGATGAGTGAACTTATCGAAGCCCTTCCAGCGATGATTGCTGCGGCAAAGACTGGGCGACTGTCGGTCAGCGCGGCCATCACAGTGGACTTCGCAGCGCTACGTGAGGCGGCGTACAAAGTCGGCTATCACAAACAATTCACGGGCCGCGCGCTCCAAAAAGCGCTGGTTGAATTGGGCGCTCACCGCGCTCCGAATTCACACACAGGAGCGAAATACTTCTTCCCAGGTTGTCTCCGCATGGAGGAAGTATTGCGACTTGTTGAATCAAACAGGCAGGGAGCAAAGTAATGGCAGATGACCTTGATAAGTTCGTGTTGTCCTACAGTGTCGAACTCAAAGACAGCATTCAGCGGCTCGAAAAGCTGAACGAGAAGATGACTGGAGTTGGGGCGGCAGCGAAGAAAAGCGGCAGCGAGGCTAGGCAGTTCGCAGCGGACGCGGCAGGCGAACTCGGCAAGCTCGTCCCCGGTCTCAACGCAGTGTCCGGCGCTGTCCGTGCAATGGGCGTCGAGTTCGCGGGCGCGACCGCCGCGCTGGGCGCTTTGGCGCTGGGTGTTAAGGCCGTCACGAACCTTCGAGAGCAATACAACCAGCAGCGTTCGGACGGCATGCAGCTAGGCGTTAGCGGTCTGAGGCTCGAAGAATATCAACGCAAATTCGTCAAAGGTTCTGGCGGCTATGTCTCCCGCGATCAAGCCGCAGAGGGAATCAAGACGTTCTCTGGCATGGCCAACGCGGCGTACGCCGACCCGTCAAGGCTTGGCCGCGAAGCGCGGATCATGCGCAACTATTTGGGTGTCGATGTTGGTGCACGCGGCCAGACACCGACCGGCCTAAACGATGAACTGACGCAACTCGCACGCGGTCTGCAAGGCAAATCGCGCGGTGATGTTCAGGGTATCGCCAAGGCGACCGGGATGAATCAGGACTGGCTGCTGACCGTTCAAAAACTTGGCCCATCCATCGGGAAGGTCACGGAACTGACCGGCGAAGAGATTCAGAAGCGCGAGCAGGCAGAGCAAAGCCTCGCGAAGTTCAATGACGGGCTTAGCCAATTGAAGGAAAGGTTCACCGAAGTATCGAATGAACTTGCAGAACCGCTCCTGCCGCTGATGACGGAACTCGTCAAGATTATGGAGAAGCTGACACAGGCGATTCCAAACGCGGTTCACGACTTCAAAAAGACCGGACCTGTAGGAAGTATCGCAACGACATCGAGCGATGCAATGCTCCATCCAGAAAAGGGCGGCGGCATTATTGGATGGTGGCGGCGTCTGAATGGAATTCCTGATGCCGATTATCAGGGTGCGCAGAACGGCTCGAATAATGACCCCAACAGGTCAAACCCGCATAAGCAGCAAAAGGACCAAGCTGATAAGAAGGCCGCTGACCAGCGCGACGCGGCAGTCAACAAACTGGACGACACCAGCAAGCAAGGCGTCCAGACGGCCAACCAGATGGCGCTCGCGATCAATATGTTTGCCGGCGCGGTCGAGTCGTTTTCTTCGGCAGTCTCAATACAGCAGGCGTGGGCTGCTTGGGCTGGTGAAATCGGTAAGGCCGCTGGCTTGCCCGGTTCCAGTGGGGCCAACGGTGGCGGTCTGAGTGGCGGCGGATTCGGCAACTGGTACAGCAACCCGTTCGCCAAGCTGATCAAGGCATCCGCCGACAAGTATGGACTCGATCCGCAGATGGTCGCGGCAATCATGCACGTCGAATCGAAAAACGATCCGAACGCTCTAAGTCCGACCGGCGCGGGCGGGTTGATGCAGATCACGCGCGGCAATCAGAAGGCATACGGGCTGAAGAATTATCGCGACCCGGCGACCAATATCGACACCGGCGCGCGGATTTACTCGGAGTTCCTGAAGCGCAATAACGGCGATGTGGCAGCCGCCCTTCGCGGGTACAACGGCAACTCCGATCCGAACTATGTAGCCAAGGTTTCAGCCGCGTATGGCAGCGGCGCGGGCGGGATCGGTGAGAGTCGCGACAAGATGCGCATGCGACAAGTCCAGAACGCGATTGCAGACTATCTGCACGTACCGCTCGACCAGATTCAGCGCGGTGGCGTGACGCAAGGTGACGCGGGCTGGGCCGCTCGTCAGTTGCAGGCGGGTATCGGCAACAACATAACAGGCCTCAAGCAACAGCTTTCCGTGGCCGGTCTTCCTGCGCAGAGCTACGCCAAACTGCAGATGGAGCTTCGCGACCAATCACGCGGTTTGGAACTGATGAAGCAATACTCTGGCGACATCATCAACCGGCAGACACCCGGCGACCAGTCACGGACTATCGGAGAACGCCCAATCATTATCAACGTGAACGGCGCGGCAGACCCAAAGGCCGTTGCAGCGGAAGTCAATAATCAGTTCACGAAGGCTATGAATGATTTGCTGATGAATAGCGCTACTGGGATTAAAGGCTGATTCGATGCGCGCCGCCCGTGGGTGCGCCGGACGTACGATAGAGCCTAGTCGCAGGCGGCAAAACAAGACATTTTTTCTAACCCCTAGTCACTTAGGACTACATCACAAACTGGAGAAGCAAAAATGGCAAGCCGGATGATTCACGACAAGATTCCACACAACGTCCGTGTCAGTAAAGATTCAGCGGCTGACGAAACAATGTTGCGCGGTATGTACAAGGCCGCTGCGCACAAGTCGCGCAGCAATGCGGTGGACGCGGTGACACCGAGTGTCAAGGGACTTAAAGGCATCACGCCTTCCACGAAAGGCATCGCCGCAAACGCCCGGTATGCAGACGTCGCAAAGCGCACAGTCGCAGTCGCGAGCGGCCTTGATGCAATTCTGAAAATCCGCGACTCGGCACAGGCCGAAGAAAATCCGGTACTGGCCGCGCTGGTGAACAATTCGAAGATGTTCAAGGCCATTGGGCTGATGATCGAAAAGCTCGCAGCCGAAATCCAAGCGATGTTGCTTGAAGACCAAATTGCTGAGATGACGTGCAAGTCGTCCGGCGCGGCGGACTCCACTTTGTCCGTCTTCAGCGTTGACTATGGCCTACGGCTCGAAGCCGCGCGCAAACGGGCCCGCGAGGTCAGCGCGGCAATCAACCCCGCCCGCGTCGCAATGGGTCTGCCGGACACCGTAGCGACCGCTGATGACCTTTTCGCGCTGGGCCGCGAGGTCAAGTAACCAACGCACAGAGCCGCGTCAAATCGTCAGGCGCGGCTATTCAACCTTCGAGAGTTACTAATGAACACATACCAAGCGTTTCTTGCCGCAAAGCTTTTTCGCATTTCCAACCCGCTGAAACATTTTGAACCGGACTTCGAAAAAATTCGCTTTGCTGCTGAAGTCCACCGCGCAAATGGGAAAGTGGTGCTGTTCTCCGGTTGCTTCTTGATCGGGGCGGATACCGTAGCGATGCCGTTCTCAATCGCGTTTTCTGGGCGTGATGGGCAGCGGCTTTCAAGTCTCGCCCAGTTTGCGTTTTTCGATGCGCGACCCGATGCGCGCATCCTAGCCTTTCTAAGCGTCATCGACTTCCTTGAGGAAACCGGCGAGTTGCCGCTGGGTTCGCTACGGGTGCACACGGCGCGGATCATCGGCAAAAACCCAGGTCGGCGCAAGGATTTGTGTGACGGGTATCCAAAGCTCTGTGAGCGTTCAGCGAAGGACTTGCCATATGACACCGAACAGGAACTGAAGCGTGCGCAACTGGTGGCCGCGTGATCGACCAGCGAACGCTAGTGGACTGGATCGCCGCGCTGTGGACGTCCAAACGAGTGATGGACCTCGGCGCGGCACTTTGGAAACGGTTAAGAGGAAAACGGAAATGAAGAATGAAGGCTACGGAACAAGAAACGAACTGATCTTGGCATGCGCTTCTGTCGCGCGCAGTCCAGACGCCAGCGCGTCCGAGAAGGACGAAGCGCGACAGTTGATCTTGTTGCTCATAGGCGCGGCTGACGAGTTCACCGACAGGACCGGCGCGCGGTTCGTCCGCATGGAAGAGGCGATACGCGAGAAATCCGTCCAGCTAGGCAAGAATCACCCGGAAGTGATACGGATGCGCGTCGATCTTGCCCATCAGAACTTTATCGAATACCTGCTGGAAGGGGCGGCGCTTCATTGATGCCACTGCGGCTTCGCCAAGAGTGACCTTCAGGCCTGCCGCGCCGTGTGAGTAGCCGAGCAAGGCCGCGCGTCCGAAACGGCGTAGCGGCCTTTTTTTCGTTGCATGCTTCGTTGCGTTCCTCCCGAACACGTTTAGACACCCGGTCACCGAGGCGCGCGGCCCTTCGCCCGCTTCGCAGCCCAATACCGTCGCATCTCGCAGCGAACTGGCCCCAATTAGCTTGCCTGTCTTACAAACCTTACAAGATAATCAAATCTGCTGATTCGCACGAGTCAGCAGAAACGGCAACTAAATTAAGGAGTCCGCACCATGTTAGATCGAGTCCGCTGTCAAATCCAAGTCCGCGCCGCAGGAACGCGCAAAGCCCAGACCTTTAAAGGAATAGATGAGGCCAACCGAACTTTCGGCTGGGAGCTCAGCGCTCACAGTCGTAGAACGATCCGCCGAACCGTAAAGACGGAGGGATCGGCCAGCGCCGAGATAGGCGGCAAGACGTACACGTTCACGAAATTCGACGGGAGCGCGGCATGAGCAACCTAGACCGCTTACGCGACCTGCTGTTGGGATACGACGATTCGCCCAGCCAATCGACTGAAGACGAGATGAACGTCTACTTCTATCTCTGGAGTCAGCGCTGGCGGCCAACGATGTTCGTTGACCTCGCCCGCTCCATCGTCGCGCTTCGCGAGCCGCGTAACGAACTGGAACGGCAGACGGCGCGAATCGCAGCGGCCTGTATCGAACGAGCGGCAAACTCCAGCCGGGAGGAAGGCGGAAGACCCGGACCCGCGTGATCACCGAAGCCATTGAGCAATCGCATCAAACGCCCGTCCGGTTGCAGCCGTGCGGGCGTTCTTGTTTCCGGGCACTTCCGAAGCCGATTGTACAGGCGAGCCGCGCCAACGGATGGCTCGCTGCTGGGTCCGCGTCCCTTCGCCTATAGTCGAGCCGCGCCGCGACTCCAGCGGCCCAGCGCACATGACTTACGACTCTAGCGGCACCCCGCCTTAGCCTGTTTGAACGATCCGGTAAAATAGCGAGTCAGCGGCGCTGACGCAGGGACGCGAGAGGGACTGCCGCGAGCAAGAAGGGGATTCGGAAAAGGAAAAAGGCCTACAGCCTAAAAAACTGTAAGCCCTTGAATTTCCCGAAGAATCGCGAAACGGAATGGTGGGTGCTGAGAGGCTCGAACTCCCGACCTACGCCTTGTAAGGGCGCCGCTCTACCAACTGAGCTAAGCACCCGTTTCGCAGACCAGACTTTTTTGCTTCTGCCTGGCCGCCTGTGGAAGCAAGCAACTTTCCTGAAGCAGCAAGCCCGTTAGTTTAGCGCATCCTTCAGTGCTTTGCCAGGCCTAAATTTAGGAACCTTGGCCGCCTTGATCTTGATCGCATCGCCGGTGCGCGGATTGCGCCCGGTGCGAGCCGTGCGCTTGCCGACGGCAAACGTGCCGAAGCCGACCAGCGTCACCGAGCCGCCCTTTTTCAAGGTGCCCTTCACGCCACCGATTACTGCCTCCAGCGCACGGCCGGCCGCGGCTTTCGAGATTTCCGCCTGCTGCGCAATGTGGTCAATCAATTCCGTCTTGTTCATCCCTACCCCCGAGAATGTTTTAGAACCGAAATGGCGCGTGGAGCGCCTGACATCGTGTGGCCGGCGGCGACGCCGGGCCGAGTCATTAGAATTGGCCGAAAGCGCCGTGTCAACCGGGGTTGAGCCTGATTTCGAGGGTTTCCAGTGGACTATTCATGGCTGGAGGTTCCGGCTTTCGATGCGCACACAACGAGTTTACGCGTTGGCACTTCGTTGCTCGACCAAGGGCACTCGCTGTAAATACTTTCGCGCCCGAATGGCAATAAAAAACCCGCGGCTTTGAAACCGCGGGTTTTTGTGCAGCAAAGCTACTGCTCAAGCTGAAAGACTCAGTGCTTCACGACATCCGTTGCGCCAGAGTCTTTACCGGCCTCGCCAGCCACCGGCGACGCAGGCTTCGCCTCTTCTTCCGGCAACGCTTCGGGCACACGTTCCAGCGCCAGTTCGAGCACCTTGTCGATCCAGCGGACCGGCACGATTTCGATCGCGTTCTTCACGTTGTCCGGAATCTCCGTCAAGTCCTTGACGTTTTCTTCCGGAATCAGCACGAGCTTGATGCCACCACGGTGCGCCGCCAGCAGCTTCTCCTTCAGACCGCCGATCGGCAGCACCTCGCCACGCAACGTGATTTCGCCCGTCATCGCAACGTCGGCACGCACCGGAATACCGGTCAGCACCGACACCAGCGCGGTGGTCATCGCGATACCGGCCGAAGGACCGTCCTTCGGCGTGGCACCTTCAGGCACGTGGATGTGAATGTCCTGCTTCTCGAACGCTTCGTCCTTGACGCCCAGACGACGCGAACGCGAGCGGACCACCGAGCGCGCTGCCTCGACCGATTCTTTCATCACGTCGCCGAGCGAACCCGTACGGATCACGTTGCCCTTGCCCGGCATCACCGCGGCTTCAATGGTCAGCAGATCGCCGCCCACTTCCGTCCACGCGAGACCCGTCACCTGGCCAACCTGATTTTCCTTTGCGGCCAGCCCGAAGTCGTACTTGCGCACGCCGAGGAACGTGTCGAGATTGCTGCCGTCCACCTTCACCGCGCCTTCCGCCTTCTTGAGCAGAAGCATCTTCACGACCTTGCGGCAGATCTTCGACACTTCACGCTCGAGCGAACGCACGCCCGCTTCACGCGTGTAGTAGCGAATGATGTCGCGGATCGCGGTTTCCGTCACATCGACCTCGCCGTCCTTGAGGCCGTTGTTCTTCTTCTGCTTGGGCAAAAGATAACGTTGCGCGATGCTGACCTTCTCGTCTTCCGTGTAACCCGACAGACGGATCACTTCCATCCGGTCGAGCAACGGCGGCGGGATGTTCAGCGAGTTCGAGGTCGCCACGAACATCACGTCCGACAGGTCGAAGTCGACCTCGACGTAGTGATCGGCGAACGTATGGTTCTGTTCCGGATCGAGCACTTCCAGCAATGCCGACGACGGATCGCCGCGGAAATCCTGGCCCATCTTGTCGACTTCGTCGAGCAGGAAGAGCGGATTGCGCACGCCGACTTTGGTCAGGCTTTGCAGAATCTTGCCGGGCATAGAACCAATGTACGTACGACGGTGACCGCGAATCTCGGCTTCGTCGCGCACGCCGCCGAGCGCCATACGCACGAACTTGCGATTCGTTGCGCGAGCAATCGACTGACCCAGTGAAGTCTTACCGACACCCGGAGGCCCGACGAGGCACAGGATCGGCGCCTTCACCTTGTCGACACGTTGCTGGACCGCGAGATACTCGAGAATGCGTTCCTTCACCTTCTCGAGACCGAAGTGGTCTTCGTCCAGCACGCGTTCCGCATTCGAAAGGTCATTGTTGACCTTGCTCTTCTTGCGCCACGGCAAGCCGATCAGCGTGTCGATGTAATTGCGCACGACCGTCGCTTCAGCCGACATCGGCGACATCAGCTTAAGCTTTTTCAGCTCGGCGTCGGCCTTCTTCTTGGCTTCCTTTGGCATGCGCGCGGCCGTGATGCGCTTCTCGAGTTCTTCGAGATCCGCACCTTCTTCGCCTTCGCCCAGTTCCTTCTGGATCGCCTTGACCTGTTCGTTCAGGTAGTACTCGCGCTGGCTCTTTTCCATCTGGCGCTTGACGCGACCACGGATACGCTTTTCGACCTGCAGAATGTCGATCTCGGCTTCGAGTTGCGCGAGCAGATGCTCGAGACGCTCGATTACCGGGAACATTTCGAGGATGTGCTGCTTCTGGTCGAGCTTGAGCGGCAGATGCGCCGCAATGGTGTCGGCCAGACGCCCAGCCTCGTCGATACCCGACAGCGAGGTCAGGATCTCAGGCGGAATCTTCTTGTTCAGCTTCACATACTGATCGAACTGCGACACGATCGCGCGGCGCAGTGCTTCGGTTTCAGCGCTGTCAGCGTGGTCGGGTTCGAGCGGCATGACTTCGCACGAAAACTGCGTTTCCTGTTCTTCGATGGAAAGCGTTTTCGCGCGCTGCAAACCCTCGACCAGCACCTTCACCGTGCCGTCGGGCAGCTTCAGCATTTGCAGGATGTTGGCAACACACCCTACTTCGTACATGTCCTTTTCGGTCGGCTCATCTTTCGCAGCCGTTTTCTGGGCGACGAGCATGATGTGCTTGCCGCCTTCCATCGCTGCTTCGAGAGCCTTGATCGACTTCGGGCGGCCTACGAAGAGCGGAATCACCATGTGCGGGAAAACGACTACGTCGCGCAGCGGGAGCAGCGGCAGCGTAATACGTTCCTGCGGGAGGAGTTGGGTTCCTGACATTTCATTTCCCCATGAGTGGAATCAGTTCGTTCGATAGGTGAGGCCAGCAGAAAATATTGCAAGCCTCCGCGTGTGGGAAAAGTTCAGTGACTCCGAAGGTTCAGTGACTCCATTGTGAAAACAACCGTTCTGACCACACGATAAACGAAAAAGCCGTTCACGTCGCCATGAACGGCTTTTTGCAATATCCACAAGCCGATCAGTTAGAACCCGCGACTTTGGGCGCGTCTTCATAGATCAACAAGGGTTTGCCGTCGCCGTCGATCACATTATCGTCAATGATGACCTTGCTGACACCTTTCATTTGCGGCAGGTCATACATCACGTCAAGCAACGCCTGTTCCAGGATGGAGCGCAGTCCGCGTGCCCCCGTCTTGCGACGGATCGCCTTGCGCGCCACGGCCTGCAACGCAGCCGGGCGAATTTCGAGCTCGACGCGTTCCATGTTGAAGAGCTTGTGGTATTGCTTCACGAGCGCATTCTTCGGTTCGACGAGGATTTTCATCAACGCCGCTTCGTCGAGCTTGCCGAGCGTGGCCACCACCGGCAGACGGCCGATCAGTTCCGGAATCAGGCCGAACTTGATCAGATCTTCCGGTTCCACTTCGCGCAGCACTTCGCCGGCGTCGCGGTCCTGCTTGCTCTTCACGCTTGCACCAAAGCCGATGCCGGTCTTTTCGGTACGATCGACGATGACTTTCTCGAGCCCGTCGAACGCGCCGCCACAAATGAACAGAATGTTGGTGGTGTCGACCTGGATGAAGTCCTGATTCGGATGCTTGCGGCCGCCTTGGGGCGGCACCGACGCCATCGTGCCTTCAACCAGCTTCAGCAGCGCCTGCTGCACGCCCTCGCCCGACACGTCGCGAGTAATGGACGGGTTGTCGGACTTGCGGCTGATCTTGTCGATTTCGTCGATATAGACAATGCCGCGTTGGGCCTTGTCCACTTCGTAATTGCAGTTCTGCAGCAGCTTCTGGATGATGTTCTCGACATCTTCGCCAACGTAACCCGCTTCCGTCAGCGTGGTTGCGTCCGCAATGACAAAGGGAACGTTCAGAAGACGCGCGAGCGTTTGCGCGAGCAGTGTCTTGCCGGAACCGGTCGGGCCGATCAGCAGAATGTTGCTCTTGGACAGCTCGATCTCATCCTTCTTGTCGAGATGCTTCAGGCGCTTGTAGTGGTTGTACACCGCGACCGCGAGAATTTTCTTCGCGCGCTCCTGACCGATCACATACTGGTCGAGGATTTCACGGATTTCCTGCGGACCCGGCAGGTCGGACTTGGACAAGCCCGCCTCGATCCCCGCGCCTGCGGCTTCGTCGCGAATGATTTCGTTGCACAGGTCGATACATTCATCACAGATGAACACCGACGGGCCGGCAATCAGTTTTTTGACTTCATGCTGGCTCTTGCCGCAAAACGAGCAATACAACAGCTTTTCGCTGTTAGAACCTTTTTTGTCCGCCATAGATGTGTGAGCCTCCGGACACTCGATTACATGATACGCCGTTTGCCCCAGCCACGCAGTTGGGCGCGGCCGGGCTGAGCAAGGTGACGGCGTTTGCCGCAGGCGCTCGGACGACTCCTGATTATTTCACAACCGATCAGACGCCGGATTTGCCCCGATTTAGCGCAAACCCGTACGCGATCACGGCCGCTTATGAGCGACCTGATCGACCAGACCGTAGGCCTGGGCGTCGTCGCCGGACATGAAGTTGTCACGGTCGGTGTCGCGCGCGATCCGCTCGACCGGTTGGCCGGTGTGGTGCGCGAGCAGATGATTCAGCCGTTCCTTCAAATAGAGGATTTCGCGCGCCTGGATCTCGATGTCCGACGCCTGACCGCGCGCGCCGCCGAGCGGCTGGTGAATCATCACGCGCGAGTTCGGCAGCGCAAAGCGCTTGCCCTTCGCACCCGCTGCCAGCAGGAAGGCGCCCATGCTCGCCGCGAGCCCCATGCACAGCGTGGAAACGTCCGGCTTGATGAACTGCATCGTATCGTAGATCGCCATTCCGGCCGACACCGAGCCGCCCGGGCTGTTGATGTAGAAGTAGATGTCCTTGTCCGGATTCTCGCTCTCGAGGAACAGCATCTGCGCGACAACGAGATTGGCCGTCTGATCGTTCACCTCGCCGACCAGGAACACAATGCGTTCCTTCAGCAGACGTGAATAGATGTCATACGAGCGCTCGCCCCGGCCGCTCGTTTCCACGACGATCGGCACCAGTCCGAGCGCCTGCGCTTCGAGATCCCGGGACGACTGGGAGGTCAACGTGTCCAGCATTTGGGCGCGAAAGGTCATGCAATGGATCCTTGTCTGGAAATATTCTAAATATTAGATGCTAGACAGGTGAGGTCGACCAACACGTATTCAAGTGCGCACAAACTGCACGAAAACCGCACAAGACGGCAGCATAAAAACGCAGCACAAAAAAACGGCGTGCTGGCCGTCGCTCCGACAGCCGGCACGCCGTTGCAGCGACGCTTAACCTTGCGCCGTTGCGCTTGCCAGTTCTTCGAAGCTCACTTCCTTGTCCGTCACCTTGGCCTTGCTCAGCACGAATTCGACGACGTTCGCTTCGACGACGTACGCTTCCATTTCAGCAAGGCGTTGCTGGTTCGAATAATACCAGCGGACGACTTCCTTCGGGTCTTCGTAGCTTTTCGCGAATTCGTCGACTTCGGCGCGGATCTGTTCCGGCTTCGCCTGCAGGTTGTTCGCCTTCACGAGCTCGGCCAGCACGAGACCCAGCTTCACGCGTCGCTCGGCCTGTTCCTTGAACATAGCGGCAGGAATCGGCGCATCTTTAGCGTTCGGCACACCGCGCTGCTCCAGATCCTGACGAGCCATGGCGACGAGGCGCTCCTGATCCTGTTCGATCAGCGCGTTCGGCACGTCCAGTTCCGAAATCTTCAGGAGCGCGTCCATCACCTGGTTCTTGACGATGGCTTGCGTGCGGCGCTTTGCTTCGCGCTCGAGGTTGTCCTTGATTTCGGCACGCATCTTGGTCAGATCGCCGTCTTCAATACCGAGCGACTTCGCGAATTCCGCGTCGATTTCCGGCAGATGCGGCCACTCGATCTTCTTCATGGTGATCGTGAATTGCGCCGTCTTGCCTGCCACTTCCTTGCCGTGATAGTCGGCCGGGAACGCCAGGTCGAATTCCTTCGACTCGCCCACCTTCAGGCCCGTGGCCGCCTTTTCGAATTCCGGCAGCATGCGGCCTTCGCCGAGCACGAACGCGAAGTCTTCGGCGCTGCCGCCCTGGAACGCTTCACCGTCGATCTTGCCGATGAAGTCGACCGACACGCGATCACCTTCCTTTGCCGCTGTGTCCGCGCCGCCGTCGCCGTGCTCGCCGGCTTCGCCGCGGGCGTGGTAATGCACGCGCTGCTTGCGCAGGATGTCCAGCGTACGGTCGATTTCCGCTTCGCTGATGGTGGTCGTGGTGCGCTCGATTTCAGCCGTGGCGACGTCGCCCAGCTTCACTTCGGGATATACCTCGAAGGTGGCGTCGAACGCGTAGTCGCCTTCAGCGGCGTCGGTCTTGGGCGCGAAGCTCGGCTGGCCTGCGACGCGCAGGTTTTCGGCGCGGCTGATGTCGAAGAATTCCTTGCCGACCTTGTCGCTCAGCACTTCCGCTTCCACCTGGCCCGAATACTGTTGCGTCACCATCTTGAGCGGCACCTTGCCCGGGCGGAAACCCGGCATGCGCACGTTCTTCGCGAGTTGACGGATACGCGAATCCACTTCCTTCTGCACGGCGTCCTTCGGCAGGGAAATCGTTACGCGGCGTTCGAGCTTGCCGAGGTTCTCAACAACGTTAGCCATGGCTTCAATCGTCCTAAAATAATTCGAGCGAATTCAGTTATCTTCTCCGTGCCGCTTTTGCGCGCCTGCGCCGCGGGCTTGCAGGCCGCCGGCAGCACGGTTGAGTCCAAAGAGCCGAATATTTTAGCAAACTATTTGCGCGGCAAGCCGGGATTCGATGACTGCGCGCGTTTTTATCGGCATTCAGGGCATTCCGTGATGATTGCGGGCCGTTTTCGGGGCGGTTTCGCGTTTCCGCAAAATCTCGCCGCGCGCCACCGCGCCACCCAAACAGTGCCGCCTCGCCGCCCCGCTGCCTTCAGCGCGCGCCTCACTGGCACGCCTCGCCCGCGTCGCGCCGCATGACGATGCGGACTATGCCGTTCGACGTATTCAGTCGGCGTGAGCATGCTGCTAAGCTAGCGAACGCGCTCTGGGCTGCGGCGCGTGCGGCTCTACCGCAGCCTCGCCGGGCGCCTCGCCTGCCTGCAACGATTCCAACCATTCAGAGACACCATGCCCAACTCGCCGTCCACGCCTGTCGTCGTCATTGCTCCGGATTCCTTCAAAGGCTCGCTCAGCGCCGAACAGGTCGCGCAGGCGATCGCGGCGGGCGTGCAGCGCGCGCGCCCGGACGCCGAAGTGCGCATCTGTCCGATGGCCGACGGCGGCGAAGGCACGCTCGAGGCCATGCTGACGCGCGGCGGCGAGCGCCGCACGCTAAGCGTGCGCGGCGCGGCCGGCCCGGTGCGCGAAGCGCTGACGGGCGTCCTCGCCGACGGCAGCGCAATCGTGGAGACCGCGGAGATCGTCGGCATCACGGATCCTGTGGGCATGGGCGTGCCGGTAGAGGCGCGCAGCACGCGCGGCATGGGCGAGGCGATCAGCGCGCTGCTAGACGCGGGCGCGCGCCGGTTTTTCGTCGCGCTCGGCGGCAGCAGCACCAATGACGGCGGCGCCGGGCTGCTTGCAGGTCTGGGCCTGAAACTGTTCGATGCGCAAGACAACGAACTCGAGCCCACGCCCGAACAGCTCGCCCGCGTTGCTCGCGTTGATGTGTCGCAGCTCGACGCGCGACTCGCCGACACTCAGTTCGTCGGCATGTCCGACGTGGACAATCCGCTGACCGGCGAGCACGGCGCGACCGCCGTTTTCGGTCCGCAAAAAGGCGTCAAGCCGGAGCAGGTCGCGACTATCGACGCCGCCCTTGCCCGCTACGCGGATCTGCTCGAAGCAGCGCTCGGACGCACGGCTCGCGACCTGCCCGGCGCGGGCGCCGCGGGCGGCCTCGGTTTCGCTCTGCACATGCTCGGTGCGCAGTTCGAGCCCGGCGCGGAAACGGTCGCGCGTGAGATCGGTCTCGACGCAGCGCTCGCGGGCGCGAACTGGCTGATCACGGGTGAAGGACGCTCGGACGTGCAAACGCTGCACGGCAAGGCACCCTTCATTGCATGCCGTCATGCGCAGGCGGCCAGTGTGCCGGCCACGCTCCTTTCCGGTGCAGTGGACCCGGCCGCGTTGCCTCGTCTTGCCGAATATTTCAGTGGTTGCTTCTCGCCAGCGCCGGGTCCCATCACCCTTGAATTCGCGATTCGCGAGGCCGCACGGCTCCTGGCGGATGAGGCCGAACAACTGACGCGTTTGAAGTACGGCGCGCGTTGACCCGGCGGCATGGTTGCGGCAACAATCACAGCGCCACAACCGCGCCACTCATCACGGGAAGACCATGAAGGACTCCGCCAAAGCCGGCCTGGAACAGCTCCTCACATATCGTCTGCATGTACTGAACAAGCTTGCTGAGCGCGGGATCAGCGAGCGTTACCAGGACAAGCTCGGCGTGACCTTGCCGGAAGCTCGCGTGATTGCGTCGGTGGGATCGTTTGGACCGTTCTCGATCATGGAACTCGCGAGGCATGCCAATCTCGACAAGAGCCAGGCGAGTCGCGCCGCCGAAGGCCTGATCAGACAAGGGCTGGTGAAACGCGAAGCCAGTGCCGAAGATGGCCGCGTGGTGCTCGTCTCGCTCACACCCGAAGGCCGCGCACTGTATCGCAAGATCATGCCGATCGCGCGCAAGTGGAACGGCGAGCTATTCGATTGCCTCGACGAAAAAGAAAAGGCCGCGCTAGGCGAAGCGCTCGACAAGGTGATTGAAACGATGACCGCGCGCGACGAGTGAACCGCGAGCGCAAAGCAGCAGGAATCTGGGCGAAGCCCGAGGCCTTTTGAGCGTCGCGCGCGGCGCTATGTGCGCTCCCTGATTCTTCCCGATTCGTCCATTCGTCGGTCGATGCCTCGCTCTGGAGCCGCAGTGAACAGCGCGCGTCATTGGTTGCACGCGCAAGCATCGTTCACGTGTTGCTTTCGCGCTTAGGCCCGGCTTCTATGTCACTCGCCGCACCACCGGCCGCTGGGTTCACTGCCTCCCGGGATGAACCACCCGCTGTGCCGACTGCATCCGTCGCGCCAACCGCCGTATCGGCCAGGCCGCTCTCCATCGCGCCCGGCACGGCAGCCGCGCCATCGCCCCCCGGCAAGCGATGCGACACGCTTCGCCCGAGCCGCCACGCGATGGCCGCGAGCGAGCCGACGGCCAGCAGCAAAGCGGCCCACAACACATAGCGACGGAAGGCATCCGGATTCGTCGACAAAGGCGCATCCGCGTTCTGCGCCAGCGCGAGCGGCTCGCCGACACGAGCCGTCGCAATCACGGACGACGCGCCCATCAGCAACTCATCGCGGCCGACCGCCGTCGACACCGCAGAGGCATTGCCCACGCCGATCGTGAACGGCGCAGCCCCGCGCGCGACGAAGGTCAGCGTTGCCGGTCGCCAGCCCGCCGCGATGGTCAACGCGCCGCTGCCAAGTCCACCATTGCGTGTATCGACGACCACGCGCCAGTGGCGATCCGTATCAGGCGTCAACTGGAGACCGGGGTTGTGCTGTTCGACGTCGCCGTTGTGCAGGCGGAAGAGCGTCGCGCTCGACACCTCGCGCCACGCCGCGCCCAGTTCGCCACGTGAATAGACGACTGCGGGCGCCACGGTGTTCGGCTGCGGCAAAGTGAGTCGCAGGCGGTCGACCGGATATGGGTCGCCCGTCGAAAAGAAGTATTCGCCGGCCTTCGGGCCCGCGCGCGCGACGATGCCTTCGCGCCATTCCCGCTGCGAGTCGGGGAGTTGCGCGCGGCCGGCGCCGGCCGCCTGCACTTCCACGTCGATCGATTCGACGTACGGTACGCCGTCGAGCCAGTGCATGCGCAAATAACGCGCGTGCGCCCCGTTCAGTTCGATGCGGTCCTGGCTCAGCGTGCTGCCGTTGTAGCTGACCTTGAGTAGTTGCGCGTCGCCGGCGGCTTGCCAGTTGCGCAGATCGTCGCTCGATTCGACCGCAACGCGTCCCTGGTAATTGTCGTCGCGCAGATGAACCACGAGCGCGCTCGCGCGGCCCTCGTGCGCCGCCTGACCGGCATCGATCAGATCGGTGTCGTGCTGGGCTCGACCGGGCGGCGCCGCGGTGGCGCGCAGCGAGCCGTCGGACGCGATCGTCACGCCGAGCGGCGCGCCGGCCTGGCCGGCCGAAGCCGGCCGAAGCGGGAACCATCGCACCGCATGCAGCGACGGCGGCGTGCGGGCCGCCTCGCGTGGAGCCTCGAGCGAGTACGGCACAGGCTCGCCGGCGCCGTTGAAAACACGCACGTCGCCCAGGTCGTTGCGCTGGCTGACTGCATAGACCGCGGCGGGCAGCGTCACGGTGTAATACGCCGCGCCCTCCTCCAACTGGAGCGCGAAGCGCCGCGCGAAATCTTCGGCGCAGGCTGGCGCCGCGGCCCCCGCGCAGACGAACGCGACACACCAGCCCGTCACCTTCAGAAGATGCTTCATTGTTCAGTTTCCCTGACCATCAGCTTGGGCGGCAGCGAACGCATGCAGGTAGCTCTGAATCTCGTTGAATCCGCCCGCCACCCACCACAATAGATCCCACAGGCTCGCGACGAGGCCGATCCGCGACATCCATGCATGCCAGTCGCGGGCCTCGCTGCGGCCATGCAAACGCCATCCGGTGAAGATGCCGATCGCGACCAGCGGCGTGCCGGACACGAGCGTACCGTCGACGGAATGCATGAGCGTCAGCTCGCGGCGAAGCCTGTAGGCACTGTCCGTTTGATCCTAACGCGGTGTCGCACGGACTATTCGCGAATACTGCAATGGCAACCGGCGAAAATCGGCGCGCAGAATAGCACGTAAAGCGGGCTTTTCGACCGGCTCTCCAATCGAAACTCATGACGGGCAGCAACGAGGCCGGTAGAAACCGCATGTCGCTCCTCTCGCACAACGCTTACAGGAAGTTCATTGGCCATTATGCGACCAATAGGCAGCGATTAATTGACCGGCTCGCTTGCCGAAATTAAAACTGATGCAAACCGTGCATTGCCGGATCAATTACCTGAGCGAAGCGCGCGCGACTATGCGGACGTCAGATTCAAACGGGAGCGCCGCTGTCTTCGCGAGGACATGCCAACCGTGTCAGAATTCGGGATCCGCCGCCGTGCGCCGGTTATCGGTTCCCTTTGGGCTCGATGAACCGCGCGGCGCGCGAATCCAGTCATCCGAATCTATTCAGGGAAGTTTCAGTGGACATCAACAAACAGGTCGCGGCGCTCACCGCGTCGGAACTCCAGACAGCCGGCGCGAGCCAGGCGACGGCGATTGCGGTCAGCGTGCTGCTGCGTCATCTGCGCTCGCCGGAACTGGCGAAGCTGTTGTCATCGGCATTCGAAAACCATCAGGCGGTCATGCTGCAAACGCCGTGGCCCGATCAGATGCTGCAGGCGTTCGAATCGACCCGGCGCTTTCTCGAGGGCGCCGCGCAAGCCGATTTGCCTGGCACCCAGGCGCCGCCGACTCCGCAAGACTGAGCGCTCCGGATCACGCGCGCTTGCGATCAGCGCCCGCCAAACAAAAACCCCGCCAGTGCAATCACTTGACGGGGTTTTCGCTATAGATAGTGGTGCGAGGGAGGGGACTCGAACCCCTACACCCTTGCGGGCGTCAGGACCTAAACCTGGTGCGTCTACCAATTTCGCCACCCTCGCAGCCGGGCAAACGTTGTGCGTCTCGCCCGATGTCCTGCATGCTCTGCGCGGCGTCCAGATGTACGCGCCCAAAAGCGTAAGCGCGAGATTCTAACGCATTGATTCGCGCTTGTCTGCAACTGCCGCGCATCTCGCCACGCATTCGCCGTGCCCCGGCCGATGCTACAATTTTCGGCTTCGCGCACGCACGCGGTGCGCTTTTCGCCTGCCCTTCCCCACATTCCAAGCCGTGAATTTCGACGAATATTGCCAGCAGAAAGCGGCGCCGCCCGGATCGAGCACGTACTACGCGCTCCGGCAGGCTCCCGCAGCCAGTCAGCCGCGTTTGACCGCACTGTTCGCACTGCGCCGAGAGTTTGAGGAAACGGTGAAGGAGGTCAGCGATCCCACGATTGGCCGCACGAAGCTCGCGTGGTGGCAAAACGAGCTGGGCGCGCTGGCTTCCGGTTCGCCCACGCACCCGGTTTCTAAAGCGCTCGCGGGCTCGCTGCCCGATGTCAAAGCGGAATACCCCGCATTGCAGACATTGCTGCGCGGTTTCGAGATGGACCTCGACCAGGCCCGCTACCTCGACTACCCGAACTTGCGGCGCTATGTGCAGGCGGTGGGCGGTACGTTCGCCGCGCTGGTGGCACGGGCGGCAAGCAAGGACACGCCCACGGACGGGACAGAGGCGCCGGCCTGGTCCGCGCCGCTAGGAGAGGCGCTGCTGCTCGCGCAGCTCGTGGTGGAAACGGGCAACGATGCGCGCCACGGCCGCATCTACATTCCTATTGACGAAATGCAGCGCTTCAATGTGACAGCCGCGGATCTCATCAATCGAAAATATACCGATGCGTTCACGGAGCTCATGCGCTTTGAAACGAAGCGCGCCCGCGATGCTCTGCATGCCGCGCTCGCCGCGGTGCCGGGCCGCGAGCGCCGCGCGCAGCGCACGCTGCTTGCGCAGGGCGCGCTCGCGTCCGCGCTGCTCGATGAAATAGAGCGTGACGGTTATCACGTGCTGCATCAGCGGATCGCGTTGACGCCGATCCGCAAACTGTGGATCGCCTGGCGCGCGAAGTAAGCACAGCGGCGCGGCGCCGCGCGTCGGTATCGGGCCCGCTGTCAAACGCGCAGCAGAGGCAGCGGCTCGAATTGCTGCCGCAAGATCGCCTGTGCGCCGAGCCCCCACCATCGTGCGAGTACCGTCGCGTAAAGCCGGCGGAAATCGACGCCGACCGGCAGGTTGCCATGACCATCGAGATGGCTGAACTCGGGCCGCGCACCGTGCAGGCCGCCAGCGACGCTTCCGCCCATTACGAAATGCGGCGCGACGGTGCCGTGGTCGGTGCCGTGGCTGTCGTTCTCACGTGGATGCCGCCCGAACTCGCCGTAGGTCATCACGAGCGTGTCATTCCAGCGGCCGAGATCGACAAGCGCCGATCGCATTGCCGCGAGGCCTTCGGCAAGTTGCGTGAGCAGTAAGCGGTGTCTGTCCGGCTGGTTACGATGCGTGTCGAAGCCGTTCAGCGTCAGGCGGATTGCCGCCACGGCGCCGCTCTTTTGCGCGGGTGTCTGCGATCCATGAGATGTCTGCGATGTCTGCGATGTCTGCGATGTCTGCGATGTCTGCGAATCCGACATACCGCCGGCCGCGAGTATCTGCATCGCCCTTTCTATCGATGCGCCGAACGCGCCGCACGCGAACGCCGTCGACATTCGCAGCGGACGTTGCACACGCGGCGGCTGAAAACCGCAAGGTTCAGCAATACCACTCGCGCTGCCGGGAGCTTCCACGCGACCGACAAGCCCGTTCGTTGCGCCGCCGTGAGCGAGCGGCCCCATTTCGGCGCTGCCGATTACAACGCCATGAGCGGAGCAACCTGCATTGAGCGGCGCGCTGGTCAATGCACGAGCGAGCCAGCCTTCGCGCAGATACTCGTCCGGGTGCGACGCCGTGTCCCAGATTTCCATCGAACGAAAATGAGAAAGATTGGGCCGTGCATAGCCGACGCCCTGGATGATCGCGAGCTGCCCGCTTCGCCACAGCGGCAGCAACGGTTCGAGCGACGGATGCAGCGCCGTCCGCTCATCGAGTTGAATAACGTGCTCGCGCCTGATCGCGATATTCTTGCGAAGCCGGTAGTACGCCGGGTCGGCAAAGGGAATCACGGTGTTCAGGCCGTCGTTGCCGCCCTTCAGTTCTACGAGGATCAGCAGCTTGCCGTTATCGCGTCCGCGCGTTGAAGCGCGAGGTGCCGTATGTGTGACACGGTCGGTGTAGAAGGCACGAGGCAGCCAGAGCGCCACGCCGGCGGCGGCGCTCATTGAGAGAAAACTGCGTCGTTTCATGACGTGCCCAATCGGATGCGCGATTCAGTGGCGCGTCGCGACCACCATAAGCAGGACCACCAGCGCAACCCAGGTGCTTACCGCTTATAAAGCTCGCGAACGGCGTCTTCAATATGCTGTCTTAGCAAACGACGCTCGTCCGGCGTCATATGTCCATCACGACGGCGTTGATCGAGATCGGGGGGAACTGCGGTGCGCAACATCACGTCTGATGCGGGGCGTTCGCTGTTGGCGTTGTGACGATTCGCCCTGGAAGTGCTGGATCGGGACGCGCGCTCGCTCGCCGCTCTGTCGGCAGAAGGCTGGGCATGGGCGAGCGTTGGTCCCAATGTGCCTGCGAGCGTACCGGCAACCGCCAGTGCAATCACGCTCAGGCGCACATTCGGCCAAACCCCTCCCTTCATGTTGTTCCCTTCGTGGCGCGGCAACCGGCTACCTCAAATGCGAGTGACAAACCCGGTAACGAGCCGGGCGCGTGGGTTTTTAGTCGAGTGAAGTATCCACCGAACAGCCGCATTCAGTAAAGGAGTCTAACTGGCGCCGCTTTACGTCGTGCCACAGGCGGGGTAAATTTTGTAACTGACTGTAACTCGATAAATGATGCAACCGCGCACTACTTTCTAATCGCGCTAAGATGCCGACCATGGAAACCAAAAACCCTTCGAAAATCCTCGTCGTCGACGACGATCCGCGCCTGCGCGATCTGCTGCGCCGCTACCTCGGCGAACAAGGCTTCAACGTGTATGTCGCGGAGAACGCGCCGTCCATGAACAAGCTGTGGGTGCGTGAGCGCTTCGACCTTCTGGTGCTCGACCTCATGCTGCCAGGCGAGGACGGCCTCTCTATCTGCCGGCGTCTGCGCGGCAGCAACGACCGCACGCCGATCATCATGCTGACGGCGAAGGGCGAAGATGTCGACCGTATCGTCGGCCTCGAAATGGGCGCCGACGACTATCTGCCGAAGCCGTTCAATCCGCGCGAACTGGTCGCCCGGATTCACGCAGTGCTGCGCCGTCAGTCGCCTTCCGAGTTGCCGGGCGCGCCGTCCGAAACCACCGAGGTCTTCGAGTTCGGCGAGTTCGCGTTGAATCTCGCAACGCGCACGCTCACCAAGGCGGGCCAGGAAATTCCGCTCACCACAGGCGAGTTTTCGGTGCTCAAAGTGTTCGCGCGTCATCCGCGCCAGCCGCTGTCGCGCGAGAAGTTGATGGAACTGGCTCGCGGCCGCGAGTACGAAGTGTTCGACCGCAGTCTCGACGTGCAGATCTCGCGTCTGCGCAAGCTGATCGAACCGGACCCGGGTAGCCCGCGCTTCATCCAGACCGTCTGGGGTCTTGGCTATGTCTTCATTCCCGACGGCGCAGCCTGAGTTTGCTCACGCCTCCTGCATTTGATTTCTGATAAGAAGGGCCCATGCGGATCGACCGGCGCCTCCTGACGCTCGCGTTCGGCGGCCTTTTCTGGCGGACGTTTCTGCTGATCGCGCTGTTGATCGCAGTCAGTCTCGCCGCGTGGTTCCAGAGCTTCCGGGTGATCGAGCGCGAGCCGCGCGCGCAGCGCGTGGCGTTGCAGCTCGTCGCCATCGTCAAGCTGACGCGCACCGCACTCCTCTATTCCGATCCCGACCTGCGCCGCGCACTGCTGCAGGACCTGGAAAGCAATGAAGGGGTGCGCGTGTATCCGCGCGAAACCACCGACAAGTTCAAGCTGCAGCCCGACGAGTCGCTGAACCGGCTGATCGAACACGACATTCGCGGCCGTCTCGGCGACGACACGGTGATCGCGCAAAGCGTCAACGACATTCCCGGCGTCTGGATCAGCTTCAAGATCGACGACGACGATTACTGGGTCGCGCTGGACCGCGATCAGCTCGACAATGCGACAGGGCTGCAATGGGCCGGCTGGGGCGTGTTCGCGCTCGCGCTGTCGCTGTTTGGCGCCGCCTTCATCACGAGCCTCGTGAATCGCCCATTCGCCCGTCTCGCGATGGCCGCGCGCAGGGTCGGCTCGGGGCAGTCGCCCGAACCGCTGCCGGAGCGCGGCATGGGCGTGGCCGCCGAAACCAATCGCAGTTTTAACCAGATGGTGCGCGATCTCGAGCAGCTCGAGGCCGACCGCGCGCTGATGCTGGCGGGCATTTCGCACGATCTGCGCACGCCGCTCGCGCGGCTGCGGCTCGAAACGGAAATGAGCCCGTCGGACCAAAGCACCAAAGACGCGATGGTCGACGACATCGAGCAGATGGACATGATCATCGGCCGGTTCCTCGACTACGCACGGCCGGTGCAGCGCGTGCCGGAGCCGGTCGATCTCTCGGTGATCGCCGGCGAACTCGCCGCGCGCATGCAGAGCGAAGACAGCATGCGGCTGATCACACGGCTCGCGCCCTCGGCGGTGATCGAGGCCGATGAGACGGACATGCGGCGCGTCGTCGGCAATCTGCTGGAAAACGCGCGCAAGTACGGTTTGAGCGACGGCGACGGCATCCCGCATGTGATTCTGGAGACACGCGTGTCGCACTCGCGGGTCGAACTCTCGGTGGTCGACGAAGGACCCGGCATTCCGGAAGATCAACTCGCGCTGGTCACACGACCGTTCTATCGTGTGAATTCCGCTCGCACGCAGGCGAACGGCACGGGTCTCGGCATGGCGATCGTGCAGCGGCTCGTGGGCCGCTACCGGGGCGCGCTGCGTTTGCGCAACCGATCGCCGGGTCCAGGCCTCGAAGTCACTATCGAATTTCCGCTCGCCAAGGGCGCGTGAGCCAAACTGGCCGTCGCGGCTGCAAACAGGGCGGAGGGCCACATTCGCCGCACTGTGGGTGCCCGCTCCGTTGAATAATAACTATCCGATCCGTTAGGAAAAAACTATTGAGTCCATAGTTCAATAGAGCTATAGTTAAAAGCCTGACACGCGCTCGTGATGACGAGCTGGTAGCCTCAACATGCTGTTTTTTCCAACACACGAAGGAGCACTCGCATGAAAACCGTTGGCGACAAACTCGAAGCGTTCACCGTCACCGCTGCCAAGCCTGGCTTCAACAATCATGAGGAAAATGGCGCCTCGGCGTTCGAAGAGATTACGGAGCAGTCGTTCCCGGGCAAGTGGAAAATCATCTATTTCTACCCGAAGGATTTCACCTTCGTGTGCCCGACGGAAATCGTCGAGTTCGGCAAGCTGGCGAAAGATTTCGAAGAGCGCGACGCGGTGCTGCTCGGCGGCAGCGTCGACAATGAATTCGTGAAGCTTGCATGGCGCCGCGAGCACAAGGACCTGAGCAAGCTGAACCACTATTCGTTCGGGGACGTGAAAGGTGAACTCATCGACCAGCTCGGCGTGCGGGACAAGGAAGCAGGCGTCGCGCTGCGCGCCACGTTTATCGTCGATCCGGACAACACGATCCAGCACGTTTCGGTGAACAACCTGAACGTCGGCCGCAATCCTGAGGAAGTGCTGCGTATTCTCGACGGTCTGCAAACGGACGAACTGTGTCCGTGCAACCGCGCAGTCGGCGGCGCCACGCTGTAAGCCGTGCCGGCCCGAGCCCGCCAAGCTTGAAAAAGCAGCGGGCTTTTTTATCGACAACCCGATAGGAGATGGCAATGGAGTTCTTGTCTTCCATTAAGGCGCTCGTGCCCGACTACGCGAAAGACATCCGGCTGAATCTGGACGGCACGATCGCGCGCTCGTCGCTAGAAGGCAACGATGCGGTCGGCGTCGCACTTGCAGCGGCGTTCGCCGCCAAAAGCACCGCGATCGTCAATGCAATTCGCAACGCGGGCGTGCTTTCTCCGGAAGAGACCACCGGCGCGCTCACTGCCGCGGCGTTGATGGGCATGAACAACGTCTGGTATCCGTACGTGGAGATGGCGGAGAACGCGGATCTCAAATCGCAACCGGCGCAGTTACGCATGAACGCGTATGCGTCGCATGGCGGCGTGGACAAGCGGCGCTTCGAAATGTATGCGCTGGCCGCTTCGATCATCGGCAAGTGTCATTTCTGCGTGAAGTCGCACTTCGATACCTTGGTGGCTGAAGGCATGAGCTCCACGCAGTTGCGCGACGTGGGCCGTATTGCAGCGGTGATCAATGCGGCTGCGCAGTGTATCGCGGCGGAACAGGCCGAAGGGTAAGCCGCGCCATCGGTCGCGGCATCGCCGCGGAACAGTCAGCAGGCCAAGTCGGGCGCTCTCTCGCCGCCAGCACCGCAGCGGCGAAAGAAGCAGGCGTACAGCTGAACGCGAACAGCGGCGAGCACCCTCGCCGCCGTGCGCCCGGCCCTTTGAGGCCCTTCAAAAGCCGCAGGCAAAAAGCCCGTCAATCCCTGACCAGCAGCACCGCGGCTTGCGCCTCGATGCCCTCGCCTCGGCCAAGATAACCAAGCTTCTCGTTGGTCTTCGCTTTCACATTGACCTTGTCGGTCGGCAGGCCCAGGTCGGCGGCGATGTTCGCGCGCATGCCCTCGATATGCGGCGCGAGCTTCGGCGCCTGCGCCACCACGCTGCTATCGACGTTCGCGATCGAAAAGCCCGCGGCCTTCACGCGCGCCACGCACTCGCGCAGGAGCACGCGGCTGTCGGCGCCGGCGAACTTCGCGTCCGTATCGGAGAAATGACGGCCGATGTCGCCGAGCGCCGCCGCGCCGAACAGCGCGTCGGTGATCGCGTGCAGCAGCACGTCGGCGTCCGAATGGCCGAGCAGGCCGCGCTCATACGGAATCGTCACCCCGCCGATGATCAAAGGACGCCCCGGCACCAGCGCATGCACGTCGTAGCCTTGCCCAATTCTGAAATCCATCTGCGTCAAGTCCTCAGGTCCACAAGTCTGTTAGCTGAAAATCGAACACGTGTCACGCCGCCGAAGGCCGCATGAGAATCGCCTCGGCCAGATCGAAGTCTTCCGGATAGGTCACCTTGAAATTGCGCAGGCTGCCTTGCACGAGCTTCGGCGCGTGTCCGGCCCATTCGATCGCGCTCGCTTCGTCGGTGAGATCGTGGCCGTCGGCCTGCGCGCGCAGAATCGCCTCGCGCAACATGCCGATGCGAAACATTTGCGGCGTCTGCGCCTGCCACAATCCATCGCGCGCTTCTGTGCGGGCAATGCGGCTGTCCGCCGACGCCGGGTCGATGCGCTTGAGCGTATCCGCGACCGGCAAGGCCATGATGCCGCCTACCGCATCGTCCTTGAGCGCGCCGGTCAGCGTGCGAATCAGCTCCGGCGTGATGCCCGGCCGTGCGGCGTCATGCACCAGCACCCAGTCGTCGTCGCGCGCGTTGAACTCGGTGAGCGCATGCAAGCCGTTCAGCACCGACGCCTGGCGCGACGCGCCGCCGCAACGGCGCACCGCAAAGCGCAAGCCGCCGAAGCGGCGCGCGTCGAAGTGCTGGTCGTCCGGCGCGATCACCACGAGCGTTTGCGCGAATTCGCTGCAGGCGTCGAACGCGGCGAGCGAATAATGCAGCATGTCGCGCCCGGCGACGGTGCGATACTGCTTGGGCATCGCGGCGCCGGAACGGCTGCCGGTTCCAGCGCATGGAATCAGTGCAAATAGACGGGAAGTCACGAGTGCGGATGCCGCGAGGTGAAAGTAAAGGACGGATTTTATAATAGGTCCTTCGCATCCACGCCCCGACGCGCGTAAACTTGGCCGTTCGTGTGAGCCCGAGGCCGCCTTTTCCTTTCTATGCCAGATATCGCCGCATCATCGCAGTACTCCTCGCCCGTCGCGCTCGTCAAAGCCGGCCAGCGTTTTGCCTTCGACGGCACGCACGGCTCGTCCGACGCCCTGCTGATCGCCCGCTACCATAACGCCTCGCGCGAGAAGGTGCCGTTGCTCGCGGTCGTGTGCGAGAGCGCCGTCGATGCACAGCGCCTGTCGCAGGAAATCGGCTTTTTCGCGCCCGAGGCGCGAGTGCGTCTTTTGCCCGACTGGGAAACGCTGCCTTACGACACCTTTTCGCCGCACCAGGACCTCGTGTCCGAGCGCCTCGCCACGCTGCACGATCTCGGCGAGGGCCGCTGCGACATCCTGCTCGTGCCCGCCACCACGGCGCTCTACCGGATGCCGCCCGCGTCGTTTCTGGCCGCCTACACGTTCTCGTTCTCGCAAGGCGAGCGCCTCGATGAAGCGAGGCTCAAGGCACAGTTGACGCTAGCCGGCTACGAACACGTGAGCCAGGTCGTGCGTCCCGGCGAATATTGCGTGCGCGGCTCGCTGCTCGACCTTTATCCGATGGGCTCTCCCTTGCCCTACCGGATCGATCTGTTCGACGACCAGGTGGATTCGATCCGCGCGTTCGACCCCGACACGCAGCGCAGTCTCTATCCGGTCAAAGACGTGCGTCTGCTGCCGGGCCGCGAATTTCCCTTCGACGAAGCCGCGCGCACCGCTTTTCGCAGCCGCTGGCGCGAGACGTTCGAAGGCGATCCGAGCCGCGCGTCGATCTATAAGGACATCGGCAACGGCGTGCCGTCCGCTGGCATCGAATATTATTTACCGCTTTTCTTCGACGAGACGGCCACCCTCTTCCACTATCTGCCGCAAGGCGCGCAACTCGCGTTCGTCGGCGATCTGGATGCGGCGATCCGGCGCTTTACCAACGACACGAAGCAGCGCTACAACTTCCTGTCGCACGATCGCGACCGGCCAATTCTGGAGCCGCAGCGCCTCTTTCTCACAGACGAAGATTTCTTCACGCTCGCGAAGCCCTTCGCGCGCCTCGTGCTGCCCATCAACGCGGGCGGAGGCTGGGCGACGCCCTTGCCGAATCTCGCCATCGACCGCCACGCAGATGATCCCGTCTCGGCGTTGCGCGCGTATCTCGACACTACGCCGAACCGCGTGCTGTTCGCCGCCGAATCGGCGGGGCGGCGCGAAACGCTGCTGCAACTGCTTGCGGACAACCATCTGAAGCCGGCCTCGAGCGACAGCTTCCAGGACTGGCTCACCGGCGACGCGCGTTTCTCGCTGGGCGTCGCGCCGCTTGCGAACGGTTTTGCCGTACCGGCGGACGGCATTGCGATCATCACCGAAACGGAGCTTTACGGGCCGCTCGCGCGGCGCGCCGGGCGCCGCCGCCAGGAACAGGCGAGCAACGTCGATTCGATGGTGCGCGACCTGTCCGAGCTGAAGGTCGGCGATCCGGTCGTGCACTCGCAGCACGGCATCGGCCGTTACATGGGCCTCGTCACCATGGACCTCGGCGAAGGCGAAACCGAGTTCCTGCACCTCGAATACGCGGGCGACAGCAAACTTTACGTGCCGGTCGCCCAGTTGCACGTGATCTCGCGCTATAGCGGCGCGGATCCGGAAAGCGCGCCGCTGCACTCGCTCGGTTCGGGCCAGTGGGAAAAGGCCAAGCGCAAGGCCGCGCAGCAGATTCGCGACACCGCCGCGGAATTGCTGAATCTATACGCGCGCCGCGCTGCGCGTTCGGGTCATGCATTCGCGCTCGAACCGAAAGACTATGTGAAATTCGCCGAGAGCTTTGGTTTCGAGGAAACGCCGGACCAGGCCGCGGCCATCGCCGCCGTGATCGGCGACATGACGAGCGGCAAGCCGATGGACCGCCTCGTGTGCGGCGACGTTGGCTTCGGCAAGACCGAAGTCGCACTGCGCGCGGCGTTCATTGCGGTGATGGGCGGCAAGCAGGTGGCCCTGCTCTCGCCCACCACGCTGCTCGCGGAACAGCACACGCAAACCTTCAGCGACCGCTTCTCGGACTGGCCGGTGCGTATTGCCGAACTATCGCGCTTCAAGTCGACCAAGGAAGTGAACGCGGCTATTCAGCAGATCAACGAAGGCAGCGTCGACATCGTGATCGGCACGCACAAGCTGCTCTCGTCGGACGTGCAGTTCAAGCGGCTCGGGCTCGTGATCATCGACGAAGAACACCGCTTCGGCGTACGGCAAAAAGAGGCGCTCAAGGCCTTGCGCGCCGAAGTGGATGTGCTCACGCTCACCGCCACGCCGATTCCGCGTACGCTCGGCATGGCGCTCGAAGGCCTGCGCGATTTCTCCGTGATCGCAACGGCGCCGCAAAAGCGCCTGGCGATCAAGACGTTCGTGCGTCGCGAGGAAGAAAGCGTGATTCGCGAAGCCATGTTGCGCGAGCTGAAGCGCGGCGGCCAGGTTTACTTTTTGCACAACGAAGTGGAGACCATCGAGAACCGGCGGCAGATGCTCGAAGCGCTCGTGCCCGAAGCACGCATCGCGGTCGCGCACGGGCAGATGCACGAACGTGAACTCGAACGCGTGATGCGCGACTTCGTCGCGCAGCGTGCCAACGTGCTGCTGTGCACGACGATTATCGAAACCGGCATCGACGTGCCGACGGCAAACACGATCCTGATTCATCGCGCGGACAAGTTCGGTCTTGCGCAATTGCACCAGTTGCGTGGCCGCGTGGGACGCTCGCATCACCAGGCATACTCGTATCTGCTCGTGCACGATCCGCAAGGGCTGACCAAGCAGGCGCAGCGCCGCCTCGAAGCCATCCAGCAGATGGAGGAACTCGGCTCGGGCTTCTATCTGGCCATGCACGACCTGGAGATTCGCGGCACCGGCGAGGTGCTCGGCGACAAGCAGTCAGGCGAGATTCACGAGATCGGTTTCCAGCTCTACACCGACATGTTGAACGACGCAGTGAAGGCGCTGAAGGACGGCAAGGAGCCCGACCTCACCGCGCCGCTCGCCGCAACCACCGAAATCAATCTGCACGCGCCCGCGATTCTTCCTGCCGACTATTGCGGCGACGTGCAGGAACGTCTGTCGCTCTACAAACGGCTTGCGAACTGCGAGCACAACGATTCGATCGACGGCATTCAGGAAGAGCTGATCGACCGCTTCGGCAAGTTGCCGCCACAAGCGCATGCGCTCGTCGAAACGCATCGGCTGAGGCTGGCTGCGAAACCGTTGGGCATCTCGAAGATCGACGCCGGCGAAGCCGTGATCGGCTTGCAGTTCATTCCGAATCCGCCAATCGACGCGATGCGTATCATCGAGATGGTGCAGAAGCACAAGCACATCAAGCTGGCGGGCCAGGACAAGCTGCGCATAGAAACGCGCAGTCCCGACCTTGCGGTGCGCGTCGCCACGGTCAAGGAAACCTTGCGCGCACTAGGTTCGCCAAGCCGCGGCACGGCGGCGGCGGCAACCGCCGCGCGCTGATTGCTGCGGCCACGCGAAAAGCGCACGACGTCTAGCATTTTTCCGCAATGCTGCGGCGCGCAACGCGCGCGCCGCAGCATACCGGCGGATATGTGCGGCGTTTTTTGGGTATGATCGAAAGACTCAAATGCCGGAGTCTTGTCATGTCTCACGTCGCTGATTCAGCGCAGTCCTCGCAAACATCCGCTGCTTCGTCCGCTTCCGCATCCGGCGCCACGCCTGTCTCGCTTCCATGGGTCACGCGCCTCGTGTCGATGGACACGGTGAGCCGCAATCCCAACCTCGGCCTGATCGAAACCGTGCGTGACGAATTGCGCGGCGCGGGCATTGAGGCCACGCTCACGCACGACGCGAGCGGCAAATGGGCCAACCTGTTCGCGACAATCCCCGCGCACGATGGCGAAACAAACGGCGGCGTCGTGTTGTCGGGTCATACCGACGTGGTGCCGGTGGACGGTCAGCAATGGGACAGCGACCCGTTCAAGCCCGAAATTCGCGGCGACAAGCTGTATGGCCGCGGCACCTGCGATATGAAGGGCTTTATCGGCGCGGGGCTCGCACTGGTTCCGGACATGCAGCGCACGAAGCTCGCCAAGCCCATTCACTTTGCACTTTCGTTCGACGAAGAAGTAGGCTGCGCCGGCGCACCGCTCCTGATCGCCGACCTGATGAAGCGCGGCGTGAAGCCGGATGGATGCATCGTCGGCGAGCCGACCAGCATGCGGCCCATCGTGGCGCACAAGGGCATCAACGCTTACCAGTGCTGCGTGCGCGGCCAGGCGGCGCATTCGTCGCTCACGCCGAAGGGCTTGAACGCGATCGAGTACGCGGCGCGCCTCATCTGCTACATCCGCGACATGGCCGATCAGTTCCGCGAGCAAGGTCCGTTCGACGAACTCTACGACGTTCCCTTCACCACCGCGCAGACCAGCACCATTGTCGGCGGCAACGCGATCAATACGGTGCCGGCCGAGTGCAAGTTCCAGTTCGAGTTCCGCAATCTGCCCACGCTCGATCCGGAGCCGATCTTCGCGCGCATCGACAAATACGCACGCGAAACGCTGCTGCCGAAAATGTTGCGCGAGCATCCATCGGCTGCGATCGAGATCACGAAGATCGCCGCGGCACCGGGGCTCGATGCATCCGAACAGGCAGCCATCACGCAACTGGTGCGCGCGCTCACCGCGGACCAGGACAAGCGCAAGGTGGCCTACGGCACCGAAGCCGGACTGTTTTCGCTGGCCGGTATTCCGAGCATCGTATGCGGGCCCGGCGACATTCAGCAGGCGCACAAAGCGAATGAGTTCGTCGCACTGGACCAGCTCGTGGAATGCGAACGCTTCCTGCACAAGTTCATTCACAGCATGTCGGTGGAAGCGCATGCGCATTGAGGTCGCTGCGTGAAAGCCGGCAATCGGCAGGCAATCCGCAGCAGGCGTTTTCCATCAACCCAATCTCGCCCATGCCATGTCAACCGCCACGCCGCAACACACCGACCATACGATCGACGGCGAGCCGATCCCCACCCTCGACGACATCGCCGCGCAGCACTTTGCGCTGACGCCGTGGGTGGCGCGCACGCCGGTTTTCGACAGGCTCGACTTCGCGTCGCTCGAAGGCACGGTGGTGAACTTCAAGTTCGAGTTGCTGCAAGCGGGCGGCAGCTTCAAGGCGCGCGGCGCGTTTACGAACCTGCTTGCGCTCGACGAAGCGCAGCGCAGCGCGGGCGTCACCTGCGTGTCGGGCGGCAATCATGCGGTGGCGGTCGCGTACGCGGCAATGCGCCTTGGCATCAGCGCAAAGGTCGTGCTGTTTCGCGCGGCGAATCCGGCGCGGGTCGCGCTGTGCCGGCAATATCGTGCGGAAATCGTGTTCGCCGAAGATCTCGCGGAGGCCTTTGAACTCGTGCGCCGCATCGAAGCCGAGGAAGGCCGCTACTTCGTGCATCCGTTCAACGGTTATCGCACGGTGCTCGGCTCAGCCACGCTCGGCTACGAGTGGACCACGCAAACGCCCGACCTCGAAGCGGTGATCGTGCCGATTGGCGGCGGTGGTCTCGCGGCCGGTGTCGCCACGGCGATGCGGCTCGCGAATCCCGACGTGCATGTGTTCGGCGTCGAGCCGGAAGGCGCCGACGCAATGGGCAGGAGCTTCGCCGCGAAGCACACGGTCAAGATGGGCCATATGCACAGCATTGCGGATTCGCTGATGGCCCCGCATACCGAGGAGTACAGCTATGAGCTATGCCGGCGTCATATCGACGAGCTCGTCACCGTGTCGGACGACCAGTTGCGCGCCGCCATGCTCGGCTTGTTCGGTCAACTGAAGCTCGCGGTCGAACCCGCTTGCGCCGCCGCCACGGCGGCGCTGCTCGGACCGCTGCGCGAGAAGCTGCAAGGCAAGCGCGTGGGCGTTCTGCTGTGCGGCACCAACACGGACCCGGCCACTTTTGCCGCGCATATTGAACGCGCACGCCATAGCGCGTCACAGTTTCCCGAATAATCACGGGAGTAACAGATCCGTTTTTGCAGTTTTGCGGCTGAGGGGCTGGCCTATCCGTCTCAGATTGGTATGATTAAGTCATCGATATTCGGGAGGAAACCCTATGAGCATGGTCAAGGAATTCAAGGAATTTGCCCTCAAGGGCAACGTGATGGATCTCGCGGTCGGTGTAATTATCGGCGGCGCCTTCTCCACCATAGTCAATTCAGTTGTGAAAGACCTGATCATGCCGGTTGTCGGCGTTGCCTCGGGCGGCCTCGATTTCTCGAACAAGTTCATTCGCCTCGGCGCGATTCCACCGAGCTTCAAAGGCAGTCCCGAATCGTATAAGGACCTGCAGACAGCGGGCGTCGCAGTATTCGGTTATGGCTCGTTCATTACAGTGCTGATCAACTTCATCATTCTCGCGTTCATCATTTTCCTGATGGTGAAGTTCATCAACAATCTGCGCAAGCCGGCCGACGCCGCGCCGTCCGAACCGCCGCCGCCGCCCGAAGACGTGCTGCTGTTGCGCGAAATCCGCGACTCGCTGAAGAACTCGCCGCGCTAAGCGGCCCGGGCGGAAGCCGGCCATCGCGCACTGGCCCGCGATAAACCGGGGCCGGCAAAAAGGCCTGTTGCGACGCGGTCGCAACAGGCCTTTCTCTTTCCCTTTCACGCCCCCGCATGCATGCCGGCAGACGCCGCGTGCTACGCTTTTTTCTGCGCCTTCACAGTGATCGCGTTCTCGATCATCGTTTCGAGTTGCGCGAAGTTCACCGGCTTCGTCAAATGCGATGTGAAGCCGGCAGCGAGACAACGGCGCACGTCTTCGTCGGTACCGAAACCGGTCAGCGCAACGGCCGGCGCATTCGAACGCTCGCGATACGCCTTGATGAAATCGAGGCCAGTGCCGTCCGGCAAGCCGACGTCGCTGATCACCAGATCGAAAGTCTGCAACTGCGTGGCCGCAAGCGCGTCGTCCACGCGGCCCACCGTCGTCACATCATGGCCGAGCGTGCGAATGAGTTGCGCCATGACCTCGGCGGTATCAACGTGATCTTCGATCAGCAAAATGTTAAGTACACCGGCCGGATGCACCGCGTCCGGCAACACGACTTGCGAGGTCCGTGCGGGCGCAGCCGCCGTGGGCAGCGTGATCGTGAACGTCGCGCCACAATGAGCGCCCGGGCTTTGCGCGGTGACGGTGCCGCCGTGCACGTCCGTGAGCGCCTTGGTGATCGCAAGCCCCAGCCCCAGCCCGCCGAACTGCCGTGTCATTTTCTGGTCGCCCTGCTCGAACGCGTTGAACAACTTGCCGATCTGGTCCGGCTCGATGCCGATGCCCGTGTCTTCCACCAGGATCTGCACATGCATGCGTTCGTCACGCGTGCGCACGTAGATATGTCCGCCGTCAGGCGTGAACTTCGCGGCGTTGCGAATCAGATTCCACAGCATCTGTTGCAGGCGCGCGCGGTCGGCGAGCACGTAGTGGTGCGTTGCATCCTTGTGCACATGCACGTCCTGCTGCTTGACCTGAATCTCGCTGCGAAAGAGTTCGAGCACGCTGTCGATCACCTCGTGCACGTCGACCGTTTCCAGCGACAGGCGCAGCTTTCCGTTGGCCACGCGCGTGAGGTCGAGCAGATCGTCGATCAGACGCGCCTCGAGTTCGACGTTGCGGCGAATCATCCGCACGCTCGCGCGCGCCTGATCCGGCAGATCGGGGATCATCTCAAGCACGCTGGCGCCGGCCAGCACCGGCGTGAGCGGCGTGCGCAATTCGTGCGACAGCATGGCGAGAAAGCGGTCTTTCGCGCGATTCGCTTCTTCGGCGATCTGCCGCGCCGCCTGTTCGGAAGCGAGCAGCCGTTCGCGCTCCTGCATCGCCTCGCGCTCGGAATGAATATCCGTGCAACTGCCGAACCATTTGCTGATGTTGCCTTCGTTGTCGCGTGTGGCGACCATGCGCGCGTCGAACCAGCGGTATTCGCCGTCATGACGGCGAATCCGCAGTTCGTGCCGATACGTGCCCGCATAACCGGCCACCGCTTTCAGCCAGCTGCGGCGCACTTCCTCGCGATCGTCCGGATGCACGGCGTCCAGCCACGCAAGACCATGCGAGCTGTTTTCGGCGAGGCCCGTGTAGTCGTACCACTGCTTCGACAGGAAATCGCAGTCGCCCGCGGCATTGCAGGTCAGCACGAGATGCGGCAGCGCTTCAGACAGGTTGCGGTAATGCTGCTCGCGGTCGCGCAAGAGCAGTGCTTCATCCGACGCGCGCTGCAGACGCACTTGCGATAGCACACGCTCCACGGCTTCCGGCAGGTAATCGAGGTAATCGCCCGATTTCGGCACCACGTCGGACACGCCCGCGCGCAGCGCTTCGATCACGCGCGATTCGTCCGTAAAACCGGTCACGAGGATGGCCGGAATGCGCACGCCTTCCGCGCGCAACCGGCGAAAGAAGTCGAGGCCGGTTTCCGGCCCGCTCAACTGGTAATCGAGCACAAGCAGATCGAGGCCACCCGCGGCGAGCCGTTCGCGCGCCGCCTCCACGCTCGCGCACACCGCGACCCGGCAGCCGGCGCGTTCGAGCGACTTGCGTGCGAGCCGCAAGATACCCTCGTCGTCATCGACGACGAGAATGGAGGCGGCAGGCGGCGGAGACACGTCTTCGGTCATGCGCGATCTTCGTCTGTTAGGTCTATAGCGTATGCGAACAATTCGTGCGCGTCATGATGGCGGCGGAAAGCGATGCCCCGACGGCAGCTTGACCACCTGCAGGAAGAACCCCAGCCGACGCACGGCTTCTATGAATGCATCGTACTCGACCGGCTTCGTAATGTAGACATTGCAGCCGAGTTCGTAGCAGCGCGCGATTTCGCGGGGATCGTCCGTCGTGGTCAGCACGATCACCGGCACCGGCGCGGTTTGCGGCGACTCCTTCAGGCGCCGCAACACCTCGAAGCCGTCCACGCGCGGCATCTTCAGATCGAGCAGCACGACGGAATTCCTCAGATCTTGCGGCTGCGGATGCGCACTGGCCGCGCTCTCGCCCTCCGTGCCCGAGCCGAAGAAATAATCCAGAGCCTGCTGACCATCGCGAAAGCGCACGAAACCATTCGAAATACCGGCACGGCGCAGATTCCGTTCGACGAGCGTGGCATGGCCGTCGTCGTCTTCGATCAGGACGATGCTGACCGTTTCCCCGTGACTCATATGCCCTCCGTTCTCCGGCGTCGTGCTCAGTTTGTGCCCAATTGTGCCCAGTTTGTGCCCGGCTCGTGTCCAGTTGCTGCCCCGTTCGTGGCGGTGCCGCGTCCAGGCTCGTGCCGCGCGAATCGCGAGGCGCTGCGGCTTTTTCCCTTAGCCCGGCATAAGTCAGAGGCGCGCGGGCTGTTCCGGCAACACTACGAAAAAGGTGGATCCCGCGCCTTCCGCGGACTCCACCCATACGCGCCCGCCATGCCGCTCCACCGTGCGCCGCACCACCGCGAGACCCACCCCGTCGCCGTTCGCCACGTCCACATGCAGACGCTGGAACGCGCGGAACACCTTCGACATATACGCGGCCGGAATGCCGAGGCCGTTGTCGCGCACATAGTACGTGCGCATGCGCACCGCGCGCGGGCCGCTCGCCTCGACGGGCTCGGGCTCGAGCGCGCCGATTTCTATGCGCCCGCTGCGCGCCGGGTCGAGGTAACTCAACGCATTGCCAATCAGGTTGCTGAAGATCTGTTCGAGTGCGGCCGGGTCGCCCCATGCGGGCGGCAAATCACGCACCGTGACGGCCGCGCCGCGCTCCTCAATGACGCTTTGCAAATTCTCGACGATGCGCACCACCACGCGCGCGACGCTAACCCGTTGCCACTGATATTCGAGCCGGCCCGCACGCGAAATGCGCAGCAGCGCCTCGATGATCGCCGCCGCCTGTGTGACCGCACCCCGCAAGTATTGCAGGGATTCGCGCACGTCGCCGTCGAGAATATGCGCCATCCGTTTATGTTCCGCCGCCGGCAGGCGCGCCTCGACGACGATGTGGTCCAACTCGTCGCACGAAACCTGCAACTCCTTCGAGAATCCTTGCAGGTTCACGAGCGGCGAGCGCAAATCATGCGATACGCTGTAGATAAACATTTCATTGTCTTGCGTCTCCTGGCGCAGTTCCTCATTGACGCCGGCGAGTTCCTGCGCCCGCGCTTCGAGACGTTGCTTGAGCGACGCCTGTTCGGCTTCCGCCTCGCGCAGGCGCGCGCCTGTCTGATGCAGCACGGCGTCGAGCGCAGCGATTTCGTCCGTGCCGGACAGACGAGCCGCAAGCGGCCGCCCCTTGCCGAGGCGCTCCGCGTTATCGGTCAACACCTCGAAACGCCGGCCGATGCTGCGTGCAAAAACGATCGCGGTGCCCGCCCAGATCAGCATGGACCCGATCACTGCCGCGATCAATGCATATTGCTGACGCTCGCGGCGCCGCCCAAGCGCCGCCGAGCGCTCTCCATCCAGGCGCGAAGCCTCTTCGCCGAAAGCCGCAAGCTCGTCGCGAAACGCGACAATGGGCTGCGGCACCGCACCACTCTCCAATGCGGCCAGCGAGCCCCCGCTCCGACCTTCATGCAACGCCTCTGAAACGATAGCGGTCTGCGCGCGATAGGCGTCGATTGCGCGTCTCATCTTCTGGACGCGCTGCACTTGCTGCGGCGTATCCGCGACGAGCGCGTCGAGCTTCGACAAACGGTCGCTCACGTCGATCCACACCGTGTGCCGCTCGAGTAAGGACGCGTCGCCGATCACCATGCCGGTTCGCACGCGGGCGGCCTGACGCAGCAGTGGATCGGCAAGCGCCGACGACTGATAAAGAATCTGCTTGCTATTGGTAACCCATTGCGCGGCCTGCGCTGTCTGCTCCTGCGTATCGAAGACGACGCCCAAAAGCGCCAGTTCGACGAGGCTAGGCACTGCGATCAGCAGCAGACCCTTGGTGACTAGTTTCATGTTCGCCCGAAGGTCGTTCAAGCCGCGGCGACTCGCGGGAACCCGCCAGCCGGACGGGCCATTATCGACGTGAATCGGCAAGATTTCAACGTGAGAGGAGAATGCGCCTGCCCACATAAAAATGACTTTTTTATTGGTGCAAGATGTTTTTTCGGCGCGTCGTGCGTCTATGATGGAGTCAGATGTGCTGGAATGCTAAGGCGCGCGGCGAGGCGGTTCGGCATGATTCGTGCGGGAGGCGGTGAAGCGGCGGGATCGTCGAATCATCGTGAATCCGGCCTTGTCGTATGCTATAAAAGATCGACGTGCGGCGCGCGAAGCCGGGAGTTGTCGCATGAGGACGCTGCGTTTCTTGCAATTCTTTTTCAGGCGAATTTTTATGTCCTTCCCGAAAAAGCGTAGACGCGCGAAGGTGGACGGCGATGAGTCGTTCCTCGCGGTACTGCGGCATTTCAAGCCCTTCGGTCAACTCGACACCAAGATCGCGCGTGCTCGCGCGCAAGACGAGCCGGTCCTTTATGCGCACGTGTTGCCCGGACTCGACGTGCTTCTGTGCAGCGTGCGCGGTGCGCATCCGCCCTATCCGGCTGCGGCGGAATTGCGGCGGCGCTGCATCGAATCCATTACCAATGCATTGGAACAACCGCTCGACGGTCTCGAGAACGGCGGTTACTGGTATGAAGCCGACGGCTTCGGGTTCCTGGTATTTGCAAGCCGCGCTCGCGGCAAGATCCTGGCCGAGTTCGGCGCGACACGCGTAGGCGCGCGTCGCGGAGTTCGGCGGCAGGATGCGGCAGGCGACGCAACGCCGCGTTCTTTGCGGTAGGCCCTGGGTTCCATCGCGCGGCGTTCCTATCGCGCCGCAGTCACATCGCGCAGAGTTCTCATCGTGCCGAGGTCACATCGCGTGGCGGCACGATCGATTGCGCCTTCAGCTCACATGCTTTCGACGCTGGCGTCAGGTCGAAGGCACACTGATCAGCCACAGAAAGACAAAAGAAAGGCCGCCGCCAAACATCCAGTTCAACGAATCTGCGCAGAGGAAGTGCATCAGCTTCCCTTGTATTCGGCTGCGCTCGCCGGCGATGCAGGCGCTGCCTTGCGCCCGGCAGGTGAAGGTGCAGATGCAGATGCGGGCGGCGAAGCCGCTGATCCCGCGGCCCCACCACCCGACGAACGCTTGTTGACCGGTGCGCCCTCGAGCGAAATGGCGGGCTTGGGCGGCTGCTTCATACCTGGCGGCGGGGCCTTCGGCGCCTGACGCACTTGCGACAGCAGTTGCGCGCACGGCAACGGCTTGTTGTTGCTCGGCGCGAGCAAGGGCAGCAGCGCCGCAAACGGATTGATAAGCCCGAGGCCCACTGCCGCGCCGCCTCGCAACGCGAGCGCGCCGGCGTTCACGCCGACATGCGGATTCTTGAACGTGCCCTTCGCATACAGCGGCGAGCGCAGCGAAAACACGCGGAAGCCTTTCGTGTGCGGATGCACGCCGAGGTCCATCGTTTCGTCGCGCATGTTGACGGTGCCGTCTATGTCGATCACCGCGTCGTCGGTATCGAGTGCGAACACGCGCGAGTCGAGCACGCCGTTGGTCGCGACAAAGTCGGCGGCCGCGCAGTTGATCTTCACGTCGCGATTGCCGAACAGCTTTTCATAGACGACGTTCGCCACGTTCAGACCAGCGGCTTCCATCAACAGACGGCTCACGGTACCTTCAGTGACGAGCGCCTTCACCTCGCCGTTCGAGGTCGCGGCGAGCGCAGCCGGCGAATTGCCCGTCGCCGTGAGCGCGGCGTCGCCGTTGATTTCGCCGAGCGCATTCTGCATCGTCTTGAAGTTCGGGAACAGCTGCTTCAGCTTGAGATGCCGCGCGGCAGACGCAAAGCGCGCCTTGAGCGGCGTGCCGCTGCCGTCCAGATGAATATCGGAGGCGAGCGTGCCGCCGGCCACGCCGAACTTCAGCGGTTCGAGCGACAGCACGCCGTTGGTCATCACAATGTGCGTGTAAAGATCGGTGATCGGCAGATCGGCGTTCTTGATGATGCGCCGGCCGGTGAACTTCACGTCGGCGTCGATCGCCTTCCAGCGTTCGGTGCGGAATTCTTCGACCGGTAATGCCTTGTTCGAAGGCTGCATCGTCGCATCGCCGCGCTTGGCCTTGCTCGCGTTCGAGTCGGCGCCGATCACAGGCGCAAGGTCGGAGAACTGCAGCAGACGCGACTCGAGTTCGCCTTGCAGCAGCGGACGCGGTTGGCGCGCGGTGTAGATGAGCGAACCATTCAGGTCGCTGCCGCCCACGCGGCCTGTAAAGTTTTCATACTTGAACACGTTGCCGGTGGTCTTGAACTGACCGACGAGACGTCCTTCCGTGGCGTAAGGTGGCGTGTCGGGCAGGGTCACGCCCGTCAGCGAATAGAGCTTCGCCATGCTGCTGCCCTGCACCCACAGGCGCAGGTCGACGGCGGCGAGATGCGCCGGGTCGGTGATCGTGCCCACAAGGGCCACGTGCAGATCGCCGGCTTTCACGTCCGCTTGCACGGGAAACGGCCGGTTCGCGTCCTGTAGCGCGAGCACGCCGCCCACTTTGCCGCTGCCTGTAACCGGCGTCTTGTTGTAGGTGCCTTTGACGGTCCAGCCGATCGCGTAAGGCGGAATGTCGCGCGCGTTACCGCGGGCCGCGGTGGTGCCTGCTCCGCTCGCTTCGCTTGCCCCGCTTGTCACACTGGCACCCGGCGCTCCCGTAGCCGATGCAACCGCCGCACCGCTCGCGCCGTTCGAGCCACCGGCGACGAGCCCGCCCGAAGCGCCCGTGGCCGCCGTCGTGCCGGACGCATGAATATCCGTCGACGAAGCTCCAGAGGCCGCGGCCGCAGCAGCAGCCGAGGCCGCCGACGCCGCCTGCGCATCCGCCTGCGCGCCCAACTTCCTCGCGCCTTCCTTGCCCACCGCCTCGGCCGATGCCTTGCGCGACGCCTGTTCCTGCTGCTTCATCGCCTCGCCGATCGGAATCGGCTGGCCGAGCGTATCGATCACCATCTGCGCGTCGACTTTCTTCTGCTCGTCGGAGAGCGCAATGTTGCCCTTCGCGAACACAATGTCATGCAACTGCAGTTTCCACTGCGACGGCGTCTTGGACTTCGGCAGCTCGAACGTCCAGTTGTTGCGGCCATCCATCGTACGTTCGAGATCGACGGAAGGATTCACGAGATTGATCGCCGGAATCACGATGTCGTGCGCGAGGAGCGGCAGCACCTTCACCTGGAAGTCGATTTCGTCGAGGGTCGCGAACTGCGGGCGCTTCGCCCAGTCGGGGTTGGCAATGGTAATGTTCGCCGCCGAGAAGCGCGGCCACGGCACCCAGCTTTTCCAGCCGGTTTCGCCGACCGGATGCCGGAAGCCGACCCTCAGGTCGCCGTTGATCGTGAATTGCCGGCCGATGGCCTGTGTGACCTTGTCGTTGACATAGGGGCGGGCGCGGTTCCAGTCGAAGGTCAGAATGAAAACCGTAAGCGCAACCACCAGAATGACGATGATCGCCAGTATCCATGCGACGATTTTGCCGATCCGTCTTCCGATTGTGCTCGACCCTGCCATCAAACGCTCCCGGATTCTTCTTGGTTGTGGGTCGTTCAGCAGATATTGTGCCCGGTGATGGAGCGCCTTCGATCTTGCGCCGTGATGCTGGAGTACTGCGGCCTTCATCGCGCTAACGCCGCCGGTGCCCTGCCGGTGCCCTTATCATGCTGCATCGCTCACCATGCATTGCGCGCACTCATTCTTTCCATGACCGACATTCCGCTTGTTCTCGCCGACGGTATCGTCCGGCGCGACGCCTTGCGTGGCCAGACGCTGTTGCAGCCCACGCGCTTCGCGCTCGGTGCGGGCGAGCGCGTCGCCATCACGGGCCCGTCCGGTTCCGGCAAGAGCGTGTTCCTGCGCGCGCTCGCGCTGCTCGATCCGCTCGACGCCGGATCCATCCTGTGGCATGGCGCGCCCGTCTCCCGCGCCGCGATTCCGGCTTACCGGCGCAACGTCGCGTATATCCGGCAACGGCCCGCGCTGCTCGACGGCACCGTGGAAGACAACCTGCGTTACCCGTTCGAGTTGCGCGCCTATCGCGACGTGCGCTTCGACCGCGACCTCGCGGCGAGTCTCGTCGCGCAGGCGGGCCGCGGCGGCGGCTTCCTCGACAAACGCGCGAGCGAACTGTCGGGCGGCGAAGCGCAAATCACTGCGCTGATCCGCGTGCTGCAACTCGCCCCGCAAGTGCTGTTGCTCGACGAACCCACCGCTTCGCTCGATCCCGAGTCGTCGCGCGCGATAGAGGGTCTTGTGCGCGCCTGGTTCGACGCCGCGCGCGGCGCTCGCGCGTCGATCTGGGTGTCGCACGATCCCGCGCAAGCCGCCCGCATGAGCGAGCGGCATCTGACCATGCGCGCCGGCACGCTCGACGAATCCGCCCTCGTCCCCACCCACAAGGAGCCCAGCAGATGACATTGCAAAACCTGAGCCTCTGGGACGTCGCGATCGCCGCGCTGCTGATCGTCGTGAACGGCGCGGTGTCGGTCGCGCTAAAGCTCGATCTCGAACGCAAGCTCGCGTGGGCCGCCGTGCGCACCGTCGTGCAGTTGCTCGCCATCGGCTATGTGCTCGGCTGGGTGTTCCGCTACGATCACTGGTTCGTCGTGCTGCCGTTGATGATCGTGATGACGCTGATCGCCGGCTTCGCTGGCGCGCAGCGCGGCAGCCGCACTTACAGAGGGCAACGCGCGGACAGTGTGCTGTCGATCTGGGTCAGTTCATGGCTCGTGGCCGCGGTCGGGCTCTTCGTCGTGATCCGCATTCGCCCGTGGTACGAGCCGCAGTATGCGATTCCGATACTCGGCATGATCCTCGGCAATACGCTGACGGGCGTCTCGCTCGGCATTGAACGCATGACCGAGGAACTGACTGCGCGGCGCGACCGCGTCGAGATGGCGCTCGCGCTCGGCGCGACCCGCTGGGAGGCGGCGCAGGCGCCCGCGCGTCAGGCGGTGCGCGCAGGCATGATGCCGACGCTCAACCAGATGGCGGTGGTCGGCGTGGTGAGCCTGCCGGGCATGATGACCGGCCAGGTGCTGGCCGGTCAGTCGCCGCTGCAGGCGGTGCGCTATCAGATCGTGATCATGTTCCTGATTGCGGCTTCATCGGCACTCGGAACGGTGGGCGCCGTGCTGCTCACTTACCGGCGCCTCTTTTCGGCGGAGCATCGCTTTCTGTCGACGCGGCTTGTCGAACGCACCGCCGCGCGGCGTTAAAGCTCCCGTCAGCCGCTCACCGTGTAGCCCGTCACCGTTTCGCGCTGATCGCGACCGTCGTGCCGTCGCCGAGCGTCAACGTTTTCGTGCTGCCGTTCACCGGCATCGTGAAACGCAGCACCTGGCTCACGCTGACATCGTTCGGACACTTGAGCGATTTTCCATTGGCCGTGACGGTCTTCATGCCGTCCGGCTTGTGCGCCTGGAAGCTCAGTTGCACGGTTGCCGTGCCGTCTTCACCGACTACCGGCGCCAAGCGTATCTGCGTCTGGCGGATCATTGCGCCGTTGGAGTCGAGCGGCAGCGACGCGTAGTTCGGGCACGCATCGGTGGCGGGAACGGCGCCGCCGGGCGGCACGGTTTTCCACGTGAAGTCGTCGGACTGGCCCGAGCGGATCGTGCGCGTTTCCTGCGAATTGCCGAACTGTTTCGACGTGACGCGCACCGTGTAGCGGATCGGACCGTCGAGCGCGGATTGCGACGTCACCGTGATCGGCGTGGCCGCGTGAGCGGCCGGCACGAGCATGCCGCAAGACAGCGCGCAAGCGAGAGAAGCGACAACTGGAACGGCGGAGAGTTTGAAGCTTGAGCTCATACTGTCACCTCGTTGTTGTGCCGCTGCATGCCCGCATGAGCCGCCCTCCGCGCAGCTTCATGAGCCGAGCCTGCGGGAGCCGGCAGCGGACGCGAGACACGCAACCGCTTTGGCATGATGCGCCACCAGTCTACCGCCAAGCGATGCCGTGCGCGCCTGCGCGGCATCGGGTGTTACCCCGCTTGCGCTGCAGCCTTTTATCAGAAGCCGCTCAACACCAGCTTGCCGATCGCGCGCCCTTCCTCGAGCAGGCGATGCGCGCGGCGCAAGTTCGCGGCATTGATCGCGCCGAGGTTTTGCCCGACCGTCGTGCGCAAGATGCCGCCGTCGACGAGCCGCGCCACCTCGGTCAGCAGCTTGTGCTGTTCGATCATGTCGGGCGTGCCGAACATCGAACGCGTGAACATGAACTCCCAGTGAAACGCGGCGCTCTTCGCCTTCAGCAATTCGACCGGCACCGGCTTGCTATTCTCGACGATCGTGCAAATGCCGCCTTGCGGTCTGACGAGCTCGGCCGCGGCCGGGAAATTCCTGTCCGTGTCGTTGAAAATCAGTACGTAGTCCACCTGGCCGATGCCGAGCTTCTTCAGTTGCGCCGGCATGTCGCCGAAGTGATCGACGATATGATCCGCGCCCAGCCCGGTCGCCCATTTCGCCGACTCGGGGCGCGACGCAGTGGCAATCACCTTGAGCTTCGCGAGCTGTTTGGCCAGTTGAATGCCGATCGAGCCGACCCCGCCCGCGCCGCCCACAATCAGCACCGTGCGGCCTTCGTGCGCGCCTTGCGGCGACACGCCGAGGCGGTCGAACAACGCTTCCCACGCGGTGATCGCGGTCAACGGCAAGGCGGCCGCGTGCGTGAAATCGAGCGACGCGGGCTTGCGGCCGGCAATCCGCTCATCGACAAGATGGAACTCGCTGTTCGCGCCCGGCCGCGTGATGCTGCCCGCATAGAAGACCGGATCGCCGACCTTGAAGAGCGTCACCTCGGGGCCGACCGCGACCACGGTGCCGGCGGCGTCCCAACCCAGCACGCGCGGCTCTTTTTCCACGGTGTCTTTCGGCGCGCGCACCTTGGTGTCGACCGGATTCACGGAGATGGCTTCGACCTTCACCAGCAGATCGCGGCCTGTGGCTTCCGGCTTGGGAATGTCGACGTCAATGAGGGCTTCTTCGTGGTCGATAGGCAGATAGCGGTACAGGCCGACAGCTTTCATTTGTGATGCTCCCTGGTTTGTTCAGATTGAGTGCAGGTCGAGTTCGGGGATCGGCGACATCAACGGACGCGCCCCGTTGACGTGATCCTAAGCTGCCCCTTATTGCGACAAAAGCGGCATAATCGCTGAAACATCTTTTTGATTTTCCGAAGAATGGACCTTGCCGCCCACAACGCGCGCGATGTGCGCCCCGCCGCCGGCGAGCGCGAGCGCCTCGATCTCCTCGACGTCGCCCTGTTCGTGCGGGCCGCGCTGCTCGCCAACGTGTCGGCGGCGGGACGGGAGTTCGGCTTGTCGGCGGCGGTCGCGAGTTCGCGCATCGCGCAACTGGAGAAGCTGCTCGGCGCGCGCCTGCTCCATCGGACCACCCGCCGCATCAGTCTCACGCAGGACGGCGAAGTGTTCATGACGCGCGCCGAAGCGCTGCTCGACGCGGCTGCCGCCGCACGCGCGTCGGTGGGCCGGGGGCAAGCGGAGCCGCAAGGCCGCTTGCGCGTGTCGATGCCGTCGTCGTTCGGACGGCAGCACGTGTCGCCTGTCATCAGCGAATTCTTGCGGCGTTATCCCGGCGTGAGCGTGGATCTGCGGCTCACCGATCAGATCGTCGATCTCGTCGATGCCGGTATCGACGTGGCGATCCGTGTCGGCGCGCTGAAGGATTCGTCGCTGGTCGCGCGGCGGCTTGCGGTCAACCGGCGCGTGTTGTGCGCGGCGCCTTCATATCTCGCGGAGCGCGGCACGCCGCATCATCCGTCGGACCTCGCGCAACACGAATGCATGATTCTGTCGGAGCAGCGCAACTGGGCCTTCGAAACGCCGGCCGGCCCGCTCGACGTGCGCGTGAGCGGGCGCCTCGTCACCGACAACGGCGAAGTGATCCGCGATGCGCTGCTGGCAGGCTTCGGCATAGCGCTCAAATCGACCTGGGACGTCGCGCCGTTTCTGCGCAGCGGCGAACTGGTCAGCGTGCTCGAAAACTATCCGCTGGCGGAGAAGGTGGCGATCTGGGCCGTGTATCCGAGCCGCGCGTTCGTGCCGCCGAAAACGCTCGCCTTCATTGATTTTCTCGCCGGGCATTTCGGCGACCCGCCCTATTGGGACGCCGAGCCAGCCTGAGGCAGGCGCAAAGCCGGCGCAACGTGCTGTGCCGGCGGCCCGAGTTCCGGATTTCGATGCGTCGGCGGCTGCGGGCCACTGAGTTCCAGATTCCGGCGCGTCGACCGCCACCGGCCAAACAGGTAAAGAGCCAAACGTGAGGCGTGAATCAGCGTTTGCCGCTCGCGGTGCCGGACGATTTGCCATCCGAATTGATGTCGGCGTGCGCGTCGTTCTGGGTCTTTTCCTGGTATTCGCCGCCGCCGCGGCGGTCGGTGTCCTTCAGTCCGCGTTCCACGTCGCTATGCGCCTGTTTGCCGACGCGCCGTGGATCTTCGTCGTCCTGCGACGCCATGCTCTGGTCGTTCTCGTGCGGCAGCGGCGCGGCGGTTTCCTGCAACGACTGCGGGTCTTTCGGCGCATGCGGATCGGCTGTCTTGTCGCCGTCCGACGATTGCGGTGTGCTCTTCATAGTCATTGCGTGCTCCTGTTTTCCTTGATGTCATCCAGCCGATGCCATGCCGCCATGCGCGGCTACGCGCCGCTCAGGCGCTTCCTCATGGCGGCGGTAATGCGCTGACGCGTCTTCGGATAGTCGGCCCACGGATCGCTCTTCAATTCAGCCAGGCGCTCGTGCAGATTTCTGATGTTCCACTGATCGCCGCCCGTGGTCTGCGCGACCTCGTCCCAGGCAAGCGGAACAGAAACGCCGAGCCCCGGCCGCGCCCGCACCGAAAACGCGGCGACCGTGCTCGAGCCGCGGTTATTGCGCAGATAGTCGACGAATATTTTCTGCTTGCGATTCTGCGCGCCCATCTTCGCGCTGAAGTATTTTGGCAGCGTGCTCGCCATGTGCTGCGCGACGGCTTGCGAGAACTCCTTCACTTCGTCCCAGCCCGCGTGCTTCGCGAGCGGCACGACGACGTGCAGCCCCTTGCCGCCGCTCGTCTTGCAGAACGACGTGAGGCCGAGTTCTTCGAGCAGCGTGCGTGTCAGCAGCGCCGCCTCGATCATTCGGTCCCAGCCGAGCGACGGGTCCGGGTCCAGATCGAACACGACGCGGTCGGGCTTTTCGATGTTCGACGCCACGCCGTTCCACGTGTGAAATTCGATGGTGCCCATTTGCGCCGCGCCGACCAGCGCCTTCGCGCTATCCACGGTGATGAGCGGAGGATGCCCCGGGTCGAGCCCGGGATGCTGCGTAATGTTGGGGATCGAGAGTTTCTGCGTGTGCTTCTGGAAGAACAGCTCGCCGCCGATATCCTCTGGCGCGCGCACGAGCGACACGGGCCGGTCGACGAGATGCGGCAGCATCCATTGCGCGACTGATTCGTAGTACTGCACGAGATCGATCTTGCGCGCGCCGGTGCTCTTGTCGATCACGCGGTCTGGATGTGAGATGCGGACCCCGGCGACTTCCGCGGGTGAAGATGATTTTTTGGGCCGCGATGCGGGGAGTTGGGTGGCGGCTTTGCTAGCGGCTTTAGCTTCGGCGGTCTGTTTCGTCGAGTCGCTGGATTTCGCCGCTGCTTTCGCCGAACTTTTGGCTGCGGTTCTGGCCGGTCTTTTCGCGCTCGCGGTTTCCTTCGCAGTCTCTTTCCCGCCGCTCTTCTTGTCCGCGGCCGCCGCCTGCGCGTCACTTACGCCGTCAGCCGCCTCGCCGCGCGCCGCACGCTTTTTCGGCGCCGTGCCGGCCTCGATATCGGTTTCCTGTTGCACGTCGTCCCCTTTTCGTGGTGCTTCCTTGACGATCTGGCGCGCCGGCTTGTCCTTACGCAGGCTCACAAACGACGCCTGGCGCACAATGCCGTCGCTCGTCCATTCGGCGAAATTGCATTCCGCGACGAGCACCGGCTCCACCCAATGCACCGGCGTGCGGCTGCGCTCACGCGGTGCGCTCGCGAACGGCATGCGCTTTGTCTCGTGCGCGTCGAGTTCCTTCTTCACCGAGCGCAGCAACGCGGCGTCGAATCCTGTACCGACGCGGCCGGCATATTGCAATTTGCCCTTGCTGTCATGCACGCCCAAAAGCAGCGCGCCGAACGCCGCGCGGCTGCCCGACGGTTCCGAATAGCCGCCTATCACGAACTCCTGGCGCCGGCGGCATTTCAGTTTGATCCACGTGGCCGAGCGGCCTGACACATAGCCGCTGTCGCGCCGCTTGCCGATGATGCCTTCGAGCGCCATGTCGCATGCGCTTTTCAGCAGGTCGTCGGCACTGAATTCGAAGTCGTTCGAAAAGCGCAGCACGCTGTCGTCGACCGGTTCGAGGAGCGCCCGCAGAATCGCGCGGCGCTGCTGCAGCGGCACGCTGCGCAAGTCGTAGCCGTTAAGAAACGGCACGTCGAACAGATACACGACAATGTCCTGCGGACGGTTCGAGTCGAACGCGTTCTGCAGCGCCTGGAAGCTCGGCACGCCGTTCTCGTCGAGCACCACGGCTTCGCCGTCGAGCCACGCGCTGTCGAGGCCCAATTGCCCGAACGCCTTCACCTGCCTGCTGAATTTCGCGGTCCAGTCGTTGCCCGCGCGCGTGAACACCTGCACGCCGTGGCCTTTCGCGCTGGCGTCGATGCGGGCCAGCACGCGATAGCCGTCGAACTTGATTTCGTATGTCCAGTCGTCGCCGCGCGGCGTGGCGTCGACGAGCGTCGCCAGTTGCGGCTTGAGCGCGGCGGGCAAGCGGGCCTTCACCGCACCTTCTATGGCGGGCGATGCGGCCAGTTCGCGCAGCGACTCGTTGCTGCGCGTCGCCACAATGTCCGGACGCTTCGGGTCGCCGCGCACCGAAGCGGTTTTGCCCGTGCCGGTGGCGGCACGTTTGCCGCCCCTGGTCCTGGCCGTGGCCGTAGGTGCGGACGCGCCGCCCAGCACGCTACCGGGCCGTTCCGCGAGGATGTCGTATTCGCTTTCGTCGCGCGCCTCGTCGTCGCGTTCCTTGATCAGGAGCCACTGCTCCTTGTCCGCGTCGCCGCGCATATGGCTGCGCACGAGTGTCCAGCCGCCGTGCAGCTTTTCGCCATGCAGATGAAACTTGAGCTTGCCGGCCCGATAGGCGCGCGCTGCCTCGGCCGGACCACCGACTGGCTCCCAGGTGCCGCGGTCCCACACGATCACCGTGCCCGCTCCGTAATTGCCGGGCGGAATCTCGCCTTCAAAGCTGCCGTATTCGACCGGATGATCTTCGACGTGCACCGCAAGACGCTTCACCGAGGGATCGAGACACGGCCCTTTCGGCACCGCCCACGACAACAGCGCGCCGTTCAGTTCGAGCCGGAAGTCGTAATGCAGACGCCGCGCGTGGTGCTCCTGGATTACGTACGACAGGCCCTCGTCCGCTTCGCGCCGCGTCGCGCCGCGGCCGCCGCGCTTCTTCGCCGTGCGGTTGCCCGCGGGCTCCGGCGTTTCGTCGAAACGCCGCTTGCGGTTGTAGAGGTCGAGTCTGTCGTTCATGACGCGGGTTCCATCGGGTTCGGGTTGGCGATGGGTTGCTGCGCTTTATTGCGGCGCTTTCTCTGGCGGTCGGGCGTGTCCCTGGTTGCGTCCGTGCGTGGGTCCGCGCGCTGCTGAGTCCATATTCGCGTGCGCCGCTTCATCATGCCGCCGCGCGGCGTTTGCGTGCTGCCGTCGTCGACTTGGCCGTGGCGCGGCCACCGCTGCTGCCGCTGCTGCCGCTGCTGCCACCGCTGCGCGACGTGCGCGTCGAGCGCGCGGCTCGCGGCTTTTTGCGCGATGCCGTCGAACCGCCGTCGTCTTCGGCATCGGCACTCTCGTCGGCCGCTTCGTCCTCCGTGGCGCGCTTGCGCGAGCCCGCCGCGGGCTTGTTCTTGCCGCGTCCCAGGCTGCGTTTGAGCAGTTCCGAGAGATCGAGAATGTCGGCGGATTGACGCGCTTCGCGCGGCGCCTCGATATCCGTGATTTCCTCGGTCTTGCCTTCGCGGACCTTGCGCTCGACGAGCGCCATGATGTCGTCGCGGAACGTGTCGTGATACTTCGACGGGTCCCACGTATCGCTCATGTCGTCGATCAGCTTCTGCGCCATGTCCAGCTCGCGCGCGCTGACGCCCGCGGCCTTGGCGCCTTCGGCAGGCAGCTTGAATTCGTCGAAGTCGCGCACCTCGTCTGCCCAGCGCAGTGTGTTCAGCGCAAGCACCGGCCCCACAGGAATCAGCGCGGCGAGATGCTGCTTGTTATGCAGGACCACACTTGCCACGCCGACCTTGCCCGACGATTTCATCGCCTCGCGCAGCAGCGCATAGACTTTTTCGCCCTTGCGGTCGGGCGTCAGGAAGTACGGCGTGTCGAGATAGAGAAACGAGATGTCGGGTGCGTCGACGAACGCGAGGATGTCCACGGTCTGCGTCGATTCGGGATTCGCCGCGCGGATTTCCTCGTCGGTCAGGACCACGTACTTGTCCTTCTCGTATTCGAAGCCGCGCACGATGTTATCGCGCGTCACATCCTTGCCGGTGCGCTTGTTGATCTGCTTGTAGCCGACCGGGTCGATGGTGCGCTTGTCGAGCAGATTGAAGCCGACCTTCTCCGACTTTGTCGCTGGATATAACTGCACCGGTACGTGGACAAGGCCGAAGCTGATTGCGCCTTTCCAGATCATATGTGCCATCGTGCGCTCCCCAAGGCCTAAGACCCATGACGAAGCAGCAAGCGTGCCACGGCTTTTGAGCAGCGTGCGGCGCGGGCCGGTTGTGAGCGGCGCGCACCGCGCTGTAAGTCTTGCATGATGGCGGCAAAAACTACGGAGTCCGGCGCATTGCCGCCTCGGCTTCTATGGGCACATCATCGGCACAGCAGCGGCACCTGCGCGAAGCCGCGAAAACGCACGCGCCCGCCGCGCGTCGGCTCGCCATCGAGCCGATACGAAGGAAAGCGCTGCACGAAACGGCCGATGGCAATCCGCGCCTCCAGCCGAGCGAGCGAAACACCCGCGCATTGATGAATGCCGAAGCCGAAAGCAAGATGCCGGTTGGGCTCGCGGCGAATATCGAAACGGTCCGGCTCAGGGAACTGCTCGGGATCGCGATTGGCCGCGCCAATGCACAGCGTGACCGGCGTGCCGCGCGCAACCGGCAGGCCGCCAATTTCAGTGTCGGCAGTCGTCATGCGGTTGCCGAGCTGGTTCGAACTCTCAAAACGCAGGCATTCCTCCACAGCCGATTCGATCAGCCCAGGCTCCGCGAGCAAGGCCGCGCGCTGATCCGGCCATTCGGTCAGCGTGACGAGTCCGTTGCCTATCAGGTTGGTGGTGGTTTCATGCCCTGCGTTGAGAATGAAAATGCAGTTCTGCAGCAGTTCTTCTTCCGACAATTGTTCGCCGCCGGCCTCGCCCTGAATCAGGCGCGTCAGGACATCGTGCTGCGGGTCGCCTGGCTCGCGCCGGCGCCGCGCAACCAGATCGTGCAGATAGTCGACGAACTCACTGACGGCGCGGTTGCCGCGCCTGAACTGCGCGTCCGTGAGCGACGGTTCAAGCGCGCCGAGAATCGCGAGGGACCAGTCGCGCAGCGGTGCGCGCTCGGCATGCGGCACATCGAGCAGATTGCCGATGATCTCCACCGGAATCGCCGACGCGAAGTCGCTGATCAGATCGATGCGTTTGCGTTCGGCCGCGGCGTCCAGCAAGCCGTCGACGAGCCGCACGAGGCCCGGCTCCATTGCCGCAATCGCGCGCGCAGTGAGCGCTCCGGCGATCAGCTTGCGCACGCGCGTATGGCGCGGTGGGTCGTTGAATACGAGGCTCGTGGTGTGATGTGTATAGAGCGGCGAGTCGCCGTACTTGGGCCGGAATTCAACGGTCTTGTCGGAACTGAAGGTCTTCGGGTCGCGGTACACGGCCTGCACGTCGCGAAAGCGTGTGAGGAACAGCGAGCCGTCCGGCATGCGCTTGACCGGCTCGTGAGCACGCAGCGCGTGGTAGACCGGATACGGGTTCGCGTAGAACTCGGGGCTCAGATGGCGCAGATCGAAGTCGCGCGCGAGAACGGCTGGGTCGCCGGCGGTCGCCGTGGGCATGCGTTGTCTCCATGTTCGATTTGTCAGTATGAACCGGGCACGCCCGGATTGCATTGGCGCGAGCCGTTACAATAGCGGGATTTTCCGCGCGCGCTCGCGCGCCGCGCCCGCGCTTTCATGCGTCAGTCCTGCCTCACTTCCTGCGTCAATGCGTCGTTCATGAACCTCGTCATCCAAAGCCCTACGCCTCTTTCCGCCGATCACCACAAGACGCTTATCGCGCTCGCGCGCGGCTCGCGCGCCACAGCCGTCGACGCAACCGCGATTCGCATTGCCGACGCCGATGCCGCGCAGCGTCCGGACCTCGACGTGTACTGCGGCACGCATCGGCTGGATTACGCGTTTGTCGAAGTCGGCCGCAAGCTGCGCGACTTCGGCCTCGTCGCGATGGACATGGATTCGACGCTGATCACGATCGAATGTATCGACGAAATCGCCGACTTCTGCGGCCTGAAAGCCGAAGTGGCCGCGATCACCGAGGCTGCGATGCGCGGCGAGATCAAGGACTTCAACGAAAGCCTGACGCGCCGGGTCGCGCTGCTGAAAGGCCTTGACGCGAGCGCGCTCGAACGCGTGTATGAGGAGCGACTGCAACTGTCGCCGGGCGCCGAGCGGATGCTGGCGGGCGCGAGGCAAGCCGGGCTGAAAACGTTGCTGGTATCCGGCGGCTTCAATTTCTTCACTGAGAAATTGAAGCACCGGCTCGGCCTCGACTTCACGCGTGCGAATACGCTAGAAATCGTCGACGGCAAGCTGACCGGCAAAGTGCTCGGCGAGATCGTCAATGCGGATGTCAAAGCCCGCATGCTGCGCGAGACCTGCGCGCAACTGGGTATCGACCCGTCCCGCGCGATTGCAATGGGCGACGGCTCCAACGATCTGAAGATGATGGCGGAAGCCGGACTTTCGGTCGCGTTCCGTGCGAAGCCGGTCGTGCGCGAAGCGGCCAGCGTTGCGTTTAACTACGTGGGACTGGATGGCTTGCTGCGCCTTTTCGAGGTGTAATGCACGACGCCGTTGGACATAAGCGGAGAACGGCGTCGCAGAGTTATCTGCGGTTCACGCGAGCGCCGCGAGACACTGCTCTATGTCCGCGCGCAGATCGGCTTCTTCTTCCAGACCGATATAGAACCGCACCAGCGTGCCGCGATGCGGCCAGTTCGCTTCGGTCCGCATCGAAGCGATGTCGTACGGCATGACGAGGCTATGCGCGCCGCCCCAGCTCCAGCCGATAGCGAAGAGCTCGAGCGATTCGCAGAAGCGGTCGATCTGCGCCGCGCTGTAGCGCGCGTCAAACACCACGGAAAACAGTCCGCCCGCCCCCGTGAAGTCGCGCTTGAAAAACTCGTGGCCGGGACAGTCGGCAATGGCGGGATGCAACACGGCGGCAATCTCCGGCCGCGCTTTTAGCCACTGAGCAAGTGCGAGCGCCGAGCGGTCGTGCTGCTGGAAGCGCACCTGCATTGTCGGCAGGCTGCGCAGAATCAGCGAACAGTCATCCGACGAAACGCCGATGCCCATACGCATGCGAGCCGCCTTCAGCTTCAGATGCAGTTCGCGGTCGACGGTAATCGTGGCGCCCATCAGCACGTCGCCTCCGCCCGACTGATACTTCGTCAACGCCTGCACCGAGATATCGACGCCGTGGTCAAACGGCCGGAAAGCGAGGCCCGCGGACCACGTGTTGTCGATTGCGGTCACCACGTTGCGCGCGCGGGCGGCGGCCGTGATCGCGGGCACGTCGGACACTTCCATCGTGACCGAGCCGGGCGCCTCCAGCCAGATGAGCCGCGTGTTCGGCTGGATGAGCTCGGCAATGCCCGCGCCGATCATCGGATCGTAGTAGCGCGCCGTCACGCCGAAGTCGCGCGCCAGCCAGTCGCCGTGATCGCGATTCGGCGAATAAACGTTGTCGGGAATCAGCACATCATCGCCCGATTTGACTAGCCCGAAGTACACATTCGAGATCGACGACAGCCCCGACGGCTGCAATAGCGCGTGATTGCCGCCCTCGATCGCGGCAAGGCGCTGCGCGAGCGCCAGCGAGGTCGGCGTGGCATGCAGGCCGTAGCGCCACTGCGCGTCGTTTTTCCAGTCGAGCGCGCGCATGGTCGCGAGGTCCGGAAACACCACCGTCGAGGCGCGCGTGACCGGCATCGAGAAAGACTCGAAGCCCGGCGTGAGTTTGTCCTCCGCGTGCACGATGCGCGTTTGCAAAGCCCGTTTGAGTTTGGATTGGGTCATGTTGAAGTCGATGAAGAAAGACCATGCGAGGCGCGGACCACGCCGCGCCGTTCACGCAAGAGTAGACGAGTCGGCGGATCTTCGCCTCGCCGCGCGCCAAAGCCGCGCTGTTTGCGGCGCGGGTGGGATCACTCGCCGGTTTGCAGGTTGCTGACGCCGCCGACCGGCTGACCGCCGCCCGTTGCGCGAGCGGGTTGAACCGGCGATGCTGGCGCGGCGGGAGAAGCGCCAGCCTTCGCGGACTTCGCTGCCGCAGCCGGCGCTACCTGTCCAGCGACGAGCGGGTTGAGATCGAACGGCTGCGGGTCGGAATCGTCGACATTCATGCGCTCGCCGGTGAGCGAGCCGTCGGCAGCGAATTTGCCGACCCAGTTGCCGGTGATGTGCGTGCCGTCGTTCGACTCCTCGACTTCGAGCGTGTCGCCGTCACGGTCGCCCGCGATCAGGATCACTTCGCCGGTATCCGCGAACTGATATTCGCCGTGCACGCCCGCCGCGTCGTCCGTCTTGGGGCCGAGGCGCAACACGATCTGGCGCGAACCGAGCGTGCCGCTGTAGCGTGGAAACTTCGCGAATTCGGGGCTCGGCTTGAGCGGCAACTGAATCGGCGGGGGTGCGGCGAGTTCCTTGACAGCGTCGCTTTGCGCGCGAGCCGCACCTGGGAACAACGCCACCGCGCCCGCGCAGAGCAATGCCGCAACGCTCGCCACCGTCACGCCGCGCCGGCGCGCCGCAGCTACCACCGATTTCAGTTCCTGCATCCGTTCTTCCTCATTGCTTGTACAACTTGCCGCGCCTTTCGCGCGCTTCAGATCCGTTCGAAGACCGCCGCGATGCCCTGCCCGCCGCCGATGCACATCGTGACGAGCGCATAGCGCCCGCCGATGCGCTGCAGTTCATACAGCGCCTTCACGGTAATCAGCGCGCCCGTTGCGCCGATAGGGTGGCCGAGCGAAATGCCCGAGCCGTTCGGGTTGACTTTGACCGGATCGAAGCCGAGTTCCTTGCTGACCGCGCACGCTTGCGCGGCAAACGCTTCGTTGGCCTCGATCACGTCGAGATCGGCGACCGTCAGTCCGGCGCGTTCGAGCGCCTTGCGGCTCGCCGGCACCGGACCGATGCCCATATACGCCGGATCCACGCCAGCGTGCGCGTACGACACGAGGCGCGCGAGCGGCTTGATTCCGCGCTGCTCGGCCACGCCGCGCTCCATCAGCACGACGGCCGCCGCCGCGTCGTTGATGCCCGATGCATTGCCGGCCGTCACCGTGCCGTTTTCCTTCGCGAACACCGGCTTGAGCTTCGAGAAATCTTCGGCCGATGCGTTCAGCCGCGCATGCTCGTCCGTGTCGAATACGACGTCGCCTTTTTTCGACGCAATCGTTATCGGCAGGATCTGTTCCTTGAAGTAGCCGTTCGTGATGGCGTGAGCCGCGCGGCGATGCGATTCGAGCGCGAGCGCGTCCTGCGCTTCGCGCGAGATCTCGTACTTGCGCGCGACGTTTTCCGCCGTGACGCCCATATGGATCGACTGGAACGGATCGTTCAGCGCGCCGACCATCATGTCGACGAGGCGCGCGTCGCCCATACGCTGGCCGAAGCGCGCGGCGGGCATCGAGTAAGGCGCGCGGCTCATGTTTTCCGCGCCGCCGCCGATGGCGATGTCCGCGTCGCCGAGCAGAACGCTCTGCGCGGCCGACACGATGGCCTGCAAGCCCGAGCCGCACAGCCGGTTCACAGTCAGCGCGGGCGTGTGCTGCGCAACGCCGCCGTTGATCGCGGCCACGCGCGCAAGGTACATGTCCTTCGGCTCGGTATGCACGACGTTGCCGAACACCACGTGGCCAACTTCGTCGCCGGACACATTGGCGCGGGCCAGCGCCTCGCGCACCACACGCGCACCGAGCTCGGTCGGCGCAATATCCTTCAGACTTCCGCCGAAACCGCCGATTGCCGTACGCACACCGCTCACCACCACTACGTCCCGTTGCATCGCTCGCTCCTTTTTCTGTCTGTCCAGATGGTTTGCTTGCGGCGTGACCGCTATCGCCAAAGGCGCGCGACGCTCAGCCCGCCAGAATCTGTTCGACCGCCGCGCGCGAAGGAATCGGCGCAACCGCGCCATAGCCTTGCGTGGACAGCGCCGCGGCGACGTTCGCATAACGCGCCGCTTCGAATGGATCGTCGCCGTCAACCAGGCGCGCGATGAACGCGCCGCCGAAGCAGTCGCCGGCGCCGGTGGCATCCACGGCATTGACGACGTGGCCCGGCACGACGCGGCGTTCGTCGGGCGTCGCGATGTACGAGCCTTCCTTGCCGAGCTTCAGCGCGACCACGCGCGGGCCGAGGGACAGCAGAAAGTCGACGATCTCGTCGCGGCCCGTCAAACCGGTGAGTTCGGTGACGTCGTCCCAGCTCGGCAGACAGATGTCCGTCTGACGGATCGCTTCGAGCATCACCGCGCGCGCCCGGTGCAGCGGCCACAGCTTCAGCCGCAGATTGGTGTCGAAGCTCACGCGCACGCCGTTGGCGCGGGCATGCGCGATGGCCTCGAGCGCTGCGTCGCATGCGCTCAGGCTGATTGCGAGACTGATGCCCGACAGGTGAATGACCTTGGCTGCGGCGATCGCATCGAGCGGCAAATCATGCGGCGCATAACGGCTCGCCGCGGACCCCGCGCGCAGATAGTCGAACGCGTGGCCGTCTGGACCGTGCGACACGAAATAGACGCCGGTCGACGCATGCGGATCGACGCGCACGAGCGACGTATCCACCTGCTCGCGCTCCCACAGATCGATCAGCAGCCGGCCGAAATGATCCGCGCCGACCGCGGACACAAACCCGGTGCGGGCGTCTTGCCGCGCCGCCGCAACGCAGAAGTTCGACGTATCGCCGCCGAAGCCTTGCAGATACTTCGGCTCGCCTTTCGCCGACTGATTGAACTCAATCATCGCCTCGCCGAGCGCGAGAATCTCCGGGTTAGCGGGCGTGCTCACCGTCATCGTTCAGACCTCGCCCCACAGGTCATGACCGTCCGCGCCGGTGATCCTGACCGAGACGAAATCGCCGACCTTGTAGCGCTTCGAGGCCTTCACGGCCGGCGCGATATACACCACGCCGTCGATCTCGGGTGCGTCGGCAGCCGTGCGGCCGATACCGCCGTCGGCATTGATTTCGTCGACCAGCACCTTGAGCGTCTTGCCGACCTTCTTCGCAATCCGTTTGGCCGACACTTCCTCGGCCACTTTCATGAAGCGCGCGCGGCGCTCTTCGCGCACCTCGTCGGGCAACGCGCCGTCGAGCTCGTTCGCGCTCGCGCCTTCGACCGGCGAATAGGCGAAACAGCCGACGCGATCCAGCTCGGCCTCGCGAATGAAGTCGAGCAGCGTTTGGAACTGCTCTTCGGTTTCACCGGGGAAACCCGCGATGAACGTGCTGCGAATCGTCAGGTCAGGGCACATCTCGCGCCACGCCTTGACGCGCTCCATCACCTTCTCGGCGTTGGCCGGGCGCTTCATGCGCTTGAGCACTTCGGGATGCGCGTGCTGGAACGGCACGTCGAGATACGGCAGCACGTGGCCCTTGTACGGACCCGCCGCCATCATCGGAATGACTTCGTCGACACTCGGATACGGATACACGTAGTGCAGACGCACCCACGCGCCGTATTGCGCGGCCAGTTCGCCGAGCGCGCCCACCAGATCGGTCATGCGCGTTTTCAGCGGCTTGCCGTTCCAGAAGCCGGTGCGATATTTGACGTCCACGCCGTAGGCGCTCGTGTCCTGCGAAATGACGAGCAACTCCTTCACGCCGGACTTGAAGAGATTCTCTGCTTCGAGCATCACTTCCGCGACCGGACGCGAGACGAGATCACCGCGCATCGACGGAATGATGCAGAACGTGCAGCGGTGATTGCAGCCTTCGGAAATTTTCAGGTACGCGTAGTGACGCGGCGTAAGCTTCACGCCCGCGGCCGGCACCAGATCGACGAACGGATCGTGCGGCTTCGGCAGATGGATATGCACATGCTGCATGACTTCGCCGAGCGCATGCGGGCCGGTCACGGCCAGCACTTTGGGATGCACTTCTTCGATAAGACCGGAGCCGCTCGCGCTCTTCTTCGCGCCCAGGCAGCCGGTCACGATCACCTTGCCGTTTTCGTTCAGCGCCTCGCCGATGGCGTCCAGGCTTTCCTGTACCGCTTCGTCGATAAAACCGCAGGTATTGACGACCACAAGGTCCGCGCCGTCATATGTGCCTGAAATCTCGTAGCCTTCGGCGCGCAACTGCGTGATGATCTGCTCGGAGTCGACCAAGGCTTTCGGGCAGCCAAGGCTAACGAACCCGACCTTCGGACTGGACGGCGTGGGCGAGGTGGAGGGAGTGGTCTGCGACATAGGTGAATCCGGCGTATAGCGATGACGTGGCGACAAGGGAGCGACGGGGACGGCGCGGCAACGGGTGACAAAAGCGTGGCGACAGCGTGGCAAAGGCGGCGCGGCAAAAGCGCGGCAACAAAACCGGCTTGAATGACCGCAACCGCCCGCACTGATGATGCGGCGGGCCGCGCACGCAACCCGCTATTGTACCGCGCGCAGCCCACCCTGCTCCGCACAGGCCTCGCGCCTGCCGTACGCCCGCACCGCTATCGCACCGGCACCGGACTCGCACCGCGACTTGTGCCGCAAGCCACGCGGCAAACCACGCCGGCAAGCCTTGCTTACTTCTTCTCCGGCTCGGGATTCGGCTGTGGATTGGCGGGCACCGTGGAATTCGCGCCGCCCGGCGCAAACGGGAAGGTCGCGAACATCGACTTCGCCTGGTTCTGCATCTGCTCCTGCATCTGCACGAACATGTTCTTCGACTGCTCGATGTAGCTCGTCATCATGCCCTGCATCATCGGCGCCTGCATGTTCATGAACTGCGACCAGACCTCCGGGTTCATCGCCTTGCCTTCGTACAGGTTCTTCGACTGGTCGGCGAGCTTCGCCTGGATGTCGATGAAAGCCTGGATGTTCTTCTCCAGATACGTGCCCATCATGCCCTGCATCGCATGGCCGTAGAAACGGATGATCTGCGAGAGCATCGACGAAGAGAACATCGGCAAGCCGCCGCTTTCCTCCTCGAGAATGATCTGCAGCAGGATCGCGCGCGTCAGGTCCTCGTTGCTCTTCGCATCGATAACCTTGAAATCCTCCTGGTCCAGCACGAGCTGTTTCACATCCGTCAGCGTGATGTACGTGCTTGTCTCGGTATCGTAGAGCCGCCGATTCGGATATTTCTTGATCAGTCGTTCGGCTGCTTTCTTTGTAGTAGTAGTCATGTAACGCCTTTGAGCGCAAGTAGAGCGCGGACGGCGTACCGGCTGCGCAATCGGGCACTTGCGCAACCGGGACGCCGCCGGAACCATCCGAGCGGGACGCGCTGCCTTGTGAGCGGCGCGTCGCTAGCTCAGCCCATATGCAAACCGCCGTTAAGCGAAAAATCCGCACCCGTCGCAAAACCCGATTCTTCCGACGCGAGCCACGCCACGATCGAACCGATTTCATCAGGCCGGCCGAGGCGGCGCACCGGAATCGTCGCAACGATTTTTTCCAGCACGTCGGGACGGATCGCCTTGACCATGTCCGTGCCGATGTAGCCCGGCGACACGGTGTTGACCGTCACGCCCTTGGTGGCCACTTCCTGCGCGAGCGACATCGTGAAGCCGTGAATGCCGGCCTTCGCGGTCGAATAGTTGGTCTGGCCAAACTGCCCCTTCTGCCCGTTCACCGACGAAATATTGATGATGCGGCCAAAACCGCGCTCGACCATGCCGTCGATCACCTGCTTCGTGACGTTGAAGAGGCTGGTCAGGTTGGTGTCGATCACCGCGGTCCAGTCTTCGTGCGTCATCTTGCGGAACACGACGTCGCGCGTAATGCCCGCGTTGTTCACCAGCACGTCGATCTCGCCGACTTCAGCCTTGACCTTGTCGAACGCGGCCTTGGTCGATTCCCAGTCGCCGACGTTGCCTTCCGAGGCGACGAAGTCGAAGCCTAGCGCCTTCTGCTCGTCGAGCCACTTCACACGGCGCGGCGAATTCGGGCCGCAGCCCGCGATGACCTTGTAGCCTTCCTTGTGCAGGCGCTGGCAAATGCTCGTGCCGATGCCGCCCATGCCGCCCGTTACATACGCAATTCGCTGTGTCATAACCTAGACTCCGTTGTCGTTCTTGAGGCGCCGGCCGGCTGCCCCAACCGGCTACCTCTACCCTCGCCTGATGCTTGTCCATACTGCCGCCGGGCGACCGGCCGGCGAGGCCGCCGCTGTCAACGGCGAACCGCGTGCGGCCTCCACCTTGCGGGACGGCGCGCCGCTTTCGCGGCGTGCACACCGCATGTACACCGCATGCACACCTTGTGAGGCGCCCGCAAGCGCTCCGGGTGCGCGCGTCGTCGTCAAACGCGCTCGACCGCGAGCGCCACGCCCATGCCGCCGCCGATGCACAGCGAAGCCAGACCCTTCTTCGCATCGCGCTTCTGCATTTCGTGCAGCAGCGTGACGAGAATCCGGCAGCCGGATGCGCCGATCGGATGGCCGATCGCAATCGCGCCGCCGTTCACGTTGATCTTCGACGTGTCCCAGCCCATCTGCTTGTGCACGGCGAGCGCCTGGGCGGCGAACGCCTCGTTGATCTCCATCAGGTCGAGGTCGTTCACGCTCCAGCCCGCACGCTCCAGACAGCGTTTGGACGCCGGCACGGGACCCATGCCCATCACCTTCGGATCGACACCCGCGTTCGCGTAGGCCTTGATGCGCGCGAGCGGCGTGAGGCCGAGCGCCTCCGCCTTCTTCGCGGACATGACGAGCACCGCCGCGGCACCGTCGTTCAGACCGGACGCATTGGCCGCCGTGACCGTGCCTTCCTTCGAGAAAGCCGGCTTGAGGCCTGCCAGCGACTCAGCGGTCACGCCGTGACGCACGAACTCGTCGGTGGCGAAACGCAGCGGGTCACCCTTGCGTTGCGGAATCTCGATCGGCACGATTTCGTCGTCGAAACGGCCCGACTTTTGCGCGGCTTCCGCCTTGTTCTGCGACAGCGCGGCAAACGCGTCCTGCTGTTCGCGCGTAATGTCGAACTCCTTGGCGACGTTCTCCGCCGTCACGCCCATGTGATACTGGTTGTACACGTCCCACAGGCCGTCGACGATCATCGTGTCCACGAGCTTCGCGTCGCCCATGCGGAAGCCGTCGCGCGAGCCCGGCAGCACGTGCGGCGCGGCGCTCATGTTTTCCTGGCCGCCGGCGATCACGATGTCCGCGTCGCCCGCAATGATCGCGTTGGCCGCGAGCATTACGGCCTTCAGGCCGGAGCCGCACACCTTGTTGATCGTCATGCCGGGCACCGCGCTAGGCAGTCCCGCCTTGATCAACGACTGGCGCGCCGGATTCTGGCCCGAACCTGCCGTCAGCACCTGACCCATGATGACTTCGCTCACCTGCTCGGGCTTCATGCCCGCGCGTTCGAGCACCGCGCGAATCACAGTCGCGCCGAGTTCGGGTGCGGCGATCTTCGCCAGCGACCCGCCGAATTTGCCCACTGCCGTACGGGCGGCCGATACGATCACAACATCAGTCATTTCCATATCCTCCGGGCTTACCGGTCGATCAGACCGCGGCCCGTCAAGTTAAAAATCTCGTTGCTCGTGAAATAGCCAGCTTGTTTGCTTCCTTGCGCATGGTTCGGGCGGACGACTATTCGCGCTGCCGCACATAGCGGCCAGGCGCCGGCTCGATGACCGGGAATTCCTCCGAACCGGCCGTGGCGCGCGGCTTGATTTTCCGGCCGCCATACTGATCGAGCCATGTGGTCCACTCGGGCCACCAGCTTCCAGGTACTTCCTTTGCGTCGCCAAGCCATTCGTCCGGGTCTTCCGGCAAGGTCTTGACGTCGCCTTCGAGCGTCCAGTAACTGCGCTTCTTTTTCGCGGGCGGATTGATCACGCCGGCGATATGACCCGACGCGCCGAGCACGAACTTCAACGGCCCGGTGAGGAGCGGCGCCGACGCATAGGCCGATTGCCACGGCACGATGTGGTCTTCGCGCGAACCGTAGATGAAGGTGGGGACGTCGATCTTCGACAGGTCGACCGGCTCGCCGCAGGTGGTCACCGCATTGGGCTCGCGCAGACGGTTTTCGAGGTACGTGTTGCGCAGATACCAGACGTACATGGGACCCGGCAGGCTGGTGGAGTCGCTATTCCAGTACAGCAGGTCGAACGGTACCGGCGTGCGTCCCTTCAGATAATTGTCGACGACGTAGTTCCACACGAGGTCGTTTGGACGCAGGAACGAAAACGTGTTCGCGAATTCGATGCCGCGCATGAGTCCCGGCGGCGCGCCGTTCTTGCCGCCGATGGTCTGCTCGCGCATCTGCACGTGCGCCTCGTCGACGAAGATGTCGAGCACACCGGTGTCCGAAAAGTCGAGCATCGCGGTAAGCAGCGTCATCGACGCAGCCGGGTGTTCGCCGCGCGCCGCCGCCACTGCGAGCGCCGTTGCGAGCAGTGTGCCGCCGACGCAGAAGCCGAGCGTATTGATCTGCTCGCGGTTGCTGATCTTGCTGACCGTTTGGATGGCCGTGAGCACGCCTTCGCTCACGTAGTCGTCCCACGTTTTGTGCGCGATGGACGCGTCGGCATTGCGCCACGAAATGAGGAACACCTGGTGCCCCGAATCGAGCGCATGAGCGACGAGCGAGTTCTCCGGCTGCAGATCGAGGATGTAGTACTTGTTGATGCAAGGCGGCACGATGAGAAGCGGCCGCTCGCGCACGGTCGCCGTGCGCGGCTTGTACTGGATCAGCTGGATCAGGTCGTTTTCGAACACGACCGAGCCTTCGGTGGTCGCAAGATTTTCCCCGACCACAAAGCGCGATTCGTCCGTCTGTGAAATCTTGCCCCGCTGCATGTCGGCGAGCAGATTCATCACGCCCTGGCGCAAGCTCTCGCCCTGGCTCTCGAGCAAGGTCTTCTGCGCTTCCGGATTCAACGCGAGGAAATTGCTCGGCGATGCGGCGGCCGTCCATTGCTGAACCGCGAAGCGGATGCGCTCCCGCACCTTCGGTTCGGCTTCGAGCGCGTCGACCATTTCCTGCAGATAGCGCGCGTTCAGCAGATACCACGCGGCGGTGAATGCGAAGGCCGGCGTCGCACTCCATGCGTCGGAGCTGAAACGGCGATCCTTGAGTTCGGGCGCCTTCGGCGCGGCGCTGCCGCCCGCCTGCTGCAGCAGCACCATCGCTTCACGCGTGTAGTCGGCTTGCAGTTTCTGCAGACGTTCAGGCGGAATTGCCGCCGACGGCAAGTTGAAACCGGCGAGAGACGGCATCGCGGGAATTGCGGCCGCCGCGAGTTTGCTGAAGTCAGGCATGCCAGGAAACGACGGCATGGGCGGCAGGCTCCAGGGTGCGGCGCCCGGCACCGGTGGGACCTGCGGCATGGCGAACGGCGCGCCGTTGCTGCCGGCCGCTGAGCCGAGGGAACGCCATGCGTTTAACCATGCGTCGAAAAATTGCTGCATGCCCGCGGCCGGTGTTGCGCCGCTCGTGCCGGCCTGCTGCGTTTGCTCCTTCGAGGAGTCGGTGCTGGGGGAAGCTGAGGAATGAGAAGCTGCCATACCTGCTTTTGACCGGTAAGTCCTTGCGGACGGTTGAGAGGCAGGTTCTTGCGCACGTGGGCGATCGCTCGCGACCTCGTCACGCCCTGTCCCATGTACGAGGAGCTGTGAGGAACATTCTTGCTCCCCATCGCAAGGCATGTCAATGCTTGTTCCCGATTTTGCCGCAGTGCGATAGTTTTTTAATTATCGTTTTCCCTGTATGACGCACAGGCGTTTTCGGACATATGTCAACTGAATGGCGGATCGCGAAAAAACGCGGTATGGCCGCGCTTAATTCACATTTATTCGTCGCCGCAGCTAACTTCCGGATGGCCGGTCCCGTTGCATACGGGGCTTTCCCGCGATGCAGCAAAAACGCGCGACGGCGTGCGCGAACAGATCCCGCATGAGCGATGCTTGCCGCAACGATTTGCACACCGCCGAACACTCTTTGCGTGTCAGTCGCCGAGTGTCTGCGCGTGGTCGTCCAGCCAGATCAGCGCGGCCATGCGCCCCGTCTCGCGGTCGCGGCGGTACGAATAGAAGCGCTCGCGGTCGCTGACCGTGCACAGATCTCCGCCCTCGATGCGCGTAACGCCGAGCCGCTGCAAGCGCAGGCGAGCCAGCGCCGGAAGATCCGCGTGGTATTTGCCGGCGTTGCGCGGATGCGCGACGAACGCGGCTGCGGTGGCATCGCGTTCGTTCTCGCTTGCGGCATGCATGAAGGCGTCGCGCACATCGGTCCCGACCTCGAACGACTCAGGTCCGATGCACGGTCCGAGATAGGCATGCAACCCGTTCGCCTGCACGCCGGCGAGTTCGGCGACACGTCCGGCCGTCTGCTCGACGATGCCTGCCGCGAGTCCGCGCCATCCCGCATGCGCGGCACCCACCGCGCGCCCTGCCTCGTCGCACAGAAGCACCGGCATGCAGTCCGCCACCATCACCACGCAGGCGAGGCCCGCGCGGTCGGTGACGCTCGCGTCCGCTTGCGGCGGCGCGCCGTTAGCCTGTGCTTCGCTAAGCGCGTCTTCGGCGCGCAGAATGTGCGCGCCGTGCACCTGCGCGAGCCAGGCCGCCTCGCTCACGCCGGCGAGCGCGAGAAGCCGCGCGCGATTGGCCGCGACCGCGGCCGGATCGTCACCGGACTTCATCCCCAGATTGAGGCCGCCGGGCTGGTCCGCGCCGTCCTGCCAGCGGCCGAACGGCGGCTCGCTTACGCCGCCGCTGCGCGTGGTGACGAGCGCGCGTACGCGCGGCGCGACGTTCCATGCGGGTTGCACGACGTCGGCAAAAGTCAGTTCGGGCAGGCTCGTCATGCGCGGTCGTCCTCGTCTTGCTGGGGGTGATGGGCAGCGTCGTCGTCTTCTTCGTACTCGTCGAGCTCGATCAGCTCGTCGCCCGGCGCCGCTTCATAGCCGTCTTCCTCATAGTACGTCTCGTCGAATTCGCCTGCATCGTCGCGACCGAGGCCGAGCGCCGCCGACAGCGTCGCCATGTCTTCCGGCACGTCCGCGCGCCATTGCATCGTGCGGCCGGTTTTCGGATGAATCAGGCCGAGGCGCCACGCGTGCAGCGCCTGGCGCGCGAACTCGCCCGGCAGCGGCGTCACCGAACGCTTGCCCCGCACGCGCCCATACACCGGATCGCCAAGCAGCGGATGGCCGATATGCGCGCAGTGCACGCGAATCTGATGCGTGCGGCCGGTTTCGAGATCGCAGTGAATCGCGGTCACCGGCTGCCGTTGCCAGATTGCCGTATCGACACGCCGGAAATGCGTGCGCGCCGGTTTGCCCGACGCGCCCGTCACTACCGCCATGCGCGTGCGCTCGCGCGGATCGCGGCCGATCGGCGCGTCGATCGTGCCTTCTTCCGGCATGCTGCCCCACACCAGCGCGAGGTAGCGGCGCTTCACCGTGCGCGCCTGCAACTGGCGCACGAGGTCGGTTTGCGCCTCGAGCGTACGCGCGACCACCATCAACCCGGAGGTCTCCTTGTCGAGCCGATGCACGATGCCCGCGCGCGGCAAGCCCGCCGCCGCGTCGCCGTAACGGTACAGCAGACCGTTCAGCACGGTACCGCTCCAGTTGCCGGCCGCCGGATGCACGACCATGCCGGCCGGCTTGTTGATGACGACGAGCGTGTCGTCCTCGTAGACGATCTCGAGCGGCACCGGCTCCGGCGTGAAGGCGAGCTGCTCGGGTAGCAGGTCGGGCACAAGCTCGATGGTTGCGCCGAGCGGCACCGGCTGGCGAATCTTTGCCGGCTTGCCGTCGATCCGCACGCGCTCGGCCTCGATCCAGCTTTGCAGACGGTTGCGCGAGAATTCGGGGAAAAGGCGCGCGATCACCTTGTCGAGGCGCTCGCCCGCCAGTTCGTCGGGCACGACGACAGTGCGCGGCGTTTCGTCTGCGACGCGATTGGCCACCGTCGGCACAGTGCCCGCCAGCGCGGCCGTGCCGAGTGCCTCGGCGCCGAGGTCGTCGTCGAGCGAATCGGGGCCTAACGCGTCGGCGGGGTCGGCGCTTACGTTATAATCTTCGTTGCTATTCCGGGCACCGGTTGCAGCGCCTGGAGTATTTGAGCGGGTCATTGAGTCTGGGTCACCTGGACGTAAAGCTAGACTGGAAAATGCGAGCCTTGAACACCATCACTAAAGCGGCGATCAATTTGAAGGCCATGAAGAGCGCGGCCCGGAAAGTGGCCGGATACATTGCGTGTGCCGCAGCCGTCGCGGTTGTTGCGGCTTGCCACGGCCTGCCGGAGAAGACCGACGAAACGGCAACGTGGAACAACAACAAATTATATACGGAGGCGAACGACGCCCTGAGCGGTGGCGACTTCGGCAAGTGCGCGAAATACTTCGAAATGCTCGAGGGCCGGGACCCGTTCGGCCACTTCGCCCAACAGGCGCAGATCAACGTTGCCTACTGCAACTGGAAAGACAATGAAACCGCGGCCGCAGACCAGGCTATCGACCGCTTCATCCAGCTGCACCCGGATCATCCGGACATCGCCTATGCGTACTACCTGAAGGGCATGATCCACTTCAACGACGACCTGGGTCTCTTCGGCCGCTTTTCCGGCCAGGACATGAGTGAGCGCGATCCAAAATCGCTGCGCGAGTCGTATGACGCGTTCAAGGTCGTGGTCGACAAATACCCGAACAGCAAATACGCGCCGGACGCCGCGCAACGCATGCGCTACATCGTGAACGCGCTGGCGTCGCACGAAGTTCATGCGGCGGACTACTACTACCGCCGCGGCGCTTATGTGGCCGCGATCAATCGCGCGCAACTCGCGTTGAAGGAATACAAGAACGCGCCGGCCATTGAAGACGCGCTGCACATCATGATGCTGTCGTATCAGAAGCTGAACCAGCCGCAACTTGCTGACGACACAAAGCGCGTGCTCGCCGGCACTTTCCCCGACAGTCCTTACGTCACGGGCCGTGCAAGGCCGGGCAAGGAAAAATCGTGGTGGCAGTTCTAAGCCGCGCGCCGGCTTGAAAACCGGCGAGACATTGCTTCAAAACAAAACGCCACGACTTCACAGTCGTGGCGTTTTGCTTTGTGCGTGAGCGCGAAGCGCGTGCGCGCGGCGCCTGCAATCAGTCGCGCTCGAACAGCGCAATCGACTCCACATGCGACGTGTGCGGGAACATATTGACGACGCCCGCGCCCACCAGCCGGTAGCCCGCTTCGTGCACGAGCAGGCCGGAGTCGCGGGCAAGCGTGGACGGATTGCACGACACGTAGACGATGCGCGTGGGCAGCGGCCCATTGCCGCTCTGCGCGATGTCGGCCAGCGCCTTCGCGACGGCCAGCGCGCCTTCACGCGGCGGATCGATCAGGAACTTGTCGAAGCGACCGAGCGCGCGGATATCGTCAGCGGTGACTTCAAACAGATTACGGCAGGCAAACGACGTATGCCCCGCAACGCCGTTCAGTTCCGCGTTCGCCAGCGCGCGTGAAGTCAGCACTTCGCTGCCCTCGATACCCACCACCTCTTTCGCGATACGCGCGAGCGGCAGCGTGAAATTGCCGATCCCGCAGAAAAGATCGAGCACGCGGTCCGTGCGCGCGGGTGCCAGCAAGCGCAGCGCGCGGCTCACCAGCACGCGGTTGATCGCGTGATTGACCTGCGTGAAGTCGGTCGGCTTGAACGGCATGCGAATGTCGTATTCGGGCAGCGTGTAGTCGAGCTGCACGTCAAGCGGATACAGCGGCGTAACCGTGTCCGGCCCGCCGGGCTGAATCCAGAACTGCACCTTGTGCTCGTCGGCGAACTCGCGCAGCACCTGCTCGTCGGCCTCGGTCAAAGGCTCGAGGTTGCGCACCACCAGCGCGGTCACCGACGAACCGACCGCCAGTTCGAGCTGCGGCATGCGGTCGTAAATCGAGAGCTTGCGCACCATGAAGCGCAGCGGCATCAGCATGGCAGACACATGTGGCGGCAGCACTTCGCAGGTTTTCATGTCCGCGATATAGCTGCTCTTCTTCTCGTGAAAGCCGATGCGCATGCCGCCCTTTTCCGGCAGAAAACGCACCGCGAGACGCGCGCGATAGCGATAGCCCCAGGCCGGTCCGTGAATCGGCCGGAACACCGTTTCGGGGCGCAGTTTCGCGAGATGCTGAAGATTGTCTTCGAGCACGCGCTGCTTGACCGCGACCTGCGCGCGAATGTCGAGATGCTGCATCGAGCAGCCGCCGCAAATATCGAAGTAAGTGCATTTCGGCGCGGTGCGCAGCACGCTTTCGCGGAACACCTGAACGACTTCGGCCTGCTCGAACTTCGGCTTGCTGCGATGCGTCGAGTAGCTCACGCGCTCGCCGGGCAGCGCGCCTTCTACGAAAATCACCTTGCCGGGCGTGCCGTCCTCGGTCTCCAGGCGGCCGACCCCGCGCGCTTCCATATCGAGTGAAACAATTTCGACGACCGGCTCATTGCCGGTAGGAACGAGCGGCGCAGCCGCAACGGGCGCCTTGTGGTATCTGGACGGGCGCTTCGGCGAGCGGCGGTGGGGAGCAGTTCGGGACACCTGCGACTTCCTGACAAACTTGGGAAAGGCGAGATTGTAGACGAAGCCGGCGCGCACGACGCCTTGGCCCCGTGCACACAGCGGCACTGCTACTGATCGAACGCCGCCAGATATTCCGCCCATTGCGGCGCGGTTTCGAGCGCCAGAGCGTTCTTCACCAGATTGATCTCATCAGCATACTCCGCGGCGGAGAACCCGCCGCGAATCAACTGGAAGCGGCAATAGAGCAGATACGTATTCACGACGTCCGTCTCGCAGTAGTTGCGGATTTCCTCGATGCGCCCTTCCTGATACGCGTGCCACACCTGGCTGCCGTCCATGCCCATCTTGCCCGGAAAGCCGCACATTTTCGCGAGCGCGTCGAGCGGCGCGTTGGCGCGCGCCTGGTACATGGCGAGCACGTCCATCAGATCTGTGTGACGCGCGTGGTAGCGGCTAATGTAGTTGTTCCACTTGAACTCGCGGTCGTCCTCGCCGAGATCCCAGAACCGGTAAGCCGGAATGCCGTTGACGAGCGCACGGTAGTTCAGCACCGGCAGGTCGAAGCCGCCGCCGTTCCATGAGACCAGTTGCGGCGTGTACTTCTCGATCACGCGATAAAACGACTGCACGAGCGCCGCTTCGCCGTCTTCGGGCGTACCGAGCGAGCGCACGCGAAAGCCATTGTTGTCGCGGAACACGCAGGAAATCGCGGCGATACGTTGCAGGTGATGCGGCAGAAAATCGCTGCCGGTTTTCTCGCGACGCGCGGCGAACGCATGTTCAGCGACTTCGGCGTCGCTCATCGTGGCGGGCAAATCTTCGAGACGGCGGATGCCGGCGACATCGGGAATCGTCTCGATGTCGAAAACTAGAATGGGTGTCATCAAATCAGAGTACGGCGTCTTTCCGAACGCCGTTGGAGGCGAAGAAGCGCTTTAACCGCACGAGCGCTTCCTGTTGGATCTGGCGCACACGCTCGCGCGTGAGGCCCATTTCGTCGGCCAGCTCTTCGAGCGTGGCGGGTTCGATATGGTTGAGACCGAAGCGGCGCTCGATCACGTGGCGATGCTTGTCCGACAGGCGCGCAAGCCACGCACGCGTAAGCGTTTCGAGCTCGCGATGCTGAACCTCCGCATCGGGCGACTGGCTCTGGTCGTCCGACAACAGATCGAGCAGACTGCTGGCCGGATCGAGATCGAGCGGCGCGTCGAGCGAGGCCGTGTGCTCGTTGAGCGCCAGAATGTCCGTGACTTCGTCGGTGGTCTTGCCGGTCAGATAAGCGATGTCGTCGATGCTGGCGTCGCGGCGCTCGGCGGCTTCGCCCGAATTCATCGAATTTTTTTCCAGATGGCGCTTCGCCCGCAGCACCTGATTGAGCTCGCGAATCACGTGCACCGGCAAGCGCACGGTGCGCGCCTGGTTCATGATCGCGCGCTCGATGCTCTGTCGGATCCACCAGGTCGCGTAAGTAGAAAACCGGAAGCCGCGTGTAGGATCGAATTTCTCGATGGCATGCATCAGGCCAAGGTTGCCCTCTTCGATCAGATCGAGAAGCGGCACGCCGCGATTCAGATAACCCTTAGCGATGCTGACGACAAGCCGCAGATTGCGCTCGATCATGACCTGCCGCGCTTCGAACTCGCCTGCCTTCGCGAGACGCGAGTATTTCTGCTCTTCCTCGACAGTGAGGAGCGGCTTCACGCTGATGCGGTTCAGATAGTGCTGGATCGTGTCGGCCGTCAGCTCGGCTTGCAGCAGCGCGCGGAAGTCGTCCGCGTCGGGTACCACCTCGCTTGCGCCCTCGCGCGCGTCGCCGGCCTCGCCGCCTTCTTCCGCGCCCTGACGGTCGTCGAGCTCGCGGTCCTCCGCAAGCTCTTCTTCCGTTTCCGAAGCGCCGCTGTCGTCCACCGAAGCGGACGTGGCATCGCTGATCGTTTCAGATTCGGCTTGCGGCAGGCGGCGCTTCGATTTCGGCATGGTCGTATCGCTTATTGCGGCGGCAAATACTTCAGTGGGTCGACAGGTTTACCCTGCCGGCGAACTTCGAAATGCAACATGACGCGGTCTGAATCGCTGTTACCCATCTCGGCGATTTTCTGCCCTTTCGTTACCGCGTCCCCCTCTTTTACCATCAAAGCACGGTTGTGTGCATACGCGGTGAGATAAGTTGCGTCATGCTTGATGATAATGAGATTGCCGTAACCACGCAGCCCATTTCCGGCATAAACCACGCGGCCGTCTGCGGACGCCTTGACCGCTTCGCCCGCCGAGCCGCCGATATTGACGCCTTTGTTTGTCGAATCGTTAAAGGTGCCGAGCAGCGGGCCGCGCACAGGCCAGGAGAAGTTCGTATTGCCAGACGCGCCGGCATTCGAATCGCTTGCTGCAGCGGCGCCCGACGGGGGCGTGAGCGCGGCATTGCTCGTGCTCGAACCGTAGATGGGCGGCGCGGCAACGCCGGCTGCGGCACCTGTTGACGGCGCCGTGCCATTGAGCGGCGCCGATTGCACTGCGCCATTGCTGCCAATCGGCGCAGTCGCGACACCCGGCGTCAACGCCGCGGTGTTCGCGCCTGGCGGCACCACGCGCAGCAGTTGATCGACCTCGATCTGATTCGGGTTCGTGAGGTTGTTCCACGCGGAAATGTCGCGGTAGTTCTGGCCGTTCTCAAGTGCGATCCGATACAGCGTGTCGCCCGGCTTCACACGATAGTAGCCAGGCGGCGGCGGTCCGAGCGGCGCCGCGGGTTGTTGCCCGGCTTGGGCCGCTTGCGTGCCGAGCACGTTGCCGCCGGAGCGGTCGACGACCGGCGCCTGATCGAGCCGGGATGCACAGGCTGTCATCAACAGGGACAAGGCGAGCACGCACACGCTACGCTGGGTTACGGACAAGGGGATATTCAGACTGGTTCTTTGCATCGCGCGCAACATACTCATCGGTGTCAAATCACTCCGGATTTTAAGGGTACAAAGAAAACGCGATCAAGCTGCGACTCGCGCCATTGCGCCGGCCCGAGACGCTCGACCAGCGTCAGCACCTGGCTTTGGCCTTCCTGCGAGCCGACCGGCGCGATCAGGCGGCCGCCTATCGCGAGTTGTTCAAGTAATGCTTGCGGTACGTCGAGGCCCGCCGCCGCGATCAGGATCGCGTCGAAAGGCGCCGCCGAGGGCAGCCCTAAGCGTCCGTCGCCATAGTGCAGCCGGATGTTCGGAATTCGCAGCGGACGCAAGTTTGTCTTCGCGCGCTCCGACAACGGCTTGATGCGCTCGATCGAATACACCTCGCGCGCGACCTGGCTCAGCACCGCCGCCTGATAACCGCAGCCGGTACCGATTTCGAGGACGTTGTTCAGCGCGCGGCCGGCCGCGGCGAGTTCGATCATGCGCGCGACCACCGACGGCTTCGAGATGGTCTGGTGATGCCCGATAGGCAGCGCAGCATCTTCATACGCCTGAACCGCGAGCCCGGGATCGACGAACATATGACGCGGCACCACGGACATCGCGCTCAACACGCGCTGATCGGTGACGCCGTTCGCACGCAGGCGTTCGACCATGCGTTCGCGAACCCGTTCCGAGGTCAATGCCATTGCGTGGTTCAAAGCCACGTTCGGCGCGCTGCTGCGCTCATTTGGCCGCGCCGTCGCGGACTTCGCCTGCGAAGCGGACGGCGCTGTGCTCTTGCTCACCGTTCGCGCGGGCGACGACACTGCGGCGGGAGTCGCGGACAAAGGGCGCGCTGCGCTCGCGTGCTGCACGACGGGCCGAGGCGGTGTCTTTGCCGCAGGCGCGGCAAGCGGCTTGGGCGGCGTCAGCACGGCGGGTCTGGCTGCGACCGGCGCGGGCGCTCTGCCCTGCTTCGGCTGCGCCTTGCCTGCCGAACCTGCTTGCGGATTCTTCGCCGGCTGCTGCCGCGCATTGAGCGCGGCACTCGCGGCAAGCGCCGCCGCGCGCACTTCCCCTGGGCGGCCTTCGGGCCGGCGCGGCTCGCGCACCAGGTCCTCGAGGCCGAGCGGGAAGCGCTTCGCGCGCTCGTTCGTCATGAAGCGCCGCTGCCCGCGCGGGCCCAGTCGTGCGCCGCCGGCAGCATCTGCGTGTGAGTCAGATCGAGTTGCAGCGGCGTGATCGACACATGGCCATTGGCGACTGCGTGGAAATCCGTACCTTCGCTCGCGTCGCGCGCGCTGCCCGACGGGCCGATCCAGTAGATCGGCTCGCCCCGCGGATTCGTTTGGCGGATCACCGGCTGCGACGGATGCCGCTTGCCGAGACGCGTGACGCGCCACTCGCGCAGCTGCTCGTACGGCAGATTCGGAATATTGACGTTCAGAAGCGGATGCCCCGGCAGCGGATGCGCGAGGTAATGCGCGACGATCTCGGCGGCGACACGAACTCCGTCTTCGAGATGAACCCAGTCTTTATCGACGAGCGAAAACGCGATGGCCGGCACGCCGAACATGATGCCTTCAGTAGCCGCAGCGACGGTACCCGAATAGAGCGTGTCCTCGCCCATGTTCTGGCCGTTGTTGATGCCCGATACGACGAGGTCGGGCGTGTGGTCGAGCATGCCCGTCAGCGCGATGTGCACCGAGTCGGTCGGTGTGCCGTTCACGTAATAGAAGCCATTTGCCGAGCGCAGGACCGACAGCGGCCGCGACAGCGTCAGGGAATTTGACGCGCCGCTGCAATTCTGTTCGGGCGCCATCACGGTCACGTCGGCGAGCGGCTTGAGCGCTTCGTAAAGCGCGGCAAGGCCGGGCGCCAGATAACCGTCGTCGTTGCTGAGTAGGATTCGCATGCGGCGATTGTAACCGAGGAAAGAAGGCGCGCGAACGACAGGCAAGCGTGTTGCGCGGGGCGCGCGAAGCACGTCCGCCGAAGCCCGAGGCGTACGGTCGTGCGCATGCTTTACACTCGAAGCCATTGAGAACCCGATCGAATGGAGACACGATGCGCGCGATTCGCTGCAATCAATACGGGCCGCCCGAGAGCCTCACCGTCGAAGATCTGCCCGATCTCGAGCCGCCGCCAGGGCATGTGGTGATCGACGTGAAGGCCGCCTCCGTCAACTTTCCCGATGTGCTGATCATCGAGAACAAGTACCAGTTCAAGCCGCCGCTGCCCTTCACGCCGGGCTCGGAGGTCGCGGGCATCGTGCGCGCGGTCGGCGCGGGTGTCGCGCAGTTCGCGCCCGGTTCGCGCGTGGTTGCGTTCACGGGCTCCGGCGGTTTCGCGCAGCAGGCGCTCGCGAGCGAGTCGGCTTGTGTGCCGCTCGCGGACGGCATCGACCTTGAACTGGCCGCGGCCTTCACGCTCGCATACGGCACGTCCCATCACGCGGTGGTGGATCGCGGCGCGCTGCAAGCCGGCGAGACGATGCTCGTGCTGGGCGCGGCGGGCGGCGTCGGCCTCGCGGCGGTGGAAATCGGCAAGGCGCTCGGCGCGCGCGTGATCGCGGCGGCGTCGAGCGATGAAAAGCTCGCCGTGTGCGTCAAGCACGGCGCCGACGCGACAATCAATTACACCACCGAAGATCTGCGCGAGCGCATCAAGGCGCTGACCGACGGCAAAGGTCCGGACGTGATCTACGACCCGGTTGGCGGCGTGTATGCGGAGCCGGCGTTTCGCAGCATCGGCTGGCGCGGACGCTATCTGGTGGTCGGTTTCGCGAACGGCGAGATTCCGAAGCTGCCGCTCAATCTGACGCTGCTCAAAGGCGCGAGCGTGGTCGGCGTGTTCTGGGGAGACTTTGCGAAGCGCGAGCCAGAGCGCAATCACGCCGCGTTCCGGCAGATGGTCGGCTGGATCGGAGAAGGTAAGCTGAAGCCGTATGTATCTGCGCGCTATCCACTCGACGAAACGGCGCGCGCGCTGCGCGACATGGCCGAGCGGCGCGTGATCGGCAAGGTGGTGATCACGCCGTAACCCGAGATGCGGCTGCGGGCTGCCGCGCGGCGGGCTCTCGCTGCGCGCCCGGCCAAAAGCAGAACAGCGTGTGGTCCTGCAAACCACACGCTGTTTTATTGGCTATTCCGGCGCTCGCGGCGTCTACAGTTTTTCGGTGTCGCTAGTCTTTGGCTGCCACTTCATCAGATGCCGCTCGCCCATGCCCACAATCGCATCCAGGATCAGCGCGAATGCGGTCAACACCAGAATGCCGGCGAACACGGTATTGATATCGAAGGTGCCCTCCGCCTGCAGGATCAGATAGCCGACGCCGCGCGCGGAGCCGAGATACTCGCCCACCACCGAGCCCACGAACGCGAGGCCCACCGACGTGTGCAAGCTCGAAAACACCCAGCTCATCGCGCTCGGCAAATACACATAGCGCAGCAGTTGCTTGCCGTTCGCGCCGAGCATGCGCGCGTTCGCGAGCACCACCGGGCTCACTTCCTTCACGCCCTGATAGACGTTGAAGAACACGATGAAGAACACCAGCGTCACGCCCAGCGCGACCTTGGACCAGATGCCAAGACCGAACCACACGCCGAAGATCGGCGCGAGGATCACGCGCGGCATCGAGTTGGCGGCCTTGATGTACGGATCGAACAGCGCGCTCGCGAGCGGCGACAACGCAAGCCACAAACCCACGCCGAGTCCTATTCCCGTGCCGAGCGCGAAGGCCAGCACGGTCTCGAGCAGCGTGATCCACAGGTGCAGATAGATCTCACCGCTCGTGAACCATTCCCAGATGCGCAGCAAGACTTTTTGCGGTTCGCCGAAGAAGAAAGCGGCCTTGTTCGGATCGTCGAAATAGAACGCGGGCAATAGCGTCGGGCTCGTCAGCACGTACCAGAGCACGAAGCACAGCACGAGCAGCAGCCATTGCCAGATCACCAGATTCGCCCGGTTGGGGCGCAACGTCTTCCACATGACTCGATTTGCCTCGGTTTGCCTTACACGATTGATAGACGTAAAACGCGCTGCATTCGCACGCCGTCACACGGCGGTCAATTGCTGCTGGTAGCCCTTTAACACTTCGTCGCGCAGCACGCTCCAGATCTGCGCGTGCAGCTCGACAAAGCGCGGATGCGAGCGGATTTCCGCGACATCGCGCGGACGCGGCAAATCGATCGTGAATTCGCCGATGGGATGCGTGCCCGGCCCCGCCGACAGCACGACTACGCGGTCCGACATGGCGATCGCCTCATCGAGATCGTGAGTGATGAAGAGCACCGCCTTGCGCTTTGCGGCCCACAGGTCAAGCAGTTCGTTTTCCATCAGCTGGCGCGTCTGGATGTCGAGCGCGGAAAACGGTTCGTCCATCAGGATGATGTCCGGATCGAGAATCAGCGTCTGCGCCATCGCAACGCGCTTGCGCATGCCGCCCGACAGTTGATGCGGATAGCGGTCGCCGAACCCGCCGAGACCCACGCGCTTGAGCCACTCGTCCGCCCTCTCGCGCGCTTCCTGTTGCGGCACGCCATGGAACGCGAGGCCGGCCAGCACATTGTCGATCGCGGAGCGCCACGGCATCAGCGCGTCGGCCTGGAACATATAGCCGGCGCGGCGGTTGATGCCCGCGAGCGGTTCGCCGAACACGCTGACCGTTCCTGCCGACGGGGCCAGCAGGCCCGCGCCGACGTTCAGCAAAGTGGACTTGCCGCAGCCGGTCGGCCCGACCACGGAGACGAACTCGCCCGGCGCGATTCGCAACGTGGTGTCCTTGACCGCCGTGTAGCGCTGTGCGCGGTTGTCGCGCGCGGCGAAAGTGCAAGTGATGTTTTCGAGCGCCAGAGCTGCAACGGTCATCGTTCGACTCGCTTCGTGGATCGGTTTCGGTGTGGGTCGCGGCGCGTTTTCACGCCTTGACGGTGGCCAGCGCCTTCTTGACGAAGTCGTTGGTCCACGTCTTCGTTACGTCGATCGGCTTACCCTGCACCGTTGCGTCGAAGGCCTGCAAGGTCTTGAGCGACGTGGCGGGACCGTCGGCGGGCATCAGGCCGTCGGGGGACATGGCTTCCTTCACGTGCTGCCAAGCGTCGAGATAGACCGCGCGGTCGCCGAGCAGATAGCTTTCCGGCACGGTGTTGATGAGCTCGGAGCCCGTCGCCGTCTGCAGCCACTTGAGCGCGCGCACCATTGCATTGGTGAGCGCCTGCGTGGTGTTCGGGTTCTTCGTGATGAAGCTTTGCGACGCATACAGGCACCCGGCGGGCATGTCGCCGCCGAACACGCTGCGCGTATCGGCGAGCGTGCGCGTGTCGGAGACGACGCGAATGTCGCCGCTGCGTTCCAGCTTGGTCATCACCGGGTCGAGGTTCGCGAGGGCGTCGATCTGTCCGGACTGCAACGCGGCAATCGCGCCGGCTCCCGCGCCCACGCCGATGAACGCCACGTCTTTCGCGGTCAGTCCGGCCTTGGCCAGCACGAAGCTCGCCATGATCGACGTCGACGATCCCGGCGCGGTCACGCCGATCTTCTTGCCTCGCAGGTCGGCGATCGACTTGTAGCTCGGCATGGTCTTCTTCGACACCGCGAGCACGATTTGCGGCGCGCGTCCCTGCAGGACGAACTCGCGGAAGTACTGCTTTTGCGCCTGCAACAGCAGCGTGTGTTCGAATGCGCCGGAGACGACGTCGGCGCTGCCGCCCACCGCCGCCTTCAACGCCTGCGAGCCGCCGGCGAAGTCGGAGATCTCGACGTCGAGTCCTTCGTCCTTGAAGTAATTGCGGCGCTCGGCGATGGTGAGCGGCAGATAGTAGAAGAGGTTCTTGCCGCCGACTGCAATGGCAACCCTGGTGGTTTCCAGCTTGCCTTGTGCGAAAGCGAGCGGCGTGGCCGAAAGCGTGGCGCCCGCGAGCGCGGCGGTACCGGCGAGGAAGCTTCTGCGATGCATGTTCGTTGTCTCCGAGGCTCTTGCAAACTCTGTTATTGCGATTTTATTTGCGGCTCCCAGCGGGCGCCTTGCGCGCACGACCACGGGCGTCTGCGGCGCTTACGCGTGGCTCACACAACTTGTTGCGCACGCAACCTTGCGATGTGGTCTGCATCATAACCTAGCGATTGCAGGACTTCATCCGTATGTTCACCCAGTTCGGGCCCGAGCCAGCGCGTCTCGCCAGGCGTTGCGGAGAGCTTCGGCGTGACCGCGGGCAACGTGATCTCGCGACCGTCGTGCCACTTGAAGCGCTGAATCATCTGACGCGCGATGTACTGCGGATCGGTGAACATGTCGGCTACGCTGTAGATGCGCCCGACGGGCACGTCGGCGGCATTGAGCACCGCGAGCGCTTCGTCGATGCTGCGCGGGGCGAGCCAGGCGGCGATCGCGGCGTCGATTTCATGGGTGCGTGGCACGCGGCCATCGTTGTGCGCGAGCGCGGGGTCGTTCGCCAGATCTTCGCGTTCTATGGCGAGCATCAAGCGCCTGAAGATCGGATCGCTATTGCCGCCGATCACGATGCTGCCGTCGCGGCACGGATAGGTATTGGACGGCACGATGCCCGGCAGCGATGCGCCGGTGCGCTCGCGCACCATGCCGTACACGCCGTATTCGGGCACCACGCTTTCCATCATGTTGAAGACGGCCTCGTAAAGCGCGACGTCGACGACCTGGCCTTTGCCGCCGTTGACCTGCTTGTGGTGCAGCGCCATCAACGCGCCGATCACGCCGTGCAGCGCCGCGATCGAATCGCCGATCGAAATGCCGATGCGCGGCGGCGGCAAATCCGGGTACCCGGTGATATGGCGCAGACCGCCCATCGATTCAGCAATCGCGCCGAAGCCGGGCCGGTCGCGATAAGGTCCGGTCTGGCCGTAGCCGGAAAGCCGCACCATCACGAGCCCGGGATTGTCCGCCGAGAGCACCTCGTAACCGAGCCCGAGCTTCTCCAATAGCCCAGGCCGGAAATTTTCGACGACGATATCCGCTTCACGCGCGAGGCGGCGCACGATCTCCTTGCCCTCCTCGGCCTTCAGATTGACCGTGACCGACTTCTTGTTGCGCGCCTGCACGGCCCACCAGAGCGACGTACCGCCTACTTCGGGATAGAGCTTGCGCCACTTGCGCAGCGGATCGCCGCCTTTGGGGTCTTCGATCTTGATGACGTCGGCGCCGAACTCGCCGAGAAAGCGGGCGGCAAACGGGCCCGCGATCAGCGTGCCGAGTTCGAGCACCTTCACGCCGGCAAGCGGACCCGGCGGGTTTTGGGACGAGTTCGGGGGCGGGCTTTGCGGCGCCTCGTCCGCGCCCGGTTGGGAAGTTGCGCTCATAGTCTCCTTGTTTGTCTTCGTGCAGCCGCGTAGCACTTGCGCGCCGCTCACATCGGGCTCGCTCGACGCTGCAAGGCCGCTGCCACGCTGGGCGCGGCTACATCGAGCGGCGGTCGAGCATCGCGCGGGCGATGGTGCCCGCGTCGACGTATTCCAGTTCGCCGCCCACCGGCACGCCGCGGGCGAGGCGCGTGACGGAGAGACCGCGCGCCTTGAGTGTTTGCCCGAGGTAATGCGCGGTGGCTTCGCCTTCGTTCGTGAAATTGGTGGCCAGCACGACCTCCTTCACGACGCCGTCCGACGCGCGCTTCACCAGCCGGTCGAAATGTATCTCTTTCGGACCGATGCCGTCGAGCGGACTGAGCCGGCCCATCAGCACGAAATACAGGCCGCGATAGGTCATGGTCTGCTCGAGCATGATCTGGTCGGCAGGCGTTTCGACGACGCATAGCAGCGTCGGATCGCGCTCAGGGTCGAGGCACACCTCGCAGATTTGCGCTTCTGTGAAGGTGTTGCACTTCTCACAGTGCTGCAGATGCTCGGTCGCGAACAGCAACGCGCGCCCGAGTTTTTCGGCGCCGTCGCGGTCGTGCTGCATCAGGTGGTACGCCATGCGTTGCGCGGACTTCGGCCCGACTCCGGGCAGCGCGCGCAGCGCTTCGACGAGCGCCGACAAGGCGGAAGGTTGTTTCATGCGAATCGGCGTCGAGGTGGGTGATGCCCGGGCATGTGGGTCGAGGTACGGTTTGCTGCGGCCTTGGTGCGGACCGGCTCAGGCGGAAGCCGCCCGCCGCGCGTGAGTGTTGTGCCGGCGAGGCGCACACAGCGGCTCGTCGCCAGTATATGTCGCCGAACGGTGTCGAGCGCGAGGCGTGAGGCGCGAGGCGTGAGGCGTGGACCAGAGCCGAGAGGCGCGGCGAAGAACGGCTGCGCTCGGGTCTCGCGACGGGCGTGGTCGGGTGCCTTCGGGTGCCTTCGGGTGCCGTCGGGCGCCGCCAGTTGCCGCTGGGCGCTGTCGGGCTCCGCCTCACGCGCGTGAATCGGCTGGAACGTGAGTTCAACGTCCGCCTGATTACTCACGCGCTTTGCACGCACCGCCCGGGTGACCACGCCACGTTGGCCGCGCCCGCCCGCTACGGAGCGGGGCTCAGAACGGCAGCTTGAAGCCCGGCGGCAGCGGCAGGCCCGACGTCATGCCGCCCATCTTTTCCTGAGCGGTGGCTTCGGCCTTGCGCACGGCGTCGTTGAATGCGGCGGCGACCAGGTCTTCCAGCATGTCCTTGTCGTCGGCGAGCAGGCTCGGGTCGATCGACACGCGGCGCACGTCGTTCTTGCAGGTCATCGTCACTTTGACGAGACCCGCGCCCGACTGCCCCTCGACTTCGATCTGAGCAAGCTGCTCCTGCATCTTCTTCATGTTTTCCTGCATCTGCTGGGCCTGTTTCATCAGCCCGGCGAGTTGACCTTTCATCATGGAAATGCTCCTTCTTGGATAGCGTGAAATTCGGGGATCGCGTGCGCTGTCGGTGTGCTTGCAGTGCGGCGCGCGGCGAATCAGTGAACCGGCGACGCGCCGTTCGGCCCGGCGTCCGGAGTAATCGGTCGAATCGAGCCCGGCACGATGCTCGCGCCGAATTCGCGGATCAGCGACTGCACGAACGGATCGGCGCTCAACTCGCGCTCCGCTTCCTGCTGGCGTCGAGCGCGCAGCGCAGCGTCGTGAGCAGCCGCCGTGCGGCGCGCCGGGCCGACTTCGACTACCACGTCGACATTCTGACCGAGCTTTTCGGCGAGCGCCGCCTTGAGTTTGGCAACCTGCGAGGTTTCCGCGTATTGGGGCACCGGCACGTTCAGCTTCAGCGTGTTGCCTTCGAGCGCCATGAGCTCGCTGTTGAACGCGAGCTGATACGAGATGCCTTTGAGCGGCAGGTCGACGGCGAGCGCCGGCCAGTCGCCCTTGAAGCCGAGCGGATCGAGCGGCACGGCGGGCGGCAGCGGACGCTGATCGACGACGGGCGCGGGCGCGGATGCCGCCGGCGCGTTCACGCGGACGTCGTCCGGGCCGCTGTCGAATACCGGCATGTAGTTGTCGTCCGGTGGACCGTAGTAACCGTCGTCCGATGCGGAAAGCGGCACGTAGTCGTCGGGCGGCATGTCGTCCCACGGAGGCACCGGCGAGCCGTTTTGCGGGGCGTCATTGCGCGCCGCCGAGGGGGCGGATTGTGCGGATTGCGCCGATTGTGCGGGTTCCGCCGATGCCGACGCACGCCCGGCCGCTGCGGGTTGCTGTGGCGTCGCGCGCGGCGCGCCAGGCGTCGGCACGGGAACCACGACGCGTGGCCCGGCCGGCTTTGGCGCTGGAGCAGCTGCGGCGGACGCCGCAGGCTTTGCGGTCGTGGCAGCGCTCGCACGGCCACGGTCCGACGATACTTTCAGGCCGGCGCTGCGCAGAACGTCGAGCGCGGCGCTCGCACCGCCGGCACGGCGCGGCGGTGGCGCGTCGGAAGCGGAGGCGACCTGATTCGTCGCAGGCGAGCCGGCGGCTTCGCTTGCACGCGCCGAGGCCGCTGCAGCCGGTGCATTCAATGCGGCCGGCGGCACATCATCAGCGTCATCAATCGCCGTGGCAATGGTGGGCGCGGGATCGGACGCGGCGGTGGCCGAGCTTTCCGGTGCGGCAACCGGCGCCGGCGCCGTTGCCGTCACCATTGCTGAAGGCAGCTTGTCAGCCGATACGCTTGCATGTGCAGCCGGCGCATCAGCGGGAACTGGAGACGCTGCGGGCTGAGCTGGCGCGTCGTCCCACGGCGCGAGAGTCTGCGCCGCAGCGGCTTGCGAATCCGCGGACGTTGCGCCGGACGGTGCGGCTTCGCGCATATCCGTCGGCGATTGCATTCCACGAGTTTTGCCGACGGCTGACGCAGGTTCGGACCCGGTCGCCGGGCTCGATTCTGGAGCCGCCGAAGCCGACGCCCGTTGCTGCGCCGCCACCGCCGGCGCGCCCGCCTGCCTTGCGCCACCCGCGCCCGCTTGCGCAGCCTGCCGGCCGGCGCCCGTAGCGCCGCCACCGCCGCCTGTAGGCGCCGGCTCGAACGCCAGCATGCGCAGCAGCGCCATTGTGAAGCCGGCGTATTCGTCGGGCGCGAGACCGAGTTCACTACGCCCGATCGTCGCGATCTGATAGAACAACTGCACCTGTTCGGCGCTGAGCGTGTCCGCGAAGCGGCGCAGATCCCCGGCTTCCGGCCACTCGTCGAGCACCGACGACGGCGCGAACTGCGCCCACGCAATGCGGTGCAGAAGACTCGCGAGATCCTGCAGTGCGGTGGAGAACGACAGGCTGCGCAGCGCCATTTCGTCGGCGATCGCGAGCACCGCCGCGCCGTCGCCTTGCGCGAGCGCATCGAGCAGGCGGATCAGGTAGCTTTGATCGAGCGCGCCGAGCATGCCGCGCACTGCCTCTTCATTCACCTGGTTCGCCGAATAGGCGATCGCCTGGTCGGTCAGCGAGAGCGCGTCGCGCATCGAACCGTCGGCGGCGCGCGCGAGCAGGCGCAGCGCCTGCGCCTCGTACGGCACTTTCTCCTCGCCGAGAATGTGTTCGAGGTGCGAGACGATATGACCGGCCGGCATCTGCTTCAGATTGAATTGCAGACAACGCGACAGCACAGTGACGGGAATTTTCTGCGGGTCGGTGGTGGCGAGAATGAACTTGACGTGCGGCGGCGGCTCTTCGAGCGTCTTCAGCATTGCGTTGAAGGCATGGTTCGTGAGCATGTGCACTTCGTCGATCATATAGACCTTGAAGCGCGCGTCGACCGGCGCGTACACTGCGCGCTCGAGCAGCGCCGCCATTTCGTCGACACCGCGATTGCTCGCCGCGTCCATTTCGACATAGTCGACAAAGCGCCCTTCGTCGATCTCGCGGCACGCGCGGCAGACGCCGCATGGTGTCGACGTCACACCCGTTTCGCAATTCAGCGCCTTCGAAAAGATGCGCGACAGCGTCGTCTTGCCGACGCCCCGCGTGCCGGTGAACAGATAGGCGTGGTGCAGACGGCCGCCGTCGAGCGCGTGCGTGAGCGCGCGTACCACGTGCTCCTGTCCGACGAGCGACGCGAAATCCTTCGGCCGCCACTTGCGTGCGAGAACTTGATAGGTCATTCGGAAATTGTATCAGTAACAATGCCGCGCAAAACCGATTCGCATGGCCGCGCGCACGCCCGTGCGTCGTCGATTGAAAGCGCCTAACGGCGCAATAGAAAAATATTGTCGAACGAGGCGCGATGGCGAAGTGGGCGGTCGTATATCAGTAGCGCGCGGGACCGTACATGAAGGCCGCGAACAGCTCGTGCATGCGTGGAAAGCGAGCAACGACCCGACACCCACGGCAAACCGGCGTCTGAAGCGAATACGCTCTCAGCAAGCCCGAGGAGAAGACAAGGGGATAAACCGGAAGAAACGGAAGAAACGGAAGAAACGGAACAAACAGAAAGAGGAAGGTGACGAGCCTGACCCTCGGCACTGGTGGAAAACGGCTGTGGCTGCTTCGTTCCCGACCTGACCAGGTTGACCATCCCTCCATGCGAGGAGGCCCGTCACGAAACATTCTATCATTGCCGCACTCTTTGCGCGACTGTTAATGCGAGCGAAACGACGAGCAGCATGACAAGCGTGCGCGCAATCGCCAATCGCCGGGTTTCGCTCGCGGCACGTGCGGTTCTCTTGAGTTTGCGCGCCGCGCCTCCAGATAGGCTACGTCGCAGTTGATGAAACACGGTGGCACTTCATCGGCAGCCGTCGGCCCCACTGCCCCTGACGAGTACTATCGCGCCCGGCAACGCATAGCGAATTAAGCTAAACTGCCGTACGGATGACCCGCAAGCGCGAGCCTTTCGCATATTCACGAACAGTCTCAGACTTTTCGTGCCTAAGCGGCAAGGAATTCCGAGTGCGGCTAAGCGAACGGAAGTTTCCCTAGGTTTTGACGTATCGTGGCGAGCAATTCAGGCGGGCCTCGAACCGATAGAGGTATTCATACAATGAGCGAACAAATCAAGCATATTAGCGACGCATCGTTCGAACAGGACGTCGTGAAATCCGATAAACCCGTGCTGCTCGACTTCTGGGCTGAATGGTGCGGTCCGTGCAAGATGATCGCGCCAATCCTCGACGAGGTCGCCAAGGATTACGCCGATCGCCTGCAGATCGCCAAGATCAACGTCGACGAACATCAATCCACCCCGGTGAAGTTCGGCGTGCGCGGCATCCCCACACTGATCCTGTTCAAGAACGGCGCTGTCGCCGCGCAAAAGGTCGGCGCATTGTCGAAGTCGCAACTCACCGCGTTCCTCGACGGCAACCTGTAATACAGTCGCGCGGGCGCATCGCGCGGTCCGTCCGGACCTGCTCGCGCCCGCTCCTGCACCGTTGTGCTGTCTTGTCTTTTGTTGTCAGCCGGCAACGTTTCTGGTCACAAAGATGCCGTGCCGGCCCACTGGCGGAAACTGGCGTGTGCTATGCTAGAATCCGCAAAACGTCGAAAAGACGTGTAAGTCCTTGAGCGGTTCCGCTCACTTCTCCTCCCAGATTTCATTTCGTCGCACCTTCTCCTGCGGGTTCTCCGTATGCATTTATCCGAGCTTAAGACTCTGCACGTGTCCGAATTGATCGAGATGGCCAATGGCCTCGAGATCGAAAGTGCGAACCGCCTGCGCAAGCAGGAATTGATGTTCGCCATTCTAAAAAAACGAGCCAAAACGGGCGACACGATCTTCGGCGACGGCACGCTCGAAGTGCTGCCGGACGGCTTCGGCTTCCTGCGTTCGCCGGAAACCTCCTACCTCGCCAGCACGGACGACATTTACATCAGCCCGTCGCAAATCCGCCGCTTCAATCTGCATACGGGCGACACGATCGAAGGTGAAGTGCGCACGCCGAAAGACGGCGAGCGCTATTTTGCGCTGGTGAAGGTGGACAAGGTCAACGGCCAGCCGCCGGAGGCCTCGAAGCACAAGATCATGTTCGAAAACCTGACGCCGCTGCACCCGAACAAGGTGCTGCTGCTCGAACGTGAAATGCGTGGCGAAGAGAATGTCACGGGCCGCATCATCGACATGATCGCGCCTATCGGCAAAGGCCAGCGCGGCCTGCTGGTCGCCTCGCCGAAGTCCGGCAAGACCGTGATGCTTCAGCACATCGCGCATGCCATCAAGCAGAATCATCCCGACGTCGTGCTGTTTGTTCTGCTGATCGACGAACGCCCGGAAGAAGTGACGGAAATGCAGCGTTCGGTGGCCGGCGAAGTGATCGCTTCCACGTTCGACGAACCTGCCGCGCGTCACGTGCAGGTCGCAGAAATGGTGATCGAAAAGGCCAAGCGCCTCGTCGAAATGAAAAACGACGTGGTGATTCTGCTCGACTCGATCACGCGTCTCGCGCGTGCGTACAACACGGTCGTGCCGGCTTCGGGCAAGGTGTTGACGGGCGGTGTGGACGCCAACGCATTGCAACGTCCGAAGCGCTTTTTCGGCGCGGCGCGCAATATCGAAGAAGGCGGCTCGCTTACCATCATCGGCACGGCGCTGATCGAAACCGGCAGCCGCATGGACGACGTGATCTACGAAGAGTTCAAGGGCACGGGCAATATGGAAGTGCACCTCGAGCGCCGTCTCGCGGAGAAGCGCGTGTACCCCTCCATCAATCTGAACAAGTCCGGCACGCGCCGCGAAGAACTGCTCATCAAGCCCGAAGTGCTGCAAAAGATCTGGGTGCTGCGCAAGTTCATTCACGACATGGACGAGGTCGAGTCGATGGAATTCCTGCTCGACAAGATCCGCCAGACCAAGAGCAATTCCGAGTTCTTCGACATGATGCGGCGCGGCGGCGGCAGCTAAGCTGCGCGTCAGCAAACACCGCATCTGAAAACCGCTCGTCGCCGACGAGCGGTTTTTTTTCGTCCGGTGGTTTTGCATAAACGGGAATGTCACAACGCTTGCGTCGGGGCACCAACATGCACGTGAACGTGCACGTTGCAGTACAATCGCCCCTGAACCCGCTTCAAAAGCCACCACTCATGACAGCCGACTCGCCCAGCCTTTTGACGGTACGCGACGCCGCCGAGCGCCTCGGCGTCACGCCGCGCACATTGAAGTACTACGAGGAGCGCGGACTCGTGTCGCCCACGCGCAGCGAAGGCCGCTACCGTCTTTACGACGAAGAGGACTTGCAGCGGTTCGGGCGCATTCTGCGTTTGCGGTCGCTGGGGTTTTCACTGCACGGCATCAGCGAAATGCTCAAGCGCCCGATGGAACCGGTCGGGGGCAAACAGCGGTTTTCGACCGAGTCGCTGCAGCAGATTCACGACGCAATCGCCGGGCAGGCCGATGCGCTCGACGCGCGCATTCGGGCCATGCGCCGCGAGTTGAAGGAAGCGCAAAAGCTGCGCGACCAACTGAGTCCGGATCTCGAGTATCTGAAGCGCCGCCTTGCGGGCGAGAATCCCGACGCGCTGCTCGAACAGCGCCGCAACGCGCTCGCGAAAAGCGGGAAAGCGCGTAAGACCGTGAGCGCCGCCAGGTCAGACAAACGCGGCGCAAAAGACAAGGCAAAGCCCACGGCGGACTTCGAAGCAAAGCGCGCGAACAAACCGCGCGCCGCGGCGCCGCGCCCACGGTCATGAGGAGAGCTGAGCCTCGCGTCGGCTGGCTGATCGCGCAGAAGCTGCGCGGCGATTTTTTCCCGTGGGTGCTCGCGCTCGTTACCGGCCTCGACTACTTCGACAATTCGGTTTTTTCATTCTTCGCCAGCTACATTGCCGGCGGCGTGAACGCTTCGCCGGATGAGCTCGTGTGGGCTTCGAGCGCCTATGCCGTGGCTGCGGTGCTCGGTATCCTGCAGCAGGAATGGTGGGTCGAGCGCCTCGGCTACCGCCGCTATGTGGCCGGCTGTATGCTGCTCTATGCTGCGGGCGCGGTGGCTGCTGCGGTGAGCGAATCGTCTGTTGAGCTCGCGTTTGCGCGCGGCTTCGAGGGCTATTTCATTGGCCCGATGATGGGCACCTGCCGCATTCTGATCCAGATGAGCTTCACGCCCAGAGAGCGCCCCGCCGCAACCCGCGCGTTCCTGATACTGATCGTGTTGAGCAGCGCGCTCGCCTCGTTGATCGGCGGCCAGTTGATCGCCTACTTCGGCTGGCGCGCCCTTTTCGCGTGCACTGCGCCCGTCGGGCTGCTGTTCGCCCTGCTCGCACGGCTCGCGTTGCCCGACGCGGGCAACCGCCTGCCCGCGGAGCGCGGCTCGGCGCATTTCTGGCCGTACATCATTTTTGCCTTTGCCCAAGCCTCGCTGCAAATCGTCATGCAGCAAGTGCGCTTCCAGTTGTTCAGCGCGTCGCCCGGTCTCATTCTGCTGACGGTCGCGGGCCTTGCCGCGCTCGGCTGGTTCGCGTATCACCAATGGCATCACCCTGCCCCGCTCATGCGTCTCCACGCGTTGCGCGAGAAGGTGTTTCAGGCCGGGCTCGTGCTCTACATGTTCTATTACTACCTCTCGACCGCGTTTAGCTATCTGATCTCGCGGCTGCTCGAAAGTGGTTTGGGTTATCCGGTCGAGAACACCGGGCAACTCGTCGGCGTCACGTCGCTGATTTCGGCCAGCGCGCTGTTCGTCTATCTGCGCTATTCAAAGCTTCTCACGCGCAAGAAGTGGATCATCGTGCCGGGCTTCGCCATCGCCGCGCTGACGGCCGCATGGATGACCCGCATGTCGCCCGACGCGGGCATGGCGGCGCTCACGGGGCCACTGCTGTTGCGCGGCCTGCTGTTGCTGTTCATCGTGCTGCCGGTCGCGAACCTCACCTTCAGAATCTTCGCGATAGAGGAATTCGCACACGGCTACCGCCTCAAGAATATCGTGCGGCAACTGACGATCTCGTTCGCGACGGCGTCGGTGATCATCGTCGAGCAGCATCGCCAGGCGTTGCACCAGGCGCGCCTCGCGGAGTTCGTGAATCCGTACAATCCGTTGTTCCAGAACTCGCTTGCCGCGCTCACGCGCGCGTTTTCCGCTGCCGGGCGCTCGCCGTCGGACGCGCATGCGCTGGCCGTCGTCGAAATCAGCCGGGCGGTGGCGCGGCAGGCCAGCTTCCTGAGTTCGCTGGACGGCTTTTATTTCCTGATTGGCGTCGCGATATGCGGCGGGATTTTCGCCGCCTGGCAAAGACAGATCGACTAACGGTTTATCGGCCCATGTTCTCCAAACTGACTCAATGGCTCGGGGCCCGCCGGCGTCAGCGCGCGCTGCGGGACTACGCGATCGGCGACGCGCTCTGGCAAGCCACGCTCGACGGCCTGCCGTTCCTCGCGCATCTGGACGCGCCGGACCTCGCGCGCCTGCGCGAAATGAGCAGTCTGTTCATCGCGCAGAAGGAATTCTCCACCGCGCATGAGCTCGAGCTGACCGACGCCATGACCGTCGCGATCGCCGCGCAGGCGTGCTTGCCGGTGCTGAATCTGAGCCTCGACCTGTATCGCGGATGGGTCGGCGTGATCGTCTATCCGGGCGAATTCGTGATCCGCAAGACGGTCGAGGACGAGGACGGCGTGGTCCACGAAGTCGAGCACGATGCGAGCGGGGAGGCATGGGAAGGCGGCCCGGTGATCCTGTCGTGGGAAGACGCGCAGATGACGGACGGCCTCGACGCGTACAACGTGGTGATCCACGAATTCGCGCACAAGATCGACATGCTGAACGGCGAGGCGGACGGCCACCCGCCGCTCGTGCGCCGCTGGCATGCGCCGCTCGACTCAGACGCGTGGGCGGACGTGTTCGATTCCGCCTACGACCAGTTCTGCGCCCGCGTCGACGCGGTGCCGCAGCGCCGCTGGACGCGCTTCGAGCGCGAATCGCTGATCGACCCGTACGCCGCCGATCATCCGTCCGAGTTCTTCGCGGTGTGCAGCGAGGCGCTTTTCGTCAAGCCACAAGCCTTCGAGGCGGAATATCCGGAGCTATACCGACTCCTCGCGCGCTATTACCGTCAGGACCCGGCGCGCGTCGGTCTGACGTTTGCATCGCCTTAGTACCGGCACAGAGGCTCAATCGCGCCCGCGAGGCGGTCGAAAACCTCAGAGAATTCGTCAAGCGACTGATTTTCTGGCATAATCGCCGTTTTTCGACCCTAGGCAAGTGGCTCGCGCCAAGATGCGGTCCGCGCAACAGCGGCCTCACGCGGGTTGGCTACCGCCAGATTAAAGGAAAGACCATGAAAGAAGGCATTCACCCGGATTACCGCGAAGTTCTGTTCGTCGACGTGTCGAACGACTTCAGGTTTGTCACGCGCTCCACGATCCAGACGCGTGAAACCGCTGAGTACAACGGCAAGACCTACCCGCTCGCCAAGATCGAAGTGTCGTCGGAATCGCACCCGTTCTACACCGGCCAGCAAAAGATCATGGACACGGCAGGCCGCGTCGAGAAGTTCCGCAACAAATTCGGCGCACGCGCTACCGGCAAGGCAGCAGCGAAGTAATACGCCTGCTCACCGCTTCGCCGGCTCCGGCCGGCAGCGATGCAGCGAAAATGAAGGGCAGCGCAAGCTGCCCTTTTTTGTCGCCTGCCGGCTGCGGCGGCATCCCCCGCACTCGCCGAGGTGCGCATTGGCTGCGGCTGCGGCCCGCACGCGTCGTCACGGCGCCCCGGCGCCGTTGCGCGCCATTACCGGTCGTGACGCGCACACTGCCGCCCGACTACAATGCCGGATGCTCAAACCAGACCGTCTCAGCCGGACTCGCACTTCGATGGCCGCTTTCGCTTATCTAATAACCCAAACCGCATGAGACCTGTCGTTCGCCTCACTGCCTCCGCGACCAGTGCGCTGCCACGCTGGCTGCTGTTGACCATCTGCATCGTCTACGCGTCGTTCGGCCTGTTCGGCCGCGATCCGTGGAAGAACGAGGACGCAGCCGGCTTCGGCGTGATGTGGACCATGGCTAACGGCACGGCGCACGACTGGCTCCTGCCCAATCTGGTCGGCAAATACCTGACCGAAGACGGCCCGCTCGGCTACTGGCTCGGCGCAAGCGCAATTCGCGCGTTGGCGCCGTGGGTCGACGCCAGCAATGCCTCGCGCGTCTTCACCGGCCTGCTGTTCTGCGCGGGCTGCGCGTTCGTCTGGTATGCAGCCTACCTGCTCGGCCGGCGTGCCGAAGTGCAGCCGTTCAAGTACGCGTTCGGCGGCGAGCCGGAACCGCGCGACTATGGCCGCACACTGGCCGACGGCGCCCTGCTGATCCTGCTGGCGTGCTTCGGCCTCGCCGAACGCGGCCATGAGACCACGCCGCAACTGGCGCAATTCGTCGGCATCGCCATGCTGGTGTACGGCCTCGTGCGAATGATCGACAAACCGATTCAGGGCGCCTCGATATGGGGGCTCGCGGTCGGCCTCGTGACGCTCGCGAGCAGTCCCGTGCTGGTCGGCGCGCTGCTGCTCGGCACACTCGCGATGACCCTGATCGTGCGCGAAACGCGCTCGCGCTGGCTGCTGCTCGCCGGCCTGCCGATTGCCCTTGCGCTTTCGGTCGCGTGGCCGATTGCCGCGCTGGCCGCCTTTCCCGTCGACGCCGTCTGGTATCTGAACCAGTGGGTGCATGTGAGTCTGAGCTCGTTCGCCGGCCCGCCCGGCTCGGTCGCGGCTTACGCGCTCAAGAACCTGCCGCTCTTCACGTGGCCCGCCTGGCCGCTTGCGCTATGGGCCTGGTTCAGCTGGTCGGGGCTGCGCCGCGCCCCCCACGTGGCGATTCCGCTTTCGGTGATCGGGCCGCTACTCGTGCTGGTCGTGCTGCAGAGCCATCAGTCGAACCGCCTCTATATGCTGCTGCTGCCCGCGCTCGCGGTGCTGGCCACCTTCGCGCTGCCCACGCTCAAGCGCGGCGCGATCAACGCGATCGACTGGTTCGCGCTGCTCAGCTTCACGATTCTCGGCAGCTTCGTCTGGCTGGTCTACGTGGCGGGCCTCACGGGTTTTCCGCATCCGCTCGCGCGCAATCTCGCGCGGCTTGCGCCGGGCTTCGCGCCGCAGTTCAAGATTCTGTCGTTCGTCTGCGCGGTCGCAGTGACGCTCTGCTGGTTCGTGCTGGTTCAGTGGCGCCTCGCGCGCCATCCGAAGGTGCTGTGGCGCAGCGTGGTGCTCTCCAGCGCGGGCACGACGCTGATGTGGGTGCTGCTGATGACCTTGTGGCTGCCGGTCGTCAACTACAGCCGGACCTATAAAGATGTCGCCCAACAGATCGCGAGCCATCTGCCGGAGGATTACACCTGCATATCGCCGGTGCGTCTCGGCAATGCGCAGATCGCGACCTTCGCTTATTTCGGCGACATGCATTTCTCATTCGATCAGGATTGCGACGTCATTCTGCGTCAGGACACCCAGGAGTACGGCGAGCCGAGCGCCATGTCCGACTTCGTGTGGAAGCTCGTGTGGGAAGGCCGCCGCGCGGCCGACCGTGACGAACGCTTCCGTCTGTATGTCCGCATCGACCGGCCGAAGCCGCCTGTCGTCAAACGGCGCAGCTGGCACAAGAAAGCTGACTGAACGGATATGCTCGCCGACCTACGGAAAATCGCAGGGCTTGCCTGGCCGGTGCTAATCGGGCAACTGGCGATCATTGCGTTCGGCGTGATCGACACGGCCATGGTCGGCCGTTACTCGGCCGTCGATCTCGCCGCGCTCGGCCTCGGCTCGTCGATTTATATTTCCGTCTACATAGGCTTGACGGGGATTCTCACGGCCCTGCAACCGATCACCGCGCAACTCTACGGCGCGCGCCGCTACGACGAGATCGGCGAGGAAGTGCGGCAGGCGCTGTGGCTCGCACTCGCGCTGACGGTGATCGGCTTTCTGATTCTGTTCTTTCCCGGCCGTCTGCTGCAACTCGCGCGCGTGCCCGAGGCGCTGCACGAGCGCACCGTGTGGTATCTGCGGATACTCGCGTTCGGCCTGCCTGCGGGCCTCGTCTTTCGCGTCTATGGTTCGGTCAGCAATGCAGTCGGCAAGCCGCGGCTCGTGATGATCCTGCAGGTCGGCGGATTGTTGCTGAAGGTGCCGCTCAATACGTGGTTCATCTTCGGTGGACTCGGTGTGCCGGCGCTCGGCGGTCCCGGCTGCGCGCTCGCGAGCAGCCTTATCAACTGGGCGCTCGCGCTCGTCGGCATGACGTTGCTCACGCGCGTCGACGTGTTCACGCCCTTCGCGATCTTCAAACGCTTCTGCTGGCCTGTGTGGCGGCGCCAGGCGGCGCAGTTGCGGCTCGGCATTCCAATGGGACTGTCCTACCTGATCGAGGTCACGTCATACACCTTCATGGCGCTCTTCATCGCGCGCTTCGGCACGACGACGCTCGCCGGGCACCAGATCGCCGGCAACATCGGCGCGGTGCTGTACATGACGCCGCTTTCCATCGGCATTGCTTCGTCGACGCTCGTCGCGCAGGCGCTGGGCGCGCATCGCCCCGAAGCGGCGCGCACGCTGTCGCGCCACGGCATCACAATGGCCGTCGCGATTGCCTGCTGTTACGGCGTGATCGTGCTGGCGCTGCGTCCCTACGTAATTGCGGGCTATACGCCGAACCCGCAAGTCGTGGCGGCGGCGATGCCGCTCGTGCTGATCGTCGTCTGCTATCACCTCTTCGACGCATTGCAGATCACCACCGCGTTCGTGCTCCGGGCTTACAAGGTCGCCGTCGTGCCGACCGCCATTTACGCGGTCGCGCTGTGGGGCGTGGGTCTTGGCGGCGGTTATCTGCTCGGTTTCAACGTGAGCGGCACGATTCCACCGTGGCTGACCGGCGCCCGCGGCTTCTGGGTTGCCAACACCGCGAGTCTCGCGATTGCCGGCATCGGCTTGCTGCTCTACTGGCGTGTGATCAGCAAGCGTCATGTACTCGCGGCCGGCGCGCTGAGCACTGAAGTAGGCGTGTGACGCGATAAACCGCGTGCGCAGCGGCAGGCAGAATGAGCACGGCATGGCCAAGCCGCGCGCTCAAGCCGCCTGTGCCCTTTCCGCCGCCTTTCACTGCCCGGCCTCCAACACCCGGTCGTGGCGCTCGAAAATCTCGCGGGCCGCGAACAGTGCGTTCAACGCGGCCGGAAAGCCCGCGTACAGTGCCATCTGCATGAACACCTCGACGATTTCCTCGCGCGTGCAGCCCACATTCAGCGCTGCTTCGATATGCACCTTCAACTGCGGTTGCGCGCAACCAAGCGTGGCGAGCGAAGCGATGGTCGCAATCTCGCGCGCCCGCAGATCGAGTTGCGGACGGCTGTAAATATCGCCGAAACCGAATTCGATCACAAGACGCGCGAAGTCCGGCGCGATGGGTGCGAGCGCGGCAATCACCTGCTCGCCTGCCGAGCCGTCGATTTCCCTTAGTTTGTTCCAGCCTTGCGTGTAGCGGTCGGTTTGTGCGTGATCCATGGTGAGTCCTTTTCCGAGTGTGAGAACGATGACGTGTCGTCGATCCGTCGTGTCCGGCTGCCGGGCGCGGGCGATTTGCCGGCCGCTTCGCTTTCGTAATACGCGATCTTGTCGATGATCGCGCCGAGGTTCGTCTGCAATTCGGCGATCCGGGTAAGAACCGCATCGCGATGCGCGGCCAGCAGGTCGCGGCGCGCGCCCATCGTCTGCTGACCTTCGGCCCGCAACGCGGCGAAAGCCTGCATGCCGGCGATCGGCATGCCGGTCGCCTTCAGGCGCATCACGAAGCGCAGCCAGTCCACATCGGCCGGCGAATACAGACGATGCCCCGCCTGCGTGCGGCCGACCGCGCGAATCAGCCCGGCCTGCTCGTAGTAGCGCAGCGTGTGCGTGGAGACGCCGATGATGCCGGCGACCTGCCCGATGGTGAGTGCGTTCGACGTTTTCGACATGACAGGACTCAGGTTAGGACTTCGAGTGCACTCTAAGTCAAGTGCGTCGCGCTGTCATCGTTGATGCGGCCACGCGCGCAAGATGCGCAGATGGACTCACAACTGCCTAATAACGCGGCAAAAGGTTTAAAGATCGTTCAGAGTGATTTACTTGCCATCAATCGGTCGGTATAAATCGTGGGCGTTCGCAAATAAGGGCGCGCATTTGTCCTATGCTTAAGCGCACGCCTGCTGACAGAATGCGTCGCCCGTTCCCGGCTAATTTTTGCCCTCAATGGAGTGCTTGCCATGCTGAAAAAGCTTGTGATGCTTTGCGTTGCTCTCGCGCTGTCGCTGTCGGCCGGTTTCGCGGCGGCGGTCGAAGTGAATTCCGCCGATCAGGCGGCGCTCGAATCAGTCAAGGGCATTGGGCCCGCGCATGCGAAGGCGATCATCGAAGAACGCACGAAGAACGGCCCGTTCAAGAACGCCGACGACCTCGCCGCGCGCGTCAAGGGCATCGGCAGCAAGTCGGTAGTGAATCTGGAAGCGGCGGGCCTGACGATCAATGGCTCGTCCGCGCCGCCGGCGGGTGCGAAATCGGCCACGACATCGGCAGGCGCGAACTCCCCGGCGACGAAGACCACGCCTGCGGCCAATAGCGCGGCGACCACGACGCCTGCGACCACCGCTCCCACGGCACCGACGACAAGCGCAGCGACCACCGCAACGCCGGCTGCGCCTGCGGACGCTTCCAGCGCGAAAGCGTCGAAGTCGTCGCGTTCGTCGAAGAAGGCTAAGGACGCCGCCGCGGCGGCGTCCGCGCCCACTGGTACCACCGCGGCGACCGCCGCAACCGGGACTGCAGCGAGCGCGCCTGCCGACGCCTCCGGCGCCAAGGCATCGAAGAAAAAAGCCAGGAAGAGCAAAGCGGCGTCCGCCGCGGCGGCTTCGGGCGGCGCATAGAGAACTTGTCCGGCGCAAACCGCGTCAGAGACTGACTAAACCAGCAAGGCAGAGTGCACAGCGAGGTTTTCATGTCGTTGTCGTCATCACGCCTGCGGGCGTGACAGGCACGGCGGCAGCGCCTTGCAGTACGCCTTCCTCCCCTCGACGCCGCGCAGCCGCGCGGCGCCTCACCCGCCAGCTCGTCTCCGACGTGCCGGCATTCAAAAGAGACCCGTCATGAGCCTACTCGATACCCTCGGTTCCCTGGTCGGCAAATCGCCCGAAGGCGGCGGCCAGCAAGCGCTGATCGCAGCCGCACTCGAATTCGTCAATAGCCAGCCAGGCGGCCTGAATGGCCTCGTCCAACGCTTCCAGGAAAAGGGCCTCGGCGACGTCGTATCGTCGTGGATCAGCAACGGCGAGAATCAGCCGATTGCGGCCGACGCGCTGCATAGCGTGCTCGGCTCCGAAGCCGTCACGAGCCTGGCCGCTAAAGCCGGCGTTCAACCGGACCAGGTTACCGGCCTTCTGTCGCAGATCCTGCCGCACGTGGTCAATGCAGCCACGCCGGACGGCGAAGTGCCGGCCGAAGGCAAACTGAACGCAACCACCGTGCTTGGCGCGCTCGGCGGCTTGTCGGCGTTGTTCGGCAAGGGCACGGCTTGATCAGCGGCACCGGCTGTGGCGGTGGGAACAGCATTGGCCAGGGCACGGCGCCCGCGCGTTGAGCGGTCAACAAGCGCGTTACACGCGGGCCAAAAAGCGGGCCAAAAAGCGGGCCAATAAGCAAGCCCGCCAGCAAGCCCAAAGCGCACAGTCGAGCAGGCAAAGAAAAGCGGCAACGAAGATTACTTCGTTGCCGCTTTGCTATTTGCGCGGGTTGCTACATTCCGCGTCAGACTGACTGAGAGTTCAATGCACCACGCGCTCGAACACGAGATTGCCGTCTTCCAGTTCGACCGGAATGACGTCCTTCGGACCGAACTTGCCCGCCAGAATCAGCTTGGCGACCGGGTTCTCGATCTCCTGCTGGATCGCGCGCTTCAACGGCCGCGCACCGAACAGCGGATCGTAGCCGACCTTGCCGACATGCTCCAGCGCCTCGTCCGACACCACCAGCTGCATGTCGAGCTTCGCCAGCCGCTCGTGCAGACGCTGCAACTGGATCCGCGCGATGGACTGCACATTCGAGCGGTCGAGTGCGTGGAACACCACGACGTCGTCGATGCGGTTCAGGAACTCGGGGCGGAAGTGCAGCTTTACTTCGGTCCACACCGCGTCCTTCACCGCTTCCTGGGGCTCGCCGACCATCGCCTGGATGACCTGCGAACCGAGGTTCGACGTCATCACGATCACCGTATTCTTGAAGTCCACGGTGCGGCCCTGGCCGTCGGTCATGCGGCCGTCGTCGAGCACCTGCAGCAGCACGTTGAACACGTCGGGATGCGCCTTCTCGATTTCGTCGAGCAGAATCACGCTATACGGCTTGCGACGCACCGCTTCCGTCAGATAACCGCCCTCTTCGTAGCCGACATATCCCGGCGGCGCGCCGATCAGACGCGCGACGCTGTGCTTCTCCATGAACTCGCTCATGTCGATGCGAATCAAGTGATCCTCGGAATCGAACAGGAACGCAGCCAGCGCCTTGCACAGTTCCGTCTTGCCCACGCCGGTGGGCCCGAGGAACAGGAATGAACCATACGGACGGTTCGGATCGGACAGACCCGCGCGCGAGCGGCGGATCGCGTCGGCCACCGCGTTGATCGCCTCGTCCTGGCCGATCACGCGCTCATGCAGTTTTTCTTCGATCTGCAACAGCTTTTCGCGCTCGCCCTGCATCATGCGCGAGACCGGAATGCCGGTCGCGCGCGACACGACCTCGGCGATTTCCTCAGCACCCACCTGCGTGCGCAACAGGCGCGGCCGCGTCGGATTGTTCTGTTCCTTCGCCTCGGCCTGCGTGACTTCCTTCAGTTGCGCCTCGAGACCCGGCAGTTTGCCGTATTGCAGTTCAGCGACCTTCTCCAGCTTGCCTTCGCGCTGCAAGCGCGTGATTTCGGCACGCGTGCGATCAATCTCTTCCTTCAGTTGCGCGCTGCCCTGCACCGCCGCCTTTTCCGCGGTCCAGATTTCTTCGAGGTCCGAATATTCGCGATCCAGACGCTCGATTTCCTCTTCGATGAGTTGCAGGCGCTTTTGCGACGCCTCGTCCTTCTCCTTCTTGACGGCTTCGCGTTCGATCTTCAACTGGATCAGGCGACGGTCGAGCCGGTCCATCTCTTCGGGCTTCGAGTCGATTTCCATCTTGATCTTCGACGCGGCTTCGTCGATCAGATCGATGGCCTTGTCCGGCAGGAAGCGATCCGTGATGTAGCGATGCGACAGTTCAGCCGCCGCGACGATAGCCGGGTCGGTGATGTCCACGCCGTGATGCAGTTCGTACTTCTCCTGCAAGCCGCGCAGAATCGCGATCGTGGCCTCGACCGTCGGTTCGTCGACGAGCACCTTCTGGAAGCGGCGCTCGAGCGCGGCATCCTTTTCGATGTACTTGCGATATTCGTCGAGCGTGGTCGCGCCGACGCAGTGCAGTTCGCCGCGCGAGAGCGCCGGCTTGAGCATATTGCCCGCGTCCATCGCGCCTTCCGCCTTGCCCGCGCCGACCATCGTATGAATTTCGTCGATGAAGACGATGGTCTGCCCTTCGTCCTTCGCGATGTCGTTGAGCACGGCCTTCAGACGCTCTTCGAACTCGCCGCGATACTTGGCGCCCGCGAGCAGCGCGGCCATGTCGAGCGACAACACGCGCTTGCCCTTCAGCGTCTCCGGCACTTCGCCGTTGACGATGCGCTGCGCGAGTCCTTCGACAATCGCGGTCTTGCCTACACCCGGTTCGCCGATCAGCACTGGATTGTTCTTGGTACGACGTTGAAGAATCTGAATGGAACGGCGGATTTCGTCGTCGCGGCCGATCACCGGGTCGAGCTTGCCGGCGCGCGCGCGTTCGGTCAGGTCGATGGTGTACCTCTTGAGCGCTTCACGCTGGCTTTCGGCGTCCTGGCTGTGCACTTGCGAGCCGCCGCGGACCGCGGCAATCGCGCTTTCGAGCGATTTGCGCGACAAGCCGTGCTGACGCGCGAGGCGGCCGACCTCGCCTTTGTCGTCCGCGACCGCGAGCAGGAATATTTCGCTCGCAATGAACGTGTCGTTGAGCTTTTGCGCTTCCTTGTCCGCCTGGTTCAGCAGACCGGTGAGTTCGCGGCCGATCTGCACGTTGCCGTCGGTGCCCTGAACTTGCGGCAGGCGCGTGATGGCCTCGTCGAGCGCGGTTTGCAACGCCTGCACGTGCACGCCGGCGCGCGACAGCAGCGAACGCGCCGACCCGTCCTGCTGCGCGACGAGCGCCGCGAGGACATGAACCGGCTCGATATATTGATTGTCGTGGCCGACCGCGAGACTCTGCGCGTCCGCCAGCGCTTCCTGGAATTTAGTGGTGAGTTTGTCGATTCTCATTCGAGACCTCCAATTTCGATTACCACCAAAATGAGGCGATTTATTCAGGATTCAAGCGCTTTTTTGCAGTCCCGATGGAGTTTTTGAGCATCTGACGCGAGAAAATGCGCGGCGCCCCGGGCGAGCCGCATTCAGGCCACGGGCACCGGGTTGTCGCTTGCCGGCTCGACCGGCGACACGGGCACGACCGGAATCACCGTGCGTATGCCGAGCAAGGCCGCCAGCGGCCCTTCCGGACCCGCGACCTCGTCGATCGTGTGGCGATCGAGCTCTGCGAGAAAGGCGTGCCGCGCCGTCTCCAGTACGTTGCGCAACCGGCACTGAGGCGTAATGACACATGCGCGGCGTTCGCCGTTCTGGTCCGGCAGGCAGGCAACCAGCGCGAAGTCGCTTTCCGTTGCGCGCACGACCTCGCCGACAGTCAGCTTGCGGGTGCGCTCCGCCAGCCGCAGGCCGCCGTTGCGGCCGCGCACGGTCTCGACCCAGCCAAGCTCGCTCAACTGCTGCACCACCTTCATCAGGTGGTTCTTGGAAATGCGGTAGGCCTCGGAGATATCCTGAATGGTCGACAAGCCCTGCCCGCGCACAGCGAGGTACAGAAGGACGCGCAGCGAATAATCGGTGTAGTCGGTCAGTCTCATGGTTTGCAGTATCACAATGAGCGCAAGCCGCGATCCGTGGGATAACCGCGTCGATGCAAGGGTTGCCGGGCGCCGCGGCTTCGCCATAAGATGCAGGACTGGCACATGTTTATTTATGCTGCATCGGTAAAGTCGGGCTTTCGACACCAATGGTAACGTTTCGCGCCGCGCCCATTCACACGAAAAGTACGCTATTTTGAGCTCAGTTCGGCCGGCCGGGCCGTCATTGTGGCAGTTTCGTCCGGTTTGTGGCGTGCTGTGGCGCGCCCGGGACGAATCGTCGCGCATCTCTGGAATCTGCATGAACCCTTCTTTTCCCGCCGCGCCGGTTGTCGAGCGCGCTGCCGAGCCGACAGAGGCGAACATTCGCGAGCTGGTTTACGCGTTTTATGACCGCGTGCGCGCCGACCCATTGCTCGGCCCGGTGTTCGACGCAACGCTTGCCGGCCGCTGGGACGATCATCTGCCGAAGATGTGTACCTTCTGGGCCAGTCTCGTGCTGGGCGCGAAGCAGTATCGCGGCAATGTCCAGCAGGCGCACCAGCCGCTCGCGGGAATCGAGCCGCAGCACTTCAGCCGCTGGCTGTATCTGTTCCTCGATACGGTGGAATCGCGTTACGAGCCTGCTGCGGCCGTCCGCTTCATGGAACCGGCGCTGCGTATCGCGCAGAGCCTGCAATTGAGCCGCTTCGGCTGGGACTACAAGATTCCGCCGGAACAGCAGGCCTTGCTCGACCGCGTCGCGCCGAAGCGGCCCCGGCCGGACGATGAGGCGCATCTTGCGGCGCGGCCCGCCGGGGAGCCGTTTCCGACGCGCATCATCGGGAAATCGCGGGACGAGTGATGGTGTGGGCGCGGGAGCAGCCTGCCAGCGGCGTGCCACGAACGTCGTGCCACGAGCACCGTGAGTGCGGTGCCTTGAGTGCGGTGCCTTGAGCGTCCTGCCTTGAGCGCGGTGCCTTGAGCGCGGTGCCTTGAGCGCGGTGCCTTGAGCGCGGTGCCTTGAGCGCGGTGCCTTGAGCGCAGTGCCTTGAGCGTCGTCCCGTAAGCGTCGTGCCCTGAGCGTCGTGCCGTAAGCGCCGCGTCGTGAGCCCGGTGCGACCAGCACCACGCCGCACGCCCAGCCGCAGCACTTATTCCGACGCGCCGTTTCCCGACTCGATGCCCCAGCGCGCGAGCGCCGCATCGTCGGTCACGCGGGCGTCGACCCAGCGCTCGCCCGCCGCGGTTTTCTCCTTCTTCCAGAACGGCGCCTGGGTCTTCAGATAGTCCATCACGAATTCGCACGACGCGAATGCATCGCCGCGATGCGCGGCCGTCGTCGCGACCAGCACGATCTGGTCGAGCGGATAAAGCTTGCCGACGCGGTGCACGATCAGCACCTCGATGCCCGGCCAGCGCTGGCACGCGCTCACGATGATCGCCTCCAGCGACTTCTCGGTCATGCCTGGGTAATGCTCCAGTTCCATGGCCTCGACCGCGCTGCCGTCGTTCAGATCGCGCACGGTGCCGACGAAGCACGCCACCGCGCCGATCTTCGGATTGCGGGCGCGCAGCGCAGCGACCTCGGCGGTGAGATCGAAATCTTCAGTCTGTACACGAACGGGCATAGCCGGCTCCTTGCGGTTCAGCCGCCCGTGACGGGCGGGAAGAACGCGACCTCGCAGCCTTCGGTGATGCGCGTGCCGGCGTCGGTCATCACGTGATTGCAGGCCATGCGCAGCGCGCGGCCTTCGGCAAGCGTGTCGGCCCAGATGCCGCCGCGCACGCGCAGCCACGCGCGGACATCGCCGACGGTTGCGACGCCCTCCGGCACCTCGACCGTTTCGTCGGCCAGATCGAGCGCTTCACGCACGCTCGCGAAATATCGCAGTTGAATCTTCATGGGGATACAGCCGGCGTCGCCGGCCTCAATTCAGCAACTCGGAAAAAGGAATGAAGCGCACGGTTTCGCCCGCACTGATCGCATGATTGGGCGGATTGTCGATCAGCCCGTCGCCCCACACTGTCGATGTCAGCACGGCCGAACTCTGATTCGGGAACAGATCGAGACCGCCGGCGGCATTGATGCGCGCGCGCAGGAACTCGTTGCGACGATCCGCCTTGCCCTGTGTAAAGTCCGCGCGCAGCGACAGCGCGCGGGGCGCGACGGTCTGCACGCCGGCAAGACGCAGAATGAAAGGACGCACGAACACGAGAAAGGTCACGAAGCTCGACACCGGATTACCCGGCAAGCCGATGAAAAACGTCTCCGCCGACGGCGCAGCCGACTCTGCCGCCAAGGCAGCCGACTCTGCCGTCGCCTGATTGTCCGTACTGCGGCGCACAGCGCCGAACGCGAGCGGCTTGCCGGGCTTCATCGCGATCTGCCACATCGTGAGGCGCCCTTCCGCCTCCACGGCCGGCTTCACGTGATCTTCCTCGCCCACCGACACTCCGCCGCAGGTCAGAATCAGATCGTGCGCGCGCGCCGCTTCGCGCAGCGTGGCGCGCGTGGCATCGAGCTTGTCTTCGACGATGCCGAAATCGCTCACCTCGCAGCCGAGGTTTTCCAGCAGACCGCGCAACGTGAAGCGGTTGGAGTTGTAAATCGCGCCGGGCTTCAGCGGCTCGCCTGGCATGGTCAGTTCGTCGCCGGTGAAGAACACGGCGACCTTCACGCGGCGGCGCACTTGCAGTTCGGCGCAACCCACCGATGCGGCGAGCCCCAGCGCCTGCGGCGTGAGCCGCGTGCCGGCCGGCAGAATCACCGAACCGCTACGGATGTCCGCGCCTTGCGCCGTGATCCATTCGCCCGCCCGCGGGCTGTGCAGGATGGTGACTTCGTCGCCGGCGGCTTCCGTCTGCTCCTGCATCACGATCGCGTCGGCACCGGGCGGCACCGTGGCGCCGGTGAAAATGCGCGCCGCCGTGCCTGGCTTCAGCGGCTCTGGCGCGTGCCCTGCGGGAATGCGTTGCGACACCGGCAGGCGGCGGTTGCCGTGGGTCGTGATGTCCGCGGCGCGGATCGCGTAGCCGTCCATTGCACTGGTGTTCATCGGCGGCACGTCGAGCGGCGACACGACGTCGGTGGCAAGCACGCGGCCATGCGCTTGCAGCGTCGGGACCGACTCGCTGCCTTTGACCGGGCTCGCGGCGTTGAGCAGGATGGCCAGTGCGTCGGCGGTAGCGAGCATCGGAGCGCGTGGCGTGGGGGTAGACATCTCAGGTTCGAAGCCGCTGGTTAAAAGAACATTGTAGCGGTCGAAGGCCACAGCTTGTCGGGGCCGCGCTTATCGAGGGGTTTTCGACCTTAGCGTTTGTGCGCCGCGCGCCGGTTCACTGAATGTAGGACTCGGCGCGGCCCGCGGTGCCGGCTCGCCGAGCCGCGATGGCGCAGCGTTTGCCTCGCGCAATAGCGGCTCACCATGTCGCGCGGGCCGCCGGCCCGCGCTCCACTTCACTTCATTCACTTCAATCAGACGCCGGTGTTCGCCGCAATAAAGTCCTTCACACGCTGCGCGTCCGCCGGCACGACTTCGAAGCGTTGCGGCAGCGACTCCAGTCCCGCGAAAGCCGCCGGGCGCTCCGGTTCGCGCAGCAGCGCTTCGCGAATCGTTTCGCCGAACTTGATCGGCTGGGCCGTTTCCAGCACGATCATCGGCACGCCCGGCTGCAGATGTTCGCGCGCGACCTTCAGGCCGTCGGCGGTATGCGTGTCGATCATCGTGTCGTAGCGCTGGAACACGTCGCGGATCGCCTCGACGCGATCGTCGTGGCTGCTGCGGCCCGACACGAAACCGAACTCCTTCACGCGCGCAAAGTCACCGCTCGCCGCGAGGTCAAAACCACCTTTTTCCTCGACGTCGCGGAACAGTTGCAGCACGCGTGCCGGGTCGCGCCCGAGCAGATCGAACACGAAGCGCTCGAAGTTCGACGCCTTCGAAATGTCCATGCTCGGGCTGCTCGTGTGATACGTCTCCGCTGCCTTGCGCACGCGGTAAATGCCGGTACGGAAGAACTCGTCGAGCACGTCGTTTTCGTTGGTGGCAACCACCAGCTTTTCGATCGGCAGGCCCATCATGCGCGCGATGTGACCCGCGCAGACATTGCCGAAGTTGCCCGACGGCACGGTGAACGACACGCGCTCGTCGTTGCTCCTGGTCGCCGCGAAATAGCCCTTGAAGTAGTAGACGACCTGCGCGACCACGCGCGCCCAGTTGATCGAATTGACGGTGCCGATCTTGTACCTGGCCTTGAACGCGTGATCGTTCGAAACGGCTTTCACGATGTCCTGGCAGTCGTCGAACACGCCTTCAACCGCGAGGTTGAAGATGTTCGGGTCCTGCAGGCTGTACATCTGCGCGGTCTGGAACGCGCTCATCTTCTTGTGCGGCGACAGCATGAACACGCGAATGCCCTGCTTGCCGCGCATCGCGTATTCGGCGGCGCTGCCGGTGTCGCCGGAAGTCGCGCCGAGAATGTTCAGCGTTTCGCCGTGCTTCGCGAGCGCGTACTCGAACAGGTTGCCGATCAACTGCATCGCCATGTCCTTGAACGCGAGCGTCGGGCCGTTCGACAGTTCCAGCAGCGACAATGGCGCGCCATTTTCGACGCCGAGCGTTTTGAGCGGCGTGATCTGCGCCGCGCTCTCGTCGTCGCGCACGTTGCAGTAAGTGGCCGCCGTGTACGTCTTGCGGGTCAGCGCGCGCAGGTCTTCGGCCGGAATGTCGTCGCTGAATTTCGAGAGGATCTCGAATGCGAGGTCCGCATACGGCAGCGTGCGCCAGCGCGCGAGTTCGTCGGCGCTGACGCGCGGATAGTCGGCGGGCAGGTACAGGCCGCCGTCTTTCGCGAGACCGCCGAGCAGAATGTCGGAGAAAGTGTGGCGCTCGCCGGCTCCGGCGCCGCGCGTTGAGAGATAGTTCATAGTTCGGCCTAGTTCAGCGCTTCCATGCGCAGCTTCGTGACTTGCGAGACGACGGTCTTCAACGCCTCGATCGACTTGATTGCGGCATTGACGTTCTTTTCAACCGTTTCGTGCGTGATCAGGATGATGTCGGTCTCGCCCTTGCCGTTGGCGTCGACCTGTTCGGACTCCTTCTGCAGGAGCGCGTCGATCGAGATGCCGGTGTCGGCCAGAATGCGCGTGATGTCGGCCAGCACGCCCGTCACGTCCGCAACCCGCAGACGCAGGTAGTAGCCGCTCGTCACCTCGTCGATGGGCAAAATCGGCGTGTTCGACAGACGGTCCGGCTGGAAAGCCAGATGCGGAACGCGGTGCTCGGGGTCGGCCGTATGCAGGCGCGTCACGTCCACCAGATCCGCCACCACCGCCGACGCCGTGGGCTCCGCTCCCGCGCCCTTGCCGTAGTACAAGGTCGTGCCGACGGCGTCGCCATGCACGACGACCGCGTTCATCGCGCCTTCCACGTTGGCGAGCAGGCGCTTTTCCGGAATCAGCGTGGGATGCACGCGCAATTCGATGCCCTTGTCAGTGCGGCGCGCAATGCCGAGCAGCTTGATGCGGTAGCCGAGTTCCTCGGCGTACTTGATGTCGATCGCCGCGAGCTTGCTGATGCCTTCCACGTAAGCACGGTCGAACTGCACCGGCACGCCGAACGCGATCGCGCTCATGATCGTCGCCTTGTGCGCGGCATCCACGCCTTCGATGTCGAAGGTCGGATCCGCTTCGGCGTAGCCCAGCTCCTGCGCGGCTTTGAGCGCGGTCGCGAAGTCGAGCCCGCGGTCGCGCATTTCCGAAAGAATGTAGTTCGTCGTGCCGTTGATGATGCCCGCAATGTACTGGATCTGGTTGGCCGTCAGACCTTCGCGCAGCGCCTTGATGATGGGGATGCCGCCCGCCACCGCGGCCTCGAACGCGACCATCACGCCGTTGGCGCGCGCCGCCTCGAAGATTTCCGTGCCGTGCACGGCAAGCAGCGCCTTGTTGGCCGTGACCACGTGCTTGCCGTTGGCGATCGCGCGCAGCACCAGGTCGCGCGCCACGCCCGTGCCGCCGATCATCTCCGCAATGATGTCGATAGACGGATCGTCGACCACCGCGTTGAAGTCGTCGGTGAGCGCGACGCTCGCGGCTTGCGCGCCGAGGGCCGCCGTCGCCTTGGCCGGATTGCGCACGGCAATGCGCGCAACTTCAATGCCGCGGCCCGCACGACGTTTGATTTCTTCCTGATTGCGGCGCAGTACCGTGAAGGTGCCGCTGCCTACCGTGCCGAAGCCCAGCAGTCCAACTTTGATCGGTTCCATGCAGCGTGGTGTCGAGTAGTGATTAAGGGAATTCGGGGGCGGTTGCCGGATGCGCGGCGGACAAAATCACGCGTTGCGCATCGTATTGTGCGCTAGGCCGTGTGACGTTTGCGATAACCGTCGAGAAAGCGCGCGATGCGGTTGATGGAATCGGCCAGATCGTCCACGTTCGGCAGGAACACGACGCGGAAATGATCCGGCGTCTTCCAGTTGAAGCCCGTGCCCTGCACGAGCAGCACGCGCTCCTCCAGCAGCAGGTCGAGAATGAACTGCTGGTCGTTCTCAATCGGATAAATCTTCGGGTCGAGGCGCGGGAACATGTAGAGCGCCGCCTCCGGCTTCACGCAGCTCACGCCGGGAATGGACGTGAGCATGTCGTACGCGAGTTCGCGCTGCTTGTAGAGGCGCCCGCCCGGCACGATCAGGTCGTTGATGCTCTGATAGCCGCCGAGCGCGGTCTGAATGGCATACTGGCCCGGCACGTTCGGACATAGACGCATGGACGCGAGAATGCCGAGCCCTTCGAAATAGTCTTTGGCGTGGCGGCGGTTCTCGCCGGTCAGTCCCGAAATGAACATCCAGCCGGCGCGATAGCCGCACGAGCGGTAGCTTTTCGAGAGGCTGTTGAACGTGACGGTGAGCACGTCTTCGGAGAGCGCGGCCATCGACGTATGCTTCTTGCCGTCGTAGACGATCTTGTCGTAGACCTCGTCGGCGAAAATCACGAGGCCGTGCTGGCGCGCGATTTCAATGAGGCCGAGCAGCAGTTCGTCGGAATACAGCGCGCCGGTCGGGTTGTTGGGATTGATGACGACGAGCGCGCGCGTGTTCGGCGTGATTTTCGCGCGGATGTCGTCGAGATCGGGCATCCAGCGGTTCGACTCGTCGCAGATGTAATGCACCGGCGTGCCGCCCGCGAGGCTCACGCCGGCGGTCCATAGTGGATAGTCCGGCGCGGGCAGCAGCACTTCGTCGCCGTCGTTCAGGAGCCCTTGCAGCGCCATCACGATCAGCTCGGATGCACCGTTGCCGATGTAGATGTCGTCCAGCTCGACGCCGTGCACGCCCTTTTGCTGCGTGTAATGCATGATCGCCTTACGCGCGGCGAACACGCCCTTGGAGTCCGAGTAGCCCGACGAGCTCGGCAGATTCAGGATCATGTCCTGAATGATCTCGTCCGGCGCCTCGAAACCGAACGGCGCCAGATTGCCGATGTTCAGCTTGATGATGCGGTGGCCTTCTTCTTCGAGCCGCTTCGCATGTTCGAGGACGGGCCCGCGAATGTCGTAGCAGACATTCAGCAACTTGTTTGACTTGAGAATCGGTTTCACGGCGGGCACTTCATCCTGGTTAACGAGCATTGAGGGCAGTGAGGGCTTTGAACAGTCCGACGCGCCGGGCAGGCTCGCGGATTGCGAAATTCGGGGCGCGGTAACGCCGCAGGGCCGCAGGGCCGCCCGTAGCGGGCCGCCCACGGCGGACGAAAGCGGGCGCAACCAGGGTAGGTAGCCGATGGGCCGCACCCGGATCGTCGGCGCGGCTTGTGGCGGCGCATGCGCAGGGGCGCCTCTGGGCGGCTAAAAAGTTATAATTTAGCGGATTTAGGCCGACTTCCGCAATGCACCAACCGCAACGGGAGCCTTTTGAGCCCTTTCCTGTCCCACTCGTGTAGAACCGCCCTGCTCGCGTCTGCCGCGTCAGGCCTTCAACACGCACGATGTCTCGCGACGACTTCGGAAAACGAATTTGAAATTACATCAGGATTCCAGCGGCGCCCTCAACACCGTCACGGGCTACGGCGCCGGCTATGTCGAAATCAATCTGGAGCGCCATGCCGGAAGCATTCTCGTGCTGCCGGACGCGCCCGTCATCCCTTGGCCCGTCACGTCTTTCGAGCAACTCACGCCTGAGCTTTTCGCGATGCTGGTGGATTCCGCGCCCGAGGTGGTGGTGTTCGGCAGCGGCGAGCGGCTGCGTTTTCCGCATCCGCGCCTGACCGCCGTGCTGACGGCGAAGCGCATCGGCGTCGAAACCATGGACTTCAAGGCCGCCTGCCGCACGTACAACATTCTGATGGCCGAGGGCCGCAAGGTTGCGGCGGCGCTGCTGATCGAAGCTTAGCGCTCGCAGCGGGTTGATCGCCAGCGGCCAGCCTGCTGGCCCAGCCACGGATCACCGCTCGTCCGCGGGCTGTGCCGCCGCGCCTGCCCTCGCCGCGCCACGCACGATCACGTACACTGCGCGCCATCCGCGCGCGGGCAGCCGCCTGCCGGCATTTCCGAATAACAACGCAGCGCCGCGCAAGCGGCGTCGCCAGAAAGGTTTAAATCCATGAACGATACGCCGTCGAGGCTACCGCTCAACCGCACCGCGATTCTTCTGCTGGTGCTGACCCTTGCCGTTATCTGGTTCGTGCCGCTCGGCTGGCGCCATCTGCTGCCCAGCGACGAAGGCCGCTACGCGGAAATGGCCCGCGAAATGTTCGTCACCGGCGACTGGATCACGCCGCGCTACAACGGCTACAAGTACTTCGAAAAGCCGCCGCTGCAAACCTGGGCGAACGCGCTGACCTTCGCATGGTTCGGCATCGGCGAATGGCAGGCGCGGCTCTATACGGCGCTGACGGGTTTTGCCGGCGTGCTGCTGCTCGGCTACACCGGCGCACGCGTGTTCAATGCGGCGACCGGCGTGTTCGCCGCACTGGTGCTGGCCACCTCGCCGTACTGGAATCTGATGGGCCACTTCAACACGCTCGACATGGGCCTGTCGTTCTGGATGGAACTGACGCTGTGCGCGCTGCTGCTCGCGCAGCGCCCGGATCTCACGAACTCGTGCGTGCGCGGCTGGATGTGGCTGTGCTGGGCGTCGATGGCGCTCGCGGTGCTGTCCAAAGGCCTTGTCGGCGTAATCCTGCCGGGCGCGGTGCTGGTGCTCTACACGCTGATCGCGCGCGACTGGGCGGTCTGGAAGCGCCTGCATCTGATCGGCGGCGTGCTCGTATTCTTCGCGATCGTAACGCCGTGGTTCGTGCTGGTGCAGCAGCGCAATCCCGAATTCCTCAATTTTTTCTTCATCGTTCAGCAGTTCAAGCGCTATCTGACGCCTGAACAGAACCGCCCTGGGCCGTTCTATTACTTCGTGCCGGTACTGATTATCGGTTTTCTGCCGTGGCTTTCTCTGACGGTGCAAAGCGTGCGTCATGCATGGCGTCTGCCGCGCCAGCCGAACGGCTTCGCGCCCGTCACGCTGATGCTCGTCTGGACCGGCTTCATCTTCCTGTTCTTCAGCGCGTCGCACTCCAAGCTGCTGTCGTACACGCTGCCGATCGCGCCGGCCATCGCGCTTCTGATCGGCATGTACCTGCCGCTCGTCACGCGTGAGCAATGGCGCCGTCATCTGACCGGCTATGCACTATTTCTCGTAGTTGCCGCGTTTGCCGCGCTGTTCCTGCCGCGCTTCGGCAGCGCGCGCAATCCAACTGAAATCTACGCCGCGTACCGCACATGGGTGCTCGCTGCGCTGGCGGTCGGCTTCGTGCTGACGCTCGGCGCGCTGTGGATCAATCGGCGCAGCCGCGCCGGCAGTCTCGGGGCCATTGCAAGTTTTGGCGCGGCGTGGCTGCTGCTCGGCACGATTGCGGGCACGGGTCACGATGTGTTCGGGCGCCTCAGTTCGGGCGCACCGCTCGCGCCGGCCATCAAGGCGCAGATGGCGAAATTGCCGGCCGACACGCCGTTCTACTCGGTCGGCGTACTCGACCATACTCTGCCGTTTTACATCGGCCATACCATGACGATGGTCGAGCATCCGGACGAACTGGCATTCGGGGTATCGGTGGAGCCGCAGAAATGGCTGCCTTCGGTGCAGGCATGGGAAGAGCGCTGGAAGACTGACCGCTACGCGCTCGCGCTGCTTCCGCCGCAGACTTACGACAGGCTCCTGAGCGAAGGCCTGCCCATGCAGGTGGTTGACCGCGACTCGCGCCGCGTCGTCGTGATGAAGCCGCTCGCAGCGGAGCCGACGGCCGCGCCGGCCCAGCCAGCGTCGGACACACCGGCCGCGCCGCCTGCACCCGCTGCGCCGGTAGAAAAACCGCAATCGTGACCCCATATCCGGATCCTGACACCCGATGAACCCGATTTCCCTCTTTTGCATTCTCGCCGGCGTCACGTTGAACGCCGGCGCGCAGTTGCTGCTCAAAGCCGGAACGAATGCCGTTGGACACTTCGAATTCAGCCGTGCGAACATCCTGCCGATTGCCTTCCGGCTCGCAACGCAACCGCCGATCATCGGCGGCCTCGCCTGTTATGTGATCAGCGTCGTGGTGTGGATCGTCGGGCTGTCGCGCGTGGACGTGTCGATCGCCTATCCGATGCTGTCGCTTGGCTATATCGTCAATGCTTTCGCCGCGTGGTATCTGTTCGGCGAAGTGCTGTCGGTGCATAAGCTCGTCGGCATCGGCGTAATCCTGGTCGGCGTGGTGATACTCGCGCGCAGTTAGGCGCTTTTGCGGCTACCGAGCCGCGGCAAGACAACGTAAGCCGGCGTCAACGCCGGCTAAGCAAAACGTAAGGTTGATCGCGGTATGCTCCGCGGTTGCACCCTTTTTGGCCTTGGCCTGGAATCGCGCGCAGGGTGTGTCGAATGCGCCGTCCGGGCTCCGGCTCTTTCGATCGAGCGAAGCATTCATGACCTCTACCGTTCCGCCTCTGCCGTTCCTGCCGTTCGTCAAACCAGAAATTGATGAAGAAACCATTCAAGGCGTAGCCGACGTGCTGCGCTCCGGCTGGATTACCACAGGCCCGCAGAACCAGAAGTTCGAGGCGGCGCTCTCGGAGTTCTGCGGCGGCCGTCCGGTGCGCACCTTCAATTCCGGCACGGCGACGCTCGAAATCGGCCTGCGTATTGCAGGCGTCGGCCCCGGCGACGAAGTGATCACCACGCCCGCCTCGTGGGTCTCGACCAGCAACGTGATCTACGAAGTCGGCGCGACGCCGGTGTTCGCGGACATCGACCCGGTAACGCGCAACGTCGACCTCGACAAGCTTGAGCAGGCGATCACGCCGCGCACCAAGGCGCTGATTCCGGTCTATCTGTCGGGCTTGCCGGTCGACATGGACCGCCTCTACGCAATTGCCCGCGCGCACAAGCTGCGCGTGGTGGAAGACGCCGCCCAGGCGTTCGGCTCGACGTGGAACGGCAAGCGCATCGGCGCGCTTGGCGACATGGTCTCCTTCAGCTTTCATGCGAACAAGAACCTCACGTCGATTGAAGGCGGCGCACTGGTGCTGAACAACGAAGACGAAGCCATCCTCGCGCAGAAATACCGGCTGCAAGGCATCACGCGCACGGGCTTCGACGGCATGGACTGCGACGTGCTCGGCGGCAAGTACAACCTCACGGACGTCGCGGCGCGCGTCGGCCTTGGCCAGTTGCCGCATCTGGAACGCTTTCTCGCGCAGCGCCGCAAACTCGTGCGCGCGTATTACGCCGGCTTCGAGGGCGGCGCGGCGGTGAAACTGGGTGTCGGCCTGCCGTTTCCCGACTTCGAGAACAGCAACTGGCACATGTTCCAGATCACATTGCCACTGGAAAAGCTTTCCATCGACCGCGCCGGTTTCATGGGACAGTTGAAGGAACGCGGCATCGGCTCCGGTGTGCACTATCCGGCCATTCACCTGTTCTCGCTGTATCGCGCGCGCGGCTTCACAGAAGGCATGTTCCCGCATACCGAGCGCTTCGGCGCCACCAATGTCACACTGCCGCTCTTCACGCTGATGAACGAAGGCGACGTGGAGCGCGTATGCCGCGCGGTCAATGAAATTTGCGAACAATACGGAAAGTAAGCGGAAATGATTTATACGGAACAACGCGCCGTCACGCCGGAAGTGTCGATCATCATTCCGGTGTACAACGAGGAAGCCGGACTGGCAGCGCTATTCGCGCGGCTTTATCCGGCTCTCGACGCGCTCGGCACGTCATATGAAGTGATCTTCATCAACGACGGCAGCCGCGACAAATCACCCGCGCTGCTCGCCGAGCAGTTCCGCGCGCGCCCCGACACGACCCGCGTGATCCTGCTGAACGGCAACTACGGGCAGCACATGGCGATCCTCGCGGGCTTCGAGCAGTCGCGCGGCGAGATCGTCATTACGCTCGACGCCGATCTGCAGAATCCGCCCGAAGAGATCGGCAAGCTCGTGAACAAAATGCGCGAGGGCTTCGACTACGTCGGCACGATCCGCCTGCAACGCCAGGACAGCCTCTGGCGCCGCAAGGCCTCACGCGCGATGAACCGTCTGCGCGAGCGCATCACCCGCATCAAGATGACCGACCAGGGCTGCATGCTGCGCGCGTACAGCCGGCACATCATCGACACGATCAATCGTTGCGGCGAAATCAACACGTTTATTCCCGCGCTCGCCTACACGTTCGCGCAGAACCCGGTGGAGATCGAGGTCGCGCACGAAGAGCGCTTCGCGGGCGAATCGAAGTACTCGCTCTATTCGCTGATCCGCCTGAATTTCGACCTCGTGACCGGCTTCTCGGTCGTGCCGCTGCAGTGGCTGTCGTTCATCGGCGTGATCCTGTCGCTCGGCTCGGCGGCGCTCTTCGTGCTGCTGCTGATTCGCCGCTTCATCATCGGCGCGGAAGTTCAGGGCGTGTTCACGCTCTTCGCCATCACGTTCTTCCTGCTGGGCGTGATCATCTTCGCGCTCGGGCTGCTCGGCGAGTACATTGGCCGGATTTATCAACAGGTGCGCGCGCGTCCGCGCTATCTGGTGCAGACCATTCTCGAAGAGCGCAACGGCACCGCCGTGGCCGACGTGCCGCGTCAGACGGTCGCGCATGTCATTCAGCCGGCGCCTGTGGCCGAGCAGCGCGACGAGGGTCCGACTCGATGAAACCGCGTGCTGTCGTATTCGCGTATCACAATGTTGGAGTGCGCTGCCTGCAGGTGCTGCTCGCGCGCGGCGTGGACGTGGCGCTCGTCGTCACACACGAGGACAGCCCAACGGAGAACATCTGGTTCGGCAGCGTCGCAAGCGTGGCGGCCGAACACGGCATTCCCGTCCTGACGCCCGCCGATCCGAAAAGCCCGGAGTTGCGTGCGGCTGTCAGCGCGGCGCGCCCGGACTTCATCTTCTCGTTCTACTACCGCCACATGTTGCCGGTCGACCTGCTCGCGCTCGCCGCGCGCGGCGCTTACAACATGCACGGCTCGCTGCTGCCGAAGTACCGCGGCCGCGTTCCCACGAACTGGGCGGTGCTGCACGGTGAAACCGAAACTGGCGCGACGCTGCACGAAATGGCGGCAAAACCCGACGCCGGCGCGATCCTTGCACAAACGCCCGTGCCGATCCTTCCGGACGACACCGCCGCGCAAGTGTTTGACAAAGTCACCGTGGCCGCCGAGCAGACGCTGTGGCGCGTGCTGCCCGCGCTGCTGGCGGGCGAGGCGCCGCATCTGCCCAACGATCTGTCGCACGGCAGCTACTACGGCGGGCGCAAGCCGGAAGACGGCCGCATCGACTGGACGCAGCCGGCGCAACAGGTCTACAACCTGATTCGCGCGGTCGCGCCGCCCTATCCCGGCGCGTTTACCGACATCGGCGGCCGGCGTTTTGTGGTGGCGCGCGCGCGCCTCGCGACACCCGGCGCGCTTCGCTCCGATTTGCCGCCGGGCCTGCACGTAAGCGATAATGCCGTTTTTGCGATATGCGGCGACGGCCGCGCGATCGCGATCCACGAATTGCGGCATCAGCACGACGGCACCGAAACCGTCGTCACCCCGGCCGAATTCGCCCAGTTCCTCCAAACTCCCCGACATTTATGAAGAAAGTCCTGATCCTGGGTGTGAACGGCTTCATCGGCCATCACCTGTCCAAACGCATTCTCGAGACGACCGATTGGGAAGTCTTCGGGATGGACATGCAGACCGAACGTCTGGGCGATCTCGTCAATCATGAGCGGATGCACTTTTTCGAAGGTGACATCACGATCAACAAGGAGTGGGTCGAATATCACATCAAGAAGTGCGATGTGATTCTGCCGCTGGTCGCGATCGCCACGCCCGCCACCTACGTCAAGCAGCCGCTGCGCGTGTTCGAACTGGACTTCGAGGCGAATCTGCCCATCGTGCGCTCGGCCGTCAAGTACGGCAAGCACCTCGTGTTTCCGTCGACCTCGGAGGTCTACGGCATGTGCACGGACGAGCAGTTCGATCCTGAAGAATCGCAGCTGTCGTATGGCCCGATCAACAAGCCGCGCTGGATCTACGCGTGCTCGAAGCAGTTGATGGACCGCGTGATCTGGGGCTACGGCATGGAGGGCCTGAACTTCACGCTCTTCCGTCCGTTCAACTGGATCGGCCCGGGCCTCGACTCGATCTACACGCCCAAGGAAGGCAGCTCGCGCGTGGTCACGCAGTTCCTCGGCCACATCGTGCGCGGCGAGAACATCAGCCTCGTAGACGGCGGCGCTCAAAAGCGCGCGTTCACCGATATCGACGACGGCATCGGCGCGCTGATGAAGATCATCGAGAACAGGAACGGCGTTGCCACGGGCAAGATCTATAACATCGGCAATCCGACCAACAACTTCTCAGTGCGTGAACTCGCGCACAAGATGCTGACGCTCGCCGCGGAATTTCCGGAATACGCTGACACCGCGAAAAAGGTCCAACTGGTCGAAACGTCGTCGGGCGCGTATTACGGCGCGGGCTATCAGGACGTGCAGAACCGCGTGCCGAAGATCGACAACACGATGCAGGAACTCGGCTGGGCGCCGAAGTCGACCTTCGACGAAGCGCTGCGCAAGATTTTCGAAGCGTATCGCGGCCATGTCGCTGAAGCGCGCGCACTCGTCGAACAGCAATAAGGGCTGATCCTTGGCCCGTATCGTCCTGAAGATCGACGTCGACACGCTGCGCGGCACCCGCGAAGGCGTGCCGAATCTCGCGCGTATTTTCGACCGCTTCAAGGCGCGCGCCACCTTCCTCTTCAGCCTCGGGCCCGACCACACCGGTTGGGCGATGCGCCGCGTGCTGCGGCCGGGATTTCTGCAGAAGGTGTCGCGCACGTCGGTGGTCGAACACTACGGGCTCAGGCAGTTGATGTACGGCGTACTGCTGCCGGGGCCGGACATCGGCGTAAAAGCGTCGGCGGAAATGCGCGCGATTCACGAAGCCGGTTTTGAGTGCGGCATTCACACGTGGGACCACGTGTACTGGCAGGACAACGTGCGTTCGAAAGATCGCGCGTGGACCTCGGCGCAAATGCAGAAAAGCCATGACCGTTTCGTCGACATCTTCGGCGCGCCGCCGGTCACGCACGGCGCGGCCGGCTGGCAGATGAACGGCCACGCGTTCGAGCAGATCGACGCCTGGGGCATGCATTACGCGTCCGACGGCCGCGGTCATTCGCCGTATCTGCCGGTTGTGAACGGCAAGACGCTCGCGCACGTGCAGATGCCGACCACGCTTCCCACGCTCGACGAAGTGCTCGGCGTGAACGGGGTGGACGAACACAACGTCGCCGCCTTCATGCTCAGGCACACGGAAAACAACCCGCACGATCAGGTCTTCACGCTGCATGCGGAACTGGAAGGCCAGAAGCTCGCGCCCATCTTCGAACAGTTGCTGGAAGGCTGGCGCGCGCAAGGCCACACGTTTGCGACCATGGGCGACTACTACGCGGTGCTGGACCGCAGCGCGCTGCCATCGTACCCTGTTACGTGGGGCGAAATTCCAGGGCGCTCCGGCGAGCTGATCGTCCAGCCATGACGGGTCGGCCGGCGTGCGGCGTCGACACAGCCATTGGCTCACTGCCCGGCAACCCGCCCTGACGACCCAGCCGCCACGCGAGAATATGCGCGCACCGGCAGCCCCTCCCAAAAAATGTCTCGATGCCAGGTCGGCGCCGCTGTGACTTCACACGGTGGCGCCGACCATAACAACCGGAGAATCTCGTGCCCATCGCAGTCGATCAACCCATCCCCGACTTCACCGCTGCCGCTACCGGAGGCGAGATCACGCTGTCCAACCTGCGGGGTAAGAAGGTGGTGCTGTATTTTTATCCGAAGGACAACACGCCAGGCTGCACGACCGAAGGTCTGCAGTTCCGCGATCTGTATCCGAAGTTCAAGAAGGCCGGCACGGAAATCCTCGGCGTCTCGCGCGACAGCCTGCGCTCGCATGACAACTTCAAGGCAAAGCTCGAACTGCCCTTCCCGCTGATCTCGGATCCCGAAGAAAAACTGTGCGCGCTCTTTGGCGTCATCAAAATGAAGAAAATGTATGGCAAGGAAGTACGGGGAATTGAACGCTCCACCTTCGTCATCGACGCGGACGGCGTGCTTCGCCACGAGTGGCGCGGCGTGAAAGTGCCCGGCCATGTCGACGAAATTCTGCAGGCTGTACAAGCGCTGTGAGGCGCGTTATATTGGGTTGCAATGAGTGCCTGTCCATCCCAAATTTTTCGCCGCTGCGCAAGACTTGACGGTCGTGTCGGTCGAGGCATCCGATCCGTTGAGGTCGTGAGGCGCAACGCGAACACCGTAAGCGAGCCGCTTGCCCCGTACGACGGGGCGGCGGCTTTTTTAATTGCGCGCAGCCGTTCGTTCACTCGGCCGCGCGCTTTCCGTTAAGGAGCCGATCGAAGACCAGGCGAACCGGCATCTCCAGACCGAATGCGCGCCTCCGGGCGCAAACTGCGTGCGCAACATCGGCACCGGCAGAATGCGACAGGCGGCGCACGATATGTGACCCGATTATTTCGAGGGAAACCATGCCTTTGCCTACCCCCCCGAGCAAGCTCGGCAATCTCCTGCCACCTGACGAATACAAGGCCAAGGCCGCCACGCCGGCGCGCTCCACCGCGAAGAAACAGGCCGAGGGAGAATCCGCGGAACCGGCCGACTACGGGCGCGCGAACGTCGCCACGCCCATGGCGCATGCTGCCAATGCCGCGACTACCCTGCGACCGGTGCCGGCGTCGTCCGCTTCCGCCACGGCGTCCGCTGCCGCGGGCGAGGCCGCTCAGGCGCGCGCCGCGTCGGGCTCCGGGCGCAAGACCAGGCAGACCGCCGCGCTGCTGCAGCCGGTTCCCGCAGCCGAGCCGCAGCCGGTCGTCGCGCGCAAGCCAGGCGCCAAAGAGCCTGTGGCCAGCACGGCCGCCGCTGCACCCACCGCGCGCGGCACTAGCAAAAAACGCGGCACGGCCGCGCAGCCAGTCGAGATCCAGAAGCTCTTCGTGCTCGACACGAACGTGCTGATGCACGACCCGAGCTGCCTGTTCCGTTTCGAGGAACACGACGTCTATCTGCCGATGATGACGTTGGAAGAACTCGACAACCACAAGAAGGGCATGTCGGAAGTCGCGCGTAATGCACGGCAAGTGAGCCGCACGCTCGACGCGCTGGTTGCGAACGCGGGCAACATCTCCGACGGCATCTCGCTCGCGCGTCTAGGCAGCCGCGAGGCGTCCGGGCGCCTGTACTTCCAGACAAAGCTGACGGCGATCGAGCCGGTCGAAGGCCTGCCGGAAGGCAAAGCCGACAATCAGATTCTCGGCGTAGTGCGCGCGTTGCAGCGCGACCGTTCGGATCGTCAGGTCGTGCTGGTGTCGAAAGACATCAACATGCGCATCAAGGCGCATGCGCTCGGCTTGCCCGCCGAAGACTACTTCAATGACCAGGTGCTCGAAGACAGCGACCTGCTGTATTCGGGCATCCGCGCACTGCCGCAGGACTTCTGGACGCGGCACGCGAAGGGCATGGAGAGCTGGCAGGACACCAAGACCGGCACCACGTATTACCGCGTGACCGGGCCGCTGTGTCCGTCGATGCTCGTCAACGAATTCGTGTATCTCGAGCCGCAGAACGGCGAGCCGGCGTTTCACGCGCTGGTGCGCGAGTTGAACGGCAAGACGGCGCTGCTGCAAACGCTGCGTGACTACGGCCACCACAAGAACAATGTGTGGGGCATCACCGCGCGCAACCGCGAGCAGAACTTCGCGCTGAATCTGTTGATGAACCCCGAGATCGACTTCGTCACGCTGCTCGGCCAGGCCGGCACCGGCAAAACGCTGGTGGCGCTCGCAGCCGGTCTCGCGCAGGTGCTGGACGACAAGCGCTACAACGAGATCATCGTGACGCGCGCGACGGTGCCCGTCGGCGAGGACATCGGCTTTCTGCCCGGTACTGAAGAGGAAAAAATGCAGCCGTGGATGGGTGCATTCGACGACAACCTCGAAGTGCTGCAGAAGACCGACGACGCCGCCGGCGAATGGGGCCGCGCCGCGACCCAGGAACTGATCCGCTCGCGCCTGAAGATCAAGAGCATGAACTTCATGCGCGGCCGTACGTTCGTGGACAAGTATCTGATCATCGACGAGGCGCAAAACCTCACGCCCAAGCAGATGAAGACGCTCGTCACGCGCGCGGGCCCGGGTACGAAGATCATCTGCCTCGGCAATATCGCGCAGATCGATACGCCTTATCTGACAGAAGGCAGTTCCGGCCTGACGTACGTGGTCGACCGCTTCAAGGGATGGGCGCACAGCGGGCACGTGACGCTTGCGCGCGGCGAGCGTTCGCGCCTCGCGGACTACGCGTCGGAGATCCTTTAGGAATCAGCTGGTTGGCTGCAATGGCCGGCTGGACGGCGAGCCGCGCTCCGAGCTTTCGGGGCGCGGCTTTTTCATGTCTGCTGCGTCTTTGGCGAGCAACACTTAGCGCATGAACTTCAAGTAATTTGTCAAGAGTTCTTGCCGCTTTCGCGTTTCACCGGCTACCATCCGGACATCGTCCGCCATTAAACGAGCGTTTACCGCCCTCTGCCCTTCATGCGCCGACTCGCCTTCTCGTTGCTGACCGTGCTGCTGCTCGCCGCGTGTGCCGGCGCGCCGCAAAAGACTTCGCGCGGCTCGGGAAGCTCCGTCATCGCGGCGAACGGCGCGTATCGGGCACCGCCGCCGGGCTTTCCCAATTTTGTGGACCACAGCATCGGCCGTGAGGAAATTTCCATTCAGGCGATGAGCCTCGTCGGCGTGCCCTACCGCTGGGGCGGCAACACGCCGGACAGCGGCTTCGATTGCAGCGGCCTTGTTCGCTATGTGGTGGCGCGCGCGGCGTCGGTGAACCTGCCGCGCACGACCGCCGATATGAGCGGACGCGGCGAATCGGTTGAGCCGGACGAAATCGCGCCCGGCGATCTGATCTTCTTCAACACTACCGGGCGGCCGCATTCGCACGTGGGCATCTACGTGGGCAAGTTGCGCTTTGTCAACGCGCCGTCGACGGGCGGCACGGTGCGGCTCGACTATCTGACCAACCCGTATTGGGCGAAGCGCTTCGACGGCATCCGCCGCGTGGCGGCACCGGCCGCGAAGCCCACGCCGTTCGACGCGCCGAACTATCAGGCGGCGGCGCCCCAGCCGGAGCGTGCAGCGGGACTGGCGGCGGCGAGTGCGTATGGCGGCGGCCAGGCAGCTGGCGCCAGCGCGTATGGAAGTGCCCAGGCCGGCGCGGTCGGTGCGCCAGCCACTGCGGCCAGGTCGGCTGCAAGCTATGCCGCAAGTCCGTCGCCTTCGCAAAACAGCGCTCGGGCCGCAGTGGCGGCCGAACCGCGCGCGCCATCGACGGCGACTACTGATTCCGCCTTGGCCACCCTGCCCGCAACCCGGGCGCCGCAAGCCGATCCGTTCGAACCGCCGCCGCCGGGAATGAGCGCGGCGCAGCTACAGGCGCGCGCAGCGGGCGCAATCTCGCCGACGCCGACTCCTCCGGCTCAGGCGAGTGCGTATGACGGCAGCGCTGCCGCGCCGCTGCAGACCACTGCGGCAGCGCGCTCCGCACCCAGAACAGCAAGCGCTGGCGCACCGGACCCCATTGACGCAGCCGCCGATGCGTTCGAGCCGCCACCGCCCGCTTCCGTCGCCGCCCGCCAGGCGCGCCTCGCGCAACAAAGCCAGCATACCCAACAGGCCCCGCTCGATCAGCAAGCGGAACAGCCACGGACCGCCGACGGCGCCGTGCAGATCATGCGAGCCTCGACGGCCTCGCGGAGCGTACCTGCCCCGTCGCAAACCAACGACGACCCGATCGCCCGCTTCGCCAACGGCAACTTCTGACCACGGTAGGCGCGGTTCGCTGACGCCACAGCGCTGCTCAGACGCGCTGAGTGAGTTCGTCGAGCGTGATGGGCGCGGTGCCGACTTTCCCGACCACGATACCGGCCGCCACGTTAGCGAGCCGCGCCGCGCTTTCGACATCGTGGCCCGCTGCCAACGCGGCGGCCATGGTGGCGATGACTGTGTCGCCAGCCCCGGACACGTCGTACACCTCACGCGCCTGCGCGGCAATGCGGATGTGGCGATTCTCGACAAAGAGGCTCATGCCTTCCTCCGAGCGCGTGACGAGCAGGGCCGCCAGTTCGAATTCGTCGCACAGCCCGAACGCGCGCCGCTCGAAGTCTGCCTCGCTGGTCCACTTGCCCGCTGCCTGCGCAAATTCGTCGCGATTCGGCGTCATGACGCTTGCCCCACGGTAGATCGAGTAGTCCGGTCCTTTCGGATCGACGAGAATGGTCGCCCCTGCGGACGTTGCGTCGGACGTCATCAGGCGTAGATGCGCGAGCCCGCCCTTGCCGTAATCCGAGAACACCACAGTCTTACAAGCTTTCAACTTCTCGCGGAATTGGGCGACGAGCGGAAACAGCAACTCGTGGTTCGGACGCTGCTCGAAATCGGCGCGCACGATCTGCTGGTTGCGCGAAATCACGCGCAGCTTGACTGTGGTTTGCAGCTCCGGGTCGCGCAAAAACGTGCAGCGAACGTTGCGCGACTCCAGCAAAGCCTGCAATGCCCGCCCGTCCTGATCGTCGCCGACCACAGACAGCAGCGTGACCTGCGCGCCCAGGTTCACCGCGTTGATGGCCACGTTGGCCGCGCCGCCCGCAACGTCCCCAGTGCGCTGGATGCGGACCACAGGCACCGGCGCCTCGGGCGAAATGCGCGTGCTGTCTCCAAACCAGTAGCGATCCAGCATCACGTCACCTGCAACGATGATTGACGCCGATGAGCAATCCAGACTCAATTTGCGACTCCTTCAGAATGGGTTCTTTCGGCACAGACACATCCGTCGACGACACGGCTAAAAATTAGTTGGTGGTACTGATAAATCTGACAGCGAAAAACGCACACATTGTCACAAATGAGATGGCGGACCGAATGCGCGCTGACGCCTTGACGCAACGGTCGGTCATCAATCGGATTCGTCCCATTGACGTGCCCCGCGAACCTCGCCCGACGTCGCGGCTGGTTCAGCACGCGGGCGCCGCCGATCTGCTATCGTCATCGGTATTCTTCTGAAGCGGGTGACGACAATGGATCTCGGGCTGAAAGAAAAAGTGGTGTTGATTACAGGCGGCAGCAAGGGCATCGGCTTTGCATGCGCGCGGGCTTTCGCGCTGGAAGGCGCGAAAGTCGCAATCGTTTCGCGCGACCCGGCCAATCTGGCGCGTGCGTACGAACAGTTGCAGGAAGAAGGCTTGCATGTGCATCGCACGCGCGCCGACCTGCATGAGCCGCACAGCGCCGCCGACATCGTCGAGGAAGTCAGCACGGCGGTCGGCCCGATCGACGTGCTGGTCAACAGCGCCGGCGCCGCGCGCCGCTACGACCCCGAAACGCTCGACGCAGAAGCATTCCGCGCGACGATGGAAGCCAAGTATTTCCCCTACATCTATCCGCAGCAGGAAGTGCTGCGCCGCATGGCGGAGCGCGCGAGGCGCGGCGATGGCGGCGAGCCGGGCACGGTCGTGAACATTATTGGTATGGGCGGCAAGGTGGCGAGCGATATCCATATTGCCGGTGGCGCCGCGAATGCCGCGCTGATGCTGGCCACGGTCGGCCTCGCTCACTACTACGCGCGCTTCGGCATCCGGATCAACGCGATCAATCCCGGGGCGACGCTGACGGAGCGCGTCGAGGAAGCGGTCAAGCTGGAGGCCGCGCAGCAAGGCGTGGAAACCGCCGAGGCGCTGGCGCGTGGGCAGGCGAAGGTGCCGCTCGGGCGGTACGCGAAACCGGAGGAAATTGCGGATGTCGCGCTGTTTCTGGCGAGCCGCCGCGCGAGTTATGTGACGGGCGCGATTGTCCCGATGGATGGTGGAAGCACACCGCTGATCTAGGGGGCGTGTGATTTTGGCCTTGTCTGGCCTTGCGGCGCGGCGTTGCGCCTACTGGCGCGGACAGTTTTTTCGTCCGCCCAGCAGGCGCTGATTTACTTAACCGCGCAAGAACCCTGCAGAAACCTACAGGAAATGGTGGCCCAGCCACCAGGCGGCAGCGGCAAGTGCAGCAGAGGCCGGAATCGTCAAAATCCAGGCCCACACGATGTTGCCCGCCACACCCCAGCGAACCGCGCTCAGCTTCTGCGTGGCGCCGACGCCGACAATCGCGCCGGTGATCGTATGCGTGGTCGACACCGGAATGCCGAGCCACGAGGCAGTGAAAAGCGTGATCGCCCCGCCCGACTCCGCGCAAAAACCGCCGACCGGCTTCAGCTTGGTAATTTTCTGGCCCATGGTCCGGACGATTCGCCAGCCGCCGAACAGGGTTCCCACACCCATCGACAGATAGCAGCCACCGATCACCCACAGCGGCGGCGCTTCTGCGATCGAGGACGCATAGCCCGTGGCGATCAGCAGCATCCAGATGATGCCGATGGTCTTTTGCGCATCGTTGCCACCGTGGCCAAGGCTGTACAAACCGGCGGACACGAGTTGCAGGCGCCGGAAGCGCCGGTCGACCTTGCTCGGCGGCGTGCGGAAATAGATCCACGAGACCGCCAGCATGAAAAACGACCCGAGCACGAAACCGAGCAGCGGCGAGACCAAAATGAACGTGACGGTCTTCATGAGGCCGTCGAAATTCAGCGAGCCCCAGCCGGACTTGGCGAGCGCCGAGCCTACGAGCCCCCCGATCAGCGCGTGCGACGAACTCGACGGAATGCCGTAATGCCACGTAATGACGTTCCAGCCGATGGCGCCGACCAGCGCGCCGAAAATCACGTAGTGATCGACAATGTCCGGGTCAATCGTGCCCTTTCCGACCGTCGCGGCCACCTTCAGGTGAAACACGAAATATGCGATGACGTTGAACGCCGCCGCGAACGCCACCGCCTGCTGCGGCTTCAGCACGCCGGTGGAGACCACGGTGGCGATCGAATTGGCCGCGTCGTGAAAGCCATTCATGAAGTCAAAAATCAGCGCGACGGCGACCAGGGCAGCGACTACCCAGATAGCGAGTTGTATCGATTGCATTATGCGTTTTCCAGCACGATGCCTTCGATGATGTTCGCTACGTCTTCACACTTGTCCGTGATCGTTTCGAGCAATTCGTAAATCGCCTTGAGCTTGATCAGGGTCTTGACGTTGTCCTCTTCGCGAAAGAGCTTCGACATCGCCGCGCGCAGCACACGATCCGCTTCGGACTCGAGCCGGTCGATTTCCTCGCATGCCTTCAGGATCTGGCTCGCCTGCTTCATGTCCGACAGCAGGCTGACGGCAAACTGCACGCGCTCGGAGGTCGCCGTGCAGATGTGCGCGAGCTGGCTCGCCTCGGAAGTGACGGACTGCACGTCGTACAGGGAAATGGCCGTGGCGACGTCCTCCATCAGGTCGAGGATGTCGTCCATCGTGGTGATCAGTTTGTGGATCTCGTCGCGGTCGAGCGGCGTGATGAAGGTCTTGTGCAGCAGGTCGATGGTTTCGTGCGTGAGCTTGTCCGCGGCCTTTTCGGCTTTTTGCACGTTTTGCTTGTGGACCTCTGCGTCTTGCAGATTGTCGATTAGCAGCTCGAGTTCGCGGCTCGCGGAGACAATGCACTGTGCGTGCGCGTTGAAAATATCAAAAAACTTGCCCTCGGTGGGGATGAATCGACCGAACATTGGGATCCCGAAAATTGGTCACATAATGGCTGACATAAAACTGCCATATTGTACCGTTGCGGGATCGATGTAGCACTTTGCAAAGCGCCGTTACAACAGCGCCATTGCGTTGCCGCGGCTTTTCCTCATTCGCCGGGGGCGCGCGGCGTGCTTATTCGCCGTAGAAGTTCTGCGCGCCAGCAAAGTTGTCGAACTTCGTGTATTGGCCGTGAAACGTGAGCCGAACCGGGCCGATCGGGCCGTTCCGCTGCTTGCCGATAATGATTTCGGCGGTGCCTTTATCCGGGCTGTCAGGGTTATACACCTCGTCGCGGTAGATGAAGAGAATGACGTCGGCGTCCTGCTCGATAGCGCCCGATTCCCGCAAGTCCGACATGATCGGCCGCTTGTTCGGACGTTGCTCGAGACCGCGATTGAGCTGCGACAAAGCAATCACCGGTACGTCCAGTTCTTTTGCAAGACCCTTCAGCGAACGCGATATTTCCGAGATTTCGGTCGCCCGGTTTTCGCCCGACGACGAGCCGCTCATCAGCTGCAAATAGTCGATAATGATGAGCCCGAGCTTGCCGCACTGGCGGGAGAGCCGCCGCGCGCGCGAGCGCAGTTCCATCGGATTGAGGCCGCCGGTTTCGTCGATGAAAATCTGCGCCTCGCTCATTTTCTGCACCGCGTGCGTGAGCTTGGGCCAATCTTCGTCGGTGAGGCGGCCGGTTCGCATGCGATGCTGATCCAGGCGCCCGACCGAGCCGAGCATACGCATGGTGAGCTGGGAGCCAGGCATTTCCATGGAAAACACCGCAACCGGCAAGCCGTACTCGACCGCGACGTATTCACCGATATTCATTGAGAACGCCGTCTTACCCATCGACGGACGCCCCGCGACAATGATCAGCTCACCGCCGTGCATGCCCGAGGTCATGCGGTCAAGATCGACGAAGCCTGTTGGCGTGCCCGTTACGTCGCTCGGATTGGCCGTGTGGTAAAGCGTATCGATCCGCTCCACCACTTCGGTAAGCAGCGGTCCGATTTCGAGGAAGCCCTGAGTGCCGCGCGCGCCGTCTTCTGCAATTGAAAAAACTTTCGACTCCGCTTCGTCAAGCAGTTGCCGGACTTCCTTGCCTTGCGGGTTGAAGGCATCTGCAGAGATTTCATCCGCCACGGAAACCAGCCGGCGCAGCACCGCGCGGTCGCGCACGATTTCGGCGTAGCGCCGGATATTCGCCGCGCTCGGCGTGTTTTGCGCGAGCGCGTTCAGATACGCGAGACCGCCGACCTCTTCCGCCTTACCCGACGTGCCGAGCGCCTCGTACACGGTGATGACGTCAGCCGGACGCGTAGCCGCGATGAGCTTGCCAATGTGCTCGAAGATGATGCGGTGATCGTAGCGGTAGAAATCGCTCTGCGACAGGAAATCGGCGATCCGGTCCCATGCGGCGTTATCCAGCAGCAAGCCGCCCAGCACCGATTGCTCGGCTTCGATCGAATGCGGCGGGACTTTCAGCGACTCGAGTTGGGGATCTTTGGACGGTGCGTTCATGGAGAGCAATTATCGTGGAAATGAGGCGCTTGGGGCCAGCGGCAAATTCAGTATCGCGTCGGAATCGGCGCGCACAAAAAAGCAGGGGCCGGTTGCCCGGCCCCTGCCTCTAGCCAGCAACAACCTGGCCAATACTATCTGATGCGCTCAGCTTCGATGCGTCGGCTTAGACGTGCTCGCCCAGCACCGACACCGTCACGTCGACAACGACGTCCGTGTGCAGCGAAACCTGAACCGGGTGGTCGCCCACCATCTTCAGCGGGCCTTCCGGCAGGCGCACTTGCGCCTTTTCCACTGCGAAGCCTTGCTTGCCCAGCGCTTCAGCGATGTCAGCGTTCGTCACCGAGCCGAACAGACGGCCGTCGACGCCGGCCTTCTGGCCGATCTGAACCGTCGAGCCTGCCAGCTTTTCGCCTTGAGCCTGAGCGGCAGCAAGCTTTTCAGCGGCGATCTTTTCGAGTTCAGCGCGGCGGACTTCGAATTCAGCCAGCGCTTCTTTCGTTGCACGGCGAGCCTGCTTGTTCGGGATCAGGAAGTTACGCGCGTAACCGTCCTTGACCTTCACGATATCGCCCAGGTTGCCCAGATTGACGACTTTTTCCAGAAGAATGATTTGCATTCGGATGCTCCTTATCGCGTCGTCGGGTTAGGCCTTGTGCTGGTCGGTGTACGGCACGAGCGCGAGGAAACGCGCGCGCTTGATTGCCGTGTCCAGCTGGCGTTGATAGTGCGACTTCGTACCCGTGAGACGCGCCGGCGTGATCTTGCCGTTTTCGCCGATGAAGTCCTTCAGCGTTTCGATGTCCTTGTAGTCGATGTACTCGACGCCAGCGGCCGTGAAACGGCAGAACTTCTTGCGCTTGAAGAGCGGATTTTGTTGCTGACGACGCTTGTCGAATTTCTTACCAGTCGGGCGGGGCATGTTCAGTCCTTTCCAATGTCCTGCAATGCTGTGATGTGAAATACCAGAGTTCTTGCGTTGCGGTGCTTTTTTGCCAGGAAGCCTGTGAAGAGCGTTTCGACGCCCATCGGACAGCTTTCCAGCTTACCGCTCGCCTCGCCTGCGGCTACCGCCTGCATGGTCAGTTCGACTTGCCGGGCAATGCCGGCCTCGACGACTTCCGTGCGGTGCTGCAACGTGCAGCCTGCAATCGGAACGCCGGCGGGGGTATACCGCACCGGTTCGCGTTCGACGACGCTGGCCGTTAGCTGCAGCCGGTTCATGTAGCCTTTCTTTACCCTTTGGCGAAAAGCGGCGCGCTTTGGTCTGGTAGCTTAAATAGTGTGTCTTAAGCCTGCGCTTCGGACGGTTGCGTAGCAGCCGACTTCTTGGCTTCTTCGCGCTGCACTTCCTTCATCATCGGCGAGGGGCCGGTTTCGGCCTTCTTCATCTTGACGATGAGGTGACGCAGAACGGCGTCGTTGAACTTGAACGCGTGTTCCAGCTCGTCGAGCGTGGTCTGGTCGCATTCGATGTTCATGCAGACGTAGTGAGCCTTCGCGAGTTTCTCGATCATGTAGGCCAGTTGGCGGCGGCCCCAGTCTTCGATGCGGTGGATCTGGCCACCGTGCGACGTGATCGTGCTCTTGTAACGCTCGATCATTGCGGGCACCTGCTCGCTCTGATCGGGATGCACGATAAAGACGATTTCATAATGACGCATACACACTCCTTGTGGATTTAAGCCACCCGGGCGTCGAACCGGTGCGGCAAGTGAGAAGCCGAAGATTGTAGCCGGATTGGGGCCGGGTTGCAAGGCATTGCCTGACACCGGCAAGCGATTCAGGTGTGTTTTCAATCATTTAGCGTGCGGCCGGGGTGCAGAACCGGCAGCAGCCGCGGGCCGGGGGTGTAGAAGCGGCGGTAACGGCGGCAGCGGCGGCAGCCGCGGGCCGCGGCCGGCCAGTCGCTCAGTCCCTCAGTCCCTCAGTCCCTCAGTCCCTCAGTCCCTCAGTCCCTCAGTCCCTCAGTCCCTCAGTCCCTCAGTCCCTCAGTCGCTCAGTCGCTCAGTCCCTCAGTCCCTCAGCCGTTCTCCGTGCGACCGCTGCCGCCCGCGAAACGCGCTTTCAGCGCGGCTTCCAGCCCGCTAAGCGTGTCGGGCGCGGCGTCCGTGATCGCCCACCAGGTCATGCCCTCGGCGTCCCAGTGAGCCAGCGAGTAGCCTTCGCGGGCCAGTGCGGCCGGCGCGGCGCTTCCTGCGCTCGCCGTTTGCGGAAACACATAGACGTCGATCACGTGCTTGCGGTAGCGGTAGACCAGCACCGCGACCCGTCGATGGGCGAGGTAATCGAGCCGCCCGCCTTCCAGCGAGAAGCCGTTCGCCGCCAGATCCTCGACCGGCGGCGAATAGTCGAGCCGCCCATTGAACCACGGCTTGACCGTATGCCGGTCCGTCGAAATCACGTCGATGTCGCGTCCCGACACCTGCGCGCGCACGTGGCTCGCTATGAGTTCGTCGGCGAACGGCGGGAATTCCGCGGGACGGCGCAGGTTCAGCGTCACCGCCACGGCCACCGCGCCCAGCGCGAAGGCGACGGGCAGAAGCCAGCCGGAGGCGAGCGGCGCGGCCGCGCCGCCGGGCGCTGCGGGCCGGCTTTCGCCGCCCCATGTCTGTGGACCTCGCGTGGGGCGTCCGCCGAACCACCTGTCCAACCAGCCATGCAGCCCGCGAGGCCGCCCGCCGGCCGACGGCCGCTGCGCGGCCCGGGGTCCCTGTCCGTCGCCCACGTGGCCCTGTCCTTGGCTCTGTCCTTGGCCCTGTCCTTGGCCCTGTCCTTGGCTCTGTCCTTGGCTCTGACCGTGCCCCGGCCCCACCGCGGTCGCCCCAGCCCCAGCGCCCGCGCCCCGCCCTTCAAACTCCCGCGCCACGCTTTCCACCTCCGGCAAGCCCGCCAGAATGCGCGAGCGCAACGACTCGGGCGCGCGATGATACGGCGCCGCACGCAGCGCGACGCTCATCGCCCGGAGGTATTCGCTTTCGCGCCGGCAGGCCTCGCAGCTCTCGATATGCTGCTGGACTCGCCGTGCGTCCGGCGCCGGCAATTCGCGGTCGGCGTTCGCATCGAGGAGCGGCCGCACTTCGTTACAGTTCATCTGGCGTCTCCTGAGCGTAGCCGGCGCTTGCGCCGCCGCGGTTGCCGGGCGAACGCGCATTGGCCACCGCGCGAAGCGGCGTCACCGAGGCGGTCGGCGTATTGGAGCGAAAATCCTTCGACGATCCCCCGTCGTCGCCCGAGGAATGGGATGCGGAGCCGGAGCCCGCCCGAGAGTCGGACATGGACGTCGACATGGCCCCAGGCGCGGAAGCACACGCGCCATCCGGTCCAGCCGGCGTTTCTGGAGACAGGCCACGTGGACCGAATTCCCGCGTGGTCCCCGCGCAACCATCGCCCGGTTCGGTCAATAAAGCAGCGAGCTTGCGCCGCCCGCGCGCGAGCCGCGACATCACAGTGCCGATCGGCACATCGGCCACCTGAGCGATCTCGCGATAACCCATTTCTTCCAGCTCGCGCAGAATCAGCACTTCGCGATACTCGACCGGCAACAGTGCAAGCGCCTCGTGCACGCGCTTCGTGTCCTCGTCGCGGATCAGCAGCGCCTGCGGGTCGGCGCCTCCCGCGCTCCAGCCGTCGAAGGTGGCGTCGTCCATGGTGTCGTCGAACTCCAGCGTCTCATGCGCCGACGCCCGCCGCCGCCACTCCGTGTACCACGTGCGCCGCACGATCGCGAGCAGCCACGGCCGCGCGGAATCGCCGCGAAACGTGTCGAAAAAGCGGAACGCGCGCATGAAGGCTTCCTGCACGACGTCGTCGGCATCGTTGCGATTGCCGCATAGCCAGCGCGCCAGGTTGTACGCCGCGTCGAGATGCGGCAACGCGAGCTGCTGGAAGCGGCGGCTTCGCACGGCATCGGAGTCGACACTCGCCGCAGTGGCGTGCGTAGCGGCGCCTGCGGCGACGTGCGCATCGGCGTCTGAACCGGCGTCTGAATCGATCTGGACCACCTCGGCCCTCCAGGGCATGTGCGGCTATGCAGCGTGGTTCGTCGTCAAGCTTCACATCGCATAACCGGCCATGCGCCGAGTTTATTCCCGCCGCTCGTTGCCGGTTGAAAAAACAGCCTTCACCGGCCAACGCGCTGAACGCGCTAATACGCCGGCTGGTTCCAGTAGTCTTCGCTCGCGTAAATCTGCTTCAGATAATCGATGAAATAACGCACCTTGGCCGGCACGTAACGCTGCTGCGGGTAGACCGCGAGAATGTCGTAGTCGGGCAGCGCGAACTCGTCGAGTACCGTTTCCAGTTCGCCGCGCGCGAGCTGCTGCTGGATTTCCCACGTGGAGCGCCAGCCGAGGCCGAGCCCTTCGGACACCCAGCGGTGCAGCAGTTCGCCGTCGTTGCAGTCGAGCGTGCCGCCCACGCGCACAGTGACGAGCTTGCCGTTGCGGCGGAAGTACCAGCCGCGGTTCTGCCCGCCTTGCAGATTGAACGCGAGACAGTTATGCCGCGGCAGGTCTTCGAGTGTTTTCGGCTTGCCATGCTGGCGGAAATACTCTGGCGTGCCGCAGACCACGCGCCGGTTCGAGGCCAGTTTCACCGCGACAAAGTTGGGATCGACCGCGCCGCCGATGCGAATCGACAGGTCGTAGCCCTCGCGCACCAGGTCCACCACGCGGTCGGTCAGGTTGAACGACACCTGCAGCTCCGGCTTGTCCGCCAGAAAACCGGGCGCGAGCGGCGCGACATGCTTGCGTCCGAACGCAGCCGGCGCCGACACGATCAGGTGCCCGTTCACCGCACGGCGCCCCGCGCTCAGCTCATTTTCCGCCTGATCCCATTCGGTCAGGAGACCCCGGCAGCGCTCGAGAAACGCGGCACCGTCCTCGCTGACGACGAGCCGCCGCGTCGAGCGGTACATGAGCTTCACGCCGAGGCGCTTTTCGAGCGCGTCGATGCGCCGCCCGAGAATCACCGGCGACACGCCCTCCTCCAACGCGGCAGCCGCAAGGCTGCCGGCGTCCGCGACACGCACGAAGGTTTCGATCTGCTTGAAGCGGTCCATGCCTGTCTCCTCGATGTCTTTGCCCGCGCTATCGCTCGGCTCCGGCATTGCATACTTTTTGTTTCGAAATAAGCGACGTGGACTGATCTTATCAAACCTTTAGGTCGGGCCTAAAGTGCGTTCAACAGCCTTATTCGCCAATTTTCAGGACATAGAGGAGACATTCATGGCCAAGATGAGAGCCGTCGACGCCGCCGTGCTAGTGCTCGAAAAAGAAGGTATCGACACCGCGTTCGGCGTGCCGGGCGCCGCGATCAATCCGTTCTACTCGGCCATGCGCCGCGCGGGCAACATCAGCCACGTGCTCGCGCGTCACGTCGAAGGCGCGTCGCACATGGCCGAAGGCTATACCCGCGCGCAGCCGGGCAATATCGGCGTATGTATCGGCACGTCCGGCCCCGCCGGCACGGACATGATCACCGGTTTGTACTCCGCCCAGGCCGACTCGATTCCTATTCTGGCTATCACGGGACAAGCGCCGCGCGCGCGTCTGTACAAGGAAGATTTCCAGGCCGTCGACATCGAGTCCATCGCGAAGCCCGTCACCAAGTGGGCCGTGACGGTGCGCGAACCGGCGCTCGTGCCGCGCGTATTCCAGCAGGCGTTTCACCTGATGCGCTCGGGCCGCCCCGGCCCGGTGCTGATCGACTTGCCAATCGACGTGCAGGTCGCCGAAATCGAATTCGACATCGACACCTATGAACCGCTGCCGGTCTATAAGCCGAAGGCGACGCGCAAGCAGATTGAAGCCGCCCTCACGTTGCTCAACGAGTCGGACAAGCCGCTGATCGTCTCGGGTGGCGGCGTGCTGAACGCGGCCGCCGAGGACCTGCTCGTGAAGTTCGCCGAAACCGTCGGCGTGCCGGTGATTCCGACGCTCATGTCGTGGGGCGCGATTGCCGACGACCATCCGCTGATGGCCGGCATGGTCGGCCTGCAAACCTCGCACCGCTACGGCAACGCGACGATGCTCGCCTCCGACTTCGTGCTCGGCATCGGCAACCGTTGGGCGAACCGTCATACGGGCAGCATCGAGGTCTATACGAAGGGCCGTAAATTCGTGCACGTGGATATCGAGCCGACGCAGATTGGCCGTGTGTTCGGCCCTGACCTCGGCATTGTGTCGGACGCGAAGGCCGCGTTGGAACTGTTCGTCGAAGTGGCGAGCGAATGGAAAGCCGCGGGCAAGCTGAAGGACCGCGGCGCATGGGTCGCCGATTGTCAGCAGCGCAAGCGGACCATGCATCGCAAGACGCATTTCGACAATGTGCCGATGAAGCCGCAGCGCGTCTACGAAGAGATGAACCAGGTGTTCGGCCGCGACACCTGCTACGTGAGCACGATCGGTCTCTCGCAGATCGCGGGCGCGCAATTCCTGCACGTCTACAAGGCGCGCAACTGGATCAACTGCGGTCAGGCGGGCCCGCTCGGCTGGACGATTCCGGCTGCGCTCGGCGTGCGCGCGGCCGATCCGCAACGGCCCATCGTCGCGCTCTCGGGCGACTACGACTTCCAGTTCATGATCGAGGAACTCGCGGCCGGTGCGCAATTCAAGCTGCCCTATGTGCATGTGGTCGTGAACAACTCGTACCTCGGCCTGATCCGCCAGGCGCAGCGCGCGTTCGACATGGACTTCTGCGTGCAGCTCGGTTTCGAGAACATCAACTCGCCGGAAACCAACGGCTATGGCGTGGATCACGTCGCGGTGGCCGAAGGTCTGGGCTGCAAGGCGATCCGCGTGTTCAAGCCGGAGGAACTCAAGCCGGCGCTGCAAAAAGCGCAGTCGATGCTTTCGGAGTTCAACGTCCCCGTGATCGTCGAAGTGATTCTGGAGCGCGTGACCAATATTTCGATGGGCACGGAGATCGACGCGATCAACGAGTTCGAAGAGCTCGCCGTGACACGCGAGGACGCGCCAACCGCAATCAGCATCGCCGATTGACACCACGAGTTGCGCCGAGGTGAGCGCGGTGCGCGGCTGCATCGCGTCCGCGTTGTGTACTCATCGCGCCCTCATCCACTGACCGACCAAAGAGAACTTCAACATGCCGAAATTTGCAGCGAATCTCACGATGCTCTTTAACGAAGTCCCGTTCCTCGACCGCTTTGCGGCGGCTGCGGACGCGGGCTTTCACGCCGTCGAATTCCTGTTTCCGTATCCGTACAAGATCTCCGAGCTGAGCGAGCGTCTTCAGCAGAACCGGCTCAAGCTCGTATTGCACAACCTGCCCGCGGGCAACTGGGAAGCCGGCGAGCGCGGCATTGCGTGCCTGCCGGATCGCGTGGCCGAGTTTCAGGAAGGCGTGGGCCGTGCAATCGAATATGCGAGCGCGCTGCAAGTGCCGCAGTTGAACTGCCTCGTCGGCATTCCGACCGCGGGCGTGGATGCCGACAAGGCACGCGCGACCATCGTCGATAACCTGCGTTTTGCGGCCGGCGAATTGAAGAAGGCCGGCATCAGGCTGCTCGTCGAACCCTGCAACTCCTACGACATTCCGGGCTTCGCGCTGAACCGCTCGAGCGAAGGTCTCGACGTGATCCGCGCGGTGGGTTCGGACAATCTGTTTCTGCAGTACGACATCTATCACATGCAACGGATGGAAGGCGAACTCGCCGCGACGATCAAAAAGAATCTGCCGCAGATCGCGCATATCCAGCTCGCCGACAACCCCGGGCGCAACGAACCGGGCACCGGCGAAATCAACTACCCGTTCCTGTTCGAACTGCTCGACTCGATCGGCTACGAGGGCTGGGTCGGCTGCGAGTACAAGCCGCGCACCACTACCACGGCCGGCCTCGTCTGGGTGCAGAGCGTGGCGGGGCAAACGCGCGGCGCTGTGCACGCGGCAGTCTGAGCGAGGTTGCATGAGCGAGGCGCTGCACATGGCATCGCTCGAATTGGGCGCAAAGCGCCCGCGAACAAAGTCCCTCGCGGGACAGCAAACAACACTGGAGATTCATACACATGGCAAAGATCGGTTTCATCGGGCTCGGCATCATGGGTGCGCATATGGCGCGCAACCTCCTCAAGGGCGGTCATACGCTGTTTGTGAACGGCGCGTACCCGGTGCCCGAAGACCTGGGCAAGAGCACGAACGTGGTGGCCAATTCCACCGCCGTCGCGCAAGCCGCCGATATCGTCATCATCATGGTGCCGGACACGCCTGACGTGGCCAACGTTCTATTCGCCGACGACGGCGTCGCCGCCGGCCTCACCGCAGGCAAGCTCGTGATCGACATGAGCTCGATCTCGCCGCTCGACACTCAGGCGTTCGCGAAGAAGATCAATGCGCTCGGCGTCGACTACCTCGACGCGCCCGTCTCCGGCGGCGAAGTCGGCGCGCGCGAGGCAACGCTCACGATCATGGTGGGCGGCCCGGAAAAAGCGTTCGTGCAGGCGAAGCCGCTCTTCGAACTGATGGGCAAGAACATTTCGCTCATCGGCGAAAACGGCGCGGGTCAAACCTGCAAGGTCGCGAACCAGATCATCGTCGCGCTGAATATCGAGGCCGTGGCCGAGGCGCTGCTGTTCGCGTCGCGTTCGGGCGCCGATCCGGAACGTGTGCGCAAGGCACTGATGGGCGGCTTTGCGTCATCGCGCATTCTCGAAGTGCATGGCGAGCGGATGACGAAGCGCACCTTTAATCCGGGCTTCCGTATCGAGCTGCATCAAAAGGATCTGAACCTCGCGCTCGACGGCGCGCGCAAGCTCGGCATCGCGCTGCCGCATACCGCAAGCGCACAGCAATTGTTCAGCGTATGCGCGGCGAACGGCGGCAAGGCGTGGGATCACTCGGCGATGGTCCGAGCGCTCGAAATCATGGCCAATTACGAAGTCGCGCAGGCGCCGGGCAGCGAAGCGAAAGCAGCTTGATGGCGCGGCGTTTCTTCGCGGCTTGCGGATTCGCGCGGGAATCATGCAAGGGTTCGCACGACGCGTCACCGCACAAGCGGCCGCGAGCAAAGAGAAACGCAAATTGCGCAGTCAGTAACACCGGTTGCCGCCAGCGTCGTTTGATTCACGTCACGGCAATCGCAAGTGGGGCGCCCGGTTCGTCGCGCGGCATCGCGGCGGAACGGGCAAATCGAGCCGCTCTGGGCTGAGAGCGGCAAAGTGGGGTCCGCAGCGGCACCCGGCGGCGCCGGGGAAGCCTTGGTCGGTCAGACGTCGTCGTCGGGTGTCCGGCTGTCGGATTCATCATCGGGTTGTGCGTCACGTGCTCGCTTGCAGCGAGCGCCATCATGTGCCGCCGATTTGCACGCGCGCTTGCATTTGCTTGCAACTTCGCGTGCTCTTCCTCACCTTTCTTGACACTTCCCCGCCCGCTTTTCTCCTACACTCGTGACTCCGTTGCATGCGTACGCGCGCGGCAACGACTGCTTAACCCGTACGCACAGCATGCTGGCGTACCAACACGAGGAGTGTGATCCATGGGTATTCTCAGCTTCATCAAGGAAGCCGGCGAAAAACTGTTCAGCGCGGCGTCCACGCCAGCCAAGGCCGAAGCCTCCGCGGCCGCACCCGACCTTGCGGCGCTGAACCGGACAGCGGGCGACGCGATCGCCACTTATATCCGCAGCCAGGGTCTCGACGCAACCAACCTGCAGGTCACGTACGACGGCACGAGCCACACGGTAACGGTATCCGGCGAGGCAGCGGACCAGCCGACCAAGGACAAGATTCTGGTCGCAGCCGGCAACGTGCAGAACGTCGACAAGGTCGACGACCAACTGAGCGTTACCGCGCCCGCCGCGGCACCCACCCAGTTCCATACGGTTGTCGCGGGCGACAATCTGTGGAAGATCGCCGAAAAGTACTATGGCAGCGGCGCGAAGAACGACGCGATCTTCCAGGCCAACACGCCGATGCTCAAGAGCCCGGACAAGATCTATCCGGGCCAGGTGCTGGTGATTCCGCCGGTGCAATGAGCGATTGCACGCGCCCGCCCTCGTGTGGACGCGCGCACAACAGCACATAAAAAACGCGGCGCTCGAGTCAACCACTCGAGCGCCGCGTTTTTGTTCAACCCATCGCTTCAGGTAACGCAGCGTCAATACGTGTCGAACGCCCTTTGCAGCGCGACCGGACCTGTGCCGCCCGCGGCCAACGCGAGCATCAGCAGCACGCGGGCCTTGTAGGGATTGAGCGAGCCGGCGCTGACGAAACCCAGCGCGTCGTCGGCGGCTGCGCCATTGCGCATCACATGCCCCGAGCCCACGCGCGACGAGCGCACTACGGCGACGCCTTGCGACGCGGCATCGGCAAGCGCCTGCGCGAGCGATGCGTGAATCGAACCATTGCCGGTGCCCGCCACGACGATGCCGCGCACGCCGGCTGTCACGAGCGCATCGACGGCAATGCGCGACACGCCTGCATAGCTCGACACGATTTCCACATGCGGCCAGTTCGCGCCGATCACGAACTCGGTAGCACGCGTGTGAGGGCGCACCACGCTGCGCTGGAAATCCACGCGCCCGTCCTGCACCCAGCCGAGCGCGCCGATTTCTGGCGAGTGGAACGCATCGACGGCATACGTGCTCGTCTTGACCACGTCGCGCGCACTATGAATCTTGTTGTTGAACGCGACCAGCACGCCCTGCCCGCGCGCCGCCGCATGCGCCGCAACGATGACCGCGTTCAGCAGATTGAGCGGGCCGTCCGCCGACAAGGCCGACGCCGGGCGCATCGCGGCCGTCAGCACGACGGGCTTGTCCGACTTCACTGTGAGATGCAGCAGATAGGCGGTTTCCTCGAGCGTGTCGGTGCCGTGTGTGATTACCACGCCGTCGATGTCGTCGGCGGCAAGCAGCGTGTTGATGCGCTGAGCAAGCGCGGTCCACAGCGCCATGGACATGTCCTTGCTGTCGACGCTCGCAATCTGTTCGGGCGCGATGCGCGCGACCGTAGACAAGGCCGGCACGACCGAGAGCAATTGCTCGACGCCGACCACGCCCGCCTGATAGCCCGCGGTGTTGGTGGCGTCGGCAGCCGCGCCGGCAATCGTGCCGCCGGTGGCGAGCACGGCGATGCGCGGCAACGGTGCCGCGCTTACGGATGAAGAGGAGGTCTGTGTGTTCATGGCGGCGATTGTAAGCGATCGCACGCCGCCCTCGCGCGCCTCCGAACTCCCCACAAACCCTTTGGCCGTTCGTTCAGGCCGTCAACGCCCTCACACCGCTTCGCGCAATTGCGCGGCGATTTCGGCTTCTGTCAGTTGCGGCGCGAACATCTCGATCAGACGGTACGCGTATGCGCGCAGGAACGCGCCCTTGCGCAAGCCGACGCGCGTCGTGCTCGCTTCGAACAGATGCTGCGTGTCGAGCGCCACGAGTTCGCTGTCGCGCTTCGGATCGTAGGCCATCGCCGCAACCACGCCGATGCCCATGCCCAGCTCGACGTAGGTTTTGATCACGTCGGCGTCGATTGCGGTCAGCACCACGTCGGGCAATGCGCCCGCTTTCGCGAACGCCTGGTCGATATGCGAGCGCCCCGTGAAATCCTGGTCATACGTGACGATCGGGAATTCGGCAATTTCGTCGAGCGTCAGATTAGGGCGCCCGACGAGCGGGTGATCCTTCGGCACGACCACCACGTGATGCCACGAATAGCACGGAAATGTGACGATGTCCGGAAAACGGTCCAGCGCTTCGGTCGAGATGCCGATATCCGCCTCGCCGTTGATGATCATCTGCGCGATCTGCTGCGGGCTGCCCTGGCGCAGCGCGAGATGCACCTTGGGGAATACCTCGGTGAACTGGCGGATCACTTTCGGCAGCGCGTAGCGGGCCTGGGTGTGCGTCGTCGCGACCACCAGGTGCCCGCTGTCCTGATCCGCGAACTGGCGCGCGACGCGGCGCAGATTCTCGGCATCCAGCAGCATCCGCTCGATCAGTTGATGCACCGCCTTGCCCGGTTCGGTGAGACCCGTGAGCCGCTTGCCGCGTCGAATGAAAATATCGACGCCGAGTTCGTCCTCGAGGTCCTTGATCTGTTTCGACACGCCCGATTGCGACGTGTACAGCACGTTCGCCACTTCGGTCAGGTTCATGTTCTGACGCACGGCCTCGCGCACGAAGCGCAATTGCTGGAAATTCATCTTGAAGTGTCCGGTTCAGCGAAAGTTGAATTATTGGAGTGAGTCGCGTTGGATCGAATCGGCTTGCGTCAGACCGTGCGCGTTCACTGCGCCGGAAACACGCGCAGCGCGCGCGGCACGGCGGTCACGCCGTCGCCGACCGCGAGCTGCAGATCGCGCCATGCTTCGCGATCGAGTTCCGCTTCGAGCAGGTTGCCCTCGCGGCCCGCGAGCTCGACCCGCACCGAGCCGCCGAGCGTCACGACGCGCCGCACGTCGACGACGATGCCCTCGCGATGTCCCGCCGACTGCGGATACAACTGCAGGTCGTGCGGACGCACATAGGCGAAAGCCGGACCGCTGAAGTCGGTGCTGACTGCCACCGGCAAGGCCGCGCCGTCCACCACGAAACCGCTCGCGTCGACCTTGCCGTGCAGACGGTTCGCCGCGCCGAGAAACTCGTACACGAACGAAGTCTGCGGATGGTCGTACACGTCCTGCGGACTGCCGACCTGCTCCACGTGTCCGCGATTGAGCACGACGATGCGATCCGCCACCTCGAGCGCCTCTTCCTGATCGTGCGTGACGAAGATCGTCGAGATATGCAGATCGTCGTGCAGGCGCCGCAGCCAGCTGCGCAGTTCCTTGCGCACCTTGGCGTCGAGCGCGCCGAACGGCTCGTCGAGCAGCAGCACTTTTGGTTCGACGGCGAGCGCGCGGGCGAGTGCGATACGCTGGCGCTGGCCGCCCGACAACTCGGACGGATAGCGTTGCGCGAGCCAGTCCAGTTGCACGAGCTTGAGCAGCTCATGCACTTTCTCGCGGATCACCGCTTCCGACGGACGCTCCCTGCGCGGTTTCACGCGAAGACCAAACGCCACGTTCTCGAACACCGTCATATGACGGAACAACGCGTAATGCTGGAACACGAAGCCCACTTCGCGCTCGCGCGCGCCGACCGTCGCGACGTCCTGGCCTTGCAGCACGACTTGCCCGCCGTCCGCGTATTCGAGACCCGCGATCACGCGCAGCAAGGTGGTCTTGCCACACCCGGAGGGCCCGAGCAGCGCAACCAGTTCGCCCGGCGGAAAGTCGAGCGAGACGTTATCGAGCGCGACGAAATCGCCGAAGCGCTTGTGCAGGTTACGTACGGTGATACCCATTACAGCTCTCCTTGCTTGAGCGGGTGTTGCTGCGAGACTGACGTTCCATGCGGCAGCGCCGTGGCCGGCAACGCGGCCGGGCCAGCATGCGCGGGCAGGTCGCGCGCGCCCGACAATTCCGCGGACATGTGGCGCTCGGCGAGCAGCTTCAGCGCGAGCGTGACGAGCGCAAGCAGGGCCAGCACCGACGCCACGGCAAACGCCGCTGAGAAGTTGTATTCGTTATAGAGAATTTCGACGTGCAGCGGCATCGTGTCGGTCTGTCCGCGAATGTGGCCCGACACCACCGATACGGCGCCGAACTCGCCCATCGCCCGCGCGTTGCACAGAATCACGCCGTACAGCAGGCCCCATTTCACATTCGGCAGCGTGACGCGGCGGAAAATCTGCCAGCCGGACGCGCCCAGCACATGCGCGGCTTCTTCCTCGTCGTTGCCTTGTGCCTGCATGAGCGGAATCAGCTCGCGCGCGACGAACGGGAACGTGACGAAAATCGTCGCGAGCACGATACCGGGCACCGCGAAAATGATCTGCACGTTATGCGCCTGTAGCCATGGGCCGAACCACCCTTGCGCGCCGAACATCAACACGTAGATGAGCCCCGAGATCACCGGCGAAACGGAAAACGGCAGATCGATCAGTGTGGTCAAAAGCGCCTTGCCGCGAAACTCGAACTTGGCGATACACCACGAAGCCGCAAGACCGAACACCAGGTTGAGCGGCACCGCAATCGCCGCGGTGATTGCCGTGAGCTTGATGGCAGCGAGCGCATCCGGGTCCGCGAGCGACTCCAGATAGAAACCGAGCCCCTTGCTGAGCGCCTGATAAAACACGGCGACGAGCGGCACGACCAGAAAGAGCGCAAGAAACAGCAAGGCGATGCCGGTCAGGATCCAGCGCACGACGGCCGGCTCCGTGACTGGATCGGGCCGGCGCGCGACATTCAGCGGTGCGCGAGGAACCGCGGCGCGTGCCTCTACGGTGTCCGCGTTCCCGATGCTATTCACAGAATCGCGGCTCATTGCGCACCTCCGCCAAGGCTCGCGACACTCGGCACGCTCGCTGCGGCCGGCGCCGGACCCGCGTTGCCGCGGCTCGTGCGGCGCTGCAGATACCACTGCAACGTGTTGATGAAAAGCAGCATCAGGAACGAGACGACGAGCATCACCACCGCCAGCGCCGTCGCGCCTGCGTAGTCGTACTGCTCGAGCTTCGTGATGATGAGGAGCGACGTGATCTCCGACTTCATCGGCACATTGCCGGCGATGAAGATGACCGAGCCGTATTCGCCCAATGCGCGCGCGAAGGCAAGCGCGAAACCGGTAAGCAGCGCCGGCAATACCGCGGGCAGCACCACGCGGCGAAAGGTCAGCCAGCGCGACGCGCCGAGGCAGGCCGCTGCCTCCTCCTGCTCGCGCTCGAACTCCTCGAGCACCGGTTGCACGGTGCGCACGACGAACGGCAAACCAATGAAGGTCAGCGCCACCAGCACGCCCACCGGCGTGAAGGCCACCTTCAGCCCGAGCGGTTCGAGGAACTGGCCGATCCAGCCGTTGCCCGCATAGACCGCCGCGAGCGAGATGCCGGCCACCGACGTAGGCAGCGCGAACGGCAGATCGACCACGGCATCGACGATGCGCTTGAATGGAAACCTGTAGCGCACGAGCACCCACGCGACAAGAAAACCGAACACCGCGTTGATCAGCGCGCCGCCGAGCGCCGAAAAGAAAGTCAGCCGGTAGGACGCGAGCACGCGCGGCGAGCTGACCGCGCGTACGAACTGACTCCAGTCGAGGGTCGCCGTCTTCAGAAACGTCGCCGCGAGCGGGATCAGCACCACGAGGCTCAGATACGCCACTGTGATGCCCAGAGTCAGGCCAAAACCCGGCAATGCGCTCGGTTTTCGGAAGGTCAACGTGGTCATGCTCGTTACTCTTTCGGTTGATGCTCGTGTTGCAGGCCGCCGGGTCCCGATCGGCCAAAAGCGCGCCAGCGGCGCGCTCCGGAACGACGCGCAACCGCGCGTCGCGTTGCCCTGCCCGCGCCGGCTGCGGCACGGGTAGCGGCAGTGTTACTGCGGCTGGTAGATCGAATCGAACACGCCGCCGTCGGCAAAATGTGTCTTCTGCGCGTTGGTCCAGCCGCCGAACGTATCGTCGACGGTGTACAGCTTCAGCTTCGGAAACTTCGCGGTCAGCTCGGCCGGCACCTTATTCGAGCGCGGACGGTAGAAGTTCTTCGCGGCAATTTCCTGACCCTGCTCGCTATAAAGAAAGTTCAGATAGGCCTCGGCAAGCTTGCGCGTGCCGTGCCTGTCCACCACCTTGTCCACCACCGCGACCGGCGGCTCGGCCAGAATGCTCACCGACGGCACCACGATCTCGAACTTGTCCGTGCCGAACTCCTTGACCGACAGGAACGCCTCGTTTTCCCACGCGATCAGCACGTCGCCGATGCCGCGTTGCACGAAGCTGGTGGTCGCGCCGCGCGCGCCTGAATCGAGTACGCCGGCGTTCTTGTAGAGCTTCGCGACGAACTCCTTCGCCTTCTGATCGTTGCCGCCCGGCAGGTGCGCGGCATATGCCCACGCGGCGAGGTAATTCCAGCGCGCGCCGCCCGAGGTCTTCGGGTTCGGCGTGACGATCGACACGCCCGGCTTCGTCAGATCGTCCCAATCCTTGATGTGCTTGGGGTTGCCCTTGCGCACCAGAAACACGATGGTCGACGTGTACGGCGACGCGTTGTCCGGCAGGCGCTTCTGCCAGTTCCGGTCGATCAAGCCCTTGTTTGCGAGGGCGTCGATGTCATAGGCAAGCGCGAGCGTCACTACGTCGGCCTGCAGGCCGTCGAGCACCGAGCGGGCCTGCGCGCCGGAGCCGCCATGCGACTGCTTGAAGGTGACGCTCTCGCCGGTCTTCGCCTTCCATTCCTTGCCGAACGCCTGGTTCACATCCTGATAAAGCTCGCGCGTCGGGTCGTAAGAAACGTTTAGCAGCGTCGTGTCGGCCGCCTGCGCCTGGGAGATTGCGCCGAGCGCGGCTGCCGCGCCAAGGGCAAGCGCTGCAATGAGTGTCCGGGTCTTGCGAGTCCGCCCCGTGTTCCGATGGTTCATGCCAGTTCTCCGCGTGTTGGTCCGCTGAAACAGCGAATGATGTTGTTCTGCGTCGGGTCACGTGCACATGAGCGCGACTGGGAGGCCAGTCTATCGAAGGGGTTTCATCATTAAAAATAATGTTTGCTCATTTTTTAATACGCAAAAGTGGTAATGACAGCCAGATAAGGCGTTGCGGCGCGAAAAGGGATGCCAAAGCGCCGCTTGCCGATGCTGTAGCGCGGTGCGTCGACGCAAACTTAAAGTAAAGCTTGAATTGCGCCGGATACTGTATAAAAATACAGCCACCTGTTCATCCATACAGTGGCGCCATGACCAAACTCACCGCACGACAGCAGCAGGTCTTCGATCTGATCCGCCGGGCCATCGAACGCACCGGCTTTCCGCCAACCCGCGCGGAAATTGCGGCCGAACTCGGCTTCAGCTCCGCCAACTCGGCCGAAGAGCATCTGCGGGCATTGGCCCGCAAGGGCGTGATCGAGCTCGCGGCGGGTGCGTCGCGCGGCATCCGGCTGGTGCCTCAGGAATTCGGCCAGGAGGGCGGGCAGCATCAGTTCACGTTGCCGCATCCAGCCCTCATGCAGTTGTCGCTGCCGCTCGTCGGCCGGGTCGCGGCGGGCAGTCCGATCCTCGCTCAGGAACATATCGCCCAGCACTACGCGTGCGATCCCGCGCTGTTCTCGAGCAAGCCCGACTACCTGCTGAAGGTGCGGGGGCTTTCCATGCGCGACGCGGGCATTTTCGACGGCGACCTGCTCGCGGTGCAAAAGCGAAGCGAGGCGAAAGACGGCCAGATCATCATTGCCCGACTCGGCGACGACGTCACGGTCAAGCGTCTGAAGCGCCGGCCCAACGGTATCGAGCTGATTGCCGAGAATCCCGATTACGAAAACATCTTCGTCGAGACAGGCAGTGCGGATTTCGCGCTGGAAGGCATCGCTGTGGGGCTGATTCGCCCCGGCGAGTTCTGATAGCACGCGCGCCGCCGGGCTGGTCGTTTTGCGGCAATACCGTACACCCGCCCTCGCCTGCCACCGACTAACGCAGCACTCACATTGAATCGCCCGGAGAGCCTTATGGAACGCCTTGCCCGTCTGTTGCCGTTTCGCCAGTTCGGCCGTCTGCGCCATCTGCGCAAGCTGGTGCCTTGCTCACTGATCGAAGCATCCGCGGCCACCACTGCGTCGCTGTTCGATTCGCCGGCGAGCGGCTCCGATGTGCATGCTGCGTTGTCGTTCTCGCTGCCGTCCTCACTGCCGGCCTCACTGCCCTCGTCCCTGCCAGCATTTGCGCGCGTGTCGCTGAATTCGGGGCTCAATATGGCAGAGCCGGCGCGTCGCGCGCCGGTGCGGGTCTATCATGGACCGTCGCGGCTCATCATGGTCGGCACCATGGACGCGGTGTGCAGAATGATCGACCGTTGCATCGCCGACGAAACCAACGTTCAGGGCGCGGTGTTCGAGGCTTGAGAGTTGGCAGGTGTGAACGAGCGTCGCGGGAAACGTCGCGCATTCAAGCTGTTGCCATGTGCATTGCGACGCTCATTGCGTCGCTCCCTGCAACGAAGGGGATCGTTTCAGCGCCACGCCGGTCAACCTTAGACCAGACCTCATGGAGAATTCCGGCCGATGGCAGTTTCAACACGCAAGACGCGCGGCGTCCGTCCGCTTATCGTCACGCTCCTCGTTATCGCGGTGATTGCAGGCTTGGGCTTCGAGTATGCGTCGCCCTATATCGCACTCAATAACCTAAAACGCGCCGCCGACGCGCGAGACGCGCAAACCGTCAATCAGTACGTCGATTTCCCCGCGTTGCGCGAAAGCCTGAAGCAGCAGGTCACGAGTCTGCTGACGCGGCGCCTCGACTCGCACGGAAACGGCAATCCTCTGGCGGCGATTGGCGCGATGATCGGCGTGGCATTGATTGGCCCGCTAGTCGACGCCTATGCGACGCCAGATGGCGTGGCCGCTTTGCTCAACGGCATGCCGCCGCGCGGCGAACCCGGCGAGCGGCCGCCCGCGCCGCAGGCCGCGAACAATCCGGCTGCGGAAAACGGGCCTGCCTCCGCATCGCCCGGTACGCCAAATCATGCGGATCAAAGCGCCGGCAACAGCGCAAACCCCGGTGCCTCCGGCAACACGGGCCGCAGCGCCGCGCCACCACAGCCGCCGCAAACCACGGCCGGCTATCGCGGCCTCAACGAGTTCGCCGTCACGTACCAGCACGGCGCGGGCGACGCGCGTTACTCTGCGATCTTCCTACGCGAAGGCCTCTTCACGTGGAAGCTGGCCGCAGTCAATCTGAACGAGTGACGAGCGCGGCCCGGGCGTGGTGAGTTCGCCAGGCTGGGCGGCTCGCTCAGGCTGCCTCTTGCTGCTGCTCCTGCGCGGAAGAACACGCGACCAGAATGCTGCACGACACGCGGTCAAGCAGCGGTGTGTTGCCCGCGCCCATCCACCAGCGGGACAAGCCGGTGCGGCAGCGGTGCCCGACCACCACCAGATCCACACGTAGTTCGTTGGCCAGATTGGCGATCTCGTCGATCGGATGGCCGAACGCAAAGTGCCCTTGCGCCTTCACGCCGCGCTCCGTCAGCCAGTCCACGCCTTCTTGCAGAATGTCCCGCGCGGTCTTTTCGAAGCTGCCGCAAGCGACGTCGGTCAGCAGGCCCGCGCTTTGCGCGATGCTCGAGCGCATGTCCACTACCGAGAGCAGATGCGTTTCCGCTTTGAGATCCAACGCAAGATCGGCGCCGCAACGTAGCGCTTTGCGGCCTTCACGCGAGCCGTCGTAGCACAGCAGGATTTTCTGGTAGCTCGCCATCGTTTTCCCCTTTCCGCACAAGCGCGGTCTAGTCAATCATGGTGCGCCGCAATTCAGCTTGCAAGGGATGGAAAACGCTAAGTGCGATTCCCGTTTGCCCCTGCCTTGTGCATACGGGGCGCGCGCCATGGCGGCAGCGTCGGCGGCGCTCTTGCGGCGGTGCAAGAAGCGGCTTTGCCAGCGTGGTGGGCGCGCCAACAGTTCCCGGCCGATGGCCTAGAATGAGCAGCCTTCCCGGTCATTTGCGCCTTTTCCCGGAGCCTCGATTTCACCCATGCCTGACGCCGCGATCGAATTTCACCGAGTCGAAAAAAGCTACGGCGACAAGAAGGTTGTCGACGGACTGTCGTTTCATGTCGACACCGGCGAATGTTTCGGCCTTCTCGGACCAAACGGGGCGGGCAAGACCACCACGTTGCGCATGCTGCTGGGCATCGCCGCGCCGGACGCCGGTGCGATCCATCTGTGCGGCGAGCCGATTCCTGGACGGGCGCGCCTCGCGCGGGCACGCGTCGGAGTGGTGCCGCAGTTCGACAACCTCGATCCGGACTTCACCGTCCGCGAGAACCTGCTGGTGTTCGGACGGTATTTCGGGTTGAGCGGCGCGCAATGCCGGGCGATGGTGCCGTCGCTGCTGGAATTCGCGCGCCTCGAAAGCAAAGCGGACGCGCGCGTGAGCGAACTGTCGGGCGGCATGAAGCGGCGCCTCACGCTCGCGCGGGCGCTCGTCAACGATCCCGACGTGCTGATCATGGACGAGCCGACTACCGGTCTTGACCCGCAGGCGCGGCATCTGATCTGGGAGCGGCTGCGTTCGCTGCTGGGGCGCGGCAAGACGATCCTGCTGACCACGCATTTCATGGAGGAAGCCGAGCGGCTATGCGACCGGCTGTGCGTGATCGAGGAAGGACGCAAGATTGCGGAAGGCGCGCCGCGCGCGCTGATCGAATCGGAAATCGGCTGCGACGTGATCGAGGTTTTCGGCCCTGATCCGCTCGCGTTGCGCGACGAACTCGCGCCGCTAGCGCAGCGCACGGAGATCAGCGGCGAAACGCTTTTCTGTTATGTGAACGACGCCGGGCCGGTGCATGCGCGGCTAAAGCAACGCACGGATCTGCGTTATCTGCACCGCCCCGCGAACCTGGAGGATGTGTTCCTGCGGTTGACGGGGCGCGAGATGCAGGACTGAGAGCGCTCCGCGCTGCGCCAACGACTGCGACTGGCAGGCAGTGCACGAGGCAGTGCACCCGACGCTACATGCGGCACCGTACCCGACGGTGGACGAGATGCCGCACGGGACGTCTCAAAAGATACTGCACGAGACGTTGCACGAAGCACTGCACGAGACACGGCATAAGACACTGCGCGCGACGTTGCACAAGACACTGCACGACATACCGCCCGAAACACCACTCCAAACACCCGCGAGACTCGCATGGACGCACGCACCTACCGAAGCAACGAAGCCACGCCGCCCAGGCAGGCGCCGCTCGCCGCCCTGCCCGCGAACGCCGTCAACTGGATCGCGGTGTGGCGCCGCAACTATCTGGTGTGGAAGAAGCTTGCGCTTGCCTCGATGTTCGGCAATCTCGCCGATCCGATGATCTATCTGTTCGGCCTGGGTTTCGGCTTGGGACTGATGGTCGGGCGCGTCGACGGCGTGTCGTATATCGCGTTCCTCGCCGCCGGCACGGTGGCTTCGAGCGTGATGATGTCGGCGAGCTTCGAGTCCATGTATTCCGGCTTCTCGCGCATGCACGTGCAGCGCACGTGGGAAGCCATCATGCACACACCGTTGACGCTCGGTGATATCGTGCTCGGCGAAGTGATCTGGGCGGCCAGCAAGTCGGTGCTTTCGGGCGCCGCAATCATGCTGGTGGCGGGCGCGCTCGGCTACGCCAGTTTTCCGTCGATGCTGCTGGCGCTGCCCGTCATCGTGCTGACGGGACTTGCGTTTGCCAGTGTCGCGATGGTCGTGACCGCGCTCGCGCCGTCGTACGACTTTTTCATGTTTTATCAGACGCTGGTGCTGACGCCGATGTTGCTGCTCTCCGGCGTGTTTTTCCCGATCTCGCAGTTGCCCGCCGCCGCGCGCGGCGCCGCCGAAGCACTGCCTTTGGCACACGCCGTCGATCTGATCCGGCCGGCGATGCTGGCGCGGCCGCTGGAAAACGCCGCAGGACATGCCGCGATACTGGCGGCTTATGCAGTAGGCGGGTTTATTGTTTCGGCCGTGCTGTTCCGGCGCAGGATGATGAAGTAGCTGACATCTTCGCGGGCGCTGGGCCGAGGCGGCCAGCGCCCGCGCGCGAAACTGTGCGACCGCTGCTGGCTCAGTCCTCGTCGTCGGTCCACGGAATGTCGACGTCTGAGATGAACGCGACGGTCGCAAACGGGCCGCCTTCGTGACGCCCAATTTTGCCGTCGGCACGCTGCCATTCGACGCGGAACATGGTGCCGGGGTCGTCGGCGATCAAGCGCACGGTGCGGATCTCGTCGGGGTCGGCGTCTTCGACGGGACCGTCGAGCGATATCTGCAGCTCTTGCGGCCAGAGGCCGTCAGCGGGATCGTAAATCTTGTCGCCGTCCGGGATCAGCGTGAAGGCTTCCACGCCGATGGTTGCCGAGGCATCCACGATCATTTTGGCCAACGCGCGCAGCAACGCGGTAGCCCGCGCCGAATTCGCCTGACGGATTGCAAGGTCCCCGCGCGTCAGCGCCTGCTCGAGTTTTGGGTTTGTTTTCTGTTGCGCCATTCGATGTCCTGGGTCCTATCGCTGTGTTGTACAGCGCGGCGGACAAGCCGCCGCCGCTGCCGTTTTTGGGCTGCATCGTACCATTCAGGCGCGCCGGTCAACGCCATGACGCGCGCGGCGTGGACGGCGGGAACGGCACGAGTGGCGAAGCCCGCCCTGCTCACCACAGTTTAGGTCGTGATTTGCCGACAGGCAGGCACATTTGCCTTTCGTTGCAAGTAGGGGCCGCTTGCTGGTGCTTGCTGGGTGCCTGGTGGCCGCTTGCTGGCGGCTCCTTGCCCGCTTCCTGCCAGATTCCTGCCGGCTTCCTGCCCGTCTCTTGCCCTTTTCTCCTGCCCGTCTCTTGCCCTTTTCTCTTGCCCGTTTCGCGCCCGCTTCCTGCCCGTTTCCTGCCGGCTTCCCGGTACGTCCCGGCCGCTTACGGCGCAGGGTTCGGCTGCAACTGATGCAGCGCGTCGATTTCATCGAGCACGTCCTGCGAGAGCTTTACATCGACGCTCGCAATGTTCTCCATCAACTGATCGAGCGAGGTGGCGCCGATGAGATTGCTGGTCACGAACGGCCGGCTGTTGACGAAGGCGAGCGCCAACTGCGCGGGCGAGAGCCCAACGCGCTTCGCCAGTTCGACGTAACGCGAAGTGGCCTGAATCGCTTGCGGCTTGCTGTAGCGCTGAAAGCGCTCGAACAGCGAAATGCGCGCGCCGGCCGGACGCGCCCCGCCTTCATACTTGCCCGTCAACCAGCCGAACGCGAGCGGCGAATACGCGAGCAAGCCGATATTGTCGCGATGCGCGTATTCGGAGAGCCCTGCTTCGTAAGTACGATTGAGCAGACTGTACGGGTTCTGAATACTGACGATGCGCGGCAAGCCGAGTTTCTCCGATGCGCGCAGAAACTGCGCGACGCCCCACGGCGTTTCGTTCGAGACGCCCACGTGCCGCACCTTGCCCGCCTTGACGAAATCGCCGAGCACGGAGAGCGTTTCGTCGATGGGCACCGTGTATTCGTCGTCGACCCACGGATACGCCGGGCGGCCGAACGTCATCGTGCTGCGGTCCGGCCAGTGCAACTGATACAGATCGACGTAGTCCGTTTGCAGACGCTTGAGGCTATCGTTGAGCGCCTCTGTCAGATTCTTGCGATCGAACTGGTTGGTTTCGCCGCGGATATGGCGCGGGTTGTGCGGCTGACGCGCGGGCCCAGCGATCTTGGTGGCAAGCACGATCTTGTCGCGGGCGCTGCGATGCTGCGCGAGCCATGTGCCGATAAAGCGTTCGGTCGAACCCTGCGTCTCTGCACGCGGCGGCACCGGATACATTTCCGCGGTGTCGATGAGGTTGATGCCGTGGTCGAGCGCGTAGTCGATCTGCGCGTGCGCCTCCTGCTCGCTGTTCTGCTCGCCCCACGTCATAGTGCCGAGCCCGATCAGGCTGACCTGTACGTCCGAATCGCCGAGTCTGCGGTATTCCATGAAAGCTGTCCTATCGTTTGTATGAACATAAACCGGGGACGTTACCACGCCGGCGCGATGCCTGCAGCGAGGCTAGAATGCCGTCCTGGCAGGCGTCCGCGGGCGCCGCGCTCAACCCTTTCGGTCGAACCTCCATGAATCGCGAACACCTCGAGTTGCTGGTCACGCGCACGATGCCGTATGGCAAATACAAAGGCCGCCTGATTGCCGACCTGCCCGGCCATTACCTGAACTGGTTCGCGAGCCAGGGCTTTCCACCGGGCGAGATTGGACGGCTGCTTGCGTTGATGCACGAGATCGATCACAACGGGTTGTCGTCGCTGATCGAGCCTTTGCGGCAACGCTGAGGCGTTCCTTCGACTGGATGACCATCGCCGGCGCGGCACGTTGACGAGGCCGAAGATTAACCAACTGTTACCGCGTCGCGAACCGGCCGACACAGCTCGCCACGCCAGCATTGTGCGCAGGCTCCGGCATGGAACGCGGCGTGAGCGCGTGCCGTCCGCCGGCGTATTGTGGCGGACCGTAACGCACGGACACAAATGCGGCTGAACTCCTTCGCGCGCGGCCTTTCTGATTCTTTATGTCAGGACGGGTCAGGACAGGGAGACGAGATCGTGAACAGGCTCTTTGGATCGGTGGCATTGCTGGCGGTGGCAGCAGCCGTCGGCGGATGCGCTGTGGCGCCCGCCTATGACTACGGCTACGCGCAACCTTATTACCCCGACTATGGCTACGCGTACGGCGCACCGTATGCGCCGGTGTACGGCACGGTAGGCATCTGGGGTGGCTGGGGTGGGTCCTGCTGCTACCACGGTGGCGGTGGCCACTGGCGCGGCGGCGACTGGCATGGCGGCCACGGCGGGGGCTGGCACGGCGGCGGATATGGTGGATCGCGAGGCGGCAGTTCGTGGAGCGGCGGCGGCTGGCATGGCGGAGGTCGCAGCCATTGATGTCCGACTGCTCCGCGAAAACAAGGCGCAAAACAAAAACGGCGTTGTGATTTCTCACAACGCCGTTTGTCAATCTTTCTGCAACTCTTTACCGCTGAATTCTTTGGGGTGGCTGATGGGGCTCGAACCCACGACAACAGGAATCACAATCCTGGACTCTACCAACTGAGCTACAGCCACCACTGATATCTGCTTTGACTCGCCGCTTTATTGCTTGCTTATTGCTTGATTATCGCTTGCCTATCGCTTGGATAATCGCTTTAAAACATGGCTCGCCAACGAAGAAACGAGATTATACGAACACGAACGGCGTTTGCCTAGTCCTTTATTCAAAAATTTCGACCGGCTCACGCAGATGTTGTCTCGCCTCGTCGAAGATCGAGAGGTCGCGCGCAGCGAGACGTTTGCTGTCGGACAGCACACGCCGCCAGCCGCGCGCGCCGGCTTCGCCGCGGTAAAGGCCGAGCGCGTGACGCGTGATCGCGCCGAGATACGTGCCGCGCGCCATCTCTACCGCGCAATACTCGATCAGCTTCGCTTCCACCTGCTCGCGCGTGAGCGGCGCCTCGGTCGAACCATAGAAGCGCGCGTCGACATCGGCGAGCAGATACGGGTTGTGATAGGCCTCGCGGCCGAGCATCACGCCATCCACGTGTTGCAGATGCGTCTCGACTTCGTCTAGCGTCTTGATTCCGCCGTTGATGACGATCTCCAGTTGCGGAAAGTCGCGCTTCAATCGATACGCGTAGTCGTACTTGAGCGGCGGAATCTCGCGATTCTCTTTCGGGCTCAGGCCTTTGAGAATCGCATTGCGCGCATGCACGATGAAGATCTCGCAGCCCGCCTCCGCAATGGTGCCGACAAAGTCGCGCACGAAGCCGTACTCCTCGACGGCATCCACGCCGATCCGGTGCTTGACCGTCACCGGCACCGAGACCACGTCGCGCATCGCCTTCACACAGTCTGCAACCAGTTGCGGCTCGTTCATCAGACACGCGCCGAACGCGCCGCGCTGCACGCGCTCCGACGGACAGCCGCAGTTCAGATTGATCTCGTCGTAACCCCACTGCTCGCCGAGCTTGGCCGAGCGCGCAAGGTCTTCGGGCTCGCTGCCGCCGAGTTGCAACGCGACGGGCGCCTCGTCCGGCGTGAACGCGAGATGGCGGGGCACGTCGCCGTGCAGCAGCGCGCCGGTCGTCACCATTTCGGTGTAAAGCCACGTATGGCGCGAAATCATGCGATGAAGCGAGCGGCAATGGCGATCGGTCCAGTCCATCATCGGGGCGACGCTGACGCGGCGTGGACTGGCGGGCAGAGGCAAAGACATGGGGCGGCCAAACGGCTTGACTCGAAACCGCGATTTTACCGCAACCCGGGATACCGCCGGACCGGAGCCTCGTCTACGCGCCGATCACCCTTCCTGGATCAGGTCTATGAAGATAGTTTTGCCCCCGATAAACAGGGGTCGAACCACCGCTCTGCCGCGCTACGTAAGGCTCGACAGCATTATTTCAGCAGCGAGAATAGTAATTTCAGATTATCGGCACAAATTTTCGATAGTAGGGGTATACACTGCCTTCCATCGACGTTGCAGACACACCCCACCGGCCCTGCAACGCCACCCTGAAAATCGAAATCATTGGAGGTACATCATGAAGACCAAATTCATCGCCGCCCTGCTCGTTGCTGTTTCCGCTTCGATCGCTGCACCGGCTTTTGCGAGCGGCTACGGCCCCGCACCGTTCTATCGCCCGTCCGTCGGCGCACCGGCTTCGCAACAAGGCCAGAACGCGCAAACCGTCGCGGCAGAACGTGCTAACGCCGAGGCAAACGCTTACGGCGGCGTCAACAACGCGTCGTCGCAATCGGGCACCCGCGAACCGGTTTCGGGTCCGCAATCGGTGTTCTTCGGCCACTAAGCACTCGCCGTCTACCATGCTGCCCCTGCGGCAGCATGCGAATTGGGCGCCGCACCGGATTCCGGTGCCGGCGCCCAGTTTCGTTTACCTGTCTCTTCAGCCGCGGCGGGCCGGAGCAGCCGACGCGCACCGGCGCCCTCAAGCCGCGAGACCCGCGTCGATTACCTCGCGCGCGGCGCGAAAGCCGGCTTCGGCGGCAGCATGCTCGGTAGGCCAAAGACTGTCGATATGCACCAGCCGCCAGTCGACCACCACCGCGTTTTCACGCAGCACCCGGAAATGTGCCTTGACGCCGGTAAGCACCTGCTCGACCGCGACCTCGATGTCGTAGTCCAGGTAGCGCTCCTGGTAATCGCCCATGTCGAGGCCCTTCGGCTCCATCTTCACCTCCTTGCTTCTGCCGGACTAGGGACTGCGATTTGTCGCGCGCGAACACGCCCGCGTCAGCTTTGACGCGGCGCGCTACGGCCTGCCCCGGCAAGCGCAACCTCTGGCGGCTCGTACCGCGACATCGCGTGAGACGCCTGTCAGCGCGTTCAGTCGCAATCGCCGGAAAGATATTGCCTGCCGTTGCAGGTGATTTCGACCTCGTCGTCATTCGCTTCGGCGACGAGACCGCACGCCAGCAGTTGCGCGGTCACGGACTGCGGGAACTTCGGCACCGGCTGTCCGACGCCTACTTCGTTCAGGCGCCGCAAGGCTTCTATCGCTTCGGGACTCAGTGGCTTGGACATGGCGGTCTCCGTCGACACGACTAATTCATCCTAGCAAGTTTCCACGGCGGATGGTGTAGCGTCGGCGGATCGTCATGAGCGAATGGCTTGCGCGTGAATTTTCGCGGACGACGCGGGTCTACCAGGAAACCTCATGCAACCCGTGCAAACGCGGGGCACGCAAAAGGAGAACGAGATGAAGCGAAGCACTCTGGCCGCGCTCACCGCAGCCGCCGCGCTGCTCGCGCTGGGCGCGGGTGAAACGGCCGCGTGGGCGAAGACGGACGCGGCCCCGCCGAAGCAGACAACGCACACGACTCAGGCCGCGCAGGCAAACCAGCCGGGCGACGCTGCGTCGTCGATGGTAAAGCCGCCGGAATCGGCCTCCGGTGCGACCGGATCGAGCAATCCGGACAACATGCCGATCAAACGTCCGCGCAAACCGACTAACGACAAAATGATGCACGAGCCGCCCGCGAGCGGCGCGAACGCAAAATAGCGCGGCGCTTACAGGCGCGCGATCGAGACCTCTGTCGACTTGACCAGCGCGACGACTTCCGAGCCGACCTGCAGCTCGAGTTCGTCGATGGAGCGCGTGGTGATCACCGAGGTCACGATGCCGAACGGTGTGTCGACATCGACTTCGGACACGACCGGTCCGCGGATGATTTCCTTGACCTTGCCTTTGAACTGATTGCGTACGTTGATAGCGGAAATGCTCATTGCGGGTGGCTCCAGAGAAGCGATTGAATTCAGTCAGTCAAGGAATGTCAGACAGCCCAACGAACATCTGTCGGCCGCGTGAAACGGCCGGCGCTCGCCGCATCGCGCGGGCGTGCGTCGCGCGCGCCGTGAGGCTCGTCCGACAATGCGTCGCCGTTCGGCGCATTCTTCAGCACGCGCTGCAACACATGCTCTTCGAGCGCGGCGAAGCCCGCGGACGCACGCGCTCGCGGACGCGCGAGCGGCACCGCCTGATCGAGCGCGATGCGCCCTTCTTCGATCAACAGAATGCGATCGCCTAACGCAACGGCTTCGTGCACGTCGTGCGTGACGAGCAATGCGGTGAACTTGTGCTCGCGCCACAGGCGCTCGATCAGCGTGTGCATTTCGATGCGCGTCAACGCGTCGAGCGCGCCGAGCGGCTCGTCGAGCAACAGCAATTGCGGACGATGCACGAGCGCACGCGCCAGTGCCACGCGCTGACGCTGACCGCCGGAAAGCTGGGTGGGCCAGTCGTTCGCGCGCTCCAGCAGGCCGACTTCGGCGAGCACGGCGCGGGCGTCGTCGCGCGCGCTGCGCGGCAGGCCGAGCATCACGTTTTGGAGCACGGTCTTCCACGGCAGCAGGCGCGCGTCCTGGAACATGATTCGCGTATCGAGCGGCCGGCCGTCTTCGGCACGTTTTTCGAGCACGCCCGCGGTGGTCTTCTCGAGGCCGGCGACGAGCCGCAGCAACGTCGACTTACCGCAGCCGCTGCGGCCGACGATCGCGACGAAACTGCCGCGCTCGATGGACAGATCGAAGTCCGTCAGCACCTTGCGCTCGCCATACTGCTTGCCGACGCTACGCAGTTCGACCGAGTAGTCGGCTGTCCTGAAAGCGCCGTGAGGACCGTTGGCGTTATTGCCGCCGCTAGTGCCGGGTGTGCCGCTAGTGCCGCTAGTGCCGGGCGTGCCACTAGTGCCGTGTGTGCCGTGTGTGCCGTGTGTGCCGTGTGTGCCGTGTGTGCCGGGTGCGCCGGGTGCGCCTTGAGCGCCACGACCGCCATCCGCCCCATTGCGCACCACCGCGCCCGCTCCCTCCAACCCCGGCCGCTCTGCATGAGTACGCGGATGCCGGCCATCGCGCTCTTCCAGATCGGCCGCCACATCCGCGTCGCGATCCACGACGCGCGCCTGCGCCAGTTCCGCTTCGAGATCGCTGCCCGCAATGCCGCCGAACGACGCCGAGAGTGTCGTTGCGCTCATGCCTTACCTCCACGTTGATAAGCCGGGTGCCAGCGCAGCGACACGCGCTCGAGGCTCTTTGCCAGCAAGTCGGCGATCTTGCCGAGCGCGGCGTACAGCAGAATGCCGACCACCACGACATCGGTTTGCAGGAATTCGCGCGCGTTCATCGTCATATAGCCAATGCCCGATTGCGCCGAAATGGTCTCTGCGACGATCAGCGTCACCCACATCAGCCCGAATGCAAAGCGCACTCCGACGAGAATGGACGGCAACGCGCCCGGCAGAATCACATGGCGGTATAGCGCGAAACCCTTCACGCCATAGCTGCGCGCCATCTCGATCAGGTTGGAATCGACCGAACGGATACCGTGAAAAGTGTTCACGTAGACCGGGAAAAACACGCCGAGCGCGACGAGAAACACCTTGGCCTGCTCCTCGATGCCGAACCACAAGATCACCAGCGGGATCATCGCGAGCGCCGGAATATTGCGGATCATCTGCACGGTGGAATCGAGCGCGATCTCGACCGGCTTGAAGAGGCCAGTCGCGAGCCCGAGCACGAGACCGATGCCACCGCCTATTGCAAAACCGGACACGGCGCGCCACGTGCTGACCTTCACGTCCGCCCACATTTCGCCCGACTGGATCAGCGACCACGCCGCCTTCACGACGGCGAGCGGTTCAGGCAGAACGCGCGTGGACAGCACGCCGCTGCGCGCGGCGGCTTCCCACGCGAGCAGGATCAGAAGTGGTGCGACCCAGGGCGCAAGCGACGCGCCGATCTGGCGCAACGACCCGAAAGCCGAGGCCCGCACAAAGCCGAGCGCCGCGCCGCCACGCACGCCGTCATCACGCTGCGCACTCACGGTGGATTGAGCCATGATCACTTTCCTCATTGACTGTCGAAGCTGCCGCAAGCAGCCGGACGGCGCTCAGCTCGCGCTCGCCGCCTTCGGTAGATAGTTGTTGCCGACGATCTCGCCGAACGGTCCGGACAGCGGCCCGCCAGAAGTCTTGCGCTGGCGGTTCGGCAGCAACGGGAACACGAGTTCCGCAAACCGATACGACTCTTCCAGATGCGGATAGCCGGACAGAATGAACGTCTCGATCCCGAGGTCGGCGTACTCTTTCATGCGCGCCGCCACTTGCTCAGGATTGCCGACGAGCGCGGTTCCCGCGCCGCCGCGCACGAGGCCCACGCCGGCCCACAGGTTCGGGTAGACCTCCAGTTCGGCGCGGCTTCCGCGCCTGCCGCCGTGCAGCGCGGCCATGCGGCGCTGGCCCTCGGAGTCCATCTTCGAGAACGACGCCTGCGCGCGGGCGATGGTCTCGTCGTCGAGCTTGCTGATCAGCTTGTCGGCGGCGGCCCACGCTTCTTCTTCCGTCTCACGCACGATCACGTGCAGGCGAATGCCAAAGCGGATGGTGCGGCCATGCGCGGCGGCGCGTGCGCGAATGTCGGCGATTTTCCTTGCGACCGCCGCGGGCGGCTCGCCCCATGTGAGATACGTGTCGATGTGCTCGCCTGCCATCTCGTGCGCGGCCGGCGACGAACCGCCGAACCACAGCGGCGGATGCGGCTTCTGCACGGGCGGATACAGAGCCTTGCCGCCCTTCGACTTCAGATGCTTGCCGTCGAAGTCGATTGCTTCGTTGGTATGCGCAGCTGTGAGCAGCTTGCGCCAGATGTGCAGGAAGTCGTCGGTGATTTCGTAGCGTGTGTCGTGGTCGACGAATACGCCGTCGCCTTCGAGCTCGGCTGCATCGCCTCCCGTCACGACGTTGATCAGAAGACGCCCGTTCGACAGACGGTCGAACGTCGCGGCCATGCGCGCCGCAAGACCCGGCGACGAAATGCCCGGCCGGATCGCGACCAGAAACTTCAGGCGCCTGGTTGCGGCGATCAGGCTCGATGCGACGACCCACGCGTCCTCGCATGAACGGCCGGTCGGCAGCAGCACGCCTTCGTAGCCGAGCGTATCGGCGGCCACGGCGATCTGCTGGAAATAATCGTAGTCGGCAGCGCGCGCGCCTTGCGACGTACCGAGATAACGGCTATCGCCATGAGTCGGGATGAACCAGAACACATTCATTTGCTGCTCCCCGCGTATGCAAAACTGGATTGGGTCAAGACAGCGCCTGCCGCGCATGCAAGCGCAATGCAGGCGATTTGGAAATGCAGCCACACGCACACGCCGGCCGCGCGCATCCGGCCGGTTATCGGAGATGAACCGGCGGTGCATCGCGACAGGACGGAAAGTTGCGGTATCGACGCTAAGGGCAACGGCGCAAGGCACCGTTTGCATGAAGAAACAGTCTATGGACCGGGGCGCGGCTTTTGAACGATTTTTTTGAGCTTAGGTTTTCCAATTGCGTGATTAGCCCGACGCTACAACATACGAACGCGACGCTGCAGGTACGCGGAAAAGCCGCTAGCGCTGGATATAATGGCGCACGTTTCCAATAATCCGGTGCAGGCAATGCAAGTCACGCGCCTGTACCCTGGCGGTGCAATGCATGCAAAAACTCATCCTGCCGTTCGTCGCCGGTTTTCTGGCATCGCTGTTCTTTCATGACTCCACGCTTGCGCTGCTGCATGCAGCGGGCGTCGTCGAGCAGAGCGGTTTTTCCACTGCGCCGTTCATGCCGCTCGGTTTGCCCGAGTTCATTGCCAATGCAATCTGGAGCGCGTTCTGGGCCGTGCTGATGGCGTGGCTGTTGCGCGTCGCGCCCGAGCGCCGCGCGCCGTGGCTGCCGGCTTTCGTATTCGGCGGCATCGTATTGACGGCGGCCAGCGTGTTCGTGGTGGATCCGATTCGCGGCATCTGGCCGAGCGGCAACATGCTGCCGCGCCTCGCCATGGGCTTTGCGGCGAACGCCATGTGGGGCTGGGGCGCGCTCGTCTTCATGCGCGCCTTCATGGCAAACGAAGAAGCGGATTGAGCCCGCGCGCGGTGCGCGGGCGAGCGGCTAGCTGCGCAGGTCGCGTAGCGGATGTTCGCTGGCCGGCCACGGGCTTTCGAACATCTTCGCCACCTCGGCGGCGCTCACGTCTTCAATGCGCGCAAAGCGCCAGCGCGGCGCATTGTCCTTGTCGACGATGCGTGCGCGAATGCCTTCCACTGCATCGCCGTGCAGGAAGCTCGAACGCGTGAGATCGAGATCACCGCGCAACACGTCCGCCATCGAACCTTCGGCACGTGTCACCACCTCGAGCGACACCGCCATTGAAAGCGGCGAGCGCTCGCGCAACACGGCGATGATCTGCTCGGCCCAGTCGGCGGTGTCGCGATCGCACTTCTGCGCGAGCGAAGCGAGAATGCGCGGCACGTCCGGCAGCGCGAAGTGCCGGTCGATCAACGCTCGCGCGCGAGCGAGCGGCGATTCGTCCGGCCGCGGCGCAACCTGATACGCACGGCATTCCCGCTCGACGCACGCAACCACGTCCGCGCCGCGCTCGAACAGTTCGCAGCGCAATGTATCGATCAGCGCGGGCAGTGCTGCGTCTTCCATGTAGAGGTCGGCGAGACCGGCGTACAGCGCGTCGGCCGCGCCGATCGTTTCGCCCGTCACAGCCAGATAACGGCCGATCGCGCCCGGCGTGCGCGCGAGAAACCAGCTTGCGCCGACATCCGGAAAGAGCCCGATGCGCGTTTCCGGCATCGCCATTTTCGTGGACTGCGTGACGACCCGCAGCCCGCCGGTGCGATGCGCGCCCTGCGAAATGCCCATGCCGCCGCCCATCACCACGCCGTTCATCAACGCGATGTAGGGCTTCGGATAAGTGAAGATTGCGTGATTGAGACGGTATTCCTCGATGAAAAACGCGTCGCGCGCCTGCTGGTCGCCGCGCCGCGCCGACTCATACAGGAAGCGGATGTCGCCGCCCGCGCAGAAGGCTCGCGGATGCTGGCTGCGCACCACGACCGCGAGCACCTCGGGATCTTCGGACCAGTGGTCGAGCGCGGCGTGCATCGCGCGAATCATCTCGATTGACAGCGCGTTGAGCGCCTGCGGCCTTTCCAGCTCGATGAAACCGATGCGGTTGGCTACGTAAGTCGCGACTTCGTCGCTGGCTGCGGGCGAGACGGAAAGAGACATGGAAGACGACGCGCGGCGGCGCAGAGTCATGGGAAACCCAACGTTATCACGTGGCTGCGACCTGGGCGCGTTTGCGCTGATGAAGCCGCCGGCCAGGAACGTTGCGCGGACGGCTTGGTGCTCGGCCGAAGGTGACGCGGCCGGAGGTGACGTGGCCGAAGGTGACGTGGCCGAAGGTGACGTGGCCGAAGGTGACGTGGCCGAAGCTGACGTGGCCGACGCCGACGTGGCCGAACGCTGGGGCGGCCGAAGCTGACGCGGCCGAACGCTGGGGCGGCCAACTGCTGTGTGGCCCTTGCTCTACGCCGCACGCGCTTCGTTCTGCTCAGCCTGCGGCGTTTCCTGGCGGAAAGTGACCGCTTTTCAGCAACACGGGCGTGCCGTTGCTGATCTGCAGGTGTTCGCGCGCGACGGCCTCGATGCGCGGACGTCCGGCGTCGAACGCGCGCATCCAGGCTTCTTCGTTTTCCGAGCGCGCGCCGAAATGGTCTTCGAGCGCCTCGACGGAGATCGCGCAAGGAACGGGCTCGCCGTCCACCAGCGCCGAAAAGACAACAGTCAGATTGGAGTCGCGGTAGGCTGGCGCGCCCGCGGGAAACCTGATTTCCATGGTCGCCTCATCAGAAATATCCGGCATAGAACCGGAGCCCGCCAGAACCGGCCGGCCCCGGACGACCCGAATATGGTACTCGCGGGGCCGGACCGCGGTCCACCCCGCCGCGGCGCGCTGGCAGGTGGTGTGGGCTTTCGTGTGGGCCAGACCCTGGGCCTGATCCGGCGCTGCGCCGCTGGCTTCGGCGTGTTCTTCGGTGTGCGCCTTCCCTTGCGCCTGACTGTGTGGCTGCCCTCGCGTCTGCGCCCGCGTCTGATGCCGCGCTTCGCTGCGAGCTCGAGCGTCGCGCGCCGTCATGAGCGGCCTCCGAGCAGACGGTCGACGTAATCGCGCGCGGCCTGCTCGACGAACGCGAGCGCCTCCTCTTCGTTGGGAAAGCGCTGCTCTCCGCCAAGGTCGAGCAAGGTTTCCATCCGGTGCGGATCGTCGGGGCCGAGCTCGGCCAGGCTCACCGAACCGACGTAATGGCCACGCGCGCTTTCGTCCGCTGCCGGCACGAGGCGCGCGGCGGCGCTGATGTAATAGCCGCGATAGGGGCCGCTGACCCGCTCAGCCATGTTCGTTCTCCTCGATGCAGTGATCTGGTTAGGGCGCGCGACAAGGCAATTAGTTCTGCGCGAGTGCGCCTATCGTGCGCTCGTGGTGCGGTCGTCGTGCGCTCGTCGTGCGCTCGTCGTGCGCTCGTCGTGCGCATGCCGCGCGCTTGTCCGGCACTTGTGCCCCGCTTGTCCCGCACCTCTTCCGCACTTCCCCGCTTAGCGCCGGTCGAACAGGCTCGTCCGGCACACTCCGTGCTCACGCGGTGGCGCCCTTTCGAGTTCAGCGAGCGCAATATGGGAAAATATTTTCTGCACGACCACGAACTGCCCGAGCCCGATGCGGCCAACCAATGGTTTGCGTACGCCGAAAGTCACGGCATCGACATCGCCAAAGCCATCAGCATCTGGGAAGACGCGGCCACCGAAAGCGGCACGGAAAGCCGCCGGATGGTCAGCGCGGCAGGTATCACTATCGAAACACCCTGAGCTTGCGCGCGTCGCAAGAGCGGATCATCAAAGGAAACAAACACGATGCATTTCATGACGCAATTGCTGCGCACCAGCCATCGTCAACGTGGCTTCGCGCGGGCTCTGCTGCGCCGCACGTCCCTGCTGGCCGCGTTGCCGGCCGCGCTCCTGCTGGGCGCGGGCGTCGCCGGCTGCGCGTCGTCGAACACCACGTCGTTGATCAATCTGCCCAACGGCCAGACCGGCTTCGCGGTGAATTGCAGCGGGGCCGGCGCCGATTCGAGCTGGGCCTCCTGCTATGTGCAGGCGGGCAAAGCCTGCGGCGCGACGGGCTATGACATCGTGTCGAAAGACAACGACGAAGGCGGCACCGCCGGCGGCAGCGTAACGAACGTGGTGTCGGCCAACGTGAAGAACCGCTCGATGATCGTGCGTTGCAAGTGAGCGCCAGTGCCAGCGCCGCGAGATCGGCCAGCGCGGGCGAGCGGCGCGCGGCGGGGGACTATGCCTGAGCTCTTAAACTTAAGCGCCCAACCGCGAGACTTAAGCCCCGGGGCCTGAGCCGGAGCCTACGCCCGCCGCTGAACGCCCGCATCGAGCCGACCTCGTCCGCGTTTAATGCGCCTGCATCTTCGAGAACACGTTCAGCACGGTGACACCCGCAATGATCAGCCCGAGGCCGACGACGGCCGGTACGTCCGGCACCTGCCCGTACAGCAGCAGCGCAACGAGCGTGATCAGCACGATGCCGGCGCCCGACCACACGGCGTAGACGATGCCGACCGGAAGAGTCCGCAGCGTCAGTGACAGGCAGTAAAAGGCGACGGCGTAGCCGAGCACCACCAGCGCCGAAGGCACGAGCCGCGAGAAACCGTCCGACGCCCGCATCGCCGAAGTCGCGATGACTTCGGCCACAATCGCAATGCCAAGCAATGCATAAGGCGGCACCCGCATGAGCTCAGGCCTTTACAAGCGCGAGCTTGCTGTAGTCCTGACCCAGATGCGCGCAGAGCGCTTCCACCACGAACTCATGATCCGCGCGCTGCGGCAGGCCCGACACCGTGATGGAACCGATCACGCCCGCGCCGGCGACCGTCAATGGGAACGCGCCGCCGTGCGACGCATATTCGGTGGCCGGCAGACCGTGCTTGTCGGCGAGCGTGCTGCCGGCCTGCTGCATCTTCAGGCCGATTGCGTACGAGCTGCGCCGGAAATGCGCGACCGTGTTGCCCTTGCGGCGCGCCCAATCGACATTGTCCGGCGTCGCGCCGTCGAGCAGACTGAAGAAGAGCGGTTGGCCGAACGTGCGCACGTCGATGGCGGCCGCGATGCCGCGCGCCTTCGCAACCTCGTGCAGATAGGCGCCGATTTGCCAGGCGCGATCGGCATCGAATTGAGGGAACACGAGCGCGTGTTCCTGAGCGGCAATGACCTGCAGATCGTGAGCGATATCCATGAAGTTCCGAAGGCGAGTGAAAGTGCGGGCGCGACGTCGTGCATCTCAGCTGACATTTTTGCTGCGGTTCGCCACGCGGTCCGCCGTGAAAAAACGCAAAGCGCATGACCAGACATGACGGCGCGCCGGGAGATTCCGATTTTAGCGCAGCGTCTTGCGCGGGCCTTGCGCAATGCGACGTCGGCCCCGCATCGCGCGACCTTCCGCGAAAAGGGCGCCTCGCGGCGTCAACGCATCAACGAGCGGGCGCCTAGGCAGTTTCTTAAATGACTATTGCATCGGCGCCCTGCTTGTTCTATAATCTTTTCTTCGACGGACGCGGGGTGGAGCAGTCTGGCAGCTCGTCGGGCTCATAACCCGAAGGTCGTAGGTTCAAATCCTACCCCCGCAACCAGTAAGCGCCTTATCGGGCAACCGCTTTATAGGCCAACTGGTCACAACGTCGAAACAGCGTTCAAGGCTTGCCAAACCGGCAGGCCTTTTTTGTTTGAGCGTCGAGGTTGTTTGCGCCGACGCGCTGCGCACTCGGCGCCCGTCTGCCCTAGCGCCTCCGTCAGCCCCTTCGCCGGTCGCCCGATTCTTACCCCCGCCTCCACCCGCGCCAATTCGCGGCACGCCAGAACGCACCTACTGCCTGCTCCCACCGCTTTCCCGCCGCGAACTTCGCCCCGCGCCCGGCCGTTCGTACCCGCCGCAAAAACGACGCCCCCCAGTGATAAACTCCTAGCACTCTTTCCCGTCCCCTTCCTATGAAATTCTGTTCTGTCTGCGGCCACGGCGTCAGCCTGAGCATTCCGCCGGGCGATAACCGCGAGCGCTTCGTATGCGGCAGTTGCGGCACGGTGCACTATCAGAATCCGCGCAACGTCGTCGGCACCGTTCCGGTCTGGGACGACAAGGTGCTGCTGTGCCGTCGCGCGATCGAACCGCGCTACGGCTACTGGACGCTGCCCGCGGGCTTCATGGAAATGGGCGAGACGACTGCCGAGGCCGCGTCGCGCGAAACGCTCGAGGAAGCCGGCGCGCGCGTCGAGGTGCAGAGCCTCTTCTCGCTGTTGAACGTGCCGCACGTGCACCAGGTGCATCTCTTCTACATGGCGCGCCTGCTCGATCTGGAAATTGCCGCGGGCGAGGAAAGCCTTGAAGTGAAGCTCTTCGAGGAACGCGACATTCCGTGGGACGAGATCGCGTTTCCCACCGTCGGGCAAACGCTGCGCTTCTTTTTTGCCGACCGCGCGGCCGGCAGTTTCGGTCTGCATACCGGCGACATCTTCCGCTCGCTGCGCGAAGGCTGAGCGACCCTGCATGGTTCCCTGGCTCGGACCCGACGATCCGTTTCCGCCCGTCGAGCGCGCGCTCGGCGCGGCCAGCGGCGCGCCCGGCCTGCTCGCCGCGAGCGGCGACCTGCTGCCGTCACGGCTTATCGACGCCTATCGGCACGGCATTTTTCCCTGGTATTCGGACGGCCAGCCCGTGCTGTGGTGGAGCCCCGATCCGCGCATGATCCTGCGTCCCGCGGAGTTCAAGGTCTCGCCGTCGCTGCGTAAAACGCTCAAGCGCGTGTTGCGCGACGACGCGTGGGAGATCCGCGTCGACGAGGATTTCCCCGCCGTGATGCGCGCCTGCGCACAAGCGCCGCGGCGCGGCCAACGCGGCACCTGGATCACCGCCGACGTGGTCGACGCCTACACCTCCTTGCATCGCATGGGCGATGCGCACAGCATCGAAACATGGTTCGAAGGCGAGCGCGTGGGCGGCTTGTATGGCGTCTCGTTCGGCAAGATGTTCTTTGGCGAATCCATGTTCGCGAACGCGACGGATGCCTCGAAAATGGCGCTGGCCGCGCTTGTTGGGCACTTGCGCCGTCACGAAATAGAAATGATAGACTGCCAGCAGAACACGTCGCATCTGGCGTCGCTCGGCGGTCGCGAGATAGCGCGCAAGGCGTTCATCGCGCATGTTCGCGCGTCGGTCGACGCACCGCGCATTCCCTGGCGCTTCGACAAGACCGTGTTGCTCGATGTGCTCGCGCGAGCGGCGTAGGAAGAATCAGGCCGAATCCGGATCCGTTCAACGCAACGCGCGGATCGACGAGCTAGCTGCAACGCGCACCGGGTTTGCATTACCAGAGACGCTTCGAGAGCTGCCAACGTGACTCATCCCAACGAGCTGCCTCTTTCTCCGCTTTCGGCGCTGCAATTTTATGCAACGGCGCCCTACCCCTGCAGTTATCTCGACGGGCGCATTGCGCGCTCGCAGGTCGCCACACCCAGTCACCTGATCAACTCGGACGTCTATTCGGATCTCGTGAAGGCCGGCTTCCGGCGCTCGGGCGTGTTCACCTATCGGCCGTATTGCGACGGTTGCCGCGCATGTGTGCCGGTGCGCGTGCCGGTGGACCGCTTCGAGCCGAACCGCACGCAGCGTCGCGTGTGGAAAAAACACGGCGAGCTGATCGCCACCGTTGCGCCGCTTCACTACGACGAAGAACACTACGCGCTCTACATGCGCTATCAGTCGGCGCGGCATGCGGGCGGCGGCATGGACCGCGACAGCCGCGACCAGTACGAGCAGTTCCTGCTGCAAAGCCGGATCAACTCGCGGCTTGTCGAGTTCCGCGAGCCGCTACCGGATCGGCCCGACGCGCCCGGCGTGCTGCGCATGATCAGCATGATCGACATTCTCGGCGACGGGCTCTCGTCGGTGTACACCTTCTTCGAACCGGGGCTGCCGCACACGAGCTTCGGCACATACAACATCTACTGGCAGATCGAGCAGGCAAGGAGCCTCAAGCTGCCGTATGTGTACCTCGGCTACTGGATTCGCGAGAGTCCGAAGATGGCCTACAAGGCCAATTTCCGGCCGCTCGAGGGTTTGATCGACGGCGTGTGGCGGGTGCTCGATCCTGCCGGCGTCGACCTCGCGCAGCATGGCGCCGGCTTGCAGGGCAAGCGCGGCGGGCCGCTGCGGCCTTGAGCGCATACCACATCCTTCTTGCGCCCCATCTCATTGAAAGCACAAAGCCGGTAAAATAGCGGGTTCCCATTTTTCGGCCGCCCGGCTTCGTCCCGTGTTCAGCTCCCTGTATCCGCTCATACGCGCCCAACTCTTTCGCATGGACGCGGAAGACGCTCATCACCTGACCTTGCGCGCGCTCGGCGCCGCTGGCCGCACCGGCCTTGCGGGCACCCTCGCCGCGCGCATGCCGGACGCGCCGCGCACGGTCATGGGGCTGACGTTCCGCAACCCGGTGGGACTCGCAGCGGGGCTCGACAAGGACGGCGCCGCGATTGACGGCCTCGCCGCGCTCGGCTTCGGCTTTATCGAAGTGGGCACGGTCACGCCGCGCGCGCAGCCGGGCAACCCGCGCCCGCGCATGTTCCGGCTGCCGCAAGCGCAGGCCGTGATCAACCGCATGGGCTTTAACAACGCGGGCGTCGACCAGTTCGTGAAGAACGTGCAGGCCGCGCGTTATCGCGGCATTCTTGGCCTGAACATCGGCAAGAACGCCGATACACCGATCGAACGCGCCGCCGACGACTATCTCTACTGCCTCGAGCGCGTCTATCCGTTCGCGAGCTATGTGACGGTCAACATCTCGTCGCCGAATACGAAGAACCTGCGCCAGCTGCAAGGCGCGGACGAACTCGACGCACTGCTCGCGGCGCTCAAGGACAAGCAGCAGCGTCTGGCCGACTTGCACGGCAAGCTCGTGCCGCTCGCGCTGAAAATCGCCCCCGACCTCGACGACGAGCAGATCAAGTCGATCGCCGACACGCTGTTGCGCCACCGCTTCGAAGGCGTGATCGCCACCAATACCACGCTGTCGCGGACCGCCGTCGCGGGCATGCAATACGGCGACGAAGCCGGCGGCCTGTCGGGCAAGCCGGTGTTCGACGCGTCGAACAAAGTGATCCGCAAGCTGCGCGCCGAAGTCGGCGAGACGGTGCCGATCATCGGCGTGGGTGGGATTTTTTCCGGCGACGACGCGCGCGCCAAGCTCGCCGCGGGCGCCTCGCTCGTGCAGCTTTATACCGGCTTCATCTATCGCGGACCGGCGCTCATCGGCGAATGCGTTCAGGCGTTGCGCTAGCCGCCTCGCGTGTATGCGGCGCTCATGCGCTGCTCATGCGCTGGCCGCATGCGCGCCTCGTCATACAGACATGAGCAATCGATATTTAGCTTCGGGCGGTCTGCTTTGTTAAGCTTTCGTCCGCTGTAACACACACGAACAAAAAAGGACCACGATGCAACTTCGCTTGTTGAAAAAGCTTTTCGCCGCCGCTTTGATCGGCGCTTCGTTCACCGCGGTCGCGGCTCACGCCGAAGACCTGCTGGATCAGGTCAAGCAGCGCGGCACGCTGCGCGTCGGCCTGGAAGGCACCTTCCCTCCGTTCAATTCGAAAGCGCCGTCGGGCGAGCTGGTCGGCTATGACGTCGACATCGCCAAGGCTGTCGCCGCGAAGCTCGGCGTGAAGCCGGAATTCGTCACGACCGAATGGAGCGGCATCATTGCGGGCCTGCAAGCCGGCAAGTTCGACGTGATCGTGAACCAGGTCGGCATTACGGACGCGCGCAAGCAGGCGCTCGACTTCTCGCCGGCCTACACGTATTCCGCCGCGCAGTTGATCCAGCGTAAGGACGACACGCGCCAGTTCAAGTCGCTCGACGATCTGAAGGGCAAGAAGCTCGGCGTCGGCCTCGGCACCAACTACATGGACATGGCGAAGTCCGTGCCGGGCATCGACGTGAAGACGTATCCAGGCGCGCCCGAATACCTGCGCGATCTCGCGGCCGGCCGTCTCGACGCGGCGCTCAACGACCGCCTGATGCTCGCCTACCTCCTCAAGAACTCGCAGTTGCCGCTGCGCACCGGCGCGAACGTCGGCGCGGGCAACCCGTCAGGCATTCCGTTCAGGAAGAACAACCCGAAATTCGCCAAAGCAATCGATGACGCGATGACGCAGCTCGAAGCCGACGGCACGTTCGCGAAGATTTCCGACAAGTGGTTCGGTATCGACGTGAGCAAGCCGATCAAATAAGCGGCTCGCGGTGAAACGAAGGGCGGCATGCCTCGAATGCCGCCCTTTGTACTTCTGCAGCACGCGCTCTCACTGACACTGTGCGCCTTGCGCGCCAACCCGAGCACCGCTCATGTCCACCACTTCCCTGCTCGTCGAATCGCTTCCTGTGCTCGCGCAGGGCGCCGTCCTGACGGTCAAGTTCGCCGTTCTGTCGATGTTCTTCGGCCTGATCGCGGGCGGCGTGCTCGCGCTGATGGGTGTGAGCCACAGCCGCACACTGAACCGGCTCGCGCGTATCTACGTGAGCGTGATGCGCGGCACGCCGCTGCTCGTGCAGATCTTCGTGATCTACTACGGCTTGCCGAGCTTCGGCATTTCGCTCGAACCGACGCCGGCCGGCGTGATCGCGTTGTCGGCGAACGTGGCTGCGTATCTGTCGGAGAGCATGCGCGGCGCGATTCTCGGCATACACCAGGGACAATGGCTCGCCGCCTACAGCCTCGGGCTCTCACGGCGGCAGACGCTGCGATACGTGATCGCGCCGCAGGCGCTGCGCATCGCTGTGCCGAGTCTGTCGAACAGTCTCATCAGCCTCATCAAGGACACGTCGCTCGTGTCGGTCATTACCGTGACGGAACTGCTGCGCAGTGCGCAGGAAATCATCGCGTCGACGTATCAGCCCTTGCCGCTTTACCTCGCAGCCGCCGCCGTCTATTGGGTGCTGTGCCAGATACTCGAGATGCTGCAACGCTGGTACGAACGGCGCCTCGCGTTGCCCTCACGGCACTGAGCACGCGCGAGCGGCAGAGTCGGCCCGGCAGCGGATGCAGTGCCTGCCCTGCATTCCGCAGCCCGCGTAGTGGATCGCTCGTCACGAAAGGCAGGCCCGCTCACTCGCCCGCGAATTTGAGCCCTAGCGCCGCGCGCGCGGCATCGGCCATCGCGATCATCTGCAGCGACCTGCTGTGCGGCATCAGCGGGCTTTCGAGCTGGCCCGCGCGGATCAGCTCGCAGAAATGCGCGGTCTCGTAGTTGAGGCCACCTCCTTCGAAGGGCTCATCGAGCTCGACCACGCGGCCGTCCGCATAGCGGATCGTCGCGCGCGACGGGTTCCACCACGGCTCGTGAATCGTTACGTGGCCGCCCTTCGCCATCAGCAGCGCGTCGCCCTTTCCGTGCAGGTCCAGGCCGCAAAAGAGCTGCGCGATGCCGCGCTCGTGCCGGCTGTTGAGACTCGCAAACGTATCGACGCCAGTCGGTCCGAGCCGCCCCAGCGTTTGCACGTCGAGCGGCGCGCCGAGCCAGTCCACCGCAAGAAACATTTCGTAGATGCCGATATCGAGCAACGCGCCGCCCGCGTGCTCGAACGACAGCGACGGGTGATCGTCGGGCACGCCGGGAACCGAGCAGCCGGCCCGCACGAGGCCCATTTCGCCGATCGGATCGTCATTCAGATGCGTGCGCAACTTTCTGTACAACGGATAAAACGGCGGCTTCATCGCCTCCATGAAGAGCCGTTGCGCGCCGCGCGCGGCGTCGAGCACGCGCTCGAGTTGCCGCCTGTTGATAGTCGCCGGCTTTTCGCACAGCACGTGCAGGCCGGCTTGCAGCGCGGCGACCGCATAATCGGCATGGCTGTCCTGCATGGTGGCGACGTAGAGTGCGTCGATGCCGCTTGCCAGCAGCGCGTCGAAACTCGGAGCGCGCTGGACGCCGAACTCGTCGGCGAAAGCCTGGGTGGACTCGGGCCGCCGCGACCACAGCGCGGTGAGACGCGCGTCGGGCACATGTGCGAGGCCCTGCGCGAACCGCCGCGCAATGCGACCGGCGCCGACGATGCCCCAACGGATAGGGTCGTCAGCAGTTTGCTGGGCGGCGGCTGTGTTGCCCGGTTTCGCGGCGAGCGTGGTGTTGCTCTCGTCGGCGGTTGCGCCGGCGGTCGGGTTAGGGGTTGGGGTGGCAGTTGTGCCGGCAGTCGGCTTGGCGGTTGTCACGATCACACGGCGTCCATGCGGTTAACGGGAACCGCCATTGTCGCGCATGTGGCGCATGTGCCGCATGGAGGGCATCTGCGCCGTTTGCTCCATTTGCGCCAGACGCGCCACCTATTGCGTGCCCCGCCGAATCACAACCGCAAAAATCCCACGCCACTATGCGAACACACAGCAGCGCCGAGCCCCTGCCCCGCGCCGCGCCGCGCTCTCCAGCGTGCGGGCCGCTCGTCAGCCGCGCGCGGGCGGAATCGGCGGCGCGGCGGCGAAGGTGCCGGCGATCTCCTCGGTCGTGGAGTCGATCATCGCCATCGACGCGAGTTCGGCTTCTTTCGGGTCGCGCCGCTCGATCGCCTCGACCACGCGCCGATGCGAGTTCACCGCCGATTCCCACATGCCCTCTCGAGCGGTAACGATCGGATTGCCCGTCGACAGCGCGCCGCGAATGATCGCCGCCATCTGCTTGAAGAACTGGTTGCCGCTCGCCACGACGATGCGCGTATGAAACAGCTCGTCGGCTTCCTGATAACCCGCCTCGTCCGGATGGATCACGCGGAACGCCTCGAACGCATCGCGCACCGCCGCGATGTCGGCCGCGCTACCCCGGGAAGCGGCCTGCGCCGACGCACGCGGTTCGATCAGAATGCGAAACTCGATGACGTCGCGCAGAAACAGCGGATCGGGCTTCGCGCGAAAACGCCAGTTCACGACGTCCTCGTCGATCATGCGCCAGTCGCTCATTGGACGGATGCGGGTGCCGATCTTCGGGCGCACGTCGAGCATGTCGCGCGCGAGCAGCATCGAGAGCGCCTCGCGCATGACGGTGCGGCTCACGTCGAACTCTTTCGACAGCACGTCTTGCGGCGGCAGTATCGCGCCGTATTTCTCCTCGACGATCCCTGTGACGAGGCCATCCATCACCTTGCTCACCAGCGATCGATCCTTGTTTGCCTGTTCCATGACCCTCTCCCCGAAGCGGTGTTCGCCCCCGCGTAGCCTGTTGATAAACCGCCCTTTTGTGTGTTTTATCGTCGCGTGGTGTTCATCCACGATACGTTGCTAGCTTCACAACCGTTACGCCAGTTGGGACACTTCCTGACAGGGTTATCCCTCTGAAGAATTGTTTCTTCCGTGTAACGCGATACGTCCCCGCGGACCGTAAGTTTGCGTGTCAAGCATGCCTGCCGCGCGGACTTTGCATCGTGCGAAGACGCACGTAGCAGGTCAAATTGTCTGAACCGAACACGACGCCGGTCAATCGTGACTTGCCGCAAGAGCCGGGCCCGCACCCGAACACGGCGCGACGCATGAGTGAGTCCGGCATGAAGCGTTCGGCGTCATCGCATGCAGGCGCTCGCCGCTGCCCGTCGAGATCACAACTACGCCGGTCGCGAAGCGGCCTAACGCATGGCGAAAGCGCCGCTCGTCGAATGCGGCTGCATTGGGCCCGTCAATCCGCAGTGCCTGAGCGTGCATGGCCGCTCTCCTCGTCGAGGCGATACGCGGCAAGCGGCTTGTGCGCGATGAAGTGGAACCACCACGCGTCGCTCACGTCGACGTCGTCGCCAATACGGTTGCCCGCGCAACTATCGAACACCGCATCGCATTGCAAGCCGACCTGCGCCAGTTGCCGGCGCTGTTCGCCAAGCGTTGTGTAGACGATCACAATGCCGAAGTTGTGAGCCGCCGCAGTCTTGACCGAGTAGCCACCGTAGTCGCGATTGAGCTTGACGTTGCGCACGTAATTGAGCGAGCCGAGTTGGAAGCGGCGCATTGAACGCAGCGTGCGCCAGCCGAGCTTGAGCGGATTGAACGTGAACTGCGGCAGCAGTTGCCAGATATTCTCGCGATAGCCGGGGCCGCCGCGATTATGCGACGAGAAGAACACATAGCCGCCTGGCCGCACCACGCGATACATTTCCTCGAGGATCTTCACGCGATCGTCGTAGTCCACGCAGTCGATGCCGTTCCAGCTGAACGCGGCGAGCCCGTAGTGATCGGACGGAAGTTCGGACATATCGCGCGCATCCATGTGCCGCAAATCGCGGCCCGGGTAGCGCGATCTCGCCATCTGCAGCAGCTTCGGGGTGTAGTCGACGCCGGTGTAGTCGTTCGAGATGGCGAGCATGAGCGGAATCGTGCGGCCGGTGCCAATGCCGATGTCGAGCAGCGGCGCTTGCGAACAGCGCGGTGCGAGCCACTCAAAAGCGGCCTCTTCGCCTGCGTCGGAAAACGTTTTGTCGGCCGTGAAAACGCGCGCCGCGTCGCGAGAATTCCACGCCACGCGATTGATGCGGTCCAGCTCGGATTGACTATTCACGGCACGCCTCCGGCGCAAAGAAAGCGCGCCGCGCATGGATGAAGATCGGCTCGCCCAGCGGCGCGCTGGCAAGCAGAGAGGAACAGTGCGCAGCGTCGCGCCATGCGTGACACGCCGCGCCACGATGCCATCAGGCTTCCCCGGATAAACGAAACGCGCGCGCGTGCCTCGCAAGCCACTGCGCAGCGCGCACACGGCGGCCGCCACGATCTTCCGCTGCCAAGCCGCCCGCGTCGCCTGCCGCGGCGCCGGGCTTCTCGCCGAACTGACTTCGATAGAAGCTCTCGAAATACGACATCACGTTTTCCTGCGCGCTGGCGGACAGAATCGCATGATCGGTGTGCTCGCAAAACGACACGCGCACGCGGCGCAGACGCCGTAAGCGAGTGCCACGGACTCCGAAATACTTCTCGAGCTCCTCGACACCGTCGTCGAATACGCCGTACAGCAGCCGCGTTTCGACACCGCGCGCATCCAGCGCCGCGAATGGACGCCGCTCCTCGCTCGCGCCGAGTTCCAGGCCGCTCATGCGCTCGACGCGGTCGGCAAGCGTCGCGCGCATACGCGACGCAAAACGGACAGCCAGTTCGCGCACGACCGGCCAGCCGCCCGTCTGCCCTTTGACCACACGCAGCCACTTGTGCGGCTCGCACATCGAGCGCAGATAGCTGCGCGTCGAGCCGATCGCCGCAACCCGCACGGTCGGCTTGCCGTGTTCGTCGCAGATGTTGCGCCACGTGAATTTCTGCAGATTGACGAGGACCGCACCGGTCACCGCGGGTTCGCGCGATGCCGCATAGAGACCGACGTAAGCGCCCGCGCAGATGCCGAGCAGCACGACGCCGGCATGGCCGCGCGCCGCGAGCCAGCGCGCGGCGCAGGCCGCGTCGTGGGCGCCGTCCTGCGCATAGAGCGCATCGAGCGTGACGGCGTCGAGCGAAGGCTGGCTGTCGCCCAGTCCGCCGAGATCGACGCGCAGCGAGGCGATGCCTTGCCGCGCGAGACGCCGCGCGAAGCGCACGCTGAGTCGCGCGTTGCCGATTCTGGATACGGCACCCGTGTTGACCATCAGCACCGCGGGCGCGAGCGCACCGCTCGCCGCCGCGCTCTGTGCGCCAGGTGCGTTAGGCGCGCAGTAGATGCCGAACATCCTCCCGCCGTCGATGCACACCGGCGTTTCGGTCACGCCCGCCTCGACCGTGTGCGAGGGTGGATCGTCAGCGTCGATGACGGCTGTGCCCGCGTGCAGCGCAGGTGCAGCAACATCGTTTGATTGCGCTGCCAGCCAGTTCTCGACCAACCCGAACGCCGCATGCGGAACCTCGCTGTCGAGCGATTCCATCATGAACTTGCTGTACTCGTCGAAGCCCTGTCGCTCGACCGCGATGCCCTGCTCGCGATAATGCGCAGCAAGCGCATCCGCGCGCGTGGGGTCGAGCGAATCGAGTATCAAAACGCGCCTCGCGGGCGCCGGCGCATCGCGGCGCAGATCGACGGCGCGCAAACTGTCGAGCGTGTCGCGATAGAGGCGAAAGCCGTACGCCTCGACGAACTCGTCGGTGTCGGGCTCGGGTGTGCAATCCATCGCTGCAGGCATCGAAAGCCATTGACGATACCCGGCGCGCAACTCGCGCTGATAGTTCTTGCCGGAGAGCACCGGCGACAGCAAAACCAGCCCGTCGACCTCGCCCAGTTCCTGAGCGGCGAGTGCGGCGAGCGTGGCGCCGAGCCGCAAACCGCACAAGCTCACGCGTTCGACGCCTCGCGAGTGCCGCAGCAGCGCCACGGCCTGCCTGATGCTGTCGATCCACGCGCGCCAGCGGCCCGGCTCGCTCGCGTAACCCGCGGAGTCGCCCGTGCCCGGATAGTCGAAGCGCAGCACCGCGATGCCGCGCGCGGCGAGGCGCTCGGCCAGCCGCCGCATGCCACGATAGGTGCAGAGCGCGTCGTAGCCGAACGGGTAGCACAGCACCACGCCGTGCGGCCCGGCTGCCGGATGCAACCAGCCGAACTGGCCATCGAAGACTACGGGCCTCACGCTACGCTCCTCACAGGTCTCCTTTCGGGCATTAGAGCAAAGCCCGCCCCTCGCCTCTGTACGCCCCGCCACATTGGCCCGGGCTCATGCAAGAGCCACGCGCGGCGCGAACTGATGGTAAGCGACGCCCGGCTCAACCGCCGGGCGGCGTGCGCGGCGCAAGCGTCGAGCGCGTGGCAAGCAGCAGGTGATAAAGAAAGCGTGCACGCAGCCGGTCGCGCAACGCGTAATGCTTCGACAGCAGCACACGCCACGCGGCCCGCGCCTCGCCGGCCCGCGCATAGGCGGAAGCGGCGCGCGGCGCGACGCGGCGCAGCGCATCGTCGCGCGCGGCCCGCGCGGCAGCCGGAACATCGCTTTCCCACAGTTGCGCGAAGGCGTGCATCGCCGGCAAAGCATGAGTCGAGATCGACAAGGCGGTCTCGCGCGAAACCGAAACGAACTCGTCGACGAAACACACCCCGGCCGCCGCCACGCACAGCCGCAAGCCGAAATCGAAATCGCAGGCCTCGCCCACTTCCGCCGCGAGCCGGTAGCCGACGCGCCGCGCGGCCAGCGTATCGACGAGGTAGCCGTTGTTCGGGAACATCTGATCGATGCCCGCGAGCGCGGGCACGGCTAGCCTTCCCGCGCGCCCAGGCACGCGGCGGTAGTCGCGATTGAGCCGCACGGTGGCGTCGGGACGCGGCGTGCCGTCGTCGGCGATCACGCGTTGCTTGCCGAATGCGGCGGTCAGATCCGGATGCGCCTGCCAGCACGCAGCGAGCGTGGCCAGTGCATGCGGCTCGAGCAGATCGTCGTCGTGCAGCAGCATGAGCCGCGCGCCGCGTGCGCGCGCGAACAGTCGGTTGACGTTGCTCGCCTGGCCGAGCCGCGGCAAATTGCGCTCGTAGCGCACAGGATGCTTTGCGCCCACGCGCCAGCGTTTGACGGCCTGCTCCGTGCGGTCGTCGCTCGAGTCGTCGCCGATCACGATTTCGAACTCGCCGTAAGTCAGCGCCTCGCAGCTTCGAATGGCCTCTTCGATCAGGCGAGGCCGATTGCAGGTCGGAATGCAGATCGAGATGAGCTGCGCGTTCAATTCGTTCGATTCGGTCACGCTGTCCTCGCGATGCTCATTGCCCGGCCCTGTGCGATCCATGCTCATTTAACCGCGGCGGATAACGCCTATCTGTACGGCCACCCACACAGGCAACCGGCACATACGTGCACTATCGATGCCTGCGACGAGTGCACGCCAGCGTGGCGGGCGCACTCTGGGGTGCGGCCGCGCAGGGGCAGCGCCTGCACGGACCACACCATTGCACGACATTCCCGCCGGACAGCGCACCATGGAAAGAAGTATCGTCAGGAACATCGTCATCAACTTCGCGGGAGCGATTGCACCGACCTTCATTTCCCTCGTCACGGTGCCGGCCTATATTCATCTGATGGGCGTCGAGCGCTACGGCGTCATCAATCTGGTCTGGACGCTGATCGGCTACTTCAGCGTGCTCGATCTCGGCACGAGTCTCGCCACAGAAAATCAGATCTCGCGAGCACGCGCCGCCGACGACGACTCGCTCGAGCGCATTTTCTGGAGCGCGTGGTTCATGAACCTCGGCACCGGCATAGTCGGCGGGCTCATCATTTATGCAGGCACCATCGTGTACATCACGCACGGTGTGAAGATCGAGCCTGAGTTCCAGCGCGAGGTGATGGCAAGCTTGCCGTGGATCGCGGTCGCCGTGCCTATCGCGAACGTGTCGTGGGTGTTCGCGGGCGCGATCAACGGAGTGGAACGCTTTGCCAGCTTCAATATCAATCAGACGCTCGGCACGGCACTTTTCCAGTTGCTGCCTCTCGCCGCGATCTTCTGCTTTTCGCCCTCGCTTGCAGTGGTCATTCCCGCCGCCGTGCTCGCGCGGCTTCTTGCCGGCCTGATGCTCGGCGCGGCCGCGTTTCGCGCGATCGGCATTCGCCGCGTGCGCATGCCGCAATGGCGTGTGATGGTCGAACTGTTCCGTTACGGCCGCTGGCTGCTGCTCTTTTCCGGCGCCGGCATGATTGCGTCGACGCTCGATCGCGTACTCGTCGGCGCGCTCCTCGGCGCGCGCTTCGTGACTTACTATGCGACGCCGCAGAACCTCATCACGCGCCTGAACCTGCTGCCCGTTGCGATGGTGCGCACGCTGTTTCCGCGCTTGTCTGCCGTATCGCGCGCGGATGCCGACGCGATTGCGCGCAGCGCGCTCGCCTTTCTTAACGGCGCGTTCACGCCGTGCCTGATTGTCGCGATGTTCGCGTTGAAGCCCTTCCTGCTGCTGTGGCTCGGGCCGACGGTGGCGGCCGCGGCACCGGTCGCGTGCGTGCTGATACTCGCCGTGTGGCTGGGTGGCCAGGCGGGCATTCTCGGCATTCTCATCCAGGCGCAGGCCAGCCCCGCGTCCATTGCCGTGGTGAGCTGGGTGCAGTTGCCTGTATTCGCCGGCGCGCTGTGGTGCGGCATTCACTGGTTCGGCATCATGGGCGCGGCGGTCGTTGTCGTGCTCAAGGCGTTGTTCGATTACGGCATGCTGCTTTACTTCGCGCGGCTGCATGTCGGCTCCATCGTGCGCAATATGCTGGTACACCTCGGCTTTCTGCTGGTTGCGCTCGCGCTTGCAGAATCGGTCAACGAGCTCACTTCGCAGATTGCTGCCGCGCTGGTGCTCACGTGCACGAATCTCGGGCTCTCGCTGCACGGCTCCAGCGAATTGCGGGGCTTCGTGTACAGGTTGTGGGCTCGCGTGACGCTGTCGACAGGTTAAGGTTCTCAGGACAGTTCACGGTTTACTGTATCGGATACCGAAACATTTGCCTTTGTCGGCCGCCCGTCGCGAACACCTGTCAAAACGGCGCCGAATGCGGTGCCGAATGGCCCGCCGTGTCGGTAATCCCAACATGCGCTGCACCGGCATCGCGCGTGGCGATGCTGGCGAACCGGCGCGGCTGGCAACTCGCCAGCGCACGCTCGTAGACGGCAATGTAGCCGTCGCTCACACGCTGCACGCTGAATTTCTGCAGATCTTCCAACGCCCGCTTGGCCAGCCTCGCGCGCGCATCGCCATCGGTCAGAAGCTGTTCGAGCGCACGCGCGAGACTTGCCGGATCATGCGGCGGCACCAGCACGCCGGCCGCGCCGCCGTCGAGCATCTCCGGAATGCCGCCCACGCGGGTCGCCACGATCGCGCAGCCCTGCTCGCGCGCTTCGCACAGAACGAGACCGGCCGGTTCGTTATGCGAGGCGAGCACGAACACATCGGCTTGCTGGAGATACGCGCGCGGATCGGCAACAAAACCCGCGAAGCGCGCCTGCCGCGCTATGCCCAACTGCGCCGCAAGCTGCTCCATTGCCGTGCGATCCGGACCTTCGCCGACGAGGTAGAGCACCGCGTCAGGCACACGCTCGCGCAATGCGGCGAACGCATGCAACAGATCGCGTATGCCCTTGCGTTCGTACATGCCGGCGAGCGTCACGATGCTCGGACGGGCAAGCGCGGCCGGCTCCGGCGCGCTCGCGTGTGCGAAGCGCGGAGTGCCGAGCGCGCCGTTGCGCACGACGCACAGGCGCGCCTTCGGTATGCCGCGCCGCTCCATCGCTTCGCAGACCGCCTCGCTCACCGCGACCACGCGGTCACCGACGCGCATCATCGTCGCGCTTTTCTGGAACTCGTTGTGCACTGTGGTGACGAGCACGAAACGCCGCCGCAGCACGCCGAAACGCGCGATCAATGCACCGGTCATCATGTGTGCGTGAACGACGTCCGGATCGATTCGCGCAACCAGCCGGTTGAAACCCGCGAGCATCGCCGGCACGAGTGAGGGACGCGGCGATTGCGCCAACATCACGTGGCGCACGCCGTGCCGCGCGAGCAGTTCCTCGAAACCCCCGCCGCCAGAAGCAACCGTCACCTCGTGGCCGGCGCGCGCCTGCACGCAGGCCAGATCGACCATCACATTGACGATGCCGTTGCCGACATTCAGCGCATGGTTGGCAAGATGAACGATTTTCATGGTTGACCTGCAACGTCGATGGAGTTGCGACGGGCAGCCGCGAGCGCGGCCGTCGGCGGTGTGAAGCGATACATCAGCGCTTTGCCGCGCGCGTCTTCCTCGACGAACACGAGGTATTCGCCCGACGCGAGACGCTGCGCGGTGACCGGCATCGGCACGTCGGCCCAGCCGCTCGTCGCGCCGACCTCCCTGCCTGGTGTCAGGCGGCCGACGGCGCGCCCGCTCGCGCGGTCGTAGACCCGCACGGCAGCGCTGCGGGTCTCCGCCGCGAAGATGTACTCGCCTGCCACCGCAAAGCCATTGATCGACAGCCACTCGGGCGCCCCCTTGTCCGGCAGATCGATCACGTAGCGCAGCACCGGCTGGCCGGTTTTCCAGTGGTCGTAACGGGCGAGCTGCGATCCAGCACCATTCCAGTTGTCCTGATTAAATGGACGGGCGCGCGTCGAGCCGGACACGAACAGCGTGTCGTCGTCGGGAAAGTAGTTGAGCCGTGCGATGCGATAGAACGGCGCGGGAGCCGGGCACTGCCGCATTGCGGCGTAACGGTAGACAGGGTTGCCGACGCGGTCGAAGCCTTGCAACGGAAAAGAGCGGATGCCCGCCGCTTCGGTGCCCTGCCAGATGTCGCCGCGGCTATCTACCCACCAGCCGCGCAGCACGGGCGCATCCGTGCCCGTGTCGTTGTGATCGAACGAGGCGGACGAAAAGTCGCCCGCGCCTGTCACGTCGCGCCAGATCCATTCGCCGCGCGCGGGCTGATTGCGCGGCCACGTGCCGTCGATATGCGCTTGCGAAAACAGGCCAGACGGAATCGCCGTCTCGCGATCGTCGGCGAAACGGTAGATGCGCAAATAGGACGAGTACATGTCCGTGGTGTACAGCAGCCGGTGTCCGTCGATGTTGCGCACCATCGGCATGCCACGCTGGCCGCCGAGAGATAGATGAAAGTATGGATCGTACGGATAGCGGAACCGGTCGGCGGTATAGCCGGCATACGACCACTCGTCGCCGGGCGCTCGCGAAAGATCCAGCATAAAGCGCTTGCTGCCGCTATACACGGAAGGCGGATTGCCGTCGACGAACTGCGCACCGTCGACGAACAGCAGCCCCTGCAAGCTGAAGCGCTGCCGCCCATCGGGCGTGTAGCTTTCGAGCAGCGCGCCGTCGTAGGTGCTGGCGCCTGTGCCGAAGCGCCGCGGACCCGCGCCGTTCATCGACACATACACATTGCCCGCGCGGTCCACGCCCACTCCCGTCAAGCCGTTAAAGCGCTGCGGCCCCTGCGCGCCCGCGCGGCCCGAATAAATGCCGCCTTCCTGGCCTAAGCTCGCCGTCCATTTCATTGCCGTTGCCTGCTGCGGATTGCCGGCGGACGCGCCTGTATCCGCGGAAAAAATCAGGACCTGCTGGCGCGCGCCGTTGTCCGCGACGAACAGACGCCCTCGTGCATCGACAGCGAGGTCCACCGGCACGACGCCTCGCGGCAACTGCAGCTCGCCGATCACTGCGCCATTGCGCGCATGGTGCACCACGCGCTGCGCGGCGTCTGTGCGGCTGTTCTCAATGATCCACAGCGAACCGTCGGGCGCGAGTGCAAGACGTCCGGGCTCGCGCACGGCGAATGTGCCGACGGCTTGCATGGTCTGCGCGTCGATAATCTGCACGCGATTCTCGAGCGCGTTCGACACGAAGAGCCGCGTGTCGTCCGCCCCCAGGCCGCGAATCGCGTAATCGCCTTGCGCGGAATAGCGGGAAATCAGCAGGAAGGCGAGCCGGCTCCCGGCGGGGAATTTCACCTGCCCGGCAAAGGGCACGCCGTCGCGAATGTCGGCGCGGCTGCGGCGCGACACGCCTGTCCACACCTCGCCCTCGCGCGGCGACGGTCTGTGCTTCGCGGTCTCGTTGCCGAGGCTCACCATGGTCTGCGCGACATACACATATTCATCGTTGACGGCGATCGCGTCGCCGCCCATCATGCCCCAGCCATGCGTCTCGCCGCCGTGACGCAGCAGCTCGCCGTTGCGATACTGGCCGAGCTCGCCGCCACTCTCGTCCCATGGCGCATTGGTGAACACGTCGCCTTGCGGCGTGACGGCGATCGCCTGCACGTCGATCTGCATCCAGCGTCCGTCGCCGTAACCCCACGTATTGCCGATCCACGACGTTCGATAGGATAGCGAAGCAAATGCACTGGCTGCCCGTGCCTCGGCGGCAGGATTGCTTGCGGCTTCCTGCGCCAGTCGTGCAGATGCCGCACGACTCGCCGGCTGGCTGGCCGGCACCGCACCGCTGCCTGCCCGATGACCGTATGTGCTGTACTCCGACTCGCCTGCCGCGAGCAGCACGACCAACGGCAACGCGAGAGCACAGGCGCACACCAGTCGCTCGAATGTTTTGCGTGTGACGCGTCGCATGATCACGGGCGCGTCAGAATGCGTCGATTGCTTCGCGGTAAATGCGCGCGACCTGTGCGGCCACCACTGGCTGGTCGAAGTTCTTGCGCGCATAGTTCCGGCATGCAGTTGCATCCGGCAACCTGCGCCGGCCGAGCAACGCGTCGGCCATGCCCTCGCCGATCGCCCGAAAGCCGCCCGACCGCAGCACCAGCTCACTCGACAGCGGCGCCACGGCTTCAGGCAGGCCGCCGACCGGCGTCACCAGAACCGGGGTTCCAGCGGCAAGCGATTCGATGGTAGTGAGGCCGAAGCCTTCGAGCGACACTGTCGGGACCACCGAAAGATCGGCCGCGCGGTACCACAGCGGCACGGTGTCATCCGGCACGAAGCCGGCGAGCCGCACGTTGCCTTCGAGGCCGCGCGCGACGATACGCGCCTGCAATTGCGCGGCGAGCGGGCCCTTGCCGGCGATGGTCAGCAGCACGTCCGGCACGAGCGGCGTGACGATCGCCATGGCGTCGATCAGATCCTCGAGTCCCATGCGCGAGACGAGGCGGCGGATGCAGAATATCAGCGGCCGGTCTTCCGCAAGACCGAGTTGCCGGCGCGCCTCGACTTTCGTCACGCGAGTGTCGAAGTGTGCGACGTCGACACAGCCGGGCACGATGCGGATGCTGTCCTCGCCCACGCCATAGGTTTCCTGAAGCAAGCGGGCGAACGCACGCGAGAGCACGATATGACGCGTCGCGCCGCGATAAACGAAGCGTTCGAGAGCGACGCGCAACGCGCGCGACAGTCCGCCCCCGCCTCCCGGATACGATTCCGCCGCCCACGGCCCGTGAAAATGCACGACCTTCGGCACGCCGCGAAACACGCCTGCGGTGGGCGCCGCATACAGTGCGAAGTGCGTCGCGACCACGTCGGGCATACGCGCGGCCCGCAGCACACGCGAATGCCTGCGCGAGCCGAGAAGCCGTGTGCCAAGCTGCGCCTCCGCGCCCGCAAACGATTGCACGCGGCCACCGGATGCGTTCAGCACGCTCGCGCTGCCCGCCACCATGCCGCGCACGTTGACGCCCTGCGCAGGCAGCGTATCGACGAGAGCCTTGAACATGCGGTCAAGGCCACCTGGCCGCTCGTTGAACCAGTGCATGCCGATTTGCAGCGAATCGATTGGAGTCGCGCTCATAGTTTTACCGGCTCGGTCGCGCATCCGGGCGGCAGCGTCTGTGCCACACGCGCTGCATGCACCTGTTCATAGACCGTCAGATAGCGCTCGGCCATGGCCTGCCAACTGAGGCCTCGTGCCACCTCGCGCGCGCGTTCTCCGAGGCTTCGCGCATAGTCTGGATCGTCGGCCACGCGCATGATCGCGGCAGCGAGCGCGGCCGCGTCGTCGGGATCGTCAAGCACGACGCCGCTGTCGCGCGCAATCACTTCGGCGCCGCCGGCCGTGCGCACAGTTATCACCGGCAGGCCGGCGGAGAGCGCCTCCAGCAGCACAAGCCCCATTGGTTCGTAGCGCGAAGGAAACACGAAAGCATCGACCGAGCGCATCAACGCGGGCATGTCCATCACCATGTCCGTGAAATGCACACGCCCCGAAAGGCCGAGCGACTCGACGAGCGCCGGATAAGGACTGTTATGCAGAATGCCCGCCACCGCGAGGTGAACGTTGGTGGACGTATGCACGAGCGCGTGCAGGACCGTGTCGAGATTTTTGCGCGACATGCGCAGATCGCCCGCAAAAAGCAGCATGAACGGCGCCTGCGGCAAGCCGAAACGCGCGCGCTCGGACGCGCCAGGCCGGAACTCGTCGACATCCACGCCGTTATGAATCACCTGCACGCGCGCCCCGCCGATACCCAGCGCACGCACTTCTCCCGCCACTTTCTGCGAAACCGGCACGATCACCCTCGTGTGACGGAACGACCATTTTTCGCAGGCTATGTTGAGCCGCGTATAGAGGACCTGATACGCGTGATAGAAGCTTCGCAGCAAGCGGAATGGATAGAAGCCGCAGCGATACCAGCCGTCATGCACGAAGTGCACCGCGTTGACGTCGGAGCCGGCCCACGCAATGAAGCCGTTCACATGCACCACGTCGAACCCGTTGCGATGCGCGCGAATCCACGCGCCACAGCGCAATGCGAACATCTGGTACTGAACGAGACGCGTTGGCAGACGGCTTCGCGCCACGCGCACGAAACGCACACGCGGATGCTCGACGAGCTCCGGCGCCGCTTCGGCGGCGAGCAGCGTGACCGAATGGCCTGCCGCCAGCGCCGCCAGCACGACTTCGTAGTTCACGCGTCCTTGCCCGTCGTTCTTGCGCACGACATGGGTGACGATGAGAATCCGCATCCTGGTGTCCTTCGTCTGTAATGCGTCAGGCCGGCGAGAACGCCGCACCGCTTTGGGCACGACGTCTTCGCGCATAACGCAGCGAAATAACGGGCAACGTCACGCCGAGAAAGAAGAACATCCCGGAGACCGACGTGAGCGTGTTGACGAAGACCATCATCGAAAAGATAGCGACGGCCACGCCGACGCCGGAATTGGCCAGCAGGTCCGTCGGGTGCATCCGGCTCGCGCGGTACGCGCGCCACAACAGCATCAGCACACCTGTGGTGTACAGCACAGTGCCGGGCCAGCCCATCACAAAGGGCACTTCCATCAGACCGCTGTCGAAGTCGACCCTCGCGGCCGCGGCCTTGTCGTCGGAAAGCTTGGTGCCAAGACCAGTCGAGCCGAGGCCCTGGCCCGCGATATCGGTCAGCGCCGAAGCGAGGAACGTCTTGTAGAACTCCGCGCGGGCCTGGTAGCTGTTGTCCTCGCCGATGTCCTGGATCGTGCTGAAGCGCCGCATCACCGGCTCGGCCACCTGGTCGATCATCATTAGCGGCGCGGCCATCAAGGCGAGGCCGAGCACGCCGGCCACAAGACGCATCCGGCTCTTGCCGTCGAGCATCGTGAATGAATACATCAGTGCAATCGCGAAGCCGCCCCACGTGCTGCGCACGCTCGTCAGCAACAGTGCCGGAATGCCGACGCAGCCGAGTACGATGCGTGCCTTGCCGCGCGCCGCGAGCGACATCTGCAGGATGGTCATGAGCGTGACCGCGAAGGGGCCGCATGAATTCATCGTGCTGCTGACGCGCATGCCGAAAGGCACAGGCTGTCCTTCGGACGCCATCTTCGACGAGATCAGCCAGAAGGCATCCCATGGCATCGGCGAGACGAATTCCAGCAGACCGTAGAAACTCATCAGGAGTCCGCCATAAACGAACGTCTTCAGCAACACGCGGTGATAGTCCGGATAGTGGCGCCAGGTCACCGTCATATAGAAGGCGACCATCACCGGATAAAGCCAGTTGATCAGCGTGAAGGTCGCGGCGGCCGGACCGGCTTGCAGAAAGCCCACCACATATGCATACAGCAGCGCGATCACGATCAGCAAAAGCGGCGCGGCGCGGCGCTGGCCAAATGCTGCAACCTGCTTGACGAGCGTGAATCCCATTAGCGCAACGGCAGCGAGCGGCGCGATCATGATCGGGCTTTGCGGATTGAACTCACCGCTCACGAAGTCGGCAAGACGCCTCACTTCCGGCGTCAGAAAGAACAGCCAGCACACGAAGCCGAGGTAATGCGCAGGCGAGCGCCGATACAGCACAAGCGCAACGGCGAAAGCGCCGGCCGGAAACAACAGCTCGACCACTCTGCCCTGATGCAGCACGATAAGGCCGAGCGTCGCGCCGAACAGCAGCAACGGCAAACGCAGCGGATGTCGAAAACGCGTCGACCTATGGCGGCGTCTGGCCGTGACCGTTCGCGCGTCGCTCGTGCGTGCTGCGCCGCGCCCGCCGTCAGCCGGCGTGCGCAGCGCAAGTCTCGCGCTCGACGGCGTAATCAGCACCGGCTCCATTACAGCATCTCGAACGTATTGACGAGCGCGCTGTCGCGCTCGCGACGCCGCAAAGCTGCGATCGGTTGCGAGCCGCGCACCTGCCGGGTGAGGCCGATGAACGGCACGCCATGTTCGAGATAAGGACCTTCCGTCTTCCGAAAGCCGAACTGCTCATAGAACTCGCGCAAACCGACCGGCGCGCTCACGCGTGCGGCGTGTCCCGGCCAACGCTCGCCAATGGCCTGCAGTACGCGCTCCACGAGCATTTCCGCAGTGCCGTCGCCACGCCGCAACGGACTCGTCAGCACCTTATCGATCACGATGTCGGGATCTTCGGCATCGCCGGGCTGCACGCGAGCGTAAGCAAGAATCGGCATGGGCCGCGCCATGTCCTCCACGGCAAAGACGTGCAGCGAGATTTCGTCGCGACCGTCCGCATCCAGGCACACATGCGACTGCTCGACAACGAACACCGCACTGCGCGCACGCAAGATCAGGTACAGCTCACGCGCACAGAGCTGCTCGAATTCCAGCGTTTTCCAGTTCATCACATTCCCCAGCGGATTCTCTGATGTTCGACGCGGCCGACGCGTCTCGCGGCCCTCGTGAGCCCGATCGACAGGCAGGCCCGTTTTGATGGCTACACGTTAAGGCCGCGATACGGCTGTTTCCGTGCGCCATCGCACTGACGCTGGGCTTTGCCAATTCTTAAATACGAGGCACTGACAACGCGTCGCGTCGCGAGCGCCTATCGAGCCCATGCATTCGCCTCTACGGGTGAATTTCACGAGACCGCTGCACAACAGAGGGACAATCACCATGAAGACCGCCTTGCGACGCATTCTTTCTGAATCGGCTCGCCTCGATGTCGCGCCCGAAAGCCTCGCGGACGACGCGGACCTGTACGCCGCCGGCCTTTCGTCGCTCGCGACCGTGCATCTGATGCTCGCCATCGAAGATGAATTCGACGTCGAGATTCCAGATCGCATGCTCACGCGCCGGCTCTTCTCGAGCATCGATTCGATGGCGGCCGCGGTCACCGAACTGCAACAGGCCAAAGCAGCATGAGCGCCCCGCTACTCGATCCGGCCACAGCGGCGGCATCCACGGCGCTCGCGGCGTTGACGGCGATCGAGCCCGAACCAGGCTGGCGCGCGGCGGCGCAACGCTGTGCCGCTATTGCCGCGCAATTCGCCGACGCCGTCGACACCGAAGCGCGCTTCCCCACCGAGGCATTCGAAGCGCTCAAGCACGAGCGCCTGCTCTCTGCGATGGTGCCGACCTCATGCGGCGGCGCTGGGCTGTCTCTCGCGGAGGTCGGCGCGATTTGCGAAACGCTTGCGCAGGGTTGCGCGTCCACGGCGATGATCTATGCGATGCATCAGATCCAGGTTGCCTGTATCGACGAGCATGGCAGTGCCTCGCCATGGCATCGGCAGTTGCTCGCGCAACTATCGGAGCATCAATGGCTCTTCGCGTCGGCAACGTCTGAAGAAACGATTGGCGGCAACATGCGTACGAGCGCCTGCGCGGTCGAACTCGACGGCGAGCGCTTTCGCATCGAAAAACTCGCGCCGACCATCTCGTATGGTGCGCATGCGGACGCCATTCTGGTCACCGCGCGCCGCACGGCGGAGTCGGCTGCCGCGGACCAGGTGCTGATCGTCGCGTTACGCGAAGCAACGCTGCTCGAACAACGCGGCGCATGGGATTCGATGGGTATGCGCGGCACTTGCAGCGAGGGCTTCAGACTCGTGGCCACAGGTCTTGCCGAACAGATCCTGCCCACGCCCTTCGCCGACATCGCCGACCAGACCATGCTGCCCGTCTCGCACACGCTGTGGGCTTCCGTATGGACAGGCGTGGCCGCCGACGCGGTGAATCGTGCAAAGGCGTTTTTTCGTGCCCAGGCGCGCTCGAAGCCGGGCTCCGTTCCGCCAGCCGGCATGCGCCTCGCGCAAGCCGTCGGTTTACTGCAGATGATGCAGGCTCGGCTCCAGGTTGCGCTCGAAGCTGCACGCGCCGCGCACGCCGCGCGCCTGAATGAATCGCAGGCCGATGCGCCGCTCGCGGCCATGCTTGGCTTTGCATCCGACATGAACACGCTCAAGACCAGCATCTCCTCCACCGCTCTCGAAGTCGTTCATGAAGTGCTGATGATTTGCGGCATGGCCGGCTACAAGAACGGCACACCGTACAGCGTCGGCCGCCATTTGCGCGACCTGTATTCCGCGCCGCTCATGATCAACAACGACCGCATCGCGCAGAACACCGCGAGCCTGTTGCTCGCGCAGCGTCCGGCCGCGCCGGGGAAAGCCTGATGAATATGATGACCCACACCGCCGCGCTCGACGCCGGCCCTACCGATCAGCCGCTTGCGCCGAACTTCCGCGACGAGTTGCTTGCAGCCGGCCTTCTGATCGACACCGGCGAAAACGGCCTCTATGGACGCAGCCAGATCTTCGAGGACGTCGTGGAGCGGTTGAACGTGGCCATCACGCATCTCGGCGCAGATCAGGACCCCGAAGTATTGCGCTTCCCGCCAGCCATGCGCCGGACGGACTTCGAAGATAGCGAATATCTGAAGAGCTTTCCCGATCTCGCCGGCACCATTCACTCGTTTTGCGGGAACGAACTGGGGCACCAGCGCCTCTTGCGGGCGCTCGACGATGCGATGAGCGAGAGCGACGACGAGCGCAACGACGCATGGATGGCGCAGCAGAAACCGACTCGCGTCGTACTCACACCCGCGGCGTGCTATCCGATCTATCCGGTGATGGCGCGGCGCGGTCCGTTGCCTGCCAACGGATGCACCATCGACGTACTGTCGTACTGCTTTCGCCACGAACCATCGCTCGACCCCGCGCGCATGCAGATGTTCCGCCAGCGCGAATATGTGCGGCTCGGCAACCCGCAACAGGTGATGGCGTTCCGCCAGATGTGGATCGAACGTGGCTCGCTGCTCGTTTCCCTGCTGCAATTGCCTGTCGAAGTGGACCTCGCCAACGATCCGTTCTTTGGTCGCGGCGGCAAGATCATCGCAGATAGTCAGCGAGCGCAGGCGCTCAAGTTCGAGCTGCTGATTCCGGTCGCGAATGCCGGCAGCAAGACTGCATGCCTGTCGTTCAACTATCACATGGATCACTTTGGCGGCATCTGGAAGATTGCCTGCGAGGACGGCAGCGTGGCTCACACCGGCTGCGTGGGCTTCGGCATGGAGCGCATCACGCTTGCCCTGTTCCGCCACCACGGCCTTGACGTGAACGCGTGGCCCGACGAAGTGCGCGCCTTGCTGTGGGGCGCAACGCAAACGCGCGTCGCACAGGGCATCGCGCAGATGCACGCACGCGCAGAGGCAGCGGGAGACGGCGCATGAATCCGTCGCTGACACCGCTGCGAAAGCGTACGTTAGGCACGCTAAACACGTCGAGCACCTCGGACACGTTGCAGTTTCCGCGGCGCGATGCGTTGCCAACTGCGAGCGGCACCGGTTCATCGCAGATTGCGACACTTCGTACGACACAGGCGCAGCCACGTCGGCATGAATCGCATGCGCTCCATCAGGGCGAGCGCGTCTGGCAGGAAACCAATTGCTATGTGGATTTGTGGATCGAATTGCTGCACGGCTTCGGCCTCGATCCGCGCGCCGCATTCGGCTTTACTGTCACGCAGGACTTCGAAGGCGATCAGTTCACGTTCTTCAAGTTTCCGCTGGAGGACCTGGAGCGGCTCTACGGCACGCAGGTCCAGGAACTCGCGATCTACGATTCGCTGGAAGCACGCGTGCTCGCGCAAACGTTGCGCGGCCACACCGTGCTCGTCGAAGTGGATGGTTTTTATCTACCGAATACGCGCGCCACCTCGTATCGCCGCGAGCATCCGAAGACCACCGTAGGCATCGACTTTATCGATCCGGACACACGCCGTCTCGGCTATTTTCACAACACCGGCTATCACACGCTCGAGGGTGAGGACTACGACGGCGTGTTTCGCAAGCTGCCGCAATTCGCCCAGCAGCCGGACCTGCTGTTCCCCTATGTGGAGTTCGCCAAGCAGGCGCGGCCCGCACTAGAGGGCATGGCGCTCGCCGAAGCATCGGCGGAATTGTTGTGCGCGCATCTGGGCCGCCGGCCTTTGACCAACCCGATCGCGCAATGGCGTGCCGCGTTTCCCGGGCATCTCGACATATTGCTCGAGCGCGGCGAGACGTTCTTCCATCCCTACTCGTTCAATCTGATGCGGCAGCTCGGCGCAAACTTCGAATTCCTCTCGAAGTACCTGCTGTGGCTCTGCGAACAAGGCTTCGCGATTCCCGCGACGATTCCCGCCGCCGCACAACGTATCGCATCGGAGTCGATGGTGATGCAGTTCCGGCTCGTGCGCGCCATCGCACGCGGGCGCCGCGACCTCTGCGACGACTGTTTCGACGCGCTCGAAAGCGCTTATGAAGAGACACTCCCGCCGCTTGCCGCGCTCGTGTTATGACGCAGGCGCTCGCCCTTGCATTCGAAGACATCTGGCCGCAACGCCTCGACACCGGATGGGAATGCCTGAGCACGCCGGCCGGCGCATGCGCGTCGCCGACTGACTTGCCCGCTGGCGGCTGGCTCGCCGCGCAAGTGCCGGGTACCGTCGCGAGCGCGCGTCGCGCCGCGGGTCTGTTCGACGTCCTGCATCCCACGCCGCTCGCCTTCGACGATCACTGGTATCGCCTGACCTTGCGCGGCACCGGCAAGCGCCGCTTGCGCCTGCATGGGCTTGCGACCATCGCCGAGGTCTGGATGGACGGCATCCGGCGCCTCGACTCCGACTCTATGTTCGTCGCGCACAGTCTCGATATCGAACTGGACGGCAGCGCGTCGCTCGTCATCTGTTTTCGCTCCCTGACGCCAGCGTTGGCGGTAAAACGCTCACGCGCGCGCTGGCGGCCGCGACTCGTCACGCCGCCCACGCTGCGCAACGTGCGTACGACCCTGCTCGGACATATGCCGGGCTGGTGTCCTGCGGTGCACGCCGTTGGGCCGTGGCGGCCCATCGAACTACTAAGCGATGCGCGTTTTGCGATCGACAGCGTGGACCTCACGAGCAAACTGCAGGGCGACGACGGTATTGTTTCGCTAACGCTACATTTCGTTTATCCACACGATGTCGCGGCCAGTGGCGCCTCACTCTGCTGTAGCGGCCATGTTTCACGTCTGCAATGGGTCAATGCATATACACTGACCGGCAGTGTCCGCGTGCCGCGCGTGCAACGCTGGTGGCCCCATACGCATGGGACACCGACTCTATATCCGCTTACGTTGCACCTCGATGACAGCGGCGCATGCACATGGCCACTCGGCTCGATCGGTTTTCGTCAGATCGAAGTGGAACGCGGCGCCGACGGCATGGACTTCGCGCTGCGTATCAACGGCGTGCCGGTGTTCTGCCGCGGCGCGTGCTGGACAAGCGCCGATCTCGTCACGCTCGCGGGCAGCGAAGCGCAACTGCGGCACGCATTCGAACTCGCCCGCGATGCTGGCATGAACATGCTGCGCGTGGGCGGCACCATGGTGTACGAGTCGGACAGGTTTTATGCGTTAGCCGATGAATATGGCCTGCTCATCTGGCAGGACTTCGCTCTGGCGAATTTCGACTATCCGAGCGACGCGGCCTTTAAAGCGTCGATCGAGGCCGAAGCCACGCAGTTTCTCGCCCGCACGCGCCGCCACGTCTCGCTGGCGGTGCTGTGCGGCGGCAGCGAGGCCGAGCAGCAGGCCGCAATGTTCGGGCTGTCACCTTCGATGCGCGCGCAACCAGTGTTCGACGAGTATTTGCCCGCCATCGTCGCGCGTGAACGGCCGGACGTGCCCTATGTTCGCAACTCGCCGTCTGTCGGTGTGTGGCCGTTTTCAACTAATGAGGGCATCACTCACTACTATGGTGTAGGCGCCTATCAACGTCCGCTCGACGACGTGCGCCGCTCCCATGTGCGCTTTGCCGCCGAGTGCGTTGCCTTCGCGAACGTGCCCGACGACTTGACCTTGCGCGAAGCGTTGGGGACGATCCATCCGCACGATCCGCGCTGGAAAGCGGCCGTGCCGCGCGATCCCGGCGCAGGCTGGGACTTCGACGACGTACGCGACCACTATCTTCAGACGCTCTATGGTGTCGAGCCCGCGCGCTTGCGCTATGAAGACCCCGAGCGCTATCTGGAGCTGTCGCGCGCGCTCGTCGCGGAGCTGATGGCCGAAGTGTTCGCCGAATGGCGCAGAGCCGGATCGGCTTGCGGCGGCGGACTGGTCTGGCAGCTTCAGGATTTGCAGGCCGGGGCGGGCTGGGGGCTAATAGACGCCACAGGAAGGCCTAAAAGCGCGCTGCACGGCCTCGCACACACGCTCCAACCCATTCAGGCACTCTTCACCGACGAAGGCCTCAACGGCCTTGATATCCACCTGATCAATGAACGTGCCGACACCTTGCAGGCGAAACTGGAGCTCGTCTGTCTGCGCGACGGCTGCGTGACGGTCGCGTCGGCGAGCCGCACAGTGCGGCTCGCACCGCGTTCTGCTCAGCGCATTTCCGCCGCCGCGTGCCTCGACCGGTTCTTCGATCTGACCTACGCCTACCGTTTCGGCCCGCGCGCGCACGACGTGACGATCGCGACGCTGCGCGACGCGGCGAGCGGGCGGATCGTTTCCGAAGCGTTTCATCTGCCGGACCGGCGCATCGGCGCGCCCGGCGATCCCGGTCTGACGGTCGCTGTAGAACGCGCCGGCGGCGGCTGGCAACTGGTGGTCGAAGCGAAACGTTTTGCGCGCTTCGTTCATATCATTGACCCGCACTATCGCGCCGCGCACGACTGGTTCCACCTCGCGCCGGACCGCCCCTCTATCGTGCCGCTCGTTCCCTTCACATCACAAAGCGTGAACGTTGCACACGCATCGAAAGCGGCCTTTAAAGCCGATGCAACATATGCCGCACCCGCCGGCGAAGTCCGCGCCCTCAATGCGGCGTCCGCCACGTTCTACGGATAAGCCTGTTTTCGGCCGGCCGCGCCTTCGCAACGCGCGCAAAACCGCGCGCTGCGCGAATGCATCTGTCGGGACAGGCCCACCACTGTCGTTTCTTTTGCGACTCCTGAAAACCGTCAATGACCAAACGTACGGCAACCCACGCAGCGGGGTGAACACATCTGAATCAATTCCGGCACATCCCGGACACCGCGTGAAAACGCGCCTTTGCAGAGCGGGACGACCCTGGCGTCGTCCGCGCAAAACCGTTGCAGTCGTTGCGAAGTCAATAGCATCAAGCACTTGGCTCGTATAAAAAGCCCGCCCCCTGTCCGGACGGAGGGAATGGCCGATGTACAGAATTGAAACAAAAAGGCCTCTACAGGGGGCTCAATTGCCCGAGCCGTCGTCGCTGCGTCGCACCAGTCAGGCCTTTGCCCCTGGTTGGCATAGTCCTCGCTAATAGGAGCATGCAACATCGCGGCGCCGTGGGGAGCAACCACAACGGCGGCGGCGCATCAGGCCAATACGGGGCCGATTCTTGTTCACCCTCTGCTGTTTGCAATGCAGCGACTTAATCGAAGGGTGCACGAATCGGATCAAAAACAGGAAGACGCGCGACGCGCGGCTTCACGCGAGGACCGATCATGTTGACACTTCAATCAGATCTGCACGGTAACCATTTGCTCGGCGCATTGCCGTCTCACGAATGGCAAGCGCTAGCTCCCCATCTCGAACTGGTTCATCTGCGCACGGAGCAGTTGCTCTGCGATTCGGGCCAACGCATCCACCATGTGTACTTCCCGACCACCGCGATCATTTCGATGCTGTCGACAATGGAAGACGGCAGCTCGGTCGAGATCGCCGCCGTCGGCCGCGAAGGCATGACCGGCGTGCCGGTGCTCACGGGCGGCGAAACCATGCCGAACCGCGTGCAGGTGCAATGTGCCGGCTTCGCCTACCGGATGAGCGCGCAGGCCCTGAAGCAGCAATTCGCCCGCTCCGATTTCCTGCGCCGTCTGATGCTGCTCTACATGCACGCGCTTCTCACGCAAGTCGCGCAGACCGCCGCGTGCAATCGCCATCACTCGCTGAACAAGCAACTGTGCCGGTGGCTTCTCATCGAGGTGGACCGTGTCGCGTCGAACGACCTCACGGTGACGCAGCAGCTGATCGCCGACATGCTCGGGGTGCGCCGCGAGGGCATCACCGAGGCAGCCGGCAAGCTGCACGACGAAGGCCTGATTCACCACAGCCGCGGACACATCAAAGTGCTCGACCGCAAGGGCCTCGAAGCGCGCGCCTGCGAGTGCTACGGCCTCGTGAAACGCGAGTTTGACCGCCTTCTGCCACGTCTGCGCCAGGCCGAGACCGTCGAATAAAACACAGCACGATTCGACCACCTCGCAGAGTCAATAATGTTCAGGAATACTGCGCGATTCCTCGACGCACTCTTCGTGATTGCGGGAGGCCTGCTCGCTCACTGGATGCGTTTTTCGACGCTCGCCGCGTTGCCGGACACGGAACGCCTGCTGATTGCGTTCAATTGCGTGCTGGTGCTGCTGATGTTTCCTGGCTTCGGCGTATACGAAACGTGGCGCGGCAAGGCCTTGGGCGCGATGCTCGCGCGAGTCGCCGCGGCATGGCTCGCCGTGGTCGCGGCCGCGTTGCTGCTCGCGTTCACGTTGCATCGCATGGATGCGGTATCGCGCCTGTGGTTCGCGTATTCGACGCTGATCTCAGGCGCGCTGATCGTGGTGACGAAGTGTGCGGTGCACGTGGCATTGCGCAGCGTGCGCCGGCGCGGCATGAATTTCCGCACCGTCGCGATTGTCGGCGCACCCGGTTTTGCGCGAACGCTGCTCGCGCATCTGGAACATGCGCCGCAAGCCGGCTTCAAGCCAGTGTGCGTACTCGATATGAGCGTGAACAGCAGTCTCGAACGGGTTGCCGCGTACGGGGCGCAGATAAATCGCCTGCCGGTGCTCACCGACGCAAATGCATTCGCCGCGAAAGTGCGCGATGAGCATGTGAACGAAGTCTGGCTCGCGCTGCCGCTTTCGGAAGAACATACGATCTATCGCTTCCAGCGCATGTTCAGGCATGACTTTGTGAACCTGCGTTTTATTCCTGACGTACGCAGCCTCTCGCTTTTTGACCACTCGCTCGTCGAAGTGGTCGGTTTGCCCACGCTGAGCCTCAGCGCGCCGTCGTTATCGCCGCCGCAGATGTGGCCGAAGCTGATCTTCGACCGGCTTTTCGCCGCGGCCGCACTGATTGCGCTTGCGCCGGTGTTCGTCGTGCTCGCTGTGGGCATCAAGCTCACGTCGCCGGGGCCTGTGTTCTTTCGGCAGACCCGCAAGGGCGCGGACGGCGAGCCCTTCTCCATTTACAAGTTCCGTTCGATGACCGTGCATCACGAAGCACACGGCCAACTCACGCAGGCCTCGCGCAACGACTCGCGCGTGACGAAGCTCGGCGCCTTCATGCGCCGCACGAGCCTCGACGAACTGCCGCAGTTTCTGAACGTGCTGCTCGGACAGATGTCCGTAGTCGGTCCGCGTCCGCATGCGCTCGAGCATGACGACCTCTACAAGGATCAGGTGTACGGCTACATGCACCGCTATCGGATCAAACCCGGCATTACCGGCTGGGCCCAGGTGAACGGCTATCGCGGCGCGACCGCCAAAGTCGAGAAGATGGAAGCGCGCGTGAAGTTCGATCTTTTCTACATTCACAACTGGTCGTTCTGGTTCGACATGAAAATCGTATTCATCACGATCTTCAAGGGCTTTGTCGGCCGCAACGCATTCTGATCATGCCGCTACGGACACCGCTCGTGAAAGTCTCCGTGATCGTGCCGACGTATCGTCGCACCGCCGATCTCGCGCGGTGCCTCGCGGCGCTCGACGCGCAGGAGCGCCGGCCCGACGAGGTGATCGTGGTCGCGCGTCACGACGATCACGCGACCCTCGACTGGCTGCGCACGCGCGAGGCCACGCGCCCCGATCCGCGGCGCGCGGTCGTGCTGGTACATAAGCCAGGTGTGGTGGCTGCGTACAACCTCGGCATAGAAAGCGCATGCGGCGACGTGCTCTGCTTCACCGACGACGACGCCGCGCCGCATCCAGACTGGATCGCGCGGATCGCCCGCGCATTCCAGAGCGATCCGTGCCTCGGCGGTCTCGGCGGGCGCGACATCGTGCATGAACGCAACGGCATTCTGCAGGGGCAGAAGCCGTGCGTGGGCATCGTGCGATGGTATGGCCGCACGATCGGCAATCATCACATCGGCCATGGTCAGGCGCGCGAGGTCGACGTGCTCAAGGGCGTCAACATGGCGTTCCGTCGCGAAGCGATCGGCTCGCTGCGTTTTGACGCGCGCCTGCGCGGCAGCGGCGCGCAGGTTCACTGCGAGATGGGCTTCAGCCTCGACGTGCGCAGGCGCGGCTGGACGCTCGTCTACGACCCGGCGCTGCTCGTCGAGCACTTTCCCGCACAGCGCGGCGACGAAGATCAGCGCTTCACATTCAACGACACGGCGTTTTATAACGCGTCGTTCAATCTCCGACTCATCATGTGCGAACACCTGAGCCCGCCTGGCCGATGGGCGTTCGTCGTTTACTCGACGCTGATCGGCGATCGCGCGGACCCGGGGTTCGTACGCGCATTGTCACTGGCATTCGAGCGCGGCGGACTGGCGCTTGCTTTTCGCAAATGGCGAGTGGGTTTACGCGCAATGCGCGGGGCATGGCAGGAAGCGGCGCGCTAACCAACGACGCGCCGGCTACACGCGAAGGGACCACAAAATGACTATCAAAACAATTGCCGCGGGGCTCGCGGCTGCATCTCTATGCGCCTGCACGCTCGCGCCCGGACCTTACCTCGACACGAAACGGCTCGAGCCCGCGGCGCCACCTGAACAGACAGCCGAGAAGTTTCCGGTGCACACGATCGACGTCGGCTACTTTCGCCAGCAACGCGCGGCCGCCGTGCCCGCCGTCTGTCCACTGACGTGCCTCACGCCGCAAACGCGCGGGCACTACGAATACCGGCTCGGGATCGGCGACCAGTTGAGCATCATCGTCTGGGATCATCCAGAGTTGACAGGCAGCATGGGCATCGCGGGCAGCACGCCGCCGCTGCCAGCCGCAAGCGGCGTGGCGCCTTCTCCTGGCCCCACACAGACGCAGGGCGCGACGCCGATCGCACCGACCATGACGGGCAGTGGCGAAGGCGGCCTGACGGTGCGCGTCGCGAACAACGGCACGATCTTCTTTCCGCGCGTAGGCCGCATCAAGGTGCAAGGCATGACCGCGCAGGAAGTACAGGCGGCGCTGACGAAGGGCCTCGCGCGCACTATTCGGGACCCGCAGCTCGACGTGCGCGTGTCGGGCTTCAACAGTCAATCAGTGCAGGTCACGGGCAATCTGCGCACGCCCGCTTCCGAAGCGATCACCGATGCGCCGCTTACCGTGCTCGACGCGATCAATCGCGCGGGCGGCGCTTTGCCCGATGCGGACCTGCAGAACGTCGGCGTGACGCGCGACGGCAAACGCTACACCGTCGACGTGGCCGCGCTGCTCGAAACCGGCGATCCGCAACAGAACGTGTTGCTGAAGGACGGTGACATCATCGACGTGCCGGACCGCTCGAACAGCCGCGTCTTCGTGCTGGGCGAAGTGAACAAGCCGACCTCGCTGCCAATGAACCGCGGCCGTCTCACGCTAGCCGACGCGCTCACCGGCGCGGGCAGCCTCGACGTGAAGACCGGCGATCCGCGCTACGTGTACGTGGTGCGTGGCGCCGACAAGACGCTCACGCCCGACGTTTATCAACTCGACATGACCCAGGTGGATGCGTTGATGCTGATGACCAAGTTCGATCTGCAACCGAAGGACGTCGTGTATGTGCAAGTGTCGAATGCGGCGCGCTTTAATCGCGCACTCGAACAGATCACGCCGACTCTGCAATCGATCTTCTACACCGTCCAGTTGTCCAGATAAATCGCCCGCAACGGAGTATCGACATGAGTACGTATGACATGCTGGACCATGGTCCCGCACCGGACGGCGACGAGGATGCGGTCATGCGCGACCTCCTGCGCATGGTGACGGAGCAGATCTGGTGGGTGATCGCTATTGCCGGCAGCGTGATTCTCGCGGCAGTGGTGTACACGAAAATCGCCACCCCGGTCTATTCCGCCGACGCGCTGCTGCAGGTCGACGCGCAGAGCAACGGCAACAGCGCGCAAGGCCAGAAACTAGTCTCGTTGATGCCGAGCATCGGTCCCATGCGCACCGAGGCCGAGATCGAAATCATCAAGAGCCGCGCGGTGGTGGAGCCCGTCGTCGAGCAATTCAAGCTGAATTTCAGCGCGTCGGCGAACACGGTGCCGGTGCTCGGCAAGATCTCGGCAATGTTCGCGCGCCCGGGTCATCCGTTTGGCGCACCGTTCGGCCTGAACGAATACGCGTGGGGCGGCGAGCAGTTCGAGGTCGGCTCGATCAGCGTGCCGAAGCCGCTGGAAGGCGCGCAACTGACGCTGCGCGCGCTCGATAACGGCCGCTACGTACTGAGCGACGCGCTCGGCGCCACCCTGCTCACCGGTATGGCCGGCGCAGAAGCGAAAGGCCATGACGTGACATTGATCGTGAAGAAACTGGTGGCGCGTCCCGGCACGGAATTCCATATCACGCGTTTCAATCAACTGGATGCCGTGTCGGCGCTCTCCACCTCGTTGCAGGTCGCCGAAAAAGGCCGGGATACCGGCGTCGTGCAGTTGTCGTATTCGGGCACAGACGCGCACGCGATCACCGCGATCACCAACGCGGTGGCCACGTCGTACCTGAAGCAGCGCACCGAACGCGCGCAGGAAGAAGCGAGCCACATGCTGGACTTCCTCAATAGCGAGGTACCCCGCTTGCGCTCCGAAGTGAAGAAGACGGAAACCGCGTTGTCCGAGTATCAATCGAAAGTCGGCTCGTTCCAGCCGACTCAGGAAGCGGGCGTGTACCTCGCGGGCGGCCTCGATTATGAAAAGCAGATCGCGGCGCTGCGCATTCAGCGTGCGCAACTGCTGCGGCGTTTCACCGAGGAAAGCCCTGAAGTGCAGCAAGTCGATTCGCAACTCGGCGCAATGGCGCGCGAGAAGGCCCGTTTCGAAGATCACTTCACGACGCTGCCCAGTTCGGAGCGCAACGCGCTCGCCTTGCAACGCGACGCGAAAGTCGCCGAGGAAATCTACGTCGCGTTGCTGAACAAGATTCAGGAACTGTCTATTTCGCGGGCCGGCACGATCGGCAACGTGCACATCATCGACGAAGCGCTGCTGCCTTCAAGGCCGGTGCGGCCGAAGTCAGCGCTGATCATTTCGGCGGGCACGCTGCTCGGCGTGATTGCAGGCATTCTGTTCGCGTTCTGCAGACGCAGATTCTTTACCGGCGTGGCCGATCCCGAGTTCGTCGAACGACGCTTCCAGTTGCCGATTTTCGGTGCGATCACCTTCAGTCCGGAGCAGGCGCGCAGCGACCGCCAGTTGAGCGCCACGCGCAGCGCTGCGCTGCGCGCGCCCCGCTCGCGGCCGACCCAGGTGGAAGACGCGGCTGCGCCGTCGGCCGGCATCGCGCGGCTGCTGCCTTCCCGTGCGCAAGCCGGCGCAAGCGCGAAGCATGCAGAAAGCGAACCGGTCGGCACGCAGACCGTGATTGCCTCGGACAAGGCGCCGGTGCGTCCGCTGCTCGTAAAGACCCATCCGTACGATACGACGGTAGAGGGTCTGCGCGGCTTGCGCGCCACGTTGCAATTCGGCCTGATCGATGCGCCGAACCGCATCGTCGCGATGACGAGTCCTGCTCCATCGGACGGCAAGAGCTTTCTGAGCGCGAACCTCGCGGCGCTGATTGCCGAGTCCGGCAAGCGGGTGCTGCTGATCGACGCGGATTTGCGGCGCGGGCGGCTCGCGCAATATCTCGGCCGCTCACCTGAAGGCGGCCTCACGGAACTGCTGACGGGCCAGGTCGATCTGGAAACGGCGGCTCGCGCGACGGGCGTGGCGGGCCTGCACTTCATCGCGGCGGGCACATATCCACCGAACCCCTCGGAGATCCTCACGTCGTCGCGCTTCAGTGAAATCCTCGCGCGCTTCGAGCAGCAGTTCGATCTGATCATTGTCGATACGCCGCCGCTGCTCGCGGTCGCGGACGCCGCGGTCGTCGCAAATCTCGCGGGCTCGACCGTGCTGGTGATGCGAGCGGGCGCACACACCGAAGGCCATCTTGCCGAAGCGCTGAAGAAGCTGCGCCGCGCCCGTGCACGCGTGGTGGGCGGCGTCATGAACGCGGTGCCTCTGAAGAGCCACAACAAAAATGGTACGTACGACTACGCTTATGCGTACGCGTACACGACTGCCAAACCAGACGACACGCCCAAGCGAGGCTAACGTCGGTTGCAAGCGGTAGTCGATCGTGGGGTTGCGCAGCAGGCGGGCGCAGCCCCTTTTTCATTGGCGCGGGAATCCCGGCGATTCAAATAGCGTTGAAGATGCAACGAATGCGGCGCCGGCGGCAAGAAAGCCGCCGGCGCCGCGAGAAAAGAGCGTGCGGTTTTACAGAAACGCGCTGACGTCGGTCTGGAAACGCTGGGCCAGCGCCTTTGCGACCTTCTTGCTGATCGAACGGCGTCCCGCGAGGATATCGCTCACCACTGTCGGTGATGCAATGCCCATCAGGTCCTTTTGCTTGAGTCCGTGCGTTTCGAGCAGATGCCGCAGGACTTCGCGCGGCTCGGCCTTCGGAAGCGTCACATTCTGCGCTTTCCAGCTGCGAATCAGGTCAGACACGATCGCGTGAAGATCAGCAAGCGGATCGTCCTCTTTGCCGTCCAGATGATTGGCAAGGGCGCTGGCGACCTCAAGCATCGTCTGGTAGTCCTGCTCGTTGCGGATTGGCGTAATGGGCAACCGGGCCTGTAGCGCGGCCCAGCTTTGAGCGATGTCGGGAATCGATCCCGGAAAGCGATCGGCGTTCATGAGTGTAGATTCTTCCTCGTCCAAAGGTCATGTTTCCTGTGCGCCATTGCATGACGAACGGATCAACGACTGCCTGTTTTAATGAATCGCCGCGACGATCCGCGACCGTTTATCGTTACTGTCCTGGTTACGGTTTGCCGCCTGCGTCGAATACCGTATATCGAGGCGGCGCATGATCCACGCTGGCGCCTCCCCCCGGCGGCCGATCGGGTGGCATTGCCCGAACGGCTTGTTGATGGTGCTGCCCTGCTGAAACACGATTGGACCGCCGAGCCGCGAAGCAGCCACAAGCTTCGGCTCATCGTCCCCAACTGCTCTGCGATGCCGGCTCGGTCGGCCATCTGACTGGTTCGGTCGCGAGATCGGTGTCGATCCGCGCGGTCGCGGCCGACTCGCCGCGCGCACCGACTGCGGCGACCGTGCGCGTGACCTCGGCCATGAACGCACGGCGAAATACGGTCGTCGAAAACCGCTCGGCGTTTGCACGGCACGCGGCCGGCGTGATCTGCTCATGCTGGCGCTCGAACCGGTCGATCGCATCGAGCATCGACACGACAGTTTGTCGTCCGAAATAAACTCCGGTGGGATGCGCTTCGCCGACCGGCACCACCGTTTCGAGCGCCCCGCCCTTGCCGAACGCTATTACCGGCGTACCGCAGGCCTGCGCTTCGAGCGCGACGATGCCGAAGTCTTCTTCCGCGGCGAAGACGAAAGCTCGTGCGCGCTGCAGATAGTCCTTGAGAACGCCAGCTGGCTGATAGCCGAGTATCGTCACGTTCGGCCCGGCCTTCGCGCGGATCGCGGCCATCTCCGGTCCGTCGCCGATCACGATGAGCTTGCGGTGCGGCGTCGCGCTAAAGGTCTCCACAATCAGATCGATGCGCTTATACGGCACCATTCGCGACGCGGTCAGATAGAAGTCGTCCTTGTGCGTGCAGAGTTCGAACTCGTGCACGTCGACCGGTGGTGGAATCACGGCGGCTTCGCGCCGGTATGTCTTCATCATGCGCCGCGCGACAAATTGCGAGTTGGCGATCAGGCGGTCGACGCTGTTCGCCGAATGCGAATCCCAGCCGCGCAGATAATGCAGCAGCACGCGCACGAGCCAGGACCGTGGCCCGCGCGTCAATCCCGCTTCGCGCAGATATTGATGCTGCAGGTCCCACGCGTAGCGCATCGGCGAATGCACATAGCTCACATGAGTTTGATCCGGACCGACCAGCACGCCCTTGGCAACCGCATACGAACTGGTGATGATCAGATCGTAGCCGGCCAGATCGAACTGTTCGACGGCGAGCGGCATCAACGGCAGGTAGGCACGATAGCGGCGCCGCGCGAGGGGCATGTGTTGAATGAAGGAGGTAGTGACGGGCTTGCCGTGCAATGGCCGGCGGTCTTCGAGAAAATCGACGAGGCTGAAAAGATCTGCGTCGGGAAAGCATGTGATCAGCTGCTCGAGTACCTTCTCTGCGCCGCCAGGTGCGACCAGCCAGTCGTGCACGATCGCAACTTTCATGATCTCCCTGTCCTTGGTAAACGCCTCCTGGGCTTAGCAACGAGTGTATGTGGCGCATCGTTTGCTGTGCGTGCGCGTGCCCACATTCGACGCGCGACAGGGCGCGAATAATTGAATCATTGCGCATTCGCCTCTTGCGAATGCAAAGAACCAATTAATTCGCCTTCCTATGCGCCCCTCGCTCGACGCCTCGCCACTCGCTCACTCCTTGCCGCTCGTACCATCGGTGTGTATCGATCCACCGGCCGCGCCGCTTGGCGCAAACATAGGCGCATCCGCTGCCACGCATGCGGCCGCATTGCCGCGCGTGCTGTTCGTCGATCAAAGCGGCCAGCTCGGGGGAGCCGAATTCGCGCTGCTGCAATTGGCGGAACGTTACCCATCGCACATGGAAGTCGTGTTGCTGGCCGATGGTCCGTTTCGCCTGCGTCTCGAGGCACTGGGCGCGCGCGTGCAGGTAGTCAATGACGCAAGCGTGTCGGGCATCGCGCGGCAAGCTTCGGCTATGAACTGCTTGCGCGTGCTGCCCGGCATCGTCAGACAGGTTCGCGCAATCGCGGCGCGTGCGCGAGCGTTTGACGTACTGTTCGTCAATACGCAAAAGGCGCTCGTGCTGGGCGCGCTTGGCAAGCTGCTGCATCGCAAGCCCGTGGTCTGGTATCAGCACGACATTCTCACGCGCGAGCACTTCGGACGTGTGCAGCTGAACGTCATCAAATGGGCGGTGCGCCTCGCAGTCGATCAGGTGATCGTCAATTCACGCGCGTCGGCGAGATCGCTGGCGGCGCTGACGGGTCTTGCGGCGGATGCGGTGCCGGTCGTCTATAACGGCATCGACGCGAGCGCGTTCAATAGCGTGGACGGCACCGACATGGGCGCGCTCAGGCAGAGTCTCGGCTTGCCCGAGCACGCGTGGCTCGCCGGTCTCTTCGGCCGCCTCGCGCCATGGAAAGGTCAGCACGTTGCACTCGATGCGTTGACGCGTCTGCCCGACGCGCACCTCGTCCTGGTGGGCGCGCCGCTATTCGGCGAGGATGCCTATGCGCAGCGCCTGCGCGACCAGGCAAGCGCGCTCGGCATTGCAGAACGCGTGCATTTTGCGGGCTTTCAGGACGAGATACCCGCGTGGATGAAAGCGATGAATGTGATTCTGCACACGTCGACGGAACCAGAGCCTTTTGGGCGCGTGATCGTCGAGGGGATGGCGGCAGGCCGGCCGGTGATCGCCGCGGCTGCGGGCGGCGTAACGGAGATCGTGCGCCATGCGCGCAACGGCTGGCTCGTCGAGCCCGGCGACGCTGCCGCGCTCGCCGACGCAATCGGTGTATTGCGCAACGACCCCGCGCTCGCGCAGCGCCTTGCGCAACAGGCGCTGCATGACGCGCAAGCGGACTTCTCGGTTGACCAGTATTTGCAACGGATGATGGATGCGCTCAGCACGACAATGCAGCCGCGCGATGGCGAGCCCGATACGCGCACGAGCCTCTGAAATACGATTCGCCGCGCTGGCAGAAGGCGAACGGGATGCGAACAGAAAAGAGCACACGAGCCCGCGTGATGCAGGCTCGCGCGTGATTGCTCAGTCCTTGCGGAACTCGATGGTCTGCACGCCGGTGTCCGTGCCGAGGAGGCACAGGTTCGCGCCGCGGCCTGCGAAGAGTCCCACGGTCACGACGCCCGGCCACGCGTTGATATGTGTTTCGAGCGTGCGCGGATCGCTAATGCGCAGACCTTTGACGTCGATGATTTCGTTGCCGTTATCCGTAATGAACGGCGTGCCTTCTTTCGTGACGCGCACCACCGGCACACCACCGAGCGCAGTCACGCGGCGGCCGATTGCGGTACGCGCCATCGGCACGACTTCGATCGGCAGCGGGAAGTTGCCGAGCGTGTCCACGAGCTTGCTGGCATCCGCGATACAGACGAACACGTCCGACACGGACGCGACGATTTTCTCGCGCGTGAGCGCACCGCCGCCGCCTTTGATCATCGCGCCGCTGTGGTCGATCTCGTCCGCGCCGTCCACATACACGGGCAGCGAATCGATCTCGTTCAGGTCGAGCACCTTGAAGCCGTGCGATTGAAGGCGCGCGGTGGTGGCGAGCGAACTCGACACCGCGCCGCGATAGCGCGCCTTGCTGGCGGCCAGCGCGTCGATGAAACAGTTCGCGGTGGAGCCTGTGCCGACGCCGATCACCGAGCCTTCGGGCACGTTGGCGTGGACATAGTCGGCGGCGGCCTGGCCGACCAGTTGCTTGAGTTCGTCTTGAGTCATGGGAATGCTGGCGAGCAGTAAAAAACGCTAGTTTACCGGAGTAAGAAGCGCAAACCCCCGGGAAACCGCCCGGACTTACTTCTTCACCGACCGCTGCCGCACCGCTTCGAACAGACACACGCCGGACGCCACGGAAACGTTCAGGCTTTCCACCGTGCCCGCCATCGGAATCTGCATGACGACGTCGCAGGTATCGCGCGTGAGGCGGCGCATGCCCTCGCCTTCGGCGCCCATCACGATGGCCACGGGGCCGTCGAGCTCGGTCTCGTAGAGGCTCCTGGTGGCCTCGCCGGCCGTGCCGACGATCCACACGCCCGCGTCCTTCAGTTCGCGCAGCGCACGCGCCAAGTTTGTCACGGTGATGTACGGCACGGTGTCGGCCGCGCCGCTTGCGACCTTCGCGGCGGTCGCGTTCAGGCCGACCGCGCGATCGCGCGGCGCGATCACCGCGTGAGCGCCCGCGGCATCCGCGACACGCAGGCACGCGCCCAGATTGTGCGGATCGGTCACGCCGTCGAGCACGAGGATCAGCGGCGAGCCGCTGATCCCATCGAGCAGTTCCGCGAGATTCTGGGCAAGCGGCAAGTCGCCCGCGCGAGCCACCACGCCCTGGTGACGCTCGGTGCGTGCGAGCCCCCACAGACGCGTTTCGTCGGCGGCGATCAGACGCACGCCTGCTTCTTTCGCCGTGTGCAGAAACTCCGTCATGCGGCGGTCCTTGCGCGTTGCGTCGTAATAGACATCTTCGACGGTCGACGCATCGTGCCGAATGCGCGCGGTGACTGCATGAAAACCGTATAGAACCTTGTGACGTGCCATGACTGATACAACCTTTGATTGAGCGCGGCGAGAATGCCGCGCTGCTGTGATGAATACTGTGCGTGTCCGCGCCCGATTCGACGTACGAGCCTGGGCGGCGTGAGGCCGCTGTCAGACGGCACCCGGCGCGACCCAAACGAACACCGCGCGCAACCGGCACGTCGCTGCGTGGCCGCTTGCGCGCGGTTCAGGCGTCGAAGCGCGGTCAGTGCTTCTTGCGAGCGGTCTGCTTCGAAGCGGCCTTGGTCGCCGCGCCGCCGTGTTTCTTCGCGGCGCCGCGCGTGGCGCGTGCTTCCTTGACGGCCGCGCTTTGCGCGGGCGCCGCCTTCTTGCGGCGTGCGCCGGGCGCGGCGCTGCCGCCTTCAGCCGGTGGCAACGCGCGCACGCGCGCGCCGCCGTTTTCCGCGGATGACTTGTCGCTCGCCGCCACGCCGCGAGCCGGATGCGGTTTGATCGGCGTATCGCGCACGAGGCGGAAGTCGATCTTGCGCGCGTCCAGATCGACGCGGCTCACCTGCACACGCACGCGGTCCGACAAACGGTAGCGGATGCCGGTGCGCTCGCCGCGCAGCTCGTTCTTGACCTCGTCATACTGGAAGTAGTCGGAGCCGAGTTCGGTAACGTGCACGAGGCCTTCGATAAAGAGCGAATCAAGCTGCACGAAAATACCAAACGACGTGACGCCGTTCACCATGCCGCCATATTCTTCGCCGAGCTTGTCGCGCATGAAGTAGCACTTGAGCCATGCTTCCACGTCGCGCGAGGCTTCGTCGGCGCGGCGCTCATTGGCTGAGCAATGCAGCCCGAGCTCTTCCCAGATCGCGACGTTGTTCGCACGCGCGCGGCCGCTTTTTTCCTCGTCGGCCTGCTGCATCGCGCGGGCGCGCGGCGACAGCGCCGTATTCAACTGGATGCCTTGCGGTGGCTCCGGCTGATACTTGCGGCCCTGCAGGATCGCGTAGATCGCGCGGTGCGTGAGCAGATCGGGATAACGGCGAATCGGGCTCGTGAAGTGCGCGTACGCCTCATAGGCAAGACCGAAATGCCCAATGTTGTCCGGGCTATAGACTGCCTGCTGCATCGAGCGCAGCAGCATGGTTTGCAGCATCTGCGCGTCGGGCCGGTCGCGGATCTGCGCCATCAGCGCGGCGTAGTCGCTCGCGTGCGGCTTCTCGTTGCCGCCGAGCGTGAGGCCCATGCCGCGCAGGAACGTGCGCAGATTTTCGAGCTTTTCAGCGGTCGGACCGGCATGCACGCGGAACAGGCCCGGATGCTTGTTGCGCTTGAGGAAGTCGGCGGCGCACACGTTCGCGGCCAGCATGCATTCTTCAATCAGCTTGTGTGCGTCGTTGCGCGTGCGCGGCACGATCTGTTCGATCTTACCCTGCGCGTTGCAGACGATGTACGTCTCCGTGGTGTCGAAGTCGATCGCGCCGCGTTTCTGACGCGCGGCGAACAGTGCCTTGTAAACGCCGTACAGGTTCTGCAGTTGCGGCAGTAGCGCAGCACGGCGCGCGGCTTCCGGACCCTTGGTGTTTTTCAGCACCGCGGCGACTTCGGTGTACGTGAGACGCGCGGCGGAATGCATCACGCCGGGATAGAACTGATACGCCTTCACTTCGCCACGCGCCGTGACGATCATGTCGCACACGAGCACGCAACGGTCGACGTTCGGGTTCAGCGAGCACAAACCGTTCGAGAGCTTCTCCGGCAGCATCGGAATCACGCGGCGCGGGAAATAGACGGAAGTGCTGCGCTCGATCGCGTCGGTGTCGAGCCCGCTTTTTGGATGCACATAATGCGAGACGTCCGCGATCGCGACGATCAGACGGAAGCCCTCGCCGCGGCCCACCTTGACCGGCTCGCAGTACACGGCGTCGTCGAAATCGCGCGCGTCTTCGCCGTCGATCGTGACGAGCGGCACGTCGCGCAGGTCGATGCGGTGACGCACGTCAGCGGGACGGACCTCGTCGGGCAGCCGGGCGGCCTCGTCGAGCGCGCTCTGACTGAATTCGTGCGGCACGCCGTACTTGCGCACCGCGATTTCGATTTCCATGCCGGGGTCGTCGATATCGCCCAGCACTTCCACCACCCGGCCAAGCGGTTGCGAATGACGGCTGGGAAAATCGGTCAGCTCGACCACCACCACCTGGCCGACCTTGGCCTTCTTGGTGTTCTGCGTGATCAGAATGTCGTGGCCGATGCGCTTGTCTTCGGGCGCGACGATGAGCGCGCCGTTCTCGCTCAGCAGCCGCCCAATTACGCGCTTGTTGGCGCGGTCCGTGACCTCGACGATGTGCCCTTCCGGCCGCCCGCGCCGGTCATAGCCGACGATGCGCGCGAGCACGCGGTCGTTGTGCATGACTTTCTGCATTTCGGCGGTGGGCAGGAACAGATCGTCCTGACCGTCGTCGCGAATCAGGAAACCGTAACCGTCGCGATGACCCTGAACGCGGCCGGCGACGAAATTCGACGGATGAGTCAGCTGATAGAGGTTGCGCTGGTCGAGCCGGATCTGGCCGTCGCGCTCCATCGCGCCCAGGCGCTTGAAAAATCCTTCGCGCTCCTGGCGCTTGATCGACAGGGCTTCGGCGATCTCGTTGGCGGCGAGCGGCGTTTCGCTCGTACGCAGGACGCCGAGGATTTCCTCGCGGCTCGGAATCGGATACGGAAATTTGCTCAAGGGCTTGTCGATGATTTTTTCTCGTTGCATGGACGTCGGTCGGCGATCTGGCTCGGCTTAAGAAGCGTTTGCATGGCGCCTGAAGGGCACTTGCTGCTGCACTGAAAAGACCTGCTTGGGTCCGGCTCGTTCAAGGCTGAGTCCGACGGGCTTGTGCACCGTGCCAACGAACTACTGCGAGGCATTCTAACACCCGTCTTGCGCGCTACGCGGACCGTCAACCGTCGCCGGGAAGCCCGCGCAGCCTGGCTGGCGGCCTGTTCAAGCAAGTTTTGAGAAACTTTTGAGAAACGCTTGACAGCCTCCATTCGGTCGCTATAATGGCGGTCTTTGCTGTTCATCACCTGCCCAGGTGGCGAAATTGGTAGACGCACTAGGTTCAGGTCCTAGCGGTGGCAACACTGTGGAGGTTCGAGTCCTCTCTTGGGCACCAGATTCAAGACTGAAGCCGCCAGATTGTATGGGCGGCTTCAGTTTTTATGCAGCGCGGTGGTTGTGCAGTAAGTTTCTGTTTCAAGGCGGTTGTTGCGGTGGGGATTGACACGCTGCATCATCTCGCTAAAATAGCGGTCTAGCTTCAAGACGTGCCCAGGTGGCGGAATTGGTAGACGCACTAGGTTCAGGTCCTAGCGGTGGCAACACCGTGGAGGTTCGAGTCCTCTCCTGGGCACCATCAGTAGTTCCGGCGTAAGCCGAAGAAGTCCGAGAAACCCCGTAAGATCAAGGTCTTACGGGGTTTTTTGTTTTCTGCAGTCCCGTTACGTCCGCTGGCGTCGACTTTTTTTGCGTATACCTGATTCGGGGGGGCCTTTCCATGCCCAGACGCGTCGAATCGAAGTCGGAATTGAAGTTTTGCAAGGGAACATAGATTTTCCGCAGCCCAACTCTCAGGCTTCGAGCTATTTCACTTTGCACGGCACGACCGACCCGCTCATTAAAATACATCTCTCGGTTTTGTGGCAAGCGCGTAATCCAGATTGCAGTGTAAGCATCAATTGGCTGGAAGGTGTGCGCAGTCAGTTCTATGTCAAAAGTCCTATCAAGATTGATCGGAACGGAAACTCATTCACTACACGTGTGCCGTTTGATGATGTTTTACCAGGCCGCTGCGGCTGGAAATTTGAGGCGCTGACAGTTACCGGTACAGACGACCAAGGGCGTCCATTGCAACCTGTCAATGGGCCCGTTTTGATACGCTTGACGACGCAAACACTCCAAGACCGAGACTTAAAGGGGATTCGGGATCTGGTTTGTAAAACTGGGGCGTCCACCGTCCCATCGCAAGGTCCTGCGCTTATTTGCCAGGACTCCAAGCTCCGCTACCCATCATCCGTTCTTTGGGTACGCCGCGATACGACCGAAGTTGAGATCAATTTCCATTACTGACAGACAGAGTTCGAACACATCAATCGGCTGCCATCAAAATCGTATGCGGCCTAACTCGCCCGGCGGAGCCTGAGCAACGCCGCTGGTTCGAATGTCAACGATTCTGGTCGAAGAGTCGAATGTCCCTTCATGGCCGACCTGGGACAGCAACTCGGTAGCCGGACCGATGCAGCATTCACTGCGCACTTCGCTGGGAAAGCCCATAACCGCCGAAACTTCCGCGGCAGCAAAGCAACGGATGCGGGACCCAGCCTTGTGCTAAAAGACCCGCATCAGGTGCGGGCTGCGTTTGATACTGGGGACCAGGTAATTCAACCCCAAGATGCTTATTTGCTGCGCTTCGGCGACGACGCCGACAGTTTCCCATGCCTTCATGATCGCGCGTATGGCCGGGCGTCGTGAAAATCTGCGCTGAGGCCGCCGCTTTGCCGGTCACTGCGCCCGCCCCTTGTAAGCGCTCTTCAACGCATCCACTACGAGCTCGACCGCCCGCGATGATTTGCGTCGACTAGGGTAGTAGACGTGATGTCCGACGAACGTGGGAAACCAGTCTTCCAGCACCCAACGCAAACGCCCCGCTCGGACATGCACTTCAACCAGGTCTTTGGGCACGTACGCAAGCCCGAACCCGCCAAGCGCCGCGTCCACCATCTGGTAGGCATTGTTGAAGATGAGCTGCCCTTCAACCCGCACCTGCAGTTCTCGCCGCCCCTTCCGCAACTCCCACGGGAGCAGCGAATCTCGGGTTGGCAGCCTCAAATTGATGCAATTGTGCAGCGTCAGATCCTGCGGCGTCTTCGCCGGTGCCGCAGATTGCAGGTAGCGAGGAGAGCCAACGATTGCCATCGTCATGTCAGGCGCGATTCGCACGGCGATCATGTCTTTGGCGACTTGGTCGCCTAGCCGCACGCCGATGTCGTACCGATCCGCGACGATGTCGGCCAACCCGTAGTCATTGATCAATTCGATCTTGAGGTCTGGATACTGGCGCAGCAACGGTTGCAGACGCGGCCAAACGTACGAGTTTGCCGCGTAGTCGGTGGTCGTAATCCGGACGGTTCCGCCCGGGCGACTTGTCATCGCGCGCAAAGAATCGACCTCCGCTTCGATTTCCTGGAAACGGGGTGCAATCGCCGCCAGTAGCCGTTCACCTGCCTCCGTCAAGGAAACACTGCGGGTAGTGCGCGTCAGCAACTGAAGGCCCATCCGCTTTTCAAGGCCGGCCACCGTCCGGCTCAACGCCGACTGCGAGACTCCGAGTTGCGCCGCCGCCCGCGTGAAGTTGCGCTCACGCGCGACGTTCATGAAGCCGACCAGATCGTTGAAATCCTCTTTCAATTAATGCTCCACAGCATAAGGGCATGCCGATATTGCCATCTAGTCGCATGAATTGCCAGGAGTTAGATTACCGGCATTGGCATATCGCCCGGACGACACCGACGAGGAATAGTTATGGAACTTAAACGTGCGGGCTCCCAGCCCTCGAAGAAAGGCCCTGAAGAATGGTTTACAGGCACCGTGCGGCTCGACCCGCTGAACGCTCCGCCTCCGCCGGCACGCGTTTCATGTGCGAGCGTGACATTTGAGCCCGGCGCGCGGACTAACTGGCATACCCACCCGCTCGGCCAAACCTTGATCGTTACGGCCGGCTGCGGCTGGACCCAGTGCGAAGGCGAGCCGCGCGTCGAAATACGCGCTGGTGATGTGATCTGGTGCCCGCCTGGCCACAAGCACTGGCATGGTGCCACCTCGACGACCGCGATGACGCATATCGCCATTCAGGAAGCGCTCAACGGCAAGAACGTCGAATGGCTAGAGAAGGTCACGGACGAGCAGTACTTCGGCAGCGGCGAGCAGGCATAGTGCGATTCACGAGGCCGCGAGCATGCTCTTTCATGCACCGCAAACCCGGAATGTGGCTCTTGGCGCGTGTCGTTGCGGCGACAGCGGTGGCGCATTGCTTCGCTGCCTGTACTTCAATGGTAAGGACCGGAAACATGCAAAATCCGCTGTCACAACATGACATTACTTCCGTTTCTCCGGCTTTCGCGCGTTATACGAACCAGGCCGTGCTCGATGGCCTCTGGAAGAGGCCGCAACTGTCGCCGCGGGACCGGAGCATCGTGACCCTGTCGGTGCTCGTCGCCCGCAACCAGACCATCGAGATGCCGTTGTATTTGCGGTTGGCACTCGATAGCGGTGTGAAGCCTGCCGAGATTTCGGAAATGATCACGCATCTCGCCTTCTATTCCGGCTGGGCAAATGCGACCGCAACTGCTGTCGTCGCCAGGCGCATTTTCGATGAACGTGGCATTGGTATCGATCAGGTCCCTGAGGCCGATGTCGACCTGCTGCCGCTCAACGAAGCCGCAGAGCGACAACGTGAGCAGGCGGTCCAGGAGAACTTCGGCTCGGTCGCTCCCGGCGTTGTTCAATACACGACTGACGTACTCTTCCGCGATCTATGGCTGCGTCCGGGACTTGCGCCCCGCGACAGAAGCCTGGTCACGGTGAGCGCCCTGGTTGCCAACGGTCAGGTCGCGCAGATTCCCTATCACCTTGGCCGCGCGATGGACAACGGCCTGACGAAGGACGAAGCGTCCGAAGTGCTGACGCAACTCGCTTTTTACGCGGGCTGGCCGAACGTTTTTTCGGCGATGCCCGTGTTCAAGGATGTTTTCGCGAAGCGAGCGACATAAGCGTCCACGCCGGATCGTCGGCCGGTTCAGGAACTGCATGTCTCGAACCGCGGCGAGAGTTCGTTGGCCAAACGCATGAATAGCAGGAACTGATTGATGCGGTAGCATCGGCTACTGGCTCGAGTAAGGCAACCGCAGGGGAAGCGATAGATGCAGTGATCGGAGCCATTTCGAAAGCGGTCGCCCAAGGCGATACCGTACAACTCGTTGGCTTCGGTTCGTTCAGTCAGGGCGTACGTGCGGCGCGAACTGGCCGTAATCCGGCCACAGGTGAACCTATCGAGATTCCTGCCGCGAAGACGGTGAAGTTCGCGGCTGGCAAGGCTTTCAAGGACTCGGTCAATGGGGGCGGGAAGTAGCTCGCCAGCCAAAACCATTAAGAGACTGACGGCACTTGCCGCGGTATGGTGTTGACTCCGATCTGCTTCTACGTGCGTTGCTGGCTACTCCCCGGATGTCCATCGCGGAACGCGACGTACTGGCGGTTAAACGCATCCAAAGCGAATTGCAGGTGGCTTTGTTCGAAATGAGGCACCCGCACCGCCGCCCGGGACCGTAGCCAAGATGTACCCTTCCGGCACAGCCCCCAATCATTAAAGCCACGGTCTACGCCGGCGCTCGAATAAGTAGCGCGGTTACGATCCTGCCTCAAGGCTTCGTGCATGCAACAGTAGATCCGCTCTTTTCCGCTTCGAAAGCCTGCCTAAAGCCAAAATCAAGCTCGCAAGCTCGGCGTCTTCCGCATAGAGGAACGCCACGGGGACTCGGAGCACTGTCGCGAGACGAATCGCGAACGTGTAATCCACCTTGTGAACACCAGGTTCATACCGGTTAATGCGGGTACTTGCGACGAACGGATCCAAGCCCGCCTCGATCCCGAGCTGCTTCTGCGACAGCCCGGCCTCCAGGCGCGTGAAGCTCTGGGTCCCGATGTACTCGAAGTCGCCATACAGCAGGCCGTTAAGCATCCCCGGCTCGGTGTCTTCAGGGTAGTCCTTCAGATCGAGCATCGCGGCGAAGCGTGTCTCGCCCGCCATGCAGAAGCCGCGTGATATGCCGAAGCGCCGGCCGTGCCTTGACCCGGTTGCGACCGGACTTACTACGCGTCGAACAGCGCCCACTCGGCCTCGACACAACGGTGTCCTAAGACAGGCCAACCCCATGTCCACGAAGCTGCGTTGGGTCCGGCGATTCCGGATAGCGAAACTGACTGAACTCATACTGGACCGGCTTTAGCGATGGGCCAATCACTACGGTTTCCCCTAAAACAGCCGACTCGCTTCTGCCTTCGTATGTGATCGCGCATCGACTTGGGGTTAATCAGTATGCAATTCCTCGATAGTCCGCAATAACCAAATATCTTTGTTCCGTACCGCGCACTACCATCCTTCGAGCCGACTGGCAGGTTGAATGACAGAGCCACACGAAGCGGCGCGATCGATTATGGAACGAAGCACAAACCCACAGAAGGAGCCACGGCAACAGCGCCGATATGTCGCGCTGATTGCCACCATAACGGCACTGCTGCTCACCTACTGTGCCGTGCTGCATCTCTCGTCGGCTTCGTCAATGCTCCCCGAGCTGCAGCATTTCACCGTCCATGTAAATCGAGACAAGGCACCTTGGGAGCGGCCTGTCTTCGCGATTCGTGAAGGTGTGCCAGCACATATCAGCGTCCAGTCGAAAGAGAACGGTGTCGCAACGCTCGAGATCTATCCGCGATAGCGAGGACAGCGCGTGCGGCACTAGACAAGCAACGCACGCTTTTGCAGTGACAACTAATTGGAGCAAGGACTCCTGGGAGACATTCATGCGACGTAATCAAGCGTGGGCGATCGCGATATCGCTCAGCGCACTCACACTTGCCGGCTGCGGCGGAGGGTCTGACGACACCGTGGCCGCCGCGCCCACACCTGCACCCAGCGTGTCCATCGCGGACTACGTCGTTCCCCGGGCACCAGGCTGCGCTGCCGGCGACACACCAGAGACTGCGCTACAAGGTCAAGTGCCAGCCGCGCTTCGCCAATCGGGCTTTGGCGGCTTCAGTTGCAATCTGAAGCTCGTGAGTCAGGTACAAGGGGAAGGTGCTTCGTGGTCCGCCGCTACCTACACGGACAGGAAGGGGCAGACCTGCTTCTATCACGCAACGATGGGGGCATCGCCAGCATTCACGAATCCAGCCGCACCGCCGCGCGTGAACCCGGGGGTGCCGGTCATCGATATCACCGACCCAGCACGGCCCACCCGGATCAGTTCATTGACGTCCACCGCAATGATCGACCCGTGGGAGTCGCTGCGTGTGAATACTTCGCGAGGGATACTCGCTGCAGATAACGGGCTCGGCGCTGGCGGTGGCCCGGAAATCGATCTGTACGACGTTGCGTCGGACTGCACCCAGCCCCAGTTGCTGGCGAGCGTTCCGATTGGCACAGGGACTGACGGAGGCATCATCCCGGCCAACAAGCCGCTGGGCCATGAAGGCGGATTTTCCCCGGATGGCTTCACGTACTACATCGGCAGTGTAAATAGCAAGTCGTACTATGCGGTCGATCTGACGGTGCCAACGCGACCGAAGCTGGTCTCCTCGATCACCATGTCGGACCTTGGACTCAAAAGCCTTCCTCATGGGTTGTCCGTAAGCCAGGACGGGACCCGCGCCTACTTCGTCTCGTCCGGCAACATTGGCGCAATCGGCGGCACGGCACCTCCGCCACTGAACGACCCGAATGCGAGCGGAGACAACGGGTTCTTTGTTGTTGACACCGGTGAAGTGCAGAGTCGGCGCCCCAATGCTCAGATGCACCGCATCGCGACGGTCCCCGTTCGGGACGGCAGCGTGGCGCAACATACGATCTCGTTCTCCGTGCGGGGCAAACCCTATCTGATCGAAGTCGATGAGGGCGGATCTGGGGGAATCCAGGACCCCACCGCCGCAGGCGTAACAGCCGCCTGCAATGCCGGCATGACGCCCTTCCCGCTCGGGCATATCTACGACATATCCAATGAGGCGGCACCACAACTGGTCTCGGAGCTTCGATTGGAAACGCACGCGGTACAGAACTGCCACAAGGTCATTCCCGACATCCTCGGCCTCGCCGCGTTCACCTATGGCTCCCACTACTGCAGCGTGGACAACCGGGAGAACGCAACCGCGCTCGCGTGCAGTTACTTCAATTCCGGTGTACGCGTCTTTGACATTCGTGACCCGTCCAAGCCCAAGGAAATTGCGTACTACAACCCTGCCTCAGCGAAATCCCCCGGCGCTGGCTCTGGGCATCTCATGTTTGGCCAATATCACGCGGGCGGCCCGGACTGGTGCGCTTCCCGTCTCGACTTCGACTTCGATCGGCATTTGCTGACCACCGCGTGTCAGGACAACGGTCTCCTCGTCCTGTCATTCGAGAACGGCTCCTGGCCGTTCCCTGAAAGCACGAAAGCGATCGGGATCGGCAATTGAATTTAGGAATCAAGCCCCCTCGTGCTCCGGCCCGGGGGCCAACAAGGTCAACACGAGCACCAACATGCAGCAAAGATTTACCCTCCCGATACTGGTACTCCTGACCACGCTCGCCACACCGCTGACGTGTGCCGCGTTTGAATCCGATGTGCACTTCGGACTCACCCTGTGGCTGGCGAAGAAGGCCGGATTCGCACCCGGTGAAGCCGAGGCCATTGCCGTCGCCAATCAGCGCCTGGATGCGGGATCGATCGAATACATGACATCCCCGCTGCAGTTTGCGTGTCTATCGCGCTTTGCACCGGATGCCACGGATGCTCAAATGCGCCACTATCCGAGCGAGCATAAGGTTCCGGGTGGCGCTCGAAGCCGGCCCGTCGTGCCGGGCGGAACGCCAGCCCTGTCGTTGGTCGACACGGCACTGCACCGCGCTGATGGCGGCAAGGCTGCGTTCATGCTCGGCGAGTTCGGACGCTCGCTGCATTCGCTGCAGGATTCCTGGGCTCACCAGGGCACACCCTCCGTTCCGGACTGGAGCCGCTACGGGATCGACTGCGACGCGCGGTTGGCAATGGCCGCGCCGCTCGATCGCGGCACACCGCAGAGCCATGCCGCCGATCTCACCTGGCGCTGGCCTGCCGATGTGGAAGACATGGCAAAGTCCACCTACACGCAGATGCTGCGCTACCCAAAGATCAACGGATCGCCGAGGCAAGCAGCCGGCTGGGAACAGGTACGGCAAGGGCTTCCCGACTTTATCGGCGCACGAACAAAGCGCGCCAAGTCTGACTGGTTCGTCGCAAACGGCATTGCCGACACGTCATTTCTCGATGGCACGAGCCTGCCGGACGGGCCTGCATGGAAAGCCATCCGCTGGAAGGGCCGGCGCGACATTCCAACGCCCACGCCTCCGACAACGCAGTCCGGCGTGGAAACCGATGTTGTTGATTTCTACACGCGCTTCTTTACGGACTGGGTCACCACATCGCCGGTGGACAAGCGCTGGCTCCCTGCGCTTTCAGTTGAGCACGCATCCAGGCCCGACCAGGCGCTGGTTGACCAGCTCACCGGCTGGAGACTGCGAGACCACGGAACCTATCTCGCCCTTGAGAACCCGCCACAGCAGCCCCGGCTTTCATCCTCGCCGCTGCGCAATCGCACTGCATTCGAGGTCTACAAGTCTCTGAACGCCGCTGTGCTCCCCCTCATCGTGGAGGGTGATAAGCCATCGCCGATTCTGCCGTTCATCGTTTTCCCATTGCCCGGTTCGAGCACCGGCAGCAAACGCGCCGTCGCGCTCATCAAGCTGCTCGACGCGCCCTATGACACCATCGGCGTGATTGCCGAGAAGCGAACCGCGTCTGATGACTGGAAGATCGCTGGCCTGGTCTCTTCTGCGGACGATTGAGCGGGGAGGCATTGACATGACAGATAACACTGCATGTGGCGCTGCGTACACGGAAGGCGGCCTCACAACCTACGCATCGCGGAGAGCGCATCGACTGGCCGTCTGGTCAGCGCCGATCGTGGCGTGCATACCGGCGTTCGCAGAAGCGCATGCCTGGGGCGCTCCGTACTACCTTCCGGTCCCGCTCTGGCTGTATGCGTACGCCGCCACAGGCACGTTGATCATCTCCTTCATGGTCCTGGCCTTTACATCCGGCAAGAGGCTGCCTGACACGGGGTCCCGAGCGAACCGGCGCCACGAAGGCCTGCGCATACCCGCTGCACTGCTGCGTGCCGGACAGCGCGCGAGTACGATCTTTGTTGTTCTGCTGATCGTCTCGGGCCTCGCTGGAACCCAAAACCCGTTCCTCAACCTCAGCATGCCGGGCTTCTGGATCTGGTTCTATCTGGGATCGGTCTATATCAGCGCGATGTTCGGTGACATCTATGCATTCACCAATCCGTTCGCCCTACTGTTGCGAGTCGCCGCGCGTTACTTCCCTACTCTTGAAACTGGACGGTATCCCTACCCTCAACGCCTCGCGTGGTACCCCGCCTTGCTCGTCTATATCGTGCTCATTGCCCTGGAGTTGTTTGGGGCTGGCAGGCCAGGAGATGTCGGCCTGTTCCTGAGTGGATACGTTGCCTATGCGCTCGCTGGTGCGTACTGTGTTGGACGGGAGCGGTGGCTGCGCCAGTTCGACACATTCGGCATGCTGTGCGGGCTGTGCGCCAAACTTTCGCCGCTCAAGTGGTCTGCCTCGTCAGGCAACAAGGTCACGATCCGGCTAAGCAATCCCGTCGCCGACATCGCACAGGAAAAGCCTTCGCACATCAGCGTCGTCGCCTTCCTTTCGTTCATGCTCGCCTCCACTGCTTACGACGGTTTGCGCGACACCGCGACCTGGAACGCGTTTTTTTGGCGTGGCGTGTACCCGCACCTCGTCCATCTATTCCCGTCACTCGCAAAGAACTATGCAATGTCTGGCGAGATAATCCTGACGTGGCAATGGCTGACATTTGCCGCGATAGGCGTGGGGTACTACGGCCTGTTCCGAGGTTTCTGCGCGCTCCAAGCGATCGCTTCCCGATCGTCATTCAATGGCAAAGACGTCGCACGGCAATTCTACTTCGCGCTATTGCCCATCGCGCTGTTCTATAACGTCTGCCACTACTTCACGCTCTTCCTGGATCAGGGTCGGAAGATCGTCGCGCTCGCGGCCGATCCGCTGGGGCTCGGCTGGAAACTGTTTTCCATCTCACCCAACCAGGACTCAGTTGCGCAATCGCTGATCAATGCGGCTTACATCTGGCACGCCCAGGTCATCCTGATTCTCGTTGGGCACGTTCTGAGCGTGCATATCACCCATGCGATCTCGATGAGACGCCGCAATCGCGCCGGAACCACGGCCGTCAACGAGTTGCCGCTGCTTGTACTGACGATTGCCCTGACGATCAGCGGTCTGTGGATACTCTCCCTCCCTCTTGCATAGCGGGGATGAGGGACGGCTTGAGTTCCGACGGCGAAATGCCCCATCGCTTGCGAAACGTGGCCGAGAAATGGCTGACTGTCGCAAAGCCACAGACAAGCGCAGCTTTCGTGACGTCGCATTGCCCGCTGGCGATCAGGTTGCGTGCTGCCTGCAAGCGGCTCTCGATGATGTACTGATGCGGTGTCACCGTGAGCCTTCTTGAAGCTTCGGATGAACGAATAGAGATCGCCAGGAAAGTCCACTGCATTGGCAACGCTCACCAGCGCCAATTCGTCCCGGAAATTGTCCTGGATGTATTCGGCGGCCTTTTGCATCGCAGGCGCGTGTGTGTACTCTCTCGGCCGCAAGCGCGATTGCAGGTACGCCATTCGGCGCAGAGCCGCGGCTCCCATTGCTTCGGCATACATCGGGCCCAGCGGCCTGCCGGCGACGGCATCTTCATGCATCGCCCGGATAATCTGGATGAGCAGATCGTCATTCAGGTCACGTTGGAGTGCTGGAGTGCTGGAGTGCCGGGTTGCCTGGCCGTTTCCAGACCTGATCGGGCCAGCCACGACGAATCGAAATGAATGTTGGCCCATTCAACCGGCATCGACCATCTGCCAGAAAAAGAAAATCCTGGTGCGACAAATGCCAGCGGCGTTCGGAGGCGCGTCGTCTCCCTCCCCCTACCCTCAATTCGCATTGCAAGAACGCTTTCTACCGCAATGTTGCGAGGCGACCGTTGCCTGGTTCGGAGTCAAGTCACCTGCACCTGTCTTAATCTCGACAATAACTCTACCAGCAGAATTGAGAGGAATCGACGTCAATTGATTTCTTAGGAGGTCATTTGCCACGTAGCCGGGCGGCACGTGCAACGTACCATTCGGCGTGCCGGTGACGACCTGATCGGCGCGCGCTCGCACGGTTGATCCGGTTGCGCCGACGGCGTCCAAGGTTAATGGCCGCTTTGTAGAAAGATCGTTGTCTCCTACCGGTCGACAAGACTCGTTCACCAGTAGCGAGAGCCAATGAACGTACCAAGCCTACAAATCGCGGGGTCTCATGTGGATAGACGCACCATGACCATCGCTGTGTCCCTACGACGGGGCGTGTCGACGCGCGACGCTCGGCCGTGTCGATCTTCGGAGGGGCTCGGCCGCACGAGCGGGCGTGCCGTTCCACTTGTCCGCGGCTGCTTATTTGCTATAGTCGTACACTCCGCGCCCTGTCTTGCGCCCCACCCGCCCGGCCGACACCAGCTCGCGCAACAACGGGCACGCGCGGTACTTCGGATCACCGAATTCCTTCAGGAACACGTCCATCACTGCCAGGCACACGTCCAGGCCGACGAGGTCCGCCAGCGCCAACGGTCCGATCGGGTGGTTTGCGCCGAGCTTCATCCCCGCGTCGATTTCGTCGGCCGACGCGACACCTTCCGCGAGAACGAAGAACGCCTCGTTGATCATTGGCACGAGAATGCGGTTGACGACGAAACCGGGGGAATTCGCGACGCCGATCGGCGACTTGTCAAGTCGAACAGTGAGTTCCCGCACCGCTTCCGCAGTGGCCGCGCTCGTTTGCAGGCCCCGTATTATTTCGACGAGCGGCAGCAGCGGCACCGGATTGAAAAAGTGCATGCCGATGAAACGGGACGGGTCTGCGAGTGCTGCGGCAAGCGCCGTAATGGAAATCGACGATGTATTCGACGCGATGATCGCATTCGGACGCGCGACAGCCTCGATCTGCTTCAAAACGCGAACCTTCAGATCGACGTTTTCTGTCGCGGCTTCGATCACAATGTCGACCGCTTCAAGACGGCGGTAATCCGTCGATGTCTCGATGCGCGCAAGCGCCGCGTCACGGGCTACGGCATCCAGCTTTCCTTTGTCGACAAGACGCTCGAGACTCCCCGTCAACGTCGACAGCCCTTTCTCAAGAGCCGAATCGGCAACGTCGATCAACACAACGTTGAAGCCCGCAACTGCAGCGACCTGGGCAATACCATTGCCCATCGTTCCTGCACCGACCACACCCACTGTTTGAATTGTCATTGATGACTTTCCCCTGCGCATGAGGCGCAACATTCTGTGTTTAGTGAAGTTTCTCGAAGATGGCGGCATTGTCCTGCCCGCCGCCTATGCACATCGTCACAAGCGCATACCGTCAGCCGACACCTTGCAATTCGTGAAGCGCCTTGACGGTGATCAAAGCATGGTCGATCCAGTCTGATGGCCTAGCGAGATACTGAGCCATTGGGATCCACCTTGGCCGGGTCCAGTCCGAGCTCCTGCGTGACCGCACACGCCTGAGCCGCAGACGCTTCGTTGGCCTCGATCAGATCGAAATCCGCGACGGAAAGACCGGCACGCTGGAGCGCGAGTCGAGTCGCCGGCACAGGACCGATCCCCATGTACTGCGGATTGATGGCCGCATGGCCATAGCCAACAAGCCGCGCCATCGGTTGGATGCTGCGCCGCTTAGGCGGCTGCATCGTTTATCGCAGACGTTGCCTGCCGTTGCCGTTCCGTTATTCTTTACAAAGACGTGCTGATCACTGCTTCACATGTTCGGATAATTCGGCCCGCCACCACCTTCAGGCGTGACCCACACGATGTTCTGGGTCGGGTCCTTGATGTCGCAGGTCTTGCAGTGCACGCAGTTCTGCGCGTTGATCACGAGGCGCTCGCTGCCGTCGTCGTTCTTCACGAACTCGTACACCGCCGCCGGGCAGTAACGCGACTCCGGACCGGCATAGGTCTGCCAGTTCACGTTCACCGGCACCGTCGGATCTTTCAGCGTCAGATGCGCGGGCTGGTTCTCTTCGTGATTCGTGTTCGAGATGAACACCGAAGACAACCGGTCGAACGTGAGCTTGCCATCCGGCTTTGGATACACGATCGGCTTGCACTGAGAGGCAGGCTTCAGCATCTCGTGATCCCAATGCTGGTGATGCAGCGTCCACGGCACGTTGCCGCCCAGCAGCTTCTGTTCGATGCCGACCATCAGCGTGCCNAGGTACAGGCCCTTGCTCATCCACTGCTTGAAATTGCGGGCCTTGTATAGCTCGGTATGCAGCCAGGAAGTCTTGAAGCTGTCCGGATAGGCCGTGAGTTCATCGCTCGTGCGGCCCGCCTGCACGGCGTCGAAAGCGGCTTCGGCGGCGAGCATGCCGGTCTTGATCGCCGCATGCGAGCCCTTGATGCGCGATGCGTTCAGGAAACCCGCGTCGTCGCCGACCAGCGCGCCGCCGGGGAACACCAGCTTCGGCAGCGACATCAG
>NZ_AXAJ01000007.1 GCF_000472445.1 Burkholderia sp. WSM2230
GGCGGCGCCAAACGAACAGAGGTCAATACATGTCGATTCTGATTAACAAAGACACCAAGGTCATCACGCAGGGCATCACCGGCAAGACCGGTCAGTTCCACACGCGTGCTTGCCGTGAATACGCAAACGGCCGCGAAGCGTACGTTGCAGGCGTGAACCCCAAGCGTGCCGGNGAAGATTTCGAAGGCATTCCCATCTACGCAAGCGTCGCGGAAGCCAAGGCTGAAACGGGCGCGACGGTGTCGGTGATTTACGTTCCGCCGGCAGGCGCTGCTGCTGCGATCTGGGAAGCGGTCGAAGCGGATCTGGATCTCGCGATCTGCATCACGGAAGGNATTCCTGTCCGCGACATGATCGAGATCAAGGACCGCATGCGTCGCGANAANCGCAAGACGCTGCTGCTCGGACCGAACTGCCCGGGCACNATCACGCCGGACGAACTGAAGATCGGCATCATGCCGGGTCACATCCACCGCAAGGGCCGCATTGGCGTCGTGTCNCGTTCGGGCACGCTGACGTATGAAGCAGTCGGCCAGTTGACGGCGATCGGCCTCGGCCAGTCGTCGGCAGTCGGTATCGGCGGCGATCCGATCAACGGTCTGAAGCACATCGACGTGATGAAGATGTTCAACGACGATCCGGANACGGACGCCGTCATCATGATNGGCGAGATCGGNGGTCCGGACGAAGCGAACGCTGCGCACTGGATCAAGGACAACATGAAGAAGCCGGTGGTTGGCTTTATCGCNGGCGTCACGGCGCCTCCGGGCAAGCGCATGGGCCACGCCGGCGCGCTGATCTCGGGCGGTGCGGATACGGCCGAAGCGAAGCTGGAAATCATGGACGCCTGCGGCATCAAGGTCACGAAGAACCCGTCGGAAATGGCGCGTCTTCTGAAGGCGATGTTGTAGCCCCTGGCGGCCTGGCAGGAGTTTGCCGATAACACTGTGCATTTCGAGTCCAGCATCTGCTGGGCGTGGTCACGCAACGCTGTCACTTCACGTTGGCCGCGCGCCCGCAAAGCATCGATAACCATCGTCGGTGATAGAGACTTGGAATGAACCAACGCGGCATGCGCCCAACACTGACCAGCGAGACCGCACTAGCGTGACTAACCGTGCAAATGCACCATGCATTACGGATTCCTAATGCAAATCATAAAATGTTTTCACTATTTCTTATCGACGTTCTCCCGCAGCATCCTCACAGATACGCTGCACCTCCGATGCCTTCGCTGGCCTCTTCGCATTCAGAGAATGCGGCTTTTCTTTAGTTAGCTTGCTCTGGCCGACCATCGACGCTTGATCGCATGCAAACACCGCAGCGAGAAAGCGATTAGATCACTCAACTCCAACGCGCCGCTCGAGCGCCACGGAATATGCAGGAGACGGAGACATGGGACATTCGAATGTAACGGTGAGCGGCCGCACACCGTTGTGGCATCACCGGTGGGTACAACTCGCGATCGGCATCGTGTGCATGGGACTCGTCGCGAACCTGCAATATGCGTGGACGCTGTTTGTCGTACCGATGGACAACGCTCACCATTGGGGACAGGCAGCGATCCAGACCGCGTTCACTATCTTCATCGTCACCGAGACCTGGCTTGTCCCTGTCGAAGGCTGGCTCGTCGACAAATTCGGACCGCGCCCAGTTGTGATCGGCGGTTCGGTGTGTGCAGCTCTCGGCTGGATCATCGACGCGCATGCGAACAGTCTCACCGAACTTTACGCGGCCGCAGTCATCGCCGGCATCGGCGCGGGTTGTGTGTATGGCACTTGCGTTGGGACGGCGCTCAAATGGTTCCCCGACAAACGCGGTCTTGCAGCCGGTTTGACAGCGGCGGGTTTTGGCGCAGGTGCCGCAATCACGGTCATTCCGATTGCCAACATGATCCAGCATTCCGGCTACGAGCACGCGTTCATGTTCTTCGGCACTTTCCAGGGCGTCTGCATCCTTCTGCTGGCCACCTTCCTGATGCGGCCGAAGCCGCCTGCTAGTGCAGTGGCGGCTAAACGTGTCGTTGCAAGCAAGGTCGACTACACGCCCGGCGAGATGATACGTTCGCCGCTCTTCTGGGTTATTTATATGATGTTCGTCTTCGTTGCGGCGGGCGGCATCATCGCGACCGCGCAGCTTGGGCCGATTGCAAAGGAATACGGCTTCGCGAAGTTGCCGGTGAGTTTGATGGGCGTTACGCTGCCGCTGCTCACCATGACGCTGTCGATCGACAATCTGTGCAATGGCTTCACGCGTCCTTTGTGCGGCTTTCTGTCAGACCGCATTGGTCGCGAGAACACGATGTTCGTTATCTTTCTCGGTGAGGGCGTCGCGCTGCTCGGACTGATGCAGTTCGGCCACGACCCGTACGCATTCATGTTTTTTGCGGCCGCCGTGTTCCTCTGCTGGGGCGAGATCTTCTCGATCTTTCCGGCGACCTGCGCCGACACCTTCGGAAGCAAGTACGCTGCGGCAAATGCTGGCACTCTGTACACCGCCAAAGGCACCGCCTCAATGCTAGTGCCGTTCGCATCGGTGCTGTCGGCAAACGGTGGATGGAGTGCAGTTTTTATCTCGGCAGCTGTGGTGTCGATTGCTGCCGCGGTATGTGCGAAGTTCATCCTTGCACCTATGAGAAAGCGCTGGATCGAAAGCTCGGGTGCGCCAGCCGGCCTGATCGTCGCCGAGGCGCGGCTGCAGCCGAGCGACGCCTCGTCGGAATGAGTAGAAATCTTGAGCGCGTAGTTGGGCCTAACTCATACGGCGGGCCATCGAGGACAGACGTTATCGGAGAACTGTTTTTGGGTGGCGGCCGTAACGGGGATTCGAGCCAGTAGACGCCGCGGTGAGTTCGTCGAGCGAGGCGCCTACGTCGCCAGGTGATCGCTTTTTTACGTCGACATCGGCGGCGCGCCCCTTCGCCTTATCCATATCCGCGCCTCGCTCGGCACGTCGGCGTCGCCGGCGCTACAGCGAAGAATTCAAGGCTCGGGGTGTTGCCGCTTGCGAGGTAACCGGCGTGTCAGTTGCTGGCGTCGCTCGGACTCCACCGACTCCGGCATGTTGCTGTTTGCACTGGCCGCGATGCCCGTGGAGCCGGCTGGCGCACTGCGCCGGTTCCGGCGTCGCATGCACGCTTGCGCGAGCGTGATCTCGCGCGAGGAGGATGTGTCCGACGTTCTGCCACGCCTGCCCCAGAGCTGGAACATCGTGGACGAAGCGCGCTGCAAAAGATTGCATGACCACAAGGACACCGTTACCTGCAATCCCCGTTTCAATCAGGGCTTCGATTCGCCGCACGCCTTGAACGCACGGCGCAATCCCAACTGCGGATACGCGCTCTCCAATGTGCGCAAGTCGGCGCGCATCTCTTCGACGATCCAGTCGCGCACGTTCGCCACAATGGGCCGCAAAGGCCGGTTGGCCGGCGACACCAGGCAGCATCGCCGGTTGGTCACGATGATTTGCTCTTCAGCGGGCACCAGCGCGCGCTGCGAGAGCCAGTGCGAGACCACATTCAGCCAGCCGAGCGCGATGCCCTGGCCGAGCAGCGCGGCCTGCACGACGATCGCGTAGTCGTTGAAGCTGAGCATGTTCGCGACGCGCCGGCCGTGCTCCTCGAACGCGCCGAAACGGTGGTGCCAGCCACGCTCTTCGTCGTCCATCACGATGACGGTATCGCCATGCTCGCGGCCCGCCTCGGTTTGCGCCGTTTCCTGATAGCGCGGGTTGCATACAGGCAGCAGCGTTTCGGGTATGACGAGCACGCTGTTCTCGTCGATTTCGTCCGCGTGCAGAAAGCGCATGCCGAGATCGACGTCGACCAGCGGTCCGCCAATGCGCCCGGAAATAAGCTGAAACCTCAGATCAATCGACGGAAACGCCTGGTTCAACCGGCTCATGCGCGGCATGAGCCAATGCGTGGTGAAGCCCGTGGACACCGATAGCGTGACCGATTCGACACCGGTGGCGCGCGCTTCGATTTCGCGTATCGCGCTTTCTATGCCGTTGAATCCTTCGGAGATCTTGCGATACAGAATGCGCCCGTTCTCGGTCAGCTCGATGCCGCCGCGCACGCGCTCGAAAAGCCGCACTCCGATGTGATCTTCCATGCGCGCGAGCATGCGGCTCACGGCGGGCTGGCTCACATAGAGTTCCTGCGCGGCACGTGTGAAGTTGCCGCAACGCGCGGCGGCTTCGAAGACGAACAGCGCATTCGCGCTCGGCAATTTTTTGCGTAGATTCGGCATGACTTCATGTTATGCCTGATCCAACAATTTGGGAATTGCCGCCAAAAAGTTTGGCACCTATATTTTCCCTACCGAAGGCCCTTAAGCGAGAAAAAACGCAATGGACGCACGAGCGAAAACAGGAGTCTCCATCCGGTCGGCAGGCAAGCGGTATGGTCCGGTGGTCGCGCTGGACGACGTTTCGCTTGACATCGAGCCCGGCGAATTCGTCTCGCTGCTCGGGCCCTCCGGTTCGGGCAAGACGACGCTGCTCGGCATTCTCGGCGGCTTTGTTCAACCCAGTTCGGGTTCGGTGTGGGTGGGCGAACGTGACATTACATTTGCGCCGCCGCACAAGCGCAATATCGGCATCGTGTTCCAGAACTACGCGCTGTTTCCGCACATGACGGTCGGCGAGAACGTCGCGTTCCCGTTGCGCGCGCGCCGCCAGCCGAAAGCCGGTTGGGCGAAGAAAGTGGCCGACGCGCTTGCAATGGTGGAACTGAGCGGCTTCGAGTCGCGCAACATCAACCAGCTTTCGGGCGGTCAACGTCAGCGTGTCGCGCTTGCAAGGGCGATGGTCTTCGAGCCGCAACTCATTCTGATGGACGAGCCGCTCTCCGCGCTCGACAAGCAACTGCGCGAAACCATGCAGATCGAACTGCGGCGACTGCACCGCAAGCTCGGCGCGACGATTGTCTACGTGACGCACGATCAGCGCGAGGCGCTCACCATGAGCGACCGCGTGGCCGTGCTGAAGAACGGCAAGCTGGTGCAGATCGATACGCCCGAGCGTCTGTACGACCGGCCTTGCGACGCGTTCGTCGCGAGCTTCATCGGCGAGGCGACGCTGCTCGACGTGAGCCGCGCCGGCAACGACGCCGTGCGCCTCGGCGACGCGCTGCTGCTCACCGCGCACCCGTTGCCACACGGCGAGCGTTTGCTGCTTGCGGTGCAGACCGAAAAGCTCGTGATCGACGGCGGCGCGGCGGCGGCCGCAAACCGGCTGTCGTGCCGCGTGACGGAAGTGCTGTACCAGGGCGAGAGCCTGCGCGTGTTCGCGGCGCTGCCCGACGGCACTTCCATCAGCCTGCGCCAGCCCGGCAATCACGACGCGCGCCGCCGCATTCCATCACCAGGCGAGCCCATGACCGTGATGCTGGATCCGCAGGACACCATCGTCGTACCCGCCTGACTTTTCTCGCTGCCCGCCTGGGGCTTACCTCTTTTGAACTCGCGCAACCCGCAAAGGATGATGCAATGAAGCTCACCGATTTCAAGGTCCTGACGTTCGATGTCGTCGGCACGCTGATCAACTTCGAACAGGGCGTGCTCGCGTCCGTGCGGCGCCTTGGCGGCGCGGCGGCAAAAGACCTCACGGACGATCAGATCTTCGAACCGTATATGCGCGGACGCGCGAAGTACCCGGGCCGCTCGAGCCACGAGATGGCGAACGTCTATCTGTCGCTCGCAAAGGAGCTCGGTCTGCCCGACGACGCGCAGTCTGCCGCCGCGTTTCAGCGTGACGTGCTGGAATGGCCCGCGTTCGAAGATTCGGTGCAAGCGCTAAAGCGACTGCGCAAACACTACCGCCTCGTCGCGATGACGAATGCGGACCGCGTCGCGTTGTCCGCTTACGCGCACACGCTCGGCGATCCGTTCGACGATACGGTGTGCTGCGACGAAACCGGTGTCGCGAAGCCGGACCCGCAATTCTTCGCCTATAACCGTGGACGTCAGGCTGCGTTCGGCTTCAAGTTCAACGAGATTCTGCACACGGCGCAAAGTCAGTATCACGACATCGGCATCGCGACGAAGCTCGGTTATGCGACCTGCTGGATCGAGCGTCGTCAGGGCATGAAGGGCTTTGGCGCGACGCCGGTCCCCGAAGCCGTGACGACGCCGAGCTTCAAATTTGCGACGCTCGGCGCCCTTGCCGACGCTGTCGAAGCCGAAGCGCGCGCCGCGTAAAGCCATGCTCGCGCCCGCTATTCCCAACGTCTTGCAGCGCCCCCAGCCCGATTCGTTATGGCGGGCGATGGCCGCTCGCTCCCCGGAAAAGCAGGCGCCCCTCAGCATGGGCGCGCCGCTCGCGCGCGATCTTCTGGTCGATGTGGCCGTGATCGGCGCCGGTTATTCGGGCCTCGCGGCTGCATATGCGCTGCAAAAACGCGGCGTCGACTGTGCGGTGTTCGATGCTAATCCGGTCGGCTGGGGCGCGAGTGGGCGCAATGGCGGCGTGGTGTCGTCGAAGTTCCGTTTGTCGTTTCCGCAGATCGACAAGCTGCACGGACTCGATACCGCGAGGCGCATGCACCGGCTCGCGCACGAAGGCGTGCGCGTGGTGGAATCGTTCGTCGACGAGTTCGGGCTCGAGCGCGCGCATTTCGAGCATACGGGCAGCCTGCGTTGCGCGCATACCGAGCGCGCGTTCGCAGCGATTCGCGCCGAAGCCGATTGGGTGCGTACGCAACTGGGCGATACGTCGATGAGCGTACAGTCGCGCGAGGAAGTGACGCGCGAGACGGGCTCGGCGGGATTCGTCGGCGGCGTATTGAGTGCCGACGCCGGCACGATTCTGCCGCTCGAATATGTCTGCGGTATCGCACGAGGTCTCACCGCGCGCGGTGTGCCGATCTACGAAGCCACGCCGATAGTGGACATACAGCGTTCCGCGCGTGGCTCCGGCGGCGCCGTGCTGCAAACCCCTGGCGGAACCGTGCATGCAAAGCAGGTGATTGTCGCGACCAACGCGTATTCTGATCTGACGTCCGCGACCGCTGCCTATCAACGCGAGCTCGTGCCGTTTCGCAGCGCGATGATCGCGACCGCGCGTCTGCCGGTGGAACTCGATGCGCGCCTGATGGTGCAACGCCGCAGCTATACTGAAACGCGCCGCATGATGAAGTGGTTTCGCAAGGTGGATGGCCGCATGCTGTTCGGCGGACGCGACGCGTTCGGCAAGGAAGGGCAGGCGACTGGCTTCGACGCATTGCGGCGCGCCATGGTCTCGCTGTTTCCCGAACTCGCGGATGTGCGGATCGAGTACCAGTGGTCGGGTTATGTCGGCATGACCTTCAACGCGTTGCCGCACGTTGGCCGAAGCGACGACGTCACGACTTTTTGCCTGGGCTACAACGGAGCCGGCGTGGCGATGGCGTGCCTGCTCGGCCAGCATGCCGCGGCGCTTGCGCTCGGCGAAACGCCGGAACTCGCGTTGCTTGGCCAGCAAGGCTTGCGGCCCGTGCCGTTTCATTCGCTGCGCGCGCCCGGTGTTCGCATGGTCGCCGCGTGGTATCAGTTTCTCGACGCCGTGGGTGCATGATGACGACAGCCAAACGGATTTTTCAGGAACCCGCCTTGATGCAGACCGCCGCGCTGGACCCGTCGGTGCGCCATCAGCAACGCGAGGACCGCGCGATGCTGCTGTTGCTCGCGCCCGCGCTGTTGGTCGTCGTGGCGCTGCTGGTGCTGCCGCTCGCGTGGCTGTCGTGGCAGTCCGTCTGGCATGACGGCGGCTTCACGCTCGTCAACTATCGGCGCATTTTCACCGGCACCTATCTCGACACGTTCCTGCTCACTTTCAGGCTCAGCGCGATTGTGACGGGCATGACGCTACTGCTCGGTTATCCCGTTGCATACTTCGCGGCTTCCGTTTCGCCGCGATGGAGCGCGCTGATACTCGGCATGGTGATCCTGCCGTTCTGGACCAGCGTGCTGGTGCGCACTTACGCATGGCTCGTGCTGTTGCAGCGCACCGGTCTCATCAACAAGGCGCTGCTCGAAATGGGGCTCGTGGATCGACCGGTGCAGCTTGCCTACAACCAGTTCGGCACGATCCTCGCGATGGTGCATATCCTGCTGCCGTTCATGGTGCTGCCGCTTTATTCTGCAATGCAGAAGATTCCGGCGAATCTCTCGCAGGCCGGCGCGAGTCTCGGCGGGTCGCCGTGGCACGTTTTCTGGCGCGTGTTCCTGCCGCTGTCGATGAGCGGCGTGGTCGCCGGCGTCACGCTGGTCTTCGTGCTGTGCCTCGGCTTTTACATCACGCCTGAGCTGATGGGCGGCGGCAAGTCGATCATGGTGTCGATGGTGGTGAGCCGCAACGTCGAGATCTATAACAGCTGGGGAGCGGCGAGCGCGGTGAGTGTCGTGTTGCTCGTTTGCGTGTTCGCGATCTTCTATGCCGCGAGCCGCGTGATTCCACTCGAAAAGACTTTGGGTGCGAAATGAACAGGATTCCGTTCGGCAGGGTCGTGCTCGGCGCGTTGGTCGTGCTGATCCTCATCTTCCTGATGCTGCCGGTGCTGATCGTCGTGCCGCTGTCGTTTTCGGACACGCGCTTCATGACGTTCCCGCCGCCCGCGTATTCGTTGCGCTGGTACCACGCGTTCTTCGACAACCCCGCATGGATCGACGCGGCGCGCGTCACGCTCACCGCGTCCGTTTGCGCGGCGCTGCTCGCTACGCCGCTCGGCGTTGCCGCGGCCTATGCGATCCAGCACGGCACGCATTGGTCGATGCGCTATCTGCGCACGCTGCTGATGTTGCCGCTGATGGTGCCGATCATCATCGTCGCGGTGGGCGTGTTCTTCGTTTTCACGCAGGCCGGTTATGTGAATACGCTAGGAGGACTGATCGTTGCCGATACGATGCTCGGGCTGCCGTATGTGCTGATTTCCGTCGGCGCGGACTTGCGCACGTTCGACCGCATACAGGAGATGGTCGCGCGCAGCCTCGGCATGAATCGTCTGCGCAGCTTTCTCACGGTGACGCTCCCGCAGATCAAGGCGAGCGTGATTTCTGGAGCGGTATTCGTGTTCATTCAGGCGCTAGATGAAACCGTGGTCTCGCTGTTCATTTCCGGCGGCACGAATCAGACGCTCACGCGCCGCATGTTCGTTACGCTGCGCGACGAGATCGATCCGACCATCGCCGCGATCAGCACGATGCTGACCGCGCTGACCTTGTGCCTCGTGATGATCGTTGTCGTGAGCAGGCGTTCGGCCAGCGCGCGGGCGTAATTTTCATTTCACCAGATCGGGAAGCGGATGTCGAATGCACTGAAGTTTTATATCGACGGTGCGTGGGTTGCGCCGTCGGGCAATGCGCGGCTCGCCGTAGTCGATCCGTGCACGGAAGAAACATTCGCTGAGATTGCGCTGGGCAATGCGGACGACGTGGAGCGCGCGGTCGCCGCCGCAAAGCGCGCGTTTGCATCGTTTTCGACGACGCAGCCCACGGAGCGCGTCGCACTGATTCGCCGCATACTCGATGCCTACATGGCGCGCTACGACGAGATGGCGGAGGTCATCTCGCGTGAGATCGGCGCGCCGAAAAAACTTTCGCATGCGTGGCAGGCCGCGCTCGGCAAGCGTCATCTGGAAGAACTGCTGCGCACCTGCGACACCTTCGCGTGGCAGCGCAAGAAGGGCACGACGCTCGTTAATCACGAGCCTGTGGGCGTGGTCGCGCTCATCACGCCATGGAACTGGCCGATCAATCAGATTGTCTGCAAGGTTGCGCCTGCAATTGCCGCCGGCTGCACGATGGTGCTCAAGCCGAGCGAGGTATCCCCGCTTAACGCCGTGCTGTTCGCCGAGATTCTGGACGCTGCAGGTGTGCCGCCGGGCGTGTTCAATCTCGTGAACGGCGACGGCCCGACTGTGGGCGCCGCGCTATGCAGTCACCCGGACGTCGACATGGTGTCGTTCACCGGATCGACGCGCGCGGGTGTGGAAATCGCGAAGCTTGCCGCGCCGACCGTCAAGCGTGTGCATCAGGAGTTAGGCGGCAAGTCCGCAAACATTCTTCTCGACGATGTGGACCTGGAAGCCGCTGTGACATTGGGCGTGAACTCGTGCTTTGGCAACAGCGGCCAGTCGTGCAACGCGCCGACGCGCATGTTGGTCCCCGCAGCGCGGCACGACGAAGCCGTGCGGATTGCACAGCGCGCGGCGGCCGCGCACTATGTCGGTCCCGCGCATGACGACGAAACCACGATGGGCCCTGTAGTCAGCGACGTGCAATATGCACGCGTGCAACGGCTGATCGAAAAGGGCATGGAAGAGGGCGCGCTGCTGGCAGCGGGCGGACCTGGACGTCCGGACGGCCTGACGCGCGGCTACTACGTGCGGCCCACGGTATTCGCGAACGTCGACCCGTCGATGACGATTGCGCGCGAAGAGATTTTTGGCCCTGTGCTTGCGATCATTCCGTATCGCGACGAGGAAGACGCTATTGCGATTGCCAACGACACACCGTTTGGACTCGCCGCTTATGTGCAGTCCGCGGACCAGGACCGCGCCCGGCGTGTGGCATTGCGTTTGCGCGCGGGCAGCGTGTATTTGAACTATCCGGCGTGGGACGCGGGCTCGCCGTTCGGCGGCTATAAGCAATCGGGCAATGGACGGGAATATGGCGAGTGGGGTCTCGAGGCGTTTCTTGAGGTGAAGGGGATTGTGGGGTATGGGGAGTAGGCCGCGAAGGATCAGCCCCGCAGCAGATCTGCAACACGCTCGGCGATCATGATGGTCGGTACGTTGTGCGCCGAGTGCTTGCCACTCGTCGTAGTCGGCGGGCGCGCCGCGGTTCGCCATCAACGCCCGCCGGGAATCAGATAATCGATCATGTTCGACAGATGAAGACGGCGCGGCAAGCGCCGCAAACCGGAATGCCAAAAAAATAAAACGCCCGCGATGAACCGTGTCCGCGCGGGCGCACCGCTGGCGAGCAAAACCCACCCGTTACTGCATGAACTTCAGCCAGCGCGCTTTGGCTTGAATGCCTGCATCGGATGCCCACCAATCTTCGGACATCAACGCCTGCTTCGCGGCATTCTCCGGCGAACTCGGCAGTTCGCTCGCACGCTTCGGCGTGATCTTGCCGGTCTTGAACGCAGCCGGATTGCCGGGACCGTAGTCGATATAAAGCGGCAGGTTCGCTTGCAGCTCAGGCGAGATCGCTGCGTTCAGAAAGCGCACCGCGTCGCTCAGATTCGGCGCATTCTTCAGCAGGCACAACTGCGTGTTCTGCAAAATGCCGTCGTTGAAAGTGAAATCGACATCGGGATTGTCCTTGCGCACTGCGCTCGCGCGGCCATTCCAGATCATCGTCATGTCGACTTCGCCGTCATGCAGCAATTGTGCGGACTGGCCGCCCGAGGTCCACCACACGGTAATGTCAGGCTTGATCTGCTGTAGCTTCCTGAAGGCTCGGTCGACGTCGAGCGGATAGAGCTTGTCGCGCGGCACGCCGTCGGCGAGCAGCGCCGCTTCCAGCACCGTTTGCGGATCGTTGCGCAGCGCACGCGTGCCTGGGAAAGCCTTCACGTTCCAGAAGTCGGCCCAGTTTTGCGGCGTCTTTTTGAGTGTCTTTTTGTTGTAGCCGATCACCGTCGAGTAGAACTCGTAAGCGACCGAATAGGGCGTGCGGTACTTTTCCGGCATCGCGGCGGCGTTGGGTATCTTCGAAAAGTCGAGCTTCTCGAGCAGACCTTCGCGGCCGCCTCGCAGGCAATTCGAGGTGGGCGTGTCCACCACATCCCAGATCGGCTTGCCGGTCGCGGCCTGCGCCTTGATCTGCGGCCACGCGTCGGGAATGCTGTCCTGATTGATGGTGAGGCCCAGTTCCTTCGCCGCCGGGTCGAGGATGGCTTTGGTCTGGGCCTCCTGATACGTGCCCCCTTGCGACACGAAAGTGATTTTTCCCGCGGCGAGAGCGGGCGCCATGCTCGCGACGCTCAACACCAGAGTCATGGCAAACGGACGCAACCTTGGCATGTTGATCACGACTTCTCCTCGATACGGTTGAAGCGAAAAGACATCATTCAGGTCGGCGCTTTTGCGGCTACGGCTTGAGACCGGAAGGGCAAATAGCGCGGGCTTGAATGGAAATATAATGAGCCAATTTGACCGGAGCAACGCCGCAATTGTTGGAGTGGTCATGACATGGTGTTATATCAGACCGCTTACGTAGCGGCGTGGGCGATGTGGGTGGTCATTGCCTCATTGTCTTGTCGCTTGCACTGCGGTCGTGGTCGTGTCGCTGAATCGCGCCGCCTCGCCCGCCTTAACTGCTCGCGCCGCGTTTGTCGATTCGCGACATCACATTGGCGACGATCCGGTCGCAGCGCGCCCCAGCAAAGCCGAAGAGTTCGCTCCCGGCGAGGTCGATTTCCTGCGCGAGCGCTTCGCGCAACAGGCTCTTTGCGCGGAAATGCCTGCTGCGCACGGTGGCTTCGGCAATCTCGAGGCATTGCGCGGTTTCCTCCACGCTTAATTCTTCCACCGAGCGCAGTATGAATACCGTGCGGAACGATTCGGGCAGTTCGTCGAGCTTGCGCTCGATCAGCGCGCGCATTTCCGCGCGCGCCGCTGCGCTGTCGGGTGGCTCGTAGTCGGACGGATGCATGGCTTCAATATCGATGTCGGCGGTATTCGAACTGACTATCGGAACGACGTTCTCGCGGCGCGCATGGCGGCGCAGTCGGCCATAGCATTCGTTCAGCACGAGCCGCGAGAGCCATGTCGACAAAGCCGCGTCGCCGCGAAACTGGCTGAGCGAACGGTAGGCGCAGAGATATGCATCCTGCAGCGCGTCCTCGGCTTCGGCGTCGTCGCGCAGCGTCGCGCGTGCGAGCCGGTACAGGCGCCTGTTGTGGCGGCGCATCAGCAACTCAAACGCCGCGCAATCCCCTTCGACGACGCGCCGTACGAGCGCACGGTCGTCGTCCGAGGCGGACGTGGGCGTAGGCGGTAGGTTCGCTGCTTCGGTCATCGTGTGCGTGCTCTCATTGGACTGTCAGCGTGCCGTGCATCGTCGGATGAAACGTGCAGCCGTACAGATAACTGCCGGGTTTTGCCGGCGCGTAAAACCATGATGCGTTGGCGGCAATGCTGCGCGAATCGAATGCATGCGTGCCGGCGGTCACGGTATGAGGAAAGAGGTCCTTGTTGATCCATTGAACGCGCTCTCCTCGCTTCACCGTCAGTGTCGCCGGATTGAACTGCATGTTCTCTATCGTGACGATGTAAGTTTTCGGCGCCGCGTTGGCCGATAACATGGCGAACGTCAGGGCCAGCATCGCACAGACCAGCGCGGCGCGCCCGGGCGCACGCGGCCTCCTAACCACTGCTTTTCTCCAGCGAAGCCTGCACATGCTTCGCATGTTCGAGATGCGCGACGAAGGCCGGCCGGACCTTCACGAGCAGCGCTTTGAGCTCCTCGTTTTTCGCACCCGGAATCAGGGTTTTATCGAGCGCGTCGAGCACGCTTTCATGGTAGGTCACTTCGTGATCGATATAAGCGCGATCGAATGCGGCACCCTTGAGTTTTTTCAGCGCTGCGAGATTTGCATCGCCGCCTTGCTTGAGGGTTTGGCTGGTGCCGTTCTCCTCGGGCGTCACGTTGAGTTTGTGCACGAGGTCACTGGCCGATTTGTTGACGGCGCTGTGGTCGGTGACCATCTGTTTGGCGAAGGCTTTGACGTCGCTCGATTTCGAACGGGACTCGGCGAGCTTGCCGGCGTCGATATCGACCTGATTCGCGGTGACGACGATAGCCGCGATCTGCGGATCGGTCGGACCTGCGCTTTGTGCCCAGCTAGCGAGACTGACGAGCGCCAGTGCGCCGAGCCACTGAGGATGGATCAGTTTCATGAGGATTCTCCGTTTGCCCAACAATGCGTTGCATACCGCGTTGGATGTCACGACGGAGAATCCTGTTCCCACTTGAAACGAGCACCTTCAGTGGCCGTGCCGCTCGCCGGCCGCGACGGGCATCTGTTTCGATTGACGGCTCAGCATCAGCGTGACGACGGCGGACACGGCCAGCGTCGCGCCGACCACATACAGACCCGCCGAATAGCCGCCGGTCGCGTTCTTGAGCCAGCCGATTGCGAATGGACCGACAAAGCCGCCGAGATTGCCGATCGAATTGATCATCGCAATTCCCGCCGCCGCGCCGGCGCCCGACAGGAACATGCTTGGCATTGCCCACAACGGCGCCTTGGCTGCGCTGATGCCGACGTTTACGACCACGAGGGCCAGCACGATCATCAGTGCGGTCGCCGCGTTGCCCGCGAACACGAAGCCGAGACAGGCCAGCACGCACGGAATCACGACGTGCCACGTGCGCTCTTCTGTGCGGTCCGAGTGCTTTGCCCACAGGATCATGACCACCACTGCGACGATGCTCGGTATGCCCGCGAGCATGCCCGTCTGGAACGAGTCGAAGCCGTACTGCCTGATGATCAGCGGCGCCCACAAGCCGAGTGTGTACAGGCCTGCGGACGTGCCGAAGTAAATCAGCGCCAACGCCAGCACACGCGGATCGCGCAGTGCGCGCAATGCGCCAGCAGTGTGGCCCGCATGCGATTGCCGCGCTTCGGCTTCTGTTTTGAGCTTCGCGATCAGCCATTCGCGCTCCTCCGGCGCGAGCCATTGCGCTTTCGACGGCATGTCGGTCAAGTACTTCAGCACAAAAAAGCCGAGGATTACCGCCGGCAGCGCCTCGAGGATATAGAGCATTTGCCAGTCCGCGAGACCCGCGATCGACGGCAGCTTCATGATCGCGCCGGAAATGGGTGAGCCGATGGCGGTGGAAATGGGCGCGGCGGCCATGAACCACGCGGCTGCGACGGCGCGCTGGCGGCTCGGAAACCACAAGCTCAGATACAGAATGATGCCGGGAAAAAAGCCCGCTTCAGCAACGCCCAGCAGAAAACGCAGCGCGTAGAAGCTGTTCGGGCCGACGACGAATGCGGACGCCAGCGAGACGATCCCCCACGACACCATCACGCGGGCAATCCAGCGGCGCGCGCCGACCCTGTGAAGAATGAGATTCGACGGAACCTCGAACAGAAAGTAGCCGATAAAGAACAGGCCGCCGCCAAGTCCAAATGCGGTTGGCGAAAGACCAATGTCTTTGTTCATCGTTAGCGCGGCGAAGCCCACGTTGACGCGGTCCAGAAAACTCACGAAATACAGCAGCATCACGAACGGGATGATCCGCAGCATCAGCTTGCGGGACACCCGGCTTTCGAGGTCGGTCATCATTGTCTCCTCCTTTGGAGGCTCGAGCGTTTTGCTCTTGTGAAATGCAGCGGAGTGCGAAGCGCGCGGCGGCCGTCGAATGCGGCCGTTCCTTGTGTGGGGCGACAGGCGTGCGTCGCGAGGCGCGAACTTTCGCGCGGTGGAGCCTTGCGCGGCTTATGCGGCGTCCCCTAAGCGCACCTCTTTCGATGCGTTCGCAGAGGGCGCTGCGGCTCTTTCGATAAATGCGCAGACCGCCGCGGTCACCTGTGCGGTGGTCGCCGTGCCGCCCAGGTCGCCCGTATGCAGGGATTTGTCCGCAGTCACGGCTTCCACTGCCTGCATCACGCGCTTCGCCGCATCCAGTTCGCCCAGATGTTCGAGCAGCATCACGACCGACCAGAACGTGCCCACCGGATTTGCGAGGCCTTTGCCCATGATGTCGAATGCGGAGCCGTGGATCGGTTCGAACATCGAAGGAAAACGCCGTTCAGGCTCGATGTTGCCGGTCGGCGCAATGCCGAGGCTGCCTGCAAGCGCAGCGGCCAGGTCGCTGAGAATGTCGGCGTGCAGGTTGGTGGCGACGATGGTGTCGAGGCTCGCGGGACGGTTGATCATGCGCGCTGTCGACGCGTCCACCAGTTCCTTGTCCCATGTGACGTCGGGGAATTCCCTCGAGACCTGTAGCGCGATTTCGTCCCACATCACCATGGCGTGACGTTGTGCATTGCTCTTCGTGATCACGGTCAGCAGCTTGCGCGGACGCGACTGCGCGAGGCGGAACGCGAAGCGCATGATGCGCTCTACGCCGGCGCGGGTCATGATCGACACATCCGTTGCCGCTTCAATTGGATGGCCCTGATGAACGCGGCCGCCCACGCCGGAGTACTCGCCCTCCGAGTTCTCGCGCACGATCACCCAGTTCAGGTCCTCGGGCTTGCAGCGCTTCAACGGTGCGTCGATGCCGGGCAGAATGCGGGTCGGGCGGACGTTCGCGTACTGGTCGAAACCCTGGCAGATCTTCAAACGAAGACCCCACAGCGTGACGTGATCGGCAATGTGTGGGTCGCCTGCTGAACCGAACAGGATCGCGTCCTTGTCACGGATCGCGTCCAGTCCGTCCGCCGGCATCATCACGCCGTGCTTGCGGTAATAGTCGCCGCCCCAGTCGAAATTTTCGAATTCGAATGCGAACGACTTCGTGGTGCCGGCGAGCGTGTCGAGAACCTGGGCGCCGGCCGGCACGACTTCCTTGCCGATGCCGTCGCCGGGAATGGTTGCGATGCGATAAGTTTTCATGCTGCGTCTCCGGGAATGTTGTGTGATTGCGGTGACTGTACGCACATCGGCGGGCAAAAACCGGTGCTAGACTCAAAGCATCTTTAACTTCTATTCATAAGTGCGTGCCATGCGCGATACCGTTCAGCCAGCGGATCTGGGGTTTTTCTCGACGCTCGCGGCATCCGGCAGCCTCAGTGCGGCGGCGCGAGAACTCGGGTTGACGGCGGCCGCCATCAGCAAGCGGCTCACGCAGATGGAGAGCCGCGCGGGTGTCGCGCTCGTGAATCGCACCACGCGCCGCATGATGCTCACGCCCGAAGGCGAGTTGTATTTACAGCATGCGCGCAGGATTCTCGACGAGATCGACGAACTCGCCGAGTTGCTGGGTTCGGCGAAGAAGAGCCCGAAGGGACTGTTGCGTGTGAACGCCACGCTCGGCTTCGGGCGCAGCCATGTCGGGCCCGCCATTTCGCGCTTTGTCGCGAAGTATCCGCAGGTGTCGGTGCAGCTTCAGTTGTCGGTCACGCCGCCGCCGCTGACGGACGATACGTTCGACGTCTGCATCCGCTTTGGCGAGCCGCCTGATACGCGCGTGATCGCGCGGCGCCTTGCGCGCAACCGGCGTTTGTTGTGCGCGGCGCCTTCATACATCGCCTTGCACGGTATGCCGATGACGCCCCACGACCTCGCGCGGCACAACTGCATCGGAATTCGTCAAGGTGACGAAGCATATGGTGTGTGGCGCCTGACTTCGGGCAAGGGTGCTTTGACGAAGACCGAAGCGGTGCGCATCAAGGGCACGCTTACCACGAACGACGGTGAGATCGCGGTGAAGTGGGCGCTCGAAGGGCACGGCATTCTTTTGCGCGCGGAGTGGGACATCAAACAGTACCTGGCCGATGGCTCGCTCGTGGTCGTGCTGCCCGGTTATGACACGCCGAACGCCGACATCTTCGCCGTGTACTCGCAGCGGCATCAGATGTCGAACCGCATTCGCGCGTTCGTCGATTTCGTCGCGCGGGATTTGGGGGAAGCGGGGTGACCTGACGTCGCCTATATTGATTGGGGAAGCACTACGGCACGGAGGCGCATCGTGAATGTGCAATTGAACCATACCATTGTCTGGTGCCGCGACAAGCGGGCGTCGACGCTGTTTATTCAGGACATTCTGGAACTGCCGGCTCCAATTCCGTTTGGGGAAATGCTGGTTGTGCAGATGGCCAACGACGTGTCGCTGGATTTCTTCGATAGCCATGAACCGATTTCCTCGCAGCACTACGCGTTTCTGATCAGCGACGAAGAATTCGAGCGGGCGTTCGCGCGAATTCGCGAGCGAGGTATTCAATATTGGGCCGACCCCGGCAAACAGCGTATGGGTGAGACCTACTTGCACAACGGTGGCCGCGGACTTTACTTCGACGATCCCAACGGTCATTTGCTCGAATTGATGACGCGGCCTTATAAAGTCGGCGGCTAGATTTTCCCGTAGCGTGTGTGAGCGCGAGATTTGTCACTGCATTGGCATTGCTTGCATTGCGGGCTCCTGGTTCATCTGCGCGCTCTGTTGTGCCGCTTGCATTGCGGCGAGTTTTCTTTCGGCTTCCTGAATGTCGGCCGGATACTCGCTGTCGTCGCCGCGCGACGGTGTGTATCCGGCGGCTTCGAGTTCTTCGAGTTCATGCATGACTTCGGCGCGTGTCAGGGGATGACTGGCCTCGGGCGATGCTTGCGCACGTGCCCATGTCGAACTGAGCACGAGCGCAACAGTGGAAACAAGGGTGAAGAACGCGCGGCACGACGCGCGCTTTGCATGACTTTCTTTCATGGCACTGCTCCTGGATGGGGATGTTCGAGCGGATCGTTCGAATGCGGTTTGCGTTCGATATGACGTGCTCTGCATCGGTAAACCAGCGGCGGCGTTTTCTTATTCCCGCGACGTGTGTCCAGCGCCGCGCGAGTTTGTTTCAACAGCACATTCAGGTTCCAACAAAATTTAGCCGACTTTCAAAAACCCGCTTACCGATGCAGTCAGGCCGCGCCCATCGGCGTTATTACGCAACGACAATACCAACTGCTGCCGCTGCGCAATGCGCGCGGCGATGGCAAGTCCGAGTCCGCTGCCCGTGCCCTTGGTGTGCTGGCCTCGATAAAAGCGATCCAGTACACGGTTGAGATCTTCTTCGGGAATGCCGGGGCCGGTGTCGGTGACTTCGAAGCCGTAGCGATCGCCGCTGCGGATTAACACGACATCCACCGTGCCGCCTTCAGGTGTGTAGCGGATCGCGTTATCGATGAGGTTGTTCAGCAACACGCTCACGCCGTGTGAGTCGGCGAGCACATTACACGCGTCGTCGTCTGTGACGGACGATCGGGATTCGAGGCCGAGGTCGATTTGCTTGTCGTCGGCAAGCAGCGAAAGATCGCCGACGGCCTGCTCCCCGATTTTTCGCAAGCTGACCACGGTGCCCGCGCTTGCTGATTCGGCGTCTTCGTGAGCGAGCGTCAACAGTTGCTGCACGAGGCGAATGAGCCGGTTAAGGCGCCTGTCGATGCGTTCAAGCGTTTGTCCGTCGCCCTTCAGCGTGCCGTTCTTTTCCGCTGCCTGCAATTGCAGCTTCAATGCCGCGAGCGGCGAACGAAGCTCATGGGCTGCATCGGCGATAAACGTACGCTGCGCCGTTGACGCTACGTTAAGACGGTGTAGTAAATCGTTAAGCGCGTCCACCAGCGGGTGGATTTCAACGGGCACCTTGTCGTCCAGATGAATCGGTTCGAGCGAGTCGAGCGAACGTGTGCCGAGAAGACGCGACAGCGCGCCGATAGGTGCAAGACCTCTTCCTACCACAAACAGAACCAGCGCCACTGTCACCGGCATCAGCACGGCGAGCGGCCACAACGTGTGCAGCGCAAGGCGCAACGCCAACGCGTCGCGTACTGAAACCGGCTGCGCGACCTGCACGAAGCGGTCGGGTTGTTGCAGCCCCAACACGCGCCAATGCATCTCGCTGCGCTCAATTGTGCGGATACCTTCGGGCATGCGTGCAAGGACAGGCGCCTGCCGCGAGTGATAGACGAGTGCGCCCGACTGGTCCCAGATCTCGATCAGGATGAGGTCGTCGGAAATGCTCTCGAATTGCGGACCTTTTTTTGGATCGACGGCTTCCGCGGTCTCGATGTTCTTCGGCAACGACAACGCAACCGTGCGCAGTTCGTAGTCGAATAGCTCGCTCGCTTCCTCGCGCGCGGTGTGAAAGATGCCAAACGCGGCCACCGCCGAAGCTGCTGCGAGGCCGCAAATCAGCCAGCCGAGCAGCCAGCGGCGAATCGAAGTCACTCACACCTCTTCAGGCGATAGCCGACGCCACGTACCGTCACGATCTGCTCCGCGCCGATCTTGCGTCGCAAACTATGCACATGCACTTCTATTGTGTTGCTGCCGACTTCCTCGCCCCAGCCATATAGCTTGTCTTCCAGTTCTGCCTTGGTGAAGACACGTGACGGCGCTTCAATGAGTGCATGCAGTAGGGCAAATTCGCGCTGCACGAGTGGCACGAGCGCGCCTTCTTTCGTCACTTCATGAGCAGCGGGATCCAGCGTGAGTTCGCCGTGCGTATAGACGGGGTGCTTCTGTCCCGTGCGACGTCGCGACAACGCACGCACTCGCGCGGCCAGTTCGTTGAGATCGAATGGCTTGACCAGATAGTCGTCCGCGCCGGCGTCGAGTCCGCGAATGCGCTCGTTCACCGCATCGCGCGCGGTAAGGATGATGACGGGCGCCGCGCCGCCCTGGCTGCGATAGGCATTGAGCACGTCGATGCCATCTTTGCGAGGCAGGCCGAGGTCGAGCAGCACCAGGTCGTACACGCCGTTGCCGAGCGAAAGCTCGGCGGCCCGGCCGTCCTGTGCCCAGTCGATAGCATAGCCTTCGCGACGCATCGAATCGAGCACCGGCTCCGCAATCATTTCATCGTCTTCTACGAGAAGCAGACGCATGGCATCCCCCGCGTTGTCGTTATTCTGCATTGTCGCGCAGTTGAGGTTAACGCTTCCTTAAGTGCTCGCGAGGCATGCAATGCATGTACGGACGCATCAATGATGCGCAAACAGATCTGTCTTTGCGCCTGACGCTGACGACACGCCATGAAGAGGTACCATTCGCGATTCCGACGATCCGCTGTTTTGCGTGCCATAGCCGCCTGTGTCGGCGGATTGATCGTGGCGCGCGGCTTGCTGCGAATCGGGGTAATCCAGTTTCGGGTTCATGCGATGGTCGCGAGCCGCTTGCGCGCTTTGCACCCTCACGTCCGCGCGGGTGAGGGGGCTGCTCGCCGTCTGCGCAAAGCCCACAGCGGGCAGGACAGCTGCGATGGCGAGGATGCTGGTGAGCAATAGACGTTTCATGTTGATTTCTCCGTTCCGGTTTCGACTACGACGTCGCGAAAGTTACGACGTACCGCTTCACAGTAAGCATCCAGGCTTAACGGACGCTTAGCCGGTTCCCGCTTGGTCAACGTCATGCCCTTAAGCAACCGTTAAGCTCTCGCGTATAGATTGACGTGCCAATGAAATGACGACGAAGGAGCAAAGTGATGGACGACAGCCTGAAGAACTTCACTGAAGACGCTGTCAGCAAAGTGCCGCAAGTGACGTTGGGTTTCTGGATCATCAAGGTCGCGGCGACCACGCTGGGAGAAACCGGTGGGGACTGGGTATCCATGTCGCTGAATCTCGGATACCTGATCGGTTCCGCCATCTTTCTCGTGTTCTTCATCGCGCTTGTTTCCGCGCAGATCAAGGCGCGCGATTTTCTTCCGTTTCTCTATTGGGCAACCATCATCGCAACGACGACGCTTGGCACCACCATGGCCGACTTCGCGGATAGGTCGCTCGGCATCGGCTATCCAGGCGGCGTCGCTGTAGTCGTTGCATTGCTCGCGGCGAGTCTTGCGGTCTGGTATCGCTCGGAAGGCACGGTCTCCGTGCAAAGCGTCGTCACCGCAAAAGCGGAATGGTTTTACTGGATCACGATCCTGTTCTCGCAAACGCTCGGCACGGCGCTCGGCGATTGGGTCGCGGGCCAAGATCGCGGCGGGCTCGGCGTCGGCTACGAATATGGCGCGATGATCTTCGGCGGGGGCTTGCTCGTCGTGGCGATTCTGTATTTCTGGTCGCGCGTGTCGCACACGGCGCTCTTCTGGGCCGCGTTCATCCTGACGCGTCCGCTTGGTGCGACGCTCGGCGATCTGCTCGACAAGCCGGTTACCGAGGGAGGACTGCACATGAGCCGCCTATACGCTTCGGGCATCCTGCTTGTATTTATCGTCGCGTGTATCACGTTGCTGCCGCAGCGCTCAGCAAAACGCGAGCCGGCCCTGTGACGATGCGCCCGACGCGACGCAAACAAAAAAATGCCCCTGAAAAACAGGGGCATTTTCACATTTCAGACCGTCTACGACAAAACCCTCGCGGGTTCTGGATCCGCGTTTAGAACTTGTGGCGAATGCCGACGCGGAATGCCAACTGATTGTCCGCGCCCGTGCCCGAAGTGTTGAAGTAGCTCGTGCTCGAACCGATCTGCGCCTGCAGGTCCTGCGTGCCGTTGCGGCCCGCCGCGATCTGATAGATGCCGAGCGCGTACACGTCGGTACGCTTGCTCAGCGCATAGTCGACGCTCAGGTCGACCTGGTTCCAGTGGCCGCGGTTCGCGTTGCTCAAGTGCATGTACGTGTAGCCCGCACCAGCCGTGAGTGCCGGCGTGAACGCGTACTTAGCGCCCGCTTCATACGCGGCGAACGTGGTCGCGCCGCCCGTGATCGGTGCAAGGCGCGTGTTCGTGTACAACGCCCACAGCGTCGCAGCGGCGATCGTGTAACGGCCGCCCACGCCGAACGTGCGCAGATCGCGGATATTGCCCGTCGTCACATTCGCGATGGTCGTCGAGAATGCGGGAGTGGCCTGGCTCGGATAGCGGATGTCGGTGTATGCCGCGCCCACGCCGAACGGACCGTTCGCGTAGTTCAAACCAAAGCTGTAAGCACGCGACGAACCCGCGACCGGCGCGGCGGTCGTGCCCGTTGCCGGCGCGCCAGCAAATGCGCCGGCCTGGTTCGAGAAGCCATACATTGCGCCGAAGGTCAGGCCCGCGAAATTCGCGCTGCTGAACTTGACCGCATTGTTGATACGGCTCGACGTCAACTGGTCGATGTCGTTGATGTGATACGCGTAGTTGCCTGCAACCGTCTGACCGCCGGTCGAGTAGCTTCCGCCGAGGTAATCGGTCGAGAACGAGTACTGGCGGCCGAACGTCAGCGAGCCGACATTGTTCTGCGACAGACCCACATACGCCTGGCGGCCGAACATCGCGCCACCCTGGCCGAGCGTGCCGTTACCGCTGTTAAAGCCGTTTTCCAACACGAACAGCGCCTTCAGGCCGCCACCCAGATCTTCCGTGCCGCGCAGGCCCCAACGGCTGCCTTGAGCGACGCCATCGTCGTACTTGAAGAGGTTGTCGTGACCGGTGGTGGTCTTCGAGTTGTTTACGTAGCTGATACCGGCATCGATCACGCCATACAGCGAGACGCTGCTTTGTGCGTGTGCTGCGCTTGCGAAGACTGCGAGGGTAGCGGCGGTCAGTAGTTTCTTGTTCAAAACATTCTCCGATTAAAAATTGGGCGATCGCGGCGCCGTGCTCTTTGGTAAGGTCGCGCGATGGCCCGAAATTTAAGGGAACGCTGAGTAAGGTATGTGACACGTGCATTCATTTTGAAATGTGTCGCGCATACGCCACAGTGAGTGATTTCGGACGAAGTATTGCGCGGCATTCCGGGCTGGATCGCGTGCATAAGCTTTTTCGGGTTCGTCCATATATGCGTGTGAAAAACGATTGGTTCAGACCTCCGCCGCCGCGTGCGACGATGCGCGCCTATCAATACAACCGTTTATGGGGAAACGCATGCAACGCCGGATCATTATCAGAAGTCTGCTTACCTTGGCGAGCGCCGCCGCTCTTTCCTTGACGACAACGTTTGCGCATGCGGACGGCAAAGAACTCAAGGTCGGCACGATGAGCGGCCCGGATGCGCAAATCTGGTCGGTCGTGACAAAGGTGGCCGCGCGCGAAGGGCTAAACCTCAAAGTGATCGAGTTCAACGACTATGTGCAGCCGAACGCCGCATTGGACGCCGGCGATCTCGACGCCAACGGCTTTCAGCATCAGCCGTTTCTCGATAGCCAGATCAAGCAGCGCGGCTACAAGATCGTCAATGTGGGGCTGACGTATGTGTCGCCCATGGGCTTCTATTCGAAGAAGCTCAAATCGCTGAAGGATCTGCCGGAGGGCGCGAAGGTCGGCATACAGAACGATCTGTCCAACGGCAACCGCGCGTTGCTGCTGTTGCAGAAGTACGGCGTGATCAAGCTGAAGCCGGGCGTCGGCACGAATGGCGTCAATGCGACGCCGCTCGACGTCGCCGTGAATCCGAAGAAGATCAAACTGGTGGAACTGGACGCCGCGCAACTGCCGCGCGCGCTGGGCGATCTCGATGCCGCGTCGATCAATACCGACTATGCCGTGAAGGCCGGCTTGCAACCGACCAAAGACGCAATTGCAATCGAAGACCTGAAAGGGCCTTACGCCAATCTGATCGCCGTGCGCGACCAGGACCGCAACCAGCCATGGGTGAAAAAACTGGTCGCGGCATATGAGTCCGATGAAGTGCGCAAGTACATCGACACGCAATTCAAAGGCGCAATCATTCCTGCGTTCTGACGCCTGCTTCTGACGCCAGGTTTTGACGCCTGGTTTCGATGCTTCGCGCTAGCGCAAAGCAAATGCGGAAGGCGCCTTTACGGCGCCTTCTTTATTTGCAATCGGCTAATCAATTGCTCAACAGCGAGCCGCTTCTAAAGGCGGTCGCGCCGGCAATGCGTGCGAACTCGATTCCCGCGGTGGCAAAGCGCGTGAGGTGCCGCGCATACAGCACGCCGGCGACGCCGCTCTTCAACGTGACGACGCGGTCGGTCAGCGGATCGACGATGTCGGCGATTTCATGGCCTGCGTCGACCCATGTTCCCACTTCGCAGCGATACACCAGCACACCGCTGATGGGCGCCACGATCGGCTCGGCGCCGGCAAGCGGCGTGGCCGCGAATTCGAGCGGCGGCAACGGTGCCGCGGTGCCCTCGATCACGCCGCGCGAGGTCAGATATTCGATGATCGCCTGAGCGTCGCGCTCGGCGTACTCGTAAGACACCTCGCGCTGGCCGCGCAATTCGATAGTGACTGAAATGGAGCCGTTCGGAATCGGGAAACGCTCGCCGAAACGGCCGCGCAAATCGGACCAGCAGAAGCTGTGAATTTCGTCGAACGGATTGCCGACCGAGTTCAGCGCGAGCAGCGACGCCTTTGCTTCGAGGTAACACGCAAGCGGCTCGACTTCAGGCCACAGGTCCGGATTCGTGTACAGGTGCATGGCGGCTTCCCAGTCGCAATGCAGATCGAGCACCACGTCCGCGTCGTAGGAGAGTTTTTGCAGCGCGAGACGTTGTGATTCGAGCTCGGTGGCGGGCTGTTGTGCGTCGAGAGCCTCGCGCATCGCAGTGCGGATCGCCTTACGATTTGCGTCGATGTTATCGGTGAGGCGCTCTTCGATAACCGGCAACACCAGCGCGGACAGATCGTGGAAATTGCGGTTGAAGTTCTGCGCGGTATTGGTTTCAAAGCGTCCCGTCAGATGGCCGAGGAAGTGCTGGTTCAGACCGATCGGATTGGCCACCGGCACGATCACGACTTCGCCGCGCAGCTTGCCGGCCGTCTCGAGCGAGGCAAGCTTGCGGCGCAGTGCCCACGAAACGAGCATGCCCGGCAGTTCGTCGGCATGCAGGGACGACTGGATATAGATCTTCTGTCCGCCAGCCGGACCGTAATGAAAACTGGTCAGGCTGCGGGCAGTGCCGAGCGTCGGGGCAATCAGCGGATGGGATTGGGTTTGCATGGTTGTCGATTTCGCGGGGAAAGGCGGCGCGCCGCTATGTCGTTGATTACAGGGGGAAGCTTGCATGGCGCCAGTCGCCGGCAGCAAAACTTGCGGCAACCTGGCGGCACCTCGATCGCACGATCTTAGCCGATACGGCGAAACGCGTGTTTGGGGGCGTGAAACGAAACGGGCTCCGCGTGTGGCGGAGCCCGCTCCGGGGGGCCGTTCAGCGCGCCGCTAGACGCGTGGCGGGCCGCGTGGACACGTAGGCCGGCGTATTAGCTGCCGTACACGTCGAAGTCGAAGTACTTCTTCTCGAGCTTCTTATACGTACCGTCCTTGATGATGTCGGCTATGGCCTTGTCGACCTTCGCCTTCAGGTCCGTGTCTTCCTTGCGCATGCCGATGCCCGCGCCGTTGCCGAGAATCTTCGGATCGTCCAGATTTTTGCCGACGAAGTCGAAGCCCGCGCCGCGCGGCGTCTTCAGGAAGCCGATTTCAGCTTGCACGGCATCTTGCAGCGCTGCATCGAGACGGCCCGAAAGCAAGTCCGCATACACTTGGTCCTGGTTCTGATACGGCACGACCTTCGTGCCCTTCGGTTCCCAGTACGTCTTTGCGTAGGTTTCCTGGATCGTGCCCTGTTCGACGCCGACCGTCTTGCCCTTCAGCGATTCAGCCGTCGGCAGGATGCCCGAGCCCTTCTTCGCGACGAGGCGCGTCGGCGTGTTGAACAGCTTCGACGAGAAGGCGATCTGTTCGGCGCGTTGCGGCGTCATCGACATCGACGAGAGCACGCCGTCGAACTTCTTGGCTTTCAGGGCCGGGATCATGCCGTCGAAGTCGTTTTCGACCCACACGCACTTGGCTTTAAGGCGCGCGCAGATTTCGTTGCCGAGGTCGATATCGAAGCCAACGAGCTTGCCGTCGGAGCCTTTGGACTCGAACGGGGGATAGCTGGCATCGACGCCGAAACGGATGGTGGACCAATCTTTAGCGTGTGCGCCAATCGAGACGGTGGCAAGCAGAGCAACCGTCAAAGCCGCTAGCAGTTTTTTCACTGTTTAACTCCTCGGTGTAGTTCAAGTACTCCCGCATGCGGTCGTGCCGCTGGCGGGAAACCCGGCGCGACTCACGACCGGGCCTGGGTTGAAGCCGCCGGCCGGGGCGGCCAGCAGCGCGCGCCAAGCTTATCAGTTCAAAAATATTGGGTAGTTAGTGAAACACCGGATGGCGCAGGACGGACGCCTCTAAAATAAAGGCGCTCCTGCCCGAGTGTATCCGGAGACGATGCGCGCCGCATCTACATGTTGACGGCGATCAAACGCGTGATGCCACTGCCGTTATGCCTTCCTGTGGCGGTGAATGCGAATCGTTAAATCGTATTTGCAATAGCCGCGTCCATTTATTTCGTCGCAAGATTAAAGAAAATTACGTGCGTGCCGTTATGACGTGATGATTGCCCGTCGTGTCCCGCCTAGTGTGAGTTATTTATGACATTGAGGCAGTAAGGAAACCAAAAACATATTGCTTGGCGCTATCATCGTTGCTCCTCTCGCTCGCCATACAGCGCAAAAAACAGCAGTCCTGTCTGAGGAAACGTTCTCCGTATTCATTCGCGATTCATCATGCGGGCATAGGCTCGCCGGAACTGCCTTCTGCTTTAACGGTGTCGTATGCACAAGATTTCGACGGCAGATGAAAAGCGCTGCAACGCGCGGCGTGGCCAGCGGCGAATGACAGCGGCTGTGCGGCGCACACGGTTAGCCGCGCCGCGCGCTGGCGGCGTCATGCTGCAGCTCATGCTGAGCGTGTTTCTGTGCGTTGGGATGCTTTCGGGAGCCTCTGCCGAGGCTGCGAAAAAAGTCCTGCATGTGCTTGCATGGCCTGGCTACGCCGACGCGGATGTGGTGAGAACTTTCGAATCGCGCTACGACGTAAAGGTGGAAGTCACGCTCGTCGATTCGGACGAAGCACTGTGGGCGCAGCTACATGCGAAAAACGCGCCGCCTTTCGACGTGCTCGCTGCCAACACCGCCGAAATTCAGCGCTATACGCGCGCGAATCTGCTTGCGCCGCTCGACCTGCAAAGCCTGCCGAACACGGCACGACAATTGCCGCGTTTTCAGGCGCGCGCGTCGATTGAAGGCATTGTGACGGACGGCAAGGTCTACGCAATTCCGTTTACCTATTCGTCGATGGGCCTCATTTACGACCGCAAGCAGGTTCCGGTTGCGCCGCGCTCGATGCGCGAACTGTGGAACCCGCGCTACCGCGGCAAGGTGCTCGACTTCAACAGCGCGCAGCACAACTTTTCATTCACGGCGTTGGCGTTGGGTTATCGCGATCCATTCCATCTGAACGACGAGCAGATGCGCGCGATCGCTCACAAGCTCGTCGAACTGCGCCGCAATCTGTTGACCTATTACACGTTGCCCGAAGAGGCCACTGCGTTTTTCATCCAGCATAACGTCGCGTTGATGTTCGGCAACTACGGCACACAGCAAGTGGAATTGCTGCGCCGCGCGGGCGCCGACGTCGGCTACGTGATTCCCGACGAAGGCGTGCTCGCGTGGCTCGATTGCTGGTCGATGACGCGTGCGGCCGCCGATCCTGGGCTCGCTCTCGCATGGATCAATTACATGCTGGAACCGGACGTAAGCCGGTTGCTGACGCGGCGGCAGGGGCTCGCCAACACATTGACTGCGTCCGCCGCGAATAACGACAACGCACGCATCGTGTGGATCGGCCCGGTCGAGAACATTCAGCGGCGCGAGGACCTGTGGGCCAGAATCGCGTCCGGTGACCGCTCGGAGCGCTTCTGATGATCCGCCCGGGCCTCACTTTCAAGCTGTCCGTTCTGCTCGCGTGCATCGGCGTGCTGGCATCGGGCGCGACCGGCTATTACGCGTACCACTCGAACCGGACGATGCTTGTGAAGGAGGCTGGGCGCAGCTTGCTGACCTCCACGGAACTGCTCGGCGAGCGCTTTTCCGCATCAATCGACGACGTCGGCGCGGACGCTCTCGTGCTCGCGAGCCTGCCCTCCTCGGCACAAGTCGCGGCCACCGATGACGGTTTCGGCGCGAGCCTGCCGCGCGAACGGCTCGCGCAGGTCTATTCGAGCTTCATGATCCATCACGCCCAATATCTGCAGGTCCGCCTGATCAGCCGCGCGCATCATGGGCTCGAGATCATTCGGTTCGACCGCGACGCCGACGGACTGATCCGTGTGGAAGGCGTCGATCTGCAGGAAAAAGGCCAGTTTCCGTACGTGTTCGAGCCGCTGGCATTTTCGCCGGGGCGCATTTACACGTCGCCTATTCTGGTCAATCACGAATATGGTGCGCACGCGGCGCAAGGCAAGCCGACGCTGAGGATTGGCACGCCTGTGGCCAATGCGCAGGGCGTGCCGGTCGGCGTGGTGGTGATCGACGTCGATCTGGCGGATCTGTTAAAGCACCTGCAAAGCGATCTGCCAAGCGATTATCAGGTCTATCTCGCGAACGAATGGGGCGACTTCCTCGTTCATCCCGATCCGGCTAAAACGTTCGGCTTCGACGTCGGCCGCCGCGTGCTGATGCAGGACAGCTTCACTGTCACCAAGCCGCTTTTCGATCAGAAGGAGAGCGAAGTACTTGTGAACGATCTGGCTCGTCCCCGGCAGGCGGATGGGCAGGTGCTCGCCTTCGTTCGCAGACCGTTCGGCGCATCCGAGGGCAACCGCTTTATCGTGCTGGGACTCGGCAAGCCGCTCGAAGACGTGCTGTCCGGCGCGCATCTGCTGGGCGACAGCATCATCCACATGGTGTTGATCTTTAGCGGGCTTGCGGTGCTGCTCGCGATTCTCTTCGCACGCGCGCTCACCAAGCCGCTGCATATGCTTGCATACGCGGCGACGCACCTGTTCGCCGAACATGCGATGGAAACGCTGCCGCTCAAGCGCACCGACGAGATCGGCATACTCGCGCGCTGCTTCGATCGCCTGCGCCGCGAAATCAGGTCGCAAATGGACGCGCTGCACGTCAAGCAGCGCGAGCTCGTGCATCTCGCCACGCACGACGTGCTGACCGGACTGCCGAACCGCACGCTGTTCATGGACAAACTGGAGCGCGCGATTCAGGACGCGACGCGCCGCCGTGAAGGCCTCGCTGTGCTGTTCGTGGACCTCGACCGCTTCAAGCAGATCAACGATCAGTTCGGGCATTCCGTCGGCGACAAGGTGCTCGTCGCAGTGGCGCGGCGGCTCAAACAGGTGCTGCATTCCGCGGATGTCGTCGCGCGACTCGGCGGCGACGAATTCATCGTGCTGATAGAAGGGCCGCGTTCGGCGGAAGCGGCGCCGGGCGTCGCATCGCGCATCATGACGACGCTGAACGAAGAGATCGTGATGGACGGCCAGGGCATGACGGTGGGCGCGAGCATCGGCATCAGCCAGTTTCCCGACGACAGCGGTACGGCGGAAGAACTGCTGCTCAATGCGGACGCCGCGATGTACGCGGCGAAATCGGGGGGACGCTGCGCGTATCTGCGTTATCACGACGTTCTCGAAGCGCGCCGGCGCCAGCAGGCGGAGCATGCCGAAACCGTCCACGCGCAGGCTGGCGAGAGCGCAACCGAAGGACACGAGGCAGAGCCCACGGCCTGATAAGCGCCTCGTCTCGCGCGTTGCTGCAACGCCGCCATCGCTCCCCGCGCGCCATGCTTTTGCAACAAATGCAGCGCGTGATGAAGAGACCCCGAAACCCGCCGTCTTGTGGCAAAGTGTGCCGTTTCGAAGCCACGAGGTGAGCGGCCAATGACAGGTCGCCTGGTCTGTGTGATGGGGCCGTCCGGCGCGGGCAAAGACGCGTTGCTCCGTTTCGCGCGCCACGCGCCTTTTCGTTGCCCGACGGCGTGCGCTGCGAATCAATCGACAATTCCGGCGAACTTGAAGACGCGGGTCATGCGTTGATCGCTTTCCCCGAGGCCGCAGCGAGGCGCTACTCCTGCCCTCGTATCCGCCTTCAGCTTCCCATTACGGAGCCTTTTGCAAAATGAGCGAAACCGCGCGTTTCACCGAAGTAGCCGATCTGATCCCCGCCGCCGAAAGCCTGCGCGACATTCGCCATCACATTCATCGCCATCCGGAACTCGCTTACGAAGAGTTGGAAACCGCTGCGCTCGTCGCCGGCAAGCTGGAGCAATGGGGCTGGCAGGTGACGCGCGGCGTCGGTCAAACCGGTGTGGTGGGCACGCTGAAGGCCGGCGACGGCAAGCGCAGCATCGGCATTCGCGCGGACATGGACGCGTTGCCGATCGTCGAGCAGACCGGCTTGCCTTATGCAAGCGGCACGCACGGCAAGATGCACGCGTGCGGTCACGACGGCCACACCACGATGCTGCTCGGTGCGGCACAGCGCCTTGCGCAAACGCGCAATTTTTCGGGCACGGTGCATCTGTACTTTCAGCCGGCCGAGGAAAGCGGCATAGACAGCGGCGCGAAGAAAATGATCGAAGACGGCTTGTTCGAGCGCTTCCCGTGCGACGCCGTATTCGGTCTGCACAATCATCCGGGCGCGGAGCCTGGCGTGCTGCTGTTTCGCAAGGGGCCGTTCATGTCGGCGGGCGACAAGGCGATCATCACGATCGAAGGCGTGGGCGGTCATGCGGCGCGCCCGCATCTCACGGTCGATCCGGTCGTGGTGGCCGCGAGCATCGTGATGGCGTTGCAGACGATTGTCGCGCGCAACGTCGATCCGTCGCAGCCGGCCGTCGTGACGGTCGGCTCGATGCATGCCGGCACGGCGAATAACGTGATTGCCAGTACGGCGAAGCTCGAACTGAGCGTGCGGTCGTTCAGCGCGGAAGTGCGCGCGTTGCTGAAAAAGCGCATTACGGAACTGGCCGGGACACAGGCCGCGAGTTATGGCGGCAAGGCCGTCGTCGAATATATCGAAGGCTATCCGGTCGTCATTAATTCGGATGACGAAACAGATTTCGCAATCGGAGTTGCGCGTGAACTCGTGGGCCACGATAAGGTCGTCGCGCAGACGGACATTCTGATGGGCAGCGAAGACTTTGCATTCATGCTGCAAAAGCGGCCGGGCACGTTCTTGCGTATCGGCAACGGAGTGGGCGAAGACGGCTGCATGGTGCACAACCCGCATTACGACTTCAATGACCGCAATCTGCCGGTGGGCGCCGCGTTCTGGACGCGGCTCGTCGAACGGTATCTCAGCCGCTAAAGCCAGCGGCGCGCGCGGCGGGCGCCGGCCGCGCGCGCTTCAAGGTTCTTCGTGTCGTGCGCAAGCACCGGCGACATCAACCGCGCCGCGCCACCATCTCGGACACGGTTTGCGCCGCCTGCTGCAGCGGTTCGAGAAACGCTTTGACCATCTGCTTCGCGGAGTTGCGTTGCGCGTTGCCGCTGATGTTCATCGCCGCGATCACGCGGCCCTGACGATTGCGGATCGGCGCCGACAGCGAAATCAGACCGCCTTCCAGCTCCTGATCGACGATGGCCCAGCCCTGGCGGCGCACCTGCGCGATCAGTTTCTTCAGCTCTTCCTTGTCGGTCACCGTGCGCGGCGTGTGCGCGTACAGCGGTGAAGAATTCAGCGTGGCGTCGAGCGTTTCGTCGTCGAGTGCGGAGAGCAGCACGCGGCCCATCGACGTGCAATACGCGGGCAAGCGGCTGCCGATCGACAGATTGATCGTCATTATCTTGTGCGTCGGCACGCGCAGCACATACACGATCTCGGTGCGGTCGAGCACTGCCGCTGAGCAGCTTTCGTGCACCTGTGCGGACAATTCCTCCATCACCGGTTCGGCGAGATTCCAGAAAGGCATCGACGTCAGATACGCGAAGCCGAGGTCGAGAATTTTCGGCGTGAGGCGAAAGAGGCGCCCTTCGGCTTCCACATAGCCGAGCGTCTGCAAGGTCAACAGAATGCGGCGCGCGCCTGCGCGCGTGAGGCCGGTGGCGGCGGCCACGTCGGTCAGCGTCTGTTCGGGGCGCTTCGCGTCGAACGCGCGGATCACCGCGAGGCCGCGCGCGAACGACTGCACGTAGGAGTCGCCCGGTTTGTCCGGGGCCGGTTCGGCGCTGACGGGAACGTCGGAAGACGGCGGCAAGGCTTTGCTCATGGACCTGGAAGAATGCGTTCGGAAGGCTCGGACACCGCTCGCGCCGACTCAATCGACGTAGTGGTGCACACAAAGCCGTGACGATAGCTTAAGCCCTCAGTTTCGCCAACTTCGCCGCCGTGTGGATGACGAACCCGCCAAAACCCAGGGTTTGCGCGGATGCAGCTCACATTCAAAATTTGTATGATGACCCGATGACATGACAATGGGGCATGGGATGTTCGACAGGATTCCAGCGCGCGCCTTGAGCGACACCGTCGCGCAGCAGCTTCTCAAGCAGATCGACAAGGGCACCTTCGAGCGCGGCGGCAAGCTGCCGACCGAAGCGGTGCTCGCGCAGCAGTTCGGCGTGAGCCGTACGGTGATTCGCGAGGCGATCTCGCGGCTGAAGAACGAGGGCGTGGTCGAGCCGCGTCAGGGCAGCGGCGTTTTCGTCGCGGCGCATGGGACGGTGCGGCCGCTGCGCATCGACTACGCGGAAGCGGTCGAGCCAGGCTCGGTCGTGCAGATTCTCGCGCTGCGGCGGGCTATCGAGGCCGAGGTCGCGTCTGAGGCCGCCATGCGCCGCACCGACGCGGACATGGTCGCCATCGACGCCGCGCTCGCCAAGATCGACCAGGCCGTCGCCGAGGGCGAGGACGGCGTGACCGAAGACGTCGCGTTCCACCGTGCGATTGCGGCGGCTACGGGCAATCCGTACTTCCTCAAGACGCTGACGTTCCTGAACCAGTATCTCGAGGCCGGCACGGTCGTTACCCGTCGTAACGAAGCATTGCGCGAGGACTTTTCGCGCCAGGTGCGCGAAGAGCATGCGGCTATCGCCGCCGCGATCCGTGCTGGCGACCCCATGGCCGCGCGCAATGCGGCGCGAACCCACATGTACAACGCGGCCCGGCGGCTCGCGGAAGCGGGCATTTGCTGATGGTTCGCCGCGTCCCGCACAGGCTGCGCATACCGCACTTCCCGCGCATGCCGGGCACTCCGCGCCAGTCCGCCTGAGCGCGCAACAGATTCCAGAGAGGTTCAAGCATGTCCAGAAATGTCGGTGTCATCGGTCTTGGCGCAATGGGTTTGGGCGTCGCGCGCTCGTTGCTGCGCGCGGGCTTTCGCGTTCACGCCTGCGATCTGCGCAGTGAAGTGTTGCAGGCGTTCGTGAAGGACGGCGGCGTGGCTTGTGCATCGCCAGCCGAACTTGGCGCGCAATGCGAGGTGATCGTCACGCTCGTCGTGAATGCCGCGCAAACCGAGGCGGTGCTGTTCGGCGCACAGGGCGCGGTTGCGGCGATGAAGCCGGGCGGTGTCGTGATCGCAAGCGCGACGGTCGCGCCCGACTTCGCTATTGAACTCGGCAAGCGCATTGAGGCGGCCGGTTTGCAGATGCTCGACGCGCCGGTCTCCGGCGGCGCGGCGCGCGCAGCGTCCGGCGAAATGACGATGATGACGTCCGGCCCCGCAGCGGCCTACGCGGCGTGCGAGGACGTGCTGGCGGCGATGGCCGGCAAGGTCTATCGCCTTGGCTCGGCGCACGGCGCGGGATCGAAGGTGAAGATCATCAACCAGTTGCTCGCGGGCGTGCATATCGCGGTGGCGGCCGAGGCTATGGCGCTCGGCTTGCGCGAAGGCGTCGATCCCGGTGCGCTCTACGAGGTGATCACGCACAGCGCGGGTAATTCGTGGATGTTCGAAAACCGCGTGCCGCACATACTCAATGGCGATTACACGCCGCTGTCGGCCGTGGATATTTTCGTCAAGGACCTGGGCCTCGTGCTGGATACCGCGCGCCGCTCGAAGTTTCCGTTGCCGCTCTCGGCGGCGGCGCACCAGATGTTCATGATGGCGTCCACGGCCGGTCACGGCGGCGAGGACGATTCCGCGGTCATCAAGATTTTCCCCGGCATCGATGTGCCGGCGGCAAAGTAACGGGGAGCGCCGCCATGACGGCTACGACACAACGCGCGCTGCTGGGCTGCATCGCCGACGACTTCACAGGCGCGACCGACCTCGCGAACATGCTCGTGCGCGGCGGCATGCGCACCGTGCAGACTATCGGCGTGCCCGAGCAGGGCGAGGGGATCGAAGCCGACGCAATCGTCGTCGCGCTGAAGTCGCGCACCATTCCCGCCGCCGACGCGGTCGCCCAATCGCTGGCCGCGCTCGACTGGTTGCGCGCGCAAGGGTGCCGCCAGTTCGTTTTCAAATACTGTTCCACTTTCGACTCCACCGACGCGGGCAATATCGGCCCGGTGACGGATGCACTGCTCGACGCGCTTGCCGACGGCAACGAGGCAAGTGCGTTCACGATTGCATGCCCGGCGTTTCCAGAGAACGGCCGCACGATTTTCCGCGGGCATCTGTTCGTCGGCGATGCATTGCTCAACGAGTCCGGCATGGAAAGCCATCCGCTCACGCCGATGCGCGACGCGAACCTCGTGCGCGTGCTGCAGCGTCAGACGCAATCGAAAGTCGGGCTCGTGCGTTATGACGCGGTGGCCAAAGGCATCAACGCAGTGCGCGAATCGTTCGACGCTCTGCGCAACGACGGCGTTCGCATGGCCATCGCAGATGCAGTCTCCGACGGGGACCTGTACGTGCTCGGCGAAGCATGCGCCGACCTCACGCTGATTACAGGCGGCTCGGGTATTGCGCTCGGTTTGCCGGCCAACTTTCGGCGCGCGGGCGTGCTTCAATCACATGACAATGCCGCGCAACTGCCGCGCGTCGAAGGCTTGTCGGCGGTGCTCGCGGGCAGCGCGTCGAAAGCGACGAATGCGCAAGTGGCGGCGTGGCGCGAAACGCGACCTGCGTTCCGCATCGATCCGCTCGCGGCGGCGCGCGGCGAAGCGGTAGTCGAACAGGCGCTCGCATTCGCGCAGAGGTATCTCGACAAAGGCGAGCCGATGCTGATCTACGCCACCGCCACGCCCGACGAAGTGAAGACGGTGCAAAGCGAACTCGGCGTCGATCGGGCAGGGCATCTGGTCGAAGCCACGTTGGCTTCCATTGCGCGTGGTCTGCATGAGCGCGGTGTGCGCAAGTTCGTGGTGGCGGGCGGGGAGACGTCGGGGGCAGTGGTGCAGGCGCTGAACGTGCGCAGCTTGCGCATCGGCGCGCAGATCGATCCCGGCGTGCCGGCGACAGCGACGACGGGCACGCAACCGCTCGCGCTAGCGCTCAAGTCGGGCAACTTCGGCACGACTGACTTCTTCGAAAAGGCGCTGCGCCATCTGAACGGAGGCGCCCAATGACTAATGCAATAGAAGGCGCAAAGACAAGCGCTCCAGCCGTCCGTGTGACCGACGAAGCGCGCGTGCGCGAGGAAATCTGTGTGACCGGCGCGAGTCTTTATGAGCGCGGCTATACGGTGGGCAGCGCAGGCAACATCAGCGCGCGGCTGGACGACGGCTGGCTCATCACGCCGACCGACGCCTGCCTCGGCCGGCTCGATCCCGCGGACATCGCCAAGGTCGATTTCAACGGCAATACGGTGTCGGGCGGCAAGCCGTCGAAAACGTTGGCACTGCACCGCGGCATCTATGCCCGCAACGGGCAGGCGCGCGGCATCGTCCATACGCATTCGACGCATCTGGTTGCGCTGACGCTCGCGGGCGTCTGGAGCGAGCGTGACGTACTGCCGCCCATCACGCCGTACTACGTGATGAAAGTGGGCCACGTCCCGCTGATTCGTTACAGCCGGCCTGGCGATCCGCAAGTCGCCGCGCAAATCGAGGCTTTGGCCGACAGCGTGCGCGCCGTGCTGCTCGAACGCCTTGGTCCGGTGGTGTGGGAGCGGTCGGTCGCCCATGCGTCGTATGCGCTCGAAGAACTCGAGGAAACCGCGCGTTTATGGCTCATGACGAATCCACGGCCCGCACCGCTCGACGAAGCCGCGCTTGAAGAGCTACGGAGCGTGTTCGGCGCACGCTGGTAGCTGAGTACATCCGAGCCGCACAAACCTAGATCGCCGCAGGCGACGCATCACCCTTCCATTCAAGGAGACATTGCATGAGTTCGTATCAGGCCGTATCGGGCCAGCCGATTGCGGCGGCCATGGGACAACCCGGCGCCGCGGAAGTCGAGCGTACCTACAAAAAAGTGTTCTGGCGCATCGTGCCTTTCCTGATGTTGTGCTACGTGGTCGCTTATCTGGACCGCGTGAACGTGGGCTTCGCCAAGTTGCAGATGTCGCAGGATCTGGCGTTCAGCGAAACGGTATTTGGTCTTGGCGCGGGCGTGTTCTTCATCGGCTATTTTCTGTTCGAACTGCCAAGCAATATCCTGATGCACAAGATCGGAGCGCGTATCTGGATCGCGCGGATCATGATTACGTGGGGCGTGATGTCGGCGCTGTTCGTATTCGTCAAGACGCCGGCGCAGTTCTATATCCTGCGCTTTCTGCTCGGTCTCGCCGAAGCGGGTTTTTATCCGGGTGTGATTCTGTATCTGACTTACTGGTTTCCGTCGCATCGGCGCGCGAAGATCATTGCGGTGTTCATGTCGGCGATTCCGGTGTCGGGCATTTTCGGCAATCCGCTCTCGGGCTGGATCATGCAGGCGTTCCACAACAGCTCGGGTCTCGCGGGCTGGCAGTGGATGTTCCTGATCGAAGCAGTTCCGGCGGTCGCTATCGGCATCGCAACGATCCTGTATCTCGACAACGGCATTGCGAGCGCGAAATGGTTGAGCGAACCGGAAAAGCGCTTGCTCAACGATGAAATCGCCGCATCGCAGCCAAAAGAAAAGGCCAACGCGCATTCGCTGCGCGCGGTGTTCCGCGATCCGCGCACATGGTGGATGTCGCTGATCTACTTTGCGTTCGTGACCGGTCAATACGGGCTCACGTTCTGGATGCCGACGCTCATCAAATCGACAGGCGTGAGCGGCGCATTCAACATCGGCTTGCTGAGCGCCATTCCGTTCATCTGCGCGATCGTCGTGATGAATGTGCTGGGTCATAGCGCCGACAAGCGCCGCGAACGCCGCTGGCATCTGATCGTGCCGGCGCTGTTCGGCGCGGTGGGCTTCACGGTGGCGGCATCGTTTGCGAGCAACACGGTGGTGTCGATTGCGTTTCTCTCGCTTGCCGCAGCCGGCGTGCTGACCTGCGCGCCGCTCTTCTGGTCGCTGCCGACCGCGTTCATGTCGGGCGCGACCGCGGCGGCCGGCATCGCGATCATCAACTCGATCGGCAATCTCGCGGGATTCGCGAGCCCTTACATGATCGGCTATCTCAAGGATCTCACGCATAGTACGCAGACCGGCATGTATGTGCTGGCCGGCATGCTGGTGATCGGCGCGCTTGCCACGTGGCTCACGCCGGCGAAACTGGTCAACCGTTAATCACCTGGCGCGCGGCTCACGCATTGCTGTCACGGCTCTGCTTGCCGCGCACCGGACATCGCTTCAAAGGAGTTGCCGCCATGCCTCGCTTCGCTGCGAATCTCTCGATGATGTATAACGAGCACGCTTTCCTGGACCGCTTTGCTGCCGCCGCGAAGGACGGCTTCAAGGCGGTCGAGTTCCTGTTTCCCTATGATTTCCGCGCCGAAGAAATCAAGGCGCGGCTCGACGCGAACGGTCTGACGCAAGCGCTTTTCAACGCGCCGCCGGGCGACTGGGCCAGCGGCGAGCGCGGCATCGCGACGTTGCCGGGGCGCGAAGACGAGTTCCGCCGCAGCATCGACACGGCGCTTTACTACGCCCGAGTGATCGGCAACCGCAATCTGCATGTCATGGCGGGTCTGATCGCTGCGGACCAGTCACGCGAGCGGCATCGCGAGGTTTATCTGCGCAACCTCGCGCATGCCGCGCAAGCCGCGCAAGCCGAGGGCATCACGATTGTGATCGAGCCTATCAATACACGCGACATGCCGGGTTTTTTTCTGAACCGCCAGGATGAAGCGCAGGCCATTTGTGCGGAAGTCGGCGCGCCGAATCTCAAGGTGCAGTTCGACTGTTACCACTGCCAGATTGTCGAAGGCGATCTGGCAATGAAGCTCAGGCGCGATTGCGCGCGTATCGGCCACATTCAGATTGCGGGCGTGCCCGAGCGGCATGAGCCGGACACGGGCGAAATCAATTATCCGTATCTGTTCGAGGTGATCGACTCGCTCGGCTACGACGGCTATATCGGCTGTGAGTACCGGCCGCGCGCCGCGACTTCCGCGGGACTCGGCTGGCTCAAGCCGTATCTGAACGCCGCCTGACAGCAAACGACCAACACGAGGGCATAACCGAATCATGAAAGTACTGATTACCGGCGGCGCGGGATTTCTCGGCCAGCGCCTTGCACGCGAACTGCTCGCGCGCGGTTCGCTGAAAGATGCGCAAGGCGCGTCGCAAGCACTCACGCAGCTCGTGCTGCTCGACGTCGTGCAGGCACACGATTTCGGTGACAGCCGCGTGCGGACAGAGGTGGGCGATATCGCTGAGCGCAGCGTGCTCGAGCGCGTGATCGAGGACGACACAGCGGCCATCTTTCATCTTGCTGCGATTGTCAGCGGCCAGGCCGAGGCGGACTTCGATCTCGGCATGCGCATCAATCTGGACGCCTCGCGCCTGTTACTGGATGTTTGCCGGCAACGCGGACACCGGCCGCGCGTCGTGTTCACGAGCTCGGTCGCGGTGTATGGCGGCAACCTGCCCGAGGTGGTGCAGAACGATACGGCGCTCAATCCGCAGTCGTCGTACGGCGCGCAAAAGGCGATTGCCGAACTGCTGCTCAACGATTACTCGCGGCGCGGTTTCGTCGACGGACGCGTGCTGCGCCTGCCCACCATCAGCGTGCGGCCGGGCCGGCCGAATGCAGCGGCTTCGTCGTTTGCGAGCGGCATTATCCGCGAGCCGCTGAACGGCGAAGAGGCCGTGTGTCCCGTCGACGGCGCGACGCGCCTGTGGCTGCTGTCACCGCGTAAAGCGATCGAGTGCCTGATCGCCGGACTCGAACTCGACGCCGCCGCGCTTGGCAACCAGCGCGTGCTGAACCTGCCGGGCATTTCAGTCAGCGTCGACGAAATGGTCGCGGCGCTGCGCGAAGTGGCCGGAGACGAAGTCGCGAAACGAATTTTGTGGCAGCCGGATGCGCGCGTGGAAAAGATTGTCGGCAGTTGGCCTGGCCGCTGGGACACGTCGCGCGCCGAGCAGCTCGGCCTGCGCGGCGACGAAAATTTCGCCGACGTGATTCGCGGCTATATCGCCGACGAAGGCATCCAGACACGCTGAAACTCCCACCAGCCTCGTGTCGCGACCCTGGCGGACAGGGTGCGCGGCGCGAGCGCCTCTTTCGTCGGACGCTTTGCGGCGCTGCCGCCGTCTTTCGCGTATTCCCTGATATTCCCCGATATGCCCGGGCGGGCGCTTGACAGCGTTTCCGCCACACGCCTATTATCGAGCCTTGTTGTTCGATATATGACCTATTGTTCGTATGTAGAACAAAACGCGAGGTGGCACGGAAGCATCGTTTGCCGTCCTGCGCTAAGCTGAATTCGCGCGAGGCAATCCCTCGTCAAGCCCGTCTGGCCGATGCACGACCCAGCCGTCCGCCGCGGGCCATGCCGCGCGCATTCGTGCAGACGGCGCGGCGCACGCAGCACATCACTGGAGACATCACATGACCGAAGCATTCCTGTGCGACGCGATTCGCACCCCCATCGGCCGCTATGCAGGCTCGCTGTCGTCGGTTCGCGCCGACGACCTGGGCGCGGTGCCGCTCAAGGCGCTGATGGAGCGCAACCAGAACGTCGACTGGAACGCCGTCGACGACGTGATCTACGGCTGCGCGAATCAGGCGGGCGAAGATAACCGCAACGTCGCGCGCATGTCGCTGCTGCTGGCCGGCTTGCCGCAAGCAGTGCCGGGCTCGACGGTGAACCGTCTGTGCGGTTCGGGCATGGACGCAGTCGGCATCGCCGCGCGCGCCATCAAGTCGGGCGAGGCTGCGTTGATGGTGGCGGGCGGCGTGGAAAGCATGAGCCGCGCGCCGTTCGTGATGGGCAAAGCAGCCAGCGCATTCTCGCGCCAGGCCGACATTTTCGACACCACGATTGGCTGGCGCTTCGTCAATCCGTTGATGAAGCAGATGTACGGCGTCGACTCTATGCCCGAGACCGGCGAGAACGTGGCGACCGACTACAACATCAGCCGTGCCGATCAGGACGCGTTTGCGCTGCGCAGCCAGCAGAAAGCGGCCCGCGCGCAGAAGGACGGCACGCTCGCGCAGGAAATCGTCGGCGTGACGATTGCGCAGAAGAAGGGCGATCCGATTACCGTGTCGCAAGACGAGCATCCGCGCGAAACGAGCCTCGAGACACTCGCGAAACTCAAGGGCGTGGTGCGCCCCGACGGCACGGTGACCGCGGGCAACGCGTCGGGCGTGAACGACGGCGCGGCGGCGCTCCTGCTCGCCAACGAAGAGACCGCGAAGCGCTTCGGCCTCACGCCGCGTGCTCGCGTGCTGGGCATTGCAACCGCGGGCGTCGCGCCGCGCGTGATGGGCATCGGTCCGGCGCCCGCCACGCAAAAGCTGCTGGCGCGCCTGAACATGAGCATCGATCAGTTCGACGTGATCGAGCTGAACGAGGCGTTCGCCTCGCAAGGCATCGCGGTGCTGCGCACGCTCGGCGTGGCCGATGACGACGCACGCGTGAACCCGAACGGCGGCGCCATCGCTTTGGGTCATCCGCTCGGCATGAGCGGCGCGCGGCTCGTGACCACGGCGATGTATCAATTGCAACGCACGCAAGGGCGCTTTGCGCTGTGCACGATGTGCATTGGAGTGGGACAGGGCATCGCGATCGCCATCGAACGCGTGTAATCGCTTGACGCAGATGCGTTTGGACGCATCTGCGTATGGCGAAATACAACACAACTACCAACAGCCTCTTCGCTCCGCGAAGAGGCTGTTTGTTTTTTGCACTCCGCCCGACACGAAGCGGGAAGCCCAACCAATCCGCATGTGACGATCCGCCAGATCGGTGCGCCTCGTAAGACATGTAGAATTAAGCGCCTTACCTTTATTCAAGCGTCCTGAATAAGTGCACATTCGTCGTGATGCGAATTTGCACTGATACACGGCGACTCATCGAGGAGAGCGTAAATGAAGGCAGCGACGATTGGAGCAGCATTGGCGGCTGCGATGCTCGCCACGGTCCAGCCCGCATGGGCGCAAGATTCGCTGGCAAGCGCCGCGCAAGGCGTCGTCAGCGGGGTGGAGCCGGTGCATATCAAGGCGACGATTGTGGGCATCGATCCGGGAAGCCGCGCGCTCACGTTGAAGGGCGCGAACGGCAACGTCGTGATCGTGCTTGTGGGCCAGCAAGTTGCCGGTTTCGATCAACTGAAGGTGGGCGACCATGTCGATGCCCTCTATAAAAACGCACTGCTGGTGAAGGCGGAACGGGTGACGGGTAAGAGCAAGGGCATTCGCGAACGTGTCGATACGCAGACGTACGCGCCGGCCTCGGGCGGCTTCGAATCGGCGCGGCAGATCGAAGTGCTTGCCACTGTGCAGAAGATCGACCGCAAGCGGCGCCTCGTGACGCTGCGCGGCGCGTATCAGACGCAGACGCTCGAAGCGGGCCCGCAAGTCGACCTGAGCGGTGTGAAGGTAGGCGACACGATCCACGCGGTATTCGTTTCTGCTGCGGCCGTGCAGATTACGCCGCAAGATGCTGCGCAAGGCGCGGTTCAGTAGAACAGGGTTCGGGCTCGGCGCGATGGTATTGCGGGCCATCGCGCCGTCGCTCTTTCGCAGGCTCGCTCGGCATGCAAGCAGGGTGCCCCATACATGCCCACATGCCCAGCGGCTCATGGCTGTCAACGCGGCGAGGGTGGTCCGAGGCTCAGGCAGGCGAGCCGGTTCAAGCAACGCCTGAAGAAGCCTTGCACGGGCAACAGATAAGTCAGCGAGACATGTGCGATGTGCTCGCCATCAGTGCTCAACCAGATGCGTTCGCCGCGCTGCAGGCTGAACGTTTGACCCGGCACGAGCCAGTGATCGTAAGGCGAGCTGATGCGCGTGAGCCAAAGACGCGCGCCCTGCACCGCGAGCGTGCTGTCCGCCTCGACGCGCCAGGTCAGCGTCGCGCCAGGCGCGACCTGGAAATGCACCACCACCTTCGGTAGACGCTCGTTTTGCTGATGCGCAAAAAGATGTGCGTCGTCGTCCATGCACTGCGGGCTTGCCTGATCCATCATGCTCTCCGTTATCGAGCCGGCTGACGGAGGCGCCCACAAAACAAAAGGCCCCTTCCGTTACCGGCGGGGCCTTGGGGGTCTTGTTTTACAGACTCAGACTGCTAACGCGCACATGCTCCCATAGGCCAGCCGATAAGGGCTCGCTTCGGGTGATTAATCGCTACGGCGATGGAGGTGTGCGTCAACATGAATCGAGTGTGCCGTTTTGCCGCACGCCTTGTCAACAGAATTCCGCCGCAGTTTTCCGTAGCTGTGATGCCAAACGCTTCGCTCGCTCTGCGATGCGCACTCCGAGCGTTCTCCCGCAACAAACTATGTCGGGTTATTTCACGGCGCCTGACAAGCGCTCGCAAAGCCTTGTCCGGTGGGCGTCTTTCGCGGTGAAACAGCGCGACATATCTTCGCTGACGATTGTTACTGGGCGTCCTTCTATAGTCCGTTCATCGCCACACAGCGCAGCAGCAGTCGCACGAAGTGGCCCGAATCGAAAGGACATACCGTGAAAACTCATTCGTTCATAGGCCCGGCCACCGGCGCGCAAGCCGCGGCCGTCACCTCGTTCGGCGCGCGCCGCGCGCTGCGCAAGCTGGTTCTGAGCGTGGGCGCCGCGATGCTCGCATTCGGCAGCGCGTCCGCATTCGCGTGGTCGCAGCACGGCACCGCTTACACCTCGCGCGGCGTCTATAACGAAGGCCACGCCGGTTCATGTGGCGGCGGCAGTTGTTCGCATGCAGGAGGCGTCGTCGGTCCTTACGGCGGCCTCGCGACGAACACCGGCACGATCACGCGCAATGCGCCCGGCCAGTTCTCGAACTCGGGAACGGCGACCGGCCGCTACGGAAATTCGGTGCAGCACGCGGGCGACACCGGTTGCGCCGGCGGCACCTGCTCGCACACTGGCACGCTCACAGGACCTGACGGCAAAACCGCCAGCACCTCCGGCGAAGTGACGAAGACGAGCGCGGGGCTGTACTCGTCGTCGGGATCGGTGACGCGCGCTAACGGCAATACCGTCGATCATTCCGCGTCGACGAATTGCGCCGGTGCTTCGTGCTCGCGCTCGGGCACGGTGACGGGCGCTGATGGCGACCCCGTCGAGCACTCGGGTACCGCGACGCGCGTCGCGCCAGGAGTGGTGACCACGTCCAGCAGCGTGACCGGTACGCACGGCAATACGGTGACCTCCAGCGGAACGGTGGTCAGCACCGCGTGGTGGCGACAGGCGGCACGACCGTCGTCGTAGCGCCGAAGCCTGCGGTGTATGTGCCTCCGCCCGCGCCTGCTGTTGTGGTGGCGCCCGAGCCGGTGGTGTACGTTCCGCCGCCGCGTCCTCCTGCGCCTGCTGTTGTGGTGGCGCCCAAGCCGGTGGTGTACGTTCCGCCGCCACCCGCGCCGACGGTCGTCGTGACGCCGAAACCCGTTGCTTACGTCGCGCCGCCCGTGGTGTATGCGCCGCCGCCCGTCGTCTACGTGGCGCCGCGCCGCGTCTATGTCGCGCCGGCGCCGCGTCCGGCGGTGTGGGTGCCCGGACACTGGGTCGGCAATCTGTATGTGCCCGCGCACTGGTCCTGATCAGCAAGATCATGCGATCCAGAATGCGCTTCATTTGCACCTGCCGCGGCAATCGAGGCAGTCGCGGCAGTGGCTTCAGCCGTGCCGCCCAGGCCAGCCGCTTCGACACCGCGCAATCTTTTCAGCACCACCGCGCGAAGCAGAACCCCCAACCGCTTGCGATGCCGCAACAGCGTTCAGCGAGCGCATCGGACGGAACCGGCACTCGCAAGGCAGGCGTATGGGTAACAATCATCGTGGCGGCTGCGTTGGCAATCGCCGTGCAGCGCTTCGCCGCCCACGCCGACGTGTCTCGCGAACTTCGCGCGATGGTTGGAGCGACGAATTGCGCCGCGCGCTACGCCGCCTTGCTCGACCTGGCGGAACTGGCGCGCCGCGACGGTACGTCGTCGGACGTGGTGATGCGCGGCCTTGCGAACAAGGGCGGCATGCGCGGCGCGATGAACGAATGCCCGCGCCTGAGTCTCAGCGGATCGGCACAATAGCGGGCGGCTCAACGCTCAACGCACCGCGCACCACGCTCATGCGCTCACCGCGCGGCTACGACGGCTCTACAGTGAGCGTCAACGGAAAACGGATCGTGAACGTGGTGCCCACACCTTCGCGCGACGCGAAGTCGATGTGTCCGCACAACACTCGGCACAGTTCCTTTACGATGGCGAGTCCGAGCCCGGTGCCGGGAATGTCCTCGTCGGCAGCGCGCTCGAATTCGTCGAATACGCGGTCGGCGTCGGCAGCCGCGATGCCCACGCCGGTATCCGACACGCGGATCGAGAAATGCTCCGGACCGGCCATCGCGAAATGCAGGTCGACCTGCCCGGATTGCGTGTACTTGATCGCGTTCGAAAGCAGATTCACAGCGATCTGCTTGAGCTTCAAACGGTTCGACGTCACCGTGGAAAGCGCAGGATCGAACGCGCTGTGCAACGTCAAGCCCTTGGCCTCGATGGACGGCCGCGACGACGCCACGAGCTCCTCATAGAGCTCACGGAGATCGACCTGTTCGAGCGTGAGCGGCGCGCCGTCGCCGAGTATCACCGAGTACTCGACCATCTGTTCGACAAGCGCCTTCATGTCTTCCGCCTGCCGGTTCGCGAGCATCAGCGCGGTGTCGGCCTTCGCGGGCGCGCGAGCAATGAGTTGCAGCGCCATCGAAAACGCATTCAGAAAATTACGTAGATCGTGAACCACGCTGCGCGTGATGTGCATGCGCGACTCGTACAATTCGCCGACAAGCCGCTGCTTCAGCTTCAACTCATGATTGGCGCGCTCTAGCCGGCCAGTGTATTCGTCGATCTTGCGGTCGCGTTCGCTGACCACTTCCCTGATCGACGTGAGCGTAACCACGCTCAGCGTTTCCGCGATCATGCGGCGCGCGCGTCTTTCGTGGCGGCGCGTGAACGCGTTGTCGCGCGCTGCGTAGGTATCGAGCGCATCGGCGAGAACCTGGTGGAAAAGATCCAGCTCGCGCACGAGTTCTTCGATACGGTAGCCCTGGCGCCAGCGCACCATGCCGTGCTTGCGCGCATCGCGTTCGATGGCGGGTTCGACGCGTTCCAGGTCTTCGACATCGAGCGCCGCGCATAAGCCCTCGAGAATGTCCGGAAGATGGTCGGCAAGCTGCTGATAGGTGAGCTTGTCGGCTTCCACGAGGTCGACGTCGCCAAAAACCGCATTCATCCATTGCTCTGTCAATTGAACCCGCTCGGCGCGAACAAAATCGGCGAAGTTGCGCAGCGGGCTTACGCGTGTGTCATTCATAGTGGCGCGGTGGATAAAGTTTCGGAATTGTGCGCGTGGCCATAAAACGGCAACCCATTATCACCGCAAATCGACGGCGTGGCGTCGAATTTGCAGGCCGCGAGGTCATCCGTTGCGCTCCTTCAGAAAATCGACGAACGCGCGCAGCGGCGCGGGCACGTGACGGTGCCCGGGATAATAGAGAAAAGGCCCCGAAAAGCGTTGCCACCATGGTTGCAGGATCGGTTCCAGGGCGCCGCTGTCGAGATGCGGGCGAAGCATGTCTTCGAACAGATGAATCACGCCCACACCCGCGACGGCCGCGCTGACGAGCAGATCCATCGCAGCACCGGGCCGCACGAGCAGAGGCCCCGACGGATTCAGTTGCACCACTTCGCCGTCGCGCTCGAAGTACCAGGTCGGCATCGCCCCGCCGGCAAACTGACCGCGCAGGCACGCATGCGCAAGCAGTTCGCGCGGATGCTGCGGGCGTCCGCGAATGTCGAGATAGCCGGGCGCGGCGGCCGTTGCGAAGCGCTGCACGCGCGGGCCGATCGGCACGGCGATCATGTCCTGCTCGAGCCGTTCGTCGTAACGGATACCGGCGTCGCAGCCGATTGAAAGCACGTCGACAAAGCCGTCCTCGACGAGCACTTCGACGCGAATGTCGGGATATGCTTGCAGAAACGGCGCGACGATACCAGGCAGCACGATGCGTGCGGCACTCGCGGGTACGTTGAGCTTGAGCGTCCCACTCGGCTGCTCGCGGAACACGTTGAGCACGTCGAGCGCCGCTTCCATTTCGCTGAAGAGCGGAGTCAGCTTTTCCAGCAGACGCAGGCCCGCTTCGGTTGGCGCGACGCTGCGCGTGGTCCGGTTCAGGAGGCGCAAACCGAGCCTCGTTTCCAGCCGGCGCACCGCGACGCTCAAGCTCGACGCTGAAACGCCGCTGCTGCGCGCCGCGTCGCGAAAGCCGCCCGCGCGTGCAACGGAGATGAAAGCCGTGAGGTCGTTTAATTCCATAGCCGTCGTGACTGTTCGCCGAATTGAACAACCCGTGCACGTTAGCCCGCTTTATCAAACGGTGCAATCCCGGCCATACTGGCCTTCGATTACCAGGAAGGAGAGCAACATGCCGAATCCGCACACCACAGACACATTTCCTCTCGCCGGCCACCCAGTTTGGCGCATGGGCTACGGCGCAATGCAACTCGCGGGGCCGGGCGTGTTCGGTCCGCCGAAGGACCGCGAAGCCGCGCTTGCCGTGCTGCGCGAAGCGGTAGCCCAAGGCGTCAACCACATCGACACGAGCGACTTTTATGGCCCGCACGTTACCAACCAGCTGATTCGCGAGGCGCTGCATCCGTATCCCGCCGATCTCGTGCTCGTCACCAAGCTAGGCGCCGTGCGCTCCAGCGACGGCGCGTGGCTGCCGGCGCAGGAGCCGGAGGATCTCGAGCGCGGCGTGCATGACAATCTGCGCAACCTCGGCCTCGACACGCTCGAGGTGGTCAACATGCGGCTGATGGGCGACGTGCACGCGCCTAGCGAAGGCTCAATCGAAAAGCAGGTCACCGCGCTTGCCGAGCTTCAGCAGCGCGGCTTGATTCGCCACATCGGCCTGAGCAATGCGACGCGCACGCAGATTGCCGAGGCGCAGCGCATCGCGAACATTGTCTGCGTGCAGAACCATTACAACCTCGTGCACCGTGCCGACGACACGCTGATCGACGAACTGGCGGGCAAGGGCATTGCCTATGTGCCTTTTTTCCCGCTTGGCGGCTTTACGCCGATCCAGTCGTCGGCACTCACGGACATTGCCCGAACCATCGGGGCGACACCGATGCAAGTGGCGCTCGCCTGGCTGCTGCAGCGCGCGCCCAATATTCTGCTGATCCCGGGGACGTCGTCGGTCGGGCACTTGCGCGAGAACCTGGCGGCGGCGAGCCTCCAACTGAGCGGCGAAATCCTTGCACAACTGGATGCCATCGGCCGCGCTGACGCTCAGGCATGACGCTCATGCAGGCGCTGATGCAGGCGCTGATGCAGGCGCTGATGCAGGCGCTGATGCAGGCGCTGATGCGGGCACTGAGACCGGCCGTTAGATCCACCGGGCATGACGCCTCACACCGAATCCGCGATCTGCGCGCGCAACCACTGATGCGCCGGATCGCGATGCGAGCGCTCATGCCACAGCATGGCCATCTCGTAGCCGGGAATCTCGACGGGCGGCTCGACCACGCGTAGCGCGGGGTTGTTGCGCACGAGCCGCGCGGGCACCATCGCCACGAGGTCGGTGCTGGCAAGCGCAGAGATCATGAAGAGAAAGTGCGGAACGGACAGCACGACGCGGCGCGACAGACCGGCTTGGGCGAGGACCTGGTCGGTTGCGCCCGCAAAGCCGCCACCGTCCGGCGACACGATCACATGCTCGAACTTCGAGAACTGTGCCAACGCGGGGCGCCGTTTCAAGCGCGGATGATCCGCGCGGCCCGCCAGCACATAGCGCTCTGCAAACAACACCCGCCGACGCAGGCCTGCAGGCGCGCCTTCGCTCGTATGAAAGGCGAGGTCGATCTCGCCTCGTTCCGCCTGCTTCGCGATGCGCGGCGGCGCGGCTTCGACTATTGCGAGCCGCGTGCCGGGCGCGGCCGCGCGCAGCTTATGCAGGACCGGAAGAATGATCGTCGACTCCGCGTAGTCCGTCGCCGCTATGCGCCACGTCTGCGCGGCCTCTGCGGGATCGAAAACCCGCGCGGGCGCCACGGCTTGCTCCAATGCTTCGAGCGCCTGCCGCAGCGGCTCGCGTAATGCTTCGGCACGCGCGGTTGCGCGCATGCCACGCGGCCCGGGCAGCAGCAGAGGATCGCCGAGCACGTCGCGCAGTTTGGCGAGATGCACGCTCACGGACGGCTGTGAGAAATTCAGGCGTTCCGCAGCGCGCGTCACGTTGAGTTCCGCGAGCAGTACGTCGAGTGTGACGAGCAGGTTCAGGTCGAGCTTGCGGAGATTATTCACGGCAATACCTGTCATTTCAGCAATTCATTTCCAATATACCGCGGCTGGGCCTATCGTGTGTTCACTCCACATGAACCCGCATCAACCAAGGCAAGCCAAAATGAACGTTCTGATTGTTTATGCTCATCCTGAACCGCGGTCGTTGAATGGATCGCTGAAGGATTTCTCCGTCAAGCGCCTGCAGAAGGCGGGGCACACTGTGCAGGTTTCCGACCTCTATGCAATGAAATGGAAGGCCGCGCTCGATGTGCGCGACAGCCTAGCGCCCGCAACGGGGGAGCGCTTTGATCCTTCGCGTGCGTCGAAGCATGCGCTCGAAAACGGACTGCAAAGTCCCGACATCGCGGCCGAACAGGCAAAGCTCAAATGGGCCGATGCGGTCATTCTGCAATTTCCGCTGTGGTGGTTTTCGATGCCCGCGATCATGAAAGGCTGGGTGGAGCGCGTCTACGCCTATGGTTTTGCGTACGGCGTGGGCGAGCATTCCGATGCCCGCTGGGGCGACCGCTACGGCGAAGGCACGCTCGCCGGCAAACGCGCGATGCTGGTGGTCACCACGGGCGGCTGGGAGTCGCATTACAGTCCACGTGGAATCAACGGTCCGATCGACGATGTGTTGTTCCCAATCCAGCACGGCATACTGTATTACCCCGGCTTCGACGTGCTGCCGCCGTTCGTCGTGTATCGCACGAGCCGCATCGACGAAGAGAAATACGCGCAGGTGCGCGACGCGCTCGGCGAGCGCCTCGACAATCTGTGGAACACGGCGCCCATACCGTTCCGTCCGCAGAACGGCGGCGACTACCGGATTCCCGAACTCACGCTAAAGGACGACATCGCGCCGGGCCGCGAAGGTCTCAGCGTGCACGTCAAATAGTTGTGCAGTAGTCGTGCCGCGGACGCATGTTCGAACGCATGCGTTCCGCATTGAATCAGCCTGATAGTAGGGTTCGCTGAAATTTGGTTGTAAGTCGCCGTTGCTAGAGTCGTCGCTGGAATTTGCCGCCCCGTATGTAGTTGCGCATATTGCCGCTGCTACGACTGTGTTTCCCGCACACATGGAAAGGGAGAGCGACGAAGATGAGTGCCGCACGTTTTGGCTGGCTGATCGTGATGTTGCTTGTCGCCGCTCCCGCATGGGCGTTCCAGTCCCGCGTGGTAACGATCCCGAGCGCGGCCATGCGCAAGTCGCCTGAAGCGACGGTCGTGTTGCCCGACCGCTATGCGCGCGGCAAGGCGGCAGAGCGCTTTCCGGTTGTCTACCTGCTGCATGGTTCTGGGGGAAACTACACCGACTGGACCACCAACTCGCCAATCGGCAAACTCGCGGACCGCTACGGCGTGATTCTCGTGATGCCCGACGGCGGCCGCGAAAGCTGGTACATCGACAGTCCTGTCGATACACGCAGCCGTTACGCCACCTATGTCGGCACCGAAGTCGTCGCCTACGTCGACATGCATTTCCGTACGATTGCCACGAAAGAAGCACGCGCGATTACCGGCCTGAGCATGGGCGGATTCGGCGCGCTGCATATCGCACTGGAAAGGCCCGACGAATTCGGCGCGGCCGGAAGCATGAGCGGCGCAGTGGACCCGCGCGGCTGCGAGGACGAGCCGGGTATCGATCAGGTGTTCGGCGATCCCGCCATGCATGCGGATTTCTGGAACAGCGAAGCGCTGGTCGAACATGCGCGCAGCTTTGCGAGCGCGCATATTGCGCTGATGATCGACTGCGGCATGAACGATTCGCTCGTGCATTCGAACCGGATGCTGCATGCGCGGCTCGTCGAGCTAGGTGTGCCGCATCGTTATGCGGAGCGGCCCGGCGGTCATACGTGGAATTACTGGGCCAATGCAGTGCGGTATCAGGTGCAGTTCTTTTCGAACGGCTTCAGGCGCAACGGCGGCAGCGCGATAACTTAGGCGCTGCCGGTTTTTATTTCGGGAAGCGAATTAAATTCCGGGAGCTTCAGTCGATGCCATGAAACACCGCGTCGTCCGGACCCAGATACGCGGGCGGGCGCCAAGCCGCGTCGCGCATCGAATGCTGAACCAGTTTTTCGACGCCGAGCAGCACCGCGAATATCGCCATCCGCACGGGAATGCCGTTATCGGTCTGCCGGAAAATGGCGAGCCGCGAATCGTGATTGAGGTCCACGCTCAGATCGTTGGCGCCTGGCCGGCTGTCGCGCGGCAGCGGGTGCATGATCAGCGTATCGCTGCCGCACACGCTGTCCACCAGCGCCTGATTGATCTGGAAGTCGGGCGTGTAGCCTTCGAATGATTCGTCGGTAAAGCGCTCTTTCTGGATGCGCGTGGCGTACACCACGTCGGCGCCGCGCAGCCCGCTCGGCAGGTCGTGAGTCTGTTCGATCACATGCCCGTTGCGCGAAATCTGCTCGATGATGTAGCCCGGCATTTCGAGCATGGGCGGCGAGATCAGCGTGAACTTGATGCCGCGATAAAGCGCCAGCAGCTTGACGAGCGAGTGCACCGTGCGCCCGTATTTCAGATCGCCGACCAGCGCGATGTGCGCGCCGTCGACAATCTTGCCGAGCCGCGAGAACTCGCGCTGAATGGTGTACAGGTCGAGCAGGGCCTGGCTCGGATGCTCGCCGGGGCCATCGCCGCCGTTGATCACGGGCACGTTGGTGGCGCGCGCGAATTCGGCCACCGAGCCTTGCTCCGGATGGCGGATCACCAGCGCGTCCACGTAGCCGCTCATTACGCGGCTCGTGTCGTAGATCGACTCGCCCTTGGCCATCGACGAAAACGTGAAGCCCGTGGTGTCGCACACGGAACCGCCGAGCCGGCAGAACGCCGCCCCGAAGCTCACGCGAGTGCGCGTGCTTGCCTCGAAAAACAGATTGCCGAGCACCGCGCCTTCCAGCACTCGCGAGATTTTGCGGCGCCGCGCGATGGGCTGCATGATGTCCGCGACGCGAAAGAGCGCCTCTACCGAGTCGCGCGAGAACTGGTCGACCGACAGCAACTGCGGCTTGCCTTCCCACAGCATCTGGCTCGCGAGAGATTGCGAGTCTACGCTTTGCGTATACTTTTCGCCCGGTTCGCCGTGCACGACGATTTCGGACACAAATCGCTCGACGATCTCCGGCATGGCGCGGGATTCCTGCGAGTCGTCGGGCAGCAGCCATGTATCAAGCGCCCGCCGGGACACGCCGATGCGGCCCGCGAACGTATCGCGCGTCATGTTCAGGCGCCGCATGGCGTCGCGGAGAAAGGCTTGTTGGGGGACGCTCATGGAGGTACCTGTCGGAATATATGCGCGGAATATACGCGGTGCGTATATTAGTTCGGCTGCGTCAGAAGTCAAGCAATTTCGGGATGCGCTTTGCCAATCCGTGCGGGGCGCGGTTACACTGCGCTTCATGCTTTACGGCCCCCTTCTCCGACTCCGCTCGTCAATCACGCCTTGTTCTGTTTTCGCAGACGTCGCGGCTGCACGCGCGCGCGGTTCGCTCGCGAGCGCGCAGCACCTCGTCGGGCAATGCCAGCCGGAGTTCGGCGCCAAAGCCAAAAAACAGCCGCTCATCTGACCGGAGCACGCTGTTCCGTCAGATGCGACGGAATAGCGGGTCACGCGCCTCGGCGGTCCTTCCTGTCTTTCCCCTTCGCACTCTGCCGGAATCGATACGGTCGCTCATCGACGTAAGAGGAAAGACATGTCTATTTTTTCGGGAATCTGGATTCCGCTCATCACGCCTTTCGCCGACGGCGCGGTCGATCATGCCGCGTTGCGCGCGTTCGTGCGCCGCTATGCCGACGCAGGTGTCGCCGGCATTGTCGCGCTAGGTACGACGGGCGAGCCGGCCGCGCTCGATGCTTCGGAACAGGACGCCGTGGTCGCGACCATCCTCGAAGCGGCGCAGGCGGGGAGCAACGCAAGTGCACAGCCCAAGCCGGCGTTGCCAGTGATCGTCGGCGTATCGGGCAATCACACCGGCAGCATGCTCGCGCGCATCGAGCAACTGAATGCGCTGCCCATCGCCGGCGTGCTGATGGCCGCGCCATATTACGTCAGGCCGTCGCAAGCGGGCATCTTCAGTCATTTCATGGCGCTTGCGGATGCCAGCGAAAAGCCCGTCGTGCTATACGACATTCCGCATCGAACCGGCGTGCGGCTCGAGCTCGACACGCTGCTCACGCTCGCCGCGCATCCGCGGATAGAGGCGGTGAAGGATTGCTCCGGTTCGCTCGACACCACGCTCGCGCTCATTCGCGACGGCCGCTTGCAGGTGCTGGCAGGCGAGGACGTGCAGATGTTCAACACACTTTGCCTTGGCGGCAGCGGAGCGATTGCGGCCTCTGCGCACGTGCGCACGGAAGAGTTCGTGGCGCTTTATCGCGCGCTTGCGGCCGGCGCGCTCGACGAAGGGCGGCGCATTTTTCACACGCTTGTCCCGCTGATCCACGCGTTGTTTGCGGAACCGAATCCAGCGCCGGTCAAAGCATGGCTCGCACAGCAGGGACTCATACGCGACGAACTTCGTCTGCCGATGACACGCGCAAGCGAAACGTTAGTACAGCGACTTGCTGCGTTGGAGAGCGCCTGAGCGATGAGCGAAGCGGCCGGCGGCGAGCGGCGATTCCGGCGTCGGCGACCGGAAGCAACGGCGAGCGCGGCCGCATGCGGCTCATATCACGCCCGTTAGCGACCTGCGTTGTGCGGGCTCGTCGTGGCCCGGCAGAGCGTCGCGAGCCGCTGCGGGTCCCGCGGCAGCCCGCGTTTTCCACGTTAGGGCGAGCCGTTCTCTCGCGCTGCGGTCGAGCGTCGCTAGCATGTCGCGTTGGAAAATCATCAGCTTGAATGCCAGCACGATGAGCCCGCTCGCGAGCAGCACGTCGCCTGCGAACACCACTGCGTAAACCGCGGACGTGGTCTGCGGATTGCCGATCAGCAGCGCGACATTGGCGCGGTCGAGCAGCACCAGCGTGAGCGGCACGATCGCACTGAGCGTCGCGATGCCGGCGCCGATCACGGCGATGGTGCGCGCAAGGCCAAGGTGAGGACGACGTCGGCGGCACACTTCATAGAGTGTGGCTGCGCGGTAGGGTGCGAAGAACAGCGCGAGCAGCACGGCGCGCGCGAGCATGGGAAGCTTCAATAGCAGCGCACCGCCGTACATGACGCAAAACAGGCACATAACGATGACCGCGTTGCGCCAGTTGATTGGGATGCCGAATAATGCACGCGTGCCGACCCAGATCAGTATGCGGCTTTGCAGTGCGAGTGTCGCGGTTGCGAAGAGAAGGACGTCGGTCTGCCATGTCAGATGCAACGCAAAGCATGCGGAGGCCGCTGCGACCAGATAGAAAGCGGTCGCCCACAGGCGGAATGCGCTGACTTGCGCGAACATCCGTGCGAGTACCGTGGCGATCAGTGCGCAGCACAGAAACGTGATCAGCCACAACGAGGTAAACGTTGCTACGTCGAATTTCATGAAGTCTCCACCACCTGTGCAGCTTTTATTGTTTATTGTCCAACCCGACGACCGCGCGACAACGTTTGCATGATTGCGCCGCACTCACACGTGCCCAACCCAACCGGACGCGACACGATGCTTCTGCATCGTGTCGCTGCACCTGCGCGAACATCAGCAGGCGTCTGCGGTCATGGTCTGTCCTCGCAGCAAATCGCCGAAGGCTTCTGCGGTCAGCGGCTTGCCAAGCAGGAAGCCTTGCATCTCGTCGCACCGCATGGCCTTCAGCATATGAAGCTGCGATTCGGTTTCCACGCCTTCGGCCACCACATCCATTTCCAGCGAGTGCGCGAGCGCGATGATCGCGGAAACGATCGCGCTGCCTTCCGCTCCGTGCGCGTCCAGACCGTTGGTGAAGAAGCGGTCTATCTTCAGTTGCTTCACGCGAAATCGTTGCAGATAGGCGAGGCTCGAATAGCCGGTGCCGAAATCGTCGATGGCAATTTCAAAGCCGCTTGCCTGGAATTCGCGCAGCATCTCGATCGTTCTGGGCGCGTCCTGCATGGCCACTGTTTCGGTAATCTCGAACATGATCTGTTCGGACCTGACGCCCTCCGCTTTCACGATACCGAGCATGGTCGGCACGAGATCGGCCTGCAATAGCTGGCGCGGCGAGAGATTGATCGCCACCTTGATCGTCGGCAGACCTTGCGCAGTCCAGCGACGAATCTGCCGGCACGCCTCGCGCAATACCCAGTAGCCGATCTGCACGATCTGTCCTGAACGCTCGGCAATTGGAATGAACTCGAGCGGCGCAAGCGTGCCCAGTTGCGGATGATGCAAACGGATCAGCGCCTCGGCGCCCGCGAGCGACTCGCTTCTGCCGTGGAATTTTGGCTGGAAATGCAGCGTGAAAAGACGCTTGGCAAGCGCCTCGCGCAAAGCGTTCTGGATCTGCAGCGTGCGCATCGCCGCTTCGTTCATGCGTCGCTCGAAAAAGCGGTAGGTGCTGCGGCCTGCGCGCTTCGCTTCGTACATCGCGGCGTCCGCGTGCTTGAGCAGCGTCTCGACCGTATCGCCGTCTTCCGGAAACAGTGCGATGCCTATGCTCGGCATGACCTGCAGCGGTTGTGAATCGGCCCATGTGTCGCGCCGCATGCGTTCGAGCACGCCTTCCGCGAGCGCTGCCGCGTCCTTGCGTGATGCGAGCTGCTCTGAGAGCACCACGAATTCATCGCCACCGAGGCGCGCCACGGTATCGCCGGCGCGCACGCAGATCAGCAGACGCTGCGCAAATGCAAAGAGCACCTGATCGCCGGCCGAATGACCGAGCGAATCGTTGATCGTCTTGAAGCCGTCGATGTCCATGAACAGCACCGCGAAGAGCGACCGCTGGCGGCGCGCCGCATGAATGGCGCGCTCGATGCGCTCGGTCAGCGTGGCGCGGTTCGGCAGTCCGGTCAGCGTGTCGAGCGTGGCGAGACGCACGATCTGCCCGTTGAGCTTCGACACTGCGCCGACGAGGAAGCTGGTGCGCGCGTCGAAACGCGACAGCAGCAGCGTGACGATCAGTATCGCCAGCGTGAAAAGGATCACAGATGTGGCGAGCCACGCGGCATTCACGCCGGCCGCCGCGCCGCAGATCGCGCCGGGTGCGAACTCGGCGGCGGCCATGGCCGCGTAATGCATGCCGCTGATCGCGACGGCCATCACGAGCGCCGCGCCCAAGCGCTTTTGCAGCACATGCCGTGCGTCGTCGTTACTGAGCGCGCGCGCCATCCACAGCGCGGCAGTGGCGGCGCCGATCGCAATCGCGAGCGAGGCCGCGAACCACACCGGTCGATAGCTGATGCCAGGCGACATGCGCAACGCGGCCATGCCGCTGTAGTGCATGCCCGCAATGCCGAGGCCCATGAATGTGCCGCCCGCGACAAGGCGCGCCGCCGTGAGCTGTGCGTGCGTGGTCAGACAGAGCGCCAGATATGAAGCGCCGATGGCGAGCGCGAGCGAATACGCTGTGTCCGCGAAATCGTAGCCGAGCGGAATCGGCAGGGAAAACGCGAGCATGGCCACGAAATGCATCGACCAGATGCCGATGCCTAGTGCCGCTGCGCCGCCCATACGCCAGATGTGCCGCAAGCGCGGCAACGCCAGCACGAAGATACGGCCTGTCAGATCGAGTGCCGTGTACGACGCGAGTGTCGCCACGAAAAACGACATGGCAACCAGCCAGGGATTGTATGAGCTCTGCATGTGAAGTCCAACCGCGATGGAGAAGCGGTTGCACTTGTTATCGACATTTCGGCGCGTTTATTTAATTGGTTTTCAATATGTTAGCGATTGGCTTACGGTGCTGTCCGCCCGCGCGCCGAGCCGCGAAGCCACGGCGCGCAGAAGGACGTAGCGGCGGGCGCGCAGTCGCCGACCTGCGGCGCTGCTGCCCGTTGGCTGGACTCCGTCAACCGCCGTCGACGGAAATGCGCGCCGATTCGCTGATCATCGTGCCGCCATAAGCGCTGTCGCTTGCCGGGCTCGCGTGACGCGCGGCATGCGCGCGGCGCATCGGCTTGAGCACGAAGAGCGCGAGCAGCGCGGCCAGGGCCGCCATACCCGACGCAAGCATGAAGACCGCATGCCAGTTGCCGGTTGCCGCCGTGATGACGCTCGTGAACGGTACGAGCAGAGCGGCCGTGCCTTTTGCCGTGTACAGCAGACCGGCATTGGTGGCCGCGAATTTTGGCCCATACGTATCGCCACAGGTAGCCGGAAACAGGCTGTAGATTTCGCCCCATGCGAAGAACACGATGCCGGTCAGCACGACGAACGCCACCGGACTATGGCCGTATTTCGACAGCGCCAGAATGCCGATCGCTTCAACCGCGAAGGCGAGGAACATGGTGTTTTCGCGGCCGATACGATCCGAGATCCAGCCGAAGAACGGCCGCGTCAGACCGTTCAGCACGCGGTCGATCGTCAATGCGAAGGTGAGCGCCGGCAAGGTGAGGCCGAGCAGCGAAACGGGCGATTCGTGCAGGCCGAAGTCCTTGGCGATCGGCCCGAGTTGCGCGGTCGCCATCAGACCGCCTGCGGCCATCATCACGAACATGAGGTACATCACCCAGAACACTGGCGAGCTCACCACTTCGCGCGGCGTCGCGTTGTACACGACGCGACGCACGGCGCTCTTTGCGGTGGCGAGCAGACTGGCCGGCGGCGCGAGCAGCGCGAGCCCGAGCACGAATACAATCAGCCCCTGGCCAAGGCCGAACCACAGGAAGGTCGCTTCGTAGCCGCTGCTCTTGATCATGTTCGAAATCGGAATGACGGTGGCCGCGGAACCCGCGCCGAAGCCGGCTGCCGTGATTCCCGCTGCGAGACCGCGACGGGTGGGGAACCACTTGAGCGCGTTGCCGACGCACGTGCCGTAGACCGCGCCCGCGCCCACGCCGCCGATGGCCGCCGCAATGTAAAGCAAAGGCAGCGACGACGCGACCGAGTTGAGCACCCACGCAAGCGCGCACAACAGGCCGCCGCCTACCACCACCGGCCGCGGCCCGTACTTGTCGACGAGATAACCTTCAACGGGCACGAGCCACGTTTCGGTCACGACGAAGATGGTGAACGCGACCTGAATTGCCGCGCGGCCCCATTGGTATTTTTCGTTGATGGGATTGACGAACAAGGTCCAGCCGTACTGCATGTTGGCGATCATTGCCATGCAGATGACGCCGAATACGAGTTGCACCCACGGTGACGCTGCCCACGACGCTCCTTCCTGACGATCCGTTTCCATCACTGTCTCCTTTGAGATGCCTTGTCTTGTGATTGCGAAGCAATGACGCTTCGCAACGACCTTTGGACGTCTTTGATGCGTCCTGGAGTCGGTGGTCGAATCGATACAGTATGTGATATATCAAGTAAGTCAAGCGAAAGAAACCCGATGTTTGCTGACGACTTTCCTGATATGAAAGCGAAATGAAGGAGTGCGTCCGACTCATTCAACGGACTCAAAAAAAAGCCCGTCGGCAAGGCCGGCGGGCGGAGGGCATGCGGCGAGACAAGGCTGTTCACCGCATGTCTCGCCTTTATAGATGAAAGTTGAATGTAATGTTAGTTTTTTCTTTGTAGGGATTGCCCGAGGGTGGTCTTTACCTAATGGGCGAGGCTTCGGGTTCAGAGCGACTGTGCCGAGAACGTATCGCACTGGCGGATATCGCCCGTGGTCATGCCGCGCCTGAGCCACCGCTGACGCTGCTCGCTAGTGCCGTGCGTGAATGCCTCCGGCACCACGCGCCCTTGCGATTGCCGCTGCAACCGGTCGTCGCCGATCGCGCCTGCTGCGTTCAGCCCTTGCTCGAAGTCGCCAGGCTCCATCAGCTTCGCGTTCAACTGCTGGGCGACGGCGGCCCACACGCCCGCGAAACAGTCGGCCTGCAATTCGAGGCGCACGGACAACGCATTGCCGCGCGCCTGCGATACGCGCGCACGCGCCGCTTCGTACTTGTCCGAGATGCCAAGCACGTTCTGGATGTGATGTCCAACCTCATGCGCGATCACATAGGCTTGCGCGAAGTCGCCGCCCGCGCCGAAGCGCTCGCGCAGCTCGCGGTAAAACGACAGGTCGATATAAACGGTGCGGTCCGGCGGACAGTAGAACGGCCCCATCGCGGACTGGCCGGTGCCGCAGGCGGTCGAGGTGGCGTCGCTGAACAGCACGAGCTTGGGCGCCGGATAGTCCTGATTGAACTGCGTGCGGAAGATGTGCTGCCAGGTTCGCTCCGTGTTACCGAGCACGCGGCGCACGAAGTGGCTGCCGGCGTCCTCGGCGGGGCGCGCGTTGCCCGGCGCAGCATGCTGCGGCGCGTTGCCTTGCAGCACCTGTGCGCCGTTGATGATGCTCATCGGATTAATGCCGAAGAAATACGACGCGGCCAGCGCGATGACGATCGTCCCAATGCCGATGCCGCCACCTAGGCGCATTCCACCGCCGCGCCGGTCTTCGACGTTCTGGCTTTCTACTTCATCATCAAGGCGCATGGCGTGTTCTCCGTGATCTTTCGCGACAGGCTGTGACGCATTGCGGTCTGCTGCCGCAATGGAGCAGTTAGCATACCTGCGCGGCGCAACCAGAGAAAGCGCAGACGACACATGGCGCGAGAAAGCGCTCGCGCCATGTGGTTGGCGATTTCGTCTCGCGCGAACGCGCGCGTCGATGCAGGTCAGACTAGCAACTGTCTCCACACGCAGCAGACGTCAGCGCATAGCCTTCGTCGAGCCAGCCGGTGACGCCGCCCGCCATCAGCTTGACGGGGCGTCCGAGCCGCGCGAGCCGTAGCGCGCCGCGTGCGGCGCCGTTGCAATGGGGACCCGCGCAATAGGTAACGAAGACGGTATCGTCCGGATAGCCAGTCAGCTTTGACGCGACGATCTTGCCATGCGGCAGGTTCACCGCGCGAGGCAGGTGACCCGCCGCGAAGAGTGCGGGGCTGCGCACGTCGAGCAGCACAAAGCCCGGCGTGCCGCTTTGCAGCGCGGCGAATACATCGGCGCAATCGGTTTCGAATTCGAACAAGGCCTGAAAATGCGCGATGGCCGCGGCGCTCGGCGCGGCGGGCACGGCAGTCACGGCGTTGATGTGGTTGGTCGGGTCGATGGTATCGATGGTGTTGAACTCAGACATGATGAAGTCTCGGCTAAAGGCGCGTGAGCGAAGTGAGCGGTTTGTCTTGTGCGATTCAGGCAGCTCATTGTGTTGCCCAGGCCTGCAACGGGTAAGTGGCGCAATCGTCAATCTCCGGTAACATCACGCCATGCACAATCATCTTGTCGTCGCGCTGGCCTATGACCGGCTTTGCACTTTCGAATTCGGCTGCGTGACCGAGGTGTTCGCGCTCGAACGGCCTGAGCTCGGCGTGAACTGGTATCGCTTCGCCGCCTGCGCGGCAGAGGCGGGTCCGATCCGCGCGGCGGGCGGCATCACGATTGCGGCGCCGTATACGCTCAGGCTGCTGGATCGCGCCGATACCATCGTGATACCCGGCTGGCGCGATGCAGACGAACTCCCGCCCGAACCGCTGCTGAAAAAGATTCGCGCCGCGTACCAACGCGGCGCGCGCCTCTGCTCGATCTGTTCGGGCGTGTTCGTGCTAGCGGCCGCAGGCGTGCTCGAGGGCAAGACTGTCACCACGCACTGGCGTTATGCCGCGAAATTGCAGGAGCGCTATCCGCTTCTGCAGGTGCAGCCTGACGCGCTGTATATCGACGAGCAGCAGATCATCACGTCGGCGGGATCGGCGGCGGGGCTCGACATGCTTTTGCATCTCGTGCGGCGCGACCATGGCAGCGCCGTGGCGAACCGCGTCGCGCAGCGCCTCGTGGTGCCGCCGCATCGCGAGGGCGGTCAGGCGCAGTTCGTGCCGCGTCCCGTGCCGCACGACGAAAGCGGACGCCTTGCGCGACTGATGGACTGGGTGCGCGCTCACCCGGCGTTGCCGCACACGCTGCGCTCACTGGCCGAACGTGCGGCGATGAGTCCGCGCACCTTGCAGCGGCAGTTTCATGACGCGACAGGCATGGCGCCGTATGAGTGGCTGGTGCGCGAGCGCGTGGCCGTGGCGCGCGAGTTGCTGGAGACGCGGAACCTGCTGCCGATGGCGCGCGTCGCGGAACTCGCGGGCTTCGGCTCGGAGGAGTCGCTGCGTCGGCACTTCAGGCGCATCGCGCTGACGAGCCCGGGGGCGTATCGTAAGAAGTTCGGCGCGCCGACCGCCTGGCGGCGCCGTCGTGCTGCAAGTCGCGGCGCGGTGGCGCAACATGCCGCCGGCAAGGAAACCACATGATCGACATCGCACAGACCATCGCCCGCTTTAACGCCGGGCGCGATCCCGAACGGCTGGCCATGAAGTACAAGGCGATGCGCACCTCGCCATTCGTGTTTTTGCGCGGCACGTGTCATCTGTTCTACGAGCGCCTGCCGCAAGACACATTACTCGACGATGCGCCGCACGTGTGGATCTGCGGCGACATGCATCTGGAGAACTTCGGCAGCTACAAGGCGGACAACCGCCTCATCTATTTCGACAACAACGATTTCGACGAAGCGTGCCTCGCGCCCAATCTGTACGAACTTGTACGTTTGCTGACGAGCGTGCTGGTGGGTGCGGCCGACCTCGAACTGAGCCTCGCCCAGGCGCTGGCGCTCTGTCATACGGCTGCGCATGCGTATGGCGCGGCGCTCGCTTTCGGCAAGGCTCGCTGGGTCGAGCGCGAGACATCGTCCGGCATGGTGCGCGATCTGTTCGATGCATTGGCGAGCCGCACGCGCGCCGCGCACCTGGACCGCCGCACCATCCTCAAAGGCAAAACGCGCAAGCTGAAAGTGGACGGCAAGAAGGCGCTGCCCGCGAGCGATGAGCGGCGCGCTGCGCTCACGCAGTTCATGCAGCAGTTCGCTGCCGGCGAAAGCGATCCGGAGTTCTACCGCGTGCTCGACGTCGCGCGTCGCATTGCGGGTACGGGAAGCCTCGGCGTGGACCGTTATGTGATTCTCGTGGAAGGCAAAGGCTCGCCGGACGGCAACTACCTGATCGACCTTAAGGAGGCGCTGCCTTCTTCGGTCGTGCCGCATCTGCGTACGGCGCAACCGGCATGGGGAAGCGAGGCCGAGCGCGTCGTCGAAATTCAGCGGCGTAATCAGGCGGTTTCACAGGCTTTTTTGCACGCTGTGGATTTCAATGAGCGTTCGTATGTGCTGCGCAGTTTGCAGCCGTCGGAAGACCGCGTCGCATTGCGCGACTGGAACGGCAAGCTGCCGAGGCTCGAAGGCGTAGTCGGCAGCATGGCCGAGTTGAGTGCATGGGCGCATTTGCGCAGCGGGGGACGGCAGAAGTCGTCAATCGCGGACGACATGATTGCGTTCGGCAATCGCACGGACTGGCAAGCGCCGTTGATCGAACTCGCGACGCAATGCGCGGCGCAAGTCGTGGCGGACTGGAAAAGCTATTGCGAGGCTTACGATCGCGGTGCATTTGCGGTGTAGCGCGGAGTACGGCGAGTGTGCGGCTGACAGCGGCGTAATAGTCCGCAACAGTGCGTTGCGGTTTTCCCGCATTCAATTCACGTCCTTATGGCGTAGACTTGCCAGTAACAATAAATGGTTACGGGGTGTGAGATGTTGGCCGTTTTCATCATCGCCTGTCCGATCTGCATTGCGGCGCTCTTCGGTTTCGCGCGGCATGTCGATCCGCGCACAGGTCACTTCAAGCGTTGATTTTCAACGTCGCTATTTCGAGCAAAGCCGGCAGGTAACTGACGCTGCTGGTTTTCGGCATGGCCGCTTTTGTCCGCAGGTCTTGCGTTGAAGTGCCGTGTCGCGGCACGATGCGCGATAACCTGGATTTGAGGCGGCATCGCGTATGCGAGACTTTCTGGCGAATTTGACAGCGCGCGTGAACGTGCTTAAGGGGACGGCGCGCGCGGGCGTCTTCAAGGGCATTCCCAAGGGCGTGCTTCCATTGAACCGCGCGGCGGCAATGCGCGACGCGCTGGCGGGCGTGCAGCTCGCGTCGATGGACATTCCTCAGGTGCTCGGCTACGCGCGCATTGCCGGCATGCCTGCCGTTACGGGCCTTTACACCGTCTTTCTGCCGCTTATCGCGTTCGCGTTGTTCGGCGCGTCGCGGCACCTTGTTGTCGCGGCGGACTCCGCTACCGCCACCATCTTCGCAAGCCGCCTGTCGACCATGGCGAGCGTTTCGAGTGCCGAATACGCGTCGCTTGCCGCGATGGTCGCGTTGCTTACCGCCGCGCTGCTGCTCGTCGCGCGCATTTTCAAACTGGGCTTTCTCGCGGACTTTCTGTCGCGAACGGTGCTGGTGGGCTTTCTCGCCGGAGTCGGCGTGCAGGTCGGCATCGCGATGCTGGGCGATATGCTCGGCCTACCCGGTCACGCGGCGCGCAGCACGGACCAACTGGTTCTCGTCGCGCGCGAGGGAGCGCAACTGAACGTGCCGACGCTGATCATTTCCATTCTGGTCGTGGCCGCCGTGCTGTTTTTCAAACGCGTCTGGCCGCGCCTGCCGGTGCCGTTGATCGCCGTCGTGGCGGGAATCGCTGCAAGCGATATCTACGGTTGGGCCGCGCATGGCATTGCTGTGCTCGGTCCGGTCGCGGGCGGACTGCCTGCGCTTCGCATGCCGTCCGTCACGTGGCAACAGCTGCTCGACCTCGTGCCGGTCGCCGCCTCGTGTTTCGTGATGATCGTCGCGCAGAGTGCCGCGGCGAGCCGCGTATTTGCCGAGCGGCATCACGAAGCGACCGACACCAATCGGGATTTGCTGGGCATCGCGGCGGCCAATGCAGCGGCCGCGTTTTCCGGTGCCTTCGTGGTGAACGGCAGTCCGACGCAGACAGCAATGGCCGACCGCGCCGGCACGCGCAGCCAGTTCGCGCAGATCGTGTTCGCGCTTGTAGTGGTTGTCGTGCTGCTGTTTTTCAGCCGTTTTTTGCAGTATTTGCCGCGCTGTATCCTCGCGAGCATCGTATTCACGATTGCGGTCGGACTGCTGGATCTCAAGACGCTGTTTGCGATTCGCCGCGAAAGTCCGGGCGAATTCGCGCTCGCGGTGTTCACCGCCGCGGCCGTGGTGCTGATCGGCGTCGAGCATGGCATTCTGATTGCGGTGGCCGTTTCGCTGCTACGCCACGTGCGTCACAGCTACCGCCCGCATACGATGATCCTCGCGCCCGGCGACCACGGCATGTGGGCGCCGGTGCCCGCCATTGCGGGCACGCAGACCGCGCCGGGGCTGATCGTTTATCGCTTCGGGGCCGACCTGTTCTATGCGAACGACCATTTTTTCGTCGACGATACGCGCAGGCTGATCGACCGCGCGCCGAGCAAGGTACGCTGGTTCGTGATCGACGCGAGCGCGATTACCGATCTCGATTATTCGGCGGCGCGCTCTGTAGGCGATTTGTGCCGCCTGTTAAAGAAGAGCGGCATCAACGTGATTTTCGCGCGCGTGAACCGCTATTTGCGCTCCGACATGGACCGGCACGGCATCACGCCGATCATTGGCGCTAGCTGTATTTTCGGCACCTTGCACGAAGCACTCCGCGCGGCAGAAGTTATTCAGCCCGTCGGCAAATAAGCGCGTTAGCTCTTTGAGGTCAGCAGTTTGATGCCGGCAATGCCGAACATGATTGCGAGCGAGCCGTCGAGCCAGCGGCGGATCGCCATATAAACGCGCCGCGCCGATGCCGTCGAAAACAAAAGAGCATAGCTGCTGAACACCGACACGCCGATGCACATGCAGCCGAGCACGACGGGCGCGGTATGTGTGCCGCCGCCCGCCGGCGACATGGCGAGCGACACGATGGACATCCACACCAGAATGGCTTTCGGATTGGTGAGATGCAGCAATAGGCCGCGCAGATAGAGCCGCTTGAGCGGTTCGTCCTGTCGCGCGTGTCCATCAGGCAGCCTCGCCGGCGCGAATGCCGAGCGCGCCGACTTGAAGCCGAGCCAGAGCAGATATAGCCCGCCGGCGATCTTGATGGCGACGAGGCACCCCGAGTAAGCGGCCAGCACCGCCGACAATCCCAGCGACGCAAGCAGCGCCCAGAAGAACGACCCCGACACGACGCCCAACGCAAACGCGAACGCCGGACGGCGGCCCGCGCTCATCGCGAGGGACATGATCGCCAGATTGCTCGGACCGGGGCTGGCCGTGCCGACGAAGTAGGCGCTGTAGGCGATCAGGACATCGGCGGTGAGAAAGGCGGTGGGCGTCATGGACTCGGGCTCGCGGGCGGGCAGGGAATCACGATTGTGCGCGTCGCTGCGGCGAGCGCACAGATACAGTTGCTCGAGCGCCGATCGGCACAATTTGGCACGAGCGGTCCGGTCCCGGCCTCGCGCCGCGGCTCATTCCTGCGCCGCGCCTGCGATGCAATCGGCGAGCGCCCCCGCCACCGCTTGCCGGCTATGCCGCGGACGCTGCACGAGCCCGATCTCGCGATGAAACGTCGCGTCTTCGAGCGACAACGCGGCCACGCCGGCGGGCCATTTGCCTAGCCCAGCCGTATCCGGAATCAGCGCCACGCCGATACCGCGCGCGACCAGTTGCGCGATAGCCTGCAATTCGTCGAGTTCCAGGACGTCCTGCACGTTGAGCCGTGCGCGCCGCAGAAAGCGGTCGACAAGCCGGCCGCCAAACGAAGTGCGGTCGTAGCGGATAAACGGTTCGCTTTTCAACAGCTCGCGCCACGAACGCTTGCCGCGCGCCAGCGCTTTCGGCACCAGCAGCACGAACGGTTCGGTGACGAGCGTGCGCCACTCCAGTTCCGAAGGCAGCGCAAACGGCGGCTTGATGATGACGGCGAGATCGAGCTCGCCGGAGTCCACCTGTCCGAGCAGATTGAGCGATACGCCCGGCACCACGCGAATGCGCCAGCCTGGACGGTCCTCGCGAAAACGCGCCAGCGCGTCTGCGAGAAACGACACTTGCGCCGATGCAATCGCGCCTACGCGCAGCATGCCGCCCTCCGCCGCGCCCGCGCCGCGCTCGGAAAGGCGCGCGTACATCGCGATGATTTCCCCGGCGAGCGCGAGCGTTTCGCGCCCCGCGTCGTTGAGCGTTGCCGAGCGGCCGGTGCGGTCGAACAACGCAAATCCCAGTTCATCTTCGAGCCGCTGCATCTGTGCGCTGACGGCAGATTGAGTGAGCCCGATGCGTGCACCAGCAGCGGAAAACGTACCGTACTGGCTTACGGCGATCAGGGTTCTCAGTTCGACTAGCATGTTTTGATCGATCGATTTTCGTGGTGGTCAGGTCAAATATAAATCGTTTTCCATCATTTTTACTTGTGGTTAGACTTTGGCGAATGAAGCGCCATATTCATCAATCGCACCAATCGCATCACTCACAGCGAGTCCGACATCATGAGCGTTAGCCAAACCGCGTTGCCGCCGTTTCATCTGGCGTTTCCCGTCCACAGCCTGGCCGCCGCGCGCGAGTTCTATGGCGAACTGCTCGGCTGCCCCGAAGGCCGCAGTTCGGAGCAGTGGGTCGATTTCAATTTCTACGGGCACCAGATAGTCGCGCATCTCGCGCCGGAAGAAGTCGGCCACCGGCAAACCAGCAAGGTGGACGGCGACGCTGTGCCGGTGCGCCATTTCGGCGCCGTGCTTTCCATGGAGCAATGGCAGACTGCTGCCGACAAGCTGCAACAGGCGGGCATCGACTTCATCATCGAGCCGCATGTGCGTTTCAAGGGCGAAGTGGGCGAACAGGCCACGATGTTCTTTCTGGATCCGTCGGGCAACGCGCTGGAGTTCAAGGCGTTTGCCGATATGGCGTCGCTGTTCGCGAAGTAAACAACGCGCAACCCGTAGGCGAATTGAAATAAAAACCGCGGCCTGCCCTTGCGCAGCGCCGCCCCGCAACGCTTTTTCCTTACGATAGCCTTCCTGACAATCCTGCCATTTTGGCGCCATGCAGGTGTTGGTAGGAGCGATCTAGCATAAGCGCCAGTTCATCGTTCCCATCTGCTCAGCTGCAGTCACCTGCACTTCATTCAGGCGCGTTTCATGTGGATTGTCAACGTTGCGCTTAAGCGGCCCTACACGTTCATCGTGATGGCCATTCTGATCGTGCTGGCGACGCCTTTTGTGCTGTTCACCACGCCGGTCGACGTGCTGCCGGAAATCAACATTCCGGTGGTCAGCATCATCTGGACATATAACGGCCTCTCCGCAGAGGACATGGCCCACCGGATTGCCTCCGTCAACGAGCGCAGTCTCACGACCACGGTCAACGACATCGAGCACATCGAGTCGCAATCGCTCGCGGGCATCACGATCCTGAAGGTGTTTCTGCAGCCGAACGCGAATATCCAGACCGCGATCGCGCAAACGGTGGCCGTCGAGCAGGCGCAACTCAAGCAGATGCCGCCGGGCGCCACGCCGCCTCTCGTGATCAGCTATTCGGCTTCCAGCATTCCGGTGATTCAACTGGGCCTGTCGAGCACGAAGCTCTCCGAGCAGCAGCTCAACGATACCGCGCTGAACTTCCTGCGGCCGCAACTCGTGACGATTCCCGGCGCGGCCGTGCCGTATCCGTATGGCGGCAAATCGCGGCTGATTTCCGTCGACCTCAATACGCGTGCGTTGCTCGCCAAAGGACTGACGCCGCTCGATGTGGTCAGCGCGTTCAACGCGCAGAACCTGATTTTGCCCACCGGCACCGCGAAGATCGGACCGAAGGAATATACGATCAACATGAACGGCTCGCCGCCGACGCTGGAGGGCCTGAACGATATTCCGGTGCGCACGGTCAACGGCGCGACGACGTATCTGCGCGAGGTGGCTCACGTGCGCGACGGCTTCTCGCCGCAAACGAATATCGTGCGGCAGAACGGCCATCGTGGCGTGCTGATTTCGGTGCTGAAAAACGGCAGTGCGTCGACGCTTTCCATCGTCAATACGTTGCATGGTTTGCTGCCGGCTGCGCGCGCGGCATTGCCGCCGGATCTGAACATCACGGCGCTGTTCGACCAGTCGGTGTTCGTCAAGGCGGCGGTCGAGGGCGTGGTGCGCGAGGCAGTGGTGGCCGCAGCCCTCACGGCCGCGATGATTCTGCTTTTCCTCGGCAACTGGCGCAGCACCTGCATCATCGCAATCTCGATTCCGCTGTCGATTCTGTCTTCGCTGATTGCGCTGCATGCGCTCGGGCAGACCATCAACATCATGACGCTCGGCGGCCTTGCGCTCGCGGTGGGTATTCTCGTCGACGACGCGACGGTGACCATCGAGAACATCGAACGGCATCTGCATATGGGCACGAATCTGCACGATGCGATTCTCGAAGGCGCCGGCGAAATTGCCATCCCCGCGCTCGTCTCCACGCTTTGCATCTGTATCGTGTTCGTGCCGATGTTCTTCCTGACCGGCGTGGCGCGCTACCTGTTTGTGCCGCTTGCCGAAGCCGTCGTGTTTGCGATGCTGGCGTCGTACATTCTGTCGCGCACGCTCGTGCCCACGCTCGCCATGCTGCTGATGGGCCATGCGCACAAGCCGAAGCCCGGTGCAAAGACAAGTCTTTTCCAGCGCCTTTATCGGCGCTTCGACAATGGCTTCGAGCGCATGCGGGCCGCGTACATCGTGATACTCAGCAGTTTGCTCGTGCGCCGGGGCCGCTTCGGCAGCATTTTTCTCGGCTTTTGCGTGCTGTCGATGGCACTCGCATTCGTGCTGGGAGAAGACTTTTTTCCGAGCGTCGACGCGGGCAATATCCGCCTGCATATGCGTGCGCCGACCGGCACACGCATCGAGGAAACCGCGCGTCTTGCCGACGAAGTCGAGAACGCGATTCGCGAAGTAGTGCCCGAGAAAGAGCTCGGCACCATTCTCGACAATCTCGGTCTGCCGTATAGCGGCATCAACCTCTCGTACAGCAACGCAGGGACCATCGGCACGCTCGACGGCGAAATTCAGATCGCGCTGAAGGAAGGCCACGAGCCGACGCAGCGCTACGTCGAAAAGCTGCGCGCACTGCTGCCGCAGCGTTTTCCTGGCGTCGAGTTTTTCTTCCAGCCCGCCGACATCGTCACGCAGATTCTCAACTTCGGCCTGCCCGCCGCCGTCGACGTGCAGATTGCCGGCGCGGACCAGCAAGGCAATTTCGAAGTCGCGCGCAAGCTGCTCAAGGAAGTGCGCCTGATTCCGGGCACCGTCGATACCCACATCCAGCAGAGACTGGATGAGCCCGCCATCAATCTGCAGATGGACCGCACGCGTTTGCAGCAGCTCAACCTCACGGCGAGCAACGTCGCGCAAAATCTGCTGGTTTCGCTATCGGGAAGCTCGCAGACGTCGCCGGGCTTCTGGTACAACGACCGCAACGGCGTCGAGTACAACGTTGCGGTTCAAACGCCGCAGTACCGCATTTCTTCCATCGACGATCTGTTGCGCACACCGGTATCGGCAGCCGCCACGGGTCCGACGCAACTGCTTGGCAATCTGGTGCGCGTGGCCCCGCAAAATCAGTTCGCGGTAGTGACGCATTACAACATTCGGCCCGTCATCGACCTGTACGTGAGCGTCGACAAGCGCGATCTGGGCAGTGTCGCGAATCAGGTCGACAAGCTCGTGCAGAAAGTGCGCGCAACGCTGCCGCGCGGCAGTCAGATCACCGTGCGCGGCCAGGTACAGACCATGCGCACTTCGTACCTGGGTCTGGGGCTCGGCGTGGCAATGGCCATCGTGCTCGTGTATCTGCTGATCGTCGTGAATTTCCAGTCGTGGGTGGATCCGCTCATCATCGTCAGCGCGTTGCCCGCCGCGCTCGCCGGCATCGTATGGATGCTGTTTCTGACCGGCACGCATCTGAGCGTACCCGCGCTCACTGGTGCGATCATGACGATGGGCGTCGCCACGGCGAACAGCATTCTGATGGTCGCGTTCGCACGTCAGCGGCTCTCCGCCGGTGCGCCGCCGCTGACGGCCGCGCTCGAAGCTGGAGCCAGCCGTATTCGTCCGGTGCTGATGACGGCGTTCGCGATGATCATCGGCATGATTCCCATGGCGCTTGGTCTTGGCGAAGGCGCCGAGCAGAACGCGCCGCTCGGCCGCGCGGTGATCGGCGGATTGCTGTTTGCAACGGTGTCCACGCTGTTTTTCGTGCCGCTGGTGTTCGCGGGCATTCATACGCGCCTCGCGCGGCGTCATCGCAACGATCATGACGGCAGCGAAGGTGAGCCGGCCTGAAGCAGTGCGAGCGGATTAAAGAAAACGTGAACAAAACGGCTGCCCGCGCTGACGGAGCCAGCTAACCGAGATGGCTAACTGAGATGACCGAAAAAACTCATGCATCGCTGGCGATTCCGTCGCGAGAGACGGAAGGTGGCCACACACTGCCGCCGCGCAATCGCGAATGGAAGCGCGCGAAGATCGCCATCTGGATCGTGCTGACCTTGCTCGCAATTGGCGCGTTGCGCACCGTGATCGCCAACCTGATGCAAAACCGCGCCGTCGAGCAAACGACGAGGCAGAACGCCACGCAATACGTGAACGTGGTGAGCCCGACACCTGCTGAAGGCGGCGGCACCACCACGTTGCCGGGGACGTTGCGCGGCAGTGTCGAATCGCCGATCTATGCGCGCTCCACCGGTTATCTGCTGCGCTGGTATGCGGACATTGGTACGCGCGTGAAGCAGGGCCAGTTGCTCGCAGAACTCGATACGCCCGAAATCGACCAGGAGCTTGCGCAGGCATTGGCGCAGCGCCAGCAGACCAGTTCGAGTCTCGCGCTTGCGAAGAGTTCGCTCGAGCGCTGGCAGCAGCTTCGTCAGCGCGATGCTGTATCGCAGCAGGAACTCGACGAGCGGCAAAGCACATACACGCAAGGCGTCGCCAATCTCGCCGCCGCCGACGCGAACGTGCAACGCTTGCGCCAGCTGGAGTCGTTCAAGCGGATCGTCGCGCCTTTTGCAGGCGTGATTACGCAACGCAATGTGGATGTGGGCGATCTGATCGACGCGGGCAGCGGCACGAGCCGCGCACTCTTCGCGCTCGCACAGGCCGACCCGCTGCGCGTCTATGTGCAATTGCCGCAAGCCTATGCGCAGAATGTGTCGGTGGGACAGAAGGTGGTCGTCACGCAGGCCGAACTGCCGGGCCAGCAGTTTCATGGCACCGTCACGCACATTTCGGGCGCGATCGACGTGCCCACGCGTTCGCTGCAGGTCGAAGTGACGTTGCCCAATCCTGACAACACGCTGCGTCCCGGCGCGTATGTGCAGGTCGCGCTGCCTTCGGTAGCCCATGCGCAATGGATGGTGCCCGGCAATGCATTGCTGTTTCGCGCGGAGGGACCGCGGCTTGCAGTCGTCGATGCGAAAGGCAACGTGCAGTTGCGCAAGATCGTGATCGCGCAGGACCTCGGACAGACCCTCGAAATCGAAAGCGGAATCGACGGCAACGACAGAGTCATCATCAACCCGAGCGATTCGATTGCGGACGGCGATCACGTCGAGGTCGGACAGTCGCAGAAGAACATGAAGGGGGCCTCGTGAAGTTGCAACGCGCCGGCCGGGCCGCGCTCGCATTTTCCGCGGCGGCGAGCGCGGGCATGCTCGCCGCCTGTGCCGTCGGGCCCGACTACACGCGGCCGCAGGCCGAGGTGCCGCCTGCATGGAACGCGGATTCGTATTGGCGCGTTGCGGCTCCCTCGCATGCGCCGATGGATCCGGACTGGTGGAATGTCTATCGCGACTCCACGCTCGCCGCGCTGGAAACGCAGGCGCTCGCGCAGAACCAGACACTCGTCGCCGCAAATGCGCACTATCAGCAGGCGAAGGCGACGCTTGCTAAGACGCGTGCGCAGCAGGTTCCTGAAGTGGACCTCGCGGCATCGGCATCGCGCTTTCGCATTTCGCACGACAGGCCGCTCACCAATTACGCGGTGCCGACTGTCTCCACCGTGCAGAACAATCTGCAACTCGGTCCTACGATCAACTACGACACGGACCTGTTTGGCCGCATACGCCGTCAGGTGGAAGGCGCAACGGCTTCCGCCGGGCAGTCGGCTGACGATCTCGCGAACGCGCGGCTCGTCCTCACTACCGAGGTCGCGACCGACTACTTCTCGTTGCGCGAACTCGACACCGAGATCGACGTGCTGAATCAATCGGTGACGCTGCAGCAAAAAGCGCTCGACTACGTGAATGCCCAGCACGATCTGGGTGCGGTGTCAGGCCTCGACGTATTGCAGCAGAAGTCGCTGCTCGACACCACGCGTGTGCAGGCGCAACTGTTGTTGAACCAGCGCGCGCAATACGAGCATGCAATCGCCGCGCTCGTCGGCGTGCCGGCGCCGCAATTCTCGATCGAACCGAAGGTGCTCAATTTTCAGGTGCCGGCCATTGCGCTGGGCGTGCCGAGCGACCTGCTGCAGCGCCGGCCCGACATTGCCTCGGCCGAGCGAGCGATGGCGGCGGCCAATGCGCAGATCGGTGTCGCGAAAGCGGCGTTTTTTCCGAGCCTCACGCTGACGCCGGGCATCGGCTGGGAAGCCACTCAGTTCGCCAGCCTGCTGAGTGCGCCGACGCTGATGTGGACGCTCGGCGCGGCAGCGGGCCAGGTGCTGTTCGACGGCGGCCGCCGCGCGGCCAACGTGCAGTTCGCGAGCGAAGGCTACAAGGCGACTGAAGCCAACTATCGTCAGACGGTGCTGGACGCGTTCGAGCAGGTGCAGGACGGTATCACGGGTCTTGCGGTGCTGGACGGCGCGGCGAAGCAGTCGGAAGAAGCGGTTGCAGACGCGCAACGCCTGCTCGGGCTCGCCAACGACCGCTATTCGGGCGGTCTCGTCGCCTATCTGAACGTGATCACCGCGCAGCAGTCGCTGCTCAACAGCAAGCGGCAGGACGCGCAGATTCGCGGCCAGCAGATGACGCTTTCGGTGGCGCTCGTGAAGGCGCTGGGCGGCGGCTGGGAAGACGGCGCCGGAGTTGCCGACGCCGCGGCCGGCGGCAGTCGCCATGACGCGCAGACGGGTGACGCGATGCAAGCGCGCGCTGCGGCGCCGTAAGTCACGGCACGCGTGGTAGACGCAGGAAGCCGGTGGAAAAAGCCATGCAAGCCGTTTCGTATAATGCATACACTAGGGGACGCGCATGAAATTGCTGATTGTTGAAGACGAGCACAAGGTGGTGGACTACCTGCGCTCCGGTTTGACAGAGCAGGGCTGGGTCGTGGATGTCGCGCTCGACGGCGAAGAGGGCATGCATCTGGCCACCGAGTTCGATTACGACGTCATCGTGCTCGACGTCATGCTGCCCAAGCGCGACGGCTTCAGCGTGCTGAAGGCGCTGCGCATGCGCAAGTCGACGCCGGTCATCATGCTGACCGCGCGCGATCATGTGAACGACCGCGTGCGCGGGTTGCGCGAAGGCGCCGACGACTACCTCACCAAACCGTTTTCGTTCCTCGAGCTGGTCGAGCGGCTGCATGCGTTGGCGCGCCGCACGCGTTCGCAGGAATCCACGCTGATTTCCGTTGGCGACCTGTTCGTCGATCTGATTGGACGGCGCGCGACGCGCGACGGCGTGCGCCTCGATCTGACCGCGAAGGAATTCCAGTTGCTGAGCGTTCTGGCCCGCAGGCAAGGCGATATTCTGTCGAAGACGGCGATTACCGAACTTGTATGGGACGTCAATTTCGACAGTCATACGAATGTGGTGGAGACAGCAATCAAACGATTGCGCGCCAAGCTCGATGGCCCGTTTCCGTCGAAGCTGCTGCATACCGTGCGCGGCATGGGCTACGTGCTCGAAGTGCGCGAAGAGGCAGAGCAGTCATGAACCGTTCCATCGCGCGGCGGCTTGCATTGATGTTCGCGCTTGTTGCGCTGTTCGTGTTTACGCTTGTGGGCGCGGGGCTTTTTGCCGTGTTGCGCACGCAGCTCGAGAGCCACTTGCGCGAGTCGCTCGACGACCGCGCGCAAATTGCGCGGCTCATCTGCAATCACGGGCTGACGCCTGAAAAATGGCGCATGTCGCGTGAAAAACTCACCGACATGACGCCGCACGACCGCAGCACCGTCTACGCGGTCACGAGCATTGAGCCGTCCTACAACTACGGCAAGCCGATCGAAGGCACGACGGTTAAGACGTGGCCTGGCGGCTACGCGCGCGTGAAGCCGGCGGGCGGCGGCGAAGACATGCTCACCACCACCGTGTCCATTCCCGGCTATTCCACGCGTCCGCCGATGCAGTTGCAGGTTGCTTCGAGCTACCTGCCGAACATTCGCACGATGCGCGTTTTCGGTTTCGCGCTCGCTGCGCTGTCGGCGCTCGGCAGTCTCGCGGTGCTGCTGCTCAGTTACTCCGTCACGCGCATCGGCCTCGCGCCGCTCACGCGCCTCACGCGCGACGCGTCCGCTGTCAGTCCCAACAATCGCTCGCAGCGGCTGAATACTGCGTCGTTGCCGCACGAGCTGAACGATCTCGCGAATTCGTTCAACGGCGCGCTGGAACGGCTCGACGGTGCGTATTGCCGGCTCGAATCGTTCAATGCCGATGTCGCGCATGAACTGCGCACGCCCGTCACCATTCTGATCGGGCAGACCGAAGTCGCTTTGACGCGCAATCGTTCCGTCGACGATTTGCGTCACACGCTGCAATCGAATCTCGAGGAATTCGAACGCATGCGCGCGATCATCAACGACATGCTGTTCCTCGCGCGCGCCGATCAGGGCGAGCGCGCGACCGGCCTCATGCAAGTATCGCTCGCGGCAGAGGTCGCGCATACATTGGAGTTTCTGGAAATACCGCTCGAAGAAGCGCGGGTGCATGCGCGCCTGCATGGCGACGCCGTCGCGCACGTGAACCGCTCGTTGTTCGGCCGCGCCTGCGCGAATCTGTTGATGAACGCAATCCAGCATTGCCAGCCGGGCGCGGAAATCAGCGTGAGGATCGTGCGCGAAGCGGAGCAGGTGCGCATAGAAGTCGCGAATCCCGGCGAGCCGATCGAGCCCGCCGTGCTCGAACATCTTTTCGACCGTTTTTATCGCGCGGAAGCCTCGCGCACGAATAGTCGCGAGAATCACGGCCTCGGTCTTGCAATCGTCAAGGCGATTGCAGAGATGCATAGGGGCAGCGTGTCCGTGAGAAGCGAGAACGGTGTGAACACTTTTGCGTTTTCCGTTGCCGATTCGCGTGTCGAGAGCGTCGCGCAGCCTTTGCGTGCGAATGCCCCTGCGAATGCAGCAGCAAATGCTGTGAATACAGCGAGCGGGAGCGGGCCAGCGTCGGCTTCCTATTCGTCGCTCGCGAAAGGCAAGTCCGCCTGAACCGGCAGACGGCGCTCTGGCGGCTGGGCGCTGGCGAGGCTCAATGCGCTCACCCGTACGCCGAGCAGGCGCAGCTTGCGGTTCAATTCCACGCGCCGCAGACATTCGGTGGCCGCGCGGCGTATTTCGGCGGCGTCGGCGGTGGGCATGTCGAGCGTCAGGTCGCGCGTGACCGTGCGGAAATCGTCATAGCGCAGCTTGATGCCGACCGTCTTGCCTACATAGCCCTTGCGCACGAGATCTTCGGCGACCCGCACGCACAATCCGGTAAACGAACTCGACAACGCCGGGCGGTCGTGACGCGGATGCAGATCGCGCTCGAAGGTCGTTTCGCGGCTCATCGATTTCGGTTCCGATTCGACTACCACCGGGCGTTCATCCTCGCCTTGCGCCACTCGCATCAACCACGCCGAGTAGCTGCGCCCAAAGTGATCCTGCAACAGTCCCGCGTCCGCCGCGGCCAGATCGCCGACTGTGGCAATGCCGAGCGCCGTGAGTTTTTCCGCTGCCTTTGGGCCGATGCCGTTCACCTTGCGCACGGGCAGCGGCCACACGCGCAGCGGCACGTCGGCGGGCGTGAGGATCGTGAGGCCGTCCGGCTTGTCGAGTTCTGAGCCGATCTTGGCGAGCAGCTTGTTCGGCGCCACGCAGATCGAGCACGTGAGGCCGGTGGCCTGATTCACCGCCTGCTTGATGCGCGCGGCGATGTCGCGCGGCTCGCCCGGCAAGTCCGTGAGATCGATATAGATTTCGTCGATGCCGCGGTCTTCGATGCGGTCGGTGAACGTGGCCACCGCGGCCTTGAATAGCCGCGAGTAATGACGGTATGAATCGAAATCGGTGGGCAGCAGGATGGCGTCCGGCGCGAGCACCGCTGCCTTCATCATGCCCATTGCGGAAAATACGCCGAGCGCGCGCGCTTCATACGTGGACGTGGTCACCACGCCGCGCCCCGCGTAGTCTCGCAGTTTCGCAAAACGGCGGCTGCCGTCTGCGAGCGTTTCCGGCGCGCTGTTGCGGCCGCCGCCTATTACCACGGCCTTGCCGCGCAGTTCCGGATAACGCAATAGCTCGACGGACGCGTAGAACGCGTCCATGTCGAGATGCGCGATACGGCGGCTTGCTGAACTCATGGAAGGCTAAAACGGATGGCACCCGTAATAGTACCTTGCTCCGCCTTCCCGGGTGCCGCCTAGAAGCGATAGCTCACGCCGAGTTGCACGACCGGGTAGATCTTGTAGCGCTCTACCTTGTCGTTGATCTTCTGTTCCTGCTCGTCGATGTTCGCCTGCGTCGTGAACATGGAGTAAATCGCGGGCACGTTGTAGTGCGTGCGCGGACGGCCATAAGCGACGCCAACGTCGAAGGTGAGCCCGAAGCCCTTCGAGACCGGCTTGTGTCCGTAGCCGATGCCGACATAGGGCATCACGCGCGGCAGCGTGACTGTCGCCGACGGTGCGGGGCCGACGGCCGGCACGTAGTCGTCGCCGATCTTGTAGTTGCCTTGCGCGTTCGGCACGGCGTGGGCCGACAGTTCGTCGTCGTTGATGAGCGCGCCGGCCGTCAGCCGGAAGCCGCTCGAGCGGAACGGGAACACGTCGAGATAGAGGCCGCCTTGCAGCAGCTTGAGGTGGCCGTCGTACTGATTTTCGTTGACGTTGAACGAATGCGAGAAGCCGAGCCCCTCGAATTCCGCATGCACGCCCGTCCATGAATTGATCGGCATTGCAGCGCCAATGCCTGCGCCGAGGGTGCCGCCATGCACATACACTTCCTGCGCGTGCGCCGCGCCGCCAAGCGCCGCCAACGCGGCAATCGCGGCCGCCGCCGCACCTTTTACCTGCCGTTTCACCTTCACCACCGTTTGTCTCCCGACAAAAACACATTGCATGCGGGGACTTTACGGTTTGACCATGCAGTTCAAATGCATGAATAGCGGGCAATTCTGGCGGCTCTTCAGGCTCAAGTTCGTCGCCGGCAAAAAACGGAAAAAACGCCCCGCAACTTGTGCCGGTAAACGGGGCGACGCGGCCTGGCTCGACAGAATAGCCCTGTTTCCAGGGGCTATTCGGGGAATTGTGCAGCCTGGCTCGCTTCGATAATGCGTCGCTTGAAAAGCATTCGATTTGAGGCGGGCGCGTTCGCGCCCGCCATGAAGATTTACTGCTTGATGCCTTCGGCCTGAATGTGCAGCGTAGTCTGCATCTTGAAGCCGTAGGTCTTGCCGAAGTCGACGCCGAAATCGTCGCGGTTGAACGTCGCGGTGGATTCCGTGCCGCACACTTCACGCTTGAGCATCGGGTTCACGAAGCACTTGAACGACTCGATCTTCAGGTTGACCGGCTTTGTCACGCCATGCATGGTCAGCGTGCCGATCACTTCCACGGGCTTGTCGCCTTCAAAGCGGATCTGCGTGCCCTTGTAGGTCGCGCTCGGGTACTTCGCGACGTCGAAGAACTTGTCGCTGACCAGTTCCGAATCGAGCTTGTCATTGCCGATGTCCACCGAGGCCATGTCGATTGTTACCTCGACGCTGCCTGTCTTTGCCGCGCGATCCAGCACGACGGTACCGCTACTCTTCTTGAACTTGCCGCGCCAGATAGACACGCCGCCGAAGTGGTCGGTTTCGAAGCTCGGGGCGGTGTGCGTCGGATCGAGCTGATACGTATCGGCGGCCATTGTGTTGAACGACAATGCGGCGGCCAGTGCGCCCGCGGCGAGCAGGGATTGCTTCTTCAAGATGTTCTCCAGGTTTTGAAAAGTGCTATGACGCTTGAATGTTTTGCTTCGATGCTGCTAATCACTTCTTCGAGGCGACGAGGTGGAACCTGATGACGACTTCGTCGGCGACCACTGAGGTGTCTTTCCACTCGCCAGTGCCCACATCGAATTGCGAGCGCCTGATCGGCAATGAACCGTCGAAGGTATGAGTCGGGCCCTGGCTCGCAATGGTGACCGGCACGACCACGGTCTGCGATTTACCCTTGATGGTGAGCTTGCCGGTAATCCTGTACTGGTTGCCGCCCGCCGGCGCGATCGCGCTCGAGACAAAGGTCGCGGCGGGATAGGTCGCGCTGTCGAACCACTCCTTGCCTTGTGCCTGCTTGTTGTAATCGTCCGCGCCCAGGTCGTAGCTGCCGGTGTCGATCGACACGCTGGCGGTGCCCGCCGTCGGCTTTGCCGGATCGAAAGACAGTTGCGCCGAAAACTTCCTGAACTTGCCGTCGACGGGCACGTTCATCTGTTTCGTCGTCGCGATCACGGTGCTTTTGCTCGTGTCGACGTCGGCGTATGCGAAGCTCGTGCCGAACAGCGAAAGGGCGGCGACGCCCGCGAGAATGGAGTGATGAAGTGTGGTTTTCATGGTGGTACGCATCCTATCGAACCCGTGTGCGTTAATTGCACACGGCGGGGAATTTGATTGCCAACAGGTCGTAGCGAATCCGCGCCGGCGAGCTGCTTCATGCGTTGCCGCGTCGAGTGCGAATAGTAGGGATGTCAAAGGGAGCCGAATAGGCGGAGACGGGAGAACACATCGTTCTACTGGTGACCTTAATGCATTCAGGCTCGCGAGTTGCGTCGAAACAGGCAGAAGAGCGAAGGCAAAGCCAGCCTGGGTTATCCTGCGCACCGGGCGTTGCCCACGTACAACCATCCATTTCAGGGCTTTTGTTGTGACTTCGATTTTCCTTTCATGGGGCATCGCCGCGTTCGCGACAGCCGGCGTGATCACCCGACCTTTCAAATGGCCCGAGGCAGTATGGGCGGTGGCGGGCGCAGTGCTGCTGGTCTTGCTGGGGCTGTTACCGCTTCGTCTGGCGATAGAGGCCGTCGGCAAGGGCACCGACGTCTATCTGTTCCTGTTCGGCATGATGCTGCTTTCGGAAGTCGGCCGCCGCGAAGGGCTGTTCGACTGGGTCGCGGTGCTCGCGGTCAATCATGCTCAAGGCTCGCCGCGCAAGCTCTTCATGCTCGTGTATCTGGTCGGCGTGGTGATCACGGCCTTTCTTTCAAACGACGCCACCGCGGTCGTCCTCACGCCCGCCGTGTTCGCCGCCGCGAAGAAAGCGAAGACCGACCCGTTGCCGCTGCTCTTCGTCTGCGCGTTCATCGCCAATGCGGCCAGCTTCGTGCTGCCGATCTCCAATCCGGCCAACATCGTGCTGTACGGCAACCACACGCCCGCGCTGGGGCCGTGGCTGATGCGTTTCGCGTTGCCTTCGCTGCTGTCCATCGGCGCGACCTATGTGCTGCTGCGCTGGACGCAGCGCGAGGCGCTTGCCGGCATCTGCGAGGCGAATCTGGAGCCGCTGCGGCTCTCGTCGAGTGGCCGCGTCGCGCTGGCGGGCATTGCGGTGACGGCCGTCGTGCTGCTCGCGGTATCTGCTTTCGACGTTCCGTTGGGCCTGCCGACGGCGATACTCGGTGCGTTGACGGCGGTGGTCGTGCTGATCCAGGAACGCAAGTCGCCCGTGCCGATGATCCGCGAAATATCGTGGAGCGTGCTGCCGCTCGTGGCCGCACTCTTCGTGCTGGTCGAAATGCTGGACCATACCGGCGTAATCAACCTGCTCGCCGCACTGACGCGGGCCGGAGCCGCGCATAACGAAGCGACCACCGCGGGCTGGGCCGGCGCGGCTATCGCGATCGGCAGCAACCTGATGAATAACCTGCCCGCAGGGCTGATCGCGAGTTCCACCGTGATGCAGGCGCAAAGTCCCGAGCGCGTGATCGACGCGCTGCTGATCGGCGTCGACCTCGGGCCCAACATGTCGATCACCGGGTCGCTTGCCACCATTCTCTGGCTCAACGCAATTCGCCGCGAAGGCGAGGACGTGAGCTTCATGAAGTTCCTGAAGGTGGGAGTCGTCGTGATGTTACCCGCGCTGGCGCTTGCGCTTGGCGCACGCATTCTGATCGGCTGATATGCAGCGAATCGCGAGGGCCGCCGCGCGCGCGATGCAAAGCGGCCCCGCTTCACGAGTCAGCGAGGGCCGCTGATCTCCGGCGCGATCGCCGCGTGATTGAGCAGCGCGACCAGCGACATGCCGCCCACCGTATTGCCCACGAGCGTGGGCACGAGGAAGCGCAGGAAGTAGTCGCGCAGGCTCGCGTCGCCGCTGAGGAACGCATAAGCCACTTCCGTCGACCCGGCGATGATGTGCGACAGATGGCTGACGGCCACCACATAGGTAATCAGCAGCACCGTCAACAGCCGGCCTGAACGCGCGCTCGGCAACAGCCAGACCATCAACGCAATCAGCCAGCCGGCGAAAACCGCCTTCACCATCGTCGGCAGCATATGCTCGGAGCCGACCGCCGCGCGCGAGACTTCGCCAAATGCATCCACCACGGCGGGCGCGAATACATCGGGAATGCGCAGCATGGCTGCGAAAATCCATGTGCTGACGAGGTTGAAGAACAGCACGACGGCCCATAGCCGCATGGCTTTGAGCAGGGTGCGCGGGTCGCGCCGCGTCAGTACGGGCAGTACGACGGTCAGCGTGCTTTCGGTGAAAAGCTGCTGCCGGCCCATGATGACCAGCACGAAGCCCATCGAATAGCCGAAGCTCGACACGAGATGACGCCATGATGTATCGGGCAGGCCGGCTTCGAGCACCGCTTGCGTGAGAAACGAAAATCCCATTGAAAGCCCTGCCGCGAGCGACGACCAGACCAACGCGCCGATGGTCCGCTCAAGTGCGGCTTCGCCCTCCGCACGCACTATCTCGTGCAGCACGAGCGCGTGCGGGGCGGTATGGTGCGCCGCCTGGTCCTGCTCGCCCTCGCTCAGATGCGGGGAATCCGCGCCCGCGTCTTCGGCGCGAGGCGCTTCGGAGGTGGCCGCTTCGGCGGACGACTGTCGTGGCTTGTCGCGCGTCGCTTCGGCCATCAGCGAGCCTCCTTCCAGCGTGAGGGCGGCAGTTCGCAGACTGCTTCCTCGGGCTCCCGCAGTGCGGCAAGCGCGGCTTCGAGACGGGCGATGCGGGCTCGTTGCGCCGGCATCAGCGGCGCGCCCGACAGCGCGCGCAAACGGCTTTCCCAGTACGAAAGCGGAAGGGAATCATTCACCGGGATGCGCCCGAACACCAGTTCGAGGTGGGCGATCTCCCTGTCCAGGTTCTGGTAGCTCATGTGAAATGTCCGGTAAGAAGCGATCAAGCGGGGACGACATCGCGCGGCAGGCGAGGCGGCTCTGGCGCGTCACTTCTTGGGGAGCAATCGCCGTTCCCCGATTCGTCAGGACAACGGGGAATTCACCAGGCGTTCTTGCCGTCGCCATGTCCTATCCTCCAGCAAGGGCAATTGCGGCGGGCGCAGCATCCGTTGGCGCGGCGCGCGGCGCTTTGCGGGCAGGCAGCCGGTCATGACATCGAGCGACATAAATCTGCAATTGCCTTGCAGCAGCGGTTCCACAAGAATTCGACCTGTCATTGAACGGATCGCGGCACACGCAGGCGACGCTCGGTGGTTCTATGCAAGGAGTCGGTCATGAAAAAATTGCTCGCTGCCGTTCTGTTGTGCTGCGCGTCCACCGTCACGTTCGCTCAGGCTGCACCTCAAGGCGCCAATCCGCAGCGCGTCGAGCGCATGGTTCAGCAGCTCCAGTCGCGTTTTGCGAACTCCAACACCACGCATGACGGCAAGCTCACCAAAGAGCAGGCCGCGGCCGGCATGCCGATGGTCGCAAGCCACTTCGACGAGATCGACACGCAAAAGGCCGGCTACGTCACGCTGCCGCAGATCGAAAACTACATGCGCGAACGCGCCGCGATGCGCTGAGCGGCGCACCTCGCGGGCGCTTGCAGCACCCGGGCACCGCCACGAACCTCGTATTCATCGGATCACTCACCCAGCCCCTCTCGCCCCACACGTGCGATGAAACCTGCCACGTCCCGCCGTTTGCGTCTTGCGCGTGCATCGATCGTCGTGTCGGTGAGCGCCGCGCTCGCCGCTTGCGTGAGCGTCGGACCGGACTTCACGCAGCCTGGTGACGCGCTCGCGCAAAACCAGGGAATTGCGGCGCTTGCGGCAGTGTCGTTCTACGTGCTGTTGCAGCGCATTGCCGAACGGCATACCGCGCGCAAGGCGCAGAAGGAAGCCTGAAACAGGGAGCTTTCGCATGGACCGGCCCGCAAAAATCATCGTGCTCGACGACGAAATCGAGCTGCGCAACATGCTGCAGCGTTTCTTGCGCGGGCACGGCTTCGACGTGCGGGTCGCAGAAGACAGCAAGCGGCTCGACCGCTATCTCGAGCGTGAACCGTTCGACCTGCTGGTGCTCGATCTGATGATCGGCGAAGAAGACGGACTCGCTATCTGCTCGCGGCTGCGCGCGCAAGGCCAGACTTTGCCGATCCTCATGCTGACCGCGAAGGGCGATCCGCTCGACAAGGTGCTCGGTCTGGAAACCGGCGCCGATGACTACCTCGCCAAGCCGTTCCTGCCGCGCGAACTGGTCGCGCGAATCAACGCGCTGTTGCGGCGCCAGAAAATCGCTTCCGGCGATGTCACGGTCACTTCTCAATGTGTGCGCTTCGGCGATTTCACGCTCGATGTCGGCAAGCAGCAGCTCACGCGTGGCGGTGCGCTGCTCGACATTCATTCGGCGCAGATGCTGCTGCTCGTCGCGCTCGCGTCGTCGCCGAACCGGCCGGTGAGCCGCGACAATCTGCTCGCGCGGGCGCGAGGCCGCGATCATGACGCGCTCGATCGCAGCATCGACGTGCAAGTGCTGCGCCTGCGGCAAATCATCGAGGACGATCCGTCCAAGCCGCGCTTCATCAAGACCGTATGGGGCGTTGGTTACATGCTGATCGCGGACGTCGACTGATGAGGCGCCCGCTGTTGCGAAACCTGCTGCCGCGCACGTTGCTCGCGCGCAATATCGCGTTGCTGATCGCGCTCGTCGTGTTGAGCCAGGTATGCTCGCTTGGTGTGCTGCTGCATTATGTGCAGCGGCCTCGCGTGGAGCGGGCGGCTGCTGTGTTCGCCACCTACGTGACGACGCTCGACGATCTGTTGCAGACCACGCCCAACGGCGCACGCGACGCGCTGACCGCGCGGCTCGACGTACATGCGCAGCTTCCCGACAGTGCGCAAACCGAGCCGCCGCCGAGCTTGATGCGCGCATATCGCACTTACCAGCGCAACGTGTTCCTCGAAAGCTTGCGCGCGCATCTTCCCGCCGACATGGAAACGCGCTGGCAAACGGGGGGCGGGCAGAGGCTGTGGATTCGCATGCACGCGCCTGCCGCTGCCCCGGGCGGCGCGGCGGCTTCCGCGCCTTACTGGATCGCGCTGCCGATTCCCGAGGACGCGCAGGGCAATGGGCTGGACGCCGCCATCCTGCTGTCGCTTGGTCTGGCCGCGCTCGCGGCCTTGACCGGCTATGCGATCCAGCTTCATCTGAACCGGCCGCTTCAGGAACTGACCCATTCGGCGCGGCGCCTGAGTGCCGGTGAAACGCCGCCGCCGCTGCCGACCGACGGGCCCATCGAAATCGCCGCGGTGAGCAGCGCGTTCAACCAGATGACGAAGGCGCTAAAGCAAGCGGAGGCCACGCGCGCGCTGATGCTCGCCGGCATTTCGCACGACATTCGCACGCCGCTTACCAAACTGCGCCTTTCGATGGCGATGCCCGAGAACAGCGACAGCAGTTTCGTGGTGGCAGCGGAGTCGTATCTCGACCAGATCGAAACCATCTTGCAGCAGTTCATGGATTACGCCGGCAGCGGCGAGCGCGAGCCTGCCGAGCCTGGCGATCTGAATGCGCTGATCGAGCGGCTTGCCGGTGATTTCGCGGGGCTCGGTCATGAGTTCGAGTTGTCGCTCGCGCGCCTGCCGCTCGTCGACTATCGGCCGGTGAGCATGATGCGGCTCCTGATGAACCTGATGCAGAACGCCATCGTCTACGGCGGCAGCGGGCTCGCGGTGCGCAGCTGGGCGAGCGCCGATCTCGTGTATGTGGCGGTCGGCGACCGGGGCAAGGGCTTATCGGCGGAAGAACTCGAACTGCTCAAGGCGCCGTTCCAGCGCGGCCGCAATGCGCGCTCGCATAGCGGCGGCACGGGGCTGGGGCTCGCGATCGTCGAACGGATCGCGCGGCTGCACGGCGGCAGGGTGGAGTTTCATGCCCGCGAAGGCGGCGGACTGGAGGTGTGGGTGGTGCTGCCGGCGCGAGCCGGCTAATTGTGGGGGCACAAACCTCACTGGCGATCGAGCCACGCATCCAGTCCCACGCGGAACGCCACGCCGGCAATCACCGGCACGGTCAGCATCAGGATGATGCCGAAGTTCGGAATCTGGTCGCCATAGGCAATCGGCTGGTACAGCACCACCCCGGCGACGATCGCGAAGACGATTACTCCGACGGCTACCATCAGAACATTGCGCACCGTGATGGACACCTCTTTGCGCCTGGGCTTCGCGGGACTCGGGCTCGCGGCGGAGGCTGGATCGTGTTGGGCAGTCATGATGGATCTCGTGACAAAAATGCGGCGGAGGAAGGCGCGCATTCAACGGCAACAATGGCAACCGCGGCAGCTACGGCAACGACAGCAACTGCCGCAACGACGGCAACGGCGGAAACAATGGCACAGCGGCAACATGAAGCGCGCGCCCGGCATCATACCAGGGGCCGCACGTGCAACGCATTTTGCGCCGCGTGTGATTGCACCGATGTAAACCAATATATGCCGCATTCCGGGCAACGGTGCTAAAAGCGCATGCCCGGAATGGTGGCGTGCAGCGTCACGACGCGGCTTCGATTGGATCGAGCCAGCGCGCGAATTCGTGCCGCAACTGCGCGAGGCCGAACGGTTTACCCAGGATCCGCGCGCCAGGAATGCTCTCGCCGATAGAAGCATGCGCGCCATAGCCGGATACCAGCAGGACGTGCATGTCCGGCTGCACCTGCAGCACCGCGCGCGCGAGGTTGTCGCCCGACATACCGGGTAGCGTGATGTCCGTGCAGAGGACGTCGTAGCGTTGCGCCGACACCAGCGGCAGGGCTTCTTCGGCGCTGCCGACCGGCGTGCAGTCGAGCCCTAGCGCGCCCAGCAGAAGGCTCAGCGCGTCGCGGGAATCGGCGTCGTCTTCGACGAGCAGCACATGGGCCGGCACGCGCGTCGGCGCTGCCTGGGGGGCGGCGTCGAACTGAAGCTCGCGCTTGCCCGGCACTTCGCCCCCCGTCATATCACCTCCCGGCGGGTCGTACGCGACGCTCGGCACGCATGCAGCGATTTGCCTGTCGGTCATCTTGCCGACAGACGCGGCACCGGCAGCCGGCGCACGCGCGGCGCGCAGCACGCTGCGCACCTTGCCCGCGAGATCGTCACGACGATATGGTTTGGACAACAGCGTGATGCCGGCGTCGAGCTTGCCGTGGTGGACAATTTCGTCGCGCGTATAGCCGGAAGTGAACAGCGTCGGCACCGCCGGCGAGCGCGCCGCGGCACGCCGCGCCAGTTCGACGCTCTTTATCTTGCCGGGCATCACCACGTCGGTGAACAACAGGTCGATCGGCACGTCGCTATGAATGAAGTCCAGCGCCACGTCGCCGCTCGATGCAGTCAGCACCTTATAGCCGAGCTGCACGAGGATTTCGACGGCGGTCAGACGCACGTCGGCATCGTCCTCGACCACGAGCACCGTTTCGCCGCCGCCCACGGGCGCGCTGGTTTCGTCGGCGGCTTCAGCGGTTTCCGGTTCGCCACAGCGCGGGAAAAACAGCGACACCGTCGTGCCATGCCCCACCTCGCTTTCGATCACCGTATGCCCGCCGCTTTGCCTGACGAAGCCAAACACCATGCTCAGGCCAAGGCCCGTTCCATGCCCGTGCGGTTTGGTCGTGAAGAACGGTTCGAACGCGTGTTCAAGCACCTCGGGCGGCATGCCCGCGCCCGTGTCCGTGACCGAAAACACCACGTATTCTCCTGGCGCAAGCTCCGGCTTGTCGCTGCAAAAAGCCGCGTCGAGCACGCGGTTTGCGGCGCATACGGTGAGCGTGCCGTCTGCTTTCATCGCGTCGCGCGCATTGATTGCGAGGTTGAGCAGTGCATTTTCGAGCTGGTTGCGGTCGACCTGCACGTGCCACAGCTCGTCGCTCAATATCGTTTCGATCCGCACGGTTTCACCGAGCGCGCGATGCAGCATCTCGCTCATGCCGGCAAGCAGGCGGCGCGGGTTGAGCACGGTGGGCGAGAGCGGCTGGCGCCGCGCGAACGCGAGCAGATGCGAGGCGAGTTTCGCGCCGCGCTTCACCGCATTCGTGGCCGCCGACAAACGGCGCAGAGTGACCGGATTGTTGTCTGCCTCGGCGGCCATCATCTGCAGATTGCCGTTGATCACTTGCAGCACGTTGTTGAAGTCGTGCGCGACGCCGCCTGTGAGGCTGCCGATCGCTTCCATCTTCTGCGCCTGACGCAGTTGCTCTTCGGCCAGCGCGCGTGCGGCGACCGCATCGGCGACGCGCTGTTCGAGCGTTTCGGTCAACTGGCGCAGCGACTGCTCGGCGATCTTGCGCTCGTGGATGTCGATCAGCACAGCCGGAAAGCGGGTGGGCTGACCGTGTTCGTCGAACTCGCACTGGCCGTTTGCCTGCACCCACACGTACTCCCCGTCAGGCCGGCGAATGCGGTACTCCGCGCGAAACGGCCTGCCTGGTTGCAGTGCCTGGGTCCGCATATGTTCGAGCAGCGACTGATCGTCTGGATGAATTACTCGCGTCGCGGCGCTGTGATCGACGCCATGGGCGGCTTCTTCCACCGAGAAGGAAAAGGTGCGGGCAAAACGCTCGTCGCCGGTGATCTTGCCGGTCTGCATGTCGGCGACGCATGTGCCGAGCACGGCGCCGGTATTGAGCGCAAGTTGCAGGCGTTCGTTGGTCTCGTGCAGATCCGCTTCGGCGCGTTGGCGCCAGCGTTCGGTGAGCACACGCTCGGTAGTTTCGACCACGACGGCGATTACGCCCGCGGGCGCGCCGCTGTCGTCGGCGACCGGGCTGTAGTACAGGTCCATCCACACGTCCTCGGGCTTGCCTTCGCGCAGCAGCACGAGTTCCTTGTCGCGATACGAGAGCGTGCCGCCGCCAAGACAGGTCTCCATTACATGACGATTGAATTCCGCGACCTCGGGCCAGCCTATTTCGACAGGGCATCCCAGCAGATACGGATGCCGCCCGCCTGCGAAAACGGCATACGCGTCGTTGTAGATCATGTAGCCGGATTTGCCCCACAGCAGCACGAGCGGCACCGGCGAAGCAAGCAGCAACTGCACCGTGGCGGTCAGGCTGCGGGGCCAATCCGCAATCGCGCCGATGCCGGTTGCCGACCAGTCGAATTCACTGATGCGCCGCGCCATCTCGCCGCTCCAGCCCGAACAGCCGTGATCTTGTGCCGGAAATGGCATGCTGCGCTCCACGGAGATCGCGTTGATGAATGGGTCTCCAGTCTGCCGGTTCACATTGTCCGCGTAAAGGGCCGATACGCGATGGACGCGGATTCGTTGCGCACGCACCTTGATGCGCGCAACTTTTACCTGTGCGGGTCGCGCATGCTCTCACAAGCGGCAATAAACGCTGCGCGCGGCTTACACGATCCTTCGGAAGATACGGGGCAGTTCCTGCTGATGGCACGTTGCGCGCGCGTATCCGCGGGTCGGAAGGTCGCGCGATAACCCTGAACGTGCTGACAAGCGACGAAGGCGCAGCGCGCCTTCTTCCGCTAGTTGGACAGCGACAGATAAGGCGAGGTGAGCGGCGTCGGCGGGAACGGTTGGAGGCCGGTCTGTTTCGTGAAGCTGTAGCGCATGTAGACGGCGGCAAGCCACTCGCGATATTGATAAGCATTGCCAAGCGAAGCCGTTGCCCCGAACGCCAGTTGCGGCGCGAGTTGATATTCGCCCACCGCGCTGAGCGAATACGAGACGCCGGTCTTGCTCTGCCCAGGGTACTGGGCGTTGCTGTCGACGCTATTGCCGATCAGCGTGGCGTTCGCCGCCGCGGCCGCTTGCAAGCCGCCCGAGTCGCCGAGCGGGAAGTAGTTCGACGCGTCCTGGCGGTAATGCTGCACGCCGATCGAGCCTTTCACGTCATAAGTAAAGGCGCCGTTGCGGCCGGTCCATTCGATGGGCAAATTCAGGATCACGTATTGTTGCGGGCTGAAGTAACCGCCCTGGCCATACGTGAAGTACGACAGGTTCTTGTTGTAACGCATGAGCGTCGTATTCACGCCGACGGTCAGCGTCTGATCCGCATCCTTGAAGACGCGCGTATAGATGCCGCCGCCGCCCTTCACGGCGTTGTTGCTCGCGACATTGTGGCCCTGGTAGTACTGGTACGCGGCGTTCACATACAGACCGTTGGTGCCGTCGTCCCATGCGAGGCTCGCGAGGCCGCCCGTCGACGTGACGCCGCCCCATTCGAGGCCGGACGCCGCGTCGCGCGTGCCCGCGTACGACAGCAGGCTGTCGGTCACCGCGCGCCGTGCGACGGCCAGCGAGTACGACACCTTGTCGCTGATGCCGCCGTTGTACTGCGCGCCCCCGACAATGTTGGTTTCGCGAAAGCCGATCGGCGTCACACCGATATCGCCGGACAGCGAGCGGCCTTCGTAGCCGACCGAGAGCCCGACGCCGCTCGCGGTCTGGCTGCCATAGTTATTGGTGCCCGCCACGGCCGCCGCAGCCGACGTGCTGTTCGACAGGCCAGCGCCGAAGCGCGCGAGCGTCGAGACGTTGCCGGAGGCCGTCCCCGCATCCAGCGTGACGGGCGTCGCCGTCACGACAACATGGCCGTTGCCCGCCTTGATGCGGCCCTGGACTGGCGCCTCGATGTCGGTGAGCGTGGACAGGCCGTCCTCGCCGCTGCGGTTGCGAAACACGATGCCGGCCGAGATCGTGCTCGCCTGCTCGCGATTGACCTGCGCCAGTTCCTCCGCCACGCCGAGCGTCTGCGCGTTGGCGACGTTCGGCTGTTCGTAGTTCGCGCCCGGCTGCTGTGGGGAATACGCTTGCGCGTAGCCGGTGGGCGGCTGCGGGATGTACGGTTGCTGCTGCGCGTAATAGCCCTGATTGCCGTAGACCTGCTGCTGCGGCGGATAGGGTTGATACGGCTGCTGACCATACTGCTGCTGCGGATACGGCTGTTGTTGCGCATACGCCTGTTGTTGCGCATACGCCTGTTGCTGCGGATACGACTGATAAGGCTGCTGCGCATAACCCTGCTGCACATAACCCTGCTGCCCGTTATACGGCTGCTGCTGCGCGTAACCGGCTCCATTGCGGCTGTTCTTCGACGCGCTTTGCTTTTTGCTCGTGCTGCGCCTGCCGTTGGCCGCGCCATTCGTCGTCGCACCGTAAGGCTGTGTCGTCCCTGCGTTGGCCTGCGCCGCGCGCGCGGCGGGCGACATGGGCCACGGCGTCGGCGCGTAGCCGTCCGGCGTGCCGTACTGCTGCTGCGGATACGCCTGCTGCGGATACGGCGCCTGCTGCGCATAGGCCGGGTTGTACGGCTGCTGCATAGGCGTCGCAGCCGGCATCTGCGGCGAGCCTGCTTCGCGGCCCTGTCCAGGGTAGGGCTGCAACGGCGCGCCGGACTGGCTCGAACCGTTGCTCTCCTGACCGTAGCCGCCCGTGTCGGCGCCCTGGCGAGGCGCGTTGGACGGCAGCGGGGCCGACACGCCGTTCGGCGCATAAGGCTGCGTGTACGGCTGCATGTACGGCTGCGCAGTCGGCTGTAAGGCCGGCTGCAAATACGGCTGAGCAGGTGCCGCATAAGGAGCGACATACGGCGCGGGCTGCGTGGGCGGCGGATAGTTCGGCACGGTCTGTGTCGGCAATGAAGATTGCGAGTACGGAAGCGAAGCGCGCGCGGCATTCGCCGAAGCATTGAAGCCCAGCGCGGCGTTATCGGCGTCGGTCGGCGCGACCGTCGCGGTTTTTCCTTCGAAGGGATTGGTGCCGGGCAGCGGCGTCGCGCCGATACGCCGCATCGCCGTCTCCCAACCGCGCGGCACATTGCTCGCGGCGCCGCTGCGCGGCGCGTTGGCCATCAGCGGCGTGTTCGCGGCGACGAGCGATCGTTGCAGATACGTCGACGCAAGCGACAGCTTGCCTTCCGCGCGATACATGCGCCCGACTGTGGCGAGCACTCCGGGATCGTTGGGCGCCGCCTTCAACGCCTCTTTCGCGAGCGATTCCGCGTCGCTGAACTGCTTCGCGCCCGACGCAGCGGAAATGGCCGCCTGCAGCAGACTGAGATCGTCGGGCTTGCGCCGCAATGCGACGCGATAGCTTTCGAGCGCGTTGCGGTCGTCGCCGGCAGTCGCATACAGACGGCCGAGCGCCGCTTGCAGATCGGGATTGTCCGGCATCGCGGCGAGCCACGGCGCGATCACGTCATAGGCGCTCGCGAGATCGCCGCGCTGACGCACCAGGTCGCATTGCTTGATGACGATGCCGAGATTCAGGTTGCCGAAATCCGTGCGCTGCTGCGGCGTCAACTGCATCGACGCGAGCCGGCGCATCACCATGCCGAGCTCCGACTCCTGCTGCGTCGCCGAGAGAATGCCCGCATATTGCAGCAGCAAATCGGTGTTGCCGGGCGCCGCGCTCATCGCGCCGCGCACGAGAGAGAGCGCGTGGTTCGGGTCGCCGGCCTGCTGGTAGCCGGCCGCGAGCACGCCGATCAGTTCGGGACTGTTGCCGGCTACAGGCTCGGCGGCGCGCAGCGTCGCCAGCGCCTGTTGCGTCTGGCCGGCGCGCGCCATGCGGGTCGCGAGCTCAGCCTGCTGATGCACCCACAGGCGATGCTGCAATGACGCCATCGCGTCGGTGCGTTGCGCCGCGGGTATGCGTTCGAGTTGCGCGAGGCCGGTCGACCAGTCCTGCGTTTCCGCGGACAGCAGCGCGCTCGCGTACAGCGCATCCGTCATGTCGGGATGTGCGGCGAGCAGGCCGTCCATCATGCTGCGCGCGTTGGCGACTGCGCCCTGGCGCACGTAGATGCGCGCGAGGTCGAGGCGCACCCACGGGTCGTCGGGCGTGTTGAGCAGCGCGTCTTCGAAGAGGCTGCGCGCGCTGCCCAGGTCGCCGCGCGCTTCCGCGGCGCGCGCCTGCGCGGCTTGAGCTTCGCCTCGCAGACGGTTGATGCCGCCCGCCTTCGACTGCTGTTCCGCGTTCAACTGATTGGCGAACTGCAGCGCCTCGTCGCCGCGGCCTTGAGCGGCGAGGGCGCCGACGAGTCCGCGAATCGCATCGGGGTTGTCGGCCTGGCGGCGCAGTGCCATCCGGTACGCCTGTTCGGCGCCGGCCGCGTCATGGTTGGCGAGCAGCATTTCGCCGAGCAGCACCTGCGCGGTGACGTCGGACGGGTTCAGCGCGATCGCGCGTTCGAACAGAGACTTCGCCTTCGCGAACTCGCCGTTGCTGCGCGCGCCGATCGCGTCGCTCGTGTAGGTCCAGTAGGTCGCGCTGTCGAGCGCGCTTTTCCAGCGCGCCGGATTGCCGTTGCGCGACGCGCGCTCCAGGTAGTTGCGCGCTTCGGCGAAATGCTCCTGCTTCAGCGCGGCGATGCCCATGCCGCCAAGCGCGTCGGTGTCGTTCGGACTATTGGCGAGCACCGACGAAAACTTCGCGCGCGCGGTAGCCGGGTCGTTGTGATCGAGCGCGGCGAAACCGTCTGCAATCATGCGGCCGCGCGCGTCCACGCTGGCGTTTTCCTGCGCGCGCTCGCGCGCCGCCCTGTCCTGCTGCACCATCGAATCGAAACGCGCCTTGACCGCGGCGTCGTCGCTGGCGCTTTGCAGGTAGGCCTGGTACAACGCGGCATCCGACGGACGTGCGTCGAGCCAGAGCAGCGCCTGGCGCCAGCTCTTTTTCGCCGACGCGCCCACTGTGCTGTCGCCCGCGAGCTTTTGCAGCCGCGCGATACCGTCGCGGCGCGTGACGTCGCGATAGGTCAGATGCTGCGCGTAAGCGAGCGCGTAACGCGGATCGTCGGGATTGTCGCGCGCGAGCTGTTCGAGTCCCCGGCGCGCCTGGTCCCAGCCTTGCGGCGTGGCCGAGAGCGCCTGGTAGTACTCGAGCTGCAATTCGGGCGTGGCCGGCTTGCCGGTCAAAGCCCGCTGATATTCCTGCACCGCGCTCGCGCTTTGGCCGCTTTGCGCGAGCCGCCGCGCGTCGTTCACCGTCTGGTCGCGCAGGCTCGATTCGCCGAGCCGCCGGCCGAGGTCGTCCAGACGCGGGTAGTCGGGCGCGACCGCCTTCAAACGCGACAGATATTGCTGCGCGCCCGCGCCGTCCTTGCGGTCGGCAAGCACCATGCCCATGCCGAACAGCGCGTCGGGCTGTTTCGGATCGATGCGCAGTACCTTGAGCCACGCCTGTTCGGCGAGGTCGCCGCGCTGATGCGACTGCCAGTACTTGCCCTGGTCGATCAGCACGCTCATCGGATCTTTGGACGCCTGCGCCAACGCGTCGGGCGCGGCGGCGGCCACGCAGCAGGCGAGCGGCACGCTCAGCGCGAAGCGCAGCGACCTTGCAAGAGCGCTCAGTCGCATGCGTTTCTCCAGCTCGGCACGAGACGGCCGCTTTCGTCGAAGCGATAGCGTCCGTCGATGAAACCCGTGCCGAACAAGCCCAGGACCCTGTCGTAGTACACCGGTTCGCGGCCCGGCACGCTCGCGTCGAGCGCGGCCAGATGCGTGCGCGCGAGGCCGAGGCCGTGCGCGTCGCCTTGCGCCTTGAAGTACGGCGCGAGCGCGCCCCAGTAGCTGAGTGGGCCTTCGCCGCTTGCAGTGCCGCTCGTCGACGACACTTTCTCCGGCGGGAAGCCGTTTTGCGCGACTCGCGCGCGCATGCCGCCGAGCGCCGCGAGCCACGGCTTCGCGAGCGGATCGGCGGGGGCCGCGAGGCCGGCCCACAGATATACGCGGATCGCGTCGTAGCTGCCGGTGTCGCCGTTTGTCGGATCGACCACGAACTGGCCGTTCTGCCACGCTGCCCAGTCCGGCGCGAAGCCTTGCGGCGAAGTGGTCTTGATGAATCTGTAGGCGCTCTCCGCGAGCTTCGCCCACGGGCCGTTCGGAATCTCGTGCGCGAGCGCGCGCAGCACGGGCAGCGGCAGATAGCTCGGATTCAGGCGCGTGACGCCGCCGTCCTTGAAGCCTTGCGGCCCCGGCAGCAGCATCGGACCAATGCCCGGCAGGCTCGTCATTTCATCGCGGGCAATGCGCGCCGCGAGCGCCTGACCAAGTTGCGTGTAAGCGGGCTCATGCCACAGGCGTCCGGCTTGCAGCAGGTCGTAGGCGATCCACAAGTCGGAGTCGGAAGCGGAATTGGGATCGAGCACGCCATACGAGCCGTCCGCTTTCCTGCCCCATTGCCAGGCCGGCAGGCGCACGTTCTGCGGATCGAACTGATTGCCCGCGAGGTTCGCGCGCGTCCAGTTCAGAAGCCGGTCGAAGGTCGCGCGATCGTTCGCGACGAGCGCCAAGAAGAGGCCGTATGACTGGCCTTCCGAGGTGGTCTGCTGAGCCGGCGTCGAGTAGTCGATGACGCGGCCGTCGGCCTGTACGAAACGTTCGACGAAAGTGCGATAGCCGCTCCAGTCGCCGCATGGGCCGGGTGCGGCGGCCGGCTGTGCGGTCTTCACGAGCCGCGCGAAGCTCGCCGATGCCGCGAGTCCCAGCGTCAGGCCGAGCGCCAGCGCGAGGCCCTGTTTCCTGTTGATTCGAAACCGCATATCAGTCCTGTGAGTCCTTCAAACGGCGCGCCGCGACCGAGCGCAGCATCCGGTAGAACAGTCCGGCGATGATCAGCGCCGCGAGTACGCCGCCCAGCATCAGCAAGAGCGGATGCGACGAGAGCGCCCAGCGCAGATACTCCTGCGGCGACAGATGGCCGACATAATAAGCCTCGCCGTTCGAGGCGATGGTCACCGTGCGGCCGTGAATCACGGCCATCGCGCCTTGAATTTCCGGCAGCATGTCGGCGTCGAGCAGGGCTGCGGACAGATCGGCGTCCGACTGTCCGGCCGCGCTGATCAGCGCCACCGCGCTGCGGCCCTTCTTGAGCGGCGATTCGAAGCCGGTCAGGAGTGCGTCGCCATTCGAGCTCACGAGCGTCAGGTCGGCGCGCGCGGGCAGGCGCTCCACTCCGCGTTCGCCGTGCCACCAGTCCTCGAGCTTGAAAACGATGTCGGAGATCTGGAAGGTGTGCGAGTCGCCGTTGCTCGAGAAGGGCATCGACTTCGCCCAGCGTTGCAGGAGCGGCTGCTTGCCCGGCGCGCCGAAAATCAGCAGGTCCTTGTCGGCGTACTTGTCGACGTCGTCGGCCGTGCCCACGGTCACGCCCGCCACCGGATAGCCGGTCGACGCGCCCATGCGGCCCATCGTCAGCAGATACAGGCTGTAGTCGCTCGAATCCGCGTCGTTCGGCAGGATCGCCGCGGTTTCCGACAGATCCGCCATGCGCGTGAACGGAAAGCCGCTGTTGGCGAACGCCGCCAGATCCGGCAGCGCCATGTAGTGCGGGAACGACGACAGGTCGATGGTCGAGTTCGGGTCCACCGCGCCGATCACGTTTTGCAGCAGCCGGCCGTGACACTCGCCGGTATTCGGAATGTCGTAGTAGAAGTGCAGACGCAGTTGCGCGCGCGGCGTCAGCAGAAGCGGCGGAATATGCACGGTGCGGCGCGCCTCAGCGGTTTTGTCGGGCAGCACCTGCGCGAAGTAGCGGCTCAGTTCGAACATCGAACTCGACTCGGCCGGAATCGGCAGCGACTGCACGAAGCCCTTGTTCACGCTCACATTCAGCGACGAGCGGTCACGCAGCGGCCGCGGTGTGTAGCGGTAGCGCAGGTCGATCGGCGCGCCCTTGGTGTGCCACATGAACAGGTCGGGCGGCACACGCAGATTCACGTGGACCGCGTCGGCGTCGTAGCCGGAGACGGTCAGGTCGCTCGCGTCGGCGAGTTCGCCGAAGCGGACCGGGCGGTTGGTCGGCAACCAGTTCGGCGCGTCGTACGGCGCGCGCTTCGCGAGTTCGGTCAGGCCCGTGATGGTCGCGCTTTGTCCGGTCAGCATGTTCCGGCCGATGCCGAGCGCGCGCGCGGCGATCTTGAGTTCGGCGTCGCTGCGCCCCAGCACGAGCAGCAGCTTGCCGCGCGCCGGCGCGTCACGCTCGACCACTGCCACGGTCGGGCCGGAGATCGGCGGAATCTTTACGCCGGCAGGGCGCTGATCGTCGGTGGCGAACACCACGGCGTTGCCCGACAGCGGCACATTGTCCTGCTGCGCCGGGAAAACCGCGCCGCGATAGCCGGCGAGTGCGCCGAACCACGAGGCCACGATGCCGCCGGCTTCGAGCGTGCCGGCGCTCGGCTTGTGCGGAAACACGAACGGCAATTCGAGGCGGCGCACGTCGCGGCGGTCGAAGAACGGTTGCGGCAAGGCCGCCAGATCCGGCTTGCTGGCGAGCGACGCGTACGTCAGGTCGAGCGAGCTTGCGTTGCTGACGGTGGCCCACAGCGACGAGTTCGCCGGGTCTTCGCAGTTCGTCGTGTAATGGCCGATCAGCTGGACGTTCAGGTGATTGAATTCGGTGACGAAGCGCGGATCGATCGAAACGTCGCGCGCGACCATCATGCCGGCCTGCTCGCGCGGCACCGGCAGCGTGGCGGCAACCTCGCCGTTCACCAGCACCTTCAGTTGCGAGATGTTAGGCAGCAGCGCAGGCGAGTAGCTATAGACCAGATGCAGGACCGCGCCGGTCACCACTTCGTCGCCGCGCACGGAGAACGCCACGCCGTTCTGGCCGTCGGTGCCGCGCAGTTGCAGGGGGTCGAGCGCGCCAAGGTCGGCGAACGTGAGCGTCTGGCGGCGGCCGCCCGGCACCAGCGTGCCCGGCTCGGCCGTGGTCGGCGCCGTGACGCCGAGCGCCTTGACCGCGGATGCGGCGAGTGCCGGCGTCGGCGTGGCCAGCGGCGCCTGGGCGATCATCGCGGAATCGTAGGGCACCGCGGGGCTCGGCGGCGCAACGTTGCCTGTGCCCGTGGCCGCGCTCGTAGTGAGATTGGTGGCCGCGGCCGCCGCTTCGGCCACCGAGGCGAGCGGCGCCGAAAGCGCGGTCTGCAACGCGAGCCAGCCGGCGACGCCGCGCGCGAGGCGCGAGGCGCGGCGGCGTTGCACGCCGCGCAGCTGCAACCCTGTGTCGCTGCGACTGTCATTGCGCTCGTGTTTCGAGCATTCGGTGCTTCCCTTCGCCATCCTGTTGCGCATAGATCAGTCTTTGGTTTTTAGCTTCTTGACGTCCACCGGACGGCTTTTCAGCGAGCTTCGCAAGTCGCTGTAAAGATGCTCGAAGAGCCCCGCGATGCCGCGCGCACCGACCGTCAGCACGTGCGTGAGGCCGCGCAGCGGAGTGTCCTGCTGACGTCCTTCGGCCCAGCCGGTCCAGGCGTCGGCGCGGGCAAAGGTGGTCTTCACGAACTCGTACTCCTGCTCGCGGGTCATCGCCGAGAAGCGCAGGCCCACGCGGCCCGGCGCCGTGAAGCCGACCGTGGCGGGGAACGCGTATTCCTCGTCGCCGCGAAAGAGCGATACGGTGACGCGCTCGTGCATCGGCACCTGAATCGCTGCCGGCAGCGCAACGCCCACGCCGCCTTCCGAGTAGTCGATGGTCCGGCACGCGAGCGTGCGTCCCGTCGAGAACTTGAGCATCACCGGCATTTCCATCGCGACGCGGTGCACCGCGCGAATCTGCCGCCGCTCTCTCGCGGCGGCCACGCTCGCGCCGAGAATCAGCATGTTGTAGACCGTCCAGCCCAGGTTCAGCAGCGTGGTCTGCACGACGCTGCGCGTGTGCCAGTTCAGGTAGATATGCACGATGCCCACGCAGAAGCCGATCAGGTTCAGCAACAGCAGGAACAGGTACGGCCGCGAGATCGCCCAGTCAAAGTAGTTCTTCTCTATCTGACCGCCCTTGGCCGTCACGTTGAACTTGCCGAGCTTCGGGTTGATCAGCGCGAGCAGGGTGGGCGCGGTAATGTACGACGCCAGCACCGACTCGTACACCTCGGCCCAGAACGAATGACGGAACGAGCGCTGCATGCGCGAATTGGTGACGCTCGCGTGCATCATGTGCGGCAGCGCGTAGATCGCGATGGTGCTCGCGGCGGCCTCGATCACGTGCGCGCCGAAGAACAGATACGACAGCGGCGCCGTCAGGAACACGAGACGCGGGATGCCGTAGAAGAAGTGCATCATCGCGTTCAGATAGCACAGCCGCTGGCCGAACTTCAGGCCCTTGCCGGTGAGCGGATTGTCGATGCGGAAAATCTGCGTCATGCCGCGCGCCCAGCGGATGCGCTGGCCGATGTGGCCGGACAGGCTTTCGGTGGCGAGCCCCGCGGCTTGCGGGATCGCCAGATAGGCGGTGGTGTAGCCGAGCCGGTGGAGCTTCAGCGCGGTGTGCGCGTCCTCGGTGACGGTTTCGACTGCAATGCCGCCGATCTCTTCCACCATGCTCCGGCGCAGGAGCGCGCACGAACCGCAGAAGAACGTGGCGTTCCACAGGTCGTTGCCGTCCTGCACGAGCCCGTAGAACAGCTCGCCTTCGTTCGGCACTTTGCGGAAGGTGCCGAGGTTGCGCTCGAACGGGTCGGCGGAAAAGAAGTGATGCGGCGTTTGCAGCATCGACAGCAGCTTGTCGCGCAGGAACCAGCCGAGGCCGATTTGCAGGAACGAGCGGGTCGGAATGTGATCGCAGTCGAAAATGGCGAGGTATTCGCCGTTGGTGATCTTGAGCGCCTCGTTGATGTTGCCGGCCTTCGCGTGGCGGTTGTGCGTGCGGATCGTCCAGTTGACGCCGACTTCCTCGCAGAACGCCTTGAACTCGGGACGGCGGCCGTCGTCGAGCACGTGGATGGACAGCTTTTCGGCCGGATAGTCGAGCGCGAGCGCCGCGTAGATGGTCGGCTTCACCACCGAGAGCGGCTCGTTGTACGTGGGAATGAAGACGTCGACGGTCGGCCATGCGTCGCGCGAGGCGGGCAGCGGCATCGGCTTGCGCTTGAGCGGCCACGCGGTCTGGAAGTAGCCGAGCATCAGCACGAGCGTCGAATAGACCTCGGCGGACACGAGCAGCAGACCCCATGCGGCGTCGAGCGGATGCTCCCAGTAAGTGGTCGCGGTGAGCCGCCAGTACATATAGCGGCCAGAGGTGACCACCGAGAGCATGATCATGACCATCGTCGCGTAACGGCCTTGCATGCGGCGAAACAGCAGCGCGGTGATGAAGCAGCAGGTGGCGAACGTCAGTTGCTCGTAGAACGCGAGCGGCACGGTGAAGACGAAGTAGAGCGTGACGAGCGCAAACAGCGTGATCAGCGCGGTGACGATGCGGCTGTTCCAGAAGCGCGCGTCGACAAGGCGTTCGAGCCGCGACGGTTCCACCGCTTCAATGGGCTCCGATTGCGGCGTGCTCATGCGACGTTCCTCGGCGAGACGGCGATGGCGTCGACCGCCGACATGAGCCACGAGCCGCACGCGCGGAAGTCGGCGGCGGCCTGGCTCAACGGGTCGTAATGGATGAGCGTGGTGTCGCAGGCAAGCGCTTCGCTCACGCCTTCGTCCAGATGGATCACGCCGGGGAACAGCCTGTCGCCGAGCATCTGGCGCAGAACCTTCAGCACGTCCTTGGTCAACTGGCGCGACTGGTCGATCTGGTTCACCACGTAGCCGACGCCGCCGAACTCCGCGCGCGGCGCCGCGTAGGTCTCAATCAGCCGCTCCATCTGCGGAATGGCCGCGTATGACGCCGCGTCGGCCAGCACCACGTTCAGCGCGAAGGTGGCCGCGCACAACGCGGCGCGCACATACGCGGACGAACCCGGCGGCGTGTCGACGATCACCACGTCGGACGCGTCGAGCCGCAGGGTCCGCAGCGCGTGCGCGAGCCACAGCGGGTCCTGGTCGACATGTGCTTCGAAGCGGCGGCGGTCTTCCTCCAGCACGGCGCCGTAGGGCAGGACCGTCACGCCGTCGACGCCGTCGAACATGACCGACTGCCATGCGTCGCCTGTCAAGGTGGCGCGCGAGACGCCGTCGATGCTGTCGAGCGGCACGCCGAAGTGCAGGCGCAGCGCGTTCTGCGGATCGAGGTCGAGCGCGATTACGCGCCGGCCGCTCGCGGCCAGCACGGAAGCGAGATTGGCGGCAAGGGTCGTCTTGCCGACGCCGCCTTTGGCGGACACTACCGCGATGACTTTCATGAGCGACGCGGGCCGTTGACGAGCCACGAGTTCGGCGCCGCGGCTTCGGCGGCGCGGGCCGGCGCGGCGGTGCCGTGCGGCGTGCCGCGCAGGCGGTCGAAGAGCGACTGCAGCGCGACGGGCTCCGCGGCCGGCCCGGCGGCGCGGGAGGGCGCGGGTTCCGGTTCGCGGTTGAAGAGCTTGCCGAGGATCGAGGGTTGTTGTTGCGGCGGGGACGCGGGGGCTGACATTGGTGCGGATGCGGACGTGGCGGCCGACGCTGGCACAGATCCGGGCGCGGGCGCGGACATCGGCGAGTGCGTCGGCGCTACGGCGGGCGCGGCGGCAAGCGTCACCGCCTTCATCGTCGCGGGACTCGCGGGGCCGGCATGGGCACGGACGTGTGCCGATGCCCCTGCTTTTGCTTCTGCCGGAGCCGACGCCAAACCAGCCGCATCGACCGGCGGCACGGCGTCCGCCGATCCGGAAGCCGGTAGCGTTGCGGCAGTGCCGCTGCTACCAGCAGCGCCGAAGCGCGCCGCGCCGCGCGGGACGACCGGCGCAGCCGCCGGGACGATAACCGGTGGAATGTCGCGCCGCGGCGATCGCGTGAAAAGCGGCGCTTTCGCGCGCATGACCGAGACGGCGTCTTTCGGCGCGGCATCCTGGCGATCGGCGGCTGGCGCTGCTGCGGCGGGCTCGCCGTCGGCCGGTTGCGGCCTCGTGCTGGTCTGCCCGTGCGGCCCGATAGCGGGAATCGGCGGCTGCCGCAAGTCCAGCGTCACGAGCAGCGGCCAACGCGTACGTGCCGTATGCGCCTCGTTCTCGCGACCAATCTCCTGGTACGCGCTGGCATCGCCGCCGAAATGATCGAATAACTTTTCGATGTCGCTTGATGAACTCATGATGCCGCCATTCTTGTCATGACCTGCGTTACCCAATCTTTATGCGCAGCCGCCGCAGACCCGATCTCAATCCCAATACCAGTTCCCAGCCCACTGGCTGGCGCGCACCGGTCCTGCGCACCGCCTGGCTCTATCGCTGTCGTTATGTCACACCGCGTGACGGCCGAGCCGGAACTCGAGCGCCGTATCGTCCGCATATTCGCCTGTCTGCACGACCGACAGACCCTGCGCGCCGAGCGCGCTCAACCACGTCTGGTACGCGCCCTCCAGAAAAGCGGGCGTCCACGCGAGCGCGCTGTTGCCGAAAGCCGGCAGCGGCGCGCAGTAATGGACGATGCGTAGCGACTCGCGTTCGTCCGCCAGCTCCACATAGCCCCAATCGATTTCCCGCCAGCGCGCGTTCAAGGTGCGCGCGAGATCCGCCGTCGAGTCGCACGCGGGCAAAGGATGCGAGGCCGCAAAGCGGCTGCCCACGCGGTGCATCAGTTGACGCAGTTCATCGCGGCCGATCTGCGCCTCGAACTCCGCGGCCAATGCGGAAAGCATGCCCCGCCATTGCGGTGACAGTTGACGGTCCAGCAGGTAATCGAGGATTGCAGCCATGTTGTCTGGAAAATGGCCGTCGCAAGAAACTGCATGAAGCAGATGCCGACGACCGGGTGCAGGAGAAAGGTGTTCGTTAAATCGTGCATTGCACGCGGACCGAGGTTATTTTTACCGCCATTAACCAGGCGCTTCCGCACACTTTGGAGCAGTCTACTTAAGACGTTAACTTTTAGCCACTTTCGGTCACCTGTCCGATACGCGCGAAACCGTTGTCTGAGGAAAGCCGGCGCGGGGTGCCGGGCGGCGTCGACACCTGCCAGTCCGCTGTCACGCGCGATGGCGGTACGTACTTCGTATTAACGGCAGGTCTCGGCCGTTCTTTTAGCTTCCTTTCCTAACCCCGTCTTTCTGTAAATGCAGCGCGCCATAATGCAGCCGGAATATATTCCTCAGCGCTAAACGTATGATCTTTAACATACTCGGTAGCCGTCTGCAAAAGCGCGTGTCGGGCGTGTGACGTAGCCCCCAACGTCCTTCCCATGCAGAAGCCGCCAGGTAGCAATTGCCGTATATTTCGCAAGGGCTAAACATTCGTCAGATATTTGCCGATATACATAGGTAGAGTGACCGGACCTGCCCTAGCCATCCCTATGCTCCTGACCTTGCCGCAGCAATCCGCCGATGCCGGCCTGCGCGAGCGCTTTCACCGGCGCTCGCTCGAACATCAGCGTCCGCTCTCGACGGTGACCATGGCGTTCACTGTCGTCGCCTTTCTCTGTCTGGTGGCGGCGCGCGGCCTTGCCGGCGGGCCGGCGGAGCCGCTTGCATACCGGCTCGGCTGCGCGCTGGTGCTGGCCCTGCTGGTGCTCGCCATTCCGCGCGCCCGCTCGACCTGGAGCTTCGGCGCGATCGGCGTGGCGTTCTCGCTCACGCTCGTGGTCGGCCTCGCGCTGAACGTGGCGGGCGTGCAACAGCCGCTGTTGTGGAGCTTGCCGGCGATGGTCGTCATACCGGTTTGCGCCGCGCCGTTGTGGCTCACGCCGACGCATTTCTTCGTCGGCAGCGCGCTTTTCTATGCGACGGCGGTCGGCTTGCTGCTCGGCGCGCCGCGCACGGCCGACGTCGACGTCGTGGTGTGGATGTGGGTGGCGGCGATCGGCATGCCGACGGCTGTCGTGTTTCACTTCGGTTTTTACTGGTTCCGGCGCAATCACTTTCTGCTCGAAGACCAGCTCGCGCAGCTCGCCGCCACCGATCCGCTGACCGGCCTGCAGAACCGCCGTGCGTTCGTCGCGCAGGCGGAGCGACGCCTCGCCGATGTCGCGCATGGCGGCCAGGTGAGCGCGATTTTTCTCGACATCGACAATTTCAAATCGCTGAACGACCGCTTCGGTCATGCGGAGGGCGACCTGGCGTTGCGTCAGGTCGCGCAGATTCTGCTCGAAGGGACCACGCCCGCCGACAGCGTGAGCCGGATCGGCGGCGAGGAGTTCGCGGTGCTGTCGTGCGAAGGACTTGTGGGCGCGCTAAGTCTCGCCGAGCGGTTGCGCGGCGCGATTGCCGCGCTCCCGAGGTCGGACGGCAATCTGACCGCGAGCTTCGGCGTGGCTGAGCACCGCGTCGGCGAGAACATCATGGTGCTGCTTGATCGTGCCGATGAAGCCTTGCTGCGCGCCAAGCATTCCGGCAGGAACCGCGTGTGCGCCGAGCGCCCGCTACCCGACGCGCCGCTGCAACTGCTGATCGAGGACGCGTGTGGCGCGGCGGGCACGGCCGGCTTGCGGCATAGATGGGAAGACTATTACCTGACCTCGCACTTTCAGCCGCTTTTCAGCCTGTCGCATCAGAAGCAGGTCGGTTTCGAGGCGCTGTTGCGCGGCGAACTGGACGACGGCACGCTGCTGCCGCCGGCCGTGCTGTTCGCGCCCACGCCGTCGAGCGACGAGGGCGTGCTCGACCGCGCGAGCCACGCCGTGCATCTGGCCAACGCGCGCGCCTTGCTGCCCGCGGACGGTTGGCTCTTTCTTAACATTCTGCCGGCCACCTTCGTCGCCGAAGGCTATGCCGATGAACTCGCCGCCATCGTGCGAAGAGTGGAGCTCGCGCCGGAGCAGGTGATTCTCGAAATTCTCGAATCGCATGGCGGCAGCGTCGACGAGATGTCGCGGGCGGCGGCCTCGTACCGCGAGCACGGTTTCCTGATTGCGGTCGACGATTTCGGCGCCGGCCAATCGAACCTCGACCGGCTGCTGCGCATTCGTCCGGACATCGTCAAGCTCGACGGCGAACTGATACGCGCAACCGGTCACGGCACCGGGCAGCCGATCCTGCCGAAGCTTGTGTCGCTGCTGCATCAGGCGGGCATGCTGGTGGTGGTGGAGGGCGTCGAGACGACAGAGGAGTTGATACTTGCGGTCGAATCGAATGTGGACTTCGCGCAAGGCTATCTGCTGGGGCGCCCTGCGGCCGAGATCGTGCCGCCGGGTTCGGTGCACCTGCGTATCGACGATGCTTTCGACGTGATCGCGCAAGGCCGCGCGCATCAGCATGCGTTGTTCGAATCCGAGGTGGAGCCTTGCCGGCTCGCGTTGCTCGAGGCTGCGGACGCGTTGCGCGAGGGCGCCGAAATGACGCGCGCGTTTGCTCTTCTCGCGACGTTCGAGCGTTGCGTGAGCTGCTTTATTCTCGACGATTCGGGGCGGCAGGTCGGGCCAGAACTGCCGGGCCCGGCTTGGGTGAAGGATGGCGCGTCGCTGCATCCGGTGGCCAATCCGCGCGACGCGCGCTGGGACCACCGGCCGTACTATCGCAATGCGGTGCTGCTGCCGGGAGTGGCAGTCGCCAGTAATCCTTATCTTTCTCTCGCCAGCGGCAGGCCGTGCATTGCGGTCACGCTCGCCGTGCAGTTCGCAGACGAGCGCTCCGTGATCGGCGTGGAGTTGGACTGGTCCGCGCAAGGGTTGCCGTGGCCTGCGGGGGAGTAAGCGAGATCTAACCGCGCGATGCGCTGGGTTATTCGCTGTAGTAGATGGTGGAGTGCGCAATTACTCTGTTTGTGCCTTCTGGGCAATCGCATATCACGGTGTTGTCATAGCGGACATTCAGTATCCGCCCGTCCCTGCGGCATGCAATCCGGCACTGTTCTTATACGACGCCGCCAGTTCCGCCGCCGCGCGGCTCAACAAGCCGGTATCGGTTCCGACCGCCACAAACGTAGCCCCTGCCGCGAGATATTCCCCGGCAATCGCGCGATCCGGCGCGAGCACGCCTGCAGCCTTGCCCGCGCGCCGCACGGTTTCTATGCCGCCGCGAATCGCTTCGCGCACGCTTGCATCGCCAGGTTTGCCGAGCAGCCCCATCGACGCGGCCAAATCGGAGGGGCCGAAAAACACGCCATCAATGCCATCCACCGCGGCAATCGCCGGCAGATTCCGCATGCTCGGCACCGTTTCGGCTTGCACGATCACGCACAGTTCGTCGGCAGCGCGATTCAGGTAGTCGGGCACGCGGTTCCAGCGCGACGCGCGCGCCAACGCACTGCCCACGCCGCGAATGCCTTGCGGCGGATAGCGCGTTGCCGCGACTGCATCGGCGGCCTGTTCGGCGGTGTCGATCATCGGCAGCAGTAGGGTTTGGGCGCCGACGTCGAGCAGCTGCTTGATCAAGGCGCTGTCGCTTCGTACCGGCCGCACGACCGGGTGCGACGCGTAGGCTGCAACGGCCTGCAACTGCGCGAGCGTACTGCGTACGTCGTTAGGCGCGTGTTCGTTGTCGATCAGCAGCCAGTCGAAGCCGGCGGTCGCGAGCAACTCGGTCACGTACGCGTCGGCAAGCGCGGCCCACAGGCCGAATTGCGGCGTGCCTTCGCGTAGCGCGCGTTTGAATGGGTTTTGCGGCAAGGACATAGGCGCACTCAAATGAAGTTCAAAGCGATGCCGCCGAGCGGACCATAGTCGACATGAAATGTGTCGCCCGCCCTGGCGGCAATCGGGCTCGTGAACGAGCCGCTCAGAATCACGTCGTTCGCGTTGAGCATTTCGTCGTACGGGGCGATCTTGTTCGCGAGCCACGCAACGCCCGTGGCCGGATGATTCAGCACGGCGGCCGCGAGTCCGCTTTCCTCGACGGCGCCGTTTTTATACAGCAGTGCACCGACCCAGCGAAGATCGACATCCAATGGACGCACAGGACGCCCGCCGAGCACCACGCCCGCATTGGCCGCGAAGTCGGAAATCGTGTCGTACACCTTGCGCGGCGCGCGCGTCTCGCGGTCGAATTGCTCGATACGCGCGTCGATGATTTCCACCGCGGGCGTGACGTACGCCGTGGCGTCGAGTACGTCGAACAGCGTGACGCCTGGACCCTGGAGCGGCTTACTCAACACGAACGCCAGTTCCACTTCGACACGCGGCGCAATAAAACGATCTGCGCGAATATCCTGACCGTTCTCGATAAACATGCTGTCGAGCAGCGGCGCATAGTCAGGCTCGTCGATCTGCGAAGAACGCTGCATTGCGCGTGACGTGAGGCCGATTTTGCGCCCTTTGATTACGTGCCCTTCAGCGAGTTTGAGCTTTACCCATTCGCGCTGGATCGCGTAGCCGTCCTCGACAGTCATCTGCGGATGGCTTGCGGAGAAGTGGCGCAATTGTGTGCGCGTCTTCTCCGCGTGGTCGAGTTGCGCGGCGAGCTCGCGAATAGTCTGGATGTCTAACATAATGTGTTCTCGATTGAGCCTCGACGAGCGTGTCACGGCTCGCTACTGCGCTTTGAGCCGCGCGTGGAGGTTGTTGTGTTTCCAGGTGCCGGCTTCGCTGAATTCATTGAGCTCCAGCGACAACGCGAGCCCACTCTCTTCAAACTCGTTGGCGAAGTGCTGCTTGATGAGCGCGAACAACGCATCGCCAGTTGCTTTTTTAGTGGCTTCGGAGCGTCCCGTGGCGATCTTCAGGTTGGCGTGTAAAAACGCTGCGTCGGCGCGTCCATCGGCAATGCAATAGTGTTCGCACCGCAGCGCGCGCACGCGAATGCCGCCAAGCGGATACACGCGCTGTCCGTTCTCGTGCTGTTCGGCAAGGCATCGAGCGAGCGTATTGCAGAGGCGGCCAATACTTTCATTGTCAGCGAGATTGGCGCTGTAATCGAGTGTCAGATGCGGCACGACAAGTCCTCCATTTTCGATTCACGCTTTGATTCACGCGGGCAGGGGCGTGACCGGAAAGATCGCATTGATCTGCCCGGTTCCCGAACTGCCGAAATACGGCGTGATGACTTCCACATTGCCGTCATAGCGGTCCCAACCCAGCGCGCCAAGCAGCATCGCCGTGTCGTGCATGCCGCCTTCGCCCCAACATTTCTCGTTGTAGAGCGGCAGCATCGCGCAGAATGTCTTCCAGTCGCCGGCTTGCCATAACTCGACCACGCGGCGGTCCATCTGCTCGAGAAAAGGATTCCACACCCTGTGCATGAATTGCTCAGCCGTGCCGTTGTCGGCAAAGTGGTGGCTAAGCGAGCCGCTCGCGAGAATGGCGACCGTGCCGTCGTAGCGCTCTTCGATTGCCTTGCGCACCGCGAGGCCAAAGCGGGCGCTGGTTTCGAGCTGGTGCCACATGCACCAGCCTGCAACCGACACGGCCTTGAAATGCCGATCGCCATTCATATAGCGCATCGGCACCAGCGTGCCGTATTCGAGTTCGAGCGTGGTCTCGCTATGCGCGCGGCTTTTCACGCCCATTTCGTTGGCGACTTCAGCGATCAGATTGCCGAGCCCGACATTGCCGGGATACGCATACGGCATGTTCTTGATGAAATGCGGCAGTTCGTTGCTCGTGTAGACGCCTTCGAACTTCGGCGCGCAATTGATGTGGTATTCGCTATTGACGAGCCAATGCACGTCGAATACGACAATCGTATCCACACCCAACTCGCGGCAACGCCGGCCGATTTCATGATGACCGTCGATCGCGGGCTGACGGCAACCCTTATGCGGACCGTCGAGCTCGGACAAATATAACGACGGCACGTGTGTCACTTTTGCTGCCAGCGCGAGCTTGCCCATCGTGGTCTCCTTCTTTCTGTGCCGCGAGACGCACTGCGCCTCGCGATATGTCCGGCGAGTCAGACGCCCCAGCGCGGAATGTGATGTGAGCCGAGCGACACGCAAACATTCTTCGGTTCGAGGAATACTTCGAAGCTCCACGTACCGCCCTCGCGTCCCACGCCCGATGCCTTCGTACCGCCGAACGGCTGACGCAGGTCGCGCACGTTCTGGCTGTTGACGAAGCACATGCCGGCTTCCACGGCGGCCGCGACGCGATGCGCGCGCCCCGTGCTCTCCGTCCAGATGTAGCTCGATAAACCGTATGAGACGTCGTTTGCGAGCCGGATCGCGTCGGCTTCGTCGTCGAATGAAATCAGGCACGCGACCGGGCCAAAAATCTCTTCCTGCGCGATGCGCATGCGGTTGTCCACATCCACGAAAACCGTGGGCATCACGAAGTTGCCCTTGCGCATGGCTTCGGGCAAATCAGGCGTGTCGAGGCCGCCGCACGCAAGCGTGGCGCCTTCTTTGGGCCCGAGTTCGATATAGCTGCGCACTTTGGCCAGATGCCCCTCGCTGATCATCGGCCCGACGATCGTGCTCTCCGCCAGGGGATCACCCACGGCGAGGCGCTTCGCGCGTTCTACGAAGCGCTCTGCAAACTTCGCGTAAATCGACTTCTGCACCAGGATTCGAGAGCCAGCAGTGCAGCGTTCGCCGTTGTTCGAGAAGATCATGAAGATGGCGGCGTCGAGCGCGCGCTCGAAGTCGGCGTCGTCGAAAATCACGAATGGCGACTTGCCGCCGAGTTCCATCGAGAACTTCTTGAGCCCGGCGGTTTGCACGATCCGGTTGCCCGTTGCAGTAGAGCCGGTGAACGACACCGCGTGCACATCAGCATGCGCGACGAGCGGCTCGCCGGTTTCCTTGCCGAAGCCGTGCACGACGTTGAGCACGCCCGCCGGAATGCCGGCTTCCAGCGCGAGCGTGCCGAGCATCGACGCGGTTAGCGGCGACAGCTCGCTCATCTTCAGCACGGCAGTATTGCCGAACGCGAGACAGGGTGCGACTTTCCAGGTAGCCGTCATGAACGGCACATTCCACGGCGAAATAAGCGCACACACGCCGACCGGATGAAACAGCGTGTAGTTGAGATGCGTGTCGGTCGGATAGGTGTGGCCGTCCACGCGTGTGCACATCTCGGCGAAGTAGCTGAAGTTGTCGGCTGCGCGCGGAACCAGTTGCTTGCGCGTTTGCGAGATCGTCTGGCCGGTGTCTTTCGTTTCGGTTTCCGAAATGTCCGGAACGTTCCTTGCAATCAGTTCGCCGAGCTTCCGGACAAGCTTCGCGCGCTCTGAAGCGGGCTTGGCGGCCCATGCGGGAAATGCCTCTTTTGCGGCATGCACGGCATCGTGGACCTCTTTCTCGCCGCCGCGCGCCACTTCGGCGAGTACTTCCTGCGTCGCCGGATTGACGGTTTCGAAGTAGGCTTTCGCGCTGGCCGTCTTGCCGTTGATGAGATGTTCGATTCGCATTGCGTTGTCCTTGCGTTTGTACTTTGCTCTTGCGCTGCCTTTCAGGTGTTGCCGGTCAGGTACGGCCGAAATCCGCGTCGGATGCAATTGTGTTGACGAGGCGGCCGAGGCCGTCGATCTCGCACACCACTTCGTCGCCGGCATTCACATTCACGATGCCTTCCGGCGTGCCGGTGAGAATCACGTCGCCCGGCGCGAGCGTCATGAAACCGCTCAGGTATTCGATCAGCGCGGGAATATCGGTCACGAGATCGCGGGTATTGCCGCGTTGCTGCAGTGTGCCGTTGACGAAAGTTCGCAATTCCAGTTGCGTCACGTCGCTAATGTCCGCTGCGTCGACGAACCATGGACCGAGCACCGTGGCGCCGTCGCGGTTCTTCACGCGCAGGTTGGGGCGGTAATAGTTTTCGAGGTAGTCGCGGATGGCGTAGTCGTTGGCGATCATGTAACCGGCGACGTGCTGCATCGCGTTGTCCTGCCCGACGTTGCGCGCAGTGCGGCCGATCACGACAGCGAGTTCACACTCGTAGTGCATGAAAGCGACATCGGCCGGGCGCCGCGTGAAGCCGCGATGACCCAGCACCGTGCCCGGTCCCTTGAGGAATACGAGCGGCTCTTCCTGCTTGTTGAATTGCAGTTCCTTCGCATGTTCGGCGTAATTCAGGCCAAGCGCGAAGAGGGTGCCGACTTCGACGGGCGTGAGCCAGACAACCTCGTCTTCGCCGCACACGCGTCCATCCGCGAGTTGCACGCCTTCTGCATGCGGATAGGCTTCGTGAATCGCGCCTGCATACGCTACACGACCGCGCATCATGCCTGTTCTCCGTCCAGTTGCGTTGCGCCGACGAACGACACGCGAAGCGGCGGAAGTCCGCCGATCGACAGCGTTGCCTCGTCGCCGATATGCGCGATGGGCGAGCCGTGCGGCACACCTGTCGTGATGACGTCGCCGCGCGCGAGCGTCATGAACTCGGTGACATCGGCGAGCAGTACGGCCGCCTTGCGTACCGACGAAGCCGTGCTCGCCGCGAACGCATGCCTGCCGTTGAGCGAAACCGCGATGGCAAGTTCATCCGGATTGGCAACGTGCCGCGCGGCGACAACCGCAGGGCCGATCACGCAAAAACCGTCGCGCGCCCGGAATCGCACGGACGGACGATACACGCTTGCATGCGGCACGCTGAGATCGGCCACCACCGTGTAGCCCGCGATGTAGTCCAACGACCGCTCCGCGCACACACGCGTTGCAGTGCGTCCAATCACGATCCCGAGCGACACACCCACCTCCACGCCCACGCTATCGTCGGGCACGACCACTTTCGCGCGATGTCCCGCGAGCGTATTGCGCGGCTTCAGGTATAGAACCGGCGCTTTCGGCGGTGCCTTGTATGGCGCGGCGTGCATTGCATCGCCGAGGGCCGCGATCGCGGCACGGTCGTTGAGCAAGGTTCCGTAGACAGAACCGCTGACGGGCGGACGGCACGCCATGCCCCGTGCGAGCAGCGCCGCCGCGGTGTGCGCATCGACATCGCGAGGCAATGCGTCGCCTTCCGGATGCAGCAGATAATCGGCAAGTGCAAACATGACCTGGCTATGCCTCTGAAGGAAGACTCGACATAAACACTAACATGTTAGTAGTATTGCGCTTGATATGATCCAGGGTCAATAGCCAGTCGGCTGATCGCGGGTTTTCCCTTAAGCTTCGACGGCTGCTTTCTATCATCGTCCAATATGTCTTCGTCCGCTTCCACACGAGTTTTGCACCGCAACCTGCCGATGCTGCTGCTGCGCGCCAGGGAAAAAATGATGGAGCGTTTTCGTCCATTGATTACGGCGCACGGTTTGACCGAGCAGCAATGGCGCGTGATTCGCGCACTCAACGAGCACGGCCCAATGGAGCCGCGTCACATCTCGGACATCTGCACGATTTCGAGCCCGAGCATGGCGGGCGTGCTCGCGCGCATGGAGAGCATGGAGCTGGTGACAAAAGAGCGTTTCGCGGAGGACCAGCGCCGCGTACTGGTTTCGCTAACCGATACGAGCGTGGAACTCGTGCGCGTGATCTCGAAGGACCTTGAAGCGCAGTACCGCGAACTGGAGCGTAAGGTGGGACCGGAGATTGTCGAGCGTGTGTATCGCGCCGTTGACGACCTACTGGCGGGTATCGAGCAGGAAGACGACTGAAGGGGCCGCGCGCGGTTCATGGCTAGCCATGCCGCGAAGCGCTAAAGTACGGCTACACCATTCATTACCGCTTTCATTGAAGAGAGTCCGATGCCGTTGTCACCTGAGGCTGGCGCCACACCGAAAAGTGCCCTGAAACAGGCCATATTTCTGCATACCGGCTGGCGCAGCGCGGGCACGTGGGTGTGGTCCCGTCTTCGCGCGCTCAACGGCGCTACAGGATTTTACGAGCCGCTCAGCAACGTGCTCGCGGATCTGAGTCTCGCCGAGGTTGCCGCAAGCCGCCCCACGCTGACATCGGGACATCCGCCTCTGGAGGCGCCTTACTTCGACGAATATAAAGCGTTCCTGGGCGAAGGCGCGCGCGGTGTGAGCGGATACCGAAGAGCCTTCAATATCGACCGTTTCAGCGAGCAGCCGGACGCGGAATTTGCCGCGCTACAGAGCTATTTGCGCGGCCTTTGCGAGCACTCGGCTCAACAGGGCAGAGTGCCGGTCCTCAAGTTCTGTCGTTCGTCGGGCAGGTTGCAGTGGTTCAGGCACGCGTTTGCCGACGCAATGCATGTGGGCGTGCTGCGCAATCCCGCATCGCAGTTTGCGTCCGGGTGGCTTCTCAACCAGCAGTGGCGCAATCCGTTTTTCGTGGCCGCGCCGTTTCGCGTGCTCGGCTTGAACCGTACGGAGCCGCTGGTCAGGCAGATCATCGAGCTATGCGACGTGAAGTTGCCGCCTGCGGCGCCCGCTTCCGACGACGCCTACGCTGTTGCGTGCGAACACTATGCACGCAGCGCGGAAGGCAACAACGCCTACCGCGCGTTTATCGCGCTGTGGATTCTAGGTGCATGCCGAATGGGACAAGGCATCGACCTGCTCGTCGACATGGACCTGCTTGGACAGTCGCGCGAATATGCGGCCAACCTGCGAGCCGGATTTGAAGCGCAGAGCGGACTGTCGCCCGATTTCAGCAGCGCGCGCGATCTTGTGGAGGAAACCCGCCGCAGCGCCGCGCGCATGAGCGGAATAGACGGTCAGGCGATACGTGTCGTTCATTCGGCGGCGCTCAAATTCCTCAAGATGCAAAGCGGCTTGGACGCGGCCTTTCTCGAACGGGTGCGCGAGAAAATGGTGCTTGCAAACGAGCTGACCGCGCAATGGCGCTAGGCGCCAAAAAGTTATTCGCACTGCGCTGCTACGAAGCAGCCGGTTTTTTCGCATCCGCCAACGTTTCGGCTCTCAACCGGTCATAGCTCGTCTTGTCGAGCGGCACTGCATCGGGCTGGCCCAGGTCGCTCAGTCTCACGCGATAATTTTCACGTGCGCTCCATGCGGTGACCGCTGCAATGATCGTAATGCCGAAGGTGATCGCTCCGATCGTTAGGGGAACGTTGTGCGAGCCCGGCGGCGCGACATAAGCGAACAATGCCGGCAGCAACGCGGTAATCGTGGTGCCGATGTTCTGCCCGATCGCCATTGCGGAGACGCGCGAGCGGGTGGGGAAAAGTTCTGGGTAGAAGCTCGGGAACGTCGCGTTATAGCCTTGGTAGATGACGCCCCACATGAGGATCGACATCACCATGGCGAGCGCCACGTTGTGAATGCTGATCGCGTACAGGTACGCAAAAGAGAGCAGACCCGCACCGAGTGCGCCCACAATGATCGGCAGGCGCCGGCCAATCCGGTCAGACAGATTGCCCACATAAGGAATCACCAGCACGGCGACAATGTTGCCGATCACTGGAATCCACAGGTAGACGCTTTTCGAAAAGCCGATGCCGTACGAGGCCTGCACTGCATATGCAGCGCCGAAAATCGTCGCGACCACGGGAATCACATTCATCAGCGAGCAGCCGACTACACGCAGCATATCCGGCCAGTTGTAGCGGAAAGCCTCGGCAATCGGCGACTTCGGCACGCCGCCGGTCGCGTCTTCCTTGGCGAAAGCCGGTGTTTCTTCGACCTCGCGACGGATGATGTAGCCGGCCACCAGCACCAGCGCGCTCAGCAGAAATGGAATGCGCCAGCCCCACGAATTGAACGAGCTTTCCTCCATGTAATAGGCGAGCGGCAGGAACACCGCAGCAGCGAGAATCTGCCCGGCCTGCACTCCCTGCAGCGTGAAGCTTGCGTAATAGCCGCGTCGTCCGAAGGGCGCATGTTCGAGAATCATCGAGCTTGCGCCCGAGATTTCTCCCGCAACCGCAAAGCCCTGGATCAGGCGAAGCACGACGAGCATCGTCGGCGCCAGCAGACCGACCTGGTGATAAGTCGGCAGGAGGCCGACTGCCATTGTCGAAAAACCCATCAGGAACATGCATAGCAGCAGGACGTTCTTGCGGCCGTGCGTGTCGCCCCAATGTCCGAGTACGAACGCGCCGATAGGCCGCGCGACGTAGCCGACGCCATAAGTGGCGAGTGAGGCGACGATCGCGATTTTCGGATTGCCGGATGGAAAGAACAGTTGGGGGAAAATCAGCGCCGCCGCCTGCGCGTAGATAAAGAAATCGTAGTACTCGAGTGCGGAGCCGATCCAGCCGCTGGCGGTTGCCTTGCCAGCCTGTCCGCGATGCTTGCGGCCACTTGCCGATGCGTTCGTTGCCATATCACGCCTCCTCATCGGGTGCTGTCAAAAGCCCATGCGGCCGCTTCATTTGGCGTCCGGCGCGCGAACTATGCAACCCAGGACTTACACCGCGATGCAGCGATACAGTGCAGTCCGCTGCAATACCTCTGACGTTGCCCTTATCCACGCGCATTCATGCGCGGCCGCCCGGCGATCCAATACAGTTGCCACACAAAAAACAATACAGTGAGGCGCGGTTCTGTTTTGCTGTATAGGGAATAAGGGGCGCAGCGTCGATACAGTTGGCGGGTCTTCAATCCGCTGGCCCTGCCCGGCGCACTGCGCCCGGCCCCTTCCCGAACGTGAGGTACGCGATGAACGCAGTAAACGAGCAAGACAGGCTGTCCGTGCAGCAGTTGGGCCACTACATCGGCGGCGCCATGGTTGCGCCCACCAGTGGCCGCTTCAAGGACGTGTTCAATCCCGCGACCGGCAAGGTGACGGGCGCGGTCGCGCTCGCATCGGTAGAGGAAGTGAATGCCGCGGTGAAAGCAGCGAAGGCGGCATTTCCAGCATGGAGCGAAACCGCGCCTCTCAAGCGCGCGCGCATTCTGTTCAGGTTCAAGGAACTGCTCAACCAGCACCACGACGAACTCGCGATGCTCATCACGCGCGAGCACGGCAAGGTGTTCACGGACGCACAGGGCGAGGTGGTGCGCGGTATCGAAGTGGTCGAGTTCGCGTGCGGCATTCCGAACCTGCTGAAAACCGGTTTCACCGACCAGATAGGCGGCGGCATCGACAACTGGAACCTGCGTCAGGCGCTTGGCGTAGTCGCGGGCATTACACCGTTCAATTTCCCGGTGATGGTGCCGATGTGGATGTTCCCCGTCGCGCTGGCTTGCGGCAACACGTTCGTCCTGAAGCCGTCCGAGCGCGATCCGTCGGCGTCGTTGCGCATTGCCGAATTACTGAAGGAAGCCGGTCTGCCGGACGGCGTGTTCAATGTGGTCAACGGCGACAAGGTGGCGGTCGACGCATTGATCGAACATCCGGACGTCGCGGCGCTGTCGTTTGTCGGTTCGACGCCGATTGCGGAGTACATCCACACGGAAGCGTCGAAGCGCGGTAAGCGCGTGCAGGCGCTGGGCGGCGCGAAGAATCACCTCGTGGTGATGCCCGACGCCGATCTCGATCAGGCCGTGGATGCGCTGATCGGCGCCGCCTATGGCTCTGCCGGCGAGCGCTGCATGGCGATTTCGGTGGCAGTGGCTGTCGGCAATATCGCCGATAAGCTGATCGAAAGGCTTGTGCCGCGCGTGAAGTCGCTCGTCATCAAGAATGGCGAGAACCTGGACGCCGAAATGGGGCCGCTCGTAACCGCCGAGCACAAGGCGAAAGTGGCGGGCTACATCGCGTCGGGCGTGGAAGAGGGCGCCACGCTCATCGTGGATGGCCGCGTACATCCCGTCGCGAAAGAAGACGGGTTCTTTATCGGCGGAACGCTGTTTGACAACGTCGGCACGCAGATGAAGATCTACAAGGAAGAGATTTTCGGCCCGGTGCTGGCGGTGGTACGTGTGCCCGATTTCGCGAGCGCGGTCGAACTGATCAACGCGCATGAGTTCGGTAACGGCGTGTCGCTATTCACCTCGGACGGCGGCGTTGCGCGCGCGTTGGGCCGGCAGATACAGGTGGGCATGGTCGGCATCAATGTGCCCATTCCGGTGCCGATGGCATGGCACTCGTTCGGCGGCTGGAAGAAGTCGCTGTTCGGCGACCATCATGCGTACGGCGAAGAGGGCGTGCGCTTCTATACGCGTTACAAGAGCATCATGCAGCGCTGGCCCGACAGCATCGCCAAGGGTGCTGAGTTTACGATGCCTGTGGCGAAGTAACTCGCGAGCCGGGCAACGAGCGGAACAAGCGCAACAAGAGCAACGAGCGCGATCAGCGCAACAAGAGAAGCCGCGGCTGACACTTCAGCCGCGGCTTTTTTCATTGTGGCTTCATACACCCGACGACGACTCTTCTTCCGCCTCATCGAGCACCGCGTTTTGCACGGCGGTAGCAGGGCTTACATAGGGCGGCGCCTGGCGCGGCTCGTCGATGCTGTAGCGAAGGCGCCCGGCGTCGACAAATACGCGCAGGCCCCGGTATTTGACGAGATACAGCAGGCCTACCAGCGCGGCCGCGAAACCCGACGCCGCGCCCACGCCAAGCGCCCAGCGTGGACCGAAACGATCCGCGACCCAGCCGACCACCGGCGCGCCAAGCGGCGTGCCGCCGAGCGCAATGGCAAGCAGAATTGCGATTACGCGGCCGCGCATCGCGGGTTCCGTGGAGAGTTGCACGAGACTGTTGGTCGACGTATTGAAGGTTTGCGTCGACACGCCGATAAAGACGAGCACCATGCCGAACAGCACATAATTCGGCATCAGCGAAGCGGCGGTGCAGCCCACGCCGAAGATCGCGGCCGCGCCAAGCAGCAACGCCATGCGCGGCCGCGCGCGGCGCGCGGCCAGCAGCGCGCCGGTGACCGAACCCACCGCCATGGTCGAGCTCAGCACGCCGTATTCGCCTGCACCCGCATGAAAAGCGGTGACCGACATGGTCGAAATGAAAATCGGGAAGTTAAGCCCGAACGTGCCGATAAGGAACTGCATCAACAGCGCGGCCTTCAGATCGGGGCGCTTCCATACATATTTGAAGCCTTCCACAAAGCTGCCGCGCGAGCGTACCGCACGAGGCTTCGCATGCAGTTCGCGCACGCGCAGCATGCGCAATGCACCGAGCACGGCAACAAAAGAGAGTGCATTGATCAGGAACACCCAACCGGTTCCAACCGATGCAATCAGCAAGCCGGCCACCGCCGGACCGATCATGCGCGCTGCGTTGAACGACGTTGAATTGAGGGCGACTGCATTCGACAGATCGCTTTCGCCAACCAGATCGGACACGAAGGTCTGTCGCGCGGGCGAATCGAATGCGGTCACGCAGCCGAGCAGTCCCGCGAAAACATACACATGCCAGAGCTCGACGAGGCCCGTAATGGTGAGCAGGCCAAGGCCCAGCGCGAGACTGCCCATGGCGGCCTGCGTGACCAGCAGAAGCTTGCGACGGTCGAAGTGATCCGCTGCATAGCCGGTGAGCGGCAACAGCAGCATTTGTGGCCCGAACTGCAACGACATGACGATACCCACGGAAGTCGCATTGTGTTGTGTGAGTTCCGTGAGCACGAGCCAGTCCTGCGCGGTGCGTTGCATCCACGTGCCGACGTTCGAGACGATGGCGCCGCTTGCCCACATCCGGTAATTGAAGTTGCGAAGCGAGCGGAACGTGCTGCTCATAGCAACGCCTTGCGCGGCGGCAAGTGGGCGACGTGCGGCTCACGGCGCATGCGCATCGTCATGCTCATGCCGATGCGCGAGTCTGTTCCAGCATGTCTAGCACTTCCTGTGTCGTGCCGGTCTCGCCGAGCCGCGGGAAGATGCGCGTGAGGCTGTTGGTATGAGCATCCAGATGCAGGTCAGTCATCGCGTCCACGGCAAATGCGATGTTCAGGCCAAGCTCGTGCGCGAAACGCGCGGTGGATTCGACGCCGATGCTGGTGGACACGCCCGCAAGCACGATTTGCGTTACGCCTTGCTCGCGCAGATACGCTTCGAGGTCCGTGTTCGTGAACGCGCCCCACGTGCGCTTGGTCACCAGGTGATCCGACGCTTGCCGGTTCAGTTCGGGCACGAGATCCGCGAATCCCGGCGGGAAGTTGCCGGTAGGGCGCGTCTGTTCCGCGCGCCCCGGTGCGCCGCCCGCCACGTTGACGAGTACGACCGGAAGGCCGTGGCGCCGGAATGCGTCGGCTAACGCGGCCGCGCGTTGCACCACGTCTGCGGTGGGATGCGCTGTGGGCATCGCCACGATGCCTTGCTGTAAATCGATCACGACCAGTGCGGTTCTTCCATCGAGTGTAGACAGTGCCACGGGTGCTCCTGTTGAGGTTTGTGCCTGACGCTTTACGACTCGATCAGGCGTTTGAGCAATGCGACGGCGGTGACGAGCTGCTTTTGCTCGGCCGCCGAAAAGCGCGTCTGGATGGTGCGGAAAAGCCAGTCTTCGCGCGCGGCGCGGCTTGCCTTGATTTTCTTGCGGAAGGCCGGTGTGACGGACAGCACGGTTTGCCGGCCGTCGTTCGGATCGGGCGCGCCGCTCACGAGGCCCGCGGCTTTCAGAACCGAAAGCGTCTCGCTCATGGATTGTGAACGCATGCCCTGTGCGCGCGCGAGTTCGGTAACCGTTGCCGGGCCGTCGCGCTCGAGCAGACCGAGTACCTGGATTTGCGAAGGCGTGAAGTCGCCGAGATGCGCCTCTTCACGCAGGCGGCGGCGGAGCTTGCCGTTCAGCACGCGCAGGTCTTCAGCCAATACATGCAGGGAGTTGGAGTCGAGCGGCGGATCGTTCTTGCCCATGCGTGCCGGAATAATATATGAAGGTTACCTGCGTAGGGTACCTTCGTATATTGCAGCGGTCAAGGGCGCACTCAGGCGGTCGGGGCGCGTTGTGGCCGCGCTCCGGGCTGCGTGCGCAGTCCGACTGGCCTGTCTTTTTCCGGGGCTTCTTCCGCGCGAATGATCGCGAGCAGTTGCGGCAGCGACATCGGATGCCCAGTGAGGTAGCCTTGCACGACATCGCAGCGCGCATCGCACAGCCATTCCAGTTGCGCCGGATATTCGACGCCTTCTGCGACCACCAGCAGCCCGAAACTATGCGCCATCGAAATAATGGCCGTGACGATGGGCTGACCGCCGTTCGGCAATGGACAGATAAAGCTGCGGTCGATCTTGATGCTGTGCACCGGAAAGGATTGCAGATACGACAGCGACGAGTAACCGGTGCCGAAGTCGTCGAGCGAAAGGCGCACGCCCGCTGCGCGCAATTCCTGCATTGCCTGAATGCCCACCGACATGTTGGACATCAATTGACTTTCGGTCAGCTCGAGTTCGAGCAGCGAAGCGGGCAGGCCGCTTTTTTGCAGCGCGTTGCACACTTCGTTGGTGAAGCCCTCGGCCCGCAATTGCCGCGCCGAAATGTTCACAGCCACATGCACGCTTGCGTTGCGGCCGGCGTTCCAGTTTGCCGCGTCGCGGCATGCGCGCCACAGAACCCAGCGGCCGAGCGACACGATCAGGTCGCTGTTCTCTGCAATCGGCACGAATTCGGCGGGCGAGATCGGCCCTTCCGAAGGATGCGTCCAGCGCACCAGCGCTTCCGCGCCAAGCAGCCGGCCCGACAGGCAGTCGAATTGCGGCTGGTAGACGATCTCCAGTCCGTCCTGATCGACGGCCTTGCGCAGTTCGGCCTCAATACGCGCGCGCCGTTGTGCCTCTGCCGTCATCTCGCTCTGAAATTCCACGGCAATGCTCTTGCCCCTGCTTTTAGCGGAGTACAGCGCGATGTCGGCATTGCTGACCAGTTCGGCCATTTCGCGGGTGTCCTCGGGATAGACGCTAAAGCCCACGCTCGCCGTCACGGCCGAGTCGCTGCCTTGCAGAAGGAACGGGCGTGACAGATTGCGCGCGATGCGCCCGGCAGTCGCGCGTGCGCGAACGCGGCTGGCGTCGGGCCCGAGCACCACGGCGAATTCGTCGCCGCCGATGCGGCTCACGAGGTCATTGGGCCGCACCACATTGCGCAAGGCTTCGGCAACCTGCTTGAGCAGTTCGTCGCCCGCGCCGTGACCCAGCGTGTCGTTGACGATCTTGAAGTTGTCGAGGTCCACCATCATCAGCGCAACGCGCTTGTCCGCCGCGCTCGCCTTGTGCAGGCGCGCCTTCAGTTCGTCGTAGAACGCGCGACGGTTCGGCAGATCCGTCAGCGGATCGGTCGAGGCGAGATATTGGAGGTCCTTTTCCGCGCGCGAGACGCGCTCGCGCATGCGCCTCATGACGAGCGAGGCGATCCACACGGAACACAACGATGCGCCCACGAGGAAGCAGCCATATTGTGCGAGCTGCATCTGAATGGCGTCCGTCGTCGCCACGATCACAATGCTGCCGAGCGACTGGTTGTTATGAACGATCGGAGCCGCGACGAAGATGTCTGCGAGCGAAAGGCGCTGCGAGTTGCCGGCTTTCGCCAGCGTGCCTTCCTCGGACTCCTCGCGGCTCAAGCCTGGGCGGGTGTAGCGCACGAACAGGTCGCCGGCCGGCGTATAGACAGTGGCGCTTTCCACGTGCGGGACCTTGCGCAATGAGCCGAGCACTTCCGCGGTGGCATCGCGGTCGCGGAACATCGCGGAGGCGGTCAGATTTTCGGCGAGCACCGAGGCTTGCATGCTGACGTCCTCGGTCAGCGAAGTGCGCAGCGAAAGCGCCTGATAAACGAGCAGCACGACGCTCGAAACCAGCAGCGCGATCGCCACGCCGACGAGGTTCACGTGCTCGCGCGGCCATGCGAATTTGCGCCAGACCGAGAAACTGTTCATAGAACCGTCCTTGCCAGCCGCATGAGTTTCGAACTCAGCGTGATGCGCCGGCGTGAAGCTTCGGTAACGTTGATATCGAATTTCAGATGCTCGCCCTCGCGCACGAGGCGGATCACCCAGCCCTGCTCGGTGGCGTCGGCCTCACTGACGATCACGACGGGCGCGTCGGACGCGAGCAGCGCCTTGATCGCCGAACTCGCCGCGGTGCCCGCTGTGAGCACCGCGAGTTGGCAATCCGCCGCTTTTTCCGCGCGGGGCAACGGGCGAACCCGCCACGCCTCTTTGCCTCCGTGCTTGCCGTCCAGTCTCGCGAGTGCCTGGCCAAGCGGGCTCTCAGGATCCGCGCATACGGATACTATGTTGTCGGCGGGGCGCCCCGCAGGCCAGTCGGTGAACTGCGCGAAGTTGAAGATGTACGCGGCCTCGAGCGCAGGCAGGTCGACCTGCGCGTCGACGGTGTGCACGATCAGGGGCGACGCGAACAGGACATACGCCGCGATGATCTGGATGCGAACGCGGTCCATATCAGAACCCGTAGACGGCCTTGAAGAGGAAGGTACGGCTTTGCTGCGCAACAGTCTCCTGTATGAAGCCGGGGCCCACTGGGTCGGCGTACCGTTTGTCGGTCAGGTTATAGATCGAGAAAGACAGTTCGGCTCCACGAACCAGCCGGCGCGAACTGAGCGTGAGGTTCGCCAGACAGAAGCCGCCCGCCTCGCCGGCCACGGCCAGACGCGACGACGTGCATTGCACCTCGAGCCCGCTCATCAACGCATCGGCGAAGAAAGGCGCGGCCAGGTTGAGCTTCGCGAGATGCCGCGGCGAGTTCTGCAGCGCGGCGCCGGTGTCGGAATCGTGAGCGATCTGATACGAGTAACTCGCGCGCAGACGCGCGCGCGCGAATCGCTGCTCGTAAGCGAGTTCGGCGCCGCGCGCGGTCGCGCGGCTCACGTTGCGGAACATGAAGAGGCCGGACGAGTCCTGCGTCTCGCTGATCAGATCGCGCGCGTAGTACTGGAAGAGCGAAAGCGTTGCGCGGCCCGTCGTGGACACCGCTCTTTCATAGACGAGTTCGGTCGTCGCGATGTGCTCGGCCTTTAGCGACCGGTTCCCCAATTGCCCGTCAGGGCCGCTTGACGCGTAGTACATCTCGTAGGCGTTCGGCGCGCGGTAGGCCTCGCCGTACAGCAGCTTGAACGTATCGCGCGGCGTCAGCTTATAGATCAGCGCGATGCGCGGACTCAGGTTGCCGCCCGCGGCGGTCTGCTCGTCGTAACGCAAGCCCGCGTTCAACGTGAAGTTGGCGGGCAGCGTGATTTCATCCTCGATATAGACGCCGGCACGATTGCCGCTGTGATGGTCGTCGAGAATTTGCGAATAGGGCGCGACGTTGTAGTTGTACTGGTCGAGGCGCGCGTCTCTCGCGAAGTCCGTGCCGATCACGATGCGATGCTTCGCAAGCGACGAAATGGTTGCATGCACATCGGCCCCGTACCACAGCGCATGGCTTCCGTCGATGTTGACTATGTACGGTTCTGGGCCGTTGACCGCGGGCATCCGGTAGTCGTAACGGCCCCAGTAGACCTGCGACGCCAGCAAGACGCCGTCGGAGAGCGCGTGCTGGTAAGAGAGATCCAGATAGCTATGCGTATCCGACACGCTGAACGGCGCATTGAACACTGCGCCGTATGGCGCATCGGGAATACCCTTAGTGCGATTTCCGTAGATGAGGCTCAGCCGGAAGTCGCCATAAGCGGCTCGCGCAAGAAAGTTCTGCGCACGGTCGTAGTCCAGCCGGTTCGCGATGCCGTGGTTCTGATCGGGCGTGTCGAACTCTGGATAGTAGAGATCCTGGCCGTTTCGTCCGTACGCTGTTGCCGACAGCAGAATGTCGGCTCCGTGCGCTCCATGCCAGCCGTATGACGCACGCGCCTTCTTTTCGCCGAAGCTGCCTGCCGCGACGGCGGCTTCCGCGCCGGCCAGATCGCTGCCGCTTTTGGTGATCACGTTGATGACGCCAAAAAGTGCGTTGGCTCCATACATCGACGAACCCGGACCCGGCACGTACTCGATGCGCTTGACCATGTCCATGTCGAGCGGGAAGTCCGAGCCGATAGGCGCCTGACCGAACACGCCGTCGTTCGTGCGAATGCCGTCTATCAGCAGCAGGAAGCGGCTGTTGTAGTCGCCGGGGCGCTGAAAACCGCGTGCGCCGAGATATTCATATGAGCGGTCGTTCGTCACATAGAGGCCAGGCAGCGACGCAAGCGCGTCGGCGAGCGTGCGCCAGCCAAATTGACGGATGTCCTCGGCGGTCAGCACGACGACTGCAGCGGGGGCGTCGGTGACGGACTGATCGAAACGCGACGCGGTATTCACCGTGACCTGCATCAACGCTTCCAGAGGCATCGCGGCGAGCTCGGCAGTGTCCGGGGTCGGCGCGATGCTCCCGGCAGACTCGTTGTTGGCGAATGCGGCCGGCGAGCACAGCGTCGCCAGTCCAGCTACCGAATAAACGACAAGGCGGTGCGTAATGGAATCGGAAGCGCGCGTAATTAGAGCCATGACAGCCGTTGATCTGAGGAACGCTCCTCACAAAATGGATTGTTACGTCCTGTTATCGGCTCGCGGCAGAGAAGCTTGAATGAAGATGCGCTCCGCATGCAGGTTAGGCGAGGGCGGACATTGTAAAAAAGGGCGTGGACAAAGGCCGTTTTGCGCGATGAAAAGGCGCGCAGGAGCGAGGCCGCCGGGCGGGATTCATGCGTTCTCGCACGCCGCTATAGCGCGCCCTGCATGGATTTCGGCGGTATCGGACGGGTGAACTGGAGTGTTGCGGCACGCGGCTTGCTCTCTCAGTGCTTTTTACCGCTAGACGCCACCTTCATGCGACAGACCTTCCCCACCGGAGCGCTCGGCTCCATGCGACAGGCAATGATCGAACGCGATCTCGCCCATATAGAACACGTGCTGTTGTCCTCCCAGGCAAGCGCGCGCGAGAATTCGGCTCTTCCTCTTAGCTACTGGCACGACCGCTTGCGCCGCATCAAGGACGGCGGCCAGTTGTGGGGCATGCATCTTCGCAAGATCGACACGTTGCAGCGCCTTCTCGACGGCGCGCTACCGCCGGGTTAACCCTGTTCCTCATCCGTTGTTTGCACGCGCCTGCTGCACGCGGTTGCGTATGCAGCCGCGCGTCGCGACTTGCCCTGGTTGCGCGAATGCATTTGTCGATGTATTAGGGAGCCCTGGAGCATTTGCCTTTGCGCACTCGGCTGTCTGCTCGTAGTGCCCGCCTGATTCCGCGTTTTCTTCGCGACGATCCGTCGCCCACTTCTGTGCTCTTCTCCCTCGCGCGTCCGTAGGACTTGCGGCGCCGACACCTCCTTATCAACTCAGTCTTCGACATCTGCTCGCGCGGCGCGCTTCTTGCGGCGTGACGGCAACGCATGCCGGGGGCTCCGGCAACGCGGCCAGTGCAGTGCACCTTCGGTGCGCACCAACCACGGAGAAGAGACATGGAAACAGGGAAAGTGGAAGGAACGGTGAAGGAAATCGGCGGCAAGCTGGAGCAGACGGCGGGCGAAATGCTCGGTGACACCGGGACGCAAATGTCCGGCACTGCACGCGAATTGAGCGGCAAGGCTCAACAGGTGTGGTCGGATCTCGCGGACGTGGTGCGGGAGACCACCACCGAGCGGCCATTCACTGCGCTCGCAATTGCGGCCGCCGCCGGCTTCATACTCGGCGCGCTGCGCTCGGCGACCGCCCGCGATGTTCGCGGCGACAGGGATTACCGTTAGATACGGTTGGCACAGAGCCGATTGCATCGTTCCGATGAGCGCTCGCCGCCGGCCGGCACATCCGGCGGCGGGCGCCCGTGACGGCAATTGCTGGCGGGAGATACACGATGTCGATACATACCAAGGTCAGCCAGTGGCGCAACGTCGCGCGCTTCTGTTCCAGCCGGGCTGTCGATTATGCCGAGCTTCTGGCGCTCGAACTGGACGAGGCTAAAGCGCGACTGGTACGCGAGGTGATCGCGATGGTCGTGCTGGCGGTCGCCGCCATGTTCACCCTCTCTTTTCTTTGCGTGGCCATCATCGTGACGGCGTGGAATACGCCCTACGTCGTGGCCGTTGCGTGGGGCGTCGCGGCCGCGTGGCTGCTCATATCGATTGCCACGTTCGCGATGATGAAGATGCAAAAGCCTGTCGAGCCGTTGCACGTGCTGCGCGACGAAGTGTCGAGCGACCTCGAAGCCCTGAAGGATGCCCTCAAATGAAACACGATCCACGCTGGCATCAGGAACACCGCGCGGCCATCCTGCAGCGCATGGCCATGACGCGGGCGCAGTTGCTGTCCGCGAATCTCGCGCTGCGTACGCCGCGTCGAGCGATAAAGGCCGGCGTGCCGGCCGTCAACGTGATGACCTCGCTCGCCGATACGCCATATGTTGCACTGGTGCTGGCGGCCGGTCTTGCCGCTGTGCTGCTCGGGCCGCGCAAGGCGATCGGAACGCTGGCGCGCACCAGCGTGATGGCCTGGCTCACGAAGTCCGCGCGAAGCGTATTTCAGCGCTAGCGCTCTGCGGCGCTTCCCTACCCGCGCCGCGAATTTACACGCGCGATGTAGCAACTATCGCGTGACGCCGATCGCGGCGCATTCATGCGCGTATGTGCAGTGCGCACGGTTGAGCAGCGAGCCGAAGGAACCGTACCTAGAGTGTGGAGGAATTTATGAAGGCCCTCAGGTGGCATGGCAAGAAAGACATACGCTGCGACAGCGTGCCCGATCCGAAGATCGAACATCCGCGTGACGCGATCATCAAGGTGTCGAGCTGCGCGATATGCGGCTCCGATCTTCACCTCTACGACGGCTTCATGCCCGGTATGGAATCCGGCGACATCATGGGTCACGAATTCATGGGCGAGGTGGTGGAAGTCGGCAACGAGAACACCGCGCTGAAGGTCGGCGACCGCATCGTCGTGCCGTTCACGATTATCTGCGGGGAATGCGATCAATGCAGGCGCGGCAACTTCTCGGTGTGCGAACGCAGTAACCGCAACAAGGACGTCGCCGACAAGATGTTCGGCCACACGACAGCAGGTCTCTTCGGCTATACGCACCTGACGGGCGGTTATCCCGGCGGACAGGCCGAGTTCGTGCGCGTGCCGTACGCGGACAAAACGCACGTGAAAATTCCCGACGGTCTCACCGACGAACAGGTGCTGTTTCTCGGCGACATCTTTCCGACCGGCTGGCAAGCCGCTGTGCAATGCGATATCGAACCGACCGACACGGTCGCGATCTGGGGCGCGGGTCCCGTCGGGCAAATGGCGATTCGCAGCGCCGTGCTGCTCGGCGCGAAGCAGGTGATTGTGATCGACTGCGTGCCCGAGCGTCTTTCGATGGCGCGCGCGGGCGGTGCCGTCACGATCGACTTCAAGGAAGAAAGCGTGCTCGAGCGATTGAAGGAACTGACGGGCGGCAAAGGCCCGGAGAAATGTATCGACGCCGTGGGCATGGAATCGCACGCCACGCGCTCGCTGGACGCAATGTACGACCGCGCGAAGCAGGCCGTGATGCTCGAAACGGACCGCCCGCATGTACTGCGCGAGATGATCTATGTTTGCCGTCCTGCTGGAACGTTGTCCGTGCCTGGCGTGTACGGCGGGCTGCTGGACAAGATTCCGTTCGGTGCGTCCATGAACAAGGGACTCACGTGGCGCATGGGGCAAACGCACGTGAACCGGTGGACCGACGACCTGTTGCGGCGAATCCAGCAAGGGCAGATCGATCCGTCGTTCGTAATCACGCATACGGTTTCGCTGGATGACGGTCCGCGCATGTACAAGACGTTTCGCGACAAGGAAGACGGCTGCATCAAGGTCGTGCTGAAGCCTTGACGGTTTGTGCGGCCGGTCGCGGCGGACTGTGACTTGCTGTCACTGTCATGCAAAGCGCGCTGCATTTTTTTGGGCATGAGAGAGCGGCGTTAATCGCGGCTCTTTACGATGAAGGTGACGCAAATGGATTCTCGGAGTGACTCGAAGCAGGAGGGCGCTCGCGCGCTGAAGGAAAGGCTGCCGCAACCGGATTCGATCGCGCGCGGCCTCGGCTGGTTCAGCATTGCACTGGGTGTCGCGGAACTCGTCGCGCCTCGCATGATGGCCCGCGTCGCCGGCGTGGAGACAGGCGACGGCGCCATGCGTTTTTATGGCTTGCGCGAGCTGGCGTGCGGCGTTGGCATTCTGGCGTCGCGTAATCCACGGCCGTTTTTATGGGCACGCGTGGGCGGCGATGCGCTCGATCTCGGCACGCTGGCGCTGTCGTCGAACAGGTTGAGCGCGCGCGAGCGGCAACGCGCGGGCGTTGCGGCGGTCAACGTTGCGTGCGTCACGGCGCTCGACGTGTATGCCGCGACGTGTGCGTCCAACGCGCCGCGCGGGCAGTCCCTCGACTACAGCGACCGCACGGGTTTCGCGAAATCGGCGGAGCAGATGCGCGGCGCCGCGCTCGCGGACTTCAAAACGCCCCGCGATATGCGCACGCCCGAGGCCCTCGCGCCATACACGCGTAGCGAGCGTTCGGCGTCGCAGGCGGGAGTTGGACGCGTCGGCAGCGCGACGAACGGAGCATGAGTGGGCGAAGCGTATCTGTTCGCGTTGCGGGTACGCTTCGTTTCATTTCGGTTTCGGTAACCACGTGCGGCGATTCCGGCCATCGGAGAGCGGGCCGGCTCAAGCACCCAAGTCGTCCTTAGTGGTGGGATGCCCCTTCGCGCCGCCCGGTTCCAGATCCGGGTCGACGTGATCGTGCTCGGGTGTGTACGGCCCTTCTGACGGATGATCTTTTCCTTTTGGAATGAGCGTGGCGTCCATGCTTCCGTGCGGGCGCTGTTCGACTGTGCCATCGGACTTCACCTTCACGTCGCCATCGCGAACCCGTTCACGCCGTTGGTCCGCGCGTTCGACCGGATCGGACGGTTCCTGATTCATCGCTTTCTCCTTTCGGTTCGTTCACGCATTCGTTCATGCACATCATGCATCGAGCAAACGCGATACCCGCGGCGCGCTGCACGCGAATTGCTGTCAACTTTCATCTCACCGCGGGCGAGCGTGCCCGCCAAGGACACCAGCTTCCAGCCATGACACTCGACCAACGGCTTCGCAGCATGCGCAAGACCATGCGCGACATGTTCGGCATCGCGCGTTTGCGCGCCGGCCAGGAGGACATCATCCGCAGCGTATTGCAACATCGCGACACGCTCGCCACGATGCCGACCGGCGCGGGCAAGTCGCTGTGCTATCAGTTGCCCGCGTTGCATCTGGATGGCATGACGCTTGTCGTCTCGCCGTTGATCGCGCTGATGAAGGACCAGGCCGACAAGCTGCTCGCGGCGGGCATCGACTGCACGCTCGTGAACAGCACGCTTAAGAGCCGCGCCGAGCGCGAAGCGCTGCAACGCATAGCAGCGGGCGACAGCGGCATTGTGTTCGTGACGCCGGAGCGTCTCGCGCAGCCGGCCTTCATCGAAACGTTGCGCGCGCGCCCGGAGAATCGCGTCGGCCTCGTGGTCGTGGACGAAGCGCACTGCGTGTCGCATTGGGGACACGATTTCCGCCCCGCGTTCCTCGAGATCGCGGCGGCGGTGAAGGCGCTTGGGCAGCCGCCCGTGCTCGCGTTGACTGCCACGGCAACGCCGCGCGTGATCGACGACATCGTTCATTCGCTCGCGTTGCGCGAGCCGCGCGTGGTTCGCACCGGCACGTATCGCGAGAATCTGCGCTATCGCGTGGTACAGGTCAGCACGGCGGGTGGCAAGGACGGCGCTGCGCGCGCAACGGCCGCGAAGCGCGAGCAACTGTCGACGCTGATCGCGTCTCTTCAGGGCACCGGCATCGTCTATGCGGCCACCGTGCGCGACGTCGACCGCATCTACGGCTGGCTGTCAGAAGCCGGGGAATCGGTCTCACGCTACCACGGTCGGATGGCGGCGGCCGCGCGCGAAGAGGCGCAGGAACAGTTCATGTCCGGCACGACCCGCCTGATGGTCGCGACGAACGCGTTCGGCATGGGCATCGACAAGGCGGACATACGCTTCGTGATTCATTACCAGATGCCTGGCAGTCTGGATGCGTACTATCAGGAGACGGGCCGCGCGGGCCGCGATGGAGAACCCGCCGATTGCGTGCTGCTGTTCGATCTGAACGACAAGCGCATCCAGCAGTTCTTTCTCGCCGGGCGCTATCCGAGTGTCGAACTCGCGCAGCGCGTGTATGACGCGTTGGCGGCGCGTGTCGGCGAAGACCCGAAGGGCGCGACGCTGAAGGCGCTCAAAGAAGCGTTGCCTGAAGTGGGCGCGGGCAAGCTGGAAGTCGCCTTGAACATGCTGGTCGATGCGCGCGTGGCGGGCCGCGACCGTCAGCGCCGCTATCGTCTGCGCGAACATGACGACGCACGGCAGCCGGCGCGCGACACGGTCGCGCAAGCCGCAGCGCAATTCGAGCAGATGAGCGCGCACGACAGGCAGACGCTGCAGGCGATGATCGACTACGCGCAAACCGGGCAATGCCGCTGGCGCGCGATTCTGGACTATTACGGCGATGCGCCTGCTGTCGAGCGCTGCGGTGTGTGCGATAACTGTGTGCGTCCGCCGCAGATCGATGTGGCGCCGGAGGCTATCGTTGCGGGCGAAACGTCAGCGCATGAACTCTCGCCGACCAGCAGGAAAGCGCCGCCCAAACCGCGCATCTGGGCTCCTGGCGATGCAGTGCGCGTGCCGCGTTACGGTGCGGGCGAAGTCGCGCTCGCGAGCGGCGAACAGGTGGCCGTGCAATTCCCGGACGGCAGCACCCGCACGTTTCTCGCGAGCTACGTAAGAGCCGGACGCTGAGTCGCGGGCTCCGTGGAGGTGTCCACTGCGGAGCCCGCCTCGATCCGCGCGCGGAAGTACCGCGCGGTTTGCTTCAGCCCCTCGTCGAGCGAGGTTTGCGGCTGCCAGCCGAGCAGTTCGCGCGCGCGCGAAATGTCCGGCTGCCGATGCCACGGATCGTCCGTCGGCAATGGATGCAATTCGAGCGGAGAGTTCGAGCCGGTAATCGCGACGATCCGCTCTGCAATTTCGCGCATGCTCACTTCGTGCGGATTGCCCAGATTGACGGGGCCGCCTGGATCGTCGGCGGTATTCATCAGGCGGATGAAGGCGTCGATCATGTCGTCCACGTAGCAGAACGAACGCGTTTGCGAGCCGTCGCCGTAGAGCGTGAGCGGCTCCCCGCGCAGCGCCTGCATCATGAAGTTCGATACCACGCGGCCATCGGCGGGATGCATGCGCGGCCCATACGTGTTGAAGATTCGCGCAATGCGAATCGACAAGCCATGCTGGCGGCGGTAGTCCATGAAAAGCGTTTCTGCGCAGCGCTTGCCCTCGTCGTAACAGGAGCGCGGTCCGATCGGATTCACATGGCCCCAGTAGTCTTCCTTCTGCGGATGCACGAGTGCATCGCCGTACACCTCGCTTGTCGACGCCTGAAAAATCCTGGCCTTCACGCGCTTCGCGAGGCCGAGCATGTTGATTGCGCCATGCACGCTCGTCTTGGTGGTTTGCACCGGGTCGTGCTGATAATGAATCGGCGATGCGGGACACGCGAGGTTGTAGATTTCGTCCACCTCGACATACAAAGGAAATGTCACGTCGTGACGCATCAGCTCGAAGTTCGCGCAGTCCAGCAGATGCGCAATGTTGTCCTTCGTGCCCGTATAGAAGTTGTCCACGCACAGCACGTCGTGGCCCTGCGTGACGAGCCGCTCGCACAGGTGCGAGCCGAGAAAGCCGGCGCCGCCTGTGACCAGAATCCGCTTGCGAGTGAGTTCTTTCATGTCGTATCGTCCTCGTGATGATTCGACCCGCGGCTCATGCGGTGACCTGCAGCAGGGCGTCGTGCCAGTCCTGCGCGAAGCGGTCTATGTGGAACCGCTCCAGCGCGGTGCGCCGGGCGCCTTCGCCAAGACGCCGTGCTTCCGCCGGGTCACGCAGCAACTCGTGCATCGCGTCAAGCAGTGCATTCACGTCGGTATGCACGAAGCCGTTTTCGCCGTTGCGAATCACGGTGGCGAGTTCCGTGGTCGCGAGCCCGACAATCGGCATGCCGATCGTCATCGCCTCGACAATCGCAAGGCCGAGACTGGTCCAGCGAATCGGATTGAAAAAGAAGCGGTAGCGCGCGGTGAACGCCGCGAGATCCAGATTGCCGATTTCGCCGATGCCGTCGAGGCGCTGCGCATCCATGCCAACCAGATCGAGCGGCACGCGCGTGCGCAGGTCAGCGAATACGTCCGCGCCCAGCCGCCGCCCGCGCTGTGCAAGATGATTCACGACGACAATGCCGCGTTCCAGTTCGCCGCTGTAGCGCACGCCTTCGGGCACCACCACGCCGTGCTCGATCACGCGCGTGGGCGTCACGCCGCAATCCCACATCAACTGGTTGAAGTGCGTGACGTGTACCAGCAGTGTGTCCGGATCGTCGACCCAATGCCACTGCTGGAACGGGTTTTCCTGCGGCGGATCGTGTTCGATATAGATGCGCGGCAGGCGCCGTTGCGCGTCGCTCAGCACATGCTCGCGGTCGTATTCCCAGTGCGTTCTGTGCTGATACAGCACGACGTCGAATTCCTGATCGGGCACGTCGTCCGCATTGATTTCGTGGACGTTGTCGCCCCACGGCAGCACGCCGACCTTGCCTGCATAGCCGGGCGGGTTGCCCGGCTTGGTGACCAGATAGAAGTCGTGCGGCGCCTGGGTCAGGTAGTACAGATAGTTGCCGTGGACGTGCCATGTCAGCACACGCAGACGGCGGCAGTTACGCAGCATGATGCAACTCCTCGAAGGGCCCGGTTCCTGTTTGCGTGTGCAATGCATACGGACCGGCGGGATGCGCGCCGCGAGCGTGGGCGAGTTGCGCGCGCGCCGTCTCGACCACGAGATCGACGCTGATGTTGAGCGCGCACGGATGACCATAGGGACATTCGCGGAACATGCACGGACGGCACGGCGGATAATCCGCGAGCACCCGATGCCGCGCGTGATCGAGCGGCGCCCAGCGTTGCGTGTCGCTACCTGAAGCGATCACGACCGATGCGGTCGCCATGGCGGCGGCGATGTGCGAAATGCCGGTGTCGTTGCAAACCACCAGCCGCGCATGCGCGACGAGCGCAGCCAGTCCACCGAGCGAGGTCGCGCCGGCCAGGTGCAACGCGGGCGCGGTCATCGCGCCGAGCACCTCGCCGGTCAGCGATGCTTCCGCCGCTGTGCCGGTGATCGCGATCTGCCAGCCTTCGGCGGCGAGGCGATCCGCGACTTCAGCGAAACGTTCGGCGGGCCAGCGGCGCGAGGGTAGTTGCGCGCCCGGATGAACCAGCACGAGGCGCTGCGCCTCGATACCGTGGGTTGCCGCGAGCGACGCATATTCCTCGCCGTCGCGCTCGCTGAGCGGAAACCACAACTGCCGCTCGGCGGTTTCAGCGCCAAGCGCGCTCATCAAGGCGAGATAGCGCTCGGGCTCCGGCAGATCATCCGGCCAGCCGATGAATACGCCGTCGCGCGGTTGCTCGTCTGGCTGGACAAAGCCCGCGTACGCCCGTGCGCCGAATTGCAGCAGCAGATCGTTCGCGACGCCGCCGCTGCCATGCAGCTGAATCGCTAGATCGAAAGGTTGCGCACGCATCTGCTCGTAAAACGCGGGCAGGCCTTCGTTCGATTCGCGCTGCTCGGGAAAGCCCTCTGCACCGGGAAACACAATCAGTTCGTCGACGAGATCCGCATAACGCTCGACAAACGACTGCGCCCACGGCAAGCCGATCAGTGCAACATGCGCTTGCGGCGCGGCCTCGCGCAGCGCCCGCAGTGCGGGCACCGAGCACAGCATGTCGCCGAGTTGCAGCGCGCGAAAAATCGCTATGCGCCGCGGTGCGAGTGATGCGAGCAACGAGCCTGCATTCATAGGAAGAGCACCTTGTAACGTACCGCGCCGTAGAGCCGCCAGTAGATCGAGAGAAAAGGAATCGGAATGGACGTCCACGCCATTTCGGCAATGTGCCGCCAACTGCGGTCGCGCCCGCGCAAACGCATCACGCAGAAATAGACGGTCAATGCGAACCATGCGAGCAGGCCGAGGGTGATAGTCGTGGCGTCGCCCACCAGCGCGCCGATCAGCGCAGCGCATGCGGCGCACAGAATCAGGTAATAGAGCACCGGCGGCGATGAGCGAATCCGGGTCCTGAATAGTTCGGGATGCTTTTTATATAGAAGCGCGTCGAACTGGCTCTTCTTCTGCTGCGAGATGCTGACGCCCCAGCGCGCGGGGCGCACCGGATGCACGACAACCGCTTCGTTCGCGCGCACGATCTTGCCGCCGGCTTGCAGCAACGTGAACTGCAGGTCCGAGTCTTCGCGCCATGCCGCTGTGAAGCGTTCGTCGAAGCCGCCTGTCATGGTCAGAAAGCTTCGGGCTACGAACACATTGGCGGTGGCGAATTCGGCGCGTTCGAGACCGCTCGCATCGGCCTCGTAATCGGTGGGCGACGCGGGCAATGGAACGACGATTTTTCCCGCCGCAGCGGCCGCGCCCTGGCGAATCGCCGCGAGTCCTTCTTGCAACCAGTGTGGATCCGGCAGTGTGTCGTCGTCGGTGAAGGCGATTACCGGCGAGCGCGCCTGCTGCCAGCCCGCATTGCGCGCGCCCGCAGGGCCTTGCGTGCGAGTGACCGGCACATAGCGCACCGCGAGGCCGCGCGCGGCCTGTTCCGCAGCAATGCGAGCGACGCAGGCGCGCGTCGCTTCATCCGGACCGTCGTCGCACACCACGATTTCATAGCGTCCCGCGGGAAACTCCTGTTCGGTCAGCGCACGCAGGCAGGCGGCGAGCATATCGGGCCGCCGGTATGTCGGCACCACCACCGAGACGTCGAGGTGCGCGAGCAGCACGCCAGGATAGCCTGCCGCAATGGGCTCGGCCTCGCTATGCGGATTGCTGAAACTGCCCTGTACGCCGATGGGTCCCGTAGCGGATGGACTCATGCGCTGCCCCGCGTTTTGTCGACGAGGAACGGACCGATCACGAGTGCGTCGAGCGGCGAGGTCCAAAACGACTCCACCGCGTCGCGTGGCGAATTCACCATCGGCTCGCCACGCGTGTTGAACGACGTATTCACGAGAATCGGCACGCCGGTGCGTTCGTTGAACGCGGCAAGCAGGTCGTAGTAGAGCGGATGCTGCGAACGGTTGACGGTCTGCACGCGTGCGGTGCCGTCTACATGCCGCACGGCGGGAATGCGCGCGGCCTTGTCGGCACGCACGTCGAACACGAACAGCATGAAGGGCGCGACGTTGCCGTTCACGAACCATTCGCTCGCGTGCTCTTCCATGACGACTGGCGCGACCGGCCGGAAGTCCTCGCGGTCCTTGATCTCGTTGAGCTTTGCCTGCATGTGCGGATCGACGGGCGACGCGAGGATAGAACGCGCGCCGAGCGCGCGCGGACCGAATTCCGTGCGGCCCTGATACCAGCCGATCACCTTGCCGCTCGCGAGCAGGTCCGCCGTTTCGCCTGCAATATCGTCAAGCCGCCGGTACGGCACCTTCGACCATTTGAGGAACTGTTCGATTTCCTCTTCGGGATACTCCGGGCCGAGGTACGCGTGATCCATCGTCCAACGACGCTTGCGATCGCCGTGTTCGCTGCGTTCGCGATAGTCGATCCACAGTGCCGCGCCGAGCGCGGTGCCCGCGTCGCCCGCTGCGGGTTGCACCCATACTTCGTCGAAGGGGCCTGCATCGCGCAGTTTCGAATTCATCACGCAGTTCAATGCGACGCCGCCCGCCATGCTGAGCTTTCGCAAACCGGTCTTGTCATGCAGCCAGCCCGCGAGTTGCAGCACGGTTTCTTCGAGCACGCGCTGCAACGAATGCGCGATGTCGAAGTGGCGCTGCTCGAGCGGACCACCGCGTTCGCGCGCCGGGCCAAAGCGCTTGACGAGGCGCGGGGCCTCCACCGTATAGCTGCCGTCGCCGCGATAACGCACGATGTCGCGGAACACGTCGATGTATTCCGGCTTGCCGTACGACGCGAGCGCCATCACCTTGTACTCGTCCGAAGAATGCAGAAAGCCGAGCCAGTCGGTTACCGCTTCATAAAGCAGTCCTAGCGAGTGCGGCAACTCGACCTGTTTGAGCCGCGTGTATTCGCCGTCGACGAATTGGCCCATGCTCGTCGTCACGCCTTCGCCGCGGCCGTCCATGGTGAGCACGGCAGTGTCGCCGTATGGCGCGGCGAGAAACGCGCTTGCTTCGTGCGCGAGGTGATGGTCGACAAAATGCCATTTGAAGCCGTTGTCGCGGTCCACGCCCTGAAAGCGCTTGCGCAGATGATGCGGCGCGCCGTCGAGCAACTGGCCCTTCGCGTTTGCGATGTAGCTGAGAAAGAGCGGGTCCCACGGCGATGCGGAAGGGTCGGACAGGCGCGTGTTGGCCGGATCGAACGGCAGCTCGATGGTCGCGCCGGGGCGCTTCGGCATGCCGCTAAAGAGGCTCGGATCGTACGAGTACGCAACATGGTCGACGTCGGCAAGCGTGATGCCGGCGGCTTTCAGGCAGTAGTCGATCGCATCGAACGGCAGTTGCCAGGTCGAGAAGGGCACGGGGCGCTTCGCATGCTTGACGTGCGTGAAGCGTTCGTCTTCGGCGGCGGCGAGCACCACACCGTCGCGCAGCAGGGCTGCGGCGCTGTCGTGATAGACGGCATTGATTCCGAGTGTGTACATGGGCGTTCGCTGTAGGAGTGGGTTGTCAGGGCACCACCGGTTGACCGGGGAGCGGCGGCACCGCGTCGCTGTGGTGGTCAGTGGATGCGTTATCGGAAGAGCAGCACGCGGACGCGGCGCGCGACTGCGCTTCGGCGCGCAGCTCGAGCGCGGCTGTCACGACCTCGCCGGGCGTCACCCCAAGCAGGCACGCGTGATGATGTTGCGGACACACGCTGCGATAACACCAGCGGCATTCGACATCGCGAAACAGCACGCGATGCGGCGTTTGCCACGGCGTGTGCTGCGGATTCGTGAGTGCATACAGATCGACGACCGGCGTGCCGAGCGCGGACGCGAGATGCACCGGGCCGCTGTTGTTGGAGACCAGCACGCTGGCGCTTTCGACCAGCGCTGCCAGTTCGCCGAGTGCGAGCGCGCCGCTCATATCGTGCAGTTGTGTACGAACGCGCGGCGCAGCGGCGGAAATCACGGCCTCGACAAGGACGCGCTCGCTTGCGCTGCCGGTGATCAGAATGGGTGCGCCCGTTTCTTGAGCGAGCCGCGTCGCCACCTGACCGAAGCGCTCCGGCGGATAGCGGCGCGAGGCGGCGGTTGCGCCCGGGTGCAACACGATCGGCGCGCTCCCGTTTGCATCGAGGTGCATGCCGCGTGCCGCGAGTTGCCTTGCCAGCGTGCGCCGATCCGACTCGTGCACCGCGAAGCGCATGTGAGTATCGGGCGCATGCGCGCCGACCTGGCGCACGAGGTCCAGTTGCCGCTCCACTTCGTGGCGTGTGCGCTGCTGGGGCTCCGGTTCGCGCAACCAGTCGGTGAGCAACGCATACGGATTCTCGCGGCAATGCGCGAGCCGCCGCGGGATGCCCGCCAGATAGCACAGCATCGCGGCCGGCAACGGGCTCTGACTGTAGACGGTGAAGATCACTGCCGCGTCGAAGCCGCCGCGCCGCAAGCGTTCCTGCATGCGTTGATCGTCGGCGAGGGAACGTGAACTCGCAGACGGATTCGCGACCCATGGCGCCTCGTATTCGATCACGTCGTCGACATCGTCCAGATACGGCGCGAGCGCGGCGCCGCTGCGCGATCCAAGCAGCGTGATATGGCGTCCGGGACCGGACTCGCGCAATGCATGCAGCGCGGGTGTGGTCATCAGCACGTCGCCGAGGTTGTCGAGCCGCACGCACAGAATCCGCTTGATGTCCTCGCCCCAATGCGCAAGCTGCGGGCTCTCAGGCACGCGAGCGTGTGCGAGCATGGGTTGAGCGATCAGCAGCGGCGCGTTCATTGAGCGGTTTCCTCGCCGGCGGGCGCGGGCCGCGCCGCCGCTTCGACACTGCTCGCGACGATGCGGGCCGCCTCATGCAGATCAGCGGCGCGCGCGTGGGGCACGCGCTGCTGGCCTTCTATCCACTCGGTCTCATGGCCGTTGTCGAGCAGGATCGTGCGGCATCCGGCGCGATTGCCCGCTTCCACGTCGTCGAGAATGTCGCCGATGAACCAGCTCTGCGCGAGATCGAGCCGATGCTCGCGAGCCGCGCGCAGCAGCAGCCCTGGGGCCGGCTTGCGGCAGTCGCAGGCAGTCGCATAGGGCGCCACGCTGCCATCCGGATGATGCGGACACCAGTACGCGCCGGCGAGCGTCGCGCCGCACTCGGCAAACATGCGGGCGAGCTCGGCCTCCATGTCCTTTAACGCCGCACGCTGAAACTTGCCGAGCGCGACGCCCGACTGATTGCTGATCACGAACAGCGCGAACGGCTGGCTCGCGAGCAGCGTCAACGCTTCGCGCGCGCCCGGTGCGAGGCGCATCAGCGAAGGGTCGATGTTGTAGGGCACGTCGTCGAGCAGCGTGCCGTCTTTGTCGAGAAAAACAGCGGGTTGCGGCATGATGATGGCGGTGCTGAAAACGTGAACGATTCTCCGGAGACGAACAGCCGGTCCGCCCCGGTTCGACAAAACAGGTCGCGCTGATAGCGCTGCGATGAGGCGCGGCGTTCTAGCGGAACGACGCGCCGGCCGCCGCGCGCAGTCGAACCTCCACGCGTTCTTCCGCGGTTTTTGCAGGCAGGAGCCGCGCGGTGCGCATATAAATGCGCGCGAGCGATTCGCCCACGCCACGCCACGTGAACTCCTTGCGCGCGCGTTCGAGACCTGCTTCGCCCATGCGCTGCGCGAGCGCGGGATCGCGCCGCAACTGGTGAAGACGCGCGGCGAGCGCGAGCGGATCGCGCGGCGGCACCAGAAAGCCTGTGATGCCGTCGGCCACCGAATAGCGGATACCGCCGACATCTGCACCGATTACGGGCGTGCCGCAGGCCATTGCCTCGACCGGCGTGATGCCGAACGGCTCGTACCACGGCGTCGTCACGAACACGTCGGCGGCGCTGTAGTAGTAGCGCAGTTGCGCGCGCCCGCGCCGGCCGACAAAGTGCGTCTGCTCCGCGACGCCGCATTCGTGTGCGATGCCGCGCAAGCGCGCGATTTCCGGCGTGGCCTTTTCATTGGGCGCATCCGAGTTGCCGCCCACTACATACAGTTGCGCGGAGGTTCTGAAGGCCTTTTTCAGCACGCCGACACCGCGCACGACGTTGTCAATGCCCTTGCGCTCGACGAGGCGGCCGAGCTGCAGCACGGTGAATTGATCCTGCTCCCAGCCGAGCGCTTCTCGCGCGGTGGCGCGGTCCATCGGATGAAACTCGTCCGCGTCGAAGCCGCAGGGCACGATCTGAATGCGCGCGGGGTCGGCCTGGTAATGCCCGATCAGGTCCGCTTCGTCCTGCGGACATTCGGCGATTACCACGTCGGACTGCGCGACGAGGTCGTCCTCGATTGCGAAGCGCTCGTCCGGGAAGCCGTCGTTCGCGCCTTGATGGATCCGGCGCACGCGGCCGAGTGCATGGAATGTCGTGACGAGCGGCACGCCGAGCGCCGCTTTCACCTTCATCGCCGCGAGGCCCGACATGAAGAAGTTCGCATGTATCACGTCATACGGTTTCTTCTCGCGGCGAAAGAATTCGATCAGGAATGCGGCGAACTCGTCCATGAAGGGCAGCAGCAGTTCCTTCGGCAACTGCATGGGCGGCCCCGCGGGGACATGGATCACGCGCACGCCCTCCATATCGGAGATGAGCGGCAGCAGCGCGCGGTCGCGGCGCGTGAACACATCCACTTGATGGCCCATCTCCGTGAGTTCACGCGCGACGTTCGCGACGTAAATGTTTTGTCCTCCGCTGTCGACGCCTCCGGCGACGGCGAGGGGCGAGGCGTGTTCACTGATGAGGGCGATCTTCATTGACATTCCTTCGCGAGATAGGCGTTGGCAGGGCGTGTATGCGGCGCTTTGCTGAGAACTCTTATGCAATTTCGCGCGATACGACGCTGTTACCCGGCGACAGCATGCGCTGTGCCTATGCGCGACAAGGCGGGCACGCCACCTCAATGCAACGGTGGGTGCGGAGAAGCGCTGTAGCGTTCCCTGTTTCCGAACCGGGAAGCGCTGTGGCGTTCCCTTTTTCTACAAGCCGTCATGTAAATTCGAGTAGTACTTGTACGGAAAGAGCGAATTTTTTCCTCTACCATGCGAGGCGAATCGCGCCTGTCCCCTCTGTGCTGCGTGTGCTAAGTTTTGTCCGATGGCGGGCGCAGTGCTTGCTCGTCACTGGCCTCGGCGCGCTTCCCCGCCATGCGGCGTTATCGTCGCGCCGCTTTGCGAATCCGCGTAGTGGAATCGAATGTCCGTCTGCAGCGCCCGTGCTGCGGCGGCTCTCACAGGGACCCCATGCCGAATCCCGCAACGCTGCCCCGCTCCCAGTTGACCCGCCGCATTGCCGCCGACCTGATGCGTGCGGTCTGGCGCTACCGCAACCAGACGCTCGCCGCTTTGCTGCTGATGGTCTCGGCCAAGCTCTCGACCGTGCTCATGCCGCTCGTGCTGAAGCACGTGGTGGACGAATTGGGGCACCCGATCGCGCAGGCGCTGTTTCCCGTCTTCCTCGTATTGACCTATGCGTTGCTGCGTTTTCTCGGCGATGCGTTGAACGAAGCACGCGACGTGGTGTTCAGCATCGTGACGCAACGCACGGTTGCGGCCTTCACAGAGCGCACCTTCGCGCACCTGCATCGCATGAGCGCGCGCTTTCATACGAAGCGCGAGACCGGCGCAATCGTGCGCGACGTGCAGAAGGGCGCCGACGGCATTGGGTTTCTGCTGGGCGTCGCGCTCTTCACTATCGTGCCGACCGGGTTCGAGATCGTCACCATCGTCGCGATCATGGTCCACAATTACGCGCGCGAATTCATGATTGCGATTGCTGCGACCTTCGTGTGCTATGCGGTGTACACGTTCGTCTTCACGCGGCGGCGCGTCGCGTTCCAGCGTGCGGTCAATGCGCTCGAGGCGCAATCGGACGGCCGGCTGGTGGACAGTCTGCTGAATTACGACACCGTCAAATACTTCGCCACGGAAGACACCGAAACGCATCGACTTTCAGCGGTGCTGGAAAAATGGGTGCATGCGAGGACCGCGAATCAGCGCGCGCTGACTGCGTTGCATGTCGGGCAGAGCGCGGTGATCGCCTTCGGCATTGGCGCGATCATGCTGCTCGCGGCGCAGCATGTGGTGGCCGGCGCCATGACCGTGGGCGATCTGATTCTGGTGAACGCGTACATCATCCAGATCTGCATGCCGCTGAATACGCTCGGCTTCGTGTTCCGCGAGACCAACGACGCGATGGTGAACGTGGAGCGCATGTTCGAGATACTGGCTGCGCGCGGGCGCGTTGGCGAAGATATCGACGAACCCGCCGCCAAACCGCTTATGGTGAGCGCCGGTCAGATATCGTTCGAGCATGTGGACTTCGGCTACGACCCGGCGCGGCAGATTCTGCGCGACGTCGATTTTCATGCGTATCCGGGCAAGACGCTGGCCATTGTCGGCGGAAGCGGCTCGGGGAAGTCGACGCTGGTGAAGCTGCTGTTCCGTCTATATCAGCCGAGCAGCGGCACGATTCGCATCGACGGGCAGGACATTGGCCAGGTCACGCAAAAGAGCCTGCGTGAAGCGATCGGCATCGTGCCGCAAGACACGGTGCTGTTCAACGAAACGATCGCCTACAACATCGCCTATGGGCGGCCGTCCGCCACGCGCGCGGACGTCGTGCGGGCGGCGCGCGCGGCGCAGCTCGACGAATTCATCGAACGCTTGCCGGACCATTACGACACGCGTGTCGGCGAGCGCGGCGTGCGGCTCTCGGGCGGCGAGCGGCAGCGCATTGCCATCGCGCGCGCGATTCTGAAAGACCCGCGCATCATCGTATTCGACGAAGCCACATCCGCGCTCGACACGCGTTCGGAGCGCGCGATCCAGACCGAGTTGACGCGCCTCGCGCAAGGCCGCACGTCGATTGTGATTGCGCATCGACTCTCGACCGTAGTCGACGCCGACTGGATTCTGGTGATGGAACATGGCCGCGTGGTCGAGCAGGGCACGCATCGCGAACTGCTCGCGCGCGACGGCGTGTACGCGAAGATGTGGTCTCTGCAATGGCAGCAGGGCGAACTGGAGCACGCGCAGCGCAAGCTCACCGCGCAATCGGTCAGCCTCGCGGCGTTGATGGCGGGCGTGATCGACGCGTTGCACGACGAGATTGCGGCACAGCGCGTGACCCTGTATCCGCAGATCAGCGACAACGACCTGCGTGTGACCGGCGACCCGAGCGTGCTGCAACCGCTGATCGCCGAGTTGTGCCGCAACGAGATCGTGCACGCGAAGCCGGGGCAGCGCATCGAATTGCGCGTCGAGCGGCATAACAATCAGGTGTGGGTGACCGTGCTCGGCATGGGCGAGAAGCCCGCGGAACTGTCGCAAACAGCGGCGCGCTATATGGAAGAGGCGCTCGCCGCCGCGGGCGGCAGCTTCACCCTGACGCCGCTCAACGGCCGGCTCGCGTATGTGGCAATGTTGCCGCTGCGTCCCGTGGCCGATGCGGATGTGCAGGCACAGGCCGCGGCGGCGCCTGCCGACGTGGACGGCGCCGCGCCGCTCGAAGGTCTCTTCGTCATGGCGATCGACGATCAGGAAGATGCGCTCGACGCGCTCGAAGCGGTGCTCACCGCTAGCGGCGCGCGCGTGCGGACCGCATTGTCGGGCAAGGAGGCATTGGACTGGTTCGCGCAGACGGAGACCGTGCAATGGCCGCATGCATTGCTATGCGATATCGTGCTCGCCGACGAAGATGGCTACGACGTGCTGCGCCGTTTGCGTCGGCTCGAAGCCGAGCGCCAGTTGCCGTTGCAGGACCGTGTGCCGGCCATCGCCTTGACCGGCTACGCGCAGAGCGAGGACCGCATGCGCGCGAAAATGGCTGGTTTTCAGGCGCATTTGACGAAGCCCGTTGCGCCCGAGCAGCTGATCGGCGAGATTCGCAATCTTGCCATGGCGTCCGCGCGTACCGGCGCGTAGAAGATTCGCGGTAAGCGTGAGGCGCGTCTGATGATTCACGTGCTGGCGTCGGCTTTACCCACCGTTGGCTTCGCGCGAGTGCTGGGCGCCGGCGCTGCCATCTGCCGTTCGCCGGTCCGCACGCGTTCGCGCAGGTTCAGCACGTGAGGTGGCACGGGCTTGCGGTTTCTCAACGCCCATGCAAGGCCGCGCAGGAGTGGAAGACCGTCGCGAGCGAGCGTGCCTTCGCGTGAGAAGGTTGCGAGCGCCTGTGCTGTCGCGCGGCACGCTTCGGGCCACGGCAGACGCAGCCACGCGATCCACGCGGCATTTCGCGCGAGCGTGCGCCGCCGCAAGCCGCTGTCGCGCGACGGCGACGGATGATGATGGACCATCAACTGATCGCAGTAGACAATGGCGTGCCCGGATGCGAGTACGTCCAGCGCAACAAGTTCTTCTTCTCCGCCGATGAAAAGCCGCCGCTCATAGCCGCCCAACTCGCGAAACAGGGATGTGCGAAACACGCACGCGCCCGCCATGTAGCCGATCAGCGCGGGGCCCGGCAATCCCTCGCTGCCGAGCGGGCTCGCACGCATTACCGAGCACATCGGGTCGGTGATCTGGTCTTCGCCCACCACCACGCGGCCGCTCAGAATGCCGACGTTCGGCCATGCATCGAGCAGTTGCACCGCGCGTTCCAGCGCGCCCGGTTCCCACCAGGTGTCGTCATCGCAGAACGCGACGTAGTCGGTGCCGACACAGGCAGCGGCGCGGTTGCGTCCAGCCGCGCCGAGATTCGCCTTGCATTCGACGATGCATACGGTAGGAAAGAGCGTCTTCACCAACGCTACGGTGTTGTCGCTCGAGCCGTTATCTGCCACAAAGATTGGCGGATTTTCCGGAAGGGCGACTAAGCGCTCGAGGGTAGCCACAAGCTCGTCGGCGCGGTTGTGTGTCAGAACGACGACCGAAATGCGCCGGGAAAGCGGTTTATTGTCCATGCGGTTGTTTGCTTTTAACGAGGCGATGCCCCGGTCAAGCAAACGATGTGCCGTTCGCTTTCAACCAGCTTCAGGTTCTATTCGCCGCGTTTGTAGCTGCCAATACTTTTCCGTCGAATAGAGCCTGGTTTCGGCGTCTGCACCGAATGCGCGCAACTGGCTCGTGTATGCCGCAATTGCTTCGCGCTTCATCTTTTCATGCGAAGCGGATCGGTTGATCGTGGCGGGCACGTCATCGGCGGGACTGAGCAGGTAGCCGCGTTTCGTCAGTTCTTCAATGCGTTGGGACACGGCCTGGTCCATCCGTCTATATGGAACGTCTTCATAAGCATGGAATACCGTGTCGGGCATCTCGGTGATTAGCGGGAGACACGCGTCGGTTACGAGCATGTGATCCGAATGAAAGAGGCCAAGCGGCACTATTGCCTTGTCCGGCTTGTGCGCCCGGAATGTGTGGCGCAGAGCTTCGGTCAGTTCATTCAGCGACGGAGTCTGTCGATATTGCGCATCGCAGAAGGGCAGATGAACGGGTTGCGCGCCGAGCATTTGCAGCGCTAGGGCGTCTTCCCGCTTGCGGGCCTGCATGGCTTCGAATGCGTCTTTAAAGCCCGATTGGCGGTCCCAGTCGGTCGACATATTCTCGCGCGGCGGGGCCGTAAACACCGTGCAGACAATCGCCGAGGGGCTCGCTATGAGCAGCAGGCCACAACTCAATACCGCATCGTCGAGATGGGGAGAAACGACGAGCAGGCGGGCATGCGATTGCGTCATTTTGTGATGTATCGGTCGTTGGAGTGAGAGGCAATTCGCCAGGTGAGCAAATCGCGGGCCCGCTCTCTGACCAACAGCGGTGCTACGCAAGGAATGCGGCTTGCTGCTCTATGGCCGTACTGTTTTCCGTGTGACACCTCGTGAGCGAAGCGAAGAATCCGTCGATAGCGGCCCCGCCTGTCGAAGTCCGCAAAGGGCAGGTTACGGAGCAACTGCCGCGCGAAGTCTTTCGCGAACGCTTCATGGCGCGCTTCTACGATCCTGCTTTCCGCCAGGAAGACGAGGCGCTGGCACGGCTCGAGGCCATCGCGTGGGACGCCTATTCGCAATCGCGCAAGTCGCCGATAACGTCGAAGGCAGGCGCTGGCTATGCCGATCCCGACTACGACCTGTCCGTCGAATGGCGTGCCGCAAGCGAGCGCATCCAGGCTGCGCAGGCCCGGCAGCGCGATCCGGCTACCCGTTCGCGGGTGCTGATCGTGAATGCTTCGTCGCGAAACGACTATACGTGTCCGAGCGAAATGTCGAAGAGCTTCCGGCTTGCGAAGATTGCCCAAGGCGCGCTGGAGCGGCGCGCTTTCGACGTGGACTTCCTCGATCTGTCGCGCCTGAACTCCGACCGCGATCTGCATATTCACCCGTGCAAAGGGTGCGTTTCGACGGCAATGCCGCTTTGCCATTGGCCGTGCAGTTGCTATCCGAATCATTCGCTTGGCCTCGTCAACGACTGGATGAACGAGATCTACGAGCGTTTTGCAGCCGCTCACGGCGTGATTTTTGTCACGCCGGTCTACTGGTATCAGGTGACGAGCCCGTTGAAATTGCTGATGGATCGCCTCGTTTGCGCGGACGGTGGCAATCCCGATCCGACCTCGACGCACGGTAAGAATCCCGAGGAAGCGAAGAGAATCGAGCTTGCCGGTTGGGATTATCCAAAACATCTGGCGGGCAGGGCCTATGGCGTGGTGGTACATGGCGACGTCGCCGGCATCGAGGGATCGCGCCGCGCGTTGAGCGACTGGCTGGACTGGATGGGCCTGATCGTATCCGGTCCCAAATCGCAGCTCGATCGCTTTATCGGCTATTACGAGCCTTATGCGACGAGCCACGCGACGCTGGACCGCGACGAGGATATGCAGCAGGAAGTCGTGAACGTCGCGCAGGCGGTGGCCGAATGCGTCGATCAGATCCGCAGTGGACACAAGCAGCCAGGCGACGCGCTGCAAACGCCGCGCGCGAAATAAGCGAGGGCGGGCAGCGCCCCCGGAGACGCTCATTGGACGCCCGGCGCAGTTTCTTTTTAACCTTTGAACGCGACATTGAAGGATCAGCATGACAGACAAAAAAGCGGCTGAACGGCGCCGCCTCGGTGGCTGGCTACCGACCAACGAAGAGCATCTTGCGCGTTACCGCACCGATCTCGCGGAAAAAGCTCGCGCCCGCGCGGCACACGCGCCGCGTACAGAGGCAGTGGAACATCTCGCCGCGCTGCTGAACGGCGACCCGGTGCTTCGCATGGATATGACGCGGGCCATCAATCAGGCGCTCGATGAAGGCTACGTGCTCGGCTATTCGTCGATAGACGAGTTGATGGTGATCATCGACTATCTGATGACTTATGCGCCGCCGTTCAGCGAAACAAGCCTGATTCAGTGTCCGTTGAATGCAGTGCTCGACTGGCCGATGTGTATGCCCTCCGGCTACGCGCTTTTTCGCGATCCGGCGTTCAACCAGCGGCTCAAGCATGTGCTCAATTGCTGGTGCGGATTCCTGAGCGGGCCGCATTCGCGAGAACATCTGAATACGTCGCCGCCAAACGGCTGGTTCTCGTCTGAGGCCGACAAGAAGATCAATTTCTCGCAGTTCTGTTGCGATAGGGACAAACCGTACTGGGGCTTTTCTTCATGGAACGACTTTTTCACGCGCCGCTTTCGCGAGGGCGCGCGACCCGTGGATCAGCCGGATAACGACAAGATCATTGTCAGCGCCTGTGAGGCGGCTCCGTACAACATCGAGACGGATGTCAAACTGACCGACAGCTTCTGGATCAAATCGCAGCCTTATTCGCTGCTGGATATGTTTTCCGCCGGCCAGCGCGAGCTCGCGCAGCGCTTTGTCGGCGGCTCTATTTACCAGTGCTTCCTGAGCGCATTCAACTACCACCGCTGGCACGCGCCGATAAGCGGCGTCATCAAAAAGGCATATGCACTGGATGGTACCTATTATTCTGACGCCGATGCGGAGGGCCGTGACCCTGGCGGTCTGAACGATTCCCAGGGCTACATCACCGCCATTGCGGCGCGCGCCGTTATCGTGATCGAAAGCGACGACCCCGCTGTCGGGCAGGTGGGCTGCATATTCGTCGGTATGGCCGATGTGTCGTCGTGCATTATCGAAGCGCTGCCGGGGCAACGCGTTGCGAAAGGCGACGAAATCGGCTTCTTCCAGTACGGCGGCTCGACGTGCTGCCTCGTGTTCGAACCGGGCGTAATCGACAGTTTCGTTCCCCAACCACCGTTCGACAATGCGCCGCCGGTCAAGGTGAAAACGCACCTGGCGACGGCGAGGTAGCGAGGCCGAACGCAATTTTCGACGGCTGCAAAGCTAAGCTGAAACGCCGCGAAGCGCGATACGCTCCGCGGCATTCTTCTTTTACAAGCGACTTTGGAATGCAGCGGACCAGAAACTATCCGGGCTGCTGTCCTGAGCCAAGATCCGCCCCCGTGACCGGGTCTGTCGCTGTGTTCGAAGCGGTTCGCGAAGCCAGCGCGCCGAGCACTTCGACATCCGCTTGCGTCACGTTGACCGACGGCAGACCGTCGCCGCCGTCCACCGCCGGTTGCGGCGCTTCGACAAACTCCCATTCCGGTCCTTCGTTCCAGGGGCCGCGTGCGTCTCCCTCTCCAGCAGACATGTTGTAGTACACGTTTGTAAATTCAGGAACGCCTGGCAATTTGCCTTGCGGGAAGTTCGGCTGGATGGAATGCAGTGCTTTCTCGAACGACTTCTGGTGAGCAATTTCGCGCGTCATCAGAAAGCCCAAGGCTTCCTTGATGCCCGGATCGTCCGTGACGTTCAGCAGGCGCTCATAGACGATCTTCGCGCGTGCTTCCGCAGCGATATTCGATCGCAGATCCGCGGTCGGCTCGCCGATCGTGTCGATGTACGCCGCTGTCCACGGCACGCCGGCGGAGTTGGTCAGCGCAGGTCCGCCGCCGTACAGCAGCGCGGTGGTGTGCGAGTCGTTGCCGCCGCCTGTCAGCGAGCGATACAGTTCCGCCTCCTGCTCGACGCCTTCGGCCAACTGGCCTTTCGCGCCCTTGTTCAACATGGCGACGATCGAGCCGATCACTTCGAGGTGACTCAGTTCTTCCGTTGCGATGTCGAACAGCAAATCCTTGCGGCCCGGGTCATCTTCAGCGACGGCCTGAGTAAAGTACCGGCACGCCGCTGCCAGTTCGCCCTGTGGCCCGCCGAATTGCTCGAGCATCAGATTGGCAAGGCCTGGATTGGGTGCTGCGACACGCACGGTATATTGAAGTCGCTTGTTGTGAACGAACATGGCTTCTCCGTTGAGTATGGTTGGGGAAAGTTGGACTGCGTGACGTTCTACGCATGCGCCGTACCTGGTGCGAATGGGCACTACCGTCTGCGCGAAACGCGCTAATCTCGCCGGGCACACCCGTTGCGCGATGCAGGGCTCCTTAACACTACTTGGGAGTTGCACATGACACAGCGAAAGACCATCGACGATCTGTTCGTTCACATGCTCTCGGATATCTACAGTGCGGAGAAGCAATTGACCAAAGCATTGGCAAAGCTCTCGCGTGCTGCGTCCGATCCGCAACTGAGCGAGGCGTTCAGGATCCACCTGGAGGAAACGCAGGGGCAGGTGGAAAGAATCGATAAGGTTGTAGAAACGAGCGGTGTGAAGTTGAAAAGAATGAAGTGCGTCGCAATGGAAGGCCTGATCGAAGAGGGGCAGGAACTCATCGACGAAATAGACAAAGGCCCGGTTCTCGACGCGGGCCTTGTCGCCGCCGCGCAAAAGGTCGAGCACTACGAAATTGCGGCTTACGGCAGCCTGTGCGCAATCGGTAAGCAGTTGGGTTTTACCGAGGGCGTGAATCTGCTGAAGGAAACGCTCGAAGAAGAAAAGGCAACCGACATGAAGCTCACCGAATTCGCCGAGCGGGCAGGCAACGAAAAGGCAAAGCAGCAAAAGTAACGGGGCATTCCGCCGGGTGAAAACGAGGCGGGATGAATGCAGGTGTGTTGATGTTGTCGATCCCGCCCGTGACAGGGCGGGTATTTTGCGGGCCGCGCATTACGCGTCAGCCCGCACCTGGAACATGCATCAGGTTTTGTCGCCGACAGAGCGGCTTCCCACCTGGTCGAGTTTGCTTTGCAATTCCATCTTGCGCTTTGCGATCTTCTGGCCCAGTGCCTTTACGTCGAGATTGGCCTTGCGCAGTTCGGGGAAAAGCTCGCTCTCTTCTTCCTCGACGTGATGTTGCACCATTTCGCTCATTACCTTGAAGGTCGCATCGAAGCCCTTGTCGCCCGCCTTCAGCGTTTCGAATTTGCTGATCAGCGTCTTCACCAGAAAGTGTTCGACGTAGGCTTCCTCGACGTCGACCACGTCGCTTGAAGGAAGCGCTTCGCTCGCGGCTGGATAAAGCAGCTCTTCTTCGATAATGGTGTGAATGGTCAGTTCTTCGCAGGCACGTTGAGCGAGAGTTGCCTTCGCTTCCAGGTCGTCTTCTTTGGCCTGCTTGAACGCGGTAAAAAGCCGTTCCACTGCGCGATGGTCTGCGGTGAGCAGTTCCAGCGCGTCGTCTGTGTTGGGGGTCGGTTGTTTTTCTGGCATGTCGCTCTCCATGTTGAACGCCGCCGCGCGGCGGCACGTATCGAGGCAAGCACCGCAAGCATTGTGCCTGTGCAAACCCGGCTCAGCTTCTGCCCTTGCGCGGCGCGGCAGCGTTGACGAGCGGATTGAACGCAGCCGTGCGGGTTGGTTTCTCTGCGGACCTGTCGGCATCTTTCGCCTTCGAGGCGCCGCTTTTCCGGGTAGCTGGCGCGCCGCGCGTGCTGCCGGACAATTGTTTCGCGAGTTCGGCGCTTTCGTCGTCTTCTGCTGGTTCCTCGTTATCTTCTTCCTCTTCGGCTTCACGCGACGCGCGGCTCGTCTTTTTTGTTTTTGCCGCGCCGGCAATGTGTTCGATCACGGACAGAAACGACTTGCGGGCCGCGCGCAACGGTTCGCCTGGCAGCATCGTAAGTGTGACCACTTCGTGAATGGAGCGTCCGTCGACGGAGCGCTCGGTCGGCTCAGTGTCCCAGTCGGGGTTCGCGTTGGCGAATGCGGTTAGAAGCCGCTCGAGGACGGCGGGCGACAGCACGCCGCCGTCATACAGGCTGATGATCGCGCGTTCGGCGAGCGCGAAAGGTGTAGCCGAAGTTTTAGGCACCGTGCTCGCCTCCTCGCCGGTAAAGGACGCGATAGTTCAGGGGTTCACAGCGTTCAGACGGCCTGCCTGGCTTCACTGCCTTTCAACTCGCCGTGACGATGAGCGTGTGTGGCCGCGTATTTGAGCTCGAAATGCGCGCCTTTGCCGCTGCGTGTCGGCGGAAAATGTTCTCCCTCCACGCATGTCACTTCGAACGTGTCTTTGCCGTCGTCACGAACGACTGCATAGATGCCGGACGTCTTGACGATCTCGCCCGGCTTGAATGAGTTATCTCCTGCCATTTGAAACTCCGTGAGTGAGTACACAACAAGCATTGCTATGCAACGCTTATGCCACCCATTTCCACAACGTGCGTCATGCGCGCTCGAAAAAGACCCGATGCAGGCTTTCCTGTCGAGCGGAGCCCAAAGGGCCGCGTTCTTCGAACAGCACCTGGACAATTCCGCGCGTGGACACACTGACCCATGCGGAATGAATGTCTTTAGCGCGGATCCAGCGGCATCGGCGGATTTCGTGACCCGGTACCGGTTCTACATTGTCGGGAATGCGCGCGGCGAATACATAGTGGCGAGTGCGTGCGCCCCGGAACTCAAAGATGTAGTGAAGCGCCAGGTCGCTCAATTGTGTTTCTTCTACGAGTTCGCGAACTGCAGCCGCGGATATGGGTTCGCCTGCCTTGCATCGGCCCCCCGGTAGCGCCCATCTTCCATTGGCTCTCGCGACAAGCAGGATGCGATTGGCGCGCAGACACAGTACGGTGGCTCGGTGCTTCATGGCATATCGGCAAAGAGGTGCGAGCTTACAAAGCATGCAATATGCCTTCCCGCCGTCGGTCCGGGAACTACAAATGCTACTCGCAGGGCGGCGCCTTCCAGCTCTGTGCAGGCGGGCGATTTTTTGCAATTCAATTTGAATCATTGTCTGCAGAGGTGGCGAATATGTCGAAGCCGCATCGGTTTCCACCCGCGCTCGCGGTCCCCGCGGTCGTATTTATCATTCTCGGTTTAGCGTTGGCCGCGGGCGGCGTTCCGCTCGTCACGCTTGGCGGCTCCTGGTACTACGTGATTACGGGTATTGCGATCGCGTTGACTGGCGTGCTGGTCAGCATTCGCCGGCGCTCAGCGCTGTGGTTGTTCGCGCTGATCCTGTTCGGCTCGACGATCTGGGCCGTGGCGGAAGCGCGCTTCGACTTCTGGCAATTGTTGCCGCGTTTGTGGGTGTGGCTCGTGCTCGCCTTGTGGCTTCTGTTGCCGCCTGTCACACACAAGCTGGTTTTCGGACCGCCGGCAGCACATCGGGAGGGTGTGGTGCCGTTGGCAGCTGCCGTGATCGTGACGGTGCTGCTCGGCATCGGCACGGCATTCAATCATCCGTACGATCACCCCGGCACGCTTGCGTCTACGGCGGCCACTCCCAGTACGACGCTTGCCGGCGACGCAAACCGCCAGGCGGCCGACTGGATTGATTATGGAGGTTCGCCATTCGGTCAGCGCTATTCGCCGCTTACGCAAATCACGCCGGAAAATGCGGGGAAATTGAAGGTGGCGTGGCAGTTCGAAACAGGCGACAAGCCGGGTCCCGGAGACCCGACTGAGACGACTGCCGAGAATACGCCGATCAAGGTTGGCAATAAGCTGTTTCTCTGCACGCCGCACAGTATCGTGATCGCACTCGATCCCGCGTCGGGCAAGGAGCTCTGGCGCTACGATCCGCATATTCAGAGCCCTGTCGGGTTCAAGCACTGGGAACATATGACATGCCGTGGCGTGTCTTATCACGACGACGCGATGTATCCCGCGAATGCCACGGTTGCGGCGGCGGCTAACGCGGCGGCTGCTTCGGCTGCGGGGGCGGATACGGGCGCGAGTGCCGCAGCGAATGCGGCTTCGGGTGCGGCCTCGAGTGTGACTGCCGATGCATCGTCCAGCACGGCGGGATCGAGTACTCCAACGTCTGCTTCGGCACCTGCTGCCGGCGCAGCATCGGCGAACACCGAAGCAGGCGCAGGCGCTTCGGCCCCGCCTGTCACTGCGGCTGCGGAACCCGCGTCAGGCACGACCGCCGCCAGCGATTCTTCAACCGCCACGCAGCAGACGGCCAACGCCGCGGCGAGCGCCGAATGCCCGCGCCGCATTTTCCTGCCGACTGCCGATGCGCGCCTCATCGCACTCAATGCGGACACAGGCCAGCCATGCGCACATTTCGGCAATAACGGTCAGATCGACCTGCGCACGAACATCGGTCCGTTCACACCCGGTGGTTATTACTCGACATCGCCGCCCGCGGTCACGCGCGATCTCGTCATCATCAGCGGACACGTCACCGATAACGAATCGACCAACGAACCCTCGGGCGTCACTCGTGCTTTCGACGTACATGACGGTCATCTTGTGTGGAACTGGGACGCGGGCAATCCGGATGCGATCCAGCCCATCGGCCCGAATCAGACATATGTTCGCAATTCGCCGAACATGTGGTCGGTGTTCAGCGTCGACGAAAAGCTCGGCATGGTTTATCTGCCGCTTGGCAATCAGACGCCCGACCAGTGGGGCGGCGCGCGCACGCCGGCTTCGGAAAAGGTGGGGGCGGGCGTGGTCGCGCTCGATCTCGCCAGCGGCCGGATGCGCTGGAATTATCAGTTCACGCACCATGATCTATGGGACATGGACGTGGGCGGGCAACCTTCGTTGATCGATCTGCAGACACCGGGCGGCGTGCAGCCTGCACTGATTGCGTCGACCAAGCAGGGCAGCATCTACGTGCTGAACCGCGAAACAGGCAAGCCTATCGTCCCCATCGCGGAAGAGCCGGTGCCCCAAGGCGCGGGTACGGGCGATCACACCTCGCCGACGCAACCGTTCTCGGCACTGAACTTCAAGCCGCCGAAAGTCCGCGAGCGCGACATGTGGGGCACCAATCCTTTCGACCAGTTGTGGTGCCGCGTGAAATTCAAGTCGCTACGCTATGACGGCATGTTCACGCCGCCTTCCGAACAGGGATCGCTTGTTTTCCCGGGCAATTTCGGGGTATTCGATTGGGGCGGCGTGGCAGTCGATCCGGTGCGGCAAATACTCATTGCGAATCCGAGTTACATGGCCTTCACGTCGAAGCTGATACCGCGTTCACAGATTCCGTCCGATAACGGCGACAAGAAGGGCAGTGAAACGAGCGGCATCAAGCTCGCTCGCGGCACGCCGTATGGGTTCGAGCTCAACGCGTTTCTTTCGCCGCTCGGCATTCCGTGCCAGGCGCCGCCATGGGGCTATGTGGCGGGCGTCGATCTGCGCACTAACCGCATTGCATGGGAACACAAGAACGGCACGATCCGCGATAGTGCGCCTTTGCCGATTCCGATGCCGCTCGGCGTGCCGAGTCTCGGCGGGATGATTACGACCGCCGGTGGCGTCGCATTCCTCTCGGGTACGCTCGACTACTATTTGCGCGCTTACGATGTGCGTACCGGCGACCGCTTGTGGCAGGCGCGCTTGCCTGCAGGCGGCCAGGCCACGCCAATGACATATGCGGACAGCAACGGCAAGCAGTACGTACTTGTGACCGCCGGCGGCCACGGCTCGCTGGGCACGAAGCAGGGAGACTACGTGATCGCCTACACGTTGCCCTGAAAGACGACTGCGGATTGAAAATCAGCGCGCCGGCGAATGCGGAAATCATCTCGTATCGCGGCGCGCTTTCGAGCGGTTTGTCGATAAACGTGGAAAACGTTACGCGTCAGCGGGCAAACATTTCCACCGACCAGACAGTGCACGAATACTATGAGCCGGTCATTGCGTTGCCGCGTGTAATGCGGCTTTCAATAAGCCTGCTACCAGGCCCACCGTGACGACGCCCAGCACCCATAGGCCGACGAACCATGCGAATCGTCGCCACATGCTAGTGATACCCCTCGCCAGCGCGCATTTTGCCTTTGAAGACAGAATACGCGTAGATGGTGTACCCGAGAATCATCGGGATCGTGATAGCGGCGCCGACCAGCAGAAATAGCAGGCTCGCGTGGGGCGCCGCTGCATCGCGGAAAGAAATGGTGGGCGGCACGAGATACGGATAGAGGCTGATCAGAAGCCCCGCATAGCAAAGAATGAAAATGCCATAGGCAAATAGCAACGGCAGTACATGACGGCGCGCGGAAAGACTGCGCCAGAAACCCGCAGCGAGAAGTACCAGCAGTATCGGCACCGGAGCGGTCAATGCGGCAGCGGGCCAGCGGAACCAGCGCTCAGTGAGCGAGCCTTGCAGCATCGGCGTCCACAGCGTGACTACCACGATCAGTGCGAGAACCGCGACTGCCATGGCGCGAGCATAACGGCGGCAGCGTTCATGCAGTGGGCCCTCGGTACGCCAGATTAGCCAGCATGAACCAAGCAATGCATAGCCGACGATGACCGCGAGGCCGCACAACACGGTAAAACCGGTGAGCCAGTCCCACCATCCGCCGGAATACGAAACGCCCTGGACGTGAATGCCCTGGAGCAGTCCGCCCAGCACGAGCCCCTGGCATAGCGCGGCCATGGCCGAGCCCGAGAAGAACGCGACGTCCCACCACGTACGGCCCGATCCTGTTGCGCGAAAACGGAACTCGAAGGCGACGCCGCGAAACACGAGCGCGAGCAGCATCGCGATGACAGGCGGATAGAGTGCGGGGAGAATGATCGAATAGGCAAGCGGAAAAACCGCAAACAGGCCGCCGCCGCCGAGCACCAGCCAGGTCTCGTTGCCGTCCCATACCGGCGCGATGGAATTGACCATCAGATCGCGGTCGTCCCGATTGCGTTCGACGGCGAACAGGATGCCCACGCCCAGGTCGAAGCCGTCGAGCAGCACGTACGCCAGCACGGCAAACGCGAGAATGGCGGCCCATATGAGCGGCAGATCAATCGTGGCGGCTGTCATGGCGCGAGTCCCGCGAAAGAGAGTGGTCCGTGGTGTCCGATACGGCTTGCCGCTGTGCAGGCCCAGGCGTGATGCCCGCGCTGCGATGCGGTTTGTCCTTCGCGGGCCCTTCTGTGGTGAGCGATGGCGGCCTCGCCATGAGCCGCAACAGGAACACCATGGCCGCGCCGAATACGATCAGATAGACCACGCCGAAAGCCGCCAGCGATGTGGCGACACCGGGCGCGGCGATGGGCGAGACGCTGTCCACGGTACGCAGATGCCCGTATACGGTGTAAGGTTGACGGCCCACTTCAGTAACGGTCCAGCCGCACAGCAATGCGATAAGACCCGAAGGTCCCATTGCGACCATGAGCCGATGCAGCCAGCGCGCGCGATAAAGCGAATGTCGGGCCCGCAGTGCGAGACTGGTAAAGCCGGTCAGCGCCATCAGCACACCGAGGCCAACCATGATGCGAAAGGCCCAGAAAATCAGCGGCGAATACGGACGATCGGCTGGCGCGAACTCCTTGAGGCCCTTGATCGAGCCGTTCCAGGTGTGCGTGAGAATCAGCGCGCCCAGGTGCGGAACCTCGACGGCATAATCGGTGGTCTCGGTCTTCATGTTTGGCATGCCGAACAATATGAGCGGCTGGCCTGGTTTCGATTCCCAGTCGCCCTCCAGCGCAGCGATTTTCGCGGGTTGATGCCTCAGTGTGTTGACGCCGTGCTGGTCGCCGGCGAGGATCTGGATCGGCGCGACGATACACGCCATCCATAACGCCATGGAAGCCATCAGGCGCGCAGGCTCATTGCCCTGATCGCGCAGCAGATGCCACGCACCTACCGCGCCCACGATAAACGCCACGCTCAGATAAGCGGCCAGCACCATGTGCGCGAGCCGGTAGGGGAACGACGGATTGAAGATGATGCTGAGCCAGTCGGCAGGGAAAAAGCGCCCATCCACCTCTGTAAATCCCTGCGGCGTCTGCATCCACGAATTCACGGCCAGAATCCAGAAGGCGCTTATCAACGTGCCGACTGCCACGAGTACCGTCGCAAGAAAATGCAGCCTGGGACCGACGCGCTTCATGCCGAACAGCATTACGCCGAGAAAACCCGACTCGAGAAAGAATGCAGTCAGCACTTCGTAGCCCATGAGCGGGCCCACCACGGGACCGGCGCGATACGCGAAGCCCGCCCAGTTGGTGCCGAACTCATACGACATGACGAGGCCCGACACCACGCCCACGCCGAACACCACGGCGAAGATCGTCAACCAGTAGCGGAATACCGCCAGGTAGACGGGTTTGCCGGTGACGAGCCATGCGCCTTCCAGTACCGCGAGGTAGCTGGCGAGCCCAATCGACATAGCCGGGAAAATGATGTGAAAGGCGATGGTGAAACCGAATTGCGTCCGGGCGAGAAAGAGAGCGTCAACCGAGGGTGGCATCACGGTACCTCGTGTGCGGGACGTGAAGGGCGAGGGGTGAAACGGCGTTTTGCGCTGCAAGATGCTTATGAAGGGTAGCAAATCGCCGGCCCGGCTGCGTGAATCTTCACGCACCCACCCACTGCATTCGAGCACGCCGTAAGCCGCCCCGTAAACCTATTGTCAGGACTGTATGCGCCATTCTCAAACAGGTACATGCATTGCTGTCCGCTCATGCATTCTCAATGCGCGGAGACGGTGATGAAAGAGAGCGACACGACACGAGATTACCCGTTTGCCTCCGGCGGCTGGGGATCGTTGAGGGCAGTCACGACGATCCTCGCGCAAGAGCACGTGGGCGTAAAGGACAGCGCGGCACTGGCGAAACAGAACAAGCCGGACGGCTTCATGTGCGTGAGCTGTTCGTGGGCCAAGCCAGCCGATCCGCACGTGTTCGAGTTCTGCGAAAGCGGTGCGAAGGCAACTGCATGGGATCTCACGTCGAAGCGAATGACGCCGGAGTTCTTCCAATTGCACACCGTGACCGAATTGATGTCATGGCACGATCACGATCTCGAGGAGGCAGGGCGTCTCACGGCGCCGTTGCGCTACGATCCCGCTACCGACAAGTACGTGCAGATAGAGTGGCAACAGGCGTTCGACGAAATCGCCCGCGAGCTTAACCAGCTCGAGCCGGACAGCGTGGTGTTCTACGCGTCGGGCCGCGCATCGCTCGAAACCTCATACATGTACCAGCTTTTCGCGCGCATGTACGGTACGAACAACTTGCCGGACAGCTCGAACATGTGTCACGAGAGCACCAGCGTCGGCTTGAATGAAGCGATCGGGGTTGGTGTCGGCACCATCACCCTCGAAGACTTCGAGAAAACGGATCTCATGTTCTTTTTTGGGCAGAACGTCGGCACCAATAGTCCGCGCATGCTTCATCAGTTGCAGGACGCGCGCAAACGCGGCGTGCCGATCATTACGTTCAATCCGCTTCGCGAGCCGGGCCTCGTGCGTTTTGCCAACCCGCAGTCGCCGGTGCAGATGCTCACGCCGGACAACACGCAGATCAGCACGCAATATCATCAGGTGAAGACAGGCGGTGATACGGCGGCAATTCTCGGCATCTGCAAGGCGGTCATTGCAGCGGACGACCTGGCCATTGAGCAGGCGCGGCCGCGCGTGGTCGATGTCGATTTCATTCGCGAGCACACCACCGGCTATGAAGCATTCGCGAACTATGCGCGCGAAGTGTCGTGGGCCGACATAGAAAACGTGAGCGGCCTGCCGCGCGAGGCGATGGAAGCTGCAGCCGGCGAGTACATCAAAGCGAATGCTGTGATGATTCACTACGGCATGGGACTTACTCAGCACAGGCTTGGGGTGCAGAACGTGCGCATGGTGTGCAATCTGCTGTTGCTGCGCGGCAATATCGGCAAACCGGGAGCAGGGCCTTCTCCGGTGCGCGGGCACTCGAATGTGCAGGGGCAGCGTACCGTCGGCATCACGGAGAAACCCGAACTGGCGCCGCTCGACAAGCTGGCGAGTCAGTTCTCTTTCGAACCGCCGCGCAAAAAAGGCCTGAATACCGTCGAAGCGTTCGAGGCAATGCTCAAGGGCGACATAAAAGGCGTGTTCAATCTGGGCGGCAATCTCGTGCGTTCCGTGCCGGACCGTTTGCGGATAGAACCGGCATGGCGAGGATTGCGGCTGAATGTGAACGTTGCGACGAAGCTCAACCGCAGCCACCTCGTCCACGGCGAGATCTCGTACATTCTCCCGTGTTTGAGCCGCATTGAAATCGACCGGCAGGCGAGTGGCGAGCAGGCGGTTTCAATGGAAGATAGCACCGCCTGCATGCATGGCTCGCGCGGCGTGGCCGAGCCCGCGGGTGAGAACATTCGCTCCGAGCCGTACATTGTCGCCGGTATTGCGAAGGCGACGCTGGGTAGTCGCTTCAATGTGGACTGGGATGCATGGCGAGACGATTACTCCGCGGTGCGCGACGAAATTGCAAAGACGTACCCCGAAATCTTTCACGACTTCAATCAACGCATGTGGACGCCAGGCGGATTCCACAAGCCGTTGCCCGCACGCGAGCGGCAATGGAAAACGAAAAGCGGCAAAGCGGAGTTCATCGTGCCGAAGGCGCTAGGCGAAGATCCCGATATGCCCGAGCGCGGACCAGACGCGCTGCGGCTCATGACGCTGCGCTCCGACAGCCAGTTCAATACGACGATCTATGGTCTCGACGACCGTTTTCGCGGCGTCAAAGGCAACCGCATGATTGTGCTGATGAATAAAGGAGATATGGCGGCCAACGGTCTTTCCGAAGGCGACAGGATCGGCTTGCAAACCATTTCCGACGACGGCTTTGACCGGCGCGTAACCGGCCTCACTGTGAAGGCGTACGACATCCCTCCCGGCTGCATAGCCGGTTATTATCCCGAATGCAATCCGCTGCTGCCGCTGTGGCATTACGCTGAAGAGAGCAAAGTGCCCGGCGCCAAATCGATTCCAGTGAGGATTGTCGACAAGCCGGGTACGCCTGCTGCCGCGTGAGAAAGTTGCCGGACCGCTCCGCAAATGGCCCGGCACATCTTGTTTTACGCGCAATGACCGCCGTTAATCGGCGTAACGCATTTTGCGCGTTTTGGGCAGGCAATGCGTCGCGCCGATCACAAGCAGAGAGCCGAGCAGGAACGTGGCGATCGGGAAGGTGCCCGCCGTGTTCACGGCGATTTCGCGCGGGCGCTCGCCGAGAAGCTGCAGTCTGCGGCGCGTCATCTTCGCACCTAGCGAACGCAGCTCGTTCTTCAATGCGCGCTCGGCGGCGGGCAGCAACACAGTTTCCTCATCCGCCACATGGTGCATGACTTCGCGCATCAATTGCTGGAACAGGCCGTCGTATGCCGCGTCTTCGGGGCCGGTCGCGCGCAGCTTCGCGATGGTGGCGCGCATTTCGTCGTGTTCCGGGCGGCTCTTTTCAAGCGTCTGATCTTCGCTGAGTACGCCGCTCAGTGCTGGATAAAAGATTTCTTCTTCCAGCTGTGCGTGAATTTCAAGCGCGGCACATACTGAATTGACAATGGCGCGTTTGCGCCACCACGGACTGTCGGCGTGATAGCGATGAAATGCGGTGAGCACATGCATATGATCCAGGCGGATCATCGCGGTAATGGTAGGGGACATCGAGGAATTGCTATCGGGCATGGCAGTTCTCCAGAATGACGCGGCGCCAGGCGTCGGTATTGGGGGTTGTCGGCATGCGCAACGTCGGCATGCGGGCGCTCGCGGATGCGCCACCTCCCGCATTTGGCATTCCTGCTATGCCTCGCCCTGGTCAGGAATTTTTTCTATGTCGCGCAGCCACACGGTGGCCTCGCTGTCGCTCGGCGCCCGCCAATCGCCGCGCGGTGAAAGCGAGCCGCCCGAGCCCACTTTCGGCGCGTTGGGAATGCACGAGCGCTTGAACTGGCTCGTGTGGAAAAAGCGCTCGGCAAAAATCGCCAGGTTGCGTTTGATGTCGGCCAGCGTGTATTCATTGCGCGTGATATTCCGGCCTGCCGGCCACACGCCACGCTCACGGTCGGCCCACGCACTATGCGCAAGAAACGCGACCTTGGAGGGAGTAAAGCCAAAGCGCAGCAGGTAATAGAGGTTGAAGTCCTGCAATTCATACGGGCCGATGATGTTCTCCGTTTTCTGGTCAATGACTTTCTCGACTTTTCCGGGCACCAGTTCCGGGCTGATCTCCGTTGCGAGAATCTGCTCCAGCACGCTAGAACCCGCATCGCCCACCTGACCCGATTCCGCCACCCAGCGGACCAGGTGCGTAATCAGCGTCTTCGGCACGCTCGCGTTGACGCTGTAATGCGACATGTGATCGCCGACGCCATAGGTGCACCAGCCAAGCGCCAGTTCGCTGAGATCGCCGGTGCCGATCACGATGGCGTGGTGAAAATTGGCGAGCCTGAAAAGATGGCTGGTGCGCTCGCCTGCCTGAACGTTTTCGAACGTCACGTCATACTGTTTTTCGCCCGCTGCAAAGGGGTGATGCAAGTCCTTCAGCATCTGCATGCAGCTTGGACGTATGTCGATTTCTTCCATCGAACAGCCAACCGCCTGCATCACATCTTTGGCCTGCTGGAGCGTGCGGCTGCTGGTCGCGAAGCCCGGCATGGTGTAGCCGAGGATATTCGAGCGCGGCAGTTTCAGGCGATCCATGGCCTTGGCGCAGACGAGCAGTGCCTGAGTTGAATCGAGCCCGCCTGAAACGCCGATCACCACTTTGGAGATCTTCGCCGCGCCGAGTCGCTGCAAAAGCCCCTGTACCTGAATGTTGTAAACCTCGGCGCAGCGTTCGTCGCGCGTGGCCGGATTGGACGGCACGTAGGGGAAGCGGTTGATCGCGCGCATGAGCGGAAGATGCTCTGCGCGAGGCAGCGAAGCGGGCACGCTGACTACCTGGAACTTGCCGACTTCCTGCGCGTGGCGGCGCGTGGACTGGCCGAAAGTGGTCTGCCTCATCCTCTCGCGCGATAGCCGTTCGAGATCGACGTCGCCATAAATGATGTGCGACGTATCGAGAAATCGCTCCGATTCCGCGAGCATTTCGCCGTTTTCGTAGATCAGCGCCTGACCGTCCCACGCGAGGTCGGTCGTGGATTCGCCGCGGCCCGCCGACGAATACAGATACGCGGACAGGCAACGCGCGGATTGTTGGCCCACCAGTTGATGCCGGTAGCCCGACTTGCCGATCACGATGTTCGACGCCGAAAGGTTCACGAGCACCGTTGCACCCGCAAGTGCGGCGAACGACGAAGGCGGCACCGGCACCCACACGTCCTCGCATATTTCAATGTGAAAGCGAAAGAGCGGCGCTTGCGGAATCTCGAACAGCAGGAATGCACTGAAAGGCGTCTGCTGTCCGCACAACGTCACCTCGCCGGAGGATGCGTTTTCCGCCGCGCTGAATTGCCGGGCCTCGTAAAACTCGCCGTAGTTCGGCAAATAGCTCTTGGGCACCACACCGCACAGTTTGCCGTTGGAAATCACGAGCGCGCAATTGAAGAGCTTGTGTTCGATCTTCAGCGGTGCACCGATCACAAGTATCGCGGGAATATTGGTGGACGCCGCAACGATGTCCGCGATTGCCGCCTCGCACGCATCGAGCAATGCGCGCTGATGGAACAGGTCGTCGCAGCTATAAGCGGAAATGCCCAGCTCGGGAAACACCACGAGCGCAGCACCTTGTTGCGCGGCTTCCTGCGCGAGGCGCAGCGTTTCCTGCCCGTTGAATTGCGGATCGGCGACGCGGCACACCGGAACGGCAACCGCGACACGCGCGAAATCATGGCTGTAGAGATTGAAGAATGATCGCGTCATGGTGTGCAGCGCCTTCGAAAAGCCGGCCAAAAGCGGGCGCTTGCCTCGCTGGCCGGCATTGAACACAGCCCGATGCAGCGTCTTGCAGGCTGCTCAGGCGGAAGACGAGGAGCGGCGCCTCGCGTTGGGCAACTCGTTGAAATAATGTTCGATACGCGACAGCGCATAAAGCGCCGCGTTCTGCCTGATGGTGGTGCGGTCGCCGCCGAACACCCGCGTCTCGCTGAACATGTATTCACCGTCGCGGCGCCTATAGCGCCATGCGAAGCATTGAGTGCCCGGCGCCAGGTTCTCGCCTTTCGGCGGCGGACCCGCAATGCCCGTATTCGCAACCGCAATATGCGCCGAGCACGCTTCCAGCGCAAGTACGCCGGTGGCCATCTCGCGGGCGACTTCCTCGCTCGTCAAGCCGTGCTCTTCGATGGTCCGCGCCTGCACGTTGAGCACGCCGCATTTACCCGAAGGCGAATAGACGACAAGGCCCACGTCGAGGCATGCGCCGCTGCCGGGCACGTCGGCGATCATCGAGGCGATAAGGCCGCCGGTGCACGATTCGGCGGTGGCGATCACGAGACCGCGCGACGACAGAAATCCAACCACGCTGCGGGGAATGTTCATTTTTCCGTCCTCGTTTCTTCAAGATGGACCAGTTGCTTCTCTGCAAGCAAACGCAATACCCGTTGCGCACGCAGCATCATGGAGCGGCACGATCATTGCTCGACACGAGCGTCCCTTCACCGGGACGCCATGGTTGTTTGTTCCGTTCGGCCCGCCAGGCACCGGCGGGCCGTTTTTTAGCCGGCATGAAGGATGGGCAGCCGTCTGCCTGATCGGTACAGCGATTGCTGTTTTGTGTGTGGCATGCGATGGCATGCGGTGACACGCGACGGAAGGAGGCGACGCTCATGATGTTTCCCACAATCGTTATCAACCGCGAGGCCCCGTCTTCGATTGATGCATTGACCCTGCTCGACGAACTGAGCGCCATGCTCGTGGTATTCACCGGCGACGGCGGACAGAGCCGCTTCTCGATTCACGACGTCGCGCTGGAGCGCTCGCGTTTTCTCGTGGCACGAAGCGATTCTGCAACTCCGCTCGGCTGTGGCGCATTCCGTCCGCTAGGCGAGCATATCGCTGAAATCAAGCGCCTGTATGCGCGTCCCGGCGCGGACGGCGTGGGCACCGCAATCCTCGCGCGGCTCGAGAAAGAAGCAGCGGAACTCGGCTACCAGGCGTTATGGCTCGGCACTCACATGAATAATCGCCGTGCTATCGGGTTCTACGAAAAGCACGGCTTTCATCGCATTGCGCCGTATGGGCCGTATGTGAGCAAGGCGGACTCATGCTGTTATGAGAAGCGCATCGATGGACAGGCGCCCGACAATCAGCGCAAGGAAACGATGCGCGATGCCTGACGCACGGAAAGCGCGCCCGTATCGCAGTTGCATCGCACGGCGCTACACAGGCTGCGCTATTTGTGCAGCTTCTCGCGCAGCGACTGAACATCGTTCGCGGTGATGGGACGCGCGTCGTTGCCCCATGAAGCGCGGATCCATGAAAGCACGTTTGCCATTTGCGCATTCGTGAGCGTTTGAGCGAAGCCGGGCATGGGCTGCCGCGGCGGCCCGCTGATCGTCGCGGGACTATTGCCGCCTTCCACCAGCAGGCGGATCAGCGAGGTGGTGTCTTCCGTGAGTACTGATGGATTGCCTGCCAGCCGCGGGAATACACTGGGAACGCCGGTTCCTTCAACGCCGTGACATTGCGCGCAGAACGAAATATAGACGCGCGCCCCCACCGATTGCGGCGCATCAACGCGATTGCCGTTACGTGCCGGCAAATCCGGCCGTGCATGCGGATCGTAGTACCCCGAAGGCTTTTGCGCGGGCAGCGACTTGAGATAGCGCGCCATTGCGAGCGCGTCGTCGTCGGTCAGATACTGACTGCTGTCTTCCACCTGTTCGACCATCGAGCCGAAGGCCGCGAGACCCGCACCGTGGCCCGTCTTCAGAAACGCAGCGAGATCTTTTTCGCCGATGCGCCCGAGCCCCGAGCCCGGATCGCTCGTGAGATTCGGCGCGAACCAGTTGTCGTTGACGCCACCTGTCAGATACTTGGGCGACGATTCGTCGTAACCGCGTTCCTGAAAACCCGGGCCGCGCGGCGTGTGACACGCGCCGCAGTGACCGGGGCCCTGAACCAGAAACGCACCGCGATTCCATTGCGCGTCGCGTCCGGGTTTTGGTCGATAGGGTTCTTTCGGCGCGAACGCCTGTTGCCAGAAATACAGCAGCCAGCGCTGGTTGAACGGAAATGGGATCTTGCTCGGCGGGGCCGGTTCGGGCACGGGTTTCACTGCGCGCATGAAATAGGCATAAAGCGCGCGCATGTCGTCGTCGGATAGTTTGGAGAACGACGCATAGGGCATGGCCGGATAGAGCCGCTTGTTGCCCGGCGAGACGCCTTCGCGCACGGATCGTGCAAACTCTTCATAGCTGAATGCGCCGATGCCGTAGCGGCGGTCGGGCGAGATGTTGCTGCTCATGATCGTGCCGAAGGGCGACGTGAGTCCAAGGCCGCCGCCATACGCCTGCCCGCCGACGGCCGTGTGGCATCCGGCGCAATCGGACGCTTTCGCGAGATATTCGCCGCGCGCCACCAGTGCGGAGTCCAAGTCCGGCTGCTGGGCGCTCGCGCTTTGCGCCGGCAAGATGCAGAGCATTGCGGCAGCGGCCAGCGCCGTCTGTTTCAAGCGCCGCGTCATGAGCTGCTGTCCCGGCGTGCGGCCAGGGCGGTGGGCATGAGCGGCGCAGGCGTGCGGTGCGTCAGCCAGCGCGCGCCGGTGGCGAGCGCTGCGACCAGATACGCGAGACCGCCGGGCACCCACATCACGAGTCCGCCCAGTTGTTGATCCTGCAACGGATCGAAACCGAGCGCCGACGTAGGCTCGACATACGCCGGATACCAGAGGCCTGGCGCAAGCGTCAGCAATGCCCCGAGCGCGCCGGTGTGGACCATGGTCGTGAAGAGCGACAGCATTGCGTAGCCGCTCTGATCGCGCCGTGCGCTTTCTCCGAACACGGTCCACCAGAACAGTAGCGCGCTGAGCAGAAAACTCGCGTGCTGAAGCGTGTGAATGCCGGGCGATGCGAGCGCCGCTTCGAAGAAGCGCGGCATATGCCAGGCCCATAGCGCGGCGGCATGCAGCAGCCACGCGACGGCCGGCGCGCACAGCGTGCGCCACAGTCCGCGCAAGGCCGGCGTGCGAACCGCTGCCGCTATCCTGTGGCGCAACGCAGGCGGAAAGGCCCACAGCCATACGCCGAGCGGCCTGCTCAGAACGAGCAGCGGGGCGGCGACGATCATCATCGATTCATGCTGAACCATATGCGCGGAAAAGAGCGCTGCGCTCAGTGCATCGAGCGGCAAAGCGAGCGCCGCGACGAGTGTGAGCCATCCGAACACGAAGGCTCCGAGCTGACGCACGCGAATGCTCCGACCACGCCTGCTGCGCGCGCGCACGCGCCGGTAGCCGGCCACATACAAAGTGAAACTCGCGATAAGCAATGCGACGACCCACGGTTCGAAGGTCCAACGCAGCATAGGCGGCCCACTGCGTTCAGCGCCACTCAGCACATGCGCATGTACGCTGGCGCAAGCGCACGCGCAACCCGCAGCAGAAACGAGCAGGCAGCGTATTGTTCCGTTCATTGCACGCATGGAGAAAGAAGCCATTGCGGTATCCACATCGCGACTAGTGCGAGCGTCGAAATCATGCCGACCCATGTGGCCGCGCACGCAAGCATCGCGGGTCGCGCGGGCAGAGCCGGAGCGCTCGCCGGCGCCGCCATGCCGGCTTCGCGCCAGCGGTGCCATGCCAGCAGCGTGGCGACAAGCGAAAAGAGCAGCGCGGTGCCGGTCACGCTGCCGAGCGGCAACAGCGTTCGCCACGCGCATGAAGGCGTGACGAGTGCATAGTCCGCGCTCAACGCGGCGAGTACCGCGGAGGGCGCACCAAGAAGCGCAAGCCAGGTTCGCATCGCAAACCTCCATCACAACCGGGGAGCCAGATAGATCACCGCATAGATCGGCAACCAGCTCAGTACGACGAAGTACCAGTACAGCGCGTTCTCGCTCACGTCGACGAAACGCTTTCCTTCAAACGGCCCGGTGAACAACAGCACGGCGAGTACGGCTGTGTCGATTGCGTCCGTAATGAGGTGCGTAGTGTGCAAGCCGAGCAGCAGCCACACCACGGAGCCGTACGCGTTGGTGTACCAGCTCACATTCAGCGCGGCGAACTCGAAGCCGCGCAGCACGAGAAACACCACGGCGAACAACAGGCAGATGGTGAGCCACAGGCGCGCGCGGGCACGTTGCTGACGGTCCGCGGCCTGTTTCGCCAACTGGTTGGGCCACATGCTGACGAGCAGAATCACCGTGTTGACGGTGCCCCATAGCAGATCGGGCGGCGCAGCATTGAGGGGCCAGCGAGCAGTGAGGCTGCGCAGATAGAAGTACGCCATGACCGCGATGGCGAACACCGTGCCCTCTATCAGCATCAGGCACATCGTGCTCCACCACATCAGGCTGCGGTGCCCGAAGCCGAAGCTCGGCAAATGCCGCACGTCGAGCGTCAACGCGGGCGCGGGGCCGTCTTCGTGCCGCGCCACATCGACCGGGACTTTGCGCAGTTCGGTCATGGCCGTTGCTCGAGTTGCAGCGCGCGTTTGTTTTGCCCGTGACTGGGCCAGAACCAGCCGATCATCGCGACGACGACCGGGACCGAGCCCCACACCACCGCCCACGGCGAAAAGATCGAGCCGATGAACAGCACGGTGGTGGCCACCGCGCTGATAAACGGCCAGATCGACGGCGATGGAAAGAGCAGTCGCAGATCGGGCCGCGCATCGAGCACGGTAGTGCAGAGCACTTCGCGTGACTCGGCAGCGAGGCCACTGACATATGCGGGCTGTGCGCCGGCTTCCCACAGCGGGTCGCGTCCGTGCACCACGGGCAGCGCGTCGAAATTGTGCGGCGGCGGCGGGCTCGCGGTGCTCCATTCGAGCGTGCCCGCGCCCCATGGGTCCGCGCCCGCCACCGCGCCATGCCGGTAGCTATGCAGCGCATTGACGATAAAAACCAGCACGCTCACGCCGATGGTCACCGCGCCTATCGTGGCGGTCAGGTTCAGGCTGTCCCAGCCCATTCCCCGCGGATAAGTCCACACTCGGCGCGGCATGCCGTGCAGACCGAGAATATGCATCGGGAAAAAGGTGACATTGAAGCCGATAAAGAAGAGCCAGAATTGCAGGCGCCCCAGCGTCTCGTTCATCAGGCGGCCGGTGGCTTTCGGATACCAGTAATAGAACGCGCCAAATAGCGGAAACACGGCACCGCCGAGCAGCACGTAATGCAGATGCGCGACGACGAAGTAGGTGTCGTGCACTTGCAGATCGAGCGACACAGAGCCGAGCATCACGCCCGTCATTCCACCCAGCACCAGAATGAAGAAGAAGCCGAGCGCGAACCACAACGGCGTTTTCAGGTTGAGGCGGCCGGTCCAGAGCGTTGCGATCCAGCAGAAGATCTGCACGCCGGACGGTATTGCGATCATCAGGCTGGCGGCGGTAAAAAAGCTCTTGCCGAGCGCGGGAATGCTGGTCGCGAACATGTGATGCACCCACAGGCCGAATGCGAGAAACGCAGTGGCGATCAGCGCGAGCACCATTGCCGGGTAGCCGAAAATCGGGCGGCGCGCGAAGGTCGGGATGATCGACGAGAGAAAGCCGAGCGGCGGAATGAAGATCAGATACACCTCGGGATGGCCGAAGAACCAGAAAAGGTGCTGCCACAGCAGCACGTCGCCGCCGCGCGCCGCGTTATAGAAATGCGTGCCGACCAGACGGTCCAGAATCAGCGCAGTACTGCTGAGCATGACCGCGGGCATGGCGAACAGCACCATGAACTGCGTGATGAGCGTGGCCCACACGAAGAGCGGCATGCGGTTGAGCGACATGCCGGGCGCACGCATCTTGAAGATGGTGGTGATCAGTACGACTGCTTCGAGCAGCCCGGACAGCTCGGTGAAGGTGATCATCTGCGCCCAGATGTCGACGCCTTTGCCCGTCGAATAGTCGGGCCCGGCGAGCGGCACGTAGCTGAACCATCCGGCGTCCGGACCGGCGCCGAGTATGAATGCGACGTACAGCGTCGCGCCGCCGAACAGGAAAACCCAGTACGCGTACGCGTTCATCCGCGGAAAGGCGACGCTGCGTGCGCCGATCATCAGCGGCACGAGCCATCCGGCGACGGCCTGCATGACCGGCACCGCAAACAGGAACATCATCGTGGTGCCGTGAATCGTGAAGAGCTGGTTGTACAGTTCGGGGCCGACGAGGCGATTGCCGGGCCGCGCGAGTTGCAGGCGCATGGCAAGCGCGAGCAGGCCGGCCAGCAGAAAGAATACGAACGTGGTGATCACGAAGCGCCGCGCCACGGTCTTGTGATTCACCGCGCAGAGGCGGCCGGGCCATCCGGGCGGATCGCTCCAGGTGCGCGCGAGTGCCTCGGCGATGTGCGCTCCGGCAGCGGGGCCGTCCACCGGATGTTCGATACGTCGCGGCGAGGCGGAATGAGGTTCGCTCATTGAAGGGTTCCGATCCATGCGACAACGGCATTGAGGTCCTGCGCCGACAACTGGCTTGGGGGCATCGTCGTGCCGGGCTTCATGCTGCCCGGCGCCTTGATCCACGATTCCAGATTCGCGGGCGTGTTCTCGAACGTGCCGGCGCCGAGCATCGGCCGGCTCATGACATGCGTGAGGTCGGGCCCGAGCACGCCCTGAGCGGAGGTGCCGCGCACCGTGTGACAACCGGCGCAGTTGCCGGTCACGAAAAGGCGCTCGCCTTGCGCTTGCAGCGCGTTGGCCGGCTGCGGCGCGGGGGCCCGCTGGCGCGCGAGCCAGGCGTCGTATTGGGCGGGCGGTTCGGCAACCACCGTGAAGGCCATCAACGCATGCTCCAGCCCGCAGAATTCGGCGCACTGGCCACGATAGCTGCCGGCGCGGTCGGCACGGAATTCGATGGTCGATTCGCGCCCGGGAATCATATCTTTCTTGCCGTGCAGATTCGGCACCCAGAACGTATGGATCACGTCGTCGGCTTTCAGCGAGATGACGACAGGCCGTCCCACCGGAATGTGCAGCTCGTTCGCAACCGCGAAGCTGCTGCCGGGCGTATCGTCCGCGTAACGCGCTTCCCACCACCACTGGTGCCCGGTCATCTCCAGATGAACGGCGTCGGCAACGGGCAGGCGCGACAATGCGCGATCGGTCGCGATGTCGGCGACGAGCAGCCCGAACAGCAGCACCACCGAGACGATCGACGCCCCGCCCACCACGCGGCGCACGCGTTTCTCGGGACGCTCCAGCGAGCCGAGGTCGGCGCGCGCATCGCGGCCAGCGCGCGGCGCGCGCATCGTCGCGACGAGCAGCGCGATCAGCACGGCCGCGAACACGAGGGAGCAGACGGTGAGCGTAAGCGTCCACAGCGAGAAGATGTGCGAAGCCTGTACGCCCGCGGGGCTGAGCGCATTTTGCGCGGGGGCGGCCTGTACCATCGACGGCAGGCCGCAGCAACAGGCGGCGGCTGCCCGCAGCGGCAGCGCGCCGCGCAGTCGCGTTCCAGCAGGGTTGTTCCGCCGGCTTTGAGGTGCGTGGCCTGTGTGCATGCTTGCGCGAGGTCGCTCGAGTGGGGACGTTTGCGAGTCCGGAGCAATCCCTGTACCTTCTGTCAACGTACGTCTGGCGGCGTCTGCCGCAGACCTGGGCGAGCTCGCGCCGGAGTTCGGAAACATCGCTTCATATCGCTCGCGTTCGCTAATAAAATGTCGCGATGCACATAGAGCCGCAAAGAACCGGCTTTCGCGGGGCTTTGCGGGCGAAACGACAGCAGGGCGTAGAAGAGAATACGCGGCGGCCTTGCCCGCGCATCAAATTGCAGATCAGCTACTCGGCCGATTCTCCTTGGAGCAGGTTAATGGTGCATGCATACGAGCCGGATGACATCGTTCAGAACTGGGCCAACATATGGGTTCAGTCTCTGCGCGACTATGCGGTAATCGGGTTATCCGAAGACGGCCGCATTCGCTCGTGGAATCCTGGCGGCGAGGCCATTCATGGCTTTCGCGAGGACGAAGTCCTGGGTAAGCCGCTGGACGTTCTTTACACCGCCGAAGAGCGAGCCAAGGGGCTGCCGCAAGCGGCGCTTGCCACGGCGCGTCGCGAGGGACGCTGCGAGAGCGAAGGCTGGCGTCTGCGCAAGGACGGCAAGTTGTTCTGGGCAAGCGCCGTGATCACCGCGCTGTATTCGCCCGACGGTGTGCTGCTCGGCTTCGGCGAGATCGTGCGCGACATGACCGACAAGAAGACGGTGCACGAGGCAGTGCTCGAAAGCGAGCGGCGTTTCCGGCTGCTGGTCGACGGCGTTACCGATTACGCGATCTACATGCTGTCGCCCGAAGGGCTGGTGACAAACTGGAATTCGGGCGCGCGCCGCATCAAGGGTTATACGGCGAGTGAAATCATCGGCTCGCATTTTTCGCGTTTCTATACGCCGGAAGATGCCGCAAAGGGACTGCCGCAGCGCGGTCTCGCGGGCGCCGCGCGCGACGGCCGCTTCGAGGCGGAAGGGTGGCGCGTGCGCAAGGACGGCTCGCGTTTCTGGGCGCATGTGGTGATCGACGCGATTCGCGAGGGCGGCACGCTGGTCGGTTTCGCCAAGATCACGCGCGACATCAACGAAAGAATGGAAGCGACCCGCCTCCTGGAAGAGACGCGCGTCGCGCTCGTGCAGTCGCAGAAGATGGAAGCCATCGGCAAGCTGACCGGCGGCGTCGCGCACGATTTCAACAACGTCATGCAAATTTTGCGCGGCAATCTGGAACTGCTGGAAAGCCGCCACAAGCGCGACGGCTGGACGCGCGAGCGCCTCCACAAGGCGATCGACGCGGTGGAGCGCGGCGCGAAGCTCGCGTCGCAACTGCTCGCGTTCGGGCGCCAGCAGCCGTTGCGGCCTATCGTCATCAATCTGGCGGCCGCGATTCGCGGCATGGACGATCTGCTGCGCCGCGCGCTCGGCGAAACGGTTCAGATCGAGACCGTGGTGGCGGGCGGGCTGTGGAATACGTTGATCGACGTTCATCAGATGGAAAACGTGATCCTCAATCTTGCGATCAATGCTCGCGACGCGATGAGCGAAGGCGGCAAGCTGACGATGGAAGTGTCGAACGCAATGCTCGACGACCAGTACGTAGTGGGTTTCCCGGATGTGCCGCCGGGCCAGTATGTGATGCTGGCCGTGACCGATACGGGTACGGGCATGCCGCCCGAAGTGGTACAGCGCGCATTCGATCCGTTTTTCACGACCAAACCCGAGGGCCAGGGCACCGGGCTCGGGCTGAGCATGGCCTATGGCTTCGTGAAGCAGAGCGGCGGGCACATCAGGATTTACAGCGAAGTCGGACATGGCACGACGATCAAGATCTATCTGCCGCGCTCCACCGAAGAAGCGGTCGAGGCGCCCCCTGCGCAGCCCGTTACGCTGCTGGGCGGAACCGAAACGATCCTGGTGGTGGAGGACGACAAGGACGTGCAATCCACAGTGGTCGACACGCTTTCCGGCCTCGGCTACAGCGTGCTGAAGGCGAATGATGCGGAGCAGGCGCTCGCCGTGGTGCGCAGCGGCGTGCATATCGACCTGTTGTTTACCGACGTGGTGATGCCCGGCCCGTTACGCAGCCCGGCGATGGTCGCGCAGGCGGTGCAGTTGTTGCCGCGCCTGAAGGTGCTTTTTACATCGGGCTACACGCAAAACGCGATCGTGCATGGCGGACGGCTCGACCCGGGCGTCGAATTGCTCAGCAAGCCGTACAGCCGCGAACAGCTCGCGTACAAGATACGGCAGATACTCGGTGTGCCGCCGCTCGCCCGCGGCGTCCCCGCCGCCCCAACTCACTCGGCGCAGCCAACCGAGCCTGCGTCCGCAGCCGGTGCGAGTTTGCGCCTGCTGCTGGTCGACGACGACATCGAAACCGCGGAGGCAGTGGGCGAGTTGCTGAAACTGGTGGGCCACGAGCCGGCCATCACCGGTTCGCCGCAGGAGGCGTTGCGCCTGCTGGAGGCGGAGCCGTTCGACGTGCTGATCACCGACCTGTCGATGCCGGCCATGCCGGGCCTCGAACTGGCGCAACAGGCCACTCAATTGCGGCCCACGCTACGCGTGATTTTCGCGTCCGGCCACGAAATGCCCGCGGTGAATGCATTGCCGTTTCGCTGGGGCGCACTTCGCAAGCCGTATGGCATTGAGGAACTCGACGCGATGCTGCGTGGCTTCGGCGAGTAGTACGCGCGGTGCCCGGCGTGTCAGCGTGCGCAGGAACTGCAGACGAATTTGAACTGAGCGACCGTGCCCGCGGTGTCGCGTTTACCGCGTTGCCGTAGCTCTTCCGCGAGGAGCTGCTGGAAGAGCGCCACTTGCGCTTGCCCATACAGTTCGCAGAACTCGGTGAGCGTTTCGACGATCGCCCGCCTCTCGCTTTCCGGAGTCAATGTACTGCTGATGTGCGAAGAGCCGCGTGCGAGTTCGAGCAGGTACGCAAGGCGCGCGCTCGCCACGGCGGCACCGCCAGATTTGGCCTTCGGCATAGGGCTCTCTCAGGATTTTTATTGATGTACGGCGAGGCTGGCTCGCGGGTAGTGCGTGGTAAATGACTGCTTCTGAATTTATCGCGCGTTCCTGAAGGAAATCTTAAGGCCTGGCTTTAGTAGCCAGCGTGTCTAGGCGGTCCCCGGCGACCTGGCGATATCGGACAAGTCGCGCCTGCCGCCCACGTCGTCTTGCGCACCGCGCCGGATGGGCGGCAATCCGCTGATTCTTTCCGCAAGCATCCGCTCGTACACGCCGAAGTGCAAATCCACCTCCTCTTGTGTCACCACGGTCACGAAGATACGCACCTGTGAGGGCAGCAAGCCGAGCACGGTGGCAATCGCCGCCTCCAGTTGCGGGGCGCACAAGCGGTCTTCGGCGAAAGTGGTGCCCACCGAAATGTCGTACGATTTTTCTTCTCGCACCGCAACATCCACGAGCCGCGCGCGGGCGCTCATGTTGTTCTCGATCGCAATGCGTATTACGTCGACAGCGGTTCGCATGCCCTCGGTTGGGAAGCCCCTCGGCGAGCGCAGGCAGACGCGATGCCGCCCAAGAGTGAGCCAGTCTGAATCGAATTCCATGCCTTTTCTCCGACACTTTTCTGATCTCGCACGACTATGTGGTTTCGCTTCTATTTTTCAAGGGCAAAAATTTGCGGGAGGGGTCTTGAAATCGTCGTGGGCAGTTTTTATTTTAGATTCCGCTCAGTGAGTTTGATCACGCAGAGGCGCCTTTTTCAGCAGCGGGCTGCGTGTTCGATTGTCTGTCAGCGGGTGCGGGCAGGCGGAGCGCAGCGCGCAGTCCCGTCCGTCTCCTCGCCCCGGCACTACCGAGGAGGAAACGATCATGAGTGACCTTTACTTCGCGACCGACCTGTTCAGCCAGTTCGATCGTCTGCAGCAGCAGATGTCGGCGCTGTTCGGCGGTTTTCCTTCGAGCATCCGCTCCGGCCGCCTGTCGGCATTTCCGCAAATCAATATCGGCACCACCGACGACTCCATCGAGATCGTCGCGTTCGCGCCGGGCATCGACCCGTCGCAACTGGAGGTGTCGATCGACAAAGGTTTGCTGACGATTGCCGGCGAACGCAAACCCGTCGCGCCGGAGGCCGACGAGTCCACGCGTCAGTACGCACAGGAGCGGTTCACCGGCTCTTTCCGCCGCGTGATCGAACTGCCGCAGCAGGCCGACCCGGACAAGGTCGAGGCGCGCTACACGAACGGCTGCCTGTCGATTAGCGTCGGCAAGCGCGAATCGTCCAGGCCTCGCGCAATCGCCATTCAATGATCTCACCGATGAAGGAGCGAATCATGAACGATACGACCGAAGTGGTTCAGAAGGAGCAGCAGCCAGTGGCGCGCGGCGAACGCGAGCAGGCCGAGCCGCGCACGACGCTCACGCCCCCCGTCGACGTGATCGAGAATGCGCATGGCGTCACGCTGTGGGCGGATTTGCCGGGTGTGTCGAAAGAGAAGCTGGAAGTGCGCGTGCACGACGGCAATCTGCACATAGAAGCGGAAGCGAGCGTGCCGACGCGCGCGGGCTTGCGTCTGCAGCACGCGGAAATTCGCGCGCCGCACTTTTCGCGGTCATTCACGCTGGGTGCGGAATTCGACACGTCGAAGATCGAAGCCAACCTGCAGGACGGCGTGCTGAAACTCGTCATTCCGCGACGCGAAGAGGCGCGGCCACGGCGCATTGAAGTGAACGTCGGTTAATGCAGGTTGCGCCGCTTTTGCCGATCCCCACGGCCCCGCGTTGGGGCCGTGGTTTCCATTGGGCCGGCGGTCAGTCGCATACCTGTGCATCCGCATCGGTGTCCGATGCGGGCACTGCTGCGCGCGCGCCCGCGATCAGGCGCTCGTACACGCGCAGGTAGTCGTCGGCCATGCGTGCTGCCGTAAAGCGCGCTTCGAAAGCGCGGCGGCATTGTGCGCGGTCTATTTCGCCGATTCGCGCCACTGCGTTTACGGCCTCTTCCATGTTATCCACGATAAAGCCGCTGACGCCGTGCTCCAGCACTTCCGGCACGGCACCGCGTCCGAATGCAACGACGGGCGTGCCGCAGGCCATCGCCTCGATCATCACCATGCCGAACGGTTCGGCCCATTCCACTGGAAATAGCAAGGCCCGCGCATTGGCGATGAGTTCCTTGCGCAGCATTCCGCCGACTTCGCCGAGATAGTCGGTGAAGTCGCGCGAACGCTGTAGCAGCGGTTCGATCTGTTCTGCGAAGTATTCGCGTTCGCCGGGGTGAAGCTTGCCGGCCATCTTCAACGGCAGGCCCGCGCGCCTCGCGATTTCCACGGCAAGATCGGGCCGCTTGCCGGGCATCAGACGGCCGAGAAACAGCAGATAGGAGCCCGGCAGCGGCTGAAACTGGAATTCGTCGGGCGGCAGACCGTGATGGATGGTCGCCTGCCAGTTGGCGCACGGCACGGGCTTGCGTTGATCGTCGGAGATCGATACGAGCGGCGCCGCGCTGAACTCGCGAAAGAGCGGCCCATGATCCACCGGTAGCAACTGACCGTGCAGCGTGGTGAGCGACTCGCACGGCAGCGAGCGCGCGAGCGGAAAGTGCAGCGGATCGCCGTGAAAATGCACGATGTCGAACTCGTGCGCGAGATGCGCCACGCGAGCGAGTTGCCGCACGTGATGCGTGAGGGTGTCCCATACGGCGCTATCGCGCCAGAGTCCGCGCTCGCAGATCGGCACGAGCCGCGCGCTGGTGGTGGAGTCGGCCGTGGCGAACAGCGTGACGTCGTGGCCTCGGCGAACCAGTTCTTCGGTCAGGTAGGAAACCACGCGCTCGGTAGCCCCATAGGCAAAAGGCGGAACGCTTTCGTACAAAGGTGCGACTTGAGCGATTCTCACAGGCGGTCGTGACATGAGGTGGGGTTGAAGCCGCGTCCGCGATCGGGCCGGACGCGGCTGGGGCGACAGGCTTCAGGACTTGTCCTTCTTCACTTCGGACAAGTCGCTTTCCTTCACTTCAGCTTGCCGGACGGTGGTGCCGTCATCGCCCGTTTCGGATACATCGGTTTCAAATGTTCCTTCGCCGGATTCATCCGCATCTTCGTTTTGCGTGGATTCGGCAGGATCCTTGGGTTTCGTTGCCATTACGTTCTCCCCTGGTTGGGTTGGAAGGTAACGGCAATCAGCAAGGGGCGGTCCCGAAAGAAGGCAGCCGCCGGGTAGTCTGCGGATAAATAACTCCTGCGTTTGCGCACCGCGGCATGCGGGTTGCTGCGCTACCGGTGTCGCAACGAACATTGCGCCACTTTGCTACCCCGTTCGAACAACAGTGAGGAAACGCATGAAGAAGATGACAGTAATTGCACTAGCGTGCGGTTGTTTCAGCCTGGTTCCGGTCGCTGCCAACGCGCAGACAGAAGCGGCTTCCACTACTGCTGCCAATCCGCTCGCGCAAGTGGACAAAGATTTCGTTCAGGCAGCCTCGATGTCTTCGTCGACGGAAATCGACGCTTCGAAACTCGCGACCAGCAATTCCAGCGACAAGGATGTGAAGTCGTTCGCGCATCACATGATGCTCGACCACACCAAACTGACAGTCCAACTGAAGATGGCTGCGCCGCACGGCGTGGAAGTACCGAAGGACAATTCGGACACGAGTGTGCTTGACGCGCTCAAGCCATTGAAGGGCAAGCAATTCGATCAGGCCTACATCGAGAAGGTTGCGCTGGAGGGACACAAGAAGACCATTGCCGCCTTCGAAAAGGAAATTGCCGACGGGCAGAACGCGAAGCTCAAGGAGGCCGCCCAGAAGGCGCTGCCGACTATCAAGGAGCACTATCAGCGCGCTCAGCAACTGGCGTCGAAGAAGGGCGTCTCGGAGCAGTAATCTCCAACGCTTCCCGTTGCGCTCGCGGGGCGACCTGACGCGGCGAGCCACGGCTTGCGGGCCCCGCGCTCATGCAGCACGCCACGTGGCACGTGGCGTGCTGCGTTTTAGTGGCAGCTGCGGGTAAGCCCCGGCTGCGTTCCGATCAACGCCTCAAGTGCCAGGAGAAGATCATGCCGTTGAAACGAGGAACATCCAAAGAAACCGTGTCGCGCAACATCAAGACAGAAACGAAACATGGCAAGCCCCATAAACAGGCGGTGGCCATCGCGTTGAATCAGGCCCGTAAATCGGGCGCAAAGATTCCGAAGAAGAGCGAAAAGTGACACGCTCGACCGACCTCGCAACGCCGGACGGGAGGGAGCAGCATGAGCACTGAAAGCGCTGCACAGACACCGGGCGGACCCGCCGAACAGATAGGCGGTTGCGCATGCGGCGCCGTGCGGTTTCGAGTCAATGCAAAGCCGCGGCGTGTATCGCTTTGTCATTGCATGACGTGTCGCCGCGTACACGGCAGCGCATTCGGCGCTTATGCGATGTTCGCGCGCGACGCTGTCGAGTTCTCCGGTCCCGTCCATGTCTGGGAAAGCTCAGCTGAAGGACGGCGGTACTTTTGTCCCACGTGCGGCTCGGTGGCCTTCATGGAATACGTGGGCAGCGACGAACTTGACGTGCCCATCGGCGCATTCGATAACGTCGGCCTCTACGCGCCCACTTACGAACTGTGGTGCTGCCGCAAGGAACCGTGGCTGCCGAAAGGCGTGCGTACCGAATACGAGCAGGACAGTCCTGAGTAAAAGCGCCGTGCGTACGTGGTTGCGTCGCGGCGAGTACTTTTGAAAACGAAGGAGTTGAGATGAACGATCCTAAACAGTCCAATGCACAACCTGGCAATCCGAAGAATGCGGGCAAGCAGAGCGGCCAGCAACAGCAGAACCAGCAAAAGACGCCGCAGCACCAGGGCGGACAACGTCAGCCCTGATTCGCTGCTGACGGCGTGGCCGGCGTCTGAATAGCGACGCCCGGATCCCGCCTGCCGGGAAAGAGCGCGGCGCGCAGTGAATGCGCGCCGTGTCCGCGTATGCGCCATCGCCATGCGTTTCTTCGCAAGGCCCCTAACCAGTCGACGATAGCAATTGCAGGGATTGAGATGGTGAGAAGGAAGTTGCACTTTCACAATAGTTCGCTGCGGGCCCACGCATCGCCAGACGGTATACCCACCACCGCAAGCGATTACAGGATCTACCCGACCTATCGACGCACCGCGACCGGCACGTTCACCGGCGATCTGAAGGTCGTGCGGACAACGGACGATCGGCTGATCTTTCCATACGACGGCGCGCCCGTCATCGGGCCGTTCGAAACAGCGCTGGAAGCCCGCGAGGCTGCGGCGCGCAAGGGGGCCGAAGTCGTCGCGGCGGATTTGCTTAACCCGGAGCCGTGAGGCACGCAACGTGCGGCGAGGCATGCGCGAGAAAACTGCGCGGATAACAACACACAGGATGGAGACATCGATGAAGACGCTGGAGATCGAGCGTTTGCGCCCAACCCAGGCGACGCATGGAATGCGTGAGGTAAGGGAGAAGACACGCGCCTATCAATCACTGTCCGGTCACGACCTGGAGATGGCCATCGCCGAAAAGCCGGTTCCGATCGTGCTGGGCCCAGGCGGCGAGTCGTTTGCGACAGACCATCATCACGTGGCCGCGGCGCTCTGGCATGCCGGTATCAAGTCGGTACCGGTCCTGCTCGTGAGAGACCTGTCCGCATGCTCGCAAGCGGAATTCTGGCTCGCGCTCGAAGACAATAGCTGGACCTCTCCATACGATCAGCACGGCCAGCGCGTACCGTTCACCGACATGCCGCTGCATGTCTGGGAGATGATCGACGACGACTTCCGCAGCCTCGCCGCTGCGGTGCGCGACGCCGGCGGTTATCGCAAGACGAATACGCCGTTGGCGGAGTTCCGTTGGGCCGACCTGTTCCGCAAGCTGCTGCCGCGTCCTTCGAATGACGCGGAGTACGAAGCACTGGTGGGACGGGCAGTGGAGCTGGCGAAGAGCAAAACCGCTATCGGTCTGCCCGGCTATATAGATTCCAACGGCGGCTAGCGGCGCGTAGCGTCACCAGCCGCACGACCCGCCGGATCACGCGCCCTCGTTTTCGCGGGCGTTGCGCTTTGCCTTGTCCGCCGTGGTTTTTTCCACGCATGCATCGACGTCGACACTGTCCTTGCCGTGCGCGCCGACGCGGCTTGCGAGCCGCAGGTAAGCAGCCGCGAGCCGCCGCAAGTCGTCTTCGGAAGCGTCTTCGATACCAATCAACTGATTGTTTGCAGCTCGATGTGAGGCGAGCAATTCGTTGAGCTTCAGATGCATTGCGACGCTGTCCTTGTTCTGGCTCTGCTGAATCAGGAAGACCATCAGAAACGTAATGATCGTGGTGCCGGTGTTGATCACCAGTTGCCACGCGTCGGAATAGTGGAAGAGTGGTCCAGTCACGCCCCACACGAGCACGGTGATGATCGCAAGGCCGAAGGCGATGGGCGATCCGGCAACACGCGTGACTGAACTGGCGAAGGCGTCGAAGGCGCGTGTGACCGGATTGCTGGCCGCGTATGCGGGGCTCGACGTCGGCGGAACAGTCTCCATGCTGTCCGAGCTGGAGCCTACTTCTGGTGGTCTCATTCTATTTCTCCCGGAATTGCTCTACACCGTTCCGGTAGCACGCATCGTGCCGAGTGGCCGAGCCATTGCGGGCATGTTGCCGCGCGTCTTCAGCAGCAGGAACACCCGCCGCGGTGTCGCATGCCGTAACTTCCGGTTTCCTCGCTCGCCTGCGCTGAGCCGCCGCCGACCGACGGCGCGCCGATCACCACGCGCGCGGCCGCATTTCCGCATTGCGGACAGGGCGCGGGTTCGTCGCGCTCGGCAATGCGGCGGACCGTTTCGAAGTGGCCGCATTTGGCGCACGTGTAGTCGTAAACTGGCATGACGTGATCTGTGAGACCAAAAGATTCAGGGCGAATGGCCGCGCTAAGAGCGCTAGTTTAGTCGACGTCGGTCTGCGACTGCTCCAGCTTCGCGCGCACGCGTTGCGCGAGTACTTCGGGAGAAAACGGTTTTCTGATCACTTCCATGTCGGCGAGCGCATCGCCCGGCGCGTAGCCGGTGACCAGAATGACGGGCATCCACGAATAGCGCTGCCGCACCGACTCCGCGACCTGGCGGCCGTTCAGCGCGCCGGGCAGGGCGACGTCGCTGATGAGCAGATCGAAGCGGGCGCCCGCATGCAGCAGTCGCAGCGCAGCCGCTCCGCTGTCGGCTTCGAGTACACGGTAGCCCTGTTCTCTCAATTGCTCGGCAGTGATTTCGCGGACAATCTCTTCGTCCTCGACCAGCATGATGGTTTTCGCCGGGTCATCGTGATCGTCGTGCACGTCTTCCCGTTGCACCGAGGCAGGCATGCACAGCCGCACGGTGGTCCCTTTGCCGAGCGCCGTTTCCATCTGCACGATGCCACCGGACTGTCTGACGAAGCCGTAAATCTGACTCAGGCCGAGACCGACGCCCTGGCCCGATGGTTTTGTCGTAAAGAACGGCTCGAACGCATGCTCCATGATCTTTGGCGACATACCGGTGCCGGTGTCGGACACGGCGATGCAGCAGTAACGGCCAGGCAGCGCGTCCTCGAAGTCGGCGACCTCGGCTTCGCCTAGTATTACCTCGCTCGTGCTGATGGTGAGCCAGCCGCCGTCGGGCATCGCATCGCGAGCGTTCACGCACAGATTGACGAGCGCGCTTTCCATCTGGTTTGGGTCGCATTGCACGAGCCATATGCCGTCGCCGAGCTTCAGTTCGACGTTGATGCCGGAGCCCATCACGCGGCGGATCATGTCTTCCATGTCGTGGGCGATTGCATCGAGGCTGACGAGCCGCGGCTCGAGCGTCTGCTGGCGTCCGAACGCAAGCAGCCGGTGCGTGAGCGTCGCCGCGCGCACCGCGCCTTTTTCGGCGCGTTCCACCAGCGTGACGACGTCGGCAGGCCGGCCCTGTTGCAGGCGCACGCGAATCAGGCTCAGCGCACTCATGATCGCCTGCAGCATGTTGTTGAAATCGTGCGCGATGCCGCCGGTGAGCTGGCCGATCGCCTTCAGTTTTTCGCTGTGACGCAGACGCTCTTCCGCGCGCGAACGTTCGCGGGTTTCCTGGTGCAGCGTGTCGAGTGCCTGCTGTAATTCCGCCGTGCGCTCGGAAACGCGTCTTTCGAGTTCCTCGCCGCTGCGCTCGAGCGCTTCGCGTATGCGCGCCTGGTCCTCGATATCCGTCGAGGTACCGAGCCACGTCACCGTGCGTCCTTCGGGGCGCACCGGTCGCGCGCGGGTCTGGAACCAGCGGTACGCGCCATCCGCGCGGCGGATGCGGTGCTCAACCGCATATTCGCCTTTCACCTCGCCCGTGCTCCACGCGATCATCGTCGCGTCCCGGTCGTCGGGATGAATCGCATCGAGCCATCGGATGCCCCGGCTGTTTCTTTCGGTGAGCCCGGTATATTCGATCCATTGCGGACTGTCCCAGGTGCGTTCGCCGCTGCTGGTGCAGGTGAAGACGAGTTGCGGGATCTGCGTCGCCAGCATGCGGTAGCGTTCTTCGCTCTCGCGCAGCCAGGTTGCGTGCTTGCGCGTTTCGGCGGCGATCCTGAGCCGTTCGACGGCCGCGGCGAGCAGGTTCGCGTAGGAGCGCAGAAATTCGGTGTCCAGGTCGTTGAAGTCGCGCGGCTTGCGGCTGTCAACCTGCAGCACGCCATACGCGGGCCGGTCCTTGCCGCCCAGAATCACGACGTTGATGAGCGCCTTCACGCCCGCGTCCACAATGAACTGCGAATAGCGAAAGCGGTTTTCGTTGGCGATGTCGGGCGACATTGCGGGCTTGCCGGTTTGCAGCGCATAGCCTTCGGACGAGCCGCGCTCGGCGCGCGCCGTCGCCTCGCCGACAATGCCGGGCGGCCAGCCGACGCCCGCTCGCACCCGCAGCGTAATGCGGTCCTTCTGCAATTCCATCACCTTCGCCATGTCGGTTTGCAGCGCTTCGGCCACGAGCCGGCATGCTTCGGTGAGTATTTGATCGAGATCGTCGGAGCGCAGCGCAAGCTCGCCGAACCGCGCCAGAATCGCTTGCTGGTTGACAAGAATCGCTTCGCGGTCGGCAGTGCTCACGGCAAGATCCCTTGCTTGCTGACGAAGAAGAAAGTGGGCCGCCCGTATTGCAGCAGCCCCTTGAGACGTTACGAGCCAGATTCATTCCTGCTACCGCAAATAAGCGCTGCTCACATCGCGCTGTTGCGCAAGGCGTCGCGGCCTGCGAGGAACGCGCGATGCTGCAACGTCTGCCACCCGATGGCGAACCTCAAGGAGATGCACATGGCGTCCAATTCGAATACGAACGGCGGTCCGATTCGCAAATTCATCGATGTCCAGAAGGCGTTGAAGGGCGCTTCGTATCCCGCCGACAAGGCGAGCTTGCTCGACACGGCCAAAGGCAACGGCGCCGACGACGAAGTGCTCGACGCGCTCGAACGCCTGCCGGATCAGGAGTACGGCAGTCCCGCGGAAGTATCGAAAGGCGTGGGCAACGAGTGATGCCGCGCGGACGCGGCGCGTAAAACGCGTTGCGTCCGCTGTCAAATCTGCAAGCGCCGGAAGTAACTACAGGTTGAAGTAATTCAAGGCTGCCAGCGCCGCCGCAGCGCACCTGGCGCATGCGTTCGGATCACCTCCCTCAACGCTCCGCGAGCATCACGGACAGCGTGCCCGATTCGTTCTGCACGCCCGCGTCGAGATTCACGGCACCTGGCGTTTCAGTTTCGAGTGCCCGCAGCAGGCGCGGAGTAAACGAAGCGCCAAAGCGCGCGATCAGCGCTTCGCGTGCGGAATCGTCAGCGTTCGCAAGCTCACGCAATTCGTCGAGCGGCAGACCCACGAACAGATTGAGCGGGTAGGGCGGCGTGTCTGTATCGCCTGTGTCTCGACGAGCCGCATCCGACGCTGGCGCGCGAACGCGCAAGCCCGGCTGCAGGTGCGCCTGGAATTCAGCCGTTACTTCGTAGTTCGATGCGAAATCGAGCGAGGTCTTCGCCTCGCTCTCGAGAAAGGGCGCAACGCCGTCGAGGCGCGCAAGTTCTTCGTCGCTGAGCAGCATGATGGGTTCTCCGCGTGCGTGTCGTTTTCCGACGAGACACGCTTTGCAGCAAGCGGCTTGCCGGGCGGCGTGCGGCGCTGGTGCGCGCATGTTCAGGCATACGCGATGCTGCGCCCTGATGTATCGACGAACCCAAGCCGCGCCTCGCGCGTTGGCGAACCGAACGGGTGCTACCATGCATCGGAATCTGAAAAGCGCGCTGCTGGCTGTATTCTTCGCTGCATTGGGAATGGGCATATCCGGATGCAAGAAGGTGGACGAAACCAGCAAGGACACCACCAGTTCCGCGAGCAGCGGCGTGATGAGCAATTCCGCCAGCGCCAATGGCATGAGCGGCCAGAGCGACGCCGCCAGGCGCGCGAGCGATGCGGCCGCGGGCGCTTCCGCCCAGTCGGGCAGCGCGGCGTCCGCTGCGTCGGGAACTCAGTAGCGCGCTGTCGGGCAACCTGTCTGGAGTTTCGGTCAAACTGTGCGAATGCAACAATCAGTCGACGTCACCTTCCGTCTCGCAGCACCCCATGAAGCTGAAACCATTCGCACGATCGAATTCGAAGCGGGCGTGCGCTTTGCGAGCGTGGGCATGGCCGGTATTGCCGATGCGCCGCCCATGAGTCTCGCTTTTGTGGAGCGCAAGATCGCGGCGCGGGAGATCTTTGTCGCGGTGGACCGCGATGACACCTGCGCCGGATTCCTGATGTTCGAGCCGCAACCCGCGCATGTCTACATTCAGGAGCTCGATGTGCTGACCTCCCATGCCGGGCGGCGCATCGGCGCGGCGCTGATCGAAGAGGTCGCGCAACTCGCGCGCTCGCGGCAGCTCATGCAACTGGTCCTGTCCACCTTTCGTGAGGTGCCGTGGAATGCGCCGTATTACCGGCGGCTTGGCTTTCGCGACATCGCGGAAGCCGAGCTTGACGCGGGGCTGATTGCACGCCGCGATGCGCACATCGCGCGAGGTCTCGACGAATCGCGACGCGTGTTCATGCGCCGCGATCTCGCCTGACGCGACTGTCCTGTCCGTGCAAAGTACGCGAAGAGCCTGAGAGACGCAGTAAAAAAACGGCGGGCGCCGCCGCACTCATGTGCCGGCGACGCCCGCCGCTCTTCACCGCATGTTTGGGGCAGCGTGCTGTGCGCTTACTCCACCGCCTCGAGCGCCGGATAATCGACGTAGCCGGTTTCACCGCGTGCGTAGAAGGTAGCGGGATCGGGCTTGTTCAACGGCGCGTTCATCGCAAAGCGGCGCACGAGATCCGGGTTCGCAATGAACAGCTGGCCCCATGCCACCGCATCCGCCTCACCCGCGTCGAGCACTTGCTGCGCGGTTTCCTTCGTGAACTTTTCGTTCGCGATGTACGGGCCGCCGAATTCCTTCTTCAGCTGCGGGCCCAGACGGTCTTCGCCCAACGCTTCGCGCGCGGCGATAAAAGCGATCTTGCGCTTGCCCAGTTCGCGAGCTACATAGCCGAAGGTTGCGGCGGGATTCGAGTCGCCCATGTCGTGCGCGTCGCGGCGCGGCGCGAGGTGCACGCCCACGCGCTGTGCGCCCCACACGTCGATGCAGGCGTCGGTGATTTCAAGCAGCAGACGCGCGCGATTTTCGATCGGGCCGCCGTATGCGTCGGTACGCTTGTTGGTGCTGTCCTGCAGGAACTGGTCGAGCAGATAGCCGTTCGCACCGTGTATTTCCACACCGTCGAAGCCCGCCGCTTTCGCGTTTTCCGCGCCTTTGCGAAACGCCTGCACGATGCCCGCGATTTCATCGAGTCCAAGCGCGCGCGGCGTCACATACGGACGCTCCGGGCGCACGAGGCTCACGTGGCCTTGCGCGGCGATTGCGCTCGGGGCGACGGGCAGTTCGCCGTTCAGGAACAGCGGATCGGAAATGCGGCCCACATGCCACAGCTGCAGGAAGATCTTGCCGCCCGCGGCGTGCACCGCGTTCGTGACGAGCTTCCAGCCTTCCACCTGTTCCGGCGACCAGATACCGGGCGTCTCGGCATAACCCACGCCTTGCGGCGTGACCGAAGTGGCTTCGCTGATGATGAGCCCCGCCGTTGCACGCTCGGCGTAGTACTTCGCCATCAGCGCGTTCGGCACGCGGATTTCTTCGGCGCGCTGACGCGTGAGCGGCGCCATGATGATGCGGTTCGACAACGTGAGGTCGCCAATTTGCAGCGGATCGAAAAGAGTCGGCATAAGTGTTCACCTTTGGCTGAGGCGCGAAGGCCATCGGCCGAAAAATTGTTGCCTGGCAACAGGAAAGCGAAGGGAAGCGGCGGTGCAGGACGGCTCAGAGCTTCGAGTTCATATGCTCGAGAAACGCCTGAATAACGGGCTCGTTGCGTTTGAAGAACACCCATTGCCCCACACGTTTGGACGTGACCAGTCCCGCGCGCTGCAACGCCGCGAGATGAGCCGACACGGTGGACTGCGAGAGCCCGCAGCGCGCGTCGATTTTGCCCGCGCATACGCCATGGTCCAGCGGGAGTTCCTGATCGGCAAAATGCGCATACGGCTCGCGCAGCCAGCCAAGAATCTCGCGCCGTACCGGATTGGCAAGCGCCTTGTGTATCGCGTCGATGTCTGGCGCGATGGGGGTTCGTTTCATTCGTCAACTACCGTCATGCTGTTCAACGGGCAGACCCGAGGCGAGTTGCCGCCTGATACCTGCATCGCTACGGAACGAAGTATATATCGGAATTTGACGATATGCATGGAGGCACTACTCGCGGTGGGGACATGATTTGTCGGCGCACACAAGAGCCGCCGTCGGCTTTGGCCGCCAACTCCTGCGCGTTCGCATCGGACGGAACCCTGCATCTTTATCTCAACTACGCGCGTGAGCATTGGACAAAGTTGCAGGGGAGCTTGAGCGCACTCGCGCATCGGTTGAAAAACGGAACACCTACGGTGACAGTGACGAGGCGCAATCGTAATCTGATGCAGCCTGCGCTCATTTTTTCGACCCACCTTGGCCAGGCGGAACAGCCATACAACCAGGATAGCGGCGCATAATATGCAGGAGTTGACCCTTGGCGGGCAGAGGGTTGTATGCGCTGCACAAACTGCGGGGCCGAAACTTCCCCCGGCGCTAAATTCTGCGAAGCATGCGGGACCATGCTGTCCCGCACGTGCTTGCATTGCGGACATGAAGCGGCGCCGGCTGCCCGATTCTGCAGTGAATGCGGAGCGCCGCTCAGCGAAGCGCACCCAACGCCATCGCCATATCGTCAATCCGTTTCTGAACCGCCGCCTCCGCCCGTTATTTACACGCCACACCATCTCGCCGAGCGCATCCGCGCGGAACACGCGGCCATGGAAGCGCGAGGCGAAACCGCTGGCGAGCGCAAGACGATCACAGCGCTGTTCGCGGACATGGCCGGGTCCACCGCCCTGATTCACGATCTCGACCCGGAAGTGGCGCATCGCCTGATCAAGCCCGTCGTCGCGTTGATGATGGAAGCTGTGCACTACTACGAGGGCTATGTCGCGAAGTCGCTCGGCGACGGCATCCTCGCCCTCTTCGGCGCGCCTATCGCTCACGAAGACCATCCGCAGCGCGCGCTCTTCGCAGCACTGCGAATGCAGCAGGCGATGCGGCGCCACGGCGACCGGATTCGTCTGGAGGAAGGTATTCCGTTGCAGATTCGCGTGGGCGTTCACACGGGCGAAGTCGTCGTCCGCGCTATTCGCACGGACGACCTGCACACCGATTACGATCCTCTGGGGCACACGATCCACATTGCGTCGCGGATCGAGGGAATCGCCGCGCCCACGTCAATTCTCGTCAGCGAATCCACCCGTAAGCTGGCCGAGGGCTATTTCGAATTCAAGGCACTGGGCGCGACGCAGCTCAAGGGCATTCCCGAACCGCTCTGCGTGTACGAGGTACTCGGCCTTGGCGCGCTCCGCACGCGCCTGCAACTGGCGGCGCAACGCGGTCTTGCGCGGTTCGTCGGCCGTGAGACAGAAATGGAGCACCTGCACCGGGCGCTGGAAGCGATCAGGACGGGGCATGGACGGGTCGTCGGCGTGGTCGGCGAAGCCGGTGTCGGGAAATCGCGGCTCTTTCACGAATTCAAGGAGCGCTCGCGACGAGGCGCGCTGGTACTGGAGACGTTCTCGGTCTCGCACGGCAAGGCGTTTGCCAATTTGCCGCTCGTCGAACTTCTTGAAAACTATTTCCAGATTGTTGCTCAGGACGACGCCCGGCACCGCCGGGAAAAGGTCATCGGCAAGGCACTGACACTCGAGCGCGGTTTTGAGGATCTCGTACCCTACGTGCTGTATCTGCTCGGCATTGGCGAGGCCGGGTCGGCGCTCGCCGAAATGGATGCGCGGATCCGCCGCGACCGCACCTTCGACGCGATCAGGCAGCTTCTCGCGCGCGAAAGTCGGGATCAGCCGGTCTACCTGTTGTTCGAGGATCTGCAATGGCTCGACCGCGAGACAGAAGCCTTCCTCGCGTACCTGGTCGAACATATACCGGACACGCCGATTCTGCTTCTCGTGAATTATCGGCCGGAATATCAGCCCGCATGGGAGCGCGCGGCTCACTGCAGTCAACTGCGGCTCGAACCGCTCGACTCGACCGAAGCCCAAGGACTGCTCACGGCGCTGCTCGGCGACGATCCCACTCTGGCGCCGCTCAAGCAGCTGATCCTCGAGAAGACAGAGGGCAATCCGTTCTTTATGGAGGAAGTGGTCCAGACGCTTGCCGAGGACAAATCGCTGCTCGGCGATGCGGGCCATTACCGCATCGAACAGACGCCCGCCACGCTGCACATTCCGACCACTGTGCAGGGCGTGCTCGCTGCCCGGATCGACCGGCTCCCGCTCGACGAAAAGGAACTGCTTCAGACACTTGCGGTGATTGGCCACGAGTTTCCGTTCAGCCTGATCCGGCGCATTTGCGGCGACGACGCAGCGCAGGACGATGAACTGCGTCGCCTGCTGGCGCATCTGGAAACCGCGGACTTCATTTATGAGCGGGCCGCCTTTCCGGAAGTCGACTATTCGTTCAAGCACGCGCTGACTCAGGAAGTGGCCGGGCATTCGCTGCTCACGGAGCGGCGCAGCGCGCTGCACGAGCGCACTGCGCAAGCAATCGAGGCGCTGTTTCCGACTCGCATCGCCGATTATTGCAGCGAACTCGCGCATCACTACAGCCTGAGCGGCAATATTCCAAAGGCTGTCGAGTACCTGCATCGCGCGGCCCAGCAGGCTCTGCGCCATGCTGCGCATCCGGACGCGATGCATCACCTCGGCGCGGCGCTCGCGTTACTGAAGCGCTTGCCTGACACACCGGCGCGCGCGCAGTGGGAACTCACGCTGCTGCTTTCACTCGGGCCAGCGTTGATGGACGTGCGCGGCTACGGCGCGCCCGAGGTCGGCGCGACGTACACGCGTGCGCTGGCGTTGTGTGAGCGTACCGGCGAGACCTCGCAGCGCTTTGCCGCGCAACTGGGATTGCGGATCCACCATCTGGTGCGCGCGGAGTATGCGACCGCCTACGAACTGGGCAAGCAGATGCTCGGTACCGCGCGCCGCGCAAAAGATCCCGGTTTGCTCATGGAGGCGCATGGCGCACTCGGGTCGTGCTTTTTTCTGCAAGGCGATTTCGGCGCTGCTCGCACTCATGTGGAACAGGCTCTTGCAATCTACGATCCCGATCGGCATCAGGCCCACGTCTTCGAGCACGGTGTGGACCCCGGCATCCGGGCTTTGAACTTCCTCCTTTTGACCTTGTGGTTTCAGGGATACCCCGCTCAGGCCCGCGAGCGCAGCCTCGAAGCGCTGGCCCTCGCGCAGAAGCTTGCTTACGGCCCGAGTGTGGCGTTCAGCCTGACGTATGCTGCGCAGTTGCATCAGCTGCGCCGCGAGCCGTCGCTTGCTTGTGAGCGCGCGGAAGCGGTCATTACTCTCTCCACCGAGCATGGACTGCCGTACTGGCTTGCGTGGGGCACGCTTCTGCGAGGCTGGGCGATGAGCGCGCAAGGAAGCATCCGGGAGGGAATCGCCCAGATGCGCCAAGGCCTGGACACGCAACGGGCCGCCGGTAGCGGAGACCAGCGGCCGTATTTCCTCGCGCTGCTTGCCGACAGCTATTCGCGCGCAGGCGACAACGAGGCCGCTTTGGGAATGCTCGAAGAGGCGATGTCGATCGTGCAGAACTCTGGCGAGCATTGTTACGAGGCCGAGTTGTACCGGCTCAAGGCAAGCATGCTGCCCGGCGAGGCGAACAACGAGGACGCCGTGTCTGCTCGCGACGACGAAGCCGCGAGCTGCGTGCATAAAGCAATCGCACTGGCTCGCCGGCAGGGCGCGAGATCGCTGGAACTGCGCGCGGCGTCAGACCTCGCCCGGTTGTTGCAACGGCAAGGGAAGAAGGCGGAAGCCCGGCATGCGCTTTCCGATGTGTATGACCGTTTCACGGAAGGCTTCGACACGGCGGACCTTCGGGACGCGAAAGCGCTGCTGGATGCACTGAATGCGGGCGCTGAATGAGTCGCACCATGACGGAGGGCGGCGAGCGGCGCTCCGGTGTGCCGCCCGATGCCATGATGCCTGATGCCTGATTGATGCCGTTGAGCGCAGGCCGCATTGCCGAGGACAGGAGCTTATGACGACCACGCACGCAAGACGTCGCGACAACGAAGCGCCCAGGCAGGTAGCACTGGCCTTGCAGGGCGGCGGAATGCACGGCGCGTTCACCTGGGGCGTGCTCGACCGTTTGCTCGAGGACGGTAGGCTCGCGGTCGAAGGCGTCAGCGCGACGAGTGCCGGCGCGATGAATGCAGCAGTGCTCGCATATGGGCTGCTGAAGGGCGGCGAAGACGGCGCGCGGCAGGCGCTGCATGACTTCTGGCGCGCGGTCGCACAATCGGCCGAGCGCTACAATCCGCTGCGCTGGATGCCTTGGCTCAAAGGCACGCACAGTTTTGGGCTCGACCATTCGCCGCTTTATGCATTCGCCGACATGGCGCTGCGCATCTTCTCGCCTTATCAGTTCAATCCGAACAACCTCAATCCGCTACGCGAGGTGCTCGAAAGCCAGGTGGACTTCGCCGCGCTGCGCAAGCACTGTCCGATCCGGCTGTATCTGTGCGCGACCAACGTCGAGACGGGAAAGATACGCATCTTCACCGGCGAAGATGTCACTGCCGAGGCGGTGCTGGCATCGGCATGCGTGCCGACCCTCTTCCAGGCTGTCATGATCGACGGCGAGCACTACTGGGACGGCGGCTATATGGGCAATCCAGCCATCTATCCGCTCATCTACAACTGTACGACGCGAGACGTCGTGATCGTGCATATCAATCCGCTCGTGCGTCGTGGGGTGCCCATCACGGCGGCCGAGATTCTCAACCGTATCAGCGAGATCAGCTTCAACTCGTCGCTGATGCGCGAGATGCGAGCGATCGCGTTCGTTACCGATCTGATCCAGCAGGGCAAGATACACCGCGGCGAAATGAAGGAAATGCTGATCCATTCGATTCGCGCCGACGACGCTATGTGCGCTTTGAGCGTGTCGAGCAAATACAACGCCGACTGGCGTTTTTTGAGCGAGCTGCGCGACAACGGACGCCGCGAAGCCGATGCATGGCTCGCGCATCATTACAGGAATATCGGGCTGCGGTCGACCATCGACATCCGCAAGGAGTTTCTCTGAGCCTCGCGATGACGTTAGCCCGGTGGAGCGGTGTGCTGTCACCGCGCGCAAAGGAGCAAGGATGAACAGGACGCAGGCGCGCTTCGTCGCGCTGTGGTCTCGCAGCGGCGGCGCGCATGCCGAAGACGCCTATGCGGGTCTGGCGCAATGCTATGCAGAGCCGGCACGTCATTACCATACGCTGCGGCATGTGCGCCGCTGTCTGCGCGATCTCGATCTGGCGCGCGCCGCGATTCCCGATCCGGACGCCGTCGAGCTCGCACTATGGTGCCATGACGTGATTTTCGTTCCTGGGGCGCGGAACAACGAGCGGAGAAGCGCGGAGTGGTTCCGGCACCGGGCCGAGGGCCGCATTGCGGAATCGCACCGCATCTGCGCGATGATCCTCGCGACGACGCACAAGGACGTGCCAGCCGGGCTGGACGGCCAGTTCGTCTGTGACATCGACCTCGCAGTGCTCGGCGCTCGGCGCAGCCGGTTTCGGGGAGACGGCGCTCTGCTCAGGGCGGAGCGACCGGACCTCGACGACTGCGCGTACGACCGACAAGAACGGGCGATTCTCGGCAGGCTGCTCGCACGTCAGCGCATCTACCAAACGGAGTTTTTCCATGCGCGCTGCGAGGCGCGAGCACGCAGCAATCTGACCTGGCGACTGGGTTTGTCGCGTCCGGTGTAATCGCGCCAGGCTGTCGCCAACCCGAATTAAAGTAGCGCGCATATCCGGGTTTTCGATGATTATGGCCAATATAAAAATATCAAGCGGCTGTAATAAATGTTTCGCATATCTGACTCATGGGCGGCGATTGCGAAAAGCAAACGTTGAGCATAAACACGATATTCAAATATAAACGGGGATCTTGGAACTGAACGATTGACTGGGTCGCACCGGACAGCGTTCAATGCGCTCAAGGTTGGTCTGCCAGCCGCGTTCAGCAAGGCTTCCACGCTTATTGCGCCGCCCGCCCGCTGGCAGGCGTTTCAATCAGACATTCAACTGGAATAAGCAGACAAATAAAAAGGATACTTGGCATATTGCAATTGCGAATTGTGCGGTTATGATGACGTCTCGGTAGGGATTTTCCGAACGCCGCTCAGCAGAGCCGACGGAAAAAGTTGCCGCAATTGGCGGCCGGGCGGTAATTACGATTCCGTCCTTAATCAGCCGCGGGTAAATTGCGGCACGCACCTCGACAACACATCGCGAGCGTGCCGAAAAGAAGGTAAGCCGAGCAGGTTTTGTTGGACTTTCGTGTGTAGCGCCTCTTGCTGTAATGAACTCCGAAGTATTCGCGACGCGTGCCGTCTGGCAGGTGCCCTTGCGCTTCGGTTTAGCCATCATCGCCATTCGCCGTGCCACATCCGGTCGACCGGGGCTTTCGCGCGGCGGACTGAACCTGAGGAACTTCAACAATGGCTCTATTGAGTCCCGAACAATTCGCCGCATCCCAGAAGGCCAACCTTGACGCGTTTTTCGCATTGACCGGCAAGGTTTTCGAAGGCGTCGAAAAACTGGTTGCGCTGAACGTGCAGGCGATCAAGTCCACGCTGGTCGAGTCGCAAGAAAACATGGCGAAGGCGCCCGTTGCAACCGACCCGCAGCAGTGGTTTGCCCCACAAGCCGGTTCCAGTGCGGCTTTCGCCGAGAAATCACTGTCATACAGCCGTCAGTTCTTTGACATCGCATCAACCACGCAGGCGGAAGTCGCGCAACTCGCACTGGCGCAATACGAACGGTATAACGCACGCTTGCAGGAGTTCATCGAGGAAGCGGCGAAGAGTGCGCCCGCAGGTTCCGAAGCGGCGATCGCCGCATGGAAGTCGGCGATCAGCGCGACCACCACGCTGTGTGAGTCGCTGCAGAAGACAGGGCAACAAGCCGTCGAGATGGCCGGGACCAATCTTGAAGCCGTCACGACTTCGGCGTCCAGGACTGCCAGGCGCAGTGCTGCAGAGTCGGTTCCAGTAGTCTCGGGCGCGAAGCACTGAGACTCGCGCGGGCGGCAACGCCCGCGCATCGGCTTCATGTCTATGCGTAGGATTCCTTCATTCATTTTGAATAAGGATCCTGCATCTCAATGCATCCAGTTTTTGACTGAAGGCGGTGTCGCCAGAGCGGCGCGCGCCGCTGCTATTTGTGAGGACGATTCAATGGCAAAGCAGATCGCGGTAGTAACGGGTGGCATGGGCGGACTGGGCGAGGCGATCAGCATCAAGCTGCACGACGCGGGTTATGCGGTCGTGGTCACCTATTCGCCCGGCAATACGAGTGCGAACGAGTGGCTCGCCCGGATGGAAACCGAGGGACGGCAGTTCCGCGCGTATGCAGTCGACGTGGCCGACTACGACTCGTGCGAAAAATGCATTACGCAAATCAAAGCGGAAGTCGGACCGGTCGACATCCTGATCAACAATGCCGGCATCACGCGCGACGCCAGCTTCAAGAAACTGGACAAGGTCAATTGGGACGCAGTGATCCGCACCAATCTCGATTCCGTCTTCAACATGACGAAGCCGGTGTGCGACAGCATGGTCGAGCGTGGCTGGGGGCGAATCATCAACGTTTCCTCGATCATCGGCTCCAAGGGCGGGTTCTGCCAGACCAACTATGCTGCGGCAAAGGCCGGCATGCATGGTTTCACGAAATCGCTAGCGCTCGAGGTGGCGAAGAAAGGCGTCACCGTCAACACGATCTCGCCCGGCTATATCGCAACGAAGATGGTGATGGCCGTGCCAGAGGAAATTCGCGAGACGAAGATCATTCCGCAGATTCCGGTCGGCCGGCTCGGGCGACCTGATGAGGTTGCGGCGCTCGTGGTTTACCTGTGCTCGCGCGAGGCGGGCTTTGTGACCGGCGCCAACATCGCGATCAATGGAGGGCAACATCTGCAGTGAGTCCCGCAGATCAGCGATCGCGGATTCGAGGACGGCGGCGCATGATGTCATCACGATGCCAACCGCCAGCAGACTCAACGATCCATTGAACGGCAGCGTCCAGTTTCGCGTGCGATGGCAGCGGCGGGGCGCACGTTATTGTCGGTGTTGACCGCGGCAAGTCGTCTAGATCTGGTCAGGAGCCCCATGGTTTCGCCCCGGGTGCGTTGCCGGTCAGTCGGATCGGAACGCCGGAAGGCCATCCACGTCACGTTAGCCTCCGCGCAGGAGACGCCGCCTGCATCCTCGACGCGGCGTTGTCCCAGTTGATGAGGCTGAAAAGCTGACTAACGTATTCGTTACGTCGGTTCTGGTACTTCAGGTAATACGCGTGCTCGAAAACGTCGAGGATGAGGATCGGCTGGATGCCCCACGCGGTCAGCTTCTGGTGGTTCTCGCACTGCAGGATCATCAGTTTGCCGGTGGCAGGATGGTAACCAACGACACCCCAGCCGGATGCTTCCACCGCAATCGTCGCCGCAACCAGCTGGGCCTTGAATTTCGCGTACGAGCCGAAGTTCCGGTCGATCGCCCTGGCGAGATCGCCTTTCGGTTCACCGCCCTTGCCTGAAATGCTGGTCCAGTAAATCGTGTGCAGGATGTGACTGGACAGCTGGAACGCGAGCTCTTTCTCGTAGTACTTCACCAGTGCGAAGTCGTTTGACTCCCGCGCCTTTGCCAACCCGTCTTCAGCCTTGTTCGCGGCAGCCACAGCCGGCTTGTGGTGAAAGTTGTAGTGCAGCTCGACGGTGCGCGCGTCGATGACCGGTTCAAGCGCATCGTAGGCGAAGGGCAACGGTCCAGCGGCATACTTGCCGTCGGCGTCGGTGAGCTTGTCGGTGTAACCGGCGTCTTCTGCGGCACGTACGGCTTGTGCCTGGGCCAGCATCATTCCCGCGCCTGCGGCGGCGGTGTTGTGCAGGAAGGTACGACGTGTTGCCATGATTGCGTTCCTCGTTGCCTGCGCACGCGCAAGCCGTTAGATGAGGTGGGAATGGACGAGCGGATAGACAACCAGACCGAGCAGGGCCGCCGCCACCACGATGACCGGCTCCTGCAGTTTTTTGAATCGCCACAGCAGCAGGACGGTGACGAGCGCGAGCACGATAGTGGGCCAGTCGACGATGGACCTTCGCGCGATGACAATGACGGAGCCCGTTATGGCGCCCACGGCGGCTGCCGTGATGCCGTCGACGAACGCCTTGACGGCAGGCAGCTTGCCATATTTCTTGAAGTACGGCGCTGGCAGCACCGTGAACAGATAGCAGGGCAAAAAGGTCCCGAGTGCGGCGACGCAGGCGCCCGAAAATCCCGCGACCAGGTATCCGATGAAACCAACCGTGATCACAACGGGGCCCGGCGTGATCATCGCGACAGCCACTGCGTCCACGAACTGCTTGTCGTTAAGCCAGTGGTGTTCGGTCACGACGCCACCGTAGAGAAACGGCACGATCGCGAGACCCGAGCCGAACACGAAAGCGCCCGCCTTGGCGAAGAAAAGCCCGATCTGGCCGAGCAGCGGCAGGTCAAAGCCACTGAGGGCGCCGCTTATGGCAGGCGCCTGCGTCACGGCAAGCGCATTCACTCCGCCCTTGCTCAGCCACTTCGGCGGAGCGCGCCAGAACCAGTTGAGCAGGCCGCCCGCAATGAACAGCCACGCGATTTCCGATTCGGTGACGACGGTCGCGACCGCAAGCGTCAGATAGATCGCCCACAGCAGTCTGTTCGAGCCGATGGTCTTCGTGGTCAGCTTGTACGCGCTCATCGCGATGATGCCGACCACCGCGGCGCCCACGCCGTAGAAGACCGCCTGCATCCAGGAGAGCCCGCCGAACCGCGTGTAGGCCCAGCCCAGCGCGACGACCATCAGGAATGAAGGCAGTACAAAGGCGATGCCGGCCAGCGTCGCGCCGACGACGCGGTAGTGGACGTAGCCCAGATAGATGCCGAGTTGTGCGGCGAGAGGCCCCGGCATCATCTGGGCGAGCGCCAGACCCTCCTTGTAATCCGCCTCGCTGATCCAGCCCCGGCGCTCGACCAGGTCGCGGCGCATGTAGCCGACCAGCGCCACCGGTCCGCCGAAGCCCAAAGTACCGAGCCGCAGCATGTAAAGGATCATCTGGCCAAGGGTGTAGGCGGGCGCGGTCGCCATCGTGGTATTCACGAACGGCCCCCCGCGTTGCTGTTCTTCGTGGTCGCCGCGAAGTATGCGTAGATCGAATCCAGCACGCGGCTCATCTCATCGAGCAGTTGATCGTCATCCGGTGCGCGCTCGCGTGCGCCGGCCATCACTGCTTCGAAGCCGATCGCCTCGGGCACCGGTGCGCCGCCGACGTCGAGCACGTGAACCATCTCACCGAGCCGCAGCAGCGCCGGGTCTTTGTCAAGGCCGAAACTCGCGATCAATACCTCGAACGTCACGCGATCGCCAACGTGCGTAAAGGCCGCGCCGTCAAAGTCAAAGCCGAGCGCATCGGCGGGGCACGCGTCCGGCGACGTAAGCCAAAGAAAACGCGCCTGCGGATCGATGAAGCGCCGGATCAGCCATGCGCTTGCCACGCGATCGACCCAGAGACGCTGACGCGTTGCCCACCTCCGACCCTGGTACTCACCAGGCGGTAGCAGACGGATCTGGCGCTCGGCAGGGTGCGGTTCGCCGGGCGAGAGGACGGTGTCGACAAGCGCAACGAAGTCCTGCCAGGCGACCTCCGTGCGCGTGGCCGCATCGTCGGGGAAATAGTCGATCGCGACGATGGTCTCGTAGTCCTTACGCAAGCGCCGGAGCAGCCGGGCCAACTCGGCGGCGGACTGACCGGAGATCGTCTTGCGGGCATCTGCGAGCGCGCTAATGAAGCTCGCGTAGTCGTCGCTACGATCGAACAGGACGCGGAACTCCGCTTCCTGGGTTGCATCGAGGCTGGGTGCCCGCAGCAGATGGGCCGTGCCGCCGCTGTCGGCGATGGCGGTGGCCAGTTCCCGCAACATCTGCTCACGCTCTTCGGTGTAGGGCAGCAGATAGATGCCGTCGCGCAGCACTGCGCAGCCCTTCGCCTTGAGCGCGCGCCAGAAGCGCATGCGCGCCGTGGCGTTCTCCGTAGGCAGCGTCAGAACAAATAGCGACCAGGTTGAAATGTTGTTCATGTAGATGATGCTACACGCGTGTCGCGATATCTACAAGTCAGCGCTAGACCCGATCCAACGCGGCGACCGGAGCGCATCGCAGCAAGGAGTCCCCGCCGGGACGCGCGGGCCAGGCGTATAACAGTGCTTGGCAAATCCGTATGCCGTGATTCATCGTGCCGACATCCACCTGTCGATTCTCCAAGCTGTGAAGAATCATCCGTTGATCCAGTTCCGCACCAACACGCGGGTCTGCGAGCTCAACCAGAATGCCGGCGGTGTGACTGTCATCGATGAAATGGCGAACGGTACAACGGGGATGCTGTGGTCGGTTGCGATGGCGTGAAATCAGAAATACGCAAGGCATTGATCGGCGACGAGCATCGCGTGACCGGGCATGTCGTGTATCGCGCCGTCGTTGATGTCGAAAACATGCCGAAGGATTTGCAGATCAATGCACCTGTGGTGTGGGCCGGCCCCACCGGGAAACGTCGGGGTGTGAATCGCCACTCATGAATACGCCGGTCATCGAACTAGCAACATCGCCAAGCGGGAGCGGCGACCGACTTCCCGCTGCTTGTACGCGGGCCAAGATTGCCCGAGTACGACGAATGGCGCTTCTCGACCCGGAGCTGCCTGATGACATTCAAGGTCGATGGCAGCTCCGGGGTCAGATTGCGGCCGTTCGACTGCAGGCTCCTCCGTCAAACTTCACATATGGCATCCATCGCAACGGCCCGCGCCCACTCAACTCAAGCTTTGACTTCCCTTTTGCCTCACATACACTAAATTCGAACCACGCTACCCGTCGTGGGGCACACGGAGGACAACCATGACTCCCTGGGAAATCCAAGGCACGGAACTGGTCAACTGCAATTGCTCATACGGTTGCCCCTGCCAATTCAATGCGCTGCCGAACAACGGCTTCTGTGAAGCGATGGGCGCCATCTCGATCAGCAATGGTTACTACGGCGACGTGCGGCTAGACGACCTCAACATCGCGGTCGTGTTTCAGTGGCCCGGGCCGATCCACGAGGGTAAGGGCAAGTGCCAGCCGATCGTCGATGAACGGGCCAGCCCGGAGCAACGGGAAGCCATTCTGAAAATCATGACGGGGCAGGATACCGAGCCGTTCGCCACAATGTTCTCCGTCTTTGCTTCGACGCTCGAGCATGCATTCGATCCGATCTTCACGAAGATCGACTTCGATGTCGATGTCGATGCCAGACACGGCCGGATTCATGTTGAGGGCGTATTCGACATCGTCGGTGAACCGATCCGCAATCCGGTGACGGGCGACGAGCACCGCGTCCGGATCGATCTGCCCCACGGGTTCGAATACGAACTTGCCGAGATCGGCTCCGGCACCAGCCACTCGCAGGGAAACATCGCACTGGACCTCAAGGGGACTTATGCGCAGTTCGCGCGACTGCACCTGAATAACAAAGGACCAATCCGGCATCGCGCTGCCGCATGAACAGCGTCGAAGATTTCCTGGGACGTGAGCGCGCGATCACCGTGCTCGGCATCGTCGCCGTCGTCGCATTGTCGTGGGCCTACTTGTGGACAGGCGCTGGAATCGGTATGTCCGCGCTCGACATGACAGCCCTCGCGCTGTTCCCTCATCAACTGGCAGACGGCGGTGGGGGGATGGATCCGTCGCTGCCGACCGTAGTCCTGATGTGGTGGGTGATGATGATCGCAATGATGACGCCCAGCGCGGCGCCACTGGTGCTGTTATATCGACGCGTATTGCGGCACCACGCCGCGATCGAGGCCAGGTCGGCCGTCCCGTCGTTGTTTCTCTTGGCCGGTTACCTGACCGCATGGCTGGCATTCTCAATATGCGCGGCATCGCTGCAAAAAGTGCTGCAACCCACCGGCCTCATTTCGGGAATGATGTTGTGGTCGAAGAGCGCGCCTCTTTCCGCGATCGTTTTGGCCGCGGCGGGTGTCTATCAGTTCTCGCCGCTCAAGCGCGCCTGCCTGACGCAGTGCCGTTCACCAGTCAATTTCCTCACCAGGCACTGGCGTCCTGGCGTCACAGGCAGCTTCCTGCTCGGGATGCGCCATGGAATTTACTGCGTGGGTTGCTGTTGGCTGCTAATGGCATTGTTGTTCGTCGGCGGCATCATGAATCTCGTCTGGATCGCCGCGCTGGCGCTAATTGTTTTCATGGAGAAGATCCTGCCCGGCGGTGAGCACGTCGGCCGGGTTCTCGGCGTCGTGCTGATCGCCTGGGCAGGCCTCACCCTGCTGGTGTGATCCGCTTCTTTTTTCATGTCCGGGTTTACAACCTCTCGGAAAATGTGAGTAAGCGGCAATCACCCGACAGTTAGCATCTGCCTCAAATAGAGGTGCAGTGTTTTTTGTGCGTCCACAGATTGTCGGCAGCACGCTGCGTTCACGAGAAAACGTCGAGCCCATGCGTCGGTCGTTCGATACTCGATCCGATATGCCCGGTATCTGCAAGATGCGACGCGCGGTGCGCAACGCGTTTGCCGCATACAATGCGTGACGAACGACGCCCGCTTTGGGCAGCCCGCTATCACGCATCTATTGATGAAACCTTCCGAAACTCCTGCTCACGAACGGCACGCACCGTCCGACATGCCTACGTCGCTGCAACAAGATCGCGACTTCGCGCGGGGCATCGCGAATGCGCACGCGAAGCCGGCCACGCCGCACGATTCGCGCGCTCGCAGTATCGCGCTCGCCGCGAGCCTCGCGTTGATCGCCTTTTCGTTGCGCACGCCGATCACCAGCGTCGGTCCAATACTGGTCGAAGCGGTGCGTGCCACCAACCTCTCGCGCACCGGCGCAAGCATCCTGACGACATTGCCGTCGCTATGCTTCGGTCTGTTCGGCCCGCTTGCGCCGATGCTTGCACGGCGCCTCGGCAGCGAGCGCGCGTTGCTGGCGCTGCTCGTGCTGCTGACTGCCGGCACTGCGCTGCGGATCGTTCCGGCATGGCAGGTGTTGTATGTCGGCCAGATCGTGGCCTGTTTTGCGATCGGCTTGATGAACGTGCTCCTGCCTGGCGTGGTAAAGCGCGACTTCCCGCAGCACGTCGCGCTGATGACGGGGATCTACAGCGCCGCGATGTGTGCGGGCGCCGCCGCGGCCGCGGCCGCCACCGTGCCGGCCGCCAATGCGCTCGCGCATGTTCCCGGCGGCCCGAGCGGCAACGCGTGGGCGTGGGCACTCGCGCTATGGGCGTTGCCGGTCGGTCTGGCTACGCTGGTGTGGGGCGTGCGTCTGCCGTCGAAGAGCATTCACGCCGGAAAACGCGTGCACGTGGTTCGCGGTTTGTGGCGCGATCCGCTGGCCTGGAAGGTCACGCTGTTCATGGGATCGCAGTCGTCGCTGGCGTATATCGTGTTCGGCTGGCTGCCGACAGTGCTTCGCACGCGCGGCATGAGCGCTGTCGACGCCGGCTTCATGCTGTCGCTGAGCGTGGTCACGCAGGCGGTGGCGTCGCTGCTGCTGCCGTTCCTGCTCGCGCGTCTGCGCGATCAGCGCGTGGTGAACGTGGGCTCGCTGCTGCTGACCGGCGTCGGGCTGATGGGCTGTTTCTTCGGGCCGCTCTCGACCATATGGATTTCGGCACTGCTTCTCGGCATGGCGCAGGGCGCGTCCTTCACGCTCGCGCTCACCGTGATCGGATTGCGTTCGTATGACTCGCACGTGGCCGCGCAGCTCTCCAGCATGGCTCAGGGAATCGGTTATCTGATTGCGTCGTGCGGACCGTTCATCGCAGGATCGCTGCTCCATGCAACCGGTTCGCTCAATAGCCTGGCTGCGCTGTGCGGTGGTGTGTGCGTCGTATCAGCATGGTTCGGTTATGCAGCGGGGCGGCCAGAGCACGTCAAGGCGCACGTCGAGGCGCAGCTCGAGTAACCGCCAGATGGGACCGCCGCGCGCGCAATGCCATATAAAAGCGCGACCGGAGATGGCCGGAGAAAACGCCGCCGCTCACATGGCCATGACGGATTCCGGCGACTCCCACGTGTAGTCGAGTGCCTCGGCCACTTCGCGGCAGGTCACCTTGCCGAACGCGATGTTAAGCCCATTGCACAGATGCGCGTCGTCCTGCAACGCCTTGCGCCAGCCTTTGTCCGCTATCTGCAGCGCGAACGGCAGGGTCGCGTTGTTCAGCGCGTAGGTCGACGTGCGCGGCACACCACCTGGCATGTTGGCGACGCAGTAGTGCACGACGTCGCCCACCATGTAAGTGGGCTCGGCGTGCGTGGTAGGTCTTGCCGTCTCGCAGCAGCCGCCTTGATCGATAGCCACGTCGACAATCGCGGCGCCGGGCTGCATTGCTTCAACCATCGCCCTGGTCACGAGTTTCGGCGCGGCCGCACCTGGAATCAGCACGCCGCCGATTACCAGATCCGCTTCGAGCACGTGCTTTTCGACATTGTCCTGATTCGAAAACACCGTCATTACGCGAGCGCCTAGCAGGCGGTCGATGCGTCGCAGCGCGTCCAGGTTCCGATCGATCACCACGACCTGTGCGCCGGTGCCTACCGCAATCTGCGCTGCGTTCGAGCCGACCACGCCTGCGCCCAGAATCACGATCTTGGCCGATGGCACGCCCGCGACGCCGCCCAGCAGAATGCCCTTGCCGCCATGTGCGCGCTCCAGACAGAATGCGCCGGCCTGGATCGACATGCGGCCCGCCACCTCGGACATGGGCGCGAGCAGGGGCAGTCCGCCGGCGGCCTGAGTGACGGTTTCATAGGCGATGCAGACCGCGTTGCTCTTCACGAGGTCGGCGCATTGCTGCGGGTCGGGCGCGAGGTGCAGATACGTGAAAAGGATCTGGCCGTCGCGAAGCATGGCGCGCTCGCCGGCTTGCGGCTCCTTCACCTTGATGATCAGCTCGGCCGTGGCGAACACGTCTTCCGAGCGCGGGGCGATTTTCGCACCGGCCTTTTCATATACTGCGTCGGATGCACCAATGCCGTTCCCGGCGCCTGTTTCGACGGTTACCGTGTGCCCGTGCGCCACCATTTCGCGGACCGACGAGGGTGTCAGTCCCACACGGTATTCGTGGTTTTTTATTTCCTTCGGAACGCCAACCTGCATGTCATCCTCCAGTTGCGGACAAACCGCCCGGCGGCATCGTTTGATGCGGTGCGGCAAGTCCGGTAAGTGCGGTACGCGCGGTAAATGCGGGCCGGGCTACGGTCGCCTGCATCGTCAGGCCAACATGTCGTGCCTGGCGCGGGGCAGGCGGCGCGGCGGCTCCGTAAATCAGCATACGCCCGATTGCCTCGCACCGCTCACTGCGAGCATGAACGCAATTAGATCGAGGGCAGAGCCGGCGAACAGTTCGTCAGCGATCATAGCGCGACGCTGTTCGCAAGCTGTGAGGTGGCCAATGGAGGGTTAGTCAACCAATTGGATGACTTTGTGCCCAAAGCCTGTGCGCCGCCGAGCCGCCCGGAGGCAGCCTATGAACACTTTGGAACTGGGCAGGACGCTGGGACGGGTAGGATGAACTGCGCTGCTGCGCGTAACGCGTTTGCAGTTTCGCTGTGCTCACTTCGCAAGCTGCCAGCGCAGTACCGGATGCGTTGCGCCCACGGGCATCGCCCAGGTGCCGGTGGAACTGAAATCGTAGGTAGGACCGAAGCTCGACGGCACGCTCATTTCCGCGGTGGTCAATCCCTTTGCTGCCGAGGTGCCGGTGCCGCTGTACACGTCGCGGGTGGCGTGGGTGGTTTGAATATCCCAGTAGACGTCGCTCGCAATCGTGCCGTTGTTGGTGCTCGCGACACCGAGCGCAGGCGGCCCGAGCGTCGGGTTGATGTTCTGGACAACGGCCCCGGTCGCAAAGGACTGCTCGATCGTGCCGCTATTTCTCTGGACCAATGCGGCGCTGCCGTCCGTGCATGAGGTGCCGTTGCCGCCGCCGCAGTAGTTCGGCTGGAAAGAGACTTGACCCGTTGCATAAGACTGCGAAATGAGTCCCGCGTTGCTGCCGGCGAGACCGCCGCCTCCGCCTGTGTGCGCCTGCGCCGCCACCGCGCCGCTCGCATACGATTGCCTGATTGTTCCCGCATTGATGCCAACAAGGCCACCTAACGTTCCTTCGGCCGACACATCCACGCTGCTGCCCGAACGCGCGATGGTGCCATAGTTGTAGCCGACGAGACCGCCGGTGCTCGACGTGTAGCTATAGCCTCCGATGTCGGAGATGGATCCGCTGGTGCGAACATAGGTGACGAGTCCGTAATTGAATCCAGCCAGCATGCCGTACGAACCATAATCTTGCGGATCACTAATCTTTCCATTCAGGTTCACATTTCGCACCACGCCGGCCGCGCCGATCACGCCGAAGAGTCCCGCGGCGCGTTGATCGGGACCGCCAGTCATCGACCCCGGCGTGACGAGCACCGTGCGGGACAGCGTGAGCCCGTTGATGGCGTGACCCATGCCGTCGAACTGCCCGGTGAACGGCATCGCGCCGTCGCCAAGCGGTGTAAATGTGAAGGCCGGCGGAAAGCCCGAGCTCGCGCTTGCATCAATGTCCCTGCCCAGTGCGTAGTTGCCGGCGAGATCGGCCGATATCTGCTGCAAGCCGTTTAGCGAATTCACCAGCTTGTAGGCCGTCGCCTGGGTCAGCAGTCCGCTGAACGGCGCAGCTGTCCACGCGCTGTTGGTGAGCACCGTCCCCGGGCTGTAGCTGCCGTTCATGTCGTAGAGCGCGCTGATAATGCCTTTGCTCGCGGACCAGTCGAGCGTGCCGTGGTTGATCACACTGCCGCCGTTGTCGATGCCCGACGCGTCCGCTCGCAACGTGAGGTTGCCGCTGCCCGAGTTCGCGAGCGTCACGCCCGGAGCAATGGACACATCATGGTAGGCCGCGAGCGACAGCGCGGCAGCGCCTTGCCAGCTCAGACCCGAGGCGACGCTCAGATCGCCGGACGCGCCGTTTGCGCCCGTCGTCGTCACATTGACGGAGGTGCCGGCCTCGAGGCTGCGGCGAAGTGCGCTGGACGCAGCGTCGTCGAGCGTGAAAGTGGGGGAGCTCAAGGTCCATTGCGACGCGAGCACGCGCGCGTCGTGCCCGAACGAAAGGTTGACCGCCTGCGTATCGACCGTGCCGCCGCTACCGTCGGCATTGAGCGCCGCAATGGTACCGTTCTGCGCGACGCTGCCTGTATCGGCGACCAGCCACACGTGGCCGTCGCGCGTCGCGGTGCCGGTTGCGCGTATGCGTGTGCCGCCGCCCGCAAGCGCATAGATGTTGCCGTCCGCGGCCTGCAGGTCGATCTGCGCAGCCCGCGAGGTCCCGACGTTCGCAATCGTGCCGTGGCTGCCGGTCTGGACGAAAAGCTGCTTGCTGCTCGATGAATCCTGCAGCAACACGTTCGCGCCGACGCCGAGTTCCGCCGTTCCGTTGGGTGCCTCGACGGTGCCGGCGTTGACCACGGCCTCGCGCGCAATCAGGAAGATGTCGCCGCCGCTCGAGCTGATTCTGCCGAGATTCACGACGCTCGCATTCGAGTCTCCTTTGAACGTCAGCGAGCCGCCGTTCATGAACGCGCAGTTGCAGACATCGAGCGTGGACGCCACGAAGCGTCCGCCGGTGCTGACGACACCTGACGGCCCTACGACGATGCCCTGTGGGTTGATCAGATACACGTCGCCCGTTGCGCTGAGTTTGCCGAGAATCGCGGAAAGCGAACCGCCCGTTACGCGATTGAGCGTCGCGCCCGAGCCGTTCTGAAACGAGACGGCATTGCCTTTGCCGATCGAAAAGCTGTTCCAGTCGATCACGCCGCGCGTCGAGCCCGGCTGCGTGACGATAAGGTTGTTGCCGCTGGAATTAATCGAGCCTTGGCCGCTGACATATTGACCGCCCTGTGGCAGCACGCCCGCAGCTATCGCAACAGAAGCCGGAATGAACCCTGCCAGCGAGAGCGCGAGCGCAATTGGGCGATGCGGCCTTGCCGCCTCTGCGTGACCGGTTCGTTGAACCCGTCGTTGTGCTAACCGAAACGACATGGATGCCTCCTCGGTGCCATCCCTTGTAGGGCGGAGCAGCGTGCGGATGCGCGTGCCTGAATCAGCTTAGCAGCGGGGTCCGCTGACACGCTGTAATAATCACAACAATTTGTGCCGTGGCGTTGTCGCGTTTTGCAGATGTCTGGGGCTTCGGTGCGCGAATCGCAGCACCGGCGGCGCGCTAGTCCATACAGTTTTATGACTTCGTCTGTCGATTGCCTGACGGTTCTCTTTCGTGAAAACCAGCGACGGATTTTCCGCGCTGCTGCGTTCAAGAGAAAACGAAGCCGCGTCGCGCTTCGGTATCGAACGGGAGAAAGCAACATGACATCGGCAAAATGGCTTCGGCTCGGCAGCTTCATGCTTGCCGCCGTAGTTTGCAGCGCCGCGGCGCTGAGCTCCGCGCCCGCGTCCGCGCAGGCGGTGATCGTCGCGCCGGTCGCGCCTCCGCCTCCGCGCGTGGAGGTGGTGCCCGCGCCGCGCGCGGGCTACGTGTGGGATCAGGGCCGCTGGCGTTGGCATCATGGCCGCTACGTGTGGGTGGCCGGCCACTGGCAGGCGGTACGGCCCGGCTATCACTGGGTGCCCGGACATTGGGTGCAGCGCGGCCCGAACTGGCGCTGGGTCGAGGGTCATTGGGCATGAAGGGCGTTGCGTAACCAGTCAGGCATCTGTCATGAAAGCACTTCTGATATTGCTGCTCGCAGCGACACTGGCCGGCTGTGTGGTGTACCCGGCGCGGCCGGTCTACTATCGTCCCGCGGTCGTCGTGTATTGAACATGACGCTCGGACTGCCGCGCGTACCGGTCTACCGTTGCGCGCGCAACGAACCTGCGAGGTTGAAGCCGACGTGAATTGCACCGCACGTGTGCCGGGGAGCACCGCGCCTTGAGCGAACGCGACCCTGACGCGGAGTTGCTCGAGCAGGTCGGCCGCCACGATGCGGCCGCCGTGCGCACGCTCGTCGCGCGCAAGCTGCCGCGTTTGCTGGCGTTTGCCACTCGCATGCTGGGCGATCGCATGGAAGCCGAAGACGTCGCGCAGGAAGTGTTCGTGCGCATCTGGAAACACGCGTCGCGTTGGCGAGAAGGCGAGGCGAAGTTCGACACGTGGATACATCGCGTCGCGCTCAATCTTTGCTATGACCGTTTGCGCGGACGTCGCGAAGAGGTTCGCGACGAGCTGCCCGAGGAAATCGATCCCGCCGCGTTGCCGGATGCGCGGCTCGAAGCGCGGTCCCGCGACGCGCACATCCGTGAAGCACTCTGCGCTTTACCCGCGCGGCAACGCGAGGCACTGGTGCTGTGCTACTACCAGGAGATGTCGAACGTCGACGCCGCGTCGTTGATGGGCATCACCGTCGATGCGCTGGAAAGTCTGCTCGCCCGCGCACGCCGCAATCTGCGCGCTCAACTGGCCGGCAGCGGCCTTAGCAAGGACAAGCCATGACGCCCGAAAGATTCCATCACATTGTAGAAGCCTATGGCGCCGATCCGCGCCGCTGGCCCAAAGAGGAGCGGGCGGCGGGGCAGGCGTGGGCACAGACGCATCGTCAGCAAGCCGACGCGTGGCTCGCGGAAGCTGCCGGACTCGACGCGTGGCTCGCGGCGGACCGGCTCGCGCCGCCGGACGCGGCGTTGCAGCAGCGCATCGTTGCGAGCGCACCCGTGCGCCGGCCTGCTTTTCAGCGACGTGCGTGGTGGTGGTCGGGCGCGGCGGTCGCGGGTGTCGGACTGCTGGGCGGCGTGGCAGGCGCTCTGGCGGTATCGTTCTTCGTGCTGACAGAAGCGGTGCCGCCCGTGCACGACTCCTATCTCACGTCGAGTTTCGGTGGATCGTCCGCCGATTGGAGCGGCGAATGAACAGCCGGACCTGGAAAATCGTGCTTGTGGTCTCACTTGTCCTCAATGTGTTTCTGCTGGGCGCGATTGCCGGCGGCGCTTACCGTTGGTATGCGGCGCGTGATGCCGCGGGGCCGCTCGGCGCACAGCAGCGGGCCTTGCGCTTCGCCGCGCAGACGCTGTCGCCGGAGCGGCAGAAGGCGTTCGCCGACAGCCTGAAAAATGGCCGCCGCGACGGACGGCAGTTTGCGCGCGAGGCACGCGAAGGGCGCCGCGAGGTGTTGAGTCTGCTCGCCGCACCGCAACTGGACCGCGCGGCGCTCGACGCGGCGTTGGCGCGCACGCGCGCGGCCGACAGCAACCTCCGCGCCAAAGTGGAAAGCAGTGTCGCGGATTTCGCCGCGACGTTGTCGCCGCAAGAGCGCGTCGAGTTCGCCGAGAGCCTGCGCTTGCGCGGACAGTGGCGTGAACCGCAGGCTAGCGCGAAAGGCGCCGGGCCGGCGAGCCCCGCGTCTTCGAATGCAGCATCGTCGAGTAAAAAATGACTAACCGTGGCGACGGATTCTGTAGCGCGCCCGCGTTCAAGCATTATCCAATGCTGAAAAGGGTGGTATGGCTGCCTCACCAACTCTGACTCCCGCTGCAATTGCGCTCAACCGTTTCGGCCTGGGCGCGCGCGCCGACGACACGCCGCCCGCCGAGCCGAAAGCGTGGCTGCTGGCGCAATTCGAGCAATATGAACCACGACCTGCCGCCTGGGCCGATCAGCCGGATTCGCTCGTGCTGTCGAGCGAACTGGAGCAGCAGCGACGACAGTTGCGTCAGCAGAGGCAACGCAATCCGGGCGACACCAGTGCGTCGTCACAAACCAATGTGCAAGGTGATTCGCAGGCAGCCTCGCCAAGCACAACGAAAAAAGATAAGGATGCCGAACGGAAGGCCATTCATGTGGAAATACGCGACAGGTATCGTTCTTCTGTGAATGCACGAGTAACGAGCGCATTGACCACGCCGGCGCCTTTCGTCGAGCGGCTGGTGCATTTCTGGGCGAACCACTTCGCGGTATCGACGGAAAAACCGGCGGTGGCCGCGCTCGCGGGTTCGTTCGAAGCCGAGGCGATTCGCCCCCACGTGCTGGGCCGATTCGAAGACATGCTGGTCGCCGTCGAGCGTCACCCGGCCATGCAGCTGTTCCTCGACCAGACGCGCTCGGTGGGCCCCGACAGCATGGCGGCGATGCGCGCGGCGGCGCGCAACCCTGAGCGCAAGCGCGGCCTCAACGAAAACCTTGCGCGCGAGATTATGGAACTGCACACGCTCGGTGTGCGCAGCGGCTATGACCAGAACGACGTCACTGAATTCGCGCGTGCGCTGACGGGCTGGAGCGTCGCGAACAACCCTATGAATACGGGCACTTCCAATATGTCCGGCACGCCGCCGGCACGGACCGCGCAAGCTGTGGCAGCGCCCGGCACGTTCGTGTTCCGCGAGGCGCTGCACGAGCCAGGCGTGCGAACGGTGATGGGCCGCCGTTACGAACAGCGAGGCGAAGAGCAGGCGCTCGCGATCCTGCATGACCTCGCCAGTGCGCCTGCGACCGCGCAACATATCGGCAGCAAGCTTGCTCGCCATTTCATCGCCGACACCCCGCCTGCGGGCACGAGCGAGAAACTGGCGAACGCGTTCCAGACGAGCGGCGGCGATCTGCCGACCGTTTACCGCGCATTGCTCGACATGCATGAAGCCTGGTCGCCCACGGCCGTGAAGTTCAAGACGCCGTGGGAGTGGGCCATTTCGTCGATGCGCGGCCTCGGCTGGCAAGACCTCGGCAATCTGCAGGCCGCGCCTCTTCTCGCGCAGCTCGGCCAGCCGGTATGGCGGCCAGGCTCGCCCGCCGGTTACGACGATGTCGCCGCAAGCTGGGCCGCGCCCGATGCATTGGTGCGCCGCGTTGAACTGGCGCAGCGCCTGGCTGCGCGAGTCGGCGACCGGCTCGATGCACGCTCGCTCGGCCAGGTGTTGCTGCCTGGATCGCTCGGCGCGCCGACCGCAGTCGCGATAGCGCGCGCCGAAAGTGCATCCACCGCGATTGCACTTTTGCTGGTCTCGCCGGATTTTCAACGGAGATGAACATCATGTCCTCACGCCGTCAATTTCTGCGCATCGCCGCGGCCGGGGCGGGCGCGATTCTCGTGTCGCCGCGCATCGCGTTCGCGAGCGTCGCCACCGAGCACCGCTTTGTATTCGTGATCCAGCGCGGCGCGGCCGATGGCCTGAATATCGTCGTGCCGTACGCGGAGCCGGCCTATGCCACGTTGCGCGGCGCGCTCGCAATCGATCCTTCGAGCGCTCACCGGCTCGACGGAAGCTTTGCGCTGCATCCCGCGCTCACGCACACGGCCGCGATGTATGCCGACCGTCAGGCGCTGTTCGTGCATGCGGTGGCATCGCCGTATCGCGACCGCTCGCATTTCGACGGACAGAACGTGCTTGAAACCGGCGGCGCGTCGCCGTATCAGGTGAAAGACGGTTGGCTCAACCGGCTGTCCGCGCTGCTGCCTGCCGCCGGCGAAACCGCAATCGCCTTCGCGCCCACTGTGCCGATGGCGCTGCGCGGCATGGCGGCGGTCACTTCGTACGCACCGTCCGCGTTGCCCCAGGCTCCCGACGATCTGCTGATGCGCGTCTCGCAACTCTATGACGAAGATGCGCAGCTGCGTCCGTTGTGGGAATCGGCGATGACGGCGCGCGGCCTCGCGGGCGACGCAGGCGCGCGTCAGGACCCCGCGAGTCTCGGCAAGCTGGCCGCGGGTTTTCTGGCACGCGACGACGGTCCGCGCATCGCGATGATCGAAACCGGCGGCTGGGACACGCACAGCGCGCAGAACACGCGCCTCGCCAATCAGTTGAAAGCGCTCGACACGATGCTTGCGGCGCTGCGCGACGGCATGGGACCGGCGTGGAGCAAAACCACGGTGCTGGTAGCGACGGAGTTCGGCAGAACCGCGGCTGCGAACGGCACGGAAGGCACCGATCACGGCACGGGCTCGGTGGCGATGGTGCTGGGCGGCGCGGTGGCAGGTGGCCGGGTGGTCGCGGATTGGCCTGGCCTCGCGCCTCGCGATCTTTACGAGGCGCGCGACCTCAAGCCGACCGCGTCGCTCGATGCGCTGATTGCCGGCGTGGCGAGTGAAGGCCTCGGTCTCGATCCGCAACGCACGGCGCGCGCGCTGTTCGGCCGGACGGCTGGCGTCAGGCCGCTGACCGGCATCGTGCGCGCGTAGCACAGCCGCCGGGCTGCGTGGCAGCTTCGGCGGCTCTTTCTTTCTCTTCCTTCCCACGTCCGCCGCTCCGCGGACCGTTCCGGCATATCCATCGTTCGCGGCAAATCTTTTTTCGCTCGAGCCCTACGCAAGCGCTCTTTTTCTGCCGACATCCAGGCATTGGTTGTAGCGCGTTAAGCACTTGAACCGCTTTGGCGGTTCATGACGCCGGCGGAAAAACTGACCGAACCCCATTATTCGTCGACGATCTCCTTATCGGCGTCCAGCGTCAATTGATAAGGACGGCGAACGAATTGAATGCCGTCTGCTTCTTCCGGACCCGCAACCCAACATCGCATTTCGCGGATTTTTGTCCGGACGTGCCCGGCTTTGGATTGTTTTGCCATGGTTAAACGACGTGAGTTTCTCGGCTTGCTGACGGCTGTCGGCGGCAGCTACGTGCTGAGCGCATGCGGCGGTGGCGGCGGTGGGGACAGCAAGGGCACGAGCGGCGGCGCGACGACCAGCGCAAACTCCAGCTCGACCGGCGCGGCCAGCGGCACAGCAGGCACTGGCACCACCGCGACGAGCGGAAACACAGGAAGCGCAACAAGCACGCAGGGCAACGCAACCTCGACCGGTTCGAACAGCAACAACGGTGCGTCGAACAACAGCACGCCTGCCTCGGCGGACGGCACGTCGATTCCGCCAGCGGCATCAATCGTCGACAATCAGGCGGCGGTCTGGGCAGTCGTTGGCGGATCGGTGTACCGGAACGGCGTGAAGGCCGGCAACACCTACAACGTGTCCTTGCTGCTGTGGTATGGCGGCATTGTCTATCACGCGGGCACCGGCGGGCAGTTCTACGGCTGGAGCGGCTCCGCGTGGTATGCGTGCGCCGATCCTCGCCTCGGCGGAACGTCTGCCGACGGCACGACGATTCCCGGCGCGTCGCAGATCATCGACAAGGTTGGCGCAGTCTGGACCGTTGCGAGCGGCGTGGTCCTTCGCAACAACGCGGCGGTCGGCGTGACGTCGAACGTGTCGTTGCTATTGTGGTACGGCGGCAAGCTCTGGTATCGCGCAACAGGCGGGCAGTTCTACGTGTGCAACGACATCGACCAATGGCTGCCGTGCGCCGATCCGCGCATCTCCGTAGCGGCGACGAGCGGCACGTTCCATGGCATCAACGGGCATTACGATTACCGCTACACGCCCGCGCAGGTCGTGTCGATCATGCAGAACATGGGCTGCTCGACGTATCGCGTGGGCGTTACCGACGACTCCACGCAGCTCGCCGCGGTACTCGCACTCGCGCAGGCGTTCCAGTCGGCAGGGCTCACGCTCTTCGTGCTGATCCAGATCGGCATGCGCGACGCCAACGGAGCGCTGCTTGCGAGCGAAGCTGCCGCGTACAGCCGGGGCCATTCATGCGGCGTGACGGTGGCTGCCGCGCTCGCGCCGTACGGCGTGGTCATGTACGAGTGCGGCAACGAACTGACTCGCGACCCCGCGATCATTCTCGACTCCACCAACGCAGGCACCAAGGCAGTCGACTTCAGCAATGCGAACTGGCCGATCATGCGCGGTCTGATGCGCGGCATGATGGACGGCGTGAAGTCGGCGCAGCCGGCGGCAAAATGCGGAATCAACTTTTGCGTGGCAGATGTCGGCGCCGCCGACGCATTGTGGGACGGCATGCAGCCGGACGGCACGAGCGGCCACCCGACCGTGCGCTGGGACATGACGACGTGGCACAACTACGAGGTCTACGGCGACATCTTCGACATCGGCTCGGACGGGTCCGGACCGGGCTTCGATCTGCCCACCTATTGCAAGGCCCGTTACGGTATGCCGTTTCTGCTCACCGAGTGGAATACAGGACCGGAAAAGACGCTGGCCTATCGCGCGGATTACATCAGCGCGCGCTATGAGAGCTACTATCAGGCGAGAAAGACCAGGAACATCCAGTCCACGATGTACTACGAGCTCGATAGCGGCGACACCACCTATGGCGTGATGATCGACGGCGTCACGGTCAATCTCACTTACAACGCATTCGTGAGCGCCGTCGCGAGCCATCCCGACAATTGAGGCTCACAGCGAACGCGCATGGTTGCGCGGCTAGCCTCTTTCATGTGCCACAGCCGACGCGCACTGGACAGAGCCCTTGACCCTGACGTAGCGTGAGGCCTTAGTCTCTAGCGCGTGTAAGGGAGGGAGGTCGAATGCTGTTGAAGGTAGGCGAACTGGCGAGGCGCAGCGGACTGACCGTGCGCACGCTTCATCATTACGACGCCATTGGCCTGCTCAGGCCTTCAGCGCGTGCCGACAACGGCTACCGCCTGTACGACCGCAACGATATCGCGCGGCTGCATCGCATTCAGGCGTTGCGCCGTTTCGGCCTGCCGTTGGCCGACATCGGCGCCTATCTGGCAGCTCCCGATGCGCCGCTTGCGACCATCGTCGCGCGGCAGATCGCGATGCTCGATCAGCAGATTGCGGAGGCCGCGAGGCTGCGCGAACGGCTGCGAACGCTGCAGGACACGCTGCACGCGGGCAACGAACCTGACCTCTCCGACTGGCTTTCCACGCTGGAGTTGATGACCATGTACGACAAATACTTTACCGAAGACGAACTCGCGCGCATGCCGATGTATCGCAAGTCACAGGCGCCGGACCCCGAGTGGGCCGATCTGATTGCCGAGGTTCGCGCGCAGATGGACGCAGGCGTTCCCCCTGAAAGCGAGAGGCCGCGCGCATTGTCGATTCGCTGGATGACGCTGCTCGTGCGCGATACCGGCGGCGACCCGCGGCTCCTCGCCAAGCTCAATGTGATGCATGACAGCGAGCCGTCGATGCAGGAGACCTTCGGCATATCCACGGCGTTGCGCGACTACGTCTTGCGTGCGTTTTCGGAAACGAAAATGCGGATTTACGAGCGCTATCTGACGCCCCATGAAACGCGTTTCATGCGCGCGCACTACGGCTCGCGCTCGATGGAATGGCCGCAATTGATGGCGGACGTCCGCGATGCGATCGACGCCGGCATCGCACCGGATTCGCAGCAGGGCCGCGAACTGGCCTTGCGCTGGCTCGAGCTGTTCCGCAGCTACGCAGGCGACGACCCGGCGACGCAGGCGAAATTCCGCGAAGCGCTGCAAAGGGAGCCTGAACTGATGGTCGGAACGTGGACCAGCGAGCCGCTGCTCGCATTCGTCCGCGCGGCGGTGTCTGCTGTTACGCCAACGCGGTGAGTGGGGTCGTCGCAGAGAACATGCAAGACGCGCACACCGTCGGCGGCGTCGAGGCTCAGTTTGATCCTGAAGCCGTCGCGGGAAAGAATCGCGGTGCGCGGGCCGTCGGCGGGAAAGATTGCGTCGAGGCGAAAACCGAGCCGCGCGATAAAAAAATTGCATCGTGGCAGGCAGGTCCGTGCATTTCATGGGCACGAGAAAACCTTGCACGCCGGCTATCGCAGCGTCGTTCTCGGCGCAACCGTGAGTAGATGAGTTCATGTGAATTCGCGTTCGAGTTGAAAGGGCAGGGGCGGCGCGTGATGCATGCGCACACCGGCGGCCCAGTCAGCACGCAGGCGATTCCAATGCGGCGCGGCGCCCGCGAGAAAGGGCGCGCGAATCTCACCGCGGCAAACATTGCGCAAGCCGTTCGAGCCCTGCAGACGTCGTGCAAACGCCTGGCGAGAAGCGCAGCGTACGGCTGCGGGAATCGACGAACACGCCCGCTTCCTTTAACTGCACGACCAGTTGCGCCGCGTCGAGATGCGCGGGCGCCTCGGCCATGATGCTGCCTCCGCGCTCGTCGTCGTTGCGTGGGGACAGCAGGCGGTAACCTTTAGTGTCGAGCAGTGCGATCAGTTGGTGGCACAACGCGAGGTTACGCTCGCGCACTTCGCCCTTTGGTTGTGAGCGCATCCATGTCATGCCAGGTTGCGACGCGACGAACGGCAGCACGGACGGCGTGCCGGTATCGAAGCGGCGCGCGTCGGATGCGTAGGCGAATGCGTCGATGTCCCAGTTGAACGGATTCTGCTGGCTGAACCAGCCGCGCACGGCAGGTGTGGCCTCTTGCGCGAGCGTCTGCGGCGCGATGTAGCCAAGCCCTGTGCCGGGCGCGCCGCACAGCCACTTCAGCGTGGAGCCGCAGACGAAATCGAACGAGGTCGTCTGCACATCGAACGGCAGGATGCCGATGCCTTGCGTCACGTCGAGCGCCACGCGACTGCCGCGGTCTCGTGCATGGTCGCAGATCTCAGCAAGGTCCACACGCTTCGACGTGAGCGACGAGACCCACGTGACCAGCGCGAGCGCTACGTCGCCCGTCCATGCTTCGAGGAAGTCTTCGTCGCGTACGTACGCTTCGCCTTCGCGCAACGCGACGGTCCGCAGCGTAAGGCCGCGTCGTTGCGCAAGGCCGGACAGCAGAAAATGCAGGCTCGGAAAGCAGTCCGCGGCGACGAGTACCGTACGGCCGCGCAAGGTCTCGTCAGCGAGGCCGTCCAGATAGCGTGCAAAGGTATCCGTCACGTTCTGCGCGCCGAACACATTGGCAGGCTCTGCGCCGATTAGTTCGGCCCAGTCCGACAGCAGGCGCGCACGCGCGGCGAGCGCGGTGTCCCAGCGGCTGTCGTCGGGCGCGCACCAGCTTGCGGCGAAACTCGCAAGCGCTTCGGTCATGGCCTCGCGATGGCCCGGATACACGCCGACGGAGTGATACATGAGCCAGCCGCTGAAATCATCCGCAGGTGCAGCTTGGTGCATGGCGAGGTTTTCCATGTGTGAGGTCGACATGTTCACGGCTCAAATGTGCTTGACGAGCCTGAAGTGATACAGCCCAATACATGCCAGGCTCAGCGCCGCGCATGCCATCAGATAGAACGCGGGCGACAGCGGATCGTGAGTCGCGCCGATCATTGCGGTGACGAGCCACGGCGTGAATCCGCCGAACACCATCACGCCGATGTTGTAGCTGAAGCCGAGTCCCGTACTGCGAACGCTGGTCGGAAAGAGCGATGAGAGCACGGCGGCGAGCGGGCCGAAGTAGATCGCCTTCAATGCGCCGGCGAGCGACATGATTGTCATCAGCACCGCAAACGAAGGGCTTTTGATGAGCCAGACGAAGCACGGGTAGATCGTCGCGAGCGTGGCGATTGCGGAAATCACCATCATGCGGCTGCGGCCATAGCGATCGGACAGGTGGCCCATGAGCGGAGTAAAGACCATCAGGATCGTGCCGGTGACCACCGTTGCCGCGAATCCCGTCGATGCCGGCAAGTGTAGTTGCTTTACCGCGTAGGTCGGCATGTAGAGAATCATCAGATAGCTCGCGGCGGTCGACACGGCCATGATGCCCGCTGCGATCAGAATGCGACCCTTGCTGTGCGTGAGCAGTTCACGCACCGGCGCATTGTGCGTGGTCGCCTGGCCGGCCGCAGGCAGCGTATCGTCGATATGCTTGCGGATATAGAGGCCAACCGGCGCGACCAGTAGACCGAAGATGAAGGGCGCGCGCCAGCCCCACGATTCGATTTGCGCCGGCGAAAGTTGCGTGCTGAGCGCGAGTCCCGCGCATGAGGCGAGCACCGTGCTCATCCCTTGACTGGAGAACTGCCAGCTGCCGAGGAACGCCTTGCGTTTGCTTTTCTGTTCGATCATGAGGGCTGTGCCGCTGCCGAATTCGCCGCCAGTCGAGAAAGAAATCAGAATGCGCGCCGTCATCAGGCCGATGGGCGCCGCGAGACCGATCGACGCGTAAGTCGGAATCACCGCACAGATCAGCGTGCCTATCGTGGTGAGCGCGAGCGATACGAGCAGCGCCGCCTTGCGGCCGCGCTGGTCCGCATAACGGCCGAGCAGCAGCGCACCGAGCGGCCGGAACACATACGAAAGACCAAACGTGCCGAACGTGAGCAGCAGCGAGACGGTTTCGTCGTGAGCGGGAAAGAAGAGCTTCGAGAGCGTCACCGCGAAAAAGCCATATGCGGCGAAGTCGAACCACTCGAGCGCATTGCCGATGCTGGTCGCGACGATCAGGCGCCGCATGGGCGTCGCGCTTGTCTGCTGCACGCGGTCTTCGATGACAGTCGAGTTCATAATGTGTGTTCCGTGCAAGAGGCCCAAGGTGTCGGAAACAGCGGAAACAGCGCGGAAAACTGCGTCAACGGATGTGCGGAACGTCGGCCTCGCCCAGATCCCAGAACACGCCGGTCATCAGTTGCAAGGCTTCTTGCACGACCGGCGCGAGCACGTGTTCGTCGGGCGCGTGCTGGCGGCACCCTGGATACGAATGCGGGATCCAGATCGTCGCGAGACCCAGCGTGTCGGCGAAACACTCGTTCGGAATCGTGCCGCCGAGGTTGGGCAGCAGCGTCACCGGCTTACCGGTCGATGCCTCGATGGAGCGCTCTGTGAACGCAACCCACGGGTCGTTCGGGTCGAGCCGCGTTGCGTTGCCTGACGCCTCGATCGTGACCTCGATGTCTTCAAAGCCTTCGCGCGCAAGGTGCGCCTCGATCAGTTCCTGGGCGCGCTGCCAGTCGGTGCCGACTACGAAGCGCAACTGGCAAACGGCCTGCGCCTCGCGCGGAATCGCGCTCACCGGGTTGGCCACGTTGCCCGATTGCATCGCAAGCACTTCCAGTGTGTTCCATGCGAAGACGCGTTCAGCGGGCGTGAGACCGGGCTCGCCCCAGTTCGGCGAGAGCGGCGGATCGCCTTCGTCGGTGCCGATCTGCAGATGCATGACGCGCTCGCGAACTTGCGGCGGAACAGGCGGCGGCAGTAGGCCGTTCACGCGGATACGGCCATGACCGTCGACGAGACTCGCGAGTGCATTGGCGAGCACGGTCGCGGGATTTGCCAGCACGCCGCCCCAGTTGCCCGAGTGCCGGGCGCCAAATGCATTGGCTACGCTCAGCCTGAAATGCAATGCGCCGCGCGAGCCGAGGAACACCGTGGGCGACGCGGCGCGCTGGCGCGGCCCGTCAGAGGCGATCAGAAGATCAGCGGACAAACGCTCGCGCAAGTTTGCGCAGATCATGCCGAGCCCGGGCGATCCCACTTCCTCGCCCATTTCGAAGACGATCTTCGCGTTGAAGCCAAGCTCGCCGCGTTCGGCAAACACTGCCGCAAGCGCGGCGAAATTGATGGAATGCTGAGCCTTGTTGTCCGCGATGCCGCGGCCATACCAGCGTTCGCCTTCCACGCGTACTTGCCAGGGTGAGCGTTCGTTGGTCCAGTTGGCGGCGTCGCCGTCGATCACATCGCCGTGGCCGTATAGGAGCACGGTTGGCCGAGCCGGCGATTCAATGCGTTCGCCGACCAGAAACGGCGGCATGCCGCGCACAGGGTTTTCCACGATCTCCCAGGTAAACCCTAGTGTGTTGAGTTCGCCGCCGATCTCTTCCGAAAGGTACTGGCGCAGCAGCGGCGCCGCGTCGGCGCGCTGACTTTCAGTCGCGAGGGCGACGCGCCGGCTCAAGGTGTCGAGGAAGTCGCCGCTGTCGAAGTGCGAGCGGACAAGGGCAAGAGCGCTGTGTCGGGACATGTCGTAGGGCTGATTTCAAAGTCGAGTGTCCCCAGAGTAGCCCGCTGCCAGTATTTTTGTATTCGCAATCAAACAAGGTACATTTGCGTTGAACGCAAAGCTCGTCTGTCACACCCAGTCTCCGGCTGCCGCCCGCGCGCGGCCGGAGTCTGCAAGCCCGCTCGCTCATAAACGTCATGCGCAAACTGCTGGAGCCTTCGCTGTACTACTTTTCGGTGGTCGCTCAAACCGGCTCGCTGACATCGGCGACCGAGAAGCTCGGCCTCACCGTGTCCGCCTTGAGCCGGCATATCGCGAAGCTCGAGGGCGACATTGGCGTGCCTCTGTTCGAGCGACACGCGCGCGGCATGGTGCTGTCGCACGCGGGGCGGCTGCTGTTTCGTCACGCGCAGCGCACGCTCACGGACGCGCAAGCTGTATTCGATGAAATCCAGGGCGACGAGCGGCGCCGCGCGCGCACGCTGACGATCGCATGCACCGAAGGCTTCGCGTTCGACTTTCTGCCTGTGTCTTTAGGCGCGTTTTGCGCGAAGCATCCCGACGTCGCGATCCAGCTCGAGGTTGTGCCCGCAGAACGCGCGAGTCAGATGCTGCTGTCGGGCGAAGCCTTGTTCTCGCTCGCTTTCACGTTCAAGCCGGAGCCGGGCGTGGTCGTGCAGTTCACGCAGCGCGCGCCGGTCATGGCGCTGATGCACGACGATCATCCGCTCGCGAGCAGGACGGGAGTCGCGCTGAAGGATCTCGCCGCTTATCCCGTGCTGCTGCAGGACAAGGGCACGACGAACCGGCAACTGTTCGACATTGCATGCAGCGTCGAGGGCATTGAAATAGAACCGATGATGACGAGCCGCTACGTCGCCGCGCTCTACCGTTTTGCACAGGCGGTGCCGGACGCGATCATGCCGTCGGGCTATGTGTCGGTGGCAAAGCGTCTTGCGGTGGACCGCCTCACAGCAATTCCCTTCGATAATCCGTTGCTCGCGCAACGACGTCTGCAAGTGATCACGCTCGCGGGTCGTCAGCTCGACGATCTCGCGCAGGAGTGTCTTGACTGGATCGTCGAGGACCTGAAGCGGACTTCCGAGCGGGCGTGAGGGGCGCGAATGCGTGTTAAGGAACGCGAAAGGACACTCAGCGGCCTCGCATTGAGCCGCGTATTGCGTGGGTCATGCCGGCTTTAGCAGCGTCCGCCATTCGGGCAGGCCACCTTGCTTGTCGAGTGCTTCGACAAGCGGCAGGGCGCGCGCAGCGAGCTGCTCCTGCACGTCGGCGACGGCGCTTGCGAGCGCGCTCGACATGCCGAGACCCTCGAGCATCGACGCCGCTTCGCGCATTTCTTCCGCGCGACGCTGACCATGCTCGACCACTCTGCCGATCAGATACGCTTCATAGCCGGCGTCCCAGCCCACACCGGGAAAGGTCGCTGCGAGCGAAGCGAGCACGCGGCCGTCGACATCGAATTGACGCGCGGCGAGCATCGACTGAACGCACAGCGCTTCCATGCCCTTGATCATGATGCTGCGGCACAGTTTGATTGCCGAGGCGAGGCCGACTTCCTGCGCGACTGCTTCACAGCGCATGCCGTGTCCGTTCAGCAGTTCCGCCGTTTGCGCGGCAGCACGGCCGCCCAGCAGCATCGGCACACGTATGCCTTGCGGCGGCACCGGCGCCATGACCGCGGCTTCCACGTAATCGGCGCCGCTTTGCTGAACCGCCACGCTGTTGCGCTGCTTGACGGCGGGCGACACCGAGTTCAGATCGATAAAAATCTGGCCCACCGTGAGACACGCAGCGGCAGCGCTCGCAACCGCTTCGGCCTGGCTCGCGGTGACGGCGGAGAAGACGAGCTGCGCATCGCGCAACGCGGATGCGAGATCGTCAGCAACGTGCGCGCCGCTCTGCTGTGCGCGCTCGACGATCGCGCCGCGCGTAGCCGCGTCTTGCAGCTTGATGTCGAAGGTGGACACGGTGCGGCCGGCCTCGGTGAATGCGCGCGCGAAAACCGGACCGACCTCGCCGAAGCCGATGATCGCAATCCGAGCCACGGACTGTTGGGGCGACTGGGACATTGAGGCACTCCGTAATTGCGTTAGAGAACGAGCGAAGCCGCGCGCGCGGCACACACTCAGTCGATGTAGCGCAGCCCCAGTTGCTTCAACGGCTCGCGCATCTGATACATGTCGAGGCCGAGCACGCCGGAGGCGAGCTTCTCGCGTTTTTGCGCTTCGTTCGCCTCGCGTGCGCTGGCCTTTTCGAGCGTCTGTTGTGCTTTCGCCGCCGGCACGACGACCACGCCGTCCTGATCGGCGACGATCACATCGCCCGGTGTGACCAACGCGCCTGCGCAAACCACCGGAATGTTCACCGAGCCAAGCGTGGCCTTGATCGTGCCCTTCGCCGAAATCGCCTTGCTCCAGACCGGGAAGCCCATTTCGGTGAGCACGCTCACGTCGCGCACGCCTGCGTCGATGATCAGGGCCCGCGCGCCGCGCGCCTTGAAGCTCGTTGCCAGCAGGTCGCCGAAATAGCCGTCGGTGCAATCGGCGGTGACGGCCGCCACTACCACGTCGCCCGGTTGAATCTGTTCGGCGGCGACGTGCAGCATCCAGTTGTCGCCGGGATGCAGCAGCACTGTGACGGCGGTGCCGAAGGCATGCGCGCCGGTGTAGATCGGGCGCATGTAAGGCTTCATCAGACCGACACGTCCCATCGCTTCGTGCACGGTAGCGCTGCCGAGCGCGCCGAGGCCGTCCGCGACGCCGCTGTTTGCGCGCGCGATGTTGCGATAAACCACTCCGAGTTCGTACATGTTCAACGTCCTTGTGCTTTGAGTGCGGTATCGAGGCGCGGATAGACGCGCCGCGCGTTGCCTTCGTAGATCTTGTAGCGCTGTTCCGGATTCATATCCGCCGCTTCGACATAGCGTTTGGTGTCGTCGAAGTAGTGGCCCGTTTGCGGATCGATGCCGCGCACGGCGCCGATCATCTCGCTTGCGAACAGAATGTTGTCGACGGGAATCACTTTCGTGAGCAGGTCGATGCCGGGCTGGTGATAGACGCAGGTGTCGAAGAAGATGTTCTTCAGCAGATGCTCTTCGAGCAGCGGCTTCTTCATTTCCTGCGCGAGGCCGCGAAAGCGTCCCCAGTGATAGGGCACCGCGCCGCCGCCGTGCGGAATCACGAACCTGAGCGCAGGGAAGTCGCGGAACAGGTCGGACGTGAGGCACTGCATGAAGGCGGTCGTATCCGCATTCAGATAATGGGCGCCGGTGGTGTGAAAGCACGCGTTGCAGCTCGTGCTCACATGCACCATCGCCGGAATGTCGTACTCGACCATCTTCTCGTAGATCGGATACCAGTAGCGGTCGGAAAGCGGCGGGCTCGTCCAGTGGCCGCCCGACGGATCGGGATTCAGATTGATCGCGACATTGCCGTACTGCTCGACGCACTTGACGAGTTCGGGAATGCAGGTGGCGACATCCACGCCCGGGCTTTGCGGCAGCATGGCAGCGGGAATGAAGTTCTCGGGGAACAGTTGGCTCACGCGGTAGCACAGTTCGTTGCAGATCGCGGCCCACGTGCTCGACACATTGAAGTCGCCAATGTGATGTGCCATGAAGCTTGCGCGCGGGCTGAACACGGTGAGGTCGAGGCCGCGCTCGCGCATCAGGCGCAACTGGTTCGTTTCAATCGACTCGCGTAGTTCGTCGTCGCTGATTTGCAGTTCGGACGGCTTGGGCGCGTCAGTGGGATTGCCGAGCGTGGCGATCTGGCGATTGCGCCAGTTTTCCAGCGCCTTGGGCGCGGTCGTGTAGTGACCGTGAATGTCGATGATCATGCATGTACTCCGAATTGAAATGCCGTGCGGCGAAAGCTTCAGCGTGGCAGTGCGGTATCTGTGCGCTGCGCTGCCATGTCTTCTTCGTGGATTGCCCTGTCCGCGCTGTTTGCAGCGCTGACGTGGGACAGATCGCGCCCGCGTGTTTCTGGCAGCATCAGCGCGGCAATCACGACGAGCGCATACGACGCGCACGCGCACATGCCCATCGCGGCGCCGAGGTCGAGCTTCGCGCTCAGCACGCCGACCATTGCGGGCATGATTGCGCCGATCGCGCGTCCCGCGTTGCCGCACAGGCCTTGCGCCGAAGCGCGGATGCGCGTCGGGAAGAGTTCTGCGATATAGGCGCCGGTGCCTGCCGCCGTGCCGGATTGCAGCGTGCCGAGCACGAACCCCAACACGAGCGTGACCGGCAGCGTGATGGGCGCGAGCGTATAAGTCGCGACAGCGACGGCTTGCAGGAACGCGATCACAATGAACGTGCGGCGTCGGCCGAAACGGTCCGCCATCCAGCCGTTCAGAAACGCGCCGGCGAACGAGCCGAGAATGTTGATCGCGAGATAGCCGCCAATGTTGGTGATCGACAGATGCAGCACCAGCTTCAGATAGGCGGGCAGCCACGTGATCATCACGTAGTTGCCGCCGTAGATGCCGAACGTCAGCAGGATGGCCCTGAAAGTCGTCACGCGGGTCGAGCGGTCGAACACGGCCCAGATGCTCGGGCGGTCCGCCGCATGCTCGCGGCGAATCTGCGCGAACACGGGCGCTTCCTGAATGTGACGGCGAATCCACAGTACGAGCAGCGTGGGCAGAATGCCGATTGCGAAGAGCACGCGCCACGCCCATTCGGGCTGCAACGAACTGAAGATGAGGGTGGAAAGCAGCACCGCCACGCCGTAGCCCACGGCCCAGCCGGCCTGCAGCGAGCCCACCGCGCGGCCACGCACCTGCGGGCGAATCGTCTCGCTGATCAGCACGGCGCCCACCGCCCATTCGCCGCCGAAGCCGAGACCTTGCAGACCGCGCGTGATCATCAGTTGACCGAACGAATTGGTGAACGCGGAGAGCAGCGTGAAAGCGGAGAACCACAGAATCGTGATTTGTAAAACGCGCACGCGTCCGTAGCGATCGGCGAGGATGCCTGCGATCCAGCCGCCAAGCGACGCCATGATCAGCACGGTGGTGCCGAGCACGCCCGCCTGACCGCGTGTCATGCCCCACAGCGCGATTAGCGTGGGAATGGCGAGCGCGTACATCTGCGTGTCCATCGCATCGAGTCCCCAGCCGCTGAAGCACGCCCAATAGGTGCGCTTCTCGGACTTCGTCAGCTCGGTGTACCACTTAAGCATTCTAGTTCTCCTGCGTTTGGCCGGACGCTTCCGGATGTCCGTCTTGTGGTTCACGGCGTCCAATGTCTACTCGCTCAGATGCCGCGTTGATTGCCGCTGCCGCCAGCAAAGGCTCAGGGTCGCCGCCCAGCGCCTTCGTCACGCGCGCGGCGAAGTCGAGCAGGCGCGGGCGGTAGCGCTCCATTTCTTCCATGCCCATGCGGGCGGACGGCCCGACGATGCCGAGCGCGCCCACCAGTTCCTGGCCGACGCGGAATACGGGCGCCGAAATGCCGGAGGTTTCGCGGTCGCGTTCTCCCATCGACAGATACACGTAGCGCGAGCGCACCGTGTCGTACGGCTCGCCGGGTTCGCCCGCGAATGCGAGCAGCACACGGCCGCCCGCGCCGCGTTCGAGCGGCTGAGTGTCGCCTTGCTGCACCTCCGCGCGAATCGAGTGACGCGACGCAATGCGATAGAGACACACGCGGTGATCGCGCTCGCGCACATGAAACGAGACCGCCTCGCCGGTTTCGGCGCTGAGCTCCTTCATGGCAGGCAGCAGGATGTCGCGCAGATCGAAGCCGGCCTCATAGACGGCGCTCAGATGCATCGCGGCCGAGCCGATCCAGAAGCGCCCGTCGTCGCGGCGGATCAGAAGCTGGTGATGACACAGCGCCTGCGCAAGCCGCGACAGCGTGCTCTTGTAAAGCCCGGTGCGCACCGAAAGCTCGGTGAGCGTGAGCGGTTCGTCGTTGCGACGAAACGCGAAAAGGATCGACGCGGCGCGGTCGAGCACGTCGATGCCGCTCGAGGTGACGCCTTGCGGCGTGCGCGCCGTGTCGCTGCTGCGGGCCATAGCTGTCTCCCGTTTGGTTCTATCGGATAGAACTGATAATCGTTGGATGGAACAATGCTATTCCCATCGTCTGGCGGCGTCAATCGTCGGCGCCTCTCAGGACTCGGTGATATCCCCGAGCGACAGGAGTGGATGGTATCGCTACCATCGCAGTCATCCCGAAAGCTACCGTCCCGCCAGCAAGCGTTATGGCGGGATGGTAGCGCTACCATGGAGACGTCAGTGGCGAACCGCAAAACATCCGATCAGTTGCGCAGTTATCGCTGGTATGGCGTGAACGACCTTCGCTCGTTCGGTCATCGGTCGCGCACCGCGCAAATGGGCTATCACGCGTCCGATTACATGGGCAAGCCCGTGATCGCCGTGGTCAACACGTGGAGCGAGATCAATTCGTGCCACACGCATTTCAGGCAGCGCGTCGAGGAAGTCAAGCGCGGTGTCTGGCAGGCCGGCGGTTTTCCTGTCGAGATGCCGGTCATGACGCTTGCCGAGCCGTTCCAGAAACCCACCACGATGCTCTACCGCAATTTCCTCGCAATGGAGACGGAAGAAATTCTGAAGTCCTATCCATTCGACGGCTGCGTGCTGATGGGCGGTTGCGACAAGACCACGCCCGGTCTGCTGATGGGCGCGATCAGCATGAACCTGCCGGCGATCTATCTGCCCGCCGGCCCGATGCTGCGCGGCAACTGGAACGGCCGCACGCTCGGTAGCGGTTCGGACACGTGGAAATACTGGGCCGAACTGCGCGCGGGCAAGATTACGGAGGACGAGTGGAAGGGCATAGAGAGCGGCATCGCGCGCTCGCCCGGCCATTGCATGACGATGGGCACCGCCTCGACGATGACGAGCGCCGCCGAAGCGCTCGGCCTCACGCTGCCAGGTTTTTCGTCGATTCCGGCGGTCGACTCGCGGCATGCGCAGTTCGCGTCGCTGACCGGGCAGCGCATCGTCGAGATGGTGTGGACCGACCTGAAACCCTCGGACATTCTCACCGCCAAATCATTCGATAACGCCGTGACCACGGTGCTCGCCATGTCGGGCTCGACCAACGCGATCGTCCATCTGGTCGCGGTGGCGCGCCGCGCCGGTATCGACCTGACGACCGCGCGCTTCGACGAGCTGTCGCGCATCACGCCGGTAATCGGCAATCTGCGGCCGGCGGGCCAGTATCTGATGGAAGACTTCTTTTATGCGGGCGGTTTGCGCGCGCTGCTGGTCGAGCTGGGCGATCTGATCGACGGTTCCCAACTGACGGTCAACGGTGCGACGCTCGGCGAAAACATTTCGGGTGCCGAGATTTTCAACGACGACGTGATCCGCCGGCGCAGCAATCCGCTCGTGGCAAGCGACGGCCTCGCGGTACTGACCGGCAATCTTGCGCCGGACGGCGCGGTGATCAAACCGGCGGCAATGGAAGCGCATCTGCTCAGGCACCGAGGCCCCGCCGTGGTGTTCAAGGATTATGCGGACATGGCCGCGCGCATCGACATGGAAGAGCTCGATATAACCGCCGATTCCGTGATCGTCCTTCAGCACGCTGGGCCGGTCGGCGCGCCCGGCATGCCTGAGTGGGGACAACTGCCGATTCCGCAAAAGCTCCTGAAACAGGGCGTGCGCGACATGGTGCGCATTTCCGATGCACGCATGAGCGGCACCAGTTACGGCGCGTGTGTGCTGCATGTGGCGCCGGAATCGTTCGTAGGCGGCCCGCTCGCGCTTGTGAAAGACGGCGACATGATCGAACTCGACGTGGCCGCGCGGCGTTTGCATCTGGACGTGAGCGACGAAGAACTGGCCGCGCGCAAGGCGGCCTGGCAGCCGCCGAAGCTTCCTTTCGAGCGTGGCTTTGGCGTCATGCATCAATTGCATGTGTTGCAGGCGAACAAGGGCTGCGACTTCGATTTCCTCGAAGAGCCGCTAAAGGCGGCTGCTCAGCCCGCGCCGCAGGAACAGGCTACGCCGGGTGCAAAGCACGGCGAACCCGAGATTCACTAATTCAAACGGAGTCCTTATGAGCACAACGGAAGTCGTCGTGAGCGAAGCGACGCTCGAACAACTGAGGCATGTCAGCACGGCCACCCTGACCACGCAACTCTTCAAGCGCGGTTTGCGCAACGTGTTTCTGCAAGGCGTCGCACCGCTCGTGAAGCCTGCGCCTGGCGCGCCGAATGTCGTTGGCCCGGCGTTCACGCTGCGCAATATTCCCGCGCGCGAGGACCTCGATCACGTCGGCGTGTTTCAGGACCCGGAGCATCCGCAGCGCAAGGCCGTCGAAACGGCGCCCGCCGGCAGCGTGCTCGTGCAGGACTGCCGCGGCGAGCGCTCGGTGGCGTCGGTCGGCTCCATTCTCGCGCTGCGCCTCGCGAAGCGTGGCGTCGCGGGCATGGTGTCGGACGGCCCGGTGCGCGACAGCGGGACCATTGCGGCGTTGGGCCTGCCGATCTGGTGCGCGGGCGCAAGCGCGCCGCTCAATCTCGCGAAACATCATGCAGTCGATATGAACGTGCCGATCGCGTGCGGCGGCGTGCCGGTGTATCCGGGCGATGTCGTGGTCGCGGATGTGGACGGCGTCGTCATCGTGCCGCGCGAGATGGCCGCCGATGTCGCGCGCGACGCCGCCGAGCAGGAGCAACTCGAAGTATTCATCGCGCAGCGTATCGAAGAAGGACGGCCATTGCGCGGCACTTATCCGCCGAACGAGGAAACCATGGCCGCTTACGCGCAGTGGCGCGCGCAACAACCATAAGCCGCCCGGACTTCTGGATCGCCCGATCCGATTCACGCTTCATTCATCGCAGAACACAGGCTCGCGCGAAGAACGCGGCCGCAGGAGACGCCGTGAGCACCACGACACCGGCAATTGCCGAATCGCGCCTGATCAACCGCCTTGCCCTTCGTTTGATGCCGCTACTGGGGCTGCTTTATCTGGTCGCCTATATCGACCGCTCCAATATCAGCTTCGCGAAGCTGCAGATGCTCGGCAGCCTCGGACTCTCCGAAGTCGCGTATGGGCTTGGCGCGTCGCTGTTCTTTATCGGCTATCTGATTTTCGAAGTGCCGAGCAACGTGATGCTGCACAGATACGGCGCGCCGCGCTGGATGGCGCGCATTATGTTCACGTGGGGCGTCGTGACGATACTGCTCGCTTTCACGACTAACGCCACCATGTTCTACGTGCTGCGTTTTCTGCTCGGCGCGTCCGAAGCCGGTTTATATCCCGGCGTGATCTATTATCTGACGCTGTGGTTTCCGGCGCGGCATCGCGTGCGCATGCTGGGCTATTTCACGGTAGGCAGCAGTCTCGGCAACATGCTCGGCGCGCCGATCTGCGGCTGGCTGCTCGACAAGGGCGGTATCGCGGGTCTGGATGGTTGGCAACTCGTGTTCATTGTGACCGGGCTGCCGTCGGTGCTGTTGACGGTTGTAGTGCTGTTCCTGCTGCCTGCGTCGCCGAAAGAAGCGAAGTTTCTTTCCGCCGACGAGAAGGCATGGCTCACCAGCACGCTCGACGCCGAACGCGCGCAGATCAAGGCAAGCGTCGCGACGCACGGTTCGCTGCTGAGCGTGCTGACGGAGCCGCGCGTGATCGGCATGGCGCTCTATTACATGATGCTGTCCATTTCCGTGTATGGCGTGAGCTACTGGTTGCCGACGCTCGTGAAGGGCTTTGGCGTGAGCAACACGACCAACGGGTTGCTCAACATCATTCCGTGGCTGATGGCGACCATCGTGCTCGCGTGGTTGCCTTCCAGGCTGCGCGGCGCCGGTAATCGCGCGCTCATTGCGATGCTGATTTCCGCGTTGCTCGGCGTCATCTGCTTCGCCAGCGCCGTGTTTCTGCCGACCAACACGCTGCGTTTCATCGCGCTCTGTTTCGGCGCGCCTTGCATGTATCTGCTGATTCCATGCTTCTGGACTTTGCCGCCGAAATTCCTGTTTGGCGCACGGGCGGCGGCTGGAATCGCCGCCATCAATTCGCTTGGCAACATTGGCGGCTTCGTCGCGCAAAATCTCGTGCCGTGGGTTCGTCAGACCACTGGCAGCGTGAAGGCGCCCATGTTGATCCCTGCAAGCTGTCTGCTCGTGTTCGCCGTAGTCACCGTGTTCATCTTGCGGCGCGACCGCGGCGTGCGTCTGACGCAAGGCGGTGCGGCGGTGACCGAATGAAGCGCGTGAGTCGGTCGATCATGACGCGCGATTGCCGGGGCCGTTTGAGGCATGGCGCGGCTTGTGCAGCCTGGTGTCGTTGAGCGTGGCCTCGTGCAGTTTAGAATACGCGCGCGATCCATCTTCCCCTGTCAGCGACCATGCCGAATAAAGAACCGCCCGCCACCGCCAGCGTCGATCCTGCCGACGCGGCGGCGCCCGCGCGGCGCCTGCGCGGCGGCCCCAAGGGCTTGCGCATCACCGATGTCGCCGCGCAGGCAGGGGTCGCGCCGATCACTGTCTCACGCGTGTTCAACAGCCCGGAGACGGTGGCGCCGGAAACGCTGGAGCGTGTGCGGCAGGTCGTGCAGAAGCTCGGTTATGTGCCGAACCGGCTCGCAGGCGGTCTGTCCTCGTCGCGCTCGCGGCTCATTGCGGCGATTGTGCCGACCATCGCCCACTCGCTGTTTTCCGAAACCATTCAGGTATTCAGCGAGACCATGTCGCGCGCCGGTTATCAGGTACTGCTCGCGTTGAGCGGCTACGACGGTTCGAGCGAAGAGGCTTTGCTCGACGCAGTGCTGAGCCGGCGTCCTGAAGGCGTTCTGCTGACGGGCGTCGCTCACACCGACTCGCTGCGTGAGCGGCTTGCGAACGTAGGCATTCCGGTTGTCGAGACATGGGACATGACGGATCAGCCTATCGACATGCTGGTCGGCTTCTCGCATTACCAGATTGGCTTCGCGGTGGCCGGGCATTTTCTGCAAAGGAACGTGCGCAAGCCTGGCCTAGTGTCCGCCAACGACCAGCGTGCGCTCGCGCGCCGCCGCGGTTTTCGCGAGCGGCTCGCGCGGGCGGGCATTGACGACATTCCCGAGGTCCTTGTCGCGCCGCCGAGTTCCGTGGCGCTCGGCAAGGCAGCGTTGCCCCGTTTGCTCGACGAGGCAGCGGATCTCGACGCAGTGTTTTGCGGCTCCGACCTGCTCGCGATAGGCGCGTTGAGCGCGGCCAGGCAATTGGGTCTCGGCGTGCCGTCGCAACTCGCGGTCTGCGGCTTCGGCGATCTCGAGTTCGCGACGGAGACCACGCCGCAACTCACTTCCGTGCGCGTCGACGGAACACGCATCGGGCTCACGGCGGCGCGATGTCTGCTGGACCGGCTCGCCGGCTCCGCGCAGAACAAGGTGACCGATGTGGGCTTCGAGATCGTGCAGCGTGCCACCACGTAAGCCGGTTTCAGATATCGGCTAACGAGCCGTGGCCGGTTGCCCGTCGGCCAGCCGGTGATCCATAGCGCAACACCCTCCGATTACGCGACGCCTGTCCAGACGTCGCGGCTCATCCTTCTCCGCTCACCGGCAATTGTTCACCTCACGCGCTTTCCGCGCCGCGATTGCACTTAGCTTGTCCAGGATCATGTTTGCGATCCGGCTACGCTTTTAGAATTCGACAGCGCATGAAGTAGTGGTCTGGTCTTCATGGCAAGAACCTTGTGTAGCGTTTCAGACCGGTCCATGGAAATCAGGCAGATATGGTGAATAAGACCTTTGAACGGGTGTTGATACCCTTGGGGGCGGGGCTCGTTGCGTGTCTTTCGGGATGCAGCAATCTTGACGTGCTTGATCCGAAGGGCAGTGTGGGCGTGGCGGAGAAGTCGCTGATCAGTACGGCGACAATGGCCATGCTGATAGTCGTCGTGCCGGTGATCATCATGGTCCTGGTCTTCGCGTGGCGGTACCGTGCAAGCAATCACAACGCGACCTATGCGCCCAAGTGGGCGCATTCCACCGCGATCGAAACGGTGGTGTGGACCGTACCCACGCTGATCATTCTGTTCCTCGGCATCCTGACCTGGAACACCACGCACGAACTGGACCCTTACCGGCCGATCGAATCGGCGGTCAAGCCAATCAAGGTCGAGGTCGTGGCGCTCGACTGGAAGTGGCTCTTCATTTACCCGGAGCTCGGCGTGGCTTCGGTCAACCAGCTTGCGTTCCCCGTGGGCACGCCGGTCGACTTCAAGGTCACGTCCGATTCCGTGATGAACTCATTCTTCATTCCGCAATTGGGAAGCCAGATCTATGCGATGGCGGGCATGCAGACGCAATTGCATCTGATCGCCAACCACTCGGGCGACTACGCCGGTATTTCCGCCAACTATAGCGGCAAGGGCTTCTCGGACATGAAGTTCCGCGCGCTCGCCGTCACGCCCGCGCAATTCGACGCGTGGGTCGAAAAAGTCAAGGCCTCGCCGCGCCGGCTGGATATGAACGAGTACAACTCGGTGGCGCAACCGAGCGAGAAGGAGCCGGTCGGCTACTTTTCATCGGTCGACTCCAGGCTCTTCAACAACATTATTGCGAAGTACAACAACGGCAATGTCCTTGATCTGCAGAACAGCAATTGCCGTACAAAGGGTTAGCACATGTTCGGAAATCTGACACTCTCCGCGATCCCGTTCGATCAGCCCATCATCATGGGAGCGGGCGCGCTCATGCTGGTCATGGTGCTCGCAGTGGTAGCGACACTAACCCGGCTCCATAAATGGAAATGGCTATGGCATGAGTGGCTCACAAGCGTGGACCACAAGAAGATCGGCGTGATGTATATCGTCGTCGCGGTGCTAATGCTGGTGCGCGGCTTCGTCGATGCCGTCATGATGCGCCTGCAGCTCGCGTTTGCGTATCACTCGCCGGGCTATCTGCCGCCGCATCATTACGATCAGATCTTCACCGCGCACGGCGTCATCATGATCTTCTTCATGGCGATGGCGTTGATGGTCGGTTTGTTCAACCTGGTCGTGCCGTTGCAGATCGGCGCGCGCGATGTCGCGTTCCCGTTCCTGAATTCGCTCAGTTTCTGGATGACCGCGATCAGCGCGATTCTGATGAATCTGTCGCTCGTGATCGGCGAATTTGCACAGGTCGGCTGGCTCGCGTATCCGCCGCTGTCGGAGCTGCAGTTCAGTCCGGGCGTCGGCGTCGACTACTACATATGGAGCCTGCAGCTGTCCGGCGTCGGCACGCTGATTACGGCAATCAACTTCTTCGTGACGATGGTGCGGATGCGTGCGCCGGGCATGACGCTGATGAAAATGCCGGTGTTTACGTGGACCGCGCTCTGCTCGAACGTGCTGATCATGGCCACGTTCCCGATCCTGACGGTTGCGCTTGCGCTGCTCGGCCTCGACCGCTACATGGGCATGCACTTCTTCACGAATGAAGCGGGCGGCAACGCGATGCTTTATCTGAATCTGATCTGGGCGTGGGGACATCCGGAGGTCTATATCCTGGTGCTGCCGGCGTTCGGCATCTATTCGGAAGTGATTGCGACGTTTTCGAAGAAGCCGCTGTTCGGTTACCGGACCATGGTCTATGCAACCTGCGCGATCATGGTGCTGGCATTCCTCGTCTGGCTGCATCACTTCTTCACGATGGGCTCGGGTGCAGACGTCAATGCGTTTTTCGGCATCATGACAATGATCATTGCCATCCCCACCGGCGTGAAGATATTCAACTGGCTGTTCACGATCTATCGCGGACGCCTCGAATTCTCGGCGCCCGTACTGTGGACGATCGGCTTCATGATCACCTTCACGATCGGCGGCATGACCGGCGTGATGATGGCAATCCCCGGGGCGGACTTCGTGCTGCACAACAGCCTCTTTCTGATCGCCCATTTTCATAACGCGATCATTGGCGGTGTCGTGTTCGGCTACCTGGCAGGTTTCCACTACTGGTTCCCGAAAGCGTTCGGTTTCAAGCTCAATGAAAAGCTCGGCAAGTGCGCGTTCTGGTGCTGGTTCGTGGGTTTCTACGCTTCGTTCATGCCGCTCTATGTGCTCGGCTTCATGGGTATGACGCGGCGCCTGAATCACTATGACAATCCGGCGTGGCATCCGTGGCTGATTGCCGCCGCATGCGGTGTCGCGTTGATCGCGGTCGGCGTGGTGTTCCAGGTAGCGCAAGTGTGGGTCAGCGTGGCCAACCGCAACAAGCCGCAGTATCGCGACCTGACGGGTGACCCGTGGGACGGCCGCACGCTCGAATGGGCGACCTCGTCGCCGCCGCCGGCCTATAACTTCGCGATCATTCCGACGGTGCACGAACTCGACGCTTACGCTCACATGAAGGAGACCGCGAGTAATCAGGCAAAAGCACCGGTGTACAGCGATATTCACATGCCGTCGAATACCAGCGCGGGCTTGTTCATTGGCGCGTTCAGCCTCGTGCTCGGGTTTGCCGGTGTATGGCATATCACGTGGCTGGCTGTAGCGGCACTGTTGGCTATCGTGGCCACGCTGATTGCCCGCAGCTTCGGCAATAACGACGGCTATTACATTTCCGCCGATACCGTGCGGGAAATCGAAAGCAAGCGCGGCCCTGCGGCCGCTGCGGTGAAGAGCCGCGAACTGGAAGCGGTGGAGGCCTGATCGATGTCGCACAAAACACTTTCCGTTTCGCTCGACGGCGGGCACGGCAACCACGGCAACCACGGTTCGTCGGACACGGTGTTCGGCTTCTGGCTGTATCTGATGACCGACTGCGTACTGTTCGCATCGCTCTTCGCGGTATTCGCCGTCATGTCGAATCAGTTCGCGGGCGGCCCCTCAGGCAAGGACCTGTTCGATATCGGCGGTGTCGCCGTGGAGACAGCCGCGCTGCTGCTGAGCAGCATCACGTACGGTTTTGCCATGCTGGCAGCGCGGCGCGGCAAATCGGCGGCCGTACTCGGCTGGCTTGCGGTCACGTTCGCACTCGGGCTCGCGTTCCTGGCCCTGGAAATGCGTGAGTTCTCGCATCTGATCGCAGAAGGCGCCGGGCCAGGCCGCAGTGCGTTCCTGTCAGCGTTCTTTACGCTGGTGGGCACGCACGGACTGCACGTCACGGTGGGACTGGTGTGGATGGCTGTGCTGGCTGTTCAGGTTGTGCGTGCTCCCGAATTGTCGGAGCGCCAACTCACGCGTCTCGCGTGCCTCAGTCTTTTCTGGCATTTCCTCGACATTGTCTGGATCTGCGTTTTCTCGTTCGTTTATCTGGGGAGCGTGCTGTAATGGCTCACATTCAATCACTTTCCGCGGACTCGGGGCATGGCAGCGTGCGCGGCTATGTCTGCGGCTTCGCGCTCTCAGTTGTGTTGACCGCGGCTGCGTTCTGGTTGGTCATGCGCGGCGCTTTACCAGCGCAGACCGCGATGATCGCTTTGTCGGTTCTCGCCTTCGTGCAGATTGTTGTACACCTGGTGTTTTTTCTGCATATCGACATGTCGGCTGGACAGCGCTGGAACGTCATGGCGCTTGCCTATACCGCGTTGGCTGCGCTATTTTTGATCGGCGGCACGGTGTGGGTCATGCATAACGTCAGCATGAACATGATGTCCCGTTAGGCGGCGTGAGCGAAAGGGCGGGCTATTGTTGCGGGTCGATCTATCGGCTGCGGGTATTCGCAACATGAGCACGCCCTTTAAAACCGCACGCCGATTCCGCCCTCTATCACATCAGTGTCGCGGTTATAGCGCGTCACCACGCGATTCCACGTAACGCGGGCGACCCAGCGCGAGCCGAAGCGATAGCTCGCCGACACCGCGAAGAGCGCGGAAACGCGGCCATCGCCCATGCGGTCCTGCGGGAGCTGGTCGGTCTGGTTGATGGCGACATAAGGACCAAGGCCGGCCGATAACGTCAGGCTGTCGTCGAAGAATGCACGCGTTGCCCACAGTTGTGCGGCGATGCCGTCACGGCGCGATTGAATGTGGCCCCCTTCATGAAGATACGACGCGCTTACGTCGACATAGCGCCCCAGCCCGCGGCGATATTCGAGGCTTCCTGCCTTGGCCGATTCCGACTTATCGCTATTGAGGATCGTCTTGCCGAACATCACGGTTAGCTCGTCATGCGTGACCTTTGAGGTTCGCGGCTCAGGTCGCTGGCGCGGGCCCCGCTCGCCCGACACCTCCAGTTGATATCCCACGCCCAGCATTAGTGCGGTCGTGTTCGGGCCGCCAAACGCATGCACGTGGTTCAGTTGCGCGATGGCAATCCAGCGTCGATCGAAATAATAGGCGGCGCGCAAACTTCCCAGAACGCCCCAGCCGTGAGTGTTGGAATAGTCACCTCCGGCGCTTGCCGCGGTGGTATCGAAGTATCGGTACGGCCCGGCGCCAGCCGAAAGTTCGACCCGGTCGTTCCATAACGGCAGACGTCCCCACGCTTGCAACGCCTGTCCATCCCGATGATGGCCGGACAGATGCCCCTCGTTGAGCCACGAAAAACTCCACGCTGCGAAGCGTCCCAAACCCTCGCGATAGGTGCCGTTCCACGAATACGTGGTCTCGCTTGCACTAAAAAGCGGGCCTGCCAGCAGCGAGAACTCCTGTGCGTTCGCGCACGGAGCCGCGCAGGCGAGAGCGACGGATAGAAGCGCCAGCAGCGGGGCGAAACTGTGTGTGCAATCTCGGCTTGTGGGCACTATTCGATTGTGAGCAGGTAGTACAACCAAGGTAGTCTGTGGCTGGCTGTGGTGCAAGGACAAACCATGGTTCTTAGCAATACGCTCCGTGCGCCATACCTGACATTACCAAATGCGTCATAGAGGCGGATGTGTGCTGACGCACGTTAGTCAAGACGACGTGTTGGACGTTTTCAATTTGCGAGTAACGTGCGTGGATGCGGTCATTAGTGCTCGCTTACCGTTTCTACATGATGTGGCTAATGAGCGGCATCTTTCAGGTACGGATTTTCTTATATCGTCAAAAGGGAATCGTGCAGTTAGATTTTGTCGGTGCTTGTTGCGGTCTCAGCATTATTAATGCTCTGCATTTCAGGCACGGCGTTTTTTGAAATTAATATCTACTGGCAACTCAAATATGAGTGCTTGCACCGTCCAGCATCCACCCGAGAAAACGGCATTATGGTAAGCGGCGCCAGAAGGGGTAGTTTCGGAGCACCTGCAACCGATCAGACGTCCGGGCGACCGCCTCAAACGAGCGTTCCGGCGAGAGAATGCGCCGCGATAGAGTTAACCACGAGAAAAGATATTTCATATGATGTTTTCGCCCGGAAAATTCCATCCGACTACGCATCGGCGCGCAATGCGGTTCTTCGCCGTTTCGTCTGATGATGGGCGTTTTTTCTTCGTTGCAGCGTCGGTTTCCGACCAACGAGAAATATTTACTGTAAGCTGGAAGCAACGTAAAAGATCTTGCTGGGGTCGGATGGCCCAGCGTTAAGTCCATCTAATCTTCCGATCATCATCAGAAAGCAGAAATTTTTGCGTTCTGCGAAGTTCTCGGAAAGAATCCTGCTTTTTGGCCGAAAAGTACTAATTTCCATGTGACCTATCGTGCATTAGCGGGTACGATTTACCCCGTCGCGACACGCAAGCGAACAACTTTTCCGGATCAACGTTCGGCTTCAACCTCCGGGTCAAAGTTCGCGGTAACACGTGGCGCCTCGGCAGCAGTTTTGCCCAAACGGTCTTTCCAGAAGTTCATCAACGTATCGCGGCGTCGAGCGCATCGCGATGGGCGGAGCATTTTCTGCCGCCAGCCAGGTTATTCCACGTTGTCTTGGCAATGTGACTGCACTGATTGAATTACTGATAGTGAAACGTGCAATTGTGCATCGATAAGCACAACGAATTAATGAAAAGCTGTTCCGAAAGAAACGCAGTTCTGTTTGAACTCAAAAACTTATCTTTTTTGATTTTTTATCGAGAACTTCTCGACAGTGGGAAAAACAATCATGGTTAAACGACGACAATTCCTCGGAGGGCTGACGGCCCTGGCCGGTACTTATCTGCTTAGCGCCTGTGGCGGCGGTGGCTCGGAAGACGCTAGCGCGAGTTCAACAGCAAAGGCGTCCGCGAGTCCTGTGGCGAAAGCTACTTCTGCTGCCGCATCGGCCGCCGGCACTGCAATGCCTCCCGCCGCTTCGATCACCGATAGCTCAGGCGATGTGTGGACGGTCGCGAACGGCGTCATCTACCGCAACGGCTCGACGGTCGGCAACACGTATAACGTGTCGCTCGTGCTCTGGTACGGCGGCAAGATCTGGCATCGCGGTACCAATGGTCAATTCTTTGTGAACGCGGACGTCGCGGACCAATGGCTGCCTTGCAGCGATCCGCGCATCGACGTTGCACCGGCTGCGGGAAGCTTCTACGGCATGAACGGGCACGCCGACTACACGTACACGCCCGAACAGGTCGTGTCGATTCTGAAGAGCATGAATTGCACGAGCTATCGCGTCGGCGTGACTGACGATCCGAAGGATCTCAATGCGGTCATCAAGCTGGCGAAGGCGTTCCAGTCGGCAGGACTCACGCTTCTCGTGCTGATCGACCAGGGCGTCTATGAGACGGGCGGGATCATGGGCAGCGAATCGATTGCATATGATCGCGGTCGCTCGGTCGGCGCGACCGTCGCCAACGCGTTGAAGCCGTACGGCGTGACGATTTACGAGTGCGGCAACGAGTTGACGCGGCAAGACGCGACCGTGGTGGACTTCACGTATGCGGGCTCGAAAGCGAGCGACTTCAACAATCAAAACTGGCCGATCATGCGCGGCGTCATGCGCGGAATGATCGACGGCGTGAAGTCGGCGCAGCCGGACGCCAAGTGCGGCATCAACTTCTGCGTCGCGGACGTGGGCGCATCGGACGCGCTGTGGGACGGCATGCAGCCTGACGGCAGCGGCGGCTATCCGAAGGTCCGTTGGGACGTCACGACCTGGCACAATTACGAAGTGTACGGCGACCTGTTCAACGTCGGCACCGACGGCGCCGGTCCGGGCTTCGACCTCGCGACCTATTGCAAGGCCCGCTACGGCGTACCGCTCATCGTCACCGAGTGGAACACTGGCCCGGAGAAGTCGGAAAGCTACCGCGGGACTTACATCTCCGACCGACTGGGCGCGTTCTACAATGCCCGAAAAACGCACAACATTCAGTCGGTTATGTACTACGTTCTGGATAGCGGCAACAACACGTACGGCATCATGGTCAACGGCAAAGCGATCGACGCGCCGTACAACGCGTTCACCAGCTTCACGTCCAGCCACGCGGACACCTGAGCGAGTTTCACTCGCCCGTCAACGAAGCTGGTCTCGCCTTGCTTGCAAGGCGAGACCAGCTTTATTCACGTCACGGCCTGTGCATGCCGCAACGGCGTGCCTGCTGTGCGATGTCAACGACAGAAGGTGTCGGGCACCAGTTTTCCCCACTCGTAATCGATTCTGTCGGGCGTGAAGGGTAGAACTCCGGCGCCCGGCGTAAACGTTAGCTCACCGAAATACACCTTGTTGTCCGGCGCATACAGGTCCACACGAACATAGTCGAAATCCTCGCATAGTTTTGTGGCCGCGTGCAGAATCGCATCCAGATTGTCGGGGCGCGGCGCCGGTATCGGGCTGCGTTTGTAGTAGCCGATTGCTATGTCCAGGTGATTCCAGTCGACGTCGTACACGTCGCCTCGTGTGTTCCCGCCAAATCTGTCCGAGATCACGAGAATATAGATAGTCGGCCGTCCGCTTCGTCCGCCGAAGCAGTGCAGTTTGTAGTCGGCTGGAATCTTGCCGCTGTGGTCGAGCAGCAAATGTTCGAAGAAAATGCGCGGCTTGATGTGGCGGTAGTGTCTTTCGCGCGCAATCTTGTAGAAGTCCAGCGACAGCCAGTAGTTCGCGAGATCTCGCAGCCGCTCGAAAGACGTTGCCGATTTGCTTCTGACCACCTCTACGTAACTACTGCCGTGATTGGCCTTCATCACGAACTGGTCGGGCAGGGCATCAAATACTTCTTTCGTGAAGGCTTCCGGCGCGGCCAACAGCGGTATCACATGCTGTTCGCCGAGCTTTCTCGCGACATACTCGCGGACCGTCAGCTTGTCCGTCAGTTCGACGAACCACGGGTCCGGCCGCAGGTTCTTCTGCAAGATCTTTTCGTTAAACGTGGTGGGGCGCAGCAGGTTCGGATAGCGGCCAATTTCCTTGTGATGCAGCAGGCTGACAAACAAAGGTGCCGGCAGCATTGACTTGGCCGCTTCTTTTAGCCTTCTTACGGGAGACTCGCGACGCTGTTCCTGATGGTGGCTCGCGGCGTCATTGGAAAACTGCACTGACTTCGTTGTTGTCATTGTCCGATCCCTGTGAATAGCGGTGCGACGCTCGAGGCGCGCGGGCGCGACGGGCAACGCGCTCTAACGGCCGCGTCTCCCGTCTGCACTGCCACTAGCCGTCAGTCCTCGATTGCGACGCATCGCTCCGCGACTTCGAGGCGTTGCTGCGCGCGAAATTGAGTGGGGGACATCCCATAGCGCTCCTTGAAGAGACGGCCGAGACGATTGCCGTCCCCCATGCCGCAGCGTCGCGCGATCTTGTCGACGGGCAGGTCGGTATTGCGCAGCATTGCGCGAACTACTTCAAAACGTGTGCGCAACAGATACTCGAGTGGCGTCATGCCGAATTCGAACTTGAAGCGGCGCTGATAGTTTCGCTTGCTCATCGCCGCGCACTCAGCGGCCTTTGCGACGGAAATAGGATTGCTGTAGTTCTCCTTGATCCAACGCGCCGACTCGCGAATCTTCTCCGTGGTCGTCGTGATGCTCGCGTCGTCCAGCTCGAACTTGTCTGACTCGACGTAGGTCGTCTGCAGCGTGTCGGCGATTTTTCGCGCTACTTCCGTGCTCACGTCCCGCTCGATCTGCGCGAGCGCGAGATCCGTGGGCGTCGCGCTGTTGGCTCGCGCGGTAGTGGGCGCGTCGTCGAACAGGAAGATGGGTACCGTGGAATGCAGTGGGTCCTTGCAAACCACCATCAGGTTCGCGCCTTGCTGAATGTCGAATGATGCGATCGAGCCTTGACGCGCTATCCACGAGAGAAGCCGGTCATTGGACTCGAGCGCCCGCGCCGCGTCCCGGCACGCGACAAACAATGCATGGAAATCGCCTAGCCGGTTGCGCTCGATACTTTGGGTCCAGATCGAAATGCCGGATGAGCTGGTTACGAGCCCTCCGCTTTCAGAAAGCACTGAAAGCCGATACGGTGAGTCATCAGTAGCGCCGTCTGACAGTTCGTTTGCAAGCCGGAATGCGTCGCCGATTGCTCCGGCTGTCGCCATCGAGCATTCCTGCGACACGAGAAGCCCAATGTGCTTAGCTGGCTTCCGCGTCGCTACTCTTGGACCGCTGCGGTGCGTATCAAGATACGACGTAAGAAAATCTGTGGAAGTCGTCACGCTTAGTTCTCCAAACAGGGTGAATCACTGTCTACGTGACGAGATTAGCGTACTCAAATGACCCTGGCGAACGTGGCCGGTATCCGACGGTGTTTTGGCGCAATTGTGATGATCGGGGAAATAATTACCCAGAATGGCTAAATAAAGCCATACAAGTGAAGGTAAGAATCAGCAAGATTTGCTGGGCATAATAAGCGCGGCGTTATTGAGGGTCGCAAGAGTCTTGTCGCGCAAAGCCCCGCCGGACAAGGCGATGCGTCCGCAAACGACTATTGGGGGTCGCCTGAAGGCATATGAAATGTGACTAAATGTATTTGAGGCCTCAACGCCCCGCCCGGTATAACTCTGTTACATCCATTGCACATAGCTACAACCCTTTCTGCGTAGTGTGTTGCGCGGTAACCGCTTCGGCGGAATCGGCCAATAGCACCCGAATTTATGCCGATAGCGCTACGGCTATTCTCATGAGCGCTATGCTTCACTGCAACATCTGAAGCAATAAACGGTTGCCCCTGTAGTACCTATCGAATGCCAGCAATGCGCAATTTCTTCGCCTTTTCGCTTGAATGAATCGGTTGAGGTGTAGTTATTGCCGCGTCCTGAAGTGCTTTGCACGGACGACGTACGACGAGGCAACGCTTACGCGAGTCCAGGGCCGGGCCGTGTATGGCGAACTAAGCCGTCCGGGGTGTCGGTGCATCGAGCACGTTGACCTTTTGTAGTACCAAATAAACGCGAGACGCGGCGTTAAGCTGTCGTTCCGCTATCTGGGGGATTCGAAAGTCTGGAGACGGGGCGAGCCGTGCTGCTTGCGGCGCAGCCTTTGATCGTTCAAGCAGGTGGACAGCCACTTGGCTTGGCAAGACCATGACGTAGCTCCGACTATGCGTCGCGCTACGCCATACGCATTCCTGCTGGCAACGGCTCTGGAATGTGGACCGTTGGTGCAGCCAGGCGGTGTCGACTCATTACTGTGCCCATCAAACATGGAAGGATCAAACCGGTGGACTACTATCCTCTGAATTCGCTCCCTGGGAGTGCCAGCACAGAGCGTGGCCAGCTTAGCGCGCGCGCCATGCTTCGTCTCATGCGCGACCATATCTGGGAAATCGTACTTACCACGGTCGTCGTTTTCAGCCTGGCTGCCGCTTATCTGCTGATTGCGTCGCCGATCTATTCCGCAGACGTGCTGATTCGCGTGGATCCACCGGAACCGAACGCTCTGGGACTCGCGCTTCAGAATCAGGAGAACCTGCCTCCGCCCGCTCCATCGCCTGTAACCGAAATGGGCGTAATTCGTAGCCGTTCGGTGCTGCAGCCGGTCATCGAGCGTTTCCGTTTCGACGTCTCGGTGACGCCGCGCAAGCTGCCGTTACTCGGCGATATCGCCGAGAAGTTTGCGACGCCTGGCGAACCCTCGCGACCATGGCTCGGACTCAAGTCCTACGCATGGGGTGGCGAGCAGGTAAAAATCGGCGCGCTCGACGTCCCTAAGGATCTGGAAGAAGAAAAAATGACCCTCGTCGCGGGCGAGGACAACACCTACGAGCTACGCGGCCCGCAGGATCAGGTGTTCCTCCACGGCACGGTCGGCAAGCCGGTGTCGAGCAACGGCATTTCGATGCGCGTCGACGAACTGGTCGCGCGCCCGAACACTGAGTTCACGGTTGTACGATGGAACGAGGTGGACGCCATCAAGCGCTTTGACGGGCTCATCAAAGTTGGCGACAAGTTGAAGGACTCCGGTCTGGTCCAGATCGAGTACACGGACAAGAGTGCGGCCAAGGCGGCCGAGGTCGCCAACGCGTTGGGTCAGCAATACCTGACGACGGCAATTGCCAGCCGCCAGGCCAACGACACGACGACGCTCGCGTTCATCAACGGAGAACTTCCGCGTCTGCTTGCGGACCTGAGAAAGGCCGAAGAAGCACTGAAGGCATTCCGCGCGAATTCTCAATCCATGCAGCCAACTGCGGAGGCGCAGGCCTATCTGCAGGGAGGTCTCGATATCGACCGGCAGATCGCGACGCTGCAATTGCAGCGCACGCAACTGCTCGAGCGGTACACGCCGCAGAGCCGTTGGGTGCAGAGCGTCGATACGCAACTCGCGCAGCTCAATAGCGCGAAGGCGAATTTCAACGGCCACTTCAATGGCATGCCGGCGTCCGAGCGCGAGAGCGTCGATCTTTTGCGCGCGCAGAAGGTGGCGGAGACCATTTACCTCGGCATGGTGCAGAAGGCCGAGCAATTGCAGGTGCGTCGTGCAAGTACGACCGGCGGCGCCCACATCGTGGACCAGGCCATCACGCCGCATCGTCCTGTCAAACCGCAGCCGATTCTCGTGCTGCCTGGTGGCCTTGCACTCGGCATCGTGTCGGGCATCGTGCTGGTCTTCATGCGCCGCCATGTGATGACCGGCGTGACCGATCCGCGTTATGTCGAACGCAGCATGAGCATGCCGGTATTCGGCGAGATCCTGTTCAGTCAGCAGCAGTCGTTGCTCGACAGAACCAATCCGGGTGCGAAATCACTGCCCGGTGCTGCCGCGCGGGCCGGTTTGCCGCAACCGGCGGCGAGCGGCGGGTCGGAAATACAGGTGCCCAGCGGCGGTACCAGGGTACTCGCAGAACGTTTTCCGAACGATACGTCGGTGGAGGCGCTGCGGGCAGTGCGCACTTCTCTGGCGCGCGATCTCGCGCATTCGCGCAACAACATTCTGATGGTGATCGGGCCGACGCCTTCGGCGGGCAAGAGCTTCGTCGCGGCCAATATCGCGACATTGCAGGCGGAGATAGGCGCACGAGTTCTTCTTATCGATGCGGATATGCGCCGCGGTCATCTCGCGTCGCTCTTCAATCAGAGCAACCGTGGTGGACTTTCGGAAGTTCTCTCGGACCGCATGCCGCTGCGCAATGCGCTTCGGCACACGGGTATCGAAAATCTCTCGTTCCTCTCGTGCGGATCGCGCCCGGACAATCCTGCCGCCTTGCTTGCGAGACCGCGCTTCAAGGAAGTTCTCGAGCGTCTGAGCGCGCAATTCGATCTCGTGATCTTCGATACGCCGCCGTTCCTGGCAGTCACCGACGCGTCGATCATTGCGAGCGAGGCCGGCGCATCGCTGCTGGTCCTGCGCTCGGGCATGCAGAGCGAGGAGGAGATCGAAGACACGATCAAGAAGATGGAGCGCGCGGAGGGCCGCATTGCCGGTGCCGTGTTCAACGGCATTCCGCTGCGCCGGAGTACGCGGACCTATGGCTATGCAACGAACTACGCCAGCGATTACGGCGATGCCGAACCAACCAGTGGACCTGTGCGAACGTGAGCAAGTTGCCACCGTCGCTCGAGTAATTCGCAAAACGGAGAAGCAGATGGCGTTTGCAATCAACGGGAAATTCACTTCGCAACCGGTCACGGGTGTGCAGCGAGTTGCGTATGAGTTGACGAGAGCTATGCAGATGCGGATTCCCGCAGGCGAGCAACTGGAAGTCTTTGTCCCTCGCAATACCAGGGAACCAGGTGCGTTGTTGAAATGGCAACGGCGCTTTCCGTGGCTACGCGGCACGCTGTGGGAGCAGATTACGCTGCCTATTGCCGCGAGAGGTGTCAGGCTTCTGAATCTGTGCAATACGAATCCGCTCTTGAAACGGCGCCAGGTCGTCATGGTTCACGACATGGCGGTCTACGACGTGCCGGGCGGATTTTCGAAGAAATTCGTGCTGTGGTATCGCCTGTGCTTTTTCATGCTGCCGCGCATGGAGCCGATGATCCTTACCGTATCGAAGTTCTCGAAATCGCGCATTTGCCATCACCTCAAAGTCGACGAGTCGCGAGTCGCGGTGGTGCATCCTGCTGCGGATCATCTGGATCGCGTTGCATCGGATCCCGCGGTACTAGAGCGCCTTGGTCTCGTCACGGACGCCTATTGTGTGGTGGTCGGCAGCCTCGATCCGCGCAAGAACCTGCAACGCGTGCTCGAAGCAATCGAAAAGCTAGGGCATCTCGACCATGTGAAGTTCGTCGTGGTCGGCGGCAAGAACGCCCGCATTTTTAATAGCGAACTCGCGCAAGAAAAACCGCAGTCGGAAAGAGTAGTGTGGGCCGGGTTTGTCACCGACGGCGAATTGAAGGCGCTTTATGAAAACGCCGGCTGTCTGGTGTTCCCGTCGCTTTACGAAGGGTTTGGGCTGCCGCCCCTCGAAGCCATGTACTGCGGCTGTCCGGTTGTCGCCTCGTCGCGGACCTCTGTGCCCGAGGTGTGCGCACAAGCAGCGCTGTATTGCGACGCTACATCCGCGGACGACATCGCCGAAAAGATCTCTCTGATGATGACAGACGATGCGCTCCGGCAACGCTACAAGGCAATGGGATACGCGCGTGCACGCGAATTCCGCTGGGATATGACGGCGCAAGCGGTGCTGGAGATTCTCAAGGGGCAGGCGGGTGTCCGCTTGTCGGGCGTGCCAGCCAGCGCGTCGGCGGGGTAGCGAATGTCGGTGGGCAGGCCAATGTATCGCATTCGAGAGAGTGCCGGTAGACGTCGGGCATTGCGAACCATTGCGGCGCTCGTTAGCGCCGCGATACCGCTTGCGTACGGCAAGACCTCACCGTCAGCCGGCACCGGCGCGCAAGGCCGCAGCAGCGGCGATCGCAGGATCACCGACATGATCGGCGCGAACGGATGGGCGGGAGCAAGCCGCGACGTGGAAATGTGGCGGCAAATGGGCATCAGCTGGGGCCGCGATTCGGTCGGCCCCGGCCAGCCAGACTCGCCCAGAGAACCCATTCGCGTCGACAAGACGGGATCGCAATTCGACGGCGACCTTCCGTCAGCGCTGTTACTGAACAATCGCAATGGCATCAAGTCGCTGTTGTTGCTTGGCTATACCGCACCGTGGAATGCGATCGTGCCCGGCGACAGCAATTCCGCGCCGGTGGACGTGCGCGCGTGGACGCGTTACGTCGAAGCAGTCGTGCGCAAGTACTCCGCGCCGCCATTCAATCTGCGCTATTTCCAGATATGGAATGAGGCGGCCGGAAAACTGTCCGGCGGCGCAGTGCAGGCGACGTTCTGGCACGGTCCCAACTTCAGCAAGGACGACAGACAGGTAAAGCCGTACGAGCATGCGATGCAGGATTACGTGGAACGAGTGCATCTGCCTGCCGCACGCATCATCCGCAAGTACAACGCTTATGTCGTGTACGGCGGCTGGCCGGACCAGGGCGGTCTCTCCAATTACTGCAAGTGGCTGGAGTACAGAAGTCCCGCTTCGAACGAACGCATGCTGGACTGGGTCGACTATCTCGACACGCACTACCTGGGTGTCAGCGATCTCGATCAGCTATATCAGCGATATGTGAAAAACGGGCCGGCGAGGGGCATCTGGCAGACCGAAATCGGTGATGCGTATATGAAGGACCCGCATTACCTGCCGGAGTACTTCTTCGATTTCGCGGTATGGGCGCTGGATCACAACTGGGATGATCCGAATAAATATGTCTCGATGATCTATCACTGGGACGGCTATGAGCCTTTCCGTCTGACTCATCGCGGTCCGCCGGCGCGGACCTACAACGTGTCGGGAAGAAGCCTCGTCGTGCTTCATCAGACTGTCTCCGGCCCGCTGGCAAGTTTGTCGAATCCGTTGAAATTTGGTCCAGGTGCTTCGGGCAGTGGCTTGCGTTCGGGCAATGACATCGTGCTTCAGGTCAAGGCGGCCGCAGGCTGGCGAAACGTGGCAGTGGCGGGCCTCAGGCGCCCGGCGTCACGCGAAGTAAGGATTGAGTTCATAGACGCGTTGACGGGCACGGTAAGTGCACCGGACGCAGTGACGACTACCTGGAATGACGACGGTTTGCAATTGGGCTTCAAGGTGCCCGACAGGGTCAATGGCGCAAGAAACGATCCGCCGACCCACCTCGCTTATATCGCACTCCGTTCGTTTGCGTAGCAGTTCCGATTCACCGAAAACTTCAGATAGCGCTGAATGCCATGAACCAGGTCACAGTTGTCATTTGCAATTACAACTACGAACGCTATCTAGCGGCCGCGATCGATTCCGCTCTCGATCAGGACTATCCCGGCACGCAGGTCGTGGTGCTCGACGACGGTTCGACAGACGGCTCGCGAGCCATCATCGAGAAGTACGGCACTCGCATTACGGCGATCTTCCAAGAAAACGGCGGCCAGGTGTCCGCCTATAACCATGCGATCGGTGCGCTCGAGACGGAGTTTGCAATCCTGCTCGATTCCGACGACATCCTGTATCCGAGCGCCGTCTCGGAGGTCATGAAGATTTTTTCGAGTGGCGAGTGGGCAAAAGTTCAGTTCCGGCTCGACGTGATGGACGCGAATGGACACCTCTCGGGTGCTTACGTACCGCATACCGAGCCGCCCCCCAACTGCGCGCAGCTGCTGCAGGCGGGCTGGCTGTACCCATCGCCGCCTGCGTCCGGCAATGCTTATCGTGTGAGCGCGCTCAGACAGGTCTTTCCGGTACCCGCGCCGGGAATCAATCGCTACGGTGCTGACTTCTTCGCGATCTACGGCGCCGCGTTGGTGGGTCCCGTCGCTACGCTGCGTAAATCGCTCGGGGGCTATCGCGTGCATAACGCGGACGGGGGCACGGTTTCGTTCGCGAACTCGGAGCAGATATCAAAAGCGCCGAAGGCGCTCGGTATGCGCTGGGCGATTCTGCGCAATATCGCGAAGTCGCGTCTGGGTATCGAACTATCGCCCACGTTTCATGATTTCGGCCACGAAAAGGCGATCTTCTGTTCTAGCGTGTATCGCGCAACGTTCGCACATCGGTGGCGGTGGATGATGCGCGACTCACGGGGCTACTTTCACGCAATCCTGGCGAATCCGTTCTGGAGTGTGAAGAAGAAGTTCGGCACCCTGGTGCTTTCCGGCTTGTGCCTCGTACCGTACTCGCCGCTTTCCGACTTTGTGGTTCGCTACATTTCGAACCCGCTTGCTCGCCAACGCGTGGCGCAACGTTAAGGTCGGGAGGACGCTTTTGGAGAACGGAATGGAAAGACGAGACAGCGCAAGCGTCATTGCGTTTGTTTACGGCGGATATTTGATGAGGTACGTGTACCTCATCATCGTGGTGCCGTTTTACGGAAGAATACTCGGCGTCGCGGAGTACGGGCGTGTGCTCGCGTCCATGTCGCTCATGAACGTCATCTGGATGCTCGTGAGCTACGGCTTCAGCCTGGTCGGAATGCGCGAAGTCGCGAAGGCGCATTCGGCGAAGGAGTGCAATGCAATCTATTCGTTGCACACGAGTGCGCGGCTCATCCTGGCGGTGCTGGGCGGATGCATTGGCCTCATTGCCACGATGTGCTCGCCCACATTGTCAGAGCGGCCGCTGATCGGTGTGCTTGCCACGCTGCTCGGCATTGTCTCGGCGATGAATCTCGGCTGGCTGTTCCAGGGCCGTCAGCGTTTCCGTACGCCAATCATGATCGAGGTATTCGGCTTTGCCGTGAGCCTCGTGCTGGTCCTGAGTCTCGTGAGAGTACCCACCGATTCCGTGTGGGTGCTTGCGAGCCTGCTGATTGCGGGAGTGGCGTCGTCGATCATTTCGTATGGCATCACCACGTCGCAGCTGGGACTACCGCGACTGAAACTGGAAGGCGTGATGCCGCTCATTCGCGGCTCCACAATGCTTTTCTGCTACTCGTCAGGCTCGGTGGTACTGACGGCGTCTTCCACCTATTTGCTGACGCTCCTGTCGACGCCGGCGCAGGTCGGCTATTTCGGCGCGGCCGAGCGCTTTGCCACTATCGCGCTGAGTCTGATGGGACCGGCGTCGCAGGTATTCGTGCCGACCATTTCGCGGCAGCTCGCTCACGGCGACAAGGAGGGCGCGCATGCCACCACCCGCCGTGGCGCGGCGCTTCTGCTCGGCTACGGGCTACTCGTATTTTGCGGCGCAATGACGTTGCCGCCTTTTATCCTGCCGCTGATTCTCGGCGCGGAATTCGAGCCTGCGGCCCGGATTCTTCAATGTTTCGCATGGATGTTCCCGTTCGTTGCCTTTAACGAATTCGTCGCCTTCTACGTAATCGTGCCGCGCAAGAAAGACCGCCTGCTCGCATTCGCCGGACTAGCCTCCGGGGCGTTCAACCTGGCCGCGGCGCTGATTCTTGCGCCGCGTTTCGGCGCAATGGGCATGGCACTGGCTCGCGTATTCGGCGAAGCGACGCTTGCCGTGATCCTGATGATCATCATGGTCCGACTCGAACTGGTCGGGCTGGTCCCGGGCGCGCGACGTGCCGCCGACATGCTGGGTCTTGCGTGGGGCGCGAGAGCGCAGGCAGGCGCGACCAAGGACAAGTGAACCGGATTGCCGGAATAGCAGTGTCCGGCGCGTAATCTCACAGGAGATAGAAGTGAAAGTCGCTATTGTTCACGATTGGCTGGTGGTTTCGGGCGGCGCTGAGAAGGTTTTGAAAAGCATTATCGAGTGCTTTCCGAAAGCGGACGTCTTTTCGATTGTCGACTTTCTCGAGGACCGCGACTGCGTGAAAGGGAAACCGGTCAACACCTCGTTCATCCAGAAGATGCCCTTTGCGCGTAAGCGCTATCGTGCCTATCTTCCGCTCATGCCGATCGCGATCGAGCAACTCGATCTGTCCGCATACGACCTGGTTATTTCGAGTTCGCACGCGGTGGCCAAGGGCGTACTCACGGGACCGAATCAGATTCACATCAGCTACGTGCATTCGCCCATCCGTTACGCGTGGGATTTGCAGCATCAGTACCTGCGCGAATCGCACCTGAACAAGGGGCTGAAATCGATAATGGCGCGCGCGCTCCTGCACTACATTCGGGGCTGGGATTCGCGTTCTGCGAACGGTGTCGATCATCTGCTGGCAAATTCGCATTTCATCGCGCGGCGAATCAGGAAAGCATATCAGCGCGACGCCACTGTCATCTATCCGCCCGTCGATCTCGACAATATGAACATGTGCACACAGAAAGAGGACTTCTATGTGACGGCCTCGCGGATGGTGCCTTACAAGCGCATCGACCTGATCGTGCGCGCCTTTTCGCAGACGCCCGAGCGTCGGCTGGTGGTGATCGGCGATGGGCCGGAAATGAAACGCGTCAAGGCGATTGCGGGCCCGAACGTGACCATACTCGGCCACCAGCCTCTGGATGTGCTGGTCGATCATTTGCGGCGCGCGCGCGCATTCGTATTCGCGGCGGAGGAGGACTTCGGCATTTCGGTTGTGGAGGCGCAGGCGTGCGGTACGCCGGTTATCGCGTTCGGCCGGGGCGGCGCGCTCGAGTCGGTTATCGGTTTGCCTCTCGAGCAACCTACAGGCGTGTTCTTCGGCGAGCAGACTGCGGAATCTTTGCTTGAAGCTGTGACGCGCTTCGAGCGCAATGCGTCCTTATTTGATCCGCTCAATTGCCGCCAGAATGCCGAGCGATTCTCGACCGAGAACTTCAAGACGGCATTGACGGATTTCATCGACGCGCGGCTTTTGCGCAGCTCGATCGAACAGCTTCGTCCTTATCTCGTGCGCGAGCGTACTGCCGGGGAACGTCACCTTGCTAGTGTGCCCTCGTAAGACTGAATACGGTATTTGACGCGGCCGGCGAATGCCATGATCGAATGAGCATGGCTATGTAGTTGCGGCGAACGCGTTTCAATGAGCCGCTGAAGCGGCGCCTGATGCCCATAGGCGAGCACACACACGCACAGAAAGCTCGCAGCCGACCATGCGGGCCGCGCGTGCTCGGATTCAACGGAAAGCGCCTTGTGCAGGAACAGCAGGCCGACGAGCGCGCCGAGTATCCAGCCTGAAACCACTTCGGGCACGGAATGCGAAAGGTCCATCAAACGCGATATGCCGGTCAGTGCGCCGATGCCGAGACCTGCCGCGATGCCCGGCAATGCCGGCAGACGCCACCATTTCAGTTGCAGTGCAATGGCCACCATCCAGACCGAGGTGGACAGCATCGCGTGGCCGCTAATCACGCGGAAATCAGAAGCCGGAAACGATAAGCCCCAGCCCGCATAGAAGACCTTGCTTGCGCCGACAATGGCGACACCGGCCGCGAGCATTGCGATCCAGCGGCAGGCGAGCTTGATGTCGAATAGTGCAATCCAGCAGGCGCAGACAGCCGCCACCGGTAAAGTGACGGCCGCATCGCCTATGTTGGTGAATACTGTCCACATAGGGTTTCTCGTTCTTGTTCGGTTTGCTGCAGCGGGATATTGGCGTTCCCGCTGCAGTGAAGTGGGCGTGAAATGGTCAGACGCGCGAGCGGACCAGCGAGTTCCGCCGGCGGAATTCCGCGAAGATTGCATTGGCCGATTGCGAGGCCAATAGCAGCGAGATGACGAGCGAAAGGATCAGAACGTTCGAAGGCGACACGAGGCGATGTTCGGTTGCCGCCATGACCAGCAGGCATACCGAAGAGATCTCCACAAACCGGAATGCCGCGAAGTTTTGACCGCCGCCCACCAGCGCGCCCGCAGCCGCCCCGAGCTTGCTCCATTCCACGAGTTTCCAGAAAAAGCTCAGCATCAGGAAAAGACCGATCACGCCGGTCTCGGCGAGGAAATTGAGGTACGAGTTGTGAGCGTGCGAATCGCTATGTTCGACAATAATGTCTGACGGCGCGCCAAACAGGTGGAAGTACGAGATGACACTGCCGATGTGATCGTCGAACGAACCAAAGCCGAGGCCAACAATCGGGCTCTGTTCGAAATAGGTGAGCGCGCGCGGCCACAGCCACTCATAGCGGATGTTGAGATTGGCCACTTTCGCATCCTGGTTGTGGATATTGAACGGATAGCCCATGTAGTCCACGCCCGGGTCTGTGTGATAAACCGCCATTGCAAGAGAGCACACTATCAGGCCGCCCATCAGGACAGCCAGCATCCAGCGCTTGCGGCCGAAATAGAGGTACGGCAGTACCGCGGCGGCGCCTAACAAAGAGCCGCGGCTGTAGGTGGAGAACAGCATGAGCGCGTTCATTGCGAGCAGCCCGAGCACGACCGTGCTGCGCTTTTGCAGATAGCAACCCACGCCAAGGCAGAACAGCATGGCGAAGAACCCCCCCGCCGCATTGCGCGCAATGAAGTAGCTGCCGAAGCTGTTGTCCGGATTGGTGAAGATGCCTAGCAAACCCGTGCCGACGATGTAGAGCGCGTACGGTGGGATATTGATGCCGACTGCGAATATGAAGAACGTGCGAAGTACTTTATTCAGGTCGAGGCGATGGACGTACAGACACCCGGCAAAAATGGGAGCATACGAAATGAAAAAGTTACCGTCGCGCCGATAGAACTCAAATTCCGCAAATGATTTCGGATCATAGAGCAGCGTGGAGACGACGATAACCACCGTCAACGCCGTTAGCGGCGTAATAAACGCCGGATAGCGCCGGCCGAAAAAACGCCACGAATACACGAAGATCGGCACGAAGCCGACCGCGCTCAAAGGCACGAAGTTCGTGACCGTTAAAAACAGCGCAAGTAGCGAAATGTAAGCCATTGCGACTCCCGAAAAAACAAATGGCGCATAGCTTGCAATGACAGTGCCATTACGTGCGAACACAACCTGGTTGGAGAGGCTGCGCGCCCCATAATGGCGCGCCCGAACAGGGGCGGGGCCCTACGTTTGGATGAACGAAATTGCCATCTGTCATGAAGGTGGACTACGCGAAGGTACCACGCGAAGGTACCACGTATAGGCACTCATTTCCACGCGCGAGCACGCACTCCGAAGCATCAGGAAAGGCCCAATGCGCGGCTGCGCACAGTGAGGCCACGAGGCTGGCCAAAACCTCAACTGAACGCGCCAGCATTGCTGTGGTGCAGCGTGAGGTGACTATGATGTATCACATCGAGTAATGCTTCAGTGGCATCGGCTTTCTGGCGCCACGCCGATATGTGTGCTGTTTCTTCGTCGCTAGAGGGTGAGAAAGGCGGCACACATGCCTAGTTTTGCGCGGACAGCGCGGCTCGCCGAGCCCGTTGATGCCCACACCCCGTCATTGATCACATGTGAGACCACAGCGTTGCCGACGTGCAGGGTATTTCGTCGGCGCTTATGCGATTAATCGCGCTGTGGCCTTCATGTCCAGGAGCGATAAAAATGGATAAAGTATTTGCAACCGCCGGCGTGATCGAAACCGAGGCTCGAAACGAAGTCTCGCAGCAATGCCCGCCGCTCGCGCAGGTGATTCTTGCAGGCGGGTCCGGTACCCGTCTATGGCCTGTCTCGCGCGAGCAGTTTCCAAAGCAGCTCATCGACGTGATCGGCGACAGGACGCTGCTGCAGGCCACGATGACCCGGATGGACAACTTCAGTCCCTTGTGGACAGTAGCGCCCGAACCGGTGATCGTATGCGGTGCGGAACATTACTTCGCAACTTACGAACAGGCTCGCGAAAGCGGCGTGACCGCCCGGATTGTCGTCGAGCCCGGGCGCCGCGATACGGCGCCTGCGCTGACGCTGGCTGCGCTCGCCGCGGCTTCGGAGGGCAAGGACGTCATTCTTGTGGCAATGCCCGCGGACCACGCCATCGAAAACCTCCCGGCGCTTCATCAGGCGATACAGATCGCAGCAGGCTATGCAGACGGGGGCGCGATTGCGACTCTCGGCGTTCCGCCCACCGGCGCCGACACCGGCTTCGGCTATATCCGCCTCGGCGCTGCGTTGAACGACGGTGCCCATCGCATAGAACGCTTCGTGGAAAAGCCGGCGCCCGAGCTCGCGGCACAGTATGTCGAGTCCGGCAATTACTGGTGGAATAGCGGCATGTTCGTGGTGCGCGCATCAGTATGGCTTGCTGTCATCAAGCAGTTCCAGCCGCAAATTCACGATGCGTGCGTGCGGGCCTACGAAGGCGCGAAGGTCACCGAAGGCTGCGTCGTGCCCGATGCCGAGGCCTTCCTGCAATCGCCATCGGATTCCATCGACTACGCGGTGATGGAGCACCTCGGCAAACCCGACTCGCAATTCGCGGGCATAGTCGTGCCGCTACAGGCAGGTTGGTCCGACCTGGGCTCATGGGACGCCGTGTGGCAGGCAATGGAAAAGGACGAGTGCGGCAACGCAGCAAGTGGACGGGTTCTGTTCGAAGGCGCGACGGCGACCTATGCGCGCTCGCAAGGTGGCCGATTGCTGGCATGTGTCGGCACGCACGACCTGATTGTCGTCGAAACGGACGACGCCGTTCTGGTGGCCGACCGTTCGCACGTGCAGGACATCAAGGGGCTCGTCTCGCGCATCAAGGCCGAAAAATCCCCGGAAGCCGAAGCGCACCGGAAAGTACGTCGCCCATGGGGCTTTTATGATTCCATTGATCACGGCGACCGCTTTCAGGTGAAACGCATCGTCGTGATGCCGGGCGCGCGCCTGTCGCTGCAGATGCATCACCACCGCGCGGAGCACTGGGTCGTCGTAAGCGGCACCGCGCTCGTCACGCGCGGCGACGAGAAATTCCTGCTTGGCGAAAACGAGTCGACGTATATTCCGCTCGGTGTTCGTCATCGTCTGGAGAACCCCGGCTGCGTGCCGCTTCAGATCATCGAGGTGCAGTCCGGAGCCTATCTGGGCGAGGACGACATTGTCCGCTTCGACGACAAGTATGGCCGTGCAGGTTAATCGATGGTGGCGAACCAGAGCGTGTTCGAGGGGTCTGCTATGCGATTGATTACCGGTCTGTTGGCCAGATTGTTCGATGTGGCGATGATTCTCGGCGGCGCGGTCGTCGCTTCGCACATCCGTTTCGACGATCTTGCGCAACACAACTTTTATCTGGCTTTCGTCGCTTTCGCGGCGGCGTTTTCGCTTGCTATCTTTCCTGCTCTGGGCGTCTATCAATCGTGGCGCGGTCGTTCGAAACGCGTGCTCGTGGGGCAGGTGGCGCTCGGCTGGCTGATCGTGCAGGCATGTGCTCTTGCCTTGATGTTTTCCCTGCATCGCATCGACTTCGTGTCCCGGCTCTGGTTCGCGTACTGGACAGGCATAGCGGGCGGCGCGATGATCGCGGGCCGCATGGTGACTCACGTTCTGCTCGGGCGGGTTCGCAATGCAGGGTTGAATCTGCAGAAGGTGGCCGTTGCGGCATGCGGTGATCATTGCGACGAGATCTTGCGCAAAATGGAGAAGGAGCCTGCCGCGGGCTTTCGGCCCAGCGCCGTCTACAATCTGCGCCCCGGCAAGAAGACGACCAGTTCTGTGCCCACGTTCGAACAGCGCGCGGCCTTTGCGAAATATGTGCGTGAACAGCATGTCGATGAAGTGTGGCTCGCGTTGCCTTTATCGGAAGAGCGCGCAATTCTCGAATTGGTCGGCGAGTTTCGCAACGACCTCATAAACGTGCGTTTCATGCCGGACGTGCGGGCTCTCGCTCTCTTCGACGGAAGCGTGACCGAATTGCTCGGCTTCCCCACCATCAATCTGGCCGCATCGCCTTTGCCCCCGAATGCAATGGTGAAGAAGGAATTGTTCGACCGCGTCTTTGCGCTCGTTGCATTGATCGCTGTGTCGCCGATACTTCTTGCGTGTGCGATAGCGGTCAAGCTGAGCTCGCCCGGCCCCGTCTTCTTCAAGCAGTGCCGCAAAGGCGCGGATGGACGCGTCTTCATGATCTACAAGTTCCGCAGCATGCGCCTGCATCAACAGAAGCAGGGTGTCCTCGAACAGGCAACGCGCGGGGACCCGCGCATCACGCGCGTCGGGCGGTTCCTGCGGCGCACGAGCCTCGACGAGTTGCCGCAGTTCTTCAACGTGCTGCGCGGGGATATGTCGGTGGTGGGTCCAAGGCCGCACGCACTCGAACACGACGACCTGTATCAAGGCATCGTCTCCGGCTATATTCACCGCTACCGTATCAAGCCAGGCATCACCGGCTGGGCGCAGATCAATGGCTTTCGCGGCGAGACGGACCGCATCGAGAAAATGGAAGGCCGGGTGGCGCATGATCTGTACTACCTGCGGAACTGGTCGTTTGCGCTGGACGTCAAGATTATTTGCGCGACCATATTCAAGGGCCTGCATCATCCGAACGCTTACTGATCCGTCCATCGGATCGAGGCCTCGATCATGCAGTGCATCAGTTGCGTAACGTGAATCAAATCGCTGAGCAGCTATGAAACTAAACGACGTCGAAAAAGTAGTCAGGCGTTCAATGAAAAAGGTGGGGCAATACGCGTTCCATCAGGTTCATGGCGCGCAGGCCAAACGCGCTCTGCAGCAATTGCAGAAGAAGTACGGACCACCAGATCCCGCCAACCTGAAGCTGGCCGATACCTACGCGCGCGATGTATTCGGCGACGCGATTTACGCGCCCTGGTTGCGCGTTTATGCAGCGTTCAGCGGGACATTCAAGGAGGGTTGGATTCCCGACAACTACTACGGCGGCGTGGTGGTGCCGAGCATGAAGGGCGGCTACGGGCGAATCTCGAATCTGAAGCCGATGTCGCGCGTAATCTTCGGCTGTGATGCGTTTCCGGACATTGCCTACTTCGCGAACGGTCTGTTCTTTACGGATCGCAACGTCGTGGTGCCCGAGCAGGAACTCGAGAACGTGGTGTTTAGCGAGTGCGACAGGGTCGTTTTCAAGCTCGACGGCTCGGCGCAAGGCAAGGGCATTCATTTCTTCGACCGCACGTCGTTCGACTGCGGTTTGATCAAATCGCTCGGCAACGGCGTCATTCAGAAGTTCATCGTTCAGCATCCGCTTCTCAGCACGTTCGCTCCAAACTCCGTTGCCACCTTGCGCCTGACGACGACGGTGGACGACCTGGGCCGCGCTTCCTTGCGTGCCGCGTTCCTGCGCCTCGGCAGAGCGCGCCATACCCACATTAGTGTCGATGACGAGGTCTGCGTACCCGTGGATCTCGTCACAGGAGAACTGGCCCGGCAAGGGTACCTGACCGACTGGGGCGCGACGGAAGAACATCCCGATTCGAAAGTCCGGTTTGCCGGCCTGAAGATGCCCGCATTCGGCGATTGCGTTGACACGGTCCTGCGTCTTCATCGCAAGGTGCCTTTTGCGCGCTGCATAGGGTGGGACGTGACCGTCGATAATGACGGGAAGGTTCAGGTGATGGAATGGAACGGCGAGCACAATGACGTAAAGTTCAGTGAGGCGACGCAGGGCCCATGTTTTTCCGACCTGAAATGGGAACTGCTGAACTCTGGTTCCTTATGACAGTATCCGGCAAGGAAGGCCGCGTGAGCGAACAATTGTGGTGCGTCCATATAGAAGGGCCTGACGACTTCATCGCGGCAGATTCAAGAGATGCGGCGGAGCGCGAGGCGTCGGCCATCAATGCGTATATTGAGGGCTCGGGAGAAGGCCATAGCGATGCGCCGGTGCGCGCAGTCGCGATGGAGTGGCCGTTCACGCCGGAGAGTCATGCACGCGCGCTGGAAAGCGACTGGGAAGATCTACAGCGCATGCCGCATCGGAAGCGACAACCGGCTTCGTCGCAGAGCATATTGACGAACATTGCGCGGCGCGTGAAGGAACTGATCGAGGTGGCGCGCGGCACATGAGTGAATTGCCGGCGGCGCGCCGCGTGGCAGCGCCGCCGTGGTCGCACCTAGTGCAGATTGGCTCGAGGGCTCGACGAAACGACATTGCCGGAACTGTCGACGATCACGACAGGCTCGTTGCTCGGGGCCGGTGGCTGTTCGATCGCAAGTGGACTCGTGATATTCGTACGGTCAGTAGACACGATGCCAATCCACGCAGCGCCATCAAGAAGCGAGAACAGGCTGGACAGATAACTTTGCAAACTGTCTTGCACCACACTCGTAAAATCATTGTGCACGTCTACTGCAATGTCTTCGACGTGCCCCCAATAGGCGCACGTCTTTTTTATTGCAGCGGGAACCTGCTGGAACTGCAGGTCGAATATCTGACCCAAAGATCCGGAAGAAAGCGCCGCGTCGACAAGCGCCTGTTGTTCGGATAGTGAAGTCTTCACAGTCTGCAGGTTCAGTTCGACAACTTTTTCAACGCCGGCAACGGCTTTTGCGGCAAACTCGTAGGCGATTTGATGGTTTTGCTGGGAAACATCCGGTTGATTAAGGACGACTGCGTTCATGAGGTGCTCCGTATCAGTGCGAGTGAAAGGAAGTCCGCGACAACAGGCAATGATTTAGCAACGCCTATTCCTCCTCCTCAAGTGGATCGCAGAATAGCGGCTGAGAGCCGCGGGCGCATGGCTTGCTCGCGTGGGCGGCGCAATGAAGAATTCGTGGTTCTATCGTTTGACGAGGAATGGAACGATTGTCATGACCCAACTCGATCTCTCGGACATTTATCGAAGCTACATTGCGTGCCTGAATAGACAGGACTGGCAGAAGTTGCCGCAATTCGTGCATGACGACGTGTACTACAACGACCGGCGGATCGGTTATTCAGGCTACCGCGCAATGCTCGAGAGAGACTTCCGCGACATTCCAGATCTTCATTTCGACATCGAGCTGCTGCTTGCCGACCCGGCGTATGTCGCGGCGCGGCTGCGCTTTAATTGCACGCCGAAAGGCAGATTTCTCGGTCTCGAGGTCAACGGCCGAACAGTGAGCTTCACCGAAAATGTTTTCTATGAATTTCGCGGCGAGAGAATCGGCCAGGTGTGGTCGGTTATAGATAAGGCGGCTATTGAAGCGCAACTTTAGTCGCAAGGCAAACCGGCGGTCCGTTAGAAGGTGCCGCGTGCGGAGGCCTCTGTCACGCCCTGGCCGAGCGCCTGGAACAACGCAGCGGTGTCCGAGAAGCGGTTTGCCTGTGCGCGAGTCCGATCCAGTGCAGTCTGCAAGGACTGACGTTCGGCGTCCAGAAGAGCGAACTGACTGATGCCGCCAGCCGCGTACTGCTCACTCGCGACGTTCAGGCTCGCTTGCGCTTCCTGCGCGGCCTCGGCGCGAGCCTGCAGTTCGCGCGCGTCGTTTTGCATGGCGGTCAGCGAGTCGGCCACCTGTTGCAATGCCTGCAACACGATTTGCCGATAGTTGGCGAAGGCGCCCTCATAGGCGGCCTCGGCCGCGCGCTTCTTCGCGTGCAGTTCTCCTCCGTGAAAAATCGGCTGCGTCAGATTGAGCCCGATATTCCAGATGTTCAGGCCATTCACGATGTCGCCGATCCGCGTTCGCTGCGAGCCGATTCCCGCCGACAGTGCAAATTGCGGATACAGGTTGGCCGTTGCGACGCCCACGTTCGCGCTCGCCTCGTGCAGCAAGGCCTGCGCCGCCCTGATGTCGGGCCTCGCACGCGCGAGTGCGGACGGCAAAGTAAGCGGAATATCCAGAGGTAAGTGCAGCGCATCGAAAGTGAGGTCGTCGAAATCTGCTTGCGAGGGTGCCCGCCCGAGCAGAATGGCGAGTTGATGATCGGCGGCCGCAAGCTGTGTTGCAAGCGGCGGCAGTGCTGCACGTGTCTGTGCGAGCAGCGTGCGCTGGCTGCGTACATCCAGTTGCGAAACGCCGCCGGCGGCGAAGCGCGCTTCCATGATCGATAGCTGATGTGCCTGTGCATCGGCGAGGCGCTGCGTCAGCGCTATTTGCTGCTGCAACGACGCGCGCCGCACGGCGGTAGACACGATATTGCCCGCAATGCTCAGGCGCGCTGCATCGAGTTCATACGACTCGTAATCGACTTGCGCCATGCTTGCCTCAAGCGCACGGCGATTAGCGCCGAATATGTCAAACGCGTAGGAAACACTGACCGATGCGCCGAACAACGAAAACGGTCCCGCATTCTGCACATTCGGAATGCCGAACGCTGCTGGATCGACCTTCTGGCGTGTGCCGGAAAGCGTTGCGTCGATACTTGGGAATTGCGTCGTGCCCGCGAGCGCCGTGTAGTTTTCTCGCGCCTGAACCAGGCTCGCGCGTGCCTGCGCTAGCGTAGGGTTCTGGTGCAACGCTTCATCCACGAGACGGTTCAGTGCGTCGGACTGGAATTCGCGCCACCACATCGGCATGACGCCTGGCGCGATGGTGAACGTCTGGGAGGCGCCTGCGGGGTCATTGGACGAGACCGTACGTTCGGGCATTGCGCCCCGGGTGTAGCTTTGTGTTTCCGGCGCGGCGGGGGCGTTGAAATCAGGTCCGACTGCACAGCCGCTCAGAATGATTGCGCACACAACAAGAAGTGGTTTCATCAAAGTTCTTCCTAGTCGAGTGTGCGCCGGTAAAAGCGCAGTGCAATCGCCATGACAACGGCAGTGAAAAGCGCAAGGGGCCATACCGACGGCCACAGGTCCGCCCAGCCGTCGCCCTTTAGAACAATCCCGCGAATGAGCCGGTTGAAATAAGTCAATGGCAACAGGTTGCCGATGAATTGCGCCCATTGCGGCATGCCCGCGAACGGGAACATGAAACCGGACAGAAGAATATTCGGCAGGAAATAGAACACGGTAAGCTGCATAGCCTGCAACTGGTTCTGCGCGAGCGACGACAACGTAATGCCCACTGTGAGATTCGCGGCAATGAAGAGCAGCGCGGCCAGGTAGATTGCGACCGGACTTCCCACAAATGGCACGTGAAACACGAAGCGTGTTGCGATCAGAATGATGGACGCCTGAATCAGCCCAATCGCGACATAAGGCACGATCTTGCCGGTCATGACCTCGACGGGTAGCACCGGCGTAGCGAGCAGGTTTTCCATCGTGCCGCGTTCGCGCTCGCGCGTGACGGCGAGGCCTGTCATCATCACGAGCGTCATGGTCAAAATGACGCCCATGAGTCCGGGAACCACGTTGTACTGCGTAATCCCTTCCGGGTTGTAGAGATTGTGGACCTGCACGTCGAACGCGCTTTGCCCGCCGTTCAGATGCGCGAGCGGTCCCCTGATGTCCTTGTCGGCGACCGGCTGCACGAGGTTGGGCAGCGCGGCGACGGCGGTGTGGGTCGCCGTCGGGTCGGTCGCGTCTGCTTCGACCAGCAACGAAGGATGTTCGCCGCGGAGCAGCTTCCTCGAGAAATCGACGGGTATTGTGAGCACGAACTGAACGCGGCCTTGCGCGAGCGCGCGGCGTCCCGCTTCCTCGTCGGGCAGCGTTTCGACGATGTCGAAATACGCGGAATTGGTCATTGCCGCGATGAAGCTGCGCGAGAATTCGCTCTGGTCGTGAACGATGACAGCGGTGGGCAGATGCTTGGGGTCGGTGTTGATGGCGAAGCCGAATAGCGCAAGCTGAACGATGGGCACGCCGACGATCATTGCGAACGTCACGCGGTCGCGCCGTAACTGAAGGAACTCCTTTAGCACCACGCTCCACCAGCGCGTCAACGAAAAGGCGGTCACTGTGCTCACGATCGAGCTCCAAAGTTGTCTCGCGAATGACTCATCAGATAGATGAACACGTCTTCAAGTCCTGTTTCGATCGGCTCCATGCGCAAGTTCGTGCCGGCAGTGGCTTGCCTGAGCGCGCGCTCCAACGCAGCATGATCGCGCCCGCTTGCATGCAGCGCGGCGCCGAATACGACGGTCTGATCGACACCAGGTGTGGCACGCAGCTTCTCGGACAGTTCGCTGAGATGCTCGCCCTGAATGGACCATGTGGCGAGGTCCTGTGACTCGATTACTTCTCTCGATGTGCCTTGCGCCAGCAATTTTCCGTAGGCGATATAGGCGAGTTTGTGGCAGCGCTCGGCTTCATCCATGTAGTGCGTGCTGACCAGCACGGAAATGCCGCGCGCCGCGAGCCGATGCAATTCCTCCCAGAAGTCGCGGCGCGCGGTAGGGTCGACGCCCGCTGTCGGTTCGTCGAGCAGCAACAGTTTGGGTTCGTGCAGCATGCAGGCGGCGAGTGCAAGACGTTGCTTCCAGCCGCCGGACAGCGAGCCGGTGAGCTGGTTGGCGCGGCTTTGCAGTCCAAGTGCCTCGAGCGATCTGTCGACCACTTCGCGGCGGTTACGCATCTGGTAGACGCGCGCGACAAAGTCGAGGTTCTCGCGAATCGTCAGGTCTTCCCAGTACGAGAAGCGCTGCGTCATATAGCCCACGTTGCGCTTGATCTGCGCACTCTCGCGGCGGATGTCGTAACCGAGGCATGTGCCGTTTCCGGAGTCCGGCGTAAGCAGTCCGCACATCAAACGGATAGACGTGGTCTTGCCGCTGCCGTTCGGCCCGAGAAAGCCAAAGATTTCGCCGCGTGCCACCTGCAATGTAACGTCGTTGACCACATGTTTGTCGCCGAAATGCTTGTTCAGGCCATGCACGTCGATGACATAGTCGGGGGCGCCTGCGCTCATTTGAGCACCACCGCCACCGGCTGCCCCGGGTGAAGTTTCGTTGCGTCCGCAACGGCAGTGTGCGCCTCGATCATGAAAACGAGCTTGGCGCGGTTTTCGTTGCTATAGATGACTGGTGGCGTGTACTCCGCTTTGCTCGACACGTAGGTGATCTTCGCGGGCAAATCCGCTGCGCATCCGTCGCAGTGAATCGACACTTCGCGGCCAGGGGCGAGTGTACCGACCAGCGTTTCCGGCACGAAAAAGCGCACCTTGATGTTCTGCGGCGGCAGCATTTGCACGACCGGGTTGCCCGCAGGCACCCACTCACCGCTGCGATAGAGCGTGTCGTAGACAAGCCCGTCCGCGGGTGCGGTTACGCGCTTCTGATCCAGCTTCCACTGAACCTGTGCGACAACGGCTTCGGCCGCGGCGACTTGTGCCTGTTGCGCAGTGATCTGCTGCGAGCGCGCGGGTAACCGCGCGACTTCGACCTGACTCGTGAGTTCGCGCACTTGCGCAGACGTGGCGTCCGCATTCGCGCGCGAATCGTCGAGCTGGGCTTTCGAAATGCCGCCTGCGTTGTATTGCGCTTCGTCGCGTACGAGTTGTAGCGCCGCCTTGCGCGCGTTCGCCGTAGCCTGCGCGAGCTGCGCGCGGTTGACGTTGACTTCCGGCACGCGCTTGCCGGTCTGAATGTCGACGAGTTGCGAGCGGGCCGCCGCGAGTTGCTGCTGTGCCTGTTGCAGCGCAGCGGTTTCGTCCACAGAATCGAGCGCGAAGAGTGGCGCGTCTGCTTTTACGGTTTGACCGCGCGCTACCTGCAGCTGCACGAGCTTGCCCGCCTGTGACGACCCCAGGTACACGAATTCGCCTTCTATATAACCCTGGTATGCGTTTTCTTCGCGGTGCGAGCATGCTGCGAGCAGTACGCCGATAAGCAGTGCGTATGCCGGCTGTCTGCCCCAGGTGATGAGGTGCTTCATTGGTTATGGTCCGCGCGGATGAAGTACAATGAATATATGCGAATTGAAATTTGAATTCAAACTATTCTTCCGGGCCTGCCCATCCCCATGCCGACAAAACGAGCGACGACTGCTGCGAAAATGACAGACAGGAGCAGGGAAGTAAAACCCGCCAGAAAATCCGCGGCGGCGTTGGCACGCACGCGCCATACAGAACATGCAAAGCCGGTCAGGGAGCCGGGACCGCGCAAGCAAACACAAGAATCGGGACGTATGAAGCGCGCGAGCCGGCCTGACGGTGCGGCAACGCGCCAGCATCTGCTGGACACTGCGGGACAGATATTCGCCGCGCGCGGTTTTGCCGATGCGACCAGCAAGGAAATATGCGAGCGCGCGGGCACGCCGATGGCGTCGGTGAACTACCACTTCGGCAGCCGTGAGGCGCTTTATGAGGCGGCGCTCGTGGAGGCGCACCGTCAGGTGGTGAGCCTTGACGAACTGTCAGCGCTGACTGAAGGACCGGGCGATGCGCGGGACAAATTGCGCGCGGTTATCTCGCGATTCGTGGGACTTTCCACTAGCAACGGCGCGCCGTGGGGGTTCATGCTGATGCTGCGCGAAGTGTTGTCGCCGTCGCCAGCCATGCCTGCGCTCATCGAAAAGGCGGTGCGCCCAAAGGCCGCTGTATTGCTCGGACTGATCGGAGAAGTATTGCAGTTGAATCCGCAAGAGCCGGCCGTGCAGCGAGCGTTGATGTTGAGCGTGCTGCCTTGCATCGCACTGATGATCGCGCCGCGCCAAGTGCAGGCAGCTTTGCTGCCCGCCGTTGCAAAAGACAGGACTGCGCTTGTGGAAGACTTCACCCGCTTCGTCATGGCGGGACTCGATGCAGTCGCCGCCGCGCATAAAGCACGCAAGTAGGCTATTGATCGAACACAATCCCACGCCTGCGCAACTCCCGCATTCCGCTCTCAAGATGCGCACGTGCGCTTTCCTTGTCGGCGGCGCGCATCTGTTCAGAGGTACGTTGCGCCACTTCGTGCGGCACGGCCTTTAGTGCGCGATTGCTGCTCATTGCCTTGAGTTGCACTTGCGCTGCGCGCTCCAGGTAATACAGGTCGTCCCATGCTTCTGCAATGCTCTCGCCCATCACCATGACGCCATGATTCTTGAGGAACACAATGTCGGCGTCGCCGGTTGCCGTGGCGATGCGATCGCCTTCCGAATCGTCCAGTGCGAGGCCGTTGTAATTTTCGTCGACGGCAGTGCGGCCGTAGAACTTCAGGGCGGTTTGCCCGAGCCACAACAGCGGTGGACCTTCCAGCAGACATAACGCAGTGGCGTTCGGCATATGCGTGTGAAAAGCGGCCTTCACGCGGGGCTTTAGCCGATGTAATCGCGCGTGAATGTAAAACGCCGTTGCTTCGGGCTGGCCGTCGCCGGCCACGACATGTCCGTCGAAATCGCAGATCAGAAGCCGCGATGCAGTGATCTCCGAGAACGCATAGCCGTACGGATTCACGAAAAACAGATTGTCGTGTCCGGGCACTACTGCTGAAAAGTGATTACAGATTCCCTCTTCGAAACCATATTGCGCCGCCAGTTGGAAGCATGCCGCGAGTTCGATACGCGCCTCGCTGACGGCGTCGGAGTCGAGTCGCAGCGTCGACGACGATTGCGGCGAGCCAACAGAAGAAAGTGTATGCGCCATATTGGTCGTTCCTCAAAGTCACCAGCCGAGCGAAGCAAAAAGCGCCGGCACCTGATCCAGTGTAGAGAGCGTTGCATCAGGCGTGTAGTCGGATAGTAGCGTACGGCCTGTTGCGCGGTCGATCCATACACAGCGAAAACCGATGTCACGCGCGGCCGCATGGTCGAGATGCGGACTCGCGCAGATATGCACGACGTCGTCGCGTGTCACGCCCAGCTGCGCGTGCGCGTAATCGAACAGCCGCCGGTTGGGCTTATAGGCACCCGCCTGCTGGGCGGTAATAACCCGGTCGACGAAACCGCCCAGTTGCGCGACGTTGCCGGCAATGATGTCGTCGTCGGTATTCGACACGATGCACAGGCGATAACCATCGTGCTTGAGTCGCCGCAATGTGTCGACTACTTCCGGAAACGGCGGCATGGCCGAGATGCGGTCGGTCAATGTGCGGATGTCCTCTGCGTCACCGGGCAAGCCGAGTTCGGCGAGTGCAAGACGTAACGCGGCGGCTGCCACTTCGCGAAACGAGCGGTGTGGTGCAGTCTGCTCGAGCGCGTGTTCGTGCCGGTCATACACCGCGATCAGTTTCGCTGGATCGACGTGGTCAGCACGCCTGGTCTGAAGAATCTCGCATACCGCGGCCTGCAGGCCTTCGTCCCATTGAATCAATGTGCCGTAGCAGTCGAACGTGAGCCAGCGTGGGCGCGCGGTGTGATCCAGTGACATGAAGTGTGCTCCTGAAGTGAGTCGGTCCGTGAATGGCCTCAAGGTTAGGCGCATTGACGGTTATTGGAAAATTAAATTAATCTCTCGACGTCAGTTGCATCGCAAATAACCAAGCGAGCCCATCATGCTTGATCTCGACCTGCTGAATACGCTGATTTGCGTGGTGGACGAAGGCAGCTTCACGCGTGCCGGCGAGCGCGTGCATCGCACGCAATCTACCGTGAGCCAACAGGTTCGACGGCTGGAAGAAGTGGTCGGCCGCACCTTGCTGATGCGGGACCGCACGGGCAATCAGGTGACGGCAACCGAGCACGGCGAACTGCTTGCGCAATACGCGCGGCGCCTGCTTGCGTTGGCACAGGAGGCACAAGACGCGCTCACGAGCGACGTGGCGGTCACACCGCTTCGCATAGGTGTGCCCGAAGATTTCGACGCACGCCGCATGTCGGCCATGTTGTCGGGCTTTGTCAAGACGAGGCCGGGCGTTCGGCTCGAAACGGTGGCCGGCATGAGTGCCGACCTGCAACGCAGGCTCTCCAGTGGTGAAATAGAAATTGCGCTGATCAAGCGCGAGCCGGGAAGCGGCGAGTGTCTTGCCGCGTGGCCGGAGTCGCTCGTGTGGGTACAAGGGGCGAATGCACAAGCGCCGGAACCGTCTTCCGACGAACCCATTCCGCTCGCGCTTTTCCGCAAGGCTGCGTGTACAGGCAGCGCGCGATTCGCGGCCTCGACAAAGCGCATCGGCGTTGGCGCGTCGCATTTGGGAGCCATAGCCTGACAGGCATTCAGGCAGCGGTTTCTTCTGGCCTCGGCATTTCGGTTCTGCCCACTACAGCAGTACTGCCCGAGCATCGCTTATGCAACGGCTTTCCCCCTTTGCCGCCGACAGAGCTTGCGCTCGTCAGCTCCGGCGGCGTGCTGAATGCGCATCAACGCGCGCTGGTCGACTTTCTTCTCGAGGAAATGAGTGCATAGAAAGGCCGGCAAATAGACGAGCCGGCCACCATACTTTCCTACCTACGAGAGGTGGTGAACTTGCTGCAATCCATAAACCGGTGTCGGAATGCCTTCCATGCGAGCCTTCAGTTGCAAGGACAGATACTGCGAGTAATGACGCGACTGATGCAGATTGCCGCCATGAAACCACAGCGCCTGCTGTTGAGTCGGCTTCCACATGTTGCGCTGTTCGCCTTCCCACGGCCCGGGGTCTTTGGTGGTGTTCGAGCCGAGCCCCCACACTTTGCCGACCTTGTCGGCCACCTCGCGTGAAATGAGGTCGGCGGCCCAGCCGTTCATCGAGCCGTAGCCGGTTGCGTACACAACGAGATCCGCTTGAAGTTCGCTGCCGTCGCTGAGCAATACCGAATGTTCTTTCAATTCGACAACGTCGACGCCGCTTTTGAGCTTGATCTTGCCGTCGGCGACGAGTTCGGATGCGCCCACGTCGATGTAATAGCCCGAGCCGCGACGCAGATACTTCATGAAGAGGCCGGAGTCGTCGTCGCCGAAATCGAGCATGAAGCCGCTCTTTTCGAGGCGCGCATAGAACTCGGCATCGCGCTCGCGAATCGCGTTGAAGACCGGAATCTGGAACTCATGAAGAATCGCGTACGGAATGGATGCGAAGGTAAGATCCGCCTTCGCGGTTGTCATGCCCGCGGCCACCGCGCGCTCCGAATAAAGATCGCCGAGCGCGAACTCCATTAGCGAATCGGACTTCACGATGTGCGTGGACGAGCGCTGCACCATCGTCACGTCCACACCTGCTTCCCATAGCGCCGCACAGATGTCGTGAGCCGAATTGTTCGCGCCGATCACCACGACCTTCTTGCCGTGATATGCGTCCGGCCCTGGATGCTGCGACGAATGATGCTGTTCGCCCTTGAACACATCCATGCCCTTGAAGCTGGGAATATTCGGCTTGCCGGACATTCCAGTGGCAAGCACGAGCTGCTTCGGGCGCAGTGTGACTGGCTGTCCGCCACGCTCGACTTCGACGATCCATTCGCCATTCGTTTCATCGTAGCGCGCCGATTTGCAGACCGTCGACCCCCAGTAGTTCAACTCCATCACCTTCGTGTACATCTCGAGCCAGTCGCCGATCTTGTCTTTCGGCGTGAAGACCGGCCAGTTGTCGGGGAAGGGCAGGTAAGGCATATGGTCGTACCACACCGGATCGTGCAGGCAGAGCGTCTTGTAGCGCTTGCGCCATGCATCGCCAGGCCTTTCGTTCCTGTCGACGATGATAGTCGGCACACCCAGCTGCCGCAGCCGGGCACCGAGCCCAATGCCGCCCTGGCCGCCGCCGACAATCAGGCAATACGGCTGCTCGGAACTGCCGAGCGCTTCCAGCTCCGCCTCGCGCCGTTCCTTCCAGCTGGTGCGGTCGCGGCGCGCGCCGTGTTCGGCACCCATCGGCCGCAGCGGCCCTTTGGGCTCTTCATGACCCTTTAGCTCGGCCATCGCCGTGAGCAAAGTCCAGATACGGCCCTCCTTCAGGCGAATGAAGCCGGTGCCGCGCGCGACGGCCGTTTCGAATGTGATCCAACCTTGGGTGACGCCATCCGCTTGCGTTGCCGGTTCGCTATCCGCGAGCCGTAGCCTGGACGGTTTGACTGTGGCCAACTGCGCATTGAGCATCGCGGCGATCTGCTCGCGACCCTCGAGCGTCTTGATGTTCCAGGTGAACGCGACCAGATCGCGCCAGTAACAGTCGGGCTGGAACAGCTCGAGGGCCGCCTCTGTGTCGCCGCGTTTCAGCGCGGCCTCGAGGCTCTCCAGTACATTGGATATTGCCTGATTTGCAGTGTTTTCAGACATGGTTGCTCCTCCATACGAAACGGATAGTTGAACTTCGGTGGGAACGCGGGTTCTGTGCCCGCTAGGGGAATCGGTGCGGAGCCGCTAGCACTTGTGCGGCGGCAGAATGCGCAGCTTCGCGATGCGTCTGTATAACGTCGCGCGTGACATGCCCAGTGCCTGCGCGGCCAGGTCGGTGCGCCACCTGGCGTCGTTCAACGCGTCGACGATGCGGCTTCGCTCGAGCGCGTCGGTTTCCGACATAACCGCTGCATCGTGCGGCACGTCGCTCTCGCGGGTCGCGCTCGTGTCGCGCGGCGCGGCGTTGCTGCGTCTGGAGATGCGCGCAGCGGACGGTGCGCGCACTCGCGCAAAGAGCGGCGAGCCGGTTTCGTTCAGTCTGAGCGAAACGAGGCCGCGGTTTGCCTTTACGTCGAACAGACGCTCCGGCGGAACGTCGAAGAGCTCCGACACGTGACGAGGCAGCTGATTGAGCGCGGGCACGCATTCGCGCGCTCGCCGGTTCGCTGCAACGGCGTGGCCGCGCGCGTCGATGGCGATCAGGATCTCCGGCTGCGCTTCGACATAATGGCGGTTGCGATGCGCGAGCAATACCCAGCAGTCGGCTGCCGCGTTGAGGAAGTAAGCGTCCTCGATGAGCAGCGCGCTTTGCCGCACGATGTGGTTGACGAGCCGCTGGCTTTCGCGTTCATCGGGTGAGCGCACGGCCGATGCATCGAGCACGCCGAGCAATTCGCCGTGCAAACCGAAAATAGGCGACGCGCTGCATGTGAGCGTAGTGAAGGCCGCGCGAAAATGATCGCCGCGATGTACGGTGATTGGCTCGGCGTCCAGCAACACGGTCGCAACGCCGCAGGTGCCTTCATCGCTTTCGGACCAGCATGAGCCGAGATAGAGTCCCGCGCGCTTGAAGTCGTGGCGGCGGTCCTTGTCGACCCGGTAGTCGATCGTCACGCCTTGTGCGTCGGTCAGCATCACGCAATAGTCTGCTTCGCGCACCATCTCATGCAGGCGCGACAGACATTGGCCGGACGCGCGCAGAAACGACTCCTCGCGATGCTGCACGTCGCGCAATTCGGGCACCGTGAGAATGCGCGGACCGGCGGTCGCGCCGGGGTCCAGATGATATTGCTCGAGCGAGCGCTTATACGACGACGCGAGGCGCTTGCCGTCGGCGCCCGGACGCTGCGTCCGTCCTTCTATGACGTTGCATATGCGATCGATATGTCTCGTGGACGGAACGTAGGGCATGACGAGCCTCCGGACGAACTGAGCGCGACTGGGTGCCGGAGACGTTCTGCGCTACGTTGCACCGTCTGTCTCCGAAGCCTGAAACGTACGGTACGTTTGTAGCATGCATGAATCGGGAGATCACACTGCAGTGCACCATGGTCCCCGCTGAGAATTTTTTCTCAAGCGCGAAGAGCTACGCAATGCGCCGCACGAGTTTGCTACGAGCGATATCAACCGGCGGTTTCTATCGAAACAAGTGGCGCGCTGCACAGGGCCCTATTACACGGGACACGCTGTCGAGGTTTGACCCGCTACGAGGCGACGGGCGCGCGCCTCGGCGTCGAGGGCACGAATCGCGTCGGCAACATTTGCCGAGATTTGCTGAAGCGCCTTCCGATGCCCGGCGACCAGCGCATCGTTGCCCGCGCTGACCGGTTCGCTGACGATGCTGCGGCAGGTCAGCCCCGCCTGGTCGGATAGCCCGCGCACGCTCCACACCGCATCGATCAGCGCATGCGAGCCCGGCCAGGACTCGAAGCGCTGCACGTTCATGCTGACACGGTAGACCGGTACACCGGCAGGGCGCGGCGAGCGCGCGACGTCGAGCGTATCGAGACGCTGCGCGAGTTCCTGCGAGAGCGCCTGGCGGATTTCGTCGGCCGGCAAAGAAGCCCAACGCGTTTGCTCCAGCACCTTCACGCGATTCGCGCCGGTCTGCATGACAAAGGCCGTTCTTGCGATTTGCGCGGGCACGTCGACGGCCGCAACGTCGATCAGCAGCGTGGGCGGCACAGCACTGCGACTCTTGCTGAGCGGAATGCCGCCGACCAGCGTATAAAAACCGCTCGGCGGCGACGAACACGCGCTAAGCGCGGCCACGCCTGTCAATCCCGTCCACGCCGCCAACGCGGCCAACGCCGCGAGTGAACGGCGCACTCCTGACACGCTCCGGCGGCCCTCATGGCGGCTCATGGCTGATCTCCTGTCTTGCCGCGCACAAGCGATTCCGGATGACGCTCCAGGTAATCGGCCAGCGCATTCAGCGACTGCAGCGTACGCGTGAGTTCCTGCAACGCCTGATGCATGTCGGACTGCATCGGTGAGTCCTGTTTGAGCGTGGCTTCGGCGGAACTGAATGTTTGCCTCGCGGCCGCGAGCGTGTCGCGCGCTTGCGGCATCACCTCCGTGCTCAACTGCGCGAAGAGCTTGTCGGCATTCTTCAGCGAGTTGTTCAGATTGGCGCCGATCTGATCGAATGGAACGCGCTCCAGCTTCTTCGCAATCTCGGCGACCTGCGTTTGCAATGCGTCGAGCGAGTTCGGGATGGTCGGCAGTTCGAGCGGGTCGCGCGTAGCGTCGAATCTGACGGGCGCGGCTTTGGGGAAAACGTCGAGCGCGACATATAGCTGACCCGTCAGCAGATTGCCGGTGCGCAACTGTCCGCGCAGACCGCGCTCGACGAGTTGCCGCAGCAGTTGCTGGCTTTCGGCCGTGCCGAGTTCGGGAACCGGCGTGCCGTGAGCCCGGCGCTTCAGGCGGTCGGGATACAGTTCGATCGTCACGGGCATCGTGAAGCTACGCGTCTGCGGATCGTAGTCGACGCCGATATCCGTCACCTGGCCGAGCACGATGCCGCGGAAGTCGACGGCCGCGCCCACCGACAGGCCGCGCAGCGACTGATTGAATTTCATCACGGCGCGCATGGGAGGGCCGTCCGGCGCGCGCATCGCATCGGCTTCGTCGGAGGCAAGACGGAAGCTCGTATAGTCCGCTGCCTGCGGTCCCGGCGCCTGGCCGGGCGGCGCGCGGAACGACAGGCCGCCAACCAGAATCGACGTGACGGATTGCGTGTTGACGACAAAGCCGTTGGAATCGAGCCGCACGTTGACGCCGCTTGCATGCCACCAGCGCGAGTTGGTGCCGACATACTGATCGTATGGCGCTGCCACGAACACCTGCATCGTCACGCCCTTGCCGTCCTTGTCGAGCGAGAGGCCGTACACCTGGCCGACCTGCACGCGCCGGTAGAAGATGGGCGAGCCGATGTCGATAGAGCCCAGCGAATCGCCATGCAGCGTGAAGCGATGGCCTTTCTGGTCGGCGGTAACGGGCGGCGGCGCCTCGAGTCCGACGAAGGTGTCGTACGTTTCTTTCGAGCGGCCCGCGTCTACGCCGATATAAGCGCCTGAGAGCAGCGTGCCGATTCCGCTGACGCCGCTCGCGCCGATCCGCGGACGTACCACCCAGAAGCGCGTGTCCTTCACCGCGAAGTCTTCGGCCTGCTTGCTCAGTTGCACCGTCACCTCCACATGCGAATGATCCTTCGAGAGCGTGATCGCCTTGACCGCACCGATCATCACGTCCTTGTACTTGACCTGTGTCTTGCCAGGTTCGAGACCTTCAGCGTTGTTGAAACTGATCGTGATCTGCGGGCCGCGTTCGGTGACCGACTTGACGACGAGCCCGATGCCGACCAGCGCCGCGATGAGCGGCACCACCCAGACGAGAGAGGGCAGCCAGCCGCGGCGCGGCTCGATGCCAGGATCGGGCGCGTCCGGCATGTCCGGTGGCGTGGCAGGGTCTTGCGTGCTATTCATGAGGCGCCTCTGTAACGGGGCGGGACGTGGGCGGGTTGCCGCCCTCGACGTTGTCCCAGATGAGTCGCGGGTCGAATTGCATGGAAGCCAACATCGTGAGGATCACTACGCAACCGAACGCCAGCGCGCCGGGTCCCGCGGTGATCACCGCGAGCGATTCGAAGCGCACCAGCGCGACGGTCAGCGTGATGACGAACACGTCGAGCATCGACCAGCGGCCGATGCGCTCCACGACCCGGTACAGCTTCACGCGTTCCATCGGGCGCCATGCGGAGCGGCGCTGCGCGCTGGCGGCGAGCAGCACGAGCACAGTGAGCTTGAGCATCGGCACAAGAATGCTCGCAACGAACACGATGATGGCGAGCGGCCACGACCCCGAGGTCCAGAAATAGATCACGCCGCTGATGATCGTGTCGTCTTCCGAGCCGACCAGCGACGAGGTATGCATGACGGGCAGCAGATTGGCCGGCACATACAGAATCGCGGCCGAGATCAGCAAAGCCCACGTGCGCGAAAGGCTGTCGGGATTGCGGCGATGCAGCGGCGCGCCGCAGCGCGCACAGTGCTGCGCCGCGTGGCCTGGCGTGCGGCGCGCGACGCGCCCGCATGCGTGGCAGGCGAGCAGTCCGGCATGGGATGCAGTGAGTGTCTTCATCGCGTTGGCCAGTGTTTATGCCGTGCGCCGCACGGCGCGGCGCTTTCCGGCGAGTGGCGGCGCCTGTGGCCCTTTTGCCCCGCGCGACGCGTTCGGAATTTCGTCTGCGAGGTCCCACAGCGTGCGCGGATCGAACATGACGACGAGCACGAGCATCAGCGTCAGCGCGCCGAATGCGAACAGTGCCGCGCCGGGAATCACGCGGGCGAGACTAACCATCTTCCCGATCGTGACGAGCACGCCGAGCATGAAGACCTCGATCATGCCCCACGGCCGCACGAACTGGATTGCGCGCAGTACGCGATTGAAGCCAGGCGGCACATAGCGTTGACGAATCGCGACCAGCACGTACAGCAGCGCGGCGAGTTCGGTCAGCGGGAACAGCACCGTCGAGCAGAACACCATGGCCGCGACCAGTTGCATGTCCTGGTTCCAGAGCGCGACCAGCGCACCAAACAGGCTGGTGCGCGACGTAATACCGCCGGTTTCCAGTTCGAGGATGGGAGAGCCGAGTGCGATCACGAACGTGAACAATGACGCAAGCGTCAGTGCGCAAATGCCGTCGAGCCGGCGCGACATACCTCGGTACAGGATCGCGCCGCAGCGCAGGCAGCGCGCGCATGACTTTCCGCTGAGGCGAGGCTTGCTGAACAGCGCGTCGCACTCGTGGCAGGCAATCAGGTTTTCGTCGTTCATGCGGACATCGGCGTCAGTATCGGCGATGACGGCGGCACAGCGCCGCTGTCATCGCTGGTTGCGTCACTCGCGGCGCACGCACGGCACATTCACGGCACTACGGGCTGCCATGACGGATCGGGATCGAACGATCTGAGCGCCGCGGCTTTGCGCGACGAATCGTGCCCGAGGTTCTTCTGATAAACCTGGCCATCCTGATTGATGATGAAGCTCATCACGCCGGTCTTGCCATATTCCGCAGGCCACGCAACGAGGGCATAGCCTTTGGCCAGCGTGCCATTCTCCCCATAGTCGAGCGCACCGCCTTTCGCATGCGGACCCTGCGCGCCCAGAATGCGGAAGTGATAGCCGTGGTAACCGTCCTTGCTGACCGAGCCGATTTTCGGCATCGCGGCTGCGAGCGGACCGAGGGGGCTCTCCGCTTCGCCGGCAGCGGTGGGCCAGTAAAGTCCGTCGCGCTGGCCGGGCGTGCTGATCAGGCGCTGCGCGTAGTGTCCAGTTAACGTGCGGTAATCGCGCTGCGCGTCGAGATAGGCGAGCGAGGTCATGATCGCCGCGCGTTCGTTGCGGCCGATCCGGCGCGTGAGGATTTCGTCGCTGCCCGCCGCGGGATCGAAGCGCCAGCCGCTTTCCGCCTGCACGAGCGGAATCGGCAGCGTCCAGCCGCTCGTGCCGACCGACAGATGCTTGCTTGGGCGGCCGTGAAGCGGCTCGGCGTCGTCGATTATGCGGTGGCCCGCAGCCCACGCGCCCAGGAAGTCGTAGATGTCTTCCTCTCCGACGTCCTTCGACGGAATAAAGCGGTTGTAGTACTTGCCGAGCACGTGCTGCATCGCCGCGTGGTCGTTGGTGGCGAGCGCGTCGACGAAGGCGTTCACGGCGGCGTCCGGGGTCGGATAGACAGCTTGCGCGTGCGCCGGTGCAGTGCTGACGAACAGCGCCGACAGCGCGAGCGCCGTGCGGGCAAGATGACGGGACAAGCGCTGTGCGGTGACTTTCGCGACGCAAGCGCGAATCGATTCGATGTGGTTCATGAGCGGCTCCTGGTATCGTTCAACGTTGGCGTCCTAAGTGGCGCTGTCCGCCGCCGCCCGCTCCAAAACCGCCATGTGGCTGTGCGCCGCCTGCACCCGCCGCATTGTGTGGTTGCCCTCCGCCGCCGCCGCCGAAGCCGACGCGTTCCTGGCCACCGGCGCCGCCAAAGTCATTGCGCGCGCCGGCCTGCGCCTGGCGACTCGCTTGCCCGCGCTGAATGTCCTGCTGCGCGGCCGCGCCGTTGCCTGCGCCGCGCAGCGCGTTGTCGCGGTTCACGTTCTGCGCGCGGGCCTGAATGTTGCCGGCGTTCGGGCTGCCATGCTGAATGCCGTGCAGACGCTCGCTCGCGCTGCCGCCCAGGTTCTGCCCGGTGCGGTTCTGCAACGCCTGCTGCGCCTGCGCGCGCGAGGCGGACACGTCGCGCCCACGGTAAGCGTCGCGCTGCACGCCGCCGGGATTCGCGGATGCATTGCGGTTGAACGTGGTATCGCGGTTCCATCGGGTCGTGTTGCTGTTGACGTCGAGGCGCCGGTTCACGTTGATGTTGTTGTACCGGTTCACATTGATGTTGACGCTGTGGTTGTTCCAGTTGACGTCGCTCCACAGCGCGCTCGTAATCGCGACGCCCACGCCGAACGCGAGGCCGGCAGCGAGTCCGCTCGCCGCCGCATAGCCAGGGGGCGGCGGCACATAGACCGGTGGATAGGCAGGGTAGGGCCACGTGCCATACACCACCGTTGGGTTATAGGTGGGCACGTAGACGACCTGCGGGTTGGCCGGCACGATCTGAATGGTGCTCTGCTCGACAATGACCTTTTGCTGCTCACTGGTCTTGAGGTTGCCTGCCTGCTGCGCCTGTTTACGCAGACGCTGAACGGAGTCCATCACGTCGTTCGGCTGCGCGAGAAATGCATTGCCGAGCTGTGCGACCCAGTCGGGCTTCGAGGCCATCGTCGCAAGCACCTGGGGAAACGCCACCAGCGATTGCACGCTCGGGTCCCACGGCTCGCCGGCGACTGCTCTTACCGCGTCGTCGCCCTTGACGTTGGGGTTGGACCTCGACCAGGAGGCAGCCGCCGCAATGTCCTGCGGGAAAGTGGACGCCATCAGCACTTGCGCGAGCAGTGCGTCGGGATAGAGCGCGACGGACGCAGTCAGCGAATCGAGCTGCTGATTCGACATCTTCGCAGTGGTTTGCGCATGGGCCGCGGGAACCGCGGCATCGAACATGACCGGCGAGCCGGCCAGTATGGCAAGCGCGATCAGCGTTGCCCTCTGGTGTGCGCCTGAGCGTTTCACGATGAAATCTCCGTGTTTCGAAGTTGCACGTCTCGTTGTGGTGTGGGTGAGAGCGAACCCGGCTTGCACGCCCGCGCATGAGCTTCTTGCGTCGTCAGCGGCGTGACAAGCATCGGACTGCGAAATGCCATGGGTCTGAACCAGATGTTTTGCGGCAAGACGTGAGGCCCTTGTGTGGAATGCTTCGGCTCTTTCAATGGCGAGATTATTAGCTCCCTTCCATACGGAATTGCAATGCTTGAGCCAAACAAATTCAAGTTGAAGTTGGCGACAGGATGACCTAAGGCAGCGCTATTCAGGAAGGATGCCAAAGTAAGCAAAGCGGGTCCGGAAAAATACAGGTATATCTAATCATAGGCTTGCTTTTAGCAATGGCCTTTCCTATCTTCGATGCGAGGGGCATTGCTGGTGACGTGCATCGTAGCGCACGAATCAGTGCGCGCAGTGTTAAGTAAAGCTGATCGCGTTTAGCTGCAGTGCTCTCGGTGGCAGGAATCCTGTTAAGTAAGATGCTTTACGTTCGAGCTGCGCCGGTCCCGGGTCATGCCGCCAACGTCGAACCCATCAGCTTTCCTTAAGACAAGGATTCAAATGAAGCGATTCGCCGCAGTGGTTCTCGCAAGTGCGAGTGCGCTCGCCTTTGCTCAGAAACCGGCCACATATCCCGCGCATGGACAAAGTCAACAGCAGCAGATCTCGGACGACGGCGCGTGTTACGCCTGGGCGAAGCAGAGCACCGGCATCGATCCGGCTGTCGTCGCGCAGACGCCCCCGCCACCAGCGGGACCAACCGGCGCGCGCGTCCGGGGCGCGGCGCGAGGCGCGGCCGCCGGCGCACTGGTCGGCGAAGTGAGCGGCAATGACGCCGGCCACGGCGCCGCGGTGGGCGCAACCGCGGGCGCGCTCGCCGGCGGCGTGCGCAGCCGTCAGCAGCACGCAGCACAGGCGCAGGCCGCCGCGTCGTCCCAGCAATCGGCGATGAACACCTATTGGCATGCGTACGGCGCGTGCATGCAAGGCAAGGGCTATACGGTCCAATAGGGGGCGGCATGAAGGCAATTGCATCGACGCAGCGCGCCTCGGCGCTGGAGAGACTCGGCGCATCGCGTCCGGCGACCCGGGGGACGGCGGCGCGCCTCGCTCTCGCCGCGGCGGCGCTCGCGTGCGTCCACGCCAGCGAGTGCGTCGCAACAGAAGGCGGAGTGGGCAGACCCGTTACCGGCGAGCAGGTGTCGCCGTACGCAGGCGTGGTGCCGCCCACCTCCGACTGGATCGTTTCTTTTGCAACCATCTACTACGAAGGTTCGCTCGGCGCATCGAAAACGGTGCCGGTGTCGGGAAATGTCACGCGAGGTCTCAACTATCAGGTGGTCTACACGATCGCGGACGTGCTGAAACCTTGGGGTGTCACGTGGGGCGGATGGAATTTCGCCTCGCTCGTCGGCGTGCCTGTGCAGTACACCCATGCGTCGAGCTTCAACGGCATCCTTCCCAACGATCACTCGACTGAGTTCGCCGATCTGTTTTTCGTGCCGGTGATCGCGGGCTACCATCTCACGAAGACGGACCACGTGGCACTCAGCGTGCAGATTTTTGCGCCGACGGGTTCGTATAGTACGAGCCGTCTCGCCAATGCCGGCGAGAACACGTGGACCTTCACGCCGACCATTGCGTACACGCATCTGATCCCTTCGGAGAATATCGAACTGACGGTCAACTACGGTATCGGCTTCTATACGCCGAACAGCAGCACGCACTATCACAACGCGCCCGTCAGCGTGCTCGATATGCTCGCGCTCAAACGTTTTCAGAGCGGGTGGGGCGTGGGCGTGGTGGGCGGCTATATCCAGCAGCTCGCCGACGACAGCGGCGGCATCGCGGACCGGGTCGGCGGCGCGCGCGGCCACGCCTGGGGCCTGGGTCCGATGGTCACGTGGTCGGGCAAGGTGTCGAAAACGCCGGTATCGGCCGCGCTGCGCTGGGTCAACGAAGTGCAGGCGAGCCACCGGCCCAGGGGCAACTCGGTACAGCTTTCGGTCAGCGCGACGTTCGAGTAGCGCCGATCACTGCGCCACCGAGGCGAGCAGCGCTACGGGAACGCCATGACAGGTCCCCGTCGCGACCACGCTCGCGCCTGAGTTGCCGCCCAGCTTCTCGCCGCTGTCATACGAGGAGATGTGCTTGTCCACGCGCACGAGGTTGAGCGGCCAAGAGGCGTGCACGAGCCGTTCATGCGCGATCGAGCCGAGCCACAGCGGCACGGCGGCGGTGCCGTTGCCGACTGCATAGCCGCTTGGCCAGAAGCGCAGCACGTCGCGCTGGTTGCGCGTTTCGCCGGGACGCATGAAAACGAGCGACGAGGGTACGCCGTTGTTCAGCTTCGGCAGTACGGGCAACGCGGTGGCGGGCACATCCGGCGAGGCGAGCGAGAGCAGGCTGTGCGCGGACAGATCGGTGCCCTCGAGCCACCCCTCGCCGCGCAATTGCCGGCGAAGCGATTCGCCGTCCGCTACCCATTGCAGCGTGAGCGGCTCCTTGCGGTCGCCGCCCATGTCCGAGCGATAGCAGGGCAACTGCTTCCATACCGTCTGCGTCCACTGTTGCCGCGTGACATGTGCGAGCGGCAGCGGCGCGAGAGCGCCGGGCGGCGCCGTCATCATGCCGAGACCGGATTGCACACCGACACTCGCGAGCACCACCGCGAACACGATTGCCGGCATCCACCGGCGCGTGGGCGGCGGCTGCGGATGCCGCAACATCGCAGTGAGCGCGACAATGGCCACCCACACGTAGGCGAGCGCCGCGCCGCCGATCGCATCCGACACCCAGTACCGGCCAAAGTACACTCCCGCGAGGGCGACAAGGATCACGACGAGGGTCGTCACGGTGCCGACCAGCAGGCCTTCGAGCATGCCGACCCGCCGCGCCAGCAGAAAAGCCAGAAAGCCATACACGATGACCGTCGCCGCCACGTGATTGCTCGGGAACACGTATGCGTTCGTCATCAGCCCATTGGGCGCGGCGCGCTGCATCGTGAATTGCAGGGCGAAGATCAGCATCTGCGAAAAGACGACGGCTGCGAGCCAGTAGCCGATGGTGCGCCAGCGCCGCTCCCAGACCATCCACAGTGCGACGGTGACGATCAGCGCGGCCAGCGTGGCAGTGCTGCCGAGCGTCGCCAGGCCGGCGAGCACGGCGTCGCCCCACGGCGTGCGCACCGATTGCATGAAGCGATACACGGACTGGTCGACGTGCGTGATCGGATCGCCCGTGATGACGTCTTCGAGAATGCCGAAGAAGAGTGCGCCGCATACGAGCACGATCAACGACGCCACCAGGATGCTGGTCGCGTCCGGTGCTGCGGGGTCGAGCATTCTTCGCGCGGCGCGGCCAAGCGGTCCGGGGTGGCGGCAAGCCCAGCTGCCGAGATGACGGCCGGCCGCATTCGACCATGCGTGCGCGTGCGAAAGCAGGAAAGCCGCTGCCCGATAGCTGAGCCAGATGCTCACCACGAACAGCGCGAGGATCACGACGAGCCGGAACGAAACCGCGCCCGCGAGCAGCACTGACGCGCCGAACACCACGCCGGGCAGGATATGCGCCGGCGCCCATAGAAGCGCGGACAGCACGTTCATCGCGTAAAAGCGCAGCGGCGACATGCCGAGCATGCCGGCGACCACCGGCACGATCGCGCGCAGCGGTCCCACAAAGCGCGCGAGCACCACGCTCTTCGCGCCATGCTTGCCGAAAAAGCGGTAACCGGCTTCCAGTACTTCGGGATGACGGGAAAACGGCCAGAGTTTGACGATGCGGCTCTTGTAGCGGCTGCCGAGCCAGAAGCTGATGCCGTCGCCGGCAATGGCGCCCGCTATCGCCCACGCCAGCACCCAGCCAAGGCTCAGCGAACCGGTGCCGGTGAGCGCGCCCGCGAGGAACATCGCGGTGCTGCCGGGAACGAAGGTGCCGATGACGGCGACCGACTCGAGAAAGGCCGCGAGGAACACGACCGTGAGCATCCATTCCGGATGGCCGGCCAGCAGATGCAGGAGGTGGACGTACGCTTGCTCCATCGTGCGCGATCAGCCGTTTTGGCGTAACGACCGATCATAACGCGCACGATGCGATTCTATGGCTCGCCGAGTCTCATTTCTCGCGCGCCGGCTCCCAAGAAATTTTCGCGAGCGCTCAGGAAGCCGTGAGCGTGTCGCCCGAGACGCGCACGCGTTCGCCGACCTGCACGGGCGGCTGCGTCTGATAGTCGAAATTGCGGTAGCTGCCGTCCTGCATGCGCACCTGAACCTGGTAGGTGGTCTGCTTGCGCACGGCGTGCTCGATGCCGTTGCCTGCAAGCCCGCCGCCGACCGCGCCCGCAATCGTGGTCAGGATCTTCCCGCGTCCGCCGCCGATCTGATTGCCGACCAGGCCGCCGGCAACCGCGCCGCCGAGTGCGCCGAGGCCAGTGGTCGGCTCGGGCGACTGCACGGTGTTGATGGCGACTACTTCGCCCGCGTACGGATCGGCGGGAACCGGGCGAGCCGCGGTGGGTTCGTTGGCCGTGTGGTAGCCGTTGTTGTTTGCGTATCGCGGCGCTTGCGTGGCGCCGGTATGCGTGCGATGAACCGGCGGCTTTGCGGGCGCGGCGTGCTGCGCCGGCTGCTGCACCGTTTGCGCGATGGGCTGCTGCGCGGTTTGCAACGCCGCCTGTTGAGCCGTTTGTTGAGCCGTTTGTTGAACCGCTGATTGAGCGGACGCCGGCTGCGGTGCGGCCAGCGCGCCGCTCGTGTTCTGCGCGGCGAGGGCGGCCGGCGAAGGCGCCGGTTCGGTGAGCGCATGCGAAGTGGGCAGCAAGCCGGTCATCGCCGCGATCCCCGTCGCGCTTGCGAGGATGACGGCCACTGCTGCGCCGGCGATCAACGGATGAATACGGCTGCGCGGTGAAGTGCTGCTCGTGAGGTTCGTGTTCATTGCGGGCTCCGCGGGTAGATGCCTGCAATAACGCTTGCACGAAGCGTCAGGTGTACGCTCCCGACGCGTGCTTTGTAAGCATTTGTACGACGTTGCACGGTGGAACGCCGTTCGCGCGCTGACGCGGATAGACCCTGTTACGACCGTGAACGAAGCAGGCAGCGGCTCGTCATATGGGTTGAGCGGTGCGTTATCTCACGGAGCGAAGTCATGAGCATTGCAACTGGCGGTATTGCATCAATGGTGATGGTCGCAGCGTGCCTGTGCGGCATGAGCGGAATGGCGGCCGCGCAGGCGGTCGGCAGCAACGCCGGCAATGGCGGCCTGAACGCGGTGCCGTCGAGTGGAAACGCAGCACGCGGTGGCGGAGCAGGGGGCTCGACACTCAACCCGACGCCGGGGCTTACTACGCCCGGCGGGGCCGTCGGCAGCGGCCTTGGCAGTGGCGCGGGCAACAGCATGGGCAACGGCACGGGTCTGGGCACCGGCACGCGCCTTGGCACAGGCATTACCGTCAGTCCCGGGCACGTGCCCAACAACATGCGGGCGAACGGCACGAGCCTGAACCAGAACCCCGATCCGCGAGTGCCGGGCCTGAGCGGCAGGCCCGCGGCGCCTCGATAGACAGACAGGCGAGAACGTCGGGTTGGCCGGCGCCCGGCGGCTAGAATAGACGCTCCTTCAACCGGTTCGTTCGATCACAGGAAGCGCGCATGGCATACGGCGAGCACACATACAGAGTCTGCGTGCAGTGGACAGGCAATCGCGGCACCGGAACCTCCGGCTATCGCGACTACGGCCGCGATCATGTAATCGCCTCGGCAAACAAGCCGGCCATTGCCGGCTCGTCCGACGCCGCGTTTCTCGGCGACGCCGACCGCTGGAATCCCGAAGACCTGCTGGTCGCCTCGGCCTCGGCGTGTCACAAGCTGTGGTACCTGCACCTGTGCTCGGACGCGGGCGTTGTCGTCGTGGACTATCGCGACGAAGCCGAAGGAACCATGCTCGACAGTCCACAACAAGGCCGCTTTGCGCAGATCGTGCTGCGCCCGCGCGTGCTCATTCAGGCGGGCGGCGACGTCGAACTGGCGCGGCGCCTCCATCACACGGCGCATGAGAAGTGCTATATCGCGAACTCGGTCAACTTTCCGATTCTTTGCGAACCTGTAATCGAAACCCGGGAAGGCTGAACGTCCCGCTGCGCTGGGGCAAGCGGCGGCGCGCTTCTCCCAGCGCAGCTAACAGGCTCAGCGGTTGCCGTCGAGCAGGTCGCCCAGCAGTTCGTCGAATGCGGCCTGGGCGTCTTCGAGCTCCTGCAGGGCGGCGTCGAAAGTCTGCAGCGCGAACTGCGAGGGCTTGCCGCTGCCGGCCGGCGGGAATTGCGACTGCAACGACGCAAACGCCGTCTTCACCCGTTGTGTCGCGGTCAATACGCGTTCCATCGCGGCGGTTTCTTCGGCCCGCGCCTTGTCGTGATCGATGTTGTCCATGAGAACTCCGTGTTCGTCCGTGCGGCTCGCGCCGCGTGAAATGGCGTGACTATGCCATGTTCGGGCTCACAACAGGGGCAAGCCGCCGTCGGCCTTCACCTCGCGCAACGATAACGCCGACTCCACGGATGTCACGCCCGGCAGGCTGCGCATCTGGTCGCGCATGAACGTGCCGTAATCGTCGAGGTCGCGCGCGACCACCTGCAGGATGTAGTCCGCGCTGCCCGATACGTTGTGACACGCGATGATCCGCGGAATCGCCTGCACTTCGCGCTCGAAGCGGTTGGCGAGGTCCTTGTCGTGCACGGCAAAGCGCACGAGAACGAACGCAACCACGCCGAAGCCGAGCGCCGAACGCGCGAGCACAGCCCGGTACTGGCCTATGTAGCCATCGTGCTCGAGGCGCTTCAGGCGCCGCGCGCAAGGCGTTTCGCTGAGGCCGACGAGTTCGGCGAGCTTCGCATTCGACATGCGGCCGTCTTTTTGCAGCGCGGCGAGAATCGCGCGGTCGGTCTTGTCGAGGTCGGTTGTCATGTCTGGTGGCGACTGTTTTTGCGCTGGCGGAAGGCCGACGAAAATCACGCGATCTTAGCGCATTCCTCCAAAACTCACGCCACGACTCCGGAAATTCGCCAGCAAACCCTCCATCGGCGATAGCAAGATAGAGCCCTGAATAAAAGAGGCTCACATGATTTCCGCACACCTTCTCGCTGTATATATCGCCGCGCTACTGGTCGTCTACGCGGTGCCTGGTCCCGACATGGCGCTCATCCTGCAAACGAGTATTGGGCGCGGCGTGCGCAGCGGCTTCGCGGCCGCTTGCGGGCTCGGCGTGGCCCGCGCGACGCACGTGACGCTGTCCGCATGCGGTGCGGCCGCGCTGCTGCGCAATGCGCCGTGGCTGTACGACGTCGTGCGCTATGGCGGCGCGGTTTATCTCGCGTGGGTCGGCATCCAGATTTTTCGCTCGCCGGTGTTCGCGCTGCCCGACGCGAGCGCGGCAAACGACGAGGCGGGCTCGCCGCAGCGGGCTGGCACGACCGGCGTGCGCCAGTTGCGGGCTGCGTTCGTCAAGGGCTTGCTGACCAATCTGCTGAACCCGAAGGCGCTGCTGTTCTGCTCGGTGCTGTTGCCGCAGTTCGTGCGCCCCGAAGCGGGACCGGTCGCGTTGCAGATGATCGAGCTAGGTTCGGTGCTGCTCGCGGTCGGCATGTGCTTCGACCTCGCGTATGCAGTCGGCGCTGCGCGCATCGCCCAATGGATGCGCGCGCATCCGCTTGCCCAGACGCTGCAGCGCTGGACTTTCTCGGCGGCGCTGATCGGCTTCGCGCTGCGGCTGTCGCTAGATTGACAGTTTTGCCGGGCTGCGCCACGCTTCCACGCCTTCTAACGAACTCCAACGGTCTACCGCTTCAGCTTGCGCTCGCGGCGCGAGCGGTCGTCGATAATTTTTCTGCGGTGCTTGTCTTTCATCTTCTTCCAGCTCCTGCATTCATCGCGTGTGCGCAGGCAGCCGATGCAGTAGCCGGTTTCACTGTCGAACTTGCAGATGTCGACGCAGGGCGATGCAGTGCTCATGTCGGGCAAAGGTCGTGAATGGCAAAAAGGTGCGGCGACTTTCGCACGGCCCTTGCTCGCGCGCCAAGTGATTGTGTCAATAAGACCGATAGAGCGCCGATCCGCGCGCATGCCTGATCGCGCGCGGCCTGCGCTACGCGAACACACACTGCCTGTAGTCGATGAAAACCTTGCTGCTTTACACCATTACCGCCGTGGCTGAAATTCTTGGCTGCTATCTGCCGTGGCGCTGGCTCAAAGAGGGTGGCTCCGTCTGGCTGCTCTTGCCGGGCGCGCTCAGTCTCGCGCTGTTCGCGTGGCTGCTCACGCTGCACGGCACCGCCGCGGGCCGCGTATATGCGGCCTACGGCGGCGTGTATGTGGCGGTGGCAATAGCCTGGCTGTGGTGCGTCGACAAGGTGCGGCCGACGCTGTGGGACGCAGCCGGCGTCGCGGTGACGCTGGCCGGCATGGCGATCATCGCCTTCCAGCCGCGCGTGTGAGGGCTCCGCTTACTTTAGCGCGCCGAGATAATCGAGCTTGCCGAGCTCCACGCCGTTATGGCGCAAGATGTCGTACGCCGTGGTGACGTGGAAGAAGAAGTTCGGCAGCACGAAACCAAGCAGATACGACTGGCCCGTGAAGTCGATTGCCCCACTGCGCATTTTCAACGTGACGGTGCGCTCCTCCGATCCGTCGATCTGCTGCGGGCTGAATTCCTTCAGATAGTCGATCGTCTTTTGAAGGCGCGCGTGCAGTTCGTCGAAAGTCTGTTCGACGTCGTCGTATTTGGGCGCTTCCACGCCGGCAAGACGCGCGGCGCAACCCTTCGCGGTATCGCTTGCGATATAGATCTGGCGCACGAGCGGCAGCATGTCCGGCGCGAGGCGCGCGTTCGTGAATACCGACGGTTCGATCTGCTTTGCTGCGGCATGCGCCTGGGCCTTGCCGAGGATGGCCTGCAGATTGGTGAGGCCGCGAATCAGCACGGGCAGAGATGCTTGATACATCGAGATTGACATGGGGTTCCTCTGATTCTTCGATCGTGCGCACATACGGGCGCGAGGCAATGTAACGGCTGAATGGCCGCTGCAGCATCATAACGGAGCGCTGCGCTGCGTGCATGAGGGAGCCGCCGCATTGGCCATTCGGCCGACTGCCGCGCGCGCCGGAACTGTGTTCGAATGCATTGGTCCGAAGGTTTGCGAAGTCCTGCATGCAGCAACCCGCCTGCATCATCATGTAACGCATCACCATGTAACAGCTGTCGTCCGGCGGCGAGTGGATGGGCGCACGTGCCGCTCTCCTGTCCCTCGCATCCCGCCCGTCATGCCAAGAGGAGAATCGACACATGGCCACCAAGAAACCGCTGCCCGGAAGCGAGCGAACGGTAGAACAAGGTTCGAAACTGATCGGAGCCTGCGATCCATCCGAGAAGATCGAGGTTTTCGTCATGCTGCGCCGCCAGCAGCAGGCGCAATTCGACGCGCTGATGAGCCGGATCGAAGCCGGCGATCCGAACGTAAAACCGCTGTCGCGCGAGGTGTTGGCAAAAGACTATGGCGCGGCCCCCGAGGACATCGCCAAAGTCAAGGCATTTGCCGCCGCTCATGGCCTCACGGTGCTGCGCGAGGACCCGGCCGCGCGCTCGGTGCTGCTGTCGGGCACGGTCGGGCAATTCCAGAGCGCGTTCGAGGTCAAGCTCGAAAAGTATCAGCACCATACGGCCGGGGAATTTCGCGGCCGCACCGGCGCGGTCCATGTGCCGGACGATCTGCATGACGTCGTGGAGGCGGTGCTCGGGCTCGACAACCGCCCGCAAGCGCGGCCGCACTTTCGCATCCGCCCGCCGTTCAGGCCCGCCCGAACGCACCAGGCTTCGTTCACGCCACTGGAACTCGCATCGCTCTACCAGTTTCCACAGGGTGACGGCAGCGGCCAGTGCGTCGGTATCATCGAACTGGGCGGCGGATACGATCCGGCGGATCTCAAATCGTACTTCGCGAGCCTCGGCGTACCTTCGCCCACGGTGAAATCAGTCAGCGTCGATCAGGCGCGCAACGAACCGACCGGCGATCCCAGCGGGCCTGACGGCGAGGTTACGCTCGACATTGAGATTGTCGGCGCCATCGTGCCGGGCGCGACGATTGCGGTGTACTTCGCGCCGAACAGCGACGCCGGTTTTATCGATGCAGTGAGCCGCGCGGTGCACGATACGGTCAACAAGCCGTCGGTGATTTCCATCAGTTGGGGCGGGCCGGAGTCCATCTGGACGAGCCAGTCGCTGAAGGCGTTCAACAGCGTGCTGCAAACCGCCGCGGCGCTCGGCGTGACGGTTTGTGCGGCGTCGGGCGACAGCGGATCGAGCGACGGCGCCGGTGGCGGAGACCACGTCGACTTTCCGGCGGCGAGTCCGTATGTGCTCGCGTGCGGCGGCACGAGCGTGAGCGCGTCGGGCACCGCGATCACCCATGAGGTGGTCTGGAACGACGGTCCGCAAGGCGGCGCGGGCGGCGGTGGCGTGAGCGGCGCGTTTGCGTTGCCCGCCTGGCAGGAGGGACTTTCGGTTGCGTTGACGGCGGGCGGCAAGAAGCCGCTGGCGCGGCGCGGCGTCCCGGATGTGGCTGGCGACGCCTCGCCGCTCACCGGCTATACCGTGCTGGTCGCGGGCACGCAAACGGTGGTGGGCGGCACGAGCGCCGTGGCGCCGCTGTGGGCCGGGCTGATTGCCCGCATCAATGCGGCACGAGGCGCGCCGGCGGGCTTCGTGAATCCGAAGCTGTACAAGGCGGCGGGCGTCTGTAACGACATCACGCAGGGCAATAACGGCAGCTTTGCGGCGTCCGCGGGCTGGGACGCGTGCACCGGACTCGGCAGCCCCAATGGTCAGAAAGTGGCTGCCGCACTATAGTCGGCAAATCGGTCGGCAAGTTGGCCGACAAATCGGTCGACAAGTTGGCCGGCAGAAAATCCGCAGCACCGGCAAGACGTGAACGTACACATGGAGCGATCATGACAAGCACAGAGCCAGCGTCCGTTAGTCCGCAGTCGCCGCACAATTCCGAAGCCTCCGCCAAGCCCGCAGCGGCGGGCGGCAAGCACAAGGCGGGCGATCAGCCCTTCTTCGATCCGGTCGCATACGGTAACGGGCCGGACGATTCCGTCACCGCGACGGACGAGAACGCCGCGATCACGCATCACTCGGTCACGATAGACGGCAAGAAGATCAATTACACGGCGACGGTGGGCCATCTGGTGATCGTCGACCCGAGCAGCTCGGAGCCCGCCGCGCGCATGTTCTACGTCGCGTTCACGCAGGACAACCAGCACGAGGAAACCCGGCCGCTAACGTTCTTCTATAACGGTGGGCCCGGTTCTTCGGCTGTATTCGTGCTGCTCGGCTCGTTCGGGCCGCGCCGCATCAAGACGTCGATGCCGAGCTTCACGCCGCCCGCGCCCTACACGATCGAAGATAACCCCGACAGCCTGCTCGACAAAAGCGATCTGATTTTCATCAATCCGGTCGGCACCGGCTATTCGGCGGCTATTGCGCCTAAGAAGAATCGCGATTTCTGGGGCGTCGACCAGGACGCCGATTCCATCGCACAGTTCATCAAGCGCTTTCTGACGAAGAACAACCGCTGGAATTCGCCCAAGTATCTGTTCGGCGAGTCGTACGGCACGGCGCGCAGCTGCGTGCTCGCCTACCGGCTGCACGAGGGCGGGGTCGATCTGAACGGCATCACGCTGCAATCGTCGATTCTCGACTATGCGCAGGCGGGCAATCCTGTCGGCGTGCTGCCCACGGCCGCCGCCGACGCGTGGTATCACAAGAAGCTCGGCATCGCGCCGCGGCCGACGGATCTCGGCGCCTTCGCGGAGGAAGTCGCCCAGTTCGCCCGCACGGATTACCTCGCGGCGTTGCGCAAGTTCCCAACCACGGATTCGGCGACGGTCGAGAAGCTCGCCGAATACACTGGCATCGACAAGACCACCTTGCTCGCGTGGAGCCTTGACATCGCTTCGTACGACAGCCGTGGCAATTCGCTGTTTCTGACCACGCTGCTCAAGCCCCAGGGCCTCGTGCTCGGTGCTTACGACGGCCGCGTTACCGCCATCGGAACCGGCATTGCCGGCAAGATCGACCCGAACTCGGGCGGCAACGACCCGACGATGACGGCGGTGTCGGGCGTCTATACGACAATGTGGAACGTCTATCTGAACGAGCAGTTGAAATACACGTCGAACTCGGCCTTCACGGATCTGAACGATCAGACGTTCCAGTTCTGGGACTTCAGCCACGTCGACCCGACCGGCGCGCAGAAGGGCGTGGACGACAAAGGGAACGTGATCCTTTACACGGCCGGCGATCTTGCCGCCGTCATGGCGTTGAACCCTGATCTCAAAGTACTGTCGGCAAACGGCTTTTATGATTTCGTCACGCCGTTCTATCAGACGGTGCTCGACCTGCAGCAAATGCCGCTGCTCAGTCAGCAGGTTCGGCAGAATCTGTCAGCACGCTTCTATCCGTCGGGCCACATGGTGTATCTCGACGGCGGCTCGCGCACGGCGCTGAAGGCGGATCTCGCGCAAATGTACGATGCGACGGTAGCCAACACCGAAGCGCTCAGCCGCATTCGTGCGCTTCAGGCCCGGGCGACGCAATAGACCAGACGGCGCGGTGTCAGTGCAACGGTTCGTCGCGGTGCGTAGTGAGTGATGGCGCCGGGGGAGCCAGTGGTGCGTAGTGGCGCTCGTGCAGGCCGCGCTTCGACCCGCTTTTTACGCATGCGGTTCGAATGTGTTTTAATTGCCTTGCGAATTGAACTATTGCGCGCCCCCGGCGGCGCGCCGACGAATGAAGGCAGGCATTGCAGACAGGCGTCGCAGCGGCTGTTGCGCCGACCATACCGGCACTATCTTTCGACCGTACCCACATACGTCGGCGCTGTCGCGCGCGCGGCATGCGCGTATCGCGCTGATGCTTGGGCTGACCGCGTTCGTCGCATTGCGAGTCGGTGCGGCGCATGCGCAGGACGCGGGCATGCTCGATCAACATGTCACTCAGCAGTCGATCGGCGAGACGATCTGCCGGCCCGGCTATGCCAGCACGGTTGCGCCGCCGTTTGATGAACTGATGGCGCACAAGGACCGCATGCTCGCCGAGCGTGGCATCGAAGCAGACGACGCAGCCGACTTCGCGCTGGACCGGCGCGTGCCGGTGGTGCTCGGCGGTTCGCCCGATGCGCCCGCCAACCTCGGCCTTCTGCCGTGGGCAGGGCGCCAAGGCGAGCGGCGCAAGGCGCGCGCGGCTGTCATGCTCAAGCGCTGCGTCTGCGAAGGCAAGCTGAGTCTCGCGGAAGCGCAAGCAGCGATCGTCGGCGACTGGTCGGTGGTCTATTCGGGCTACGGCCAGGAGTCCTGCAACATCAGCCGGCTCGACGTGGCCACCAGCGTCGAAGGCGGGCGTATCGCGGGACGCGTCACATCGCCGTGATGTAGCCTGGTTGCTGCGCGGCCTTGCGCGGACTGCGTTGCAGATGAGCGACGACAGGAAGAATGGGTGGCGGCGGCTACGGCTGCGGCTACGGCTGCGGCTGCGGCTGCGGCTGTAACTGTGGCGGTGACTGTGACTATGGCAATGGCTATGGCTACGACAGCGACAGCGACTGCGCAAACCAGGCTCCCTTTCTCTTGCGCGCGCCGTTTAGCCTGCGTTCCGGTAGCTTGCCGTCGTCTGGCTGGCGTGCCTTTTATTTCGCGTTCAACTCGCCGACCCAACTCATTCCGGAGAACCACCATGACCTATTCACATCTTGCCGCCGCGACGCTGGCTGCGCTGACCCTCGCGTGCGCCGCCGGCAGCGCGCCAGTATCAGCCGCCGAGTCGATCCGTTGCGGCAAAGCCGACTCGCTGCAGATTCGCGGCGACGTGCCCGCGGCCATCAGCTTCGATGTCTATCGCCAACTGCGTCCGCTCAATGCACAGCGCATCGCGCTTTTTGAGTCGGCCGGTGAAGTAAAGCGTCTGCCCGACGGCCTCGCGGTATGCGAAGTCGCGGACGACGGTGTCGACGACCCCTCGGCAGTTCTGGTCGAATTGCCGCAAGGCAGGAACGCGTGGTGGGTCAGCGCGGCCAACGTGCAGGACGCGGACTGACACTGACTGCTCGAGCCCGGTTTTTCCGCGTGTCCATCGACGCAATGCACACCGGCATGCACGGCGCGGCTCGCTCCTTGCGTCCGGCGTCTGGGTGACAAACGTCTGGAGCGCTGAGCACCGTCAAAGAGACAGCGCAGTTGCCGAACGGAGATTGTGCCGTTCGGGTACAGTGCATTGTTTGCCGTCGTCAATGCAGCTTGGTGTCCACACGCCGCGTCGCATCGCATTTGCGACCGCCAGTGGCTATCCTGAAACAGGAAACCTGGCGAACCTGTCGGAATACCGGAGATTCGAATGATTGCTTTCTACCTGTCGTTGGCCGCGCTGGGCGCGGCGGGCGCCGCCCTCATCCGCGAACTGGCCGCCGCACAGGCTAGACAGCGCGCGGCATTGCGCCCGGCGCGCGTGCGCGCCGACAGGCGCGGCAGCCGGCAAGGGTAGGCCGCATGAACCTGATCGTGCGCAACATCGCGCCGTCTTGCAGCGAGCAGGAAGTGCGCGAATTCCTCGAGCGCGAGCTCGGGCATTACGCGCGCCACGTCGAAGTGATCGACGCCGGCAAGCCCGGCGCGTACGCGACGGTCGAGCTCGACGCGCAGGTGCCGTATGTCGGCGAAGTCATCGCGCGGCAGATTCACGGCAAGCACCTGGGCGGCGTGGCGCTGGAGGCGAGCGCCGATCTTTTCACCGACGAGCCGCCGCCGGCTCACTGAGCGCGCCACACTTCCGGGGGCTGGGGCTGGGGCTGGGGCCGGGGCTGGGGCTGACGGCTGGCGGACTCGGCGTGCGCCTTGCGGACTGCGCCTTGCTGCGCGTGGCCCTCGGCTCAGGGCTCAGGGCCCTCGGCTCACGGCCCGCGTCGAGCGGCTCACGGCGCGCAGCCTGCGCCTCGCGGCGCACTGCTTTGCGCCTTGAGGCCCACGCCTCATGCCTCATGCCCACGCCTCTCGCCTCATTTCCCGCTCTCAGGCACCGGCCAGTCGAACGGCGTGTACGGCAGCGCCCGCTTGTGCCGCGTGACAGTGTAGAAACGCAAGATGATGTTGCGTGCCTCGTCGCTGACCGGTTTGCCTTCCAGGAAGTCGTCGATGGTCTCGTAGGGAACGCCGTACGCGTCTTCGTCGGGCCGTTGTGGACGCAACGCTTCGAGGTCGGCGGTCGGCACCTTGTGCGCGAGCGCGTCCGAGGCCCCCAGCGCCTTCGCGACCGCGCGCACGCGGCGCTTGTTGAGGCCGGCGAGCGGCAGCACGTCGGCGCCGCCGTCGCCGAACTTAGTGAAAAAGCCCATGAGCGATTCCGCCGCGTGGTCCGTGCCGATCACCGCGCCGGCGCGCGTGCTGGCCACCGCATACTGCGCGATCATTCTTTGCCGCGCCTTGATGTTCCCGTGGACGAAGTCTTCGTGCGCTTCGTCGGAGAAAGGCAGGCCGCTTTGACGCAGCGACGCAAGCATCGCGTCGGCGGCGGGCTTGATGTCGATGGTCAGCGTCTCGTCAGCGCGAATGAAGGCCAGCGCCTGCTGCGCGTCGGCCTCGTCTTTCTGCTCGCCGTGCGGCAGGCGGATCGCGACGAAACGTGCGTCGTAGTTGTCGGCGCGCAAGCGCTCGACGGCCAGCTGCGCGAGGCGCCCGGCCGTCGTCGAATCCACCCCGCCGCTAATGCCGAGCACATAGGTCTTCAGGCCATTGCTGCGCAGGTAATTCGCGAGAAAAGAGACTCGACGCCCGATCTCCTCGTTGGCGTCGAACCTGGCGGTCAAATGCAGTTCCGCTGCGATGTCCCTCTGGACAGCGGCTGGATCGGTGTGCTTCATGGTTCTCCTGCTCCTTGCTCGTGAACGCGATGTCTAACCAGCGACTTCCATGGCCTGCGAGCACGCAGCGGACCCGCCGGGCGCCATCGACAGATTTCGATGTGCTGCGTAACATCTCGGGTTCCGAGCGCCGCATCAACCTGCGAGCAGCCAATAATAAACACACATCAGTGCGAACCCGCGATGAACTACCCCAAGCGGCCTCGCCCGCCAGAACTGGACCGCCCGGCTTCCACACGAGTCGCGGCGCGCATGACCCGCTGTATACGGCGCGCATTCTGTTTGCTGTGCCGTCCGTCGTTGATCAGGAAGGCGTTGTGTCGACTGTCGGTCGTTGCACACGTGCTGCGCTGGCAGTCATTCTGGGTGCGGACGCCGCAGTCTCCGTTATTGAGCGGGCAGGCACGGTGTCGACCGTCATTCGCTGCGCAGATGTTGCGCCCGTTGCCGTTCTCGTTCCTTTTTGACGTGCAGGCGTCGCGTCGCGCGTCATCCATCGCGAAGGCGGCACGCCGTCCATCGCTTGACGCAAAGGCACCGCGCCGTCCGATGCATGCGCCGGCGTCGGTGTTCGCGAGCTTCTCTGTCGCCGGCGCGCTGGCTGTATCGGCTTGCGCGAGCCTCGCCGCCACGCTGCCCGAGGCAACCAGTGGAGCCGCTTCTCGCGGCGCCGCGTCATCGGGCGCTATGTCGTCGTCCGCCAGGTCGTCGTCCGCTGCGTCGTTGCCCGGTAGGTCGTCCTCCGCTCTGTCGTCGTCCGCTGAGTCATCAGGGGCTACGTCGTCGTCCGCCAAGTCGTCGTCCGCTGCGTCATCGGGCGCTGCATCGCCCGACGACGCATCGTCCCTCGCCGCGCCGGACGCCGCGGGCGTCGTGGATCCGCGCCGCGCATTGGCGTTGCGCGACATGTTCTCCCGCCAGGTCACGCGCCGGCTCAATGTGCCGGCCGCGGAGCAGCGCGCCTATGCCGGGCGTCTGCAGGCGGCGTTGCGCGAGCACGCGCTGGGCGAACTCTCGGGCGAGTATGTCGTGATGGTCGACCGCAACGCGAACGCGCAGGCGCTCTTCATCTATTTTCGCGCGACGCCCGCCGACGCCTGGCAGATGATCGGCGCATCGCCGGTATCCACCGGCCGGCCTGGCGAGTTCGACCATTTCGTGACGCCGCTCGGCGTGTTCGAACATACGCCGTCCAACATGGATTTCCGCTCCGAGGGCACGGAGAACCAGAACCACATTCGCGGCTATGGCAAGCGCGACATGCGCATCTTCGATCTCGGCTGGGCGCAGGCCGAGCGCGGCTGGGGCAAAGGCGGGATCTCGCAGATGCGCTTCCAGATGCACGCCACCGATCCAGACCGGCTCGAGCCGCTGCTCGGCGTGCGTCATTCGAAGGGCTGCGTGCGCATTCCCGCGTCGCTCAATACGTTCCTCGATCACTACGGGATTCTCGACGCGGAATATGCGGCGCTCGTCGATTCGGGCAAGTCGTTGTGGGTGTTGAAGAGCGATCGCCAGATCGTGCCGTGGGCGGGGCGCTATATCGTCGTGGTGGATTCGGAGCGCAAGGCGCGTCCCGCGTGGTCCCCCGCGCCGAGCGCAAAGGCGCACGCGAGGGTGCCGGCCGGCACGGATACGGCGGATTGATTCGTTGCGTCGCCGCGGCGACGCCAGACCGCCACATCGCGTCGCCACCGCACCACCACGCCCCCACGAGATCGCGAGATCATGAGATCATGAGATCATGAGATCATGAGATCATGAGATCATGAGATCACGCCCTCGGGTCATCATGTCACCGGTTCACCGCGCTACCACGCTACCACGCCACCGCTCCACCGCTCCACCGCGCCAATCAGCGCATCAGCGCCCCAGCACATCAGCACATCAGCACATCAGCACATCAGCACATCAGCACATCAGCACATCAGCGCATCAGCACATCAGCACATCAGCGCATCAGCAACATCGTGCCTGCGCCGAGAATCCCGCCGCACACCGCGCATGCCCACAACAGCGCGCGCGTGCGCCGATATTCCCGGCCGATTTCGGCCAGCAGTTGAGCGTTCTGCGCCGGCCTGCGCGCGCGATCGTGCTCGTGTTGCAGATAGCGCACCGCCAGTTGCGGCACGCGCGGCAGCATGTGCGCGAGATGCGGCAGCTCGCGCGAAATGCGCTTGAGCCAGCCGCGATGATCGACGTCGCGCCGCGCGATGTCCGCGAGCACGCGCCGCGCGATATTCCATGTATCGACGCCCGGATGCAGTGCGCGCGCCAGCATCTCGGCTTGCTGGAACGAGCGCTGCGCGGTGGCGAGGCGGCTGGACACGGCCCCGTCGAAGGGATGCACGGCGTGCAGCAGATGGTGAAACAGCGAGCCCGCCGAGCGGTCTTGCGGGGCCGCTGCGAAATGCGCTTCGGCACGCGTGCGCAATTCGGCTTCGATCAATTCGGCGCGCGTGTCGTGCGGCACATGGCCCGCCTCGCGATGCAGTTCCGCAAGCCGCCCGTAGTCCTGATCGAACAGCGCGGTCGCACCATGCACGAAGAACTCGCGCTCGCTGGTCGACAGGCTCGACATGATGGAAAACTCAGCCAGCACGAGCCGCCCCAGCGAATCGGGCGCGATGCTCACGCGAACGCGCCGCGCGTCGAGCGTGGCATGAAAGAAGCCGTGCTCGAAGGCCTGCTCGGTTACCACTTCGACGAGATGCGCGGCGAGCGGCGCCAGCTTCACGCCATGTGCATGCAGGCCGCTCAGGTCGCTTGCCGGCAGCGTGTCGATGCGCTGCATGGTCAGCGTATGGTTCGTGCACAGATCCCAGATCACGTTGGGCACGACGATGCGCGGGTCGCCGTCGAAGTGATGTCCGGTCTGGCTCAGGTTGGCGGCTTCGGCGCGCAGGTCGAAGCGGCGCAGGATGTCGTCGGTGAAAGTTTGCGCGAGCGCTCGCAGCCGCAGGCGGCGCGCCGTGCCCGACAGTTTTTCGAGCCAGCGCGCGACCCAGCGCAGCAACGCGAGCTCGTCGCCGATCTGTTGCAACTGGCCGGCGCGCAGCAGCTTGATCGCCACCTCGCGATGACCGTTGACGGGCATGATGAGCCGGGCGAAATGCGTCTGTTCGGCGAAACCGCTGCGCACCGGTATCAGGTCGACGGCGCTGAACAGGGTGGCGAGCGGGCGGCCGAACGCGCGCGCCAACGCTTCTTCGGACTCGCGGGGCGGCAGCGGCGTTTCCAGGTGATCCACCGCGTCGATCGCGTCGTGCAACGTGGCGCTTGCCAGTTCGGGACGCTCGGCCAGCGCCTTCGCGAAACGGCCGGCCAGCGGGCCGAGCGCCGGCAGGAGGCCGTGAACGCTGCGCGCGCCGTCCGCCGACGCATGCACGCGGCCGACCAGTTCGATCATCCAGTGGAGCTTGCGGCCGGGCGGCGCGGCGAGCCAGATCAGACGCGCGCCGTAACGCAGCGCGTGGTAGAGCAGCAGTAAGCGGCGAAACGGTGGCGGCATCGGCGTTCGATCGGCGGCAATGCGGCGCGCGCGAAAGCGCCACGCCGCGGGGCCAGGACGCTCAGATTATCAGGGATGCGCGCCCGCCGCCGTACCGACGACGAATTCTCCAGGACTCGATCCGCCGGCGCCGGCTGTCGCCCAAGAGCGGCATGCCGCGCACCCGCTGGCCGGTCGCGTCGAATAACGCGTTGGCGAGGGCTCCCGCAGTCGGTCCCATTGACGCTTCCGCTGCGCCGGGAAACGGCGCGCCGGGCCGGTCGATCAGGTGCACGTTGATGCTGCGAGGCGCGGCGGAGAATCGCAAGATCGGATAACTGCTCCAGTCGAAGCTGCGGATTTTCTGCGTGTCGAACTGCAGTTCTTCGCTTCGTATAGGCATCGAGAGCATCTCCGCCAGCCCATCGCGCAGCGGATACACGCCTTGCCTGGACCTGTACAGTGGGGCTCAGTACGGTGCGCGTCACCGCGCAAAGCAGGCCGAGCGAGCCGCCGATCACCGCGCCGCGAGTAGTGAGGCCGCGCGAGTAGATCGACAGCAGCAAGGGGGGAAATTCGAGCTTGCCGCGATCGACAACGTCAGGCTCACGATGGAGGCGATGTTCTGCTTCTCCGAACGCGATGCCGAGCAGGATCAACAGCACGCCAAGCACATGCGTAGCGATGCGCGACATGTTCAGGTCCTCGCGATACCGACGATGCCAATAAAACATGCCTCATAGGTGAGGCGTAAAATGTGCGCTGCCCATATATTTTTACGACCTCACCGGAACAGGCCCCCATGAGCCAGATTGACAACAGGCAGGACGCGACGCGCGAAACCGAGGAGCAGTTCCGGATCCTCGTTCAGGGCGTGACCGACTACGCAATCTTCATGCTTTCGCCCGCGGGCGTGGTGACCAGTTGGAACGTTGGAGCAGAGCGGATCAAAGGGTACCGGCAGGCGGAGATCATCGGCGAACATTTCTCGCGCTTTTACTCGGACGAAGACAAGGCAGCGGGTGCGCCGGCGCTGATTCTTGCGACAGCGGCGAGAGAAGGCCGTGCCGAACGCGAAGGGTGGCGCGTTCGCAAAGACGGCAGCCGCTTCTGGGCGCACGTCGTGGTGGATGCGATTCGCGACGACGCGGGTTCTCTCGTCGGATTCGCCAAAGTGACACGCGACATCACCGAGCGCAAGGAGGCGGCAGCCGCGCTGGAGAAGGCCAACACGGCGCTGTTCCAGGCGCAGAAGATGGAGGCCATCGGGCGCTTGACGGGCGGCGTCGCGCACGATTTCAACAATCTGCTGGCGATACTCTCCAACGGTCTCGAGGTGCTGGCCATCCAGTCACGGACGCCGGTCGAGAGAAGGATGATCGAAGGCATGCGCAGGGCTATCGACCGCGGCGCCTCGCTCACGCAGCAATTGCTTTCATTCGCGCGGCAGCAGCCATTGCAGGCCCAGGTACACGACCTGAATGCATTGATTCGCGAGTTCGCGCCCATGCTTTCTCGTGCGGGTAACCGCAGCACGCAAGTCGAGCTAGCCTTGCAACCCGGCGATACATTCGCAATGGTCGACGCAGCGCGCTTCGAGGCGGCGCTGCTCAATCTCGTTGTCAACGCGGTCGATGCGATGCCCACGGGCGGCACCGTCACGATCGGCACCGAGACTGTTCAGTCGGGCGCGGAACTGCCTCCGTCATTGCCGGACGGCAGCTACATCCGGATTTCCGTTGTGGATACCGGCATGGGCATGGCGGGCGACGTGCTGGCGCAGGCGTTCGAGCCGTTCTTCACCACCAAGCAGCCAGGCAAGGGAACCGGACTGGGGCTGAGCCAGGTGTATGGCTTCATCACGCAGTCGGGGGGCGACGTACATCTTTCGAGCGAAGCGGGCAAGGGCACGAAAGTCGATCTGTATCTGCCGGTCGCGCAGCGGGAGGCAGCCGTCAGTGTTCCGCATGTTGCGAAGCACGAGACGATTCTGCTCGTCGAGGACGAGCCCGATGTGCTCGGCGTCGCGTCGGAACTGTTGATGAGCATCGGCTATGAGGTGGTGCCCGCGAGCAGTGCGTCGGAGGCTGCACAGATTCTCAAGGAGCGAACCGATATCGCCGTTGTCTTCACCGACATAACGATGGCGCACGGCATCAGCGGGCTGGAACTGGCGCGCCTTGTCCGCTCGCAGTATCCGGGAATCAGGGTGGTGCTCACGTCGGGCTATTCGCCGGTTCCGCTGCGAGATGAAAAAAACGCGCTGGGCGATCTCATCTTTGTGCAAAAGCCATACCGCCTGGCCGATCTTGCGAAGGCGCTGCGAGCCTGAGCGGCGAGCCGCTGCTGGCGAAGCCTGGACTTCGGCCAGGCAGGCCGGTGCTGGTCAGAGCCCGGCCGGCCGTTGACATTCTTCAGCCGGGACTACGCGACGAGATTGCGACGTATGCAGCCGGCGGGTGAACCATGTCGATGCGCCGCCGCACGCCGGACCCCACACGCACTACGCCGCCCTGGATGCACGCCAGGATTTGTACTCGCTGCAATTCGCGCGCGGCTTCCCTATAAATAAAGCAGGCGAGTTGCAACAGGGCCGGTCGCATTCGAACGCGCGAGTCCTCTGCAATGCCTGGCGCCGTCACGCGCGAAATAAATTCTTCACAGTGCAAGGCATAAGGGAGGTGCGCTGTGTCTAACCTCACTCAATCGAGCCGGTCAACCCGGTCGCTGGTCTCTTTTTGCATTGCCGTGACCACGGCGTGTATGACGGTTGGTTCCATCGCGTACGCAGCGGAAGTCGCGATTTCACCGGCAGCCGCTTCTGGTGTTGCGCCCGCCGCTGCGTCGCCATCGGGACCTTCGTCGTCGTCTTCATCTGCACCCGCCGTCGCGCCTGCGAGGGCAAAGCGGGCTGCAACCGGCAGCATCGCCGCGCCTATCGACTTCCCGGCAATCGTCGAGCGTTATGGGCCGGCTGTCGTGCATATCCGCGCAACCGTGCCGTCGAATGCGCCCGCGAGCACGGCGCCCGCTTCGGGCCTGGGTGCAGACGTGATCGAAGGTGAGGATCCCATCCTGGCGTTCTTCAGGCAGGCCGTGCCGCAATCGCAAGACAGCCAGGGCGCTACTCCGCGCGCGATGTCGGGCGTCGGATCAGGCTTTATCGTGAGCGCGGACGGTCTCATTCTGACGACCGCGCATGTGATCGGCCAGTCGGATGACGTGACGGTGCGCCTGACCGACAGGCGCGAGTTCAAGGCGAAGGTCCTGGCCGTCGATACGCAGAGCGACATCGCCATGCTGCAGATCGAGGCGACGAAGCTGCCTACCGTCAAGCTCGGCGATTCGGCACGCGTGCGCATCGGTGAACAGGTGCTGACGATCGGTTCGCCGGACAGCTACCAGAACACGGTCACGGCGGGCATTGTCAGCGCGACGTCGCGCACGCTTGCCGACGGCAGCACCTTTCCGTTCTTCCAGACGGATGTGTCGCTGAACCCTGACAATTCGGGTGGTCCCGTGTTCAATCGCGCTGGCGAAGTGGTCGGCATCGACGTGCAGGTGTATGCCGACAGCGACCGCCTGCAGAGCCTCACGTTCGCGATCCCGATCAATATGGCGGACAAGCTGCGCTCGCAGTTGCAGGATGCACAGGCGCAACAGGGACAGGACCCGCAGGCCCAGCAAGCCCGGCAAGGCGCGCAAGGTGTTGCGCGCAGCAATCTGGGCATTCATGTACAGGACGTCGATGCGAATCTGGCCGGCGCGTTCGGCCTGCCGCGCGCGGCGGGTGCACTCGTGACTGCGGTCGAGCCGGGCAGCCCTGCCGCGGCGAGCAATCTGAAAACAGGCGACGTGATCGTGCAGCTTGCCGACAAGCCGATCGAGCACGCGGCTGACCTGAGCGGGCAGGACCTCGCGTTCCAGAACCGACGCAGTGTCCCGCTGAAGCTGATCCGCGAGCGCAGACCGGTCACAGTGATGGTCAGTGCCGGGCCAACGTCGCAACAGGCGAATGCAGGGGCGGGCGGGGTTGCTGGCCCACGTTCCGAAGCCGGTTCGCGGCAGCGTCACGGGCTCGATCGTCTCGGTCTCGCCATGCATGCTCTGACCGATGACGAGCGGCGCAGCCTGGACCTGCCTCAAGGCCTGATGGTGGATGAAGTATCGGGGACGGCTGCTGCTGTCGGCATCAAGCCGGGCGATGTCGTGCTGTCGTTGAACGGCACGCTGGTCGCGTCGCAGGACGAACTGGCGTCGCTTGCGGCGGGCGCCGGCAAACAGGCAGCGTTGCTGGTGCAGCGCAATCATGCACGACGCTTTGTCACGGTCGATCTGAGGTAGCGGAGTGGCGAGGTCTCAGTCCAATGAGAGCGACGGTTGGGGGCGCCGGAGATTTCACCGCGCGATCCCATAGACGACGCCGACCGCAGCGCCAACAAAAAGAGAAACAAGGTAGGACTTCATTGCAGTGTTTTCGGTGCCGGCCGCGACAGCGCGATAAGCGTCGGGACCATCGTCCAGGTTAAAGCGTTGCGCGATGACCGGGGCGCGCAGCTTGCCGCTTTCGAATCCGTCGGCGAGAGCGGTCATGAGAGGTGCGGCGTCCGCGACTCCGAGCGTGGCGCTATCCACGCCGAACAGTTGCGTTTCGTTGTGGTGGAAGCTGATCAAGTCGAAATCGACGCTGCTCATGGCAGCGTTCATATCGCGCTGCGCTGAATGGCGACGCGGTCCGCGCCGCCGTGCAGGTAATGGAGTTTTTTGTCCTCCGTTGACATCTCGTCTGCGGGTCGGACAATAATCTCAGCCTCAAGACTCGCCAAGCTCAGGTCCGACGCGTGAACGATATAACCGGCATTTCACCCTCGCGGGCTGATCACGTCTACTTCAGCGTACGCGACGATATCTTCGACATGCGTCTTCTGCCGGGTGACCGCGTGACCGAAGGCAGCATCGCAGAGCGCTTCGGCGTCTCGCGCACACCCGCGCGCGAAGCCCTGCAGCGTCTGCAAGGCGATGGTCTGATGCGCGGTTACGTGCGCGGCGGCTGGGAAGTGATGCCGGTAGATTTCAAGCGCTTCGAAGACCTCTACGAGATGCGCACGCTGATCGAGACGTTTGCGGTTTCCAAGCTTGCCAGTTCCGAAGGCGACCTTTCCGATGGCGTCGCACGAATGCTCGATCGCCTTGACCGAGTCTGGAAAATCCCGCATGCCCGACGCCGGCGTGATGGCCGCGAGATGGTCGCGCTCGACGAAGAATTTCACCACGCCCTCGTGCAGGCCGCCGATAACGCCGAACTGACCAACGCGATGCAGCGCGTGACCGATCGCATCCGCGTCGTGCGGCGGCTCGATCTCGTGTACGGCGACTGCATCGACGAAACCTACGACGAACATGTGGCGATTCTCGAGGCGGTTCGCCTTCGCGACACCGATCGTAGCGTGGCGTTGATCGCGCGCCATATTGAAGGCAGCCGCGCTGAGGTACGCACCTTGACCGAAGAACGCCTGCAACGGGCGCGCACCGCAATGGGGCCGAACACCGTCCCGTACGCACCACCGAGGATGCGCGGCACCAGATAGCGACATCACCGTCGCGGGAGTCTTCCCTGAAGTCCGCGTGCAGCGGAAATCGTCCGCCCGCTGCGTAGCTGGCATGCTTCTCGCATACATGGTCTGCATGTATACAAGCAAATCCCCGTCGAAACAATGTCATTGATTTCCCTGAACCCGACTCGCGGAATGCGCGGGATGGCTGTCGCGCCTCACGCGCTTGCGGCGCAAAGCGCGCTCGCGATCATGCGGGACGGCGGCAACGCAATCGAGGCGATGATCGCCGCTGCCGCAACCATCGCTGTCGTCTATCCGCACATGAACAGTATCGGCGGCGACGGCTTCTGGCTGATCTCGCGCCCCGGTGCGGAACCGGTGGGCATCGAGGCCTGCGGCGCCGCTGCGCTCGCCGCCACCATCGACGCCTACCGCACGCGCGGACACGCGACGATTCCGGCGCGTGGCCCGCTCGCTGCGAACACGGTTGCGGGCACGGTGTCCGGCTGGCAGCTCGCGCACAACTGGTCACGCGAAGTGCTCGGCGGCAAGCTGCCCATTGGGCGGCTGCTCGAGGACGCCATTTATTACGCGAAGTCCGGGGTGCCCGTGACGCGGAGCCAGGCGCAATGTGTCGACAGCCGGCGTGTCGAGCTGAGTCCGATCGCCGGTTTCGCGGATACCTATCTTCGCGATGGCCGTGCGCCTGCGACAGGCGAGCGCTTCGTCGCACCGCGCCTCGCCGCGACGCTGGAGCGCCTCGCCGAAGCGGGGTTGGACGACTTCTATCGCGGCGACCTCGCGCGCAGCATCGCCAGCGATCTGCAGTCCACCGGTTCGCTGCTTGCGCTTGCCGATCTCGAACGGCATGAGGCGCGCTTGCGCAAGCCGCTGGCGCTGCAACATTCGCTCGGCACCATCTACAACATGCCGCCGCCGACGCAGGGCCTCGTCTCGCTGCTGATCCTCGGCGTTCTCGACCGCGTGCTAAAGAGGGACATGGATCCACTTGGGCCCGAGTTCGTTCATGCCTGCGTCGAGGCGACCAAGCTGGCTTTCGCGATCCGGGACCAGCACATAACCGATCCGGACCACATGACGGCCGATCCGGCGACGCTGCTCGAACCGGCTGCGCTCGACGCGCTGGCGGCGCGCGTATCGCCAACGGAGGCCGCGCCCTGGGGCGCCGGTCGCGGACCCGGCGATACGGTCTGGCTGGGCGTCACCGACAGCGACGGCGTCGCGGTGAGTTTCATCCAGAGCATCTATCACGAGTTCGGCAGCGGCATTGTCCTGCGGGAGTCGGGCATCAACTGGCAGAACCGCGGTTGCAGTTTTTCGCTCGACGAGCGCGCGCTCAATCCGCTGATGCCGCTGCGCAGGCCGTTTCACACGCTCAATCCGGCGCTGGCGCGCTTTGTCGATGGCCGAACGATGGTGTACGGCAACATGGGCGGAGACGGCCAGCCGCAGTCGCAAAGCGCGGTGTTTTCACGCATCGCCAATTTCGGCTGGAATCCGCAGGCGGCGATCGACGCGCCTCGCTGGCTGCTTGGCCGCACATGGGGCCAGTCGACGGACACGCTCAAGCTCGAACCGCGCTTTGCCGCGCACACGGCAGCGGAGCTCACCGCGCTCGGTCACGAAGTCGAGCTGATGGCGCCATACGATGAAGCGATGGGGCATGCCGGCGCAATCGTTCGGCATGCTAATGGACTGATTGAAGCGGGCTACGACCCGCGCAGTGACGGGGCCGCTGCGGGCTGGTAGACACCGCGCGCTTTTTTCTCAAACGAGCCACAGTTCCGGCCCCTGGAGCCGGAGGACGCGGCACGTCTAGCGCATGCCAGCCGGCATGCGCCCAGCAAACGGAGAACAGCATGAGCACACGCTCGCAACCAATGACGCCCGAGATCGGGAATATCTCGACGTCGGCTACGCATAACCGCTGGATTCAGCTTGGGCTAGGCCTCATCTGCATGATGGCGATTTCGAGTCCGCAATACGTCTGGACACTGATGACCAAGCCGCTCGCCGCGAAACTCGGCATTGCGTTGCCTGAACTACAGGTTACCTTCTCGCTGCTTATCATCTTGCAGACGTTCTTTTCGCCGTTTCAGGGCAAGCTGATCGACCGCTTCGGTCCGCGTATGCTGATTTCCATCGGCACGGTGATGTCCGGCTTGAGCTGGGTGTTCGCGTCGCAAGTGCAGAGCGCGCCGATGCTGTATCTGACCTATGGCGTGATCGGCGGCCTCGGCACGGGCATTGTGTATGTCGGCGTGGTCGGGCTGATGGTGCGGTGGTTTCCGGCCCAGCGCGGCTTCGCGGCGGGCGCTGTCGCCGCCGGCTATGGGATGGGCGCGATCGTCACGACGTTTCCCATCGCGTCGTCGCTGCAAGCGCGCGGTGTCGACGCGACGCTTTGGATGTTCGGCATCGCGTTCGCGGTTGTGGGGCTGCTGGCATCGCAGGGCTTGCGTGTGCCGCCCGCGCATGATGCCGCCGGCAGCGAGGTGAACGATGCCGGTTTTTCCGTAGCTGATCTGCGCCCGTCGCAGACGCTCAGGACACCGATCTTCTGGCTGATGTTCGCAATGATGACGATGATGTCGACGTCCGGCCTGATGGTCACCTCGCAAATGGCAACCTTCGCGGCCGATTTCGGCGTGACCAAAGTGCTGGTGTTCGGCATGGCGGCGCTACCGCTTGCACTGACCATCGACCGCTTTACGAACGGGCTCACGCGGCCGCTTTTCGGCTGGATGTCGGACCGGCTCGGCCGGGAGAACACGATGTTCTTCGCGTTCGCACTGGAAGGCGTGGCGATGGCGCTGTGGCTGTTCACGCGCGATAACGCGGTGCTGTTCGTGATTCTGTCTGGCCTGGTGTTCTTCGGGTGGGGCGAAATCTTCTCGCTATTTCCGTCGACGCTGACTGACACGTTCGGCACGCGACACGCCACGGAAAATTATGGCTGGCTCTACATTTCGCAGGGGATCGGTTCCATTCTGGGCGGTCCGCTCGCCGCGTTGATGCATCAGCACGCGGGTAGCTGGTTGCCGGTTTTCGGCGCGGCGATTACGCTCGACATCGTGACCGCGTTGCTCGCGATAGCAGTGCTCAAGCCGATGCGCCGCAATTTTCTCTCTACGTCACGCGGCGTTTGACGGCAAAGAGCCGCTTGTCTCCTGGGCGGCTGAGACTGCTGATCACAATGCGCGGCGCTGATAGTGCGCGGCGGCGGTGCGCTGAATTTCGTGAGCTGGCGCCTGGCAGATTTCAACGCGCCTGCGTATCGGCAGCCGGATTGCGCGGCGCGTTCAGGGAATGCGCTGTTGTTATCGGGCGAGAAAGGCTGTCCGCTGGATGCCGCTTGTCACAGGCCGCCCTTCATCGTATGCATCAGGTCGCCAAAAGACTGCTGCGTGTTCACCGCATTGACAATGTCCGCGAGGAACCAGGGAAGGATCAATTGAGTGTCGGGATCGGTGACGCCGACACTGAGCACCGGCGGCTTTCGCGGCGGCGGCGGCGAAGGCTCGGTGCGCGACGTGCGTTGATCGGTGCGCGCGAGGCGGGGGCCAGTGTCTGCGGTAGCATGCTGCGCGGTTTGCTGCTGAGCAGGCGGCCATGTCGACGAACAGCCGCCGACCAGCACGAGGGCGGCGGCGCCAGTCATAACAGCGGAACAACAGAACGGCTTCATGATGTGAACTCCGGCCACATCACTTTGACAAAGACGTACGGCGACAAGTTCGTCCGCCTGCGTTGAAGTTGCTTTGAGCGCACGCTCGTCATTGGCAGGCCGCCCGTTCCACCAAAAAAGCCGGACGCGAGAGCGCCCGGCCATTTGAAGAAGCTGGCGTATCTTCAGAACTACGAGGTTCTAAAACGGCGAGCCGGGCAAATCGGGCAACTTCAAGGCATGTACGCCGATCGCCGACGCATCGAGCCGCTCCGCGCCGCCACTTGGCGTATTGACGATGAACGGCACGCCGGTCTGATCGGCGCGCACGAGCTCGGTCGACCCGCCGCCATCCAGGTTGATCGCATCATCCGCACCGATCGCCTTCATCAATTGTGCTGACTGCGCGTTGGTCGTGCCCGTTGAATAACCCGCGACACGCCCATCGATCACGGCCAGGTAGAGATACCGGCCTTGATTCGAGAGGCCGACCAGCGTCCGTGGATTCGGGTTCAGCGGATCGCCCTCGTTCGGGCTTTGCGCGCTGAGATCCTGGCCGTTTTTCAGCAGAACCGCCGAGCCCGCGACAGCCGTATCGATCAGCTTCAGGTCCTGCGCCGAGATCTGCGGTGCTTCTGCAATGTATGCGCGGCCCTGCCGCGTGATCGCGAGCACCGCTTCGCTTTGCGTCGGATCACTGGTCAACGGACTCACAACCTGGCCGTGTGACACAAGCAAGCCGATGATCGTCTTCGGCTCGGGCGTTGTTGCACAGCAAGGTGCGAAAAAGTTCGCATTGATCGCAAGACGCGCGCCAGTGCGAGCGGCGAACTGCGAAATCGTCTCCGAGGTCGTCATCAGCGGGCCACTATGCGCGGTCGTCTCGACGCTCACGCCCGGCGCGCGCAGATCGACGCGCATCACATACGCGCGGCTGATCGTGGGCTTGCCGCCGGCTGTCGCCGGATTTGACGGCACGGTTGCTGTTTCGGTATCGACGCCGATATACAAAGGCGTGTAGCCGCTTTGCGTGATCTGTGTAGTGGGATCGGGCACCTCGGCTTGCGCGCTCGGCGAAGCGAGTGCGATGACCGCCGCGGCGGCGGCGATCATCTTCAGGGTTGCCGGGGCGGGGAAGAGCGTACGCATCATGTAGTTTGTCTCCGTTGACGGCGGTGACGAAGCTGTCACGTGTTGCCGTGCGAAAGACCTTAGAGACACGATGTGACCATCACGTGATTTCTTTTTTTCATTGCGCTTTCGATGATCGGCTGCAGCGGCATAGGCTGGAAAAAATGCTGGACACCATCGCAATGCGACGTTTCCGGCGGTCTGCAATCGCCAGTTGCAATACTCACTGTGGCCCGCAGTACTCGGATGATTCAGCTTTTAAGCAGGACATAAGGTTTGGATCTTTATGCTCTTAATGCGCGCACAGCAAATCCGTTAATTTCCGCAAGTCCAATGGAGATAGAGCATGATGCGTCACATCACTATTACTTCCCGTGCCACTCTGTTTGTCACGGCACTGATGGGTGTCGTTGCCATATCCCAAACCGACGTCTCACGCGATAGCGCCTTGAGTGCGATCGGAGACATGCCTAAGGCAGTAACAGACTGGGCGGTCGAACTAACCTCGGACATGGACATTGCACAGCTGTCTCCCGTGCAGACTACGGTGTTGCTTGAAGGGTTCGATTGGCAAGCGCTCGTGGACGTAGCGAATTCCCGCTCGCAACCCAGTGCGCCCGCACGGAAGGCGCCGGCATGAAGTCGATGCCGCGTGCATGGGGTGCTTCGCGGCAAGCATCAGGTTTCTTTCAATCAACGACTCAAGCGGCTGAAAGCGGAACCATGTCCACCGTTGCGGGGAAGACTGCGAAGCGCCGGCTCACCAGGCCAGTGCCGACAGACGATACGAAATCGTGCGTGGTTGATCCGCTGAAAGACCTAGCGAGCTCCGGTGAGTCGATGGACGGCGTGATTAACGGCGTGATTAACGGCGTGATTAACGGCGCCTCGTGAGCAGGCGCCGGTTGGTTACTTGCGCGTGGCCGCGACGACTTTGATTTCAATGATGAGCTCTGGCCGCGCCAATGCGGCGATGCCGAGAATAGTCCAGGCAGGAAAGTCGGAACGGACATACTTCTCTTTCACTTCGCGGAATGCAGCGAGATTCGAGCCGACGTCCACGTGATACGAAACGAGTTCGACGACGTCCGTGAAGTCGAGGTCCAGATGCTTGAGCACTGCCTCGACGCGCCTGAACGCTAAATCGATTTGCTCCTTCGGGTCTTCCGGAATCGACCCGTCGGGACGCATGCCGATTTGGCCCGCGATAAAGACCAGGCCGTTAGCGGTGACGGCCGGCGAATACTGGAACAGGTCGAAAATGCGATTGCTTCCAAAGGTCGCGTCATCTTCAGGTAGACGCAGGCGCTCGATTTTGGTCATGGCAGTCCTTCAATCAGCTTGGAGTTTGAGAGTTTGATTCCAACGTAACTGAAAACGACGCGGCGACGCCGCTCATCGCGAAGGCGATGCCTCGAGCGTTGAGCGCAATCGCTCGTCAGGCATCCCGATGTCCGAGCAGTCGCGACAACTCCGTGGCTGCACGCTTCAGGAGCCCGGCGAACTGCTCGACCCGCTGCTCGTTGACGCGCACGCTCGGGCCAAAAATGCAGAGCGAACCGGCGACCTGATTGGCGCCATTGAAAAACGGTGCTGCTACTGCGACAGCGCCCTCAATCAGTTCGTGATGACTGGTACCGAAACCTTTCGCCCGGATCTGTTCAATGTCCTTCATGAGCGCCGTGACATCCTGACTGGGGTCGGCAAGATACCGCTGCAGTTCGTCTGGCGTGAGCTGCATCTGCGAAAGGATGGTGCGCCCGCTCGCCCCTCGCACAAGCTTTTCACGGTAGCCAACGCCGCGCCGAAAACTGAGCGGCTGGTTGCTCTCGAGCTCAGCCACGCACAGACGATAGGTGTCGTCGGGCACGAACAGCGCGACAGTTTCGGATGTCGCTTCCCACAGACTTCGCAGCACCGGCTGCGCGAGTTCGGCGATCCGGTGGTCGCTCAGCCAGACGTGAGCCAATTGGGCGACGGAGCTTCCAAGGTGAAAGCGCTGCGGCTCTCCCGAGGATGAGAGAAAACCGGCCTGTTCCAGCGTGTTCAGCAATCGATACAAGGTCGGACGGCTCAGGTTCACTCGCGTGAGCAACTCCGCGACGGTCAGAGATTTGTCTCCCGGCCTGAAGGCCAGAAGTATTTCCAATGCTCGCTCAACCGCGCGAACGCTCTCGTGCGCCTTCTTCTCTTCCATTGTTTTCGTGTCCCTGTGGGCGGTGCTGTCAGCGCCATTGTAGAGAAAATCCCTTACGTCCCAACGCTTGAACTTCGTGTTGTCTGTCCGTACAATGAAATCACATTCTCACCAGACGGACAACATCACACAAATCGGAGTAAAGCATGGACAGGAACATGTCGGAAACGCTGGTGCGCACCGGCCCGGGCACTGCGATGGGCAATCTGATGCGGCGTTACTGGGTGCCGATTCTGCTGGCGAGCGAAATCGCCGAGCCAGACTGCCCGCCGGTGCGCGTTCAGATCCTTGGCGAAAAGTTGCTGGCATTCCGCGACTCGGACGGCAATGCGGCGCTGATTGACGAGTTCTGCTCGCACCGCGGCGTCTCGCTTTATTTCGGACGCAATGAGGAAAACGGCATCCGCTGCTCGTATCACGGCCTGAAGTTCGACCGCAACGGGACCTGCGTCGAGGTGCCGTCCGCGCCGCAGGCGTGCAAGCACATGAGCATCACGGCGTACCCGTGCATCGAGCGCGCCGGCATTGTCTGGGCTTATATGGGGCCCAAGGACAAACAACCGGCACCGCCGGACCTCGAATGGTGCAACCTGCCAGCGGACCATGTGTTCGTATCCAAGCGTCTGCAGGAGTCCAATTATCTGCAGGCGATGGAAGGCGGTATCGACACGAGCCACGTCTCTTACGTGCACCGCTATGAAGTCGACGAAGACCCGATGCACCAGGGCACCAAGGCGCTCGAATACATCAAGGCGGACGGGAATGTGATCTTCGAAATTGAGAAGCAGCCCTTCGGCCTCACGCTTTTCGGGCGGCGTAACGGCGAGCCGGATTCCTATTACTGGCGAATTACGCAGTACCTTTTCCCGTGGTACACGCTCATTCCTCCATTCGGCGATCACTCTCTGGCAGGCCATGTCTGGGTGCCGATTGACGACCACACCTGCTGGGCATGGAGCATCAACTTCCGTCCCGACCGTCCGTTGTCCGCCGAAGAGATGAACGACCTGAAAGCAGGCAAGGGCATTCACTGCGAGTACGAGCCGGGAACGTTCCGCCCGAAGGCGAACAAGGACAACGACTATCTGATTGACCGTCAGGCGCAGAAGGACAAGCGCGCTTATTCCGGCGTTTTCGGGTTCGCCATGCAGGACGCGTCGCTGCAGGAAAGCATGGGTCCGATTCAGGACCACAGCAAAGAGAAGCTGCTGCCGACGGACCGCGCCATCGTCATGGCTCGACGCATGCTCTACGAAGCAGCTACTGCGTTGCAGGTGGACACTGACCCGCCCGCAATCGACGCAGACCAGCAGCGCGTGCGCGCAGCCGGTGCCTTGCTGCCGCGCGACCAGAAACCGCAAGAGTGGGCAGCCATCCATCTTTCGGACGGCAAAGGGCAGCCGATTTACTCCATCTGAGCGAGCGCAACGCTCATCATCCATCTGTGCATAAGGAGGCCGGCAGCACGCTGGCATGAGATGCAACGTTCAAGACTTAGAGACAAAGTCGCGCTGATCACGGGCGGGGGAGGCGGGATTGGAGCCGCAACCGCGCGTGTGTTCTGCGACGAAGGTGCGGCAGTCATCCTCGTCGATGCAAATTCGCAAGCGCTTGCGAGCGTCGCCGACGACCTGCTCAGCCGTGACCCCGCAGCGAAGGTTCAAACATTTGCCGCTGACGTTGCGAACGCTGACCAGGCGTTCGCGGCAGTCGAGCTTGCAGCACATGCGTTCGGCCAGCTTGACGTGCTCGTCAACAATGCCGCGATGCGCAACTACAGCGCACTCGCCGACGCGACGCCGCAAGAGTGGCATAGCATGGTCTCGGTAAATCTGGTGGGGACCTCGAACTACTGCAAGGCGGCTTTGCCCTTCTTGCGCAAAGCGGGGTCGGCCAGCATCGTCAATGTATCGTCCTGCTATGCGGTGACCGGCCGCAAGGGCATGGGCCTCTACGATGCGACCAAGGCGGGCATGCTTGCGATGACTCGCACGCTTGCCTTTGAAGAGGCGGCGCACGGTGTGCGCGCCAACGCAATATGTCCTGGTTCGACGCTGACTGATTTTCACGTCAACCGCGCGCAGGCGGCTGGCAAGAGCGTGGACGTGCTCAAGACGCAAAGGCAGGACACATCATTGATAGGCCGATGGGCGTCTCCCGAGGAAATCGCGTGGCCCATTTTATGGCTCGCGAGCGACGAGGCATCGTTTATCACCGGGACCACGCTGATGGTCGACGGCGGCTTGTCGATTATGTGACGGTGATGGCCATGAATGAGTCGACAATGACCGTGCGTGTGGCACGGCGCAATATCGAGGCCGACGGCATCGTCAGCTTCGAATTCACGAGTCTTGACGGTCGCGATTTGCCGGCGTTCGAGGCTGGTTCACATATCGATGTTCATTTGCCAACGGGACACGTGCGGCAATACTCGATTTGCAGCGCGCCCTACGAGCGGTCGCGGTATCGAATTGCTGTATTGCGCGAAGAGATGTCACGGGGTGGTTCGGCAGGCATGCACGAGGCAGTCAACGAGGGTGATGAACTGCGTGTGAGCATGCCGCGCAATCACTTCGCCCTAGCGTCCGGCGCTGTGAAGCATCTGCTGCTGGCCGGGGGCATCGGGCTGACTCCATTGCTTTGCATGGCGCAACATCTGGACAGAGCCTGCGAAGAATTCGAACTGCATTACTGCGCGCGCTCCCGTTCGCGTGCGGCGTTCCTCGAGCGGCTCGCCAATGCGTCCTGGTCGGAACGGGTCAAGTATCACTTTGACGACGAAGACGAGGGGCAACGACTCGCTCTCGATGCGCTGCTGAACGAAGCTACCGCGGACACGCATCTGTATGTCTGCGGACCGCAAGGCTTCATGAATGCGGTACTCGATGCGGCGCGTACAAGCGGATGGCCAGAGAGTCGACTGCATTATGAGTTCTTCTCGGCCGCGGCCGTCGACACGTCGTCCGACGACACCTTCGAAGTGTGCCTTGCACGCACAGGCAAGACCGTGAGCATTCCCGCGGACCGGACAGTGACGCAGGCGCTCGCAGACGCTGGGATCGACGTGCCGGTCTCGTGCGAGCAGGGCATCTGTGGAACCTGTGTTACCCGCGTGCTCGACGGTGAACCGGAACACCGCGACCTTTTTCTATCCCCGGAAGAGCAGTCGCGCAACGACCGGTTCCTGCCATGCTGTTCCCGCTCGAAGTCCCGCAGACTTGTGCTGGACCTGTAACGCGGCAATTTCGCAGTACTTGCCCGGCGCGCCTTCGGCGCTGGATGTTAAAACAGGAACAAGGGCGGCGCATGCACGCCCTGCATGGAGGAGTCGTGGAAAAGAACCTTGCGTCTTCGACTGACGCATCGGGCGCGGACTGGTCCGCGTCCAGCGCCCGGGAAACGGAAGCAAGCCCATACCGCTGGGTTGCTCTGTTCATCGTGTGGGCGGCATTTCTTCTGAGCTACGTCGACCGCGTCGCATGGAGCACGGTCGCAGCACCGGTGGGTGCATCCCTCGGTATCCAGGTGTCGCTATTGGGCGCCTTTGTCACCGCGTTTTATGCAGGATATGTAGTGGCAAACATCATCGGCGGCATGCTGACTGACTTTCTCGGCGGCCGGGCCATGATGACGCTCGCCTTGCTTCCACTGGGCGCTTGCACATTCTTCTTTGGCGCGACGACGTCGTTGAGCATGGGCATTCTCATTCAACTCGCGATGGGCTTTGCTGCAGGAGCAGACTATTCGGCCGGCATGAAGGTGATTCCTGCCTGGTTCACGCGAGACCGCGGTCGGGCGATGGGCATTTACACCACGGCGACATCGCTCGCGGTGGTGCTCGCCAATGCAATCGTGCCCACGATTTCCGCCCAGTATGGGTGGTCGAGCGCGTTTCGCATGCTTGGCGTTGCCACGGTCGCCTGGGGCATTGTCTCCCTTCTGTTTCTCAAGAATCGCCCGGGAGGCGAGCGAGCCCCGGCTCGCAACAGCGCGAAAGAGATGCTCGGTCTTTTGCGCAATCGGAACCTGATATTCCTCTCCATTGCAGGTTGCGGCGGTCTGTGGGCCACGGTTGGGTTCGGCGCATGGGGCAATGCGCTGATGACGCGGCAGTACGGCATTTCTCCTGTCGTGGCCGGGTCGATTATCGCGACCTTCGGCATCGGCGCGGTCATTGCGAAACCCACGCTCGGATGGATTTCCGACCTGCCGGGCATCTCCCGTCGGCTCATGTCCATTCTGGTTCTGGTCGCGTTCGCTATTACCCTCGTGGTCTTCGGCATGTGCTCGACGGTCACGCAGTTTTATATCGTCGCACCGATTCTGGGCGCGTTCTCCTATGGCTACCTGCCGGTGCTGATGGCGCAGGTGAGCGATGCATCCGGTAAACGGCTGGCGGGCGCGAGCGCTGGCTGGACAAACGCGATCTGGCAGATGGGCAGTGCGGTGTCGCCACTGGCCGTTGGGCACGTCTATGGCGGAACACATTCCGTCGTGCTCGCCGTGCTTACGCTGGCCATCGGGCCGGTAATCGGTCTTGTAGCGATGTTGTTCGTCAGCAAACGCATCACTCAGGTTTGATTCGCACAGCAGCGTGAGCCGCAGGAGGAAGAACCGGCTCGCGCTGCCGCACCGGTAAATTAGTATAACTACCGAATTAATGAAAGGAGACAAGCTTGAAATCGAATCACGCTGCGCGACTGGTGAGGACTGGATTCGCCGCTACGTTATGTTCGTTGGCCACATTTGCGGCTCACGCTCAGTCGTCGGTAACGCTCTATGGCATTCTTGACTCTGGCGTTGAGTACGTCACTCACGCAGGCAAGCAAGGCTCGGGCAACCTGTTTCGGGTCAACACTGGCAATCGCATCAATTCCCGTTGGGGGCTCACCGGTAAGGAAGACCTTGGCGCCGGTCTGCGTACGATATTCACGCTCGAATCCGGCTTCGCGACGAACAATGGCACTTTGCAGCAGGGCGGACGCTTGTTCGGTCGTCAGGCGTTCGTCGGACTGGAGAGCGAAAAGTTCGGTGCAGTGATGGCTGGCCGGCAGATGACGCCGATGTATCGGTTCTTTCTGGCACTAGACCCTCTCAACTATTCCAGCTATGGCTTGTCCGCCCAGGACGCGCAGTTTGTTGGACGAGCCGACAACGCGCTGGAGTATCTTGGACACGCCGGTCCGTTCGAGTTGAACGCGCTCTACAGCTTCGGCTACGATTCCACGATTGCGAATGGTGCCCAGGTGCCGGGCGAGTTCCGGGTCGGTAAGCAATTCGATGTTGGTGGCCGGTATCGAGAAGGTCCATTCAATCTGACCTTGGTTTATGAGCAACGTCAGGGTACGAGCATCGCCTCGTCCGGCAGTAGCGAGCGGCGCTATCTTGCGGGCGGCTCGTGGACCATTGGTAAAGCGACCCTCTATGCCGGTTACGAGCTGCTTCTGAACGACATCGCCGCTACGCTCGCGGCATCACCGCCGCAAACGATGGCATTCGGCGGCCTTCGCTACAAGATAACGCCAACGTTTCAGGTATCCGCCGCGTCGTACTATCACGCATTCCGGAAGGTTTCGGCGCATGCCATCAGTTCAGGCGTCAATGCAGATTATCTGTTGTCCAAACGAACCACGCTGTACACGGATATCACCTACGTCATCAATAGCGCGAAGTCTGCTTTGAGTGCGACGGGGTCGACCACTCCAGTCGCGACCGGCGCCAACCAACTCGCGGTGGTGGTCGGCATCGCCCATTCGTTCTAAGCCGCACGCATCGGCAGGACATTATGGGTTGTGCAGGGGCACGACCATTGCTGCCGCTGTCGAACTCAATCCGCACCGGAGTCATGAGCGCCCACGCTATTGCTCTGCCCGATCAGCTTTCTCGCGATGGCCTCCGCGCGCATCATGTCATCGTCAGGCGCCGGTGCCGCGTTCGGGGCTGCATGCACGGTGGCGCTAGTGCCTGGCGCTCCGTCGCGTTGATGCGTGTCGACCGATACTGTCATCGAGAGGCCGACTCGCAACGGATGCGCGGCCAGCTCCTGAGGGTCCAGAGAAATGGTTACGGGCACGCGCTGAACGACCTTGATCCAGTTGCCGGCCGCGTTCTGCGGCGGCAACATCGAAAATGCGTTGCCTGTTCCCGGTGACAGTCCGTCAACCCGGCCGTGAAAGACCACGCTCGATCCATAGAGATCGGCAGCCGCGGAAACCGGCTGACCGATACGCAGGTTGCGGACTTGCCCTTCCTTGAAGTTGGCCTCGATCCACAGCTGCCTGACGGGCACGACCGTCATCAGCTGTGCGCCGGCCGCAACCGGCTGGCCGATCTGTACCGAACGCTGCGCAACGGCGCCTTCGATCGGTGCAACCAGCGTCGTTCGCGTGGTCCTGACATAGGCAAGCTTCAGTTGCTGTACCGCCTGCATCACGGCCGGATCGTCTTCGATGTGGCCGGAGCCGCTTGAGGCGAGTCCGCTTGCAAGCTGACTGCGGGCCGATGCAAGATTGGCCCGCGCAACTTTCACCGATTCCTGCGCCCGCGCATACTCTTCCGCGGAGACCACCTCTACCGGTGCGCCCGAGCGCGCTTTCAAGGCCTGTTCGGCAAGCGCGAGCTCCGCGGCGCGCGACTCGACGGCAGCCCGGTACATCGCGTTGGAGAATCTGGCACTGCGCGCCTGCCGGACCGCGCGGATCAGCTGTCCCTCCGCCTCTTGCAGGGCAATGCGCGCCTCGGTGTCATCGAGCCGGACAAGTGGTTGACCGGCCTTGACGTATTGCGTATTGCCGACCAGCACTTCGCGCACCGTGCCTGCAATCTGCGCGGCGATCGGCACCACGTTGCCGCTGACACTGGCATTGTCCGTTTCCTCCACGTAACGCCCGGAGACGAACCAGTGCACGCCCGCCGCGACCGTCGCCACCGACACAATGCCGAACAGCAACGCGAGCCGCCGATTCCGGCGGCTCAGCTTCACGGTGTCGCGCTCCGTCATCGGCACGGGTTCGCCAAGCAGATTTTCTGTACTCATGAGACCGGGCTTAAGGAGGGAGGGGACGGAGAGCGGCTGCCCGAGCGGATGTCGCGCGTGTTTTCACGCGGCTCCCGATTCGCCGGGCTGACGGACGAGTCGGCCGCAGTTGCATCGAACCCGCCGCCGAGCGCCCGGATCAATGCGATATGAGCGTCGCGTCGTTGCCCGTCGAGTTCAACGAGCTGCAACTGGGCGTCGAGCCGCGTGTCGCGCAACGCCAGCACGTCCGCCTGCTGGACGAGGCCACGGCGTTGCCTTTCGGTGGCGACGACGAGCATCCTCTCGTGCGCAGCGACTATCTGTGTCTGCGCGTCCACGAGTCCAGTGACCTTGCGCATCGTCGCAATGGCGCGGGCGACCTCTGCAAGGGCGCCGTCAAGCGTCTTGTTATACAGCGCGATCATTTCGTCGGCTTGCGCGTAGTCGCCATGCAGTTGCGAGCGCAACCGCGCGCGTTCGAAGACGGGCAACGAGACGGCGGGACCCAATGCGAAAAAAAGCGACGCGCTCGAAAACAGCGAACCCAGGCTGAGCGACGTCAGGCCGCCCGCCGCAGACAAATTGATGTTCGGATAGAAGGCCGCGCGCGTTGCCGCAATTTTTGCGGTTGCGGCCTGCACGCGCAACTTTGCGGCGACCACGTCCGGGCGCCGCCCGAGCAGGTCCAATGGCAGGTTCGCGGGCACGGAGATGGCGTTGGCGTCGGCAAGCGCAGGGCGCCGCAATGCGAGGCCGCGTTCCGGTCCTTCTCCAGTCAGGACTCCGATCTGCAATTGCGTTTGTGTGATCGCATCGTCGGTTGTCTGCAATTGCATGCGCAGTGTGGCCTGATCGATACGTGCCTGCTGTGCGGCGTAGGTGCTGTCGATTCCCCTTGCCTCGCGTGTGCGCCGGATTTCGTCGAGTTGGTCCGCTTGTTGCCGCCTGGCCGCGATCAGATCCCGCTTTGCGTATTCATCCGCAAGACGGCCGTATAGCGTGACCAGCGAGGTAGTGATAATCAGGCGGGCCTGCTGTTCTTCGACACGTGCGGCGTCGCGTGTGGACACGAGTGCCTGGGTCACGGCGCGGTTCCTTCCCCACAGGTCCAGTTCGTAGTTCGCACCGGCGATAACGCTCGCGGGCGAGACCCACGGATCGCTGAAGAGATTGATGGGAACCGTGGTGCCCGCCACATTCACGTCCGCTGCGCCGTCAATGGCTGGCATGCGCGCCTTGTAGGCTGCTGCAGCGACGCCGCCCGTGAGTCCCGTGCCCGAAGCGAACTGGTCGAGTTGCGATTGCGCCTCAGCGAGACGCGCGCCTACGGCCTGGATGTCTGGATTGCCGGCGCACGCCTCGGCGATCAAAGCATCGAGTTGCGGGTCGTGAAACGACTCGAACCATTGCGCTTGCGGCCATGCGCCGTTTGCAGACTTCGCGTCCTGTACGGTCCGCGCGAGCGCCTCGGGGCCCGGCGAATGCATCGCAAGCGGATGATAAGGGCTGTTGTCCGCGCAACCCGCGACTGCGCACAGCGCGCATAGCGAAGCGGTGAACATGCACGCCGTCCATAGGCGCTTTGGCACGAAGCCGGTGCGGCAGGAATGTGTCGCCATCGCTCAGCCGTGTCCGAGGCGGGCGGCAAGCCGCGGGCGCGCCGTTTCGAGCGGACCCAGCCGGCCGAGAAAGCCGTCGACGATCCCCCATCCGATGCTGGATAGCTTCGCCAGTTTGCCCGACTCGAAGAGCAGCACCTGAAAGACTTGCAGCAACGTGACGAAATTGGGCACGAGCGCGACCGGCAGGGACGGGACGTATTGAACACACAGGTGCATGCCGTTACGCGCCATGTAATAGCGTCGAAAAGCGGGGTGGTTCATTGATGTGATGCGCACCGGGCCGAGACGATGTTGCCGCTTATAGCCGATGCGATGTGACAGCGTGAGCCGCGGCTCGACATAGAACTGGACGCCCCGCAGCAGTGCGCGCAACGAATATTCGGTGTCGACGTGATCAATGAACAGCGCTTCAGCGAACGCACCCAGGCGTTCATACGCGACGCGCGAGATCACGCAACCGGAGGACAGCAGAAAGGAGCACGGCTGCAATGAGGAGTCCGCTTCGAACGCCAGGGTTCGGATGGACAAGCCGTTGCTATACATCTGCGGCAGAAAGTGCTTGACGTTCTCGTCGTAAATGCGCGGACCGATCGCGAAGGCTCGCGTGCCGAGTGTCTTGCACGACTCGAGCATCAACCGGAAGTAATCGGCGCTCACCTGCGAATCCTGATCGAATAGCGCGACTGCGCCGAAGCCCTGTTCGAACATCCGCGCAAGGCCCCGGTTATATGCACCGGCAATGCCACCACGATTGGCGTTGCAGAGATACTCCACGCCCTGCGCGTTCAGCGCATCAGCCAACGCGGGGGAGGCCGCCGGCGAATTATCGACGACCAGCAACGGCGTGCCGTGCGCGCATAGGTCCAATAGATGAGTCAGGTGCCCGGAAGTTGGGCGATACAACACCACGAGCGCACCAAGCAGCGGCGCGGCGTGACCGGCGCTGGCCACGGGGCCGGGAGAGCAGATTGTTTGGCTCATGATCGTCACCCTGTCGGGAGTGTTAATGTCCGGCGCGCTGGGCCGACACGCCGCGCCAGGGTTTGGTGGTCCAGATCAGCGCAGCGAGCGCGAGGCATACGAGGCTCGCGATGTAAAAGAGGTCGTTGGTCGCCATCATGTACGCCTGTTGCTGAACGACCTCGCGTATGGCCGCTAATGGGTTACCGCCGAGTCCGACCGTGTCTAGCGATCGCGTGAAAAGGCTGGTGCCCTCGGATGCCCGCGTGACCGATTGCGCGAGCGTGCCGTAGTGATGCGCCGCGCGGTTGTCCCACCAGGTCACGCTGAGAGCGGTGCCGAACGCGGCGGACAGCGTGCGTAAGAAGTTCGACAGGCCCGACGCGGCAGCGAGCTTCTCGTTGGGGATGCGCGACAGAATCGCCGCGCTCAGCGGAATGAAAAAGCACGGCAGGCCGATGCCTTGAATAAAGGTCGGCGTAACGATTTGCCAGAAAGACATCGTCAGCGTGAAGTGCGCATCCCATGACAACACTGCGAAGAACACCAGAAAGCCGAAACACGTCACGACGCGGGCATCGAACCGGTCCAGAAAAATCCCTATCAGCATGGAAAAGACGAGGGCGAGGATGCCGAGCGGCGCAACCGTCAGTCCGGCCTGAAACGCGGAGTAGCCCATCACGGTTTGCAGCCACAGCGGAAAGATGACGCCGATCACCGAAAAACTCACCATCCCGAGACAAATGATGGCGACGCCGAAAGAGAAAGTGCGATCGCGGAACAGGTTCAGGTCGATGACTGGAAAGGGTTCAGCCGACTCCCAGATCAACAGGCAAGCCAGCGCGAGCGCGGCGATCAACGACAGCACAACGATCAGCGGCGAGTCGAACCAGCCGCGGTCGCGCCCGAGGTCGAGTACAGCCTGCAATGCGCCCACGCCGACGACGAGCAGCACGATGCCCATCATGTCGATCGGCGGCTGCCGCGCATCCGGACGCTCGCGCGGCAAGAGCGCGGCGCAGGCCGCGAACGCAAACAGGCCGATCGGCAGATTGATGAAGAAGATCCATGGCCAGGAGAATTGATCGATGATCCAGCCACCGAGCACCGGACCGAAGATCGGCGCGAGCAGAACCGTCATTGCCCACAGTGCAAGCGCCAGCACGCGCTTTTGCGGCGGAAACGCGCGTAGCAGGATGGCTTGCGACAGCGGCACCATCGGACCTGAACAGAGTCCCTGCATGGCGCGGCAGAGAACCAGCAGTTCCAGGTTGCCGGCGATCCCGCACAGCAGCGACGTCAGCGTGAACAGCAGCACTGACCAGACGAACAGGCGCGCTTCGCCGATCCTCTGCGACAGCCAGCCCGTCAGCGGAACCGCAATAGCCGCCGCGACCGAATAGGAACTGATGACCCACGTCGCCTGCGAATTCGACACGGCGAGACTGCCGGCAATGGAGGGCACGGCGACGTTCGTGACCGTCGAGTCGAGCACCTCGATGAAAGTGGCGAGCGAAAGCGCGAAGGTCAGCAACGCGAGCCACATGCCGCGCAATCGCGGCTCGTCGTGGCCGCCGACGCGCTCTATGACTGTGTCGCTCGAAGTGCTCATGTGGACGGGATTCCCTGAAGCCGTTCAGGCGACCGAATGGGTGCCGATGCCGCCGCGATGATCCGCACAGCGTTCGATATATCGCGCGGCCGCCCCGCAGGCTTCGGGCGCCGTGTCGATGAGCCGTTTGGCGATCGCGCAGCGGGCCCTCACGAGCTTGTCCGTGGTAATGCGCGAGAGTACTGACGCCAGCGCCTTGCCGCTGGCGGGACTGTCGATGCGAACGCCGCAGCCGCTTTTTGCCACACGCTGCGCATTGTCGAACTGGTCGTGCGCGAACGGGGTGACGACCTGTGGAATGCCGGCCGCGAATGCGAGCGCCGCCGTGCCGATGCCGCCGTGATGGACCATGGCTGCGCAGTGAGGCAGGAGCGTCCGCAAGGGTACGAAGTCGCGCACCAGCACGTCGCGGCGCGCGAGCGCCCGCGCGCCGGCAGTGCCGGAAAGCACGATCGCGCGGGTGCCCGTGCGGTGCAAGGCTTCCTCGACGGCGCGAAAATAGGTTCGCTCGTCGATCAGCGAGGACCCAGGCGTGAAGACGACCGGAGGCTCGCCGCACGAGACGAAGGCGCTCAGTTCGCCGTCGAAGGCGTTGGGCGCTACATCGTTGAAGAGGGGAAAGCCCGCCATGAAATGATTGCGCGGCCAGTCGGGTTGAGCAGGGGCAAACCAGTCCGGGAACAGACACAGCACGCTGTCCGGCGAGTGCAGCCACCGGCCTAGTATGCGGCTCGCGGGTGCGAGTCCGAGCTGTTCGCGGACCTGGTTCAGAGCAGGTCCGCACGCCTTGTCGAGCACGCCTTTTTCAATCATCTCCATGCATTTTGCCCTGACGGGCAGCGGCAGCCACATCGGCACGGTCAGACGCTTATGCGTGGGTGGAGCGCTTGCGGAAAGCAGCGTCGAAGGCGACACCTGGACGGAGACGTAGGGCGTGCCATGAACCTCCTGCATCAGACGCGCGGCGAACGCCCACAATGAGCCGACCAGAATGGTGTCCGAGGTCGCGAGAGCGGCGAGCGCATCGAAGTGAGGGCGGATGGTCGGCGCGATGACCGTCCATAGCGTGCGAAACGAGGTGCGCGGATTCCACAGCGCAGGGCTCGCAATCGCCCGCGCATACTCGTCCCACGTACCGATCGGCACAAACGCGAAGCCGTGTTGTTCCGCGAGCGCGGCGAATTGCGGATGTGTGCAGAATACGATCCGATGTCCGCGTTCGGCCAGGATTCGAGCAATGCCGATGAACGGATGAACGTCGCCTGCGGAGCCGATTGCGGTAATGACGATTTGTACCATGGCTTGCTTGCGATTCCTCAATAGAGCCACGGCACGAGCGCCGGCACTTCCTCGCGATAGGTACGGTACGGCGCACCAAAGTACTCGGAGAGCCACCGCTCCTCGACGCGCACCTTGTAGGCAAGCGAAGCGAAGATCAGTACGAAGCCGATAACGCCGCGCCATTGTTCGTTGACGAGCGCGGCGCCGGCAATCGCGAGCAGACAACCTGAGTAAATTGGATGACGCACGAGCGCGTAAGGACCGCTGCGGACGAGTTCGTGATTGGTTTTCAGCGTGACCGACACGCTCCAGTTAGGCCCGAGATGGCGACGGCCCCACACTGAGAAAGCGAGACCGGCAACAACGATCGCGAGGCCAATCCATTGCTGCAAATCGAAATGGGCGGCCGCCGGACTCGAGACGGTGACATGCTCCGGCAACACAATCAGCGCACAGCCCACGATCAGCGGAATTGACTGCAGCGTGCGTGAGAGCCGGTCCTCGCGTTTTGCGGTTTGCTTCACACCGGACGACGCTTTCATCCAGTAGGCAACCCAGAGGGCCCACGGGCCGAGAATGGCAAGCGTGTGATAGATCGTCATTTCAGCTCCCGAATTCGACGTTCAGTCCTGAGTGAGCAAACGTTTGCTCTTCCACTGCGGACGACAGCGCGTCGAGCCGTGAACGATCGAACTCCGGGTTGACGCCAAAGAAGCCGAGAATTTCCTCGCGCATCGTGGCGGCCTGTGCCCGTCCTTCGAGTTCGAGAAAATGCCCGGTGTTCGCTGCGGTCGCGAATTGCGCGTGAGTGACATAGCGTGCCAGGGTGCGAATGTCGTGCGCAGTGGTGTACTCGTCGAGCTCGCCGTTGATGAACTTGACCCGGCAGCGAATGTTCGCCAACTGATCCAGATAAGTCTCGGGCCTTAATGCCAGTATCTGCTCGACATGAAAGGCGACCTGGCTTTGCTCTTCCCTCGGTAGACTCGTCAGATAGCGGTAATTCAGGAGTTTCAGTATGCGCGGCAGATGTTTGCCCACTGTGTCGTTCAGCAGTTGCGCGGCTTGCAGATTCTCGCCTGTATTGAGCAGGTGCCGCGCCTGCGTCACATAGGCGATCATCGCCTCGTTGAGGAACGGCGAGAACGATCCGATTACCGCGCGCTCGATCGAAGCAGGCTGCCGCGCCAGCGCGAGCAATGACGCGAGCCCGCCCCACGACACGGAGTACAGAAAGCGAGGCTCGAAGTGATGAATCAGGTGCAGCAGGATGTCGACTTCGTCCTCTTTCGTCAGAAGCGAACCGGCCCGGTTGTGCTGCTTCGATTGCCCCGCATAAGGCAGGTCGAAGCAAATGACGTTGTATCGCTCGCCGAGATACTTGATTGTTTGCCCAAACGATGCCGTTGTCGCTAAAGCCCCATTTACCAGTATTACGGCCTTACGACCAACTTCAAAAATATGCTGTTCGACTTGCACATTAAGAGAGTTAGGCAAACGAAAGATAATTTTCTGGACGGACATAGAGCCCCCTGCATTCGGAAATGCATAACGATAGACGTTCAAGAGTCGACGGCAATGCAGCAGATATGACTGGAGAAGCCCAGCTAAGCTATTGAAAATAAACGAACTAAGAACGGTGCCGGGTAGAAGGCAAGTAAATATTGTCTGAACTAATTTGAAAAATCAAGCGAGTAATTATTTTGTTTGAAGAAATAAAAATGTCAAAAAGCTACTGAAAATGCCAAATGCATTTTTATTCGCAAATGAATTGTCGATACCGCCCGCTGAATCGCGGAATGCCGCTATATTGTTAAGAACCCGTAAGGTTCGCGGCCTGAAACATCTTTGGTTCGTGAATGTTCGTGAACCGGCATCGATCATCCGGTCGCACCGGCTATCCAAGCATTTTTCAAGCGTTCGCTGATCAGATCGGCGGTGCAGTCGTGAGCACGCGGTCGAAAGCGACCGTGCAAAGAATTCTCGAAGAACTTCCGCCCGGCGCCTCTTCCGCGGAGATTCAAGCTGCGTCGTATCGGCTCGTTCGGGAGGCCGCTTTATCCGAAGGTGCCGACATAGCGAGTCCTACGATGGAGCAGGCGGAACATCTTGGGTGTGGACTGGAACATCTTTCCGAACATGGTGCTGGTGTTCGGTCTGGACTGCACACTTGTTGCGCTGCTGCATGCGACCATTGCGCAACCGCCTGTCTGTCTGAAAGCAACGTATCCCAAATGGCTGAATGCATCAGGCAGGACATGGACTGTGCGAATGTTTGTCGTCTTGCTTCTGCCGTCATGGCGCGTGGCAGCCGACACGTCAAGGATATGTGTCAGCTTTGCGCATCGTGGTGCGAGGCGTGTGCTGCCGAGTGCGAGAAACACGAACACGAGCATTGCAAGCAATGCGCCGAAGCGTGCCATGCTTGCGCCAAGGAGTGCCGCGCGATGGCGTAGTCGCTACCAATCGCCATGCGAGTTGGAAGCGACCCGTATCTGCCGCCGTGCGTGGACGGCGGAAGCGGTTAACGTGATTTTGACTGGTCGTGATGGTGGTGATGTGCATGTTCAGCGTGCGGACCATGCATGCCGTGCCCGTCGTGGTCATGCTCGCCCGCGTCCATCATTCGCATCATCTCCGGGCCGCCGGTCCGGAAAAATATGACCAGCAAAACGATGAAGACCGCAGCAAAGACGATGTCGAGGACGGTCGTGTAGTTGAATGTAATCACCGCGTCGACGACTGCCGTCTGCCGTTCCGTGGGGACCCAGCCAAGCGACTGGAATAGTGCTTCGACCACGAGCGCAGCGGAGACCATCGCAATATAGAAGACCACGGCGAGGAAAACCGTCATCCTGCCACCATAGTATTTTCTGTAGATGTTCAAAATCGGGAGAATGATGAGGTCGCCGAAGATGAACGAAGCGACGCCCCCGAAGCTGATGCCGCCGTTCCACAGCACTGCGGCCAGCGGCACGTTGCCGACAGAACACGTGAATGACGCAACCGCAATCAGCGGACCGACAAAGGCACCCCAAATCATGGCTGCCGTGGGGTGGCTAACGAGGAAGAACTTCTGCCAGAAACTGTCGGGCACCCACGCGCCAAGCGCGCCTGCAATGAGTAGCCCAACACCGATGTCGCGCCATAGCATCGACCAGTTCATTACATAGCTTTGGCTAATGGCTATCCAACCGTCCCTGGAACGGAGACGTTGCTTCCAGGTGCCGTGCTGTCCGCCCATCGACATAGCCGCATGCCCCTCCATGCTGCCCGCAATGCCCTTATCTGCCTGCTCAATGGCTTCCTTCTTCAGCGAGTCCTTGAGAAAGAGCCGGAAAACCAGCACCAGAACAACAATCATGATCGGACCGCCGATGAACTCAGCGGCGGCGAACTGCCAGGAAATCAGCACCCACATCAGCACGCCAAGCTCCAGCACAAGATTCGTGGCCGCAAACTGGAATGCCATGGCGGCGGTGAAGTCGCCGCCCTTACGCACGATGGAGCGGGCCATGGCAACGGCGGCATAGGAGCAGGAGGACGACGCCGCGCCGAGCAGGCTGGCGACGGTCAGCGAGCGGGGGGAAGCGTCTGGCAGCAGCTTCGACATCTCAGATTTCGAGACGGCAACTTCAATCACGGCGGAGAACAGAAAGCCCAGGCTCAGCCCCCAGAAAATCTGCCATAGCATCGTGAAGGCCATCCAGAGAGCATGGCCCAGAGCGGTGAGAATCTGCATCGCAACCTCCTGCCCAGTCGCTTGTATGCTAACGGTGCGCGGTTGTAGAAATAGATGCCGTTCGGGCTGTCCGACCCTCGACGGTATTGAACAGCCGTAGCGCTTCCATGTCTATCACGCCAACATATCGGCTGACCCGACCGGTAGCTGCCCGATGCCGGTGACCGCGCGAGTGATGGCGTTTGCACAGCCGCCGCACGCCGTATCCTGCACTTCGCGCATTGCATTTCGGGCTCCAGGAATAACCGATGTTGCCTAATTTAGACCTTCTCATCATGGGAAGGCCAAGTGGCAACGGCAATTTCCTTGACGGAAAAACCGCACGACAATCGTGAGCCGCTGCGCGCCGGCGCACAAGGTTTTGATGGCGATTAAATGACATGCCCCAGCACCCTCCCGGCTGGAACGCCGAGCAACTGGCATTCGCAAACTGCGCGTGGGGAGCGCTCCACTTTGCGTATGCGCACTGACTGGCGAGCGGGCTCGCTCCACGCTCTTGCAGTTACACACTGACACTTGCCCAACCTTACAGCTTCCATAGGTGCGTGCTAGACTTCGCAGCTATGGCGTACTGGTGCAAAGTCCTTCTCGTCGTGCTGTTGGCACTGAGCCTTCCGGTTCAGTCGTTCGCGGCCGTCTCGGTGAGATGCGATTCCTCGCATTCCTATGAAGATGTGACGTCAGCAGAGCATGCCGTTGAAGAGACGCCTCATACACATCACGTGCAAGGCGATTTGTTGGCAGACGTTGACCATGCCGGTCATCACCATGACGGCATACACCATGTGCATCAATGCTCTGCCTGCGCGTCCTGCTGTGTCGGTGCGGCTTTGCCAGTGTCCGCAAGTGTGGCTGCAGCAATCGCAGCAGTCCGTTTTGCTCCTCCTTCGCAGCTCCCCGTTGCCGTCGTCCGGTTCCTGACTGACGGCATCGAACGACCTCCCCGACTCACTCTCGTCTAGTCCATCGCCCGCGGGCTCGACTGCGGCGCGCCGATTCATTCTGGTTGCCCGTGACCGGCCAGCCAGCTGACTGACGACGAGAGAAATTCATGCGAACGTTTTCTGCCACGCTATTGAGCGCGGTGGCAGCTTTGCCCGCGCTCGCGCACGCGACGACACTACTGCCCGACCCGACGGACCCCGCTGCGTCTGTCCCGGCGGTGAGTGCGCCGTCCGTTTTTGCGGACTACCAGCCGTATCAGGACAAGAAAGCCCCTTCCTGGCAGGAGCTCAATAAATCAGTTATCAACGGCTCAATAAAGCAGGGGATGGCCGGGATGAACGATGGCGGCGCGCCTGCCAGCGGAGCCGCGACGAATCACGGCGAGCACCCCGTTGGCCATGAGGGGGCGACGAAATGATGCGACCGTCATATCCAGGCGGCCGCATCATTGCCGCCGCCGGCATCCTTCTGTTATTCGCCGGCTGCAACACCTTTTCCAAAGACGGTGGTTTCGACACGGTTGCTGCAACTGCGTCCGGGCGACTAGGGAAAGACGCCGTATTGGTGAAGACCGACCAGGACCGGGATGCTGTCGCCAAACGCACAGACGAGCTTCTCTCGAAGCCGCTCGGTATGGACGACGCCGTGCAGATTGCGCTGCTGAACAATCGAGGACTGCAGGTTTCTTACGACGAACTCGGCATATCCGAGGCGGACCTTGTAGAGGCGGGGCGACTGCCGAACCCGAGCTTCTCCTTCACTCGTACGCATGGAGGCAACGACCTCAGCATCAACCGTACTTTCATGCTCGGTCTTTTGAACGTGCTGACGCTGCCGCTCGCGACGCGCATGGAAAGCCGCCGCTTCGAGCAGACCAGGCTGCTCGCCGCAGATGCGATGCTCAAGGTCGCAGCTGACGCACGACGTGCCTATGTCAACGCAGTCGCCGCCGAGCAGGCTGCGACATATGCCGCGCAGGTGAAGGATTCGGCCGAAGCGGGAGCTGAACTGGCGTTGCGGATGCAGCAGGCCGGCAATTTCAGCAAGCTCGACTACGCACGTGAGCAGGCTTTCTATGCTGATGCAGTCGCCCAACTGGCGAAAGTCCGCCAGCAATCTCTTGCCGCACGAGAAAAGCTGACGCGAACGATGGGCCTGTGGGGCGCGGCAACACAATACAAGCTTCCCGAGCGGCTGCCGGACCTGCCTGGAACCAGGCCTGAGCTGAACGACCTTGAGAGCTTTGCCATGCAGAACCGACTGGACATCCAGGCGGCGAAACTGCAGACGCAGAGTGTCGCCAGTTCGTTGGGGCTTAGCAGGGCGACACGATTCATCAACGCGCTGGACGTCGGGTACCAGAACAATTTCACGACCCTGGATGGCCACGAGCAGGGCTACGAAATTAGCGTCGAGATACCCATCTTCAACTGGGGCGGGTCGAAGGTCGCACGCGCCGAAGCGATTTACATGCAATCGGTCAATCGCGTTGCCGAAACTGCGATTAACGCGCGGTCGGAAGTGCGTGAGTCCTATTCGGCTTACGTGACCAATTACGACGTCGCAAAGCACTACCGTGACGAAGTGGTGCCAATCCGCAAAACCATTTCAGACGAGCTCCTGCTTCGCTACAACGGCATGCTCGCGAGCGTCTTCGAGCTGCTCGCCGATTCTCGCGACCAGGTGGGAGCGGTCAACAGCTACATCGACGCGCTGAAAGAATACTGGCTAGCGGAGACCGACCTGCAGCAGGCGGTTGGCGGCCGTCTCCCTCCGCTTGCTATGGCCTCGGCGCCATCCGCACCCGCGATGCAGCCTGCGTCGCCTACAGATTCCGAAGGTAAATGAAATGGTGTCACGTCGAAACTTTCTCGGCGGCTCGGGGGCCGCGCTGCTGGGAGCCGCAATAGTTAGCAAGGCGGGCGCTGCGTCGCTGCCTGAGGCGCCCACTATGACCAAGGCCACGATGCAACCGCCGCTAGCGCCTTCCAACGGCCGTCCCTACACGCCGGTCGCGACGCTCAACGGCTGGTCGCTGCCATGGCGCATGAAGAATGGGTGGAAAGAGTTTCACCTGATTGCCGAGCCGGTCGTGCGCGAGATGGCGCCGGGCATGAACGCGAATCTATGGGGTTATAACGGCCAGGCGCCCGGGCCCACCATCGAGGCAGTCGAAGGCGACAAGGTCCGCATCTTCGTGACCAACAAGCTCCCCGAGCACACCACGGTTCACTGGCATGGGATGCTGTTGCCATCGGGAATGGACGGTGTCGGGGGGCTCACGCAGCCACATATCCCGCCGGGCAAGACGTTCGTCTACGAGTTTCAGCTGGAGAAGCACGGCACCTTCATGTATCACCCGCACGCCGATGAGATGGTGCAGATGGCGATGGGGATGATGGGGACGTTCATCGTCCATCCGAAAGACCCACGCGTCATGCCGGTGGACCGTGACTTCGTCTTCATCATGTCCGCCTACGACATCGACCCGGGCAGCTTCACGCCGCGCGTCAACGAGATGACCGACTTCAACATGTGGACGTGGAATTCACGTGTGTTTCCGGGCATCGACCCATTGCCGGTGCGCGCAGGAGACCGCGTGCGTATCCGGTTCGGCAATCTGACGATGACCAACCACCCCATTCATCTGCACGGCTATCACTTCGAAGTCGCGGGCACGGATGGCGGATGGATTCCGCCGGCCGCTCGCTGGCCCGAAGTGACCGCCGACGTGGCGGTCGGCCAGATGCGTGCCATCGAATTTACGGCGAACCGGCCCGGCGATTGGGCATTTCACTGCCACAAATCGCACCACACGATGAATGCGATGGGGCATCAGGTACCTAACCTGATTGGCGTGCCGCAGAAAGACCTCGCGAAACGCATCAGCAAGCTGGTGCCGGACTACATGGCGATGGGCAGCACCGGCGGCTCGATGGGGGAGATGGAGATGCCCTTGCCGGACAACACGCTGCCGATGATGACCGGCACCGGCCCATTCGGTCCTCTGGAAATGGGCGGAATGTTCACCGTGGTGAAAGTTCGCGACGGATTGAAGCGTAACGACTATCGCGACCCTGGCTGGTTCAGGCATCCAAAGGGAACCGTTGCCTACGAATACACCGGCGAGTTGCCTGAGAGCTGATTTTTGTCCGGCCGGGCGTCCAGTCCGGCACAACTTTTTATCCAACGCAGGAGAACGGGTAATGAACAACGTCTTTGCATCGATTGCGGTCAGTTGCGCATTGGCAATCTCAGCATCGGCCTATGCGGCTCGTGATATGGGGAACATGAAAATGGGCTCAAGCAGTGCCCAACCGGGCGGTGAGAAGGCGGCCATGTCACATGGGGAAATCAGGAAAGTCGACGCCGCAGCGGGAAAACTGACCATCAAGCACGGCCCGCTGGAAAACCTTGGGATGGAGGCCATGACGATGGTGTTCAAGGTCAAGGACCCGGCAATGATTTCGCAGGTCAAGGTCGGCGACAAAGTCGACTTCGTCGCTGAAGAAGTCGACGGCGCGCTTACGGTCACCAAACTGCAGAAGCAGTAAGAGTCGGAGGGTGTTGCCGTCCGCAAGCTGGTCTCATCCTGTTGCAGCAGGATCGGCAACTGGCGACTCAGGTGGGCCTCGATGCTTCTTCCCGCGTATTGCTGGTCAACACCGAGGGCGCGACGGCACCCGCAACCTATGAGCAGCTAGTCGGCGAGACCGCCGAATCCGTGCTCAAGCGCCAATTGGCCTGGCGTGCGAAAACGATAGCCTGAGCGAACTCCAGCCAGCCGTCATCTCCGACCCGATGACGGCATCCACTGCCATAAACGAAAAGGAAAAGCGCCGCGTGGCGAGGGTCGGTCACATCCAGCGGACGCGTATCAGGAGACAAACGGATGAAGCAAAACGTCAACCGAAGCATCGGTCTCGGCTGGCAAACGTGCAATCGGGGCGATCCTGGTCGTGAGGCGCCGGCGGGACCGGGCTGCACCGACAGAGTCTCGGTGCCGTTCAATATGGCCTGTTAGGAAGTCCTCGCAGAGTTCCTGCACCGTGTATGATTCCCGCGTCAAAGCCACCTCATGGCGGTTCGATGCCCTGCGGGTGAGCGCGGGGTCTTCGCCAGCGTCACGGCGCGCTCGAATGTCTTGCCATTTGGCTATCGCGGACGCATAAGACATTGCTGGCCATTCTCCCAGCTTCCGCTGACGCATCCGCCCGTCGACCGGCGATTTGAATCGGTACGTCCAACTGCGCCGCGATGCGGTTGCTTCCAGACGAAGACCTTGAAACGCATCGAAGGTCATATACGTAGAGCTGTTTTGCGGCTTTGGCATCGAATCGCATGGTCGGCGTAGGTTTTTCCGCGAATGAGAGAAAAGAGTTACGCCAGCGTTCGAAGTTTAGCAACCTGTAGACGAGTGTAGGTGCGGTTCATGGCATGGGCCATAAACGCTGGCAGCCTTTGCGGGCGGGCTTTTTATGCAGAAGTGCCCCGCTCGACGCACCTCTCGCAAAATGACGAAGGAAACGTCCTGAATGCTCGCAGAACAACGTCACCAATACATTCTGGCGCAAGTCGCCAAAACCGGCGCGCTCTCGGTGGCCGAGCTGGTGCGCGAATTGAACGTATCGCGCGAGACGATCCGTCGTGACCTGAATGCGCTGGCCGGGCGCGGCCTGCTCGTCACGACTCACGGCGGCGCACTTTCCAGCGACCGGCGCGAACCCGACCTCGACACGCGCGAAGCCGCGAATGCCGGCGCGAAGCGCGCAATCGGCGAACGCGCGGCGGAGTTTGTTCCGGACGGCGCGTCGCTGATCGTCGACTCCGGCAGCACCACGCAGGCGGTCGCGCGAGCCTTGCTCGACAGGCACCGGCTGTCGATCTACACGAATGACTGGCGCATCGCGCTGCTGCTCGGCCGGCGCAACGAGAACCGCGTGACGCTGTTGGGCGGCGAGCTCTCCGACATCGAAGACGCCACCTTCGGGCTCGACACAGTGCAGCAACTCACCCAGTATCACGCGGATTTCGCTTTCATCGGCGCAGGCGGCATCTCGCCTGACGGCTATCTGACCGACTACAGCCGCATGGCCGCCGAGGTGCGCAGCCGCATGATCGCAGCGGCCGACACAGTGGTGATCGTCGCAGACCATTCCAAGTTTGGCCGCGTCACGCCCGTGCGCATTAACGGCATCGAATCGGCTCGCTATCTCGTGACCGAACTGGCACCCGAGCGCTCGCTCGCCAAGGCAATAACGGCGCACGGCCCTGAAATCGTGATTGCGTGAGCGGCGCGCGTAGCGCCCATGGTCTTTACTCGCTCGGCCACTATTGGCAAATTGTGTCGTTTTTTGGAATTCGACCGAATAGTCACGGCGTTGTCACCGATACCTGCAATTCTCTCAGGGCCCACATTCAGGCTCCGCAAGCAGCGCGCACGCAAGCACGCAAGCAGCAGCCAAAGCGCAAGCGGCGCGCAGCACACACCATTCAATCACAACAGGGATCGGGTTCTTCCCGGCCGTCTGGTTTTTTTGCCTTTCGGAGAAGCGACATGACAAAGACAAATTCCCCTCAGACCACGGGGCTCGCACGCAAACTGTTGCCGGCGCTCGTTGCCGCTGCGGTCTTTGGCGGCGCGGCCATGCAGGCTCATGCGGCCGATGCTGTGGTGCTGTACACCGCCGACGGCCTGGAAAATCTCTACAAGGACGTGCTGCCAGCCTTCGAAAAGAAAGAAGGCGTCAAGGTGAACATCGTGACGGCGGGCAGCGGTGAAGTGGTGAACCGCGCCACTATCGAGAAAGATCAGCCCAAGGCCGACGTCATCGTGACCCTGCCGCCGTTCATCCAGCAAGCGGACCAGAACGGTCTGCTGCAGGCGTATCAAAGCGCAAACTACAAGAACGTGCCGGCGATCGCCAAGGCCCCCGACGGCGCGTGGGCGACCTTCGTGAACAACTACTTCTCGTTCGCGATCAACCCCGAAGTCACGAAGAGCCAGCCGAAGACCTTCGCCGATCTGCTGCATCCGGACTATAGCGGCAAGATCGCCTACTCGAATCCGGCGACGGCGGGCGACGGCATGGCCGTGATCATTCTGACGTCGTCGCTGATGGGCGAGGACAAGGCGTTCGACTATCTGAAGAAGCTCGAGCAAAGCGCGAAGTTCCACACCAAGGGCACGGGTTACCTCGACGTTCTGCTCTCGCGCAACGAAATCGCGTTCGCAAACGGCGACCTGCAGATGGATCTCGACGACGCCGCCAACGGCGGTCTGTCGCTCAAGCCGGTATTCCTCGCTGCGGCATCAGGCGGCCAGCCGACCACGTTCCAGTTGCCATACGCGATTGGTCTCATCAAGAACGGTCCGAATCAGGCGCAAGGCAAGAAACTGGTCGACTATCTGATGTCGACCGACGTGCAGTCCAGGGTGCCCGACATCTTCGGCATTCCCGGCCGCAGCGACGTGCCGCTCGCGGGCAAGAACGGCGAAACGGTCAAGCAGGCGATTGCGGGCGTGAAGCTGATACCGGTCGACTGGAATCAGGTCATGGCTAAGAAAGCCAATTGGACCGCGCGGTGGAAGAACGAAGTGATCGGTTCGTCGGGCAAGCAGACGGAAGTCGTCAAGCCGAAGTAAGCCGCTCTTTGCTGACCGGTCGACTGTCGGGTCGACCGGTCAGTCGAGATACGCAGCGTCGTCGCGATCTCTCTTGAATCGCCACTTGGTTGCACAAGCATCAATCTTGTTGGAGGATCAATCCGGTGAATCCGGCCAGTCTTGCTGATCCCGGCCCGCTCGGCGTCTCGCCGCAAGCGCTCGACGCCACCCGTTCCGATGTGCCCGGCGGCGTGCAGATCGACCATCTGACAGTGCGCTTCGGCTCGCGTACCGTACTCGACGATCTGTCGTTGACGATCCGGCGCGGGGAACTGCTCACCGTGCTCGGTCGCAGCGGCTGCGGCAAGACCACGCTGCTGCGGTTCATTGCCGGTTTCATCGAGGCGGACGAATTGTCCGGCACGCTGACCGTCGCGGGGCACGATCTCACGCATGTGCCGCCGCATAAGCGCAACCTCGGCCTGCTGTTTCAGAGCTATGCGCTGTTTCCGCATCTGTCGGTGTTCGAGAACGTCGCGTTCGGCCTGCGTGCGCGACGCATTTCGTCGAAAGAGATCGCGCGGCGCGTCGCGGACGCGCTCAAGCTCGTGCAGCTCGGCGACGCCGGACACGTGATGCCCGCGCAGCTTTCCGGCGGCATGCAGCAGCGCGTCGCCCTGGCGCGCGCGCTCGTAATCGAGCCTGACGTGTTGCTGCTCGACGAGCCGCTTTCCGCGCTCGACGCCAACCTCCGCGCGTCGGTGCGTTCGGAATTGAAGGCGCTGCACGAACGCCTGCCGAACCTGACAATCGTCTGCGTGACGCACGATCAGGACGACGCGCTGGTGTTGTCGGACCGCACACTGTTGATGCGCGACGGCCGCATCGCGCAACTCGGTACGCCACAACAGTTGTACGACGCTCCCGACGACGCGTTTGTCGCGCGCTATCTCGGCGCGGCAAACCTGCTGCCGCCGCACGTCGCCTTCAGCATGGACGACGTCCGCTACAGCGATCGCGATCGTGTCGCGTGCCTGCGGCCCGAAGCGCTGCGCATCGTGCCGCTCGGGGAGGGGCAGTTGCATGGCGCGATTGCGTCGGTGGAATGGTATGGCGCCGTCCTGTCGGTGTCCGTCGTGCTCGACGCAATGCGGGGCGAACCGGTGCTCGTCACCACGCAGCGCGGCCACGGCATGATGCCCGAGAAAGGCGCGCGTATTTCCCTGCGTTACGAGGCAGACGATGTCGTCCTTATCAAGCCCTGAGGCGTCGACTTCTCTTCCCGGATTGGCCGCCGCAGACGCTCCCCGCAACGCGAGCGTCGCGTCGCACCGGGCCGCGGCGAAGCGCCGCCGGCGCACGGCACAATGGCATCTGCTGTTCATCGCGCTGTTCGTGCTCGGGCCGCTCGTGATTTATCCGCTGGTGCGGCTCGTGGCACTCAGTTTGAGCGGGCCGCATGGCATTGGTCTGCAGGCGTATGCGGCATTCTTCGGCAATCCGGAGACGCGCGGCGTGATTGGCACGACGCTGTGGATTCTGTTCGCGAGCGCGGGACTTGCGTCGCTGCTCGGCGTGGCGCTTGCGTCGCTATTGTTCTTCAAGCCGTTTCCCGGCGCGCGCATCGTCACACGCTTTCTCGAACTGTTCGTCGCGTTCCCATCGTTTCTGGTCGCCTTTACGTTGATCTTTCTGTACGGCTCGCAAGGCTCGGTCAGCATCGCGTTGCAGCGGCTTTTTCATCTTCAGGCGCCGCTCGATTTTCTGTTCGGCGTGGGCGGCGTCATTCTCGCGGAAGTGGTGTTCTATGCGCCGTTCGTCGTGCGGCCAACGTTGGCGTCGTTCGCCACGCTCGACATGCGCCTCATCGAAGCCGCCCGCAGTCTCGGTGCAAGCAGCTGGATGGTCGCGTTCAAAGTGATCCTGCCGCTCGCGTGGCCAGGCATCGCGGCGGGGACGATTCTGTGCTTTCTGCTCACGCTCAACGAATTCGGCATTCTGCTCGTGCTCGGCAGCGCGCATCTGATCACACTGCCGGTCGCAATTTATAGCTCGGCCACCGTCGATCTCGACCTGCCGGCGGCCGCCGCCGGCGCGGTGGTCATGCTGTCCATGTCTTTGTCGCTGTACGCGTTGTATCGCCAGGTTAATCGTCGCAAGGTCAAAGGAGTGGGCCATGGCCGATGAACTCGACCCGGCGGTGCTGCCGGTCATGCATATGAAGGCGCGGCCGGTACGCCCGAGTTTCGTCGCGCGGCTGCTTAGTGGACTGTTTCTCGGCTTTGCCGCGCTGTTGTGTTTCTGGCTGTTCGTGTTGCCGGTGATCGTGGTCGCGCTCTCGAGTGTCGCCGCTCATTGGTCGGGCACCATACTGCCCGACGGCTTCAGCACGCGCTGGTTCGAGCGGCTCTCTTCGAGCGACTTCGACGCGCTGACGACGAGCCTCGAAATCGGCATGGGCGTCGCGGTGCTCGGCACCGTGCTCGGGCTGTGGCTCGCGCTTGCACTGGAAGGACGAGACCGGCGCGGCCTCGGCGCTTTCGTCGACACCATCGCGATGATGCCCAACGGCGTGCCGAGCGTGGTGCTCGGGCTCGCGGTGCTGATTGCGTATCACAAGCGGCCGGTGGATCTGTCGAGCTCCGCGGCGATCGTCGTGTTCGTGCAGCTCGCGCTCGTGCTGCCGTTCTGCTACCGCTGTGCGGCCGCCGCGTTGCGCCCCGAGCTGACGGTGTTGCGCGAAGCGGCTGCGAGCCTTGGCGCGCCTCCGTCGATGGTATTGCGCCGGGTCGTGCTGCCGCAGCTCGTGCCCGCTATCCGCGCCAGTCTTGCGCTGGGTTTCGCGTTGTCGCTCGGCGAACTGGGCGCGACGCTCACTGTTTATCCGCCCGGTTTTGCGACGGTGCCGATTGTCGTCGTTGGTCAGGTGGAGCGCGGTTACTACCTGCCTGCGTCCGCGCTGTCGCTGATTCTGCTGCTGGTGTCGCTGGCGGCGCTGCTGCTGATCGCGGCGCGCGTGCCGCGGCGTCGGAGCGATTGAGCGTGCAGTTGCGGTTTCGCTGCTTGCGTTTGTCGGCGATGAGCGGCTTCTGGCCAACGTGTTTTTGGATGCTGCGGGATTGTATGAACGGCCAACGGCCGTGAACAGAGGCCGTCGGTGGATCCTTGGGGACAACGTCTGCGATGCCGCCTTCGATATGCGGCATTTGCGTGACTTACTACTTATGGGTCCGGGATGCGAACGGCGTCATGAACGTGTTACCAACCTGAAGACGTTTTCATTACCGTGGGGGTAAAAGTGTGGCATTGACTGTGAGCGACATTCGATCCCTGTTCGAGCAATACGGCGACATCGCTTATAGCGGCGAACCGGTCACGCAACTTCAGCATGCATTGCAGACCGGCGCGCTGGCGGAGGAAGCCGGCGCGGATGACGAACTGGTCGTCGCCGCTTTTTTGCATGACCTTGGTCATCTGCTCAATCTGCAAGGCGAGACGCCGACGCAGCGGGGCGTCGACGATTTGCACCAGTACTTCGCGTTGCCGTTTCTGCGGACGGTGCTGGCGGACGCAATACTCGAGCCGATCCGCCTGCATGTGGACGCCAAACGCTGCCTTTGCGCCATCGACGACACATATATCGGCCAGCTTTCCGCCGATTCGCTGCGGAGTCTGGCGCTGCAAGGCGGGATATTTAGCCGCGAGGAAGCAGATGCGTTTTTGCAGAAAGACTACGCGCAGGACGCGCTGCGTCTGCGCAAATGGGACGACCTCGCAAAAGAGCCAGATCGCGCGACGCCGGATCTTGCTCACTACCTTGGCGTGGTCGAGCGCGTGATGAGTAAGAGCTCGATTGCCTGATTGCAAACGACGTAGTTCACGTCGCTTCGGCCAATCTGCTCACACCATTTCTTGCACGATTTGCGCTTGTCAAATAACGCTTGCAAGGCGTCGCCCGTCTCGCTAGAATCTCGCTCTTTCGTGCTCCGGACGCCGGGGCACGGGAAGCGGGAAAGCCAGCAGTGGCAAGGCTTCCGGCGGTGGCGGCAGGTTCAGGCAGTAGCAAAAACCTGTTGACGGCGCAGCGGAAGTTCTGCATAATTCCGCTTCTCTGCTGCTGATGCAGCGACGCAGAACGAAGCAGTGCCGGGTAGTTGGAACAGGCGCTTGCGGAGGATGCGAACCGATCTTTAAAAACTAACAGCCGATAAGTGTGGGCGCTTGATGCGCGACGCGAGCCGGGTTCTTCGGAGCCGGGCGTTAAAGCGAAAGTATCAAGTCTCACACAGTAATGAAAGGAAGGTTTTTCTGTCGGAAGATAGAGAGATCATTCGTCAGTACGTTGAGTGAGCGACCGGTCTCGGAAGAGACCGAAAACAGTAACAGGTTTGAACTGAAGAGTTTGATCCTGGCTCAGATTGAACGCTGGCGGCATGCCTTACACATGCAAGT
>NZ_AXAJ01000008.1 GCF_000472445.1 Burkholderia sp. WSM2230
GGCGTATCGGGCTGCACGCGCGAATGCGCGGAAGCGCAGGGCAAGGACGTCGGCGTGATCGCCACGGAGAAGGGCTGGAACCTCTACGTATGCGGCAACGGCGGCATGAAGCCGCGCCACGCGGAGCTGATCGCGTCGGACCTCGACCGCGACACGCTGGTGCGCTACATCGACCGGTTCCTGATGTTCTATGTGCGCACCGCCGACCGTCTGCAACGCACGAGCGTGTGGCGCGAAAGTCTCGAAGGCGGGCTGCAGTATCTGATCGACGTGATCGTGCATGACAGGCTGGAAGTCGCTGCGGAACTCGAAGCGGACATGCAGCGTGTGATCGATACCTACGAATGCGAGTGGAAGAAGGCCGTGACCGACCCCGAGACGCGCAAGCGCTTCCGTCACTTCGTCAACAGCGACGAGGCCGACAGCACGGTGAGCTTCGTGAAGGAGCGCGGCCAGATCCGTCCGGCGACGCCGGAGGAACGTCAGTCGAAGCTGGCTGCCATTCCTGTCGTTGTCGAAACCGCGTGACCATTCACCCCAACCTGACCTGAGGAATCCAGCATGAGCAACGATCAGACTTCGGCATCCTGGCTGCCCGTGTGCGCGCTCGACGACATCATTCCGAATACGGGCGTTTGCGCGCTAGTCAACGGCGAACAGGTCGCGGTATTTCACGTCGCGGATGGGGACGGCGGCGTGTTCGCCATCGAAAACTTCGATCCGGGCTCGCGCGCGGCGGTGCTTTCACGCGGCCTGATCGGCAGCCTGGGAGGGCGCATCGTGGTCGCTTCGCCGATCTACAAGCATCATTTCGATCTGCGCACCGGCGAGTGTCTCGAAGCACCCGAGAACTCGGTCAGCGCGTATCCAGTGCGCGTCGAGAGCGGCAAAGTGTGGGTCGCCGCATGAAACACGACACTGACGCGCAGTCATCGGCCGGCGCATCGTTCGCCGCGCCCGTGCGCCCGCGCCTCGTCGTGATCGGCAACGGCATGGCCGGCATGCGCACCGTCGAGGAACTGCTCAAGCTCGCGCCGGACCTCTACGACATCACCGTGTTCGGGGCCGAGCCGTACGGCAACTACAACCGCATTCTGCTTTCGCCGGTGCTCGCGGGCGAGAAGACAGTCGACGACATCATCCTCAATACGCGCGACTGGTATGACGAGAACGGCATTCGCCTGTATGCAGGCGATCCGGTGGTCGCAATCGACCGGCGGCGCCGTCTCGTGCGTTCGCAAAGCGGCTTGGAGGTGGGCTATGACCGGCTTCTCATCGCCACGGGATCCAAGCCCTTCCTGATCCCGGTGCCGGGACACGATCTGCCTGGCGTGATCGCGTTTCGCGACATTCAGGATGTCGAAACGATGCTCGAGGCGGCGCGCAATCATCGCCATGCGGTGGTGATCGGCGGTGGCCTGCTTGGTCTTGAGGCCGCGAACGGGCTCATGCGCCAGGGCATGTCGGTAACGGTCGTGCATGTGATGGACAGCCTGATGGAGCGCCAGCTCGACCGCAGCGCATCGGCGTTGCTGCAACAGGCGCTCGAACGCAAGGGTCTGCGTTTTCTGCTGAAGGCGAACACCGCGGCAGTCGTCGGGCCCGAACGTGTGACCGCCGTGCGTTTCGACGACGGCACCGAGATCCCCGCGGACCTCGTCGTAATGACGGCGGGCGTGCGCCCGAACATCGACCTCGCGAAACAGGCGGGGTTGCATTGCGAACGCGCGATCGTTGTCGACGACACTTTGCAGACCTACGATCCGCGCGTCTACGCAGTGGGCGAATGCGTGCAGCACCGCACAGCGACTTTTGGTCTCGTCGCGCCGATCTGGGACCAGGCGCGCGTGTGCGGCGCGCATCTCGCGGGCGCGGGGCATCGCCGCTATGTGCAGCGCGCGACGGCAACGAGGCTCAAGGTCACCGGCGTCGAACTGTATTCGGCCGGCGATTTCATCGGCGGCCCGCACAGCGAGGACCTCGTGTTGCGCGATCCGCGGCGCGGCGTCTACAAGCGTCTGGTGATCGAGGATAACCGCGTGATCGGCGCGGTGCTGTACGGCGACGTGAATGAAGGCGCGTGGTACTTCGAACTGATCCAGAACCGGACCGACATTTCATCGCTGCGCAGCCACCTGCTGTTCGGCAAAGCCCTGTGCGAGGCGCAGGCTGCCTGACCTGGAATACACCGTGAGTTTCCCCATCGCAATCTCGAGCACGTCTGGCAGCGGCGACGCTGTCAGGACCACCTGTCCCTACTGCGGCGTCGGTTGCGGCGTACGCGCGAGCGCACGCCCGGACGGAGGGCATGACATTGCCGGCGACGAGTCGCACCCCGCGAACTTCGGCCGCCTTTGCGTGAAAGGCTCGGCGCTTGGCGAAACCATCGGACTCGACGGGCGGCTCCTTCATCCGAAGATGCGCGAGGCCGCGAGCGGCGCGTTGCGCAACGTGTCGTGGGACGAAGCACTCGATGCAGTGGCCGGTGGCTTTCGCCGGATAGTCGACGAACATGGACCGGACGCGGTTGCGCTCTACGTGTCGGGCCAGTTGCTGACCGAGGACTACTACGTCGCGAACAAGCTCATGAAGGGCTATGTCGGCAGCGCGAACATCGATACGAATTCGCGTCTATGCATGTCGTCTTCGGTTGCGGGACACAAGCGTGCGTTCGGCGAAGACGTGGTGCCGGTGTGCTACGAAGATCTCGAACTGGCCGACCTCGTGGTGCTGGTCGGCTCGAACACCGCGTGGTGTCATCCGATCCTGTTCCAGCGGATCGTCAAGATCAAGGAAGCGCGGCCGGACCTGAAGGTGGTCGTGATCGACCCGCGCTACACCGCGACCTGCGAGATGGCCGATTTGCATCTGCCGCTTAGCGCGGGCACCGACGTGCGGCTCTTCAACGGCCTGCTCAGCTTTCTGGCCGAGCACGGCGCGACAGATGCGCAATTCGTCGATGCACATACGAGCGGTCTTGCGCAGGCGCTGGCGGCCGCTTCAGTGGACGCGGCAAGCGGCTTCGACCTCGCGCAATGCGCAAAGGCGTGCAAGGTCGATCCGCACGATCTGCTCGAGTTCTACCGCCTGTTCGCCCGCACCGAGCGTGTTGTCACGGTGTATTCGCAGGGCGTCAACCAGTCGAGCTCCGGTAGCGACAAGGTCAACAGCATCATCAACTGCCATTTGCTGACGGGGCGCATCGGCAAGCCGGGAATGGGGCCGTTCTCCTTCACCGGACAGCCTAATGCGATGGGCGGCCGCGAAGTCGGCGGCCTTGCGAACACGCTCGCCGCGCATCTGGAACTCGACAACGCGCAGCATCGCGAACTCGTTCAGCAGTTCTGGGGCGCGCCGGTTATCGCGTCGCGCGCGGGGCTCAAGGCCGTTGAGCTCTTCGAAGCCATCGAGCAAGGCCGCGTCAAGGCGGTCTGGATCATGGGCACCAATCCGGTGGTGAGCCTGCCTGACAGCGATCAGGCGAAGCGCGCACTCGCGCGCTGCGAACTGGTGGTCAGCTCCGACATTGTCGAGAGCACGGACACCAATGCGCTCGCGCATATCCTGTTGCCGGCGCTCGGCTGGGGCGAGAAGGACGGTACCGTCACGAATTCCGAGCGCCGTATTTCGCGCCAGCGCGCATTTCTGCCCGCGCCCGGCGAGGCGCGCGCGGACTGGCAGATCATCTGTGACGTGGCGCGGCGCATGGGTTATGCGGGCTTCGAGTTCGCAAGCCAGCAGGAAATCTTCGACGAGCATGCGCGGCTCAGCGCATGGCGCAACGGCGGCAGCGAGGCCGCAGGGCAATCGGTCGACGAAAACGGCGACAGAAACGGCGACGAAAACCGCAACGAACACGGCAACGGCAACGAAAACGGCAACGCCGTGCGTCGCGCGTTCAACCTTGCAGGACTGGTGGGCCTCGGCCGCGACGGCTACGCGTCATTGCAGCCGGTGCAGTGGCCCGTGCGCGCGAGCGGCGACGCAACCGCGCCTGGCACCCCGCGTCTTTACGACGACCGCCGCTTCAGCCACGCGGACGGCCGCGCGCGCTTCATCGCCACGCCGCCGCGCGCGCCGGCCAATGCGCCGGACGACGACTATCCGCTCACGTTGAACACCGGCCGCGTGCGCGACCAGTGGCACACCATGACCCGCACCGGCAAGTCGGAGAAGCTCGCCGGCCATGTGACAGAGGCATTCGTCGACATGCATCCGCAGGACGCGCTGTTGTGCGGCGTGCGCGAAGGCGACCTCGCGCGCGTGTCGAGCCGATGGGGCGCGATGGTCGCGCGCGTTCAGTACGGCGGCGGCATGCCGCGCGGCAGTGTGTTCGTGCCGATCCACTGGAACGACCAGGTTGCCTCCGACGCGCGCGTGGGAGCCGTGGTGAATCCGTCGGTGGATCCTGTTTCCGGTGAGCCCGAGTTCAAGCACACGCCGGTGCGGGTCGACAAGTTTCATGTGGCGTGGCATGGCTTTTCGCTGAGCCGGCGCGCGCCGCGGCTCGACGGCGTGACGTACTGGACGCGCGTGCAGGGCACGCAGTTCGTGCGCTATGAGCTCGCCGGACGCAACCCGTTCGGGGAGCAGGGCGATCGCGGCGCGTGGGCGCGCGCGTTCTTCGGCGTCGACGATGCGCATGCCGACTGGCTCGAATACGAGGACCGCTCGGCGGGCATTTATCGCGCGGTGCATGTCGTCGACGACCGTATCGAGAACTGCGTGTTTCTCTCGGCGCGTCCTGAACTGCCGGCGCGCGAATGGCTCGCGAGCCTGTTTGCGAAGGCGAAGCTCGACGAGGCCGACCGCATCGGCGTGCTCTCCGGGCAGCCGCTCGGCAAGGGCGCCGATACGGGGCCGACGGTCTGCTCGTGCTTCGGCGTGGGGCGCAACACGATATGCACGGCGATTCGCGAACATGGTCTGAAGAGCGCCGCTGAAATCACCGCATGTGTGAAGGCCGGCGGCAATTGCGGCTCGTGCGTGCCCGAGTTGAAGAAGCTGCTGGTCGACACGGAACTGGCGCGGCTGAATGCTGCTTGAGTGTGACATGAGTGGCGTTTCAGGCGCCGCCTTCCTATGACCATCCCGACTGCAGGCCGCGCATGCGATGCTGATCGAGGAGCTCTGCTGCGATGATGAAAAAACTGCAAACGCTGCTGCGCGTGATCGAACCCAGCCGCGGATTCAACGAAGAGCACGAAACCGGTGTCGCCATGTCACCGACTCTGACTGACGGCGGCATACAACAGCGTCACGCGGCCAATCCACGCCCGGCGCGCTTGCGTGGGCCATGGCGTCCCGCACGTGCGCGGCGGCGGCGCGGTGTGGTGCCGAGATAGCGCGAAGCGCTCGAGATGCAAGGCGCTGCGTGCGGCTATTCGTGCGAGCGGTAAATGTGAGTATTTGCGTTATTCGCTCCATTTCAATGCTCGGATTTCAATGAATAATCATCAAGACGCGCATAAATAATCGCAGTGAGTTACCGGATTTTAATGCGAGAGATTTAAAGCCTGATTTAGTTCACGAATAAACCGCTATTCCACATGTGAACAGAGCGTGCCGTTGCACCGCCATGCTTTCATCATGATTTGCGAACCGGTTGCACGCGTCCAGCGTGCCTCATGCCGATTATTCCATACGATATGCTTAAATCGTTTCTATCGGCTGCGGTCGATCAATGCATTTATTCATTCGCCGCCGGCGGGCACTTTGCGATTACAATCAGGCTCCGAGGTGGCGCTGCCCCTAATTAAATATGACGCGGAAAAATTGGCCAGTCTTTACCTCTTTCAGGAAATGACCGGTAATCTGTTCTTCCGTCTGCATTAATAGAACATTTTGAGAGACAAAACTATGCTAAGCCCGAAGGAGTTCGCCACCCTCATGCTGGTCAAGGCGGCTCCCGATCAGATCGATATGTGTCGTGAGGAGCTCGACACACTGCTCGAACGTCAGCTCGTCGCACTCGAAGAACTCGCTTCCGGACACCAGCGCCTGCATGTCACCGGCGCAGGGCAATCAATGCTCAACGCGGTGGCGCGCAAACGCTAGGCAGCGAAGTTCATGCGAAGTGTCATTGTGACATCGAAACATTGGCGAGAAGGATGGTCATGGACGAACAACTGGTTAGCATCGTGATGGGGTTGGCGGTCCTCGTGATCGGCATTATCTTCGCGGTCGGCCACTATCGGCGCGAACATCGCCGCACGCAACTGCTGCGGCAACTCGATCACATGCCCGTCTGGCATTGGCAGCGGCATCACCATCATCACCATCGCAATTGAGGCGAGCCTGACGCGCAGGAGTGCCGCGTCCCGCGCGTGAGGGATTAACGCTATTTGCGGCAGGCGTGCACGAGCTGATAATGCACGGTTCCGACCGTTCCCTGGCTCGACATGCGCGACCGAATCGACGACGAAATCACCTTTCGCAAACTGGAAGTGCTGCTCGCATTCATGCAGACCGGCAGCCTCGCCAAGGCGGCCGAGGTGCTGAACGTGAGCACGGTCAGCGTGCACCGCGCGCTGCATTCGCTCGAGCAGGGCGTGCGCTGCGCGCTGTTTCGCCACGAAGGCCGCAATCTCAGATCGACCGACGCCGCGCAAATGCTCGCCGACGTCGCCGAAGAAGTCCTCACGCTGATGTCCGATGGCATTCGCGCAACGCGTGAAGCGGCGGGCTATTCGTCGGATCGGCTGAAAATCGGCTCGCTCTATTCGCTCACTATCAGGACCGTGCCCGGCATCGTCGTCGACATCAAGGTGCGGCGGCCCACGCTTCAGGTCGAACTCGTGCTTGGTCCGAACGCGGAGTTAGTCGAGAAGCTCAAGCAGGGTGCAATCGACGCGGCGCTCATGGCCTTGCCGGACCCTGAGCCGGAGATTGCCTCCATTCCACTTTTCGAAGACGACATTTTCTTCGCAGCGCCCGCGAATTCGCCATACGCGAACCTGGAAGCAGTCGACCTGCGCGACTGCCGCGACGAAACCTTCGTCTCGCTCGGCGAGGGCTTCGCGACCTATCACGGCTTCCAGGAGGCGTTTCGCGTCGCGGACTTCACGCCCAACGTGACCATGCAAGTCGGCGACATCTACTCGCTGATGAACCTCGTGAGCGGAGGCGTCGGCTATACGCTGCTGCCGGGCCGCGTGCGGGGCGTGTTCGGCGAGAAGGTGCAGTTCATCCCGCTCAAAGCGCAATATCTGATGCGCCAGACCATCGGCGTGAGTTTCCTGCGGGCGCGCGAGCGCGACCCGAATCTGCTCGCGCTGATGGCCGTGTGCCGTCTTCGGACGAGAAACGGAGGGTGAGCGTTCGCTGAGCAGTTTGTGCCGCGGACAATTCACGCCGCAAGCAGTCCGCGCAAGGGCAAGCTACGCCCCCAACCAGCTTGTACCGCGAGCGATTTAAGCCGCGAGCAGTTCGCGCGAGGAGCAATCCAGGGCGCGAGCCGTCCGCAGCCAATCAGCTTCGCTCAACCGCCCACCAGCGCCCGCGTCGTGAAGAACAACAGCGAAGGTCCGAGCAGGCAACCCACACCCGTGTGAAACGTGGCGATCAGCGCACCGTACGGAACGAGCCGCCGGTCGGTGGCCGCGAGTCCCGCGCTCACGCCGCTCACGGTGCCCGCGAGGCCGCCGAAAATCATCGCCGAGCGCGGCGTTTTCAGACCCATGAATCCGGCCGCGAGCGGCGTGCCGATCATCACGATGATCGCCTTGATGAGACCCGTCGCAATGCTGAGCGCGATCACGTCCGAGCTCGCGCCGATCGCCGCGCCCGTCACCGGTCCGACAATGTATGTGACCGCGCCCGCGCCGATGGTCGTCATGCTGACCGCATCGGTATAGCCGAACGCATGCGCGACGCTCGCACCGACAATGAACGGCAGCACCGTGCCGAGCAGCAGCGACACCACGCCGATGAGCCCCGCCTTGCGCGCCTCGGTGGCCTGCACTTCGAAAGCGGTCGCGACAATCGCGAAGTCACGCAGCATCGCGCCGCCCATCAGGCCGACGCCGGCGAACAGCGGCAGATCGGCCAGACCTTTCTCACCGGCGGTGAAGGCGCCGCCCAGATAGGCGAGCACGAGGCCGATCAGGATAGCGATCGCCGAGCCGTGCACGCGGCCGAAAGTGAGCTTGCGCGAGATCAGCGAGGACACCCACATGATGAGCCCGACTAGGGCGAACGCCGTGACGAGGCCGTTGTGTATCAGTACTTTGTCTAGCATCTGGATCATGGCGGGCTCCTCGTTCAGACTTCTTCGGGTTGCGGACTGTTGACCAACGAGGTGCCGTCGCTGCCGGTGCGCGAGAGCACCGCGATGCAGCCGGCACACAGGGCTACCGCGCCCAGAGCCGAAAGCAGCGCGACCGGTCCGCCCTTGAGCGCGGCGACGACGTTCTGATTGGCCGCCATCGCCACCACGACAGGGATATACATGGCACCCCAGAAGCCGACACCTGCTTCGGTTTCTTTCGGCAGCAGTCCTTTGCCATGCAGATAGAGCCGCAGGAAGATGAGCAGTAGCATCGCGATGCCGACCCCGCCGACGTTGGTCTTGACGCCGATCGCGGCTCCGAGCAGATCGCCCAGAAAGAGTCCTGCAAGGTGGCAGAAAGCGAGCAGCGCTGTGCCGTAGATGATCATCTTGTGTCTCCTGTCGACCGCGGTCGACGCTTGCTATAGTGTTTTGCCCGGCTTTCGTGCAAGGTGCCTGGTGACGGGTTTTATCGGCCTCTTGCGAGGCGGCTTTGCGTGGGCGGGCCGCGTTTTGACTGCCGGCCACCGGATTTTCACGACATGGCGGAGTCTAGGGCAGACAGGGAATCGGCTTCAATCACCTTCGGCAAGCGTTTGTTATCGTCAAGCTAACGATTCGCAGCGCGCGAGGTGCAAAGCCATGTGTGGTGGGGCGTGCGCGCGGCTTAGGGGTTTTCCCTCGCGGGTGCGCATAACCGGCGCCTGTCCAGCGCATGCACAGGCCGACGGCAAACCGTTTGAAACGTTCGAAAAGGAATTCGTCGAGAAGGTCCGTCCCGCCTCGCTGATCAAGCGATTCGCTTCGCCGCAGGAAATTGGTGAGCCATGACATCGCAGCCGGCAGGCTTGCGCATTGTGGGGCGATCTGGACGGCCCTGAAATCGCACTGTGGGCGCTTTATCCCTCGCCGCACTTGCCAAGTGCTCGCGTTTCCGCATTTCTCGATCACATCAAGGAAGCATTCCCGTTGGGAAAGCCGGAGGAACTGGCGGGATTCATAGGATTCGAGTCGTGACAAGGAGAGGCAAACGTCATTGCGTCCCGGCGACGACCTCGTTATTGCCGTCGTGACCAAAGCGTTCAACCACAAAGTCGATGAAGCTGCGCAGCTTCATCGATGTCTGCCGCTCGCGCAGATAGAGCAGACTGAGCTGCCGTTCCGGCGCGGCATAGCCGGGCAATACGTTACGCAAACGCTTCGCGCGCAGATCGTCGTTGACCAGAATTGCCGGCAGCATCGCAATACCGAGGCCACGTAGCGCAGCACGGCGCAGCGCTTCGGCGTTGTCGATTCTCAGGCGGCCATTGACCAGTACGCTCACTCGACCGTCCGCCCCGTGCAGGACCCATTCGGGCTGCGCGGTGTGCCATTCAGAGCGGGGCGGATACGCATAGGTCAGGCACTGATGAGTTGCCAGTGCATCAGGCGTTGCGGGGTTGCCGTGCGCTTTGAGATATGCGGGCGAAGCGCACAGCACGAGCCGATACGGCGTAAGCGGCCGAGCAACCAGGTCTGGATTGCCCAGCGCGCCGATGCGGATCGCTGCTTCGAAGCCATCGTCGACGAGATCGGACAGCGCGTCGGTCGCGACAATGTCGAGCTTTACCTCGGGATAGCGCTCGCAGTAATCCCCGATTGCCGGAATCAGGCACTCGTTGCTGAACACGACGGGCGCTGTGACGCGCAGGCGGCCGCGCGGCGTCGCAAGATGGTCGAGCGCGAGCCGCTCTGAATCGTCGATCAGCCCAAGAATGTCGACGCACCGTTCGTAGTACATCTGCCCGAATGCGCTGATCTGCTGTTTGCGGGTGGTGCGATGAATGAGGCGCGCACCGAGCCGCGTTTCCAGTGCCTGCAGATAATTACCGACCATTGTCGGCGACAGGTCGCATGCCACGGCGGCCGCAGTGAGGCTGCCGGTTTCGACCACGCGCACGAACACGGTCATCGCTTTGAGAAGATCCATTGCCCAATCATAGTGGGTTCTGTTGCCATTCGCAGTGCGTTTATCAAGCCAGGTTTCAGTAATACAGTCCGCAGCATGCGATGCACGTGCCGCCCGGCGCGCATCGCCAACCCATGCCCGGACATCATGCGCACACACCTTCATTCGCCCAACCCGTCGTCGCGGCTCGCGTTGCTCGCGACCAGCCTCGGCTTTTTCATCATCTGTCTTGATGTCACAGTCGTGAACGTCGCACTCGCGCGATTACGCGATGACCTTGCAATCGATTCGACAGCGCTCGAGTGGGTCGTCAATGCCTATACGTTGGCGTTCGCGAGCTTGCTCCTCACGGCGGGAGCGCTCGCGGATCGCTTCGGCGCGCGACGCGTGTTCGTCGGCGGTTTCGCGGTGTTCACATGTGGGTCGATTGGATGCGGGCTGTCGGATGGCGCGGTAATGCTGGTCGCATCGCGCGTTCTGCAAGGCGTGGGCGCAGCGCTGTGCGTGCCGTCGTCGCTGGCATTGCTCGGCGAGGCGTTTCCGGACGCGCATGCCCGTGCGAAGGCCGTGAGCATCTGGGCGGGCACGGCGGCGCTCGCACTAGGCGCTGGGCCGTTGGTGGGCGGCGTGCTGGTGGACCGGTTCGGCTGGCCTTCCATTTTCATGATCAACGTGCCGATCGGCGTGGCCGGCATCTGGCTGACGCTCGCGCATGCACCCGACACGGTACGTCACGCAGCGCGTCGCATCGACCTGGCCGGGCAGGCACTCGCTGTTACCACGCTCGCCGCGCTGACGTATGCAGTCGTCGAAAGCGGCCGACTGGGATGGACGAGCGCGGCTGTGCTGTCGGGACTCGCGATATCGGTCGTCATGGGTGCGTTGTTCGTCATCGTCGAGGCGCGGCATGTGCAACCTCTGTTGCCGCTCGCGCTGTTTCGCAACGCTGCGGTCAACGTGAGCGCGCTGACCGGCTTTTCGTTGAACTTCGGGTACTACGGACTGATGTTCGCGATGAGTCTGTTTTTTCAGAGCGTGCGTCACGACACGCCGCTCGAAACCGGCCTTGCGTTTCTGCCGATGACGGCCGTAGTGACTGTGGCGAACCTCGTATCAGGCAGGCTCACGGCGCGGTTCGGCTATCGCATGCCGATGGTCTATGGGCAAGCAATCGCGGCGCTTGGCTACCTCTTGCTGGCGTTCGTGCATGAGAACAGCAGCGCGCTTGCGGTCGCGTTGCCGTTACTGGCGGTCGGCACCGGCGTTGCTCTCGCGGTTCCCTCGATCAATACGGCGGTGCTGGCGCATATCGGACCGTCTCGCATCGGCATTGCTTCTGGGGTGCTGAATAGCGCGCGCCAGATCGGTGGAGTGGTGGGCGTAGGCGTGTTCGGTTCGCTCGTACGACCCGAGTCGCATCATGTCGCGCAAGGGCTGCATGTCGCGGTAACGCTGGCGCTTGTGATCACGCTCCTGAGCCTGGTGATAGGACGAACGCAGCTAGAAGGAACGAGGGCGCGGCATATGAACGAGCGCCGCGTATGAACCCCGCTCGGGTTTCATGGCATGATCGTGCCACCTTTCACACCACTGCAGGAGCGTACGCCATGGCGACTTACATTGTCTTCACGAAAGAAAGCACGCAGGATCAGGGTGAACTCGACATCTACCAAAGCAAGGTGGGCGAAACCTTCAAAGGTCATCCCGTCAAGATTCTCGCTGCATACGGACCGCAAGAGGTCCTCGAGGGCGAAGCACCGGAGGGCGTGGTGATCGCGGAGTTTCCGTCGACGGCGGCGGCGCGTGCGTGGTACGACAGCCCGGCGTATCAGGAAGTCGCGCAGCACCGCTTCAAGGGTGCGCGTTATCGCGCCGTTCTCGTCGAAGGCGTGTGAAGAAGGGCTTCGCGCCTTCCGCGCGTGGGGCCCGGTGCGCATCGAGGCGATGTGTAACAGAGGTCGATACACATCGCGCCAGAACACCTATCCCGCCCAGCACGCATAAACGTGCGGACGGGATCCCGCTTCAAACCGCGTAACCGAACATAACGACTTGATCTGGTCACTCACAAAAGCAGATCAGAGCAGTGTCCGGAACGCGGCCCGGTCCTACTCGTGGCTTAGCTGCCTGTACTCGTCAAAGCGACGATAAAGTCAAGAAATGCCCTTGTTTTAGCCGGTGTGTGATGCCGCGACGGATGGTATGAATAGAGCGGAAAGCGCTCGTCCTGCCAATCCGGGAACAGGTTGACGAGCCGTCCCTCCCGAATCAGATCCTCGGCTGCAAGCAGCAGCATCTGCGCGATGCCGGAACCCGCGAGGCACGCGTTGAGGAGTGCGCTCGGATCATTCACCGTAAGTCGTCCGTTCGTTTCGACCACAAGCTTCTTGCGCTTGCGATGAAACTCCCACGGATACGGTTTTCCGGTTTCCGGATTCCGGAATTCGAGGCAGCTGTGCACGCCGCGACTTAGCTCTTGAGGTTCCGCCGGCCGCCCCCGGCGCGCGAGGTAGGAGGGCGCCGCGACGGTGACGACCGCGGTGTCCAGAAGCTTTCGCGCGATCAGACTCGATGAACGCGGTTCGCCGAATCGCAAGGCCAGGTCGAAGCCATCCATGACGAGATCGCCGAGATGGTCTCTTGCGATGAACTCGAGTTCGAGTTCAGGATGCGCGTCCATGAATTCGTCGAGCCTCTTGCCCAGAATGATTCGCGAGAAAACCGGGTCGAGATTGATGCGCAATTTTCCGCGCACCGTCGCGGCGCCTCCTGCCGCGGCGGCGGCCGCTTCCTCCATTCCTCTCAAGTGCGGCATGACCTGCTCGTAGAATCGTCGACCTTCTTCAGTCAGGGAAACGGCGCGGGTCGTCCGATTGAAAAGCCGTATCTTCAGCCGCGTTTCGAGCCGGGCGATTGCCCGACTAACTCCGGGCGGCGACATACCCATCGCTTCGGATGCGGCCGCGAACGTCCCCGCATCCACGACAGCAGCAAACACGCTGATGCCGCTAGAAATATTCTCGCTCGACGCTCTCATAGCCACTGGTTTCACTCGTTGAATGTCTGGGAATTCGTGAGCCGCGGGCCGGCCTCGCAAAGCTTCAATAGCACGCGACGACACATTAGTAACTATATGTCACCTTAGAAGTGCCATTCATGTCATTTAGTTTCTGATTCGGTTTACCCACAATGCGTCCCAACAGCACGTTTTAACCGCAGACAGCCAAAGGAGCATTGCCATGAATACCCGTCGTCTCCTGGTCACCATCGCGGCCGCCATCGCGTTCCCTGTCGCCGCACACGCTCAGGAATCCGGTTCCACCGTTACCCGTGCGCAGGTGCGCGCTGAGCTCGTGCAACTGGAAAGCGTCGGTTATCGGCCCGGCCGCGCCAATGATCCGCATTACCCCGCCGACATTCAGGCAGCCGAGGCGAAGGCGGCTCCGCGGACGGACGCCGGATCGCGAATCAGCAGCGGCATGGGCGGTGTGGACAGCGGTTCGTCGGAGTCGGGCGGTCGCTTCACCGCGCAAGTGCGTCGCAATTTTCTTTACGCGCACCGTTGATCGGCGCGTCGCATCGATCGTCATTTATGCCCTTTTTAGAGGAAGCCTGAGATGACTGTCCTACTTGCTCGCCGCGACCTGCTGAAGAAAGCATCCGGCCTCATGGCGGTTGCCGCAGTGGGCGGATCGACCAGCCTGGAAACCGGGGCCACGGGAGCCCACCAGCAGCGGGATCGCGTTGTGGTCCACAACCCCGCGTATGCCACGATCGACCGTTCGCTGCAGCAGGCCGTGGACAACGGCACTGTCGTCGGCGTGGTGGCAATGGGCGCCACGCAGCGCGGGCTCATCTACGAGGGCGCATTCGGCCACGCCAATCCGCAGACCGGTTCGGCGATGACGCCCGACACCGTCGTCTGGCTGCTGTCGATGACCAAGGCGTTCACGGCAACCGCCTGCATGCAACTCATCGAACAGGGCAAGCTCCGGCTCGATCAGCCGGCGGGCGACATCCTCCCCGAACTGAAGTCGCCGCAAGTGCTGGAAGGCTTCGATGCGTCCGGACAACCGAAACTGCGTCCCGCGCGAAACACGATCACGGTGCGTCATCTGCTGACTCACACATCGGGCTTCACTTACAGCATCTGGAGCCAGAACATCAGCCAGTACGAGAAGGTGACAGGCATGCTGGATATCGGCTACTCGATGAACGGCGCGTTCACGGCCCCGCTCGAGTTCGAACCCGGCGAGCGCTGGCAATACGGCATCAGCATGGACTGGGTGGGCAAGCTCGTCGAGGCCGTGACCGACCAGTCGCTTGAAGTGTATTTCCGCGAGCGCATTTTCGCGCCGCTCGGCATGAGCAATTCGGGCTTCCTGATCAGCAGCGCGCAAAAGCGGCGCATGGCGACGATGCACAACCGGCAAGCCGATGGATCGCTCAAGCCCGCGCCGTTCGGGATCAACCAGCGTCCCGAGTTCTTCATGGGTGGCGGCGGCGCCTTCGGCACGCCGCGCGATTACATGGCGTTCCTGCAGATGCTCGTGAACGGCGGAACGTACCGGGGTGAGCGGGTCTTGCATGCCGATACCGTGGCGGCGATGTTCCAGAACCACATTGCCGACCTTCAGGTAACCGAAATGAAATCGGCGCAGCCGGCGTGGTCGAACAGCTTCGACCAGTTCCCCGGCATGGCACACAAGTGGGGACTGTCGTTCGACATCAACATGCAGCCGGGGCCGCATGGCCGCAGCGCGGGGAGCATCAGTTGGGCGGGACTGCCCAATAGCTACTTCTGGGTCGATCCGGTCAGGAAGGTGACGGGCACGCTGTTTACGCAGATCCTGCCGTTCTATGACCCGCGCGTGGTGGATCTTTACGGACGGTTCGAGCAGGGACTGTACGACGGGTTCCAGCGTGCCTGAGTGCCGGATCTCCGCTTATGGCGCGCCAACGAAACGAAACACAGTTGTTCGAGCAAGGAGAATCACAAATGTATGCGATCACAGGAATAACAGGAAAGGTCGGCGGCGCGATGGCCCGCACGCTGCTCGCAGCCGGGCAGCCGGTACGCGCTGTCGTGCGCGACGCAGATCGGGCTCGCTCGTGGGCGGAACGCGGCTGTGAAGTGGTGACGGCCAACATGGACGACGCGACCTCGCTGACCGCCGCCTTCGAGGGCGCGCGGGGCGTCTTCATTCTGCCGCCGTCCGAGTTCGATCCGGCGCCCGGCTTCCCGGAAGCGCGTGCGGTCATCGACGCGGTGCGCGCGGCGCTTCAGTCGGCGCGACCTGGCAGGGTCGTCTGTCTGTCGACGATCGGCGCGCAGGCCACCGAAACCAATCTGCTCACGCAACGCACGCTGTTGGAGCAGGCGCTTCGCGACTTGCCGATGCCCATGACTTTCCTGCGTCCCGGGTGGTTCATGGAAAACGCCGAATGGGATGTCGCACCGGCGCGCGATAAAGGAGTGATTCCCAGCTTCCTGCAACCGCTCGACAAGCCTGTGCCGATGGTCGCAACCGCAGACGTCGGCCGTGTCGCCGCACAACTGCTTCACGAAACATGGAGCGGTGTGCGTGTCGTCGAGCTCGAGGGGCCGCGTCGCGTGACCCCGAACGACATCGCGGCCACGTTTGCCGGAATCCTTGGCCATACGGTACGCGCCGAGATCGTCGCGCGCGAGACCTGGGAGGCGCTGTTCCGCTCGCAGGGCATGAAGGAACCGCTGCCGCGCATGCGCATGGTCGATGGATTCAATGAAGGCTGGATCGACTTCGAAGGTAAGGAAGCCGACATCGTCAAGGGTGAGGTGCAGCTGGAAACCGTTCTGCGCGCTCTCGTCTCAGCACAGGCCTAACACGCGCGCATCTCGCGGCGCGTACACGATGCCGCGTGTCGACGTGCTCCGCGCGTCGTTCATCAAGTGGTTCATATCAAGGAGTTCGCTATGGAATACAGCACACTCGGCCGATCGGGGCTGCGTATTTCCCGTCTTTCTCTGGGCGCCATGACCTTTGGCGCTGGCGCCGGCATCTGGGGCGACATTGCAGGCGTGGACCGTGTCGAGGCCACGGAGCTTGTCGCGATGGCCGTCGAACGCGGTATCAATCTGATCGACACGGCTGACGTGTATTCGCAGGGGCAGTCTGAAACGGTCGTCGGGCAGGTGTTGGCTGACCTGGGACTGGACGAATCACGCATGCTGGTGGCGACCAAGGTCCGGCTGCGCACGGGGACCGGCCACAATGACGTGGGTCTTGGCCGCTCTCACATCATGCGGTCGGTGGAAACGAGTCTGAGGCGCATCGGGCGGGATCACATCGACCTCTTCCAGTTGCATGACCGCGATGCGCTCGTTCCGCTGGAAGAAACGCTTCGCGCGCTGGACGATCTCGTGACGCAGGGAAAAGTGCGGCACATCGGCGTTTGCAATTTCAGCGCGGCCGAGCTGGAGCGCGCCCAGGGAATTACCGATCGGACACACTGGGCTCGCGTCGTCAGTAATCAGGTTCACTATGCGCTGACGAGCCGCGACGTCGAACATGAGATCGCGCCCGTTGCGAAGGCAAATGATGTTGCACTTCTGGTCTGGAGTCCGCTTGCGGGCGGGTACCTGAGCGGGAAGTACACGCAGGGAAGCGGTGGGGAAGCGGGGCGTCGAACCAGCCTGAATTTCCCGCCGATCGACCCCGCAAAGGCGGATCCCGTCGTGAACGTGTTGCGGGAGATCGCGACGGAATTGAGCGCGGCGCCGGCTCAGGTCGCATTGGCCTGGATCCTCGGGCGCAGAGAAGTCGGTTCCATCATGGTCGGCGCGCGCACGGCCGAACAACTGGCAGCGAATCTCGACGCACAGCAAACCGTGTTGAGCGAGACGCAGACCGAGCGGCTGAATCAGGTTTCGCAGCCGCACGTGCCGTATCCGTACTGGATGCAGCAGTTCCATGATAGGGATCGAACCACGGCGTGACGGCTGATTCGTGCGCATCACATACATAAACCATTTCACTGACGCATGATCCGGGAAGGGACCGATGGAGTGACTGATTGGCGAGAGCTTCTTCGCCGCGCGGCGCGGGCCGCCTTCTTCAGCGAGCGCCGACCAGGCAGTGGCAACCAACGTCGCCGCCTGCAAAGATGACCGGCGGGAATGACCACATAAATGGAGCGGCGGGCGCGGCGCGAGCCCCGGAATTGCGCGATGAACCAAAAAAAGCCGTGTTGCCTGTAAGGTCGGCCGCTCTCGCGCGACTAATCCCGACTGCTTCAGCCTGGCGCTAGCCAAACGGGAGGGCGGACGCCCTCGTGTGCGCCTGGCAGGCATGAAGCGGGACAACCGTACCGCGTCGCGCGACGCAAGGGCTTATGAGACATGGATATCGATTTTGAGTGCACGATGTGCGGCAAGTGTTGCCACGATCTGCGTTTGCCGTTGACGGCAACCGAGGCCGTTGCCTGGCTGGAGGGCGGCAACGATGTGCAGATTCTCTGCGAGGCGTTACCGTGGCCAGAAGAGCCACCTGAGGACAATCGTGAGGCCGCGCAAAAGCGTCGTCGTTCGTTTGCCGCGATGAGTGGGTCGTTGCCGGCGAGAGTCGTGGTCATTCTGGCGGGCACGCATGCGGGCCCCTGCCCGAATCTCCGCCCCGACATGCGCTGCGGTATCTATGAAAAAAGGCCGCTGGTGTGCCGTATCTATCCGGCGGAAATCAATCCATTCATCGCGCTTATGCCGCAGCACAAGGCCTGTCCGCCAGAAGCCTGGACGCCTGGACTACCGCCGCTGCTGCGCGCTGGCAAGCTGGTCGATCCGGACGTACTGGCACTGATCCAGCAATCGCGCGATGCCGATGCGAACGACGTCCCCATCAAGCAGCAGGTGTGTGCGTTGCTGGGTATCAATCAGGCTGCGGTGTCGAACGAAGGCTTTGTCGCGCATTCGCCCGATCGCGTTGATCTGATGGCGGCGCTACGTCAGGCAAGCAGCGAACCCGCCGTGCCCGCGCTGTCGCCGACGTGGCGTTTCGTATCAAAGCGCCGGACGACTGTCGAGGTGCTTGCGTCAGTGGGAGCGCTTGGTTCTCTCGTCGATGCGAACAGTATTCCGGCGTTCGAATACCTGGGGCTTTCGACGGTCTCTGACTGAAGGCCGCCACCGCGCAATTTGTACGAGTCGAACGGCCCGTACCACACCATCGCGTGGCCGAGCCGGCTGCGGGTCAGGCGTGCCTCGCCTTCCGGGAAACTCTCGGCCAGGTCTGCCAGGCGTCCTGAGCGAAAAAGCCACCTGTCCTGACGAAAGAAGCGTGAAAACCGGACAGGACATGATCCGAGGGCGGCTAGCGCCGACCTCAGTTCTCCCACTCATGCGACCGGAACATTTCTTCCAGTGGCGGCTTGGTAACGCTCGCTGTGTAGTTCGTGATAGTCGATGCAGCGACTACAAGGATAACGTCCAGCACTAGTGATGCATCGAAGCCCGAGGCAGTGAATGCGGCGACGTCTTCGTCAGCAATGCGGCCTCTTGTTTCGATAAGCGTACGCGCGAGGCGTGACAATGCCGCGAGCTTGACGTCCGTCGGCAGACGGCCTTCGCGAACCGCGTGCACGTCCGCCTCGCTCAAACCTTCCTTGAGGGCTAGAAACGAGTGGAACGCGACCGGCCATGTCGCACCGTTTGTAACCGCATTAGTTAGCAGCAGAGTCTGGACTTCGGCTTCTGTAAAGGTGCCGCCGTGCACCTGCTGGAACACGCCGACGAGGCCTTTGATAAGCCTGGGGGAGCCCGCAATAGCACCGGCGATGTTCGGCACCATGCCAAATGCCTGCGCCAATCCGTTTAGTGCGGGCTTCGATTGATCAGGAGCAGAGTCAAGGGTGTAGACGGGAAAGTTAGCCATGATGTTCCGTTGGAGTTGGACGCGTCGATGAAAAACATTGGACGACAAGCGCAGAATAACGACGGCTCCAGCCCTGAACAATTACATTGGATGTAATAACGTACCGCGTCCTCGGCCCACTATGGCCTGCCCGTTTTCAACAACGTCAGATGCCTGGATTCGGTTGCATCGTCAGCAGGAAACATGCATTCAATACGCAGTTCCTGCGAGGCAACGGTCACCGGGGCGCCGACGGTGGTGACCATGGAAAAGTAGCTGAGCACCGTCCCGTCCTTGACAAAATTGAGCGGCACCATCGGCAGGCTCGACGCCGAGGCAAGGCTTTCTTGCGACTGCCATTCGGGTCGGACGTCGGGATAGGCGAGCAGCGCATCGAGCAGCTTCTGCGTCTGCCGATCGACGACATACCCCACCGCCTCTCTTCGCACGCGCTGGATGAGGCTACGCGCCACTGCCTCCCAATCGGCAAGATGCGGACGCATGCCATGAGGATCGAACATCAAATGCAGCAGGTTGCGAGGCCCGGTACGCGCGTCCATATCGAGAAAACAGTTGAAGAAACGCGGAGCGGCGCGGTTTGTCATCAACACGTTCCAGTATCGGTCCATGACGACCGCGGGAAACGGCTCATGTTGCTGCAGCAGACGTCGCGCAGCACGTGTAATCACCGACATCTCTTCAGCGTTCCAGCTTGCCTCGGAATACATCGGCGCGTAGCCCGCGGACAGCAGTAATGCGTTGCGCTCGCGCAGCGGAACGCCCAGTGACTGGGCGATGTTCAGTAGGGTTTGGCGCCCGGGGACGCTTTTTCCGCTTTCAATGAAGCTGACCTGACGTTGCGAGACACCCGCGTCGAGCGACAGGTCCATCTGGCTGACCCCTCGCACTTCCCGCCAATAGCGGAGCAGTTCCCCCAGTTGATTAGATACCGTAAGGTTGGGGTCGGTTTTACTCATGATGTGTACGTTGTTGCAGGGATGAATGCCAGAGGGTGCGTACCCATGGTATGTGCTCAATTCTGGACGGAGGCCCGGACGTTGGACGGTTAAATGGCCACGGTGGACCGAATTCGACATAGCCTTGCCAACGTAAAGGTGCGCAGATAGTGTACGAAGGCGTACGAGGTTGCGTGCGGTGGCGGCCGCTTTACCTGCATCAACGAGCGAGACGTCAGGGCAGGGGCCGAGGCTAAAGAAGTTCTCTTTGCCAGTACTCTCGCTCGGTAGGCGGTAGCGTAGCAGCCACGTCCTGGTACCGTTTGACCGGACTCTCAGTGCGAGGCCATCTACATCGGCGGGAAGGTACGGTTGCGCCCGCGGCTTGGCGGCGCGAAAGACGAGTTCCGACTTCCATTTGAGACTCGGCGTTCATACCTGAGCGCGGCTGACCGACCGGAGAAAGACGCATCGCTCAGACTGAGTAATGGATATCCGCAAAATCACCACAACCGATTCCTTCAAACCGCTGCGCTTGTCGAAGCGGCCAAGCGATCTGCGCATGCCGCTCGAAAGTCTTCCCTGCCCGATCGGTGAGCGGGACTCTGGCGAGGCGCCTGGCGACAATCATCTACGGGGATTAGTCGGCGACCAGGCGGTCTTCCAGCACATAGAGCTGTTGCCACATACCGGGAAAGGCCACCGCCAGGAGGTGGACGCGAGATACGGACGCATGAACGGTGAGCTATATGCTGGTTTGAAAGAAGTCTTCGGCAGGATTAGCGCGATGGAGGTTGGCGCCTTGGGATCGGACGCGTCAATGACCAGTGCCGCCGAACTGGCCAGCTTTCACACTTTGCAGAGGTGGGTGCCAGGCGTTGATGACGGGCGCCACCTGTTCGCCTTCCGTTCCCGAGACGGAGAGTGGGCCGGCTTCCGCTGGCGTGAAGAAAGCTTCCGGTTTCGCAGGGGCGCGCTCGTGGGGTTTTCTTTGACCTCAGTGCCCGCCAAGATGCCGGGAGGATTTGAAGTGTGGGTCGGTTGCGTGCCGCGTCCGGAACGGGGGACCCGATGCAAGCGATAAATGCGTCGAGGCAAGCTCCTGTTATCTGGATGACCGCTGGACGGCGGAAGTAGGGTTTGCGCTGCTATCCGTAATGGTCGGCGTGGCAAACTTCCTCGGTACCGCGTTGACCACCCGTCAGGTCATGGACGTTTGACACTTTCCGACGCCGGCCCGCTGAATATCGGCAGTTCGGGCCGATGCATCGGTCATCGACCGCCCGGCAAAGATTCGATTTCCACTGTCCGACTATGAACTGGTCGATTGTCCGATCCCGGTCGACGTGAACCGAAACGCATCGGGCGGCAAGCGGCCATGAAGCGTCATTCACCTACTCCCTCGGGCGGACAGTCAGACGTCGCATCCGCAATGCAAACGGTCATCGACCTTCGCCGGGAACACACTGCCCGTCGAGCGGTTTCGAGCCGATTTCGCAAGCGCGTCAAAAGGCCCCACACGAGAAGCGGCCGCAAACGGCGAGTCAAGTAGGCGCAAAAAGCAGAGGTATCGGCATGCATTCGCGATTCCAGCGGCTATTCTTCAGACGCTGCGACTGACGCGTTTCAGGTCGGCTCCCGCGGGTCGTCGTCAGCCATTCCGCGCTCCGCGCGGAAAGGGGGTTGTATGTCAAATCCAAAGCCACCTCGGCCCGCGCTACTACGCGCACCGCGTCGTGGCCAGTCACGCGGACGCCGGTGGCTCGTCATCGGTGGCGCGCTCACCGGACTGTCCTTTACCCAGGCGACGCTCGCGGCGGGCACACTTCCACGAGGCGGCACTTATGTAGCGGGCACGGGCACGATAGCCAGCAACGGGAACGGTCTCGTCATCACCCAACCCGGTTCGACGCGCGGCGTGATCGACTGGGACAGTTTCTCGATCGGCAGGCACAACAGCGTGATGTTCGATAACGGCTCGGGCGCGACGCTGAACCGGGTAACGGGCGGCTCGCCGTCGGCCATTCTCGGCAGGCTCAGTGCAACGGGAAGCCTCTATGTGATCAATCCGCAAGGCATCGTTGTCGGCCCATCGGGCGTGATCAGCACGGGCGGCCGCTTCGTCGCGTCGACGCTCGATGTCTGCAACTGCGCATTCATGACCGGGAGCAGCGCGCTAACATTCTCGGGCGACTCCGCTGCAAGCGTAATCAACCTGGGCAAGGTCAGTTCGAGCGGCGGGGATGTGTTCCTGATCGCCCGGCGTGCCGCCATCAACGCGGGCACTATCACCGCACCCAACGGTACGGCGGAACTGGCTGTCGGCGAGACCGTGCTGCTGCAGGACTCGGCCAGCAGCAAGCAGGTGTTCGTGCAGACGGGCAGTCAGGGCACTGTGGTCAACAAGGGGGCCATCGACGCCGCGCAGGTCAGCCTGCAGGCCGCCGATGGCAACGTGTATGCGCTTGCAGGCGGCGGCACGCGCATCCGCGCGACGGGCACGGCAAGCCGCAACGGCCATGTATGGCTGGTCGCCGACAGCGGCCGCGTCGAGCAGTTCGGCAAGATCGCCGCAAGCAACGCGGACGGCAGCGGCGGAACGGTCGATACACAAGCGGCACAACTGACGTTCGGCAGGCACGCGGTGGTCGATGCAGGCCGGTGGCATCTCTCGACGCCCGCTTTCACCATCGATGATGTCGCAGTGCATGCGTTGCAGCGCAGTCTGAACGCGGGCACTTCGGTCGACGTGACCACGACGGGCGCGAACGGCGCGACGGGCGACCTCAGCGTCGCGTCGAGCCTGCGCTGGTCCGGTCCGGCCTCGCTCACGCTCGCCGCGTACCACGACGTCTCTGTGACGACGGGTACGACCATCGCGAACGCCGGTGCGGGCAACCTGACGTTGCGCGCCGACGCGTCGGGAATTGACAACGGTGGCAGCGTCATCAACAACGGCACGATCGACTGGTCGAAGAGTACGGGCATCGTCAGCGCGCTCTACGATATGAACGGTAGTTACAGCCCCGGCACGCTTGTCGCCAATCCGGTATGGAGCGCACCGCTTTACAGCGGGCTCGTGACACAGATAACTGGTTATCAACTCGTCAATTCGGTCACGGACTTGCAGAACATCCAGAACAATCTGGCCGGCAATTACGCACTCGGCAAGGACATCGATGGGAGCAATTTCGCGTTCGTAACACTCGCTCAGACTCCCTTCCCTGGGGTTCCGATTATGTTCACGGGCCAGTTCACGGGCCAGTTCGACGGTATGTGGCATACGATTTCCAACGTCTTGCCGAGCGATCTCGCGATTTTTGGTGAGATTGGCGCAACCGGTGTCGTGCGCGACGTGAACGTCAACTCGAACGTCAGCCTCACGGCTCCCCCTGAAACCTTACCCCTCGGCGCCGGAATACTGGCCTTCTATAACTACGGAACGATCGCCAACGTCTTCACCTCCGGGGCCTTTGGCACACAGGTCAGCAATTCATACACCGAGATCGCCGGACTTGTCGCTGAGAACGACGGGCTGATCGCGCGCTCGGGCAGCAGCGCAACCCTCCAGGGGGGCAGTGCCGCCGGGCTGGCCCTCACTAACGGAGGCACCATCACCGAGTCATACACAACCGGATCAGTCACCGGATCTGAACGTTCCTTCGTCTCCGCGGGAGGACTCGTGTTGGGCAACGAAAGTGTCATGTACGTGGGACACGGAGGAACGATCATACAAGGAACGATCACTCAGTCTTTCGCGGCGGGTCCCGTGAGTTCGGGCACGACCGGCGGTTCGACCGCGGCCGGCGGCATCTGCGTACCCGCTTGCGGTGGCATCATTGGGAGCGACGTTTACTGGAACGTACAGACAACCGGACAGTCGTCGAGCGGCGGCAACCTGCCAGCGTCGAACGGGCTCACTACGGCCCAGATGAGCGACCCGGCCAGTTTTGTTGGCTGGGACTTCGGGCCGAACGGCGCATGGACGATGCCGCCCGGAGCGACGCACCCTGTTCTGACGTGGCAAGTCATCGGGCACTGAACCTTAGCCACCAGAATGCCGACTTGCTGGTAAGTGGGCAGCAGTCCCATGAGGAACGACGATGCGCCCATTACCGAAACCGTGATGAGCATCAGATTGCGGGCCCAGGGGTCGCCGAGCATTCCGCAAATCACTGCGCCCAGCGGACGAGCGGCCAGCCCCGCCCAGAAGCTCGCCAGCGACGCAAGCAGCGAGGCGGTCGGATCGAGCGACGGAAAGAACAGCTTCGAAAAAATCGTGGCCGCGACGACGACCTACAACGCGAAGTCAAACCATTTCAGCGCCGTGCCGACGGTGGCACCTGCCACCGCGCGACGTGCCATCATGTGATCTTGTGAGGATCGTTCGCCCGCCGCAAGATTTGGGTCTGCGATGACTGACATACGTGTCTCCTCGGTATTTCGTGACGTTCGCTTCTCGCGGCGAACAGATGCTATTGTTTGCGCTGCGAAAGCGGCACGTTCCGCACCGGAACTGCGTTTCATATCACGAAGATCGACAAAAGATGTCGCTCAAGAACGGACTGAGAGTGCTTGATTTCCTTGCGTCGCAAGGCGAAGGCGCGGGGCTCACGAATACCATTGCTGCGTTAAAAGTGTCAGCGGCGAGCCTAATGCAATGCGTCAGCCGCGCCGCAGCGCGGCTATCGGCAAGCTCATTCAGAAACGGCGAGTGACGTTCAGTCAGACTCCACTCGCCGTTTCAGAGTGGCGTAAACTCCTGGACAGCGGTCCCCTGCTCACCAGCTCATCAACTGCAGGCGAAGCTCGACGCGGAGTTGATATCGCCGCCCTTGTAGCGCGCAACCTTGGGATAGGCGCAGAGCGGCCGGGTGCGATTTGCGCCCCAATCAGCCGGCACTTCCGGGTTAGGTATGGCGTTGCTTGCATCACGCGCGGTCGCCACGACGCTATCGGGTGCCTTGCCTTGTTCTACCCACGCAATCATCGGCGTCAGCATGTCGAACTGGTCTGCAGTAGGACCACCCGAGCAGTGGTTCATCCCCGCAACGGTGTACAGGCGCGCGAAGTTGCTCGCGTCGCCGGCGTTAGCCGTCATGAGACGCTGATACCAGTCCGTCGTGTCGCTGGATGAGAAAACCGGGTCGCTCGTGCCGTGATAGACAATCAGCTTCGCGCCCCGGCTTTTCAGTGCCGAAAGATTTGTTTCGTCAGGCGGCGTCATGAACGACCACGACGACTCGCTATAGGCGCCGCTCGTCGCAAAGATCTTTGGCGCGTCGGTGTCCATGCTGAAGTTTAGCGCGTAAGCCGACAACTGACTGAGCACGGATGCGTTTTGCGGCGGTGTGGTAAATGTGAAAGCCGCGGCGCCGGGATCCAGCGTGATGGAATTGCTCTGCTTCCACTGCGCCCAGCCCGAGCCGCTAATGCCAGCGTCGTAGGGGAAGCTTGCATAGAGGGTGGTGCCAGCGCTGTTGCGTGCCCCGGAGAACACATTGCCGAGCGCATCTTTTTGTGCGCTGGTCAGACAAGTGCCATCGCGATTGTTGGCGGAGCAGGTCGGGACATCACGCGCGAGATCGAAGTTCGCCTGACAGGCCTTGATATCATGCACCATGCCATCGGTCGCCCCATCGAGCGCATCGCACTTGGCAATGATGTGCGACGCAACCATTTGCCGCTCTGCCGCCGTCAATCCGGTTGTGATATCGGGGAGACCGCTTGCCGTTGTCGCGGTCGCGACCTTGGCGAACTGTTGCGCGCTCCACATTTCACCGATCGCGGCCTTTGGCAGATGAACACCTGGATCGCCTGCAATGATGCCGTCGTAGTCTGCCGCGTAGCGCGCCGCTGCGACCATCGCGTGGCGGCCGCCGTTCGAGCATCCCTCAAAGTAGCTGCGGTCCGGGCCCTTGCCGTAAGCCGTCTTGATGACCTGCTTGGCCATCGGCGTTAGCTTGGCTACGGCCTGGTAGCCATAGTCGAGCCGTGCCTGTGGATCCAGCCCGAAAAGCGGGTTCTGCGACGATGAATGCCCAGCGTCCGAACTGATGACCGCGAAGCCCATATTGAGCGCATTGTTGAGCGGACCACCGCCACTGATGACGCCTGTGGCTGGCACGACGTTGCCGTCGAGGCCGCCGTTTGCTTGATAGAAGAAGCGCCCGTTCCACGCTAGCGGCAAACGCATTTCAAAGCCGATCGCGTACGTCTTTCCGTCGACGGAGCTTACGCGCTGATTCATCGTGCCTTCGATAACACAATGTTCTGGCACGGCCTTGCCCGCGATGGTCAGCGTGCCCGCGGACACGTCCTTGACTGACGTAAAGGTGGTATTCGCGAAGGCGAGCTTTGCTGCAAGTGCGTCGCACGTGCCCGCGAGACTGGCTGGGCTCGCGGCGCTCAATTGCGGCGGTGATGAGCTTAGATTGTCCGAACTGCCGCCGCATGCCGCTACGGTCGTGCAAACGAGTGCTGCAATCACTGTCTTTTTCACGGAATGCCTCCTTAGAACGAATGCCGTACGCCGATCATCGCGCCGGTCTGTCCGACGCCGGCCGCAGGGGTTGTACCGCCACCGCCGCCGCTCACCGAATAGCGCGCCTTGGCGCTGTTGGCGAGATACGAACCCTGTGCGTAGACGGCCGTGCGCTTCGATAACTGGTAGGTCGTACGCAGCGTTCCCATCGTTGCGCGCGTGTCGTGGTCGCTATTCACGATGCGATAGACCTCGCCATCGACGATGAATGCAGGCGTCACGAAATAGGACGCACCCACGAAAAACAGGTTGGAGCGTGCATCGGGCTGAGCCGGCGAATCCGTAACGACCCGGCGTCCGAGCCAGCCCAATCCGATCCTGGCGCCCGCATACTGCGCATAGGCACTCACATGGGTGCGCGCATCCTTGTCGGCAGCATTGATGAGCGGAGTCGGCGCGACGCCATCAAAGAAGTTGGCGGCGGCCGTTGACCCGCCACGTTGTTCCTCGTACGACGCCGCCGCGCCGAAATGCTGCGAGTCGTATTTGAGCATCACGGACCAGTCGCGGCACTCGATTGCGCGTCCCGGCGCCGAGCCCACGCAGGCCCCCTGTCCCGGCGAGTTACTGCCAGCGGCATCGCGGCCGAACGAATAGCCGGCGCCCAGTGTGACACCGCGATAGGTGCCCACGTATGTCACGCTGTTGTCAGTGCGGGCGTTCGGCACGTAGGCGTCGAGCGAGCCCATGCCGTAAATGTCCGGACCGATAACGTCCGCGTTAATGAGCGCGAGATACGTCATGGTGTACTGCCGTCCGAAGGCGACCGTGCCGTAAGGGCTCTTTACGCCGACATACGCTTGTCGGCCAAACAGTCGTCCGCCCTGGCCGAGGCTTCCATCGCGGATGTTGAAGCCACTTTCCAACGTGAACACGGCGCTATACCCGCCGCCGAGATCTTCCGCGCCGCGCAGCCCCCACCGCGAGGGAAATTCCCCAGTGACAGCCGGCATGCGGAAAACCGCGTTGCCCGCCGCGTTGGCGTGCGACACGTATTCGATGCCCGTATCGACGATCCCGTAGAGCGTAACGCTCGACTGCGCTGCCGCGGTTGCGGCAAAGGCCAGCAACGCGCTGCCGAGGATCACGTTCTTATGTTGACTCGCTTGCATAGTCTCTCCAAACCAATGTGTAGTTGTGGTGTGTAGTTGTGTGGATCTAGTCGGTCGCGCGCGGGCGGCGGATCAGCATTAGAGCCGCGACTGCCGCGATCAAGGTGACAGGAATGCTGGCGCCGATGACGACCGAGGCGCTGCGTCCCATCGCAAGTAATTGCCCTGCGGCAAGCGGGCCGACAACGGAGCCCACGCGTCCTACCGCTACGGCTGCGCCGACGCCGGTGCCTCGCATCGAAGTCGGATAGAAGGCGGCGGAAAGCGCATACAGCACCGACTGCCCGCCGATCACAAACATGCCGGCGAAAAACGCGGAGACGGTGAGCGCCGCAAATCCGGGCGCGATGGAAAGCGCAGCGAGCGACGCGATGATGCCGATGTACATGCCCGACACGACGATGCGGCCGCGCAGGCGGTCCATGAGCATGCCGATAAAGAGTGCGCCGAGACCGCCGCCGATGTTGAAGAAGATTTGGACGAAGCCCACTTCGGAGCGTCCGAGACCCCGTGCGGCCATCAGGGAAGGAAGCCAGTTGAGCAGGAAGTAAAGGACGATCAGCGTGCAGAAATAGCTGACCCAGATTTGCGCCGTCGAAAGGGCGCGCCTTTCGCCGAACAGGACCTGCATGACTGGCTCGGGCTTTCCCATTGCGCCATGGGTAGCGTGACTGAACGCTTTCGACTCGGGCAGGAACGCCAGGAGCAGCGGCACGAGCACGAGCGGTCCGGCACCGCCAACGTAGAAAATATGGCGCCACTCTATGTCGCCCGCACTCACAATGCCGATGACCGATGCGATCACGCCCCCGAACGGAATGCCGCAATACATTACGCTCACCGCCGTGTTGCGCGCTCGGGGCGGCACGGCTTCAGAAGATAGCGCGATCAGATTCGGCAAGGCGCCGCCGAGTCCGATTCCAGTGAGTACGCGAACGACGACCAGCGCGTTGAAGCTCGTGACGAGCGCGGTCGCGATCGACAACAGCCCGAAGATGGCTGCGGAAAGAATCAAAACACGCTTACGGCCGATGCGATCCGCCAGGCGCCCGCCGAACATCGCGCCTGGGAGAAGGCCGAAGGTCCCGGCGCTGAAAGCGAGACCCATCTGCGCAACGGACAGGCCAAACTCGCGCGCCATGCGCGGCGCGGCTACGCCGACCGACTGCAGGTCGAGTCCTTCCAGCAACGCGATGGCGAAACAAAGACCCAGGGTGGCGAGCGCGCCGGTGCTCGCGATGGATCGAATATTCATGCCGTCTCCTGGCAATACTGCTCTGGTGTTTTTCATGTCGGTTGCTCGATCAGTGACATTCGACTGTTAATCAGGTTCCCTGATATCCAATGTAAAAAAACGACCTTTGAGGTCCGTTTGGTTGAATGTGCGTATTTCATATCAGGGCGCCTGATGCGTGCAAGCAAATTGATTTCGGTGAATACCCTATGCACGACGCAATCGCTGGCGCGCATCGCATGACATGCGCGGTCAAGGGTTTTCACCGAGTGCGCGGCGCTTGTTTTATCAGGTTGCTTGATATTAGAATTTGTCTCAGGTTACCTGATATGCAAACTGTCGGACTCGCCGATGGTCGCGATCGGGGAACAACTCACACTTTGCGCCGCAAGGCGCCGGAGAAAAAGCATGGCAAGCTATGAAGGTCGCTGGAAAACCGTTGACGTGAAAGTGGAATCGGGCATCGCCTGGGTGACGTTCAACCGCCCGGAAAAGCGCAATGCAATGAGTCCCACGCTCAACAGCGAGATGATTCAAGTTCTCGAGACGCTCGAACTGGATGCCGACGCGCGCGTGCTCGTGTTGACCGGAGCTGGCGACGCTTGGACCGCAGGCATGGACCTGAAGGAGTATTTCCGAGAAGTGGACGCGGGCCCGGAAATTCTCCAGGAGAAGATCCGTCGCGACGCCTGCCAGTGGCAATGGAAACTCCTGCGCATGTACGCAAAACCGACCATTGCGATGGTGAACGGATGGTGCTTCGGTGGCGGCTTCTCGCCACTTGTTGCGTGTGATCTGGCGATCGCAGCCGACGAAGCAGTCTTCGGGCTTTCTGAAATTAACTGGGGCATTCCGCCGGGGAACCTTGTGAGCAAGGCAATGGCCGACACGGTGGGTCATCGTCAGGCGCTGCATTACATCATGACGGGTGACACTTTCACGGGCCCGGAAGCCGCAGCGATGGGCCTCGTCAACAAGAGCGTACCGCGCGCGCAGTTGCGCGATGAGGTGGTGAAGCTCGCGGCGAAGCTGCTGGAGAAAAATCCGGTGGTACTGCGCGCAGCTAAGCACGGCTTCAAGCGTTCCAGGGAACTGACGTGGGAGCAGAACGAGGACTACCTCTACGCGAAGCTCGATCAGGCGCTGCACCGCGATCCGGAGCAGGGGCGTGCACAAGGCCTGAAGCAGTTCCTCGACGAGAAATCGATCAAGCCGGGTCTGCAGGCATACAAGCGCACGGAACAGTAAGCGCCTTTCAGGAGATAGCACGGTGAACGAAGTGAGCATGTTGATCGGCGGGCAGGACCGCGCCGCATCGAATGGGGCGACGTTCGACCGCCTCGATCCTGTCGCGGGCGTCGTGGCCTCGCGCGCGCCGGCTGCAACGTTTGAAGACGCCGACGCCGCCGTCGAAGCCGCCGATCGCGCATTTCCGGCCTGGTCGGCGCTGACGCCCTCGGAGCGTCGCGCGCGCTTGCTAAAGGCCGCGGATATCATGGATGCACGAACGGGCGACTTCATCGGGGCGGGCATCCCGGAAACGGGCGCGATGGCGAACTGGTACGGCTTCAACGTCCATCTCGCTGCGAACATGCTGCGCGAAGCGGCCGCGATGACCACGCAGATCGACGGCAGCGTGATTCCTGCCGACATGCCTGGCAATCTCGCGCTGGCGGTGCGCCAGCCATGCGGCGTCGTGCTCGGCATCGCGCCCTGGAACGCGCCGGTGATTCTCGGCACGCGCGCCATCGCGATGCCGCTCGCGTGCGGCAATACGGTCGTGCTGAAGGCTTCGGAAGCGTGTCCGGCGGTGCATCGCATGATCGGCACAGTGCTCCAGGAAGCCGGCCTCGGCGACGGCGTCGTCAACGTCGTGACAAACGCGCCCGAGGACGCAGCGGCCATCGTCGAGCGGTTGATCGCGCATCCCGCGGTGCGCCGGGTGAACTTCACGGGATCCACGCACGTCGGGCGGATCATTGCCGTGCATGCGGCGAAACACCTGAAGCCCGCGCTGCTGGAACTCGGTGGGAAGGCGCCCGCGCTCGTGCTCGACGATGCGGATGTCGATGCCGCGGTCGAGGCGATCGCCTTCGGCGCCTTCTTCAATCAAGGACAGATCTGCATGTCCACCGAGCGCATCATCGCGCATCGGAGTATCGCGGATGAGTTGGTCAAGAAGCTGACGGCCAAGGCGCGCACGCTCGTGGCGATGGCGCCGACGGCAACTGAGGCAAAGCTCGGCGCGCTCGTCGATAGGAAAGCTGCGCAGCGCATTGCAGCATTGGTCGAGGATGCCCGCAGCCATGGCGCAAAGATCCGGGCAGGTGGCGCGATTGACGGCGCGATCATGCAGCCGACCATCGTCGATGAAATCACGCGCGACATGAAGCTTTATGCGGAGGAATCGTTTGGACCGGTGGTAACGGTACAGCGCGTCGAAAGCGACGACGAAGCGGTGGCCGTGGCGAATGACAGCGAGTTTGGCCTGTCTGCGGCGGTGTTCAGCCGCGACGTCGCGCGGGCGTTGAACGTCGCGAAGCGCGTCGAATCGGGCATCTGCCATATCAACGGTCCGACCGTGCACGACGAAGCGCAAATGCCTTTTGGCGGCATGAAAGGGAGCGGCTATGGCCGCTTCGGCAGCAAGGCGTCGATCGCGGAATTTACCGATCTGCGTTGGATCACGGTTCAGACGGGCGAGCGGCACTACCCCATCTGATCCAGCGTGCAACGATAAATCAATCCGAAGGAAAGCGCCGCGAAGGCGATAGACCGTATCTGCGCGTCACGCAACGCGCGCAACGATGCCGGGACATTCAGCGGAGACAACAGTGAACTTCGAGCCAACTCAGGAACGAGGCGATGAAGCGCAGGACTGGGCGAAGTTGCCGCACCGGAGGGTGCGCATCGGAAGCTCAAGTATAAGCGTGCGCCATGACGGCGATATTTGCTACATGAGCACGCAGGCGTCACTCGGGAGCTATCCGGAGCGATTCACGGACAGGCTCGTGAGTGGTGCGAAAGCGCATCCTGAGCGCTGGCTCGTAGCGCGCCGCGATGCGAGCGGTGCGTGGACCGGCATCAGCTATGCGCAGATGCTGGAGCGCGCGCGAGCCATCGGCCAGGCGCTGATCGACCGCAAGCTTTCGATCGAGCGGCCCGTGGCAATTCTCTCTGGCAACGATCTGGAACATCTGCAACTCGCGCTCGGCGCAATGTGGGCCGGCGTGCCGTATGCGCCGATCTCGCCGGCGTACTCGCTGGTGTCCAGCGACTACGGCAAGCTACGTCATACTCTGGACTTGCTGAAGCCTGGGCTTGTCTTCGCCGCAGACGGGGATGCATTCGCGGCCGCCATCGATGCGGTAGTGCCGGAAGACGTCGAAGTCGTGTTAGCAGCCGGATCATGCGCGCGGGCATCGTCATCGTTTGCCGATCTGATTGCGACGGCGCCAACCAGCGTCGACGACGCGCAGCGCGCGGTGGGATCGGACACCATCGCGAAGTTTCTGCTCACGTCGGGATCGACGAAGCTGCCGAAGGCGGTGCCGACGACGCACCGCATGCTGTGCAGCAACCAGCAGATGCTGCTCGAGACTTTCCCCGCATTCGCGGACGAACCGCCGGTTCTGGTTGACTGGCTGCCGTGGAATCACACGTTTGGCGGCAGCCATAACGTCGGTATCGCGCTGTATAACGGCGGAACGATTTATATCGATGATGGGAAGCCCGTTCCAGGAAAGTTCGACGAAACGCTACGCAATCTGCGTGAGATCGCGCCGACGATTTTCTTCAACGTGCCGAAGGGATGGGAGGAGCTGACGACTGCGCTCGAAACCGACGCGCAGCTGCGCGAGACATTTTTCTCGCGCGTCAAGGTGTATTTCTTCGCGGGCGCCGGGCTCTCGCAGGCAGCATGGGACCGCCTCGAACAGGTGACGGCGCGCTACTGCGGCGAGCGCATACGGATCATGGCGGGCCTCGGTATGACGGAGACATCGCCGTCGTGCCTGTTCACGACGGGCCCGATCACGCGAGCCGGATACGTGGGTGTGCCAGCTCCCGGCTGTGACGTCAAGCTGGTCCCAGTGGCCGGTAAGCTGGAAGCGCGCTTCCGTGGCCCGCATGTCATGGCCGGTTACTGGCGGATGGCCGGCAGCCAGGGAGCACAGACTTTCGACGAAGAAGGCTACTACTGCAGCGGCGATGCGCTCAAGTTCGTCGATGCGGAGCGGCCAGAGCTGGGTCTCATGTTCGATGGTCGCATCGCGGAGGACTTCAAGCTCAGTTCCGGGACGTTTGTAAGCGTCGGGCCAATGCGTGCCCGTATCATTTCGGAAGGCGCGCCGTACGTCCAGGACGTCGTCATCACCGGGATAAATCGTGACGACGTAGGCGCGCTGGTCTTTCCGAGAATCGACGAAATCCGAAAGCTCGCGGATCTGCCGCCTCACGCCAGTGCAGAAGAAGTCACCGAAGCGCCTGCGGTGCGCGAGTTTTTCGAGACACTGCTGGCCCGCTTGAACCGGGGGGCAACGGGCAGTGCAAACACCATCATTCGCATGCTCTTGCTTTCAACTCCGCCCTCACTTGATCGTGGCGAGATTACCGATAAAGGCTCGATCAATCAGTCGGCGGTGTTGACCCATCGCGCGGCGATCGTCGATGCCTTATACGATCCCAGTCGACCTGGCTCAAAAGTGATGCTCACGAGGGGCATGCGCGATTGAAATTTTACATTGGCCCGGCCGGACGCGCGGACGCGGTAACATTGGCAACTTCTCAAGCCCCGTCAAGCATTGCGATGCCGACCAAAGCGCCAGCAAAAAAAGCCCTCTCGACGATGAAATCCGCCCATGCCGCAGGCGTGCGCAAGACTCAGGCGCGACCGCGCCTCACTTATCTGGTCGGAAGCCTCGACCGCATCCTGCGCCGCAAGATGACCGAGGCGCTGGCCCCTCTCGGACTTTCGCTCGCGCAATTCACAGCCCTGTCCGTGCTCGACGCTCGCGGCGAGGCATCGAACGCGCAGCTCGCGGAAAGGTCCTTCATTACGCCGCAATCGGCTAATGAGGTAATGAGCGTGATGGCCGCGAGAAACTGGATCACCCGCGAGCCGGATCCGAATCACGGGCGCATCGTCGTACTGCGACTGACCGACGAAGGGCGCGGCGTGTTGCGACAGGGCATGAACGTCGTGGGTTCGCTCGAAGATCAGATGCTTAAGGGCATCCGGGCGGCCGACGCGACGCTCGTTCAGAACTGCCTTGAGCTTTTCGCGCGCAATCTGCGCGGCTGACGCGACGGGGTAGAAGTCGTCTCACCGGGGCAGAAAATGAACCGGTCTGGTTTAGCAATTTGACTGGATTCCGAGTTCGACTACCGTTCGGCAGAAGATGACGGGCGGACGGAGACCATCGCCCTTCGGCCGGCGAACTTCACGCGCTCCGGCTGATCAACTGCCACCTAGATGGGCCTGGATTGGCCGGACCGCTCCGTTAGCGGCCCTTGGATGCCCGACGGCGCGGACGTCGGCTGTGGGTCGACACAAGCCTGACGCATCGGACAACTCCCGGCCACTAGCTGTCATTTGACGACAGCCGGGGATTGCTGACAATAGCGTGACTGGCCCGAATTGTTGAGACGTCATATTCGGCAGTCTATCGACGGACGCTCCACAAAGGCACCGATGACTATATCGAAGATTCTCGAACTCTATGCTAGGAGCGGACGATCGCTCCACGATAACGGTTTGCACGAGGCCGCGTTGGGTTTGCCGGAAGCAAGACACGCGTTGGATTTGTTTGCGGGCCAAAAGTGGCTGATTCTTGGCGGGGACGTTTATCGCCCATCTCAAGATGCCCAAGGCCTTGAGCCCGCATATGAAAACTGGTCTTACGAGGGGCGCAACTTCGAAGAGGGGATTGCTCAGGCGCGCAAATTCTTAGATTCATTGAGAGATCCTTCGATGTTCATTGTGTTCGTCGTTGTTGACAGGTCTGCGGCGCAATGAACAGTGCTTTGCGGTCGGGCAGTCGATGAGGACCCGGAAGTAGGATCGATCGCCTCCTACCAACCCTCAGTTTCCCGGGCCGTGGATTGCGTAAGGCGATAGTCGGCCATGAAGCGACATTCGTGCATGTGAGTAAAATCGTCAGCAATCGGCCTCAATGCCCAAGGGACGTTTTCGGTTTGCGAGACAACGCGACGAAGGTGACGATTGCGTACATTGAAGAACCTCCGTTCGGCTGGACCGAAGCGGATGGCGCCGCCGCGGGCGCGGATATCGAGCTGGCGGATACGATACTGCGAGAGATCGGCGTAACCACAATCGCGCATCGCCTGACGACGTTTAGCGAATTGCTACCCGGCGTTCGAGCAGGCCGCTGGGACATGAACGTTCCTCTTTTCGTGACGCCGCATCGTGCCAATACGGTTGCGTTCAGCGTCCCTGTGTGGGGAATTGGCGACGGCTTTCCGGTTCGACCAGGAAACCCTAAAGCGCTCAAAAGTTATTCCTCGATCGCCAAATGTCCTGAGGTGCGCCTCGGCATCATTGCAGGGCAGGTCCAGCATGACTCGGCGGTAGCCTCAGGCGTGACCAGGGAGCAAATCGTTACCTTTGAGCGACAGGCGGATGCGATCGCGGCCGTTCTTTCAGGGGCGATCGACGCGTACGCGAGTACGGCCTTGGGCAATCGGATTGTGGCGAGTCGGATCGGCAGTTCAGTGATCGAGGCCGTAGCACAAGAGCCGGGAACGAGCAGAGGGCGGCGGACGCCTCCGCTGGGAGTGTTTTCGTTCAGTCCGGACAACCGCGATCTTCTAGAAGCTATGAATCAGCGGCTCCGTTCATATCGTGGCTCGCCAGACCATCGCGCTCGCATGGCAAGATTCGGGCTGACTGACAGTGAGATCGATCCGGCTGTCTCGAACGCTAGTTAGGTGGGCGCTCGGCCAGCTTCGGCCGTTCGACACCGCAAGGCAGGTCGTCCACAACTGCAACAAGGTGCAAGATTGCCACCAATGTCAGGAAACCGCCGTCTTGATGCTCAAGGCTCTACGTTCCCCACCCGTCGCCAATATCGAGGGTCATTCCGTGAATGCTTATCTCATTCGTCCAGCGTCTTCTGCCGACTATTGCGCAATACGCATGCTGCTTGAAAACGAAGGTTTGCCAAACGCAGATGTAACGATTGAGCAAGTCCCTCGTTTCTACGTCGCGTGTTTCGCGGACGGGAGCATCGTGGCATGTGCCGCGATCGAGCAATACGGGACAGACGCGCTGCTGCGATCCGTCGCCGTCGCAGACGCTGCACGACGGGACGGGCTTGGTCGGGCACTCGTGGCAACAGTGGAGCGCGATGCGACTGACAGCGGCGTGCGTCGCCTGTACTTGCTGACGACAACGGCAGTCAGTTATTTCGCACGCTTGGGGTATCGGGATTTCGACAGGCAGGCGGCGCCGAGCCAAATCCAGTCTACCTCGCAATTTGCGTCTCTCTGTCCCGCGTCGGCCATATGCATGGCAAAAAGGCTGTAACAGTGCAACAGTGCATGGAGCGTCTCGAATGGCCGGCTTTACGCTGAACGGAGTGTCGCTTCAGGGTCGCCCACAGTCGGCCGACTTTTTTGCGGCGCAGCCGGCGTGGTACGCGGATCATCTGAGGCACAGATCGGTGCTTTCGACCCTTCCAAAACGATCGACGCCGCATTGCGAGCAGTCGAGCCTTGCTAGACCCATCCAGAGTCTCGCCGCCAACGACGCACACATCAATTGAACCGCGCACGTCTGCTGTCGCTTTCTTTCGAGCAGATCCGGCAGGCAACGTTGACACCAATCTATGGCCGATCAGCGATCACGCTCAATCTCCGGGTAGTCAACCACCTGCTGGTACGGCCGTTTCGAATTTTCCCGTCACTGCAGCCAGCGAACGACGATCTCCGCGGATACCGCTCAAGTTCCAGGACTTCGTGCCGATAAAGAACTGTAATTTCACTCAACAGATGCATTTCATCACTCGGAACACCCAAATGCAGAGACGACTGCTCCAGATTTTAATCGTGAGCGCAAGCACAGTTCTTTTCGGTGGATGCGCGGCCACGCTGCAGACTCAGGACCATGCGTCGTCGGGTGAAATAACGTCGGAAACCCGCATCGCCGTGCCGCCTGCTTCGGCCCATACCGTTGTCCTGCGCATGACCGGATCGAAGGTAGCCACGGGCTCGTCCGACTGGCCGCGGGTGCAGACCGAATGGCGGGAAGCGATGGCGGGCGCCTCGAACCCAGCAGGACTGAGCTTCATCGATGAAACCGCGGGATCGGAAATACGGAGCGGCGCCGGCACGATCGTTGATGTCTACGTCGACGACTATCACTTCGTCTCGCAAGGTGCACGGATCGCATTTGGAATCATGACAGGCAATGCCTTCATGCAAGCCAAGGTAACCTTTCGCGATGTGCAGAGCGGCCAGGTATTCGGGGAACGCTCCTATAACACTAAGTCTTCTGCATGGCAGGGCATCTTCGCACCAACTACCGACAGGCAAACCCGCGCCATCGTGGCTGATGTCGTCAAGCAGATAAATCCACATTAGCGCATCGCCTAAGCTTCCGGCCTTCTTAGCGTAACGCTTGTCGGCGACGAGCGGGCGCGAAGTTTGAATGTCCCTTCGCCGCAGACAAACGGACAAGAACGTAGGACGTGTTGACCGGCCGTTACGGGGCGAGAGTGCGCGTTGACGACTGGCTGTTTTCGAGCAGCGAAAAACCAATGGCCGCTTTCCGGCGATGACTGCGGAGGGCCGACTGCCGCATCCCGACCCGTTACGGTCAGACAACTTGCTCCAAACCGGGCAGTCAGCCGATTTCAGGTTTTGCGAACTGGAATGCCAGTAAGCGGCCGTTGGCGACCTTACCCAATCGGCCACAACCGGCCGTTCGACATCACGCCTCAGATCGCTGACAATGCCCAGTCCTCGTCAGGCTCGTTCCATCGAGCCGCTGAGCAACCAATCACCAGGGATGTGTCATGCTTGAGCCCTCGCTTCGTCTATATGCCGATGCACAGTTCGCAAGCCCTTACGCGATGTCGGTGTTCGTAGGGCTTCGGGAGAAACAACTAACATTCGAGCTGCTTGCGGTTGACCTTGGACGCGGCGCTAATCGTAAAGAGAGCTATGCCGTCGAATCGTTGACTCAGCGCGTACCCACGTTAGTACATGGCGATTTCGCGCTGTCCGAGTCATCGGCAATTACCGAGTATCTTGACGATACTTTCCCTGAAACCCTCGTTTATCCCCATGACCGACGTCTCCGGGCTCGGGCGCGCCAACTCCAGGCGTGGCTAAGAAGCGATCTGTTGCCGATTCGTCAGGAGCGCTCGACAGAAGTTGTTTTCTACAAGAAGGAGGCTCCGGCCCTTACAGCCGCAGCGGAGTTGGCAGTGCAAAAGCTGTACTTCGCAGCCGACAGGCTTCTCTCCCAGGATGCATCCAACCTCTTCGGCGATTGGTGTATCGCCGACACGGACTTGGCATTGATGCTAAATCGCCTCGTCATGAATGGCGACGACGTTCCCGCGAAGTTGGCATCATACGCAGCACGTCAATGGGACCGCGAGTCCGTGCAGCAGTGGGCCCAGCTGGTCAGGCCTCCGCTCTGAACGCCGACGCGGGAGCGAGACCTTTTCGCGGGACGGCAGTCGCCCATGCGCAGACGTTCGCAAGAACAGCGTCAACGGCGGTTGTCAGAGTCTTAGCGGACGTTTGATCATCGTCGCGCAGACGTCACACCGGGCGCGAGGCTAACGCGGTTCGGTCGCAATCAAACCGATACGTCTGTTCACGGTACCATTCGCGTGATTGTGTCCGAGGCGCGTGTCGCGGGCTAAAAGGATTTCCGCGGCATCAATCGCGTGGAGACGCAGGGCGCTTCATAAGCATAAGCTCTGTCACCTCATGACGATCATCCGCAGACGAAACCGGAACAGTCAGCCATTTTCCGTCGGGGTAGGCACGGGCCTCATCGTACAGCTTGATCAACCGCGGGCTCCAGGAATAACGCCGCGCCTCAAACTTCTCTCGTTCAGCTCGCCCCAGGACCACCAGAACCGACAACAGCCTGTATGCGGGCAACAGCGTGCAGAGCGCCTTGGTCTTCCTGTAGCGCAGTGACCAACCGCGCTTCTTGCCGCCATATAGCCAGTCCGGCGCGAAAACACCGGGATACGAGGTCTCGATCCAGTTCCGCAGTTCGACCCAATGCTCGAATGCCTCCGGCCCCATCCAGTCGCGGATAGTGCGCTCGTCGGGCTGTGAAGATTTGTCGGCGATTCTGTCGCCAATCTCAGTGGACTCTTTCACGTTTGCTTCCCTCTTCATCTTCATGGGTGGAATGCTTGTCGTGGCGCCGGCAATCGCTGTATCGAAAGTTCATCCAGGTCACGACTTCCGAGCGTTAGCCCACGAGGCCTGGACGGACGCCACAAGAAGACAGAGCGATGCAGCCAGTAGAACGACGTCTTTAAGAAGGAACTGGCCAGGCAAGGCTGAAATCGCCGGAAACCCACCCGCTGTAGCTTCTGCCACTCCTGGCGTGCTCAGGAAGAAGGTCAGCGTGATGAAATAGGTCGCGGCCGACATCGCAGCGCCCAATGCGGACAAAATGGGCAGGAAGGCTCCGATAATCAGGGCTGCTGCAGTCGATAGCTCGAGTACGCCGATAACGTCGCTTGCGCCCTGAACTCCGAATAGGGAGTGCAACCAGCTCATGATCGGGCTGTGCGTGATGAACGGCGCGATGCCGTTGGCTTCGTAGGCGGTGAATTTCATTGCACCAAACCAAAGAAAGACGATGACAAGCGCCCATCTGAGCAGAGCCAGACTGGAGAGCGATCCTGCGCTTTTCTCGGCGATTTGAAGACGGAGCTGGTCTGTGCGAAGGGACATTTTGGGTTTCCAGTTCAGGTTGTGGGTCGGTCATCAGGAGCCTTCACTTCAGACTTGCCCGATGCCGGTTTCGAGACTGCAATCACTCAATAAAAATGCTCAAAAGGATCAGAAAAACGCGGGGCTGCGCTATGTGTTGCAGGAGTCCTGAGAACACCTGCGAATGAAAATTTTCAGGTGAATAGTTTCCGGTACTGGACAAAACCCGAGCGATCGCCGACGCGATCGTAAAGCCGCATGCCGGTAGAGTTGGTCTGGTGTGTCAGCCAGTGCACACGTGCTGCCCCGCGACGTTTCGCGTCCGCAAAAACATGCTCGATCAGCGCGCGGCCGATGCCGCCGCCGCGCGCATCGGCCGCCACAAACAGGTCCTGCATATAGCAGTAGTTGGCTGTTGTCCAGGTGGATCGATGGTAGATCCAATGCACCAGCCCGAAGGCGTGTTCGCCCATCATGGCAAGCGCGGCATGCATCGGCTCATTTGGGTCCAGCAAGCGCGCCCATGTCTCGAGCGTCACCGACTCTGGAATATCCACTTCGTAGAATCGCTGATAGCCTTTCCACAGAGGAAGCCAAATATCAAAGTCGTTCTTTTCAATGGCTTTTATCTCAACCGATAGCATAGATTTCTCCTGGCTTGCGCGAGTACTTCTCGCCTATTCGCCGATGCGTTTCACGCCGTACTTTTGATAGTAGGTGTTCCTGATTTCATCCTGACTTCGAGCAGGCTCGGCGAATACATGCGCCGGCGACAGCAGCGGAAAGATCGAAATGGTTTCGATCCTGACGACGTGATCGACGCGATACTCGAGCCCGTTCGTCGCGCGGACCCAGTCCGCGATCATCGAGTACTCGTCATCGCCTGGCGGCAGGATCGACGCATGGCCCTTGAATCGATAGCCGCGCCTCTCGAAGATGTCGATTACGTTGATCTCGACGGCGGGATTGCGCTTCAGGTTTCGTATCGTCGATGGCGAGGCGATATCGGCGAAGTAGAGAACACCGTTCCTGACCGTCAACGATGCCTTCGGCGAAAGATTCGGCGTTCCGTCCTCGTTGACTGTCGCGACGAATGACAATATCGCCCGCTTGATAACCGCCTCTGCGTCGGCGTTGATTTCGATCACGGATATATCCTCGCTTGAAAAGAATTTGCGCGGCTTTGTGCTTTGTTATGCAAAACGTTTCGACGGCCTTGCTTCAGGCCGCAGTCACTGCCAACCCGCGCTGTACCGCCGGACGCGCAAGACCGCGCTCAAACCAGGACTGGACATTCGAGAAACGGTCGAAACCGACAAGCTCACGCGCTTCATAAAAGCCGATCAGATTGCGCACCCATCCGAGCAATGAAATATCGGCGATACTGTAGTCAGTGCCCATTACCCAGTCGCTGCCCGCGAGCCGTTGGTCGAGGACACTCAGCAGCCGCGCTGATTCGGCGACGTAGCGATCGCGCGGGCGCTTGTCCTCATAGGCTTTGCCGGCGAATTTGTTGAAGAAGCCAACCTGGCCAAACATCGGCCCGACACCGCCCATCTGCCACATCAGCCACTGGATGGTTTCGTAACGAGTAACGGGATCGGTGGAAAGGAGTTGTCCCGTCTTCTCGGCGAGATAGATCAGGATCGCTCCAGATTCGAACAACGCGAGCGGCCGTCCACCCGGACCGTCCGGATCGAAGATCGCCGGAATCTTGCCATTCGGATTGAGGGCGAGAAAAGCCGGGTCATGGTGCTCGTTTGCCAGGATATCGATGCGGTGCGCCTCATACACAAGACCCGTTTCCTCCAGCATGATGCCGACCTTGACGCCATTAGGCGTCGGTAACGAAAAGAGCTGGAGCCGATCGGGGTGCCGCGCCGGCCAGCGCGTGAAGACTGGATGATCGAGTGTCATGCTTGTTCTCCTGGTATGCCAGCGGGGCGGAGCCGGGGCATGACCGGCTCTTCCGCCTCGTTTCCCAATTTCCTCGCAGACGAGGGAATAAAGCTCAGATCGAGCCAGCCGGCGTAACCGGGGGAAAGTCCTTCTCGGGATCGAACACGTTATTGAAAAAGTTCGTCAGCGAGTACATGGCCACCAGCGCGACGATCTCCATCACGTTTGCATCCGTGTAGCCGGCATCGCGGACGGCTTTCAGATCTGCGTCGCTGACTTGCCCACGGGTCTCGATGACCTTGCGCGCAAATTGAACCGCGGCGTCGCGCTTCGGGTCGGCAGCATGACCTTTGCGGGCGAGAATGATTTCATCGGCCGGCAGCTTCGCCATATGCTCGGCGGTAAAGCTGTGCACCGTCAGGCAGTAGTTGCAGCCGTTCACTTCCGAGACAACGAGACCGATGCTGTCACGCGTCTTCACGTCGAGTGCTTTGCTCAGCGAACCGAGCAGCGTGGCCCATGCGTTGAACGCGATCGGGCTTTGCGCGAAGCTTGCCATCATGTTCGGCGTGAAGCCGATATTTTTTGTGAAGGCATCGAGCGTCGGCTTTGATTCGGCCGGCACCTGCTCCGGCGTTAAAGTAGTAGTCCTTGCCATCGTAGTCATCCTTAAGTTTCTGGTTTCACAGATTGAGAATGGTCATTGGGAGACCATCCGTTGGTTTGCTTCGCTCCCAGGCTATGGGTCGAAGCGGGTTGCCCTTTAAGCAGGCGACATCTTGTGCTTGTCGTTCACTTCACACCAGGTCCAGTACCTCGGCCACGGGACGGCGCGGCTTCTGCGCCCAGTTTCCGGCTCGCTCTGCTCCTACGGCCAACAGGAGGACCGGGATTTCGTCCCCGGCCAGTCCGAACTCGCGGTGCACGGCTTCGTCATCGAAACCGATCATCGGCGTTGAACCCAGGCCCATTGAGCGGGCCGCATAGATCATCGCCGCCGCCCCGAAAGTGGCGGTGCGCACGGCCTCGTCACGACGGCGCTGCGGGTACGCCATATACAGATTGCGTGCAGGGATTTCCCACTCGGGCACCATGGTTGCGGGCATGACGCCCGCTTCCACTAGCGGTGCGAGACGCTCCGGTATCACACTGGTTTCGACCAGTTGGCCGCAGACGATGAAAGTGACGGCTGCATCTTTGACCGCGGGCTGGTTCCACGCAATCGGGCTAAGTCGCGCCTTGGCTTCGGGCGTGCGTACGGCGATAAAGCGCCAGTTCTGTAAGTGGAACGATGTCGGCGCGCTCGTGCCGATCCGCACGAGCTCACGGATCTGTTCGTCGCTCAAGGTCGCGGCTGGGTCGTAGTACTTGGCCGCGCTGCGGCTCAGAATGCATTCAATGACGGGGTTGGTCATGTTGATTTCGGTTTTCATAAGGATTCCTGTGTTTAAGAAGGAGGGTTTAGGCGTACGAGTGCTTGCGCTCCATGCGGAGCGCAAAGCACATGTCATTCAAATCAGGAAATCAGATACCGGCTCGCCCAGGTCGAGATCATTGCGGCCGCATAGTCGGCGTCGGCGCGGCGTGTCAGCAGGTGGTCGGCGTCGTCCAGCGAAATGAAGCTCTTCGGGTGTTTCGCAGCCGCGAAAATACGCGCGGCGTTCTCGATGCCCACTGTTGAATCCAGCGGCGAATGCAGCACCAGCAATGGAATGCGCAACCCGGTGATCCGCGACTCGAGGTTGTGACACGTCAGGTCGTCGACGAAACTCTTGCGCACGACGAACGGCCTGCCAGCCAGCAATACTTCTGCTTCGCCGTGCGTCTCGATGGTTTCAAGGCTTTGCGGGGCGAACTGATGCAGGACATGACGGGTATCGAACGGAGCCGCCAGCGTGGCCACCGCACGAATGCCCGACATCTGGCCCGCGGCCATCAGGACGGCTGCGCCGCCCAGGCTATGGCCGACCAGGATCGATGGCGGCTTGCCGTCGCTGGTCATCGCGTTGCCGGCCGCGACCAGATCGTCCACGTCGGCGGCGAATGTTGTGTCGGCGAAGCTTCCGCCGCTATTACCCAATCCGGCAAAGTCGAAGCGCAACACGCCGATGCCGTGAGCGGCGAGTGCACGTGCGACGCGACTGGCGGCGAGGCTGTCCTTGCCGCAGGTAAAGCAGTGGGCGAGGATGGCCCAGCCACGCGGCTGACCGTCCGGCAATTCCAGTCTGCCGGCGAGCCGGTAGCCGTGCGGTCCGTCGAATTCGAAGGCTTGTGCGCTCATAAGTCGGTTTCTCTCGTATCAGCGTGCGTTGCGTCGATGAGGCGTCAGGCGGTTAGGAGCCTCCACTTTAGGCCTCGTCGATGCGGCTTTCGAGACTGGATTTGCTCAATAAAGTATCAAAAAGGATCAAGTCGACGTTGAGCGATGAATCGCGGCCGGTACTGGGGCCGGTACTGGGACCGTTATTGGCCGTTGCGCGCGAGACGTCGCCATTGCCCCGGCGTCATGCCCATCCTCTCGGTGAACACACGCCGGAATGACGGCACCGATTGATACCCAACCGACTCCGCCACGGCTTCCGTGGTCATCATCGGTTTTTTCAACCCGTTGGCAGCGAGGCTCATCCGGATATCGGTCAACAGATCGACGGCCGAGCACCCGAGCGTGTCCTGAAAGTGCCGCATGAAGGTGGCGCGCGACATGCTGCATAAATCGGCTAGCTCAGGCAGATTCCAGGGCCGCGCGGGATCGGCGAACATGGCTGAAATGGCCGGCGCGAGTCGTGGATTGCCGGCGAGTGCCAACAAGCCTGCCGGAGCCTCTTCGGATTCGCTCGCCTCGCGCAAGACCAGCGTGAAGAGCGCCGACGAAAGGGCGTTGACGATCGCATATCCACCGACTTTGTCGCCGGTGGACTCCTCGCGCATCATCCCCACGAAACTGGCCAGGTGATCTGGAGCAGATCCCACATCCTTTTCATCGTGACGTTTCATGGTCCGGACTACTACATTCGTCGGCAGATAATTGCGGATCAGCCGGTCATGAGGCGGCCCGATGAGAAATCGCCCGCACAGCATGTCCAGACGCTCGCCCTGGCCGTCGTTCTCGCTGAACATCAATCCGGCGGAATCACGGCGTTCGCACGTAGGTCCGGGCGCATGCCCGCTGCCGTCGTGCAGCACATGCGCCGAGCCGTGAGGCCGCAGCACGACATCGCCGGCTACCAGTTCGCGCGCCGTGTTTGTCTCGGGGTCCTCGATAATTGCCCGGCCCTTGAGCACGACGTGATAGGGAACCTCTTGCGCGCTGGCCTGCGGCCAGGCCACGCGCCAAGGGGCACCATACGCGCAGCGGACTTCCAGGCGGCCGGTGATCGTGATCATTTGCAGCAGGTGGCTCAGCCAATCGACTTGGGACATAGGGCTCGCTTAGGCCTCGGCATGGAAAAGGGGCGTTTCAGTGGCCCGCGCTTTGCCCGCCATCGACGTGCAGGATTTCTCCAGTGATGAACGGCGCTGAATCGAGGAAGACGACGGCGTCGGCGATATCGCGCGTTTCACCCAGGCGTCCGATGGGATTGAACGCTCGCAGCGCGTCGTGATTTTGAGGCGCGTGCATCGGCGTGTCCATGTTTCCGGGCGCGACGGCGTTCACGCGGATTCCCTTCTTCGCGTATTCGATCGCCAGCGACTTCGTGGCCGCGTTGATGCCGCCCTTCGTCAGCGCCGCGAGGACCGAGTAGACCCCGCTGATTGCGACCTGATCGATGCTGGCCGTGATACTCACCACATGACCACTCGAATGCTTTTCCATCTCGGCGATTGCGTGCTGCGTGATGTAATAGAAGCCCGCCATGTTCACGTTCATCACGGCTGCATAGTCTTCCTCAGTGTGTTCGGTAAAAGGCTTGCCGATGTAGATGCCGGCGTTGTTCACCAGCGTATCAATCCGGCCAAATCGTGCGACGCCCTCGGCGATGACACGTTGCGCGGTTGCCGGGTCGCCGATGTCGCCGGCCACCGTCAGCAGGTTCGCGTCGTCGGACGGCTCGATCGTGCGCGAGGTAGCAACGACGGCACAGTCGAGTTCGCGAAATGCCCGAACGATCGCGGCACCCATTCCGCGCGAGGCGCCGGTAACTACAACAACCTTTCTCGAAGTGATCATACTTTAGTACTTTTTAAAAGAATGATTTGTCTGGGAATCCAGCTACCGCGGAAGCCAGAATCATGCGATGGCGATTGAGCGGCACTTGCGATCGATAGACGCGCGGACGAAATACTGAGTCCCCGCGGCGTATCGGCTTACCGGACAGCACGCAAACGGCATCCACACGCGCAACACAGATGCCCCAGACCTGAGCCGCGCAATGACCCGAACAAGGATCGCTCCAGCATACGCTGATCGTTGTCGACGACAGCTTTTCCACAATTGAGACGCGCAAGGACGAACGTTCCTGACAAGTTATCGGCTCGACGCTTATTCAAGCGAGGCTTTGCACCAGGCTGACCATCGCCGGTTCGATCGTCGCGACGAGCGAGCGGCGAAGTTCGTTCGCGCGAGCGTCATCGATAAACGCTGTGCCCTGCAAAGGCAGGTAATGGACTGTATTGAGACCGATGCAGCCGAGTGCGGCGGTGAGATAGGGCGTGAGGAAATCCGGCTGATTGGCTCGCTCACCGGCAAACACGCCACCCGAAGCGATCGCGACGAATACGGGACGGTCCTGAAGCATTCCGACCTTGCCGGCTGGTGTCGACTTCATCGTGCGGCCGACACGGAGGATCTGATCGATCCACGCCTTCAGAACGGACGGCACCGTGAAGTTGTTCATCGGCGTGCCGATGACAACGACATCGGAACGCTCGACTTCGTCAATGAGCTGCTCGGCGAGAAGTAGCGCGTCGGCGGAACGCCCTGCCGCAGCCAGCGACGCGGGCGTCGCGAGCGCGGCGGCATAGTCGGCGCTGGCGTGAGGTACCGGTTCATATCCCAGGTCGCGGCGGCTAATACGCGCGCCGGGGAGGATTGTGAGCAGTTTGTCGACGACTGCCGACGATAGCTGTCGACTGTGCGACTCCCGTCGCGGACTGCAATCGATGTGCAGGATATTCATGCGGGTTTCTCCGGCAGCTTCGGAAGGGCAATAGCGGAATCGAGAACTTGTTCCTGTACATCACCGGTTCTGCTAATCATTAAACGAGCGCCAGCACATCGGCCACGGGACGGCGCGGCTTCTGCGCCCAGTTTCCCGGACGCTCGGCGCCTATCGACAACAACATCACCGGCACTTCGTCTTCGGCCAGTCCGAACTCGCGGTGCACGGCTTCGGCATCGAAACCGATCATCGGCGTCGAACCCAGGCCCACTGAGCGGGCTGCATAGATCATCGCCGATGCGCCGAACGTGGCCGTGCGTACGGCCTCGTCGCGCCGGCGCTGCGGGTGCGCCATGTACAGGTCGCGTGCGGGGTTTTCCCATTCCGGCACCATCGCGGCAGGCATGAGACCCGCTTCCACCAGCGGAGCCAGGCGCTCGGGAATGACGCTCGTATCGACCAGTTGGCCGCAGACGATGAAGGTAACCGCCGCATCTTTGACCGCGGGCTGGTTCCACGCGATGGGGCTCAGCCGGGCCTTGGCTTCAGGCGTGCGTACCGCGATGAAGCGCCAGTTCTGCAGGTGGAACGATGTCGGCGCGGACGTGCCGATTCGCACGAGTTCGCGGATCTGGTCGTCGCTCAAGGTCGCAGTAGTGTCGTAGTACTTGGCGGCGCTGCGGCTCAGGATACATTCGATGACTGCACTGGTCATGGTTAATCCTATGGGTGAAGAGATAGTTCGAGCTACGAATGGTTACCCGTTCGAATCGGTCGATCGGGCATGGCCTGGTATCTCCCTATTGGGCTCACATTTCCACCTGCTATGGTGGGAACATTCTGTACCATCGATGGTATGAATAGAAGAACCAAGATTCCCAATTTTCGTGTGTACCAAGAACATGCATCCAGACCTGAAGATTCAGCTCGACCGGACAGCGAAGCTGTCTCTCGCAGAACAGATTCGTGCGAGCATTAGCAGGACCATTGAGGCCGGGCTGCTCGCACCCGGCACGCGGCTGCCCTCATGGCAGGACCTGGCGGCGCAGCTGGGCGTGGCGCGCGGTACGGTTCAAGCGGCATATGAACGGTTATGCGATGCCCAGATGATCGAAACATTCGGGGCAGGCGGCACCCGCGTCGCCCCGCGGCCGCGCGTGGTGGCGACTCAAGCGCAAGCGCCGCAGCTCGGCGCCTTTATGAAGGCTTATGCGGAGATGAACGCCGGGCCGGCGATATTCCAACTCGGCATTCCGGCGTTTGAGGGGCTACCGGAAAAGCTCTTTTCACGGGCGCGCTCTTCCAATCTGCTCAAAACCGGATGTTTATCGTCCCTGCTCTATCCCGATCCCAGAGGGGAGTTCGAGCTGCGCAGGGAGATCGCGGGCAATCTCTCCATCGCAAGAAATTTTCCCTGCCATCCCGAGCAGGTGTTTATCACTTCGGGTTACAGCTCCGGCTTAGGCCTGGCACTGCGGGTGTTAGGTCTGGACGGTAAGAAAGTCTGGATGGAAGAACCCGGTTTCATGGTCACCCGAAAAGGGTTAGAACTGGCTCGCTTGAATATCGTGCCCATACCGGTGGATGCAGACGGTCTTAACGTAGACTATGGCATCGAGAAAGCCGCGGACGCTGCGTTAGCGGTGTTGACGCCCGGTCAACAAGCTCCCCTGGGGCCGACCCTGTCATTGAGGCGGCGGCTTCAGCTGCTCGAATGGGCAGCCTCGAGTCACGCCTGGATCATCGAAGACGACTACCTCGGCGAACTGCAACTGCAAGGCAGGCCGGCACCTGCGCTCGCGTCGCTGGATGAGGGCAAACGGGTCATTCACATCGGTTCGTTCAGCAAGACGATTAGCCCGGGACTGCGACTTGGATTTGTCGTCGCGCCAAACGAATTGGCCAACGCATTCGCCGAGGTGGCCGCAACGCTTGCCCCGGCACCATCGCCAGTCATTCAACTCGCCACGGCTCAATTTATACGTGACGGCCACTACATGCGGCGCGTGCGCCGGCTCAAGCGTCTTTATTCTGCCCAGCGTGACGCGCTCTGCGAGCAGTTGCGAATGCGCGACGCAGAGTGGGTCAATGCCGGCCTGGCAGTACTTCTCCGACTCCCCGACGGCGCGCCCGACGTGCGGATCGTTCGCGAAGCGATGGCCGTTGGCATGGCGCCATCGCCACTGTCCGTGTGGTTCGCGACTCCGTCCTGGACCTTACCCGGCCTTTTGCTCGGGGTTGCGACGGCGCCTGAGCAGCACCTCGCCGCTTCCTGTCAGCGACTCTTCGAGATCATTGACCGATATCGCTCGTGAGACGTGTATCCCGGGCGGCGTACGCTCGCTCGCCCGCATCGAACGCAGACCCTTCTGATAGTGTCGCTCTTCCGGAACGCCGTCGATCTCCAAGGCGGGGGTCCGCTTTCCGGTTGAATCCGGACGTTCCGCTCGTGGCGTTTAATGGCCGCAACGGGTCGAGAGTGCGCGTTGACGACTGGCTGTTTTCGGGCAGCGAAAAACCAATGGCCCCTTTCCGGCGATGAGTTCGGAGAGCCGACTGCCGCATCCCGACCCTCAACAGTCAATCGACCCAGTGACGCTTTGATGGCAGCTGCTTGGCTACAACGGTCACTCTGCGCGAGTGCGTCTGCCAACGGGAGCACGGCCATTGCTGAGGTTCGATCAACGCCGCTTGCAGTGGCCCCCAAGAGAGCGGACGAAGCTGTTGCAATGGTCTGCGGCTGGCTGACGCCGCGTTGCCGCGTCGAGCGTCGTACCCCGTCATCGTCATCCACGTCCGATTAGCCGGGCGATCAGCTCGCCGACGGTTGTAACTTCATATTTCCGCATCAAGCGCACTCGATGAGCTTCGACGGTCCGGTGACTGATGTTGAGGTCGCGCGCGATCTGTTTGCTGCTTTTACCGGTCACCAGAAACTGCGCGACCTCCCGCTCGCGAGGCGTGAGCTTCGTCGTTACAGGGCGGATCTTCGAAAGATCCTCGAAACACCATGTAGCGGCAGCGAACGGATCATCGCGACTGAACGACCGCCCCGACACATGACACCAGAAGAAGCTGCCGTCGATTTTCCGCATGATGCGATCGTCGCAGTAGAACCCCTGCTGCTGCATTACGATCATCGCACGCTTGCCCACATGTTGGAATTCGTCTCGGGTCGGGTATAGGTACTCCACCGATTTTCCCGCCAGGTCATGCGACGTATAACCGAACATTTCGCTGAAAGCTTGATTGCAGCACACGATGACACGCTGCCTGGTTACCAGCAAGCCGACCGGCGCCATTTGAAATGCAAAGGTCTGATCGGCGAGAGGATCGCTTATCGCGAGTACGGCAGATGGACTTTGCAGGTCGCGTATTTGACGCTGTTTCCTCTTAGACTCTGTTACGCCGATCTCAGGTCTGCCTGTTCGTTGGCAAGCACCTACGGCGGAAGGCGCACTACTAGCGCCGTCTCGGGAGTAGGTCGGCTGGGCATCGCCGTCCTTTGATGCCTGTGGATTCGTACTCTTCCAGATCCGTACGACGCTCGATGCAGAAACGTTTGCCCCGCGGGCGATGCGTCGGATGCTCATCCCGCTTTGCGGTGCGGCCTGCTTTTCCGCGATGATCGCGGCAGCAATGGCATCGGAAATTGATCGCGGCGCCCCTGTTCTGTGTGCATCGGACAGGCCTTTGACACCATACTGAATAAACCGCGCGCGCCACTTGGCGACCGTATGGGAGGTGACATGGTTTCGTTGCGCCACGATCCTGTTTTCCAGCCCGTCCGCGCATTCGAGCACGACGCGCGCGCGGATTGCCAACGCCTCCTGCGCGTCGTGCCGCATTTCCATCGCTCGAAGCGCCTCTCGCTCTTCGTCGCTTAGCACCAGGGGAGTCTTGGGGCGTCCTTTACTCATAGATATTTCATCACATGCTGCATTAATGATCCGAATAATGTAACGAACTTTCGGTACACGATATCAGTGTGGACCCTGGCGTATTTCGACGACTGATATTCGCTTCGTTACCCGCGTAAATTCCGCTCAACACACTGAACGGAGAAGCAGATGACTGTCGCAATCGTGGGTTGGGGGCACTTGCCATTTGGTCGCTTTGACTCCCTGAGCCTGGAAGATCTTATTGTTGGCGCGGGCCGCAAAGCGCTTGGCGATGCGGGTATCCCCGCAGATTCCGTGGATGGCATCTGGCTGGGCAATCTGAATGGCGGATTCGTCCCGGACATCTTTGCCGCGCCGCTTGCGCTGAACTGTGACCCCGGCCTGCGTTGGAAGCCGGCGGTCCGCGTCGAAAACGCATGCGCCTCGGGCTCGGCCGCGATTTATGCCGCATGTGATGCCATCGAGGCCGGGCGAGCACGCATCGCCCTGGTGATCGGCGCCGAAAAGATGACGTCGGTATCCGGCGCCGAGGTGACGACGATTCTCGGAAATTGCGGGTACTCGGGCGAGGCGGGAACGCCCCCGGGCGGCTTTCCCGGCATCTTCGCCGAAGTCGCCCGCGACTATTTCGATCAGTACGGCGATCATTCCGCGACGCTCGCCAAAATAGCCGCGAAGAACCACGCAAACGGCGTCGCCAATCCTTGGGCGCATATGCGTCGGGATCTCGGCTTTGAATTCTGCAACACCGTCTCGGAGAAGAACCCGCTGATTGCGCCTCCGCTCCGCAAAACGGACTGCTCGCTCGTCTCGGACGGCGCGGCCGCGCTGATTCTGGTCGCGGAAGATCTGGCGGCGGATTTCAAGAGAGCTGTGTCGATCAGGGCCCGCGTGCAGGTCAATGACTATCTCCCGCTGGCGCAACGCCGGGCGATCGAGTTCACTGGCCCGAAGCGCGCGTGGAAAGGGGCGCTGCACGACGCCGGCTGTACGATCGGCGACCTTTCGTTTGCCGAAGTGCACGACTGCTTCACGATCGCGGAGCTGCTCGCCTATGAGGCGATGGGTCTCGCACCGGAGGGGCAGGGGCATCGTTTGATCGAAGACGGGACTGTCGCGCGAGACGGACGTTTCCCGGTCAACGCCTCGGGCGGACTCAAGGCCAAGGGCCATCCGATCGGAGCGACGGGTGTTTCGATGCACGCGATCGCCGCGATGCAACTGGCCGGCGAGGCCGGCGAGATGCAGATCCCCGGGGCCACGCTGGGCGGCGTGTTCAACATGGGTGGCGCCGCAGTGGCGAGTTACGTCAGCATTCTGGAGCGCCGTCGATGAATATCGCGCAATTGCTTCGTCGCACGGCATCCGTCTATGCGGACCGCCCCGCGGTGCTGCACGGCGATCAACCTTGGCTCGACTACGGTTCGCTCGCCAAGCGCGCGGCGGCACTGGCGGGGTTTCTGCAAGACCAATGTGGCGTCAAGCCGGGTGCGAGAGTCGCGATCTATTCGGAAAACTGTCCGGAATATCTGGAGGCGCTCCATTCGATTTACTGGGCGGGCGCGGTTTCGGTCCCGGTGAACTTCAAGCTCCACCCGAAAGAGCTTTCTTTCATTCTGGCCGATGCCGAAGCCGACGTGCTGTTCGTTTCGGAAGCATTGGCGGCCACGCTGCGGGAGGCCGCGATCGATCTGCCCTCGTCGTGCCTGGAATTCGGCTCTTACGGGTATGCGCACGCGCTCAAGCATGCGCCGATCGCGGTCCAGCACCGGGGTCCGGACGAGGTGGCGTCGTTGTTCTATACGTCCGGTACGACAGGGCGTCCCAAGGGCGTTATGCAGACGCATCGCAACCTGCTGACGATGACGGCGTGCTACTTCATGGACGTCGACGACGTCAGTCCCGACGATGCCATGGTGTATGCGGCGCCGATGTCGCATGGCGCAGGGCTGTACAACTTCCCCTATGTCGTGCGGGGCGCCCGGCATGTGGTGCCTCGCTCCGGCGGGCTCGATTGCGCGGAACTGGTGGAGCTGGCTTCGCGAGTGGGACGGCTGTCGATGTTTGCCGCGCCGACTATGGTCAAGCGCCTGGTGGAACACGTTCACGCGGCGCGGGCCGACGTGGCCGGCTTCAAAACCATCATATATGGTGGCGGCCCGATGTATGCGAATGATCTGCAGCAGGCGCTCGAGGTGTTCGGGCCGCGTCTGGTGCAGGTCTACGGCCAGGGCGAGAGCCCGATGACCATCACGGCGCTCGATCGTCGGCATCTTGCAGATACGCAGCATCCGCGATGGGCGGAGCGCTCCACATCGGTCGGTGTTGCTCAATCGTTGGTGGAAGTGCAGGTCGTTGACGACCGTGGTCAGCGCGTTCCAAACGGCGAGATCGGCGAAGTGATCGTGCGAGGCGACGCAGTCATGCCTGGATATTGGCGTAATCCGGAGGCAACCGCCAATACGATTCGCGACGGTTGGTTATACACGGGCGATACCGGCTATATGGACGATGACGGGTTTCTCACCCTGAAAGACCGGTCAAAAGATTTGATCATCTCCGGCGGTTCGAATATCTACCCCCGGGAGATCGAAGAGGTATTGCTGTCGCATCCGTCCGTGTCCGAAGTCGCGGTGATCGGACAGCGGGATGCCGAATGGGGTGAGGTTCCCGTGGCATTTGTCGTGCTCCGGAATGGCTGCAATGCCACGCAACAGGAGCTGGATGATTGGTGTCTCCAGAGCCTTGCCCGCTTCAAGCGACCGAAGCGTTACGAGTTTGCGCTGGCGCTTCCAAAAAACAGTTACGGGAAGGTGTTGAAGACGGAGCTGCGTGACCTGGGTTGATGGCGTCAGACGCGTAAAAAGATAGAGAGGCACAAAATGGAGACAATCAAGAAGATGAAAACGTCGGTTCTGATCGTAGGTGCCGGACCGGCTGGTCTTACGGCGTCCGCGATTCTGGCAAAGAACGGAATCGACGCTTTGACCGTGTGTCGGTACTCCGGAACAGCAAACTCGCCGCGGGCACACATCACGAATCAGCGCACGATGGAAGTGTTCCGGGACCTCGGTATCGAGGAGCAAATGGTGGCCTTGTCGACGCCAAATCGCTTGATGGGCAACACGACGTGGATGACGAGCTTTACCGGTCTCGAACTGGCTCGCCTGCCGTCGTGGGGAACCGGGATCGACCGGCGCACGGACTACGAGCGTGCCAGCCCGAGTTCCATGTGCAATCTGCCGCAACATATCCTCGAGCCCGCCCTGCTGGATGCCGCCAGGGCTGCGGGGGCACGCGTGCAATTTGACACGACTCTGGTCGCCATCCGGCAGACGAAAGACGCGGTCTATTCCACCCTGGTCGATCGAGTGACCGGCGAGAAATTCGAGGTCGAGTCGGAGTATGTGATTGGGGCGGACGGCGCCAACAGCCTGGTGGCGAGCGAGCTCGGTTTCGAGATGGAAGGGCACCGGGGCATCGCGGAGCAGGTCAACTGCTGGGTTGAGGTCGACTTGTCGAAGTTCGTGGCCCATCGCCCCAGTTCTCTCTACGTCATCTCGCAGCCAGGAAACGCTTTCTGGATCGGAAGCGGCGTATGGATTTGCGTGAAGCCCTGGTCGGAATGGGTGTTGCTCTTTGCCTTCCGGTCGGCCGATGGCACGCCGGATCTCAGCGAACCGTCGGTCGTCGATTATGCAAGGTCGACGATCGGGGACCCCCATATCGACGTCAAGGTCAAATCGGTCTCCACCTGGGCAATCAACCACATGTTTGCCAAGGAGATGCGCAAAGGGCGCGCGTTTATTGCCGGCGATGCCGCGCATCGCCATCCGCCGGCGAACGGGCTGGGTTCCAACACGTCGATTCAGGACAGTTTCAATCTCGCCTGGAAGCTCGCCATGGTGTTGAAGGGCCACGCCAATGAGTCGCTTCTGGACAGCTATTCCGCTGAACGGCAGCCGGTGGCCAAGCGAGTGGTCGAACGCGCGAATAAATCGGTCGAGCTGATGCAGCCAATGTCCGCCGCATTCGGATTCAGTCATGGCCAGAGCACCGAGGCCGGCTGGGAGTCGATCGCAGAGCTCCGCGGGGATAGCCCGCGAGGCCGTGAGCGCCGCAAGGAACTCGCGCGGGCGCTAAATGGGCTGCAGCACCATTTCAACGCCCACGGCGTCGAGCTTGGCCAGTATTACACCTCCGGCGCGATCGTGGACGACGGTAGTCCCGAGTTCAAACCCGAGCGCGATCCCGAGCTTTATGTGACGCCGACCACCCGTCCAGGCGCTCATTTGCCGCACGCTTGGGTGCAGAAGGGCGAGAAATTGGTCTCCACCTTGGATCTCGCCGGCAAGAACAGCTTCACCGTAGTGACTGGGATCGGCGGGCAGCGCTGGTGCGAAGCAGCTGAGCGTCTTGCTGCCGAGTTCGGCTTGCCGCTGCGTCATGTGGCCATCGGTGCGGACCTCGATGCCGAAGACGTCTACGGACAGTGGTGTTCCTTGCGGGAAATCGAGGAGAACGGGTGCTTGCTGGTCCGCCCCGACATGCACATTGCATTCCGTGCGATGGCGATGTCCGACCGGCCCTTTGAGGATCTGTCGTCCGCTATGGAGCACATCGTCGGGCAGCAGCTGACGAGTTTGCGGCCGCTGTTAGCAATTGAGTGACACCGGGCCGGGCAACCGCCCAAGGTCATATGAAGAGTCGAGGATGAAATGAGCAAAATCGTGGTGCGAGAGTTGGCCTATGTGAGGCTGAGGTCGCCTGACCTGGATATGGCGGAGCAGTTTCTGACTGACTTTGGATTGTCGCGGTCCGCACGAACCGCGAATGCGCTGTATATGCGTGGCACCGACCCGGCTCATCATGTCCACGTGACCGAGAAGGGCGAGGCGAAGGTGGTGGGGTTTGCGTTCGAGGTCGCAAGCGAAGCCGATCTCGAGCGCGCAACGCTGATTGAAGGGGCGTCCGGCGTTCACGAAATCGATGAACCGGGGGGCGGCCGCCGGGTAATTGTCACTGAGCCGAACGGTTATCAAATCGAGCTCGTGCATGGGATCCTGCGCCTGCCGTCGGTTCCCGTCGACCGCACGGTCTATAACACCGGCGGGGAGCCGAAACGACGGGCCGGCGTCCTGCAAAGGGTGCCCGCCAGTCCGACCCGGATCAAGCGTATCGGGCACTGCGTTCTGGCCTCGACGAAGTGGACGGAAACCACTCGCTGGTTCCACGAAAACCTGGGGCTCGTGACGACCGATGCCATCTACGCCGCAGAGCCATCGAACGTGATTGCGACGTTCAGCCGTCTCGATCAAGGCCCCGAGTATGTCGATCACCACGTGTTCATGTGTTTCAAGGGCGACGAAAGCGGGTTGAATCACGTGTCGTTCGAAATGAACGACATCGATTCGGTCTTCGCCGACCATCACTGGCTGAAGGATAAGGGCGAATACGAACATATGTGGGGACCGGGGCGTCATTACCTCGGCAGCCAGGTGTTCGACTACTGGGCCGACCCGTGGGGGCGAATCCACGAACACTGGGCGGATAGCGATCGCGTCAATGCGGAGTATGAGAGCCGCCATTGTTCCGCCGAGGAGGGATTTGTATCGCAATGGGGCGAGCATCCCCCGGAGAAATTCCTCAGACGCGTCAGTAAATAGAATTCGCCTCACTGCGAATATCGGGCTGCCCGGTAGTCTCGGCAGCGGTAAATCTCGAATGCATCAAAAAAGGGTGACCTGATGGAAATCAAAGTGATGACGGACGAGCAGCGAAAGGCCGTGGCACTCGAGTATTTCAAGCGCCTGGACCGCGGTGGAAATCTGATCGAGCTGTTCGACGAACACGCCGAGATGTATTTCCCGAAGTGGGGAGTCGCGCGCGGCAAGCAGGAGATCGAGCAGCTGTTTGGCGATCTGATGACGATCCTGGCCGGCGTCATGCATGACAAGTCGTATATGAACGTCATCCAGCAGGGCGACCGAGTGTGCGTCGAAGGACTGTCGAGCGGAAAGCTGAAAAATGGCGCGCAATGGCGTGCCGGCACCACGTTTGCGGGTCGCTGGTGCGACGTTTTCGAAATTCGCGACTTCAAGATTCACCGTTGCCACGTGTATCTGGATCCCGATTACGCGGGAGCAGATACCGCTCGTTATCCGTGGCTCGATACTGCGCGACAAATCAACTACTAAAGCCGATCCAGCAGATGCAAGACCTTGTTCGCTGTCCGATAGTGGCGTCGATCGGACCGGAGCGGATCAAGTGAAAAATACAAAAGCATTACCGCTGTAGAGACAGCGGGTCAAGGAGACGAAAGTGAGCGGGAAATGGAGAGCTGCAAAAGGAGTCTCGGTATTTGGATTAGGCATACTAATTAACTGTGCCGCGCAGGCGCAAAGCAGCGTCACGCTGTTCGGCGTCATGGATGGCGCGTTGCTATACACGAACAAGACGCTCGATCCGACAACCGGACGGAACGCCGGCAGGCAGGTTGCCGTCATTGACGGTGGCTCGTACTATTCGCAATTTGGCCTGACCGGAACGGAGGATCTTGGCGGCGGAGTCAAGGCAACGTTCCGGCTGGTAAGCGGGTTGAATATCGCCAATGGTGGGCTGCTTCACTGCAATGGCAATCTGTTCGGCTGCGAGGCCTGGGTCGGTATCGATGCGCCGGCTGGGCAGTTCAAGTTGGGCCTGCAGTTTTCGCCCTTCTTCCTCGCCGTCTATGACACCGATCCGCGCAGCTTGTCGTTGTTCGGCAGCGGATCGATCCACTTGGTGGACAACGTGCTCGGCACGGGCATCTTCAACGCGAACGCAGTGTCGTATATCAGCCCGACTATCAGCGGCCTGCAGGTCAGCACCTTATATGCGTTCGGCGGAAAGGCTGGGGACTTTCGGGCGGGGCGACAGTACGCGGTCCGACTCAAATACCAGCTGGGTGGCATGACCGTCAATGCCGCGATCTACGACGGCAACAGCGGCGGTACTGCTCAGACACCGGTACCGACAACCGTACAGTACGAAGGCCGGCTCGTTGGCGTCGGATATCAGTTTGGCTCAGTGACAGCGAAGGCTTCCTTCGTCAACTACAAAGTTGCCGGGTCGTTCAATAACAATGTCTATGGGGGCGGTCTTACCTGGTATGTACTCCCGACGCTGGACGTCAATGGGGGCGTCTGGGTGACGAGCGATCGCAACCGGACATCCAACCATTCCATTCTTGGAGCGCTCGGCACGGACTATTTTCTATCAAAGGCAACGACGCTCTATGCACAGGTGGGTGTCGTGAACAACCACGGTGCAATGAATACGGGTCTGTCAATGATTGGGGCGCTGTATGAGGTGCCAGGCACCTCGGTCGGCGCCGTGCTTGGCATCCGGCACACGTTCTGAACGTCCGAGCGCCCATGCTATGTAACACAGACGCAATGCATCGGCGGGACAGAGCAGCGCAGTTGGTTTATCAAGGAGTGAAACAAAGTGCGGAATATCAAAACGTTTAGGGCAGTGGTGGGCGCGCTGGTCATGGTCGGTTCGGTGGCCTGCGCACATGCCCAAGGGCTCGGAAGCGATGCGGAGCCGGCTACTGCGGTGAGCAGTGGCACGAATAACAAGGCGCTCAGGGCGGCGAATCGCAAGCTGCAACAGACCGTGGTGCGCGCTCTCTCGCACACGCGAAGGCTCGATGCGAGCAACATCCTGGTCGTAGCGAGAGGTGGCGTGGTGACCCTGGCCGGGTCGGTTCCCGCGGCGGAACAGATCGACCTTGCTGTTTCGGCAGCTAAAGCCGTGAGCGGCGTAAGCGAAGTACGGAATGACCTGACGATCAGGCCCGAAGGGGCGTGATCGCGACGATCATCACATCTTTTATGGAGAAGGTATGAAACTGTGTCGATATGGTAACCCCGGCGAAGAAAGACCGGGACTCGTCGATGAACGCGGGAAAATCCGCGACCTGTCGGGTCACCTCGACGACATCGGGCCCGCGAATCTGTCGCAACGGGCATTGCAGCTTCTGCGCGACGTCAGCCTCGACGAACTGCCGGTCGTCGGCGGCACGCCGCGTCTGGGTACGCCGGTGAAGGGCACGTCCAAGTTCATCGCGATCGGCCTGAATTACATCGATCATGCGGAGGAAGCCAGCCTGCCGATTCCCGACGAGCCGGTGATCTTTATGAAGGCCATCAGCTGCATCACGGGACCGTGCGACGATATCGTGCGCCCGCGCGGCGCGGCCAAGCTCGATTGGGAAGTGGAGCTTGGCATCGTGATGGGCGAGAAGGCCAAAGACGTTTCCGAGGCGGATGCGCTGAACTACGTGGCCGGCTATTGTGTGGTGAACGATGTATCGGAGCGCGACTACCAGCTACAGTCCTCGCAATGGACCAAGGGCAAGAGCTGCGATACGTTCGGCCCGATCGGTCCGTGGCTGGTCACGCGCGACGAGGTCCCCGATCCGCAGAAGCTCGGTCTGTGGCTCGAAGTCAACGGCAAGCGCATGCAGCAAAGCAATACCAGCGGAATGATTTTCCCGGTCGCGAAACTCGTTTCATATATCAGTCGCTATATGACCCTGTACCCGGGCGACGTGATTGCGACCGGCACGCCGGCGGGCGTGGGCCTCTGGGCCAAGCCGCCGGTATTCCTGCAGCCCGGCGACACGATGAAGGTTGGTATCGACGGGCTCGGCGTGCAGACGCAAACCGTGAAATCCGGGGATTGACCAGCGCGTCAACGCGCCAGCGGGATACGCCAGCGGTGCCGGCATTGGTGTGCCGGCACCGCCGCATGCGTTACGTTCGTTCCGAATCGAGCTGCTCGTTGTTCTTCAGAACGTCCTGGGCCTTGATATAGCTCTCGATCAGCAGCTGGTACGGGGGGAAAACCATCTCGTACACTTTCGCCCATTCCTGGGCATCGGGACGATGCCAGGTCTTCTGCAATTCGGACGCGACGGCTGCCGTGTCGACCGGAACCACACCGGCTTGGACGATGCGAGCGAGTGTGATCTCCTGCGCCATCTTCGAGTACGTGCCGGACGCATCGATCACCGCGAAGACCTTGTAGCCATCCTGCACGGCCGAGATGGCGGGGAAGGCCATGCAGACGCTGGTGACGGTACCGGCGATGATCAGCGTCTTGCGCCCCGTTGCCTTGACGGCCTCGACGAATGCGGGATTGTCCCAGGCGTTGATCTGTCCCGTGCGTGCGACATATTGGGCATGCGGCGCGCTCTCGTGGATTTCGGGGATCAACGGACCATTCGGGCCTTGCGGAACCGATGCGGTGGTGATCACCGGCATCTTGCAGAGCGTTGCCATCCTGGCCAGCGCGGTCGCGTGCTTGCGCAGGACGGTCATCTCCATGTCCTTGACCGTCTGGAACAGGCCGCTCTGATGGTCGATCAGCAGCATAGCTGTATCGTTCGGGTCAATGAAGGGAGGCTGGCCATTGAAGTTTGCGGGTACGCTCATGGGAATACTCCTGTAGTGCGGCCGAGACCGCGTCGTGGGTTAGCGATCGCGCTGCTTTCCCCGGTGCTCGCCGGTCACGGTCGCTCGTGCGCCCGCGCAGGGAAGATCCGATCATGTCGGCGCGACTCAAAGGGCCGCTCGACCACATAAGCGTAGAGGAGGACTTTTTGCGCCGGTAGACTGCGCGAATTGTCCTCAGTGTCCCATTTGCGGAACGGTCAACCACACTGATGCAAGACCTCAACGATCTCTATTTCTTCGCGCAGGTGGTCGACCACAGGGGCTTTGCACCCGCGAGCCGCGCCATGGGTGTTCCGAAATCGACATTGAGCCGGCGCATCGCGCTGCTCGAGCAGCAACTCGGCGTGCGGCTCGTCCAGCGGTCCACGCGTCAGTTCTCGATCACCGATATCGGTCAGCATTACTACAATCACTGCAAGGCGATGCTTGCGGAGGCCGAGGCGGCGCAGGACGCGATCGAGCAAATGCGTGCGGAGCCGCAGGGCGTGATCCGGCTGGTCTGCCCGGTCGCGTTGTTGCACGCGCGTGTCGGCGCGATGCTGGCTGAATTCATGGCCCGCACGCCGCGCGTCACGATCCATCTCGAAGCAAGTAACCGGGTCGTGGACGTGATCGGCGAGGGAGTTGATGTCGCCCTTCGCGTACGTCCGCCGCCATTGAAGGACAGCGACCTCATGATGCGCATGCTGGGCGAGCGCGCCTGGTGTCTCGTTGCCAGTCCTGCACTCGTGCGGCGGCACCATATTGCGGCGCCGACAGATCTTGCAGGCTGCCCGATTCTTGATTTTGGTCCGCCGCAGCCGCAGCATGCGTGGCAGCTAACCGGCCCCGATGGTGTTCAGACGACGATCCGGCACGTGCCCCGGTTCGTGACGGACGACATGATTGCCTTGCGGCAAGCCGCGATTGCCGGTGCCGGCGTTGTCCAATTGCCCATGATGATAGTGAGCGACGAGGTCCGGCGCGGGGAGCTTGTCCGGGTATTGCCGGACTGGTTGCCGCGAAGCGGCATCATCCACGCGGTGTTCCCGTCCCGTCGCGGGGTTCGCCCGTCCGTGCGCGCCTTGCTCGACTTTTTGGTTGATGCGTTTGCGCGGGTCGACGAACAGTGACCCATTTAGCAGCGATTCCACGTGCGCGCGCCGCCTAGACCTGAACCGATCGTGCCCTCGGCATTGGAGACGCGGCCTGAGGGCCTGTCCGTTCTCAGGGCGGACCGTAATGCTCTCGTTGATTTTGACCAAGTGCTGATTCGCGCGCTGTACGTCCCCCAATGGCATGCGCCACCAGGCTTCACGCGTCATAACCGTACGGAGAATCCAACGGCCATCGACGAGTGAATCTATTGCAGATGAGGTGCCGAACTTCAAGATTGGAGTCCGCATCAGGAGTGTTCGAATATGCAAGCGCCAAGTGCGACCGTCCCGATATCGCTTGTCAATGGCTTTCTGGCTGCTGCTGGCGTGAAACCCAAACTGGCCCTGTTGTACCTCGACCGTGCGGGAGTCCCGCCAGAACTGTGCGGCGAGCCTGGTGCGCGAGTGACTGAGGAACAGTTTTCTACACTGTACCGTACGCTTGCGATCGAGCTGGACGACGAAATGCCTGGGATTTTCAGCCGCCCGTTTCGCAGTGGCACGCTGAAGTTCCTTTGTTTGAGTCTACTGGACGCCCGAAACCTGGAAACGGCGCTCTATCGTTTCGGTCAGTTCTTTCATATCGTGCTCGACGATTTTCGTTTCGCATCACGGCGTAACGAGCTCATCTGCGAGGCAGAACTATGTATGGACCCCGCTTACGGCCCGATCGGGCCGCTTGGGCAGGAACTAATGCTCAAGCTCGCACACGGCGTCATGTCGTGGTTGACCGGGCAGAAGATACCGCTGCTCCAGGTGGATTTCGCATGTCCGCGGCCGCCGCATGCGCTCGATCACCGATATTTCTTCTCCGGGCCGGTGCGTTTCAACTGCAATTCCACGCTGATGCGTTTTGGCGCGTCATATCTGGACATGCCGATCAGGCAAAACAAGCGCAATCTCGGCAAGTTTCTCGCACGTTCGCCGGGGGAGTGGATTTTCGAATCGTTTAATGAGCGACTCCTTAGCCACCGCGTGCGCCAGCATCTCGCCGGCAAGCTGCCGGATTTGCCTACCGTCGAGCAGGCCGCGCGAGATCTCAATTGCTCGGTCCGTACCCTGAGCAGACGCCTCGCCGCTGAGGAAACTTCATTTCAGTTACTCAAGGACGAGTTGCGACGCGATATAGCTATTCAGCGGCTGACTGAGACGCGGGACGCAATCGCCATTGTCGCCGGCGATCTCGGATTCGATGATCCGAGCGCCTTTCACCGCGCTTTCCGCCACTGGACGGGCAGCACGCCAGGAACATACCGTCGGCCTCTGCGGGACTGATGAAACCGGCGATTGGCGGCCGTGTGGAGGTCAAAGCGGTCAGCTGACACGTTCGCAATGGCCAGATTTGTCACTATGTGGGCCCGTTTGGACAGTCTGCGAACGAGATACGTCGGTACGATCATCGGCGTCGTCACCGCGCGGCCGTTTTCTTCGTATTTGGCCTCGTGCACTGAATCGTTTACCGTTCCCGTGGAAGATCAACCATGAGTTACATTGCGCCCATCAAGGACATGCTGTTCGTGATGAAGGAACTGGCGGACCTCGAACAGATCGCGACACTGCCGGGCTTCGAGGACGCGAACCTCGATACCGCTCAGGCCGTGCTCGAAGAGTCGGCGAAATTGTGTGGCGAAGTGCTGGCTCCGCTGAACGTCGAGGGCGACCGCAATCCGAGCAGTTGGAAAGANGGTGTGGTGACCGCNACNCCNGGCTTCANGGANGCNTTCCGNCAGTTTGCCGAAGGCGGCTGGCAAGGCGTGCAGCATCCCGTCGACTATGACGGGCAGGGCCTCCCCAAGCTCATCGCCACGCCTTGCGTGGAAATGCTGAACGCGTCGAATCTGTCGTTCGCGCTCTGTCCGTTGCTGACCGACGGCGCAATCGAGGCGCTCCTGACCGCCGGCAGCGACGCGCAAAAACGGGCCTATGTGCCGAAGCTCATTTCCGGCGAATGGACCGGCACCATGAACCTCACCGAGCCGCAGGCCGGCTCGGACCTCGCGCTTGTGCGCACGCGCGCCGAGCCGCAAGGCGACGGCTCGTTCAAGCTGTTCGGTACGAAGATTTTCATCACNTGGGGCGAGCACGACATGGCGAAGAACATCGCGCATCTCGTGCTGGCGCGCACGCCCAACGCGCCNGAAGGCGTGAAGGGCATCTCGCTTTTCATCGTGCCGAAATTCCTNGTNAATGANGANGGGTCGCTCGGCGAGCGCAACGACGTGCATTGCGTGTCGATCGAGCACAAGCTCGGCATCAAGGCGAGCCCGACTGCGGTGCTGCAATTCGGCGATCACGGCGGCGCGATCGGGCATCTGATCGGCGAGGAAAACCGCGGNCTCGAGTACATGTTCATCATGATGAACGCGGCGCGCTTTGCGGTGGGTATGCAGGGCGTGGGCGTGTCCGACCGTGCGTACCAGAAGGCGGTGGCCTATGCGAAGGAGCGCGTGCAGAGCCGCCCTGTCGATGGCTCCGCGAAACAGCCTGTCCCGATCATCCAGCACCCGGACGTGCGCCGCATGCTCTCGACGATGCGTGCGCTCACCGAAGCGTCGCGCGCGCTCGCCTATGTGGCGGCCGCGCACAGCGACATCGCGCATCGCCATCCAGACGAGGGGAAGCGCGCCGAACATCAGGCGATCAACGAATTCCTCGTGCCGATCGTGAAGGGCTGGAGCACCGAGTTGTCGATCGACGTCACGAGCCTCGGCGTCCAGGTGCATGGCGGGATGGGCTTCATCGAAGAGACGGGCGCCGCGCAGTACTACCGCGATGCGCGCATTCTGCCCATCTACGAAGGCACGACCGCGATTCAGGCGAACGATCTGATCGGCCGCAAGACGCTGCGCGACGGCGGCAAGGTCGCGAGATCGCTGCTTGAGAGTGTCGCTGAAACGGTCGAATCGCTCGGTGCACAACAAGGCGCGGCGTTCGAATCGATGCGCAAATATCTCGCGCAGGGTCAGCGCTCGTTGAGCGCGGTGGTGGACTTTGTCGTCGCGAACGCGAAGGGCGATCCGAACGCGGTGTTTGCCGGCAGCGTGCCNTATCTGAAGCTCGCGGGCATCGTGCTGGGNGGCTGGCAAATGGCGCGCGCATTGCTGGTTGCCAGCGAGAAGCNCGACGANGACCCGCAGTTTTACGGCGCCAAGATCGCGACCGCGCAGTTTTACGCGGAGCATGTGCTGCCGCTCGCGAGCGCGCTGGAGGCGTCGATTGTCAGTGCGAAGGGCGGCGAGGGAATGTTGGGTTTGTCGGCCGATCAGTTCTGACGCGGCTCGCGACCTGATAGAAGCTGCAGTCGGAATGCAAACGGCGCCTTGTAGGAAGGCGCCGTTTGTTCTTTCGGAAAGCTGGCTTGTGTGGTCACAAACCGCCTGGTGACGCGCCAGGCAGGACGCCCGACGCGGCACGCGTCATGCGCGTCACGCGTAGGCCGGGCGAGGCGTGACGCCCGTCTCACCGAGATAACGATGCACCGACAGGTCGTCTGCCTTGATCGCGGGCTGCTTGCCGGACATGACGTCGGCCAGCAATTGGCCGGAACCGCAGGACATCGTCCAGCCCAACGTGCCGTGGCCGGTGTTCAGGAACAAATTCGGCACCGGCGTGCGGCCGACGATCGGCGTGCCGTCCGGCGTCATGGGGCGCAGGCCGGTCCAGAAGCTCGCCTTTGACGTATCGCCGCCGCCGGGGAACAGATCGTTCACGCACAGTTCGAGCGTTTCGCGGCGAGCTTGCCGCAATGACTTGTCGAAGCCGACAATCTCCGCCATGCCGCCGACGCGAATCCGGTTGTCGAAGCGCGTGATCGCGATCTTGTAGGTTTCGTCGAGCACCGTGGAAACCGGTGCTGCGGCCTCGTTGACGATAGGGGCCGTGATTGAGTAACCCTTCAGCGGGTACACCGGAATTTTCACGAGGCCGGAGAGAAACTTCGTCGAGTAAGAACCGAGCGCGACGACGAACGAATCGGCGCGCACGAGTTCCTTGCCGCATTGCACGCCCGCAATGCGGTCGCCGGCCATGGCGAGCGCGTCGATCGGCGTGTTGTAGCGGAATTTGACGCCCATCTCTTCGGCCAGCGCGGCGAGGCGCGTGGTGAACATCTGACAATCGCCGGTTTCGTCGCCCGGCAGGCGCAGGCCGCCCGTCAGCTTATGCGACACCGCGGCCAGCGCCGGTTCGGCCTGGCCGAGTTCAGCCGCAGAAAGCAGTTCGAACGGCACGTTTGCCTCGCGCAGCACGGCGATGTCTTTCGCTGCGCCGTCGAATTGCTGCTGCGTGCGGAACACCTGCAGTGTGCCGCCGGTGCGGCCTTCATACTGAATGCCGGTTTCGGCGCGCAGTGCTTGCAGGCAATCGCGGCTGTATTCGGCGAGGCGGACCATACGACCTTTGTTGACCGCATAACGCGAAGCAGTGCAGTTCTGCAGCATCTGCCACATCCACTGCAATTGGAACTGCGTGCCGTCGAGGCGGATGGCAAGCGGCGCGTGCTTCTGGAACATCCACTTGACGGCTTTCAACGGCACGCCCGGCGCTGCCCACGGCGACGCATAGCCCGGCGAGATCTGGCCGGCGTTGGCAAAGCTCGTTTCGAGCGCCGGGCCCGCCTCCCGGTCGATCACGGTCACGTCGTGACCGGCGCGCGCCAGATAATACGCACTCGTCACCCCAACGACGCCACTTCCCAAAACGACGACTCGCATAGCTGCTCCAGAAAATTCTCAAGGATTCGAGGGCGGTGCTTGCGTCGTTTCGTTGGAATTCATTCGATTCACGACGTGTAATGCCGGGCGCCCAGTGTTAACCGCTATACTATTGGCGAGCTAGTAGGTTTTGTTATCGTATTTTTGCGATTTTTAGAAAAAAGACCATGCGCACCCAACGTCAACCGGTCCGAGCGCTCGACAAGCTAGATCACAGGATTCTTCGCCTGCTGCAGCAGGACGGCCGCATGGCCATGAAAGACCTCGCGGAGCAGGTGGGATTGTCGGTCACGCCGTGTATCGAGCGCGTCAAGCGCATGGAGCGCGACGGCGTGATCACCGGCTACTATGCGCGCGTGAATCCGGCGGAGCTGGGCGCGGCGCTGCTGGTGTTCGTCGAAATCACGCTCGACCATAAAAGTGGCAACATGTTCGACCAGTTTCGACGCGAGGTGCAGAAGATCCCGGAGGTGCTCGAATGCCACCTGGTGTCCGGCGATTTCGACTATCTGATCAAGGCGCGCATTGGCGAAATGGCCGACTACCGCAAGCTGCTCGGCGATATCCTGCTTCAGCTTCCCGGCGCGGTGCAGTCGAAAAGCTATGTAGTGATGGAGGAGATCAAGGAAACGCTGACCATTCCGGTGGGGGACGAAGCAGCGCGCTAGGCGTTCGATCAGGGCTCGACAAACGGTGTAAACACTGTATATTTATACAGGTGTTTGCGCCGTTTTCCACCTGCTTCTGAACGACCGTGACTGAACCCCGTGCCCACTCCACCGCCGAGTATCCCATCGCGCCGCCGGCACCCCGCAAGGGCCGCGGCGCGGTAACGAACCTGCAAGGCCGCTATGAAGTCGACCAGCGCGAAGCGGTGGACGACGGCTGGGTAGCCGCACCGGACGACGATGAACCGCAAAAGGTCTTGCGCACGCGGGTATTCGAGGAAAGGGCGAAAAGCATTCTGACGCGGAACAGGTCGCCGGACATCCCGTTTGGCGTGTCGCTCAATCCATATCGCGGGTGCGAGCACGGCTGCATCTATTGCTTTGCGCGGCCCACGCATAGTTACCTCGGCCTCTCGCCGGGGCTCGACTTCGAGAGCCGGATCTACGCGAAGGTAAACGCGCCCGAACTGCTCGAGCGCGAGTTGTCGAAAAAATCATATGAGCCGGAGCCCATTGCGCTTGGCGTCAATACGGACGCGTGGCAGCCGGCTGAACGCGAGTGGCGGCTCACGCGGCGCGTCGTCGAGGTTCTGAGCGAGCGCAACCATCCGTTTGCCGCTATTACGAAGTCGTCGCTGATCGAGCGCGACCTGGACCTGCTCGCGCCCATGGCGGCTCGCGGCCAGTTCATGGCGGCCATCACCATCACCACGCTCGACGCCGACATCGCGCGCACGCTAGAACCTCGCGCGGCCACGCCATCCCGGCGCTTGCGCACAATTCGCACGTTGAGCGAGGCGGGCATTCCAGTGGGCGTGAGCATCGCGCCAGTCATCCCATTTGTCACTGAGCAGGATATGGAGCGCGTCCTCGAGGCTTGCGCGGAAGCGGGCGCCTCCAACGCGAGCTATATCGTGCTGCGTCTGCCGTGGGAAGTGGCGCCGCTGTTCAAAGACTGGCTCGGCGCGCATTTCCCTGATCGCGCTGAACGGGTCATGGCGCGCGTACGCGACATGCGCGGCGGGAAAGATTACGACTCGTCTTTCTCGACCCGGATGAAGGGCGAAGGCCTGTGGGCGGATCTGCTCAAGCAGCGCTTCCATAATGCGGTGCGCCGTTTAGGGCTGAACCAGCGCGACCGCGGTATTCTGGATATGTCGCACTTCCGGCGTCAGGAGGCGCCGCGGCGCCAGGCGGCGAATCGCGACAGCCCACAGCTCGATCTTTTCTAGCACGCTCGGCGGCGCGCTATTGCGACAACTCCTTCGCCGCCTGCACTTGCGTTTCAAAGTAGGTCTGGAAGGCAATGGCAAGACCGGTCATCAACAGAAAGGCGCCGATCAGCAGCGAAAAGATCACCACCAAGATAACGGTCCAGCCCGAACGGCTTTTGTGCTGCGTGTGCGCGTTGAATTGCCTGTCCCATTTGTCGTCCGGGCGCAGACCGTAGACGATCGCGGCGAGAAATGCGGCCAGAATCGAAACCGCGCCGGGAAATGCCAGCACCCAGCCCAGCATTGAAGAGCGTTCACTGGCCACCAGCAGCATTGCGCCGGGAATGCCGATCAGCGTGCCAATTACATGAGCCCAGCCGTAAATGTCGCGCGGTCCATACAGATAAAAGCGGTGGGCGCCTAGCGTGCCCAGGAAAAAGGCTAGGGCAGCAGTAATTGTTTTGGAGCGGAAGTAAGTTGAGGTCGAAGCAGCAGTGGACATGGAGAGGTGGTCAGAGGCACAAGCGGTCAAGAACCGGCGCTCGGCAACAGGTGGGGAAAAGAAGCGGTGCACCGTTGCGCGGCGGACCGTCGCGCATTCTACGCCGCCCGCGAACGACTGGTCACGCCGCGCTCCGCCTCAGCGCTGCTTGGGTGATCAGAGCCGGAGTGATAGGCGCGCTGCCGCTTTTGCTGGCAACGTCCGCATCTGCGTGCTGCAGGTCGGGCTTGGCCTGGCAGCAACTCGGGCACGTGTCCGGCAGTGGCGGGCGCTCAAGGCGCCGAGTAAGTGACGCGGTAGATCGCACCGGCGTAGTCGTCGCTGATAAGCAGGGAGCCGTCAGGCAGCGGCAGGACATCGGCAGGGCGGCCCCAAACGGTTTCCCCGGACTGAAGCCATCCCTCGGCAAATACTTCTTGCCGCGCATGACTGCCGTCCGGTTCCGTGACGACCCGCACCACGCGGTAGCCAGACTTCTTGCTGCGGTTCCAGGAACCGTGCTCGGCAATGAAAATGTTGTTGCGGTACTCGGGCGGGAACATCGAGCCGCTGTAAAAGCGCATGCCGAGCGCGGCGACGTGCGCGCCCAGTTTCGCCACCGGCGGCGCAAACCCGCTGCAGGGATGGCCGGCGCCGAACTCCGGATCGGCTACCGTGCCGGCGTGGCAGTATGGAAAGCCGAAATCCAGGCCAGCCCGCGGGGCGCGGTTCAGTTCGTCGTCCGGTACGTCGTCGCCCAGCAGATCGCGGCCGTTGTCGGTGAACCACAGCTCGTGCGTCGCCGGATGCCACGCAAAGCCCACCGAGTTGCGCACGCCGCGCGCGACCACTTCGTAATGGCTGCCGTCCGGGTCCATGCGGCCGATCATCGCGTAGCGGTCGCGGTCTTTGAGGCAGACGTTGCACGGCGCCCCCTGCGGGACGTAGAGCTTGCCGTCCGGTCCGAAAGCGATGAATTTGGCGCCGTGACTGGTCTCGGCGGGCAACTTGTCCGTGACCACGGCTGGCTGTGGCGGCGCGGTCAGGCGAGTGTCGATCGAATCGAAGCGTAAAATTCGCGACACCGCCGAGACATACAGCGCGCCATTGTGCCAGGCCACGCCGACCGGGGCTTCGAGCCCCGCGGCCACGACATGTCGCGCGGCGACCCGTGTGCCTTGCAGCTCCAGCGCGTAGACGTGGCCGTCGAAACTGCCTATATAGAGAACGCCCTTTGGCGAGAACGTCATGGCGCGCGCGCTCGGCACCGCGTCTGACAGGACTTCGATGTGAAAGCCCGGCGGCAGTTTGATGCGCTCGACAGGCGGTGCGGCGGCTACGCTGCAGGCAAAGGCCGCCAGCAGCACCGCCGCCGCGGGGCGCGAAACATGTGGAAGACAAACGCGCGAAAGATAGACAAACACTGTCCGGCGGGCGGAACAGAAAAGCGCAAGGGCGGTTCGCGGCAGAGATTTCACGGGCATTCCGTCAGGTTCTTCAGGCGTTTGCGTGAGGTCGCGAGCCCGCGCTGTATGGGCGGCGCAACCCGATTGCTCAGTTTATGCCGGTAAGTGTTTGTTATGGCGTCAGTTTCCCGCTATAATCGCGTGTTTCAGTCGTTCCGAACCCCGGTTTTCAAGGATTCTAGTATGGTCATCATCCGCTTGGCTCGTGGCGGCTCCAAGAAGCGCCCGTTCTACAACATCGTCGCAACCGACTCGCGTAACCGTCGTGACGGCCGCTTCATTGAGCGCGTTGGCTTCTACAACCCGGTCGCTACGAAGGGCGAAGCTCTGCGTATCGCTCAAGACCGCCTGACGTATTGGCAAGGCGTTGGCGCACAACTGTCGCCGACCGTCGAGCGTCTCGTGAAAGAAGCGCAAAAGGCGCAGCCTGCTGCCTAATGGTAGCTTGCATGGGTAGCTTGCATGGGTATTGTCGTTGGTCTGGCCGGCGGCTCACGCAGCTTGCGTAAGCAGTCCGATGCGCAAGATGTTTTGCTGAAGCAGGCGTCGAAGTTCGTGGCGAGGCTCAATCTGAGGTTCAATTATGTCTGAGCGTGATTCCGGCAGTTCAGGTCGCGTGAAGGCAAAGGCGCCGGCAAGCCAGCCAGCAAAGCAGCCAGCAAAAGGCGCCAGCCCAGAGGCAAGCCCGCACGCAAAGATGTCTGGTCAGGCGCCGTTCGGTGCATTCGTCCGCAAGCCGGGTGAGCGGGCCGGAGGCAAGGCGAAAGCCAATGTTGCAACCGCCGGTTCCGAGGCAGCAGCCATGCGTCCGGAAACGGCGGAGAGCTGGCCGGCGGACGCGGTGGAAGTCGGCGCAATCGTCGACGCTTACGGTCTCAAGGGCTGGGTCAAGGTAGCCGCGCATGCGGATGCCGGACAAGGCGGCGACGCTTTGCTGAGCGCAAAGCGCTGGTGGCTCCTGAAGGGCCGCGAGCGCCAATCGGCGCCGTCATTGCAGGCAAAAACGCACAGCGACAGCGTGGTGGCCCATCTGGGCGGCGTCGCTGACCGCGATGCAGCGCTGGCACTGCGCGGCTCCCGGGTCTATATCAGCCGCAGCGAATTCCCGGCGCTGGAAGCCGACGAATTTTACTGGGTCGACCTGCTCGGCCTTGATGTAGTGAACCTTGCCGGCGTGAACCTCGGCAAGGTCGCAGGAATGATCGACAACGGCGCGCACTCAGTGTTGCGCGTCGAATATCCGGCGGCCGACAAAAGCGGCAAGCCGGTCACCGGCGAGCGTTTGATCCCGTTCGTCGGTGTGTTTGTCAAAACGGTGGACCAGGCGGCGAAGCAGATCACCGTCGACTGGGAAGCCGATTATTGATAGTTCAGCAAATCGAGTTCGCTAAAACGGAGAGAGCGATGCAGTTCGATGTCGTCACGCTCTTTCCAGAAATGTTTCGCGCGCTGACCGATTGGGGCATTACCAGCCGGGCAGCCAAGCAGCAACGCTATGGGTTGCGCACGTGGAATCCGCGTGATTTCACGACCGACAACTACCGCACAATCGACGATCGCCCGTACGGCGGCGGCCCCGGCATGGTCATGCTGGCAAGGCCGCTGGAAGATGCGATCACGGCGGCCAAGGCGGCGCAGGCGGAACAGGGTATTAGCGCGCCGCGTGTCGTGATGATGTCGCCGCAGGGCGCCACGCTGAATCACGAACGTGTCATGAAGTTCGCCGCGCAACCCGGGTTGATCCTGCTTTGCGGCCGTTATGAGGCGATCGACCAGCGCCTGCTCGACCGTGTTGTGGACGAAGAAGTCAGTCTTGGCGACTTCGTGCTGTCAGGCGGCGAGTTGCCGGCCATGGCGTTGATGGATGCAGTCGTGCGCCAGTTGCCAGGCGTGCTCAATGATTCGCAGTCGGCGGTACAGGACAGTTTTGTCGACGTGCTGCTCGACTGTCCGCACTACACGCGGCCCGAGGAATACCACGGCGTGCGTGTTCCCGATGTGCTGCTTGGCGGCCATCATGCGGAGATCGAGGCATGGCGGCGGCGTGAAGCGCTGCGCAATACGCTGCGCAAACGGCCTGACCTGATCGTCAAGGCCAGAAAGAACAAGATGTTGAGCCGTGCCGACGAGGCATGGCTTGCAAGTCTCGCGAAGGAAGAGCCGAAGGCTTGAAGCCCCGGTCTTTCGAGCGGACGACAGGCGGCGCCGCACATGCGTGTACGGCGCCTGATGTGAACCCATCCTCTATCGGGGCCGTAGCCTTTCATGCAAGGCAGGTACGAACGCCGACAAGATGGACTTAGGAGTCAGTGATGAATCTGATTGCAAAACTCGAGCAGGAAGAAATCGCGCGCGCCCTCGGCGAGAAGACCATCCCCGAATTCGCTCCGGGCGACACGGTGGTTGTCAGCGTGAACGTGGTTGAAGGTACGCGTAAGCGTGTTCAGGCTTACGAAGGCGTCGTGATCGCCAAGCGTAACCGTGGTCTGAATTCGTCGTTCATCGTCCGTAAGATTTCGTCGGGCGAAGGTGTCGAGCGTACGTTCCAGACGTACTCGCCGCTGCTGGCAAGCATCGTCGTGAAGCGTCGTGGCGATGTGCGTCGTGCGAAGCTGTACTACCTGCGCGACCGTTCGGGCAAGTCGGCTCGAATCAAGGAAAAGCTGGTCTCGAAAGACCGCGCTGCTTCCCAGGCGTAAATGCTGTAAGAAAAAGCACCCCTCGCGGGTGCTTTTTTGTTTGCCAGGTCAAAATAGCGGCATCGCCTTATCCGCTCACTTGAGAGATCCGTTGATCCGCCCCGTCTTTGAACCTGAAGCGCTGCCCGTCGAAGCAACGGGTGCCCACCTGCCGCCGGTAGCCGCGGAGCGTCTTACGCCCGAGGCCCTGCGCGCCCGTTTCAAGCAACCTCTTTTCTGGACGCCCGAGCCGATCGTCGAGGCGCCGTGGCGTGACATTCAAGCCGATCCGCGTGTTGCGTCCGTATTGGTGCCGCTCGTGATTCGCGCCAACGGCCTCACGGTACTGCTCACGCAGCGAGCAGATCATCTCAACGACCATGCGGGTCAGGTCAGTTTTCCGGGCGGCCGTCAGGAGCCGTTCGATGCCGATGCAACGGCGACTGCCTTGCGCGAAGCGCAAGAGGAGGTCGGGCTCGCGCCTTCACGCGTCGAAGTGCTGGGTGCGCTGCCCGACTATCTGACGGGCACGGGCTTTCGCGTCACGCCGGTAATCGGTCTTGTCCATCCGCCGTTCGCTTTAAAAGCGGATGCGCTCGAGGTCGCGGAAGTCTTCGAAGTGCCGCTTGCGTTCCTGATGAACCCGGCGCATCACGAAGAGCGCGTGTTCCGGTATGAAGGCGGCGAGCGCCGTTTTTTCGCGATGCCGTATCCGCGCGGAGCATCGCTCGAAGCAGCGGAGAAAGGCGGAAGCAGCACAGGCAGCCACTATTTCATCTGGGGCGCGACGGCCGCGATGCTGCGCAACTTTTATCGCTTTCTCGCGGCCTGAGACGGACGTCCCGCGTGTGCCGATTGAGTGTTTGGCAACGTCCCCGCTCAGCGGCATCCGACCCTGTGCTATCGTTACGAAACAATCGTAAAACTCGAAAAGCACGGCGCATCGCATGACTTTTTTTTCCGTATTGCTGGCTCTGATCATTGAACAGGTACGCGCGCTGTCGCCGAACAATCCGGTATCTGCGCTGCTTCAATACCATGCGGAGTCGGCGGCGCACGGATTCGATGCCGGCAAGCCGAAGCACGGCCTGCTTGCATGGCTAGTCGTAGTGGTGCCGTGGACGCTGGCCGTCGCGCTCATCTACTACGTTCTCTACAACATTCATTTCGTGCTGGCGTTCCTCTGGAACGTCGCGGTGCTGTACTTCACGCTCGGCTTTCGCCAGTTCAGCCATTACTTTACGGACATCCATCTCGCGCTGAATAACGACGACGTGCCGCGCGCCCGCGAAATTCTTAACGAATGGACCGGGCTCGAGACGCTTGACATGCCCGTCAGCGAGATCGTGCGGCACACGCTGATTCACGCGGTGGTCGCATCGCATCGTCACGTGTTCGGCGTGTTCTTCTGGTTTCTGATTCCAGTGGGGCCGGCGGGCGCCGTGCTGTACCGGATCGCCGAATATCTGTCGCGCACGTGGGCGCGTCCGGTCGACGATCGCACCCTGGCGTTTTCGAGCTTCGCGCAGCGTGCGTTCTTCGTGATCGACTGGGTTCCGGCGCGGCTCACATCGCTTGGCTTTGCGATCGTCGGCAATTTCGAAGACGCGATTTATGCGTGGCGCAATCATGCGCGGCAGTGGCCGGATGCGAACGACGGCGTGCTGCTCGCCGCAGGCAGCGGGGCGCTCGGCGCACGTCTCGCCGGGCCGCTTGCCGAACAGTCGAGCCTTGATGCACTCGCCACCGGCGACGGCGGTCCGATGCAGGTCGGTGACGACTGCACGCCGCGCACGCTGCAATCGGCGGTGGGCCTTGTCTGGCGTGCGGTCGTGCTGTGGATGATTCTGTTGCTCATGCTCACCATCGCGGTGTGGCTGGCCTGAGGCCACGAGGGGCGACGCGTAGTAGCAGCAAAAAAAACGGGCAATCGCCCGTTTTTTTCGACTCAGAATCTGTTTATCAAGGCGCTGCCGCTTCGCAACCGCAGTTCACCCATCCAAAGGATCGCGCGCCGTCCCGCACTGCCAGCAGACAGTGAACTGCGCTTCCAGTTTCTCGCCGCACTGACGGCACTGCCAGCCGGGCGAACCTGCCGCCGGACCGTGCGACGCCGCCTCGATCAGGCGCCGCGCCAGCGCCTCGTCGCGGTCATCCACGAGCCATAGTTCAGGCGCGCACTGATCCGCGGGAATATCGCCGAGTGCGCCGTTCAGATAGCGGTTGTGCAGTTCGCAGGCAATGCCGGCCGCCTCGAGCACATTGACCCAATGCTGTCCGATGATGAGGTTCGGCGCGCGCATCAGCTTCATGTCAGCGCACAATCTGGCTGGCTTCGTGAACGAGCTGCGCATACAGCGCATGCCGTTCGCGGCGGATGCGGCCGTCGGCGACCGCTTCGAGAATCGCGCAACCGGGCTCGTGCAAGTGATGGCAATTGTAGAAGCGGCAGTTGGCCAGCAGCGGCCGGAACTCCGGAAAGGCGCGTTCGAGCCGGCCCTCGGTCAGATGATGCAGGCCGAATTCCTGGAAGCCGGGCGAGTCGATCAGCGCGCCGTTCATGCCAGCGCCTTCGCCGCCAGTGAGCGCACCCGGCAGCGGATAAAGCCGCGTGAAGGTCGTTGTATGGCGCCCGCTGTTGAGCGCGGTCGAAATCTCGCGTGTGGCGACTTCGGCGTCCGGAATCAGCAGATTGACAAGCGTGGATTTGCCCATGCCCGACTGGCCGAGCAAAAGTGTCGAGTGACCGTGCAAGTGCTCGATCAACGCCGCTCGGGCCGCCTCGGGCTGCATCTTGATCGACACTTCCACGACCGTGTAGCCGAGCGCGCGATACGGCTCGAGCCGCCTGCGAGCGCCTTCGAGCGCATCGGTCCTGTCGATTTTGTTCAGCACGATCAGCGGTTTGAGCTCGTTAGCCTCGGCGGCGACGAGCGCGCGCCCGAGCAGGTCTTCGCTGAAGTGCGGTTCGGTCGCGAGCACGATCAGCAACTGATCGAGATTCGCGGCGAAGAGCTTCGACTTGTACTGATCCGAGCGATAGAGCAGATTGCGCCGCTCGCCGATTTCGACGATCACGCCCTGGTCGGCGGACGTCGGCTCGTAGATCACCCGGTCGCCGACCGCCACCTCGCTGCGTTTGCCGCGCGGAAAGCACTGAAGCATCGGCCCGCCGTCTTCAGGAGCAACCAGATAGTGGCGGCCATGCGCGGCCACAACGAGGCCACCTACGCGCGTGCTGGATGCCGCGCGCGGCGCTTTTTGGGAGCGGCCGCTCATGCGTGCCGCAACAGTCGGTCGATCCGCTGCGAGGCCGGCGGATGCGAGTAATAGAACGCGGTGTAGAGCGGATCGGGCGTCAGCGTGGACGCATTGTCTTCGTACAGCTTGACGAGCGCGTTCACGAGGTCCTGGGCGTCCGTTTGCGTGGCCGCGAACGCGTCGGCCTCGAACTCGTGCTTGCGCGAAGTCAGGCTGCCAAGCGGCGTGACGAAGAAGACGAACACCGGCAACGCGAGGAAGAACAGCACGAGCGCAAGCGCGCTATTGCCGCCGACGAGCGAGGGCCGCACGCCGAGCCCTTCGTAGAACCAGACCTGCTGCGTGAGCCAGCCAAGCAGCGCGAGCATCGCCAGGCTGATCGCAAAAGTCACGAGCATCCGCTTTATGACGTGACGGCGCTTGAAGTGGCCGAGCTCGTGCGCGAGCACGGCCTCGATCTCGCTGCCCGACAGGCGCGCAAGCAGCGTGTCGAAGAACACGATGCGCTTGGCCGCGCCGAACCCCGTGAAATAGGCATTGCCGTGCGCCGAGCGGCGGCTGCCGTCCATCACGAAGAGACCCTTGGCGGCGAAGCCGCAGCGCTTCATCAGCGCTTCGATGCGGCTTTTCAGCGCTTCGTCCTTGAGTGGCTCGAACTTGTTGAAAAGCGGTGCGATAAACGACGGATAGAGCACGAGCACAAGCATCTGAAAGACGACCCAGACGATCCACGTCCATAGCCACCAGAAGCTGCCCGCCTGGTTCATCAGCCACAGCACGACGAAAAGCAGCGGCAGGCCGAACGCGGCGCCAAGCAGCACCCCTTTCAGACGGTCGACAATGAAAATGCGCATGCTCATCCGGTTAAAGCCGAAGCGTTGCTCGATCACGAACTGGCGGTAGTAGTCGAACGGCAGGTCGACCGCGCCGGTGATCGCGATCACTGCCGCGACGAGCGCAATCTGGCCGATGTAGCCGCGGCCGAGCCAGTCCGTCAGAGCGAGATCGAGCGCCTGCACGCCGCCTAGCAGCGTGAGGCCGATCAGCAGCGCGGCGCCGACGACGATTTCGATCATGGTGAGACGCGTGCGCTCGACGGTGTAGTCGGCGGCGCGCTGGTGCGCGGCGAGCGCGATGGTGCCGGCAAACTGGCTCGGCACCTGCTCGCGATGGCCCGCGACAAAGCGGATTTGCCGCGACGCGAGCCACAGCTTGGTGCCGACCATCGCCACGACGGCGACGACGAACAGAACGGTGAAGTACAGGGTGGGCATCCGTGGATTCCGTGGTATCTATGCGAGAATTATATGTTTCTTCCCGCCTCGCAGCGGGGACCTGCTCAAACCATCTCTAACCATCTCAAACGAACGATGGCCGCGGCGTCAAGGCTTGCAGAAAAGCTTTCGGCCCGGCCATCAGGGTTGCCTTCATGACTGACATCCTCGAATCCGCCCAGCAGCCGCCGCTCGTGCGCAGCGACATGAATCTCGTCTGGCTGGACATGGAAATGACCGGGCTCGACCCGGACAATGACCGCATCATCGAAATCGCGGTGGTGGTGACGAATTCGACGCTCGACAGAATGGCCGAAGGCCCGGTTCTGGCTATTCATCAGAGCGACGAGACGCTCGCCAAAATGGACCAGTGGAATCAGAACACGCATGGGCGGTCGGGGCTGATTGACCGCGTGAAGGCCTCGACGGTGACTGAAGCCGATGCCATCGTCCTGATCCGCGATTTTCTCAGCGCGTATGTTCCTCCGGGCAAATCGCCGATGTGCGGCAACTCGATCTGCCAGGACCGGCGCTTCATGGCGCGCTGGATGCCTGAGCTCGAGACCTTTTTCCATTACCGCAATCTCGACGTCAGCACGCTCAAGGAGCTGTGCCGCCGCTGGCAGCCGACCATCTACAAAGGTTTCCAGAAGCGCGCGATGCACACGGCGCTGGCCGACATCCACGAATCGATCGACGAGCTGAAGTATTACCGCGAGCACTTCCTCATTCCGCCGCCGCCCGACGCTTCGATGAACGCCGAGTAAGCCGCGCGACCAAAGTCAGGCCGGTCGGGGCGCGCGTACCGCGTTCTTCGGCCGGAACGCTTTCACGATTTCGGCGTTGGTCTCGACATACGGCCCGCCGATAAGATCGATGCAGTAAGGCACTGCGGCGAAGATGCCCGGCACCTTCACCGCACCGCCAGCTTCGGCATCGCGCAAGCCTTCCAGCGTTTCCTTGATCGACTTCGGCTGGCCCGGCAGATTGATGATCAAAGCCGCGTGGTCCGCCGTCTCGCGGATCACCGCCACCTGGCGCGACAGGATCGCGGTCGGCACAAAATTCAGGCTGATCTGCCGCATCTGCTCGCCGAATCCCGGCATTTCTTTGGTGGCCACCGCCAGTGTGGCCTCCGGCGTCACATCGCGGCGGGAGGGGCCGGTGCCGCCCGTGGTCAGCACGAGATCACAACCGACTTCGTCGACCAACTCAGTGAGCGTCGCGGAAATGGTCGGCGCGTCGTCCTGAATCAGCCGCGTGACGACTTGCCACGGCGAACTCAACGCGGCGCCCAGCCATTCCCGCAAGGCCGGAATGCCCTTGTCCTCATATACGCCGGTGGATGCGCGGTCGCTGATCGACACGAGGCCGATCAGAATCTCGTCCGGGTGGCTGCGCTTGAGCTTCTGAATGGAATCAGGCGTCGCGGTCGTCATCGTCGTCTTCCTCAGCGTCGTCATGAGCGGAGTCGGTCGAAGCCGCGGGGCCGTCCGCGTTCTTGATCCACTGGAACAGTTCGCGGAAGTAGCGCGGCGGCTTGTTCTGCTGCGCTTCCTTGCGAGCGTTGCGAATCAGCGTGCGGCCTTGCTGCGGATCGGCGTCCGGATGCTGGCGGATGAACTCGGTAAGCGCGGCGTCGTCGGCGAGCAGTTTTTCGCGCGTGCGCTCGATCCAGTGCAGCCTAGCCGTTTCCGCCTTGTTGATGCCGTTGTACGTGTCGAGCGCGGTGCGCAGCGCGGCGGTTTCCTCGTCGAGCAGCGAGCGCATCACGCGGCCCACGTACTGAAGCTGACGGCGCTTGCCTTCGTGGTCGGTAATGCGGCGCGCCTCGCGCACTGCGTCGTCGAGCTTCTCGGGCATCGGCATGCGCTTGAGCGCGTCTTTGGGCAGCGCGATCAGCGCCTCGCCCAGTTCCTGCAGCGCGTGCATTTCGCGCTTCAACTGGGACTTGCTTGGACGGTCGTAGCCGTTCTCGTCGACTTCCGGCTCGGCGGATTCGATGGGTTGAATGCGGGTTTTGCGTGTCATGCCGATATTGTAGCGTGCCGGGCCCGGCAAACCCGCCGCGGCGGCGCCGGCAGCGGCGCGTGCGTGCGAAAAACCGTGCTGCGAATGCCAGGTGCGCCAGCGCTTAGCTTGCTATGATCGCGGGATGCTTCAACGATGCTCATGCGTGTGTCATTCGCAATAGGCGCACACGAGGCGCACGCGGGTCGCGCGGCCTGTGCGACGCGCGCATGGACGAACACCGGGCCGCTCGGCCCCCAAAGGACGGCAACGACAATGGCAGCAGACATGGACGTCAAGCAGCGCTTTTTTCCGCATACCCAGGATGAACTGAAGGAAATCGCCTCGGACATCCTTCGTCACGCGAAGTCGCTCGGCGGCACGGACGCGGCGACCGAAATTTCCGAAGGCGACGGGCTGTCCGTCTCCGTGCGGCGCGGCGAAGTCGAGACGATCGAGCACAACCGCGACAAGATGGTCGGCGTGACGGTGTTCATCGGCAACAAGCGCGGCAATGCGAGCACCTCGGACTTCTCGTCGCAGGCGTTGAAGGACACGGTCGCGGCTGCATACAACATTGCCCGCTTCACCGCGGAAGACGATTGCGCGGGTCTCGCCGAAGCCGAATTGCTCGAAACGGAGCCACGCGATCTCGACCTGTATCACCCGTGGAATCTGTCCGCCGACGAAGCCGTGGAAATTGCCCGCCGCGCGGAAGACGCCGCCTTCGCGACCGATCCGCAGATCAGGAATTCGGAAGGCGCGAGCGTGTCGGCGCAGCATTCGCAGTTCGTGCTGGCCACGTCGCGCGGTTTTCTCGCGGGCTATCCGTACTCGCGCCATTACATCGCGTGCGCGCCGATTGCCGGCAGCGGCCGCAACATGCAGCGCGACGACTGGTACACGTCCATGCGCAACGCTGAGCAACTGGCAGATCCCGAAGCGGTGGGCCGTTACGCGGCGCAGCGGGCGCTTGCGCGCATCGGCGCGCGCGGTCTCGATACGCGCAAGGTGCCGGTGCTGTTCGAAGCGCCGCTCGCCGCCGGTCTGCTCGGCGCCTTCGTGCAGGCCACGAGCGGCGGCGCGCTGTATCGCAAGACGTCGTTTCTCGTCGACAGTCTCGGCAAGCCGGTGTTCGCGCCGCATGTGCAGATCGTCGAAGATCCGCATGTGCCGCGCGCAATGGGCAGTGCGCCTTTCGACGAAGAAGGCGTGCGCACGCGGCAACGCTCGGTGGTGAAGAACGGCGTCGTAGAAGGTTATTTTCTCTCGACATATTCGGCGCGCAAGCTCGGCATGCAGACCACCGGCAACGCCGGCGGCTCGCACAACCTGTCGCTGCAGAGTTCGGACACGCGCGCCGAGGACGACTTCGAGGAGATGCTGCGCAAGCTCGGCACCGGGCTTCTGCTGACCGAACTGATGGGGCAGGGCGTGAACTACGTGACGGGCGACTATTCGCGCGGCGCGTCGGGCTTCTGGGTCGAGAACGGCAAGATTCAGTATCCGGTCGAGGAAATCACCGTCGCGAGCACTTTGCAGGAGATGTTCCGGCATATCGTCGCAATTGGTGCGGATACCATCACGCGAGGGACCAAGCAGACCGGCTCGGTGCTCATCGAACGGATGACTATCGCGGGGCAGTAAGCGGGTTTTCCCGTTCGGTCGCGCCGGGCGCCACAGACGCTGCAAACAGAAACGCCACGCAGTTCAGACTTGCGTGGCGTTGGCTTTTTATGAGCCGCCTGGTGGTGCTTCGCGGCGCTCACAGGCGCTCAGACGCCCGGCGCTTACGACGCTCAGGACTCAATGACCTTTGCGCTTGTACGTCACAAACGCATAGTCGAAATCGTTCGGCGCGTGCGCGCGATGCGTTTCGTGCGCGACCTCTTCCCACTCGTCTGGATCGACCGCCGGGAAAGTCGCGTCGCCTTTAAAATCGGCCGAAATCTCGGTAACGATCAGCTTGTCCGCGAGACGCAGCCCTTCCACATACAGCTGCGCGCCGCCGATGAGAAACGCTTCCGGCGCCTGATCCTGCGCGGCAAGCTTGAGCGCTTCGTCAAGCGTGGTGGCCGCGTCGCACCCCTGGAAGCGCCGGGTCGCGTCACGTGTCACGACGATGTTGCGGCGTCCCGGCAGCGGCCTGCCGATCGACTCATGCGTTTTGCGGCCCATGATGATGGGCGCGCCCATGGTCGTGCGCTTGAAAAACGCGAGGTCTTCGGGAAGTCGCCAGGGCAACTGGTTGTCGCGGCCGATCACGCCGTTATTGGCGCGAGCGACGATCAGGGTGAGCGTCGTCATCGAATGGAAGGGGGAATGTAACCGGACCGATTCTACCTGACGCAGCCAGCCGGTTCGCTGCGTGGCCTGCCGCGCACCGGTTGCGCGGCCGGGCTGTGTCGTGCGGCGCCGGTTATTTGCGCAGATCGTCCGCCGCCCCGCGCTGCACGCTGCTGACGGCCTCCGACGGAAGTGGCAGAGGCAAGGGCAAGGGCGGCGGCGGTGGTGCGATTTCGTCCCATAGCGTCACGCGCGCGCCGCTCGCGAGCTTGTGTTGCGGCGGCCGCACCGTCGCACTTGAGCCGCACGCGCGATTCGGCGGCGGATGCGGTCCCGCGGCACCCGCAGCCTGGCGCAATGCCGGGAAAGGCGTCGCACAAAGCACAATCCACGTCCAATCGCCACGCAACAATGGTAATTGCATGATCGGTCTCCTCGTGCATGACCATTAGCGAAACACGTGCCATGGCGCCAAATCCCTTGAGACATCAGCTTGCAACTCGCCGCTCCCGCAATCCAATTAAAAGAATCGGCTGGAAACGTTTCATGTCTGAAACGGCGAGAAGGAAATACCTATAAAGCGGTAATTGGAACGGTACGAACTACCTGTGCGGCTACGTATGAGAAAAGCGCGACCTCAATTCGTTATTCGTAAGCTGATTACTTATTTATCGACCGGCGCGCCTTGCTGGGCAAGGGCAGGCGGATTAAATTCGCATAATTGTTTTCCAAGCGGCGCGCGTATAGTAAGCTCTCGGAAAAGAGCTCCAAATTTAAAAAAGCCCGCTAACGGGCCGTCTCAAACACACACGCCGCTTTCTGGGGATCAGCTGTCCGCACGGAATGGAATGGCCGTTCGGTTTTTGCTATTTGCGAATCCCGAATGTGCCAGCGTGTCTGAATTGCGGTTCAGGTGCGTGCATCATCCTTAACGTTCGTTGACGAGAGGATCTGAATAATGGAACCCGCAACGCGGCAACTGATTTACGTTTCGCGCGAGCCGAGCGCGGAGCTGAACACCCGCTTCCACCAGCGCGGCTGGCATGTGGAAGTGGTGGGATCGGCGCGCGACGCGCGCCGGGCCGTACGCGCCGGGTCGGCAGCGGGTGGCCTGCTCGATCTGTCCAGTCATTTCCAGCCGCATGAAATCGCCGCTTTCGAATCCTGCCTGACCATGCCCAACGTCGGCTGGGTCGCCGCAACCATGCCTGGTCAACTTCAGGACGCGGCGCTGCGCCGGCTCGTGCGCGATTATTGTTTCGACTATGTGACGGTGCCTTATTCCGGCGACCGGATCGTCGACTCCGTCGGTCATGCGTACGGCATGATTTCGCTAGGCGAACCGGCGTCCAACGACGCCTCGCAGGGCGCCGAAGGCGAAATGGTCGGCTCGTGCGACGCCATGCTCGCGCTCTTCCGCTCGATCCGCAAAGTCGCGATGACGGACGCGCCGGTCTTCATCTCCGGCGAATCGGGCACCGGCAAGGAACTCACGGCAGTCGCGATTCACGAACGCTCGGCGCGGCGCAACGCGCCGTTCGTGCCGATCAACTGCGGCGCCATCCCGCCGCACCTGCTGCAGTCCGAACTGTTCGGCTACGAACGCGGCGCCTTCACCGGCGCGAACCAGCGCAAGATCGGCCGGGTGGAAGCGGCCAACGGCGGCACGCTTTTCCTCGACGAAATCGGCGACCTGCCGCTGGAAAGCCAGGCGAGCCTGCTGCGCTTCCTGCAGGAGCGCAAGGTCGAGCGGCTGGGCGGCCATAGCGCGATCGACGTCGACGTGCGGATCATTTCCGCGACGCACGTGGACATGACGGCCGCAATGATCGAAGGACGTTTCCGCTCCGATCTGTATCACCGCCTGTGCGTGCTGCAGATCGACGAACCGCCGCTGCGCGCCCGGGGCAAGGACATCGAGCTGCTTGCCCGTCACATGCTGGAACGTTTCAAGAAAGACGCAAGCCGGCGGCTGCGCGGTTTCGCGCCGGACGCCATCGCGGCTCTGCACAATTACGGCTGGCCGGGCAACGTGCGCGAGCTCATCAACCGCGTGCGGCGGGCGATCGTAATGTCAGAAGGACGCGCGATCACGGCGCGCGATCTCGAACTGGCCGAGTATGTCGAGATCGTCCCGGTGTCGCTCGCGCAGGCGCGCGAAGCCGCCGAGCGTCAGGCCATTGAACTTGCGCTGTTGCGTCATCGCGGCCGTCTTGGCGACGCGGCGCAGGAGCTCGGCATTTCGCGCGTCACGCTGTACCGTCTGCTCTGCTCGCATGGCATGCGTCATATGGAAAGCGAGCCGCTTTCGTCGTCGCATGGCAGCCTGCCGGCGTCGGTGCCGCATCTCTGACGGGCGGCGCCGCGCGGTTGTGCAGGCCGTCCCGGTGACTCGAACAGCCGGGCGGTTGCAATCGGCGGCTGGCGCGCGCGGTTTCCCGCTGCGTCGTATGCTGGTTCCCGGCTGGCCAACGCCCACGTCTTCCGCATATTGCGCGTAGCGTGTGCGTCGGCGCCGGAGGGCCGCGCTTGGTAAAATCGGGTTTTCCGCTCAATCTCGCGGTGCGCTGCCTGCAGCTTGTCCTGTAGCTTGCGTAGGCGCGCGCCGGTCGAAGGAACCCGCATGAAACAATACCTGGACCTCGTCCGCACGATTCTCGACACTGGCACGTGGCAGGAGAATCGCACCGGCATTCGCACGATCAGCATGCCGGGCGCCATGTTGCGCTTCGATCTCCAGCAGGGTTTCCCGGCGGTTACGACGAAAAAACTCGCGTTCAAATCGGCCGTCGGCGAACTCGTCGGCTTCCTGCGCGCGTCGCGCAGCGCGGCCGATTTCCGCGACCTCGGCTGCAAGGTGTGGGACGCGAACGCGAATCAGAATCCGCAGTGGCTCGCCAACCCGTATCGCGAGGGTCCGGACGATCTCGGCGACGTATACGGCGTGCAATGGCGCCAGTGGCCGGCCTACAAGGTGCTGGACGCCGCTGCGAGCGCCCAGCTTGCCGACGCGAGCGCGCGAGGCTTCCATGTCATCACCGAATTCGAAGAAAACGGCAGCCGCAAGGTGCTGCTGTACAAGGCCATCGATCAGCTGCGCCAGTGCCTCGACACGATCATGCAGAACCCGTCGGACCGGCGCATTCTGTTTCATGCGTGGAACCCGGCGGTGCTGGACCAGATCGCGTTGCCGGCTTGTCATCTGCTGTATCAGTTCCTGCCGAACGTCGCGCGTCGCGAGATTTCGCTGTGCCTGTACATTCGCAGCAACGACGTCGGGCTCGGCACGCCGTTCAATCTCACCGAGGGCGCCGCATTGCTGCATCTGGTCGGCCGCCTGACGGGTTATACGCCGCGCTGGTTCATCTACTTTATCGGCGACGCGCACATCTACGAGAATCAGCTGGACATGCTGCAGCAGCAGCTCACGCGCGAGCCTTATGAAAGCCCCACGCTGGCCATTTCCGACCGCGTGCCGGACTACGCGAAGACCGGCGTCTATGAGCCGGAATGGCTGGAGAAGATCGAGCCGTCGGATTTTTCGCTGGTCGGCTACCGGCATCATGAGCCGCTGACAGCGCCAATGGCCGTTTGATGCGCGCGATATGAAAAGCCCCCGCGATGCGAGTCGCGGGGGCTTTTGCTTATGCCGGCGAGTGCAGGCGGTGTCTGAGACGAGACGCCGTTAGCCGCGATGATGCTCGTCGTGGCCACCGCCCGAATGCTGTTCGCCGTGCTGCGGCTGGGGCTGAGGGCGGGGCTGCTGCGCCTGCGGCTGCGGACGCGGCTCGGGACGCGGCTGCATCTGCTGTGGATGGAACTCCGGACGGGGCTGTTGTTGCGCTTGCGGCTGAGGACGCGGTTCCGGTCGCGGCTGCATCTGCTGCGGATGAAACTCAGGACGGGGCTGCTGCTCCACCTGTGGCCGAGGACGCGGCTCTGGACGCGGCTGCATCTGCTGCGGATGAACCTCGGCACGAGCCTGCTGCTGCACCCGCGCGTCGGGGCCCGGCTGTGCCTGCTGTGAGCGCATTTGCTGCCGGGGCAGTTCCTGAGGCTGCGCCTGAACCTGCTGGCGCGGCAACTGTTGAACCTGCGGCCGCTCGACTGCTTGCGGCTGATACGCCTGCTGCGCCCGTTGCCCCGGCTGGTGCCCTTGAGCCTGCACCGCTCGCGGCTGCTGTGCCAGCGCCGGATTTTCCACGGGATGTGGCACCTCGCGCTGGCGCATCGCTGCATTCGCGTCCGCGCCAGCTGCTTGTCCGGCACCCGGCGCCGCCTTCTGCGATCCTTCACTGCCTTGCAGCCGGCCCGGCTGCGCTTGCTGCGCCATGGGCGTATGCGGCTGGGTCCACACGGGCTCGTGGCGGCCATCTGCCGCCGCTTGCTGAGCCGTACCGTGTTGCTGTGCGAAGCCTGGCGCATTGCCTCCGTTCTGACGCGGCGGACGCGGCACGCCGTTCGACGGTGCGCGCGCCGTGCCGGGCTGCGGCCCGTGCGCCTGTTCAAGCATGCCGGGCCGCGCCTGCTGCATGTCCGGATGCTGCGGTTGTCCTATGGTAGGCGCCTCGCCCGGACCGGGTCCGGCTTGTTGGGCGCGATTCATGACGCCTGGCGCGGCCCGTCCGCCGGGCTCCGGCTGAGGCACCGGCGCGCCCGCTGCCGCGCCGGGCATGCGGCCTGGAAGATGCGATTGCACCACCCGCACGTTCTGCACTGGCGACGCACCGGGTCCGCCGGCGAAGTGTGCCGGCACCGACGTCCGCACGATCGGCTGCCCCGCGCCAGGCACGCGGCCACCGCTTTGCGCGAAACGCTGGGCGAGGCCGTCGCGATAGGCGGGCGGCAATGACGGACTGCGCGTGGCCACCACCGGACGCGTCATGACCTGCGCTGGCGGCCGGTAATTCGCGTTGCGCTGGCCGGGTCCGAAACTCTCGCGCACCGGCGCGATGCCCGGCGCACCCGGGTTGATGCGGGCGTTGCGCCACTGTGCCGGATCCACCCTCTGCGCAAAGCGTCCGACTGGCTGTCCGTGCACGAAAGCCGTCGCCGGCACCGCGGTCACGGCTCGCGGCGCCCGATAGTTGATGTACGTGTTGTGGACGTTGGTGATGTTGTAGTTGTTGACGACCGTCGTCTGATTGACGCGTTCGTAGTAGCGCGGGCTCCAGTTGTCGCGGCCGCCCCATTGCGGATGCCACCGTTCCCCGGGGCCGAGCGGGAACCACGCGACGCCCGCCGCCAACGCGCCGCCGATCGCCAGATTCACGCCCCAGTCGACCCCGCCGCCGCCGCCGACAAACGCCACCAACGCCGGCGCATAGACCGGCGGCGCGTTCACCACGACGGGGCCGGGCACCCAGGCCCAGGAATCGTCGACATAAGCCCAGCGGCCATAGTGGTAGGGCGCGAAGCCCCACGGCGCGTCGTCGACCCAGGTCCAGCCCCACGGCGCCTGCCATACCCAGTGGCCGTCATGGTAGGGCGCCCAGCCGGCGGGCGTCGCGCGCGGCATCCACACTTCGCCGTACTGCGCGCTGCTGCGCCATGTGCCGTTGGCGTCGAGGTCTTGGTAACCCGGGATTTCGCGCGAGACATACCGTGCCGACACCGAGCGGTCCTCGGCGGCGTCGCGGCTCGCGGTCCATTGATCGAAGGCGTCAGGGCCCGGTGCGCCGTTCCCGGCGAGCGTCTGTAGACCGGTGCCGGCAAAGCGCATCGACTGTCCTGCGGCGATCGGCATCTGAGTGCCGTCGCCGTAAGCCGTCGCGCTGCCGCTGCGTACCGTGACGGTGGTGCTGCTGCCGTCCGGCGCGACGTCGACGCGATAGTCGCCCGGCCCGTTCAGCCCGAGCGCGAGGTTAGGCGTGTCGATCTCATACGACGAACCCGGCGGCAGTTCCCGCACATGCGCCGACAGCGTGCCTTGCGCGACCTTGAGTTGTGCGCTGTTGTCGTCGAGATTGAGCAGGTCGAGGCTGGTGGACTGGCCGAGCCGCACGGCCGTCGAGCCGATATGCAGTTCGGAGCGTGCGTTCTGATCGTTCCACAACTGGTCGCCGGTGGTGAGCGGCCGGTTGATCTGGGCGTACGACCAGTCGGCGGCGCCTGCGGGCTCCGTCGTCACGGTTCCGGCCATGTAGTTCAGACGCGCGACGCGTCCCGGCGGATCCGTGTTCTGCGTGGCCACGCCTTGCGGCGCGGGGACGGCCTGCTGCGCGAGCGCGCACTGAGTCGCGAACAGAAGCGCCGCCGTGGCGATCAGCGTGTAGCCAACCGGGCGATGTCCTGACGGTAAGCGTGGGGTTATGGCTCTCATGTCTTGTGCTCCGACGGACGCATGAAGATGCGGTGTCCGTGAATCACTCTACCCGCGCCGCCTGTTTCAAGGCCCCCACATTTGTAAGGCCGGCTCGCCAGCGGTAACAAAAGGTCTCGATGGGCTTCGTCAGACTCTTCCACGCGGCTTGCCGTTACTTCGCCGCCTCGCTCACTGCGCCAGAAACGCGTCGAAATGCCGATGACCCGCCGGCGTGATCCGCAGAATACGCGGCCGCTCGGTTCGCTCGACCCAGCCGCGAGCCGCCCACGACTCCAGCAACGCCGCGCCGAGCGCGCCGCCGAGATGCGGGCGGCGCTCGCTCCAGTCGGGACAGGTGCAGGCGAAGCGGCGCCGGCGGCTGCGCTGCGCCGACAGGTCGATGCCCCAGTCGGTAAAGCGGGCAGCGCCTTCCGGCGTGGCTTCGAGCGATGTGCCTTGCAGGCTCAGCAGCCCGCGCTCGACGAGCCGCTCGAACACTCGCACGGACAATTCCCCGGCCATGTGGTCGTAGCAGGTGCGCGCGTAGCGCATTTCGGTTGGCACGGTGCGCGCGGGGCGCGGCGTCGGACGTTGCGGCGCGCTGACTTGCGCGACGTTGGCGAGCGCTTCTATGGACGCCGCGATATCCGCCGACGCAATGCGGAAGTATCGATGCCGCCCGCGCACTTCGAGCGCGAGCAGGCCGCCCTCGGTCAGACGCGCGAGATGGGCGCTGGCCGCCGACGGCGACAGTCCCGCGATCATCGTCAATTCACCGGCGGGGCGGGCGCTGCCGTCCATCAGCGCCCACAGCATGGCTGCGCGGCCGGGATCCGCGAGCAGCGCGCCGATCCGGCTCAGGCCGGGAAAGTGATTGTGTTCGTCTGCGAGGATGGCGGACATAGGGCACTCCATGGTCAGTCGAGTCTGCGCTGCGCGGGCCGCGCAAAGCGTGATGCAGTCACTGTACGCGGCGCGTTCACTCGATGTTTCAGCTTAGCGTGAACGGTCGATTGCGGCCGCTACGAAAATCCGGCTTGGTCAGCCAACGCCGCTGACTGCCAGGGGGACAGTTCAACAGACAGGGTGGCAGGCCCACGGACCGTCGGTCTGACAGCCCAGCAGCGAAGCAGGCCGGGAGCCCGGGAGCTCGGGAGTCCAACAGCCCACGAGCCCACCAGCCCACCAGCCCACGAGCCCTGCGAGCCCCGCGAGCCCCGCGAGCCCGCGAGCCCCACCGGCCCGCCAGCCCAGCCCAACAGCCATCCGCTTGCGCGAGCGCGCGCGCCGCCAGGCTAGAATCGACGCCTGTCTTTGCAGGAAACGCAGTTATGAAAATTGTATTGGCCTTGGTGGCGTCGATCATGTTGCTGGGTGCATGCGCGCAGGGCGGCGCGGCGTCCGGCGGCGGCAGCGTGACGATGTACGGCACGATCGACGAAGGCATTACTTTCCACAAGTAACGGATCGGCTGGCCGCAGCAGGCTTCCGCGGTTCCGGTGTGGCTGAAATGGCAGTAAGTGATGCATCATTGTCATGACTGCCACGCGCGGACATGTGACGATGGGGTTTTCGTCATTCATGCCACCCGGTCAGGCGGCTGGAAAGGCGGCTGCGGCCGCTTTAGCCGCCATAACCGCGGTGACCGCAGCGACCGCAGTGACCGCCAAAGCCCATTCCGCCGCCCGGGACCGATCCATGCCGCTTGCCACTTCTGCCAGCCCGACCAGCACAGCCTCGACGTTCCCAGACCAGCCAGCAAACCTGCGCGGCCCCGATCCACACGGCCGCCGCGCGGCACGCGTACTGGCTGTTTGCCAGGCGTTGTACACGTCGTCGGTGTCGATCGATCTCACGCTGACGGGTCTGGTCGGCTACACGCTCGCTGACGACAAAGCGCTCGCCACACTGCCTTTCTCGCTGATCACCGTGGCCGCCGCGCTCACGACCATCTTCGCGTCCTTCCTGATGGCGCGCATTGGCCGCCGCGCCGGTTTCGTTCTCGGAGCGGGTGTCGGCGCGCTGGGCGGCGCGGTGTCGGTATGGGCGATCTTTCACCACGACTTCTGGGCTTTTTGCGCGGGGACCGCGACGGTCGGCGTGTTCCAGGCGTTCGCGCAGTACTACCGGCTCGCCGCCGCCGACGCCGTCGGACTCGACGCCAAGAGCCGCGCTATCTCGACGGTGCTCACCGGCGGCGTGGTCGCCGCCGTGTGTGGGCCGCTGCTCGCCGCGTGGAGCAAGGACTGGCTCGCGCCGGTGGCGTTCGCGGGCTCGTATGCGCTCGTGACCGGGCTCGGGCTCGCGTCGATAGTGCTGCTGATGCTGCTTTATCGCGACATCGCGCCCGCGCCCGCCGCGGCGACGCCCCATGACGCCGCGCGGCCCCTCGGGGAGATCGTGCGTCAGCCGATCTTCGCGGCGGCGCTCGCCAACAATGCGCTCGGCTATGCCGTCATGATGTTCGTGATGACCGCGACGCCGATTGCGGCGGTCGCATGTGGACACAGCATCGGCGACGGTGCGGCGATCATTCAGTGGCATCTGGTCGGCATGTTCGCGCCGTCGCTGTTTTCTGCCCGGCTCATCAAGCGCTTTGGCGTGTTGCCGGTGATTGGTGCGGGCATTGTGCTGTCGGCTCTGTGCGGCGTTTTCGCGCTGCGTTCGACGGATCTTCCGCATTTCTATGCCGCGCTCGCGTGTCTCGGTGTCGGCTGGAACTTCATGTTCGTCGGCGGCTCGACGCTGCTCGCGCAATCGTACCGGCCGTCCGAACGCGCCAAGACTCAGGCCACCAGCGAATTCACGACCTTTGCGTGTTCCGCGCTCGGTTCGCTGTTCGCCGGGCAATTGCTGACGCGCTTCGGTTGGGCGACGATCAATGCGGCTATCTTTCCGCTGCTCGGTGTAGCGGCGCTTGCCACACTGGCCTACGCGCGCGCGTCGAAGCGCCGCGCGGCCCCGGGAGTCGCGTGATGGGCGTGCGTCATGTCGTGTTCGCCGTCGCGCCCGATCTCGTGCTGCTCGACGCATGCGGCCCGCTGGAGGCTTTCTGGCGCGCGGAATTGGCTATGGCTGAGGGCGGCGGTCATGGGCAGGATCATGGCCATGGCCATGGCCACGGCCACGGCCCCGGCCACGGCAAGGGCCACGGCCACGGCCACGGCAAGGGCAACGGCACCGGCACCGGCACCGGCACCGGCACCAGCACCAGCACCAGCACCAGCACCAGCACCAGCACCAGCACCAGCACCAGCACCGGCAGCGCCAGCGCCAGCGCGGGTACCGGCAATCGCACCGGCACGGGCAACACCAACAGCAACACCCATAGCGCGTTGTCGACGCCAGCGTCGCCACCTACGCGCCCTGTAGCCTACCGCACGACGATTGCGTCCATCGACGGCGGCGTTCTTCAGACGTTCCCCGGCTTGCCGGTCGTCACGGAACGGCTCGATTCGCTCGACGCCGAGCCGATCGACACGCTGATCGTCCCCGGCGTTCCCATCGACCCGCACTGCACGCTGCAGCCCGAACTGGTCGCATGGATCCGGCGCAACGCGCCGCGCGCCCGCCGTGTGTGTTCGGTGTGTACGGGCGCGTTTTACCTGGCGGCAGCCGGACTGCTCGACGGCCGGCGTGCGACCACGCATTGGCGCGAAGCGGCGCAACTCGCGCGCCGCTTTCCGAATGTGCAGGTGGATGCCGATCCGATTTTCATCCGCGACGCCGGCGCTGGCGCCGGCGCAGCCGGCAGCGCAAGCCAGCATCACGGCGTCATCTGGACCTCCGCGGGCGTGACCGCGGGGATCGATCTCGCGCTTGCGCTGATCGAAGAAGACCTGGGTCATGCAGTTGCGATGCAGGCTGCGCGGCGGCTCGTCGTCTTCATGAAGCGGCCCGGCGGGCAGTCGCAGTTCAGCGCGGCGCTGGCGGCGCAGGCGTCGGCGGGCGGGCCGTTCGAAGCCTTGCATAGCTGGATGGCCGCGCATCTGCGGGAAGATCTGACGGTCGAGCGGCTTGCCGAGCGCGCGCGGATGACGCCGCGCACTTTCGCGCGCCGCTACGTCGACGAAGTGGGGCGCACGCCGGCCAAAACCGTGTCGGCGCTGCGTCTCGAAGCAGCTTCGCAGGCGCTGGCCGAATCGCGCCGGCCTCTCAAGCGGATCGCACTCGACTGCGGTTTCGGCAGCGAGCAGAACTTGCGGCGCGCGTTCGTGCGGCGCTTCGGCGTGCTGCCGCTCGAGTATCGGGAACGCTTCATGTCGGCGATGACGCCGCCGGCGCGCGGCGTCATCGCCGCGGACGGCATCGGCTTCGAAGCGGGCTGAATGCTTCGGCGGCTGCGAGGACGGTTGCAGTTGACCTACGGCGGCCAGCCGCGGCACGCGACCGATAAGTGCCCACGCTGTCAATATTGCCCTCGTATAATCGCCTCCTTTCAATGCATCCGATTGACCGGAGTCAAGATGAGCAGCCATCCCTCAGCGCCGCTGGACCGTTCCGAAACCACATTTCGTTTTCTCGCCGAACCCAGCTCGGTTAACTTCGGCGGCAAGGTGCACGGCGGCGCGCTGATGAAATGGATCGACGAAACCGCGTATGCGTGCGCGGCCGTATGGTCGGGGCGTTATTGCGTGACGGTGAGCGTTGGCAATATCCGTTTTCGTCGGCCGATTCTGGTCGGCAATCTCGTCGAACTGCGCGCACGCGTCGTGGCGACGGGGCGCACCAGCATGCACATTCACGTGTCGGTGCAGGCCGGCGACCCGAAGGGCGGCGAGCTGCTGCAGACCACGGATTGCCTCGTCGTGATGGTCGCCGTCAACGAGAACGGCCACCCGGTGCAGGTGCCGTCGTTCATGCCGGAAACCGACGAGCAGAAGCGCCTCGCCAGGTACGCGATGGACGTGAAAGAAGCGCTCGACGCCATCGTTGAACTCAAGCCTGAAGAAGTGGCGCAGGGCAAGATCTGAGAAACGAAGCGTGCCGGCGGTGAGCGCCAGGCTGCGAGGCTGCGGCTCGCTAACCGCAGTTCAAGCCCCGCAGTTCAAAACCCGCAGTTCAAAGCCCGCAGCCCCAACCCGGGCGACTCGCCCCAGACTCGCCCCGAGCCGCCCAACACCAGGCGCCCATCACCAGGCGCCCATCACGGCGCCGAGTGCCCCACCATATCCCCCGGCCGCACCCATTCGTCAAATTGCTGCCCGGTCACATGGCCGAGCGCGAGCGCGGCGGCTTTCAGCGTGGTGCCTTCCTTATGCGCCTTCTTCGCGATCTGCGCGGCCTTGTCATAGCCGATGTGCGGATTGAGCGCCGTCACGAGCATCAGCGACTCGTTGAGCAGCGTGTCGATCCGCTCGCGATTCGGCTCGATGCCGACCGCGCAGTTCTCGTTGAAACTATGCGCGCCGTCAGTCAGCAGACGGATGGATTGCAGCACGTTGTGCGCGATCATCGGGCGGAACACGTTCAGTTCGAAGTTGCCGCTCGCGCCGCCGATGTTCACCGCGACGTCGTTGCCGAACACCTGCGCGCAGAGCATCGTCAAGGCTTCGGACTGCGTCGGGTTGACCTTGCCCGGCATGATCGAGCTGCCGGGCTCGTTCTCCGGAATGGACAGCTCGCCAAGCCCGCAGCGCGGGCCGCTCGCGAGCCAGCGGATGTCGTTCGCGATCTTGTTCAGGCTCGCGGCCACCGTCTTCAGCGCGCCGTGCGCGAACACGAGCGCGTCGGCGGCGGCCATCACCTCGAACTTGTTGGCCGCCGAAACGAACGGCACGCCGGTCAGCTGCGCAATCGCCGCCGCGACTTTCTGCGCGAACTGCGGATGCGCGTTCAGGCCGGTGCCCACTGCCGTGCCGCCCTGAGCCAGTTCATACAGATGCGGCAACGCCGATTCGACATGACGGATGCCCTGGTCGAGCTGCGCCACATAGCCCGAAAACTCCTGGCCGAGCGTGAGCGGCGTAGCGTCCTGCAAATGCGTGCGGCCGATCTTGACGATGTCGGCGAACGCTTTAGCCTTGCCGTCGAGCGTATCGCGCAGCGTCTTCAACGCGGGCAGCAGATGCTTGACGATGCCATGCGCGGCGGCCACGTGCATGGCCGTAGGAAACACGTCGTTCGACGATTGCCCGCGATTCACGTCGTCGTTCGGATGGACTTTGCGCGCCTCGCCGCGCTCGCCGCCGAGCAGCTCGCTCGCGCGATTCGCGATCACCTCGTTCAGGTTCATATTGGTCTGCGTACCGGAGCCGGTCTGCCAGACCGCGAGCGGAAATTCTTCGGCATGCTTGCCGTCGATGATCTCGTCGGCTGCCTGCATGATCGCGCGCGCCTTGCTTTCGTCGAGCATGCCGAGGCCCAGATTCACCTCGGCCGCGGCGCGCTTGATGACGGCGAGCGCGGTGATCAGTTCGGGCGACTGCTTCTCGGTGGAAATGCGGAAGTTCTGCAGCGAGCGCTGCGTTTGCGCGCCCCACAGGCGGGCATTCGGCACGGTGATTTCACCGAACGTGTCGCGCTCCATTCGTACGTCTTCAGTCATGTTCAGCTCCGCGTTAAAGTTCTGCGTTGACCGGCAATAGGGAGAATAGCCCGGTTAGCGCATTCCGGTATAACCCCGCCTGCGGGTCGAAAATGTACGTGCGGGGCGCGCCGTTCTCCACATCCGTCCACACGAGCGGCGACAGCGGCGCGCCGATCGAACGCAGGTAGGCGAGTTGGGCGTCGTCGGCCAGTGTGACGCGATAGCTTTGTTCGGGACGGATCGCGCGTTCGAAGCCGTCGGCGACCTGCGACGCGAGTTGCGGACTGTGGATCACGAGCGCGAGTTCAGTATTCAGATGCGCCGAGCGCGGATCGAGATTCATCGACCCGATCACGAGAATGCGGCGGTCGATTACATAGGTCTTCGCATGCAGGCTCGCGCGCGATCGCGACCCGGCGAAGCCCGCCGGCGGCGTTTCCTGGCGTGGCCGGAATTCATATAGTTCGACGCCCTGCCTGAGCAGCGGCACGCGAAACGGACTGTAGCCGGCCTGCACGGCGACTGCATCGGTGGCGGCAAGCGAATTCGTCAGGATAGCTACACGCACGCCACGGTGAGTGAGTTCGCCGAGCGCCTTGACGCCCGCATCGTGTGGGACGAAGTAGGGCGACACGATCAGGAAATCCTTGTGCGCGTCCTTCATCAGTTCGCCCAGCCGTTTCATGGGCGGACTGACGTAATCCGGCGACGGGTTCTCGATTTTCTCCGGCTGATCCGCCTCGAACTCCGCTTGCGCCCATGTCAGGCCGAGCTGCCTGCCGGCGATCTGTGCGGCGAGCGGCGTGGCGTTCAACGGCTTCGCGTTGTATGGGTCGGCATTCGTGCGCCAGTGGTGGCGAAGATCGTCGCGCGTCTGGTCGAGCTCCTGCGGGGCGAATTTCTGCTTGTTCAGGGCGCGCAGCGGATACGCGAGACTGCTGTTCCAGTAGTCGTCGAAGCTTGCGGAGACATCGGCGGTGATCGGGCCGGCGGCGAGCACGTCGATGTCGCGGAACTGCAGCACCTCGCTTGCGCTGAAGTATTCGTCGCCGAGATTGCGGCCGCCGACAATCGCCAACTGGTTATCCGCGATCATCGCCTTGTTGTGCATGCGGCGCGTGAAGTGGCCGATCTGCGTAAACAGATTCGTGGTGCGTTCGAACACGCCCTCGTGCGCGCTGCCGAACGGATTGAAGACGCGAATCTCGATGTTCTGATGCGAATTGAGGCCCGCCATGAGGCGGTCGATGTCCTTGAAATTCAGGTCGTCGACCAGCATGCGCACGCGCACGCCGTGATCCGCTGCGTAGAGCGCCGCGCCGAGCAGCAGCTTGCCGGTGGTGTCCTCGTTGGCGATGTAGTACTGCATGTCGAGCGTTTTCGTCGCCGCGCGGGCGAGTGCGATGCGCATCTGCAAGGCATCGGTCCCGCTCGAGAGCACGCGAAAACCCGACTCGCCAGGATGAGCGGCTTCGAGCGGCAGGAGCGCTGTGCGAAGCGGCGTGGTCGTGGTGGCGGGCAGCGCGTGAGTGACCGGGCGGTCGAACGCGGTGGCGGGCGGCCTGGTTGCGCACGCGGTCAGAAATGCCGACGCGCAACACAGCAGGAACAAATGTCTGGCGGAACCGATTGCGCGCTTGCGCTGCATTGCGGTCTGCTTTTGTTGTGAATGCCACTGCACGCTTCTTCCCCTTTGTTGTTCAGGCTTTTCGTGCGGCGGCGCGGTGACTGGACGCACGCTGCCGGGAAATCCATTCTAAGGGGAATCGCGCCGCCGGGCTGTGCACCGCTGCACGAAGCGGGGCCTGCGGTCGGTAAGATCAGGCGGCGCTTATCGAGCGTGGTCCGCTGGCGGTGAAGGAGGTCGGCGGCGATGGCCGATGTGCTGGCGATCGCCGAGAGTCGAAGGCGGGTGACGCGCCGGACGTGTCCGGTGTACGGTGTTCGCCAGGCGCTCGCGGTTAGTCGAAGCTTCGTCGCGCAATGGCCTCTGTGCGTCGGGCGGGTTCGGCGTTCAGCAGGCGATAGCCGTTAGCCGAACCGTGGTTGGCGCGGCCGCAGCGCGTCAAACCCGCTCTGCGTCGACCACGCGTTCGCCGTCGGCATGCGTCGAGCCTCGCGCCGGACGTCCTGCCCAGAAGCCGGCCAGCAGCGAGCCCGACAGGTTGTGCCACACCGAAAACAACGCGCCCGGCAACGCGGCGATCGGCGTGAAGTAGAGTTTGCCGAGCGTCGCCGCGAGGCCCGAATTCTGCATGCCGACTTCGATGGCGAGCGTGCGGCAGACAGCCTCGTCGAAACCGAGCAGGCGGCCGCCCCAATAACCGCCGAGCAGACCGATGCCGTTATGCAGCACCACGCCGAGCATCACGACGAGGCCGACCGATGCAATGCTCTTTTGCGTGCCGCCCACCACCGCGCCGATGATCAGCAGAATCGCGACCATCGACACCAGCGGCAGCACGGGCTCGACCTTGCGAACCGCCTTGCCGAACAGATGGTTCACGACCAGACCGACCACAATCGGCAGCGCGACGATTTGCAGAATGCTCATCAACATGCCGTGGACGTCGACGGCGATCGAGGCATCCACGTAAAGGCGCGTGAGCAGCGGCGTTGCGAATACGCCGACGAGAGTGGACAACGCGCTGATCGTGACGGAGAGCGCGACGTCGCCGCGCGCCAGATAAATCATCACGTTCGACGCGGTGCCGCTCGCCACGCTGCCGACCAGCACCATGCCGGCGGTCAGATCGGGCGGCATGCGCAACGCCTTCGCAATCACCCAGGCGGCGAGCGGCATCACGAGGTAATGCAGCACAATGCCCGCGATCACCGGCGCGGGCCGCGTGAAGACGCGCTGAAAGTCCGCGACGGATAGCGTGACGCCCATCGCCAGCATGATGATGGTCAAAAGCGTGGTGACGTGCGGCGCAATGCCGGCAAACGAAGCTGGTGAAAAATACGCGGCCACTGAGATGAGCACGGCCCAAAGCGGAAAGAGACGGGTGATGCGGGCAAGCATGAGGTGAGGTCCCTGGTTATGTCTTGTCGTGAGAAGCGAGGGCGTAGCGCCAACGAGCGCCGAGGCTTGAGCGCGCGACGGTCTGCGCAGCATTAGCGCGTTACGGATGTCAGCGGGCGCGTCAGCCGCCTGTACAGCGCTTGTGCGTCGCGGCGGTTGCTGTGGGTTCTGGCAAGAGAAGGGCAGTGCGTCAGCGGATGGCGGACTTGCCTGCGGCGCAGTCCTTTGTGGGGCGCGCGAGCGGATTTCAGCGCAGCGGTGCGCGCTTGTGCGACTCACCGCGCGACTCGCGCTGAAAACACGGCATTTTACAGTTAGGGCGCCGGGCGTGCTGAGCGGCTCGTTGCGCGTGCAACCAGTTTGCGCTCAGCGCTCAGCAGATGAAGGTGTAAGCGTTCGGTGCGGTACGTTAAGGCGGCTCGCCGCGGCAGCTACGCCGATTGCGTATGGCTGGCTCCCGCTTGTCCTCGCGTTTCGCCGCTCGACTGAACCCGCTCACTCTCCGCGCTTCAGACCGATGCAGCGGGCGGCGCATCCGCCGTCGCGGGCACGCGTCGCAGGCTCAGTTTGTGAAAGCGCAGCGTCATCAGCAAAGCGACGCTTGCGAGGCCTGCCGCGAGTCCCCACCACAATCCGCGAGCGCCGAGCCCAAAATGAAACGCGAGCGTGTAACCGGTCGGAAAGCCGATTACCCAGTAACCGAAGGCGGCCGCGATCATGGGTATGCGGGTGTCTTTCAGGCCGCGCAGGCAACCGGAGCCCACAGTCTGCATACCGTCGACGATCTGGAAAATGGCCGCCACGCCGAGCAGCGAACTGGCGAGCGCGACGGTCGCGGCGTTCGCCGGATCGTCCAGATGTAGGTACAGGCCGACAATCCAGTGCGGCGCCGCGATCAGCACGATGCCCGACAGCGTCATGAAGCCGACGCCGAGCGCGAGCGCGACAAAGCCCGCGTGACGGGCGGCGAGCGGTTGCCCCGCGCCGGACCAGAAGCCGACTCGCACATTGGCCGCCTGGCCGATCGCGAGCGGCACCATGAACGCCACCGACGCGACGTTCAACGCAATCTGATGCGCGGCCAGTTGCGACTCGCCGAGCAGACCGACCATCAGGCCGGTCGCCAGAAACAGTGTGGACTCGACGCCGTACGTGATCGCGACGGGCCAGCCGATGCCGAACAGTTCGCCCATCAGCGGCACATTGGGGCGCGTGGCGACCACGAAGTGGCGGTAGCGCGGCCGCAGGTGCAGCAGCGCCATCAGCACGAGCGCCGTGAGCCAGACGGTGATGGAAGTCGCGGCGGCCGAGCCGAGAAAGCCGAGCCGCGGCAGGCCGTAGGCGCCGTGGATCAGTCCGTAGTTCAGAAAGCCGTTCACGCCGACGCTCGCGATCGACACCCACAGAAGCCGCCGCGCCGCGCCGATTGCGGGCAGAAACGAGCGCATCAGCCCCACGCCGATCAGGCTGGCGGGCGCGCCCCAGCGCAGCACCGCCGCATATTCGCCGACGTTGTGCGCAAGCAGCGCGGGTTCGCCGAACGCCAGCAGGATCGGCGCAGCAAACGACAGCAGCACGAACGCCGGCAGCGAGAGCAGCACCGAGAGCATGAAACCGGTCCAGTAGATATGCGGCACGCGGCTTTCGTCCTGCGCGCCGCGCGCATGCGAAACGCTCACGCTGACGGATGTCAGCACGCCCTGCAGCAGCGTCACGACGACGAAAAACAGGTTCGCGCCGAGGCCGCCGGCCGCGAGCGCGTCAGGGCCGAGCGAACCGAGCAGGATCGTGTCGGTGACGCTCATCGCCATTTGCGACAGTTGCGCGATGGCAAGCGGCGCGGCGAGCCGCGCGGTGTCGGCGGCGTGGCGCGAGAGAGTCGGCGGGCGGGCGGCGGCACGGGTGAAGCCGGATTGAGTCATGGAGCGTGCGTGTTATGCGTATGGGAGACGGCGGGTGCGGCCACAGCGGCTTTCGACTGCAGGGCTTTGGCGGCGGCTTTGGCTACAGCTGCAAAGGTGGCGCCAGGCGGCGTCACGCCTCGCGCGCTGGAACCGGCCCCCGCCGTGCCACTCAATCGCCCTGCGTGGCGAAGCTAGCAGCTTATTGTGTAGCCGCTGCAATGTCGATGGACAACGCACGTTTTTGGTGCGCCGCTCGCCTGCGGATTCTCGTGGTCCCAGCCGCGCCGTCTCACGCTTCGTGGACAGCGATCCGCGTGTCGCCGAGCAGCACCACCTGACCCGCGCGGATCTTGCACGTTTTACGCGTTTCGACGCGGCCATCGACGGTCACCGCACCGTCCGCGACCATCATTTTTGCCTGGCCGCCACTTTCCGCGAGCCCCGTAATCTTCAGCAGATTGTGGAGTTCGACGTAGTCGCCGGTCAGCATGAAATCAAGGTTGGGCATGGGCTTTGCACTTTCAGGCCAGGGGTTCGCATCATAAGCCACAAGCTTGCCCTGAAGAAGACGCGTTGTCCCGGGCCCGCATCGCCGTGAGCCAACGAGCGCATCGAAAGCAAATGCAAGTAGATGTTATGCGTTTGTCGGAAAGTGAAACGTTGCGTAACACCGGTCGCCGCGAAACGACTCGACTCGTAAAGTGGCTCTCAGCAGCAAAGCTTGCCGGCTCCAGTTCGGCTGTGAGCAGACCGGAAGGGTGCCCCGCACACCGCAGCGACTCGGTGCCGGAAGCTCCGCCCGCGCCACGACAACTTTAGAGAGGAAATAGCCATGACTAAGATTCGTACGCTCCTGATCGGTACCGCCATGACCGCTTTCTCGGCTGCCGCCGCAATGGCGCAGACCACGCAGCCCATCCAACCGGTGCAGCCGGCTGCGGGCGTGAACGCACAAGCGCAGATGCAGACGCAAGTGCAGACGCCGGGCGCCGATGTCGCGCCGGCAGCGCAGGGCGTCCAACCGGTGCAGCCCGTCACGCCGGCGCCGACCCGCCTGACCGCGCCGGGCTCGACGGACCCGCTGGTGCAAAAGCGCGAAGCCAACGCGAAGGCCAGTGCGGAGTATCGTGCGTCGAAGAAGGCGTCGAAGGCCGAGTTGAAGCAGCAGCAAAAGGCCGCCAAGTCCGAATACAAGGAGCAGGTGCGCGACGCGAAGATCAACATGAAGGCGGACAAGCAGGCCGCCAGCAACGAAATGAAGATGAACATGCAAGGTCAGGCCGGCGAGCAGACCGACGGCGGCGAGGTCAAGCACTAATCGCGTTCGAAGCCGGGCGCAGCGCGCCTGGCTTAGCTGGATTCACGCTCGGGCGGGACGCGCTCCCGCCTGGTTTTGAGCGCTTTGGCAAGGAGTTATCGCATGAAAAATAGTCAATCTACGAAGTCCGCGAAATTCGCCGTGAGCCGGCTCGGAGCGCTGTTGATTGCCGGTTGTCTGTCGTCGATTGCGTTCGCGCAGGCGAGCGATCCGGCCGCCGCGCCGGTCACGCATGCCGACAAGAAGGCCGCGAAACAGCAGGCAAAGGCCGACAAGAAGGCGGCTGTCGCCCAAGCCAAGGCCGATAAGGAAAAAACCGAGGCTCAGGCCGACGCTGACAAAGCCAACGCCGAAGCCAATCTGAAGGACGCCAAAAAGCAATAAATCGCTTGTTGGCTGGCGAGTCTGGGCTTTCTGAATGAGCAGGGAAGTCTGGTTGGATCGTCGAGGCCCGTTGCGCGCAGGCGAACGGGCCGTTGTTCTTTATGCGGCGGAGGGACTGGCGACGCGGAGTGAGAAGTGGCGACCGGGCCATGCCAGGGTTCGCGGGGCTTTGGGTGCTGGCGGTGCCCGAAGTGCCCCGGCTGTCGGCTTCGGTGCTCCGGGCTCCGGGCTTTGGGCGCTCCGTCTTTCAGCGTCTCCCGCGTCCTCCGCGCCCCAACGCCCAACGCCCCCAACGCCCCCAGCGCCCAACGCCCAACGCCCAACGCCCAACGCCCATCGCCCATCGCCCAGCGCCCAGCGCCCAGCGCCCAGCGCCCAGCGCCCAGCGCCCAGCGCCCCAAAAAAAGGGCGCTTGTGCGCCAACGTTGTATGGATATACAGTATGCGTCGCCATTCCCGATCCGTCCAACGCCTGCAAAAACCAACTGTGCTTCCCGTCGCCGAATCTCCGCCGCCATCCGACGCCAACGCCTGGCTCGCGAAGCTCAACATCGCGCAGCGGCAAGCCGTCGAACACGGCGCACAGACGCCTCATGCCCCGCCCGGCGCGCTGCTTGTAATCGCAGGCGCGGGTTCGGGCAAGACGAACACGCTCGCGCATCGTGTCGCTAATCTGGTCGTCAAAGGCGCGGATCCGCGCCGAATTCTGCTGCTCACGTTCTCGCGCCGGGCGGCGCAGGAAATGACGCGCCGTGTCACGCGCATCGCCACGGCGGCGCTCGGCACGCGCGCCGCGCTCGCGCAAGGACTAACGTGGGCGGGCACCTTCCATAGCGTCGGCGCGCGGTTGTTGCGCGAATACGCCGAACTCATTGGCCTCGCGCCCGCGTTCACGATCAACGACCGCGAGGATTCCGCCGACCTGATGAACCTCGTCCGCCACGAACTGGGGCTATCGGCGAAAGAGCGGCGCTTTCCGGCCAAGGGCGCCTGCTTCGCGATCTACTCGCGCGTTGTGAACACCGGCGCGTCGCTTGGCCAGGTTCTCAACAGCGCGTTTCCGTGGTGTCGCGAGTGGGAGGCCGATCTGCGCATGCTGTTCGCCGCTTACGTCGACGCGAAGCAGAAGCAAAGCGTGCTGGATTACGACGACTTGCTGCTCTACTGGTCGCATATGGCCGCCGAACCGGCCATTGCCGCGGACCTTTCGGCGCGCTTCGACCACGTGCTGGTCGACGAGTATCAGGACACCAATCGCCTGCAGGCGTCTATCCTGCTCGCGCTCAAGCCCGACGGGCGCGGCCTGACCGTAGTCGGCGACGACGCGCAGTCAATTTATTCGTTTCGCGGCGCCACGGTGCGCAATATTCTCGACTTCCCGGCGCAGTTCGATCCGCCTGCCACGCAGGTCACGCTCGAGCGCAATTACCGCTCGACGCAGCCGATTCTCGCCGCGTCGAATGCGGTGATCGAACTGGCCAGCGAGCGCTACACGAAGAACTTGTGGACCGACAAGGCGTCGGCGCAGCGCCCGCGTCTCGTGACTGTCGCGGACGAGGCGGACCAGGCGCGCTACGTCGTCGAACAGGTTCTCGAAGCGCGCGAGCAGGGGATGAAGCTGAAGTCGCAGGCGGTGCTGTTTCGCGCCGCGCACCACAGCGCCGCGCTCGAGATCGAACTCACGCGGCGCAATATTCCGTTCGTGAAGTTCGGCGGGCTCAAGTTTCTGGATTCCGTGCATGTGAAAGACGTGCTCGCGGTGCTGCGCTGGGCCGAGAATCCGCGCGACCGTGTGGCCGGTTTCCGTGTCATGCAACTGCTGCCGGGCGTCGGGCCGGCCACGGCCGCGAAGGTGCTCGACGGAATCGTCGCCCGCGTGGGCGCCGGTGATGTTGGCGGCGCAGGCATCAACCTGGCCGCCAACCCAGCCGCCAGCGTGCTCGCGGCCTTCGCACCACCGCCGCGCGCGCAGGAGGACTGGCATCCGTTCGTCAAGCTGATGTCGAGCGTGTACGGGCGCCAGACGCCGTGGCCCGCGGAATTCGAGATGGTGCGGCGCTGGTACGAGCCGCATCTCGCGCGCAATCACGAAGACGCCGCGATCCGCCATGCCGACGTCCTGCAGATGGAAAGCATCGCGGGCACCTATGCATCGCGCGAACGCTTCCTGACCGAACTCACGCTCGATCCGCCCGACGCCACCAGCGACGAGTCAGGCGTTCCGCTCATCGACGAAGACTATCTGATCCTGTCCACCATCCATTCGGCGAAGGGGCAGGAGTGGCGCAACGTATTCGTGCTGAATGGAGTGGACGGCTGCATTCCGTCCGACCTGGGCACCGGCAGCGAGGAGGAAATCGACGAGGAGCGCCGCCTGCTCTACGTAGCGATGACGCGCGCGAAGGAAGACCTGCATATCGTCGTGCCGCAGCGCTTTTACGTGCACAACCAGACGCACCTGGGCGACCGCCATGTATGGGCGTCGCGCACGCGCTTCATTCCCGCGCATCTGATGCCCCTGTTCGACGCCTATGCGTGGCCGCGCGTGGCCGTGCCGAGCGCGCCGACCGCCGCGGGACTGGCCGCCGCGGCGCAGGCAAAGCTGGAAATCGGCGCGAAGCTCAGGAAGATGTGGGACTAACCGGGGCTGGGCAAAAGGCGGCCCGGCGGCTGCCGGTCGGCCGGAAGCTAAAGGCGGGGCACCCGCGAGCCGTGGATCAGCGCGACTGACGTTGCTGCTGCGCAGTCGGACGCGGCGGGACGAAAAAGTTGCGCAGCCATGCGGCCATGCGCGAGAACACGTCGTACGGCTCTTCCACGAAAATTTCGGGTTTCAGCAGGCGCAGATATTCCATGATCTGTTGAGCTTCCTGCTTCTGGAACGAGCCGTGCGAAATGCCGAGCCGCAACAGCCCGCGCAGTTCGCCAAGCTTTTCGCGCGCCGTGCTGCCCACAGTCGTTTCGCAAGCCACCTTCGCCTCGTACACGCGCTGACGCAGCGATTCGACCAGCCGCCATGCCGGCGTCTGCATGATTTCTTCGAGCGCCTGGATGTCTTGCACCGCGCCCTTGATCTGCGCGGCGAGCGGGTCGACCAGCACGGCGTCGCCTTCGGCTTCCTTGACGATCGCCGCTGCCCAGTCGCGGCATTGCTTGGCCAGTTCTTCGGGCGTCCATTCGGAGCGCGCAGCGAAGCCGAAGCCGAATTCGCCCGCCTGCCGCATCAGGATCGCGACGACGTCGGGAAACTCCTTGTCCAGCGTGCGTTTCGCCCATGCATACTGGCCGCCCTGCAACATTCGCTGAACCGCGTGCTCCGTCAGCGGCACCATGTTGTCGAGCAGCTTGGCGCGCAAAAAGTCCTCGAACGACGGCGTCGCGAACTGCGGATCGAGCTTCAGCGATACGCGCAGAAAAGCGTCGAAATCCTTGCGCAGCGTCGCAATGGTCTCGTCTTTGAGCGTGAGGGTGATTTGACCCATGTGTGTTTCCCGTTTGGTCCTGCCGCGCGGCCTTGTCGAGTGCTCCGGTCGCAAGCGGACCCGGAGGATGCGACGCGCGATGGCCGCGCGCTTGATTCCTGCCTGTTGCCGCGTCGTTGGCGGGACGTATGCCGACGAGCGGACCTCGACTGCATATCGGCGGATTGACGGGAAACTTAAGGGATTTGTCGGGTTGCCCGTTTCGGCCAGGGCCGTGCAAGGAGCGCCGCGCAATGCGCTGCGCAGACGGACGCTGGCGTCGGCCAACGCTCATGGTCGATGGCGCTGCGACGCTCAGCCGTGCGATATTCGCGCCTTGCCGCGCGAGTAGGCACTTACCAGGGCGATGGCCCAGGCTTTACCGGAGCACCGCGCCTTGCCAGACGAAAAACACCGTCAGCCCGATCGCGATGGTGACAAGCGGCCGCCGCGTCAGTGCGCTCGCCGCGATTGCGGCCAGTGCGCCGACCAGTTGCGGATTGCGCCAGGTCAGCTCGGCACCGGCGTCGGCGCCATGCGGCGAGACGACCATCGGCACGATGATCGCCGTCAGCACGGTGACCGGCACGAAGCCAAGGGCCGTGCGCACCAGCGGCGGGAACACCAGCCGGTCGCCGAACACGAAGACGGCGGCGCGGATCACCCACGTGATGAGCGCCATGCCGAAGATGAGAATCACGTAGTTCATCGCGATGCCTCCGCGGATCGGCGCCCGCGCCGCGAGCGCAGCCCCGGCGCCGACAGCACAACGCCGACGGCGACGCCCGCGAACACCGCGGCGAGCAGACCGAGTTTGTACGGCCACGCCTGCCAGAGGAAAGCGAGCGTCCCCGCAGTCGCCGCGGCCGCCATATAGCGCACCGCGACGAGCTGCGGCACAACGATTGCGATGAAGGTCGCGACCATCGCGAAATCGAGCCCGAGCGATTGCAGGCCGGGGAACGCCGCGCCGAACAGCAAACCGCCCACTGTCCAGCACTGCCAGTTCAGATACATGGCGAGACCCGCGCCGAAGAAGTAATGCGGGCCCACGGTGCCCGGCTCACGGTTGCGATAGTGTTCCCAGGCGACGGCGAACACCTCGTCGGTGAGGAGTGCGGCGAGGGCCCAGCGCCAGCGCGCCGGCAGATGCGCGACATGCGGCGCCAGCGTCGCGCTGTACAGCACGTGACGCAGATTGACGACGAACGTGGTGGCGAGGATCACGGCGAAACTCGCGTGACCGGCAATGAGCCCGAGTGCGATGAACTGCGCCGAGCCGGCGAATACGACGAGCGACATCAACTCGCCGTGCCACAACTGCAGCGGGCCGGACGCCACAAGCGTGCCGTAGATCACACCGAAGGGCGCCGCACCGACCATCATCGGGATGATGTCGCGTGCGCCAGCGGTGAATTCCTTTAGATGGTTCGACTGGGTCAAGACTTGCCTCCTTGAGTCGGGAAGCATAGCGGGCGAGCCGCGGCGGGGCTTGTACGTTCTTGCGGACGAACGAAGCTCAAGCTCCCTGCCAGCGTCCGGGCGGCACGCCGAACATGCGCCGGAAATGCCGCGTGAAGTGGCTCTGGTCGGTGAAGCCGCTGGCGGCCGCCACGTCGGTAACGGCAACGCCCGCGCGCAGCGGCGCGAGCGCGCGCTGCAAGCGCACCTGATTGCGCCATGCGTGCGGCGGCAGGCCAGTGGTCCGGTTGAACAGGCGCGCCGCATGGAACGGCGACAGTCCGGCGGCCTGCGCGAGCTCAGCGAGCGTGACGGACTCGAGCAGGTCGCCTGTCAAACGCTCTTTCATCACGGCGACGCGGGCGTCGTCAGGCGCGACGCGCGAAGGCTCTGGCTGTGTCTGCGCGTAGCGCACGAGCAGCGTGGACAGCGCGTCGAGCATCGCGGCTTCGGCGGCGAGGGCGTCGGTACCTGCTTCCAGCAGACGGTGCGCGTTCGCGAGCCGCACGGCGAGATCGGGATCGCGAATCACGCCCGGCGCGAACCATGGCAGCGGCTGCGGCTTGCCGGCGACCTGGTCGGCGAGTTCGTGAATGTATCGCACTGGCGCATACATCACGCGATACCGCCAGCCTGCCTCCACCGCCTTCGAGCCGGTGTGCAGTTCACCCGGATTGATGATCGGCACGCCGCCCGCTTCGGCTACATAGTCGGAGCCGCGATAGCGGTAACCCTCGGCGCCCGCGACGATTACCGGGATCGTGTACGCGTCGTGCCAGTGCGGCGAGAATTCGTGGTCGTGATATTCGGCCGTGAGCAGGTCCGCGCCGGGTAGAAGCGGCGTGCGCCAGTAACGGGCGGAATTGCGGAAACGATGGACAGCGGTCATGGCAGGGCTCTCGCACAGCCGCTCAGTTTAGCGCGGCGAGGCACTGGCCGGCAGGGCAGCGCGCGCGTCGGCGCCGTACGAGCCGTGCGCTTTTTCGTAGGACGCAGCTCGGGTCGGGCATTGCGTCGTCGCTGTTCGCTTACTTGAGCGGGATCGTGATGCCGGCCGGCATCGGCACGGCGCTGACGCTGTTTTTAGCGCTGCCGCTTACTACCCGGTCGCTGTACGTGAGATACACCAGCGCGTTGCGTTTGGTGTCGACCACGCGCACCACGTGCAATGCCTTGAAGATCAACGACATGCTGACCGAGAACACATCGGCTTGCTGCTTCAGCGGTCCGCTGAAATGGATTGTGCCGACCTGGCGGCAGGCGATGGACGCCTCCGTGGGATCTTCCGCAATACCCAGCGTGCCCTTGACGCCGCCGGTCCGGGCACGCGACACGTAGCAGGTCACGCCTTGCACGAGCGGATCGTCGTACGCCTCGACCACCACGCGGTCCGAACCCGTGATGTGGAAATTGGTATTGACGCTGCCGACTTCTTCGCCATGCGCCAAAGGCACGAGGATGGTGGAGGCCAATGCAAGCGCGGCGGTAAGCGGGGCTGAAAGCGCGATGCGCAACGGAGCGAGTTTCATGAGATTGCCGACTGATGAGCAAGGGGGCGTTGGGCAGCGCTGTTTGCGCGCTGCGAAGCCGCCATCGTATACCGCTGCGGCGTTCGCGCGATGACACGCAAAGCCACCCGCGCAAGAATGTTATGGCAGGGCCGCGGCGAATCAACGCGGCGGCGAAACAGGTGGAGCTGAACCAGACGGCAGATGAGCGCATAAACCAACCAGCGCCAACCAGCGCACGCAGCATGACCCACCTGTGCCTTGCAGCGCACAAAAAGAAAAGGCCCGCACGGATGCGGGCCTTTCAAATTTTGGCTCCTCGACCTGGGCTCGAACCAGGGACCTACGGATTAACAGTCCGGCGCTCTACCGACTGAGCTATCGAGGAACAGCAGTACAACTTGATCTACATAAAAAAGCCCGTCGTGGTTAACGGGCTTTTGCAATTCTTGGCTCCTCGACCTGGGCTCGAACCAGGGACCTACGGATTAACAGTCCGGCGCTCTACCGACTGAGCTATCGAGGAACAGAACAACAACAGCAGAGAAACGAAATTGTAGGATCAGCTCGGGCGCCTGTCAATACCTCGCGTTCATCTCAAATTGATAGAAGCGGGCAGGGGTGAGACAGGCGCGAAATGCTCAGCGCACCAGTAGCGCGAGCTTTTCCTTGACGTCCTTGAACTCGTCGGCTTCCGGCAGCGGCGCCTTGGTCTTAGTGATGCTCGGCCAGTTCTTGGCAAGATCGGCATTCAGTTCGATGAAGTTCTGCTGGTCGCCCGGCACGTCTTCTTCGGCATAGATGGCGTTCACCGGGCATTCGGCCACGCAGACGGCGCAGTCGATGCATTCATCGGGGTCGATCGCGAGGAAGTTGGGACCTTCGCGAAAGCAGTCCACCGGGCACACATCGACGCAGTCGGTATAGCGGCACTTGATGCAGCTCTCGGTCACAACGTGAGTCATTCAGGCAACTCCTGCATGCAGAATCAGGGAAGGCGGCAAACGCCAAAAGCGCTATTGTAACGTAACGTCAAGAGGCGCATGCAGCATCGCACCCTGCCTTTTATATGTTTTCGTGATTAGTTTATTGCGCCGGCAAGGAGTCCAACGGAGCGGGCGAGAGGGCGGTCGGCGGCCCGCGCGCTGGAGCCTGAGGCGCGGCGCATTCGGGTAACATGCGTCAAGCGGTGCGCACGAGGCGCGCCGTATGCATGGGTTGAGTCAGGCCTTCCGTACTTCCCGCGGTCCAGTTCGCACCATCATGATTATTACTTCGCTGCTCGACACCGATCTGTACAAGTTCACGATGATGCAGGTCGTGCTGCATCACTTCCCGGCGGCCAACGTCGAGTATCGCTTCCGTTGCCGCACGCCCAACGTCGACCTCGTGCCGTACATCGGCGAGATTCGCGACGAGGTGCGCAAGCTCTGCGAGTTGCGCTTTGCCGACGACGAGCTCGACTACCTGCGGCGCATGCGCTTCATCAAGGGCGATTTCATCGAATTCCTCGCGCTCTTTCATCTGAACGAGAAGTACATTTCGATCGAGCCATCGCCTAAGAACAACGGCGAAATCGACATCGAGATCAAAGGCCCGTGGCTGCACACGATCCTGTTCGAAATTCCGATGCTGGCGATCGTCAACGAAGTCTACTTCCGCAACACTCAACAGGAACCGGACTACAGCGAAGGTCGCGGACGCCTCGTCGAAAAAATGAAACTTCTCGGCGCGCGCCCGGAATTCGCCGACTGCAAAATCGCCGATTACGGCACGCGGCGCCGCTTCTCGAAAGAGTGGCATGAAGAAGTCATCCTGACGCTGAAAGATGGTTTGGGCGAGCAGTTCGCCGGCACGAGCAACGTCTTCTACGCGATGAAGCACAGCCTCACGCCGCTCGGGACGATGGCGCACGAGTATCTGCAGGCGTGTCAGGCGCTCGGTCCGCGGCTGCGCGATTCGCAGATTTTCGGCTTCGAAATGTGGGCGAAGGAGTATCGCGGCGACCTGGGCATTGCGCTGTCCGACGTCTACGGCATGCAGGCGTTTTTGCGCGATTTCGACATGTACTTCTGCAAGCTGTTCGACGGCGCGCGTCACGATTCGGGCGACCCGTTCGACTGGGGCGAGCGCCTGCTCAAGCACTACGAGGCGAACCGTTGCGACCCGCGCACGAAGATTCTCGTGTTTTCCGACGCGCTCGACATTCCGAAGGTGCTGCAACTGTATGAGCGCTTTCGCGGCCGCTGCAAGCTCGCGTTCGGCGTGGGCACCAATCTCACCAACGACCTCGGCTACAACCCGCTGCAGATCGTGATCAAGATGGTCCGCTGCAACGGGCAGCCGGTGGCGAAGCTGTCGGATTCGCCTGGCAAGAACATGTGCGAGGACAAGGCTTATCTGGCCTATCTGCGCCAGGTGTTCGGCATCGCGCAGCCCGAGGAAGAGCCCGCGAAGTAGAGCACGAAAAGGCACACCAACGAGCGCACGAAAGGACACGCGAACGAGCGCACGAAAAAGCGTTGGTCGCGTGTACTACGCGCTCCTGGGCCGTCCGGCCAGGGTGTTCGCGTGGAGGGCGGCCGGTATAATTCCCGGCATGCAAAGCTTGCATATCGCACGGCTGTCGCACGAGGACTCCCGAGGACTTTCGCATATGGACACATCGACTGCCCGCCGCAACATTCTGGCGCGCATCCGCGCGGCACAAGGCCGCGAGCTGGAGCCGTCAGCGTCCGAGCGCGAGGCCGCGGCGGATTACCTCGCGCGCCATCCGCAGGGACCGCGCCCGGACATGCCTGCCGATCTCGCCGCGCGCTTTATCGAAGAAGCGCAAAAGCTGGCGACTACCGTGGACACGGTCGAGTCGCTCGCCGATGTACCGGCCGCCGCGTATCGTTATCTCGTTCAACATGCGCTGCCATTGCAAGCCATTGCGTGGCAAACGCTGCAGGATCTGAACTGGAACGACGCGGGTGTCAGCGTCGAATTCCGCAAGCCGCGCGACGGCGACGTTGTAGGCCTGACCGGCTGCTTCTGCGCGACTGCCGAGACGGGCTCGCTCGTGTTGCTCTCCGGCCCGCAGACGTATGCGTCAGCGGGCCTGCTGCCGGAAACGCACATTGCAATTGTGCCGGCCTCGCGCATCGTGGCAGGACATGAAGAAGCGTTCGCGTTGATCCGTAGCGAGCGGGGCGAGCTTCCGCGTGCGGTCAACTTCGTTTCGGGGCCGTCACGTACCGGCGATATCGAACAGACCATCGTGCTGGGCGCGCATGGACCTTACCGCGTGCACGTGATCGTCGTACTCGGCGCGTGAGCTGGGCGGCGGCTGTTTCTTTGTCTTAAGCGTGCGGTTCGCGCTATCCGTTGCCATTTCAGAAGAGGACTTCAAGAATATGATTCGACGTGCCATGCCGTCGAGCATGGTGCTCGTGGCTGCATTGATGCTCACCAGTTGGCCTCAGCTCGCGTGCGCCGCCACTCTTAACGGTGCGTCGCTTTCCCCGCTATGGGCACTGCCGTTCGCGGGCGTTCTGCTCTCCATTGCCGTATTTCCGCTTATCGCGCCGGCTTTCTGGCATCACCACTTCGGCAAGATCGCGGCGGCGTGGGCGCTGGCGTTTCTCGTGCCGTTCGCTTTGGCATTCGGCGCAAGCATAGCCTTCGGCACGCTCATGCATGCCCTGCTCGAAGAATACATTCCGTTCATTGTGCTGCTGACCGCGCTCTACACGGTGGCGGGCGGCATCTGCGTGCGCGGCAATCTGCACGGCACGCCGCGCCTGAACGCATCGATTCTCGCGCTAGGCACCTTGCTCGCGAGCGTAATGGGTACGACCGGCGCGGCCATGCTGCTGATCCGGCCGTTGCTGCGCGCGAACGACAATCGCCGGCATGTCGTTCACGTGGTGGTGTTCTTCATCTTTCTGGTGGCCAATGCCGGCGGTTCGCTGTCGCCGCTGGGCGATCCGCCGCTTTTCCTCGGCTTTCTGCAAGGCGTCGAGTTCTTCTGGACCACTACGCATCTCGCTCTGCCAATGCTGTTCGTTTGCGGCGTGCTGCTCGTCGCGTTCTATTGCCTGGATTCCTATTATTTCCATCGACGGGAAGAGGAGCGCGCGCGTTTTCTGGACCCCACGCCCGACTCGCCTCAGCTCGGTATCGACGGCAAGATCAACTTTGTTTTGCTCGGCGCGGTTGTCGGCCTCGTGCTGATGAGCGGCTTATGGAAGCCCGGCGTGAGCTTCGACGTGTTCGGCACCCATGTCGCCTTGCAGAACGCCGTGCGTGATGTGGCGCTCATCGGCGTCACCTTGCTTTCTCTCGCGTGGACGCCGCGTGCGGCGCGCGCGGGCAATGACTTCAACTGGGCGCCGATAGAAGAAGTCGCCAAGCTCTTTGCCGGTATCTTCGTGACCATTGCGCCGGTGATCATGATGCTGCGCGCAGGCGAAGCAGGCGCATTTGCCGGCGTCGTTCATCTGGTCAACGATTCGGCAGGGCAGCCGCATAACGCGATGTACTTCTGGGCAACAGGCCTGCTATCTTCGTTTCTCGACAACGCGCCCACGTATCTCGTGTTCTTCAACCTCGCCGGGGGCGATGCCGCGTCGCTCATGACCGCGGGCGCCACCACGCTGGCCGCGATCTCGGCGGGCGCGGTATTCATGGGCGCAAACAGTTATATCGGCAATGCGCCGAACTTCATGGTCAAGGCCATCGCGGAGTCGCGCGGTGTGCGCATGCCGAGTTTTTTCGCTTATCTGGGCTGGTCGGGTGCGGTGTTGATGCCGCTTTTTCTCGTCACCGGCTGGCTGTTTTTCTGATACTGAGCTTGCTGCCGAGGCCGTCGAACTCGACACGCTACACGGAGAATTGCAATGCAGAAGATACTCGTCGCCCGTCCGATCTTTCCCGATGTGATCGAACGGCTTCAACGGTATTTCGATGTCGACTGGAATCAGGGCGACGTGCTGTCCGCGGAAGAGTTGACGCGCCGCCTCGCCGACAAGGACGGCGCGCTGACGGCCGGCGATCCGATCGGCGCGGACGTTCTCGCGGCTGCGCCGCGTCTTCGCGTGGTATCGAACATGGCGGTGGGCTACAACAACTTCGACATGGCTGCGTTCAACGCGGCGAACGTGCTCGGCACGAATACGCCGGACGTGCTCAATGAATCGACTGCGGACTTCGGCTGGGCATTGATGATGGCCGCCGCGCGGCGCATCGCGGAATCGGAGCACTGGCTGCGCGCCGGCAAGTGGCAGAAATGGTCGTACGATAGCTTTCTCGGCAGCGATCTCCACGGCTCGACACTGGGCGTGATCGGCATGGGCCGGATCGGCCAGGCGCTCGCGCGGCGCGCCCGCGGCTTCAACATGCACGTCGTCTATCACAACCGTTCGCGTGTCGCGCCGGAAATCGAGGCCGAACTGAACGCCGAATACATGTCGAAGCAGGACCTCTTGCGTCGCGCCGATCATGTCGTGCTCGTTCTGCCCTACACGAAGGAGAACCATCACACGATCGGCGCCGCCGAGCTCGCGCTGATGAAGCCGACTGCCACGCTGACCAACATCGCGCGCGGCGGCATCGTCGACGATGCGGCGCTCGTCAAGGCGCTGCGCGCGAAGCAGATCGCCGCGGCTGGCCTGGATGTGTACGAAGGCGAGCCGAACCTGAACCCGGACCTGCTTACGGTGCCGAACGTCGTGTTGACGCCACATATTGCCAGCGCAACCGAAGCGACGCGCCGCGCGATGGCGAACCTCGCCGCGGACAATCTGATTGCCGGTCTCGGCGAAGGTCCGCGCGCGGGCCAGCCGTCTAATCCGATCAATGCCGAAGTGATCGGCCGGGCGCGTGCATGACGATGATTCTGGTCGCGGCCGTCGCCGTGCTGGCGGTCGCTCTGGTGCTCGCTCTCGCCTTGCTGATGCGCGGCCCGGGTCGCGCCGGCGAGCACGAACAGTTCGAACTGCTGACCGAGCGCGTCGACGCGGCAGCCGAGGTGCAGGCGCACGCGTATGAGCGTCTGGAGCGGCAATTGCGCAACGACATCGCCGAGACGGCGCGTGTGTCGCGCACCGAGCAGAGCAGCGGCTTCGCGCACTTTCAACAAACGCTCGCCGCGCAATTCAGCAGCATGACGACGGTGCAGGCCGGCAAGATCGATGGATTCGCGCAACAGCTGGACGCGGTGCGCCACAGTCTGCAGCAACAGGCGCAGCAGGCGCGCGACGAACAGGGTCGCTCGCTCAAGCAGTTCGGCGACACGCTCAGCCTGCAACTCGGGCAACTCACCGAGGCGAACGATCGGCGCTTTGCCGAGGTTCGCGCAACCATCGAGCAGCGGCTCAAGGACATCGAGTCGAACAACGCGAGCAAGCTGGAGGAAATGCGCCGCACCGTCGACGAAAAACTGCATGCCACGCTCGAACAACGCCTTGGCGAGTCGTTCAAGCTCGTCTCCGACCGGCTCGAGCAGGTGCATCGCGGACTCGGCGAAATGCAGACGCTCGCGGCCGGCGTCGGCGATCTGAAGAAGGTGCTGACGAACGTCAAGACGCGTGGCACGTGGGGTGAAGTGCAACTGGAAGCGTTGCTCGAGCAGATGCTCACTGCGGATCAATATGCGAAGAATGTGGCCACCGTGCCGAAGAGCTCAGAGCGCGTCGAGTTCGCTATTCGTTTGCCGGGACGCTTGGAGGCGAGCGGGGCGAGCGGGGCGGGCGCGCCGGTGTGGCTGCCTATCGACGCGAAGTTTCCGCGCGAAGACTACGAGCGCCTGATCGACGCGCAGGAACGAGCCGATCCGCTCGCGGTAGAAGAAGCGTCGCGCGCGCTCGAAGCGCGGATTCGCGCCGAGGCGCGCAGCATCGCCGAGAAGTATGTGGCGCCACCGCACACGACTGACTTCGCGCTGCTGTTTCTGCCAACCGAAGGTCTGTACGCCGAAGTGCTGCGTCGACCGGGACTCTCTGATCTGCTGCAGCGCGATTATCGCGTGACGATTGCCGGCCCCACTACGCTGACCGCGTTGCTCAACAGTTTGCAGATGGGTTTCCGCACGCTTGCCATCGAGCGGCGCTCGAGCGAGGTGTGGCAGGTGCTCGGGGCGGTCAAGACGGAGTTTGGCAAATTCGGCGACGTGCTTGCGAAGACGAAGGCGCAGCTGGAAACGGTCACGCGCTCCATCGAGGCGGCGGAGACGCGCACTCGCGTCATGAACCGCAAGCTCCGCGACGTGGAGGCGCTGCCTGGCGAAGAGGCGAATGGCTTGATAGGCGGTGCATTGCCAGGCATCGATCCCGACGAGCAGTGAGGCGGGCCGCGGCGCGGGAATGCCAACGTCGGCGTCAGTAATCGGCGCCAGCCCGGCCCAACGACGCGCAACCGAACACGCGTCAGGCTTCTTCCGGCGCGTCGGTCAACTGGATTTCAATGCCGCCGAAGCGCGAAGCCACCCAGTTGTATGCGTGGCAGGCAATCCACAAAAGAATGAAGCCGAGAATGGCATTCAACAGCAGCGCGCTGAACACAGTACTCAGTTCGACCGAACCGTAGCGCACGAACGCGACCAGCACGCCCAACAGCACGATAGGCACGGAGAACGTCAGGTAGACGAGGATAAGTGCTTTGGCCGTTTGTCCCGGTGCAATGAACGAGATCTGTTTTTTCATGTAGTCAAACCCGCATGTCGTAGTGGTAATGGGTAAAGCAAAACGTGACCGCGATGAAAGCGCCGGGTCGTGAAAGCTCTCGGAACGGCTAGATCAGGCCGTGGAACAGCATGATATTGACGCGTTCGCCCTCGGCAATGTCGCCTTCGTCATGACCGAGCACGATGAAACAATTGGCCTCGCTCATCGAACTCAGCACGCCCGAGCTCTGCGAGCCTGTCGGCGTGACGTGCCACTGGCCGTCGGCGTCCTGAGTGGCGATGCCGCGCTGAAACTCGGTTCGCCCGGGCCGCTTGCGGATCGGCCGCTGGCTCGCCGCATGAATCACCGGCAGCGCTTGCGGCGTTGCGCCCGACATGAGCAACAGGACCTCGCGCACGATCTGATAGAACGTCACCATGACGGCCACCGGATTGCCCGGCAGCCCGAAGAATAACGCAGGTAGCCCGACACCCGGCCGTTCGCCGGACCATATGCGGCCAAACGCGAGCGGGCGGCCCGGGCGCATGGCGAGACTCCAGAATGCGACGTCGCCGAATGTCTGCAACAGTTGCCTCGTGAAATCCGCCTCGCCCACGGAGACGCCGCCCGAGGTCAGCACCACGTCGGCGCTTGCGGCGGCGCTGCGCAGGGCGGCCTCGAGCGCGGCCGGTTCGTCGCGGATCACGCCCAGATCGAGCGCGTCCACGTTCAAACGCCGCAGCATGGCGAACAGCGTGTAGCGATTGCTGTCGTAGACGGAACCCGCGTCGAGCGGCTCGCCGAGGGAGCGCAATTCGTCGCCGGTCGAAAAGAACGCGACGCGCAAACGCCGCCGCACATTGACCTCGCCGATACCAAGCGAAGCCAGCAAGCCGAGGTCGGACGCGCGGATCACGCGGCCCGCGCGCAACGCCGCATGGCCGCGAGCCAGATCTTCGCCGGCGAGGCGCCGGTTCGCGCCTGCCTGCACCGCGTCGGCTGCAAAGCGGATCGATGGGGAATCGGCGCTGCGCTCCACGAGTTCCTGCGGCACCACCGTGTCGCAGCCGTCCGGCATGCAGGCGCCCGTCATCACGCGCACGCATTGCGCGGCTTCGATGCGGCCCGCGAACGGATGACCCGCCAACGCCTTGCCGGCCACCGTCAGTTCCACGGACGGCGTGCCGCCCGCTAGTGCGGCGCCATTGAACGCATAGCCGTCCATCGCCGAATTGTCGTGCGACGGCACGTCGATCGGCGAGACGATGTCTGCGGCGAGCACGCGCTCGAGTGCGTCGCGCAAGGCCACGCGCTCCACGGCCGCGACTGGCGTGGCCCACTCGCGAGTGATCGCCTGAGCAGCCGAAACGGGCAGCGCGTGAGGATCGTACTGCGCGACGCAGCGGGAAAATTCGTTATGCGTGGTCATGAAAAAGCTGGACGTCGCGGCCGGCGGCGGGAGTGGCACTTGCCGTGCGGCGGAGCGGGATTTCAGCCGGGACCCGGAAGATGCTCGAGGTCGGCGAGTTCTTGTAAAGAATTGATATTGTAAAACGCGCGCTCGTCGGCAAAGGCGACTTCCACGGTCTTGTGGCGCGCGTACCACGCGCGCACCTTGCGCTCGCCGGCTTCGAGGAAAGCCGCGAGATCGTCGGCGAGACCGGTGCGCAGCAGCGCAAATACAGGATGGAGCGAGACCTTGCCCTCGGCGTCCGACGTGGTGACGGTGGCAATGTCGGCGCCGTTCGCCGCGAATGCGTCTGCCAGGCGCTCGGCCAGGTCCGCGGGCAGCCACGGGGTGTCGCAGGGCGCGCTCAGCAGGTAATCGCTGTGGGCCGCGCGCAAACCGGCGAGCAAACCGGCCAGCGGTCCGGGAAATTCGGGCAGGGTGTCGGCGACGATCTTCGCGCCGAACCGTGCGCCGAGTGCCGCGTAAATGTCAGGGTGACGGTTGGCGCTGATCAGCAGCGCGCCGGTCTGCGGGGCAAGGCGTCTCAGCACGTGGGCCGCGAGCGGCTCGCCATGCAGCGCTTGCAGGCCTTTGTCCACGCCGCCCATGCGGATGCCGCGCCCGCCCGCGAGCACGAGGCCGGTGAGCTGGTCGCGTGTCGGTCGCCTGGTTGGCTGCATGCTTGCCGGTTATCCGCCGATGTACGACATCTCGACGCGGCGGGCTTCCTGCGCGCCGGGCTCCGCCGCGTTGCTGCCGCGCAGTTGCGAGTAGCGGTCGCTGCGGCCTTGCCAGATTTCCGCGACGGCGGTCGCGATGTCTGCGTCGCTCGCCCCGCCGCGCAGCAACGCGCGCAGGTCATGGCCCGCCGACGCGAACAGGCACAGGTACAGCTTGCCCTCCGTCGAAAGGCGCGCGCGCGTGCAACTCGCGCAAAAGGCGCGCGTTACGCTCGAAATCACGCCGATCTCGCCGCTGCCGTCCACGTAGCCCCAGCGTTGGGCAGTTTCGGCGGCGCTGTGCGCTTCGAGCGGCGCAAGCGGGAAATGCTCGGCGATGCGCGCGACGACCTCGGCGGACGGCAGCACTTCAGCCATGTTCCAACCGTTCGACGTGCCGACGTCCATGTATTCGATAAAGCGCAGCACCGCGCCGGAGCCTTTGAAATGGCGCGCCATGGGCACGATTTCGCTGTCGTTCGTACCGCGCTTGACCACCATGTTGACCTTGACGGGCGCGAGGCCCGCGGCCTGCGCGGCGGCGATTCCGTCGAGCACGTCGGCGACTGCGAAGTCCGCGTCGTTCATGCGGCGGAACAGGGTGTCGTCGAGCGCGTCGAGGCTGACGGTGACGCGCGAGAGGCCGGCGTCCTTGAGGCTCTGGGCCTTGCGGGCAAGGAGCGAGCCGTTGGTGGTCAGCGTCAGGTCGAGCGGATAGCCGGCGGGCGTGGTGAGCTGCGCGAGCCGCTCGATCAGGAATTCGAGATTCTTGCGCAGCAGCGGTTCACCGCCCGTCAGGCGAATCTTTTCGACGCCATGCGCGACGAAGAGCCGCGCGAGGCGTTCGATTTCCTCAAAGCTCAGCAACGCGCTGTGCGGCAGGAACGCGTAGTCCTTGTCGAAGACGGCGCGCGGCATGCAGTAGACGCAGCGGAAATTGCACCGGTCCGTCACCGAAATGCGCAGATCGCTGAGCGGGCGCGCGAGCGCGTCGTGCAGCGCGCCGCTAGGCGTCTGCAGCGGGCCGGAGATGACCGGCACCGCGCTGAGATCGGCAACAGGGATGATGCGTCGGGACATGGGTTGCTTTGGTTGCGTCTAACCGGCAAGGCGAGTTCTTCATTCTATCGGAAATGCATGTTGTGGCTGGGCGACGGCAAGCGCTGTCGGGGTTTACGGGGAGGCTGGCCGGCTCTTGGGGAGGTTTCCGCGCGAAAAAAAAGCCCGCCGGTGAGGGCGGGCTTTTCGAGGCGGCGTACAGATTTGCTGAGAGTTACTGCGGGTGCCTGCCGGTTTCCACTTGCTGCATCGGCGTGCTGTCGACCGGCGGCAACGGCTTGCGCTCGCGCACCACGCGCGGCGGTTTCACCGTTTGCGCGGCGGCTTCCTGCGCGGCACGCAGCTTGTCGGCGTCGGTGTTGACCCAGACGAGACCGGCTTTTTCCAGCACCGGCTTCAGCGCTTCAGCCGAAACTTCCCCCTTGAGCGACGCCTCAACCGGCTTGGCCGCGTGTGGCGTCTCTGCGTGTTGCGGGGCCTGCGCGGCTTCTGCTGCTTGCGACGCGACGGCTACAGCTGCCGGCTCCGCCGCCGGCGCCACTGCCGCGACAACCGGCTTCGGTTCGACGATTTCCGCTTGCGTCGGAGCTTCCGCGGCCGGGGCGGCGACTACTTCAGCCGGAGCAGCGGGCTCGACCTGAGCCGGTGCGGCGTGCGCCGCGGCGGCCGGCGCAGCAGCCGGCGCTTCTTCGCGAATGACCGGCTCCACGAGCGATACCGTCTCCGCAGCCGCGGGTGCGGTCTGCGCCGGTTCGACCGGCGTTGCGGCTTGCGCGACGGGCACTTCTGCAACCGGCTCGACGGCAGGCGCAGCCGCCGGCACTTCAGCGACCGGCACGACAGTTTCCGTCTTGGCTGCCTTTTCGGCGGCAAGTGCCGGCGTTTCCGTGGCGGCGTGCAGTTCCGTGACGACGGCCTTCTCAGTCGCGACAGCGGCAACCACGACTTCGACTGGCGCCACATCTTCCTTGGCTACGCTAACTTCGTCCGCTTCCGGCTTGCGTTCCGCTGGCTGAGCAACCCGCACTGGGGCTTCTTCACTGACGTTGGCGTTGTCGCCTTCCGCTTCCGCGACGTCCGCAGCCAGGTTGCCGTTCACGTCTTCCTCACGCTCACGACGACCGCCGCGACGGCCGCGACGGCGACGACGACGCTCTTCGCCCTCACGCGCCACCGCTTCCTGATCGGCGGGCACAGCGTTTTCGACGACGGCAGCCTGGTTTTGCGCCAGTTCTTCAGCGGTTTGCGTGTCGGCTTGCGTCAACGCATCAGCGGGTTCCGTCTGCTGCTTGCGACGCTCGCCGCGCTCCGCGCGCTCGCCACGGTCGCGGCGCTCACCCCGTTCCTGACGTTCGCCGCGCGGTGCGCTTTCCACCGTCTCGGCACGGTCGCCGCCGCGATTGTCGCGTTCGCGCGTTTCGCGCCCCTCGCGTGCCTCACGCGGCTCACGTGCCTCGCGTCCTTCGCGTGATTCGCGTGATTCGCGGCTGCCGCGCGGTTCCCGAGCTTCGCGAGCCTCACGCGGCTCACGACCCTCACGCGGTTCACGTGCTTCGCGGCCCTCACGGCTTTCGCGCGGCTCGCGTTCCTCGCGACGCTGCGACGGCTGCTGGCCCTGACGGCCGCCGTTCGCACCTTCGCCACGCGCCGCCGCATCGCGGCCGCCCGCGCCGCCACGGCGATTGCGGTTGCGGTCGCCGCCGCGCTCGCCGGTGCGCTCACCGCGCTCGGTGCGCTCGCCGCGCTGCGGACGCACCGGTTTTTCGGGCGTAGCCGGGACGGCAGGCGCCGGCGCGGCCGGCTGCATGCCGAACAGGTTCTTCAACCAGCCGATGAAGCCGCCGCTCGCCGGCGTCACTGCGACGGGAGCCGGCGCTGCCGCCGGACGAACCGGCGCGCTCGGCGCCGGCTTTTCAGGCGTGATGCCCTTGACCGCTGCTTCCTGCTTCGGCTTCACTTCCTCAGTACGCTTGCTGTAGCCGGTTTCCGACTCCAGCTCGCGCGCTGCTTCCTCGGCCATCTTCCACGAAGCGCGCGGTTCGTCGAGGCGGGCGTCGTCGTGACGCAGACGCTCCAGCTTGTAATGCGGCGTATCGAGGTGCTTGTTCGGCACCAGCACGACATTGACCTTGAAGCGCGATTCGATCTTGTTGATTTCAGAGCGCTTTTCGTTCAGCAGGAAAGCGGTCACCTCGACCGGCACCTGGCAATGGATCGCCGCGGTGTTTTCCTTCATCGCTTCTTCCTGAATGATCCGCAGCACTTGCAGCGCGGACGATTCGGTATCGCGGATGTGGCCCGTGCCGTTGCAGCGCGGGCAGGTCACGTGGCTGCCTTCCGACAGCGCCGGGCGCAGACGCTGACGCGACAGTTCCATCAGGCCGAAGCGCGAGATCTTGCCCATCTGCACACGCGCGCGGTCGTGCTTGAGCGCATCTTTCAGGCGCTGTTCGACTTCGCGCTGGCTTTTCGCCGACTCCATGTCGATGAAGTCGATCACGATCAGGCCGCCCAGGTCGCGCAGGCGCAACTGGCGGGCGACTTCGTCCGCGGCTTCCAGGTTGGTGCGCGCGGCCGTTTCCTCAATGTCGGCGCCCTTGGTGGCGCGAGCCGAGTTCACGTCGATCGCGACGAGCGCTTCGGTGTGGTCGATCACGATCGCGCCGCCCGACGGCAGCGGCACGGTGCGCGAGTAGGCCGTTTCGATCTGATGCTCGATCTGGAAGCGAGAAAACAGCGGCACGTCGTCGTGATAGCGCTTGACCTTGCTGACGTTGTCCGGCATCACGATGTCCATGAAGGCGCGCGCCTGGTCATGGATTTCGGTCGTGTCGATCAGAATTTCGCCGATGTCCGGCTGGAAGTAGTCGCGAATCGCGCGAATCACGAGGCTCGATTCGAGATAGATCAGCATCGGCTGGCCGGCCGAGCCGCTTTGCGACGCGGCTTCGATGGCGCGCCACAGCTGCATGAGGTAGTTCAGGTCCCACTGCAGTTCTTCGGCGGAACGGCCAATGCCGGCCGTGCGCGCGATGATGCTCATGCCCTCGGGCAACTGCAGCTGCGCCATGGTTTCGCGCAGTTCCTGACGGTCGTCGCCTTCGATGCGGCGCGACACGCCGCCGCCGCGCGGGTTGTTCGGCATCAGGACCAGATAGCGGCCGGCGAGCGAGATGAAGGTGGTGAGGGCCGCGCCCTTGTTGCCGCGCTCTTCCTTTTCGACCTGAACGATCAGTTCCTGGCCTTCCTTCAGCGCGTCCTGGATGCGCGCGGAGCGCATGTCGACGCCGTCACGGAAATACTGGCGGGCGACTTCCTTGAACGGCAGGAAACCGTGGCGGTCCTCGCCGTAGTTGACGAAACAGGCTTCGAGCGAGGGCTCGATGCGGGTAATGATGCCCTTGTAAATATTGCCTTTGCGCTGTTCGCGCCCGGCGGTTTCGATGTCGATGTCGATGAGTTTTTGCCCATCGACGATGGCGACGCGCAGTTCTTCCTGCTGCGTCGCATTGAACAACATGCGTTTCATTGAACGGCTCCAGAGCGGCTCGGCCGGCCTCCGGCTCGCGCGGTTGTCAGTCGCGCGAGCGAGAAGCAGCGGCATGCCGCGCCTTATTGTGTTTTCACAAGCACGCTGGAGCGGGAAGAATGGCGGGAGAATTGCCTGAGAGGGCCCTGCCCCATAAACGGCGGGGCACGGTGCCGCAGGGCACATGCGAACACGGCTTCAAATAACGACCCGACACGCCGCGGGTTCTGCCGGCAGACCTTCGTAAGCCCCGTCCCTCTCGCCGGCGCGCCAACTGGGCGCGGGACCGGAGGGTCAAGGCTGCGGTCATGCCGCAACGGGAAGTTCGCGCAAGCGGCGCGTCTTTTCCTGCTGGGGGTGTCTCGCCTCATTTTGACGTCGCCAAGCCTTGTACTTTCTACAAGACGCCATGGGCGCACGCCGTATTTTCGCAACCTGCAGCTTCGTACAGCCGGGCGTGATGCCGCCCGAACCGAAGCTGGAGGTCAAATTCTTTTTGACCAAAATTCCGTTACCGTCGAAGCCGGCCTTGACCGAACGCGCCTGTGGGCGCCGTCCCTGCCGGGCACTGACTTCGTGCGTGCAACTTGTTGCATCTCATTTTCAGGGTGAGCAACCAGACCCCGGCGCAAGTAAAATAACGATTTACGCTTGCACCTGCGCAGTCCGCCCGAATTCCGGACACTGCGCCGGCCGCCGCAGACTGCTGGGCAAATTATATTCAGAATGAAAGAGTTAGGCAAAATATCCCAGAAATCGGTAACAGGTGCGGTCGCAAGCGATCAGGTGTCGGTGATCGAGATCGACGACAGCGCGGCCGGACAGCGCATCGACAACTTTTTGTTGCGGGTCTGTAAAGGCGTGCCAAAAAGCCATATCTACCGCATCCTGCGCAGCGGAGAGGTGCGGGTGAACAAGGGCCGGATCGACGCGCAATACCGGCTCGAACTCGGCGATCTGGTGCGCGTGCCGCCCATCCGCGTCGCACAGCATGACGAAGCAGCCGCTCACGCGCCGGTGCCCAGCGCGCAGTTCAGAATCGTTTTCGAAGACGAACATCTGCTTGTCATCGACAAACCGGCTGGCGTCGCGGTTCACGGCGGCAGCGGCGTGGCCTTCGGCGTGATCGAGCAGATGCGTGAGGCACGGCCGCAGGCCAGATTTCTCGAGCTGGTGCATCGGCTGGATCGCGAAACGTCCGGCATCCTGATGCTTGCCAAGAAGCGCTCCGCGCTCGTGAATCTGCACGACCAGATCCGCGAAAACCGGATGGACAAGCGCTACTATGCGTGCGTCCACGGTGAATGGGCGAGCGACTGGGGCAGCCGGCGCGCCGTCAAGGAGCCGCTGCACAAATACCTGACCGCCGACGGCGAGCGGCGTGTGCGCGTACAGGCCGACGGTCTCGCGTCGCACACGGTTTTCAATCTGATCGACCGCTGGCCGGACTACGCGCTGCTGGAAGCTGAGCTGAAGACGGGCCGGACGCACCAGATCCGCGTGCATTTGCAGCATCTGGAACTGCCGATTGTCGGCGATGCCAAATACGGCGACTTTGCGCTGAACAAGGCGCTGGCCCGCGCGAACGCAAAGCCTGGACTCAAGCGCATGTTCCTGCACGCTTACCGCCTAAAGCTGACGCACCCGGCAACGGGCGCGCCGCTGCAACTGGAAGCGCCGTTGCCGGCCGAATGCCGCAACTTCATCGCGCAGCTGAACGAATTACGAAATGGGTCACACCCGGAGACGGCACCGCATGGCTAGAGAGCAATTTGATCTGATCGTCTTCGACTGGGACGGAACGCTGATGGATTCCACTGCGCACATCACGCGCAGCATCCAGGCGGCGTGCCGCGATCTCGGTCTGCCGGTGCCCGCCGACGAAGCGGCCAGCTACGTCATCGGCCTCGGCTTGCGCGACGCGCTGCAAATCGCCGCGCCCACGCTCGACCCAGCCGACTATCCGCGGCTTGCCGAGCGCTACCGGTTCCACTATCTGGTGAAAGACCAGACCACGGAGTTGTTCGCCGGTGTGCGCGAGATGCTGCAGGAACTGCGCGACCAGGGTTATCTGCTCGCGGTGGCCACGGGCAAGAGCCGCGTCGGCCTGAACCGCGCGCTCGATCAGGTGCGGCTCACCAGCCTGTTCGACGGCACGCGCTGCGCGGACGAAACCTTTTCCAAACCGCATCCGGCCATGTTGCATGAATTGACGCGTGAACTGGGGCAGGATCCGGTGCGCACGGTCATGGTCGGCGACACGACACATGATCTGCAGATGGCGATCAACGCGGGCGTCGCGGGCATCGGCGTGACGTACGGTGCTCATCCCGCCGACTCGCTGAGCGCGCTGTCACCGAAATATGTGGCTTCGAGCGTCGTCGCACTGTCGGGCTGGCTGAGGGAAAACGCATGAGTTCGGCGCGGGAGGCAGGCGGGCCGTCAACAGAACTCGCTGCGCAGCCGGTGCGGGTGTGCGGATCCGAGGAATTGGTCGATGGCGGCATGGGCGTTCGGCATGCCGCGAGAATCGGCGCGCAAGAGGTCGTGGTGTTTTTCGTCCGCTATGATGGCCGCGCGTATGGTTACCTGAACCGCTGCGCGCACGTGCCGATGGAACTCGACTGGGCCGAGGGCCAGTTCTTCGAATCGTCCGGTTTATACTTGATGTGCGCCACCCACGGGGCAATTTACGCACCGGATACCGGCAAATGCGTAGGCGGTCCGTGCCGTGGCGGGCGGTTGCGTGCCCTCCAGGTCGACGAGCGCGAGACGCCCGAAGGCCGCGCCGTTTTCTGGCTCCCCGACGGCGAATTGCAGCCCGCCGTGTCCTGATTGGCATTTCCCGCGTTTGGCCCGCTTTTTCGACTATTCCAGAAGCCCGCATGTCCGACAATTTGACGCCCGAAACGAAGGAACCGTCCATGAGCGGCCGCAGCCGTGCTTCCGCCGAGGAACCCGGCTGGGAACGTGCGGCGCTCGAGCGTATCGCCCTCGCTGCCATCAAGGAACAACGCGCCGCGCGGCGCTGGAAAATCTTTTTTCGCCTGCTGTTTCTGGCCGTGCTGGGCATGGTCGTCTGGGCCGTGTTCGATTTTTCCGGCGACAAGCTCGCGGCTTCCGGTCGTCACACCGCGATGATTGCACTTGACGGCGAGATATCGGCAGATACGCGCGCCAATGCCGAGGATGTGGCCGCGGCGCTCGAGAGCGCGTTCGACGACGCGGGCACAGCCGGCGTGATCCTGCGTTGCAACAGTCCCGGCGGCAGCCCGGTGCAGGCGGGCATTATCTACGAGGAAATGCGGCGATTGCGCGCCAAACATCCGTCAATTCCGCTCTACGTGGTGGTGGGCGATATGTGCGCCTCGGGCGGTTACTACGCCGCTGCGGCCGGCGACAAGATTTACGTCGACAAGGCAAGTATCGTCGGCTCGATCGGCGTGCTGATGGACAGTTTCGGTTTTACCGGCCTCATGGACAAGCTCGGCATTCAGCGCCGGCTGCATACTTCAGGCGAAAACAAGGGGTTTTACGACCCGTTCTCTCCTGAAACCGCGAAGATGGACCAGCATGCGCAGGAAATGCTCGACCAGATCCATGGGCAATTCATCGAGGCCGTGCGTCAGGGGCGCGGCAAGCGCCTGCACGAGACGCCGGACATGTTCTCCGGCCTTTTCTGGACCGGCGAGAAGAGCGTCGAGCTGGGCTTGGCGGACGGTTTCGGCGATGCCAATTACGTCGCGCGAGAAGTGATCAAGGCGCCGGAGATCATCGATTACACGGTCAAGGAGAGCATTACGGACCGCGTCGCGCGCAAGTTCGGCGCCGCCGTCGGCAGTGGGGCTGTACACGCGTTGGCGCCAGGCGGGAAGATGGGCTTGCGTTGAGGCGGGATTGCCATCGGCAACTGCCCAATTGGTCGCGCAATCAAGGGCCGGGTGAACCGCCCGGCCTCTGCCGCCCGGTTTCGCACGCCCAATCAACTGCCGCGCAGCCTCACCCGCTTAATCCAACGACCCAATCATCCGCCCAGCGTCACGTTCCAATGCAGCCACCGCTGAGCCTCACGCCGCCAGAATCAGAAAAATCGCGGGCCGCTTGTGAAGGTCGATCGCCGGTTTCTTCTTCCAGTCCGCCACCGTGTGGCTGCGGATCGTTTCAGTGTCGAGCGTTAGATCCACGGCGACGCACACCAGTGTCGAAGGCGCGCAGCTTGCCAGCAATGTGTCCAGCAGCGCCCGGTTGCGGTACGGCGTCTCAATAAAAATCTGGGTCTGTTTGCCCTTGCGCGATTGCATCTCGAGATCGCGCAAGCGCCTGGCCCTCTCAGTTGCATCGACCGGCAGGTAGCCGTGGAACGCAAAGCTTTGCCCATTGAGCCCCGAAGCCATCAGCGCGAGCAAGATGGAGCTCGGTCCCACGAACGGCACGACTTTGACCCCGCGCTCGTGCGCGCGACGCACCAGCAGTGCGCCAGGATCGGCGACCGCCGGGCAGCCGGCTTCCGAGACCAGTCCGGCGTCAGTGCCGGCCAGCACGGGCGCGAGCAGCTTGTCGATCTCGCCGGCCGGCGTGTTGACGTTCAGTTCGCGAATCTCGATTTCCTGAATCGGCCGTTCGGTGCCGACTTTCTTCAGGAACGCACGCGTCGTCTTCGCGTTTTCGCCGATGTAATACTGAAGCGCCGCGGCGCGGGCGCGCACCGGGGCGGGCAGCACGGCGTCGAGCGCGTCGGCGTCGCCTTCGCCGAGCGTGTTCGGAATCAGATACAGCGTGCCGCTCATCGCGCCCCCAATAGCGGATAGCCCGCCGTCAGCAGCATGCCCGAAAGCGCAATCAGCGGCAGACCGACGAGAGCGGTCGGGTCGTCGGAGTAGATTGCGTCGAGCAGCGTAATGCCGAGTCCCTCGGATTTTGCGCTGCCGGCCACGTCATACGGCGTTTCGGCGCGCAGATAGGCTTCCAGCGCCGCGTCCGGCAGATTGCGAAAGCGCACGCGAGTGATGACGTCGGCGGTCTGCACCGCTGCAGAGCGGCTGTCGAGGAGACACAGCGCACTATGAAACAGCACCTCGCGTCCGCGCATCGCCTGCAACTGCGCCAGCGCCTTGTCGTGAGTGCCTGGTTTGCCGATCTGCAGGCCGTCGTAAGTGGCGACCTGGTCTGAGCCGATCACCAGCGCGGCTTCATTTGGAGCAAGCGCCCCGGCCACCGCGCGCGCCTTTGCCACGGCGAGCCGCAGTGCCGTGGCTTGCGGCGTTTCACCGGCATGCGGGGTTTCGTCGATGGCGGGAACGGCCATTTCAAAAGGAATACGCAAGCGTTCGAGCAACTCGCGGCGATACGGCGAACTCGACGCCAGAATCAGGCGTGGCGGGCTTTTGAGGGAATCTGACATGGTCGATTAACGGCTAGATGGGCGGGATGTACGCGGTTGCGCGCAGATCGCGCCGGTACGGGCTTAAGTGTTTGACTCGAAAAGACAAAACGGATATGATTTTGGGCTTTTCATCGGTATGCTTGCGTCAGGCGGGCCTTGGTGTGAGCCGGAGCGGTAGTGGCTGGTGGCGTCTAATGCTGTAAAGGCTGTAAAGACCCAGCGGCAAAGAAGCAGCGGCAAAAGCAGCAGCAGAAATGCGGCAAGAAAAATAGCTGCACGAAAATAGCTGCACGGCTACAGGCGCATCACTGAAGGTACGCGGGCTTTCTCGCAAACTGGTTTATCCCGTGATCTAACGGCGAATTCTTGCCGACGCAGGAGCGCACATGACTCGACATCCTGGCAAACCTGCAGGTCTGTCCGACCCGCATGAACTCGATCTGTTCGAATTTGCGCGGAGCGGCCGGCAGGCCGCGGGTGTCGTGCGTGTCTCGCAACTGCCGCGCATGTTAAACGAAGTCCCGGTAGAAGCGCCAGACCGCGACACCGCGTTCACCTGGCAGGCCGAAGGGGCGACGCAGCCGGAATTGCAGGACGACGGAACCGAGGGTCCCCAGCCTTATTTGAGGATGGCGATTCACGGCGCTGCGTGGCTCGAATGTCAGCGGTGCATGACACCGTACTCGCAGGCGTTCAATGTCGACGCGACCTATCGGATCGTCAACACGGAGGCGGAAGCCGAAGAGTTTCCGCTCGACGAGGATGAAGTCGAAGTGATCGTGGGCTCGCGCCAGTTCGATCTCATCGACCTGATCGAAGAAGAGTTGCTGCTTTCCTTGCCGCTCGTGCCCAAGCACGAGGTGTGTCCCGAGGTGCACGAGAGTCTCGTCTCTGGTGCGGCCGGTAACGAGGGCGAGGGCGACGAAGCCGCGCTGGACGAAGCCGGCGGTGCGGGCGAAGGCGCCGAACCCGAGCGGCCGAATCCGTTCGCGGCGCTCGAAAGTCTCAAGCGCGGCGAGCCGGACGACAAGAAGCACTGAACAGTTGCATGGGAGCGCGAGGCGGGCGCATTGGCCATTCGGCCAGTGGCGGACACCGCGTCGGGCTGTGTTAGAATTCGGAAAATTTTTAGGAGTTAGTCATGGCAGTTCAACAAAATAAGAAGTCGCCGTCGAAGCGCGGCATGCACCGTTCGCACGATTTCCTGACGGCAGCGCCGCTGGCTGTGGAACCGAGCACGGGCGAAGTGCACCTGCGTCACCACGTTAGCCCGAACGGCTACTATCGCGGCAAGAAAGTCGTCAAGACGAAGAACGACTAATCGTTTCACTGCGTTGCGCCCACCGGCGTTTCGCGTGGCGATCAGCTCGCTTGACATCTTCCCGGCTCGGCAAAAAGGCGGCATTGAATTGCCGCTTTTTTGTGTCGATCGCAGTTGCAGCTTCAGCGCTTACTGCGGTCCCATGCAGAGCGCCTGAAATTCGCCGCACTCCATGACAGTAAAGCTCACGATAGATTGCATGGGAGGCGACCACGGCCCGTCCGTGACCGTTCCCGCTGCCGTCAACTTCGTTCGCTCGCATCCCGACGCGCAGTTGCTGCTCGTCGGCATTGAAAGTGCGATTCGTGCGCAGCTGAAGAAGTTGAAGGCTCAGGACCTGCCGGCGTTGACGGTCGTATCCGCTTCCGAGATCGTCGCCATGGACGATCCGGTCGAAGTCGCGCTGCGCAAGAAGAAAGACTCATCCATGCGCGTGGCGCTCAATCGCGTCAAGGAAGGTGAGGCGCAAGCCTGCATTTCCGCTGGCAATACCGGCGCGCTCATGGCGGTATCGCGCTACGTGCTGAAAACGCTGGCAGGCATCGAGCGTCCGGCGATTGCGTCCGCCTTGCCCAACCCCAACGGCTACACGATGATGCTCGACCTGGGCGCCAACGTCGACTGCGAACCGCAGCACCTGCTGCAATTCGCGGAGATGGGGCACGCGCTCGTGTCCGCGCTCGAGGGTAAGGAGCGGCCCACCATCGGGCTGCTCAATATCGGCGAAGAAGTCATCAAGGGCAACGACACAATCAAGCGCGCCGGAGAATTGCTGCGCGCCAGCACGCTGAACTTTCACGGCAATGTGGAAGGCAACGACATCTTCAAGGGCACGGTCGACGTGATCGTGTGCGACGGTTTCGTCGGCAATGTTGCGCTGAAGACGTCCGAAGGCCTCGCGCAGATGCTCTCGAACATCATCAAGGAAGAGTTCGGCCGTTCGTGGCTCACCAAGGTGATGGCCGTGCTCGCGCTGCCGGTATTGATGCGCTTCAAGAAGCGCGTGGATCATCGGCAATACAATGGTGCCGCGCTGCTGGGTCTGCGCGGACTGGTGATCAAAAGCCACGGTTCCGCGGATGCCTACGGGTTTGAGTGGGCTATCAAACGCGGGTATGATGCCGTCAAAAACGGCGTGCTGGAGCGCCTTGCGCAAGCGATGGAAGAGAACGCAGGTTCTCTTGAACAGGCGGCGCGCGACGCAAGCGGTGCGGGTCACGCAAGCCCCATCGCAGGCCAGCCGGCCGAGCCCTACGCTGCGCAATCCTCGAAGGCATAATGGCTCAATCGACAATTTATTCCCGCGTCCTCGGAACCGGCAGCTATCTGCCGCCCGCGCGCGTCACCAATCAGGACCTTGCTGAGCGGCTCGCCAAGCAGGGCGTCGAGACGAGCGACGAATGGATCGTGGCCCGCACGGGTATCCATGCGCGTCACTTCGCGGACCCGGACGTCACGACGAGCGACCTCGCGCAGATCGCCTCGCAGCGCGCAATCGAAGCGGCGGACCTCGATCCGCAAGCCATCGACCTGATCATCGTCGCCACGTCCACGCCGGACTTCGTGTTTCCGAGCACGGCATGCCTGCTGCAGAACAAGCTCGGCATCAAGAATCACGGTGCGGCATTCGACGTGCAGGCCGTGTGCTCCGGCTTTGCCTATGCCGTTTCTCTCGCGGACAGCCTGATTCGCAGCGGCCAGCATCGCACGGCGCTCGTCGTCGGCGCGGAGACCTTCTCGCGCATTCTCGATTTCAACGACCGCACCACCTGCGTGCTGTTCGGCGACGGCGCGGGTGCTGTGGTCCTGCAGGCGTCGGCAGAACCGGGCGTGCTCTCGAGCGCATTGCACGCGGACGGCAGCCATTCGAACATTCTCTGCACGCCGGGCAATGTAAACGGCGGCGTGGTGGCGGGCAGCGCGTTCCTGCATATGGACGGGCAAGCGGTGTTCAAGCTGGCCGTCAACGTGCTGGAGAAAGTCGCGGTCGAGGCGCTCGAGAAAGCGAATCTGTCGGCTGACCAGATCGACTGGCTGATTCCGCACCAGGCCAATATCCGCATCATGCAGAGCACCTGCCGCAAGCTCGGCTTGCCGCAGGAACGCATGGTCGTCACGGTGGGCGAGCACGGCAATACGTCGGCTGCGTCCATTCCACTCGCACTCGACGTCGCAGTGCGCGACGGCCGCATCAAGCGCGGCCAGAACGTGCTGATCGAAGGCGTCGGCGGCGGCTTCACGTGGGGCGCGTCGGTCATCCGTTATTGATCGCCGGCTGACTTCGGGCGGCGCCGTTCCAGGCGCCCCGCGCCGCGTGCTTTCCCGCCGCGCGCCTACATCTGACTAAATCGACTTTGGGGGCGATATGAAATTTGCGTTCGTTTTTCCTGGACAGGGTTCGCAATCCGTCGGCATGCTCAACGCTTTCGCCGATCACGCCGTTGTGCACGAGACGGTTCAGGAAGCGTCCGACGCGCTCAATCAGGACCTCGGCAAGCTGATCGCCGAAGGTCCCGCCGAAGATCTGAATCTCACCACCAATACGCAGCCGGTCATGCTGACGGCGGCCTACGCGATCTACCGTGCGTGGCAGCAGGCGGGCGGCCCGACGCCGGCCATCGTCGCGGGCCATAGCCTCGGCGAATACACGGCGCTCGTCGCGGCCGGCGCGATCGCGTTTCGCGACGCCGTGCCGCTCGTGCGCTTCCGCGCGCAGGCTATGCAAACGGCCGTGCCCGTCGGCGAAGGCGGCATGGCGGCGATTCTCGGTCTCGACGACGACACGGTGCGCGCGGTGTGCGCGGAAGCGTCGGTCGCGGGCGTCGTCGAAGCGGTCAATTTCAATGCACCGTCGCAAGTCGTGATCGCCGGCCACAAGGCCGCCGTCGAGAAGGCTTGCGAAGTCGCGAAGGCGAAGGGCGCAAAGCGCGCGCTGCCGCTGCCGGTGTCGGCGCCGTTCCACTCGTCGCTGCTCAAGCCCGCTTCGGATCAACTGCGCGAATACCTGGCTAGCGTCAACGTTCAGGTGCCGTCCATCCCCGTCATCAACAATGTCGACGTCGCCATCGTCAACGAGCCGGCGCAGATCAAAGACGCGTTGGTGCGCCAGGCGGCAGGCGCCGTGCGCTGGGTCGAGAGCGTGCAGGCCATGGCGGCGCGGGGCGTGACGCATGTGGTCGAGTGCGGGCCGGGCAAGGTCCTTGCGGGCCTCACAAAGCGCATCGACGGCAATCTGGCGGGCGCGTCCGTGTTCGATCCGGCCTCGCTCGAAGAAACGCTCAAGCTCGTGACAGCAAGCTAAGTGCGACAACGCACAGACGCGGTACCGGCATCAGCAATCAATCAGCCCTCCGAAGGGCATTCGGATCGACAGATGGAAAACAATCTCGACAAGCAGATCGCAATCGTAACGGGCGCCTCGCGCGGCATTGGCCGCGCCATTGCAATGGAACTCGCGCGCCAGGGCGCGACCGTGATCGGAACGGCGACCAGCGAAAGCGGCGCGGCGGCCATCAGTGAAGCGTTCAGTGCGGCCGGCGTGAGCGGCCGCGGCGCGGTGCTCGACGTGAACGACGCGGCCGCTGCGGAAGCGCTGATCGACGGCACGGTGAAGGAATTCGGTGCGCTGCACGTGCTCGTGAACAACGCCGGCATCACGCAGGACCAGCTGGCCATGCGTATGAAAGACGACGACTGGGATGCGGTGATCGATACCAATCTGAAGTCGGTGTTCCGTCTGTCGCGCGCGGTGCTGCGTCCGATGATGAAGGCGAAGGGCGGCCGCATCATCAACATCACGTCGGTGGTCGGTTCGGCGGGCAACCCGGGCCAGATCAACTACGCCGCGGCGAAAGCGGGCGTGGCCGGTATGACGCGCGCCCTCGCACGCGAAATCGGCAGCCGCGGCATTACGGTGAATTGCGTGGCGCCTGGCTTTATCGACACCGACATGACGCGCACCTTGCCCGAAGAGCAGCAAACCGCGCTGAAAACGCAGATTCCGCTCGGCCGTCTCGGCAGCCCGGAAGATATCGCACACGCTGTCGCTTTCCTCGCGTCGCCGCAAGCCGGTTACATCACCGGCACGACGATGCATGTGAACGGCGGAATGTACATGTCGTAACCAAATTCGGTTACTATCCGCGCCTTGATGCGTTTGCAAATGCGTAAGGCGCATGCCTTGACAGCAACCTGATGCGCCGCTTTTTTGCCGGATCAAACCTGATAAAATGCGCGCACCTGTATTTTTGAACTTCTTTCCCTTGGAGGGGTAATGGACAATATCGAACAGCGCGTCAAGAAGATCGTCGCAGAACAACTGGGCGTGGCCGAAGCTGAAATCAAGAACGAAGCTTCGTTCGTGAACGACCTCGGCGCCGACTCGCTGGATACGGTTGAACTCGTGATGGCCCTCGAAGACGAATTCGGCATGGAAATTCCGGATGAAGAAGCCGAGAAGATCACCACCGTTCAGCAAGCGATCGACTACGCTCGCGCAAACGTCAAGGCCTAAGGTCATTCGCGCCTGCGTTTCTGCGTTCGCGTCGTATGACGCCCTGCCGCGTCGGTTGCCGACGCTATCGGGGCTGGCGTTTTTTGCCGCGCCGCTTGCCGCAAGAGTTGTCATGCAGGAGCCAGCAATGTTGACAGCGCAATTTTCCGCGCGATTGCCGACTTAACAGCCACAGGGCACACAGGGCAGTTCCTGTGGCCGCTGTGGCTTTTGCTTTTGTCATCTATGAAAAAGGGGTTACCGTGAGCCGCCGTCGTGTTGTTGTTACAGGCCTGGGGCTGATTTCGCCTGTTGGCAATAATGTTGCCGACGGCTGGGCCAATCTGGTCGCCGGCAAGTCGGGTATTGCCAATATCACGAAGTTCGACGCATCGAACTTCTCGACTCGTTTCGCCGGCGAGGTGAAGGGCTTCAATATCGAGGACTACATTCCCGGTAAAGAAGCGCGCCACATGGATACGTTCATCCATTACGGCGTGGCCGCAGGCATCCAGGCGATGCAGGACAGCGGCCTTACAGTCACCGACGAAAATTCGGAGCGTATCGGCGTCGTTGTCGGTTCGGGTATCGGCGGTCTGCCGATGATCGAAGTCACGCAAACCGAACTGCTCAATCGTGGCCCGCGCCGCATCTCGCCGTTCTTCGTGCCGGCGTCGATCATCAACATGATCTCGGGTCACCTGTCGATCAAGTTCGGCATCAAGGGTCCGAATCTCGCTATCGTCACCGCATGTACGACGGGTCTGCACTGTATCGGCGAGGCTTCGCGCCTGATCGAATACGGCGACGCCGACGTCATGATCGCGGGCGGTGCGGAATCGACGGTGTCGCCGCTCGGCATCGGCGGCTTCGCGGCGGCGCGCGCGCTGTCGCAACGCAACGATGACCCGGCTACGGCCAGCCGCCCGTGGGACAAGGATCGCGACGGTTTCGTGCTCGGCGAAGGCGCCGGCGTCATGGTGCTCGAAGAGTACGAACACGCTAAGGCGCGCGGCGCGAAGATCTACGCCGAAGTCGGCGGCTATGGGATGAGCGGCGACGCGTATCACATGACCGCACCGCTCGAAGACGGCGACGGTGCGCGCCGCTGCATGCTCGCAGCCATGAAAAACGCGGGCGTCAACGCCGATCAGGTGAATTATCTGAACGCGCACGGCACGTCCACGCCGCTAGGCGATCTGGCTGAAACGACCGGCATCAAGCGCGCGTTCGGCGACCACGCCAAAAACATCGTCGTGAATTCGACGAAGTCGATGACGGGTCACCTGCTCGGCGGCGCCGGCGGTCTGGAGTCGGTGTTCACGGTGCTTGCCGTGCATCATCAGGTGTCGCCGCCCACCATCAACATCTTCAACCAGGACCCCGAGTGCGACCTGGACTACTGCGCCAACACCGCGCGGGAGATGAAGATCGACGTCGCGCTGAAGAACTCGTTCGGGTTCGGCGGCACGAACGGCACGCTCGTCTTCAAGCGCGCCTGAGGGTCGCAACCGGGTGACGCGCCAGCTGTCGGCGCCGGTCTCGCCGGTGCCTTTCACTGAAACGGCCATGTCCGAAAGAGCGCCGCAGCGAATCGCGCTGCGGCGCTCTTTCACGATGCGCGTTGCGACTGCTGTTTTCACGGCGACGGCGTCCGCGGCGGTTTATAGCTGCATGTCGTCGTGGCTGGGCGCTGGCCAAGCGGTTCCGTTGACGCTTGCCGCGTTCGCGCTCCTCGCGCTTTGCTCGGTGAGGCACGACCGGGCGCAGCCGGTGGCGCTGACAATGGGACGCGAGGGTCTCACTGCGTGGGGGCGGGCCGGCATTCTGCTCGTACAAGGTCGCATAGCCGGCTGCGCTCACTGGAGCGACCGTCTGCTGGTGCTTGTGCTGAAGCCGGAAGAGGGATGTCGGCAAACGCTGCTGATTCCCGCCGACACAGTCCCCCCGGCTGTCTTCCGCGAACTGGCGGTGCGTGCCAGGCGGCGCGCCGGCGCGTGACTGTAACGACTGTAACCGCTGTTACCGCGCGTCATGTGCTGCGTAACTTGCCCCGTCGAGGGGGACGCTACAATGGTGCCCCCGTCATGCGCCCTTAAGTTAACGGATTTATCAGGTGAGCGAAAAAGAAATTGATCAGGTGCTGGTCGAGCGCGTCCAGAAGGGCGACAAGGCCGCGTTCGAGCTTCTGGTCTCCAAATACCACCGCAAGATTCTCCGGCTGATCTCGCGCCTCGTGCGCGACCCCGCCGAGGTGGAAGACGTTGCGCAAGACGCTTTCATCAAGGCCTACCGCGCGTTGCCGCAATTTCGGGGGGAATCCGCTTTTTATACGTGGTTGTACCGGATTGCGGTCAACACGGCGAAGAACTACCTTGCGACCCAGGGCCGGCGCGCGCCGACATCGACGGAAGCAGATGCTGAAGAAGCTGAAACTTTCTCGGACGCCGACCAACTAAGGGATATCAACACGCCTGAGTCGATGTTGATGAGCAAGCAGATCGCCGAGACGGTCAATGCTGCGATGGCGGTTTTACCGGAAGAGCTGCGTACCGCCATTACTCTTCGTGAAATTGAAGGTCTGAGCTACGAGGAAATCGCAGAGATGATGAACTGCCCGATCGGCACCGTCAGATCGCGAATTTTCCGCGCTCGCGAAGCCATTGCGGCAAAATTGCGTCCGTTGCTTGACACACCTGAAGGCAAGCGCTGGTAAGCCCGGCGAGCCGAACGGGGCGCGGGTGCAATATCTGGATTAGTGGTGTCACTACGGGATTTTCGTAAGATGGGGAGCATCATGGGGTCGGTCTCGATGCAATCGCAAGCCAGTTCGCGCGGCGAGCGTCTGTCCGCTTTTGTCGACGGTGAGCTGTTCGGCGAAGAGCATCTGAATGTGGACAAGTTTCTGTCCGAGCTGGACGGCGAAGATCGCGCCGCGTGGTCCAGCTATCACCTGATCGGCGACGCATTGCGTTCGGACGATCTCGCGGTCAGTTCCGCGGCAAGCCATGCCTTTCTGAGCGGATTCGCTGCGCGCCTCGAAAGCGAGCCGCATCTGCTCGCGCCGGCTTCACAGTCGGCTTCACAGCCGGCTTCACAGCCGGCTTCACAGCCGATCACGCACCGTCTGCTGTCGATGCGTCGTCGGGTGGTGCCGGCCTTCGCCGTGGCTGCCGCAGCCGCCACCCTCACGTGGATCGTCGTGCCGCAACTGCAAGGCGTGCCCGGCGGCCCCGGCGCAACGCAGGTCGCCTCGGTGTCCTCGCACGGCGACGCACTGCAGAAAGTGGCGATGGCGTCGGTCCCCGCTGCGAACGTCATGCCGGTCGTTCAAGACGCCAACATCATTCGCGACGCGAGCCTCGACCAGTATCTGGAAGCACACCAGCAATTCGCGCAGCAACCGGTCATGCCGGGTTCCATGCCGCTCATCCGGGCTGCCGCCGTTTCCACGCAAGGCCAATAGTTTGATGCAGACTCCGCGGTTCAATAAAACGACTATCTGGGGGCGGCTGCCGGCATTTCTGTTCTGCGCAGCCGTATTGTTGTCCGCTACACCGCGGGTATTTGCACAAACCGACGACCCGCTCGTCGCGCGCCGCACGGCCGCTGATCTCCTCGATCGCATTCATCAGGCCGCGCAGCAGCAGAACTACGAGGGCGCGTTCGTCTATCAACGGGGCAATTTCGTTCAAACCTCGCGGATCGCGCATTACGCGACCCGTGCCGACGGCGAATTCGAGCAGCTGGAAAGCCTGGACGGCAAGCCGCGCAAAATGCTCCGTCATAACGACGAGCTCTACACGTTCGTGCCGGAACGCCATTTGTGCGTGGTCGAAAAGCGCCAGAACAAAGACTCGTTCCCCGCGTTGCTGGCGGTAAGCGGCGAGCAGGTCCTGTCCGTGTATGAGCCCAAACTGCTCGGCGACGATCGCGTGGCCGGTGTCGAAAGCCAGGTGATCGAACTCGATCCGAAAGACGCCTATCGTTTCGCTTACAAACTGTGGGCCGACAAGAAAACGGGTCTGCTGCTGCGCGCCCAAACGCTCGACCCGAGCGGCCAGGTGCTCGAACAATTGTCGTTTTCGCAAATCCGCATTGGCGTGCCGGTCGACAAGACGGGTATCGTGAACGGAATACGCAATACCGGCGGCTGGACGGTAGTGCATCCGCCTATCGAGCCGGTCGATATGGCCGCGCAAGGCTGGCAGTTCGGCTCCGCAGTGCCGGGCTTTCACAAGATCCGCGAATTGCGCCGGCCTATGGCGGCGCGTGAAGCCGGTCAACCCACCATTCCGGTCGATCAGGCGGTATTCTCGGATGGTCTCGCCGCAGTCTCGGTATTCATCGAGCCGGTCGAGAACAATACGCGCAAGGAAGGCGCGGGCAGCAGCGGCGCGACGCACGTGCTGGTCAAGCGGCGAGGCGACTTCTGGATTACCCTGCTCGGTGAAGTCCCGCAGGCTACGTTGCAGCAATTTGCGTCTGCCATAGAATACAAGGCTCCGAAGTAATTCTCCGAATCCTGAATCCCTCGGTTTCCTACACTATGACGACTTTCTCGCTGCGCAAATTCTTCGCGGCTGCGGTGGTGGTGGCATGTTTGCCGTTTGCACCGCACACGGCGTCGGCGGCCTCCGCAGCCAACCTGCCTGACTTTACCGACCTCGTCGACAAGGTCGGTCCGGCGGTCGTCAACATTCGCACGACCGCCCGCGTGACCAGCAGCGGCCCGCGCGGCGCACTGCCCCCCGGCATGGACGACGGCGACATGTCCGAGTTCTTCCGGCGCTTTTTCGGTATTCCGATGCCGCAATCGCCGCAGTCGCCCGGCGTGCCGCGCGGCGGCAACAACGGTGGCAGCGGCGGCAGCCAGGACTCGCCGGACAACAACGACCTCGAGCAGAACAGCGGCGTCGGCTCGGGCTTCATCCTGTCGGCCGACGGCTATGTGATGACCAACGCGCACGTCATCGACGACGCGGACACCATTTACGTCACGCTGACCGACAAGCGCGAATTCAAGGCAAAGCTCATCGGCGTGGACGATCGGACCGACGTCGCGGTCGTGAAGATCAGTGCCGCCAATCTGCCGACTATCACCATCGGCGACTCGAACAAGGTTCGCGTGGGCGAGTGGGTCGTCGCAATCGGTTCGCCGTTCGGCCTCGAGAACACGGTGACAGCCGGCATTGTCAGCGCCAAGGGGCGCGACACCGGCGACTATCTGCCGTTCATCCAGACCGACGTGGCCGTCAATCCGGGCAATTCGGGCGGGCCGCTCATCAACATGCAGGGCGAGGTGATCGGCATCAACTCGCAAATCTACAGCCGCACCGGCGGTTTTATGGGCATTTCCTTCGCGATTCCGATCGATGAGGCGATGCGCGTGGCCGACCAGCTGAAGGCGTCCGGCAAGGTGGTGCGCGGCCGGATCGCCGTGGCGATTGGCGAAGTGACGAAAGACGTTGCCGATTCGCTCGGCCTGCCGAAGGTGCAGGGCGCGCTCGTCAGCAGCGTCGAGCCGGGTGGCCCGGCGGACAAGGCGGGCGTGCAGCCAGGCGACATCATCCTGAAGTTCAACGGCCATTCGGTCGATACGGCGACAGACCTGCCGCGCATGGTCGGCGACACGAAGCCGGGCACGAAGGCGACCATCACCGTCTGGCGCAAGGGCCAAACCCGCGACCTGCCTGTCACGATCGCCGAGATGCAGCCGGACAAGACTTCAAAAGCCGACCAGAAGAAGCCGCAGCCGCCGAAGCAGCGTGCCACGAACGCGCTGGGCCTTGCCGTCAGCGATATTCCCGCCGATCAGTTGCGCGCGCTGAAACTGCGCAATGGCGTGCAGATCGACGCTGTGGACGGCCCCGCAGCACGTGTCGGGTTGCAGAAGGGCGACATCGTCCTGCGTGTGGGCGATACGGACATTACGAGCGCCAAGCAGTTCGACGAAGTGACTTCGCATCTGGACTCGCAGAAGATGGTCGCGCTGCTGGTCCGCCGCGGCGAGAACACGCAGTTCGTGCCGATTCGCCCGCGCAGCGTGCAGAAATGACGAAACTGGCGCCGCTCACGCTCTACGGGCGCGCGTGGTGCCATCTGTGCGACGACATGCGCGCCGCGCTCGAGCCCTTGCTGGCCGAGTTCGACGCGCAGGTGCAAGTGATCGACGTGGATAGCGATCCCTTGCTCGAAGCGCGCTACAACGAACGAGTACCGGTTCTGTTGTGCGACGGTGTCGAACTCTGTCACTACCATCTTCACGAATCCCGCGTGCGCGGTGCACTCGCGGCCCGCGCCGCCGATGCTAAAGCGGCAGCGTCCTGAAACCGGTCAGGCTGTGCGTAAGGCAATGCACGCGCTTTGCAGATGTGCTCCTGGCTCGAGCCGGGCGTCATTTGCCGGGCGCCACGCCGTCCGAACCTCGCAAGATGCGCCGGGCGTCGGCCTTTTCGGCTAAAATAGATAAGTTTTTCACCTACTTACAAGGCGTGCTCCGCTATTGTCCGAGCGCGCCTTTTTTGCTTGATCGGCACTGAATGGATCATATTCGTAACTTCTCGATCATTGCGCACATCGACCATGGCAAGTCGACGCTCGCCGATCGCATCATCCAGCTTTGCGGCGGTCTGTCTGACCGCGAGATGGAAGCTCAGGTGCTCGACTCAATGGATCTCGAGCGCGAGCGCGGCATCACCATCAAGGCACAAACCGCGGCGCTGACCTATCGCGCGCGCGACGGCAAGGTCTACAACCTCAACATGATCGACACGCCGGGCCACGTCGACTTCTCGTACGAAGTCAGCCGCTCGCTGTCCGCATGCGAAGGCGCGCTGCTCGTTGTGGACGCGAGCCAGGGCGTGGAAGCGCAAACGGTCGCCAACTGCTACACGGCAATCGAACTTGGCGTCGACGTCATTCCGGTGCTCAACAAGATCGACTTGCCGGCCGCGAATCCGGAAAACGCAATTGCCGAGATCGAAGACGTGATCGGCATTGACGCGACGGACGCCACGCATTGCAGCGCGAAGACCGGTCTGGGCGTCGAAGACGTGCTCGAGGCTTTGATCGCGAAAGTGCCGCCGCCCAAGGGCGACCCGGACGCGCCGCTGCAGGCGCTGATCATCGACTCTTGGTTCGACAACTATGTCGGCGTCGTCATGCTGGTGCGTATCGTCAACGGTACGCTGCGTCCGAAAGACAAGATCCGCCTGATGGCCACCGGTGCGCAGTATCCGGTCGAACACGTTGGCGTATTCACACCCAAGTCGAAGAATCTGGAAGCGTTGTCGGCCGGGCAGGTGGGCTTCATTATCGCCGGCATCAAGGAGTTGGCCGCGGCCAAAGTGGGCGATACCGTGACGCTCGTGAATCGTCCGGCTGAAGAGCCGCTGCCGGGCTTCAAGGAAGTGAAGCCGCAGGTGTTCGCGGGCCTTTATCCGGTCGAGGCGAACCAGTACGACGCGCTGCGCGACTCGCTCGAAAAGCTGAAGCTCAACGACGCGTCGCTGCAATATGAGCCGGAAGTTTCGCAAGCGCTGGGCTTTGGTTTCCGCTGCGGCTTCCTCGGTCTGCTGCACATGGAGATCGTGCAGGAACGTCTCGAACGTGAGTTCGACATGGACCTGATCACCACGGCGCCGACCGTGGTGTACGAAGTCGTGCAACGCGACGGCACGGTCCTGATGGTCGAGAACCCGGCCAAAATGCCGGAGCCGTCGAAGATCGAAGAAGTGCGCGAGCCGATCGTCACGGTGAATCTGTACATGCCGCAAGACTATGTCGGCCCGGTGATCACGCTGTGCACGCAAAAGCGCGGCACGCAGATCAACATGCAGTATCACGGCCGCCAGGTGCAGCTCACGTATGAGATTCCGATGGGCGAAGTCGTGCTCGACTTCTTCGACCGTCTGAAGTCCATTTCGCGCGGCTATGCGTCGATGGACTACGAGTTCAAGGAATATCGCGCGTCAGACGTCGTGAAGGTCGACATGCTGATCAACGGCGACAAGGTCGACGCACTGTCGGTCATCGTGCACCGTTCGCAAAGCCAGTATCGCGGCCGCGAAGTGGCGGCAAAAATGCGTGAACTGATTCCGCGTCAAATGTACGACGTCGCGGTTCAGGCCACCATCGGCTCGAACATCATCGCGCGTGAAAACATTAAAGCGTTGCGTAAGAACGTGCTGGCAAAATGCTACGGCGGCGACATTACACGTAAAAAGAAGCTGCTGGAAAAGCAGAAGGCAGGCAAGAAGCGAATGAAGCAGGTGGGGTCCGTCGAGATTCCGCAAGAGGCTTTCCTCGCCATCCTGCGTGTCGAAGACAAATAAGACGAACAACGGAACCCTATGAATTTTGCGCTGATTCTTTTTGTGCTCGTTATTTTGACGGGCGTCGCATGGGTCGCAGACAAACTGGTTTTCATGCCGCAACGGCGGCGCGCGGCAGAAGCCGCAGTCGCGGAGTTCGACCGGCAGCAGGAACGCGTAGGCGAGCGTTTCGCCGACGAGAACGCCGCGCAAACGCGCGCGCGTCTGCGTGACGACAAGCTGCGCCAACCGTGGTGGCTAGAATATTCGGCGAGCTTTTTCCCCGTGATTCTGGTGGTGTTCGTGGTGCGCTCGTTTGTCGTCGAGCCGTTCAAGATTCCGTCGGGCTCGATGGTGCCCACGCTGCTGGTGGGCGATTTCATCCTCGTCAATAAATTCGATTACGGCATCCGCCTGCCGATCGTCAACACGAAAATCACTGAAGGCCGTCCGCTTCAGCGCGGCGACGTGGTGGTGTTCCGCTATCCGAAAGACGAGTCCGTTGACTACATCAAGCGGGTGATCGGCTTGCCGGGCGACATCGTTGCCTATCAGGACAAGCAACTGACGATCAACGGCAAGCCGGTGCCTGAAACGCCGCTGCCGGACTATCTCGACGAAGAACGTCTCGGCTACGCGAAGCAGTTCGAAGAGAATCTCGAGGGCCGCAAGAACGCGATTCTGAACAATCCCGCGGTGCCGCCGTTTATCGTAGGCGCCGAAGATTATCCATATCGCGATAACTGCACCTACAACGCACGCGGTGTTATCTGCAAGGTGCCGCCGGGCAATTACTTCATGATGGGCGACAACCGCGATAACAGCGCGGACAGCCGCTATTGGGGCTTTGCGCCGGATAAAAATATTGTCGGCCGCGCGTTTTTTATCTGGATGAACTTCAGCAATCTTAAGCGCATTGGTTCGTTCCAGTGAGCTGCGTCTGAACGGCATCACCCGTCGCAAGCAGGGCTGCCTTGTGATCGATCGCTACTAGTCGCAATCAGCGATCGCCAGCGCGACCTTCAGAGCGGCGGCGTGTTATCACGCCACTTTAAGAAACTCCGGTAACGTCGCTTCACCACGCTTTTTCCGCTGGCCGTACCGCGTTTTCGCCCGGTACGGCGCCCGCGTTATACTCTGCCCATGCCCTCATCTCCGTTGGAAAGCCGTCTGCGCTACGAATTTCGCAATGCGGAATTGCTGCGCCAGGCTTTAACGCACCGCAGTCATAGCTCCACGCACAACGAACGGCTCGAATTTCTCGGCGACTCCGTTCTGAATTGCGCGGTGGCTGCGCTTTTGTTCCAACGTTTCGGCAAGCTGGACGAAGGCGATCTGTCGCGCGTGCGTGCGAACCTGGTCAAGCAGCAGTCGCTGTACGAAATTGCTCAGGCCCTGAATATTTCCGAAGGACTTCGCCTTGGCGAGGGCGAGTTGCGCAGTGGTGGCTTTCGTCGGCCGTCCATCCTCGCGGATACGCTCGAAGCCGTATTGGGCGCCGTTTTCCTCGACGGCGGCTTTGAGGCTGCGCAGACCGTCATCAAGCGCCTTTACGTGCCGATTCTCGATCATATCGACCCGCGCACGCTCGGCAAGGACGCGAAGACGCTTCTGCAGGAATATCTCCAAGGGCACAAGATCGCTCTGCCGACTTATACCGTCGTGGCTACGCATGGCGCGGCGCACAATCAGCAATTCGAAGTCGAATGCACGGTCCCCAAGCTGGACGTGAAGGTGTCCGGCTCTGGCGCGAGCCGCCGCGCGGCAGAGCAGGCAGCCGCAAAAAAGGCGCTCGACGAAGTGATGGCCGCCGCACCGGCGGTCGTTTCCAGGTCGAAGCGATCAAAGGGCGCCCGCGCGGCGAAAAAGGCCGAGGCGGAGGTCGTGCCGGGCGTAACGGGCGTACAGGCAGCGTTGGATCTGCGCAGCAGCCCCGAGCGCAAGAACGAACGCGCCGCGGCGCGGGGCGACGCCACGCGAGTGGCGCCGGGCGCCGAGCCGTTGGGCGAACGCACGGTGCTGGCAGTGGCGAGCGCCGCTGCGCCGCTCGCCGTGATTCGCGCCGCGCACGTCGAGTACAGCGCGCCTGAGCGAGCGGAACGTGCGGATAAGGCCGAGAAGTCCGAAAGGGCAGACAAAGCCGATAAGACGGACAAAGCCGCGGACCAGAAGGTCATAGAAGCAAAAACCGCCGACCCCCGAACCGCCGAACCCGCCGCCCGCGTCACCGACAAACCGCATCGCACGCGCGAGGCACCGGCCAGCGCCGCTTCGCCCGCAACGAGCGCTGCGGCGCCCACCGAACACGAACCCGGCGTGGCCGACGCGGTACAAACGCGCGTCGCCGACGCGGGCCATTGATTGCCGTCGGCGCGCCAACATCGGGCGTCGATCCGAACCTGCCGTAGCCCGAATATGAACGCTCCCACTCCCACTGGTTTTCGCTGCGGCATGGTCGCAATCGTCGGCCGTCCGAACGTCGGCAAATCCACGCTAATGAACGCGCTGGTCGGCCAGAAAGTCAGCATTACCTCGCGCAAGGCGCAGACCACGCGCCATCGCATCACCGGCATTCACACGCTTGAAGATGCCCAATACATCTTCGTCGACACGCCCGGCTTCCAGACCAGGCACAGCAGCGCGCTGAACCGTTCGCTGAACCGTGCTGTGACGTCCACGCTCACCGCCGTGGATGCGATCCTGTTCGTGATCGAAGCCGGCCGTTTCGGCCCGGACGATCAGAAGGTGCTCGACCTGATTCCGCCGTCGGTGCCCGCGCTGCTCATCGCGAACAAACTTGATCGCGTGTCGGACAAAGACTCGCTGTATCCGTTCATGCAGCAGATGAGCGCGCTGCGTCCCTTCAGCGAAATCGTGCCGCTGTCGGCGAAGAACCCGGACGACATCAAACGTCTGATGGCGACCGTCAAGCCTTACCTGCCGGAAGGCGCGCCGATCTACGGCGAGGACGATCTCACCGATCGCAGCGAACGCTTTCTCGCCGCCGAGATTCTGCGTGAAAAGGTTTTCCGCTGGACCGGCGACGAACTGCCGTACACGAGCACCGTGCTGATCGACAAGTTCGAGACAGAAGGGCGTCTGCGCCGAATCTTCGCGACGATCCTTGTGGAACGCGACACGCACAAGGCCATGATCATCGGGCAGAAGGGCGCCAAGCTTAAGCAGATCAGCAGCGAGGCGCGCCTTGACATGGAGAAGCTGTTCGACGGCCCGGTGTATCTCGAAACCTTCATCAAGGTGAAGAGCGGTTGGGCCGACAACGAAGCGGGACTTCGTGCGTATGGGTACGAATGACGCGTGGGTCACGCTGAATTCCAACACCGACCCGGACGATTCCGAGCCGGCCGAGCCGTCGCGCGAGCGCTCCACCCGGGCCGCTCGCGGTAGCCGCAAATCCTCCACCAAAAATACCTCTGACGCCACTGCCGGCGAAGAGCCGCGCAAGGCGCCGGCGCGCAAGTCGTCGCGCGGTTCCGGTTCGGCGTCCGAATACCGGATCGCGGAGCAGCCGGCGTTCGTTCTGCACAGCTATCCGTACCGCGAGACCAGTCTGATCATCGACGTGCTGTCGCGGGATCACGGCCGCCTCGCGCTCGTCGCGAAGGGCGCAAAGCGCCCGCACTCCGCGTTGCGCGGCGTGTTGCAGACGTTCCAGCCGCTCGCGCTGTCGTGGTCGGGCAAGTCGGAGGTGCGCACGCTGACCGGCGCGGAATGGGTCGGCGGCATGTTGCCTTTGACGGGCGACGCGCTCCTGTGCGGCTTCTACGTGAACGAACTGCTCGTCAAGTTCTGTGCGCGCGAAGACCCGCATCCGCAACTGTTCCATCACTACGTGGTCACCATGACGCGCCTCGCGCACGATGAGCCACCGGTCCAGGTGCTGCGCTCGTTCGAGCGCGTGCTGTTGCGCGAGACCGGTTACGCGATGTCGCTGGATCGCACGGTAACGCGCAAGCCGGTCGAAGCCGGCAGCCGCTACGTGTTCGACCCGGAGCGCGGCGTGCGCGAAGCCTCCGACGACTTGCCGGCGCAATGGCCAGTGGTTGCGGGTCAAACCTTGCTCGATATGGAACAGGACGATTACCATCGAGCGCAGACCGTGGCGCAAAGCAAAACGCTGATGCGCTTTCTGCTCAACACCTACCTTGGCGGCACGCCGCTCGCGACGCGCCAGATTCTGATCGACTTGCAGAACTTATGAGCTTCTTTCTAACGTCGCCGAATGTGATCGATCTCGGCGTGAATATCGACCACGTCGCCACGCTGCGCAACGCGCGCGGCACGTCATACCCCGACCCGATCCGCGCCGCGCTGATGGCAGAGGAGGCGGGCGCCGACGCGATCACGCTGCATCTGCGCGAAGACCGCCGCCATATCGTGGACGCGGACGTGCGCGCGCTGCGTCCGCTGCTGAAGACGCGGATGAATCTGGAATGCGCGGTCACACAGGAAATGCTCGACATCGCGTGCGAGGTGCAGCCGCACGACGTTTGTCTGGTGCCGGAAAAGCGCCAGGAATTGACGACCGAAGGCGGTCTTGACGTGGCCGGCCAGTTCGAGGCCGTGCGCGCCGCGTGCCGTCAGCTTGCGGACGCGAACTCGCGCGTGTCGCTTTTCATCGATCCCGACGAGACGCAGATTCGCGCCGCGCACGAAGCCGGCGCGCCGGTAATCGAGCTGCATACCGGACGCTACGCCGAAGCGCACGATCCCGCGGAACAGCAGCGCGAGTACGAGCGCGTCGTCCGCGCGGTCGAGTTCGGCGCGACGCTCGGCATCAAGGTCAATGCCGGCCACGGTTTGCATTACACGAACGTCCAGCAGATCGCGGCGATTGACGGCATTGTCGAGCTGAACATCGGTCATGCGATCGTCGCGCACGCGATCTTCGCCGGCTGGGACAACGCGGTGCGCGAGATGAAGGCGATCATGGTCGCCGCGCGTCTCGGCGCACGCGCCTGATGCCGCCCGACGAGCCGCTCACGCATATGGCGATCTACGGCATCGGTACAGACGTCGTGCAGGTGAGCCGCGTCGCTGCGGTCATGCAGCGCACCAACGGCCGCTTTGCCGAGAAGGTGCTCGGGCCGGACGAACTGCGCGTCTATCACGCGCGCAACGCGCGTTCGGCGGCGCGCGGCCTCGCCTTTCTCGCCACGCGCTTCTCGGCGAAGGAAGCGTTCTCGAAGGCAATCGGTCTCGGCATGCACTGGCCGATGACATGGCGCGCGCTGCAAACGCTCAACAAGCCGAGCGGCGAGCCGATGGTCGTCGCCTCGGGCGAACTCGCCGAATGGCTCGAGGCGCGCGGCATTACGGCGCGCGTCACGATCAGCGACGAGCGCGATTACGCGGTGTCGTTCGTGATCGCCGAATGCGCACGGGCTCAGGAGCCTGAGGGCACCAGCCCGTCATTTTCCGCCAGTCCTGCCGATAAAAAATAATCGGAACCGCGGCCCGCGCGGCCGCGTCTTTCCTTGCTCCACGCATTCTTCAAAGCGGAATTCGATGAAAACCATTCCCGGACCGGTGATGCTCGACGTGGTCGGCAAAACGCTGAACGACGACGACAGGCGCCGCCTTGCCCACCCGATGACCGGCGGCGTGATCCTGTTCGCGCGCCACTACGAGAGCCGCGCGCAACTCATCGCGCTGACCGATTCGATTCGCGCGATTCGCGAGGATCTGCTGATCGCTGTCGATCACGAAGGCGGACGCGTGCAGCGCTTCCGGACCGACGGCTTCACGGTGCTTCCCGCGATGGGCAAGCTCGGCGCGCTGTGGGACAGCGACGTGCTGCACGCCACCAAGGTCACGACGGCGGTCGGCTATATCCTCGCCTCGGAGCTGCGCGCGTGCGGTATCGACATGAGCTTCACGCCTGTGCTCGATCTGAATTACGGGCAGTCGCAGGTGATCGGCGATCGCGCGTTTCATAGCGACCCGCGCGTGGTGACGCTGCTCGCGAAAAGCCTCAACCACGGTCTCGCGCTTGCGGGCATGAGTAACTGCGGCAAGCATTTCCCTGGGCACGGTTTCGCGCACGCCGACTCGCACGTCGCGATGCCCGTCGACGATCGCTCGCTCGACCAGATCCTGCGCGACGATGTCGCGCCGTATGACTGGCTTGGCTTGTCGCTCGGCTCGGTGATCCCGGCGCATGTGGTCTACCCTCAAGTCGACTCGAAGCCGGCGGGTTTCTCTCGCGTGTGGTTGCAGGACATCCTGCGCGGCAAGCTGCGCTTCGAAGGCGCGATTTTCAGCGACGACCTTTCAATGGAAGCCGCGCGCCAGGGCGGCACGCTGACCGAGGGCGCAACGGCGGCGCTGCAAGCCGGCTGCGACATGGTGCTGATCTGTAATCAGCCGGAACAGGCGGAACAGGTGCTTGATGAATTGCGCTTTACGCCGTCGAAGGAATCGCAGCAGCGGATCGAACGGATGCGCCCGCGCGGCAAGGCGCTGAAGTGGAGCAAGCTGGTCGCGCAGCCGCAGTATCTGCAAGCGCAGGCGTTGCTGCGCAGTACCTTCGCCTGAGCGGCGGGCAGCAGCCAGAAAAACGGCGTCTCCAGGTGAGACGCCGTTTTCCATTCGATGCGCGCTGGCGGTTCGCGCCCGTCAGTTGAGCCGCATGCGCTGCAGCTTGTTGTAAAGCGTTTTGGGACTGATGCCGAGCAGCGATGCCGCGCGATGGCGCGTGCCGCCGACCGCATCGAGCGTGGCCCGAATCAGCATTTCTTCGACATCCGCGAGCGGCGTGCCGACCGTGACCTGCACGCGGCTGCCGTTCAGATCGCGGCCATTGACGGAGCCCGCTTCGTCCGCGCGCAGCGACTCGAGCACGTCACCGGACGCGTGATAGGCGCGCCGCACGCGGTCCTGCAGTTCACGCACGTTGCCAGGCCATTCGTAGCTCAGGCATTCGCGCAGGAAATTCGGCCCGATCTGTTTCGCGACCTCGGAGACGCCGCGCGCGGCAGCGTCGTGATTCAGTTCGTCGACGATGGCCTGCGCCAACAGCGCCGGATCCTCGCCGCGCTCGCGCAACGGCGGCAAGGTCACGGCCGCGGCTTCAAGGCGCAGCGCGAGGTCCTGGTGCAGGCTGCCGTCGGCGACCGCGGCGCGCGGCACCTTGCGCGTCGACGCGATCAGGCGGAAATCGGTCACTACCTGGCTCGTGCCGCCCACGCGCATAAACGTCTGCGAATCGAGCGCGCGCAGCAGCGCCTCCTGCTGCGCACGTGGTAACTCCGCGATTTCGTCGATGAAAAGCGTGCCGCCGCTCGCCTGCTCGAACAGGCCCGGCTCGCGCTGCTCCGCGCCGCTGAAGGCACCGCGCTCGTGGCCGAACAACACGCTGTCCAGGGAACGCAGTGCCACCGCGCCGCCCGCGCTCCGGCAGTCGAGCGTCACGAACGGGCCTTTGCGGCGCCGGCTCATGTCGTGCATCGTGCGGGCCGCGACCTGCTTGCCGGTGCCGGCTTCGCCGGAAATGAGCACGGCGGCTTCTGTGGGCGCGATGTGTTCGATCGTGTCGTACACGTGCTGCATGGGGCCGCTGCGGCCCAGCATCGAGCCGAAACGGCCCAGTTGGCGCAGCGACGCGCGCAGCGTCTGGACCTCTTCGGTCAGCTCGTAGGGCCGCGGAATGCGCGCGAGCAGGCTGCGCAGCCGCGGAATATTGACGGGCTTCAGCAGATAGTCCCAGATGCCGTGCCGCAAACCCTCGATCGCGCTTTCGACGGTCGCGTTGCCGGTCATGACGATGACGGGCAATGCGCCGCCTGGCGGATGCGCGGGCAGATGCTGCAACAGGTCGAGCCCGCTGCCGTCCGGAAGATTCAGGTCGACCAGCACGACGTCGGGAATGAAGCGCGTGAGCGCGGCCCGCGCCTCGGCGAGCGTCGTCGCCGTGTCGACGGAAAAGCCGTCGGCGGCAAGTATGGCGGACAGGCCCGACAGGCTATTGGGATCGTCTTCAACAATCAGGGCGTGTGGCATGGCGAGCGCAACTTTTTAAATGGATGGAATACCCGCTTCTGCGCCCGGAGACTGCGGCGCGCGGCGCGAGCACGATGGCTGGCCGGTACTGTCGGTCGGATGCGCCACCGCGCGCGCGCCGGCAGCCGAGGCGGCGCAATGGCGGCCCTCCAGTCGGCAGGTGCAGGCGAAGCGGGCGGCGAGTCGACTCACGTAGTTCTGGTCCTTTGCTGTAGCAAAGGGGCGGTTCGCGACCCAGCGATTCGCGTCGCGCTGCCCCGGTCCAAATTCACCGGCATCCTCCCGGCCACAATGTGGCGGGCAAGGGCACCGGTACTTACCTTCACTTCTGCTGTCAGAAATCCCGGTTGCTGTCGAAGAAGCGGCGCACTTCGCGCTCTGCGTCTTCGCGGCTCTTGCCATAACGTTCCTGGATCAGGCCCGCGAGACGGTCGGCGCGACCTTCGGCCTTCGTCAATTCGTCGTCGGTCAGTTCGCCCCATGCGGCCTTGGCTTTGCCAAGCAGCTGCTTCCACTTGCCTTCAGCGATGTCGTTGTTCATCTCGACTCTCCGCAGTTAGAAACATAAGGTAAATGCTGACTAGCATGACTTGTGCCAATGCGCTTTGACTCGCTAGATCAAGGGCTTACCTCTGCGCAAGCCGGCAAGAACGAGCGCGGCGGCCGGCAATTTGGAGAAAATTGCCGGTAAAGTTTTCCTCAACGATACCCGGCGGCCCAAAAAAGAAAAAGCGCCCAATGTGGGCGCTTTCCTGATTTTCCCGGCGCGCGCTGCGGCGCGCGGGGAGAAGTGGCCGGCGCTTAGGCGCGGCTACGGTACTCGTGGGTACGCGTGTCGATTTCGATCTTGTCGCCGATGTTGCAGAAGAGCGGCACTTGCAGTTCGAAACCGGTGTTGAGCTTGGCGTTCTTCAACACCTTGCCCGACGACGTGTCGCCCTTGACAGCGGGTTCCGTGTAGATGATTTCGCGGACCAGCGTGGTCGGCAGTTCGACCGAGATGGCCTTGTCGTTGTAGAAGACGACTTCGCAAGCCATGCCGTCTTCGAGGTAGTTCATCGCGTCGCCCATCATTTCGGCTTCGACTTCATACTGGTTGTAGTCGGCGTCCATGAACACGTACATCGGGTCGGCGAAGTACGAATACGTCACTTCCTTGCGCTCGAGCACGACGACGTCGAACTTGTCGTCTGCCTTGTACACGCTTTCCATGCCTGCGCCGGTCAGCAGGTTCTTGAACTTCATTTTGACGACGGCGGAGTTGCGGCCCGATTTGTTGTATTCGGCCTTTTGCACGACCATGGCGTCTGCGCCGATCATCACGACGTTGCCGGTGCGGAGTTCCTGTGCGGTCTTCATAAAAACTGTCCTGTACGAAATAAGTAGCTGTAACTGGTGCTCAACGGCATACGGCGCAAGCGGCTTCGACATTTCATGCACGCCGCGCTGCGCCGGGACGGCCCGGCGAGAAGCGGTGCATGAAGCGTGGTTGGCTTGCCGCGGGATTCGCGAGGGCGCTGCCGACAGAGTTGCCGATGCAGCGCACTCTGCCATTCCCGCAGTCCCCGCAGTCCGTTACCTGTTTTTTACCCGATGCGGGCGTGTACACGAGTGGCGCCGGTCGGCAGCCTGGTCCTGGCGCAGGATTACGCGGTTTGGCGCGGGTTTTTCACGCCGGACAAACCGCAAAGACCAGGATTTTTTGCTGCGATCGGGCCGCGCTTGCGTCGTCGGCCGTTGGATAACCGCTTATTTTAACTGAGTTTTTGTGAACAAGGCCAGATTTCCCGCGAGGTCGCCAACTTGCGCGAGTTCGGCGGCCCATTCGACCGCGCGCCGCTGCAGCGCGGGGGAGTGACGGCACAGTGCCGCCCAGTCGGGCGTGCCGGCGCCGTTCCAGGCATGCCAGAAGCGCGCGAGAGCCGCAGCGCAGTCCTCGGGAAGCGTGCGGGCGTAGTGCGCGAGCGCGGCGTCGAGCTTGGGTAGATGCGCGTCATCGGCTTGCGGGTAGATGTGCCAGACGAAGGGCTTCGCCGCCCACTGCGCGCGCACGAAGGAGTCTTCGCCGCGTACGAAATTGAGGTCGCTGGCCCACAGCAGCGCGTCGTAGTCAGATTGCTCCGTGAACGCGAGGCCGCGCGCGCTGAGGGCGCCGCGCTCCGCATGGGCGCCAGCGCCAAACGAAGGCAGTCCGAAAAAGCGCGCCAAGGCGCCGGAGATGCGGCCCTCCGGTACCAGCAACATGACCGGTTGGACACTGTCGCGCCACTGTTCGAGGAGGCTGTCGACGGCGGGATTCTCGTAGGCGAACAGCGACACGACCGTCGCGCCGGCGGGCGGCGCCTGGCCGACGGTTGTGCGCCACCAGGCGTCGCGCGCGGCCGGCGACGCCTGGAACGCGTCGCGCGCGGCATCCAGACCCCGTTCCTTCAGCACGCCGCCGGTGCCCGGCCCGAGGCCAGGAAAAAAGAATGTCTTGACGAGCGGATAGCGCGGATGCGGCGACGGCCGCAGATGAAAGTCGGCCACCCAGTCTTCGGCGCTCAGGTATTCGAGGTTGATCCACACGGGCGCGCGCTCCCGCTGCGCCATGGCCGCCACGTAAACGGGCGGCAGCTCGCAGGCAAATGCCTCGATCACGACGTCCGCGACCTGCAGCGTGTCGCCCGCATGCGCGGGCGTGTGCCAATGCTCGACGACGATTCCGCCGACCGTCTGCTGCGCGCGATCCAGCGCGAGCGAAGGGCACAGTTTCTGGAACGCATGCAGATCGTCGACGAACACACGCACCTGCCAGCCGTGCTCGCTCGCCAGTTGCCGCGCGAGGCGCCAGCACACGCCGATATCGCCGAAATTGTCGATTACCGCGCAGAAAATGTCGCAGGCTATCGCCGCGCACGGTTCGGCGGGCAGCGCGACGGATAAAGCGGTGAGCGGCGCAGTTGAGGACATCGGCAAGGCTCGGGCGGACGCGGAATGTTCTAAACTGGCGATTCTAAAGCACTCGTACGAAGCCCTCGTCGGATTGTGCCGTGCCGGCGTGCATGCGGCGCGGCCTACGGCGCCAGGCTTCGCGAGACAGTCCACCCAGCCGATCCTGCATGACCGAACCCGAAGCAAGCGTTGAATTCGAGCCGAGGAAAGTGCTCGCCCAATTGCCGCATCTGCCAGGCGTCTATCGCTATTACGATACGCACGGCGCCGTGCTGTATGTCGGAAAGGCGCGCGACCTGAAAAAGCGGGTCTCGAGCTATTTCACCAAGACGCAACTGTCGCCGCGCATCGCGATGATGGTCACGCGCATCGCGCGCATAGAGACGACCGTCACGCGGTCCGAGGCCGAAGCGCTGCTGCTCGAAAACAATCTGATCAAGGCACTCGCGCCGCGTTACAACATTCTGTTTCGCGACGACAAGTCGTATCCGTACCTGAAGCTGACTGGCCACAAGTTCCCACGCATGGCGTATTACCGCGGCGCCGTGGATCGCAGGAACCAGTACTTCGGGCCGTTTCCGAGCGCGTGGGCCGTGCGCGAGAGCATTCAGATCCTGCAGCGCGTATTCCAGTTGCGCACCTGCGAGGATTCGGTGTTCAACAACCGCACCCGGCCGTGTCTGCTGCATCAGATCGGGCGCTGCACGGCGCCTTGCGTCGGCAACATCAGCGAAGAGGACTATGCGCGCGACGTCGCGAACGCGTCGCGCTTTCTGCTTGGCCGCCAGGGCGAAGTGATGAAGGAGCTCGAGCAGAAGATGCATGCGTTCGCGAGCGAGCTGAAGTTCGAGCAGGCGGCGGCGGTGCGCAATCAGATGAGCTCGCTATCGACGGTGCTGCATCAGCAGGCGATCGAAGTGGGCAGCGACAGCGACGTCGATATTCTCGCGGTGGTCGCGCTCGGCGGCCGCGTCTGCGTGAATCTTGCGATGGTGCGCGGCGGGCGGCATCTCGGCGACAAGGCGTATTTCCCCGCGCATGTGGAAAGCGCGCTGACCGCGGAAGAGGGCGGGCTTGAAGACGGCGAAGGTGACGATCTGCTCGCTGACATTGCGTCGGATGGGGCTTCGCCGGTCGTCCAGGAGGCGGCCGACGACGCGGACAACGGGGCGACCGACGACGCAGACAACTATGCAAAGTCGCCTGATGCCGATGCGCTCGCCATCGCACAGGAGCTGCCGCCCGAAGAAGACGACATGAGCGATACGGATGCGGATTCGGCTGCCGGCGAAGAACCGGCGAAAGGGCGCAAACGCCGCACGCCGGCCGGCATCGAATCAGAAGTGCTCGAGGCATTCATCGCGCAGCATTACCTCGGCAACCGCGTGCCACCGGTGCTCGTGGTCAGCCATGCGCCGGCCACGCGCGAGCTCGTCGACGTACTGATCGAGCAGGCCGGCCACAAGGTCACCGTGCTGCGTCAGCCGCAAGGTCAACGGCGCGCGTGGTTAGCAATGGCCGAGCAGAACGCGCGGCTCGCGCTCGCACGCCTGCTCTCGGAACAAGGCTCGCAGCAGGCCCGCACGCGTGCGCTCACCGACACCCTCGGCATGGAGTGCGACGACCTGGCGCACGTGCGGATCGAATGCTTCGACATCAGTCACACGATGGGCGAGGCGACGCAGGCTTCGTGCGTCGTGTATCACCATCACAAGATGCAGTCGTCGGAATATCGCCGCTACAACATCACCGGCATCACGCCCGGCGACGACTACGCGGCGATGCGTCAGGTCCTCACGCGCCGCTACGAGAAGATGGTGGCGCAAGCCGCCGCGAACGCCGCAGACGAAGCCGCTGAACTGCAAAGCGACGCGGCCGCGGATCCGTCCTTGACGCCGGAGGCCGCGGAGCCGGTGGCGTCGGGCGGCGTGTTGCCGACCATCGTGCTGATCGACGGCGGCAAGGGCCAGGTCGAAATCGCGCGGCAGGTGTTCACCGAGCTTGGACTCGACACCGGCATGCTGGTCGGAGTCGCGAAGGGCGAGGGGCGCAAGGTCGGCCTGGAAACCCTGATTTTCGCCGACGGCCGCGCGCCGCTCGAACTCGGCAAGGAGAGCGCCGCGCTGATGCTGGTCGCGCAGATCCGCGACGAGGCGCACCGCTTCGCCATCACTGGCATGCGCGCGAAGCGCGGCAAGACGCGCCAGACCTCGCGGCTGGAGGAACTCGAGGGCGTGGGCGCAAAACGGCGCCAGCGGTTGCTGGCGCGCTTCGGCGGGCTGCGCGGCGTGGTCGCGGCAAGCGTCGAAGACCTCGCGAGCGTTGAAGGCATTTCGCAGGCGCTCGCCGAGCAGATCTACCGGCAATTGCACTGACCGCAGACGAACGCTCGAGAAGGCGCTCACCCGAAAGGCGGGCGTGCGCGTCGCCAAAGAGGTTCGCATGCGGCGCGCGCGCCTCGCTCGCGGCGCCGCTTTGCTTGTGGCAGGCACTGTGACACGGCACAATTGCATCTCTCCTGTCAGACGTTGCGCCTGCCCATGCCGTTCAATTTCCCGATTTTCCTGACCTGGCTGCGGATCGTTCTGATTCCGCTCGTCGTCGGCGTGTTCTATCTGCCGGATATGATGATGAGCCCCGCGCACCGCAATCTCGCGGCGGCGACCATCTTCGTGCTGGCCGCGCTGACGGACTGGTTCGACGGCTATCTGGCTCGCAAGTGGAATCAGACTTCGGCGTTCGGCGCGTTTCTCGACCCGGTCGCAGACAAGCTGATGGTGACGGCCGCGTTGCTCGTGCTGGTGCAGCTCGCGCGCATCGACTCGGCGATCGCGCTCGTGATCGTCGGACGCGAGATCGCCATTTCGGCGTTGCGGGAATGGATGGCGCAGATCGGAGCGTCGAAGAGCGTCGCCGTGAATTCGCTCGGCAAATTCAAGACCGCTTGCCAGATGGTGGCGATTCCGATGCTGCTGTTCAACGGCCCTTTGTCGTTCGGCGGCGGCGTGGCGATCGACACGCGCACCTGGGGTCTGTGGCTCATTTATCTTGCGGCATTCCTGACCATCTGGTCGATGCTCTATTACATGAAGCTCGCGTGGCCGCAAATTCGCGAGCGCGGCGGCGCCGTGTGAACGGGCGCGCTCACCTGCGTGGCGGCTCCAATGTCGGCGTGCATGCCGGTGAGAGGCAGTGAAAGACGCTAAAGGGCGGTGACTTCGTGAGCGAAATCTGTTCAGTTAAAGAGATGGGCAAAAGGGGTTGACACGTTTCAGTCGTTTCTCCATAATCTCGTTTCTCCGATGCACGCAGTTCAAAACGTCGGATGCAGTAAGAGCAAGAAGGCGGCGGTAAGGTCTTTAAGCAACATAAAGCAACACCAAGCAGTACTACGCGGGAGTAGCTCAGTTGGTAGAGCGCAACCTTGCCAAGGTTGAGGTCGCGAGTTCGAGCCTCGTCTCCCGCTCCAGAATTTTGAAGCAGCGCGTTGTTCAGTAGAGTGGTTTAGCAAAGTTAAAGTGCAAGGCGTTGCGAAGCAGTGCAATGCGGGAGTAGCTCAGTTGGTAGAGCGCAACCTTGCCAAGGTTGAGGTCGCGAGTTCGAGCCTCGTCTCCCGCTCCATACATCAGGGGAAGCAACGCTTCCCTTTTTGTTTGGTGGACTGACGGTTGTCCACGAGACAAATCAGCGAATCTGCAGCTAGATTCCCATCCGCTTGCGGCGCGATAGCAAAGCGGTTATGCAGCGGCCTGCAAAGCCGTTTAGGCCGGTTCGACTCCGGCTCGCGCCTCCAGTAGTTGAAGTGCAGAAAAGCCCCGACCTGTCGGGGCTTTTCTTTTTGCGCGTTCGCAATCGGTACCAATGGAGACAGCGTGCGACGCGCATTGCCACACGCGCGCCCCGCAAACGACATGGCGCACAATGGCGTCTTTGCTCCTCGCTACCGAACGCGCATGTATCTACACATCCCCGGCACGAATGTGCGCCTGCTTGGCTCCATGCATCTCTTTCCCGCGGCGAGCCGCAGAACGCCGCCCTGGATCGAGGAAGCCTATGACTGGGCCGAAACGCTGGTATTCGAATCGGATCCGCCGACAATCCTGCCTTTCCTGAAAGCGGATGGACAGAGCGCCGCGCAACACCTGCAACCGCTTCTTTCCGTCGACGCCTGGACGCGTCTGCAAGCCGCGTGGCCTGGCGACGGCCCGTTGGCTCCGCTCGCCGAGCTTCGTCCGTGGGCCACGCTGATCGTTGCGCCGACGCTGTTCCAGCAACTCGTCGACGGCGTCGAGCCGCGCATGCTGCGCTGGGCGATGGCGCACGGCAAGCCCTATGAATATCTGGAGACGGCGAGTGAAATCGCTGACGCACTCGAAACCATTCCGCTCGACGTCGTTGCCACTGTGCTCGCCGCGCTGATGACCGACCTTGGCGAGCCGCAGCGCACGCTCGAGCGCATGCATGCGGCGTGGCTCGAAGGCGACCTGTCGGCCGTGCATCGCATCGCCGTCGAATCGCCGATGTTCACGTTGCCCGGGATCCGGCGCGCGATTCTCGATACCCGCAACCGCCTTTGGGCGCAGCGCGTGAGCAAGCTGTTCGCGCGGCCTGAACGAACGCTGGTGGTGATCGGCGCGTTGCATCTATGCGGGCCGGGCAATCTTGTCGAGTGTCTGGCGCGCCCTGTGCGGCCGGTGGTTGGGAGCGAGTAGCGGCATGATTCGCGTGTCTCGAACAAACGCAATCACGTTCCGGATGCCGCCGCGCGCGGCATAATTGCGTGGTTGCCGTTGCCCGTCCTGTTGTGTGCGCTAACACCCCTTAAAGCGCGTCTCTTTCTCTCAAAACATCTTCTCATGACTGAACCGCAGCAAACCGCCGCAGCCAGGCTCGCGGCACTCGAATGGCGTTGGAAGGCGTTCGACAATCTGACGAGCGCCGAGGTCTACGCGATGCTGGCCGCGCGTAGCGCTGTCTTCGTGATCGAGCAGAACTGCCTGTATGGCGATATAGACGGTCTGGATCTCGACGCGTGGCATCTCCTCGCGTTCGGCTCATCCCCGGCGGCAAATTCGCAAGCAACAACAGGCACGGCGCGAGCGCCGCTCGCCGGCTATCTGCGCGTGCTGCTGCCCGACGCCGGCGACGCCGACATCCGCATCGGCCGCGTGCTGACTACCGCGGCGTTTCGCGGCATCGGTCTTGGCAATGCGATGCTGGAGCGCGCCGTCGCGCAAATTCGCAAGCAATGGCCCGGCACGCCGATTCGCCTGCATGCTCAGGCGCACCTGCAACGTTTCTACGGCGCGTTTGGTTTCGAGCCGGTGTCCGAGATTCACGAGGAAGACGGCATTCCACATGTCTGGATGCGTTCGGCCTGAGGGCTATTGACCTGACATCGGCGCCCGTTCCGGCGACTCGCTAGCCGCGGGCTACCCGCGACTTGCTTCAGTTGCCGAAGCGGTCTTCGCGGCAAGCGCATTGGTAACGTTCGTTGTATTCGCGGCATTGGTTGCGTCGGCAGCGCTGGCACTGTTGCCGGCCGTCACGCGACGTTCGCCGTGCAAGCGTCCACGCGCGGACAAACGCATCCAGTGCCGCAGAGCCACCAGCGCGCCGATTACGCTCATCATCGAACCGGGAATCCACAGCAGTAGCCCGCCGATCTGTTGATCGCGCATCGGGCTCAGCCATGTGAATGCGCGGCCGCAGATCGAATAGATCGGATACAGTTCGCGCGGCGTAAAGAAGATCAACGCCCCGAGCACGATCTGCGGCGGAATCGCGGCGATCACCACCAGCACGCGCTTGCCGGGCGACAGACGCGCGGGCGGCGCGGGGCGCGGATCGAGCACGAGCCACCAGAACAACAGGCCGTCGATCACCATGCTCCAGTTCATGACGCGATAAAGCCGCCAGTCGAGCATCGCGACAAAATGGACCGGCGACATCAGCCAGAAGTAGATCAGCCCGACGAAGAGGACTACCGCGACCACCGGATGCATGACGACATCCAGCACCTTGCGCACGGCCGGCGTCGCCAGTGCGGGCCGTACAAACTGCTGGCGCCAGCCAAATGGAATGCTCGCGCGCAATGCCGCGCCCGGATACGACAGCGCGATAAAGAACGGCCCGAGATGATGCAGCACCAGATGCTGCGCGCGATGCATGAAGAACTCATGCTCGAAGAAATAATCGAGTCGCGTGTGCAACGCGACGTACAACGCCACCAGCCCGAACCAGAAGGAGATGCGCCGCGCCATCGACAGCTTCGCCTTGCGCGCGCCACGCACGAACAGAATCGCGGGCACGAGCAGCGCGATCACGACCGTCGGCGAAAATTCCCAAGGATCAAGCCAGTAGAGCAGGTTCATTGCTGCGCCGGGTGCTGCTTACTTGGTCTGCGCGGGCGACTTGACCGCGAAGGGCGTGTCGAGCGTGGCGCCGTCGGAGAATTTGAGCTTCAGGTGCACGGTGTCGCCCGGTGCAATCTTATGCTTCGCGTCTTCGAGCATCACGTGATAGCCGCCGGGCGCGATCGCGACCTGGCCGTGCGCGGGCACCGTCAGCTTGTCGACCATCACCATTTTCTGCGACGAGCCGCTCGACACCGTCTGATGCAGCATCGCGTCGCCATAATCGCTGCTCGATATATCGACCAGATCCACCGGTTTGTCGCCGGCATTCACGAGCGTCACGTAGCCGGCCGCCGGCAGGTTGTTCGGCAGCCAGCGCACCCAAGCGTCTTTGGCGGTGATCGCTTGCAAGCCGGCAGCCTGGGCGTGGCTCGCGAACGCGAGCGAGAGCGAGAGGGCAACGGCGCCGGCAAACGCGGACAGGGTGCGAACTTTGGTCGTGATCTGGATCATGGTTAAAGGTCAGGAGCGTTGATCGACGATGCGGCGCAGGTCTTGTGCGATCGCATCGGGCGTGTCTGTATCAGTGGCGAGCAGGCGCGCATGGCCTTGCGCGTCGAACACGTAGACGGCGGAACTATGTGTGACTTCGTAATTGCCGTTCGGGTCGCGCTTCTCCATCTGATAGGCAACCCGGTAGCGCTTGGCGAGCGACTCGATCTGCCAGTCGGTGCCGGTGAGACCCTCGGCATGCTTCGAGTCGAATGCGCCGACGTAGTCGTGCAGGGCCTGCGGCGTGTCGCGCGCCGGGTCGACGGTAATAAAGAGAATGCGCACCTTCTGCGCGTCGGGGCCCAACTTGTCGAGCACCTGCATCAGCCGTCCCATAGTTTCAGGGCAGACGTCCGGACAATGCGTGTAGCCGAAGTAGACGAGCGACGTGCGCCCCTTGAACGAAGCGCCAGTGACGGGGCGGCCGTCGTCGCCTGTCAGCGAGAAATCGAGGTCGGGCAAATGACCGCTTACGTTCGTCAGATGCCACGGCTCCGCGCGACTGGTGCAGCCGGCGAGCGCAATCATGGTGAGCAATGCGGCGGCCATGACCGTCGACGCCGACCGGCGCGCACGGCTAGCGCCCGGCGCGGAGGCCAGGCCAGGTTGCAGCCGTCGCAGTGAGATGATCGGGAACAAAGCGGTTGTCAATGACTCGATTGAAGAGCGGCGCGTTGCCACCGGGCGTTCACTCTGGCCCAGCCCGGGCCTACGCGTCGCGGCGCGAGCAGATTGCGATAGTGGACAAAAATCGCCGTAACGCCAAAGTCCCGTGTGGCTGCGACTGTATCGCAAAATGACGGATGGCGTCGCCGCACGCCCACTGGCGCGTGGCTTGCGAGGCAATTTGACGCACATGGTTGAAAGCTGGCTGAAGCCGGATCGTTGCCGTTTTGAACGCAATTCGCGCGGGCGCGCCACGATTCAGCCGCTGCTCCGCGCTGCGGCATTTGCGGCCCGGCTTCCTTTCTCGAAAAATTGATGGATGCGCGGTAAGATGCGCACACTTTTCCGGCTGCATAAGGCCGAAAGGCAAAATGACCCGATGCAGGCACTTCCAGCTTTTCTGTCTCCGAGCGAGACCGCGTTTTTCTTCGATTTCGACGGCACGCTCGTCGAGCTCGCGCCCACGCCCGATGGCGTGCAGGTGCAACCTCGCGTCATCGAACTGCTTGGCGAACTGCGGCGCCTGACCAACGGCGCCGTCGCGGTGGTGTCGGGGCGCGGCATCGACAGCATCGACGCTTTCCTCAACATGCCGGACCTGCCGATTGCCGGTTTGCACGGCGCCGAGCGGCGCGATGCGAACGGCGACACGCAACGCATCGGCTTTCACGACGAGCGGCTGCTGCGCATGGAGCAGGTGCTGGCCGAGGTGGTCAACGCAAACCCCGGCATGCTGCTAGAGATCAAGGGCGCGGCGCTTGCGCTCCACTATCGCAACGCGCCGGACCGCGAGCCGGCGGCGCGCGAGGCAACCCAGCGGCTGGTCGCGGACTATCCGAACTCGTACGTGCTGCAGCCCGGCAAGATGGTCTACGAAATCAAGCCGAAGGATGTGGACAAAGGCCGCGCGCTGCGTGCGTTCCTGGACGAGCCGCCGTTCGTCGGACGCAAGCCCGTTTTTGCGGGCGACGATCTGACCGACGAGAAAGGCTTTGCGGTCGTCAACGAGCGCGCCGGACTGTCGATCAAGGTCGGCGCGGGCAAGACGACGGCGCAGGCGCGCATCGAGTCGGTGACCGCGCTGCTCGACTGGCTGCAGGCAGTGGTTGCGGCCGCGCGCGACGCATGACGCGCGGGTCGCCAGGGCAGCAACGCTTGCGACGCGCACGACATAGCACGTGATATAGCAGGACAACGACGTATTACATCGGGGACAGTGCTTCATGAGCCGACTGATTATCGTTTCGAACCGGGTCGCGCCGATCTCGGAGGGCGGCCCGGCGGCGGGCGGTCTGGCGGTCGGCGTGTACGACGCACTCAAGGAAACCGGCGGCATGTGGTTCGGCTGGAGCGGCGATGTGCTGAGCTCCGGCCAGCCGCAGATCAAGGTCGAAGAGCGCGGCCCTGTGACGTTCGCGACCATCGCGCTGATGCGCCGGGATTACGACCAGTACTACCGCGGTTTTTCGAACGCCACGCTGTGGCCGGCTTTCCACTATCGGGCCGATCTGCTGCATTACGACCGGCATGATTTCGAGGGCTATTGCCGCGTGAATGCGTGGCTCGCGCAGCAACTCGTGCCGCTTCTGCGCGAAGACGACGTCATCTGGGTCCACGACTATCATCTGATTCCGTTTGCCGAGGCGCTGCGTGCGGCCGGCGTGAAGAACCGCATCGGCTTTTTCCTGCATATTCCGTTTCCGGCCTCGCAAGTGCTGCTTGCCGTGCCGCCGCATCGCGAACTCGTGGAAGCCCTCTGTTCGTTCGATCTGCTTGGCTTTCAGACGGCGCCGGATCTGCGCGCGTTCTGCGACTACATCGTCAACGAGGCGAACGGTACGGTGGACGCATCGTCGGACGGCCCACTCGCCATTCATGCGTTTGGCCGCACCTTGCGCGCCGCGGCCTACCCCATCGGCGTATATCCGGACGAGATCGCCGAACTCGCGAAAGCGGGCGAGCGCGGCAAGCCGGTGCGCACGATGAAAGCGACGCTGCATTCGCGCAAGCTCATCATGAGCGTGGACCGCCTCGATTATTCGAAGGGACTGGTCGAGCGTTTCCGCGCGTTCGAGCGTCTGCTCGAGCACGCAACGGCGCAGCGCAACAAGGTGTCGTTTCTGCAAATCGCGCCGCCTACGCGTGCCGACATGCATGCCTATCAGGACATCCGGTTGCAACTGGAAGGCGAGTCGGGCCGCATCAACGGGCGCTTCGCGGAGCTGGACTGGACGCCGATTCTCTACATCCACAAGCAATATGAACGCTCGGTGCTCGCCGCGCTGTTTCGCACCGCGCACGTCGGCTATGTGACGCCCTTGCGCGACGGCATGAACCTCGTCGCAAAAGAGTACGTGTCGGCGCAGGATCCGGAGAATCCGGGCGTGCTCGTGCTGTCGCGCTTTGCCGGCGCCGCCCAGGAACTGGACGGCGCGCTGATCGTGAATCCTGTCGACATCGACGGCATGGCCGACGCGCTCGCGCGAGCGCTCGAGATGCCGCTTGCGGAGCGCCAGGCACGACATCGGGACATGATGGCGCAATTGCGCGAGAACAATGTTTCGGTCTGGCGCGACAACTTCATGCGCGATCTGCAGCGCGCCGATGGTGCAACGCGCACCGCGAGCGCGCGCTCGCGCGCCCGGGTTGGGAAGAAAACCGCGCGCGAACTTCTCGCGAGCTAGCTGCGCGCAGGCACGCGTTCGGAAAACGAAAAAGCCGCTGAAAAGCGGCTTTTCTGTTGGCGATCGAGCCGCCTCGCGGTCGTTGCGGGCGGCGCGCGGCTCAGATCACATGCTGTTCGTCGACCTTCTTGCCGCCGATGTGCAGCGTCGTGCCTTTGCCGTATTGCTTCGAGAGCAGATCGCGATAGAGGCCGGGGCGCTGGCGCAGTTCGTCGGGGCTACCGTCGTCGATCACCTTGCCCGCGCTCATCACGATGATGCGGTCGAAGTTGTGCAGCGTGGACAGGCGGTGCGCGATCGCAATCACCGTGCGGCCTACCATGAGCCGGTCGAGCGCCTTTTGAATCGCTTCTTCCGATGCGCTGTCGAGCGCCGACGTGGCTTCGTCGAGCAACAGGATCGGCGCGTTCTTCAGGATTGCGCGTGCGATCGCGATGCGCTGGCGCTGTCCGCCGGAGAGCTTCACGCCGCGGTCGCCGACAATCGTATCGAAGCCTTCCGGCATCGCCTCGATAAAGTCCGTGCAGCGCGCTTCGCGCGCCGCCGCCAGGACTTCCTCTCGGGTCGCTTCGGGGCGGCCGTACGCAATGTTCTCGTACACCGTGCGGTGAAACAGCGAGATATCCTGCGGCACCAGTGCGATCGTATGGCGCAGGCTGTCCTGCGTGATGGTGGCGATGTCCTGGCCGTCGATCTTGATCGCGCCGCCCTGCGTCTCATAGAAACGCTGCAAGAGGGCGAGCACCGTCGACTTGCCCGCGCCCGACTTGCCGATCAGTCCAACGCGCTGACCCGGTTCAATGTGCAGATCGAAATGATCGAGAATCGGCCGGCGGCGCGGATACGCGAACGTCACACCTTCGAAGTCGACACGCCCGCCTTGCGGCACGAGTTCGGTGGCGCCGTCGCGATCGGGCATGCCGTGCGGCTCGAGCAGCGTGCGCACGGCTTCCGCGAGACGCGCAATGTGCTGCGTGACGTCCACCAGCGCGACCGCCAGATCGCGCGTGCCGTGCAGAATCGTGAAGCCGAGCGAACTGACGAGCACGATGTCGCCCGAAGTCGCCTTACCCTGATCCCACAGCACGAGCGCCCAGCCGAGCAGACCCGCCGACAGCAGCGCGGTGATCACGGCGTGCAGAAGGCGCAGCTTTTCCAGATACAGAAGACTTTGCTGACGCGCGTCCATCTCCGCCTTGACGGTCGCGCCGAACCGCTGTTGCTCGCGAAAGGTCATGCCGAACGCGCGCACGAGGCCCATGTTGCTGATTACGTCGACGAGCTCGCCGTCCACTGACGCCGCCCGCGTCGCGAAGTGATGGTGCCGCACCGAACCGCGGCCGGCGAGCTTGTAGAGGACCACCGACAGTATCGCCGAGCACAGCATCAGGCCGCCCGCCATCAGCGGGTTCACCGCGATGATCATGACGATCGCGCCGAGCACGGCGATGCACGGCGGCAGCACATTCCAGGCAGTGGTGTTTTCCGCCGTGTAGACCGCGTTCGAAGTCGCAGTGATCCGGCTTGCCAGCATGCCGGGCTGCTTCTCCGAGTAGTAGGTCGGCGAATGCCCGCTCAGATATTGGAAGAGGTCGCGCCGCAAGTCTCCGGTCACGGCCACGAACGTGTGGGCCGCGACCCAGCCGCCGACCCGCCACAGCAGGTTGTCTGCCGCGATCAGCCCGACGAGGATCGCGAACGCGCCCCACAGCGGCCCAGGATGATGCCGGCCGGTGCCGAGCACATCGATAAGATGCTTGATCGCGTACTGCGAAGCGAGCGCACAGCCCACGGCCGCTATCACGCTGCACAGCACGGTCGCATGAGCGAGCGGATGGCGGCGGATAAAACGGAAAACGAACGCAAGCGGCCTGTGCGCATAGCTCGCGAGCTTTGCGTTCTGGGCGTTGCGCTGGGCGATGGTCAAATGTTCCAATTGATCGAGAGGTCGGTGTGGTTCGGGGGTGTGCATGCAAGGCATGGGCCACGCGATAAAAGCTTCGCGGCGAAGCCAATGCTTCGCATTGTAAACATGCAAAGACGATTGCGCCCTGTGTATCCGGGCTTTTGGCGCGATTGATGTCGCGATGGACGTCCGCGATCTACCTCTTGCTCGACAGACTGCAGCGGCAAGGGTTCACGCTGATCGCGGAATGTTCGGGATATACTTACAAATTGCATTCAGCCCGGGCGCTGGACTCTCTTCAACCGGTGCCGGCAAGATTGGCACAAAGCGCTTGCAAGGCGAGGCCGGCGAGCGGCGTGAGACTCGCGAGGCTCGCGTCGGGGGCCAGTCGCTACTGTAGAACTGTCTTTCAAAACAAGGGTTTGCAAAGTGTATCCCCCTTGTAACAAGGTAAAGACTTTGAAATGTTGTGGCGCAGCAAGGACCCCGGCACCGATAATGCATGCGCTCTAAACCCTTGCGGAAATTTCTGACAGTTTGTCAACGTCGGGCACGGTTGTGCGTTTACCGCACAGGCATGGACGGCGATCGCCGTCCGGGCTACTTAAACTGAAGCGATCTATCGCAGGATATCTCGAGAGAATCAGGCCCGCGCCGGCGTGTGCGGCCCGACTGCCCTGGCGAGCAAGCGAGTCGCTTTTACCAAACGCAGTACTTTTGCCGGTTTTTACGAGGAGTTTTCCATTATGCGAATCGCTCAAATCGCTCCGTTGCACGAGGCGGTTCCTCCCAAGCTGTACGGTGGTACGGAACGTGTGGTCTCCTATCTGACCGAAGCGCTGGTCGAGCAGGGCCACGACGTCACGCTCTTTGCGAGCGGCGATTCGCAAACCTCGGCAAAGCTCGAAGCCTTCTGGCCGCAAGCGCTGCGCCTCGATCCCACCATCCGCGACGTAATGGCGCCGCACATGCTGCTGCTCGAAGAAGTGCGCCGCCGCGCGGAAGAATTCGACGTGCTGCATTTCCACATCGACTATTACCCGTTCTCGCTGTTCGCGCGTCAGCCGGTGCCGTTCCTGACCACGCTGCACGGCCGTCTCGATCTGCCGGAACTGCAGCCGATCTTCAACACGTTCAGGGACGTGCCGGTCGTGTCGATTTCGGACAACCAGCGCATTCCGCTGCCGCAGGCGAACTGGTTGCAAACCGTGTATCACGGCCTGCCGGAAGACGTGCTCCGGCCGATCCCCAACGTCGAGCCCGGCTATCTCGCATTCCTCGGCCGCGTTTCGCCGGAGAAGGGCCTTGACCGCGCGATCCGCATCGCTGGCCAGGCAGGCATGAAGCTGAAAGTGGCAGCCAAGATCGACAAGGCCGACCGCGCTTATTACGAAGAAGTGATCAAGCCGCTCATGGCGCTGCCGCATGTCGAGTACATCGGTGAAATCGGCGAAGCTGAAAAGCGCGAGTTCCTCGGCAACGCGCATGCACTCGTGTTCCCGATCGACTGGCCGGAGCCCTTCGGTCTCGTGATGATCGAAGCGATGGCGTGCGGCACGCCGGTGATCGCGTTCAATCGCGGCTCGGTGCCGGAAGTGATCGAAAACGGCGTGTCGGGCTTCGTCGTCGAAGACGAAATCAGCGCTGTTGCGGCGCTCAAGCGCCTGCATACGCTGCCGCGCGAAACGGTGCGCAAGGCGTTCGAAGCGCGCTTCTCGTCGAAGGTGATGGCGCGGAACTACGTCGCCACGTACGAAGAGCTGCTGCGTCAGAAGCACCGCACGGTGCTGCGCGAAGTGAACGCGAACTAAGCGCGAACCAAGCGCGAACTAAGCGCGCGCCGGACCGGAAGCTGCCGGTCAGGCAAACAGGTTCGGCGGATATGGCGCCTTTGGGCGCTTCGCCCGCCACCCGCAACGCCCCGCTTGCAAGCCGCTCGCGGGGCGTTGTTGCGTGCACGCCGCGTTTTTTCGCGTTCCGCGATGCAAACTGGGTGTTTCAGGCGGCCAGAGCCAGCCACCTTTCGTAATATCCCTATAATGGCCGAGCCGCAAATTTGGCTGCGGCGCCGCCGACGACAGGAGGATGCCTTGGCGAGAACGAAAGAGACGCGTGCGAATGCCGCGCCCGGCGCCGGAACGATTTTCGCGTTGCGCGCCATCGGTCTCGTGCTCCTCGCCCGCTGGCTGTTTTCGATGTCGGACATGGATCTGACGTCGTCGCTTTCGGCCATGGCGTCGTCGCCGTGGGCCTGCATCAACCTGGTCTTCCTGTTCCTGCTGATCTTTCTGCCGGGCGCGCGAGCGGTTGCAGAGCGTCCGTTTCATCCGTTGCCACAGTGGCTGCGGCAAGCGCTGCGGCTCTTCGCGTTCCTTGGGTTTCTGTTCGCGGTGTGGACCGTCAGCGCATTCGCCGTTAGCGCCGGCTGGCGCCGCGCCGCGCAAACGGTCGCGGCGACGAACGGCTGGCTGCTGGCCGCGCCGGCAATGTATGCGGCGGTTTTGTGGATCTGCCGGCCGCGCGCGCTGTGGCGCACCAACATTGCCGCGCGCCGTTTCGCGATCGGGCGCTACGCCGTCTCGCTGGATCCGCTTACGCGTACCGTGAGCGTGTGGGCCGAGCGTCGCAAGGTGGGGCAGTACGATGCGCGCGAACTCTCGGTGCGCTGGGCGGACGGTGCAGGCACGCGCTCTGCGTCGTCGCCCGCGCCGCTGGTCGCGCTCCACGCCGCGGGCGATACCCTCGCAACGGCTGCGCCCCCGCACAGCAGCGGCGCGCCGTCGCTCGCGCGCGCGGCGTTCGGCCGGCGTCCGAAAATCGAATTGCTGTGGGATTCGCCGGCTGCGGCGGGTCACAACCGGCAAACGGTATTCCGCGCCGCGTTGACGACCGAAGGCGATCGCGTGGCCGCACGCGCGCTCGACAGCACGTTGCGACAGGTCTAAAGGCTGCTGTGTGCAGTCGGTCACATGTTCTGACCGATGAACGCGTTGTAAAGTAAGCCGTGGTCGATAATGAAACGAAGATGCCGCCCGCGCCCGACGCTGCGCGGGCGATAACAATCGATGTGCCGTGTCGTTTGCAGGAGTCGCTATGCTGGTTCGCTGGTTACTTGCCGCTCTTCATCTGCTTGCTTATGGCTTTGCGCTTGCGTCGATTCTGCGGCGCACGTGGTCGCTGCGCCGCGCGGCGGTGCCGGCCGCGTTGCGCTCGGTGTTCCGTGCGGATACACGGTGGGGTCTGTCCGCACTGGTGCTAATCATCACTGGACTGATGCGGGTTTTCGGTTCGTACGAGAAGGGCGCCGACTACTATCTCCACGAGCCGCTCTTTCACGTCAAGATGGCGCTGCTTGTGGCAATTCTCGCGCTCGAAGTGCCGTCCATGCTCGCATTGATGCGTTGGCGCGCGTCGATACGAAAAAACGAGGCGCCGGATCTGCACAACGCGCGCCGTTATGCGCACCTGAGCGTGATCCAGACCGTCCTGCTGGTGCTGATGGTATTCGCGGCGACCGGCATGGCGCGCGGCATCGGTTTGCCTTCGGGCGCGGTGTGAACAGGCGGCGCACCTGCGCAATGGGCCTTCAATAAAGGCAGTTCCGCGTGACGCGCGCCCGCTTTGCTGTTCTTACTTGCCAACCAGCAAGCTCGAATCGTCGACGGCGGCGCTCCGCACGCGCGGTGTTTGATGCCTAACCGGCGGCGGTTCGCTCAAGCCCTTGATCAACTCCAACGCCTGACGCTCGAAGAGCCGGCGGTACACGCCGTTCTCGAGACCGATCAGCGTTTCATGGCTGCCTTCTTCGATCACCTTGCCCTTGTCGAGCACGAGCAGGCGGTCGAGCGCGCGCACAGTCGAAAGGCGGTGGGCGACGACCAGTGTCGTGCGGCCCAGCATCAGCCGCTCCATTGCCTGCTGGATCAGCACTTCGCTTTCGCTGTCGAGGCTCGAGGTCGCTTCGTCAAGGATCAGGATGCGGGCGTCCGCGAGAAACGCCCGCGCGATGGCTACCCGCTGGCGTTCGCCGCCCGAGAGCTTGATGCCGCGCTCGCCGACCAGCGTGTCATAACCATGGGGCAGGGCGCTGATGAAGTCGTGCGCGTTCGCAAGCCGCGCGGCCTGCTCGATCTCGGCGCGGGTCGCGTCGGGCCGCGCATACGCTATGTTCTCTGCCAGCGAGCGGTGAAACAGCACCGGCTCCTGCTGCACGATGGCAATCTGGCTGCGCAACGACGCCTGCTTCACCCGCGCGATGTCCTGGCCGTCGATCGTGATGCGGCCTCCCGACACGTCGTAGAGACGCTGAATGAGCTTGATGAAGGAGGTCTTGCCCGAGCCCGAATGGCCCACCAGCCCAACGCGTTCGCCGGGCGCAATGCGCACGGAGAAGTCGCGATAGAGCGGGGCGGCGTTCGCGCCATAGTGGAACGTGACGTCCTCGAAGCGGATCTCGCCTTTGCCGATCGCGATGGGACCGGCGCCCGGCCGGTCTTCAATGCCGAGCGGCTGACGCTCCAGCGACACCAATTCCTCCATGTCGTTGACGGAGCGCTGCAGGTTGCGGATGTGCATGCCGACATCGCGCAGATAGCCTTGCAGCATGAAGAACATCGTCAACGCGAACGTGATGTCGCCGACGCTCGCCTCGCCGCGCAACCACAGCACCAGAGCCGCGCCAAGAATGGCGGTCTGGATCGCCACCAGCATCGCGCCCTGCACGCCGCCGTTGATCGTGCCGCGGGTCCACGTGCGCCGCGTGCGGTCGCGCCACTTGTCGATCACGCGCGCGAGCAGCAGTTCTTCGCGCGCTTCGGCGCCGAACGCCTTGACTACGCCGTTGCAACTCACGGCGTCCGCGAGCGCGCCGCCCATGCGCGTATCCCACGCATTGGCGAGGCGTGCGGCGGGCGCCACATAGCCGAGCGACAGCGCGACCGTCACCGCGATATAGAGCACGGATCCGATGCCGACCACCGCGCCCATCATCGGCCAGCGCCAGCCGAGCAGCAGCGTCGCGCCCGCGAGCATGATGAGCGACGGGAACAGCGCGATCAGCAGCGTGTCGTTGAGCAGGTCGAGCGCCCACATGCCGCGCGTGATCTTGCGCACCGTCGAGCCGGCAAAGCTGTTCGCGTGCCAGTCGGTCGAAAACCGTTGCACGCGATGAAACGCGTTGGCGGCGATCTCGCTCATCATCTTGAGCGTCAGCTTGATGATGTTGAAGTACATGCCCTGGCGCAGCAAAGTCGCGCCGAGCCCAAGCGCGGCGAGCACGCAGAATGCCGTGATGGCCGCCTGCCATGCGCTGCCGCGCGCGGCCGGGCCGGACGCAATGGCGTCGACGAGGTGGCCGGCGAACATCGGCGTGAGCACGTCAGCCACAGCGGCGAGCATGACGAGCGCCGCAATCACGACGATGCGCCACGGCTGTTGCGCCCAGTGATGGAAGGTGAAGCCGAGGACGTCCTTGAAGGCTTGTCCGCGAAAGTCGAGTTTTTTTCCGGTCATTTTGTGACAACCCGAGAGCGCGTGGCGCAGCGGGGTTCCAGTCAAAAGCAGGATGAAGAGATAGTGGAAGCGCGCTGCCGAACGGCAATCAAGCTGCAAGCAATGAGCTGCAAAGCGAGCCGTGGACTATCTGGAATTGCGCGGAGCGCCTTTTCAGGCTGCGCCGCGGAAAAGGCTGAGTCAGCGACCAGCCAGCGACAGGCAGGAGCGTCGCGGGACTATGTCAGGGACGGCCATATGCACTGCGAACATGTGACGCCTCCCTGTAGTCAATGAGGTGGAGAAAGTAGACCGAGCGAATGCCCGAGCACTGACTATATCAGCACCGTTTTGCCCTCGCAATCGACGAGGTTTCGGTGTTGACGGCGCTGCTAATTGCAGAACAGCCGCAGAACCACCAAACGATACCGCCTGAGCAAAAGTGAAAACCAAAACGGAAAAGGGCTCACGCATTTCTGCATGAGCCCTTTGTCTTCGGTGATCGACACACCAAGAATCTGGTGGGTAGTACTGGGATCGAACCAGTGACCCCTGCCGTGTGAAGGCAGTGCTCTACCGCTGAGCTAACCACCCGAAGAGATTGAGATTATGTCAGCGATTTTCGCGCTCGTCCAGCATTTTTTAAGCGGCTTGCTCATCCGAGACCGGTGCGGGTTCGAGGCGCCAAACGCTCGTGCGCTTGATCGCCTTGTCTAGCCCGTCGAGCACGGCTTGATGCGCGGCGAACTCCTCGTCGCTTGCCCGGATAACCACGAGATCCAGCGAGTCGATCGACACCCGCGGCGCATGCGCTTCGCCGCCGGCATGCGATTCCCCGAGCATGTCGATGACGAGGCTTTCCTGGCCGCGCGTCATCGCGAGATAAACCTCCGCGAGCAGTTCCGAGTCGAGCAGCGCGCCGTGCAGCGTGCGGTGCGCATTGCTGATGCCGAAGCGATCGCACAGCGCATCGAGTGAATTGCGCTTGCCGGGGAACATCTGCTTGGCGCGCGCGAGCGTGTCGATGATCTCGCCGCAATAGGTGCTCACGGGCGGCAGGCCGAGCAACGCGAATTCCGCATCCAGAAAGCCGATGTCGAACGGCGCGTTATGAATGATCAGGTCCGCGCCCTGGATGAAGTCGCGAAACTGGTCGGCGATTTCCGCGAACTTCGGCTTGTCGCTGAGGAACTCGGTAGTCAAGCCGTGCACCGCCAATGCGCCAGGATCGCTGTCGCGTTCAGGATTGATATAGAAGTGCAGGTTGTTGCCGGTGAGCCGCCGGTTCACCAGCTCGACGCAACCGAGTTCGAGGATGCGGTCGCCGGTGCGGGCATTGAGGCCAGTGGTTTCGGTGTCGAGAATGAGTTGACGCATGTCGGATTAGCTTTGCCTCAGAAGTTGCAGCCGGAAATAAGCGGGAGAGATGAGCGCGCCGCGCCGGCGGCTTCGCGTCATAGTTCCGCGAGCGACGCGACGCCGCGGTTGGCGAGCTGATCGGCGCGCTCGTTCTCCGGGTGGCCGTTGTGACCGCGTACCCAGCGCCATTCGATTTCGTGTTGCGCGACAAGCGAATCGAGCCGCTTCCACAAGTCCGCGTTCTTCACCGGCTGCTTTGCGGCGGTCACCCAGCCTTTCTTTTTCCAGCCGTGAATCCATTCGCTGATGCCTTTCTGCACGTACTGCGAATCGGTATGCACGACGACCTTGCACGGACGCTTGAGCGCTTCGAGCGCGGAGATCACGCCCATCAGTTCCATACGGTTGTTGGTGGTATTGGCTTCGCCGCCGAACAGCTCTTTTTCCTGATCGCCGAAACGCAAAAGCGCGCCCCAGCCGCCGGGGCCTGGGTTGCCCTTGCAGGCGCCGTCGGTATAAATGTCGATGATGTTTGCGGTCATTGAGTGTGGTTGCGTGTATTCGGAGTGGCGGCGGGCGTGAGGCCCGCGGCGAGGACGGGTTTTTTCACCTTCAGCGGCCCGACGAGGCGCATGCCGCGCACGCGCTTGATCGCCTTGATCATGTAGGTCGCGCCGAAGATCGGCCACCAGCGGTCGCCGGCGGCTTCCATGAAACCGTAGCGGGACAGCCATTGCTCACTGTCGAGCGGCGGACGATAGCAGCCGAAGCGCCCGCGCTCAAGGTCGAAGCCGAGCAGCTTGATCCAGTCTTTCAGACGCGTGAAGGCGATCAGGTCGACGGCCGCGGGCACGAACGGCCGGCCGGTCATCTTGCCGACCGATTGCCGGGCGCCCCACAGCGACAGCGAGTTGAAGCCGAGAATGATCAGCTGGCCTTCCGGCATCAGCACGCGCTCGGCTTCGCGCAGCAGGCGGTGCGGGTCGCTGGTGAATTCGAGTGTATGCGGCATCACGATCAGATCGACGCTTTGCGCCTCGAAAGGCAGGTCGAGCAGGTCGCACCAGACAGCGCTGCGCCCGCCAGGCGCGGGCAGGGGCGCGAAGGCGCCGCGCGCGGGCCCGTGCAGCGCGCCGTGGTCCACCCCGTTGCCCGCTCCGTTCCCGGCATGCGTAGCCGCCCGCGGAAAACTGTAGGGCGCGCTCGCGCCGCTGGCGGCGTCCAGCACCAGCCCGCGGCAGGGCATGCGATTTTCGCGCAACGCGTCGAGCTGCGGCAGGCCCAGTTGCAGCGCGTGGTAACCGAAAACGTCCGAGACCACCCGGTCGAGCTGGGTCTGTTCCCACTCGAGCACGTAGCGGCCAGGCGGCGAATTCGTCCAGGCGGGCCAGTCTATAATCGCTCGGTCAGTCATATCAAAGAATGCGTCGCCTATGAATGCGCTCGAGTACGTACCGGTCCCGGCGTTTGAAGACAATTACATCTGGGTCGTTTCCGACGGACACCATGCGGTAGTCGTCGATCCGGGCGAGGCCGCTCCGGTTCGCGCCTATCTGGCCAAACGCGGATGGCGGCTGAGCGCTATTTTACTCACGCACCATCATCAAGACCACGTCGGCGGGGTAGCCGATCTGCTGAATGGCCAGGCCGTTCCCGTCTACGGGCCCGCCGGCGAAGCGATCGAGCATGTCACGCATCGTCTGAAAAATGGCGATCGGCTCAAGATTGCCGAGCCCGCGCTGGAGTTCAGCGTACTCGACGTGCCCGGCCACACGAGCGGCCACATCGCCTATTTTCAGGCGGCTGATCCGGGCGGCACGCCTCACGTGTTCTGCGGCGACACGCTGTTTGCCTGCGGATGTGGCCGGCTCTTCGAAGGCACGCCGGCGCAGATGCTCGCGTCGCTCGACTCGCTCGCCGCACTGCCGGGCGCGACCCAGGTTCATTGCGCGCACGAATACACCTTGTCCAACATCCGCTTTGCGCTCGCCTGCGAGCCGGGCAATGCGCAACTGCAGGCCTGGCGCGACACGGCGAGCGACTTGCGGGCGCGCAACCGGCCGACGCTGCCCACCACCATCGCACACGAACGCGCGGTGAACCCCTTCTTGCGAGCGGACAGTCCGGCTGTTCGGGCATCCCTTGAGGCACAACTGCACGAGAAGGTATCCGACCGGCTGGCAGCATTCACGTTGATGCGCGAATGGAAAAACCGCTTCCGCTGACCTGACCGGCTTTGGGGTCTTGCTCAAGCGAAGAATCGGAAGAATTCGCCAAGCCCTAGATTTGCTTGATTTTTTTGTCAATTTCCGATTGACGTTTAGGTTGCGGTTTCGTACTATCGGCTGCAAATTCCAGCCCTTGTGGAAGCCGAGACGTTCATGCGATTTATCTTTAGTGCGTTGCTGGTCCTGACGCTCGCCGCCTGCGCGAGCCAGGGGCCAACGACGGTCAGCCCCACCACCGCAACAAATCCCGCCAGCCAGCAAGCCGTAGCCGACGCACTCCGCAAGACAGCCACCGCCAAAGAAACCATCAACGTCGACCAGGGCTCCGTCACGCAGTTGACGAGCGCGGACGCCGATTTATGGAGCCGTATCCGGCGCGGTTTCCAGATGCCCGACTTGCAGACCGACCTGGTCGACATGCAGGCCAACTGGTATGCGCAGCGTCCCGACTACGTGCAGCGCATGACCGAGCGCTCGCAGAAGTACCTGTATCACATCGTCGAGGAACTCGAGGCGCGCCATATGCCGACCGAGCTCGCGCTGCTGCCGTTCATCGAGTCGGCGTATAGTCCGCAGGCTTTGTCGGTCGCGAAGGCGGCCGGCATGTGGCAGTTCATGCCGGGCACCGGCCGCACTTACAACCTCAAGCAGAACATGTGGCAGGACGAGCGCCGCGACGTGCTCGCGTCCACCAGCGCAGCGCTCGACTACCTGTCACGTCTGCACGACATGTTCGGCGACTGGCAGCTTGCGCTAGCCGCGTACAACTGGGGCGAGGGCAATGTGCAGCGCGCCATCGCGCGTAACGAAGCGGCGGGCCTGCCCACAGACTATCTGAGCCTGCGCATGCCGAACGAGACGCGCAACTACGTGCCGAAGCTGCAGGCGGTCAAGAACATCGTGATGAACCCGCAAGTGTACGGGCTCACGCTGCCGTCCATTCCGAATCACCCGTATTTCGTGACGGTCACCACCTCGCACGATATCGACGTGGACATGGCCGCCAAGCTCGCCAACCTGTCGCTCGACGAATTCCGCTCGCTGAACCCGTCGTTCAAGAAGCCGGTGATTCTCGGCGCGACACAGCCGCAGATCCTGCTGCCGTTCGACAATGCCAGCGCGTTCGAGCGCAATCTGAAAACGTACTCGGGTTCGCTGTCGTCGTGGACCACTTATACGGTCACCGAGCGTTCGGCGCCGGCGGCAATCGCGCAAAAAATCGGCGTGGACGCCGATACGCTGATGGAAGTGAACAAGATTCCAGTGGGCATGCGTCTGAAGCCCGGTTCGACGATCGTCGTGCCGCGTGGTTCTGACGATGACGAGGACATCAGCGCCGACGTCGCGGAAAGCGCCGTGCTAGCAATGGAGCCGGACGTTCCCGATACCCGCAAGATGCTGATCCGCGTGCGCCGCAATCAGTCGATGGCGGCTATCGCGCTACGTTACGGCGTGTCCGTCGGCCAGTTGAAGGCGTGGAACCGCACGCATCGCGATAGCGTGTCGCGCGGCCAGGTCGTCGTTCTGCACGTGCCGGTCGGCAAGGCTATCCCGAGCGAGCCGGGGCCTGAGCGCATCGCGACCGACGTCGAAGGTGGCGGCGTGCAGAAGATCGGCACGCGCGTCGGAGGCTCGAAGCACGAATCGCGCAACGACACGAAGAAGGGCAGGGGTCACTCCGCCGTGGTGAAGGTGTCCGAGCCGGTCGCGAAATCCGCTAAATCGAAAGCGGCTGCAGTGCCTGCGGGCAAGGTGACGAAGGTGTCGGCTTCCACGTCCAGCAAGGCGACGAAGAGCGCGGCCAGCACGAAGAAGAGCAAGTGATGCGGCAAGACCTCCGTTGAGGCTTCTGCCGGCGGACGATCCTACCGTCCTCTGACATGTTTTTTGACTCCGTCACCGCGTGTGACGGCGTTTTTCATTGCGCGCGGTGTAGTGGCGGCCCAGCCATCAACCGGCGGCGCCCGCCGTCGATTGTGCGCAGCGGGACCGTTGATGCGTATCTCAAGCAACTGGGAAGATGCACTCGGACGCTGTCTCGAATCGGCTGGCGCCGATCCGGTCAGGTACGGCGCAAGCCGCTTACAGTAAGGCTTTCACCGGTTCAGCGAGTACCGGCGTGCGCCCGCCGAGCCATCTCAGATTTGGAGCCGAAGGCGGTTTCAGGCTATAATTACAAGGTTTGAGCTTATCAACCCGCACCCTAGCGCCTACCTCTCCCATACCGTTCATCCGCCGCGCGCCACAGGCGTAGCAAGAAGGGCCCGCACCTGGCCGATTCGTCCACACCATGGACCCATCGCGCGCCCCTTGCGACGTCAATGGCAGTACGCGAGCGAGTCTGCGCGCGCATCTCACGATGCTGTCCGCTGCGGCTCGCAAACCGGATAGGCAGGTCGGCAACAGGGTGTTCCCCCAAGGAGTCTCCCGTGTTGCCGTCATTTTCTCCCGCTCTGCTCGCGCTCGCCGACGGCACGGTCTTTCGTGGTTATTCGATCGGCGCCCCCGGGCATACCATCGGCGAAGTCGTCTTCAATACGGCTATCACCGGCTATCAGGAAATCCTGACTGACCCGAGCTACGCGCGCCAGATCGTGACCCTCACGTATCCGCATATCGGCAACGTCGGCGTCAATGCCGAAGACGTCGAAGCGACGAAAGTCCATGCCGCCGGGCTGATCATTCGCGATTTGCCGGTCCTCGCGTCGAACTTCCGCATGGAGCGCACGCTCACCCAGTACCTGCAGGACGAAGGCGTGGTCGCCATCGCCGGGCTCGACACCCGTAAGCTGACCCGCGTTCTGCGCGACAAGGGTGCGCAAAACGGCGCGATCGTCGCCGGTTCGGACGACGAAGCAAAGGCCATCGAACTCGCACGCTCGTTCCCGGGCCTCGCGGGCATGGACCTCGCGAAGGTCGTGTCGACGAAGGAAACCTACGAGTGGACGCAGACTGAATGGCGCCTGGGTGACGGCTACGGCAAGCAGAACGCGCCGAAGTACCGCGTGGTCGCGTTCGACTACGGCGTGAAGTACAACATCCTGCGCATGCTGGCCGAGCGCGGCTGCCACGTCACCGTGCTGCCGGCGCAAGCCTCGGCGGCCGACGCGCTCGCGCTCAATCCGGACGGCATTTTCCTCTCGAACGGCCCCGGCGACCCGGAGCCGTGCGACTACGCTATCGAGGCCACTAAAGAGCTGATCGAGCGCGGCATTCCGACGTTCGGCATTTGCCTCGGCCATCAGATCATGGGTCTCGCGCTCGGCGCCAAAACCGTCAAGATGAAGACCGGTCACCACGGCGCGAACCATCCGGTGAAAGATCTGGAAGACGGCCGCGTGGTCATCACGTCGCAGAACCACGGCTTTGCTGTAGATGCCGACACGCTGCCCGCCAACGCCAAGGTTACGCACGTGTCGCTGTTCGACGGCACGCTGCAAGGCTTCGCGCTTTCCGACAAGCCGGCGTTCTGCTTCCAGGGCCATCCGGAAGCGTCGCCGGGTCCGCACGACATCGCGTATCTGTTCGACCGCTTCACCGCGTTGATGGACGCGAAGAAGGCCGGCAAGACGGCAGCCGCATAAACAGCAGCCCGGCGAAAAGCAGCGAGAGGCAAAGCGCGCGCCACTTGTGACTCACAGGCGGCGCGCGCAGACGGAAAGAATTCAGGAATATTTAGCGAGAGCGTTATGCCCAAGCGGACAGACATCAAGAGCATCCTCATTATCGGCGCGGGTCCGATCATCATCGGCCAGGCGTGCGAGTTCGATTATTCGGGCGCGCAGGCATGCAAGGCGCTGCGTGAGGAAGGCTACAAGGTCATTCTCGTCAACAGCAATCCGGCGACGATCATGACCGACCCGAACACGGCCGACGTGACCTACATCGAGCCCATCACGTGGGAAGTGGTCGAGCGCATCATCGCGAAGGAGCGCCCGGACGCGATCCTGCCGACCATGGGCGGCCAGACCGCGCTGAACTGCGCGCTGGATCTGCACGCGCACGGCGTGCTCGAGAAGTACAACGTCGAGCTGATTGGCGCGTCGCCGGAAGCCATCGACAAGGCGGAAGACCGCCAGAAGTTCAAAGACGCGATGACGAAAATCGGCCTCGGTTCGGCCAAGTCGGGCACTGCGCATTCCATGGAAGAAGCGCTGCAGGTCCACGCGCGTATCGCCGCGGAAACCGGCAGCGGCGGCTATCCGGTCGTGATCCGTCCGTCGTTTACGCTTGGCGGTTCCGGCGGCGGCATCGCGTACAACCGCGAAGAGTTCGAGGAAATCTGCAAGCGCGGCCTCGACCTGTCGCCCACGCGCGAGCTGCTGATCGAAGAATCGCTGCTCGGCTGGAAAGAGTACGAGATGGAAGTGGTCCGCGACAAGAAGGACAACTGCATCATCGTCTGCTCGATCGAAAACCTGGACCCAATGGGCATCCACACCGGCGACTCGATCACCGTCGCGCCGGCGCAAACGCTCACGGACAAGGAATACCAGGTGCTGCGTAACGCGTCGCTGGCGGTGCTGCGCGAAATCGGCGTGGACACGGGCGGCTCGAACGTGCAGTTCTCGATCAATCCGAAAGACGGCCGGATGATCGTGATCGAAATGAACCCGCGCGTGTCGCGTTCGTCGGCGCTGGCGTCGAAGGCAACCGGTTTCCCGATCGCGAAGGTCGCGGCGAAGCTGGCAGTCGGCTACACGCTGGACGAGTTGAAGAACGAAATCACCGGCGGCCAGACCCCGGCGTCGTTCGAACCGACTATCGACTACGTCGTCACGAAGATCCCGCGCTTTGCGTTCGAGAAATTCCGCGAAGCCGATTCGCGCCTGACCACGCAGATGAAGTCGGTCGGCGAAGTCATGGCGATTGGCCGCACGTTCCAGGAATCGTTCCAGAAGGCGCTGCGCGGTCTGGAAGTCGGCGTCGACGGTCTGGACGAAAAGACCACGAATCGCGACGAGATCATCCGCGAGATCGGCGAGGCGGGCCCGGACCGCATCTGGTACGTGGGCGACGCATTCCGCATCGGCATGACGGCGCAGGAAATTTTCGAAGAGACGTCGATCGACCCGTGGTTCCTCGCGCAAATCGAGCAGGTCGTGCTGAAGGAAAAGGCGCTGGCCGGCCGCACGCTGGCAAGCCTCTCGAAGGAAGAGTTGAAGTATCTGAAACAGAGCGGCTTTTCTGACCGGCGTCTCGCGAAACTGCTCGGCGCGAAGCCGGCGCAAGTGCGTCAGCGTCGTATCGAGCTGAACGTGCGGCCGGTGTACAAGCGCGTTGACACCTGCGCTGCCGAGTTCGCGACGAAAACCGCGTACATGTACTCGACCTACGAGGAAGAGTGCGAAGCGAACCCAACGAACAACAAGAAGATCATGGTGCTGGGCGGCGGCCCGAACCGGATCGGCCAGGGTATCGAGTTCGACTACTGTTGCGTGCACGCCGCGCTCGCCATGCGCGAAGACGGCTACGAAACCATCATGGTCAACTGCAACCCCGAAACCGTTTCGACCGACTACGACACGTCCGACCGTCTGTACTTCGAATCGCTGACGCTCGAAGACGTGCTTGAAATCGTCGACAAGGAAAAGCCGGTCGGCGTGATCGTGCAGTACGGCGGCCAGACGCCGCTGAAGCTCGCGCTAGATCTGGAAGCCAATGGTGTGCCGATCATCGGCACGTCGCCAGACATGATCGACGCGGCCGAAGACCGCGAGCGTTTCCAGAAGCTGCTGCAGGACCTCGGCCTACGCCAGCCGCCGAACCGCACAGCGCGCGCCGAAGACGAAGCGCTCAAGCTCGCCGACGAAATCGGCTATCCGCTGGTGGTGCGTCCGTCGTACGTGCTCGGCGGCCGCGCGATGGAAATCGTCCACGAGCCGCGCGACCTCGAGCGCTATATGCGCGAGGCCGTGAAGGTGTCGAACGATTCGCCGGTGCTGCTCGACCGCTTCCTGAATGACGCGATCGAATGCGACGTGGACTGCATTTCGGACGGCGAAGCCGTGTTCATCGGCGGCGTGATGGAGCACATCGAACAGGCGGGCGTGCACTCGGGCGATTCGGCTTGCTCGCTGCCGCCGTATTCGCTGTCGAAGGAAACCGTGGCTGAACTGAAGCGTCAGACCGGCGCGATGGCCAAGGCGCTCAACGTGGTGGGTCTGATGAATGTGCAGTTCGCGATCCAGCAGGTTCCGCAGGCTGACGGTTCAAAGCAGGACGTCATCTACGTGCTCGAAGTGAACCCGCGCGCTTCGCGCACGGTGCCGTACGTGTCGAAGGCGACCAGCCTGCCGCTCGCGAAGATCGCGGCGCGCGCCATGGTCGGCCAGAAGCTCGCGCAGCAAGGCGTGACGAAGGAAGTCGAGCCGCCGTATTTCAGCGTGAAGGAAGCGGTGTTCCCGTTCGTCAAGTTCCCCGCGGTGGATCCGGTCCTCGGACCCGAAATGCGTTCGACCGGCGAAGTGATGGGCGTGGGTCGCACGTTCGGCGAGGCGCTCTTCAAGTCGCAGCTCGCAGCGGGCTCGCGTCTGCCGGAGTCGGGCACGGTGCTGTTGACCGTGATGGACGCGGACAAGCCGAAGGCCGTCGAAGTCGCGCGCATGCTGCACGAGCTCGGCTACCCGATCGTGGCCACCAAGGGCACGGCGGCCGCTATCGAAGCGGCCGGCGTGCCGGTGAAGGTCGTCAACAAGGTGAAGGACGGTCGTCCGCACATCGTCGACATGATCAAGAACGGCGAGATCGCGCTGGTCTTCACCACCGTCGACGAAACGCGCGCCGCGATTGCCGATTCGCGCTCGATCCGCATGAGCGCGCAGGCGAACAAGGTCACGTACTACACGACCATGTCGGGTGCGCGCGCGGCCGTCGAAGGTCTGCGCTACCTGAAGGACCTCGAAGTCTATGATTTACAAGGCTTGCACGCTCGCCTAAACTAAGGCTTCGAATACCTGTCTTGGATGTAAGTGCCGCGGTTAAGCGGCGTTTCGCAGGTGCTGTGGCCTGGGTTTTCCCCGGCAACCGGCCTCCGCGAAATGCACTTAACCGCGGTGATTTTTTTTGCGGCCGTTTTTATTCCAAAGCGCTCCTGTCTGCCGCTTTTGCGCCGGATTCCCAAAAAGGGCCAGGAAAGTTTTGAGGCGGCCCGGCGTTTTCTCGAGAGTTGTTTATGAGCACTATTCCATTGACCAAGCGCGGCGCAGACATGCTGCGCGACGAATTGCAGAGACTCAAATCCGTTGAGCGTCCCGCCGTGATCAACTCGATCGCGGAAGCGCGCGCACAGGGCGATTTGTCCGAAAACGCGGAATACGATGCCGCGAAAGAAAAGCAGGGCTTTATCGAAGGCCGCATCGCCGAAATCGAATCTAAGCTCGCGGGCGCGCAGGTGATCGACCCGTCGCAAGTGGAAGCCGACGGCCGGGTGGTGTTTGGCGCGACGGTCGAACTCGAGGACCTGGACTCTGGCGCATCGGTCAAATATCAGATTGTCGGCGACGACGAAGCGGACATCGACCACGGTCTGATCTCCATCAGCTCGCCGATTGCGCGCGCGCTGATCGGCAAATCGGAAGGCGACGTCGCGTCGGTTCAGGCGCCGGGCGGCGTGCGCGAGTACGAAATCATCGCCGTTAGCTACGTTTAAAGGCGGCTCCGGTGTCCCTGATGCCGCATCGAATCTTTCGTCTGCTCACGGTCGTGTGGGTCGGTAGCCTGCTGACTATCGGCTATGCCGTTGCACCGGTGCTGTTCAGTTCGCTTGACCGGACGACGGCGGGCGCGGTGGCGGCGCTATTGTTTCGCATCGAAGGCGTGCTGGGTGCCGTCTGCGGCATTTTGCTGCTCGGTCTTGCCAACGTGGTGATCCGGCGCGGCGGCAGCGCCTATCGGCGCTTGCGCTGGCTGGTGGCCGGCATGTTGATCTGCGTGCTGGTGGGGTACTTTGCGTTGCAGCCTTTCATGAACGCGATGCGTGTCGCCGCGCTCGAAGCAGGGACGGACATTGCGCATTCCGCGTATGCAGCGCGCTTTGGCATGCTGCACGGCATTTCCAGCGTGTTTTATCTGATCGAAAGCCTGCTCGGCTTGGCGCTTGTGTGGAAGTTGCCGGTGGGCAGCGGAGCCGGCGTCGCACAACAAGGCGCTCGCGATGTTTCCGGCAAAGTTGTCGGCTAGTAAAGCTGGCGCGTCGCGGGGCGGGGCGTTTGCAAGAGGGTTGTACGCGTTCCCGCGCGTTCGAGGATAGAGGCAACGTCAGCTTGCGACTTAATGCGCCACGCGAAGAAAGCGAGCGGGGCGAAACCGCAAAACGCGAGCCGCCCACAGCCACGGTGCGGAATTTTGCCGCACCGCTGACGCGTTGCCCACTAGCTTATTTCGATTGATGCGCGCGCTTGCTGCTGGTTTGCCGCTTCTTCGCGCGCTTGATGTTGCCGCCTTGCGTGACCCGCTCGTTGCCGCGCACCAGCACGGCTTTCGCCTTGGGCTTGCGCATGGGCACTTCGCTGGGCTTCACGACCTTGACCACGCGCGGGGCGCGCCCCTTGCCGGCTTTGGCTTCTACCGCGGCTTCGCGCGCGCTTGGCAATGCGGTGGACGATGCACCGCGTTTGCCTTTCGCCGCGGGCTGCGCCGCCGCTTCCGGCTTCCAGATGACCAGCAGCTTGCCGATATGCTGGATGGGTGCGGCGTTCAGTTTGTCGCAGATCTGTTCGTAAATGGCAATGCGCTCTTCGCGTTCGTCGCCGAACACGCGGATCTTGATCAACTGATGGGCGGCGAGGTGAACCTTGATTTCGGCGAGCACAGCATCGGTCAGACCTTCGGCGCCGACGAGCACGACCGGTTTGAGCGCATGTGCCTGGGAGCGCAACTCGGCGCGTTGGTCGGAAGAGACTTTGAGGGCGGGCATGTGAAGTGGGAGACTCGACTAAAATGGCGGCGCCTGCGTTCCCCGATCGCGTCGTTCGACGCGTTGGAGCGGAACATGATTGGGACACTACGGCAGGCGGCGCGTCAGACCTACAGAATCGCGGATAATAGCCAGTTTCCTGGCGGTAGCCGCGCGAATTAACCGCGTATTATCCGCTAAAGCGTGACATGACGCAGCAAGAGTTCAACGTTTAATGGCAAAAAACAAGTTCAATACGGCGTGGCTGCATGACCACATCAACGATCCGTACGTGAAAATGGCGCAGCGGGAAGGCTATCGCGCCCGCGCGGCCTACAAGCTGAAGGAGATCGACGAGCAGGACAAGCTTATCCGGCCGGGGCAGGTGATCGTCGATCTGGGTTCGTCGCCGGGCAGCTGGAGCCAGTACGCGCGCAACAAGCTCGCGAAAGGCGCGCAGCGCGACGCCGAGCGCGAAGGCGGGATAGACGGCACGATCATCGCGCTCGACATCCTGCCGATGGAGCCTGTGGCCGACGTCCACTTCATTCAGGGCGACTTCCGCGAAGACTCCGTGTTGTCCCAGCTGGAAGAAATTGTCGGCGAGCGGCAGGTCGATCTTGTAATTTCGGATATGGCGCCCAACCTGTCGGGAGTGGCGGTGGCGGATGCCGCGCGAATCGAGCACTTGTGCGATCTCGCGCTGGAATTCTCGCAAAATCACCTGAAACCGGATGGAGCCCTTTTAGTCAAATGCTTTCACGGCAGCGGTTACAGCCAGATTGTCGAAAAGTTCAAGCGCCAGTTCAAGGTGGTGGCTGCCCGCAAGCCGAAGGCTTCGCGGGACAAGTCGTCAGAAACGTTTATTTTGGGTAAGCATCTGAAGAAGCCCGCGTAGGGCGTTCCGCGCAGTCCCCGCCGTGCTGTTTCTATGGTAGTGAAACCTTATGGCAGGGGTCTGCGGACTGGATTAGAATGCTTTCGTGGTGCCGCAAGGCAAATGTAGGCGCCCGTCTAAGTGAAGGAGTGGTGCTTTGAACAACAATATGTTTTCGAAAGCAGCAGTGTGGCTGGTTATCGCACTGGTGCTATTTACGGTGTTCAAGCAGTTCGACAAGCCCCGTGTCCAGGAAGGCGTTTCCTATTCGCAGTTCATGGACGACGCGAAGAACGGCAAAGTCAAGAACGTCATTGTCCAGGGGCGGAACCTCACGGTCACTCCAGCAGACGGCCAGAAGTACCAGATCGTATCGCCCGGCGACATCTGGATGGTCGGCGATCTGATGAAGTATGGCGTTCAGGTGAGCGGCAAGGCTGACGACGAGCCCAATGCGCTGGTGTCCGCGCTGTATTACCTCGGGCCGACGATCCTGATCATCGGTTTCTGGTTCTACATGATGCGACAGATGCAGGGGGGCGGGAAAGGCGGCGCCTTTTCGTTCGGTAAGTCGCGCGCGCGGCTGATCGACGAAAATAACAACGCAATCAATTTCACCGACGTCGCCGGTTGCGACGAAGCGAAGGAAGAAGTCTCCGAACTGGTCGATTTCCTGCGCGACCCGCAGAAGTTCCAGAAGCTGGGCGGCCGTATTCCGCGTGGCGTGCTGCTCGTCGGCCCGCCGGGAACGGGTAAGACGCTGCTCGCACGCGCCATTGCCGGCGAGGCGAAAGTGCCGTTCTTCAGCATCTCGGGTTCGGACTTCGTGGAAATGTTCGTCGGTGTCGGCGCGGCTCGCGTGCGCGACATGTTCGAGCAAGCCAAGAAGCACGCGCCGTGCATCGTGTTCATCGACGAAATCGACGCGGTCGGCCGTCATCGCGGCGCCGGCATGGGCGGCGGCAACGACGAGCGCGAGCAGACGCTGAATCAGATGCTCGTGGAAATGGACGGCTTCGAGGCGAACTCGGGCGTCATCGTGATCGCGGCAACGAACCGTTCGGACGTGCTCGACAAAGCGCTGTTGCGTCCGGGCCGTTTCGACCGTCAGGTGTATGTGGGTCTGCCGGATATCCGCGGCCGCGAACACATCATGAAGGTCCATCTGCGCAAGGTGCCTATTTCGAACGACGTCGACGCAGCGGTGATCGCGCGTGGCACGCCGGGGTTCTCGGGCGCCGATCTGGCCAATCTCGTGAACGAAGCGGCATTGTTCGCGGCGCGCCGGGGCAAGCGCATTGTCGAAATGACGGATTTCGAAGATGCGAAAGACAAGATCTTCATGGGTCCGGAGCGCAAGTCGGCCGTGATCCGCGAAGAGTCGAAGCGCGCTACCGCGTATCACGAGTCGGGCCACGCAGTTATCGCCAAGCTTTTGCCGAAGGCCGATCCGGTGCACAAGGTCACGATCATTCCGCGCGGCCGCGCATTGGGCGTCACGTGGCAGTTGCCGGAGCACGACAACGAAACGTATTCGAAAGACTATCTGCTTGATCGTCTCGCGATTCTGTTCGGTGGCCGTGTCGCGGAAGAACTGTTTCTGAACCTGATCAGCACGGGCGCGTCGGACGACTTCAACAAGGCCACGCAAACCGCGCGCGCCATGGTGGCCCGCTTCGGCATGACGGACGCATTGGGACCGATGGTCTACGTGGACGACGAAAACGACGCCACGCCGTTTGGCCGCGGCTTTACGCGCACCATTTCCGAAGCGACGCAGCAGAAGGTCGACGCGGAAATCCGCCGGGTGCTGGACGAGCAGTACAACCTCGCGAAGCGCCTGCTGGAAGAAAACCGCGACAAGGTCGAAGCAATGACCGCTGCGTTGATGGAGTGGGAGACGATCGACTCCGATCAGATCAACGACATCATGGCCGGACGTCCGCCGCGCTCGCCCAAGAGCTCGCCGCCGTCCGCGAGCGACGCGTCTTCGGGCGGCAGCCCCGGTACTGAGGTCAAGCCGGGCAGCGCGACCGCGCCGGCCTGATCGGTTGTCGGTAGAAAGTGCGGGCCGGTGTGTTTCCACACCGGCCCGTTTGCATTTATTCGTCTATTTGATGTAACGCTACGTGCCCACAACCGCTTTCTCTCCTCCCATCCCCGAGCCGTTGCAGTGCGGCCGGTTCAAGCTGAGCTTCGAACGCCCGTTGGTCATGGGCATCCTGAACGTCACGCCCGATTCTTTCTCCGACGGCGGCCAGTACGCGATGCGCGGCGACGCGCTGCGCCAGGCCGAGCGCATGATGCTCGAGGGCGCGGACATCATCGATATTGGCGGGGAATCGACGCGCCCCGGTGCTCCGCCGGTCCCGCTCGACGAAGAACTCGAGCGCGTGATCCCGCTCATCGAACAACTGCACGGCGCGAACGTGCCGCTTTCCGTCGACACCTATAAGCCCGCAGTGATGCGGCGCGCACTGAGCGCCGGTGCCGACCTGATCAATGATATCTGGGGCTTTCGCATGCCCGGCGCGATCGACGCCGTGCGCGACAGCAACTGTGGTCTATGCGTGATGCATATGCTGGGCGAGCCGCAGACGATGCAACGGGGCGAGCCGGCTTACGGCGATGTAGTGAGCGAAATCAGGGAGTTTCTGGAGGAGCGCGTGACGGCGCTCACGCAGGCGAGCATCGCGCGTGAGCGGATCAGCGTGGACCCGGGCTTTGGTTTCGGCAAGGCGGTGGTCGAGCACAATTACGCGCTGCTCGCGCGTCTTGCGGACACCGCGCCGCGGGCCGAGCCGCCGTATCCGATCCTTGCGGGCATGTCGCGCAAATCGATGATCGGCGCGGTCACTGGACGCCCGGCGCCGGAGCGCGTCGCGGGCAGCATCGTGGCAGCGGTTCTGGCCGCCGAACGTGGCGCGGCAATCCTGCGCGTGCACGACGTCGCCCAAACAGTAGACGCATTGAAAGTATGGGCAGCCCTGCGCGACGCGGCGAACCTCGCCGGCCCGCGCGGCTAAGCCAAAAGCAAGGAGGAACACATAAGATGGCACGTCGTTATTTCGGCACGGACGGAATTCGGGGCAAGGTCGGCGAAGGGCCCATCACGCCGGAATTTGTATTGCGGCTCGGCTATGCGGCCGGCAAGGTGCTCGTCGGCGCAGACCGCTGGGCGCGCACGGGTACGCGGCCCACGGTGCTGATCGGCAAAGACACGCGCGTGTCGGGCTATATGCTCGAAGCGGCGCTCGAGGCAGGTTTTTCCGCCGCGGGTGTCGACGTGATGCTGGCCGGCCCGATGCCCACGCCCGGCATCGCGTATCTGACGCGCGCGCTGCGGCTCGCGGCGGGCGTCGTAATCAGCGCGTCGCACAATCCGTATTACGACAACGGCATCAAGTTCTTTTCCGCCGACGGCAACAAGCTGCCCGACGACGTCGAATCGCAGATCGAAGAGCAACTCGAGCTGCCGCTCGCCTGCGCGGCGTCGGAGCAGCTTGGCAAGGCGCGGCGTCTGGATGACGCGGCCGGCCGCTACATCGAATTCTGCAAGAGCACTTTCCCAGCGGCGTTCGACCTGCGCGGGCTGAAGCTGGTGGTGGATTGCGCGCATGGCGCCGCGTATGACGTCGCGCCGCACGTGTTTCACGAGCTCGGTGCGGAGATCATTCCAATCGGCGTCGCGCCGAACGGCTTCAATATCAACGACGGCGTCGGCGCGACCGCGCCCGACGCGCTGGTGCGCGCCGTGCGGGCCAATCACGCGGATCTCGGAATTGCGCTGGACGGCGACGCGGACCGTCTGCAGGTCGTCGACGCAGCAGGGCGCCTCTACAACGGCGACGAGCTGCTGTACGTGCTGGTGAAAGACCGCATTGCGACCGACGGCAAGGTTGAAGGCGCGGTCGGCACGCTCATGACCAACATGGCCGTCGAGGTCGCGCTGCAGGCGGCGGGCGTGAAGTTCGTGCGCGCGGCGGTGGGCGACCGCTATGTGCTCGAGCAGTTGCGCGAGCACGGCTGGCAGCTCGGCGCGGAGGGCTCCGGCCACATTCTGTCGCTCGACCGTCATTCGACGGGCGACGGCATCGTTTCGGCACTGCTCGTCCTCGCGGCGATGAAGCGCAGCGACAAAACGCTCGCCGAACTGCTCGACGGCGTGACGCTGTTCCCGCAGAAGCTGATCAACGTGCGCATGAAGCCGGACGCGGACTGGAAGGGCAGCGACGCGATCCGGCGCGCCATCGCCGGCGCCGAAGAGGCGCTCAATGGCCGTGGGCGCGTGCTGATTCGCGCGTCGGGCACGGAGCCCGTGCTGCGTGTGATGGTCGAGGCCGAGCACGTCGACGACGCAGTTCGCCATGCTGAGTCGATCGCCGCAGCTGTGACGCAGGCAACGGCTTAAGCGTCTGCTTATATGCGAAGGCGGGGCCGACCCTCGGTCGCCCCGCTGAAGTCTGCCAGGTCCGCACTACCAGCGGCGTAAGAACGCGCACCTGCGCCACCTGCCCGCAAACGTTCGCGCCCCATCTTTTTCGTCTAATCTGTACAGGCATCGGCGAAAACGCCGTCAAACCGGTGACTTCTCCGCTGGAACGCCTTTCACCTTAGTAAACGCACTGTCACACGAGTTTCACGGTTAGTCACGTTACTGTCACAAAGAGCCCCTAAGCTTCGCGGTGTTCACGTTACACACCGCTCACACCTTGGAGGTTTCGATGAAATTGATGCAAACCGTGTTCGCTGGCGTCGCTGGCGCGTTCTTCGCGATGGCAGCCCAGGCAGCAGACATCACCGGCGCGGGCAGCACCTTCGCAGCACCGATTTACACGAAATGGGCCGACGCCTATCAGAAGTCCGGCGGCGGCAAGGTCAACTATCAGGGCATCGGCTCGTCGGGCGGCGTGAAGCAGATCATCGCCAAGACCGTCGATTTCGCCGGCTCGGACGCTCCGCTGAAGGACGACGAACTCGCGAAGGACGGCCTGTTCCAGTTCCCGACGGTGGTCGGCGGCGTCGTGCCGGTCGTCAACGTGCCGGGCGTGAAGCCGGCTGAACTGGTGCTGTCGGGCGAAGTGCTGGGCGACATCTATCTGGGCAAGATCAAGAAGTGGAACGATCCGGCGATCGTTGCGCTGAATCCGAAGGCTAAGCTGCCGGACACGGACATCGCCGTGGTTCGCCGCGCCGATGGTTCGGGCACGAGCTTCATCTGGACGAACTACCTGTCCAAGGTCAACAACGAATGGAAGTCGAAGGTCGGTGAAGGTTCGACGGTCAACTGGCCGACCGGTACGGGCGGCAAGGGCAATGACGGCGTCGCCGCATTCGTGCAACGCCTGCCGGGCGCAATCGGCTACGTGGAATGGGCGTACGCGAAGCAGAACCACATGACCTACGTCGCGCTGAAGAACTCGACCGGCACGGTCGTCGAGCCGAAGACGGAAACGTTCAAGGCAGCGGCAGCGGGCGCAGACTGGTCGAAGTCGTTCTACCAGATCCTGACGAACGAGCCGGGCAAGAACGCATGGCCGATCGTCGGCGCAACGTTCGTGCTGCTGCACACGGCGCAGGAAAAGCCGGCGCAAGGCGCGGAAACGCTGAAGTTCTTCGACTGGGCGTTCAAGAACGGCACGCAAGCCGCGAACGAACTGGACTACATCTCGCTGCCGGATTCGGTTGTGTCGGAGATCAAGACGCAGTGGAAGTCGAAGGTGAAGGACGCTTCGGGCAAGCCGCTCGCCGAGTAAGCGTTGCTCACGCGATAACACGCAACAGCTTCATGTAACACATTGGCCGTCCTCGTCCGAGGACGGCCAATGGCATTGACCGGCGCCGTTTTATCAGCCGATATTGGCCCACAGCGGCCAGCGCCAGTGCCACTGTGCGCATATGCATGACTCGCCGCGCGACATACGTCGCATGGCAACTGGAAAAGGTCCATCAGGCTCTTATGTCCGACATCCAATTAGCGTCTGGCGCGTCGAGGGCAACCCCGCCTGGCGGCGCGTCGCAGCAGAGAGCGCCCAGCCGCGCCGGCGACGTGATCTTCGGCGGCCTTGCGCGCCTCGCCGCCGTCGTCACGCTGTTGCTGCTCGGCGGCATCATCGTTTCGCTGGTCATCGCTTCCATGCCGTCCATCAAGCAATTCGGCCTCGGCTTCCTGTGGAGCGCGCAGTGGGATCCGCCCAGCAAGCAGTTCGGCGCACTGGTGCCGATCTACGGCACGATCGCCACTTCGATCATTGCGCTCATCATCGCGGTGCCCGTCAGCTTCGGCATCGCGCTCTTTCTGACCGAACTTTCGCCCGCATGGCTGCGCCGGCCGCTCGGCATCGCGATCGAGCTGCTCGCCGCGATTCCGTCGATCGTCTACGGCATGTGGGGCCTGCTCGTGTTCGCGCCCATCTTCGCGACGTGGTTCGAAAAGCCGCTCGGCGCGGTGCTGGGCGGCATTCCGATAGTCGGCGCGCTGTTCCAGGGCGCGCCCATCGGCATCGGCATTCTCTGCGCGGGTGTGATTCTCGCGATCATGATCATCCCGTACATCGCTTCGGTGATGCGCGACGTGTTCGAAGTGACGCCGGTCCTGCTGAAGGAATCGGCATATGGCATCGGCTGCACGACGTGGGAAGTCATGTGGAAGATCGTGCTGCCCTTCACGAAGAGCGGCGTGATCGGCGGCGTGATGCTCGGCCTCGGCCGCGCGCTCGGCGAGACGATGGCCGTCACATTCGTGATCGGCAATACGAACCTGCTCGATAATGTCTCGCTGTTTTCGCCGGGCAACAGCATCACCTCGGCGCTCGCCAACGAATTCGCTGAGGCGGATCCGGGCCTGCACACCTCGGCGCTGATGGAACTCGGCCTGATTCTCTTTGTGATCACCTTCATCGTGCTGGCCATTTCGAAGATGATGCTGCTTCGTCTGGAGAAAGGGGAGGGCGCGAAATGAGCCAGTCCACCTTGAACATGCCGGGCTCGAACGACGCCGTCGCGCTCGAGAAAATGCGCGTGCGTCTGCAAGGCCGCCGCCGCACGCAAAACGCAATCGCATTGACGCTGTCGCTCGCGGCAATGGCGTTCGGTCTGCTGTGGCTGATCTGGATTCTGTACACGACGCTGCGCCTTGGCATCGGCGGCCTGTCGGTCGAACTGTTTACGCAGTCCACGCCGCCGCCGAACACCGACGGCGGCGGTCTCGCCAACGCGATTGTCGGCAGTCTGCTGCTCGTTGTGCTCGCAACCTTCGTCGGCACGCCCATCGGCATTCTCGCTGGCGTCTATCTCGCCGAATACGGGCAGAAACGCTGGCTCGCGAGCGTCACGCGCTTCATCAACGACATTTTGCTGTCGGCGCCGTCTATCGTCGTCGGTCTGTTCGTCTACGCGCTCGTTGTCGCGAAGATGGGCCACTTTAGCGGCTGGGCCGGCGTGTTCGCGCTCGCGCTGCTGCAGATCCCGATCGTGATCCGCACCACGGAAAACATGCTGAAACTGGTGCCGAACGCATTGCGTGAAGCGGCGTTCGCACTCGGCACGCCGAAGTGGAAGATGGTGCTGTCGATCACGCTGAAGGCGTCGGTGGCCGGCATCGTCACCGGTGTGCTGCTCGCGGTTGCCCGTATCGCCGGGGAGACCGCGCCGCTTCTGTTCACCGCGTTGTCGAATCAGTTTTTTTCGACGGATCTCGGCCAGCCGGTCGCCAATCTGCCGGTGACGATCTACAAGTTTGCGATGAGCCCGTTCGCGCAGTGGCAATCGCTCGCGTGGGCCGGCGTCTTCCTGATCACGCTCGCGGTGCTGGGACTGAACATCCTCGCGCGCGCGATCTTTTCGAAAAAGTAAGGGCGGAGTGTAATCCGATGAACATGGCAGAAACTCAATTCAACACAGCTTCGCGCCCGACTGCGCCCGCCGGTTTCGATCCCGCACAAGGTGGCCAGGAGCCGTCGCCGTCGCGTCCGAAAATCGAGGTCAACGACCTCAACTTCTTCTACGGCAAGTATCACGCTCTGAAGAACATCAACCTGCAGATTCCGGAAGGCAAGGTGACCGCGTTCATCGGCCCGTCGGGCTGCGGCAAGTCGACGTTGCTGCGCACGTTCAACAAGATGTACGCGCTCTATCCGGAGCAACGCGCCGAAGGCGAGATTTTGATGGACGGCGAAAACCTGCTGACCTCGAAGCGCGATATTTCGCTGCTGCGCGCCCGCATCGGCATGGTGTTCCAGAAGCCGACGCCGTTCCCGATGTCCATCTACGACAACATCGCGTTTGGCGTGAAGATGTTCGAGTCGCTGCCGCGCTCGGAAATGGACGACCGCGTCGAATGGGCGCTCACCAAGGCGGCGCTCTGGAACGAAGTGAAGGACAAGCTTGGCCAGAGCGGCTATGGTCTGTCAGGCGGGCAGCAGCAGCGTTTGTGCATTGCACGCGGCATCGCGATCCGTCCGGAAGTGCTGTTGCTCGACGAACCGTGCTCGGCGCTCGACCCCATTTCGACGGGCCGCATCGAGGAACTGATCGCGGAGCTAAAGAGCGATTACACGGTGGTGATCGTCACGCACAACATGCAGCAGGCGGCCCGCTGTTCGGACTACACTGCGTATATGTACCTTGGCGAACTGATTGAATTCGGCGACACCGAAAAGATCTTCATCAAGCCAGTCCGTAAGGAAACCGAAGATTACATTACTGGCCGCTTCGGCTGATTCGCCGGGCAAACAACGGAGTACGACATGTCCGATAAACACCTCTCCAGCCAGTTCGACGCCGACCTGAACCTGGTTTCCTCGAAGGTGCTCGAAATGGGCGGCCTCGTGGAATCGCAGATCGTCAAGGCGATGCAGGCGCTCAACGAATTCGACCTCGATATCGCCGAGCAGGTGATCGCCGCGGAAGACCGCCTGAACACGATGGAAGTCGAGATCGACGAGGAGTGCAGCAACATCATCGCGCGCCGTCAGCCGGCCGCGCGCGACCTGCGCCTGTTGATCGCGATTTCGAAGACCATCACCAATCTCGAACGCGCCGGCGACGAGGCGGAGAAAATCGCCAAGCGAACCAAGCGTCTGATGGAAGACGGCGCGTCGCGCACCATCAACATTGCCGAGATCAAATTGTCGGGCGAAATGGCGGTGTCGATCCTGCGCCGCGCGCTCGACGCGTTCGCGCGTCTCGACACAGTCGCCGCCGCGCAGATCGTGCGCGACGACAAGGCGATCGACGAGGAATTCCGCGCGTTCGTGCGCAAGCTGATTTCGTACATGACCGAAGATCCGCGCTCCATTTCGGTGGGCCTCGATTTTCTGTTCATCGCGAAAGCAATCGAGCGGATTGGCGACCACGCGAAGAACATCGCGGAGTTCATCATTTACATCGTGAAGGGCACGGACGTGCGGCACAAGTCGCGCGACGCGCTCGAACGCGAAGCGCTCAGTTAATCCAGAGATAAGGATCAGAGGTGCCGATGCCCAGCAGCATTCTCGTCATTGAAGATGAGCCCGCAATTTCCGAACTGATTTCGGTCAATCTTCAACACGCCGGACACTGCCCGATTCGCGCGTACAACGCGGAGCAGGCGCAGAACCTGATCAGCGACGTATTGCCCGACCTCGTCCTGCTCGACTGGATGTTGCCGGGCAAGTCTGGCATCGCGTTCGCGCGCGACCTGCGCAACAACGAACGCACGAAGCACATTCCGATCATCATGCTGACCGCGCGCGGCGACGAGCAGGATAAGGTGCTCGGCCTCGAGATCGGCGCGGACGACTACGTGACCAAGCCGTTTTCGCCGAAGGAACTGATGGCGCGCATCAAGGCGGTGCTGCGCCGCCGTGCGCCGCAGCTCACCGAGGACGTGGTCGCGATCAACGGTCTGAAGCTCGATCCGGCGACGCATCGGGTGGCCGCGCACGCGGAAGGCAGCGAGATCAAACTCGATCTTGGTCCGACCGAATTCCGTCTGTTGCACTTTTTCATGACCCACCCCGAGCGCGTGCACAGCCGCACGCAACTGCTCGATCAGGTGTGGGGCGACCACGTGTTCGTCGAAGAGCGCACGGTGGATGTGCATATCAAGCGTCTGCGCGCGGCCCTCAAGCCGGCGGGTTGCGATGCTATGATCGAGACGGTCCGCGGCAGTGGCTATCGCCTCGCCAAGAACGCCTGATCTCTTGCGGCGGCGCGCACGCCGTTCTCTTCGATTGTCTAGACCATGAACATCATCTGGGCGCGCTCCATCGTTTCGATCGTGCTGCTCGCCATACTCTGCGTGGTGGTCGGCGCATTAGTGAATGTCAAGGCAGCATTGGTCCTCGCGGTCGTCATGCTGCTCGTGCAGAGTCTCTCCGGCACGTTTCATAAAGAGCGTTTGTGGCGTCTGCTGGACGCGCCGGTGTACGGCGAAGTGCCGAGTGCGCCCGGCATCTGGGGCGAAATCTACTACCGTCTGCACAAGCTCGCGAAGCGCTGGCATGCGCAGGTGCGCCAGGTCGAGCAGCAGCACTCGCGCTTCATCCAGGCGATTCAGGCGTCGCCGAACGGCGTGGCGATGCTCGACGACCACGATCAGATCGAATGGTGCAATGCCATCTCCGAAGTACATTTCGGGCTCGACGCGAAGCGCGATCTGCGTCAGCACATCACGCATCTGGTACGTCAGCCGGAATTCGTGCGTTACCTGAATTCGCACGAGTACGAAGAGATGCTGATCATGCGCGGCATGGGCGAGAAACGGCAGAACGTGCTGTCCGTGCAGGTGTTTCCTTACGGCGAAAACCGCAAGCTGGTGCTGTCGCAGGACATCACCGAGCTCGAGCGCACCGACGCGATGCGGCGCGATTTCGTCGCCAACGTTTCCCACGAATTGAAGACGCCGCTTACCGTGCTCTCGGGTTTTCTCGAGACGATGCGCGAGTTGCCGCTCGCGGAAGCGGAACGCGCGCGCTATCTGGAGTTGATGGAGCAGCAGGCGTCGCGCATGCGTCATATCGTGAACGATCTGCTCGTGCTCGCCAAACTGGAGGGCGACAACAAGCCGCCGAGCGATCACATGATCGACATGCGCGCGGTGTTGCGCCATCTGCGCGACGATGCCGAAAGCCTGTCGAGCGACCACCACGAAATCGTCTTCGAAGCGGACGAAGGGCTGACGGTGACGGGCGTCGAAACCGAGATTCTGAGCGCGTTCGGCAATCTCGTGACCAACGCGATCCGCTATACGCCCGACGGCGGCGCGATCAAGGTGAGCTGGCAGGCGCAGGGCGGCACAGCGGTGTTCTCGGTGACCGACAGCGGCCTTGGCATTCCCGCGGCCGACATTCCGCGCCTCACGGAGCGCTTTTATCGCGTGGACCGCAGCCGCTCGCGCGACACCGGAGGCACCGGCCTCGGACTCGCGATCGTCAAGCACGTGCTGCAACGGCACGATGCGCAACTCGAAGTGAAAAGCGAAGAAGGGCGCGGCAGTACGTTTAGCGTGAGGTTTCCGCTGTATCGCACGGCGCGGCGGCAACCGGCGCACGCATAGCCGCTCGCAGCTCATAAAAAAGCCCGCCTGAGCTCATGCTTCAGGCGGGCTTTGTTGCTTTGTTGCTTTGTTGCTTTGTTCGACGCTCGAGCCGCCCGCCGCAGCGAGCGGCGCCGCTCACGAGCAGAACTTCGCCAGCAGACTCATCTGTGCATTGCGCGACGACTTACCCGGCCGCCGCCGGCGATAATGCCCGTCGCTTTGCATGAGCCACGCGGACTGATTGTCGCCGAGAAACGCCGACAGACCCTCCGCGATCACGCGGCGCTTGAGCCGCCGGTTGTTGACCGGAAACGCGACTTCGACGCGGCGAAAGAAGTTGCGATCCATCCAGTCCGCGCTCGATAGATACACCTGTTCGCGGCCGTCGTCGTAGAAGTAATAGATGCGATGATGTTCGAGAAAGCGCCCGACAATCGAGCGCACCGTGATGTTCTCGGAGAGGCCAGGCACGCCCGGCTGCAACGAACAGACGCCGCGCACGATCAGGTCGATCTTCACGCCCGCCTGCGACGCTTCGTACAACTCCGCAATCACCGTGGGTTCCAGCAGCGCGTTCATCTTCGCGACGATGCGCGCCTTCTTGCCCGCACGCGCATGCTCGGCTTCGGCGCGGATTGCGTCGACCAGCTTCGGATGCAGTGTGAACGGCGACTGCCACAACTCGTGCAGTTTCAGTTCGCCGCCAATGCCGGTGAGTTGCTGGAACACATGATGCACGTCCTCGCAGATGCGCGGGTCGGCGGTCATCAAACCGAAGTCGGTATAAAGACGCGCGGTACGCGGATGATAATTGCCGGTGCCAAGATGCACGTAACGCTTGAGCGTCATCTTGCCGCTCACCGTCGCGCGTCGCACGATCAGCATCATCTTTGCGTGGCACTTGTGGCCGACCACGCCGTACACGACATGCGCGCCGACCGCTTCGAGCTGCGAAGCCCAGTTGATGTTGGTTTCTTCGTCGAAGCGCGCCAGCAGTTCGACCACCACCGTGACTTCCTTGCCGTTGCGCGCGGCCTGCATCAGCGCGTCCATCAGCGGAGAGTCGGTGCCGGTGCGGTAGATGGTCTGCTTGATCGCGACCACGCTCGGATCCTTGGCCGCTTGCAGCAGCAGTTCAAGCACCGGCTGAAAACTCTCGTACGGATGATGCAGCAGCACGTCGCCCTGATCGATCACGTCGAACATGCTTGCGGCATTCGCGATAGGCGCGGGAATGGCCGGAATATGCGGCACGAACTTCAGGTCGGGCCGATCAACCATCTCCGGCAGCTGCATGAGGCGCACGAGGTTGACGGGACCGTCGACGTGATAACAGTCCTTGTCGCTAAGCCCGCTTTCGTCGAGCAGACGCCGCACCACATGTGCGGGCGTCTCCGCGGACACTTCGAGCCGCACCGCGTTGCCCAGATGGCGCGCCGGCAGTTCGCCCTGCAAGGCGACGCGCAGATTGGTGATTTCGTCTTCGTCGACGAAGAGTTCGCTATTGCGCGTGATGCGAAACTGATTGCAACTACGCACCACGAGATTCGGAAACAGCTCCCCGACAAAGCGCTGCAACAGCGAGCTGAGCAGCACGAAGCCATGCGGATATCCCGACAGTTCCTGCGGCATGCGCACGAGTCGCGGCAGAGCGCGCGGCGCCTGCACGATGCCCATCATCGCCTGACGGCCGAAGGCGTCCTTGCCTTCCAGTTCGACGACGAAGTTCAGGCTCTTGTTGAGCACGCGCGGAAACGGATGCGCCGGATCGAGGCCGATCGGCGTGAGCACAGGCAGCAGTTCGTCGAAGAAATAATTGCGCGCCCATTCGGTCTGCGCTTCGCTCCATGCCTCCGTGCCGTGAAAATAGATGCCTTCCTCTTCGAGCGCGGTAAGCACGGTGTCGTGCAGCATCGTGTACTGCCGATGCACGAGCTTTTGCGCACGCTCGACGACGAGGTCGTAGACATGCTGCAGCGACATGCCGTCGGGCGAAAGTGCGCCGGGGTTGTCGCGCATCTGCTCCTGCAGTCCGGCCATACGGACTTCGAAGAATTCGTCGAGATTGCTACTCGTGATGCAGATGAAACGCAGGCGTTCGAGCAAAGGGACGGCGGGGTCGGCGGCTTGAGCCAACACACGCTCGTTGAAACCCAGAATGCCCAGCTCGCGATTCAATAAGGGGTAGCGGATGGACATCGGCAGCGAGAATGGAATTTCAGATATGGAGGCGGAAAGACGCTCGGAAATTCTCACAGTACGGTTACATTGTTATGACACTTTCAATGTCATCGATTCTACGCTGTATTGCTCGCCTGTCGTCAATATGACGCAGTCCGTATGGGACCATGGGGCACCCCCATCTGCGCGAGGTGACATGGTGAGCTCCGGTACGCTTAGAATGGCGTCTTTGAACAGCGCGGCCGGTCGCAAGGCGCCTCGTGCTTCCGGCAGAAGTCAGTCCTTGCTTGCATACAACGCCGCCGCGCTTGCGCGCATGGAGTCCGCATACTCGATGGTCAATACCCCACAACTCCTTGCTGCCGTCGATCTCGGTTCGAACAGCTTCCGGCTGATCGTCGGCCGGGTCGAGGAAACCGACGCCGGCAGCCAGATCTACCAGGTCGATGCGTTGCGCGAGCCGGTGCGGCTCGCCGCCGGTCTGTCGCGCGACAAGATGCTCGACCGCGCCTCGCAGGTGCGCGGCTGGGACGCGCTCAAGCGCTTCGGCGAACGGCTGCGCGATTTTCATCCCGATCATGTGCGTGCGGTCGCCACCAACACGCTGCGCATCGCGAAGAATGCCGGCGAATTTCTCGGCGAAGCGCAAGCGGCGCTCGGCTTTCCGATTGAAGTGATCGCCGGCCGCGAGGAAGCGCGGCTCATCTACGCCGGCGCCGCGCACTCGGTGCCGGCGAGTCCCGGCAAGCGGCTCGTGGTGGACATCGGCGGCGGCTCGACGGAATTCATCATCGGTTCGCATTACACGCCGATCAAGATGGAAAGCCTGTATATCGGCTGCGTGAGCCATAGCCGTGCGTTTTTCCCCGCTGGCAACGTCGACGAATACACGATGCGTCAGGCCGAACTCGCCGCCGGCCGCGAAATCCAGATCATTTCGTCGGAATACAAGAAGACGGGTTGGGAGCAGGCCATCGGCTCGTCGGGCACGGCGCGCGCGCTTGCTGAACTCGTCGAGGCAAACGGCTTCAACGACCCCGGCGTCACGCACGGCATTTCGCGCGGCGGGCTCGAGCGCCTCAAGCGCGCGTTGATCAAGGCCGAGAACGTCAACCGGCTGAAGCTTGTCGCGCTGAAGGCCGACCGCATTCCCGTGCTTGCTGGCGGCCTGTCGATCATGATCGCGGTGTTCGACGAACTGGGCGTCGATTATGTCGATACGACAGACGGCGCATTGCGCCTCGGCGTGCTCTACGATTTGCTGGGCCGCTCGCAGCACGAAGACATGCGCACGGTCACCGTGGAAGGCTTTATGCGCCGCTATGGCGTGGATCGCGCGCAGGCGGGGCGCATCGGCGAGCTGGCGGTGCGCTTCTACGATCAGTTCGCGGAGCCCGACGAAGAACGCCGCGCAGAGAACCGCATGTTTCTCGGCTGGGCGGCGGCGCTGCATGAAATCGGCCTGTCCATTTCGCACAGCGCGTATCACAAGCATTCGGCGTACATTGCGAGCAACGCGGACATGCCGGGTTTTTCGCGCACCGACCAGGCGCGGCTGGCAGCGCTCGTGCTCGGTCATGCGGGCAAGCTCGGCAAGCTGTCGCAAACGCGCGAGGTCGAATGGCCGTTGCTGTTCTGTCTGCGGCTTGCGGCGCTGTTGTGCCGGCGCCGTGCGGATGTCGGTCTGCCCGGCATTACGGTCGCCCAGGCGAACGGCGGTTATGAAGTGCGCTTGCCCAACGAATGGGTCGCCAATAATCCGCTTACCGACTACAGCCTGATTCAGGAAGCCGCGGAGTGGGAAAAAGTCGGCATTCCGTATCGAGTGGTCTATACGGACGAGTGATGCACGTGTGTTGCGCTATGCCGGTTCTTAGGCGACGCGGCTTGCGGATGAGAAAAAGCCCGGTTTTTCCGGGCTTTTCTGTTGATGCGCCTGGTTGCCGCGTGGGCGCTTCCTGGCCCTGGCGCGGCTATGCCTCGCCGAGGAAGTGGCGGGCGTAGCGTGCGTTGATGTCCGACAGACGGAACAGCGTCAGGAAATCGGCCGTATTGAAGTCGGGATCCCACGCCGGCGCGCCGCAAATCTTTGCGCCGAGACGCAGATAGCCTTTGACGAGCGGCGGAGGCGCGACCTCCACGCCGGTTTGCAACTCGTCGACGGGCAGCGGCGTGTGAGCAAACGCGCGATATTCCGGCGCGGTCAGCGCGCTGTCGCGCAGCGAGCAATACAGGTTCGCCGCATAGTGACCGCCGTCGACCATCGCGACGCTCGCGCAGCCGAGCATCGTTTCGTAGCCGTTGTGCTTCATGTACGCGGCGAGCCCGGCCCACAGCGACATGATGACCGAGCCGCTGCGATAGTCGGGATGCACGCACGAGCGTCCCACTTCGACCATCTTCGCGCGCAGGTGCGTGAGGCGCGAAACGTCGAACTCGCTTTCGGCGTACAGACGTCCGATGCGCGCCGCCTGATGCGGCGGCAACGCGCGATAGGTGCCGACTACCTTCAGCGTGTCAAGATCACGGACCAGCAGGTGATCACAGTACGGATCGAACGAATCGACGTCGAGGCCCGCGGGGCCGGAAAGGCGTGCGCCCATTTCGTCGGCGAACACACGGTAACGCAGACGCTGCGCCTCGCGAAGCTCTTCGTCGGTGCGAGCCCACGTGACTCGCAGCCGATGTTGCGCGGTAACTGTCTCTTCGGCGCGCGGCAGGCGACGGGACTCGAAGATCGAAGCGAGGGGCAGGGTAGGCGTCGGCAGTTCTCGCATTGGGGCGTCCTGGTCGAAAAAAGGATGAGTCTTTTTTCGCCAATGTAGTAACGCCCGGTGACGCTCGCATGGCAATGCTGTGACGATTGGATGACTGTATGTAAGCCGTTCGCTTCGCTATCCGGCACGCATGCTTGATGAGCCGCGTGCGGCGCGACACCTCGTGTCGGGTCATGCCATGCCATGTCGCAAGCCGCCGCGGTTCGCTGGTGTCGTGCGCGCGCGACGCGCGGACCGCATCAGACGAGATCGGGTGTCATGGCCGCGAGCAGCACCGCCTGATCGTCGCCGTGACGCTCGCGGCTCGCGATCCACCACAGGCCGGCTTTCTTGACCGGCCAGCTTGCGTCGCTGCCGGCGAGCAGTTTTGCCGCGACATGGCCGAGCGTCGGCTGGTGACCGACGATCACCACCGTTTCCGCCATGCCTTTAGGCCACCCTGCCGCATCAAGGACGTCCGCCGCGCTTGCATTCGGCGCGAGTTCGCGCACGACGCGGTACTGGTCGCTCAGCGTCTCGGCAGTCTGGATGGTGCGCACGGCGGGGCTTGCGAGGACCACGGCGTCATCGGGCAGCCGCGTGCGCAGCCATTTCGCGACGTTTTGCGCCTGCTTGCGGCCGCGAGTGGTCAGCGCGCGGGCGAGATCCGTGGCGGCATAGTCTTCGGCTTCGGCGTGACGCCAGAGAATCAGATTCATGCGGGCTCCTTGAGTCTGAGTGCGGCGAGTGGACGTTGTGGTGTCGGCTTGACCGTTGCGCTGTCCACTGTCGCATGAGCGTGCGGCGGGCTGCAAGTCGTGGGGGCGGCTCGCGCTTGCAGGCGTTGTGCGGGTGCGTGGTCAGTGTCCCGTTGCCTCGCGCGTCTGGATGCTGTAGCAGACCACGATCCTGCACCGGGCGGCTGCAGCCCTAAAAAACAAAAACCCGCGAAGCCGAAGGCTACGCGGGTTTCGTGATGCTTGTTACCTGTTTGTTGCTCTGCTTGCTGCTTTTTTCGTGGTCGGAGCGAAAGGATTCGAACCTTCGACCCTCTGATCCCAAATCAGATGCGCTACCAGGCTGCGCTACGCTCCGACGAATCCGAGATTCTACGTGGCTTCGAGTGCCAGAGTCAATCTCGAATTGCGCCGGGGCGAAAACTCTGCGTCATATGCGTCCCAGAACCAGCAGTACGATGACGATGATCAGCACGACGCCGAGCACGCCGGTCGGGCGGTAGCCCCAGCCGCTGCTGTATGGCCAGGTCGGCAGCGCGCCGATCAGCAGCAGGATAAGCACGATGAGCAGGATGGTTCCGATCGTCATTTGAGTTCTCCCTGTCCGGCCGCAGAAGATGGTGGGCCGCGTAGTTGATCCGACGCACATTGCTTGCCGCGGCAAGCGACGCGCAACGCACGCGCTCCTTGCAGCCACGGGTTCAGCAACGCACGTGCCTGATCATCAGCCGTGCCTTGGGCAGACAACAACGCGAGCAAAGCGGCACCCTCCGCGAGCGCGGGGCCCACCGCAGACGAATCAGGCAACCGCCGGTTTCAATGCCGCCGACGCATCCAGTGCGGCATATGCACATGCTGATGCGTCATCCAGTGATGCAGCATGCCTTCGCCGTGTTCGCGCCGATAAGTCCGCGTTTCGAAGATTGACAGTGCGAGCAGCACCACAAGACCTACTCCGAGTCCGACCAGACCCGCGATAGATTCAGCGTCCATGGCAGTCTCCTTTGACGTCCGGCTGTGACTTCATAGTAGGTCACGCATCGCGAAATGGCAGAGCCGACTGCGCGCGCGGCGTCATGGAATGCGCGTTGCGGGTAGACTTCCGCGCTGCCGTCGTCCGTTCCCTTTTCGTTAGAGAGATTTGCGTCCATGTTCCGCGTTTCGATGATTGCATTGCTGCTCGCCGCCGGTGTCGCCGGCTGTGCAAACGGGCCGTCCGGGCACCGTGCTGGCCCGCCGCAGGATCCCGCCGATTACCACGGCGTGCCCACCGACACCCATCCGCCCGCGATGGTGCCTGCGCCGGTCGCGCGCTAGCGCCGGGCGCGGTTGTAGCGAAGGGTGGATGCGGATGCGCTGGGGTTTGTGATCTACGCAAAGCTGCCCGCGCTTATGCAGCCTTCCTTTATGCGCCCGTAGCGCCCAGGCCGCGAACGAGCTCCGGCAGATGGCGCCCGAGCGTCACGCCGCGCGCAGCCATGAAGAGGAGCAGCGCGGCCCACAGTCCATGGTTGCCATATGCGGCGAGCAGCATCCACGACGCGCCGACGAAGATCGCAAACGACACGATCATCGAGGTCATCAGTTCGCGCGTTCGCGTTGCGCCGATGAACACGCCGTCCAGTACATAGCCTGCCACCGACACCACCGGCGAAAACGCCGCCCACGGCAGATACAGGTAGGCGGTGGCGCGCACGGCTGCCTGATCTGTCAGACGTTCGACGATCCATGCACCGGTGCCGGCGTACACGAGCGCAAAGCCGAGCGCGCCGAGCGCCGACCATAACGCCGTCACCTTGACCGCCTGGACGAACGCATGCCGGTCGCGCGCGCCGATCGCTGCGCCGACGAGCGCCTCGGCGGCGTGCGCGAAGCCGTCGAGTCCATAAGCCATGAAGGTCTGGAAGTTGAGCAGCAGCGCATTGGCGGCGAGCGTTGCGTCGCCCTGGCGCGCGCCCAGGTGCGCAAACCAGCCGAACGACAGCAGCAGGCACAGCGTGCGCACGAAAATGTCGCGATTGAGCGTGACAAGCCGCCTGAGCGCCGCCGCGTCGAAGAGCGCGCGGCGGGTCGGCGCGGGCAGGCCGCGTGGCCTGCCGTGCCACAGCAGCAGTGCGCCGAGTACAAAGCCGAGCACGTCCGCGGTGGCGGTGGCCGCGCCGATTCCGGCGACCCCCCAATCGAATACAGACACGTAGAGAAGCACGGCGGCGATGTTCACACCGTTGATGAACACTTGCGACATTAGCGCGAGCCGCACGCGCTGAGTGCCCAGTAGCCACCCGAGCACCACATAGTTGCCGAGCGCGAAGGGTGCGGCCCAGACGCGCGCGTGGCAGTACAGGCGGGCGCTGTGCTGCACGGCGTCGCTGCCGCCGAGCGCGCGCAACGCGTAGTCGATCAGCGGCGCTTGCAACGCGAGCACCGCGGCCCCGATCACGGCCGCGAGCAACAGCGCGCGCACCACGTCATCGCGCAGTCCGGCATGCTGGCCGGCGCCGTGGGACTGCGCGACGAGGCCCGTCGTGCCCATGCGCAGAAAGCCGAAACCCCAGAACACGAAGTTGAAGAAGAGTCCACCGAGCGCCACGCCGCCCAGATACGACGCATTGCTCAGATGCCCGGCGACGGCGGTATCGACAGCGCCGAGAATAGGCTGCGTCAGATTGGCGAGGACGATAGGAAACGCCAGTGCGAGCACGCGGCGGTGCCAGCGCACCGGTAGCGCGGGCGCCGCGGGCACGGCAGACGCCGCTTCGCTCAATGGCGCTCCTGCACGCACACCCACGGCGAGACCACCACTGCCCACAGGTCCGGATCGCGTGCGGCGAAGTCGGCGGCGGTTTCGCTTTGCACGCGCTCGACGAGCCCGGCCGACAGCCACTGCGTGACTTGCGTGGTGTCGTCATTGGCGATGGCTTCGGCGACGCTCACCAGATCCAGGTCGCTGGCGACGCGCAGCAGCATGCCGCGCGCAAAGAAGCGCTCCAGTTCCGGCCAGCCGATTTTTGCGGTTTCGGCGAGGAGCTTGGCGTAAAGGGGGCTATGGGTGGCGTCGTTGGAAGTCATCTTAAGCGGGTTCTGGCGGGGTCGATACTATAAACCATCGGGGTGGGCAGTCTGCGCGGCGCGCGTTCGGGCACGCCTCAGTGCCGGGCGATTCAGCCGATTCTGAACCTTCAACGCGCTCGATTCAATGGTGCGGATTTGCGCGGGGCCGACGTCATGAGCACGGAATGTAAAAACCACTGCCGAGTGGGTGGATTATGACTTTCGGCCGACTTGTGCGGCGTGACGCTAATGAATAACATCTGATAATTAGTCAATCAGCAGATGATCGATTTTAAGGAATTGATATTTGTCGGTGGATTTAATGCCTTGTGTTCCGCTATTTGCGAATCACGTCTGCCGTATTGCGCCGCCGCGAGTATGGCGGATGCGACTATTTAATCGAAAGGGTGCGCTGGCGCACCAAGCCCTTGAGCAGCGATTAACCGGGCAAACCGCCACTCTCGCGCTCGCTTCAGGCCGCTGGCGGATTTTTGTCAGCCGAATAGCTCGCCAGTGGCACCAGCCTTGCTACATGCGGGTTTCGGGCGCATTAATCGGTTCGTCGATTGAACAATAATCGATCGTTCAGCGCATGTAGGCCGCCTTTTATTCGCCGGATTTGCGCTTCACACAACGCGTAATCGGTGCGTCGCAGCACATTGTCCGGGAAATTAATATATTGCGCTTGTAAAACCGCGTTGTTAAATTTGGTTCTGGCGCATGGTGAACCGGTCCTTTGCCGATATGCGCCGAACCCCCGTTAGCCCGGCCTCGCGCCGGGCTTTTTTTGCCTGATTTTTACCCGCAGTCATTGCACGTACACACGCCGCGCAGATCATAAAACTTACTTTTACTTTCGTCGATTATGAGGCTGGTAATCATTTTTATCGCGCTGTGGCCCGTTGCGTTGGCGGCGCTGCTGGCCTTCGCCGTGCGCATCGAGCCGCGCTCGGGGCGCTGGCTTCGCGGCCGCCCGGATTCGGCGCGATCCGCGAGCACAGCCTCTTCGTCCTATTGCTTGCAGCGAACCACCATCGAACGGTTTTTTACGTTCGCGCCGAAAATGCCGCCCACGGTGCCGCCCGAGGTGGCGCCGTTATCCACGTCCTTCGATACGACGTCGTAGCCATAATTGCCGCAGACTTCGCCCGCGCGTTTGTAGCATTCGGCCCAACTGGTGCTCGCATCGCTGCCGCTGCAGTTGATCGCGAAGCCAGTGTCGCCGCTCGGCAAATAGGTCATGGTGGTGGTCGTGGAGCAGCCCGCCAGGCTGCCCAGTGCCAGCAGGCCGACACCGATCGCCGCGGCCGTCGCCATGGACGCCAATGCGCTCTTCATTGCAGATTCCTTTAACAGATGTGAAAGACGTGGCGCGAGGCCACGTGTGCGGGATTGAGCGTTTATAGCACGCGGGGTTCCCCAAGCCGCCGACGCGCCGCGGCGGTGCCGCGTGAGGCAAGGCGGCGGGGCGAAGCGTCGGCCGCATGGAAATACGCAGGCAGACTGCGCGTAGACGCAACACGCGGCCCGCCCAACACGGTAGAGGCCACGTGGTGCGGCCGAGGCAAACAGAAAGCGGTCCCCTCAGCGCGCGACCGCAACACGTGCCGGCCTATCGCGGCGGCAGCGCACGCGAAGGATCGATCGAGCGGCCCTGATAGCGCAGTTCGAAATGCAGCATGACGCGGTTCGTGTCGGTGTCGCCCATCTCGGCGATCTTCTGGCCTTGAGCGACAGTCTCGCCTTCCTTTACGAGCAGCAAGCGATTGTGCGCATACGCGGTCAGATATTCGGCGTTGTGTTTGAGAATCAGCAGATTGCCGTAACCGCGCAGCCCGTTGCCCGCGTACACCACCGTGCCGGCTGCCGCCGCGACCACGGGTGTACCGACTGGGGCGGAAATATCGATGCCCTTCGAGTTTGCGCCGTCGAAGCTGCGAATGACGTTGCCGCTGGTCGGCCACACGAGCGAAATCGACGACGCCGGCGCGGCCGAGGACGCATTGTCGCCCGGCGCGGGGCGCGGCGCGGCAGAAGCACTGCCGTTGCCGTTACTGCGCACGGCGCCGCTCGTCGCGGCCGCACCGTTGGGCGGTTCGACGCGCAGCACCTGGCCGACCTCGATGCTGTCGGGATTGGTCAGGTTGTTCCAGCGTGCGATGCTTTGCACCGATTGCCGGTGACTGCGCGCGATCTTCGACAGCGTATCGCCCCGTTCGACGCGATAGAAACCCGGACCGACCGGCGCCGACCCGCACGCGGCGATCAGTGCAACCAGCGAGACGCCGGCGAGTCGTTTGATCATTCTTGTTGTTTCAGGCATTGGACCTCGCAAAGCGCTGCCGCGCGCCGATCCCGATCACGCGGCAGGTAGATACAAAGCGTCCGATTCTAACGGTTTTGCGTCGCAGCATCGGGAAAACGAGCATCGACCTCGTTGGCGACGCGAGCAAGAGCGCTGCCAGCTTGCGCTCGCTCATGCGCGGCCGGCGCATCGCCCAGACTCGGACCGCAAGCCCACGCCATTCATCCCAGCTTCGCAACGTGAATCCGCAACGCGGCCACTTCGGTCTTGCCCGGTTCGAGCCAGCGCAGCCCCATGCCGTTATGGATCGCATCGGGCAGGCCGAGCCACGGCTCCACGCAATAGAAGTTCGACTCGGCTGCTTCAGTCCATGTCGTCACCGCGTACCACGGCACGGAGTTCGGACGGTTCAGGTCGATAGTGATAACTCGGCCGAGGCCCGGCGCGTTCAGCTTCACCGGCTGATGCGGCACGCCGGTCAGGCAATGGAAGCGGTCGTGGATGCGCGCTTCGTCCAGCGTGTAGCGCGCTTCGCCGGGCTCGGCCGCGCTGATCGAACCGTCGGCCTGCTGGAAGCGCCGCTCGGTAGGCGGTAGTTCGAGCGATGTCGCGCCGCGCTGAGTGTGCGGCAGCGTGAAGTAAAAATGATGGCCGGCATAATAGGGCAGCGCTGCGTCGCCGGTATTGGTGGTAGTGAGCGTGACGTCGAGCGTGTGGGCGTCGACGAGCGTGTATGCCGCTTCGAAGCGAAAGCCGAATGGGTAGCCGCTGCGCGTTGCCTCGCTATCGGTCAGCACGAGGCGCAGGCCCGCGCCGTGCACGTCGGCGTGGGCGTCGAACGGCAGATCGCGCGCGAAGCCGTGCATGGGCAACTCGCGCACCGTCCCCTGCGCGCCGCGCCAGTAACCGATCTTGCCGTCCACGCGATGGCGTCCGAGAAACGGAAACAGCAGTGGATTGCCGCCGCGGATGCGCGCGGGCTGGCTCCAGTCGGCGTGTTCCGGCCAATGGATCACCTCCTCGCCGTCGATGATCCACGAGAGCAGACGGCCGCCGGCTTGCGGCGCGAAGCGGAGCACGGAGGCGTCCTGGGCGATTTCGAGAATGTCCTGCTGCGGTGAAAGAGGCATGGTCGATGGCGTGATGAGTCAATGTTGGGCCCGGGCGAGCCCGGCTGAAGATGGTCCAGCAGCGGCCCGCCGAATGTGCGCGAGCACGGCTTGCGCCTGCGCCACAGGCAGGACGGGGCTGGCCGAGACGACGATTTTGCTCTGCTTTGCGCTACGGGGAAACCCTTCTCGGGAAATTGCGAGTTCGCGAGCAGGCGGTTCTTGCCGATAATCCGTCTCACTGCCCGGTGAAATCTACCGCCGGGCGAGATCGCTCAGGAGGCGTCATGGATCTCGCAATGGCAATGGGTGTCGCGCTTTTCGGCATGTTCACCGCAAGTACGGTTTATTTCTTCTACAAGCTCGAGCGCTGAGCCGCGCTTCCTGAGGCTGTCTGCCGGGCATGCCGCTCGCCGCCCGCAAGACGCGCCGCATCGCAGACGCACTTCGCGGCTTGCGGCCTGGCGCTTGCGATTCGTAAGCGTGACGCCTTCCCGAACGCGCTGATCTGGCGCTGCGCCGTCAGATGAATGAAAGGGCTGCTGTTGGTAGGCGGCCCTTTTCGCTGGGTTTCGCGAAACGCGCGTTTCGCATCGTGACGCAGCGCGTCAAAATTTCCCCGAATGTGGCCCAAACGCTTGGCGGTGACTTTGCAGCCAGGCATAATCGGTGCGCCTTTTGACGCGCCGGGTAACTCGTTGTGCGGCGCGCTGTCCCCGACATTTTCCTTACAAGGACCGCCGCGTGAACCTCTCGTTTCTAATCTTCCTGAGCGTGCTGCAAGGCGTGACCGAACTCTTTCCGGTCAGCAGTCTCGGCCATACGCTGCTGCTGCCTGCATTGTTCGGTATGCATATAGATAAACACGCGCCGCAGTTGCTGCCGTTTCTCGTCGCGTTGCACCTCGGTACGGCGTTCGCGTTGCTCTGGTATTTCCGCGAGCGGTGGTGCGCGCTCGTGCGGGGCTTCTTCTCGTCGTTCGGTGGACGCCGCAACGATGACGCGCACATGATGTGGGCGCTCATCATCGGCACGATTCCGGCGGGGCTCGTCGGCCTGCTGCTTGAAAAGCGGCTCGAACGGATTTTCCACGACCTGCGCATCGTTGCCATTGCGCTGATCGTCAACGGCGTGCTGTTGTGGCTCGGCGACCGCCTGCAGCGCTCGCGCGCGCATCAGGCACCCGAGAAAATGAATTTCCGCCAGGCGTTTCTTGTCGGCCTCGCGCAGATCGGCGCGCTGATTCCGGGCTTTTCGCGCAGCGGTCTTACGATGATCGCAGGCAACGCGGCTGGTCTCACCGCGGAGAAGGCCGCGGAGTTCTCGTTCCTGCTCGGTACGCCGATCATTTTCGCGGCCGGGCTGCTCGAACTGCCCAAGCTCTTCCATGCGCCGGGCCAGCTCGCGGACGCACTGCTCGGCGGCGTGCTGACCGCCATCGCTGCATACCTGAGCGTGCGTTTCCTGATGCGCTATTTCGAAGGCCGCGGACGTCTCGCTTCGTTCGGCCTGTACTGCGTGATCGCGGGCGTCGCGTTCCTCGGCTGGTTCGCGGTGCATCCCCAACCGGTCTGATAATGTCGACGATGCCCGCTGCGTTCTGGCGGGCGTGAGGCGATCGGTTATAATCCGGGCCCAGCCTTGTGCGGCGGTAGCTCAATTGGATAGAGCACAGGTCTTCTAAACCTGAGGTTGTGAGTTCGATCCTCGCCCGCCGCGCCATTGCCTGCATGAAGAATCCCATCTACCGAACAAACGGTGATGGGATTTTTTTATGGCCAAAGTAGCCCATAAAAAAGGGCAGCCGAAGCTGCCCGTTGAAAGCCGCCCGCGAGGGTGGCTGTTGCTTACCGTTGCTGTTGTGCCGTCACGCGTTCCTTGCTCGCGATCACTGCTTGATGTTCAGCGCAGCGGTCAGGTCGCCCATCGGCTTGCCGCCGTTGGCGGTGAGCGCCGCGTCGCGCGCCGCGATGCCAGGCAGCGTCGGCAGCGAGAAACGATGCGTGATGAAGCGCAGGATCGACGTCGTGTCGTATTGCGTGTGATCGACGAAACCCTTCTTCGCGAACGGCGAGATGATGAGCGCCGGAATGCGCGTGCCGGGGCCCCAACGATCGGCCTTGGGCGGCGCGACGTGATCCCAGAAGCCGCCGTTTTCGTCGTACGTGACGACGACCAGCATGTTGTTCCACTGCGGGCTCTTCTGCAGATGCGAGATCACGTCCGCGATGTGCTGGTCACCCGACGCGACGTCCGTGTAGCCGGCGTGCTCGTTCAGGTTGCCCTGCGGCTTGTAGAACGACACTTGCGGCAGCGTGCCGCTGTCGATCGCCTTGATGAACTCCGAGCCGGCGAGACCGCCGTCGAGCAGATGCTGCGAGCGGTTGGTGGTGCCCGGCGCGAGATCCGCGAAGTAGTTGAACGGCTGATGATGCGGCTGGAAGTTCGGCGCCGTGAGATTCGCGCCGTAGATCACATTGGAGGTGCCGTTCTGTGCCGCCGACACGGCCGCGCCCCACGCGCCGCCGTACCACGCCCACGACACCTTCGCGTTGTTCAGCAGATCGCCGATGTGCTGCTGCGTCTGCGCGGGCAACGTGGTGGCCACAGACGGATCGGCGAGATTCGCGTCGCCGCCCGAGGCCGCCTTGTTGCCGCTCGGCTGATACGGCGGCTGCATCGTGTTGATCGCGTAGAAGTCAGGCGTGAGGTTGCCGGACAGCACGAACTTGGGCGGACCGTTCAGCGCCGACGCCGGCGAGTTCGACGCGAGCTTCAGTGTCACGCCGTCGCTTTCGACTGCCGAAATCGAGCCGGCCGCCGGGCTCTTGTCCGCGTTGGGATAGATCGGCGTGCACGCGCACACGAGCCACTGGTGGTTCAGGAACGAGCCGCCGAACGCGCCCATGAAGAAGTTATCCGCGAGCGTGTATTGCTGCGCGATTTTCCACAGCGGCAGCTTGTCGGCGTCGAGCGTGTAGTGGCCCATGACGAGTCCGCCTGAATCGGCCCACGCGGCGAACTTGTCGTTCTTGCCGCCGTCGATCTGCATCTGGTTCTCATAGAAGCGGTGATACAGATCGCGTGTCGTCGCGGTGATCGGCGTGTTGAAACCGTTGGGGTCGTCGATTGCGAACGGGCTGTTCGGCAAGTTGGCCGTCATGGCTTGCGTGACAACCGGTGTCACGCCGGTTTGCGTGAGGCCGTTCCAGACCTGCGGCAGCGTCGCGAGCGCGGAGCCGTCGCGGTCCAGCTGCTTCGCGGCTGCCGCACTGACATTCTGCAGACCGTTTGCGCCCGGGAAGTTGCCGTACAGGTTGTCGAAGCTGCGGTTTTCCGCGTAGATCACCACGACCGTCTTGATCGACGTGATGTCGGGTTGAGTGACCTCGTTGCCGCCGCATGCGTAAAGGCTTAGCGCTGCGGCGATCGCCAGCGGCGCCGCGCAGATCAGTTTCTTGTTCATTGATTAGGTTCTCTCTCTCTCGTTGGGGACGGACCGAGTGCATCGCATACCTCAGCGACCGCGTGCGAAAGTGTGGCGAGGCAATTTGACAGAACGATGTATTCATTACGGATTGCTTTTGAGTTTGCGATTGTCGTCGGCTGTATGTCATTTGAACGACATAGAGATGACATACCCTCGCGAACTTCGATATCGCACATCACATCATTCATATGCGGCTCGGTCTGACGGGGATCCGGAAAACAACAGGACATGTGGCGGCGCGACCCGGCGCGAAGCCGGCGCAAACGCATGGAGCGTGCGTGGGCTGGCTGGCGGCTGTGTTCGCGGCCGTTGCAGTGAGCGCGAGTCTCGCCGGCTGCGATTCCGGCGCGCCGGCGGTGGCAGCGCAGGCAGACGCGAGCGCCGCGCAGGCGTCGACGTCGGCGGACCGAGGCGCATCGGCGGTGCAGGTGGCGGCGCGTGATGCGGCCGATCGAGCGGATCATAAAGCCGCTCATGAAGCGGCAACCGGCGGCGGTCAAACGCGCGCGCAAGTCTACGAGTCCGTACGCAAGACGACCGCGCTTGGCAAGCAACTGTTCTTCGACCCGTCGCTATCCGGCTCGGGCAAGCTCGCGTGCGCGTCGTGCCACAGCCCGGACCACGCGTTTTCGCCTGGCAACGCGTTGTCGGTGCAACTTGGTGGCAGCGACATGCATCGCACCGGCATGCGCGCGGCCCCGACGCTCAAGTATCTGCAATCGGTGCCGGCGTTCGCCGAGCACTATCACGAGTCCGACGACGATGGCGACGAAAGCGTCGACGCGGGTCCCACGGGCGGCCTGACGTGGGACGGTCGCGTGGATCGCGGCAGCGACCAGGCGCGCATTCCGCTGTTGTCGTCGTTCGAAATGGGCAGTTCGCCGGCCAAAGTCACCGCGGCAGTCAAGGCCGCGCCGTACGCCGGGGATTTTCGCGCGGCCTTTGGCGAACATATTTTCGATAGCGAAGACGCGACCTTCAAGGCGGTCCTGCAGGCGCTCGAAACGTTCGAGCAGACGCCCGAACTCTTCTATCCCTACAGCAGCAAATACGACGCCTATCTGGCAGGCAAGGCGCAACTCACGAAAGCCGAATTGCACGGTCTGGAGCTCTTCAACGACGAGAAGAAGGGCAATTGCGCGAGCTGCCACATCAGCCAGCGCACGCTGGGCGGCGCGCCGCCGCAGTTCAGCGACTTTGGCCTGATAGCGATCGGCGTGCCGCGCAATCGCGCGCTGCCGGTGAACCGCGATCCCCGTTTCCATGACCTCGGCGCGTGCGGTCCGGAGCGCACCGATCTGAAAGGACGCGCGGAGTTCTGCGGCATTTTCCGTACGCCGACGCTGCGCAACGTCGCGTTGAAGAAGAGCTTCTTCCACAACGGCATCTACCATTCGCTGGAACAGGTGTTGCACTTCTATGCCGAGCGCGACACGAATCCCGGGAAGTTCTATCCGGTCGTGAAAGGCAAGGTGCAGAAGTTCGACGATCTGCCGCGGCGCTATTGGGCGAACCTGAACACGGAGCCGCCGTTCGACCGCAAGCCGGGCGACCAGCCCGCGCTGAACGACGCCGAAATAAAGGACGTGGTGGCGTTTCTGAACACGCTCACCGATGGTTATAAGGCAGGAAATTGAGGGCTCGGGGGCGCAGGACGCGGGAGCGTCTGCGTGGCCGGCTGGAGATGATTGACGGTAGCCGTGTGCCTGCTCAGATGCGCGCGTCGGCGAGCATGCAATAGCAGGCGCAAAGCAGCAGCGCAAAAGAAATGAGCAGGCATGCAATGCCCGCGCGCGTCACGAAGTTGGGCCAGCGTGGGCGGCGAAGCCCGTCGATTCGCACGATTGGGCGCGCGAGACCGGGATCGCGTCGAAGCGCCACTGGCACGAGCGCGACGCAAAAAAGCGCAAGTGTGACGGCAACGATTTCCAGCGCAACGGGGAGTTCCATGATGGGGCGTGTGAAGTTACCTAGCGCCAGGGCGCAATACGGCCAATCATAGGAATACGCGCCGCGCGGGGATATGGGAGCCATCCTAAAAATGAGAAAGCTTGCGGCTCGCGCTCATGCGGTCTGAACGATTGCGCCGCGCGCCGCGCGGCCGGGCTCGCACGAACGGCATGCTATGCTTTTGGGGTCCAGATCACGAGCCGCAGCGAGCGTTCGTGGCCGCCCGAAACGTTTCCGAGGAGAACCCTTCATGTCGATGCGAACCCGTGCTTTCCGTCAACTGACTGCCGCAGGCTTGCTGCTTGGCGCGGCGATCGGCGCGCAAGCGGCGAACCTCGGCTTTTTGAACGACACGCCGATCAGCTACATGAAGCAGCGCGACGTCGACTCGATCAAGCAGGCCGTCTTCACCGCACTCGATGAAAAGCAGGACGGCGAAAGCGCCAACTGGGTCAACGAAGGCACCCGCAACAGCGTGAAGATCGACGCGACCATTACTGTCGCGCGCACGTCGAAGGACGGCGAGCGCACCTGTCGCGATCTGGGCGTCGTGCTCAATGCAAAGGGACAGTCGATGAACCTGCGCCCGCAGTTCTGCAAAGAGGGCAGCGGCAAATGGCAGTTGCAGAAAAAGCGTTGACCATGCGCTCTGTCGCGAGGAGACGCGCGAGCGGCTCGCCGGCGCACGCGCAAGCCGCGCGCCGGGCGCAGCCCGTGCGGCGATGAGCCCGCGGGTCGTCTCGTGCGGCATCGTCCTGCTCGATCCCGCAGGTCGCGTGCTGCTTGCACATGCTACGGACACCTCGCACTGGGACATTCCAAAAGGACATGGCGAAGAGGGCGAGGCGCCGCACGTCACCGCGCTGCGCGAGATGTTCGAGGAAACCGGTATCGCGCTGAAGCCCGAGCGTCTGAAAGACCTGGGTCTGTTTGTTTATCGGCGCGACAAGGATCTGCATCTGTTCGCCGCGCGCGCCACCGCCGATGAACTCGACCTCGGTCCGTGTACCTGCACGTCGCTGTTTCCGCGGCGCTCGGACGGCAAGCTGATTCCCGAGATGGACGCGTATCGCTGGACCGCGCCCGACGAGGTGGAAAAGTACGCGAGCCGTAGCCTCGCGCGGCTTTTTCAGACCACGCTTTCGCTGACGGAACTGCATCGCTCGCTGTAGCAGCGATCTTGTGAGTGCAACGGTGAGTGCAGAGGCAAGCGCCGCGCCACCAGCCCCAAAGCACGAAGCACGAAGCACGAAGCACGAAGCACGAAGCACGAAGCCTGATTGCGCAAAGAAAAAGGCGTGCATCCGCAAACCAGCAGATGCACGCCCTCTCCGATCAGTCGATGCGCGACTAACGCGCTCTCATGCGGCTGTGGTTCACGCCGGCTTACCCCAACTGTCGCGCAAGCTCACGATGCGGTTGAACACCGGCTTGCCCGGTTTCGAATCCACACGATCCGCGACGAAGTAGCCGTGCCGCTCGAACTGATAGCGCTGTTCCGGCAGCGCGCCGTGTGCGCCCGGTTCGAGGTAGGCGTTGACCACGCGCTTCGAGTCCGGGTTCAGCGCTTCGAGGAAATCGCGGCCGCCGGCGTCCGGTTGCGGCTCCTTGAACAGACGGTCGTAGATGCGGACTTCGGCCGGGCACGCGGCCGCCGCGCTGACCCAGTGGATATTGCCCTTGACCTTGTAGTTGTTCGCACCTTCGGTGCCCGACTTGCTGTCCGGGAAGTAGTTGCAATGCACCGCGACGATGTTGCCGTTCTCATCCTTCTCCGCACCCGTGCATTCGATCACGTAGCCGTAACGCAGGCGCACCTTGTTGCCCGGGAAGAGACGGAAGTAACCCTTCGGCGGCGTTTCCGTGAAGTCTTCGCGCTCGATCCACAGCTCGCGCGAAATCGGAAACTCGCGCACGCCCATGTCGGGGTGATGCGGATGCACTGGCGCGCTGCACGGCTCGGTAAGACCTTCGGGGAAGTTGTCGATGACGAGCTTCAGCGGGTCGAGCACCGCGGCAATGCGCGGCGCCTTCTCGTCGAGATCGTCGCGCAGCGCGCCTTCGAACACGCTCATGTCGATCCACGAATCGACCTTGGTGACGCCGATGCGCTCGCAGAACAGCTGGATCGACTCCGGCGTGAAGCCGCGCCGCCGCACGCCGACGATGGTCGGCATGCGCGGGTCGTCCCAACCGTCCACGTGGCCTTCGTTCACGAGTTGCAACAGCTTGCGCTTGCTCGTGATCGCGTATGTGAGGTTCAGGCGCGAGAATTCGATTTGCTGCGGCAGCGGGCGCGTGAAAATGCCGGCATCGGCGAGCTCGTTCAGAATCCAGTCGTACAACGGACGATGGTCTTCGAATTCGAGCGTGCACAGCGAATGCGTGATGTTCTCCAGCGCGTCGGAAATGCAGTGCGTGTAGTCGTACATCGGGTACACGCACCATTTGTCGCCGGTACGGTAGTGATGCGCGAAGCGGATACGGTAGAGCACCGGATCGCGCATGTTGAAGTTCGGCGACGACATGTCGATCTTCGCCCGCAGCACGTGCTCGCCTTCCTTGAACTCGCCGGCCTTCATGCGGCGGAACAGATCGAGATTTTCCTGCACGGAGCGTTCGCGGAAGGGCGAGGGCGTGCCGACTTCGGTGGCCGAGCCGCGGTTCGCGCGCATTTCTTCCGCCGACTGGCTGTCCACATACGCCTTGCCGCGCTCGATCAGCAGCTCGGCGAATTCGTACAGCTTGTCGTAATAGTCGCTCGCGTAGTACAGATGATCCTTGCCGTCTTTCTGCCATTCGAAGCCGAGCCAGCGCACGGCGTCGATAATCGAGTCCACGTATTCGACGCTTTCCTTTTCCGGATTGGTGTCGTCAAAGCGCAGGTGACACACGCCGCCGTAGCTGCGCGCCACGCCGAAGTTCAGGCAGATGCTCTTTGCGTGACCAATGTGCAGATAGCCGTTCGGCTCGGGCGGAAAGCGCGTTTCGACGCGCTGATTCCACTTGCCGGTGCGGTTGTCGTCGTCAATGATGTTGCGGATGAAATTGGATGCCGCTGGCGCGTCGTTGCGTTCGGTATTCATGCGAGATGGTGAAAGTCTGTCGGGGGCGCGCAGTGCGCCCACTTATCCGACAATTCTACCTGACGAGGCTGGATGCGGCAGGCGAGTGCGGCGTGCCGCCGGCGCTCCAGCGGGTTTCGTGTTGAGTTTCGTGCGAACTGGCGTGGTGGCTCGCGCGCGGCATCGTGTCAATGCGCGCTGTAACAGGAGGTAAATCGGTTCGTTTCGGCGCTGCCGCGCGACTTAGCATGCGTGCGGCGCGCCTGCCGCTCGTGACGGCGCTCGCGTGAAAGCTCGGGTTCCCGCACCATGGCGCCTTCGGTTTGTCTTCAGTTTTGTCCTCGGTTTCCCCGTTAGTTTGCCCTCAGTGTGCCCTCAGTGCCGGAGTTTCTCGGATGTCAATGCCGACGCACGGCGCGCCTCGCGCGCCTTATCCCTTCACCTTTTTCGCGCGACATGTCGCGGCCGCCGCGCTAGTCGCCACGGTTGCGGCGGGCGTGCTGGCACCGGCTTCGGCGCTCGCCAAAACGCCGCCGCTGAAAGCGGTATTCGATGCATCCGCGGTCGCGACGCCCGACCGCTACAGCGCTGACGCCGCGCAGCAGATCTTCGCCGCCGGCGGCAACGCGGTCGATGCAGCCGTGGCCATCGCCTTCGCGCTCGCCGTGACGCGCCCCGACGCAGGCAATCTCGGCGGCGGCGGATTCATGACGCTGTTCGTCGACGGCAAGCCGTATTTTCTCGACTACCGCGAGCGCGCGCCGCAACAGGCGACCCGTGACATGTATCTCGACGACAAAGGCAACGTCGTGCCGGGCATGAGCGCAGTCGGCCATCGCGCGGTGGCCGTGCCAGGCACCGTCGACGGCATGTGGCAGGCGCAGCAGCGTTTCGGCAGGCTGAAGTGGAAACAGGTGCTCGCGCCCGCGATCCGATACGCCACCGACGGCTTTCAGGTCGACCCCTGGCTCCAGCAGCGGCGCGAGGCTACGGCGAAGAACTTCGCGGGCAAGACCAACTTCGACGCCTATTTCGCGAGCCTGAAAGCCGGCACCACGTACCGCCAGCCGGAGCTCGCGCAAACCCTCGCGCGCATTGCGAGCGACGGCGGCCGCGAGTTCTACGAAGGACGCACCGCCGATCTGATCGCGCAGCAGATGTACGGCCATGGTCTTGTCACGAAGGCCGATTTGCGGCAGTACAAGGCTGTCTGGCGCCAGCCGCTCATGGCGAACTGGAACGGCTACCAGGTGCTCACCGCGCCGCCGCCAGGTTCGGGCGGTGTGGGTCTGATACAGATGCTGAAGATGAAGGCCCATTTGCAGCAGGCGTTCGACGGGCTCGAACTGAATTCCGCGCCGTATATTCATCTGATTGCGCAAATCGAAGACCGCGTGTTCGCCGACCGGCAGCAATACATGGGCGACCCGGACTCGTACAAACTGCCCGTCGGCAAACTGCTCGACGACGCCTACCTCGCTCAACGCGCCGACGAGGTCAAAGCCGACGAAGTGCCGGGCGCGACGGCGATCAAGCCGGCTCCTGGCGACGCGCCGCCCGAGAAGGCGCAGACGACGCACTTCTCGGTGGTGGACAAATGGGGTAACGCGGTGTCGAACACCACCACGCTCGACGGCGAATTCGGTTCGGGCGTGGTCGTTGACGGTGCCGGCTTCCTGCTGAACGACGCGATGGACGACTTCGTGACGAGGCCCACCGCCTCAGGTGAGTCAGCCGCAAGCGGCGGCGGGAATCTCAACACGGTGCTGCCGGGCCGCCGCCCGCTTTCGTCGATGACGCCGACCATCTTGCTGAAGGACAACAAGGTGTCGCTGGTGATCGGCACGCCGGGTGGTTCGCGCATTCTGACCTCGATCTTTCAGGTCATGACCGATCTGTACGACTTCAACATGACGCCTGCGGACGCGCTCGCGGCCATGCGCTTTCATCACCAGTTGCTGCCGCAAAAGACGATCTACTTCGAACCCTACCGCCCGATTGCCGGCGAACTCGCCGCCCAGTTGCAAGCCATGGGCTATGTGCTGGAAGGGCAGTCGTTCAACGGTGATGTGCAGATGATCCGCGCCGACGGCACGACGCTCGAGCCGGCCGCTGATCCGCGTGGCGTGGGCGTCGGTCGCGTGATACGTTGAGCGCGCTGGAAGGGGGGCCGCAACGGGATGTAGCGGTTCCCGGCAGCTTCGCAAACGCATCGCCAAAAACAGGTTACGGGGAACACCATGAGCGCACCAAAAACCAACGTACTCGTACTGCCGGGCTACCAGAACTCGGGCGCCGGGCATTGGCAGACTCGCTGGGAGACACTCGATCCGGCATTCACGCGCGTGCAGATGCCTGACTGGGATCATCCCGCGCGCGACGCCTGGTGCCGCGCGCTGGACGCCGCAGTCGCGGCCGTCGCGGACGTTGACTCGCCGATCCTGCTCGCGGCCCATAGTCTCGGCTGCCTGACGACCGCTTTCTGGGCCGCGCAGTATGCGAGCGCCGGGCAACTCGCCAAGGTCGCCGGCGTGCTGCTGGTGGCCGTGCCCGATCCAGCGGAACCGCACTTTCCGCAGGACGCCAGCGGCTTTGCGCCCGTACCGCTCGAACGCTTGCCGTTCGCGAGCATTGTCGTATGCAGCACCGACGACCCCTACGGCGGCGTGCCTTTCTCGCAAGCCTGCGCAAAAGCCTGGGGCAGCCGCTGGATCGACATCGGCCCGCGCGGACACATCAATGCCGACAGCGGACTCGGCGATTGGGACGAGGCGCGCCGGTGGCTGTCCGCGCTTTGCAAGTTGGGCTGAAGCAGGACGGCGCGCAGTCGGCAGTCGGCCGGCAGTCAGTCGGTAGTTAGTCGGTAGTTAGTCGGTAGTTAGTCGGTAGTTAGTCGGCGACGGATGCGCGTCGGCGAACTGCGAACGCGTCGCCGCCGCAGCGCGTCGCCTCCCGCCTTCATATCACCGCTTGCGCGCGCAACGCCGTGATCCGTTCGTCGCTATAACCGAGCACATCGCGTAGCACGCTTTCCGTGTGCTCCCCGAGCGTCGGCGGATGAGCGAGCGCCTGCGGCGGCGTGCCCGTCATATTGATCGGATTGCGCACCAGCTTGACAGTGCCGCCCGAAGGATGGGGCAGATCCACCTGCATGCCGCGCGCCACCACCTGCTCGTTCTCGAACACTTCTGCGAGATCGTTGATCGGCCCGCAAGGCACCCCCGCCGCTTCGAGCGCCGCGATCCATTGCTGCTTGCCCTGCAGGCGGACCATCTCCGCGAGGATCGGCACGAGCACGTCGCGGTGACGCACGCGTGCGGGGTTGGTCGCGAAGCGCTCGTCGTCGGCGAGTTCGGCGCGTTGGCCCACCTCGACGAACTTGCGGAACTGTCCGTCGTTGCCGACTGCGACGATGATCCACCCGTCGCTCGTCTGGAAAGTCTGGTAGGGCACGATGTTCGGGTGCGCATTGCCCCAGCGCACCGGCGGCTGACCGCTCGCGAGGTAGTTCGAATTCATATTGGCGAGCATGGCGACCTGCACGTCGAGCAGCGCCATGTCGATATATTGACCTTCGCCCGTTCGGTCGCGATGCGTGAGCGCGGTGAGCACCGCGATGGTCGAATACATGCCGGTCATCAGGTCGGCAATGGCCACGCCCGCCTTCTGCGGGCCGCCGCCCGGCTGGCCGTCGCGCTCGCCGGTAATGCTCATGAATCCGCCTATGCCTTGCACGATGAAGTCGTAGCCCGCGCGCTGGGCATACGGTCCGGTCTGCCCGAAACCCGTCACCGAGCAATAGATCAGGTCGGGCTTCACTTCTTTCAGCGACGCGTAGTCCAGGCCGTATTTCTTCAACTGACCGACCTTGTAGTTCTCGAGCACCACGTCGCTTTGCGCGGCCAGCTCGCGAATGATCCGCTGGCCTTCGGGCGAGGCGATATCCACGGTGACCGAGCGCTTGTTGCGGTTCGCCGCCAGGTAGTAGGCCGCCTCGCGCGTGTCCGCGCCTTCAGGCGTCTTCAGGTACGGTGGCCCCCAGTGGCGCGTGTCGTCGCCCACCTCCGGGCGTTCTATCTTGATGACGTCCGCGCCGAAATCGGCAAGCGTCTGCGCGCACCAGGGGCCGGCGAGCACGCGGGTGAGATCCAGCACGCGGATATGACTGAGAGCGCCCATGTTTGTCTGTGTCTCCAATGTAAGCAGGCGGCACGCGAGGCGCCGCGGATGTGGGCAATCTTAAGCGATTCACGCGAGCCGGCGCAGTCGGCCAAACGTCATAGGACGAATCAGGCGCCGTCGCTGGACGCGGGAGGCGCAACGAACGAGGCATGGACGGCACGCCAAGGCGCGTATGACCAGGATGTGGAGCGATGTCTGAGGGGCGGTGCAAACAGCGCGGACAAACTGCACGGACAAACAGCGCGGACAAACTGCACGGACAAACCGCGCGGACAAACCGCACAGACAAACGCCTGGCCAGGCCTGGCCAAACGGCCGACGCGCCCGCGGCGCTGCCGCGCAAGCGCGCCGATCCCGTATAATCAGTCGTTTAAGAAACAAACAGTTGGCGCATCTCACGATGCCGCCGGTAAAAGTCAGGATCAGTCAGGACCGTCCCCCGCACGCCATGAAAGCCGCCGAAATCCGCGAGAAATTCCTCCAGTTCTTCGAATCGAAGGGCCATACGATTGTTCGCTCGTCGAGCCTTGTGCCCGGCAACGACCCGACACTGCTCTTCACCAATTCGGGAATGGTGCAGTTCAAAGATGTGTTCCTCGGCGCGGAATCGCGGCCGTATTCGCGCGCCACGACCGCGCAGCGCAGCGTGCGCGCTGGCGGCAAGCATAACGATCTGGAAAACGTCGGCTACACCGCGCGTCACCACACGTTCTTCGAAATGCTGGGCAATTTCTCGTTCGGCGACTATTTCAAGCGCGACGCGATCCACTATGCGTGGGAATTGCTGACAGGCGTGTACCAGCTGCCGAAAGAAAAGCTGTGGGTGACCGTCTATCACGAAGACGACGAAGCGCACGACATCTGGGCGAAAGAAGTGGGCGTGCCGGTCGAGCGCATCATCCGGATCGGCGACAACAAGGGCGCGCGTTACGCGTCGGACAACTTCTGGCAAATGGCCGACACCGGTCCGTGCGGCCCGTGCTCGGAAATTTTCTACGACCACGGCCCGGACGTGTGGGGCGGCCCGCCGGGATCGCCGGAAGAAGACGGCGACCGCTACATCGAGATCTGGAATCTCGTGTTCATGCAGTTCAACCGCGACGCGCAGGGCAACATGACGCCGCTGCCCAAGCAGTGCGTCGACACCGGCATGGGTCTCGAGCGTATCGCGGCGGTGCTGCAGCACGTGCACAGCAACTATGAGATCGACCTGTTCCAGGCGCTCATCAAGGCCGCGGCGCGCGAAACGGGCGTGAGCGATCTCACGAACAACTCGCTGAAGGTGATCGCCGACCACATCCGCGCGTGCTCGTTCCTGATTGTGGACGGCGTGATTCCCGGCAATGAAGGCCGCGGCTATGTGCTGCGCCGTATCGTGCGCCGCGCTATCCGCCACGGCTACAAGCTCGGCAAGAAGGGCTCGTTTTTCCATCGCATGGTGGCCGACCTCGTCGAGCAGATGGGTGGCGCCTATCCGGAACTGAAAGACGCCCAGGCGCGCGTGACCGACGTGCTGCGCCAGGAAGAAGAGCGCTTCTTCGAGACCATCGAGCACGGCATGTCGATCCTCGAAAACGCGCTCGCAGAGCTCGAAAAGAAGGGCGGCAAGACGCTCGACGGCGAACTCGCGTTCAAGCTGCACGACACCTACGGCTTCCCGCTCGACCTGACGGCAGACGTGTGCCGCGAGCGCGAAGTCACCGTGGATGAAGCCGCGTTCGACGAAGCTATGGCGCGTCAGCGCGAACAGGCTCGTGCGGCCGGCAAGTTCAAGATGTCGCAGGGCCTCGAATACTCGGGCGCGAAAACGACGTTCCATGGCTATGAGGAAATCGTCTTCGACGACGCGAAGGTCGTGGCGCTGTATGCGGACGGCGCGTCGGTGCAGGAAGTCGCGCATGGTCAGCAGGCGGTCGTCGTGCTCGACCACACGCCGTTCTACGCGGAATCGGGCGGCCAGGTCGGCGACCAGGGCTTGCTCGCGAACGCAAGCGTGCGCTTTGCGGTAACCGACACGTTGAAGGTTCAGGCCGACGTGGTCGGCCATCACGGCACGCTCGAGCAGGGCACGCTGAAGGTAGGCGACGTGGTCAAGGCTGAAATCGACGCGGTTCGCCGCGCGCGCACGGCTCGCAACCACTCGGCCACGCACCTGATGCACAAGGCGCTGCGCGAAGTGCTCGGTTCGCACGTGCAGCAGAAGGGCTCGCTCGTCGATCCTGACAAGACGCGCTTCGACTTCGCGCACAACGCGCCCATGACAGACGAGCAGATTCGCCGCGTCGAGGAAATCGTCAACGCGGAAGTGCTGGCGAACGCCCCCGGCATCGTGCGCGTCATGCCGTTCGACGAAGCGGTGAAGGGCGGCGCAATGGCGCTGTTCGGCGAAAAGTACGGCGACGAAGTACGTGTGCTCGATCTGGGCTTTTCGCGCGAGTTGTGCGGCGGCACGCACGTGCATCGCACTGGCGACATCGGTCTCTTCAAGATCGTGATGGAAGGCGGCGTGGCGGCGGGCATCCGTCGCGTGGAAGCCATCACCGGCGACAACGCCGTGCGCTTCGTGCAGGACCTGGACGCGCGCATCAACGCCGCGGCCGCGGTGCTGAAGGCTCAGCCGTCCGAGCTCACGCAGCGCATCAGCCAGGTGCAGGATCAGGTGAAGCAGCTCGAAAAAGAATTGAGCGCGCTCAAGTCGAAGATGGCGTCGAGCCAGGGCGACGAGCTTGCCGGTCAGGCAATCGAAGTCGCCGGCGTGCAGGTCCTTGCGGCTACGCTCGAAGGCGCTGACGTGAAGACGCTGCGCGAAACGGTGGACAAGCTCAAGGACAAGCTGAAGAGCGCGGCAATCGTGCTGGCTTCCGTCGAAGGAGGCAAGGTCAGCCTGATTGCCGGTGTGACCGCGGAGGCGAGCAAGAAGGTCAAGGCCGGGGAACTGGTCAACTTCGTTGCGCAGCAGGTTGGCGGAAAGGGCGGCGGCCGGCCGGACATGGCTCAAGCCGGCGGCACGGAGCCGGCGAATCTGCCTGCGGCGCTCGCCGGCGTGAAGGGTTGGGTCGAAGCGCAGCTTTGATCCGTCGTCAAGCTCGGAGTGCGAGCCGACCGGTTATCTCTGGCAGGCTCGCTGAAGCGCATTAAAGAGCTCGAGACAAGGCCAGTTTGGGCCAAATTGGGCCACGTAGGGCGCCTGGTTGCCGGCGCGTTACGTGGCCCAATGTTTTTTCCACGAGCGCGACTACTTAGGCGTTTAACCGTGGAACTCGCACGCGTCCACATGACGGCCGCGACTCATGCCAAACAGCCGCAGACTCCGCCAGCGCTTGACGCAAAGATCAGGCGACGTCAGCGCCTACGCTTGCCTGAACGCCGGAGGCCGCATCCAGAGCCCCGTGGTCCGTTTCTCCGACGCTGCGCACGCCGCTGTGCCCCGTCAGCGTCTGCTTCAGCGCATTGAGTGCTGACGAAAAATGCCCGCGCCGCCAGACGAGCAGCGTCTCTACGGTGCCGATGTCGGGCAGGTCATGCACGGCGATATTGCTCGCGTCGGCGGCCAAACCCAGCACCGAGCGGGGCGCCACCGCCACGCCCGCACCGGCGGCGACGCATGCCACGATTGCGTGATATGAGCCGAGTTCCAGCACACGCGCCGGCCTCACGCCGTGCTCCAGATACCATTTCTCGATGTAAGCCCGATAGGCGCAGCCGCGCTCGAACGCCACGAGCGTCGACAGCGCGATGTCGCGCACCTCGTGAATCGGCCGATGTCCGCGCGGAGTCAGCATCACGAGTTCCTCTGTGAAGACCGGCACCGTCTCGAACAGTTCGCCGAGGGCGGCGGGGTCGAGCGGCGTGGCTACCAGCGCGGCGTCCACCTCGAATTCGCGAACACGCTCGATCAGTTTGCCGGTCGTGCCGGTCTCGAGCTCGAGCGCGACATCGGGCCATTGCTGGTGATACTGGGCGAGCAGTCCCGGAAGACGCGTTGCCGCGACGCTTTCCATGGTGCCCAAACGCAGGCGTCCGCTCGGACGGTCCGCGCGCACGGCATGACGCGCTTCGTCCGCTAGAGCGAGCAGCCGTTCGGCATAAGGCAGAAGCGTCTCACCGGCCGGCGTCAGCACGAGGCGCCGCCCGTCGCGGATGAAAAGCTCCGCGCCGAGCTGCTCTTCGAGTTGCTTGATCCGGGTAGTGACGTTCGATTGCACGCGATTGAGCTTCGCAGCGGCGCGCGTCACGCCGTTTTCGCGCACGACGGCCCGAAAAATCGTCAAGGCGGCCAAGTCCACGATTCTCTCCCGGCGATGGATGGTATCCAAATTATTCATTTTTCATGATTGAATCGTCAAGCTAATATGGAACGGCCTGTCTGGACGGGGCTGTCGATCTAGCCTTGTCTTGCCTGGTCTTTGCCTTACTGCGCGGCGGCTGATGCGGTCTCCGCGTGGTTTCCTGCGCTCCCTCACTCTCCTGAACGGCTGGCCATGAACGATCTCGCTTCCAACGCCCAACGCTTTCTAGCGGAGCCTCAGGCGGCACGGCGCGCCGCGCTTGCCTGCATGGTGACGCTCGCCGTCGCGCTTGGCGTCGGACGGTTCGCGTTCACGCCGCTCCTGCCGTTGATGCTGCACGGCGGCGCGTTCGGTCAGCCGCCAATCGACATCCAGCATGGTGGCTGGCTGGCGTCGTTCAATTACGCAGGCTATTTCGTGGGTGCGCTCAGCTGCGCGGCGTTGCGAGTCGAGCCCGCGCGGGTGGTGCGCGCGGGGCTCGCGCTGACTGTGATGTTGACGCTGGCAATGGGCGTCACAAGTCACTTCTGGATATGGGCGGTGGTGCGCTTCGTTGCAGGAGCGGTCAGCGCGTGGACTTTTGTTTTCGCGTCGCAGTGGGGCTTGCGGCGGCTCGCGGAACTCGTACAGCCGGCATGGGGCGGCGTGATTTATACAGGGCCGGGCGTCGGCATTGTCGGGACCGGGTTGCTGGTCAGCGCGGCGGGCAGTTATGGCGCGACGGCGGGATGGATCGGCTTTGGCTTGATCTCGGCGGTCCTCGCGGCGGCAGTCTGGCCGGCGTTCGGGAGCGGCGTGACATCAGCCGCGGGTGCGGAGGCCAACGGCGCTGCGGCGCCGGTCACCGCGGCAGCAAAGGGCGCTGTCGCTGCGACGCCAGGTGGACGTGGCGGGCCCGCAAGTCCCGGAACTGCTGGAACTGCCGGAACTGCTGGAACTGCTGGAACTGCTGGAACTGCTGGAACTGCTGGAACTGCTGGAACTGCTGGAACTGCCGGCAGCACTGCAAGCCGCGAAAGTGCCGAAAGCGTCCAAAGCCCCGAGAGGCTTCAAAGCCCCGGCTCCAGAACCACTGCCGCCGCAACCGGCCGCCCGGCGTCTGACAGCATTCCTGCCACCCACCGCGCCGACGCCTTCTGGCTAGTGGTGCTGTACGGTGTGCCTGGCTTCGGCTACATCATCACCGCGACGTTTTTGCCGGTGATCGCGCGCCACGCGTTGCCGGGCTCGCCGTGGCCCGACCTGTTCTGGCCGATGTTCGGCGCCGCGCTGATCGTCGGTGCATTGCTGGCCGCGCGCCTGCCGCTGCACCTGGACAACCGCGTGTTGCTGGCGGGCAGCTATGTGTTGCAGGCGGCTGGTATCGCGCTGGGAATCGTCTGGCCGACGGCGGGCGGTTTTTCGCTCGGAAGCGTTCTGATCGGCGTCCCGTTCACTGCCATCACGCTCTTTGCGATGCGGGAGGCGCGGCGTCTGCGCGGCGACGATGCGGCCGGTCTCATGGGCTACGCGACGGCTGCTTATGGTCTTGGCCAGATCGTCGGCCCGCTGGTGGCCGCACCGATTGCCGCGCACACCGGCTCGTTTTCGCCCGCGTTGTGGCTGGCGGCCGGCGTGTTGCTGCTCGGCGCCGTGGGGCTGGTGGTCGTGGCGCGCGTACCTCGCGCACGAGAACGTATGGCAGATTGCGGTTGCGGCTGAACCCAGGCAAACCCACGCAACCCACCCGCGCACAGATGACCAAACACCCCCCTTGCGCACTAAAATGACCGCTTTCCGTCATCCCCGCGCGTCTGTCGCCGGTCGCGCCGTCCGTCATGCAACATTTCGCGTCCGACAACTATGCCGGCATCTGCCCTGAAGCGCTGGAGGCGCTGATCGCCGCCAACAACAGCGGCCACGAACCGGCCTACGGCGACGACTCCTGCACCAACCAGGTCTGCGACCGTCTGCGCGAACTTTCCAGACCGACTGCGAAGTGTTCTTCGACCGCGCGCTCGCCGACGACTTCGTATATCGCCTCGAGCAGGCGGGCCAGCTTGCATCGAAAATGCGCTATCTCCGCACCCTGGCTCGGCCTGCTCGATAACGACGTGTGGCTGCGCAACGCACGTCATGCGAACGCAATGGCCGGGCTGCTGCAAACGCGCTTGCAGGAAATTCCCGGCGTGAGCATCATGTTTCCGCGCGAGTCGAACGCGGTGTTCGCGCAGTTGCCCGCGCAAGCCGCCAGAGTGATGCGCGCGCGCGGCTGGAAGTTTTACGAGTTCATCGGCGCGGGCGGTTGCCGGCTGATGTGCGCGTGGGACACGCAGCCGGAGACCGTGGAGCGCTTCGCAGCGGAAGTACGCGAGCTATGCGCAGCGTAAGATTGCAGGCGCTGGGTGCACAACGCGCATAAAACCACAACCCCACCATGACCGACTACCGATTTTGCCCCCGCTGCTCGACGCCTCTCATCGAGCGGGCCGACGCCGTGCACGAAGGCGGCCGCATCCGCCAGACCTGTCCCGATGCGGATTGCGGCTACGTCCATTGGAACAACCCGCTGCCGGTGGTCGCGGCGATCGTCGAATACGAAGGCAAAATCCTGCTCGCGCGCAACGCGGCGTGGGCCGAGGGCGTATTCGCGCTGATTACTGGCTTCCTCGAAAACGGCGAGACACCGGAAGAGGGCATTGCGCGCGAGGTGTGGGAAGAGACGTCGTTGCGCGCGGAGTCGGTGGAACTGATCGGCGTGTACGAGTTCATCCGCAAGAACGAACTGATCATCGCGTATCACGTGAAGGCGCACGGCACCATTTCGTTGTCGCCCGAGTTGCTCGAATACCGGCTGGTCGAGCCGGCCAAACTGCGGCCGTGGCGCGCGGGCACCGGTCAGGCGCTCGGCGAATGGATGCGGCGGCGCGGTTTGCCGTTCGAATTCGTCGACAAGCCTGGGCAGTAAAGGAGCGCGAGCCGCGTTCGTCGAATGCAGTGCTCATGCAGCGGCATCGACCACCGACACAGCGGCGCGCCGCGATTCGCCGGATAACCATAAGCGCCTGACAGCCACACACGTTCGAGCTCACGCCCATGTCCAAACCCGCACCCTCCGCACGAAGCTCGTATCCACACTTTCTCACCATCACCACGCGCTGGATGGACAACGACGTCTACGGCCACGTGAACAACGTCGTCTATTACAGCTACTTCGATACGGTCGTGAACGAGTATCTGATCCGCGCCGGCGTGCTCGACTTCGAACGCGGCGCGACTATCGGACTTGTGGTCGAAACGCATTGCAACTACTTCGCGCCGCTGGTGTTCCCGCAGCGCGTCGACGCGGGCCTGCGCGTGACGCGGCTCGGCACCTCGAGCGTGCGCTATGAAGTGGGCCTCTTTCGCGAAGGCGACGACGAAGCCGCCGCGCAAGGACACTTCGTGCACGTGTATGTGGACCGCGTCACGCGCCGTCCGGTGAATCTGCCGGATGCACTGCGTGCGGCGCTGGAGCCGCTTTGCGTCGCCAGCAACGCGGCGGCGGACTAGGCACGTGCAGTCGTTCGTCATCAATCTGCTGAACGGAATCAGCTTCGGCCTCCTGCTTTTCATGCTGTCGGCCGGCTTGACGCTGATTTTCAGCATGCTCGGCGTGCTCAACTTCGCGCACGCGAGCTTCTACATGCTGGGCGCTTACGTCGGCTACTCGGTCGCGGCGCGAGCCGGCTTCTGGGCCGCGCTCGTGATCGCGCCGCTTGCCGTCGGGCTGATTGGTGCCGCGCTCGAACGCTGGCTATTGCGCCGCGTGCGAAGCCACGGACATCTGGCCGAGTTGCTGCTGACCTTCGGCGCCGCCTATGTGCTCGGCGAACTCGTCAAGCTCGGCTGGGGCTTGAGTCCGCTCGGCGCAAGCGTGCCCGCGGCGCTCGACGGTCCGCTTTTCACGCTGTATGGCGCGACCTTTGCGCGTTATCGCGCATTCATGATGGCGGTTTCGCTCGGCATGCTGGCGCTCCTGTACGCGGTGCTGCGGGTGTCGAAAGCGGGGCTCATCGTTCGCGCGGCACTCACGCACGCGAGCGCCGTCGAAGCGCTCGGTCACAACGTGCCGCGTGTCTTCACCGGCGTGTTTGCGGCGGGCACGGCGCTGGCCGCGCTGGCCGGCGTGATCGGCGCGCCGCTCTCTGTGATCGAACCGGCGATGGCCGAATCGCTCGGCTCGATCGTGTTCGTGGTCGTCGTGATAGGCGGGCTCGGGTCGCTGGGCGGCGCGCTCACAGCGTCGCTGCTGATCGGCTGTGTGCAGACGCTCGCGGTTGCAAGCGACGTATCGCTCGGCGACGTGCTCGCCATCTTCGACGCTTCCCTGCCGCGCGAATGGGACACGCTCACGCTCGCACAGCTCGCGCCGCTGATTCCGTATCTGCTGCTCGTCGCGATGCTGGCGCTGCGCCCGCGCGGACTATCCGGACGGCGTGACGACCATGCGTGAACTCTTCAAGCCCACCGCACGAGTCGCCGCGACGTCAAGGCCGGAGGCCGATGCGCGAGCCGCTCAAGCCCTGCAGGCCGGGCGCGTCAGGTCCGTCACGTGGCGCCGTCTGTTACCGTGGCTCGCGCTGGTTCTGCTGCTTGCGCTGCCGCCCTTCATCTGGCGGCAAAGCTGGCTGCTCGCCTACCTCGCGCAGACCGCGACGATGATCGTCTTCGCGCTCTCGTACAACCTGCTGCTCGGCGAAACAGGACTGTTGTCGTTCGGACATGCGGCTTACTCCGGCCTCGGCGCACTGATCGCCGCGCACGTGTTCAACCGTGCCGGCGTACCGCTCGCGCTGCTGCCGCTCATCGGCGGAGCAGGGGCCGCGCTATGCGGCGCGCTGCTCGGTTTCATTTCGACGCGCGGCGCCGGCACGGCGTTCGCGATGATCACGCTCGGCATCGGCGAACTCGTCGCCGCCGCCGCGTGGACCTTGCCCGGCTGGTTCGGCGGCGAGGCAGGCGTCGCAATCGACCGCGCGAGCGGACCGACGTTCGGCGCGTGGACATTCGGCCCGGCCCGCGAGGCGTATGCGCTGATCGCGCTGTGGTGTCTGCTCGCCGCCGCGGCGATGTTCGCGCTGACGCGCACGCCGTTCATGCGCCTCGCCAACGCCGTGCGCGACAACCCGGCGCGCGCCGCGGCCATCGGCTGCTATCCGCGCCGGATCCGCCATGGCGTCGTGGTGATGTCGGCGTTTTTTGCGGGCGTCGCGGGCACGCTTGGGCTAATCAATGTCGAGCTGGTGTCGACGGAAAGCGTGAGCATGGTGCGCTCCGGCACTGTGCTGATCGCGACGGTGACCGGCGGCACGGGCGCCTTTTTTGGGCCGGTCGCGGGCGCGGTCATGCTGACGTTTTTCAGCGTGGCGGTGGCCAGCGTCACCCGCGCCTGGCTCTTTTATCTCGGGCTGTTCTTTGTCGTGATCGTGGTGGCTGCACCGGATGGGCTCGCCGGTTTCATGGAGCGGCATGTGGCGCGGCTCGTACGGTATGGCTGGCGGCAGTGTCGTGCGCTCTATCTGGCCGGCACGGCGGCGCTTCTTCTGTGGAGCGCCGCCGTCGTGCTCGCGGTGCAGTGGGCGTACGCCGCGCAATTCGGCGCGGACGAAGGCGCTGCGCTGCGCGCGACCGCCGGGCCTTCGCTGCTATCGTTCGTCGCGTCGTCGACTTTGCGGCTTGGCCTCGCGATTGTGGTCCTGGCTGCTTGCGGCACGCTGGCGGCATTAGCCGCGCGCCGGGCACAAGGCCGTCTTGCCGCGCAGGTGCGCGTGCTGCAAAACACCGGAGACGCGCGATGATCCCGGCGCTCGCGCTGTATGGCGTCGAAAAACGTTTTGGCGCCACGCAGATCCTGCGCGGCGTGAATCTCGCCATCGAACCGGGCGAACGCCATGCGCTGATCGGGCCGAACGGCGCGGGCAAATCCACGCTGTTCAATCTGATCGCCGGCGGCGCGCGGTCCAACGCGGGGCGCATCCATCTGTTCGGCGCGGATATCACGCGGCTTGCGCCGGCGGCCATCACGCGCCGCGGCCTCGCGCGCAGTTTCCAGAGCACCAGCGTTTTCGCGCGCCTGAGCGTCTTTGACAACCTGCGCTGCGCCGCACTGCTTGCCGAGCGCGACCGCACGCGCTGGTGGCAGCGTTTTGCGGGTTCATCCACGGTCGATGCACGCGCGTGGCAGGTGCTCGAGGCGGTCGGCCTCGGCGAGCGCGCGCAAGTGCCGGCCGGCACGCTCAGCTATGCGGAGCAGCGCGCGCTCGACCTCGGCATTGCGCTCGCGGGCGGCGCGCATACGTTGCTGCTCGACGAGCCCACCGCCGGCATGAATCGCGCCGAGGCGGCACGCGCGATCGAACTGATCCGCGAGACCACCGGGGGTCGCACGCTGCTGATGGTCGAGCACGACATGAACGCGGTGTTCGCCATCGCCGATCGCATTTCAGTGCTTGTGCAAGGGCGCATTATCGCGACCGGCACGCCCACGGCGATTCGCGCCGACGCCGCGGTACGCGCGGCCTATCTGGGCGACGGGTTCGATGAGCGAGGCGGCGTATGACGCCTTTGCTCGACATTCGCGGACTCGACGCATGGTACGGCCTGAGCCAGGCATTGCACGGCGTGAGCCTGCGGATCGACGCCGGCGAAGTGCTCGCGCTCGTCGGCCGCAACGGCTCCGGACGCTCGACGCTCGCCCGCGCGATCATGGGCCTCGTGCAATGCGACGGCGAGCTGCGCTTCGCGGGCCGCTCGCTCGCCGGACTGCGTACGTACGAAATCGCGCGGCTCGGCATCGGCTACGTGTCCGAGCATCGCGATGTGTTTCCTACGTTGAGCGTCGGCGAAAACCTCGAGTTGGGCGTCGTGCCGCGTCGGCGCGAAAGCAGGCGCGCAGAGCCTGCTCGCTTTACCATCGACGATGCGTACACGCTTTTCCCCGTGCTGCGCGAGCGCAAGCGCACGCGTGCGGGCGCACTGTCGGGCGGCGAGCAGCAGATGCTCGCGCTCGCGCGTGCGTTGCTCGGCGACCCGGATCTGCTCGTGGTGGACGAACCGGGCGAGGGCCTCGCAAGCTCGGTCATGCAGCAGGTCGCGCAATGTCTGCGCGTGCTGCGCGAGCGCGGCATGGCGATGCTGCTGATCGAACAGCGCCTTGTGATCGCACGCGACATTGCGCGCCGCGTCGCGGTGATGGGGCATGGCGAGATCGTCTTCGACGGCGAGCTTGACGCGTTCCTGCAACGCGCCGACGTCATGCGCGAATGGCTCGGCGTGGGTTGAATCGGCTCGCATGATCTTTCTTTCCAGGCGAGTCGGGCGCTCGCTCAAAAGCGACGGCGCAATTCGCGTTTGAAATCCGATGGTCGACACCGCGCTCGCGACCAGCCTGCGCGGCTTTGCGCCGACCGCACACGGCGATTCAAACGCTTGATTGTTTGGTGAGCATCCTCCAGAAATGTTGTCGGCAGCACGCGGACAAATAAAGACAATCATTCGAAGGCGCGCGGCGCCGGCGCGGGCAAGCGCGTCCGCCGGATGCGTCGCGGCTTCAGGAGGAGACATCATGAAAGACAAAGACGCTTTCCGCGACAAGCCCAGATGCAAGCCATGGGCGGCACGCGGGCATCGAGCATGCGTGGTGGCATCCACGAGTGGCTGGCGAGTGCCGCTGCGCGCAGCCGTCGCGTTGTTGAGCGCGGTGCTTTTCATGTCGGCGTGCGCCGGCGCGACTTCCACGATGAACGCCGCGCCCTCCGCGGACCTGCCAGGTTCGAGCGCCTCGGGTGCGCAAGCCACTTCATCGCCGCGCCCAGCGATAGAAGCCGCAAAAGCGCAACAACTCGCTTTTGAGCAAAGCATCGCAGAGCGCGTGCCGGCCGCGAGCGGCATGAGCATGAAACGCAGCCGCGCGCTGACGCTGCGCGACTCAGGCATCGACGGTTCGCTGATGTTCGCGCGCGACGTCGATTTCCGCGTGACCGGCGACATCGGCTTCATGATTCACGATATGGCGGCGACGCTGGTGCCGGCGCGCGCCGGCGAGCCGATCGTCTTCGATGACCCGACGAGCGTAATGATCGACGTGCATCGCGGCGAAGTCACGCTCGACAGCGCGAAGCTCACCGCCATCTTCAACCGTTATCTGTTTCGTTACCAGGGCTCGCCGCTGCGCAACATGCGCGTTGTGCCGCAGGATGGCGGCAGCTTGCGCATTACCGGCGAGATGCATCGCGACACGTGGGTGCCGATCGTGCTGTCGGGATCGCTCGCGATGCGCAGTGCCGACGAACTCGTGTTCCATGCCGATCACGTCGAGGTCGCGGGCGTGGCCGCCGACAAGTTGATGCAGGCCGCGCATGTGAAGATGGCCGACCTGCTCAGAGTTCATACGCCGATTGCGCGCCTCGACGGCGACGACGTCGTGATGCAGGTCGCGAAGCTGACACCGCCGCCCGCGCTGCGCATGCGCATCGCGAACATCGCGACGAGCGCGGCGGGCGTGCGCTTCACGCTCGACGACGGCACGCTGCCGAAGATCGACTGGCCCGCGAACATGCCCGCGCGCGGCATGCTGCTGCAAGGCGGCGATGTGAAGTTCATGCGCTCCATGCCGATGAACATCGACATGGCGTTGACGCCCATCGACGCCGGCACGCCGTTCGTGCTCGATCTGTACCACTATCGCGATCAGATGGCCGCCGGCTATTTCACGTTCGACGAAGCCGGTGCGCTGGACGTTCACCTGCCTTCGTTCACCGCCGTTGCGAGCGTGGCGAACGAGCCGCCGCAGCAGATCGGCAGCGCGAACGCGCGCTTTAACGACAGCTTCATTCGCGCGCAGCAGGCGTCGCTCGCACAGGCGCGGCTCGTCTGGCAACACGTACCGCAGAGCTTGCAAAGCGCGTCGGCGGCGCGCGCGATGCCTGTCAGCCTGCGCGCGGCATTGTCCGGCCGCGCGCAGGGGACTCGAACCCCTACACCCAACGACGAGCGTCATTCGCCCGGTACTACCGCGCTGATTCACGTCGAAAACGTGGACTTCTACGTAGCGGGGCGCATCGGCTTTCACGTGCGCTCACTCGACGCGCAGATGGTCCCGAAGACGCCGGGCCAACCGGTCGATCTCGACGATCCGGGGCAGTACGACATACGTATCATCGGCGGGGAGGTGGTCGAGCCGTGGCCCGCGATGGCTGCGCTATTTAACGACTATCTGCTCGATTACGAGCCACGCTCGCTCAACGACCTTCAATTGAAACCGATGGACGGCAAGCTCGAAGTCACGGGCGGCATCAAGCTGTGGAATCACTTTCCTGGCGTATGGCTGCCCACGACGATGAGCGGCACGATCGTCGCGAGAGACGAGCGGCACCTCGTGTATCAGCCGACTTCTGTGAAGGTGCTTGGCGTGCCGCAGGCCGCATTGCTGCGCGCGCTCGACATTCCGCTTGCCTCGCTGACACCGTTCACGCGCAAGGGCGTCGCGCTGCAAGGCAACGAACTCGTATTCGATCAGTACACCGTATTTCCACCGCCGGTGTTGCAAGGGCGCCTCGCGAGCGCGACGGTGACCGACGACGGCCTCGTTCTCAAGTTCAAACGCGAGACCGGCGTTGCTCTCGCGCGGCCGCCGGACAACGGTGGAAAGAGCGCTGCAAAGAGCTATGTATGGATCGAGTCCGGCGACGTGAAGATGTTCAACTCGCTCGTCACCAACGCGCGAACCTTCATCAAGGACAGTTCGAACTCGGGCGCGATGAAGTTCGATCTGTACGGCTATCGCCGGGACGTTTCCAAAGGCACGGTGCGGATGGGCACCGACGGTGCGCTCGACGTGGATCTCGCCGCGCGCGGCAAATGACTCAGCGCGCGGCAAGCGGCACAACTCACTCTTCTTTATTGATGATCCACTCGTGCGCCGGATCGTTGCGGAAGTGCCACACGCGCTGCGCGCCCGCCATCACGTTCAGATAGTACGAGTCGTAACCATAAGGCACGACCACCGGATGATAGCCGCGCGGCACCATCACGACGTCGTGATCTTCAACGGCCATGGATTCGTCGATGTCGCGCATATCGGTGTACACGCGTTGAAACGCAAAACCTTGCGGCGGATTCAACCGATGGTAGTACGTCTCTTCGAGCGAACTCTCGTGGGGCACGTTGTCGGTATCGTGCTTGTGCGGCGGATAGCTCGAAGCGTGTCCGCCAGGCGTTCGCACTTCGACGACCAGCAGCGACTCGGCAGGTTCGGTTTGCGGAAGAATGTCGCAAACGTATCGCGTATTGAGGCCCTTGCCGCGTGTGGAGCGCTTCATGGAAGACGGCTCGATCAGGCGCGCGAAAAACTCTCCCTTCGCGGGCGCGCTCGCCACGCCGATCTCGGCGTCGCGGCACGCACGCACGGCGGTGCGCATGCCGGGCGGCAAATACACTGCGTAGGGCGCGGCATCTTCGAACACGCTGTCGCGCGAGCCCAGCGAAGACCACTTCGCGTGCTGCGTTTCAATGTCCACCGCGCCCGCAAGCACCACGATGCACACCTCGCGCGACGGCTCGAATACGTGCACGACCTCACTCGCACCCATACGATAAGCGGCAAAGCCGACATATCGCCAGCACGCCGACTGCGGTGTTACGCGCGCGATTGTCTGGCCTTCGCGCTCGGCCTTCACCAATAGACTCATGCTGCCTCCTGCGTATTGCGCGGCTTGTTGCTCGCGGCCGTGTCGAGCGGTGCGTCGACCAACGCGCGCAATGTGCTGAAGCCTTTTTGCGCGTATTCGAACGAGGGCGCGACAACCGGGTCCTGTTCTGCTTCGACCACGAGCCAGCCTGAATAACCGTGCTGCTTCAGCCGCGCGATGATCGACGGAAAATCGACCGCGCCGTCGCCCGGCACGGTGAACGCGCCTGCTATTACCGCGTCGAGAAAACTCCAGTTGCGATTGCGCGCGAGCTTCATGACGGCGGGGCGCACGTCCTTGCAATGCACGTGGCACACGCGGCCGATGTGTTTGTCGAGCACGCTGAGCGGGTCGCCGCCGGCGAACGTGATGTGTCCCGCGTCGAACAGCAGACCGACTACGTCGCTCGTGCGCGACATCAACTGATCGACGTCGGCCGGCGTTTCGACGTAGGCGCCCATGTGATGATGGTACGCAAGCCGCACGCCGCGGCTTAGCGTATAGCGCGCGAATTCATCGACGCGCGCGGCATACGCGGCCCATTGCGCGTCGCCGAAAAAACGCGGCCGTTGATAGAGCGGCCTTGGCGCACCCTGAATGGAATCGGCCACTTCGCCGTACACCATGACAGTCGCGCCGTTTTGCGCGAGCAGTTCGAGGTGCGGGCCGACTTCCGCGATTTCTTCTTCGACGCTGCGCCGCGCGAGACGTCCCGAATACCATCCCGAGACGAGCGCGAGGTCGTATTGCGCGAGCAGCGTCTTCAATGCCTGTGGCTCACGCGGAAACTTGTTGCCGAGTTCGAAGCCCTGATAGCCGATCTGGCGACCCTCGGTCAATGCGACTTCCAGCGGCGTCTCGCCGCCGAGCGAGGGCAGGTCGTCGTTCATCCACGACAACGGGTTGATGCCGATGCGTACGTTGAAAGCTGTCATGCGAGCGATCCTCAGTTATTGGCTTCGTGGTTGGGGAGAGGGTTGCCGGCCTCGTTGTTATCGCCCTTGGCGTTCGCGTTGCCCTTGCCGTTGTGCTCCATCGCACCCTGCGGTTTGCCGCGCGCCGCAACCTGCGCCTCATAGTTCGCTCGCGCATCGAGCACGCCCGCTCGCGGTGATACTTCGGGCACCGCGACTTCCCACCACCAGCCACCCTCGGCCGTGGTGCGCGCGGGGTCGGTGTCGATGCTGATCACGTAGGTGCGGTCCGCCGCGCGTGCGCGTTGCAATGCCACTTCGAGTTCTGCGATGTTCGCCGCATGTTCCGCGTGCGCTCCGAGCGCTCGCGCGTGCGCGGCGAAGTCGATGCGCGGCGCGCCAAGCGGACCCTGCCTGCAGTCTTCGAGCAGGTTGTTGAACGGCGCGCCCCCGCATGCCTGCTGCAGCCGATTGATGCAGCCGTAGCCGCGATTGTCGAGCACCACGACGATCAGCTTCGCGCCGAGCATCACCGACGTGGCGATCTCGCTGTTCATCATCAGATAGCTGCCGTCACCTACCATCACGATCACTTCGCGCTCCGGTCGCGCCAGTTTCGCACCGAGCCCTCCGGCAATTTCATAGCCCATGCACGAGTAGCCGTATTCGACGTGATAGGCGCCCGGCGTACCCGCACGCCACAGCTTATGCAGCTCCGCAGGCAAGGTGCCCGCCGCGCAGACCACAATGTCATGGATCGGCGAGTTGGCGCTGGAACGTTGTACGGCGCCGATCAAATCGCCCTCGTAGGGCAGCACGGCCTCGCGCTGCGGCGCGTGCGTGAGCGCATGCACCGTGTCACGCCAGGTGGCCGCGAGTTCGCGGGCGCGCGCAGTCCACGCGTGCTCCGCATGCCAGTCCTGCAGGCCCGCGGTGAGCGCGTCGAGCGCGAGGTGTGCGTCGGCTTCCACCACTTGCGCGCGATGCTTGAGGCCGTCGAATGCATTCGCGTTGATGCCGATAACGTGCGCCTGCGTGAAAAGCGAATTCGAGCCGGTGGTGAAGTCCTGTAGGCGCGTGCCGAGCGCGAGCACACAATCGGCCTCGCGCGCGAGCGCGTTCGCAGCAGGCGAGCCCGTCACGCCCAATGCGCCGGCGTTAAAAGGATCGTCCCATGCGAGGGCACCTTTGCCTGCTTGCGTCTCCGCGACAGGAATGCCGTGCGCGGAGGCAAAGCGTTGCAGCGCATCGGTCGCGCGGCCGTACAGCACGCCGCCGCCCGCGACGATCAGCGGACGCTGCGCGCGCCGCAAACGTTCGATCGCAGCGCCGATTTCGTCCGCGCGCGGTGCGGGCGAGTAAAACATCACGACGCGCGGCGCGAAGAAATCGGCGGGGAAGTCCCACGCCTGCGCCTGAACGTCTTGCGGCAGTGCGAGCGTGACGGGGCCGCACGACGCTGCGTCGGTGAGCACGCGTAGCCCACGCGGCAGTGCACTCAACAATTGCGCGGGATGGACGATGCGATCGAAGTAGCGCGACACGGGCTTGAACGCATCGTTCGCGGAAACGCCGCCGTCGTGGAAGTCTTCAAGCTGCTGTAAAACGGGGTCCGGCGCGCGCGAGACGAAAATGTCGCCCGGCAATAGCAGCACCGGCAGACGGTTGACGTGCGCGAGTGCCGCGGCGGTCAGCAGATTGGTGGCGCCCGGGCCGATGGAGGTGGTGACCGCCATCATGCGGCGGCGGAAATGCGCCTTCGCATATGCAATCGCGCTATGCGCCATCGCCTGTTCGTTATGCGCGCGTAGCGTCGGCAGTTCGTCGCGATGCTGGTACAGCGCCTCGCCTATGCCGGCGACGTTGCCATGACCGAAGATCGCGAACACGCCGCCAAAGAGCGGCTCGGTGCCGAGCCCGTCTTCTGTTGCGACACGTTGTGCGGCCAGATAGCGCACGAGCGCCTGCGCGGTGGTCAGGCGGATGGTGCCGCCTGAAACTGCGCCGCCCGCTACTGCTTCGTCATCCTGATCTTTGTGCTCTGAAAAGCGCTGATTCATGCGGCCTGCTCCTGATGAACATGCGTGTTCGCGTCGCGTTCCGCAGCGGCGGAGTCACGCGCCGCGCGCCATGATGCGATCAGCGTTTCGAAAATGCGCCGCACGCGCGCGATCAGTTCGTCGTCGCCGATCTCGCCTGCGAGCCATGCGTGGCTCGGCTCGTGAAAGATCGTGCGGCCCACGGTAAATCCGCGGCACGTCGACGAGCGCGCCGCCGCGCGAAAGCCTTCGTTCAACTGCTCGACGCCCGCCGACAAACCGAGCAGCACCACGCCGCGGCAATACGGATCGCGCTCGGCGATCAGTGCGTCGATCTCGCGCCACTGCGCGGCGTCCATCGGTTCCAGCTTCCACCACTCAGGGTAGATGCCGATGTTGTAGAGCCGCTTCAACGCGCGATACACGACGTTCGGCCCTTGCGGCAAGCTCGCGTGCTTCGGCGGAATCACCTCGAGCAGCAACTCGTGACCGCTCGTCTGGGTTGCATCGTAGAGGGCGCGCAATTGCGCTTCCTGTTCCAGACGCTGTTCGATCGGTTCGTCGGGATGGAATTGCACGAGGCATTTCGCGACATGCTCGTGCGGCCACGTCACGAGCGTCGTGCCCACCGAGCGGCCGTGGTCGAACACGAGTGGCACCGAGCCCGGCAATTCGACCGGGCGGCCGATCCACCAGCCGCGGCCGGTCGCGGCATTGAGCGCCTCCTGCCCATAACGGTCGTCGATCAATACGCCGATGCGGCCTTGCAGGCCCAGCGCACTTTCGGTTTGCGCGACCGCGTCGACGAACAGGCCCTTGAGTCGCGCGATACGGGCCTCGCTGGCGCCGGTCTGCTGTGCGAGTTCGAAGAACTGATTGCGATGGTCGAATGCAAAACCGAGTACTTCGTTCCATTGCTTGCGCGCGGGCGTCACGCGGTGCAGGCGCGCCAGCGTGGCGTCGCGATCCGGGCGGCGCATGCGCTCAGGGTCGGCTTTCGCCTCGCGCAGGAAGTAGTCGAGTTCGGCGGGCGTGGGCATGGCCGGCGCGCAGGCGTGACGCGACACGACCAGTGCGCCGCTCGCATTCGCGGCGCGCGCGCATGCGTCGAGCGGTTGATCGCGCAACCATCCGGAGAGAAAGCCCGATGCAAACGCGTCGCCCGCGCCCAGCACGTTCAACACTTCGACTTCCACGCCGCCGTGAACCGGCAGTTCATCGAGCGAGGCTGGCACGTTGCCGTCGATGATCTGGCAACCCATCGGCCCGCGCTTGAGCACGAGCGTGGCCGGCGTGACCGCGCGCACCATGGCGAGCGCGTCGACCAGCTCGCTCTTGCCGCCGGCAATGCGAAACTCTTCCTCCGTGCCTATCACGAGATCGAACAAGGGCAGAATGCGCTGCAAATGCGCGGTGACGCCTTCGCTCGCGACAAAGCGAGTCTCGCCGTCCGCTTTGCCCGTGAGGCCCCAAAGCACCGGGCGATAGTCGATATCGAGCACAGTGCGCACCTGGTTGCGCCGCGCGTAATCCAGTGCGCGGCGGCTCGTGCGGTTCACCTGTTCGGTGGAGAAGTGTGTGCCGGTAATCAGCAGCGCTTTGGATGAAGCGATGAACGCCTCGTCGAAGTCGGCTTCGTCCACGGCCATGTCAGCGCAATTCTCGCGGTAGAAGATCAGCGGAAACGTATCGCGGTCCTTGAGCCCGAGCAGCACGAGCGCGGTCAGGCGGTCCCGATCGACGCGCACGTGGCTCACGTCGCAGCCTTCTCTCGTCAACGTTTCGGTGAGAAAGCGGCCCATGTGGTCGTTGCCGACGCGCGCGAGCATCGCCGCCGCCAGCCCGAGCCGCGCGCAACCGAAGGCGATATTCGCCGACGAACCGCCGAGATACTTCGCGAAGCTCGACACGTCCTCGAGGCGCGCGCCGACCTGCTGCGCGTACAGATCGACGGCGAGGCGGCCAAGGCACACGATGTCGCGGCTGCGGCCCGGCGCGAAGCGGCTGCCGGCGTTCGCGCCGGATACGCCCGCGGTTTCGCCCGAGCCTTGCGCCGGCGTACCGCTGAATGTACTGGAATGAGCCATGAATATCCCTGAATGACGGAGCGCGGCGAGCGGTGCCACGGCAGCAGCCGCCGCGCGAATGAATCAGATCGTTGCGCCTTCGAGTTCGCCGATCATCTTCTGCATCTCGGCGCCGCCCGCCATCATGTCGAGCACTTCGTCCTTGCTGATGGTCTCCTTGGTGAACGTGCCGAGCGATTTGCCGCGATTGAGCAGCGTGAACGAGTCGCCGATCGGGTAAGCGTGATGCACGTTGTGCGTGATGAAGATCACCGAGATGCCTTTCGCGCGCGCCTTGTGGATGAGCTTGAGTACGTTGAAGCTCTGCTTCACGCCGAGCGCAGCGGTCGGCTCGTCGAGAATCAGCACGCGTGCGCCGAAGTGAATGGCGCGCGCTATCGCGAGACACTGCTTCTCGCCGCCCGACATCGTGCCGATCGGCTGATGCGGATCGCGCACATGTATGCCCATTTCGGCGAGCTTGTCGCGCGCGGTGGCGGCGCTCGTTTCAAGGTCCATGACGTTCAGGAACCCGAATAGTTTCTTTTGCGGTTCGCGCCCCATGAAAAAGTTGCGCGCGACAGACAGAAGCGGCACGAGCGCGAGGTCCTGATAGACGGTGGCAATGCCGAGATCGAGCGCGTCTTTCGGCGACTCGAACAGCACCGGCTTGCCGTCGACAAGATACTGGCCCGACGACGGTTGATGTACGCCGGCGAGCGTCTTGATGAGCGTCGATTTGCCCGCGCCGTTGTCGCCGAGCAGGCAGTGCACTTCGCCGCGCTTCAGGCGCAAGGTCACGCCGCTCAGCGCGATGACCTTGCCGAAGTACTTGCTGACGTTTTCGAGCGCGAGGATTACGTCTTCCTGCGGCCCGGCGGCGCTCGCGACGGAAGCTGACTGAGTCACGTTGCTGGTATCGGACATGTTCGTCTCCTCGTTACGACTGCGACACGCGACGGCGCACGTAGTGGTTGAACAGCACAGCGATCAGCAGCATCACGCCGAGGAACACGCGGAACCAGTCGGAGCTCACGTTGGTATAGGTGATGCCGATTTGCACCACGCCGAAGATCAGCGCTCCGAAGCAGGCGCCGATCACCGATCCATAGCCGCCCGTCAGCAAGGTTCCGCCGATCACCGCCGCGATGATCGCTTCGAATTCCTTCTGCAAGCCACGGTCTGCCGCAGCCGAGCCGATGTCGCACACTTGCAGCACGGCGAACAGGCACGAGCAGAAGGCGGTCAGAACGAACAGCAGAATCTTGACGCGACGCACAGGAATACCCACGTTCTTTGCCGCGTTGGCGTCGCCGCCCACGGCGAGAATCCAGTTGCCGGCGCGCGTTTTCGCGAGCACGAACGCGCAGATCGCGGCGAGGCCGAACCACCACAGAATCACCTTCGGAATGCCGGGCACGAGTGCATGGCCGTTATCGAGCAGCGTGCCGATGCCGTGATGCGCGAGCATCGTGAAGAGCGCTTGCAGTGCGACGCCGTGAAAGAGCGTGTTGGCGAGCCAGTCCTGCTGTGCGATATCGCCAACGCCGGACACGATGGTGCGGTCCGCGAACATGATCGACAGCGCGAGCGTGAGGCCGCGAAGAATGAACAGGAAGGCGAGCGTGACGATGAACGACGGCAGCCGCGTGCGCATCACCAGATAGCCGTTGAGCGCGCCAAGCAGCATGGAGCCGACGAATGCAAACAGGATCGCAAGCCAAATCGGCCAGTGAAAGTAGACGGTGGGAATCGCGACCATCATGCCGGCAAAGCCGATCATCGAACCTATCGAGAGATCGAACTCGCCCGCGATCATCAGAAGGCACGCGCCCACCGCGAGGATGCCGAGATAGGCAGACACCTGCGACCAGTTCATCACGCCGTCGAGATTGAACATGCCGGAGCTGCCGGCGGTCAGCGCGAAAACGAGAAACACCAGTACCGCGCCGGAAATCGCGGCGAACTCGGGGCGGTTCAGCAAATGACCGAACCACGATTCCTTGCGCACGCGCTCGTCCGTCTCGGGTCGCGACGCCGCGTTATGCGAAGCGGCGTTGTTCGAGTCGACGTGCGGTGGAAAGTGTTTGCCGGCTACACCCATGATGTCTCCTTGGAGCCGGCTGTGCGTCTCCCCAGCGGAAATGCGGTGCGAGAACGACAGCCGGTGAAGTGCGCGCTGGCGGCGAAGCCGCCTGGCGGGAGCGACGCCCGCCGCGCGCGTGACTAGCTAGTAAAAAGAATCAGCGATACTGCCCTGCGTACTTGACGACCTTGTCGAGGTTTTCCTTCGTGATGAAGCCCGGCCCCGAGCGAATGTTTTTCGGCCCATACGACGGCGCAAGACCGTATGTAGTGAGCCGCGCCTTGAACTTGGGATTCGCTTCGAGAATCTGGCGGATTTTCGCGGGGTCGGTGGTGTGCTCTTTCTTCACTATGGCGAGCACGGCGACCGGAATGTAGCCCTGCAAATAGGGCTGCTGGTCGATCGCGAACTGGATTGTGCCGTTCTGGATGGCCTTGGCGATGTCGTCCGAGAAGTCGAACGTGCAGAAGTAGATCTTGCCGGCAAGGCCCATTTGCTGAACGGCTTTCAGGGTGGCCGAGGCGGGCGTCGGTCCGAGCGTGAGAATTGCGCCAGTGTTGGGATGGTTGCGCAAATAGGCGCTGACCTTCGACTGGATCTCGGTCGGGTCCTGGCCGGAATCGATTGTGGACGCCTTGTAGTCGACGCCGAGTGCCTCCGCGAAACCGCGGCAACGGTCGAACGAAACCGTGTTGGTCGCGATGTGGTTCACGCACAGGAACGACTTCACGCCGGCGGCTTTCGCTTTTTCGCCCGCGGCCTTGCCTGCGACGTACTCAGGTTGGCCGACATGCATGATCGCGCCCAGTTGCGCGCTCTGTTCCTCGGTGCCGGAGTTGATCGTGACGAGCGGAATTTTCTTCGCGGTGACCTTGTTGATCGAGCTCTTCAGCACGTCGTAATCGGCGATGGTGACGATCACGCCGTCATAGTTGCGCGCGGCGGCCTGTTCGACGAGGCGCGCCATATCGGCGATGTCGCCGTTCGGTGGATTGCGATAGTCGGTCTCGACGTTGAAGTCCTCGTCGGCCTGCTTGATTGCATTCTTGATGGTGTTCCACCACGAATCGGAGTCCGGCGCGTGGCTGATCAGCACGAAATGAGCGTCAGCCGCGCGGGCGGCCGTGGCCGCTCCGAATCCCGTCGCCAACGTCAAAGCCGTCACCAGAATCCTGAGCGTAGCCTTGCCCTTGCAAAGTCTCATGTCTCCACCTTTCTCGGTCTGTCGTTATTGAAAGGAGCGACGCACGTTCGCCGAAGCGCCATCGCTCACGACCAAGATTAGGTCATCTTCGAAGGTGGTGCAATAGAAATTTCACGGTGAAGAAAAATGGAAAATGCGTTCCATTTATGCGGTGCGCTGCCTATAATCGGCAACGTCAAACATGCGGTGCGGCGCGTGACGTGAAGCGTCTGCCGCACTGCGAGAAAGCACCGAAGAGAGAGCCATGGCGGAAGAGAGCACCGAAGAATTGCCGAGCGTCGAAGAATTGATGCAGCGCATCGCGGAAAACTACGAGGCGCTGCCACGTCAATTGAAGAGCGTCGCGACGTATATCGAGCAGCATCGTTCGAGCGTGATGGTGGATCGCACAAGCGACATTGCCGCAAGCTGCGGCGTGCATCCGTCGGCGGTCGTGCGCTTTGCGCAGCGCTTCGGCTTTTCCGGCTTTTCCGACTTGCAGGCGGTGTTTCGTCAGGCGTATACGGGGCAGGGCGCTTCGTCACCGAGTTATCAGCAGCGCATTCGCAAGCTGATCGACGAGAAGCCCGGTGCGCTGTCCGGCGGCGCGGTGGCGCGCGAATTCATCGCGGCTTCGCGCGGCGGCCTGGAAGAACTCGAAGCGGGCCTCGACGACAAGCAGTTCGACGCCGCCGTGAAAATGCTGCAGCAGGCGGACAACATCTATGTAATCGGCGTGCGCCGTTCGTTTCCGGTGGCGAGCTACATTGTCTATGCGCTGCAGCACACGCCCAAACGCGTGCACCTCGTATCGGGTTTCGGCGGCATGTATCGCGAGCAGATTCGCAGCGTGAAGAAGGGCGACGTGGTGATCGCAATCAGCTTCGCGCCCTATGCGAAGGAAACGCAGTACTGCCTGCGCGTAGCGCACCATCATCAGGCGAAGACGCTGGTTATTACGGACAGCCAACTATCTCCGCTCGCGCGCTACGCCAGCACTCAACTGTATGTGAAAGAGGGCAGCGCGTTCGCGTTCCGCTCGCTGACCAGCACGATCTGCCTGTGCCAGGCGCTTTTCATTGCGCTTGCGTACAAGCTCGAATTGAACGTGGAAGAAGCCAAAGACACTGGAGGATACGATGACTGACGCAGCAAAACCGATCGACGTCGCGGTGTTCGGCGCGGGCCGCATCGGCAGGATTCACGCGGCCAACCTCGCGCGGCAGCCGGGCGTGCGGCTCAAGTATGTGGTCGACGTCAACCGCGAGGCGGCGGCCGCGCTGGCCGCCGCGCACGGCGCGCAAGTGGCGGATATCGACGGCGCCATCGGCGACGCGTCCGTTGGTGCAACGGTGATATGTTCGAGCACCGACACGCATGCGGACCTGATCATCAAGTCCGCCGCGCAGAGAAAGCACGTGTTCTGCGAGAAGCCGGTGGACCTCACGCTGGAGCGCGCGCGCGCCTGCGCCGACGCGGTGGAACGCGCGGGCGTGGTATGCATGATCGGCTTTCAGCGCCGCTTCGATCCGACGTTTTCCGCGCTGAAGGCGCGCCTCGACGCGGGCGAGATCGGCACGCCGGAAATACTCGTGGTGACGAGCCGCGATCCGGGGCCGCCCCCTGTCGAATACATCCGTCATTCGGGCGGCATCTTCAAGGACATGCTGATCCACGACTTTGACATCTTCCGCTGGATTCTCGACGACGAAGCCGACACGCTGCATGCCACCGGCAGTTGCCTCGCGGATCCGGCAATTGCGGATGCGGGCGACATCGACTCCACCGCGGTGACGATCCGCACGAAGCGCGGCCGGCTGTGCCAGATCAACACCGCGCGGCGCGCCGCGTATGGTTACGATCAGCGCTTTGAAGTGCTGGGCAGCACCGGCATGCTGCAAGCGGGCAACGTGCGGCCCACGGAAGTCACCGCGTACTCGAAGACCGAAGTGTCCAGCGACGTGCCCGAGGCGTTTTTCCTCGAACGCTATCGCGCGGCTTACGCACTGGAAATCGCGCATTTCTTCGAGGCGGTGACGCAGGGCAAGCCGGTGCGAACCACCGTCGCGGACGGCGTGAAGGCGCTCGAGCTCGCGGAGGCGGCAACGCGCTCGTGGCGCGAGGGCCGGGCCGTGAAGCTCGGGGAGGCCGCGCAATGAATGGGGCACCGGCAGCCGCGTCCGCCCGGCCCCTTCATATCGGCGTGGTCGGTCTCGGGCGGCTCGGTAAGCGTCACGCGGAGAATCTGGCGTATCGCGTGCCGGGCGCGGAACTCGTCGCCGCGTGCAGTCCGCTCGAAGAAGAGCGGGCGTGGGCGCGCGAGGCTTTGCCGTCGCCGCGCCTCTACGACGATTACGCAAAGCTGCTCGGCGACAGCGACGTGGACGCCGTGTGGCTCGTCACGCCCTCGTCGCTGCACGCGCAACAGATCGTGGACGCTTTGCGCGCCGACAAGCACGTGTTCTGCGAAAAGCCTTTGTCGCTCGATCTCGCCGAATGCGAGCGCGTGCTGGCCGAGGCCGCGCGCTTTCCGTATCTTCAGGCGACCATCGGCTTCATGCGGCGTTTCGATCCGAGCTATCAGGACGCGTTCGACAAGATCACCGCGGGCACGATTGGTCGGCCGTTTCTGGTGCGCTCGCAGACCGCCGACAAAAACGATACCGATGGTTTTTTCGTGCAATTTGCTGCGACTTCCGGCGGCATTTTCCTGGATTGCACGGTGCACGACATCGACATCGCGCGCTGGCTGCTCGGCAAGCCGCGCGCGACGCGCGTGTTCGCGGCCGGCGCGACTGCGCTGCATGAGGGCCTGCGCGAGTTCGGCGACGTCGACAACGGTGTCGCGATCTGCGAGTTCGAGGGTGGCAAGCTCGCGATGTTCTACGCGTCGCGTACCCAGGCGCACGGCAATGATACGCACAGCGAAGTAATCGGCACGACGGGCGCGCTCGCCATTGGCCGCAATCCGCGCGCGAATCGCGTGGAGATTTACGACGCGGGCGGTATTCGCAACGAATGCACGCCGAACTTTTTCGATCGTTTCGAAGAGGCGTTTTTGCGCGAGGCGCAAGCGTTTGTCGGTTCAGTGCAGGGCGGGGTGGCATCGAACGTGCAAGCCGGTGCGACGCTCGCCGATGCGCTCGAGGCGACGCGCATCGGCAATGCGCTGCGGCAGTCGCTGCAAAGTGGGCAGGCGGTGACGTTGTAGCGCGGGGCTTGCGCGGCGGCTTTGTCAGCACGGCGACGTCGGCCGCGCAATCAGCGATGGCGGCACCGGCAAGGCGACGGAGGCTGCGGTAGAATTTGACCCTCTGTCCGGCGTCGCACACGGCGCCTCGTCCCGAAGGTCATCGTCGATGCAAATTCAGGTTCACAAGGAAGTCGATGCGCGCGGGCTGATGTGCCCGCTGCCCATCCTGCGCGCCAAGAAGGCGCTCGCCGACATGGAAAGCGGCCAGATTCTCAAGGTGCTCGCCACCGACCCGGGCTCGCAGCGCGATTTTGCCGCGTTCGCGAAGCAGACCGGCAATGAGATTGTCGAGAGCTCGGCACACGACAAGGTGTTCACGTTTCTGATGAAACGCCGTTAAAACACGTGCCGAGTCGCGCCACGGCGGACGCGCCCACCCGGCGCTCATTCAGCGCTCATTCAGCGCGCGTCGGCAAACAAAAGGCGCTGTGCCCGCCAAAGCGGAGCACAGCGCCTTTTTCGCTTCTGTCCGGCGCGAAGCAGCGGCCGGGCCTCTCGCGCAAAGCCTTAGCCTTCCAGCACCGGCGAACGCGTACGCAGATATTCCTCGAAATCCGCGGCTACTTCCGGATGGCGCAGCGCGAATTCCACCGTCGCCTTCAGATAACCGAGCTTGCTGCCGCAGTCGAAACGCGTGCCGTGATATTTGTACGCGAGCACCTGTTCGTCGGCGAGCAGCGACTGGATCGCGTCCGTGAGCTGCAATTCGCCGCCCGCGCCCGGCTTGATCGCGCGGATGTGGTCGAAAATGCGCGGCTTCAGCACGTAACGGCCGACTACACCGAGGTTGGACGGTGCCACGCTCGGCTCTGGCTTTTCGACGATGCCCGACATCTTGATGATCGAGTCTTCCCACTCCTTGCCGTCGACGATACCGTACGACTTGGTCTCTTGCGGCGGGATTTCTTCCACGCCGATTACCGAGCTGTGATAGTGGTCGAACACCTCGATCATTTGCGTCATGACGGGCGGCGTGCCGTACAGCAGGTCGTCCGCGAGAATCACGGCGAACGGGTTGTCGCCCACCAGCTTTTCCGCGCACAGCACCGCGTGGCCGAGGCCGAGCGCTTCCGGCTGACGCACGTAGAAACAGTCGACATGGCTCGGCTTGATGCTGCGCACGAGTTCCAGCAGCTTGTCCTTGCCGCGTGCCTCGAGTTCGGCTTCGATTTCGTACGACTTATCGAAATGGTCCTCGATCGCGCGTTTGCTGCGGCCCGTGACGAAGATCATCTCCGTGATGCCGGCCGCCATGGCTTCTTCCACCGCGTACTGAATCAGCGGCTTGTCGACGATGGGCAGCATTTCCTTCGGGCTTGCCTTCGTGGCAGGGAGGAACCGGGTGCCAAGACCTGCTACCGGAAATACCGCCTTTGTAACTTTTAGCATGTGATTTACCCTGAGTCCTCTGGTTTAGCTATCAGTCCGTGCCGCCGCGCGGGCGGGCATGGAGCGTCGATCAGGCCGGCAAGCGCGCGAACTGCGCTTTCAGCTTGCCGACAGTTGCTTCGAATTCCGCCAGCCTTTTCTGCTCCTGCTCGACGACTGCGGGCGGCGCCTTGGCGACGAAACTTTCGTTCTGCAGTTTGGCGTTGCACTTGACGATTTCCGTGCTCAACCGCGCGATCTCCTTCGACAAACGCTCGCGCTCGAGCGCGACGTCAATCTCCACCTTCAGCACGAGCTTGTCGCTTCCTACAATAGCAATTGGCGCGCCATCTGCCTGCGCGTCGAGTGTTGCCTCGTCGGCGATGATCTGCACTTCGGACAGACGAGCCAATGCCTGGGCGTACGGAGCGAAAGTGGAGAGACGCTCCGCGTTGCCGGTGGCGAGCAACGGCACCTTAACCGCCGGCGAGAGATTCATTTCGCCGCGCAGATTCCGGCACGCATCGATCACCGCCTTCAGGTCGGCCGCCCATTGCTCTGCTTCTTCGTCGATCTTCGACATCTCGGCAACGGGATACGGCTGCACCATAATGGACGCTTCGCCCTCGGTTTTGCCCGCGGGATAACGCCCGGCCAACGGTGCAACTTTCTGCCACAACGCCTCGGTGATGAACGGAATCACCGGATGCGCGAGGCGCAACACCGTCTCCAGCACGCGCAGCAGGGTGCGCCGCGTGGCGCGCTGCTGGTTCGGCTGACCCGTCTGGATCTGCACTTTGGCGAGTTCGAGATACCAGTCACAGTATTCGTCCCACACGAACTTGTATAGGGCGTTGGCCACATTGTCAAAGCGATAGTCGGCAAAACCCTTGGCGACCTCGGCTTCCACGCGCTGCAGAAGCGAAACGATCCAGCGGTCCGCGGACGAGAAATGCAGATGCCCCTGCGGCCCGCATTCGCCGCATTCGGCCGGCTTGCCGAAGCCGCAGTCGTGGCCTTCGCAGTTCATCAGCACGAAGCGCGTGGCGTTCCACAGCTTGTTGCAGAAGTTGCGGTAGCCCTCGCAACGCGCAAGATCGAAGTTGACGTTGCGCCCGAGCGTGGCCATTGACGCCATCGTAAAACGCAGCGCGTCCGTGCCGAAGGCAGGAATGCCGTCCGGAAACTCCTTGCGGGTTTTCTTTTCGATCGACGCCGCCTGCTTCGGATTCATGAGGCCGGTGGTGCGCTTGGCGACGAGCGCGTCAAGTCCGATGCCGTCGACAATGTCGATCGGGTCGAGCGTATTGCCCTTGCTCTTCGACATTTTCTGGCCTTCGGCGTCGCGCACCAGGCCGTGCACGTAGACCGTGTTGAACGGTACCTTACCGGTGAAGTGCGTCGTCATCATGACCATGCGCGCGACCCAGAAGAAGATGATGTCGAAGCCCGTTACCAGCACCGACGACGGCAGGAAGTGCTTCAGTTCCTGCGTTTCGTTCGGCCAGCCGAGCGACGAGAACGGCACGAGCGCGGACGAAAACCACGTGTCGAGCACGTCTTCGTCGCGCTTGAGCGGGCCTGTGTAGCCGGCTTCAGCTGCTTTCTCGCGCGCGCCTTCCTCGGTCTTCGCGACGAAGATTTCGCCGTTTTCGCCGTACCACGCCGGAATCTGATGCCCCCACCAGAGCTGGCGCGAGATGCACCAGTCCTGGATGTTTTCGAGCCACTGGTAGTACGTGGTCGTCCAGTTTTCCGGCACGAACCTGATCTCGCCGTTGCGGACCACGTCGAGCGCCGTTTCGGCAATCGACTTGCCCGGATTGAACGTGCCCTCTGGCGCCGGCTTGCTCATGGCGACGAACCACTGGTCGGTGAGCATCGGCTCGATCACGACGCCGGTGCGGTCGCCGCGCGGCACCATCAGCTTGTGGGGCTTGACCGATTCCAGCGCGCCGAGTGCTTCGAGGTCGGTGACGACCTGCTTGCGGGCTTCGAAGCGGTCGAGGCCGCGGTATTTTTCCGGCGCGTTCGCGTTGATCTTCGCGTCGAGCGTGAGGATTTCGATTTGCGGCAGCTTGTGGCGCAGGCCGACCTGGTAGTCGTTGAAGTCGTGCGCGGGCGTCACCTTGACGACGCCCGTGCCGAATTCGCGGTCGACGTAATCGTCGGCGATGATCGGCACTTCGCGGTTCGACAACGGCAGCGTGACAGTCTTGCCGATCAGGTGCGCGTAGCGCTCGTCTTCCGGGTGGACCATCACGGCGGTGTCGCCGAGCATGGTTTCGGGACGCGTGGTGGCGACCGTCAGGTGGCCCGAGCCGTCGGTGAGCGGGTACTGGATGTGCCACAGGTGGCCGTTTTCCTCTTCGCTGACGACTTCGAGATCGGACACGGCGGTGAGCAGCACCGGGTCCCAGTTCACGAGGCGCTTGCCGCGATAGATCAGGCCCTGTTCGTAGAGGCGCACGAACACGTCACGCACGGCGGCCGACATTTTGTCGTCCATCGTGAAGTATTCGCGCGACCAGTCGATGGAGGCGCCAAGGCGCCGCACCTGGTTCGTGATGGTCGAGCCGGACTCCTGCTTCCATTCCCAGACGCGTTCGACGAATTTCTCGCGGCCGAGGTCGTGGCGCGACACGCCTTTGGCGTCCAGTTGCCGTTCGACGACGATCTGCGTGGCGATGCCCGCGTGGTCAGTGCCCGGCACCCACAGCGTGTTTTCGCCGAGCATGCGGTGATAGCGGGCGAGGCCGTCCATGATGGTCTGGTTGAACGCGTGGCCCATGTGGAGCGTGCCGGTGACGTTCGGCGGCGGCAGCTGGATCGAGAAGTCCTTGCCGTTCCCGTTGAAGGAGGGCGCCGCGTAGGCGCGCTTTTCCCATTCCGGGCCCCAGTGGGCTTCGATGGTGTGCGGCTCGAAGCTCTTTGCAAGGGTGGAGGCGCTCTGGGTGTCGCGCTGAATGTCGGGCTGGGTGTCGCTCGGGGTCTCGCTCATGTGTCGATCGGCTGGTAAATGCGGAGAATGTTCGATTATAAAGGGCGCCGGGGGCGCGGTTTGGGTTTTGGGGTTTCTGGCTAGAGGCTGGTTTTGTTAACCCCTTGGCCTTTCCTTGAATTCACGGCGGTGTATTAGCGTTGCCCCTGTGCGAGCGGCAGTTACTTTCTTTGTCCCCCAAGGGACTTCCTTCGGGGCGCCGCCGCGCGCTGCGCGAGCCCGCGCACACCTCTTGGTAGTTCGCCCCAGGCGAAGCCGATGACCTCGCCGCGAGGAAAGGCGCGCGGTCGGTTTTGAGCGAACCGTTCCGGCGATCACGAAGTGCGACGCGGAGGCTCACTGCCTTGTCGCTCACACAGAATCTGCGGGGAACAGATTCCAGATGCAACAGGTGAAACATGCGGCCATGCAGGATCGAGCGTATCAGTTGACGCCCGCCTGTGCGGCGGAATGCAACGGCAATCAGAAAAAGCTGATTTCGCGTGATCCGTTGTGTGGGCGCGAACCTTGACGATTCTTCACAGTTTTTGCCTTGGGGTTCTGTACGTTACGAGGTCTTTGCTGATTCGTAATACAAGAACAATGAACCACAGAACATACAGGCTGGTGTTCAGCCGCCTGAGAGGCATGCTCGTCGCGGTCGAGGAAACTGCCGCAGCGACGGGCAAAGGGCACGGCGAGATCAGTGCAACACGGCACCCGCAGATGGAGGCATCGCATACCTCGCGATTCGCATTGCGAAGCATTGTCCTTGCCGCTCTTGTGCTGCTCGGCGCCGTGCCGGCCGTTACTGTGGCGCAGATTGTCGCAGCACCGGGCTCCGGCGCGCAGGTCATGTCGACGCAGAACGGCTTGCCGCAGGTGAACATCGCGCGACCATCAGGTGCGGGTGTCTCGGTCAACAGCTATTCGCAGTTCGATGTGCAGAGGCCCGGCGCGATCCTGAACAACTCGCCCACCATCGTGCAGACCCAGCAGGCGGGCATGATCAACGGTAATCCGAACTTCGCAGCCGGGCAGTCCGCGAAGATCATCGTCAATCAGGTCAAGAGCAGCGCGGCGAGCCAGATCAACGGCTATCTGGAAGTCGCCGGCCAGCGAGCCGAAGTCGTCATTGCCAACGGCAGCGGAATCAGCGTGAACGGCGGCGGCTTCATCAACACGTCCCGCGCCATCCTCACGACCGGCACGCCGAACTACGGCGCGGACGGCAACCTGGCAGGTTTCAACGTGACGGGTGGGAACATCACCGTGCAGGGCGCGGGCCTGAATGCCGGTAACGTCGACCAGGTCGATCTGATTGCGCGCGCCGTGCAGGCGAATGCCGCAATATATGTGAAGAACCTGAACGTCATCACGGGCGCCAATAGCGTCGATCACGATACGCTGAATGCCACGCCCATCGTGGGCAGCGGACCGGCGCCGGGCGTTTCCATCGACGTGAGCAATCTGGGGGGCATGTACGCAAACCGCATCGTTCTCGTGGGCACGGAGAACGGCGTGGGCGTATCGACAAAAGGGGTGCTGGCTGCGCAGGCGGGTGACCTGACGCTCACCACGGCGGGCAAGCTCGTGCTTGCAGGACAGACCAGTACGAGCGGCAATATCGCGATCAGTGCGCACGACGGCATCGATAACAGTGGCACAACCTACGCGCAGCAGTCAGTCAGCGCGAATACATCCGGCGCGCTGACTAGCAGCGGCACGCTCGCCGCGCAGCAGAACACAACCGCTACCGCCAGCAGCATCGTATCGACGGGCACGCTCGGCGCCGGTATCAACAGCGACGGCTCGATTGCCCCCGGCGGCGAACTGAACCTGAGCGCAAGCGGCGCGCTGACGGCCACCGGCCGCAATGCCGCGGGCGGCAGCGCGACGGTAGAGGGCGCCTCGGTCAATCTGGCCGGCAGCAGCACATCGGCCAAAGGCAACCTGACACTCATCGCGACGGCGGGTGACCTGAACAACTCTGGCGCGACGACGACCGCAGGCGGTACGCTGACGGCGAGCGCCGCCGGCACGCTCACGAACGACAACGGCGTCCTTTCGTCGGGCGCTGCGCAGACCGTCAACGCGGGCGCGCTGTCGAACCGCAGCGGCCAGATGGTCGCGGGCGGCGCGCTCGTGGAAAACGTCGCAGGTGCGGTGTCGAACGCGGGCGGCACGATGCAGGCGGCGGGCGCGTTCACGGCGAGCGCCGGACCATTCGACAACACGGCGGGACGCGTCGCGTCGCTCAATGCGGACGGCCTGAGCCTCTCCGCGGCTGGGCTGCTGAACAACGGCGCAGGGGGCACCGGCGTTGGCGCCATCGGCGGAAATGGCAACGTCACGGTGCAGGCCGGTCAGATTGCAAACGCCGGCTCCATTTCGGCGGTCCAGAACCTGATTGCGGCAGCGGTGCAAGCCCTGTTCAACAGCGGCACGCTCGCGGCGAACGTAAACGTGAACGCATCGGCCGGCACGACGCTGAGCAATGCGAACACGATCGCAGCCGGCAGGCAGGCATTCATCAGCGCTGCGACATTCGACAACAGCGGCGGCTCGGCGAGCGCGGACCAGTTCACGCTTGCGGCAACGAACCTCGTCAACCACGGTGGCGCGATCACGCAGACCGGCAGCGGCGTGACGACCGTCAACGTAGCCGGCACGCTCGACAACGTCGGCGGCACGCTCCAGACCAATAGCTCGAATCTCGCGCTCGGCCCCGCGACGCTGGTGAACGACAATGGCACGATTTCCAGTTCTGGCAGCGGCACGCTGTCGGTGAAAGTGGCATCGCTGTCAAACAACGGCGGCACGATCGCGACCAACGGCGCACTGACGATTGACGGCGGTCCCAACGGCGGTGCAGTGTCGAACCGCGGCGGCACGCTCGCGGGCCAGTGGTCAGCCGCGCTGAATGTCGGTTCACTCGACAACAGCGCGGGCGGCTACATCGGAGCGCAGAACGTGAGCGTGAAGGACGCGGGCGTCCTCAGCAATGCGGGCGGCACGATCCAGGCGAATGACACGCTGGCGCTATCCGCGCAGTCGGTGGCGAACGATGGAGGCACGATCGCCAACGGCGGTTCGGGCGCGACGACGGTCAATGCGGCCGGCGCGCTGACGAACACGAATAACGGCCTGATTGGCGGCAATGGCGACGTGTCCGTAACGGGTGCGAGCATCGACAACTCGGGCGGCGCAATCACGGCAGCGGGCGCCACGTCCGTGCAGTCCGGCAGCACGCTCGGCAACCGCGCCGGCATGATTCAGGGCACCGGCAATGTGACCGCATCGGCTCAGGGCGCGCTCGACAACACGGGCGGCCAGATCGAGGCGGACGGTGCGAACGCGACCATGCAGGTATCAGGCGCATCGCTCGACAACACGAACGGCCGCATCGCGAACACCGGCAGCGGCGCGACCACAATCAGCGCAGCCGCAATCACGAACAGCAATGCCGGCGGCGTCGCAGGCGCGGGCACGATCGGCGGCAATGGCGACCTGGCGCTCAACGCGCAGACGCTATCCAGCACGGGCGGCGCGCAGATCGTCTCGGGCCACGACCTGACGCTGAGCATCGGACAACTCGCTGACAACACGAACGCCACGCTGTCAGGCGCGCATAACGTCACGCTGAATGGCCCGAATGCGGCAATCATCAACGCAGGCGGCTCCATTCATGGCAACGGTGCAATCGCGCTCGATGCCGCTTCGCTCGACAACACATCGGGCAGAATCGGCAACGACACGGGCAGCGGCGGCGGCATCGCAATTGCAGCCGGTACGCTCGCGAACCAGAACGGCGCGATCGGCAGCGACCAGGATCTGAGCGTCACGACGAACCGGCTGACCGGCGACGGCCGGATCATCGCAGGCAACGACGGCGTGGTGACAGTCAACGGCGATTACACGCTCGACGGTGCGAACCGGATTCAGGCCAACCACGATCTGAGCTTTACCACGGCGGGCAGCTTCACGAATCAGGGCACGCTCGGCGCGGTCAATGCTCTTACGGTGAACGCCGCGAATGTCGATAACCAGGCCGGCGCGGACCTCAACTCGACGAACACGACCGTCAATGCGGCGGGCTGGATTGCCAACGCCGGCCGCATCGAAGGCGACAGCGTCACCACGCACAGCGCGTCGCTGACCAATACCGCCACCGTCGTCGGCAATACCGTGACGCTGAACGCCGGTTCGATCGCCAACACGGGCACAGCAGCGGCGATTGCCGCAGCGTCGCAACTGAACCTGTATTCGCCCGGCGATATCTCCAACACGGGCGGCGCGAACATATTCAGCCTCGGCGACGTCAACATCGCGGCAAATGACACACGCGACGCAAACGGGCTGCTCGCGAACCGCAGCAACTCCGTCACCAATGACCAGTCCACGATCGAGGCGCAGGGCAACATCGAAGTCGCCGCGCAGACGCTGACCAACACGCGCCCCGCGCCCACGGTCGAAACGGTCACGACGGGTGTCGACACGCTCCATCAGACCAAGCGCGACAAGTACATGGCGTGCGCCACCGGCAACAGCGACAAGGGTTACTGCACGCAGGCAATGTGGGACAACGGCTACATCGCGCCGGTCAGCTCCACCTTTGCCGTTTCGCAGATCGTCACCGAACAGGTCGGCTCGAACGCGACTGACCGCATGCTGGTGGTGAACGTCAACGGCCAGAACAAGACGATTTACTACAACACGGTCACCACTAATCCCGATAACACGATTACCGTTAGCTATTGGGATGGCTACGACCCGAACGTCAACTATGACCCGGCCACCGAGTACGCGTCGCGCAACGATGCGCACAAAGGTTATCAGCGCGTCGAGATAGCGCGCGACACGACTACCACCACACAGCAGGACCAGGTAAGCGGGCCGCAGGCCCAGCAGGCGCAACTAATCGCGGGCGCCAACCTGACGCTCGCCAACGTCGGGACCGTGAACAACGCATATAGCGCGATTGCCGCGGGCAGCGCCATCGCGATCGGCAGCGATGCCTATGGCGGTACGGTCGTGAACAACACCGGCCAGACGCTTTACCAGTACCAGAAGCAGGATATCGTTTCGACCTACGCGTGGAACGAAGACATCTCGCGCGACGTTGGAACGGTAGTAGAGCCCTCGATTGTGCTGTCTCCCGTTGCGATCGGTGGCACTGGCGGCACGATCATCGCGAACAATGCGGTACAGATCAATGCCACCGACATCAACAATACGAACGTCGCGGCCGCCAACTCGGCGACGGGTGCGACTGGCGGCACGCTTGGCGCGAACGGCACCGTTGGCGGCGTCACGGGCGGCGGCGCGCAGACCGTCAACCTTGCGACCGGGCAGACGCAGACGATCAACGCGCCACAATCGATCGCAGGACCGACCGGGGCGCTCAATATCACGTTGCCGTCGGGCGGCCTGTACACGTTCAACACGTCGCCTGGCGCATCGTATCTGGTTGTGACCGATCCGCGCCTGACCAGCTATACGAGTTTCATTTCCAGCGATTACATGCTCGGCGCGCTCGGGCTCGATCCGTCGAAAATCATCAAGCGACTCGGCGACGGCGCGTATGAAGAACAGCTTGTGCGCAACCAGATCACGCAGCTTACGGGCCGCGTGTATCTGCAAGGCTATACGAGCAATGAGGACGAATACCGCGCGCTGATGACCCGTGGCGTGAACGTCGCGCAGCAGTTCAATCTTGAGCCGGGCATGGCGCTCACGGCCGCGCAGATGGATGCGCTCACCAGTGACATCGTGTGGCTCGTCAGCCAGACTGTGACCCTGCCGGACGGCAGCATGCAGCAGGTGCTGGCGCCCGTCGTGTATCTCGCGCATGCTCACGCAAACGACCTGCAACCAACCGGCGCACTGATTACCGCCGACGATGTCGAGATTCATGCGACCGGCAGCGCGACCAATTCGGGCGTCATCAAGGGCGGCACGCAGACCGTTATCAGCGCGACCAATATCCTGAACCGGGGCGGCACAATTGGTAGTAGCGGCGAGAACGGCACGACGGTTGTCTCCGCGACGAATGACCTGGTCAACGCATCTGGCCGGATCATGGGCAACCGTGTGGCGGTGCTGGCCGGTCACAATATCGTCAATACAACACTGGTCGACGCGGTCGGTGTCAGTTCAACGGCCGGCAACAGCCGGGTCAGTCAGACGCTGCTCGGTGCGCAGGGCACGATTGCATCGACTGGCGATATGGTCATCGCGGCGGGCAACGACCTGCTGGTTCACGGCGCCAACATCGCGGCTGGCGGTAACGCACAGATCGCCGCCGGGCACGATATCAGCGTCGATACGGTGCAGGCGGACACGTTGCAGTCCGTCACGAAGAACGCGAACCATCATTGGGAAGCGTCCGGCACGGTGAACGAAACCAGCGCGATCACGTCGGGCGGCAGCCTCGCGATGCAGAGCGGCAACGACATGACGTTCAAGGGGGCGACGGTCGCAGCGGGCGGCGACATGGCCGTGGTGGCGGGCGGCAACCTGACGGCGACCACGGTCACGAACACCGCGACCTATAACAACGTTGCGACCGACGACAAAACGCGCAAACAGACGGACCGCAGTTACGACGAGCAGGCAGTCGGTACGACCTTTACCGCCGGCGGCAGCGGTACGCTTGCCGCGCTCGGCGCCGACGCGAGCAAGGGCAATGTCACGCTTACGGGCTCGTCACTGTCGACGGGAACCGGCGCGGCGAATATCGTCGCGACCGGCAACGTAAACATCAATGAAGCGCGCGAAGAGCACGACAGCTACACGGCAACCGAGTCGAAGCGCGGCAGTACATTTCACGGTTCCACTACCGACACGAGCCAGGCCTCGCAGGCGAATATCGGTGTCGCGAGTACGGTGTCGGGCGACTCGGTCAACATCCGCGCGGGTAAAGACCTGACCGTGAAAGGCGCGACTGTGGCCGGCACGAACGACGTGAATCTTGCAGCGGGCGGTAACGTCAGTATCACGACCTCGCAGGACACACAGACCACGTCGAGCTATTACCAGAAACACGAATCCGGCTTCGGCACGGGCGGCGGTATCGGGATATCGGTTGGCAGCCAGACGCAGACCAACACGGCCGGCACGTCGCAGGTGACGAACACGGGCAGCACGATTGGCTCACTGAATGGCAACCTCAACATCGTCGCGGGCAACGACCTGCATGTGACAGGTAGCGACCTGATTGCGGCGAAGAACGTCACAGGTACGGGCGCGAATGTGACCATCGACTCGGCGACGGATACGTACCACCACGACGACAAGCAGACGGTCAGCAAGAGCGGCTTTACGCTCGCAATCAAGGCGCCGGTCATCGACGCGATATCGAACACGGTCGGTGAGGCGCACGCGGCAAGCCACAGTCAGGACGATCGTGCGGCGGCGTTGCATGGGATGGCGGCGGCAAGCGGCGCAGTGGATGCAGCGGGCGCAGCGGCTGGTCTTGTGGGCGCGCTGGCAAGCGGCGGGACGCCCGAAGCCAAGATAGAACTGAGCTACGGCAGCAGCCACAGTGAGAATACATACTCCGAGGACAGTAGGACGAATCGCGGCTCGAACGTAACGGCGGGCGGCACGGCCGCGTTTGTCGCGACCGGCAACGGCGCATCTGGCAACGGCGCCGGCAGCGGCAACGTGACAATCGCCGGCTCGAACGTGAACGCCAACGACGTGATCCTGGCAGCAAAGAACCAGGTGAATCTCGTCAACACGACCGACACGGATTCGACGCGCAGCACGAACCAGTCGAGCAGCGCGAGCGTGGGTATTTCATACGGAACACAGGGCTTTGGCGTGTCCGCGTCGATGTCCAGGGCGCACGGCAACGCGAACAGCGACACGGCGATGCAGAACAACACGCACGTGACGGCCGCGAACACCGCGACGATTATCTCGGGCGGCGATACGAACGTCATCGGTGCGAATGTCAACGGCCGTCAGGTGAACGCCGATGTTGGCGGCAACCTGAACCTCGCAAGCGTGCAGGACACGATGACCTCGGCCGCGCACCAGGAAAGCACAGGCGGTGGATTCGCGATCAGTCAGGGTGGCGGCAGCGCCAGCTTTAGCCACACGAATGCCAACGCGAGCGGCAGCTATGCGGGCGTGAATGAACAGGCGGGTATCCACGCGGGCGACGGCGGGTTCCATGTCTCGGTCACTGGCAATACAGACCTCAAAGGCGCGGTAATCGCGAGCGATGCCGACGCGTCGAAGAACACGCTTGCAACGGGTACGCTGACCTATAGCGACATCCAGAACTCGTCGAGCTACAACGCGCATTCGGGAGGGATCGGCGGTGGCGTGACGACCGGCGATGGTGGCACGAACTACGGCACGCACGGTCCGGCCTCGACATCGAACGGACCAAACGCGGGCGGCCCCGCGCCGATGCTCAGCCAGAACGATAACGGCAGTGACAGTGCGACGACGAAAAGCGGCATCAGCGCGGGCACCATCAGCGTGACCGATGTGGGCCACCAGACGCAGGGCATCGCAAGCCTGAACCGTGACACGTCGAACACCAACGGCATGGTGGCGAAGTTGCCGGACGTGAACAACCTGCTGGATCGTCAGTCGGACATGATGGCCGCGGCCGGTGCGGCCGGCGAAGCCGTTTCACGACGGATTGGCGACTACGCGGACCGCAAAGCGAGAGACGCAGGCGGCGACGGCGGCGGCTGGCAGGAAGGCGGGACAAATCGCGCGATCATGCAGGCCGCGGGTGCCGCGCTCGTGACCGGGCTTGCAGGCGGTAATGCGCTCGGCGGCGCGGCGGGTGCGGGTATTGCGTCGATCGCGGCGGGCAACCTGAACAAGATGAGCGACGCGATTGCAGACTCGGATCCGACCGGGAACGCGAACATGAACCAGGCGCTTGGGAACATCGTGGCGAACGCAATCGCAACCGGTGCGGGTGCTGCGGTGGGCGGCAATGCGGGAGCGTTCTCGGGGTACAACGTTGACCGGTTCAATCGAATGCTCCACCCGGATGAAAAGAAACTCATTCACGACCTTGCCAACGGCGACGCCGACAAGGAACATCGTCTGGAAGCGGCTGGATGCGCGCTTGTTCACTGCGCGGCCGAATTTGCGCCGGGTACAGCGGAGTACGCCAGGTATTCAGCGCTGGAGCAGGAGGGAGCTGGCTACACCCCCGAACGGGCTCAGTTGCAGAACTACAACGGCAGGTCTGTCTCGCTTGCGGGCTATGGTGGCATGGTGCGGCAAAGCTCGGGGGGATTGTTCCAATATCCTGTAGCCGATTCGACCGCTGACAACAAGGCAATGCGGGCCGCAATGGAGGCCCAGCGCCCCGGGTCAGTTGACTATTTGACTGTCGAAGGTGGCGGACTCGGGGTCGGCGGCGCATTAACTGTGAATCTTCATAACGGCAACGTTTACTTGTCGGCCTCAGGATCGGTGCCCGTCGTGCCAAGCGCGTCAATTGTTGGCGGTATGGTCGCTTCGAACCCCGGATTACCTGCGGGGCAGAAAGGAAGCAATACCGACGATTTTTTGGCGGGCGCATCTGCTGGAGGCGGTGCCTGCGCCTTCGGTGTCTGCGGGGGCGTGAACCACGGAATCGGCGGTGATACCGCCTTCGAGATAGGCGTAGGCGCCGGTGGGATAACCAAGGCGCTTAATCCTAGTGCGTATGGCGGCACAGGATACGGCAATCGTATTGGTAAATTACCTGCGTATTGATTCGAGCGTATTTACATGCGAAATCTAAAAGTCTGGATTGGTGGGCTGCTTGTGCTGGTATTTGGATACATCTTTTTTCATGGCGTACTGCTCAAACAGCCAACCGATGTCTCGCGCAAGTTTAGTTTGATGAAGTCGGACATGGACTACATGCTCGAGATGGGTGGGAAGGTGGTATTTCGAAAAGACTTGGATCGCGGAAGCGTAGCGTCGCTGACGCGAAACATCAGCGCCGACTCATGGACGGATCAATTATTCGGCAGATATCAGATGGCGCTTGACGACCGAGGATGGAAAGTCAGACGGCACACCGACAGTGAAAAATGGCAGGCATGCAAACTCGGTGCGCTGGCGACGCTCGACATTAAGCCAGAATTCTTCCCTGCGCTCTCCACCAACACATATGAAGTGCGCTTCGAGTACAGCTCCGCGACGATCGGCGAGTGCGGCCCTTGATCGATACACTTCTGATAGTCAAGTCTGCACGGACCGCTACAATCGAATGCTCGACCCGGATGAAAAGCAGACAATCAAAAATCTGGCCAACGGCGACGCTGACAAGGAACATCGTCTGGAAGCGGCTGGATGCGCGCTTGTTCACTGTGCGGCCGAATTTGCGCCGGGTACAGCGGAATACGCCAGGTATTCAGCGCTGGAGGCAGAGGGAGCTGGCTACACCACCGAACGGGCGCAACTGGAGAACTACAACGGCGCTTCATACTCGGCGGCAGGCTATGGCGGCATGGTGAGGCAAACGCCGGGCAGCAACTTGTTCAAGTACAGCACAGATGACATGCAGGCTGACCAAAAGTCGTCACTTGCAGCAATGGCGGCACAACGACCGGGGTCGGTCGATTATGTGACGATTCAATACGGTGCTGGCGTGGGCGGCGGCTTAACCATTAATACTCACAATGGAAACCTCTATTACGGTGCATCTGTTGCCGCATCGCGCTCGGTGGGCGGAGCCGTCACGGCAGGAGTTATAACCGATAACGTGGGTCAGAACCTGCCCGACAAGGGCAGGCTCACGGACGATTTTCTCTCTGGTCTGTCTGTTGGTGCAAGTGGATGCGCTTTCGGCGCATGTCTAGGTGCCAACCACAGCATCGGGGGATCAACCGCGTTTGAGTTCGGAGTGGGTTTGGACGGATTCACAAAGACACCTAATATTGACGGCAATGCTGCATCCGGCTACTCCGGCCATATTCCAAATCCACTCAAGAAACAATAAAAGGACTGCGCGTGAAAAAATTTCCCACAAGGAATTTCATACTGCTGATGTTGTGGCTCCCGCTGATGATTTGGATTGTCGGGCGGACGCCCCCCCACACGATGGCAGAAGAAAAATTGAAGACAATGGTTTCGGATTTAGATTTCATGTTCAAGAACGGGGCAGTCCTGAGCCGATATGAAAATGCTAAAACCGGTGCCGCGCTTGCGCTTTACAAGGTTGATGCTTCGACTTGGGACGAAAAAAAGGTGGTGATGCTCAAGGATTATCTTGCCGCTAAAGGTTGGACGTCTATGGAAGAAAATTCACACATGTACGTAATGTGCAAAAACGAAATGAAAGCGTCGATCTCCAGGAAAGTTGACCATATTTTTGTGAATGGTTCGGAGAAAACTGCTTACTTGGTGAGCATGGAATTTAACGCAGGGACCAAAGACTATTGTGGCTAATCCATGAACCGGTTCAATCGGCAGTTGCATGCCGATGAAAAGCAGGTGATCAAAAATCTGGCCAACGGCGACGCCGACAAGGAACATCGTATGGAAGCGGCTGGATGCGCGCTTGTTCACTGCGCGGCCAGATGCGCTTTCGGCGCATGTCTAGGTGCCAACCACAGCATCGGGGGATCAACCGCGTTTGAATTCGGAGTGGGTTTGGGCGGATTCACAAAGACACCTAATATTGACGGTAATGCCGTATTCGGCTACTGATTCTTCTTTAGTTAAAAACAACGGACCCAGCCTTCAGGCTGGTCTTGTTCTTTCAACGTCGTGAATGAGAGAAGTGTCGCATTGGGCATCAGAGACCAATTCATCAATGGAAGTCAAGAGGCTGGCGGCTCTGCCGCTAACAGCCCGGCATCGCTCACGTGTGTTCAGCAGGTGCAAACTGCTGGATGCCAGCGGTGAACCTGGTCGCTCTACTTGTAGAACCACCGGGCGAGCAAGCCAGCGCGAGTAGGCTTGTTTTTTCATGTCATAACATCAGCATGTGGTGAAACGGAGGATGCGTGCGGATAGTGCAACTTAAGGAAGTCGTTTATGTTTAAGAAAAGTTTGATGATTTTGGTTGTAACCGCACTGTCGGGTTGTGCCTTCAATTCGGGAGAGAGGAGCGGCAATCTCAAACTTGAAAACGCCACTCAGGAATCGTTGGCTAGTCAGTTCAAGGCTGACGTTGCAACCAGAGACGACGTAGTCGGCCGGTTGGAGCCTCCTGATAGGAAGATAACAGCGGGGGTCTATGGACGTCTGGACATATTCATATAAATCGAGTGCCTACCTAATGGTTGCGTTTGCAGCCGTACCGACGGGAGCCAGCAAGGTCGCGAATTTCTATTTTGACGATAAAACCGGCGTGCTGAAAAAGGTCGAACTCGACGAGCATCGAGGGTAGGGCGTTACGAACCAACCGATAGCGACGTCGCTCCAATTCCTCAAAAAAACGGCGGGGAGACCACTTCCCGCACCACTGGCAGCATCAGGGAGCAAATCACCAATGAAGCTACGCAAGAGGCTGGCGGCCCTGCCGCTCACAGCCCTGGTATCACTCGCGGGTCAGGCGCAGAACGCACCGACTCCCGCGGACACCGCAGCAGCCGCACGCGCCAATGCCGAACAGAACCAGCAGATCCAGCAACAACGCGACGCGCAGCAACGCGACGCAACCGTGCACGCACCGGCCGTGCGCTCAGAAGTGCCGCGCGTGAACGGATGGCCCGAACTGCCGACAGAGAAACCGTGCTTTCGCATCGACTCCTTCGCGCTCGACGTTCCGCCGAACCTCCCGGACGCAGTACGCAGTCAGGGCGCATCAGAGCGGCCGCTGGACCGCTTCGCGTTCGCACGTGAATGGCTCAATCATTACCGCGGGCAATGCGTCGGCAAGGCCGGGCTCGACATACTCACGAAAGGATTGCAGCAGGCTATCTTGAGTGAAGGCTACATCACGACGCGCGTGCTGTTGCCTCAACAGGATCTGTCAACCGGAGAACTGAAATTTGCGCTCGTACCGGGCGTCGTGCGCAAGCTGCGCTTCGCCGACCCATCCGCACGCGGCACATGGAAAACGGCCTTCCCGTCACGCGACGGCGACATGCTGAACCTTCGCGCACTCGAACAGGGCCTGGAGCAGATGAAACGCGTCAGCAGTCAGGACGTGAACATGAAGATCGAGCCTACCGACACGCCCGGCGAGAGCGACGTTGTACTGACCGTGAATCGTGCAAAGCCGTGGAGCGTCGTGGCCTCGGTGGACAATTCCGGCTCACGCGCGACCGGTAAGCTCCAGGGCAATCTGAGCGTCGGCATCGACAACCCGCTCGGACTCAACGACGTTTTCACGGCAGGCGCGAGTCAGGACCTGGAATTTGACGATAAGGGCCTGGGCTCGCACGGTTTCAACAGTTCCTACTCTTTGCCGTGGGGATACTGGACCGCGACACTGTCCGGCAACACGAACACCTACTACCAGCAGATTGCCGGCGTGAACCAGACGTTTGTCTCAAGCGGCAACTCGCAGACGGCGGCGCTGAAACTGCAACGCGTTATCAGCCGCAGCCAGAACGACGTACTCGGCGTGCAGTTCACGCTGTCGAAGCGCTTCGGCGACAGCTTCATCGACGACACGGACATTCCGCAGCAGAAGCGCAACAACACCTTCATCGAGGCAGGCGTGACGGACCGGCATTACTTCGGTGCGGCGCAGTTCGACGGCACGCTCGCGTACCGTCAGGGCGTCGGTGGTCTGGGCGCGACGGCGGACCCCTACGCGAACGGTCCCACATACCGCTTCCACATGGCCGTACTCGATGCGAACCTGTCTGTTCCGTTCACTATCGCGACGCAGCCGCTTCGCTATGTGACGACCGTACACGGGCAGTTCACGAACGACACGCTGTTCTATCTCGACGACCTGACCATCGGCAGCCGCTACACGGTGCGCGGCTTCGACGGCGAGGCGATGCTCGCCGCGGAACGCGGTTTTTACTGGCGTAATGAGCTACAGACGCCGCTTGGGCAGACCGGACAGGCGTTGTATGCGGGGGTGGACTATGGGCGCGTCTTCGGACCGAATACGGCATTTCTCGCAGGGACACAACTCGCTGGCGCGGTGATCGGCATTCGCGGCAGCGTCGGGACGCGGATCGGCGGATTCGCCTATGATCTGTTCGCCGGAACGCCGATCTGCAAGCCCTCACGCTTTCCGACCGCGCGCGTGACGGTCGGATTTCAGATGACCGCGCAGTTCTAAACAGAAGCACACGCTTTCATATTCCCTGCGGCTACGGGAGCGCGTTCGGGCACGGCGGGCAACAGATCCATCACGAACCGAAGGAAGCAGCCAAGGCGGTTAAAAGCCGCCAACCCGCTAAGCAGGCAAAAAAAGCCAGCCCCCGCTGGGGCATATAATGACGAACACCCCGCCGTCCCTCCGAAAAAATGCCCGACCTGCTAGCCAATCTCAACCCCGAACAACACGCCGCCGTCACGCTCCCCAACGAGCCCGCGCTCATTCTCGCCGGCGCGGGCAGCGGAAAGACTCGTGTGCTCATCACGCGCATCGCGTGGCTCATCCAGCATGGTCTCGCGTCGCCGGCCACTGTTCTGGCCGTGACGTTCACCAACAAGGCCGCGCGCGAAATGATGTCGCGCCTCTCGGCGCTCCTGCCCATCGACACGCGCGGCATGTGGATCGGCACCTTCCACGGCCTGTGCAACCGCATGCTGCGCGCGCATCATCGCGACGCCGGCCTGCCCGCCACGTTCCAGATTCTCGATACCGCGGATCAGCTCTCGGCCATCAAGCGTCTGATGAAGGGCCTGAATATCGACGATGAAAAGTACCCGGCGAAAAACCTGCAGTACTTCATCAACAACGCGAAAGAACAGGGCCTGCGCCCGAAAGACGTCGACGCCACCGACAACTTCAACCGCAAATTCGTCGAACTCTACGAGGCGTACGACCAGCAGTGCCAGCGCGAAGGCGTCGTCGATTTTCCGGAACTGCTGCTGCGCTGCTATGAACTGCTCGCGCACAATCCGCCGCTGCGCGCGCATTATCAGGCGCGTTTTCGGCACATTCTCGTCGACGAGTTCCAGGACACCAACAAGCTGCAATACGCGTGGCTGAAGTTGCTCGCGGGCCAGACGAACGCGATCTTCGCGGTCGGCGACGACGATCAGTCCATTTACGCATTCCGCGGCGCGAACGTCGGCAACATGCGCGACTTCGAACACGAGTTCAACGTCCGCCATCTGATCAAGCTCGAGCAGAATTACCGCTCGCACGGCCACATTCTCGACGCCGCCAACCAGCTGATCGCGAACAACTCGCGGCGCCTCGGCAAGAATCTGCGTACAGACGCGGGCCACGGCGAACCGGTGCGTGTGTACGAGTCGGCCACGGACACCCAGGAAGCCGGCTGGATCGTCGAGGAAATCAAGGCGCTGATCAACACCGGCACGTCGCGCAGTGAGATTGCGGTGCTCTACCGCAGCAACGCGCAGTCGCGCACGATCGAGCACACGCTCGTCAATGCGGGCATCGCGTATCGCGTGTATGGCGGTTTGCGCTTTTTCGAGCGTCAGGAAGTCAAGCACGCGCTCGCCTATCTGCGCCTGATCGACAATCCGAACGACGACACCGCGTTCGCGCGTGTCGTCAATTTCCCGACGCGCGGCATTGGCGCGCGCTCGATCGAGCAGCTCGCGGACGCCGCGCGGCTCTACAACTGCTCGATGGCCGCGGCGATTCCGTATGTCGCGGGCAAGGCGGGCTCGAGCCTGTCGGCGTTTGCCAACCTGATCGGCAAGATGCGCGCGGACACGCAGCAGATGAGCTTGCCGGAGACGGTGGAATACGTGGTGCGCGCTAGCGGTCTCGCCGACTTCTATCAGAACGAGCGCGAAGGCCAGGACCGGCTGGAAAACTTGCAGGAACTGGTCAACGCCGCGGCGGCGTTCGTCAGTGAAGAGGGCTACGGCATGGACACGCCCGCGCGCTCCATTCCGCTGCGCCCAGGTGCTACGGCCTCGCCGGAACTGGCCGTCGCCACCGACGATCCCAACACCGTCGTGCTCGACGCGCCGGGCATCGCCGAGCCCGCGCAGAATCCCGACACCATGACGCCGCTCGCGGGCTTTCTGTCGCACGCGTCGCTCGAAGCGGGCGACAACCAGGCGCAGGCCGGCCAGGAAGCCGTGCAACTGATGACGGTGCACGCGGCAAAAGGCCTGGAGTTCACGGCGGTGTTCATCACAGGCCTTGAAGAGGGCCTGTTCCCGCACGAGAACAGCGCGATGGAATCGGACGGCCTCGAAGAAGAGCGACGCCTGATGTACGTGGCGATCACGCGCGCGAAGGAGCGGCTGTATCTGTCGTTCGCGCAAAGCCGGATGCTGCACGGCCAGACGCGCTACAACATCCGCTCGCGTTTCTTCGACGAATTGCCGCAGGAAACCCTCAAGTGGCTCACGCCGAAAGTCGAGGCGGGCGCACGCTGGGGCGGCCGCTCGGACAACGCGGGCTACGGGCGCGACTGGTTCGCGCGGCCCGACCGTCAGCAGGGCTACGGCGGTGGCGCTTCGAGCCCGGCGGCGCCGTTGCCGGCTTTCGCCAACGAGCAGCGCGCGGCGGAAACGGGTTTCCGCGTGGGCCAGCAGGTGTTCCACACCAAGTTCGGCGAGGGCACCATCACCGCGCTTGAAGGCGGCGGTACGGACGCCAAGGCGCAGGTCAAATTCAAGCGCCACGGCGAGAAATGGCTCGCGCTCGCGGTCGCCAAGTTGCAGGCGGTCGAATGAGCGGCATTCAGGAAGGCAAAACCATGGCAGAGGCAGCGGGCCCGCAGCATGATCCGCATCCGCAGGCAAGCAGTGTGAACAGCCAGCGGCGTCCGCTTGGCGTTCTCGCGGCCTTGCCGCAGGAACTCGGCGATCTGATCGACGCGATGCGCGCCGAATCCGGCGTGCGCACCGTCACGCATGGGCGGCGCGATTACCATCTCGGCACTGTCCATGGCGCGCCATGCGTCGTCACGCTGGCGCGCGTCGGCAAAGTCGCGGCGGCGGCCACAGTCAGCGCGCTGATTCACGCGTTCGATGTCGAAGCCATTGTCTTCACCGGTGTCGCGGGCGGTGTCGGCGGTGAGGTGCGGGTCGGCGACATCGTCGTTGCGAACGCGCTGTTGCAGCACGATCTGGACGCCTCGCCGCTCTTTCCGCGCTTCGAGGTGCCGTTGCTCGGCATGTCGCGCTTCGCCGCGGACGCCACGCTCGCCGCGCAACTCGCCGAAGCCTGCGAGCGTTTCGTGGCGGAAGAGGGCGCGGCCGCGGCGGCGCGTTTCGGCACGCGTAAGCCGCGAGTGCATCGCGGGCTGATTGTCAGTGGCGATCAGTTCGTCGCGAGTTCGGCGGGCGTGCAGGCATTGCGCGAAGCATTGCCCGACGCGCTCGCCGTCGAAATGGAAGGCGCGGCGCTCGCGCAGGTCTGTCACGAGTATGGCGTGCCGTGCGCGGTCGTGCGCACCATTTCCGATACCGCCGACGATCACGCACCGGCGTCGTTCGTCTCGTTTCTCGCGGAGATCGCGGGGGCGTATTCGAATGCGATTCTTACGCGCTTTCTGAGGGCGCGCTGCGCAAGGTGATTGGCGGGAGTAGCCAACGGCGTTCGGGCGAAGCCACCCAACGCCGGCATCTGGCGCCGCGCAGCTATACAGCCATCTAACCGCTCAACCCCTCGCGCACCTGCTGCAACGCAGCCGGGTCTTCGATAGTTGGCAGCTCGCCCGGCTCGCGTCCCTCCGCAAGCGCCGCGATGGCACGGCGCAGCAGCTTGCCCGAGCGGGTCTTCGGCAGCATCGACACGATCACAACACGCGAGGGCCGCGCAATCGCGCCGAGCTGCCGGTCGACCGTCGCCGTGAGTGCGTCTTGCAGCTTCGCGCGCGTGGCGGCGTCCGCGTAAGCCTGTGCGTCCCGCAACACTACGAACGCCATCGCCGCCTGACCCTTCACCGGATCGGTCACGCCCACTACGGCAACTTCGGCGACGGCCGGATGGCTCGACAGCGCTTCTTCGATCTCGCGCGTGCCGAGCCGGTGACCGGCGACATTGATCACGTCGTCCGTACGGCCGAGGATAGTCACGTAACCGTCTTCGTCCTGAATGCCCCAGTCGAAGGTCGAATACACCTGCTGGTTCGGTATGCTCGACCAGTAGGTGCTGACAAAGCGCCTATCGTCGCCCCATACCGTGGACATACAGCCCGGCGGCAGTGGATAGTTCAGCGTAAGCACGCCTTTTTCGCCGGGCGGACACGGTTCGCCGGTCAACTCGTTGCGCAAGATCAGGTCGAAGCCGGCGGACGGCACGCCAGGCGAACCGAGCTTGGTGGGCAGCGTTTCGACGCCGCGCGGAATCGCGAGCATCGGCCAGCCCGTTTCCGTTTGCCAGTAGTTGTCGATCACCGGTTTGCCGAGCGCGCCGGCGATCCACGAGGCAGTCGGTTCGTCGAGCGGCTCGCCAGCCAGGAATAGCGTGCGCAGGCTCGACAGATCGGCTTTTTGCAGAAGCGCCGGATCCTGCTTTTTCAGCACGCGCAGCGCGGTCGGCGCGGTGAACATCAGATTGATCCGGTGCTGTTCGACGAGGCGCCACCAGATTCCGCCGTCCGGGCGAATCGGCGTGCCTTCGTACATCACGGTGGTGAGCCCCGCAAGCAACGGCGCGTAGACGATATAGCTGTGGCCGACCACCCAGCCGACGTCAGATGCGGTGAACATCGTGTCGCCGGCCTTGCCCTCGAAGATGTATTCCATCGACGCCGCGAGCGCGACCGCGTAGCCGCCCACGTCGCGCTGCACGCCCTTCGGCTTGCCGGTGGTGCCGGACGTGTAGAGCACATACGACGGCTCGCTGGATTCCAGCCATTCGCAAGGCACGTGTGCGTCGAAAAAGCGCTCCCGCAGCGGTTCGTAGTCGACCAGATAGTTTGCGTTCAGGCGCTCCGGCGCAAGCTGCCGGTCGATCAGCAGCACACGCGGCGTTTTGTGAGTCGCGCGCGCGAGCGCTTCGTCGACGAGCGGCGTGTAGTCGATTACCTTGCCGCCGCGCGCGCCGGCGTCCGCGGTCACGATGAGCACCGGTTTTGCGTCGTCGATGCGCGCGGCCAGATTCGGCGCCGCGAACCCGCCGAACACCACCGAGTGAATCGCGCCGAGCCGCGCGCACGCGAGCATCGCGAAAAGCGCTTCGGGGATCATCGGCATGTAGACGAGCACCACGTCGCCGCGCTTCACGCCGAGCGAGCGCATGACGGCGGCCATCCGGTTGATCTCGGCGTACAGCTCGGCGTAGGTGTAGCGCCGCTCGATGCCCGTTTCCGTCGACACATACACCAGCGCGTTCTGGTCGGCGCGCTCGACGAGATGCCGGTCCACGGCGTTATGACACAGGTTCGTGCGTCCGCCGACAAACCATCGCGCAAACGGCGGATTCGAGCGGTCGAGCACGGTCTCGAACGGCGTTTCCCAATGGATGCGCCGCGCCTCCTCGCGCCAGAATGCCTCGGGATTTTCGATAGAACGGCGGTGGAAGTCGCGGTAGCGGGTCATCTGCGGCGATCCTTCGGGTGCGGGTGAGCAAACGTCGAGAAGCGGCGCGCCGCGGCCGCGCATGGCGGCGGCGCGACGCGTGTGAAAGAAGCATAGAGTACGCGCCGCGTCGCGGACAACGCGGGTTCACCATGAGCGCCGTGCGCCGGCCTCGCCTCACCAAAAGGAAAAGGCGCCGCAGCGCCTTTTCCTCATGCTTCCGACCGGAACGGCTCACGCCTTCGCGCGCTTGCCTTCCACGTCTGGCAGAAACACCGTGAGCACCCCGATCAACGGCAGGAACGAGCAGACCTTGTACACATACGCAATGCTGGTCGCATCCGCGAGTTCGCCCAGCACCGCCGCGCCGATGCCGCCGAGCCCGAACGCGAAGCCGAAGAAGAGTCCCGCGACCATCCCGACCTTGCCCGGAATCAGTTCCTGCGCATAGACGAGAATCGCCGAGAACGCCGAGGCCAGCACCACGCCGATGATCACCGTCAGCACGCCCGTCCAGAACAGGTTCGCATAGGGCAGCAGCAGCGTGAACGGCGCCACGCCGAGAATCGACGCCCAGATCACATACTTGCGGCCGATCCGGTCGCCGACCGGCCCGCCGATCATCGTGCCCGCGGCCACGGCGGCGAGGAACACGAACAGATGAATCTGCGCGGCCTGCACCGGCAGGTGGAACTTGTCGATCAGATAGAAGGTGAAATAGCTGTTGATGCTCGCGAGGTAGAAGTACTTTGAGAACACCAGCAGGATCAGCACGCCCATCGCGAACATGACCTGATTGCGCGACAGCGTCGCGTGAGCGGTGTGGCTGCGCGCTTTCTTGACCGACGGATGCTGCTTGTACCAGCGGCCGATCTGCGTGAGCACGACGATTGCGACGAGCGCCGCCACCGAAAACCACGCGATGCTGCGCTGGCCATGCGGAATCACGATCAGCGCGGCGAGCAGCGGCCCGAGCGACGATCCCGCATTGCCGCCCACCTGGAAGAGCGACTGGGCGAGTCCGTGACGGCCGCCGGAGGCCATCCGCGCAACCCGCGACGATTCCGGATGAAACACCGATGAGCCGCAGCCGACCAGCGCTGCCGCCACCAGCAGCACGCCGAAGTTGGGCGCGATCGACATCAGCAGCAGGCCGGTAAGCGTAAAGCCCATGCCGACGGGCAACGAGTAGGGCTTCGGATGCTTGTCGGTGTAGATGCCGACGAGCGGCTGCAGCAGCGACGCGGTGATCTGATAAGTGAGCGTGATGAGACCGATCTGTCCGAACGACAACGAGAAGTTGTCTTTGAGCATCGGATAAATGGCCAGAATCAACGACTGGATCATGTCGTTGAGCAGGTGCGAAAAGCTGATCGCGCCGAGCACGGAATAGACCGTGCGCTGCACTTTGGCGGCCGGTTGTCCGGCTGACGGTGTGGCGGTCGAAGCTGCGGCTGCGGCCGGCGCGGCGCTGCCGGTCCGGGCTGACGCGCTGGCAAGTGCGCGTTTATCGAGGCTGGTTTCCATACGCTTGTCGAAAGGAAAAGAAAGGGGCAATGGCTGGCGCGCAGGTCGCGATCCGGGGCTTGCGTCGTTGCGGCATAACGACGCGGCGTCGCGTGTGCTCAGCTATCTGTCGCAGTTTAATGTGGCTTGGCTGAAATGTAAGGACAAGTTTTGTCGCGAACCGGACATGACTTTATCCGGGCGGTGCATCCAGACAAATCAGACAAGCGGATTTTTGGCCATGTATAAAACGGGCGCGGCGCGCGCTCACAAAGCGGCGCGCAGCGGACCGGGCGATACACGGCCGGCATCGGGCAAATCCAGCTAAAGATCGTGGACCCCAATGCCGTAGACCCGAAAGAGAAGAGAAGCAATGCCGGAACAGACCTTTGCGGCAGGTTCTAGAACGTGGGGACGGGGAATATGAAAGCAGTTTCGCTGGGCAGCCGGAAGAGCGCGGGCTTTGTCGCGGACGCGGAAGCGGCGGGCAGGTTGCCGTCGCAGGGAAAGGGCAGCCGTTCGCGAGCCGTGCGGCTCAAGGGGCTGTCGGTCAAAGCAATGTTGCGGCTCGCGTTCGCGGTGCTGCTGGTCGGCACCCTCGCAATCGGCGTGTTTTCGCTCACGCAGATCAGCCGCCTGAATGCATCCGCGCAATCCATCTACGATCAGGGCCACGTTGCGAGCCGCGCCGCCGAGGAAGCCCGCGGCTACATGCTGCGAGCCAGCCGCGCGCAAAAAATGCTGCTCACCGCGACCACCGCGAAGGAGCGCGACGAACTGGGCGTGGACATCGACAAAGGCTTGAGCGGCCTCGCCGCGGAAACCGGCAAGCTGCAACAGTACGTCGATAAGTCCGACGCGCAGGCCGTCGAGCATCAGAAGAAATTCGCCGCCGCTGTCACCGCGTGGAGCACGCATCTGCGCGACTTCGTGACGCTCGTAAAAGCCCAGCCGCTCGACCTTTCGCAGATGAACTGGCAGGTCGGCACGCAGGACGTGTCGCTGCTCGTCGAAACCGGCAAGCTCGAAAAGCTCGTCGACGAACTCGTCAAGGAACGCGGCACCGCCGCGAAGGCGACCATCGAAGCGTCGGGCTTCATCTATCACTCGTCGTTCGTGATGCTCGCGGTCATGACGATCGGGCTGATCGTGCTCGCCGCCTTCATCAGCGAGTGGGTGGTGCGGCGCCTCGCGCGCCAGTTGGGCGGGGAGCCGGCCTACGCGAAGGAAATCGCGAGCCGGATCGCGGCGGGCGATCTGTCGAATCACATCACGCTCGGGCGCAAGGACAAGTCGAGCGTGCTGTACGCACTGCACGACATGCAAAGCGGTCTTGCGACGACGGTGTCGGATATTGCGTCGAGCGCGGACGCGATTGCGACCGCGTCGAGCGAAATTTCGATGGGCAACCTCGATCTGTCGAAGCGTACCGAGCAGCAGGCGATGGCGCTCGAACGCACCGCGACCAGCATGGAGCAGTTGACCTCGACGGTTCGTCAGAATGCCGACAACGCGAAGCAGGCGAGTACCCTGGCCAACAACGCGTCGGAGATTGCAGAGAAGGGCGGCGAAGTGGTGAGCCGCGTCGTCGCGACGATGAACGAGATCAACGACAGCGCGCGCAGCATCGGCGACATCATCGGCGTGATCGAGGGCATTGCGTTTCAGACCAACATTCTGGCGCTAAACGCGGCGGTCGAGGCGGCGCGGGCCGGCGAGGAAGGCCGCGGTTTTTCGGTGGTTGCCGCCGAGGTGCGCAACCTCGCGCAGCGCAGCGCCGCTGCCGCGAAGGAGATCAAGGGGTTGATCAGCACGTCGGTGGAGCGCGTGAGCAACGGTTCGACGCTCGCGCAGGACGCCGGCCAGACCATGGACGAAGTGGTCAAGGCCGTGAAGCGCGTGACCGACATCATGGGCGAGATTTCCGCGGCCTCGTCGGAACAGAGCGCTGGTATCGAGGAGATCAACCTCGCCGTCGCGCAGATGGATTCAGGCACCCAGCAGAACGCGGCACTCGTCGAGCAGGCAACCGCGGCCGCCAGATCGCTCGACGATCAGGCGCACGGTCTCAAGCAGATGGTCGGCAAGTTCAGGCTGTAAAACGCAGCGACAGGCAGGCGGGCGCGCGGCCTGCCGTGTTGCTGTGAAGCCGGTAGGCGGCTGCGTCATCGCCGCGTCAGCTTTCCTTGACGACCACCGTGCAGGTCAGTCCCGCCGCGAGCACGACGCCATCCGGCACCGCGTCGATTTTCACGCGCACCGGCACGCGCTGCGCGAGCCGGACCCAGTTGAACGTCGGGTTCACGTCGGCGAGCAGTTCGCGGCTTTGCGGATTGTCGCGGTCGTAAATGCCGCGCGAGATGCTTTCCACATGGCCTTGCAGCGTGCCGCCGCTCATCAGCCGGACCTCGGCCTTGTCGCCGATATGCACGTGCGGCAGCTTGGTTTCCTCGAAGTAGCCGTACACCCAGAACGAGTGACTGTCGACAATCGCGAGCTTCGCCGCGCCGGCCGTCGCGTAGTCGCCGCGAAACACGGTCAGGTTCGTCACGTAGCCGTCGACGGGCGACACGACGCGAGTGCGCGCGAGATTGAGGCGCGCGGCGTCGAGCGCGGCGAGCGCCTGCTGATAGGCAGCCTCGGCCGCCGATGCCGTATGCGCCGCGTTCTCCTGGCTCTCTTTCGACACCACGAGCGAATCCATATCCGCACGACGCCGTGCGTCGTCGCGCCTCATCTGCAGTTCGGCCTTGCGCGCGGCCACCGCGGCCTGCGCCTGCTCGACCGCGATCTGGTAATGCGACGGATCGATCTGCATCAGCAGATCGCCTTTCTTCACCAGTTGGTTGTCCTTGACCGGCAACTCGACGACGGCGCCCGACACGTCCGGCGCCACGTTGACGATTTCGGCGCGCACGCGGGCGTCGCGCGTCCACGGTTTGTCCATGTAATGGATCCACAGCACGCGTCCAAGCAAAATCGCGACGATAAAAACAATGGCTGTCGCGACGAAGCCAACAAGATTTCGGATGGTCATGTTTCGACTCTGATCAACGATAAACGGCGAGCCCCAGCACGCCGCACACACAGACGAGCAGGCTGGCCCGGAACAGTGACGGGTGCCACACCACGCGATAGACGCCCGTATAGGCGATCACGCGATCCAGCACCCAGGTGAGCGCCGCACCCGCGATGAACAGCAGCACGATGGTGGGCACGTAGGCGTCGAAAACGGCAATGTCACGCGGCATGAGGAACTCCTTGCGATGCGTCGGCCGGCGCGCCCGTCAACGGTGCGAGCGGCGACTGCGGGTCGAGCAACGCGGTACGAATGAAATGCAGGTGGCTCAGGATGCGCTGCAGCTGGTGGCGCTCCTCGCGCGCGCCCGCGAAGCTCGCGAGCAGCGACTGCACGGCGCTGATCGCCTCGCCGGTGGCGGCGAGCGCGCGCTCGAAGCGCTCGGCGCGCGGCCGCTCGAACAATGCAGTCAGTGCGTCGCGCATGGCGCGCAGTGAAGCGCGCCACGGCATCGTCTTCGCGTAGCGTGTGTCGGCGGGCAGCGTGGCCACCTCGCGGCGCAGATCGATCACCGCGTTGCCGATTTCGAGCACGGGAAACAGCCAGCGCAAGGTCTCGCGCCGCGCCGCCGGGTCGTTCTGCGCGAGCGCGTTGATCTGGAACATCAGATCGCGCGCGCCGCTCTCGAAGCGCGAACGCACGCGGCTCATGCGCGCGCGGCTCGCCAGCACAACCTGACGGCGCAGATCGGCGAGCAGCCGGTTGCGCAGCCACGGCGTGGACGGCGGCAGCAATACGGCGAACGCGACCGACGACACCAGCATGGACAGCACGAGCGCGATCGCGTCGTTGATGAAGCCGCTCGGGTCGTAATGCACCACGTTGTCCGGCCCGGCGAGAAAGCAGAAGAAGATGCAATAGCCGATGCCGTAGCCGGCGAGCGCGGGCCGCGTCGTCATGAAAACGCCGAACAGCAGGAACGGCGCGAGCGCCACGCACAGCAGCGGAAAGCCGTCGATGCGCGGAAACACGCCGTACACCGCGAGCATGCCCGCCACCGAGGCCGCGAGCGTGCCGCCGGCCATCTGGAACACGGTGCGCTTCGGATCCGGCGACGACGACGCCAGCGCGCACACTGCCGCCGCGTTCAGCGTAAGCGTCGAGCCGCTCGGCCACGCGGTCGCAATCCAGAAGGCGCCGAGCACGATCATCACAAGCGCGGCGCGCAGGCCAGCCACGCCCGCCGCGAGCGCGTTGGTCTTCGGCTCGTAGCGCGCCACCCAGCGCTCGCGCTCGTGCGTGTACACGGCCAGCGACGCGTAAGTGGCCGCGTAAGCATGCAGATCGTCGATGAAGCGGTACAGCAGTTCCGCGCCCGTGTCGAAGTCGAGCAGCGGCGCATCCGCATGCGTTTCGAGCGCGACGCGCGTCGCACGCACACGGCGCGGCAACGCGGCCTTGTACGCGTCGAGCTGCGCGGCGGCGTGGGCGGCGTCGGCGGCGCTCAGCACCGGTTCGCCGGACTTCGCGAGCAGCGGCGCAATTTCCCTGAAGTACGGTTCGAGCGCGTCGATGGCGATGCCCGCGCCATGCGTGCCGGCGCTGCGCAAGCGGTTCATCAGCTGATGCAGCGCGTGAAAGCGCGTCGACGCGGTCATGAACTCGCTGTTCAGGCGCGCGAGACGCCCACCGCGCATGCGCGAGTCCGGGCCTTCGAACACGGCGACGCTGCGTGCCGCCTCGAAGCCGACGATATCCGCGACGAAGCGCGCATTGGTCGCCTCGATCTGCGCGCGGTCGTTACGGCCGGCCAGCGACGCCGACACGTAGTCGACAAACGCCGAGAAGCGCGCGCGCACGGCGCCGCGCATCTGCAAGCCGGCGAACTGCGGGAACACGAGACCGCTCACCGCGCCCGCGCAGACGATGCCGAGCACGACTTCCGCGACGCGCGTGAGCGCGGCGAGAAACGCGCCGTCCGGATGCTGCGAGGTGGGAATGCCGATCAGCGCGGCCGTATAGCCGGCCAGCACGAAGCCGTAGGACCTGAAGTTGCGGTTGCGCGCGGCGCCGGCGGTGCAGATGCCGACCCAGATCGCCGTCGTCGCGATGAACATTTCCGGCTGCTGCGCGAAAAGCCCGATCAGCGCCAGCATCACGACGAGTCCGACGAGCGTGCCGCAGATCCGGTAGAAGCTCTTCGCGAATACCATCCCGCTTTGCGGCTGCATCACGATGAAGACGGTAGTCATCGCGGTGCGCGGCTGCGGCAGGTCGAGCTTCATCGCGATGCCGAGCGCGAGGAAGCAGGCGGCGAGCGCCTTGAAGAGGTAGATCCACGTTAGGCCGTCCGTGCGCGCCCAATCCGAGGCGGCGCTGTACCAGGCGGCGAACGAAGCGGGGCGCGAGGCGGAAGCAGGGGAGGCTGACATGACGGGCTTCCTCAGTGGACTGCCGACGCGCTGGCTGCGGCGACGCCGTTCTGGGCGGCCGCTGCCGTGCGTGCTGCGGCGTGTGCCGGGACCGCACCGGGCGGGTGTCCGGGCGTCTGTCGCGGCGCTTGTGCGGGCGCGGCGTTGACAGACGTCCCGCCCGTCTGTCCTTGGCCTTCGGCTTGCCCCTTGCCTTGACTGTTCCCTTGCCCCGGCAGGATCTCGCTGGCTTGCGGGCCGTTGGCCGGCTCGTCCAGGCCGCCGCCCAAGGCCGTGACCAGCGACGCGTGCGCGCCGAGCCGCTCCGCCTGAACTTTCGCCACGCCTTCCTGCGCGCGCAGCAACTGGTTTTGCGCAATCAGCACGTTGACGTAATCGGTCAGACCGCGCCGATAACCTTCGCGCGACAGGTCGTAATTCTTGCGCGCGGCGGCCACGGACCGCTCGGCGTCCTGTGCCTGCGTGGTCAGCGAACGAATGCGGATCACCTGGTCGGAAATGTCCTTCAGCGCGCCGACAATCGACTGGTTGTACTGCTGCACCGCCTCGTCGTAACCGGCCGACGCCGCGCCGAGCTGCGCGCGCAGGCGGCCGCCGTCCAGAATCGGCAGGGACAGCGCCGGCCCGGCGCTCCAGCTATGCGACGGATTCTTCAGAAACTGGAACAGCGGACCCATGGCCGCGTAGCCGCCAATCGACGCCAGCAGGTCGATGTCCGGATAAAACCCGGCCTTCGCGACGTCGATGCCGCGCGCCTGCGCCGCGACGGTCCAGCGCGCGGCGACCACGTCCGGCCGATGACCGATCAGCTCGGCGGGCAGCGCGCTCGGCAGGCCGGCGGGCGCGGCGAGCGAGAGCACCGGCCGCCCGATCGAGTCGCCCGCGCCCGGGCCCTTGCCCGCCAGCGCCGCCAACTGGTTACGGCCGAGCGCGATCTTTTCCTCGAGCGCATCGATTTGCCGCTCGTATTCCGGCAGCGGCGTTTCTGCCTGGCTCACTTCGAGCTGCGTGCCAATGCCGCCTTTCAGACGCCGGTTGGCCAGGTCGGCGATTTGCTGCTGTTGCTGCAAGGTGGCGCGGGCAATGTCGAGCAGCGCGTAGTTGAGCGACATCTCGATGTAGGTGCGCACCACGTTTGACTGCAGTTCGAGCTGCGCGGCGCGGGCGTCGGCGGCGCGCGCGTGCGCGGCGTCAAGCGCGCGCTCGGCGGCGTTGCGGTCCTTGCCCCACAGGTCGAGGTGATAGGAGAGCGCGAGCGTGCCGGTGTTGTTCCACGACTGCTCGCCGGCGAGCGAGCCCGGCCCGTAGTACAGGTTGTCGGCCCATTTTTGACGTTTGATCGACAGATCTCCGTTCACTTGCGGCGCCAGCGCCGCGCGTGCGACGCCCGCCATCGACATGGCCTCGCGCACGCGCGCCTGCGCGGCCGCGAGGCTCGGATTGTTGGCCTGCGCGGCTTCTATCCACGCGTCGAGTTGCGGATCCCGATAGGCGCGCCACCAGTCGGCCGGGGGCCACTGGGCGTCGGCGTCAGCTGCGCGGATCGCGTCGCCCGCGTCGAGTGACGCTGGGTCGGTACGGGTTGCTTGCGGGGCGATGCCTCCGGTACTTGCACAGCCGGCAATTGTTAATAGGATCGTAAGAGCCGCAGTTGCGGCGATCCTTTTTGGTACCGGAGACTGCACGATTTCCTCCACAATTCGACGATAGAAGCGATCGGGCAATTATATTTTCCGACGGATTGAGGAATAACCGGTAAAGATGCAAGGGATTTTTACGAGGATTGTGATAATCGTCTTTGCGAACCGTGTAACAATCGCACCGATCAATCGCAACCCGGGCGGAAGGGTAAGGAAAAGGTATGGATACGCTTCAGAACATGCGCGTATTTGTCCGCGTCGTCGAAGCGGGCAGTTTCACCGGTGCCGCGCAGCACCTGAACACGACGACCGCGTATGCGTCGCGAGCAGTGTCGGACCTGGAAGCGCATCTGCGCACGCGGCTCCTGAACCGCACCACGCGCCGGATCGCGCTGACCGAGGCGGGCGAGCGCTACTTGCAGCGCTGCGAGCAGATTCTCGCGTATGTCGATCAGGCGGAAGCCGAGGCGAGCGACGCGCACGCGCGTCCGTCCGGCAAGCTGAAGGTTCACGCAATGACGAGCTTCGGCCAGCACTATGTGGTGCCGGCCGTGGGCCGCTATCAGGAGCGCTACCCGGAGGTGCAGGTCGAGTTGACGCTCGCGCAGCGTATGCCCGATCTTCTCGACGAAGGTTTCGACGTGTCGCTGACGCTCGCCACGGGATTGCCCGATTCGGGGCTCGTCTCGCAGCGGCTGGGCAGCGCGTTCAGCATTGCGTGCGCTTCGCCGGGCTATCTGGAAAAGCACGGCGTGCCGCAAACGCCCTCCGATCTTGCGCATCACACCTGCCTGCAAATCGTCACGCCGGTGTTTCCGCCGGACAAGTGGACCTTCGACGGTCCGAACGGCGAGGAAACCATCACGCTCGGCCCGACCACGTTCCAGGTGAACGTGGCGGAGGCGATGGCCGTCGCGGTGACGAACAGCATGGGCATCGGCCTGATTCCGATCTATTCGGCGATCAGCGGCCTGCGCAAAGGCGATCTGGTGCGGCTGCTGCCGGAGTACACATCGCAGGAAATGAATCTGTACGCGTTGTATCCGTCGCGGCAGTATCTGGATGCGAAGATCCGTACATGGATCGAGCACTTGCGCGAGGAGCTTCCGGCGACGCTCGCGGTCGATCAGGCCGAGTTGCGGCAGTTTGCGCGGACTTAGGCGGCGCAGCGCGATGCCGGTGACAGCGGGGCTCGGCCTGTTACATCGGCGCCGCGCCGCAACATTTCCTTACTTTCGCGTCCGGATCGATTTGCTAACGTGTCGTCAATGCGCGGCCTCTGACGAGCGCATTGTTTCCGCCGCCACCGTTCGGCAACCGCAATCACCGAAGGACGAGGATTTCATGGATACGCATCTGATGATCGGCGTGGCCGTCATGTTTGGACTGATTGGCATTGCCGCATCTCGCGACCTGCTGCGCCGCCTGCGCGAGCAGCAGCCGCAACTTGCGCCGGTCAAGGTTGAGCGTCCTGAAGCCGGGAAGCAGCAAAGCGGGCGGTAGCCCGTCATCGTTCGAGCTTCGGGCTTCGAGCTGGCCGCGCATCCGTGGCTGAATTGCCGGGTCCCGCAGCCGCAGCAGTGGCCGCTGCGCTAGATCTCGACAACCTTGTCCCACGCGAACAGCGGGTTTTCCCACTGTCCGCTGCGCCGGTCGTAATAGCCCCGCGGATTGCACACCACGCGCGTGCCGTTCACCGTGTAGTCGAACGGCGTGTGCGTGTGCCCATGAATCCATAGCGCGACGGGCGCCCGCACAAGTTCCGGCAGATGGTTGACGAAGCCGGCGGACGCGCGGTCCTGTGCGAAACGTTCCGCCAGACTCAACCGATGCGGCGCGTGATGCGTGACCACGATCGTCTGGCCGGCAAACGGCTTGGCGAGCTCGTGCGCGAGCCACGCACGCGCCTCGCGATGCAGAGCGAGGGCGTCGCTCGGCGCGAAGTCGCGCGTCTGGTCATGTGCGCAGTCTTCGAGATCGTGCGGCCAGTTCATCTGAATCAGGCCGCGAAAGTCGAGCATGACGCGCCGCGACGCCTCGATCGACTCTTCCAGCGCGGCGCTGTCCGCGCCGAACAGCGCAAAGTCTGTCCACAACGTCGTGCCGAGCACGCGCCAGCGGCCCTGCGGATCGATGAGCGCGGCGTTGTTCAGCACGTGCACGTTGTCGACCTGCGCCGCCGCGTCGTACAAGGCACTTTCGAGCGCGCCGAATTCGCCGTCGTAGTACTCGTGATTGCCCGGCACGTAGACCACCGGCGCCGCGCCGTCAAAGGCTTGCGCGGCCCAGCGCGGACCCGCCGCGTGATTGTGGATGTCCCCGGCCAGCACGATCAGATCCGCTTGCGCATGCGGGATCAGTTCCGGCTCGTCATTCTCGAGATGCAGATCGGACAGCACGCGAATTTTCACGAAAGGGCTCCTTGGAGGGCTGGGTTTCGACCCGGCGCTTGACGCTTTCAGCGTAGCACTTTGCCAGGGTTCATCAGGTTCAGCGGGTCGAGCGCGCGTTTCACGGCGCGCATCATCTGAACTTCGACGTCCTGCTTGTAATGCATGGCTTCGTCGATCTTCAACTGCCCGAGTCCGTGTTCCGCACTGATGCTGCCGCGATGCCGATGCACGCTGTCATACACGATCTGGTTGATCGGGCTCTGGTATTGCGCGAGAAACGCCTTCGCGTCCACACCCTCGGGCGCCTGCACGTTGTAGTGCAGATTGCCGTCGCCGAGATGCCCGAACGTCACCATGCGCGCGCCGGGCGCCGCCTGCGCAACCGCGGCGTCTGTTTCCTCGATGAAGTGGGCGATGCGCGAAATCGGCACCGCAATGTCGTGCTTGATGTTCAGGCCTTCCTCGGCCTGCGCGAGCGGAATATGTTCGCGCAGATTCCAGAACGCCCGCGATTGCGCAAGGCTTTCCGCGACCACCGCGTCCTGCACCACCCCGTCTTCGAGCGCCTGTTCCATCAGACGCTCGAAGAGTGCGCGCGCGTGCTCCTCGCTCTCGCTGTCGGACAATTCGAGAAGCACGATTTGCGCGTGCGATTCGGCGAATGGATAGCGCATCTGCTCGAAATGCCGGCCTACCAGCCGCAGGCAGAAATCCGACATCAGTTCAAAGCCGGTGAGCAACGGCCCTGCGATGCTTTGGGCCAGCGACAGAAAGTCGAGCGCGGCATGCGGCGAGGCGAGCGCGGCGAGCGCCGTGACGCGCGCGGCGGGCTGCGGGTGCAGCTTCAGCACGGCGGCGGTAATGATGCCGAGCGTGCCTTCCGCGCCGATGAACAGGTCGCGCAGATCATAGCCGGTGTTGTCCTTGCGCAGCCCGCGCAGACCGTCCCAGAGTTCGCCCTGTGGCGTGACCACTTCCAGGCCGAGGCACAACTCACGCGTGTTGCCGTAGCGCAGAACGCCGGTGCCGCCCGCGTTGGTCGCGAGATTGCCGCCGATCGTGCAACTGCCTTCGGCAGCGAGGCTCAGCGGGAACAGGCGGCCGGCTTCTTCCGCGCGCTTTTGCACTTCGGCGAGGATCACGCCGGCTTCGACGGTAATCGTGTTGTTGTGCGGGTCGATATCGCGCACGCGGTTGAGCCGCCGCAAGCTGACGACTGCCTGCGCGCCGCTCGCGTCCGGCGTGGCGCCGCCGGCAAGACCGGTGTTGCCGCCTTGCGGCACGAGCGGGACGCGGTGCTGGGCGGCGAGCCGGACGAGCGCCGCGACTTCGGCAGACGTCGCGGGGCACAGTACCCCGCAGGCCGCACCGGTGTAGCGGCCGCGCCAGTCGGTGAGGTAGGGCGCCGTGTCGTGTGCATCGGTCAGCACATGGGCGGCGCCGATGGCGTCGCGGCAGGCAGCGAGGAAAGCGGTTTGGGTCATGTGAGTCGGTCAGCGGATTCGGGCGGGGAAGTGGGCTGGAAGTCGGGCTGGAAGTGGGGCAGCAAGTTCGGGCTGGAAGTTCGGGCAGCAGGTTCGGGCAGCAGGTTCGGGCAGCAGGTTCGGGCAGCAGGTTCGGGCAGCAGGTTCGGGCAGCAAGTCGGGCTGGAAGTCGGGCAGCGAGTCCGGCGCGTTACTTTCAGACGTCCGCGCTTTCCGGACGTTCGCTGCGCCGCTTCGGCCCGTTTTTTCCGGCGCGCTTTGCCGCGCGTTTGAACGGCGCCACATAGGCGAGCGTCGAGATGAAAAAGACACCGGCGAGCGCGGCCTCCAGCCAAGCCAAGCCGGCGCTCGGGCCACGGTCGCTCCAGCCGCGCACGACGCCCTCGGCGAAGTACAGCAGGATCAGCATCGACGCCCATTGCAGCGTATAGAGACGCTGCCGCCACACGCCCGGCAGCGCGAGCAGCAGCGGCACAGCCTTGAGCACGAGCGCCGAGCCGCCAGGACGCAGCGGCGCGAGCCACACCTCCCACGCAATCGACAAAACAATCAGCGCGGCGAGAGACACCGTCGCGCCGAGCGCTGCAAGGCGGTTTGGCGACGGTGGCTGGGTACTCACGGCCTTTCGCTCATGGATGCCGCCGTGCGCGCGACGCGTGCGCCGAGCGCAACGGCGAGCGTTTTCTCGTCGGCGGAAATGCCTTGTGCCGCGCTGCCCGCGCGCGCGAAGTGCGACGCGCCGTAGGGCGTGCCGCCGGTTTGCGTGGTGCTCAGCACTGTTTCCGTGTACGGAATGCCGACGATCAGCATGCCGTGGTGAAGCAGCGGCAACATCATGGACAACAGCGTGGATTCCTGACCGCCGTGCAGACTGCCGGTGGACGTGAACACGCAGGCCGGCTTGCCGGCGAGCGCGCCCGAGAGCCACTGCGGCGTGGTGCCGTCGAGAAAGTACTTGAGCGAAGCGGCCATGTTGCCGAAGCGGGTGGGCGAACCGAGCGCGAGACCGGCGCATTCCTCGAGGTCGCGCAATTCGACGTAAGGTGGTCCTTCGGCGGGAATGTCGGGCTGCGTCGCCTCGCAGACGGTCGAGACTGGCGGCACGGTGCGCACGCGCGCCTGCATGCCGGGGACGCTGTCGACGCCGTGCGCGATCGCCAGCGCGAGTTCGCGCGTGGCGCCGTGACGGCTGTAATAGAGCACGAGAATGTCTTTCATAAGCCTCATCGGTGAACGGGTATTATAGGGCTTGGGTCCGCTCTACAGGCCGTTCCCAGCCGTTCATAGCCATTCGGCCAGGCCTCGCGCAAAGTGCGTTCGGGGCAGTGCCATGCGGTCCCGAAACACGGTTCGACGAAGCAAGGAGGCAGGTTTGTTGTCCAGGGTGCGTTTCGATCTCGACACGCTCAAGCGGCTCGCGCAATTCGCCGCGAAGCGCAGCAGCGAAGACCGTATTGCGCAGGTAGCCGGCAGCCTCACGTTCACCACGATGCTCGCGCTGGTGCCGCTCGCCACCGTTGCGTTCGCACTTTTCACCGCGTTTCCGCTGTTCAGTTCGTTCCAGGAGTCGCTGCAGTTTTTCCTCGCCGATCACCTGATGCCCGCGCAACTGAACAGTCAGATCTTCAAGTATCTGAATCAGTTCGCGGCGAAGGCGAAGGGTTTGACGACCATCGGCATGGTGCTGCTGTTTCTCACCGGCGTCATGACCATGATGACTATCGAATCCGCGTTCAACGTGATCTGGCGCGTGCGCAAGGCGCGGCCTATCGCGCAGCGCATCCTCGTGTACTGGGCGATCATCACGCTCGGTCCGATCCTGATCGGCGTGAGTCTATCCATCTCGTCCTATCTGTTCACGCAGTCCATGACCTTCAGCGCCGCCCAGCGCATGACGCCTGTGATCGAATGGGCACTCGCGGGCACGGCATTACCGCTCACGGCGCTCGCTTTTACGATTCTTTACGTGTATTTGCCGAACTGCCGCGTGGAATGGCGCGATGCGGTGATTGGCGGCGTCACGGCGGCAATCGCGTTCGAACTCGCCAAGCGCGGCTTCGGCTATTACGTGCGGCGCATGCCTACGTACACCGCGGTGTACGGTGCATTTTCGGCGGTGCCGCTGTTTTTGCTGTGGATGTACCTGTGCTGGTTCATCACGCTCGCGGGCGCGATGATCGCGTCCGCGTTGCCGGCCATTCGCATCGGCCAGTTTCATCGCCCGACTTTCGAGGGAAGTAACCTGTTCGATTCGCTCGAACTGCTGGCGCGGCTTTCCGAGGCGCGCGATGCCGGCAAGCGCGGTTATACGGTGACCGAACTTTCGCGCATGCTTCGCCGCGATATGGACACCACGGTCTTTCTGCTGCAAAAGCTCGAACAGGTCGAATGGATCGCGCAGTTGCAGGAAGACGCCTCGCGCCCGCACTTCCTGCTGCTCGCGCATCCGGCGCAGATCACCGTGCAGCAACTGTACGATCTCTTCGTCATGGATCGCGCCGAACTGGAATATCAGCTTCAACTCGCGTCCACCCGCGTGGACGGCGCCACGCTGCTCGCCGCGCTCGAGAACGACAGGCTGAAGGTGACGCTTGCGACGCTGCTCGCGGCCCGCGCCGCCGCGCGCGCGGCGGCGGCCGAAGAAAACGAGCGCGGCACTTCCCTCCATGCCGCATCAGGCGGCCTCGCGCGCGGGCATTGAGCGAGGCGGCGGCTTGCTGGACGCCCGCTCGCTACAACGAAATCTTGCCCACGCAGATGTCCTTGAACATCACCCAGTCGCCCATCAGGCTGTAGAGCGGATGGCGGAAGGTTGCCGGCCGGTTTTTCTCGAAGAAAAAATGCCCGACCCATGCAAAGCCGTATCCGCAGACGACGGCAGCGGGCAGCCACAGCCAGTCGCCGGTAGCGAGCGCCATGGCGAGGCAGCCTATAACCCCTAGCGACCCCACGAAATGCAGCCGTCGCGAGACCAGGTTGCGATGCTCGCTCAGGTAGTACGGGTAAAACTCCGCGAAGTTCGCGAAGTGATCGGTATGTGCGGTATGAGCCATGATGGCCTCCCGGATTGCTACGCGAGGTGATTGCGTGAGCGCACGCTACGTACTGGTTTTCGCGGCCAGTCGGCCCGTCGCCCCGTTGGAGTATTGGCGGTGCCCGGAACAGGGACAGGTCCGATCCATTGTGCGGCTATCGTGTGCCTGGCGCAACCTGGCCAATCGGACGATGGCGCCGCCGCTTCGCTGCCGCTATCGTGAGTCCACTAACGCTGCGACGTGGAACAGGCGACAAGCGGGCGAAGCGGCGCTAGCCCGCGGCGCGTGCCGGTTGCGAGGCGAAGTTGAACAGCGCGTCGAGCGTCGCGTCGGGCTGCTCGGTCATCAGCGCGTGGCCGGCTTCCAGCGTGATCGTGTCGACCGGATTGCCGGCCTGGGCCAGTGCATCGGCGAGCGCTTTGGCCGCGCGCGGCGGCGTCATCGCATCGCGGCGGCCGAGCACGAGGCGCGTCGCGCAGCGGACCTGGGCGGCCCGCGCGAGGCCGTCCGCATAGCTGTTGCAGGCAGTGAAATCGGTGTGAAAGAGCTGGGTCTCACCCTTTGCCGACACGCGTTCCATGAGCCGCTGGTTCATGCCGTGGAGCCAGAAGCCCGGGCCGGGGCACGAAGGTTTCGCCGCGAGCGTCGAGTGCGACCATTGGTTGACCATGCCGATGGCCTCGGGCTCGCTGTTCAGCGCGGCTGCCAGCAAGCTGTCGGAGACCGCCATGGGCAAGGCGGTGGCGAGCAGGGCGAGATGCGTGGTCCGCCCAGGATAGCGGCCGGCGAAGTCGAGCGCGACCAGCGAGCCCATGCTATGGCCCGCCACGAATGCGCGCTCGACGCTAGCGGCGTCGAGCAGGGCGGCGAGCCAGTCTGCGAGCGCTTCGATCGTGTGCAGCGCGGGGCCGGCGCTGCGGCAGTGTCCCGGCAGATCGACGGCCAGCACGCCGAAGCCGTGGTGCGCTAAGTAGCGCGTTTGCAGCGCCCACACGCTATGGTCGTGCTCCGCACCGTGGATAAACACTGCCGTCGGCAGATTGCGGTCGAACGGTTTGCCGCCGGTGTAGGCATAGGCGGTCTTGCCTTGAACGGTCAGGATCATGCGGACTCCGGGCGCGGTTGCGAAGCGGGGGTGCCGCCGGTCGGCGAGGGTTGCTGCGCTGCTTTCTGTGAGGCATTTTGCGAGGCTTTCTGTGAAGCTTTCAGACCGCGCTTCAGGTCGTCGATGAGATCGTCCGGGTCTTCCAGACCGATGGAGAGCCGGATCGTGCCTTCCGCGATGCCTGCCGCGGCGAGCGCGGCGGCGTCCATCCGGAAGTGCGTGGTGGAAGCAGGATGAATCACGAGCGAGCGCGCGTCGCCGACGTTGGCCAGATGCGAGAACAGCGACAGCGCTTCTATGAAGTGGCGGCCGGCGTCGCGGTCGCCACGCAGATTGAAGCTGAACACGGCACCCGCGCCGCGCGGCAGCAGGCGTTGGGCGAGCGCGTGATCGGGATGCGTCGGAAGCTCGGGATACGCGACGGCTTCGACCGCCGCATGGCCAGCGAGAAACTCGACCACGCGGCGCGTGTTGGCGACGTGCCGCTCCATCCGCAGAGGCAGGGTTTCGATGCCTTGCAGAAGCTGCCACGCAGCTTGCGGATGCAGGCACGCGCCGAAGTCGCGCAAGCCTTCGCGGCGGGCGCGGAGCAGGAATGGCGCAACCGTGCTTTCCTCGCTGAAGACCATGCCGTGAAAGCCGTCATAGGGCTCGGTGAATTCGGGAAAGCGCCCGGAGGCGTCGAAATCGAACGTGCCGCCGTCCACCAGCACGCCGCCGATGGTCGTGCCGTGGCCGCCCAGGAATTTCGTGGCCGAGTGATAGATGAAGTCCGCGCCGTGCTCGAATGGCTTGAGCAGATAGGGCGTGGTGAAGGTGGAGTCGACAAGAAGCGGCACGCGGTGCTCGTGAGCGATCTGCGCGACAGTGGCGATGTCGAGCACGTCGAGGCCCGGATTGCCGAGCGTTTCGCCGAACAGCAGGCGGGTGTTCGGGCGCAGCGCCGCACGCCATCCGTCGATATCGCCGGGTTTGACGAAGGTCGTTTCGATGCCGAAGCGGCGCAACGTGTAATGCAGCAGATTATGTGAGCCGCCGTACAGCGCGCTCGACGCGACAATATGCGAGCCGGCGCCCATCAGCGTGACGATCGCCAGATGCAAGGCGGCCTGGCCGCTTGCCGTGCCGATCGCGCCCGCGCCGTTTTCGAGCGCCGCGACACGCTCTTCGAACACGGCCACGGTCGGATTCGAGATGCGCGAGTAGACGTGGCCGGCGCGCTCCATATTGAAGAGCGCAGCGGCGTGGTCGGCGTCGCGAAACGAGAACGAAGTGGTCTGGTAAATGGGCGTGGCGCGCGCGCCGGTGGCGGGATCGGGAGCGGCGCCGGCGTGCAGCGCAAGCGTATCGAAACGGTTGGCGGACATGCTGGTCGGCGAGGCCACGGACAGCCTCGCGAAAGGTGAAGGTGGCGGCCATCGTATCACCGGCGTGGCCTGCATCAAGCGCGGTTTTCCCGATGCGAGCGCGTGCCGCCTAGCCTTTGTGGAGCGCCGCAAGGCCGCCGCGCCTTCACGGGCGGGCCGCTTTCCTTTTATGGGTCTTTCCGCTAGGATCGAAAGTCATTGATGCATCACATGCCTAGCGGGTATTTCGGGAGACAGATTATGCGAGTCAGCGACATTCTTAAAGTCAAGGGCAACACCCTTTTCACGGTCACGCCGGATACCCCGCTGCACGACGCAGTCAACACCATGGCGGAGCACGACATCGGCTCGCTGGTCGTCATGGAGTACGGCGACCTGGTCGGCATGCTGACATTCCGCGAGATTATTCTGACGCTCAAAGACAATGACGGAAGCGTGGGTACGTCCACCATTCGTAAGGTCATGGACGATCACCCGCTCACCTGCACGCCCGAAACAGATGTCAACGAAGTGCGCCGCATGATGCTCGAGCATCACGTGCGCTATCTGCCGGTGCTGGAAAGCCGCACGCTGATGGGCGTGATTTCGTTCTACGACGTCGCCAAGGCGGTGGTCGAAGAGCAGGGTTTCGAAAATCGCATGCTGAAGGCGTACATTCGCGACTGGCCGGAAGAGCAGGGGCAGCAGCCGGCGCGTTGATGCGCGGCGGCGGGACCAAACATCGAGTGAAGGCGTGCGCGAAAGCGCGCGCTTTTTTTGTGCGCGTTGTCATGGCTCGTCGCGCGGCTTGCGCGGGTGTTTTGCAGGCGCCTACTTTTCAATCCGTTTGCCGAACGTCATGAGTCACGCTCCGTTGCCTCCCACGCCCCCTACACGCGCACTATCCGCGGCCCGTCGCGCCGCGCGTCGGCAGGGCGGCCACGAATCGCAGTTCAAGCTGCTTGGCGAGCGCCGTTTCGCACCGTTTTTCTGGACCCAGTTCCTCGGCGCGATGAACGACAACGTGTTCAAGATCGGCTTTACGTCGCTCGTCACGTTTCAGGCGGCGCGTTTTTCGGGCGTCGATCCAAAAACTGCGGCGTTCCTGATCTCGGCAATCTTCATCCTGCCTTTCGTGCTGTTGTCGGCCACTTCCGGACAGATCGCCGACAAATACGACAAGGCGATGCTCACGCGTCTCGTGAAGAGCTTCGAGATCGTCGTCATGCTGATCGGCGGCGCGGGATTCCTGCTGCACAGCGCGCCGCTGCTGTATCTGTGCACGTTCCTGATGGGCGTGCATTCGACCGTGTTCGGGCCGGTCAAGTACTCGTACCTGCCGCAACATCTGTCGAACCAGGAACTCGTGGGCGGCAATGGCATGGTGGAGATGGGCACCTTCGTCGCGATTCTGGTCGGCACCATTGTCGGCGGCGCGAGCGCGGGGTTTGTCGAGCATGGCGCGCTGGTGCTCGCTTGCGCCTGCGTGGCGATTGCGCTCGTCGGGCGCGTGGTGTCGGGCTTCGTGCCGGTCACGGCGGCGCCGCAGCCGGAGCTGCGCATCAACTGGAATCCGGTCAGCGAGACGTGGCGCAACCTCAAGCTCGCGCGCGAAAATCGCACGGTGTTTTTGAGCCTGCTCGGCATATCGTGGCTGTGGTTCGTCGGTGCGACGTTTCTGTCGTCGTTTTTCAGCTTTGCGAAAGACGTGCTGTCCGCCAACCCTGATGTGGTGACCGTGCTGCTGGGCACGTTCTCGGTTGGCATCGGCCTTGGCTCGCTGCTGTGCGAAAAGCTCTCGAAACGGCGTATCGAGATCGGCCTCGTGCCGCTGGGTTCGATCGGCATGAGCGTGTTCGGCATCGACCTCTTTTTCGCGAGCCACGCGTTGCCGTCCGTGGGGCATTTGTTGAGCATCGGCGAGTTTGTCGCGCGCCCCGCGCACTGGCGCGTGCTCGCCGATCTGTTTCTGCTGGCGATGTTCGGCGGCTTCTACAGCGTGCCACTCTATGCGCTTATCCAGAGCCGCAGCCAGCCGAGCCATCGGGCGCGCATCATCGCCGCGAACAACATTCTCAATTCGCTGTTCATGATCGTTTCGTCGCTAATGGCGATCGGCCTGACGGCGGCGGGTTTCAGAATTCCGGCGATTTTTCTTGTCACTGCGCTGCTCAACATCGTGGTGGCAACCTACATCTATTCGCTGGTGCCCGAGTTTCTGCTGCGCTTTATCGCATGGCTGCTGGTGCACACCTTCTACCGCATTCGCCTCGTGCATGCCGAGCGGATTCCGGAGGAAGGCGCGGCCGTTCTCGTGTGTAATCACGTGAGCTTCGTGGATGCGGTCGTGATCATGGCCGAAAGTCCGCGGCCGATCCGCTTCGTGATGGACCATCAGATATTCAGAACACCGTTTGCTGGCTGGGTGTTCCGTCATGCGAAGGCCATTCCGATCGCGCCCGCGCATCAGGACGCGCAGTTGCTCACGCGCGCCTATGAGCGCTGCGCGCAGGCGCTCGCCGAAGGCGAACTGGTATGCATCTTCCCCGAGGGCAAGCTCACTCGAACCGGCGACATGAACCCGTTTCGTCACGGCGTCACCGAGATCATTCGCCGCACGCCCGCGCCGGTCATTCCCATGGCGCTGCGTGGGCTGTGGGGCAGCGTATTTTCGCGTGCCGACGACGCGCGCTGGCCGCGCCCGGTGCAAAAGGGCGTGATGAGCCGCCTGACCCTCGCGGTTGGCGAGCCGATCGAACCGGCGCTTGCCACGCCGGAGCTGCTGCAGAAAATCGTCACGGAATTGCGTGGGGCGCGGAAATAGGGCAGCCCAGTCCTGGACCAATACTGAACCTGTCCTGAAGTCATAAGACGGCGCCCGGCGGCGCCTTGCGCCGCGAGGGGCTGGCATAATAGCGTTTTCCCCGCATCCTTTGGACGACGCCCATGTCCGGCAACACCCTCGGTACGCTTTTCACTGTCACGACCTTCGGCGAATCGCACGGCCCGGCTATCGGCTGCGTGATCGACGGATGCCCGCCGGGCATGGCGCTCAACGAAGCGGACATCCAGTTCGAACTCGACCGCCGCAAGCCCGGCACGTCACGCCATGTCACACAGCGTCAGGAAGAAGACAAGGTCGAGATCCTGTCGGGCGTGTTCGAAGGCAAGACCACCGGCGCGCCGATCGCGCTTTTGATCCGCAACACGGACCAGCGCAGCAAGGACTACGGCAATATCGCGGACACCTTCCGTCCGGGCCACGCCGACTACACCTACTGGCAGAAGTACGGCATTCGCGACTATCGCGGCGGCGGGCGATCATCCGCGCGCCTGACTGCGCCAACGGTCGCGGCTGGGGCTGTCGCCAAGAAATGGCTGCGCGAGAAATTCGGCACTGAGGTTCGGGGCTACATGGCTGCGCTCGGCGAGATCGACGTGCCGTTTGTCGACTGGGCGCAGGTGCGCGAGAACCCGTTCTTCGTGCCGAACGCGGACATCGTGCCGCAGCTCGAGGCGTATATGGACGCGCTGCGCAAGGACGGCGACTCGATCGGCGCGCGCATCAACGTGGTGGCTTCGGGCGTGCCCGTCGGGCTCGGGGAGCCGCTGTTCGACCGGCTCGACGCGGACATCGCTCACGCCATGATGGGCATCAACGCGGTGAAGGGCGTGGAGATCGGCGCTGGTTTCGCGAGCGTCGCACAGCGCGGTTCCGTGCATGGCGACGAGCTGACGCCGGAGGGTTTCGTCGGCAATCACGCGGGCGGGGTGCTCGGCGGTATTTCGACCGGTCAGGACATTACGGTGTCCATTGCGATCAAGCCGACTTCGAGTATCCGCACGCCGCGCCGCTCCATCGACAAGGCGGGGCAGCCCGCGGTTGTCGAGACGTTCGGGCGGCATGACCCGTGCGTCGGCATTCGCGCCACGCCCATCGCGGAAGCCATGCTCGCGCTGGTGTTGATCGACCACGCGCTGCGCCACCGCGCGCAATGCGGCGACGTCTCGGTCAGCACGCCGAAGATCGCGGCCAGCGCGCCGTAACCAGGCGCCCCCTGGCGTCTTGAATCGCACTGCGCGCGCGGTGTTTTTCGCATGAGTCAACTTTTTCTCGAGCCGGCAGACGATGTTCTGCCGGCGTTGCGCGCACGCGCGTCGGCACCGCACGCCACCGCGCAAGACTGTCTCGCGGTGGGTCAGGCGCTGTTGCAACGGGCAGGGCGCAACAAGGCGTTGCAACGCGAAGCGCTTATGGCGCTGGTGCGGGCTTATCAGGCGGATCCGTCCTGTGACTCGGCGCTGCTTCATACGATCGCGCAGACGGCGTTCGTCGTGCGCGATTGGGCGCTGGTCGAATCCGCCACTGCGTTGCTGCTCGCACAAAATTCCGCGGACGCAAACGCGTTGGTCTGGCGTGCAGCTGCGGTCCAGCATCGCGACGACTTCGCTACCGCCGAGCAGTTGTTGCGCGACGCGGTGCGTGTGGTGCCGGGCAATCCGGTGGCGCTTCACAAGCTGGCCTTGTGCATCAAGGAGCAGGCGCGTTTTGCACAAGCCGAGGCGTTGCTGCGCGAGGTGCTCGCGTTGTCCCCGGATAATGCTCATGCCTTGTTCGACCTGTCAGAGCTCGAGATTCGCAGCGGCCGTTTCACCGAGGGCTGGGCGCGCTACGAGTCGCGTCTTGCATTCGCCGGCGGCGAGCTGAACAACGCGCAGCAGGCGCTCGCCGCGATCAGCGCGCCGTGGCAGGGCGAGTCGCTGGCGGACAAGACGCTTGTCGTGTACGGCGAGCAAGGCAACGGCGATTGCCTGTGGGCGGTGCGCTTTCTGCCGCTGCTCGCAGAGCGCGCGCGGCGCGAGGGCGGCACGGTAATCTTCGGTCACGATGGACCGTTGCGAGCCCTGTTCGAACGGACGCTGCCCGCGGACGTGCGGCTGGAAACCAGCCTGGAAACGCGGCCTGACTTCCATTGCGGGCTGATGAGCCTGCCGCTGCGCCTGGGCATTGTGGATCCGGGTGGCTGGGGCGCGCCTTATCTGAGCGCCGACCCGTCGCATGTGCAAATCTGGCAGCGGCGCGTGCAAGCCTGCGTCGGCGGGAAGCCCGGCAATCGCAGCGTAGGCCTGGTGTGGAACGGCAATCCCGACCATATTCGCGATACGCGGCGCTCGGTGCCGGCTCAACAACTCGAGCCCTTACTGGACGTGCCGGGGGTGACGTATTTTGCGCTGTCGCCAGGCCGGGGAGAGACCGTCGCGCAGTGGCGTGCCAAGGGGCTCGACGTGGTCGACCTCACTCACCACTTCCAGTCTGGTTTCGACGATGTCGCCGCATTGCTCGCGAATCTCGACCTGACGGTCACGATAGACAGCGGCCCGGCTCATCTCGCCGGCGCACTCGGCGTGCCGACGTGTCTGATGATCGACCATGTATCGGCATGGTTCTGGGGCAGTGAGTCGGCCGTTACGCCCTGGTACGATTCGATCGAACTCTTCAGGCAACCCGCGGTGGGCGCCTGGGCGCCGGTGGTGGAAGAGGTGCGCGCGCGCATCGAACGGATGGCGCGCGGCTGAGGTTCAGCTCACGACGTTCGCGACGCGGGCACGCTCAGCGCGCGCCGCGAAGGTAGACATCACATGTTCGGATAATTCGGCCCGCCGCCGCCTTCAGGCGTGACCCACACGATGTTCTGCGTCGGGTCCTTGATGTCGCAGGTCTTGCAGTGCACGCAGTTCTGCGCGTTGATCACAAGCCGCTCGCTGCCGTCGTCGTTCTTGACGAATTCATAAACTGCGGCCGGGCAGTAACGCGACTCCGGACCGGCATACGTCTGCCAGTTCACGTTCACCGGCACCGTGGGATCTTTCAGCGTCAGATGCGCGGGCTGGTTCTCTTCGTGATTCGTGTTCGAGATGAACACCGAAGACAACCGGTCGAATGTGAGCTTGCCATCCGGCTTCGGATACACGATCGGCTTGCACTGCGAGGCAGGCTTCAGCATCTCGTGGTCCCAATGCTGGTGATGCAGCGTCCACGGCACGTTGCCGCCCAGCAGCTTCTGTTCGATGCCGACCATCAGCGTGCCCAGGTACAGGCCCTTGCTCATCCACTGCTTGAAATTGCGGGCCTTGTATAGCTCGGTATGCAGCCAGGAAGTCTTGAAGCTCTCCGGATAGGCCGTGAGTTCATCGCTCGTGCGGCCCGCCTGCACGGCTTCGAAAGCGGCTTCGGCGGCGAGCATGCCGGTCTTGATCGCCGCATGCGAGCCCTTGATGCGCGATGCGTTCAGGAAACCCGCGTCGTCGCCGACCAGCGCGCCGCCGGGGAACACCAGCTTCGGCAGCGACATCAG
>NZ_AXAJ01000009.1 GCF_000472445.1 Burkholderia sp. WSM2230
CTGTAGCGCGAGGTCCTAAGATCCCCCGCTTTCCTCCGCAGAGCGTATGCGGTATTAATCCGGCTTTCGCCGGGCTATCCCCCACTACAGGACACGTTCCGATGTCTTACTCACCCGTTCGCCACTCGCCGCCAGGCCGAAGCCCGCGCTGCCGTCCGACTTGCATGTGTAAGGCATGCCGCCAGCGTTCAATCTGAGCCAGGATCAAACTCTTCAGTTCAAACCTGTTACTGTTTTCGGTCTCTTCCGAGACCGGTCGCTCACTCAACGTACTGACGAATGATCTCTCNATCTTCCGACAGAAAAACCTTCCTTTCATTACTGTGTGAGACTTGATACTTTCGCTTTACGCCCGGTTCCGAAGAACCCGGCTCGCGTCGCGCATCAAGCGCCCACACTTATCGGCTGTTAGTTTTTAAAGATCATTCGCCAGGAAAGCTCTGCTTTCTTCGCGTCCGTCATCAAACGGGAGGCGAATTATGCGATGCGGTCCGCAGCGCGTCAACCCCTTCTCTGCAATTATTTTCGAAAAGCCAGAGGAATCGAAAAACGGCGCGGCCGCGCAGCAGTTGCCTAGCGCCAATTAATAGTTAGTCATCCGATGCAATTACTACGCGCCGGAGCGTCATCCATGCGTTGAAACCTCCTCCGCTCAAACGACAAATAAAGTTCTTCTGCTGGCCGCGAGTTCGATCAGTTGAAACCCAGCAGCAATTGGCGGTGACCCGGTCAACTAATCAGTTCTTCCGGCGTAAAACAGCGCGCTCCCCAGGCGTGAGCCGTTTTCTCGCAGCGGCCAAGCCGTATCGTGCCGGGTTCGAAGTCGACGAATACGACCTCGTCCGCGTGAAAGGGGCGCGCCGCCTGATCCGCTGTGCGGCCGTCGGTCAGTACCCACAGCCAGCGTTTTTGTGCGGGCTTGCGCCGTGCGCTGCGCTCGAGCAATTGCGCGGCGCATCGAATGCCCGCTGCGAACGGCGTACCGCCGCCACCGCCGAGCGGCTCGAGCCATCGCTCGTTCCACCAGCGCGGCACGGCGGGGCCGAAACGCAAGTCCGCGCCCGCGCCGCCGAAGCAAACCAGCGCAGCCTCCGCCCGCATCGCGCTTGCGCGGTCGAACAGCGCGATCAACAAACCCTTGGCGAGCGCGAGACGCTCCCCGCCCAGCATCGAGCCGGAACAGTCCAGCACGAAACAATGCAGCACGCCTTTGCGCGGCATCTCACGCATAAAGCGCAGATCTTCCGCCCGCAGCGCGGACCGGCCGTTTTGGCCCATTGCGACGAATGTCCGCGGCCATTCAATACGCCGGCCGTCATTGTCATGTGCGCGTGCCTGCGCATCGCCGCGTAAGTGCATGGCTTTTTGCGCCCGTTGCCGCCATCGAAAACCGCTGTGCGAGTCAGCGGCGGCGCCCTTCCGATGGCTCAGCGTTTTTTTACGTCAAGCGGAATGACGCCTTTAACTCGTGTGGTTGCAGCCGCTTGCGGTGGCAGATAACCCCAATCGCCTTCGCCGCTGCCCGCATTCTGCAGCGAAGGCTCAACGGGACCCGACGGCAAATTACGCGACTCTGCCTGCCTACCCGGCGCGCTACTGCCACTCGTAGACGATTCACCCTGCTCACGCCGTCTATGCACAAGCACCGCCTCCGCAACGCGATCGACGTGCTGCGTCGTCACGGCGTCCGCAAGCTCCCACGCTGCCAGCGCTCGCGCGGCGCGAAGCATCACGAGGTCGGCACGCAAGCCGTCCACGGCAGCGTCGATGCACAACGTGCTCACATGCGCATGCACCGCGTCGTCGAAAGAAAGTTGCGGCAATGCCTCGCGGGCCGCGCGAATCCGCTGCACATACTGCGCCTGCTGCTGCGCATGACCGGCGCGGAAACCAGCAGGATCGAGATCGAACGCGAGCCGCGCCTTTACGATCTGCTCACGCACGCGCGGCTCGAAACAGTTCTGCAACTGGACCATCAATCCGAAGCGGTCGATCAATTGCGGACGCAACTCGCCTTCTTCCGGATTCATCGTACCGATCAGCACGAAGCTCGCCTCGTGACTATGGGATACGCCATCGCGTTCGACAGTGTTCACGCCGCTCGCTGCCGCATCGAGCAACGCGTCGACGAGCGCATCGGGTAACAGATTCACTTCGTCCACATACAGCACGCCGCGATGTGCTTTCGCGAGCAGCCCAGGCGAGAATCGCACCGAGCGGTCGCGTAGCACCGTTTCAATATCCAAAGTGCCGATCAAACGATCCTCGCTAGCGCCAAGCGGCAGATTCACGAGTTGCCCTTCCGGCAACAACTCCGCGAGCGCCCGTGCCGCCGTGGATTTCGCCGTGCCGCGCGGCCCGCTCACCAGCACGCCGCCGATTCCCGGATCGATCGCCGCAAGCAGCAACGCCTGCTGCAACGCCGTTTGCCCGATCAACGCGGCAAACGGAAAGGCGGGTCTTTGCGCCGCGCCTGAGCGGGCATTCGTGGCTGCATTCATGTTTGCATTCCTTCAATCTGCTGTTCGCTCGCGAGCAGATGCTGTTCGACCTGCGCGCGATACTCGCCTGGTGCCTGCCACAAACCGCGCTGCATGGCTTCGAGCAGACGCTCGCAAATCGAATGCAGCGCATGGGGATTGTGCTGTTGCAGGAATTCGCGCGTATGGGGATCGTTCAGATAAGCATCGGCAACAAGCGCGTATTGATGATCGGCAACCACGCGCGCAGTGGCGTCGTAGCCGTACAAATAGTCGACGGTGGCCGCGATTTCAGCGGCGCCTTTATAACCATGGCGTTTTACGCCGTCGATCCACTTCGGATTGACCACGCGCGAGCGGACCACACGCGCGATTTCTTCATGAAGCGTGCGAACGCGCGGCGCGGCCGGATTGCTGTGATCGGCGTGATAAACGCTTGGCTGATTGCCCGCCAGATGCCGCACGGCCGCGACCATGCCGCCCTGAAACTGGTAGTAGTCGTTCGAATCCAGCAGATCGTGTTCGCGGTTGTCCTGATTCTGCAAGACGACGTCCATTGCGGCGAGCCGTGTGCCGAACGCCTGACGCGCCTCTTCGCCCGCGTTTTTCTGCGTGTACGCATAACCGCCCCACGCCTGATACGCATCCGCGAGGTCCGCGTCTGTCTGCCATTGCTTCGAGTCGATCATGTCCTGCAAGCCGGCGCCGTATGCGCCGGGCCGCGCGCTGAAAACGCGCCAGCCCGCGTGCCTGCGCGCTTCGGTGGGCTCCATGCCGCGCGCGATCAATGCATCGCGTTCGTGCATCACGCGCGCGCGAATCGGATTGAGCTCAGCGGGTTCGTCGAGTTCGGCAACCGCCTGCACCGCTGCATCGAACAGATGCATCACGTTTGCAAAAGCGTCGCGGAAAAAACCGGACACGCGCAACGTCACGTCAATACGCGGCCTGTCGAACGCTTCGATCGGCATGATCTCGAAGTCGGTTACGCGATGGCTGCCCGGTGCCCACTTCGGCCGCACACCGAGCAACGCGAGTGCTTGCGCAATGTCGTCGCCGCCGGTGCGCATCGTCGCGGTGCCCCATACGGAAAGGCCGATCGCCCGAGGATAATCGCCGTGTTCCTGCAAATGCCGCTCGATCAATTGCTGAGCTGACTTCAGACCAAGCGACCAGGCCGCCTGGGTAGGAATCGCGCGCGTGTCGACCGAATAGAAATTGCGGCCCGTAGGCAGCACATCGGGCCGCCCACGCGATGGCGAACCGCTCGGCCCAGGTCGCACGAAACGGCCTTCGAGCCCGCGCTTCAGATGCAGCATTTCCTGGGTGCCGCATGCGTCGAGCCGCGGCAGCACGTCGTCGCGCAAACGCTCGAGCACGCGCTCTGCTTGCGGCAGGCTCACTTTCGCTTCGGCGAAGGCCTCTGAAGCGTCGCCTTGTTCGCCACATACTCCACGCAGCATTTGTGCGGCGAGCAGTTCCAGACGTTCGCGCGTATCGCCGCAATGACGCCAGGGCGCGTCGCTCACGCGTTGCAGAACGTCGGGACGCGGCCCTGTCCATGCCGCGGACCAATCGACAGACAATGGATCGAAGAAATGATCGATTTGCAGATCGCGCGCCAACGCATCGATCAGCCCCGCCTTGCCGCCTTGTCCGTCGCCGACGGGAAAACGCCCTAGCGCAAGCAATGTATCGCATCGCTGCACGCCTTGCGGCGACTGACCGAACGTGTGCAAACCGTCGCGGATCTGCGCTTCTTTCAACTCGCAGAGCCAGGCGTCCACGCGGGTGAGCAGCACGTCTTCATCGTCCTCGCCCTTTGGTTCAGACAGACTCAGTTCTTCATGCAGCCTGTGCTCGACAATGGTCGCGAGGATCGTGCGCCGCAACAGCTTCGAGCGGCGCGGGTCGACCATTAGCGCTTCATAGTATTCATCGACCTGGCGCTCGAGATCCTGCAGCGGACCATAGCTTTCCGCGCGCGTGAGCGGCGGCATGAGGTGATCGACGATTACTGCCTGCGCACGGCGCTTCGCCTGACTGCCCTCGCCCGGATCGTTGACGATGAACGGATACAGATGCGGCATGGGCCCGAGAATCAGATCGGGCCAGCACGCATCGCTCAACGCGACGCTCTTGCCCGGCAGCCATTCGAGGTTGCCATGCTTGCCGACATGCACGACCGCGTCGATGCCCCACTGATGACGCAACCAGAAATAGAACGCCAGATATGCATGCGGCGGCACCAGTTCGGCATCGTGATAGCTCGCGTAATCGCCCTGTTCACGCGAACGCGACGGCTGAATGCCGACGAACACGTGCCCGCAGCGCCAGCCGGCAATCATGAAACGGCCGCGCCGCACGGTGGGGTCGAGCTCCGGCGGGCCCCAACGCGCGTTCAACGCATCGCGCGCTTGTGCAGGCAGCGCGTTGAAATGCGCAAGGTAGTCGCTGAGTGCAAGGCTCTGCAAAGCGGGCCGCAAATCACGCGCCACAGGATCGTTCGTCACGCCTTCGGTGAGCTTTTTCAGCAGCGCGTCGCCATGCACCGGTAGTTCCGTGAGCCGATAACCTTCGTCGCGCAGCATCGACAGAATGCCGACCACCGAAGCCGGCGTGTCGAGCCCGACGCCGTTGCCAATGCGCCCTTCGCTCATTGGGTAGTTGGCGAGAATCAGCGCCAGCTTCTTATCCGCGTTGTCCAGCGAACGCAGCCGGCACCAGCGGCGGCTCAATTCAGCCAGAAAACTTACGCGCTCGAGATCCGGCTGATAGCGGACCACATCGACTTCCGTATGCGGACAGCGATAGGCGAGCCCCTTGAAACTTATGGCACGCGTGATGATGCGGCCGTCCACTTCGGGCAGCGCGATATGCATTGCAATGTCGCGCGAATTCAGGCCCTGGTTGTCTTTCTGCCAATCGTCGCGATTGCCGCCGCTCAGAATCACCTGGAGCACCGGCGCATCGCCCGCGAGCGCGAGCGGCTCGGGGTCGTCGATTGCGGATGCGGCGAACGCAGTCGTATTGAGCACCAGCGCCGCATGATGTTGCGCGCACAACGACTGCACGACTTCGCGGCTCATCGCATCTTTAAGCGACGTAATCGCAATCGGCAGCGGATTGACAGCGCAGGATTCCAGCGCCTCGATCAGCGCGTCGAACACCGCCGTGTTGGCTGCCTGAAGATGTGCCTTGTAGAACAGGATTGCCGCAACAGGCGCATCGTGCCGCCAGCGCGCCTGCCAGTCGGCGATGGTCGGCGTGTCATGCTCGGGATGGTAGAGCGACGCGGCAGGCAGCGCGCGCGGCGGCGCCGGTTCCCGTCCCCAACCCAGCGTGCGATGCGCGATGCAACGCAGGAACGCCTCGGCATTTTGCGGTCCGCCTTCGCGCAGATAGCGCCACAACTGATGGCACAGGTCCGCGTCTGCAGTGCTGCGCGCAAGCAGGTTCGGGTCTTCCTGCAGATCGCCGGAAAACATCGCGAGCGTCTGCCGTTTGCGCTCGGCAAGCGCGACCACCTGCTCGATGCCATATGGCCAATACGCCTCGCCGCCAAGATGATCGACCACGACGACGCGCGCATGCTGCAAGACGTCTTCTACATAAAAGTCCACCGAGGCCGGCTGCCGCAGATAAGTCACATTGGCGAGGCGCACGCTCGGAAAGCCCTCGCCGAGAAGGGGAAACACGCTTGCTAGCAGCGACAGCGTCGTATCCGCGGAACTGAGCACGACGATATCCGCGGGCCGCTGATCGATGCGGATCACGCCTTGCGTATCGTCGACGAAACCGCCCGGCGTGGTGCGCAGCAGATGCATATGCGTCTACGCCTGTTGCTCAGCTACGTCAGAGCCCACGCCGAGCGCGGCGTCGAATGCGCGTTGCAACGCGGCCTGGTCGAGGTCTTCGCCGATCAGCACGAAGCGGCTTTCCCCACCTTCGCCTTCTTGCCAGCGTCGATCGAAATAGCTGTCGAAGCGGCGCCCCACGCCCTGAATGACGAGCCGCATCGGCGCGCCAGGCAATGCCGCGAAGCCCTTTACGCGGTAGATCGTGTTGTTTCCCACCAGTGCCTGCAGCGCGGCGAGCACCGCTTCGCGCGAAGGCGCGCCCGCCCGCACGACCACCGAATCGAATTCGTCGTGGTGATGATCGGCGTCGTCCGCCGAACCATGGTGATCGTGACGCAAGTGGATCGTTTCTTCCGATGCCGCCTCGAGCCCGAACAACGTATGCAGATCGAGCTGCCCGTTATGCGCGCGCACAATCTTCACTTGCGGCGGGATTTCTTCGCGAATCACGGCCTCAACTGCATTTTGGCCCGCTTCGTCGAGCAGATCGGTTTTGTTCAGGATCACCAGATCGGCTGCGGACAACTGATCCTCGAACAGTTCGTGGAGCGGCGACTCGTGGTCGAGATTCGGATCCGCCTTGCGTTGCGCGTCCACGGCAAGCGGATTTTCCGCGAACTGGCCGCTTGCGGCTGCCGGGCCGTCGACGACGGTAATCACTGCGTCCACGGTGAAACTGCTTTTGATCTGCGGCCAGTTGAACGCCTGCACGAGAGGCTTGGGCAACGCGAGCCCCGAGGTTTCGATCAGCACGTGCTCGATCTGCTCGCGACGCTCGACGAGCTTTTCCATCACCGGAAAGAATTCTTCCTGGACCGTGCAGCACAGGCAACCGTTGGCCAGTTCATACAATTGCCCTTCGGTCTCGACGTCATTTTCGTCGCAGCCGATGCCGCAACCCTTGAGGATTTCACCGTCAATGCCAAGTTCGCCGAACTCGTTGACGATCACCGCGATGCGCTTGCCGCCCGCATGCTGAAGAATGTGCCGCAGCAGCGTGGTCTTGCCGCTGCCGAGAAAGCCCGTGACGATGGTGACGGGAATCTTGCGCATCTGAGTTTGCATCGTGAGGTCCATCCGTGAGAGTTGCATGCTGGCCGGCATGATCGCGCGCCGTTGCGCACGACGTTACATCGCGAAACGCGGGGACGAACGACGGCCTTGCCGCTACAACAGGAAACACGCAGAAAACAGGTATGAGGTCATGAGCGCTGCGCCGCATCCCCGCGGCCTTCGCCCTTCGTGTTCCGGCCGGTATCCGGGCTGGCGAAAGCGCCGCTTCCCCTTCCCGGACGAGTGATTTCTCGCCCAGTGGTGATATGCCCACGCGGCCTTGCGCGTGAACATCGAAGCCGGCTCCGCGGCATCATGCAAACCAGCATGACGCCGCTTTCGCTTACCGTTGCGGGGGCAGCACAGGTTGGCCCGATCCATGACAGGCGGGCGCCCTGTTTCCCGTTTAACTGCATGCGCACGAGCGCGCACACGAGCACCAGAAGTGCGTGCGAGTGTAGGCGCAGCGCCCTGTCACGTCAAGAAAACGCAAGCTGGGCGCGCGTGCCGGACGAGCTTTCCGTGTGCTATCGTATGCGCGCGTTTGGTGCCCGCACATGCGTTCGCGTGTGCAGTTAAACGGGAAACAGGCAGCGCGCTTGCGCCCAACCTGTGCTGTCCCCGCAACGGTAAGCGACCAGCGGCGCAATTTTTCATTCCGCCGCACATGCGTTTTCGACGCCACTGTCCGATACATTCGAACGAATGCGGGCGGGAAGGCAAAACGCGTGAGGCCGTCAGCCCGGATACCGGCCAGACGTGGAGGCGGCCGTGCTGTTTTTGAGCACACGCCGCCGGCCGCCGGAATCCGCGAGGGACGGATGTGAAGGCGCAGAAGCACGATGTGTGAATGAGCGCACAAGCTCCGTTCGCCAACGTGCGTGCATGCACAGCTTTGAATGACTTCGATCTCCAATCCATTGCGTCCATTCGCACGCCAGCGCACCGCTTCGGGCGCGTCGCCGGCACGCGTGCCGTCCGTGCTGCGCACGGTTCGCGAGCCGTGATGACGCGCGCGTGGCTGATCGGCGCAGGTCCCGGCGACGTCGAACTGATGACGCTGAAGGCCACTCGCGCGCTGGCACAAGCCGACGTGATACTCGTGGACGATCTGGTGAACCCCGAGGTGCTGCAATTCGCACGCGCCGATGCATCCATCCTGTATGTCGGCAAACGCGGCGGCCATCCGTCGACGCCGCAAGAAGGCATCGTCGCGCAAATGCTCGAACACCTGAACGCCGGACGCAGCGTGGCACGGCTCAAGGGCGGGGATCCGTTCGTGTTTGGCAGAGGCGGCGAAGAGCAGCAGGCGCTGCATGCCGCCGGTATCGAAGTGGAAATCATCAGCGGGATTACTGCGGGAATCGCGGCGCCGGCGGCGATCGGCATTCCGGTGACGCACCGCGATCATGCACAAGGCGTGGTGTTCGTGACGGGACACGGTGCGGGCACGAGTGAGCCGGATTGGGCCGCGCTCGCCGCCACGCGCATGACGCTCGTCATCTACATGGGCATGCGGCGGCTGAACGATATCGTCGCCGCATTGCTCGCGGCAGGCATGGGCGCCGACACCCCATGCGCGGCGATTGAATCCGCAACGCGTCCGGAACAGCGGCATGCGCTCGCAACACTGGAGAAATTCGCCGATGCCGTCGCGCGCGCGGGACTGGGCTCGCCCGCAATCGTGGTGATCGGCGGCGTGGCCTCGCTCGCGCTTGAACGTGCCTGCGCCGTTGGTTCGCCACCGGCGCCATCGTTGCCGGATGCATAATGAAAACGCTTAGCGTGGGCATCGGCTGCCGCCTGCATACGTCGGCGGACGACATCGAAAACGCTGTGCGTGCCGCGCTCGGCTCGCATGCATTCGAAGACATAGTGACCGTGGCTTCCATCGAAACCAAAGCTGACGAAGCGGGCTTGCTCGAGTTCTGCGCGCGCCATGGGTTTCCGCTGCAACTGTTCTCGCGCGAACGGATTGCCGCGATGCGTGTGATGGAACCGTCGAAGGCCGCACGCGAACATCTCGGCGTTGGCGGCGTCAGCGAACCGTGCGCGCTGCTCGGGGCATTGCATCTGGCGTTGCAGAATTCCCGCGCCGGCACCTCCGCACAGGAACCATCACCCGCACTCGCTGAATGCATCGCCCACGAACCATCAGCAGCAACCGCAGAAAGCGCCGCGCAGCTCATCGTCGGCAAGACCGTTTGCGCCGGCGTGACCGTGGCGATTGCATCGGCGCGACGCACGAAAGCAGACAGCGCTACCCACACTCAACAGGACCTTCCATGAAGACGGACCCCGAATCGCATCAACGCATGACCGAACGCCGGCGTGAAGGCCACGAAAAAAAGCAGGCCAACGCGACCGTCGAAAAAGGTCTTTTGATCGTCAACACCGGCACCGGCAAAGGCAAGACCACCGCCGCCTTCGGCATGGCTGTGCGCGTGCTCGGCCATGGCATGCGCCTCGGCGTGGTGCAGTTCATCAAGGGCGCGTTGCACACGTCCGAGCGCGGTTTTCTCGGCGCGATTGCCAACTGCGACTTCGTCACGATGGGCGACGGCTACACCTGGAATACGCAAAACCGCGAGGCCGACATGGCCACCGCGCGCAAGGGCTGGGACGAAGCGCGCCGAATGATCGAAAGCGGCGACTATCAGATGGTGATACTCGACGAGCTGAACACCGTGCTCAAATACGGGTACCTGCCGCTTGATGAAGTGCTCGCCGTCATCAACGCGCGTCCCGAGATGCTGCATGTGGTCGTGACCGGCCGCCACGCGCCGGATGCGCTGATCGAAGCCGCCGACCTCGTCACAGAAATGCGCATCGTCAAGCATCCGTACCGCGAGCAAGGCGTGAAAGCGCAGCGCGGCGTGGAGTTCTGAACGTGTCCGCGTGCCCCGCGCTTTTCATCAGCGCTCCCGCGTCGGGTCAGGGCAAGACCACGATCACCGCGGGCCTCGCGCGCTACCATCGGCGGCTCGGGCGGCGTGTGCGTGTCTTCAAGACCGGCCCTGATTTTCTCGATCCGATGATTCTCGCGCGCGCGAGCGGCGCGCCCGTGCTGTCGCTCGATCTGTGGATGGTCGGGCAGGACGCCTGCCGTAATCTGCTCGCCGAAGCGGCGGCTGAAGCCGATCTGATCCTGATCGAAGGCGTCATGGGTCTCTTCGACGGCACACCGAGCAGCGCGGACCTCGCGACCGCTTTCGGCGTGCCGGTGCTCGCCGTGATCTCCGCGAAGGCGATGGCGCAGACCTTCGGCGCGGTGGCCTTTGGGCTCGCGCATTTCAGGCAGCAGGTGCCGTTTCATGGCGTGCTCGCCAACCGCGTCGGCTCGGCGCGTCACGCGCAGATGCTGCAGGAGGCGTTGCCGCCGGGGCTGCGCTGGTGCGGACACATTGTTGCGGACAGAGAAATCGAACTGCCTGACCGCCACCTCGGTCTGCATCAGGCCGAGGAAATCGACGATCTGGACACACGCCTCGAGCGCGCCGCCGATGCGCTCGCTCACACAGATCTGGCCGGATTGCCGCCGGCCGTGGAATTCGGCGCGCCCACGCCGCCGGCGCTGCCGCGTCTTCTGCAAGGCAGGAAGATCGCCATTGCGCGTGACGCCGCGTTCTCGTTCATCTATCCCGCCAACGTCGCGCTGCTCGAAGCGCTCGGCGCACATGTGCACTACTTCTCGCCGCTTGCCGATGAGAGCTTGCCAGCCGACACCGACGCGCTCTATCTGCCCGGCGGCTATCCGGAACTGCACGCAGCGGCGCTTGCCGGCAACGCCCGCAGCGCCGCCGCGGTGCGCGCCCACGCGGCGGCCGGCAAGCCGCTCGTCGCCGAATGCGGCGGCATGCTGTACCTGCTCGATCAGCTCACCGACACCCAAGGCGTGAGCACGCCGATGCTCGGCCTCGTACCCGGCCACGCGGCCATGCAAACGCGCTTCACCGCGCTTGGCATGCAGCAGATCGACAGCCTGCATGGCCGGATGACCGGCCATACGTTCCACTACTCGAAGGTCAGCACCGCTCTGGTGCCGCTCTGCTCCGCCACGCGGCCTCAAGGCGATGCACCGGGCGAGGCGCTGTATCGCGTCGGCTCGATTGTCGCGACCTACATGCATGCTTACTGGCCCTCCAACCCGGCCTTCGCGGCCGCTCTCTTCAATGGCGAAGCCTTTTAACGACGCGGACCGCGAAGCGGTCTATCGCGCGATTCATGAACGCCGCGACATGCGCCACTTCGTGCGCGATCCCGTCGATGCCGCCGTGTTGCAGCGCCTCCTCGACGCCGCGCATCACGCGCCGAGCGTCGGCTTCATGCAGCCGTGGCGGATCGCGCGCATCACGGATACGGCGTTGCGCGCGGCGCTGCATGAGATTGTCGAAAGCGAACGGCTTGCCACTGCCGACGCGCTCGGCAAACGCCGCGACGAGTTCATGAAGCTGAAGGTGGAAGGCATGCTGGAATGCGGCGAACTGCTGGTGATGGCGCTGATGGACGGCCGCGAGCGGCACATTTTCGGCCGCCGCACATTGCCGGAGATGGATCTCGCGTCAGTGGCCTGCGCGATTCAGAACATGTGGCTCGCGGCGCGCGCGGAAGGTCTCGGCATGGGCTGGGTGTCGCTCTTCGACGTGGATGCGGTGCGCGAACTCCTGCAGATGCCCAAAGGCGCGCGACCGGTCGCGATACTGTGCCTCGGTCACGTCGAACAGTTCTACGGCGAGCCGATGCTGCAAAGCGAGCGCTGGGCAGAGCGCATGCCGCTAGCCGATTGCGTGTTCGAAAACCGCTGGCCGCAAGGGCTCTGAACGCAGTCGCAATGTTACTTTTCAAGCGGCTTGACCGAGACCACGTCCGGTATACCGCGCGCTTCATTCATGCGCAGTTTGACGCGCCAGTCGGCCGGTGCGCCGAACGGAAACTGGGCCAGCGCGCTTTTGATCAGCGCAGGCGTCGCTCGCAGCGGATCGGCGTCGCGGTCCGTGCTCGCCGCGCTGACCTTGTAGACCTCGCGTCCGCTTGCCCGCTCGAAAAAGCGCAGCGTCAGCATATGCCGGTACAGGCGTGCGCCGAATAGCGAGAACGGCGCGCCGCTTTGCCTGCCGCAGTCGCCTGCCGTGCAGTCGCTGCGGTCCACGCCAATTTCAGCCGGCCGCGTTTCGTAGCCGACCGACAGCACGTAATGCGCGGGACGATCGGCCGTATCCGCGAAACCCTGCTTCGCCAGTTCGTCTCGCAGCGCGGTTTCGAAATGCGCGTGGGCGCTGTCCGCCCCCTGCGTCGGCATGCGCGCGAAGCTATAGGTCCGCTCGCCCGGCAAAGCGCTTGCAGGCGTGGCGGTATGTACGTCCGCATGCATGCCGGTGCAGCCGGCCAGACTCGCCGCTGCCAGCACGGCGCAGATGAGGATCGCATTCACCGCTTTCACCGCTTTCACAGCTCTCACTGTTCATTCCTCGCTTCGATTGGTTGCGCGCTCACGCGTCATGAAGAGGGCTCGCAGGCTGGCCTGATTGTTCGTCGTCGAGAACCGGCAGGCAGATCGTGACCGCCGTGCCGCGTCCGGGTGCGCTGGTTACTTTCACTTCGCCGCCATGGCGGGTCACGACGGTCTTCACGAAGGCCATGCCGAGCCCGGCTCCACCCACTTCGGGCCGCTCGGTTTCGTGGAAGCGCCTGAAGCGCTCGAAGAGACCCGCCTGCTGCTCCTCGGGAATGCCATAGCCTTCGTCGCGGATGGTGCACGATATGCGCCCCGTCGCGGCGCGCACTGTGGCCGCTGAGGCCGCTGTGGGTGCTGCCACCGCTGTGGCCGCTGACGCCGCTGTGGCCGCTGCGCGTGCCGGCTTCACATACGACAGCTCGCAGGTGATGCGCGTATCCGGCGGGCTGTACTTCACCGCGTTGTTCAGAATGTTGACGAGCGCGCGCGTCATCAGCGAGCGGTCCGCGCAGATCCAGTGAGCGCCGCCGCTGGCGTCGTCACGATCGCCGTGGCTCCCGGTTCCGATATCCAGCGCGATGCGCTTGGCGTGCGCCTGCGGCCAGACTTCGTCGCTCGCGTCGATCATGATCTCGGCGAGATTCACCGGCTCAAGCATGTAGGTTTGCGATTCGGCGCGCGCAAGCTGTACGAAGTCGTCGGCGAGTGTCAGCGCGCGTTGCGCATAACGTTCGATGCGCTCAAGCACGCCGCGCGCGAGCGCCGGCAACTCGCGGGCGCGTTCCATTTCCACCAGCGCGAGAATCGACGCCTGCGGCGAACGCATGTCGTGCGACAGCAGCCGCAGCGCGTCTTCGCGCTGACGCTCGGCGGCATGCAGCGCGGACACGTCGACGAGACCGGCGATCCAGCCGGTCGTCTCGCCCTGCGCATTGGTGCAGTTCGCGTAACGCAGCAAATGATCGCGCTCGTTTGCGTCGCGCACTTCGACGCCCTGCGCCATCAGCGCCGCGAATTCGCCGCGCGCGGGATCGAGCAGCGCCGGCCAGTGAGTGCGCGCGAACAGCGTGTTGTCGGCGTCGGACGCCGAGCCGCTGTCGATCGCCTTCACGAGCGTCAGGCCGCCGAGCACGGCCTGCATCGCGCGTCCTTCCGGCATGGGCGCGCCAAGCCGCGTGAAATGCGCCTTCGCGGCATGGTTGGCGATCAGCACGATGCCCCGTACGTCGCTGACCAGAATCGGCTCGGGCACGCTGTTCAGGCTGTCCCACACGAAACGCTTCATGTCCTGCACGCGTTGCGCGGCTTGCGCCATCAGCGCCATGTGCTGCTCGAGCACGTCGCCGCCGAACTCGCGGCGGCGCTGCGGCGTCTGCGGCAGCAAATGCGGCTCGTTGGCGAGGCGCTGCAGTTCCTTGCGCAGATAGGCCATCGTCATTTCGAGGCGGCGCCAGTTCCAGACCGGATAGACGACGACCACGCCGATGATCGCGGGCACCGGCGATAGCCACAGCCGCGCGCCATACAGCAGCAGCGCGCTGCCGGCCATGGCGAGCAGGCAGAGCGCGCCCGTCAGCAGCAACGAGCGGCGCGGCGACAGCACGAGAAAGCCCGCCAGCAGCGCGGCAAGCGGCACCAGCGACACCGCGGACAGCAACCACCGGGCGGCAGGCATTACTGCGCGGCCGGTCAGCAGCGTATCGAGCACGTTCGCATGGATATAGACGCCCGGCAGCGGCCCCAACTCGCCTGAGACGGGGGTCGCAAACCGGTCGTAGAGACCCGACGCGGTTACGCCGATCACGACGATGCGACCGCGCAGCTTCTCGACGGGGACGTCGCCGGCGAGCACGTTTGCAAAGCTGAGCTTCGTATAGCTTTGCGAGTTGCGGCTGAATGGGATCAGGAAACGGCCGTCGCTCGCGGCGTCGCTGTTCGCGTGGGACGTAGCGGGCGTGCCGCCGCTGCCGGCGCCCGTAGCGCCCGCAGCGCCCTCCGTCCTCGCCGGCCGCGAATTCAGTGCAAGCGCGCCCCGCTGCGCCGCCCGCGCGACCGTCACCATCAGTTGCGGCCAGCGTGCGTCGGCGTCGCCCTCGAATTGCGCGACGCTGCGCACGATACCGTCGCTGTCCACTTCGAGGTTGATATGCCCGAGGCCGGCTGCGGCATGCGCGAGCGGCGCCACCGGTTCGACGGCGACATGCCGCGCGCCCCGCCCGTCGTTCGTGAGCAGCACCGGCAGATAGGTCGGACTGAGCGCGATGGCGCGCGCGAGCGCGGCATCGTCGGGATTGGGTTCTGTGAACAGCACGTCGTAGACGACCGCCGCAGGCCCCGCTTTCGCGAGCTGCTCGAGCAGGCTCGCGTGAACGCTGCGCGGCCACGGCCAGCGTCCAAGCTGCGCGATGCTTTGATTGTCGATTTCGAGCACGATAATGTCGGGCAGTACCGGCTGCGTACGCCAGCTCAGCAAGCGGTCGTACATCAGATGATCGACGCTCTCACTCATCCGCCCCATCGAGCCGAGCAGGATCACAATGATGCCGAGGCAGCCAATGGCCACCCATTCGATCAGAAAACGCCGACCCGCGCGCCGTCCAAGACGGGCGCGCGGGTCGAGGCTCAGGCGCGTAGGTGTGTTCGACAAGGCGTGCGCGTGGGGTCTGTAGGGCGTGCGAGCGTGAGCGTTCGTAAGCGGATCGGCTGCGGCCTCGTGAATCTACCAGCGTCAGCGCGCGAGCGTAAACGAGCGAACCGCGCTGCTCGTCTCGTAGAAGCGGCCGTTGTCGAACTGCTCGGCAACGATGGTCCAATAGTAGACGCCCGGCGGCAGATCGCTCACCACCAGTTGGCCACCTGTCAGATCCGTCCGGTCGACAATCGGATGACGCAGATCGGCCGTCGTCGCCATGACGAAGCGAAAGCGCGTTTGCCCCGAAGCCGGCGCGCGGCTCACGAACCAGCGGAACTCGTACTCGTGGCTGCCGGGGCGCGGCGCGGCCGACGCCGCAAGACCGAACTGCCGGCGCTCGAAGCCATACACGCGCGGCAGGCCTTCGAGCCCATTCGGGTCGATGGCGGCGATGCGCACGAAATACGTGCCGTCCGCGAGATCGCCAAAATCGGCGTGCGGCGCGCTCACGCGCAACTCGCGGATCAGGTCGAGCTGGTCGGCATCACGCGAGATCTGCACGCGGTAGGCGGCGACCTTGCTTGCCGCGTTGACCGTGTCGGTGCCAGGGCCGGCAGGCTGCGGGACCAGATCGAAGGCAACCGTTTTGCCGTCCTGCACGCGCGACGGTTGCGCGAGCGCGGGCGCGTCAAGCAGCGGGACTGCGTCGCCCGGCGCGCCGTCGGCTCGCGTGATGCTGCCAAAGCGCGCCGCCAGCAGTTGCGCCGACGCCTGCAACGGCACGCCCGGTGCGGGCGCGCGCACGAGCGGCGCGGCCGGATCGACACCGACTGCGCCGTCCAGCACCTCGACTGCGGTGGCTTGTGTGTCGCCGTCGTAAGTCACCCGGAAATGCGTCCCGCGCACGCCCGCGACCACCGACGGCGAGCGGATCTGGAAGCGGTCGTCTTTTTTCGTCGCGTGCCTGACCTCGGTTTCGACCCGCCCGCGCTGCAACGCCAATTGCCGGTCGCCCGCGCCCGTCAACGTGGTACGCCGCAGCTTGCCGATGTCGAGTACGCCGTCTTCGGTCATCGTCACATGCGAGCCGTCGGACAGCTCGAGCGTGACGAAGCCGTTCGGTCCAGTGCGGATGCGGTCGCCTTCGCTGAGCGTCGCCCCCGCCGCAAGCGGCAAGTACGGACTCTTGCCGAACGCATGTTCGGCCGGGCCGCTGGTTGCGATGACGCGCGCCGTCTCCGGGTCCTGTTTCAGCTTGTCGGCAGGCAGACGCAGCGCCACGCCTGCATGCATGCGGCGCGGCGCGGGCACGCGATTGAGGCGGCTGAGCGCGGCCCAGTCGCCATTGCTCAGATAGCGGCTCGCGATTTCGTACAGCGTGTCGCCTTCGCGCGTCACGTAGGAAACGTAGACGGGCGGCGGCGCTTTCGCACGCTGTTTGGGCGCGCGCGCAGACTGCGCGTGTGCGGCGGTGGGCGCTAAGCACACCATCGCGAGCATGCCGGCCGCCGTCAGCAGTACTCCCGCGCGCCGGGCCGCCGAACCGCCGCTGCTCCGCCTCGCCGGAGCGACATCGACGGAAAACGTCACGCCTGCCCCTCTTCCGGCCGTCCGGCGATGGCCGGCGCCTCGCTGGCGGATTCCAGCCGCTCGAGCCGGTAGCCGTAGCCGTAAATCGGCGTCAGACGGTAGCCGTGCTCGGGGCGCAGGCCGAGCTTGCTGCGCAGCATCGAGACGTGCGTGTCCATGGTGCGCGACGGGATGTCGGTCGCCTGCTTCCAGATGACGTCGAGGATATGCGCGCGCGAGAGCGGCCGGCTCAGATGCTGGAACAGCAGCAGCGCGAGCTCGAACTCCTTCTGTGTGACCGCCACCTTCGTGCCGCGGACCACCACGTGCTTCGCATGCAGGTCGAACTCGAACTCGCCGAATGTTTCCTTCGCCGACGGCGGCTTCAGATGATAGGCGCGCCGCAGCAACGAACCGACGCGCGCCAGCAGCACCGCAGCGGAGACTGGCTTGACGACGTAGTCGTCGGCGCCCGTGTTCAGAATCGACGTGATGTCGCTTTCATGGCCGCGGTTCGTCATGAACAAGACCGGCAGGCGTTCTGACAGGCTTTGGCGCACCCAGCGCAGGACTTCTTCGCCCGACATATCGGGCACATTCCAGTCGAGCACCAGCAGATCAAAGGTCTGGCGCCGCAACTGCCGCACCAGTTCGCGGCCTTCTCCATATGCGTGACAGACATGGCCGGCCGCCGACAGCGTCTGACAAACCAGATCGGCCTGCGCCGAATCGTCATCCAGGACAGCAATTCTCATAAAACCCCGCAACGCGACTTTATCGTTTCCAACTGGCCGACCGGTCGCGCCGGCAGCCGTGATGCGCTGCCGGGAAACCGGCGCACTGGCCGGGATGCCGGTGCGCCAGGCACCGGGCGATCCGGCGTTCCACTTATCTACAGTTCGAAGTTTCTTCGACTTTCTTTCGACTAATGGTCCTTCGCCTCGCGCCCCGTACAAACTCTTGCCATCCCATCTCAAAATTAGCGCGCATTTTTTGATTCAGGAGCAGCGATTATCAAACCGGCGATAATCATAATCGAAAAAACGGCTGTTTTCGCCGGATACCATTAAACGGCTCGCGGCGCGGCGTCTTTCAATTGCGCGCCGCTTTCATGCTGCTGGCATGTTTGCTTTTCATGCTGGGCGCATATTGTCTGCATGTCGACTGCATGTCGGCTGCATGTCGCCTGTTCGCCCGCTGCATGTTGCCTGCACGCCGCCTGCATGCCGCTTCGTGGCGACTCCCTCACTGCGGCGCCTCTGTGTTCGCCTTTCGGTTTATCTCTCAGGTTCCGCTGCCGGGTATGTCTGCCTATCCGGCGTTATTTGGATCCGGTGGTCTCTCTCGCCTGGTGCTGGCCCCGCCGCCTTTCTTTTTCAAACCGCCGCCAGGATTCGGAATCAGCGGTTTGACATTTCGTGAGTCAGTATAGGAACTGTCTCAAAATAAATCGTTTAAGCTTTGTCAAATCCGCCTGGCCATGCTGGAAAAGCACGCTTCTATACGGATGAGCTTGCGCGACGGGTCCGCGCTCGCGTCTGTCGCATACCGGAATTTCCAGGCGCATGTGATTGCCGTCGCGCGCAATCACGCCTGACGCTGCGCCGACGCCCCGTGCGTTTCCCGGCTCAAACGACGCACCGCCTGAGGCGGCTGCCCTGTCGTGCGCAAAAACGCGCGCCTCATCCGCTCGCGGTCGGCAAAGCCGACCTGGTCCGCGATTACATCCAGCGAGAGGCGGCCTTTCTCCAGCATCAGTCTCGCCGCTTCGACCCGCAAATGCTCGACGGCTTTCGCGGGCGACTGCCCCGTCTCGGCGCTGAAGGCCCGGCTGAACTGGCGCGGGCTCAAGCCGGCGACGTCGGCGAGTTCCTCGACGGTCAATGCATTGCGCAGATTGGCGTTCGCATAGTCGATCGCTTTCTGGATCCGGTCCGACTTGGGATCGAGGTCGAGCAAGGTCGAAAACTGCGACTGTCCGCCCGCGCGCCGGTGATAGACGACGAGCTTGCGCGCCACCGTGCGCGACACGTCCTGGCCGTGGTCCTTCCCGATCATGGCGAGCGCCATGTCGATGGTGGCCGTCATGCCCGCGGACGTCCAGATCGGCCCGTCGACGATGAAAATCTGGTCCTCCTCCACAGAGATCTTCGGGAAGCGGCGCTGCAGATCGTTGGCGAAACGCCAATGGGTCGTGGCGCGCCGGCCGTCGAGCGCGCCCGCCTCGGCGAGGACAAACGCGCCCGTGCAGGGCGCCGCGATCCGCCGCGATGTCTCAAGCGAGCGTCTGACGAATTCGGTGAGCGCCGCGGACCTCAGGTCGATGTCGACGCCCGAGCCGAACATCACCGTGTCGAAGGTGGCGTCGCCGAAAGGCTGCGTCTCCACCCGGATGCCCGCCGACGACAGCACGAGCCCGCCCGTCTCCGAGAGCAGCGTCACTTCGTACGCGGGCTCTTCGAGCACGCCGTTGGCCACCTCGAACGCGGTGACCGCCGCGAAGCCCATCAGATAAAAGTTGGGAAATACGACGAAACCGATTCTGTGCATGCGCGACTCCGGCCATGTCCTGAATTGCAGGTATATATGACATTTGAGACGCGGTCAACGGACGCTATGCTTGGCCCATACCTCGCGTCGGCACGTGGACGCGCGCAGGACCGAGGCAGCCGCGGCAACTGCGGCTGCCTTGCATCGGAACTGAACTGGCTGGGTGGAAACCTTCTCATGGACCGTCGATTACTGATACTCGCACTGGGCATGTTCGCCATGGGCACCGACAATTTCGTCGTCGCCGGCATACTGCCGAACGTCGCGGCATCGCTGCATAGCTCCGTCAGCGCGGCGGGCCTGATGGTGACGTTTTATGCGTTGACCTACGCGGTGGCCGCGCCGGTCATGGCGGCCGTCGCCGGCGCATGGCCGCGCAAGCTTTTGCTGGTCGCCGCGTTGAGCATCTTCGTGGTCGGCAATGCGATCAGCGCGATGGCTACCGAACTGCACCCGGTTCTCTTCGCGCGGGCACTGGCCGGCTTCGGTGCGGCGCTCTTTTCTCCTACTGCGTTGGGCGTGGCCTCCGCGCTCGCCGCGCCGGAAAGACGCGGCCGCGCGCTCGCCACGGTCACGGCGGGCCTGACGGGCGCCACTGCGCTCGGGTCGCCCATCGGCACGTTTATCGGCGGATTCGGCAGTTGGCGAACCACGCTCTGGTTCGTCACGCTGCTCGGGCTGGTCGCGATGATCGGCGTATGGACGATGTTGCCCTCCGTCACGCAGCCTCGATCTATCACGTTGCGGGAGCGGCTCGCGCCGGTTCGGGACCTGCGCATCGCGCTCACGTTGCTCACTTCGCTGTTCGCATTCGGCGGCTTTCTGATGGTCTACACGTATGCGGGCGTCGTGCTGAACCGTGTGACGCATGGCGACGAGCGCGTTCTCGCGGGCATGTTCCTGTTGTGGGGCGTGGCCGCCACGGCGGGCAATCTGTGGGCGGGACGGCTTGTCGACAGGTTCAGGAGCCGCCACATCATCAACGCGATGTTGTGCGTGGCCGCCGTCAACTTCTGCGCGCTGCCGTGGACGTCGGCTCACGCTTTGAGCGCGGCGATTGCGCTGACGGTGTGGGGAATCTGCGGCTGGGGACTCATCGTTCCGCAGCAGCACCGGCTCGTGCAGCTCTCGCCGCAAGTCGCGCCCCTGCTGCTGGCGCTCAACAGTACGGCCACGTATATGGGCCTCGCCTGCTCCGGCGTGCTCGGCGGCGCGGTGCTGCAGTCAATCGGCGGGCGCTATCTGAGCGTCGTGGCAGCAGCGCTGGTCGCGCTCGCGTGGGTGCTTGCCGAGGCCGCGCATCGGCGGATCGAGCGGCCGCAAACGGCGCCGCGCACGGCTCTAGAGCGCGAGACCGAGCCTGCCTGAGCCGGGCAACGCAACGCTCATTCGTTTCGGTCGATAATCGCGGTTTTCCGCTCTCTTCTGCACCCTCACGCAGCGGATAGCCGCGCTATCGAATCGAGGAACGAATGGACCGTTTGACCGGCATGGCAGTATTCGTCGCCGCCGTCGACGAAGGCAGTTTCGCGGCGGCTGCGCGCCGCTTTGGCCTGTCCGCCGCCATGGCCGGCAAGTACGTCAGCGCGATCGAAGCCCAGTTGGGCGCGAGACTGCTTCAACGCAGTACGCGCCGCCTGAGCCTGACGGACGTCGGCCACGCGTATTACGAGCGATGCAAGCGGATTCTCGAAGCCTACGACGAGGCCAACCGCGAAGCCAGCGACGCGCACGGCGCCGCGCGCGGCGTGCTCAGAGTGGCGGCGCCGGTCACCTTCGGGGCCATGCACCTGGGCGACGTGCTCGCGCGGTATATGGAGCAATGTCCGCAGGTGAGAGTCGAAGTGTCGCTCTCCGACCGTTATGTCGACCTGCTGGAAAGCGGCGTGGACGTGGCGGTGCGCATCGGGCGCCTGCCCGATTCGGCGCTGGTCGCGCGGCGGCTGGCGCCGTGCCGGATGGTGATCTGCGCGTCGCCAGACTACCTGAAGCGCCATGGCATGCCGCGCAATCCCGACGACTTGCGGCGGGCGCCGCGGCTCACGTTCAGCGAAGCCGTCTCGGTCGGCGACTGGACACTGTTCGACAACGAACAACGCCCACATGTGATCGACGGACCTTCCCGCCTTGCAGCCAACAACACCCAGATGCTGCTTGCCGCGGCGCTTGCCGGCGCGGGCATCGTGTATGGACCGACTTTCGTATTCGGCGAGCAGATTGCCTGCGGAAAACTCGTCGAACTGCTGCCTGAATACCATGCATCCGAGCTGACGATTCAGGCGGTGTATCCGAGCGCACGACATCTGCCGCTGAAAGTGCGGCACTTCCTCGACTACCTCGCCGCTGCTTTCGGCGACGAGCCGCCGTGGGACCGCTTCAGACAGTCGCCGCCCGCGCGGGTGCGCCGCTCGCACGTTGCCAAGCCTGCAACTCGCCGAGAAACTGCCGGATGATAGCCGCGAGCGCCGACGGCGCTTCGAGCGGAGACAGATGTCCAGTGCCCAGCAGCACGTCCAGGCGCGCGCCGGCAATGCGCGGCAGCACTTCCTTTTGCAACGTCTCGATAGGGTCGACCTGATCGAGTTCGCCGCCCACCACGAGCACCGGAACGTCGATTAAGCCAACCTCCTGCCTGATGTCTTCGCGCATGGCAGCGTTGGGCCAGGCCGCCTTCGCTTGCGGCGCACCCCGCAGACTGTCGACGATGACCTGCTCGCGCAGCCGGGCGTCGAGCGGATTGGCGGTAAGCACGTTATCCAGCACCCACGCGATGGATTCGCGCGAGTCGTAAGCAGCGGCCATTGCGGCGCGCTGTTCGTCGGAAAGAATGGTCGGCGACGGCGGCGACGGCGCCACGAGCACGACACCCTCCAGTCCTTGCGGCCGGCGTGAGGCGACCAGTTGCGCCACCTTGCCGCCCATCGAGTGACCGACCAGAACGTAGCGCGAAAGCCGCCGTGCTTCGATGACGTCCTGCACGTCGTCTGCCAGGTCCGCGATTGCGTAGCCTTGCTGCGGCGCGTGCGAATAGCCCCATCCGCGATGATCGACCGCCACACTCCTATACGCGCCCGCCAGTTCGCTCACAACCGCGTCCCACGTGCGCGACGATCCGCCCCAATAGTGCAGAAACACCAGCGCCGGTTCGCCGCTGCCTTCGTCGCTGATATGAACCGTTGTTGCCCTCGTTCGAATGTCCATTGCCCTGCTCCTTGCCGATGCGCTTCGCGCGTGTGTGAAGCGGTTCGGGCTCGCCCGCAACCGTGGGCGCATTGTGGATTTCGTGGCTTCAACTGATAAGCGGCGCGCGCGTTTATACCGTCGATCATGTCGCGATCGAATCGGACCGCGGCCGGCCTGCCAGGCCTCAGGCTCGCTTGCATAAAAGAACGGCGTCGTTCCCTTGACGGGACGACGCCGCTTCAAAAACATCACACGCTCGCGGGGGCTGCCCACACGAGTGGACCAAAAATAACTGCAACGAAAAGCTTCCTCAAGATGAAATAACTGCGTTTGTAACGAGACGTGCGGTACTTTTTACGCACGATGCGAGCGTGCCCCGCGCTCCGGCAGCGCTGCATGCGGCCTTAAAAAACGACGGCCAGACGCTGCGAAACCCGCCCGTTTTACACACGCGATGATTTGTTACAGTCCGCGCGGTGCCGTGGTGACAAACCGTTGGCCCTTGTCACCTGCGCGTAAGCCGGATGAAACCGGCGTGCATCGATGGGTAAAGGGCAACGTCAGGCCGGCAGATCCATACAGCGGCGTGCGCCGTCCGCGCCGCGCACGGGCGCGATGTGCTCGAGCCTGACCTGCGCGCCGCCCGCCGCGCGAACGCCGAGCGCTTCGGCGGCAGCATACGAAAGATCGATGATCCGTCCGCGCACGAACGGGCCACGGTCGTTGATACGCACTACGACCGAACGCATGCGCGCGAGCAACGTGACACGCACACATGCGCCTAACGGCAACGTGCGATGCGCGGCCGTCAATGCATGCATGTCGTAGCGTTCGCCGCTCGCGGTGCGGCGGCCGTGAAAGAGCTTGCCGTACCATGAAGCGACGCCGGTCTGCCGAAAGCCTTTGCTGCAAGCACAGGCCGGCACGATGGGCGAATCGTCGTTCGTGGACTGCGCGTCCGTGCCGGGCTGCGTAGCCGATGAATGCAGTGGCTGCGCAGCGCTGTCTGGAACCGCACCATCGTCGTGCTGGAACGCATGCCGTGGCGCGCCTTCCAACATGTGCATGGCCGTGGGCTCAGCCCCTTGCGGACCTGCGTCGACGCCGGGTTGTGCGCAGCCGGCAAGCGCGAGCGCGGCAGCTAGCAAAGCGAGCGTCAATGAAAGACGGCGTTGGGAACGGTTGCAAGAGTCAAGTGTCATGAGCGTCGTCGCACGCGTCATGCTGCATGGACAGCACGGCGTGTCGCGTCCGGTTTGGTTTGGTTTGGTTCGGGGATAACGGGAAGAAGCAGCGGCAACAAGCGGCAACAAGCGGGACCAAGCCCCCGCTAACGGCGCCTGGGGAGGTAGAGGAGCGGATCGACAGCCTTGCCGTCCTGGCGCACTTCGAAACGCATCGATGCGTCGCCGCTCGCGTCCGTCGCGGCTTGCCCAATCGCCTGGCCTTTCTTGACGAGCGCGCCTTCCTTGACGAGCAGCGCGCGGTTATTGCCGTACGCGGTCAACAAGTGCGGGTCATGCTTGACGATGACCAGCCGGCCGTAGCCCGGAATGCCGCCGCCCGCATACACGACCTTGCCGTTCGCCGCAGCCTTCACCTGCTCGTCCGCGAACGCGGCGAGTGTCACGCCTTTGGTCCTGCCGGCAACGAACGGCTGTTCCACCGCGCCGCTGACCGGCCACATAAGCCTTGCTTTGGCATCGCGCGCGGTGCCGGACGCTGTGTCCTCGCGCTTGTCCGCACGCTTATCCGCGCTCGCCGGCGTACGCGCATTCGTTGCGGCCGGGTTGCCCGAAGCGCTCGAGGGCGGCGGCGCGACCCGCAGTATCTGTCCGGTTCGCAACCCGGCATCGGCGGGAAGACGATTCCACCGCGCAACCGCCGAGACGTCGCGGCCAAAGTCTCGCGCAATCGCCGTCAAGGTATCGCCCGGATTCACTCGATAAAACCCCGAGGGCACCGCCGTTTCGCCCTGCGCCGCCAGTGCACTGCCGGTCGCGATCGCCGCGATCGGATCCATCTGCTCGCCGGCCGGCGCATCGCTCAACGGCGCGCCCGGCGAGCGCAGGGAACAGGCGCTCAGCGGGCTGGACAATGACAACGCAAGCAGCATCGTGACGAGCGGTTGGGCACATCGGGACAAACTGATTTTCATTAGGACTAGAAAGAGATCGTGTTCTTGACGAGCGGCGGCAGCGCGCTCGTGCTTCTTCTGTGGAAGCAGATGCAATGGGCGTCACGGCGCGTTAGCGCCGCTGCGGCCTGGATCGGTGCAAGCGGATCGATGCCGGGCATCGATCCGCTCTTTCGCGGGCTCGCTACAGGGTTGCGAGCAGGCTTGCCAGCAGGCTCGCTAGCAGGCCCGCCAACAGCTTCGATAAGCGGCGCGAAACTTACGGCTTGGCGGGTGCTGCGTCGTCGGCGACGGGTGCAGCGTTGTCGTCGCCATGGGCGGCCGACGCTGCATGCTTGTGCGCATGCTTGTGTGCGTGCTTATGCTTCTTCGCGTGATGGTGCGTGGCCGCCGGCTTTGCTTCATTGGCAGCGGCAGAGCTTGCAGCAACAGCCGCCGGCGCTGCGTGCAGCGTTGCGGCTTGCGGCGCGGAAGCCGCTGCGGGCGCGGAACTCTGCGCGAACGCTGCGATGGAGAACAGGCCGGCGACGGCGGCGGCGAGAAGTTGCTTGTTCATTACGGTATGTTCCTTAACGTATGCATTGACTGACCGGTGAATGGTCGCGTGTTCAACGAGTACGAAAAGAAACCGTTGACGCCATCAGGCGAAACTCAGCATTCCTTGACGATTTGTGACGCCTTTGAACAATCGCAGGTCAAATGTGGTGAGATTTGAGTGCGGCGAAATGGCATCGCCTGGCGTCGGCAGGCGCGGCCCTGGCGGCCGCGCGCGTCACTTTCCGCCTTCCAGTTCGGGCATCGGCGCGAACAATGCGTCGATGTCGTCGTCGGAGAATTTGGCGGCGCCGGCGGCGTCTTCGGAGAGAATGCTGTCCGCGAGCCCGGCCTTCTCTTCCTGCAGTTCCACAATCTTTTCCTCGATGCTGCCCGCCGCGATCAGCTTGTAGACAAACACCGGCTTGTCCTGACCGAGGCGATGCGCGCGGTCGGTGGCCTGGTTCTCGGCGGCCGGATTCCACCACGGATCGTAGTGAATCACGGTGTCGGCGGCGGTCAGGTTCAGGCCCACGCCGCCCGCTTTCAGGCTGATGAGGAACAACGGCACCTCGCCCTGCTGGAAGCGTTGCACAGGCGTGATCCGGTCCGTCGTATCGCCGGTCAGAATCACGTACGGGATCGCGGCTTCATCGAGCGCTTGGGCGATCAGCGACAACATGCCTGTGAACTGCGAGAACAGCAGCACGCGGCGTCCTTCTTCTATCAGTTCGGGCAGCATGGAAAGCAGCAGATCGAGCTTGGCCGAACGCGTGATTCGGGCGGCCTTCTCCGGCTTGTCGGAAGCTCGCGCGGGCTTGCCTTGCGAGTCCTCGTGAGCTTCGCCGCCAGCGTCGGCGCCTCGCAGCGTGCGCACGAGGCGCGGATCGCAACACACCTGTCGCAACTTGAGCAGCGCATCAAGCACGATGATGTGACTGCGCGCGAGGCCCTGCGCGCTCACCGCGGCGCGTACCCGCTCCTGCATCGCCGTGCGCACGGTTTCATACAGATCGCGCTGCGCGCCTTCCAGATCGACGGAACACACAATCGTCGTCTTGGCCGGCAGCTCTTTCGCGACTTCGTCCTTGCGACGCCGCAGCATGAATGGCCGGATGCGGCGTGCGAGCAACGAGCGGCGCACCCCGTCGTTATTCTTTTCGATCGGGTTGCGCCAGCGGCGGGTGAAGTCCTTCTGCGTACCGAGAAAGCCCGGCAGCAGAAAGTCGAACTGCGACCACAGTTCGCCGAGGTGATTCTCGAGCGGCGTGCCGGTCAGACACAAGCGGTGGCGCGCGGTCAAACCGCGGATCGCCTGTGCGGCCTTCGTCGTGGCGTTCTTCACGTACTGCGCTTCGTCGAGAATGAGCAGGTGGTACTCGTGTCCGGCCAGCACCTTCTGATCGCGCCACAACAACGCGTAGGTGGTCAGGATCAGTTCGTGTTCGCCGATCTGCTCGAAGCGCTCCTTGCGCTGTGGGCCGTTGAGCACCAGCACCTTCAGCTCGGGCGCGAAGCGCCGCGCCTCCTCGCGCCAGTTGTGCACGAGCGTGGTCGGCACGACGATCAGCGCGGGCTTGTCGAGCCGCCCCGCCTCCCGCTCGGCGAGAATATGCGCGAGCGTCTGCACGGTCTTGCCGAGGCCCATGTCGTCGGCGAGCACGCCGGCGAGACCCTGTTCGCGCAGATACTGCATCCAGTTCAAACCCTGCTGCTGATACCCGCGCAATTCCGCGCGCAGGGCCGCGGGCACCGGCACGTCCCGCAGGCGCGGACCGGCTTGCAGGCGCTCAGCGAGCTGGCGGATCGAATCGTCGCCGCGAAACTGCCAGCGCCCGGTGTCGTTCAGCGCCTCGAGACGGCCCGCGTCGACGGACGGCACGCGCAGCGGCGCGCCTTCGGCCAGCGCCCCGCCGAGCGAGTCGAACAGGTCGACGAGCACGCGCACCACCGGCTTCAGCCGATCCGCGCGCAGCCGCAGACGCTTGTTCTCCTCGGTTTTCAGCTCGATCGGCTCGTCGTCGGGAATCGCGTCCAGCGCGCCGCCAAGCCAGCGCCGGTCGCGGCGAAACAGATCGGCGAGCAGCGGTTCGAGCCGCACATTGCGCTCGCCGATGCGGATGCCCATTTCCAGATCGAACCAGCCGTCGCCCGCCTGATGGGCAGTGCCGTCGATCGCATCGATTTCGATGACGTTGTAGCGGAACTCCGGCGCCATCGTCACACGCCAGCCCTTGCTGACGAGATCCGGCACGGCCTCGTTGACGAACACGGACCACGCCTCGGCATCGGGCAAACCGAGCATCGTATCGGGCAACAGACGCGACGCGAACACGCGGCTCGTCGGCACTTTCTGCAGCCCGGTCTTGCGCAGTTCGAGCAGGCGCTTTTTCTCGACCTCGTAGCGGCGGCGAATATGAATGACTTCGCCGCCCGGCACCGGCACAAGCGTCACGCTGCTGTCCACGTTGATGCTGACGCCGTCGTAGTCGAAGCTCACGCCGGCCAGCTCCACCGCCTGCCCCTTCGCCGCCCTGGCTGCCGTGGCCACAGAAGGCAGCGCGTGGCTGTTGAGCGTGAGCACAGGCACGGGTTCCACGTCGATCACGCGGATCGCCGACGCTTCGTTGGTGGGCGGCAACGGCAAGTCCGGCGCGACCTCGCGCAGCACCGACGCGACGAGCGGCGCTTCGGCGAGCGAGATGGGCGGCATGGCCAGATAATCGGGCAATTGCTGGAACGGCAGCGACGAACGCACGATGCCCGCCTCTCTCGCCGCGCCATCTACGTACCAGACGGGCTCGGTCGGCAGCACCATGGTGGCGCGCGGCTCAGTGCATAGAACGGGACGCAGCCGCTGGTCGGCGAGCGGCTCCCATTCGATGCGCCCGGGCCGGTCGGCGGCACGCACGAGCGGCGTTGGCGCATCGTCATGAGGCGCGACCGTGAAGTCGAAAAAGAGGCGCCCGGTGGCGATCAGCTTTTGCAGCATCTCCGCGCCGCTCGTGCCGCGCAGGATGAATTGCCCGAAGTCTTCGCGCGCACGGCCAAGCCACAGCCCGCGCAGAATGGACAGATCTTCGTCGGACACGAACCTCGGTTGCTTGAGCAGCGCCGACTCGACATTGCCCCACGTCTCGCCGACTTCGACGATCTTGCCGTCGGCGTCGCAGCGCGCGCGGTACAGCACGACCTCGTGACGCATGTGGAAGTCGGACCAGTTGAGCCGGTAAGCGAGCGTCTCGGTGCGCGCGGCCGTCGCCTTCTGGGCGGCAGCGTCGGCGGCCTCCGCGCGGGCGCGAAAGCGCTCCAGCCAACTGACGAGTTCGGGGCGCACGCCCTGCTGCGGGCCGAAGCGCTCCGTCATGGGCGGTCTTGCCACCATGGGGGCGCTGTCGTCGCGCTCAGCGTCGTCCATGCGAACGATGTGGTCCATCTCGTCGTGATACTCGAGTTCGGCGAGCAGCAGCGCGGCCACATGCTTGCAATTGCGGCCGACGGGACAGCTGCAGTCGCTCTGCGCCCAAGGCGTGCCGCCGTCCGTACGAAAGCGCACGCGTGTCCTGTAGGGCTGCGGCTGGCTGCCCTGCACGTCGCCCGTCAGCGTGGCTCCATGCCACTGCACGTTGCTGACGGGGCCGACCGCGCGCGCCTTGGCCACGGTGTTGTCACCGAGCCAGTCTGCAATCCGTTCCCGATCGAAGAAAACTGACGACATCAGCGGGCATCCCCTTTCAAGCCGGCGAAGGCAAGCGACACACGGGGATCGGTCCGGCGGACGGCGCGCTGTCCACCGCCTAGGTTCGCCCCGAGGCATCGTTCGCCAGTGATAACCGGTCATTTTACGCGTTGACGGGATTCGGCTGTGTGAGGTGGCGCTCGTGGGGCGGCGCGGTTTGAGGGGGCGGCGCGGTTTGATGAGGGCGCGGTTTGCAGTTTGAGTTTGGGTTTGCGCAGGCGCACCGCCCACGGCGCGCCTGCTTTCCAGTATGCTCAGTTCATCTTGTCAGCCGACGCGCTTTCGCTTGCCATGCGGCTCGCAGCCGCCTCGGCGGCCAGCGCCTGCTTATGCTGCTCGACCTGATGCGCGAACACAGGGCTGACATCCGGATACGACGCGTCGGTCACGTAATCAAGGCCGTTCTGTTGCGCCTCGATCAGTTCCTGGTAGACCTCGGCGCGAGTCTTCCCTTGCGCAAAAACATTCGACGATGCAGCCAGGACGGCGACAGACAATGCGGCCAAAGCGAACTTCTTCATGATGGACTCCAGTGAGTGATGTGCGGGTTTGCATCAGGGAGAACCACGCTTTTCCGGCTTTTATTCCTGTGCGAGGCTCATGCGAAAAACATTTCCGGACCACGGAATAAAGCGCCCTGCGAGGGCGTTCGCTCGCCTTCGCGCAGTGCGTCGATTGCATGGTGAAACGCGGTGAAAGCGTTCGGTGCGCGCCGTCGAGCGAGCGGAATAAGCGGGCCCGCGACCGTGTTTGCACCTCATAGCCGGATTCCGACCGGAGAGCTTTCATCATGAAACCAACCGACGCCCCCGCCGATTCGCCGCTTTCCGAAGCCGACATTCAGGCCTACGCCGACGGCACGTTGTCGCCGGCACGCGCCGCGTTCTTGCGCGACTACCTGATTCGCGATCCGGCCGAAGCCCGCCGCGTGGCCTTTTACGGCAAGCTCAACGAGCAGATTCAGCGTTCCTTTCAGACCGCCGACGAACCCGCCGCTGTCGCCCTGAACGGCGGGCGCAACGCGCCGAGCCGCCGGGGCAAGGCCGTGGCGAAGCCGCGCTTGCGCAAGACATGGCGGGCGCTGCTTGTGCTCGTCATTGCGTGCTTTGCGCTGGCCGGCTGGCTAGCGGCCATGCAGGTCACGCAGCAGGCGCTCAACAATGCCGCTGTGATGGTGCTGGCCGAAACCGCCGCCGCGCCTTTTCCCGCCGCAACGCCGACTCGCAGGGAGCCGTCGGCGCCCGACCTGGAGGCGATCGGGTTGCGGCTCGTCGATGAGCGCGTGCTGTCGCTGGGCCTTTTGCAGCGCGCGACCGGATTCGTCTATCTGAACGCCGACAACCAGCCTGTGGTCGTGCTGTCGGCGCTCGCCCTGCTCGCGCCGGCGCAGCCGCAATGGTCCGCGCGCCGCATCGGCGACGTGCGCCTGCTGACATGGACCGCCCAGCGCCAGCGCTTCGTGGTGGCCGGCAACGCGCGCACGCACGGCCTGATGCGCGCCGCCGACGTCATGACGATGCAATGACGCGCGCCAGCCACGCATGGGCGCGGCGTGCCGTGCCGCACGCGTGGAATAGAATCCGCTCGAGCGTGTTTGCACTAGCAACGCGAGCGACGCTTTTGACAGAGCGCCGCCGCTTCCTGCTCACGAGAGGCCCCATGACCGGGATGAAGAATGGATGTTCGTGACGAGTTAATGGAGCACGTGCCGCGTCTGCGGCGCTACGCGCGGGCGCTGATCAACAATCGCGACCTCGCGGACGATCTGGTGCAGGACACGCTGGAACGCGCGCTCGGCCGCACCGGCATGTTCGTGCCCGGCACCGATTTGCGCGCGTGGCTGTTTACGATCATGCACAACGTGTTCGCCAATCAGGCGCGCAAGGCATCCTCGCGCGCGGTCCATGTGGCGGTCGACGACGAAAGCGTCCACGAAAGCGAATTCGCCGTGCCGGCGCAACAGGCGCGCTCGCTGGAAATGCGCGATCTGGACTACGCATTGCAGCGTCTGCCGCTGGAGCAGCGCGAAGTCGTGCTGCTGGTCGGACTCGAGGAAATGAGCTACGCCGACGTCGCGCTCGCGCTGAACGTACCCATCGGCACGGTCATGTCGCGGCTTTCGCGCGGGCGCGAACGGCTGCGGGCATTGATGGCGGGCAGCCAGCCCGGTGCGAAACTACAGGTAGTGCGATGAGCGACCAACATATGCCGATCACTGAAGAAGAGCTGCACGCTTATGTGGATGGCACGCTGTCCGAGGAACGGCGCGCCGAAGTCGAGCGCGCGCTCGAGCAGAGTCCCGAGCTGGCAGCGCGCATCAGCGATTATTTCTCGCTGAACAGCCTGTTCCATGAGCGCTACGACCGCGTGTTGAACGAACCGGTGCCGAGGCGCTTGCAGCCGGCCGCTCCGCGCCGCTCGCGCATTGCCGCCAACTGGCCGCAATTCGCGGGCATGGCGGCGGCGCTGGTGCTGGGCATCGGCATCGGATTCGGCACGCACATGGGGCAGGACGCAATGGCGCCAGTGGCCGGTTCGGCAAATACACGCCCGGTCAGCGCGGACAGCTCGGAAGTGTTCGCGCGTCAGGCCGCGGTTGCACATGTGGTGTATATGCCGGCCGTCGACCGGCCCACCGACATGAGCGTCGATCACGAGCAGGATTTCGTGCAGTGGCTCGCGAACCGCCTCGGCACCAACGTGCATCCGCCGATGCTGTCGAAGCAAGGCTTCGCCCTCTCAGGCGGACGCCTGCTGCCGGGTCCGGACGGCCAGACGGCTCAATTCATGTATCGCGGGCCGAATGGCGAACGCGTGACGCTGTGCATCTCACGCCGTCAGGTGAATGCAAACACCACGGCGTTCAAGCTGTATCAGGACGGACCCGTCAATGTGTTCTATTGGGTCGACGGCGATTTCGGTTATGCGGTGTCAGGCGGTATCGACCGCAAGCAGTTGCTGCAGCTCTCGCATGACGTGTACGCGCAACTGACCGGCGCGGCGCCGCCGGGTTGACGTCCACCATGAGTCGGGCGCGTCAGCGCGCGCCCGACTTCATCAGTTCGCGCGGCGTCATGCCGAGGAGCCGCCCCATCCAATGCGCCATGTGGCTCTGGTGCGCGAAACCGGCGTCGAGCGCGACCTGGCTCGCGGAGAGCCGGCCTTGCAGCAATAGCGTGCGCGCCCGTTCGACGCGCCGCTGCACCACGTACTGATGCACCGGCATGCCGAGCGTCGCGCGAAACAGCACCTTGAAATGCGGCACGCTCAGGTCGGCAAGCACGGCCAGTTCGCTCAGCGTGAGGCGGCGGTCGAGATGCGCTTCGATGAACTCGGTCACGCGTGCCGCCGTTCGGGGAGCGAGCGTGCGCCGCTTGTCGTCGAGCGACGGTGCGCCGCCTATCAGACGCACGACCATTGCCGTGCACAGGCTCTCCGCATAGAGCGGATCGGACGCGTCATCTGCCTCCAGCTCTGCGCGCAATGCCCACGCAAGGTGCTGAAAGCGCGGATCGCGCAGCTGAAATTGCGGGCGAATCTGCGCGTCGCCTGTCTTCAATGCCAGTTGTTCCACCGTCCTGCAGGCGAACTCCTCGCCGATCCACACGCTGAAAATGGTGCAGGCGGATTCGTCGCTCCATTGTCCGTCGAGGCCTGCGGGTATCACATCAGCGTCGCCGTGCGCCTGAATGCGCGAGTGCGGTTTCTCGTTGCAGAAACAGCGCGCTCTGACCGGGCTACCCACGTGCACGCCCACGCGATGATGCTTGAACGCCGGTATCCGGTGCAAGCCAGCCGACACATTGACGAGCTCGGCGCCGAAGCCTCGCCAGCCGAGCGTTTTGCTGGAGCGCAAAGCGATGCGGGAGCCGCTGTGCGCGGGTGGGATTTGCGTGCGGATCGGTGTGACGGCGGGTGTGACGGCGCTCATGGTTGCCCTCGCGGATGGCGGTCGGTCTGCGCGCATTGTGCCGCGTTTTCGGCGGCTGCGCTTCGGGTGCTTCGGGTGCTTCGGGTGCTTCGGGTGCTTCGGGCTCCGTGCCCTCCGTTGACTCTGTGCCCGCTGCGCGGTCGCTCGCGCCCGGCTCGCGTTTTGCGTCCGGCAGAAAACAGCGGCAGCGCGAGCGCGATCATCCGAATCTGCTCATCCGCATCTTCGCGTGTGCGTTTTGCGCAGCGCGCATCTCTATGATCGGGCCATGACGATTCGACAAGGAGCCTCACGTGTTCGTGATTTTTGGAGCAGCCGGCAATGTGGGCAAAGTAAGCGCAGCCGAAGTGCGGCGCGCCGGCCACGAAGTGCGTGCCGTGGTTCGCAGTGCCGCGCAGGCCGCGCCGCTTGCGGAGATGGGCTGCGATGTAGCGATCGCCGATCTGCATGATCGCGCGGCCATGACCCGCGCTCTCGACGGCGCGCACGCAGTGCAGATACTGTGTCCGGTGCCGCGCGCTCACGACGACCCGGCGCGCGAGATGCGCGGCATGATCGACGCGAGCGTCGACGCGTTGCGCGCGAACCTGCCGCAACATGTGCTCGCGCTGTCGGATTACGGCGCTGAGCATGCGAGCGGCACCGGCATCACCACGCTATTCCACTATCTGGAGACGCGGCTCCGCACGCTGGACACCCGCCTGACATTTCTTCGTGCAGCCGAGCATATGCACAACTGGGCGCGTGTGTTGCCGGTTGTTTTGTCCAAAGGTGTATTGCCCAGTCTGCATCATCCGCTCGAGAAGCGCTTCCCTACTGTTGCGGCGCAGGACGTCGGCGCATTGGCGGCTCATTTGCTGATGGACGAGAAGTTGCCACTGCATTCGCCGCGTATGGTGAGCATTGAAAGCGAAAAACGGGTGAGCGTCATCGACGTCGCGCGCACCATCGGCGAATTGACGGGCCGTGAGGTCACGGCGCACGCGGTGCCGCGCGAACAGTGGGCCGCCATGCTCGAAGGGGCCGGTCTCGGCGACGGGCACGCGCGCCTCATCATCGATCTGTACGACGCGCATAACGCCGGCCGCATCGACGTGGAAGCGGGCGTGAGCGAACGGCGTTCTGGTCCGACGACACTGGTGCAGGCGTTAGCGATGATTGTGCCGCGCGGCGTGCGCGGCGCAAGCGTAGCAAGTGGCCCAGGCAGCAGCGCCTGAATGAGGAGAATGGTGATGTCGAGCAGTGTTCTACGGTACCAGGCGAAGCAGAAGCGTGTGCACGTCAGCAGCGTGCTGGCGATCGCGCTGACTCTGGCGGGATGGTTCGGCTGGCGCGCGCTTCGCGATCTGCTTGGCGCGATTCCCGACAGCAATGAGGACTTCGGTTTGTTTTAGCCACAGCGGTTCGCCGTGACGGCCATCGGCTGCGTGCATCACTGCCCTTCCTGTCGCGACATCGACAAACGCCGCATCGATCAGGACGAGCGCGCCCGCGCACTGTCGATCAATTCCTGAGTGAGCCAGGCGAGGCGCGTGCGCCGTGTTCCTGAACGCTGAATTCGCAAGGGCTTGCTTTCGTGAAACTTTCCCTCAAGTGCCGAGCCTGGAGGCCGATATAAGGGCAAGCCCTCGAGCCCTCGATGGGGCAAAACGCACAACGAAACATGAAAGTCTCGACCAAACTGATTTCACTGGTAGGTGCGGCGCTCGCCGGCGTCGTCTGCATCGGCGCGATTGCGCTGACGCAACTCGACCATGCGTTGATCGACAGCCGCAAGGCGCAGATCACCGAGATGCTGAATAAAGCCGAACATCTGGTGCAGTATTACCAGTCGCTCGAAGCGAGCGGCAAGCTGAGCCGCGCCGACGCGCAGGCCGCCGCGAAGACCGCGATCGGGCAACTCAACGCTAATTCAAAGAGCTATTACTTCATCAGGACCGTCGAGGGCATCAACCTGGTGCATCCGAACCCGAGTCTGATCGGCACGATGGCGACCGGTAACCGGACCCGACAGGGCGATATGAACGACACGCAAGCATATGCCAAGGGCCTTGCAGACGCGCATATCGCACTGGTTGATGTAATGATCAAGCGCACGCTGAACGGCCCGCTAGAAGCGAAATTGCAGGGCGTCGTCGCGATTCCGCAATGGCAGTGGTGGATGGGCACAGGCTTCTTCTACGACGACATCGACGCGGTGTTCTGGCGGCTCGCGCGTACGCTGCTCGCGGTGGCGGCTGTGATCTCCGCGGCGGTCTTTGCGATGGCGTTCGTGATGGCGCGCAGCATCCGCCGGACGCTCGGTGGCGAACCAGCGCAGGCGAGCGCGGTCGCCGCTCAGATCGCGTCGGGCAATCTCGCTACCGAGATCATGCTCGCACCCGGCGATCGGTCGAGCCTGATGCATGCACTGAACGAAATGCGGCTCAAGCTGCGTGAACTGGTGCGCGGGATTCAGCAATCGAGCGAATCGATCGCCACCGGCAGCGGCGAGATCGCGCAAGGCAACACCGACCTGTCGCAACGCACCGAAGAGCAAGCCGCGTCGCTGCAGGAAACGGCGGCAAGCATGGAGCAGCTCACCGCGACCGTCAAACAGAACGCCGAGAACGCACGTCAGGCGAGCCAACTCGCGGTACTTGCTTCGGATGCGACCGAGCGCGGCGGCGAAGCGGTGGATCAGGTGATCGGGACGATGCAGGGCATCGCCGACGAGTCGAACAAGATCGGTCAGATCATCAGCGTGATCGAGGGGATCGCGTTTCAGACCAACATCCTCGCGCTGAACGCAGCGGTCGAAGCGGCGCGCGCCGGTGAAGAAGGCCGCGGCTTCGCGGTGGTCGCCGGTGAAGTGCGCTCGCTCGCGCAGCGCAGCGCGACGGCGGCGAAGGACATCAAGGAACTGATCAGCTCGTCGGTATCGCGCGTCGACGGCGGCACCGCGCAGGTGGCAACGGCCGGCGAGCGGATGCGCGAAATCGTGCAGTCGATCCGGCGCGTCAGCGACATCATGGGCGAGATCGCGGCGGCATCGATCGAGCAGAGCACCGGCATCGAGCAGGTGAACCGCGCGGTCTCGCAGATGGATGAAGTCACCCAGCAAAATGCAGCGCTCGTCGAGCAAGCCGCAGCCGCGGCCGCGTCGCTCGACGAACAGGCGGCGCACCTGCGCGAGACAGTGGCCGTGTTCCGGCTCGAAGCCGCGCATTGAAAGCGGCCGGCGCAGTCAGCATCTTTCCTCGCTGATCGGCGGGCCGCTTTCGACCTGGCTGCTGCGACTGGATGGCGTGCCTGGGGTGGCGGGTTGGCGCTGGATGTTCATCATCGAAGAACTGCCTGCGTGCGTAGTCGGCTTTCTCGTCCTCAGAATGCTCGCGGACCGGCCCGCAGATGCGAAATGGCTGTTGCCGGCAGAACGCGAAGCCCTGCAAGGCGCGTTTGATCGCGAAGGTTCAACGGGCCGGAAAAAAAACCACTTTCGTGCCGCGCTCAAGGATGTACGCGTGTACATTCTCGCGACGATCTCGCCTTGCCTGAACGGCAGGTGGCGCCGGAGTGACAGGCTTGACGTCAACACCGCCGTACGGGCAGTATTAGCCGGTATCTTCACTCATGCCGGCCGGTACACCCTTCAGTTGCCAGCTGACCGTCGACCCTGTCGTTGAATTTCACGAGCGGGTATGAAGGCAGCAAGTGGCCGGCCCTATGAGAAGATTTCCGATAGCGGCCGGCGCGCCGTGGTCCGATGCACGCACCGCGCCCCACAACCTGAGCCACAAGCAGGAGGACGTTCATGGGCAGGCATGCCAGATCGCCAATGGGCCGGAGGACGGTGCGACAGTGGCTGATCGCCACGATACTGGCCGTGTCATGCTGCCTGTGCGGGAGCGCGTTCGCGCAAGCGGCCGACAACGCCGCGAGCCTGCGCGACAAATACCAGAGTTTGACGCCGCAGCTTGCGCGCAATCAGTTCCACCGACCGCTGTACCTTGAATCGCACGAGTTGCCCTCGGCACTCAAAGGCGACATCTACGGTGTGCTCAACTATCCGTTCGCAGCGGTCAACGGCACGCTCAATGACCCGACTCAGGGCCCGGCAAACTGGTGTGACGTACTCATCCTGCACCTGAACACCAAGTACTGTCATGCATCGACGAGCAACGGCGGTACGGTCCTCGCAGTAAACATCGGCAAGAAAACCGAGGAATCGCTTTCCTCCTCCTACCGCGTCCAATTCAACTATCGGCCGGCAGTGAGCAGCGCGGACTATCTTCGCGTGGAGCTCTCCGCTGCCGAGGGTCCGCTGAGCACGAAAGACTACCGTATCGTGCTGGAGGCGATTCCCGTGGGCGACAGCCGCACCTTTATCCATCTGACCTACGCCTACGGTTACGGAATGGCCGGACGGCTCGCAATGAAGAGCTACCTGGCGACGATCGGTAGCGACAAGGTTGGCTTTTCCTCAGCGCCCGATCCATCGACGGGCAAAACGCATTACATCGGCGGTGTGCGCGGCCTGGTGGAACGCAATACGATGCGCTACTACCTCGCCATCGACGCGTATCTGGGTTCGCTTTCCAGCCCGCCCAACGCTCGCCTCGAAAAACGTCTTACCGACTGGTTCGACGCAACGGAGCAGTATCCGCGGCAATTGCACGAGGTCACCCGCGCTGATTACATAGAAATGAAGCACGACGAGTATCAACGTCAGCAGATCGCCCAATAGACGGCGCGGCAGTCGTGCATCACTGAAGCGGAAGCGCCGTTAGACATTTCAGATGACAGGCGCCTGGAAAATAATCTGTTCGTGGTCCGTACCAATTTGTCTCTCAGGAAACCTGCCGGTAGTACAGGTTCTGCGGGTGCCGGGCCTCCGCGAAAAAGAACCAGCGTTCCGCGACTAGCCCCACATACTGTACTGCACAAGCGGCACACAACAGCCACACTGAAGCGGCGAACGAAGACGTGACGCCACTCAACGCAAGCAGCACGAACGGCACCGCGAAAGCGGCGACAAGGAACGCCCACTTGACGTGCCGCAGCGTTGCCTGCGTCTGTCCGTGAAAAAATTCCCGCAGGTTGAATGCGCCTGCCGTGAAGCCCCTCGACTTCTGCTCGAGCTTCGCAGACTTGATGCCGGTCGCGCTTTGCACCGTCGATTTCGGCCGCAACCGTGCATTGCGCGCCAGCGACGCGACACGCGTCACACACCCGCAAAGCGTCAGCACGCACGCACAAACCGCGAGCGCGGCCACCAACGAAGGCGCGAGCCACGCCGCGCACGTGGCAGCCAGCGTAAAACCCGATGCGCAGCCGAGCAGCACGAAGTTCACCATTGTGAGCGGCGTAGCCCATTCCTGCAGAAAGCGCAGACACGCGTAAATCATCGCGGTGCACACGTACAGCGCGACGCTCGCAAGCACGCCCAATGCTCCGATTGCCAGCGACCACGGCGACCCGAACCAATGCGCGATGCCGTACGCAAACGCGCAGGCAAGGAACGCGGGAAGCGCCAGACATTCGCGCGAAAGCCAGGACGTGCGCCACATCGCAATCGCGCGCCAGGCGCGCTCTGGATGCCCCAGATGAAAGAACGACGCCAAGAGGCCCAGCCCGCCAAGGACAACAGCCACCGCTGCACCCAGCACAAAGAACATTCGTGGCGACCCCGAATTTGCCGCAACCAGCCCGAGGCGCCCGAACAGTTCCACACCGAACAGCGCGATCAACAAGCCCTGCGCTGCGCCACTCAGCGTGGTCAGAAACACGACCGAAAATGCAGGCTTCATGCTTGCCTCCGCAGACCGAGAATATTGAAGACGCGTCCCACCATCCCCGGCGCTGAATGCCGCTCGTCAGCATAGGCTGGTTCCCGTTCCCGGTTATCTTCCGGTGCGGTGTCGAGGGTCGCCGTGGCGCGCATCGCGTCGTCAGGCCGCTGGCTCAGTTCCAGCAAGGACACAGTTTCTGCACTGCCACCCTTGCACGAACAGGACTCGCCGCCGCAAGAGCCGGTCTTCTGACGCGGCAAATAGTGATTGGCCGGCTTCGTGTCCCACTCAGGCATCAGTTGATATCCGCCGCGCTCGCGAATCGCCTGCGACACTTCGGAGTCAGGATCATGAATATCGCCGAAGAGCCGCGCGGAGGTCGGGCAGGCCAGCACGCAGGCAGGCTTGCGGTCACGTTCGGGCAGCGCTTCGTTATGGATGCGGTCCGCGCACAGCGTGCACTTGGTCATTTCCTTGCGCTCTTCGTCGAGCTCGCGGGCACCGTACGGACATGCCCACGCGCAGTATTTACAGCCAATGCATTTGTCGAAATCGACGAGCACGAGGCCGTCTTCCTTGCGCTTGAAGCTCGCGCCCGTCGGACATACCGGCACGCACGGCGGATCTTCGCAGTGCAGACACGATTTCGGAAAGTGAATAGTGTCGGTGAGCGGAAACTCGCCGGCCTCGAAAGTCTGCACGCGGTTGAAGAACGTGCCTGATGGATCGGCGTCATAAGGACGAACGTCGGCGAGACTGCCTGCCTCGCCGGACGTATTCCACTCCTTGCAGCTGGTCACGCACGCATGGCATCCCACGCAGACGTTCAGATCGATAACCAGTGCCATCTGGGTCATGAGATGCTCCTCATCCGTTGCGCTTCAGGGTGCCTCGCAGACGCGCGGCAAACTCGCCGCTTCCGGCGAAATACGTCTGAACGACGCGTTGAATCACGCCGGTCGAGCCGGGCAGCGCCTGCATCGGCGCGAATTGTGGCAACGTGTGATCGGCGTCGGGCTCGGCCGGGTAGATCCGCACCCGCACGTCGTACCAGGCTGCCTGGCCCGTGATGGGATCGGAATTCGAGGTCGATGCCGCGTGTTGCGCGGTGCCAGGCAGTTCGTCCGTAATCAGGTGATTCAGCAGGAAGCCACGTTGCGATTCATTCGCGGCGGGGCCAAGATTCCAGGCGCCCGCCGCCTTGCCGATCGCGTTCCATGTCCATACCGTGCCGGGTTCGACTGCCTCGCTATAGCGGGCCATGCAACGCACTTTGCCCCACTGCGATTCGACGTAAATCCATCCGCCGTCCTCGATCCCGTTCGTGCGGGCCGTCAATGGATTCATGAATAGATAGTTCTCCCCATGAATCTGCCGCAGCCACGCATTCTGTGAATCCCACGAGTGATACATGGCCATGGGCCGCTGCGTGACGGCGGCAAGCGGATAGCGCTCCAGATCGGTGGCCGCGAGTTCGAGCGGTTCGTACCAGAACGGCAGCGGATCGAAGTACCGCTCCACACGTGAGCGCAGGCGGTCGGGTGGCTGCCGTCCCGTGGTTTTGCCCTGCGCCGCGAGGCGGAACTTCTGCATCACGTCCGAGTAAAGCTGAATCAGGATCGGTGTATCGAACTTGCGAAAGCCATGTTCCACGGCCCACTTCAGATAAGGCCCGTTGACACCGCGCATGTACTGCAGCGTCTCCGGCAGCGTGTAATGAAACACGCAATTGTTCTTCGCGTACTGCTCCCACTGATTCGGGTTCGGCTCGCCCACCAGCGCCTTGTCGCCGTCCTTGCCGCGCCAGCCGATCAGGAAGCCCACGCCCGAATCCGGCGCCGTCTGGAAATTGACGATGAAGTCCGGATAGTCGTGGAACTTGCGCGTCCCGTCCTTCGTTGTGAAGGCGGGCAATTTCAAACGGCTGGCCAGTTCGATCAGCACTTCCTGAAACGGCTTGCATTCGCCTGTAGGAGGCACAACGGGGACGCGCACGGAATCCACCGGGCCGTCAAACTCGGAGATTGGCCGGTCGAGCACCGACATCGCGTCATGCCGCTCGAGGTAGGTCGTGTCGGGCAGGATCAGGTCGGCGAACGCGGTCATCTCCGACTGGAACGCATCGCAGACCACCAGAAACGGAATCTTGTAATCGCCGTTCTCGTGCTTATCCGCCAGCATCTTGCGGACTTCCATCGTGTTCATCGACGAATTCCACGCCATGTTGGCCATGAAAATCAGCAAGGTATCGATCGGGTAAGGATCGCCTCGCCACGCGTTGGTGATCACGCTGTGCATCAGGCCGTGCACGGCGAGCGGATATTCCCACGAAAAGGCCTTGTCGATGCGCGCCGGTTCACCCGCGGCGTCGACGAACAGATCCTCGGGCGCGGCAGGCCAGCCGAGCGGCCCTGTGGCCAGCGGCGTATTCGGCTGCACTGCGTCGGAACTGTTTGGTGGTTTGGCTGACGGAGGCACCGCACGCGGATACGGCGCCTTGTGCCGAAAGCCACCAGATGTGTCGATGGTGCCCATCAGCGACATCAGCACTGCAAGTGCGCGGATCGATTGAAAGCCGTTGGAATGCGCCGCGAGGCCGCGCATGGCGTGAAAAGCAATCGGGCTTCCGGAGACTGTATCGTGCGATTGGCCCCATGCATCGGTCCATTGCACCGGCAGCGTGATCTTGTGATCGCGCGCGACTTCCGCCATTTCGCGTGCCAGCCGCCGAATCGTGTCGGCGGGAATGCCGGTGATTTTTGCGGCCCATTCAGGCGTGCAATCGGCCACGCGCTCGCGCAGCAATGCAAACGATGGCGTGACCGGCGTGCCGTCGTCGAGCGTGTAGGTTCCCGACATAGCTGGTACCGCGCCGGGCGTGTGATGCAGCACCGCGCGCTGGGTGTTCAGGTCCCACCACAGGTGATCTTGCGGAAATAGCGGATTGCCTTCGGGCGCGTCGGCGTCGCGTACGAACAGGCCAAAGGTGTCGGCCTCGCCGTTCATGTCGAGCAGTTCGCCAGCATTCGTATAGCGCGAGACGAACTCATGGTCGTAAGCCTCGCTCTCGATCAGTTCGCGGATCAACGCCATGAACAGCGCGCCATCTGTGCCGGCGCGTATCGGCACCCACTCGTCGGCGATCGCGGCGTAGCCGGTGCGGATCGGATTGATCGCAATGAACCGGCCGCCGGCGCGCTTGAACTTGGACAGCGCGATTTTCAGCGGATTCGAATGATGATCTTCAGCTGTACCAATCATGAAGAACAGCTTTGCGTTGTCGAGGTCCGGGCCGCCGAACTCCCAGAACGAACCGCCCATCGTGTAGATCATGCCGGCTGCCATGTTGGCGGAACAGAATCCGCCGTGCGCCGCATAGTTAGGGGTACCGAACTGCTTGGCGAACAGCCCTGTCAACGCCTGCATCTGGTCGCGTCCGGTGAAAAGCGCGAATTTCTTCGGATCGGTGGCGCGCAGATGGGCGAGGCGCTCTTCGAGCACGGCGAATGCGACGTCCCACGACACGGGCTCGAACTGCGCGCTGCCTCGCTCCGCGCCGGCCTTGCGCATCAGCGGTTGTGTCAGGCGCGCCGGCGAATACTGCTTCATGATGCCGGACGAACCCTTCGCGCAGATCACCCCTTGATTCAGCGGATGCTCGGGGTTCCCGTCGATATAGCGCACTTCACCGTCGCGCAGATGCACGCGAATGCCGCACCGGCACGCGCACATGTAACACGTCGTCGTTTTCACCTCGAGCTTTTCATTCTGCGTGCGCGCGTGATGTTGCATGTGTGCCTCCGTCAAAAATCGCCAGCCCCGCGGAGTCGGACTTCGACAATCGCTGACGTCAGCGTACGACCGATGGATACAAAACAAAAATCGCTATTTCGTATCTCACTCATCGCCTCGGCCGATAGTAGTTGTCGCGGCGTGGTGGAACTGCGCTCGCTTGCGCCGGTGCTGCGCAAATCGCGTGTGGTCCGCATCGCTGAGATAATGGCCGCTCTCCCCCCCGTTCTGAAGGAGCCCGAGTGAACAATCCAGCCGCCCTCTCTCCCGGCGACCCAATCCGTCGCGTCGCCTTTCTCGGCCTCGGCGTCATGGGCCATCCGATGGCCGGACATCTGGCGAAAGCCGGCCTCGATGTGACGGTGTACAACCGTACCTGGACGAAAGCAGAGCAATGGGTCTCCGAATACGGCGGACGCGCGGCGCGCACATCCCGCGAAGCCGTCGACGGCGCCGATCTCGTACTCGCGTGCGTCGGAAACGACGACGACCTGCGCAGCGTCACGCTCGGTGACGAGGGCGCATTCGCCGGCATGAGCCAGGGTACTGTATTCGTGGACCACACCACGGCATCGGCCAACGTCGCGCGCGAACTCGCGGAGATCGCCGGCAAGCAGGAGCTGCATTTCATCGACGCCCCGGTTTCCGGCGGCCAGGCCGGCGCGCAGAACGGCACGCTGACTATCATGTGCGGCGGCGACGCCCGCGCTTTCGAGCGCGCCTCGGCAACGCTGGACCACTATGCGGCCGCCGTCACGCTTATTGGCCCTGTGGGCGCGGGGCAACTGGCGAAAATGGTCAACCAGATCTGTATCGCCGGCATGGTGCAGGGCCTGTCCGAAGCCATCAATTTCGGCGAGCGCGCTGGCCTCGACATGCGTCTGGTGCTCGATGTGATCGGCAAGGGCGCGGCCGCCAGCTGGCAGATGGAAAACCGTGGACTCACGATGATCGAAGGCAAGTTCGACTATGGCTTCGCAGTCGACTGGATGCGAAAAGACCTCGGTTTCTGCCTCGACGAAGCGAAACGGAACGGCGCGTCCCTGCCCGTCACCGCCCTTGTCGACCAGTTCTATGGCGACGTGCAGGCATTGGGCGGCACGCGCTACGACACATCCAGCCTCATTTGGCGCCTGCGCAAGCTCAGGCCCGAGGGCTGAGCACTGGCAGGCGTCTTTTCCTACAACTGCCGAACCCGTCCTGCCGGCCTCTCACTTGCGCCAGCGCAACGGACGGCGCAGGTGATGCCGCTCAAGCCGCACTGCGGAGCCCGCGTGGAAAAACGCGGGCATGCCGGCCAGTTCGAGTCCCTCGCGCCGCTCGCGCTCTTCGTCGGCCTCGACCGTCTTGCCCGTATCGATGAAAAGCGCCGCCACGATGCCCACGGCAAGCAGACACGCCGAAAGCGTGAACGGGACGTTGTAGCTGCCGGTCGTCTCAATCAGGTAACCGAATGCGACCGGCGAGACCATGCCCGCCACTCCGAAGCCGGTGTTCATCATCCCGCCCGCAGTACCCGCATATTTGCCGGCGATGTCGAGCGGCAAGGTCCACAACACCGGATTCGTGATCTCGAGGAAAAAGAACGACGCGGAGAGAAACAGCACAGCCATCAGCGGATTCGTCGCGGATATCATCGGCAGCAGAAAAATCAGCGAACCACCCATGCCTGTCACCAGCACAGCGCAACGGGCAAAGCGCAAGCGACCCGTCAGCTTGTAGAGCCGGTCGGACACCACGCCGCCCAGCGTGTCGCCAATCACACCCGCGAGCAGCGGCAGCGCGGTGAAAAGCGCGAGGTGCTTGAGATCGAAGCCGCGCGACTCCTTCAGATACGAAGGCAGCCAGGTCAGGTAAACCCAGAGCAGCCAGCCATAACAGAAGTCCACGAAAGTGACGAGCCACATCCGGCGGATGAGCTTGCGCCACGGCGTAGGCGCATGTTTGGCGCGGTCGCAATCGCCGGCGCGATAGCCGATCTCGGCAGTTTCCTCAGGCGTGATACGCCGGTTCTGCTCCGGGGAGTTCGTGAAGACGCACAGGTACAGCACCGTCCACGCGAGGCTCGCCACGCCGAGCAGGACGAAGGCATCACGCCAGCCGCCCGCCACGACGATCGCGAGCACGAGCGGCGGCGTCACGGCGCCGCCCAGACGCGCAAAACTGTGTGTGATGCCCTGGGCGAAGCCGCGTTCCGCAACCGGCATCCAGTAGGTAAATGCTCGCGTGGCGCTCGGAAACGCACCGCCCTCGCCGACGCCGAGCGCGAACCTCAGCGCGACGAGCGTCATCACACTGCCGGCGAATCCGGTGGCGAGCGTGGCGACGCCCCAGATCAACGACAGAATCGTCAGCACGAGTTTCGGCCCGTACTTGTCCGACAGCCAGCCGCCGACGATCTGCATGAATGCATACGGATAGGCAAATGCGGAAAACACCAGTCCGAGCTGAACCGTCGTCAGCCCCATTTCGTGGCGAATCAGCGGGCCGGCCACGGCAATATTCACCCGGTCGATGTACGAGATGAAGTACATCAGGCACATGACGGCCAGGATGATGTGGCGTGTTTTTACACGCCGCTTCTGCGTTTCCATGCTGTCTCCTGTTTCTCTTATGTGATGCCCATGCCGGACGCGACGCCGTTGACGTGACGGCGTTCACCTGCGGCGCGTCGGCTCGTTTGATCGTTACGGCGGACTGTCTCCGCTCTCGCTGTAATAGCTCCCGTCGTGCCAGCAGGCGCGCCCGCAATCGCGGCCCGCCCGCGTGCACCGAGTAGCAGTCAGGGAGGCACCAGCTTCAGCCGTTGAACCTTGCCGGATGGCCCGCGCGGTAGATCCGCGACGAAGTAGAACGCCTTGGGCGTCTTGTAGCGGCCAAGCTCACGTAGACAGTGCGCCTGCAGATCCGTGACATCGAGCGCGCCCTGCCCCTCGCCAGCGCGCGGCACGACGAAAGCCACGATCTCCTGGCCGTACGCGGTGTCGGGCACGCCGACTGCCGCGGCATCCAGCACGCCAGGGTGCCTGAGCAACGCTTCGTCGATCTCGCGGGGGGCGATGTTCTCGCCGCCCTTGATGATCAGTTCCTTCGCCCGGCCGTTGATGTAGAAGTAGCCGTCCTCATCGCGATAACCCAGATCGCCGGTGCGCAGCCAGCCGTCGTGCGTGAAAGCGGCACGCGTTTCCCCGGGCCGCTTGTAATAACCGGCCATGACCTGCGCGCCGCGCAGCACGAGTTCGCCGCACTCGCGAGGGGCGCACTCGTGTCCGTCCCGTCCAATCACCCTGGCTTCGCTGCCCGAAGGCCGGCCGATACTGCCGATCCTCCGCTGCGCCGCATCATACGGATTACTGAATACCGGTGCGGCCGTTTCGGTCATGCCCATCGTTTCGATGATGCCGATGCCAAAGCGCGCCTCGAACGCACGGTGATGATCGGCCGGCAGGGCCGCCGACGCACTGCGGCAAAACTTCACCGCAGAGAGGTCGAAGGCGCAAGCTTCGTCGTTGTTGAGCAGATAGGCGACGATCGTCGGCACTACGTTGATCCAGGTGCAGCCGTAGCGCGCGACGTCGCACCAGAAGCTGCGTGCGGAGAAACGCGAGGTCATGACCACCGAGCCGCCATGAAAGAGCGGCGCGATCAGCGTCACGACAAGGCCATTGATGTGATACAACGGCAACGCGGCGAGAACACGGTCGTCGGCGCCGAGGCGGTGCTCGGCCGTGATGTTCTGCGCATTGGCAAGCAGGTTTCGCTGCGTCAGCAAGACGCCCTTCGGCGCGCCTGTTGTGCCGGACGTGTACATGAGCAACGCTATGTCGTCGGCTTCCGGCCGTGGCCCGCGCGAACGGATTGCATGCCGCTCGGGCGTGATCGCGCGCGGTGTCGATGGCGGCTGCGCGACGGCCCCTGCCGTTGCCTCCGCGAGAGCCGCTTGGGGTTCCAGCGCCGCCGGCAACTCTTGCGCATCAGGTTCCGTTTGCACTAGCACGATCCTTTCAGCAAGCGCCTGATCGTGCAAACCGGCGAGGGCCCCTGCGATAGCGCCGTGAGTCTCGCGCCCGGCGAAAATCATGCGCGTATCCGAATGCTCGACGATGTAGCGAAGCTGCGAAGGCTGGCACAGCAGGTTGAGCGGATTGGCCACAAGCCCGCTGTACATCGTGGCGAGCAGCAGCCGCGCAGTCTGAATCCCATTGCCCATGAACAGTGAGACGACATCGCCTGGCCGCAGGCCGGCGTCGTGAAAATGGGCTTCGAGCGCGCGGCAGTCGTCGCGCAATTGGCCGAACGTCAGTGTGCTCGCGCGAAGAGCCGTGGCGTCGTTGGCCGCACGGCTTTCCTCGCCTTCGGCAGCCGCCAGCAGAAACGGCTTATCTGGAAACTGCGCCGCACGTGCGTCGATCAGCGCGCGGATCGTCAGAGGCTGATTCATCGACCGTACCTCCTGAAGAAATCACCGAGCAGATTTTCTGTCTCCGGTATGCGCTCTTCGATCGGATAGGCGACGCGCGTGATGTTCAGGTAATGGCGGAAATTAAGGTTCTCCGAGAAATTGTTGCGGCCCCACGTGCCGCAGCCCATAGACAGCGAGAATGGCAAGCCGTTGTCGAAGTTGCCGCCGGTTGCAAAGCAATGCGCCTGATTCACGATCACGCGAGCCACAGGCAAACTGGAACCCAGCAGCACCGCCTGTTCGGGATCGCTTGAATGCAGGCCCACTGAATGTCCCGCGCCCATGTAGGCGTAAATGCGGCGCACGATGTCGGAAGCGGCGTTAAACGTGTCAGCGCGATAAACGGTGAGAACGGGAGCCAGCTTCTCACCGGAGAACGGGTAGTCCGCGCCGGCACCGGTTTCTTCGACCATCAGGAAGGCGGGCTGCCGTGCTGCAATGTCATCCAGGCCCGCCACGCGTGCGATTGCCGCAGCGGATCGTGCGGTGCATTGCCCGGAGAGCTTGCCATCCACCCACATGGCGGCCTGCAGCCGCGCCTTTTGCGCGTCGTTCAGCAGCACGCCGCCGCACGCGGCCAGTTCGCGCAACGTGGGCACGTACACGGCGTCCTCGATAACAATGCTGTTCTCGGACGAACAGCTCGTCGCGTTATCGAAGGTCTTGGAACTCGCGATCTTGTGCGCCGCGTCGCGAAGATCGGCCGACGCCGTCACGATCGAAGCAACGTTCCCCGCCCCGACGCCGAACGCAGGCGTCCCGCTTGCATAGGCCATCCGCACATTCGCCTGCGATCCGGTCGCCACCACGAGATCCGCCTCGCGCATCAATTCTGCCGTGGCTGCCTTGCTGATCGGCGCCGGCAGCATCTGGACGAGGTCCGCGGACAATCCCGCTTTCGCGAACTGCGCATGAATGAATTCGATCAGTAGTGCGCAGGACGAATAGCCCTTTGGAGAAGGGGCAACGATCACGGCGTTGCCGCATTTGAGAGCGTTGATGATCTTGTTGACCGGCGTCGCCGCGGGATTGGTGGATGGTGTGATCGCCGCGACGACACCGACGGCTCGGGCAATCTCGACAATGCCGCTGGCCGCGTCGCGCGCAATCACGCCGGTAGTCTTCTGTCCACGCAGATCGCGCAGCAACCCGAGCGTCTTGCGATAGTTCTTGCGAAACTTGTCGTCCACGTTACCGAGGCCGGTGCTGTGCACCGCCAGTTCGGCAAGCCGCCGGTTCCGCGCCGGCTCCATGATGGCCCACGCGGCGGCATCGGCTGCCGTATCGAGCACGTGCTGTCCCGCGAACTCGAATTCGCGCTGCGCGGCGCGCGCACGCGAGACGAGTGCGCCGACGCTGTGCTCCACTCTGCTGTCCGCGCGTTCGCGCGCTGCATCGGCGTCCATTGCCCTGACGTTCATAAGGTCCACTCCGGATGGAAAGGGTTGGCAGTAGGGACAATCTAGCCAGCGTTGTCTGCTTCGGAGTCCCGTTTTTTTGAACTATCGGGGCGCGACATTCGCGTGAATCGGAAACTGCAAATTTCGGGACTTACCCGAGTCCCGAAAACCGATCATGTCGATGCACAATCGGATCTGAGATACCCCGCGGGGAGGAGACGAGAAGTGCCGACTTCGAATCAATCAAACGCAGCGGCCGTGCGCGCCTTTCGCGTTCTCGAACTGTTGGCGGAAGCAGGCGCTCCGCTTTCCATGACGGAAATCGTGCATGCACTGGAGTTGCCCAAGCAGACGGTGCATCGCATCCTCGTGCAATTGATGGACGCGTGGCTGGTTACGCGCAGCGCGGGCGACCGGCTGTATGAATGCTCGCCGCGCGTGCGCATGCTCGCCGTCAATGTACTGATGCATGCGGGCCCGGCGGCCGCACGCCATGTCCTGCTCGAACAACTGGTGGCGAAAATCGGCGAGACGTGCAACCTGACCATGCTTTCCGGTAACGACGTGGTCTACGTCGACCGGGTGGAAACCGAGTGGCCGCTGCGTATGCACCTTCAACCGGGCTCGCACGTTCCTCTTCATTGCTCGGCAAGCGGCAAACTGCTGCTCAGCTTTCTGCCGAAGGACCGGCGCGAACGGCTCATTGAAACGTTGCCGCTGCGCGCCTATTCGGATCGGACCATTACCGACCGCGAGGCGCTGCGCAAGGAACTGGTGATGACGCGGCGACGCCAGCTCGCGATCAACAACCAGGAGCATCTGCAAGGGCTGATTGCGATCGCAGTACCGGTCATGCTGGACCGCAACCGTGCCTGCGCGGCGATTGCCGTTCAGGCGCCCGTCGGGCGCGTCGTGCTAGACGATCTGCTCGCCTTCGTGCCCGATTTGCGGCACGCTGCAGAGGAAACCGCAAGGACTTTCCGGATGTGATTCTGCTCGACCCGCCGACGCGCCTTCGAGCGTCGCCCGGTGTTTGCGCCGTTCCGGAAAACGGAACGGCCGGTCGGTGCCGGGCAGCACCAGAGGCTGAAAAACCGGCGCACAGCCGGGCGCACAAAGCCGGCTGATACAATGGTGGCGATCCATTTTCCGGAACGCCAGACATGACTGGAGCGGATACCCCTACCCTGCGAGCTTTCGCGCTGCTCGAGCATCTCGTCAACGCGGAAGGCCCAGTGTCGCTCGCCGACATTGCACACGACGTCGATCTGCCGAAAGCTTCGCTGCACCGAATGCTGGCTTCGCTGGAGGCCGGCGGCCTCGTGATTCGCGAGCCGGGCCAGAAGAACGCCTATGCGATCGGGCCGCGCCTTGCGCAGCTCGGTCTTGGCGTCATGATGCATTCGGGTGCCCGCCGGCTGCGTCACGCGATCCTCTCGCATCTCGTCGCCGATCTTGGCGAGACCTGCAATCTCACGATGCTTCACAACACCGAGGTGCTCTATCTCGACCGGATGGAAGCCCCGTGGCCGTTGCGGCTCGATCTCAAGCCAGGTTCGCACGTCCCCGCGCATTGCAGCGCGAGCGGCAAGCTGCTGCTGGCGATGCTGCCGCGCGAGCAACGCAGCGCGATCGTGCGCACCCTGAAGCTCGAGCGCTTTACGCCGAACACCATCACCGATCCCGAACTGCTCGAAGCAGAGCTTGACCGCACCGCGCACAAGCGCATTGCGATCGACAACGAGGAGTTTGTCGCCGGCATTGCGTGCGTGGCAGCGCCGGTAATGAGCGAGAACAACACCTGCGTTGCAGCGATCGCGGTTCATGCGCCGGTTTCACGCGCGCCGCTTTCGCGCGCCCTGCAATTCGTTCCACGCCTGCAGGAAGCAGCGCGGGAACTCGCTAAAACGTTCTAGCCGCTTATGTCTTCGGCCGCTGCGCGCGCACGAGTTCGGCGAGCAGGCGCACACCGGCGTCGATTTTTTCGAGCTTGATGGCCGAAAAGCCCATCCGGAAACAATGCTTCTGTTCGGCTCCGGTCATGAAAAAAACGTCGCCCAATTCGATCAGGATGCCATGAGCTTGCGCCTCGTCCGCGAGCATGGTCGCGTCGAGCCAGGGCGGCCCCTCGACCCAGCACGATGCGCCACCGCCAATCGGCACATAGCGCACCTCGGGCAGATGAGTATCCAGCGCTTTCATCAGTGCCTGCGCCCGCTCGCGATACGCATAGGCGAGCCGCCGCAATAGCGCGTCGTGATGGCCAAGCGCGAGGAAAGTAGCAAAGGCGCGCTGAATGTACGCCGCCGGGTGGCGCACCATCAGGCGCCGCAATGCGCGCAGCTCGCGTACGAGCTCGCGCGGTCCGACGATATAACCGAGCCGCAAGCCAGGCGCAAAGGTCTTCGAGAGGCTGCCTATATAGATCACACGATCCGCCGTATCGAGGCTCTTCAATGCGGGGTGTGGCGCGCCTGAGAAGTTGTTCTCGCTTTCATAGTCGTCTTCGATCAGGACGAAGTCGTGTTGCTGCGCGAGTTCGAGAAGCGCATGACGGCGCTCGATGGGCATGGTCGCCGTGGTGGGACATTGATGGCTCGGCGTGACGTACACGTAGTCGCACCGCGCGAGCAGATCGGCGTCCTCGACTGGACGAACACCGCCGCCATCGACCGGCAGGGGCTGTAGCCGCGCATTGCGGTTCTCGAAGATGTTGCGGGCATCCGGATACCCGGGATTTTCGAAGCCGATCGTGGTCCGCTCGCTTGCCAGCAGGTCGGCAATGAGATACAGCGCCTGCTGGCAGCCAATCGTGACGACAATCTCATCAGGCATCGCAAAGACGCCACGCCGCGGCAGCACACGCGTGCGGATCTGCTGGATCAACGTATCGTCGTCACGCTCGATGAGGTCCGGCGCCCAGCTACGGATCTCCATCACCGACAGCGCCTTCATACAGCACTCGCGCCAGTCGCTGGTCGGAAACAGCGACTGATCGAACTGCCCGTAGACGAACGGATACTCATAGCTTAGCCAGTTGCCAGGCTTGACGATGTTGCGCTGCGCGGAGGGCCGTCTGTGCAGGCGCTGGGTCCATTCCGGCCGCGCAGCCACTTCGCTGGCCGACTGGCCCGGGACCGTCTGCAGCGGGGAAAACCCGTGGCGCCCCTCGAGGATGGCCGGGTTGACGAAGTGTCCGCTGCGCTCCCGCGAGATCAGATACCCCTCTTCCACGAGTTGCTGATATGCGAGCACCACGGTGTTGCGAGCCACGCCCAACTGGTCGGACAGTTCCCGGCTGGATGGCAAAGCGTGTTCCGGCGGCAACTGGCCGTCGAGAATCGCCGCTACCAGCATCTGGCGAATCTGGCCCTGCAGGCTCATGTTCGACTCGGGCGAACGCTGGAACTGTTGGGTCCACAAGGCCACCGAGGTACGACTGGACATGCTTTCTCCTGAATTTTGACGCCGGATCCCACGGTGCCAGCGCCAGCAACGCATGGCGGACACGCGGCTGGGCGGGTTTCCCCGTAGCGGAACAACAATTGTGCGATGCATCTGACCGGTACGTTTCAGACCGGACGCTGTGGACTCAACGATCAACCCCGTCTGGCCCTAACCGGCTATATTTTTTAATGACGATACTCGCATCAACCCTTTCGCTGCGATTGGGACAAGCCCCCGTCGGCGCGCGTGAGATTCGCGTGTATCGCGCAAGGCTATCTCGGAGACCTACGATGAAAAGCGTTCAATACCCGAAGTTGCCGCAATGGTTGAGCCGCGTGACGCGCTGCGTCACGAGCGCTGCGCTCGCCGCGCTTGCATGTCTCGCGGCGCCACCCGGCTACGCGCAGGACAAGGAGGTCACGATAGCCTATCAGCAGATTGTCGACCCATGGGTCGTTGCGATTGCCAACGGCTCCATCGAAAAAGAGACCGGCTACAAGATCAACTGGCGGCAATTCGAATCCGGTGCAAAGGTCGCCACCGCGATGGCGTCCGGCGACGTGAAGGTCGGCGTGATCGGCTCGAGCCCGCTCGCGGCGGCCGTGAGCCAGGGCGTCGATCTGCAACTCTTCTGGATTCTCGACAACATCAACCAGGCCGAGGCGATGGTCGTGCGCAACGGGTCCGGCATCAACAAGCCAGCGGACCTGAAGGGCAAGACGATCGGCGTGCCGTTCGTCTCGACGACGCACTACCACACCATGTTCGCCTTGCAGCATTGGGGCATCAATCCGTCCGAAGTAAAGATCCTGAACATGCAGCCCAACCAGGTCGTCGCAGCGTGGGCACGCGGCGATATCGATGCCGCCTACGTGTGGGACCCGGCACTCGCGGAGTTGAAGAAAAGCGGCAAGGTGCTGATTACGTCCGGCGATCTGTCGAAGCTCGGCAAGCCCACGTTTGACGGGATTGCAGTCGATCGCAAATGGGGGGAGGCTCATAAGGATTTCATGGCGAAACTGGTGAAAGCCATCTCAGGCGCGGACGAGCAATACCGGAAGAACCCGGCGCAATGGAACGCGAAGTCGCCGCAGGCGGCGGCCATCGCCAAAATGATCGGCGGCTCGGCGGCCGACGTTCCCGAGTCTCTGTCGCTTTATGCGTACCCGACGATTCAGGAACAGGCCTCCGCGCAATGGCTCGGCGGCGGCACTTCGAGCCGCGCAGCGTTCGCGCTGAAGGACACGGCCACGTTCCTGAAGGAACAGAAGCAGATCAACACGGTGCTGCCGGATTATTCGAAATTTGTGACCCCGGCTTATGCCGAGGCCGCGATGAATCTCAAATGATGCAGGCGAGTCCGTCGAATCAGGAGGCAGTATGGAAAGCATGAGGGTGAAGAATGTGAGCGTGGTCTTTCCCGGCCGCAGCGCGGGCCAGACGGTGCACGCGCTCGATAACATCAACCTGACGATCAATTCGGGGGACTTCGTCGTCGCATTGGGGGCATCGGGATGCGGCAAGACGACGCTGCTGTCGCTCATGGCGGGCTTTATCGCGCCGACCACGGGGGAATTGCTGCTGGGCGGCACGCCGATCGCAGGACCCGGCGCCGATCGTGGCGTAGTGTTCCAGAAGCACGCGCTGCTGCCGTGGCTCAACGTAATCGACAACGCCGAGTTTGGCCTGAAGCTACAGGGCGTGCCGAAAGCCGAGCGGCGCGAAATAGCGGTGCGCAACCTGGCGCTGGTGGGCTTGCAGGACTTCCACAAGCACATGATCTATCAACTCTCGGGTGGAATGCAGCAGCGTGTAGGCATCGCGCGCGCGCTCACCTGCAATCCGGCCATGCTGCTGATGGACGAACCGATGGCCGCGCTCGACGCCTTGACCCGCGAAACGATTCAGGAATTGCTGCTCGACGTCTGGACGAAGACCAACAAGATGTTCTTCTTCATCACGCACAGCGTAGAGGAAGCGCTTTTCCTCGCCAGCCACCTGGTCGTGATGTCGCCCCGCCCTGGCCGCATCACGCACACGTATGAGCTGGATTTCAATCGACGGTTTCTCGAAACACGCGACGCGCGCGCGATCAAGTCGATGCCTGATTTCATCGAAATGCGCGAGCGGGTGCTCAGCATCATTTACGGCGACGAGAAAATGCGCGCCGCCAACGCCGAGGTGACACATGTTTAACTCGAAACGCGCTCATGCGCTCGCAGATGGCCATCACGGGCCGCTCGATTCGGACACCTCAATTCGCCCACCGCGAACTCCGGGCCGCCGTCCACGGGTTCTTGCGAAAAAGCCGGTCAAGCCAGGCGATACGTTCGGCGTGCCCGGCCAGGGCAGCAGCATTGTCACGAGCCTCATCACAGTCGCCGCGTTCCTCGCGCTGTGGTTTGCCGCGACCAACCTTCACTGGATCAAGCCGCTCTTTCTGCCGTCGCCACAAGCGGTGTATGCGAAGTTCATCCTGGTCGCCACCGACGGTTTCGCCAACTCGACGCTCGCCCAGCATACCGGGATCAGTTTGCTGCGTGTGTTCGGCGCCTTCCTGCTCGCCTGTGTGACTGCGATTCCGGTCGGGATCATGATGGGCGTGTCGCGTTTTGCGCGCGGCGTGTTCGACCCGCCGATCGAGTTCTATCGGCCACTGCCGCCACTCGCCTATTTGCCGCTCATCATTATCTGGTTCGGCATCGGCGAATTTTCGAAAGTATTTCTGATTTACCTGGCGATCTTCGCACCACTGGCCATTGCTGCGCGATCCGGTGTGCGCTCCGTGTCGATCGAGCAGATACATGCGGCTTATTCGATGGGCGCTTCGCGTACGCAGGTCGTCCTGTATGTGATCCTGAAGTCGGCGTTGCCGGAGATTTTCACTGGTATGCGCATCGGGATCGGCGTCGGCTGGACGACACTCGTGGCTGCGGAAATGGTGGCTTCCACGAGCGGCCTCGGCTTCATGGTGCTCAATGCTGCGGAGTTCCTTGCAAGCGATGTAGTGATCATGGGGATTATCGTGATCGGCTTCTTTGCTCTATGTTTTGACCTGTTGATGCGCCACCTCGAGCGAGTGCTCGTCCCATGGAAAGGCAAAGTTTAATCGCGGAGAGCCTTCGGTCGATATCGCCGCTGTCATCGGGAGCAGAAAGCCATGCAGGTGGTGGTGTTCAAGGACCGATGTGACCGCGTCATTCAGATGGTGTTTGACGACGATTACACACACGCGGTGGCCTACCATCACGATGCCCCTGTCGGCGAACTGCGCATCGACATTCACGACGATCCTTTGAACGCTGCTGCAACGTTGCTGAATGTCCGCGTGGAACCCGCCTATCGCCGCAGCGGTATCGCTCGCACTCTCCTCGCCTACGCCAGCAGGGAAACCGGGCAGCCAATCAGGGCGCATCTACCTGCATCACCCGAATCACGCGCATTTGAAACACTTGTTCGGTGCCTATCCGCTGAAGGGATTCTCGTCCCTATGTGACCTGCGGCGCTCAAGCTCGCCGCAAGCTTTGCCGCCATTCAGCGCCCTGCCGCACCGTGGACTCAGCGATTGATACAACCTGGCACTACGCGTTTGCATGGTCCGTCGGAAATACTTCAGTTGTCGGTTTATCGCTGGAGTCACCATGAGCCACATCGCGGAAACCTCGTCGTCATGGCAGGCTTTCCTGTACGGCATGTCCCGTTTTTCGAGTTAATGCTTGACCCGGACTGACCGCCTGCTCTACATTTTACGCATCTAACATTCTTCGGAACGTTTTGTTCCATTTTCATTAGAAACCGGAGACAGCCCTCATGAGCGATTACACCCCTACCAGCGGCCCGCAGGCCATGACACCCTCGGAAGCGTTCGTCGAAACCCTTGCCGCCAACGGCGTGACCGACATGTTCGGCATCATGGGCTCGGCCTTCATGGACGCCATGGACATCTTCGCCCCGGCGGGCATCCGTCTTATCCCCGTGGTGCACGAACAGGGAGCCGGCCACATGGCCGACGGCTACGCTCGCGTGTCCGGCCGCCATGGCGTCGTCATCGGCCAGAACGGCCCGGGCATCAGCAATTGCGTGACCGCCATTGCGGCGGCCTACTGGGCGCATAGTCCCGTGGTCATCATCACGCCCGAGGCGGGCACCATGGGCATCGGCCTCGGCGGGTTCCAGGAAGCGAAGCAGCTGCCCATGTTCCAGGAGTTCACCAAGTATCAGGGCCACGTCACTCATCCCGCGCGCATGGCCGAGTTCACAGGCCGGTGCTTCGACCGTGCTCAGGCCGAAATGGGGCCGACGCAGCTCAATATTCCGCGCGACTACTTCTACGGCCAGATCAAGGCGGAGATTCCGCAGCCGCAGCGTCTGGACCGCGGTCCCGGCGGCGATCAGCGTCTGAACGAAGCTGCCGAACTGCTCGCGCAGGCGAAATTCCCCGTCATCATTTCGGGCGGCGGCGTGGTCATGGGCGATGCAGTCGAGGAATGCAAGGCGCTCGCCGAGCGCCTCGGCGCCCCGGTCGTGAACAGCTACCTGCATAACGACTCGTTCCCCGCCAACCATCCGCTGTGGTGTGGCCCGCTCGGCTACCAGGGCTCGAAGGCCGCCATGAAGCTGATCTCGCGCGCCGACGTGGTCGTTGCCCTCGGCTCGCGGCTCGGGCCGTTCGGCACGCTGCCCCAGCACGGCATGGACTACTGGCCGCAGAACGCAAAGATCATCCAGATCGATGCCGATCACAAGATGCTCGGTCTGGTGAAGAAAATCTCGGTTGGCATTTGCGGCGACGCGAAGGCCGCCGCCGTGGCCATCTCGGAGCGCCTCGCCGGCCGCACGTTGGCCTGTGACGCCTCGCGCGAGGGCCGCGCGGCTCAGATCGCCGCGGAAAAGGCCGCCTGGGAAAAAGAGCTCGACGAGTGGACGCACGAACGCGACCCGTACAGTCTCGACATGATCGAGGAGCAGAGCCACGAACGCACCCCCGGCGGCGGCCATTATCTGCACCCTCGCCAGGTGCTGCGCGAGCTCGAAAAGGCCATGCCCGAAGACGTGATGGTCTCCACCGACATCGGCAACATCAACTCCGTGGCCAACAGCTACCTGCGCTTTAACAAGCCGCGCAGCTTCTTCGCGGCGATGAGCTGGGGCAACTGCGGATATGCATTCCCGACCATCATCGGCGCCAAGGTCGCGGCGCCGCACCGGCCGGCCGTGTCCTACGCCGGCGACGGTGCATGGGGCATGAGCCTGATGGAGACCATGACCTGCGTGCGTCACAACATTCCCGTCACCGCCGTCGTGTTCCATAACCGCCAGTGGGGCGCCGAAAAGAAAAACCAGGTGGATTTCTACAACCGCCGCTTCGTCGCCGGCGAGCTGGAAAACCAGAGCTTTGCGGGAATCGCGCGCGCGATGGGAGCCGAGGGCATTGTCGTGGACAATCTCGAAGACGTGGGCCCGGCGCTCAAACGCGCCATCGACCTGCAGATGAACCAGGGCAAGACCACCATCATCGAGATCATGTGCACCCGCGAACTCGGCGACCCATTCCGCCGCGACGCGCTCGCCAAGCCGGTGCGCCTGCTCGACAAGTACAAGGACTACGTCTGATTCGCCTGTTGTCTGCGTGTCCGGTCCCGGCAGCGTACCGCTCGGGACCGGCAGGCCGGAAACGGGGCCTCCCCACCGTTTCCGGCCTTTTTCGTTCGCTTTTCCGGCAATCCCTTTCTGGCAACTTCCTGGCAACTATTTCGCAACCGTGGCCGCACCCTCACCATGAAAGCAATCAACCGCATTATCGAAAGCGCCCGCTCCTCGCCGCGGCGCATCGTGCTCTGCGAGGCGGAAGAGCCGCGCGTGCTGCAGGCGGCGCAGCGGGCCACGCGCGAAGGCATTGCCCGCATAGTACTGGTGGGTTCCGCGACCGCCATCCATCAGGCCGCCGCGCGCGAGGGCGTCGATCTGGAAGGCATGGAGCTGATCGACCCTGCCACCTCAGCGCTGACGGCACCGTTCGCCGAGACGCTGTTTGCGCTTCGCAGCCAGAAAGGCATGACGCTCGACGAAGCGAAACGCGAAGTCCTCAAGCCGCTTTGTTTCGCCAACCTGATGGTGCGGCTCGGTCACGCAGAAGGCTCCGTGGCCGGCTCTGTCTACACGACCGCCGACGTGGTCCGCAGCGCCATTCAGATCATCGGCATTCATCCGTCGTTCAAGCTGGTGTCGAGCTTCTTTCTGATGATGCTGTGCGAGCCCTTCCACACGCTCAAGGGCGGATTGATTTTTTCCGACTGCGGGCTCGTCGTGGACCCCGATGCCGGCCAGCTCGCGCAAATTGCGATGGCGGCAGCCGACAGCGCGCAGAGCCTGCTGATGGAAGAACCGCGCGTCGCGATGCTGTCATTCTCGACGAGTGGCAGCGCCCACCATGCGGCAGTCGACAAGGTGGTGGAAGCGACACGCCAGGTGCGGGCATCGCGGCCGCACCTGGCGATTGATGGCGACGTGCAGCTCGACGCTGCGATCGTGTCGGAAATCGCGCTGCGCAAAGTCGAGCATTCGCAGGTGCACGGCCACGCGAACGTGCTGGTTTTTCCCAGCCTGGAAGCCGGCAATATCGGCTATAAGCTGGCCGAGCGCATTGGCGGCGCCAAGGCCATCGGCCCGTTGTTGCAAGGCCTGAATAAGCCGGCCAACGACCTCTCGCGCGGTTGCAGCGCCGCCGACATCTACTATGTGATCGCAGTGACCTGTGTACAGGCGCAAACCGCGGCAGCGCGCATGAACCCACAGACGGCTCACCTGGCGTGATGCCGATGGAAAAAGTAGTGCTGCTGCTCGCCCTGATGGCGGCCGCGAGTTATTTCCAGACCGTCACCGGCTTCGGTCTCGGCATGATCGTGATGGGCGTGGCGAGCGGCGCAAAGCTCGCACCTGTGGCCAGCGTTGCGGCGCTGGTGAGCCTCGTCTCGCTCGCCAATAGCGCCGTTGCACTGCCCGGTAAGCTGCATCACATCGACTGGCGGGCGGTCGGCGCCGCCACGCTGGGCATCCTGCCTTCCGTCGTCGCGGGTGTGCTGCTGCTCGATTACCTGAGCGGCGAGGCCTCCGGCTTTCTGCAACTGCTGTTGGGCGCGGTGGTGCTCTATGGAGGCTTGAGCGCCACCCTGCGCCCGGCCCCGCTGCGCGTACGCTCGGGTGACCGAAGCTTTTTCGTCAGCGGCGTGTTCGGCGGCCTGCTTAGCGGCATGTTCGGCGTGTCCGGGCCACCTCTGATTTTTCAGTTCTATCGTCAGCCGTTGTCGGTGGTGCAGATCCGCTATGCGCTGATTCTTGTCTTCACCGCCACCGCGACGACCCGCACGCTGTTTAGCGCATACAACGGGCAACTAGGCGCGGACACGTGGATGCAGGCCGCGCTAGCCGTGCCCGTGGTGGCGCTCGCGACGGTCGCGGCCCGACACTATCCGCCGCCGCTTTCTGCCGTGGCCACACGCCGTGTCGCGTTCGGCGTGCTCGTGGTGATCGGCTGCTCCCTCATGCTGTGTGCCGTGCACCAGCTATCAGGTTAAAGCCGCGCGGCGTGAACTAGCGAACGCCGGGCCGCCTGCCCCCGCCGATCCATCCGACAATCTCGGCAAAAAGCTTCATATCCGGCGGCGCGGAAAGGTCCACAGCCAGACACCGGCGGTAATACGGGCTGAGATCCAGTCCGACACCGAGCCCCAGGACTTCCACGTCGCGCAAGGCTTCGTGACGCGCTACTACTTCTTTCAGATGATTGTCGAGATAGTATGCGTCGTTGGCTTGAGCGGTCGCACTATCCATGGGACTGCCGTCCGAAACCACGATCAGTATCCGTCTCGCCTTGCCGCCGGCGACGAGCCGCGAACAGGCCCAGTCGACGGCCTCGCCGTCCACGCCTTCACGAAACAGGTCGGCCTTCAGGAGCGCGGCAATATCCGAACGGGCGCGCCGCCAGCGCTTCGTCGCGTCCTTGAAGACCATGTGGCAGGTTTCGTTGAGCCGCCCAGGATGACGGGGCCGCCCTTGCGCCAGCCAGTCGAGGCGCGCCCGCCCGCCATTCCAGGCGCCGGTTGTAAATCCCAGCACCTCGGTAGTCACGCCAGCCTCGTCGAGCGCGCGCGTGAGAATGTCCACCATCATGGCCACCGGCTCGATATGCGCTTTCATCGAGCCCGAGCAGTCGATCAGAAAGCTCACCGCGCAGTCGGCCAACGGCGTGTAACGTTCCAGCCGGAACAGGCGCCGCTCTGCCGGCGAACTGACCAGTTGCGCGAGGCGTCGCCCGTCGATGCGGCCGTGCTCTTCGCCGAACGACCAGCCGTCGCATTGGGCAATTGCAAGCGCTGCCTTTAACGCATGCGCCAATCGCGTCACATTGATGCCCAGACCGGCGATGCGCTCGTCGAGTCGCTGCCGGAACTCGGCAAGCAACGCCTTGCGAACCATCGCGCCGGGGCACACCTCGACGTCATAGCGTGTGGTAAAGACCCGATAGCCCTGGTCCGACGCCTCGAGGACGCGGCTGTCGCCTGTGAGCGCCACGGCCATGTCGCGTTGCTCGTCATCGTCGAAGTCGAACCAGAGCGAAAACGCCGTGCGCGCTTTGTCGTCCTCCGTCTCGGGCGGATCGTCCTCGGCGCGCTCGGCACGTGCGGTGCGGATCATCTCGCCGATCAGCCGCGCCATCTCCAGCGCGTGAACAGCAAAGGCGCCCTGCTCCGCGCGATGCCGTCGCAAGCCCGCCAGCGACACACCAAGGGCGGGCACAATGGCCGCGCGCGTGGCTTCGATCAGGTCTTCGGTCTCCTCCAGCACGGGCCAACCTGTGAGACGCGACCATGCAATCTGCGCCACGGTGTATAGCAGAATGCCCAGATGATCTTCGACGAGTCCTGAGCGATAGAAAGCCCGCGACCATTGCTCGAAGCGCTCGCGGACATTCTGCGCGAGGCCCGGCATGCCGGGCGGCAATTGCGTTTCGCAACGCAATTGCTCGAGCAGTTCGAACACCGTCCGCTCGAGCCGATCCGCGGGACAGAGCCGACCATGCAGTTGCGCGTCAGAGTGGATCACGCGCAAAGCCGCGCCATCGGCGGCACCGCGCAGCGCTGCGAAATCGTCCGTCTCGCGATCGGTGCGCAAATGCGGCGCGTGCAAGCGCAGCGGCCGCAGGTCGCGGCATAAACGGCCGTCGCGGTAATGCAGTGCGGCGTCGCCGGTCAGCGCGCGCACTGCCGCGGCGCACAAGGCCTCGCGCTGCTGCGCGCGGCGCGCGGCCTGGCGGTCGGCGCTCATCCGTGCGAGGCCAGCGCGTGCGCTTCGCGGCCGCCTCCGGCCTCAAGCTCTGTGCCGAAGCAGCGCTGGAAATACTCGGCCACGATGGGGCGCTCGGCCTCGTCGCACTTGTTGAAAAAGGTCAGGCGAAACGCCATGCCGGGGTCGCGGAAGATCTGGCAATTTTCCGCCCAGTTGATGACCGTGCGCGGCGACATCAGCGTCGACAGGTCGCCGCTCGCGAAGCCCTTGCGCGTGAGTTCGGCGACGCTCACCATCGACTCGATCAGCGCCCGGCCCGCCTCGTCGGCGAGCGCGGGTACACGCGCGAGAACGATGCCGGCTTCTTCGGCGCGCGGCAGGTAATTGAGCGTGGCCACCACATTCCAGCGGTCCATCTGGGCGTGATTCAAAACCTGGGTGCCGTGATAGAGGCCGTTCAGATTACCGAGCCCCACCGTATTGGTGGTCGCGAACATGCGGAAGTACGGATGCGGGTGGATGACCCGGTTCTGGTCGAGCAGCGTGAACTTCCCGTCACGCTCCAGAATGCGCTGGATCACGAACATCACATCGGGCCGCCCCGCGTCGTATTCGTCGAAGATGAGCGCAACCGGGCGTTGCAATGCCCACGGCACGATGCCCTCCTGGAACTCCGTCACCTGCAGATCGTCCCGCACCACGATCGCGTCCTTGCCGACGAGATCCAGACGGCTTATATGGCCATCGAGATTCACGCGCACGCACGGCCAGTTGAGCCTCGCGGCCACCTGCTCGACGTGCGTGGACTTGCCTGTACCGTGCATGCCCTGCACCATCACCCGGCGGTTGTGGCTGAAGCCGGCCAGAATGGCCAGAGTCACCTCAGGGTTGAAGCGATAAGCCTCGTCGATCTCGGGAACGTGGTCGTCGCGCTCACTGAAGGCGGGCACCATCAGCCCGGAATCGATGCCAAAAGCGCTGCGCACAGCGACCATGCTGTCCGGCTTGCCAATCACCATATCTGTCACCTGCTCATCCTCCGCGTCGCGTTGATCCCCTGCGCCGTCACCGCACGGCGGCCACGGCGCCGAAGGTTTTCGTGCGCCGTTCCATCGCTCGCGCCGACCATGCCGACAGCAGCGCCGACAAAACGACGTAGACACAAACGAACCACGGCTTGCCCCCGTTCATCCGCAAGAGCGCCGTGGCGATGATCGGCGTAAGGCCGCTCGCGAAGATGCCGGAGAACTGATACACGAACGAGATGCCGGTGTAGCGCACTTCCGGATCGAAGAGCTCGGCGAAAAGCGCCGCCTCGGGCCCATAGACCATCGCATAGAAAACGCCGAACGGAATCACAATGGCAAGCCATATGGCGATCGTATTGCCCGCTTGAGCATTCATCAGCCAGAACGCCGGCAGCACTGAAAGGCCGCAGATCAGCGAGCCCCAGCGGTACACGCGTGCACGCCCCATCAGGTCCGACATGCGGCCAAAGAGCGGAATGAACAGGCACATCACCATGGCGGCGATCATGACGCCGGTGAGCGCCTCTGTACGGCTCATCGAGAGACGTTGCGTGAGGTAGCCGATCATGAACACGGCGAAGATGTTGAAGAACACGCCGTCGATCCACCGCGCGCCCATGCCGAGCAGGACCGAGCTTCGATACCGCGTAATCATGTCGACGAACGGAATCTTCACATCGCGGCGGCTACGCTTGAGCGCAAGAAATTCGGGCGTCTCCATGACCTTGAGGCGGATGTAGAGGCCGATCAGCACGAGCAGAAGCGAGGCCGCGAACGCAAGGCGCCAGCCCCACGCGAGAAACGCCGCTTCAGGCAAGATTCGCGAAATGCCGGCCACTATTCCCGAGGCGAGACACAAACCAATCGAGAGGCCAATCTGCGGCAGGCTCGCGTAGAGTCCGCGCCGGTTGGCGGGCGCATATTCGTATGCCATCAACACCGCGCCGCCCCATTCGCCGCCGAGTCCGATCCCCTGAAGCACGCGCAGCGTGAGCAGCAGAATCGGCGCCCAGATGCCGATCTGCGCGAAGGTCGGGACGAAAGCCACGCCTGCTGTCGAGATCCCCATGATCACCAGCGTGCAGATCAGCGCGGACTTGCGTCCGACCTTGTCTCCGAAGTGACCAAAGATCACCCCGCCCAGCGGTCGCGTGATAAAGCCGACGGCGAATGTGCCGTACGCGAGCATTGTCGAGACGAGCGGGTCATGCGCGGGGAAATAGAGTTTGTTGAACACAATGCCCGCAACCACGCCGTACAGGAAAAAGTCGTACCACTCGACCGTCGCTCCAATCACACTCGCAAATGCAACGCGACGTACGACCCGCTTATCGATTGCCATAGATCCTCCATCCATGGATGGCCGTGCGGCGTCCCACACGCCACGCGTCCGAAGCCCCTGTCTGTCTCCTCCGGGGCGCGAATTTCGCCGCCTGCCGCCGCTTTTACCGACTGCTAATGCGGCTAACGAGGCAACGCCGTTTTCACTTACCGCCGTCAATGCCCTTCATTGGTTTTCCGCTACGGCACTAGCCGCGACGCCTGTCGGGCGCACATCCGAGACCCGTCGATCATCCGCGAGAGCGTCCTCGAGAATCATCGCGGAAGCTTTTTCAGCGACCATCACAATCGGCACGTTGGTATTGCCCGAAACGAGCGTCGGCATGATCGAGCAGTCGACCACGCGCAGCCGCTGCGTGCCATACACGCGCAATCGTTCGTCGACCACAGCGCGCGGGTCGCTCGCCACACCCATCTTCGCGGTGCCGGATGGATGAAAGATCGTCTGGCCGTATTGGCGGCAAAAATGCAGCAGTTCGTCGTCGGTTTGCGCGTCCGCGCCCGGACGGACCTCGCGCTTCATCAGCGATGCAATGGGTTCCATGGCCGCCACCCGGCGCGCGAAACGCACACCGGCAACCGTCGTGCGGCGATCGAGATCGGTCGCGAGATAGTTCGGCTGGATGGATGGCGCATCGCGCATGTCGCCGCTGCGAATCCGCACGACGCCGCGCGATTCAGGCCGCAACTGGCAGATCGAATACGTGCAGCCAGGAAAGTCGTGGACATCGCCGCCGGCGGTGTCGGCTGAAAGTGTCGAGAAGTGAAACTGGATGTCCGGCGTTTTCGCTTCGTCCGGCAATGCGCGGCAGAACATGCCCCCCTGGTTGATGCCGACCGCAAGCGGTCCTTCGCGAAACAGCGCCCATTGAAGGCCCATCTTCGCGCGCCCGGTCCACGAGTGCAGCAGATCGTTGGTTGTAATCGGGCGCGTCACCTCATAAGTCAGGCGTACTTGCAGATGGTCCTGCAGGTTTTCCCCGACACCTGGGCGGTCAGCGACCACGGAAATACCGAGCGCAGTGAGCAGATCCGCGGGCCCCACGCCCGAGACCTGCAGCAATTGCGGCGACTGCAGCGCGCCCGCGGTAAGCACTACCTCGCGATTCGCGCGCACTTCCCTCACCTCGCCGTGCTGCACGTAGCGCACGCCGGTCGCACGCGTGCCCTCGAACAGGATTTTCGCGGCCAGCGCATCCGTTTCAACACAAAGATTAGAGCGGCGGCGCGCGGGCTTCAGATAAGCCGCGGCCGTCGAACAGCGCCAACCGTGCCGGGTCGTCAACTGGTAATAGCCGACGCCTTCCTGATCGCCCTGATTGAAGTCGTCGACGATTGGCACACCCAGGCGATTTGACGCCGCAATGAACGCATCGACGAGTTCGTGCCGCTGCTTGATCGTGGACGCCCAGAGCGGCCCGCCAACGCCGCGTGTCGGCGACGCACCGAGCTCGTTGTGTTCGAGCCGCCGGAAATATGGCAAGCACTCCTTCCAGCTCCAGCCGCGATTGCCAAGTGCGGCCCAGTGGTCGTAGTCCTCCTTCTGCCCGCGAACGTAGATGAGTCCGTTGATAGCACTGCACCCTCCGAGCGTGCGCCCGCGTGGCCAATAAAGCTTGCGACCGAGCATGTTCGGGTCGGGCTCGGTATAAAAGCGCCAGTTGTAGACCGGATGGAACATGGTCTTGCCGTAACCGATCGGAATATGGATCCAAAGGTAACGGTCAGGCGGCCCGGCTTCGAGCAGACACACAGAGTAGCGTCCGCCTTCGGAGAGGCGGTTGGCAAGCACACAGCCGGCCGATCCCGCGCCGACGATGACGTAGTCGAAGCTCTGTGTCATGGGTGATGTTCCGTCGTGAATGCGTTTTACTCTGCTTGTGCGGATATAAAAACCGGTAGGTTTCGTCCTAATTTATTGGAGCCCCGTTTGCGCTTCAAGGCATTCCGGTTAGGATTGAGCAATCCGGTACGAAAACCAGTTTTTTTGTTTCACTTTCGCCGCGAGCCGCAGACGCCCATTCGGGTTGCTACCGATCCCGCTGGCGATGCGCTCACCTTCATCCGTCGCAACAAAGACCATGAGAGACACCCCGCGCCCCCGCTCCCTTTCCCCTGGTTCCGGCGACGACACGCGCGTGTTGCGCGCTTTGAACGTGCTGGAACAACTCGCGGCTGCGGGACAGCCGTTCTCGCTGTCCCAGTTGTCCTCTCGTCTGCAGATTCCCAAAGCGACGCTGATGCGCCTGATCGAATCGCTCGAAGCAAGGGGTTATGTCACGCACATGCCGGACTCGCGCGGCGCCGATCGCGGGATCGCACTCGGTCCACGCGCTGCGCAACTCGCGCTCGCCACGCTCGCAAACAACACGTTTACGCGGGCGTGCCGCTCGCTGCTGCGCACGCTCGTGGATGCACTCGGCGAGACCTGCAACCTCACCGTTCTCGACGGCGATACGGTGCTCTATGTAGAGCGCGTCGAGACCAGCGAGCCATTACGGTTGCACATGCAGCCGGGCACGCGCGTACCGCTGCACTGCACCGCCAGCGGCAAGCTCTTTCTGTCGCACATGGCGCCGGCCGAGCGTGGGCCGACCATCAGGCGCTTGCAGCTCAAGTCGATGACCTATCGCACATTGACCGATCCCGATCTGCTGGAAGCCGAACTCGACCGCCTCGCGACGCGCGGCATCGGCGTCGACAACGAGGAGTTCGTGCGCGGCATGGTCGCCGTGGCCGTTCCGGTGCGCAACGCAGAAGACGGCCACGTGCTCGCAGCCCTCGCAGTGCATGCCCCCACCGCGCGTGCGAATCTGGAGGATCTGCTCAAAGCGGTGCCGAAGTTAAAGGAAACAGCGGTTCGCATCGGCCCCCTGCTGCAGTCCAGAAGGACAGAGCAAAAGTAGCGACGTGTGCAGCGGACCTCCGTTGCAACAAGCGCTCGTTTTTAGAAGACGCTTGCGAGCACCGCTGCACCGCGAACCGGATGCACTACACGGACTTCACCGGAGATGAGCGGTGTATTCCACGAGTTCTGTTTCAGCAACGTTCTTGCGGCGCGTACGTGCTCGCCATGCGTACGCCACGAGTAGCACGCCAAGGCTCACGACGCCAAGCCACAGCGGCGTGCGTTGATCCGGAATGAACGCCATCGCGACCAGAATGCCGACCATGCCGACGATCGCAAACCATGTCAGATACGGGTAGCACCACATCCGGACTTTCAGTTTTTCCGGCGCTTCGCGCTCGAGCCGGGCGCGCAGCTTCAGTTGCGACAGCGCGATCAGCACATAGACGAAGATGGCCACCGTGCCATATGAATTGACGAGGAAGGCGAAGACCGTGTCCGGCGACACATACGACATGACGACCGATACATATCCGAACAAGGTGCCGATCAGAATGGCCCGAACAGGTACGCCGCGACGGTTGACCTTTGCGAGGATCGCAGGCGCGTCGCCGTGGCGCGTGAGCGCGAAAATCATCCGCGAAGCTGCATAGAGGCCCGAGTTGAGTGCCGACAGCACCGCCGTCAGCACGATCGCGTTCATGACGTTTGCGGCGGCAGGAATGCCCATCGCGTCGAGCGCGCTGACATACGGCGTGGCCATTTTCGGAGAGTCCCACGGTACGAGCGCAACTACGAGAAGGATCGAACCCACGTAGAAAAACAGGACCCGCGTAATCACCGAATTGGTGGCTTTGGCCACCGCCTTGAGCGGCTCATGGGCTTCGGCTGCCGCGATGGTGACGATCTCCGCACCGAAGTAAAACCCGGTCGCAGCGACGGCACCGCTCAATACCGGGCCGATCCCTTTCGGCATGAGCCCGCCGTGCGACAGCAAGGTGGGAATCACAGCCGTCGTGTGCATCGACGCAGGCCAGAGGCCCAGCACATACAGCCCGCCAAGAAACAGAAACACGATGATCGCGGCAACCTTGATGGAGGCAAACCAGAATTCGAATTCCCCGTAGCTGCCTACCGAGATCAGATTGGTCGCGGTCAACACTACCAGCAGCACCAGACTGATCACCCATGCAGGCGTATCCGGCAGCCAGAACTGCACGAGTTTCGCGCCGGCCACCGCCTCTACCGCAACGACGATCACCCAGAAATACCAGTACATCCAGCCGGTGAGGAATCCTGCAAGCTTGCCGGGTCCGCGCCTGCCGGCGAACGCGAGGCGCGCGTATTCGTAAAACGAGCCTACTGCGGGCATCGCACACGCCATTTCTCCGAGCATGCGCATGACCAGCACAATCAGGCCGCCGGTAATCAGAAACGACAACACTGCAGCCGGACCAGCCTGCTGAACCACGACGCCACTGCCGACAAAGAGCCCCGCGCCGATCACGCCGCCTAGCGCAATCATCGTCATGTGGCGCTGCTTGAGCCCGGTCTTCAGTTCACTTTTGTTTATCGATGTTTGCATGTCACCTCCATATCCTGTTTACTCAGGCGCCGTCCGTGCGTTTTGCGTGTGGCGTGGCTGCACTCGAGCGCCGTCAATCCGGATAGAGCGAATGCGCTTGCACGCTTCGCTTCATGTTGTATCTTCGGATTACTGAACGTGTGCGCTGGCCTGTCTTCACGATACGAGGTGCGTCTTGCGTTCAGTTCCCGGTTGCATACCGCGTACGGCGCGGCACGCACATTGCGCTCACGGCTTCTCGTCGCGCCGGAAGTACAGTTGATAGAGCATCCGTTGCCCGATTCGACGGAACGGAGCAAATGGGTGGCCCGGCAAAGGTGAGGTAAAAATCGGCAGCGTCTGCTTCGCGCCTTTTCCGGCTATGCGTTCAGCGAGCCGGCGGCCCGCCTGCTGCGAATACGACACGCCGTTGCCGCCATAGCCCAGTGCGTAATATACGGACTGCCTGGGATCGGGCTGGAAAACGCGCGGCATCATGTCGTGGCTCACATCCACCCAGCCCCACCATGAATAGTCGATCGTCACACCGCGCAATGCCGGGAACTTACGGCACATTCCCTCCACCAGCAGTTCGTGATGGCGGGCGTGCGGCGCATCCGCACCGGTAATCGCGCTGCGGCTGCCGATCTGCAACCGGTTATCCGGCAAGAAGCGATAGTAGAACCGCAACGTGCGAGTGTCGGTTAGAACCTGCGTCGTGCGAAAGTTGCACGCGGCGATTTCCTGCTGCGTGAGCGGGCGCGTCACCATCGAATTGGACAGGATCGGCATCACGCGGCTAGTCAGCGAAGGATGCAGGTTCTGGGCCGTATAAGCGCCGGTTGCGATGCCTACAGCCCGGGCCCGCACGATGCCACCGGGCGTACGCAGATGATGAACGCCGTTAATCGTTTCCCAGCCGATCACCGGGCTCGATGGATGCACTTTGGCGCCTGCTTCGCGTGCCAGCCGCAGATAACCGAACGCGAGCTTCAGCGCATGGATTCCGATGCCCTCGGGTTCATGGAGCGCGCCGGCGGCTTCGGAATCGTTGACGAACTCGCGGCGAAACGTGGCCTGATCGTAAAGCTCGGACGGGTAACCGAACACGTCTTTCCAGACTTTGGCTTCAGCGGCGAGTTTCGCCATGATGCGCGGGCGGTGCGCGATCAGAAAGTGCCCGCCCGGCTGCGGATCGCAATCGATTTCCGCGACCAGCGCCTTGAAATTGTGGAACCCCTCCTGAATCTCGTCATGCATCTTCAGCGCGACGTCTTTGCCCCAGCGCTCGATCCATTGTGAGCGCGACAGGCGTCCCGACGCATTCTGGCCTTGCCCGCCATTGCGGCTGCTGCAGCCCCAACTGGTTTTGTTGGCCTCCAGAACGACGGCCTTGATGCCGTGCTCGCGTGCGAGGCACAGCGCCGTGGCGAGGCCGGTATAGCCTGCGCCGATGATCGCCACGTCCACGTCGATATCTTTGGTGATGGGCCCATCGTCCGGCGGCGGAGTACCGGCGGTCGCCACCCAGTAGGTCGGCGCGTACTGTCTGCCGTGCCCGGGTCCTGGCGACACCAGCGGGTCGTAGGTCGGGTCATATTGTGTGGCGCTGTCCCGTCCCGCAGACAAGCCGTCGCCGACCCGTGTAATGACACTGTGTTCCATGCGAAGCTCCTCGTCAGTATCAAACGTTCTGCTTCGGACGTTCCTTGCGAAAAGCGCGCTTGACCGCGATCAGCCCATCGCGAAACTCGAAGAGATCGCAACCTTCCGCCTCGATGCGCCAGCCTTCCGCATGCGTGCCGGTGAACACCCACTCCGAGACACCGCGCTCGCCGGCGACATAGTGGCGACCTTTGCCCCAATGCGCATCCGGGAAGGTCTTGAACACCCCTTCGAATGCTGCGCGTACCGCATCACGGCCGACGAAGCGCGTGCCATGTACTTCGCTTCCGCCGGCGGCATCGAACACGCAGTCTTCGGTCATGAAATTCATTAGCGCGTCGGCGTCGTGGCGGTTGAATGCGTCGGAAAATGCAGCGAGCGTCTGCGCGGTAACCATAGGGGCGGACGTTTGTATTGCGGTCATGCCTGTCTCCTGCTCAATGATTTTGTGGCGGTCTTGTGACGTCGCCCGAGCGGCGTCCTTTCGAGCAAAGTCTAGATTTTGCGATCCCTCCCCGGTAGGGCCAGTGCGCCGCTTTCGCCTGGTGCAGCATGATGAGTCCGGATCGCGCGAGCCACCGCTGATCACATCAATCAACAAATTGATCGATTTGCGCAAATTGCCCCGACCAGATACACTCAAAACTGATCGTTTCAATCAAATCAGTGACCGATCCAATCAAGGTCCGATCAAAATGGAGACTGGCATGGCCCAAATACACATCAAGCGCGGCATCGAGCGCGTACCCGGCGGCATGATGATCGTCCCGCTGCTGCTAGGCGCGCTCGTCGCGACCTTTCTGCCGGGCATGCCGAAGTTCTTCGGCTCATTCACCAATGCGCTTTTCACCGGCGCGCTGCCGATTCTCGCGGTCTTCTACGTCTGCATGGGTGCGAGCATCGACGTCAAGGCAACGCCCTATCTGCTGAAAAAGGGCGGCGCGCTGTTCGCCACCAAGGTGGGCGCGGCGATCGTCGTCGGCGTGGTGCTCGGACATTTCCTCGGGGAGCAGCCGATTTCGTCGGGACTCTTTACCGGCCTGTCGACCCTCGCCGTCGTCGCGGCGATGAACGACACCAACGGCGGGCTCTATATGGCGTTGATGGGCCAGTACGGCCGCTCGGAAGACGTGGGCGCCTATACCATCATGTCGCTCGAATCGGGACCGTTTCTAACCATGGTGACGCTGGGCGTTGCGGGTCTGTCCGCCTTTCCGTGGCCCACGCTGGTCGGCAGCATTCTGCCGCTGGTTTTCGGCATGCTGCTCGGCAACCTGGACCGCGAAATGCGCGCGTTCCTCGGCAAAGCAGTACCGGTGATGATTCCGTTCTTCGCGCTGGCGCTCGGCGCGAGTCTTGATCTGCACAAGGTGTGGCAGGCCGGCATTCTCGGCATCGGACTGGGTATCGCAGTCGTGATCATTACCGGCATTCCCCTTTATTTCGCTGACCGCCTGACGGGCGGCACCGGAGTCGCAGGCGCCGCCGCGGCGAATACGGCGGGCAATGCAGCTGCCGTGCCGGCGTTGATCGCCGCGGCGAACCCGGTCTACGCGGAAGCCGCGAAAAGCGCGACGCTGCTGGTCGCCTCCTGCGTGGTGGTGACCGCGATCCTTTCGCCGCTGCTCACGGCAGCCGTCGCCAAACGCGTGCAGGTACGCCGCGAAGCAGCGGAACTGGCGCGATGAGCATGCTGATCATCGCGGACGATCTGTCCGGCGCCGCCGACTGCGCAATCGGTTTCGCGAGCGCCGGGCACCGCACGGTCGTCACGCTGGACGTACCGGCGCACGGACTCGACGCGCACACGGCCGACGTGATTGCCGCCGACACCGACACGCGCCGCCTTACGCCCGCCGCAGCCGCTCAGCGCACCGCCGCGGCGTGGCAGGCATTGCGTGCGCCGGGCCGGCGCCTGTACAAGAAAATCGACTCGACGTTGCGCGGCAACTGGGCGGCCGAAGTCGCCGCGTTGCAGCCGCTCGCGGGTCTCGCGATCGTCGCCCCCGCATTCCCTGCGACCGGCCGCACGCTGCGCGGCGGCCGCGTGTTCGTGCAGGGCGAGCCGCTCGAAGCGACCGATACGTGGAAGCTCGAAAACGCCGGCCGCGCAGCCGACCTCCATGCAATGCTGGCCGAAGCCGGCCTCTCGACGGCGCAACTCGACGTCGATGCGTTGCGCGAAGGCGGCGAGGCGCTCGTGGCGCGGATCGCGGCGGTGGCCGCGAGCGGCACGCAGGCACTGGTCGTCGATGCTGAGACAGGGAGCGACCTGCTGACGCTCGCACAGGTCACCACGCAGATGGATGACGCGCTGTTCTGGGTCGGTTCTGGCGGACTCGCGCGCGAGATCGCGAGCCTCGAAGATCTGTTTGAAGCGCGCGAGACGGCAAAGGCTGGCTCTGCCTCGCAAAGCCCGCCCGAACCGGCGCCGGTACTGGTTCTGGTGGGTAGTCTGTCGGCGGTGTCCGAGCGGCAGTGCGCGATGCTGCGCGACCGCGCGGGCATGGCGGAACTGACGGTGCCACCGGCCGTGCTGCGCGAATGCGAACGTCACGCGGACTGGCCGGCATGGCAGGCGCGGATCGGCGCGGCGCTCGCAACGCGCGCCGATCTGCTGCTGCGCATTGGCCGCGACAACGCGTTCGACCCAGCTGAAGGCGCATTGCTGTCGGCGGCGCTTGCCGCTCTCGTCAAGCCGCACTTCGCGGCGCTCGGCGGTCTGATTGCGACGGGCGGCGAAACCGCGCGCGCGATGCTGAGCGCCGTCGGGATCGGCAGCGTCGAATTGATCGCGGAAATCGAAGCGGGCGTGGCCGTCGGCAAGCCCGTCGAAGCGAGCGCCTTGCAGCCGCATTTGCGTATCGTCACGAAGGCGGGCGCCTTCGGCACCGATCACGCGCTGTTCGCCGCGTGGCGTTATCTGCATGAAGCGCCGGCAGCGGCATCCGCTGGAACCGGCTTACACCATTGAGCCTGAGCGCAACCTCGGCGCGATCAGGTGGGCAGCACAGGCAGACATTCAGGACCAGGCAAAACATCATGAGCAACTACCTTCCCGTAATCGGCATCACGATGGGCGACGCAGCGGGCGTTGGCCCGGAGATCGTCGTCAAGAGCCTTGCGCACGACATCGTCTACAAACAGTGCCGTCCACTCGTGATCGGCGATGCGCGCCGGCTTGAACGCGCGAATCAGATCGTGGGCGGCGCGGCGAAGATTCGCCGCATCAAGGAAGCGGCCGAAGCGCGCTACGAGCCAGGCACGATCGACTGCATCGACCTCGACCTGATTCCCGCCGATCTGCCGTTCGGCCAGTTGTCAGCAGTCGCGGGCGACGCCGCATATCAGTTCATCGCGCGCGCGGTCGAGCTTGCAGAAGCGAAGCAGATCGACGCGATCTGCACTGCGCCGCTGAACAAGGAAGCGCTGCATGCGGGCGGCCACAAGTTTCCCGGCCACACCGAAATGCTCGCGTACCTGACGGGCGTCGATGAAGTGTCGATGATGCTGGTCGCGCCTCAACTGCGCGTGATTCACGTGACGACGCACATCGGCATCATCGACGCGATCCGCAAGATCGAGCCGGGTCTCGTGCAACGCACGATCGAGCGCGGCAACGCCACGCTGGTGAAGGCCGGCATCGCGAAGCCGCGCATCGGCGTGTGCGGCATCAATCCGCACGCCGGCGAAAATGGCCTGTTCGGTTACGGCGAGGAAGAAGAAAAGATCGTTCCGGCCGTGAAGGTGCTGCAGGAACGCGGCCTCGACGTGACCGGCCCTCTGCCCGCCGACACGCTCTTTTTCCGCGCGGGCCGCGGCGACTTCGACCTCGTGGTCGCGATGTATCACGACCAGGGTCATGGTCCGGTGAAGGTGCTCGGCCTCGAAGCCGGCGTGAACGTGACCGTGGGCCTCGAAGTGATCCGCACATCGGTCGATCACGGCACTGCATTCGACATCGCGGGCAAGGGCATCGCCGACGAGCGCAGCCTGCTCGAGGCACTGCGCCAGGGCGCCGAACTCGCCACGCGGCGCGGCTGAGCACGCTCAATGAACGCGACAGATGGCGCGCGGGCCGTGGTGTAACATCGGCAACCTCTTTATTGCAGATGACAGCCATGAAAGCGTCCGAGCGCCATCGCGCGATTCTCGATCTCGTCCTGACCGGCGACGCCAACGTCGAACAATTGAGCGCCGCGCTCGGCGTATCGGAGGCAACGGTCCGGCGCGACCTCACGACGCTCGCCAACCAGCGTCGTCTCGTGCGCACCTATGGCGGCGCGACGGCACTGATCGGCTCACATGAACCGGAGGCGTCGCTCGAAGAACGCAAGGCCACGCAGCGCGAACAGAAGGAAGCCATTGCACGCGCGGCTGCCGCGCACGTCCACGACGGCGATACCGTGCTGCTCGACGGCGGCACGACCTGCGCCGCGCTCGCGCGGCATCTTGGCTCGCGGGTAGATCTTCATGTGGTCACGAACAACCTGCTTGCCGTGATGACGCTGGCTAACGCGCCGGGCGTGCATCTAACGCTGATCGGCGGCGATCTGCGCAATTCGAGCATGAGTACGCTCGGCCCGCTCGCCGAACTTTCGCTGAGCCGTTTGAGCGTGGACAAGGCGTTTCTCGGCGCCGACGGCGTCGTCGCCGAATTCGGGCTTTGCGAGGCGAGCGCGCAGCAGGCGTATCTGAAAGACTGCATCATCCGGCGCGCGGCGCAGGTCATCGTGCTGGCCGATGCCGACAAGCTCGGCCGCTCGCGGCAGCAGCATTGGACGCCGCTCGAACGCGACTGGCGGCTCATCACGTCGAGCGTCGCGGATGAGGCGCGCTTGGCCCCTTTCCGGGCGTTAGAACGCGTCGTCGTAGAAACTGCGGATATCGACAATGCGCCGCCTGCGGCGACGCCCCGCGAAGCAGGCTGAAGCCCGGGCTTCTTGCGAGCCTCGCGTCAACGACTCGCGGCAGTCCCGCGGATTATTTTTGGCTCTCTTCTTAGGGGAGACCGCAGACAGGTCGAGACGCTTGCTATTCGTTTTCGTCGAAGAAGTGAAGATCTGCTGCACGGCGGGCGTCTGACGGCCGACCTACGCCACGACCTACGCCGGATCGAATCGGAGTTTTTTAGCCAACTAATGTCGCGTTTTGGCAACAGAGGAATGAAACGCTAAGCCGCTGCTGCATGACCTCGCAAGCAGTTCCTGGCGGGCAACGCATTGGGGCACGATCCAGTGCGTCACTGAATTGTCAATCGCGAGGCGGCCCTCGTCGAGACAGCGTTTTCGCCCGGTCGTTTGGCGACGATATCTGCATTAGGGCCATCGAGCGCATTGCTGATGAACCGGCAAGTGCTACTTGGTAAGTAGCTGCTTGTTGCCCGCAGCCTCTCGCACCGATCCCATTCCGCCTACGACAATTTAATTTATGTCAAGTTTAAACTGAAGTATTGCGGTACTCATGCACCGGCAGATGCGTTTGTTAGGCGTCGGGAAAATCGGCCGAAGCTCGGCTTCGATCTGGTCAATCGACGGCGGCTTTGTTTCGAGGGATTCGGGCACCTGCCGAAGCAACTGATACTCGGCCACGCCCATCGGCTTGGCGACGCCTCGCAGCGCATATTCCGCGACCAGCCGGTTTTTTTCCTTGCACAAAAGCAAACCGATTGTGGGTTGATCATCCGGCGCCTTCACCTGCGCATCGATCGCGGAAATGTAGAAGTTAAGCTGGCCCGCGTACTCGCGACGGAACGGGGTCGTTTTCAGTTCAACGACCACGTAGCAGCGCAGCTTCAGATGGTAGGACAGGAGATCAATGAAAAATTCGTCGCCGCCGACATCCAGCCGGTATTGCCGCCCGACAAACGCGAATCCCGCTCCCAATTCAAGAAGGAACCGGGTGATGTGACGGGTGAGCGCCTGCTCAATGTCACGTTCCTGTGCATCTTCTGAGATGTCGAGAAAGTCGAAAACGTAGGGACCCTTTATCGCTTCCCGGGCAAGGTCGGACTGCGGCGGGGGTAACGTTTCCCTGAAATTGGTCACGGCGCTGCCGGTTCGCGTGTAGGCCGCTGTCTCGATCTGCATCGTCAGCACCTGCCGCGACCAACCGTGCTCGAGCGTCTTGTCGGCATACCAGCTTCGTTGTTCGGGATCCTTGACCTTGTCCAGTAAGGTACAGACATGGAACCAAGGCAATTGTGCAGCAGGCTGCTGCACAAATTCCGCGTCGGGCCAGGGCAATGTCAACTTGAATGCCGCGCTGGGTAGAATGGGGAGATGAAGAAGAATACCTCGCCGTATCACGGCTTCCGTTTTCCGGCCGCAGTTATCAGTTGCGCGGTGCGCTGGTACCACCGTTTCAACCTGAGCCTGCGCGACATAGCGGAATTGCTGCTCGAGCGCGGCGTCGTGGTCAGCTATGAGTCGGTGCGCAACTGGTGCGACCGATTCGGCGCGGTGTTTGCCTGCCAGGTGAAAGCGGCCCGGCCGCGGCCCGGAACGACGTGGCATCTCGATGAGCTGTTCGTGAAACTGCGCGGTAAGCCCTACGTGCTGTGGCGTGCGGTGGATGAGCGCGGCGTCGAACTCGACGTGCTGCTATAAAAGCTCCGTGACAAGACTGCGGCAACGCGGTTCTTCAAAAAGATGCTGCGCCCGGTGCCCCGGAAGATCGTCACCGACCAGCTGCGCAGCTATCCGGCGGCAAGATCCGAGGTGCCGCAGCTGGCCGGCGTGAAGCACGTCTTCGTGAAGGCCTCGGCCCGGGTCAATAACCGCGCGGAGAACAGCCACCAGCCGACGCGCCGGCGCGAGCGTCAGATGCAGGGTTTCCGTGACCCGCAGCGCACGCAGCGGTTTCTGTCGAACTTCGGCCCGATCCGTCAGCACTTCGCGCTGCCCCGGCACAGGATGAGTGCGGGTGACCATCGCGCACAACTGCGGGCACGCCTGGCCAGCTGGTTCCAGTGGACGTTCGCTGACCCGTCTGGTGTCGATCGATAACTAGCATAGGCATCCAACGGGATTCTTTGACATTCAAGAACCGTTGCAGCTAGGGCGTCACACGTCAATCCAAGCTATCGCCATCCAATCCTGTTCAGTAAAATGGGGTGAAATATCCGGGAGTTCACCCCATGAGAACGAGCAAGGCCTCACGGCCTCAATGATCAACGCCGCCAATCCGAAGGACAGGCCGTATAAGCTTGGCGACCTGAATCGTCTCTCGCTTCACGTCAGCAAGGTCGGGACCAAAAGCTGGTCTTGGGCCTACCGCCTTGATGGCAAAGACTGCACTTACCAGATCGGTCGCTGGCCGGACGTTGGGCTCGCTGAGGCGCGCGAACGGAGGGCTGCGGCGGAAAAGCTTGTAAAGGCGGGAATCCATCCTAAGGCAACCGAACCACCGTCATCGCAATCAAACTTCTCCTACTGACCTTCGTGCGCACGATCGAACTCCGCGCAGCAGCGTGGGACGAATTCGATTTGGAAAACGGACTTTGGACAATCCCAGCCGAACGGATGAAGCGTCGCCTAACACACATCGTTCCGCTTTCGTCGCAGGCAATCAAATTACTCAAGGAGTTGGAACAACTGACGGGAAACAAACTGACGGAAAACAGGACGTGGCTATTTCCGAACCGTCGCGACGAAACACGCTACATGAGCGCCACTACGATCAACCGTGCGCTGGAATACATGGGCTTCGCGGGCTCAAACGGTATCGGTTTTACTGCCCACGGCGCGCGAGGCACCGCCTCGACGTATCTCCACGAGGAAGACTTCGAAGAAAACCATGTCGAGCGACAACTAGCACACGTGCAGAAAAACAAGGTCGCAGGAACCTACAACGAAGCTGCTTACCTAAAGCAGAGACGAGAGATGATGCAGCATTAGGCTGACTACCTATCCGACCTCGGGTTATTCGCGTAGGTGCAACGCAATGTGAACGCGCCCGGTCCAACCGTCAGTCACTGGCTCGAGCACCTAATCTTGCCCAGATTAACGTTGAGGAAATGCGCGCTCCACACGAGCAAGATGCGCGCCGTATGGCGTTTCCAGATCTTTAACGTTAGACTCCTTGGCCCAATACTCTCGATGCGCCTTGTACCAAATCCGCTGCTCGGGCGCTACATCCCGGATAAACGCCTCGGCGCTCTCCCGATGGAACGTGTGGCTCGTGTAGCGGTGTGGCTGCGCGTAGTACAAGGCATAGTCTTCGCATTGCGGCACGCAAGCATTATGCCCGTGAAGGGCGTACGGCGGATGAAGGTATGGGTGTTCGGGCGAGTTCGTCTCGGCTATCCAGCACAACTCCGCATCGCTGGTCGAAAGTTTTCGGCAACACACTTCACAAGTGGCAGATCCTCGCCCAACGAGTTGTTGGGTGATAGGCTGGAGAATCTTTTTCCTGATGTTCTGTCGCATCGTAGACAGCTTTTCACCTCGCGTCTGGCCGTGCGTTTGCCCCAAGAAGAACCACAGAATCCACGTTGAGATCGCGATCGAGCCGATGGCGACCATGGCCGCCATCGGTAACGGCGAGGCGATTAGCGTCCCGACGAGTTGCACGACGAACCCGACTGAGAGCGTAATACTCCCCGAGATCGCAAAGAAGTTGAGACCCGGCTCGTATTGCGTATTGCGAGTCGCCATGTCCACGATTGTGGGCAACTGCCGAAGCGTCGAGATTCTCTCCTGCCGAGAGGTCAGCTGTGCCCCGTCAGCAACGTACCGCCTATGATGCCTAACACCATCCCCAACATGTTGAGCACCGTAGCACTGTGTTTTGGTAGACCGCCGAGCGGTTATCGGCCTCCATCTTATCGATTCGTAGCTGCTGTGCTTGCGCTACCTCTTGCGCGTGTTTCAATTGCGCAGTCAACGTGGCTTGCTGGGCTGACACCGCCCGAACTGTCTCTGCTTGTGCGTTGAGCAATGCACGAGTATGGGGGCAAATCCAGAGTCATCGATGGTTCACTTGCGTTCGTCTCTCTTATCCATACATGACGTGTTTGATCACGCCATTTAACCGTAACGTTCATCACCTCAGCGTTTCCGACTGAAGCAGCTTAGGGCTGTTTGAAGCGTGTGCCTGCACGCCGACGTCGAAGGGCCTTCCTCCATTCTAGGTACAGCATCGTGTTTCCAAAAGAAGCGAACACGTTCATGGCACAACACACCAGCAGCCCCGCTATCATGGCGCGTCTCCCACGGAGACCCGCGCAATGAGGAGTAAGCTGATTCCCGGCAAAGCAATCGCCTCGATCGATATACAAATCGTCGCATACGTTGAGCGCGTCGGCAGCGACAATGAATTTCCTATCGCGAAGTTCAATTCTGTCGAGAGCCGGAGGCAGTGGCTTCTTCCGGCCAAGCAGCGAGGCGCGCCATGCGCGGAAGCTTACCGGAACCTGACGCGAGCCACAGCGACGCCCGCGTCAGCGTTCGGCGCGAGGCTCGTAACGCATCCGCACCGATTCGAGCGCCGCTGGCAGACGCGCCGAGCGGGGCTTGCGCCGCTGCAGCGCGACGAGACCCAGCCGCCTATAGAGCGCCGCCGCGCGCGTGTTGCTCACGAGCACGTCGAGCACGATCTCTCGGGCAGCCTCACCGTTGGCGTCGAGTCCGCGCGCGCTTGCGACTTCGCCACGCAGCGCACGCTCGAACAGCGCCGAGAAAACGCCCGTGCCGCGCGCGTCAGTGCGCGTGGCGCAGTGGGCGATGAGCGTTTGCGCGCGCTTCGGCTTCGGCAATTCCGTCTCGAGCACGAGGCCGCGCAGCAGCATCGGCACAGTACGCAGGATGCCGAAGTAACGTGCGAGCGTCCACACGACGTGCGGATCGTCGGCGAGAATGCGGCGCCCATCGTGTGCCGCGAGCACCGCGACGATCTCGCCGCGTGCATCGACGGCCACTTCATGGCGGCGCCATGAAAAGCGACCGCCCGAAAGCGCGAACGCAAAAGCTAGAAACGCAATGCATTGCGCGGCTGGCACGCCGAGAAAGAACACGAACTCGTGCGCGCCCGAGGCGAACACGAGCGGTGCGCAGGCCGCCGCGTCACTTGCGCGCGCGGCACGGAACGTGAGCGCAGGCGAAGGCGCTTGCGCATCAGGCGCAGCGAAGGCGAAAGGCGTGGCGGTTACCGTCGACATGCGCCCTCACCCTTTCACAATGCGAGCGAGCGCCGCAACCGTGCGCGTGATCTGCTCGGGTTCATGCGTCGAGCAAATGAAAAAGCGCAGCCGCGCGGCCCGTTCCTCCACTGCCGGATAGAAAATGGGCTGCACGTTGATGCCTTCTTCGAAAAGCGCATTGGCCCATTGCGCGGCCTTCAGCGAACTGCGCGTGATGACCGGCACCACGGCGTAGCCTGCGCTCGTGCCGGTGTCGAGGCCCGCAGCGCGCGCGCCCTGCAGGAACTGATGGCCGCGCGCCTTCAGCGCCGCGACGCGCTCGGGCTGCGCCTTCAGCGTTTCGAGCGCAGCAAGCGACGCGGCGGCGAGCGCGGGCGCGAGGCCGACGCTATAGAGGAAACCGGGCGCGAGATGGCGCAGCATGTCGATGAGCGGTTGGCAACCCGCGATAAAACCGCCGCAGCCCGCCAGCGTCTTGCTCATCGTGCCCATCCAGAGATCGACTTCGCTCGACGGCACATCGCAGTGCTCGCGAATGCCGTGGCCCGTTTCGCCAAGCACACCGAACGAATGGGCTTCGTCGACCATCAGAAACACACCATGGCGGCGGCGAATCTCGACGAAGCGCTCAAGTTGTGGATAGTCGCCATCCATGCTGTAGAGGCCCTCGATGACCACCAGCACGTTGCGATACTCGCCGCGCACGCGCGCAAGCAGCGCATCGAGTTCGCGCCAGTCGTTGTGCGCGAAGGCCAGACGTTTTGCACCGCTTAGCTGGGCGCCTTGCACGATGCTGTTGTGGGCGAGCGCGTCGTGCACGATCAGGTCGCCACGGCCGAACAGCGCGCCGATCACCGTGACGTTGGTCGCGTGGCCGCTCACGAACGCCACGCAGTCGTCGGCTTCGTAGAACGCCGCGAGCGCGCGTTCGAGTTCGCGCTGCACGGGCCGCTCGCCCGCCACCATGCGGCTTGCCGAAACCGAGGTGCCGTAGCGATCGATCGCGTGCTGCGCGGCCGCCATCACAGCGGGTTCGGAGGCAAAGCCGAGGTAGTTGTAGTTCGCGTAGTTGATGTACTCGCGCGCGCCGATCGTCGTTGTGGCGCCAGCCATGCCTTCATGCACGCGAAAGAACGGCGACGCCACGTTCAGCGTCTCGCCCATCTGCTTGAGGAGCTTGACCTGCTGGTAGAGCGGCATCGCTTCGAAGCGCTCACGAGCGTCCCACGACGAAGGCTGCGCGCCGGCACGCGCACCAGCAGGCGCGCAGGCGCCATCGAGCTGCGCCTGCGCCTCGCCCGAGACGCGCTCGAGCTGGCGCTTGAGCGCCCCTGCCGCGAGCTGCTTACGGATCTGATCGCCGATTCTCATCTGTTGCCTGTTCCCTGTACGGTCTGGCGCGCAACTTCAGTCCGCGCTTGTTGTGCTTTGAGCGCCGGCTTCTTTGACGGCGCATTCGGCCCATTCCCACGCGTCGCGCTCGGCGAGCAGCGCGGCGAGGAGCCGGTAGTTCATTTCATGGCTCGGCCTCAGCGCACTCACGCGCCCGAGCAACGGCGCGCCCGCGAGCGCGAGGTCGCCGACGAGGTCGAGCACGCGGTGGCGCACGAATTCGTCGGGCAGGCGCATGCCGCCAATCACGCGATTGCCGACGATCGACGCTGTACATGAAAGCCGCGCGCCGCGCAGAATCGGCGTGCGCTTCACGTAGCCGGCAACAATGGCGGGCAGCGCCCACTTCAGGCGCCCATACGAGCGCGACGGCGCGATCTCGCGCGCGAACACGTCGGGCGTGAGCGCGCCTACCCAATGCATGTCGCCGAAACCCTTGAGGTCGTTGCGCACGCTGATCTCGTAGCGCGCACAGGGTTCGATGCGCATTTCGCGGCGCTGCGCGCCTGCCCCGTCGCTCACCACGACAGGCTTTTTCACGCGGATAAAGCGCTGGGGCCGCACGAGCGCCATGCGCCCGCAAGCCTCAATCGCTTCGATCCAAGGCGCGGCGCTGCCGTCGAGAATCGGCACCTCTTCGGCGTCGAGTTCCACGACCGCGTGATCGATGCCGCACGCGAGCAGCGAGGCGAGCAGATGCTCGACCGTGCGCACGCCAATGCCTTCGCCAGCACCCGCGCGCGCGATCAGCATCGTGCAAAGCGGCTGAGCCTCGCGCAAAGCGGGATGAGCGCGCAGCGTGGCTACTTCGCGGCCTGCTTCGAGCCGGCGGAACACGATGCCGGGGCCAACCGATGCGTCCCGCACTGGCAGGATGCGCACATTCACGCGCCGGCCCGTATGCAGGCCGTGGCCCGTGAGCGTCAGTTCGCGCGCGAGCGTGCCTTGCGTGTCGCGCCAGCCTTCGGGCGCCCTCATTCGACCAGTTCCTCGGCGCGCTCGCCCGCAATGGCGGGCGTCGCCTCTTTGGCGTTGACGTCAAGCGCATGCTTGCGCGCGAGATCGGCCGCGATCGCCGCCGTTTCGGCTTGCGCGGCGCTCTGCGCGTCGAGCGGCGAATCGTCAGATTCCGCGTCTGCCTCGATCGATTCGACGATGCGCACCGCGAGCGAACGCACGGTTGCCCCCTCGGCGATGGCCATGACCGAAAGCTTGACCTCGAAGGCCTCTTCGACCGCCATGCCGAGTTCCATGCCCATCAGCGAGTCCATGCCCATGTCGAGCACGGAACGCTCCAGCTCGATCTTTTCAGGCGCGAGATGCAGGATGCGCGCGATCTGCGCGCGCAGGGTCTCTTCCACTAGCGCGAGCGCTTCGGTGCGCGGCAGCGCAGCGACGCGTGAGCGCAGCGGCTGGCCGCCGTCGCTCGCAGGCTCGCGCGCGTTGCGCGTGCGCAGCGCCGCGTAACGGCGTGCGCCCGCCGCCGGCATGCCGCGTGAGAGCGCCTGCCAGTCGAGCCGCACCACGGCCTCGCCCGCACCACGCGCGACCAGCACGCGTTCGAGTGCGGCCAGCGCCTCATCCGACGAGATCGACGCGCCGCCAATGCGCGACTGCAACGCCTCGCGCGTCTTTTCGTTGCGCGCGAGGAAGCCGACGTCGTCGAGCGGACCCCACGCCATATACGTGCCGGCCAGGTTCGCTGCGCGGCGCATTTCGATCAGCGCTTCGAGGAAGCTGTTGGCCGCCACGTAGCTCGACTGGCCCGGATTGCCGAGCGCGGTAGTTGCCGACGAATAGACCACGAAGAAGTCGAGCGCGCATGCCTGTGTCGCACGATGTAGATTCCATGCGCCCGCAACCTTCGGCGCGAGCACGGCTTCGAAGCGCGCGTCGTCGAGATTGCGCACGAGGCCATCGTCGATATGCATGGCCGAATGCAGCACGCCCTTGAGCGGCGTGCCGCGCGCGGCGATCTGGCCAACGAGCGCTTCAACCGCAGCCGCCTCGGTCACGTCGCAGGCGGCCAGGTGGACCTGCACGCCGTGCGCCGCGCGCCAGCGTTCGATTTCCTCGCGTGCCGCACCGCTCAGTGTGCCGTTCAGCGCGCCGCTTCGGCTCGCAAGCGTCACGTGCCGCGCCCCGCGCTCGACCATCCAGCGTGCAGTCGCGAATCCGAGGCCGCCAGTGCCGCCGATCACGAGATACGCGCCGGTTGCCTCGAGGCGCAACGCGCCGGTGTGACCTGCCTGCATTGCGCCGCGCGTCGGCGCGGGCGTGCCCGCCGGATAGCCGACCAGCACCTTGCCGATCTGGCGCGCCTGCTGCATGTAGCGGAACGCCTCTTCCACGCGCGCCGCCGGGAACAGGCGGTAAGGCAGCGGATGCAGCACGCCGTCGGCAAAACGCTGCATGACGGCTTCGAACAAACGCGTCGTCAGCTCGGGCAGCGCGCCCATGAGCTGGTCGACGTCGATGCCGAAATAGCTGATGTTGTTGCGGAACGGCCGCAGACCGATGCGGCTGTTCTCATAGAAGTCGCGCTTGCCGAGTTCGAGGAAGCGGCCGAACGGGCGCAACGTGTCGATGCTGCGCACCATCGCCTCGCCCGCAAGCGAATTGAGCACGACGTCCACGCCCGCACCGCCCGTGGCGTCGCGCACCTGGTCGGTGAATGCGAGGCTGCGCGAATCGAACACGCGATCGACGCCGAGCAAACGCACGAACTCGCGCTTCTCGCCGCTGCCGGCGGTGGCATAGACCTCCGCTCCCAGCAGGCGCGCGAGCTGGATCGCGGCAATGCCCACGCCGCCCGCGCCGCCGTGCACGAGCACGCGCTCGCCCTCGCGCACGCGCGCCAGTTCGACCAGCGCGTACCAGGCCGTGAAGAACGTGGTCGGCACCGTGGCGGCTTCCTCGAACGTCATCGAGGCCGGCTTGCGCGTGAGCGCTCCCGCGCGCGTGACGACGCGCGTGGCAAACGAGGCCGGCGCGAAACCGAGTACGGCGTCGCCGGGTTTCACGGTGGTGATACCCGCACCCACGCGCGTCACGCGGCCTGACAGTTCCATGCCGACGGTCGCTCCCGCGAAGCCCGTTTCGACGGCTTCGTCGGAAAGCAGGCCCATCGCGTACATGACGTCGCGGAAATTGAGGCCAGTGGCGACCGGCTCGATCTCGACCTCGCCAGCGTCGAGCGCGCGCGGGGCTTGCGCGAACCATTCGAGGTTGCGCAGCGACCCAGGCGTATCGAAGGCGAGCACGGAGCCTTGTGCATCGCTCGTGCCGTTGCTCGCCGCACGGCGCTGCGACTGCGCTGCGTCGAGCATACGTGGCACGAAACGGCCGCGCGCCGTGAGCAGCACTTCTTCTTCGACGTCGGCCGCCAGCAGTTCCTGAGCGAGCGCGTCGAAGGCGTTTTCACACGCTGCCGAGACGTCGATCAGACGGCAGCCCAGTTCGGGATGCTCGTTCGCGAGCACGCGCCCGAGGCCCCAGAGCGTAGCCTGTTCGACGCGGCGCGGCGCTTGAGCGTCGTGCTCCGCGAGTGCAAACGGCGTGCCGTCCTGCGTCACGATGCTCAGTTGCACCGGTAGCCTCGAGGCATCCAGTTCGCGCACGAGACCCGCGAGCGCCACTGAGGTCGCACGCTGCGCCTGCATAAGCTCCACGCCATCCGCGCCGGCGGTTAGTGCGGCGTCAGGCGCGACGAACACGAGACGCAGTGGCGCGCCATCGCAGGCAGCGCACACCGTATGCAGGGCTGCCGCCACTTCGGATTGCGCCAGGCATTCGACGTCGCCACCGCGTGTGCGCAGGGCGTCGGCGAGACCGGCTGCGCGCGTGTCCACTGCATCATCGGCATGCACGATGATCCAAGGCACGGTTGCCGTCGCGGTCGTTGCAGAAGCGACATCCGCCGCTTGCGCCGCCGCGCGGATCGGTGCACGCGCAACGATCAGTGCGGGCGTGCCCTCGATCTCGTAGCCCTGCTCCGCGAACGACACAACGTCGGTGAATCCCGCCGCCTCCAGCAGACGCACGAGTTCCGCGGCGCTGTGCGGCGCGCCCGCTTCGGCGCCCGTCGGCCCGAGGACGATATCGGCGAAACGGCCGCGGCGCGGCTCCGCAAGCGCGACGAACGCGCCCGGCGCCAGCCAGCCGCGCAGCGCGGTCACTGCCGCGAGCGGATCTTGCTGAGCCGCCAGCAGGCAGTTGGCGATGACCATATCGTACGGTGCGTCGTCTTCGCTTTGCAGCGCGAGGCGATCGCCCGCAACCAGTGTGACGAGGCGCGCCTCGTGGCCGCCTTCGGCTGCGAGCGCGGCCTGTTGCGGCGCGGTGCACGCAATCGCGTAATCGCAGCGCGCAGCCGGCAACGCGACTTCAAGCGGACGCGGTACGTCTACATCGGTGCGGCCGATTTCCAGCACGCGCAAACGGCGCGGCGACGACCACGCAGCCACCGCGCGCGAGGCGAACGCGCCGATCAGCGCGCGCGCGTGCGACCACGTAGGCGACGCTTCGAAAAAGTGCTCAACGAGGCTCTTGCTGGTCGGCGACATCAGCTTTTCGGGCGCCATCTCGCCCGCGAGCAAGGCAGGCAGCGCTGCGCCGCAGTGCGCGAGCAGCGTGAGCTCGGCGACATGCGCGGGCGATTGTTCGAGCAGGCTGTTCCAGAGCTCGTCCACGGGCGGCAGCGCCTCGCAGGCCTCATGCTCGCGCACGAGCACATCGCCGTCGCGGCGCGCGAGGCCGTCTTCGACGAGCATGGCGGCAAGTCGCGCCGCCAGTTCCGGCAGCGGGCCTGTCGCTAGGCCAGACGCCAGGCCCGGCGTGCGGAACGCGCCGATCTTCTCGAACGCCCGCAGTGCGTACCCGCTCGCGAGCACGTCGATGAGCGGCAGCACTTCGGTCAGGTGCATCGCGCGGCGCTTCTGTGCGTCCTGGCCGCCATGACCAGCGAGCACGCGCTGTGCTTCTTCGAGCAGCGCGGCGGGTGCGGGCAGCTCGCAAGCGTCGAAGCCGCCCGCCAGCGGACGTGCTTCGAGCTGGTACATATAGCGCGACGGCGCAGCATGACGACGCGCCTGCAGATCGACGCGCCGGAAGCGGCATTCTGCAAGACGCGCGACCACACGCGCGGCTCCGTCAAGGAAATGAAACGACACCACGACCGAGTGCGGACTGCGGCGCTCGACCACGGCCAGCACCTGGCGAATCGTGTCGCCGCGCAGGTAGTCGATACGGCCGAACTGCACCGGCAGCCAGGCGGCGCGGTCGCCTGAGTTGCCCCCATGACTTGCGCCCGTGAGCGCGAAAAGCGGATGAAAGCCCGCATCGAGCAACGACGGATGCAGGCTGTAGCGCGCGAGATCGGCGTCGTCGGCGAGTTGGGGCGCAGCCAGTTCGGCCAGCACCGCGTCGCCCGAGGCGCGTACACACTGCACGCGGCGAAACGCGGGGCCATAGGTCAGGCCGATCAACTCGGTCGCGGCGTAGAGCGTAGGCGCGTCGATGGCCAGTTGCGCCGACACGCTTTGCAGCAGGCGCGCGTCAATCGTGCTGCCGGCGTCGAGCGTGTTGCCGCTCGCGAGCAAGCGGCCGACCACGTTGACCGCCCACGCGTCGTCGCTCATGCGCTCGCGCGTTTCGATCGTGAACGCCGCCGTGCGCACGTCGATGACGAGACGGAACAGCTTGGCGTGATTCGCCTGGAACACCACAGGCTGACGGATCTCGACGTTTTCCAGCGCGCAGGTTTCCGTTGCGAAGAACACGCGCGCAGCAGCCAGCGCCATTTCCACGAAACCGGCTGCCGGGAACGTCACGCCGCCATCGACGAGGTGATCGGCCAGATACGGCAGGCGCGCCGGATCGATCTGGTTTTCCCAACCGAACGCGTGCTCGTGCAGCCGGTAGCCGAGCAGCGGATGCTCGCGGCGGCGGTTCGCGAGGCCATAGCCCTCGATCGTCGGCATGACCCAGTAGTGCTCGTGCTGCCACGGATAGCTGGGCAACGCCTGAGTCAGGAGCGGCGCACGCGGCACGAGACGCTCGCGGTCGACGCGCGCACCATGCGCAACGGCCGCGAGCACCGCGCGATGCAGCGTCGCGGCGCTGTCGTGCTGACGCTTGAGCGTGGGCAGCGGCGCACCCGTTTCCTTGAGCGCGGCGAGCGTCTGCTTCACATAGGTGCGCAGAATCGAGTGCGGGCCGACTTCGACGAAGAGGCGCACGCCCTCGCCCACCAGATGCGCAATGGCGTCACCGAAACGCACGGGCTCGCGGATATTGCGCCACCAGTACTGCGCGTCGAGCGCGCTGCCGTCGAGCGGGCCGCCCGTCACGGTCGAAACGTAACGATGGGTCGCCGTGCGCGGCGCGATATTGGCGAGGCCCTCGCGCACCGGCGCTTCGATGCCGTTCATGTGGCGGCTGTGGAACGCATAGTCGAGGTCGAGCAACTGGAAGAAGCGCCCGTTGGCCTTGAGCGCAGTACCCAGCACTTCGAGGCCCGCGAGCGAACCGGCCAGCGTGACCGACTGCGCGCTATTGATGCCGGCAACTTCGATATCGCCGATCAGGCCTTGCTGGAGAACCAGTTCGCGCGCCTCGGCCTCGCCAATGCCGGCGGCGGCCATGCGGCCCGTGCCGCGCGTGAGCGCCTGGGCGCGGCTGCGGATTTTCACGACCTGCACGGCGTCGGCGAGCGTGAGCGCCCCCGAAGCCCAGGCGGCCGCAACTTCGCCAACGCTATGGCCAACGCACGCGTCGTAGGCTACGCCGCTCGCCTCGATCGCGCGCACGATGCCCACCTGTATCGCGAACAGCAGCGGCTGTGCATGCTCGGTGGCGGCGAGCGTTTCGGCTTCGGCGCTGGCTGCGAGCATGGCGTGCAGCGACGGGCTGCCGTCGGCACACCAGAGCGCGTCCACCTCTTCCACTCCCGCGCGGAACACCGCGTCTTCAGCGAGCAGTTGCTTGCCCATGCCCGCCCATTGTGAGCCGTTACCCGAGAACACCAGCGCGACGGGCGCATCGGCGGCGACGACCTGCGCGTGCACGAGCGCAGCGGGTGCGATCTCACCTTGAGTGGCAACGTTATCCGGATGCGCCACAGCTGCGAGCGCCGCGTAGGCCTCGTCGGACGTGGCGGGCGCAACGATCGCGCGATGTTCGAGCCACTGACGGCGATGCGCGGCCGCAGCGGCCAGCGCGTCCCACGCCTCGCCCGCGTCGAGGCGCGCCAGATAGCGCGCGGCGAGCGCCGCCAGCGCGCGCTCAGAACGCGCGGTTAGCACGAGCGGCGCGAAGCCCCGCGGCGCTGCTGCCGGTATCGCGGCTTCGGCCTGCGGTGTAGGCGCCTCGGTCAGCACGACGTGGGCGTTGGTTCCGCCGAAGCCGAACGAATTGACGCCCACCACCAGATCGCGGCCATGCGCGCCGATCGGCGTCATGCGCTCGACCACACGCAGATGACCGCCGGCGAAATCGATATTGGGATTCGGCTTTTCGAAGTGGAGCGAACGCGGCACAGCGCGATGCTTGAGACACAGCACCGCCTTGAGCAGCCCCGCCATGCCCGAACCCGTTTCCAGGTGGCCGATATTTGTCTTGACCGAGCCGATCAGCAGCGGCGTGTGCGCGTCGCGGCCTGCACCGATCACGTCGGAGAGCGCACGCGTTTCGATCGGGTCGCCGACCGCCGTGCCCGTGCCGTGCGCTTCCAGATAGTCGACCGTGCGCGGATCGATTTGCGCTCGTGCATAGACTTCGCGCAGCAGCGCGGCCTGCGTAGGCGTGCCCGGCACACTGATGCCGCCTTGCGTGAAACCGTCGGAATTGACGCCGCTGCCCGCGATGACCGCGTGGATCGTGTCGCCGTCCGCGAGCGCACGCTCGAGCGTTTTCAGCACCACGACCGCGCCGCCTTCGGCGCGCACATAGCCGTCGCCGGTTGCGTCGAACGCACGGCAACGCCCGCGCGGCGACAGCATCGACGCCTTCGAGAAGCCGACGAAACCAAACGGATGCAGCAGCAGATTGACGCCCCCTGCGAGCGCCATGCTGGCGTCGCGGGTTTGCAGCGCCTTGACCGCCTGATGCAGCGCGACGAGCGACGACGAGCACGCCGTATCGATCGACATGCTCGGGCCGCGCAAGTCGTACACCCAGGAAATGCGGTTCGAGGCGATGCTCAGCGTGTTGCCCGTGGCCGAGTACGGATCGACCGTGTTCAGGTCATCCATGTTGCGGTTGCAATAGTCCGTGCCAGCGACACCGACATAGACCGCGCAATCGCTGCCGCGTAGCGCCTCGGGACGCACGCCGGCATCTTCGAAGGCTTCCCATGTGAGTTCGAGCAGCAAGCGCTGCTGCGGGTCCATCTGCGTTGCCTCGCGCGGCGAAATGCCGAAGAAGGCCGCGTCGAAACCCGCGACGTCCTCGAGCACGCCCGCCGCAAATGTATAGCTCTTGCCGGGCTCGCGCTTCGACGGATGCTGATAGAACTCCGTGCCGAAACGCTCGGCGGGAATTTGTGTGACGGCGTCTTTCTCGTTTTCGAGCAGACTCCAGAATTCGTCCGGCCCGGTGACCCCGCCGGGAAAACGGCACGACATACCGACGATTGCGATCTTGCTGTTCTTCATGGCTGCTCCGTTCTCTCGGACACACCTGTCGCGGCCTCGCGCCGGCCCGCCGTCTCCATCGCCTGGAGCAGCGCGGCGCCGAGGTCCTCGACGGCTCTGTCTTGCTTCCTGGCGGCCCGATCTCCGAAATTCCGCCAGATGAAGTAATGACTGCGGCTCGGTACGCTGCCGAGCCGTTCGAATATGTGCGGTAACGCGGGCACGTGATCGCCGTAGAAACACAGCACGGTATCGCGCCGGCGCGCGCGTAGATGCGCGAGCAACCGGCCGATCATGGCGTCCGCGTTTGCGATATGCCGCAAATATGCCGTCAGATCGTGAAACGCGGGATCTTCCCCAAGGTCGTGATAACGGCTCGATTCGCCTGCTTCGACAGTTTCCAGATGCAACGGGCCGTGATTTTCCATCGTCATCGCGAAGATGAACGCGGGCTGCGAGCGCGATGCGTCGAGTTCCTTGACGATGCACTCGAACACGCTTTCATCCGAAATATACGGACCGGCGCGGCGGGCGTTTGCGAAAGCGCGAATGTCGAGGAAGCGATCGAAACCCAGGTGCGGGAAGACGCGGTCGCGGCCGAAGAAGTCGGCGTAATACGGGTGAATTGCAGCTGTTGCATATCCGGCGCGGCGGAACCAGCCCGCTAGCGATGAGCACGCGCGACGCACAAAAGCGTAAGGATAGAAGCGGGCGTAGCCGAGCGCGGCCGAGGGCACGCCGGAGAGTAGTGCAAACTCCGATCGCATCGTATTGGCGCCCCACGCGGGGACATCCAGTTCGCCGTGCGCCGTCGATTCTCGCAGTGCCGCGTCGTATTGTGTGTAGATCGAAGCGTCGAATTTCGCGTTCGAATGGCGTGCGTCGAAAAAGGACTCGCTCTGGATCACAATGACGTCGGGGCGCGAGTGCGGTTCGGGTGCGTCGAAGAACGGGCTGGCCGCCAGTGCGCGCTCGAGTCTGTGGAACGTAGCGCGCCGCAAGCCGTTGAGTAGATACGCGACGAACACGGCGAAAAAGCCATGGCGGCGCTGGTCGTCGAGCGGTTCGAGCGTGAGCGGAAAGCGTGCGGCGAACGCATAGCCGAGCGCGAGACAGAACGCCGCCACAGCCGCCGCGCCAACGGTGATGTGCGTGGGCGCAACGGAATCGAAATAGAAACCGGCGGCGACGGCAGCAACGCCCGCTACGATGGCCGCAACCTCGCCACCGCTCAGGAACGGCAGATAGAGACGCGGATGCGCAAAGAGCTGGCTGAAAAGGCTCAAATCGGTGAAGACGAACGGCTCGCGCAGCGAGGCGTATTTGGCATTGCTCACGGTGCTCATGAGCGCGACTAGCGCCAGCGCCATGAACGCCGAAAAATGCGGGCGGCGCGTGAGCGCGAGAAACAAGCTGGCGAGAAAAATCACGCTGGCGATGTGCAGCGCGCAGGCCAGCATTGGACGGCGCAAGGCCGCCCTCGGGAGCGCGATCGCGTCCGCGGCAAACGACAGCACGATGACCGTCGCGAAAGTGATCGCGATCGAACACACCACGCTATCGCTCCTCGCGCGGTAGATAGGACAGACGGCCGAGAATGGCGTCGGCCAGTGTGGCTGGCAGAAGTGGGAGCAGGCGCATGCCGAAGGCGAGGACGTTCGGAAAAGCGATTTCTGCGCGGCCTATTGCGAGTTTGGTCTGAATATGCCGGGCGGCTTTGTCGGCCGACCAGAGGAACGGCTTTTCACCGGGGAAGACGTCGCTCATCGCCGTTTTTACGAAGCCCGGCAGGACGACCGAGACGCGAATGTTGTCGCGTGCGAGCACGGGGCGCACCGAGTCGCCCCAGGCTTTCAGCGCGGCCTTGCTGGCGCAATAGGCGGGGGAAATTGCCATGCCGCGCAGCGCGGCGATGGAGCTGATCAAGGCGATGTGGCCGCGACGGCGCACGCGCATCCGTTCTATGACGGGCAGCGCGGCGTTGAGCGCGCCGTAGAAGTTGGTGTCGACAATCGTCGCCGTGCGTTCCCGCCCTTCCCAGTCGTCGACATGGGCAAGCGTACTCGCTACGCCCGCGTTGGCGATGAGGAGGTCGATGGGGTGAACGGTATCGAATGCGTTCAGCCAGTCGCCCAAGGCCGCGGCGTCGCGAACGTCGAGCGAGGCCGTGAGCACCCGAGCGCCTTTTTCGCGGCAGGCTTGGGCACACGCTTCGAGGCGCTCGGAGTTACGGGCGACCAGGCCGAGCGTCACACCCGGCGCAGCAAAGGCAAGCGCGAGCGCGCAGCCAATGCCGGCGCTGGCTCCGGTAATGGCGACGTGGCGCGACCGAACGCTTGCGTTACGCATGCGCAACCGCCTCGAGCCGACGAACGGCGCCCGTTGTAGCCATGTCGATGCCCGTACGGGTATAAAAGTCGCCGTTGATTTGAGTGTGATGCACGACGTAGTCGAGGAACGCGCGGTAGAGCGCCATATCCGGCGGCGCAGCGTCGTGCCAGAAAGCTTCCAGCGTGCCTTGCCACGTCAGCCCGGCCATCGAGTAAATCGCCGTACCAAGCGTCATGAGCGGCAACGCGTGATGAAGCGCGGATAGCCCAACCGTGCTGTTCACGACCACCGCACCACGTGCGTTGTCGAGCAAGGTCGGCAGGTGTCCCGAGTCGATGAAGCGCAGGCGGTTCTCTATCCCCAACTCGCGAGCGAGCTGTTGTGCCATACGCCGGTAGTCGATCAGGCCGGTGTCGAGCGGATGATTCTTGATAACCAGTATCGACCTGGCAGGTGCGTGCGCCGCAAAGGACCGCATCACTCGATCGATCACGTCGCGAATGCCCTCGAATGGCGAATGGACGACAATCTGCGAATCGGAATTGAGTTGCAGCGGAAACACGTAATAGTCGTCTCCGGATGCGAGCAGATCCTTGATGACCTTGTTGGCATGCTGCGCGTGTACGCGTGACAAGGCAGCACGTCTTGCCAGTCCGGCATACTCCACCAGTCCATTGCGCGGACGGTGAGACGCATAGTGCGGAAAGCGGCGCGCGTACAACGCATTAGCCGCTCGATAGCGAATATCGTGGTATGCCCGCTCGAAAAGGTTATACGGCGTCTGCACGCCAGTCGGGCACGGCGGCGTTTCCTCGCGACGATCCAGATACCACTGCGCGTCTCGCGGCATCTCGGAGCGCCCGTTTACGCCGGTTCTCTCGAGCGTTACCCACCAGGGTCGCACGTAGCCTTCCTCGAACACGTGAACGCGGCAGCCTTCGGCTTGCGCCACGGCGTGCATGGGCCAATGAATTGCGCGGCAATCGCCGAACAGCACCACGTCGGTCACTCCATGCCGGGAAATTGCCGACGCGTACCATCCTGGAAGCTCTTGCGCATGACCAGCGAAATTCACCTGCTGCCCGACGTTCGCGTAAGCGAGGTCTCCTCCGCAGAAGTTCACGCGCGTGAAGTCGTGCCCGCGAGCAACAAGAGCACGCCCCAATTCGGCGAAGAATGGCGAAGCGGTGCCCTGCAGCGCGAGAAAGGAACGGCGTGCGCAAGGACCGCCGCTCAACAGCACGTTATCCCGAAAGTCGGCTTGGCGAGTATTCGTAGCCACGCGCATCGCACGAAGATTGGCCGACATTAGAGCCTCGAAAACGTGATCGACCGCACCATGGCTCCAAGCTCTCGATCATCTCCGCTTAGACCTTCGCGACAAGGATTGACGGGATCGAGAACCTGAATCTTCAGGCTGATTGCGCGACGCGGCTGGAGCCTCATGTCAGGCACCACGACGCTGAGCGTCATGCCGGTGCCGTTGCGCTGACCCAACGAGAGGCGCGAGTGAAACACGGTACGGTCGTCGAGCGAAATCATCACGTCGCGCCCTTTGCCATGCAACTCCGCGACCCAGACGATGTCGAGCGCCATTGCCAACGCGCCCTCGTAATCCTCCGTGGGCGTAAACAGGACGTCGTTGAGCGTGCCACGGGTCCACGCCCCGTCGCGCTCAGCCGGATAAAAGCCGTGATCGATATACCGCGAGCCGTTGCCGGTGTTGCGCAAGTCGATTGCCTGATCCGTGCGCAGCGGAAAACCAATCTTGCGTCCGGCTTCGAGCGACGCCGACGCACCGCTCGCCCAGCCGTTCACCTCTGCTATCGATTCGATGAACGGCAAATGCTCCGACATGTTGGCGCGCGCGAATTTGTCGTGCACAGGAAGCTCGCTGACCTTGCGAAAGCTCGCGAGAGAAAAGTCGTCGATACCGCCGAGAAAGCCGGAAATGCTTTGCTGCCAACGAGCGTTGTCCAGCACGAGATCGTCGTAGAACACGTTAAGGAAATCGCCGGCACCGTGGCGCCCAACCGCATAGTTCCAGGCGTGGATCCAGCCAAACAGGGCGTTCTCGACATCCTCCGGACGCACGCTCTCGCCGTGATCCTTCTTTAGCATCGACAACACCACGTCGAACGGATCGCGTGTGATGTGGATCTCCTTGAGACCCAGCCATTGCGGATAGTTCGGTTGCGGCCATGCGTGATGCCCTGGAAACTTCGTTCCGAAGAAGCGCGCTTCCTTGCCAAACACGGCGCGAAAGACGCTGCGCACGATGGCTTGCTCGTCGCGTGAGCGCACGGGCATCAGGTGAGCGAAATTGTCGAAGTCGGCAAACGCGCGCATGCGTGCCTCTTCGCTAAAGAGGACATCGAGCGCGTCGAAGAGCTTCTTGGACGCGTATTCGTGAAAGAGCGCGACCGCCCCGCTCTGGTTCAACGCGGCGCCCAGCGCTGTCGTGCCGCTGCGCGGCGCGCCGCCTACAACGAGCCAGAACAGTTCTTCGGCTTGCGGGTACTCCATGTTCACTCCTCCCACAACCAACCCACGCCTCGCAGCGCTTTACTGTCTTTTTTCGCCTGGCGGCGTTTAAGCCAGTTGCGCATGTGAATGGCAGCCGTGCCGAGGTTGCGCCCAAAGAGACGATGAAGTTTCCCGTCGTCCGCCAGCTGCTGTGTAATGCGCTGGACTGAAGTTGGCGCAAGAATCGACGGCTGGATGTGGAATGCGGTCGACAGAAGGGGCGCAATCTGAAACTTCTGGGTATCGTCGACAACGATCACGAAAACATCAGGCCACGCATTGAGCGAATAGAGGCCGATGCGCGCCTGCGCAAGCGCTTCGACGATGATCTCCGAACGAAAGCCCGACGCCTCCAGAACGACCAGAGTGTCGCCCTTCATCGCACGGCACGCCGCGCGGATGGCCTCGACGTCGATGACCTCTCCGTCACCGGCTGTCGTCTTCACCCAATCACGGAACGCAATCTCCATAAGGCCGCGTCCGTCCTGCACTGCGGACTCCTGACGCAAGACCGTTTCATGATCGACGACGAGCGAGATGGGATCGGCGGACGAACGGTTCGCAACACGACGGATAACCGTCGTGCTCGCCGCTCGCTCCGAAAACCAGCAGGAGGCCGGGAGGCAAACGGTATGCATGTTATCGACTCAGAAAAGGTGTTGTCTTCAAAAGCGCGCGGAAATAAAACAGCGGACCGCCCTGCAAAAAAATCACGTCACGTCGGCGTCGATGGAGATAGAGCGCCGAAAGCAACGTCCCAGCCCACAACCGCAATGAGCGAGCCTGGAAATAGTCGTCGAGGCTGTTGAAGAAGAACTCACCCTTCGGCCGCAGCGCGAGATGGTTCTGCAAGATGCCGTTCTCGAGCACAAATGCCCGAACCGGATCAACGCGATCGTCCAGGAAGCGATGCAGTGCGCGCTCCACCCACGAAACCGGCAATTGGTCGAACACCAAAAGCTTTTCGAAATCGGCGACGAACTGGCGCAGCTTGTCATGACGCACGGGAACGCGCGCACGCGCCAGTGTGTCGATGATCCACGAGATACGCCGCTGCGAACGCTGAACCGTTGCCATCGGCAACTCGGTCCGGATGGTCTCTGGTACGTACTTGCGCGCAAACTGATTCATGGTTTCCAGCGCACGTGACGCTGCAACCTTGACTGCCGGCTTTCGTGAAATCGGCAGCGCCTCAGTCCATGCCCGCTCCCGCGTGCCCCGCCCCCGCGCATTCTCAATGATCGTTCCGCCCACGCTCGACAGCAGCGGGCGGGCGACGAGCGACTGCGTAATTCCGAACGGATTCACACGACTCGGAATGCCGTGGTCCGCAGCGCGATAGGCGTGCTCCAGATCCTCGAACTCAACCCAGAAGAGGTTTTCATTCTGAGGACAGGCGAGCCACACTGCGCGCTTGCACAGATACATGCTGCCCGTCGGATAGTTGCCTTGGCCGTGGCGCAATGCGTTCGCGGTCTGATAACCCTGCAGTTCCGTCAGCGCATGCACGCTGGGCGCGAACTCGCTTGGATTTTCGATCGCGTCATCGCGCATCACGCCGCGAACGGTTTGCCCCCGGACCCGGTGCGAGACCCCGAAGTCGGAATAGCGGCGCGGCACGAGGTTGTATTTGTCGTCGAAAAATACGCTCTGCAACGTCGTGAACGAGTAGTGATCGCCGAAATCGCGCACGACTTCGCCGAAGTCGCTGGGCAGGAACACACGATCGTGAATGATGCACAGGTTCGGATGCGACGCTTCTTCAGCAAGGCGGTTCTTTTTCGCGCTGATCTGCACAGGCGGCGCCGGAATGTCTTCCCCGACGATGCGCACCTGATCGAAATAGGCGAAATTCTTTCCCGGCCGGCCGCACAGAAGAATTTCCTTCTTGGGCAGCTTGATCTCAAGAATGCGCTCTACGACCTTGTTAAGGAGCGTCGCGTCTTCCGGACCCACGGGAATACCGAAAGTCCATGCGTCCAGACCCGTGTCACGCTCCGCCGGCAGCGGCGCTCGCTTGCTGAACACCATGCCTTCTGCAGTCTGCCCAGTAAGCTCAAGGCCTTCCTTGAAGTACTCGCGCAGGTAATACGCCGTGTCCGATGTATCGCCGATCACGCTGATGGTCGAGCCGACTTCGGCCGCGTGCGCGACATCCCAGAAAATCAGCGGCGCGAGCGGTGAATCTGCGGCGATGCCATACAAGACCACGTGTGGCGCGCTGATCCAGGAAAAGCGCTGCGCGGCATGTACCCGCTTGACGACGTTGTCCGCGCTCCGTCCCTTGAGAGACCGGAACGTAACGACATGAGCGCCGCCGTCAGCGAGCGTCAGAACGTGCCCCGGAAGTGCCGGTGCAGTCTTCGCGCTGACGAGGGTGTAACTGAGCGCCTTATAGTGAACGAGCTTCGTTACTGGCATGACTCACTGTCAACAAGATATTTGTCGTTGCGGGCGCCAGGCGTCTTGACGACGACGTTCACCGTGTCGGTGAGTGCCTCGAAGTCGGTGACGTCGCCAGGAGAGAGGACAACGATATCGCCTGCCGTCCACTCCTTGCCAACCATGCGCACACGCCCCGAAACGATGACCGTGATTTCGGACGCAATGCGATGCACATGCGCTTCTTCACGTGTTCCAGCGGCGTAAGTCTTGACTGCGACTTCGCAAGCGTCGGTGGAAAAGGCCGTCGGCTCAAAGCCACCAACGAACCAGCCCTTGATCATGTCGTCGAGCTTGAATGCTTTCATGCGTGGACTCCATGGTCGAAATGCGCTTCAACATGGCTCAACTGGCGCTCGCTCTTGATCGGCTGATATTTCGAATTGTCGATACGATGCACGCCGATGCGACGCTGATCGAGGACGAGTTCGTTGAGCACGGGAGTCACATAGAAGTCGCCTTCGACGTGCGCGTCCTTGCGAATCATCGACTTCGCAGCGCTCACGAACTGCCGGCCGTCGGCGAACCAGTAAAGCCCCGCCGACGCATGCTGGCTGATCGGGCGCTTTTCGGCCGCTTCGGTGACCAGTCCATCGTCACCGACCCGAACATATGAGTAGCGCGGATGAACCGACGTGAACGTGATGAGTCCCGCGTCCAGGCCACGCGAGCGAAAAGACTCGATCGTTTCCGACAAATTCACGTCAAGCAACTGATTCGCATTGAGGATCAGCAGTTCCTCTTCTGCGTCGAGGTACGGCGCGGCAAGCAGGGCCGTGCACGCCGCACCCTTTACGCCATCGTTCACCGGAATCACCTTTGCGTCGGCGTTCAGAATGTTGACTACGTTGCCGAGATGGAAGCGCGTGATATCGGCCTTGCGCAGAGCCACGATGACTCGACCGTTCGACAATGTCCGGGTGGTTTCCAGCACGCGCTGGATCAGCGGTACACCGTCAATTTCTGCTAGCAGCAGCGGATATCCACCGTCGGCTGCCTCGATGGGAGCAACGCCGGCTCCAAGGATGAGTATGTTCATGCTGCAACTCCTTCATCGGCGTGACGGATGCGCGCCAGGATGTTTTCCAGATTCGTTTCTTCCACGTCCTTGACGACGAGCACATGAGCACCCGAAGCGCGCGCTGCCTTCACGCCGTTCTCGTTGTCCTCGACGATCACGCACTCGTGGGGTTCGCAACCGAGCGCCTGCATGGCCTTCAGATAAATTTCCGGATGCGGCTTGGCCTGCACGACATCTTCATTCGACAGGACGACGTCGAGGTATCGCGCCAGTCCGGCCTTCTGCATCATCAGCTCAATCGTGTGACGGATCGAATTCGATGCGACGCCCACCTTGTAACCTCTGGCCTTCAGCGTCGAGAGCGCGAATTCGTGGTTAAAGCGCGGTCTGCAATGCGCGTGAACGAGTTCCGTGGTGTAAATCTGCTTCATCTCGTTGATGAATCCGTGCAGATTCTGCGGAAGGTCATTCTGAATCGACAGCATCTCAAGCTTCTTCTTGGTCGGCAAACCGTCGTACATCGTCAGATGTTCGAGGCGGTTGATCGCGTAACCGAACAGCTCCAGCGCGCGATTAAGCGCATCGTAGTGCCAGTCCTTGGCTTCGATGAGTACGCCGTCCATGTCGAAGATTACTGCCTTGATCATGTTCTTCACTCTTCTTATTGGTTAGGAAACGCCTGGCTGTAAAAGCGGCGGCAGTCTTCAGGGAAGTCGGTGCAGATGAGGACGCGGTCATCGTTGACGAAGCCTCGCAAGCTCTCCCAAAGGCCAAGGTGCTCGCGCCCATGCAGTTCGGGCGATACGACGCAAACGCGCAGACCGCGCCCGAGCAGGTTGGCGATCGTCGACGCGCTGTACCAGTTCGCGTCGAACGCATCCAGCCAGACACCGCTCACGGCGTCGGACCACGGAATATCCCGTTCGACTTCACTCATCCGCGCAAAGACCGGATTGCCGGCTTTGATGTGCATGCGCATGTCGGGAATGGACATGTCGAATACAAACCAGTCCAGTTGTTTGCCCGCGAGTGCGGCGTGCAGCGGTTCGGCAAGGCCATCGGCCTTGATATTGAACGCTTGAGTCAAATTGCGATCGCCCAGCAACGACACGTAATCGTCGAATGCTTTCGATTCGGAATTCGCCGGATCGTGAGAGATGACGATCTCGCCCAGACGGTCGCGCAGGTCCGTCTCTGTGCCGAAGCCCAGATCGAATGAACGATGGAACGCCGTATCGGTGTTTTTCTCGCTCTTCTGGAGCCAGTAGCCGCGATGCGAAAGGATCTTCACAGGCTCAGCTCCGTTGCCCTTTTGCAGACCGGCAGATTCAGGAACAGATCGAGGTCCGCGGGCGTGCCGAGACCATACATGCCATCGGCTTCCCGTCCGATGCTGCGAATACCAATGCGCTGCCCCTGCTCGATCAGCTCGTTATAGACGGGCGCGACATAGAATTCGTTGTTCACGCGCAGATTGCGCTCGATCATGCGCTCGGCAGCGCGCACGAATTCGCGCCCTTTGCGGAAATTGTAGATTCCGACCGTCGCCTCATTGGAGATCACTTCCTTCTCCACGACGCGGGTAACGAGATCGGTATCGGACATACCGACGAACGACCACTTCGGATCGTCTGCCCACATCGTCATGATGAGGCCGTCCAGCTTTTGACTATCGAGCTCTGCCAGATAAGCATCGATGCCGATATCGACGTATTGATCGCTGTTCGCGATCATGAGAGCGTCGTCATTGTCGATGTAGACTTTGGCGGCCAGCACCGTGCAGGCCGCGCCTTCCGTCAGGCCGTCGAGCGCAACGATTGCCGCGCCCGGCGCCCAACGCTCAAGCTTCTCGACCAGACCATATTGCTCGATATGCGCACGCTGACACACGAAGATGAAGCGATGCGGCGTGGAGGGCGCGAGATTGCGCACGACTAGCTGGATCATCGGCACGCCGTTTACCGGAATCAGGGGCTTGGGGTCCAGGTAACCTGCTTTCGCAAAACGGCTTCCGGCGCCTGCCATCGGAACCACAATGTTAAGCATCTAGTTTGAATCCTATTAGTTTTCGATAAAAGCCAAGCATGTCGCCCACTAGAGGCATAAGGCCCGTTATGGCGATTACGGGTAAAAGGAAGTCGATGCGTCGCATCGCCCGCACAACGGTGCGTCGATGAGCCGATACGGACATCTGTCGTGCGGGTGCTCGCGTGAGGCCGGACGCGGTGAACCTTGTCGCTTCTTTGGCTGCGTCAAAGAGTTCAGACCAGTCGCGCCCCCAGACACAATTGAAGTGCTGGTAATGGGAACGCGAGACGTGCGCGTACTTCTCGAACTCCAGGCCGAGAGCCTGTGGCTCGCTCACGATGCACTCCTCTCCGAGGAACCGCAGGTAGGACTCCTTGATTGCATCGCTCGTGTCGTTTAGAAACGACGGCGTTGAGTAACCGAGCCGCTTTGCATATTCCACGGTCAAGTATTGCTCCGGCGCGAAGCGCGCGCGATACCGTCGTGCGAAATAGTGGCTACCGCGCCTATGCCTGCGATCGTCGGCGAACCACTTTGCGTCCTCGTTCTCCATCAACGGAATATCGTAGTAAGCGCTTAATCGCTCAGTCGGTCCAAAAAAAAACCAGTCCGAAAGATGGAAGTGAAGCGCGTCGATTCCATCTGGATGGAGCGTGTAGATACTGCTTGCCAGCACGCGGCGCGGCGCGATTTCATCGCGCGTCACGCGTGCGTAAATGTCGGCGAACGCACGTGACGACAATGCGCAGTCCGTACGGATCTTCACCGCGTACTTCGATTTGACCTTCGCAAGTCCGGCGCGCGACGAGACGATTTGACGATTCACGTTATTGAGTGGCGCGCGCGCACCGCGCTTGTAGGCCGGCAGCGGTCCCGGATCCTCCGACACCACCCACTCGACGTCCGGCATTGCCGCCCGGCTCGCATCGTCCTCCGTGAACGTGCTGACCACAACACGCGCACCCGGCATCGCTTCGCGCGAGCGTTCGATATGGCGACGCGCATCCGCCGTCCACGCGCCCTGAAATACGAGCGTAATGTCCTCATCTGTAATCGGCGTCAATGCGTGCGCTCGGTCGGCACTCATGGCGTTCATTCTTGATAGAAGCCGTAGGCTTCGCCGATGCTGCCGAACTCGCGCAGCTGTCCACTCTTCAATACTGCCGCACGTCGACAGAAGCGCTCGACCATTGCCGGATCGTGCGACACCAGCACATACGCGCGATCACCGCGGCGCTCAAAAAGCTCGTAGTGGCACTTTTCGTGGAAGCGCGAATCTCCAACGGAGATGATTTCATCTATCAGGTAGCAATCGAAATCGATCGCAAGCGACAGCGCGAATGACAAGCGCGCCCGCATACCCGCGGAGTAGCGTTTAACCGGTTCGCGCAGATACGCGCCAAGCTCGGCGAACTGCTCGACAAATTCAACCTTATCGTCAAACGCCACGCCATAGACCCGGCAGATGAATCGCAGGTTATCCAGCCCGGTCAAACTGCTCTGGAATGCTCCGCCAAAAGCGAGCGGCCACGACACATTCATGCGCCTCGTGACGGACCCCGAACTGGGCTTCTCCACGCCACTCAAAAGCCGCAAAAGCGTGGACTTCCCCGAACCGTTTCGCCCCAGGATGCCGATGCGCTCGCCCTTCGACAATCGAATGTTGACATCGTCGAGAATGAGCCGCCGACCACTGCGCGTGGGGTAATACTTGGTGACTTTGTCGAGCTCGATCATTCGTGTTCGATCCGCGCTTCGGCCAGGCGGCACAGATAGAGCCCAACCAGCGTGAGCAGCATGTTTACGCTCACGACGTAGGGGATGTCGTAATGGGGCGTCACAGAACCTCCGAAGTAGCCGCCACGGATCAGTTCGAGAGGCGTGACCATCGGAATCCAGAGCACGGCGTTTCGATAAGCGCTCGGCAACCATTGCACGAGAAAGATCGCGCCAGAGAGCGGAAACAGAACATAGGACACCGGATGCCAGAAGCGCTCGACCAGTTCCGTCAGTTCGCTGCCCGCACCCAGTACCAGTGACAACGCCGCACCGAACCAGCCGAGCAGCAGCCAGCCGACAAGCATAAGAAACAGGTCGTCCGGCGGCGCGATCAAATTGACCGCCGAGAATACGCACAACATCGCGACCAGCGCCGCGGTGGCGCCGCAAAGCTCCAGCAGAATGCGCGAGAAATAAATATCGAGAACGCGAATGTTACGGTGGTAGAGCAAACTCAAATTTGGCTGGATTGCATGAATGCAGCGCCCAGCCGTGGTTCGCCAAAGTTGCACCGACGAGTAACCCGTGACGGCGAATGCCGTGATCGACAGGTTGCGCGCATGCTCCTTGAACGTGAAATGCCAGAGCAGCGTCACGCCAAGCGTCAGCAGCATCGGCTCGAGAAATAGCCAGAGAAATCCCACGTTGTGGCGCCCGTATCGCGTAAGCACTTCGCGCATGAGCAGTGCGCGAATAGAACGAATTTGCAGCGCGACTGAATGGGACGGGCTATTCCCCATATTGGAAAAATCAGTCATGGTGCTCTCTAACACCGGCCATCAAAAGACTCACGATGCCCCACGTCACGAGACTCGCGACGAATGCGACAAGGATGGATTTAATGCGGCGAGGCCGGGTTGCGACATCGGGCCGATTTGGGGTCGAGACAACATCGAGATAGAGTTGCTTGCGTAGTGCTTCGTTGCGCGCTGATTCGAGCGTCGCCATGGCAAGGTTCAACTGCTTATCGGCAAATGACTGCTCTAGCTTGAGTCGTTCGTATTCAACCGCCTTTTTGGTCAGGGATTGACTGCCGCCGGCCACGCCCTGCATCTGGCTCTCCGACTCCTTTTTCAGATCCTTGAGTTGCTGTTTGAGCGTCTGAAGCTGCGGGTTGTCCGGCGCGAACGCACTCAGTTGCGCGATTTGCGTTTGGGTCGCGACCACGCTGTCCTGCAAACGCGCGATTTGCTGCAATTGCAGGGTCGACTGCCGCTCGGGGTCGAAAATCTGCTCCGCAGTGCGATAGCGTGAAAGCGCTGCAGCAGCAGCCTGCGCACGATCCTCCGCCGCAATTTCTTCCTTATGCGCCGAGTCCACGAGGTCTGCCTGTGAACGCGCATTCATCTTGTTGACGAGCTGCTCCGCCAATTCGAGCAGCGACTGGTTGATAGACCACGCGCTAGCGGCTGTGAACGCGTTCACACGCAGGGTCGTGATGCCCGAGGTCGAGTCGATATCCACGTCCACGCGGCGGTCATAGTATCGATAGAGACCTTCGAAATTGCGCTGAAATCCAAACACGCCAAAGCGGCTTACGAAGTCGACGCCGTGCGATCCAAAAAGACCCACCAGATCCTGGCGCTTTTGCAACTCCGCGAGCGCATCCCGCGACTGAATGAAATCGTGAACGACATACACGTTTTCCTGCGTCTGCCCCAACGCCGAGCTTTGGAGCAATGCACCCAGACCGGTTTGCGATTGCTTGTCGGGGGAACGCACCACGAAGCGGCTCTCCGATACATAGATATCGGAGGCAAAGATGCCAAAGTACAACGCGACGATAGTCGTCGGCACGACGACGATCCAGAAAAAGCGGCTACGTACAGCTCCCCGCACGCGCGTCACAAACGCATCGCGTTCAATGTTGTTGTGTTTCATCGACTAAAAATTCTGAAGATCCCTAGTTCTTTGCTAAGCAAGCAGTTGCGGGCGTCCGAAGCACAGAACAAATGCCGTCATCAGCCCGCGCAACGCGAATTGAAAGGGGAATGCAAAGTCATGAAGGACTACTTGAATGTTTGAATTGAATTCACAAACGGATAAGTGATTGAGAAAACAACATTCAGGAACTTCTGGATTTCGGCGATCGGCGCGTTGGAGACGTAGAGCAGATCCTTGTCATCCATCATGAATGTCTGCGCCACGAAAAAGCTGCGCGGATCTTTCAGATCGACTCGATACACGACGGGAACGCGGCCATCCGCGGTTTGCACGACCGGTTGTTGTGGCCACGACAGCGCATCGGGCTTCTCAAAGCGGAAAACGAAAACGCTCTTCGCGTCTGCGCGCGAGTCATTCAATCCCCCGGAACGCGCCAAGGCCTGAGCCAGCGTGATGCCTTGCGCTTCGAAATTGATCTCTTCGTTCTTGCCTGACGCGCCCAGCGCCGTAAAGCTCAAAGACTGGAACAACGCCGTTACCACGTCGCCCGGCATCAAGGCGATGTTCTGGCGCGGATCTTTGATGACGCTTTGCAGGGGCAGTGTTTCTACCGTGTTGCCGCGTGTGACCTGAATTGTCGTCTTGCCTATCGGCTGCTTTACGCCGCCAGCCGTGGCAAGCGCGTCGAGCAGACGCTCGCGGCGAGGCGTAAGCGCCATTCTTGTGCTGGAGGCCACGTCGCCAACCACCGTCACATAGGCGTTGGCATTCTTCGAGAGCCGTACGATTACCTGCGGATCATGAGCTTTGCCGCTGAGCGCAGCGGCGATCGAGCGCTCCAGTTCGTGCAACGATTTGCCCGAAGCGGGGATAGTCCCTGCGAATGGCACGTGAATATCGCCACTGGCGTCGATCACCTGCACCGGGAGCGTAGTGACACGCGAACCGCTCAACGACGAATTTAGCGAGTCCGTGCCGGTGCTCGAAAAGAGCATGGCTGGCGGCGCTTCCCAGATCGACACTTCCACAGCGTCGCCGCTACCTAGCTTGAGTTGATAGGGCTTGTCGCCACCCAGCGTCGAGGCGAAATCCGTATGACTGCGATTGGCGAATAGTCGACGCGCCACGTCGTCAGTGACGTCGACCAATTCTATGCGCCCCGGATTTGAGACCTCGGCCGCCTTCTCAACCTGGGATCCGCTAGGCCCTGATGCCGGAATGGCTGAACAACCACACAGCAACAACACTGCAGCTGAAAACAATTGATGTCTAACCGCCCGCATCCGACTTCTCGTAAAAAAGTTTGCGGCATTCTCGCATGTTTTTGTAAAAAGATGTTGCAGATAGTAACAATTATGCGGAAAATGCCTTACGCGTGAAAAGAAGTTCTTGACTCTGGTAAGCAACGCTCGTTACTCGCATCGCGCAAGATAATAGCGTTGAGGAGCGGTGTGCGAGAGCCAGCCGGGTCAGGAAGGATGTAGTGCTTTAAAGCTTAAAACGAAGCCAAGATTACCCGGTGCATAAGATTTCTATTGACGTCACGCGGCTGTTGACGCGCCTCTACGACGGCTTGCTGCCCACTGGTGTCGACCGCGTAGGTATCGCCTATGTCGAGCGTTACGGAGCGAATGCGGACGCCGTACTAAGCGAGCGCGGTTTCTCTACAGTCCTTTCGCGCAAAGACTCACAATTTGCCTTTGAAATGATTGTTTCCGGCGCGCGCAAACGTTTTGCAATTCGCAAACTCGTTGCGCGCGCCTGTATTAATGGCCCTCGGTTAAAAAACAGGGACAAAGGTGTCCTCCTCCACACCAGCCATAACGGTATGGAGTTTCATCGTTATTACAACGCGATGAAAAAACGCGGTTTGCGCACGGTATGCATGGTCCATGACCTGATTCCGCTCACTCACGCTGAATTCTGCCGCCCCGGTGTGGACGTGGCGCATCGCAAGCGCATCCATACTGCGCTCACTCATGCCGACGGCTTGATCGCCAACTCGCAGGACACGCTGAACATGCTCGCTGCGGAAGCCAACCGCGCCGCGTTGCCCATGCCTGCCAGTGTCGTGGCGCGCCTCGCCCCAGCGATCACTGAGCGCACAGCGCATCCCCCGCCTATCGCCGGCCCTTATTTTGTCGTGCTGGGCACGATTGAACCGCGCAAGAACCACTGGTTCCTGCTTCAGGTCTGGCGCAGGCTCGTGGAGAAGCATGGTGTCGCCGCGCCCAAACTGGTCGTGATCGGCCGCCGCGGCTGGGAGTGCGAAAACGCAATCGACATGCTTGAGCGTTGCAGCCAGCTTGAAGACGCCGTTATAGAACTGCACGGCTGCTCCGACGAAGATCTGCGCACCTGGATACAGCATTCGCAAGCACTGCTCTTCCCGTCTTTCGTTGAAGGCTACGGCATACCGCTCGTCGAAGCGCTCGCGCTAAATGTGCCGGTTCTCGCGAGCGACCTCGGCGTGTTTCGCGAAATCGCTGACGATATTCCCGACTATCTCGACCCGCTCGACGGACTAGGCTGGATGGCATGCGTGGAAGCCTACGCCGCCACGGGCAGCGCCATGCGCGCAGCACAACTCCTGCGTATCGAGCGGTTTCGGGCGCCTACATGGGCCGATCATTTCGAGGCGCTGGACCCGTTCCTCGCCTCGCTGAACTAGCATGAGCAGCCCCGCAACCGCTTCCGTCATGAGCAAGCGCGGCCTGCGCACTTTCGGCTGGCTTTCGGGGCGATCCAACGTTATCTGGCGCGACAGCATTGCCGGACGCATCGCACTCGCAATCGCACGACTGATGGGCCGCCGCAGCGAAGTGGCGTGGCCGAGCCCCCTGTGGGTGCATCAGGGTCGAAGCGGCACGACGCTCGCCTGGTTTTGCGTGCCCGATGCCAATGCGTCGCCAGCGACGTTTGGCCAATTGATCGATGACGCGCTCGCACGCGATCCCAATGCCGGAATTGCGCCCGACATTGCTGCGCTCATGGCGCGCGTGCGCGCACTCCATGCGTTCGACCCGGCGCATCGCACGCCGCGTTGCCCGCCAGCAATGCTCGCCTCGATGCCGAGCGATAGGGTGCTTGTCATAGACGAGCGCGCATCGGTCGCGCATGACCCCCGCTGGGCGCACTCGCGGCGCGCCGCGTTCGGGCGGATGGTGAAATCGGCGCGCGCCGCCCATCCCCACGCGCAATTGTGGATGGTCCGGTCGTCCGCCGCCGGCAGAGGGCGCTGGCTTTCCGAGGCATGCCACGTGTTGCCGCGAGACACACAAGTAGCGGACGCCGGAAGTTCGGCATGCGCAACGATCGACCATGTCGCTTGCGTTTATACGCTAGGCGCGCCGGAAGGCCTGCACGCATTACTCGCCGACGTGCCGCTGCATCTCTTCGGTACGCCCTGGTATGCTGGCTGGGGAATTACGGTCGACGAGAGCGCACAACCCGCCCGACAAACTCGGCCATCGCTCGCGGCGTTATTCGATATCGCGTATCTGCGCTTCGGCCGCTATCTGGATCCCGCCAGTCACACGCCGGGCAGTCTTCACGCACTGCTTGACAGCCTCGAATTACAACGCCAGATTGCCGCGCGTTTCGAAGCACTCGGCAACGTCGCCGGCGTGCGATTCCAGTGGTGGAAGCGACCGTTCGCCACGCCCTATCTGAGCGCGGGCGGCCATGCACTACGCTGGGCTGACTCTACCGCCGCCGTGAATCCACACGAATGCGCTGCGCTCTGGGGTGCCCGCAGCGCGGACGGTCTGCCCAACGGCGTGCGCCACATCCGCATCGAAGACGGCTTCCTTCATTCCCTCGGCCTCGGCTCGGACATGAATGCGCCGCATAGCCAGGTGATCGACACGCGCGGACTCTATTTTGACGCTAGCCGCCCGAGCGATCTTTCCGTGCTCCTCAACGAAACTTTGTTCAGCGAGCAAGAACTCGAACGCGCGGCGCGCCTGCGCGCGCAGATCGTGCGCAGCGGCGTCACCAAATACAACCTCGGCCGTCGCCGCCCGGCATGGCTCGCGCCTGCTGGCAAACGCGTCGTCCTCGTACCCGGCCAGGTCGCGGACGACGCGTCGATCCGCCTCGGCACACGCGCCATTTCGACGGCCGACGAACTGCTCAAGGAAGTGCGCGCCCGCCGCCCGGACGCCTTCATCGTCTACAAGCCACATCCGGACGTGATGTCGGGCAACCGCAGCGGCCTGATCGATGCGCAGCGCCTCGCCGACGTCGTCGATACCGAAGCCGATGTGCTCTCCCTGATCGAAGCGAGCGACGAGGTGCACACGCTTTCCTCGCTCGCCGGTTTCGATGCACTGCTGCGCGACAAAGAAGTGCACGCCTACGGGATGCCCTTCTACGCCGGCTGGGGCCTCACGCGCGATGCACTGGCCCCGCTGCCTTGGCGCGAGCGCACGCTCACGCTGGATATGCTCACGGCAGGCGCCTTGTTGCGCTACCCGCTCTACTGGGATTGGCAACTTGGTCTCTTTACGACGCCGGAAGCTGTTGCAGCCCGCCTCGCGCCTGGCGCCGCGCGTGCGCTACGGCGCGTTCAAGGAGATCGTTTGCGCGTCTGGCTCAAAGCCGCACGCTGGTCCCGCAACGCGTTCACGCACTGGGCCTGGCGCGCCAGGCAAAGACGCAACGGTTAAATCGGACTGTATAATGCCGCGCGAACCGTTCAGATAGAATGCGGGGCGACACGTCCGACGCTGGGAACGGGGAGCTCCGGGCGTGCGCAGTACAAGCTGTCCGTCACCTGGACTCGTGCTGACGGCAGCTTCATCCATCGCACCACGAACGAATATCCACGGCGCCACTTCGTCGGCCGCACTCCGCGATTCAATCGACAATGACCATCCATCCGGTAATTCTTTGTGGCGGAAGCGGTACCCGTCTATGGCCGCTCTCGCGCGGCGGCTATCCCAAACAGTTTCTGCGCCTTGCAGGCGAACGCACGCTCGTTCAGCAAACCGCGCTACGCGCGCGCGACGTCGATCACATGGCTGCGCCGATCGTCATCGCGAACAACGATCAACGCTTTCTGATCGCCGAGCAATTGCGCGAGGCCGACGTTACGGCCGCCGCCATCGTGCTCGAACCGGTCGGCCGCAATACCGCGCCGGCCATCGCCGTGGGGGCGCTGATTGCACTCGAACAGTCGCCGGAGGCGCTGCTGCTCGTGTTGCCGTCCGATCACGCGATCCGCAATGACGCGGCCTTTGCGCAGGCCGTGCATGCCGCGGCGCATGTCGCGAGCGACCAGTATCACGTCACATTCGGCATCGCGCCAACCGTGCCGCACACCGGTTACGGCTATATCCGCCGCGGCGCATCGCTCGGTTAGGACGCGCCGGCCTGGCGCGTCGAGGCTTTTGTCGAGAAACCCGACGCGCAAACGGCACAGACCTTTCTCGCTGACGGTGGCTACCACTGGAACAGCGGCATGTTCATGCTGAAGGCGTCCACCTTCATGGAGGAATTGCGCCGGTATCAGCCGCGGGTCGCGGAACAGGCCGCGCAATCGCTGAAGCTCGCGCGCGCGGATCATGATTTCCTGCGTCTCGATGAGGCTGCGTTCACGGCTTGCCCGAGCATTTCAGTCGACTATGCGGTAATGGAAAAAACCGACCGCGCCGCGGTGATTACGGCAAACGATCTAGGCCGGAGCGATATCGGTTCATGGTCCGCACTGGCCGAACTCGCACAGGCGGACGACTCGGGCAACGCGGCACTGGGCGACGTCTTTCTCAACGAAGTCTCGAACAGCTATGTGCGCGCCGAGCATCGTCTGGTGGCTGCGATCGGCGTGGAAGATCTCGTCATCGTCGAAACTACCGATGCGGTACTGGTGGCTCATCGCGACACACTCAGGATGTGCGCAAGGTCGTCGAGCATCTGACGAAGGCGACGCGCGGCGAATCGGTCACGCACCCGCGCGTCGTGCGCCCTTGGGGTTCGTACGAAGGCGTGGATCAGGGCGAGCGTTTCCAGGTCAAACGCATCGTCGTGAATCCGGGCGCGCAATTGAGCCTGCAGATGCATCATCACCGCGCCGAACACTGGATCGTCGTGAAGGGCACCGCGCTTGTGACAAATGGCGACCAACAGATTTTGCTGAGCGAAAATCAATCCACATATATTCCACTAGGTGTGACGCACCGGCTCGCGAATCCCGGCAGGATTCCGCTCCAACTGATTGAAGTTCAATCCGGCGCTTATCTCGGCGAGGACGACATTGTCCGTTTCGAAGACAACTACGGGCGCACCGGCTCGTAATCGCAAACGGGGCGTTTAATAGACGCCCCCCTTTCTCCGTCGACGCGTAACCGGGCTGTCTGTTTCTAACCAAAGCACCTCACCCCCGCTATCGTTTCAAAGCCGTCTCGGTAAACGCATATACCGGAATTATTTAAGAATAGTTTCCAAAACCATACACCTGACTCTAAAATCATCGCTGGAATAAGCTTCCAATCCAGACGGGTAAGCGCCGGCTCTGTCACTCTCGAATCGATTCGAGTTCATTGCCAGCACAACAAAATGCATATCGAGTTGCGCGCGCGGCCAGGCGGCTATAGCGCGCAAACCACAAGACCATATGAAACGAGAGCCAGCGCAAATCGTCGTTGAAAGCCTGACGAGCATCCAGCCATCGGACCGCGCGCGCATCAAGGGCCAACGCGCGTTCGCCATCTGGTTGACCGGAATATCCGGCGCCGGCAAGTCCACCCTCGCCAATTTGCTCGAACAAACCTTGCACGCGCGCGGCCTGCACACCGCGCTGCTCGATGGCGACAGTCTGCGTCTTGGACTGAACAAGGATCTCGGTTTCTCGGATGCTGACCGCGGCGAAAACATCCGGCGCGCTGCCGAGGTGGCGAAGCTGATGGTCAATGCCGGTCTCGTGGTGATCGTAGCGACGATTTCGCCGATCCGTGCCGCCCGCGAATCCGCTCGGGCTCTCTTCGGCGAGAACGAATTCATCGAAGTGTTCGTCGATGCCCCGCTCGATGTCGCAGAAGCACGCGACGTTAAGGGCCTCTATGCGCTGGCCCGCCAGGGCACGATCCGCCAGTTCACAGGGATTGGCTCCGCTTACGAGCCGCCCGCCTTCCATGAAGTTCATGTGCAGACCGCTCGAATGAGCAAGCAGGACTGCGTCGACGCGATCCTGCAAAAGCTGCCGATCGAACAGGTTTAACGCGCAGCCGGATTGTCGCGCCCGCGAACTCCCGCACCAAAGCTCTCCAGATCGCCGTCGGTCAGCGGAATATCGGAGCCCGGCTCGCAGACCGGGATCGGCACGGCAAACGTGAAATAGTCGCCCCGAGGCGGTGATGGTGTTCAGCCGAGCGCGCATTATCGGCCAGCGCGCGACGTCGACGCATTCGCCGACGCTCTTGTCCCTGACGCGGCCGGCCGATTTATCACAATCCGGCTGACCTGCGAGGCGCTCAAGATCCACCAGTTGTGGATTCTTAAGCTGATCTCCCGTGAACTGCCTACGTCCGAACAATCCGCCGCATACCTTCAACGTGGTAAGCGTCCCCCGCCGCCACTGCCATCCTTGAAAAAGTTGCCCTGCGGTTGACACGCAATACTTCTCCTATCCCAAATTTACATGACGAAATACTTACCACGCATGCGGGGCCGGACCTTGATGCGGGAAATCGTGCGGACGTTGATTTGGCGGATGGCTCGACCGACACTCGGCCGCCACGTAGGGAGCAGCTTCTGGCGAAGCTCAGCGGTAACGACCGGACGATGGTGGTCGAGATTGTTGAGCGTCTGGCTGGTCGCTTTGCGCGACGCTGAGGGAGGCGAGCCGTTTGCTGACGCAGGTAAGACCGCTATTGGCGAGAGATATCCGGCAGAGTTCGGGCCAAAAGTGGCCGTCGTGATGGCGCCAAGCGATGTCCGCTCTGGGAGGGCGTACCAGTCGTTCGGCCTCTATCTGGCGCGGTGATTGACGCTCAGCAAAGCGCCCATGCCGCGTGAAGGTCCGCAGCAGATTCGCGAACAACACGTCGAACGTGCGCCGGATGTCGCGGAACTTGCAGGCGAGACTTTCTCGCACATCCTGCTCGCTTCACGAGCGGCCGCAGTCTCGCCATCTCAACAGGCTGTTATGTGCCACACGGCAGCGGCGGGCGGATATTACCGGGCCAACAATCCGAGACAAAGGTGCAGCTGCGACAACAAAGGCTCGCATCGATCATGTGTATCTGACAACGTGGCTCTCTGCGGTCCATGACGTCACGGTGTGCGCAGTGGTGAGACGTTTCGTCGATGAAGAGAGCCCTCGGTACCGACAACACAGGCCTAGAGATCGCAGATGGTCCTGCCGCCAGGCGAGCGGCATTGCAGACGCTCCATTTATGGAATCTGCAGTCCACGTCCGGGCCAGTTTTGACAAAGTGGGGCGCTTGGCCAGTGACAATGACCCAGTTATCGCGCTCTCTGGGATTCGAATGCGCCAGCGGCCGTGTGACCGCCGGTTTGTGCATCGGCTCGCGCGGGAATCCAGGAAAATCGACAATCGGCGGGGCCGAAGCTCAAGGTCTAGCTGCTCTCCCGTTCGCGCCAGTAGCGCTGCGGCGCCGGCAGCAAGCTTGTTGACGTGCGGACCCAGAGAGACTTCGTCTGTTGTCTCGTCCTTCGTGTATTCGAGCAAGGACTCCTCAGATTCCTCGAGCACCGTCAGAAGCATGTTGTCCGCCCCACGCAGCACCAGTGCGGGATAGACCAATACACGCGGCTTTCGCCCGAAGACAGGTGACCCGCTTGCCTCGTAGCTCACGTGAACCGCGTGAAAACATGCGACGTGACCCGTGAACACCACGAGTCGATCGGGGTGAAAACTCCCCCCGGCTTGATTGCCTGCATTGCGTCGCGAACGCGGTTTTTTGCCCCAACCGCCTGCTGGTAAGCGTTGGTGTAGTCGGTCCATTCGCCGGAAGCTGACAACCGCGACCAAGCCCCATTCAGATCACCGCGAAGGGGAAGTTGACTGGCCTTGATTTCCACGACGGACACAAAATTGTTCGTCGCGACTATGCAATCTATTTGCCGACCATCGATCTCGATATTGGCAAGAACAACCGCATGGAGTCCCTGATCACACAACCATGACAGGGCGGACGCAATGAACTTGCGCTCTGAGGCATGCTCGATCTTCCCCCCAACGTAGATCTCGGTGTTCGTTGAATTCTCGTTCATAGGAAACGTCAGCAGACACGCAACGGCGTCGGCCCGTCTTACGTGACCGAGAACGTCAACTTGGCCCACGCGGCCATCGGCGTCCCAATCGAACGCGCCGGTGCCAACCAGATTTTCACATCGTCGCCCAACCCCTCTAACTGGCGTTTCAGATCTCTGTCGTTACTGTCCTGTTTCCCACGTCCCGTGGGGCGGCGATGGACCAGACCGTGATCCAGCACGGCGTCTACTATCATCAACCGTACTGCAAAATTGCGTCGAACCATGAGCGTCCGCGCTTACCGGTCACCCGTAGATCCGTTGCTTTCTCGTTATGAAGCCCCTTGGTCTTGTGCTTGGGAATCGTCCACCAGAAACCATCGCTTTCGTCTGCGATCTCGGTGCTCTCCATCGCGACGATCTCGCCGCCCCTTGTACCCGTCCACAGATAGAGCGTCAATGCATCAGCAACAGTCAAACTGAAATTCGGCAACCACCGGATCAATATGCCAAGTTCGTCTACGGACAACACCCGTTTTTGTGTCCCGATATATTGGCCTTCGACCTTACGCCCCTTACTCTTCAGTCGCCCTCTTAGAACTTCCTTCCACCAGTTCGCGGTGTTTTCGGGAAGCCGACCGGCATCGAGCGCGTAATGCCAGGCGCCGCCAAGCTCCATGCGAAGGCGAGCCGCGAGCATCGGCGTCGATCGATAGGATTCAAGCAGGTCGAAAGCCTGGGCGCGCGTGATGGTAGCCGCACGCATATCCGCGATAGGCCCTAGCATCGCCTTGAACATGCGTGCTACCTCCACTGCGCCCTTCGTCTTCCGGTTGACTTCCACATGCCCCTGCAGATAGTCACGGCACAGCTGTCTGACGGTGTAATCGTCCGGCGATGAGCGAGTAGCCTCTTTCTTCGGCTGTCGACGCAGGGCCGAGAGCTCGGCTCCAGAGTTTCGCTCGACACGGCTCTTCCCATGCAGCGATGGCATTGGCGAACGACATTGCCGGCCATTCACCGAGCTTCACCTGTCGCATGCGGCTGTCGACGGGAGACTTGTAGCGATACGTCCACGATTTACGGTTCGTTGAGGCTTGCAGGCGCAGCCCCGGGAACCCCTCGAAAGTCATGTGATCGCCGCTCGGCAGCTTGGCCGCGGCCCGTGCATCAAAGCGCATTCTTCCCTCGGCGTAGGTTTTTTCTGAGGGAAGAATATGCGGCGTAGGTTTGGCTGGCAATGCCAAAAAACCTACGCCGAGCTCGCAAGTATTAGCGCACAGAGATAAGCGTTGATGCGCCTACTCTGGCGATGAATATCTCGGTTTTACCGTTACTTTTCAACTACTTGCGGATCATTTCGGCTCGCCGCAGGCCACCGCGGACAAGTACCGAACTCCCGCTATTCGTTTTCGTCGAAGTAATGCCCGAACTTGAGCTGCTTCGTGCGGATATAGCGCTCGTTTTCCTCGCGCATCGGAATGGCGAGCGCCACTCGCTCGCACACCGGAATGCCGTGCTTCGAGAGCGTGTCGAACTTCTCTGGATTGTTGCTCATCAAGCGGACCGAGGTAACTTTCAGCGTGCGCAAAATGCCCGCCGCCGAGTCGTATTCGCGCGAATCGTCCGGTAGACCGAGGTCGAGATTTGCCTCGACAGTATCGCGCCCCTGCTCCTGCAGCGCATACGCGCGAATCTTGTTCGACAGGCCTATACCGCGGCCTTCATGGCCGCGCAGGTACAGCAGAACGCCGCAGCCCTCGGCGGCGATATAGCGCAGCGCGAGATCGAGTTGCTCGCCGCAATCGCAGCGATAAGAACCGAGCACGTCGCCCGTCAGGCATTCGGAGTGCAAACGCGTCAATACCGAGGACTTGTCGGCGACATCGCCCATCACGAGCGCGAGGTGTTCGGCGCCGCTTTCGACCACGCGAAACACGTAAGAGGTGAACGTGCCGTAGCGCGTGGGAAGCGTGGCGGTGGCGTCGAGAACGACGCATTCGCCGTTGATTGCGCCGTCTGCCGCAGGCGACGGATCGTGAGACGTGAGCATGGCGTTAGACAGTGGTGCTGGACATGAACCCGATCAAACCGGGGATAAGGTACGGACAGGAGTTTACCGCTAATCGGCCCGCTACACCCGGATGCCCATGCGTGGCGCCCGGATCATGCACTGCCGGGGCGCGAGACGCGTCCGCAAAAAGACCGGAAGGCGCGAGCTACATGAATTGCCTGCCTCGCGCGCTCCAGTTATTCCCGGACACACTCGCTGGCGCGTCGCGCCTATACTGCAATGGACTGTCCCCGACAGCCCGCCGCGCCGGCGTGCTGCACTGCGAAACGGAGCCGCTCCATGACAACCGTTGCACAGCTTCTTAAAACCAAACCGAACCACACAACCGTCTTTACGATCGGAGCCGACGACTCCGTCTATGAAGCGATCAAGCTGATGGCCGACAAGGGCATCGGCGCGCTGGTCGTGACGGATGGCGACAGCATCGCGGGAATCGTCACGGAGCGCGACTACGCGCGCAAGGTCGTGCTGATGGACCGGTCGTCCAAGGCCACGCCGGTACGCGAGATCATGAGCAAAGCGGTGCGCTTCGTACGCCCCGACCAGACCACCGACGACTGCATGGCGCTCATGACCGAGCGGCGTATGCGCCATCTCCCGGTGATCGAGAACGACCGGCTCGTCGGCATGGTGTCGATTGGCGACCTGGTGAAGAACATCATCGCCGAACAGCAATTCACCATCCAGCAACTCGAGTTTTACATTCACGGCGAGCGTCCCTGACGGGTCGCGCCGGCTGCATGTCAGCCTGTTGGTCGCAAAAAAAGCCCAATCGCTGAACGGTTGGGCAAAGCTACCTTGCGGCAGCGGAGGTTCCTGGAATTCTTAACGGCCCTTCGACCTGGTTGCTGACTTAGTTGCTGACTTAGTTGCTGACCTAGTTGCCGAAGTAGACCGACTTCGGACCAGTCATCGGCTCACGCACACCACCCGCTTGCGACGAGCCGCTCGTCGTGCCGCCGTAGCCGCTCGTGTCGGCGACCGGCAACTGCGTTTCTGCGACTGCGGGGTTTTGCGCCTGCACGCGGCGTTCGGCGGCCTGGATGTCGGCCGGATAGTTCGGGTCGTTGCTGACAGCCGGGTTATAGCCCGCTTGTTCCAACTGGATCAGTTCGTTGCGCACTTCGGCGCGCGTGACCGGTTGCTGGCTCGACTGCGCAAACGAGGCGACCGGAGCGGCGAGAACGGCTGCAATGGCGACTGCCTTGATAAGCGATTTCATGATTATTACCTCCAGACTGGTTTTATTTGCCGCGCTTGCCACACCATGTGGAAGCGACTGGTTTCAGTCTAGTCACCGGCAGACCAAGGGAAAACCCCTATTTGTGAGATTCATAATTGTCGCAGTTGAAAAAGTGCGAGGAAATTGCCGGTGGCGGATGCAGCGCGCATCATCGCCGTAAATATTGGGCGCTGCGCAACGGATGATGTGCGGCTTCCGCGACGAAACGCTCCTGAGCTGCCAGCAGCGCCAACCGCTGGCTTAGGCGGCGCGGCGCTCAAATTTGCGAGCCGTCGCCCAGGTCCGCATGCGGGGCAACGAGCAGCTTGCGAGGTCCGCTCACGAACGCGCTGCCAGGCTCAAAAAAGCGCAGCGGACGATGCATCTCGCGAGACAGGCCTATGCGCGTGGTCACGCCGACGGGCGCATCGCCCTTCTCTATCACGCCGATCCACAACTGCCGGCCCGTGCAAAGATCGTAGCCGTCGAACGACGGACCGATGCCCAGCGCCACGGTCAGGCGCCCCGGCCCGCGCGCGAGATCGCGCAGCGGCACGCCCGGGCGGCGTGCCTCCATGAGCGGCAGGCCTTCGAGCGGCTCGACCGCGCGAATGAGGACGCCGGCGCCCACGTCCTCCGCTTCCGCGGACATGTTGAGCATGTACGAGACCCCGTAGGTCAGTCTCACATACGCATGGCCTGGCGCGAGGAACAACGAGCCGTTGTAGTGGCGGCGTCCAATGAAAGCATGACTCGTCGAATCGCCTACCGGATACGCCTCGGTCTCGACGATACGGCCGCTCATGCGCCCTTCCGGCGCGTCGTGAACAAGGTATTTGCCGATCATGAAACGCGCGAGTTCCGCCGCGCCGACGGGCAAATCGTCACGCGACAAGGGGATGATGCGAAGCTGCGGTTTGCGCATGCGTTGGGCCTTTGTTTGTGCGTGGGTTTGTCCATTGGTTTGTGCGTCGGCCTATGCCTTGGCTGGTCCATCCGTCGCAAGCGCGAGGCCGCGCCTGTGTTACGGGAGCGCCAGGCCATGCGGCGAAGCATTGCCGCCTATCGGCACGACCGTTGTAGCGAAGCCTCATTTCCTGGCACCGCCGATCTCATTCTGGAACTAATTGGAGTATCGTGTCCTTCCGGCCCGCAGCAAGCTCCCGGCGGGCAGCGTGGGCCTGGGCCCGCCAGCAGCCTCGGTGAACCTGTCAGCCTGAAGCATTCGCAAGACCCGCAGCAACGTCCTTCGCGTTCCATCCCGCTGTACCTGTAGTGCAAGCATACGGTTCCCGCCCGGGAACCAGCCAATTCACGACAAGGAGAAACTCGCATGAAAGCATCCACGGCAATGAAGATGGTCGGCGGCGCGCTGATCGTACTGGCCTCGCTCAACGCATCCGCGCAAAGCAGCGACGCGGCGGCCACACCGGCAGCGGCGGCATCGTCGGCGGCAACGGGCAAGCAGGCCAAGGCTGCCAACCGTGCGCTCGGTCGCAAGGTCCGCAGCGCGCTCGCCAGGACCAAGGGCCTGAGCGTCGCCAACATCAACGTGCGTGCACGCGGCGGCGCGGTGACGCTGGCCGGCACGGTACCGGAACAGTCGCAAATCGACGTCGCGACGCAAGCGGCGCAAGGCGTGGCAGGTGTGACGTCGGTCAAGAACGCTTTGACGGTTCGTGCGGTCGGGCAGTAACGGGTAAAGCCGGCGCCGTCATGGCGCCGGCAATATCGCAAGCGGGCGCCGCGATGTCCCGTTGCAAGGGCGTCGGTGTGTCCAGCGCATGCGAGGGCCTGAAGCGCATCGTCAGTCCCGTTCCAGATTCCAGGCTCGTCGCATCATCCAGAACAGGCACCAGACAAAGGAAGCCGATGACCACGCCCACGACCATCTTGCCCCGCTGGACTCTGGCCGTGCCGGTCGTCGCGTGGATCGTGCTGGCTGCGGCCTACGTGCTGCCAGGCAATGGGCTACTGCTCGCGCTGGTGGGCATCGCGCTGTGCTCGGCGGTATTCGCGGCCGTGCATCACGCAGAAGTGGTTGCGCATCGCGTGGGTGAACCATTCGGCACGCTGGTGCTCGCGGTCGCCGTCACGGTGATCGAGGTCGCGCTGATCGTCTCGGTCATGCTGACCTCCGGTCCCGAGAAAGCCGGTCTCGCGCGCGACACGGTGTTCGCCGCCGTCATGATCGTCTGCAACGGCATTGTCGGACTGTGCCTGCTGGTGGGCGGCATTCGCCATCGCGAGCAGGATTTCCAGATTCGAGGCGCGGCTGCCGCCCTCGCCGTGCTCGCGTCCTTATCCGTGCTGACGCTCGTCATGCCTAACTACACGACGACCCATGCGGGTCCGGTGCTGTCCTCGTCGCAGCTGGCGTTCGCCGGGGTGTCGTCGCTGGTGCTGTACGGCGTGTTCGTCTTCGTGCAGACGGTTCGGCATCGCGACTACTTTCTCGCCGGCGTGCCCGACGAAGACGTGCATGCCGCGCCGCCAGGCGCCGCACTCGCGCTCACGAGCGGCGGCTTGCTGCTGGTGTGCCTTGTCGCCGTCGTACTGCTTGCCAAGCTGTTGTCGCCGGTGGTCGAAACAGCGGTTCAGAACGCGGGCGCGCCGCCGGCGGTGGTCGGCATTGTGATCGCCGCGCTGGTGCTGCTGCCGGAAGGCCTCGCCGCGGTGCGCGCGGCACGCGCCGACCGCTTGCAAAACAGCCTGAATCTCGCGCTCGGCTCGGCTCTCGCCAGTATCGGCCTCACCATTCCGACCGTGGCAGGCGTCTTTCTGGCGACCGGCCAACCGCTCGTGCTCGGCATCAACGGCAAGGAAACGGTGCTGCTTTTGCTGACGCTGCTGGTCGGCACGCTAACGCTCAGCACCGGGCGCACGACGATCCTGCAGGGCGCCGTTCACCTGTCGCTGTTCGCCGCCTACCTCTTCCTCTCGTTCGCGCCCTGACGCGTTGCATTCGACGCGGGCTTGCGCGCGCCTACTCTTCCCAATGCGCCGCGATCCAGTCGCGAAACAGCTTCAGTTTCTGCTGATGCGCGACCGAATCCGGATACACGAAGTAATAGCGCCAACCCGTCTTGAGCACCGTATCGAAAGGCCGCACGAGACGCCGCGCGGCCACGTCTTCGTCGATCAATGCCAGATCGCTGATGGCCACGCCGAAGCCCTGCAACGCCGCATTGGTGGCCATGTCGAGCGTGTCGAAGCTCGGACCGTGTTCGGCGTCGATCGCGCGTGCGTGGGCCGGATCCGCTTCGGCCACTTTGGCGAGCCACATTTTCCAGTCGCGATGATCGCGAGTCGGATGCAGCAGCGTATGGCGCGCCAGATCGCCGAGCGCGGCGAGCGGCTTGTCCTTCAGCAGATCGGGCGCGCACACCGGCGTGAGACGCTCCTCGAAGAGCGGCACCGCTTGCACGTCCGCTCCCGGCGACGAGCCATAAATGATTGCCGCATCGAACGGTTCGAGCTGGAAATCGACGTCGTGCTGCCACGTCGTCGTGATCTGCACATGCAGCTCGGGATACTCGGTCTGGAAGCGCATGATCTTCGGCAGCATCCAGCGCATCACGCAGGTCGGCACCTTCAGCGCGAGGTCCGTGCGCTGCCGCGTGAGCCGCAGCGAAATCTCCTCGATGCGCGCAAAGCTTTCTTTCACCGCGGGCAGCAGCATTTCGCCCTCGGCGGTGAGCGTGAGCCCTTTCGCGTGACGCTTGAACAGCGGGAACTTGTAGTAGTCCTCGAGCGCGATGATCTGCCGGCTCACCGCGCCTTGCGTGAGACACAGATGGTCGGCCGCGCGCGTGAAGCTGCGATGGCGCGCCACGGTTTCGAAAATCTGCAGCGCGTTGAGCGGCGGGAGACGTCGCATCGAAGTGTCCGGATAAGAAAAAGTCATTGAGGCGGCGCGACGGGCAGCCGGCCCCGGCACGCCTTCCAACCCGACAGGATACGCGATCGCGCCTGGCGCGACGCATTGCGGCCGACCCTGGCTACATGCGTGCGGCTCATACGTAAGAAGAAGCACCGCGCCGTTTGCCTCGCCGTTTGCCTCGCCCCGCCGCGGCCCGAGGCGATGCCGCGCGCATGAGCTTACGTCATGGCCTCCATGCGGATATTTCGTTTGTTGAGGGATTTTGGCAAACCTAGAGTCCACCTCATTCGTTCACCTCATTCCAATACGCGTTTTTCGACAGAGGACACACCATGAACCAGCCCAAGCCCGCTCAATCGACATCGACATCGACGTCGACCGCTCGCCGCGCGTTCGCCACCCTCGCCGCGGCGCTCGCTCTCACCGCTGCTGGCGCGCTCAGCGCGTTTTCGCCGGCCGCCCATGCCGATGCGCTGGACAACATCGCCAAAACCGGCACGGTGCGCATCGGCGTGTTCATGGACTATCCGCCGTTCGGCTCGATCGGTCCGGACATGAAGCCGATGGGCTACGACATCGACGTCGCCAATCTGATCGGCCGCGCGCTCAACGCCAAGGTGGAACTCGTGCAGGTGACGGGCGACAACCGCATGGCCTACCTGGCCGACCGCAAGGCCGACATGCTGCTGTCGGTCGGCCAGACGCCGGAACGCGAGAAGGTGATCGACTTTTCGAAACCCTACGCGCCCTACTATCTCGCCGTGTTCGGCCCGAAAGCATTGCCCGTGAAGAACGCCGCCGACCTCGCTGGCAAGTCGATCTCGGTCGCGCGCGGCACGCTGGAAGACCTCAGCGTCACGAAGATCGCGCCGCCCACCGCGAACATCAAACGTTTCGACGATCCGAACGGAGCAATTTCGGCGTTTATTTCTGGTCAGGTACAGTTGATGGTCGTCGGCAACGACGTCGGCGCCACCATTCTCGCGCGTCATCCCGCGAACGATCCCGAGCAGAAATTTTCCCTGTTCAGCTCGCCGGATCACGTCGGCCTGAACAAGAACGAGCCGCGTCTGAAGCAGAAAGTCGACGAAACCATCGCCAAGGCTCGCAGCGACGGCACCATGAACGCGATCTCGCAGAAATGGCTGCGCGCGCCGCTGCCCGCCGACCTCTGAATTTACGGTACGGAGATTGACCTCACGATGAGCGCCAAGTCATGACCTATGCGTTCGATTTCAGCGGCTTCGGCCTCTATGCGGGCATGCTCGCGCACGGCGTGGCCGTCACGCTCGCGCTCACGGCCGTCTCGACCTTGCTCGGCGGCCTTGTTGGCATTGCCGGCGCGGTCGTCGCGGTGGCCGGACCCGCATGGACACGCTGGGTCGTGGCGAGCTACGTGGAAGTGATCCGCAACACGCCGTTCATCGTGCAGCTCTTTTTCGTGTTCTTCGGCCTGCCGAGCCTGGGCATTCATATCGACGAGATACAGGCCGCGATTCTGGCGATGACGGTGAACCTCGGTGCCTACGCGATCGAGATCGTGCGCGCCGGCATCGATTCCATCCCGCGCGGCCAGGTTCAGGCGGCGCAGGCGCTGGGCCTGCATGGGCGCCAGGTGTTCCGCTACATCGTGCTGCCGCAGGCGCTTGCCAACGTGTTTCCCGCGCTGCTGAGCCAGGTGCTGATCGTGATGCTCGGCTCCGCGGTCGTGTCGCAAATCTCGGTTCCCGATCTCACCTACGCGGCCAACTTCATCCAGTCGCGCAACTTCCGCTCATTCGAGAGCTACGTGATCACCACCGCGACGTATCTGCTGCTGTCCATCGCATTGCGGCAAATCCTCAACCGGTTCGGACGCGGCCTGTTCGCCGGCCGCGCCGCGCGCGGCTCGGAAAGCGCGCCGCGCAACTGGCGCACCCGCCTGATGTGGCGCGGTCCCCGCACTCTGCCGACGGAGCGTTGATCATGGTCGAATTCACACTCTGGGACATCGCCCGCAATCTGCTGCTGGCCGCGCGCTGGACAGTGCTGCTCTCGCTGATCGCTTTCGTCGGCGGCGGCCTCGTGGGCCTCATTCTGCTCGCGATGCGCGTGTCGCCGATTGCGTGGTTGCGCCGCATCGTCGTGCTCTATGTGGAAGTGTTTCAGGGCACGCCGCTGCTGATGCAACTCTTTCTGGCGTTTTTCGGATTGCCGCTGGTGGGCGTGGACGTGTCGCCGTGGGTCGCGGCGACTGTCACGTTGACGCTTTATACGAGCGCATATCTGGTCGACATCTGGCGCGGCTGCGTGGAGGCCGTGCCGCGCGGTCAATGGGCCGCGGGCGCGAGTCTCGGCATGACGTTCGGCCAGCAGCTGCGCTATATCGTCTGGCCGCAGGCACTGAAAATCGCCGTCGCGCCGACGGTCGGCTTTCTCGTGCAGGTGGTCAAAAGCACGGCGCTTGCGTCGATCATCGGCTTCACGGAATTGACGAAGACCGGCACGATGATCACCAACGCCGCGTTCCGCCCGTTCCCGATCTACGGCATGGTCGCAATGATCTACTTCGCGATGTGCTTCCCGCTGACGTGGTATGCGCGAATACTGGAAAAGCGCAACAAGGTGGGCCAGCATCGTTAGCGGCCGCCGCAGTGGCATGAGCGTCAGCTCGTGCTTTGCGAAATGAAAAAGCGTCAACCGCCGCAAGACGGTTGACGCTTTTTTCTTGTGTCGCTGGTCGACGATCTGCTGCTAACGCGCGGCTTGCGTCGACTTGCGCAGCTTCGCGACGTCGGCGGCCGTCACTGCCGGCGCGCCGTTGTTCCAACCGGCGCGCACGAAAGTCAGCACGTCGGCGATCTGCTGATCGTTCAGCACCGGCGCGTACTTAGGCATTGGATACGGCGCGGGAATACCGCCGATCACGAGATCTTCGGTGCCGTTCAGCGTCACGTTGATGAGCGACGACGCGTCTTTCTCCAGCACGTTCGGATTGCCCGCCAGCGGCGCGAGCATCGGCGCGAAGCCGCGTCCGTCGACGCCATGGCAATGCATGCAGTACGCGGTGTAGACGCGCGCGCCGGCATCGTTCGCGGGACGGTTGAGCGACACCTTCGTCGCTTGCGGATCGTACGTGTAAGGCGGCGCGCCATTGCCGCCCGCCGGCGGCAGTGACTTCAAATACATCGTCATCGCCGCGATGTCGGCATCGTTCAGAGCCTGCGTGCTGTTGTTGATCACGCTCGTCATCGAGCCGAATGCGGACGCGTGCCGATTCGCGCCGGTCTTCAGGAATACCTGCAAGTCCTGATCGTTCCAGCGCCCCAAGCCGACGTTATGCTCGCCGGTCAGGTTGGTCGCGAACCAGCCGTCGAGCAGGCTGCCGGTGAGAAACGCGCTGCCGCTTTCGTCGAGCGCCTTCTCCTCGAACGCAATGCCGCGCGGCGTATGGCACGAGCCACAATGCCCGAGTCCCTGGATCAGATAGGCGCCGCGATTCCACGCAACGTCTTTGCCCGGCTTGTTCTGATACACGCCCTTCTCAAGGAACACCATGTTCCAGAGCTTGAGCGGCCAGCGCATGTTCATCGGCCACTTGATGTCCGGCTCGCGATTGGCCTGCTGAACCGGCGCGACGCCGTTCATGAAGAACGCGTAGAGCGCTTTCATGTCGTCGTCATTGACCTTTGCATACGACGGATACGGCATGGCCGGATACAGGTTGTGCCCGTCTTTCGCGACGCCTTCGCGCATGGCGCGCGCGAAGTCCTGTTCCGTGTAACTGCCGATGCCGGTTTGCGGGTCCGGCGTGATGTTGGTCGTATAGATCTGGCCCATCGGCGTGTTCATCGGCAGGCCGCCCGCGAACGGCTTGCCTTTCGGGGCGGTGTGACACGCCACGCAGTCGCCCGCCTTCGCGAGGTAAGCGCCGCGCTGCACGAGCGCGGGGTCCGCTGCCGCTGCCGTGGCCGCCGCTGTTGCCGCCGCTGTTGCCGCTGTCGCCGTCGCTGCCTGCATCAGCAAAGGCAGCGCGACGCTGAGCGCCGCGCCGAAACCCTTCAGTGTGCTTTTCATATCGGGGCTCCCGTTAAGCGGTTTGCAGTTGGCTGCCCACCGGCAATTGCCGCAGCCGCTTGCCGGTGGCTGCGAAAATCGCGTTCGTCAGCGCCGGCGCGAGCGCCGCCGTGCCAGGCTCGCCGATGCCGCCCGGCGCCTCGCTGCTCTTCACGATATGCACGTCGATAGGCGGCGTCTGGTCGATGCGCAGCATCCGGTAGTCGGTGAAGTTGTTCTGCTGGACGCGGCCGTCCTTGATGGTGATCTCGCTATAAAGCGCTGCCGTGATGCCGAAGATGATGCCGCCTTGCACCTGCGCCTCGACCGTGTTCGGATTGACCACCATGCCGCAATCCACCGCGCACACCACCCGCTTGACCGCCACCTCGCCCTGCTCCACCGCGACGTCGACGACAATCGCAAAGTAGCTGCCGAACGCGTGCATGACCGACACGCCGCGCCCCTGTCCCTTCGGCAGCGCGCTGCCCCAGTCGGCCGCCTGCGCTGCGGTGTTGAGCACGTTGAGCGCGCGCGGCGTCTTGCCGAGCAGATCGCGCCGGTACTTGACCGGGTCGACCTTGGCCTCGGCCGCGAGTTCGTCGATGAAACTTTCCACCACGAAGGTGCTGCGCGTGGGGCCGACGCCACGCCAGAACGCGGTGGGAATCGCATGCGGTTCCTGACGCACGTAGTCGACGAGCTGGTTCGGCAAGTCGTACGGCAGGTCGGCAGCGACCTCGACGGCGTCCGGATCAAGCCCATTCCTGAACGCGGGCGGCGCGAAGCGCGCGAGGATCGACGAGCCGACAATCCGGTGCTGCCATGCGAGCGGCTTGCCGTTCGCGTCGAGACCGGCGGAGATCCTGTCGTAGTAGTAAGGGCGGTACATGTCGTGCTGAATGTCTTCTTCACGCGTCCACAACACTTTCACGGGCGTCTGCACCTGTTTGGCGATCTTGACCGCCTGCGTGACCATATCGAATTCGAGCCGCCGCCCGAAGCCGCCGCCAATCAGATGGTTGTGCACGACGATCTTGTCGGCGGGCAAGCCGGTGACCGCCATCGCCGCATCGCGCACGCGCGTTGGCACCTGAGAGCCGAGCCAGACTTCGCAGCTGTCGGGCCGCACGTGCACCGTGCAGTTGATCGGCTCCATCGTGGCGTGGGCAAGAAACGGCTGCTGGTAGATCGCATCGACACGCTTCTTCGCGTTCGAAAAAGCCTGCGCCACGTCGCCGTCCTTGCGGGCGACCGCGCCGTTGCGCTGCGACGCATGAGCAAGATCGTCGACGATCTGTTTCATCGAGAGCTTTGCGTCCGCTCCCTCGTTCCACTTGATATCGAGCGCCTGCAATCCGCGTTTGGCGGCCCACGTGTGGTCGCCGATCACCGCGACCGCGTTGTCGATCTTCACGACCTGACGCACGCCCGGAATCTTCTTCGCGTGAGTATCGTCGACGCTCCCGAGCGTGCCGCCGAACACCGGGCAGTTGGCGATGGCCGCGTAGACCATGTCGGGCACGCGCACGTCGAGACCGAAGCGCGCGCTGCCATCCACTTTTTCCGGCGAATCGAGGCGCTTGACCGCCGTGCCGATGATCCTGAAGTCCTTCGGGTTCTTGAGCGGCACGTTCTGCGGCGCGGGCAATTTCGCGGCGGCATCCACCAGTTGACCATAGCCGATGCTACGATTGCTCGCCGCGTGAATGACCTGGCCGTTTTGCGCGTGACAGCTCGCGGCGTCGACCTGCCATTGCTGCGCGGCCGCGTTGATGAGCAGTGTACGGGCCGTCGCGCCGGCCCGGCGCATCGGCTCCCATGCATAGCGGATCGACGTCGAACCCCCGGTGAGCTGGCCGCCGAGCAGCGGGTCCGTGAAGAGCTTTTCGTCCGGCGGCGCGTGGTCGAGCGTGACGGTGTCGAGCGGGACTTCCAGTTCTTCTGCAATCAGCATCGGGATCGACGTATACACGCCCTGGCCCATCTCGACCTTGGGAATCACCAGCGTGACTTTGCCTGCCGTGTCGATCTGGATGAACGCGTTCGGTGCGAACACTCCGCTTTGAGGCGCTTCGTTTGCGTCGCCGCCGATCACCGATTTGCCGGCCTTCTGATCCTGACTGACGGCCGGCACGCTGAAGCCGAGCAGCAGGCCGCCGCCCGCCGCGGCGCCCACGCTCACGCCAAGCTTCAGAAACGTGCGGCGCGACAAGCCGCGTGGTTCATGTGATCCGGCTTGCGGGCGTTTCGTGCCTTTGTGCGCGTCGAGTAATCCTTGCGACATGTCAGACTCCCTTCGCCGCGTGCCTGATCGCCGCGCGGATACGGTTGTAGGTGCCGCAACGGCAGATGTTGCCTGCCATGGCGGCGTCGATGTCCGCATCGCTGGGATTGGGGTTGCTCGCGATCAGCGAAGCCGCCGACATCACCTGGCCCGACTGGCAGTACCCGCATTGCACGACGTCGAGTTGACGCCACGCCTGCTGCACTTTCTGGCCGGCCGGCGTGTTGCCGACTGCCTCGATCGTGGTGATCTTCCTGTCGCCGACCGCCGCCGCCGGCAGCACGCACGAACGCACCGCGACGCCGTCGAGATGCACAGTGCAAGCGCCGCATTGAGCAATGCCGCAACCGAACTTCGTTCCGGTCAAGCCGACGAGATCGCGCAAAACCCATAACAGTGGCATGTCAGGCGGTGCGTCGACGGTATGGGTCTCGCCGTTGATGTTGAACGTTGTCATGAGCGGTTCCTTGTGGGGTTATCTTTATTCGCCTCTTTAGACCAGCACGCCGATCAAAACGCAACGACTTGTCGCGTTTATTCGAGAGTCCGGACTAATACGCAATGCCGATGCGCGGCTCGGAAAACCCGCCGCCGCGCTGCTTCGTTGTGAGGGTGCGGCGATTGTAGCCGTGCGTCAAAAAGTTCGCCTGGAGCGTGCCCGACCTGTTGCGGCAGGCGCCGAACGCGGCTCGCGGCGCGCATTTTTGTTAGCATGGACGCGACCGCACTGACCATCCGAAGGAGACGCATCATGAACGACCAGCAATGCACCCAGTTCCTCTCGGACATCCGCAAGCCGCTGCTCGCGCTGCATAAGGCGATACTCGATCACGAGCGCTCGGCGTATGAAAAAGAGTTCGGCCCGGTCACGCCCGCGGCGTTTCTGCAAGTGTTGATCAACGGCTCTGGGTTCCGCTGGCTGACACCGCTTTCGACGATCATCGCGAACGTCGACGAAATACTCGACGATAAGGAAGCCGATTCCGCCGACCGGCTCGCCGCGGCCGAAGCCATCACCGGCCTCTTTTCCGCCGATCAGCCGAACAACGTTTTCTTGCCGCGTTATCTGCCGCTATTGCAGGCCGACCCGGGCATCCTGCACCTGCACGGGCAGGTATCGCAGGTGCTGCGCGGCGCGCAGACAAAGTAGACCGCTATTCGTCACCGCTCGCTGCCATGACCGACTGGCCACTCCCCGAAAGCTATACGTTCCGCGATCAAACCGTGCGCTTCAACGTGACGGGAACCGGACCGCCGCTCGTACTCGTGCATGGCACGCCGTTCTCATCTTATGTGTGGCATCGCATTGCGCCGCATCTGGCGCAGATTCGCACGGTCCACTATTACGACCTGCTCGGCTATGGTCAGTCGCATATGGGCGACGCTCAGGACGTGTCGCTCGGCGTCCAGAACGTCTTGCTAGCCGAGTTGCTCGCGCATTGGCAATTGAAGAGCCCAGACGTGATCGCGCATGACTTCGGCGGGGCGACTTCGTTGCGCGCGCATCTTATTGACGGTTGCGAATATCGCAGCCTGACGCTGATCGATCCGGTCGCGCTCGCGCCGTGGGGCTCGCCCTTCGTGCAGCATGTGCGTCGCCACGGCGATGCGTTCGCCGGACTGCCGCCCTACATTCATGAAGCCGTGGTGAGCGCATATGTGCGCGGTGCGATCGCGCGTGACATCACAGATAAGGAGCTTGCGCCGTACGTCACGCCATGGCTCGGCGCAACCGGACAAGCGGCGTTTTACCGGCAGATCGCGCAGATGGACCAGCGCTATACCGATGAAGTGGAGCCGCGCTATTCGCAACTGCGCTGTCCGACGCAGATTCTGTGGGGCGAAGAGGATCAGTGGATTCCGCTGGAACGCGGCCGGCGTCTTGCCGGGGTGATTCCCGAGGCGCGTTTTCAGGCCGTGCCGCGCGCGGGGCATCTGATGCAGGAGGACGCGCCGGAGGCCATCGTGGCGGCGGCGCTGAGGTGGCTCGACTGACGCGCGCCGCCGCAGCGTCAGCGTCGTGCGGTTAGCCGCGTCCTTGCGGCAGATAAGGCATCGGATCGACAGGTTTGCCGTCGCGGCGCAATTCGAAGCCGACCGAAACGCGCGAATTGTTTTCGTCGCCCATTTCGGCGATCTGCTGCCCCTGTCGGACAATGTCGCCGGTTTTGACCAGCAGCTTGCGGTTATGCGAGTAGGCGGTCAGAAAGTCCTTGTTGTGCTGCACGATGATGAGACTGCCGTAGCTGTTCAAGCCCGTGCCGGCGTACATGACCTTACCGTCGGCGGCTGCGCGAACCGGGTCGCCTGGCTTGCCGCCGATCTCGATGCCGCGCGTCTCGCCTGGCTGGAACGCTTCGACAACCCGGCCGCCAGCGGGCCACGCAAGCGACAGGCCGTTTGCGCGGCGGGTGGTTTGTTGTGCGACTTCGCGGGCTTCTGCGGCGCCGAGCGTGGCCGTAGCCTGTGCCGCCGGTGCGACCCCCGCCGATCCTGCTGCAGCCACCTCCTGCGCGGCTGACGCATTCGCTCCCGCAGTTGCAGCTTTTGCCGCAGCCGCCGCGGCATTGACCGCCTGTACGGTTTCCGGCGATGCCACGCGCAACACCTGGCCGTTCTTCAATCGCGAGGACGCCTTCAGGCCGTTCCAAGCCTGCAACTCCTTGACGCTGCAATGATGACGCTGCGCGATGCGCGCAAGCGTGTCGCCGCGCTTCACGCGATACACCAGCGGCGGCGCTTTCCTGAGCGGCGCAACTTGAGCCACACCACCCCTGTTCACCGTATTCGCCGACGCCGACATGCCACCCGCGCCTGGCGCATTCGCCGCACTCGCGACCGGTACCCCCGAGGCGGCCGATGCCGCGCCGGTCTGCTCACCCTGCTGCCCCACGTTGGCGCAGCCACTCATTGCAAGCGCGAGCCAGGCGCCGGCGAGGCTCATCACCATTGCCCTGTCGAAACGCTTTCCCATCAAGTTCGACTCCTGCTTGTTTTGTAGGCGGGCCGGACCGCTGCCTTTGCGGCGTTCTCGCGCCTGCCATGCGCGATTCGCCAACGCTGACATGCAGCTTCGCATCGCGAGCGTCTTACGGCCATCACCCTTGCCTTGCCTTGCCGACCGGCCCTGCCGGTTTGATCCGTCGGTGCCTCGCTCGCGCGGCGGCGCACTCGGGCGCACAAGGCAACCACTTTTCCGCGGACGGGGCCAGATTGCGATTATTTCCAGCGGGATTGTAAAGTGGGTTTAACAAAAACGCGGCGCGTCACACAGTCTGATACAAACTTTACGCAGAGCCTTTGGCCGCAGCGTTGTGCGCACAACCATCCGTGAAAGCGCCGGCCGCATGACCCGCGGCATCGACGCCATCTGCTTAACGGCACGCTGGTGCGAGAACTTGAATTGCCGGTTCGAAGAATGCGATAGGCAGCTAGCGGCTAGCTGTAGTACTGACCCGCGTATCTGACGTAACCAACCGGATGATGGGTGAAGTGCAGCACCGGCAGCACGGGGTTGGAGTTGTCGTCGGTGGGATAGGCGCTCGCCTCGGGAATGTATTCGCCTTGCACCTCAATGGGTTGTCCGGCTTGCAGGCCGGGAATTTCCTCGGCGAGCCCTTCGTTGTCGCCGAATCGCACCGCCACGAACACGTCTGTGCCGGCGATATTTTGCGTGCCGCCTTCGAACTTCAACACCTTGTCGATCCTGACGATCAGATGCTGATGATTCGCACCGTGGTGGTTACCCGGACTGGCGAATACCTTGCTGATCGTGCCTTGCACGCAGGCAAGCGGCGCACCGAGCGAATGGACATAGCGATGATGAGGCAGGATCTGCGTCGCGCGATTGCTCATGAAATCTCCGAGAAAGAAGCGAGGCTAAAGACAGCGAGAGGAACAGGCGCATGGAGGCTGCTGCGCGATCGGTTTGAACGGCTTCTTTGGCGGGAGTTCAGCTTGCGCCATTTTCCAGTTGCGCATGCCCGGAGTGTTCGACGGCAATACGAGCACGCTGTTGCCATTCGCGCGATTGAACCGGTTGCACACTTAAGCGTGCCATCGCGGCACTTGCCTCCACGCTTTAGGATTTCTCCGAAGCCTGATTAGGAAATGGACGATAGGTTGGAGAGCGCAAAAAAAATATTCTTAGGCCTCCCTGAGGTGGACCGGCGACGCAACGCCGGGCCCAGCACCTCAACGGAACACCTTCCCTTCAGAATATTTTTGCTTCATCAGCCTGCATGCGGGCGATGAAGAAGTCGAGGCTCAAGTGGATTCTCTTACGTCAGCCAACCGCTTCATGGGCGGTTTTTTCTTTGGCGCGATAGTCGCTACCGTGATCATGGTGCTGCTTTGCGTCAGCGGCGAATTTTCACCCTTCATGGCGAGACTGCATGCGCTTGAGCAGGTCATCGCAACGGCCGTTATTTCACTGCTTATCTCCGATACGAAGCCGCTTCTCTACAAAACCATCTGGCGCGAGCGCCGCAGCAGCTTCATTCTCGACGAAGACCTCACGGCAACGCTGCGCGGCAGAACCTTCGGCATTCCCGCCGGCGTGATGGTCGGCATTCTTGTTCAAAACCTCCTGACTGCTTGAGCATCAGCTCAGGCAGCCGGCGCGCGCTGCCTAGAATTTATGACGGATCGCGGCGCGCACCACCACCTGTTTCGATGTCGATGACGGCGCCTGTGCGCCAGGTATAAACGCCTCATCGAGTATCGAATATGTCGAGTCGCCGGTGACCTGCTGGTATTCGCCCTGAATGTAGACGTCGGTTCGCCTGGACAGGTTGTAATCCGCCATCAATCCAAAAGAGTGGATTTTTGGTTTGACGCCGCCGCTCGACGCATCGTAATTTTCGATCGTATATACGTACTGCGCGCCGATGAACAGCATCGGCGAAATCTGATATTTACCGTTCAGTTCGAAGTTCTGATATTTCAACGAGTTCAGCAACACGCCAGGCGGCACGAGCGGCGCCGTACCGAGATAGCCGTTGCCAGTCGGATTCAGATAGTTGGAATTGCTGTAAACGAAGCCCGCAGTAGCCGGTCCAAAGCTATAAGTAATGCCGCCGCCGAACACGCGCATGCGGGCCGCGACAAAACTGGCGTCGTTGGCCGTAATCGCACCATTCGCGCCATTACCGGGATTATTGGCTTGCAAATAGGCCGCACTCACGAGCAAGCCGCCATACGCGTATTGCCCGCCCACGCTGTACGCGCGGTTATTGCCGAAATTCGTGTCGTTGCTGAAGCTGTAAGTACCGCCGAATCTAAAGCCGCTAATCGACGGGCTTGTGTATTTAACGCTGTTGTCGAGGCGAAACGAATTGTCGGTGTTGTCGTTATCGTAGGGATGAGAGAAAAGCGAACCGGCCCAGTTGCCATTCGCCGTGGTTTGAGCGAGATAATCGACCACTGAATCGTATTGCCGCCCGAACGTCAATACGCCATAGGGCTCCGCGCTCAGGCCGACAAAAGCCTGCCGTCCGAACAGGCGGCCGCCCTGATTCAGTCGCCCTGAACTCACGTCGAAACCATCCTCGAGCTGGAAAATCGCCTTGAGTCCGCCGCCCAGTTCCTCGGCGCCCTTGAGGCCCCAGCGGCTGCCTTGCGCGTAACCGCTTGCCAGCTCGTAGGCGTTTCCGCGGCCGGCGTTGTTCGTGTAGTTGATGCCCTCGTCGAGTACGCCGTACAGCGTAACGCTCGTCTGCGCGGACGCCGGCGCGCTGAAAGCGGCGGACACAGCGGTTGAAACAGCCAGCGCCAACACTTGCCTGTTCATGACGATCCCCCTGCACTCGAGTAAGGGCCTAACTCGATCGGACGCCTTCTTCTTGACTCTATGACAACGCGCTTCTGGAAGCCTGACGCGCTTACGGGAAATCCTCACACGCCGGAACGCGTCCGTCCATTGGGTGTCGCGTGGATATGTCAAAACGTTGCGAAATCTCCACTGTCTTTAAACGCCCATTCCGCTTGCGGTCCGACGTGGCGGGCACTGCCAGTGTGCGGTTCAAAACAGACTTGTCACAGAAAGAAATATAATCGCCCACTTTCGCGGCACCGAAGCGGAACTCCGCCATGCTGCCGGAGTCATTTTTACTGCCTGACGCATGCCTCTGCTTGAGGCCGGCCAGAGCGGCAACGCGAGTCGCAGCCGCCGCGCAGCATCACTCCACTATTCCAAAGCCTTGTGAGACGCCCGACGCGCTAAAAGAGCGCGCCGTCGCACGGGGCTTGCTTTTGGCATAAAAACAATGCAACCGTCGCAATCCCGTTTAATCGAGCTCGACTTTTTTCGTGGACTCGTTCTGCTGATCATCGTGGTGGATCACATCGGCGGCAGTATCCTGTCGCGCGTCACGCTGCACGCGTACGCGCTGTGCGACGCGGCCGAGGTGTTCGTGTTTCTCGGCGGCTTCGCGACCGCCACGGCCTACGCGGCGCTCGCCGAGCGGCGTAGCGAAAGCATCGCGCGCAACCGCTTCCTGCGGCGCTCGCTGGAGATCTACCGTGCATTTCTCGTGACCGCCGGCCTGATGCTGCTCGTGAGCGCGGTTCTGAACGCATTCAGCATCGAGGCGCCGAATCTTGCCATCACCGACCTCGACGATCTGATGGACACGCCCGTTGCCGCCTTGCGCGACATCATGCTGTTCCGTCGTCAGCCCTATCTCGCCTCGGTGCTTCCCATGTATGCGTTCTTCGCGCTGCTAGTGCCAATGATCCTGCCGCTCGCGCGCAGCAAACCCTGGCTGCTGCTCGCGGGCAGCGTCGCGCTGTGGGCGGGCGCGCCGGCCATCGCCGCGTATCTCCCTGCCTCGCCGGATATGCACTGGGACTTCAACCCGTTCGCGTGGCAGTTGCTGTTTGTGCTTGGCGTGCTCGCGCGTTGCCAGCCGGTCTATCAGCGGGTCAGTCAACACCGCCTCGGCTGGCTCGTGACGCTCGCCGCATGCTCGGTCGCGGCGGTCGCGGCTTACTACAAGCTCTTTATCGAACGCGAGGCGCTCGATCCGACCTTCAAGCAGAATCTCTCCTACTTGCGAGCGGTTAATTTCCTGGCCATCGCCTGGCTCGCGGCCAAGCTGATCGAGCTTGGCTGGGCGCGAAAGCTCGCGCAGTCGCTGCCGTTCGTCGGTCTGATCGGGCGCAAGGGCTTGCTGTGCTTTATCGCCGGCGCGGTGATCTCGCTCGTGGTGGACTCTATGCTGTATCACGCCACCGACGGCTACCTGAACTATCCGCTCGGTTTGCTGGCCGACGCATGCGCCGTCAGCGCGCTTGTCGCCGTCGCGTGCGGAATCGAGCCGCTCAAGCGCGTCGTGTTGCGCATGGTCGGCACGCGGCTTCGGACATGGCCTTGAGTTTCTCCTGGTAGACCGGGTCTTCCCGCCCCACCTTGGCCAAACACTCTTTGGATGCTGATAGCATGACGGCCGCGCCTCATCCGGCGTGGCTGCTCCCTACCATGACATGCGTCTATTCCTACATTGCACGCTGGCACTTCTGTGCGCCGTCTGCGGTGCATCGTCGTACGCCAGCACGATAACGAGTCGAAGCTTCCATTCGCCCGCCCTCGGACGGGACTGGTCCTACACGCTTTATCTGCCGACCGGCTATCGTCCCGACGCCGCGCGCATTCCGGTCATCTATCTCCTGCACGGCAACAATGGCGATGCAAACGACTGGATCAGCCGCGGCCATCTGCAGAGCACCCTCGACGCGCTCATCGAGCATCGCGATATTCCACCGCTTGCGGTCGTGATGCCGCAAGGCGGCACCGACTGGTACGTCGACCGCAAGGAAAAGATGGAGACGGCGTTTTTCGAAGATCTGCTGCCTGAGATCGAAACGCACTACGCGGTGTCGACGCAGCGCGCAGGGCGCATGATCGGCGGCGTGTCGATGGGCGGCTTCGGCGCCTTGCGCTATGCAATGACCCAGCCCGAGCGCTTTTGCGGCGCCCTGCTGCTCAGTCCCGCCATTTACGCGAATGAGCCGCCGCGCGGTTCGGCGGCGCGCCGCGTGGGTGTGTTCGGCGAACGTCAGTTCGACCCGCGCATCTGGCATGAGCTGAACTACCCGGCGCAGTGGGAGCGGTATATGAGCCGGCCGTATCGCGTGCCGATGTTCATCGCCGCCGGGGACGACGACCTCGCCATCCAGGCCGACGCGTCCCTGCTTTACACGCAGCTTCGCCTGGCGGGCAATCCGGCGGCGCTGCGCATTATCGACGGCGGTCATACTTGGGAGGTGTGGAGCGCGCTGCTGCCGGGCGCGCTCAAATACACGCTCGGCTGCACCAGGCTGCCGGCACAGGAACATCCGTCGAACCAGCAGCCCTGAGCGAGCGCCGCGCACCGCAACCACGCGCGTGCAACTATTGCACGAGGTCGGTCCACAGCACCATCAGCACCGTCATCAGCGCGGGGCCGATAAAGAGGCCGAGCAGCCCGAAGGTCTCCGCGCCGCCGAGAATGCCGAACAGCACGAGCAGGAAAGGCAGGCGCGTGGAATTGCCGATCAGCACCGGCCGCACGAAATGCTCGGCAACGAATACGACGATCGAACCGAACACAAGAAGACCGATTGCGCCCGCCACGGATCCCTGCGAGAACAACCACAACGCTGCCAGACTGAAAGTAATTGGCGCGCAGAACGGCAGCATCGCGGCAATCGCGGTGATGAACGCAAGCAGCGCGACGTGCGGCAAGCCCGTTACGAAATAGGCGACGCCGAGCAACGCGCCCTCGCCGAGTCCAACCACCACCAGGCCCGATACCGTGCCGCGCACGGCTGTGGCCATCCGTTGCACGAGCTGCGCGCCGTCTTCTCCGAAACCGCGCTGCAAACCTCTCGCGAGGGCGCCCGACAGACGCGGCCCCGCCTGGAAGATCACGAACAGGGTCACCAGCATGAACGCGAACACGGTCACCGCATGCACGGCGCGCGCGCCGAAGTGCCGCCCTAGCGTGACGACCGCGGTGCTGTGCAAGCCCTTCATCGCAGCCGAATCGCGCAAGGGCGGCGCGAGATAGGCTTGCCACCACGCCTCGGCCTGCTGCACGCCGAACGGCAAACGGTGGATGAAGTCCGGCATCGCAATGCCGTTCTCCTGCGCGGCCTTGAACCACTCGGTGAGATCATGTGCTTCGCGCAACGCCTGCGCGATGCCGATGCCCACCGGCAGCACAACCAGCAACGCAATCGCCAGCGTCAGCAAGGCAGCGATCAACGTGGTGCGCCCGGTCAGCCAGCGGCTGCCTTCGACCTTGCGCAGCAACGGCCATAGCGCGATCGCCAGCACGGCCGCCCATCCGACGACGGGAAGGAAATCGCGCACCACCCACAACGCCAGCAGCACGAGTCCAATATAAAGCACGAGCGAAGCGGCCTTCTGCTTCCTGGCACGCTCGGGCGTGAGGAGCGACTGCGTGGGATGTGTCGATTCTGGCTCAGCAACGGGTGGACGTGAATTCATGTGGACTCGAGTGAAAATGCCGGTATGTGCGCGAGCCGACCCGAAAACAGCAAACCCGTTAGACTGGCGGGACGCGCTCATACAACGATCACTACATCTTAAAGGAAGCGCGCGCGGAACCTCTGCGGCTCGATTCCGCTGTCTCACCAGTTACAACACTGCGTTGCAAAAAGCGCTCTTATCCCATTTTCATGAAAGGCGCGCTCCCGCGAGGCCCGCCGATTCAAGGTTCGTAAAAGTCAAGTTTAATTGTTGCTAATCGGGGAACAGTGTTTCAACGGCGACACAATGGCTCTGAAGCCCGCGCGGGACTAAATTCGGCACACCACAAATACGGAGCCGACGATGATGACCCTGGAGTCCATCCCCCTTGACGGTACCAACGGCGTACGCATCGAGATTCTCGAGCGCTCCGACACGACGCTGGTGATCCGCTGGGTCGAGCCAGGACGATGTCATTACGGCGAGCAGCGCTGGCGGCGCAGATCGGCGCATACATCCGGAACATGCGCGGTGTCGCGTCGCAAGATCCGGCGTGGCGACGCGGTGTTCAAACCGGCTGAGCGCCCGGCGCCGTCCAACGCCTCGGCGATGATCTGCGCAGAAATTCTCGGCGCGCTGCCTGCCGAAGCCTGAATTCGCCGTCGTTCTGCCCACTCTTATGTGCTTTGCGACCAGGTTCGTGACACCGCCTGGCGCACAAGACCCACCCGATTGCGGCCCTTCGTCACGTGCGTTAAGGTGGACCTGCTTGCGTCACATCATCCTGCCGGCTCGACGCCCGGCGGTAAAGTGACGCGCATCTCCACCCATCGCGCCGTGCGCGGCACGGCGCCGTTTGAGGGCACACCATGGCAGAAGACACGCCGCACACGTCGGCCCGGCCGGACACTCGCGCGGCAAGCGCGCCCCCCGCTCCGCTAGTCGCTCCCCAGCAGTTTTCCACCGACGTTCTGCTCGAAAAGTACGCGAAAGGCGACGAACAATCCGCCGACGACGTCTTCAAGCGCGTCGCGCACGGCGTCGCCGAGGCGGAACCGGCGGCGCTGCGCGAATCGGTTCAAGCGCTTTTCGTCGACAATCTGCGGCACGGCGCGCTCGGCGCGGGCCGCATCATGAGCGCCGCGGGCAGCGGAATCGCCGCCACGCTGATCAACTGTTTCGTGCAGCCGGTCGGCGACGCGATCCAGGGCGTGGACGAACAGGGGCTGCCCGGCATCTACGTCGCGCTGCTGCAGGCGGCGGAAACGATGCGGCGCGGCGGCGGTGTCGGCTACAACTTCTCCGCGATCCGGCCCAAGGGCGCGCGCGTTCATACCACGAGTTCGTCGGCGTCCGGACCGTGCAGCTATATGGACGTGTTCGACGCGTCGTGCCGCACCGTGGAAAGCGCCGGGTCGCGGCGCGGCGCGCAGATGGCCGTGCTCGACTGCGATCATCCGGACCTGCTCGAATTCATCGAAGCCAAGCATTCGAAGGGACGCTGGAACAACTTCAACGTGTCCGTCGGCGTAACCGACGAATTCATGCGCGCGGTCGAGGAAGACCAGCCGTGGCAACTCGTGCATCGCGCGGAACCATCGCCGGCGCTGCGCGCGGCCGGCGACGTCAGACAGCGCGACGACGGCATGTGGGTCTACAGCGAGCGGCCGGCGCGCGAGATCTGGGACCGCATCATGCGCTCCACTTACGACGTCGCCGAGCCGGGCATCGTCTTCATTTCGCGGATGAACGAGGACAACAACCTGCGCGCCGTCGAAACCATTCGCGCGACCAATCCATGCGGCGAACAGCCGTTGCCCGCCTACGGCTGCTGCAACCTCGGGCCACTCAATCTCACGCGTTTCGTGCTCGATCCGTTCGCGCAACTGAAAGGCCGCAAGCCCTCATTCGATTGGGACGGCCTCGCCCAACGCACGCGCACACAAGTGCGTTTTCTCGACAACGTGCTCGACGTCACGCTGTGGCCGCTGCCGCAGCAATACGAGGAATCGCGCGCGAAGCGCCGCATCGGCGTGGGCTTTACGGGGCTCGGCGATACGCTCGTGATGCTCGGCCTGCGCTACAACTCGCAGGAAGGCCGCGACTTTGCCGTGCGTATTGCGCGGCTGATGCGCGACGAGGCGTATCGCGCGTCGGTGGAGCTCGCGAAGGAGCGCGGCGCGTTTCCTCTTTTCGATGCCGCACGCTACCTCGAAGCCGGCACCTTCGCGTCGCGCCTGCCCGAGGATCTGAAGGAAGCCATTCGCCGCGACGGCATTCGCAACAGCCACCTTCTGTCTATCGCGCCGACGGGCACAGTGAGTCTCGCGTTCGCGGACAACGCTTCGAACGGCATCGAGCCGGCCTTCTCCTGGACCTACAAGCGCATGAAGGTCATGGCCGATGGCAGCCGCGAATCGTTCGATGTCGAAGACTACGCGTACCGGCTCTATCGCGAACTGGGCGGCGACGTGAGCCGGCTGCCGGACTATTTCGTCAGTGCGCTCGAAATGTCCGCGCGCGATCATCTGGACATGATGGCGGCGGTTCAGCCTTACGTGGACACGTCGATCTCGAAGACGGTGAACGTGCCCGCCGACTACCCGTTCGAAGCCTTCGAAAGCCTCTATTTCGATGCGTGGAAAAGCGGCCTCAAGGGACTCGCCACCTATCGCCCGAACGAAACGCTCGGCGCAGTGCTGAGCGTGAGCGCGGCGCAGAGCGACGACACGCTGGCCGAAAGCGACCTGGATCCACTGCGTATCGCGATCGATCATCGTCCCAGGGGCGAGTTGCCGGCGATCATCGAGAAGGTCGAGTATCTGACGCAAGCCGGCAAGAAATCGCTGTACGTGGCGGTGTCGTTCATCGAAGTGACGGGGCGCCTGGGCGGTGAAGATGTGACCATCGAGCGGCCTATCGAGTTCTTCATTCCGACCGGTCAGCGCGACGAATCGCAGCAATGGATCACGGCGACCATGCGTTCTCTGTCGCTCGCCGCGCGCGGCGGTTTCGTCGCGCGCAATCTGCAGGACATGCGCAAAGTGTCGTGGGACCGAGGACAGGTGCGGCTCGGCGAGGTGCAGCGTCTGGATGGTCACCGCACGCCGCGCTGGCACGATTCGGAAGTGGCCGCGCTCGCCTTTGCAATCCAGCAAATCCTGCACCGCCGCGGCTTTCTCGACGCCGAGGGCAATCAGGTTCCGTCGCGCCTGCTCGCCCGCTTGCCGCGCGGACAGATGAAAGTGGAAACGGCATTGCCCGCGGACTTCGGCATTCGTCCGCATCAAGCCGACGCGCAGACGCCTGAACTGACACAGCCTGGCATGGTGCCGGGACTGCATACGATGCTCGGACGCAAATGCGGATCGTGCGGCGCCAACGCCGTGATCCGCAAGGACGGCTGCGACTTCTGCACGGCCTGCGGCGAGGTGGGTGCTTGCGGCTGAGTTAGCCAACTGAGGCTTGGACAGCGGGCGGCTGCGGCACGCCATCACTACATACTCAATGAGCGCACGTTGAACCGGGCCGCGCGCGCTTCGGCCCTCTGCTACACCGCCGTCACGTAGCGCGCGACCGGCTTCACGATACGCGGCGGCGGCGAGTCGTAGATTGCGCGCATCCGCTTGACTTCATCCACGGGACTCAGACCGAAAAGACGCTTGAATTCGCGGCTGAATTGCGACGCGCTTTCGTAACCCACTCGCGCCGCGGCCGCGCCGGCGTTCAAACCGTCCTGCACCATCAGCAAGCGCGCGTGATGCAAACGCGTGGTCTTCACATACTGCATCGGCGAGGTTGCGGTCACCGCCTTGAATTGCGCGTGAAAAACGGCGAGGCTCATGCCGGCTTCGGAGGCGAGCGTGTCGACATCGAGCTGGCCGTGATAGTCCGCATGAATGCGGCGCAGTGCTTTGGCAACGCGTCCAAAATGATTCTGATGCGAGAGCGCCGCGCGAATCGCGTCGCCCTGCTCGCCGGTCAGCACGCGATAACAGATTTCGCGCACGATGCCGGGCGCGAGAATGCGCGCGTCGAGCGGCGACACCAGCGCATCGAGCAAGCGCTGCACCGCGCTGCTCAACGCGGAATCGAGCGGCGTGGAGTAAATGCCGAGTGGTTCGTTGCGTGCAGCGCCCTGCGTTTCGTTGAGCGCCATCAGCAGTTCCGCGACCATCGCCAGATCGACCCGAATGGAGATGCCAAGGAACGGCTCTTCCGTGCTCGCCTCGGTCTCGCATTCGAACGGCAGCGGCACGGACAGTACCAGGTATTGCTGCGCGTCGTACTCGAACACCTGGTCGCCGAGATAACCCCGCTTGCGGCCCTGACACACGATCACAATGCTCGGCTCGTACATGACCGGCATGCGCGGCAACGGACTGTTCGCACGCATCAGGTTGACGCCTTCGAGGCTCGAACGCGTCATGCCCGGCTTGGGCGCGAGCATGTCGAACACTTCTATCAGGCGCTGCTGTGCGGCGTCGGCAGCAGGAACTTCGGTAGACGACAATGAGGATCCGGACAAGCGCGGCGACATGACGATATAGTGACGTGCAAGAGAATAATGCCTGAAATTTAGCATCAAACTCGCTTCTGCGCTGCGCTCCAGGAGTTTTAGGCAAACCTTCAAGATATTCAGGTATTCACTGGCCCGCTGCGGGCTTCTACCATGGGAACCCTGCCTGCATGACCTCTTCCGCGCGTGCGCGGCGTGTGGTCGGCAGTTCATGTTCGATGAGTTCGCCCTCGCGGCCGGCGTCGCGATTTGCGCGTGCGTCCGGCGCTGCGATCCAGGCGTCGAATCGCAAACAACGGCAAGGTTGGCCGCACCGGCGACACGCGTCGCCCATCGTCGGCGCCTTGCGACATCACCCTCTTTGCTGGAGCTATCCATGAGCACGACGTATGCCTATGCTGCGACCGACGCCAGCGCGCCGCTCGCCCCGTTCGAAATCCAGCGCCGCGCATTGCGCGCGCACGATGTGCAGATGGAAGTGTTGTTTTGCGGTGTGTGTCACTCCGACCTGCATCAGGCCCGCAACGAATGGAAGAACACGATGTATCCCGTGGTGCCGGGCCATGAAATCGTCGGCCGCGTGACTGCCGTGGGCCCGGATGTGACGAAGTACAAGGTAGGCGACCTGGTCGGCGTGGGCTGCCTCGTCGATTCATGCCGTACTTGCGCGAGCTGCGCGGAAGGCCTGGAGCAGTATTGCGAGAACGGTTTTGTCGGCACGTACAACGGCGTTGACCGCGTCGACGGACAGATCACCTACGGCGGTTATTCGACGCAGCTCGTCGTCGACGAGGAATTCACGCTGCGTGTGCCGCAAAATCTCGATCCGGCTGGCGTCGCACCGTTGCTGTGCGCGGGCATCACAACGTATTCGCCGCTGCGCACGTGGGGCGCCGGTCCTGGCAAGAAGGTCGGCATTGTGGGTCTCGGCGGACTCGGCCATATGGGTGTGAAGCTGGCGCGCGCAATGGGCGCGCATGTGGTGTTGTTTACCACGTCACCCTCGAAGATCGAGGACGCGAAACGGCTCGGCGCGCACGAGGTGGTGATTTCGAAGAACCCGGAAGAGATGGAAGCGCATGCGAACAGTTTCGATCTGATCGTGAATACGGTGGCTGCGCCACACGACCTGAATCCGTTCCTGAACCTGCTGAAGCGCGATGGAACGATGACGCTGGTGGGCGCGCCCGAGCACGATCATCCGTCGCCGCAAGTCTTCAACCTGATTTTCAAGCGTCGCCGGCTGGCTGGTTCGCTGATTGGCGGCATTGCCGAGACGCAGGAGATGCTGGACTTCTGCGGCGAGCATGGAATTACTTCGGATATCGAAGTGATTCCGATGCAGAAGATCAATGAGGCTTATGAGCGGATGTTGAAGAGCGATGTGAAGTATCGGTTTGTGATTGATCTGGACTCTTTGCGGAAGTGATTTTGGGGTTTGGGCCTGCGGCGGGTTTTGTTTAAGCCCCTTGGCCTTTCCTTGAATTTCGCGTGGTTTTGGGGAAAGAGAGGCCCAAATGCTAGACCGAATAACCGCAATGCGCACCTTCATCCGGATAGTGGACACCAACAGCTTCACCCGCGCGGCGGAATCCCTGAACATTCCGCGCGCGACGGCGACCACTATCGTCCAGAACCTGGAAGCCCTGCTCGGCATCCAACTCCTCGTCCGCACAACACGGCGTATCAGCGTCACGCCCGAAGGCGCCGCCTACTACGAGCGTTGCGCGCAAATCCTCGCCGACATAGACGAGATGGAGGCGAGCATCCGTCATGCGACCGATAACCTCACTGGCCGCCTGCGCATCGAAATGCCCGGCTCGGTAGCAAGCGCGATCGTCCTGCCCGCTCTCGACGACTTTCACATGCGCTATCCGAACCTCGATCTGGCCATCGGCGTCAGCAATCGCATGGTCGATCTGGTCTCCGAAGCAATCGACTGCAGTATCCAGCTCGGCGAACTGCCCGATTCGACGCTGGTGGCGCGGCAGTTGGGCACGCTCGAGCACGTCACCTGCGCAAGCCCGGCCTACCTCGCGCGCTACGGCACGCCTACGGATCTCGACGATTTGCGCGGCCACGTCGCCGTCAATTGCATGTCGCCGCACAACGGCCGCGAAGTCGCGTTCGATTTCGAAGTGGACGGCGAAGCGCAAAGCGTCAAGGTCAACGGCTATATCAAGGTCAGCGACGAGCAGGCATATCTGACTTGCGGACTACAAGGCCACGGTCTGATCCAACCCGCGCGAATCGCCGCGCAGCCTTATCTGGACTCGGGACAATTGCGCGAAGTACTGCCGCAATGGAAGCCCGTGCCAATGCCGGTGTCCGTCGCTTATCTGAAGAACCGCCGCGTGTCGCCGCGCGTGCGTGCTTTCGTCGACTGGCTCGCAGAACTGTTCGAAAAGGCCGAGCACGTCGATCAGGATCTCTCGCGCGTGCGCCAGCTGCTGCGTGGCCTGCATCCCGCCTGAAGCGCATGCGCTGCAGGCACGCAGCACGATTAGCGCATCAGCCCGGAACCGGCACTGGGCGCGTCAGCAAGTCCACGTAAAAATTGAAGAAGTCCTGATTGTCAAAGCGCTTGACGATCGTCATCTTCTGCAAACCGGCCGGAGGAGAACTTGTATAGCCGGTAGCCTTTCCATCATTGGCACCGAAGCTCGTGTCGACATCCACCCACTCGTCCACCGTTTGCGTCGCAAATGAAGGGTGGATCAGATAGCCGAGCGTCAGTGTGTCCCAGATGTTCGTGGTGTAGTTCGGATTCGTTTCGAAGCCGTTCTTCCCGTCGAAACCATAGCCGTTCAACGTCTTGAACAACTGGGTGATGATGGTCTGCTTAGTCGGGTCGTGCGCGATACGGTCGTAAAGCGCTTTATCCATCTTCACGGTATCGGTTACGTCGAGAGGAACGACGACCTGCCTGATCGGCAAACGCAACACCTCTTTTGCCGCCTCGGGATCGAACCACCAGTTGAATTCCGCCGTTGGCGTAGTGTTGCCCGGCACGTCGATCGCGCCTCCCATATATACGATCTGCCTGATCAACGGCACGATCTCGGGATGCTGACGCGTGGCAAGCGCGATGTTGGTCAATGGCCCGATGGCCAGGATCGTCACTTCGCCGGGATTCTGCTTCACTGAATCGACAATGAAATCCACTGCGCTTTTGGTCTGCACTTTCGTGTGCGTCGCAAAACCGTCGGGTGGTGCGACGAGATCGCTGTCGGACTTCGGCTCCGGCGTTCCCCACGCGCCGAGATAACCGTCGCCGCCGGGGAATTGGGCCATTTCGGCCTGGATGGTGGCGAAATCATGCGACAGCGCGTAATTCGCGCCTGCATAAATGCCGATCTGCTTTTCGACGCCAAGCCGCTCCACAGATTTCAATGCATCCGCGACGCCCTGCTTCAACCACTGATTGCCGGACACCACGGTAATGCCGAGTACCTTCAACGATCCCTGCGCCTGTAATTGCGCCGCCATGACGCCGAGCTGGCCGTCGTCGCTCAGCGTGTTGTAGTCGCTGTCGATAATGACTTTCGGGGGATTGGGAGGATTCAGATTGCTGCCGCCGCATGCCGCAATTGCAAGAACAGTCACGATGCTTGCTACGTACCTCAACGCCACGAGAAACCGCTTCATTGATGTCTCCTTTTCTATCGCATCGGTGTGCGACTAAGGAGAGTCATCATAGACGCAAAGGCGGCGAAATCAAACCGGAGCGCCGCTCTCGCGCCGCGCACCGCACGAGCCTCGTCAACAGCGCAGCAGTGAACCGCCCGCGCGGCGGTTCGATCAGGGCTGACGCGTTTGCGGCGAGGAGCCCGGGCACGCGGGGTCTTTGCCCCAATGACCGTCGCACACGCGCCAGCGGCACAACTGGTCTTCGAAAAATCCTCGCTGCCCGCACTCTTTCACGCGCTCGGCGAGCTTCGCGTTGCCGGGCACGGCCGCGGTTGCGACCCTCGTCGCCGGATTGCTGCTGCCGCCCTTTGTCTCGGCGGGCTTGGTGCGTGCAACGAGCGCAGCCAATAGATCGGCGTCCGAATCATCTTTTGACGACGCGTCCGGTTTCGCTTTCTTCGATTGAGCGGAGGCAGTCGTCGTACCCGAACGATGATTGCTCGCGGTTGCCGTCGCGTTTTCCTTCTTGCTGCGCGCTGCAGCTTCGTGCTTGCTCCTGCTCGCGACAGCCGAACTCTTGTCGTGCCTGACCGCCGACGCCGCCCGCGTTGCCGCCGAGTTCGATGCACCCGCTGCGCCCGAGGCACCGGCGGAAGCGACCGCAGCAACCGGCGTGGACGCACTGCCCGGCTCCGCGCCGCCGGCAAGCGCGCGCGACAGGCGGCTTTCCGCTGTGCCCGCCGATGCAGGCGATGCGGCAGCAGCCTTGCTCTCGCTTTCGTCGGTGATGATCGTTGCGGCTTGCGACGAGGCAGGCTCCGCTGCCTGCGCATTCGCGCCAACCTGCGCCGCCGCGCTAGCAGCCGACGCCGGGACCGCCGCCTTTGCGATGGTCACGGCGCTCGCCGGCACAGCCGCAGCCAGCGGCTCATTCTGCCCGCGCTGCTGCATACGCCAGGCGCCCCAACCGCCTGCTGCAATCACCAGCAATGCGACAAGCGCCAGCGGCGTTCTGGAGCGTCGTGGTTTATCGGCAGGCGACGCGACGCGGCCCTCCAGATTCGCAAGAATTCGCGAACCATTGCCGTCGGCGCCTTTAGCCTTATCGGATAACAGGCTTGGCGGGACTTTAGAATTCGAATTTTCCGGCGCACTCATTCACTGTCTCATTGAATCCTGGATTATTTCGCCGTGATAATACCGCTCCGACTCCTCTCCGAGCAGGCCTGATTCTAAGAGCAAGCATTACAAAATACAATTGTTTCCAATTTCCGGGGTCGCCCTTGATTGCCGTAGTACTTCTTGCCTATTTCGCCATCGCAGTCCTCATCGCCGCAATGCTGCTTTTGCCGGCGGTGCGCACTTCTTTATTAGGTGCCGCGCAAACCATTCATGGCCGCGTTATGCGCCGGGCATCGCGCGGTGCATCGCACGCGCGCAGTCAATTAGCACGTTCGGCAAGAATTTCGCAAACTATCGTGGTGGATATGAAAAAATTACTGGCGCGCCGGCGCTTGCTGATTTTTACCACCACAGGTATTCTTGCGACGCCGCCATTGGTGGCATTGGGATTACGCGGCCGTCAGTTATTTCAATTCGACGAAACCGCCCGGGTGCCGGACGAGAAAATTGCAGCGTTATTGAACGGCGAACAGCTCGTGCCCCCGCCGCCGCTGCCGCCGGAGGTGTTTGCCACGCGGGAAGTCGAGCAGGTCCGGCCGGCGCTAAAAGACGCGAGCCGCGACTGGAATTTGCTGGATGCCGATTTTCGAACGCGTTTGCTGCTCGTCTATAAAATCATGCACGAGCAGTACGGGTACGAAATGGCCTTGCTGGAAGGTTATCGCAGTCCGGAGCGGCAAAACCGGCTCGCGCAAATTGGGAGCAATGTCACCAATGCCGCTGCGTTTCAAAGCTATCACCAATACGGTCTCGCGGCGGACAATGCCTTTCTGCGCGACGGCAAGCTCGTCATTTCAGAAAAAGATCCTTGGGCCATGCGGGGCTATCAGTTATACGGACAAACAGCCGAACAAATCGGCCTGACATGGGGCGGCCGCTGGAAAATGATGGATCTCGGGCACGTCGAATATCACAAACCCGGCTTCGTCCTCGGGCGGGGGCATTAAGGGCACAGCGGCACAAGAGGTTTGGAAATGGGGCATTCAATCAATATTTCTGGCAAAAAGCGGCAATACGAACCGCAATCCGGCATACATCATCGCATTGACTCAGCCGCTTTTCGCCGCGCCGGCAATTGCCGATTTAACAATTCAGCGGATTTCACCGCCTGGCTGAATCGGCTTTCATTTCCTTTCGCTCAATTTTCAAACGCCGCACGCGCATGATGCCGTTTGCCACAGCACGCGCCATAACACATATCACCAAGACCTGAACGGCTTATGCGACGCTTCCTCAACGTGTTGACCCATCCACGCACGCTCTCGATCATCGGCCTGCTCGCGCTCGCTGCTGTGTTGTTCGTCGGCGCCGATACACTGCAGATCGACCTGATGTGGCCGGCCATTGCGCTCGCTGCGGTGATCGCGCTATGGCTGCTGGTGTGGGCGGTGCGCCGCCTGCGCGCGCGGCGCGCGAACAACAAGCTTGGCGAGATGCTCGAGCAGCAGGCGGAAAAACAGAGCGCGGAAGCGGGGCCCGCGCCCACGCCGGCGCGCCAGGCGGAACTCGACGTGCTGCGCACACGCCTTGTCGACGCGGTGAAAACCATCAAGACCTCGAAGATCGGCCAGGTATCGGGCGGCTCGGCATTGTATGAGTTGCCGTGGTACATCGTGATCGGCAATCCGGCGGCGGGCAAGAGCAGCGCCGTGCTGAATTCGGGCTTGCAATTCCCATTCGCCGACAAGAACAACGCCGTAATTCACGGCATTGGCGGCACGCGAAATTGCGACTGGTTCTTCACGACAGAAGGCATTCTGCTCGATACGGCAGGCCGCTACTCGGTGCACGAAGAAGACCGTACCGAATGGCTGGGCTTTCTCGGCCTGCTCAAACGCTTCAGGCCCAAGGCGCCGATCAATGGCATCATCGTGACCGCGAGCATCGCGGAACTCACCAGCAGCAAACCCGAGTTCGCCATCAATCTGGCGAAGAACCTGCGCCAGCGCGTGCAGGAATTGACAGAGAAGCTGGAAGTTTTCGCACCGGTCTACGTGATGTTTACGAAGGCCGACCTGATCACGGGCTTCACCGAGTTCTTCAGCGGCAGCGAGCGTCATGAATACGACCGGGTGTGGGGCGCCACCCTGCCCTACGAACCGGACGAAAAGCGCGACGTGGTGGGTCTTTTCGACGAGCACTTCGAAGAACTCTATGACGGCCTGAAAGAAATCAGCGTCGCGCAGATGTCGATCAATCGCGGCAACAAGCTCTCGCCAGGCCAACTGAGCTTCCCACTCGAGTTTTCGACAATCAAGCCCGCGCTTCGCGCGTTCCTTGCCACGCTGTTTGAAACGAACCCGTTCCAGTACAAGCCCATTTTTCGCGGCTTCTATTTCACGAGCGCATTGCAGGAAGGCGAAACCAATAGTGCCGCCGCCACGCGCATCGCGAACCGCTTCGGCCTGAGCGCCGAGAGCATGCCCAAGCCGCACAGCGCGTTTTCGAAGAACGGCTTCTTCCTGCGCGACCTGTTTTCCAAGGTCATCTTCGCGGACCGGCAAACGGTCAGGCAATTCGCCAGCCCCGCGAAAACGCGCCTGCGCTATGCCACGTTCTTCGGCTTCGTCGCCGTGCTCGCGCTCGCGCTGGGCGGCTGGACGTGGTCGACCATCAACAACCAGCAACTGGCGGAGAACGTCAAGGCCGACCTCGACAACGTGGTGCGTCTGCAGCAGAACCGCAACGACCTGCAATCGCGCATGCAGGCCATGGACGTTCTCGAAGACCGTATCGATCAGCTCGAACAGTTCCGCCGCGAGAAGCCGCTTGCCGTATCGTTGGGGCTGTATCAGGGCGATCGTCTCGAGCAGCGTCTTCTTACCGAGTACTACAACGGCGTACGGCAGATTCTGCTGGATCCGGTTTCGCAGAACCTTGCGTCGTTCCTCAAGGAAGTCAACGCGCATCCGGATCAACTCGCCCCGCTCAACCGCACGCCGGATGCCGCGGCCGTGCCCGTCTCTGCACACAACGCGATGGCGGCTGGCAGCCAGGGCGGCCTTTACAGCGACGCTTCGCCCACCAATGTGGAAGACGCGTATAACGCGCTCAAGACGTACCTGATGTTGAGCGACAAGCGTCACGTCGAAACGGCTCACCTTACTGACCAGGTGGCGCGCTTCTGGCGCGGTTGGCTCGAAACGAATCGCGGCAACATGCCTCGCGACGAAATGATCCGCAGCGCCGAACGCATGATCACGTTCTACCTGTCGCGCGTATCCGACGACGACTGGCCGATGATCGACCAGAACCTCGGACTCGTCGATCAGACTCGCGAAAACCTTCGCCGTGTGGTGCGCGGCATGCCGGCGCGTCAGCGGGTCTATGAAGAGATCAAGGCACGCGCGTCGACCCGCTTCGCGCCGATGACAATCGCGCGCATTGTCGGTGAAAACAATACGGCGCTGGTGGCGGGCAGCTATGCGATTCCCGGCACGTTCACGCGCGAAGCGTGGTTCCAGTACGTGCAGCCCGCGATTCGCGAGGCCGCGACCAAAGAATTGCAGGCGAAAGACTGGGTGCTCAACACGTCCGCGCATGACGACCTCACGCTCGAAGGCAGCCCCGAGCAGATCCAGAAGGCGCTCGTCACGATGTACAAGACCGAGTATGCAATGCACTGGCAGAAGTTCATGCAAGGCATTGCGGTTCAGAGCTTCGGCAGCTTCGGCCAGGCGGTGGATGCAATGAACCGTCTTGGCGACCCGCAAGATTCGCCGATTCGCAAAGTACTCGAAACAGCGTATGACCAGACCTCGTGGGACAACCCGTCGCTCTTCAATGCGAGTCTGAAACGCGCGCAAAGCGGCGTGACGAGCTGGTTCAAGCAATGGTTCTCGCGCGCGCCGACCGGCCAGTTGAACGCGAACATCGACATCAACGGCAATCCGGTTGAAATGCCGATGGGTCCGATCGGACAGGAGTTCTCCGCGCTCGGCCGCATTGTCGTGACCGGCGACAACGGCTCCATGCTCAAGGGCTATATGGACACGCTATCCAAGGTCCGCACGCGCTTTAACGTGATCAGGAACCAGGGCGATCCTGGGCCGGGCGCGCGTCAACTCATGCAGCAGACGCTGGACGGCAGTGGTTCAGAACTCGCCGATTCGCTCAGGTACGTCGACGAGCAGATGTTGACGGGTCTCACCGATTCGCAACGCAAGGCGCTGCGTCCGCTGCTCGTGCGTCCGCTGATGGCCGCGTATGCGGTCGTGATCCAGCCCGCCAGCGTCGAAGTGAACAAAGTGTGGAATGCGCAGGTGTACCAGGCATTCCAGAACTCGCTCGCGAACAAGTATCCGTTTGCCGGCGATGCGAAGGTCGAAGCCGGCGCCGGCGAAATCGCGCAGGTGTTCGGACCCGACGGCTCGATTGCGAAGTTCGTCGGTACTACGCTCGGACCGCTGGCGGTGCGCCGCGGCGACACGCTGACTGCCCGCACGTGGGGCGACATGGGCCTTGCGCTCACGCCCGACTTCACCAACGGATTCGCGCGCTGGGTAGCGCCGCTCGCCGGCGGCGCAGCGGGCGCGTCGGCGGGCCAGAGCTCGGCAGAACCACAGACGGTGTTCCAGATCCTGCCGCAGCCCAGCAGCGGCACCACCGAGTACACGCTCGCAATCGACGGCCAGCAGATGCGCTATCGCAACACGCCACCGCAATGGACCAATTTCGTGTGGCCGAATCCGTCAGGCTCGCCAGGCGCGACGCTGTCCGCAACGACCTTCGACGGCCGCACGCTGCAGCTTGTCAACGAGCCGGGCCGCTACGGGCTCGAGAAGCTGATCAACTCGGCGCAGCGCAAGCGACGCCCCGACGGCACCTTCGATCTGTCGTGGACGCAAGGCAACGTGACGGTGGAGGTCAGCATGCGGATCATCAGCACGTCGCAAGCGTCGGGCGGCAACAGCGACGCGCCGCAGCAGCAGAGCCTGCGCGGCTTGCGTCTGCCTTCGTCGGTGGCGGACGTCAGCGCGGCGAGCAATTCGGCGGCGGCCACGAATACAGCAGGCAGCGCGATGCCCGTCACGACAACCACGACGACGACGGCGCCGCCGGTGACGCGGCCTGCCACAGCCGCGGTTTCGAACACAGGAGGTGCGCAATGACGCAGACCGTGCAGGCGCAAATCGCGTACTTTGGCAAGATTCCCTCGCGCGGCGACTTCGTGAAGAGCGCGCATAACCCGCAACTGCTCGCCACGCTCGACCGCTGGATCGCCGAAGCAATGGAACTGCTCACCGACGACCCGCGCTGGAAGATCGTCTACGAGAACGCGAAGCCGATGCACTTCGCGTTCCTCGGTTCGCGCAGCAAGCTCGCGATTGCCGGGCATATGGTGGCCAGTCACGACCAGTCGTCGCGACGTTTTCCGTTTCTTGCCGCTACCGCGCTGGAGGTCGAGAAGCCGCTCACGTTTCTCGCGCACAGTCCGCTCGCGTTCGCGCGTTTGTGGTCGCGTGTGTCGGCGCAAATGAAACCCTTGCTCGGCGCAAGCGAGCCGGCCGGCGCATTGCAGGCGCTCGGAGAGACGCACGTGCCGATCGAAATCGGCGGCGGTCCCGGCAATCCGCATGACGGCACGTTTAATGATTTCGTCGAGCATCAGACGCTTGCCGGACTCGAACAGATGCTGCTGGCAAGCGGGCATCCGGTGCGACTGCGCGGCGCGATGCTCGCGCTGGGTTCGCTGTTGCGCCCTGTGATGCAAAGCGGTTCGTCGCATCTCGAACGCGGGCTCACGCTGCCGTTGCCGAACGATCCGTTCTATCGCAGCCTCGTCGCGGCATTCTGGCTCGAACTGATCGCACCGTTTGTCGCGCAGGCGGACTTCGAGCTGGCGATTTTCATCGGCACCATTGCGGAGCGCGAGCGGCTCATCATCGGCTTTAACGGCGCGTCGGCAAAAACGCTGCACAGTGTGGTCGATCCGCAAGCCTATGCAGCCCATAACATCGATATCGACGACCCGGAATGGATCGACGAACACGCACAGAACGATCATGGCATCAGCAAGCTCGTCAGTTACCTCGACCAACCGCAACTGTCCTTGCGCGTCAGCATCGACACGTTTCGCGAAGCCTTCGCGGGAGCATGACGCGATGACCCACTCACGCCCCCCCATAAGCACGCCCCTCGCGCGCGTGCTGCTTGCCGCGCTGGCCGGTCCGCTTTTGAGTCCCCTTTTCAGCACCCTTGCTCACGCCGACAACGATGGTCCCGCACGCGTCACGCCGGTCGACAACAGCGGCATTTCGATTCGCACGACGGCCCTGCCCTCGTCTTCGTCCGCGGGACCGGCGCTTAACATGGCGGGCCTCGCGAGCGGTACGACTGGCGCCGGCACCGGTGCCGTCACGGCTGCGCCGCCGCCCGTGAACGCGGCGCCCGGCCAGGTCGTGGTCGGCGGCAAAGTGCCCGACGAAGCGACCAAAGCGGCCGTGCTCGCGCGTTTGCGCGACACGTATGGCGCGGCGAACGTGGTCGACCAGATCGAGGTCGCCGACGTCGCCACGCCGCCGAACTGGTCTGCCAATGTGCAAAAGCTGATCGGCCCGCAATTGAAGCAGATCAGCAAGGGGCAGTTGAAAATTGACGGCACACAGATCGACGTAAAAGGCGAAGTGCGCAACGAGTCGCAGCGTCAGCAACTCGCGAGCGACATGGCTAACGCGCTGAATCCGACCTATACGATCAAGAATGGCCTGCGCGTCAGCGCGTCCGAGCAGGGCCTGCTCGACCAGACACTCGCCAATCGCACGATCGAGTTCGAAACGGGCAGCGCGACGCTCACGCCGCAGGGCCGCGCAATTCTCGATCAGATGGCGATGGCCATGCAGAAAATGACCACGAAGACAGTCGCGATCATCGGCCACACCGACAACTCGGGCAACCGCACGTCGAATATCGCGCTGAGTCAGGCACGCGCCGATGCGGTGAAGGGGTATCTCGTCGCCAAGGGCATTCCACCGCAACAGATGAGCACGACCGGCGTCGGACCCGACCAGCCGATTGCAACGAACGACACGGCCGATGGACGCGCGCGCAACCGGCGCATCGAGTTTCGCGCGGGGTCCTGAACACCGGCATCGCGAGCGCCCTACTGCGTGCTCGCGAGAACGGCGCGCATGAAAAAGCTTGGTCCGGTCAACCGACCTCGCGCCAGGCTTTTTTATTTCGACGCGGACGTCTAGCTGTTTTCTTCAGGCTTCACGCCAAGCAGCTCGCGTATGTGTGCGAGCGATCCGTCGTCTTTCACCACCGTAGAAAGCCATTGATGCAAAGGCATGTCGGCGGCCTCCGCGGCCTTGTCGGCGAAGTAGGCAGCGGGATTGTGCGGCTCCGTGCTGCGAAAGAAACGGGCCACTGCGCGCAACTGCGCGACGGCTTGCGCGCGGCTCTGGATTCCTGCGATTGCGTGGCTCGGCGTGGTCGTCAACACAGGTTCCTCGGGTTGCGCAGACGTCTTGAAAGTAGGCTCGGCGCGTTCGGGCTCTTGCGACGCCGGTGTATTCGCTTCATTGACGGGTGTCTGCTGCGCTTGCGCATTCACACCGAGTTCGCGAGCAAAACGTTCGGCAAGACGATAGACACTCTCATAGGCGTCCTTTGCCTGCCGGAAACTCGGTGCGAGGTCGCCCGCACGACGGTCCAGCTCCTGCTCGAGCGCGAGCATCGCCGCTTCGAACGCCTTGAGATCGGCCAGCAACGTCGAGTAGAACGCGGGGGGCGTGGCGCGCTTCGAGGCGTCGATCTGTTCGATGGAAGGCTTGCCGCGCGCAATGTCGTCGGCATGATCGGGATCGCGCCTCACGGCTTGCGCGACGTGGGTGGCAACGTCCCAGTCGATCGTGCTGTACACGTTTCCCGGCGACGACGTCAGCGGCATTGCGCGCAGCAGATCGCCGGTTCGCCCGACGAGCCACGCAACGTTGCCGAGGCGATACTCGGTGTCGTCGCCTTCTGGCAGCGGATGGACGGCATCCCAGTACTTTTCGCACAGCCCCTTGAGCAGCATGTAGCCCTGCGTGAGACCGGTCACGCCTTCTTCAATGGCGAGCGCTTCAGTGAGCCACACCGCGAGCCGCAAGTCTTTGGTCTGCTTTTGCAGCAAGGCGCTGGAACGCTCGATCACAAACGGCCAGTCGGCTTCCTTGATTTCGGTGACCCATTCGCCCTGATCCAGCGAAGGGTCCTCGAAACGCCGCGCGTGGGCAATTGCATCGAAGTCGGCGGAAAACAGAAGATCTTCGCCGCAGGGCGCAGCTTCACTGACTGGAGCGAGCAGCGTGTTCAGATTGGTCGGCATGGCACAGAGCTATCAATTGGCATTCGTAAAGGCGCTTATACGACGGCGTATTCGAACTCGCCCGCGTCGGTCGAGCGCACGGAAATGCGCTCGATCGTCGCGCCGTTCGCAATTCGCTCAAGCACGTGCTGCGCGACTTCGGGCAGCAGCGTGCCGTTCAGAATGTGGTCGACGTTGCGCGCACCAGAATCCACTTCTGTACAGCGCGCAAGCACTGCATCGACGAGCGACTCGTCCCACTCGAACACCGCCTTGTGGTTCGATTCGATGCGGCTTCGAATTCTCTCCAGTTTCAACTCGATGATTTCGGCAAGCACGTCGTCGGAAATCGGGTAGTACGGCACCACTTTCATGCGGCCGAGAAAAGCCGGTTTGAACGCCTTATAAAGTTGCGGACGCAAGGTTTCGGCGAGCGCGTCGGCATCGGGCAATTCCTCGGCGCTCTTATTCAGGCAGGCCTGCATGACCGCTTGCGAGCCGACATTCGACGTGAGAATGATCAGCGTATTGCGGAAGTCGATTTCGCGGCCTTCGGCGTCATCCATCGTGCCTTTGTCGAACACCTGGAAGAACATTTCGAGTACATCTGGATGCGCCTTTTCGACTTCGTCGAGCAGCACGACCGAATATGGATTGCGGCGCACCGCCTCGGTCAGTACACCACCCTCGCCGTAACCGACGTAGCCGGGCGGCGAGCCTTTCAGACCGGAGACGCTATGCGCTTCCTGGTACTCGCTCATGTTGATCGTGACCATCTTGCGCTCGCCGCCGTACAGCGCATCGGCGAGTGCCAGTGCCGTTTCGGTCTTGCCGACACCCGATGGTCCGACGAACATGAACACCCCACGGGGCTTGTTCGGATCTTCAAGATTCGCGCTGGCTGTACGCACCCGCTGTGCGATGGCTTCGAGCGCGTGGTCCTGACCGATCACGCGCGCGGCAAGCAGCGGCTGCAGGTTCAACACGGTCTGGATTTCATCCTTGACCATGCGGCCGAGCGGAATGCCTGTCCACGACGCAACGATTTCAGCGACAACGTGCCCGTCCACCTGCAACGGCACCATGGGTTGACCATCCTGCAAAGCCTGCAATTCGGCCACACGCAGCGCCAACGTTTTGCGCGCCTGCTGCGCTTTCTCTGCTTGCTGTGAGTCCGCAGTGCTCACGCGAGCCGCGTCGATCTCCGCGCGCAAGTCGACGATCTGTGTCACGAGCGCACGCTCTTTGTCGTAGCGCGCTTCGTCTTCGGCGAGACGTTTCAGGTCTTCCCCTCGCAGCTCGCGCAGTTGCGCGAGCCGTTCGTCGTGCTGCGCTCCACTCGCCGCCTCGCGTTCGAGCGCGGCTATCTCCGCGTCGATGCGCTCCAGGCGCTTTTTCGTGTCGTCGATTGCGGCCGGGGTCGAGCTGTGCGCGAGTGCCACTTTTGCGCAAGCGGTGTCGAGCACGCTGATTGCCTTATCCGGCAGTTGCCGGCCGCTAATGTAGCGATGCGACAGGCGCACGGCCTCTGTAATCGCGTCGTCGAGCACACGTACATTGAAATGCCTTTCCATTAACGATGCCATGCCGCGCAACATTGCTGCCGCAAGCGTTTCGCTCGGTTCCTCGATCTTCACGACCTGGAAACGGCGCGCGAGTGCGGCGTCTTTCTCAAAGTACTTCTTGTACTCGCTCCACGTTGTCGCCGCGATGGTGCGTAGTTCGCCGCGCGCCAATGCGGGCTTGAGCAGGTTCGCCGCATCGTTCTGCCCAGCCTGGCCGCCCGCGCCGATTATCGTATGCGCCTCGTCGATAAACAGAATGATCGGATGCGGGCTCTTCTTCACCTCGTCGATCACGTTTTTCAGGCGGTTTTCGAACTCGCCTTTCACGCTCGCACCCGCTTGCAGCAGTCCCATGTCGAGCACATGCAGCGCCACGCCCTTGAGCGGCGCGGGCACGTCGTCGGCCGCGATACGGAGCGCGAGACCTTCGACAACCGCCGTTTTGCCGACGCCGGCCTCGCCCGTCATGATCGGATTGTTTTGCCGGCGCCGCATCAAGATGTCGATAGTCTGGCGAATCTCGCCTTCGCGGCCGATCACGGGGTCGATCTTGCCTTCGCGCGCGCGCTGCGTGAGGTTGCTGGTGTACGTATCGAGCGCGGGCGTTTTCGACGGCGCGCCCGGCATGGAAGTGGACGTCGTCGAACCGTCAGCAGTTTCTTCAGCGCGTTGCGCGTCATGACTGCGCTCGACTTCGCATGAGCTTGCCGTCAGCTCGTCGAACTTATGCTTGAGATCAGTCACACGCACGTCGCGCAAGAGCGGCGACATGCGCTCGGCGAATTGCGCGAGATCCGGCGCGCTCAGCAAGGCAAGCAGTAAATGCCCCGAACGGATGCGTCCAATCCGCGAATCGAGGGACGCGATCAGCCACGCCTGCTCGAGCAGATCGATCAGATGCTTCGAGAACACCGGCGTGCGCGTATTGCCGTTTTTCAGGCGCTGCAATTCACGCTCGATGTCCGCGCGCAACGCATGCGGATCGATTCTGCCTGCGCGCAGCACGAGCGCGACATCGCTCGCCGGTTCGTCGAGCAGCGCCAGCAGCAGATGTTCGAGGTCAACCTCGTAATGACCGCGCGCGAGACAGTTGTTCGCCGCCAGCAACGCTGCTTGCCGACAGGTCGGATTGAGTTTGGCGATCAAGGTGTTGAGGGACGTGCTCATGTCGTGCGATCCGGTCAGGTTCTATCGTTATGGTCAGTGAATCACGTGCAACTCGTAGCGCGCGTCTGCGCGGTCGCGGTCGGCATCGCGCGTGCAGAGAAACGCGTCCCAGCCGAGGCGCGCGCCTTTGCTCAGAAGCGTCGGCCCCACCGCCTCGCGGCGCAGCACCAGCGACACTTCGTACTCGAGCGTGACGCCCGCGAGCAGCGTGAGCATGCGTTCGAGCGCAACGGCGCGATCCGCGCCCGGCAGAAAGGCCTCGTAATCTGCCTTGTCCAGCGGGCCGATCACGAGCCGCGCCCGCATATCGCGCTGCCAGACGCGCTCGCCCGCCAGCGCGGTCGCGCCGAGTGTCGCGTTGACGCTGCCGAGCACAGTCAATTGATCGCGCGGTACGTTGTACCATTTGCCGACAAACTGTTCGACGCGCACCGGCACCCTGAAGTAGTCCGACAGCGTGCGTTGCAGGTATGCGGCGGACACGGGCCTGTGTCGTGTCGGTAACGCGTAGCCGGCAATGGCTTCGTCGAATAGCGCACCTTCGCCGCTTTGCAGGCTGCTGCGTGTGTCGTTGTCGGCCACGCCGGCAAGCGCGAGCAGCAATGGCAAATAGCGTTCGTCGCGGTCCAGTTCGTAGTGGAACGGCAAGCGGTACTTCTTCCACGCCGCGTAAAAGAGTGCGGTAGCCCGATTCGAAAACACATCGAAGAACTCACGCGCAGCGTGGTCGCGCTTGATCTGTTCTCGCGCGATGATCTGCTCCGTGTAGTGCAGCGGCAACGCGCCCTGCCCGCCGAGCAAACCGAAGAACGCTGGAGTGATGTCCACCTTCTCGAGCGAGCCGCTTTCCAGCGCCGCAGTGCGCTGCGCTTTTTCTTTTAGCGCGGTGCCTTCATCATCGTAAGATTGCGCGCCGTGAATTTCGCTCGGCGGAAACGACATCGAGAGCGAATTGCGAAAGGCGATGCGCTGCGCGACGATGTCGCCGGAAGGCCCGGTTCCCGATGGCAGTTGTTGTGCAAACCACTTCTCGAGCACACGCACTGCCTGAAAAAACTCAAAGCGATGCGGTTCGTCGAGAAGCTGCTCGACTACGCCAGGATCGATTCGCCGCTGCGCGGTTTGCATCGCAAGATCTCCTCGCCCGTGCGCTTCGACACGACGACCAGTTGCACAAAGCTGTTCAGATGCACGTACAGCCCAAAGAATGTATCGATCACCCGCACGAACGACGCGAGACTCGTGCCGACAAAATGTTCTTCGTCGATGGTCAGGCGAATTTCCATGCCGCGCACGAAGGTGGCGAACGGTTTGCCCGGCAGCCATTGCACGGCTGCGCGCTGCTCGATTCCGACCAGGCCGTCGATATGCCGCGCCGACACCGCCGTGCGCCGCAAATCGTAGAGCACCAGCATCTCCTTCAATGCGGAGAGACCGCTATTCGCAAGCGATACGTGGTTCAGCGCAAGATGAGAAATGAGCCGCCAGTGCGCAGCGCGCCCGCGCTCGAAACGCACGCTCGGCGTCGGCCGGCGCAGCATTGCGATGCTGCCGGTCAACGATCCACCTTCGAGGAACAGATCGCCGCCCTCAAGACCTATCGCGAGGCCGGCAGGCAAATCGCGATTGGTACAGGTCAGATCCAGACTCAACGTGTCGGTCTGCGGCGCGGCCGGTTCGAAGTCGATATCGACAATGGAGATTTCAGTCTCGTAACCGGGGCTTTTTTGCGCGACCCAGTCGTTGCGCCGCGCGAACCAGTAGTGTCCGGCCCGGGCTGCTTCGCCATGATGCAGTGAGTAGAACGGCCGGAATTCGGTTACCGATTCCTGATGGGCCTGCTGCCTGACGAGCTTCACTGAATCGATTGAATAGATCTCGTAAGCGAATGCGCGGCGCGCTTCCGCGACCACCGGATAAGAAATGGCCTGATGGCTCACGCGAATCGGTTCGCCATGGTGCTCGAACAGATTGACGACCGGTGTGCAAAACAGACGAAAGTGATGCGCGGACAACGCATCGAGAAGCCGCGCGACATGCGAATCGCTGCGCACTTCCCTCAAAACCACATGCAGCGTCAGGCGCTGGCAGCGGCCCGCGGCACACGTCATTGCCGCCAGATCAAAGTCCGCGAAACTGAATTTTTCCGGGAATGCAAAGTACTCGGTGAGGAGCCGGTAAGCCGGATGCGATTTGGCCGGATAATCAATCAGCGCGTCGTTCTCGTCAAAACCCGCTTGAGCGAGAGGCAACGTGCGTAATGGCGTCCACACTCCGCGCCGGTCGGCTTCCACATATGTGGACATCGCATTGACGAACAGGCAGTCCGCAAGCGCTGCAATGAACGACTGCTCCCCGTGCAGATGCGCGCGCACGGTACTCACCTTCAACGCGGACAGATCGAGTTGCGCAGCGGTCGATTCGAAAGTAATCGACACGATTGCCGTCGCGTTGCCGGGCAATACGGTCGCGCTCGGCGCCATGGACACCGATGTGTACTTTGCCTCGGAAATGCGGACTGGCGCGAGCGTAACGTCGTACGCGGTACGAAAGCGGCACTGCACGCCGCGAATGGGCCGCGATTTGAGTTCAGTGCCGCGCTCTATGACGACCGGTTCAGTCAGATGGCTGAGCGCCGCCGAGGTCCCCAGTTGCGCGATCGAACACGATGGAAATGGCCGCAGATAGTGCGGGTACAACACTTCCAGCAATGCTTCTGTAAATTCGGGGTAGTCGTCGTCGAGCTTCTTGTTGATGCGCGCGCCGAGCAATGCGAACGACTCGATCATGCGCTCGACGTGTGGGTCCTCGCAGTGTTCGCCGGATATCGCAAGACGCGCTGCGATCTTCGGGTAACGCTCCGCAAAATCGCGCGAATAGCGCCGCAGAAATGACAGTTCGCGCTCGTAATACGGCAGCAATTCTTCCATCGATCTATCCCCGAACCCGAACCCTTTGCGCCTGAACCATTGCCGCCGTTGCGCGCCGCGATAGCGCTCGGACGGTATTGAAGCGAAGCGTATTGAACAAGAAAATAGCGTCTACAGTTTCGCGCGTGCGCGCGTCACCGAGTATTGCAATGTTGATGGCTGCAGCATCGCATCGAAACTTACCGGTTCTTCTGCCGGATGAACGACCAGCAGCGCCTGAATCGCGAAATAAAGCGCATTGGTCGATTGTTCGTTCAGTTCGAGTGTCACCGATACCTGCTGCAAGCGCGGCTCATGCCGTGAAATGGCCTGTTGAATCGATTTGCAAATGAACGTGCGGTCATAGTGACTCGCGAGACTCAAACCCGCAAAGTCGTTCAAACCATAAGTGAGCACCGAACGCTGACACTCCGGTAAAGCGGCTAGCTCATGTTCGGTGAGCGCGATTCGCGTATTCAGGATCGCTTCGACGTCGCGCGCGACAGTGCTCTTCAATTCATCCAGCGACAATTGCCGCATCGCCGGTGAAGCCGGCAGATGCGGTTCGTCGTCGAACAGCTTGTCGAGAAAGCTGGGTTCGAAGCGTTTCATCAGCGTCCGGAGAAGCAGTTCCTGCCAAGCGCACGCCGCGCGCGGCCGCGCTTTCCAGGCGACGCGCGCCACAGCGTGCGCCGGTGCATTAGACCGCGTACGTCTTGTCGTTCTTCGTCAAGCTCCACGCGCCTTGCGCGTTGCCGCCCTGGTTGCCGCCGATCTTCTGCTGCGTGTACTTCCACTGCACAGCGGCGTACTTCAGCGAGAACTGCTCACTCGGCAAACCTTCACCGACCACGCTCGGCGTCACGCTCGAAATGATCACGTACTTCAGCTTCACTTCCAGATACTTGATTCGGTTGCCTTCGCCGTCCGAACGCATGAAGTCGATCGTGACTTCGTCGAACGTCGTGCCGCCCGATGCGTGCTGATAGATGAGCGGGCTCACCACGTCGATGTCTTTCGTGAAGACCATGTCGGCGTGCTCGCAACGCTCGGAGGTGTGACCGCCCGCGGTGGAAGCCGTTGCCGAACGCGGTTGCGTGATCGAGTGGCTCCACGAATCGATTTCGATCCAGCCAGCGTGATCTTTATCGGCGGACTCGCCTTTGATCGCAGGATTGCCGAATTTTAAATAGATGTCCTTCATAACTCATCGACTCCCCAAAGAGGTGGTTTTAGCAGCTAGCCCGGGCGGCCGGCCCGGGATTTCTGAACTTCGTTTACGAATTGGCCGGCTTCGGCAGGTCGGCGACGAGCCGCAAGGAAATGGACAGTTCATCCAGCTGGAAATGGGGGCGCAGGAACGCAACGGAGCGATAAGCGCCGGGCTTGCCCGGAATCTCCGAGACCTGAATGGACGCTTCGCGCAGCGGAAATTGCGCTTTCTGTTCCTGCGTCGCGTTGTCGTCCAGCAGCACGTACTGGGAGATCCAGCGATTCAGGAAGACTTCGACGTTCTGCGCCGATGCAAAGCTGCCGATCTTGTCGCGCATCATCGCCTTCAGGTAGTGCGCGACGCGCGACACCGAGAAGATGTACTGCAACTGAGCGGACAGAACAGCGTTCGCATTCGCGCTGTCGGTGCTGTATTTCTTGGGTTTCTGTACCGATTGCGCGGCGAAGAACGCAGCGTAGTCGGAGTTCTTGCAATGCACGAGCGGAATGAAGCCGAGGTCGCTCAGTTCTTTCTCGCGGCGATCGGTAATGGCGATTTCAGTCGGGCATTTCAGCGCGATTTCGCCGTCGTCGGTCTTGAACGTGTGCGTGGGCAGATCTTCAACCAGGCCGCCGCCTTCCACGCCGCGAATCGCAGCGCACCAGCCGAAGTCGTCGAATGCGGCGGTGAGACGCGCGGCGAACGCCCATGCCGCGTTACACCAGAGGTATTTGCTGTGATCGGTGCCGTCCACGTCTTCGACGAAATTAAAGCCCTCTGCCGTGGCGCCGTCTTTCGGATTGAATGGCAAGCGGCCGAGAAAACGCGGCAGCGTGAGGCCGACATAGCGCGAATCTTCCGAGTCGCGGAACGACTTCCACTTTGCGTATTCAACGGTATCGAACACCTTGCCGAGATCGCGCGGCTTGCCGAGATCGGCAAAGGTTTCGAGGCCCAGCAATTCAGGCGACGCCGACGCGATAAACGGTGCATGCGCGGCCGCCGCGACGTGCGACATCTGCTCGATGAAGTAGACGTCTTCCGGCTGGCGCGTGACTTCGAAGTCGCCGATGATGGCCCCGAACGGCGAGCCGCCGAACGTGCCGAACTCTTCTTCATAGATCTTCTTGAAGAGAGCGCTCTGATCGAATTCGATCGCGGTCTTGAAGTCGCGCACGAGATCGCGCTTGGGCGCATGCAGCGCCTTGATCTTGACCGTCGCGCCGGTATTGCTTTCCTTGCACAGATAGTCGAGACCGCGCCATGTGCTTTCCATGCGCTGGAATTCCGGCGCGTGCATCACCGCGCTCAACTGCGAGGAAATGAGCCGGTCGAGTTCTGCTACGCGCGCGTCAATAGTGGCCGAGAGGTTGTCGGAGACCACGACCGTGCCGTCGAGCACCTCGCGCACGAGTTCGCCTATCAGGTCTTTCGCGCGCGCATGTTCGGAATCGGACTTCGCGACGCGGCTCTTTTCGACGATCTCGTCGAGCAACGTGGATTCCGTGCCGCTTTGCGCGGTGGCGAGTTGGGCTGCTGCCGTTTGCTGATTCATCTCACACCCCGTGCTTATTCGCCTTGCCTGTCGTGATCCGGCGCGCTGCCGTCCCGGTCCGCCGCGTTGCGCTGGTCTTGTGCCAATGCCTGCAACTGCTGCGTGTTGTTCAGCACTTCGGAGAGCAGGTCTTCGAGCTTGTCATTGCCGGCAAGCTTGTTGCGCAGATCGGCAAGCTTCGAGCGCGCTTCCAGCAGACGCCGCAGCGGGTCGATTTGCGCGACCACCTCGTCCGGATTGAAGTCGGCCATCGACCTGAAACGCAGATCGACCGCAAATTTGCCGCCGGCTTCGCTCAGACGGTTTTCCACCTGAAACGCCGCGCGCGGCTCGATGGCCTTCATCACGTCGTCGAAATTGTCGCGGTCGATGTTGACGAACTTGCGATCGCGCAGCTTGGGCTGCTCGACTTCGGACTGCCCCGCCAGATCGGCCACCACGCCGACGACGAACGGCAGCTCCTTAACTTCGATCGCATCGCCGCGCTCGACCTCATAGGTGAGCTGCACGCGGGGCGGCCGCACTTTCTGCAAGCGTTTTTGTATGCTTTCTTTCTTCGCCATCGTCGGCTCCCGAATGCTGATGGTGTGGCGTGAGGATCAGCGCAGCGCGCTGAACGGATCTGACGCGCCGCCGCTTTGCGCGGCTTTGGCAGGTGCTGCCGGCGCGGCGGGTGCGGGAGCCGCCGGAGCAGCCGGCGTGGCGGCTGCGGCCGCGACGCCGGTGCTCGCCTCCGGCGTTTCCACTGCCTTGCTCTTCGTGACGCGACGAATCACGCGCTTTTTCTTCGGAGCCGGCTTGTCGTTCGGATCGGGCGGGAACAGCGTGGCCTCGCCGAGCGTGTCGCGCAACTGCCTGGCAAGCGCCTGCGCGTCCGACCTGGCGTCGCCCGCGAGCGACGCGTCCTGACGCAACTCGCCGAGCGACTGAGTGGCAACGCGCAGGCCTGCGACGGCGAGCACGCTCTTTGCCTGACGATCGGACTGATCGCGTTGCAGCGCTTCTTGCGCGGCGACGATAGCCTGACCGTAATGACCCTGCGCGAACTGGATCTGCGCGATGCGCGACCATGGTTCCTCGCGCGTCGGATCGGATTTTGAAAGCTGCTGATAAAGCGCGATAGCGCGGTCCTGATCGCCGCCTTTCGCGACAGTATCGGCATCCGCGAGTTGCTTATTAAAAGCCTCCGGTGTGGTTGCCGCGTTGTTGCCCTGTGTCGCGCAACCGGCCATCACGCCGCAAGCCAACACTACCCCAGATAGTTTTACTAACAGACGGTCATTCATCGTTTTTCACCGACATGCGATTTTTTAATTCGAGGGAGAAACCGGAGTTTTGCTTTGCTTCAAGTGCGCGGGTATAGTACAGGCCAAATTTCGATAATTCAACTTTCATGTGAAGAAGCATTGCACGAAAAAATCCGCATGGATCTTTAAAACCGCGCATGCAGAAATTGTTTCCTGGCGCAATAGCCGCAGTCCATGCAACGGAAAAATTTTCCACTCGCGGGTTGCAACGCCTCGCCTGCGCCGGTTTTACATGCGCCTCGCATAAAGCGGCAGTAAACGGCAGAAAGCGGCATGAGTTGCTGAAACTTTGCCGAAATCATTTTGTTATGAATGTTTAGACGGGGACGGCGGCCAGCCGGTCGATGTATATGAATTCGCGCCTTGTTCGCCATGCATCGCTATTGTTTACCCAGGCTGCCGCGTGCGCTCTTCTGGGCGGTTGCGCTGCCGGCGTCACCGTGCTGGGAGCCGCCGCCAACGCGGCTTTGGAGGCAAGCGGCCTCGGCAAGCCTGAGTTACCGGACGCCCAGAAACCACCGCGCAATGTGCCCGTCACTTTATACGCGGCGCCCAATCTGAATGCCGCGAATGACAAACGGCCATTGGCGCTGGTAGTGCGGCTTTACATATTGAAAGACCCTACTTCATTCCAGCAGGCGCCATTCGACGCATTTACCGACGCCGCCAAGGAAAAAACGATACTCGGCGGCGATCTGCTTGGCGTGCGTGAAGTGACGCTAATCCCGGGCCAGCGTTACGTTGTTACCGAAAAGGTGTCGCGTGAAGCGCAGGCATTCGGTATCGTCGCTCTATTCCGCGATCCTGCCATGCAGCGTTGGAAATTCGCCTTCGACCCGGCAAAATCGGAGAAATCCGGCATAATGGTCGGCCTGCATAACTGTGCAATGACAGTCACCAACGGAACGGTGATCCCGCCGGAACAGGGATTGCCCGCCCAGCCGCTCAATATGCTTTCTTCGGTTAGCTGCGGTTAAATGATGCCGTCACAGTGCGATTTAACATTTTCTAGAGAATTAACAATGCGGCGTCCGAATGCGGTTATTGCGGGCGCGCTGCACGCTGAACCCATATAACAGGTTTGAGATGAGTTATTCCGCAAAAGTGCTCTGGGGGGAAGGCCTGTTTCTGAGGCCGCAGCATTTTCAGCGTCAGGACGCCTATCACGAGGCGCGCCTCTTCGAGTCGATCCAGGCCATCCAGCCGTACAACTGGGGCGTGCGTTCCGCGCGCTTCGACCGCGACGCGCTCGGCAGCAATGTACTGCGCGTAAGCGAACTGTCGCTCGTGTTTCCCGACGGCGCGCTCTACTCCGCGCCGCAAGCGGACGAGCTGCCGCCGCCCATCGCACTTGATACCTTGCCGGACGGCATCAACGAATTCACCTTCTATCTCGCGCTGCATCCGCTGCGGGAGACAGGCGCCAACTATTCGCAGGACAGCAACGCGGGCTTTGTCGCGCGTTACGTGAGCGAGCAGGCGCCGGTTGCCGATCATTTCACCGACGCAGCCGAAGCCGACATCACCTTTCTCAAGACGAGCGTCAAGCTGATCGCGCATAGCGAGCCGCGCGACCAGTTGCTTTCGGTGCCGCTCGTGCGCGTGCGGCGCACGGCGACCTCGGGCTTCGAGATCGACGACAGTTTCGTGCCGCCCTGCCTCGCCATCGCGGCCTCGCCGGTTCTGCATCAGCGGCTGCGACAGCTGATCGACGCGTTGCAGGCGAAGGTCAACGCGCTGTACGGCTTTCACCGCGAGCCGACCAAGAACATCATCGAGTTCCGTTCGGGCGACATTGCGTCGTTCTGGCTGCTGCACACGGCGAGCGCGGCTTTCGCCTCGCTTGCGCATCTATATCAGCATTCGGCGCTGCACCCGGAGCGGCTCTTTCAGGAACTGCTGCGCCTCGCCGGCCAGTTGATGACGTTCTCCAAGGGCTATGCGCTATCCGATCTGCCGGCTTACCGGCACGACGATCCGGGGCCCGGCTTCGCGCGGCTAGACACGATCCTGCGCGATCTGCTCGAAACGGTCATCTCCACGCGCTACTTTGCGATCGCGCTGGAAGAAGTGCGTCCGTCGTTTCATGCGGGGCGGCTCGATTCCGGCAAGATCGACGACAAGACAATGTTCTACATTGCCGTGTCCGCCGACATGCCCACCGCCGAACTAGTTGAAGCCGTACCGGCCCGCTTCAAGGTCGGCGCACCGGACGACGTCGACAAGCTCGTGCTCTCGGCCATGCCCGGCGTGCGGCTCGTGTACACGCCGCAAGTGCCGCCCGCGATTCCAGTGAGGCCGGGCGCCTGCTATTTCTCGTTCGAGCCGCGCGGCGGGCTGTACGAGCGCATGCTGCAAGCGCACTCGGCCATGATCTATGCGCCCTCGGGCATCAACGATCTTCAACTTGAACTGATCGCGGTCACCTCATGAGCTACGCGCCATCATTATTCGGCGGCAGCACGCCTGCCGCGACACCCGCCCCGGCGAGCGAACCGAGCTATCAGGTTCGCTCGCTGCTCGACCTGCTGTACGACGGCTTCTTCATGCTGTTTCTGCTGAAGAACGGTCGCGAGCCTGGCGACGCGCACGAGTTCAGCCAGCGCATCCAGCAGTTTCTCGGCGACTTCGAGCGCGGCGCGAAGAAGCTGAATGCATCCGCGGAAGACGTGTATGCGTCGAAGTTTGCGTTCTGCGCGGCGATAGATGAATCGGTGCTGTCGTCCACGTTCCGGATCCGCGCCGACTGGGAGCGGCGTCCACTGCAACTGGTGCTGTTCGGCGAGCAGCTCGCGGGGGAAAAGTTCTTCCACTATCTCGAGGAATGCCGCGCGCAAGGCGCGGCGCGTCTGCAGTCGCTCGAGGTGTTCCATATGTGCCTGCTGCTCGGCTTTCAGGGCAAGTATCTGCTGGAAGGACCGGAGAAGCTTGCGTATCTGACCGCGCGCATAGGCGATGAAATCGCACATCTGAAGGGCAGGCGGGCGCCGTTCGCGCCGCATTGGCCGCTGCCGGACCAGGTCGCGCACCGGTTGAAGCGTGAAGTGCCGTTGTGGTCGATCGGCGCGGTGTTCGCGCTGGTCGGGCTGCTCGCCTATCTCGGCCTGAACACCTATTTGCGCGATCAGACCTTGCGCACGTTGGCGCCATATTCGCAGGTGGTCAAGCTGGGGCCGCAGTCGGCGACGCTGACTATCTCGCTGCCGTAACGCGTAACGCGTTACGCGAGGCATCACGCGATAACGAACAGAACGGCCCGCTATAAGCGGGCCGTCGTCTTTAGTGGGGCAAAGAAGCTCGGGGCAAACAACCGCTTATTGCGACTCCTCCGCCCACACAGCATTTTCGCGCGCCATCAGCGCCGTCGACGCCGCCGGTCCAAAGGTGCCCGCCGTATAGTTGCGCGGCCGTTCGCCCGACTTCGCCCATCCTTCGAGAATCGGCTCGGCCCACGCCCATGCGGCTTCCAGTTCGTCGCGGCGCATGAAGTGCGTGAGGCGTCCGCGAATCACGTCGATCAACAAACGCTCATAGGCTTCCGCTCGTCGCTCGGTGAACGCCTGCTGCAAGTCCAGATTCAGATTCACCGGCAGCATATGCATGCCGCTGCCCGGTTCCTTCGCGAGCATCTGGAGCTGGATCGACTCTTCAGGCTGCAACTGGATCACGAGACGGTTGCCGTAGTTGCGGCCGCCGCTCGGAATGATCGAGAAAGGCAGATCCGAGAATTCGATGACGATCTCCGACACCTTCTTCTGCATGCGCTTGCCCGTGCGCAGGAAAAACGGCACGTTGGCCCAGCGCCAGTTGTTGATATGCGCGCGCAACGCGACGAAGGTTTCCGCGCGGCTGCCGGCGGGCACGTTGTCTTCCTCGAGATAGCCCTTCACTGCCTCGCCGTTCACCGCGCCGGCCGTGTACTGGCCGCGCACCGTGTCGCGCGCGATGTCCTCCGGCGTCATGGGCCGCAACGAGCGCAGCACTTTCAGCTTCTCGTCGCGCACCGCGTCGGGATCGAGCGATACCGGCGGTTCCATCGCGACGATGCACAGCAGCTGCAGCAGGTGGTTCTGCACCATGTCGCGCAGCGCGCCGGTCTTGTCGTAAAAGCCTGCACGGCTACCTACGCCAACCGTTTCCGCGACCGTGATCTGCACGCGCTTGATATACGGCGCCTGCCACAGCGGTCCGAAAATCGGATTGCCGAAGCGCAGCACCATCAGGTTCTGCACCGTTTCCTTGCCGAGGTAATGGTCAATACGGTAGATCTGCGCTTCGCTGAAATGCTTGCCGACCGCCGTGTTGATTTCCTGGGCGGACGCAAGATCGTGGCCGAGCGGCTTTTCGAGCACGACGCGCGACAGCTCGTCCACGAGCCCCGCCGCCGAGAGGTTCTCGCAGATGTTCATGAACAGATCCGGCGACGTCGCGAGATAGAACACGCGGCGCACGCCGTCGCGCGACGCTTCCTTCAGGCGCTGATAGTCGTCGGCGGAATCGACGTCCATGCGCACGTACTCGAACAGCGCGAGAAATTTATCCCACGCGGCGGCGTCGAACGCCTTCTTTTCGATGAAGGGCTTGGCCTTCTGCTCCATGAACTCGGCGATGTATTCCTCGCGCGACCACGGCTTGCGCCCAATCGTGAGAATGCGTGTTTCGGGCGGCAAGTTGCAGTGTAGATGCGCCATGTAGAGCGCGGGCAGCAGCTTGCGAAACGACAGGTCGCCGGTGCCGCCGAAAATGATCATGTCGAGCGGAAGCTCGGGAGTCGCAGAAGCATGTTGAGTCGTCATAGCGCGGTCGCAGCGTCGTGAGAAGGAAGGTGTCGTCAGGCGCCAAAGGACCAGCGGCCACTACTGGCCCTGGGGCATCGGCAGAAAAGCGCAGGCGCGGCCGGGACGGCGCGCATCGGCAGGTCTTTCTGGCAAACGCCTATGGTGCAACGTTTTGAGATTGTTTGCACGGCAACATGCGCCGCAGCTTGGCGCAATATGCCAAACAGTGCGGCAAGGCCCTGTTTTAAAGGGATTTTATTGTCATGTTGTGGAGGGTGGCGTTTAGCCGTGCGGGGCCGCCACTCTAACCGTCGCTCACCCGCCGGAAAGCACGTCGCGCGCAACGCGGCACGCCGCCAGATCCCATGCCGCGCACCCGACGCTTTTGAAAACGACCGGCCGTTGCGGCGCCGGCGCAGCGTTCTCCAGCACCGACGCAATGCCATGCACGCCGGCCCAATCCACGCCTGCCTGAATGAAATCGCCGGCTTCGTGTTTCGCGCCGGCCACGTCGTCGACGAAAAGCGCGCTGCCCGCAATGGTCCGCGCGCCGATTTCCACCATCTCGGGCGTGAATGCACCGACGCCGATCACGAGGCGCCCGGCGCGCGCCGCTTCGTCATAAACGGCCTGGCGGCTGGTGGTCAGCGCAATCACCGTGTCGATCGAATTGGGCAGCGTTGCGTCCGGCTGCGCCAGCGGCCGCAGCTCGAACGCCTTGCCGCGGTGCGCCGCGCAAAAGGCCTCGGCGCGCGCCGGCGCACTGCCCTTCACCCAAACGCGCGCCTGCGGATACAGTTCGCCGATCGCTTCCAGATGGTTGAGCGCCTGCGTGCCGGTGCCGATCAGCAGGAATTCGCGCGGCGCGGCGGCGGCAAAAGTGCGCACGCCAAGCATGGATATAGCCGCGGTACGGCGCCCGGTCACCGTCGGTCCGTCCAGAATGAAGAGCGTCTCGCCGGTGTCGGCGTCGAACGCCATCACCTGGCCGTGGATCGTCGGCAAGCCGCGTGACCCGTTGCCTGGGCACACGTTGACGAGCTTATGGATCGCGATATCCGGCGCGCTCGCCGGCATCGACAGCAGAATGCCGCCTGCGTTGAGCGGCACGCCGAGCCGCTCGGGACACGCGATGCGCCGCTGCGCATAGTCGATGCTCGTGCGCTTCAATGCGTCGACGAGCGCGGCGTAGGGTGTCAACCGCGCGGTCGCGGCAGCGTCGAAAATCTGCGTGATCGGACGGGTCATGGGCGGATAGATGTGGTCGCAGTCGGAACAGCCGATTCTACGACGCGCGACCGTCTGCCTGAGGCCTGATCAAACGGCATAAACGCCATAAACGGCACAAACGGCACAAACGGCATCACGAAACGGATGATCCACCGGCATCACGATATGCCGCGACGAGCGCGGCGCCCTGCTCCACGCATCACGCATGGCCTTCGCTCAAAGGCATGACCGTCGCTCAAAGGAAACTCACTGCGCCGCGTCCGGTTTCGCGCCGCTGTCGCCGGACTTCTTGCCGCCCTTGAACATCGCGCGGCAAGGCGGACTGAGTTCGTCGACGTGCTGTTTCATGCAGGCCGTGATCTTCGCCTTATTCGGAATGTCGGAGGCACAGAAATGCATCGCGTCGCCGCGGCAGGCCTTGGCCTGTTCGTCGCGGGTCGCGGCGTGGGCCGCGGTGACAGCGCTGAGCGCGACAAGGCTCGCAGCGAGCAGGGCGTGAATTTTAGTCATGTCGGGTCCCGTATCGCAGATGTCGATACAGACCGCTCAGCAGAAAACGGGCCTGATCATCCACGCAGATTGCTGCGGCCCTGGTCTTGCGCCGCCGCCAGCTCAGCGCTGCTCGCAACGCAGCGTCATGCCGCGGCCGGCATAAAAGCGCGTCATCGTCGCGAACGGCAGATACACATCGGCCTGTTGGGCCCCGATTCCCGAAGGATTGTGAAACCAGACGCCGCCGGGATCGCGTCCGTGCAGCAGAACAAGGTGTCCGCCGCGGCGCTGGTTCGGCTCTTCGGGATAGCGGATCTCCGGGCTAACGGACACGATGGCGAGCGTGCGCGTATCGAGACGCGCGGCGATATCCTCGAGCGAAGCCAGCGGCAAGACGTCCACGTGCACGCCGAACGCCTCCTCCACCCACGCGGCAAACGGGCGATAGATCAAACCGTCGACGCCGCCGTCGTCGCGCATGCGATACACGCCGTGCCGCAACGCGTCTTCCAGCAGCGCGGCGCGCGGGCCGTGTTCGATGCGCCAATAGTCGAGCGCGGACTCGAGGCACGTCAGACCGCAAAGGCGTTTGGCCCAGAAACGGTAGCGCTGCGGATCGGAGAAGCCGCTTCTCTGCCAGCCAGGGTCGTCGCAAGGATCGCGGTGCTGCTCGACGATATGGCCGACCCATTCGGGGTTGCCCCATTGCGTGTAGTAAGGCACGCCGGCGTGGCGCAAGGTCGACTGGTTCATGCTGACGCGATCCAGGAAAAAGCCGGGGCGTGAAGCTCGGTGGCCGCGCTCACAGCATGCTACGCGGCCGCTGCATCGTGCCGTCGAAAAAGCGCTGCAAACGGAACGCGGACAGATCGAGCGACGGCTGCCCGCCGTCGTTGATCTCCGCCAGCAGCTTGCCGACAATTGGTCCCATCGCGAAACCATGGCCGCAAAAACCGGTTGCGATGGTGAGACCGCTGACCTGCGACGGCGCGTCGATGACCGGAATGCCGTCGGGCAGCACGTCGATCAGACCGGCCCACGACTCGACCACCTGCGCGTCCTTCAAAGCGGGAAAGAGCGCGCGCAGTTTCGCCAGCGCGCGCGGCGCGTGGCTCGTGTTCGGCTGCGGATTCGGGTCGCGCGGATGCAGCACCTGCTCGCCCGGCGGCACGACGCCCGGCAAACGATCGCGCAAGTCGCGCCAACAGGCGCCATTCAGATGAAAGCTGAACTTCTCGCGCTGACTCCACAATTCCGGCAGGAACCATTTCAGCGCACGGAAATGGCCGAGCGTCATGTCGACGTCGACCTGCATGTCGTCGGCGAGATTGATCGCGCCGTTCGCGCGCTGCCGGATGCCGAGCCCATGCCCCCAGAAAGTCGACGCGCTCACTGGCGGCAGCGGATTCGTGCGCATGCAGGTGCCGCGCACCGCCTGCTGCGGCAATTCGAGACCCAAGGTCTTCAGCAGACGCCAACTGCTCGCGCCCGCAGCGCAAATGAAACGCGACGTGCGAACCGTGCCGCGCTCGGTCACCACGCCGGTGATCGCGCCGGCCGCGCGCTCCACGCCGAGCACACCGCAGCCTTCGAAAAAAAGCGCGCCGGCTTGCGCGGCCCGCGCCGCGAAAGCGGCTGCCGCACGGCGCGGCTCGGCCTGACCGTCGCTCGGCGTGTAGAGTCCGCCGAGCGCCGAGCCTTGCATGCCGGTCACCACCGTGTCGATCTCCCCGCGGCCGAGCGTGCGGGTATCGAGCCCGTGCTGCCGCGCGACGTCCATCCACTGCTGGAATGAGGTCCAGTCCTCCTCGTCGGTCGCGACGTAAAGGCAGCCGCCCTGACGCCATTCCAGATCGAAATCCAGTTCGCGCTCGAGGCTCGCCCAAAGCGGAATGCTTGCCATCATCAACGGGACTTCCGCCGACTCGCGGCCCTGCTGGCGCACGAAGCCCCACGCTCGCGACGACTGCTGCCCGGCGATGCGGGATTTATCGAGCACGACCACCGATAACCCGCGCCGCGCGAGATAGTACGCGGCCGCGCAGCCCATAATGCCGGCCCCGGCGATAACGACGTCGGCACGTTGCGGAAACGCGTGGTCGGCGGAGGTGAAGCCGGCGTGCAGCGGATAAGTCGTCGTCATCGGGCGGGAAGGTTTTTAAGCACGAGCATAATCTTCGCAGGCGGCCCCGTAATCCGCAATGCTCGACGCCTTCGACCTGCTGCAAGCCATCGGCCGCGATTGCGTGGGCGCCGTGCAGTTGCTGTCCGAAGACGACGCGCCGGTGGGTGTCGACCGGATCGACGGTACGCCGCTTTCTGACGCGGAAATCGAGGTCATGCTGACACGCACGGTAAGCGCGCCGGCGCTCGGCTCAGCAGAGCAAAGCGAAGACGACTTTCGCATCTCGCTTGCCGGCGCGCAGGAAAAAACCGCGCTGCTGTGGCACGACGGGCAATGGAGGCGGCCGCACGGCGCCACGCCCACCACGCACATCTTCAAGCTGCCGCTCGGACTCGTCGGCAACAAGCTGGCCGATCTCAGCACCTCGGTCGAAAACGAATGGCCATGCCTGCGCATCCTGCGCGCCCATGGCCTGCCGGTCGCGAAGCTCGCGAGCATGCCGGCGAGCTGATGGCGTCGGCTCGGACTTGAGCAAGGGCAAGGGCGCCGATGGATATGGCCCGTTTTCGCCGGTAAAATGTGTTTATTCAAAACGCATCGAAAAGCGCGTGCATGAACGCATGGAGCATCTGAGGCGGATTGCCGGATCTGTCAGATTTCCGGCTGCATGAATAAACGCAACGGCGAGACGCAACGGCGCTGATACAAAAAGCGGGCGTCATGTTTTTTGCGGTACATTTGCTGTCCCCCGCGTCGCTGCGTTGCGCTGCGTGCATGATGCATGGTCGCGTTACGCCTGCCGTATCGCCCTCCCCACAGCCCTTTAAGAACGGCGGATTCTCACGCAGTATGACCAACGAAACACACTCACCTGACTCAATCGCAGTCGCCGAGCGCGTGCGCGAGTTGATGAGCCGGCATGGAATCGGCAAGCGACAGCAAACCACGGAACTTTGCCGCATTCTCGATCTCAGCTTCTCGCAAGGGCACCGCAAACTGCGAGGCAACAGCCCGTGGACTTTGTCGCAGATCAAGAAGGTCGCGGAGGTGTACGGCGAGCCCGCCGCGCAGCTCTTCGGCGCGCAGTCGCTCGATCCCGGCATGGTGGGCGCGATCGCGCAGGAGGCCGTCTTCTGTATCGGCGCGATCGAGCTGCCGTGCACCGCATGGGTCGGCGCGGCGCTCGAAGCGGGCAGCCGTCCTGAATTCGTCGCCTACTCGAAGCTCGGCCAGTGGCGCGTCGCGCGGCACGACGGCGCGCTTTACCACAGCGCCTACGAAGTCCATAAGATCGAGATCTATCCGCGCCGCGCCGAGACGGACAAGCCCACCATCGCCGTGGTCGACGACGATCAGGCCAGCGCCGACAATCTGCGCGACTATCTGGAACGCAGCGGCTTTGCGGCAGTCGCGATCTACGGACTCACGGCCTTTGCCGAGCAGCTGCAAACCCAGGTGTTCGACGGTGTCGTGATCGACTGGCTGTTCGGCTCGCAGACTTCGGCCGCGGCGATTCGCGCGGTGCGGGCCTCGGAAAATCCCGATGCGCCGATCTTCGTGCTGACCGGCGAATTGCTCACCGGCAAGGCGAGCGAGTCGGAGATCAGCCAGGTGATCCGCAATTACGACGTCGCCTGTTACGAAAAACCCGCGCGGATGGCGATTCTGGTGGCCGACCTGTCGAAGCGGCTGAATCGGCCCTGAACCAGCACTGACTCAGCACCCCGCTGAAGGTTGCGCGCGCCGTCGTCTCAGACGGTATGCCGCGAAGCCAGCGCACGCTGCAATGCGTTGCGCAGATCACCGTAATGTACTGGCTTTAATAACGCTTCAAAAAACAGCTGCGCGCCAGCCGCGTTGTTGCTCTCGCCCTCTGTTCCCCCTTTTGCCTCAGCCTCCGGCGCATACGCGCTGACCACGATCACCGGTACGCCCGACGCCGGCCCGCCGCGCGCCGCCAGATCCGCGAGAAACGAATAGCCGTCGCGCCCTGGCATGTGCAGGTCCAGCAGCACGACGTCGCAGCGGCCTGTGTCGAGCCATGCAAGAGCATCGTCGGCGTTGGCGACCGCGTGCGCGTCGTAGTCCATGTGCGCGACCATTTCGCTGAGCGACTCGCGAATCAGCCGGTTGTCGTCGACGATCAGCACGCTCGGCCGCGCGCCACCCGGCTCAGCCAGCGCTTGCGTGTCGCGCGAAGGCGCGGGGGCGACCGGCGAGACGGGAATCGTCACCGTGAAGGTGGTGCCCTCGCCCACCACGCTCGCGACTTCCACGGTGCCGCCAAAGAGCCGCACCAGTCCCTGCACGATCGTGAGCCCCATGCCCGCGCCTTCGAAGCGCCGCGTACGCGAGCCGTCGAGCTGCGTGAACTCCTGGAAAATCAGTGGAATCTGCGCCTGCGGGACGCCCGGCCCGGTGTCGCTGACCACGAAGCTCAGGAGCGCCGGCCGCTGCATCAGCTTCACGCGGATCGTGCCGGTCTCGGTGTAGCGGATGGCGTTAGTCACCAGGTTGTTCACGATCTGGCGAATGCGGTGCGGGTCGGAATCGACGAGCCCGGTTGCGCCGCTCGCCTCGCTCTCGAGCTTCAGGCCGCGCGCGGCGGCGGACATCGCGTGTTCGTCGACGATCGACGCAAGCAGCTCGCGCGGCTCGAAGTGCTCGTGACGCAACTCGAGTTTGCCGGCGCCGAGCCGCGCGTAATCGGTCAGGTCCTTCATCTGCGCTTCCAGATGCCGCGCGGCGGTTTCGAGCCGCTGGATCACCTTGCGGTCGGCTTCGGAGTGATAGTTAAAGCCCAGCAGTTCGATCGACGAAACGATCGCATGCAAAGGCGTGCGCAGCTCGTGACTGATCATGCCGAGGAACGCGTCCTTCGCCAGACTCGCCTCACGCGCCGCGCGGCTTGCCTGGTGCTCGGCTTCGAGCGCCGCGTGCTGCTGATGCATGAGACGCGTGCGGCGCCGGCCATTGACCACGAGCAACAGCGTTGCCGCCGCGGACAGCAGCAGCAGGATCATGCCGCCGGCAAACAGCATGCGGCGCTTGTCGATAAAATCGCGGTTCATCGCCTCGCGGTCGGCGACGTCGGCGAAACGGCGGCTCAGCGCCAGATCGTTGACTTCGTTCCAATGCTGGCGCAATTGCGCGACGATCCGGTTGACGCCGCCAGGGTCTTTCGGCAACGTCGCGACGTCGGGAGCGAGGCCTCGCAGCATCCGGTCGAGCGCGTGGATTTCATCCAGTTGCCGTTGCACCAGCGCGACTTGCGTGGTGAGCCTGCGCGTGGAGCCCTCCATGACGTGCAGCTTCGATTGCAGCAACTGGTAGCGCAACGTGAGCCGCTGGTAATCGTCGTCCACGCCGGCCTGATACAGCAGCAACTGGTTCTCGAAGCGCGCGTAGGCGATTTGCAGTTGCGCCGCGTCCCAGTAGAAGCCGTCGTACGAGCCCGTCAGCGACTCCGTCGTATCCGGATTGAGCAGGTTCGAATAGAGCAGATAGCCGATCGCACCGGCGGGCGCCGCAAGCGCGGTGAGCCAGATCAGCACATAAAAAAACCGGCGCCACGGACGGCGCGTTATTTGAGGATGAGTGCCTTGATCTGCCATACGAATTTCGAATCGCCCGAGGCGCCCGCGAGTTCATCGGGAAACGCATCGCGCGGGTAAATGAGGAACAGAGGGCCGAAGTCGGTAATCTTCAGGCGCCGGCCGTTCACGCTGTATGCCATCACCACGCCATAGCGGTCGCAATCCGTTACGGGGATGGTGTACGTGTAGTCGTCGAGCGTATGGATCTCGACCTGCGTGCCGCGCGCGCCGACCGTCTTCAGAATATCCGCGAGCAGCGGTCCTGTGAAGGTGGAGCGCGGCGTCCACGTGGTCGCGGTGGTGATCGAATGAGCCGGCAGCGCCAGCAGTTGCGCCTCGTCGAAGTGATAGGAACTGTGCGCCGCGTCGTTAGTCCTGCCGATCTTGCCCGTCACGTCGAGCGAGAGCGCCGTCGGGTCCGTCTGCGCCGGTACGCTGCATGCGGCCAGCGCGAAGATGAGCCCCATTGCCCAGCGCACGCTCGCAGGCGCGCCGGATCTGCATTGCACTGTTGCCGTCACTTTGGTCATTTGCTTTTTTATCCGTGGTCTGTTTTCTTGCGGCGCCGCTGCCCTTGCGGACGCAGCCCCCCGGCTTGCCGATACGCGCATCACCCCGACGCGCGATTGCCGAACGGCATGCATAATATCGTCAAAATTCTTTGCAGAATAAAACGAAGGTCTGCCGCCAGCCCGTCTTGCCGCTGAACGGCGGCCCTCCCGCATGCGTTATGCGACTCACGAGCATTATGAACAAGCCGGTTTTGCCCCTCACGTATGAGCAACTCGATCACTGGATCGAATCGCTGCAGCCCACGTTGCTCGCCGAAGGTTTTGCGATGGCAATCGGCATTCTGCGCGGCGGCGCGCCGCTCGCGCTGATGGTTTCGCATTCGGCTGGCGCGCCGGTTGCGTTCCTGCGCTACGATCGCGCGGCGCGCAAGGTTGCGTGGGACTCGACGCTGCCTGTCCCGCCGGCCGGTTCGAAAGTGCTGCTCTGCGAGGACATTGCGGGCCGCGGCTTCACGCTGGTCGATTGCATCGCGTTCCTTCAGCAGCATGGGCTCGTGGTGAAGACGCTGACCGGCGCGGTCGACGATCTTAGCCGCACGCAGCCCGATTACGCGATCGACGCGCGCGGCTACTTCGCGCTATTTCCGTGGGAGCGCCAGGCCTACACGCAGCGTTATCGCGACGACTGGGCGCGCGTGGAAGCCGGCGAAGCGGCCGCGATGGCGGACGACCACCACTACGCGACCTACGCGATCGATCTCGACGGCATTCTGCTTCCCGACGTGCCGCTCGCGCGCTATGACGAAGATCTCGCCGCCGCGCTCGCCGAACGCGACGCGCTGCTGCCCTTCGAGGTGCTGCCGGGCATCGACCTGCAACGCGTGCGCACGATCATCACAGGGCGGCCAGAAATGGACCGAGCGCGCACCGAGGCCTGGCTCGGGCGGCATGGCTTCGGCCACATGCAACTGGTGATGCGCGTGCCGGGCACGCACGACGAAAGTCCAGCGGGCGCTGCTGCGCACAAGGCAGCCGCGGCGCTCGCGGGCGGCGTTACGCATTTCGTCGAAAGCGATCCGGTGCAGGCCTTGCTGATCGCGCAACAAGCGCCGCTTCTGCGCGTGATCTGGTGGGATGCGCGCACGCGCACCGGCATGCTGGTCGGCGCGCGCGCGTGGGTTTGAGCCCGGGTCTGAGCGCGTGGGTCCAAGCGGCTGGGCAGGAGCGCGTGAGTCTGAGCGGCTGGGCAGGAGCGCGTGGTCATGCACGCGCATCAGGCTTCGCGCGCCTCCGCGGTTTCCTTGCGCTCCTTCGCGTCGCGCAGATGCAGATGACGCGCAGCACGCTGCGAGGCCACGATGATCAGCTTCATCGTCGCGCGCGTCGCGCCGACAAACAGCTTGCGCGCGATACGTTCGTCGAATGCATCGAAATCAACTTCGGTGAGAATCACGCACGGTGCCGCCTGCCCCTTGAAACGGTAGATGGACTCGAACAGTACGTCGCCCTCACGATATTCCGGATTGCCAAACAAATCGTATTTGCCGGTGAAGCTACGCAGCCGGTGCGGGCCGAGATGATCCTGCGCGGTCATCACGGAGCCCTCGCGTCCGCGAAACGACAGCACCGCGATGTCCTGCTTCCGAAATCCGAGCGACAGCGCCTGCGTGATGGCGCGCTTGGTGGCTTCTGTGGCGGCCTCGGCGGCGTTCGCTTCGTCGTAGACGGAAACGGAAATGTCCGAGCCGTCGAACGGACTGCCCGAGGCCAGCGCTGCCGCGCTCGGCACCGAAGTGCCGACCACCTCCCGCACGTAATCGAGAATGTCGCGCGGGCTGCGGTAGTTGGTGGTTTCCTTGAGCGTGGTCCAGCCGGGCAGCGCGACCGGCTCGCGCATATACAGATTCTGCAGCGGATCTTCGAGCCACCACCACGCGGCGCCGGGGCGCAGCAGGCGCTCGAGCGCGGCGACCCACGGTTCCTGAAAGTCCTGCCCTTCGTCGACGATCAGCACGTCGAATTGCCAGCGCGCGTCGATGGGCGCTTCGGCGAACATCGCCTCGAGCTGATCGAACACCTGGCCCGATTCGAAATCGGGCTGACGGCCCGCGTCGCGCGCAATCCAGTCGCACAGTTGATGGTAGTTCGCGACCTTCGCCTCGGGCGGCGCGACGCGCGCGATGTGATCGGCCAGCGGCCGGTTGAAACACACATACAACGGACGCTGGCCGCGCGCGGCCGCGTCTTTCATCACCTGCACGGCGAGTTGCGTCTTACCGGAACCGGCCGTGCCGATCACACGCAGGCGGAACGGCGAAAACTCGAGCCGCCGCGCCCACGTTGCAAGGCCGCCCGCGAGCCGCGTGACGAGCGTGCCCGCCTGGCCGACGAGCGCGCTGGCATCGGGCGTGAGCGCGAGTTCATCGGCAAGAAAGTGATGGATTTTCGACGCGCACGGCAGGCGCGGCTCGTCGGCCCGCAACGCTTCGCGAATCACGGCGGCCAGCCGGTCACGCCGGGTCGCGTCGACGATGCGCGCGGGGTTCACGCCGGCAATCGCGGCGTCTTTCACGATGTGGTCGGGGCAGTACAGAAGCTCTTCGATGAAATACGTGCCCGCGCCGAACGCCGCGGTAAAGCGCCGGTGCAAACCTTCAATGGTGTGCGCGAGCGCAATCGCCACGTTGCGTTCGGTTTGCAGATAGACCTTCACGAGCCCCTTCGGCGTTTCGCGCAGAAAACCCGTTTTCTGTTCGACGATCATCACGCGTCCGGCTGGACTGACGATCACGAAGTCGGCCTCGCCGAACACGGAGAAGTTCTGGTTCAGCCGCGTCCAGTGCACACCGTGATAGACGGTGTAGTTCTCGGGCAGCGCCTTTTCGAGCAGCGCCAGGGTCTCGCGTTCGCGCGCCGCCGCGCCGGTGGCTGCGAGGCTCTTCCAGTCGTCGGGGACAATGCGGGCCATGCGGTGCCTCGTCGTGATTCGGTGCGCTCATTGTACGCAACGCATGGCGTGCGGGGATGCAAACGCACGGGATCGTGTATCGTTACTGGTTGAACGCCGCGCGAGGCGCGGCTTGCCAATTGTCGATAAAAGGGATTGACTGGATGATTACGATCTGGGGACGCACGAACTCAGTCAACGTGCAAAAAGTTTTGTGGTGCTGCGATGAACTGGTGCTGCCGTATGAGCGCATCGACGCGGGCCTGCAATTCGGGCGCAACAACGAACCCGCCTATCTTTCGATGAACCCGACCGGCAAGATTCCCACGCTGGTCGACGACGGCTTCGTGCTGTGGGAATCGAATTCGATCTTGCGGTATCTGGCGCTGCAATATGGCGCGGCGAGCCCGCTGTATCCCGCCGAACCGAGACTGCGCGCGAGCATCGACCGTTGGCTGGACTGGTCACTCTCCACGCTGCAGCCGGCGGAACGGCCCGTATTCTGGACGCTCGTGCGCACGCCGCCTGAACAGCGCGACGCGGCGAAGCTGGCCGAAGACGTCCACAACGTGACTGCGCTGTGGCGCCTGCTCGACACGCATTTGCAAGGCCGCTTCTTTCTGGAAAGCGACAAGTTCACGCTGGCCGATATCGTAATCGGCGCGTATGCGAAACGCTGGTTCGGTCTGGACGGCATCGAGCGTCCGCCGCTGCCGAGTCTCGAGCGTTGGTATTCGCGCATCGCCACGCGTTCGGGGTTCAAGAAATACGTCGACTTTCCGTTGACGTGATTTTGAGCGGTCCTGTGTCAGCGACAACGCCGCTGCACACTGCGCAGCGAGCCGCGGGCAGCAACAGGGCATTGGCCTTTATAATCGCTCCATGAAGAACGCCAAGCCCACCGCGAACGCCACACGCTCGACCATTCCCGCGAAAACGGATCAGGCCGCCGCTGTCGCCCAGGCGCATGCGCACGCGCATGCCCAAGCACACGCGCCGGGGCACAGGCATGGCGAGTCGGCCGAAGCCGCGCTCGCTCTCGCGGAAGAATACTGCCGCGAACGCGGCGAAAAACTCACGCCGATCCGCCGCAAAGTCCTGGAGCTGCTGCTGAACTCGGGGCGCGCAACCAAAGCGTATTCGCTGCTCGACGAAATGCGCCAGATTCACCCCGGCTCCGCGCCGCCCACGGTGTATCGCGCGCTGGACTTTTTGCTGTCCGCGGGACTGGTGCATCGGATAGAGTCGATCAACGCGTTCACGGTCTGCCACGACCTCACGCAATGCCAGCACGGCATCCTCGTGGTCTGCCAGCAGTGCGGCAACGTGACTGAACTGCATCAGCCGAAACTGCGCCAGGCGCTTATCGCCCAGATCGAAGACGCCGGCTACCGCGTCGCCAGCGACGAAATCGAATTGAAGGGATTGTGTTCCGCGTGTCAGGCGGCAGAAGCCGCCGCGTTGGCCGCAGCAAAGGCGGGAGCGACGGCGCCCGGCGCCGTGAAATAAGCGTGGCCGACTGTCGCCGCGGCGCAAAGCTTTGCCTGGGTCACGCGGCATAGCGCAGCGGCGCCAGGTGATGGGCTGGGCTCAAGGCGCCGGTTGCTGCGTTCACTGTGCCGCGGGCTGGGCTCAAGGCGCCTCGGTACTGCGTTCACTGCGCTGCGGGCCGTACAGAACGCGCCGCAAACGTGCGCAAGGCCCTCGGGCTACACTCAACGCGCCGCGCGTGCGCCAATGGCGTCGTGCAACAAGGTCACCAGATCCTCGGGCAAGGCCGGTTTCGTCATGAAATGCTGGAACCCCTCGCCGATACTTCGCAGACGGTAAGCGTCGTCGGTATGGCCCGTCAGCGCTACGGCCACCGAAGGCGTGTGATCGCCGCGAATCTCGTGATCACGCAGACGCTGGATCAGGTAGAAGCCGTCCATGGCGGGCAGTTCGAGGTCGCATACCACCGCATCGGGCAGCAGCCGGACCGCCGCTTCGACACCCTCCTCCGCATCCGCCACCGCAACGACGTTTGCGCCTTCCGCTTCGAGCAACAAGGTCAGCGATTCCCGGCTGTCCGGGTCGTCTTCTACGAGCACGATCGTGGCCTGATCGAGTCTCAATGCTCCGTTCATCTTCTGTTGTTGCTCTAAAAATCCGGTTAGGCCGTCAGGCTTGGCCAGGGTGTCACTCTGCTGCTTATGCTGTTGATTCTGTTTGCCGCCGGTTTGCGCGGCCGCGATGTTGCTGTTCATGGTTCCGACTCGATTTCATGTGCCGAGTTGCAGGAGAGCGGACGATTGTAAACAAAGCCCCCTGCCACGCGCGCACCATAACGCGCCAAAATTGCACGCCAATGAAAAAACGGCTCACGGTGGCCCTGTTCACGGCAACCGGCGCCGGCACCCGGTTCGCCGCGGCCACTCGTGCGATGCATTGCACATCGCGCGCCGCCGCAGCTTCTTTGCGTCTTTCCTGCACAGATTTTTCTGGGACACCGCGCAGCCCCGTCGCGCGGCGTTCGCATTCATGCCATGGGTAGCACGTTATGTGCCGCGCATCGGGATGCCATGAAGATGAGAGCCGATTGACCGCTAACGGCTTTGACCGGTTTTATGGAGCTTTCTTCGGACCAATTCCTTGCGTGAGCAGCGCAACCGCGTGACGGGCGATTTCTTCCTCGCCTGGCTGACGGCGTTTGGGATCGCCGCGCCATAGCTTCGACGTAGCGAGAGGCAAGACCGTCAGGCCAAGCAGCGTGACGAACATCAGCGACGGCTCGAGCGCCGCATTCAGATAGCCTTCTTTCTGCCACCGTTCGATGGCGGCAAGCGACATCTTCTGATTCGAGTCGCCGAAACGTTCGTGCATGCGCTGACGCAGGAGCCCGCTGTCGCTGATGACTTCGCGCACCCATAACGACGGAAACCATGGATGCGCCACCGCGGCCCGCACCATCCGCTGCGCCAGTTGCGTGATGGCCGCGACCGGATCGTCCGCATGCTCGTGCAAGGGCACGCCGAGACTGGCGCGCAACGGGCCGATGCGTTCGTCGATCAGCACGTCGAGCAACTGATCGCGCGTCTTGAAGTAGTAATGCATCATGGCCGGCGTGAAACCGGCCTCGCGGGCAATCTCGCCGAGCGTCGTATCGACGATTCCCTGACGGGCGAACAGTTCGAGCGCCGCGTCAAGCAGACGGCTGCGCTGCTCCGCTCCCCGCGCCGCACCCGAAGGGCGGCCTGGCCGCCTTACCGTGCCCTCGTGTGGCTCGGCGCCTGTGGCTGCGGGCGCTGCGACTTCAGCCGCGAGACTCGCGCCGCGCTTCACGCTCTTGCGTGCTTTGGCCGCAGCCGCCTTGCCGGCCGACGCTTTCACACCGCTCTGCTTCTTACCCACCGACGGGATCTTTGCCATTGCTCTCATTTGACGTGCGACCAGATGTCGCATATATTAATCTCCGAGTTAATTAATTTCAACACACGGCCGCCATGCAACAGTCGACCCTCACGCAACCTCAGCGCCTGCTCAACGGCGATCCTCCCGCCACCGCGGAGCAAGGCGCGGAGCAAAGCGCGCATGTGCACCATCAGCCGGAGGCGCCCGCCGGCCATCCGCCGATTCGCCTGTTGTTTCCCGCGCTGCTGCTCGTCATGCTGCTTGCCGCGCTCGACCAGACCATTGTGTCGACGGCGTTGCCGACCATCGTCGGCGAACTGGGCGGCCTCAACAATCTGTCCTGGGTCGTGACCGCTTACCTGCTCAGCTCGACCATTGTCGTGCCGCTCTACGGCAAGCTCGGCGATCTGTTCGGACGCAAGATCGTGCTGCAAGCGGCGATCGGACTCTTTCTCGTAGGCTCCGCGTTATGCGGCATCGCGCAGGACATGACGCAGCTGATCGTGTTGCGTGCCTTGCAAGGACTCGGCGGCGGCGGCCTGCTTGTTGTGACAATGGCCGCAATCGCAGATGTTATTCCGCCTGCCGAGCGTGGCCGCTATCAGGGCGTGTTCGGCGGCGTGTTCGGTCTGGCCACGGTGATCGGCCCGCTGCTCGGCGGTTTTCTCGTCGAGCACCTCACGTGGCGCTGGATCTTCTACATCAACCTGCCGCTTGGAATCGTTGCGCTCGCCGTGATCGGCGCGGTGTTCAAGCCGCATGTGCGTCACGTGAAGCACACCATCGACTATATGGGCGCCGCGTTTCTGGCGGGCGCGCTCACCTGCATCATCCTGTTCACGAGCGAGGGCGGCACGATCCTGCCGTGGGCGTCGCCGCAACTGTGGCTCACGCTGGGCATGGGGCTCGTTGCGATCTGGGGTTTTATCCATGAAGAGCGCAGCGCCGTTGAGCCGCTCATGCCGCTCGAACTCTTCAGGCAACGCACGTTTGTGTTGAGTAGTCTGATCGGCTTTATCGTCGGCGTGTCGATGTTCGGCGCCGTCACCTTTCTGCCGCTTTATCTTCAGGTGGTAAAGGGCGCGACGCCGACACAAGCCGGCATGCAGATGCTCCCGATGATGGGCGGCCTCTTCGTCATGTCGATGGTGACTGGCCGCGCAATCGGCAAGCTTGGCCGTTATCGCATGTTCCCGATTGCCGGCACTCTGCTCGTGGCGGTTGCGATGTTGCTGCTGGCGCGCTTGCAGCTCGATACGCCGACTCATGTGATGTATCTCTACATGGGCATTCTCGGTTGCGGCCTCGGCATGGTAATGCAGGTGCTGATACTCGCCGTGCAAAACACCGTGGATTTCAGGCATGTCGGTGTGGCCACCTCGGGCGCCACGCTGTTCCGCTCGATCGGCGGTTCGGTTGGCGTGGCCGCGTTCGGCGCCGTGTTCTCGAATGGCCTCGCCGCGCGGCTCGAGAAGCTGATTCCAGCCGGCACCGAATTGCCGCACGCGCTCGGGCCTGCGGCGATCCGCGAGTTGCCCGACGCGCTGCGGGCCGACTATCTGGAGGCTTTCGCGGGTGCGCTGCATACGGTGTATCTGTCTGCGGCTTGCGTCGTGCTGATCGCGTTCGCCCTCGCGTGGTTCCTCAAGGATCATCCTCTACGTAAACACTGATCGCGTTGCACTTCGTTGCTCGGGCGCCTACGCAGACATCGACTGCATGCGCCCGGCATTCATCCTCGAGCGGCGCGCCATAGCATAAAAAAAGCGGCGCGCGTTCGTCTTCCTGACATGCACGATCATTCGTCCTACCTGGTAATGTGCGGTAGCGCACATAACATAGGGTCGATCGTCCATTGACGCGCGTCTCGAAACGCCACATATTGAAAACGACGGCACGCAAGCGTCGCTTGCCTGCCCGGACTCTCTGGCGCATGTAGATCGCAGTTTCCGCGGACGACCACACCGCCTCAAACGCGATCGGGAGCATGCCGTAACGGCATTGTTTTCCACAGGTGGAGCCACAGCATGTCCACTCAGACCTTAGCTGGCCATCAGTTTCCGACACCCTGCAAACGATGTGGCGGCGCGCTGTACCGGCAGCTCGAACATTGCCCGTATTGCGGCGCTGTTCATCCACTCGACGACGAGGCGCCCGCGCGCAGTGCGTTGCACGAGAGCCGGACAAGCACGCTCAAGATGTCGACGTTGCACGACAGCTTCACGGCGTCGGCGTTCGCCGAGCCGGACTTCCCTGGCGGCGCGCTGCATGCGGGGTTGAATCTCGCTCCCGCCGCAGCGCTTCACACGTCGCCTTCGCCACTAGTCGCGCCCGACACCTCGTTGATGCCTGTCATCGACACAGACAGAGGCGAACTCGCGCATCGCACGAGTCTGCACCTGCGTCACGTGCTGCTTGCGAGCGCCGCGGTTGTCGCCGCGGGCCTGGCCTATGTCGGCTATGCGCTATTGAGCGAGAGCCGCGATCTGCATTACAGCAGCGGTGAGCAAGCCGCCGAAACAGCGCAGAATGCGAGAACGGCGACGGGCGCCATCGCACGATACTCGCCCGAGCAGGCGGCCGAGTCGCGTCTCGCAGTTGTCCCTGGCAAGTCCATCGGCGCCGGCAGCGTGCGAAACACCCCGCAGGCAGTACCGGCGACTGTGCCGATAGTGGTAGCCGCAGCCCAACCCGCCGCGCCGCAATTCCACGATGCCGCGCAAGCCGTGCAGGCGGCCCGGACGGCATTCGCCGTCAACGATCTCAGCGCGGCGCAAGCCGCTCTGTCCGCCGTGCAAGTGCTGCAGCCGGACAACGACGAGGCCCAGGCCCTCGCCGCCAGGCTCAAGCCCTTGACCGCGCGCCGCGACGCCGCGTTGCTCGCTGCGCAACTGTGCACCGATCAGCAATCGTGGCCGTGCGCTCGCGAGCATGCGAATGAGGCGCTCGCGCTCGACACCGGCAGTGATCCGGCGAAAACGATTCTTGAGCGCGTGATTCGCGAGACCGGCTGGGCGCCGCTTAGCGCTCAAACAACGACCAGCGCAAAGATCGCCGGCCAAGTCGCCAAACAATGATCTGGATACCGAATTAAATTGAAACGGACCGGGTTGTTGTTCTACCCTGACCAAACAGGTGCGAACCATGCTGAACAAACTTCTGATGGGATGGCTTGGAGCGATGCTGCTCCTCGCGTCTTCGCTGAGCAGCGCCGAACCCGCGCACTACAAGATAGTAACCGGCCCGGAACGAGGCACCTACATCCAGATCGGCCAGGACCTGTCCAAATGGGTGGCGCAGCCAGCGGGCATCGATCTGTCCGTGGTCGCATCCAAGGGCTCGGCCGAGAATGTGCAGCGCATGAGATATGAGCCCGGCGTAAAGCTCGCTCTCGTGCAGTCGGACGTCTATCAGGCGTATATCGACATGGCCAACTCCGGCAATCCCGACGCCGGTACGGCGATTCGTCCACTGCGCCTCATCATGCCGCTCTATGACGAGGAGATAAACGTCGTGGTGCGCGCAGACTCGCCGCTAAAGACTTTGGGCGACATCAAGGACAAAACGATCAGCGTCGGCCTGCTCGGCAGCGGTACCGCGCAGTCGGCGACCACGCTTTATCGCCTGATGTTCGGCCAGCCGATTCCGGAGCAGAACGTCCAGCATCTAAGCAACGAGGACGCGCTCGCCGCGCTGATCGTCAAGAAAGTGGATGTCGCGATCATCGTCGTAGGACAGCCGGCAAAACTGTTCAACGACATGAACCCGGAGCTGTTGCAACAGATCCGTCTGCTAAGAGCCGATTCCGCCGCGCCCGAAACGGCCCGCGCAAAACAGACCTATTTCCCGGCCACGATCCGCGCGACCAGCTATCCAAACTGGCTGAAAGAAGATGTCCCCACCCTGACGGTCAAAGCCTTCCTCGTCACTTACGACTACGGTCTGCGCGATACCGTCGGCAATCTGAATCACTTCGCCGACTCCCTTTGCGCGAACTTCGACAATCTGCAGGAACATGGGCACCCGAAGTGGAAACAGGTGAAGCTCGAACTGCCTACGCTGGTGCGCGGCTGGAAATATTATCCGCCGGTGGAGAAGCATTTACGCGCGTGTCTCGCGAACAGGAGCGCGAACGTCAACGCGGCGGCGCAGGTCGCGCAAAAGGCACGCAGCAGCTGCTCTAATCAGGAACGGCTGCTTTTGCTGTGCAAATGAGGTTGGGCAGGTGGACTGGTGAACGCGTGCGCGGAGGCGCAGAGAGCACGCATCACGCGCGGGCGATCGCGGACCAGGGCAAGACAGGCGCTGTTACACGCGCTCGCTGCGTACGGCAGCGCTTTCCATCGCCCGCTGCAAGGTCTCATACACTTTCGGCCGATTGCATTGCGACACGTTAAAGCGCAAGTAACCCGTTGCCGACTGCGACACGCTGAACACGTTGCCCGGCGCGAACACGACATTTGCGGCCAACGCGTGGCGCGCGATGTCGGCGGCATCCAGCGAATCCGGTAGACGCGCCCACACGAACATGCCGGCGCGCGGCCGGGTCCATACGTCAAGGCCGGCGTAGGCGAGGCGCCGCATGGTCTCGCCCATTGCATCCGCGAGCTTCGCGCGCATCGACTCCAGATGGCGCCGGTAAGTGCCGTCCACCAGCAAGCGATGCACGACACTGGCCGTCAGCTGTCCGTTGCCGAACGACGTCGCGAGTTTCAGGTCGGTCAGCGGCTCGATCCACTCGGCGCGCGCGGCGATATAGCCGCAACGCGCCGCCGCGGAAAGCGTTTTCGAAAAGCTGCCGATCGACACCACGCGCGTAAGCCCGTCGAACGCCGCGAGACGCGGGGCGGCTTCGTCTTCGAAGTCGGCGAAGATATCGTCCTCCACCACAATCAGATTGTGTTCGCCTGCAAGCTTCAGCAGCCGATGCGCGACAGCCGGCGCGAGCGTCGCGCCGGTCGGGTTATGAATCGCGGAATTGGTCACATAAAGCCGTGGACGGTGCGCGATCAGCGCCCGCTCGAAGGCTGCGAGATCCGGACCGGACGGCGTGTAAGGCACCCCGACGATGCGCGCCCGATGCGCCCGCAGCAGCGCCTGAAAGTTGAAATAGCATGGGTCGTCGATCAACACCGTGTCGCCCGGTTCGAGCAGGAAACGGCACACGAGGTCGAGCGCGTGAGTTCCGCCGTCGGTCAGCACGATCTGCTCGGGCGGCGCCTCCACGCCGTGTTGCGCGAGCCGCCACGCGAGCTGCTGGCGCAGCGCGGGCAAGCCGTACGGATTCGCGTAATCGGCAAGTGGCGACTGCGGATCGCGCGCTACCGCTCGCAGCGCGCGGCGCACGCCGTCCTCTGGCAGCCATGACGCCGGCATCCAGCCGCAACCCGGCTTGAGCACCTTCAGGCTCGACTGCAACGACTGGCGCGTGAGCCACAGCGGATCGACCTCGCGATCGAGACGCGGCCCGAGATCGGCAAGCGCGAGCGGCGGTGCATGACCCGACACGAAAAATCCCGAGCCGCGCCGCGCGACAATCACCCCTTCGGCAACGAGCCGGTCGTAGGCCTCGACCACCGTCGACTTCGACACGCGGAGCGCCTCCGTCATCACGCGGATGGACGGCACGCGCGCACCGGGCATCAGCGAGCGGCTGGCAATGCGTTCGCGCAGATTGTCCATGACGATGCCGACTCGCGTGCCCTGTGACTTGTCAACCGGCTGGTCTTGACCACTTTCGCCCATCTGTACTGCTCCTTCGTCGGTACAGTTTGCATGAATTGTACTGATGCGTAGCTTAACCTTTCCGCGCGGCAAGCGGATGCTATAGGCTTCATTTCAATGCGCACGGACGTTTCCCGATGGACAAGACGACAAACGGCTGGCTGAGCGGCCTCATAGGGGTGTTCATTTTCAGCGGCTCGCTGCCGGCTACCCGCATTGCAGTGCAAGGGCTGGATCCAGTGTTCCTCACGGTCGCGCGCGCGACCATCGCGGGCACGCTGGGGCTTGCGCTGCTGCTCGTGTTCCGCGAGGCGCGTCCCGCGCGTCGCGACGTCGTTCCCCTCGTGGTGGTCGCGCTCGGCGTGGTGGTGGGCTTCCCGCTGCTGACCGCGCTTGCGCTGCGCCACGTCAGCTCGGCGCACGCGATTGTCTTCGTCGGCCTGCTGCCGCTTGCCACCGCTATCTTCGGCGTGCTGCGCGGCGGCGAGCGCCCGCAAGCGGCGTTCTGGTTGTTCTCGGCGCTCGGCAGCGGCGCAGTGGTCGCCTTCGCGATGCGGCACGGCATCGCCGCGTCCCCGGTAGGCGACGCGCTGATGCTTGCCGCGATCGTCGCGTGCGGACTCGGTTATGCGGAAGGCGCACGGCTTTCGCGGCATCTCGGCGGCTGGCAGGTCATTTCGTGGGCGCTGGTGCTGTCGCTTCCCCTCATGCTTCCGCTGGCGTGGTGGACCCGGCCTGCGTCGTTCGAGGGCATCAGCCATGCGGCGCTGTGGGGGCTCGCTTACGTGTCGCTGTTCAGCATGCTGATCGGCTTCGTGTTCTGGTATCGCGGGCTCGCGCTCGGCGGGATCGCTGGCGTCGGCCAGTTGCAATTGCTGCAGCCGTTTTTTGGACTGCTGCTCGCGGGCCTGCTGCTGCATGAACAGGTGCCGCCTTCGATGATCGCGGTCACTGTCGCGGTAGTGGCCTGCGTGGCCGGCGCGCGGCGCTTCTCAAAGGCGGCGCCCGCACGGCCTGCTGGCTGACCCGCGCGACGATTGCGCGACTATTGCGCGACAACCATTATTGACCGGCTTCAAATTCGCGCGCGCTGCGGGCATAGTCAAAAGGTATCGTCGGAAGAACCGATACCACGGCTGAGAGGCCGCTTTTGGACTACGTTATGAGCACAACCCGCCCTGCGTCCGCCGGCCCGGACATCGACATGCATGCCAGCGGCGCTTCGCCGGCAGCCGCCGCGCAAGCCGCCCCGCTAGCTGCTCCGGAAACCGCACCGTCAGCCGTCGAGCAAGCCGCCTCGCCCGCCCCCGCCCTGATCCGCGACGCCACCGAAGCCGACCTGCCCGCCATCCAGGCCATTTACGCGCACCACGTGCTGACCGGCGTCGCGTCGTTCGAGGAAGTCCCGCCTTCCGTCGACGATCTGCGCGCCCGGCTCGCGTCGGTGCGCAGTCATGGCCTGCCGTACATGGTCGCCGAGATCGACGGCGAGGTCGCCGGCTATTGCTACGCGACGCCTTATCGCCCACGCGCCGCGTATCGCCACACCGTTGAAGACTCGATCTACGTAAGCGACGCCTATCGCGGACGAGGCTTGGGCCGCGTGCTGCTGCAAGCGCTGATCGAACGATGCGAAGCCGGGCCCTGGCGCCAGATGGTCGCCGTCATCGCGGACGGCGGCAGCGGCGGGTCGCTGTCGCTGCATAAACAGTCAGGCTTCGAACTGACCGGCACCTTGAAGGCAGTCGGTTTCAAACATGGCCGCTGGCTCGACACCACACTCATGCAAAGAACCTTGGGTACGGGTTCTTCGACACCGCCGTCGCAGGACTCATAGCGTCGCGCATGAACGGCGCCGTGCTGGTCCGCCGTGGAGGCAGCGCGGTAAAATCGCCGACATGCCCAACACGCCGCCCCGCACCCCGCCTGCGCCCGACACCTCGAGCATGCCAACCGATCTAGCCGCCGGCATACCCGCGGACGCCGCGCCGCGCAACGAATACACCGTCGACGAACTCGCGCGCGTGAGCGACACCACCGTGCGCAACGTGCGCGCGTATCAGGACCGCGGCCTTCTCGCGCCACCTGAAAAGCGCGGCCGTGTCGGCGTGTACGACGACACGCACGTGTCGCGTCTGAAGCTGATCAATCATCTGCTGGCCCGCGGCTACACGCTCGCGAACATTCAGGATCTGATCAAGGCTGTCGACGAAGGGCACGATCTTCGCTCGATTCTCGGCCTCGAAACGGCGATCGGCGGACGCTGGTCGCGCGAGCATCCCAGGAAATATTCGCTGATCGAGCTGCTGCAGATGTTCGGCGACAAGGCCTCGCCGGCCGCACTCGCCAAAGCCGTCGATCTCGGCCTGCTCGAGCGCGACGGCCTGTCGTTCGTATCGGGCAGCCCCACGGCTCTCGCCGCGGGCGCGACGCTTGCGAAGGAAGGCATTCCACTTGCCGATCTGCTCGATGCCGTGGGCGCCGCGCGGCCGCATTTCAGCGCGGTCGCGAAGGCGCTCGTGGATCTGGTGGTTCGTCAGCTGGACCGCTACGATCCCGACGCGCTCCCGCCGCCCGCCGACGTGCCCGCCCTCGTCGACGCCATCTGGCGCGTTCGCCCGCTCGCGATGGTGCTGGTGGAAAGCGAAATGAATCGCGCGCTGGAGGAAGCGTCCGGCGATTACCTGGGCGATCGCGTCGCTGCAATCATGGCCAAAAAGCTCGGCGAATCCGCCGGGAATCCAGCATCGCCGCGCGCCGCCGGCAGGAAAAAGCCCTCGAAGCAGTAAGTTCGCGCGGCTCCAGACCATTTAACGAAAAAACCCAGCGCGGCTCTGTCCTAGAGTCAGGCGTCTAGACAGCCGCTTGCGTGGCCCGTTTTGAGCCCCTATCGTTACATCAACCAATGTAACAGTTAAGAGCGTAAAAACGGAGACGGCCGGATGAACGCACGCATGCCCAACGACGCCGCGGTGAACCGCGCGTCTCTTATCGAGACTGATATCGCCATTATCGGAACCGGCTTTGCGGGTCTCGGCATGGCGATTCGCTTGCGGCAAGCCGGCTTGACCGATTTCGTCATTGCCGAAAAAGCCGATGCTGTCGGCGGCACATGGCGCGACAACCACTACCCCGGTTGTGCATGCGATGTGCAATCGCACGTTTATTCGTTTTCCTTCGCGCCGAATCCGCGCTGGACGCGCATGTTCGCGCGCCAACCGGAAATTCGCGCGTACCTCGAGGACTGCACGCGGCGCTTTGGCGTCGAGCGTCATCTGCGTTTCGGCCACGAGCTGACGAGCGCCTTCTACGACGACGTGCGCCAGCGCTGGCATCTGAGCTTCGCCAACGGGCAGCAGTGGTCGGCGCGCGTGCTGATCTCGGCGATGGGCGGCCTCTCGCGCGCGGCGCTGCCCGATATTCCCGGCATCGACACATTCAAGGGCCGGGCATTTCATTCGCAGCACTGGGACCACGCTTATCCGCTCGACGGGAAACGCGTGGCCGTGATCGGCACGGGTGCAAGTGCGATCCAGTTCGTGCCGCAAATCGCGCCGCGCGTGGCGCACCTGACTCTATTCCAGCGCACGCCGCCATGGATCATGCCGAAGGCCGACCGCGCGGTGCGCCCCTTCGAACAGTGGCTATTCCGACACCTGCCGTTCACACAAAAGATCATGCGTTCGGCGCTGTACTGCATGCTCGAATCGCGTGCGCTAGGGTTCGCCGTTCATCCCTCGCTGATGAAGACCGCGCAGAAAGTGGCTGAGCGGCATCTGCGGCGCCAGGTGCGCGACCCGCAACTGCGCGCAACGCTTACGCCGAACTACACGATGGGCTGCAAGCGCATCCTGATCTCGAACGACTACTTTCCCGCTCTCTCGCGTGCGAATGTGAATGTGACCACGAGCGCAATCGAGCGCATCGAGGAAGACGCGGTCATCACGAGCGATGGTGTGCGTCATCCGGTCGACTGCCTGATCTTCGGCACGGGGTTCCAGGTCGCGGATCCGTTTCCGCGAGGCGTGGTTCGTGGGCGCGGCGGCGTCGATATTGTCGATACATGGCGCGACGGCGCGCATGCGTACCTCGGCACCACATTGCCTGGGTATCCGAACTTTTTCATGATCGTCGGTCCGAATACCGGCCTGGGACACAACTCGATGGTGTTCATGATCGAGTCACAGGTCGAATACATTCTGCGCGCGCTGAAGACGATGCAAAGCGAACGTGCCGAGGCAATCGAAGTTCGCCCGCACGTGGAGCACGCATACAACGAACAGATCCAGCAAAGACTTGGCCGCGCAATCTGGTCGACAGGCGGCTGCAAGAGCTGGTATCTCGATCCGCGAACCGGCAGGAACACTACGCTGTGGCCCGGCTTCGCCTACAAATTCCGCCAGGCCACAAGCACGTTCAGCATGGACGATTACTTCGCTTATTCCCCGGCGCCCCAGACAGCGAACGCGCATGCCGCCGCGCCACACGGCGCGCGCGTGCACGGCAACGCAGCGGCGTCGGCGGAAGCGAACTGAGATACGCATAACGACAAGGCAGTTCAGAGAGGAGGAGATAAAACCAATGAAGCATTTCACCGACAAGGTAGCCGCGATTACCGGTGCGGGCTCGGGCATGGGGCGCTCGCTCGCGATCCGGCTGGCGCGCGAAGGTTGCCACCTTGCGCTCGCGGACCGTAACGCGACGAGCCTCGAGGAGACCGCCCGCCTCGCAGACGCCGCCGCGCCACATATCGTGGGCGCGCCGCTTCTCATCACCACCGCCGTGTTCGACGTCTCGGACCGCAGCGCAATGTTCGCGTGGGCGGCCGAAACAGCCAGCCAACACGGGCGCGTGAATCTCGTCTTCAACAACGCCGGTGTTGCGCTGTCGAGCACCATTGAAGGGATGGATTACGCGGATCTCGAGTGGATCGTCGGTATCAACTTCTGGGGCGTCGTGCATGGCACGAAGGCGTTCCTGCCTCATCTGAAAGCATCTGGCGAAGGCCACATCGTCAATACGTCGAGCGTGTTCGGTCTCTTCGCGCAGCCAGGGATGAGCGGCTACAACGCGACCAAGTTCGCGGTGCGCGGCTTCACCGAAGCGTTGCGCCAGGAGCTCGACCTGATGAAATGCGGCGTGTCGGCAACGTGCGTGCATCCTGGCGGCATCCGCACCAGCATCGCACAGTCGAGCCGCATTGCGCCAAACATGGTCGGCTTCATGCTCGAAAACGAACAGCAGGGCAAGGACGACTTCGAGAAGTTCTTTATCACCACCGCCGACGAAGCTGCCCGCGTGATTCTGGACGGCGTGCGCAGAAACAGACGGCGCGTGTTGATCGGCCGCGATGCCCGCGCCGCCGACTGGCTCGCACGCACGCTGCCCGCCGCCTATCAGGCACTGGTCGTGCTGCAAACGCGGCGCATGAAGCACATGGCGGAAAAGCGCGCGCGGCGTGCGGCGCAACTGGCCGGCAAGCGTGCATGATGCAACGCGCCGCTCGAACAATCGCAGGGAGTCACAAAGTTTTCAGCAATTCAGAGGACTCGAAAGGAGAAAGGCCATGATGCCCGTTCGCCGCGACCTACGCTTCAATCTTCCGCAAGAGCGCGCTTGCGACTGGCACGCGCAAGGCTCGCACGTGACCCACTTCTTTAACGCGCTTTCGCTGCTGTTTCCGGCCGGCGAGCGTTTCTTCATGGACAGCGTGCGCAACTATCGCGACCAGATCGACGACCCGGTGCTGAAAAAGCAGGTGCTCGGCTTTATCGGCCAGGAAGCCATGCATACGCGCGAGCATGTGGAGTACAACGACCTGCTGCAACAGGCCGGCTTGCCCGCGCACAAGCTCGACAAACGGCTGTGGGCGATCCTCAATTTCGGCCGCAAGGTGTTGCCGCATTCGTATCAGTTGGCTGTCACCGTATGCCTCGAACACTACACGGCGATGCTTGCGGGCCTGCTGCTGGAGGACGCCACGCGTATCGAAGGGTCTGTTGAAGGTTATGCGCAAATGTGGACGTGGCATGCGCTCGAAGAGACCGAGCACAAGTCGGTCTCGTACGACGTATGGAACGCGGTGCTTAAACCTGGCCTCGGGCGATATCTGTTACGTACCGGCGTCATGCTTGCCACCACCCTCACGTTCTGGTTGATCGTGTTCGACTACCACGTGCGTCTGATGATCGCGGATCGCAAACGCGGCACTCATCTGCGCGGTGTGTGGCGCGTCGTCAAGTATCTTTATGGACCGCGTCATGGCGTGTTTCCTCGCATTGCCGGCGAGTGGCTGAGTTTTTTCCGGCCGGGCTTTCACCCGTGGGATCACGACAATCGCGCGCAACTGGCGCGAATCGACGGCCTCGTGGCGGCGGTCGACGCAGCGAACGCCGCCACGCCCGGCATGCGTCGAGCCGCGCGGCGCGGCGTGCAGGCGGCCGTGTGATACCCGAGACCTTGTCGGTCGATGCCGGCGACGTGCGGCTCGCGGTCTATCTCAGTGGACCGCGTGACGCGCCGCCTCTCGTGCTGGTGCACGGCTATCCCGACTCGGCCACGGTATGGGAACCCATACGCGCGCAGCTCGACGGGCGCTTTCGCGTCATCACATACGACGTACGCGGCGCCGGTGCTTCGGAAGCGCCAGCCACGCGCAGCGGGTACCGTCTGCAACGGCTCGCGGCAGATCTCGCAGTAGTCGCCGATTCCACCTGCGGCGTGCAGCCCTTTCATCTGGTCGGTCACGACTGGGGCTCTATTCAAAGCTGGGAAGCGGTCACCGACCCGCAATTCAAAGGCCGGATTGCGTCGTACACATCGATTTCGGGGCCGTGTCTCGATCATGCGTCGTCGCGCTCGGACTGCCCCCTTACCGTCGGCGACAAACAAAGGATACCGAATCAATCATCCGTCGGCGGCGGCTTTCGGCAAATGCTCAGATCCTGGTACATTGTCTTTTTCCACCTGCCGTGGCTGCCCGAACTCGCGTGGCGTCTTGGCGGTGCACGCCTGTGGCCGCTGTGGCTGCACCTAACCGAGCGCGTGCGCGCATCGCGCGACCCCGCGCAACTGCGCAACGCGATCAACGGTCTCAATCTTTACCGCGCCAATTTCATCGACAGGCTCTTGCATCCACGCGCTCGCCACGCGCACGCGCCGGTGCAATTTATCGTGCCGCTGCGAGACCGCTATGTCGGCCCCGAACTGTCGCTCGCACATGAAGCGTGGCTCGGCGCATATGAGCGCGTTGAAATAGACGCAGGTCATTGGGTCGTGCTGCGCGAGCCACAAGTTATCGCAGCGCATATCGAACGCTTTGTGGCCCGGCATCTTCACGGATCGCGCGGCTCGGCCGCATCCCCGCTCAACGCTCGCGAGGCAGGCGGGTAAACAGCGTCGGATAATCGATCACGAGCCCGTCCTCGTCCACCTTCATATTCGCTGTGAAGTCGCGAAAAATGCCTTCATAGCGATATTCGCGGTTCAGCTCCACGCACGAATATGCCTGCTCGACGCGCGTGACCTGAAGATCGGGCGTCGAAATATAGGCCACCTGCAATGGCCTGCGCTCTCCTTGCGCGAGCTGCAAGCGGCGAATCGGCAGCGTGTTGGTGAACGGCGTGGCTGCAATATCAATGTCGATGCATCCTTCAATCGCACTCAACACGAGGCCGTGGCCATCGCGCCAATGGCCCTCTCCGTCGCCGTGCAACTCCAGCTCGCCTGCGCCGACAATCTTCAGCCACGCGTAGAGCGTACGCCATTGCGCGTCGCAGCGCACTTCGTAGTGCAGCCCGTAGGCCTTGCCGTAGCGCTGCCCGACGACAACGCTCTCGACGTGGAATCCGTCCTCGCGCGCGTCGAATGTCAGATGCTCGATACCGTCGCCTTCCTGCGATGCCCACCGTAGTTCCCGCATCGGATCGTCTCCTCATGATGAAACATGCGGCACGCGCCGCGCTCACATCGTAGCGCGAACATGCGTTGATCGCCGCTGCTTCGTTTCGTATCAGCACGATATGCGGTCCATCACGCGCAGCCGTTGCAAATAGCGACTATCAACGCCCGTGCATGCACGCAGCCGCGCCCTGCCCTATGCTCGCGTTTCGCATCTGTTGGCCGCTGCGCCGCGATTCCGCTCACATCGCAGCGCGCCATCGAATCCTCACCGATTTATAAACCATGCACGCCCCCGCGACCGAAGCACACTCCGCCGCCTTGCGCACATTGCTGCGCAGCGTCGGCCAGATCGTGCTGCAAGCGAACGCGTTCACGGGCGCGTGTCTTTTCGCCGGCTGGCTGTTGTGGGACCCGCGTCTTGCGTGCGCGGCGCTGATCGGCGCCGTTTCGGCTAACGTGAGCGCAGTGCTCGCCGGTTATCCTGACGACGATCTGCGCGCGGGCCTGCACGGCTTCAACGGCGCATTGGCCGGACTCGCCGCGTTCAGCTATATCGCCGACGATGCAAGCGCCGCCGCCATCGCGATTCTTGCCGCAACTGCGACGGCCTGGCTTCTGGAACCGTGGTCGCGACGGCTGCGCTCGCGCGGCTTGGGCTATTTTTCGAGCCCCTGTCTGATCGTCACCTGGCTATGGCTGCCGATGGCGGCAAGCGCGCCCGCGCCAACAACAGCCGCAGCGGCCGCAACGGCACACACGCTCGGCACTGCCGGGTTCGGCAGCGGCGTGCTCGCCGGTCTCGCGCAAACCGGCTTCGCCTCCAGCGCAGGGGCCGGCGCGCTGGTGCTGCTCGGCATCGCGGCGGCGTCCCCACGCCACGCGCTGTGTGCGCTGACGGGCGCAGCCCTCGCGAGCGTCGAACATATGCTGATGGGCGCCACCGCAAGCTCGTTCAACGCGGGCCTGCTAGGATTCAACGGCGCGCTGACCGCGCTGGCGCTGAGCGAATGCGGCCTCGCGTGGATGCTCGGCGGCGTTACGCTGGCGGCGATACTGCAAGCAGGGACCACCTGCGCCGGCCTGCCCGCGCTGACCGCACCGTTCGTCGCCGCGACGTGGACCGTGCAATGGCTGAGGCCGCGTATCAGCCGCTGACCCTATGCTCATCACCCAGCAAGAGAGGACCCGTATGTCGTTCATTCATCTACCCAAGGGCCGTGTGGCGCAAGCTGGGCCGCGCTCGGAAGCAGAGCAGCAAACTCGCGTCGACCTTGCCGCCGCCTACCGCCTGGTCGCGCTCAATGGCTGGGACGATCTCATCTACACGCATATCTCCGCGAGCGTGCCCAATGAGCCGGGCCACTTTCTCATCAATCCGTTTGGCCTCGCGTTCGATGAAGTGAGCGCGTCGAATCTCGTGAAGATCGACATCGACGGCAATCTTGTCGGCGCGAGCGAACACGCGGTGAACGTGACCGGCTTCGCGATTCACGCGGCCGTGCACGCAGCACGCGCGGATGCGTTCTGCGTGATGCATCTGCACAATACGGCGGGCGTGGCCGTGTCCGCGCAGCCTGCGGGCTTGCTGCCCGCGTCGCAACACGCGCTGCGCTTTTATCGCCAGCTCGCTTACCACGACTATGAAGGCCTCGCTTTTACGCCGGCCGAGAGCGCGCGCCTCGTCGAGCATCTTGCAGACAAGCCGGCCATGCTGCTGCGCAATCACGGCACGCTGACGGTCGGCCGCACAGTTGCGGAAGCCTATGTGCTGATGGCGACTTTGTTGAAGGCATGCGAGATCCAGTTGCAGGCGCAGGCATGCGGCGCGCCGCTCGTCGTGCCCGACGACGCAGTCGCCGCGCGCACGGCCGAGCAGCTCTACGACGGCGGCGCAATTGAAGGAACCCTTGAGTGGCCCGCGCTGTTGCGCAAGCTGGACCGGCTCGACCCGAGCTATCGCAACTGAGGGCCAACCAGTCCACCGCGGCGCGCGCCGCTCAACTTTTCAACGGAGCAAACCATGCCCACGTTTCATATCGAACTGTTCGAAGGCCGCTCGCTGGAGCAGAAACGGCAATTCGTCGAAGCGATCACGAAAGCGACCTGCGAGTCGCTCGGCGTCGAGCCGAATTCGGTGGACATCATTCTCACCGACGTGAAGCGCGAAAATTGGGCAACGGGAGGACGCTTGTGGTCCGACAGCCAGACGTGAATCGATTCGTGAATCGCGAAGTGAATTAAACGCTGCGCGCGTTGCGCGCGCAGCGTCGGGTCTGGCTCAGAAACGCATCGCTAAAACGCGTCACTGTGGCGGCGTAACAACACGCCGCTGCTACGCCAACCGATCAGAAGCGGTGGATGATGCCCACGCCTGCAGCAAACTGGCTACGCGACGAGGACGGTGCGCTGTTCTGACCGTCGCCGATATCGGCCGTTGCATTGATGATGCTGATGCCGTTGTTGCCGATCGTCTGGCCGCTCGCACGCTGATACGCTTCCAGCGCGTACAGACCGGTGCGCTTGGACAGGCTGTAGTACTGCGACAGGTTGAACTGGTGATAACGAGCCGCGCTCGAAATGCCGTTCGCCTCCGTTGCACGCGTGTAGCTATAGCCAGCCGCCAGATCGAGTGCGCTGATCGGCTTGAAGTGCACCACTGCGCCAGCCGTGTTGAAGATGGCTTCGTGACGGAACGCCGAACCAACGCCCGGAATGTATTGCACATTCGAGTACGAGAACGACACATCCAGCTGCGAGCTGAACGCATAGCCGCCGGTGACCGCGACGCGCTGCTGCGCCTGCGCCGTACGGTAGCCGTTGTTGATACCGGACACGCCCGGTTCCGCGCCGTTGTTGGATGCGGTCGAATCAGCACCCCAGGCGCCGCCGCCCAGCGTCGAGTTGTTGATGCGCTGGAAGCCCGCCGCGATACCGAACGGGCCGTTCAGGTACTGCACTGCCGCGCTCCAGGTCGAACCAGCGTTGAGCCGGCCGGCCACACCGCCCAGCGCGTACGAACCGCTCACCGTCAGGCCGTGCATGTTCGGCGACGTGTACACCAGCGAGTTGTTGACGCGATACAGCGTGTCCAGCGAGTCGATATCGCCCGGATGCGCGCCGTACGCGCCCGTCAGCCACGTGGTCGGGCTGTACGGCGACAACAGCGTGTAGTACGACGTGTACTGGCGGCCAGCCGTCAGCGTACCGTACGTGGGGTTCGTCACGCCGACCCACGCCTGGCGATTGAACGCGAGACCGCTCACGCCCTGAGCGCCGGTCGCGCTGTTAAAGCCCTGCTCCAACTGGAAAATGGCCTTCGTACCGCCGCCGAGGTCCTCGCCGCCCTTCAGGCCGAAGCGGCTACCCGCCCAGATGCCGTTGTTCATCTTGACTACCGAGCGCCCGCCCGAATTCGAACCGAGCGCGGCCGAGCTGCTTTGGTAGCCGATACCCGTATCGACGATACCGTACAGCGTGACGTTGCTCTGAGCGTGCGCGCTCAGCGCGACGAGACCGAGAGCCGAGGTTGCTAGTGCCTTTTTCATTAAAACTCCTCTTAAAAAATTGTTCTTGACTACCGGCTTTGTTTCAACTGCGCAGCCGGTGAATCGCGGGGATCGAGGTCAGAAGACCGGGTGCCCGTTAATCAGGCTCGGCAACCACGTGGAGAACATTGGGACGTACGTCACAATGTTGATGGCGCTGAAGATAGCGAGGTAATACGGCCACGCCACCTTGGTAGTTTCCCCAATCGACACATTGCCAATCGCACAGCCGATGAACTGCACCGAGCCGATCGGCGGATGCACGAGACCCAATGCGCAATTCAGCAGGATCATGATGCCGAACTGCACGGGGCCGACGCCGCTATGCATGGCCATCGGCAGGAACAGCGGCGTGGTGATCAGAATGTGCGCCGCCATGTCGACGAAGGTGCCGAGGAAGATCTGGATCAGGTTGATGTACAGCAGCATCAGCCAGGGGATGCTGGTCGCGCCGTCGAGCATGTGCTCGATCGCATCCGGAATCTCCAGATAAGCCATCTGGAAGCGCAGCATGTTCGACACGCCGATCAGCAACAGCACGACGCCCGTGGTTTTAGCGGCTTTCGACAGTGCGAAAGAGAGCTTCTTCAGCGTCATCGAGCGATACACGACGACCGTCAGCACGAGCGAATAAGCCACTGCGATAGCGGCGGCTTCCGTCGCCGTCGCAATGCCCTTTGCCACGCAGACCAGAATGATCGCGATCACCATCAGGCCCGGCAAAGCGCCGAGGAACGTGCGCGCGACCGCGAGCCAGCCCGGAAAACGCTGCAAGCCGGTCGAACCGTCCGGACGGCGCGGATAGCCATAGCGCACTGCTTGCCAGTACGCGGCGATCAGCACGAAGCCCATCACCCACAGCACCGGCAACAGGCCCGAGAACAGCAGATCGCCAATCGACACGCCGCTCATCGGCACACCGTTCAGCGTGCCGGTAATGCCCTGCGCCGCGAATGCGTAGATGATCATGTTCGTCGACGTGGGCATCAGCGCGCCCGCCAGCGACGAATGCGTCGTCACGTTGACCGCGTACGCGGCGCTGTAGCCCTCACGCTTCATCAACGGAATGACGACGCCGCCCATGGCCGACGTGTCCGCGGTGGGCGAGCCCGAGACGCCGCCGAACAACGTGCACGCGACCACATTGGCCATGCCGAGCCCGCCGCGGAAATGACCGACCGTGGCTTGCGCGAAACGCAGAATGCGGTCGGCAATGCCGCCGTGGAGCATCAGTTCGCCGGAGAAGATGAAGAACGGCACGGCGAGGAACGAAAACGCGTTCATTCCCGAGACCATCGACTGCATCGCCGTGGCAGCGGGCAGCCCTTCGTACAGATACGTCAGCACGCACGAGAGCCCCAGCGCGAACGAAACAGGAACGCCGAGCACCAGAAAAACGAGGAAACTGATAGATAGGAGGGCAAGTTCCATGATTGTTCTATTTGTGTTTCTTTGCGAAAAGCGCCAGCAGGTTCTCGATTGAGAACAATGCAATGCAGACGCTGGCGATGACCGGGATCACATAGCGAAGCGCCTCGGGCAAGCCGAGAATCGGAATCCGGTCATGCTGGGTGGTCTCCGCCATCTGCAGGGAGCCGAAGAAAATCGCCACGGCAAGCGCGATCAGGCACAGATGCTGGAACGTGTGCGCGATCAGTTGCCCCTTTGCCGGCAGGGTCTTCACAAGCGAATCCAGCCCGATATGGCCGCCCTCGCGAACCTTGAGCGCGGCGCCGAACATTGCGATCACGATCACGAGCAGCAGCGCGATCGGTTCGACGAAATCGGGTGCGTCGCTAAACACATAGCGCATCACGACGCCGTAAATCACCAGTGCACTCAGCGCTGCAAGGCTGATTGAAGCAATGACAGCCAGTGCGCGAAAGAGAAAATCGTTTGGGCGTTTCATGAATCTCTTGACCCCATTCTTGCCTACGACGGACAGCCGTTACTTAGTTAGCAATGCTACTTTCCGTCACTAGTGACTGATGTGACATGAGCGCTGGATAAGCGCTGGCATTAAGCGGCGTCGGTGTGCAGAGAAAAGTCCGCGGGTCTCCCGCCAGACTTTCCCGCTGCGCAAGACGCCATGCGAGCCTTACTTGATTGCCTGGATTTCGTCGACGAGCTGCTTCATTTGCGGGGTCTTTTCATACTTCGCCCACACCGGCTGCATCACCTTGACGAATGCCGCGCGGTCGATCTGCGACGGCGTGACGATCTGCGCGCCGCCCTTCGTCACGGTCTTGCTGGCGTCGTTTTCGCGCGCGGTCCACAGCTTCTGGTAGTAAGGCACGGAGTCCGCTGCGGCCTTCTTGATGATTTCCTGCTCCTGCGGCGAGAGCGTGTCCCAGATCTTCTTCGAGAAGACGAGCACTTCCGGCGTCATCGAATGTTGGGTCTCCGAATAAACCGGCGCGACTTCGAAGTGCTTGGTTTCTTCGTACGACGGCAGGTTGTTTTCGGCCGCGTCGACAAGGCCGGTCTTCAGACCCGTATAGACTTCGGCGAACGGCATCGGCGTGGGCGTGCCGCCCATTGCCTTGATTTCGTCGACCATCAGGTCCGACGGCTGCACGCGCACTTTGAGGCCCTTCATGTCGGCCGGCGTGCGGATCGGCTTCTTCGTGTAGATGGAGCGCGCACCGCTTTCATAGAAAGTCAGCGCGATCATGCCCTTCGCCTTGAAGGTGTCCAGAATCTTCTGGCCTTCCGGGCCGTACATGACCTTGCGGAAATGGTCGATGTCACGGAAGAGGAACGGCAGCGACGGGATCATCGATTCGGGAACGATCTCGTTGAATGCGGCGCCATTTGCGCGCGCCATGTCGAGTGCGCCGATGCGAACCTGATCGATCGTATCGTTCTCCGAACCAAGTGCGCTGTTGCCGAATACCTTCACCGAGTCCTTGCCGCCGGTTGCCGTCTTGATCTGCTCGCCCATGTACTTGACGGCCATATTGGTCGGGTACGTGTCGCCATGCACGTCAGAAACGCGGAACACGCGCGCTTGCGCCGACATGGCGCTGAATGCCAGCACGGAGGCGGCGACAAGCAACGAAACACGGGAAGAGGCAAACTTCTTGTTCATCGTGACATTCCTTAGAAATAGACATCCAATCGATGCGACACCGCTGGCGGGAAGCCGCTGGCAATAGCCGCTTACGGATCGCCGGTGGTGAACTGCCGTAACGGGCGACCGGTTGCAGACGGCCGTGACCAACTGCCGGTTTATGACGGCCGGTCGCGGACGGCCGGTCTCGGACGGCCGGTCGCGGACGGTCCGTCTGGAACGGCCGGTCTCGGACCGCCAGTCGCGGATGTGACATGGTTTTGCTGCGTCTTCGGCGCGGCGCTCGCGGGTCTGCTGCGGTTGGCGAACTTGCCGTGCTGCCCGTGCAACGTCCCCGGCACAAAGATCAGCACTCCTGTCAGACAACTCGACTTCTTTTACTTCTACTGCGTCGGCACGCTTTCGCGCGAACTACTGCGCGCGCCAAAGCGGTCGCTTACCGCGCAACACACTGCGATCTCGAAAACTAAAGAAAGCAATCTGTTTGCGCTTATACGTTGTACGACGACATATGAAGTCTATAAAACGCAGTTTGAGTTGTACAGACGGTATTTACCCGAGGAAAGACGCAGCCGGTACGGATGACCGAAGTTTGCTGTCAGCACCTACGCGCAGGGGCTGGCGCCCGCCTCGCGCAGAGACATGAAGCCCCCGTGGGCCAAGCGCCGAATTTTCGTAAGCTAGGGGCAACCTGTGGCATCGGCGCCACAATGTTGTATGACGAGTGATGAATAGATGCGCTTAAAAACAAAAACGCCGCCGCGTTTGCACGCGTCGGCGCCCTGATCCCGACCACGAAAGCGACTATAGTTCGCCCGCGAATTCGGGCTCCGGCAAGCCATTCACACCGGGGCGCACCGCGAAAAGATGTCCATCGTGTTCGCTCGCGCCGGTTGCCGGGCGAATCGACGTGACAAACAGCGTGTCGAGATCCGGCCCGCCGAATGCGCACATCGCCGGTTTAATCGCCGGCACCGCGATCTGCCTGTCCAGCTTGCCTTGCGGCGTGAAGCGCAGCAGCGCGCCGGCGTCGTTCGCGCAGATCCAGTAACAGCCGTCGGCATCCACTGCCGCGCCATCGGGCCGGCCCACATAGTGGTTCAGGTCCGCGAACATGCGCCGGTTGCGCGGCTCGCCGGTCTCGACGTCGTAGTCGAAAGCCCAGATCTGTCTACGCAGCGGATGCGAGTCGGACAGGTACATGGTCCTGCCATCCGGCGACCAGCCGAGGCCGTTTTGCGTGATTAGTCCGTCGACAACCGGCGCCGACAGCACGCCGCGCGCGTCGAACCTGTAAAGCGCGCCGGCTGGGTTGGCGGCGGCCATGTCCTGCACCATCGTGCCGGCCCAGAAGCGGCCTTGCCGGTCGCAGCGGCCGTCGTTGAAACGCATGTCGTCGAACGGAAACACAGGCGCCGCGAGCTTGCGCCCGGCAACTTCAACGGGCTCGTCGGTGCGCACGGCTTGTGTCGCCAGATCTGCGGAAGCTTCATTCAGCGTCACGGCGAAGAGGCCGCTTTCGCAGCCGGCAAGCACGGTGCCGCGACGATCGAACGCGATGCAGGCGACCTTCTCCGGCAACAGCCACTCGGACCGCTCGCCGCTCGGCAGCCGCAAGCGCAAGATTTTTTGCGCCGGGATATCGACCCAGTAAAGCGCCTGCTCCGCGACTCGCCACACCGGACTTTCGCCGACGCCAGCCGGCGCGTCTCCCGCTGCCTCGACGCGTTCAACGCGCGGGTTCGCCGCCGCGCTCAACGCTTCGGCTCCATCGGCCCGGCGAGCACAAACGGGCCGCCCTGGAAGCGCTGGGTGGGATCGTCGAGATCGGCGGTCGGCGCGCTCATCGGAAAGAGATGTTCGAACTGCACCGAGCTGTCCTGCGGGCGAAACCCGAGAAACGCCGCTTTGGTGTTGTCGACCCACTTGGTGCGGTTATCCGACACGCCATACACGATTGCATGGCCGACGCGATTCGTGAACAGCGAACAACGCACGAGTTCGATGAAGTCGCGATAGCTAAGATACGTGACCAGCATGCGCGGATTCTTTGGCTGCTCGAACGACGAGCCGATCCGCAGACACACCGTCTCTAGCCCGAAGCGGTCAAAGTAGTAGCGCGACAGCGATTCACCGAAACACTTGGTCACGCCATACAGGCTGTCGGGGCGCAAAGGCGCGTCGGTATCGAGCACTTCCGTCACTGGATGAAAACCGACTGCATGGTTCGAGCTCGCGTACACGATGCGCCTCACGCCCTGCTTCTGCGCGGCTGAATACAGGTTGTACAGGCCACGAATGTTCGCTTCGAGCAGATCTGCGAAAGGCGCTTCCACTGAGATGCCGCCGAGGTGAATGACCGCGTCCACGTCCTGGAGCAGCGCCAGAACCGCGGCTTCGTCCGCGAGGTCGACGATCGACGCTTCTTCATGCGCGGCCACTTCGCCAAGCGGCGCAATGTCGGTCACGCGCACGATGTCCGCCCACGCGGCGAGCGCGCCGCGCAGTTGCGTGCCGAGATTGCCCGCCGCGCCGGTGAGCAGCAGTCGCCGGAAGGGTTTTTGCGCGGGTGTATGGTCCAGATGCGAGTCAGTCATGTCTTTCTGTTTATGGATTACCAGCTGTCAATGAGACGAATGACACCAATGAGGCAATGAAGCGCTGAAGCCATCATGTGAAACGAGCCGCGACATGCGCGGCTCGCCTGATGCGCCAATCAGGTCACCGGCGCCGGATTGAAAAGCGCCAGCGCATTATGCAGCTTGAGCTTCTCGGCGCAGGTCTTCTTGCGACCGCTCGCGACGTCCAGCATGTAGCGGAACAGTTCCCAGCCCACGTCTTCGATCGTCGCCTCGCCGGTTGCAATGGTGCCGGCGTTGATGTCCATCAGGTCATGCCAGCGGCGCGCCAGATCGGAGCGCGTCGCCATCTTGATGACGGGCACTTCCGCGAGGCTGTACGGCGTGCCGCGGCCGGTCGTGAACACGTGCAGGTTGATCCCGGCCGCAAGCTGAAGCGTGCCGCAGATAAAGTCGCTCGCTGGGGTTGCCGCGTAGATAAGCCCTTTTTGCTGGACTTTCTCGCCGGGCGACAGGACGCCGGAAATCGGCGAATTGCCGGACTTGATGATCGAGCCCATCGCCTTTTCGACGATGTTCGACAAGCCGCCCTTCTTGTTGCCCGGCGTGGTGTTCGCACTGCGGTCCGCGCCGCCGCGCTTCAGATAATCGTCGTACCACTGCATCTCGCGGATGATCGCCTGCGCGACGTCCGCGTTCGCCGCGCGCGCGGTCAGTTGATCGACGCCGTCGCGTACTTCGGTGACTTCGGAGAACATGACCGTGGCGCCCGCGCGCACCAGCAAATCGGTCGCGAAGCCCACTGCCGGATTCGCCGTGAGTCCGGAAAACGCATCGCTGCCGCCGCATTGCACCCCGACCACGAGGTCCGCCGCGGAACAGGTCTCGCGGCGCCGATTGTTCAGCCGCTTCAGATGACCTTCGGCCGTCTTCATGATCGACTCGATCATCGACTGGAAGCCGACGTGCGCCTCGTCCTGCAATACGACCACGTCGCCGTTCTCGTCGGCGCCGAGATCGCCGATGTCCGCGATCTCGCTCGGGTTTTGCGCCGCTGCGATTGGAATCGTGCCGGGCGGCATCAGACGCTCCGGTTGCAGCTTCTCGCAACCGAGGCTCACCATCATCACCTCGCCGCCGAAGTTGGGATTCAGCGCGATGTTGCGCACGGTGCGGATCGGCACCATCGCGTCGGGCGCGTCGATTGCCACGCCGCAGCCGTAGGTATGGCCGAGGCTCACCACGTCGTCGACATTCGGATACTTCGGCAGCAGTTCCGACTTGATGCGCGCGACCGCGTGTTGAACCACGTCCGCGACGCATTGCACGGTCGTGGTGATCGCAAGAATGTTCCGCGAGCCGACGGAGCCGTCCGCGTTGCGATAGCCCTCGAAGGTGTAGCCCTCGAGCGGCGGCATCTCCGGCGCCCTGATGGTGGCAATCGGCAGATCCTCCAGTCCCGGCGGGCTCGGCATGCGGATCACGTGTTCGTTGATCCAGCTTCCCTTGGGCAGCGCCTTGAGCGCATAGCCGATCACGACGTTATAGCGGACGACCTCGTCACCCTCGGCCAGGTCGGCAAGCGCAACCTTGTGACCTTGCGGCACGCGTTCGCGCAGCACGAGACCGTCGGCGAAAACCGCGCCCTCGCCCAAGCCGCCGTCGTTCACGACGATCGCGACATTGTCGTTGGGGTGAACGCGAATGTAGAGCGGTGAAAGTTCCATTGCATCGATCCTTATGGCGTTTAACGCCTGCTGCGCCAGCTATTCATACGTCATCCTACAACATGCGGCTCGGGTCGGACGTTCCGTATTTACCCTAACTGCAGCATTATGCCGTGAAATCCTGATTGAGTCGGCCGAATTGTTGTTGTACGATGACGTATAAGAAATCTTCATTTCTATTGATCGAACCCAAATCGAAGCCCGGATACACATCATGACCACACCGCAGGAACTCAAGCAGATCGTTTCGGAAGGCCTTCTCTCCTTTCCCGTTACCGACTTCGACGAACAAGGCGACTTCCGCGCCGACACTTACGCCGAGCGCCTCGAATGGCTCGCGCCGTACGGCGCTTCGGCACTGTTTGTCGCCGGCGGCACGGGTGAGTTCTTCTCGCTGACGCATAACGACTATTCAAACGTGGTGCGCACCGCAACCGAAGTCTGCAAGGGCAAGGTGCCCATCCTGGCCGGCGCGGGCGGCCCGACGCGCGTGGCCATCGAGTACGCGAAAGAAGCCGAACGCCACGGCGCGAACGGCATCCTGCTGATGCCGCACTATCTGACCGAAGCCTGCCAGGAAGGCATCGCCGCGCACGCCGAAGAGGTCTGCAAGGCAGTGCCGAACATGGGCGTGATCATCTATAACCGCGCGAATTCCAAGCTTAACGCCGACATGCTGGAAGGTCTCGCCGAGCGTTGCCCGAACCTCATCGGCTTCAAGGACGGCGTGGGCGAAATCGAAAACATGGTGACGATCCGCCGGCGTCTCGGCGACCGCTTCTCTTACCTCGGCGGCTTGCCGACCGCCGAAGTCTATGCCGCAGCCTACAAGGCGCTGGGCGTGCCGGTGTACTCGTCGGCGGTATTCAACTTCATTCCGAAGACCGCAATGGACTTCTACCGCGCGATCGCAGCGGACGACCACGCGAGCGTCGGCAAACTCATCGACGAGTTCTTTCTGCCGTACCTGAAAATCCGCAACCGCCGCGCCGGCTACGCGGTCAGCATCGTCAAGGCGGGTGCGAAGCTGGTCGGCCACAGCGCCGGCCCGGTGCGCGCTCCGCTGACCGATCTGACCGAAGAAGAAATGGCGCAGTTGGACGCGCTCATCAAGACGCTCGGCCCGCAGTAATGCAGCGCGGCGCGGCCGGCGCTTCGACGCCTGGCCGGCCACGCGAACAACCGCTGCATACGAGAACCGTATAGACGGCAGCGCAAGCAGCGCCCGGGGACCACAGCGTCGCCGGGCGTTTTTTGCACATGACATTAAAAGCCGCGACGCAAAGGCCGGGAGCCCGCCCGCTCCCTTGCATAAGAATTAAGGAGATGACCATGGAAATGAGCCGCACGGCGAGTTCCGCGAACGTCGCAAAGCGCACCAAGGTCCGCTACGCGATCCTGCTACTGATCTTCGTGATCACCACCTTCAACTACGCAGACCGCGCGACGCTGTCGGTCACCGGCTCGGCGATGCGTGCCGAATTCGGCTTCGACGCGATCCGCATGGGCTACATCTTCTCCGCGTTCAGCTGGGCTTACGTGCTCTCGCAGTTGCCGGCCGGCTGGTTGCTGGACCGCTTCGGCGCGCGGCGCGTGTACGCCGCAAGCATTTTCTTCTGGTCGCTTTTCACGCTGCTGCAAAGCTCGATTGGTTTGCTCGGCAGCGCCGCTGCGGCCGTGACCGGTCTCTTCGTGCTGCGTTTCGCGATGGGCGCGGCGGAATCGCCAGCCTTTCCGGCGAACGCCAAAGTCGTGGCGAGCTGGTTCCCCACCAAGGAACGCGGCACCGCATCCGCGATCTTCAACTCGGCGCAATACTTCGCGGCGGTCGTCTTCACGCCGCTGATGGCCTGGCTCACGCACGCGTTCGGCTGGCACATGGTGTACGTGGTGATGGGCGTGGCCGGCTTGCTGCTCGCTCTCACCTGGCTCAGGGTGATGAAGCATCCCGCCGACCATCCGGGCGTGTCGGCTGCCGAACTGGAGTACATCGAACAGGGCGGCGGCGTAGTGAACGGCCACCAGAAAGCGAGCCCCGCCGACATCGAGAAGGCCGGCGGCTGGTCGCTCGTGCGTCAGTTGCTGGGCAACCGGATGCTGGTCGGCGTCTATCTCGCGCAGTACTGCATCAACGTGCTGACGTACTTTTTCCTGACCTGGTTTCCAATCTACCTCGTGCAGGCACGTCACATGACGATTCTGCAGGCGGGCCTCGTCGCTTCCCTGCCCGCGATCTGCGGATTCTCGGGCGGCGTGCTCGGCGGCATTCTGTCGGACTCGCTGATCCGGCGCGGCCATTCGCTGACCGTCGCGCGCAAGGTGCCAATTGTCGGCGGCATGCTGCTGTCGGTGTCGATCATCGGCTGCAATTATGTTTCCACCGACTGGATCGTCGTCGCACTCATGTCGCTCGCGTTCTTCGGCAAGGGCATCGGCGCGCTCGGCTGGGCGGTAGTCGCAGATACGTCGCCGAAGGAAGCGCTCGGTTTGTCGGGCGGCATCTTCAATATGTTTGGCAACGTGGCCGGCATTGTCACGCCGATTGTGATCGGCTATCTGGTCGCGCAGAGCGGCTCGTTCAACGGCGCGCTGGTGTTCGTCGGCGCGAATGCGCTGCTGACGGTGTTCAGCTATCTCGTGATCGTGAAGGACATCAAGCGGGTGGAGCTGCGCCCGCGGTGACTACCGGCGCGCGCGGCGCTGCGGCGCGTGCTGTCGCGCCCTCTCGTGCCGTGCTTTCCCTGGCGCACCGCGGGTTCGCACGCCGGGCGGCCGGCGCTGTCGTCGCGGAGCCGGGCTCGCCGACGGCACAGTCCTGCCCGCCCGGCGCTGAAAATGATCCGGCCTTCCTATAATCAGTCGTCAGACGACGGTATAATGGACCGCAGGAAGTATCTGCAACTATCTGATTCAAGGGGCGTTTTCGATGGCTACACCACTGGCATCCGCGGCACCGCCACGACGCGCTCGTAATCTTGCCGAGCTCGTCGTGAACTACGTCACCGAGCAGATCGCGTCCAACGCGCTGAAGCCGGGTGACAAGCTGCCCACCGAATCACAACTCATGGTCACGCTGAGCGTGAGCCGCACCGTCATTCGCGAGGCCATTTCGCGCCTGCAGGCGGGCAAGATAATCGAGACGCGGCACGGCATCGGCAGTTTCGTGCTCGAGCCGCAGCGCGAAAAGCTCGGCATCGACATGGTGCCCGCCACCACGCTGCGCGACGTGCTATCCATTCTCGAACTGCGCATCAGCCTCGAAACCGAATGCGCGGGCCTCGCGGCCCAGCGCGCCAAGCCCGAAGACCTCGCGCGCATGCGCGCCGCGCTCGACGCAATCGAAGCGACGCGCCACAACGGGCTCGACAGTGTCGATGCCGATCTCCAGTTCCATATTTCGGTGGCGCGCGCCACGGGCAACCGCTATTTCGTCGACATCCTCACACAAATGGGCAGCGCGCTGATTCCGCGCAACCGCCTCGATTCAGCCGGCATTGCGCGCGCCGAGCCGGACGCGTATCTGTCGCTCGTCAACCTCGAGCACGAGAGCATTCTCGAAGCAATCAGCCGGCACGACGCCGAGGGCGCGCGCGCAGCCATGCGCATGCATCTGTCGAACAGCCGCGAACGGCTGCGCCGCGCGAACGAAACCTCCGAGGCGAATAGCTGAGCAACGAGCGGTTTTTACGGCCCAACGCGCGCCGGCGCCGACACGGATGCCGATGATGCCCACGCCGACCGGCAAAAGAAAATGGCCGGGGAGTTCAACCTCCCCGGCCATTTTTCATTCGATGCACCCGCTCAACAGCGCTTAGCTGCGCGTGATCTCACCATCGCGACGACGCCACAGATTGAGCGGATTGGCGTCGGCGAGCGCCTGCGGCAGCAGCTCTGCCGGGAAATCCTGATAGCACACCGGGCGCAGGAAGCGCTCCATCGCCGTCGTGCCGACCGAGGTCGCGCGGCTGTCGGACGTCGCGGGAAACGGGCCGCCGTGAACCATGGCGTGACAGACTTCCACGCCGGTCGGAAAGCCGTTAACCAGCAGCCGCCCGGCTTTGCGCTCGAGAATCGGCACGAGCTTCTGGGCCGCGGGCACGTCTGCGGCATCCATCTGGATCGTCGCGGTCAACTGGCCGGCGAAGTGCTCGGCGACCTGGAGCAGCTCGGCTTCGTCCTTGCAACGCACGATTGTCGATGCGGGTCCGAACACCTCGTCCTCCAGCGCCGGCGTGGCGAGGAAGGTCTGCGCGTCGGTGACGAACAGGGCCGCGCGCGCCTGGTTCGGGCCCGTCACGTCGACGCCGCGCGCCACCGTTTCGACGCCCCCAGTCGCGGCGAGCTTGCCCTCGCCTTCCGTATAGGCCGAGTGGATGCCCGAGGTCAGCATGGTCTGCGCGGGCTTCGCCGCCAGCGCTTCGGACGCTGCCGCGACAAAGCTTTTCAGCGCATCGCTGTCGACGGCAATCGCGAGGCCCGGGTTCGTACAGAACTGGCCGGCGCCGAGCACCAGCGAATCCACGAAACCGCGCGCGATGCTTTCCGTGCGCTGCGCGAGCGCGTTCGACAGCAGGAACACCGGGTTGATGCTGCTCATTTCCGCGTAGACCGGAATAGGCTCGGGGCGCGCCGCCGCCACGCGCATCAGCGACAAACCGCCCGCGCGCGAGCCGGTGAAGCCGACCGCCTTGATCGCCGGATGCGCGACGAGCGCCTCGCCGACCGAATTGCCCGCGCCGACGACCAGCGAGAACACGCCTTCCGGCAAATCCATGTCTTCGGCGACGCGTTGAATCACGCGGCCGACCATCTCCGAGGTGCCGAGGTGCGCGCGGTGCGCCTTCACCACGACCGGGCAACCGGCCGCGAGCGCCGCAGCCGTGTCGCCGCCCGCCACCGAGAACGCCAGCGGGAAATTGCTCGCGCCGAACACCGCGACCGGGCCCAGCGGAATTTTCTGCATGCGCAGGTCGGAACGCGGCAGCGGCTTGCGATCAGGCAGCGGCGAATCCAGCGTCGCGGCGAGCCACTGGCCCGAACGCACCACTTGTGCGAACAGCTTGAGCTGGCCGGTCGTGCGGCCGCGCTCGCCTTCCAGGCGCGCCCTCGGCAAGCCGGACTCCTGCTGCGCGCGCTCGATCAGCGCGTCGCCCAACGCCGTGATGCCGTCGGCGATACGCTCGAGGAATTCGGCGCGCAGCGCGAGCGGCAGATGCCGGTACGGATCGAACGCCTTTTGCGCCAGTTGGCAGGCCAGGTCGACGTCGCTCGCCGTGCCGCTGCCGAACACCGGCTCGGCGATATCTGTGCCCGTGGTGGGATTAAACGCGTGCAGCGCCTCGTCGGCGCCGCGCACGGCCTTGCGGCCGATCAGCATTTCGCCGGTGATCTGGCCGGTGACTTCGCTCGGATGGGACATGTCTCTTTCCTTGTATTGAAACCGCTAGATATAGGTCATCCTACAACATACGGGCGGCCGGGCGCAACCTAAACCGCCTTGCCCACATAGACGTTCGGGTTAACCTGACCGTTACAACTCGCGGATCGGGTGCTAATCTGCATTGAGATATACGACGACCTATAACAGGCGGTTCACTCATCGTCGGAACTTGACACGATCCATAGCCGTTCGAGGAATACGTTCATGCCAGCCGCGCCCTGCCCGCCTTACCAGTCTCTTCCCAACAGCTTCCGCCACGCGGTGCGCGGCGGCAAAACGCTGATCGGCTGCTGGGCGTCGCTGGCGAGCCCGATTGTCACCGAACTACTCGGCGTGATCGGATTCGACTGGATGCTGCTCGACGCCGAACATGCGCCGAACGACGTGCTCACGCTGATCCCGCAATTGATGGCGCTGAAGGACAGCCGCAGCGCGCCGGTGGTGCGCCCGCCGGCCAATGACAGTGTGGTGATCAAACGGCTGCTGGACAGCGGCTTTTCGAATTTCCTCGTGCCCTTCGTCGATAACGCCGACGACGCGGCGCGCGCGGTCGCCGCGACGCGCTATCCGCCGCAAGGTGTTCGCGGCGTCTCGGTGGGCCACCGCGGCAACCGCTACGCGACGGTACCCGACTATTTTGACATTGCCAACGACAATATCTGCGTCATCGTGCAGATAGAAAGCCGGCGAGCAGTGGACTCCATCGACGCCATTCTTGCCGTCGACGGCGTCGACGGCGTGTTCGTCGGTCCGTCCGACCTCGCGGCGTCCTACGGGCATCTCGGTAACGCCGCACATCCCGACGTGCAGCAAGCCATTGCGCACGTATTCGAGCGCGCGCAGGCCGCCGGCAAGCCGAGCGGCATTCTTGCACCGGTGCAAGCCGACGCCGAACGTTATCTCGCGATGGGCTGCCGTGTCATCGCCGTGTGCGCCGACCTCGGGCTCTTGAGGAACGCCGCGCAGGACGTTCACAGACACTTCATAAAGAAACCGGCGGATCCGAGCTGACCCGCGCATCGCGCGGGCTCGAGCGAGGCCGCCATGACCTCTCCGGAGCATTCCATGCAAAAAGCAGGCTTTATCGGACTCGGCATCATGGGCAAACCCATGGCCGCGAACCTTCTGAAGAACGGGGTCACGCTCGCCGCGTTCACGCGCAGCGGCGTGCCTGACGATCTCACCAAGGCTGGCGCCCAGGCCTGCGACAGCCCGGCAGCGGTCGCCGCGCAGGCCGACGTCATCTTCATCATGGTGCCGGACACGCCGGACGTCGAGCGCGTGCTGTTCGGCGAGAACGGCCTCGCCAGCGCGCTACGCGCGGGGCAAACCGTGGTGGACATGAGCTCGATTTCGCCGATGGCCACGCGCGAGTTCGCTGCACGCGTGCGCGAGACGAGCGCCGATTATCTGGACGCGCCGGTGTCGGGCGGCGAAGTCGGCGCGAAGGCGGGTTCGCTGACGATCATGGTGGGCGGCGAGCAGGCTACCTTCGACAGCGTGAAGCCGCTATTCGACATGATGGGCAAGAACGTCACGCTGATCGGCGCGGTGGGTGCGGGACAGGTGTGCAAGGTCGCCAATCAGGTGATCGTGGCGGCCACCATCGAGGCGGTCGGCGAGGCGCTGCTGCTCGCGTCCAAAGCCGGCGTGGACCCGGCGCGCGTGCGCGAAGCGTTGATGGGCGGCTTTGCATCCTCGCGCATTCTCGAAGTGCATGGCGAGCGGATGACCAAGCGCACGTTCGACCCGGGCTTTCGCATCGAGCTGCATCAGAAGGATTTGAACCTCGCGCTCTCCACGGCGCAGGCGTTGGGGGTGTCGCTGCCGAATACGGCCACCTGCCAGGCGCTTTTCAATGCCTGCGTCGCGCACGGCGGCAAGGCATGGGACCACTCTGCGATGGTGCGCGCGCTCGAGGTGCTCGCCAATCACGAGATCGGTCAGCAAAGCGCCTGATTCTCCGCGCGCGCTCAAGCCGCGCCGCTTTGCCTGTTCGACGTGGCTGAACGGGTAAAGCGGCGCGTCATACGTTAAGGAACACGTTAAACCACGCAAGCCGACAAGCTCTCCTAGCTACTTTTACTTATTAAGGATGACTGACTGAACGGAAGCGGTAGCAATGAACCATGCGGCGTCAAGCATCGACGACCATTTACAACGCCCTGAAGGGCAAGGAGACATTCGTGGCGACTCAATATAAGAACAGCAGCAAACGGGCAGCATCGACAAAGCCGGTTCATACCAAGCCTCATTCATCTGGGCGCCGGGCCTTCATGGTGTTGGCCGGGACGTCAGCCGGTGCGACGCTGCTCGGCGGCTTATCTGCTTGTGGAGGCTCGGGCAGTTCGGGCCTGACACCCGAAGATCCGGTCTGGGGCAGCTACGGCGTCGCAACGCAGATCATCGCTTCGCTCGCCGGCATCAAGCAGTCCATGTTCCCGTCGCGCGACTTCGTCGTGACGCAATACGGCGCGCAACCGTGCGCCGTGATCGCGGCGACGAACCCCTACACCGGCGCTTCGTCGCCCGCGAGCCCGGGCTCGAATCAGACCAACGCAGCGTCTTCGTTCGACTCGCGGCCGGCGTTTCTCGCCGCCATTCAGGCATGCAACGCAGCCGGCGGCGGACGCGTCGTGGTGCCCGCGGGCAACTGGTATTGCGCCGGACCGATCGTGTTGCTCAGCAACGTGAACTTTCACCTGAGCGCCAATTGCACGATCTATTTCAGCCCGAATCCCGCCGACTACGCGAAGGACGGTCCCGTCAACTGCGGCGCGAACGGCAACCTGTTTTATAGCCGCTGGCAGGCAAACGATTGCCTGAACTTCGGCTCGCCCGTCTACGCCCGCAATCAGAACAACATCGCCCTGACAGGGGAAGACGCGAGCTCCGTGTTGAACGGCCAGGCCATGACGCCCTTCTCCGGTTCAGGCAACACCGCCACGTGCTGGTGGACCTTCAAGGGATCGAACAGCGCATACGGTTGCGTAAGTTCGTCCACGCCCTCGCAAGTATTCAAGAATCCGAACAATATCGATCTCAGGACGGCTGCGCCCGGCATTTCCGACGCGCTGTATACGCAATTGACGAGTCCGACGACGCCCTGGCAAGAGGATCAGAACTACTTGCCCGCGCTTTCCGAGGCAGGCGTTCCGGTCGCGAAGCGCGTCTTCGGTCTGGGTCACTACCTGCGCCCTTGCATGGTCGAGTTCATCGGCTGCACGAACGTATTGATGGAAAACTACTGCACGAATAACACGCCTTTCTGGCAGCACCATCCGACCGATTGCAAGAATGTCGTGATTCGCGGCGTGACCACCAACAGCATCGGTCCGAATAACGACGGCTTCGATCCCGACGCGTGCGACAACGTGCTGTGCGACGGCGTGACCTTCAATACCGGCGACGACTGCATCGCGATCAAATCCGGCAAGGACCTCGATACGCAATACGGTCCCGCGCAAAATCACGTGATCCAGAACTGCACGATGAATAGCGGCCACGGCGGCATTACGCTCGGCAGCGAAATGGGCGGCGGCGTGCAGAACATCTACGCGCGCAACCTGCAGATGCTGAATCCGAACTGGGCGACCAATCCGCTGAACATCGCGATCCGCATCAAAACGAATATGAATCGCGGCGGCTTCGTGAAGAACTTCTACGTCGACAAGGTCACATTGCCGAATGGCGTCGCGCTGAAGGGCGGCGGCTACGGCAGTGCGCTGCTCGCCGGCAGCCCGATCAACGGCACGGTGCCGCTTGGCGTTGTGACGGCGGCGGCGGCCAATCCGTCCGCGGCTCAGGGCGGCCTGATCACGTTCGATTGCGATTACCAGCCGGCCAACGACGCGATCCGAACGCGGCCCGCTGTCGTGCAGAACGTCAACATTTCGAACGTGCAGGCGAGCAACGTCACGGTCAACGGCGTCACCGGCTCGTGCTTCCAGGCAATCGTCGCGCAAGGCCCCGTCGCGTTCGATTACAACGGCCCCGCCCCGGCGCCGACGATTCCGCCCATTACCGGCGTCACCATTTCGAACTGCAATCTGGGCACGGCAGTTTGCGCGGGACCGGCCAGCTCTGCCACGCCTGGGCCGATCTATGCGTACAACGTCAACGGCATTACGCTGAAGAACGTAGTGATCGGCTCGACCACCTACAACACGAACATAGTCGATCAGCGGTAAGTACAAACCGCGGCGAATTCAGGCGCCGCGCGTACGGCAAAAAAAACCGCTCCAGCGGAGCGGTTTTCTGCGGACCACGGCGCGAGGCGCCGGGCAAAATCAAGCTCAATCGTCCAGTAGCGATAGATCGCGCACCGCGCCTTTGTCGGCCGACATCACCAGCTTCGCATAGGCCTTGAGCGCCGCCGAAACCTGGCGCGGCCGCGGCTTGGCCGGCTTCCAGCCCTTCGCGTTCTGCTCTTCGCGGCGGCTTGCGAGTTCGGCGTCCGACAGCAGCACATTGATCGTGCGGTTCGGAATGTCGATGCGGATCTTGTCGCCGTCGCGCACGAGGCCGATCGCGCCGCCCGCCGCAGCTTCGGGCGAGCAGTGGCCGATCGACAGGCCCGAAGTGCCGCCCGAGAAGCGGCCGTCCGTCAGCAGCGCGCATGCTTTGCCGAGCCCCTGTGACTTGATGTAGCTCGTCGGGTAAAGCATTTCCTGCATGCCCGGTCCGCCCTTCGGACCTTCGTAACGCACGATCACGACATCGCCCGCCTTGACCTTGCCCGCGAGAATGTTCTCGACCGCTTCGTCCTGCGATTCAGTCACGTGCGCCGTGCCTTCGAACACCAGAATGCTTTCGTCGACGCCGGCGGTTTTCACTACGCAGCCGTCGAGCGCGATATTGCCTGTCAGCACAGCCAGGCCGCCTTCCTTCGAAAACGCGTGCTCGTACGAGCGAATGCAGCCTTCCGCGCGGTCGAGGTCGAGACCTGGCCAGCGCGTGTTCTGGCTGAACGCCACCTGCGTCGGAATGCCCGCCGGACCCGCCATGTAGAAAGTGCGGACGGCTTCGTCCCCGGTACGGACGATGTCCCACTGATCGAGCGCTTCTTTCAAAGTCGGCGTGTGGACCGTGGGCACGTCCGTGTGCAGCTTGCCCGCGCGGTCCAGCTCGCCGAGAATCGCCATGATGCCGCCCGCGCGATGCACGTCTTCGATGTGGTACTTGTTGGTGTTGGGCGCGACCTTACACAGTTGCGGGACGACGCGCGACAAACGGTCGATGTCGGTCATCGTGAAGTCGATCCCGGCTTCGCGCGCGATGGCCAGCAAATGCAGAATCGTGTTGGTGGAACCGCCCATTGCGATGTCGAGCGTCATCGCATTTTCGAAGGCCTTGAACCCGACTGCGCGCGGCAGCACGCTCGCCTTTTCCTGCTCGTAGTATTCACGCGCCAGTTCGACGATGCGGCGGCCGGCGCGCCTGAAGAGTTGCTCGCGGTCCGCGTGCGTGGCGACCACCGTGCCGTTACCGGGCAAAGAAAGACCCAGCGCCTCGGTAAGGCAGTTCATCGAATTGGCCGTGAACATGCCCGAGCACGAGCCGCAGGTCGGGCAGGCAGAGCGCTCCACCTCGGCGACGTCGGCGTCGGAATAGGCCTTGTCGGCAGCGATCACCATGGCGTCCACCAGGTCGAGCTTCTTGAACTCGATCGTGCCGGTTTTCGGGTTTGCGAGGCGCGTCTTGCCGGCTTCCATCGGGCCGCCGGAAACGAAGATCACGGGGATGTTCAGGCGCATCGCGGCCATCAACATGCCGGGGGTGATCTTGTCGCAGTTCGAGATGCACACCATCGCGTCGGCGCAGTGCGCGTTGACCATGTACTCGACCGAATCCGCAATGATGTCGCGGCTCGGCAGCGAATACAGCATGCCGTCGTGGCCCATGGCGATGCCGTCGTCGACGGCAATGGTGTTGAATTCCTTGGCGACGCCGCCGGCAGCCTCGATTTCGCGCGCGACGAGCTGGCCGAGGTCTTTCAGGTGGACGTGGCCGGGCACGAACTGGGTGAACGAATTGACCACCGCGATGATCGGCTTCGAAAAGTCTTCGTCTTTCATGCCGGTGGCGCGCCACAGCGAGCGCGCCCCTGCCATGTTGCGGCCGGCGGTGGAGGTTCTGGAACGGTATGCGGGCATCGTGGTTGTTGAATGAATATCGCTTGAAAGAAGCGGGCCAAGGGAGTGACGGCCCCTCGAACGCCCGTGCGAACAACCTTTTGAGCCGCGCCGCGGGCAAAGCTGGGGATTATCCCACAGCGTTTGACGGTATGTGGCCTGTGCGAGCGCGGGCGACTGGGCCGCGTAGGCGCTGAGGTTTGCCATGCCGATGTCAAAGGCATGCATGAAAGACGAACGGCGCCCGCAGGCGCCGTTCCCGTCCAACATCGCGCCGGACCATACCGGCGCAAAACATCGTTGACCACCGCAGTCCGTTACTTAGCCGCGGCCGTCCCATTGACCTGCGACCAGCGCGGCTCCGCCGTCTTGTCGGCACTCTTCGCGAGCAGGCAGACCACGCCAGCGGCGATAATGTCGAACACCGCAAGCAGCACGAAGAGCGGGCTATAGCCGACCTGCGTGACGAGCACGCCGAACAGTGCCGTGAAAGCCGCCGCGCCCAGGTAGCCGGCCATGCCGCCCATGCCCGTTGCGGTCGCGACTTCGTTCTTGCCGAACATGTCGGACGTGATCGCGTACAACGCGCCCGACAGCGTCTGGTGCGCAAAGCCGCCCACGCACAGCAACGCCACCGCCACATAAGGACTCGCGACAAGGCCCACGCACGCAGGTCCGATCATGCACAGCGCGCCGACCACGAACACCATCTTGCGCGACGTGAAGAGCGACACCTTCGCGTACTTGTGAAACAGCGGGCTCAGATAGCCGCCGAGTACGCAGCCAATATCCGCAGCGAGAAACGGCATCCACGCATACAGCGCGATCTCCTTCAGGTTCATGTGGCGCTCGGTCATCATGTAGAGCGGAATCCACGCGTTGAAGGTCTGCCATGCGGGCTCAGACAGAATGCGCGGAATGCCGATTGCCCAGAAATCGCGGCTCTTCAGCATCGCGAACCAGCCGCGCCTGGGCGCGCCGGTGTCGCTGTGCTTCGCTTCCTGACCGCTCAGGATGTAGTCGCGCTCGGCATCGCCCAGCATTTTCTGATTGCGCGGATGCTTGTACAGCAGCATCCACACGGCGCTCCATACGATCCCCGCCACGCCGACAATCACGAATGCCAGTTGCCACTGCCCATGCAACAGCGCCCACACCACGAGCGGCGGCGCAAGCAAGGCGCCGATCGACGAACCGATATTGAACCAGCCGATCGCGACCGACCGTTCCCTCGCCGGAAACCATTCGCTCGTCGCCTTCACGCCGGCCGGAATGCCGGCCGCCTCCGCGATGCCGAGCAGGCCGCGGAAAAACGCGAGACTGCGCCAGCCTGTCGACCAGGCCGCCGCCGCGCAGGCGAGCGACCACGCCAGCGCGAATGCGGCAAAGCCGATCTTGGTGCCGACCGTATCGAGCAGAAAGCCCGCAACCGGCTGCATGAATGCATAGCAAAGCTGCCACGCGACCACCACGTGAGCGTACTGCCCGGTGGTGATGTGCAGGTCTTTCATCAGCGTCGGTGCGGCCACCGACAGCGTATTGCGCGCCAGATAATTGATGATGAGCCCGGCCGCGACCAGACTGACCATCCACCAGCGGATACCCTTGATCTTCATTGCTGCGTCTCCTGGTAATGCTTGAACTTTCTTCAGGCCCGCGGCGGCGCCTAAGCGGTGCCGGCGCCCGCGTCCTCACGCGAATAGTCGATGCCGACAAAGCCGCCGCCCTGGAAGCGCTGGCCCAATGCATCGAGCGGATTGGGGCGGGCAAGAATTTCTTCGGCGTAGTCCTCGGCATTCTGCGTGGGCGTGTAGCCGAGACGCGCGGCGCCGCTGTTGTCCCACCAGCTGCGCGTATTGGCCGACACGCCCCACACGGTGATGAAGCCGATTTCTTCTGCTTCAATGCAGCGGTCGAGGAACTGCATCAGATCGGCATGTCCGAACCAGGTGCTCAGATGGCGCGGTTCGGTCGGGCGCTCGAGACAACTGCCGATGCGCACGCATACGCTCTCGATGCCATGCTTGTCCCAGTACATCCGGGCGAGCGCTTCGCCCCACACCTTGCTGAGGCCATAGAAGCCGTCCGGGCGCAGTTCGCAGTCGAGCGAGAGACGCTCGGTCACCGGATACATGCCGATCGCGTGATTGGAACTCGCGAACACGATGCGCTTCACTCCATGCCGCCGCGCGCCCTCATACACCTCGACAAGACCGCGCAGATTGTTTTCTATGATCTCGGGCAGCGGACGCTCCACGCTCGTGCCGGCGAAGTGGATCAGTACGTCCACGCCATCGAGCAGACGATCGACGACCGCCGGATCGCGCAGGTCGCCATGCATCACATCTTCGCCGTCGATGAGCGGCGTGAGCGGTTTCGAGCCGGCCGCCGAGCGCAGCGGCGTGCCGCGCGCAATGAATGCGGCGCGCACGACCGAGCCAAGCTGGCCTCCGGCGCCACTGAGGGCGATCTTTTTCATAGGGGTTCCTTTGCTGCACCGGCTTGCCGGCGACGTTAAAGCGCTCGTCGCCGGGGGCCTTGGTGGATTGCCGGCAGGTTGAGGTGTAGTTGTACGATAACGTACTATCAACCATGCTGGATCGGATTTCAACTAGGCATTTACCCGGAGTACTTGGATGCCACCCGCGGCTGACTGTGCCCCGAAAGGCGCGAGCTTGGTTGCACATTTATATGATGTCATATAACCACAGGCGCAGCTAACCGAACAGAACCGTGCAACCGCCTGCGCTTCTGCGAGCAGCCGCCGAGTTTCCACGGCCACCCCACGAGCAGCGCACGACTTCGCGCGTCCACCCTATGCTGCGACGCGGTCGATTGCCGCACTCACCCACCACCGAGCGCAGAACACGCCATCGCAAGCAATAAGAAAAAGCTGATACAGATCAGCCATTTGCATCGCAAAAAAGCGAAAGCCGAACAAAACAACGCGGTTTGTTGACGCACGTCGCGCCGCAGCATAAATCTTCGTGTTGCCCTAATCTTCGGCCATCTGCGAAACGCAGTGCGCACCGACATCGGTCGACGCGCGTAGTCCGCAACGAGCGGCATCACGCCTTCACCATCATGAACTCCGCAATTTCGGCATTCGACCTAGCCCGCATCCAGTTCGCGTTCACCGTCTCTTTCCACATCGTTTTTCCGGCGCTGAGCATCGGCCTCGCGAGCTTCATCGCCGTGCTCGAATGGCGCTGGCTGAAAACCGGCAAGGCCTACTACAAAGATCTTTGCCTGTTCTGGTCAAAGATCTTCGCCGTCGCGTTCGGCATGGGTGTGGTCTCCGGCGTCGTGATGAGCTACCAGTTCGGCACCAACTGGTCGGGATTCTCCAGTTTCGCCGGTCCCGTCACCGGACCTCTTCTGATGTACGAGGTCATGACCGCGTTCTTTCTCGAAGCCGGCTTTCTCGGCATCATGCTGTTCGGCTGGCAGCGCGTGAGCCCGCGCGCGCACTTCGGCGCCACGTTGATGGTGGCCATCGGCACGCTGATCTCCACCTTCTGGATTCTCGCGTCGAATAGCTGGATGCAAACGCCGCAAGGCTTCGAGGTCGTGAACGGCCAGGTCGTGCCGCTCGACTGGTTCAAGATCATCTTCAATCCGTCGTTCCCGTACCGGCTCGCGCATATGGCGCTTGCGGCGTTCATCGTCGCCGGGCTGGTCGTCGCGGCGGTGGGCGCATGGCATCTGCTGCGCGGGCGGCGCGACCCGGCCGTCAAGAAAATGTTCTCGATGGCGCTCTGGCTGCTCCTCATCCTCACGCCGATCCAGGCGTTCGTCGGCGATCAGCATGGCCTGAACACGCGCGAATATCAGCCAGCCAAGATCGCGGCCATTGAAGGCCTTTGGGACACCGAAAAAGGCGGCACCGCGCTGAACCTGTTCGGCATCCCGGACATGCAGGCGGAAACCACGCGCTACGCGGTGTCGATTCCGCACCTGGGCAGCCTGATCCTCACACATAGTTGGGACGGCGAAATTCGCGGCCTCAAGGAATTCCCGCCGCAGGACCGGCCGAATTCGACGGTGGTGTTCTGGAGCTTTCGCATCATGGCGGGCCTCGGCATGCTGATGATCGCCATGTCGGTCGCCGCCTGGTTGCTGCGCCGCCGCGGGCGCCTGTTCGAATCGAAGTGGTTCCAACGCTTTGCCGTGGCCATGGGCCCGAGCGGTTTCCTCTCGCTGCTCGCCGGCTGGGTCACCACGGAGGCCGGCCGTCAGCCGTGGGTCGTGTACGGCGTGATGCGCACGTCGCAGGCTGTGTCGCCGCTCACCGCGCAACAGGTCGGCATTTCGCTGATGGCGTTCGTGGTCGTCTACTTCCTCGTGTTCGGCACGGGCATTTACTACATGCTCAAGCTGATGCGCTCGGGCCCGGCGCTGCCCGGTCAGACGCCGCACGGTGCGCCCGCCCACACGCCGGATCAGACCGCGCGCCGGCCCTTCTCCGCCGCCGATCAGATGATCGACGCCGCCTAACCCAAGCTGCTTGCGAGAAACAAAATGGACGTCACTGTAGTGTGGGCCGCGATCATCGCACTGGGCCTGTTCATGTATGTCGTGCTGGACGGCTTCGACCTCGGCATAGGCATCGTCTTTCCGTTTTTCCCGGACGAGAAGGAGCGCGATCTGATGATGAACACCGTCGCCCCCGTCTGGGACGGCAACGAAACCTGGCTCGTGCTCGGCGGCGCCGCGCTCTTCGCCGTGTTCCCGATGGTGTATTCGACGGTGCTCTCAGCGCTTTATCTGCCGCTGATCTTCATGCTCGTCTTCCTGATCTTTCGCGGCGTGTCGTTCGAGATTCGCGCGAAGGCGAACCGCACCAGGCACATGTGGGATCTCGCCTTTATCGGCGGCTCGGCGGGCGCCGCGTTTTTCCAGGGCGTGGCGCTGGGCGCGTTTTTGCAAGGCATTCCGGTGATCGACGGCGCCTACGCCGGCGACGCCTTCGGCTGGCTCACGCCGTTCAGCCTGCTGACGGGCTTGGGGCTCGTCGTCACCTATGCGCTGCTGGGCTGCTGCTGGCTGATCGCAAAGACCGAAGGCGATCTGCAGCGCCGCCTGCATCGCGTGGTCTGGCCGCTGACTGTCGTGCTGCTCGGCTTCATTGCGACCGTGAGCCTCTGGACGCCGCTACAGGACCCAAACATCGCTCAACGCTGGTTCGACGACGGCCTCTTCTACCGGCTGCTGCCGGTGCCGTTCATGGTCGCAGCGTGCGCGTTTTTCATGCGCCGCGCGGTGCGCGAGCGGCATCACAACACGCCGTTCGCGCTCGCGCTGCTGCTCGTGCTGCTCGGTTATGCGGGCTTGCTGGTGAGCCTGTGGCCGTATGCGATTCCGTCGAGCGTAACGTTGTGGGAAGCGGCTGCGCCGCGCTCGAGCCAGACGTTCACGCTGGTAGGCGCGGTGGTGATTCTGCCGATCATCATCGCCTACACGACGATGGGTTACTGGGTATTCCGCGGGAAGGTGCGTCATGGCGACCAACATCACTATCACTAAGTCTGCGCGCAAGCTGCCGGGCTGGCTCTGGTTCATCGCGCTGTGGTGCTTCGGCGTGGGCTCGGCGATGTCGCTCGGTTACGCCTTCAAGCTTCTGATGAATGCGACGCTTTTTGCGGTGAAATAACGGGCCGGCGCACGCCCGTCGCGGGCAATCCGATCCGGCCAGCATAACCTTTTGCATCCGGTGCGCGCCGCTTAAAAAACGGCGCGCGCGGCTCGTCTACGTAGCAAGCCGGGGCCGATGCGCGAGAGAGACCAGCCAGCAGAGCACAGAGAAAAAACGTGGCGCCGGCGATGCCACAAGCAGAGAATGAAGGCGCGACGAGCCGCAAGGCCCGCGGCGCCAACCGATCGGCTTACGATCACGGGGTAGCCGGCAATGATGCGATTCACGACAATAGAAGTAAAACGGGACCTGGCAACGGCGGTAGTCCACAACACGCAAGCTCGACTCGTGGAGACATCATGAAGTTTCTTGTGGCGGACGACCATGAACTGATCCGGCAAGGCGTCAAGGGCATGCTGCGCGGGCTCGATCCCGACGCCCAGTTCGACGAAGCCGACAGCTGGGAAACCCTGGCAGCGGCCGCGCGGCCCGACGCCGATCACGATCTCGCAATCGTCGATCTGCATATGCCGGGCATGAGCGGCGCGTCGTCGCTGGAAATGCTCCTGAAGGCGAATCCCGCGCTGCCGGTGGTCGTGCTCTCCGCGGAGGAGTCGCCCGACGAGATGCGCGCCGTGCTGGCCGCGGGCGCGCTCGGTTTCGTGCCGAAGCGGCAGCCCGCAAGCGTGATGCTGAAAGCAATCGAGCTCGTGCTGTCGGGCGGCGCCTATGTCCCAATGGAAGCACTGAGCCTGCTCGGCTCGCGCGAGGTTCAATCCGCCGATGCAAGCGCGCAGCGCGCGGCCGTTCCAGCGCCCCAGCAGGCAGCGGCGACCTCGGCCGGACAGAGCACGGCCACCCTCGCAGAACCTGTCGCGCACGGTCAGGCGTTGCAGCCGCATCAGCAGCATCTGCTGGAGAACCTGTCGCCGCGTCAGCAGGACATCATGAGGCTCGTGCATCGCGGCTGGACCAACAAGATGATCGCGCGCGAGCTGGGCGTCGCCGAGGGCACGGTCAAGGTGCATCTGTCGGTGATCTTTCGGGCGCTCGGCGTGCACAACCGGTCGACGGCCATCGCGGTGGTCAATGGTTGGCTCGAAGCGGGGAAAACACTGTAACGGTTCACACCGTCGAAGCCGCCCGCCCCTTGTCCAGTTCCGCCTGCTGCCAGAGCATGTCGAGCGTGCGCCGCAAGCGCGCCGCCGTGACTGGCTTGTGCAACACGGGAATGCCTTGCAACGCAAGAGCCGTCAGTTCCGCCGACGCCATATCGCCCGTAATCAGCAGCGTCACGACGTTCTCGTGCCCGGCACGCGCCAGCGCATTGCGCACGGCCGTAAGCGCCTGTGCGCCGGTCCGGTGATTCGCCAACTGGTAATCGCAAAGCACCGCGTCGGGCACAAAACCGTCTTCGAGCGCGGCCAACGCGGCGGCTTCGTCGCGCGCGCCGTGCACGATGCAACCCCAGCGGCCGAGCAGGCTCGACAGACCTTCGAGAATCGACGGTTCGTCGTCGATGCACAGCACGCGCCGCCCTTGCGCGGCCGAACCGCCCGCGACCGCCTCGTTCAGATTCGCGACGACGCCGCTCGCATCGCCCGCCTGCACCGGAAATCGGAACACCGAGCCGCGTCCCGGTGCCGAGCGCAACTGCAACTCGCCGCCGAGCATGCCGACGAGGCGCTTCACCGTCGGCAGGCCGAGACCGTGCCCCTGGCGCGCATCGCGCTGCGGGTTCGCGACCTGATAGAACTCTTCGAAAATGCGCTCGTGCTCTTCCGGCGCAATGCCGATGCCGGAATCGCGCACTTCGATATAGCCGCCCATGGCTCGGCCCGCGCGCCGGAAGCCGAGCCAGATGGCACCTTCCTCGGTATAGCGCACGGCGTTCGAGAGCAGATTGCTCAGCACGCGCTCAAGCAGCACGGGATCGTCGTGAACCACCATGGAGGTCGGCGCGATGCGCAGCGCGAGCCCCTTCGCCGCCGCCTGCGGACGATACTGACTGCCCACGCGCTCGAACAGCTCGGAGAGCCGGAAATGCAAACGGATTACCTGCGTGACGCCGCTTTCGAGCCGCGCAAGATCGAGCACCTGGTCGAACAGCTGGTTCAGCGCCTCGACGTTGTAGACGATGTGCTCGGCGGTTTTCTCATGCTGCGCGGGCGTCGCGGCGGGATCGTTGAGCGACGCCGCGAGCAGTCCGATCGCATGCAACGGCTGGCGTAAATCGTGGCTCGCCGCCGCGAAAAAGCGAGTTTTCGCGAGACTCGCTTCTTCCGCGACTTGCTTTTGCACCGCGAGTGATTCCGCGAGGTACTGCTGATCGACTCGCGCCTGCACCACCTGCTGGAACAGTTTGCGGTAGCTGAGCGCATAGACGTTTATCGCGCAGAAGAAGAACGCGAGCACGATGGCAAGAATCGTGCGGTCGAACGTATGCATGCCGAAATGCAGCACGATCGACGGAAACAGCAGAAACGGAATCGCGGTGGCGAAGTTCAGCAGGTCGAAGCCGTTGGACATGAACACGCCCGCTGCGAGCGTGACGAGCATCACCGTATGCAGCAGCGGCAAGTCGCTTTGCGGACTCTGGAACGCGAACCAGATCGCAAGGCCGGGCGCGCTGTAGAGCAGCACGCCGCGCACTGCATGCAGGTTGATCCAGCCGCGCGGCGACAGCAGATGCGGATAGCGCCGGTTGCAGATCCATAGCGCGAGCCCCGCGCAATTGGCCGCCGCATAGAAGCCGAAGCAGGCAATGAAGAGCGGCGGCGACGGTATCGCCGGCCAGTAGAGAGCCACCAGCACCGCAATCGAAAACCAGTGCGAGAAGAAAGCGATCGGGTCCTGTGCGTACAGCACGCGCACCAGGTCTTCGTCGATTGCATGCTGGATCGGGACAGCCCGCATCGCGCGGTCTCCTTGTCGGGCAGGGCGAATTCGGTGATGGGCGCCAAAGCCTGGCGCTCGCGCGAAGCGGGGCCCGGCATAGTGCGCAAGAGCTTGCACAGCTTTACTGCAACGCAGCGGCGGCAATGCAGCGGCACGCTGCGAGCGCTTTCTCATCAGACGAATGACGGGCGTCCTGCCGAATGGTTTACCCGGCAGTTTACCCATCAGCTAACACTTAATCCATATAGGCGAGGCCGTTGCGCACGACCATACTGCCCTCACAAACACAGCGCGGCCGCAACGTTTTCGTCATTCACTTTTCGCCGGCACTCAGGGCTCGCCGCGCTTTTCGCCTTACCGTCGCCTTACCCTAATGGAGGCCTTCATGGGCGCAGTTCCGAGCCACGAGTTCGTCCGCAATCTCGACGACGCGATCCTGCCTGATCTGTGGCGCCGCCGCACGCAGTTGTCCGCCGACGAAATGGTGTCGATGGTCGAACTCGTCAAGCGGGCACTGCGCACCTACCATCCGCTGGAATTGCAGGCGCTCGGCGAAGATAAGGAAGAACTGGTCGCCCAGTTCATTTATTCCAAGGTGCTGCGTCTTGCGCCCGGACACACCGGAACGCATGCGTGCGCCGACAGCGCGCCATCCAACGGCTATGCACTGTGCGCGTACTTTCGCCGCTATCTGATCGACTGCCTGCGTAGCGCAGGCCATCAACGCAACGTGTCGATGGAAATCGACGGCATGGCGCAGGAAATCGATCTGCACGCCCAGGCATTGGAAGACCCGGTGCAAAGCGTGCTGCTGCAATACGGGCTCGACGAACAACGGGTGCGGCTCTCGGCGCGCGCTTTTATCGAAAGTCTCGACGAGCCCGAACGGATCGTGCTGGCCGGCAGTCTCGGCTGGTGTTCCGAAGGCAAAGGCGGACTGTCGGCGGTTGCGGCTCAGCATCGGGTGCCCTCTTATCACTATCGCGCCGTCAAACTCGGCGTCACCATGAAAAAGACGGCCACTGCCGACGATTTTTCCAATACGAAGATCGGCCGCTGGCTCACAGACGTTCTCGGCATCGAGATCGACATCGACAATCGCAGTGCGATTCTGCTCGCGCTGAATCTGCTCGCTGCCGAGTCGAACGATAGCGAAATGAATGAAGCGGCCGCGTAACACTGCATAAAAAGGCCTCGGGACAGGCATAAACGCGACAACACGATAAACGCCGCGCGGCGCATTGCAACGATGCGCCTTTTTTTGTGCTCGCGCACCGCCTACGATAAAAAAGCCGCGGCAGCGCGCCGTCTTCCTTCCGACGCCCGGTCCCTTCCCTGCATCGATTCCTGACGAGGTGGTCGCGTATGAACCGCTTATCGAGCGCCGTGACGGCGATGAAATCGCACTATGAAGTGGTGGTAGTCGGTTCCGGTTATGGCGGCGCCATTGCGGCGAGCCGCATGGCACGCGCGGGCCGCAGCGTGTGCGTGCTGGAACGCGGGCGCGAATTCATGGCCGGCGAATATCCGCGCACGCCGTTTCAGGGCGCCGCCCAGATCCAGTACAACACGCCCGCCGCGCAGATCGGCTCGCCGCTCGCGCTGCTCGAAGTGCACGTGAACGACGACGTGAACGCAGTGGTCGGCTGCGGCCTCGGCGGCACTTCGCTGATCAACGCGAACGTCGCGTTGAAGATCGATCCGCGCCTATGGGACGACACGCGCTGGCCCGCTGCGTTGCGCGGCGATCAGGCAGGCCGCGACAAGGGCTATCAGCGCGCGTGGGACATGTTGCAACCATCGCCGGTTCCGAGCCGTTTCCGCGAACTGCCGAAGCTGCTCGCGCTTGCGAAATCCGCCGAGGCACTCGGCATGGGCGATCGCTTCAGCACGCCGCCCGTAACCGTCACTTTTGAAGATCGCATGAACGCGGCCGGCGTCGCGCAGAAGGCCTGCACAGGATGCGGCGACTGCAATTCGGGCTGCAACTACGACGCGAAAAATTCGACGCACATGAACTATCTGCCCGATGCAGTCTCGCACGGGGCGCAGATTTTTACGGGCGCCGCGGTTCATTCGGTAACGCGCAACCCGGATACGCAAAAGTGGCAAGTGGGCTATCAACTCGTGCGCCTTGGGCGCGAGAGCTACGACGCGCCTGAGCTTTTCGTGAACGCGGATGTCGTCATCGTGTCGGCGGGAACGATCGGCTCGACCGCGTTGCTATTGCGCTCGCGCAACGAAGGCTTGAGCGTATCGGGCATGCTCGGCCAGCGCTTCACCGGCAACGGCGACGTGCTGGCCTTCGCGTATAACACCGACGACATCGTCAACGGCGTCGGCTGGGGCGCGCATCTGGAAGGCGAGATCCCGCCTGTGGGACCGACCATCACAGGGCTGATCGATCATCGCAATACGGCGGACGTCAAAGACGGTTTCGTGATCGAGGAAGGCTCGCTCGCCGGGCCGGTGGGCGCCGCGCTCGTCGGCATGCTGGGCGCTGCCGCGCCGCTTTCGGGCGTCGACGTCTCGGGACCGCGCTCGGTCGAGCAGCAACTCGCGTACGATGCGCGCGTTGTCGAAGGTGTCCTGCATGGTCCATACCGCGGCGCGCTCAACCACACGCAAAGCTACCTCGTGATGGCGCACGACGACGAAAGCGGCCAGATCAGCGTGAACGACAAGGGCCGGCCGCGCATCGCATGGGACAAGGCCGGCAAGCAGCCGATTTACGACACCGTCGAAGAGACGCTGAAGAAAGCGACGGTGCCGCTAGGCGGCAAATACCTGCGCGACCCGATTTCGAACGACATCTTCGGCAACCGTACCGTAACCGTGCATCCGCTCGGCGGCTGCCCGATGGGCGAGGACGCCGCGCACGGCGTGGTTGATGATACGGGCCGCGTGTTCAGCGGCATGTCCGGCACGGGCGTGCACGACGGCCTCTACGTGATGGACGGCGCGGTCATGCCGATGTCGCTCGGCGTCAATCCGCTGTGGACCATCTCCGCGCTCGCCGAGCGCAACTGCGCGCTGCTCGCTGCGTCGCGAGGCTGGACCATCGACTACGATTCGAAAGGCAGCGCCGCGACACCGCCCGCGCAAAAAATCGGCTTGCGCTTCACCGAAACGATGGTCGGTCATTACACGCCGGCCGGCGCGAGCAAGGACATGGCCAGCCCGATGGCATTCACGCTGACCGTCGAGTCCGACGATCTTGACGTCATGCTTCGGGATCCGAACCATCTGGCGCGAACCGCCGGGACGCTGACCTGCCTCGCATTGTCAGAGCAGCCGATGACCATCTCCAACGGCACCTTCAATCTGTTCGTGGTCGACCCGCAGGATGTCGACGAGCGCAACATGAACTACCGAATGACGCTCAACGCCGTGGAAGGCAAGACCTACTATCTGATCGGACAAAAGATCATCACGCGCACGTCGCCGCTCGAGTTGTGGGAGCAAACCAATACGCTTTATGCGCAGGTTTTCGAAGCACCCAAAGCTGACGCGCCGCCCATCGGCAATGCGACGCTGATCATCACGCCGGAGAATTTCCTCAAGCAGCAGCGCACGCTAGAAGTCACTAACGCGCCGGATCTGAAGACCCGCCTCGAATGGACGCTCAAGTTCGGCAAGTTCTTCGCGGGCGTGCTGTTTAGCGAATACGGCGGCGTGGCCGCGCCTTTGCAGTATTACGACCCCGAAGCGGCACCGCGTTTGAAGCGCGCGTTGCGCGCGCCGGCGCCGCAGGTGTTCTTCTTCGAGACGCCGGACCGCACGCGTCTGCGGCTCACGCGCTATGTCGATCCGGCGCGCAAGAACGCGCGTCCCGTGTTGCTGATTCACGGCTCCGGCGTATCGAGCCGCATCTATTCCACGGATCTGATAGGCACTAACCTCGTGGAGTATCTGTGCGCAGCGGGCGACGACGTATGGCTCGTCGATCTGCGCGTGAGCATCGAAATGCCGAGCGTGTTCGTGCCGACCAACGTCGATAAAGTCGCGCTCGAGGACATTCCCGCAGCAGTGGCGAAGATTCGCGAGGTGACCGGCGCGGCCTCTATCCAGGCGCTCGGCCACTGCATGGGTGGGCTCGCGTTGAGCATGTCGCTGATGGCGGGACTAGAAGGCGTGCGCTCGGCGGTAATTTCGCAGGTTGCAGCGCATCCGGTCCCGGGCACGCTCGGCCGGATCAAGGCGGGGCTGCACATTCCGGACATCATGCAGCACCTCGGCGTGACCGATCTCACCGCCTACACGAAAGACGAACGGTGGCCGCACAATCTTTTCGATGAAGCACTGCGGCTCTACCCCATCGATCACGACGAGGGCTGCGGCAATCCGATCTGCCATCGCGCGACTTTCATGTACGGGCTGCTCTACGAACACGCGCAGGTGAACGGGACGCTTCATTCCAATCTGCAGGAACTGCTCGGCGTGCATGATGTCGGCGTGTTCAGGCATCTGGCGGCAATGGTGCGCGCGGGCAAGGTCGTCGACGCTGAGGGGAACGATGTCTATCTGCGCGGCGCACGCGGCATGAAAGGCCTGAAGGGCATGCGCATTCCGATTGGTTTCATTCACGGCGACCGCAACGAAACCTATGTGCCGAAAAGCACCGCGCTGACCTATGAAATGCTCGCCGATGCATTCCCCGAGCAGCCTTATGAGCGCCATCTGATTCCGGGCTATGGACATATCGACTGCATCTTCGGCAAGAATGCTGCGGTCGATGTTTATCCGGCTATCGCGAGCTACCTGAACGCGCACTGAAAATCCGCAGTCTAGAACAGCTTGCCCGGATTCAGAATGCCGTGCGGATCGAGCGCATGCCTGATTGCAGCCATCGCCGCCAGTTCCGTGGACGAGCGCGAGATCGGCAGGAACTCGCGCTTGAGCAAGCCAATGCCGTGTTCCGCCGACACCGAGCCGTGCAGCGGTCCGAGCATTTCATAAACGAACGCGTACACCGCGTGATGATCGACGCCGGGAATCGAATGGCCGTCCACCGTGACATGCAGATTCGAATCGCCGATATGGCCGAAAAAATACGATTCGTTGCCGGGCCAGCGTTCGTTCAACGCCGCGCGGCAACGCTCGACAAAGTCGCCAATCACGCTGATCGGCAGACTCACGTCGAAGTTGATCGCGTCGAGCCGCACGGGAAATTCGGCCGTGCATTCGCGAATCGCCCATAAAGCGCGCGCGTCCGCCACCGATTGCGCGATTACCGCGTCGCGTATCGCACCTTCGTCGAGCGCCTCGGTCAGCGCAGCGGCAAAGCGTTCGCCGTGGTCGCCCGAATCGAAGCTCGCATGTTCGATCAGCGCGTAGAGCGGATGCGTGCTGTCAAACGGCGAGCGCTTGCCCGTCAGTTTCACACCGAAGTCATAGAAGTCCGGCCACATGATTTCGAATGCGCCGATGTCGTTGCCAAAGCGCGTCGACAGGCGCCGAAGCAGATTCACCGCGGCGTCGTAGCCGTTGAGCGCGACGAGCGCGGTATGACGCGCGGCTCGTTGCGGATGAAGCCGCAACACCGCACGCGTGATGACGCCAAGCGTGCCTTCAGAACCGATGAACCAGTGCTTCAGGTCATAACCGGTATTGTTCTTGACCATCTTGCCGAGCGAGCTCAGCACGTCGCCATTGGCGAGCACGACCTCGAGCCCCAGCACCTGGTCGCGTGCGGTGCCCGATTGAATGACGCGATTGCCGCCCGCATTGGTCGCGAGATTGCCGCCGATCTGGCAGGAGCCGCGGGCGCCGAGATCGAGCGCGAGTTCGAAGCCAGCTTCCGCAGCGGCTTCCTGCGCGGTTTGCAGTGTGGTGCCTGCACGAACGGTGAGGGTTGCCGAAGCCGCATCGATTTCCTCGACGCCGCTCAGGCGTTCCAGCGACAACGCAATATCCGTTGCGCGTGCAATCGCGCCGCCCGCGAGCCCCGTCATGCCGCCTTGCGGCACCACAGGCTGATACGCCGCGTGGCAAATGGCAAGCGCGCGCGCGACTTCGTCGGTGCTGCGCGGCAGCAGCAAGGCTGCGGGGCGCGTCGGAGCGTGGCGCGTCCAGTCGGTCATCGCGCGTTCGCCGATCTGCTCGCCAACGCGCACAGCATCGGCGCCGAGTTCGGCACGCAACGCGTCGAGCGTGGCGGGAAGCGGCGCGGTACAGGCTCGTGCGTTCGCGTCGTCGTACGCGGTGTCGTCATGCGTCATGCAGTATTCCTTGCTGTGCTCAGGTAGTTTGCGCGGCGTGCTTCTTTCGATAACCCATCGAATCGTTGATGCGCCCCAGAATATAGTCGCCCGCCGCCACCGGCTGATACTTGAGGTCTTCCGCACTCGCGCCGAGATCGCGCGGGTCGACCATCGCGCCGTAGGTCGGATCGTAGAACGTCGCGATCGAATAACGCTCGCGCCCGGACGCATTGATCACGCGGTGCAGCGTCGAGCGAAAACGGTCGTTGGTCCAGCGCGCGAGCAGATCGCCGACGTTCACCACGAAGCTGCCCTCCACGGGCGGCGCTTCGATCCACGTATCGTTGGCGATTTCGCGCACCTGCAAGCCGCCCACCTGATCCTGCCACAGCAACGTGATGCAACCGTAGTCCGTATGCGGCGCGACGCCGAACTGATCTTTGTCGGACTGGGGCGGCTGCGGCGGATAGTAGACCATTTGCGTGCGCTGCATCCGCTTCGTATAACGCGACGCGAAAAAATGCTCGTCGACGCCGAGGCTTACCGCGACCGCACGCAACAGATCGGCGCCGCATGCGCCCACCGCCTCATAGTAGCCGTACAACACGGGACGCAACCCGGGCATGAAATCCGGCCAGTTGTTCGGTCCACGCAGCGCCTGGCCTGCGAGCACATCCGGATCGTCTTCTGGCAACTCGAGTCCGATGCTGAAAAACTCCTTGTAATCGGGCCGCTTTGCCTGGTACATGGTGGCATCGCCAAGCGCATTGAAACCGCGATGCCGGTGATTCACCGCCGCGCGCCGCTTGGTCTCGACCGGAAATGCAAAGAACGTACGCGCGGCTTGCGCGGCGGCGTCGATAGTCGCTTGCGGCACGCCGTGATTGACGATGTAGAAGAAGCCAATGGTTGTGCAAGCCTCGCGGATCTGCCGCGCCACGTCTTGCAACGCACGCGAATCGCCCGCGCGAACGCCGGCAAAGTCGATGAGCGGAATACGGGTCACAGGCATTGTGTTACTCCGGTGATAGCGTCGGACAGTGAGCGCGAGCGCAAGGTCATTGCAGTGGTATATACCGCCAAAAGCGCACTCGCAAGTGAACTTGCGCCACTGCATGTAAGGGCTTTTCTCTACTCGCGCGTTTATTTATTTTGCGGAAAAACTGCGGTATATACTGCATTGCATGACTCGCGCCGAGCCGGTATTTCGTGCCGCTTGCGCATGCATCACGTGTGCGACCTCGCTTTGCCAACTGGAGAATCTCATGAGCATCCTTGCAGGCTGGAAGTGTCGTTTAGTCATGCTGGCGTTGTGCGCGGCGAGTGTCGGCGCTCATGCGGAAGATCAATTGGCCAAGGTGAAGAAAGCCGGCGAGCTGGTGGTCGGCACCGAGATGCAGTTCGCGCCTTTTGACTTCCTCGAAAACGGTCAGCAAGCGGGTTTCAACAAGGATCTCTTCGCCGAAGTCGGCAAGGAACTGGGCGTCAAAGTGCGCTTCATCGACCTGCCGTGGCCCAGTGTGCTGCCTGGCCTCGAAGCAGGCAAGTTCGATATGGTGGGCGGCCCGCTCACGGTCACCAAGGCGCGCATGGAGCGCTACACGTACACGCTGCCCGTCGCGGATGCCACCGACGCGCTGCTCAAACGCGCGAACGATACGGCGCTCAAGCAATCGTCTGACATCGCGGGCAAGACCGTCGGCGCGGGCAAGGGCTCGGCGCAGCTCGACCAGTTGAAGGCATATGTCGCCACCTTGCCGAAGCAGCCTGAAATCCGCGAATACGTCGACAACAACCAGGCCTATGCCGATCTCGCCGCCGGCCGCATTGCGGCAGTCGCGAACTCCATGACCAACATCGCTTATGTGGCCAAGCAGCGCCCGGAAACTTTCGCGGTGGTGCAACCGCCGTTCGGCGCGAAAGTGTACTTCGCGTACTGCATGCGCAAGGACGCGGACAGCAAGCCGCTCGCCGACGCCTTCAATGCGGCGCTCGTGAAGATGCACAACGACGGACGCCTCGCCGCCCTGCAGAAGAAGTGGTTCGGCGTCGCGATGGACGCACCGACCACCATGCCCACGCCCAACTACTGACGCGCCCGGTACTTACGTTGAACGCATATTGACAGCAAATCAGCGAGGGCGACGCTCATGTTCAGCACGACCGTCTTCGTTCAGGGCATGCCGCTGCTGCTGCACGCGGCGCTCGCCACCATCGGCGTTTCGCTGACGGGCCTGTTCATCGGCTTTTTCGTGGCGGTGGGCGTGTGTGCGGCGCGGCTGTCGGGCAATCGCGCGGCGCGACGGTTCGGCGGTGCATACGTGTTCTTCTTTCGCGGCGTGCCGATGCTCGTGCAACTGCTGCTCGTGTACTACCTGCTGCCGTTCGCGGGCATCAACGTCGCACCGCTCGTTGCGGCGATCAGCGCCGTGTCGCTGTGCTCCGCGTCGTACATCGCTGAAATTCTGCGCGGCGGTTTTCTCAGCATTCCGCCGGGCCATGTCGAAGCCGCGCGCATGCTCGGCCTATCGCCGTTCGACACGCTGCGGCGCATTCTCGTGCCGCAGGCGTTCCGTCTGACGTTGCCGTCGCTCGTCAATGAGATGGTGCTGCTGATCAAGGCTTCGTCGCTGATCTCGGTGGTGGGCGTCGCGGAGTTGACGCGCACCGCGCAGAACATTGCGGCAAGCACCTACCGGCCGCTCGAAGCGTATCTCGCCGCCGGGCTCATTTACTTCGTGATCTGCGGCGCGCTCGCACTCGTCGCGCATGCCGCCGAGTACCGTCTTAAGCACGCCTGATCGACCGGAGCGCATGCGATGCAACAGTTCGATCCCACCGTCATCACGCACAATCTTCAGCCGATTGCAGCGGGCCTTGCGACGACGCTCGGCACCTGGGCCGCGGGTGTCGTCATCGGCATGCTGATCGGCTTTGTCATTGCGGTGCTGCAGCTCTTTTGCGGACGCTGGGTACGCGGCCTGTTGCGCTTTTATATCGAGCTTTTTCGCGGCACGCCCTTTCTCGTGCAACTATTTCTGCTCTATTACGGCGGCCCGTCGTTCGGCCTCACACTCGAGCCCATGACAGCCGGCGTGCTCGGTCTCGGCCTCTACGGCGGCGCCTATTTCGCCGAGGCGTTCCGCTCGGGATTTCAATCAGTGCCGCCGGGTCATCTCGAGGCAGCGTCGTGCCTCGGCCTGACGCGCACGCAAGCGGTGCTGCGCATCCAGATGCCGCAAATGCTCGTGCTCATCGTGCCGGCGCTCACGAACCTGATCATCGTGCTCAGCAAGGAAACGGCTGTGCTGTCTATCGTCACCGTGCCCGAGCTGACTTTCGTGCTGACCGGCATCGGCTCGGCGACCTTTGCTTTCGTCGAGACCCTGCTCATGCTCTGCGTGTGCTATCTCGCGCTCGTCGAACTGACTTCGCGCGCGGGCATGTGGGCCGAAGCACGCATCGCCCGTTTCATGGCATAAAGGAATTGGATCCCATCATGAACGCCATTGCCGACATGCCCTCTTCCGCATCCACCGTTGCCGACGCACAGCGCTTAGCACCGTTGATCGAAGTCCGCGATCTGCGCAAGCGCTTCGGTGACGTGGAAGTGCTGCGCGGCGTCGATCTCGAGATTGCGCGCTCGGAAGTGGTGTGCATCATCGGTCCTTCGGGCTCAGGAAAAAGCACGCTGCTGCGCTGCCTTGCCGCGCTCGAAACCTACGATCACGGCGACGTGCGCATAGAAGGCGAACTGCTTGGCTATAGCGAGCGCAACGGCCGCCGCGCGCGTGCGTCGCAGGCGGACATCAACCGTGTGCGGCGCAACGTCGGCATGGTGTTTCAGCAGTTCAATTTATGGCCGCACATGACGGCGCTCGGCAACGTGATGGAAGCGCTGCTGCGCGTGCGGCGTCTGTCGCACGACGAAGCGCGCGGCCGCGCGAACAAAATGCTGGAAACCGTGGGCCTTTCGCACAAGGGCGATGCCTATCCGGCGAAGCTCTCGGGCGGGCAGCAGCAGCGCGTGGCGATCGCGCGAGCGCTCGCCATGGAGCCGCACATCATGTTGTTCGACGAACCCACGTCCGCGCTCGATCCCGAACTGGTCGGCGAAGTACTGCAAGTGATGAAGCAGCTCGCACGCGACGGCATGACCATGGCCGTCGTCACGCACGAAATGGGCTTTGCTGCGCAAGTCGCGGACAAGGTCGTGTTCATCGACGAAGGACGCATTGCCGTGCAGGGCAAACCGCGCGAGGTCTTTCATGATTCCGGACAGCCGCGCTTGCGGCAGTTCCTGCAAAACTACTTCGACCGCAACGCATTCTGGGCGCGCGGCCCCGACGACGCTAACACGCTATGAGCGCGCGCACTGCGCTTCGCAATGCGCAAACCGTGAAAGGGGCTGCCGATGTCCGCCATGCTTCGCAGCAAGAGCCACCATGCCGACGAGAGGCCGCTAGCCGACGCGGCTAAAAGCGCACGCGCCGCAGCGCATGCGCCGGCTGCCCGCTATGAGCAGGTCAAGCATCACATTCGCGGCATTATCGAATCCGGCGCGCGGCGCGCCGGCGAGCGCCTGCCTTCCGAACTCGATCTGGTCGCGACGCTGGGCGTCTCGCGTATGACGGTCAATCGTGCGCTGCGCGAGCTGGCGCATGAAGGGCTCGTGACGCGCGTCTCGGGCGTGGGCACCTTCGTTGCGCAGGCAAGGCCGCAATCCACGCTGCTGATGATCGCGCATATCGGCGACGAGATCCGTTCGCGTGGACACGAATACAGTTACCGCACGGTGCTTTTGCAGCGCGAGACCGCGTCTGTCGTGGTATCGAATGCGTTAGGGCTCGCGCCTGGCGCTTCGGTCTTTCATGTGATTTGCGTGCATCGGGAGAACGGCCTGCCGGTGCAACTGGAAGACCGCTACGTGAACCCCGCCATCGCGCCGGATTTTCTGCAGCAGGATTTCTCGGTGATCAGGCCGTCGGAATATCTATACGAAACGGTGCCGGCGCACGACGTCGAACACATCGTCGACGCGGGACTGCCCACGCGCGCCGAGGCGGAACTGCTCGGCATTCGCGCGGAAGAACCCTGCCTTACGCTCGTGCGGCGAACGTGGACGAGCGGCATTGCTGTCACCTTCGCGCGCTTCGTGCATCCAGGTTCGCGTTACCGGCTCGGCTGCCGCTTCTCGCCCGATCTGTCGCAACGGCAAGGCTGACGCCATGCGTTCGTTGACAGCGAGGCAACGCCCCGCTCGTCAGCTAGACATTCCCCGCCAGATGAAAACGCGACGCCGGATGCCATAACTGCACGGACGTCGCGACATCGTCCCCTACCCACGTGCGACGCCATAGCAGCAAGCAAGGCTCGCCGATTTCCATCGACAGATGACGCCGCACATATGCGTCGGGCTTTTGCGCATAGATGCGAAACTCCGCGCGCTGAATCGGCGCGAGACGCACCATGTAGTGATTCGGCGTCTCGACGGTGAAGTCCTGTTGCAGATACTCGGGAAACACCTTTGGGTTGACGTAGCGATCCTCGTACTGAATCGGCTCGCCCTCCTCGCTATGGACAATGCACGAATGAAATGCGGGGCCGCTGGCAAGGCCGAGTGCTTGGAGCGCCTGCGGATCGTCGCTCGGTTCGAGCATCAACACGCGCGCCGAATGACGATGTCCGCGCGCGGCGATTTCGTCGGCGATGTTGCGGATTTCCAGCACGGTAGACTCGTACCGCTGCGGCGCGACGAAGGTACCCGAACCCTGCACACGCGTCAGCACGCGTTCGGCGGTCAACTCGCGCAGCGCGCGCGACACGGTCATGCGCGCCACGCCGAACTCCTTCACCAGTTCCATTTCGGAAGGAATCAGCCCGCCCGGCTTCCAGTCGCCGTCGCTGATGCGCCGGATCACGTAGCGCTTGATCTGCTCATATGCGGGCATGGCTTTCGCCGGAGTCTCCTTGCAAGCGGCATGCTGAGCAACGCCCGCGCCCGACGCGCCAGGCTGCGCCGGGTTGTGCCCCTGTTCCTGAGTATCTGTAATTGTGTTCACACCGACCTCGTGGGTGGTTGGGGTGGTTTGGGTCGTCGCCGTCGTGCCGCCCGTCGCCCGCAGGAAGCGCCAGTTGACCCGCGGATAGCCTGCGCATTGGCCTCGTCGAATCAGGCCACGTGCGCCGTGCCCAGCATGTTGCCGGGGCTGTTCGCGGCTGCCGGAAAAACACTCGCAGCGGCCACGCCCGCGATCGATGCGCCTGCAACGAACTCCGTGCCGCCGCCTGGCGTTGCGTTATGCGGCTTGATCTTACCCGGACCCGGCAGCGGCGGCGGCGCCTCGCCCGCGATCATCTGGAACGCGACGCTCATGTCGTCGGCGAGCGGACGGTCGTCGCGATACGTTGGCACGATCTGCCGCACGCGTTGCCACAAGGCTTGCGTATGCGGCGCGCGGGGTGCGTCGCCGGCTTGCAGATCGTAGGCTTGCGCCGCGGCCAGCAGTTCGATTGCGACGATGCGCCCCGCGTTGTCGACGATCTCCAGCGCCTTGAGCGCGGCGGGCGTAGCGTGACACAGGTGGTCCTCCTGCAAGCCCGACGTGATGCCGCCATCGAGACTCGCGGGCAGCGCAAGACGCCGGTTCTGCGCGACGAGCGACGCCGCCGTGTACTGCGCGATCATGAAGCCGGAGCACGTGCCGCCCGGCTCGGCGAGAAAAGCGGGCAAGCCGCTCACGAGCGGATTGACGAGGCGGTCGAGACGCCGCTCGGCCATCGCCGCGACCTGTGCGATCGCGGTGGCGAGGCTGTCCATCGCAAGAGCAATGGATGCGCCCACCGCATGCGCCTGCGAATACACGCGCGGGTCTTCGGGCGTGCCGGCGACGATCGGGTTATCGGTAATCGACGCGAGTTCGCGGTTCACCACCTCCGCGGTCGCGGCAAGCACGTCGCGTGCGGCGCCGTGCACATGAGGAATGGTGCGCATGCTGAGCGGGTCTTGCGTGCGCTGGCCGACCACCGCCGCGAGAATGCCGCTGTCGGCGAGCGCGGTGCGCATGCGTTCGCCCACCAGGTTGAGCCCCGGCGAGATGCGCAAGGCGAGCGAGTCTTCAGCGAACGCGGCGAGCTGGCCGCGCAGATTCTCGAAGCTCATGGCCGCGACCAGATCGGTCCAGTCGAGCAGCCGCACACCACGCGCGAGCGCAAGCGCCGCAAGTCCGGTCACACACGGCGTGCCGTTGATGAGGCTTAAGCCTTCTTTCGCTTCCAGCACGAGCGGCTCGCGGCCGAGCAGACGCAGCGCGTCGCGGCCCTTCAGACGCTCGCCGCGATACCGCACATGTCCCTCGCCGATGCATACCAGCGCGATATGCGCCATATGACTCAGATAACCGACGGAACCGAACGCGGGGACTTCGGGCAGACAATCGGCATTGAGCAAGGCCACGAGTTGATCCGCCACTTCGAGGCGGATACCCGAGTGCCCATGCGCGAAATTGTTGACCGCGGCGGCCATGATCGCGCGCGTCTCCGCAACGCCAAGCGGCGCGCCGACGCCGACAGCGTGGCTCATCAGAATGTTGCGCGACAGCGTGCGCTGCTCGGTCGGCGAGACGATCACATCGCACAACGCGCCCACGCCGGTATTCACGCCATAAGCGCGGATGCCGCGCTCGACGATCTGCTCGACGAGCACGCGCGCCGCCGCGATGCGCGCGCGGGCGTCGGCGGAAAGCTCGAGCGGCTCGCCTGCGGCGACTGCCGCCACCTGTGCCCAGTCGAGTGGACGATCGGAACGGATCACGGCCATGATGGTGCTCTGCGCGATAAGTAACGTGTTAAGTGAGGTGTTGAATGCCGCCTGCAATGCGGCGATCTGCTGACGATGCGCCGCTCAGTTCGTCGTGCGGTCGTGGTGACTCGACACGAATTGCCGGAAGCGCTCGGACTTGCATTCGACGAATACTTCGTCGGGCGTGCCCTCCGCTTCTACCTGCCCTTGATGCAGGAACATCACGCGATTCGACACGTGACGCGCGAAACCCATTTCATGCGTGACGACGAGCATCGTGCGGCCTTCCTCGGCAAGCGAGCGCATCACGCGCAGCACTTCGCCGACCAGTTCCGGATCGAGCGCGGAAGTCGGTTCATCGAACAGCATGACCTTCGGATGCATAGCCAGCGCGCGCGCAATCGCCACGCGTTGTTGCTGACCGCCCGACAGATGCGCCGGATAGTGACCGCGCTTTTCCGCGAGACCGACTTTCGCGAGCAGCGCCTCGGCCTCTTCCACCGATTCTGCGCGGCTGCGTTTCTGCACACGCATTGGTCCTTCGATCAGGTTTTCAAGCACGGTCATATGCGACCAGAGGTTGAAGTTCTGGAACACCATGCCGAGCTGCGAGCGCACACGGTCGACCTGACGGCGGTCGCCAGGTTGCAGCTTGCCGTCGCCGCGGCGTTTCATTTTCAGTTCTTCGCCGGCGAGCGCGACCGAACCCTCATCGGGCGTCTCGAGCAGATTCAGGCAGCGCAGAAACGTGCTCTTGCCCGAACCGCTCGCGCCGAGAATCGAAATCACGTCGCCCTGATGAGCGTCGAGCGAAATGCCTTTGAGCACGTGATGATCGCCGAACGATTTGTGAATGTTCTTAACCGACAGTGCAACAGGTGCCGTAGCGTTCATGGAATTCTCCAGGTTCATCCGTAATGGCCGGCGCTCAGGGCGCGGCGCGGCGTGCTTCGGTGGTGGCGGACACCGGGCGCTTCGGCGCCAACGGCTGCGGCGCCGCGCGCAGATGCCGCGACAGACGCGTTTCGAGCATGCCGAGCGCGCGCACGATAACGAAGTTCAGAAACAGATAGATGAGCGCGGCGCAGATGAAAACTTCAGTCGTGCGATATGTTTGCTGAATGATCTGCTGCGCGACGCCCGTCACTTCCCACACGGTGACGAGACTCGCGAGCGCCGTCGATTTGACGAGCAGCACCGCTTCTGTCGAATACGCCGGCAGACACTGGCGCAGTGCGATCGGACCGATCACGCGGCGCAGCAGCGCGAAACCCGAAAGGCCAATCGAATAACCCGCCTCGATCTGGCCGACGGGAACAGCCATCAGGCCGCCGCGAATGATTTCCGCGGTATAGCCGGCCGTGCACAAGGCAAGCGATAAAACCGCGCACATGTACGGCTCGCGCAGCACCGGCCAGAGAAAGCTCTCGCGAATCACGCCGAACTGGCCCATGCCGTAATAGACGAGGAACATCTGGATCAGAAGCGGCGAGCCGCGAAAGACCAGGATATAGGCGCGCGCAAAGCGGTTGGGCAGCCAGTGCGGCGACACGCGCATCGTGACGATCACGAGCGACAGCAATCCGCCGAGAATCAGCGAGCAGAAAAACAGGCCGAGCGTGGTGGGCACGGCGGCGAGCAATTGCCTGACCGTATCGAGCAGAAAGTCGAAGTCGAAGTTCATGATGCCGTTGCCGTCAGTTGCGCGCGAAGTTGCGCTTGAAGGACCGGCCCACGCGCGCCTCGGCGTGGTTGAAGACCCGGTTCGAGATGCTGGTCATCAGCAGATACAGCGCGCCGCCGACCACGAAGAACGTGAAGTACTGATGCGTGGAGCCCGCCGCCACCTGGCTCGTGCGCAGCAGTTCGGCAAGACCCGTAACCGAGATCAGCGCGGAATCCTTCAGGCTCAACTGCCAGACATTGCCGATGCCCGGCAACGCAAAACGCAGCACTTGCGGAATCAGGATGCGGCGCGCCATGGTCAGGGTCGGCATGCCGATGGAACGGGCCGCTTCCAGTTCGCCGCGCGACACGGCAAGCACCGCCGAGCGATACACCTCGGCTTGGTAAGCGCCCGAAATCATGCCGACAGCAAGCGCGCCGATCACGAACGGCGGCACGCCGACAAAGCCTTCGGCGCCGAACCACTGGCCGACCGTGGTCACGAGCGTGGAGCCGCCGAAGTAGAACAGATAGATGACGAGCAGTTCGGGCACGCCGCGAAACACCGTCGTATAGATGTCGCCGATCACGCGCAGCACGCGCACGCGCGACAGCTTGGCCGCGGCGACCAGTGCGCCGAACACGGCGCCGACCGCAAGCGCCGCCAGCGTAAGCGCGACGGTCATCAAGGCCGCGAGCAGCAGCACGCCGCCCCAGCCTTCCGGCCCGAAGCCGAGCATCTGTATCAGAGCCATTGCCTACCTCTCGTTCATGACAGCCGATGAACCAGCCGCACGCGCGAGCTCGCGCCCGCACGTGCCGCTTGCTGCGAAGTTTCCTGAATCAGGGCGTGACGTCGGTCTTGAACCACTTGGCGGACAGCTTCTTGACGGTGCCGTCGGCAAGCGCCGCGCTGATCGCGGTGTCGAATTTGGCTTTGAGGTCGGCGTCCTGTTTGCGGAACGCGAGGCCCTCGCCCGGGCCCCAGATCGGGCCGCCGATCTTGGGGCCGGCCATTGCGATCGACGCGGTTTCTTTCTTGTCGACGTTCGCGGCGTAATACGTTACATCGTCGAACGAAGCGTCGATGCGGCCGTTCGCCAGATCCAGATCGCGCTCCGGCGAGGTCTTGTAGACGCGGATCGTGGCGATGTCCTTGAAGCCCTCGTTGATGAACTTCGTATAGACGGTGCCGGACTGGATGCCGATCGTCTTGCCCTTCAACTGCTTGCGCAGTGCGTCGACGGTTGGCTGATCGGCTTTCGGATCGCCCGAGAGTTTGACGACGGCGGCGCCCGGCGCGGCCTTGGGCAGCACTTTGGCATCCGCGACGGCGAAGGTGGCCGGCGTGGCTGCATACGGCTTCGAGAACGCGATGATCTTCTCGCGCTCCGGCGTGATCGAAATGGCGTCCATCAGCACGTCGAACTTGCCCGCCTGGAGGCCGGGGATCATGCCGTCCCAGTCTTGCGCGACCAGGTTGCATTGCAGCTTGATGCGCTCGCAAAGAGTGGCGACCAGTTCGGGTTCGAAGCCGCCGAGCTTGCCGCCGGGCAAGGTCAGGTTCCACGGGGCGTAGCCGCCTTCCAGCGCGATCGTCACCGTCTTCCAGTCTTTGGCCTGTGCCGGTGCCGCAAAAATCGCCGCGGCGCCGAACACGGCGCCGATCAATGCTTTTGCTGCCGTGGTGCGTTTCACTTTCACGTCGAAACTCCTTGATTGAGGAAACCGTCGAGCCGAATGTTTAACCGCCGCTTAATTTGTATAGACAAGTCTGCATGAGTCAAAAAGCTGTCGCAAGAGGATTCGCGCAAAATTGCGCCAATCATCGGGTAAGCCCCTAGAGATCAAGGCGGAACGGGGCTTTCGGGGACTCACGGAGACAGTCGCAAGCAGCCACGGCAAATCTGGCGATGCTTCGACGCGGTGCATTTTGTCTAGACAGGTTCACGCGTGCGCCGCCAAGGTGCGGCGACCGGTGCGTCTACCAGATGAAGGGAATGAAGCGAAAGCGCACGCGCGCCATGTACGCGGTATAGCCATCGAGTCGCTCGGCAAGCACCTGCTCTTCGCGCACCGCGCGCCAGCCGAGCCCGAACACCATGACCGGAACGAACGCGAGGCCCCACCACGAGCCGAGCAGCAACGGCGTGCCCACGAAGAACAACAGCGCCGCCGAATACATCGGATGACGCACGTGCGCATACGGGCCGCTGTCGATCACCTTGTGACCGCGGCTCGCCTGGATCTTCACGACCGGAGCCGCATAGCTGTTCGCCCCGAAAACGAAGCGGCACATCGCAATGCAGACCAGCACGCACAGCGAGCCGAGGCTCACCAGCGCGACGGGCAGCGGCGCGGACCAGCGAAAGCGCATCGCGTCGAGCCCCATCGCGATCAGCCAGCCGCACCACACGCATGCCACGGCCACCATGAAGAGCCGGTCCCAGCGGCTTTGCTGCTTCTGCACGAAAGGCGCGAGACGTTCCGCGAGCAACGCGGGATCATGGCGCGCGAGCCACAGGCCGATCCACAGGCTCAATACGCCAAGTTCGATCAGATACCACCACGCGGCCGGCCACGCGAGCGTGCCGGCGGCGCCGAACAGCAGCACGCCCATGCCCGCGAGCCACAGCACGGTTTGCACCACGAGGCGCGCGACCATGGCCGTTGCTTGCGGCTCAGGCGGAATCCGCCTGACTGCGCACGCGCTCGAAGAGGCCGGCAATGTCGATATCGCCGGTGTTAAGACCGAAGCGGTCGCGCAGACAGGCCGCGAGTTCGTCGGCATTCGCGAGGCGCTGCCCGGCGAGAAGACTGCCGTCTGCCGCACGTTCGTTCAGTTGATCGTTGAGCAGCGTGAGCCGCGCTTCGGGCAACACGCGGCACACGATCAGATTGCTCGCGAAAATCGCTTCTGGCGAGGTCGACGTGTACCAGTTCGAGGTTTCGTAATCGATCCACTCCACCGGATGCAAGTCGAAGCGATACACCCGCGACCATGTTTCGTCGCGTGCCTGCACTTCGAGGTACAGCGCGTTGTGCGAGGCGTCCGCGAGCCGGAAGGTGCCGAGTTCGGTGTGCTGCGCGAGACCTGGAGACAGGCGCAGCGGCGCAGTTAGCGTGACGCTGCCGAAGCCCACGTCGGCGATCCATGCTTCGTTATCCAGATCAATTTGCAACACCATGTGCGTGCGAGGGGGCACCGCGTCCGGCTCACGGCCCCACAGCACGCGTCCGAGCAGCGGCGTCACGCGAAAACCCAGCTCCTGAAGCACATTCGCGAGCAGCGTGTTCTGTTCGAAGCAGTAGCCGCCGCGACGATCGTCGACAAGTTTTCTTTCGACGGATTCGAGGTCGAGCTTCACCGCGCGACGCGCGAGCGGGTTAAGGTTCTCAAACGGAATGGCTCGTGGATGCAGGCGGTGTATGGCCTGCAGTACCTCGAGCGTCGCTGCGCGCGGCCCCTTGTAGCCGATGCGCTTGAAGTAGTTGTCCAGATTCAGTGTGTGTGACATCGGCATTGATCCAGTGATATGGCTTTCGTTGTACTACTGCCCGCCTCCGAGTGCCGACGTCGCGATCTGCGGCACGCTGATACCGTGGCTCGACGCAAACTGTACCGCGGAACTGAGGGTGGACATCAGCGATTGCAACTGCCCTGGCGCCGACTGCGCGATATACGACGCGCTTTGCATGGTCTGCGGGTTCATGCCGGCCTGCAACAGCGACGACGGATTCATCTGCCCAATGCTGCCGAGCCCCGACTGCATGCTCGAATACTGGTTCACGCCTTTGGCGAGCGACGAGAGGCCCTCTGTGAATGCCTGTTTGTTGACGGGCGCTTGCGAGCCACCGCTCGCGCCGCCTGCGCGGTTCGCGAAAGCCTGTGTAAGCGTTTGCGACAGCGACTGCTGCGTGCTGCCGACCTGCGTCAACTGACTCACAGACGGCGTGCCGCCGCCGCTCAGCAAGCCGGCCGCCTGCTGCGCCTGGCCGGCCGCGCCGCTCAAGCCCATTGCGGACGCCAGCGTGGACTGTCCGCTCAGCACTTGCTGATTCGCGCCCACATACGTTTGCAATAGCTGCGACAGACCGCCCGGGGACGCCGCGCCGCCCGCATCCGCCGAGGTTTGCGCGCCGCCAATGCCGAATTGCTTGAGATTCAACTGTGCGTTTGCGACGCCGCTTGCGACAACGCCAGCACTTGCCAGCAACGAAATCAAGAGGACGCGCTTATTCATGATGTAACTCCTTGTAAGTGGCTGCAAAAACTCGTGCGGTTTCGACAAGCCACGTCACCGTGCGTTCGCGCGAAATCATCAATTTGTGAACTTCTCGCGGGCGGACGCGCGTCGGCCGGTCTCGTTGACGCCCCCAACCCGCGTCGGTACGATCACGCCCATTCCGTCATTTCCGCGAACCGATGCCCGGACGCGCACGTTCAGCGCCTCAAGCACGTCAGGCACCTCAGGCACCTCAGGCACCTCAGGCACCTCAGGCACATGAAACAGCCAACGAAGCGAGACGCCGGGCAATCCACAACAACATTAAAGGCATTTTTATGAAGTTCGCCCGATCCATTCGACGCGTTGCCAACTTCCCTGGCCCTTGCCACATTAGCCCGGCAAACGACAGCACCGTCCTGCGAGCGCCCCTCCTGTTGCTGCGCCGCACGGCGTTGTGCGCGGCACTGACGTGGGCTTCCGTTTCGGGCGCGGCTTTTGCGCAAACCAGTCCCGATGCCTCAGGCGAAGGCACACAGGCGAAGGCGGCGGATGCGAACAACGCGCCGGCGAATGAAGCGGGACTCTGGGGCCGCGACCAACTGTTCGGCGACATGGGCGGCTTGCGGCCCTGGCTCGGCAAATACGGCGTGACTTTTGCGCTCACGGAAACCAGCGAACTGCTCGGCAACCTGCGCGGCGGCCTCGCGCGCGGCGTCGCTTACGACGGCGTAACGACCGCAACATTGCAACTGGATACGGAAAAGGCCTTTGGCCTCGCGGGCGGTCAGTTCAACGTCAGCGCATTGCAGATTCACGGACGCAATCTCAGCAGCGACAAGCTCGGCACGTTGAACACCGCAAGCGGCATCGAAGCGGACGACACCACGCGTCTTTGGGAGTTGTGGTATCAGCAGTCGTTCCTGAACAAACGCGTCGATGTGAAGATCGGTCAGCAAAGCATCGATCAGGAATTCATCTCGAGCACGTACTCCGCGCTTTTCATCAACACGATGTTCGGCTGGCCGGCGCTGCCTTCGTACGACATGCCGTCGGGCGGCCCCGCGTATCCGCTGTCGGCGCTCGGCGTGCGCGTGCGCGGACAGATCACGCCTTCGTTGACGGCGCTTGCCGGCGTGTTCGACGGCGATCCGCTCGGCAACAATCCGAACAACCGCAGCGGCACCAACTTCAATCTGCATAACGGCACGCTGTTCATCGGCGAGTTGCAGTATGCGATCAATCAACCTGACGAAGCGGACGCTGCCACTGCGGCAGGCGCGGCGGCATCCCCTGCTCGCGGCGGACTGCCGGGCACCTACAAGATCGGCGTCTGGTACAACAATGGCCGCTTTGCGGATCAGCGCTACGACAACAACGGGGTGTCGCTCGCGAGCCCTGCGTCCACCGGCGTCGCCGCGAACCATCGCGGCGACTACAGCTTCTACGCGGTCGCCGATCAGACCATCTGGCGTCCGGATCCCGGCGGCGCGCGCAGCCTCGGCGTATTCGCGCGCGTGATGGGCGCGCCGGGCGACCGCAATCTCGTGAGCCTCGCGGCGAACCTGGGCGTCGTGCTGAAGGCGCCGTTCGCCGGCCGCGACAATGACAGCGCTGGTCTTGCGCTCACCTACATCAAGGTCGGCAGCCACGCGCGCGGGATCGATCAGGATAACCTGGCAATCAGCGGCGGCCCGTACGGCGTTCGCAGCAGCGAAACCGCGCTCGAAGCAACCTATCAGTATCAGATTGCACCCTGGTGGATGCTGCAAGCTGACGCGCAATACACGTTCAACGCGGGCGCCGGGCAGAATCCTAACGATCCGACGAAGCCGCTGCGCAACACGTTCGTGGTCGGCGTGCGCACCAACATCGCGTTCTGATGCCCCTCGCGCGGCGATCGCTCGCATGAGCCGCGCGGCGCCTGTCACGAAGCCGCAGCGGTGGAGCCGCGCGGCTGCGCCGGCAACGACAGGTCCTGCACCATCTGCGCAGCCAGATAGTCGCAAGTCGGCCGGTCCGACTTCGCGCTGCGCGCCACCACGATTTCCAGCGGCTCGATGCGCGGCAAGCCTTGCGCTTCGCCGAGAATGGCAAGCCGCGACGGCACGCTGCATCGCGTGAGCGCAACCACCGACAAGCCCGCATCCACCGTGGCGACGAGGCCCATCAGGCTCGCGCTGCTGAAGGCCGCGCGGTAGCGGATCCGCGCGCCGTCGAGCGCGGCGAGCGTGTGCCGACGCGCCACACAGCCGGGCTCGTAAAGACCGACCGGCAACGGCGAAGCCGCCAGCACCGGTGTATCGACGCCAGCACCCACCCACACCATCGGCTCGCTGCGCACGAATTCGCCGCGCATCTTGCGGTCGCGCGTAACGAAGGCGAGGTCGATCTTGTTGTCCGCGAGCATCGGCGCAAGCGACGTGCTTTGCGCGCAGACAATTTCGATTTCCACGTGCGGATACAGCTTCGAAAAGCGCCGCAACACCGGCGACAACAGCGACGACACGTAGTCGTCCGGCGCGCCGAGCACCACGCGGCCGGTCACCTCCGGCCGCACGATCGCAGACCACGCTTCCTCGTGCAATGCAAGCACGCGCCTCGCATATTCGAGCAGCGTGGTGCCGGGCCGCGTCAGCGAGAGATTGCGCGTGTTGCGCGCGAACAGCGTGGTGCCGAGCATGGTTTCCAGCCGCTTGACCTGCATGCTGACAGCGGCCTGAGACCGGTGCACGATGGCCGATGCCTTCGTGAAACTGCCCGCGTCCACCACGGCTACAAACGTGCGCAGCAAATCGACGTCGAATTCTGGATGCATGATTTATAAATTCCGCTTATGGAATTTCTAAATTTAATTCGTTTGTGGACATCCGGCAACCGGCGCAATACTTGGGTCTCGACCTCACGGAGACGCTTCGCATGTCCCTCACCCAAGGTCAACGTGGCGCAATCACACTGGCCGGCGGCGGACTCTTGATGGGCACGCTCGGCGTGTTCGTCGAGGAAGCGCGGCTCGGCGCGCTGACGTTGGTGTTTTTCCGCTGTCTGTTCGGCTTTCTGTCGCTGGCCGCGTATTGCGCGTGGAAAGGGTTCTTCACGCGCGCACATTTCACGCGACGCACACTCGCGCTTGCACTCGTCTCCGGCGTGCTGATGGTTACACAATGGGTCGGCTTTTTCGACGCGATCCATCGCACGAGCATTGCAGTCGCGACCGTGGTGTTCCATGTACAGCCGTTCTGGGTCGTGCTGATCGGCGCGGCGCTTTTCAACGAACGGCTCGGCGCGGACCGGCTCGGCTGGATCGCGACCGCTTTCGTGGGGCTCGTGCTCGCGTCGGGCGTGGCGGCCACGGCCAGTCTGCAGGGGCACACGAGCTACCTGGTCGGCATCGGCGAAGCATTGGCGGGCTCGGTGCTCTATGCCGGCGTTACGTTGATCGCCAAAGGGCTCGGCGACTTGCGCCCGCATTTGCTCACGCTGATGCAATGCGCAGTGGGCGTGATCTGTCTGCCGTTTATCGCGCCGCTCGTTGCGCCCTTTGACGCCGCGCATATCCAGCCGATGCAGTGGTTCTGGATCGTCGGCATGGGCGTGCTGCATACGGGGCTCTCGTATGTGCTGATCTATGGCGCGCTGCCGAAGCTCACCACGCCGGTCATCGCCGTGCTGCTGTTCGTCTATCCGCTCACCGCCATTGCCGTCGATGCGATCGTGTACGGCCGCGCGCTTTCCCTGCCGCAGTTGGCCGGCATGGCGCTGATTGTCGTCGCGAGTCTGGGGGTCAACCTTGGCTGGCCGCTGGTTTCTCTGGTCATTCCGGGCGGGCGCGCGCGACGGGCCGAGTGAGTCGTGTGCATGGGCCTGACGATGTGTGCGCGATCGCTTACGGGTGCATCGTGCGTCACTCGCTCGCCATAGCAAAAGCCTCGCTCCATCACTTCGATCTTCCAGCCAGCTGGAATTCCGGGTTTGCCCGCGTTTAAATGTCATCGTTTCATATATAATATTTGAACGATGAACGACGCAACGACAAATCCTCTGCGCCCGGAGACCCCCGCCCGCTCCCCGCTGCTGCCTGCAGCGGCGCCGCGGGAAAGCACGTCGCGCGTGATCGCGGAGGCGTTGCGCGAAGCGATCATCGACGGCACGCTCGCGCCTGGCGCGCCGCTTCGCCAGGACGCGATCGCGCGGCACTTCTCGGTCAGTGCGATTCCGGTGCGCGAGGCTTTGCGCCTGCTTGAAACCGAAGGCTGGGCGAAAGTCGCGGTGCATAAAGGTGCAACGGTCGCGCCTTTATCGGCGGATGAAGCGCGCGAGATCTATGAAATCCGCTCGGCGCTCGAAAGTCTCGCAATCGGGCTCGCCATTCCCAGACACACGCCGGCGACGTTGCGCGAATGCACTGCGCTGTGCAAGGCGGCCGGGCGCGAGCCCGACCCGTCGCTATACGTCGCGCGCAACGCCGCGTTTCACATGAGCCTGTATGCACCTGCCGCGCGTCCCCAGCTCGAGGACCTGATCCGCGTGCTGCATCGGCGCGGCGAGCGTTACTTGCGCCTCAAATTCGGCCTGCCGTCGTACAAAGGCGAGTCCGACCATGAACACACCGAATTGCTCGACGCCGTCAGGCGCGGCGACGTGCCGGCCGCCCAGGCGCTCGTCGCCGGGCATCTGCTCGGCACGGGCGAGTTGCTGCACCGTTTCCTGACCGAACGCGCGCAGGCGGAAGCCGCGCTCGCGAACCGACCCAAGCCGCGCGGCCGCCCCCGCGCGCCCTCACCGGGAGTTGATTGAGCCGATGAACGCACCCGCCGAAGCATCCTCCGCCGCTCGTTCGTGGACCACACGGCGCGACGAAAAGAAGCGCCGCCTCGCAGCCATTGCGCCGTGGCTTGAGGACGGCGTGCTGCCGTCAGCGCGCATTGTCGATGCGCTCGAAACGCTGATCCAGCCGGGCGAACGCGTCGCGCTGGAAGGCGACAACCAGAAGCAGGCCGACTTCCTGTCGCGCTCGCTCGCCAAGGTCGATCCGCAGAAACTGCACGACGTGCATCTGCTGATTTCGAGCATCAGTCGTCCTGAACATCTGACGCTCTTCGAGCGCGGCATCGCGCATAAAGTGGATTTTGCGTTTGCCGGCCCGCAAAGCCTGCGCGTCGCGCAGCTGCTCGAAGACGGGCAATTGGAAATCGGCGCAATTTATACGTACGTCGAACTATATGCACGCATGTTCGTGGACCTCACGCCGCATGTCGCGCTGCTGTGCGCGGAAAAGGCCGACCGGCATGGCAATCTCTACACCGGTCCGAATACCGAGGACACGCCCACCATCGCCGAGGCGGCAGCGTTTCGTCATGGCATTGTGATCGTGCAGGTCAACGAAATCGTCGACGAACTGCCGCGCGTCGACATTCCCGGCTCGTGGGTCGACGTGGTCGTGCAGGCCGACCGGCCCTTTGCCGTGGAACCGCTATTCACGCGCGACCCGCGCCATATCGGCGATCTGCAGGTGCTGACCGCGATGATGGTGATACGCGGCATCTACGAGCCGTACGGCGTGACGTCGTTGAACCACGGCATCGGCTTCGATACCGCGGCAATCGAATTGCTGCTGCCCACCTACGGCGAGTCGCTCGGCCTGAAGGGCAAGATCTGCCGCAACTGGACGCTCAATCCGCATCCCACGATGATTCCGGCCATCGAATCTGGCTGGGTCGACAGCATCCATTGCTTCGGCAGCGAGGTCGGCATGGAGGCGTACATCGAGGCGCGTCCCGACGTGTTCTTTACCGGCAACGACGGCACGCTGCGCTCGAACCGCGTGCTGTGCCAACTGGCGGGGCAATATGGTGTGGACCTCTTCATCGGCTCGACGCTGCAAATCGACGCGGACGCCAATTCGTCCACGGTAACGCGCGGCCGCCTCGCCGGCTTCGGCGGTGCGCCGAACATGGGCCACGATCCGCGTGGCCGGCGTCATTCGAGTGAAGCGTGGCTCAAGCTGCTGAAAGACCAGGGGCCCGTATCGCGCGGCCAGAAGCTGGTGGTGCAACTGGCCGAGACATACAAGAAAGGCGGCGAACCCACTTTCGTCGATGAACTGGATGCGGTCGCAGTCGGCGCGAAAAGCGGCATGCCTATCGCGCCCGTCATGATCTATGGCGACGACGTGAGCCACGTCGTCACCGAAGAAGGCATTGCGCATCTGCACAGGGCCGAGGGCGTCGACGAACGGCGCGCGGCGATTGCCGCCGTCGCCGGCGTCACGCCAATCGGCTTGCGCGCGAAGCCGGAAAAGACGGCCGAGCTGCGCCGGCGCGGCATCGTGGCGTATCCCGAAGATCTCGGCATTCGGCGCGGCGAAGCGAAGCGTTCGCTGCTCGCGGCACGCAGCATCGACGATCTCGTCACGTGGTCGGGCGGCCTGTATGCGCCGCCCGGGCGCTTCAGGAGCTGGTGATGAGAGCCGCTGCTTTGCTGGAGCGCGAGCAGGCGTTGTCGGCGCAGACCGCGCAAGTGGAGGAAAGGTCTGCGCGATCGGCCGATGCCTTGCCTGCGCGCTACGACCACGCGACGTGCGCACAGATCGCGCAATTGCAGAAGCTGCGGATGGGAGCGTCTACTGCTTCGCCCGAGCGCGCCGGATTGGAGCTCGCCCCCGCCGACAAGCTCACGCGCCACTTGCCCACCGACGCGCAACTGGCCCATTACGCCGTCACCGCGCTGATCGAAGAGGCGGAGCTCACACCCAAACCCGCACTCGTCGACCGCCGCGGCAGCGGCGCGCACCGCGACCTCGATCTCGCGATCATGCGGCGCTCGGCGCATGCGCTCGAACCGACCTTCGCCGCGCTCGCGCGCACGGCGCGCCGCCGCGGCGAACCGTCGGCGCTGTTACGCACCGAACTCGCGCAGATCGGCCGCGCTGGCGAGCAGCACATGCTGCGCGCCACGAACGGCAGCAACGCGCATCGCGGCGCGATCTGGATCGTCGGGCTGCTGGTCGCGGGCGCGTCGTTAGCGGTTGACGGGGCGCGACTCGACGCGACGGCCATCTGCCGGCGCGCGGCGCAAATCGCCTGCTTTCCCGACCGCTTCGCGGCGCCCACCGGCAGTCACGGCGAACGCGCGCGGCAGCGCTATCAGGTAGGCGGCGCGCGCCGCGAAGCGCAGGAAGGTTTCCCGCATGTGATCGCGACGGGCTTGCCCGCTTTGCTTGCGGCACGCGAGCGCGGCATTGACGAAGACGCCGCGCGCGTCGACGCCCTGCTCGCGATCATGGCCTCGCTCGACGACACCTGCCTGCTGCACCGAGCGGGTCTTGCCGGCCTGCATGCGGGTCAGCACGGCGCGCGGCGCGTGCTGGAAGCCGGCGGCAGCTCGACATGCGAAGGCAAGACCGCGCTCGCCGCGCTCGAGCGCGAACTGCTGTCGCTCAATGCATCGCCCGGCGGCGCAGCCGATCTGCTCGCCGCCGCCCTTTTTCTCGACATGCTGGCGCGTCGCGGCGCTGGCGGGAGCTGAGCCACATGGAACATCTGACCTTCGACTATCCGGCGCAACGCGCCGTCACGACTCGCGCGCACGTCGGCGTGGTCGGTTCGGGCGATCTTGAAGTGCTGCTCTCGCCCGCCGATAAAGCCAGCGCGCTCAGCGCACACGTCGTCGTGCGCACGAGCGTGGACGGCTACAGCCACATCTGGAAAAGCGTGCTGGACCGCTTTTTCACCCGCTACGACGGTGCCGCGCAGATCGAGATCAACGATTTCGGCGCCACACCCGGCGTCGTCGCATTGCGGCTCGCGGAAGCCGTGGAAGCCGCCGAACAGGGAGACGACGCATGAGCACGCTCGCCACGCCCCACGCCGCGCCGCTGCTGCGCGAGAGTTTCATTGAATTGCCCGCACGCGAGCGCGCCCGCTCGCTGCTGGACGCCGGCAGCTTCCGCGAATTGCTCGGGCCGTTCGACAGAATCGAGTCGCCGTGGCTGCCGCTGCAAGGCGTGGTGTGCCAGGCCGATGACGGCTGCGTGATCGCGCGCGGCACGATCGACGGCGAGCCCGCGGTGGTCGCCGCGATCGAATCGGCCTTCCAGGGCGGCAGCATCGGCGAAGTGTCGGGCAGCAAGATCGCCGCCGCGCTGGAACTGGCCTTGCGCGATTGCGAGCGCGGCAAGATCGTGCGGCCGGTCGTGCTGTTCGAAACGGGCGGCGTGCGGCTTCAGGAAGCGAACCTGGGCCTCGCCGTGATCGCGGAGATTCAGGCGGCAATCGTCGCGCTGCGCCGCCATGTGCCGGTGGTCGGCGTGATCGCCGGCATGGTGGGCTGCTTTGGCGGCATGTCCCTCGCGGCCGCGCTGTGCTCGTATCTCGTCGTGACGAAGCAGGGGCGGCTCGGCATGAATGGACCAGAGGTGATTGAGCAGGAAGCGGGCATCGACGAACTCGATGCCACCGATCGGCGCCGCGTGTGGCAGTTGATCGGCGGCGAACAGCGCGTGGCGAGTTCGCTCGCGGATCGACTCGTCGACGACGACGCGCAAGCCGTGCGCGCCGCCGTGCATTCCGCGTTCGGGCAAGGCGTGCCGGCCGCGCATCGCAGTGAACAGGTCGACACGTTCCTGCAACGGCTCGCGCAAATCGATCCGGCTAGCGTCACGCCCGCAAGCATGCGCGAAGTCTTTTCGGACCAAGCGGCACATTCGCGGCCGCGCAAGGAGCAAGCATGAGCGACACCCCACTGAGCCGCGGCGCGTGCTGGTTCCAGGCGCTCGCCGGTCACTCCCGCAGCGCCGCTCCCGTGTGGAGCGCCGACGCGCCGCTCGGCGACGAGACCGCACGTTTCATCACGGTCGTGCCCGATCCCGACAACCGCTTTCCGCGCGCGACCGACAACGTGGTCGGCCTTGAACAGGGCTGGCAGCTCGCGCGCGCCGTGCGCGAGGCAATCGCCGACGATGCGGCACGCGGCACGCGTCGGCCGATCGTCGCGATTGTCGATGTCAAAAGCCAGGCCTATGGTTATCGTGAAGAAATGCTCGGCATTCATCTCGCGTGTGCGGCGGCTGTGGACGCCTATGCATCGGCTCGCGATGCGGGGCATCCGGTGATCGCGCTGATCGTCGGACCCGCGATGTCGGGCGCCTTTCTCGCGCACGGCTACCAGGCCAATCGCATCGTCGCGCTCGACGCGCCCGGCACCATGGTTCACGCAATGGGCAAGGAAGCCGCGGCGCGCGTCACGCGCCGCACCGTCGAGGCGCTCGACGCGCTTGGCGAGACCATCGTGCCAATGTCTTATTCGATGGCCTCGTTCGCGAAGCTCGGGCTGCTCGATCAATTGATCGAAGGCATCGACGCCGATGCGCCGGACGCCGCGCAGATCGCGCGCGTGCAGCAGGTGTTGCGCGAGCAGATCGGCAGCGCGCGTGAAGGCAGCCGCAAGCTCGCGCGCCGGCTTGAATCGGCGGCTGCGCAGAAGAACCGCGCGGCGTCCATCGAAGTGCGGCGGCGTCTCGCCGAACAATGGGATGCCGTGTAATGCCGGTCTGTGCCGCGCCGCCGTTTGCAAGCGAACTCGCCATGTCGTGCGATGAGCGCTGGCGTGCGCATGATCTGCTGCGTTTGCGGTGCCTTGCTGCATTTGAAGGCGAACCGTCGTGGGTCCGCGACGCTTTCGAGCGCGCGCCATATGCGGTGGTCCGGCGCGCACTCAGCGCGCACGGCGTGGTGGCGATTGGCGTGCGTGGCCCGCAGCGGTCGCAGCGCTACGGCACGTGGACAACGTTGACGGAGATTGTCGAAGTCGTTGCGCCCGAAGCATTGGTGTGCAGCGAGCCGCTTGCCGGACGCGCCGCGTTGTCCGCTTTCGCTGCACTCGCCAAGTTGAAGCGGGACACCCTTAGCCCATTAAACGCGTTGACGTGGGGTCCGACCGGCAGCGCGGGCTTCGAACTGGCCACACATACAGATACCGTGACGCCATCGAGCGATCTCGACTTATTGATTCGGACCCCCGAACAATTAACACGCGAGTGCGCCGCGCACTTGCTGAATCATCTGCAAACGGTTGCTCTCCAAACCGGCATCCGCATCGACGCGCAACTCGAAACGCCCGCAGGCGGCGTCGCGCTCACCGAGTGGGCCGCAGGCAAAGCACGCGTGATGGCGCGCCATGCAAGCGGTCCACGGCTGCTTGCCGATCCCTGGTCTGCCGATCGCGAGACGGCAATCTGATGCTTGCGCTGATCTTCCCGGGCCAGGGCGCGCAGACCGACGGCTTCCTGCATCGGCTGCCGTCGCATCCCGCCGTGCGCGCCTCACTCGACGAGGCGTCCGACGTGCTCGGCGCCGACGTGCTCACCCTCGACACGGCCGATGCATTGCGCTCGACCGTTGCCGTGCAATGCGCGTTGACTGTCGCGGGCGTGGCGCTCGCCCGCGCGCTCGCGGAGGAAGGCTTGAGCCCGGACATGAACGCCGGCTTGTCGGTGGGCGCGTATCCGGCGGCGGTCAGCTGTGGAGCGCTTGCTTTCCGCGACGCCTTGAAGATGGTTCGCCGCCGCGCGGAACTGATGGAAGCTGCCTATCCGTCCGGCTACGGACTTGCCGCGATCTCCGGCCTGACGGAGCACGAGGTCGCAACGCTGGCCGCGCGACACAGCGACCAAGGTGAACCGCCGGTTTACATCGGCAATGTGAACGCGCCGCGCCAGATCGTGATGGCGGGGGCGAACGCTGCGCTGGACAGTTTTATCGACCGTGTGCTGGCCGCCGGTGCACGCAAGGCCACGCGCCTTGCGGTCAGTGTTCCTTCGCATTGCGAACTACTCGTGCACGCGAGCGACGAACTGAGCGCCTACGCGCGCTCGGTTCCGTTTCGCGCGCCGCACAGCGTGTATATCGGCAATCGCGGCGGCCGGCCCCTGTATACCGCCGACGCAATTCGCGACGATCTCGCGACCAACATGCGCTATACCGTACGTTGGTTCGACGCGCTCACGGTCATGCAGGAAATGGGTGCGCGCGTCGCGATTGAAGCGCCGCCTGGCCAGGTGCTGACCGATATCGCGCGCGAACATTATCCGGAGATCGCGGCGCTCGCTGCCAGTACGCTTCCGTTCGAACGGCTCACGGCAACGGCGCGGCGACGCCTGCAAACCGGGTAAGCGAACCGCGCTTCATCCCGGTTTGATCTGGCGCCGCTCGATCAACTGACGCCCCATCGCCTTCGCGTACTGGTCGCATGCATTGCGCGCGACGCGCGCTGCCGCAAGCACGCCAACGTCGGAGTCATCGCCGTGGGATCGTATTGCGGCTATCTGACCGGCGCATATGTGAGCGACCGTATTGGCCGCAAGCGCGCGTTCATCGTGTTCGCTCTCGCTTCATGCGCGATTGCGTCCATCTATACGCAGCTTCCGCTGGACAGCTTCTCGATGCTCGTGCTCGGTTTCCCGCTCGGTTTTGCGCGTCCGGCATTTTCGGGCATGGGCGCGTTTTTGACCGAACTCTTTCCCACGCGCATTCGCGGTTCGGGTCAGGGCTTCTGCTACAACGTCGGGCGGGCTATCGGCGCTACTTTCCCTTTCCTGATCGGCTACGTGTCGCAGACGATGACGCTCGGCCACGCAATCGGCGCATTCGCAGCGGCGGCGTACGGCATCGTGATTCTCGCCGCGCTCACGTTGCCGGAAACGAAACGTCGCGCGCTCGAGCAGTGACGCAACGCGGCCGGCGGGTTGCGTTGCGGCCGCCTTGTTGAGCGCTCGTCAGGCCTGTTCCGGCGCGCGGCCTATCACATGCGAGTCGGATGCAGTCGAAGCCTCGCCATGCGTGCGTTCGCGTCCCGCTGTCACGACTGCTCCCGTGCCGCCAGGACGCCGTACCGACTTTGCATGTCGTTCAATCAGCCGCTGCAGCAAACAGAAAGCGCAAAGGAGCGCGCCTATCACGATGCGGGTCCACCACGAACTGAGCGTACCGTCGAAGGTGATCAACGTCTGGATCGTGCCGAGAATGCCGACGCCAAAGAGCGAGCCGATCACATAGCCGACACCGCCCGTCAGCAGCGTTCCGCCGATCACGGTGGCTGCGATGGCGTCCAGCTCCATGCCCTGCCCTTGCAAACCGTAGCCCGACAGCACATAGAAAGTGAAAACCGCGCCGCCGAGCGCGGAGCAGAAACCGCTTAGCGCGTAGACGCCGATGCGTGTACGCGCGACCGGCAAACCCATCAGCAATGCAGAGCGAGCATTGCCTCCCACCGCGTACACGTTGCGGCCAAAGCGCGTGAAGTGCGCGACGTAAATGGCACCGACGAGTGCGACGAACGCGATCAGTACATTGGCAGTGACGGACCCAATGCCGATGTCCAGCCGGAACGCGGAGATTGTGTGAAAGGTTGGATCGGTGATCGTGATGGACTGCGTAGTGATCAGGAAGCACAAGCCGCGCGCGAAGAACATGCCGGCCAGCGTCACGATAAACGCCTGCAGGCGAAAGAAGTGAATCAGCGCGCCCTGCACGGCACCGAATACGGTGCCCATGAGCAGAACGATCGGCAGAATGATCCACACCGACAGATGCAGGCGCTCGGCCAATACCGCTTCGACGATGGTGGTCAGTGCGACGACAGAACCCACCGACAGATCGATGCCGCCCGACACGATCACGAACGTCATGCCGATGGCCACGATTAGCAGAAAGGCATTGTCGACGAGCAGATCGAGCAGCACCTGCCACGAGAAAAAGCCGTTGTACATTACTGAGCCGAAGCCAAACAGCGCGCAGAACAGCAGGATAGTGACCGCAATGGGCAAGGTGCGTGGATCGACGAGGTTCGCCCACGCTGCAAAAAAACGTCTCATCGCGCCACCCCGCGTTGCTTGATGATCTGCATTCCGAACGATACTGCGATTGCTCGCGCAGCTGGCGACTGGATCACGCTGACCGCCAGCACGACCGCCGCTTTGACGACCAATGTCGCTTCCGGCGGCACGCCGATCGAATACGTCGTGTAGGTCAGCGTCTGGATGATCAGCGCACCGAGCACTGTTCCCGCGAGACTGAAGCGGCCGCCGAGCAGCGAGGTTCCGCCGAGCGTCACCGCGAGAATCGCGTCGAGTTCCAATAACAGCCCCGCGTTGTTGCCGTCAGCGCTGCGCACGTTCGAGCTGATCAGAATGCCCGCCATCGCGGCCGTTAATCCGGAGAATGCATACACGGCAAAAACCAGCGCTTTGGAGCGCAGGCCAACGAGGCGAGTGGCAACCGGATTCACACCGATAGCGCGGATAAAAAGCCCCAGCGCCGTTCCTTCGACGAGCGCGGCGGTGGCCAGCACGGCGAGCGTCGCAATCCATACCGAGCACGGCACACCGAGCCAGTATCCGCCGCCGACGAACAGATAGCCGGGCGCACCGATCGGGATGATTTGCCCCGCCGTCAGCAGTTGCGCGATACCGCGGCCCGCGACCATCAGAATCAAGGTAGCGATGATCGGCTGCATGCCGATGAAAGACACCAGCAAGCCGTTCCACATGCCGCTCAGCACGCCGACAATCAACGCCGCCAGCAACGCCTGAGCGATGAGGCCGCCGGTCGGCACGGGTTGCGTTGCGAGTATCGTGGCGGCCGCCGCGCCAGCAATCGCGACCACCGCGCCGACCGAAATGTCGATGCCGCGCGTCGCGATGACCAGTGTCATGCCGGTCGCGACGAGCACGAGCGGCGCGGCGCGGTTCAGCACGTCGATCGGCGCGCCGAACAGATGGCCGTCGAGCATGCGCAGCGACAGGAAGTGCGGATTGACCCACAGATTCAGCGCACACAACAATGCCAAAGTCACGCACGGCCAGATCAGCGGACGCTCGACACCATCACGCGCGAGCCAGTTCGATAGCTTCATTCGCCGCTCCCCGCGATGAGTCGATAGATGTTGTCTTCGTTCGATGCCGTGCCCTTTACTTCAGCGATCTTGCGGCGGTCGCGCAGCACGGCGACGCGATGGCTCACGCGCAGCACTTCGCTGATCTCCGAGGAAATGAACAGAATGCTCAGCCCGTTGGCGCACAGCGCGAGCAGGCGATCCATGATGTCGAATTTCGCAGCGACGTCGATACCGCGCGTGGGCTCGTCCAGAATCAGCAGTTTTGGATCCGTGGCGAGCCAGCGCGCGAGCAGCGCTTTCTGCTGATTACCGCCGGACAACAGACCGATCGGTTGCTCCGCATCGGAGGCCTTGATTCCGAGCCGCTCGATCCACAGATCGGCCAGTTCGCGCGCACGCTGGCGGCTGATCTTGCGCCACCAGCCGCGCCGCGCCTGCAACGCCAGCAGGATGTTCTCGCGGATCGACAGGTCCGCGACAATGCCCTCTTTCTTGCGATCTTCCGCGCAATAGGCAATGCCGTGGCGCACCGCATCATGCGGCGAGCGCAGCCGCACGGGCTTGCCATCGACGAGCATCGTGCCGCTGTCGGCACGGTCTGCGCCGAACAGCAGTCGCGCGGTTTCGGTGCGCCCCGAGCCCAGCAAGCCAGCAAGTCCAAGTATCTGACCACGCTGCACATCGAGGTCGATGGGCTGCAACGTGCCACGCTTGCCGACGCCGCGCAGTTCGATGAACGCCGATGCCACCGGGTGTTCGTCTTGCGTCTGTTCGCGCTCATCGGATGCTTCCTGAGCGGCTTCGCGCAGACGCTCGCTCATGCGCTCGTGACCGACCATCTTCGAGACCAGCAGATCCGCCGGCAGGTCCCGCGCGAGGTATTCGCCCTCGCGCTCGCCGTTGCGCATGACCGTGATGCGGTCGGAAATCGCATACGTCTGCTCGATGAAGTGTGTGACGAACAGAATCGCAATTCCAGATTGCTTAAGATGCCGAAGTATTTTGAATAGTTGGGCGACTTCGCTATCGTCGAGGCTCGACGTGGGCTCGTCGAGGATCAGCACGCGCGCATCGACGGAAAGCGCTCTCGCGATCGCCACCATCTGTTGGACCGCGATTGGGTAAGCGTCGAGCGAGCGAGTGACGTCGAGCGCTATGTCGAGGCGCGCGAGCGCGGCTTGTGCGCGACGTTTGATGTCGGGCCAGTCGATCGCGCCAAAGCGGCGCGGCTGCCGGCCGGCAAAAATGTTCTCTGCGACCGACAGGTTCGGGCACAGGTTCACTTCCTGGTAAAGCGTGCGCACGCCCGCCGCCTCGGCTTCCTGCGGCGACGCGAATGCCACGACCTCGCCCGCCAGACGGATCGTGCCGGAATCGGGCGCGAGCACACCGGTCAGCACATTGATCAAGGTCGATTTGCCGGCGCCGTTCTGCCCCATCAGCGTATGAATTTCGCCGGGGAAGAGTCGGAAATCGACACCGTGCAGCGCTTTCACGCCGGGAAATGTCTTGCTGACGCCGGTGGTGGCGAGGATCGGCTCGCGGACGTTGCCGTCGTCGGGAGAGGCGGCAGCGGCCGGGTTGATCGCGCTCGCGGGCGGCGGATTGGGTTCGAAAGCGGGATGCGTCATAGACCTCGCTCGAGCGGTGGTGCGTTGGTGTGGTGCTGCTTTGGTGCCGTGGAGCCATGGTGCCTGCGTGGCTTTTGCGCGGCGAGTTGCTGCATCGGTGTGAAAAGAGACCGTCCGCTGCCCAAGCAATCGGACGGTCAGGCACCGCTGGAGAAACTATTACCTGCTGATTCGTTTTGCGTTTCCTGCTGCGTCAACAGATTCCGTGTTCAGGCGTATTATTACGGATGCCTAAGTAGATTTTCCTAGTACTTGCGCGTCGGCAATGTCTGCGCAGCAACGCTCATAGGGAACACGGTCTCTTCCGTGAGGATGCGCTTCGGCAAAGGCTTGCCGGCCACCACGTCCTTGACCGCCGACATCAGCTGCGGTCCGAGCAGCGGGCTGCATTCCACATCGACATTCATCTTGCCTGCGGCCATGGCCTGGAACCCGCCCTTGGTCGCATCGAAGGAAACGACAATGACGTCTTTGCCCGGATGCATGCCCGCTTCTTCCATGGCCTGGATCGCACCGAGGGCCATGTCGTCGTTATGCGCATAAACCACGTTGATCTTATTGCCGTAACTCTTGATGAACGCTTCCATGACCTGCTTGCCGCCGGCCAACGTGAAGTCGCCGCTTTGCGACGCAATGATCTTGAACTTCGGATCGCTCTTGATCACTTCGACCAGGCCAGCGTGCCGGTCATTCGCGGGCGCCGAGCCGACTGTACCCTGCAATTCGGCGATGTTGACCGGCCCTTTCGAATCCTTATAGTGGTCGGCGAGCCATTTCCCTCCGCGCCGGCCCTCTTCCAGGAAGTCCGAGCCGATCATGGTCACGTACAGCGAAGTGTCTTTGACGTCGATGTTGCGGTCGGTCAGGATCACCGGAATCTTCGCGGCCTTGGCCTCGCGCAGCACCGGTTCCCAACCGGACTCGACGACCGGCGAAAACGCGATCACATCGACTTTTTGTGTGATATACGAGCGAATCGCCTTGATCTGGTTTTCCTGCTTTTGCTGCGCGTCGGAGAATTTGAGTTTGATCTTGGCGTCGGCGGCCGCGGATTTCACCGACTCAGTGTTAGCGGTTCGCCAGGCGCTTTCCGCGCCGACCTGCGCAAAACCCAGCGTGATCTGCTTATCCTGCGCGTAGGCGCCGGGCGTTGCCAGCGTCAGCGCACCGAAACCCGCACACATCGCGAGCGCACCCAACGCACGACATGCGGCGCGTCGTGTATTCGCCATGACTGTCTCCTGATCGTTGTTGTGTAGGCGATCCATCGAAACCGCGGCCCTTGCGGCCATCGCGATGCGTGGATCGTGATGTAGCGTAGTGTGCGAGGCGTTAACAGTCCAATCATATGATTCGCGTCGGCAATATCAATTTTGGTATAGGACGGGCGTTGGTGCTCTTGTGAGTGGGCGTGGGGCGGGAGTCAGGTTGTACGGGTGGCGCGGCGTGGGCTTGGGCGTGGGCTTGGGCTTGGGCTTGGGCTTGGGCGTGGGCGTGGGCTTGGGCTTGGGCTTGGGCTTGGGCTTGGGTCGTCACTGGTTTCTATGCACTTACTACCAGCCGACCCCTGCGCTGCCCCGGTCGGTTCGACGGCGCCGCGGGAATCGTCGCGAATGCGACGCTACAGGCGCGATTACAGGCGCGATGACAGGCCGCTCTGCGTTCGCGGCGTGACCCACCGGAAAGTCAGATTGATGCGCTCGCCTGTGACACGCGGCTCTTTCGGCACTCGATGCCGCCATTCCGCCTGCGTTTTGCCCTTCATCACCAGCAAGCTGCCGCCTTTCAGCGAGAACGACCGGACGATGCCGGTCTTGTTGTGCCTAAGGTCGAAGGTGCGCGCTGCGCCCAGACTCACGGATGCGATCACCGGTTCGGGCCCAAGCTCCGGCTCGCGGTCGGCGTGCCATCCCATGCTGTCCGCGCCGCTGCGATAGCGGTTGAGCAGGACGCTGTTGAACCGCGCGCCGCAGACGGCCTCGGCAGCAGTCTTGAGTTCGACGACCGCTGGCGTCCACGGATGCGGCACATTGCGGATGCCGGAATAGATGTACACCGCCTCGGGGTCACCCTGCCATGCAGTCAGCCGCGGCAGCGCGACGCGGCCGCCGGGCGTGCCCATGGTGTCCTGCCGCCATTCGACCTCGTCAATGAGGCGCGCGAGGAACTGCCCAGCCGTTTTCGGCGCAAGCCAGTCGGGATGCCAGTCGACGTCAGGTGTCGGAAGGTCGTCGAAAAGATCGGTCATAACATTGCGGGATGCGCGCGCTGGGCGGGGGTACGGTGGATATTATGACGGCAACGGGAGGGCGGCCGTTTGCGATTTCATTAGGATCTTGTTGCGATTTCGTCTTCTGCTCGACTCCGGTTGGGCTCCGGTTTTCACCGCGCATTTCGCTGCCGCTTGATGTGTTTCTACTGCGCTTCGCGGCTGTGAGCAGTCGCGCCTTTCGTTTGCTGAGTTCCGCGGCAACTGCCCTTTGCATTTCTCGACCTTGCAGTGGGCCATTGCCATGGCCGTGTCCGATCAAGTGCTCAACCAGCTGTTTTGCGAGGCGCGCACCTACAATGCCTGCAGCCGGAACCCTGCGACGACGCGCTGCTCGAGCAACTGGTCGAGTTGACGCTGGTCGGCCCGACGTCGGCTAATTCCAGTCCGGGACGTTTCGTCTTTGTGAAAAGCGCGGCCGCCAAGGAGAGGCTGCGGGGGCAGCCTTATGAGCTGGCAACGTCGAGAAAACCATGGGGGCACCGGGAACGGTAATCGTCGCAATGGACATGGCGTTTTGGTGGCAGCTGCCGTCGTTCGTAGCTGGCTTACCTACCGGAAACGACAAGGGCGATTGCCGAGACTGCGCTTCGCGATTCGACGCTGCAGGGCGGCAATCTGATCCTCCCGGCCCGCGCGCCCGGCCTCGGCGCCGGCCCGATGTCAAGCTCCGAGGCCGCGAAAGTGGATCGGGCGTTCTTCGGCGGCCCGACGATCAGATCAGACTTCCTGACCACCCCTGGCTACGGCGATGCGTCGAAACCGTATCCGCGCAGCACACGCTTCAGCTTTGACGAAGAGGCTCAGATAGACTAAAGCGCATCGCTTCTAACTGAAAATCGCGATGTAGAACACCACCACGCCGATCACCGCGCCAACAAAGCAAAAGCTTTCTTCGGTGTCCTCGCCATTTGAGCGCAGCCATGCGCCGACCACGCCGAACAGCCCCGCAATGCCCAGCGCGACACAGAGCATAACAACGTCAAACAGCGCGCTCTTGCCTAGTTCGGAGAAGTCGATATTGCGCACGCCGAGATACAAGCCGAGCGCCATCAGAGACACGCCAACCAGGGGCAGCATTACGTGACTGCCCTCGTGCCCGACGTGATGCGCGCGGTGCGCAGGGTCCCCGTGATGTAAACGATGACCTGATCCGAGCAGCTTCATGATCGCCTCCTGCCTCGCCGTTTGCCGGCGATAACGACAACTGAGCTGGCCGCTGTCGCGACTCTTTGTGCCGACAGCTCACTTCCAGCATAGTCCAGGTGCATCCGTAATTCAAAGCCCATTTAATTAGGGTTATCCGGGGCATTCGTACTGGGCGCGTCCGGGCCACGTTCTCAGCTCGACAATAACGCGCTCGCCTCCCTGGTCATCGCTGCATTGCAGCAAAGCGCGGCCGCCTTGCCGGCTAATTCTCGTGCGCCCGGCACGCTGCTACGCATGCCGGTAGAATGGTCCGGCCCGTTAGCCGCCTCGCCGCGGCGCCTGGCCGCCGCCGGCGTTCCGCTCAAGTTATGCCGGCTTTACCCGCCTTGATCCTCTCTATGCGCCGCTCATCGTTTCTTGCACGCCTAATTGCTATTGGCATCCTGCTGCACGTTTATGTCGGCTTCCGCCTGATTCCGGACATGCCGGTTAACATCATCGTCCGCTGGCTGTCGGGATGTTGGCTCGTGCTCTCCGTCATTCTTATCCCGCTAGGCATGCTCGCGCGCACCATCAAGCGGCAGCCACTGGGCGACCGGCTTGCGTGGATCGGCCTGCTCGCGATGGGTTTCTTCTCCTCGCTGCTGGTCCTGACGTTTGTACGGGACCTGGCGCTTGCTTCAACGATGACCGTCGACGCCATCTGGCCTGGCCTGATCGCTCTCGCCCACTGGCGGACCGGCACCGCGGCAGCCGTGCCATTGCTCGCAATACTGTCGACACTGATCGGTCTTTTCAACGCCCGCCGCCGCGCGCGAGTCGTGACGATCGAGGTGCCGATCGACGACTTGCCCGCCGCTCTCGACGGCTTCACAATCGTCCAGATCAGCGACATCCACGTGGGCCCGACCATCAAACGCCGCTATGTCGACGCGATTGTCGATGCAGTGAATCGTCTGAAGCCTGACCTCATAGCTGTGACAGGCGATGTGGTAGACGGCAGCGTCCCGCAGCTGACTCATCACACGCAGCCTCTATCGAGGTTGAGTGCGCGTCACGGCGCGTTTCTAGTAACCGGCAACCACGAATACTACGCGGGAGCCGATGCGTGGATCGACGAGTTCCGACGCCTCGGACTCAATGTCCTGCTGAACGAGCACGTGGTCGTCGACCACGATGGGGCGCGCGCTGTCATTGCAGGCGTGACCGACTATTCGGCCGGTCATCACGATCCGCTACATCGCAGCGATCCAATGGCCGCGATTGCCGGTGCGCCAGGCGACGTGCTGATCAAGGTGCTTCTCGCGCACCAGCCCCGCTCCGCAGAAGCCGCCGCCGAGGCCGGCTTCACGCTGCAACTCTCAGGTCATACGCACGGCGGTCAGTTCTTCCCTTGGAACTTCTTTGTGCGGTTTCAGCAACCGTTCACTGCGGGCCTCGCCCGCTTGAACGGACTGTGGGTATACACGAGCCGAGGCACCGGTTACTGGGGACCGCCAAAGCGGCTCGGCGCGCCCTCGGAAATCACACGATTACGGCTTGTGCCAGGCGAGCCGGAGTAATGCCACTATCGAGGCAGAGCGCGAACCGTGGCACTAGATAGCCAGGCCTTTCTTTGCTCGCCCCGTTGGGGACAATGCGTGAGGTCATATGCCCGTCATGGCGCCGGCGCTACTGCAACACTGACTTGCGGCGCGAATGCCACCAGCACCTGCATACCCGGCGTCACGTTCGCCAGTTGTGCCGGAACACGGCCCTGGATGTGGAACACCGAGCCGTTTGGCCCCTTCAAAGCCATGACACCCGAAGCGTGATCGACTGCCTGCACTTCTGCGCTGACGTTCCGCTCTGGGCTCGTCGTCCCGATTGACGCAACTGCGGCAGCAGGCGCGGCTGCCGCATCTGCGCCACGCGTGACGCTGATCAGCGCATTGCGCATCATACGGATGTGGACTTTTCCACCTTGCCTGATGGTCTCAATGTCTCCCTTGTCCGTGATCTCGAATGACGCCTCGCCGCCTTGCGCGTCGAGCACGGTCACGGAATGCTTTGCGCGGTCGACGGACTTCACGACTCCTTCGGCCTGCAAGGTGCTGCTTCCTTCAACCGGCGGGGGGAGCCCTGCGGCGAACGACGCGAATGAAGCGGCGGCGATGAACGCGCCGGCAATAATTCCCAGAGCTTTGGCTTTCATACATTCCTCATTGACGTGAACGGCCTGTAGCGGGCGCTGTGATGTGATGTGAACCAGCATTGTGTGCGAGGGCTTAGAGCCGTTGTCATGCGCAAACAGACACGGAGCGTTCGAAGAGTGTGTTTTTTGTGATGGTCGACGTCAAGATTTGGACTCCGTATTAGTTTGTGGATCGGTCTGCACAGTTTGTCGAAATTTCCTAGCGATGCCGATACACACGTGTGGCCTACAGTCCGCTTGCAACACATTCAGACAATGTTAATTCCGTATCCTGAATATGGACTGCGCCGGAAGCTTCGACTAAGCTCTCTCACCGTGCATTGTTCACACACAACCATGGAGTTTCGATTATGGAACACGGCATCATTGCGTGGCTTGTCATCGGCGCGATCGCCGGCTGGCTAGCTGGCGTACTCGTCAAGGGCGGTGGCTTCGGCCTTATCGTCGACATCATCGTCGGGATTGTGGGCGCGTTCATCGGCGGTTGGCTCGCCCGCGTGCTGCACATTTCGCTTGGCAACGGCTGGATCGGCTCGATCATCACCGCGGTGATCGGCGCAGTCATCCTGCTGTTTATTATCCGGCTCGTCCGACGAGGCGGGTGACGCAAGCATAGGCGTCTTCGGCGTCAGCCAAATGTGGCTGACGCCGGCTTTACGTTTGACCGACTTACGCTTGAGCTTTCTTGCTTCCTGGACTTACTCCTGCATGAGCGGACGCGTGCTCATGCTTCAGTCGGCAAAGTTTCGCGCAGGCGGAATTGGCGTGGCCTCCGCTCCCAATGCAATTCCATCGCATAGCGACGCGTGCTGAGATTTTGTGGATGCCCGCAGGCTCGAGTTGCGAGCATGGCGGTAGGCCTCTGAGGTCAGCCTAGCCCTGCTGCATGGCAGCCACGTCGACGAGCTGTTTGTTCGCACCGCAATGCAAAGTCCTGGACGCAATGATGAAAACTCAACCGCGCTTCGCTTACGGCTTGTTCTCTCATCAACGCAGATGACACATCGCGCGAAAAATCGCCGGGCGCGCCGACGCCATCTATCGCAGGTGTGCTGCCGACGCAGGTTGACTCCCGTTGCCCTAAATGGCGAGTATCAACCCGGCATTCAATGCGATATGGCCATGCCGGCGAATCGCTTGAGCTTGGTTTATGACTTCTTGCGTACGCAACACGATGCGACGGCGATGACGCTTGAGTTCGCCGAACACATGCTCGTAACGCGCAGCCGATAACGAAAGCGATGCCTGAAAAGGCGGCCGACTGCTGGCATCTCCAGGCGCAAATCGAGTCCTGCATCACTTACGAGTAGTTTCTGATGGCGTCAAACAGCGCATCGAAAACATCCAAAATGCCGACATCGCGATTACGGTGATGCGCGCCTGCAAGAGCGACAAAGGACCCGTCACACTTCTACGCGATAACTCATGCCTAAGTTTTGCGGGATGGCAGGCAATGGCTCTCGCTCGTGTGTCATCGGGCGGCGCTATAGAGACGGTCTCTGATCGGGACCGCCACGCGATTTAGTCGCTCGGAACCGCGATCGACGATACGCCCCACGATAAGTGTTGGTCGCCATTGCTGGCAGCCGGTGATGTAGCGCCCTCGTGACCTTCTTCTAGATGACGACACTGCGCTGACGCTGTCGTGGCAGATGCCTGATCCTGAAGGCTGTGCGAATGTCGCCTGGATCTTCGCTTCAGACCTATTCGACTCAAGCTACCCCTTGACCCGCCCGCGGTAACGACCAGCATATGCGCATCGCCGACGTAGATGAGCGCTCGCGGTGCGTTGCAGCGGCCGATGAGTCTGACTAGGCTTACATTGCAACCGTGGGTCTCGGCACGCCAGCGAGTTAGCCCGCGTTTTTCTGCCGCGTAAACGCCGCAACCCCACCTTGATGGGGTGGGGTTGCGGGCACTGCTGGGGAGCCTGACGATTACCTACTTTCACACGGGTAATCCGCACTATCATCGGCGTGGAGTCGTTTCACGGTCCTGTTCGGGATGGGAAGGGGTGGGACCGACTCGCTATGGTCATCAGGCATGACTTGTTGTCGTGTCGCCTGTGGGGCGGCACAACCAATCGGGAAGAAGTAGTGGAGAGGAGGCCTCTCCTTATAAGGTATAGGGCTGTGCTGTTT
>NZ_AXAJ01000010.1 GCF_000472445.1 Burkholderia sp. WSM2230
GGCGGGAGGCGGGAGGCGAGACGCGGGAGGCGGGAGGCGGGAGGCGAGAGGCGTGGCTGAAGGCGCGCGGGCGTCGGCAGGCTCGCAGGCCCGCAGGCCCCAGGTCAGGCGAGGCCCGGAACAAATCCGGCTGGCAGCCGGAGGGCGCTTCCCCAGCGCGAGATTTGCTCTGCGTCCACTTACTGCGTTGCAGTAAAATGGCTGCAGTACCCTCTCCAGACGATGATGAACGCCGACCTCCACTGTCACTCCACCGTTTCCGACGGCCAGTTTGCGCCGGCCGATGTCGCGCGCCGTGCGCATGCGGGGGGCGTGACGTTGTGGGCGCTGACCGATCACGACGAACTCGGCGGCCAGCACGAGGCACGTCAAGCCGCCCTGGCACTCGGCATGGGTTATCTGAGCGGGGTCGAAATTTCGGTAACCTGGGCGGCGCGTACGGTGCACATCGTCGGGCTCGGCATTGACCCCACCAGTTCCGTGCTGATTGACGGGCTCGCGCGCACGCGCAACGGGCGCGCCGCGCGCGCGGAGGCAATCGGCGAGCAACTGGCCACGCTCGGCATTCCCGACGCCTACCAGGGTGCGCTCAAGTACGTGTCGAATCCGGACATGATTTCGCGCACGCATTTCGCGCGTTTCCTGGTCGAAAGCGGCTACGCCAGTTCCACGCAAGACGTGTTCAACCGCTATCTCGGCGACGGCAAGCCCGGCTATGTGCCCCACCGCTGGTCGAAGCTGGCGGACGCCGTCGGCTGGATCAAGGCTGCGGGAGGCGAGGCGATCATCGCCCATCCGGGACGTTACGCCTACTCGCCGACCGAGTTCGACGCCTTTTTTGCAGAGTTCATCGATCTGGGCGGCAAGGCGATTGAAGTTGTGACCGGCAGCCACACGCCGGACCAATACCGCGAGTACGCCGAGGTCGCGCGCCGTTTCGGCTTCGAGGCGTCGCGCGGGTCCGATTTCCACGCGCCGGGCGAGGGCCGTGTCGAGCTCGGCACGTTGCCGCCGCTTCCTTCCGATCTCAAGCCTGTCTGGGAACGCTGGCTGTGAGCGCCCGCCGTGCCTTCGCGGCACGCTGCGCGCGAGAGCCGGCAAATCGCCGTGCTCGCGCCTGACGCTCACGGTCCGCGAAGTCTTGCGTCGGACCGCGCCATCAAACGTTGTTTCTCCGTAGCCACCGTTGCCACCGTTAGCCGCCATGTCCCAATACTTCCGGCTTCATCCAGATAACCCGCAGCCGCGCCTCGTCAAACAGGCCGTGCAGATCATCAACGACGGCGGCGTGGTCGCACTGCCGACGGACTCGAGCTACGCGCTCGCGTGCCATCTCGACGACAAGGACGCGGTGGAGCGCCTGCGCCGCATCCGCGGGCTCGACGAAAAGCAGCTGCTGTCGCTGCTCGTGCGCGATCTGTCCGAACTCGCGAACTTCGCGATGGTGGATAACCGCCAGTACCGGCTCATCAAGTCGGTGACGCCGGGGCCGTATGTTTTCGTGCTGCAGGCGACCAAGGAAGTGCCGCGGCGCCTCTCGCACCCGTCGCGCAAGACAATCGGCCTGCGCGTGCCGGACCATGCAATCACGCTTGCGATTCTCGGCGAACTCGGCCAGCCGCTGCTCGGCTCGACGCTGATTCTCCCGGGCGAAACGGCGCCGCTCAACGATCCAGAGGAAATCCGCGCCCGGCTCGAAAAACAGCTCGATCTCGTGATCGACGGCGGCGCCTGTGTGTGCGAGCCGTCCACGGTGATCGACCTGACCGGCGACGAGCCGGTTCTGGTGCGGGCAGGGCGCGGTTCTCTCGCGCCATTCGGTCTCGAAGAGACAGCATGAGCGAAAGCGGACAGACGCACGCAATCGCGTTGTTACAATAGCGAGTTATGGATTCTTCCCTGATACAAACCATCGCGGTATACGCGTTGCCGGTGATCTTCGCCATCACGCTGCACGAGGCCGCGCATGGTTACGTCGCGCGCTGGCTCGGCGACAACACGGCTTATGTGCTCGGCCGCGTTTCCATCAATCCGATGCGGCACATCGACCCGCTCGGCACGATCGCAATTCCCTTGCTGCTGTACTTCGCCACGAGCGGCGCGTTCATGTTCGGCTACGCGAAGCCGGTGCCGGTCGCCTTCGGCAATCTGCGCAATCCGCGCTGGGGCAGCCTGTGGGTCGCGGCAGCGGGTCCTGCCTGCAACTTCGTGCAGGCGCTCATCTGGGGCCTGTTCGGCGTGGCGCTGGCGGTCATGGCCGTCGACGAACCGTTTTTCACGCGTATGGCGGCCGCAGGTGTCGGCGTGAATCTCGTGCTCGGCGTGCTCAATCTGTTTCCGTTGCCGCCGCTCGACGGCGGCCGCGTGCTGATGGCGCTGTTGCCGCCGCGCCAGGCCATTACGCTGTCGCGCCTCGAACCGTATGGCTTTTTCATCGTCATGGCGCTGGTCATGACCGGCACGCTGACCCGCTACTGGTTAAGCCCGCTCGTCACACTCGGTTACGGCGCAATCACCGCAATTCTGACTCCACTTGTTTCGCTTTTCTAAATAACCATGTTCCCAGACCGTATCTTCTCCGGCATGCGGCCCACCGGGTCGCTGCACCTCGGCCACTATCACGGCGTGCTGAAAAACTGGGTGCGGCTGCAGTCCGAATACCCGTGCTTCTTCGCTGTCGTCGACTGGCACGCGCTCACCACGCACTACGAAACGCCCGAGGTTATCGAGAAAAACGTCTGGGAGGTGCTGATCGACTGGCTCGCCTCGGGCATCGATCCGGCGCAGGCCACGCTTTTCATCCAGAGCCGCGTGCCCGAGCACGCGGAGCTGTCGCTGCTGCTCGGCATGAGCACGCCGCTTGGCTGGCTCGAACGCGTGCCGACCTACAAGGAGCAGATGGAGAAGCTGAAGGAGAAAGATCTGTCCACTTACGGCTTTCTCGGCTATCCGGTGCTGATGGCGGCGGACATTCTGCTGTATCGCGCGTCGCTCGTGCCGGTCGGCGAAGACCAGGTGCCGCACGTCGAAATGACGCGTGAAATCGCGCGCCGTTTCAACTACCTGTACGGCCGCGAGCCGGGTTTCGAGGAAAAGGCGAACGAAGCCGCGAAAAAGCTCGGCGGCAAGCGCGCGAAGCTGTATCACGAGCTGCGCAACGCCTATCAGCAGGAAGGCGACGACGAAGCCCTCGAGCAGGCGCGCGCGATGTTGCAGGAATCGCAGAGCCTGTCGATGAGCGACCGCGAGCGTCTGTTCGGCTACCTCGAAGGCTCGCGCAAGATCATTCTGGTCGAGCCGCAGGTCATGCTGACGGAAGCCTCGCGCATGCCGGGTCTGGACGGCCAGAAGATGTCGAAGTCGTACGGCAACACGATTGGCCTGCGCGAAGACGCCGAGACAATCACGAAGAAGGTGCGCACCATGCCGACCGATCCGGCACGCGTGCGCCGCACGGATCCGGGCGATCCGGACAAGTGCCCGGTATGGCAACTGCACCAGGTCTATACGGACGAAACCACGCACGAGTGGGTGCAGAAGGGTTGCCGGTCGGCCGGCATTGGCTGCCTCGAATGCAAGCAGCCGGTGATCGAAGGCATTCTGCGCGAGCAGCAGCCGATGCTGGAGCGCGCGCAGAAGTACATGGACGATCCGTCGCTGTTGCGCGCGATCGTCGCCGACGGCTGCGACAAGGCGCGCCGCTTCGCTACGGAAACGATGCGTGACGTGCGCGAGGCGATGGGCCTGTCGTACAACTGAAGGGCCGCGCCGACGTCATGAGCATTCCCGCCGTAGCCGTGCATGGATTGGGGGAGCCGTCGCGCTGGGTGCGCCATTGGGCGCATCTCATCGCGGCGGGCGGCGCGGTGCTCGACGTCGCGTCCGGAGCGGGGCGGCATGCGCGGTTTTTTGCGTCGCTGGGCCATCCGGTGACGGCGATCGACCGCGACGCCGCCGCGCTAAACACGCTCGCCGACGAACCGCTCGTCACGCCCGTCGTTGCCGACATCGAGAACGCTCCGTGGCCGTTGCCCGCGGACGCGAAGTTTGCCGCGGTCGTCGTCACCAATTATCTGCACCGGCCGCTTTTTGCGCGGCTGATCGAATCGCTCGCGCCCGGCGGCGTACTGGTTTACGAGACGTTCGCGCAAGGAAACGAAACGGTGGGCAAGCCCTCTAATCCCGCGTTCCTGCTCGCGCCCGGCGAACTGCTGGAGCTCGTGCGCGGCCGCTTGCGGGTGGTCGCGTTTCAGGACGGTTTTCTCGCGCAGCCACGCCCGGCCTATGTCCAGCGCATCTGTGCAATTCTGGAGCGGGACCGCTCAGACGACCCCGTGCAGGCGGCGCCCCCGCCTTGTTACGAGTTGGCTGGCTAATCCGCTACAATCGCGGTTTACCTGATCAAATTCATGGCTTTTCATGACTAACGGCACTCAAGCAGGCACCCAGAGCGGCAACGGCAGCGTTCAGATTCGCGGCAGCATTCCTGCCATCATCACCCCGATGCTTGAAGACGGCAGCCTCGATTTGCCGGCATTCCGCAAACTGATCGACTGGCATGTCGCCGAGGGCACGAATGCGCTCGTGGTGGTCGGCACGAGCGGCGAGTCGGCTACGCTGTCCGTCGAGGAACACGTGCTGATGGTCAAGACCGCGGTCGAGCACACGGCGGGCCGGATTCCGGTGATCGCGGGCTCGGGCGGCAATTCCACGACGGAAGCTATCGAGCTCACGCGCCAGGCGAAAGAAGTCGGCGCAGACGCCACATTGCAGGTCGTGCCGTACTACAACAAGCCGACGCAGGAAGGCATCTATCGCCATTTCGTGAAGATCGCCGAAACGGTCGATCTGCCGGTGATCCTGTACAACGTGCCCGGCCGCACCGTCGCGGACATGAGCAACGAGACCATTCTGCGTTGCGCGCAGGTACCGGGCATCATCGGCGTGAAGGAGGCGACCGGCAACATCGACCGCGCCGCGCATCTGATCAAGTCGGCGCCGGCGCACTTCGGCATTTACAGCGGCGACGATCCCACCGCGATCGCATTGATGCTGCTGGGCGGCCACGGCAATATCTCGGTGACGGCAAACGTCGCGCCGCGTCTCATGAGCGAGCTGTGCAAGGCCGCGCTGGCGGCGGACGCAAAGACCGCGCGCGAGATTCATCTGAAGCTCTTGTCGCTGCATAAGAACCTGTTCATCGAATCCAACCCGATTCCGGCGAAATGGGCGCTGCAGCAGTTGGGTCGTGTGCAGGGCGGCATCCGCCTGCCGCTCACGCCGCTCGACGCGCAATACCACGAAGTGGTGCGCGGCGCGCTGCGCGAAGCGGGCCTGCTCGGCTAGGCGGGCAGCCGCCGCACCCGTCAGCGCTCGCTCAGCCACCGGCATTCCCTTAACCGACGTCGATCCAGCCCACGTTCCCGGCACACAGAACCAGGCACCGCGTTCCAGCATCACGAAGGACCTCATGAAACGTTCCGCACTTTCCCTCCACGCAACCCGCATGGCGGCGCTGACGCTTGCCCTGGTGACGCTCGCCGGCTGTGACACGCTGAACGACTGGTTCGCTTCCGATCGCGTGAATTACAAGGCCGCGGGCAGTGCGCCGCCGCTCGCCATTCCTGGCGACCTGAACACCACAGCAACCGATCAGCGCTACGTCGCACCGCCGGCCAATCTGGCGCTCGGCGGCGCGACCAAGCGCGCGGTGACAGCGGCCGGCAATTCGACCGAAGGTCAGCCGACGGCGCAAGACCCGTACGGCATGCACATCGAGCGCGACGGCGACCGCCGCTGGCTGGTGGTCGACGGCCGCTCGCCGGAACAGCTGTGGCCGCAACTGCAAGAGTTCTGGCAGGAAAACGGCTTCGCGCTGAAAACCGACGCACCGGCTACCGGCATCATGGTGACCGACTGGGCTGAAAACCGCGCCAATATTCCGGACGACTGGTTCCGCCGCACCGTGGGCAAAGTGATCGACTTCGCTTATTCGTCGGGTACGCGTGACAGTTTCCGTACGCTCGTGTCGCGCGGTCCTTCCGACACCACGGATATTTCCGTCACACACAGCGCAATGGAAGAAGTGCTGACCGGGCAGGACAAGACGTCGTCGCGTTGGGAAGAGCGTCCGCGCGACCCGGCACTGGAAGCACTGTTCCTCACCAAGCTGATGCAGAAATTCGGCCTGACCGAAAAACAGTCGAAGCAGTTGCTGACGGAAGCGCGCCCGGCCGCCGCGCCGGCCACGCTCGACAAGACCGCGGGCGCATCCACGCTCGATCTGCAGGAATCGTTCGACCGCGCGTGGCTGCGTGTGGGTCTTGCGCTCGACCGCACCAACTTCACCGTCGATAACCGCGACCGTGAGAAGGGCATTTACTACGTGCGCTATGCGGATTCGATGCAGGAACTGAAGAAGGAAGGCCTGCTCGGCAAGCTGTTCTACGGCGGCAATTCCGCGAAAAAGCCGGGTCAGGAGTTTCTCGTCAACGTGCGTTCGAAGGGCGATGCCTTGACGCAAGTTGCGGTGCTGGACGCGAACGGGCAGATCGACAATTCGTCCGACGCGCAGCGCATCGTGACGCTCCTGCACGCGCAACTGAACTGATCGGGCTGTGCGGTTCGCAAGTCTTGGCAGCGGCAGTGAAGGCAATGCGTTGCTGGTGGAAGCGCAAAGCGGCGCGACCACCACGCGCGTGCTGCTCGATTGCGGTTTTTCTGCAAAGGAAGTCGAGCGGCGTCTGAACCGGCTCGGCTCGAGCGCTGAAGGCCTTGACGCAATCCTGATCACGCACGAACACAGCGACCACATTGGCAGCGCGCTGACCTTGGCGCGCAAGTGGTCGATTCCGCTGTACATGAGCTGGGGCACCGCCCGCGCGGTCGGTGCGGACGAAGCCGACGTCGATCTGCAAGTGCTGTGGGGCGACGAAGCGGTGGCAATCGGCGACCTCAGCGTTCTTCCTTACACGGTTCCTCACGACGCCCGGGAGCCGCTGCAATATGTGTTCTCGAATGGCGCGAGGCGCCTTGGCGTGCTGACGGACGTCGGCACGTCGACACCGCATATCAGCGCTGTGTTGAGCGGTTGCGACGCGCTGGTGCTTGAATGCAATCACGACGTGCGCATGCTGGCCGGCAGCCGTTATCCACAGTCACTGAAGGCGCGCATCGGCGGGAATCATGGGCATTTGAACAACGACGCGGCGGCCGAAATTCTCGCCTCGCTTGACCGTTCGCGTCTGCGACATCTGGTCGCCGCGCATCTGAGCCAGCAGAATAATCTGCCTGAACTCGCGCAGGCCGCTATGGCCGGCGTGTTGGGCGCCGCGCCGACTGAGGTGGTGGTTGCCTCGCAGGCGGAAGGGTTCGAGTGGCTGAGCCTTTGAGCGCTGGCGCGACTGCTCTACTGTCGCCAGAAACGGCGACGCAGCGGGGATCAAAAAAAGCCCATAACGAGTAAATCGTTATGGGCTTTTTTACGAGGCCGGCGCATTGAGTGCCGCGGCCCCGGTTCGATGCATGACGCTTAGTTGCGGTTGCCGCCGAAAATGCCGAGCAGCGCCAGCAGGTTCACGAACACGTTGTACAGGTCGAGATAGATGGCGAGTGCGGCGGTGATGTAGTTGGTCTCGCCGCCGTTCACCACGCGCTGAACGTCGAACAGCATATACGCCGAGAAGATCACAATGGCCATGACGGACACCGTGAGCATCAGCGCCGGCAGATGCAGGAACACGTTCGCGACGGAGGCCAGCAGCAGCACGATCACGCCCATGAACAGCCACTTGCCGAGACCGGAGAAGTCGCGCTTGCTGACAGTCGCAATGGTGGCCATGGAGGCGAAGATCACACCAGTGCCACCAAAGGCGAGCATGATGAGCGACGGGCCGTTGGAGAAACCCAGCACGAAGCCCAGAATGCGCGACAGCATGAGGCCCATGAAGAACGTGAAGCCAAGCAGCACGAACACGCCGGCCGAGCTGTTCTTGGTTTTTTCGATCGCGAACATGAAGCCGAAGGCGATCGCGAAAAACGCCAGCAGGCTCATGGCGGGACTGGTGGCGGCGAAGAGCGAAAACCCGGTGGCGAGCCCGACCCACGCGCCGAGCACTGTCGGAATCATGGACAGCGCAAGCAGCCAGTAGGTGTTGCGTAGCACGCGGTTACGCGTTTCGACCGTGCTGACCGCGCCAGTGCGGCCAAAGCTATACGGATGATCGTTCATGGTCTCTCCTTACGTCAGAACCGTGTTGCGTGATGTTGTCAGCGGTTTGTCCAGCATTGTTGCCGCGTGCCGCGCCGGAAGCTCTCGCCGCCGCCACGGACCACCCGTTCCTAAGATTAGCGCGACGCCGGGGAGTTTCAATGCCACCGATGCGACAAAAGTGCGTGGAAAACTGCGCCGAAGCGCCCACACGGCCTACGCTACCAGTATTCAGAAACTCCTGCTTGGAGTCTTTCAGTGCCGTAAGGGTTCAATCGCAATCATAACTGGAACATGCTACAATAGCGGATTCATTTGAATCTGTAACCTCTTAATTTTTTGGAGTTTTTATGGCGATCGAACGCACCCTGTCCATTATCAAGCCGGACGCAGTGGCCAAGAACGTGATCGGCCAGATCTACAGCCGTTTCGAAAACGCCGGCCTGAAGATCGTGGCTTCGCGCATGGTCCACCTGTCGCGCGCCGACGCTGAGAAGTTCTACGCCGTGCATGCTGCGCGTCCGTTCTTCAAGGACCTGGTCGAATTCATGATCTCCGGCCCGGTGGTCGTGCAAGTGCTGGAAGGCGAAAACGCCATCCTGAAGCACCGCGATCTGATGGGCGCAACGGACCCGAAGAAGGCCGAAAAGGGCACGATTCGTGCGGACTTCGCCGACAGCATCGACGCTAACGCGGTGCACGGTTCGGACGCCGCTGAAACGGCTGCGGTTGAAATCGCGTTTTTCTTCCCGCAAGTGAACGTGTATTCGCGCTAATGCTGGTTATCCCGGCGGCGGGTGCAGCGAAGCGGGTTTATTCACACCAATGCGCACCAATCGCCGGGCAAAGTAGTAAGGTAAAAGCAGCAGGGATGGGCGCGAACGGTTTTGCGGTCATGCAGCTTGTTGCATGAACCCAGTCTCGCACTGAAATGGCAGGATTCGATATGACGAGCAGTTCCACCGTCAACCTTCTCGACCTCGACGCCCAAGGGCTCGTCGCCTATTGCGACAGCCTGGGCGAGAAGCCGTTTCGCGCCAGGCAATTGCAGCGCTGGATCCATCAGTACAACGCTGCAGACTTCGACGGCATGACCGACCTCGCGAAGTCCTTGCGCGAAAAGCTGAAGGGGCGCGCCACGATCTCCATGCCGGGCGTCGTCAGCGACCATATTTCCACCGACGGCACACGCAAGTGGCTGATCGACGTCGGCAACAGCAACGCGGTCGAAACCGTTTTCATCCCCGAAGAAACGCGCGGCACGCTGTGCGTGTCGTCGCAGGCGGGGTGCGCGGTGAACTGCCGTTTCTGCTCGACCGGCAAGCAGGGTTTCTCGCGCAATCTCACAACCGGTGAAATCATCGGCCAGTTGCGCATGGCCGAATTCGCGTTGCGTGCGTCGCTCGGGTCGGCCGGCGGCCGTGCCACGGGCGGTGAAGGCAAGGGCGAGCGCGTCGTCACGAACGTCGTAATGATGGGCATGGGCGAGCCGCTTCTGAACTACGACGCGGTCGTGCCCGCCATGCGCCTCATGCTCGACGACAACGCCTATGGCCTGTCGCGCCGGCGCGTCACGTTGTCGACTTCGGGCGTCGTGCCCATGATGGACCGGCTCGGCGCCGATCTGCCGGTTGCGCTGGCTGTTTCGCTGCATGCGCCGAGCGATCCGTTGCGCGACATGCTGGTGCCGCTCAACAAGAAATATCCGCTGCGCGAATTGATGGCCGCTTGCCAGCGCTATCTGAAAGTCGCGCCGCGGGATTTCATTACATTCGAATATTGCATGCTCGACGGCGTGAACGACAGCGAGGCGCAAGCGCGCGAACTGCTCGCCCTCACGCGCGACGTGCCGTGCAAGTTCAATCTGATTCCGTTCAATCCGTTCCCGGAGTCGGGCCTCGTACGCTCGAAGCCGGAACAGATCAAGCGGTTCGCGCAGGTGCTGGTGGACGCGGGCGTCGTCACCACGGTGCGTAAAACACGCGGCGATGATATCGACGCTGCCTGCGGTCAGTTGGCCGGTGCGGTGAAAGACCGCACGCGCCTCGCTGAGCGCAGCGGGAAGGCAGCGAAGGTCATCGAGGTTCGCGCCGTGTAGTAGGAGGGGCGTGAGTTGCAGGGCATTCCGCGCTATGCACCGGAAAATGCTCAAAAGCGCTTTGCGTCCCGGCAATTGAAAAGAAAGTTTGCAGAATCGATCGGAAGCGGCACAAGAGGCCGCGCATTTTGTTATAAACGGTCTGCGATTCGGACATGAGGTTTGGACCGGTCCGGTCGCACAAGTGAAAAAGAATCGACGCGAAAGGGATTTGGGATGAGTGAGCCGCAGCACCCGCAGCCGCAGGACACAGACACGAACGAAGGCCGCTCCGCATCTGTCGCGCGGGCGGTGGTGCAGCCTGTGGGGCAGCCGGGCCTGGACTCGCTGGCAGCGGTTGGCGCGCGCTTGACGCAACTGCGCGAATCGAAGGGCTGGTCGATCGAAGACGTCTCGGCCCGGCTCAAGGTGGCGCCCGGCAAATTGCGCGCACTCGAAGCCGGCGACATCAGCCATTTGCCGGACACTACGTTCGCACTCGGCGTGGTGCGCAGCTACGCCAAGATGCTCGGCGCAGATCCCGCGCCGTTTACCCAGGCTCTGCGCCGCGAGAAGGGCGTGCCCGCGCCGGATCTGTCGATGCCGGCCTCGTCCGGTAAAGATTTGCCGCGCGGCCGCGTGTCGCTGTCGCTCGGCGGGGGCGCGCAAAAAAGCCGCTCGTGGTTGTGGGGCGTGGCGGCGGTCATCGTCGCGGTCATCGCGCTTGCCATGTGGCACACGAACGGTGGCGATTCGACGGCGTGGCTCTCGCGCCTGAAGGCGAGCGCGAACGGCGGCGCGGGTGGCGTTACCGGCGCATCGGGGGCCGTCGGTGCGGTCGGGCAGGGCCCGGCGGCCGGGTCCGAGGCTGCCGCCCAGGAGGTGGCATCCGCGCCCGAGACGGAGGCTGCGGCACCGGGCGCAGCGTCGGCTACACCGATGCCCGCACCGCTCACCGCCGGCACGGCGCCCGCTTCCGCGCCGCCTGTCACGGCGACGCCCGCGGCGCCCGTCGCGAGCGCGCCGGCTGCGGTCGCCGCAGCGTCGGCCACGGCGCCACCTGCCGGTTCGGCAATCGTCGCGCTACGCGTGACGAAAGACAGCTGGTTCAGCGTGCGCGGCAAGGACGGCAAGGAAGTGTTCTCCGGCCTCGTGCGTGCAGGTGATACGAAAGAAGTAACGGGCGAAGCGCCCTTCAAGGTGACGGTCGGCAACAAGGCGGGTCTCGAGTCGATCACGCTCGACGGCGCACCGGTCGATCCATCGAAATATGCGGGGGCGAAAGGCAACGTGGCGCGTTTTGCGTTGCCTTGATACAGACGGTGTGCGCCGCGGCCAACCGGACTGCGGCGCTTTTTCAATTCAGGCGCTGCATTTTTGCGGCGCGTGCGGCGTAAATGGGTCTTTCGATGCAATCCGAAGCTCAATCCCAATCGAGTAGCAAGATCGTCTCAAACGAGCCGGTGTTCGGCGGCCAGGCTCCCCGGCGCAGGTCTCATGCGGTGGATGTGCGGTGGGGCGGCCAGCTCGTCACGATCGGCGGCGACGCGCCCGTGCGCGTGCAGTCGATGACGAACACGGACACCGCCGACGCGATCGGCACCGCTATCCAGATCAAGGAACTGGCTCAAGCCGGTTCGGAACTGGTGCGCATCACGGTGAATACGCCTGAAGCGGCCGCGGCTGTGCCGGCGGTGCGCGATCAACTCGACCGCATGGGCGTGTCGGTACCGCTCGTCGGCGATTTTCATTACAACGGCCACCTGCTGCTGCGCGACTATCCGGCATGCGCGGAGGCGTTGTCGAAGTACCGGATCAATCCGGGCAACGTCGGGCACGGCGCGAAGCGTGACACGCAATTCGCGCAGATGATCGAAGCCGCCGTGAAGTACGACAAGCCGGTGCGCATCGGCGTGAACTGGGGCAGTCTCGACCAGGACCTGCTCGCGAAGATGATGGACGAAAACGCCGCGCGTTCCACGCCGTGGGAAGCGCAAAGCGTCATGTACGAAGCGCTGATCCAGTCGGCGATCGGCTCGGCGGAGCGTGCAGTCGAGCTGGGTCTCGCGCGCAACAAGATCATCCTGTCGTGCAAGGTGAGCGGCGTGCAGGATCTGATCGCCGTGTACCGCGAACTCGCGCGCCGTTGTGAATTCGCGCTGCATCTCGGCCTGACCGAAGCGGGCATGGGCTCGAAGGGTATCGTCGCGTCAACGGCTGCGTTGTCGGTGCTGTTGCAGCAGGGCATCGGCGACACGATCCGCATTTCGCTCACTCCCGAGCCCGGCGCGCCGCGTACCGGCGAGGTGATCGTCGGCCAGGAAATCCTGCAGACCATGGGCCTGCGCTCGTTCACGCCTATGGTGATCGCGTGCCCCGGCTGCGGCCGCACCACCAGCACGTTGTTCCAGGAACTCGCGTCGCAAATTCAGACGTATCTGCGCACGCAGATGCCGGTGTGGCGGGATCAGTATCCTGGCGTCGAAAAAATGCATGTCGCAGTCATGGGTTGCATCGTCAACGGCCCGGGCGAGTCGAAGCAGGCGAACATCGGCATCAGCCTGCCGGGCTCCGGCGAGAATCCGGCCGCGCCGGTGTTTATCGACGGCGAAAAGGTGAAGACGCTGCGCGGCGAGAACATTGCGCAAGAATTCCAGCAAATCGTGAGTGACTACGTCGAGCGCCGCTACGGCCGCGCCGAGGCGCTCAATTAAACATCGGCTATTCATTGAGATGACTGAACAGAAGAAAAAGCTCGAAAAGCTGTCGGGCGTGAAGGGCATGAACGACATCCTTCCGCAGGACGCCGGGCTGTGGGACTTTTTCGAGACCACCGTCAAGTCGATGCTGCGTTCGTACGGATACCAGAATATTCGTACGCCGATCGTCGAACATACGCAGCTGTTTACGCGCGGTATCGGCGAAGTGACCGACATCGTCGAGAAGGAGATGTACAGCTTTACCGACGCGCTGAACGGTGAAAATCTGACCATGCGCCCGGAAAATACGGCAGCGGTGGTGCGCGCAGCGATCGAGCACAACATGCTTTACGACGGCCCGAAGCGTCTGTGGTACATCGGCCCGATGTTCCGTCACGAGCGCCCGCAACGCGGCCGTTATCGCCAGTTCCATCAGGTGGGCGTGGAAGCGCTCGGCTTTGCCGGTCCTGACGCCGACGCCGAAATCATCATGATGTGCCAGCGCCTGTGGGACGACCTCGGGCTTACGGGCATCAAACTCGAAATCAATTCGCTGGGTCTGGCGGAAGAACGCGCCGCGCATCGCGTGGAACTGATCGCGTACCTCGAAAAGCACATGGACGTGCTCGACGAAGATGCGAAGCGCCGTCTCTACACGAACCCGCTGCGCGTGCTCGATACGAAGAATCCGGCACTGCAGGAAGTCGCGCAGAATGCGCCGAAGCTGATCGACTTCCTCGGCGAGGAATCGCGCGCGCATTTCGAAGGTTTGCAGCGCATTCTGAAGGCGAACAACATTCCGTTCACGATCAATCCGCGTCTCGTGCGCGGTCTCGATTACTACAATCTGACCGTGTTCGAATGGGTGACGGACAAGCTCGGCGCGCAGGGCACCGTAGCCGCGGGCGGCCGTTACGATCCGCTGATCGAGCAGCTCGGCGGAAAAGCCACAGCGGCGTGCGGCTGGGCCATGGGCATCGAGCGGATTCTTGAGCTGCTGAAGGAAGAGCAGCTCGTGCCGGAAGACGAAGGTTGCGACGTTTATGTGGTCCACCAGGGCGACGCGGCGCGCGAGCAGGCCTTCATCATTGCCGAGCGGCTGCGCGACACGGGCCTCGACGTGATCCTGCATTGCAGCGCGGACGGTCAATCGGCAAGTTTCAAATCGCAGATGAAGCGCGCCGACGCAAGTGGCGCCGCGTTCGCGGTTGTGCTCGGCGAAGACGAGATTGCGAACGGCACGGTGGGCGTCAAGCCGCTGCGAGATACAACTGCTAACGGCGGTAAAAGCGAGCAACACAACGTGCCCGCCGAAGACTTGACCGAATTTCTAATCAATGCGATGGTTGCAACCGCCGAAGACGGCGACGACTGATCGCGATGTCGTCGGGCCGGTTCTTTGCCGATCAGGCTCGACACACACCCGTAGTAAGAAAGAGGAAATCGCCGGGCAATGAGTTACCACGACGAACAAGAATCGATTGAAGGTCTGAAGGCTTGGTGGGCGCAGTGGGGTAATGCAACCACATGGATCGTGCTGGTGGTGCTGGTCGCCGCAGCTGGCTGGAACGGCTGGAATTTCTGGCAGCGGCGTCAGGCGGCGGAAGCGGCGGTGCTGTACGACCAGGTGCAGCAGGCAGTGGCATCGGGCGATAAGGCGAAGATCACGCGCGTCGCCGCAGACATGGAAGACAAGTTCAGCCGCACCGCGTACGCGCAAATGACCGCGCTTGGCGCCGCGAAGGCGCTCTACGGTGCCGGCGACGAAGCCGGCGCCAAAGCCCAGTTGCAATGGGCCATCGATCATGCGAAGGACGAGGAGTTCAAGCAGGTTGCCAAGCTGCGCCTCGCTTCGCTGCTCCTCGACGAAAAGGCCTACGACCAGGGCCTCGCACTGCTCGCAGAGCCGCAGTCCGAGGCGTTCAAGGGCATCGTGGCAAACGGCCGCGGCGATCTGCTCGCCGCTCAAGGCAAGCGTGACGACGCGCGCGCGGCCTACAAGCTCGCGCTCGATTCGCTGCCGAAGACCGACAGTTCGGCGCGTCAGCTGATCCAGTTCAAGCTCGACGCACTGGGCGGCTAAACGCCGCGTGCAATGGCCAACCGGCCTTTCTTTAACCAATTTCCTGAATGCTTCGTCCACCGATGAATCTGCTGAAACGATACGCTGTGCCCGTTGTCTGTGCGATGACCGTCCTCGCTCTCGCGGCATGCTCATCCACGAAAGACGAGCGCCGCGTGCCGACGCCGCTCACCGAATTCAAGCCCGTGCTGGACGTGCAGCAAGCCTGGAAGACGAGCGTCGGCAAGGCAGGCCGTTATCTGTTCTCGCCAGTCGCGGTCGGCGACGCCGTGTACGCGGCCGGCGCGAACGGTTCGGTTGCGAAGATCGACGCGCAAACCGGCAAGGACATCTGGCGAGTCAAGCTGCACGACGACATCTCCGCGGGCGTTGGCAGCGACGGCACGTTGACGGCGGTCGGCGGCCTGAAGGGCGACGTCTACGTGCTCGGCGCGGACGGCAAACAACTGTGGACGGCCAAGGCGCCTGGCGAAATCATCTCGCCGCCGCTCGTCGGCAACGGCCTCGTGGTCGTGCGTACGGTGGACGGCCAGATCGTCGCGTTCAATGCGCAAACCGGCGAGCAGAAGTGGAACTACCGCAACCGCGCGGTGCCGCTCAATCTGCGCGTGTCGTCGGGCATGACGTTCGCGGGCGACGCGGCCGTGCTGGCAGGCTTCCCCGGCGGTGCATTCTCGGCCATCAATCTGCAGACCGGCGAGGCTTACTGGCAAACGCCGGTGTCCTACCCGAAGGGCGTGACGGAAGTGGAGCGCATCAACGACGTGACCGGGCCGCCCACGCTGGTCGGATCGGAAACCTGCGCGGTGACCTTCCAGGGCCAGCTTGGCTGTTTCGATGCGAACTCGGGCCGCGCGCTGTGGGAAAAGGCGTTTTCGAGCGCGAGCGGTCTCGCGCAGGACGACCGCGCGGTAGTGGCGGCAGACGACTGGTCGGTCGTGTCGGCGTTCGACGTCAACACCGGCGCGCCGCTCTGGAAGAACGACAAGCTCAAGAACCGCGAATTGGGCGTGCCGTTCATCCTCGGTCATGCGGCGGTGCTGGGCGACTATCAGGGCTACGTGCACTTCCTGTCGCGCGAGGACGGAACGCTGGTCGCACGTGTGAAGACCGACGGCAGCGCGATTACCGCAGCACCGGTGCTGGCCGGCGAGACGCTTGTCGTGCAAACGCGCGACGGCGACCTGTACGGCTATCGTCCGCGCTAAATCGCGTGGCAGCGCCGTCGAGCGTGCAGGCCGGCTTTGCCGGCCGCGCGTTTTTTTGACGGCGCGCCGCCATAGCACCGCGCTGCGACGTGCAGCGGAGTCTGCAGTGAGCCCAGTGAGCGCAGGGAGCGCCGCACAGTAGGCAAATGAATTTCAACGGACTGGCTGGTCCGGCGAGATCGACAGAAAGCGGCCGATAACAGCGATCGACAGGAGCGGCGGACACACACCACGTACCTGAGCGGTACCGGCAAGCGGTCAACATAAACGGCCTGTGCGGCCCTGGCCCTGACCGTTGCTTGCGGTGCGTCGCATTGAATTGCACTGCGCCGCAAAGCGCGCAGCGTAACTGGCGCGCGAGCCGCCGCGCAGCAAGACGTAACCAGGGCAGCCCGATGGCGCTGCGCATACAGCCAAACCCCGTCCGCCTCGGCGCGCATCTGGACAGCGCATCCGGGGCTGGCCGAATTCGTGATAATTTTCGTCAAACGCTGCCGTGTAGCGGCGCAATGGCGTCGCCATGCGGTCGGTCGGTTCCGATCCGCGTTTCACCGTGAACAACATCTGATGAAACCCGTTATTGCCCTCGTCGGGCGCCCCAATGTGGGGAAATCCACGCTCTTCAACCGTCTCACGCGTTCGCGTGACGCGCTCGTTGCCGACCTGCCGGGTCTCACCCGTGATCGCCACTACGGCGAAGGACGCACCGGCGAGCGGCCCTACCTCGTTGTCGACACCGGCGGTTTCGAGCCGGTTGCGAAAGACGGCATCCTGCACGAGATGGCGCGCCAGACGCGTCAGGCCGTGGAGGAGTCGGACATCGTCGTGTTCATCGTCGACGGCCGCAATGGTCTCGCGCCGCAAGACAAGTCGATTGCCGATTATCTGCGCAAGACTGGCCGGCCGATCTTCCTCGTCGTCAACAAGGCCGAGGGGATGAAGTACAGCACGGTCGCCGCCGACTTCTACGAACTCGGTCTGGGCGACCCGCGCGCCATTTCCGCGGCGCACGGCGACGGCGTGACGGAAATGATCAACGAGGCGCTTGGCGTCGCGTACGCGGGCCAGCCGGAAGAGAGCGACGAGGACAAGGAAGCGCGCGGCGTGAAGATCGCGATCGTCGGCCGCCCGAATGTCGGCAAGTCGACGCTGATCAACGCGCTCGTCGGCGAAGAACGGGTGATCGCGTTCGATATGCCGGGCACCACGCGCGATTCGATCTACGTCGACTTCGAGCGGCAGGGCAAGCCGTACACGCTGATCGACACGGCTGGCCTGCGCCGCCGCGGCAAGGTGTTCGAGGCAATCGAAAAGTTCTCGGTGGTGAAAACGCTGCAGTCGATTTCGGACGCCAATGTCGTGATTCTGCTGCTCGACGCGCGCCAGGATATCTCGGAGCAGGACGCGCATATAGCCGGCTTCGTGGTGGAACAGGGCCGCGCGCTGGTGGTGGGCGTGAACAAATGGGACGGGCTCGATTCGCATGTGCGCGAGCGCACGAAAGCGGATCTGGAACGCAAACTAAAATTTCTCGACTTCGCCAAGTTCCATTTCATTTCCGCTGCGGAAAAGACTGGCATTGGCCCGCTGATGCGCTCTGTCGACGACGCCTACACGGCCGCGATGTCGAAGCTGCCCACGCCGAAGCTCACGCGCGCGCTGATCGAGGCCGTGGAGTTCCAGCAGCCGCGTCGCCGCGGTCCGGTGCGGCCGAAGTTGCGTTACGCGCACCAGGGCGGACAGAACCCGCCGATCATCGTGATTCACGGCAATGCGCTCGACGCGATCACCGAAACGTACAAACGCTACCTTGAAAACCGCTTCCGTGAAACTTTCAAGCTGACCGGGACTCCATTGCGAATAGAGTTCAGATCGTCGACGAACCCTTACGCGGACAAAGGCTGAACCCAGGCTGAAACCCGCGTGTGCGTTGGGTTTGGCCGCTTCGGCAGGGGCCCCGCGCGAAAACGAAAATCGGCTATAGTGTAGCGGTTGACGGCGGATATCTTTTTCTTCTGTCGTCAATTCAGTCAACCTGCAAAAAAATACGGAGTTTGCTATGAGCAACAAAGGGCAATTGTTACAAGACCCGTTTTTGAACGCACTGCGTAAAGAGCATGTGCCGGTGTCGATCTACCTGGTCAACGGCATCAAGCTTCAAGGGAACATCGAATCGTTCGACCAGTACGTCGTGTTGCTCCGGAATACAGTCACCCAGATGGTCTACAAGCACGCAATCTCGACTGTCGTGCCAGCCCGTCCGGTGAATTTCCACCCGGATTCCGAACAGTCCTAACCCCGTCGCGGCCGGCGTAGCGTCGCCCGTTGGCGATCTTTTCCGGCCGCCTCATTTTGATACCCTCCAATTTGATCAATGCAGCGCTTGTCGGCATCGACTTCGGTAAGATCGATTTCGAAGCCAGTCTTGAAGAACTCAGTCTGCTCGCGCAAAGCGCGGGCGCGAATCCTCTAGTCACCCTCACCGGGCGCCGGGCAAGCCCCGACGCGAAGATGTTCGTCGGCAGCGGCAAGGCCGAAGAACTGCGGCTCGCGTGTGAGGCGAACGACATCGAACTCGTCATTTTCAACCACGCTCTTGCGCCTGCCCAGCAGCGCAATCTGGAGCAAGCGCTTAATCGGCGCGTGGTCGACCGCACGAGTCTCATCCTCGATATTTTTGCGCAACGCGCCCGCAGCCACGAAGGCAAGCTGCAGGTGGAACTCGCGCAACTGCAGTATCTGTCCACGCGGCTAATCCGCGCATGGACGCACCTCGAGCGTCAGAAGGGCGGTATCGGTCTACGCGGTCCCGGCGAAACGCAGCTTGAAACCGACCGCCGGCTGATCGGCGAGCGCATCAAGGCGCTCAAATCGCGCCTCGACAAGCTGCGCCGTCAGCACGGCACGCAGCGCCGCCAGCGCTCGCGCAATCAGACCATGTCGGTGTCGCTCGTCGGCTATACGAACGCGGGCAAGTCCACACTCTTCAATGCTTTGACCAAGGCGCAGGCGTACGCGGCCAATCAGCTCTTCGCCACGCTGGACACCACTTCGCGGCGCGTTTATCTCGGCGACGAAGCGGGGCAGGTAGTCGTGTCCGACACGGTCGGCTTCATTCGCGAATTGCCTCACCAACTGGTTGCGGCGTTTCGCGCCACGCTCGAAGAAACCATTCACGCCGATCTGCTGCTGCATGTCGTGGATGCGTCGAGCGCCGTGCGGCTCGACCAGATCGATCAGGTGAACGAGGTATTGCACGCAATCGGTGCAGACACGATCCGGCAGGTGCTCGTGTTCAACAAGATCGACGCGGTGCCCGAGCTGGCGGCCCGCGGCGAAGCGGTCGAGCGCGACGAGTATGGTAATATTTCGCGCGTCTTTTTGAGCGCGCGCACGGGGCAAGGGCTGGATACATTGCGCGCTGCCATCGCTGAGATCGCTACTGCCGAACCTCTTCCCGACACGCTGCTGGAAGCTTCGGAAGAAAACCGGTCGGCAGCTCCACGCGAGCACCGCAAGGTTCCAGAACTCGGGCACTGACCCGTTCCGATTGCACTGACCCGCACTGACCCGCTGTCTACTCTGGTGAACGAACACAGGTGAACGATTACAACGAGCGGAGTATCTGGCTGCGCATGCGCGCCATGCTTTCACTGAACGATCCGCGCTGGGGCCGTGGCGACGGCAATGGCGAGCGCCAGCGACCGGTCGAGCCGAAGCGCCCGCAAGCCAAGGAAGGTGAAGGTCCGCCCGATCTCGACGAGATGTGGCGGGATTTCAACCGTCGTTTGAGCCGGATGTTCGGACGCAAGGGCGGTGGCGTCGGCGGTGGGCGGCCGGACAACGGCCGCGGCGCGCGCATCGGCGTGGGCATCGTGATCGGTGTGCTCATCGCCATCTATCTCGGCAGCGGCGTGTTCGTCGTGCAGGACGGCCAGGCCGGCGTCGTGATGCAGTTCGGCAAATATCGCTACACGGCGGGCCACGGTGTGCACTGGCGCTTGCCGTATCCGTTCGAAACACACGAGCTTGTCAATATCGGCCAGGTCCGCCAGGTGGAAATCGGCCGCAACAACGTGGTGCGTCTGGCGAATGTGAAGGACGCGTCCATGCTTACGCACGACGCGGACATCGTCGACGTGCGTTTTGCTGTGCAGTACCAGATACGCAAGCCGACCGATTATCTGTTCCGCAGCGTCGATCCCGATCAAAGCGTGATGCAGGCCGCCCAGGCGGCAGTGCGCGGCATCGTCGGTACGCGTAGCGCGCAAGAGATTCTTGATCAGGATCGCGAAGCAATCCGGCAGCAGTTGCTCGCGGCCATCCAGAAATCGCTCGATCAGTTTCAGTCCGGCCTCGTCGTCACCGGCGTGACCATCCAGACTGTGCAGGTGCCCGACCAGGTGCAGGCCGCGTTCGGCGAGGCCGCCAAGGTGCGGCAGGAGAACGAGCGTGCGAAGCGCGACGCGCAGGCCTACGCCGCGGACCTGCTGCCACGCGCGCAAGCAGACGCGGCGCGTCAGATCGACGACGCGAAAAAGTACAGCGACAGGACGGTCGCTCAGGCACAAGGCGACGCGGATCGCTTCAAGGAAGTGTATGCACAGTACTCGAAGGCGCCTGCTGTGATTCGCGAGCGCATGTATCTGGAAACCATGCAGCAGATCTATTCGAATACGACCAAGGTGTTTGTGGACAACCGGGGCGGCAACAACGTGCTGTATCTGCCGCTCGACAAGCTTGTCGAGCAAACCCGTCAACGCGTGGCAGATGCCGCGGCGGCAGCCACGGCGGCATCCGGCGCGGCTGCATCCGGCGCAGCGCAGGCAGCGAATTCCGGTGCCGCGGCGGGATCGTCCACTGCCGCTCCGGGCGCAGCTTCCGGGTCCGCCGCAGCCGCCACGCCCGCGAGCCGCGCGGCGGCCAGCAGCGATCCGCTGCGTTCGCGCGAGTCCTTCCGCAGCCGTATGCGCGAAGACGACGTTCAATAAGGAGCGCACAACATGAACAAGATCATTGCGCTCGTCATTGCGGTTGTCATCGTGCTGTTCGCCGCTTCGTCGATGGTGTTCGTGGTCGACCAGCGCCACATGGCGGTGCTGTCGTCCCATGGCGACGCGGCGCCGGCCCTGCTCGGGCCGGGGCTGCACGTGAAGCTGCCGCCGCCGTTGCAAACCGTGACGCTCGTCGATAACCGCATCCAGTCGCTCGACGCGCCCGACGAAGACCGCTACGTCACCGCCGACAAGACCGACCTGCTCGCGAACCCGGTCGTCAAATACCGCGTGACCGATCCGCTGAAGCTGCTCGCCGAAACGAAGGGCGACGTGCAGAGCCTTCCGGAGCGTCTCGCGCTCGTGGCGCGCGGCGCGCTAGGCGACGCGTTCGGCAAATACACGCTGTCGGATGCGCTCGCCAAACAGCAGGCGCTTGCCGACGAGGCGCGCGGTGCGATGGACAAAAGCGTGGCGTCGCTCGGCGTGACAGTGGTGGACGTGCAGTTGACGCGGGTCGACTTCCCGGCCTCGATGGCGGACTCGGTCTACAAGCGGATGATCGCGGAACGCGAGCAGATCGCCGCCGACGAACGCGCGAAGGGCGCCGCCGAGGCGGACAAAATCAAGGCAGACGCCGTCGCGCAACAGCAGGCCATTCTTGCGGACGGCTACCGTGAGGCGCAAACCATCAAGGGCGAAGGCGATGCGCAGGCAGCCCAGATCGCCGCGCAAGCGTACGGCAGCGATCCAGAGTTCTATCAGTTTTATCAAAGCATGCAGGCATACCGGAACACCTTCAAGCCAGGCGACGTGATCGTGGTCGATCCGAGCAGCGAGTTCTTCCGCTTCATGCGTAGTCCGACCGGTGGCGCAGCCCCGGACGCTTCCGCGGCCCCGCGCAAACACCAATAACCGGGAACGCCGCGGCATTCGCATCGCGGCCCCTTCTTTCGCATGGATATAGTCGGCTCGTTACTGCTCGCGATCGCGTTGATGCTGATTATCGAGGGGATGTTCCCATTCGTTTTTCCGAGCGCCTGGCGCGACACGTTCCGTAGAATAGCGGAGCGGCCCGCGCATCAGATTCGCGTGGGCGGCCTCATCGTGATGCTGCTCGGACTGGTTCTGCTGTTTTTCGTGACCTGACGCAGAGGGCCGAAGCCGCACGATGCGGCGCGAGACTTCGGGCGTGAGCAAGGCCGCCGTGTTTCCGCGTCAGGTGCCGTTTGTTTCGACAGGCACTGCCAGATGTGTGGCGATGCGCGTGTGCTCTTGCGCTGTCGTCGTCGCCGTCGGCGGAATCAAGCCCTGGCCCGCCATTCACATTCATTACCGGCGCATTCTGCCGCCGTGTTCAACGTCGTAGGACTGTATCGATGTCGACCTGGTTACTTCCCGAGAACATTGCCGACGTGCTGCCGTCGGAGGCCCGCAAGATCGAAGAATTGCGGCGTCGTCTGCTGGACCGTTTCCGCTCGTACGGCTACGAGATGGTCATGCCGCCGCTGCTCGAGTACATCGAGTCGCTGCTGACGAGCGGCGGGCAGGATCTGAGTCTGCGTACGTTCAAGCTGGTAGACCAGTTGTCCGGACGCACGCTCGGGCTGCGCGCGGACATTACGCCGCAGGTCGCGCGTATCGACGCGCACTTGCTGAACCGCCAGGGCGTCACGCGTCTTTGCTACGCCGGCAATGTCGCGCACACGCGGCCGCGAGGTCTGCATGCCACGCGCGAGCAGATTCAGATCGGCGCGGAAATCTACGGTCATGCCGGTCTCGAAGCCGACCTGGAAATCCAGCAACTGATGCTCGATGCGCTGCATCTCGCGGGGCTTGGCAAGGTGCGCCTCGACCTGTGTCACGCGGGCGTGCTCGCGGCGTTGATCGAAGCGGAGCCGGCGGCGGCGGAGCTCGGGCAATCGCTTTACGACGCGCTGGCAGGCAAGGACGTGCCGCGGCTCGTCGACCTGACCGCGAATCTCACGGCTGTCACGCGCGATGCGCTGCGCGCACTTCCTTCGCTTTACGGCGACGCCTCGGTGCTCGAAGAAGCGCGCGCGCGTCTGCCGAATGCGCCCGCCATCGCGCGCGCGCTTGACGACCTCGGGTTCCTCGCGAGCCAGGTGGAAAGCGCGGAAGTGATGATCGACCTCGCCGATCTGCGCGGCTACGCGTATCACAGCGGCGTGATGTTCTCCGCATATGTGGACGGCGTGCCGAACGCGGTTGCGCGCGGCGGCCGTTATGACCACGTCGGGCAGTTCTATGGCCGCGCGCGGGCGGCAACCGGCTTTTCGCTGGATCTTCGCGAAGTGGCGCGCATCTCGCCGGTCGAGGCGCGCAGCAGCGCGATTCTCGCGCCGTGGCAACACGACGACGCGCTGCGCGTGAGCGTGGCTGCATTGCGCGACGCCGGCGAAGTCGTGATCCAGGCGCTGCCCGGTCACGAACACGACGTAGATGAATTCGCGTTCGACCGCGTGTTGGTCGAGCGCAACGGCGCATGGACCGTCGAACCGCGCGCGTAAGCGCGTCACGATAGAGCCGCCCCTGGGCTTTTCCGCGGGCGCATCAGGAGGCGCCCGCACTTGTCGTGCATACGCCTCCATGGGTCGCCGGCTATGGCGCGGCGACCGGCCAGCGCGGGCCGCGCTTCTTTCGCAATACCCACCATAACGTGCATGCCGTTGAGCGGAAACGGAAAAATTCCGGAAGCGTCCGCGAACATAGGTAAAATACGTTTTTAACCAGCTTACGAAACAACATGTCTGCCAGCGCAGTGAATGTGAACCCCGGGCGTAACGTCGTCGTCGTGGGAACCCAGTGGGGTGATGAAGGCAAGGGCAAGATCGTCGACTGGCTGACGGACCACGCTCAAGGCGTCGTTCGCTTCCAGGGCGGTCACAATGCCGGCCACACGCTTATCATCGGCGGCAAGAAAACCATCTTGCGTCTGATTCCGTCGGGCATCATGCATCCCGGCGTCGCGTGCTACATCGGCAATGGCGTCGTGTTGTCGCCGGAAGCGCTGTTCAAGGAAATCGGCGAGCTCGAAGCCGCGGGCGTCGACGTTCAGAAGCGCCTCTTCATTTCCGAAGCCACCACGCTCATCCTGCCGTATCACATCGCAATCGACCAGGGCCGCGAAGCGCGCCGTGGCGCGAGCAAGATCGGCACTACGGGCCGCGGCATCGGCCCGGCCTACGAGGACAAGGTGGCGCGCCGCGGCTTGCGTGTGCAAGACCTGTTCGAGCCGGCCACGTTCGCTGAACGTCTGCGCGAGAACCTCGACTACCACAACTTCGTGCTGACGCAGTACCTGGGCGTCGCCGCTGTCGACTTCCAGCAGACGCTCGACACGATGCTCGGCTATGCCGACCGTCTGAAGCCAATGGTCACCGACGTCTCGCGCCGTCTCTACGACGCGAATGCCGCCGGCAGCAACCTGCTGTTCGAAGGCGCGCAAGGCACGCTGCTCGACATCGACCACGGCACCTATCCGTTCGTCACGTCGAGCAACTGCGTGGCGGGCGCGGCAACGGCCGGCGCCGGTGTCGGTCCGCAAAAGCTCAACTACATTCTCGGCATCACCAAGGCGTATTGCACGCGCGTCGGTTCGGGCCCGTTCCCGAGCGAACTGTACGACGCGGACAATGCCGCGCGTCAGGAAGCCATCGGTCTGGAACTTGCCACAGTCGGCAAGGAGTTCGGTTCGGTCACCGGCCGTCCGCGCCGCACTGGCTGGCTCGACGTCGCCGCGCTGCGCCGCTCGATCCAGATCAACGGCGTCTCGGGCCTGTGCATGACGAAGCTGGACGTGCTGGACGGCCTCGACGAAGTGAAGCTGTGCGTCGGCTACACCGTCGACGGCAAGAACGTCGATCTGCTGCCGCGCGGCGCATCTGAAGTCGCGCGCTGTGAGCCGGTGTACGAAACCTTCGCGGGCTGGAAGGAAAGCACCGTGGGCATCAAGGAATGGGACAAGCTGCCGGCCAATGCGCGCGCGTATCTGTCGCGTGTCCAGGAAGTGGCGGGCATTCCGATCGACATGGTGTCCACTGGTCCGGATCGCGACGAGACCATTCTGCTTCGTCATCCGTTCAAGGCTTAAGCGATGGTGCAAGGTGTACCCATGATTGCGATGAAAGATCCGCGCAACGACGACAAGAACCTGTGGGTTGGCTGGGACGAGTATCACCGGCTGATCGAATTGCTGGCCATGGCGGTGCATGAATCCGGCTGGAAGTTCGACAAGATCCTGTGCCTCGCGCGCGGTGGTCTGCGCGTGGGCGACCAGCTCTCGCGCATCTACGACCTGCCGCTCGCCATTCTCGCTACGAGCTCCTATCGCGAAGCGGCCGGCACCGAGCAGGGCGAGCTGGACATCGCGCAGTACATCACGATGACGCGCGGCGAACTGCATGGCAACGTGCTGCTCGTCGACGATCTCGTCGATTCGGGCGTGACCCTCGCACGTGTCCAGCAGCATCTGAAGGAACGCTATCCGGCCATCACGGCAGTGCGTTCGGCGGTGCTCTGGTACAAGGGCTGTTCGAAGGTAAAGCCCGATTATCACGTGCAGTATCTGCCTACCAATCCCTGGATTCATCAGCCGTTCGAGGAGTGGGACACGGTTCGCCCGCACAACCTGGGCGCGTGGATCAAGCGCGGCATGGCGCAAGCGCAGGAGTCCTCGGAAAAGTGATGCGAAGGCAGCGCATCCAGAGCGGAGCCCGATGGGGCTCCGTTTTTTTATGCGCGCGCCGACACGCGTTGCACTTCGCCGGCGCGCGATGACATTCGCCGCACGCCGATCCGCACAGCAGACGCACACATATCGCAGTGCTACACTGCGCGGACCATCCACGTGGTGTATCCACAACAAGCCGGGCGGCTTCAGGCAGGCGGTTTAGAATAGCGGTCGTTTTTTCCGCCCAGGAAACGGATTTCCTCGCGTTTATGACAGATAACAATCACGTGCACAAACAGCCACTGCCTTCCCTCGCGCTGGCCGCGATCGGAGTGGTGTTCGGTGACATCGGCACGAGCCCGCTGTATGCGCTGAAGGAAGCGTTCAGCCCGTCGCACGGCATTCCGCTGACCGAGCAATCCATTCTGGGCGTGATTTCGCTGCTGTTCTGGGCGATCGTCATTGTGGTCGGCATCAAGTACGTGTTGTTCGTGATGCGCGCGGACAACAACGGCGAAGGCGGTGTGCTCGCGCTAATGGCGCTGGCGCTGCGTTCGCTGGATGAAAAATCGAAAATGGCCGGCTTGCTGATGATGCTCGGCATCTTCGGCGCCTGCATGTTTTATGGCGACGCGGTGATTACACCCGCCATATCAGTGATCTCCGCGGTCGAGGGGCTTGAGATCGCCGCGCCTCATCTTTCTCACCTGGTGTTGCCGCTCACTATCGTGATTCTCGTGCTGCTGTTCTGGATTCAGCGGCACGGCACGGCAACGGTCGGCCGGCTGTTCGGCCCGATCATGCTGCTGTGGTTCGCGGTGCTCGCCGCGCTCGGGGTCTGGCATATCGTGCAATCGCCGAGCGTGATCCGCGCGCTGAATCCCTATTACGCGTACTCCTTCATGGCCGCGCACGTGCTGCAAGCCTACGTCGTGCTGGGTTCGGTCGTGCTGGTGCTGACGGGTGCCGAAGCGCTCTACGCGGATATGGGGCACTTCGGCGCGAAGCCTATCCGGATGGGCTGGTACTGCCTCGTCATGCCGTCGCTGGTGCTGAACTATTTCGGCCAGGGCGCGTTGCTGATGCACGACGCGAAAGCAATCGAAAATCCCTTTTTCCTGCTCGCGCCGCAGTGGGCGTTGCTGCCGCTGATCGTGCTGTCGACCATCGCGACCGTGATTGCTTCGCAGGCCGTGATATCCGGCGCGTATTCGTTGACGAGCCAGGCGATTCAGCTCGGCTACGTGCCGCGCATGAAGATCCTGCACACGTCGGAGCTGGCTATCGGCCAGATCTATGTGCCGGTGGTGAACTGGATGCTGCTTTTCATCATTCTGTGCATCGTGATTGCGTTCAAGAGCTCAGATAACCTCGCCGCCGCATACGGCATCGCGGTGACGGCCACCATGGTGATCACCACGATCCTCGCCTGCGTGGTGATGGTGAAGGTCTGGAACTGGAACAAGATCCTCGTCGCGCTGATCATCGGCGTATTCATGACGATTGATATCGGCTTTTTCGGCGCGAATCTGCTGAAGGTGGAAGAGGGCGGCTGGCTGCCGCTCGGCATCGGCGCCTTGCTGTTCTTCCTGCTGATGACCTGGTTCAAGGGCAGGATGATCGTGAAGGAGCGCACGGCCGCCGACGGTATTCCGCTCATGCCGTTCCTGCAAGGCCTGCTAGCGCACCCGCCGCATCGGGTCTCGGGTACGGCCATCTACCTGACGGGCAGCGATTCGCTTGTGCCGGTCAGCTTGCTGCATAACCTCAAGCACAACAAGGTGCTGCATGAGCGCACGATTTTCCTGACTTTCATCACGCGCGACATTCCTTATGTGAACGATGCAGAGCGTTTGACGGTGAGGAATGTCGAAGGCGGTCTGTATCTCGTCAAGGCTGCGTACGGCTTCAATGAAACGCCCGACGTCAAGGCCGTGCTCGCGGAAATCAGCCGCACTCACGACATGACGTTCGAGCTGATGGACACGTCGTTTTTCCTCGCCCGCGAAACGGTCGTGCCCACGCAATTGCCCGGCATGTCGGTGTGGCGTGAACGCGTATTCGCGTGGATGCATCAGAACGCCGCGAAGCCGACCGACTTCTTCAGCATTCCGGCCAATCGCGTGGTGGAGTTGGGGACGAAGATCGAAATCTGACGGCGCCGCTGGTTCGCGCTGTTCGCGTGCATCGCGAAGCGCGTTGCGGGAAGCAAAAAACCCACGGCATTGCGTGGGTTTTTTATTGGCTATCGGGTAAGAGAGAAGCGAGTAAAGCCAGGCGCGCAAAGACAAGCGCACGTTCGGTGGCGCACAAGCACTTCGCACACCGAACGCACGGGCTCCTTACTTCTGCTTGAGCTTCGCGAAGGCCGCGGCCATCGCGCCGCCCGGTTCGGGCTCGCGCGAACGCTGCGGCGCGCCGCGTCCGCTGCCGCCGGAGCGGCCGAAGCCGCCGCGCTCCTGCTGTGCGCCGCCGCTGCGTGCCGCGGCTGCGCCGAACTCGTCATCCAGACGCATGGTCAGCGCGATGCGCTGCCGCTTCACGTCGACTTCGAGCACCTTGACCTTGACGATCTGTCCGGCCTTGACCACCTCGTGCGGGTCCTTGATGAACTTCGTCGACATGGCCGACACGTGCACGAGACCGTCCTGGTGCACGCCGACGTCGATAAACGCGCCGAACGCCGCCACGTTCGTCACCACGCCTTCGAGCACCATGCCGGGCGTGAGGTCGCTGACTTTCTCCACGCCTTCGCGGAACGTCGCGGTCTTGAATTCCGGGCGCGGATCGCGGCCCGGCTTTTCGAGTTCGAGCAGGATGTCGCGAACGGTCGGCAGACCGAAACGATCGTCGACGAACTCAGTGGGCGACAGACCACGCAGCGCGTCGCGATTGCCGAGCACTTCGCCCACGTGCTTGTTGATCTTCGCGAGAATCCGTTCGACGACCGGATACGCTTCCGGGTGCACCGACGAGCGGTCGAGCGGATTCTCGCCGTTGTTGATGCGCAGAAATCCCGCCGCCTGTTCGAAGGTCTTGTCGCCGAGACGCGGCACTTTGCGCAGATGCTCGCGCGACGGGAACGGGCCGTTCGCATCCCGGTAGTCGACGATATTGCGAGCCAGCGTGGCGTTGAGCCCCGACACGCGCGCGAGCAACGCGACCGACGCGGTATTCGCGTCCACGCCGACCGCGTTCACGCAGTCTTCGACTACGGCGTCCAGCGAGCGCGCCAGTTCGCGCTGGTTCACGTCGTGCTGATACTGACCGACGCCGATTGCCTTAGGCTCGATCTTCACGAGCTCCGCGAGCGGGTCTTGCAGACGCCGCGCGATCGACACGGCGCCCCGCAGCGACACGTCCATGTCCGGAAACTCTTTCGCCGCGAGTTCGGACGCCGAGTACACCGACGCGCCCGCCTCGGAGACGACGATTTTCTGCAGCTTGAATTCCGGATGACGCGCGATCAGTTCGCTCGCGAGCTTGTCCGTTTCACGCGACGCCGTGCCGTTGCCGATGCTGATCAGCTCCGCCTGCGTCTGCGCGCACAGACGCGCGAGCTTCGCAATGGAGCCGTCCCAGTCGCGGCGGGGCTCGTGCGGATAGATGGTGTCGGTGGCGAGTACCTTGCCGGTACGGTCCACCACCGCGACCTTGACGCCGGTGCGCAGGCCCGGATCGAGGCCGATCACGGCCTTCGGTCCTGCTGGCGCGGCCAGCAACAGGTCCTTCAGATTACGCGCGAACACGCGAATCGCTTCGTGTTCTGCTTCGTCGCGCAGGTTCGTCAGCAGCTCGTTTTCCAGGTGCGGCTGCACCTTCACGCGCCAGCACCAGCGGCACACGTCGGAGAGCCATTTGTCGGCCGGACGGTTCTGATTGGCAATGCCGAAGTGACGCGCGATCAGCGCCTCGCCCGGATGCGGCACTTGCGCGTCGAGTTCTTCGCCAAGGCCGAGCTTGATCATCAGCACGCCCGCATTGCGGCCGCGGAACAGCGCCAGCGCGCGATGCGACGGTACGGTGCGGATCGTTTCCGCATAGTCGTAGTAGTCGCGGAATTTTTCTTCTTCAGCGGTTTCCTTGCCCTCGACCACTTTCGACGACACCACGCCCTGATTGAACAGGTAGTCGCGCAGCTTGCCGAGCAGTTCGGCCGTTTCGCCGAACTGTTCCGAGAGGATGTCGCGCGCGCCGTCGAGCGCGGCTTTCACATCGGCGACGCCTTTTTCCGCGTCCACATAAGCGGCGGCTTCGGTTTGCGGATCGAGCAGCGGATTGCCGAGCAGCGCGTCGGCGAGCGGCTGCAGGCCGGCCTCACGAGCGATCTGCGCGCGCGTGCGGCGCTTGGGCTTGTACGGGAGATACAGGTCTTCGAGCACCTGCTTGCTGTCGGCGCCTTCGATGGCGGTGCGCAGCTCGTCGGTGAGCTTGCCTTGTTCGTCGATGCTGGCGATGATCGCCGCGCGCCGGTCTTCCAGCTCGCGCAGATACAGCAGGCGTTCCTCGAGGTTACGCAACTGCGTGTCGTCGAGATTGTCGGTCACTTCCTTACGGTAGCGCGCGATGAACGGAACAGTCGCTCCTTCGTCGAGGAGTTGCACCGCGGCCGCGACCTGGCGCGGCTGTACGGACAGTTCGGCGGCGATGCGCTGTACGATCTTGAGTGCTACGGTTTCCGTCATAAGCTGTTGGGTTTCCTGCGGGACTCGGTCAAGGGCCGTGCGCCGGCGGCGCTTTGCGGCGCCGGGCACGCAGTGCGTGCGGGCTGCGGCCAGATGGCTGGAGCGGGGCATTTTGCCATAAATGCCAAAGGGCTCAACCGCGCCGGGGTGATAGAATTTCGGGCATGTTCCGTCGACCCTCTTTGACGTTGTCAATCACGTTGCCAATCACGTTGCGATTCTCCTTTTTGTTCAACCGCCAGGGCCCGAGCCCGGTCTTCAGCTCGCCACACTTGCTGCCGTTCGCTTCGCGCGCCGCGGGCTGGTCCGGTGCCGACAGTTGCGCGCCTGTGACGGGCCGCACGTCTTTGGGATCTTGCGCAGCATGGGTGATGGCAGCGATGCTCGTCGTGCCCGCCGCGGCTTCGGCGCAGTCGGCGGCGCCCGCTGTCATGCCCGCAGTGACGCCCGCAGTGACACCCTCAGTCACGCCCTCAATCACGCCCTCAACCACGCCTGTCCTAGCGCCCGCGGTCGCACCTGCAAGCGCGGGCTCGCAAGGCGCGAGTCCAGGTGCCAAGGCCGATGCCGCTGCCGGCGACGCCCCAGGCGCCGCCTCTCTCGACAGCGAATTCGACGCGCGGCAGAAAGTGCTTGATCAGCGCACCGAGGAAAACAACTATCGCTATGGCGTTGCCGAGCACGACTGTTACAGCAAGTTTTTCGTCAATCACTGCCTGAATAAGGCGCGCGATCAGATGCGCACGGTGCAGGCGCAGATTCGCAAGGAGCAGCTCGCGCTCGACGGCGAAGAGCGGGTCGAGCGTGCCCGCAAGCGTGACGAGCAGGCGGCGCTCAAGCGCGCACAGGAACAGGCGAGCGCGCCGCAGCGTGCCGCCGAAGACGCGCGCAACGCCCAGGCTTACGAAGAAAAGCAGCGCCAGCATGAACTCGATCAGGCGCAGCGCAAGGCCGAGGCTCCGCAGCGCAGCGCGAATGCTCAGGCGTACGAGGAAAAGCAGCGTCAGCACGCAATCGATCAGGCGCAGCGCGGCATCAGTCCGTCGCAGGCGGTGGCCAATCAGCGGGCCTACGATCAGAAGCAGAGCGACTTCCAGCGCAAGCTCGACGAAGCCCGCCGGCAGGGCGCGCAGAAAGCGCAGGAGCGCGTCGAGAAGCAGAAGAGCTTCGAAAAGAAACAGGCCGACGCCGCTCAGCATCGAGCCGACGTCGAAGCGCGTCAGAAGCAGGCCGCCGAAAAAGCCGAACAGAAACGTCAGGAACAGCTGAAGCAGCAGAAGCAGCTGGAAGATCAGCAGAAACAACAGCAGCAACAGCAGTAGCAGCAACAGCAGTAGCAGCAACAGCAATAGCAGTCAGCCGCGGCCCCGCTGCGTTCGTGTGGCGCCGGTGCGGCGCACGTCCGCGCAGCGGTCCGCGGTTGTAATATCGCGGTAGCGCAGGTCGCAGCGACTGTAGGCGGTGCGCAGAGAGTCGCCGTAACGTGTTTTGAGCCGGACAGCAACCTCAGGCAATGGGCTGAACATGGCAAACATGCAGCCCACGCCGCAGTCGAGCGGAGGCGAGCATGCGGGATCAACATCAGGTCATCAACGCGGAAACGCTTCGCGACCGGATTCTGCAACTGGAATCGGAGCACAGTGGGCTCGACCGTTTGATCGACCGAATGTCGGATGAGCCGGGCATCGACGACTTCGAGCTGCGGCGCCTGAAAAAGCGCAAGCTCAAAGTCAAGGACACCATCATCTTGCTGCAATTGCAGCTCGAACCGGACGCACGCGCCTGAGTTCGCGGCCTGGCAGGCGCCGGGCGCGCGCCGCGCGGGCCGGACTTTGCAGGAAACGCTTGCCTTGAATTCACCGCTTGAAACTTCACGACGCGCGAGTACCGCCGACGACGCTGCAGAAACTGGCGCGCCCGCGCCGCGTCCCGCCGCGTCGGCGCTGAGCGCCACGCTCGATCCGCGCCGCGCCGCGGAACTCAACGAGATTTTCGCCGACAACGGCTTGCTGGCGCGGCAGATCGACGGCTACCGCTCGCGGGCGTCGCAAATCGAAATGTCGCGTGCCGTCGCGGCCGCCATGGAAGCGTCGGGCCGCGCGATGCCCGAGCCCGCGATGTTCGAGGCGCAAAAGCGTCCGGCGCGGCGTCTGCAAACTGGGGGCGCCGATGCCGCAGGCGAGACGGCGCAAGCAGACGAAGCACAGGCTCTCGACGGCGCCGAGAACACGCTGATCGTCGAGGCGGGGACGGGCACCGGCAAGACCTACGCGTATCTGGTACCGGCCATGTTGTGGGGCGGCAAGGTGATCGTGTCCACGGGCACCAAGCACCTGCAGGATCAGCTGTTTCAGCGCGATATTCCGACCGTTCGCGACGCGCTTGCGGTGCCTGTATCGGTGGCCATGCTCAAGGGCCGCGCGAATTACCTGTGCCACTACTATCTGCAGCGCACGGCCGATAACGGCCGCTTGCCGTCGCGCCAGGAAACCTCGTATCTGCAGGACATCGTCCGCTTTGCGAAGATCACGCGCACCGGCGACAAGGCGGAGCTTGCGAGCGTGCCCGAAACGGCGGCCGTGTGGTCGATGGTCACGTCCACACGCGAGAACTGTCTGGGCCAGGAGTGTCCTCACTACAAGGACTGCTTCGTGATGCAGGCGCGCCGCGAGGCGCAACAGGCCGACATCGTGGTGGTGAATCACCATCTCTTTTTCGCCGACATCATGCTGCGCGATACCGGCATGGCTGAGCTGCTGCCCACGGCCAACACGATTATCTTCGACGAAGCGCATCAGCTTCCCGAAACGGCCACGCTGTTTTTCGGCGAGACGCTTTCCACTGCGCAGTTTCTCGAGCTCGCACGCGATTCGGTGGCCGAGGGCTTGGGTCATGCGCGCGACGCGGTCGATTGGGTCAAGCTCGGCTCGACATTGGAGCGTGCCGCGCGCGACGTGCGGCTCGCGTTCAAGGAAGATTCGGTGCGTTTGTCGATTGGCCAGTTGCCCGACAACCATCCGTTGTTCCCCGCGCTCGAAGCGCTCGAAACCGAACTCGACGCGCTCGAGTCCGCGCTCGCGGGGCAGGCGGAGCGTGCCGAGTCGATCGGCGCATGTCTGCGCCGCGCGCGCGAGTTGCAAGCGGTGCTGGCCGGCTGGACGACGCCGCCAACGGAGCTCGAGCGTCAGACTGTGGATGCCGATCGAAGCGGCGCAGCTGAAGGCAAAAGCGAGCGTGCCGATCCGAACGAAAAGGTGCGTTGGATCGAAGTCTTCGCGCATACGGTGCAGTTGCACGAGACCCCGCTTTCGGTCGCGCCCATCTTTGCGAAGCAGCGTGCCGGCGTGCCACGCGCGTGGATCTTCACGTCGGCTACTTTGTCGGTGCGCGGCGACTTCACGCACTACGCCGCGCAAATGGGCCTCAACGCGAAACGTTCGATGACGTTGCCGAGCCCGTTCGACTATCCGACGCAAGGGCTTCTGTACGTGCCGCGCAACCTGCCACAACCGTCATCGCCGATGTTCACCGACGCGGTGTTCGATGCCGCCTTGCCGGCAATCGAAGCATCGGGCGGCGGCGTATTCATGTTGTGCACGACGTTGCGCGCCGTGGACCGCATCTCCGCGAAGTTGCGCGATGTGATCGAGTCGCGCGGCTGGAACTATCCGCTGCTGGTTCAGGGCGATGCGAGCCGCACGGAATTGCTCGATCGTTTTCGCGCGTACGGTAACGCGATTCTCGTCGGCAGTCAGAGTTTCTGGGAAGGTGTCGACGTGCGGGGCGATGCGCTCTCGCTCGTGGTGATCGACAAGCTGCCGTTTGCGCCGCCTGACGATCCGGTTCTGTCGGCGCGGCTCGATGCGCTGACGAAGAAAGGTCTGAGCCCCTTTGCGGTCCATCAACTGCCGCAAGCCGTCATTACGCTAAAGCAGGGCGCAGGCCGTCTGATTCGCGCCGAAACCGACCGCGGCGTGCTGATGATCTGCGATACGCGTCTCGTCGATAAGCCTTATGGACGCCGGATCTGGCAAAGCCTGCCGCCGTTCAAGCGCACGCGTGAGATCGAGGTGGTGCGCGAGTTTTTCGAAGAGAGCGGCAAAGTCGAGCAATAGGCGGGGCCGAAATATCCGCAGTTGCATTCGCCCGAGATGCGCTGTGAAAACCGGCGCTGCAAAAAACGGCGCTGTGAAAACCGGCGCTGCAATAGCAAAACGCCACGGACTCACATCCGTGGCGTTTTGCTTTACCACTCGGGAAATCGCGATGATTTCCCGATGCAGTTTCCGCCCGAAGGCGAACCCTACGCGACAGCTTACTGGCTTGCGCCCGAAGCCGGAGCAGCAGCCGAAGCAGCAGCGCCTGCGTCCGAAGCAGCGGTCGAAGCCGAAGCAGCAGCGTCGCTCGCAGCAGCAGCCGCACCCGAAGCAGCAGCAGCCGAATCCGAAGCAGCGGCAGCCGGTGCCGAAGCGGCAGCTGCGTCGCTAGCCGGGGCAGCGGCTTGATCGTTGCTCTTGTTGCATGCAGCCAGTGCCACAGCTGCCAACAGGGATGCTACGAGGAGGGATTTCTTCATGATCACGTCCTTTTATGGTTAAAGGTAAGCAACAGCGCAAAATAATACCGGTAATGTGCTCCAACACCGACCTGGGCCGCTGGTGGAGACGCTCTTTTGACGAGCAGGAATCTTCCCTACGGCTTGGGCGGAAATTATATGCACTTTCGTACTGACAATCCATAAATCCGGGGTCAATACGTTGTCTTTCTCATACAAAATTTCAATGTACTGTGTATAACAGACACGCGAGGCTAGGCAAGCTCGCCCATCTGTATCCAGCCCGCACGATACCACTCGTGTAGCCGTGCTGTCACCGACGAATCGTGCGAGAGTGTTACAAAGCGTTTCGCACTCAGACGGCGGTGATCTGCGAGGTCAAACAGCCACTTTTTCGAACCGTCGAATGACGTTTTCTCTCCATTTACGAAGAAAAAGCGGCGGTTGTACAACAGGTTGGTCTTGCGGTCCAGTCGGACACCTGATTTCGACGCCTGACTGATAAAACGGGCTTCGTTGAGCGGCCTTTGCGGCGGATCGAAGACGACACTCGGCTTGGGTTCGCTGAGATACGTGCCAAGGAACGACGCAATGTCCTGCTCATTCCACCTGATGCCAGCAAGGATTGCGCCAACCCGCTCGACGAGCGCTGCCGGCAACTGCGCCGGGCGGTCGACGGCAGGCTGCTGCGGATCGCGGTAAAGAGCGCCGGCCTGCCCATTTGCTTCGCCGCGTTCGGCGAGGTGGTAAAGGAACTGGGCCGTCAGCTCGCCTGCCGACGCCGCGCGAAACCCGATCGAGCAGGTCATGCATTCGCCCTCGGCCACGCCGTCGTGTGCGATATGCGGCGGCAGATACAGCATGTCGCCGGGCTCCAGCACCCACTCTTGTTCTGCCTCAAAGTTCTGTAAAACTTTCAATGGCATGCCGGGGCGCAGCGTCAGATCTTTCTGCCCGCTGATTCGCCAGCGCCGCTTGCCTTTTACTTGCAACAGAAACACGTCGTAGGAATCGAAGTGCGGGCCCACGCCGCCGCCATCCGTCGCGTAGGAGATCATCAGATCGTCAAGACGCGCGTCTGGCACGAAGCGGAAGCGGTCGAGCAGGGCGCGCGCGCGGTCGTCGTGCAGGTCGACGCCTTGCACGAGCAGCGTCCACGCGCGCTGCTTCACCGTCGGCAGTTCGTCGGGCGCGAACGGGCCGTGCTCCAGTTGCCACTTGTTGCGAAAGTGCGTGATGAGCCGGGACTCGACTTCGTCCTGATCCGCCAGTTCGAACAGCTCGTCGCGCGAGAGCGGCGCCTCGACGTTGGCAATGGCCTGGCGGATCAGCAGAGGCTTTTTCTGCCAATACCGGCGCATGAATTGCGACGGCGTGAGGTTCCCGAGCAGCGGCGTGGGCGTGTCGGGCGGAGGCGGGAGAAGCGCGGAAGCCGGCTTTTTAGCCGATGACGAATTGCGTGCCGAAGCTGCTTCGGCCGGGTGGTCAGTGGGCCGCTTGGGCATCGTATAATGTGAGTTGTATTCTGGAGAATCGAATGAAAATCGCAAAGAACACCGTCGTGTCGGTCGCTTACAAGTTGTCGGATGCGCAAGGCAATCTGATTGAAGAGAGCGACGAGCCGATGGTCTATCTGCACGGCGGCTATGATGGCACGTTCCCCAAGATCGAGGAAGAGCTCGACGGCCACGAGGCCGGCTTCGAGACCCAGATCCAGCTCGAGCCGCAAGACGCGTTCGGCGAGTACGACCCGGAACTCGTGAAGATCGAGCCGCGCAATCGCTTTCCGGAACCGCTCGAAGTCGGCATGCAATTCGAAGGCACGCCGGAAGAGGGCGACGAGGATCTCGATTCGCTCGTCTACGTGGTGACGGACGTCGCTGAAGACAAGGTGGTGCTCGACGGCAACCATCCGCTCGCCGGCATGGCGCTGCGCTTTGCGTTGACGGTGAAAGACGTGCGCCCGGCCACCGAAGACGAAATCCAGCACGAACACGCGCATGGCGCGGACGGTCTGGAAGTGCTCGACGAAGACGACGACTCAGACGACGAAAGCGGCAAGTCAGGGCCCACGCTGCACTGAGCTTGCAGGCCAGCCGGGAGTGCCCGAAGTACTCGAGGCCCCCGGCGCATTCCGCTGCGCAGGCGGAACGGACGTCGCGGGCCCGTAGCCGCCGCCGCCCTGATCGGCGGGAATATGCGGCAACTGTTCGAGTTGCTGCGAGTCGGGTTGTGGCTGAGTTGGCGTCTGAAAGAGCGGCGGCAAGTCAGAGGCCGGTCCGAGCGACGGCACCGCCGGCATCGAGGCGGCAGGCTCGTCTCCTGGCAATACAGGCGGCGTCGCAGGCATCGGCAATTGCCGCGGCACATTGCGCACCGTCACGCGGAACGGCGGCTTTCTGTCGGAGTCCGCCTCTATCTCGATCCACTGGTTATGACGATCATGCGGCGCAAGCGCGATACGCGTGAGGTTCGTCACCAGATTCCCCTTGTCATTGCGTAACGGCTGGTCGATCACGAAGTCGCCGCTTGCGCGTTCGTCGTCGCAATGAATGACGAGCACCGGCCCCTGGAAGGTCTGCGCGAGTTTCACGAGGCTGCGCTTGAACTCGAGAAATCCGTCGCGGCGCGGATTGCGTCCAAAGCGCAACCATGCAAACCGCTCGGGCCTTTCATAGCGCTCAGGATCGGGATCGCCCTGAATGAACACGACGATCGCGCGTGCGTCGCGGCGCTTTGCATATTCGCCGGCGTGCTGGAGCCAGAATGCGTTGGCGACCACACGGTCTTCGAACTCGCCGTTGCGGCCGCCCGCTGTCAGATAGTGATTGTTCGGGCTCGGCGCGTTCAGCGCGACGAACACCGTATCGCCCATCTGCCAGCGGGCATTTTCGCGATAAGGACGAAAGCGCGATACCTCGCTTTCGCGCGTCAGCGGCATCGGGTTCTGACCCATTGAATTGGCGTCGCCGAGCAGCGTCTGGCGCAACTGGTCGAGCCGTTCCACTGGATCGAAGCCGCCAGCCTGCGCGCTCGCGCAATCGACCCAGTCATGCTGGCCTGGAATGAAAAAGAGGGCAGGCCGCGAAGTTTCGAGCACAGCGTGCCGCCGTTCATAGAGCGCGTCGCGGCAGGCTTCCTTCGGGCCTTTCAGATTGCCGTCGTACACGATGAACGACACACCTCGCTCGCGACCGATTGCGTCGATGAGCCGCTGCGTGGGCGCTTCGTCCGCGGGACTTTGCATCGTGTTCGCGATGACCGCGAAACGGTAGCTGCGCGCTTGTGCGTGAGCGAGAGAGACCGGCAGCGAGCACGCGAAAACAAGCGCGGACGCAAGTGCCGCGCCGCGCGATCCACGGCTGCTTGCTAGCGCAAAAGCAATGGCGAGTGCCGCGCGGAATCGGCGCGGCCGCTCGGCAAGAGCGCCTGCGTCAATGATCGGCATCCGGCGCAGCGGCCAACTCGTGCAGTTCATACAGCAGATCGAGCGCTTCGCGCGGGCGAAGATCGTTTGGATCGATGCCGCGCAACCGCTCGACAAGCGCCTGCATTGCCGGCGCTTCCTTCGCGGCCTGCGGTTCGTCGTCGTCCGCATCTTCGAGCAGCGTTGGCGACGGCGCGGCAAAGAGATCCAACTGCGGCGCCGGCTGTCCGGCCGACTGCTGTTCGAGATAAACCAGGTGCTTGCGCGCCGAGCGGATCACCGCGTTCGGCACGCCGGCGAGCTGCGCGACCTGCAGGCCATAGCTTTGACTTGCCGGCCCTTCGTTGACTGCGTGCAGGAACACAATGCTGCGTCCATGTTCGACCGCCGACAGATGCACGTTGGCCGCTTGCGGAAATTCCGCCGGCAGTTGCGTGAGTTCGAAGTAGTGCGTCGCGAAGAGCGTATGGCAGCCGTTGTGCGCAAGCAGATGCCGCGCGATGGCCCACGCGAGCGCGAGGCCGTCGAAGGTCGACGTGCCGCGGCCGATTTCGTCCATCAGCACGAGGCTTTGCGGGGTTGCGTCGTTCAGGATGGCGGCGGCTTCCGTCATCTCGACCATGAAGGTCGAACGGCCGCCGGCGAGATCGTCGGCGGCGCCGATGCGCGTGAAAATGCGGTCGATGGGGCCGAATGCCGCGCGCCGTGCCGGCACGTAGCTGCCCACGTAGGCGAGCAGCGCGATCAGCGCCGTCTGCCGCATGAACGTCGATTTACCGCCCATGTTCGGGCCGGTGATCAGCAACAGTTTGCGCTCGGGCGTGAGTGTGCAGTCGTTTGCGGTGAACTGTTCCACCTGGGCTTCGACCACCGGATGCCGGCCCTGCTCGATTTCGATGCCCGCGTCCGGCGAGAAGCTCGGCGCGACCCAGTCGAGCGCGCAAGCGCGTTCTGCGAAAGCGGCGAGCAGATCGAGCTCCGCGAGCGCAGACGCGACGCGCTGGCAGTCCGGAATGAACGGCAACAGCGCCTGCAACAGCGCGTCATAAAGCGAGCGCTCGCGGGCGAGTGCGCGTTCCTGCGCGGACAACGCCTTGTCCTCGAACGTCTTGAGTTCCGGCGTGATGTAGCGCTCGGCGTTCTTCAACGTCTGACGGCGCCGATAATCGTCCGGTACCTTGTCGGTCTGGCCGCGCGTGACTTCGATATAAAAGCCGTGGACCTTGTTGTATTCGACGCGCAGATTGCCGATGCCCGTGCGTGCGCGCTCGCGCGTTTCGAGGTCGATCAGGAACTGTCCGCAGTTCTCCGAAATATCCCTGAGTTCGTCGAGTTCCGCATCGTAGCCGCGGGCGATCACGCCGCCGTCGCGCACCATGGCGGCTGGCTCCTGTGCGATGGCGCGCACGAGGAGTTCGACACATGCTTGCGGCGGCTCGAGCGACGCGTCGATGCGTGCAAGCGATTGCGCGTTCGGTGTAACAGCAGCGAGTTTCGCGCGAAGTTCGGGCAGCGCGATAAAGGTATCGCGCAGGCTCGACAGATCGCGAGGGCGCGCCGACAGCAGCGCGAGACGGCCGGTGATCCGCTCGATATCCGAGATATGGCGCAGCGCGCCGCGCAGCGCGTCGACGTCCGCGCCGGCGGGCGCCTCGAGCAAGGCGCCGATGGCCTGCTGGCGCGACTGCGCATGCATCGGATCACGCGGCGGATGATGCAGCCAGTGACGCAGCAGGCGGCTGCCCATGGTCGTGCAACAGGTGTCGAGCAACGAGCACAGCGTGGGCGATTCGGTGCCGCGCAGCGTCTGCGTGATTTCGAGGTTGCGCCGGGTGGCGGGGTCGAGGCCGATATATTCGGATTCGTGTTCCACCTTCAGGCTGCGCACGTGCCGCAGTTGCTGGCCTTGCGTGGCGGCCGCGTACAACAGCAGCGCGCCCGCCGCGCCACACGCGCAGGTGAGCGAATGCGCGCCGAAGCCGTCGAGTCCGGCCACTTCCAGTTGATCGCACAAACGCTGCGTACCTGAGGCAACGTCGAAATGCCACACGGGCACGCGGGTCAGCGCGCGAGCGCCCGTGGGCGGTGTCCACCCGGTGTCGGCGTCGGTATCGGCAACCAGAATTTCCGCGGGGTCGATCCGTTCGAGCGCGGCGGCCACCTGATCGGGCGCGACTTCGGCAAGACGCAACGCGCCGCTCGCAAGATTCAGCCACGCGAGCCCGACGCTCGTCGCGACGCCGCGGCGATTGTGCGCGACGCACATGGCCAGCAGGAAAACGTCGCTCTTGTCGGACAGGAGCGCGGCGTCCGTGAGCGTGCCCGGCGTGACGACGCGCACCACCTTTCGCTCGACCGGACCCTTCGACGTGGCCGGGTCGCCGATCTGCTCGCAGATCGCCACCGATTCACCGAGCTTCACCAGTTTGGCCAGATACTGTTCGACCGCGTGATGCGGCACGCCTGCCATCTTGATCGGATTGCCCGCCGACGCACCGCGCTGCGTGAGCGTGAGATCGAGCAGACGCGCGGCTTTTTCCGCGTCGTCGAAAAAGAGTTCGTAGAAGTCGCCCATCCGGTAGAACACCAGTGTGCCCGGATGCTCCGCCTTGATGCGCAGGTACTGCTGCATCATCGGCGTGTGTTGTGCGACGTCGCTGGCCGCTGCGGTTTGAGTGCCCATCCTCGGTGTCTTTCTGCTTTAGCTGTTCAGGGCGTGAGTTTAACCCGCCGGCGCGGCGAGCGGACCCTGGCCGAATGGCCAATGCACGCTGCCGGGCTGTGTATCGCGTCGCGGCGCGTCGCCGTGCCGAAACGCCGTCACGCCGTGCGAGCCGCGTCGCCGGTATGGTCGCCTGCGGCGACACGCCGCGTTCCGCTTACACGGCCATCATTCCTCGAGCAGCGCACGCATATTGGCGGTGCGTTCGTTCGTCGCGCTGCGCCGTTTTGCGAGCCACATCATGAACGTGACGAAAACGCCGAACACGACGATGATCCATTGCGCCGGCATCTTCGCCGTCAGCAGCAGCGCGTACGCGCCGAGCATCAGCAGCACGGCGAGATTCTGGTTGAAGTTCTGCACCGCGATCGAATGTCCTGCGGACAGCAACGTCGCGCCGCGATGCTGAAGAATCGCGTTCATCGGCACGATGAAAAAACCGGACAGCCCGCCGAGCAGGATCATCAGCGGATAGGCGAGCACGATGTACACCGGCGCCACATACGAGCCGATGTGAATGCCTGCGCCGGCTGGAAAAAGGTTCTTGTTGTAGAAGGCCATCGCAATGGCCACCGCGCCGGTGACAATGCCGACCGGCAGCACGCTCAGCGAGCGGCGCAACGGAATCAACGCAGCCGCTGCGGCCGCGCCCACGGCAATGCCGAGGCCCGTCACGCCTTGCATGACGGCCGCCTTCGAAAGCGACAAGCCGAGGTTTACGTTGGCCCATTTCAGCACCAGCAATTGCAGGGTCACCGCGCCGCCCCACATGAGCGTCGTGACCCACAACGCGATCTGCGCGAGCTTGTCGCCCCACAGCACGTTAAAGCAGTGGTAGAAGTCGCCGACGAGCTTCGTCGGTTCCGAGAGCCGGTTCGGATAGCGCGCGCCGGTGTCGGGAATGAACACGTTGATCGCGGCCGCAATCGCGTAGGTGAGCATGACCGCGAACATCGCAAGATCTGCCGCTGAGCGGATCAGCGGCAGATGCGCATGGGCGACGAACCTGTCGGCGAATGTGCTGATGAGCGCGCCGCCCACCATCGTGCCGACGATGGTCGACAGCACGGTGGCCGATTCGAGCCACGCGTTGGCCTTGACGAGCTTTTCGGCGGGCAGCAGCTCGGTGAGAATGCCGTATTTTGCCGGGGAATAGGCGGCCGCGCCGAAGCCGACCACGCCGTAGGCGATCATCGGATGCACGCCTGCAATCATCATCATGCAGCCGCTTGCCTTCAGCGCATTCGAGATGAACATCACGTGGCGTTTTTGCAGGGCGTCCGCGAATGCGCCGACAAAAGGTGCGAGCAGCACGTATGAAATGGTGAAGAAGATTTGCAGGAGCGGTGTGACCCACGCGGCAGAGCGGATCACGGACAGCAATGCAATGGCGGCGATGAGCAGGGCATTGTCCGCCAGCGACGAAATGAATTGCGCCGCGATGATTGTGTAGAAGCCTTTTTTCATTGAAGCGGTACGAGGCGCGAACGAAGCCCAAGTAGCGCTCACCGAGCGCGCAGGCGGGCGCAGCGTGGAACGCGAAATGCAGCCGGCGAAGATACTGCGCCGGCGCGGCTTCCCGCTTTGTAGCACGAACGCCCGCACGATGCAGGCGCGCCAACAAAAAAGCGGCCGAAGCCGCTCGTGCTGAAAGTGTCCGTCGAGGTGAGTGGCTGACGGTGCTCCGGCTCGCGGGCACCGTCGCACTCACGCGGTCAAGAAGGGCTGCAGCCCGCCTCGCGCGGGCCCGACTGGGACCGCATGCACGCAGCGCCGCCGCGCACCTTCAGGCCGCTTGCTGACGCGTGCGGCTGTAGCGCGAGAGGATAGGCACCATCTGCGCATAGATCTTCGGATTGCCGGCCACAACCTCGCCTACGTGCAGGAAGTCCGAGTCGCCGGTGTAGTTGCCGACCAGGCCGCCCGCTTCGGTAATCAGCAGGCTGCCTGCTGCGACGTCCCACGGGTTCAGACCTTGCTCGAAGAAGCCGTCCATGCGGCCTGCCGCCACGTTGGCCAGATCCAGCGCGGCCGCGCCGGGACGGCGCAGGCCCGCGCACGCTTGCGTCATTTCGGCGAACTGGCGGCCGTATGCTTCGAGACCGTCCGTTTCGCGGAACGGAAAGCCGGTGCCGATCAGGCCGTCGGCGAGACGGTCGCGCCTTGCGACGCGAATGCGGCGGTCGTTCAGGAACGCGCCGCGGCCACGCGAAGCGGTGAAGAGGTCGTTGCGGGTCGGGTCGTACACCACGGCCTGAGTCACGATGCCTTTGTGAGCCAGCGCGATCGACACGCAGTAATACGGAAAGCCGTGAATGAAGTTGGTCGTGCCGTCGAGCGGATCGATGATCCACTGGTATTCGGACTCGTTGTCCGACTTGCCCGATTCTTCCGCGAGGATCGCGTGGTCGGGATAGGCGGTCTTCAGCGTGTCGATGATTGCCGCTTCAGACGCCTTGTCGATCTCCGTGACGAAATCGTTGTGCTGTTTCTTGCTGACCTGGATCAGATCGAGGTCGAGCGAAGCGCGGTTGATAATCTGGGCTGCGCGGCGCGCGGCCTTCACAGCGATATTGAGCATGGGATGCATGGACTGATCCTTGTGCCGGGGCAGCACGGCTGCTTGCCGGTAAATGAGCGCTACGCGCGCGCTAACAGGCGCCCTCGATGAGGCGCGGAAACAGCACGGAACGCTTGCCCCGGTACGGGACCGGCGCGCATTCCGCCAACGGAGACGAATTGAATAAGAACGAGGCGCCCGGCCCTGGTTGATTGCCTGTACTCATGAGAACTGGCTCAGGGTGCAGCGCAGTGAGGCGCAGGCCGGACGCGAATTTGCGTATTTTACCTGAGTCCGCGGCTCGCGGCAGCGTTCGGGCCGGGCGGGGCGCTCGCTGACGGCTGCATAGCGCTTGCCACAGTTCGGCGGCTTCGCGCGTTGGCGCTACCATACGCGTTCTCCGACTTGCAGAACTTCATCGTGGACCACACCCACCATTCTTCCGATCCCGCCGTGGCCGACTTGCGCGGCGGCTTTACATCGACACGCTTCGTCCTGGTCGAGCCGAGCCATCCAGGCAACGTCGGCGCCGCGGCGCGCGCGCTCAAAACCATGGGTTTCTCGCGGCTCGTGCTGGTCTCGCCGCGCGTGCCGCATGTGCAAAGCGACCCGGAAGCCATTGCGATGGCCAGCGGCGCGGACGACGTGCTCGCCTCCGCACACATCGTGCCGACGCTCGCCGATGCGCTCTCGGGCGTGCACTGGTCGCTCGCGCTCACCGCGCGTCAGCGCGAATACGGTCCACCGCAATGGACGCCGCGCGCAGCCGCCACTCTCGCGCGCGACGAAGCCTTGCACGGCGAGATCGCGCTCGTGTTCGGCAACGAGCGCACGGGTTTGTCGAACGAAGACGTCGAACGCTGCAGCGCGCTTGCGCATATTCCGGCCAATCCCGCGTACAGTTCGCTGAATCTTGCCCAGGCGGTTCAGGTGCTGGCGTACGAGCTGCGCATGATCTATCTGACGAGCGGCGCCGAAGCCAACGCGAACGCCAAAGCCAAAGCCAACGCCAACGCCAACGCCAACGCGCCGGCAAGCCATGCACCGCAAACGCCGGCCGCCTCAGCCGCAGCCGCCGAGCCCGCAAGTCCACGGGCCGCGAGCGACGACATCGAAAGCATGTTCGCGCATCTCGAAAGCGCGCTCGTTGCGCTCGAGTTTCTCGACCCCGCGAATCCGAAAAAGCTGATGTCGCGCTTACGGCGGCTCTTCGCGCGTTCGGGCCTCGAGCGTGAAGAGGTGAACATTGTGCGCGGCATTGCCAAACACATCTTGCTGAAGACTGGCCGCAAGGACGACGGCGCCCGCTAAAACGCCGCGCGGGGCAATCTGCCGGCGAGCTGGCGGAAGCCGACTAGCACCACGACCTTTTCCGCTACATGGACTTCCGGCAGGTTTCTGGGAACCGTCCTACAATCCTCGAAACGTTCTAAGCAAAGCTGCCGATCAGCTATACGGCAGCCATGCACGCGCGCATGCTGTTTTTCGCATGCGGACTTTCTCCCACAACACATCGTCCCTGCCATGTTCACGAGACTTCGCGAAGACATTGCCACGATCCGCGAGCGCGATCCCGCCGCCCGCAGTGCCTGGGAAGTGCTCACGTGTTATCCGGGCTTGCACGCGCTGGTGCTGCACAGGCTTGCGCATGCATGCTGGCAGGCGCGGCGCCGCTGGCTCGCGCGTTTCATTTCGCAGATAGCGCGCTTCATGACCGGTATCGAAATTCATCCGGGCGCGACCGTTGGGCGGCGCGTGTTCATCGATCACGGCATGGGTGTCGTGATTGGCGAGACCGCGCAGATCGGCGACGATTGCACGATCTACCAGGGCGTCACGCTCGGTGGCACGTCGCTCACGCGCGGAGCGAAGCGGCATCCGACGCTCGAGCGCGGCGTGATCGTGGGCGCGGGCGCGAAGGTGCTCGGCGGTTTTACGATCGGCGCCGATGCGAAGATCGGATCGAATGCAGTGGTGACGAAGCCTGTACCGGCCGGTGGCACGGCTGTCGGCAATCCGGCGCGGATCATCGTACCGGCGGCGGCTTCGAGTGTCGGCTCCGCGGCTGCTTCAGCGGCGGCCGCTTCACGTTCCGCTTCAGCGGCGGCTTCCGGTTCCGTTTCAACGGCTGTTGCGGCTTCGGCCGCGTCTGTCGTGGCGAAGGCTGCTGCGGTTGCCAATGGCCGCGCGAGTGAGGTTTCGAAGGGCGTAACTGTCGAGCGCGCTTCGTCCAATGGCGGGACGCGCGAGGGCGAGGGCGGCAAGGCCGTGACCGAGCGCAGCACGTTCTGCGCATACGGCATCACGCCGAATGCAGACGATCCGGTGTCGCTGGCTATCCACGGGCTGATCGATCATGCGGCGACGCAAGCCAAACGCATCGACGAAATCGTGATGGCGCTCGAGCATCTGGGCACGAGTCTCGAGGGCCTGCAAGGCGCCGACGCGGCGCTGCTCGATTTGCGGCGGCTGTCCGCGGCGATCGCGGGCAAGGTGGACGCAGCAGTGGCGGCGCGTTGAATGCATGAAGCGGGCGCGTTGTCATGCGCGTGAAGGCGCGTGCGCAATCGTCGCCGCTTGCCCAGCACGACCGTCGCGCCTGCGGACATCCCTCTCACACAGCATCCCGCTCAATCCAGCGGCAAGGCCCTGATTCCTTCAGAGTCGATACGCAGGTAGCCGCCGCGCCGTTCGCCGTGATCGAGATCCCAGTCGGGCAGCACCCAGCGTATGCCGCCGGGTTCGCGATGACGCGCGGGGCGGTGCGTGTGCCCGTGAATCATCGTGGCCGCTTTCGACCACTTGAACAATGCGGCGACGCCTTTCGGCGTCACGTCGTACTTCAGCGAAACAGGACGCATGCGGCCGTCCTCGCTCTTTGCCCGCATGTTTTCCGCGAGCGCCTGACGCCACGAAAACGGCGACGCGAGGAAGAGCAGCTGCGCGAGACGAATGCGCGCGAATCGGCGGAATAGCTGATAACCGCGATCCGCGGTGCACAAGCGGTCGCCATGCGCGAGCGCCACGCGCGTGCCGAATGCGGTAATCACAAACGGGTCCGGCAGCCAGATTGCGCCCGCCGCTTTCATGAAGCGCTTGCCGAGCAGAAAGTCGCGATTGCCATGCATGATGTAAAGCGCAATGCCACGCTCCGTGAGCGTATGCAACAGGGCAGCCATACGCGCGGCGAACGGCTCGGCGAGCATGTCGTCGCCGATCCAGTACTCGAACAGATCGCCGAGAATGAAAACGGAATCGGCCTGGTCGGCGGTGACGCGAATGAAGTGTTCGAACGCGGCGACCGTGCGCGGGATCGCCTCGCTCAAATGAATGTCGGAGAGGAACAAAAACGGGCGTGCGGCGTGCGGGCGTCGGCCCTCGCCAGGCACGCCCGCAGCGACGCTTCGCAGCGGCGTTTCTTGCAGCATTGAAGGTGCCTGTGTCTCAGCTTTCTAGTTAAGGCGCGCGCGATCAGTCGACGATCACGGCTTTTTCGATCACGACGTCGTCGACCGGCACGTCCTGATGAAAGCCCTTCGAACCCGTCTTGACCTTCTTGATCTTCTCTACGATGTCCATGCCTTCGACGACCTTGCCGAACACCGCATAGCCCCAGCCTTGCGGCGTGGGCGACGAGTGGTTCAGGAAGTCGTTGTCGTTCACGTTGATGAAGAATTGCGCGGTTGCCGAATGCGGGTCGTTGGTGCGCGCCATTGCAATCGAGCCGTTCACGTTCTTCAGGCCGTTGTTCGCTTCGTTGTTGATCGGCTCGGCCGTCGGCTTCTGCTTCATGCCGGGTTCGAAGCCGCCGCCCTGAATCATGAAGCCGTCGATCACGCGGTGAAACACCGTGTTGTCGTAATGGCCGGCCTTCACGTAGTTGAGGAAGTTCTCAACCGACTTAGGTGCCTTCTCGGCGTCCAGTTCGAGTTTGATGACGCCGTGGTTCGTATGCAGTTCAACCATGATGGAATCCTTTGATGAACGGGTGGGTGGAGAGAACGCGGCGCGCCGTCGTGCGCTTGTAAAACGTTCCGCGCACCTTGATGCATTTGACGACGGCCGCGCGGGGCGTGAGTGTGACGCTTCTACGCTTGCGTTACCTGTTCCTTTACTTGTTCTTTACTTGCTGCCAACCACAGTAGCCGATTCGATCACGATCGGTTTTTGCGGCACGTCGCCCATCGGTCCGCGCGTGGTGGTCGGCGCGGCTTCGATCTTCTTCACGACGTCCATGCCGCTCGTGACCTTGCCGAACACCGCGTAGCCGTTGCCGTCCGGATTCGGATAGTCGAGGCCCGCGTTGTCTACGGTGTTGATGAAGAACTGCGCGGTGGCCGAGTTCGGATCGCTCGTGCGCGCCATTGCGAGCGTGCCCACGGTGTTCTTCAGACCGTTACGGCTTTCGAGAGGAATCGGCGCGCGCGTGGGTTTCTCGGCGAAGCTCTGCGTGTAGCCGCCGCCCTGAATCATGAAGCCGCGAATCACGCGATGAAAGATCGTGCCGCTGTACTGGCCGGACTTCACATAGTCGAGAAAGTTGGCAACCGTCTTCGGCGCTTTCTCAGGATACAGCTCGACGCGAATATCGCCTTCCGACGTCTTGAGGAGGACGGACGGATGCGCGGCCTGCGAACCGGACTGGGCGAACGCGGGGGCGTTTGCGATCAGGGCGGCGCTGCCGAGCGCCAACATCAACCATTTCATGAAAATCCTCAGGGTTGGAAAAAACGTGTGACCGCAGGTGAGGCGGCGTTATTGCGAGGGCGCCATGTAAGGCGGCATGGCGAGCGAGCCGTTTGCGCCGCCGTACTGGAAGCTCGGCGTTTGCGTCATGTTGGCAGTGCTGCCGGGCGTGTAGTTTTGGGGTGCGGCAGCGGCCCGTTTAGGCGCTTTGCCCGGTTTGGGCGGCGCCACGATCTTCTGGATGTCGGCGATGCGCTGTGCGGTCGCGGCACTTGTCTTGCCGAGGCTCTGCGCGCGCCGGTACGCTTCGTTGGCCATGCGCAGATAGAGATCGCCCAGGTTCTCGTAAGCGAGACCGTAGCCGGGATTGACCTTGGTCGCAGTTTCGAGCGCGGCGCGCGCTTCAACGTAGCGGCCATGCTTCGCGTACAGCGCGGCCAGGTTGTTATACGGCTCCGGCAACTCCGGATACAACTGCGTGAGTTCGGTGAACGCGGCGATCGCTTCGTCGTCGCGGTTCAGATGCGCGAGCACGGTGGCGCGCTTGAACTTCGCCTGGGCGTCGCGCGGATTCGACGCGATGCGCGCATCGAGCTGCGTCAACGACGCCTGCCAGTCTTTCTGCGCGATGGACGCGTCGATTTCCGGCGTGTTGTCGCGCACGGCGGGGCCTTGCGGCATGGTGGGCGTTTTTTGCGCGAAGGCGGCGGCGCCTGGCAGCATGCCGAGCGCGAGCGCCATGGCGACGCGCAGCGTGACGGCGCGCGCAATGTTGTTGCGAGCGCCTTGCCTGGAGTCATGCATCGAGCCGCGGGCTGAGGCGTTGAAGCGGGCGTCGGATGAGGCGTCAACCGAGGCACCAGGCGAGGCGCCGAACAAGGCACCTGACGGCGCACCTGAGAGGGCACCTGAGAGGGCACCTGACGGGGCACCAAACGCCGTCGCGGCGAGGGTCGCAGCGCTGCGCGCGCGGCCGCTGGAAGGTTTCATAGGCTCGGGTCTGGATGTTATACTCCGAGCCATTCTAACAAAAGGTCTGCGCGTTCCGTCGAACCGCCGGCTGTCTTTTCGCCACTCGTGGTCGTCTCCGCCTTGATTGCAGTCCTACCGCCGCACCAGGTGCATCGGTTTGCTGCTGTGCGTGTTTCAACAGTCGCTGCTGCGCTTGTCTCAACCGTCGGGCAATAGTCTGCACAGAGCCCGGCCGAGTCAGGCAACAGTTCGTCTGCGCCGTCCGGTTCAGAAGGCGGCACGCATGAAATATGGCGGATTTCTTTCGGCCCACGCACCGTTCTCTATGGAATCACTGCGCATCTACAACACGCTCGCGCGTGACAAGCAAACTTTCGTGCCCCTGCAACCAGGCGTCGTGCGGATGTACGTCTGCGGGATGACCGTGTACGACTATTGTCACGTCGGTCATGCGCGTGTCATGGTCGTGTTCGACATCGTGCAGCGGTGGCTGCGCACGCTCGGCTACCAGGTGACGTACGTGCGCAATATCACGGACATCGACGACAAGATCATTCGTCGCGCGGTGGAGAACGGCGAGACGATCAAGTCGCTGACCGATCGCTTCATCCATGCATTGCATGAAGACGCGGACGCGCTCGGCATCGCGCGGCCCGACATCGAGCCGCGCGCAACCGACTTCATTCCGCAGATGCTCGGCATGATCGAGAAGCTCGAGGCGAACGGCTACGCGTATCAGGCGAAAGACGGCGACGTGAACTACGCGGTGCGCAAGTTCGCGGGCTACGGCAAGCTGTCCGGCAAATCGCTCGAAGACCTGCGCGCGGGCGAGCGCGTCGCCGCGAACGACGCGAAGGAAGACCCGCTCGATTTCGTGCTGTGGAAGCAGTCGAAAGCCGACGAACCCGCCGACACGGGCTGGGACTCGAAGTACGGCCGCGGCCGTCCCGGTTGGCATATCGAATGCTCGGCCATGGGCTGCACGTTGCTCGGCGAACGTTTCGACATTCATGGCGGCGGCCAGGATCTGCAGTTTCCGCACCACGAAAACGAGATCGCGCAAAGCGAAGCTGCGACGGGTCAACCCTTCGTGAATTACTGGATGCACAACGGCTACGTGCAGATCGACAATGAGAAGATGTCGAAGTCGTTGAATAATTTCTTTACGATTCGCGAGGTATTGGCGCAGTACGATGCGGAGGTCGTGCGTTTTTTCATCGCACGCGCGCATTACCGTTCTCCGCTGAACTATAGCGACGTGCATATCGACGACGCCCGCAACGCCCTCGGCCGCCTCTATACGGCGCTCAAGGACGTGACGCCGGACGGCGCCGCGCTCGACTGGAACGAAGCGCATGCGCAGCGATTCCAGGCAGCCATGAATGACGACTTCAACACGCCGGTTGCGGTGTCGGTGTTGTTCGAGCTGGCAACAGAAGTGAACCGCACGCGCGACCCTGCGCTGGCCCGTCAATTGCGCTCGCTCGGCGCGGTGCTCGGGCTGCTCGGGCGCGAGCCGCGTGCATACCTGCAGCAGGCAGCGGGCGCCGCGGTGCAGGGCGCTCTCGAGCCCGCCGCGATCGAAGCGAAGATCGCCGAGCGCGTGGCCGCGAAGCAGGCGAAGGACTATGCGGCAGCAGACCGGATCCGGGCCGAGTTGCTCGAGGCCGGCGTTGCACTTGAAGACAAACCCGGCGGGTTGACCGAGTGGCGGCGCGTGTGAGCGCACCTCGTACTTCCCTCTGAATGACTCGCCAGGCAGGAGGCAGGATGGCAACGGCCACGAAGACGCCGGCTAAACGGGCCACGTCTCAAACAAACGCGGCAGCCGCGGCAAAGTCGACTCGAACGTCGGCGCGCACGGCAAGCGGCGCGGTGAAGGCAGCATCGTCGAAAGGCGCGGGAGCGGCTGCAAAGAGCGCGGCTGGTGCGGCGAAGAAAACAGCCGTCAAACGTGCGTTGAATGGCGCATCGGAGCCCGCGTCTCACGCCGCTGCAAAGCGCGCGAAGGCATCGTCTGTCAAGGCGTCGCGCGGCAAGGGCGCGAGCGGCATCAGCGGCAACGGCGCATTGCCTGCCGAGCTCGCGGGCGACGTGCAGGAACTTGCGCGTGTCGCGAAGACGCAAGACGGCCAGGAAGGCGAAATCGTACGCAAGACGCGCGCGTCGTCGTCCGCGGCGGGCGGCGAAACAGCGAGCGAGGTCGCCGTGCCGGTGCAGATTGGCGGCCTTACGCCTGAAGCAACGCGTCCGGATTACTGGGACAAGGCGTGCGCCGACCTCGTCAAGCGCGACCGCATTCTGAAAAAGCTGATTCCGAAGTTCGGTCCGGTGCATCTGCTAAGCCGCGGCGATCCGTTCGTTACGCTCGCGCGTTCGGTGGTTGGTCAGCAGATTTCGGTCGCGTCCGCACAGGCTGTGTGGGCCAAAGTCGCGGCTGCCTGTCCGAAGCTCGTGCCGCAGCAGTTCATCAAACTGGGTCAGGAAAAGCTGACGGCGTGCGGCTTGTCCAAGCGCAAGGCGGAGTATGTGCTCGACCTCGCGCAGCATTTCGTGTCGGGCGCGTTGCACGTAGGCAAGTGGCGCTCCATGGAAGACGAGGCGGTGATCGCCGAACTCACGCAGATTCGCGGCATCGGCCGCTGGACTGCGGAGATGTTCCTGATCTTCAACCTCTCGCGTCCCGACGTGCTGCCGCTCGACGACCTCGGTCTGATCCGCGCCATCAGCGTCAATTACTTCAGCGGCGAGCCGGTCACGCGCAGCGAAGCGCGCGAGGTCGCCGCGAACTGGGAGCCGTGGCGCACGGTCGCGACCTGGTACATGTGGCGTAGTCTTGACCCGTTGCCGGTCGACTACTGAAAGAACAGAAGCATGCCGCTTCACAAACTATCAATTGTTGAACCGTGATAGTTGCGAAGTGGTTTAGACAGCGGCGAGCGCGGTTAGAATACGCGCTGCCGGTAAGTCCAAGGATTAAAACCAATGAAGACCACGTTTCTGGATTTCGAACAGCCGATCGCTGAACTCGAAGCGAAGATCGAAGAATTGCGCTTCGTGCAGGACGATTCGGCCGTCGATATTTCGGAAGAGATCGAGCGGCTGTCCAAAAAAAGCCAGCAACTCACGAAAGATCTGTACGCAAACCTCACGCCGTGGCAGGTCTCGCAAATTGCCCGTCATCCGCAGCGCCCGTACACGTTCGACTACGTGAACGAGCTTTTCACCGACTTTCACGAACTTCACGGCGACCGCAACTATGCGGACGACCTGTCGATCGTCGGCGGTCTGGCGCGTTTCAACGGCCGGGCCTGCATGGTGATCGGTCATCAGAAGGGCCGCGATACGAAGGAGCGCGCGCTGCGCAACTTCGGCATGCCGCGTCCCGAAGGTTATCGCAAGGCCGAGCGGCTCATGCGTCTGGCCGAGAAGTTCAGCTTGCCGATCTTCACGTTTATCGACACGCCGGGTGCCTACCCCGGCATCGGTGCGGAAGAGCGCGGGCAGTCGGAAGCCATCGGCCGCAATCTGTACGTAATGGCCGAACTGAAAACGCCGCTCATCGCGACGATCATCGGCGAGGGCGGTTCGGGCGGCGCGCTCGCCATTGCAGTCGGCGACAGCGTTCTGATGCTGCAATTCTCGACCTATTCGGTGATTTCGCCGGAAGGCTGTGCGTCGATTCTGTGGAAGAGCGCGGCCAAGGCGCCGGAAGCGGCAGAAGCCCTCGGCCTCACCGCACATCGCCTGAAAGCGCTTGGTTTGATCGACAAGATCGTCAACGAGCCGCTTGGCGGCGCGCATCGCGATCCGAAGGGCATGGCCGCGTTGCTGCGCCGCGCGCTCGCCGATTCGCTGCGTCAGTTCCAGGGCATGAGCATCAACGACCTGCGTCAACGTCGTTTCGAACGGCTGATGGCGTACGGCAAGTTCAAGGAAACGACGCCGGGTGCCTGAGCCCGCGCGCGTTCTCTTTCGTCCATCGGCGCAACGCATACACACTGCGGCTGCGCTAACGACGTGACCACTTCCGCCCAATCAAGCGCCGACTGCCTCGTTCTCGAGGCGGTCGGCGTTGCTCTTGCCGCGTTGCCCCCGAATGCGCGAGTGGCAGTGGCGTTCAGCGGCGGCGTCGACTCTACCGTTCTGCTCGATGCTGCCGTGCGCGTGGCTGGTGCGTCGCGTTGCATGGCATTGCATGTTCATCACGGCCTAAGTCCGAACGCCGATGCGTGGCTTGCACACTGCGAGGCATTCGCTCGCGAACGCGGCGTCGAATTTGCGGTTCGTCATGTCGAGGTGTCACGCGATGCCGGCTTGAGTGTGGAGGCCGCGGCGCGCGACGCACGTTATCGTGCGTTGGATGCGCTGTGCGCGGCGCACGGCATTCATTCGCTGTGGCTCGCGCAGCACGCGGACGATCAGGCGGAAACGGTGTTGTTGCAACTGTTGCGCGGCGCCGGCATCGCGGGCCTTGCGGCGATGGCATCGGAGTTTTCGCCCGTCGGCGCTGCAGCGGTGCGCGCGCGGCCCCTGCTTCATCTGCTGCGTGCGCAGATCGAGCAGTATGCAAGCGCGCGCCATCTGCGCTGGATCGACGACGAATCGAACGCGGACACGCGCTATGCACGCAACGCGTTGCGCCACGAGGTGATGCCCGCGTTGGCGGTCAATTTCCCCGGTTTTCGCGATGCACTCGCGCGCACGGCGTCACATGCCGCGTCGGCGCAGCGGCTGCTCGACGCACTGGCGCGCATGGATCTTGATCGCGTATCGCGCGACGAAGGACGCGCGCTTTCGCACGACGCGCTGATTGCACTGGACGACGACCGCGCGCTCAACTTGCTGCGCTACTGGATGCGCTCGCAAGGCTTTGTTGCTGCATCGAGCGCGCGTCTTGGCGATGCGCTGCGTCAGTTGCGCGAGGTGGGCGCGAGCGGGGACGGGCATCGTCTGCGAATCGACCATGCGGGGCACGCGCTGCGCTGCTATCGCGGTCTCGTGTATTGGGAGGCGGGGGACAGCCGCGATCCAGCCGACGAAACCGCGATTGCCGAGCGCGAGGTGAGCGAGCTTGCGTGGAGCGGCGAAGCGACGTGGCGTTTGCCGCAATGGCGCGGCACTTTCGTGTTCGAAACGCTCGACGCGTCGCGTTCCGATAGCACCACAAGGGAATGCGCGGTTCCCGTCAGCGTGCTGCGGCGTGCGTTGCTGAGTGCGCGCTCGCGTCGTGGTGGCGAGCGCATGCGGATGAGCGACGCACCTGGCGCGCGCAGCCGCACGCTTAAGAACCTGTTCCAGGAGCGCGGCATTGCAGCGTGGAAGCGCGACGTGCCCTTGCTTTATATCGGCGACGAATTGCTGTTCGTGCCGCTTCTCGGCGTCAATCGCGCGGCCTTGCCCGCGGAGGTTGCGCCGAACGAGGCGCGCGTGTCGATCAGCTGGCGCGAGGACTTGCTGATTGCGTGACCGGCCGGTCGAACGCCCTGCGGTCAGCATGGCATTGCGCCAAATAGGGCGCGAGCGAACTGCATAAAGACTCGGTGAATATGGGGTGAATATGCAGCGCCAGCTCACGCGCGGCAAGGCTTTGCACACATATCTCAAGGCGCCGCCACGGCCTTTGCGGCTTGTCTTTTTGCGTCCGATCGGGTACGTTAACTTGTTTGCCCGACCCGCTTTTGCCGTCGCTTGTGTCGGTTTTCCGATCGTGATCCGAATTTCCCGGTAAGCCATTAGCGATCAATCACGGGCAAATCCGCGCGTGTTGCACGCGCGCTGCATCTACGCCGTCACACACTTTGCCGCCGTTCACGAGACGTTGCGCCCCTGTGCTTTTGTGCGGTCGTCGCGAGCGCGCCAGCGCGGTTTCTCCTTCAGTTCAGAACGACAATGGCACTCATCGTACATAAATACGGCGGCACCTCGATGGGCTCGGTCGAGCGCATCAAAAACGTCGCCAGGCGCGTCGCGAAATGGCACAAGGCCGGTCACAAGATGGTCGTCGTGCCGTCGGCAATGTCCGGCGAGACCAACCGCCTGCTCGGCCTCGCGAAAGAGATCACGACCCAGCCGAGCCCGCGCGAACTCGACATGATCGCCGCAACCGGCGAACAGGTCAGCTCGGGGCTCCTCGCCATCGCGCTGCAGGAAGCCGGCGTCGAGGCGGTCAGCTACGCCGGCTGGCAAGTGCCGGTCAAGACGGATAGTGCGTTCACCAAAGCGCGCATTAGCGAAATCGACGGCGAGCGCGTGCTTCGCGATCTCGACGCGGGCAAGGTCGTGGTGATCACGGGCTTCCAGGGTATCGACCCTGACGGCAACATCACCACGCTCGGCCGCGGCGGCTCGGACACCTCGGCGGTCGCGGTCGCGGCCGCGTTGAAGGCCGACGAGTGCCTGATCTACACGGACGTCGACGGCGTATACACGACCGACCCGCGCGTCGTGGAAGAGGCGCGCCGGCTCGATCGCGTGACGTTCGAAGAAATGCTGGAAATGGCAAGCCTGGGTTCGAAGGTGCTGCAGATCCGCTCGGTGGAATTCGCCGGCAAATATCAGGTCAAGACGCGCGTGCTGTCGAGCCTGACCGATCCGCTCATCCCGCTCGACACTGAAATGAAGTCGGGCACCCTGATTACTTTTGAAGAAGACGAGACCATGGAAAAAGCAGTCATCTCGGGCATCGCGTTTCAGCGCGACGAAGCTCGCATCGCCGTGATGGGTGTGCCCGACAAGCCGGGCATCGCGTATCAGATTCTCGGCCCGGTGGCGGACGCGAATATCGACGTGGACATGATCATCCAGAACCAGAGCGTGGAAGGCAAAACGGCTTTCACGTTCACCGTGGGTCGCGGCGATTACCAGCGCGCTATGGACATCCTCACGAACCAGGTGAAGGGGCACGTCCAGGCGGAACAGGTGCTGGGCGATCCGAAGGTGTCGAAGGTTTCGGTGGTGGGCGTGGGCATGCGTTCGCACGTGGGCATCGCGAGCACGATGTTCCGCACGCTGTCGGAAGAGGGCATCAACATCCAGATGATCTCGACCTCCGAAATCAAGATTTCGGTGCTGATCGACGAGAAATACATGGAGCTCGCAGTGCGCGCGCTACATAAGGCTTTCGAACTGGATCAGGCGTAATTCGCGGCAAACGGCGGGGCGCACCGGAGCGTTCCGTTCGTCGATGTGCTCTCGTGCTCCCGGGTGAAAAAATCTCCGTGAATGACGAAATTGGCACAAAAATCGTTCGTCAGACATTGACCTTGGCGGTTCGGCCCGCTATTATCTTGGCTTCGTCGCGCTGACTCCCTGCGCGAGCGAAAGTTTGGGAGACGTGGCCGAGAGGTCGAAGGCACTCCCCTGCTAAGGGAGCATCTGGGCCAAAACCTGGATCGAGGGTTCGAATCCCTCCGTCTCCGCCAGTGATGGTGGCGAAACCCCGTAAGTTTGAAGACTTACGGGGTTTTTGTTTTTTGGCGACCTACAAATCGACCATCTAATAGCATGCGTGTCCGTTCACTGCGTCATAGCGGGTTGCGTCGCTGCGGCAATCTCGTTTGCCACTGACGCAAGGGCCCGACTGTATGCACTGACCAGCGCGTCGTAGCCAGGCCCGCTTGCCGCCTCGTGGACCACTGCGCGTCCGTCAACCGCATTTCCCTTCGGCGGGCGTACTGACCAGATCACTGCGAGCGTCACGGAACCGCTCGCCGACGAATCGAAGCTCTGTACGTCCACCGATACCATGTATGCGCCGTCGCTCACACGCTGTGGATAGACCGACACGATCGAACCGGGGATGAGCTGGGTGAGATCCGCCGCGAGCGCACGTGCGATCTGGCTCTTAAGGGGATCGGCCCAGCGTGCGAACTCATCGATAGTCACACGGTTCGCATCGATTGTGGAAACGATCTGTGGCCTGTCGACCAGGCCCGGAACCGTCACCGGACCGATCGCGATCATGAGCGGTTCGGTGCCCGGGCGCGGGGCCGCCATCTGAACAGGACTCAACGTGTAGAACCTGGACGTCGGCGACGTGGCGCACCCTGCAAACAGGGCCGACACGGTCATCGCCAGAGCCAGTGCTGAAGGCGGCCTCATGGTTTGTCCCCGGTCTTGCCGCGGATCAACGCTTCCGGATGACGTTCGAGATATTCAGCCAGCGTGCGGATCGAGACCGCCGCCTGCGACACCTCATGCATGGCGTCGGCAGTGCTCTGCTGCAATGGAGAGTCGCTTTGCAACGTGCGGTTCACCGACGTGAGTGCCTCCCGGGCTGCGGCCAACGTTGCCTTCGCATCAGGGGCAATGTCGGTATTGACGGTAGTAAGCAGCGTGTCCGCGTCGCTGAGTGTTTTGCGCAGGTCCTTGCTGATGCCATCAAACGGAATCGCATTGAGCTTCGCCACCAGGCTTGTAATAGATTCCTGCAAGCCCTGCAGATTGCCCGGCACCGTCGGTAGCCGGGGCGTCTTGCTGCTCCAGTCCACTGCCGCTTTCGGCGCGCTGGGGAAGAAGTCGATCGCGATATACAGTTGTCCGGTAAGAAGGCTCCCTGTTCTCAGTTGCGCCCGCATCCCTTTCGCGACCAGATAGTCCGCAAACTGCCTTCGCTCCTGTTCGGTATTGCCCCGATCGCCTTGCCAGTTGTCTCGCGAGATCAGGCGTTCAGGATATATGTTCACGTCGACAGGCATACTGAATTCCCGGGTAACCGGGTCGAAGTGTGCGTGGATCGCCGTTACCTCGCCAATGACGATGCCCCGGAAGTCCACAGGTGCGCCGACAGCCAGTCCGCGCACCGACTCCTTGAAGTCCAGCACGTATTTGTCGACGATCGCATCATGCGGCTTCATCGCCTCGGCGCGAGCAGCGAAAAGTTCATACCGGTGAAGCGCATTCGCTTCGGTTGTCGCGCTCGTCTGCGGCGGGTTCTCGAATGCGAGACCGCCGATCAGGATCGACACCATGGATTCCGTATCGATCTTCACACCGCTTGTGTCCAGCGTCACGTCCACGCCGCTTGCGTGCCAGAAACGGGTGTCGTTTGTCACGTACCTATCGTAGGGCGCATTGATAAAGACATGTATCGTCATACCTGCGCCGTCAGGATCAAGTGCATACGAGACGACCTGGCCGACCTGCAGCCGTCGGAAAAAGATCGGTGAGCCTATGTCGAGCGAGCCGATGTTGCTGCTCTTCAGCACGAACTCCCGCCCCGGTGCGCCCGAGGAGAGCACCGGTGGCGACTCGAGCCCGACGAAATCGCGCCGTGCCTGTCGCGATGTGCCGATGTCCATACCGATGTGAGAGCCGGACAGCAATGTGCCGATACCCGACACCGTTCCTCCGGAAATGCGCGGCCGAACGACCCAGAAGCGGGTATCGCCGACGAGCATGCTGGCGGCGCCGCGCGACATCTCAGCACTGGCAAGCACGGTCTTACGATCGTCGGACAATGCGAGACTTTTGATCACGCCAACGTCGACGTTCTTGAACTTGATCTTCGTCTTGCCAGCCTCGATGCCTTCTCCTGTGGCAAAGCTGATGGTGATGGTTGGGCCCTTCTGCATGATCGACTGCACGGCGAGCCCGCCTGCAATCAGGATTGCGACGAGCGGCACGAGCCACACGGCCTGCACGCGCCACCTCGACGGTTTCACAGTTACCGCTGCCGGAAAGCCGGCCGCCTCAGCGTTCTCTTTCTGCCCGGACAATTTATTCAACTTCCAACTCCACTGGGTCCCATATGAGCCGCGGATCGAACGACAATGCCGCGAACATGGTCAGTACGACTACTGATCCAAATGCAATAGCCCCCGGGCCTGCGTCGATCGTCGCAACCGATCCGAACTGGACCAGCGCAACCAGGATCGTAATGACGTAGATATCGAGCATCGACCAGCGGCCGACAAGGTCCAGAAAACGGTAGATACGCGTTCGTTTGCGAGGGATGACAGGCGAGCGTAACTGCGTGCTCCAGGCGAGATACGCAAGGGCCAGGATCTTGAGCATCGGCACGACGATGCTGGCAATGAAAACGATAACGGCAAGCGCCCACGACCCGGAGTTCCAGAGAAAGACCACGCCGCTCAGGATCGTGTCCGACTGGGTATCGAACACGGTATTCGTGACCATGACCGGCAGAAGAACGGCTGGAATGTAGAGGACCATCGCAGCCAGCAGGAACGCCCAGGTGCGTGGCAGACTGGATGGTTTGCGCAGATGTAATACCGCGCCGCAGCGCGGGCAGATGCCGCCATGCGCGTGTGCAAGCGGCTTTGACACCAGGCTGCAGTCATGACACACGAACAGACCGGCGCGGGCCGCAGTCGGGGCCGCCGCACTTTCCTCAGGCGCCCCCGGCGCAGCGTTGACGTCCGGCACGCTATCGAGAGGTGCCCAGATATCCGTCGCATTGAAGGAAGCATTCGCTGCGGTGACCAGCACCATCACCGCGCCGAATGCCCACAGAGCGACACCGGGCACAACGGTCGCGAGATGTTCCAGTTTGACGAGTGCGACCAGCATGGCGAGCATGAGCACTTCGATCATGCCCCAAGGTGCAACGTGCCTGAGCACACGCAAAATGAGCTCGGGGCGCTGCGGCAACCGGCCTGTATGTAGCGGCAAAAGCAGACAGATTATTGCCAGGATGTTCAGCGATGGCATCACGATAGTCGTCACGAAGACAAGGCCTGCCAAAGGCCACATGCCGTCGCCCCATAGCGCTGAGACCGCTCCGAACAGCGTCGTCTCGACCAATGTGCCCTGGACCTGAAGTCCGACGACAGAAAAGCAGTTGGCGACTACAAACAGAACAGCGGCAGCCAATATGAGTGCGAGTGCGCGGTCGTACGTTGCAGGCCAGCTCCGGTAGAGGACCGCACTGCAACGCCGGCAGCGCGCAACGCCGCCTCCCGATAGCGGGGCCTTCCGCTGGAGCAGGTCACAGTCATGACACGCGACAAGTTTGGCTTCGTTCATCTCTGATATCCGGGTTCTCGTGCGCAACACACCGCAACACACTATGGACGGCTGATACAAGGCGGCAGACTAACACTGCAATGCCAGGGTGTAAACCGGACAGACGGTTTGTTTGTGCGTTAAACGTACTGCGCGGATGCGGCTCTTTCTAGCGATATTCACCGCACAAGCGCCATACGGCGCGGCACGCGCGGTGCGGGCGTTGAGGCTCGCGGAGCAGGGCAGTGAAATTGCAGTGCGCCGTCCACGTACAAACCGGCTGGACGGTTTACAAAGAATAAAAACGGTGCTACTGTCCGGTCTCATCGGTTCCGCCCGGAACACCGGGCCTCTCCCACCTCCAATTGCTCATCAAGGAATGCCAAGTGTTCAACAAAAACGTCGTCCCGCTTCTTCTCACCGCTGCGGCGGTGCTAACCCTGGCTGCGTGCGCCGGTGTGCAGCCGGTCCCCTACACGGGCATTTCATCTTCCTCGCAGCTGCAACAGAACCGCGATGACGATTCACGCAAGGTGCCCTACAAGTACGCTTCGCCTGTGATCTGGTCGCGATACACGCAGGTTTTGCTCGACCCGGTCGTCGTGTATCAGGGGACTGACAACCAGTTCGGCGACATAAAGAGCGCCGACCGGGACGAGCTTGCCGGCTACATGGGGAAAACGTTCTCCAAAGAACTGGCAACACGCTTCCAGCTCGCGAGGCAGCCAGGGCCTGACACGCTGCGCGTCAAGCTGACATTGACCGGTGCTGAAAAGACAAAGCCACTGGTCGGGCAATTCATGCATTTCGATCTGGCGGGCAATCTCTACAACGGCGTGCAGGCAGTTCGCGGCGGCCAAGGGGCGTTCAGCGGCTCGGTTTCCTACGCGGTTGAGATCTATGACAGCAGTAACGGGCGCCTGCTGAAGGCCTATGTTTCCAAGCAGTATCCGAATGCGATGAATCTGCCGGCCGCGTTCGGGTCACTCGGTGCTGCAAAGACTGGCCTCGACAAGGGCGCTGCCGCACTGGTCGCCCAGTTTCACTAGAAAGACTCGCGGCGTTGCGTCGGCCGCAGCTCTCTGGCGCGGCGTGCGTACATCGTATAAGTCGCCGGAACTCGCCGCGCTGATCGCGGCTGCTCTGAACGTCTCCGAAGGTTGCGCATGCCCGCTCTGGTCGACCTGGTTGTCTCTTGTGTCCCTGCGCCTTTGATGGCGGCCGTGGTGTTTGCGATCGGCTATGTGCTGGTAGGGATCCCCGTCCATTTCCGACGCGGTGCAGTCGCGAGGGATGTGTTGGGCACGTTGGCCGGAGTCTTCTGTGCTCTTATCTACATCGCGTTCGTCGTCGGTGTCCATTCAGGTGTTCATACCGCTTCACGATAACGCGGCGGTTCGTTGATATCCAGCGAGCCGGTCCGCGTATCGGAAAGGGTATGAAGGCTTGCGGCCCATGATGATTGCGTCGATCGCTTGCCATGCTTTCCGAATGAAGCCGGTACTGGCGATCGGTGCATCGGCGCTAATGCCGACGAAGACGAGCAATGAAGATCAAATCGGTCCTCTCCCGGGGAGAGCCGGCCAGGACATCGATGACGTGTTCCGTCACAGTCGACCGGTCACTACATCGTGGAGAATGGCGAACAGGCGGCGGACCGCCTTCGCGATCCGGACCGCCAGCCGCGGCGTGGCACCCGCAATGGCAGGCGCACAAACTCCGGTTGCCGGCTTCCGGCGCCGTCCGATGTTACTCATCCGATGCATGACGTAATCTGGCAGTGGTCATGGGTGGGTTGGCGTCGCCCGTATCGGGTCAAGGTCGGAGAATATCATGGGAAAACACCTCGGTAAACCGTCTGGACGGTCGGATTCTGTGCGTGGAAGTATCGTAGAATGCCGTCTTCATGGCCGATGTCCCGTTCAACCCCGAGGTGTCCGTTCCACCTGAGTCGGGGACGAGACCGCACCACTCGCGCAACGCACAGGCGGGAGGCAGTTGGCGAAGCGCGTCATTCGCTCGGGCCATGCGTTACGGACATCATGTTAAATAGAAATGGACAATCACACTCGTTCGGAAATAACCCGGAAGAAAGCAATCGAAGCGGCACTGGCTATACTTGCTCGTGACGGCGTCGGCGGTTTGACATTCGATGCATTGGCGCGTGAAAGCGGGATCAGCAAGGGCGGCCTGTTGCATCAGTTTCACACCAAGAACGGAATTCTCGAGGCGCTAGCTGAACATCATCGCCTTCATTTCGAGCAGGTCGCAAAGAAATACCTCGCTAAAGAAGGCTCATCAAAGGCGGAACAGACACTGTCCGCCCAGATTGCGATTTACCGCGAGTCGGCCAATCAGCCTCATTCTGTTGCACGCGCTGTCCTTGCAACACTGATTGCAAGCCCGAATCCGGACCTTCTGGAACGTCTTCGGGCAATCGATCAAGAAACGTTGAAGAACATTGAAGCAGAGGCGTCGAATCGTGACTTTTCATTGATTCGTCTGTTGGCCGCGAGCGGCCTTGCGTATTCGACGTTACTTGGCATGTCTTCACTGAGCCGGAAAGACCGTGACCGGCTGTTTGACACGTTGCTCGATGACGACGCATGGAAAACTGTGACCGCAAAGCCCCGGGCGAAGAAGCGCTCCGGCGCGTGAGATGTTGATGCGAGCGCAATTCACAGTCGCCATGCCCGGCAAAAACGGCGCACAATAGACACCCCACGGGTGCCTGCCTTGCAGGTGTGAAGGTACGCGTCACTCGCCAGCGTACGGTCGGAGAAATCGCCCGACACAGTGGCGCGCGCATAGCAGCCGGAGTAACGCCCGGCCGCCCGTGGCCGTCTGTTTGCACTCACGCGACTCCAAGCCCCGCGAATCACTTGTAGGCGGGCAACCGACCTGCCCGGCCCTGCACAGAACCGAGGGGCCATCAATGCCCATAACGTTATTGACCGTGCCTTCGGTTCAGCGAGGCAACATGAGCGCCGGCGCCACACGGAATCGGTTGGCCTTCGAGAAGCGCCTTTCACTCATTGCCGATTTTCACTCGCCCTTCGCCAGCCGCTCCAGATAAACCCACGGAAAAATCCCGCGCTCGTGCCCGTCGTCGAACACGAGTTGCAGGCCATAGCCCCACGGCCGTACGTCGAGCAGCTTCACACCGGGTGATGAGAGCGGTAAAAGTTCGTCAAGCTTGCGCTTGCGACACTGCGCGCACATGCAGGCCGAGCGCAGCGCGGCAAACGGCAATTGCGCGGCAAAACCGTCTGGCCAGCGCATCGACAGGCTCGCGCTGGCTGAATCGATCGCAACGTGATCGGGGACGCTCATGGCCGACGCTCTGCAATTTGCCGCAACGCAATCCTTACTGCCTTGCGCACTTCAGGGTCGCCGTCAGCTTGCGCCGCATCGAGCGCGGCCAGTATCCGCACGTCGTCGATGCGGCCGACTTCCCCGAGCGCCAGCGCCGCCTCCTTGCGCACGTTGCTGATCGAATGCGAGAGCAGCGTTGCGATTTGCGGTGCGCTGGCAGCCTCGCCGATTTGTCCGAGCGCGCGCAGCGCACGCAATCGCACTTGCCAGTACGCGTCATCGAGCGCATTCTCCAGCGCATCGCGCGACTCGGCGACGCGCAGTTTGCCGAGCGTCGTGGCGGCTTCTTCGCGCACCTGCCACGCGTCGTCGTGCAAGGCGCCGAGCAACGCCGCCGTGGTCTCGCGATGCGTGGGCGGCGCAAAGCCGAGCGCCGCTGTCGCGGCACGCCGGATCGACGCATCGGGGTCGCACGTCGCGAGCGAAGCCAGCGAGTCGAGCGCAACCGGATTCTTCAGCCATCCCAACACGCCGACAGCTTCGCCCCGCACGTTGGCGTCCGCGTCGGCGAGCGCCTGCAATGCGGGCGTGAGCGCCTCGGGCACGCGCAGTTCGCGCAAGGCGCGTAACAACGCGGCGCGCACGAACGAGTCCGGGTGCTCGAGCCACTCGAGCAGAATGACTCCCGAAGACGCCTGCTTGAGTTGTGAAAGGCTCTGCGCAGCACTCGCGCGCACGGCATCGTGCTGATCGAGCAGCGCGCCGCACAGTGCGTCGACCACATCGCTGCGTTCCCATGAAGCAAGCAGTCGCGCGGCCTCGCTGCGCACTTCAGACGACGCATCGTTTCGCAGCGCCGTGACAATCGACTCGATAACGCACGCATCCTCGAGATCGGCCAGACCGATTAGCGCGATCCGGCGCACGACGGCGTCGTCGGAGGCGAGACGGGACAGAAGGGCGGCGGCTTCTGCTGGAGCGGCATCAAATGAAGTGCTCGGATCGATCGAATAGGACATGGGCAGACGTGGATGGAGAAGAGAAATTTCGTGCAGCGATTAACGCAGAAGATACGGAATGGACACTTTCACTGCGCCCGTCGGACAATCCTGTTCGCATGGCATGCAGTACCAGCACTCGTCGAACTGCATGTAGGCCTTGCCTTTCTTCATGTCGATCGCGAGCAGATCCAGCGGGCACACGTCGACGCATACCGTGCAGCCTTTTTCGGCAATGCACCTGCTTTCGTCGATCGTCACTGGCGCTGAGCTGCGCTGATAAATGTCGTGCGGCGTAAAAGGCGCGGAGGAAGTGGAAGAGACCGAGGACGTAAGGGACGTTGGCGAGGACATAAGCATGCTCCGTCAGGCTGTGGCGGCGTCGAGCGCGGGCTCGCCGATCCGCAGGTTGCGATAGGCATCTCGATCGTTCTCATCGAGCGCGACGATATACGGTTCGACCGCGCGCTTTTCGCTCGTCATTCGGCCATTGGCGTCCTTGCGCAAATGCGTATGACAGAACCATTGAGCGTCGTCGCGCTGCGGATAGTCCACGCGATGGTGATAGAGCCCCCAGCGGCTTTCGGTGCGAAACAGCGACGCACGTGCCGCCATTTCCGCGCAATCGCGTATCGCGCGGACTTCGGCGGCCCGCATCAACTCGTGCGGATTCGCGGCAGATATTGATTCGATATCCTCGGTTATTTCGGCAAAGCGTTGGAGGCCGATTTCCATCTTGCGTGTGACCTTAGGTGGTTGAAGGTAATCGTTCACCATGCGGCGCAGCTTGTATTCGACCTGCGCGGGCGCGAGGCCGTGCTCGCGCTCGAGCGGTGCATAAATGCGCGTTCGCTCGGCGTGAACCTGTTCCTGGTCGACGGCTGCATGGTCGCGGCCCGCCACGTACTCCGCCGCGTTATGCCCGGCGAACCATCCATAGGTGAAGGCGCCGAGCATGTAGTTGTGCGGCACCGCCGCCATGTCTCCGGCGGCGTAAAGGCCCGGCACCGTGGTCTCCGCGCGCGCGTTAACATACACCCCCGACGCGCTGTGCCCGCTGCAAAAGCCGATTTCCGAAATGTGCATCTCGATCATCTGGCTGCGGTAGTCGGTGCCACGTCCTTCATGAAAGCGCCCGCGGCTCGGGCGCTCGTTGGTATGCAGAATCTGTTCGATCGTCTGAATGGTCTCTTCCGCAAGGTGATCGAGCTTCAGAAACACAGGGCCGTTGCCGCTTTGCAGTTCCTGGTAGAACTCCCACATCATCTGACCGCTCCAGTAATCGCATTCTATGAAGCGCTCGCCCTTGCCATTCGCGGTGAAGCCGCCGAGCGGGCCGGTGACATACGCACAGGCCGGGCCGTTGTAGTCCTTGATGAGCGGATTGATCTGGAAGCATTCCAGATTCGCGAGTGCAGCGCCGGCGTGATACGCCATTGCGTAGCCGTCGCCGGCATTGGTCGGGTTCTCGTAGGTGCCCATCAGATAGCCCGACGCGGGCAGGCCGAGCCTTCCGGCTGCACCGCAACTGAGCACGACGGCCTTCGCGCGCACCACGTAAAAGTCGGCGGTGCGGCAATCGAAGCCGAGCACGCCGCATACGCGTCCCTGCGCATCGGTCAATAGGCGCGTCGCCACAATGCGGTTTGTGATCGCCACGCGTGCGCGTTTGAGCTGCCTGTACAGCACTTTCTTGATGTCGTGGCCTTCGGGCATCGGCAGCACATACGAACCCATGTGATGCACTTTCTTGACTGCGTAGTCTCCGTTGCCGTCTTTTTCGAACTTGACGCCCCAGCGGTCCAGTTCCTCGATGGTCGTGAAGCTATGGCGTGCGTATGCATACACGGCTTCCTGATCCACGATGCCGTCGTTCGCGATGGTGATTTCGCGTGTGTACTGCTCGGGCGTCGCGTGGCCGGGAATCACCGCGTTGTTCAGCCCGTCCATGCCCATGGAGATGGCGCCGCTGCGCTTCACGTTGGCCTTCTCGAGCAGCAATACCTTCAAAGACGGATCGCGCTCCTTCGCCTTGACGGCCGCCATCGGCCCTGCCGTGCCGCCGCCGACCACCACGACGTCGTAGTCGAGTACATGCGTATTCATGGAGCCTCCGTTGCTTTCCTGCGGGTTTTTTGGGGGTCTTGCCGCGGATCTTTCTCGCGGTCCACACGCAACCTGTATTGGAAGGCGTCGCCGCGAAAGTACAGGTATTCGAAATCGACCGGCTGCCCCGACGCGTCGTGCGTAAGACGCTCGATACGCAACACGGGGCTGCCTTCCTCGACACGTAAAGCGTCGACGATGTCGTCATCGGCGAGAACTGCGTCGATGGAAACGTCGGCGTGACCTAGCGGCAGCCCACAGTCGTTTTCGAGAATCAGGAAGATGTCGCGCGTCGCGAGGTCGGCGTTTGCAAGGCGCCGGCCGAGCGCTTCGGGCACCCACGTCAGTTCGAGCGATACGGGCTCGCGATTGAGCAGCCGTACCCGATGAATCTCCGTGACAGGCGTACCTTCGGCAAGGTTCAGGCGCGCGGCGACGTGGCGTCCGGCTTCCACGGTTCTGAAACTGCGCAGCTGGTTCACGATTTCATAGCCCATCGACGACATGGCTTCCGCGAAGCCCTGCAGCGAGGTGACATTCTGGAATGCCTTGGGCTTGGAAACGAATGTGCCCTTGCCATGCAGCCTGAACAGCAGGCCCTCCTTCTGCAGATCGCCCAGCGCCTGGCGTACGGTGATGCGGCTCACGCCGAACCTGCGGCATAGGTCGTGTTCGGACGGCATCTGCGTATGCGGCGCATACGTGCCGTCGAGAATGCGTTCGCGCAGCGCGTCCTTGATCTGTGCGTACAGCGGAAGAGGGGAGACCGATGCGCCGGAGATATCGGCGGCTACCGGTACGAGAGTCGTTTTCGACATCGCTCAAACTTGTTATGACAAGACGAAGTGCACTCTAGTAAGACGCCGTCTTTAATCAAACCAAGTTTTTCTGCTTTGTATTTCTCGTCGCGGAGTTAGATAGATGAAGCACAGAAGAGATGCGCCGCAACGGCTGTGCGGCGTATCTTGTCTGGTCCAAAATCAGAACGCGTGCCGCAAGCCCACCATGCCGACAAACTGCGAGGGGCCAGACGAAGGCGTCGCGTTCTGCGAATCGCCGACCACCGCGACCGCGTCGATGATGCTGGTCGCGTTACTGCCCGCAGCCGCAAGCGTCTTGCCTCGCGCGAGCTGATACGCTTCCAGCGCGTAAAGCGTAGTGCGAGTGGAAAGGCTATACGTCTGTTCGAGCGAAATCTCGTGATAGCGCGCAGGATCGCTGACACCGTTCGCCTTGCTCGCCCGCGTATAGCTATAGCCGGCGCCGACAATCACGGCGGGCGTGATGCGGTACGTCGAAATCACGCCATATGTATTGAAGACACCTTCGCTCGCAAACAGCGAGCCGTGACCCGGCGCATATTGCACATTGGAATAGTTGATGCCGATCATCAGGTCCTGCGCGGTGTAGCGCGCCGCAGCCGCGAACAGCTGTGCGCTGCGTGCGGTGGCGTAGCCGCTGTTCACCGGCGAGTTGATCGCGTAGCTGCCGAGTGCGGCGCTCGTCGCGATGTCTTTCAGCTTGACGTAGCCCGCTGCGACGGCGAACGGCTTGTAGTCGTAGCGGAACGCCGCGCTGAAATGACTGCCGTTCGCAACGCTGCCCGGTACGCCGCCAAGCCCATACTGCGCGCTGAATTGCAGACCCGCGAGCGTCGGCGATAGATAGGTAACCGAATTATTCAGCCGTAGTGTGGTGTCGAGTGCGTCGATGTCGCCAGGATGGGCGCCGGTGGCGCCGGTCAGCACGCCGGTGGGCCCGAGCGCGCCGACCATCTGGAAGTAGGGCGTGTATTGGCGGCCGAGCGTGACGGTGCCATAGCGGTCGTTGCTGAGCCCCACATATGCCTGCCGGTTGAAAATGAAGCCCGAACTGCTCTGCGCGCCGGTCAGCGAGTTGAAGCCGCTTTCGAGCCGGAAAATTGCTTTTGTGCCGCCGCCGAGATCTTCCGCGCCAAGCAGGCCGAATTTGCTGGCCTGCAGATTGCCCTGGCTCATATAGAAGTTCGCATGGCCGCGCTGATTGCTGACATAGGTGAACGCGTTGTCGACCACGCCGTATAGCGTGACGCTGCTTTGCGCCGACGCGCCCGTACTCAGCAATGCGCCCGCCAGAGGCAGGCAGGACATGACGACCGCGCGGGTCCGCGCGAGCTTCGATACGTTCATGATGGCAAGTCTCCGATCCAGTCTTTCGGTGTTTTCAGTACAACGGAATGACGCGCATTTCAGGGCGCGGTGGAAATCGTCAGGCATCGCCAGCCATCGGCAGATGCGTCGTTGAGCAGCGTGCCGCGCTCGCACGTGACGGGCCGCGTCTCGTGCATCGGCATCAACACGCGGACCGCGTCCTGCGCTTGCGGCATCGAGCCTTCGTGTTCTACCGCGATCCGCAGCGCGTTGGCATCGCCGGTGATCGTCACGTTCCAGCGGCCTTGCGCACCCAGGCGCCAGGCTTCGCTTTCGCCGTCGTCTTCGATCGAACCGCCACGCGTCGTGCCTGTGCCTGCATGCGGCACGACGATGAACGCCCGTTCGTCGGCCGGACGGCCGAAGTGTTGTTCGGCAATGTTCAACGCAATTACGCTGCCCTCGCGCAGCAACATGACGGGCTGCTCGAACGGCGCGGGCAGCGTCACCGTCTGGCCGCCCTCGAACGATTCGCCGCTCCAGTACGAAACCCAGCGCGTTCCCGCGGGCAAATAGACGTCCCGCGCCGTTTGACCCGCCTCGACCACCGGTGCTATCAGCATCGAGGAACCGAGCATCATGTCGTCGCCATCGACAAGGCAGCGCGGATCGTGCGGAAATTCGGCGAACATGGGTCGCAGAACCGGCTCATATGCGCTGTGCGATTGCCACAGCAACTCGTACAGATAAGGAATGAGCCGGTAGCGCAGCTTGATCAGAGCGGCGATCTGCTGCGTGACTTGCGGATACATCCACGGTTCGTTGACCGTGCCGTCGTCGTTCCACGAGTGGATGCTAAAGCGCGGCAGGAAGATGCCGAACGCGACCCAGCGCGCGAACAGTTCCGGACCGGGCGCAGGGCCCGAAAATCCGCCGATGTCGTGGCCGCTGTTCGACACGCCGGACATGGCAAGCCCGAGGCCCATCTTGAGATTGAAGCGCAGCGTTTCCCACGAGGTGTAGTTATCGCCCGACCACGTTTGCACGTAGCGATGCATGCCGACGCCGCCCGAACGCGAGACGAGGAACGGTCTGCGCTCAGGCGCGAATTCGCGCTGCGCGTCGCGCGAGGCCCGCATCATCAACTGCGTTTGCAGCACCTTGGCCTCGTGCGCCGGATACGCGTTGCCGAAGCCGCGCGCGATCGCGTCGCGCGTCCAGATCTCGAACTCGTTGTTGTCGTTCCAGGTCGCGGCTATGCCGTGTTTCAGCAGGCTCTCTTTCACGCGCGACTTCCACCAGTCGATCGTGCCGGGATTGGTGAAGTCCAGATATGCGCCGACTTCGTCCCAGAACTGCACCCACGCGGGCTCGCCGTCGCGCGATTCGATCAGCAGGCCTGCATTCGCAGCCTCTGCGAATGCAGGATGGTCCTGCAACAGACACGGCTTGATGTTCGCGCACAGACGCACGCCGTGTTCGAGGTAGCCGTTGACGAAACCGTCGATGTCCGGAAACTTCTCGCGGTTCCAGTTGAACACGTAGCGCTTCGCGCCAATCGACGTATAGCCCGACGACAGGTGGAACGAATCGCACAGCACGTCGTGCTCGCTGCATCGTTCGATGAATTCGCCCATGCGTTGCTGCGCATTGGGCGCGTCGGTGTAGCTCATTGTCGAGCCCGAATAGCCGAGTCCCCATTTGGGCATCCACGCGGGACGCCCGGTGAGCCACGTAAAGCGGCGCACCGCGTGCAAGGGCGTGTCCGCCGACGCAATGAAGTAGTAATCCAGATCGCCATGCTCGGCGACGAAATGCCGATAGTGCCCGTGATAGTTGTCGAGCTCACGGCCCATGTCGAAGCGGCAATCCGCGAGCGTGTCGTAGAAGAGCCCGAAGCCGGTAGATGTTTCGGGTTGCCAGGTAATATAAAACGGTATGTGCTTGTAGAGCGGATCGGTGGTGCGCGCGTTATAACCCATCGCGTCGATGTTGCGCATCTCGTACGACTGTTCCGAACGATCGAGCGAACCGGCACGCTCGCCGAGGCCGACATACATCTCGTCCTTGCGCCGTTCGATGTAGTGATAGACGCGCTCGTCCCACCAGCCGAAGTTATACGACTGCGTCTTGCGGTCGTTCATCACGCGGTGCCAGACGGCGTCGCGCAAAATGTCCCACGCGCAGAAGCCGCCCTCGAGGGTGATGCTCACGCGAACGCACGCCGTTTGCACGACGAGCTGAGCGCCGTCGTTCGCAACCTGAAACGAAGGCGGCGTGAAGCCGCTCATATCGCGGCGGTCGCGGCCTTCCAGCGGAACGTCCTCCGCGCCCGGCGCGATGGCCCAGGTGCGCGGGCCATGCAGTGCTCCGTCGGGCAACACCAGTACGCGGATGATGTCGTCCGCGAGAACGAAGAGTTCGATCCGGCAATTCTCGGGTGAGGCGAGAACGATGTGATTGCCTTCGTGAGACGCCAGCGCGAAGCGCGGCGGGTGCTTAAGATTCTTGATTGAACGCATGATGAGTGGTCGGTGAAATCATGCAGCCGCGTTCGAAGCCGTATCGGCTCCGCGCGGACGTGCGTCGCGCGAAACGCCGCGCATCAGGATGATCAGCAGCGTCGCGCCGATGATGTCGAAAGCGCCGAGCGCGCCGAAGAGCGGTGTGTAGCCGATCTTGTCCGCGAGCGCGCCGACCATCAGCGAAAAGCCGAGGCCGCCGATCCACGCGGACATGCCCGCAAAGCCCGCAACCGTACCCACTTCGCTCGGGTCGAAGACGTCGGCGGCGAGCGTATTGACGAGTGCCGAGATCATCTGATGCGCGAAGCCGCCCACGCAGAAGAGTGCGATAGCTTCGTACGGCGATGCGACGAGACCGATGCAGGCGGGCCCGAGCATCATCAACGCGCCGAGCGCCACGCCCGTGATGCGCGACCAGATCAGCGGCACGCGCAGATGCTTCATCAGGAAGGGCGACAGGTAGCCGCCGAACAGGCCGCCCAGATCGGCTGCGAGAAACGGCAGCCACGCGAACAGCGCGATCTGCTTCAGATCCATATGACGCTGCGTGGCCAGATAAAGCGGAATCCAGAAGCTGAAGGTCTGCCATGCTGGCTCGGCGAAAAAGCGGGCTTGCGCGATCGCCCAGAAACGGCGCGTGCTCAACACTTCGCGGATGCTGCTGCGCCGCGGTGCCGGCGGAGTCTGGCCGCTGATGATCGTTTCGCGCTCCGCTTCGCCGATTCGCGCATGCTCGGTCGGCGAACGGTACAGCGTGTACCACGCCGCGGCCCATACGAAGCCGAGCGCGCCGGTCACCGCGAACGCGCTTTGCCATCCGTAGCGAAGCGACAGGAATACGACGAGCGGGGGAGCGAGCAGCGAACCGAGCGAGGTACCTGCATTGAAGTAGCCCACGGCCACGGACTTCTCGCGATTCGGAAACCACTCGGCGACCACCTTCATGCCGGCCGGAATCGCGACCGCTTCAGTGAGACCCATCAGGCCGCGCAGCGCGGCGAGCGAGAACCAGCCGCTCGCGAAGCCATGCAGCACGCCTGTCAGCGACCACAGGCAGGCAAAGAGGGCAAAACCGAGGCGCAGACCGATCAGGTCGATGATGAGGCCGCAGACCGGCTGCATGATGGTGTATCCCACCTGGAAGGCGCCGACCACATACGAGTATTGCTGCGTGCTCATGTGCATGAGCTTCATCAGTTCTGGAGCCATCACGCCGAGGGCATTGCGCGACAGGTAATTGACGATGGTCCCAAGACAGACGAGGGCGATGATCCACCAGCGCAAACCGATGATTGTCTTCAAGGTATGTCTCCGTGCTCGCATGTCCGGCGGCTGCGGCTGGCGCGATCATGCGCGAATTCGAACATTTTTGGGTGTTTAGTGTCAGTCATCGTATCACTGTGAGACTTCTTTGTTACTAGGGAAAACCATATCAACCGGGCAATGGGCAAGACGTCATCGGCGTTTAGTCGGGGTGCTGCCCCGTGGTGCCCCTAGACGTCAGATGACTGCTTTAAGTGGCAGAACTTCAATCAAATGTTCTTTCGAACATACAATGTTCATTGGCGATCAAGTTCATGCTGCAGGCAAAGTACCCCGGGCGCAGCCGGGCCCCGAGCCGCCGCCAGGCGTCTCTCACTGCATCGGGCAACACTCTGTGGAGACCATAATGCTTCGGCTTCCGAAATAAATTGATGCAGACGGGCGATTGCTGGGCTTAAAGCGGACACCATTCCTCACCGCCATTCGCTGGCTGCGTCAGTTCCCGCTCGCGCGACGCCCGGAATGTAACGGGAAGTAACGTCTCGCCCCTGCTGCGATCTAATGCATCAGTTATTACAAAGTTGAAATACGCCGCTCGCGGCCTTGCGCTATATTTCCGCCAACAACACATTCTTCCAAGGGTGATCGATGAAGTCCGCTCGTTTTGTTCCGCTTCTGATCGGGGTCGTTGCGTTGGGCGCGTCGGGTGCAGCAATGGCCGGCGGGGTCAACATCGGGGTGAATATCGGCATTCCCGCGCCGGTCTATGTGGCGCCCGCTCCGGTTTATGCACCGCCGCCTCCGCCTCCGCCGCCTGTCGTGTATCAGCCCGCGCCTGTGTATTACGGCGCTCCGGCCATTGTGATCGGCTGGCACGGCGACCGCTACTGGGACGGCCGCCGCTACTGGGCGCGTGACGAGTGGTATCGTCATCATCCGCCGGGGCGTTATGACTATCGCCGCGATCACTACGATCACGGTCGCGGCTGGCACTGAGTCGCAGCAGCGACTCATTGGCAGCGACAGAAACCGCCCGAATGGGCGGTTTTTTTATGGCCTCGCGAGCCGGACCAGTGGCCAGACGGGCTTACGGTTGGGGTAGATTTATTGGGTAGAATTCCCTCACCACGAATTGTCCACTGACCACCAAGGCGCTTATGACAACTGGCTCGCGACGGGTTCCATCGCCTCGTGCACTTAAATGTGTCATTTCCAGGCTCTCGCGCGTCGGTTCGGCGGTCGTGTCAAGTTCATCGCGCAATGCAGGCGTCGTGGTGCTGCTGTGCGGTGTGCTCGCCGCAGCCGGTCTTTTCGCGGCGCCTCGCGCTCACGCGGTCTATGCGATCGCCCAGTACGGCGAGCCGAAATATCCAGCGGACTTCAAGCATTTCGACTACGTCAATCCGGATGCGCCGAAGGGCGGCACACTCGTGCTGGCCAATCCGAGCCGCCTCACCAGCTTCGATAAGTTCAATCCGTTCACCTTGCGCGGCAACACCGCGCCCGGCGTGGACCTGCTGTTCGAAAGCCTGACGACGGGCAGCAGCGACGAAGTGGCGTCCGCGTATGGACTGCTCGCCGACGACATCAAGGTCGCGCCGGACGGCCTGTCGACCACCTTCCATATCAACCCGCGCGCCCGTTTCTCGAACGGCGATCCCGTTACCGCGGACGACGTCAAGTATTCGCTCGACACGCTCAAGAGTCCGCAGGCCGCGCCGCAATTCATGTCGATCTTCGGGCAGATCGTACGCGCGGTCGTCGTCGATCCGCACACGGTACGGTTCGAGTTTCACCAACGCAATCGCGAGCTGCCGTTGCTCGCGGGCGGCATGCCGGTGTTTTCACGCAAGTGGGGGATGAAACCTGACGGCAGCCATATTCCGTTCGATCAACTCGCGTTTGAAAAGCCGATTGGCAGCGGCCCGTATCTGATCGAACGCTACGACAACGGACGCACGATCACCTACCGCCGCGATCCTGACTACTGGGGTGCGGCGTTGCCGGTCCGCGCGGGCATGTACAACTTTGATCGCATCGTCTACAAGCTGTATTCGGATAGCGTCGCGCGGCTCGAGGCCTTCAAGGCCGGCGAATACGATGCGCTCGTGGAATATGTGGCGCGCAACTGGGTGCGGCGCGACGTGGGCAAGAGGTTCGATAGCGGCGAGCTCATCAAGAAGGTGTTCCCCCAACATAACGGCACGGGCATGCAGGGCTTCATGCTCAACACGCGGCGGCCGCTGTTTCAGGACGTGCGCGTGCGCAAGGCGCTCGATCTCGCGCTCGACTTCCAGTGGCTCAACCGGCAGTTGTTCTTCAATCAGTACACGCGTATCGACAGTTTCTTTGCCAATACCGATCTGCAGGCGAAGGGCCTGCCGTCGGCGGGCGAACTGGCGCTGCTCGAACCATGGCGCGCGAGGCTCGATCCCGCGGTGTTCGGGCCGCCGCCGAAGCAGCCCGATACCGATCCGCCGGGCTCATTGCGCGCGAATCTGCTGCAGGCGCGCGCGTTGTTGCAGGAGGCAGGGTGGACCTATCGCGACGGCGCGCTGCGCAATGCAAAGGGCGAACCGTTCGAGTTCGAAATACTCGACGACTCGGGATCGGCCACGCAGATGGAGCCGATTGTCGCGACCTTTATCCGCAACCTGAAAAAGCTCGGGATAACCGCAACGTTTCGCGTCGCCGATTTTGCGGTGTACCAGAAGCGCCTCGACGCATTCGACTTCGACACCACGACGATCCGCATGCCGGACGTGCAGGTGCCCGGCTCCGAACAGATCGAGCGCTTCGGCAGCAGGGCGGCGGACACCAACGGCTCGGACAATGTGATCGGACTGAAGTCGCCGGCGGTGGATGCGATCCTGCGCGCGCTCGTGCAAGCGCAGACGCGCGAGCAGCTGCTCGACGCGACGCATGCGCTCGATCGCGTGCTGATGCATGGCTATTACGTCGTGCCGCATTGGTACAGCGCGACGCATCGCGTGGCATTCAAGCGCGGGCTTGCCTGGCCGGCGAAGCTGCCCCTGTACTATGGGGCCGAAGGCTGGATCACATCGACGTGGTGGTTCGCACAGCCGCAACCGGCAAGCCGGGCTGAGCCGCAGTGATCCGCCGCATTCAGGCCGCGCGCTATAGTCATTCAATCACCGCCCTCGCAACGGAACGCCCGCCATGTGGAGCTACATTCTCAAACGCCTGCTGCTGATGATCCCGACATTGCTCGGCGTGCTGACGCTGACCTTCGTCGTGATCCAGTTCGTGCCGGGCGGTCCTGTCGAACAGATGCAGCATGAACTGCGCAAGGGCGCCGAAGGCGCGGTGCCGTTCGGTCTGCGCTCGCACAACGGTGTGGACGCGCAGCAGATCGCACAGCTGAAGGCGCTGTACGGTTTCGACAAGCCGCCGCTCGAGCGCTACGTGCTGATGCTCAAGCGCTTCTCGACGTTCGACCTCGGGCAGAGCTATTTCCGCCATCAGAGCGTGTGGTCGCTGATCGTGTCGAAGTTGCCGGTGTCGATCAGCATCGGTCTATGGACGTTTTTTCTCACATATCTGATTTCGGTGCCGCTCGGCATTGCGAAAGCCGTGCGCAACGGCTCGCGCTTCGACGTCGCGACGAGTCTCGTCGTGCTGATCGGGTACGCGATTCCGGGTTTCGTGCTTGGCGTGCTGCTGCTCGTGTTGTTCGGCGGGGGCACCTTCCTGCAGCTTTTTCCGTTGCGCAACCTCACCTCGGATAACTGGGCGCAATTGAGCGTGGTCGGCAAGATTCTCGATTATCTGTGGCATATCGCGTTGCCGATCACGGCGTCGGTGGTCGGCAGTTTCGCGGTGGTGACGATGCTTACGAAAAACGCCTTCCTCGATGAGATTCGCAAACAATATGTGCTGACCGCGCGCGCCAAAGGTCTTTCGGAGAAACGCGTGCTGTGGAAGCACGTGTTTCGCAACGCGATGCTGCCGCTGATCGTGGGCTTTCCTGCTGCGTTTATCGGGGCTTTTTTCACGGGCAGTCTGCTGATCGAGACGCTTTTCTCGCTCGACGGTCTCGGCTTGCTGTCCTATGAATCGGTCGTGCGGCGCGATTATCCGGTCGTGCTCGGCACGCTGTATCTCTTCACGTTGATCGGTCTTGCGACCAAGCTCATTTCCGATCTTTGCTACGTGTGGGTCGACCCCCGCATCCAATTCGAACAACTGGAACGCTGATGAATCGAGCCCGCCTTTCAGCCGATGCAGCAGCCCGCGTGGAGCCCGCGCGCGCGTTCGTCTCGCCTTCGCCCGCGCGCCGCGTGTGGCAGCGGTTTCGCCAGCAGCGTCTTGGCTACTGGAGCCTGATCGTGTTCGTCGCGGCCTTCGTGGCGAGCCTCGCGGGTCCGCTGTGGTCGAACGACAAGCCGCTCATGGTGCGCTACGACGGGCATTTGTATTTCCCGCTTTTTCAGACCTACGCGGAAACCACCTTCGGCGGCGATTTTCCGACGCCAGCAGATTATCTCGATCCCTACATCAGGCAGCGTTTCGATGCGCCTGGCAACTTCGCCGTGTATCCGCCGAATCATTACTACTACGACACGCTCAACTATTTTTCGAAAGCGCCCAACCCCGCGCCGCCTTCGCGTGAAAACTGGCTCGGCACCGATGACCGCGGCCGCGATCTGTTCGCCCGGCTGTTGTACGGCTTTCGTGTTTCGGTGGAATTCGGCCTCGTGCTGACGTTCATCGGCACGATACTTGGCATCGCGGCGGGCGCGGTGCAAGGTTATTTCGGAGGACGTACCGATATCATCGGGCAGCGCCTGATAGAAATCTGGAGCGCAATGCCGGAGCTTTATCTGCTGATCATTTTCTCGTCCATCTTCGAGCCGGGTTTCATTCTGCTGATCGTGCTGCTCTCGCTGTTCGGCTGGATTGGGCTGTCCGACTATGTGCGCGCGGAATTTCTGCGTAACCGCCAGCAGGACTATGTGCGCGCGGCGAAGGCCATGGGTCTGTCGAACTGGCAAATCATGTGGCGGCATGTGCTGCCCAATAGCCTTACGCCGGTCATTACATTCCTTCCGTTTCGCATGAGCGGAGCGATTCTCGCGTTGACCAGCCTCGACTTTCTCGGCCTTGGCGTACCTTCGCCGACACCGAGTCTCGGCGAACTGCTCGCGCAGGGTAAGGCGAATCTGGACGCGTGGTGGATCTCGCTGTCCACCTTCGGTGTTCTGGTCGCGATGCTGTTGCTGCTGACTTTCATGGGCGACGCGCTACGTAACGCGCTCGACACCCGCATCTCCGATGCTATGCGCGCCGGAGGTAATCAGTGAGCACGCAATCGCAAGCGAACCGGCAGCAGCATGGCAGCAGGGAAGCCGGGACCGTCGGGCCGCTGCTCGAACTGGATCATCTTCGCGTGAGCTTCGGCGAAACGGTCGCCGTCAACGACGTCACGCTGGCTATCCAGCGCGGCGAGCGTGTCGCGTTGGTCGGCGAATCGGGTTCGGGCAAGAGCGTGACGGCGTTGTCGGTGTTGCGCCTGTTGAACGACGCGCAGGTGAGCGGCTCGATCCGTTTCGACGGCGAGGAACTGCTTGCCAAAACCGAGCGCGAAATGCGCGGCCTGCGCGGCTCGGACATCGCGATGATCTTTCAGGAGCCGATGACCGCGCTCAATCCGCTCTATACGGTGGGCGACCAGATTGCCGAGACGATCGTGGTGCACGACGGCGTGCCGGCAACTGAAGCGCGCAAGCGCGCGGTCGCGCTGCTCGGGCGCACAGGCATTCCCGAGCCCGGCAAGCGCGTGAACAGCTACCCGCATGAACTCTCCGGCGGACAGCGGCAACGCGCGATGATCGCGATGGCGCTTGCGTGCCGTCCTCGTCTGCTGCTCGCGGACGAACCGACCACCGCGCTCGACGTGACGATTCGCGCGCAGATCGTCGAATTGCTGCTCGAACTGCAGCGCGACGAAGCCGCAAAGCGCGGCATGGCCGTGCTGCTGATCACCCATGACCTGAACCTCGTGCGCAATTTCGCCGAGCGTATCGCGGTAATGGAGAACGGCATGCTCGTCGAAAGCGGGCCGGTGGAGCGGGTTTTCGAGTCGCCGCAGCATCCGTACACGCAGCGGCTGCTTGCGAGCCGGCCGCAGCGCACGGTCATCCCGGTGCTGCCCATTTCCCCCGTGCTGCTCGAAGCCCGCAAGGTGTCCGTCGATTACAGAACGAAGCTGCCGGGATTTGCCGGCTGGTTCCGTTCCGGACGGTTTCGCGCGGTCGCCGACGCAAACATTTCGGTGCGGCAAGGCGAGACGCTCGGGATTGTCGGCGAATCGGGCTCGGGCAAGTCGACGCTCGCCATGGCGCTGCTCGGGCTGCAGCGCACCGCGCACGGCCAGATCGAGTTTCAGGGCAGGGCGCTCGGCAGCTACCGCGGCGCACAGCAGACAGCGTTGCGCTCGAACATGCAAGTGGTATTTCAGGACCCGTTCAGCTCGCTTTCGCCGCGCCAGACGATCGAGCGGATTGTCGGCGAGGGATTGGCGCTGCACCGGCCGCAACTGTCGCCGCAAGCGCGCCGCGACAAGGTGCTTGCCGTGCTGCGCGAGGTCGGCATCGACCGCACCGCGCTGCTGCGCTATCCGCACGAGTTTTCCGGCGGGCAGCGTCAGCGCATAGCCATTGCCCGGGCGCTCGTGGTCGAGCCGCGCATTCTGGTCCTCGACGAGCCCACCAGTGCGCTGGACGTTTCCATCCAGCAGCAAGTGCTTAAGCTGCTGGCCGGGTTGCAACAGAAGTACAACCTCGGCTTCGTTTTCATCAGCCACGATCTGGCCGTGATAGGGGCGATGGCGCACCGCGTGGCGGTCATGCAAAACGGTTCTATCGTCGAAAGCGGAGACGTTGAGAAGATCTTTTCGGCGCCTTCCCACCCGTACACTCGAAAGCTCCTGAAAGCCGCGCTGGACCATTGATTTTTCACCCTTTCACCAATTGTGTGCGCGTCTCGATTGTATTTTTCTATTTGTTTTGACACATGAATACTTACTGGCTAGTATCGACCAAACTTTTTTCCGTAGACCCCTGATTCTTTAGCAAAAACTACCGACCAATGCAGCACAGAAATCTGACCCAGGCTTGCACGCGCGCCGTCGCCGGGATGTTCATTGGCGTCTTGATCGCAGCAGCTCCCGGCGCTTTCGCCGACGAAGTAAGCAGTTTCAATCAGAATGCCTCATATTCGCCGAGCAATACGGCGAATTCCCCGTCCTCCTCCTCCAGTTCCCAGGCACTCGGCGGCAACACCGAAAGCGGCGCCAAGTCGTTCCTGTCCGGCATGGCCGGCAAAGCGGGCGACGTGGTCGTCGGTGCGCTGAACATGATCGGCGTGCGCTACCGCTGGGGCGGCAATACGCCGGATTCGGGGCTCGATTGCAGCGGTTTCGTCCGCTACGTGTTCCAGGACACGTTGGGCATGGCATTGCCGCGCCGCGCGGAGGAAATGAGCCGCGTCGGCGAAAAGGTCCGCGTGAGCGACCTGAAGCCGGGCGATCTGGTGTTCTTCAACACGATGCGTCGCACTTTCTCGCACGTTGGCATCTATATCGGCGACAACAAGTTCGTGCATTCGCCCTCCACCGGCAGCACGATCCGCGTCGACGACATGGACGACGGCTACTGGGAAAAGCGTTTCACCGGCGCGCGCCGCATCGAGACCTCGTACCAGGGCGGCGAAGATCTGCGCAAGCGCGTGAACGCGACTATCGGCGGCAATAACTGATCTTTGCCGGCCGGCGGTTCTGGTGCCAGGCCAAAAAGAAAAGCCTGTTTCGTAAGAAGCAGGCTTTTTTGCGTTCCTCCTGGCTGGCGGGCGGTTCAGAGTGGGCGGCAGAGCCGCCCATCAGCGACCGTGAGTCGTCCTTAAGCGACCGTTAATTCACCTAAGCCACCTTTATTCGCCTAAGCCGCCGCGCGGCTCGCCGCCAGCTTGTGTTGCAGCTCCGGCATGATCCTGGCGACAGCTTCCTCGCCAGCGAGAATCGCGGCATTGCGCTGCGAGAAGTCGCTGCCGCTCATTGCCGCGAGGTTCGGCCGGATCACGACGTCGGCATATTTGTCGAGCTCGTACGCCTTGATCGTCTGGCCCATGATCGTGAAGGTCTGCATGAGCACGTCGAACGAACTGGCCGTGAGGCCGCTTTCCGGCCGCTGCGAGATGTCCACCGCGATCACGAAGTCCGCGCCCATCTTGCGCGCGAACGACGCCGGCACCGGACTCACCAGCCCGCCGTCCACATATTCATGGCCGCCGATTTTCACCGGCTCGAAGATCGAGGGCACGCTGCACGACGCGCGCACCGCGACGCCGGTGTTGCCGCGCTGAAAGAGAATCGGCTGACCGGTTTTCAGGTCGGTGGCGACCACGCCGAGCGGCTTGACCATCTTCTCGATCGGCCGATTGTTGAGCGTGGTGTTCAGATAATTCTGCAGGGCGATGCCTTGCAGGAAGCCGCGCGTGCGAAACGGCATGGCCCAGTCGCTGATCGACGCTTCGTCCATGGTGAGCGCGAGCTTGTTCAGGGCGAAGCCGTTCATGCCCGACGCGTAAAGCGCGCCGACCACGGAGCCCGCGCTCGTGCCGGCCACCAGGTCCACCTGAACGTTGCGCGCCTCCAGCGCCTTGATCACGCCGATGTGCGCGAAGCCGCGCGCCGCGCCGCCGCCCAACGCGAGGGCGACGCGCAGCGGCCGCTGCGGCTTGTCGAGCGGCGGCGTGCTGGTAGTGGGCGTGGCCGGGGCTTTATTCGACGACGACTGGCCGTCGATTTTGCTGCCGGCCGTGGTGCAGGCGGCGAGCACCGCGGATGCGGCTGCAAGCGAAAAATGGCGGCGGCCGTAACGAGGCGACGAAGGTTTCAACGAATTCTCCAGCAACGGCGTGGGCGGCGCGATGCGCGCCGCGTGGTGCCGCGATCAGGCAAGGCCGAGGCGACCGCAACGAGCGGTTCCATGCGCGCGGGCGGCGTGTGGGCCCCGGCGCGCGCACATCATAATGCAAAGCGGCGTGAGCGCGGCAGCCGGTAATGAAACGTTGCACCGGCGCGGCGTAGAGGCATGAAGGCACTGTGACCAGCCATCCGGACGAGGGGAGGCGCGCCGCTCACGAAAGGTATAATCCGGCTCTTGCTTTGATTCCTTCGTGTCCATGCGCGGCAGCGGTTCTGCCGTATGGGCACGGTTCGCTGCCGCGCTTCACAGGCGATGTCTGTTGGGCGCCGGCGCCCGTCTTCGAGTAACGCTAATGACCACCTCCGTTCGCACCCGCTTCGCACCGAGTCCCACCGGCTTCATTCACCTCGGCAACATCCGCTCCGCGCTTTATCCGTGGGCGTTCGCGCGCAAGATGAAAGGGACCTTCGTGCTGCGGATCGAGGACACCGACGTCGAGCGGTCCACGGCCGAATCCGTCGACGCGATTCTGGAAGGAATGGAATGGCTCGGCCTCGATTTCGACGAAGGCCCGTTCTACCAGATGCAGCGCATGGACCGTTACCGCGAAGTGCTTCAGCAGATGCGCGACGCGGGGCTCGTGTACCCGTGCTACATGTCGACCGAAGAACTCGACGCGTTGCGCGAGCGTCAGCGGGAAGCGGGCGAAAAACCGCGTTATGACGGCACGTGGCGTCCCGAGCCGGGCAAGGTGCTGCCCGAGCCGCCGGCGGGCGTGCAGCCGGTACTGCGCTTTCGTAATCCGCTGACCGGCATCGTGGCCTGGGACGACGCGGTGAAAGGGCGCATCGAAATCTCGAACGAGGAGCTGGACGACCTCGTGATCGCACGGCCCGACGGCACGCCGACGTACAACTTCTGCGTGGTGGTCGACGATCTGGACATGCGCATCACTCACGTCATTCGCGGCGACGATCACGTGAATAACACGCCGCGGCAGATCAACATTCTGCGCGCGCTTGGCGGCGAGCCGCCGGTGTACGCGCACCTGCCGACCGTGCTCAACGAGCAGGGCGAAAAGATGAGCAAGCGTCATGGCGCGATGAGCGTGATGGGCTATCGCGATGCCGGCTACCTGCCGGAAGCGGTGGTCAACTATCTCGCGCGCCTCGGCTGGTCGCATGGCGACGCGGAGATTTTTTCGCGTGAGCAGTTCGTCGAATGGTTCGATCTCGAGCATCTGGGCAAGTCCCCGGCGCAGTACGACCACGACAAGCTGAACTGGCTCAACGCGCATTACATCAAGGAAGCGGATAACGCGCGCCTCGCCGGTCTCACTCGGCCGTTCCTTGCGGAGTTGGGCATCGACGAGGCGAGCATCGCGCAGGGCGCGGACCTGACGGCGGTGGTCGGCTTGCTTAAGGATCGTGCGTCCACGGTCAAGGAGATTGCCGAGAATGCGGCGATGTTCTATCGCATGCCCGCTCCTGAGGCGGAAGCTCTCGCGCAACACGTCACGGACGCAGTGCGCCCGGCGCTCGGCGATCTCGTTACAGCGCTGAAGACCGTCGAGTGGAACAAGGAGGCGATCGCCGCCGCGCTCAAAGCCACCCTTTCTGCGCACAAGCTCAAGATGCCGCAGCTGGCCATGCCGGTTCGTCTGCTGGTGGCGGGCACGACGCATACGCCGTCCATCGACGCGGTGCTCATGCTGTTCGGTCGCGATGCCGTGGTGAGCCGTATCGAGAAGGCGCTCGCCTGATACGGGCGAGGGCGTCTGAGCGAATTTGCGCGTGCGTTGAGATGGTTTGCATGCGTCTTCAGAAAAAAGTCGCATGCAATTGCTCAAAGGGTATTTACAAAGCGCAAATTGGCCTCTAGAATCTCGTTTCTGTTCTGCAAGGGGGTATAGCTCAGCTGGGAGAGCGCTTGCATGGCATGCAAGAGGTCAGCGGTTCGATCCCGCTTACCTCCACCATCAGAGCAGTGTGAAGTCGTTCCAAATCTTGGAACTTGTAGCAAAAAAGACTTCACAAACAGCAGTGTCGTAGTTAAAATAGCGGTCTTCGCAGTTGACGAAGAGAATAACTGGCAAGTGGTTTTAATCCAGTTTATTTTAGTCAGCGGCGAGTTAAAGACAGATCTGAAAAGATTATGTCCCCTTCGTCTAGAGGCCTAGGACATCACCCTTTCACGGTGAGTACAGGGGTTCGAATCCCCTAGGGGACGCCAAACATCAGCGTCGCTTTAGTGTTCGGTAAAAGTTCAGGTCAACACCCACAGGTCGTTGACCGGCTCGCACCAAAGCAGCGCAGCTTGCAGAGAATTAACCGACGCTCGCAAGCCAGGGTGTAAAGACTGGAGTGGTAGTTCAGTCGGTTAGAATACCGGCCTGTCACGCCGGGGGTCGCGGGTTCGAGTCCCGTCCACTCCGCCAGACAAAGCCCGTTCATGCCAACCTGAACGGGCTTTTTCATTAAAGGTGTAAGCAGTACGTTGTCCCCTTCGTCTAGAGGCCTAGGACATCACCCTTTCACGGTGAGTACAGGGGTTCGAATCCCCTAGGGGACGCCAGAACATCGGCGTCGTTCGGTAAGAAGTTGATCGATGCAGCAGAAGCGAGCTTGCTTGATCCTTGCTTTTAGCCAGTTTGTCAGTGTGAAAATCTGGAGCGGTAGTTCAGTTGGTTAGAATACCGGCCTGTCACGCCGGGGGTCGCGGGTTCGAGTCCCGTCCGCTCCGCCAGATTTTGAAAAGCCCACTTCGCAAGAAGTGGGCTTTTTTTATTCCCCTGACGTTCCCGCAAGGCCATGCCCGGACAAACAGCCATTGCCAGCGCGCGCGGGCTGTTTTACCGTTTATCCGACTTCTCTTCGTCGCGCCGCCATGTTCGATCCAACCGAAGCTCCGTCACCGTTTCATCTCCGCAAAGCCAGCATGGACGATTTCGAGTTCGCCGAGGCGCTGACTCACGGCAACATGGGCGGCTACTATCAGCGGCATCACCTCGTTTGGCGCGGCGACCTCTTTCTCGGCAGCTGGCGCGAGTCGGAAAACTTCATCCTCGAAATGGACGGCAAGGCGATTGGCGTGCTGCGCATCACGCAGGAGGGCGATTCGCTGCATATTCGCGACGTGCAGATCGCCGAGGGATACAGGCGGCTTGGCGCCGGCACCTATCTGCTGGATATGTCGCACCAATGGGCGCGCGAGCGCGGGCTGCGCGAACTGCAACTGCGCGTGTTCGTCGACAATCCCGCGGCGCGGCTCTATCAGCGCAAGGGCTACAAGCTGGCCGGGCCGCGCCTTGCGCAGCTCGGCGCGATCCGTCATCTCGCGCGGCGGGTTTGAGGCCAAAAACCGCGCTTAGCGGCCCTGGGCGTTCGCCGGGTCCGCGCGGTTCAACACTGGCTCTTCGCCAGAAATGTCCTCGGCACTGGTGCCGTGCGCGCTCTCTCCATTTTCCATCCGATGTTCCGAGCCCCGTTCGATAAACGCGCGCGGGCTCTCGCCAAAAGCACGCCGGAACATCGCGGAAAAGGCGCTCTGGCTCTGATAGCCCAACTCGTGCGCGACGTGCGACAGCGGCTGCCCTTGGCTGAGCAACGGGATCGCACGAGCCAGAATCGCCTGTTGCCGCCACTGCGAGAAGCTCACGCCGAGTTCCTGCCGAAAGAGACGCGCGATGGTGCGCGTGCTCGCGCCCACGCTCGCCGCCCACTGTTCGAGCGATTCAGCCGGCGACGGGTCGGCGATCACGGCTTCGCACAGTGCGCGCAGGCGCTTTTCGTTGGGCATCGGCACAGAAAGAGGCAGCGGCTCGGAACGCGTCAGCTCGTCGAGCGCGAGCGCGCCGAGCAGCCGTTCGCGCGCGGGCGAGATGCCGGGCGTGTCCAGCGCGGCAATGACTTCGCGCAGCAGGTTCGAGACTTCGACCACACGCGGCGCGTCGAGTCCCGCGGGCACCGTGCTTTCCGTGATGTAGAGCGTGCGCAGAAATGCGTCTTCGACAGCCACGACCTCGTGCGTGACATGCGGCGGCACCCAGATGGCGCGCGAGGGCGGCACCATCCACGTCGTGCCGGTCGTGGCCACGCGCAGCACACCGCGCGACGCATACGCGACCTGCGCCCACGCATGCTCGTGACGCGCGAAGTGCGAGCCCATCGGCATGGGCCGCGAGCGCACGCGAATCGGGTGCGCTTCGTTCGGCTGAAATTCTGGCGGAGTGTCGGTCAAGCTGACGAAGCTCGAGCGATCAGAACCGGCGTACGGAGTCATGGCAAAGGTCGATCCATCAAGCGAAACGCCACGGCATGAAGCGCGATCAAGGGCGGGCTCTCATTGTAGAGCGTGCGCCTTGCGGCGTTGCATAATGTCCGGACTGACCGACCACATATCGAGGGAGCACGAACGACGATGCAAACCGTCTTTGTCTACGGCACGCTGCGAGCGGGCGAAGTGAACGACATCCGTGAAGCTGCGGCGCGCAACGAGATTGCCGAGCCGAACTTGCTGGGCACGGCCACGGTTCGCGGCCACCTGTTCGACTTCGGCTCGTATCCAGGGCTCGTTGTGGACGAGCAGGGCGTGGATGTGATCGGCGATGTCTACGAGATCGACGATGAGCTAGTCGCCGTGCTCGACGAGATCGAGGCGGTGTACCCCGGCGTCGAAGATCGCTTTCTGGCTCGCGAAGTGATGGTGAAAGTGGACGGCAACGTCGTGAACTGCCGCTTCTATCCGGTTGCGCCTCATGCCGCGCAAGGGCTGCCGGAAATCCGGTCCGGCGATTGGGTGAAGTATCGCGCGACGCGCTGACATGGGCTCGCGCGGGCCGCTAGTCGCATAAAAAAAGCCCGCCAGGCAGCGAGCCTTGCGGGCCGATTACCTTTCATGCCGGGTCACGCTCGCGAACCCGGCGTTCAGCTTCAGATTTCTTCGTAGAGCGGCAGCGTGAGGAAGTCCGTGAACTGTTCTGACGTCGACATCTGCTCGAAGATTTGCGCGGCGCGCTGATAGGGCTTCGTATCGCCGCCCACGGCCTGCTTCACCTTGTCGAGTTCCTGCACGGCGAGTTCGCGCACCAGCCCGGCGCTCACCTTGCGGCCGTCGTCGAGCGTGCCCTTGGGCGAGCGGATCCACTGCCAAACCTGCGAGCGGGAAATCTCAGCGGTCGCGGCATCTTCCATCAGATTGTGGATCGGCACGCAGCCATTGCCCGCGAGCCACGAGCCCAGGTAGTGAATGCCGACGTTGATGTTGTTGCGCAGACCGGCTTCCGTGATCGGCGCTTCCGGACGAAAGTCCATCAGATCGGTCGCGGTGACGAGCACGTCGTCGCGTTGCTTGCCGATCTGGTTCGGCTTGTCGCCGAGCACCTTGACGAACTCTTCCATTGCGATCGGCACGAGCCCAGGGTGCGCGACCCAGCCGCCGTCGTAACCGTCGCCCGCATCGCGCGCCTTGTCGGAGCGCACGCCGGCCATGGCCTTGTCGTTCGCGGCCGGGTCGTTCTTGATCGGAATCAGAGCGCTCATTCCGCCGATGGCCGGCGCGTTGCGGCGATGGCAAGTCTTCAGCAGCAACAGCGCGTAGGCGCGCATGAAGGGCGACGTCATCGTGATCTGCGAGCGGTCCGCGAGGCAGAAGTCGCGGTCGGACTTGAACTTCTTGATCGCGGAGAAGATGTAGTCCCAGCGGCCCGCATTCAGCCCCGAGCTATGCTCGCGCAGTTCGTACAGAATCTCGTCCATTTCAAAGGCGGCGAGAATGGTTTCGATCAGCACGGTCGCGCGAATCGTGCCGCGCGGCACGCCGACCGCTTCCTGCGCAGCGACGAAAATGTCGTTCCACAGACGCGCCTCGAGATGGCTTTCCATCTTCGGCAGATAGAAGTAGGGGCCCGAGCCGCGCGCGACGAGTTCCTTTGCGTTGTGCACCATGAAGAGCGCGAAATCGAAAATGCCGCCCGAGACGCGCTTGCCGTCCACCTTCACGTGCTTTTCGTCGAGATGCCAGCCGCGCGGGCGCACGATCAGCGTGGCGACCTTGTCGTTCAGCTTGTAGCTCTTGCCGTTCTGTTCCAGCGAGATCGTGCGGCGCACGGCGTCCTTCAGATTGATATGGCCGGTGATCTGGTTGTCCCAGCTCGGCGCATTCGAATCCTCGAAGTCGGTCATGTACGAATCCGCGCCCGAGTTCAGCGCGTTGATGATCATCTTGCGCTCCACCGGGCCGGTGATTTCCACGCGGCGGCATTGCAGGTCCTGCGGCAGCGGCGCGATGGTCCAGTCGCCTTCGCGCACGTTTTTTGTCTCGGCGAGGAAGTCGGGGCGCTCGCCCGCGTCCAGACGTTTCGTGCGTTCCGCCCGCGCGTGCAGCAACTGCTGGCGGCGCGGCTCGAACGTGCGGTGCAGCGCGGCGACGAGTTCGAGCGCCTCGCGCGTGAGAATCGCTTCATAACCCGGCTTGATCTCGCCGGTGATTTCCATGCCCTGCGGCAGCGATGACAGCGAATTCGCCATGTTTTCTCCTTGGTCGGTCAGATTGCGAAATGCAAAGTTAAGAGGCGGTTGTGGTTGTTGGTTTGGATGCATCTGTTGGAGACGGCGAGGCTCATGCATTTCCACCGCGGCGCGGGCGGTTCGCGCCGGCGGCGCGTGCCGCGCGTGCCGGGCGTCCCGCAGACGCAAGCGTGTTCAGAAAAGCGAGCAGATCGCTCATGCCCGCACCGGTGCCGTGCGGCGTCACGCCCAGTTCCTCGAGCGGCGCGTTCTGACGGTTGAGCCAGAAGGTCGTGAAGCCGAACCACGTCGCGCCGGCCACGTCCCAACCATTCGACGAAACAAAGACGATCTCGCCCGGCTCGGCGCCGAAGGCCTGCGTGCCGAGCGCATAGGCGGCGCGTGCCGGTTTGTATGCACGCACGGCGTCGACGGAAAGCACGTGGTCGAAGAGTCCGCTCATGCCCGCGCTTTTCACGGCGACATCGAGCATTTGCGGGTTGCCGTTCGAGAGAATCGCGAGGCCGGGACGCGGGCCGCCGGGCGCCGCTGCGCTTGCGGCTGCGTTTGCGCTTGCGTTTGCGTTTGCGGACGTCGCGATTCGAGCGCCCGGCTTCGAAAGCGCAACGCCATCGCGCAACAGACGCAGCGCAGGCACCGCATCGGGAAACGCGGACAGGCACGCGTACTCGTCCATCAGACGCTTTTCAGCGCTACGGCCGAGCGTGAGCTGAAGTTTCTTCGCCGAAAAGCGCAGGGCGTCGCGCGTGATGTCCCAGAACGGACGATAGTGCGCGGCCTCTTCCCCGGAATCGGCAAGCGTGCGCAACTGCGTGTATTCGATCTGCTTCTGGCGCCACAACTGGGAGAGCGCGTCGCCGCGCCCGGGGAAGATCTGCTCCGCGGCAGCGATCACCGAGTGCACGTCGAAAAGCGTGCCGTAGGCGTCGAAAATCACTGCTTTTGGGGAGAGTGTCGTTGTGGCCGACATTGCCGTGCGCTCCTGTCAGAGGTCGGGACAGATTGTATTAGCAGCGTTGTGCGCTAAAAAAGACGCTAAAGATCACTTGATCTTTTACTTTCATCCACCTAATCTGGCGCGCACCGGCCAACTTTTCCGCGAGAGCGGCGCTTCTTCCATGGACCGTTTCAAGCAGATTGAGACTTTCGTCACCGTTGCCGCAAAAGGCAGTCTGTCGGCCGCGGCGCTGGCCGAGGGTGTGGCGCCGGCGATCATCGGCCGCCGTATCGACGCGCTCGAGGAGCGCCTCGGCGTCAAACTGCTGGTGCGCACCACCCGCAAGATCACGCTGACCTTCGAAGGCTCGGCGTTTCTGGAAGACTGCCAGCGCATCATTCACGACATGCAGAACGCGGAGGCGAGCGTGTCGGCGGGCGGCGTGAAGGCGAGCGGCCATTTGCGGCTGTCCGCGCCGGCCGGTTTCGGGCGCCGGCACGTCGCACCGCTGGTGCCGGCTTTCACCGTCGCGCATCCGGACGTTTCCATTACGCTCGATCTGTCGGACCGGCTCGTCGATCTCGTCAACGAAGGCTTCGATTGCGCGGTGCGGCTTGGCGAATTGCCGGACTCGTCGCTGGTGTCGCTCAAGCTCGGCGAAAACCGCCGCGTGTGCGTGGCGTCGCCGTCGTATCTCAGCCGGCGCGGCGCGCCGCATAGCCTCGCCGACCTCGCGCAGCACAACTGTCTCGCGCTCGGCGCGAGCGCCAACCAGCAGCGCGGCTGGATGTTCCAGCAGGACGGCAAGGTGGTGTCGATCAAGGTATCGGGCACGATGGAGTGCTCGGACGGCGCGGTGCTGCACGAGTGGTGTCTCGAAGGCCATGGGCTCGCCTGGCGCTCGTGGTGGGAAGTCGGCGCGGACATCGCGGCCGGGCGGCTCGTCAGCGTGCTCGACGAGTTCGCGGCGCCGCCCATCGGCATTCATGCGGTGTTTCCGCAGCGCCGCCATTTGCCACTGCGAGTGCGGCTTTTCCTGGATTTCCTCAAGCATACCTATGGTCTTCCGGACTACTGGGGCTGACGCCGCGCAACGGGTTTTCCATATTCGGACAGACCCTCAATCACGGTAGGGGGCCGGTTTCCGCGACCTACAATCGTTTCAAGGGCTGCATGAACCGGGGCGCTGGCTGCGGTGGAGGGGCTGCCCGCGGGCCAGCGCCTGCATAAGAGTGCGGGCGCGCCGTGCGGGAAGAGGCACAGCCCCAAAGACGGCACAAAAAAGCAACCGACACGGCGCCCGGACACGGAGGGCACATGTTCAAGCACATTCTCGTTCCGACCGATGGCTCCGACCTCTCGCGCAAGGCGATCGCCGGCGCAATCGATCTCGCGCAGGCGGTCGGCGCGCGCATCACCGCGTACGCCTGTCTGCCGCAATATCCTTACGCGCCGTTCTCCGATATCGCGGTCGAGCCGCCGTCGGAGTTTCTCGACCGCAGCGAGCGCGAAGCGCAGGAACATCTGCGCGAAGTGGAACTCGCCGCGAGCCGTCTCGGCGTGGTCGTCGATCGGCGCACGAGCGTGCATCCCGCGCCGTATCTCGGCATCATCGAAGCGGCGGAGCAGGGCGGTTGCGACGTGATCTTCATGTCCTCGCACGGGCGGCGCGGTCTCGGCAGCCTCCTGATCGGCAGCGAAACGCAGCGGGTGCTCACGCATACGAAAATTCCGGTGCTGGTCTACCGCTGACATCCCTGACGTCGGCCGCATCGCTGCGAAAACGCCTAACGGCGGAAAACGCGCCGACGCTCAGGTCGGCGCGTCGTCCATTCGCCGCGCGATCCGGTTGAATCAGGTTGTGCTGGCTTTATGCAGCCCCCGTCTTATCTGGAACGCTCGCCACCGGCGCTGGCCGCTGAAACTTTAGCGGCCGATGCGCCGATGCCGAAGCTCCTCCCTGTCGACGGTGGCTTGCCGGCACAACCGCTGCGCCGGCAGCCAGCCGTCTGTCTGCCTTGCCTTTTCGCGATCAGGCCGCGAGAGGCCTTACGCGACCTCTTACGCGACTTCGGTTACGCAACTTTCTTGTCGAAGAACTGTTCGTCTTCCGTCGAGCCGTGCAGCGCGGTCGTCGACGCTTCGCGCTCGACCGTCTGGGTGACCGCGTCGAAATAGCCGGTGCCCACTTCGCGCTGATGCTTGACGGCGGTGAAACCCTTTTCCGCTGCCGCGAACTCGGCCTGCTGCATTTCGACGAACGCCGTCATCTGGTTGCGGGCGTAGCCGTGCGCGAGGTTGAACATCGAGTAGTTCAGCGCGTGGAAGCCGGCCAGCGTGATGAACTGGAACTTGTAGCCCATTGCACCGAGTTCGCGCTGGAACTTGGCGATGGTTGCGTCGTCCAGATTCTTCTTCCAGTTGAACGACGGCGAGCAGTTATACGACAGCAATTGATCCGGGTACTCCTTGTGGATCGCATCGGCGAACTTCTTCGCGAACTCGAGATCCGGCTTGCCCGTCTCGCACCAGATCATGTCGGCGTACGGCGCGTAGGCGAGGCCACGCGAGATTGCCTGCTCGAGGCCGGGCTTCGTGCGGTAGAAACCTTCAACGGTGCGCTCGCCGGTCAGGAACGGCTTGTCGTTTTCATCGACGTCCGAGGTGATCAGGTCGGCGGCTTCAGCGTCGGTGCGGGCGAGCAGCACGGTCGGCACGCCCGACACGTCGGCGGCGAGACGCGCGGCGGTCAGCTTGGCAATGTTTTCGCGCGTCGGCACGAGCACCTTGCCGCCCATGTGGCCGCACTTCTTCACCGAGGCGAGCTGGTCTTCGAAGTGCACGCCCGCGGCGCCCGCTTCGATCATCGCCTTCATCAGTTCGAATGCGTTCAGCACGCCGCCGAAACCGGCTTCGGCGTCAGCGACGATCGGCGCGAAGTAGTCGATGTAACCTTCGTCGCCGGGATTCTTGCCTTCCGACCACTGGATCTGGTCGGCGCGCGTCAGCGTGTTGTTGATGCGCTTGACGACGAGCGGCACGGAGTTGGCCGGGTAGAGCGACTGATCCGGATACATTTCGCCGGCCACGTTCGCATCGCCCGCGACCTGCCAGCCCGACAGGTAGATGGCCTTCAGACCGGCCTTGACCTGTTGCATCGCCTGATTGCCGGTCAGCGCGCCGAGCGAATTGACGAACGGCTCGGTGTTCACGCTATGCCAGAGCTTTTCGGCGCCGCGTTTCGCGAGCGTGTGCTCGACCTGCACCGAGCCGCGCAGACGGATCACGTCCTCGGCGGTGTAGCTGCGCTTCACGCCTTTCCAGCGCGGATCGGTTTCCCATTGCTGTTGAAGTTGGCGGGCCTGTTCTTCGCGCGTCGTCATGGTTTTCTCCTTGGTTGCCTAAGAAACGGATGGTGGACTCTGTCTTCGCCGCGACGATCCGCCTTGCAGTCAGCACGCGAGGCGTTCGTTTCGTGAAGTCTTATATAAGAGTCTAGGCAAATCGACAGACGTGCAATAGCCGCCAAACAGCGATTTTCTAATAAATATTTCTATTTGAAATCAGTGCTTTAGTTGGAATCTTTCACATAGAGAAACGGGTTTTCCCATCTTGCAACAGCGGCTGTTGTGCCTTGCAGCACGATTTTTTACGACGCAAAAAATTTTTCCATATCGTGAAATATGGGTGGCGATTTGCCACGGGCGAAAAAAAACCGGTGCGTGGGCACCGGTTTTTCGGATCGGCCAAGCCGACTGCGGAGCGCTGCCGGGGTCCTTCAACTGCTTGCATCAGCGGGATAAAGGCTGCCGCCGTAGGGCCGGCCAAGCCGTTACCGGCCCGCGCTGCAAGCTCTCCCGCGTTGCGTCAGCTTAGCTGCCGCGACGCGCGGTACGCGGGCCGTCGCTGCGGCGCGCGCCGTAGCCACCGTCACGCGAGCCGCCGTAGCCTTCGCGCGAACCGCCGCCCGACTTGCCCGCCCAACCGCCGCCATTGCCGCTGCCGCTGCGCGAAGCGCCATTGCCACCCGGCTTACCCGAGCCGCTACCGAAGCGGCGTCCGCCGCCATTGCCGCCGCCCGGACGGCCGCGGCCGCCAAAGCCAGGACGGCCGTTACCCGACGGAGCCGACTTGCGCGGCTCAAAACCTTCAACGACATTCACCGGCAGCGGCGTGCGCACGAAACGCTCGATGCGCTTCAACGCGCCCTGTTCGGCGTGATGCACGAGGCTCACCGCGATGCCCGAGCGCCCGGCGCGACCGGTACGGCCGATACGGTGCACGTAGTCTTCGGCAAACTTCGGCAGGTCGTAGTTGAACACGTGCGTGATGCCCGGAATGTCGATACCGCGAGCGGCGACGTCCGTTGCCACCAGCACGCGAACGCGACGCTCGCGCAGTGCCTTGATGGTGCGGTTACGCGCGCCTTGCGGCAGATCGCCATGCAGTGCCGCCGATTCGAAGCCCGCGTCCGCAAGACGGCCAGCCAGCTGGTCGGCGTCCATTTTCGTTGCCGTGAAGACGATAGCCTGGTCGAGGCCCGTGTCGCGCAGCAGATGATCGAGCAGACGGTCCTTGTGATCGCGGTCGTCGACGTAATGAACGGTTTGCGCGATGTTGGTGCGCTGCTCCATGCGCTGAACGATCTCGATACGCTCCGGATCCTTCAGCAGACGGCCCGTCAGCGAACCGATCTTGCCGTCGAGCGTGGCCGAGAAAAGCATAGTCTGACGCGTGGCCGGCGTGGCCGCGACGATCGTCTCGATGTCTTCGATGAAGCCCATGTCGAGCATGCGGTCGGCTTCGTCGAGCACGAGAATCTGCAGTTGCGACAGGTCGATGCGGCCGCGCTCCAGGTGATCGATCAGACGGCCCGGCGTGGCAACCAGGATTTCCGGGTTCTTCGCGAGCAGCATCAACTGCTGGCCGTAAGCGACGCCGCCCAGAATGCTGACGGTGCGCAGGCGCTTCAGGTGCTTGCCGTACGTGGCGGCGGCGGTCGTGACCTGCATCGCGAGTTCGCGGGTCGGCGTCAGCACCAGCATGGTCGGACGAGCGACCGGTTGCGGGCGGCGCCCACGGCCGCCGTCGGCGGGACGCGGCTCACGCGGCTGGCTCGCTTGCGCCTTTTGCAATTGCGAGAAACGTTCGATGGCGGGCAGCATGAACGCGGCGGTCTTGCCCGAACCGGTCGGGCTGGAGACCAGCAGGTCGCGGCCGGCGATGCCGGCAGGAACCGCGCGCTGCTGAACCGGCGTCGGGTTCTGGTAACCAGCGGCGGTCAGCGCGGAGACGACATCCGCGGACAGGCCGAGCGACGCGAACGTCGGGCCGGCGGGCGCAGCGGCTTCAGCGGCGACGGCCGGTGCGGCAGCAGCGGCTGCGGCTTGTGCGGGTGCGTCGGCGAAACCGAGGGCCTGGTCGGCGATGGCGTTCAACGGGCTGCTGGAAGTATTGCTCGAAGTCATGAGAATCCTTAAAACACAGGGAATTAAAACGTCGGCGCCAATCGGCATACCCAAGTCGTCGGATTCAGCGAGCAAAGAAGCAGCGAGCAAATCGAAAAACGGGGGCAACTCGCGACAATGAAGGCGAGTTTTTCGTTAGAAGCTGTATCGGATGCGACACGCCAACATGGCTTGCCGCCAGCCTGGGACATGATCGCCCGTAGGGGGCTAGGCAGGAGGGGACAGGTTCTAAACTGGATTGGAGCTAAACGCTACGAGGCGCTGCGCCGCAACGGCCGCTTATGAAAGCCGGGCAAAGCAGTGAAGCGCAGGCAGCATTGTATAGGTATCTGCTGCACTGCGCCACTGTTAGGAGATTTCCTAGCGCAAAAGTTGCCGCGCGGCGGCCGGAAGCCGGCAAGCGGCGCGCGCCGAGCGGCTTGGGCCCGCGCGAGCCATCAGGCAGAGGCGCCGCTCTTCAGCGATTCGACGAGTTCCACGTATTGCTGCTTCGCCGCGTCCTGCGCTGTGCCTTGCAATGCGGCCCACGCTTCGTACTTGTATTTGCCGACGATGTCGGCAAAACCGGGCTTGTCGCCGTGCACGTCGCCTTCGCTCGCCTGCTTGAAGAGGGCATAAAGGCGCAGCAGCGTGAGGTTGCCCGGGCGCTCGGGCAATTGCTTGACGTCTTCCTGAGCTTGCGTGAACTGGGTGTCGAGGTCCGTCATCTTGATGCTCTCCGGCGGGATGGTCAGGTGGCCGACGATCATAACAATTGCATGCCGCGGCGTGGCCGAGGGCTCATTCCAAACGTCGGCGGCCGCGAGCAGAAGACACACGGCGGCGAGCGCGAAAAAGGCGCAAAACCGCAGATGGCTGACGACTGCGCGGCCAAAGCTCATCCGCGCGCGCGGCGCCGATTACAATACGGTCCATGACTCAAACCGTGCTTCTTGCCCTCGATACTTCCACCGAATTCTGCTCGGTAGCGCTTCTGGCCACTGCTGTCGACGCCGCCGGCCATGCATGCGCCGAGCCGCGCGCGTGGGTCCGCCACGAAGAGACCGGGGCCGTGTCCAGCACGCGGCTTTTGCCCGCGATCCGCGAACTTTTCGACGAAGCGGGCCTGACGCTCGCCGTGTGCAACGCGATCGCGTTCGGTTCCGGCCCAGGCTCGTTCACAGGACTGCGCACCGCGACGGGCGTCGCGCAAGGGTTGGCCTTCGGTCTCGATCTGCCGGTCGTGCCGGTCAGCACCCTGCTCGTGTGCGCCGAAAGCGCGCGGCGCCGCGATCCGGCGGCGACGCGCGTGCTGGCCGCGCTCGATGCCCGCATGGACGAGATCTACTGGGCCGACTACGCGTGGGACGGCGCGCAAGGCGAATGGGGCGTCGTGCAGGGCGCGTCGCTCGATACGCCCGAGCGTCTGGTCTTGCCCGACGCGCCTTTCACGCTCGCCGGCAACGCCGCCGCGGCTTTCGGCGCCCGGCTGCCGGCGGCGGCCGCCGCCCGGAGCGTCGATCGCGATGCCTTGCCGCATGCATTGCCGCTCGCGTACGCGGCGCTGCGCGCCTTCCACGCGGGCCGCACGGTATCCGCTGATCAGGCCGCGCCGCAGTACGTGCGCAACAAGGTCGCGCAGACCACCGCGGAGCGCATGGCGGACAAAGCCGCGAAAGCCGCCGGGCAGGCCGCGGCGCTCGCCGACGACCCCGGCTTGCGCGAGGGACGGCCATGAGCGGCGTGCTGCTGGCGGACCGCTACATGTCGCCAATGACGGAAGGCGACCTGGACGAAGTGGCCGCCATCGAAAAGCTCGCCTATGAATTCCCCTGGAGCCGCGGCAATTTCGGCGACTCGCTGCGCAACGGCTATTTCGGCGTGTGTCTGCGGCACGTTACGGGGACGCTGATCGGATATTGCGTGCTGATGCCTGTCGTCGACGAAATGCATCTGCTCAATCTATGCGTGGCGCCCGCCGCGCAAGGCGCGGGCGCCGGACTCGCGCTGCTGCGCGAAGCCGTGCGCATTACACGCGCTGAAAAGCTCGACGGACTGTTGCTCGAGGTGCGGCCGTCGAATCATCGCGCGATCCGGCTCTACGAGCGTTTCGGCTTCACGTCGATCGGCCGGCGCAAAAACTATTATCCGGCGCGGCATCGCGGCCGGGAGGACGCCATCGTGATGCGTTTATCGTTTGTGAGGGAGGGCGCAGATGGCGCTGCATGAATCGGTGCTGGAAGAGTTCGGGCTCGCGCCGCGCTGGGTGCGTCGCGGGATGGCTTTGGGGCATGAAGGGGCGGTGGCAGACGAATCTTCTGTGGCGCAGCAGCCGGCTGCGGTGCAGGAAGCGGGCATGGCGCAGGAAGGAGCCGCAGCACGAATACAAGCCGTTTCGCAAGAACTCGCTGCAGCCGCGAGCGTCGCGCAAGGCGTCGCCCCGCAAGGCCGCGCTGCCCGGCCCGTGTCGCAAGCGCAGCCGCAACATTCACAACTAGCAGACGATAGCCACACAGCGCCCGCCGGCCAACCGTCACGTACGCCGGAGCCGCAACGCGCGCCGTCCAGCGCCGCGAGCCGTGACCTGCGGCCTGCCGAGCCGCCAGGCACCCTCGAGCCAGCCTCTTTCGACGCTCCGCCCGACGACGGCTTCGCATGGTTCGACGATCTGCCGCTCCATCCGCCGGGCGAGGCCGACGCTGCCGTGCCGGCGCTGCCAGCAATCAACACCCTCGACTGGGACGCGCTGAGCGAGCGCGTCGCGACCTGCGAGCGCTGCCGGCTGTGCGAGAAACGCACGAAGACCGTATTCGGCGTCGGCGACCGGAATGCCGACTGGATGCTGATCGGCGAAGCGCCGGGCGAGAACGAGGACCGCGTGGGCGAGCCCTTCGTCGGCCAGGCGGGCAAGCTGCTCGACAACATGCTGCGTTCGCTGACGCTCGCGCGCGGCACCAATGTGTATATCGCGAACGTCATCAAGTGCCGCCCGCCAGGCAATCGCAATCCCGAGCCCGACGAAGTCGCGCGCTGCGAACCTTACCTGCAACGCCAGGTGGCGCTCGTCAAGCCAAAGCTGATCGTCGCGCTTGGCCGCTTTGCCGCGCAAAGCCTGCTCAAGACCGACGCGAGCATTTCGTCGCTGCGCGGCCGCGTCCACGAATACCAGGGCGTACCGGTGGTCGTCACGTATCACCCGGCTTATCTGTTGCGCAGCCTTCCCGACAAGGCCAAGGCGTGGGCTGATCTGTGCCTCGCGCGCGCTACGTGGCGCGAGGGCGGCGGCGCAGCGTCGGATGCGGCGAAGCGGTGACCGCGGATCGACCGCCGGCGCGCCGGCCTGACGGGCTGCGCGCCGATCCCTCGATCCTTCGCAGCTTGCTCGACACGCTGCATGACCCGGCAGTGCGCGACCTCGCGTGGCTGCTGTTGAGCGCCGATCTGTTGCGGCCGCAACCGCCGGCGGGTGAACTGGCCAGGCCGTTTGATACGCCCGAAGAATTCACCGCAACGCTCGAATTTTTACGCTCGCTCGACGCGGCCCCCGAGCCTTTACAGCGCAATCTTGCCGCGACGCGCATCACGCGGCTCGGCCGCTACGCCGAAAGCCTGCTGGGCTGGTTCCTGCAACATGGGCCGGCGGCGCGGCTCGTCGCGGCCGGCGTGCCGCTGCGGCGCGCGGGCGTCACGCTCGGCGAATGCGATTTCCTGCTGAGCACGCACGAGGGCGAGCGGCTTCACTGGGAGCTCGCGGTGAAGTGCTATCTGCACGCTGGTCATGCCGGCGCAGAGCAGGCTTTGCAGCCATCGGCGGGGTTGTCGGCGCGGCTGTCAGCGCGGTTGTCAGCGCGGCTGTCAGACTACGTCGGCCCGAACCTGAAAGACCGCTTCGACTTGAAGCTCGCTCATCTGCTTAACCATCAACTGCCGTTGAGCGCACGCGAGGAGCTTGCGTCGGCGGGCTATCCGGGCTCGTGGACGCCGCAAATGTTCGTCAAAGGCTGGCTGTTTTATCGGCGTGACGAGGTGCCGCCCGATCCTGTCGAACTGAATCCTGGGCATGGCCGGGGCTGGTGGGTGACGCACGGCGACTGGCTGGAGTTTGCACACACACGCGGCGCGCATTGGCGCGTGCTGCCGCGTCTCGAATGGCTCGCGCCGCGTCGCTACGATGCCGGCGAACGCGAGGCGGTCGCTCCGCTTCTGCTCAATGCCCAAACGCTTGCTGCACAAACCTTGCAGCAACCTGCTCCGACGATGGTCGCGGCGTTCACCGAAGACAGCGCGGGCAATCTGCTCGAACAGTCGCGCGGTTTCATCGTGCCCGACGATTGGCCGCAGAGAGCGCGAGAGTACGCTGCGCAGTAGCGCTGTGTTACCACCATCGATAGAAATGATGCACCGGCCCGACGCCGCTGCCCACCTGTAGCCGATCGCTCGCCAGCAACGCGCCGGTCAGATACTGCTTGGCATCCGCGACCGCGCTCGCGAGATCGTCGCGTTGCGGAATCAGCGCGGCAATCGCCGACGACAGCGTGCAGCCCGTTCCATGCGTGTTCTTCACCGGCACGCGCGGGCCGCCAAGACGCAGTGTGCCGCTTTCCTGCACCAGCCAGTCGGGACTGTCGGCGGCGCTCAGATGGCCGCCCTTCATCAGCACCGCGCGGGCGCCGAGCGCGCGCAGCGCTTCGCCTTGCTCGATCATCGCGGCTTCGTCGGTAGCGGGCTGCACGCCGCCAAGCAGGGCGGCGGCTTCGGGAAGATTCGGCGTCAGCAGGTCGGCAAGCGGCAGCAGTTCGTCGCGCAGGGCCGCGACCGCATCCGGCAGCAGCAGCGCATGATTGCTCTTTGAGATCATCACCGTGTCGAGCACGATGCGCGTCGGCTTGTGACGGCGCAGCGCCTTCGCAACGGCGCTCACGATCGAAGCGTTCGCCAGCATGCCGATCTTCACGGCGTCGATGCGGATGTCGTCGAATACGGCGTCGAGTTGCGCGGTAACGAAGGCCGCGTCCGGTGCGTGAATCGCAGTGAGGCCGCGCGTGTTCTGCGCGGTCAGCGCGGTGATCACGCTCGCGCCGTACGCGCCGAGTGCGGAGAAGGCCTTCAGATCGGCCTGAATGCCGGCGCCGCCGCCGGAGTCGGAACCGGCGATCGTCAGCACGTTGGGAATCGATTGGGTCATGGCAAAGCGGACAGGCAGAGCAGGATAAAGGCGGGCAGTCGGCCGGCAGGCGTTGGCCGCAGCAGGCGGCCGTGCCGCGTGCGGCTCGGCGCCTGACTCAATGCTTGACTTCGCCGATCAGTGCGACGGAGTCGAACGCGCGCTGGTTCGCCTGGTGACGCCGCATCACGAGCCACATCATCAGGCAGACGAAGGTGCCGAACAGCACGATGACCGCCGCGACCGGCACGTCGAGCCACACGAGCACGGCATAGAGGCACAGCATGATCAGCACGGAGAGATTTTCGTTGAAATTCTGCACGGCGATGGAGTGACCGGCCGACAGCAGCACGTGGCCGCGATGCTGGAGCAGCGCATTCATCGGCACCACGAAGAAGCCCGACAGGCCGCCGACCACCATCAGGAAAATGTAGGCGAAGATCAGGTAACCAGGCACGTGCATGCGGCCGAAGTACAGCCCCCAGTGAGCGGGGAACAGGTGGCGCGTGTAGAACGCCATCAGCATGACGGCAACGCCCATCATGATGCCGACCGGCAGTACCGACAGCGACTTTTTCAGCGGCACGCGCGAAGCCGCGAAGATCGCCCCGCCGGCCACGCCGACGGCTACCACCGCCTGAAGGATCGCAGCTTCGGACAGCGACATGCCGAGCGACACTTCCGCCCACTTGAGCACGATGAATTGCAGCGTGGCGCCCGCGCCCCAGAAGAGCGTGGTCACTGCCAGCGAAATCTGCCCGAGCTTGTCGCGCCACAGCACGACGAAACAGTCGGCGAAATCGGTCACGAGTTTGATCGGGCCGTGCTCCTGTTTCGGATAACGTGCGCCGGTATCGGGAATGCGCAGATTGAAGAGCGCGGCGATCACGTAGATCACCATGATCACGAGCATCGCCGCTTCTGCGGGCGTGTTCACGGTGGGGATATGGTGCCGCAGAATCGGCGCGGCAATATGCGGGCTGATGAGCGCGCCGCCCAGCACCGTGCCGAGAATGATCGAGCCGACCGTGGTGCCTTCGATCCAGCCGTTAGCGGCGACGAGGCGGTCAGGCGGCAGCAGTTCCGTGAGAATGCCGTATTTGGCGGGCGAATACGCAGCCGCGCCGAAACCCACGATACCGTACGCAAACAGCGGATGCGCGCCGACCAGCATCGTGATGCAGCCGAGCACCTTGATGGTGTTGGTGATGAACATCACGCGTCCTTTCGGACGGGAATCGGCAAAGGCGCCCACGAAGGCGGCGAGAACGACGTACGACAGCACAAAGAACAGCTTGAGCAGCGGCGTCATCCAGTTCGGGGCGTGTAGATCTTTTAGCAGTGCGATAGCGGCGATCAGAAGCGCATTGTCGGCCAGCGACGAAAAAAACTGCGCGGCCATGATGGTGTAAAAACCTTTTTTCATCTGATGCGATGCTGTCCTCGCTGCGGTCTGTCCGCCCCGGCCGTTTGTTATGCGTCCGGGCTTATGCCGTTCGAAATGGGTTGTGCGCACGGCTTTATATCATGAAAATAGCTGCATTCAGACTAGCAGAATCCTTGATCGCACCGCCCAGCGGGCTGCCGCGCGTTGAAAACGCCCTGTAAGCCGCTGATTCGCAAGCGTCTTTACGAAAATATTCCATGCCGCGCCCCCTCTCAGCCACGATTCACACCTCCGCCCTCGCCAATAACCTTGCCGTCGCGCGCCGCTATGCGCCTAAATCGAAGATCTGGGCGGTCGTCAAGGCCAATGCCTACGGGCACGGCCTCGCGCGGGCCTTTCCAGGTTTGCGCGCAACCGACGGCTTTGGGTTGCTGGACCTCGAAGAAGCCGTGAAGTTGCGTGAATTGGGCTGGGCCGGCCCGATTCTTTTGCTCGAGGGCTTTTTTCGTCCTACGGATATCGACGTCATCGACCGCTATAGCCTCACTACGGCGCTGCATTCGGACGAGCAGTTGCGCATGCTCGAAATGGCGCGGCTGTCCAAGCCCGTCAACATCCAGTTGAAAATGAACAGCGGCATGAACCGGCTCGGCTACACGCCGGAGAAATTCCGCGCCGCGTGGGAACGGGCGCGCGCCTGCCAGGGCGTCGGCCAGATCACGCTGATGACCCACTTCTCCGACGCCGACGGCGAGCGCGGCGTCGCGCACCAGATGGAAGCGTTCGAGCGCGGCGCGCAAGGCATTGCCGGCGCGCGTAGCCTCGCCAACTCGGCGGCCACGCTGTGGCATCCCGAATCGCATTTCGACTGGGTGCGCCCGGGCATCATCATGTATGGCGCGTCGCCTTCGGGCGTCTCGGCCGCGATCGAGGGCACCGGCTTGCAGCCGGCCATGACGCTCGCCTCCGAACTGATCGCGGTGCAGTCCATCGCGGAAGGCCAGACGGTCGGTTACGGTTCGCTCTTCAAGGCGCGCGCGCCGATGCGCATCGGCGTCGTGGCGTGCGGTTACGCGGACGGTTATCCGCGCGTGGCGCCCGAAGGTACGCCGGTCATCGTGGACGGCGTTCGTACGCGGATCGTGGGGCGCGTTTCGATGGATATGCTGACCGTCGACCTCACGCCGATTCCCACGGCGAACGTCGGCTCGCGCGTCGAACTGTGGGGCACGTCGCTGCCCATCGACGACGTGGCGCGCGCCTGCGGCACCATCGGCTACGAGTTGATGTGCGCGGTCGCGCCGCGCGTGCCGGTGCGCGCCGAGTGACGCGGGACTGATGCCTGACTAAAGAACAACCAAGCAACAGCGAAGCACAGCAAGACAACAATAGAACAACCGCAATTCGGGCAGGAACGCGTGGCAAAAGCAAAAACGGTGTACGTATGCAGTGAATGCGGCGGCCAGTCGCCGAAATGGGCAGGGCAATGTCCGTCCTGCCAGGCCTGGAACACGCTGGTGGAGTCGGTTGCCGAAGCGCCGTCCACGCATCGTTTCCAGTCGCTCGCGAAGAGCGCGCCGGTGCGGCGCCTCGCCGATATCGAAGCGTCCGACGTGCCACGCTTTTCGACCGGCGTCGGCGAATTCGACCGCGTGTTAGGCGGCGGTCTCGTGCCGGGCGGCGTGGTGTTGATCGGCGGCGATCCGGGCATCGGCAAATCCACGCTGTTGCTGCAGTCGCTCGCGGAAATCGCCGCCGACAAACGCGCGCTTTATATCAGCGGCGAAGAGTCGGCCGCACAGATCGCGTTGCGCGCGCAACGATTGTCGCTGCTCGAACCGGGCTCGAAAGCGAGCGAACTGCAATTGCTCGCCGAAATTCAGCTCGAAAAAATCCAGGCGACGATTGCCGATCAGCAGCCCGATGTCGCCGTGATCGACTCTATCCAGACCGTCTATTCCGACGCGCTCACATCAGCGCCAGGCTCCGTCGCGCAGGTGCGCGAGTGCGCGGCGCAACTCACGCGTATCGCGAAGCAGTCGGGCACCACGATCATCATGGTCGGCCACGTGACGAAAGAGGGCGCGCTCGCCGGCCCGCGCGTGCTGGAGCATATCGTCGACACGGTGTTGTACTTCGAGGGCGACACACATTCGTCGTTCCGCCTCGTGCGCGCAATCAAGAACCGCTTCGGCGCGGTCAACGAACTCGGCGTGTTCGCGATGACCGAGCGCGGCTTGCGCGGCGTCGCCAATCCGTCGGCGCTGTTTCTGTCGCAGCACGAGCAGTCGGTGCCGGGCTCGTGCGTGCTGGTGACGCAGGAGGGCACGCGGCCGCTGCTCGTGGAAGTGCAGGCGCTTGTCGATTCCGCGAACGCGCCAAATCCGCGGCGTCTCGCCGTCGGCCTCGAACAGAACCGTCTCGCGATGCTGCTCGCGGTGCTGCACCGGCATGCCGGCATCGCCTGTTTCGATCAGGACGTGTTCCTCAACGCAGTGGGCGGCGTCAAGATCACCGAGCCGGCCGCGGACCTCGCGGTGCTGCTCGCCATTCATTCGTCGATGCGCAATAAGCCGCTGCCCAAAGGGCTCGTGGTGTTCGGCGAAGTGGGGCTCGCCGGCGAGATCCGGCCGTCGCCGCGCGGTCAGGAGCGTTTGAAGGAAGCCGCCAAGCTCGGCTTTTCGGTGGCCGTCATTCCGAAGGCAAACGCGCCCAAGCAGCCGATAGAAGGCTTACAGGTCGTTGCGGTCGAGCGTATCGAACAGGCAATCGACCGGGTCCGCACGCTCGAATAGACGGGCGTCGCGCCCATGCCGGGCATGCGCCCTGCACGGCGCGTGCCGTAATGCGCGGTAAATATCTCCAGGTTGCCTGTAACCAACAAGCCCTTCCTTTTTCCTTAAGCTGCAAAGCTATTGCATCCCTTGATGCCGGAAAAAGGATCGCACCTTGAAACAGTCACACGAAACTCTGGCCGAGCGGCCGATACAGGTGCGCGGTTGCCGGGTCTCCGCGCCCATTCATCAACCTTGGGGCGGCGCTTACCGGATTGTCGAGTGGATCGACCGGACCGGGCAGATTTCGCGCCGCGCGGTGGCGGGCGACGCGACCGCCGCCGACGTGCGCGCCACGATCAATCGCCACGTGGAAGGCCGCAAGCACGTGCTTCACGACGACGAAAAGACGCCGCGTCAAACCTTGCCGCGGCAGACGGCGGCGCGGCGATAGGCGCCGGCCGGCGTTGTGCTCATGCACGCGGGCGAAAACTGCGTGAGCCTTCGTCTTCCTCCGTTTGCGGGTTGGGCTCATGGTTTTCTTCATGAGCCTGGTCCTCATGATCCTCCAGGTCCGCCTCGTGCGTCCCGGGATTGAAGAGCGGATGCCGCGCCGCTTCGGCCGCCGTCAGCACCGGCGACACGCAGCAGTCCAGCGGCTCGAGCAGCGCAACCCATTCGTCGAGTGCGCGCGTGCCGATCACGCCGGCCAGCTCTTGCATGAGCGACGCGGCGTCCGGGCCGCCGATCGCCTGACCAAGACTCCAGTGACGCGTGGCCCACTCGGGGCGGTCGAGCGCCATGCACAAGTTCTCCCAGAACTTGAGCTCCAGCGCGCCGACCGCGAGCCAGCGGTCGTCCTGCGTGCGGTACAGGTTGTAGCAGGGCACGCCTCCGTTCAGCAGTCCCGAGCCCGCGCCTGTTTTTTCCGTTGCGGGGCGCGCTGCGTTTGCTGCGGCGTTGTCATTGGCCAGCGCGACTTGCGCCACCACGTTGTGCGCATGGGTGGCGTGCGTCATGGAAACGTCGACGAAACGGCCCTCGCCGCCGCGCGACACATGCCATAACGCGGCGAGAATCTGCGTGACTGCGCTGAGCGCGCCGCCGAGCAGATCGGCGATCTGGAAGTTCGGCACGATAGGCGTGCCGTCGCGGCTCGTGAGCTGATCGAGAACGCCCGCGTAGCCGATGTAGTTCAGGTCGTGGCCCGCATGACCGGCGAATGGACCGCTCGCGCCATAGCCGCTGATCGCGCAGTACACGAGCCGCGGATTGACGGCCCGCAGCGTCGCGTGGCCGACGCCGAGCCGGTCCATCACGCCTGGCCGGAAGCTTTCGATCAGCACATCCGCTTCTGCCGCAAGCGCGCGCAGCACATTGCGGCCCGCTTCGGATTTGAGGTCGAGGCGCGTTTCGCGCTTGCCGCGATTGACGAGCCGATAGAAGGCGCCCGGCCGCCCGGCCACGCGGTCGCTTGACGACTGCATCATCGTGCGGGTTGGGTCGCCGGCACCGGGCGCCTCGATCTTCAGCACTTCCGCGCCGAGTTCCGCGAGCCGCAACGCGGCAACCGGACCGGGCAGCAGGCGCGTGAGGTCGAGCACGCGCAGGCCCTTCAAAGGAGGCGGCGCGGCGTCGGCCCGCGAGGACTCGCCGAAAGAAGCAGCGGATGCAGCCGAAGACGTTGCAGATGACAAAGCCAACCTCTCGTCGATGCCGGCGCGGATCGCAGTGAGCGCGCCGCTAGCCGATTTGTTCGAGTTCCTCGTGCGTCTCGAGCCATTCGGCTTCGAGCGCCTCGAGGCGCGCGTTCACGTCTGCCTGACGGCGAATGGCGTCCGTCAGTTTGCTTTTCTGGGCTGGCTCGTAACTGGCCGGATCGGCGACGAACGCGTCGAGCGCCACCTTTTCCGCGTTGAGCGCATCCATTTCCTTCTCGATTTTGCTGATGCGGCTCTGCAAAGGCTTCTTCAGATGCGCGAGCTTCTGCCGCGATTCCGCTTCGAGCCGCCGCTGTTCCTTGCGATTCACGCCGCCGTCCGCACCGCCCGCGCTGGCATCGCTGCCGGTCGACGCATTGCCCGCCTTCAACGCCGCGCGCTGCTCCGCTGCATGCTGCAGCAGCCAGTCGCGGTAATCGTCGAGATCGCCGTCGAATTCCTGCAGACGGTGCTTCGCGACCAGCATGAACTGATCTGTCGTGGCGCGCAGCAAATGCCGGTCGTGCGAGACGAGAATGAGCGTGCCTTCGAACTGCGCGAGCGCCATGGTCAAGGCGTGCCGCGTTTCGAGGTCCAGGTGGTTGGTCGGCTCGTCGAGCAGCAGCAGGTTCGGCTTCTGCCAGATGATCAGCGCGAGCGCGAGCCGCGCCTTTTCGCCGCCGGAGAAGGGCGCGATCTTCGACGTCGCCATCTCGCCGGAAAAATTGAAGCTGCCAAGGAAGTCGCGCAACTCCTGCTCGCGTGTGTCCGGCGTGAGGCGCGCGAGGTGCTGCAAGGGCGTGTCGTCGGCGCGCAGCGTTTCCAGCTGATGCTGGGCGAAATAGCCGATGCGCAGCCCCTTGCCCTCGCGCACATGCCCGCCGAGCGGCGCGAGCGTGCCGGCCAGCGTCTTGATCAGCGTCGACTTGCCCTGGCCGTTCGCGCCGAGCAGGCCAATGCGCTGGCCGTTCTGAATGGACAGCATCACGCGCTCGACAATCGGAATCTCGGCGCCGTCTTCACTACGGTAGCCGCAGCGCACGTCTTCCATCACCATCATCGGATTCGGCGCCGAATCCGGCGTACGGAATTCGAAGGTGAACGGCGACGCGGCGTGCGCCGGCGCGATCAGTTCCATCTTTTCGAGCGCCTTCACGCGGCTTTGCGCCTGACGGGCCTTGGTGGCCTGCGCCTTGAAACGATTGATGTAGCTCTGCAAATGCGCGACCGTGCGCTGCTGCTTTTCGTACGCGCTCTGTTGCAGCGCGATCTGCTGCGCGCGCAGCACTTCGAATTGCGAGTAGTTGCCGCCGTAACGCTTGATCTGCTGTTGTTCCAGATGCAGCGTGACGTTGCAGACCGAATCGAGAAATTCGCGGTCGTGCGAGATCACGATCAGCGTGCCCGGATAGCGGTGCAGCCATTCTTCGAGCCAGACAATGGCGTCGAGGTCCAGGTGGTTGGTCGGTTCGTCGAGCAGGAGCAGATCTGAGCGGCACATCAGCGCCTGCGCGAGGTTCAGGCGCATGCGCCAGCCGCCCGAGAAGCTGCTGACCGGCTCGCGTGTCTGGTCGAGCGTGAAGCCGAGGCCGAGCAGCAATGCCTCGGCGCGAGCCGGCGCCGTGTAGCCGTCGGCGTCCGCGAAGGCTGCGTGGGCCTCCGCTTCGGCCGCGCCGTCGTGAGCGGCGGAGGCCGCGGCAATGCGCGCTTCGATGGCGCGCAACGCGGCGTCGCCGTCGAGCGTGTAGGCGAGCGCGGTCTTGTCCGCGGCGGGCGTTTCCTGGGCGACATGCGCGATCTGCCACGTCGGCGGGATCGAAAAGTCGCCGCCGTCCGCATGCAGTTCGCCGAGCAGCACGGCAAAGAGCGTCGACTTGCCCGCGCCGTTCGCGCCCACGAGGCCGGCCTTTTCGCCCGGATTGAGCGTGAAGGTGGTGTTGTCGAAGAGCGGCTTGGTGCCGCGCGCGAGGCTGAACTGATTAAAGCGGATCACAAAGAGGCCGGCTGGAGGAAAACGCCTATTTTAGACTGCCGGGGATCACACCGGGCCCTTAGCCGGCATCGGCCATTTGGCCGACTGTGCCCGCCGCGCTTTTGACATAGACTGACGGCTTTCGTGGGGAGAGCACATGACATCGATTTATTCTTTTTCGGCCCGCACGCTTGGCGGCGAGGAAGTGAGTCTCGCGCAGTACGAAGGCAAGGTGCTGCTGATCGTGAATACGGCGAGCGAATGCGGGTTCACGCCGCAGTATGCGGGCTTGCAGAAGCTCTACGACAGCTACGCGGCGCGCGGGCTCGCGGTGCTCGGCTTTCCGTGCAACCAGTTCGGCAAACAGGAGCCGGGCGACGCCGCGCAGATCGGCAGCTTTTGCGAGAAGAATTACGGCGTGACCTTTCCGATGTTCGACAAGGTCGACGTGAACGGCGCGAGCGCGCATCCGCTGTTCCGTTATCTGACGGGCGAGGCGCCGGGCCTGCTCGGCCTCGAAGCGATCAAGTGGAATTTCACGAAGTTTCTGATCGGCCGCGACGGCAATGTGGTCAAGCGCTACGCACCGCTGACCAAGCCCGAGGCGATTACCGAGGACATCGAAAAGCTGCTGTAAAAGCGGCGGCGCGCGTGGCGGCGCGTCAGAGAATGGGCGAGAAGAGCCGCGCCACGTGCATCAGCACGCGCCGCACGGCGCTCGCCTGGCGGTACTCGTTGCGGTCGATCTCGCGCGACTGCGTGAAGTCGGCAAGCAGCATGGCTTCGACTTCCTGAGCGAACGTTTGATCGACGGTCAGGACCATGATCTCGAAGTTGAGGCGGAACGAACGATTGTCGAGATTGGCGCTGCCCACCGCCGCGGCCACGCTGTCGATGAGCACGACCTTCTGATGCAGGAAGCCTGGCTGATAGCGAAAGATGCGAATGCCCGCGCGCAGCGAATCGTACGCGTAGAGTTTCGAGGCCTCGAATACCACGACGTGATCGCGCCGGGCGGGAATCAGAATACGTACGTCGACGCCGCGCAGCGCCGCGAGCCGCAATGCCGAAAATACGGCTTCGTCGGGCACCAGGTAGGGCGTGGTGATCCAGATGCGCTCGCGCGCGGCGTTGATCGCTTCGACGAAAAAGAGGGAGCAGGTTTCCTGCTTGTCGGCCGGGCCGCTCGGCACGACGAGGCAGTGCATGTCGTGGCTTCTTGGCGCGTTTGCGGAATCAGCGTAATGCGCGGAGTCCGGCGAGGCGGATGTGGCGGATGTGTCGCGCGCCGCCAATGTAGCCGGCGAGGCGGATGTGGCCGACGAGGCGGATGTGTCGCCCGACGCTAATGTGGCCAGCGAGGCGCGTGTGTCCGGTGTGGCGGATGTGTCGCGCGAGGTGAAGGTGGCGGGCGCAGGCGCAGGCGCCGCGTCTGACGCGTCTTGCGCATCGCGCGAATCTTGCGGCGGCACATCGAGTTGCGGCAACTGCTGGGTCGCCCAGTACCAGTCTTCGGTGAACACGAACTGGATGCTCGCGACCGCCGGCCCGCGCACCTCAATATGCGTGTCGCGCCACGGCGAGAGCGGCGGCTTGCCGCCCAGATACTCCACGCCGATATTGTGCCCGCCGACAAACGCGCGTTCGCCGTCGACGGAGACGATCTTGCGGTGATTGCGGAAGTTCAGTTGCAACCGGTTGACGAACAGGCGATTGGTGGCGAACGGATGCGTCTCCACGCCGCCCGCGCGCAACGACGCGACATAGCGATGCGGCAGATCGAAGCTGCCGATGCTGTCGTAGAGAAAATAGACGCGCACGCCTTGCCGCGCTTTCGCGATCAACGCCTCCTTGAACATTTCGCCCAGCGCATCGTCGCGAACGATGAAAAACTGCACGATGATGTAGTGGCGCGCCTGCTGGATGGCCTCGAAGATCGCCTCGAACGTGGCCGTGCCGTTCACCAGCGTGCGCACCGAATTGCCCGGCAGAAAGGGCATGCCGCCGAGCCGCGTGAGCGAGTGCACGAGCCTGCCGCCCAGCGCATGCGCGGGCAGTTGCGCCGACGAAGCCAGCTTGTCCCACTGCGGAGGATGCGCGTGAGTGCGCAGCAATTCGTTTTCGACGCGGCGGGCGTCTGCGTAGCCGGCGAACTTGCTGCGTCCAAGGAAAAGGTAGGGGACGAGCGTCAGGTAGGGCATCGCGACCAGCGACACGGCCCACGCAATCGCGCCTTGCGAAGTGCGGGTATTGAGAATCGCGTGGCAAGCCGCGACCACGCCCAGTACATGGGCGAGGGCCACCAGCGTACCGACGTGAAGCAGGTCGAATTGCATAGGCGAGCGAAAGGTTGGGCGAGTCGCTGCGCCGGGTCGCGGGGCGAACGCGGGCAGCTCGCGAGCTAACGGCGCTCATCTTACCGAACGCGGGGGCGTCGGGGGTGATGGTGAGGCTTGGGGGCGGGTTCAATGCGGGCACAGCGACCGAAGGCTTTCGGCATGCCCATCAAGGAGGCCCCTGCAAAGGCGGCGCGCGCCGCAACGTCGTTGCTGCGCGCGCTCGAAAGGCTAGAACATCCTCACATGTTCAGACGGGCAGATCTGCGGCCTGGATCAGGAACACGTTGTCGTCGCCGGCGCTTGTCGAGAGCCACACGAGATTCAGGCCGCCGAACGCCGCCTCGACATGCCGGCGCTCATTGCCGATCTCGATTACGAGCACGCCGTCTTCGGTCAGCCAGTTACGTGCGTCCGCAATGATTCGCCGCACGATGTCCATGCCGTCCGCGCCGCCCGCCAGCGCCATTTCCGGCTCGTGCCTGTACTCGGCGGGCAGTTCCTGCATCGACGCGGCGTTCACATACGGCGGATTGCTGATGATCACGTCGTAGCGGCGTTGCGCGAGCGGCGCATACAGATCACCTTCGAATAGCGCGATGCGGTCATCGAGCTTGTAGTCGGCCACGTTGCGAGCGGCAACTTCGAGAGCCGGCGCGGAGAGATCCACCGCGTCGATGTCCGCATTCGGAAACGCGTGCGCCGCGAGAATCGCGAGGCAGCCGGAGCCCGTGCACAGTTCCAGCACGCCGCTCACCTGCTCCGGATCTTCGACATACGGTTGCAGCCCGTCCTGCAGCAGCTCGCCGATAAACGAACGCGGCACGATCGTGCGTTCGTCCACGTAAAAGCGGAAGCCGTGCATCCACGCTTCCTGCGTGATGTAGGCAGCCGGCACGCGCTCGGTGGCGCGGCGCTCGATCACGTTCAGCACGGCGTCAATTTCCGCGGCCGAGAGGCGCGCGTCCATGAACGGCTCCAGCAGGTCGAGCGGCAGATGCAGCGTGTGCAGAACGAGATAAGCAGCTTCGTCGTAGGCGTTGGCCGAGCCGTGGCCGAACGAGAGCCCGGCCTGGTTAAAGCGCGACACCGCGAAGCGCAGCAGATCGCGGACAGTGGAAAAGGGCAGCGTCATCGCAATGGTCCTTGGGTATGCCTGGAATTTGCCTGGACTATGCCCGGCTCAGGCGATCAGTTGTTCGAGCACGCGGCGGTACACGTTTTTCAGCGGCTCGATGTGTGCGACTTCGATATGTTCGTCGATCTTGTGAATGCTGGCGTTCAACGGGCCGAACTCGACCACCTGTTGGCAGATGCGCGCGATGAAGCGGCCGTCCGAGGTGCCGCCGGTGGTCGACAGTTCGGTCGTGACGCCGGTTTCGTCCTTGATCGCTTTGGCGAGCGCGTTCGACAGTTCGCCATGCGGCGTGAGGAACGGCAGGCCGCTCACGGTCCATTGCAGATCGTATTCGAGGCCATGCCTGTCGAGAATCGCGTGGACGCGCTGCTGCAATCCGTCCACGGTGCTGGCCGTCGAGAAGCGGAAGTTGAACATCATCTCGGCATGGCCGGGAATCACGTTACTCGCGCCCGTGCCGCTATGGATATTCGACACCTGCCACGTGGTGGGCGGGAAGTACTCGTTGCCGTCGTCCCAGCGCTCGGCCACCAGTTCGGCCAGCGCGGGCGCGAGCAGATGCACCGGATTTTTTGCGAGATGCGGATACGCGATATGGCCTTGCACGCCCTTCACAACGAGCTTGCCCGACATCGAGCCGCGCCGGCCGTTCTTCACCGTATCGCCGAACTGCGCACTCGAAGTCGGCTCGCCGACGATGCAGTAGTCCATGCGCTCGCCGCGCGCCTGCAGAGCTTCGACGACCTTGACGGTGCCGTCGGTGGCGGGGCCTTCCTCGTCGCTCGTGATCAGGAATGCGATCGAGCCGCGATGCCGCGGGTGCGCCGCGACGAACTCCTCGCTCGCGACCACGAAGCCGGCAATCGAGCTTTTCATGTCGGCTGCACCGCGGCCGTACAGCTTGCCGTCGCGATGGGTCGGCTCGAACGGCGCCGAATGCCATTGATCGAGCGGGCCGGTGGGCACCACGTCCGTGTGGCCGGCGAAGGCGAGCAGCTTGCCCGCATGGCCGTCTGCGCCGCGTTTCACGGCCCACAGGTTCGTGACGCCGTTCGATTCGATGGTTTCGTGCTCGAAGCCGAGCGCGGACAGGCGTTCGATCAGGAGACGCTGGCAATGCTGATCGTCAGGCGTCACGGAGGCGCGCGCGATCAGTTCTTCGGTAAGGGCAAGGGTGCCGGACATGGATTCAGTACAAGCCACTTGAAAATGAAAAAATGCCGGCTGGCGGTGGAACACCGCAGCCGGCAACAGCTTTTGACACCACGCGGCCGGGCGACGCCCGGACACGACGGCGCGGCGTGTGAGCGAGGGGCGCTGTGTCACAGCGCAACTGCGGCGGGGTTATGCGAATACCGGTGCGCTTATGCGAACAGTGGCGCACTCACGCCACCATCGCCGCGCCTACTCAAACATCACCGCGCTCACGCCGACAATGCCGCGCTTCACGCGAGCATCGCCTCACTCACACAAACATCGCCGCGCTTCACGCAAACAACGCCGCATATTCATCCGGCGAAAAACCGAGCGACTTCACGCGTCCATTAACCACCAGCACAGGCCGCTTGATCACCGATGGCTTGTGAATCATCAACGCGATGGCGCCAGGCTGGGTGTCGGCGGCGGCCTTCATGTCGTCCGACAGGCCGCGCCACGTGGTGCCGCGACGGTTCAGCAGCGCGTCGAGCCTCACGTCCTTCAGCCAGTCCTGCACGAGCGGCTCGGTCACGCCGGCCTTCTTGAAGTCGTGAAACTCGAACTCCACGCCGTGCTCTTCGAGCCACACGCGCGCTTTCTTCACGGTGTCGCAGTTGGGAATGCCGTAGACGACAGTCTTCGTGCCGCGCGCCATCAGTCGCCTCGCAGCAGCTCGTTCAGACCAACCTTCGCGCGCGTCTTCGCGTCGACCTTCTTGACGATCACGGCGCAGTAGAGGCTGTGCGAACCGTCTTTCGACGGCAGATTGCCGGCCACCACGACAGAGCCCGCCGGAATGCGGCCATACGTGACTTCGCCCGTTTCGCGGTCGTAAATCCTGGTGCTCTGGCCGAGGTACACGCCCATCGAAATGACCGAGTTTTCCTCGACGATCACGCCTTCCACCACTTCCGAACGCGCGCCGATAAAGCAGTTGTCTTCGATGATCACGGGGTTCGCCTGCAGCGGCTCCAGCACGCCGCCAATGCCCACGCCGCCCGACAGGTGCACGTTCTTGCCGATCTGCGCGCACGAACCGACGGTAGCCCAGGTATCGACCATCGTGCCTTCGTCGACATAAGCGCCGATGTTGGTGTACGACGGCATCAGCACGACGTTCTTCGCGATGAACGAGCCGCGGCGCGCGATGGCGGGCGGCACCACGCGAAAACCGCCGGCCGCGAAGTCTTCGGCGGTGTAGTTAGCGAACTTCGACGGCACCTTGTCGTAGAACTGGCTGTAGCCGCCGGCCGGCATCGGCGCATTGTCTTCCAGGCGGAACGACAGCAGCACGGCTTTCTTCAGCCATTGATTGACGACCCAGTCGCCGTCCTTCTTCTCGGCAACGCGCAGCGCGCCCTTGTCCAGTTGTTCGATGGCGTGGGCGACGGCTTCGCGCACGTCTGCCGGAGCGGCCCTGGGCGACAGCTCGGCGCGGTTTTCCCAGGCGGTGTCGATGATCTGCTGAAGTTGTTGCGACATATGCGTGCTTTTCTGAAGAGTTGAAATCGGAAGAAGGGCAGCGGACGCGCGGGCCTCGGCCGGAAACCCGGCAGTGCGATACTCAGCCCGCGAGCCCGCGGCAAAAATCGACGATTCGTTGCGCGCCCTCTGTGCATTCGTCGACGTCGGCAACGAGCGCCATGCGCACGAAATTGCGGCCGGGGTTCACGCCGTGCGCGGTGCGCGCGAGGAACGAACCCGGCAGAACCGTCACATTATAGTCGGCGTAAAGACGCTGGGCGAATTCGGTATCCGTGAGACCGGTGCGCGAAACGTCCGCCCACAGATAGAACGCGGCGTCCGGCAGGCGCACGTCGAGCACCTCGGCGAGCATCGGCGTGACGGTCGAAAATTTCTGCACGTATTTCGCGCGGTTCTCGCGCACGTGCGCTTCGTCGTTCCAGGCCGCGATGCTCGCGCTCTGATACACCGTCGACAACGCCGCGCCGTGGTACGTGCGGTACAGCAGGAAGTCCTTGAGGATGGCGGCGTCGCCGGCCACGAAGCCCGAGCGCATGCCCGGCACATTCGAGCGCTTTGAGAGGCTCGACAGCATGACGAGCCTCTCGAAGCCGCGGCCAAGCTGGTGTGCAGCCTGGAGGCCGCCGAGCGGCGGGTTCGCTTCGTCGAAATAGATCTCCGAGTAGCACTCGTCGGAGGCAATCACGAAGCCGTGACGGTCGGACAGCGCGAAGAGTTCGCGCCAGTCTTCGAGCGTCAGCACGGCGCCCGTCGGATTGCCCGGGGAGCAGAGGTACAGCAACTGGGTGCGCGCCCAGACCTCGTCGGGCACCGCCGAATAATCGCAGGCGAAGTTGCGCGCCGGGTCGCTGTTCACGAAGTACGGCTCGGCGCCCGCGAGGATCGCCGCACCCTCGTAGATTTGGTAGAACGGGTTCGGACAGAGTACGATCGCAGGCTCGCCCTGCGCGTTGCGCTTCGGGTCGATGACCGTTTGCGCGAGCGCGAACAGCGCCTCGCGCGAGCCCGACACCGGCAGCACCTGAGTGGCCGGATCCACGGGCGGCAGACCGTAGCGCTGCGTGACCCAGTTCGCAATCGACTCGCGCAACGCCAATGAGCCGAGCGTGGCCGGATACGCGGACAAACCGCCGAGCGAGGCGATCACGGCGTCGCGTATCAACCCGGGCGTCGGATGTTTCGGCTCGCCAATGCCGAAGCTGATATGCGCGAGGCCGGGAGTCGGCGCGACGTCTTTGAAAAGCAAACGCAGCTTTTCGAACGGATAGGGCTGGAGGGAGTCGAGTAGCGGATTCACTGGGCGGATCGTGCCTGATCGAAGAGGGCGCGCAACGATGTGTGACGGCGCATGCGGCTTCGCCTGCGTTTGCGCAATGGCCGGCGCTGGTGCTCCGGTCAAGCCGCTGAAAGTGGCGGCGGGACGGCAGCGGCGGCGAGCAGGGGATTATAGCGTGGCGCGCCGCGGCTCGGGACGGCGTGTCTCAGACGGTGCAGACGGTGCAGGCGGTGCGCGGCAATCGAACGATGCGGGCCGTGGCCGGTTCGCGTGGCAATAAAAGCAGGAGCAGCGATGTACGCAGTAGTCGAGGAGATATCTGGAGAAGGCAGAGGAAAAAACGCCGCTGCGTTGGTAGCCAACAGCAATACGGACATGAGCGGCAGCGCGAACGTGGGCAGCACCGCGAACGTGACCCGCACAGCGAACGCAAACAGCACCGCGAACCTGACCGGCACCGCGAACACAAACAGCACCACCCCCCCCTCACGGAGCCCGTCGCCATGAACAGTTGGCTTCGCACAGGCTGGCCGACGCTGGCGATCATGCTGGGCGCCTCGGTGTGGGGAATGATCTGGTATCCGTTGCGGATGCTGGCCTCGCTTGGCGTCACGGGCACGGCCGCGAGCGCGCTGACGAGCGGCGCCGGTTGCCTCTTCGTGCTCATCGTGCGTCGCCGCGCGATCAGGACCGTGCGCTGGCATTGGCTGCTGCCGGCTCTCGCGCTCGCCGCGGGCATCACGAACCTCGGTTTCGTGTGGGGTTCGATCCACGGGCAGGTTATGCGCGTGCTGCTGCTGTTCTATCTGACGCCCGCGTGGACCGCGCTCTTCGCGCACTTCATTCTTCATGAGCGGCTGACGCGGTCGGGCGCGGCTCTTGCCGCGCTGTCGCTTGCCGGCGCGATGACGATGCTGTGGTCGCCGCAGTCAGGCATTCCGTTGCCGGCCAATCTCGCCGAATGGGCGGGCCTCGCAGGCGGTATGGGCTTCGCGATGAGCAACGTGCTGATCCTGAAGACGAGCCGCGTGCTGCCGCAGATGAAACCGGAGATGCGCACCGCGACCATCTTCGGCGGCGCGGCGCTGTTCGGCGCGTGCGCGTCGCTGTTCGAAGCGATGCCCGCGCCGCCCGCCGGCGCGCATCTGGCCACCGCCGCATGGCTCGTGCTGGGCCTCGGCTTCCTGCTCGCGTCGAACAACATGCTGGTGCAGTATGGGCTTGCGCGCGTGCCGGCCAACCGGGCGTCGATCATCATGCTGTTCGAGCTCGTGGTCACGGCGCTTTCCGCATGGCTTTTTGCCGGCGAGATACCCGGCCCGCGCGAATGGGCGGGCGGCGCCTGCATCGTGCTCGCCTCGGCGCTGTCGAGCTGGGTGCATCGCACGAAGGCGCTGCCGCCCGATCCCGCCAATCAGGACGCAGGCGATACGGACGCCGACAGTCGCGTCGACCATGACGACCTCCGCGGTCTTAGGGACCGCGCGGACCTTGGCGACCTGAGCGACCGCGCGGACCTTGGCGACCACGACGACCGCCGCAACCACCAGGAGCACCAGGACCACCAGGACCGCGAGGACCGCGAGGACCGTGACGACCGCGACGACCACCGCGGCCCTCTCGACCGCGACGACGGCAAGCACCAGCAGGGCAAGAACCGCCCACGCGCGATGGTATGATTGCCCCTCATTGGCCGGCGCATGCGCGACGCGCGTGCAGCCGGCGCCCCAATTCCCGAGGGCTGGCAAGGACCGCGGAGCGTATCGCCGCAGCAGCGAACGGCTCATGCGGCCTTCGCGAGCCACCTATTACTTCTCCTTCTCAAACAGCGAAATCGCCGTGCGTCTGACCTCGATCAAACTCGCTGGATTCAAGTCATTCGTCGATCCCACGCATTTCCAGGTTCCGGGCCAGCTAGTCGGCGTGGTCGGACCGAATGGATGCGGCAAGTCCAACATCATCGACGCCGTGCGCTGGGTGCTCGGCGAGTCGCGCGCCTCGGAGCTGCGCGGCGAGTCGATGCAGGACGTGATCTTCAACGGTTCCACAGCGCGCAAGCCCGGCAGCCGCGCGAGCGTCGAACTCGTGTTCGACAACGCGGACGGCCGCGCCGCCGGACAGTGGGGCCAATACGCCGAAATCGCCGTCAAACGCGTGCTCACGCGCGACGGCACCTCGAGCTACTACATCAACAACCTGCCGGCGCGTCGCCGCGACATTCAGGACATTTTCCTCGGCACCGGCCTCGGGCCGCGCGCCTACGCGATCATCGGGCAGGGCATGATCGCGCGCCTGATCGAAGCGAAACCGGAAGAACTGCGCGTGTTTCTCGAGGAAGCCGCGGGCGTCTCCAAATACAAGGAACGCCGCCGCGAGACCGAGAATCGTCTGCATGACACGCGGGAAAATCTGACGCGGGTGGAGGACATCATCCGCGAGCTGAGTACGAATCTGGAAAAGCTGGAAGGACAGGCGGTGGTCGCCACGCGCTACAAGGAACTGCAAAGCGACGGCGAGGAAAAGCAGCGTCTTCTGTGGCTGCTGCGCAAGAACGAAGCCGGCAGCGAACAGGAGCGGCAGAAGCGCGCCATCGAACAGGCGCAGATCGACCTCGAGGCCGAGACTGCGAAGCTGCGTGAAGTGGAGGCGCAGCTCGAAACGCTGCGCGTCGCGCATTATTCCGCGAGCGACGCGATGCAGGGCGCGCAAGGCGCGCTCTACGAGGCGAATGCCGAAGTGAGCCGGCTCGAGGCGGAGATCAAGTTCATCGTCGAATCGCGCAATCGCGTGCAGGCGCAAATCGCCGCGCTGACCGCGCAGCGTGAACAGTGGCAAGCGCAAGCCGAAAAGGCGCAAGGCGATCTCGAAGACGCCGAGGAGCAGCTCGCCGTCGCTGAGGGAAAAGCGGTGGTCGCCGAAGAAGAAGCCGCCGCGAAACATGACGCGATGCCCGCGCTCGAAGCGCGCTGGCGCGACGCGCAGGCAGAGCTGAACGCGGAGCGCGGCGGCATCGCGCAGACCGAGCAGGCGCTCAAACTCGAAGCCGCGCATCAGCGCAATGCGGATCAGCAATTGCAGCAGTTGCAGCAGCGTCAGGAGCGTCTGAAGGTTGAAGCCGGCGGCCTCGACGCGCCGGACGAAGCGCAGCTCGAAGAGTTGCGCATGCAACTCGCGGAGCACGAAGAGATTCTGCACGATGCACAAGTGCGTCTCGCGGATGCGCAGGAAACGCTGCCGCGTCTCGACGCGGAGCGCCGCGCCGCGCAGGAACGCGTGCAGGCCGAAAGCGCGCAGATTCATCAGATCGATGCACGCCTTGCCGCGCTCAAGCAGTTGCAGGAGAACGTGCAGACCGAGGGCAAGATCCAGCCGTGGCTCGAAAAGCACGAGCTCGGCGGCTTGCCGCGTCTGTGGAAGAAGCTGCATGTCGAAGCGGGTTGGGAAACCGCGCTGGAAGCCGTGCTGCGCGAGCGCCTCGCCGCGCTCGAAGTATCGAATCTCGATTGGGTCAAGGCTTTCGCAACCGACGCGCCGCCCGCCAAGCTCGCGTTCTACGCGCCGCCTGCCGCCGGTCAACCGGTCGCGGCGCCGCCCGCGCTGCGGCCGCTGCTGTCGCTCGTGCGTATCGACGACGCCGGCATCCGCGCGGTGCTCAACGACTGGCTCGGCCTTGCATTCGTCGCCGACGATCTGCAGCAGGCTCTCGGCATGCGCTCGCAATTGCCGGAAGGCGGCTCGTTCGTCGTCAAGGCGGGGCACGTGGTGACGCGCGTCGGCGTGCAACTCTATGCCGCCGATTCGGAACAGGCCGGCATGCTGGCCCGTCAGCAGGAAATCGAAAATCTCGCGCGTCAGGTGCGCGCCCAGGCGCTGCTCGCCGACGAAGCGAAGGCCGCCGCGATCCGCGCCGAAGCCGCGCACACGCAAGCCGCGCAGGCACTGACCGAGGTGCGTCAGCAGGCCGAGCGCGCCACGCAACGCGTGCATGCGCTGCAACTCGACGTGCTGAAGCTCACCCAGGCGCACGAGCGTTACACGCAGCGCAGCACGCAGATTCGCGAGGAACTCGAAGAAATCAACGCGCAGATCGAGGAACAGCGCGCGCTGCGTGCCGAATCCGAAGCCAACTTCGAGCGTTACGACGGCGAGCTAGCGGAATTGCAGGCCCGCTTCGAAGATCATCAAATGGCTTTCGAGGCGCTCGACGAAGAACTGACCGCGGCGCGCGGACAGGCGCGAGATCTGGATCGCGCCGCCACGGACGCGCGCTTCGCCGCGCGCAACATGGCCAATCGCATCGACGAATTGAAGCGCAGCATTCAGGTCGCGCATGAGCAGAGCGAGCGCGTTGCGGCGTCGCTCGAAGACGCACGCGCCGAGCTCGAAACCATCAACGAGCAGACGGCGCACACCGGCTTGCAGGACGCGCTCGACATTCGCGCGGTCAAGGAAGAGGCGTTGCACGCCGCCCGCCTCGAACTGGACGACCTGACCGCGAAGCTGCGCGCCGCCGACGAAACGCGCCTGTCCACCGAACGCGCGCTGCAACCGCTGCGCGACCGCATCAACGAACTGCAGTTGAAGGAACAGGCCGCGCGGCTGAACGGCGAGCAGTTCGTCGAGCAGCTTGCCGCGGCCGGCGTCGACGAAGCGCAGTTGCAGGCCAAGCTCACGCCGGACATGAAACCTTCGTATCTGCAAGGCGAAGTCACGCGCATCAACAACGCGATCATCGCGCTCGGTCCGGTCAACATGGCCGCGCTCGACGAACTGAAGGCGGCCACTGAGCGCAAGACGTTCCTCGACTCGCAATCGGCTGACCTGACGAGCGCGATCGAAACGCTCGAAGACGCGATCCGCAAGATCGACGCGGAAACGCGCACGCTGCTGCAAGGCACGTTCGACGAAGTGAACCGTCATTTCGGCGAACTGTTCCCGCGTCTCTTTGGCGGCGGCCAGGCGAAGCTAATCATGACCGGCGACGAAATTCTCGACGCCGGCGTGCAGGTCATGGCGCAGCCTCCGGGCAAGAAGAATTCGACAATTCACCTGCTGTCCGGCGGCGAAAAAGCGCTGACCGCGACCGCACTGGTGTTCGCGATGTTCCAGCTGAATCCCGCGCCGTTCTGTCTGCTCGACGAAGTGGATGCACCGCTCGACGACGCCAACACCGAACGTTTCGCGAACCTCGTGCGCGCGATGTCGGACAAAACCCAGTTCCTTTTCATCTCGCACAACAAGATCGCGATGGAAATGGCGCAGCAACTGATCGGCGTGACGATGCAGGAGCAGGGCGTGTCGCGCATCGTTGCCGTCGACATGGAAACGGCTGCGGGTTTCGCCCAGAATATCGTTTAAGTTTCGTTTGAATCATGGAAGCGCGGGCGCCCGCGTAGAGCGCTGCGGCCGCCGGCCGCGCGACACGTGGAGCGGGCGTGAAGCCGCGCACATAAAGAATTGCTGATGGAGCATGCATGGACGAGTTGACACTCGGTTTGATCGGCGCGGGTGCCGTGGTGGTCGGGGGCGTGGTCGTGTACAACGCGTGGCAAAGCGCCAAGGTGCGCCGCAAGATGCCGCGGCCGATGCCGGCGGACGCGGCAGAGAACTTCGCGCGCGACGACCACGAGGAGCAGAGCCCGTTCATCGAACCGGCCCGGCCGACTACACGCCGCGAGCCGGTGGTAGGCGCGGATGCGGCGGCCGATACCGCGTCGGCGCGCGTCGAACCGACTTTTGGCGCGCCGGTGGGCGCTGCGCCGCTCGATACGCCGGCGGATATTCAGGCTGAGACCACCACGCCGAACGGCTTCGTTTCCGCGGGCAATGAAGACGGCGACGAACGCGGTGCGGGCGCCGGAGTGGGCAAGGACGCGGCGGCACAAACGCCGCGTGAGCCGGACGAACAGCTCGAACCGATCCTGCCCGCTGCCACCACGATCTCGTCGGCGCCGCCGGCCATCGTCGATCGCCGTATCGACTGCATCGTGCCGATTCGTCTGAACGGACCAGTGGCGGGCGACAAGGTGATCCCGCTCGCGCAGCGCCTGCGCCGCGCCGGCAGCAAGCCTGTGCATATAGAAGGCAGGCTGGAAGGCGGCGCGTGGGAACTGCTGCAAAACGGCGCGCGTTACGAAGAGCTGCGCGCAGCTGCGCAGCTCGCCAACCGAAGCGGCGCGCTCAACGAACTGGAGTTCTCCGAGTTCGTGACCGGCGTGCAGCAGTTCGCCGACGCGCTGGACGCAGCACCGGAATTTCCGGACATGCTTGAAACCGTTGCGATGGCGCGAGAACTGGACGGTTTCGCCGCGCAATGCGACGCGCAGTTGTCGATCAACGTGCTTTCCGACGGCGCGCCGTGGTCGGCCAACTACGTGCAGGCCGTCGCGTCCCAGGACGGCTTGCTGCTCTCGCGCGACGGCACGCGCTTCGTCAAGCTCGACGCGCGCCAGAGCCCGGTGTTCATGCTGCAATTCGGCGACACGAACTTCCTGCGCGACGACCTGACCTACAAGGGCGGCCAGATGATCACGCTGGTGCTCGACGTGCCGGTGGCCGATGAAGACATCCTGCCGTTCCGCCTGATGTGCGACTACGCGAAATCGCTCGCGGAGCGCATTGGCGGCCGGGTGGTGGACGACGGCCGCCGGCCGCTGCCGGAAACCGCGCTCCTCGCGATCGAAAAGCAGTTGATGACGCTTTACGCCAAGCTCGAGCAAGCCGGCATTCCGGCAGGCTCCCCCGCCACGCGGCGCCTGTTCAGCCAATAAGTCACCGCTCGCGTTTCGTGCTTCCGACGGCCGCGCAATGCGCGGCCGTTGTCGTTTTCCGAAAGTCATCGCAGGCACTTTAGCGCAGTCGCACGCCGGCCGAAACCTGGCCATTCGGCCGATGTAAAGGGGCACGCTTCCTGCGATAATCCAATGTCCAATTTCACTGAAGAAGCGTCCCACAGCATGGCTCGAACTCCCGCCACGAATCCAGCAACCAGCGCTCCGGCCGAACGTGCCGCGTGGCTGCGCGCGGAACTCGAACGCGCCAATTACGCGTACTACGTGCTGGACCAGCCTGATCTGCCCGACGCGGAATACGACAAGCTGTTCAAGGAGCTCGAGAGCATCGAGGCAGAGCATCCGGATCTGATCGTGCCCGATTCGCCCACCCAGCGCGTGGGCGGTGAAGCGGCGAGCGGGTTCGAGCCCGTGATCCATGACCAGCCCATGCTGTCGCTCAACAACGGTTTCGCCGACGAAGACATCATCGCGTTCGACAAGCGCGTGGGCGACGCGCTCGGCAACAATGCGAAAGAGCCGCCGGTGCCGGTCGACTACGCAACGGAGCTGAAATTCGACGGCCTCGCCGTTTCGCTGCGCTATGTCGACGGCGTGTTCGTGCAGGCCGCGACTCGCGGCGACGGCACGACCGGCGAAAACGTGACCGGGAACATCCGCACCGTTCGCTCCATTCCGCTCAGGCTCAAGGGCAAGCGCGTGCCGCACATCCTCGACGTGCGCGGCGAAGTGCTGATGTTCAAGCGCGACTTCGAGCGGCTGAACGAGCGTCAGCGTGCGGCGGGTCACAAGGAGTTCGCGAATCCGCGCAACGCCGCTGCGGGCAGCTTGCGTCAGCTCGACTCGAAAATCACCGCGCAGCGGCCGCTGTCGTTCTTCGCGTATGGTATCGGCGTGCTCGACGGTATGGAGATGCCGGCGACGCACAGCGAACTGCTGGACTGGTACAAGGAACTCGGCTTGCCGGTCAATGCCGAGCGCGCGGTCGTGAAGGGCGCCGAGGGTTTGCTGGCGTTTTTCCACACGGTGGGCGAGAAGCGCGACAAGCTGCCGTATGACATAGACGGCGTGGTGTACAAGGTCAACCGGCGCGACGAACAGGAAGCGCTCGGCTTTGTGTCGCGAGCGCCGCGTTTTGCGCTCGCGCACAAATTCCCGGCGCAGGAAGCGCTGACGAAGCTCGTCGCGATCGACGTGCAAGTCGGACGCACCGGCGCGATCACGCCGGTCGCGCGGCTCGAACCGGTGTTCGTCGGCGGCGCGACGGTCACCAATGCGACGCTGCACAACGAAGACGAAGTGCGCCGCAAGGACATTCGCATCGGCGACACGGTCATCGTGCGGCGGGCCGGCGACGTGATCCCGGAGGTGGTGAGCGCGCTCATCGACCGGCGCCCCGCGGACGCTCGCGAATTCGTAATGCCCACGCATTGCCCGGTGTGCGGCTCGAACATCGAGCGGCTGCCCGACGAGGCGATTGCGCGCTGCACGGGCGGCCTCATCTGTCCGGCGCAGCGCAAGCAGGCGCTGTGGCACTTCGCGCAGCGGCGCGCGCTTGATATCGACGGCTTGGGCGAAAAAATCATCGATCAACTGGTTGAGCAGAACCTGGTGCGCACGCCCGCCGACCTGTTCAACCTCGGCTTTTCGACGCTCGCGGAACTCGACCGCTTCGCCGACAAATCGGCGCAGAACCTGCTCGACTCGCTCGAAAAGGCCAAGCACACTACGCTGGCGCGTTTCATCTACGCACTCGGTATCCGGCATGTGGGCGAATCCACGGCCAAAGATCTGGCCAAGCACTTCGGCTCGCTAAGCCCGATCATGGATGCGTCGGTGGAGGCGTTGCTCGAGGTCAACGACATCGGGCCGGTGGTCGCCGAGTCCATTCACCAGTTTTTCGCCGAAGAGCACAACCGCACGGTGATCGAACAACTGCGCGCGCCGGGCAAGGTCACCTGGCCCGAGGGCCCGCCCGCGCCCAGGGCGCCGCAAGGCGTGCTGGCCGGCAAGACGGTTGTGCTGACCGGCACGTTGCCGAACCTGTCTCGCGACGACGCCAGGGAAATGCTCGAGGCGGCCGGCGCGAAAGTGGCCGGATCCGTGTCGAAGAAGACAGACTACGTGGTGGCGGGGGCCGAAGCTGGCAGCAAGTTGGCGAAGGCCGAGGAACTCGGCATTCCCGTACTCGACGAAGATGGTATGCGTAAGCTCCTGGAGGGGCAGTCATGATCCGCGAAATTCTCAAGATGGGTGATCCGCGCCTGTTGCGTATTGCAGATCCGGTCGATCACTTCGACACGCCGCAATTGCATGAGCTCATTAAAGACATGTTCGAGACCATGCATGATGCGAACGGAGCCGGGCTGGCGGCGCCGCAAATCGGCGTCAATCTGCAGGTGGTGATTTTCGGCTTCGGCAGCAACGAGCGCTATCCGGACGCGCCGCCAGTGCCGGAAACGGTCCTGATCAATCCGACCATCACGCCGGTTTCGCTGGATATGGAAGAGGGCTGGGAAGGCTGCCTCTCGGTGCCGGGCCTGCGCGGCGCGGTCAGCCGTTTTTCGATGATCAAGTATCACGGCTTCGACCAGTACGGCAAGCCGATTGACCGCGTCGCCGAGGGTTTTCATGCGCGCGTCGTTCAGCACGAATGCGATCACCTCATCGGCAAACTGTATCCGATGCGAATCACCGATTTCGCCAAGTTCGGCTTCACCGAAGTGTTGTTTCCGGACATGGATCCGAATAGCGACGATTGACGCAGGCGATACCCAGGCCAAATAGAACAGCCCGATTGGCTTACGCTGATCGGGCTGTTTGCTTTTCGAAGATTGTCAGAGCGGCTGCGTCACAACGGCTCCGTCAGAACGACTCGTCCGGACCCAGATAGCGCCACTGTCCCGGCGGCAGCGCGCCCAGCATGACGCGGCCCATCCGCACACGTTTGAGGCCGATCACCTCCAGGCCGACCAGCTCGCACATGCGGCGAATCTGGCGCTTCTTGCCCTCGCGCAGCACGAAACGCAACTGCTCGCCGTTTTGCCAGCTGACTTGCGCCGGTTTCAGCGGAACGTCGTCGAGCGAGAGACCGTGGCGCAGCAGCGCGAGGCTTTCCGGCGGGAAGTGACTTTCGACGTCGACGGTGTGCTCGCCATAGGCGACGCGCACCAGATACTCCTTGTCGATCTCCGAATGGCCGCCGATCAGTTGTTTGGCGATGCGGCCGTCCTGCGTCAACACCAGCAAGCCCGTCGAATCGATGTCGAGACGCCCGGCCGGCGCCAGCTGGCGCAAATGCGCGACGGAAAAACGGATCTCCGAGCGGTCGCCTTCCCAGCGGTTTTCCGGCGTGACGAGCGTGATGGCCGGCTGATAGCCGTCTTCCGCCTGGCCCGACACGTAGCCAACTGTCTTATGGATCAGCACGGTGACCTGGCTCGCTTGCGCGGCTTCGGCGGCGGGGTCGATCTCGATTCGCTGATCGGGGCGGACCTTGGTGCCCAACGTGTCGATCCGTTCGCCGTCGACGAGCACCCAGCCTTTTTCGATCCATTCGTCGGCTTCACGACGCGAGCAGAGGCCGAGCTCGGACATGAGTTTCGAGAGGCGCAGCGTCCCCGGCGCGTCTTCGATGTCGCGGCGCGGCGTGCGGGGGGCTGCGTCGGCGTGCTGCGGACGGTGTTCGGCCGCTGCGGCGTTGCGCGGCTTGCCGGCTCGCGTGGGGCGGTCATCGGCCGGGCGGCGCGCGGCAGCGGGTGCTTTGTCGAAGCTGCGTGCGCCGCGATCACCGCGCTCCGTGCGCGCGGCTGGGCGGTCGCCGAATTCCCGGCGGGCCGGTGCGCGTTCGCTGCGTTCGTCGCGCGGAGCGCGTGCCGGACGTTCCGAGCGGTCGCCGTAGCCGCCCTTGACCGGCTTTGCAAAGCTTCGCTCGCCGCGTTCGCCTTGCAACCGGCGCGGCGTGCTGTCGACTCGCGAGTCGCGTTCGCCGCCGCGACGCACTTGTGACGCGGCACGGTCGTCGCTGAAGCGCGGGCGATCCGACGCATCGCGCTCGCGGCGCGCCGGACGCTCGCCGCGCGGTCCGCCTTCGGCTGGACGGCCTGCTCCGGTACGCGGTGCACCCAACGGACGGCGTTCGTCGTCGTTAGCGCGCGAGGTGCCCCGGTCGGCATTGCTTTCGAACCGGCGCGGCGCGCGCTCTGCGCCGCCATCGCGATTCTCAAAACGGCGCGGTGAGCGTTCGCCGCGCTCGCGATCTTCAAAACGGCGCGGTGCACGCTCGCCGCGCTCGCCGGCCGCGCCACGAGGGGTGCGCTCACCGCCGCCAGTGCGATCCTCAAAGCGTCGCGGTGCGCGTTCGCTGCCGGCACGATCTTCAAAACGGCGCGGTGCACGCTCGCCGCGCTCGCCGGCCGGGCCGCGAGGGGCGCGCTCACCGCCGCCAGTGCGATCTTCAAAGCGTCGCGGCGCACGTTCGCTGCCGGCACGATCTTCAAAACGACGCGGTGCACGCTCGCCGCGCTCGCCGGCCGTGCCACGAGGGGCACGCTCACCGCCGCCAGCCCGATCCTCAAAGCGTCGCGGTGCGCGTTCGCCGCCTGCCGGCCCACGCACAGCACGCTCGCCACCATCCCGACGCGGACCGCGCTCACTGCTGACCTCGGAGCGGCGTTGAGGCGCGCCACTGGCGCCACTCACGCCTTCGCGCCGCGCCGGCCGGTCCACAGCCGCCCGCCGCGCACCGCCAGCACCTGCACCGCCCTCACGCCCAAACCCGCCTTCCTCTCCGCGCCCGCCCGCTCCGCGCGCGCCCGCGCCGGCCGCGCGCTTTCCGCCCCGCGTCGCACCCGCGTCTTCGCCGCGAGTTGCGCCCGGGCCGGACGTCGACGGTTTCGGTTCCGCCGGCCGTGTCGGCTTGCGCGCCGACAGGCTGCCGCTACGGACAGGGGCGCGTTCGGACGAAGCCGGCCGCGGATGCTTGGCTGTTAATTTGATTCGCATGAAATCTCACACTGCGATCGCGCGCAGCAGTTCCGTCTCGACCTGAATTTGCAGGCGGTTGTCAGACAGCCCGTGCCCGTCCAGCAGGAACACGTCCTCGACGCGTTCGCCTAACGTGTTGATCCGCGCCGACGCGACGCCGACCCGGTGTGCGGCGAGCACGCGCGCGATCGAATAAAGAAGGCCCGGCCGGTCGTTCGCCGACACGGACAGGATGTAGTACTGGCCGCGCTCGTCGGCCCGAAGATCGACGCGCGGCGTAACCGGGAAGGTGCGCGAGAGCCGCGACAAGCGGCCCTTCGACGGCCCCGGCAACCAGGTGCCGTCGCCGGTGAGACGCGCGGTCAGTTCCTGTTCGACGAGGTTGGCAATGTCGCGGTAATGCACGTCCTCTTCGGTATGGGCGACGAGGAAGTTATCCAGCGCATACCCGTGACGCGTGGTGCTGACCCGCGCATCGAGCACCGACAAGCCGTTGCGGTCGAAGTACGCGCAAATGCCGGCAAACAGGTCCGGCTGATCCTTCACGTACACGAGCACCTGCAGCGCCTCGCCGATAGGCGAGGGGCGGGCCCGAACGATCGGCGCCGGCGTTTCCACGTAACGGTAGAGCACGCGCGTTTGCCATGCGATGTCCGCGGCGTCGTGGCGCAGAAAGTAGCCGACGTCGAGCTTGTCCCACAGCGCCTTCTGCGCGCCTTCGGGCACCGTCTCGAGGCGCAGCAGTGCAAGCGCCTCTTCCTGGCGCGACTCCAGTTCCGAGTGCGCGTCCGGCCGCGCGCCGCCGAGCACCGCAAGCGTCGCGCGATACAGGTCTTCCAGCAGCTTGCCCTTCCATGTGTTCCAGACTTTCGGGCTGGTCCCGCGGATGTCGGCCACCGTCAGCAGGTACAGCGCGGTCAGACGGCGCTCGGTGCCGACGAGTTCCGCGAAACGCTTGATGACCTCGGGGTCGCTCGTATCCTGCTTCTGCGCGACCTGGCTCATGGTCAGATGCTGCTGCACGAGCCAGACCACCAGTTCGCCGTCTTCGCCCTCAATGCCGTGGTTGCGGCAGAAGCGCCGCGCGTCGGCCATGCCGAGCGTGGAGTGGTCGCCGCCGCGGCCCTTGGCGATATCGTGAAACAGCGCTGCGACGTACAGCACCCACGGCCGGTCGAAACTCACGATCAACTGGCTGCAGAAAGGATACTCATGCGCGTGTTCGGCGACCGCGAAGCGTCGCAGATTGCGCAGCACCATCAGAATGTGCTGGTCGACCGTGTAGACGTGATACAGGTCGTGCTGCATCTGGCCGACGATGCGCCGGAAGTTCAGCAGATAGCGTCCGAGCACGCTCGTCTGGTTCATCAGGCGGAATGCGTGCGTGATGCCGGCGGGTTCCTTCAGGATCTCCATGAAAAGGCGCCGGTTTTCCGGATCGCGCCGCCAGTGCTGGTCCATCACCTCACGAGCGTTGTAGATCGCGCGCAGGGTGCGCGCCGACAGGCCTTTCACGCCCGGCGTCCGCTCGTACAGGAGGAAGGCTTCGAGAATGGCGTTCGGCTCGCGCTGGAACAGGTCGTCGCTGGCAATTTCGAGCATGCCCTGCTTTTCGACGAAGCGGTCCGACAGCACTCGCGTGATGCCGCTCGTGCTCGGGAAGAGCTGCGCCTCGATGTTCTGGATCAGGATCGTGGCGAGCTGCGTGACCGCCTTCGCCGCCCAGTAATAGCGGCGCATCAGTTGCTCGCTCGCGCGCTTCGTGGCGGTCGGTTTGTAGCCGAAGCTCTCAGCCACCGGCGTTTGCAGATCGAATACCAGAATGTCCTGGCGACGCCCCGCGGTCACATGCACGCGTGCGCGCAGCGACTTGAGAAAGCCCTCGTTGCGCCGCAGTTCCTGAGCTTCGCGCTGCGTGATAAGGCCGCGCGCCTCGAGTTCGCGCCAGCTGCTGCCGAAACCGGCCGCCTGCGTTACCCACAGAATCAGTTGCAGATCGCGCAGTCCACCGGGGCTTTCCTTGATGTTCGGCTCAAGCGCGTAAGGCGTGTCCTGGAACTTGGCGTGCCGCTGGCGCATTTCCAGCACTTTTGCCTGGAAGAACGCTTTCGGGTCGAGCGCCTCGCGGTAGCGCTTCGCGAAGTCGTTGAACAGGGCGGCGCTGCCGGTGATGCGGCGCGCTTCGAGCAGCGAGGTGCGCACGGTTACGTCGTTGGCGGCTTCCTCGAGACACTGGGAAACGCTGCGCACGCTGCTGCCGAGTTCGAGCCCGAGATCCCACGCGAGACTGATGAACCGCTCGATGCGCGCTTCCAGATGCTCGAGCGGCGCGTCTGGCAGCAGCACCAGAATGTCAATATCCGAGTGCGGCGCCAGCTCGCCGCGCCCATAACCGCCCACCGCGACCAGAGCGAGGTCGGGCGGCAGTTCGCAGGTGTTCCAGGCGGCGCGCAGCGAGTCGTCGGTGGTGCGGGACAGCGCCGCCATCAACGCCTCTACGTTGGTGGCGGTCTTGAAGCGTTCCAGCAACTGGGCTTTGGCCACTTTGTAGTCCGCCTTCAGCGACGTGGCATGCGATGGGGCGACGGCTGGAACACTACTCATGAGCGGCTGGCGGTAAAGAGGCGAAATTGGTCAGGCCGTGGCGGCGACGACCGGCGGACGCGCGGGCGTGCCGGCGGAGACGGTCAGCACGTCGTAGCCGGTCTCCGTCACGAGCACCGTGTGTTCCCATTGCGCCGAGAGGCTGCGGTCCTTCGTCTTCACGGTCCACTGGTCCGGCATGGTGCGGATGTCGCGGCGGCCGGCGTTGATCATCGGTTCGACGGTGAAAATCATGCCCGGCTGCAGTTCGAGGCCTGTGCCGGGGCGGCCGTAGTGCAGAATCTGCGGATCTTCGTGAAACACCGTGCCGATGCCGTGGCCGCAATATTCGCGCACCACGCTGTAGCCTTGCGCCTCTGCGTGTTTCTGGATTGCATGGCCGATGTCGCCGAGGTGCGCCCCGGGGCGTACCTGGTCGATGCCGAGCCACATGCATTCGAAAGTGGTCTGCACGAGGCGTTTGGCGAGAATCGAGCCCTCGCCGACGATGAACATGCGGCTCGTGTCACCGAAATAGCCGTCCTTGATGACGGTGATGTCGATGTTGAGCGCGTCGCCGTTCTTCAGCGTCTTGTCGCCGGGAATGCCGTGGCAAATCACGTCGTTCACGGAAATGCAGGTGGCCTTCGGGTAGGGTGGATAGCCGGGCGGCTGATAGTTCAGCGGCGCGGGCACGGTGCCCTGTTCCTTCAGCATGTATTCGTGGCACAGGCGGTCCAACTCGCCGGTCGTGACGCCGGCGGTGACAAACGGGGCGATGTAGTCGAGCACTTCGCTCGCAAGTCTGCAGGCGACGCGCATTTGCGCGATATCGTGTTCGTTTTTGAGCGTGATAGCCATGAGTCGGGCCTGAAATGCGATTTATTCCGGGATTATCGCACCATATTCCCTTAGGCCGCAGTCTTTTGGCGGCGTTTCGGCGCCTTGGACGAAGCCTTTTCCGATAGGCCGCGTCTTCTCGCCGAGATCGGACAGCCGGCAGTCGGCTTGCGACGCCGCCGGGCAACCCGAGGGTGCAACCCGCCGAAACTGGAGCAGCCGGCAGGTTGAGTCAGCCGATAGTCGCATGCTATAATGTTTGGCTAAGTCGATCCTGTTTGCTTTTGGCTGGGCCGCTGTGCTTGTGGTTTGTCATCATCCAGACCGGGTTTCGGCTGAGAATGTGGCAGCACTGAATGGCAGCACCGCTCAGCAGGTGAGGCAGATCAAGGTGAAGCTTCCCGTGGCGCTTGCCGCCTGAGCCACGGGGTGAGAGCAGTATCAAGGCGGCAAACTCGCAAGCCGGCGCACCCAGGGTGTTCGCGGCGCTCAGCCATGCAGGATAAAGCATGACATGGCAGCGCGGCGGATACGGCGGCCGGCTTAAGACCCAACCCTCGCGGAGATTTTCATGGCAGTTACCATGCGTCAAATGCTGGAAGCCGGTGTCCACTTCGGTCACCAAACGCGCTTCTGGAACCCGAAGATGGCACCCTTCATTTTCGGCCATCGCAACAAGATTCACATCATCAACCTCGAAAAGACGCTGCCGATGTACAACGACGCGCTGAAGTACGCGCGTCAGCTGGCAGCCAATCGCGGCACCATCCTGTTCGTCGGCACGAAGCGCCAGTCGCGCGACACGATCGCCCAGGAAGCGCAGCGCGCTGGCATGCCGTACGTCAACGCACGCTGGCTCGGCGGCATGCTGACCAACTTCAAGACGCTGAAGGTTTCGATCAAGCGCCTGAAGGACATGGAAGCGGCGCTGGAAGCAGGTGAAACCGAGCGCATGAGCAAGAAGGAAGCGCTGCTGTTCGAACGCGAAATGCTCAAGCTGCAAAAGTCGATCGGCGGCGTGAAGGATATGGGCGGTATTCCGGACGCGATTTTCGTGGTCGACGTCGGCTACCACAAGATTGCCGTCACCGAAGCGAACAAGCTCGGCGTGCCGGTCATCGCAGTGGTCGATACGAACCACTCGCCGGAAGGCATCGACTACGTGATCCCGGGTAACGACGACGCCAGCAAGGCCGTCGCTCTGTACGCGGCTGGCGTGGCCGACGCGATCCTCGAAGGCCGTGCGAACGCGGTCAACGAAGTGGTGCAGGCTGCCCGCGGCGACGACGGCGACGAGTTCGTCGAGGTCAACGGGGAAGCATAAAGCTGCCCCGTGTCCGGCAAAAAAGGGGGCTTTCCACAGGCCCCCTTTTTTTAAGCCGCGACGCTGTAGTGGGGCGCCGGCTGGAGAGTTGGAGCGGTACCCGACGCGTTAACCGAAAAAATGCGCGCAAAAATGCGCATAACGTTGAAACGAATTCTTGCCGCCCGCATCGAAATGCGGGCGGCGTGTGACAGACGGAACACAGACGGAACTCAAGGAGCAAATGATGGCGGCAATTACCGCAAGCATGGTTGCAGAACTGCGCGCAAAGACCGACGCGCCGATGATGGAATGCAAGAAGGCGCTGACGGAAGCCGACGGCGACATGGCGCGCGCGGAAGAGCTGCTGCGCGTGAAGCTGGGCAACAAGGCAAGCAAGGCGGCATCGCGCGTCACGGCTGAAGGCGTGGTCGCTTCGTTCATCGGCGGCAATGCGGGTTCGCTCGTCGAACTGAACTGCGAAACTGACTTCGTCTCGAAGAACGACGACTTCCTCGCTTTCTCGAAGAAGGTCGCCGAGCTGGTTGCCACGCAAAACCCGGCTGACGTCGCGGCGCTGTCGGCTCTGCCGCTCGAAGGCCAAACCGTCGACGCAGTGCGCCTCGCGCTCGTCGGCAAGATCGGCGAAAACCTGTCGATCCGCCGTTTCGTGCGCTTCGAAACGTCGAACAAGCTGGCTGCGTACCTGCACGGCACGCGTATCGGCGTGCTGGTCGAGTACACCGGTGCTGACGAGCAGGTCGGTAAGGACGTGGCCATGCACATCGCTGCAATGAAGCCGGTCTCGCTGTCGTCGGAAGACGTGCCGGCGGATCTGATCGCCAAGGAACGCAGCATCGCCGAGCAGAAGGCGGCCGAATCGGGCAAGCCGGCTGAAATCGTCGCGAAGATGGTGGAAGGCAGCGTGCAGAAGTACCTGAAAGAAGTGTCGCTGCTGAACCAGACGTTCGTTAAGAACGACAAGCAGACGATCGAACAGATGCTGAAGGCCGGCAATGCGAGCGTCCAGAAGTTCGCGCTGTTCGTGGTCGGCGAAGGCATTGAGAAGAAGCAGGACGACTTTGCCGCTGAAGTTGCCGCGCAAGTGGCTGCTGCAAAGCAACAATAAGCGTCACCTGTCCCAGCTAGTACCGTTGTACCCGCGGCACAGCATGACTGTGCTGCGGTCGGCTGCGCCGCAAGGCTGCGCGCGGGTCGATCCCCGCGGCGCAGCCGCCGTTGGCGGACCTCCTGGGTCCGTCAATTTGGCGGCGCTTGCCCGAATCAGCGTTTCACCCCTACATTAGTCCCTTGTTGTTGCCCTGTTCTGCGCGATCTGGATACCCCTATGCCCACTGCCTACAAACGCGTCCTGCTCAAACTCTCCGGTGAAGCCCTGATGGGCGACGATGCCTTCGGCATCAATCGCGCGACCATCGAACGAATGGTGGCGGACGTGGCCGAAGTGGTCCGTCTCGGAACGCAGCTGGCCGTGGTGATTGGCGGCGGCAATATTTTTCGCGGCGTGGCAGGCGGCGCGGCCGGCATGGACCGCGCCACGGCCGACTACATGGGCATGCTGGCCACCATGATGAACGCGCTGGCGCTGCAGGACGCCATGCGCCATGCCGGCATCGAAGCGCGCGTGCAATCCGCGCTGCGCATGGACCAGGTAGTCGAGCCATACATCCGTCCGCGCGCGATTCGCCAGCTCGAGGAAGGCAAAGTCGTGATTTTCGCGGCCGGTACCGGCAACCCGTTCTTCACGACCGACACGGCCGCTGCGTTGCGCGGCTCGGAAATCGGCGCGGAAGTCGTGCTGAAAGCCACCAAGGTGGACGGCGTCTACTCGGCAGACCCGAAGAAAGATCCTAGCGCGACGCGCTACACCACGATCAGCTTCGACGAGGCGATCGGCCGCAACCTGCAGGTGATGGACGCCACGGCCTTTGCGCTGTGCCGCGACCAGAAGCTGCCGATCCGCGTGTTTTCGATCGTCAAGCCGGGTGCGCTCAAGCGCATCGTGCTCGGCGAGGACGAGGGCACCCTCGTCCACGTGTAAACTCTCGTTCATATAACGTGGGCTTTGACGCGAGCCCGGGCCGCCGCATACCCGCGTGCTGGCCGGCTCGCCCGTTTTGAAGGTTCGGAGGTTTAAAAATGTCTGTGGCTGATATCAGGAAGGGCGCTGAGCAAAAAATGCAGCGTTCCATCGACGCGTTCAAGAACGATCTGTCGAAAATCCGTACGGGCCGTGCGCACACGGGCCTGCTCGATCACATCCAGTGCGATTACTACGGCTCGCCGGTGCCTATTTCCCAGGTCGCCAACCTGACGCTGATCGACGCACGCACGATTGGCGTGCAGCCGTGGGAAAAGAAGATGGTCCCGGTCGTCGAAAAGGCGATCCGCGAGTCGGACCTCGGGCTGAACCCGGCCACGCAAGGCGACGTGATCCGCGTGCCGATGCCCGCGCTGACCGAAGAGCGCCGCCGCGAATTGACGAAAGTGGTCAAGAGCGAAGCGGAAACGGCCAAGGTCGCTGTCCGCAACCTGCGCCGTGACGCTAACGAGCAACTGAAGAAGCTCGTCAAAGACAAGGAAATTTCAGAAGACGACGAGCGCCGCGCCGGCGACGATGTTCAGAAGCTGACGGACAGATTCGTCGCAGAAATCGACAAACTCGTCGCCACGAAAGAAGCAGAGATCATGACGGTATAAGCCTGCGAGGCTCCGAACAGAACGCCGGCTGGCTTCGGCGTTACTGTTTATCCGGGGCTCGCGTGAAGTCCAAGTCGTGAAGCGCCAGGTCTGGGAGCACTCACCACTTTCAGGATTTTTACTTCTTTATTTGCAGTTATTGTCCCGACGGCCATGACCTACACCAGCTCAACCGTGCGCGTGCCTGATGTCGCCGCGGTGCCGCGACATATCGCGATCATCATGGACGGCAACGGCCGTTGGGCCACCCAGCGCCGCTTGCCGCGCGTGGCCGGTCATACGCGTGGCGTCGACGCGGTACGCGCGGCCGTCGAGGCGTGCGCCCGCCAGGGCGTCGAATATCTGACGCTGTTCGCTTTCAGCTCGGAAAACTGGCGCCGCCCGAACGACGAAGTGTCGTTCCTGATGCGCCTGTTCGTCACCGCGCTGGAGCGCGAAATCGGCAAGCTGCACGCAAACGGCATCCGTTTGCGGGTGGTCGGCGACCTGGAACGTTTCGATACGCGCATTCGCGATCTGATCCGGCGCGCAGAGACGAAGACCGCGCGCAATACCCGCCTCACGCTTACCATCGCCGCCAATTACGGCGGCCGCTGGGACATCATGCAGGCTACCCGCAAGCTCGTGGAGCAGGCGGCAGAGGCGGGCAAGCCGGTCGAGGTGAGCGAGGAATCGTTCGCCGAGCATCTGTCCATGGCCTATGCGCCCGAGCCGGACCTCTTCATCCGCACGGGCGGCGAGCGACGCGTCAGCAACTTCCTGCTGTGGCAGCTGGCCTACACCGAGTTCTACTTCACCGACACCTTCTGGCCGGATTTCGACGCCGACGCGCTCGGCCGCGCCATTGCTTCCTACGGCGAGCGTGAGCGCCGTTTCGGCCGCACCAGTGCTCAACTCGAGCCGCAATCGCAAAACGTCGATTCGCTTCCATGCTAAAAACCCGTGTCATCACGGCGGTTGTCCTTTTGGCGGTGTTTCTGCCCGTCACGTTGTTCGCGCCGATCGGCGCGTTCGGCGCGCTGATCGCTTTTGTCGTCGTGTTCGCCGCGTGGGAGTGGGCGCGGCTGCTCAAGCTGGGCGGCGCCGGCCCGGTGGTCTACGCGCTGGTGGCGGCGGTCGCGTTGGTCGCGAGCACGCGGCTTGGCATCGGCGTAGACGGCGCCCAGCCGTTTTACAAGGCGGCGGCCATTTTCTGGGTGGTCGCCGGCCCGTTCGTGCTGCTGCGCAAGCCCACGCTCGCACAGGGCGCCTGGCGCAGCTTTCTGTTTCTTGCCGGGATTGTGATATTCGTCGCGTGCTGGCATGCTCTCGTCGCCGCGCGGATGCAGGGCGTGTCTTTCGTGCTCTCGCTGCTGCTATTGGTATGGCTCGCCGATATCGGCGCATACTTCTCGGGTAAGGCGTTCGGCAAGCACAAGCTAGCGCCCGCCATCAGCCCGGGCAAGACGTGGGAGGGCGCGATCGGCGGCTGGCTCGCGGTGATGATCGTCGGGCTGGCCGCGGTCCTTTTGCATGCGTTCGAGCCGACCTTGTATTCTGAGCTGTGGGCGCATTGGGGCGCCCCGCGCGCGCTGCTTGCGCTGACCGTGCTGGTGGCGTTCAGCGTAGTGGGCGACCTTTTTGAATCGATGCTGAAACGCCAGGCCGGCGTGAAAGATTCGAGCGGCCTGTTGCCTGGGCACGGTGGCGTGCTCGACCGCATCGACGCATTGTTGCCGGTGCTGCCGCTCGCCATGCTGCTGCTCGGCTAGAGAAAGAGATATGCAAAAACGTCTGACATTGCTCGGTTCCACGGGCTCGATTGGAGACAGCACGCTCGACGTCGTCGCGCGTCATCCGGAGCGCTTTTCGGTTTATGCGCTCAGCGCGCACCGCAACGGCGACAAGCTCGTCGAGCAATGCCTGCGGTTCCGGCCGGAGGTCGCCGTGGTCGGCGACGCCGACACGGCTGCGCGCGTCGCGGCGAAGCTGCGCGACGCCGGCTGCAAGACCGAAGTGACTTACGGCCCCGACGCACTCGTCCAGGTCTCGAAGAGCGACGGCTGCGACACGGTGGTCGCGGCGATCGTCGGCGCGGCCGGCCTTGCGCCGAGCCTGGCGGCTGCGCGCGCCGGCAAGCGCATTCTCCTCGCGAACAAGGAAGCGCTCGTCATGTCGGGCGCCATCTTCATGGACGCGGTCCATGACAACGGCGCGGTCCTGTTGCCGGTCGACAGCGAACACAACGCGATTTTCCAGTGTTTGCCGCGCGAAGCTGCGCTGCATGGCGGCGTCTCCAAGATTATTCTGACGGCGTCGGGCGGTCCGTTCCGCACGCGCGAGCCGGCCACGCTCGTCGACGTGACGCCGGAAGAGGCGTGCAAGCACCCGAACTGGGTCATGGGCCGCAAGATCTCGGTCGACTCCGCCACGATGATGAACAAAGGCCTCGAAGTGATCGAGGCACATTGGCTGTTCGGCCTGCCGGGCGAGCGCATCGACGTGCTGATTCACCCGCAAAGCGTGATCCATTCGCTGGTGTCGTACGCCGACGGCTCGGTGCTGGCGCAACTCGGCAATCCCGACATGCGCACGCCGATCGCCCATGCGCTCGCGTTCCCGGATCGCGTGGACTCGGGGGTCGCGCAGCTCGACCTCGCGCAAGTCGCGTCGCTGTCGTTTGAGAAGCCGGACTACGCGCGTTTTCCTTGCCTGGCATTGGCCATGAAGGCGCTCGCCGAGGGCGGCGTCGCCAGCGCGGCACTCAACGCCGCTAACGAAATTGCTGTTGAAGCGTTCCTGTCGCGCCAGATCGGCTTCATGGCGATCGCGCAGGTGGTCGACTCGGTGCTCAACGCGTTGCCCAACCGCAGCGCGCATGCGCTCGAAGACGTGATCGAAGCGGACGCCGCCGCGCGTCGCGCCGCAGCCGAATTCATCGCGCGTCTGCCCGACGCCGCCCGCCGCACGGAACGCGCCGTCCAGTGAGGCGCATATGAATCTGCTGATCGAAGTGCTCGCCTTCGCGGTCGCGATTGGCGTGCTCGTGGTCGTCCACGAATACGGGCATTACAGCGTGGCGCGGCTGTGTGGCGTCAAGGTGCTGCGCTTTTCGATTGGCTTCGGCAAGCCGCTATTCCAATGGGTCAGTGCGAAGAGCGGCACCGAATGGACGGTTGCCGCGCTGCCGCTCGGCGGCTATGTGAAGATGCTCGACGAGCGCGAAACCGGCGGCGCGCCGATTCCTGCTGAAGCATTGCCGCATGCGTTCAACCGGCAGTCGGTGTGGCGTCGCATTGCGATCGTCGCGGCCGGGCCCGTCGCCAATTTCCTGCTGGCGATCGTTCTGTTCGGTCTCGTGTTCGCCACCGGCGTGACCGAACCCGCGGCGATTCTCGCCACGCCCGCGCCCAACACGGCGGCTGCGCTCGCCGGTTTCGAGGGCGGCGAGACGGTGGTCGGCGTGCGCGCGGAGAAAGCGGCCGAATCGGAGCCGGTGCGTTCCTGGTCGGACTTGCGCTGGAAGCTGCTCGGTGCGGCGTTCGACCATAAGCGCGTCGTGCTGAGCGCAAAAGGCGCGGACGGCACGTCCGACTTCCAGCTCGACTTGCGCGGTCTAACCGAAAAAGACGTCGACGACGACTTCATGTCGCGGCTCGGCTTCGAACCCGGCGGCGGCAAGCTGACGGTCGCGGGTGTGCAGCCCGGCAGTGCGGCGCAGAAGGCGGGACTTCTTCCTGGCGACCGTTTGCGCGCGATCAACGGTATCGCGACTGACAACGCTACGGCCTTCATCGCCTATGTAAAATCGCACGCGGGCCAGCCTTTGACGCTGCAAGTGGAGCGGGCAGCCGCGGGGCAAACACAGGGCCAGGCGCAGAGCCAGGGGGCGGGCAAGCTCGAAGACATCCGCATCGTTCCGCAAGCACAGCGCGACCCGGCCACCGGAGAACAGGTCGGCCGTATCGGCGCCGAGCTCGCGACCCAGGTGCCGTCCATCAACGTGCGTTATGGACCTGTCGAAAGCCTTCGCCTTGGTGCGCACCGTACATGGGACCTCGCGGTCTATTCGGTGCGAATGTTCGGGCGCATGATCGTCGGCGAGGCGTCGCTAAAGAATCTCTCGGGCCCGGTCACGATCGCCGACTACGCAGGAAAGAGCGCACGTCTCGGTCCTTCTGCATTTCTGTCGTTCCTCGCCCTCGTCAGTATTAGCCTCGGTGTACTGAACCTGCTACCAATTCCGGTATTGGACGGGGGGCATCTGTTATATTATTTGGTTGAAGCTGTGACCGGTAAAGTTGTCTCCGATCGCTGGCAACTCGTTTTTCAGAGGGCGGGTCTCGCCTGCATCGTCGCTTTGTCGGCGATTGCACTGTTCAACGATCTCGCTCGTTTAATCCACTTTTAAAGTGTCCGGCGGCGCTCACAATAGCGGCCGTCCGACCTGATGCAGCTATACACACTGGGGAAGCACGTTGTTTAAACCTCATCGCTTGGTTCCGAAGACGGTAATAACCGCGGCACTTGCCGCGCATGGGCTGGTTGCTCACGCAACGACGCCGTTCGTGGTGCAGGACATCCGGATCGAGGGATTGCAACGCGTCGAACCTGGTACCGTGTTCGCGTATCTGCCCATCAAGCAGGGCGATACGTTCAACGACGACAAGGCTTCCGAAGCGATTCGCGCGCTGTACGCAACGGGCTTCTTCAACGACGTCAAGATCGCGACCGAAGGCAATGTGGTGATCGTGCAGGTGCTGGAACGTCCGGCCATCGGCACGATCGACTTCGCGGGCATTCACGAGTTCGACAAGGAAAATCTGACCAAGGCGTTGCGCGCGGTCGGCTTGTCGCAGGGCCGTTACTACGACAAGGCGCTCGTCGACAAGGCCGAACAGGAATTGAAGCGCCAGTACCTGACGCGCGGCTACTACGCGGCTGAAGTCACGACCACGATCACGCCGATCGACCGCAATCGCGTTTCGGTGCTGTTCTCGGTGGCCGAAGGGCCGAGCGCGAAGATCCGCCAGATCAATTTTATCGGCAACAAGGCCTTCAGCACGGGTACGCTGCGCGACGAAATGCAGCTGTCCACGCCGAACTGGTTCTCGTGGTACACGAAGAACGACCTGTACGCGAAAGACAAGCTCACCGGCGACCTCGAAAATGTCCGCTCCTACTATCTGAACCGCGGCTATCTCGAGTTCAACATCGAGTCGACCCAGGTGTCGATCACGCCGGACAAGAAGGACATGTATCTGACGGTCACCCTGCACGAAGGCGAGCCGTACACGATTTCGAGCATCAAGCTGGCCGGCAATCTGCTCGACCGCGAGCCTGAGCTCGCCAAGCTCATCAAGATCAAGCCGGGCGACCGTTTCTCGGCCGAAAAGCTGCAAGCTACCACCAAGGCAATCGTCGATAAACTCGGCGAATATGGTTACGCGTTCGCGACCGTCAACGCGCAGCCGCAGATCGACCAGACCAACCACAAGGTCGACCTGACACTGCAGGTGGACCCGAGCCGCCGCGTGTACGTGCGCCGTATCAACGTGGTGGGCAACACGCGTACGCGCGACGAAGTGGTGCGCCGCGAAATGCGCCAGCTCGAAAGCTCGTGGTTCGACTCGAACCGCCTCGCGTTGTCGAAAGACCGTATCAATCGTCTCGGCTACTTTACTGACGTGGACGTGACCACGATCCCTGTTGAAGGTACGCCTGACCAGGTGGACGTGGACGTGAAGGTCGCCGAGAAACCGACCGGCGCGATCACGCTGGGCGCGGGCTTTTCGTCGACGGACAAGGTGGTGCTCTCCGCGGGCGTGTCGCAGGACAACGTATTCGGTTCGGGCACGAGCCTCGCGGTGAACGTCAACACCGCAAAAACGTACCGTACGTTGACGGTCACGCAGGTCGACCCGTACTTCACGGTGGACGGCATCAAGCGTATTACCGACGTTTATTACCGCACTTACCAGCCGCTGTATTACTCGACCGATTCGAGCTTCAAGATCGTCACCATGGGTGGCGATCTGAAATTCGGCATTCCGTTCTCCGAGGTCGATACGGTCTATTTCGGCGCGGGCCTCGAGCAGAACAAGCTCGACGTCGACGCGAACACGCCGGCGTCGTACAAGCAATACGTGCAGGACTTCGGCCGCGTGTCGAACAACGTGCCGGTTACGGTGGGCTGGTCGCGCGACGCGCGCGACAGTGCGCTCGTGCCGAGCCGCGGTTACTTCGCGCAGGCCAACGCTGAATACGGCACGCCGATCGGCAGCACGCAGTATTACAAGGCCGACATCAACGCGCAGTACTATTACTCGTTTGCGCGCGGCTTCGTGCTGGGCTTCAACTTCCAGGGCGGCTACGGCAAGGGCATGGGCGGCAAGCCATACCCGATTTTCAAGAACTACTACGCGGGCGGTATCGGTTCGGTCCGCGGCTACGAGCCGAGCTCGCTCGGTCCGCGCGACAAGACGACCGGCGATCCGATCGGCGGCTCGAAGCTGCTGGTCGGCAATATCGAATTGACCTTCCCGCTGCCTGGCACCGGCTATGATCGGACGTTGCGCGTGTTCACGTTCCTCGACGCCGGTAACGTCTGGGCGGACGCGAGCAGCGCGGCTAACTCGAACGGCGCCAACGGCCTGCGTTACGGCTACGGTGTCGGTCTTGCATGGATTTCGCCGATCGGGCCGCTCAAGCTCAGCCTGGGCTTCCCGCTCACCAAGCATACGGGCGACCAGTATCAGAAGTTCCAGTTCCAGATCGGGACGGCGTTCTGACCGCGCTGCGGAAGGCTCGCCAAACAACAGTATCGAGAGGATCACTTTGCTAACCGGTATGTTTTCGAAACGTGTGGCTTGCGCGCTGGCGCTGGCAATGACGCTGGGCGTCGGCGTGGCGCACGCGCAGGAAGCCAGGATTGCCGCGGTGAATTCCGACCGGATTCTGCGGGAATCGGCCGCGGCGAAGGCGGCCCAGGTCAAGCTCGAGGCAGAGTTCGCCAAGCGCGACAAGGACCTCGCGGACATGGCGCAGAAGCTGAAGTCGATGTCCGATTCACTCGACAAGAACGGTGCGTCGATGTCTACGGCGGACCGTGCGCAAAAGCAGCGCGATCTGTCGCAGCTCGACACCGACTTTCAGCGCAAGCAACGCGAATTTCGCGAGGACCTGAACCAGCGCCGAAATGAAGAACTCGCGGCGGTGCTGGACCGTGCGAACAAGGTGATCAAGCAGATCGCCGAGGCGCAGCACTACGACCTGATCGTGCAGGAAGCGGTGTATGTCAGCCCGCGCATCGACATCACCGACCAGGTGCTCAAGGCTCTCGCGGCTTCGGGCAACTGAAAGCGGCGTCGCGGTACTGACAACGCGCATTGACAAAGGGCAGTCACGAGCTTACTCACAAGGTTGCCGACAACGCGCAATGACACGTCGCACCGACAAGTTGTACTGAACAGCAGGAGACAGGATAGGCATGGCTTTTACGCTCGAGGACATCGTCCAGCGGTTCGGCGGTGAAGTAGTGGGAGACGGTTCGCAGCGCGTCGGCAGTCTGGCGCCGCTCGACCAGGCAGGCCCGGACCAGCTGGCGTTCCTCGCCAACCCGAAGTACCTGTCGCAAGTCGAAACGACTCGCGCGGGCGCGGTCCTGATCAATGCGGACGACCTCGCGAAGCTCGCGTCCCGCAGCGGCCGTAACTTCATCGTCACGCCGAATCCGTACGCTTACTTCGCGCGCGTCGCGCAAACCTTCATCGACCTCGCGGCTCCGAAGGTCGCGCCCGGCATTCATCCGAGCGCGACGATCGACCCGTCCGCGCAGATAGCCGCCAGCGCGGTGATCGGACCGCACGTCACGGTGGAAGCGGGCGCCGTGATCGGCGACAATGTGCGGCTCGACGCAAATGTGGTGATTGGCCGCGGCACGCGCATCGGCGCGGGTTCGCATCTGTATCCGAACGTCGCCGTGTACCACGGCTGCAAGCTCGCCGAGCGTGTGATCGTGCACGCGGGCGCGGTGATCGGCTCGGACGGCTTTGGCTTTGCGCCGGATTTCGTCGGCGAAGGCGAAGCGCGTACCGGCAGCTGGGTGAAGATTCCGCAGGTCGGCGGCGTGTCGATTGCGGCTGACGTCGAGATCGGTGCGAACACCACGATCGACCGCGGCGCGATGGCTGACACGGTCATCGAGGAGTGCGTGAAAATCGACAACCTTGTGCAGATCGGCCATAACTGCCGGATCGGTGCGTATACGGTCATTGCCGGTTGCGCGGGCATTGCGGGCAGCACGACCATTGGCCGCCACTGCATGATCGGCGGCGCGGTCGGCATTGCCGGGCATGTGACGCTTGCCGATCATGTCATCGTCACCGCCAAGTCGGGCGTGTCGAAGTCGCTGCTGAAGCCCGGCATGTACACCAGCGCGTTCCCCGCGGTGAATCACGCCGACTGGAACAAAAGCGCGGCCTTGCTGCGCAATATCGACAAGCTTCGCGACCGTATCAAGGCACTGGAAAACGGCGCAGCGGCTCAGCCGGACGGCAAGGCGGCGCCTGCGGCATCCGGCGCGGCAGGCGCGGCACGGAGCGATCAAAGCTAGTTTTCCGGGCGGCCCGCCGCTACCGCGTAAAATGGCGGGCGAATATCAGGAAGCGAAGACGGTTGCCGCGACCCGGTGGCACGGCAACCAGTTCACGGCGAGCGCCGGCAGCACGCGCTCACAACCCGCTGACAACCCACCTGCACCAGCATCCGCAGTCATCATCGCGCAGTCAATGCGTGAGCAGAAACACCATGAGCACCGAAAAAATCAATCTCGACATTCATAAGATTCTCACGCTGCTGCCCCATCGTTACCCGATCCTGCTGGTTGACCGGGTGCTCGAACTCGAGCCGCACAAGAGCATCAAAGCGTTGAAGAACGTGTCGATCAACGAGCCGTATTTCCAGGGGCACTTTCCGACTCGTCCGGTCATGCCCGGCGTGCTGATCCTCGAGGCGCTCGCGCAAACGGCGGCGCTTCTGACTTTCTCGGAAGAGCCGAGCGATCCGTCGAACACGCTGTATCTGTTCGTCGGCATCGACAACGCGCGCTTCAAGCGTGTCGTTGAGCCGGGCGATCAGCTCATCCTGAACTGCACGTTCGAGCGGCACATGCGCGGCATCTGGAAGTTCAAGGCACGGGCCGAGGTGGATGGCGTGGTGGCGGCGGAAGCAGACCTGATGTGCGCGGTGCGTCATACGGACAAAGACGCCTGACGTAGAGGTCAGGGGCGCTTGAGTGAATGTTTGAGTCAAGGTTTGAATCGACGTTTGACCCAGCGCTTGACTCACCGTCCGGTCAGCCGGCGCCTCCCGCAGCGCAGCCGGCTTGCCGCAGCCCATCCAGACAACGCAACAGAATCAGAAGCGAGGACGCATGAGCAGGATTCATCCCACTGCGATCGTCGAACCGGGCGCACAACTCGACGAATCCGTCGAAATCGGACCGTATGCCGTGATCGGCGCCCATGTGACGATCGGTGCGCGAACCACGGTCGGTTCGCATAGCGTGATCGAAGGCCACACTACGATCGGCGAAGACAACCGCATCGGCCACTATGCATCGGTCGGCGGCCGTCCGCAGGACATGAAGTACAAGGACGAGCCGACGCGGCTCGAAATCGGCAACCGCAACACGATCCGCGAGTTCACCACCATCCACACCGGCACGGTGCAGGACGCGGGCGTGACCACTCTTGGCGACGATAACTGGATCATGGCGTACGTGCATATCGGGCACGACTGCCGCGTCGGCAACAACGTCATTCTGTCGAGCAACGCGCAGATGGCCGGTCACGTGACGATTGGCGACCACGCGATCGTCGGCGGCATGTCGGGCGTGCATCAGTTCGTACGGATCGGTGCGCATTCCATGCTGGGCGGCGCTTCGGCGCTCGTGCAGGACATTCCGCCGTTCGTCATTGCTGCGGGCAACAAGGCCGAGCCGCACGGCATCAACGTGGAAGGCCTGCGCCGCCGCGGTTTTTCGCCGGACGCTATCTCGGCGCTGCGCTCGGCGTACCGTCTGTTGTACAAGAACAGTCTGTCGCTGGAGGAAGCGAAGGTGCAACTGCGCGAGCTGGCGTCCGCCGGCGGCGACGGCGACGGCCCGGTGGCAACGCTGCTTGCATTCGTCGAAGCCTCGCAGCGCGGCATCATCCGCTAAGCGATGGCATTGCAACCCAGTCCGCTGCGCATCGCGATGGTGGCCGGCGAGCCGTCCGGCGACCTGTTGGCCTCGTCGCTGCTGGGCGGCCTCGCGAGCCGCTTGCCAACCACCACGCATTTCTATGGGATCGGGGGCCCGCGCATGATTGCCGCGGGTTTCGACGCTCATTGGCCGATGGAAAAGCTGTCCGTGCGCGGCTATGTCGAAGCGCTGCGGCACATTCCCGAAATTCTGCGCATCCGCAACGACCTGAAGCGGCAATTGCTGGCCGAGCCGCCCGCGGTGTTCGTCGGCGTCGACGCTCCTGATTTCAACTTCGGCCTCGAGCATCCGCTGCGCGAGGCGGGCATTCCGACGGTTCACTTCGTCTGTCCGTCCATCTGGGCCTGGCGCGGCGGCCGCATCAAGAAGATCGCCAAGGCGGTCGACCACATGCTGTGCGTGTTCCCGTTCGAAACGGCGCTGCTCGAAAAGGCGGGCGTCGCGGCTTCGTACGTGGGTCATCCGCTCGCCGACGAAATTCCGCTCGAACCCGACACGCTCGGCGCGCGCCGCACACTGGATCTCGCGGAAAGCGGTCCGGTCATCGCGGTGCTGCCGGGCAGCCGCCGCTCCGAGATCGACCTGATCGGCCCGACGTTCTTCGCCGCGATGGAAATGATGCAGCACCAGGAGCCCGGTCTGCGCTTCGTGATGCCGGCGGCCACGCCGGCTTTGCGCGAGATGCTGCGCCCGCTGGTCGATTCGCACCCGGGGCTCGCGCTCACCATTACGGACGGCCAGGCGCAACTCGCCATGACGGCGGCCGACGCGATTCTCGTGAAGAGCGGCACGGTCACGCTCGAGGCGGCGCTCCTCAAAAAGCCGATGGTCATCTCGTACAAGGTGCCTTGGCTCACCGGCCAGATCATGCGCCGGCAGGGTTATCTGCCGTATGTCGGTTTGCCTAACATTCTGGCGGGGCGCTTTGTGGTGCCGGAAATCCTGCAGCATTTCGCGACGCCTCAGGCGCTCGCCGAAGCCACGCTGAAACAGTTGCGCGATGAAGCCAACCGGCGCACGCTGACGGAAATCTTCACGGAGATGCATCACGTGCTGAAGCAGAACACCGCACAGCGTGCCGCGGAGGTCGTTGCGAGCGTCGTCGAAAAGCGCGGGGTGCGGCCGTGAGCGAGCAGCGCACCAAGGCCCGCACGGCTGGAGCCGCGCCACGCCGCAAGGCTGTCGCGGGCGTGGCCAGTCGGCAGGTCGGCCTGAACTTCGAGACGGCGGACGACATCGTCTGCGGCGTCGACGAAGCCGGGCGTGGACCGCTGGCCGGCCCGGTCGTCGCTGCGGCCGTGATTTTCGATCCGTCCAGGCCGATGATCCGCGGCTTGGACGATTCGAAAGCGCTTACTGCGAAAAAGCGCGACGAACTGTACGAAAAGATCGTCGATCGCGCGCTCGCTTACTGCATTGCCTCGGCAACGGTCGAGGAAATCGATTCGCTGAACATCCTGCACGCCACCATGCTGGCGATGAAGCGCGCCGTGGAAGGGCTGTCGGTCATGCCCACGCTCGTCAAGGTGGACGGCAACCGTTGCCCGACGCTCAGCGTACGCAGCGAAGCCGTGATCGGCGGCGACGCGCTGGTGAAATGCATCTCGGCGGCGTCGATACTCGCCAAGGTCACGCGCGACCGGATGCTGCTCGAATTGCACCAGACTTACCCGATGTACGGCTTCAATGCGCATGCCGGCTACGGCACGCCGCAGCATCTCGCGGCGCTGCGCGAGCATGGGCCGTGCGAGCATCACCGGCGCTCGTTTGCGCCCGTGCGCGAAGCGCATCTGCGGTTCGGCACCGGCGTGGCGCTGCCCGCAGGCGAGATTGTCGCCGTGCCGGAGATGCTGGCGGACGGCATGCTGGACGATGCGATGCTCGACGGCGACGCGTTCGGCGAACACAGCGGCGCGTGAACCTGAGGCGCCGCGGCTGACAGCGCGCAATCCTCGACATACCGCCGCCGCACGGCCTGCCGACCCGCAACGCCGCGAACCCTTTTCCTGATTTCTCACCGCCCTCGCTGCCTGTGAAAGCCATCACCTCGCGGGACAATCCGCTCTATAAACGCCTGAAGGCGCTGGCCGGGTCGACGCACCAGCAGCGCCGCAGCGGCCACGCGCTGCTCGAAGGCTTTCATCTTGCGAGCGCTTATCTGGACGTCGCCGGCCAGCCGGAGATGTGCGTCGTCACCGAAGGCGCGCTTCGCCATGATGAAGCGCAGGCCATCGTCTCGCGTATCGACGATCAACGCATCGTCACGCTGCCGGATGCGCTATTCGGGCAGTTGTCGAATGTCGTGCACGGCGTCGGCATGCTGCTGCTCGTGGAAAAGCTCGACACGCCATTGCCCGACTCCGTCGCGCAAACCTGCATCGTGCTTGACGGCGTGCAGGACGCGGGCAACGTCGGCTCCATTCTGCGCAGCGCAGCCGCAGCCGGCATTCAACAGGTATTCTGCGCGCCGGGGACAGCTTACGCGTGGTCGTCCAAGGTGCTGCGCTCGGGCATGGGCGCGCACTTCCTGCTGCAGATCCACGAAGATGTCGACGCGCAGACGCTGATCGAGCGCCTCGCGGTGCCAGTCGTGATCACGGATTCGCACGGCGCTGAAGCGATTTACGACTGTGATCTCAGTGGCGAGCTCGCCTGGGTGTTCGGCAACGAAGGCGCGGGTGTGTCGCAGACCTGGCGCGACGCGGTCTCGCTGCGCGTGACGATTCCTCAGCCGGGCGGCATGGAATCGCTCAATGTGGCCGCTGCCGCGGCCGTCTGCGTGTTCGAGCAGTGCCGGCAGCAGCGCGCAGGCAAGTGACGAACGGGCGTGGGCAAGGCACGAGCGGAGCCTCTCACGGACAGAGCGGCCGCTGGGAGCGCCAGGAGGAGGACAGCGGCGCTCCGGGAGCGCGAAGAGGAGCGCCTCCTGGTCTGAAAGGCGCCGGAGCGGCAGCACGCCCGCTCGCCCTGCGTTCCTCAATATGACGGCCGATCCAGCTTGATTTCCTGCAGGATGGTGGTCGCGATCTCTTCGATCGACTTGTGCGTCGACGACAGCCACTTGATCCCTTCGCGACGCATCATCGCTTCGGCTTCGTTGATTTCATAGCGGCAATTCTCCGGCGCCGCGTACTTGCTGCCAGGCCGGCGCTCGTTGCGGATTTCCGAAAGCCGCTGTGGATCAATCGACAAGCCGAACATTTTCTGCCGATGCGCCAATAGCGGCGTGGGCAGCTTGCCGCGCTCGAAGTCTTCCGGAATCAGCGGATAGTTGGCTGCTTTCACGCCGTACTGCATGGCGAGGTAGAGGCTCGTCGGCGTCTTGCCGCTGCGCGACACGCCGACCAGGATCACGTCGGCATCCGCGAGATTGCGGTTCGACTGGCCGTCGTCGTGCGCGAGCGAGAAGTTGATCGCCTCGATACGGTTCTTGTACTCCTCGGTGTCCGCGTTCTGGTGGCCGCGTCCCATGGCGTGGCTCGACTTCAGCTCCAGTTCCTGTTCGAGCGGCTCGACGAAGGTCTGAAACATATCGAGCACGAGCGCATTCGAGCCCTTGACGATCTGATTCGACGCACTGTCGACGAGCGTTGTGAAAACGATCGGACGGCGGCCGTCCTGCTGGATCGCTTCATTGATCTTTTCTAACGTGGCGTAGGCCTTCTCGGTCGAGTCGACGAACGGCACGCGAACCAGGCGGAATTTCTGGTCGAACTGGGAGAGGATCGAATGCGCGAAGGTTTCGGCAGTGATCCCGGTACCGTCGGAGACGATGAATACGGTGGGCGGCATCAGTGGGGCAGGGAACGTGAGCGGCAAAAAGCGCTCGAATGGAACATTGCTGCATCGGCTTCGCTGCGCGGTGGCTGACCGCTTATCAGCGGCGTCGAAGCAGCGCGCCGTGGGCACCGCTACTGCGCCAGGACGGGCCGAGGAACTCTTTACGGCATTAAAAGAGCGCCGCGGCACATTCGGGCGCGGTTCGAGGCGCAATTCTCGTCCGACCGTCACATTTCGAGAGTCGGCACGGTAGAATAGCGGCAACCTGTTGGATAAGCAATTGCAGGCGATTGGCGTCTAACTTACCGCGAACGGTCGTTCAACGCGATGCTATCCGGCGTCAAACTGAACAGAAAGCGGCGGAACCGCCGCTAAATCCGTTCATTCGTCTGCTTCGTCGGACTTTGTGTGCGGTGTTGCATGTTCGCCAATGACGCATGCGCCGCCCACGCGTCGCAAGCAAGCGATTGCTTCTCCAACAGGTTGTGCAAGACGCGAGATCACGCTTCCAATAAGCGTCCCGCGTTCGAGCCCACTTGCACAGCCGTGAATTTCTTTCACACTTAGGGGCTTGTATGACTAACGCAGTTACCGTCGCAAAGGACAAGGCGTATGTAGTTCCGTTCGAGCAGTTGCGGATGACCGATGTGGAGATTGTCGGCGGCAAGAACGCGTCGCTTGGCGAGATGATCAGTCAACTCGCCGAAGCCGGCGTGCGCGTACCGACCGGTTTCGCCACGACGGCACTGGCTTTCCGCGACTTTCTGCATCACAACAACCTGACCGAACGCATCGCCAAACGTCTGGAGACGCTCGACGTCGACGACGTGAAGGCGCTTGCCGAAGCGGGCAAGGAGATCCGTCAGTGGATCGTCGAGGCGCCGCTGCAGCCCAAGCTCGAGGCCGATATTCGCGCAGGCTTCGACACCTTGCAGAACAGCTCGCCCGAAGAGCTGTCGTTTGCCGTGCGTTCGTCGGCCACGGCGGAAGACCTGCCGGACGCATCGTTCGCTGGTCAGCAGGAAAGCTACCTCAACGTGGTCGGCATCGAAGACGTGCTCGATCGCATGAAGCACGTGTTCGCGTCGCTGTACAACGACCGCGCTATTTCCTATCGCGTGCACAAGGGCTTCACGCATGCTGAAGTCGCGTTGTCGGCGGGCGTGCAGCGCATGGTGCGCTCGGACGTCGGCGCGGCCGGCGTGATGTTCACGCTGGACACGGAATCGGGCTTCAAGGACGCGGTGTTCATCACGTCGAGCTACGGTCTGGGCGAAACGGTCGTGCAGGGCGCCGTGAATCCGGACGAGTTCTACGTCTACAAGACCACGCTTGCGCAGGGCAAGTACCCGATCATCCGCCGCTCGATCGGCTCGAAGCTCATCAAGATGGAGTTCACGAAGGCTGGTGAAGAAGGCCGCGTGAAGACCGTCGACGTGCCGCACGAACAGCGCAACCGCTTCTCGATTACCGACGAAGACGTGATCGAGCTCGCGAAGTACGCCGTGATTATCGAAAAGCACTACGAGCGTCCGATGGACATCGAGTGGGGCAAAGACGGCCGCGACGGCAAGATCTTCATTCTGCAGGCGCGCCCTGAAACGGTGAAGAGCCAGGCCACCGGCAAGGCCGAGCAGCGCTTCAAGCTGAAGGGTCAGTCCAACGTGCTGGCCACCGGCCGCGCGATCGGCCAGAAGATCGGCGCGGGCCCCGTGCGTGTGATTCACGATCCGTCGGAGATGGACCGTGTGCAGCCGGGCGACGTGCTGGTCGCCGACATGACCGACCCGAACTGGGAGCCGGTGATGAAGCGCGCGTCCGCGATCGTCACGAACCGTGGCGGCCGCACCTGCCACGCGGCGATCATCGCGCGTGAGCTCGGCGTGCCGGCGGTGGTCGGCTGCGGCGACGCGACCGACGTGCTGAAGGACGGCGCGCTCGTCACGGTTTCGTGTGCCGAAGGCGACGAAGGCAAGATCTACGACGGTCTGCTTGAAACCGAAATCACCGAAGTGCAGCGCGGCGAACTGCCGCCGATTCCGGTGAAGATCATGATGAACGTCGGCAACCCGCAACTGGCTTTCGACTTCTCGCAACTGCCGAACGCAGGCGTGGGTCTCGCGCGCCTCGAGTTCATCATCAACAACAACATCGGCGTTCACCCGAAGGCGATTCTCGAGTACCCGAACATCGACCAGGACCTGAAGAAGGCCGTGGAAAGCGTCGCTCGCGGTCATGCATCGCCGCGCGCGTTCTACGTCGACAAGCTGACCGAAGGTATCGCCACGATTGCGGCGGCGTTCTATCCGAAGCCGGTGATCGTGCGTTTGTCGGACTTCAAGTCGAACGAGTACAAGAAGCTGATCGGCGGTTCGCGTTACGAGCCGGACGAAGAGAACCCGATGCTGGGCTTCCGCGGCGCGTCCCGCTACATCGCCGAAGACTTCGCTGAAGCGTTCCAGATGGAATGCGTCGCGCTGAAGAAAGTGCGCGAAGAGATGGGCCTCGACAACGTCGAGATCATGGTGCCGTTCGTGCGTACGCTGAAGCAGGCAGAGCGCGTGGTCGGGCTGCTGGAGAAGTTCGGCCTGAAGCGCGGCGAGAACGGCCTGCGTCTCATCATGATGTGCGAAGTGCCGTCGAACGCGATTCTCGCCGAAGAGTTCCTGCAGTACTTCGACGGTTTCTCGATCGGTTCGAACGACCTGACGCAGCTCACGCTCGGCCTCGACCGTGACTCGGGCATGGAACTGCTGGCAGTCGATTTCGACGAACGCGATCCGGCGGTCAAGTTCATGCTGAAGCGCGCAATCGAAACGTGTCTGCGCCTCGACAAGTACGTCGGTATTTGCGGTCAGGGTCCGTCGGACCATCCGGATTTCGCGCAATGGCTGACGGATGAAGGCATCAAGTCGATTTCGCTGAACCCGGACACGATCATCGAGACGTGGCAGCAACTGGCGAAATCGTCGACGAAGTAAGCGCAGTGCGTGCCGCGTCGGAAGTGGCGCGCATAACGAAGATGCGGCAGATCAAAGGCGCATGAAGGCACGCTGAACGGTGCCTTCCAATGCCGGTTGTTCGCCTGCGCTTCGTGCTATAAACACCCCGGTAGATCCGGGGTGTTTTGCTTTGTGGAGGTCGACGTGGCGCCAGGTGGATTGTTCTGGTGGGTCGGGGCGGGCGTGCTGGTCGTGCTGGAATTGCTCAGCGGCACTTTCTATCTGCTAATGATCGCGCTCGGTTGTGTCGCGGCCGCCATCGCGCATATCGCGGGCGCTGCCGCCGACGTGCAGTTCGCCGTCGCCGCGGTCGTCGCGCTGGCGGCCGTGCTGGTGCTCAGGCGATCGCGCTTTGGCCGCAGGTTGCGCAAGGAGGCGTCGAAGAACCCCGACGTCAATCTCGACATTGGGCAGACGCTCACGGTGCCGGCGTGGGACCAGCGTCGCGCGCGCGTGAACTATCGCGGCGCGCAATGGGACGTGGAACTTGCGCCCGGCGAGCCCGAAGACGCGCCGGTCTACGAGATCACGGAGTTGCGCGGCAGTTGTCTCGTCGTCGCGGCAAAGCAGTCCGCGAGGCACGACGCCAAACCGCTCTGAGCGTCGCAGATTCGCCAATTTAATTAATCGAACTAAAGGTTGGAGGGCGTAAATGGATTCGACCATCGTCGGGGCGGTGCTGCTCGTCATCGTGATCGTGCTGGCTGCGCAGACCATCAAGATCGTGCCGCAGCAGCACGCGTGGGTGCTGGAGCGGCTCGGCCGCTATCACCGCACGCTCACGCCGGGCCTGAGCTTCGTGTTTCCGTTCGTGGACCGCATCGCGTACAAGCACATCCTCAAGGAAATTCCGCTCGAAGTGCCGAGCCAGGTCTGTATTACGCGTGACAACACGCAGTTGCAGGTGGACGGCGTGCTGTATTTTCAGGTCACCGATCCGATGAAGGCATCGTATGGATCGAGCAACTTCGTGTTCGCGATCACGCAGTTGTCGCAGACAACGTTGCGCTCTGTGATCGGCAAGCTCGAACTCGACAAGACTTTCGAGGAGCGCGACTTCATCAATCACAGTATCGTGTCGGCGCTTGACGAAGCGGCCGCCAACTGGGGCGTCAAGGTCCTACGCTACGAGATCAAGGATCTGACGCCGCCCAAGGAAATCCTTCACGCGATGCAGGCGCAGATCACCGCCGAGCGTGAGAAGCGCGCGTTGATTGCGGCATCGGAAGGGCGCAAGCAGGAGCAGATCAACATTGCGTCGGGCGGGCGCGAGGCGGCGATCCAGAAGTCCGAAGGCGAACGGCAGGCGGCGATCAACCAGGCGCAAGGGCAGGCTGCCGCGATTCTTGCGGTTGCCGAAGCAAATTCGCAAGCCATCCAGAAGATTGCTTCTGCGATCCAGTCGAATGGCGGCATGGAGGCAGTGAACCTGAAGGTGGCCGAGCAATATGTGAACGCATTCGGCAATCTGGCGAAACAGGGCACTACGCTGATCGTGCCGGGCAACCTGGCGGATATGAGTTCGATGATCGCGTCGGCGCTTGCAATTGTGAACAAGGGTAAGGGCGTGCCGGAGGCGCGCTGAGCGCTTGCGCGGCGTCCTCTGAGCGCTGCGCGGCGACCTGGTTCCGTGCGGCGCTGACAAAAAGAATGGCCCGCATGGTTGAAGTGCGGGCCATTTCCGTTGTGCGTTGTGAAGCAGGGACGAGGGGCAAGGAGCAAGGGCGCGAATCCAGACACTCGAACCAGATGCGGCATATGCGCTCAACGCTGCATCCGCCGCGTGCCTTGCAAGCCACGCAGCCGTCTGAATATCAGGTAGGCGAACGCATCAAGCGCGCCTTTTCGCGCTCCCAGTCGCGCTTTTTCTCGGTTTCGCGCTTGTCGTGCAGCTTCTTGCCCTTGGCGAGACCGATCTCGCACTTGACGCGGCCGCCCTTGTAGTGGAAGTTCAGCGGCACGAGCGTGTAGCCGCGCTGTTCGACCTTGCCGATCAGCTTGCTGATTTCTTCGCTGTGCAAAAGGAGCTTGCGCGTGCGGACGGGGTCCGGGTGGATGTGGGTCGAAGCTTCGGGGAGCGGGCTGATGTGCGTGCCGATCAGAAACAGCTCGCCGTTCTTGATCACGACGTACCCCTCCTTGATCTGGCCGCGCCCGGCACGCAGTGCCTTGACCTCCCATCCTTCGAGCACGAGTCCTGCCTCATAGCGTTCCTCGATCGAGTAATCGAAGAAGGCTTTTCTGTTGTCGATAATGCTCATGAATGGAAAGTGCCCAACTCGTTTAAAATCACGATTTTAGCAAAGCGGGGCAAGGAAAGCCCGCGGCGCCCGTCCACCCTTGCCACGTGCTGTTCAATTTATGGCAGATGTCCAGAAAACCGTGTTGATCCGCCATTCGGCGGAACAGATGTTCGACCTCGTCACCGATGTCGCCGATTACCCGAACTTCCTGCCGTGGTGCGGCGGAGTCGAGATTCGTCATCGGGACGAAACCAGCATGGAGGCGAAGATCGACATCAACTTCAAGGGCATCAAGCAGCACTTTGCGACGCGCAACAGCATGGAACGACCCACGCGCATCGACATGGAATTCGCAGACGGGCCGTTTCGCAAATTCACCGGTTTCTGGCGCTTCACCCCGCTGCGCGCCGACGCCTGCAAGATAGAGTTCGCGCTGCACTACGAGTTCACCAACATCCTGCTCGAGAAGATCATTGGGCCGGTGTTCAATCACATCGCCAATACTTTCGTCGAATCTTTCGTGAAGCGCGCGGATCAGCGCTATGGCAAGGCATGAGCGAGCGTCTGTCGGTTCAGGTCTGTTATGCGCTCACGAACGAGCAGGCGCTCGTCACCGTTGAAGTGCCGGCGGGCGCCACGCTCCAGCAGGCGATCGAGGCGAGCGGCATCCTCAAGCGTTATCCTCAGATCGATCTCGCCACGCAAAAGGTCGGCGTATTCGGCAAACTGAAGCCGCTGGACACGGTGCTCGCCGACCACGACCGCGTCGAGATATACCGGCCGCTGCTGGTGGACCCCAAGGTGTCGCGCCAACGGCGCGTCGAGAAAACCCGCAAGGCCGGCTCGGTCGAAGGGCGCCGCTGGCTGAACAAGGACTCGCGTTAGGCGCGTGATCGTCAGCGCGGCGTCGAAGCGATCGCCGCTCGGCGCTGACGGCCGCGCGCGCCGACTTTACGACGCCGGGAGACGCTCAAAGACGCCAACGCCGCCCAAGGACGCCCAAGGACGCGCAAGAACGCCCAAGGACGCGCAAGGACGCCCAAGGACGCGCAAGCCGAATGCGAAAGCGCCGCGCGAGCATCCGGGTGCCGAGCCCCGACCTTCAAGGTGCGGAGCCCCGAGCTTCTTTCCCAATTGCGGCCGCATTGTCCGAATCGTCGTCCGCATGCTGGCGCACCGACCAGCACACACCGCCTACCAGTAACAGGATCGCGGCAATCTCCAGCGCACGCGGCAGACGCTCGTCGTAGATAAATGCGTAAAGCAGCGCGAACAGCGTTTCGAACACGATCATCTGACCCGAAAGCGTGAGCGGCAGCCGCTTCGAGGCCGCGTTCCACAGCCCGTTGCCAAGCCACGACGCGCCGATCGCCAGACCAAGATTGAGCAGCCAGAAGCTGTGCCAGCGGCTTGCGGCAAGTTCGCCCTGCGGGCCGCCGGGCGGCAGCGCGGCGATCACAAGCCAGAGCGCGGCGCCGAGCACGCCCGTTACGACGCCCCACAGCACAGACCACTCGTTGCCGCTGAAATGCGTGTGCCGTTGCAGATAGCGGGTGTTTTCGACCGCGAACCACGTCCAGCAGCCGAGCGCGCCCACAGCGCAGGCAAGGCCGACCAGCCGTGTGGCGACGCTGACCGACGCGCCGTCGGCGGCCGTGAACACGTCGATATTGATGCAGCCGATGCCCGCCATCACCATCGCGAGCGGCCAGACGAGACGGCCGAGCGGCACTGCGCCGCGATCGCCGCGGCCCATGAGCGTGACCGTGACGGGCAGCACGCCGACAATCAGCGACGCCGGCGCGATGCCGACCAGGTGGACCGCCGCCGTCAACAGCAGGTAATACAGAAGATTGCCGGCCAGCGCGAGCTTGACGAGCGCGACGAGATCCTCGCGCGTGAGCCGCTTGACGAGCGAGCGCGCCATGGGCAAGGCCGCCGCCAGCGAAACCACGCCGTACATGGTGTAGCGGCCGGCCGACAGCAACAGTGGCGAAAAGTCCGGCAACACGCGCGGGACCAGAAAAACCATGCCCCAAAGGGCTCCGGCGATAACGCCATATGCCACACCGCGCTGCATCGACCGCTCCTGCGAGAAAAACTGGAATGGTCCGCAGCGTAGCCGGTCGGCGGCGAGGACGTCTTGTTTGATTCTGCATTCGGGCCCGAGCAAACGAAACGCGATCGAACCCGAGGCGAACGGCGAAGCGAAATCGAGGGGCCGCAAGCCACGAAAAAAAGCGCCCGAAATTCGCTAAGCTGCTGTTCGCGCAGTGAAAAGCGGGGAGGTATCGCGTATAATTCGCTTTTGCGCCTATAGGATTTGCCATGCGTCTGATCCAAACAGCACTCACGTTCGATGACGTGCTCCTCGTCCCGGCCTTCTCCGATGTTTTGCCGCGCGACACCAGCCTCAAGACCCGGCTGACCCGCAACATCTCCCTGAATATGCCGCTCGTGTCCGCTGCCATGGACACCGTGACCGAAGCCCGCCTCGCCATTGCGATGGCGCAAATGGGCGGCGTCGGCATCATCCACAAGAACCTCACGGCTGCCGAGCAGGCGCGTGAAGTCGCCAAGGTCAAGCGTTTCGAGTCGGGCGTGGTGCGCGACCCGATCACGGTGCCGCCGCAAATGAAGGTGCGCGACGTCATCGCGCTGTCGCAACAGCATGGCATTTCCGGCTTTCCGGTGGTGGAAGGCTCGCAGCTCATCGGTATCGTGACCAACCGCGACCTGCGCTTCGAAGAGCGTCTGGACGAGCCGGTGCGCAACATCATGACGCCGCGCGAGCGGCTCGTGACCGTCAAGGAAGGCACCTCGCTCGCCGAGGCGAAGGCGCTCATGCACAGCCACCGCCTCGAACGCGTGCTGGTCATCAACGACGCATTCGAGCTGCGCGGCCTGATGACGGTGAAAGACATCACCAAGCAGACCGAGCACCCGGACGCCTGTAAAGACGAGCACGGCAAGCTGCGTGCGGGCGCGGCCGTCGGCGTCGGCGCAGACAATGAAGAGCGCGTGGAACTGCTCGTGCAGGCGGGTGTGGACGTGATCGTGGTCGACACGGCGCACGGCCACAGCAAGGGCGTGCTCGAGCGCGTGCGCTGGGTCAAGCAGAACTTCCCGCACGTCGAGGTGATCGGCGGCAACATCGCAACCGCCGCGGCGGCCAAGGCGCTCGTCGAATACGGCGCGGACGGTGTGAAGGTCGGCATCGGCCCGGGCTCGATCTGCACCACGCGGATCGTCGCCGGCGTCGGCGTGCCCCAGGTCACGGCCATCGCGAACGTGTCCGAAGCGCTCAAGGGCACGGGCGTGCCGGTCATCGCGGACGGCGGCGTGCGTTTTTCGGGCGACGTCAGCAAGGCGCTCGCCGCAGGCGCGAATGCGGTGATGATGGGCAGCATGTTCGCCGGCACGGAAGAAGCGCCGGGCGACGTGTTCCTGTATCAGGGCCGCCAGTACAAGTCCTACCGCGGCATGGGCTCGGTCGGCGCGATGAAGGACGGCGCGGCGGACCGCTACTTCCAGGACAATTCCGCGAACATCGACAAGCTGGTGCCGGAAGGTATCGAAGGCCGCGTCGCCTACAAGGGCTCGGTCAACGCGATCCTGTTCCAGCTGATCGGCGGTGTGCGTGCGAGCATGGGCTACTGCGGTTGCCGCACGATTGCCGAAATGAACGACAAGGCCGAATTCGTGCAGATCACGGGCGCGGGCTTGCGCGAGTCGCACGTGCACGACGTTCAGATCACCAAGGAAGCGCCTAACTACCACGTGGACTAAACGCCAATGAAGCCATTGCTGCGCGCTGTACTCGTCGTCGATGCGTTGTTGCTGCTCGCGTTCGGCGTGCTGTTCCTGCTGACCCCATGGACTTCGTTGTACGACGCGCTGCTGCTGGTGCAAACGCAGCCGGCTCTGGCCGGCCAGGCGTTTGGCGTTGCGCTCCTCGGGCTTGCGTGGCTTGCCCTGCATGCGTCGATCGACGGCGCGCTGACTTCGCCGGTTGCGCGGGCGGTCGGCCACGTGAACTGGCTGACCGGCGTTTTGATGCTGGTGTGGCTGCTCGGGCTGCATACGCCGGCGCTGACCGGGTTCGGGCAGATCGTTGCAGTGCTCGCCGGTGTGGTGCTGCTAGTGCTGGGTCTTGGCGGCGTGCGTTTGTCTGGCGCGGTGCGGCGGCGCGAAAAGCTTCGCCTGGCTGAAGCCGCGGCTGCCGAGCGCGCCGACAGGCAGGCGGCAAAAGACGCCGCGAAAAACGCGCAAAATCGCGAGGCAAATCGTGAGGCAAATCGCGAGGCAAAGCGCCGCGAACCGGTCGTGCCGGCCACGCCAGGGTTTCCGGTGTACCGGGCAGAGCCGGTGGCGGAGCCTGTTATTGAGCCCCGCGTCGAGCCCGCTGTTGTTCCCCCGGCTGCTCGTGTCGTCGAGCCCGTCGACAAGCCGGTCGTGCCGCCCGCAACGGCTGCCACGGTAACGCCTGCAGTGCCTACCGCGTCGCAAGCGCGGCCGGTCAACCCCGCAACTTCAGCGCCATTGCATGCGACGACGGGCGAAGCGCTGAGCCCGTCGGAGCGAGCGGCACGAGCAGAAGCCGCCGCCGCGCGCGACGCCGCCCGCAACGACGCCGCCGACGCGCCACATGCGCCCCGGCCTCCGTTTCATGGCTGAGCCGCTGCACGCCACTCGTTTGCCGAAGCAACCGCAGTCCGTATGCGCCCGGCGCAGACAGGGTGCTGCGGTGGTGGTGGCACGAAGCCTGACGACTGAAGCGCCGGCACACTCCTGCGCCGTGACTAGCCGTCGCGCATCGCCGCTGCAAACGGCGGCCATTCGTTGCCGCGTGGACCGCTTTGAATTCAACGCTGCGCCGTACGCGCGGCATTCCGTATCCGCTCACTTTTTACACCGTCCGCTGCCATGCACGACAAGATCCTGATTCTCGACTTCGGTTCGCAAGTCACCCAACTGATTGCACGTCGCGTTCGCGAAGCCAACGTGTATTCGGAAATCCATCCGTATGACGTCGATGTCTCGTTCATCCGCGACTTCGCGCCGAAGGGCGTGATCCTGTCCGGCGGCCCGAGCTCGGTTACCGAAACCGACACGCCGCGCGTCCCGCAGGCGGTCTTCGAACTCGGCGTGCCGGTGCTCGGCATCTGCTACGGCATGCAGGCGATGGCCCAGCAGCTGGGCGGCAAGGTCGACATCGGCCATTTGCGCGAGTTCGGTTACGCCGAAGTGCGCGCGCGCAATCACACTAGCCTGCTCGAAGGCATCAGCGACTTCACGACGCCGGAAGGCCACGGCATGCTGAAAGTGTGGATGAGCCACGGCGACAAGGTGCTGGAAATGCCGCCGGGCTTTGCGCTGATGGCATCGACGGAATCGTGCCCGATCGCTGCAATGGCCGACGAAAAGCGCCGTTTCTACGGCCTGCAATGGCACCCGGAAGTCACGCACACGGTGCAGGGCCGCGCGATGCTGGAGCGTTTCGTCCTGCAGATTTGCGGCGCGAAGGCCGACTGGGAGATGGGTCATTACATCGACGAGGCGGTCGCGAAAATTCGCGAGCAGGTCGGCAACGAGCATGTGATTCTCGGCTTGTCGGGCGGCGTGGATTCGTCGGTCGCGGCGGCGCTTCTGCATCGCGCGATTGGCGATCAGCTCACTTGCGTATTCGTCGATCATGGCCTGTTGCGCCTGAACGAAGCCGAGCAGGTCATGGCCACGTTCGCGGATCATCTGGGCGTGAAGGTGATTCACGTCGACGCGAGCGACGTGTTCCTGCGCAAGCTGGAAGGCGTGACCGATCCGGAAGCTAAGCGCAAGATCATCGGCGCGGAATTCGTCGAAGTGTTCCAGACCGAAGCCGGCAAGCTGACCGACGCCAAGTGGCTCGCGCAAGGCACGATCTATCCGGACGTGATCGAGTCGGCGGGCAAGGGCAAGAAGGCGACGCAGACCATCAAGAGCCACCACAACGTGGGCGGCCTGCCGGAGACGCTGAACCTGAAGCTGCTTGAGCCGCTGCGCGAACTGTTCAAGGACGAAGTGCGCGAACTGGGCGTGAAGCTCGGCTTGCCGCCGGCCATGGTCTACCGCCATCCGTTCCCGGGTCCGGGTCTGGGCGTGCGGATTCTCGGCGAAGTGAAGCGCGATTTCGCGGACCTGCTGCGTCGCGCGGACGCGATTTTCATCGAGACGCTGCGCACGTTCATCGACAAGGAAAGCGGCAAGTCCTGGTACGACCTGACGAGCCAGGCGTTCGCGGTGTTTCTGCCGGTGAAGAGCGTCGGCGTGATGGGCGACGGGCGCACTTACGAGTACGTGGTGGCGTTGCGCGCCGTGCAGACGCTCGACTTCATGACCGCACATTGGGCGCATCTGCCCCATGAGCTGCTGGGGCATGTGTCGAACCGGATCATCAACGAAGTGCGCGGGATCAACCGGGTGGTGTACGACATTTCGGGCAAACCGCCGGCGACGATTGAGTGGGAGTAGGGAGTAAAAAATCTCAATAAAATCAATGGTTTGCGATGATTGATGTAAAAAGTTCCTTGTTGGTCGTTTCGTTGTAAGTCATTGATCTAGAAGCAAAGTTTTTTGAGGATTCCGGAGGCAGCCGAGCCATTGTGTGCCGCAAAATGACGGTATGGCGGACGGTATGCGCCGAATGCACGGTTACGACTCGATAATTTACCGGCAGCACGATTCGGCCTCGACGGTAAAATTCTTTCCAAAAAGCTAGGCGTGGTGCGGGTTTGCGGGCACATCGAGGGCTCGTGGTTGGTGACGGTAACCATCCACGGGCCGACGTAGCCGCCGAGGCTGCCCATCGAGTTAATGAACGCCATACCGCCCGCGGCCGCGATTCCGGTCAGATACCGGGACGGCAGGCTGTGGGACGCCGGTCGGGCCGCGCTCAAGCCGATCACCGAGAACACCGTGCCGACGAGTGGGGCAGAAGCGAGGAAAAAAGCACGGTGAAAATCAGTGCCGCTGGCGAGACGACGCAAGCCTGTGCGAAATGGAGCAGGTGTCTCCCCAGGCGCTCCATAAGCCTGGCCCACGCGATCATAACGACTGCTGCGACGGGATAGGGAAGACCCGACAACAATTCACCGAGAAAGTCGACAACCCGTGCCCCTTGAGCATCAGCGGTAGCCAGATAGCAATGCCGTTGATACCGATCCAGTAAGAGAACAGGATGCCGACCATGATCCAAACCCGCACATCGCGAAGCACGGCAGCTTTCGTTTTTGGATCTGCGCGTGGCGCACGTTGGGATGGGCGGCAAGCGCAGCTTCAATCCCTTCAACGCCCGCTGTATGCGCGCAGCAACAAGATCATTCGCCGCATCGCCGCGTTCGTACTCGACGTGGGATTCACCGTTTAGAAGCCGTAAAGGACGGCAGGATTGTCGACGAGGATGCGATGTTGAGTCGCGACGTCGGGAGCCCATGAAGCGAGCAAATCGAGGAGTTTCGCATCGTCCGGCTTGCGAACCTTTTCTGTCGGATGCGGCCAGTCACTTCCCCAGACAACGCGCTCGGGCGCCGCGTCGATGTACGACCGAGCCATTTTCGTCGCATCTTCATAGTTCGGCGGTCCAACCTTCGTGTTCAGGTAAGCGGCGGATATCTTCACCCAGGTGTGCCCCTTGCCGAGCATCTCACGAACGACTGCGTATGCATCGCGCCCCGACTCGGTTTGTGGCAGCCGCGCCATGTGGTCAAAGACAACCGGACAGGGCAAGCGCTTCAACATTTCGGCATTTTGGACAATGAGGTCCGAGCGCATCTGGAGCTGCACATGCCAACCCAGCTCACGGATTCGCCGTGCGACTGGTTCAATCATGTCGGGTCGAGTGACCGCATTCTCGGGCTCAAAGAGAGAAAATCGAACACCGCGAATTCCGCCCCGATGTAACGCAAGAAGTTCTTCTTCTGAGACGTCGGGAGAGATGACAGCAATGCCGCGTGTCTTGTCCGCCCCGAGCTTTGAGATTGCGTCCAGCGTAACGCGATTGTCCGTTCCGTAGTTCGCAGGCTGAACGATTACGGTGCGCGTCGTGCCGAGTCGGCTCTGAATCTTCCGGTAATCCTCGACGGTCGCATCGCGTGGAAGCGTAGCATTCGCGTTAGCGATGGGGAACCTGTCGTCGTAGATGTGAATATCCGAGTCGCATGCCATGGCTGGCGCTTTCAATGACGCATTTTCGCTGCCGCTTGAATTCGAGAATGAGGCGTTCTCTGCCGCCCGGGCAGGAGATGTCCCCCACACGCTAACCAGGCCACCGGCAGCCAAACCTAGTGTGAGCGCGCGACGCCGCACATCAATCGCACCACCAGCTATTGAAAACTTCGAATCCATGTCTGTGTCGTTAATAGTGTTGGCTGCTCGTGCCGGCGGAGCGGACGCAAGGCGCGCTCCGCCGCTCGAACATCAAAGGGTCAATCAGTGGTTGACTCGCTTCGCGAAAGCCGAAATGGCGTCGGCCATTGCTTTCGGCTGCTCCGGCGCCATGGCATGACCTGCGTTGGGTAACACAACAACAGTCACCCGGTCCCCGAGCATGTTCTTGAGCACTTGCGAGAACCGGCGGGGCGCCACCGCATCGTTCTCTCCTTGCAGGTCTAGAATCGGTGCAGTGCCGGCGGCGAAGTAGTCGTCGACGGGAGTAGTGTTACGCGCATGTCCCTCTGCTTCGTGGGTCTCGGGATGCCAACCGCCGAGCCAGACGCTGGGGTCGTTTCCAGGCGCGAAGAACGCTTCTTTCAGATACTGCAGCCGTTGTGCTTCGGGAAGCTTGAGGTCTCCTGCACCGTCAATCGCCTTGCGCATTTCAGCGCTGATAGGTTTTTCTGTCGAGCCCGGCGGAACTTTGCCGGCCGAGGCGGCGGCAACCACGACTCCCTTCACGAGGTCCGGGCGGTCTGCAGCCAGTTGACGTGCGGCGAAATTACCCCACGCGTGCCCCACCACGACGACCGGGCCAGCCTTCTTTTCGTCAATGACCATCGCAACATCGGACGCAAAATCGTGAACGCTGAGGTTTTCCATCGGCCCTATGCTCTTGCCAACGCCACGAGGTTCCGGGCGCAGCACACGGAACCCGTCCTCGACGAGATATTGCGCCACCTGGTCGTAGTCGCGCACCGAGCGTCCCAGAGACGGAAGGATAACGATAGTCGGTCCCTTGCCTTGGCTCAAAACCTCAATCTGGACATTTCCATGTTTCACAACGTCGTCAGTGATTGCTGCACCGCCAGTTGCCGCAAAGGCGCTTACGGACAAGGAGAGAATGATTGCTGCGAGACCGCAGTTCGGGAATTTCATGAGGGCGATTCCTTGACTTATCTCAGAGAGTTGATTCCTTGGCATCAGTTGCCGCTTACTGCCTGTACATCTGGCGTGCGAAGCGCGCAATGGCGTCGCTCATAGCCTTCGGCTGCTCGGGGACCATCGCGTGGCCTGCATTCGAAACCACCTCCACCGTCACGCGGTCGCCCAACATCGGCTTGAAGACATTGGGGACGACGACAGCGTCGTATTGACCCTGGAGGTCAAGAATGGGAACGGTGCCACCTGCGAAGTACGCATCGACCGGGGTGACGTTTCGGGCGTGCGCTTCGGCTTCATGAGTTGCGGGGTACCAACCGCTCAACCAGGTCCGGGCATCATGTCCCGGTGCGAAGAACGCCTGCTGAAGATATTTCAACCGCTGCGCCTCCGGCAGCGCGAGGTTGCCTGAGCCGTCAATCGCGTCCCGAAGCCTGCCGTACGGTTTCTCGTTTGAGCCGGGAGGTAGCTTTCCGGCTGACGCGGCCGCCATGACCAATCCCCGAACGAGGTCCGGGCGGTCTACGGCTAGCATGCGTGCTGGTTGACTTCCCCATGCATGCCCGACCACGACGACTGAGCCCGTCTTTTGCTCATCGAGGACCGAGGCAATGTCAGCAGCAAAGTCGTGCATATTGAGGTCAGTCAGAGGGCCTACGCTCGCGCCGATACCTCTCGGCTGAGGCCTCAATACCGTAAAGCCGTCACCCTCGAGGTATGCCGCGACTTCATCGAAGTCTGCCGCCCCCCTTCCGAGGGATGGAAGAAGGACGATTACCAGTCCCTTACCTTGACGGATAGTCTCAATCGTTACGGTTCCGCGTGTCGTTACCAGGTGCTCGGGTGCAGCGCTCGGCGGCAAGTGAGAAGCGCAGCCGAACGCGAGAAACATAGTTGCAAGAGAAATGAAACGCCCACTTGCCTTCATGCAGATGCCTCCTGTTTCTAGTAGTTGTACTTACTGTTTTGCGTGTTTTTCATGCGGCTGTGTACTCTGCCTGGCTAGTTCGCTGCTGCCTGTGCTTGCGACTGTGGTTGCCCGAGCCCGGTACTTTGGAAGACCGCCACCGCATTTTTCGACTTCAGATACCCAATGAAGGATTTTGCCGCCTCTGCCTGTTGGGCGTTCTTCCCGATTGCAGCAGAGATGACACTGACTTTCTGAACCTCGCGTGGAAGAGGACCGACGAACTGGATGTCCTTGAACGCTTTCAGTTCGCTAATCTGCTGAAGGCCAAGGTCGGCGTCGCCACGCTGAAGCGCTGCCCCAACCAGTTCGCGTCCTTTGATGAGTACGCTTTTCTGCTTCATCTGCTCCGCGATGCCGAGCCTGGGAAAGAGCGTTCCAGTAATGTACGTTCCACTAGCGCCTTCAGAGAAAGCGACCGACCGGGCCGACAGCAAAGCCTCCTTCAGCTTTTCCGGCGTCGAAACATCGGGCTTCGGAATGCCCGCACGAACTGCAACCCCGACTGCCGACTCGGCGATATCCGCTTTTGTGTCAGGGACGAACACTCCCTGTTTGATTTGCTCGTCGAGAGCGGCGCCAATCATAAGGCAGACATCCATTGGCTCCCCGCTTTTAATTCGCATGGGCAATGCGTCAGGCGAGGTTCCATAGGAGGGGCCCCACGAAATCAGAAGGTGATTGCCAGTATCGCGCTCGAACGCGGGGACGAGTTCCTTGAACGCGACCGAGAGTGCTCCCGTTGCAAGCACGTGAACGTCTGCAGCGAACGCTGTCCCGCTGAAGGCCGCCGCGCAAGCCAGCGTCAGCATCGATGCACGGATAGATTTCCTTGTTCTGAATATCATCACCTGTCTCCTTACTGTATGGATTTTTGATTCGATACTTGCCTAGACGGCGCCGCGTGTATTCACGAATAGTGCGTACAACGAGGTCGTCGATGCCATGAAGAGCCGGTTGTTGTCTTTCCCGCCAAAACATAGATTTGCGCAGCGCTCAGGCAGCGCAATGTGTCCGATGGCCGTTCCGTCGGGCGCAAAGACTCGCACGCCGTCAAGCTCGTCGCTGCCGGTACCCCAACCGCACCAGAGGTTGCCGTCCACGTCGACTCTGAACCCATCGGGCGTTCCCTCCTCCGCGTCGATGAGTACCCTGCCGCCGTTCAGCTTGCGATTGTCGACGACGTCGAACGCCATGATTGTCCGCGGTCGCGCCCGGGATGCGACGACATACAGCGTTCGTTCGTCTGGCGAGAACGCAAGCCCATTCGGACCTTCGATGTCGTCGGCGACGCACTCAATCTGGCCACTCTGCGCGTCAATGCGATAGACGCAGGCCGGCAACTCCGGCGTTCCGACTTGACCCATGTAATCGCTCACGAGGCCAAAAGGCGGGTCCGTGAACCAGACGGACCCGTCACGGGTCACCACGACGTCATTTGGTGAGTTGAGTGGTTTGCCTTCGAACCGGTCGGCGAGCACTATGACGCGACCGTCGTATTCAGTGCGAGTGACGCGCCTCGTGCCGTGCTCGCACACGATGAGTCGGCCCTGACGGTCGCGAGTCATGCCGTTCGCTTTGCTCGATGGCGCCCGCCAGGTAGAAACCGCTTCTGTTGCATGGTCCCACCTGAGGATTCGGTCATTCGGCAGGTCGGTCCAGTAAAGCACGCCGGCATCGCCGAACCACACGGGTCCCTCTGCCCAACGGCAGCCCGTCCACAAGCGCTCCACCTTTGCATGGGCCAGGCGGTAATGTTCGAATCGCTTGTCCAGGATGCGAACTGCGGGGTCTGGGGTCCTCAAACTTGGCTGCCACGTGTTCATCTTGCGTCCATCCTCTTCATAATCACCAGCAGAACAATCGTCAGGATTGTCGCCAGCACGAGCATTGCTCCCATCCCGATAAGACCAGCCTTGAAAGAGCCTGTGGCGTCCTTCAGCCAGCCAACCATATAAGGTCCGACCAGGCCGCCAAGGCTACCGACCGAATTGATGAATGCCAGCCCCCCGGCTGCGGCTTCTTTCCCTAAAAACGTCGCAGGAATGCTGTAGAAGCAGGCACGCACAGATGAAAGGCCAATCAGTGCGATGGTCAACCCGACCATCGCAGGAACAAGTTCATCTGAAATGACGGAACAGAAGAAGCCGATTGCAGCAAGTCCGCAGGTGAGGGCAAGATGCTTGACATAGCGCTGTGAGCGCGCCAATACCTTTCCCCAGAAAAGCATCCCCACGCTTCCGATGACATAAGGCAGCGCGGTCAACAGCCCGATTTGGGTGTCACCAAGATGGTGTGTTTTCAGAATCGTTGGCAACCAGACGCCGATGCCGAGAATCCCGATGATGTAGCTGAAAAGGATGGCAGTGAGCAGCCAGACGCGCCAATCCCGTAGCGAGCGCGTGAAATGCCTTTCTGCGTTTGCCGGGCGCTCCCGGTCGACAGCAGCCTGCAAAGCCAATCGCTCTTCAGCCGTCAACCATTTGGCCTTCTCCGGAGAGTCACTCAATACCTTGAGGCAAAGGATGCCCAGCACGCACGCCGGCAGACCTTGAAGGATGAACAGCCACTGCCACCCATGGAGTCCGAGCCACCCCTCGAGCTTCAACATCGAGACCGACAGCGGGCCGCTGAAGACGGAGGAGAGCGGCACTGCTGCCAGGAACCACGCCATCATCTGCGTGCGATAGCTCGCTGGAAACCATAGAGTCAGGAAAAAGATGACACCAGGGAAGAATCCCGCCTCGCCGATGCCTGCGAGCAGGCGAAGAAGCGAGTAACTCATCGCACCGGTCGCGAAGCTGGTTGCAGCTGCGAAGAGGCCCCAGGTAATCATGATGCGGGCCAACCATCTGCGAGCGCCAAAACGGTAGAGCGCGAGATTGCTCGGAACCTCGAAGAAGCAGTAGCCGACGTAGAAGATGCCGGCGGCAAATCCGAACTGGGATGCCGTCAGTCCGAGGTCGCGGTTCATCGCAAGCGCCGCGAAACCGACGTTTGTTCTGTCGAGATAGTTGATGAAGTAGGCAAACGCGAGCAACGGAACGATACGCAGAGCTGCCTTCCTGCAAGCAACCTGCTCGACGCTTTGCGCTGTCTCCTGGGTGATTATCGTTGTGCGCATCCTGTCTCCTACTTATAAAGCCGACGGGGATTGTGAACAAGCACCGCATCCGCCGTTTCTGTGTCGCCGCAGACCTCTTCAATAAACGCGAGAAGCCTGGCGTCATCCGGCGCGTCGCCTTGAATGTTCGGGTGAGGCCAGTCACTGCCCCAGATAGCCCGCTCCGGCGCTGCCATGAGCAGCCCCCGGACGTGAGGTAACGCCCACGACCATGGCTCATCCGAGGCGCTCATCATGCGGTCGATACCCGAGAGCTTTATCCAGCGCTGCTCGTTGTCCAGATACTTGCGCAGAGCCACAAGCCCGTCTCTATCCGCCTCGAGAGCCGGGTCTGGACGAGACATGTGGTCAATCACTAATGTCGTATTGAGCTTCCGCCAGCTTTCGAGAACAGGCAGAATCTGGGCGACCTTTCCGTGGAGCAGCACGTGCCAACCCAGGGAGCCAACGCGCTCAGCCAGCGCCTTGAGTTCGCTGATGTTCTGTCCTTCGGCGAGGTGTCCCATAAAATTGAAGCGGACACCGCGAATCCCGCCCGCGTGGAGCGCCTCCAACTGGCCGTCGCTTTCAGAGCCGTTGAGCAGGGCTACACCCTTATATCGACGCTCCGTACGGGAAATCGCGTTGAGTAGCGCGGAATGGTCATTCCCATAGCACGCCGCTTGCACGAAAACACCATGCGAGATGCCCAACTTGTGGTGCATCTCCAGAAGTGCCGTCAGCGGTGCTGCTTCGGGTCGATAGACCGCGCTTTCTGGAAGAGGAAAGTCTTCCCACGGTCCGTAGATATGTGTGTGGCAATCCCACCGACCGCCGTTCACATGAAGACTGTCCATCAGTCGCACCGTGCCGTCATGCCGCCGTCCACGATAATCTCCGTGCCGGTCACGAAACGAGCCTCATCGGAGGCAAGGAACAACGCAGCGTTGGCCGTATCGCGGCCGTCGCCCATGAAGCCCAACGGAATACGCGCGACCCGGGTCTGCAACAACTTGTCGACGTCGCCGCCCGTGCGCTGACCTGCAAGACGCGCTTCCACCATCGGCGTGTGCAGTTGGCCTGGAACCACGGTATTCACTCGAACGCCCTTCTTCGCATACTCGACTGCGACCACCTTGCCCAGTTGAATCACGCCCGCTTTGCAGGCTGCGTACGCGACTTGCGCCGAGCCTGTCCAGCGGATGCCGGAGGTTGATGCGGTATTGACGATTGAACCACTGCCTTGAGCTTCCATGATGGGAAGCACGTGCTTGCAAGTGAGATAGACACTCTTGAGATTGAAAGCCACCTGAGCATCCCACGCCTCTTCGGAAAGTGCGACGGGGCCTCCGGCCGCCGAGCCACCGACGTTGTTGACCAGAACGTCGACGCGGCCATACTTCTCGCGACACGCCTCAACCATCGTCCGGACTGCGTCCGAGTCCGTGACATCGCACGCGTACGCCGTGATGTCACCGCCGATATCTCGCACGCGGCGCACCGTCTCTTCCATCGCATCGGGATTCTTGTCGACCGCGAAGATTCGTGCTCCTGCCTGCGCGAAGAGAACGGCAACCGCGCGGCCATTTCCCCAGCCAGAGCCCACGCAGCCAGCGCCAGTGACAATGGCGACCTTTCCATTAAGGCGTCCTGAATTCTGGTGATTTTCGAGGTTCTGTAAAGTTTCCACGTAATGTTCCTCAGTTCAGTCTTGGGGGAGTTCCGGTGTGGCGCCTTCCGGAGGCGGCACTTCGAACACTTTGATGGTCATCGAAATCAACGTGTAGTAGCCGGCAATGCCGACGAGGTCGACTACGCCATCCTTCCCGATTTCATTAACGAGCTCCTGGTAGAGCGAGTCGGGCACTTTGCGCTGTTCATGCAGCTCGGTGAGAAAGGCGAACACCAGTTCCTCATCCCGTTTCGCAAACGGAGGCGTCTTTCCGTCGCGGATTGCATCGATGACTTCTTCCGAAACACCGGCCTCGAGAGCGAAAGGCTTGTGTGCGGCCCATTCGTATTCCGCGAGCCAGTACCTGCCCATGAACATGATGGCAAGCTCCGACAAACGGGGGGGCACGCTGCTGTCATACCGGCAATAGCGACCCAAGGCTTGCGAGCGGTCAGCTAGTTGCGCTCGGTGCAGCCAGATTGCGAGCGGGCCCCTTACGCCTTTGCGCGGGCCACTTGCGATTGCGTCGTAGACCGCCCTCTGCTCAGTGTCAAGTTGCGCCGGGTCAATGGGTGAAAGTCGTGTCATTTGCGTTGACTCCTGGTGGTTCAGTGAGACTGGGCAGTCGCAGTCGTTGCAGCGCCCTTGTCCTGGCGCAGGCAGAACCGGCGGGGTGTTGCGCCAGTCTCCTGCGTGAAGGCTTTTGCGTCGAAAGCGCCTTCCCAGCGGGCAATGGTGAACACCGCTAGCGTGTTGCCGACTACATTCACGAGCGCAGTTGCCGTGGCCATCACGCGGTCGATGCCGAACAACAGACCCAGACCGCTCAGCGGGAGCGTTCGGACCGATTGGAGCGTTGCCGCAAGCTTCACGAAGGCACCGCCTGCGACTGTGGTACCTCCCTTTGAGGTGAGGCTCAGAATCGCCAGCAGTCCAAGCTGCTGCCACAGGGAAAACGGGGTGTCGGTTGCCTGAGCGATGAATCCAATGGCAATTGCCATGTAAATCGACGTGCCATCAAGGTTGAAGCTATAGCCGGCAGGAAGAACGAAGCCGACAACCGCTTCGTCGCAACCCGAGCGCTGCAGTTTCTCGATTAGGCGAGGCAGTGCCACTTCGCTCGACGCGGTCCCAAAAATCAGCAGCAGTTCGTCGCGAATGAGCCGCAGGATGGTAAAGAACGGGAGACCAATCATCCAGCTGATGCTGCCAAGGACGCCGAATACGAACAGGAGGGAGGTCGCGTAGTACAGCACGATGACCTTCAGAAGGTACATGAGCGTCACACTGCCGTAGCTACCAATCGCTGCTGCCATTGCACCAAAGGCTCCCAGCGGTGCAAGCCTCATGATGAAAGCGAGCATGCGAAAGAGGACCGATTGCGCTTCGTCGATACCTCGAAGAAGGACCGACTCCGGACCCACCGACATGTTGAGTGCGAGACCTGCCAGGAGCGAAATGATGAGGACCTGGACGATATCGCCCCGTGCGAACGCATCGACCAGAGTATGGGGAATCAGGCTTAACAGATAGTCGACGGCAGAAATTCCGCCGGCGCTCGCGGTTGCCTTGACGGCTGCCTGGCTCTCGGTGATGTTCGTTGCATGGAGACCTGCCCCCGGCTGAAATATGTTCACCATCACAAATCCGAGAATCATTGCGACAGTGCTGACCACCTCGAAATAGACGAGCGACTTAACGCCCATTCGTCCCAGCATGCGAAGGTCTTTGACGTGTGCGATGCCCTGAACCAGGGTGCAGAAGATGATGGGCGCCAGCATCATCTTGAGTAAGGCGATGAACCCCACTCCGAGAGGCTTCATTGCCACCGCCCAGTCAGGCTTTGCCATCCCTAGCACGATTGCGCATGCCAAGCCGAGCAGGACTTGCACATGTAATTGCTTTAACCGCCTCATCTCGTCTCCTGAATTCGAATCTAATGTACTTTGCAGATGACGCGTCACTGCATCATCTGCCCTCGGACCTATGCCGAAGCTTGGTGTTGCAAATGGGAGAAGCGGAGAAGTCCTGGTCCGTGACGAGCCAGCGATACGGCAAATCGCGAACTACGCCGGTGGGCTGAGTTGCCCGAGGAGCAATCTCGCCGCGCCGGTGAGGGGAATCACACTTGCGTCTCCGTGCATTTTTCTAGTCTAATCCGTGATTCAGAGCATAGGTGAACCAAGATATCTTGACAAAGACCGAGTTTCGATACGAAGCTATGCCGTGACGGCATAGGACATGAGTATGGACATCCGGGAGCTACGCAGTTTTATCCATGTTGCTCGCGCGGGCAGTTTCAGCCGGGCGGCGTCCGAGCTGTACATCGCTCAACCCGCGTTGAGCAGGCAAATAGCGAAGCTCGAACAGGAAATCGGGGTCCAGCTGCTAGGGCGTCACGGCCGAGGCGTCATGCTCACGGCGGCCGGCGCCCGCCTGCTCGAGCGAGCCGAGATGATTTGCAATATGGTCAGTGAAACCGGCGAGCACGTCCGCGCGACTGCTGACGAGGAGCGTGGCTACTTGGCCGTCGGACTGCCGCCCACGATGGGAGCCCTCATTGGCGCCGAGCTCGTGCGGGATTTCCGCGAGATTCATCCGCGTGTTGCGCTCCACATCCGCGAGGGCCAAAGCAATTCGTTGCAGGAATGGGTCGCGGACCGCCGTGTCGACCTCGCCGTCGTCTACAATCAGCCGCCGTTGGACGCCTTTCAGGTTCGGCCGCTGTACAGTGAGCCGATGGTTCTGATTGCTCCTCCCGGTACGCCGATACCGAAGGGCGGGTTCCAGATTAGAGACCTCGCCACCCTGCCTCTCATTCTGCCTGGGCTGCCACATAGTAACCGGCGAGTCATCGAGCACGCCGCGGTGCAAAATGGCATTCGTCTTCGCGTCGACCTTGAGGTTGACAGCGTTGCGCTGACCAAGAAGCTCGTCAAGGCAGGCCTTGGATATTCGATTCTCACGTCAATCGCGATTCGCAACGAGGTCGCAAGTGGCGAACTGGTCGCGGAAGCTATTACGCGCCCGTCAATACGGTCGACCGTCGCAATAACTACCCTGCGTGAAAACTCACTTTCGAGGTTTGCGACCGACTGGATGGCGATGCTTCGAGAGAAACTAACCCGCTTCATGGGAAGCGAGAAGTGGAAAGAAGACATTGTCTGGCTCGACAGCGACGTAGCCGACTAGCCGAATTAGTAATTCCGGCATCATTCAGCGAAGCCGACAGGTGCGCCTGCAACAAGAAGCGACTAAGCAATGCGGCTTTTTCGATTAGCCTGATCCGAGCGGCCGCAATCGGTGAAGGTTCCGGGACATAACTCTGTTGCACCAGGCCGTTCGATGTCCGCTTGTGGCTCAAACGAGCGTCCACGGACCCGCCCCGTGCCCTCGGGGAATTCGAAGCGCGAGAGATTCCGCCTCAAAGACATCTGATGGGTAAGCGTGGCAGCAGTGACGTCTTGACTGAAGAGCGCGATATTCAGACTGCGCTGCGGATCTGATCGGCGACGACCCACGGGGCGAGTTCTTCGATGCGGTTAATCGCATGGTCGGCGATGCGTGCTAGCACGTAGCGCAGATACGCTTCAGGATCAATGCCATTGAGTTTTGCGGTGCCAACGAGGCTGTAGATGGCAGCGGCACGTTCGCCTCCAGAGTCTGCCCCGGCAAACAGATAGTTACGCCGACCGATGGCCACCCCGCGTAGCGCGCGCTCGACTGGCAGATTGTCGATTTCGAGCTGGCCGTCATCGCAATAGCGCGTGAGCGCTTCCCACCGGTTTAGCGCATAGAGGATCGCCTGACTCGTATCCGATTTGCGCGAGAGCGTTTCCAGCGTCGTCGTAAGCCACGCATTGAATCGGTCACGTAGCGGTCGCGCGTGCGCCTGGCGATACGCACGGCGCTCGTCGGGCGGTTTGCCCCTGATCGTCTCCTCAACCCTGTATAGCGCGCCGATACGCTCGAGCGCTTCGGTGTTCAACGCATTGGGGCGCGCCGCGTACAATTCATAGAACTGGCGTCGGGCGTGCGCCCAGCAAGCTGCGTCCGTGACGCGCCCGGTTTCGTAGATGGCCCGGTAGCGTTCTCAAGGACACGACACGTTCGTACGCGCCGGGAATGTTGGCGATGTCGGGGGCGCTCATGCTCGCCGCGCTTCTGACGTGGGGTTTTGCGGTCTACACGTGACATGAATCGTCCGGACAGCCGAACGGAAATTGATGCGTATCCCGACAAGGCCTGCGCACGCAGGCCTCGATTCAAAGCGAACGACTGAAAAGACGCGAAGATCCGGAAATCGCGTCTTCGCGCGAAACCTCACCGCTCCACCAGCACTCCGGCCTTTTCGCGATCCCACAAGGTTTCGGGGAACTCGGCCGCCTGCTGACGCAGCTTGAACTTCTCGATCTTCTGGCTTGCATTGAGCGGCAGCTCGGACGCGTATTTCACGTAACGCGGCACCAGGTAGTACGCCATCTTTGTTGCACAGAAGGCAATCAGCTCCGCTTCGGGCAACGCATGGCCGTCTTTCAGCACGACGCTCACGGCCACTTCTTCCTCAGAAAGCTCAGATTTCACCGCATAGGCGGCCACGTCAACAACAGCGGGATGCTGCCGGATCGAATTCAGGCTTGCGTCATTGATATCATCATCCGGGATGGTCCGCTGTTCTTCAGCCCGGCCAGCGCCTTCGTGCCGCGAACTGCTTCGCCCAGACGTGTGCATCATGGCGAGCCCGCAGCGTCGGGCATCACCTTTCGCCCGAATCTGACGGCAACAGCGGAGGCGTCAGCTGTCAGCTAGCCGTTTACTCTCGAACGTGGTGAATGCAGTGTTGACGGTCGAATCCGTCGGTGTCCGTCACGTGTCACTTGAGCGCAGGTAAGTGCTCAACTGAACGGGCTGGCCCATTAATGTCACGGCAGCCGCCAACGCGGATTGTAGAAAATGCTGACGCACCGCGTGCGCCGTATTACACGCGCAACCCCGCGATGTACTTTGCGCGCGGCCGCAGCAGAAAAGCTTGTGAACGTTGTTCGAGCACATGCGCGACCCATCCAGCCGTACGACTGATGATCCAGATCGCAGTCGCGGTGCCGTCCGGCAGCCCGAGCGAGCGCGCCAGCACGACGAGTGCGACCGCCACGCCCGGATGCATCGACAGCCGCTCTTCGGCGAGTGCCAGGAATTCGAGCGTCGGCTCGGTGTCCGGCGTCCAGTTCTCCAGCGCGCGCACCTGTTCGAGAACCAGATTGGCGCGAGCGTCGCCGTCCGGATACAGCGGATGGTTGAAGCCGAACAGGCTCGCGCCGACTTCGCGCACGAGCTGCAGACGCGCGGCCGGGTCGGAGCGGGGCAGGTCATGCAACAGCAGCGTTTCCACTTTCTCGGTTGCGGTGCCGGTCGAGAAGCCGACGTGCGAGCTGATCGCCGCCGCGATGCAGTTGTAGAGATCCGCATTGGTCGACGCCGCGACGCGCGCGGCGAAGGTTGCGGGCGCGAGTTCATTATCGGCGAGTACGATGAGCGCGCCGTTGATCGCGAAGACCGCATCTGGCGTACAGGTGCCACCCGCCGCTCGCAGCAGGTAAGCTGCGAGCCCCTCGCCGCGCTCGCGCATTACGAATGCGCGGCGGTTGCTCAGAAAGCCCAGGCAGCCTGCCATTGTCTGCATGATGAGGCGCGCGACCTGCACGGCGCTGCCGTCGGAGATTTCCGCTGCACCACGCCCCTGCATGCCGAGTGCTAGCGGCACCATGCCCAGCAGATTGGCGATGTCGCCGCCTTCCAGCTTGCCTGCGTAAGCGTCGAACAAAGGCAGCACCACATGCGGTGTGTCGAGCGTGCCCCACGCGGTGACGCCGTCCTGCCAGACGCCGGTCATCAGCAACTGCGAGACGGATTCAAACGACGATCCCGCCTTGGCCATTTCGATAGCCGATCGGTTGCGGTACTGCGGGCCTTGCGGCGTGATATGCGTGATCGCCGACACAAGTACCGGCTCGCCCCAGCGCATTGTCGATCCCGCCGACGCGGCCTTCGGCATGCGGCCGCGCTTGCGACTACCCACGCGCTCGACGTCGGCGCGCATGTACAGGCTGCGCCGGCCGTCGTCGTGCGGCGCGGTACCAATCAGGCCACGGCTCACATACGAGTAGAGCGTTGCTGGTTTGATGTTGAGCCTGGCCAGCACTTCTTCACGCGTCATCAAATCCTTGGTTGCCATAAAATCAATGTAATCAATATAAATCACAGTCAGAGGATACGGGACTGCTGACTTTCCGTCCATAGTGGGCCGCGCAAACGAGCCTAACCACCGGATTGCGCTGGCCGCGCACATACCGAAAGAATTTTATGTCGATTTGAAATATCAATCTTGATTGTCAAATTGGCGGCGAGTAATTTTCGGTCCTCGATTCCATTCCCGCAACTGTCCCGCTCAGCTTCGGACGGTTGCCCTGAGGAGACTTTCCGATGCATGACCTGAGACGCGAATTCGATCCCGCGCAAGCAACCTTCGTCGATCAAACCGGCGAGCGTCCCCGCGACAACCACTATTGGGCTCCGGTAATCGTGACCCGTGAAGCCATCGACGATGAAGTGACGCGTCTCGCCGCGTTGCCCAGGCCGCAGGATGGCCGCCGCCATTCGTTGATCGTTCATCCGTCCGCACGCGCGGGCTCGCTCGGGCTCGCGCCGGGCATTCAGGTGTCGCTGCAGGTGTTGTTGCCCGGCGAATCGACCGAGCCGATGCGCCATAACGCGACCGAGGTGAACTTCTGCATCCGCGGCGGCGGCTCGACGCGCGTCGCGGGACGCACGATCGCGTTCCGTCAGTACGACGTCTGGAATCATCCCGCCTTCGTCGCGTACTCGCATACGAACGACACGCGGGAAATCCAGGTCCGCCTCGTCTACTCGAACATTCCGCTGCTGCAGCACATGGAAGTGTATGTGCCCGAATTCGGCGTCGAACTCGAAGCGCTCACGCAGACCGTCACCTCTCATGCGAACGGCGACCCCAGACGCCGCAATCCGTTCGGCATGTTCCCGATCGGCGAGGACGGCGGTCTGCTGATGCCGTACGAAACGCTGATCAATCCGCAGGTGGTCGAATCGAATCCGCTGCATTTTCCATGGCAGCAGGTCAAGGCCGAACTCGACAAGCTTGAGGCGCTCGGTAGCGAATACGTCGGGCGGCGTCTGTACATGATGTACAACCCGACCACGGGCCGCACCAACGGCATCACCCCCAACTTCTTTGCGACGATGACGATCCGTCCGCCGAAAATCGTCGACCGTCCGCATCGTCACGTGTCGGCCGCGATCAACTACTACTTCTCGGGCTCGGGCTACAGCATGGTGGCCGGCAACCGCTACGAGTGGAAGGCCGGCGACCTGATGTTGTCGGCGCCGGGCTGGGCCGTGCACAACCACGCGTCCTACGACGATTACGTGTACGAGCTGACCATCCAGGACCAGCCGCTCAACATCTACATGCAGTCGCTGCTGTGGCAGGAGTCGATGAAGGAGCCGCCCGCGCTGCTGGGCACGCAAAGCGGCTTTTCGACCAATCGTGCCAACGCCTCGAAGGCCGCGTAAGCGGCATTGCCAACAAGGAAACGAATCATGCGCGATATCTCATGGCTGAAGGGCTCGATCACGCCCATCGTGACGCCGTTCCGCAATCAGGCCGTCGACTATGACACCTATGCGCGGCTCGTCGACTGGCAGATCGTCAACGGCGGTCACGGCGTGCTCGTGAACGGCACGACGGCCGAGCCGAGCCTGCTCACGGTCGCGGAGCGCAACCGTCTCGTCGACGTGGCCATCGAAGCCGCGGCGGGACGCGTGCCCGTGCTCGCGGCGACGGGCTCGCAATCGCATGCCGAAACCGTCGAGCTCACGCAGCACGCAGACCAGGCCGGCGCCGATGCGCTGCTGGTCGTCACCCCTTACTACATCCGTCCGCCGCAACGCGGCCTGATCGAGTACTACGCGGACCTCGGCGCGCGCACAGAGCGCCCGCTGCTGATCTATCACATCCCGGGGCGCGCGGCCGTGAGCATGGATCTCGCCACCGTGCAGGCAATCCGCGAACGCGTGCCGAACCTCGTCGGCATGAAGCATGCCGTCAACGACATGGGCTTCGTCACGCACATGCTTGATGCGTTCGGGCCGCAGTGGCGCGTGTTCGTCGGTCTCGAAGAGCTGAGCTACCCGATGCTGGCGGTCGGCGCGTGCGGGCTGATGAACGCGGTCGGCAATCTGGCGCCGCGCAAGGTCGCCGATCTCGTCGAGGCGGTCGAACGCAACGACTACAAGACCGCGCGCCAGTTGCACTTCGCACTCTTCGAGCTGAATCAGTCGGTGTTCTACGACACTAATCCGATTCCCATCAAGTACATGATGAAGCGCATGGGTCTGATCCCCGCCAACGAGCACCGTCTGCCGATGATGCCCGCCACGCGCGAACTGGAAGAGCGCCTCGATCGCGTGCTCGAACGGGCCGCCCTGATCTGAGCGCGTTCGATGACATCAACGACAATGAACCGGAAACTTCGATGAGCGAGACGATCCCACGGCTGGAGATGGCGCAGATGCAGCCGGATCTGGCGGCCTATCTGAGGCCGCGCGTCGAGCGGCTGCACTATCTTGGCGAACTGTTCAAATGTGCAGCCAACGCGCCCAACGTGATTCTGCACTTCATGCATTTCACCGACGCGCTGAAGCAGGCCTTGCCCGACCGGCTCACGGAACTCGGCGCGCTGAGCGTCGCGAGCTTCATGGAAAACCGCTATGAGCGTCATCAGCACGAACGCCTGTGCGTCAAGCTCGGCTTTTCGCGCGCATGGATCGAGCAGGTCAACCGGCTCGACCCGGCCGCCGCGACCGAATTGAACGACGAGGAGAAAGCCGCGCAGACGTATGCGCTCAAGGCACTGCGCACCCGCGGACTGGATGCGCGAACGGAGTTCGAAGCGCTCGCCAAGCTGGTGACGCCCGCCGAGGCGATGGCGTTCGTGATGCTGATCGGCCGCTACGTGACGCACGCGATTGCCGTCAATACGCTGGGGCTCGAGCCGCCGGTGCCGTCGATTTTCGAGGAGGAACAATGAGCGCGGCGAACACACCGTTGTGGATTTCGGAGCAGCAGATCGTTTCGCTGATGAATCTGCCGGGCGCGATCGAAGCGCTCGAACACGGCCTTGCGCAGCAGGCGAGCGGCGCGGCGCGCAACATGGGCAAGACGCACGTCGCGTGGGGGCACAGCAATCTGCACGCGATCGGCGCTGCGTTCGAGGGCGCCGGGATCGTCGGCACCAAGACCTGGGCGCATACGGACGGCGGCGCGTGTCCACTCCTCATCCTCTTCGACAGCGCGAACGGCCAGCTCAAGGCGATTCTCGAAGCCTTCGCGCTCGGCCAGATGCGCACCGGTGGTATCTCGGGCGTCGCGACGAAATGGCTGTCGCTGCCCGATGCCGACGTGCTCGCGCTGATCGGCACGGGCAAGCAGGCGCTCGCGCAGCTCGCGGCCGTGGCGGCCGTGCGGCCGCTGAAGCTCGTGCGCGTCTACAGCCCGACGCCGGAGAAGCGCCGCGCGTTCGTCGAACGGGCGCGCGCGCAGTTCGACATTGAGATCGTCGGAGCGGCATCGGTCGAGGCCGCTGTCGCCGATGCGCCGATCGTCACGACGGTGACCCGCTCAACCGAAGCGTTTCTGCCGGCATCGGCGCTCGCGCACGGCACGCACGTGAACGCAGTCGGCGCGATCACCCAGGAGCGGATAGAACTCGCCGACGACGTATTTGCCCGCTGCACGCGTGCGGTGGTCGACGATCTCGACTCGGCAACGCGCCTGTCGACGGAGTTCGGGCGTGCCTACGGCGCCCGGGGCGCGTGGCACGAAGTAGTGCCGTTGTGCGATGTGATCGCGCGAGGCCTGGCCAGAGATGCTCTGGACGACATCACGGTGTTCAAGGCAATGGGCATGGGCGTATCGGATCTTGCATTGGGTCTGCGCCTGTATTCACTCGCCAGTGAAGCCGGCCTCGGGACGCTTTTGCCGCAGCCGCGCCGTGAAGCGCCGCGACTGACCTGACGATGCTTCAATCCGGCCGGATCGCGCGTGTCGTGTGAAGCGGTCTTGCCGGCGGTCGGCTTCCCAGATTTCAGTAGGTCAGTTCGGAATCCAAACGAATAACTATCAATCCAATAACGTAGGAGACACAAACGTGAAGAAACGTCACGCCCTCGCGGCGCTCGCCGTGTCATACGCCGCCGTCCCGGCCGCGCATGCCCAAAGTTCAGTGACGCTCTACGGCATCACCGATGTCGGTATCGAAGTCGTCAATCATGTACCCGGGCCCAACGGTACTTCCGGCACCGCCGTGCGTATGGAGTCCGGCAGCCTCGCCGGTTCGCGTTGGGGCTTGCGCGGTCAGGAAGATCTGGGCGGCGGGCTGAAAGCCGTGTTCGACCTGGAGAATGGGTTCTCGATCAACAATGGTACGCTCGGTCAGGGTGGCCGGATGTTCGGGCGCAAGGCGTACGTCGGCTTGAGCACGCCGTACGGCGATGTGACGCTAGGCCGTCAGTACAATCTTCTCTACGAGCTGATGTACGTTTACGACCCGCTCAACTTCAATCCCAGCTATTCGGCGCAGGGTTACGATGCCACGCTGGTAGGCCGCGCAGACAATTCGGTGCGCTATCTGGCGAGATTTTCGGGTGTGACCTTCGCCGCGTTGTACAGCACGGGCTTCGATTCGACGATTGCGAACGGCGCTCAGGTTCCCGGCCACTCGAAGGTCGGCCGAGAATATAGTTTTGCGCTGCAATTCGCGCACGGTCCCGCCAATGTCGGCGTTGCGTACGACCAGATGCAGGGCACCTCGATCGCTACGCAAGACGTCACGCAGATGCGCGTGGTGGGCGGCGGATCGTACGCGTTCGGGCCGGTAACGGCCTACATCGGCACGCGCTGGCTTAACGTCCGCAACGGCACGACGCCGCAAAGCTCGCTGCTCTACTGGCTGGGCGCCACGTGGCAGGCGAGCGCACCGCTAACCCTATCGCTCGGCGGCTATCAGGAACGCATCCGCGGCAACGGGCAGAAGGCCACTAGCGGCGTGCTGCTTGCCGACTATTTTTTGTCCAAAAGCACCGACCTCTATGCGGAGGTCTCGTATGTCAGCAATTCCAACGCATTGAACCTTGGCGTGCGCGCACTCGGCGATGTGACGACGGGTAGCAACCAGACCGGGGCAATGGTCGGCATCAAACATAGTTTCTGAGAGCGAGAAAATCATGGCTCAACACAAAGTGTCGATTCCAGATAACCGCATCGATGTCCGACAGGAAGTGGACGAGGCTCGCCTCGGCGGCTTCCACATCCGTCTCGGTATTCTGATCTCGCTGATCCTGCTGTTCGACGGCTACGATCTGTACAACTCCGCCTATATCGTCCACTACGTAGCGGGGCCGTGGGACCTGTCGCAGGTGCGCATTGGCGTCCTGCTGTCCAGCGGACTTGCCGGCTTCGCCGCGGGTTCTGCCGTCAGTGGGTTGCTCGGCGATCGCTTCGGGCGTCGCAATGTCCTGCTGCTCGGTTGCTGGGGTTCCGGCGTGATGAGTCTCGCGATCGCGCTGTTCGCGCACAATCTCGTGTCGTATATCGCGCTGCGCGTGACGATGGGGCTCGCGCTGGGATTGCTGATGCCGCTCGCCGTCACCTACATCAACGAGATTGCACCGACGCGTTCGTCGAACGTTTTCACGACGGTGTTCTTCTCGCTCGGCTGGGTGAGCGGCTCGTCGGCGGCGGGGCTCATTGCAGCGTGGCTTACGCCGCGCTACGGCTGGGAAAGCCTCTATTACGTCGGCGGCGTTGCGCTCGTGTTCGCGCTGGTGATCCAGATCTGGCTGCCCGAATCCCCGCGTTTTCTCGCCAACCGCGGCCGCTGGGACGAAGTGAAGTCGCTGCTTTACAAACTGCGCCCGGAACGCGCTGCGGCCTACGACGCAGGTCAGTTCGCCACCGGCGGCGCACTTTCGCACAGGAGTCCGCTCGGCCTGCTGCTGTCGCAAGATTACCGGCTGCGCACGATCAGCTTCTGGGCTGCCGGTGCGTTGAGCCTCTTTTCGGCCTACGGGTTGTCGGGCTGGCTGCCAACGATCATGCTCAAACGCGGCGAGAATCTGTCGTCGAGCTTCGCATATGGCTCGTTGTTCGCCGGCATGGCGGTGGCGGGTGGATTGATCACCGGCTTCATCGCCGACCGGGTTGGCGACCGGCGCCGGGTCATTGCGATGTCGTATGTGTTCGGCGCGGGGATGGTCGCCCTGCTGGCATGGGCGACCGACCGCACTACGACGCTCATTGCCGTCGCCGGTGCGGGCGCGTTCGTCGTCGGCACGCAGATCGTGCTCAATAACCTCGTTGCGGCCACATATCCTACCGAGATGCGCGGCACCGGCGTCGGCCTGTTCCTCGGCCTCTCGCGCATCGGCGCCATGCTGGGTCCGGCTGTGGCGGGCCTCCTGCAGCAGTGGTCGGGCGGTCCGGGCATTATGTTCGCGGCGATCGGCATGGCCGTGCTGACCGCCGCGGCATTGGTGCTGACCGTCGGCCCTTCGCAACCTCATGTGATCGTGACCAACGCTCACTGAATTTCGCTTTTTTCCACGAGAACCGTTATGTCCAGACTGTCCTTGAGCCTTGCTATCAGCGACTATGACCACGTGCGCGATCTGGTGACCGGGCGCGTGCAGCCGGAAGGCATCGACCTCGTGCCTTCGGTATTGAACGTCGAAGAAATCTTTTATCGCACGACGCATTTCCAGGAATGGGACATTTCGGAAATGTCGTTCGGCAAGTATTCGTCGCTGCGTTCGCAAGGCGATGACCGGCTTGTCGGATTGCCGATATTTCCGTCGCGCTCGTTCCGGCAGTCGTCGCTTTATGTGCGCCGTGACGGTCCCATTCAGCATCCCGGCGACCTGCGGGGCAAGCGCATCGGCATTCCCGAATGGGCGCAAACGGCCGCGATCTACTCGCGCGGCTGGATTGCCCATTCGCTCGGCATTCCGCTGTCGGAAATCGAATGGGTGCAAGGCGGCGTGAACCAGGCCGGGCGCAAGGAGAAGGTGAACGTGCACGTTCCCGAGGGCGTGTCGTATCGTCCGGAACCCGGGCATTCGCTGACGTCGCTGCTGCTCGACGGCAGGATCGATGCCATTCTGAGTGCGCGCGCGCCGGAACCAGGCCAGGAACGCGCCGGTGAAATCGTGCGACTGTTTCCGCACTTTGCCGACGTCGAGCGTGATTATTTCGAAGCCACGCGGATCTTTCCGATCATGCATCTGATCGTTCTGCGTCGTGAGACGTTCGAGCGCAATCGTTGGATTGCCGGCAATCTGCTCAAGGCGTTCGAAGAAGCCAAGCGCAACAGCCTTGAACGACTGAGCGACATCACCTGTTCGCACTTTCCGCTGCCGTGGATGCCGTCCCGTGTCGCCGATGCGCAGGCGCTCTTCGGCGCCGACATCTGGCCATACGGACTCGAGCCTAACCGCACGACACTCGAAGCGTTCCTCAGATTCGGTTACGAGCAGGGTGTGTGCCATCGGCTGCTGACGCCGGAGGAATTGTTCCCGGCCGAAACCCTCAGCACGGTGCGGGTGTGAGCGCAACGGCAATCACGATGATCGCTTTATACGCAAGGATTTGACGGATGATTACGCTGAGCAGGACAGGGAGTTTTTTCGTCGGTGGGCGGCCCGTGACGGTAACGGGGCGCGCGCCATATCGCGTCACGTTGTCATCGACATCGAACCGGGACTTCAATCCGAACGGAACCTTCTGGATCGAGGCAGCGTACGTGCAGTATTTCTTGCAGGCTACACCACGGTATTCCGTGCCGCTCGTGCTGGTGCACGGCGGCGGTCTGACGGGGTCGATGTGGGAAGACACGCCTGACGGCAGGCCCGGCTGGCTTCAGCGCTTGCTCGAACAGGGCGTGTCTGTGTATGTCGTCGACAACGTGGAACGCGGCCGCGCAGGCTTCTGCGCGCTGGAGGACGTATGGCCCGACCGGCCGCTGTCGCGAAGCGACGAAGAGTCCGCGGCGATCTATCGCTTCGGTTACGCCGGCCACCGTTTTCCGCTCGACGCGATGCAAAGTCTGTCGGCCCGAACCGTGCCGCGCTGGCCGACCACCATCGCGTTGCAACGGCAGGCGTTGATCGATGTCGTGAGGCGAATTGGCCCGTGCGTGTTGCTGGGTTTCAGCCAGGGCGGCGGCCTCGTATTTGACGCTGCCGATGCGACGCGCGATCTTACGCGTGCCTGCATTGCTCTGGAGCCGCACGGCATGCCCGCGTCGTTCGATGGCAGTTTGCCGGACACGCCGGCACTCGTCGTGTTCGGTGACTTCATCGAGGAAGACGAAGCATGGAGAATGCACGCTGCGCGTGCCAACACGTCGATCGTCGCGTGGAATGCTGCAGGCGGGCGATGTGAACGCCTTGATCTGCCGAGCCTCGGCATTCGCGGCAATACACACATGATGATGATGGACACCAATAGCGACGACGTGTTGCATGTCGTAATGGACTGGCTCGATGACTGTGCCGGGATGCGTTTGCGCCGTTGATCTTCGTCACCCGCTACCGGAGGGGACAACGTTCGGCATCCAGGAAGTAAACGCTCGCGAAATCTATGACGAACGAAATCGATAAAATCGCTGACTGCTGGCGCGGGGCTGTTCCCAATGACCGCCTTGCGCATGTGTTACGAGACGCGTCGCGCGCTTTCACGCGAGCGCTACAGACACGTCTGAATCGGTACGACGTCCAGGTCGGGCATTGGCCTTTCCTGCGCGTGCTCTGGGAAACGGATGGCCTTACACAACGGGAACTTAGCGCGCGGGTTCCCTTTCTCTCGGCAATGTCGATGACAGTATCGCGGGACGGCCACGCGGCAGCTACCCCGAACTGGTTGATGCATTGACGTAACACGGTGCGAAGGCGCGAGCCGATGCTGCACAGTTATATCGCCGCGAGATCTTCAACGTACTGATCTCAGATGTCGATGACCACTCGCGCAACCATGGTTTCCTCTGGGCCGGACGCGATGGATGGGTATTGTCACCTGCCTATGATTTCAATTCCACACCAACCGACCTCAAGGCGCGCGTCCTCACGACTAACATCGATTTTCCTTGAGAATGCGACGGAGTTTTTCGGCCTGTCGCTGAAACAGGCTCGAGCCACGATCCGGGGTAGCGGATGTGACTCGGACGCGGCAGGCGGTTGTTCAGGAAGTCTGTCGCAGGCGCGCAGAGATCGCCCGCATGGCAAGTGCCTTCGAACACCACGATCTTGGTGCAGCATTGCGGTTGTGATGGTATCAAGGAGCGCGTTCGAACGAGCCTAACGGTATCAATGACGGTATCGCGCTCTCAATTCGTCCTGAGACAGCCGTGTTCGCGGTTCTTCAAACGAGGCGGGCGCTGATCCTCCGGTGTGTTCCGACAACAGCCGTCAACTGCCGGTCATGATTTTCGGCATCGCTGACGGTATCGACGCCTCATGACCAGGCGGAAACACCATCCTCATAAGGCTCCAACTGTCTAGTTGACAATCGAGTGGGAGTGAAATCAGGCTGCTCTGCAGGTCTCTGCAGAGCAGCCTGATTTTTGGATATTTCCCCATGAAATCAAGGTCTAATGTCCGCCAAACTGCCACCGTAAAAACCTTTGCAGAAGACGCACTATGAAGGCTCTTACGTTGTTAATTGCGACGACTTCGTAGGATCAGCGAAGCCGCTTGTTCGCTACATCGGGTGGAACGCATCGCCAGGTCGCAACGACCATGAGCGCAAACGCCACGTACATGAGAGTGAACGCCCAACCGGGCAGATCATAGTAGAGCAGGCGGCTCACCCAGCGCTGAGTGAAACCCTGTGTCTCTGGCTGGCCGGTGCGCAGCAAGTCCTCGATAACGGTCAACGGGCAGGCGATGCCCAGTACTGACAGCGTCGACACCAGCACAATCGCAATGAGATGTGCGATCCTGAACCGGCGCGCGCGTATCCATCTCCAACGGAGAACGGCGCCCGCCCAGATCGCGACGAGTCCACCCACAATGCCGAGCGCCACCAGCGCGTGCACTACCAGCACGAGATCGGCTAGCCAGATCATGACATGATCAGATTGTTTCTCGCCGTCCGCGCAGTCCGGCTGACAGGGTAGGACGCGTTCGGCACCGTCCAGCAATCAACCTTGCTGGGCGGCCCTTGAAGTCAACGGACCCGAAGAACGCGGCGCGACAGCTGGCACGATCTCTTCCTCCACGAGCGCGCGCGCCATTCGCATGTACTCGTCCGCGCAGCCTTCCAGGCTTCCGTCCATTTGCCACAACTGGTGTGCGCGCTCGCGGATTCTTTCTGCCAACGTCAGCTCGTGCATGCGATCGTCTCCATCTGCAATGGATTGTTTGTGAGAGCGGCGTCAACGACCGCTTCTCGCGATTACCAGCGGGCTGGAAAGCGCGCTTAGTGCCTGCGCCGCATGACTTCCCAGCACTGGCGATGATCCATCTGCCTGAGATGCCGGCGGCGCATCAACTCACGCCGGTAATGACCGGCAATCAGCATGACGGCGGCGGTCAGTCCAAACAGACCTACTACGATCCCGGTCCACGGTTCGGTCATGGGAGTCTCCTTGACTGCGAATCGATCACGCAATACGCGTCATTCTCTGTCCGGCAGACGAGCGGCAGCACTGAGCAACAGGTGGCCGTCCTCGGTAATGAGCGGGCGTTGCTGGCCGGTTGCGAGTTGTTCCAGGGAGACGAGCTGTTGCTCCATGAGCGCTTCCAGATCCGCACGGTCAAGACTCAGCGGGTCGGGCGCATCCTTGAGCAGCATAAGGGTCGCGAATTCATGTGGACTTAGCATCTCCGTCTCCTGGCTACGTTTTCTGTTTTCGCTGGGAACCTGATCCGTTGGCCTCGCTTTCGCGAGCAGGATCATTCGACGACGGCGGCTGCGCAATGCCACCCTTCGTGCGGGGTGGTTTCTCATGCATGCCACGGCACCATGTTAATACCTGGACGTGGTGCAGATCAATATGTGGGAAAAGGCTTTTTTGCCCCCGGCGGAGCAGACGGTAGTCCGCTTCGGCCATCCCGCGTCAGACAGTGGCCGGGATCGGCGTCAGTTCCTTTTAGCTTTCACTGTGACATACGGGAGCTTCGGTTCTTCCGTTCGCGCGGTGCGACGTCCGTTTCGACGGGCGTGAACGGTGCCTGAAATCGGGCGACCAGAAAGTCGATGAACGCGCGCGTGCGCGCTGTCTGATTTTTCTGTCGCGGGTAATAGACGAACAGGTCCGCAGACGGAAGAACGGTGTTTGGCAAGACGAGATCGAGTCGCCCGCTCTGCACGTATTTCGCCAGATCCCATTCGGACCGGATAAGGATTCCATGTCCCTCCAGTGCCCAGTGAAGCACGATGTCGCCGTCGTTGCTGGACAGCGCGCCTTTTACTTTGATGGCCTCGGTATGGTCGTTGACGATGTACCGCCAAACACCATATGCGTCGTCGTTTTGCCGGTGAATGATGCACCGATGTTCGGCCAGATCCTCCACTCGCTCCGGTGTTCCGTGCTTTTCCAGGTATTTGGGCGATGCGCAAAGGAACCGGCGATTGCTCATGATGCGCCGCGCGCTCAGACGGCTGTCGGGTAACTCACCGAATCTTATCGCCATATCGAACGCGCCCGCGACCAGGTCGACGGGCCGGTCTGTTACTTCGAACTGAACTTCCACGCCTGGAAATCGCTTCGCGAACTCCGACACCAGAGGAGCAATGGTCGTCCGGCCGAATCCAAGCGTCGCGTTGATGCGCAGAAGGCCTTGCGGGTCACGCCTCGCTCCAGAAATTTCCTCCTCCATCTCGCGGACGTGTCCAACGATTTGCGAGGCATACCGGAGATACGTTTCACCTTCCGGGGTAAGACTCACGCTTCGAGTCGTGCGATTGACGAGGCGCACGCCCAGGCGCTGCTCGATGACGCCGAGTCGCTTCGTAGCAGCCGGCGGAGACAGATCAAGGGCTCGCGCTGCGCCGGACAGACTGCGGAGCTTCGCAAGCAGAATGAAAAACTCGAAATCGGTCGCCGTTTGAGTTTCAGTATTCACCGAATTTGAAAAATGAATTGAATCGAAGTGCAGTGTAGCAGCGATTTTCGCAGTTAAGCTTCGCCCATATTGCAGCCTACCTGACGCAATACTTGTCCAAACTCTTGAGGCAGTCCGTGAGAATCGTTGAAATCCGCGAAAAGACCGTTCCTATCAGTTCTCCTATCCGCAACGCCTATATTGACTTCAGCAAGATGACGCTGAGTCTGGTCGCAGTCGTCACGGATGTGATCCGCGACGGCAAGCCGGTCGTAGGGTACGGCTTCAACTCGAATGGCCGCTACGGCCAGGGCAAGCTGATGCGTGAGCGCTTCATTCCGCGCATTCTCGAAGCCGATCCCGCAACACTCGTCAACGATGCCGGCGACAACCTCGATCCCCACAAGATCTGGGCGACGATGTTCACGAATGAAAAGCCCGGCGGTCACGGCGAGCGCTCTGTCGCGATCGGCACGATCGACATGGCGATCTGGGACGCAGTTGCGAAGATTGAAGGCAAGCCGCTGTTCCAGTTGCTTGCGGACCGTTACGGCAATGGTCATCCAGACCGCAAGATCTTCGTGTATGCGGCGGGCGGCTATTACTATCCGGGTCAGGATCACGAGAAGCTCAAGGACGAAATGCGCAGCTATATCGACCGTGGCTATACGGTCGTGAAAAAGAAAATTGGTGGTGCATCGCTCGACGAAGACTTGCGCCGCATCGACTCGATCCTGAGCGTGCTGCAAGACGGGCAGAAGCTCGCAGTCGATGCCAATGGCCGCTTCGATCTGGACACCGCAATCCAGTACGCGAAAGCACTGTCGCAATACGACCTGTTCTGGTACGAGGAACCGGGCGATCCGCTCGATTTCGAACTGCAAGCTACGCTGCGCAACTATTACGACAAGCCGATGGCAACCGGTGAGGACCTGTTCTCGATGCAGGATGCCCGCAACCTGATCCGCTACGGCGGCATGCGCCCCGACCGCGACTGGCTGCAATTCGACTGCGCGTTGAGCTATGGCCTCGTTGAATACCTGCGCACGCTGGATATGCTGCGTCAGCATGGCTGGTCGCCGAGCCGCTGCATTCCTCACGGCGGGCACCAGATGTCGCTCAATATCGCGGCTGGCCTCGGCCTTGGCGGAAACGAATCCTATCCTGACCTGTTCCAGCCGTACGGCGGCTTCCCCGACGGCGTGAAGGTCGAGAACGGCTACATCACCATGCCGGAGCTGCCCGGTATCGGCTTTGAGGGCAAATCGGATCTGATCGCCGAGATGCGCATACTGTCCGCATAAAGCTGCGCCGCATGAACGCACCGGCGGTTCTCGTCGGTGCGCAGATAAGAACTATAAGAAGGGCGAGATCGAGCCGTGCTCATGACAGCGGGCTGCTCGGCTGGGGCCGCACGTCCTTTTTCGAAAAAGACGTGAGTCATAGGAGACAGAGATGCTGGTATCAAAAGGCAGGAAAATGCTGTCGAAGCTGTACGTGCAGGTTTTGATCGGCATCGCTGCTGGTATCCTGGTGGGCCACTTCTATCCGGACATCGGCTCTGAACTCAAGCCGTTGGGGGATCTCTTCATCAAGCTGATCCGGATGCTGCTTGCACCGATCATTTTTGCATCTGTTGTCGTCGGCATCGCGCGCATGAATGACCTTCATGAAGCGGGTCGAGTCGGCGTCAAGGCAGTTCTGTACTTCGAAGTGGCATCGACGATTGCGCTCCTGATTGGAATGGTCGTGGTGAATGTCATCAAGCCCGGCAGCGGGATGAACATTGATCCTTCCCATATCGATGGCTCGGCAATCGCGACGTATACGCATGCGGCGAAGCAGCACGGCATGCTTGAATTCTTCATGAGCATCGTTCCCAACAGCATTGTCGGGGCATTCGCAAACGGTGAAATGCTTCCGGTCATCTTCTTCTCTGTCCTGCTTGCGATTTCTCTGGCAAAGCTTGGTCCACGCACCGCGCCATTCGTCGATATGCTCGACATGTTTTTGCAAGGCATGTTCGGCGTTGTGCGGATCGTCATGTACGTTGCACCGATCGGCGCATTCGGGGGCATGGCCTTCACAATCGCCAGGTACGGCATAGGCACACTGGCGTCGTTCGGCGAACTGATGATTTGCCTGTATCTGACATCGATTTTCTTCGTCGTTGTTGTACTTGGCCTTGTGATGAAGGTGTGCGGGCTTTCGCTCTGGAAGTATCTGCGCTACATCAGGGACGAAATTCTCATTACGCTTGGCACGGCGTCGACGGAAGCCGTATTGCCGCAGATGCTGATCAAGATGGAGAAGATGGGCTGCTCACGTCCCGTAGTCGGCATGGTGTTGCCTACCGGCTACACATTCAATGCCGACGGAACAGCCATTTACCTGACGATGGCGGCGCTCTTTATCGCCCAGGCAATGAACATTCATTTGTCTATCTGGGACCAGTTGCTCGTACTTGGCGTGCTTCTGCTTACATCCAAGGGCTCTGCAGGCGTCGCCGGAGCAGGATTCGTCGCGTTGGCCGCGACACTTGCATCCATGCATAAGATTCCAGTTGAAGGCCTCGTGCTGTTGCTCGGTGTTGACCGCTTTCTCAACGAGGCTCGCGCGGTCACGAACCTTATCGGCAATGGCGTCGCTACTGTCGTGGTGGCGCGCTGGGAAGGTCAGCTCGACCTGAACACAGCCCGTGCGGTGCTAGATGGGAAGAACACCGACGTGCTCGAAGATTCGCAGCCAATCGTCCCTGCGTCCATCGAACCGGCCTCTGACTGCCAGGCGTCGGTCCGGTCGAACGCTCATTGAATCTCTTCTTCAAGCGGAACGGTCAAGCTTCCGCAGTTCGATGCCGGGAACAATAACTGGCGGACAAGGCTTTCGTATCGTCGATGTGATGCGCTTCGATGGCAAGACCTACGACAGTGCGATCCCGAGCAAGACGCCGATCGCAGTCCGCACGCTGGCGGCATGCGATATTGTCAACGGCCAGTCGAGGTTCACTATCGTTAGGATACCGATAGATTGCAATCCGGTCGCATCGACGTAGAAGTCGGGGCGCTCTCTCCGGTGCTCTCCCAGACAGGCGAAGCTTACGTAAGCCTTAACGAAACCTCAACGCAAGTTGTGACTTTCATTTCGGTGTCCCGCGGGCGTGGTTGAAGAAATGCTATGCAGCCTGCGTTAAAGGCCAACGTTTTTACACTCCCGCGCCCATCACATAACAAATAGCTTGCAAAACAAGGCTTATTTCGCATTTTTTGCCGGCTCTTATTCACGTCTCTGACACGCGCAAACGTTAAATTCCTCTGACTGAGGGAGAGGATCGCTCAGGGTAGGCAACTCCAATTCGAGGTTGTGGGTAATAGAACAGTTCTGAGAAGTTCAGCTCAGGAGCAGAGATTCCAATTCAATTCTGTTTGTCTTCCGGAGATACGAAATGAAAAAGCACAGGCTGATCCTGTCTGGCATTACATTAGGATTACTTACTGGCTCCATACTCGTCCCAACGTTTCAAGCAGATGCAGCGCCTCAAAGCAACATGGAGTTGCTGCCGACTGGCCAGTTCATCTCCCCGCGCGCCATTCCGGGCGCCGTCCAGCAGTTGTTGAATCCGCAACTTTCAGCCAAGCCGGCTCAGGTGGTCAGCGGCGCCATCAAGTCGCAGCTCAGCCCGGACGGCAACACGCTGGCCGTCATTACCGCCGGCTACAACACCGTCTACACGGGCGCCAACAACAGCACGCTGGACAAGGCTGATTCGACCCAGTACATCTTCATTTACGATGTGTCGGGCGGAAATAGGGCCAATCCCAAGCTGGTCCAGGCCATTCACCAGAACAACGCGTTCGACGGTCTCGCCTGGAACGGCGATAGGACCCTGTACGGCACCGGCGGCGCGGACGACAAGGTCTACGTGTACAACCGCGCCTCGGCTAGCCCGTCGGCTCAATGGGCGCAGAGCGCCGCCATCGCGCTGAACCACGCGAAGGGTATCGGCTCGGGCGTGAAGCCGAACGCCGGCGGACTCGCTGTCTCTGCTGACGGCCGGATCCTTGTCGTTGCCAACAACTACAACGATTCGATTTCGATCATTGACACGACCTCGAATACGCTCGTGTCGGAATACGACCTGCGTCCGTACAACACATCCGGCCAGCAAGGCGTCGCCGGCGGCGAGTACCCGTGGGCAGTATCTTTGAAGGCCGACGGCACCGCGTTCATCTCGTCGGTGCGTGACCGCGAAGTCGTGGTGCTGAATCTGGCGAACCCGGCCGCGCCCCAATTCATCAAGCGGATCCCGGTGAAGGGCAATGCGTATGGCATGGCGCTCTCGCCCGATCAGTCGAAGCTCTACGTCGCCGTGTCGAACGCCGATCAGATCGCCGTCATTGATACCGCCAGGCACGACGTCGAGAAGACGATCGACATCGGCAGACAGAACGGTGACGGCAACGACCAGGGCGGCGGCAACAACAAGAAGTACAGCGGCCGCGATACGGTCAACGTGACGGTCTCGAAGGACGGCAAGACGCTGTATGCCGTGAACAATGGCGACAATTCGATCGCCGTGATCTCGCTAGATGGCAACAACGGCTACCATGTCGACGGCCTGATCCCGACCGCCTACGCGCCGAAGGACATCACGCTGAGCGCGGACGGCTCGCAGATGTACATCATCAACGGCAAGTCGAACACCGGCCCCAATCCGCTCTACACGTCGGGTACGTCGGCCCAGTACCAGTTTGGCCTCGAGCAGAGCAGTCTCGTCAGTGCTCCCGTCCCGTCGGGCGACTCGCTCGACCGCCTGACCAGCCAGGTGAACGAAAACAATCACTATTCGGTGAATGTGTCGGATAGCGATCGTCGGACGATGAACTTCCTGCGCGCTCGCATCCGTCACGTGATCTATGTGGTGAAGGAAAACCGCACGTTCGACCAGGTCCTCGGCGATCTCGGCAACGGCTCGAACGGCGATCCGACGCTGACGATGTACGGCAAGGCCATCACGCCGAATTTCCACAGTATCAGCGACAACTTCGTCACGCTCGACAACTTCACCGATCCGGGCGACGGTTCGATGGATGGCTGGTCGTGGGTGCAGCACGCACATGTCACGCCGACCGAAGAAGTCTCGCAGCAGGAGAACTACGCTGGCGTCAGCCGCGGCATGTCGTATGAATCGGAGGGCAGCAACCGGGGCCTGCCCGTTGGCCTCTCGTCGACCGCCATGCGCGACTCCGCGACGAATGGCAACTTCACAAGCGCAACCTCGTCGCTGCCTGGAGGCACGGCCAACGCGCTGCCTGGCATCGCCGACGTGACGGTGCCCGACGCGCCGTTCGGCTATCAGAAGGCGAGTATCTATGACGCCGTGCTGCAAGCCGGCGGGTCCGTGCGCAACTACGGCGGCATGGTCAACAACGTGGGCACGATCGGCACGATCGCCAACCCGCTGCTCAACCCGGCCGCTGCCAACAACGTCCAGGCTCACGCGCTCAAGCCGTCGCTGGTCAACCTGACGGACCCGTACTATCGCGGTTTCGACCAGGCCTATCCCGACACCTTCCGCGAACTGGAATGGAACCGCGAGTTCCAGCAGTACGTCGCGAACGGCCAGCTTCCGTCGTTTGAATTCGTCCGCATGGGCTCCGACCACACGGGCAGCTTTGCCCAGAACGTCGGCCAGATGGGTTCGGCCGAGCAGGAAGAAGCCGATAACGACTTCGCCGTTGGCAAGCTGGTCGAAACCGTCGCGAAGAGCCCGTACGCAAACGACACGCTGATCGTGGTCGTCGAGGATGACTCGCAGGCCGGTTCCGATCACGTCGATTCGCACCGCTCGACGGCTTACGTCGTCGGCGCATACGTGAAGAAGCACGCCGTCGTCAATACTGCCTACAGTCAGGTCAACGCGCTGCGCACCATGGAAGACATTCTCGGCACGCAGCACATGGACCTGAACACGGCGTATGCCCGTCCGATGGCCGACATGTTCGACACCAGTTCGAACGGTTCATGGACCTACACGGCCGTTGCGTCGACGATCCTGAAGAACACCAACGTGGGCAACGTAGCGAGCGGCACTGACGGCAACCAGTTTGCGCAAGGTGACGATATCCATCCGTTGCACGACGCGACGTACTGGGCGAGCGCGACGAAGGACTTCGACTTCTCCAAGGAAGATCGTATTCCGCCGGATCTGTTCAACCACGTGCTGTGGAAGGGTGTGATGGGAGACAAGCCGTATCCGGCGCCGCACTCCATTTACTCGAAGGTCGCGGCCGAAGGTACGAAGACGGTCGCGTCCGACGACGACGATTAAGCAGGTCGTCTCGTCGTGCGGTTCCAGCGAATCGGGCTTGCTTGCATGGCCCGATGCGCGCGATCCGAGGTAGCCCAGCCACGGGGGGCGGTCGTCGCCACGGACGGCCGCCCCCCGGCCTTCTCACAGCCGTCTACATTAATCCGCACCGCGTGAACCCAACGAACCTGCGCAGATCCCGAACCGCACTTGCCGTATCCGCGCTTTTTGCCGCCTTGTCATTGGCCCATGCGGCGAAGGCTCAACAAGCACAACCAGCACAACCAGCACAACCAGCACGAGAGGAGCAGCCTCAGTCGGCACAAGCTTCAGAACCTGCGGTCACGCTCAGCGAGATTTCCGTCAGCGCGACGACGGCCGCGTCCGCCGCCGATCACAACGTCAACGACCCGTACCAGGTAATCGGCGTGAGCAAGACAGGCACCGCGCTCGGCGATCTGCCGATGAGCGTGCAGGTCGTTCCGCGCGGAATTCTCGACGAACAGGGCGTCACGTCGTTGCAGGAAGCGATCCGCAACGGCAACGTATCCGGCGTGAACTATGGCGGTACTGATTCGAAAGGCTTCACCGACCACTTCATGATCCGCGGCCTGCAGGGGCAAACCTATGAAGACGGCTTCTCCGATGGTGACCAGGTCAACGGCCCCAGGCATTCGTTGCTGGGCGTCGAGCGCATCGAAGTGCTCGAAGGACCGGGATCGGCGCTGCTCGGCAGCGGTCCTCCGGGCGGATCGATAAATCTCGTCCACTACACGCCGTCAGCGCAGTTTCACTGGGGCGGCGCTATCCAGGCCGGCTCCTTCGGCACCGTCAACGCGAATGGCTATGTCACGGGTCCAACCGGCATCGACGGACTGAACTATCGCGTGGACGCGGGCGCCGGCCGCTCGGACGGCTATCGCGACCTGGCATCGTGGAACAAGGAAATCCGGCCCGATCTGCAATGGAAAATCGGCGACCACAAGATCGAATTCTCGATCGACGCGCAGGACTATATGGCAACGCCCGACTCATACGGGATGATCTACTACAAGGGAGCGCCGATCCGCAATGTTCCGTTCGACGCCAGATATTCGACGCCGTTCGCGAACGCGCATGGCAACTACGTGCGCGCCACGCTCGCGGACGAGTGGCGCATCAGCGATTACCTGACGATCAACAATCGTCTGTCGTACATGCATCACACGCTTGACTTCTATAGCAACGGCGACAGCACGCACGCGAAGATCAAGGGCAACACATTCACTGGCCGCCAGTTACGCGATGAGAGCGACTCGCTCAACACGCTCGACTACCAGTTGGAGCCGGTCTGGAAGTTCTCGACGGGCAGCGTCCACCATACGCTGCTGACGGGCTTCGAATATCTGAACCAGAATCTCAACACCGTCAAGGCGACGGCCGATCTTCCGGACATCGAGGACATCTTCGCGCCCACGCCACGGGAAACTTCCATCGCAAGCCTGCACTTCCAGTGCGCGCCATCTCACTCGTGTCAGAACGACCATGTGCACGCAAACTTCTATAGCCTTTACGCGACCGATCAAGTGGACGTAACCGACAGGTTGAAGATGCGCGCGGGCGTGCGCAAGGACTGGTTCGATACATCGCTGACCCTGAACCCGCTCTCTGGCGAGCCGAACCGTACCGCCAACGACGGCATCACGCTGGTTCAGGGCAATACGTATAAGCGCAGCGATGCCCCGACTAGCTGGAACGCCGCGGTGCTGTACAAGCTCACGTCCTGGATGACGCCGTATTTCGGCGTATCGCGCAGCTACCTTGCGAATTTCAACTCCGAGAACGATGCGTTTTCCATCGGGCCGCCGGAATCGGCGCTGCAATACGAGCTAGGCGTGAAGTGGTCGCTCGACGATGGTCGCTACGTGGTCAACACCGCGCTGTTCGACGTGAAGCGGGACCACGTGGCGACCCCGCTTGGCGAGGACCAGATCGCGTTCGATTCGCAACGCACGCGCGGCGCCGAGGCCTCGCTGGATGCCGATCTCACACCGAACTGGCACCTGTACGCGAACTTCACCGCGCAGCACGCGCGCATCACGAATAGTCCGGACGTCCCCGGCGCGGTCGGCACGGTCCCGCAGGGCGTGCCCGCCTATATGGCGAACCTGTGGACGACGTACCGCTTCAACCTCTTCGGCAAGGCGGGCTTTCATGCGGGCGCCGGCATCAATTACATGAGCCGGACGTCGAGCGGCTTCGCCAACGGCTACAACTGGGCGCCTGCCGCGTTGATCGAGAACCTGCAGTTCGGTTACGCGGAGCGTCACTGGGGGGTCGATCTGAACATCGACAACGTCACCAACCAGCGCTACTACATCGCGAGCAACGTCGTCGGCGCTTATCCCGGCGCGCCGCTGGCCGCGTACGTCACCCTGCATGCGGATTTCTGAGGATCGGTCACGCCAGCTCCCGAAACTCCGCAGGCCGCCGTTTTTCCAGTTGAAAAAACAGGGCGCCATATCCCCCGCATTGCCTGCGCATCAGCCTAACCGCCGCCTCCCGACCGGCGGCGAAGCCCGCCGCCACGCACCGCGCGCCCCCATTCGACCGGCAACGCCACCCCCAATGGCACAACACTTGCGACCTCTCGCTGCACGGAGGCATCGACACGACGCTTCCGTGAGCAACAGCGCGACTCCGCGCCAGGGAGGCGGACATGGTGGACCCATCGCTCGCGTCGGACGTATCTGCAACACCAGGTTTACCTGTCGTCATCGTGTATCGGCACCAGCGTCACGCGCGTCGAGGCGGTCACGAAGGCGACACGCTGCGCGAACTTGCGCGCCAGATCGCCGAACTCAAAGGCACGCATGCTGCGTGTGAATTCCATGACGCTCGGGCCTATCCCGCGCATCGGTATCTGATTCCCGACGATACGTTGACCCTTGCGCAAGCGCACAAACTCGGAGTTCATTCAGTGCATGACCTGTACGGCGGCGTGGTGCCGTTCCCGTTCGTCGCGACCAAACTGATCGCGCACAGCCTGCCGGGCGGCGCGAGCTCCGCGCCGCCGGGATGGTCGCGTGCGCTCGGTGCACGCATTGCGTCGCTGGTGTTGCCGGGCTACGCAGCGTTCTCGCGCGACGACGCCCGCAGCGCCGCACGTGCGCTGTGGGAGGGCGGCCGTGTGCGCGTCAAGCGTCCGTATGGAATTGGCGGCGCGGGACAGGCGCTGATCGCAAACGAGGACGAACTCGAAGCGCAACTCGACGCGCTGGGCGACGAGGCACTGCGGACCGACGGCATTTCGATTGAGCGGCATCTTGAGGCTCTCGACACGTTCAGCGTAGGGCAGGTCATGCTCGACGATCTGCTCGTGAGCTACTACGGCGTGCAGCATCTGACGCGCAACAATCATGGCCATGATGTCTATGGCGGCTCGGACCTCGTCGTGGTGCGCGGCGGCTTCGATGTCCTCGAACGGCTCGATCTTACGGCAGACCTGCGCGAATGCATCGCGAAAGCACGCGCGTTCGATGCTGCGGTGCAGATCGACTACGCGGGATTTTTCGCGTCGAGGCGCAACTATGACGTCGCTTGCGGCATCGATGCAGCGGGCGTGCGTTATTGCGGCGTGCTCGAGCAATCGTGGCGCGTGGGCGGCGCGACGGGCGCCGAAATCGGCGCGTTGCGCACCTTCAGGGCCGAACCTGAAGCGTGTGTGGTGCGCGCATCGACACGTGAAATCTACGGAGAAAACGTGCAAGTGCCCGACGGCGCATGCGTGGTCTATCGCGGCGTCGATACGCAGGCTGGACCCATCACGAAGTTCTACACGCTCGATCGCGACACGGTGCAAAGGAGCAGCGACTCATGACGGCAGACCGTTACCAGTTACACATCAAGCTCGAACGCGGCCATCTCGACGGCACCATGCTCGTTCCCAAGACAGCAGTGCCAGGCGTACTTTTTGTCCACGGTTGGGGCGGCAATCAGGAGCAGTATCTGGAGCGCGCGCGGCAGGCGGCGGCGCTTGGCTGCGTGTGCCTGACGTTCGACCTCACAGGCCATGCACGCACGCAAAGCGAACAGCAGACAGTCACGCGCGAAACGAATCTCAACGACCTGCTTGCCGCGTACGACACGCTCGCCGCGCATCCGTCCATCGACCGGGATTCCGTCGCCGTCATCGGCAGCAGCTATGGCGGCTATCTGGCGGCGATTCTGACGGAACTGCGCCCGGTGCGATGGCTGGGCCTGCGCGTGCCCGCGCTCTATCTCGACGACGGCTGGAATACGCCGAAGCGCGCACTGCATGTCGAGCATGATCTGGTCGCGTACCGCAAGCGCATTGTGCCGGCCACGGAAAACCGCGCTCTGCGTGCCGCTGCGAATTTCCACGGCGATGTGCTGCTGGTCGAATCCGAGCATGACCAGATCGTTCCGCACACGGTGATCGCCAGCTATTTGCAGGCGTTTCTGCAGGCGCACTCGCTCACCTATCGCATGATCGAGGGCGCGGACCACGGCCTTTCCGACGTCGGCAGCCAGCGCGCTTACACGGACCTCATTGTGAACTGGCTCTCGGAGATGGTTCAGGGCTCACGTGCCGGCAGCCGCGGCGCGGCGCGCAATCACGCGAAAGTGTAGGCAGATATCGCCGGCTCTTCGCGTGATTGCGCCGCGCGCATTTCCGCGCGATACATGGTGCCGCCGGATGTATCAGACGGACTCCTGATCATCCGCGTCGAACGATCCGGTTCGCACCTCGCCGCCGCGCGCGTAGCGAGTGATGATCACGCCATACGGCGTACTGACCGACTGCGCGAGTGTGAACGCAGCCGCAGGCGCGTTCTCGCTGAACAGGCGCTTGCCCCGCCCAAGTATCACGGGATAAATCACAAGCCGTAGCTCGTCGATCAGATCGGCGGCAAGCAATTGGGCGACCATGTTGCCGCTGCCGAATGTCAGCAGATCTGCGCCGTGCTGTTGTTTGAGCGCGCGTACCGCGTCGGTGAGGCCGCCTGCGAGCGCGCGGCTCTCCTGCCACTCCAGCGTGTCCGGCCGATGCGTCGCGACGTGCTTGGGCACGCCGTTCAGCAGATCGGCAATGGCGCGGCTCGCGGAACCGGCCGGCACGTGCGGCCAATACCCCGCAAATATGTCATACGTGCAGCGTCCGAGCAGTAGTTCGAACCGCTCCGCGAATAGCTCCTGCAAGTAGCCGGAGATCGCGTCGTCGGCATACGGCACGATCCAGCCGCCAAGTCGGAAGTCGCCGCTCGGGTCTTCGCGCGGGCCACCCGGCGCCTGAATGACGCCGTCCAGACTGATGAATGCGGAAACGGTGAGCTTGCGCATAAGCTTTCTCCAGGTTGACGGACGCGATGTGTCCGTCATCACGACGAGCGGGCGAGAACGGAATCGACAGCGCCGGGGCTTTATCGATCCAGGTCTGCGGATTGAGATCAATCGCGATCTTTGTCGTCTCGCCGGTTCACGCTCGGTCCTGGCGGCGCCGCGGCAGCGCAGGCTTCAAGCGCGACGACTGCGCGTTTCGCGATGTCGACGGTTTCGGTGCAGGCATGGACGTCTCGCAGCATGGTGCAACGGGTGCCCCAGCCGAGCTTCGACAAGGCGGCGCGCAACTTCGCCAGCGCCGCGTGCGGCGAACCGTTGTCAGCAACCAGCGAAGCGAGGTCGAATGCGCTGCCGGCCGGAGTCGTGATTACCGTCGGACAACTCGATACGGCATCGGCGCTCCACACGAAGAGGGCCAGCGCGAGGCCGATGGTGCCCGGCCGCAAACCGGCGCGGACAGTGGAATGCGTATTCATCGATACGGTCATGGGAAACTCCCGGACGGCGTCGCTGCGATACCGGTCGCATGTCACGGACCAGTATCGGCGGGGCACTTTTCATTCCGCTTGCAACAGGCGGCGAACGCGCGCCTCAACGCTTGCAATGGAGCCGCTCGAGCGCCTTGCGTTACTTGTGCCACCTATATGCACAAGCGTAAAACGCCAATATCGGGCGGACACGGCCGTCGCGAATATTCCCCTTGCGAATGTATCACTTCATGAATGTGGTCAATGGGCTGAACCAGCCCTTCAACCACTGCACGGCGGGCGCCTCGTGTCTATCCAGCAGATCGATGGCCGCGAGATCCGTATGGAAATCAAACTTTGCCTTATCTCCGCCGTGGTCTTGTCCCTCAATAGTCCGTCTGGCCGGTTCGCGTCGTGCCGTCCGGCCATGCACGTTGATGCACGTTGGTGGGGGCAATCTTCCGGCCCGGCTCGAGTGAAGCGCGTCGCGCGCAACGCTATGCGCGATCCGTCGAGGAACGGAAATGGCCTTCGAGCATATCCGCGAGCCGCCATACCGGGCACGGCCTGCGGCATAGACCGTCAAAGCCGGCCTGGCGGATGTCGCTCGGGCTTTCGAATGGAAACACGCTTGTCATCGCGACTATCAGAACCCCATCAAACTCGGGATTGCGGGCAGCCTTGCGCACAAACTGGAAGCCGTCCCCGCGGCATAGCCGCGTGTCGAGCAGCAACGCGCGCGGTTTCCAGTGCTCGAGCATCAGCTCGAGATTGTCGAGCGTGGATGTGGCGACGGCCACGAAATCCTTGAGCCTCAGCAGCAGGGCGATGGACTCTCCCGCCGGCACGTCGGCGTGGGCGATCACCACGCTGCGCGAGTCGACCGCGCTCGGAGAACGCTTGACGCGCCACAGCGCGAACTGTCCCTCGTCTTCATGTGGCGGGCGGTGACTCATTGCGCGGGATTCAGTCCACCTGATTGACTGCACGAATTGGCGCGGGCTGGTCCTCGGCACGGTTTCCATGTGCGCCAGTCGGGGGATGATTTCACATCGCCGAAGGGCCGTCTATGGCGATCAATGCCACCTCCTGTCACTTTTCGGCCAGCTGATTGCAGGCTGCGTTGTTTTTTTGCGACTTTGTAAGGTACTCATTGCGCGAACACCTTCGTATTAGCGGCTTTTGCGGGGAAAACGCGGTCTTTCATACAAAACACCCGATTTTCAGGCCCCACAAATATGGCTACGATTTGTAAGGCGTCAGCGTTCCCAAACGTTCGGCGTGTGTGTTTGTTTTTGCCGCAGCTCTGTCTGCGGCTTTTTTCTATGTGTGCCTTCGCTTCGCGCTTTGCGCTTTGCGCGTGCGGCTCTCATATCGCCATGCGCGACGCGTGCTTCATTTCGTGCAACGCCGCCAGGTGAACCGGCGCATCCCCTCACGAAAACCGCTTCCCGCGCATGGCTCACAGACGCCACAGATAGCGTTTCCGCGCTGGTCTGCGTGCTGCGCTCCCTCGCCTTCCGTTCCACTTGCGGCTCTCTGGTAAACCCGCTTGCGTGGCAATTTTGATGCGCCTATATTGCTATACACCATCAACTATTACGATGCGATAAATCATGAGCAATGACGTGCTGTTCTCGAATCACGGCCGCGTCGCGGTCATCACTTTGAACCGCCCGGAGCGGCTGAACGCATGGACGACGCCGATGCGCGAGAAGATCATCGAGGCGCTCGAGCGTTTTAATCGTGACCCGGAAGTGGCCGCGATCATCATGACGGGTGCCGGCAATCGCGCGTTCTCGGCGGGCCAGGACCTGTCGGAGGCTCACGATTTCGACGGCGAACGCGCGGTGGCGTGGGTCAAGGAATGGCAGCGCTACTACACGGCGCTGCGTAGCCTCTCGAAGCCGCTCGTCATGGCGCTCAACGGCACGGCCGCGGGCTCGGCGTTTCAGGTGGCGCTGCTCGGCGATATCCGCGTCGGTCATTCCGGCGTGCGCATGGGGCAGCCCGAGATCAACGCGGGCATTGCGAGCACGACCGGGCCGTGGATCATGAACGCGATGCTCGGCATGTCGCGCACCATCGAGCTGACACTGACAGGCCGCTTGATGGACGCGGAAGAGTGCTATCGCATCGGCCTGATTCATCACCTCGTCGACGAAGAGAAGGTGTTCGACAAGGCGCTGGAAATCGCCACCGAACTCGCGGCCAAGCCGCCCGTTGCGATGCGGCTGGACAAACAGCGTTTTCGCGAAATGACGGAGCCGGGTTTCATCGACTGCATCGAAGCGGGCGAGCGCATTCAGCGTGAAGCGTACGACTCCGGCGAACCCGCACGCATGATGGAATACTTCTTCCGTAAGCGCGCGAAGTAGCCGGTCGCGGGCAAGGCGCGCGGTGCTGCCCGTGGTCAGTGTGGTCTGTCGCGTGCTCGGGCCGATATGCAGTCCGGCGCTCGCGCCCCTCGCCAATCCAGCCGCAACGCCAAGTCGAGCCGTTCCAATCTCAACCTTAGTGCGGAGACCTGAACAATGACGCAAGACTTCAACCCGGCGCGCCGCCGGATTCTTCATGGCGCGGGCGCGCTTGCCGTGGCGAGCGCGCTGCCGCTCGCCGCGCGTGCGCAGGCAAAGCAGATCGTGGTGTCGGACCCGGGCGGTCCTTATACGACCGCCTATCGCGAAGCGTTCTACGATCCGTTCGAGAAAGCGACCGGCATCAAGGTGGTGAGTGTCGCGCGCGAATCGCAGCCCGTTGCGCAATTCGCGGCGATGGTGCAAACCAGGAATTACGTGTGGGACGTCACCACGCTGACGCTCTCCGCCGACATTCCGTACCTCGAAGCGAAGGGCCTGCTCGAACCCATCGGCCTGAAGGCGGGCGACTATCCGGACATCATGCCCGAAGCGATCACGCCGAACTGGCTGGGCGTGGACGTGTATTCGACCGTGCTCGCGTATCGTGCGGACAGGTTCAAGGACAATGGACCGAAAACCTGGGCGGACTTCTGGGACGTGAAGAAATACCCGGGCCGCCGCTGTCTGCGGCGCAGTCCGCTCGACACGCTCGAACAGGCGCTGCTTGCCGACGGCGTGCCGCTCGACAAGCTGTATCCGCTCGACGTCGACCGCGCATTCAGGAGCCTCGACAGGATCAAGCCGCACGTCAACATCTGGTGGACCTCCGGCGCGCAGGCGATGCAGGCGATCCAGAGCGGCGACGTCGATATGATCTCGACGTGGAACGGCCGCGCGCAAGCCGCGAAAGACGCGGGCGCGCCGGTTTCAATCGTGTGGAATCAAGGGCTTTACTCGATCGAGGGTTGGGGCATTCCGAAGGGCACGCCGCGCGCGGATGCGGCGAAGCAGTTCGTGCGCTTTTGCGCCGACGCGAAGCGCCAGGCGCTGCTCACGCGCACGCTTGCCTACGGGCCGACCAACAGGAAAGCGTTCGAGACGATTGCGAAAGACCGTGCAACGCTGTTGCCCACGGCGCCGGAGAACATTCGCGACATGCGGCTGCCGAGTCCGCAATGGTGGGAAGCGAACCGTCAGAAAGTCACCGAACGGTTCAATTCGTGGATCATTTCGTAAGGACTGCACGATGAGCTCGAAACTCGAGGCGATAGGCATTGCCAAGCGCTACGGCGACGCGGTGGCGCTGGAACCGACGGACCTCGCCGTGCAGGCGGGCGAATTCCTGACGCTGCTCGGTCCGTCGGGTTCGGGCAAGACCACGCTGCTGCAGATGATCTCGGGCCTCGTCGCGCCGAGCGCGGGGCGCATCGAGATCGACGGACGCGACGTCACCTACGTAGAGCCAGGCAAGCGCGGCATCGGCATGGTGTTCCAGAGCTATGCGCTCTTTCCGCACATGAGCGTGTGGGACAACGTCGCCTATGGTTTGCGCATGCGCCGCAAATCGCGCGACGAAGTACGCGCGGCCGTCGACAGTGCGCTGGCGATGGTGCGCATGACCGACTACGCGAAGCGCTTTCCGAAGGAGCTATCGGGCGGGCAGCAGCAGCGCATCGCGCTCGCGCGTTGCTTTGCCTACCGGCCGTCGGTGATTCTGCTCGACGAGCCGCTCGGCGCACTCGACAAGAAACTGCGCGAGCACATGCAGTCCGAAATTCGCCGCCTGCACAAGGAGCTCGGTGCGACCTTCGTCTACGTCACGCACGATCAGGACGAGGCGCTCACGTTATCCGACCGCATTTGCCTCATGAATCAGGCGCGCATCGAGCAGGTGGGCACGCCCGCCGATCTGTACGACCGTCCTGCGACGCGCTTCGCGGCCGGCTTCATCGGTCATTCGAATCTGCTGGAAGGCGCGCTCGACGCGACCCGCGGCGCAAGCGGCGAACCGATTCTGCTCGCGGCGGGTGGCCGCATTCCGTTGCCGATGAGCGCTCTGGAAACCATCAGGACGACGAACGGAAAGGGCGCTTTCGCTTCCGGTGAGCGCCACACGCTGCTCGTGCGTCCAGAAGCACCGCGCATTGTCGAACCGGCAAGCGGGTTTGTCGACGGCACGATCGCGGACATTGTGTTCTTTGGCAGCGATACGCGCGTGCAACTCGCGATGAACGACGGCAGCGAGCTCACCGTGCGCTGCGAGCGGAGCCTGTCGCCGCGCATCGGTGACAGGGTGGGTCTCTTATGGGATCCGTATCGCACGACGCTCTTGCATAGCTGAAAGGGATTGGAATGACCATCGCTATTCATGCGCACCGCGAAAGCGAAGCCTTGCGGCACGGCCGCTCGATATGGCTCGCGCGCTGCCTGCGCTTTTTGCCGATCGTGCCGACGCTTCTGTTCCTGCTCGTGTTCTTCGTGCTGCCTGTCGGCGAAATTCTGCAAGGCGGACTGGTCGGTGCGGACGGCCAGATCGGCCTTGCGCAGTTCGAGCGCATCGCGCGCACACCGGTTTATGCAAAGGTCTTGTGGATCACCTTCGCGATTTCGTTCATGACGGCGGCGCTTTCCATTCTGCTCGGCTATCCGGTCGCGTACATGTTGAGCCGCCTCTCGGAGCGCGCCCGCGAACGCTGGCTGCTATGGGTCATGCTGCCGTTCTGGACCAGCTATCTGGTCAAGACATACGCGTGGATGCTGCTGCTCTCGAAGACCGGTGTGCTGTCGACCATTGCACTGTCGCTTGGGCTCGTACGCGAGACGAGCGGCACGATTCCGTCGCTGACCGGCGTGCTGATCGGCATGGTGCATTCGATGCTGCCGCTCGCCGTGATGACGATGCTGCCCGTCATGCGCGGCATCGACGACCGTCTGACGCAAGCCGCCGAAACACTCGGAGCCGAGCGCAGCACGAGCTTCTTCACGGTGTTTCTCCCGCTGTCGTCGCCGGGCGTGGCGGCGGCCGGCCTGCTCGTATTCATTTCGAGCCTCGGCTTCTTTATCGTGCCCGCGCTTCTCGGCTCGCCGAAGGAAACAATGATCGCGCAGCTCGTGATCTCCTCGGTGCTGGAACTCTTCGACATGCGCTTTGCCGGAGCGCTTTCGACAGTGCTGCTCGTCTGCTCGATCGTGATTTTCTTCATATACGACCGTATGGTGGGCCTCACATCGCTCACCGGCGAAGTAGCGGAGCGTCAGCGCGGCTCGCGCGCTCAAGGGTTCAAGCTTGCGCTTCTGGTGACTGCGGGGCGCGTCTTTGCGCCCTTGATGATGCGCCGCAAGGCCCATGCGGTAGCGGGCGCGCGCGCGGCGAGCCCGCTTGGCTTCTACACATGCGTCGTGATGCTGGTGCTGGTCGTGCCGGTGCTGTCGGTGATTCCGTATGCGTTCACGAAGAGCGACTATATTGCGTTTCCGCCGAAACTCTTCAGCGTCCGCTGGTTCGGCACATTCATGGATTCGCCGGTGTGGCAGAGCGCCGTTATCCGCTCGTTCGAAGTCGGTCTTGGTACCGCACTGCTTTCGCTGCTGCTCGGCTTCGGCGCCACGCTTGCCATGACGCGCATGCCGCGCCGCGCGAGCAAACCCGTGTTCGCTCTGCTGGTCGCGCCGCTCATCGTGCCGCGCATCGTGGTGGCAGTCGGCCTGCTGTATCTGTTCGGACGCTTCGGGCTGACGGGCACGAACCTTGGACTCGTGATCGGCCATACGGTGCTCGCCATTCCGTACGTCGTCGTCACGCTCGCAGCAGGCTTTCAGCGTTTCGACTGGCGCCTCGACGACGCCGCGCGCGTAATGGGCGCGTCGCCATTGCGGCGCATCACGTCGATTGTTTTGCCGCTTCTCATGGCAAGCGTGACCGCCGCATTCCTGTTCGCGTTCCTTGTTTCGTTCGATGACCTGACTATCGCGATCTTCGTTTCCGGCGGCATCAACTCGACGCTGCCCAAGCAGATGTGGGACGACATCCAGCTCGCCGTCACGCCGACTCTCGCGGCCGTGTCGACCACGCTCGTGATTCTGATCGCACTCGTCGTCGCGGTTTCTTCGTGGCTCAAGCGCAAGACGCGATAATTCCCGGTCATTCAACTGGTTCACACATGCATCGTTATCCAGAATATTTTGCCCATCGGCACGCAAACGACGAACTCGACTGTGTGCCGCTGCTCGCGGCAGGCTTGCGCCGCGATCCCGCACGCGCGATCGTGCATTTCGAGGATGGCGCGATTACCTGCGAAGAGGCCGCCCGGCAAGTTGCGCGGTTGCAGCGCTGGTTTGCCGGACACGGTCTCGTGCAAGGCGATCGCGTCGCCGTGATGCTCGGCAACAGTCCCGAGCATATCCATCTGATCTACGCGCTGCATTTAAGCGGGCTTGTGTGGGTGCCCGTCAATACGAAGCTGCGCGCAGCGGGCCTGGAATATCTGCTGCAACATGCCGAGCCGAAGCTCTTCGTGATCGACGATGAGTTCGATACGGTGACCTCCGAACTCGATTGCGGCGTCGCCCTGCGCACGCATCTGCCCGCATTGGAGGCTGACGATGCCAGCGATGCGAACGGAAGAAGCACCGACTTCGCGACTCCCGCAATCGGCGTGCACGATCCGCTGTGCATCATCTACACGTCAGGCACGACGGGCGCGCCCAAGGGCGTCGTCTTCACGCACCGGATGATGCGCATCGCGAGCGAGGCGGCGCTTCGCGTCGCCGACGTGCGCGCCGGCGACCGGCTGTTTCTGTGGGAGCCGCTGTGCCACATCGGCGGCGCGCAGATGTTGTTGCTGCCGTTCCTCGAGAACGTGACGCTGCATGCGGTGCCGCGCTTTTCCGCATCGCAGTTCTGGCAGCAGATCGCGCATGCGGGCGCGACCCAACTGCATTATCTCGGCGGCGTGCTCGATATTCTGATGCAGTTGCCCGCGAGCGAGCAGCCGGCGTCGCACACTCTGCGCGTCGCGTGGGGCGCGGGCGTGAGCGCTTCGTCGTGGAAGCCGATTCAGGCGCGGCTCAACGTGTCGTTGCGCGAGTGCTACGGCATGACCGAATGCTCGAGCTTCGCGACAGCGAACCTGACAGGCAAGCCGGGCTCGATCGGCCGCGCGTTGCCGTGGATCGACATCGACCTGCTCGACGAAAACGGCGACCCCGTACCGAACGGCGAAGCAGGGGAGATGGTGCTGTCGAGCAAGGTGGAAGGCACGTTTTTGCCGACGTATCTGAAGAATTCGCAGGCGACTCGTGCCGCATTGCGCGAAGGCCGGCTGCACACCGGCGACCGCGCGCGCCGCGATGCGGACGGCGATCTGTTCTTTATCGGCCGACAGACGGACAGCATGCGCGTGCGTGGCGAGAACGTGTCGGCGTGGGAAATCGAGCGTATTTTCGCAACCCATCCGGCCATTCGCGTCTGCGCCGCAATAGGTGTCGCGTCGGCGATCGGCGAGCAGGACATTCTGCTCAACGTCCAGTTCAGGGACGGACCGGTCGAGTGGCCCGCGCTGCACGCATGGGCGCGCGAGCGGCTCGCGAGTTTCCAGTTGCCGCGCTATTACCGCGCGGTGAGCGGCTTCGAGCTGACGGCGAGCGAGCGCGTCAAGAAGCATCTGATCTCGCGAAACACGGAGGACGCATGGGACCGGCTGGCGGCCGTCCCGCAGTAGCTATCGTGTATAGGTAGCTTACCAGGGCTATGCGATAATTTCCCGTTCGAACCAGACAGACACTGACGTGATGAGCGACGAGCCCAAAGCCGCGCGCAAGCGCAACACTTCGGCCGCAAGGCCGCGGGCAGAGGTTGCCGACCCGAGCGCGTCTTCGCTCTATGTGCAGTCGGTGGAAAAGGCGATGAAGGTGCTCACCGCGTTCGACGGCAGCAAGCGTCAGCTATCGCTCTCGGAAATCTCTTCGTCCACCGGCTTCGACATGAGCGCGACGCAGCGTTTCACTTACACGCTGGCCGCGCTCGGCTATCTCTTCAAAGACCCCGACAGCCGCAAATATGAACTGTCGCCGCGGCTTCTCGACTTCACTTACCACTACCTGACCTCGAACGATCTGGTCAGCCGCGCGACGCCTTATCTGCAGCAGTTGGGCTCCGAGACGGAAGAGGCGACCAACCTCACCGTGCTGGACGATACGGACATTGTGTTCGTGCTACGTATCGTCAGCCGCAATGTATTCAACGCCCACGTCATTACCGGCTCGCGCCTGCCCGCATATTGCACGGCGCCCGGGCTCGCGATTCTTGCAACGCTCCCCGACGGCGAAATCGACGACATTCTTTCGCGCACGAATCTCGTACCTTATACGGCTTCCACCGTGTACCAGCCGCGCAAGATCAAGGAGCGGATCGTGCAGATCCGCAAGCAGGGCTATGCGCATACGGAAGACGAGTACTTCGTGAGCGATATTTCCACGGCGGCGGCCATTACGAACGCGCACGGGCGCGGCATCGGCGCGGTGAATATCGCGGTGGCGCGCTCGCGCTGGCAGGCGGATCGCGACGAAAAGCGCTTCGCCGATCTCGTCATTTCCACCGCCTCTGCAATTTCCACCCGCCGGCGCATCGAATAATTGCGCGGGCTGTCCGCCGTTGCGCGCGATAGGCGCCGCAGACGGGTTTCGGTTGCGGTTCGGTTGAGGTTCGGTTGCGGTCCAGTTCTGGTTCTGTTCGCGGCACGCTCCATGCTGTCTTTGTCGAAAACGGCAAACGCCGTGAAACTGGGAGACAGAGATGAGAGCCTTGAAAGTTGCCGGCACGGCATTGGTCCTGTGCATGACCAGCGTGGCTTACTCGCAACAGAGCGGTAACGCGCCAGCGAACAGCGGCACACAGAACGGGCCACAGGTCCAGCCGGGGTCAGCCGGGCAGACAGTGGATAAACCCGCGGGTCTCGGTACGCCGGGCAACAAGCCCGGAAGTCTGATGGACAAGCGCGCGAACGCGCTGTCGCCGGAAGGCGCGTCGGGGGCGTCGAGAACCGGCGAAGTGAAGCAGTAGCGGCAGGGCGGAGGGCCGTGGCGAGGCTGCCGGCAGACAGGGTGGCAGACGGTGAAGCGGGCGTTGGTGGCTTGGCCTCATGTTCGTTTCCGCGCGTGACGCTGCCCGATACGCCCACGGACGCGACGGGCGCCCTGGCTGCATGGCCCACTGACGCGCTGCGAAAGGACCAGGACGTTCCGCCGACGGCATGGTGCTTGACAATCTATCTGCAAGTAGATAGAGTGCGTTCCATGGACACGATAACTTCAGTGCGCGAGCAGATTCTCGATCACGCCATCACGCTGATTATGATGCGCGGCTATAACGGCTTTAGCTATCGGGACCTGTCGAGCCTTGTCGGAGTCAAGACGTCGAGCATTCACTACTACTTTCCGTCGAAGGACGATCTGGTTCTCGAAGCGGTGAGCGCGTATAGCAGCGAGGTGCTCAACACGCTGAAGGGCATCGACGAATCATTGCCTGCTGAGGTGAAGCTCGGCAAGTACGCGAGGCTATTCGGCCGCACGCTGGGCGACGGGCGCCAGATCTGTCTGTGCGGCATGCTGGCGGCCGACATCGAGACATTGCCGGAGGACATTCGGCAAGCGGTGCAGGCGTTTTTCAAGGCGAACGAGAAGTGGCTCGCCAAGGTGCTCGCGGAAGGTTCGCAAGCGGGTACGCTGGCATTCAACGGCAAGCCGGAGAATGCTGCTCGCGCGTTGTTCGCGGCGTTCCAGGGCAGTGTGCTGGCAAGCCGGTTGTTCAATACCAAGGCGCGGCTGGAAGATGTCGAGGCGTCGGTAAGGGTTGTGCGATAAGAGAGTTCATAGACATATCGGAAGCGGCATTTCCGCTTTCCGGTTTGTCATAGTGTCTATCTTGTAGTAGATAGAATGTATTCAGGCGGTAGATTTAAAGCTGCACATTTTCACTCTCATGTTTTGCATCCGCATCTATCGGTGTATAGATAGGCGACTTCAAACCTGTTCATAAGGAGCTTCACCATGTCGATCGAAAAAGTCCTGTATCGCGCTCATGCTCACGCTACCGGAGGCCGCGACGGCCGCGCCGTCGTGCCGGAAGGCAAGCTCGACTTCAAACTCACCACGCCGCGCGAGCTCGGCGGTGCGGGCGGCGACGGTGCGAACCCTGAGCAATTGTTCGCGGCCGGCTACAGCGCGTGCTTCCTCGGTGCGATGAAGTTCGTGGCCGCTCGCGACAAGATTGCCATTCCCGCGGACGTCTCGATTGACGGCAGCGTCGGCATCGGCGCAATTCCCAGCGGCTTTGGCATTGAAGTGGAACTGAAGATCTCCTTGCCGGGCATGGCACGCGACGCCGCGCAGGCACTCGTCGACAAGGCGCATATTGTCTGCCCGTATTCGAATGCAACGCGTGGCAACATCGACGTGACGCTGACCATCGTTTAACGGAACACTTCAGGCTCTCTCGCCAATCGTCAAACGTGTTGAACCCGGGTTCCGGCTCAAAGTGCGACTGGTTCGCGCCGCCGGAACCCGTTTCATTTCTGCTGCGCCAGTCGGCCGCGGCCTGTAACGCGCGCTCGCGCCACTCTCCGTGTAAACCCCGCCACAGGAAAAGGCTCGCCGTAAGAACCGGGTAAGGGGCCGCTCTTAACGTAGCGTCGAGCGCATCGAAACAACCAGAACACATCGCATGCGCGAGCGCATTGGCTTGCATTCCCAGCGAACTAGTCGACGCACAGAAATGCCCGCATCGTTGCGGACCCATCCGCAGTAGGGCGCTTTTGCACGCGGCGAAAAATACTCATGCAGGAGATGGAGATTGGACCTGGAACTCGCGAACAAGATCAGATCTACCGCGGCCTACCGCGAACTGGTGCGAAAGCGCTCGCGGCTCGGTTGGACGCTGACGGCCCTCGTGCTGATCGTCTACTACGGCTACGTGCTGCTCATTGCGTTCGACAAGGGCGTGCTCGCGGCGAAACTCGGCGCGGGCGTCACCACGTGGGGCATGCCGATCGGGCTCTTCGTGATCGTGTTCACGGTCGCGATCACCGGCTTTTATGTGCGGCGCGCGAACAGTGCATACGACGAACTCACCGACCAGATCAAGCGGGAGGCTGCATGAACATGCGCCGATTCATCACTGCGAGTGCGCTATTCGCCGCTTCTTCGGCTTGCTTTGCTGCGGGTGCCGATCTCGGCCAGGCGGTCAAGCAGGCGACCAACTGGACCGCGATCTGCATGTTCGTCGCGTTCGTGATCGCGACGCTTTTCATCACCAGGTGGGCTGCGCGAAAGACGCGTTCGGCGGCCGAGTTCTACACGGCGGGCGGCGGCATCACGGGCTTCCAGAACGGCCTCGCGATTGCGGGTGACTTCATGTCCGCCGCCTCGTTCCTCGGCATTTCGGCTGCGGTCTACACAAACGGCTACGACGGTCTCATCTACTCGATCGGCTTTCTCGTGGGCTGGCCGATCATCACCTTCCTGATGGCGGAACGGCTGCGCAATCTCGGCCGCTTCACTTTCGCCGACGTGGCCGCGTACCGCTTCAAGCAAGGTCCGATCCGCGCATTCGCCGCATCCGGCACGCTCGTCGTGGTCGCGTTCTACCTGATCGCGCAGATGGTGGGCGCGGGCCAGCTCATCAAGCTGCTGTTCGGGCTCGAGTACTGGATAGCGGTGGTGATCGTCGGCGCGCTGATGATGGTGTATGTGCTGTTCGGCGGGATGACCGCCACGACGTGGGTGCAGATCATCAAGGCGTGCCTGCTGCTCGCGGGCGCGTCGTTCATGGCCTTCATGGTGCTGTGGCAGTTTCATTTCAGCCCCGAGGCGCTCTTCGCGAAGGCTGTTGAAGTGCATGAGAAGAAGGCTTCGATCATGGCGCCGGGCAACTTCATCAAGGACCCGATCTCGGCAATCTCCTTCGGCATCGCGCTGATGTTCGGCACGGCCGGCCTGCCGCATATTCTGATGCGCTTCTTTACCGTGCCCAATGCGAAAGAAGCGCGCAAGTCGGTGTTCTGGGCCACTACGTGGATCGGCTATTTCTACATTCTCACGTTTATCATCGGCTTTGGTGCGATCGTGCTCGTGAGCACCAATCCCATGTTCAAGGACACGGCCGGCAAGCTGCTCGGCGGCAGCAACATGGCGGCAGTGCATCTGGCCAGCGCCGTGGGTGGCAACGTGTTCCTCGGCTTTATTTCGGCGGTTGCGTTTGCGACGATTCTCGCCGTGGTCGCGGGACTCACGCTCGCTGGCGCGTCGGCCGTGTCGCACGATCTGTATGCGACCGTGTTCAAGCATGGCAAGGCGTCGAGCGCGAATGAGCTGTTCGTGTCGCGTATCACGACTGTTGTGCTCGGCATCGTCGCAGTGGTGCTCGGCATCGTGTTCGAGAAGCAGAACATCGCGTTCATGGTTTCGCTGGCGTTTGCGGTGGCGGCCTCGGCGAATTTCCCGGTGCTGTTCCTGTCGGTGCTCTGGCGCGGCTGCACGACGCGTGGCGCGGCGATAGGCGGCTTTCTCGGCCTTCTGTCAGCCGTGCTGCTGACTGTGCTTTCGAAGGCGGTATGGGTCGACGTGTTCCACTTCGCGAGCGCGCCGTTTCCGTATGCGTCGCCTGCGCTGTTCTCCATGGCGATCGGCTTCGCCGGTATCTGGGTGTTTTCGGTCACCGACAAATCGGCGCGCGCACGCATCGACCAGGCCGGCTTCGAGGCCCAGGCGGTGCGTTCGGAAACCGGAATCGGCGCGGTGGAGGGTGCGAGCCACTAGATCTTGCGCCGCATGCATCGAGAGCGGTCGCGGCGTTACGCGCGGCGGCCGCTATTCGGGCAGGTGACTCGTGTCGCGCCGGCGTGGGCGGCTGGGTGAGGAATCGCGAAACGCGCCATTGCCTATAATCGGCTCCGATGGAGCGACGGGTGCGGCCGCGCCGTCACGGCAGAGAAGAACTGACAGAGAAGCAAAAAAATTTCTTCATGGCGTGTCGATTCCGCTGGTCCTGCTTCGTCGTTCCTATAGCGGCATACAGTTGGCCGCCATCTGACCGATACTGACAGGAGACTCGCGATGACGATTCAGAAGATCACCCCTTTTCTCTGGTATTCGAACCAGGCCGAAGAGGCCGCGGCTTTCTACACAGGCATCTTTCCGGACTCGCGCGTCGTCCGGGTCACGGCGGTGCCGAGCGCCGGCGCGACGAAGGTCGTGGAGTTCGTCCTGTTCGGCCAGACCTTCTACGCGATGAGCTCGAGCGGCAACGACACGTTCAATCACTCGGTATCGCTTCTCGTCAGTTGCGCAGATCAGGCGGAAATCGACCGGTACTGGGACGCGCTGCTCGAAGGCGGCGGCGCGCCCGAAGCGTGCGGCTGGCTGAAAGACCGCTTCGGCGTGTCGTGGCAGATTGCGCCGGCCGACGTAATCGCGATGATGGGCGACCCCGACGCGGAAAAGGCGCGGCGCGCGGCCGAGGCCATGATGAAGATGGTCAAATTCGATGTCGCCACACTGAGGGCGGCGTATGCCGGGACGGCGGGCTAGGCCGCGCTGGACCAGGCCGCGCCAAGCCACCGACCGACCGGCCCATCCGGCGTCCCTGCAACGCGAGCACGCCGGACTCATCGCATCATCAACGCATCAGGTCGTTTTCCAGCGCGCGTCCGCGACGCTCAGCTTGCCAGGAATCAGCTTGAGCGCGCTGAATGTGTCGGCGATCTGCTGCTGATAGGCGAGGGTCGCGTCGGTGATCGGCTGCACGCCGTAGCCGGTGCGCCTGAGCGCGACTTCGAGCGTGGCCGCATCGAGGCCGACGAGCGGCGACAGCAGCGCCGCCACCTGCGGCACGTTCTCGCGCCCCCAGGTGTCGACTGAGTTCACCTCTTCCAGCAGCGCATTCAACACGTTGTGCTGGGCTGCCGCAAACTTGCGTGCCGCCACGTAGTACTGCGTATTGCGCACGAGCCCGTCGCCATTCGCGAGAGTGCGCGCATTCGCTTGCCGTTCGATCGCGGCGAGATACGGATCCCAGATCACCCACGCGTCCACGCTGCCTTGCACGAAGGCCGCGCGCGCGTCGGCGGGCGTCAGGTAGACGGGCTCGATGTCGGAGTAGGACAGCCCCGCCTGCTGCAGTGCCTTCACGAGCAGAAAATGGACATTCGAGCCCTTGTTGAATGCCACCTTTTTGCCGCGCAATTGCGCGACCGTGCGAATCGGCGAATCGTGCGGGACGACGATCGCTTCGCCGCGCGGCGCGGGCGGCTCGTTGCCGATATAGACGAAGTCGACGCGTCCTGCCTGCGCGAAGATAGGCGGCGTCTCCCCGACGGTGCCGACATCGACGGCGCCCGCATTCAGCCCTTCGAGCAATTGCGGCCCGGCGGGAAACTCGAGCCACTGCACTGCGATACCCTCGCTCGCCAGCCGCTTTTCGAGCGTGCCGCGCGCCTTGAGCACCACGAAGTTGCCGTATTTCTGAAAGCCGATGCGAATGCGCTTGCTGTCTGCCTGCGCATGCGCGCTGCCGCCTGTGAACGGCGCGATCGGCGCGAGTACGCCGCCGAGCGCCGCGCCCGTCAAACCCGCTGCGGCGCCATGCAGAAGGCGGCGCCTGCGTGTGTCTATCGAATCTTTGCGTGTGCTCATCGCTTTTGCTCTTTGCATAGATGGTAACCGCGAGATAACCGCGCGCTCATGGTGCGCATTGAATTCGCGACGTTAAATCGAGGCACACGCAAATCCAACCAATGTTTGCGCATATGAAAAGCAGCGAATCGAAGATGGCGTTGCTGCCGCGTGACGGCCGTCTACCGGTTCAATGCGAAGACACGTATTCGGACCCGGCGTGCGCGGGCGGAATCGCGAAGCTCGCGCGCATGCGCCGCGCCTCCGCAGCCGGCGTGAGTCCGAAAAGCCGCTTGAATTCGCGATTGAATTGCGACGTGCTCGCATAGCCGACGGCCACGCTCGCGGCTTCCGCGGTCATGTCCTGCCGCAGCATCAGCAAGCGGGCCTGATGCAGGCGCGTGGATTTGACGTACTGCATCGGCGATGTATGCGTGACGGCCTTGAAATGCGCATGGAACGTGGGCACGCTCATGCCGGCCTCGCGCGCGAGCAGTGCGAGGTCGAGCGCACGAGCGTAATCGGCATGGATGCGGCGCAGTGCCTTGCCGATCTTGCCGAACTGACCGTGCATGCCGAGCGCCGCGCGCATGGCATCGCCCTGTGGGCCGGTCAGCACGCGGAAGTAGAGCTCGCGCAGCAGCGACGGGCCCAGAACCGCTGCGTCGAGCGGCCGGTTCAGCGCTTCGAGCAGGCGCAGCACGGTGATGCGCAACGGCTTGTCGATGGGGCTCGACATCATGCTTTGCGGTGCCTGTGCGTTGTGCGGCATCGAGTGGCCTTCTATCTGCGCCATCAGTTCCGCAGCCAGCTTGAAGTCGAGATGCAGATAGACCGCGAGCAGCGGATGCTGCGGATCGGCGTCGGTCTCCATCGTAAAGGGCACCGGCACCGACACCGCCAGATAGTGCTGCTCGTCGTACACATAGAGCTGATCGCCGAAATAGCCGCGCTTGCGTCCCTGGCAGACGATCACGATCCCCGGGTCATACAGCACCGGCGTGGACGACAGGCTCCGGTCCGAGCGCAGGATGCGCACGCCCGGCAGCGCGGTGAGGTTATAGCCTTGCTCGGGGGCGAGCGCACGCACGAGCGCGGTCATTGTCTGGCGGTCTTCGCGGGAAGGCGTGCGCGGCGCGGCACCGTTGTTCTTTTGCGCTCTTCGAACGGTCATAGAATCAGGCAAGAAAAAGCCGCGATTGGGCCTAAAACTGGTGTGATCGAGAGAATAGTATGCACTTTCCGTTTAACTTCAGGAAAGGCACGTCATGGCATCGAACAGGATTTTGCTCATTACGGGCGCAAGCAGCGGCTTTGGCCGCGCGTTGGTGCGGGAGGCGCTAGAGGCAGGTCATCGTGTGGTTGGCACCGTGCGAAGCGAGGCGGCCAGCGCCGAGCTGGAGGCGCTCGCGCCGGGCAGGGCGTTCGCCCGCCTGCTCGACGTGACCGACTTCGACAACATTGAGCGCGTCGTAGGCGATATCGAGGCAAGAGTCGGGCCGGTGGACGTACTCGTGAACAATGCCGGCTATGGCCACGAAGGTGTCATGGAAGAGGCGCCGCTTGCCGATCTGCGCCGGCAGTTCGAGGTGAACGTGTTCGGCGCGGTGGCGATGATGAAAGCCGTGCTGCCCCGCATGCGCCAACGCCGGCGCGGCCACATTCTCAACATCACGTCGATGGGCGGCTTCATCACCATGCCCGGCATTTCGTACTACTGCGGCAGCAAGTTCGCGCTCGAGGGAATCTCCGAAGCTCTCGGGCAAGAAGTGCGGCCATTGGGTATTCACGTGACCGCCGTCGCGCCCGGCTCGTTTCGCACCGATTGGGCGGGGCGCTCTATGTCACGCACGCCGCGCTCCATTTCCGACTACGACGCGCTGTTCGATCCGTTGCGCAAGGCTCGCGAAGAGAAGAGCGGCAAGCAGTTGGGCGACCCGGTGAAAGCCGCCCGTGCGATGCTGGCTGCCATTGCGGCCGAGCGGCCGCCGGCGCATCTGCTGCTCGGAAGCGATGCGCTGGATCTCGTACGCGCGAAATTGTCGGCACTGTCCGACGAAATCGCGGCGTGGGAAGCGGTCACGCTTTCCACGGACGGCTGAGCCCGACCTTCACCTTCACTGCGAGCTTGACTCTACCGCGCCCGAGCATCCCGCCCGAGGCGCATTTTTCTCCTGTTGCACGAGTCGCCCGAACACACGGGCGCGGCTGAACTCTCAGCCTGCCCGCAAGTGCGAATTCTGAACTCTCGGAATCCGCTCATTGCGGCGCCGGTGCGCGCGCAAAGTTTCGTCGTAAAATCAATGGCTTGCGATCCGGATGGAAAGGGCGGCGATTGGCATGGGCCTTGCCTTATAGGCACCCACGAGCGCCCTGAGCGCAATTCACAAGATCCCACGGAGACATCCATGACCCTGCATATGCTTAGCCGGCTAGCACGACGCTAACGCCGCGCGCTTCATTTTCACCTTCAGCTTGCCCGGGTTTTCCCCCAGCTGTTTGCCCACTACTGGCTCGACAAGCCGCAGCCGGATGCGCCGACATCCGCATCGAAACGCGACGCGCCACGCCACCGAGGCGCGCCAAGACAAGGAGACATGTTTTGTCCACACCCGCCCATACCCACGACGATCCGCGTCCGACCCTCGCGCCCGAAGCCGCGCAGCAGTCCTCACCCACCACCCGCTTCTGGCCCGAAGGCTGGTGGAAGCTGATGGAATACCGGATCGGCATTATTCCGTTGCCGGTCTATTTCATTCTGCTGGCGCTGATTATCGGCTTTGCCGTGACGGGCAAGATGCCTGGCGAAATCTCGATGGCCATTGCGGTGCTCGCGTTCTTCGGTTTCACCTGCGCCGAGCTTGGCAAGCGCCTGCCGCTTCTGCGCAACATCGGCGCGGCTGCGATCTGCGCGACCTTCGTGCCTTCGGCGCTCACGTACTACCACGTGCTGCCCAAGCCGATCCTTCATCTCACCACCGAGTTCACCAAGTCGACAAACTTCCTGTATCTGTTCATCGCGTCGATTATCGTCGGCAGTATTCTGAGCATGGACCGGCGCGTGCTGATCAGGGGCTTCGTGAAGATCTTCGTGCCGCTTGCTCTGGGTTCGGTGGCTGCGGCCATTGTCGGCGTTGCGGTCGGCGCGGCATTCGGACTCGGCGCGCGCCATACGTTGCTCTATATCGTCGTGCCGATCATGGCAGGCGGCGTGGGTGAAGGGGCGATTCCGCTGTCGGTGGGCTATGCGGAGATCATGCACCTGCCGCAAGGCGAGTTGTTCGCGCAGGTCCTGCCGCCCGTCATGCTCGGCAGCCTCACCGCGATCGTCCTGTCGGGCGCGCTCGACATGCTCGGCAAGCGCTTGCCGCATCTCACCGGCAAGGGGCGTCTGCAAGTCGGCGAGAGCGACGAACTGGCCCCCGGTGAAGAAGAGATCCGCGGCCATATCGACGTCACGCATATCGCGGCAGCCGGCATTACCGCGATCACGCTGTATCTGCTCGGCCTGATGTGCCGCAACCTGTTCGGCCTGCCCGCACCGGTCGCGATGCTGTTCCTCGCGGTGCTCGTGAAACTGGCGCGCGCAGTCTCGCCGCAGTTGCAGGAGGGCGCGTTCGTCGTCTACAAGTTCTTCTCGAGCGCGGTGACGTATCCGCTGCTGTTCGCAATCGGCGTCGCGATGACGCCGTGGGACAAGCTGATCGCCGCCTTCACCATCGCCAACATCGTGACGATCGTCGCAACGGTCGCGACGCTAATGGGCACCGGTTTTCTGGTTGCCCGCAAGCTTAAGATGTACCCTATCGACACCGCTATCGTGAACGCATGTCACAGCGGCCAGGGCGGTACCGGCGACGTCGCGATCCTCACGGCAGCCAACCGCATGCAACTGATGCCGTTCGCGCAGATCGCCACGCGCATCGGCGGCGCTATCGTCGTCACGGTTACGCTGATCGCGCTCGCGCATGGGGTTTGACGCGTCGCGCTCCGGTGCGGCGCGCAGGTGGCGTCGTCGGGCATCGGGTCTTCGCGAGGTCGAACATCAAGTGAGAATAAAGGGGATACCGCTGTGGGCGTGGGCGGTTGCGGCTGTGCTGTATGCCGGCATGGCCGCGGCAGCGGTCGAGCTCGCATGGAATCGCGCGATCGACGGGCTCGCCGAGGCGGGCGCGCATCAGCTCGACCTGTACGGCGCGAGCCTGAAAAGCGAACTCGGGCGATTCGAGACGATGCCCGCCATCGTCGCGCGACAGGACAGCGTGCGCGCGTTGCTCGCTGCGGGGCCGCGCGCCTCCGCTGCGCTTCTGCACAGCGTCAATATCTATCTGGAAGCGGTGAATCAGGAGGCGGGCAGCGTCGCCGTCGACGTGATCGACCTGCAAGGCTCGGTGATCGCCGCGAGCAACTGGAATCAGCCGGTGAGCTTCGTCGGCACCAACGTTTCGTATCGGCCTTACTTCAAGGACGCGCTGGCGCGCGGCGCGGGGCGCTTCTTTGGCATCGGCACGAATACCGGCATTCCGGGGCTTTACTTCGCCAGCGCCGTACGCGACGGCGGCACGCCGATAGGCGCGGCCGCGGTCAAGGTCAGCGTCGACGAACTCGAGTCGGCATGGCGCAGGCCGAGCGAGGCCGCGATGGTGATAGACCGCAACGGCGTGATCGTCATTTCGACCGTGGCCGCGTGGAAGTTCACCGCGTTGCGGCCCATCACGTCGGAACAGCAGCGCGATATTCAGGCCTCGCGGCAATACGCGGGCCGCAACGTCGAACCGCTGCATTATCAGCGCATCGGCGAGTGGGGCACGGGCGCGTGGCTCGGCCGCTTTCCCGATCCGCGCCGTCCTGGACACACTACGCGCTATCTGGTGATGTCGCGGCCCGCTCCGCAGGCGGGCGACTCTATCATGGTGCTTCTCGACGTCGCGAGCGCCCGGCGGCAGCAGGAACTGGCGCTCGGCTTCGTAACAGGAGGCTTCCTGATCGCCGGGCTCTATGCGCTGTATGCGGTGCAGCGGCGTCGCACGATTGCCGAGAAGCTGAAAGCGCAGGACGCATTGCGCCGCGCCAACGACGAGCTCGAGGCAACCGTCGCGCAGCGTACCGCGGCACTCACGCAAGCCAACGAACGGATGCAGCAGGAAATTGCCGAGCGCAAACGCACCGAAGAGCGCTTGCGCGAATCGCAGCAGGAAGTCGTGCATGCGGGCAAGCTCGCGGTGCTCGGGCAGATGGCCGCGGGTCTCACGCACGAGTTGAGTCAGCCGCTCGTCGCGATCCGAACGCTGTGCGATAACGCGCGCACGTTTTTCGAACGGAACCAGCCCGCGCATGCGATCACCAACCTCGAGCGCGTGTCGGGGCTGGTCGACAACATGGCGGCGCTCACTGGCGAACTGAAAGCGTTTGCGCGCAAGCCGGTTGTCGAGCGCGTCGCGGTGTCGCTCAACGAGGCGGTCACGCACGCGCGGCTCATCTACGATGCACGGATTCGCGACGAGTCCGTGCAGCTCGACGTGCGGATTGCGCCGGGCACCCTGGTGTGCGCGGAGGCGAGCCAGTTGCAGCAGGTTATCGTCAATCTGCTCGGCAATGCGCTCGACGCGGTCCGCAACGAAGAGAAGCGTGTGATCGTGCTCGAAGCAGTCGAGTCCGACGACAAGGCCCGCGTGCTTTTCTCGATTGGCGACAGCGGCCCCGGCATCGCGCAGCAAGTGCTCGATCACCTGTTCGAACCGTTTGTCACGACCAAGCCGCGGGGTCATGGTCTGGGGCTCGGGCTTGCGATCACCTCGCGCATCGTCGAAGCGTTCGGCGCGAAGATTTCCGCCGTCAATCGCGACGAGGGCGGCGCGCGCTTCAATATCGAGTTTGCGTCAGCAAAGGGAGTAGTGGATGGGAGATGAAATCCGGGTTCTCGTCGTGGAGGACGACGAGAACGTGCGCTTCGGTGTCCAGCAGGCCGTCGAGCTCGCGGGCTTGCGCGTGTCCGCTTACGCGGGCGCCGCGGAGGCGCTCGCCGAAGTCGCGCCCGGCGCGCCTGTCGTGATCGTGTCGGATGTGAGGATGCCGGGCATCGACGGCTTGCAGTTGCTCGACAAGGTGATGGCAATCGACTCGCAGATTCCGGTGGTACTGATCAGCGGTCATGCGGACATTTCCACCGCGGTCGGCGCCATGCAGGTGGGCGCGTATGACTTCATCGAAAAGCCGTTTTCGTCGGACCATATTGCGCGCAGAGTGGCGCGGGCGGTCGAAAAACGCCGTCTCACGCTCGAAGTGCAAGGCTTGCGCGCCGCGCTTCACAACTGGCAAGGCATCGAGGCGCTCGTGCTCGGCAAGTCGCCGGCAATGGCCGAGGTGCGCAAGAAGATCCTGCGTCTCGCAGATACCTCGGTGTCGGTTCTCATCACCGGCGAGACCGGCACGGGCAAGGAGCTGATCGCGCGCAGCCTGCACGATTTCGGCGCAAGACGCGACAAGCATTTCGTTGCGCTCAACTGCGGCGGCCTGCCGGAACAGATTTTCGAAAGCGAGCTGTTCGGTCATGAAGCGGGCGCCTTCACCGGCGCCATCAGGAAGCGCGTCGGCAAGATCGAATGGGCGCATGGCGGCACGCTTTTTCTCGACGAGATCGAAACGATGCCGGTGTCGTTGCAGATCAAGATGCTGCGCGTACTTCAGGAACGCACCGTGGAGCGCCTCGGCGCGAACGAGCCGATACCGGTCGATTGCAGGATTGTGGCCGCGTCCAAGGCGGATCTCATGCAGCTTTCGAGCGAAGGCCAGTTTCGCGCGGACCTGCTGTATCGCCTGAACGTCGCGCAGATCGAATTGCCGCCTTTGCGCGAACGGCGCGAGGACGTGCCCTTGCTCTTCGAACATTTCGTGCTCGCGGCCGCGCGCCGTTTCGGGCAGCCCGCGCCCATCGTCTCGGCCTCGCAGCTTTCGGAACTGATGACGCATCCGTGGCGCGGCAACGTGCGCGAGCTGCAGAACGTTGCAGACCGCTTCGTGCTGGGATTGTCCGGCGACAGTCTGCTGAGCGCGGGCAGCAACGCAAGCAAGGGCGGCACGCTTGCCGAGCAGCTCGCGTACTTCGAACGCATGCTGATAGAAGACATGTTGCGGCGTCATAACGGCAACGTGGCGGAAGCCAGCGTCGAACTGGGCACGCCGAAAAAAACGCTGTATCACAAGCTGCGCCAACTCAAGATCGCCTCTCGCGACGTGCCGGGCGAGGAGAGCGACGTCGACAGGTCACCCCCGGGAGGCGAATAGCGACAAGCACGCAGCTGCGCTCGGTCTCGCCGACGCCTTCGACTTCGTCATGCGTTTCGCAAAAGACAACGATTTGCCTGTTCAAACGCGTCGCGCGCAGAAGCTCACTGCGTCAGAAGTGTCCGGGCGCGACGCCCCGTTGCTGTGAACCCGCACCATCGCTGTGCCTGCACGCGTCAAAACACGTCGCGTTGAATGAACGGCGATGCGCGTTTTTTCGCGCGAAGCCTTACTAAGCCGACAGTCGCGTCTGATGGCATAGCCTTTGCATAGTGCTCACGCAAAGGATCAAAGGCGATTCTTCCCGAATGCATTCGTAGCACCTTACTGACAAGCAGCGACAACCAACTTCGGACAACGGCGTCCCCTGGAACCAGTCATCAGACCGGTTCCTCGGGACGCTTTTTTGTTTCTGGAACGACGATGGCAGATAGAGCAACCCGCATAGACCTCCTCAGCCTGCGCACGCCCGCCATGCGCGCTTTCCATCTGACGTGGATGGCCTTCTTCGTGTGCTTTTTCGCGTGGTTCGCCTGCGCGCCGCTGATGCCGCTCATCAAGCGCGAGTTCGGTCTTTCCACCGATCAGGTCGCCAACATCAACATCGCCGCGGTGGCCGTCACGATTCTTGTGCGGCTCGTGGTCGGGCCGATGTGCGATCGCTACGGGCCGCGCAAGGTGTACTCCGGTCTGTTGCTGACAGGTGCGTTGCCGGTGCTCGGCGCTGCCGTTTCGACGGGCTACGAGAGCTTCCTGCTGTGCCGTCTGCTGATCGGCGCGGTCGGCGCGAGCTTTGTGATCACGCAGTACCACACGTCGATGATGTTCGCGCCGAACGTGGTCGGCACCGCGAACGCGACGACCGCCGGCTGGGGCAACACCGGCGCCGGCGCCGCGCAGGCGCTGATCCCGTTGCTGCTCGCCGCGATCATCGTGCTGGGCGTGGGCGAGTCGTCCGCGTGGCGCGTGGCGCTCATCGTTCCCGGTCTCGCGATGCCGGTCATGGCCGCGTTCTACTGGCGCTTCACGCAGGACTGCCCGCAAGGCAACTTCAGCGAACTGCGCGCGCAAGGCATTGCCATCGAAGGCGGCAAGAAGGGCGGCTGGGCGAGCTTTCGCGCGGCCTGCGCGAACTACCGTGTATGGATGCTCTTCATCACTTACGCGGCGTGCTTCGGCGTCGAGGTGTTCATTCACAACATCGCGGCCATCTATTACGTCGACCATTTCCATCTGTCGCTGAAAGAAGCCGGCATGGCCGCAGGCAGCTTCGGCCTGCTCGCGCTGTTCGCGCGCGCGCTGGGCGGCTGGGTATCGGACAAGGCCGCCGCGCGGCGCGGCCTCGAAGTGCGCTCCACGCTGCTATGCGTATTGATGGTCGGCGAAGGGCTTGGCCTGATGTGTTTCGCGCACGCGAACAGCATCGCGCCGGCGCTCGTCGCGATGCTGGTTTTCGGGCTCTTCACTCACATGGCGTGCGGCGCGACATATGCGCTCGTGCCGTTCATCGACCGCAAGGCGCTCGGCGGCGTGGCGGGCATCATCGGTGCGGGCGGCAATGTCGGAGCAGTGGCGGCCGGCTTTCTGATGAAGGGAATCGGCGGCATCCAGCAGACGCTCGCGACGCTCGGCGTGCTCGTCACGCTGTCGGCGCTGTGTGCGTTGGCGGTGCGCTTCAGCGGCGAACACAAGGCACGCGAAGCTGCGTTGAGGGAACGTGCGCTCGCCGCCGCGAGTACGCAGAGCGTGGCGAACTAGCGGACTTGATGGCGCGTATCGCGCATCTCCGCGGCCGCGCGTTGCACGCCGAAGGTGCTGCGTCGCACCATCATCGCGCCTTCATGCATCGCAATGCGTCGGCCGGCCGCGCAGCAACGAGTGCGGCGATACCCGCTGCAAGCCCGCTGGGCGGGGCATTCAAGGGGTTCCCGGTTAATGGCATGGGCTTTGCATTAACGAGGCTGCGGATCAACGGCGATCCGGCCACCACGCAACAAGCACCCTGTCTTTAGAGCACTGGTTTTGGACAACGGCGTCCCCCGAATACAGTCGCATGAGCGATTGCATCCGCGGGACGCTTTTTTATTGCCGGACACATCATGTCGCGAACCGCATCGCAAACGAATGAAGCCTCTGTTATGAACGTGGTCGTTATCGGTCACGGAATGGTCGGGCACAAGCTCCTCGAATGTCTCGTGGACAACCCGCGCTCCGCGCTGCACATCACCGTGCTGTGCGAGGAGCCGCGTCCCGCCTACGACCGGGTGCATCTGTCCGAATTCTTTTCGGGCAAGTCCGCGGACGACCTCTCGCTCGTCGAGCCGGGCTTTTTCGAGCGCGAGAATGTGCTGCTCAAGCTGAACGCGAAGGCTGTTTCCATCGACCGGAACGCACGCACGGTCACGCTTGCGACGGGTGAAACGCTCTCCTACGACAAGCTCGTGATCGCGACCGGCTCATCGCCGTTCGTGCCGCCGGTGCAGGGCCGCGACCGGCGCGATTGCTTCGTCTACCGAACTATTGAAGACCTCGAGGCGATGCAGGAATGCGGCGCGCGCTCGAAGACCGGCACGGTGGTCGGCGGCGGCCTGCTCGGTCTCGAATGCGCGAAGGCGCTGCGCGACATGGGCCTGCAAACGCACGTGGTCGAATTCGCGCCGCGCCTGATGGCGGTGCAGGTCGACGAAGGCGGCGGCCGGGTGCTGCGCACGAAGATCGAGGAACTCGGCGTGAGCGTGCATACGCACAAGAACACCACGGCGATCGTCGACGGCGAAGCAGGCACGCACCGCATGCAGTTCGCGGACGGCACGCATCTGGACACCGACATGATCGTGTTCTCGGCGGGCATCCGCCCGCGCGAC
>NZ_AXAJ01000011.1 GCF_000472445.1 Burkholderia sp. WSM2230
GCGGTTTTCGCGCTCGAGATGCATGCTGACACGGTGCCGCAATCGGTCGTGGTGGCGGACTACAACCCGGATCAGGCCTGGGAGCGCTACAAGGCCGAGGCGAACATCGCCCGCAAGGACCCGACTACCTACGGCCAGCCGTACGTCTACGGCACGCATCATCTCGACCAGGACGGCGCCAAGTGGGAAGCGCAACTGCGTCACGAGGCCGAGATCGCCTGGCAGGTGGTCTATGAGGGTGAGAGCAACGTGCTCGACCCGCGGCCGGCGCGCGCGCTGCGCATGGACGCGTCGTTCGGTCCAGTCATGCGGCTTGTCGTGCAGGGGAGCGTCAATAGCGGCGCGAGCGGCGACCTGAGCCTGCAGCGCTTCATGGAGCGCCTCACCACATTGCGCCTGAAGCTTCAACAGATCAGCGACAGCCCGGACTCCGACGCCCAGGCAAGACAAATCGCGCAGTCGCTGTTTCAGGGCAAGGGCTCGGAGTTGGCCGACACTCAGACTTATGCGCAACTGATTGCCGCGAGCCTCGGTGCGCAATGGGCCGGCATGGGCGATGCGCTCTTCGTGCGGCCGGTTGCGCAGGCGATGCAGACGGTACTGCTGCCCGCCCAGGCGAGTCTGAACGACGCATGGCGTCAGACGATCGTCGCCACATGGAACCGGTCGTTCGCGGGGCGCTATCCATTCGCCAACACAGCTAACGACGCGTCGCTGGCCGAGCTTGCACGGTTCCTGCGGCCGCAGGGCGGCCTGATCGGTGCGTTTCTCGGATCGCAGCTCGCGGGCGTCCTCGAACTGCAAGGCGACCAGTGGGTGCCTGCCTCCACAGGCAGCGCGACATTCGATCCGGATTTCCTCAAGGCGTTGAACACGCTGCAGCGCATTGCGGGGCATCTGCTCGCCTTGGGCGAGCCGCAATACCGCTTCGATCTCAAGCCCGTGCCGACGGCCGGCGTGACTGACATACTGTTGACGTTGGATGGCCAGACCCTGCACTACTACAACCAGATTGAGGCGTGGCAGGCGTTAAGCTGGCCGTCCAACAGCCCGCAGGGTCTTGGCACCCGCCTTCAGTGGCAGACGGAGAAGGCCGGCACCAACAGCAGCTTCGAGTTCGGTGGCCGTTGGGGGCTTGTGCGGATGCTCGAGCGGGCACGAGTGCAGCCCATGGACAGTGCCACGTTCCTGCTGACCTGGCAGGCCGCTGCGGATGCATCGAAAGTCCCGCAGGCAGCGAAGCCTGGCTCAGCGTCCACCGCAGCGGCGGGGAGCGCGGATGACGAGGACGATTACAGCGCCGGCACAATGCCGCTCGGCGGCGCGCGGCGCCTCGACAGTCTCACGTCGCAGGGGCCGCTTACGCCTGCATCGCAGGAACTGACCTACCCGCTCAGCTTCATGATGCGCACAGAGGTAGGCAAGGGGCCACTGGAACTGCTTGCGCTGCGCAATGTCGTGCTGCCTGCGCGGATCTTCGCGAGCAAGGGCGGTATTGGCGCAGCGGGCGCAAAAAAGGTCGCGCAGGCCGAGGGTCCGCCGCCGTTGCCGCAAGCCATGCGCGACGCCGCAAGGCACGCGGCAGCACCGCTGCCTCAAGGTTCGCTGCCGCTATGAACCGTACCGGGCGTACCGTGGAATCCTATCTGCCGGCGCGTCGCGAACTTCACCGGCGCGCGCGGCGAATTCTTGCCGCCGCGACGGATGCGACCCATGGGGCAAACGTGCGCAACACTTCGTTGCCGGAGCATGTCTATCACCGCTATCCCACAACCGTCGTCTGCCTGTCTGAAGCAGGCAGCCGGCAGTTTTTGCTGCGCAAGCTCATCTTCATTGCGCCATCGCTCTTTCGCTTAGACCGGCGCGCCGGTCCGCGCGCAGCCCCTCTTTGACGCCTATGCTAACGAACCTTCTGAGCGCGCTATTCGGCGCGCGCACGCCGTCCGATCTTGCCCGTTCGACACAAGGTCGATGGGATGACTGGCTGCGTCCCATCAGCGATAGCGCGTCCACCGGGGCCGACCCCGGTTACGACGACGACTTCCTCGCGATCAAGGAAGAGGTCGCGAAACTTTCCGACATCGACGACACGCTGATCGTCGAAACAGCCGAGCGCCTGCTTAAGCACAGCGCTAAGGATGTGCGTCTCGCGGTCTATTACGTCTATGGACGTATGCGTCGTGATGGCGCTGAAGGCGTCGCGTGCGGATTCGAACTGCTTTCGGCACTCGTCGACCGTTTTGGCGAAGAGCTACTGCCGGCCCGCATGGGAACCCGCAAGGCTGCGCTGGAATGGCTCGCGGGCAGCACGTTCGCGGACCGGCTCGAACGCGTGCAGGGTCTGTCGGAGACGCTGCTCGAACGCACGCTCTCGGCGCTGGCATTGATTGTCGAGCGCACCGCGCAATGGCCCGAAGCCGCACGTCCAGATCTGGATCCGCTCTTTCGCCGCTTCGAAAGCCGCGTGGAAACGCCGCAGCCTGCGCCAGGCGTCAGCAACGACACGCCCTCCGGCGCAACGCCGTCGGCGATGCTGGCGGCCGCCACGGAAGTCTCCTCGACCCGCGAACTGCTCGACCGCGCGCGTCAGATGGCGCAGTTTCTGCGGGACCAGCCACACGGATATCTGGCGGCTTACCGGCTGATGCGCTGCGTGCGCTGGGACACGCTCACGGAGGTGCCGCCGCACGAGGCCAATGGCAAAACGCGGCTCGTCGCGCCGCGCGCCGAATTGCGCTCGCATCTAAAACGCCTGCTGCTGCAGAAGCAATGGCCGGAACTGCTGGATCGGGTCGAAGCGGCGTTTGCCGAAGGCGCCAATCACTTCTGGCTGGATCTGCAGTACTACGCGTTCAGCGCGCAGGAGCAGGCTGGTGGCGAATACGCGCAGGTCCGCGATCTGGCGGCGACTGACTGTGCGTTGATGCTCGAACGCCTGCCGGGGCTCGATCAACTTGCGTTTTCCGATGGTTCGCCGTTCGCCGACGACGCGACGCTCGAATGGATCGCGCGCTACGCCACGGTGCGGGACGTCGAGCGTGGCGAGGCGGTTGCGCCGGTGAGCAAGTCGTCGGCTCAGACCGACTGGGCGGAGACCGAAGCGCAGGCTTCTGACCTTGCCGCCCAGCAGGGACTCGACGCGGCGTTTGCCTGGCTGCAATGCTTGCCCGCGCAGCGCGGAGAACACGGCGAACGCGAGCGCTTTCTGCGCCAACTGGTAATGGCGCGCGTGGCCGAGCGCGCCGATCGTGCGGACACCGCGCTGCATCTGTTGTCCACGCTCGAGCGCAGCGCGCAGCGTTTCGAGCTCGCCGCGTGGGAGCCGTCCCTCGCGTTTGAAGCCAAGCATCACCTGGTGCGTCTGCTGAAAGTGCGGATCAATCGCAAGGACGCGGACAAGCCCGCGTTGAGCGCGCGGATCGAGCTGTTGACGGACGAGCTGACCGCTATCGATCCGGCGCGAGCGGTCACGCTGGCTTAAGCCCATACGAGGATACTGACATGCGAGATTGCGCCAATGAACAGCGCCACTAAAGACAATGAAGTCCTCCGCTACTACGAAGCGGAAATGCGCTATCTGCGCGAAGCGGGCAAGGAGTTCGCGCGGGCATTTCCTGACCGGGCGAGGATGCTGAACATCGACCGCGTTGGAGATCGCGACCCGCACGTAGAACGGCTGTTCGAAGGCTTTGCGTTCCTGATGGGGCGTCTGCGCCACAAGCTTGATGACGAACTACCGGAGCTGACCGAGGGGCTTGTCAGCATGCTGTGGCCGCATTATCTGCGCATGATTCCGTCGCTATCGATTCTCGAACTTTGCCCGGCCCATGGCGCACTGCAGAAACATGAAACGCTCGCGGCCGGACTCGAAGTGACGTCGGATCCGATCACGGCAGGAGCATCGTCGGGTGCTGCGGACGAGGGTGTCGAGTGCATCTACCGGACCACCCAGGAAGTGGACCTGTATCCGCTGCATTTGTCCGACGCCCGCGCCTACGCGCGCGAAGACGGCCGATCCGTACTGCGTTTGCGGCTCGAAGTGCAACCGCAGGCGCGGCGCGAGCAGCTGGAAGTACCGCGGCTGCGCCTGTTCCTCAACGCCGACCGGCCGGTGGCCCTTGCCCTTTATGCGGCGCTGATTGCAGAGCCGGTGGCGATCAATGTGCGCGTGCCCGGCTATCCCGCCGATCGTGCCGGCATGCCGCAGCCGATGCCGGGGCTGCGCATCGAACCGGCCGGCTTTGCCGCGAACGAACGCCTGTGGCCGAAGGCAGATAACGCGTTCGGCGGCTACCAGTTGCTGCTCGAGTACTTCACGTTCCCCGAAAAGTTCATGTTCGTGGATCTGCTCGGCCTCGACATGCAGGCAATCGCGCAGGACGCGCCGTATTTCGACGTGGAAGTCGTGCTGCACAAGCCCTATCCCGACGACATGCGTTTCTCGGCTGAGAACGTGCGGCTCTTCTGCACGCCGATCATCAATCTGTTTCAGCTCGAAGCCGACCCGGTGGTCGCCACCCAGTTCGAAACCGAATACCGCGTTCACGCAATCGCGCATTACGGCGAGCACGTCGATGTCTATTCCGTGGATAGCGTCCAGGGCCTCGAGGCGGGATCTGGCCGGCGCTTCGAATACGCGCCGTTCGCCGCATTCCGTCATCGCGGTGGCATGCTGCGCCACGAAATGCCCGAACGCTATTTCCACACGCGTGTGCGGCGTGGGCCATCGGGGCGCTTCGACACGTGGGTCGTGCTCGGCGGCCATGCGTGGGAGCATCAGGAGGCGCTGGAGGATGAAACGCTGTCGCTGTCTGTGACCGGCACCAACGGTATGCTCCCGCGCAAAGGCTTGCGCGAAGCGGGTATTACGAGAATGCGCAGCGGGTTCACGAACATCGGCTCTGTGCGCAATCTCACCGCGCCCACGCTACCGGTCTATCCGCCAACCGGCGACCGTTTCCAGTGGCGCGTGCTGTCGCATCTCGCGCCGAATTACCTGTCGCTGCTCAATGCGGAAATCCTGCGCGGTTCGCTCTCCCTGTACGACTGGACCGAGGGCGAACTGAACAAACGCCGCATCGACGCGATTACGGACGTCAAACACCGGCTGTTGCAGAACCTCGTGCAAGGCGGGCTGCAGCGTGGCGTGGAGATCGAGGTGACGCTCGACAGCAATCAGTTCGCGGGCGATGGCGATATCGAACTATTCGGCGGAATGTTGAATCGTTTCCTCGGACTGTACGCAACGCTGAACCTCTTCACGCGGCTGGTGGTCATCTCGCAGCCCACCGGCCACCGCATGGATTGGCCCGATACAAAGGGCGAAGGAGCACCGTTTTGAACGCGCCGGGCAGGGAGTTCCAGCCATACGCCGACAGGACGTTGCTGCCAGTCCTGCTCGATCAGGCACCGCGGATGAACTTCTTCCGCTTCTGCGAGCTGATCGAACTGGCCGCGCCGGACAAGCCGCCACTCGGTACGACCGATTCGCCGTCCGCCGAACCGGTGCGCTTCCGCTCGCGGATGCGGCTAGGGTTCCCGAACCGCGAGATCGATGCGGTCGAATACGATCTGGACGATCCGTCGGCGCCGCCTACGGTACGCACGACCTTTCTCGGGCTGTACGGAGTCGATGCGCGCATGCCCTCCTACTTCGTCGACGAGGTTGCGCAGAACCGCGACGGCGCCGAACCCATGTCGGCGTTTCTCGACCTGTTCCATCACCGGGTGGTTGCGCAGTACTACCGCGTCCGGCGCAAGTATCGCTATCCGGCGGGATTCAGACGTGACGGCACGGATGAGATCTCGCGGTACCTCCTTAGCTTCGCCGGGCTCGGCTTCGGCGCTCCGGAGATCGCTGAGGCGGTCGGCCCACGCAAGCTGCTGTCTATGCTGGGTCTGGCGAACCAGAAAACACGCACTGCGGAAGGGCTGGCGGGCGTGCTACAGCACGCGGTGCCGGATGCGCGCGTGACGGTGGAGGAGTTCCATCCGGTATGGATTCGCGCAGACGATTACGTGCCGGGCGCATTGGGCGAAGGCTGTCTGTTGGGCCGCGGCTTTTATGACAGGGCCAATACTGTGCGCGTCGCCATTACTCCCCGATCGCGTGAAACGGTACTCGGCTTGATGCCGGGGCGTAGCCGCCATCGCGAACTGATGGCGCTGTTGCGCTTCTACCTGGGTTACGAGGCACGGGCGCATCTGGAAATGCACGTGAGCCCGGAACTGATGCCGGGCCAGCAGCTAAATTCGGATCAGGTCAGTCTCGGCTATACCACCCAGCTGCCGTGGTCGAAAGCGGGCGATCGTGCGGTCGAAATTACCCGCGTCCAGCTCGGCCAATGGACCGGCGGCAGCCAACAGCACCGCACCCACGGCCGCACTCCCTCGCGTCCCGCCCACTAACAGGCACTCAAAGTACATGCAACAAAGAAAGGACCAAACGATGATGCGGCAACTTCGAACCGGTGCAATCGTTCTAGCCATACTTGCCCTCGCCGGTTGCGGGGTAGGGCAGACGGTGAAAGACAGCACGGTGGACGCAGCGAAATGGGCGTTCACGACGCAGGTGAAAACGATGAACGTCGACCTCGTGAGCCGCTCGTCATTGAACGCAAATGGCGATGGACAATCGTTGTCGACGGTGGTGCGGATCTATCAGTTGAAAACGCCACAGACGTTCCAGCAACTCGATTACCAGCAGTTGCAAACGAGCGACCTCGACGCACTGAAAGCCGATCTGCTGGCGACGAAAGACGTGGTACTGCGCCCGGACGCGAGCGCGAGCATCAGCGAGCCGATGAACGGCGACGCGCAGTATGTCGGCGTCGTTGCCTTCTTCCGCAACGCCGGCAGCGACGCGACCTGGAAGCTCGTCATCCCGAAGAAGCAGTGGAAAAAGACAGACCCGGTGAAAATCGAGGCGCGCGACAATACGCTGAATCTGGTCGGCACCACCGATGACACGATCCGGCGCAACGCGCCGCAGCAGAGCCTACCGAATCCGCCCAAGCCGAAGCCCCCCGCTGTGAACGACCACGCAACGCAGGCAGGATAGTTTTTTCACGCGAACAATACGCGCGGTGCGGCGTGCAGGAGCCGACCAGGTAGGTGAAGGCGCGTGCGCTGTGCGCGGCAGACAAGCTTGCGCAGCCCAGTCGCCGGCGCGCATCAAGCACGCCGCGCTCTCAATCCCGCCGAAGGCATCAGAAAGTGCCGCCCGCCAATCCCGCCGGGCGCGCACCCACTCTCAAAGTGCCGCGGGCATCTTCCCGACCTTGGCATCGCGAAGATAAAGAAAAGACGACAGCCCAACAGCCGCCGCGGCAGCAATAGCCGCGAACAGAAACACCGAGCCATATCCGAACTCGCCGGCAATATATCCGGCCAACGGCCCGGTAATGCCCAGCGACAAATCGAGAAACACAGAGTAAGCCGACAAAGCCGCGCCCCGGCTGGCCGGCGGCACGAGCCCCACCGCCTCCACGCCCAGCGCCGGAAACACCAACGCAAACCCGAACCCCGTCAATGCCGCGCCCGCCAGCGCGATATGCGGTTCGGGCGCGAGCCATAGCATCAGCAAACCAACGCATTCGAACGAAAACGAAGCAATCGCGACCCGGAACCCGCCGTAGGTCTTGATCGTGTTGGCAAACAGCAGCCGCGCGCCGATGAACAGCGTGCCGAACACGGTCAGCGACAACGCCGCGTTCGGCCACTGCTTCGCCGCATAGAACAGCGTGATGAACGTCGCGATCGATCCAAAACCGGCGGAGCCGAGCGCGAGACCTATGCCGTGCGGCAGCACGCGCGTGAATACGCTCCGGTATGACATCCGCTCGCCGTGCACGAGAGGCACCGGCGCAATCGACCGCGCGAGGTAGAAGCCGAGCGCCGCCAGCAGGATCACCAGAATGCCGAGCGCCGCAAAGCCGACTGACCGCTCGATCGCCACGCCGAGCGGCGCGCCGACCGCGAGCGCGCCATACGTGGCGATGCCGTTCCACGAGATCACCCGCGCGTTGTTGCTCGTGCCCACGCGGCCGATCCCCCACAGAATCGCGCCCGTGCCGCACAGGCTTTCGCCGAATCCGAGTATGAGCCGGCTGCACACCAGCAGTGCGAGGCTCGCCGCGGGCCAGCGTCCGCACAAGACCGCCAGCAGCAACAGCACGCCGCTCGCGCCGCAGCCGAGCAAGCCGATCGATACCGTGCGCTTGGGCCCGAGCGTATCCGCGGAACGGCCGGCGAGCGGCCGCGAGGCCAGCGTCGCCAAGTATTGCACGCTGATCGCCGCGCCGGCAAGCACCGCGCTGTAGCCGAGGTCTCCGTGGACGTAGCCCGGCAGCACCGCAAGCGGAATGCCGATCGTCAGGTAGCAAAGAAACGTGAAAAAGACGACCGGAATGATCTGCATGGTCGTCGCAAATTCGCTGCGAGGTGGCGCTGAGTCGGTGGACATGGGGAAAACGAGACTTGAAAACGGCGGGAAGGCATGATTTTCCCATGGAACCGATTCCCTTGCAGCGTTCGCTTAACAATCATCGGACGAAAGCGGGAGGCAAACGCTGCGGAAGTGAGGCTTCGGCTGCGAAATACGGACCCGTTGGCTTTGGAAACCCGCTCCGACACAGCGACGAGACCGTCCGGAACGCGCGCACGACGAACAAAACGCCTCAAACCAGCCACACCAACATAAGCCAACGCCGCGCCAAACCTATCTCGATATCGCTTTGCGAATATATCCCGCATGCGGTTCGGCCTATGGGTTCCATTTATTGACGGTGATAGTTTTCGAACCATCCCCGCGGTACTGGCAGCCGCACCCGAAATTCCGAGAACATCGAGAGCCTGAGACATGACTGAGCCGATTCGCTTCTATCACCGCAACGAGATACGCGAGATCAAGGACGCGCCCGTCACGCGCACGGTCCTGCAGTATCTGCGCGAGGACGTGCATTGCACCGGCACCAAGGAAGGCTGCGCCGAGGGCGATTGCGGCGCGTGCACCGTCGTGATCGGCGAGCGAAACGAAGCGGGCGGCGTCGACTTCAAGGCGGTCAACGCGTGCATCCAGTTCGTGCCGACGCTCGACGGCAAGGCGCTCTTTACCGTCGAAGATCTGCGCCAGCCGGACGGCTCGCTGCACCCGGTGCAAGAGGCGCTGGTCGAATGCCACGGCTCCCAGTGCGGTTTCTGCACGCCCGGCTTTGTCATGTCGATGTGGTCGCTGTATGAAAAGCACGGTCACGAACAGAGCTGCGCGAACAGGACGGTGCCCTCGCGCGAAACGATCAGCAACGCGCTGACCGGCAACCTGTGCCGCTGCACGGGCTATCGTCCGATTGTGGATGCGGCCGTGCGCATGTTCGAAGCCCCCCCGCCGAAAGCGCCGGTGAATGTAAATGCATTGGCGACTGCGCTCGCCACGCTGCAACGCGATCACACGTTTCACTATGAACAGGACGGTCAGCGCTTTTATGCGCCGCGCACCGTTGAAGCGCTCGCGCAGATCAAGCAGGCCGAACCGGCGGCGCGCATTCTCGCGGGCAGCACGGACATCGGCCTGTGGGTCACCAAGCAGATGCGCGACCTCGGCAACGTGATCTACGTGGGGCAGATCGCAGAATTGCAGAAGCTCGAAACGCGCGGCGACTGGATCGAAATCGGCGCGGGCGTGACAGTCGAGAATGCCTACGCGGAGATCGCGAAGCAGTACCCGGAAGTCACCGAAATGTGGCAGCGCTTTGCCTCGCTGCCGATTCGCAACGCGGGCACGCTCGGCGGCAACATCGCCAACGGTTCGCCGATCGGCGACTCGATGCCTGGTCTCATCGCGCTTGGCGCGCGCGTGATCGTGCGCGGCGGCGCGAGCGAACGCGAAATGCCGCTCGAAGACCTGTACCTCGCCTATCAGAAGAAGGACATGGCGGAACACGAGTTCGTCGTCGGCGTGAAGGTGCCGGCTCGCACCGGCGCACGCGCGCAACTGCAATTTCGCACCTACAAGCTGTCCAAGCGTTTCGACTCCGACATCTCCGCCGTGTGCGCGGCGTTTTCGTTCATCGCGGACGGCGCGCTGATTCGCGAGCCGCGCATCGCGTTCGGCGGCATGGCCGCCACACCGAAGCGCGCGACGCATGCCGAAGCCGTGCTGCGCGATGCAGAGTGGCATGAAGCCACCGCGCAGGCCGCGATGCTCGCGCTCGGCAACGACTACACGCCGCTCTCGGACATGCGCGCGACCAGCAACTATCGTCTGGAGGCCGCGAAAAACACGTTGTATCGCTTCTGGCTCGAAACGCGTCCGCACAATCCGCTGCCCAAAAGCGCGCTCGATGTGCGCGCGGTCGCGGCGGCCCGCGCGCCTGCCGACGCACATGGCGCGGTCAACGCGGCAGCCGGCGCCTGACGCGCGCGATCCAGCAGAAATACGGAGAACACAACAATGAATCAGCATGCGGAACCCTTCCTGAAAGACGCTCACGCGCTTGACGACTTCACGCAGGTGCACGTGTCGCGTCCGCATGAATCGGCGCATCTGCACGTGAGCGGTCGCGCCACTTATACCGACGACATCCCCACCGTCGCCGGCACGTTGCATGCGGCGCTCGGCCTGTCGTCGAAAGCGCATGCCAGGATCGTGTCGATGTCGCTCGACAAAGTGCGCGCGACGCCCGGCGTGGTCGCGATCTTCACGGCGGACGACATTCCGGGCGCCAACGACGTCGCGCCGATCGTCCACGGCGACGATCCGATTCTCGCGGACGGCCTCGTGCAATACGTCGGGCAGCCGGTGTTCATCGTGGTCGCGACCTCGCATGAAACTGCGCGGCTCGCGGCGCGGCGCGCCGAGATCGTCTACGAGGAATTGCCCGCGATTCTGACCGCGCAGCAGGCGCGCGCCGCAAATCAGTCTGTGCTGCCGCCGATGAAACTCGCGCGCGGCGAGGCCGGCACGAAGATCGCGCGCGCGGCGCATCGCGAGGCGGGCGAAATGCTGCTCGGCGGCCAGGAGCAGTTCTATCTGGAAGGGCAGATTTCCTACGCGGTGCCCAAAGACGACGACGGCATGCACGTGTACTGCTCGACGCAGCATCCCACGGAGATGCAGCACCTTGTCGCGCACGCGTTGGGCATTGCTTCGCATAACGTATTAATAGAATGCCGGCGCATGGGCGGCGGTTTCGGCGGCAAGGAATCGCAGTCGGGCCTGTTCGCCTGCTGCGCGGCGCTCGCCGCGTGGAAGCTGTTGTGCCCCGTCAAACTGCGCCCCGATCGCGACGACGACATGATGGTCACCGGCAAGCGCCACGACTTCCACTACACGTATGAAGTGGGCTACGACGACAAGGGCGTAATAGAGGGCGTCGCGGTGGACATGACTTCGCGCTGCGGTTTTTCGGCAGACCTGTCGGGCCCGGTCATGACGCGCGCGCTGTGTCACTTCGACAACGCGTACTGGCTTTCGGACGTCACGATCGACGGCTTCTGCGGCAAGACCAACACGCAGTCGAACACCGCGTTTCGCGGCTTCGGCGGTCCGCAGGGCGCGTTCGCAATCGAATACATCATGGACAACGTCGCGCGTTCCCTTGGCGAGGATTCGCTCGACGTGCGCCGCCGCAATCTGTACGGCAAGACCGAGCGCAATCAGACGCCGTATGGTCAGATGGTCGAAGACAACGTCATTCACGAACTGATCGACGAACTGGAAGCGACGAGCGAATACCGCGCACGGCGCGCCGCGATCAACGAATTCAACGCGAACAACGAGGTGCTGAAAAAAGGCCTCGCGCTTACGCCGGTCAAATTCGGCATTGCGTTCAACGTTACGCATTTCAATCAGGCCGGCGCCCTTGTGCACATCTATACCGATGGTTCCGTGCTCGTGAACCACGGTGGCACCGAAATGGGCCAGGGCTTGAACACCAAGGTGGCGCAGGTCGTCGCGCATGAACTGGGCGTCGGTTTCAAGCGTATCCGCGTAAGTGCGACGGATACGAGCAAGGTCGCGAATACGTCGGCGACGGCGGCGTCGACTGGCTCCGATCTGAACGGCAAGGCCGCGCAGGACGCCGCGCGTCAGTTGCGCGAGCGCCTCGCCGCGTTCGCGGCGGAGCGGTTCGGCGCGGGCCAGGTTACTGCTTCAGAAGTGCGTTTTGCGCATGACCGTGTGATCGTCGGTGAGGCTGTGGTGCCGTTCGAGGAAGTGGTCGCGAAGGCCTACCTCGCGCGCATTCAGTTGTGGTCCGACGGCTTTTACACGACGCCCAAGCTGCATTGGGATCAGGCGAAGCTGCAAGGCCGGCCGTTCTACTACTACTCGTATGGCGCGGCAGTGTCGGAAGTGGTGATCGATACGCTGACCGGCGAAATGCGCGTGCTGCGCGCGGACGCGCTGCATGACGTGGGCGCGTCGCTGAATCCGGCGCTCGACATCGGCCAGGTGGAAGGCGCGTTCATTCAGGGCATGGGCTGGTTGACCACCGAAGAGCTGTGGTGGAACGCAGGCGGCAAGCTGATGACGCACGCGCCGTCCACGTACAAGATTCCGACCGTCAACGATACGCCGCCAGAGTTCAACGTGCGCCTCTTCAAGAACCGCAATGCGGAGGACAGCATTCATCGTTCGAAGGCGACGGGCGAGCCGCCGTTGCTGTTGCCGTTCTCGGTGTTCTTTGCGATTCGCGATGCGGTCTCCGCAGTCGGTGATCACAAGGTGAATCCGCCGCTGAACGCGCCGGCGACGAGCGAGGAGATCCTCAAGGCTATCGGCGCCGTGCGCGCCGCGACGTCCGCTGCACGGCGCTAGCGGGATCATTGCGATGAAAGACTGCACTTCCATTCGAATCGGCCGGCGCAGCGCCGTGGAAGCGCCGCGCCCGGCGCCCCTGCACATCGTCCTGTTTGGCGCGGGACATGTGGGGCATGCGCTCGTCGAGTTGCTCGGCACCTTGCCGTGCGTGGTTCAGTGGGTTGACGAACGTGACGAACTCTTTCCCGACGAAACGCCCGCGAACGTGCAGATCGAAGCCACCGACACCCCCGAGGCGATAGTCGACGCGGCGCCGCCCGGCGCCTGGTTTCTGGTGATGACACACAACCATGCGCTCGATTTTTCGCTCGCGCTGGGCATCATGCGGCGACGCGACTTCGCTTACTTCGGCATGATCGGCTCAAAGACAAAGCGCGTGAAGTTCGAGCGGCGTCTGCTCGAGCGTGGCGTCGAGGCTGGGCGGCTCGCGCAGATGACGTGTCCGATCGGCATTGCAGGTATCGTCGATAAAGCCCCGGCGGCTATTGCCGTGGCGGTGTGCGCGGAGTTGCTGCAGGTTCGCGGGCGGCGGCAAGTTGCGGCACTGGCTGAGGGCTTGGAACACACACGTCAACGGCCGGCCGTTAGCGTATAGCCGCAGGCGGGGAGTGCGCCTGCACCGCTCGCGGCGCCTCCAGATCCTGAAGCGCTTCAATCCCGCGAAGTGCCTCAAACCACAAAAGCGCTGCAAGCGTGATAACGCGTGAAGGCACAACCCGCTCCTCCGACGCTCTCCCAACACCGCTCACCGTACCCGCTTCGCGCGCCGCGCCTTCTGCGCAACCAGCGCGTCCGACACTTGCGACATCAACGCACGCAGCCAGCCGAGATCGCTCGGCCGATCAGGCTGCGGATGCCACATCTGATAGCACTTGATACGCGGAAACGGAATGGGCGCCTCGACGACCGCGAGCGGCAAAATGCTTGCGTAGTGCGTCGCGAAGCGGCGCGTCGTCGTGAAGATCAGATCCGATTGCAACAGTGTTTGCGGCACGAGGCCGAAGTAGGGCAGCGTGGCCACGACGCGCCGTTCCGCTCTGGCACGCGCAAAGCCGATGTCGATCGCGCCGCCGCGTCCGCCGCTATACGGAGTCGGCGCGAGATGCGGCGCCGCGAGATAGGCCTCTCGCGTGAGCGGCGCATGCGCGAGCGGATGATCCGCGCGCATCATGCACACCACGGTGTCCGAGAAAAGATCGCTACGCTCGAAACGTGGATCGGGCTTCGGCCAGTTGCCGATCACGAGATCGAGCTCGCCCGCGTCCAGCGCGGCTGAATGGTCGAGCATCGGGTTCAGCGAATCGATTTCGAGCCGCGCATGCGGCGCCGCCTCGCGAAACTGCGCGATCACGGTCGGCATGAAGAAGTCGTTCAGATAATCAGGCGCCGCCACGCGAAACGTGCGGCGCGAGCGGCCCGGATCGAAGTCGCCGTGGGGCGTGGCCACAAAGTCGACCTCGCGCAGCACGCGTTGCGCCGAGGCGAGCAGCGATTCGCCATACTCGGTCGGCACCATGCCCGACTTGCCCCGCACGAGGATCGGGTCGTTCAGCGTCTCGCGCAGCTTGCGCAGCGCGGTGCTGATCGCAGGCTGCGTCTGATTCAGCCGCAGCGCGGTTTGCGTGACGCTGCGCTCGACGAGCAGCGTGCGCAGCACGCGCACGAGCCAGATATCGAGGGAGGCGGCGGTGTCGTCCATGGCAAAAAGGAAAGCGAAGCGGTCGGGCGTGGTATCGGCCACCCAGGCGCCCCAGAGTCCGGGGTCGCAAAGCCGCAAAGCCGCAAGGTCCGAAAGTCAGCCGTGCGCGAAGGCCCCGCAAAACGCGCGAGATCGTGTATGGCGCAAAGGTTATAACCTTAGGCCCGATTGCACTGCAGCCGCCATAGCGGGCGCGGTATGACCGGCATCAGGTGCACCTTGTGTGGGCGCACCGCCGCGCGCCGGCGCTCAGATATCCGACGAACCCCAGGGCAGCGCGCTGATCCGCTTTACCTCGCTCGATTCCAGCCAGTTCGGCGTACGCGCGCAGTAGAGCACCATCGGCAAGGCGTCCTCGCCCCAGAACAACTGATCGTTCAGACGGAAGGTAGGCACGCCGTAGACGCCGAGCCCGATCGCATCGGCGGTATTGCGCTGTAACTGGGCCTTCACTTCCTCGCTTCTGATTAGCTCGGGCCCGTCGGGCATGCCCACGCGCTCGCATAGTTCGGCGAACGCCTCGTCGCTCGAGGGATCGCGGCCCTCGCGCCAGATAAAACGGAAGATCTCACGCACGCAGACCACGTCCGCCTGAGCGGCGGTGGCGAGCAGGAGCGCCTTCATGGAATCGAAGGGATGAGCGGGCGGCATCTTGTACGGAATGCCGAGCTGCTCTGCGCGAAAAAGGGCGTGCCGGTACATGAACGTGCGCTTGGCCGGCACGCTGTAAGCCGGCCGCTGCCCCCAATGGCGATACAGGTCGTTCAGCACCACCGGCGTAAAGACGAAGTCGAAGCCCGGCCATTTATCGTGTTGCTCGAGCAGCAGATATGTGAACGGCGAGACGAAATCGTAAAACCACAGCGGCTGCGCGGCGTCGATGCCAACGGTCATATATGTCTCCCGGATTGCCTGCCCGACGGGATCGGCGGATGAATCTGCTCGAACGTCGGAATTGTAATGATCTTACGCGGTGCGGCTCTGCCTTGCACCGTCAATCTGGTTTGCGGCGCTCGTCCGCCCGCGTTTCGCCGGTTTCACCGATTTCGGCAGCTTCGTTCGGCGTGGCGGGCATGCCGTCTTTATTGCTGGCCTGGTCGGCTTCGTCTGCTTCTTTCGCTTCGCTCGCCGCGGCGGAGTCGTCGTCCGCTTCATCGCCGGAGATGTCGCGCCGCGCGTCGCGGCTTTGCGTGAGCCGCGCCCGCACAAAGCCGATATGCTCGCGCAGCACGTAGAACTGGTCGGCGTAGGCGAGCGGCATCTTCAGACCATTCACCGAATCCTCGATGGTATCGAGCCGCTGCAGCAAAGAGGCCCGCTCGGCCGCCGAGTGATCGCTGAGGGCGCTGCGTTCGATCGCGATCAGCGCGCCGTACCAGCGATAGATGCGCGACTTCACGCGCCACGCATACAGCGACGGCACGAGACGCAACGCCGGAATCAGCAGCACGACGAGCGGGACGACCACCACCAGCAGCCGGTCGGCGAGACTCGCGAGCCAGAACGGCAACAGCCGGTAAAGAAAGCTCTTGCCCGACTTGTAGTAGCGCGCGGCGTCGTCGCTGATCGGAAAGTCGTGAGCGAGCGGCGCGGGGAATTCGCCGGCGCGCTGCATGATGTTGGCCTTGCCGTGCACCTCGCGCGCGGCTTCGATCAGCAGATCCGACAGCGCGGGATGCAGCGAATTGCGCGCCACCAGTTCGGCGGTCGGCGCGACCATGTGGATCGGCGCGGACGGCAGGTTCTTGCCGAGATCGAATGCGCCCATCGGCAATTCGAGTTGCGTCAGATACGGAAAGCGCCGTGTGTACGCGTCGGCCTGGGTGAAATCGTAGAACTGCACGTTCGGCGTGCGGTAAAGCTTGCCCATGACCGCGGGCTGCGCCGAATCGCCGGCTAGAAACGCCGCGTCCACCTTGCCGGAGACGAGCGCCTGCGCGGCCTCGTCGCCGGACAGCGGCAGCAGCCGGGTCGCGCCGCCCGGCTCGATGCCGTTCGCCTTCAGCAGCGCGAGGGCCAGTTGCCGCGTGCCGCTGCCTTCGGCGCCAACCGCGAGCCGCTGCCCTTTGAATTCGGAAAGACGCGTGACCGTAGGGCCGTGATAGAAAATCGCGAGCGGCACATACGACACGCTGCCAAGCGACATCAAGCCGTTGCTGGCCGCGCCGGGCGCAATGCCGTCCTGCACGAACGCGACGTCGACATCGGCGTTCGGCCCCGAGAGCCGTTGCAGATTCTGCAGCGAGCCTTCCGAAGGCAGCACATTCAACGTGATGCGGTTGCGCGCCAGAATCTCCTTGTACTTCTGCGCGGCATTCCAGAAGGTGCTGCCCTCGGGACCGGCGCTGATGGTCAGCGTGCTCGGCGGCGCGGGCTGGATCAGGCGCACGGCGACCCAGATCGCGGCCACGGCGATCAGGAAGATGGGACCGAACGAAACCGCCAGGTCGCGCCAGGAGATCGCGACGAAACGGGCGACGAGGCGGGTTGGGCGGGTTGGGTATTTGCGGCCGGTGGCTGGCTTCATCGGATGACGGGACGGCTACGGTCGAAAGTGAACTGGATGGCGGCTCTGTGCGCGTGGCGCCGATGGTACCTGAGATTGCCGCGGCGGCGGAATGCACGGCCGGCAGGGGCGCGGAGAAAGCCGTAACAAAAAGTGACGACGCCCGCGTGAGAGCGACGCTCACTCGCGTGCCCCATGAGTAAACCCTTTGCGCTTCTGGCCCGGCTAGATTAAATTGTGCATCGCTGCCGCGAACACACGTTTCGCGCGGCGCGACCCGGCACGACACACAAGAACCGGGCGCGTCGGCGGATTTCGCGGCTTGCCGGTTTCCGTACCGCATCGCATGCGCGTCGTCATCGCATGCGGCACATGGCAGCCGGCCTCTCTTTGCCTCTCGCATTTCGTGTCGCAGCCACAGCCGGCCATTGCCTCGCCGCGCGCCTTGTCGCGTCAGGCGTCTGGGTGTGGCCGCAGGTAGTCGTAACGAAGCCGCTTATTCAAGCGGTCCAATATGAAGCTAAGGAGAGAAGAAACATGAAATCGGTCGGTTTTCTGAAGACGCTGGGCTCGGTGGTGGCAATGGTGGTGGCATGCAATGTCTATGCTCAGGCAAGCGATGCAACGGCAACGGGCACGACAGCCGCCCCTGCCGCGACCGCGAAGGCGAGCAAGAAGGCCAATAGCCAGCTCGGCCGCAAGGTGCGCGCGGCCATTTCGAAGGTGCAGGGCGTGGACGTGTCGAACATCGCCGTGCGTGCTCGCGGCGGCGCCGTGACGCTGACGGGCTCGGTGCCCGACCAGGGCCAGATCGACGCAGCCGGCGAAGCAGCCAAGGGCGTTGCGGGCGTGACGTCCGTGTCGAACAAGCTGACGGTGATGCAGCAGTAAGCATGACGAGCGGGCGCCGCGGCAAGCCCGCTGCGACGGCGCATTGAACGGGCGCCCAGGCGGCGTGCAAGTCAGCGCCTAAGACGGTTCACGACGCAATGCGCCGTTTCGACAGAGGTGAAAAAGCTCCGGCAAGCCGCCGGAGCTTTTTTGTTTTCCGCCACGCGATTATTGAAGCGGCGATGATGGTCGGAGCACACGCCGTTGCGGCGCGCGGGGCGCCGTCGTCCAATTGTGCGCGACGACACATTTCCGACGCCGGTCAGGGCGTACTGTGTGCGTGAAGACACGGAGTGATCGCCATGCAAACCACGGTCCTACGCTATACCGACCTGCCCATCGACGACCGGGCCGCCTTCGAACTGGTCTGCGCGCGGCACGGCTTCGCGCCCGCGCATTTCGACGTCACCATTCACGCCGATCCCGTCGACGCCGCCCACGAGCGCCTTGTCACGGTGCGGCGCGGCGGCTGGGCGCAGTCCTACTACGACCGCCACGGCCAGTGGGTCAGACAGTTCGAGGCTGATCTGACCTGCCGCTTTTTCAAATGACGGCGAGAGGCACGCCTCGCGCCGTCACGCCACCACGAGGCGCACGCCGACCAGCGTGAGCGTGGCGGCGAGCAGATTGCGCAGCAGCGCATCCGGCGCGCGTGCGGACAGCATGCTGCCTATCGCGATGCCGGGCAGCGAGCCGATCAGCAGCGACAGCAGCATCGACCAGTCGACGGAGCCGAGCAGCCAGTGGCCCGCGCCCGCGAGCAGCGTGAGCGGCACCGCATGCGCAATGTCCGAGCCGACGATGCGCGTGGTCGGCAGCATCGGATAAAGCAGCAGCAACACTGTCACGCCAATCGCGCCCGCGCCCACCGAAGTCAGCGACACCAGCACGCCGAGCACGGCGCCTGTCAGCATGGTGAGGACGAGCGTGCGTCCCTGGCTCGGGGTGCGCCGGCGGTGCGCGCCGAGCGCTGCGAGTTGCGGGCGGAACACGAGCGCCACCGCCGTCACCAGCAGCGCGGCGCCCAGCACGAGCTGGATCAGCCGGCTCGCGCCCGGTGTGTCCATGCCATAGCGGTGCAACAGCAGCAGCGTGACGGTGGCTGCCGGGACGCTGCCGGCGGCAAGCCGCAACGTGACCTGCCAGTCGACCGAACCCTTCAGGCCGTGCACCAGCGTGCCGGTCGCCTTGGTGGCGGCCGCGTACAGCAGGTCGGTGCCGACGGCGGTGGCCGGATGCACGTTGAACAGCAGCACCAGAATCGGGGTCATCAGCGAGCCGCCACCCACGCCCGTCAGTCCGACCAGAAAGCCGACAAATAGGCCGGAGACGGAATACAACAGATCGATATGCGGAAGAGCCATTGAAGAGACCGCTGGCGGTCGGTGGATTGACGGTTGAGGCACGGGCGGCGCGCGCGTGCCTTGAGCGCCGACACCGGTCGGCAAACTGGAAGGAAGGCTGCGCCCGGCGCGGCGAAAGCCGCTATTGTCGCAAAACTGAAGCGCGAGCGTACGGAATGCCCGGAAGCGTGAGCGCCGCGCAGGTTTTCGGGCGGCGCACGGCTCAGAGCGCGCGACGAATCTCCACGACGCCGAACGCCGCCAGCATGATGCCGACGAGCCGGTCAATCGCGAGCCGCAGTTTGCCGCCGATTGCATGGCGCGCAAGGGACACGACGGTCACGAGGACACACCACCACGCAATGGAGCCGCAGAACACGCCGCCGACCGTGGTCAGCGCAATGGCCGACGAAAACGCGCCGCGCGGCGCGAGCGTGGTGAAGAGCGCGGCAAACATGATGACCGTTTGCGGGTTGGTCAGCGTGAGCAGCAGGGAGCTCGCGTAGGCGCGCAACGCGCCCGCGCGGCCCACTTGCGCGAGCTTGCCGTGGTTGCCATTGCCATTGTCGTTGCCGTTCTGGTCGCCGCTGGCGGTGTCGGCGGGCGCCTTCTGCAACAGGGTGCGCACGCCGAGATAGAGCAGAAACAAGCCGGCGAGCAGATGCAGCGGCCGGTCGTAAGCCAGCATGAACTGCGAGATGCTGACGAGGCCGAGCGCTGCGATCAGGCCGTAGAAGGCATCGCCGCTTGCAATGCCGAGGCCGATGGCAAGCCCCGCGCGCGGACCGCCCGTCAGCGTGCGGCGGATGCAGAGCATGCCCATGGGGCCGACCGGCGCGGCAATCGCGAGGCCGACGCCGGCGGCGGTGAAAAAGAGGCTGGTCATCGACATGAAGTGTTCCGTTGGCTTGTCGTGATGGATAGCTGATCGCGGGGGCACCGGGTGCGTCAAAACCGTCGAGCGAATCGAGTGGAAGGCGCCGGCCGCCGCGAGCATCGCTCAGCATAGCCACAGCGCATGCCGCGAGCAAGCTCACAAATGCCGCCAGGGAATTGACCGTGGATACCCTGAGATGACTCCGGCCGCCGCTCTTCCTCGGGCATAATTTTCAGCACTCGATTCGCAGGTGCTGCAATGAACGCCTCTACCTCAGCCGTGACTTCCGCTTGCGCACCGGACGCGCCGCAAAGCGCATTGCCGCTCGCCGGCATTCGGGTGATCGAGCTCTCGCATATGGTGATGGGCCCGACGTGCGGGATGATTCTCGGGGACCTCGGCGCCGAAGTGATCAAGGTCGAGCCGCCGCGCGGCGACGGCACGCGGCGTTTGCTCGGCACCGGCGCGGGCTTTTTCCGCACCTTCAATCGCAACAAGAAAAGCGTTGCGCTCGATCTGGACAGCAAGGCTGGACTCGCCGCGCTGCATGAGCTGGTCGACACCGCCGATGTGTTCGTCGAGAACTTCAAGCCGGGCCGCATGGCGAGCCTCGGTCTCGACTACGCGTCGCTACGCGAACGCAACCCGAAGCTCATCTACGTATCGCACAAGGGCTTTCTCAATGGGCCTTACGAGCATCGCCTCGCACTGGACGAAGTCGTGCAGATGATGGCCGGCCTCGCTTATATGACGGGCCCAACGGGCCGTCCGCTGCGCGCCGGCAGTTCGGTCAACGACATCATGGGCGGCATGTTCGGCGCAATCGGCGTGCTTGCCGCGCTGCATGAACGTCATGCGAGCGGGCGCGGCAAGGAAGTGCAGAGCGCGCTCTTCGAGAACTGCGTGCTGCTTTCCGCGCAGCACATGCAGCAGTACGCGGCGACCGGCGTGGCGCCCGCGCCGATGCCCGAGCGCATCAGCGCATGGGCCGTGTACGACGTGTTCACGCTCGCCAACGACGAGCAGATGTTCATTGCCGCGACCGGCGACGGTCAATGGCGCGCGTTGTGCGGCATTCTCGGCCGCGCTGATCTGCTCGCCGATCCGCGCCTCGCGACCAACAACGACCGCGTGCTCGCGCGCTCATGGCTGTTGCAGACGCTTGGCGAAACGCTGCGCCAGTTCGAGGGCGCGGCGCTCGTGCCGCTGTTCGAGCGCGACCATATTCCGTTCGCGTCTATCGCGAAGCCCGAACAACTCTTCGACGATCCGCATCTGAACGCAAGCGGCGGCCTTGCGCGTCTCACGCTCGACGACGGCAGCGAAACCGCAATGCCCTTGCTGCCCATTTCAATCGACGGCGCGCGTTTGCAGCCGCGTCGGCCGATCGCGAAGATCGGCGAGCACACGGCAGAGGTGCTGCGCGAGCTCGGCTATGACGAGGCGCGGATCGCGTCCATTACGTCCATTACGTCCACCACGTCGCCCACGGACGGTTGAGAACAGGCGCCGCGCGCAGCCACACTAGCATTCGTGCGTGCGTTTCTGACTGAACAACGTGCGCGAGATGCTTTGATCATACTTACGTGTCATGTGCGGTAGCGCTCATTTACCTCCGCCACCACTCCTCTTCGTTCGCGAGGCGGATCGGACCGCTAACTGACATTCGCGTTATGAGTGGGCGCTACCGCTCATTTCCCCGCGGAAGAGAGCTTGGCCTTGGCGCAAATTTGCAGGATGTTCGGTGTAACGTTTTCTGGCGACAACTGCCGGTGCATCGGCGAGTCGCGGGTTTCGGAAACGACGCACGCCGTTTCAGGCACGCGCCACATACCAACTAACAGATGAGGGCGTCACGTGGGCCGTTGCTCACGAGGCCGGCTCATCTGGCCGCTGCACGGCGGGCGGTCATCAGAGAGATAAATCGTGAGGATTCTTCAACTGGTTCACGCACCACGATTGTCCGGGGCAGAGGTACTCGTAAAAGGTCTGGCCATTCATCATCAGCGTGCCGGGCACGAGGTCTGTATGACTTCGCTGCTGCCGCAGCAGGACGATTTCGCGGATATTCGCGCGGAACTCAATGCGGCCGGCGTCATGTGCCGCTTTCCCGGCGTGCGTCACGGCCGGGTAGGCAAACTGCTGCACCTGTACCGGGTGGTGCGCGAGTTCCGCCCTGATTTCATCATTGCGCATGCCACGCTGGCGGCGCTGTACGTGCGTCTGTTGCCGGTGCATACGCCTATTGCCTGGGTGATGCACTCGGGCGTCAACGACTTCGAAAATGGCGCACTCAAGCGTGCGGAGCGGCTGCTGTCGCGCCGGGCCAGCGCCGTCATCGGCGTGTCGCAGCAGAATATCGACGACTACATGCGCGAGATCGGCAAACATCCGTCAATGGTTGTGATTCCTAATGGAGTGGATGCATCGCTCTTCGCCGCACATGATGCCACGCCCGCGCGCGACAGTGCGGTGCCGCCGAAGCAGATCGTTCAGCTTGGCCGGTACATAGAAGGAAAGAGCCAGCTCGATACGGTTCGCGCGTTCCAACGCGTATTGCAGGCGGAGCCGGACGCGACTCTGCTGCTGTGCGGTGTGGTCGAAGAGCTCGATTACCACCGCGCCGTGGTGGAGCTGGTCCGGCAGCTTGGGCTGGAGAGCAGGGTTAGCGTGTGCGGCCCGCGCTCGGACGTCGCCGCGGTGTTGCGTTCGTCGCGCGTGTTTGCGATGCCCTCGCGCTTCGAAGCGCAGAGCATTGGTTTTCTCGAGGCGCTGGCGTCCGGGATTCCGGTCGTGGCGAACCGCATTCCCTCGTTTGGTTTCGCGAGCAACTTTGCCGGCGTGAGCCTCGTCGATACGACTGACGCGCAAGCGTACGGCCACGCGCTCGTCAATGCGCTGAACACGCCGCGCGCGCACCGGCAGCTCGCGGGTTATACGCTGCATGACACTGCGGACCGCTACATGTCCATCGTGCGCAAGTTTGCAGAGCCGCTGCGGGTTTCTGCCTGAAAGTAATCGACCGGCCGCGCGAGGATTATTGCGCGAGCCGGTCTATCCTCACCGTCTCCGAAAAGAGCCCCGGCATTTCGCCGAGATCCTGCGGCGTGCCCACGGCCAAGCCGCTTTTTAGCGGATAGCGCGACAACGCCGGAGCGCCTCCTGTGAAGTAAAAGTCGCCGAGCGTGGCGTCCACTCTGCGGTAAAGCACGAGCGCCGCGCCGTGCTTGTCCTGCACGTAGGCAGGAAACACGTCGGACCATGACATGCCTTGCAGCGATGCGACATGCACGGGCACGGCTGCCGGGTCGCCTATATCGAGCGTGGCGATGTCGATAAGCGTGCCGGCCTCGGTGCCCTCGAGACGCGGCGTGATCAGCATGAGCGTGTCGCGATGATCGCCGTGCAACGAGGCAATTGCCGTCTTCACGAAGCCGGGCGCGAAACTGGCCGGCAACATTCTGCGTTCGCCGATGGTCATGCGCGCGCCTTCGTTGGCAATGACCGTGAGCGAGACGCGCTCGTGCATCGTTTCGAGCGCAACGAGTGACGAGCGCGAACCCGCCTTGCCGAAGGGCAGCAGCGTGGCATTCTGCGCGAGGCCCTTGGCTTCGGTGGCGAGTATGGGCGCCCCTGCAGCACCTGCCGCGCCGTTGGACGATGCAATCCACAAGTCGAGTCCGCTGTCGGCGCGCTTCTGCGCAATCATCACGCTCGCTCTGTTCGTGCCGGTGAAATCGGCGGCCACATATTGCTGTGTCAGTTCTGGCTTGAATGCGGAGCTCGTTTGCAGCCACAGACGCGGCGCGTTGAAACGATCGCCCGCGCTGTGCAGCAGCCAGAATGCGGTGCCGTTCTCGCGCGCAGTGACGACCATCAGGTCCGCCTTGCCGTCGCCGTCGAAGTCGCCGAGCAGAAAGCGTGCGGTGTCGAAGCAGAGGGTGTCGCCGGCACAGCTCGGTGCGGTGGCGCGCGGATCGAATGGCACCGAAGCCGAATACCACAGCGCCGGCGGCCTCTCCTGTTCGAGCGACGCGGCATAGACACTGAATCCGGGGCCATCGTGCTGACGCTGCACATAGACGGCGGAAGAAGTGCCTGTGCCTGTCACGTCGCCATACATGGCGGTGGCGAGCCGCAGATCGTTGGCCTGAATGCGCTGTGTCGTCGCCCAACGGTAGCGCGTGGTGAGCGAGGTGCAGCCGCGCATCGTCAGCTTGCCGCCGTTTTCGCCCAGGCAGTGACGCATCGGCGTGTAGACGAGGCCGAAATCCCATGGTGTCCAGCGTTGCGCGAGATCCCATTGATCGCAGCTTTCCGCGCGCAGATAGCCGTCGCGCTCGGCAATGCATTGAGACGTGGCGACACTAACCAGCGCGGCATTGCGCGCGTTGCCGGGATAGACCGTGACGGGTTCCCATCGCCATTGTTGTGCGGGCGATCCATTGCATGCAGCGAGCGTGGGCGCCTGGCCAATACCGTTGGCACTCACGCAGCGGTTCGTCGCCACATTGAATAGCTTCACCGGACGCGCCTGGAAGTCCGGCACGCGGCGATCGCTGCGGTCCGCAAACGCATAGCGCCGCGCGACCCAGTTGCCGTCCCATTGGAACTCGCCGAATACATGCGAGGACTCGCTTCCGTCGATAGAAAAGTAGCTCGCGACAATGTCGCGCTTGCGTTGCACCTCGGCAGCAGGCAGGTTGCCGGGCCAGCCGCCGGTCGGGTAGGTCACGTGGTAGACGATCGGCACGCTCTTGCCGAGCGTCTGCGCGACATGACGCGTGATGCGCGCGGCGAAGATGTGGTCCGGGTGCTCGACGAATGGTACGGTGTCCGGATTAAGTGTGTAGATTTGCGAGGCCTGTAAAAGGATCACCTTCAAGGTGGCCGACAGTGATTCCCTATCGTATTTCATGCGCCCCGAGCCGTCCGTATTCATCGGATAGGTGGAAAGCGTCGCCCGCTGTTCCCATAGCAAACCGAGCGGCTCGCGGCCGCCGCGCACGCCGCCGCCCGGCAGCCGCAATTCGAGCAGGCGAACCTGTGGCTTCGCCTTCAATACCATTTCATGTACGAGCTTGCCGGCCACCTGGATGTTGGACTCGTCCCACACATCAGGCACGCCCGCCATGCGCGCATACGCGAGCCGCGAGGCCCGCTCGCGCGTCAGCACGTAGGAGAAGTTCGCGCCGTTCGCGCCGCCGATAAGATGCACAGTCGTGATGCACCACCCGGCATCCAGACGCTCGCTGATCGCGGGATCGACGAACAGGAGGTCGTCGTCGAGATGCGCGACGACCGTGACGAGCGTGCCAGCGTTGCAGTTCGCGGCACGCGCTGCCGCCGGAAACAGGGTTAGGGATAGTAGCGCGATGAGCGCAATGCATGCACCCCGCACAAGCCTGGCCGCTGGTGATCGCATGTGGATTGGAGCCGTTATGGTTGGCCCGATCATACTGCAATTGTCTGATGTTCCGGCCATCTCGCGCACACGCGGGCGCGTGCGGCGGCTTCAACGGAAATAGGCCTTCGTGTTTTCGTGGACGTCGCCGCGTGCAAGCAGTTGCGCGGGCGTAAGCCATAGATAGCCGCTGTGCTGATCCGGCCGGCCGAGTAGTTGCATGCCTGCAAGCGTCAACGCATAAGCCAGCACAATGTAATGCGTCGACACGCCCGGCTCGCCTGCGAAGTTGTCGCTGTAGTGATGCTCGAAGACGCCCTCGAATCGCGCGGACGAACGCGCGAGCTTCGCCACGCCGAGTTCCGCGTCGGCAATGCGCGAGAATGCGGCGTCGAGCGTCTCGTCCTTGAGAATGCGGCCGCCGGGAACAAACCAAGTGCCGCGCGCGGGCCGGTTGCGGCGGTGGCCAATCAGGATGCGTCCGTCTGCATCGCTAACTATCAGATCAATCGCGACGAGTGGCGTCAGACGAACAACATCGAGGAAGTCGAGCTCCGTCAGCATTTCAGTTCCTGAGCAAGGGCTTCGTACCCATGGTGGTGTTTATGGCGCGAGCCGTTAATAATCGCCGCGGTTGTCGTCGTCGCGAGTCAGATCTTCAGCCACGTAAGCGATCAGCAGCAGGAGCACGAGCGTGCCGGCCGCCGCGAACACAAACGCGCCGGCTATCGCGGTCAGCACCAGCATGGTCCATGCAACGCCGGTCATCGGGCGGCTCCAGCGCGTTGATACAGATGCTAACTTCGGTGGTGCGGACTTTCTGTGCGCTACCTAGCTATCGGGCCTCTGGCATTGCTAGCCGACTTGCCCGCGGACTGCGGCAGCGGTTCGGCTCCCTGCCGCGCGACGTAACCCTCTGGTGTGATGACAGCGTCCTTGAACACGTCGGCGTTGTTCGACACCACGTACACAGGCGCGGGCGACAGCTTCAGGCTCGCGACGCCGTCGCGATACGGAACAGCCGACGCGTTGCCCATCATGTCGAGCGCCGTCACTTCGCCGCTCGTGCCGGATGCGTCGACACGCAAGCGGTATTCGACGCTTTGTCCCGCGTTGAACCCGGTTTTCGCGCTCCATTTGTCGTTGTCGTGAGTCCACAGCGCAATGACGATCTTGCCACCGCCGAGCCGGCGAAACGCGTAAGCGTAGACGCCTTTCGGCAAGCCCTTGAGCGGCCCGAGCGTACTCGTTCCGTCGACAATACGCGTCATTGCCGCTACCGCGAGCGCCGCGGGCTTGGGGCTGATGTGGGTCGGACCATAGGCGCCTTTCGCGTGCTCGAGCTCGAAAAAGATGCCGTATCCGGGCGCGGCGTCCGGCATATCCGCGAGATAGAACACGTAGGTCATGTCGGCACCTTCGCCGAGCAGGATGAGATGCGTGCGCGCGACGACCGCGGCTTGCGCATACAGCACGTCGGCATTCGGATAGCTCTTGCCGTACGATTCGGCGATGTCGTAACTGATGCCGGTTTCGGTGACGAACAGCGGCGCGCCGGGCTTCAGGTATTGCCGCATTTCATGGCGCAACGCGCGCATTGAAGCAGCGAGCGCGCCTGACACCGTGCCTTCGTTGCGCGTGTCCGCCACGCGTTCCGGCGGATGCGACGGCGTTGTGCCGATGTCGTAATAGCCGTGCACGGTCATGCCGTCCATATAGCGGCCAATGCCGAGCGGACCCAGGCGGCGCATCCACTTCACGTTGCCTTGCACCGACGAATACGTAAGGCCCATGACTACCGCATGCGGGTCGGTCTGATGGATGCCTTCCCACACGGCCTTGTACATGGCGATGAAATTGGCGTCGGTATCGCGCCACGGCAATCCGCCGTCCGCGTCGGGCTCCCACGTGACCTGATAATAGTTGTCGCGCTGCTTCGGGAAGTAGGTGCTGCGAACGCGATTCGACTCAGCGCCGACCTTTGCCATGTACTCCTTCATCTGCGCGAGCGAAGTAGGCGCATAGCTATGAGTTTGCCTAGCCGTCGGACTGGCCCATTTGGGAATGCCGTCGAGCTGGATCAGACGCATGACGTCGCCGCGCTGCAAGTACGGCGTGAGCTGCCTGGCCGCGGGATCGAAGGTGCCGGACCTGTCCGGCTCTTCCATGTACCAGTTGCGGTTGTCGTTTACCCAGCTGAGGCCGAGCGCCGTATAGACCGGGCGGTAGCCGTCGCCGTCGCAGCAGTGCTGACCGGGCGCGAGATAGGCGGTGCCCTGGCCGCCGAACCGATGCAGGTCCTCGTACGGAAAGCGCACGGCGGGCAATGCTGCTGCGGTATCGGGCAGCACGCCGAAGGTGGCCATGCCCGCAGGGCGCGTGCCGCGCGATTCGAGCTGACCGCGCGCGCGTTGGAGCGATGCCGACACGGCGAAGTAGCCTGCTATTGTGGAGGTGCAACTGAGCGTCGACGAGACGGCGCCCGCTGCCACGTCAAAGCTGCCGCTTGCACGCACTACATTCCACGTGTCGCGTATCTGCCAGTTGAGCGTATCGTTTTGAGGGGCGCGCGTGGTGAAGACGAGCGCAAACGGCTTCGATGCGGATGCGGTAAAGAGCCGTGTGCCGTCGCTCGGCGTGTCGGCTTCTATCAGATCGCCATTCGAGGGCGCGCCTGTTTGCGAGGAGGGCGCTGAGCAGCGCAGGCCCGCGGCCTGACTCTGCGACTGTGCCGCCGTTATATCGACATGCACCGCCGATGCCCCCGCAGCAGGGGACGCTGCTTCGCCTGAAGCTAAACGAAAGGCGAGCACAGCGGCCACCATAGCGGTGCGATGTATCGGCGTGCGCCCCGCCCACTGGCTCATGAAGCTTCGCGCTCCGCGATCTTCGCTTGAAATCGACATAGCTTCCCCCGTACCGTTCGCGGCGCGTCGCGACGCCTGAACGTCGTCAAACTGCTAATTCACCAGGTCAGAGCCGCCTCAGCATAGTGTCCGTTGCCGCCTGTCGCGCAAAACGCATAGTGTATTTCGGCAATCCGATGGCGGTTTTGGACCGTCGGCGGCGTTGCATTCGCGGCCGCGGGACCGCCGATTGCGCTGCCATCTTAACGGCCGTAATTCCGATGTTTCAGGACTGAAACATTGATCGCCGTATTTATATTGAATGCGGACAATAAGAGCAAATTTAAATAACCGAAACGCGCTGTGAAGTGCCTATATTAGACACTGGTTCGCCTTATTGAAGTGCGCGGTAGCTATCGTCAGCCGAAACAGGCGCAGCAAGTTCCGCCAGAAATATTCGCGCTGGGGAAAAGATGTTCGGTAAGTGGGTTCCGTTAGGGGAAATCACTTTATAAGCGCGGAATATCCCTGCGAAACAGATTGTAACCGCCCTTTTTTGAGTAGTGATGCAGTGTGCGGTGGCGAACGAAATCGGCTTTGGCTTTGCACTAAGATTCGCACAACGCCAATTCAATGATATGTGGAATCGGCAATTAATTCGGTGCAATTCGGTGAAGGCAGAATGTTGCCGAAAATCACTGATGTGCCACTCCCGTCAATGCGCCAACATGTCAGCACTATCGGTCATGGCGGCTAAATACTGGACTGGTGATGGCTATGATGCACTGCTCAGAGTCGGCCCGGCGTGGCCGTGGATGGTGAAAGTAAATCCGTTTTCTGGTGAGGATAGCTATGACCTGCGCGAGTCTCGAGTCTGCCATGCTGCGTTGGGGGCACGCACCGAACAAAGGCATGCGTCGCATCGCGATACTGATGTTCAACGACTGCTCGCTGCAAGGCGCCGGCGTGGTAGCCGAGGTGTTCCAGACGGCAAATGAACTGGCTTCCTCGGCCGTGAGCGGCTGCTCATACGAGGTGTGCTTCCTGTCCGCCGACGGCGGCATGGTGACATCGTCGTCGGCTCTGCGAGTATGGACCGACGGACTCGACGCAAGACATTACAACGGTTTCGACGCGCTGTACGTGGCTGGAGGCAAAGGCGCGATCGCCGCCGCGAGGGACGAGCGCCTGATTGCCTGGCTGCGCCGCGTGCGTCACAACACCGGCATGATCCGCCCGATTGCCGAAGGACGGGCGCTGCTCGACGCGGCCTATGTGCCGGACGCAATAGAGAGCCACGAATTGCGCGAGGCGTCGAAAGCGCCGCGCCAGGCGGAACAGACCGCCGACGCGGGCGACCGCCTGGAGTCGATGCGCAGCGCGCTCGCCATGATCAAGCGCGATCTCGGCGCCACTACCGCGCGCACCGTTGCCGAACGTTTGCTTGCCGATTCGTGCTCGAACCTCGCGCCGCTTTTGAGCGATGACGGTGCACTCACGCCGGGCGACAAGGTGCGCGCAGCAGCGCGCTGGCTGCAGGAAAACTGTCAGCAGTCGATTTCGATCGCGGACGCCGCGCAGTTCGCCGCGATGAGCGAGCGCAACTTCCTGCGCCGCTTCAAGATGGAAATGGGCATTACGCCCTCGAGTTTTCTGCTGCATGAGCGCCTTGCCGTGACGTGCAGCCTGCTCACCGAATCCGAATTGCCGGTCGACAAAATCGCGCGTCGCACGGGCATGGGTAACGGCGACCGGCTCGCCAAGGTGTTCCGCAAGCGAATGAGGATCTCGCCTACCGAATTCAGAATACAAAGCCGCCGCATGGTGGGCCAATAGCGTCGACGGGGCAAGCTGGAGGGCGCTTGCTGCACGCGGTCTCCGGTATCTGTTGGGGTGGTTTTGAAGAATCATAAGGATTGCAAACATGTTGAATCAGGGAGCTGGAAACAACACATCGCCCAATGCCGCCGACGACGCAGCCGGCGCGCGTTGCACGCGCATTGTCCCGGTCATTCTCGCGGGTGGTTCGGGTACGCGGCTGTGGCCGGTGTCGCGCGAGAACTATCCGAAGCAGTTGATCGACGTGGTGGGCTCCGATTCTCTGCTGCAAGCCACTGCACGACGCATGAACGGTTTTCCGGCGGGCTGGCAGGTCGATGCTTCGCCGATCATCGTGTGCGGTGAAGAGCACCGCTTTGTGATTGCTGAGCAGCTTCACGAGAACGGTGTGGAGGCGCGTCTGATGGTCGAGCCCGCTCGCCGCGATACGGCGCCCGCGCTGACGCTCGCCGCGTTGCTTGCGTGCGCGGAAGGCCAGGACGGCATTCTCGTCGTGATGCCGGCGGATCACTCGATTGCCGATCTCAACGCCTTGCAGGCCGCACTGGAAAGCGCGGCACGTTACGCCGAACGAGGTTCGGTTGCGACGCTCGGTGTGCCGCCCACGCGACCCGATACCGGCTTCGGCTATATCCGCATCGGTGCGGCGCTCGGTGACGGCGCGCATGCGATCGACGGCTTCGTGGAAAAGCCCGCGGAAGAAATTGCGGCGCAGTACGTTGCAGCAGGCACGTATTGGTGGAACAGCGGCATCTTCATCCTGCGCGCGAGCGTGTGGCTCGACACGCTCAAGCGTCTGCAGCCGGACATGCACTCGGCCTGCGAACGCGCGTTCCGCGGCGGTCGCAACGAAGGCGGCTATTTTCGCCCGCTCGTCGATGCGTTTCTCAGTTCGCCTGCCGATTCGATCGACTACGCCGTGATGGAGCGCCTGACCGAAGCCGCGGACGAGTCTGCCCCGGCAAACGGCGCAGCGCCCGCGGGCGTGGTGGTCCGGCTCGAAGCCGGCTGGTCCGATCTCGGTTCATGGGACGCTGTGTGGGCCGCGATGGAAAAAGACGCAAACGGCAATGCAGGTCGTGGCCGCGTGACCTTCGAGGGCGCGGTGTCGAGCTATGCGCATTCTGAAGGGCGCCTCGTCGCGTGCGTCGGTACGACCAATGTGGTCGTGGTCGAAACCGCCGACGCCGTGCTCGTGGTGGACCGCTCGCATGTGCAGGACGTCAAGGGTCTCGTGTCGCGCATCAAGGCGCAGCACGCACCGGAGGCCGACGCACATCGCAAGGTGCATCGTCCATGGGGTTTTTACGATTCGATCGATCACGGCGAGCGTTTTCAGGTGAAGCGCATCGTCGTCACGCCGGGCGCCCAGCTCTCCCTGCAACTGCATCATCACCGCGCCGAGCATTGGGTGGTGGTGCGCGGCACGGCGCTCGTCACGCGAGGCGACGAGCAATTCCTGCTGAGCGAAAACGAATCGACATACATTCCGCTCGGCACGCGGCACAGGCTGGAAAACCCGGGGAAGGTGCCGCTAGAGATCATTGAGATCCAGTCGGGCACTTATCTCGGGGAAGACGACATCGTGCGATTCAACGACAACTACGGCCGCTGTTCATAGACAGCGGACCCGGCAGGTGTCGGCAGGAACGGCCAGTACGAGGTAAGCAAAATGCGCAGGTTTCAGGATTTGCTCGCGCGAATGTTCGATGTCGCGCTGGTGCTCGCGGGTGCGGCTGTGGCGTCGCAAATCCGCTTCGACTACCTCGCTCAATCGGGTTTCTATTGGGCGCTGGTGATGTTCGCGGCGGCGTTCGCGCTCGCCATTTTCCCGGCATTCGGCGTGTATGAATCATGGCGCGGCCGCTCGAAGCTCGCGCTCGCGGGCCAGGTGTCGCTCGCGTGGCTGATCGTGCAAGGCAGCGCGCTCGTGCTGATGTATTCCCTGCATCGCAGCGACTTCGTGTCGCGTTTGTGGTTTTCGTACTGGACGGCCGTGACGGGTGGTCTGCTGATCTCGTACCGCCTCATCACGCACGCGGTGCTGGCGCGGGCACGCGGCGCGGGGATGAATCTGCATCAGGTCGCGATAGTAGGCAGCGGCTCGCAATGCGACGCGATCATCCGCCGTATCGAATCGGCACCCACTACGGGTTTTCGCGCGGCGGCGGTCTACAACACGAGCCCACAGAAATCGCCGGTGACGAGTACAGGCGTGCCGGTTTTCGACAACGTCGATGCGCTTGCCGGATACATCCGCACGAACGATGTTCATGAACTCTGGCTGATGCTGTCGCTGGCAGAAGAGCCGCTCATCTGCTCGCTGGTCGGCGAGTTCCGTGACGATCTGGTCAACATCCGTTTCATGCCGGACGTGCGCAGTCTCGCGCTATTCGAAGGCAGCGGCGTGATCGAACTTCTTGGCGTGCCGGCCATCAACCTCGTTGCATCGCCGCTGTCCGCAAGCTCGATGCTGAAGAAGGAGATTTTCGACCGCCTGTTTGCAGCCGCCGCGCTCATCTGTCTTGCGCCGCTTCTGCTTGCTATTGCCATCGCGGTCAAGGTTTCGTCGCGCGGACCGGTGTTTTTCAGGCAGAAGCGCAAGGGCGCGGATGGACGCGTCTTCACGATCTACAAGTTCCGTTCGATGCGCCTGCATACCGAGGAAAAAGGCAGCCTCAAACAGGCAACGCGCAACGACCCGCGCGTAACGAAAGTCGGCGCGTTCCTGCGCCGCACTAGCCTCGACGAACTGCCGCAGTTTTTTAACGTATTGCGTGGCGACATGTCGGTCGTGGGACCGCGTCCTCATGCGCTCGAGCACGACGATCTCTATCAGAAAGTGGTCGCGGGCTACATCAATCGCTATCGGATCAAGCCGGGCATTACAGGTTGGGCGCAGATCAACGGCTTTCGTGGCGAGACCGACCGCATCGAAAAGATGGAACGTCGCGTCGAACATGACCTGTACTACCTGGGCCATTGGTCGTTCGCACTCGACATGCGGATTATCGGCGCGACGATTGTCGCCGGACTGGTGCATCGAAACGCTTACTAGTTGTTAACAAAGCACGCAAGGCGGTGCCTCTTTCCGGGGACATTCGCTCTTGCGCAAGGAGGAAAAGTTATGAGCTCGCTTGGTACACGCACGGGAAGTCTCACGGTTTTCGCTATCGCTGCACTGCTTGCGGGCTGTGCCGCCGCTCCGGGCCAGCGGATGGAAACGCCGGCCACATTGCAGGAGACGGGCGGCGATTTCAGCACTGAACCGTCACAGCAGCAGACGATACCGATTACCGATATCAACCTGTCGCTGCTGCGCAAGATGCACACGGAGCAGGCTAGTGCCCCGTTGCCGCCGGCCACGCTAGCACTGTTCGGCAAGCCGGGGCCCTACAGGGTCGGCCCGGGAGACGTGTTGCAGATCGTCGTGTGGGATCACCCGGAACTCGCGGCGGCGCTCGGCCAGCCCGCGCAGAACGCCAAGTCTTCGGATGCGGCCTCGGGCTTTCTCATCGACGAGAAGGGTGATGTGCAGTTTCCGTATGCGGGTACGGTACACGTGGCAGGCAAGGACGTCGGCGCGATCCAGAAGGAACTGTATAGCCGCTTGAGCAAGGTGTACCAGAAGCCGGAAGTGACCGTGCGTGTGGCGTCTTTCCGCAACGCGCAGATTTTCGTGGACGGCGAAGTGCGCACGCCTGGTGCACAGTCGCTCAACGACATTACGATGACGCTCACGAGTGCGATCAGCCAGAGCGGCGGCTTCAGCCCGAACGCGGACCGCAGCCGCGTCGAGTTGATCCGCAATGGCGTCACGTATCAGCTGAACATGGACGACCTGCTCAAACGCGGACACAACCCGTCGAACATCTATCTGCAAGCGGGCGACGCCGTGCGCGTGGCCTCGCGTGAAGACAGCGGTGTCTACGTGATGGGCGAAGTGAACAAGCCGGCAACGGTCACGCCGATGCGCAACGGTTCGCTCACGCTCTCGCAGGCCATTTCGGACAGCGGCAGCTTCGACCAGGCCACGGCTTCCACGCGGCAACTGTTCGTGATCCGCAATTCGACGAGCGAATCGCCGCAGATTTACCACCTGGATGCAACGTCGCCGGTTTCGATGATCCTCGCCAATCAGTTCGAACTGCAACCGAAGGACGTCGTGTACGTGGGCCAGGGCGGGCTGGTTCGTTTCAACCGCATCCTGAACCTGCTGCTGCCCGCGATCAACGCGGCTGTCACAGGTGTCGTAGTAGCGAAGTAAGACCGTACAAAGCAAATCAGAAAAACCGCGGGTTATGCTGGGTGACCAAAATGGCAATCAACTTCGAGAACCGTTATACCGACGTGTCCGGACCGGACGAGCTGCATCTGTCGGACTATCTCCGCACGATCGTGCGGGGCTGGCGCACCATTGCAACGGTGACGCTGATCGCGCTCGCGCTGGGGTGCGCGTACGCTTTCCTTGCCCCGCCGACGTACCGGGCGGACGTGCTGTTCCACGTCGAGGACAAGACGGCAAATGCCAACGCGAATGGTAAGGATTCCTTGCCGCCTCTAACCGGCATGTTCGACACGAAGCCCTCGACTGCAGCGGAGATTGAACTGCTGAAGTCGCGGCTCGTGACGGAGGAAACCGTCAAGAAGCTGCACCTCGACATTACAGCTACGCCGCGCTATATGCCGCTTATCGGCGGCCTGATCGCGGGACTGGTGAACGGGCAATGGGGCTTCAAGCTGCCCCAGTTCATCAATCTGTCCGGCTATGCGTGGGGTAACGAGAGCATTTCCGTATCGCGCTTCGATACGTCGAAGGAGATGTACGACACGACGTTCACACTGGTTGCAGGCAACGACCGTTCGTACGTGCTGCGCGACAGGAACGGCATTGCGATCCTGTCGGGCCATGTCGGCGAAACAGTGGAAACCGATACGGCCGACGGTCCTATCGCATTGCGGGTCGACGCCCTGACCGGCGCACCCGGAGCGCAATTCGAGTTGCAGCGTGCGTCGACGTTGAGCACGGTGGACCGTCTGCAGAAGGCGCTCGTCGTGCAGGAAACCACGCTGCAATCTGGTGTGATCCGCGCGAGTCTCGAAGGCAGCGACAGCGGACTGACCGCGGCGATCGTCAACAGCATGGCGCGTGAATTCGTGCGCCAGGACGTCGCCAGCCGTTCGACGGAAGCCGAGCACATGCTCGCATTCCTCGACCAGCAATTGCCGGGCTTGCGCAAGGAGCTCGATGAAGCGGAGCAACGGTACAACAAGTTCCGCAACACGCACGGAACAGTGGACCTTGGCGAAGAGAGCCGCCTGCTGCTTCAGCAGATCGTCGACAACAAGACGAAGCTGCTCGATCTGCAAACGCAGCGCGCCGAGATGTCGCAACGTTTTACCGCGAATCACCCGGCCGTGGCTTCGCTCGATGCGCAAATCGCGGCCCTGCAAGGCGCGCAGACCAACATGAACCGCAGTGTTTCGGTGATGCCGGACACTGAGCAGACCGCGTTGCGTCTGTTGCGCGACGTGCATGTCAACACGGAGCTCTACACGAACCTGCTCAACAGCGCGCAGCAGTTGCGTGTCGCCAAGGCAGGCCAGGTCGGCAACGTGCGCGTGGTCGATTTCGCCGAGGCCCCCGATGAGCCGGTCCGCCCGAAGCGCGTGATCGCAATCCTCATCGCGCTCGGCGGCGGTCTCGTGCTCGGCGTTCTTCTGACGTTCTTCAAGCGCGCGATGTATGGCGGCGTGGAGCGTCCGGATGAACTGGAAGCGGTGCTCGGCGTGCCGGTGTTCGCGGTGGTGCCGCGCAGCCAGACGCAGTTGCGGCTGCAGGAGAACGTGATGCTGCGCCGCCGCGGTCTGCATGTACTCGCGCAGCAGGCGCCGGAGGACATTGCCGTCGAAGGCGTGCGCAACCTGCGCACTTCGCTGCAGCTTTCGCTCGACCATGCTGCGAATAACGTCGTCATGATCACGGGCTCGCGGCCCGATGCAGGCAAGTCGTTCCTCTCGGTGAACCTGGCGGCGCTCGTCGCGTCGGCTAACAAACGTGTGCTGATTATCGACGGCGATATGCGGCGCGGCGACGTGCACTCGCATTTCGGCATCGCGCATCAACCCGGCCTCTCCGATGTACTGAGCGGCGGCGATCTGACCGCGATGATCCAGCGCGACGTGCTGCCAGGCCTCGACGTGCTCGCCAAAGGCACGCTACCTTCGCATCCTTCCGAATTGCTGATGAGTTCGCGTTTCGAGTCGATGCTCGAAGAACTGAAGACCCGTTACGACCTGGTTATCGTCGATACGCCGCCGGTGCTCGCCGTGACGGATTCGACGCTGATCGGCAAGCACGCGGGCACGACGCTGCTGGTGGTTCGCCACGGCCGTCATCCGTTGAATGAAATTGCCGAGACCGCCAAGCGTCTTCGTAATGGCGGCGTCGGACTCAGAGGCGTACTGCTCACCGACGTACCGCAAGAAGGAGCGTTCCTCGGCTCGGGGTACCAGGGCGGCTATTACGGGTACGACAGCATCGCGGGCTGAAATCGCGGCCGAGTTTCTCGCTACAAGTATTGAAAAGTTAACTGGAGAAGCCTTCATGAAACGCAAGGTCGCGCTGATCACGGGGATCACGGGGCAGGACGGGTCGTACCTCGCCGAGCTTCTGCTCGCCAAAAACTACGACGTGCACGGCATCAAACGCAGGTCGTCGCTATTCAACACAGACCGGATCGATCACCTGTATCGCGATCCACATGATCCGGAGCAGCATCTCTTTCTGCATCACGCAGATCTGACGGACTCCACCAGCATTCTGCGCGTGATTCAGCGCGTGGAGCCGGACGAGATCTACAACCTGGCGGCACAAAGCCACGTTGCAGTTTCCTTCGAGGAGCCGGAATACACGGCCAACGCGGACGGTCTTGGCGCCCTGCGTATTCTCGAGGCGATACGAATCTTAGGTATGCAGAATAAAACGCGCTTTTATCAGGCGTCGACATCCGAGCTTTATGGGCTCGTGCAGCAGGTGCCGCAATCGGAGACCACGCCGTTCTATCCGCGCAGCCCCTATGCAGTCGCCAAGATGTTTGCGTACTGGACTACGGTCAATTATCGCGAGGCCTATGGTCTTTACGCATGCAACGGGATTCTGTTCAATCACGAATCGCCGGTGCGTGGCGAGACTTTCGTGACCCGCAAGATCACGCGCGCCATTGCGCGTATTGCAGTGGGTATGCAGAAAACGCTGTACCTCGGCAATCTCTCGGCGCTGCGGGATTGGGGCCATGCGCGCGATTACGTCGAGATGCAATGGCGCATGCTGCAGCAGGAGCAGCCTGAGGACTTCGTGATCGCTACCGGCGTGCAATACAGCGTGCGCCAGTTCGTTCAGCACGCGGCGGCGGAGCTGGGTGTCACCGTGCGTTTCGAGGGCAGCGGCGTCGACGAGATCGGCATTGTCGAAAAAGTGGAAGGGCGCGAGACCAGGATGTCGCCCGGCGACGTGATCGTGCGCGTCGATCCGCGCTACTTCCGGCCTGCCGAAGTGGAGACGCTGCTAGGCGATCCGTCGAAAGCGCATGCGAAGCTTGGCTGGCAACCCACCACGCCGTTCGCCTCGCTCGTCAAGGAGATGGTGCGCTCGGACTTTCAGATTGCACGTCGTGACGCGCTCGTCACGCTCGCCGGCTTCACGGCGCTCGAACATCACGAGTGATTGCGATGAACAAACAGTCACGCATATTTGTCGCGGGCCACCGCGGCATGGTCGGCTCCGCCCTGGTCAGACGGTTGGTCGCGGCCGGCTATACGAACGTGGTCACGCGTTCACGGCTCGAACTGGACCTCATGGATCAGGCGGCGGTGAACCGCTTTTTCGAGGCTGAGAAAATCGACGTCGTGCTGCTTGCCGCGGCGCGCGTGGGCGGCATTCTCGCCAACGCGTCGCGGCCGGGCGAATTCATTTACCAGAACCTGGTGATCGAAACCAACGTGATTCACGCTGCGTATCGGGCACAAGTCGAGCGGCTGGTGTTCTTCGGTTCGTCGTGCATTTATCCGAAGCAGTGTCCGCAGCCGATTCGCGAAGAGTATCTGCTGACCTCGTCGCTCGAGCCGACCAACGACGCGTACGCCATCGCGAAGATCGCCGGCCTGAAGCTCTGCGAGGCATACAACTGCGAGTACAACACGCAGTATGTGTCACTGATGCCGACCAATCTGTACGGCCCGAACGACAACTACGATCTGAACAGCAGCCACGTATTGCCGGCGCTGCTGCGCAAGGCTCATGAAGCGAAGCTGAACGGCGCCGATACATTGACCGTATGGGGCTCGGGCACGCCGCGCCGCGAATTTCTGCACGTGGATGACCTTGCCGCGGCTACGTTGTTCGTGCTCGAAAACAACGTGGTGAAAGGACTCTTCAACGTGGGTGTCGGCGAAGACCTGTCGATTCGCGAGCTGGCGGAGTGCATCTGTAAGGTGGTCGGCTTCGAGGGCGAGCTTGTGTTCGACGCGTCGAAACCCGACGGCACGCCGCGCAAGTTGCTCGACGTATCGCGCCTCGCGAAGATGGGCTGGAAAGCAACGATCGGATTGGAGCAGGGAATCGCCTCGACGTATCGGGAATTCGTCGAATCTTATGCCGGGTCGACGACCGCGGCTGCCATGCAATGACGTCTTTTCGAGGAGCTGCATAAAAATGAGTGCATCAGTCACCATCTTCCACAACGTCGTATGGTCGCGTCACAAAGGTGTCGTCTTTTCTGCGCTGCATAATATTTCGGCATCCGGAGCAATTCGCTACTCGATGGTGCAGATAGCGGATACCGAGCATGACCGCCTGGGCTTTTCCGAGGTCGATTATTCGTATCATCGGTATCCAATGCAGAAGCTGTTCGACGGCTGCTACGAAGACGTACCCACAATCAAAATGATCGTGCGCCTCACGTGGGAAGTGCTGAAGGCGAAGTCCGACCTGATCGTGTTGCCGGGTTATCACCGTCCGGAATATTGGGCGATGCTCGCGGCGTGCATCGTGACGGGCAAGCGGCGCGCGGTGTTCTGCGATTCGACCGGACGCGACCGGCCGAAGAAGCTCATCACGTCGATTCCAAAGCGGGTGTTTTTCTCGCTATGCGACGGCTACTTCGGGTTCGGTGAACGCAGCCGCGAATATCTGCTCTCGCTCGGCGCGAAGCGGGACAAGATTTTCGTGCCGTGTCAGGCCGCTGCGTTGCCCGGATCGTTTTCCCCGGAGCGTGCATTCCCCGAGCGGGTCGCCGCGCGCACCGGCAATCCGCCGGTGTTTCTATACGTTGGACGTCTTTCGGAAGAGAAAGGCGTCGGTACGTTGATCGAAGCGTTCGCCGGTTTGCACAAGCGGGTTCCCGCGGCGCGCTTGCGCATCGTCGGTACGGGGCCGATGGGCGACGCCTTGCGCACGAAAGCCGCCGATCTGCAACTGGGCGATGCAGTGACGTTCGCCGGCAGCCTGCAGGACGAGCCACTTACACGCGAGTACTACCGCGCGACATGCCTCGTGCTGCCGAGCTTCAGCGAGCCGTGGGGTCTCGTGGTCAACGAGGCGCTTGCGCACGGCTGCCCGGCTCTCGTGAGCGATAGCTGCGGCTGCGTGCCGGAACTCGTCGTCGACGGCGTGAGCGGCTATTCGTTCATTGCGGGCGACGTGCCGGGATTGCAGCGCACGCTGCTCAAGGCAATAGAAGCCTTCGCCGACGCAAGCGGTACCGCGCACCGTTGCATGGATGTGATTCGCCGGTTTGATCCACCTTCTGCAGCCGCCAACATTGCCCGGGGCTGTGCGCTGATGCTGAGCGATTGACGGGCGTCGCGGCGCCGCCGCGAGGTCGGGCATGGAAGCCTTAACACGTTCAGACACGCACAATGAAGATCCTGATCTACGGCCTTAATTACGCGCCCGAACTCACGGGAACCGGCAAGTACACGGCCGAAATGGCCGCACTGCTGGCGAGTCGGGGGCACGAGGTGCGGGTGGTATGTGCCCCGCCATACTACCCGGAGTGGCGGGTTTCCCGCGGGTATGCCGCATGGCGTTATCGACGCGAGGAGCGTGACGGTGTCTCGGTCTGGCGTGCGCCGCTGTGGGTGCCGTCGCGGCCGAGCGGCCTGAAGCGGATGATCCATCTGGCGAGCTTCGCGGCGGCTTCGCTGCCGGTGCTCGCGTGGCAGACATTCTGGCGGCCCGACGCGGTACTGTTGATCGCGCCGACCCTGATGTGCGCGCCGGCAACGCTTGCACTCGCCCGGCTCACGCGGGCGAGTGCGTGGCTTCACATTCAGGATTACGAAGTGGACGCGGCGTTCGAACTAGGCCTGCTAAAGGGATCGCGCGCGGCGCGGTTTGCGCGCTGGATAGAGAGCCAGTTGTTGCGGCGCTTCGATGCGGTCTCGTCGATTACGCGGCAAATGAGTGCCCGCGCGTCCGCGAAAGGTGTGTCGCCCTCAAAAGTGGTGTGTCTTCCCAATTGGGTCGACGTGTCGGCAATTTACCCGCTACCCCGCGCGAGCGAGTACCGCAGCCAGCTCAATTTGAGCGACGCGCAGAAAGTCGTTCTGTACTCGGGCAACATGGGTGCGAAGCAGGGCATCGAAACGCTCGCGGAAGCTGCGGCGTCGCTGGCATCCCGCGCCGATCTGACGTTTGTCTTCTGTGGCGGCGGGGCGGCCAGAGAGAGCCTTGCAAAGCGCTGCGCAGCCTTGCCCAACTGCATCTTTCTTCCGCTGCAGCCGGCGGAGCGCCTCAACGAACTGCTCAATCTCGCGGACATTCACGTGTTGCCTCAACGCGGCGATGCTGCAGATCTCGTCATGCCGTCGAAGTTGACCGGCATGTTCGCCAGCGGCCGCGCGACGATTGCGATGGCGCGGCGCGGGACCGCACTCCACGAAGCGGTGCATGCGCGCGGTGTGGTGGTGCCGCCGGACAATGTGAAGGCGCTGGTCGGCGCGATCAATGCACTTGCAAACGATTCAGAGCGGCGCGCGGCGCTTGGCCGCGCAGCGCGCGACTATGCGGAAACCGCGCTATCGCCGGATACCACGATCAGTACTTTTGAGGAACGCGTTGGCATGATGTGCCGCGCGGCAGGAAGAAGACGCTGGAAGGCGAGCACGACATACTTCGACCCAAGGCATTCAGCGGTAGCAGTGCCGCACGCGAAGCCGGCCACCACGGAGGACGCCGCGCCGGAGTGATCCGGTCCGCGGCAATCATGAATGTGCGATTACCACGGCGACCGGTAGACGGAGCGCTTACCGGTTGCATAGGGATCGGAGTAGGTGGCTTTGGCGGCGCCTTCGGGCAGAAGCTTGTCGGCAGCGCGCGGACGTGCTGCGGCATCGGCGACGCGCAGCTGGCCGCCGGGCGCCTTGCGCTTGTCCGCCGCCGGGCCTGGCTGCCCACCTTGCACAGCACCGTTGGCCGTCATGCGTTGCTCGTCGAGCAAGGCTGCGCGTCGGGCGTCGTCGAGGTTACCGTTCTGGGCATTGCCGACGTCGTATCCGTCCGGTGCGCCGAGCAGTTTCTGCTCCCGCTTGCGCTGGATCGCGCGGCGATCGACAGGAGCGGGCGTGGGTGCGCCGTAGCCGGTCGGAGCCGTCGCTGTCATCGCCGGTGTGCGGGCGGGCGCGGCGCCCTGAGCGAGCGCGGGTGCTGCATAGGCAGCGGTGACGAGAAGCATGCAGTGAGCGGTATGGCGAAGCAGAGTGGTCATTGTGGTCCCCCGGGGTTGATGCGCGTTAGTGAAGATATCGTGCGCCAAAATGCATGCACGTAGCCGCCAAAACGCTTGCCTGCGCGGCCACGTCGTGAAGATCGGCGAGGCGGGGCAAGACAGCAGTGAAATCAATTAGTAACCCTGTATATCGGCTGGCGGCGCAGGGTAAGGAGAAGAACCATGGGCAATATTGCAGACGATCCGCGGCTCGCATGTGCGCCGCAAATAGATGAAGGCGGCGCACAGCACCGTGTAATCGATCTGAGTCTCGCGGGCAAGGGCAACTATCGCGCACGGCGCAGTGCGTTAATCGAGCTTGTATGGTTTGTCGTCGAGGCGTGCGTGATAAACAACAAGCTGCTGCCGTTCTCATTCGTGCGCGTTGCGTTGCTGCGCCTGTTCGGTGCGCGGATCGGCAGCGGTTGCCGCTTTGTGCATCCGCTGCGTGTAAAGGCGCCGTGGAATCTCGAAGTAGGCGACAAGTGCTGGTTTGGCGTCGACGTATGGATCTACAACCAGGCGCCCATTCGTATCGGTTCGAACGTGTGCATTTCTCAGGGTACGTTCCTCACGGCGGGCTCGCATGATATGAGCACGACGATGGACCTGCGCGTCGCGCCTATCGTCATCGAGGACGGTGTGTGGATCACCTCGAAATGCGTCGTGCAAATGGGTGTGACTATCGGCCGCTCGGCGGTCGTCACGCCGCTCTCTGTCGTGCATCGCTCTATCGAAGCTGGGGGCGTGTATGGCGGAAATCCGTGTCGTTTCTTGCGGAAGCGTTTTCTTCCGTGACCTGAAGCACAGAACCAGATCCGCAGCCTTTATACGCTGAGGAGACCGACGTCGCGGCAAGCGGAGCAATCGTGCATCCGGCCACGACATAAGGGCGCGATACTTGCCGGCCATTGGCCGGCGAGCCGGAGACGTCCTACAAAATCATGATGAAGAACACGGGAGCTGCGGATGTTCATCGATACTCGCAATGTCGAACAAAACACGGTCATTGAAACGACGGTTTGCATCATCGGGGGAGGTGTCGCGGGCATTACGCTCGCACGTGAAATGTCGAGCGCCGGCGTGGATACGTGCCTGCTCGAAAGCGGCGGCTTTGCGCCCGACGAGGAGACACGCGACCTGTACCGCGGCGAAAACGCGGGGCTGCCGTATCGATTCGCGGACGGTTCGCGCAGCCGCTATTTCGGCGGCAGTAGCAACTGCTGGGGCGGCTGGTGCCGTCCGCTCGATCCATGGGACTTCGAGAAGCGCGACTGGATTGCGCACAGTGGCTGGCCCTTCGGCCTTGATGAACTCGCACCGTACTACGCACGCACGCACGAATTGCTGAAGCTCGGCCCGCAGAACTTCGACCCGGCATACTGGGAGCGCGAGATCGGCCGCTCCGACGTTCGCCGCATACCGCTTGGCACCGGCGACATGCGCGATACGATTGCGCAGTTCAGCCCGCCTCTGCGCTTTGGCAAGGTGTATCGCGAGGAACTGGGGCGCTCCACGCGTGTGCGGATCTTTCTGCACGCGAACGTCCTCAATATCGACGCCGATGCGCAAGGCACGACGATTACCCGCGTGCAGGTGGGCACGCTCAGCGGCCGCAGAATGTCTGTGAAGGCGCGCATTTTCGTACTGGCTACGGGCGGAATCGAAAACGCACGTCTGCTGCTCGCGTCCAACAACGTGCAGGCGGCGGGACTTGGCAATGCTAACGATCTGGTGGGGCGCTACTTCATGGACCACCCGCGCATGATGTCGGGGAAGGTCCGTTTCCGGCCAGGTGTGGCGCGCAATAAGCTTTACGACATCAAGTATCACTACCAGAATCCGGCGGTATCGGCGCATGGTACGAAAATCTCGTCGCAGTTCGCGCCGAAGCAGGAGATGATGGAGCGCGAAAAGCTGCTTAATTCTCGCGTGTGGCTCTATTCGCGCTGGTACGGCGAGGGCAGCGCGGGCTCGGAGGCGCTGATTCGCTGCAAGGAAGCGCTCATGCACAAGGATCAGCCGGGGCGCAGCCTCAAGGCCGATATTGCGACCATGGCAGCGCATCCATTGCATACGGTCGGATACGGCTTGACCCGACTGCTGCAGTGGCCCGCGCTCATTACCGATGTGACGCTGCAGGCGATTGTCGAAGCGGTGCCCGACCCGGAGAGCCGCGTCACGTTAAGTGCCGACAAACGCGATCGTTTCGGCATGCCGCGCGTGAAAGTGGAATGGCGCCTCGGCGAGCAGGTGAAGCGTACATTCGACAGAACGTTCGCCGGCCTGGCGAAGGAACTGCAGCTCGCGCGCGTCGCTGATGTGCAACTGGATGCGCCGCTCGAAGGCAGGGCATGGCCGGAGAAGCTGGAAGGAACCTGGCATCACATGGGCACGACACGTATGCACGATTCGCCGCGCGAAGGCGTAGTCGATCGCAATTGCAAAGTGCACGGCATCAGCAATCTGTATGTGGGCGGCAGTTCGGTGTTTCCGACGGTCGGCGCGAATTTCCCCACCATCACGATCGCGGCGCTCGCGTTGCGGCTTGCCGGACATCTCGCGCGACAGCTGGACGTTCCGCATGTCGTCGGCGGTACTCGCGTGGAAGCGGCCAATAGTGGAGTTGCGCCGGCGCAGTCTCCGGTCGAGACGCTGCCTATCGCTGCGTCCACGTTGACGCCTTTGATGAAGGAGCAGTGAAGTAAGGGATGAGGGCGGCGCGGCTAACGCGCCGTCGCTACGAATTGGCACGGCGCTCATACGAGCGCCGTGTTCTTTTATGGCAGTTCAGCGGCCCGGCTGGGCAGCCTCGCGCAAGCTGGAGAGCGTGTCGTTCTTTAGGCCGGCGTGCTGGCCGCCCTTCGTTTCCAGCAAGCTCGTCAACACGCTCACCATCGTCTCTACGCGAAAGCGCGCATTGAACGTGCGCGCGGCCTGCACGCGCATGGCTTCGCGAGCGGCGTCGTCGAACTCAAGCCAGCGGACGAGACTCCGCTCCGTGCCCTCGACGGTATCGGGCGCCACGAGTCCAGCGCCGTCCTCTTCGATTTCGCGCCAAACGTTGACCTTATCGGAGATCAGCGCGGGCAGCCCACAGCCCAGCGCCTCCGCTACCGCGACGCCGAAGTTCTCCTGATGCGATGGCAGCGCGAACACATCGCTTGCATGGAAGGCGCCCCACTTCAAATCGCCTTGCAGCATGCCGGGCAGGCTCAGGCGATGAACGATTCCAGCCGCTTGCGCCTGAGCCCGCAAGCTTGTAACCCAGCCGGTTTCATCGGGCCCGGCAATCACGAGATGCAGCGCCGGGTCGCGTTGGGCCACGCGCGCGAATGCATCGATCAGCAGGTCGCAGCCTTTTTTCGGATGCACCCGGCCGAGAAACAGCACGACACGTTTGCCGCGTGCTGCAGGCACTGCCTGCAAGAACGCTTCGCGTACCGATGCTACATCCACCTCCGGAACGGTAGTCCCGAACGGCACGATACGCTCGCGTGCGCGATAGAGCCAGAACGATTGACGTGCTCGCGTGCGTTCTTCTTCCGTCGTGAAGATCACAGCGCGCGCGTCGCGCAACACGCGATACTCGGCCCACGGCCAGTAAAGCCATTTCTTCAGGTGCTTGAGCGGATACGCTTCCTTGAACCACGGGTCGAGCATGCCGTGCGCGTACACGTAATACAGCACGTCGCTGCCGTGCAGCGCTTTCCATGTTGCGAAACCATGGTATTGCCACAAGCCGTGTACGACGACAGCGTCAAAACGCCTCGCGTGACTGGCGAGCCATGGCGCGAGATACGCGCTATAGCTGTAGCGATTCGAGGTCGGGCCGAATGCATGAACAGGAAACGGAAAAGTCGCGAGATAGGCGTCGTCCGGAGAATCACAGGTCGCGACTTCGATCTCATGCCCGGCATTCTGCATGGCTACGCCGCTGCGGCGAACGCCTTCAACAGGACCACCCGCGCGCGGGTCGACGCTTGCAAGGACGTGGAGGATTTTCATTGCGCAATGTCCGCCCGGTTGGAACCCGGCAGTCGTGCCGTATGCGACATGCCGAGCGTGCTGGCAAGATCCGCACGGCCCATGCCGGGTTGGATACGTCCGGGCAAGTCCGGCGTCGCGGCGGGCCGCATATGGCGGGCCGCCCGCACGCGGTTTGCGCGTGCCGGCAGCGCACGCTGCAAACGCGTGAAGGTGGCGATCATAAGACCCAGCCCAATACCGAATACGAGGCCCGAGAAGCGTGGCCCGAGAGGGTTGCCGCCAATCGATGTGGCGGGCAACGCGGCGAACAGCATGATCGCGCGTCCGAGCACCGGCAGCATGGGCGCATCGGGCACGACCTTGCGCCAGTAGCGATATGAGAAGAAGCACAGCGCGAGCGCGCCGAGCGTCGCAAGCGGCATGGCAATGCCGAACACGAGCCCGCCCGCGAAGAACTGGTAGACCCAGAAGTTGTGACCCGCGGCCCATTCGTTGATCGCGTAGAAATCCTGCTTGCTGAATTGGCCCGCAAGATCGGGCAAATAGTCCGGCGAGTAACGATAGTAGTGTCCGTAGCCTGCGCCGAACAGCAGCGTTTGCGGCGTTGCCGTCACCTGGTCGTACTGATCGCGCATTTCGGCAAGACGCGTGATGGTGGTCGGATCCTTGCCCGAAACGGTTGCTTCCGAGAAGAAAATGCGTTGCGACCAGTGCTCAGCGACATTCGGAACGGCCAGTATCGCGATGCCCGCCACGCCCGCCAGCACCGTGGCCACCACGACGCCGCGAGCGATAGCGCGCCAGATCTGCCGTATCGACGGCGCGCTCAGCGCCATTGCGATCAGGAACAGCAGCACGGTGCCGACCAGCAGACTGCGAGTCACGCTCAGCAATTCCACAATGACCGTGGCGGCGAACACGGCTACCGTGTATGGCGTGTAGCGCTTGGCGACGACGAATTCGTGCAGCAGCACGCCTTGCAATCCGAGCAGTGTGACCGAGATGATCCGGAAGCGTACGTCTTCGAGACCACCGCCCGTTGCAATGCCGTACACGAAAGTAAATACGAGGCTAATGACATTGCCCGCGAACAGAGCCCTTTCGAAGTGAGCGATTCGCTGCTCGCTCCACGGCCGGCACGCAACCAGATAGCCCAGCAGAAAGAGCACGAACGGCAGCAGCACGCGCAGATAGTTGCCGCTGTCGTTGTCCTGAATCAGTTGCGGGACGACGCTGCCGAACACGCACAACAACATGCTTGCGGTGATGATTGAGCGAAGCCGGGAGCGCTCGTGAAAGCGCGGTGCGATGAGCAGAAGGGCGAGTCCAGCTGCCACTGCCGGAACGACGAAAATGAACTGGGCGAAGTGCCCTGTGGTCGCGTTGGTGGCCTTATAGTCCACCGCAAGCGGTAGCAGGAACATCCATATCCATGGCGTTGCATACTGATGGCGCATTCTTGTTTCCTCCCCGTCGCCGTCATTTGCCGTCGTCTATAGCGGACGGTCTCGCGTCGGATCATTGTGAGCGCAACTTTGTGCTCGTGCACAGCGCGTGATGCGGTTCGTCTCCGGCTGCCTGGATTCTGGCGACAGTGGAAAGGGCTATGCCTGCAAGACGCACGCAAGCTCTTCAATGTTGTCGGTGAATGCCTTGATCTTGGCGCTCGTGTATGCACCCTGCCGCCGAAGATGAAACAGGTTAAAGGTGTCCGAAAAAAACGGAAATGGGGAGAACAACATGAAGCTATTTGGCGGGCCGGGACCCGCAAAAGCCGGCCGGGCGATCGAGCTGGATTTCGTTCGCGGCATCGCGATCATTGCGGTAATGGGCTTTCACTTTCATGCTGTTCATACGGGCAACGTTGTCATTCAGATAATCGAGTACCCGCTCAAGAACTTTGGCCGAGAGGGCGTCAATCTATTCTTCACGCTAAGCGGCTTTCTGGTAGGCGGACTGCTGCTGCGGCAATACGCGGAGACAGGCCACGTCGACGCGCGCCGCTTCATTGTGCGACGCATGTTCCGTATCTGGCCCGCGTATTACGTACTCATCGTGTTTCATGTTCTGGCTGGGCGGCATCCGTGGAATACGTTTGTATTTCAGAACCTCACGCACTTGCAGAATTATCTCGGCACCTCGATCACGCAGACATGGAGTCTTGCGGTAGAAGAACATTTTTATCTGGTACTGCCGGCGCTTTTATTGCTTTTCTCACGCTGGCGGCTCGGCGCATGGACGATTGTCGGCGTGCTTTCCGGCATCTGTGCGGTAACGCTCATAGCGCGTTGTTTTGCGGTTGCGGGCGGCAATCTGGAAGGCGCGTTCGCTTACACGCAGTACCGTATCGACAGCTTGCTGATCGGCGTGATTCTCTCGGCAATTTATTGGATGAAGCCCGGCATCTATCATCAGATCGCGAAGCGCAAGTGGCTGTTGATCGGCAGTATCGTGTTGCTGTGCGCGTGGCTGGCGTTCGCCACGAAGAACATCGCCCTCGACGAAAGTATCGGCTATACGATTCAGGCGCTCGGTTTTGCCGCGCTTATCGTGCTGGTGCTGGAGTACTCGGGGTCGCTGCGCACGACGTGGATTTATCGTGGCGTCGCGTGGGTGGGCCTCTATTCGTACGGTATTTACTTGTGGCACTCGCTCGCACTTGCTCCGGGCGACATGCTGATTCGCAAGGCGACAGCGCTTGGTTTGGCGCCGGGTGTCATCTGGGTAGTTGCGCTCGCTGCGCAGTTCGCCATTGCCATCACAATCGGCTATGTGACCACGCGCGCAATCGAATACCCGTTCCTGCTGATGCGCAATGCGCTGTTCCCTGAGAAGCGCAGCAGTTCCGTGCGGGAAGAAGTGCCGGTCGCAGGCGGGCAGTTGTCCTGAACAATGCGCATGACGTGTGACGTGCCCGGCCTTTAAGCCGGCGCACGTCGCACCGCTTCATGCTGGAGGCTTTCGAATTACGCCATCTGTTGCAGCAAGGTTTGCTTGAATTCGCCGAGCGTGTTTTGTGAAAGCAGATTGTCGCGTGAGGAAGCCTCCGCGTGCGCATGAGGCCATGAGCTCATTGCCTCGGAAATAGCCTTGCCTATCGACGCCGAGCTCAGGTCGCTCAGAATCGGTCCCAATTCGCAGCGTCTACTGAACCAGCCGATCAGGCCGTCTTCCGTTGCGATTACCGGCTTGCCGAAGCGGTAAGCCTGCACCAGTACGCCGCTCATGCCGTAATGACCTTTGTAGCCGAGCCACACCGCATCGCATGCGGAAAACAGGTCGCGCTCCATATCGTTGGAAATGAACGAGTCGAGCACCACAGGTGCGGGCTTGAGGCTGCGCACATGATTGCGCATGAAGTGCCGGGTGCTCTCATCCTGTTCGCCGGCCACGATCAGCGTCGGCGCATGCTCGAGGCGAGTCATCGCGTGAACCAGTTCGTAGATGCCCTTGCGTTCGGTGATCGCGCCGTACACCAGCAGATAACGCTCTGCGGGATCGAGGCCGAGGCGCTCGCGAGCAAGCGCCGGGTCTTCCGCGCGCTCGTCGGGAAAAGGGTCGGCCACATAGGCGACCTTTGCACTGCCTTTCGATGCATTGAGCGCCGCCCATTCGGGCAAGGTGGGATCGATGCTCAACAAGGTGCGCAGACCTGGCGTGCGGATCGCGCGCCTGAACAACTGCGCCTTGATCGCGTTGACGACTGGCCGATCGGGGGCCTTGATGCCGACCTTGTGGTGATGAAACGTGGAGCGCATCGTAATGCCGATCCATGGTGTCTTGCCGAATGGAGAACCGAGAAAAGGCAGTCCATTGAAGAAGTAGTCGGCATAGGGCACTACAACCAGCCGGATTGACTGCATGCGGCTCAGAAGCCGATAGGCGCGTTCAAAGTAGTGGTGAAAACGCCAGTACTGATTGCGTTCGCGCAAACGGTGGGTCCGGCTTTCCTCCGCATCGACGAAAGCGATCTGCTGATCGGCGCGATTGGCGGCGGTGATGCGACGCGCGAGCCGGTGATCTTCATTGGCGCATTCGGTGACGAGAATGCACGGATAGCCGGCATCCGCGCAGGCCTGCATGATCCACTCCGCGTAGCGCCAGCGGTGACCCGTCAGATTGGGCTCAACGATCAGGACAAACTCAGGTTCGATCAAGTCGGTAGGCATAAGCGGAAACGAGCGTGCAGGGTTGACGGTTTGCATGAGCGGGTCAGCCGGCAGAGACACAATAGCCCGAGCCGCGGGCTCTGCCGCGCAGTCAGATGAATAACGTTAGCACCGCCCCGCCACGGCGAAACCGTCTGATTCGCGCGTTGTGTGGGTAAACGAACTACCGCGCAAGGGCTTCGGCCGAAGCGGCCTGGTTGATGGCGGTTGACGGCGAATCTCTCGCGGTAAGGTCATGCTTACGGTTCCAGATGAGCCATTGCCAGCTTGCTGGCGCAACCTATCCAATCAGCCGCGGCGGCATCTACAGCGAGTGACAAAAAGCTGGGTGAACTGCTGAACGGCGCTGCAATTCGACGGAGAATCACTTGCGGGCAATCAGGCTTCCCGCGTTCTCGATAGCGAGCAGCTTCGGGGCGAGCGCGGCGACGTGGGTGTTATTGCAACAGTTCGCGGTGCGTGGACTGGTGGCGATCAAGTTTCTTGCGATTGGCCGCATGCTCGGACCAGAGGCAATCGGCAGCGTGAGCGTGGCTTTGCTCGCGGTCGCGATTGCCGAGGCGCTGTCCGACACGGGACTCGCGCAGGCCGTCATTCAGGGCGAGCATGCGCCTACGCGCTCGCAGCTCGGCGCGGTATGGACCACGCTCACTGCGCGCGGCGTGCTGATTTCATTGCTGCTGGTCGCGCTCGCGCCGTTGCTTTCGAGTCAGTTTCATCTCGACGGCTCGCTCGTGCTGATTCAGCTCGCGGCGGTACTGCCGCTGTTGCGCGGGTTGGCATCGCCGGCTTATTACGTGGTGCAGCGCGAGAGGCGCTTCCAGCATATTGCGGGCGTGGAAGTGGCGGCTGCCTTCGTCGATTGCGCAGCCGGACTTGCGCTCGCTTATCTCGGTGCCGGTGCGGCTTCGGTGCTGATCGGGCTCGTCGCCGGGGAAACATTGAAAAGCACGCTGACGTGGGCCACGATGAAGCCGCGGCCGCCCGTGCGCGCGGTGTGGTCGGGCATCAGCCAGTATGTCGGCTTCAGTCGATGGATCTGGGCGAGCAGCGTAATCAACCTGCTGCTGAACCAGTTCGACAAGGTGGTGGTCGGCAAATTGCTCGGCCCGACGCAACTCGGCGGCTATCAGATGTCGTCGCGCCTCGCGCAGATGCTGCTCGCCGATGCCGCAATCGCAATGTCGCAATACCTCTTTCCGACTTTTGCCGCGCATCATCGCCGTAGCGCACAGGCGGCTTCCAGGTTGATCAAGGTCTATCTGCTCGTGGCCGCGATCGGACTTGCTGCTTTTGTCGAAGTGCTGCGGCTGATTGCGCAACCGCTGTTCTCACTGATTCTGGGCGCGGCCTGGCTGCCCGCGGTGCCGCTCTTCAGGATACTTGTGATCAATATGGCAATCGGGGCGTTGATTGCGGTGCTCGTGTCGTATCTGCGCGCAATCGGCGACGCCAGGGCGACCGTGCATGCGTCCGCGATTCAGGTAGTAGTGCTGCTCGTCAGCGCGCCGCTCGCGGTTCGCTGGTGGGGCGTGACAGGTATCGCATGGTCGATGACGCTGGGCCTCGGCTGCGCCGCGGCGTGGATGCTCTATAGAACCTTGACGGCAAGGACGGCATGATGCGTGTCTTCCATCTCGTGCTGGCGCCGCGTTTGTCCGGTGCCGAAGTGCTCGCAAAAGACCTCGCGCTCGATCAGTGCGCCGAAGGAATGGCTGTGTGCGTGGCATCGCTGTTGCCCGCGCATGCCGATTTCGCCGCGCTCGCCGACGAATTGCATGAGCACGGCGTGCAGTGCTGGTTCCCGAAACAGCGGCATCACACACTGGGCAAGCTGTGGAATCTGTTTGTCGCCGTGCGGCGGTTTCGCCCCGACGTCATCTTCGCGCATGCCACGATTCCGTCGTTTTATGCGCGGGCGTTGCCGCTTGGCGCGCCGGTGGTCTATGTGATGCATTCGGCGACCAACGACTTCGAGCGCCCGCTTTTCAGGCGCGTCGAACATCTTCTGTCGGGGCGCGCGAGTGTGGTGATCGGCGTATCGCAGCAAGGCGTGAGGGACTACATAGAGGCAATCGGCGTGCATCCGTCCATGACGGTCGTGCCGAATGGCGTCGACCTCGCGCGCTTCGCATTCACTGACGGCGGCCAACGTGCGAGCAGCGTGCCGCAGATCGTGCAGATTGGCCGATACGCGTCGGTGAAGAATCAACTGCTCACGGTGCAGGCTTTCAGCGAGGTACTCACGCACGTCGGAGACGCGCAACTCGTACTGTACGGCGTGGTGGAAGACCCTGACTATCAGCGCGCGGTCGTTGCGCTTGCAACGGAACTGAACATTGCAGAGCGCGTCCTGGTGGCCGGTCCGCGCAGCGACGTCGCGACGGTGCTATCGGAATCGAACGTATTTGTCATGCCGTCGCGCTCGGAAGGACACAGTGTGGCATTTCTCGAGGCGTTGGCATCCGGTGTGCCGATTGTCGCGAGCCGCATACCGGCGTTCGCATTTGCCAATGGCTTTCCAGGCGTGCAACTGGTCGATACTGACAATTCGGGCCGCTACGCCGAGGCCATCGTCACGGCGCTGAGCCAGCAGCGTGTGCAAAGATCGCTTGCCGGGCTCACGCTCAGAGACACGGCCGAGCGATATCGCGCGATTGCGCGGCAGGTGTGCCCGGCGGTATCGGCACGTTAGACGCTATATACCGCGAGATCAATGATGAGCGTTGACGTCGCGTGTATCCGGCGCTGGTTCCGGCTCGCGCGCTACCGCTTCCGCAGTTGCAAGCGCCGACTCCTGCATTGCGAGCGTGACGAGATGCCGTGCTTCTTTGCTGCTTGAATCTATCTCGAGCGCGCTGCTCGCGTTGCGTGCTACACAATCCCAACGCGCAATGCTGCCGCAGCCTCGTGCGAGGCTCAGCAGTGCCTCGCGCTGCTGTTCGCGCGTGTTGACGACCGCGCGCAGGTTCTGTGCTTCACGGCTTTGTGGTTGCACGGCCATCGCCGCGGCGAGGCGCGTCTTCGTCGCGAACAAGTTGTTGTTCTGAAGACTCGCGCGCGCGGCACGCAGGTGCCGCGACAGATCGGCCCGCGCTTTTTCTTCCGCGGTCAGCGGTGCCGCCGCGCCGGGGTTGCGCTTTGCTTGCGCCGACACGGTTGCGGCGTTCGAGGAAGCAGGCGCTGCGGCGGAGCTGGAGGATATAGCCGAAACAGCGCGCCGAGCGGCCAATGGCGACGATGCCGGTTGTGTGGACGCGGATGTCGTCGACGATGTCGGTGGCGTAGATGTCTGCTCACGCGGAGCCGCGGCCGCGGCGACGACCGTGGACCGCACCGGCGATGCAGTTGCGGGACGCATTGTAGCTATCGCCGGCGGCACCATGTTTTGCTGCTTGATTGCGCCCGACACACCGACAGGCTCGCTTTCCGCATCACTGTCGCCGTTGTGTATGAAGCCCATATACACCGTCGACGCCACGACCAGCGCGGACGCGGCCAACGCAAGCGGCACGCGCAGGCGTTGATGAGCACTCTGGACGACCAGCGGCTCTTCGATGGTCGCATACGGGTTTGCCAACTCACGCGAGGGGCTCCACATTCTTCGAGCCCGCACGCGGCGTGCACGCAAGGGGCGAGCGTCGTTGAGCCGCACCGTCAAGGTCGGCACCATCGCCCCAAACGAAGGGACGCTGCGAGCACGACATGAAGGGCATGGCATCGTGCGGGTGCCGAGCGGCGCTCCGCACGATTCGCATTCCAAACTATTGTTGTGGTCTGTATTCATGTTGTTGTTTGATCGCGAGGTTGCAGAGGCGGTGAGTCAACTTGCGTCAGCCGGCGTGCGGGCCGCCGCAAGTCACGCTTGCGGTGCTCGGCTATTGTGCGACAACGTAGCCGCGCGCCTGCATGCATGCACCGTAGGCGGCCCAATAGCGTGTCATGGGCGGCTCCGGCGCAGGCAGCGGCGGCAGCGCGGCGGTGCCGGGCTGCGAAGCTCCGGGTGCGCTTGCAATCGTAGCCGGCTCAGAGGCAGCCTTTTCCGCGATTGCCGCGGAGGCCGGCGCTGCGGCAGATGCCGCGTGCCCGGCCCTCGCGGTTGCAGTTGGCGTGTCGCTTGCCGGAGCGGCAGGCGTCGCAGAGGCGGCATTGCCCGCAGTGGCAGTGCCTGGTTTCACTGCGGAAGCTGAACTGGGCGCGGCCGGCGCCATGCCGTCGGGGAGCGCGGGACCACCCGGCGCATGAGAGAAAGTGCTGGGAGGCAAAGGCGGACGGGAAGGCGCACCAGTCGACGACGTTTTGGTTCCGGCGGGTTTGGGCGGTGGCGTTTGAGGTTCGCGTGCGATGTTGATCTTGGTCTGCTTGTTCGCAGTCGCGTAGCACATCGCACTGTCGATGCTGCGTTGATACGCGCTTTGACTTCGAACCGGGTAGACCAGCGGCTGCCACGCGAAGGCCGCATTGCTAACTGCCATCAAGGTCATCAGGGTGTAGGTTTTGTATCCCATCGCAGTCGCTCCCGCAGCGATGTTGAGCCGTTCGCCGGCAATTATGCTTCGCGGTGCTTTCTGGTTGCTTCCATCTTGCCGCCAAAAAACGGCGGCTGGCTGCCGCGAAGACTGCTCTCCTCAGACTACCACTCGGGCGCACGAAATCAGTGCGTTGTATAACGCGCGAAAACGCCATCGTGCAGTCCAATCAGGCCATGTGGCGTCGACGTTGGCACGTAATCGTGATGCTTGCATTACACAGGTCTTGACGCAAAGGGTGCTTGGCGCAGTGGATAGCGCTTGTATCCATGGCGGAAAACGGCGTGCGCGGCGCGCTATGGCGCGTCCCCAATTGGCTTATCCGCCGACGAATACATGCCTTACGTTTTCGCCGCCGTCGCGAGACAGGTGTTGCGCAGAGCCGCAGATTTGCGAAAACGCTGGCCTCTTCAGCTGGAGTACGGTCGGAATCGCTACTTATCGCCTTCGACCACCGCTTCGTTGCACTTATGAAACGTTTATAATTCCTCCGCCAGCGCGCCAAGTAAGTAATACCTGTGGCGTTCGGGTCGCAATGAGCTTCAGCAAGATTTCCATGTCGGCGCCTTCGGGACGCCGCGCAGTATGGTAAGAACCGCGCTGATCGACAGATCGGGGTTTTCTTGCCGCCCGCTTGATGTCTGCCGCCAGTTTGCGTCGCGCGTGACAGACGGTATCCCGGAACCAGGATCATTGACAGATGACGGAAAGAATACTGGCTTTCATTAGCAGTTAGTCATCCTGATGATTGGAAGCACAACGAAAGACAAGCGGTTCTCGTAGTTCTGTTTCGAAAGGAGCGCGGAACACATTGCCGCGCTGGTCTTCGCTTGCCCCGCGTTTGACATCTTCTAACGGACCTCGTTGCGTCCGGGGGCACCCTTTTGCTTTTTCATCCGACAACATAAAAGACGGCCGGGCATCGTCCAATGCCGCTCATTCTCGGGGATAACTTTTTTCGCAAAGACAGGGACAATGGTTAGATATTCGAGGTTGATGGGGATTGCCGCCACAACGGCTCTGGCATCCTTCGGCGTGCAAAATGCACAGGCGCAGGCCAGCACGATCACGGTCGCGGGGCAGCAATACAAGTTGTGCGCGCAGGAGAACGGCAAGTGCTCGTTTCTTGGCACGGCTTCCGTAGTATTCGGAGCGGTGCCGCCGAATGCCCCGTCGACGATGCTGACGAGTCCCGCCACGTTCAACAACGGTGTCGGCTGCTATATGGGCGCCGTTTCGCAGACGGATCCGGCGTTCGGTTACGACAAGGCGTGCTGGATGCGCGCGGTAGCGGCGCCTGCACCTGCGCCAGCGCCTGCACCCGCACCCGCACCCGCACCCGCACCCGCACCCGCACCTGCACCTGCACCTGCACCTGCACCTGCACCCGCGCCTGCGCCTGCGCCCACGCCCACGCCCACGCCCACGCCCACGCCCACGCCAACCCCGACGCCTACACCGTCTCCTTCCCCGTCCGCTACCCCGTCCGCTACCCCCAGCGCCGCCATTTCCTGCGCCGCGCCGACGCAAATCGCGGGCGGCACAGCCAATGGCGTCATCAGCGCCGACACGCCGAGCAACGATGGTCTGCGCGTGTTCCCGAACAACACCGCGTTCAAGATTGCCATCACGACGAACGCGCCGGGCGCCGACACCGTCGTCTGGTCCGTGGCGGACTCGAATGGAGCGATCAAAACGCAGGGCAGCTTCGCGGTGAAATCGGGCCTACAGACGAGTACGCTGTCGTGCAAGTCGACGTGGGCTGGCTACGGCGCGCTGACCGCGACATTGCGCTCCGCCGGTGGCACGCTGCCGAGAAGCGGTACGCGGCCAACGGGCATCGCAACCTTCGGCGTGCTGCCCGACCTGAGCCCGGCGCTCGGCACGGTGACCTATGCGCATCAGGACCAGCATCGCTTTGGCATGCAGGGATTCAACGGCAATATCGCGGCGCTGCGCGCGCTCGGCATTTCGTGGACGATCGACGACCGCCAGGTGTCTGCGATGGAGCCGAACGGTCCCTACAGCTACACCCCGAGCGTGAACGATCTTGATCCGTTCTACAAGGCCAATCCGGATCAGATGCGCATTGTGCGTCTCGACGGCCTGCCCGCCTGGGATTCGAAGACGGGGCAGTTCAACGACAGCTATTACGCGCCGTCGAACTTGACGGAATTCAAGGACTTCATGGCGAGAGTCGGAACCGATACGAGCGTGATTCGTGGTGCTAACTATCCCAACCAGCAGAAGAACTATTATCAGGTGACGTGGGAGCCGAGCCTCGGCTGGGCGGACAGCGACGCGAATTTCGTCGCGATGTACAAGGCCGCTTACGAAGGCATTCACTCGACGGATCCGAACGCGATCGTGATGGGCACCGGCAACCCGTTCGCGGCGAATTGCGACACCTGCACGACGGGCTATCTGAAGAAGTTCGGCGCACTAGGTCTGTGGAATTACATCGACGCCGTGTCGACGCATGGCTACTGGAATGCCGGCACCTATCCCGCGCATCCGCCGGAATTGCAGGACGCCGATCCCGATCCGGCGAACCAGGCGAATGCGCTCGACAATCAGATGACGCAACTACGTTCGGTGATGCAGGCAGGCAAGCCCAACATGAAGCTGTTCTTCACGGAAGCGGGCACGAGCTACGATCCCGGACTCAGTTATGGTCCGACGGTTCCGTCGCAGAACCAGTTGTTTGCTCACGCGGCAGTCGGCGTGCGCGCGCACATCATCGTGCTTGGCGGCGGCGCACAGGTCACCACGCTGTTCTATGGCCCCGACTATCCCGGCGAAGTTGGATATGGGTCGTTCTTCGATCTGAACAACGCGCAAGGAGCGTTTGGTGCGTCAAACCTCTCGCCGAAGCCAGAGGCGATGGCTTTCGCGACGATGACACGCGTGCTCGACGGCACCAATACGCTTGGCCGCGTAAAGGGCACACCATCCGGTACGTTTGCGTATGCGTTCCAGCAACTCGGCAACGGCAAGGTCGTGACGGCCGCGTGGACGCATAGCAACGCGCAATGGCCGACGAGCGGCGGCGTGTACAGCCAGACCTACTCGACGAGCTACACGCTCCAGGTCGACGGCGCGGGCACGTCGGGGAATGTGACGAAAATCGATGGATACGGCAACGTCAGTACGATTGCGTACAGCAACGGCGCTGTCACGCTGACGCTCACCGAGGTCCCTCAGTACATCGTGTCAAACAACGCCACGGTGGCGAAGAACAATTCCACCGTTCCACTGGGCTACACGGGACAGTAACTTTCACCTAAGCACCTGCCGGTATCCTGTGGCGTCAACTGCGCTCGCAGATACCGGCCCAATGTTGTGTTCTTCATTGCTTCAGTGCAGCGCACGCGAGCATCTGATCGCCGATCGGGTTCTCGCGTGCCTTCAGCGCTTCTCCTGCGCCCTGAATATCGCGCGCGTCCTTGTTCTGGCCGAGTTTGCGTTTGCCGACGAGCCGGGTAATGCCAATCTCCACGCCGACAATTGCTTTGAGCATCGCTTCAATGTACTCAGCCGGCGCGTCCCCCATTTTCCAAGGCTGCGGCAGAGCGGCTTCGTGCGTGCGCGTGAGGCGTGCCACTACACCGCGCACATATTTCTCGTCGTCGCGAATCGTGATGCGCCCATGCGCATGCGCCACGACGTAATTCCATGTCGGTACCTGCCTGTGCGATTCGTGTTTGCTGGGATACCAGGTCGGCGAAATGTATGCGTCGCCGGCATGAAAGACCACGAGCACTTCGTCGCCATTCGCGACGTCCTGCCAAACCGGGTTGTTTCGCGCCACATGCGCATGCAGCACGCCAAGCTCGCCTTCGTTGGGTGCGAGTTCAAAAGGAATGTGATTCGCGTCGAGTCCGCTCGCGCCATGTGTAATCAGCGTGCCGAACGGGTTCTGCGCGATAAGCGCATGTAGGACGTCTGTGCGAGCTTCGTTGAAATGGGCCGGTACGTACATGAATGCTCCAATGGGTTTCTGCCTGCAGTGTGCGCCGGAATTGGTTTATTCTGTAGAGCCAGTTCCGATCACTTTTATTGGGCCAGAATTATGGCGCGAGCCGCGCGCGTATTGGACATCCCCGCGCTTGGCTGGTACTTGGATTCGGCGGGTTCAGTCGTGCACAAATGGAGGCGGCGGCGCGGCGTCTTGCTCGAGTGATTAGTGACGCCATGCACTCAGGCATAAAGCCGCGGCGCAAAAAGACGGAACTCGTATGGCTGGCAAAAAAAATGGCCTCCCGCTGTAACGCAGCGGGAGGCCAGATTCGAATGCAAATGCGGGTATTCGCCGGATCAGGTGTCCGCGTGGCTCGACGTAAATGTGGTGAATGCACCGTACGGCGGATTCAGTGCAGTACCGTTCGTCATAATGCCAAACGTGTTGTTGCCGCTATCGAGCACGTAGTACATGACGGACTGGATGTTGTGCGTCTTGCGTGCCGCATAGAACGAGCCGAGTTGCGACGTGATGTAATTCGCCCGATACGTCTGCGTCTGTTCCGGGCCGGTATTCCATTCCGTAATAAAGAACGGCACGCCGTATCTGGCCTTGCAATAGGTAGGCAGGTCGATGCCGGGACCCGCGCCGTCCGTGCCGATGTCGAAAATGTTGCCATACACTTCGTAGTTGTGCCACGTCGTGATGTCCCAGCGCACCTTCGGGTAACCACCGCTGCCGTCGGGCTGCATGCCGTCCCACAGCGCGTCGGACGCGCCGACATCGGCGACGCAGAAGTTGATCCCGCATTTCGCGCCGGGCTGAGCCGCCTTCACGCCGTCGATCATGCCGCGCATCGCGCCACGCATGATCGGCCAGTTTGCATTGTTGAAGTCGAGTGCCTTGGTGCCCGCGTTGGTCGAATCGATAATGATCGCCCGGTCGCGCGTCAACTCGTTGCCGCATTCATAGAACGTCACGCCGTAAGGTTTCAGCGTATTGGCGATTGTGAAGGCCGGCCCATAACAGGCGTTGTAGGCGGCGGACTCGCCCGCCAGTAGATTGCCGCTGCTGTCGCGAAGACCCAGGTTCACCAGCACGAGCAGCGTCATGCCAGCCGATTGGAATGCCTGCGCAAGCTTGACCACGGCATTGAGTTGAGCAGGGTCGGCTGAGCAGCCGACACGGTAGCTCGTGCAACCGAGACCCTTCAGGATCGAGACGACCTGCGAGGGCGTGTACGTGTAGTCGAAGTGTCCGTTTATGCCGAAGAAGCTGCCAGCGCTTGCCGCGACGGGCGTGCGCGGATCGCTGCACGGCAGCCATTGTGCGGAGACCTCTGCATTGGCATAGAACTGTCCGCTCGTATTGCGGCAATAGATCTTGCCGCCGTACCAGAGCACCAGCGTCACGTCGTAGTTGATACCCACCACAGCGCCGTTTCGCGAGATGACGCCATTGGTGAGCGTCCAAACGGCGCCCGTCTTGTCGATGATGCTGGAGGCGGAAGGCATGGTGGTGCCGTCCGGCGAAGTGGTGCCGAGGCGTGGATCGCTCGAAGCCTGCCACGTCGATCCAGTCCACTGGTAGAACTGGCCGCTCGTGTTCTCAACGTAGATGTTGCCGTTGAAACACAGCGCGAGAACCACGTTGTAGTTGTTGCCGGCCTTCGCACCGTTGCGATAGGCGACGCCGCCAGAAAGCGTCCAGGTCGCGCCCGCGCCGTCGATCAGGGACGTTGCCGGGGGCATCGCCGTACCGTTCGCAGAAGCAGTCTTTGCGTTTGCGGTGGTCTTCTGGGCCCCTGAAATGGAAGTCGTCGCGCTTGACTCTTCCGTGCCGCCGCCGCCGCCGCATGCGCTCAACACCACACTGCCGCCCAGCGCTGTCAGTGCACCAATAAATTGTCGTCTTTTCAACATTGTGAATTATTCCGCTATCGAGAAAATCCCCGAATAAAGTCCAGGATGTGGGTTCTTATGTGGGTTATTGATTTTGCGAAACCAGAAAACGTTATTTTTTATTGGCACTACTGATGGTCCAGGAAATCCGAGTGCTGTTCGGGCGTTTAAGCTGGGTGTTGCAGAAACGGTCAATGCCGCTGAATCGAACAAGCCAATTCGACAAGCACGCGCGGGCGGTCAACGCTCGAGCCGACGCTTGCGTCAAGGGCTTGGTCAACAGTGGAATCAACTGACTCGGTTGCCGGGACCGGATGACCTCCAGGCCCCGCAAACGTTTGTTCGAGGAAGCGCGCTACTACGTAAATATTGCGGGCTGGCACTCGGAACGGGGTAGATCTTACCCGCTAGATGCGCTGCGCCAAATGAAAATTAGTGATTTTCCGCCAGAAAGCAAGATCGTTTCCGATCAACGCTCGAACGCCGAAGGAATCGCACTATCTCCTTATGGTATGGGAGTGTACCGCCCGCATTTTTTTCACTTTGACCCCAAGAAACACGGGTCATTTTTTCCGCTTTCGCGCAATCGGTTTGAAGGCGGCGGGTGTTCGTCACGGCTCCCGGAGTGTCGCCTCAACGGTCAACACTTTCGGACATTGCGGCGACTGGAGTTGGCCAAGATTGGCGCGTTTTCAGGTGATTTCGGCCATACGCGGCCGTTTCCTGCGTGCTAAGCTGGACTGAAGAATGCAGGTTCCAAATCACTCGATATTCGCCGAGCGCGGTTATCACGACGAGTACTCACCGCGTCGGAATAACGCTTCAGCTCGTTGTTCCGCAGGTGCGGTCTGACCGGAGATTGTCGAATGTCGCAGATTATTCAAGAGGCCCGTGGCGTGCATGGAAATAACGAAGCAAAAGGGGTGCGCCCACGCGTGCTGATGTGTCCTTTCACCAATCCCACGAACCGCTATATAGAGATTCAAAAAGATCTGTACAGGTCGGTCGGCTACGATGTTGCACCACTGTCGATCAAGGGCTTGCTCAACGGTGGCTTTGCCGACCTCTTCAAGCCTGAGAATGTACTCGTGTTCCATTGGCTCGAGTACCGGCCATTCAGCCGACAGAAAGGCACCGCGCGACTGAGCGTAATCGGCTCGTTGATTTTCGCCTTCTATTGCGCGCTGATTCTGATCGGGCGCGCCAAGGTGGTGTACTTCGTGCACGATCAGGCGGTGCACGACACCGTTGGGTTCAACAGGCGCCTGTCGATGCGCATCATCGCGTTCGTGCGGCGTATTGCAGACTTTCGCGTGGTGCACGCGCCGGATTTTCAGGAGCCATTCCGCGCACAGTACTTGCCTCATCCGTTGTATTGGGATGCGCCGGGGCATCCGCCGCGCCATGAAAAAGCGGAAAGATCGGCGCCGCTGTATACGATGCTCGGCGTAATTCGCCCGTATAAGCAGATCGATGCAGTACTCGATCTTTGGCCGGCCGATTGCAAGTTACATATAGCGGGACACGGCACCGACGCTTATCTGGCCACGCTGAACGAGATCATCAATAGAAGATCGCTGCGAGACGTGGTGCGCCTCGAATCCAGGTTTCTCACCGACGCAGAGTTCGCGCAAAGCATCGCGGACAGCGACGTGCTGATCCTCCCGCACGCGGCCGACTCCATGCTGGTGAGCGGCGCCTTTTTCGAGGCTATTGGACTAGTACCGGTACTGATTGCCCGCTCCACACCCTTCATGAAGTGGGCAGCGAGAAAGTTCAATAATGTGATTCTTTTCGATGACGTCAGCGAACTCCCCGCAATACTCCAATCGGTCAACAAGTCCTGGCATGCGGTTGCCAACAATGCGAGCCATCGCAAGGCGCTCGACGAGTTCGGCTGGAAAGCCTGCTGCCGGCATTACGGAACGTTCCTCGAGACTGTCGGGGGGCACGCGAACGCAGTTGAAAAACCAGTGACCGAGTGAGCGAGCTTATGAGCAGGCGCTCGCCGCTGGTTCGGTAACTCGAATTCGCTCGCGAGAGGCCAGAACTGTTGGCGGCAAGCTCTGCTTTGTCACTCAGCGCTGGGTGGCATCCTGGTGGCATAGATGTCCACGTAATTCTGTGGATTGTCGCGCCACTGGGTAATTGTGTTCCGCAAGCGCGCCGTGATGGCTGTCATTGACTCCGTCACGCCTTGCTTTCCCGCATTGGCGTCGGTCTCTTCGATCCGGCCGTGAGTAAAATGGGTTTCGAGAAACTGCAGCACGACATTGGGATCGCCGCCTAGCCGCGCCATATGATACGGCGACCATTCCACAAGGATCGCATCGGCTTTTGCAAGCGTATTCCTGCCGCCCGCAATGACGTAGGGCTCCGCACCTTGGGTGTCGATTTTGACGAAGACTGGCCCATCCAATTGAAGTGAAAGATCGTCCAGCCTCATGCAGCGCACCTCGATGACCTTGCGCCCCAGCTCATTCTGCTTTGCCGGAAGACGGGTTTCAACGTGAAGGCGATGATCACCCAGGTTGCCGTCGGCAATTTCAAAGGGCAACACTTCTTCGCGTTCGTGGAGTGCGAGCTGGAAAGTTTCTATATTGGATGACGGGCAGTTTTCAGCGATGTTGCGCTGCAGGTTCCGGTAATTGACCGGCTCGGGCTCGAACGCGTAACACTTCACGCGCTCGTTGTACTGTGCGATCGGAATGGTCGTCATGCCGATGTTCGCACCGATGTCGAGATAGGTCCCGGCAGAATCGCCAAAGAACTTGGTGAGCTTGTCTGCCAGTTCGGGTGCCCAGCGCCCGGTTTCGGCATATTTCCGCAGGATGCTCAGATCATTCGAGCTGCTAACCATCGTGCCGTACTGCCCCTCTGCCGAGAACCGCACCACGTTGAGCTTGCGCGAAAGACTGGAGAGATAAAGATAGCCATACTCCCTTGCAAGCGAGCTATCTTCGAGAAGCGACTTCGCCATGGCATGCCGGAGCCTCAGCGGAAGCATCGAGGTTACGGCGCCTGTTGCGGAGAGTATGAGTTTCTTCATGGGAAAGAGCATACCGCAGCGCTGTTTCACGGCGTGCGTCACGTCTCCGCGCTTTCGGCAAAGGCATCAACGAAATCGGCCACTCTTTGCGGAGCGCCATTGTTAAGCTTGCTTTGAAAGAGGTCGTCGTCTTTGCAGGTCGATCAAATACTTCGGCTCTGGCCACAACAGCGCCGACGCTAACCGCAACGGCTACCTAATACCGCGTGACATCAGTGTCCTGAACAGCATCTGATGGTCGAACGGCTTCTGGCAGCGCGGATAGTGACGGTAGGGATCGTCGACCGCGTCTGTGCCGTAGCCGGTGGCAAAGATGAAGCGGATGTGCCGCGACGCCAGCGCGTCCGCGACGGAGTAGGACTTCTCACCGTTCAGATCGACATCGAGAATGGCCGCGTCGATGTGTTCGTGACGCCCGGGGCTTTGATTGCGTGCTGTCGACGGGCCTCGCCGCCGGGGTATGTTGTCTGAACTGGTGTTGCCGCAGGCACAGTCTGCCGGCGACGGCTTCACTCGACCGACTGTTGCGGCCGGTATCAATTGCCGCTTTTATGACTATGGCGAGTTGCTCCGTAAGACTGACGCACGACGCCTGCTTGCCCGGCATGGGGGAACTCGCGAACGGATGGTTATCACGGTATCTTACCCCTCTGAGGCCAGGCATCCAATTCTGGACTGCGGCGCAACTGTTGTCCGCGCAGCTCCTCCCACAAGACGTTTCACAGCTCTTGATTGTGACATTCAGAGCCGGGCTTCGATTGCTGTTCTTCATGCAAGGCAGAAGCGTTCTTCCCGATCTTCTCGCGATTATTACGGACGTCGAACGTGTGTGCGTTTGATTGGTGCCTAAGGGACAACACCGTGGTCCCGTTTGCAGGGCTACCGGACCAGGCCGCGTCCGCCTACGATGATTTCGTACGGCGTGTTGCCGCTAACGACACTGCTCGAGCGCAAGTGTTAATCCGGAGAAGACAATGACTCAACGCATCAACTACATTCAGCAGTCGCCCGAGTTGTTCAAGAAGTTGCTGGACCTTAGCAATCAACTGAAAGAGAGTGCAATTGAAGAATCGATCCGTGACCTCGTGTCGATCCGCGCGTCGCAGATCAACGGCTGTGCCTTTTGCGTCGATATGCACGTGAAGGAAGCACGCATACACGGCGAGCGCGAGCTGCGTCTGCATCATGTCGCGATCTGGCGCGAGTCGACACTGTTCGCGCCGCGCGAGCGCGCTGCACTCGCGTGGACGGAAGCGTTGACGAAGCTTGCCGGGCACGGTGTAGCCGACGACATCTACGAACGTGTGCGTACGCAGTTCTCCGAGAAAGAACTGTCCGATCTCACATACGAGGTGATGGCCATCAATGCCTGGAACCGCGCGAACGTCGCATTCAGGACTGTTCCGGGTTCGGCGGACAAGGCATTCGGCCTCGACAAGGCGAATCTTTCCTGAATCGTCGAGTTCTGCTGTTCTTCTTCAGGCTTCGTCCCGCGCGTGCGGGACGCGTTATTGGAGGCACATCATGTTCAGACTGAAGACCGCCGTAATCGCCACGCTCGTCGTCGCAAGCGGGCTTACGGGCGCGGCGCGCGCGGCGGCGCCCGAAGCCATCGTGACCCCGCTGACGACGAGGCCGCTTGACGATTATCCCGGCAAGGAAGCGTTGATGATCAGCGTGACCTATCCACCCGGTGCTGTCGATCCCGTGCATCGGCATCACGCACATGCGTTCGTCTATGTGCTTGAGGGATCCATCGTGATGCAGGTGAAGGGCGGCAAGGAAGTGACTCTGACGCCCGGGCAGACCTTCTATGAAGGTCCGAACGATGTGCACACGGTCGGGCGGAACGCGAGCCAGACCCGACCCGCGAAGTTCATCGTGCTCCTTTTGAAGGACAAGGGTGCGCCCGTTCTCGTGCCCGAGAAGTAAGCGCGTTGATGCCGCGACGCTTTTGACTCTGATGCACAAACGAACGACGCTAATCGCAATGCACCGTCCGCAAACAACATTGAGGTGATATCGCTTTTGAGGCGCACCACTGCCTCGAATGCAGCGTGCTACGATTTAACCAATACCTTTGGTTCTATCGCACGCTCATGCGCAAACTCGCTTATTTGCTGCTGTCGATCACGCTCGGCGCGCCGCTGCCTGCGCTCGCGCTTGGAGGCGGGAACCCGGACTACGATCAGTGCATTCTGAATTCGTTGGCAAACAGCCAGAGCAGCTATGCGGCACGTGTGATCACTAACTCGTGCTATGCACTGTACCGGAATAGCGCGCTACTTTTGCCGCGCGAAAAGTCGTACCACGTATGTGTCCTGCAAAACGTTCAGAGTGTGCGAGGGGTATTTGCAGTCAACGAGATATTGCACGCCTGCCGTCGGCAGAATCCAATGTGAAAACGGACGTCGGCCCGCGACGTTGCGAAATCCCGGGCATCCAGCGGATCTTTCGCTAGCTGATGGTTGAACGGGGGTTACCGCGGAAGTGTCGACTCGTCGCATTCAGCGAGCCGGTTTACCAATGCGCCGCTATCGCGGTAGCAAGCCGGCCGCGCGATAGCTCTCGATTAATGCGTCATAGAGCGAGACATCCGAGCGGCTCCTCGCAATCAGCTGAGCGCCGGCGACGGCAGCGAAGATGGCGCGAGCCCGCGGTCCGCTTTCTGCGGAATCGACCACGCGCGCAGCAGACAGCACCTTACTCAGCCACGCCACATTCACATCTGCAAACCTCTGGACCTCTTTCATCACCGCTTCGGGCAGGTCATCACTTTCGGCAGACATGAAGCTGCAAAGGCACATGCGATTTCCATTCTGCAGCGCCTCGCGGAACGTATCTGGATACCGGTGCAGGCAGCTCAGCGGATCCGACGATTCCGCCAACAGTGCATCCAGCGCAGCCGCTGAATCTTCCCAATACCGCTTCGCAACCGCAGCGCCGAGATCGGCCTTGCTCGGGAAGTGGTGGTAGATGCTTGCCGCCTTGATGCCGACAATCTCCGCGAGATCGCGGAAATTCAGGCCGCTATATCCGTGCGCCTGCGCTACCCGCCGAGCGGCCGCCAGAATGTTCTCCCGCGAATTCGAGCTGACTTCGTTCCCCACTGTTGCCGCCTCATAGCGAAAAAGGACTCTTGACGCCAGGCATTATACCTCCTATCGTAAACCTACCAAGTGGCAGGTAGGGTCAAAGGATGTGGCCGTCGGCTTGTCCGTTCAACGCACTTCAAACGAAGAGGGAAGCAATGGATTTCACGAACTTGAACACCACCAGCATAGGTCCGATGACGATTTACGACTTTCCGACAGGGCCTTATCCGACGCGGGTGCGTATTGCGCTGGCCGAAAAGAATCTACAGTCGCGGGTCCAGTTCGTGATGGTCGACCTTTATAAAGGGGAGCACAAAAAGCCGGACTTCATTGCCCGGAAAAACTACTCGGGCACACTGCCGGTGCTGGAACTCGACAACGGGACCGTCATCGCCGAGTGCACGGCCATTACCGAGTATCTCGACGCGCTTGACGGCGCGCCCACGCTCACTGGCGTGAGCCCGCTGGAAAAAGGCTTGATCCACATGATGAACAGGCGCGCCGAAATCGAGTTGCTCGACGCGATCAGCGTCTATTTCCATCACGGCACGCCGGGGTTGGGGCCGGATGTCGAGATCTATCAGAACGCCGAGTGGGGATTCCGTCAGCGCGACAAAGCCCTCAGGGGTATGCACTACTTCAACGACGTTCTGCAAAGACAGCCGTTTGTCGCCGGAGAAGCCTTTTCGATGGCGGACATCACGGTCATCGGCGGGCTAGTGTTTGCGGCAATTGTGAAGCTACCGGTACCTGTTGAATGCCGGGCGCTTCTGGCGTGGTACGCGAGGATGCAGGAGCGCCCGAGCGTGAACAGCCAGCCCGCGTTCTCGGCGCTGGCCGTGACGTCTGGTTGACTCAACCTGTGTCAAAGAGCCTTGCCGGATTGAGCAGCGGTGCTTTGCGCTAACCTGGCCGCCTAGCCATGTAGAACATCGCCAAACTACGGACTCCTGCCCATATTGGAGAACAGCCTGTTGGCGCCGTCTCACGCACCCGTCGCGCTCGCCTGCTCGTCGCGCGCATATTGCGTGGGCGGCCGTCCTACATGTCGCGTGAACGCGACGCTGAACGTACTGGCGGAGCTGTAGCCGACGCGCTGCGCAATCTCGGCAACGCGGCCCCCGTTGCGACGCAGCAGGTCTTTCGCGAGCGCCATGCGCCAGGTGAGCAGATATCCCATCGGTGCAACGCCAACCGCGCGGCTGAAACGTTCGAAAAACGTCGAGCGGGAAAGCGCCGCTTCCTTCGCAAGCTCGGCGACCGTCCACGCGTGCATCGGCCGTTCGTGCATGACGCGGATCGCGGCCGCGAGGCGGCCATCGGCCAGGCCGCGCACCAGACCCGGCGACGCGTTCGTCCCGGTCGCGGATCTCAGCGCTTCTATCAGCAGCACTTCGAGTAGTCGCGACAGCACGACCTCGCGCGCGGGCCGCTGCTCGCGCCATTCTTCGCGTACGAGGTCCACGAGCGTGGCCAGTCGCGGTTCTCCGCGGACATGCACGAACTGCGGCAGCAGCGACACCAGCAGCGCCGCGTCCGGCGAACCGAAGCTGCAGTGGCCCGCCATCATGCGCGAGTCGACCAGGTTGTCCGACCCGCCGATTTTAAATTCGCCGTTGCCAAGCGCTATGGGCATTGACGTCTCGCCACCCGCCGGCGGCGCGAGGCTCGCTATGGACACGCCATGCGCTGCGGGAACCAGCAGGAAGTCCCCTGACAGCAACTCGATGGGCTCGTGCCCGTCGATCGTGATGCGGCATCCGCCGTCGAGAACCACGCAGTAAAGCGGCTGGCCGGTATCCGAGCGGCGGATGCGCCATGGGCTTGCACCGAGAACGAGTTTGGAATAACGCGCACTCGGCTGCAGCAGCGTGACGACCTCGGCCAATGGATCGATCATTGCCGGACTCCTGCAAATGAAATTCGGATTGTCGATTGTAGTCAGTGCAGACGCTGCAATCTATCGTAGGGGCGTGCACAAACCACCCAAACAGGAGTTTCCATGCCGACCGTACTGATCACCGGCTGCTCTTCGGGCTTCGGCCTTGAGATAGCCCGCTATTTTCTGGCCCGCGACTGGAATGTCGTCGCGACGATGCGCACACCGCGCGCCGACGTGCTGCCGCCTTCGGCCCGCCTGCGCGTGCTGGCGCTCGACGTCACGGATAGCGAGAGCATCCGCCACGCGATCGAGGACGCGGGCCCGCTCGATGTCCTCGTCAACAACGCCGGCTTCGGCGTCGCCGCCCCGTCCGAGCTGACCCCGCTCGCCGCGGTGCGCGAGGTCTTCGAGACCAACACGTTCGGCACGATCGCGTTGACGCAGGCGGTGCTGCCGCAGTTCCGGCAGCGCAGGGCCGGCGTCGTCGTGAACGTCACGTCGAGCGTGACGCTGAAGGCGCTGCCCCTCGTTGCCGCGTACAGCGCGAGCAAGGCGGCCGTTAATGCGTACACCGAATCGACCGCCGCAGAGCTGGCGCCGTTCGGCGTGCGAGTGTGCCTCGTGCTGCCGGGCCGTTCGCCGGAAAGCCGTTTCCGCGACAACGCACGGAGGCACGGGCTCGAGCACGAGGCTTATGCCGATCTCGTCCAGGAGGTGCTCGCGAGATTCGCGGATACGGCTTCGCCGATCACCCACGCGCAGGACGTCGCCCTGGCCGTATGGCGCGCGGCAACTGACCCGTCGTCGCCGATGCGCATCCCGGCCGGCGCCGACGCCGAAGCATGGGCGGCAGAAGCCGGGCGCCTACGCTGACGATCCAAGGGCGCGATGATCGCTTCATGCCGATGGACATCAGGCCGTCAACGACCCATCGATCGACGCCCGAAGCCGTCCCAGTAGCCACTTCTTGAAAATCTTGAGCTTCGGATTGAGGTCCCCCTTGCTGTAAAGGAGGTGATACCCATGATGAATGCAAACTGTGTGCGGGATCGCCTGCACCAGCCGAGCGTCTTTGAAATCCTCCTGAAACAGGAAGAGGGGCACCAGTCCGAAGCCGAGGCCTGACATGGCGGCTTCGCGCATCATCAGCATCTGCAGGAAACGCGGCGATTTGCCGAGGCTCGGCATCTGCAGCCCGTAGTGTTCGAAATAATTTTTCCACGGCTCTTCTCGAGCGCCGGCTACGCTCAGCAAGGGAGCCGTGAGGAGGTCGGCGGGTTCATGTACGTTGGCCTGCTCTTTCAGGCGCGGCGAGCACACCACGCCTGCCACGGTGGTCTCGAGCAGGGTGGTCGAATCGAAGCCCGGCCACGGGGGCGAGCCATAACGGATGCGCGCATGAACGGGCGCGTCGTGGTCGAGTTCCTTGAGTTCCTCTGCCAGCACGTCCACCTGTATGTCCGGGTACCTGGCGCGAAAGTCGCCGATGTTCCGCACCAGCCAAAGCGTGAACCCCACATTCACGGAGAGGACCAGCGTGGACTGAGCCGCGCTTTCTTTCAACCGGCTGCCGGCCTCGGCAATCAGGTTCAGGCCCGCCGTGATCTGCTCGTGATAAGCCCTGCCGACGGGTGTCAGGCTAATCCAGCGGCCATTGCGTTCGAACAGGCGGACTTCGAGTTGCTCCTCGAGCGTCTGGATCATGCGACTGACGGCGCCCTGGGTCACATGTAGCTCGGCGGCCGCCGCTGTAAAGCTTTGCAGACGGGCCGAGACCTCGAAATACCTGACGGCGGTCAGGGAAGGAAGGCGCTTCATTTCAGACGATCTTGCATGAGTTGAACTCATTCTAACGCCAAAGGAATCGTTTTAGATCAGGTACTTCCCCCACCTAAACTGTGCTCACTCGAATTACGCCAAAGAGAGACACGAGATGAACGCAGTGATTGAAAGCCAACCCTTCGCGGTCGCCGAAGGCGAAGCCTACCGGCAGCGCGCGCTGCAAGCGGGCCAGGCATTCCTTTCGGCCGTCGATGCCATCGTGCCGGTGCTGCGTGCCGGCCGTGATCAGTCCGAGCGCGACTGTCGCGTGCCGGACGCCAGCGTCGAGGCCATGCTCGAAGCCGGCGTGTTCCGCGCCCTCACGCCGTTGCAGTACGGCGGCCTCGAGCTATCCCCGGCGGACTTCTACGACGGCCTGATGCGCATCGCGCAATGCGACAGCTCCGCGGCCTGGATCGCCGGACAGATTGTCTGCCACAACCTGGAAATCGCGGCGATGGACCCGCAGATGCACGAGGATTTCTGGGGCGTCCACGGTCCGGATGCGCGCGCCTCGAGTTCGTACGCGCCGCTTGGCAAGACCGAACCGGTCGAGGGCGGCTACATGCTCGACGGCCGCTGGACCTTCTCCAGCGGCGTCGACTTCGCGCACTACGTGGTGCTCGGCGGCGGCGAGCGCAACTTCCTCGTACCGATCAGCGATCTGACCATCGACCACGACAGCTGGGACGTGCAGGGCATGCGCGGCACTGGCAGCAAGGCGGTCACGGCGAACAAGGTGTTCGTGCCGAATCACCGCATTCACGTGATGGCCGATGTGGTCAACGACATCAACCCTGGCTACGAGACCATCACCACGCCGTTGTACCGCGGCGTATCGTGGATGACCGTGTTCTACGCAACGGCCGCCAATACCGTAATCGGCACCGCGATGGAAGCTGTGAACGTGTTCCTGGAGCAGTCGCGCAACCGCTATACGAAGATGGGGACGGGCGCGCGCCTCGCTGAAAATCCGTTCCTCAATCTCAAGCTGGCGGATGCGAAAACGCGCCTGAACGACATCCGCACGCGCACTCTGAACAACTGGCGTCATATCTTCGATCAGGCCTGCAAGGGCGAGCCGATTTCGCATCAGGAGCGCCTGCGCGTGCGTTTCGAATCGGCCGATTCGTTCGCTGCCTGTTTCGATGTCGTGCAGGACATCTGGCCGATGGTCGGCGCGCTGGCTTCACAGAGCTCCAATCCGCTGCAACTCATCTACCGCAATCTGATGGCGTCGCGGGTCCACGGCACGGGCGGCAAGGAATTCGCTGCGATCGCCTATTCACGTTCGCTGCTGGGCCTGCCGGCGCCCGAATTCAAGGTCGTCGATTTCGGCGCAGCGGCCTACTGGCGCTGAGCAGCCGAACCTCATGGAGGCGAAAAATGATGATTGAAGAAGAAGTTGCCACCGGTCCGGGCCAGTCGTCCCTGCTCGAGCGTGGTCGCCCGCTGGATGACAGCCGCGCATTCCGGCGCTGTCTCGGCCAGTACCCGACCGGGGTGGCGGTCATCACTGCCAGCCACGGCAGCGGCCCCGTCGGCATGACGGTGAATTCCTTCGCGTCGGTCTCGCTCGATCCGCCGCTGATCCTGTGGTCGATCCGGCGCGAGTCGCGAAGTGTCGAAGTATTCCGGAGTGCAGAGCATTTCGTGGTGAACGTGCTCGCGCATAACCAGGTCGAGGTGTCGCAATGGTTTTGCAAAAGCGACCCGGAAAAATTCGAACTGGTGACGTGGGAAGCGGGGCTTGGCGGTGCGCCGCTGATCCATGGGGCGGTGGCGCAGCTGGAATGCCAGCGCTTTTCGGTGCAGGAAGCCGGCGATCACCTGATCCTGATCGGCGAGGTCAAGCAGTACGCGCACTTCGACGGCAAGCCGCTGACGTTCAGCAACGGCGAATATGCGATGACGCAGGTGCTGCCGCGCGAGCCGGTCAGCCGGCCCAATTGACGAGGGACTCACAGTGAAAATCGAAGAAATCGGATATCTGGGCATCGACGCCACCAACATGGACGAGTGGCGCAAGTTCGCGGCGGATTACATCGGCTTTGAAGTGCGTGACATGGATCACGGGCGCCTCGGACTGCGCATGGACGACTACGCCTGGCGCATGCTGGTGCGTCCCGCCGGGCGCAATGGCGTCGGTTTTCTCGGCATGAAGGTCGAAAGCCTCGAAGCCCTGGAGACGGTGCGCAGCGAAATGACTGCGGCCGGCCTGGAGGTGCATGAGGGCAGCGTCGAGGAGCGTGCCGAGCGCAGCGTGCAGCAAATGCTGTGGGTGGCGGACCCGGATGGCAATCGCGTCGAGTTCTTTGTCGGGCGCAGCATCGACGATGGTCTTTTCAAGCCGGGCCGTCCGATCGGGGGCTTCCGTACCGGGTCGCTGGGCTTTGGCCACGTGGTGATCGGCACGCCGCTGCTCGAAGAGATGGAACATTTCTACATGAAGCTGCTGTGCTTCGGCCTCTCCGACTACATCGACAAGGACATCAAGGTCCGCTTCATGCATGCCAATGCGCGGCATCATTCGCTCGCGCTGGTGAAGACGCCGGCGCCGTTCCTGCATCACGTGATGGTCGAATACAACTTCATGGACGATGTGGGCCGGCTTTACGACAAGGCGCTCAACATCCCCGGCATGATTCAGACGAGTCTTGGCCGGCACGACAACGATCACATGCTGTCGTTCTATTCGAAGACGCCGGGCGGATTTCTCATCGAAACCGGCTGGGGCGGCCGGCTGATCGACCGCGACACCTGGAAGCCCGTGGAGCTCTGGTGTATGAGCCTGTGGGGACATGAGCGCAGCTGGGAAACGGCTGACAACCAGATCAAGCAGCGCGCTCAAAAAGAACGCGCGGCCAGCGAGGGTCGGCTCACGCCGGTGGAAATCAATGAAGCCGGCGGCTTCGTGACCCGCGGGGCCGCCATCTGACGGATGGGGCGCAAGCGCCCGCGCGCGTTTGCCCGCAGGCGCGGAACAACTGCTTCCAATGCATCTGCGATGCCCCATCTTGCCCGACGCCGGACTCACCGGGCGGCAACTGTCGCCCTGAATCTAATGAAGGCGTTTGCATGATCTGGGCTCATCCAGGCCGCGAAAATGTTGCTTTGTCACAGAGTTTCGGGCCCATATCCTTGATGCATTGGTAGCTGGGCACGACGGCTCATCAACACTTACCAGACAGACCTATAAATTGGAGACTCAGCATGTCACAGGCACTCAAGGCCAGCTTCAAGCACGTCGGCATTCACGTGATGGATGTCGACACGATGGTGGACTTTTACACGAACTGGTTCGGTCTGGTCAAGACGGATGAAGGCAACGGTCCGGTAGGAAAGGGCGTATTCCTGAGCGGGGATCCCAGCGAGCACCACCAGATCGTATTCGTGGCCGGACGCGAACCCGGTACCCGATCCATCATTAATCAGTTGTCCTTTCAGGTCGCCGATCTGGCCACGGTGCGGGCTTACCACAAGCGGGCTCAGGACGAAGGCCGCACGGTCACCCAGATCAAGAGCCACGGTAATTCCTTCAGCGTCTACGTGCTGGATCCGGAAGGCAACCAGATGGAAATCTATTGCGACACGCCCTGGTACGTCAGCCAGCCGGTCAGCCTGCCGCTGGACCTGAGCCAGTCCGACGAAGACATTCTGGCGCAAGTGGAGAAGGCCGTACGCGCCAACCCGACCTTCATGATGCAGGACGAGTGGGTCAAAAAGGCCAGGCAATTGATGGCGAGCTGAGCCCGGACCGAATATCTCGCGCAAGCTGGACGATATCGGGCAACTGAGCAAGGCATGCCGGGGTATAGGCGCGATCGCTATTTAGACAACCATCAAGACAAATAAAAAATGCCGCGCAACGGCTAATCGGAGACAGAAATGAAGAAGGCAGTAATGGCGGCTGCTGTCGCTGCGATATTCGCAGGCCCCGCGTATGCGCAAAGCAGCATCACGCTATACGGGGTTATCGATGACGGCCTCAGCTACATCAGCAACGCGGGCGGTCACAGCAATTTCAAAATGGATAGTGGCGTGATCTATTCCGACCGCTGGGGAATGACAGGCAAGGAAGAACTGGGTGGCGGTCTGAGGGCAATCTTCACGCTGGAAAATGGCTTCGACGTCAATTCGGGCGCTGCGTCGCAGGGCGGCGCGCTATTCGGCCGGCGGGCATTCGTCGGCTTGTCGAGCGACCGCTTCGGTACGCTCGTCGCCGGTAACGACTACGACTTCATCTACGACTATGTGACGTTCTACACGAACACGGCGCAGTTCGGTGGCGTGTACTCGTTCCACCTCGGCGATGACATCGACCGCCTGGCCGGCGAGCAGGTACATAACGCGATCCGCTACGAAACGCCGAACGTCGGTGGCTTTGGCGCCGGGGTGATGTACGGCTTCAGCAACGTGGCAGGCGGGTTCGGTGGCACATCCACGGTGCCGCGCACACTCAGTGTTGGCCTGAAGTACAGCCCGACGGGCAGTTTCAATGCACCGTATTCGTTTGGCGCGGCGTTCACCAAGCTGGATGGTGGCTACGCCGCACCAGGGGCGGGCTCGATCGCTCAGGTGGCGCTGGGCGCCAGGTCGATCTATACCGCAGCCTTGGGCGGGATCGTGAAGCTCGGCAATTTCTCGATCAACGGCGTGTATACCTATACGAATGCGTCGGACACCCCGCGAGGCACCGTGACCGTGAACGCCTATGAAGGCGGCCTGTCCTGGCGCGCTTCACCGGCTTTCCTGGTGGGCGCGGGCCTCGCGTATATCGATGAACGCAAGCTCGGTAAATACGATATCGCGACGCTCGGCGTCGACTATCTCCTGTCGAAGCGCACCGATCTGTTCGCGGTCGGCACCTACCAGCACGCATTCGGTGGCGCTCATGTCGCGGGGAATTTCTTCGCGGTGACGCCATATTCGGAATCGCCCGCCATGCCGAATGGCGCCGGCGCTTCGTCGACATCGAGCCAGGCGATCGCGCAGATCGGCATCCGTCACAAGTTCTAGGGAGAGCGTCATGAGCAGTCCTTTGAGCACGAAGATGATGCCGGCCTCGCTCGAGGCATCGTCGAAACTAACCAGATCAGCAAGCCTCTGGATCGTTTGCGGTGCCGCCATCGGCTTGATGTTCGGCTTCGGTCCTCTGTTTTTCAGCGTCGCCGGGGTCTTTCTGAAACCGATGGCCGCGACGTTCGGGTGGGGCCGCTCCGACGTCGCGATGTTGCCGATGTTTTCGCTCGTGGGAACGACGTTGGGCGGACCCGCCGTCGGCTACCTTGCCGACCGGCTTGGCTGGAGCAAGGTCGTGGCGGGTTCGGTCGCGCTTCTCGCCATCTCGCTAGCCGCGCTTGCTGTTGCGCCAGCCAGTCACGCCTATATCGGTGCAGTCGGGTTTCTGATCGGCTTTCTCGGAGCAGGAACGACACCGGCGGGTTATCTGGGCGTGTTGCCGCGCGTCTTTGACAAGCGGCTGGGTATGGCGCTCGGATTCGCGATGATCGGTACCGGTATCGGTGGGCTCTTTGCGCCGATTGCCGCCAACCGCCTTGGCACGATGATGGACTGGCGCCACTGGTATGGCGCCTGCGCACTGGTCGCGCTGGTGTTCGGCATCGTTGCACACCGGCTGATGTTCCGCAATTTGCCCACTCAAAAGTACTTTGCCGCAGAGGTACAGGCGGCTGCGTCCGTCGAGGCAGGGCACACGCTCGGCGAAGCGGTGCGTACGTACCGCTTCTGGCTGCTTGCTGTCGTCATGTTCCTCATTTCCAGCGCGATTATTGGCGGCTTCGTGCATCTCGCGCCGTTCGCCAGCGACCGCGGGCTTGGACGTGACGTCGGGGCACAAGCGGCGGGCGTGGTGGGTGCCGGTCTTGCGATTGCGCGAGTGGGACTCGGTGCGGTGCTTGATCGCGTGTTCGCTCCTCTCGTGGCGTGCGCTGCGTTTTTTGTCGGTGCGGTGGGCTTCGCGATCTTTTTGACCGATGCATCGCACGTACCTTCGATGGTCATTCTGGCTGCCCTGCTGCTCGGCATCTCAACAGGTTCCGAAGGCGATCTGATTCCGTTTCTGGCACGCAGGTATTTCGGCAAGCGTTCATTCGGCTCGATCTACGGTTGCCTGTTTGGCGCGGCGACGCTGGGTGGCGGGGTGGGTCCGTTCCTGTATGGCCTCGCTTTTGATCGCCTTGGCTCTTATACCGTGGTGCATGTGGTGTCGTTGGCCGCATGCCTCACAGGCGCTGTCGGGATTCTGCTGCTCGGGCGCTATCCGGCGGCGAATGCGACAGCTCAGTAACGATCGGGAGGACACGCCAATGACACTGACAAGAGACAACACCTCGAAATTTATCCAGGCCGGTGCCGTCAACGTGCATTACCACGAGGCGGGCACGGGCCCGGCCCTGCTGTGCATCCATGGCGGTGCGCCGGGCGCATTTGGCTGGGGAAACTTCGGCCGCAATCTGGAGGCGCTGTCGCGCAACTTTCGCACGATCATTGTCGATCTTCCGGGTTACGGCCGATCCGACAAGCCGCAAATCGAAGGGCCGCGCACCAGTTTTTATGCCCGCACCTTTCGCGACATGTTGGATGCACTCGATATCGGCAAGGCGCATGTGATGGGTCTGGCAACGGGTGGTTCAGTAGCGATGAAGATGGCGCTCGACTATCCGGAGCGAGTCGATCGTCTGGTGGTCATCAGTTCGCCTGGCGGCCTGTCTCTTTTTCAGCCCATGCCGCCGAGGCCGGACACGCACAACTACTACAGCGGCGAAGGCCCCAGCATGGAACGCATGCGCGCAAATCTGGAGCGTCTGGTCTATGACCCGACAATCCTGACCGAGGAAGTGATCCGCGAACGCTACGAAGCCAGTATCGAGCCGGAATTCATGAATCAGGCGCCGGAAGGGCACGGCGGTAAGCCGGGGCAGACCCTGGAGCCGCTGTGGCAGGACTTGCACCGAATCCAGGCCGAGACATTGATCATCTGGGGCCGTAGTAACCAGACGATCAACTACGACAACGCTCTGTTCATGCTGACCCGGATCCCCAAGGCGCGCGTCCATATCCATGGCAACTGCGGCCTGTGGGTGCCCTACGAAAAGATGGAAGAGTTCAATAGCAACGTCACCGGCTTCCTGTCGGTGGACCTGACGGCGAGGCCCGCACAATGATGAAGCACACCAGCATCTGGCAACACCTGTTCAAGACTCCTCACAAGCTCGCGTGGATCGATGCGGCCGGCGTCAATACACGCTGCCTCGAAGCGGGACCAGCCGATGCACCGGTGGTCATTCTGCTGCATGGTACCGCGGGCAGTCTGGAGAATTTCAGCGCAAATTATGCGGCCTATGCCAGGCACTTCCGCGTGATTGGCCTGGATATGCTGGGCTGCGGCTTGACCGACAAGCCCGACTACGACTATCAGATCAAGGACTACGCCGAACATGTGCGCAGCTTCATGGATGCCCTGGGTATTGCGAAGGCAGCCGTGGTAGGCGTTTCCTTGGGTGCATGGGTGGGAGCAGCATTGGCTTTGGCGCATCCGGCTCGTGTCGACAAGCTGGTTCTGGTGGCCCCTGCGGGCATCATCGTCGATCCGGAAGAGGAACGGCGCTTTGCTGAAGGCTTGCGTAAGGCCCGCTCCTCCGCCGCGGCCGAGCCGAGCTGGGAAACTGTTTCCGCTGCGCTGAAAGCGCTCGTGTTGAACAAGGAAACCCTGTCCGACGAATCGGTCGCGATCCGCCTGGACATTTATCGCGATCCACGCATGCAGGCCGCCATGCCTCATCTGCTAGCCTTCTCGCAAGGCGGACAAGCGCTTCGGGAAGATCAATGGCGCAGCCTGGCCCTACCTATTCTTGTGATCGCCGCGGTGGATGCACCCAACATGTTCCTCACTAATGCGTATGCAATTGCCAGGACCGCACCGCATGTACATCTCGTGGAAATGAAGGGCTGCGACCACTGGGCTCAATATGAACAGCCAGAAGTCTTCAACGAGCATAGCATCGCTTTTCTAGAGGATGCCTGATTATTCCCTGAACTACACGCGCACTGATGCTGCCTTAGGCGACGGCTGCGCGCGTGGGTGATTCTCTCGGCCAGTTGAAGGCGCCGCGACGCAATCCGCCTTGCAAGAATGACGGCGCTACTTTTCGTTCAGTGCGGCGACGACCTGCGCCGCCGCTTCCTGCAATGGCGGAACATAGCGGCGCACCGCATCCGCCAGAGTCACCGCGCGCGATAGAAACACTACGTTCAGACTCGCGAGAACGCGATCCTCGGCCTTGATGGCCACCGCCACCGCGCCGATCTTCGCCTGCGCAGTCCAATCCCCGTAATTCGTCCCGAAGCCGTCTTCGCGCACGCGCCGGATCAGGCTGCGCACCAGCGTGTCGTTGCGCGCGAGCGCCTGCTGCTCCTCGCCGCCGGAACCCGAGCGCAATAGTTCCAGAATGTCCTCGCGTTCCTCGTCGGGGCACATTGCGAAGTAGGCGCGGCCCGCTGCCGTCAAGAGCATCGGCAAACGCCGCCCGACCATCGCGCGATGAAACGACAACTGGCTGAAGCGATGCGTCGTCTCGCGGATGATCATTGCGTCGCCGTCGGGCGTCGTGAGATCGGACGGCCACGCGACCCGCTGCAGGAGCTGACCCATGATCGGAGGCGCGACGGTGGCGACGCGCTCCGTATCTGTGAAACCTTCGCTCAATGAACGCACCGCCAATGTCAGGCGAAAGCTGTCGTCTGACGTACTTCGGCGTACAAAGCCTTCTTCCATCAGCGTTTCGAGCAGACGGCGCACCGTCGTGCGATGCAGGCCCGTCAACTCCGCGATCTGCTGGCTTGTTGCGCGTCCGCCTTCGATGGCATTCAACGCGCGCAGCACCTGGAGGCCGCGCGCGAGTCCGCGCACGTTCGTGTAAGTCGTCACGAGAAAATCTCTATGAATCAGCCGTGTGCATTCTATGCACAAATCGGAGATTTTGTTGAGCGGGTTTTTCCCGGCTCATAGACTGCACACATCAATCGAGCAAAGCCTCGCTTTCGCAGCGTTCGACGAAACACACTCAGGAGACAAGCATGCGCCCCGCCTTCGACCCGGTGGCCGGCAACGGCCGCGCTCATCCGTTCGAAACATCACATCAGCTGCTCGACGCCGATGTCGCCATTATCGGAGCCGGTCCCGTCGGGTTGATGATCGCGAATATTCTTGGCTCGCAGGGCGTGCGTGTCGTGCTCGTCGAGAAGCTCGCGCAGATCATCGATTATCCACGCGCCATTGGTCTGGACGACGAAGCGCTGCGCGTATTCCAGTCGATCGGTCTCGCCGACACGCTGCTACCGCACACGACGCCGAATCACTGGATGCGCTTCACGCTGAAGGGCAAGTGCTTCGCGTCGATAGAGCCGCGCACCGACGAGTTTGGATGGCCGCGCCGCAATGCCTTCATTCAGCCGCTCGCGGATCAACTGTTGTACAGCGGGCTGCAGCGCTTTGCGCATGTCCAGTCCTTGCTCGGCCATACGGTCGAGAGTTTCGCGCAGGACGAAGACGGCGTGATGATCGACGTGACGGACGCCGGCGGCGTACGCAAGACTCTACGAGCGGCCTATATGGTCGGCGCGGACGGCGGCAACAGTTTCGTGCGGCGCACGCTCGACGTGCCCTTTGAAGGCCGTACGAAGCCGAATCAGTGGATCGTGATCGACGTGCGCCATGATCCGATCGGCTCGCCGCACATCTATCTGCATTGCGATGCCAGGCGTCCTTATGTATCCGCCGCGCTGCCCCACGGGATTCGCCGCTTCGAGTTCATGGTGATGCCGGGCGAGACGGAAAGCGAACTCTCGAAGCCGGAGAACATGGCGGCGCTTTTGAGGAATGTAGTGGCCGATCCGCAAAAGGTGGATTACATCCGTCAGCGTGTCTATACGCACAACGCGCGGCTCGCGAGCACCTTTCGCGTGAAGCGCATCCTGCTCGCAGGCGACGCCGCGCACATCATGCCGGTGTGGCAGGGGCAGGGCTACAACAGCGGCATTCGCGACGCCAGCAATCTCGGCTGGAAGCTTGCGATGGTCGTGAAGGGCATCGCCGGCGACGCGCTGCTCGACAGCTACACAATGGAACGCCGCGCCCATGCGCGCGCGATGATCCATCTCTCTGAAGTGGCCGGCGATATCTTCGCGCCGACGAGCTTCGTCGGTTCGAAGGTGCGCGACGCCTTCGTGCGCAGCTTCAGCGTCCTGCCTGCGGTGAAGCGTTATTTCGTGGAAATGCGCTTCAAGCCGATGCCACGCTACGAGGAAGGCGTTGTGCTGCTGGACAAACACGAGCGGCGCGACGGTCTGCTCGCACGCATGATCGCGAGAGGTGGGCATTCGGCGCTCGGCCGCCTGCTCGGTGTGATGAGCGAGAAGCGCGAATCGTGGATCGGGCGCGTGGTGCATGGCCGCGATCCGCACGCGCATACGCCGGTGGGCCGCATGTTTATCCAGCCGCGCGTGCGTCTCGCGGATGGCGCGGTCGTGCGTTTCGACGATGCGATCGGCAATCGATTCACGATGATCGGCTGGGGCGCGGACCCGACGTTTTGCCTTACGCCCGAGGCGCGGCGCATCTGGGCGTCGATTGGCGGCGTGTTCGTCATCGCCAAGCCCGATCCGCAGCTCGCCTTCCATGACGACGTGCCCGAAGGCGTGATCGCGCTTGGCGATATCGACGGGCGCCTGAAGGACTGGTTCGCGCGCGTGCCCGAGTCGGTCGTGCTGTTGCGACCGGATCGCTTCGTCGCGTCGATGTGCTCGCCACAGCGCGCGTCGGATCAGGTCGTGCAACTCGCGCGCAAGCTCTCGCTCGCGACGCCGCCCGAAGCGCACGAGGTAGCGCAAGCCGGTGCGAAGCGCATGCGCGACGTCATCACGGAAGGAGCCTGACATGACCATTCATCTCGAGTGCATGTCCCACACGCCGCTCTCGGGCTACTACGATCCCGCGCCGGAAGTCGTCGCTGAAGTGGAGCGGGTGCAACGCGCGGCCCGCGAACGCGTGCGCCAGTTCGACCCGGAACTCGTGATCGTGTTCGCGCCCGATCACTACAACGGCTTCTTTTACGACGTGATGCCGCAGTTCTGCATCGGCGCGAATGCGACCGCCATCGGCGACTTTGGCAGCGCCGCTGGGCCGCTTGGCGTCGCGCAAGAGGCCGCGCTCGCCCTCGCCGATGCGGTGCTCGCAAGTGACATCGACGTCGCCGTGTCGTATCGCATGCAAGTTGACCACGGTTGCGCGCAGGCACTCGATGTGATGACGGGTGGCCTCGATCGGTACCCGGTGGTGCCGGTGTTCATCAATTCGGTCGCGCCGCCGATAGCTTCCTGCCGCCGCGCGCGGCTGCTCGGCGAGGCCATCGGCCGCTTCGTCGCCGGTGCACAGCGGCGTGTGCTGCTGCTCGGTTCGGGCGGCATTTCTCATGAGCCGCCGGTTCCGGAGATTCACGGCGCGGATGACGTCGTCGCGGAACGGCTGATCGCGGGACGCAATCCGTCGCCGGAATCGCGCGATGCGCGCCAGTCGCGCACCGTTGCGGCCGCGAAAGCGTTCGCCTCGGGCGAGAGCCGTCTGCATCCGCTGAATCCGGCGTGGGATCGCGCGTTTCTCGAACTGCTGGCGCGCGGTGACGTAGCCGCCGCCGACGGTTTCACCAACGACGCGATCACGCGTGACGCGGGGAAGTCTGCTCATGAAATCCGCACGTGGATCGCGGCGTTCGGCGCGCTCGCGGCGTGCGGGCCGTACGAAGCCTCGATCGATTATTACCGTGCGATTCCCGAGTGGATCGCGGGCTTCGGCGCCATGCACGCGCGTTCGAGCCGACGCGCGCCGTTGCATATCGCTGCGGCCACCAGTAACGAACCCGCGTGAAAGGAGAACACGACATGTCGAACATTCAGTCCATCGCTGCGCGCCTGCGTGAAGCGCAAAGCTCGTGCGAGCCGATTGCGCCCGTACGCGACGAAGTGCAAGGAGGCGACGTGGCGCTCGCTTATGCAATCCAGCAGGTCAACGTCAATCTGCGCGTGGAGAAGGGCGAACGCATTGTCGGCAGAAAGATCGGCCTCACGTCGGCCGCAGTGCAACAGCAGCTCGGCGTCGATCAGCCGGACTTCGGCACGCTGTTCGCGTCGATGGCCTACGGCGACAACCAGCCGATGCCGCTCGCGTCGCTGGTCCAGCCGAAGGTCGAAGCCGAGATCGCGCTCGTGCTCGAACACGATCTGACTTGCGAGAAGCACACGTTCGCGGATCTGATGCGCGCGACCGCATACGCCGTCGCCGCGATCGAAGTGGTGGACAGCCGAATTCGCGACTGGAACATCCGCTTCTTCGACACGGTCGCGGACAACGCGTCGAGCGGGCTCTTCGTGCTCGGCAGCCGTCCGGTGCTGCTGCGCGACGTCGATCTCACGGCATGCGCGATGACGCTTTCTCGCGACGGCGAGGTGCTGTCGCGCGGCAACGGCGCGGCCTGCCTCGGTAATCCTCTCAACGCCGCGGCGTGGCTCGCGGACCGAATGGTGGAGCTCGGCACGCCCTTGCGTGCGGGCGACACGGTTCTGACCGGCGCGCTCGGTCCGATGGTCACGGTGAAAGGCCCCGGTTCATACCTCGCACAGATCGAAGGCCTCGGCGACGTGCGAGCCACCTTCAGCGAATGATTCACGAAACATACGGAGACACTTGATGGCAACAGACAACCCCAAACGCAAAGCCGCGATCATCGGCTCGGGCAACATCGGCACCGATCTGATGATCAAGATCATGCGGCGCAGCGAGTATCTGGAAGTCGCGGCGATGGTCGGCATCGATGCGGGATCGGATGGACTTGCACGCGCGGCACGTCTCGGTGTAGCAACCACGCACGAAGGCGTGGAAGGTTTGGCACGCCTGCCCGTGTTCGAGGAAATCGACTTCGTGTTCGATGCGACTTCCGCCGGAGCGCACGTGAAGAACGACGCGTTTCTGCGCAATCTCAAGCCCGGCATCCGCATGATCGATCTGACGCCCGCCGCCATCGGCCCATACTGCGTGCCGGTAGTGAACCTCGACGCTCATCTCGATGCGCTCAACGTCAACATGGTCACGTGCGGCGGACAGGCGACCATTCCGATGGTGGCCGCCGTATCGCGCGTCGCCAAAGCGCACTATGCGGAGATCGTCGCATCGATCAGCAGCAAGTCGGCCGGTCCTGGCACGCGCGCCAATATCGACGAGTTCACCGAGACCACTTCGAAAGCGATCGAAGTTGTTGGGGGTGCGAAGAAAGGCAAGGCGATCATCGTGTTGAACCCGGCCGAGCCGCCGCTCATGATGCGCGACACGGTATATGTGCTGTCGGAAGCGACGGATCAGGCCAAGGTCGAGGCTTCTATCGAAGAGATGGCCAAGGCCGTGAACGCCTACGTGCCCGGCTACCGGCTCAAGCAAAGAGTCCAGTTCGATGTGATTCCCGAGAGCGCGCCGCTCAACATACCGGGCCTTGGCAAATTCAGCGGGCTGAAGACGTCGATCTTCATCGAAGTCGAAGGCGCGGCACATTACCTACCTGCGTATGCAGGCAATCTCGACATCATGACGTCCGCTGCGCTCGCTACCGCCGAGCGCATGGCCGGAACGCTCGTGGATACAGCAGCATAAAGTGGACGCCAACATGGACAAGAAACTCTATATCTCCGACGTGACGCTGCGCGACGGCATGCACGCGATTCGTCACCAGTACTCGATCGACGACGTGCAGGCGATCGCCCGTGCGCTCGATGCAGCGAAGGTGGACAGCATCGAAGTCGCCCACGGCGACGGCCTGCAAGGCTCGAGCTTCAACTACGGTTTCGGCGCGCACAGCGATCTCGAATGGATCGAAGCTGTCGCCGACGTCGTCACGCACGCGAAGGTCGCGACGCTGCTCCTGCCGGGCATCGGTACGATCCACGACCTGAAGGCCGCGCACACCGCGGGCGCGCGCGTCGTGCGTATCGCGACGCACTGCACCGAGGCGGACGTGTCGAAGCAGCACATCGAGTACGCGCGCGAACTCGGCATGGATACGGTCGGCTTCCTGATGATGAGCCACATGACCACGCCCGCGAACCTCGCCATCGAAGCGAAGAAGATGGAGAGCTACGGCGCGACGTGCGTATATGTCGTGGACTCGGGCGGCGCGCTGAACATGAACGATGTGCGCGATCGCTTCCGCGCACTGAAGGGCGCATTGAAGCCTGACACGCAAACCGGCATGCACGCGCATCACAACCTGTCGCTCGGCGTCGCGAACTCGATCGTCGCGGTGGAGGAAGGTTGCGACCGTATCGACGCGAGTCTGGCAGGCATGGGCGCAGGCGCGGGCAATGCGCCGCTCGAAGTGTTCATCGCCGCGGCCGAACGAATGGGATGGAACCACGGCACGAATCTCTACACGCTGATGGACGCGGCCGACGACATCGTGCGCCCGCTGCAGGACCGTCCGGTGCGCGTGGACCGCGAAACGCTCGCGCTCGGTTATGCAGGCGTGTATTCCAGCTTCCTGCGGCATTCTGAGGCGGCCGCGAAGAAATACGACCTGAAGGCGGTGGACATTCTCGTTGAACTCGGCAAGCGTCGCATGGTGGGCGGTCAGGAAGACATGATCGTCGACGTGGCGCTCGATTTGAAAAAGCGCGCCGCGCACGCCTGAGAACTTTCGATTTGCGAAGCGCCATGAAGAGCGCCGCATCCTTTAAACCGGAGACTTTTCGATGAAACCTTCAACGATCGTGCCCGTGCGTTCCGGCGGAGCGCACACCATCGGCACCATCGGCCTGTGCCTCGTGGTCGCGCTGCTGGAAGGGCTGGACCTGCAATCGACGGGCGTCGCCGCGCCCCGCATGGCGGCCGAATTTCATCTCGCCGTGGCGCAACTCGGCTGGGCGTTCGGCATCGGCGCGCTCGGGCTGCTGCCGGGCGCGGCAATCGGCGGACGTCTCGCCGACTCCGTGGGCCGCAAGCGCGTGCTGATGCTGTCGGTGGCGCTGTTCGGCCTCTTCTCCATCGCGACGACGCAAGTGTGGGATCTGCAAAGCCTGCTCATCGTGCGCTTTCTCACTGGCCTGGGTCTAGGGGCCGCGATGCCTAACCTCATTGCGCTGTGCGCCGAGGCCGCTTCGCCCGAGCGGCGCGGCGTGGCGGTCGGCGCGATGTATTGCGGCATGCCCTTCGGTGCAGCGTTGGCGGCGGTCATCGGCATCGTGAGTCCGGGCGAGGAAGGCTGGCGGCACATCTTCTATGTCGGCGGTCTCGGGCCGCTTCTCGTTTTGCCGCTGCTCGGCCTGTATCTGAAGGAGTCGACGCACTTCATCGCCGCCAACGAACGCACGCGAGGCGGTGTCGTGAAGGCGCTCTGGAAAGAAGGGCGTGGCGGCACGACTCTCGCGCTGTGGACGAGCTATCTGGGCACGCTGATCGTGCTGTACTTCCTGATGAACTGGCTGCCGTCGATGGTCGTGAGCCGCGGCCTCACGCGAGTGCAGGCGAGCGTCGTGCAGATGATGTTCAACATCGGCGGGGGCATTGGCGCGATCGTCATCGCGGCGCTGATGGACCGCATTGGCAAGCGGCCGGTGGTCGTCGGCATGTATGTCGGCATCACAGCATCGCTGCTTGCGCTGGCGGGCGCGACCGGCAGCGTATCGATGGCGTGCGGCGGGCTGCTTGCCGGACTGTTTCTCGTGGGCGGGCAATCTGTGCTCTATGCGCTGGCGGGCGCTGCCTATCCGACGAAAGTACGGGGAACGGGCGTCGGCGCCGCTGTGGCCGTGGGCCGCATCGGCTCGATGGTTGGCCCGCTGATCGCGGGGCAATTGCTGGCGCTCGGTCAAAGCGCGTCGATGCTGGTGCTGTCGAGCATTCCGTTGATCGTCATTGCGGCAATCGGGGCGCTCGCCGTGGCCGCGAATCTTACCCGCGAAACGCCCGATGTCTCGGTGGCGCTTCACACCGAATCTATTTGAACGAATGTCTGAGGAGATTGACATGACGACCAACGAAACATGGACGGAAGCCGCCACGAGCAAGTTCGTGAGCGTGATGGAAGGCGACAGCGAACTGCGCATCCACTACAACGATACTGGCGCGGGCGGCGAAACGCTGGTCATGCTGCATGGCTCGGGCCCCGGCGCGAGCGGCTGGGCAAACTTCTACCGCAACGTCGATGCGTTTGCCAGTGCAGGCTATCGCGTGATCCTCATCGACTGTCCGGGCTGGGGCAAGAGCGATTCGATCGTCTGCACGGGCTCGCGCTCCGACCTCAACGCGCGTGTCGTCAAGAGCGTGCTCGATACGCTCGACATCGAGCGCGCGCACTTCGTCGGCAACTCGATGGGCGGACATAGCGCGGTGGCATTTGCGCTGTCGTATCCGGAGCGAGTCGGCAAGCTTGTGCTGATGGGAGGCGGTACAGGCGGCCCGAGCCAGTTCGTGCCTATGCCGACTGAAGGAATCAAGCTCTTGCAGGCGCTGTATCGCGAGCCGTCGCTCGAGAACCTCAAGCGCATGCTCAACGTGTTCGTGTACGACGCCAGCACGATGACCGAGGAACTGATGGCGGCGCGTCTGCAGAACATGCTGGCGCGACGCGACCATCTGGAGAACTTCGTGAAGAGCCTCGCCGCGAACCCGAAGCAGTTTCCCGACTACGGCCATCGACTCAACGAGATCAAGGCGCCAGCGCTCGTGATCTGGGGACGCGACGACCGTTTCGTGCCGATGGATGTGGGCTTGCGTCTCGTTTGGGGCATGCCGGATGCCGACTTGCTCGTGTTCGGTCGCTGCGGGCACTGGGCGCAGTGGGAGCATGCGGAGCGATTCAATCAGACAGTGCTGACGTTTCTGGCGCGGTAGTGCGGGGTGCAGCGCTGCCGTATTCGCTCGCGGGAAATCAGCTGCTTCGTTTCCACGCCTGGAGTTGTAGCGCTTCGCAAAGCATCGATTGGGGCCACGTTTCGTCGAGTGCGCGGCGCAGGAGCGCTTGCTGACTCGCGGGCGCGAGGCCACCTGCTGGTGGATCGCGATCGAGGTTGGTCGGAAACGCGTATCCTTCCGCCGTTGATGCAATGACGGAATCGATGTCAGTCGCAGTCAACTGGCCGTTGGCCTTGTACTCGAGAAGTATCGGATAGACGGCCTCGCACATGCGCGTGCGATCGACACTTTCCATCGCGCGCCCATAGGCCGAAGATATCTGCAACAGATTCGCCATACGCTGCACGTCTGACGTGCGATTCGCGCCGGCGGCATGAAACAGCGCCGGATTAAAGAAGAGCGCGTCCCCTTTCGCAAGCGGTAACTGCACGCAGTGGGCTTCGAAGAAGTTGCGAAAGTCGGGACGTCGCCACGCCAGATAGCCTTGTGCATAACGCTGCGAAAAGGGCAGCAGCTTCGTGGGACCACTTTCAACTGGCATATCGCTGTGGGCGACGGCGCCTTGTAGCGTCAGGAACGGCGACATCGTATGGACATGCGCGGGAAAACGCTGCGCCTCCTCTACGGTCTGGAAGCCAAGATGGTAGTCGCGATGTGCTTGCTGTGCCTCTCCACCGGGGCGAACGACGTTGACCTGACTGGTCATCTGAAAGCCAGGGCCGAGCCATGCGTGCGCTACAGATGCGATGAACGCATTCGAGAAATAGCGTACAAACACCGAGGGTGCCTGCAGACAGAGCTTCTGCTGAGCGTTCCAGATGCGATCGTTCGCGCCCGCTTTGGCAAAATGATCCGCTCCGTGTGTCCCAGATTCACGTTCTTGCCGGATGATCTCTTCGAAGACGCGAGTCGCTTCGTCGACGGGTGCGGTATCCTGGAAGGCGTTCTTCAGTATCAGCACGCCCGCGCCGTCGAGAAGCACGTTTGCCCATTCGGCCTGCAGCGTCTGTTTCCGCACAGGATCCGCCAGAACTTCACCAAGCCCATGGCAATCGTAAATGGGAATTTCGCACTCCGTCTTGGCCGCAAATCGCAACTCCAGATCAGGCTTCTTTCGAAGTTGATCCGAGAAAGCTTCGAGTGAGCAGCCGCTCTCCCGATACCAGTACTCTGCCAAGGTTTCGCCGCCTTGCTTCGTGGCATTCATGTCTCCCTCCATTTTCGTCAAGCATAGACGCATCGTCGGGCAGGGAGTTACCTCGTCTTTACAAAGGCAGCGATCAGATGCGGGGCGCGGTTCCGCTCCAGGCATCCTGCAGTAAAGACCGAAGCGGGAACACCAGTACGTGCGATTTGCTCATGCCCCGCTGTCGATCAAGCATGGGCTTTATGTCGCCGTGCTTCAACGTTGCGGAACTGCTCCATGGTTGTATCGAACGACCTGGTCGCCATTTCTGGCCGCGGGAGCTTGCGATATTCGGTCGAGATGATCTCCACGCCATACCATTCGCCATTGAACCCGGCGTTCAGAACCGCCTCTCTGAAGCCCGGACAGTCGAACTCGCCTTCGCCACAAAGCTTGCGGCGAAAGACAGTGTCTTCCAGCAAAGATCCTTCGACGATCGGGCTGACGTCGAGTTAAATCGCCTTGATGAACTGCGGAGGGACTTTTGCGATTTCGCTGAAGTCGATGCCTCCGCGAACGGTTTTATTCCCCGTCCTAGTGGTTTCTACTGACCGTTGTACGGGCCGCCCGTTGCACGCCGGTTACAGCCGGCGAGGGCCTCGACCGGCTGCGTCACATAGGGGCGATCGTCCAGCAAGTCATTGTATTCATGAGAATTTTCGGTCGGCAGTGGCGTACTCAGAGTTCAGACTCAAGTGAACAAAGTCCAGAGTTAGCTGAAATTCGACCCCTCCAGCCCCGCTCCGCATCCCTTCTTGAATTTGTCACCACCCGTCCATATAATTAGCACTCGCTGCACGAGAGTGCTAACAACTTCGCCGGTTGGCTCGGCCAGCCGGGTTTTCCAAGCGTTCTTCAGTCTCAATCAAGAGAGGAGTATGTATGAACCTTCGTCCTTTGCATGATCGCGTGATCGTCAAGCGTCTGGATCAAGAAACCAAGACCGCGTCGGGCATCGTGATCCCCGAAGCCGCAGCAGAAAAGCCGGATCAGGGCGAAATCCTGGCCGTCGGCCCGGGCAAGCGTGACGACAAGGGCGCAGCAATCGCCCTCGACGTGAAGGTTGGCGACCGCGTTCTGTTCGGCAAGTACGCAGGCCAGACCGTCAAGGTCGACGGCAACGAACTGCTGGTGATGCGCGAAGAAGACATCATGGCCGTGGTGCAGAAGTAAGCGCAAAGCCGCTACTTCCCCGGTTATATCTCAAGAATTCAAGGAGTTAGAAGATGGCAGCTAAAGACGTCGTATTCGGTGATTCCGCCCGTGCCAAGATGGTCGAAGGCGTGAACATCCTCGCGAACGCTGTGAAGGTCACGCTGGGTCCTAAGGGCCGCAACGTTGTCCTGGAACGCAGCTTCGGCGGCCCGACGGTCACCAAGGACGGTGTGTCGGTCGCAAAAGAGATCGAACTGAAAGACAAGCTCCAGAACATGGGCGCGCAAATGGTCAAGGAAGTCGCTTCCAAGACCAGCGACAACGCAGGTGACGGCACCACGACCGCAACGGTCCTGGCTCAGTCGATCGTCCGCGAAGGCATGAAGTACGTCGCATCGGGCATGAACCCGATGGACCTGAAGCGCGGTATCGACAAGGCTGTGACGGCCGCTATCGAAGAACTGCGCAAAATCAGCAAGCCGTGCACGACCAACAAGGAAATCGCTCAGGTCGGCGCGATCTCGGCAAACAGCGACACGTCGATCGGCGAGCGCATTGCTGAAGCAATGGACAAGGTCGGCAAGGAAGGCGTCATCACCGTCGAAGACGGCAAGTCGCTGCAAGACGAGCTGGACGTCGTCGAAGGTATGCAGTTCGACCGCGGCTACCTGTCGCCGTACTTCATCAACAATCCGGACAAGCAAGTCGCCGTGCTCGACAACCCGTTCGTGCTGCTGCACGACAAGAAGGTGTCGAACATCCGTGATCTGCTGCCGGTTCTGGAACAGGTCGCCAAGGCTGGCCGTCCGCTCCTGATCATCGCAGAAGACGTGGAAGGCGAAGCACTGGCAACGCTGGTTGTGAACAACATCCGCGGCATTCTGAAGACGGTTGCCGTGAAGGCTCCGGGCTTCGGCGATCGTCGTAAGGCCATGCTGGAAGACATCGCGATCCTGACCGGCGGCCAGGTCATCGCTGAAGAAACCGGCCTGACGCTCGAAAAGGCAACGCTGGCAGAGCTGGGCCAGGCAAAGCGCATCGAAGTGGGCAAGGAAAACACCACGATCATCGACGGCGCTGGCGAAGCTGCGAACATCGAAGCTCGCGTCAAGCAAGTGCGCAAGCAGATCGAAGAAGCGACGTCGGACTACGACCGTGAAAAGCTGCAAGAGCGCGTTGCCAAGCTGGCAGGCGGCGTTGCAGTGATCAAGGTCGGCGCTGCGACCGAAGTCGAAATGAAGGAAAAGAAGGCACGTGTCGAAGACGCACTGCACGCAACGCGCGCAGCTGTGGAAGAAGGCATCGTTGCTGGCGGCGGCGTCGCGCTGATCCGTGCACGTACGGCAATCGCCGGCCTGAAGGGCGCTAACGCCGATCAGGACGCAGGCATCAAGATCGTGCTGCGCGCAATGGAAGAGCCGCTGCGCCAGATCGTCACGAACGGCGGCGAAGAAGCCAGCGTCGTGGTGGCGGCAGTTGCTGCTGGACAGGGCAACTACGGCTACAACGCAGCAACCGGCGAGTACGTCGACCTGGTCGACGCAGGTGTCGTGGACCCGACCAAGGTTACGCGCACGGCGCTGCAAAACGCAGCATCGGTTGCTGGTCTGCTGCTGACCACCGACGCAGCTGTTTGCGAACTGCCGAAGGAAGACGCACCGATGCCCGGCGGCATGCCCGGCGGCATGGGCGGCATGGGCATGGACATGTAACTTCATGTCCGCTCTCCGTCTGGGCTTCGCAAAGAGGCTCAGCCGGGAGCTCATGGGAAAGCGCGCCGCGAGGTGCGCCTCGCCAAAGAAAAACCCGCAGAAATGCGGGTTTTTCTTTGGCTTCGTGCTTTTGCTGGACTCAGTTGCCGGCTATGCCGCCACCGCGAGGCAGTGTTCGCGCAAGTACCCGAAGATGCCGGCCACGCTTTCACTCGGCGTCAAAGTGGCGGTGTCGATAACGAGTTCGGGATCCAGCGGCATTTCATACGGCGCCGAAATGCCCGTGAACGCCGGAATCTCGCCGGCCAGCGCTTTCGCGTAGAGCCCCTTCGGGTCGCGGCGCGCACAGGTTGCGACGGATGCCGACAGGTAGGTCTCGATGAAATTGCCGGCGCCAATGATGTCGCGCGCCATTGCGCGGTCGGCGTGCATCGGCGAAATGAGCGCCGTGATGACGATCAGGCCGGCGTCGTTCATCAACTGCGCGACATGCGCCACGCGGCGGATGTTTTCGTGGCGGTCGTGCGGGTCGAAGCCAAGGTCGCTGCCGAGGCCGTGGCGCACGTTGTCGCCGTCGAGCACATAGCAGGCATGCCCTTGCGCCACGAGCTGCCGCTCGAGTTCGAACGCTATGGTTGACTTGCCCGCACCCGAAAGGCCCGTGAGCCAGATCGTGATCGGCTTCTGACGAAGAATCCGCATTCTGTCCGCAAGCGTGATAGCGCCGTGAAAGCGTTGCACCGGGCCGCAGGGCTGTTTCATTCTATGTTCCTGAAAACTTAAACGCAGTGCCAACCCTGGCGCCACACGCCCGCGTTGTGCAGTTGTTCCGCCGAATCGGCGAGAGCGACATGAAATCCGTCGGGCGCGCCCGGCGGCAAAGCGATCGAAAAGCCGGCGTAGGCACTCGGGTAGCCGGCATTGGCAACATCCGGCCGAGGCTCGCCGCTCGAGCCGCGCGCAATGACTTCGCTGCCGACGCGCACTTCGAGCAGCACCTTTTGTTCCGGGCGGCTGAGGTTCACGGCCCAGCCGGAGACGACACCATCGCGCACCGCGTCGACAAATCCGTCGTACATGTCCGCAAGCGTTTGCGTTTCGGTCTGTGCAAATCGCAGATATTCGTCGATCGGTGCGAGGTCGAAACGGCCGATCACGCCGTGTACCTTCGCGAGGAAGGCTTCGTCGAAGCCGAACACCACGGACCTATGCAGATACGGATTCTCAAGTCGATTGATCTCGGTCTGAATCTTCTCGACCAATTCCAGAGCTTTCGCGAACACGCCGGCTGACCTGTGCGCGTCGTTGCGAATCTCGCGCCTGACATGCTCGAAAAGCTCGTAATCGAGGCGATTGTCGTCGATAAATTTCTGTTTCGCGCTTTCGCTCAACTGGCCGATCTGTTCAGACGAACCGCTCGTAATGTTCGTCTTGAAGTAAAACGGCAATTTCAATCCGGTCTTTGCGCAAAGCCGGAGAAGAAATTCGCTCATGTTTTCGCAGATGCCGACCGTGCTGAAGTAATGCTGGAGGTTGGCTTTGGCAATACCGAGACTCAGTTCGTCCGGCGCCGAATGACCGCTCAGCATTTGCACGAATATATTCCTGCCGCCGAGCGACTCGCTTACCCACTCATCCAGCGAAAGGGTGCCGCGAAGCACGAGCGCCTCAGTTGCCGACACACTTGCGCCGCGTGCCACTTCGCCATTTTTTCCATTCAGCGCATAGCGGTAATGCGATATGTGCCGCGCAAGGGGGTCGCGCAGAACGGTGCAATAGGCGAGTGGAGTCTTCAGGCTTCTGTGAATGCCATACGATTGATGACCGCCGCCAATATGCGTTTCGAGTAACCTGTTGCGGCAGTTGTCCCAGCCTTCTCTATCCCACTCAAACACGACGAATTGATCTTTGCCTTTGTTCAGGTCGAAGAATGAGATTACCGTCGATCCCCCGCTCTTGGGCGGGTGGATAAAAAACGTTGGCGCGGACATATAACCACTGAAGAGAATTACGATCTGCAAGTTTAGCGCGCGGTTTTGCCGCCATTGTAACGTTTGTTTACATAACTCAAATTCGCTTACGTCCGCCGTCACGTCCGAATGGACAATGCTGCAGCGTCGCGGGACCGCACGCTGCAGAAAGCGCCAGATTGCGCGAAGTTCGTTGAAGAAGGTGTGGGAAGCGATAGGGCGGATCCCGCGACTGCAAGGTGTGCCGTCCTGGCCGGCGCGCCATGAGTGCGGAACGCGCAACGTGCGCTAAAGCGAAAACGCGTCAGTGCCGGGCTTCGCCGGGTGCCGCGTCCTTGCCGCTCGTCGGCGGCGTTTCGTCGTCGCTGCTTCGCGCCCAGAAGAAGCGATCCGGCATATAGGCGCCCATGCCCGGCCGGAATGCGCTGCGTACCGCCTGGTAAAGATATTCCTGAGCCTCGCGTACAGCCTCCGCCGGCTCCTGACCGTTGGCGAGGAGTGCCGCGATGGCCGAGCCGAGCGTGTCGGTCAAGCCCATGATGCGGTTACTGCCGCGATCCCACATGTCCTGACGTAACTGGCCGTCTTCGCTGAAAAGCGTATTGACGAGCCTGTGAGTGCCGGTTTCCGTGGAAAGGATGTATTCGCAGCCGTGCGACAGCAGATGCGAAATGGCCGCGTCGAGGCTTGGTGCTTCCGCGTCGCCGTCCGGCTGGGCAAGCGCGAGCAGTGTGGCCGCATCGGCCACCAGCAAAGTGGTCTGGGGCGCAAGCAGATCGGCGATGGCCTCGCGCAGTTCGTCGGCCGCCAGCACGTGTTCGTCGTCGAGCGTGAAGTCGGGGGCGAGAATCAGCGGAATGTCGTCGTAATCGGCTACCACTTCGGCAATCGCGCTGACCACCTCCGCGCGGGTGCAGGCGCCGACCTTGAACGCTGCGATCGGCATGTCTTCGAGCAGCATGCGCGCCTGGGTCGCCACCACTTCTGGATCGAGCCCGTTGACCTCGTCGCAGGTTGCCGAGTCGCGCACGGTGTAGCCGGTGAGCACGGAGACGCCGTGACAACCCATGCTGGCAAGGGTCATCAGGTCGGCTTGCAGGCCGGAGCCGCCGGTGGGATCGGAAAGGCCGAAGGTGAGGACAATCGGAGGCGTGTCGCTGGGCATGAAGATTTGAGAGGAGCAGTATTTTCGGCGCACTGGGTGCGCAATTGGCTCAATTATGCGTCCTAAACCGACGCGGGGGCGTTTTTTCGCAACCTGACGGCTTGCTGCGCAGTGCGCGGCCAGGCTGTGGCGCCACGCCGCACATTCCACCGGCGCCATCCATCCGGCATTGCCGGAGGCCGTTGGCGCGTTGGATTGCGCGTTTGCCATTGCTAGGCATTGGGGCGGCAACACGGTACCATCATGGCTCCCGTTTCCACGGACTTCACGACGCGACACAAGAATGGAATATCAAAGCTGGATGTGCCTGATTTGCGGCTGGATTTACGATGAAGAAGCCGGTTTGCCGGAGGAAGGCATTGCGCCGGGCACTCGCTGGGAAGACGTTCCCATCAATTGGACCTGCCCTGAGTGCGGCGCTCGCAAGGAAGACTTCGAGATGGTCCAGATCTGAAGTCGAATGGCGGCCGGCGGCGCGCGGCCGGGTGTGGCATCGCGCCGGAACGTCGCCGTATCGGCAGTGTCGCAAGCGTAAGCTGACATTGTCCCGTCTTTGCGGCGCATTGGTCGTTCAGTATTCGTCAGTGCGCACGCGTCATCCGCGCACTGGTCATTGTGTGTTTGTCATTGTTCAGTGGCCGGTTCGCGCGTAAGGCGCTCAGTCTGCGCGCGGCGCCAAACGGCGGCCCGCCGACTTTCCGTCGCCAACTCATGACTCTTCGATCCGCAGCTCCCGTTTCCTTCGACGCATTGCCCAACCCGCGCGGCGGCGCTGTACGTCCCGCGGAGCTGGCGCTGGCCGAGGCGCTGTTGGCCTTCGAGCAGCACACCGGCTGCACCACCGCGCTGGTGCGCGCTTCGCACGCGTTGCGCAGCGCCGGCTGGCTCAGCGCCACACGTTTCGCCGACGTGCTGGTGCGCCTGTCGCCGCTTGCCGCGGGCGATCCGGCCGAGGCCGAAAGCGTACGGCCGGGGTTCGGCGCCGCGCTGCGCGATTTCCGGGCGGCGCTCGAGCGTCACAATCTTCGCGAGCTTGCCTGCTCGCCGACGCTCTTCAACCATTACCGCGCGCTGTGCGCCGATCTTGGCGAGCACACGGCGGCGTCCCCCGTCGCTTTCGAAGATCTCGCGCTGACCGCGCGACCTGTGCCGCCGGTGCTGTTTCATGTGCAGCCGGCCGAGCAACTGGCTCATCTGCGTGCTCGCTATGAACGGGCGCTGCTGCCGGTTCTGCGCTCGCAGCCGGACAGCGGCAGCATGGCGGCGCGCGCGGCCACCGAAGCCGCGCTGGACGAACTCGACGCGGTATTCACCGAACTTGCCGGCCCCGATGCCTACGATTTCTGGCGTCTCGCGAAGGCGTGCGCGCGGGCGTTGCGAGTCAGCGGCCGCGCAGCCGGCGAACCCGACGCGCGCCGCTTTTACGCGCGCTGCAATCTCGCGCTCGCCGAGCATGCGCGCGGCATCGAGCGCGCGCAACGCTCGCTCGTGCGGGCCACGCTCGCGCTGCTGTGGCGCGACTACGCGCTGTTCGGCGCCGCCGCCGAAGACGCCGACCAGGTCGAGGTGCTGCACGACTACGGCTTGACGGTCGACTGGCACGTCGCGGGCACCCAGGCATCCGAAATGCTTTGGGAAGCGGGCGCGGTCGACGCGCAGTCGTTGAGCGCGCGCACCTCGCTGACGCGCGAACTGGGCGTGCTGAGTGTGAATGCGCATGCCTACGAGGACTTTCTGCAGACAGCCGACGCGGCCATCGCCGCGCTCGCCGACCATGCGCGCGCCGCGGATCAGCCCGAAAAGGCCGATCCGGGCGAAGCGCTGCAAGCCGGCGACGCCGCCTACCGGCTCGGGTCCGCAGCTTGCGCGCTGGGTCTCGGCCACGTCGCGCTGCTGGCCGATGCGCTTGGGCTCGCGTGGCGCCGTCGCGCGCATGCCGGTGTCTCGACGCCAGCGGTGCGCGCGCATGTAATCGTCGATGCCCCCGCGGCGAGCGCGCTGGAACATGCCGCCGAGGCCTTGCGGGCGACGCTGCACAAGGTGGCGGCGGGCGTCGCGCCGCCCGCGAGCGGCGCGGCGCTGGCCGCGCTGACGCGCGCGATCGAGCAGGGCGGCGCATAACTGGCGCATAACGGGGAATAAACGGCGCAAAAGCGGTGGCGCAAAAGCGGTGGCGCACAGTCGGCGCACCACTGAAGCGAGCCCCGCGAAGGCTACGCGGCGGACCCGCCAAACAGGCCGCCACGCAAGCCGGCGCGCCCCTCGAATACGCGGCATGGCAAGGGCCGCGTGCGTGATAGAGTGCAACATGATTCGCCGTCGATGGCTCGCGGCACGCTTTCAGGATCCACGTCGCCGCTCCACGCTCAAAGCCCGCCATCCTGCACCGTCTTTGCTAAAATCCGAACTATGTCCAAGAGTACCGATCGCATCAATCTGACCAACCAGTTCCTGATCGCCATGCCGAACATGGCCGATCCGACGTTTTCCGGAACGGTGGTTTACCTTTGCGATCACAGTGAGCGCGGCGCGCTCGGCCTCGTGATCAACCGGCCGACCGACATCGACCTGCAAGCGCTCTTCAGTCGCATCGACCTCAAGCTCGAAATCGAGCCTCTTCTTCACGTTCCCGTGTACTTCGGCGGCCCGGTGCAAACCGAGCGCGGCTTCGTGCTGCACGATCCGAAAGACGGGAATACCTACACGTCGTCCATGTCGGTGCCGGGCGGGCTCGAGATGACCACGTCGAAAGACGTGCTCGAAGCGGTCGCAAGCGGCACCGGTCCTGAGCGTTTTCTGCTCACGCTCGGTCACGCCGGGTGGGGCGCGGGTCAACTCGAAGAAGAGATTTCGAAGAACGGCTGGCTGACGGTCGAGGCCGATCCGAAAATCGTCTTCGACGTGCCCGCCGAAGAGCGCTTCGAAGCCGCGCTCGCGCTGCTGGGCGTCTCGCTGTCCATGCTGTCGGGCGAGGCCGGGCACGCATGAGAGGCACCGCATGAGCCTGCCGGGCGTGCGTGAGGCGACGCTGCTCGCGTTCGACTACGGCGAGAAGCGCATCGGCGTGGCGGTCGGCAATTCGCTCACGAAAAGCGCGCGGCCGCTCGTCATCGTACAGAATCGCAGCCGCGAATATCGCTTCGCGGAAGTCGGCAAGCTGATTGCCGAATGGAAGCCGGACGCGCTCGTCGTGGGCTTGCCCATGCATCCGGACGGCACGCCGCACGAAATGACGCAACTCGCCAAGCGCTTCGGCAATCAGCTGAACGGCCGTTTCAATTTGCCCGTGACGTGGGTGGACGAGCGCTATTCGTCGGTCGAGGCGGAGGCGGGCATGCGCGCCAACAAGGGCCGCGCGGATATGCTCGACGCCGAAGCCGCCAGCATCATCCTTCAGCAATATCTTGACGGACTTTCCGACAACCATGAGTTCCATTGACGCCGAAGCGCTATATCGCACGCTGCTCGATCAGATTCGCGCCGCCTACGGCGAGAAGCTCGGTGCGGCCGAGGGCGCCGCCGGGACAGTGCTCGCCGGCATCCACAGCGGCGGCGCGTGGCTCGCCGAGCGGCTCGCGCACGACCTGAATCTGGCGAGCTACGGCGTCGTCAATGTCGCGTTGCATCGCGACGACTACGCGAAGAAGGGGCTGCACGCGCAGGCGAGCCCGACGTCGCTGCCTTTTTCCGTCGACGGCCGGCGCATCGTGCTCCTCGACGACGTGCTGTACACCGGCCGCACGATTCGCGCGGCGCTCAATGAGTTGTACGACTATGGCCGCCCTGCGGCGGTCGAACTGGCGGTGCTCGCCGACCGCGGCGGGCGCGAACTGCCGGTGGCGGCGCGCTTCGTCGGCGGCGTGGTGGACGTGCCCGCGGACGCAACGCTCGTGCTCGCGCGCGACCAGAGCGGCGGCGCGGGGCAGCCGCGTTTCACGTTTCACACCGAAGCACGCGTTGATTGAGTGCGGCGCAGAAGCGTTGGGAGCGAGGCAATAAAAGCGCCGCGCTCACCGCCGAGCTCCGCATCAGCCAACTGCGAAGCGCCACCCGAGCGACGAGCAACGAAAGACGAAACGAAAGACGAGCGACATCCAGCACCCAGCGCCCAACGCGCACATCGCATCGCAACCACACGTTGAAGCCCGTATTTCAAGCAGGTACATCATGAACACCGCCACCCAGGCTCCGCAGGATTCCGCCGATAGCGCCACCGAGCGCTTCCGTTATGGTTTCCTGAAGGGCAACCCGCAGCTCACGAAGAACGGCGAGCTCAAGCATCTGTTGTCGATCGAGGGTTTGCCGAAGGCGATCGTCAATCACATTCTCGACACCGCGAGCCAGTTCGTCAGCGTGACGGATCGCGAGGTGAAAAAGGTGCCGCTTCTGCGCGGCAAGTCGGTGTTCAATCTGTTCTTCGAGAACTCGACGCGCACGCGCACCACGTTTGAGATTGCGGCCACGCGTTTGTCGGCGGACGTGCTGAATCTGAACATCAATGCGTCGTCGACGAGCAAGGGCGAATCGCTGCTCGATACGATCAACAACCTGTCGGCCATGCACGCCGACATGTTTGTCGTGCGCCATGCGTCGAGCGGCGCGCCGTATCTGATTGCTCAGCACTGTGCGCCGCATGTGCATGTGATCAATGCCGGCGACGGCCGTCATGCGCACCCCACGCAGGGGCTGCTCGACATGTACACGATCCGCCACTACAAGAAGGACTTCACGAATTTGCGCGTGGCGATTGTCGGCGACATTCTGCATTCGCGGGTCGCGCGCTCGGACATTCATGCGCTGACCACGCTCGGCGTGCCGGAAGTGCGCGCCATCGGCCCGCGCACGCTGCTGCCGGGCGGACTCGAGCAGATGGGCGTGCGCGTGTTCCATAACCTCGACGAAGGCCTGAAAGACGTCGACGTGATCATCATGCTGCGTCTGCAGAACGAGCGGATGAGCGGCGCGCTGTTGCCCTCGGCGCAGGAGTACTTCAAGAGCTGGGGCCTGACGCCCGAGCGGCTCGCGCTGGCGAAGCCGGATGCAATCGTGATGCACCCCGGCCCGATGAACCGTGGCGTCGAAATCGACTCGCAGGTGGCGGACGGTCCGCAATCGGTGATCCTGAATCAGGTGACGTTCGGCATCGCGGTGCGCATGGCGGTGATGGGCATTGTCGCGGGCAACAACGACTGATGCGCGGCTAAGACCAACGCGCCCACCGCAACCACGCATACGCGGCAAACAACGCAGAATCTGGCCAAACCCGGCTGAAACAAAAAGGCAGCGCATGAAGATTCATATTCAAGGCGGCACGCTGATCGATCCGGCAGCGGGCACCGAGCAGCAGCAGGACATTTTCATCGCGGCGGGCAAGATTGTCGCGCTCGGCAACGCGCCCGCCGGTTTCGAGGCGACGCAAACCATCGACGCGCGCGGCTTGCATGTCGCGCCGGGCCTCGTCGACCTGTCCGCGCGCCTGCGCGAGCCGGGCTACGAACACAAGGCCACGCTCGAATCGGAAATGGCAGCGGCACTCGCGGGCGGTGTGACGAGCCTCGTGTGCCCGCCGGACACCGATCCGACGCTCGACGAGCCCGGCCTCGTCGAGATGCTGAAATTCCGCGCGCGCAATCTCGATCAGGCGCACGTGTATCCGCTCGGCGCGTTGACCGTCGGCCTCAAAGGGCAGGTCATCACCGAAATGGTGGAGCTGACCGAGGCGGGCTGCATCGGTTTTTCGCAGGCCGATTCGCCGGTGGTCGATACGCAGGTGCTGATGCGCGCGCTGCAATACGCGAAGACCTATGGCTTCACGGTGTGGCTGCGTCCGGTCGATGCGTATCTCGGCAAGGGCGGCGTCGCCGCGAGCGGCGCGCTGGCGTCGCGCCTGGGTCTTTCCGGCGTGCCTGTTGCGGCTGAAACCATCGCGCTGCATACCATTTTCGAACTCGTGCGCGTGACGGGCGCGCGGGTGCATCTGTCGCATGTGTCGTCGGCGGCGGGCATTGCGCTCGTGCGCGCGGCCAAGGCCGAGGGCCTGCCGGTTTCGTGCGACGTCACCGTGAATCACGTGCATCTGATCGACCTCGACATCGGCTACTTCGACGCGCAGTTCCGGCTCGACCCGCCGCTGCGCCAGCAGCGCGATCGCGAAGCGATCCGCGCGGGTCTCATCGACGGCACGATCGACGCGATCTGCTCCGACCACACGCCGGTCGACGACGACGAAAAGCTGCTGCCGTTTGGCGAAGCCACACCGGGCGCGACGGGCCTGGAGCTGTTCCTCTCGCTGACGGTGAAATGGGCCGACGAAACCGGCGTGCCGCTTGCGAAGGCGCTCAACCGCATCACGGCTGCGCCGGCTCAAGTGCTCGAGCTCGAAGCCGCCGGCCGTGTCGCGGTGGGCAGCGTGGCTGACCTGTGTGTGTTCGACCGTCACGCGCATTGGCGCGTCGAGCCGCGCGCGCTGAAGAGCCAGGGGCACAACACGCCGTTCCTCGGCTATGAATTGCCGGCGCGCGTGCGCGCGACCATCGTGTCGGGCCGCGTTGCGTTCGAACAGCGCTGAAGTTCGCTGCACGATCTCGCGGCAGAATTCACGAACCGGCCCCGCATTGAGCCCATATTGACCCGCCAGGAAAAGCTCCGACCATGAAGCTCGCGTTACGCAAAGCCCGTCTCATCGCGCATCTGCTGCACGGCATGTGGATCGTCACAACGCGTTTTCCGAAAGCCGATGCCGACCGGCGTCACGCGCTCAATCGCGCATGGTCGCTGAAAATGCTGCGTCTGTGCGGCATGCGCCTCGTCGTGCATAACGACGGCGCGCGGCTCGACCGCGGCGCGCTGGTGGTGGCCAATCACATCTCGTGGATCGATATCTACGTGATCAATGCGTGGCGGCCCACGCCGTTCGTCTCAAAGGCGGAAATCCGCCAGTGGCCGGTGGTCGGCTGGCTCGCGGAGCAGCTCGACACCGTGTTCATCCAGCGCGAGAAGCGCAGCGACGCGAAGCGGATCATGCACGAGTTGTCCGACCGTCTGGGCGCGGGCGAGTTGATGTGCGTGTTTCCTGAGGGCACCACGTCCAATGGTCTCGCGCTGCTGCCGTTTCACGCGAACATGTTTCAGGCGGCGGTGTCGGCGTCCGTGCCGGTTCAGCCGCTGTGCATCATGTACGAGGACGCCGAGGGCCGGCAGTCCACGGCGCCTGCCTATATCGACGATCTATCACTCGGCGACTCGCTCAATCTGCTGCTGCGCGGGGGTCCGCTGACTGCGCACGTGTATGTATGCGGGCCGCTGGCGCCTGGTGCCGACCGCCGCACGCTGGCGGCGGAGGCGCAGGGCGTGATTGCCGCCGCGCTGCGCGAAATGCAGGGAGGCACGGCGGCGAGCGGCGCGCTGATAGAGGAGCCGATGGAGCCGATCGAGCCGTCCGCTGTCAGCGAGACGCTGATTGAACCAGTCGATCCGTCGGGCCGCTCGCCGAGCGTCTGACGAAGGATTAGCGAACTGTCGCGTTGCCGCCGCGCGCGCGGCAGTTCTCGCATTCCACCTGGGTCAGCGTGCGCTCCGCCGGATTCGCCGCGAGCCGCACTGCCGAGAGCTTTTCGCCCCATACGCAGCCCGAGTCGAGCCCGATCAGGTTATCGCGCAACATGAGGCCAAGCGCGGCCCAATGGCCGAACACCACGGTCACGTCCGCGGTCTTGCGCCACGGCACGTCGAACCACGGCATGCAGCCAGGCGGCGCGGCGTTCAGGCCGCCGCTGCTGCTGAAGTCCATCGCGCCTTCGGCATTGCAGAAGCGAACGCGCGTCAACGCGCTGCACGTCACGCGCAGCCGCTCGATGCCCTTCAGATTCGGCGTCCACAGACTCGGCTCGTTGCCGTACAGGCCTGCGAGCGTTTCTTTCCAGTTCGGCGCGCGTAGCGCTCGCTGCAATTCGTCGGCGAGTTCGAGCGTGAGGTTCACGTCCCATTGCGGCACCACGCCCGCATGCACCATCAACATGCCGTTTTCGTAGTAGGCGATCGGGCGGTGGCGCACCCATTCGAGCAGATCGGCGGCGTCGGGCGCGGAAAGAATTTCGTCGATCGTGTCGCCTTTTTTCGACTTGCGAATACCCGCCGACACCGACAGCAGATGCAGGTCATGATTGCCCAGCACCGGCACGGCACGCTCGCCAAGCGCGATGATGTCGCGCAGCGTGGCGAGCGATTCGGCGCCGCGGTTGATCAGGTCGCCCGCGAACCACAACGGCGCATCCGCCGGCGGCGCGGCCTTCGCGAGCAGGCGCTGGAAAGGCGTGCGGCAACCTTGCAGGTCGCCGAAAGCGAGAGGCGCCGGGCGCTGCTGCAAAGTGGATGGAGCGAAGGAAGGCGCGGTGGACGGTGTCATCGACGGAATATTTGCGGTTCGATACACGCGGCGGCGCACGGCGCGTGCCGCGTTGAAGCGGTGCAGCAAAAGAGCGTGACATAATAGCCCGTTTGCAGCGTCGGCATCGGCCAGTGCGGCAGCCGCGGCTTCTGTTTGGCCCATGCGTTCGGCACACGCGTCGGCCGCAGTGAACGACGGGCGCGATATTGCATCACAACAGAATGACCCTCGTGAACGGAGAAAGCATGTCGTCTTCCCATGCGAAGCAACCAGTCCGCACGCTCGTCACCGGAGCGAGCGGCTTTACTGGCCGCTATCTGGTGGACAATCTGCTCGAACGCGGCCATACCGTGATCGAAACTTTTGCCGGCAGCGACCAGGCGGAAACGCCCACGCGCCTGCGGCTCGACATCACGTCGCCGCAAAACTGCCGGCGCGTGATCGAAGCCGTGCGGCCCGATTACATCGTGCATCTGGCTGCGATCAGCTTTGTCGGGCATGACGATCCGCTCGACTTTTACCGCGTCAACGTGATCGGCACGCTGAACGTGCTGGAGGCGTGCGCCGCGACCGGTCACACGCCGCGTAAGGTGCTGATTGCGAGCAGCGCGAATGTGTATGGCAACGTGACGAGCGACGCGATCGACGAAAGCTTTCCGCTCACGCCGGTCAACCACTATGCGGCCAGCAAGGCGGCCATGGAAACGATGGTGCACACGTGGTTCGAGCGGCTGCCTATCCTGATCGTGCGGCCGTTCAACTACACCGGCCGCGGACAGGCGTCCAACTTTCTCGTGCCGAAGATCGTCGAGCATTTTGCGCGGCGCGAGCCGTCCATCGAGCTGGGCAATATCGACGTAGCGCGCGATTTTTCCGACGTGCGCTATGTGGCGCGCGCTTACGAAGCCTTGCTGGATTCGGCCGCGACGGCTGAGACGGTGAACGTCTGCACGGGCACGCCTTATACGCTGCGCGAGATTCTGTTCGCCGCAAGCGATCTGACCGGCCATAAGCTGCAGGTGCATGTCAATCCCGCGTTCGTCCGGCAAACCGATGTGAAGGTCCTCGCCGGGTCGCCCGCCAAGCTGCGCTCGCTGGTTCCCGAAGTGCAGGCCATTCCGTTCATGGATACGCTGCGCTGGATGCTCGCGGCCTGAAACACGCGGACGGGCGCTCGCCCGTCCGTCGAATTGCGCCGGCCCGAGGGGGCCGCGGCCCGCACCATTCCCTTTCCATGCTTTTCTCCACCGCGCCGCGCGTCCCGCGTACGGGGCACAGCGTGGTGTCGTATCACGCCTCGCGTGTGCGCAAGGCGATTCGGTAAGCATGAACGGTCAGCATGCAGCAGCGGAAATTGAACCCGAAACCAGACTTGTCAAGCTGTTTCAAGTTGTTAGGGTCCTAGTTTTTGTTCTCCGCGGCTTTATAATCGGGGCTTCATAAGATTGGCGTCTAAGCGCCTGCGTGCTGTGCACAGGCCGCGGGCGTCGAAAAATCGGACTCACAACGCGTGGCGAGCGGGCCGGCTGACCAATGCCGGGGCTGTCGCTGACATCTGGAAGGGAATTTCATGATCCTGGTAACGGGCGGTGCCGGCTTTATCGGCGCCAATTTCGTGCTCGACTGGCTGAATACGTCGGACGAAGCGGTGCTGAATGTTGACAAGCTGACTTATGCCGGCAATCTCGGCACGCTCAAGTCGCAACAGGGCAATCCGAAACATGTGTTCGTGCGCGCGGATATTTGCGACCGCGCCGCCATGGACGCCCTGTTCGCCGAGCACAAGCCGCGTGCCGTGCTGCACTTCGCCGCTGAAAGCCACGTCGACCGTTCGATTCATGGCCCGGCCGATTTCGTTCAGACCAATGTCGTGGGCACCTTCACGCTGCTCGAAGCTGCGCGAAGCTACTGGAACACGCTCGGCCAGGCCGACAAGGCCGCTTTCCGCTTCCTGCACGTGTCGACTGACGAAGTGTTCGGCTCGCTGTCCGCAACCGATCCGCAATTCTCCGAAACCACGCCGTATGCGCCCAATAGCCCGTACTCGGCCACCAAGGCCGGTTCGGACCACCTGGTGCGCGCGTACCATCACACGTACGGCCTGCCGGTGCTCACCACGAACTGCTCGAACAACTACGGTCCGTACCAGTTCCCCGAAAAACTGATTCCGCTGATGATCGCCAACGCGCTCGGCGGCAAGCCGCTACCCGTCTACGGCGACGGTCAGAACGTGCGTGACTGGCTGTATGTGGGCGACCATTGCAGCGCGATTCGCGAAGTGCTCGCGCGTGGCGTACCGGGCGAGACGTACAACGTGGGCGGCTGGAACGAGAAGAAGAACCTCGAGGTCGTGCACACGCTGTGCGATCTGCTCGATCAACTGCGTCCGAAGGCGGGCGGCTCCTATCGCGACCAGATCACGTATGTGAAGGACCGTCCGGGCCACGACCGCCGTTATGCAATCGACGCGCGCAAGCTCGAACGCGAACTCGGCTGGAAGCCCGCGGAAACCTTCGAGACGGGTCTGGCCAAAACGGTCCAGTGGTATCTCGACAATCAGGCATGGTCTGACGAAGTCGCTTCGGGCGAGTACCGCAAGTGGGTTGAGACCAACTACGCGCAACGCGCGTAAGGGCATAGCCATGGCGCGCAAAGGCATTATTCTCGCGGGCGGATCGGGCACCCGGCTCTATCCGATTACGCACGTCGTCTCAAAGCAGCTGCTGCCGGTCTACGACAAGCCGATGATCTACTACCCGCTTTCCACGCTGATGGTGGCGGGCATTCGCGACGTGCTGATCATCTCAACGCCGCAGGACACGCCGCGCTTTGAAGCCATGCTCGGCGACGGCAGCCAGTGGGGCATGAACATTCAATACGCGGTTCAGCCCTCGCCGGACGGTCTCGCGCAGGCGTTCATCATCGGGCGCGAGTTTGTCGGTAATGATCCGTCGGCGCTGATTCTCGGCGACAACATTTTCTACGGTCACGACCTCGCAAAGCAGCTCGAGCGCGCCAACAATCAGGCCGAAGGCGCGACCGTTTTCGCCTACCACGTGCACGATCCCGAGCGCTACGGCGTGGTCGAGTTCGACAAGCAGTTCCGCGCATTGTCGATTGAGGAAAAGCCTGCCAAACCGCGGTCGAATTACGCGGTCACCGGTCTGTACTTCTACGACAAGCAGGTTTGCGACATCGCCGCGGACATCAAGCCGTCGCCGCGCGGCGAGCTTGAAATCACCGACGTCAATTCGCGTTACCTCGCCAACGCCGCGCTCAATGTCGAGATCATGGGCCGCGGCTATGCGTGGCTCGATACGGGCACGCACGATTCGCTGATCGAAGCGGCCACATTTATCGCAACCTTGCAGAAGCGCCAGGGCCTCGTGGTCGCGTGTCCCGAGGAAATCGCGTACCGCCAGCAGTGGATCGGTGCCGAGCAATTGCTCGCGCTCGCCGCGCCGCTCGCGAAGAACGCCTACGGGCAATATCTGCAAAACATTCTTACGGACCAAGTTGCATGGCCATCCAAGTAACCGCTACGGCGCTGCCTGAAGTCAAGATCATCGAGCCGAAGGTGTTCGGCGATGCGCGCGGCTATTTCTACGAGAGCTTCAATGCCGTTGAGTTCGCGGAGCACGTCGAAACCGGCGTGACGTTCGTGCAGGACAATCATTCGCGCTCCGCGAAAGGCGTGCTGCGCGGCTTGCACTATCAGATTCAGCATGCGCAGGGCAAGCTCGTGCGCGTGGTGGAAGGTGAAGTGTTCGACGTCGCCGTGGATATTCGCAAGAGTTCGCCGAATTTCGGGAAGTGGGTGGGGGTGACGCTGTCGGTGGAGAACCATCGGCAACTGTGGGTGCCGCCTGGCTTTGCGCACGGTTTTGTCGTGCTGTCCGAGTCCGCGCAGTTCCTCTATAAGACGACCGACTACTGGTTTCCTGAGCACGAGCGCAGCATCGTCTGGAATGATCCGGCAATTGGTATCGAGTGGCCTATCGATTTTGAGCCGTTGCTCGCTGCGAAGGATGCGGCGGGTAAGCGGTTGGGTGACGCGGAAGTCTACGCATAAGGGGCCGCCGCATGAGCGCACAGAATGGCAAGCGGACGATTCTCGTCACCGGCGTCAACGGCCAGGTTGGCTATGAGCTCGCTCGCACGTTGCAAGGGCTCGGCAGCGTGGTCGCGGTGGACCGGTCTACGCTGGACCTGTCGAACCCTGATCAGATCCGCGCGGTGGTTCGCGATGTGAAGCCCGCGTTGATCGTCAATCCCGCGGCCTACACGGCGGTTGACAAGGCGGAACAGGAGCAGGACCTTGCCATGCGCATCAACGGCGAAGCACCGGGCGTGCTGGCCGGGGAGGCAAAGAAGCTCGGCGCGGCACTGATCCACTATTCGACCGACTACGTGTTCGACGGCGAGAAGGAGGGCGCTTATGTGGAAAGCGACCCCACCAATCCGCAAAATGTGTATGGCCGGACCAAGCTTGCTGGCGAACAGGCCATCGCGGCCAGCGGCGCCAATCACCTGGTGCTGCGCACGAGCTGGGTCTATGGCACGCGCGGCAAGAATTTTCTGCTCACCATGTTGCGGCTCGGCGCCGAGCGGCCCGAGTTGAAAGTCGTCGCCGACCAGTTCGGCGCGCCCACGTGGTGCAACACCATCGCAACGCTCACCGCGCATATCGCGGCGCAGTCGTTCGCGGCGCAAGACAGCGCCTCCTGGTGGCAGGAACGTTCGGGCATCTATCACCTGTGTGCCGGCGACTCCACGTCGTGGCACGGTTTTGCGTCGGCCATCTTCGAACTGGCGGACTTGCCCAACCGGCCCAACACGCTGCCTATTCCTGCTGCCGAGTATCCGACGCCAGCGAAGCGTCCGTCCAATTCGCGCATGTCGAATGAAAAGCTCGGACAGGTCTTCGGGCTCGCTGCGCCCCATTGGCGCGATGCGTTGAAGCTGTGCCTGACCGACGGGTTCCCGAAGTCGCCTGCCGCGCGCCTCTGAGGCTTTGGCGCAAGCTGCCGGCGCGGCTCGTGAAGGGTCCGGGTTGCGGGCTGCGGTTCGCGGCACGCTCGTCGCCCGAGCCCCACGCTGGCTGACGATACTGAAAGAGGGCGAGGGTAGAATATTGATCTTCCTGTGACGCTTGCTCCGGCCTGACTGATGTGTTGTGCAGAACGTCTGCCGACCGTCGCGACGGGCTGTGGCGCGGCATGCCCGACATGCTCGCGGCAAAGCGGCCAAGTAATAGATGCGGTATTGAAGGGGTGCCTGTGAGTTTGTTGCCGATCATTCTGTGTGGCGGGGCGGGTTCGAGACTGTGGCCGGTCTCGCGCGAGTCGCACCCGAAGCCGTTCATCCGTCTCGCGGATGGCGAGAGCCTTTTGCAGAAAGCTTTCCTGCGCGCGGTCGCATTGCCCGGCGTGAAGGAAGTGCTGACGGTAACCAATCGCGAGCTGTTCTTCAAAACGGAAGACGACTTCCGCGAGGTGAACACGAAGGGCTGCGCGACCTCGTTCATTCTTGAACCGTTTGGCCGCAACACGGCTGCTGCTGTCGCGACGGCGGCGCTCCATACGGCGAAAGCGCACGGCGATCAAACCGTCATGCTGGTGCTGGCGGCCGATCATCTGATCGCCGACCAGGCGGCGTTTGCCAAGGCCGTGGCGGCAGCGCAAAAGCTTGCCGAGGCCGGTAAGGTGGTCACCTTCGGCGTGCAACCGCAAACACCCGAGACGGGCTACGGCTATATCGAGGCGGACGGCGAGAACGTCGTGCGTTTCGTTGAAAAGCCGTCGCTCGAAAAAGCACGCGAGTACCTGGCGTCCGGCAAGTTCGTCTGGAATTCGGGCATGTTCTGTTTCACCGCGCGCACCATTCTCAAGGAGATGCAGCAGCACTGCCCCGAGATTCTGAGTGCAGCAGCCGAATGCATGAAGACTTCGCCATCGGCGCAAGGGCCGGACGGCGCCGCGCAGATCCGTCTCGAACCGGGCTGTTTCGGCGCCGTGCCCGACGTCTCGTTCGACTATGCAGTGATGGAGAAGTGCGAGCACGCCGCGGTCGTGCGTTGCGACATCGGCTGGACAGACGTCGGTTCCTGGACGGCGCTGAGCGATCTTTCGCCGGCGGATGCGAGCGGCAACCGCGTGGAAGGCGAAGCGCTGCTGTTCGACGTGAAGAACTGCTACGTGCGCGGCGGCAACCGGCTGATCGGCGCGGTGGGCGTCGAGGATCTGATCGTGATCGACACGCCGGACGCGCTGCTGCTTGCGAACAAAGATCGCGCTCAGGACGTGAAGCAGATCTTCGCGGAACTGAAAGCGCGTGGGCACGAGGCGTACAAGGTGCATCGCACGGTGCACCGGCCGTGGGGCACGTACTCGGTGCTCGAGGAAGGCCCACGTTTCAAGATCAAGCGTATCGAAGTCAAGCCGGGCGCGAGTCTGAGCTTGCAGATGCATCACCACCGCAACGAACATTGGGTGGTGGTGAGCGGCATGGCCAAGGTCGTCAACGGAGAAAACGAATTCTTCGTGTCGACCAACGAGTCCACCTATATTCCGGCGGGCCACAAGCACCGCCTCGAGAATCCGGGCGTCGTCGAGCTCGTGATGATCGAAGTGCAAAGCGGCGAATATCTGGGCGAAGACGACATCGTCCGCTTTGAAGACATTTACGGACGTACTTGAGATGGACATCACCTTTATCAACGACAGTAGTGAAGACCTCACACGGCACACGCAGAACGACGATCTCGTCGTCGGCATGAAGTCGGTGCGCGTGTGGGGCACGCTCGGCTGGCACGACATCCGTCAACGCTATCGCCGTTCGGTGCTCGGGCCGTTCTGGTTCACGTTGAGCACGATCATCATGGTCGTCGTGCTTGGCGCGCTGTACTCCACGCTGCTGCATCAGGAAATCTCCGACTACCTGCCGTACCTCGCGGTTGGCCTCGTGGTCTGGGCCTATCTCGCTTCTGTCGCCAACGAAGGCTGTCTGGCATTCATTGGCGCCGCGTATCTGATCAAGCAGATCCGTCTGCCGCTTACCGTGCACGTATGCCGCATCGCGTGGCGCAACTTCGTGATCCTGCTGCATAGCCTGCCGGTGGTCGTGGTGTTGCTGCTCGCTTTCGGGCGCTGGCCAGGCTGGGAATTCCTGCTGGTGCCCTTCGCGCTCGGCATTCTGTTGCTGCACGGCGTATGGCTCGGCGTCACGCTTGGCGTGTTGTGCGCGCGCTTTCGCGACATTCCGCCCATCGTCACCAATCTGATCCAGGTCGTGTTCTTTTTCACGCCGGTCATGTGGTCGCCGGAAATCCTCAAGGATCGCGGCTGGATCGCCGATTACAACCCGCTCTATCACCTGATCGAAACGGTTCGCGCGCCGCTCACCGGCCGTCCTACGCATTGGGAGTCGTGGGCGTGGTCGATCGGCCTGTTGATTGTCGGCTTTGCATTCGCGCAATTCCTGATGAAGCGTTTCCGTAATCGCGTTCCTTACTGGCTTTGATATTGTGAGTTCTTCATCGATTGTCGCTCGTAACATCTCCGTCGAATTTCCGATTTACGAGAACTCGCATCGCTCGCTGAAAAAGGCGGTGCTCAACCTCACGACGGGTGGCCGCATCGGCCAGGACGCAGGACGCCATGCGATCGTCAAGGCGATCGACGATCTGTCCTTCAGCTTCACCGAGGGCGATCGCGTGGGCCTCGTCGGTCACAACGGCTCGGGCAAGACCACGCTGTTGCGCACGCTGTCGGGCGTGTATGCGCCGGTGCGCGGCGAGCTGAAAGTGCACGGCAAGATTGCGTCGCTGCTGGACGTGTCAATGGGCCTCGACCCCGACGCGACCGGCTTCGAAAACATCTATTTGCGCGGCATTCTTGATGGGCTGAAGCCAGCGCGCATCCGCAGCAAGATTGACGAAATCGCGGATTTCAGCGAACTGGGCGACTACCTGAACCTGCCGGTGCGCACGTATTCGAGCGGCATGATGCTGCGCCTCGCGTTCGCAATTTCCACGAGCGTCGAAGCCGACATCCTGATCATGGACGAGTGGCTGAGCGTGGGCGACGCCGAGTTCAGCATCAAGGCTGCGGAGCGTTTGGAAAGTCTTGTCGGCAAGGCGTCGGTGCTGGTCGTTGCGTCGCACGATCCGTCGCTGGTGGCACGCGTGTGCAATCGCAAGATTTCGATGGAGCACGGCCGGATGATCGCAGACGAACCCGTCGTCCCGCCGGCCGAGAGCGAGGGCCCGGTCGTCAGCCACACCGCGCAATTGCCCCATTGACGCTGGAGTAAGAGTCGAGGTCGCGGGGGTACCGGGTCGTTGAGACTTGCCGCCGCAGCAACGCATGCAGTGTGTCAATGAAAGCCGGATGCGTGCGGGCCGTACTGTTTCCGCGCGTTTTCATTCCAGGCAAAGCTTCGCGCTCAATACAAATCGTGCCGCCGAAGCGCCCGCGAAACTTTCGCGGCGCATCCGGCGACAGCAGTCAGGCGCAAGAGAGGCGCAACAAGGTTCGAAGTCATGCGAGCTAATCACCCATTCCTGCGTTATTCCGAATCCCTGTTCGTGCGCCAGCCGTTTCGCACGCTGAAGGGTTTTGCCGGTGGCTACATCGCCTATCCGATCGCGGAGAGCCGCGAAAAGCGCAGCGTGCGCCCAAAAATCCAGGAACTGCGCGAGCACTACAGGCTGCCCATGCCGCATCGCCGGCGCATTGCCCTGGAACGTCTTGCGGGCATGCTCGAATTCGCCGGCGAAAAAGTGCCGTATTACCAGGACCTGTTCAAGGCGAGGCAGTTCGATCCAGCCAAGGTCAAGCAGGACCCTCGCTACCTGGAAGAGCTTCCGTATCTGACCAAGGACATCATCCGTGAACAGGGGCCGCGCCTCCTGTCCGGGCCGCTCGAAGCAGGCCAGCATCACGCATGCAAGACCGGCGGGTCGACGGGTTTGTCCACCACGATCTATTACGATCAGGAAGGCGCGGACTACTCGTCGGCGGTCACCAACTATTGCCGCGAGCGCATCGGCAAACTACGTCATCGCTCGGAGCTTCACTTTGCGTGCCGTTTCCCGGATCAGGTGATTCCCGAATGGCCCTCGCGCGAAGATTTCAAGTGCTTCGCGATGAACCGCAGCAATATCTTCTTCGACCGCATCGACGATCAGGGTCTCGAGGAGATGTGGCGCACGTTGAAGCGCCGCAAGCCTTACCTCGCGCATTCGCATCCTTCCACCATGTACGCGCTCGCCTGCTACGTGCAGCGCAAATACGGCGGCGGCAAGGCGTTCCAGGTGTTCGAGTCGAGCGGCGAACTGCTCGAACCGCATGCGCGCGAAATGATCGCGTCGGCGCTGCGTTGCCGCGTGATCGACCGTTATGGCCTCGCTGAACTTGGCGTGATGGCCTATGAGCTCGACGGTCACGAAGGCGGTTTCCAGATTCTCGAATCCGAAGGATGGCCGGAAAGCCGCGTCCCGGAAGGCAATCCGGACGGCACGCACGAACTCGTGTTCACGGGCTTTCGCAACAAGCTGATGCCGCTCATCCGCTATGCGACGGGCGACAACGCGCGCGTGCAGGAAACGGAGAAAGGCTTTTTCCTGACCGATGTGGTCGGCCGCATTCACGACGTCGTGCCGATCAACGGCGTTGCGCACCCCACGCACCACATCCAGGACATGCTCGATCATCGCGTCGGCGGCATTCAGGAGTTTCAGATCGATCTGCGCACCTCGCCGCCCACGCTGCGCATCGTGCTGGAGCCGCACGCGAATGCGGAAGAAACCACCGCCAGGCTGCGGCATTTCTGGCAGGACGCCTTCACGATCGCCTATGTCGGACACGACGATTTCGTGCGCGTCGGCAGCCGGGCCAAGTTCCGTCACGTGGTGACTGCATGATCGGGATTCTTTCATCAAACGCTTCGGCACAAGCCGGCCACCATGCGCTCGCCGCCGTGCAGCGCTCGGTCAGCGCGAGCCAGGTGCAGCCGATCTCGCGCAGCCTGCTGCGTGGGATGGCGCCTGATATCGTGGTTGCCGTCGACACGCCCGATGGCTGGAGCGCCGATCTGATCGCGTGGCTGCGCGCCCGCCCTCGCAAGCTGGTGGTGTTCGGCAAGATGCCGATCGCGCTTGCCGACTATCTCGGTTATCAAAGTGCGGATCCGCACGCCGATCTCACTATGGCAAGCCGCAGCGAACCGGCGCCCCCGGGCGAGCAGCGCGAGAGCGCCGCGGCGGTGAATTACGGCGCGCTGGCGCAGACGCTTGGCGGCGACACGTGGCATCGTCCGTTCGAGCGTTTCGATTTCGCCGACGAATGGAACGATCTCGGCTTCGGCGCGATCCGCGGCGACGGCTCGATGTGGGCGGTCGGCAAGCCGGTGCAGGTGCCCGCAGAGGCGGAACTTGCGGCGGTCTTTGTCGGCGGCGAGAGGCAGTTCTCGTACGGCGCGCTGTCCGATGCGGGTGCGTCGAGCGTGCTGTGGTTCAACCGGCCAGTCGGTCCGTGCGATTCGTTCGAGTGGCGCCTCGTCGAAAATTTTCTGTCGAGCTATCGGGCGCAGGACATGCTGCCCTGCCAGCCGGTGCTGAGCGAACTGCCGTGGGGCTACGACGCGGCAATCACGTCGCGCCTCGACTGCGACGAAGGCGTTGAATCCGCGCGTCCGTTGTGGCAGGCCTATCAACGTCTTGGCGTGCCGTTCACGCTCGCCGTCCACACGCAAAACCTGAACCGCCCCGAGCAGCACGGCATTTTGCGCGAGCTTCTCGTCGACAGGACACACGCTGCGGTGCTGTCGCATACGGCGACGCATGCGCCGAACTGGGGCGGCACTTACGACAATGCCGTCGCGGAAGGCATGCAGTCGGCGGCCTTGCTGGAAGCGGCGACGGGCGTGCCTGTGCGCTATGCCGTCTCGCCGTTTCATCAGTCGCCGTCCTATGCAATGCGCGGTCTCGCGGACGCCGGCTACGAAGGCTGCGTCGGCGGAATCATCCGCAACGATCCGGAGTTTCTGACCGCTCGCGGCGGCGCGCTGGCCGGCATGCCCGCGGGCTTCGTCGCGCACAGCCAGCAGTGCATGCTGCACGGCGATTGCATGTTGAAGGACGGCGACCCGCTCGCGATCTTCAAACAGGCTTTCGACTACGCGTACGCAACGAATACGCTGTTCGGCTATCTCGACCATCCGTTCTCCGAACGTTATACGTATGGCTGGACGGACGAAGCGCAGCGTGTCGACGCTCACGAGAAGTTTATTGCCTACATCAGAAGCAAGGCGCAAAAGCCGCTTTTTCTGCACGAAGAAGCAGCGCTCGATTTTCTCAAGTTCAGATCGCTTGCGCAGGTTGTCGGAGACGCCGACGATTATCGCGTCATGACGCCAGGCAATCTGGAAGCAGCGTCGGCAAGAGCCGCCACACCCTTGACGCTCGGCGTCGAATATCGCGGCGCGCACGTGCGGGTTCAAGCGGGGAAACCACTGCAATGAAAGTCATGGTGGTGATGGGCACGCGGCCCGAGGTCATCAAGCTCGCGCCAGTGGTGCGCGCGTTGCGCGAGCAGGTCGACACGGTGGTCTGCGCGAGCGGCCAGCACAAGGACATGGCCGCGCAAGCGCTCGCGTTCTTTGGTATCGAACCCGACCTCACGCTCGACACGATGAGCGCGGGACAATCGCTCAACGCGCTGTCGTCGCGCCTTCTCGCGGCGCTCGACCGCGCGTTCGAAGAAGTGCGTCCCGACTGGGTGATCGTGCAGGGCGACACCACGACGGCGTTTTGCGCGAGCCTCGCTGCGTTCCATCGCGGGATTGCGGTCGGTCACGTCGAAGCGGGCCTGCGCACCGGCGACCTGACGAGCCCGTTTCCCGAGGAAGCGAACCGCAGTCTGATCGGCCGCATCGCGACGCGGCATTTCGCGCCCACTGAGCTGGCGCGCCAGCATCTGCTCGCCGAAGGCATCGCCGCAGAAAAGATCATTGTGACCGGCAACACGGTTGTCGACGCGATTGCCGAGGTCAGGCAAAGCTGGAGCACGACGCCGCCACAAAGTCCGCTGCCCGAATGGCATGGCGCCGAAGACCAGCATGTTCTCGTCACCTGCCATCGGCGGGAAAATTTCGGCGATGTGTTGCAAGACATTTGCCGTGTGCTGCGCGATCTGTGCCAGCGCTACAGCGCTTATCGCTGGGTGTTTCCGGTGCATTTGAATCCTGCCGTGCGCGGCCCGGTGCATCGCGAACTGGACGGCATTGCGAACCTCGCGCTGATCGAACCCGTCGACTATCCGACGAGCCTCTATCTGATCAGCCGCAGCGCGGTGGTGGTCAGCGATTCGGGCGGCATCCAGGAAGAAGCGCCGACTTTTGGCGTGCCGGTCGTCGTGATGCGCAATCACACGGAACGCCGGGAAGGCGTCGACGCCGGCTTTGCGACGCTGGCGGGTCAGGCGCCGCAGAACATAGAAAGCGCGGTGGCGGGTTGGCTCGACGACCCGGCGCGCCGCAAGGCGCTGCGCAACCGCGCAAACCCTTATGGCGACGGGCTGGCGTCGCGCCGCATCGTCGAAAGCCTGTTGGGCCGGCCGGTCGAGGTGTTCATTGGTTGACGGCAAGGATGTGATGTCAGCCGCGCATGACTGCGTGCTGTTTTCGACCGCCGACTGGGACGAACCGTATTGGACCAACAAGCAGCACACGGCGAGCATTCTGGCCGCGCGCGGCTGGCGGGTTCTGTATGTGGAGAGCGTCGGCTTCCGTTCGCCGAAGGTCGGCAGCGGCCGCGACTGGGCGCGTCTGTGGCGGCGCTTGTGGCGCGGCGTGCAGTCGCTCGTGCTCGGCCCGCCGCGGCGCGCGGCAAACATCTGGGTGCTCTCGCCGCTGATGGTGCCGGCCGGGCATCATCTGCCTTTTGTGCGCTCGCTCAATCAGGCGCTGCTGCGCTTTTCGGTGGCGCGCTTTGCCAAAGGGCATCGCTACAAAGATCCGGTCGTGTGGACGTATCACCCGTACATGCTCGACTCGATCTCGACCTTGCCGCGCGGACCGCTCGTCTATCACTGCGTCGACGACATCGCGACGATCCCCGGTGTCGACGTCGACGCTTTCCGCAGCGCGCAACAGGCGCTGCTCGGTCAATGCGAGGCGGTGTTCACGACGGCGATGTCGTTAAAGGAAGTGTGCCTGCCGTTCAACCGAAACACGCACTTCTTCGGCAACGTGGTCGACGACGTGCATTTCGGCGAGGCCCGCGCGGATGGTCCGATACCTGCGGAACTGGCTGCGATTCCCGAACCGCGGCTCGTTTATCACGGCGTGCTGTCCGACTTCAAGGTCGACTTTCCGCTCCTGATGCAGACCGCGCAGGCGCGTCCGCAATGGCAGTGGGTGATTATCGGCGAGGAGCGGGAAGGGCAGCGCAGCGAACTGCTCGCGCAGCTCGCACGCTTGCCGAACGTGCACCTGCTCGGCTATCGCAGCTATCAGTCGCTGCCGCGGTATTTGCGCGGCATGCGCGTCGGCGTGCTGCCGACCTTGCTCAACGAGTACACCCGCTCGATGTTCCCGATGAAGTTCTACGAATACCTTGCCGCCGGCCTGCCCGTGGTGTCGACGCCGCTTGACTTCGCGAAGGAGCCGCGGGCCGGTCTCGAAGTGGGCGGCGATGCAAAAGCCTTCATCACCGCGATCGAAAAACAGTTGGCACGCGGCAAGCTCTCCGCCGATGAGGCCGTCGCGGCGGTTGGCGAGAACACGTGGGAGCGCAGGCTCGACAAGATGCTCGCGATCACGTTCGCAGGTCATGCGCCGGGCGACGGCCGGTCCGCGTCGCTGGACGCCGTCGCGTGAGTGATAGCCGCATGAAAGTCCTGCATATCTACCGCACGTATTTTCCCGACCCCCCCGGCGGTCTTCAGGAAGCGATCCGTCAGATCAGCCTGTCCACGCGCGCATGCGGCGTGGATCCGCGCATCTTCACGCTGTCGCCGAATCCGGTGCCGCGCGAGGTGCGGTTTCCCGAGGGCATCGTGACGCGTTCGCGCTCGTGGGCCGCGCCAGCTTCGTGCGATCTCGGCGGGTTGGAGTCGCTGCGGCAATACCGCACACAGGCCGAATCCGCCGATATTCTGCATTTTCACTTCCCATGGCCGTTTGCCGACGTGCTGCATCTGTTGGGCCGAGTGAAAAAGCCCGCGGTAATGACGTATCACTCGGACGTGGTCCGGCAGCGCGCCCTAGGTTACGTGTACGGACCTTTGATGCGCTCCACATTGCGCTCAATGTCGGCGGTGGTGGCCACCTCGGCCGTCTATGCGCGAAGCAGCCCGATTCTGACGAGCGTCGTGGATGAGCGGCGCCTGAAGGCTATCCCGCTTGGCATCATCGATTACCGCGATGACCCTGTGCTCGGCCGTTTCTCGCCTCGCTGTCTGGACCGGCTGCAACTCGGCGACGAGCCGTATGTGCTGGCGCTCGGGGTCCTGCGGTATTACAAGGGACTGCATACGTTGATCGAGGCCGCGCCGTCGATCGCGTCGAAAATCGTCATTGCCGGGTCGGGACCGGAAATGGAGCGGCTAACCGCGCTTGCACGCGAAGTCGGCGCAGACAACGTGGTGTTCGCCGGGCAGGTGTCGCATGAAGAGAAAGTCGCGTTGCTGAACGGCTGCCGCGCGTTGGTGATGCCGTCGCACCTGCGCTCGGAGGCATTCGGAATGGTGCTGGTCGAAGCGGAAATGTTCGGTAAGCCGATGGTCTGCTGCGAGGTGGGCTCGGGCACTTCCTATGTGAACGAGCACGGCGTGACGGGCTTTGTAGTGCCGCCCGAGGCGCCGGTTCGGTTCGCGGCGGCGGTCAATGAGTTGGTGCTTGACGAGGCGCTTGCGCGAAAGATGGGCGCGGCGGCGCGTGAGCGGTACGAGAGGCTGTTCTCGGGCCCGGCGTTGGGTAATGCCTATCGCGGGCTTTATGAAGAGGTGCTGGGCTGAAACGCCGTTCCTTTCCCGGCTTGGAACGCTATCTTGCAGATGAAACAACTTGCCAGAAATAACATGTAACGGCATAGTTGGCGCATTTTCCGTGACCTGGCAGGGTTTCAGAAGCGGGCTGCCGAACCTGTGCGCACTTTACGTTGCGCCACGCGCATCGCAAGACGACGTAAGGTTGTGGCTAATCCGACGGTTCAGGGCGCAACTATGGTGATGCGTCAGCCGGCTACGAGTGCGGCGACCCGGCGAGCGGTATCGATAGGGGCCGGGCGATCGTGTTCGAATCTTGCCATGCAGGTATCTCTGCGTATAAGCGCTTCAAATGCAGAACGCCGAAAGAGCGGCGCGACAGGCAAACGACACATGAACTCAAGCATTCCGAACAAGGCTCCATCTATTGCGGTTGTTATACCTAGCTACAAAGTCCGCGCGCATATCCTCGGTGTGATCGCGAAGATCGGGCCGGAAGTCGATCGGATTTTTGTTGTTGATGACTGCTGCCCGGACAAGAGCGGCGATTTTGTCGAGAGTCATTGCAAGGACGAGCGCGTACGCGTCGTCCGGCATGCCGTAAATAAGGGAGTCGGCGGGGCCGTGATGACGGGCTACGTAGAAGCGATCGCCGAAGGTGCGGACGTGATCGTCAAGATTGACGGTGACGGCCAGATGGATCCAGGCCTTTTGCCCAAATTCGTATCTCCTATCGTTGAAGGGTGGGCGGACTACACGAAGGGCAATCGCTTTTACGATCTGACGCACATCAGCCGCATGCCCGCTATGCGGCTGATCGGCAACGCCGGCCTTTCGATCATGACAAAGATTTCCACTGGCTACTGGACGATCTTTGACCCGACGAACGGCTACACGGCGATCAACGCGCGCGCCGCTGCGCACTTGCCGTTTGACCGCATCAGTCAGCGCTACTTCTTCGAAACAGACATGCTGTTTCGGCTTAATACGCTGCGCGCCGTAGTTGTCGATATTCCAATGGACGCAGTGTACGGAGACGAGGAATCGAACCTCAAGATCACAAAGGTTCTTTTCGAGTTCACGGGCAAACATGCAAAGAACTTCATGAAGCGGATCTTTTACAACTATTTCTTACGCGACATGACGGCGGCCACCTTCGAGTTGATCGCCGGCCTGATCCTGTTCGTGTTCGGAACCTGCTTTGGTGTCGTGCATTGGATTAACGCACTCGCAACGGCCACGCCCACTCCGCTTGGCACGATCATGCTTTCCGCGTTGCCAGTGTTGATCGGCCTGCAATTGCTGCTGGGCTTCCTCAACTTCGATGTCGCTAACGTACCGTCGCGGCCAATCAGCAAATTCCTGCCGTTTCAGCCATTGCGGGCGCATGCGCCGTTGACGACTGGTGACGTAAGGCCGCTCGATCCAATCGAATGAATCCACTTGGCGGCTCAGCGACGTTCTTGCAAACGTCGCGAGCGCCGCTCGCAACCATTTACTTATCGTACTGAAGCATGACGCCTCTTCAAACTATCTGGGCAATCTCGTGTGCCTTCATCATTGCGGTCGGGCAGATCGCATTCAAGAAGGCCGGCATGGAAGTGCAAAGCGCAGGCACGTGGTTCTCGCCACGCGCCTTGGTGACGATCTTCTTTGCGCTTGCAATCTACGCGATCGCGACGCTGCTCTGGATCAACCTGTTGAGATTCGTGAACCTCAATAGGGCGTATTCGTTTATGGCGCTGTGCTTCATCATCGTGCCGATCGCGAGTCACTTTATATTCAAGGAGGCCATCACGACCGGATATGTGATTGGTACGGGGCTGGTAATTGTCGGACTGGTTGTTGCCACGCGCTTTGGATAAGACGAATTCGCCGGCGGGCACTAGCGACGGGTGATTCTCAAGAAGACGAAAAATGCGCAAACTCCTCACAAAAATCTGCACTATTCTCGCCTGCCTGCATTTGACCGCGGCATTAGCCGCTGGTGCTGAGCCGCAAGCAGTTCCTCGTGCGTTCGTTGACCAGGTTGTCGTTGATTCTGCCGCGCGTACTATGCAACTGGCAGGCTGGGCAGTGTCCTCGCAAGGGAAGGCCGGCATTCCGACGCTTCAGGTTCTGGCTGGCGATGAGGAGATCTATCGCGGCCATGCCGCACGGGAGCCGCGGCCCGATGTTGCGAAAGCAACTACACATAGCGATTGGATCGACTCAGGTTGGCGACTGACCGTGCGACTACCGGATACCGTCCATTCAGGTACGCAGCGTCTCCTCGTCAAAGTGCAATTCGACAGTGAGGCGCCCATTGATAGTGTCCCGTCAACCCCTGAAAACGCTTTTATCCATATCTCTCAGGCTGGTTGGCCTTGTCCGGGCACTTGGGTTGGTCTCCTTGTTGGCGCTTCTTTCCTGCTCATCAGCTATTTCTTCGCAACGCCTGTGAGCCGGCTCCTGTCTCGCTGGACGCGTTTTCGGGTCCCACCGCCGGCCTCACCAGCGATCGGCATCGTTGCCTTCTTTGCGATTCTTGTGGCACTCGGTGTGTCGGGGTCCTCAGTGGGGCAAGCGCAAGACGGAGGCATCCCTATTCAAGGAATCAGGTTCGCGCTGCTCGCGAATACGCCGAAACCAATTCGCAGCGACGAATGGCTGGTCCTGTCACCAATGGCAATCGCCCAGGTTCGCCATCATCCTGCGTTTCCCGTGGTCAACAAAAATGTCGGGCCAGACGGTCAGAACATGCTTGTTGTCGGGATGACTTCCGTTCCAGTTCTCGGCCTGTCTGCCTTGGGGCGCCCCGCCACCTGGGGATACTTTTTCTTGCCCCTGCCCCAAGCGATGGCCTGGCACTGGTGGTTCCCTGCATTTGCCTGCGTTCTCGGACTCTGGGGATGTTTTTCGGTGCTTTTTCGCGGCCAGTGGCGAATGGGCTTATTGCTCTCGCTCTGTTTCGTCATGTCGCCCTATGTTATCGCATGGTCATATTGGCCTGCGTACGTGACCATGTTCGCAGCGACGGCGTTTGCATCGGTTGTTGCGTTGTTGACGGGAACTCGACGGTGGGGCAATCCATTGCTCGCGGTGTTGATCGGCGTAAGCGTTTCCGGTTTTGTACTGACACTGTATCCGGCTTGGCAAGTTCCTATTGCGTATCTGTTTGCGCTTCTTCTTTTCGCGGTCGCTATCCGGGACTGGAAGTCCCTCCGCTTTTCAGCCGCTAACATGAGTTGGCTCATGCTGGGCCTGGTACTGGCAGGTGCAATCGTCGGTTCGTGGTGGCATGACGCGCGTGACGCGGTCGCTGCGATGGTTGCAACCATCTACCCCGGGCAACGTACCGCTGTCCCCGGCGGCGGCATTGATCCATGGTATCTGTCCCGAGGGTTCACCAATTTCAGAACTATCTATGGGGACCTTAAGGGCGTTTCAAATCAAAGTGAAGTCTCGTCGTTTGTCTACTTCTTCTTGCCTGCTCTGATTGGCGCCTTCTTCAACGGCGCTTATAAGGGGAAAAACAAACCGATCTTCTTTGCCATCCTCGCGTTCCTGGCTTTGGCGTTCTGGTATCAGTACTTCGGGTTTCCCGTGCAGTTGGCCAAACTGAGTCAGTGGGGGCGGACATTTCCTACCCGAGTCGATATTGCCGTAGGTGTAGCCTCGATCGCGCTCCTTGGGACCGCGCTCGCAACGAATACTGATTCAGCCGACCGTGTGCAAAAGACTAGAAGCCAGCATGTTGGCGCAATAATAGTCGCCGCGCTCTGGACTGCCGCCATCTGGTGGAGCCTGCGACATGCGCCTGAGCCTGTCACTGGCCTGATGGGCCGCCCGCGGACGGTGTTTTTGCTGCTATTTGTTGGCTGGTGTTCTTATGCGCTTGCGTCAAGGTGGTCGAAGGCGTTTCTTGTTTCGCTGCTTGGTTTCCTGACGTTCACCACTGCTGCGTTCAATCCTTGGACAGTGATCGCAAATTCCAGTGCGTCTGAAAGCGTGGGGGGCAAATGCTCGATAGGGGACGGTCGCACGCTGGTAATCGGATCGCATCTACCTGCAATGACCTTGATGGCGTCGGGGTGCCCAGTGCTGAACGGTGTCTCCTATTATCCGCAGATGTCGTTGTGGCGCGTCCTCGATCCTGCGGGAAAACAAGCTGATATCTACAATCGCTACCAGCACATATTCGTCGAACTTTCGGATCTGAAGGGTTCGCCCATACCCGTTCTGATAAGTCCGCAGAGTGATATGGTCCGATTGACGGTCGACCCGCGAGCCTTTAATTTCGCCCGTCTTCCAATATCGTACGTGCTTGTCCGCTCGGACGCGGCGATGGACCTCTCGTCAAATCCCGCGTTACAGAAAATGCCGCCGCCAGCGTCTGGTTGGACACGCTTCAAGGTTGTTCCGTAGCGTCTGGTAGCATAAAAAAATGCGTACTGCGACTGCGTAGCAATCCGGCGATACGCACTCTGATGCCTCGCGCGACGCCACACCGGCAATGCAGTCAGCTTGCTCCGGCGGTGATTCGATGAGCTTCACTTGTAGCCGTCGCCAATGGCCCAACCCGCCGCCCCTCGCGCCACCCGAAATGCCGATAGTGAGTCACTGCGTCCGCGCCCGCGTCGCGTACATCGGGGTTCGCGGCGAGATAATCGGCAGCACTGAACCCCGGCGGAAACACGAGCGGTTCGATCGGGTCGAGTTCGCTGCGCTGTCCGCATACGCGCGAGGTGGCTCGCGCGTTGTCCCGGCCGGGACGTAACTGTTCCCATATGCGTCGCGTTCGCCACCACGCAGTACCGGGCGCGGCGGCTATGGCCGCGCGTGCCATGCGTCGCCAGCTTTTAGCGATGTATTCCCGGTCACACGAACGCCGCAGCACGACGGAGAATTCGGCGCCGTTGCGCGCCGTGTCGGCGAAGTCTTCGCATGCAAAGTCGAGCAGGTTCATTTCGCATAGATCGGCGATGAGCTTCGCGAACGATCGTGGCGTGAAAACCCAGCAATGAACGTCGTGATATGTGCCGTTTTCGAAGGCGTCGCGCGCGAGTTGCATCGCGCCTTGCCACGTGTGATGCCGTTTCGCGGAGGCCCGCTCGATACGCCCGCGCCATGCCTGTGCGGTGCTGATGTCGGCGGCGTTCAGGCAGTGATCGAGCAGACAGAATGGATGAGGGACGCGCGCGCGTTCCACATAGCTTGTCAGCACCTCGGGCAGACCGCTTTCACGCCGGAAGTAATCGAACGTGAAGCGCCTGTCGGGCACCGCGAGACGCACCTCGCCGGTCGGCTTGAGCACCGCCCCCAGTTCGCGCAGCCACGTGACGAGATCGGGCACATGCTCGACCACGTGCGATGCCACCACATAGTCCACATACTGCCCGCCGATGGCTTCATGCAGCGTGTTCTCGCCCCACACTGCATCCACATTGACGATCTCGCCGGGATCGACATGCGGATCGTCGCGATACTTCTGACGCAGGTGCGGCGTGTCGGTGTGATCGACATAGATGATCTTCGCGGCGTCTATCTGACGAACGAGCGGCCAGCACAGCGGGCCAATCTCTACGCCCACGCTCTCCTTCAGGTTGAGTCCGCGAAGAAGACGGGTTCGACGCTTCTCTCGTGCAAGCTTGTCGCGGTCATTGCTTTCCTTCGTCATGTCGTCTCCTCACTCAACTGCATCCTGGGTCGCGCGAGATATGCGTCGCGGGTAGCGACGCATAGCGCGAAAAGATGGGTCAGCGTGCATGCGTCAGGAGGGCTGGCGGCGGCCAATGCCCCTGTCGCAAGTGTCAAACGATGAAGGGCAGCGCGTGCATCGCGCACGTGCTGCATGAAGCAAGTTTTTCCGGCTGATTGAGCGGTCGGCCACGGTGTCGGTAGCTTTGAGCCCGCGAACAAATGCCGGCTCAATACGACGACGAGGCCTCTCCGAAATTGCTAAGCGATCAAAGAATAGCTTAGTTGCGGGCGATAAAGAAAACGTCCTGGTGATTGTCCCATCCACCACGACGATACTCGAGTATCTCGACGCCGTTTTCGCGGCAGACGTCGGTCATCCATTGATGTGGGATCAGCGCGATGCCATAGCTGTCTCCAATGTAATCGACAGTCTTGGCCTCGAGAGAGTGGTCGGGCATGTAGTTGACGAAGCCGTACTGACCGGCGTCGTAGCTTGCGAGCAAATGCGCGCGCGCGGCGTCGCCGACCTGGTAGCAGTCCACGCTTGCGAGGATTTCACGTGAACGCTCGCCATGCGTGGTGACGACCGCAACGCCGCCACGCGCGAGCTTCTGCAAGAAGTGTTTCATCACCGTGCGAGCATTGCGGCCGGACAGGTGCGTGATCAACGAGCCGAGTGCGGCGACGTCGAAGAACTCGTCCGGCACGTTTTTGAACTCGTACACAGGGTCCGTAATGGAATAGGCATTGACGCCGAACTGCTCGGCGCAGAATTCAACGGCCGGGACCATGATGTCGGCCGCATGTATCTGCTGCGGATCGAAGCGGGATGCCAGGTGGCGAGTCGCGCGGCCATAACCGCAGGGCAATTCAAGGCAGGTCGGCGACTGCGCGCCGGCCAGACCGGCCGCATGGGAGACAAAGTCGGCCATCTGCGTGCCGACCGATTCGTAATGCTCGGTCGAGCCATGAAACATGTCGTCGTTCGGGTGAATTCGTGCTGAATGCATAAGTTTCTTTCTTGAGCAAAGTCACTGACCGCTTGAGGCGGGTCCTGGTGCTGCAATGAAAACTTGTTGCACTACAACTGAGCGGGCGTTCACTAACCGATCCTGACTGGCTGCCCCGTATGTGGATGTGGCCGTGTCGCGTAGAAATCGAAGAAATGTTTTTGCCACAACGCGCAGACAGTGTCCATCTGCTCGATCAGCGCCGCTTCGAATGTGCCGGACGCATCGGCTTGGTCGATCTTCGTCCGCATGCGATCGAACAGCAATTTTTCGAAGTCGTTGATGCAGTACTCGCGCACGGCGTTAGCATCGAACGTATAAGCCGCGCGCGGCAACTCGGGATGCAATGAAATGTAGGTGCTGAAGAGGCGCTCGACAATGAACGGCAAGAACGGCGCCGGGTCGGTGTGCATGGTGTCCGTCATCACACCTACGGCCGCTTCGTGCGACGGATTGGCTTCGAGAAAATCGGCAATCGGCAACAGCGTCTTGCCGATGTACTCGTCCCAGAAGCGGCGCGAGCCGACCCAGAAGTTGCAGTAAGCGAGCGTTGCCGGCCCATGCCGCGGCGTGTCGGCAATCGATATGTCGACACCGCTCGCATCCAGAAGCGCCTGAGCCGCGCGGGCGAGGCCGGGATGCGCGTGCTCTCCTTGCATCCACACATTGAAGGACCAATAGGCGAGTTGCGGAAACGGATTGATGAAAGAGACATCCGCGCCGTCATGTCGCTGGACGAAATCGAGAAACGCGCGGCCTGCGATCTTCGACTTCAGCGAGAACTTGGGCGAAAAAAGGCCCGTATGGTCGTGCTGCAGATGCTCGCCGTTGCGATACATGTCGGTCAGGATCTTGAACTCGCGCCACTCAGGACGCGCATTGTCGGCGCGCACCAACGGCAGGAAGTCCGCGCAGGTCAGCGTTTGATCCTGCGAGTAGATCGGCTCGAATATCGCAACGGTCTTGCTCATATGTGACCCGCGCGTTCCAGGCAGTAGCGGTTCAGATCCGCGCGCCATTTCAGATATGTGAAGGAGGCGTTCGGCACCGTGAAGCTCGGATAGTGCGTCTCGATAGGCACGCCGAGCAGATGCTGCAATACGACGCTGATCGGCCCGCCGTGCGCGACCGCCGCCGTCAAACCGCTTTCGTTCACGTGCGGGCGCACTTCCGATTCGACCCACGCTTGCACGCGTTCGGCCATCTCGAGATGCGATTCGCCGTCTTCGTAGCGGTTCCTGATATTTCCGTTGAAGTCGGGAAAGGCGCGATTGAACTCAAGTTCGAGCCAGGACGCATATTTGCCCGGATGAGTCTCCGCCAGCCGTGCGTCGTAGATGATCGGCGTGGCCGCGTCGAACAGCAATTCCGCGGTCTGCCGGGCACGCGCCCACGGACTGCAATAAAAGCGCGACGGCTTGAAGCCAAAGCGATCGAGTGTCGCCGCGAGGTTGATCGACTGGGTTTTGCCGAGCTCGGTGAGCCCGTCCTTGTCGGTCGAGATCAGCAGTCCCTTTTCATTCGCGACCGACTGGCCGTGTCTGATCAATAGAAGGTCCATAGTGTCGTGTCCGTTCAGACCGGGTTTTCGCCGGTAACGAGTTCAAGAAAAGTCTTCGCCGGACCGGCGAGGCCGAATCGCTCGTGAGTGTCGGTGTGCGCGTTGACTCGCAAGAAGTCGCGCAATGTCTTGTCCTGGTAGAGCTTTTCCATCGCCGCCGCCCACTCGTCGGGGGTATTGTTCACGAGCAGTCCGGTTTTTCCGTCCGACACGGCTTCCTCATACACTGGCGAACGCGAGTAGATGCCCGGAATGCCGAGACTGCCGTAGTCGATGTACTTGATGCACGACTTGCAACTGTTGAAGAAGAGAGCGTCCGGATCTTCGCGGCCGCCGAGCGGCACGATCGAGAATATATAGCCCGCGTCGCGAATCGCTGCCTTATAGGCGTGATTCTCGAGAAACCCTTTCGAAACGAGCCGCGGAATGCGCGACATTTCAGGAAAGCCGTCGCCCCAGAATTCGAGCACGACCTCGGGGTGCCGTTGCAGAAAGTCGACGACGACCCTGAAGAACTCCTTCCTGAACTGAACGAGCTTGATGCCGTCCGTATTCGAGAACAGGATTTTGGGCGGCGTGGATTCCTGCCAGTTCGACGGACCTGAAGGCAGCGAGTCATGATCGAAGCCATTCGGAATCACCACGACCGAAGGCCGCAGGCGGCGCAGCTTGTTGCGCAGTGTTTCGTTCGAGACCGTCGCAATGGATGCCTGACGGATCAGCCAGGTGATGTTCGCGAGCAGGTCGTCGTTCAGGTCGGTGACGCTGTACATCGGCAAGTCGATGATCCAGTCGTCCATGTCGTAGATCGTGCGAAGGCCCAGGTCGTTGGCCATGCGCATCACGTCCGTCGCGCGGTTGGAGCTGTGCTTGTTGAACAGCACCGCATCGAAACGCCGCAATTGCCCGACGGTCACGTCGCTTTCTACTATCTCTTCCCATTCGAGCATCCGGTTGTTCGCCATGTAGCCGAGCAAAGGGCCGAACCGGGCCGCAATCGAGCGCGACATCAGCCTGTCGTGCGACAGCGAGATTCGCTGAACAACCAGTAGGCGAGGAATCTTCGGCATGTCAGATACTTTCCCGTGCGAGCAGCGCCGCGATTTGCGGACCGATGGTCGACGCCGAATGACGCGCCATGACGCGCTCATAGGTGGCTGCGATCCGGGCCTCACGGTCGGCGTCGTTGATCGCACCGGCGATCGCGGAGGCAATCGCGCTCACCGAATCGGTGGCGGTGTACCAGACGCCGTCTTCGAAATGCTCACGCTGCCATGGCCCGTCGGACATGACCAGCGGCTTTTGCATGATCGCGCCTTCGAGGCTTGAGCGGCCAGGCGGATCGATGCTTGGTTCCACCATCACACTGCAGTTCGCGATGATCGAACGAAGCATCGCGCTGCAAGGCTGGATGAACGGCAGGAAAGTGATACCCGGGTGCGCCTCGGCAACGCACTGGCGGTAGTACTCGTCATCGCGCGCACCGCCGACGAACAGGCCGTCGAGCTTCAGTTCGTTCAGCGCGCGGATGGTCTGCAACTGGTTCTTGATCGGCTCGATGAGGCCAAGGCACAGTGCGAAGTCCGTGCTGTTCGACACCGTGGACATCAGATCCTTGTCGGGCGGCGCGAGAAAGCGGTTGGACACGCAAGTGGGCAGCACTTCGATCTTCTCGGCCGGCACCTGAATGTACTGCGTGAAATTGTCGAGTTCCGCCCGCGACTTGAACAGAAGCTTGTGCGCGAGTCCGATGATCTGTTCGATGCGCTGCACTTCGCCTGGCGCAACAGGGCCTAGCCACCAGACGTTCGGCCACAGGAAGATGCGCTTGTTGCGGCTCGCGGCCTCGCGCAGGATTGCGTGGCCGTCCGCATGCACGGAGAAGTGGATCACGCCGTCGTAGAAGCTGAGCGGACGGCTGCCGATACCGTAGATGTCCGTATGCACGCCCGATCCCTTCAGGATCTCCGCGACCTGCACGAGCTCGGATTCCCCACCGCCGCTAACCGTGAACGCGGTGCTATACGTGGTCAGAATGAATTTAAGCCCCGTCATACGCCTTTCCCCTGAACGCTCCGCCCAATCAGTACATCGCGCCATACCGTATCGCTCGCGCGCTCGAGCACACTGTCCGCATGGGCGACATATGCGTCGTCAATCGGCTTGGCGCCGGCCGATGTGCCGAGACGCTCCGCGATAGCAGCCGCCCACGCGGACAAGCCGGCGTTCGCGTCAAATACGCAGTCCGCCGGGCAGATCTCCTGCGCGGCCGTGCCGCCGCGCACGAATACCGGCTTGCCGACATGCATCGCCTCGAGGACCGGCACGCAAAACCCTTCGTGCCGGCTCATCGCCAGCAACGCGCTGGCGATGTCGTAGCACTCGAAGAGGTCGGCGTCGTCGAGCATGCCTTTGAAATCGACGCGCTCCAGAACGCCGAGCTGGCGCGCGCGGTTGATCAGCAGCTTCAGATAATCGTAGTTCGGCGCATTGCCGACAATAGTCAAACTCGCCTCAAATTCACGCTGTTGCAGGAGCGCGAGTATCTCGACGGCGTCCTCGACACGCTTATGCGGTACCACCCGACCCACCATCAGCAGATTCGGTTCGCGCAACGTGCGCGTGGACGACGCGGGCTCGCGCCGGAATGCGGGCATATCGGCGAACACGGGCGGAATGACTCTGACTGCCGTCGCTTCGAGCACACCAGCAAGGCTTTGCGCCGTATTTTGCGAGTTTGCGATCACAAGTTCGAACCCGCTCAGCAGCGGTAGTTGCGAGAGTGCGTTCTCACACAACTGCGCGGTGCGTGGTTCGAGTTCGCGCAGCAGTTGCGGATCGGTCACGCCGTGGAAATAGCACAGCTTGCGGCACGGCAACGCGAGCAGTTGCTCCAGATATGGATCGAAGATCGAATAGCTGAGCAGGACGATGTCGTCGGTTGCCACGCTCGCGAACAGTTCTTCGAACGGACGCACTTGCATCGTGCCGACGTCGTAGCGCTGCGCGTACAGAGCGGCGTGGAGGCCGAGCCGCCGCGCTGCGCGGGCGAGGCCGAGGCAGTGGTTGCCGACTGCATCGCCGGCAAAAATGTCAGGGGCGCACACGTGCAGCTTCATTTGGCCTGTGCTCCCGCAATGTCGGCAAGACGCCGCGCGTAAGCGCGCGCGACCGCTTCAACCGAGTAGTCGCGCTCGATGCGCGCCTTGCCGGCTCGCGCGATGCGCTCGCGCAACGGCACGTCTTCGATCATGCGCTTCAATTGTTCAGCGGCGACGGACACGTCCGGATCGCACCAGTACTGGCCTTCGGAGAAAAGATAGTCGCCCGGGCGCAGCGGCACCAGTTCGCCGTCGACAAGAAATGCCGTATCCGGCTCACAGAAATCGACGTTGCCGGAGAAGTTGGTTGCCACGACAGGTTGGCCCAACGCCATTGCTTCTGCGATCACGCGGCCGAAACCCTCGCTACGGTGCAGCGAAATATATGCGTCGCAGCACGCCATGAAATCGGTCGAATCCTGGCGGCTCAAACGTTCCGAGACAATGTGAATGCGGCTGTCGCCGGCCGTGAGTTCGCGCACCGCGCGCCACACCGGATCGTCGTCGCGCACGTTCATTGCCTTGATGACGAGTCCGACGCCGCGAGAGCTTTCGCCGAAAGCCTGGCGGAACGCTTGTACACCCGCAAGCGGATTCTTGCGGCTCAGCCACGAATTGCCGTCGAACATCAGGTAGAACAAAAATTCGTTCGACGGCAGGCCGAAGCGTTCGCGGCGCGCATCGACGGGCAGCGGCACTTCGACCGCCATCGGCATGTGATACACCGGCGTGTCGCCGAGCCTGCTGTACACGCTTTGAACGAACCTGCTCTGCGCCCAGATTTCATCCACCATCTGATGCACCTTGCCGAACGCGCTCGGCCAGTGAGGCAACTCCCAGGGCCACGCGCCAATCTTGTGGGTGCGCGCCTCGATCAGCTTGCGGCCGCCTTCCAGCGCGAGGCGCACCATTTCCGGCGCAGGCAGGCAAATGAGGCTGATGCCGTACTTCAGCTCGTCGCTCAGCAGGTGATCTACCGAGTGGTCGAGTTTCGCCGGGCCGGACATTGGCGCATTGACGAGCGCGACCGGCGTGTCGTTCATCTGGAACACGCGCGCGGCCATGCGCGCGTCTTCACCGAGACCGAGCACGCCTTGCGGAAAACCGATCACGTTCACGCCGAAGCCGTATTTGCTTTCGACGTGTGCATGGTAGCGCGGCGGCTCTTGTGAATCATGCGCGGCACTGCCTTGCGTCCACTGCACCTTGAGACAGTCCAGCAGCGGGTATTCCCGGCCGCCGAACGTGTTCCACCACTGCACGAGCTGAGCGCGGCCGGCTTCTGTCGTGACGTCGAACGAGGCCTGCAGATCGGGGCGCTCGTTTGCGATCAGTTCGAGAAAGCGCGGCAGTTTCGACGTGCCGGGCGCGTCTTCGTCGTCCATGCGGGCGAGCGCCTGCGCGAGCCCGGTTGCCGACCATTTGATCGCCGGGTATTCGTTCTGGCCGTGCTCGTTCCACCACGACTCATAGCTCAGACGCGCGCCGAAGTTGTCGAGATTGAATGCCGTTTGCAGGTCCGCGCGCTCTTTCCAGATGAGATTCAAAAAGCGCGGCAGGAACGGCAGCGTGCAACGCTCGCCGGCTTGCATCTCGAAGAGTTCGGCGGGCACCGGCGGCGCGACCCAGCGAATCGCCGGATACTCGAATTGCCCGTGTTCGAGCCACCACGAACGCGCCTTGAGACGGCCGATGAACGTGTCTTGCGGGCACTGAGCCTGAAGGTCCGGCCGCTCGCTGAGAATCAGCCGCAAAAAGAGCGGCAAGGGCAAGCCATGCCGGACTTCGCCCGCTTCCATCTCGGTCAGCGTGCGGGGAGCCGTAGGCGGCACCCACTTGATCGCACGGTATTGAAGCTGCCCGTGTTCGAGCCACCATGACAGGCAACTGAGCCGGCCGGTAAAGCTGCGCAGATTAAACGAGCTTTGCAGGTCGGGCCGTTCATTGATGATGAGCGAAATGAAGCGCGGCACGTGCAACCCGTCTTCGCTCACTGGTTCCGCAGGCTCGAGCATGGCCCCGCCGACCGGCGCGGGCGACCACTTGATGCGCGCATATTCGCGATGGCCGTGCTCTTCCCACCAACTGAGGCAAGCCAGTTGACCGATGAAGGTAGTCAGGTCGAATGCGCTCTTCAGATCGGGCCGCTCCGCGGCGATGAGCGCGAGAAAACGCGGGAAGGGCAGCGCGCCGGCCTGGGTGTCGCCGGTCGGCTCCGTGAGCTTCGGCCACGCGACGGGCGCTCTCCACGTGACGCGCGGACACGCGTCCTGCCCATGTGCTTCCCACCAGTTCAGGCAGTTCAGATAGCCGCTCAACGTGCCGAGATCGAAAGCCTGCGAAAGGTCGCCGCGGCTCCCAACTATCATCGTGATGAGCCTCGGCAATTGCAGTCCCGCCTGCTCGAGGACGGTTTGCGGCTCCAGCAGCGTTTCAGACAGATGCTTGGTGTCGAGCACGCTCGGCGCGACCGATCCGAGCCAGTACGTCACGGCCTCGGGATGCCGAGCGATCAGTGTTTCGTTGTCGAGTTGCCGCAGATATTCAATGTCTTCGCGACGCAGCACCCATTCGAAGTCCGGATAGGTGTCGCGCGCCGTCATTTCCCACCAGAAGTACAACGTCACGCGGTCGTTCAGCGACTTCGAGTTGTAGCGCGCAAGGTCGGCCCTGAACTTCATCAGGAAGTAGATCGCGCTTGGCAGGCAAAATAACTCGCCTGGCGACGGATGGCGATACTCGGCCAGCCAGGCGGTGTTGTTCTTCTTTCCCAGATTAGACAAGGTCAGCAATCCTCGAAGGCCAGGCGAACGAAAAGTCGTCGGCCGTCAGCGTCAGGTTCGGCGAATAGTACGGGTCGTTCATCAGCAGATCGCCCCAGCGTTGCCGGACCAGTTCCGACTCCTGATTGAAGCGACTGATCTTTTCGGGCGTGTCTTCAGCCCCGCGCGTGGCCGACTCGTGGTGATAGAGCTCCGCGTAGGGCGTCCAGACGTTGCGATAACCCGCTTTACGCACGCGCAGGCAGAAGTCGATGTCGTTGTACGCGACGTGCAAGTCTTCATCGAGCCCGCCGACTTCCTTGTAGATCGACTGGCGGATCAACAGGCATGCCGCGGTGACGGCACTCATCGCATTGCGCAGCCGCGCGCGTGCGAAGTAGCCAGCCATCGTGTTCGGGAAATGCTTGTGCGCGTGGCTCGCGATGCCGCCAACACCCAACACGACGCCGCCGTGCTGAATGGTGTCGTCCGGGTACAGCAGCTTGGCGCCTACCGCGCCCACGTTCTTCTGAATGGCGACCGAAACCATTTCCTCGAGCCAGTCCGCATTGATGACTTCTATGTCGTTGTTCATCAGACACACGAAGTCGGCGGTGCTTGCAAGCGCGACGCGGTTGTTCAGCGCGGAGTAGTTGAACGGCGAGTCGTCGCGCACCACCTTGACGCGCTCGTCCGTTTGCAGGCGTGCGAACAGGTCGTGCGTTTCCTGCTTGACCGAGCCGTTGTCGATGATCGTGATGCGGTAATTCGGATACGTCGACTTCTGACGCACCGACTCCACGCATTGCTCGACGAGATCCGCGGAATCGCGCGTCGGAATGATGATTTCGACGGAAGGCAGCACGTCCGGCAATTCGTAGACGACCTTGTTGAACGCATGCGTGCCCGGCGCGTGAATGGTGTGCGCCTTAATGTTGTTGCGCTTGAGATGGTCGTCGATTGCGCGCATTGCGGCGATATGCGCGTAGGGCTTCGCTTCATGGCCGCTTGCGGTGCTCTCGGGAATGATGCGCCAGTGATAGAGCGCGCGCGGCACGTGATACACCACGTCGTGTCCGACCCGATCGATCACGCGCAGCGCCAGGTCGTAATCCTGCGAGCCTTCCAGGCCGGTACGGAAGCCGCCGATGTCGCGCAGCACCGACGTCTTGTACACGCCGAAGTGCGAAATCATGTTCTGGCTAAGGAACAGATCGTAGTTGAAGTCGCACTTGAAGTACGGGTCCGAGCGCTCGCCTTCTTCGGAGATCTTGTCTTCGTCGCTATAGATGAGCGCCGCGTCCGGATGCGCGTTCAGCATCTCGACCACGCAATAGAGCGCGAGCGGATGCAGTTCGTCGTCGTGGTCGAGCAGACCGACGAATTCGCCCGTCGCAAGTTCGAGCGCCGTGTTGCTCGACGCGCTGATATGACCATTTGTCGTGCGATATGCGACCTTCACCTGGTCCGGGTACTTTTCGACGTAGCTGTCGAGCACCGCCTTGACTTCGGGCTTGGTCGAGCAGTCGTCGGCCACGCAGATTTCCCAGTTCCCGTACACCTGGTCGATCACCGAATCCAGCGCTTTGCGCAGCCACTTTTCCGGCGTGTTGTAGGTCGGCATGACGATGCTGACCTTCGGCTGCAAGGCGAACGTTTTCGAACGTTCGCGCAGTTGCGGATAAATGGACCTGGGCGGTTCGTTGGCATCGAGCCATTCCTGATACGACTCGCCGACGATAGGCGCGGTGGCCGGCAACGGTCCGCCGCGCCATGCGGCCATGCGGCGTGCGCGCGCGAGCAGCTCGGGCGAGCATTCGGTTTCGTCGAGCACGGTGATGGTCAGGCCCGTCACCGAAAAGAGCGCCGGCAGCGCGATCGGATCGAAGCGGATCGGGCCGGCCAGCTTTGGGAACGCAACGTCCTGCTGCACCTTGCCGTTGCCGTCGACGTGCAGACCGATCGCGGTATGTTCCGACATGCCCGAGCCCGCGTCGATATACAGCATGCAGGGCGAAGCCGCCGTCGCGCTAGTCTTGAGCTCGAACGAAATGCGCGCGGCTCGCTGTGACAGAGCCTCCCAGCCCACCAGTTCGAACTGCGGGTCGTTGTTGGTCGCCTGCCAGGAAAAGTCAGGATTCGAGGATTTCTCGACGTTGTTCAGAGGACGGAGATCGAAGTTCATTTTCTTAGCAGGGAATCGTAAAGGTCTTTCAGAGGTGACAGGACGGCTTGCCAGGTCAGGTCGCGCGCCGTGCCCAACGCATTCGAGCTGCGGGTGCGCTCATGGGCGAGGGCGTCGCGAATGGACTGCGCAATGCTGTCGACGTCCGCTGGATCAAGGTAGGCGACATGCTCCGCGAAGTATTCTTCGGTAGAGCCAACCTTCGTAACCGCGATGCGCGCGCCGGCTGCGTGCGCTTCGAGCGCGGCGAGCCCCGGCGTTTCGAGCGTGCTCGGCAGCACGAACGCTTCGCATGCCGCGTACGCCGAGCGCAACACTGGGGAATCGTGCGCGAGCGTGCCCGCATAGACGACCTGGTCGCCGCCTTCCGCGAAGCAGCTTTTCGCATACTCCGGATCGCGTTGATGGCCGATCAGCACCAGTTTCAGTTCGGGGAACGACTTCATCGCCCGGATCAGCGCCAACTGGTTCTTGCGTGGTTCGATGTTGCCGACGTTCAGAATGAAGCGGCCATGAATTGCGAATTCGCCGCGAAAGAGTTCGGGGGCAACCGGCTCATAAAAAGTTTGCTCAACGCCGTTGAGCACGCTCGCAAATTTTTCGCGCGGCAGATTGAAGATGCGCGCGAGCGTGTCGCATTCGATCTCCGAATTGGCCACCACCCGGTCCGCGAGCGAAAACTGATGATGAATCTCGCCGATAGGATAGAGATGCTTTGTCTCCTCGGTCACCCAAAGACTGGAGGAAACCACGAGCGGCAAGCCCAACTGTTTAACAAAGTTACAGAAGTGGACCGAGCCGCCGACACACGAGAAGAAATGAACCACGTCGTGTTCGAGAAACCGGGGGTTCCACGGATCGAACAGCGTGACGTCCACGCCATGCGCGGGCAGGTGCTTGCGATACGCAAGCAACTGGATTTCTCCGCCTCCGGGGGTGTGGAATGCCATCGGGTAGGTGGCGAACAGCACTTTCATAGATGGGCTCTTTTAGCTCAAACGTTTTCTTCAGACCGGCTCGTGCGTGGCGCGACCCTCGCCCGAGGCGCCCGTCGGCTCGCCGGCGCCCGGGGGAGGGGGCCGCTGCATGGCCGCGCCCTGAACGGGGCGGTCCTGGAGGTGCTGTTGTCGAGCACGTCGGATCGAAACCACGAATTCCACATGCGCGAATAGGTTTGAGATGTTACTAAGTGTTCCGACGGCTCTTGCTGCGCGGCCGCCCGTTTATTATCCCGGCCCGGGGCCGCCGCACTGCTGACGGCTCCGGCCAGCCGCATTCGGCCTTGTTGAGCCTCGTTCAATCTTGTGCGGCCTCGCTCCAGCCAGTGCGATGCGGGCACATTTTAGCGCCTGAGGAACCGCGCGAGAGGGCCGAAGTAGAAGCTGCCCGCATACAATACGTTCCCAGTCAGACTCCCTCACCACCGCCGCCGATGCCAGATTGTATCGTGTCTCATCCCCCTTTCCCGACGTGTCGGGGTGGGGCGGGCCTCGCCCGAACGCGCTTGCGAATGCGGCCGCTGCCGCCCGCACCGGAGGCGCGCCCATGACCCAGCGAGTGCTTGTGACGGGCGCGAATGGCTTCGTCGGTAAAGCGGTTTCGCGAGCCCTGCTGCAGCGCGGCGATACGGTGGCGGCTCTGGTGCGCCGCCCGCAGACCGCGGAGCAAGGCGTGCGCGAATGGCTTTTCGACGCGGCGGACTTTCAGGGCATCGAAGAACATTGGCCCGCGGATATGCAATGCGATGCGGTTATCCATCTCGCGGCGCGCGTGCACATGATGCACGACGTCACGGCCGATCCGCTCGCGGCCTATCGCGCCACCAATGTCACGGGCGCAGTGCGGGTCGCGCAGGCGGCGCGGCATGCCGGCGCGCGGCGTTTCGTGTTCGTGAGCAGCATCAAGGCGGTGGCCGAAAGCAGTGCCGGCCGGCCCATCGCGGAGACCGACGAACCGGCTCCCACAGACCCCTACGGCATCTCCAAGCTCGAGGCCGAGCGGGCGCTTCGCGAGTACGGCCGCGAGTCGGGCATGGAAATCGTGATCACGCGGCCGCCGCTGGTGTACGGCCCAGGCGTGCGCGCGAATTTTCTGCAACTGATGAGTGCGATTGCCCGAGGCATTCCGTTGCCGCTCGGCGCGATAGATGCGCGCCGCAGCCTGGTATTCGTCGACAACCTCGCGGACGCGCTGGTCCACTGCGCCACCGATCCGCGCGCTGCCGGCCAGACTTTCAACGTGACAGACTGCCGCGACCTGAGTGTCTCCGAGCTCGCGCATGCGCTCGCCACGCAACTGCATGCGCCCGCGCGCCTCGTGCCGGTGCCCGTCGCGCTGTTGCGCCTCGCCGGCCGGCTGACTGGGCGCTCCGCGCGCGTCGACCGTCTGATCGGCGAGTTGCGCCTCGACAGTTCGCATATTTGCGAATGCCTCGGCTGGTACCCGCCGCACACAGTCGAACATGGCCTGCTCGAAACCGCGGCCTGGTATCGCGCCACGCACTGAACGTATTTTCGATGCCATTTGCTTCGCTTTCCGCTCATCCCGTGCTCCTGCTGCTCTTTTGGGGCGCCCTCGCGTTCTGCGCCTGCGCGGCGATCCTGTGGGCGCTGCTCAGAACCGGCCTCGCGTGGCGTCTTGCCACCGACATCCCCAACGACCGTTCACTGCACACGCGCCCCACGCCGCGCGTCGGCGGCTGGGGCATCGTGCCGGTCGCCGTCGTGCTGATCTCGCTTGCCTCGCCGGCTCTCTGGCTGCCCGCTCTGGCGGCGGCGCTCCTCGCCGCGCTGTCGCAGATCGACGACCGCCGCGGCCTGCCGGCGCGTGTGCGCTTCGGCGGACACGCGGCGGCGGTCGCGGCGCTCGTCGCCGTCTATCCCGCCGATGTGCCGTGGTGGGCGCTCGCCGCCATGGCGGTCCTACTTGTGTGGCTGGTCAATTTGTACAATTTCATGGACGGCTCGGACGGCCTTGCGGGCGGAATGGCGGTATTCGGCTTCGGCGGCTACGCCATCGCTGCGTCGATTTCAGGCCATCCGGACGCGACGCTCGCGGTCGCATCCATGGTCGTCGCGGGCGCGGCTGGCGGCTTTCTGCTTTTCAACTTCCACCCGGCGCGCATCTTTCTCGGCGACGCCGGCTCGATTCCGCTCGGCTTTCTTGCGGGCGCGCTCGGTTACTGGGGCTGGCGCGAGGGCGTCTGGCCGGTGTGGTTCCCGGCGGTGAGCTTTGCGCCGTTCATCGGCGATGCGTCGGTCACGCTCGCGAAACGCCTGCTGCGCGGCGAAAAATTTTGGCAAGCGCACCGCGAACACTACTATCAGAGACTGGTGCAGTCGGGCTTCGGGCATGCATCGACCGCGCGCATTTGGTATTTGTTCATGGGCACAGGCATAATGCTTGCTTTACGGGCACTGGATCTTCCCGTGCCATATCAGTGGCTGGTGGTGGTCGCATGGGCCGTCGTGCTGGTGGTCGCCGGGCTTTTTATTGATCGGCGCTGGCGACGCCATCTATCCCGCTCCGGGCAATCCTGAGGTTCTGCGCAATGAAGAGATTCAAAGCCCGATGGCTTTCGTTCAGTGCATTTGCGTTCGACCTGTGCGCGGTGGCTCTCGCCTGGATGCTGGCCTACGTGATCCGCTTCAACGGCCCGGTGCCGGGCCCGTTCTGGTCGAGCGGCCTGCATGCCCTGATCTGGGTGCTGCTCATCTACGCCGTCATGTTCCGCAGCTACGGGCTGTATCGGGGCATGTGGGTTTTCGCGAGCTTGCCCGACCTCGTGCGAATTGCAAAAGCAATTGGCGTGGGCGCGCTCGTCGTCATGATCGCTTCAGCGCTCCTGCAGCCGGCGCCCATCGTGCCGCGCTCCGTGCTGATCGTTTCGCCGATGCTGCTGTTTCTCGCTATGGGCGGTTCGCGCGCCCTCTATCGGGCGGCCAAGGAGTTCTATCGCTACGGCGGGCTCGTCGGGCAAGGTAAGCCCGTGCTCGTGCTGGGCGCGGGCAATGCGGGCGCGAATCTCGTGCGCGAACTGAAGCGCTCCGGCGAATGGCGTCTGGCGGGCCTGCTGGACGACGATCCGGTCAAACAGGGCCGCGAAATCTACGGCTACCGGGTGCTCGGCGCGATCAGCGATCTGCAGAAAATCAGCGCCGACCTGAAAGTGGAGCACGTGATCATCGCCGTGCCGTCGGCTTCCGTCGAGGCGCACCGGCGCATCGCCACGCTGTGCGTGCGCGCGGGAGTTCGCGCGATGACACTGCCGGCGCTTACACCGCTCACCCAGGGCCAGGCCTTCCTCTCCCGCGTCCGCCAGATCGATCTCGAAGACCTGTTGGGCCGCGATCCGGTCATGATCGACACCGACCACGTCGAAGCGCTGCTCAAGAACCGCGTCGTCATGGTCACAGGTGCGGGCGGTTCGATCGGCTCCGAATTGTGCCGGCAGATCCTGCGCTTCGGCCCGGTTCAACTGGTGGCGTTCGACATCTCCGAGTTTTCCATCTACCGGCTCAACGAAGAACTCTGCGACAGATATCCGGAAGTGTCGGTGGTGCCGATCATCGGCGACGTGAAGGACTCGCTGCTGCTCGACCAGGTGATGGCGCGCTACAGCCCGCATATCGTCTTCCACGCCGCGGCCTACAAGCACGTGCCGCTCATGGAAGAGGTGAACGCCTGGCAGGCCGTGCGCAACAACGTGCTCGGCACCTATCGCATGGCGCGCGCGGCGATCCGTCACGACGTCGCCCACTTCGTGCTGATTTCCACCGACAAGGCCGTCAACCCGACCAACGTGATGGGCGCGAGCAAGCGTCTCGCGGAAATGGTGTGCTCGTCGCTGCAACAGCAGGGCCCGCGGCGCACGCAGTTCGAGACGGTGCGCTTTGGCAACGTGCTCGGCAGCGCGGGCAGCGTGATCCCGAAGTTCCAGGAGCAGATCGCGCGCGGCGGTCCGGTCACGGTCACGCATCCGGAAATCACGCGTTTCTTCATGACGATTCCCGAAGCGTCGCAACTCGTGCTGCAAGCGTCGAGCATGGGGCGCGGCGGCGAGATTTTCATCCTCGACATGGGCAAGCCGGTGCGCATCGCCGATCTTGCGCACGATCTGATCCGCCTGTACGGCTTCACCGAAGAGCAGATTCGCGTCGTGTTCACGGGCCTGCGCCCGGGCGAAAAGCTCTACGAAGAACTGCTCGCCGACGACGAAACCACCACGCGCACGCCGCACCCGAAGCTGCGTATCGCGAAAGCGCGCGAAGTGCCGGATAGCCTGATCGACAACCTGCTGCCGTGGCTGATGCAACACCGCATCCCCACAGACGACGAAGTGCGCCGCGATCTGCGCCGCTGGGTCTCGGAATATCAGCCGGCCACGTCGACGGCTTTGCGCAGCGTGCCGCCGCCCGTTACGCGGGTTTCATGAGCGCGGGCTTCGCGCCGCGCGTGATAAGACTGGCTTAACGAGCGTTCCTCGCCGCAATCCCGGCGAGCTCCGGCGAAGCAGCGAACAAAAAACAAAAGGCGCCTCGGCGCCTTTTGTTTTTACCGCTTCGCCTTCCTCACCACCATCCACCGCGGCGACTTGAATCGCACAATGCTCACATAGAGCCACACATAAGTCGCCGCGAACACCACGACAAAGCAGAACAGATGCAGCGTATGCCGCCAGAACAACGTAGCCGGCACGACTGCGATCAGGCACAGCAGCCACAGATAAGGCGACGTCAGCGAATTGCGCCGCGTGAGCTCGCGCGCGGTGCGTGTGCCCACCGCCCAGCGCATCAGCCGCTTATAGACCAGCATGTGCAGATGCACGCCATCCGGAATGCCAGGCGACATGCCGCGAATGAACTTCTTCCGGTAAATCGAAAAGCATGTCTCGAAGATCGGGTACATGAAGAGCAGAACCGGATACCACGCGGACACGTCGCGATTGCGCATGACCAGCATGATCGACAGTTCCGCGAGCATGAAGCCGATGAAATAGGCGCCGCCGTCGCCGAGAAAAATCAGCCCCGCCGGAAAGTTCCAGATGAAGAAGCCGAGCACCGCGCCCATCATCATGAACGACGCGGACAGCACCACCGGGTCGTGCACCTGGAAGGCCACGTAAGCGAGCGACGCGAACATCATGAACGCGACCATCGACGCGAGGCCGTTGAAGCCGTCGATGATGTTGATCGCGTTCGCGAGCGCCGCCACCGCGAGCACCGTGACCGCGCACGAGATCACCGCATAAGAGAGCAGGAAGTCGAGCGGCGGCACGCTGATGCGCGTGACCGCGATATGCAGCAGGAAGTAGGCGAGCGCCGCCGCCGCCATCGTGCAGACGAGGCGCGCGAGCGGCGACACGCGCTTCGTCAGGTCTTCGACGAGACCGGAGCCGAAGGCCGGCATGCCGCACGCAATCAGCGCGAGAATGCCGCCTGAGACGGCAGGATACGAGTGATGCAACTGCGCGGCGGAGGCGACCAGCCCGAGCAGAATGCCGGTGCCGCCGATGCGCGGCACCGGACGCACGTGGAATTTCTGCACGCCGGCAAGATCGGTGTCGGTCGAAAACCTTTCATGCAGATGCGCATAGCGCACGATCAACAGCGTGATCAGCAGTGAAACCAGAAAGCCGAGCGCAAAACTAAGCATGAAAGTGGGCCTGAGCAAAGACGCCGAATTATACAAACGAAACGTGGCGCGCCCGGAAAAGCGCCGGGCTCGAACATGCCGCCAGATATCCCAGATAGTGAGGTGAAAATTGCCCGCAAAGCCGCGCCGGTCATGGATTTCACCTATTTAGCGAGACGTGCCGAAAGCCGTTAAAGCTGGATGCGGCGAAGTGAGACAACGCGGGTGAATCGACACTCGCCGCGGATCGACAAGACCGTTCCGGAGACTCAATGCTAAACAACATCACAATTCGTGGCGGCCTGACGCTCGTGATCAGCGTATTCGTTGCCTTTCTGCTGACCGTGATCGGTGTCGGCTACGGGGCGCTCAAGCTGGCCAACAGCAGCCTGGACGACACGCAGCGCAGCGCGGCGGCGCTCTCGCATCTGAAGGCGAGCTCGGAGAAGCTGCTGCAGGTGCAACTGGCGCTGGGTTCGTATCAAACGCTTTTCAGCGTCGGCAAGCAGACCGACGACCTGCTGCCGGCTGCGCACAAGGTGCTGGTCGAGTCGAACAAGGACTTCCGCAATTACATGGCAGGCCCGTTTTCGAGCGATGCCGAGCAGAAGCTCGCGCAAAACGTCGAGCAGGCGCGCAGCGCGCTCGTCGATAAGGCCATCGAGCCGGAGTTCAAGGCGCTCATCGACTTCGACTTCAACACGTTCCGCAATATTCAGGGGGAGACGGCGAACGCGTTTTACACCACGTATTCGAAGGCCATCGACGCGCTCGAACGCGCGCAGACCGAAAACCAGCACCACCAGGCCGAGACTGCCGCGCAGCGCTTCCAGATTGCGACGCTGCTGTTCGCCGCGATCGGCGCTCTCGCCATCGCGATTGGCGTCGGGGCGCGGATGGCGCTGTCGGCGGCACTGATCAAGCCGGTCAACGCGACCGTCAAGCATTTCGAGCGCATGGCCGCGGGCGACTTGACGGTGGCGATCAAGAGCCAGTCGCGCAATGAAATGGGCCAGTTGCTGAGCGCGTTGACGAAGATGCGCGACGGGCTCGTCGAAACTGTGTCCCAAGTACGCGGCAGCACTACCGCCATCACTCAGGGCGCGAACGAAATTGCCTCGGGCAATGCAGATCTGTCGGCGCGCACGGAACAGCAGGCCGCGGCGCTTCAACAGACGGCGGCAAGCATGGAGCAGCTCTCGGCGACCGTGAAGCAGAACGCGGACAACGCGAAGCAGGCCAACCGGCTTGCGCAAGGCGCGCTCGATACGGTCACGCGCGGCGGCAACGTGGTTTCGCGCGTCACGGAGACGATGGACGGCATCACGGAATCCTCGCGCAAGGTGACGGAGATCATCGGCATGATCGAGGGCATTGCGTTTCAGACCAACATTCTCGCGCTGAACGCAGCCGTGGAAGCGGCGCGTGCCGGCGAGCAGGGGCGCGGCTTCGCGGTGGTGGCCTCGGAAGTGCGCAGCCTCGCGCAGCGCTCGGGCGCGGCGGCCAAGGAGATCAAGGAGCTGATCGGCGATTCGGCGGCTCAGGTCGAGCAGGGCGCCTCGCTCGTGGCCGAGGCGAGCCGCACGATGCATGAGGCGATGCAGTCGGTCGAGCGCGTGACCGGCATCATGGGGGAGATCGAGGCTGCGGCACTCGAGCAGAGCGACGGCATAGAGCAGGTCAACAAGGCGGTCGCGCAGATCGACGAGGTCACGCAGCACAACGCGGCGCTCGTCGAGGAAGCGGCCGCGGCGGCGAAGTCGCTGGAAGAACAGGCGGCGGTGTTGCGTGAAGCGGTGGCGGTGTTTCGCGTGAGCGAAGGCACGACGAGACACGCGAGCTATGTGGCGACGCCCGCCGGCGGTATCGCCAGTGGGCATGCGGCGCTTGCCGTGTCCTGATGCAGCGCGGTGATGTAGTGCGGTGACAGCGGGCGCTGACGGGCTCTGCTAACCCGTAAGCGCCTCGCTTTGCCGCACGACCTTTGTTTGCGCGTCAGCCTGCGAATCCGCGCGGATTCGCCGACTGCCACCGCCAATGATCCGCACACATTCTTTCTATGCCGAACTCCGCGCGCCAGCCGAGCACTTCGCGCGCCGCGCTGGGATCGGCAAAGCACGACGCGACATCGCCCGGACGGCGCGCCACGATTTCATACGGCACTGGGCGTCCCGAGGCCTTCTCGAACGCCTTCACCACGTCGATCACGCTATAACCCTGGCCGGTCCCGAGATTGACGACGAAGCTCGCGTCGCGCTTGACGAGCGCATCGAGCGCGGCCAGATGCCCGCGCGCCAGATCGACCACGTGGATGTAATCCCGCACGCCGGTGCCGTCCGGCGTTTCATAATCGCCGCCGAACACGCGCAGCTTTTCCAGCTTGCCGACCGCGACCTGCGCGACGTACGGCATCAGGTTATTCGGAATGCCCGCCGGATCTTCGCCGATCAGACCGCTCTCGTGCGCGCCGACCGGATTGAAATAGCGCAGCGTGGCGATGCGCCATGACGGATCGGCCACTTCCAGATCGCGCAGCACCTGCTCTGCGATCAGCTTCGACTGGCCATACGGGTTGGTTGCCGACAGCGGAAACGATTCGTCGATGGGCGAGCTTTTCGGCACGCCATACACCGTGGCCGACGAACTGAACACGAACTGCTTCACGTTGCGATCGCGCATCACGCCGAGCAGCGCGAGCAGGCTGCCCACGTTGTTGCTGTAGTACTCAATGGGTTTCGCGACCGATTCGCCCACCGCCTTCAACGCGGCAAAGTGGATCGCGCCGGTGATCGGGTGCGCGTCGAAAATACGGTTGAGCGCCGCTTCGTCGCGCGCGTCGGCTTCATAAAATGCGACCGCGCGGCCGGTGATCTGCTCGACGCGCCGCAGCGATTCGCGGTTGCTGTTCACCAGATTGTCGATTACCACGACGTCGTAGCCACCGTTCAGCAGTTCGACGCAGGTATGCGAGCCGATAAAGCCCGCGCCGCCCGTTACCAGAATCGTGCCCTTCGTGGTCATGCTGTTGCTCCGTTAAAGTAAAACGCCCGTCATTTTTTGCACCAGGTCTTTATACGTTTCGACGACGACGCGTTCGTCGAACTCCTGCGCGACTTTCTGCCGGCCGCGTTCTGCCATCGCGCGGCGCTCGGCGCCGCTCATGTCGAGCATGTGCGCGAGCGCGTTCGCAAGGCTTTCCGCGTTGCGCGCTTCGCAAAGCAATCCATTGACGCCGTGTGCCACCACTTCGCGGCAGCCCGGCACGTCGGTCGCCACGATCGGCCGGCCCATTGCCGACGCTTCCATCAGCGTGCGCGGCACGCCTTCGCGATACGACGGCAAGACGACGCAATCCGCATCGGCGATAAAGGGCCGCACGTCATGGGCTTCGCCGGGATAGTCGATGATGCCTTCCCGTTCCCACGCCGCCACTTCGTCGCGCGTGATCGCACTCGGGTTGTCCACGCCGACCGGGCCTAACAACTGAAAGCGCGCATGCGGATAACGCTCACGCAAACGCCGCGCCGCTTCGACATATTCGCCGACGCCTTTGTCCCACAGCAAACGGCCGATCAGCACGAACCGGAATTCCGCGCGCTCGGGCAAGGCCGTGAACGCAAACTGTTCGAGGTCGACTCCCTCGCCGTGCAGGAGCCGCGCCCGCTCAGGATGCACCAACAAATTCTGTTCGACAAACGCTGCCTGGTCGTCGCGATTCAGAAACCACACTTCGCGCGGGAAACGGAACGCAAAACGATACAGTTTTTTCGCGACCTGCGCGGCGCGGCTCTGCTGGATGAACACATAGCCGAGCCCCGTGGTCACCGCGACCGATTGCACGCCGGCCAGCTTCGCGGCGATCGAGCCGTAGATGTTCGGCTTGATCGTGTAATGAAACACGACATGCGGGCGGATCGCGCGGTAATGACGATACAGCGAATACAGCGTGCGCAGATCGTCGCGCGGATTGGTGCCTTTCGATGCGACGGGTAACTCGATGCAGCGGCAGCCCATCGCGCGCAGCAGCTCGAACGTGCGATCGTGCGGCGCGAGCACCGTCACGTCGACGCCGCGCGCGACCAGCATGCGGATCAGCCCTTGCCGATACGTATAGATTGCCCAGGCGGTGTTACACACGAGTGTAATGCGCAACGCGGGCGTCGACTTGAAAGCTGGCTTCATGCGGTAACGAACTCGGCGGTGAGTGAAAGGGCGTGCGGACGGCGGCGTTGCGGATCAATGACTCGCACGCGGCGCGAGCAGGCTGCGTTTGACCCGCTGCAGCGCGCGGTAAGGCGTGACGAGGTGCAGCAGATTTTTCGCGAGGCCGAACCAGTCGTACGGATTCGCGACGTTGAAGTAGCGCAGCTGCAGCCTCAGCGTCGAGAGCACCTGGCGGCGCCGCTTGGTCGCGCTGATGCCGCCTTCGTTCAGCTCGTAATAGAGGCCCAGCTCGGGCAGATTTGCGCATTCGTAGCGCTCCATCAGGCGTACGAACAGATCGAGGTCTTCGGCCGAGCGATATTTCGCGCGATAGTTGCCGACGGCGCGCACCGCGTCGATACGGAGCATCATCGAAGGATGCGCAAGGCATGAGCGGAAGAAGCGCAGGCGGCGGATCTGCGCCGGTTCGGCGGGCGGCGTCAGCATGAAAAGCGGCTCGCCCGCGCGCGTGACGACTTGCGTCCACATACCGAGCCCGGCCACTTGCGGATGCGCCTCCATATACGCGCGCTGCTTCGCGAGCCGTTGCGGCACGCTGCGATCGCCCGCGTCGATGCGCGCCGCGTAGCGAAAGCCGCGCTGCGCGAGCGCCTCGATGCCTGCTTCGAGCGCGCGCTCGATGCCGCCGTTCACCGGCATGCGCAACACTTCGATCTGCATGTTGGCCAACGCCGGCGCGACGATGGGCGGCGTGCTGCCGTCATCGACGATCAGAACGTGCACCAGCGCACGTTCATTGAAAGACGCGAGTGTGAGATCGACCTCGGCCTGGCCGTTGTAAGCGGGCATGAGCACCGCCACGTCGTCGAGGCAGTGCGGCGGCGCGTCGGCGAAAGGAAGCGTCATGGGCGCAATTTGAAACGAATGTAATAAAGATTAACTGCCGCTGCCGCCAGATACCCGCCCGCGAGTCCGACCAGCGCGCCATAAGCGCCGAGCCGCGGAATCGCCAGCAGATTGACGACGAACGCAACGGCGAGCGCCAGCAGCCATTTAAACAGCAACACGAACTTCGCCTGATATTTCAGTACGACGAGATTGCCGATGGCCTCGACGCCTGCAGGCACGGAAAGCCAGACGGCCCAGCGGAAAATCTCGATTGCGCCTTCAAAGCCCGGCCCGAACACGCGGCGGATGATGAACCCCGCGAGCAGGTCGAGCACCAGCGCGCCGGAGATCATCAAGGCGGCGGTCATCGCCGTGAGGCGCCACACGTTGCGGCGCAACTGCGCCGACTGCTGCACGCGGTAGACAAACGCGGGCGCGATGGTTTGCGCGAGCATCAGCGCGAGCGTGATCCAGTTTTCGTTCAGCTGTTGCGCAGCGGAATAGCGCCCGAGATCGGCGAATGAAATGGCGCGCTCCAGCATGAGCCGGTCGAGTTTCAGGAAGAGGTACATACAGATCAGGCCGAGCCAGAACACCGTGCCCGCACTCGCGAAGTGCGTGAAGAGCGAGCGGTCAAAATGCCAGCCGAGTTTGCCGCCATGCCGACGAATGTAATAGACGAGCAATACACTGCCGATAGCCGCCGACTCCAGCGCCCACAGCCAGCCAAAGCGCGAGGGTTCGGCGGCCGCGCGCACGAGCAGATAGACGAGGCCGGCCTTGAGCACCGCGGTGCTCATGCTCGTGAGCAACTGCGGCTTGCTGTAGGTCATGCTTTGCAGCCATGCATTGATCACGCCGACGAACGGCTCGCGAAACAGCATGGTGACCGCGAGCCCCGCGAGCATCGCGCCCACGAGTGGATCGAGGAAATGCAGCGCAATGCCGAGCCACGTGAGCAGCAAGGCCGCGACCGACACGGAAAAGCGCAGCGCAAATGCGCTGCCGAGCACCGTGCCGAGTTGCGCGGGCGGCCTGGCAACGATGGTAGGCACGAGAATCTCCGCGCCGCATACCCAGGTAATGGGTGAGAGCACGAGCAGCAGCGTATTGGCGTATTGCCATTTGCCGAACGTGTCGGGTCCGAAGTAACGCGCGAGCACGCCGCTGATCACAATGGCCACGCCGATTTGCGTGAGCCGTTCGAGGCCGAGCCAGACAATATTGGTGAACGCGCGCGTGACGTCCGGATTGGCAAAGCGTTTGAGCGTCAGCATCCGGCAAGCGCTCGCCAATGCACATTGCGCGAGTGCTTACGCCTGGTTGCCCTTGGCGGCATGGGCCGCCCCGGCAACTTTACAAATGGAGGGCGTCTAAGCATTAGAATGGCGTTACAGGCTGGTCCGAAAAGCGCAATTATAAGTTGGAACCGGATCGCTTCCGGCAAGGGTGCAGCATCATGTCCGATCGCTATGATTTACCGATCCAGCATGACTGCGCCGGTCAAAATTTTCCATTGCACGCAAGTGAGCCAACATGATCTCCAAATCCATTTTCAAGGCGTATGACATTCGCGGTGTGATCGGCAAGACGCTCGACGCCGACGCGGCGCGTTCGATCGGCCGCGCGTTCGGCAGCGAAGTGCGGGCGCAAGGCGGCGACGCCGTGGTGGTCGCGCGCGACGGTCGCCTGTCGGGTCCGGAATTGATCCAGGCATTGTCGGACGGCCTGCGTGCGGCCGGCGTCGACGTGGTCAATGTCGGCATGGTGCCCACGCCGGTCGGTTACTTCGCGGCGAGCGTGCCGCTGCAGCTGGAAGGCGGCGAACGGCGCGTCGATTCGTGCATCGTCGTGACCGGTAGTCATAATCCGCCGGATTACAACGGCTTCAAGATGGTGCTGCGCGGCTCGGCCATTTATGGCGAGCAGATTCTCGCGCTGCATCAGCGCATCGTCGACGAAAACTTCTCTGAGGGCAGCGGTACTTACGTCGAGTACGACATTGCAGATACGTACCTCGACCGCATTGCAAGCGACGTCAAGCTTGCGCGTCCCATCAAGATCGTAGTGGACACGGGCAACGGCGTCGCGGGCGGCTTGGCGCCCAGGCTCTTCAAGAAGCTCGGCTGCGAACTCGTCGAGCTGTTCACGGAGATTGACGGCAACTTCCCGAACCATCACCCGGACCCGGCTCATCCGGAAAACCTTCAGGACGTGATTCGCGCGCTGAAGGAAACGGATGCGGAAATCGGCTTCGCATTCGACGGCGACGGCGATCGCCTCGGCGTCGTCACGAAAGACGGCCAGATCATCTATCCGGACCGCCAACTGATGCTGTTCGCCGAAGAAGTCCTGTCGCGCAACAAGGGCGCGCAGATCATTTACGACGTGAAGTGCACGCGCAATCTCGCGAAGTGGGTGAAGGACAAGGGCGGCGAGCCGCTCATGTGGAAGACCGGGCACTCGCTCGTCAAGGCGAAGCTGCGCGAAACCGGCGCGCCGCTCGCGGGCGAAATGAGCGGCCACGTATTCTTCAAGGACCGCTGGTACGGTTTCGACGACGGCCTGTACACCGGCGCACGTCTGCTTGAAATTCTCACGCGGGTGCAGGACCCGAGCAGGCTGCTGAATTCGCTGCCCAACTCGAACTCCACGCCCGAGCTGCAACTGAAGCTCGAAGAAGGCGAGAACTTCGAACTGATTGCGCGCCTGCAGAAGAACGCGCAATTCACCGGCGCGGACGACGTGGTGACGATCGACGGCTTGCGCGTCGAGTATCCGGACGGCTTCGGCCTTGCGCGTTCGTCGAACACCACGCCGGTCGTGGTCATGCGTTTCGAAGCCGATAACGACGCGGCGCTCAAGCGCATCCAGGAAGACTTCCGCCGCGTGATTCTCGCGGAGAAGGCAGACGCGAAGCTGCCGTTCTGACAACTTTGGCGAAGCCAGCGGCGGCGCTGCGGTTGCGGATAGACCGCAGCAGGCCGCCGCGAGCCGCAGCCATCGTCCATAACGTCCATAACGTCCATAACGTCCCCTAACGCGGCGCGGGTTTCACTTACCGCGCCGCGTTTTTTCATGCCGATCAGCTATGTCGCGCTAGAATTGCCGTCCTGGCGACATGACGTGCACACGGCGTGCAGGTCGTGCCGCCTCTCGCTGGAGGTCTTGCGCGAAGCAAAGCGGCAGGTTTCGCGGCACCTCTTTCAATGCATCTTCGGACGGTATAGCCGGTTTCCCTCTCTTGAGCGTGCAAAAAATATTGATCGTGAGGGTGTCGTCACTAGGCGACGTCGTTCACAACATGCCGGTGATCGCCGACATCCGGCGCCGGCATCCCGAGGCGCAGATCGACTGGCTCGTCGAGGAAAGCTTCGTTGGGCTCGTCGAACTTGTCAGCGGCGTGCGACGCGCGATTCCGGTGTCGCTGCGGCGCTGGCGCAAGCGCATCTTATCGGTCGACAACTGGCGCGAGATCGGTGCGTTCCGCCGTGCGCTCGCCGCCGAGCACTACGATCTCGTGATCGACTGCCAGGGGCTCATCAAGACCGCGTGGGTCGCGAAGATGGCACGCGGGCCGCTGGTCGGCCTCGCGAATCGCACGGATGGCGCGGGCTTCGAATGGCCGGTGCGTTTCTTTTACGACAGGCGCGTGCCGATCGAGCCGCGCACGCATGTGGTCGAGCGCACGCGGCAACTGGTGGCCGCGGCGCTGAACGATCCGCAGCCGCAGCCCACCGACGAAATCGACTTCGGCATCGACACGACGCGCGCCGCGCTGGCGTTGTCGGCGGCCAATCTGAATCTGCCGGTGCCTTACGTGGTGTTCGTGCACGCGACCTCGCGCGCCGACAAGCAGTGGCCCGATGCCGCGTGGATCGAATTGGGGCAGTCGCTCGTGCGGCGCGGCGCGTCGATCGTGCTGCCATGGGGCAGCGAGTCCGAACGCGCGACGAGCGAGCGTCTCGCGAAGGAGTTCGGCGCCGCGGCCATCGTGCCGCCTAAATTGTCGTTGCCCGCGGTGGTCGGTCTGATCGAAGGCGCGGCCGCGACGGTCGGCGTTGACACAGGTCTAGTCCACATCGCGGCGGCGCTGAAGCGGCCAACGGTCGAGTTGTACAATTTCGCCACCGCGTGGCGTACCGGCGGTTACTGGTCGCCGAACGTCGTCAATCTCGGCACCGCCGGGCAAGCGCCCACGCTGCAACAAGTGAAATCCGCGCTTGCCGGCTTCGGCCTGCTGTAATTCGTCCGGCGCGCTTCGCCTTACGCATCATCCGTTTTCAAGGGCGATCATGAACGAAACCCAGATTATCGAAGTCGCGAACGCCGACTGGCACGGGCGCAATCTGTCCGTGCCGCGCGAAACGCTGCTCGCCGGCGTCGAACGCGGCAAGGTGCTGTATTTTCCGAACCTGCGCTTTGCTGTTGAAGGCGGCGAGCAGGCGCTGCTCGATCCCGCGCTCGCCGATCCGAATCGAAAGAACATCAGCCTCGAACCGAACGGCGGCGCGCTGCATGGCGTAGCCGGCGACGCCGTCACGCAGTCCGCGGTGCGCGCGTTGATCGCGCGTTATCAGGCGAACGCGCGCACGTTGGTCGACGGGCTCTTTCCCGAATACAACGGCAAGTTGCGCGTCGCGCCTACGAGCCTGCGGCTGCATCAGGTGGAAACGCGCCAGACGTCCTGGCGCAAGGACGATAGCCGCCTGCACGTCGACGCCTTCCCCTCGCGGCCGAATTATGGCGAGCGCATTCTGCGCGTGTTCACCAACATCAATCCGCATGGCGTGCCGCGCGTGTGGCGCGTCGGCGAACCGTTCGAGGACATGGCTAAACGCTTCCTGCCGCATATCAAGCCGCAAATGCCGGGCTCCGCGTGGCTTTTGAATCTGCTGCATGTCACGAAGTCGCCGCGCAGCGAATACGACCATCTGATGCTCAATCTGCACGACGGCATGAAGGCGGACCTCGAGTATCAGAAGACGAGCCCGCAGGAGACCATGCCGTTTCCGCCGGGCAGTGTCTGGGTGTGTTTCTCGGACCAGACTTCGCATGCGGTGATGTCCGGCCAGTTCATGCTCGAACAGACCTTCTTCCTGCCGGTCAAGGCGATGGCGCAGCCCGAATGCGCGCCGCTCGGCATACTCGAACGTCTCAAGGGCAGGGCGCTGGTTTGAGCGCCGCGGCTTATCTGAGTCCGCAGGCTCTGTTGCCCGCCCGTCGCGCGCTCGATGCAGCGGAGCGCCGATGCTAAGGGCGATCTATAACGCGTTGTGGTGGCTCATCGCGCCCGCCGCTGTGCTGCGTTTGCTGATCCGCTCGCGCAAGGAGCGCGGTTATCGTCAGCATATCGGCGAGCGCTTTGGCTATGCGCGCGGACGCCTGCCCGAGGACAACGCGCCTTTGATCTGGGTGCATGCGGTGTCAGTCGGCGAGACGCGCGCCGCGCAGCCGCTGATCGAGGCGCTCATCAAGGCGCGTCCCGACGCGCGCATCCTGTTGACTCATATGACGCCGAGCGGCCGCGCGACCGGCGAGCAGATTTTCGGTGACCGCGTGTTGCGAAGCTATCTGCCGTACGACATGCCGCGCGCGGTGCGGCGCTTCTTGCGCGCATGGCGGCCGTCGCTCGGTCTCGTAATGGAAACCGAAGTGTGGCCCACGCTGATCGACGAATGCCGTCGCGCAGACGTGCAGCTCGTGCTGACCAATGCGCGGATGTCGGCGCGCTCCTATAAGCGCGCGGCGAAGTTCGGCGGCGCGACCAAGGACGTGTTCGGCGGCTTTGCGCGCGTGCTGGCTCAGAGTCCTTCCGACGCCGAGCGGCTGACGGCGCTCGGTGCGCGCAACGTCGCGGTGCTCGGCAATCTCAAGTTCGACATGAGCACGCCGCCGGAACTGGCGGCGCGCGGACATGCGTGGCGCGCGGCCATCGGCACGCGGCCCGTGTGGGTCGCCGCGAGCACGCGCGAAGGCGAAGAGGAACTCGTGCTGCAGGCGTTCTCCGAGCTTGGCGTCGAGGGCGCGCTGCTGATTCTCGTGCCCCGCCATCCGCAGCGCTTTAACGAAGTAGCGGGGCTCGTCGAGAAAGCGGGCTTGCGGCTCGCGCGGCGTTCCGCGTGGGCGCCGGACGCGAAGGTGGCGTCGGCGGCCGCGGCTGCGAGCGGCGGCGTGCCTGCGTTGCCGGCGGCCGTGAATGTACTGCTCGGCGATTCAATGGGAGAACTCGGCGCTTACTACGCTGCTTCGGATCTCGCGTTCATAGGCGGCAGTCTGTTGCCGCTCGGCGGGCAAAACCTGATCGAGGCGTGCGCGGTCGGCGTGCCGGTGCTGATCGGGCCGCACGTGTTCAACTTCACGCAGGCCACGGCCGATGCCGTCGCTGCCGGCGCGGCGGTGCAGGTGCAGGCCCCGGCCGATCTTGCCCGCGCGCTGCGCGAGCTTTTCAACGACAAGGCGCGGCGCCTCGCCATGGGCGGCGCGGCGTCGGCCTTTGCCGCGCGTCATCGTGGAGCAACCGCGCGCACGGTGGATGTGCTGATGGCATTGTTGCCGGAGTGAGGGGGCGCCTGCCGCGGCGTGCTCCGCGAATAAATCATATATCCTTCAGAGAACTACTGGCGTATGTCCTTCCAGGGCAGGCGTGTCACGAAACTGCTTTTCGCATTGATCACCCATGACACTTCTCACCGACCTCGGGTTCCAATGGGACCGCAGTGCTGTCCCGCAAGACGTGGCAACGCATTCCATTAAACGCGTGACGTTCCGTTTTCATCGAATGCTGCCCGAATTCGTTTGGGATGCGAGCGTACTCGAAGGGAATCCGTTTACGTTTCCCGAGGTGAAGACGCTTCTCGATGGCGTGACAGTCGGCGGTCGCAAAATTTCCGATCAGGAGCAAGTGCTGAATCTAGCGGAAAGCTCAAAGTACTTGCTGGCGCTCGTGCGTGATCAGCGTTTCTCACTCGACAAAACTACGTTCTGCGATCTGCATCGCATCGTGGCGCGCAATGAGGCGCTCGAATGGGGCATGTTTCGTGGCGAAGGCGAGGAAACGCGCTATACGCCAGATATCGGCCTTGGCGAATTTGGACGCCATACGCCGTTGCCGACGTTACCCGGCGCGCCCGAACTGAACAGGGTGTTTGCCGTCGGCACGCGTGCGTTGAACGAGCAGATTTCGAATCCATTTGAGCGAGGCTGCGCGTTCTTTCTGTTTGGAGCGCTGCAACAGTTTTTCTTCGACGGCAATAAGCGCACTTCACGATTCATGATGAACGGCGTGCTAATGTCGAACGGCATCGACGCCATCAGTGTTCCCGCGCAACGCGCAGCGGAGTTCAACGAGAAGATGGTGCGGTTCTATCTATCGAAGGACGCGACGGAAATGATGGCGTTTCTTGTCGAGTGTCATCCTGGGGAATGAGGGGCAAGTGCGCCTGCCGCGCCCCTTGGCTATCAAACCTTCAACAGCCCCTTTCGCTCGATAAACCGTACCACCTCGTCCAGCCCGTCGAGCGCCTTCAGATTGCACATCACAAAAGGCCGCTCGCCGCGCATCTTCTTCGCATCCGAGGCCATCACGTCGAGATTCGCGCCCACGAGCGGCGCGAGGTCCGTTTTGTTGATCACGAGCAGGTCCGACTTCGTAATGCCAGGCCCGCCCTTGCGCGGAATCTTCTCGCCGCCCGCCACGTCGATCACGTAAATAGTCAGGTCCGACAGTTCCGGACTGAAGGTGGCCGCGAGATTGTCGCCGCCCGATTCGATGAAAACGATGTCCGCGTCCGGAAAGCGCGTGAGCATGCGGTCCACGGCTTCGAGGTTGATCGACGCATCTTCGCGAATCGCCGTGTGCGGGCAGCCGCCCGTCTCGACGCCCATGATCCGCTCGGCGGGCAATGCGCCCGCGACCGTCAGCAGGCGCTGGTCTTCTTTCGTGTAGATGTCGTTGGTGATCGCGACGAGATCGTACTGTTCGCGCATCGCCTTGCAGAGCATTTCGAGCAGCGTTGTCTTGCCCGAGCCCACCGGGCCGCCGACGCCCACGCGCAGCGGCGGCAGCTTCTTCGTGCGCGAAGACGAGTGAGCGGTATGTTGAGGTGCGTTCATGATGGATCGTTTTATGAGCGAAATAGCCGCGAATACTGCGACTCGTGACGCGCCGACAGAATGCCGAGCTGCGGCGCGAAGGTGTTGATGTTTTCCGGCGACGTCGCGAGCGCGCGCGTTACCGCCGCATCAATCGGCCCGCGCAATGCGACGATGATGCGTTGCCCCGCGAGTTGCCCCAGTGGCACGGCCTTCAATGCGGCGGCGGCCTGGTTTTCCACCCAGCTGAATGCATAGGCGGCAAGCGCGGCGTCGACGGCGGCGTCATGCGCATAGGCTGCGAATGCGAACGCCGTGGGTTGCGCGAGCGGCGAGATCGAGGCGAGCGTCGCGCGCCTCGCTGCATCGCCCCATTCCAGCGATACGCACAACTGCCGCAACGACCAGCCCATCTGCTCGGTTTCGCGGCGCAACTCGGCAGACTCGCGGCTCGCGAGAAATTCGCTGTTGGCTTTCGTGAGACCGGCTGCGTCGTGAGTGCGCCAGCGTTCTATCTGATGCGCGAGCAACGGCAGTTCGCCATGCGCGAGCACGTCGGTGAGTCCGCTTGCGATCCAGTCGCGCGCGGAATCGGCGTCGGTGACCAGTTGCGCTTCGATCGCCGCTTCCAGTCCCTGCGAATAACTGAACGCGCCGATCGGCAGTGCCGGCGACGCGAGATGCAACAGCGCCGTGAGTTCAGCGATGCGCATGGTGATGGTGGTGCGCGTGGCCGCAGTTTTCGTCGTGCACGTGGTCTTCGTGATCGTGATCGTGCGCATGGCCGTGATCGTGATCGTGATCGTGAGCGTGATTGTGTTCGTGGCCGTGGACATGCCCGTGCGCATGACCATGCGAAGGGTCATGCGAATGCCCATGATGCTCGTCGAACACCTGCTGCGCCAGCGCATAGTCTTCGGCGAAGCTCTCGTCGTGCCCGTGCTTGTGCCCGCCGCCATACGCGCCGGATTCGGGCTGAAACGGCATGGATACCTGATCCACCGTCGCGCCGATGCGCTTGACCATATCGGCCAGCACCGGGTCGTATTCGAGCTTCAGATAGTCCGCGCCAATTTCCACCGGCGTATGACGATTGCCGAGGTGATATGCCGCGCGCGTCAGCGTTAGCGCGTCTTTCGCGCGGACCACGAGCACCGTTTCGGGCGCCGCCACCACGCGCACGAGGCCGCCGTCGTCCGCGATCAGCACATCGCCGTCGCGCAGCACGGTGCCGCGCGGCAGCAGCACAGCGACTTCCTCGCCGTTATCGAGTGTGGCCGCGAGGCGGCTCCTGCGACGCTCGTCGAAAGCAAGAGTCAATGTGGGCGCGCGCTTCACGAGCACCGGCGCGAGCTTCAAATGAGGTGCAATCAGCTTGTCGAGTGTGCGCATGATCAGAAGAGGAAGTAGCGTTGCGCCATCGGCAAGACAGTGGCCGGTTCGCAGGTCAGCAATTGACCGTCGGCGATCACTTCATAAGTTTCCGGATCGACGCTGATCGACGGGCGCCACGCGTTGTGAATCATGTCCGCCTTTGTGATGTTGCGGCAGTTCTTCACGGCAACGATACGCTTGTTCAGACCATAGCGCTCGGCCACACCTGCATCGGCGGCTAGTTGCGAAACGAAAGTCAGCGACGTGCGCCCCAAGGCACCGCCGCGCGTCGCGAACATCTCGCGATAATGCACCGGCTGCGGCGTCGGAATCGACGCGTTCGGGTCGCCCATCTGCGCCATCGCGATCATGCCGCCCTTCAGAATCAGCGACGGCTTGATGCCGAAGAACGCTGGCTCCCAGAACACGAGATCCGCCCATTTGCCCCGCTCGATGGAACCCACTTCATGCGCGATGCCGTGCGTAATGGCCGGGTTGATCGTGTACTTCGCGACATAGCGCTTCGCGCGAAAGTTGTCGTGCCGAGCGTTGTCCTCGGGCAGCGCACCGCGCTGCACTTTCATCTTGTGCGCGGTCTGCCATGTGCGGATGATCACTTCGCCCACGCGCCCCATTGCCTGCGAATCGGACGACAGCATGGAGAGCGCGCCGAGATCGTGCAGGATGTCTTCGGCCGCGATGGTCTCGCGGCGAATGCGCGATTCGGCAAACGCAATGTCTTCCGCAATCGACGGGTCCAGGTGATGACACACCATCAGCATGTCGAGATGCTCATCTAGCGTGTTGACGGTGTAAGGCCGCGTCGGATTGGTCGACGAAGGCAGCACATTCGCTTCGCCGCAGACCTTGATGATGTCCGGTGCGTGGCCGCCGCCCGCGCCTTCGGTGTGATACGTGTGGATCGTGCGGCCCTTGAACGCGGCCACGGTCGCTTCCACGAAGCCGGCTTCGTTCAGCGTGTCGGTGTGAATCGCGACTTGCGTGTCAGTGTCGTCCGCAACCGAGAGGCAATTATCGATCGCGGCCGGCGTCGTGCCCCAGTCCTCGTGCAGCTTCAGGCCGATCGCGCCCGCGGCAATCTGCTCGAGCGCCGGCTGCGGCTGGCTCACGTTGCCCTTGCCGAGAAAGCCGAGGTTCATCGGGTAGCCGTCCGCGGCTTGCAGCATGCGCTCAAGGTGCCACGGACCCGGCGTGCAGGTGGTCGCATTAGTGCCCGTCGCCGGGCCGGTGCCGCCGCCGAGCATCGTCGTCACGCCGCTCGCGAGCGCTTCCTCGATCTGCTGCGGGCTGATGAAATGAATGTGCGTGTCGATGCCGCCCGCCGTCACGATCAGCCCTTCGCCGGCGATCACCTCGGTGGACGCGCCAATCGCAATCGTCACGTCCGGCTGGATGTCGGGATTGCCCGACTTGCCGATGGCCGCGATGCGGCCGTCCTTGATGCCGATGTCGGCCTTCACGATGCCCCAATGATCCAGAATCACCGCATTCGTCACGACGGTATCGACAACCTCGGCATGCACGCGCTGCGACTGGCCCATGCCGTCGCGAATCACTTTGCCGCCGCCGAATTTCACTTCTTCGCCGTAGGTCGTGAAGTCGCGTTCGACTTCGATCAGCAACTCGGTGTCGGCAAGACGCACGCGGTCGCCGGTGGTGGGGCCGAACATTTCCGCGTATGCGCGGCGGCCAATGCGTAAGGTCATGGTGTGGGTCCGGAATTGAGCAGGGCGGGTCGGGCAGCGAAGCGCGCGCGGCGCTTCACAGCTTGCCCATCACCTTGCCGTTGAAGCCGTAGACGATGCGCTCGCCCGCCAGTTCGACGAGCTCGACGGTGCGCTCCTGGCCGGGCTCGAAGCGCACGGCCGTGCCCGCCGCGATGTTCAGGCGAAAGCCGCGCGCCGCTTCACGATCGAACGAAAGCGCGTCGTTCACTTCGTAGAAGTGGTAGTGCGAGCCGATCTGCACCGGCCGGTCGCCGGTATTCGACACGACGACCGTAACGGTGGCGCGGCCCGCGTTGAGTTCGTGCTCGCCGTCGTCGATGAGGAGTTCGCCGGGAATCATGCGCGTGCCTTTCGTATCTTGAGGGATTCAGAGTTCAACGGATCACGGGATCGGATGATGCACGGTGACGAGCTTCGTGCCGTCGGGAAAGGTGGCTTCGACCTGGATGTCGGGAATCATCTCGGGCACGCCTTCCATGACGTCGTCGCGCGTGAGGAGCGTGGTGCCGTAGTGCATGACCTCGGCGACGGTCTTGCCGTCGCGCGCCGCTTCCATCAGCGCCGCCGTGATAAAGGCGACCGCTTCCGGATAGTTGAGTTTGAGGCCGCGCGCGCGGCGCCGTTCGGCAAGCAGCGCGGCGGTGAAGATCAGCAGCTTGTCCTTCTCGCGAGGTGTCAGCTTCATCGAATGAGTGTGGTGGGTGGCACCCGGTTAAGGCGAATCGGGTCGCGACAATGATAGGCATTGCGGATCGCGGACGCGACCCGCGCAATGGCGGACAAACAGCGACGCTATCAAGTCCGGCTAACGGTGCGCTTACAGATCCGCAGGCAGCGCCGCGCCGAACCACTTCTTCGACATCGTGTTGAGGGTGCCGTCCTGCTTCGCCTGCGCGATTGCCGTGTTGACCTTCTGCTGCAGGCGCGGTTCGTTCTTGTTCATCCCGACGAAACACGGTGAATTCTTGATGACGAACTTCGGCTCTGGCCGGCGCGGCGGATTTTTCGCGAGAATCGCAGCCGCGACGATGTTGCCCGCGGCGATCAGTTGAACCTGGCCCGAGAGAAACGCGGCGATGGTCGCGTTGTTGTCTTCGAAGCGCTTGATCGTGGCGTTGGGCGCCATTTGCGTGAGGCCGAGTTCCTCGAGCGCGCCGCGCGTCGCGCCGACTGTCTTGCCGGTGAGATCGGCGGGGCCGCTGACCTTGACGTCGGCGGGACCGAACACGCCCTGGTAGTACGGCGCGTAGGCGGTCGAGAAGTCGATCACCTTCTCGCGATCCGGCGTCTTGCCGAGCGACGAGATCACGAGGTCGACCTTGTTGGTTTGCAGATACGGGATGCGGTTCGCGCTGTTGACGGGCACCAGTTCGAGCTTCACGTTCATCGACTTCGCGAGCAGCGCGGCCGTGTCGATGTCGTAGCCTTGGGGCTTCATGTCGGGGCCGACCGAGCCGAACGGCGGATAGTCTTCCGGCACCGCGACCTTCAGCACGCCTGCTTTGGCGATGTTATCGAGCGTGTCGGCGTGGGCTGCGGAAGCGGTGATCGCGAGGATGGGCGAGACGAGCAGGGCGGCAAGCAGCGTGCGGCGCGTGAAACCAGGCGTGGGTCGGTTCATTTGTAATGGGCGTGGGTGGTGGCGGGTGGCTGCCCGGCTGTGCAAGGCAGCATCGCGGGTGAGGATGCAAGGTATGTGCCATCGTGGTGCGGCGGGAGCAGGCAAGGAGGTTTGCCTGTGTTTGCACCGCGAGTGGGCTCGGCTTCGCGCCGATTTGGTGCGTGCGCATCTTACGCGGTGAAAGCGGTGGCCGCGAACCTACGTCGTCCAGATTCTCAACGGCACGGCCTCGACCTGATGCACCACCGGCCGCAACTGCAACCAGCATTGCGTCAATGCGCGCTGCAAGGTCTCCATCGACCTCGACACGGCCCGCACGAGCAACACGCCACCGGTCACACATGAAGCCGCCGCACGCAAGGAGTCATCGAAGGGGAGCTGGGCGGTCAGCGCTTCTGCCAGCGCGTCGTCGCAAGCGGGGCCGACGGCCCACAGCGTCCCATACGCAGGAAAACCGCCGAGCCCTTGCGCGGCATCCCTCAGTGGATCATCCGCAGCAAGGTTCGCGCGTTCCAGCCACAGCAATTCGCCATTGGCCCGCGCGATACGCGACACGGCTCGCAGGCCGCCCGCCGACCAGCGCTCGCCGGCTGCCTGACGGCCAAGCTGCGTCGCGTCCCAGCCGATCGCGGTGGCGCCTTCCCTGAGCGTCAGCGAGAAATCCAGCGCCGCATTCGCATGATCGAACACGATGTTGTTCTGCGGCAGCCAGTCGAGCTTCGCATGCTCGCCGACACGCACGCAGATGTTCTGCCGCGCGTCGCGTCCATTGGACTTGTACCACTTGGTCGCGCCAGGCGTCGTGATGACCGCGTGCGCACCAGCGCCCACGTCGACGTCAATGGAAAGCACATCGCCGCCTGCAATCCCGCCCGGCGGATGCACGATCACCGCATGACAGATGGATTCGCCTTCGGGATAAAGCGGCCGCTGCACACGCAACGGCCCATCATGAAGCCGATGAGCGAGCGTGGTCCGCTCACCATGCCTGACAAAGCCGAGTTCGAGCCGCGCGCGCCATTGCGCATGCGCTTCCACTTGCGCATTAGCCAGCGTGACGTGATTTTCGTGAAGCGACATGCGAAGGAACGTGCGATCGACGTGTGAGTAGAGAGTGCAACCAGAGGCGCATGCAGGGCCAGACACCCGCCCCAACACCGGGACCCCAACACCGGACGCGCCGAGCATAGCACGCCCCTGAACGCGCCAGACTCACACCGCGATCAACGCGCGCACGCCATCGGCATCCATATTGGCGCCTTCCCCTCCCGCGACGATTTCGCCTCGGCTCATCACCCAATAGCGGTCGGCAATGTCCTTCGCGAAGTCGTAATACTGCTCGACGAGCAGCACCGTCATGCCCATTTCCTCGACGAGTTGGCGAAGCGTGCGGCCAATGTCCTGAATGATGGACGGCTGTATGCCTTCCGTGGGCTCGTCCAGAATCAGCAGTTGCGGATCGCTCATCAAGGCCCGCCCAATCGCGAGCTGCTGTTGCTGACCGCCCGACAGATCGCCGCCGCGGCGCCCGCGCATATCCTTCAGCACAGGAAACAACTCGTAGATGCGCTCGGGAATTTTCTTCGGCGCTTGCTTGCTGGCCGCGCCCACCAGCAGATTTTCTTCGACGGTGAGGCGTGGAAAAATATCGCGCCCCTGCGGCACATAGGCGAGTCCTTTCTCCACACGCGAATAGGTGGGCAGCTTGGTGATCGGTGCGCCGCGCCACGCGATGGAGCCGCTTTTCGTCTGTACGACGCCCATCAGGCAGCGCAGCAGCGTGGTCTTGCCGACGCCGTTGCGGCCGAGCAGCACGGTGAGCTTGCCCTCGGGCACCGTGAGCTTCACGTCGCGAAGAATGTGGCTGCCGCCGTAGTACTGGTTCAGGTTTTCTACTTCGAGCATGTTGTCTCGACCTCTCGACTCTCAGATTGGCCCGCCCGCTCAGCGGCCGAGATACGACTCGATCACCGTCTCGTCGCGTTTCACGTCGTCAAGCGTGCCCTGCGCGAGCACGCGTCCTTCGGCCATCACCGTGACCTTGCCGGTTGCGCCGGAGAGCGCCGCCACGAATTCCATGTCGTGCTCGACCACCATCATCGAGCAGGTGCCGCGCAGGTGATTGAGCAAGTCGGCCAGTTGCATCGTTTCGTCGTCGGTCATGCCCGCGGCGGGTTCGTCGAGCAGCAGCAGTGCGGGCTGCTGCATCAACAGCATGCCGATCTCGAGCCGCTGCTTCTGCCCATGCGAAAGCTCGCCCGCGAGGCGCCGGGCCTCGCTTTCGAGACCGATCAGCACGAGCGTCTCTTCGATGCGCGCTTGCGCCGTGCGGTCGAGCCGTGCGCGCAACGACGCGAGCCATCCCTTGTCGGTCTTCATCGCGAGTTCGAGGTTCTCCCACACGGGATGCTGCTCGAAAACCGTCGGCTTCTGGAATTTGCGTCCAATGCCGGCGCGCGCGATGGACGGCTCGTTCATTCGCGTCAGATCGATTGACTGGCCGAGAAACACCTTGCCGGAATCCGGCTCCGTCTTGCCGGTGATCACGTCCATCATCGTTGTCTTGCCCGCGCCGTTCGGGCCGATGATGCAACGCAATTCGCCCGTGTCGATAGAAAGCGTCAGCGCGTTCAACGCGCGAAAGCCGTCGAAGCTCACGGTCACGTCCTCTAGATAGAGGATCGTGCCGTGCGATACGTCGATCTCGCCCGGCACGACCGCGTGCCCCATGCTGGCGACGCCGCTAAGCGCGTGTTGCGAAGGTTGTTCGGGCAAGTCCAGATCGGGAACCATCGGGTTTTCGTTCATGTGCGGTTCCTCTTGCGCGTGGCGAGGTCCACGAGTCCCATGATGCCGTTCGGCAGGAAAAGCGGAACCAGCACGAAAATCAGGCCGAGGAAAAACAGCCAGTATTCAGGAAAGTTGGCGGTGAAAAAGCTCTTCGCGCCGTTCACGGCGAACGCGCCGACAATCGGCCCGATCAGCGTGCCGCGTCCGCCCACGGCCACCCAGATCGCCATTTCGATCGAATTGCCGGGCGACATCTCGCCCGGATTGATGATGCCGACCTGCGGCACATATAGTGCGCCGGCAATCCCGCACAGCACCGCGGACACGGTCCACACGAAAAGCTTGTACGCGAGCGGGCTGTAGCCGAGGAACATCAAACGGGTTTCGCCGTCGCGTACGGCCGTGACGACGCGGCCGAGCTTCGATGTGACGATTGCCCGTGCGCCGATGAAAGCCACGATCAGCACCGCGAACGTAATGAGCAGCAGCGCAGTGCGCGTGCCCGCATGCGTGATCGGAAAGCCGCCGATGCGCTTGAAGTCCGTGAAGCCGTTGTTCCCGCCGAAGCCAGTCTCGTTACGATAAAAGAGCAGCATGGCGGCGAACGTCATGGCCTGCGTGATGATCGACAGGTACACGCCTTTCACGCGCGAGCGGAACGTGAAAAAGCCGAATACCCATGCGACCACCGCCGGCACCAGTACCACGAGCAGCAGCGCATAGCCGAGATGTTGCGTGCCTTGCCAGTACCAGGGCAGTTGATGCCAGTCGAGGAACACCATGAAGTCAGGCAGATCGCTGCCGTACTTGCCGTCGCGACCGATGGCGCGCATCAGGTACATGCCGATCGCATAGCCGCCGAGCGCGAAGAACAGTGCATGGCCGAGGCTCAGAATGCCGCAGTAGCCCCACACCAGATCGAGCGCGAGCGCGGCAATTGCATAGCACATGAACTTGCCGGCGATCGTCGTCGCGTAAGCCGACAGATGCAAGGGACTCGCTTCCGGCACCACGAGCGTGGCAAACGGCACGCCAAGCCCGACCACGACGATCAATGCGATGAGCGCGAGCCACGCGCGCCGCGACAGGAGCGCGGGACGCGGCGGCAAGCCGAGTGCGAAACCGGACTGTGCGTCGCGGCCGCCAGCGTTGCCGGCGTGTGTGCCGAGGCGGGCCGGCGCGGCCGAAGAAGAAGTTGCAGACGTCATCTCATGCCTCCGCGCTACGGCCCTTGAGGGCGAACATGCCCTGCGGACGCTTCTGGATGAACAGCACGATCAGCACCAGCACCGCGATCTTCGCGAGCACCGCGCCCCAGAACGGTTCGATCGCCTTGCTGACGAGCCCGAGCCCGAAGCCGCCGATCACCGTGCCCGCCAGTTGACCGACGCCGCCCAGCACGACCGCCATGAACGAATCGATGATGTAGCTCTGCCCGAGGTCCGGGCCGACGTTGCCGATCTGCGAGAGCGCGCAGCCGCCCAGCCCCGCGATGCCCGCGCCGAAGGCGAACGCATACGAGTCGACCCGCGCGGTTTTAACGCCGACGCACGCGGCCATGCGCCGGTTCTGCGTGACGGCGCGCACGAAGAGACCAAGGCGCGTCCTGGTCAGCACGGCCCACGCAATGCCGACCACTATCAGCGCAAACGCCAGGATCGCAAGCCGGTTGTACGGCAGGATCAGGCCCGGCAGCATGGTCACGCCGCCGCTCATCCACGAAGGGTTGACGACCTGCACGTTCTGCGCGCCGAACAGCGTGCGCGTCGCCTGGATCAGGATCAGGCTGATGCCGAAGGTGGTCAGCAGCGTTTCTAGCGGGCGGCCATACAGATGCTTGAGCACGAGCCGCTCGATCACGATGCCCACGAGCGCGGCCGCCGCGAACGACGCGGGCACGGCGACGAGCGGGTACCAGTCCACTGCGCCCGGCGCGATGCGCTGAAAGAGGTTTTGCACGACATAGGTGGCGTACGCGCCGATCATCAGGAATTCGCCGTGCGCCATGTTGATGACGCCGATCAGGCCATATGTGATCGCAAGGCCGAGCGCGGCGAGCAGCAGAACACTGCCGAGCGACAGACCCGCGAACAGCGTGCCGGCGATTTCACTGCGGCGGCGGATCGCATCGAGTTCGTCGATGCCGTTTTGCGCCGCGGCTCGCACGCGCGCGTCGCTTTCTGCAAAGCTGCCGTCCGCTTTCTTCGCGACGAGCGGGCGCAGCAGTTCGTTCATGTCGAGGTCGTGCCGTGCGGCGACCAGTTGCACGGCTTCGAGTCGCTTAGCAGCGTCGGTGTCATGCAGCGCGGTCATGGCCCAGAGCGTGTCGAGGCGTTTTTTCAGCGTGGGGTCGGTTTCCTTCGAGCGGGCCGCGTCCACGAGCGGTTTGATGGACGGATCGGGGTTTTTCAGCAGCGCTTCGATGGCTTGTTCGCGCGTCGCCGTATCCGGCGAGTCGAGTTGCAGGCCCGAGAGCGCGCCTGCCACTTTGGCGCGCAGCAGATTGTTCAGTGTGACCGGCTGGGCGTCGCCGGCTTCGACTGTTTTGCCGGTGACCGCGTCGCGCGTGGTGTCGCCGTCCTGAAGGAGAACCGCGCCGGAGTCGGTGGCGAGCACGCCGTCTTCGGACAATGCCTTTAGCACCGTCAGCGATTCCTTGTCGTGATTGGCGATGAGTTTGTCGATGGCGGCGGACTTCGCGTCGAAGTCGTCGGCGGCGAGCGGCGCGACATCGGCCGCGTTCAATGCTAACGCGCTGTGCGGCGCGACTGCGCCGAACGCGAGCAGCGCAAGGGCGGCGCTGCCGACGCTACGTCGCGCAAACCGCCGTGCAGCAGTGAGAAATGAAAACGCCATGATGGCCTTTGAAGAATGACTGACGGCGCGCGGTGCAAGGGCCACTGTCCGCCGGCTGATTGCGTGCTGGCGCGCGCCGCGCTCAGCCGGTAGGTCGAACCGTTGGATCGCATCGCGGCAGCGCCTTTGAAGCGCTTCGAAGCGGCACGGTGGCCACGGCGGTCACTGAGCCGTCGCGGTCACCGTGCCACGTTGTCACGCAGTATCAGGCGATTTCACGCAATATCACGCGATGCGCGAGCGCGAGCGCTTGAGGAACGCCGGGATCGAACTCACGACGTCCGGCTTACCCGCATTGCCGGCAATGAACGGGCTCCACGGCTGCGCGCGAACGGCGGTTTTGGTGCGCCACACCACGTTGAACTGACCGTCCGCGCGAACTTCGCCGATCATCACCGGCTTGTGCAGATGGTGGTTGCCGTCCATCTCCAGCGTGAAGCCCGAGGGCGCCGCGAACTGCTGGCCGACCATTGCCACGCGAACCTTGTCGACGTCCGTGCTCTTCGCCTTCTCGACCGCCTGCTTCCACATGTGAATGCCGACGAAGGTCGCTTCCATCGGATCGTTGGTCACACGCTTCGCGCCGCCCGGCAGGTTGTTCTCCTTGACCCATGCGGCCCATTGCTTCTTGAACTTCTCGTTGGCCGGATTGCGCACCGACATGAAGTAGTTCCATGCCGCAAGGTTGCCGACGAGCGGCTTCGTGTCGATGCCGCGCAGTTCTTCCTCGCCGACCGAGAATGCGACCACCGGCACGTCCGACGCCTTCAGCCCCTGGTTGCCGAGTTCCTTGTAGAACGGCACGTTCGAGTCGCCGTTCACCGTCGAGATCACGGCCGTCTTGCCGCCCTGCGAGAACGTCTTGATATTCGCGACGATGGTCTGGTAGTCGCTGTGGCCGAACGGCGTATAGACCTCCTGAATGTCGGCTTCCTGCACGCCCTTCGACTTCAGGAAGGCGCGCAGGATCTTGTTGGTCGTGCGCGGGTACACATAGTCGGTGCCGAGCAGGAAAAAGCGCTTCGCGCCGCCGCCTTCGGCGCTCATCAGGTATTCGGTCGCGGGAATGGCTTGCTGATTCGGCGCGGCGCCGGTGTAGAACACGTTGCGCGACATCTCTTCGCCTTCATACTGCACCGGGTAAAACAGCAGGCCGTTCAGTTCCTCGAACACCGGCAGCACCGACTTGCGCGACACGGAGGTCCAGCAGCCGAACACCACTGCGCACTTCTCCTGCGTGATCAGCTGACGTGCTTTCTCGGCGAAGAGCGGCCAGTTCGACGCCGGGTCGACGACGACCGGCTGAAGCTGACGGCCCATTACGCCGCCGTTCTTGTTGATTTCCGCGATCGTCATGAGGGCGGTGTCTTTCAGCGATGTCTCGGAGATGGCCATCGTGCCCGACAGCGAATGCAGGATGCCGACCTTGATGGGGCCGCTCGCGGACTGCGCATGCGCGAACGGCGCGCGACCTGCAAGCGCGAGGGCGCCAGACATGGAGCCGAACTTCAACAGACTGCGACGTTTCATGTATATCCCCTTGCCATTGATGATGAATGTTTATGGGCGTCGATCTCAGCCACAGGGCTTGCCCTGCATGACTTGCCGCTCGTGTACTGCAAGGCATATGCCATGTTGTCGAGCTGTGCGCATTGCGCTTACTCGCGCGCTGCGGCGCGGCTGGGCTCGGACGGACTTATGCGCGATGGCGTACGAAGCTGGTGCACGGACGCGGGATGCGCCTCGTTCAGGTGCGCCGCGCGCCGCGAGGAGGCGTGAGAATCGGCAGGGGGCTTTGACGGTGCACATGCGCAGCAGGGTTGTGCATGGATGATGTTGCGCTGCTGGATTGCGCTCGAGTGTCGGCGCTCGTGTCTCAGTGCGCGCGTATGAGCGCGCGCGGCGAGGGATGGTGTATGGGTGCGGGACCGGCAGGCGATTTCGGGCACGCCGCTGTGTTCGGCACTGCCTTGACCGAGAGGTCGAACAACGCGGACTGAACGCGCGAACGACATAGCGTGAGGCCGGCGTCGCGCTACGCCGGCCTAGTGTTCAGCAAGCGTTTCTGTCGGCTGTCTCAGAACGCGACGAACGGCCCGCTTTGCGCCCCGGCTTGCGAGCCGCCAAGCGCGGTGTAGACACTACGGCCGAAGAAGAACGGCAAGCCCCAGATGAAATAGCCTGAGACCGACGTGTACGACGCGACGTTGTCGAACGCGGCATAGGTACCCGAGAGGAGGCTCGCGGTGTTGGCGACCTGGAAGGGGACGGTCGCCGGGTTGCCTGGGCCGCTCGTCGGCTTCAGGAGAGCGGAGAGGCTCAGCGTAGTCGCGGGTGTATAGCGGCCCCATGAATCGAACGGAATGGCTGTGTCGCGGAAGATGGTGATGTTGGAGCCGCTGTCGATGGCGCCGTTGCCGAACGTGCTTCCCTTGTACGTTGTCGTGAAAAAGCCGTTGCCGTCGAGCGGAATAATGTTGGCGCTCGAGGGCAGCGCGTTGTTCAGTTGCGTTCCAATGCCGAACACCAGCTCGCCGGCGGCGCTTGCCTGACCGCCCGGCTGCAGCGAAGGCAGACGAATGATGGTGCCGTTGTTGTCGGTCGTGAAGTCCGCCACCGGATTCATGATCTGCGTATCGAGCGGCACGCGCGTGTTCGCGCAAGGCCCCGTGGACGGGCAGTAGTAATACGTTGCCGGCAGCACGGACTGCGCCGCGAGCGGAAAGTCGCGGACCGCCGAGCCGATGCCGATCACGCCGTTCGCGCCGAGCTGCGTGACGTTCCCGATGTCCGTGATGCCGCGCGACGCGCAATCCGTTGGCGTGGGATTCGCACCGTCGCTGATAACCTGCACCGGCAAGTTGCCAGCCAGCTTCCCGCCGATGGTCACGTCCGCGCGCTTGACCGAACCCCAGGTGTAACCCGACGCGAAGATCGCACATTGGGAGATGGGCGCGTTGCGCGTGGGGTCGTCGGCGGCGCCTGTCTGCGCCGGCAGGCTGCCCGCCAGCGCGGAGCCGAGCGCAGCCGCCAGCACTCGCACGCCTGCCGAGCCGGTATCGAGCATCATGTGGTCGACGGTCGCGCATTGATTTGTGCCTTGCACGCCCGGAACGCAGATTTTGACGGTGACGTATGGCGTGTTGGCGTAGCCGCCTGTCCATCGTTCTATTGTGATGGGGGCTGTGTTTTGTGTGGGCGTGGGAGTGGGACTCGGAGTGGGTGCCGGAGTCGGAGCAGGTGCCGGAGACGGATAGGGAGTCGGCTTCGGAGCCGGAGCAGGAGCAGGAGTTGGCGCCGGGGTTGGAGTCGGAATCGGAGCGGGAGCTGGAGTCGGTGCCGGCGTGGGTGCAGGAGTCGGCTTTGGAGTCGGAGCTGGTGCAGGTGCCGGAGCGGGAGCGGCGGCAGGTGCCGGTGCCGGTGCCGGCGAAGAACCCGTACCCGAAGCAGGCACCGGACTCGAACTCGCCGCAGCCCCGGAAGCTGGAGCCAACGAATCCCTTTTACCGTTGTTCTGCGCCGCGGCGCTCGCGCCGCCCTCGTCGCCGCCGCCACCGCCGCAACCCGCGAGTCCAACGCTAGCCGTCAGTAAAGCGAAGCAAACTGTCTTGCTGAAAGTATTCATTTTTTCCTGTTCATGAATCGACGCGTGCCGTTACCGGATGTCTTCCGCACGGACATTCGCAGGCAGGAGCCGCGGCAGGATGGCTTTGCCGAAGAAGTGGCCCGGCCGGCCGACCGACTCGATCTGAAAGTCGTCGCTGCGGTCGATGAACGGACCTGTGCCGCGAGCCTTGCCCGCACCGGCCGACGCCGCGCGATGGAAATAGTTGCCTAGCAGCGCGTTCATATCGGGGCGCACCGGTCCCTGCCACGCGACGGCAAACACGACGTTGCTCGGGAGTGCGTATTCGCGGATCGTGACGCCGTCTGCATCGCGTGCTTCATGCACTCTGTAGGATGCCGAAGCGATGGGCGCGGCCACTGCCGCTGCCGAGCGCAGCCACGCTTGCGACGCCGCACCGGCGCTCGGCGCGCCGCCCAACGCCGCATGAGAAGCCAGCGGCAACATGAGCGCAACGGCGAGCGCGGCCTTCAGTAATTTCATTGGAATGCTCCAGCAAAGAGGTCGGAGCATGTTGCCAGCGCAGCCATACCGGAATATGCCGACAAGGCTGAATGTGTTGGCGGAAATGGCGCAAGGAGGCGCGGCGAAAAACCGGCGCCTCCAGTGCCGCGGCACATGGTTAGAACGCGACGAACGGCCCGCTTTGATTGCCGATCTTCACGTTGCCGATGGCCGTGTAGACGTCCCGTCCGTAGAAGAATGGCAGTCCCCACAGGAACATGCTGCTCCTGCGATTCGCGAAGTAGGAGCCGGCATTGCTCAGCGCGTAGTTACCCGCCTGGCGCAGGGCGAGGGCATTCGCGACTGTGAACGGCATATTGAACGGCTTGCCGGTGCCGTTGGTGGACTCCATGATTGCGCTCAGACTGAGCGGCGCGGTGGGCATGTACCAGTTGTCCGGCGTGGTGGGAATGGTGTCGTCCGCAAAGGCGTAAGCATTCGTGCCGCTGTCGATTGCGCTGTGGGTGAAGACCTGGCCTTTGTACTGCGTCGTGAAGTTGCCGTATTTGTCGACAGCAAGAACAGTGAGGTTCGACGGCATCACGTTGTTCTGCTGTGTGCCGATGCCGAACACCAGTTGCCCTGTCACGCCCGGCTGGCCGCCGGCCGGCACGGCGGGCAGGCGGATAATCGCGCCGTTGTTGTCCGCGGCGAATGCGACGACCGGGTTCTTGACCTCTTTGCTCGCCAGCATGCGCGTGCTGGTGCACGAATTCTGCGACGGGCAGTAGTAATAGTTGCCGGGGATTGCGGTGGTCACGGCGTCGGCGGAATCGGTTACGAAATTGTCGATGCCGAGAATGCCGTTGACGCCGGCATAGCCGCTGCCGCCCAGGTCGGCGCCGTAGTTCGAGCAGTCGTCCGGTGTCGGATAGGCGCCGTCCGAGTAGACCTGAATGGGAAGATTGCTCGCGGTCTTGTTGCCGATCGTGATGTTCGCGCGCTTGACCGAGCCCCATGTATAGCCCGCCGCAAACGGCATGCATTCGGCGATGGGCGCGGCGCCGCTCGTGTCGTCGACTGCGCCGACCTGCGTCAGCAGCAGCGGAGCCAGCGTGGGAATGGCGCGCGCCGCGATGCGCACGCCGGTGGAGCCGGTGTCGACCAGCATGTTGTTCACGGTCACGCATTGCGGCGCGGACTGCGTGCCCGGCACGCAGACCTTGATGGACGCCTTGAGCACGTTGACGGTGCCCGGCGAATTGTCGACGCGGACCTCTACCGTGTTGTCGCCTGTATTGGGCAGCGACGTATTCCCAGAAGTGCCGGAGCCGTGCGGCGTCCAGTCCGGCGTGGCGTTCCAGTTCGCCGAATTGCTGCCCTGATTGCCGTTTCCGCCGCCGCCTCCACCGCCGCACGCGCAGAGCGTGAAGACCACAACGGCGGCCATGAGCGAAAGCGTCTTCTTCAATGTGTTCATAGGTATTCTCTTCGCGCTGAGCGCCGGTTTATTCGAGGTCGCCGGGACGCACGCCCGCGGGCACGAGACGCGGCACCCAGGCCATGCCGAAGAAGCGCCCGAGGCGGCCCGCGGACTCGATGCGGAAATCGCCGTTACCTTCCACCAGCGGCCCGGAGCCGTGCACGCCGGATTCGCCTGCCGCAACGTAATTCGCGAAGTAGCTGCCGAGCAGCGCGCGCATGTTCGGGCGAACCGGCCCGGCCCACGCGACGGCGAACACGACGTTGGACGGCAGCACGTATTCGCGGATCGTGACGCCGTTTGCGTCGACGGATTCGCGTACCGAGTAGGGCGCAGTGCCGGCAGGCGCGCTGGCCGGCTGGCTGCCCGCGGTGCCGGATGCCGGAGCGGAGGCTGACTGCGGCGCGGCGGCTCGCAGCATGAGCGGCGCGGAAGCGGCCGCGGCCGGTGCGCCGCCGAGCGCCGCATAGGACGACAGCGGCAACAAGCTTGCGGCCAGCATCGCGATCTTCATTAGTCTCATCACACGGCTCCCAGAATGGACCGAGCATGGTGCCCGTGTGGTATTCGGGAAAGCCTGAGAAATTTCGCAATTGAAGGGGAGAGACGTCGCAATAAATTGCGACGCAAGAGTCAACGGCGGAAAGCGATTGATGGCAGGCGTGCAACGATGGTTCCCAAACGACGCTCTTCCATAACGCGGATCACCTCCGTATCCTCCATTGAGCGTGTTCGCAGTTGGTGTTGCAGTTTGCGGCCGCCGCGGTGGCTTTCGTAACACGGGCGCCGGATCATGTAGCCGGCTATGCCCGACAACCTATCGCCCAACCGAAACAGGAGAAACGACCATGCCGTATGTGACCACGAAGGACAATGTCGAGATTTTCTACAAGGACTGGGGCCCGAAGGACGCGCAGCCCATCGTCTTCCATCATGGCTGGCCGTTGTCTTCCGACGACTGGGACGCGCAGATGCTGTTCTTCGTACAGAACGGTTATCGCGTGATCGCGCATGACCGGCGCGGCCACGGCCGCTCGTCGCAGGTGTCGGACGGACACGACATGGACCACTACGCGGCGGACGCTTTTGCGGTTGCCGAAGCGCTCGATCTGCGCAACGCCGTGCATATCGGCCATTCGACGGGCGGCGGCGAGGTGGCGCGCTATGTGGCGAAGCACGGCGAACCTGCCGGCCGCGTCGCGAAGGCCGTGCTGGTGAGCGCCGTGCCGCCGCTGATGCTCAAGACCGAGGCGAATCCCGAAGGTCTGCCGCGCGAAGTTTTCGACGGCTTTCGCAAGGCGCTAGCCGACAATCGCGCGCAGTTTTTCGTCGACGTTCCGGCGGGCCCGTTCTACGGTTTCAACCGGACGGGCGCGACGGTCCATCAAGGGGTGATCCAGAACTGGTGGCGCCAGGGCATGATGGGTAGCGCGAAGGCGCACTATGAAGGCATCAAGGCCTTCTCGGAAACGGACCAGACCGAAGATCTTCGCGCGATCGGCGTGCCGACGCTGGTGCTGCACGGCGAAGACGATCAGATCGTGCCGATCGCCGACTCGGCGCTCAAGTCGATCAAACTGTTGAAGAATGGGACGTTGAAGACGTATCCGGGCTTCTCGCACGGCATGCTGACCGTCAATGCAGACGTGCTGAATGCTGATCTGCTGGCGTTTGTGCGCGGCTAGCAGTCCGGACGAGCCCGCGTCGCGCGGGCTCTCAATATTCGCGGGCGAATTGCCCGCGAACCGTCAGTACGTGGGAACCGACGGGTCCACCTGACGCGACCACGCGTCAATGCCGCCTTGTAGATTGAAGACGTTGGTGTGGCCGCGCGACTCGAGGAACATTGCCACCTGGGCGCTGCGCGCGCCGTGATGGCAGATGCAGACGATCTGCGCGTCGTCATCCAGTTCTTCGCTGCGTGCGGGAATCTCGCGCATCGGGATCGACACGATGCCGGGCATGGCAGCCGTCTGGAGTTCCCACGGTTCGCGCACGTCGAGCAGCACAGGAGCGGGGCGCGACGTGTCGGCGAGCCATTCAGCAAGCGCGGGAGCGGTCAGGTTTTGCATCAGCGAGACTTCCGTTCAAAGGACGGCGCGCCGGCCGTCCGTGAAAAAAGGCAGATCAGAACCTGAAGCGCGGCGGCTGCACGGCGTTGACGAGCGGCTCGACATACGTCTCGAACACGTCGGCAATGCGGTACTGCTTTTCGTCGATGCGCGTAATGATCTGCGCCTTCATGACCGGCGCGGTGCCGACGAATGCGGCGAGACGACCGCCGACCTTCAAATGCTCGAGCATTTCCTGCGGCAGCACGGGCAGTCCGCCCGACACGCAGATCACGTCGTACGGCGCGGCGGCGGCCCAGCCGCGCGCGGCGTCGCCGGTCACGACTTCCACGTTCAGCACGCCGTTGGCGATCAGGTTTGTCTTGGCCAGTTCCGCGAGTTCGGGTTCGATGTCGACCGTCAGCACGTGTTGCGCGCGATGTGCGAGCAGCGCCGCCATATAACCGGAGCCGGCGCCGATTTCGAGCACGCTTTCATGTTTCTTCACCGCCAGTTCCTGCAGCACGCGCGCTTCGACGCGCGGCGCCAGCATGTGCTGGCCGGCCGGCAGCGGCACTTCGAAGTCGGCGAAAGCCAGTTCGCGGTAGGCGGCGGGGACGAAGTTTTCACGCTTGACGATCGACAGCAGATTCAGCACGTCCTGGTCGAGCACTTCCCAGGGGCGGATCTGCTGTTCGATCATGTTGAAACGCGCTTGCTCGATGTTCATGGTGGGTTTGGCGGTTCTGGTTTGGCGAGTGTTGCGATTTTCCGCTGCGCGGGCGGCTCGGGCAGAAAGCCGGCAGGTGCGCCAAGGCAGCGTAACTGCGGGATTGTACCAAATGGCGCGGGGGTTCCGGGCCGGAGCCGGCAGCGGGGTGCGGCCGTGCGGTTTGCGCGGCCCCCGTGTTTATCCCTAGCAATCCGGCCTTGCAGTCCGGCGTCTTTTCGCCAAAAAATGTAATCGATTACATTTCCGGAAGCCGAACGCGTGTCCCGATCCACGTCAAAAGCGAAGCCTGCCGCCGTCAGCGCGAACCCCGTCAAGCCGGAGCCGCAGCCGCTTGCGCGCGTCGGGCGTGGCGCCGATGGCCTGTCGATCGCCGGTGTCGCGCGGCAGGCGGGCGTTTCGGTCGCGACGGTGTCGCGCGTGCTGAACGCGCACGAGAACGTGCGGCCCGCCACGCGCGAGAAGGTGCTGGCAGCCATCGACGCAAGCGGCTACCGCGTCAACGAACTCGCGCGCAACTTGCGCACGGCGGAAAGCCGCCTGCTGCTGACCATGGTGCCCGACTTCGGCAATCCGTTTTATGCCGAGATCGTGCGCGGCATTGACAGCGTCGCGCGTCAGCACGGCTATTTCATGCTTCTGTGCGATACCGGCGCGGACGCGGGCCGCGAGCGCAGCTATTTCGACCTGCTGCACCGCCGCCGCGCGGACGGCGCGATCTGTCTCGACCCCGCGACCATCCAGCAGGCGCTCGGCGAAGCGTCCAGCGCGCTGCCGTGGGTCGCCTGCTGCGAGTTCGACCCGGCGATGGGCGTGCCGTACGTGGGCATCGACAACTATCAGGCCGCGGGCGACGCCGTGCGGCATCTGCTCGCGCGCGGGCACGAGCGCATCGGCCTCATCAATTCCGACATCGACTATCTGTATGCGCGCCAGCGTCAGCAAGGCTATCTCGACGCACTGACCGAAGCGGGCATCACGCCGCTCGACGGCTGGCGCATGAACCTGAACAGTCTCGACTACGAGGCGGGCGCCTCGGCCGCCGCCACGCTGATGCTGCCGCCCGAGGCGCCCACCGCGATCTTCGCCGTTTCCGACACGCTCGCCACCGGCGTGCTGCACGGCTTGCGCAGCATCGGCAAACGCGTCCCCGACGATGTTGCGGTGATCGGTTTCGACGACATCTCCATCGCCGCACAAGTCGATCCGCCGCTCACCACGATTGCGCAGCCGATGCGCGAGCTAGGCGAAACCGCCGCGCGCCTGCTGTTGCAGCGGCTCGCGAATCCGCTGGCGAACGTGCCGGGCGTGCTGCTGCCGCATCGGCTCGTGATTCGCGGGAGCACCTGAACCATGAGCCTCGCGATCCGCTTCGACGACATCCGCAAAGATTTCGGCCCCGTGCGAGTGCTGCACGGCGTGAGCTTCGATCTCGCGCCGGGGCGCATCTACGGTCTGCTCGGCGAGAACGGCGCGGGCAAGTCGACGCTGATGAAAATTCTCGCCGGCTACGAAACCGCAACCTCGGGCACTTTGCTCGTGGACGGCCGCGCGCAGCAGTTCAGCGGTTCTCGCGATGCGGAGTCGCAAGGCATCGTGCTGATTCACCAGGAATTCAATCTCGCCGAGCATCTGACGATTGCGCAGAACATGTACCTCGGCCACGAGAAGCGGCGCGGCTGGTTCGTCGACGATGCCGCGATGCGCACGGAAGCCGCGCGCTATCTTGCGCAGGTCGGTCTCGACAGGGCGCCCGACACGAAGGTGCGCGAGCTCATCGTCGCGGAAAAGCAGATGGTGGAGATCGCCAAAGCCCTGTCGCGCCGCGCGCGGCTTCTCATCATGGACGAGCCCACGGCCACGCTCACGCCGTCCGAGACCGAGCGTCTTTTCACGCTGATGGCGAAGCTGAAGGCAGACGGCGTAACTATCGTCTACATCTCGCACAAACTGGATGAGGTCGAGCGCATCACCGACGAAGTGATCGTAATGCGCGACGGCCGCTTCGTCGCCCGCAACGAAACCGCGGCGCTGGCACGGCAACAGATGGCGAACCTGATGGTCGGCCGCGACGTGTCCGACATGTTCCCCGAGAAGATCACCGTGTCCGCCACCGCGCCCGTTGCGCTCAAAGTGGAAGGACTGACGGTGCCGGATTGGGTCGACGCTCTGAGCTTCGAAGTGCGCGCAGGTGAAGTGCTGGGTTTTGCGGGACTCGTCGGCGCGGGCCGCACCGAAGCGTTCGAAGCGATCATCGGTTTGCGCAAACGCACGGCCGGGCGCATTGGAATCGCGGGCCGTCCCGTGGATCTGAAAAGCCCGCGCGACGCGATGCGCCACGGGCTCACGTATCTCAGCGAGGACCGCAAAGGCAAGGGCCTGCACGTGAACCTGAGCCTGCAGGACAACGTGACGCTCATGACACTCGAACGCTACGCGCGTCCGCTGCTCGATCTGAAGGCGGGTCGCGAAGCCCTGAAAAACGCCGTCAGCGAATTCGGCATTCGCACCGGCGATCTGTCGAGCCGCGCGCGCATGCTCTCCGGCGGCAACCAGCAGAAGCTCGCGCTCGCCAAGTTCCTGCAGCCCGAGCCGGATGTGATCGTGCTCGACGAGCCGACGCGCGGCGTCGACGTCGGTGCCAAACGCGACATCTATTTCCTGATTCATCGTCTTGCCGCGCAAGGCCGCGCGGTGATCGTCATTTCATCGGAACTCATCGAGTTGATCGGCTTGTGCCATCGCGTCGCCGTGATGCGCGCGGGACGCCTGCAAGCCACGCTCACGCTCGAACATCTGACCGAAGAGGAGTTGATCGCCCATGCGACCGGCACCCACTGAAGCCGTGCAATCCGGCCGCGCGTTGCGCTTCGCGCATCGTCTGTATGCGCTCGGACCGCTCGCCGGACTGATCGCGCTGTGCATCGTCGGTACGCTGCTCAATCGCGATTTCGCCACGCTCGACAACATGATGAACGTGCTCACGCGCACGTCGTTCATCGGCATCATTGCGGTGGGCATGACATTCGTGATCATTTCGGGCGGCATCGATCTTTCCGTAGGCTCGATGGCCGCGCTGATCGCGGGCAGCATGATCTGGCTGATGAACGCGCTCGCGGCGGGCGTCGGCGGCCATACGTTCGCGCCTTTGATGATCGTCACGCTAGGCATCGTATTCGCGCTCGTATTAGGCGGGCTGTTCGGTTGCGCGCACGGCCTGCTCATCACGAAGGGGCGCATCGAGCCGTTCATCGTCACACTGGGCACGCTTGGCATCTTTCGCGCGGTGCTGACATGGCTCGCCGACGGCGGCGCGCTGACGCTCGATAATTCGTTATCCGATCTTTATGGGCCGGTGTATTACGCGAGCCTGTTTGGTGTGCCTGTACCGATCTGGGTGTTTCTCGTGACGGCGGCAGGCGGCGCGCTGATTCTCAATCGCACGGCATTTGGCCGGCACGTCCAGGCTATCGGCTCGAACGAACAGGTCGCGCGGTACGCGGCGATTCGCGTGGATAGCGTGAAGATCGTCACCTATGTGCTGCTCGGCATTTGCGTGGGCGTGGCGACTGTGCTGTACGTGCCGCGGCTCGGTTCCGCAACGCCGACCACCGGCCTCTTGTGGGAGCTCGAGGCGATTGCCTCGGTCGTGGTGGGCGGCACGGCGCTCAAGGGCGGCGAAGGACGCGTGATCGGCACGGTGATCGGCGCGATTCTGTTGTCGGTGATCGCCAATATTCTGAATCTCACCAGCATCATCAGCGTGTATCTGAACGCGGCAGTGCAGGGCGTGGTGATTATCTTCGTCGCGTTTGTGCAACGCGGACGGCGGTAGCCGTAGCGATTCAAAGTGAAACAACGGAAGGGGCGCACAAGCGCTTCATAACAGCAGATAGGAGACGCAACCATGAAACAGGTCATTCGAGCGATCGGCGCCGGCATGCTGGCGTTGGGCATATTGAGCAGCGCGGGCATTGCGCGAGCCGACGACAAGGTCACGCTAGGCGTCGCGATTCCAACTGCGGACCACGGCTTCACCGGCGGCATTGTCTGGTGGGCCAACAAGGCGAAGGCCGATCTGGAGAAGGCGCATCCGAATCTCAAGGTGATCGTGAAGACCGCAGCCGGCGCGCCCGAGCAGGCGAACCAGTTGCAGGATCTGGTCACCGTCAACAAAATCAATGCGCTTGTGATCTTCCCGTTCGAATCCGCGTCGCTCACGCAGCCGGTCGCACAGGTCAAGAAGAAGGGCGTGTATGTGACGGTGGTGGATCGCGGCCTGACCGACACCAGCGCACAGGACGCCTATGTGGCAGGCGACAACACGGCCTTTGGCAGAATCCCCGCGGAATATCTGGCTAAAGCGCTGGACGGCAAGGGCGACATCGTCGCGCTGCGCGGCATTCCGACCACGCTCGACAACGAACGCTGGACCGCTTTCACCGGCGTGCTGAAGGGTTATCCGAACATCAAGATCCTCGACGCGAAATACGCGAACTGGAATCGCGACGACGCGTTCAAGGTGATGCAGGACTACCTCACGCGCTTCAAGCATATCGACGCCGTGTGGGCCGCCGACGACGACATGGCGGTCGGCGTGCTCAAAGCCATCGACCAGGCGAAGCGCAGCGACATCAAGATCGTGTTCGGCGGCGCGGGCTCGAAGGGCATGGTGAAGAACGTGATGGACGGCGCGCCGCTCATCAAGGCCGACGTGTCGTACTCGCCGAAATTCATCTACGACGCGATCAAGCTCACGGCCGAGGCGCGCCTGAAGGGCGAGAAATTGCCTGCCACGACGATCATTCCGTCGGTGCTGATCACGAAGGAAAACGCTAAGGACTTTTACTTCCCGGACTCGCCGTTCTGATCATGAGCCGCGCGGCGCGCGCCCGCGTGAAAGGAACCATACGATGAGAACCATCAAAGGCCCGGCGATTTTTCTCGCTCAGTTCATGGGCGACGAGGCGCCGTTCGACAATCTCGCGCACCTGGCCAGTTGGGCTGCGAGTCTCGGCTTCAAGGGCATTCAGGTGCCGTGCGACGCGCGCCTGATCGATATCGAGCAGGCGGCGTCGAGTCAGGCGTATTGCGACGAACTGCGCGAAGTGGTGGATAACGCGGGCGTGACGATCACCGAATTGTCGACGCATCTGCAAGGGCAACTCGTCGCCGTGCACCCCGCCTATGACACCTTGTTCGACGGTTTCGCCACGCCGCACGTGCGCGGCAATCCGGCGGCGCGCACGCAATGGGCCGTCGAGCAACTGAAGCTCGCGGCAAAGGCGTCGCAGCGTTTGGGGCTCGATACGCATGTGTCGTTTTCCGGCGCGCTCGCCTGGCCGTATCTGTACCCGTGGCCGCAGCGTCCCGCCGGTTTGATCGAAGCCGCGTTCGAGGAACTGGCGCGCCGCTGGACGCCGATTCTCGACGTGTTCGACGCCGCCGGCGTGAACGTCTGCTATGAACTGCATCCGGGCGAAGATCTGCACGACGGCGTCACCTTCGAGCGTTTTCTCGCGGCCGTGAAGCATCATCCGCGCGCGAACATCCTTTACGATCCGAGCCATTTCGTGTTGCAGCAACTCGACTACCTTGCCTTCATCGACATCTATCACGAGCGCATCAAGGCGTTTCATGTGAAGGACGCCGAGTTCCGGCCGAACGGCAAGCAGGGCGTGTACGGCGGCTATAGCGGCTGGGTGGAGCGCGCGGGGCGCTTCCGTTCGCTCGGCGACGGGCAGATCGACTTTCGCGCGATCTTCTCGAAGATGGCGCAATACGATTTTCCCGGCTGGGCGGTGCTCGAATGGGAATGCGCGCTCAAGCATCCGCATGACGGCGCGCGCGAAGGCGCGCAGTTCATTCGCGAGCACATCATTCGCGTGGCCGAACATTCATTCGACGACTTCGCGGGCAGCGGTGTCGATGCGGCTCAACTCAAGCGCGTGCTCGGCATCTGAGCGCATGACAACGACACATGAAAGGAGCAGGCGCGATGCCATATAGAAGACTCAGACTCGGCATGGTGGGCGGAGGGCAGGGCGCGTTCATCGGCGCGGTGCATCGGATCGCGGCGCGGCTCGACGATCGCTTCGAACTGGTGGCAGGCGCGTTGTCGTCCGATCCACAACGGGCACGCGAGAGCGCCGCCCAGGCGGGCATTGCGCGCAGCTACGACGACTGGCGCGAAATGGCGCGCGCGGAGGCTGCACGCGAGGACGGCATCGACGCCGTGGCCATCGTCACGCCGAACCATCTGCATGCACCGGTCGCAACGGCGTTTCTCGAAGCCGGCGTCCATGTGGTATGCGACAAGCCGCTCGCCATTTCGCTCGCTGAAGGCGAGGCGCTCGCAAAACTCGCTCGCGAGAAAAACAGGCTGTTCGCGCTCACGCACACCTACTCAGGCTATCCGCTCGTGCGTCATGCGCGCGAGATGATCGAGGCGGGCGAACTCGGCCAGATCCGTGTCGTACAGGTCGAATATGCGCAAGATTGGCTCGCGGAGCCAGTCGAAAACGGCGGCTTGAACAAGCAGGCCGGCTGGCGCACGGACCCGGCTTTGGCGGGCCCGGCGGGTTGTCTCGGCGATATCGGCACGCATGCGTATCATCTCGCGGCGTTCGTCACGGGCATGACACCTGTGGCGCTTTCCGCGGAGTTGCACACGTTCGTGCCGGGACGGCGCATCGACGATCATGTGCAAGCCATGCTGCGTTATGCGAACGGCGCGCGCGGCATGCTGTGGGCGAGCCAGGTGGCGAGCGGCGCGGAAAACGCGTTGCGTCTGCGCGTGTACGGGACGAAGGCGAGCCTTGCGTTCGATCAGGAGCAACCAAACGAATTATGGTTCACGCCGCTTGGCGGCACAGCGCAGCGTTTGACGCGCGCTCGCGTGAGCGGCGCGAGCGCGGCGCATGCGACGCGCGTGCCCGCCGGTCATCCCGAAGGTTATCTTGAGGCGTTCGCGCAGTTGTATAAGGACGCCGCATTGCAGATCGAGGCGCTGGACGAGGGCCGCGCGCTGCCCGCCGAGAGTCTGCTGCTCACTACCGTGGAAGACGGCGTTGCGGGTCTGCGCTTCATCGACGCGGTGCTTGCAAGCACCGCTGCAAATGGACATTGGCGCGAGATCGCGCCGTAATGGGTCTAGCCGCCTTTGCTTTTCTTGATCTGCGCTTCGAACGCGATATCCAGCTTGCTCGCCTTGCGAGGCTTTTGCGGACCGTAGGCGTCGACGAACTTGACGAAGTCGTCGAGTGTCAGCGGGTCGGAGACTTTCTTGTCTGTGCCGCCCGATTTGTCGACGAGATAGAAGAGACCGCCCGAGAGACTGATCGCCGCGAACTGCGGATTGCCGCTGCGCGTTTTCAGCCGCTCGACAGCGTGGATGGCTCGCGTGGTGCGCATGGTATGGGACTGCCGGTCGGTTGGAGACCACTACTTTAACAATTTCGCTGCGGCAGGGCGTCTACGCTTTGGGCAGGCGCGCCGCGCCCGCCAGAAGCATGCAAGCCACTCACTGGCTTAGATACACGAACTTGCCGTTCCTGATGATGCCCATCACGCTCGCGCGCTGGTCCAGGCCCACGTGGTCCTTCGCGCTCGTATTGACGACGCCGTTCGGCACCACCAGTTCGTGCGCGTGTTCAAGCTCGTTGCGCAACGCGACACGGAAAGCCTGCGTGCCCGGTTGCGCGGTTTTCAGAGCGCGCGTCGCGGCATCCTGCAGACGCGGATAGACGCCGGCTGCATCGCCCGCGAATTGCGTGACGCTGCCCGCGCCGTATTTCGCTTCGTAATCGTTCGCGAACGCGAGTGCTGCCTTTTTCGCCGGATGATCCGCCGGCAACGTGCGCGCCACCACCACCGGCTGCGTCGGGAACAGCGTGCCTTCCACGTCCTTGCCGCCGAGCTTGATGAACTCGGGCGTCGCGATGCCGTGCGTCTGATAGATCGGCCCTTTATAACCGCGTTCGATCAGCGTGCGCTGCGGCAGCACAGTCGGCGTGCCCGCGCCGGCAATCAGGATCGCGTCGGGCTTCGCGGCCATCAGCTTGAGAATCTGGCCGGTCACGCTTGCGTCGGTCCGGTTGTAGCGCTCGGTCGCGACCAGCTGAATGTGGCGCAGCGCCGCGAACTTGCTGAACTCGTTGAGCCAGCTTTCGCCGTAGCCGTCCGCGAAACCGATGAAGCCCACCGTCTTCACGTTGTGGTTCGACATGTAGCGCGTCATCACGTCGGCCATTGCGCTGTCGGTCTGCGCCATCTTGTAGGCCCACACCTTCTTGCCTTCCTGCGGCTCCACCACGCTTGCCGAGCCGATCAGCGTGATCATCGGCGTCTGGCTTTCGGCCACCGGATCGAGCGCGGCCATTGCAGCCGGCGTGATGTTGGGGCCGACGATCACGTCGACGTGGTCCTCGTTGATCAGCTTGCGGATGTTGCGCACGGCGGCGCCCGGGTCCGACGCGTCGTCGAGGAAGATGTAGTCGGCTTTCTGCCCGGCAATCGTCGCCGGCCACATCAGCATCGCGTTCTTGCTCGTGATGCCGATCACGGCTGCGGGGCCGGTGCTCGACAGGTCGATGCCGACCTTGATGTCGGCGTGCGCGGCGGTGGCGAGCAACAGCGCGCCGAGAGCGGCAATGCCGCGAAGTCTGTTCTTATGCGACGTCATTGGGTGGGTCTCCGTAGGCGGAAAATGCGAAGCGTGGTAATGAATCAAAGTTCGTAGGTTTCGTGTTCGCCCTTGAGCGCCTGTTCGATCAGCTTGCGGTTCAGGCCCGGCGAGAGCAGTTCGACGAGCGTGTACACATAGCCGCGCAGATACGCGCCCTGTTTGAGCGCGATTCGCGTGACGTTGCTGCCGAACAGGTGGCCGACGGGCATTGCGCGCAGATGGCGGTCGCGCTCGGCATTGAAAGCGATATCCGCCATGATGCCGACGCCGAGGCCCAGCTCGACGTAGGTCTTGATTACGTCGGCGTCGATTGCCTCCAGCACGATGTCCGGATGCAGGTTGCGCAGCCGGAACGCCTCGTTGATCTTGCTGCGGCCGGCGAAGGCGTTGTCGTAAGTAATCAGCGGATACTGGGTCAGATCGTCCAGCGACAACAGCTTGCGGTCGAGCAGCGGGTGATCCGGCTGCATCACCGCGACGTGATGCCACTGAAAGCACGGCAGTGAGACCAGTTCCTTGTAGTTGGAGATGGCCTCCGTGGCGATGGCAAGGTCCGCCTGATCGTGCAGCACCATCTCGGCCACCTGCGTCGGGCTACCTTGCAGGATCGAAAGGTGGACCTTGGGAAAGCGCTTCTTGAACTCGGCGATGGCGGCCGGCAGCGAGTAGCGCGCCTGCGTGTGAGTAGCGGCGATCACGAGGTTGCCCTGGTCTTGCGCCGCGTAGTCCTTGCCGACCCGCTTGAGGCTCTCCACTTCCTGCAGAATCCGCTCCACCGACTGCAGAATGATCCGGCCGGGCTCGGTCAGCGAGCGCACGCGCTTGCCGTGCCGCGTGAAGATTTCCACGCCCAGCTCGTCCTCGAGCTCGATGATCGCCTTTGAAACGCCCGGCTGGCTTGTATACAGCGCCTTGGCCGCTTCGGTCAGGTTGAAGTTCTGCCGCACAGCCTCGCGCACGAAGCGGAACTGGTGCAGGTTCATATATAACCTCTCCGCATATCAAAAGAATTTTTTAGTCGTTTGAAATATAAGGCGAGTTTATTACGATCTGTCCATCTTTTTCAATATGGATATCTGTATTTGTTATAAGCAAATGAGAGATAGGTCTAAACCCTGACTCGCAGATGCTGACAAACACAGACGTCCAGAGCGCGGCGGAACCGGACCGCTGTGTGTAACGCAAAAATTGGGGTCCCCGAATGTACCAATACGATCAGTACGACCAGACCATCGTCGATGAACGGGTCGCGCAGTACGCCGATCAGGTTCGCCGCCGTTTGTCGGGTGAATTGAGCGAAGAGGAGTTCCGCCCGCTGCGTCTGCAGAACGGCCTGTACTATCAGCGCCACGCGTACATGCACCGCATCGCGATTCCGTACGGCAATCTGCGCAGCGACCAGTTGCGCATGCTCGCGACGATTGCGCGCGAGCACGATCGCGGCTACGGCCATTTCTCCACGCGCTCGAACATCCAGTACAACTGGATCAAGCTCGAGGAAACGCCGGAGATTCTGCGCAAGCTCGCGTCGGTGCAGATGCACGCCATCCAGACCTCGGGCAATTGCATCCGCAACATTACCGCCGACCAATTCGCGGGCGTGGCTCCCGACGAATTCGTCGATCCGCGGCCGTGGGCGGAAATTCTGCGTCAATGGTCGACGTTCCACCCCGAATTCCTGTGGCTGCCGCGCAAGTTCAAGATCGCCGTGTCCGGTTCGCAGGAAGATCGTGCGGCCGTGCAGATTCACGACATGGGCGTATATGTGAAGCGCAACGCGCAGGGTGAACTGGTGGTCGACATTCTGGCGGGCGGCGGTCTCGGCCGCACGCCGATCGTCGGCGCGGTGATCCGTCGCGATCTGCCGTGGCAACACCTGCTCACGTACAGCGAAGCCGTGCTGCGCGTGTACAACCGCTACGGCCGCCGCGACAACATGTACAAGGCGCGTATCAAGATTCTCGTGAAGGCGCTTTCGCCCGAGAAGTTCGCCGCGCAGGTCGAAGAAGAATGGCAACATCTGAAGGACGGCCCTTCGACGCTCACGCAGGCTGAGCTGGATCGCGTGTCGCAATACTTCCAGCCGCCGGTGTACGAGAAGCTCGCGGACACGGATGCTTCGTTCGAAAAGCATCTGCTGGAAAACCGTGCGTTCGCGCGCTGGGTCGAGCGCAACGTGCGTCCGCATAAGGTGTCGGGCTATGCGGCGGTCACGCTGTCGCTGAAGAACGGCATCGTGGCACCGGGCGACGCAACCGACGCGCAAATGGAAGCAGTTGCGGATTGGGCCGACGAGTATTCGTTCGGCGAGATTCGCGTGTCGCACGAACAGAACCTGATTCTCGCGAACGTCAAGAAGCGCGACCTGTTCGCGCTGTGGGAAAAGGCGAAAACGCAAGGCTTTGCGACGCCGAACATCGGCTTGCTGACGGACATCATCGCGTGCCCGGGCGGCGATTTCTGCTCGCTCGCAAATGCCAAGTCGATTCCGATCGCACTGGCGATCCAGCAACGCTTCGACGACCTGGACTTCGTGTACGACCTGGGCGACGTATCGCTGAACATCTCGGGTTGCATCAACGCTTGCGGTCACCACCATGTCGGGAACATCGGCATTCTGGGCGTCGATAAGGACGGCTCGGAGTGGTATCAGGTGACGCTCGGCGGCGAGCAAGGCACGGGCGCGACGGGCGCTCATCTCGGCCGCGTGATCGGCCCGTCCTTCTCGGCGGAAGAAATGCCGGACGTGATCTCGAAGGTGATCGACACATTCGTCGAGCACCGCGAGGAAGGCGAGCGTTTCATCGACACATACAGCCGCATCGGCATCGCTCCGTTCAAGGAACGCGTGTACGCGTCGCGTCAACCGGCTCACGCGTAAGCGCGCAAAGGATACTGAACAGATGGCTTCTATCATCAAGAATCGCGCGATCGTCAACGATGACTGGACGCTCGTGCGCCCGGCCGAAGACGGCTCGCTGCCCGCGGTGAACGAACTGCCGGCCAGCAAGGTGCTGGTGCCGCTCGCATTGTGGCAAGCGGAACGCGACGCGCTCGTCGCTTCACGCGGCGCTGCCGAGCTCGGCGTATGGCTCGCGCCGGACAGCGAACCGGCGGAGATTGCCGGCGATTTCGACAAGGTCGCGGTGATCGCTGTCGACTTCCCGGTGTTTCGCGACGGCCGCGGCTACAGCATCGGCCGCCTGTTGCGCGAGCGTTATGGCTACAAGGGTGAGTTGCGCGCGATCGGCGACGTGCTGCGCGACCAGGTGCGCCTGATGTTCCGCTGCGGCTTCGACGCATTCGCGGTGCGCGCCGACAAGGACATCGCCGACGCAATCAAGGCATTCGACGACTTCACCGTACAGTATCAAGGCGCATTCGACGAACCGTCGCCGCTGTTTCGCCGCCGTGCGGCGTCTGCGTCTGCTTCTACGTCTGCTTCCGGGAAGGTCACCGCATGAGCGCCGCTCCGTCGCAATCGCTCACGCCGGAACTCGCCGCCAAGGTCGAGCACCTGAATGCGCTGCTCGACTCGATCGCCGCGCGCCACGCGAACGTGAAACTCGCGAGCAGCCTCGCCGCAGAAGACATGCTGCTGACGCACGCCATTCTGTCGCGCGGCGTGAAGATCGGCATCTTCTCGTTGAACACGGGCCGCTTGCATGCCGAGACGCTCGGCATGCTAGAGCGCGTGAAAGAGCGTTATGGCTACGAGATCGAACAGTTCCACCCGCAGGCTGCCGCGGTCGACGAATATGTCGCATCGCACGGTCTGAACGCGTTCTACGAAAGCGTCGATCTGCGCAAGCGCTGCTGCGAAATCCGCAAGGTCGAGCCGTTGAACCGGGCTTTGTCGGATGTGAGCGCCTGGGTGACGGGTCAGCGCCGCGAGCAGTCGGTGACACGTGCCGAACTGCACGAGGAAGAGCACGACGCCGCGCGCAACATCGCCAAGTTCAATCCCCTCACGGACTGGACCGAAGCCGAAGTGTGGGATTATCTGAAAGCGTTCGACGTGCCGGTCAATCCGCTGCACGCACGCGGTTATCCGAGCATTGGCTGCGAGCCTTGCACGCGCGCGGTACGCCCCGGCGAAGACAGCCGCGCGGGCCGCTGGTGGTGGGAGTCGCGCGATACGAAGGAATGCGGCCTGCACATCACGACGATCACGCCGATTGCCGTGGACCGCAGCGAAAACGCGCCGGCTTCGGACGTTGCCTGATTCGTGCGGCGCAGAGCCTGGTTTTAGATGATTGCGCCGCACCTACCGAATTGAATATCTGAGCTTTCACGAGCAACCGCTCGACAAGCGAATCAACGAAGGACCCAAACATGAGCACCACGCTCGATTCCACTCTCAACGCTCCGCTTGCCAACACGGCGAACCGGATGGATCACCTCGATTGGCTCGAAGCCGAGTCGATTCATATCCTGCGCGAGCTGGTCGCCGAGTGCAGCAAGCCGGCGCTGCTGTTTTCGGGCGGCAAGGATTCGGTCGTCGTGCTCGCGCTTGCGCTGAAGGCGTTCGGCATTGGCGCGAATCGCAAGACCGTGCTGCCGTTTCCGCTCGTGCATATCGACACCGGCCACAACTACGACGAAGTGATCGACTTCCGCGACCGTCGCGCGAAAGAGATCGGTGCCGAGCTGGTGGTCGGCCACGTTGAAGACTCGATCAAGCGCGGCACCGTGCGTCTGCGTCGCGAAACGGATTCGCGCAACGCCGCGCAAGCCGTGACGCTGCTCGAAACCATCGAACAGCACGGCTATACGGCGCTGATCGGCGGCGCGCGCCGCGACGAAGAAAAGGCTCGCGCGAAAGAGCGCATCTTCTCGTTCCGCGACGAGTTCGGCCAATGGGACCCAAAAGCGCAGCGCCCGGAACTGTGGAGCCTCTACAACGCGCGTCTGCATAACGGCGAACATCTGCGCGTGTTCCCGATCTCGAACTGGACCGAGCTGGACGTGTGGCAGTACATCGCGCGCGAAAAACTCGAACTGCCGTCGATCTACTACGCGCACCAGCGCGAGATCGTGCGCCGCAACGGCCTGCTCGTGCCGGTCACGCCGCTCACGCCGATGCGCGAGGGCGAAGTCAGCGAAACCGCAGTGGTGCGTTTCCGCACGGTCGGCGATATCAGCTGCACTTGCCCGGTTGAAAGCGATGCCGATGATCTGGAGAAGATCATCGCCGAAACGGCCGTGACCGAAATCACGGAGCGCGGCGCGACGCGGATGGACGATCAGGTCTCTGAAGCCGCGATGGAACAGCGCAAGAAGCAAGGTTATTTCTAAGCACGCCGACATAGGAACGAAGATTATGAGCAGCATTCACCAACCAGAAGACCTCGGCGTGCTTCGCTTCATCACCGCGGGCAGCGTCGACGACGGCAAGAGCACGTTGATCGGCCGCCTGCTGTATGACAGCAAGGCTGTGCTCTCCGACCAGCTGTCGGCGTTGTCGCGCGCCAAGAACAAACGCACCGTGGGCGACGAAATCGACCTCGCGCTTCTGACCGACGGTCTCGAAGCCGAACGCGAGCAGGGCATCACCATCGACGTCGCGTATCGCTACTTCGCGACGGCGAAGCGCAAGTTCATCATCGCCGATACGCCGGGACACGAGCAATATACGCGCAACATGGTGACGGGCGCCTCGACCGCGCACGCCGCGATCATTCTCGTCGACGCAACGCGCGTGACGTTCGTCGACGGTGCCGCGCAATTGCTGCCGCAGACGAAGCGTCACAGCGCGATTGTCAAGCTGCTCGGCTTGCAGCATGCGATTGTCGCGATCAACAAGATGGATCTGGTCGATTACAGCGAAACGCGCTTCAACGAGATTCGCGACGCGTATGTCGAGCTCGCGCGTCAACTCGGTCTCTCCGATGTGCGCTTCGTGCCGGTGTCGGCGCTGAAGGGCGACAACATCGTGACCGCGAGCGAACGCATGCCGTGGTATGCGGGCGAGCCGCTGCTCGATCTGCTCGAAGCGTTGCCGGTCGAAGTGGCGACGGGCCAGGCGTTGCGCTTCCCGGTGCAATGGGTCGCGCGCCAGGACGGCAGCCAGGCGGACGATTTCCGCGGCTATATGGGACGCGTCGAGGCGGGCGAAGTGAAGGTGGGCGACACTATCGTTGTGCTGCCGGCCAATCGCGAAGCCACGGTTGCAGAGATCATCGCGCCGGTGGTGGGCGGCACGGCTGCGGTGGACCGCGCGTTCGCCGGCCAGACGGTGACTATCCGTCTCGCGGAAGACGTCGACGTGTCGCGCGGCGATACTTTCGTGCTGCGTGAAGCAGCGCCCGAACCGGCGAAAAAGCTCGAGGCCGACCTGTGCTGGTTCGACGACACGCCGCTGTCGACCCAGCGTAAATATCTGCTGAAGCAGACCACGAACACCGTGTTCGCGCGCATCGGCTCAATCAAGGAAGTGCTCGACGTGCATACGCTGTCGCATTCGACCGATCGCCGCGAACTGGCGATGAACGACATCGGCCGCGTGGCGCTGACCCTGCAGAAGCCGCTGGTGTGCGACGTCTACGACTCGCATCAGGGCACGGGCGCGTTCGTGCTGATCGACGAGGCGACGCATCACACCGTCGCGGCCGGCATGATCCGCGCGTTTTCGGCGTAAGCGGTTGGCGCTGCCGCGTACCGCGAGCGCACTGACGAACAGGCTAAGGCAAATGGGTAAGGTTTATCTGATCGGCGCGGGACCTGGCGCCGCCGACCTGATCACGGTACGCGGCGCGCGGCTTCTCGCGACCGCCGACGTGGTCCTGCACGATGCGCTGGTCGAGCCCGCGATGCTCGACTACGCGCCGTCCCATGCGCGGCGCATTGCGGTGGGCAAGCGCTGCGGGCAACTTTCCACGGCGCAGCAGTTCATCAACAAGCAGATCGTGGACGCCGCTCTTGAACACGAAGTCGTTGTACGCCTGAAGGGCGGCGATCCGATGCTGTTCGGCCGCGCCGATGAAGAGATGCGCGCGCTGGAGGCGGCGGGCATCGACTATGAAGTGGTGCCGGGCATCACGGCTGCGCTTGCCAGCGCGGCTTCGTTGAAGCGCTCGTTGACGCTGCGCGGCGTGTCACGCAGCGTTGCATTGGCCACGTTTAGCCGCGCGCCCGGATCGGATGAGATCCGCGAGCAGGTGAATGCGGATTCGCTCGTGTTTTACATGGGCCGTGATAGTGGTGTCGAGATTGCGCAGCAGTTGATCGACGCGGGCAAGCCGGTGTCCACGCCCGTTGCGATAGTCGAGGCTTGCAGCACCGAGCGTGAGCGGATGCTGACGTTGACGCTTGAAGACCTCGCTGCGGGCGAGGCGCAAAAGTGGCTGGATGCTTCGCAGCCTAGTCTGTTGATGATTGGTGAGGCGTTTGCTGCGCGCGAGCGAGTGCAGGATGCGGCGCGGCGTGTGGGTGGTGGGGTTTTGGTGGCGGCTTAGGGGGAGAGATTTCACCACGCGGTGAAACGCCGTGAAACACGTCACTGCAATTCCGGTGGCAGTGGCGGAAGCAACACTGTACCCCGCGCCTTGCCGACGACAAAGACACGCTCCGGCATTTTGAATCCCCGCAGTTTGAGCAAATCGAGCGGCCCCGCGCCCACTTGCGTACGCAGCACGTATCGAAGTGGCGCCGCATCCGGCTGATCCCACGTCAATTGATAACGTGCGCTGTCGAGCGGCTTGATCCGCGCCTCGGAAAGCAGGCGAAGGAAGGCCCAGTCCCCGGTGGCGTCGAACGCCTGACGCATGCCGGCGTTCACCATCTCCCACATCAATCCGGCACGTCCATTCAGGCCGTCGCCGGGCCATCTCAGCTTTGTCCACGATTCCTGCTGGTTGAAATAGACGAGCGGCTTGCTGCCGTCGATAGAAAGCTCCGTGCGCGTCACGTTCGCCGACGGCAACGCCATGATCTCGAAACGATAGCCGGCGTCGCCCTGTGCGTATGCTTGCGAGCCCACTGTCGACAATTGACGGATGGCCGCGAGGAACGCCGGATCGAGTTGCAGCGCCTGCGGCGCGAGTTCGTTCTGCACCCAGTGGTCGCCCTCCAGTTTGAGCACGCCTGCAAGCTGCGTCGTGATGAAACGCGCAATGAGTCCGCTGTCGGGACGCACATACCGGCCCAGTTCCGCGAACGATGCGTCCGCATTCGTATCCGCGAACGGATATCGCCCGTTCATGGCGGCGTTGAACGGCGCCGCGACGCTGGCGCGCCACGCGTCGTTAAGGCTGGCTGCGGCCGGTTGCAGAATTGTTTGCCATGCGCCCTCGAGCGGCCGCGCAAATAATGCGTCACCGAAGCCCGCCCATTGGGCCCCGACACTAGCGGCTGTGAGCGCGGCATCGTCGCGAGCCTGAGACAGCTCGGACAGCTTGCCCTGAAACACGGCCTGCGCAAGCGAGCGGCACATGGCCTGCGCATCCGGACTCGCCTCGATCTGCTGCAACTTCAGACGCATGGTGGTGGCCGCGGTCAGGAAGTGAGACAGGCTTACGCCGCTCAGTGCGACGTTCTCGGCTGCGCGTTTGCCGTTGGGTTCGCCTGAAGGCGCGTCGCCCATCAATGCGAGCAGCGGGCCAAACGGCTTGTCGAGCGGGTTGGGCGGCGACACTGCCTGCGCGTTTGCTTCGCGGCCGATCAGGTCTTGGGCCTTGCGCACGAGCGTATCCGACAATGCCTGCGATGGCCGGCCCGCTTGCGCTTGAAACTGCACTGATTTGAGCAGTGCGACGAGCGGCGAGGTTTGTGCATCGGTTAGTCGCGCGAGCTGGTCGATTGCGCCGTTCACGTTTGATGGCGGTTGCCACTGGATGCTGTTGAGCATGCGCTGCCAGGCAACGGCGTAGTCTGAAAAATAGCGGGCGGTCAGACGTTGCTTGAGGTCGTCTGCCATGCCGTCTGCCGTGCGTTTGCGATCGACTGCCGCTTCTGCCGTGCCAGCAGCGGTCGCGGGCCGTGTCGTGGCGAGAACCCAGTCGCCTTTTATTTCCTGTGCGCTCGCGGCTTTGTCGAAGGCGCTAGCGATGATTCCGTCCCACGCTGCGCGCGTGTAGAGGCCGGGCACAGTCTGCGTGGTTGCGAAGAGTCCATGCGCGTCGGCGCCCGCGAGCAGCGTGACGAGCGATGCATCCGCGTATTTGCCCCTCGCTTCGTCGAGAACGCGCTGGTAGATGATGTCGTCGGCACTGGCGAGGCCGATCTGATTCACGAGCGTGTTGCGCGCGGAGGCTACGAGCGAATCGTCCGCGTTGATCCGCCACTCGGGATGCGCGGCGAGATGACCGGCGTAGAAGGCGGCGAGCCGCTGCGATGTGTCGAGCCATTCGCCGGTGCGCATGCCGGGCGGCGCGGACCAGACGGCGGCAAGCTGCATCGTCAGGAAGCCGGCATCGGCGTGTTGCGGCATTGCGAGCATGAGGTAGGTCTTGAGCGCACTGTAACCGCGTTGCTGCGCGTCGTGAGTTTGCAGCGCGTCTACGGGCAGCTGCGAGAGGTCGGCAAGCTGATCGTGCAGAGACTGTGTGACGGGGCGCAGAAGATTCGTAGAAGCAACGCTCAGGTAAGGGCGCCATAGCGTGCGGAGAATCTCGTCATTGCGGTCGAGGCCCGCGCGCAGATGCCAGGGCGAACCGTGTTCGCGGCGGTGCTCGAATATGTCGATTTGCTGTTGCAGCGCCAGTTGCGCGCGCAGCGCGTCCGGTGTGCCTGGCGCAGCCGCGAGCGCGGCTGCGGCGTTTGCTTGGGCGCCGCGGATCAGGTTCGCATTGCCGACCGCGGAAATGGCCATGGCGATGCACCAGCCGATTGCAGCGAACATCACGAACGCGGCGAGGGCGTCCGGCCAATGCAAGCCAATGCGTTGCCCGCGATAGTGACGCAGTTGGCTCCCGATCTCTTTCCAGACAGGCAGCAATGCTGCGGGCTGAGCGCGCTCGGCAGCGCCGGCGGTTGCTGTTATCGCTTCCAGGTCGACTGAATTCGATGTTGCATCTGGCTGCGACGGCAGCGGAACAGGCGCCGTCTGAACGTCGGCAAAAACCGGGGCGAACAGAACGCCGGCGAGCGGCGCGCGCAGCAGCGGCGATGCGGCAATCTCGCTGCAGCGAGCGACGACTCGTTCGCGCTGCTCGCCGATGTAGACCGACAACTGCGCAAGCCAGGTGAGCCACTGCGGTTCGCGGCATAGACGCGTGCCGGCATGGGCCGTTTGATGTTCAAGCGACGTGAGCTGTGCCCGCAGTATCGCGCTTGCTGCCTTGCGCAGATCATCCGCTCGCGGTCCGGTGGTGCGTGTGCCCGTTGTGAAGGTGCCTACCGCTTCGAACCGGTCCGGCTGATCGCCTGTGGCGGGTACGGCATGCATGAAAACGACGGGCGCTGCCCATCCGAGTTCGGCGGTGAGCGCGGCGAGCGTGCGGGGCAAGCCACTGTCGGAGCGCGTTCCATCCACCGCATGCTCGATGCAAACGATGCCGTCGATTGGACGCCTGCACCGCAGTTGCCGGATCTGCTGCCGCCAGGCGGCGGTTTCAATGCCGTCGGGCGCGGCATGGACAAGGACCACGTCTGCGAGACGCACTATGCCCGCCTGTTTCAGTCCGGGCGCGATCTGGCCGACAAGCATGTCACTGCCCGTGATCATCAGCCAGGGGGTTCGGTAGCGCCACAGCCAGCGATGCGAAGCCCGCAGTTCTTCGCGCAGATAATGCAGGCGAGCGTCGCGCTTGAGCGGCTTGCCGGATGCCGGTTGATCGCCGGTCATTTTTCGGAAAAGTATCGCCGAGAGCGCATAGCTGGCTGGGCCGAGCACAATCAGGTGAGCCGGGACGAGCAGTGTACAGATGGAAAGAATCCAGATGGTTGCGCTCTTGCGGGCTTCTACGGACGACGCCCCGACGAGGTCGCCGCGGAGCCACACGACGGCGAGCGCGACGATGCAGACGATACCGACCACCACCGGCACGCCCCAGATCGCCAGCGCGGTCCTTTCCTCGCGCGTGGAGGTCGCCGACGCAAGCGCCTCAAGATTGTTTTTCGTAGACGACATGCGCTCAGTTCGAGTTGGCGATGCGTGTTACATGCAGGATTGCAGCCTGAGCGCCGTCGACGATCAACTGCGGGCCACTCACACCCGACTCGATTGCGGCCGCAACTGACAGCCATGCATTCGCGCCGCCCGCGTCCCCGACTACGCGATCGAGCCGGCTTTGCGCCTCGTGCGTTATGACGCCCTGCAGTGAAGCCGCGCGCAATGCTGCGAGAAGCGCTGCGTCATGTTCGGCGCCGATGCCTGTGATCCATGCGTGCTTGATGGCGGGCGCGTGGGCGCGTCCCCAGACGACAGCATTGCCGAGGACGGACTCCAGCTTGTCGAATTCGTCGGCTACGGGGCGGTGCAAGGCGCCGATTGGCGCGACTGGTTCGGGCAACTCGTAGAAACCGGGGCTCAGCAGGACCGCGACGCAGCCCTCCGTGCTGCCGACAGGCGGGGCGACGTCGTGCCACGCGACGGCGACCACGAGCAACGGCTGACGCTCACGGGCATCCAGCCACGCGTCGGCGACGAGAAGCGCGTCTGTCTCCGGCACTGCCTGACATTCGAGCGGCGCGATTGCTGCGATACGCAGTGCTTCGCGTACCTGATGCTCGCGGAGCAGAGCCTCGCCCGGCGCGGCCAGCACCCGCACTTGTGGCCAGTAACGGCGCTCGTATTGCGACAGTGCATGCAGGCTCGTCGCGAGAGGCTCTAGCGCCTGCGCGAGTTTTGCAACGATGGTTGCGGTTTGTGGCGCAGCAATGGAGAGGGAGGCGACAGTCTCATTGTCCGCTGACGTTGGGGCTTCTCCCGGATCCTCCGCAAGCGTCTCTGCCTCCTCGAACCGGTTATGCAAGATTGTCCCCGGACCATTGCGCGGCCGCTGCATGTTCAGCAGCGATGTTCCAGCCGCGATGACGTGCGCGAGACTGTTGTCACGGAGCGGCAGACAGTAGCCGACGCCGAGCACGTGCAACGGACGTTGCGCGAGGTGGACTCGCGTGCTGATCCACTTGGTCCTGTGAACATTGCGGAAATGCGCGCGGAACCAGAAAGTCTCATACCCCGCGCGAGCGATGCCACGCACGAGCAGGAATAGCCCGTTAGGAACCCCAACGATACAGAACCAGAACCATGCACCACGCGCGGGTTCGGCCTTCGGCCACAGCAGCAGCGCCAGCGACGAACCGGGCACAATGCAGGCCGCCCAGATCGCGAGCCATGGCCAGAAACCCAAGCCATGCTTCGGGTAGGCGCTGGGTGGCCCCGCTGTGGAAAGATCGACGGGCATCAAGCGATATGAATTTGCACCAGCGTGGAGATCAGCCGGCAGCCGCATGCGCAGCGATGATGGTGCATGGCGACGGGTTTGCCGTCCTGATCAGGGAAGCTTATGTTGCCTTCCTCTATCGTGGTTTGGCCATGCAGATGGCAAACGGCCGCGTCGCCTTGACGGGCGAGGGGGCGGTTCATGAAGTTCATTGTCGATGAACCTCCGGTTACTTCGCCGCCCTGTTCGAGTGGGTCGCCTTTGCGAACGGGTGAATGCATGAGGGGCTGCTGCCTCCAAGCGGGCGATTTGATATGCAGTGCTGCTGTTGAGCGTACCTCTAAGCCTATGGCATCCGACTCGTGAGCGGAATCGGATTTCTACGCGCTGATACGACGAAACGGATCAAAGTTGTGTAGGACTGGTCGGATCGAATGAGGGCGTGTGGGTGGTTGGGTTGGGCTACCTTGGCAAACTCACGGTGTTTCGATCACTCCCAATGTTCGCGACGACCGCGACAGATGTCATCGGGTTGACCTAAACGGTAACCAACGTTCGGCCCAAGAAAAAATACGGCGCACGTGACGTCTGAAAGCAGCTGCATGGCTTATTCCTCGATAAACCGAAGCGAGTCGACTATCTGGCGAAAAACGTCGTAACTGATACCCGAATCGAGGTCGAAGCTTGTGGCATCACGGGCAAGACAATACTGCGACATGGTGGCGCTTACCTTAGAGTTTCCAATCAACATGCGCACGCAGCGATTACTACGAGAGTATCGCTGACAGTACTCTGGAGTGGATTTGGCGTGCGTATCAAGTGCATAGGTATCTTCCGCCAGCCACCCATGCCAATTTGCCCCGGAGATGTTAGTTAATGTGGTCTTGCCCCGCACTCGACATTCCGGAGGTGAGTCGATAGAGCGGACGTTCCCGCGGGTCGACTGTCGGAAAGTTGCGTTGGCATGTTTTTTGAGGGCGTCCTCGATCCCGACCCTCTCGATATGTAGCACCGGAATCCGATCGATCCAGGCGGGGTCGTGAAGATTCACATCGGACGGTGCAAGGGACATTACTGTTCCACCGTCCGATCGGTAAGACTTGTCACAGTGTCGCTGCTTTGATTGAGCTTCCTTAGAGGTCAATCCAGCGGGGAGCGAGATCGCGGCGCCACATGTTTCGTAGCTTGCGTTCGCCTGTTCGAATTGCGCGGGATGGTATAACGCCGCTGAGCAGTTAAGACTGCCCAAAAGCAAAAAGTCAAAAAATACAAATTGCTTCATTTGTCTGTCTCACGACTGCGACTGCATTCAAGCCTGCCAGCCGTTCGAGCTCTCCAGATCAAACGCTTCGTCGGAATGGCGCGCATCATGGACGAATACCCTTCAGGATCTGTTCGTATTTATGTAATTGTGCAAACCCTTGCTTGTTTTTTTCTGCACAAACCCTTGTGCTGAACGATCTAACCTCATTTCCTGCTGCAAAGTTCAAACAGGAAATGTTGCCAGAATAGAATTTCTGTGGTTCACTGTTCGAACTCGGCAACGTTTGGATAAAATACTCTGTGCGACCCATATAGCCAGTCATACCGTTAAATTTTAACGGGGTCGCTGGACTTTGCGACAATGTCTTGATTATCACCTTGGGTGTGTCAATATTTTCACTCACGAAGTAGCTCGATTTGTCACCTCTCCGGAACAACGTTTCGTCAGAAAGGGTGGTTAAGAGGCTGTCGTTATTATATGTGTAAAAATTATCGAGGCCTCCATAGTTATACTTGTTCCAGACAAAATCGCAATTCTCTTTCTGTTCAAGACTCCCCTTTCCGTCTATAGAGAGGGTGAAGCTGCAATTCGATCCGTATGCAGTTGAGTAAATCGCCAATGCGCTGACCGCGGTGACATTTTTTAGCTTCATATCGCTTCCCTCAATGGAGGAGTTCAAATGTAAATCAATGGCCGTATCAGGTGCGTATACTGCTCAAGTAGCGCCGGATCATGTCCCGTCCGTCTAGGCATGGTTTTATGCACCGTATAAGCTCGGCGATCCGTAGTCCGCCGATTGCGGATCGTTCGGCTGCCTGGTCTTTTGCGGTCATAAGCTGCAACCGAGCCTAGGAGCCATCAAACGAGTGTTGGCGGTCATAATGGAGTTGTGATAAAGGGAGTGTGGGACTCATCCTTATTGGTGTGAAATTAAGAAGCGATCTCAACGCTGGCTCTACCGATCTGCAGTTTTGGGATTGCGATCAATTATAAAAATGGCGATGAGTGTTTTCTTGTTCAAACCGGCTTTTCGCGACGTAGATCGAGATTGATATTGCACAGTGCCGTCCATCTCAATGTGGCCAGTTGATAGCAGTGATGCATCAGCCCCGTTCCATGATCATCGCTGTGCCATTACGCATCAGCGTGTTCATTCAAGAAATCGGAGCGAAGACAGCAATCTCTTCAGATCTCTAATGTAGGAGATGGGAATCGACAAAGGTTTAGAATCGTTTTCGGAAGCCCCGATTACCACATTGCCGTTGTGCCGCAGGCACACACGTATGAGCGAAAGCGTATTTTTTTTTCCGCTACCGTGACTTGTTATCACGAATCCGCTCCAGTTCGGTCCGTGCAATTCCTCGAAAGTATCAGTCATGGCCAAGGTTGTGGGCGCCCAGTGTTCACCATCAGGCCTTGCGGGGCACTTTAACGCGTTCGCGTCGATAACTTGCTCCATCTCCGGTGATGCGGCGTTTTGCTCGTTGGCGACGCCCCAAGGAAATTCGGTCGTTTTTGCGCACATCAAGCCGAGCCATTTACCGTCGAGATCGCCTTCTTTGTGAAAGTGCCATTCGTAGCCGGCCGATATTGGGGCCTCGATAAGGTGAGGGAGATTATTCTCAGGCAGGGGCCGGGCGGAACGGTAAATTATCGCGTCTGGATCATTAAATTTGATATGGCTATGAGCTGCTAGAGTCATTGAGAACTTACAGTCGCCCATTTCCACGGAAATAGTGCCCGGGCCTGTGGCTGACGCAACCTGACCGACTTCACTCCCAACGTGAACCTGCCCTTGTGCGGCAGCACATCCATGCACTGCGCCGATGCACGGTATCACCACTGCGCTAATTAATCTTAAAAGTTTCACTGTATTTCCCTTCGCGTGAATCCTTGCGGGATGACACTGGAGGTGCCGTCGGCTTGCTTGAACATGACGTTGTCCATCAAGACGACTTGCGCGTTAGTGAATGCCAAAAAACGCGCTTCGATCCCCCATATTGACGCATAGCTGCTCGAAGGAGATCCGGTATTGATTAGCCCAGCGACGGAGCCGAAAGACTGGTTTTCGTAGTAATACTTAGGGCCATGGTCCGTTGTGACTTGGCGCAGCCTTCCGCTCGGGTTCACATAGTATCTGTCCGCAGAACGTGATGCTTGGGTCCATATCCAATAAGCGCCGGCACTATCTGCCGCCTCCATCGGATTCTGATTGGAGTCTCTCCGACCTATATAGTCACTAGGAATTTGCGTAGATGTATCGCTCAGGGAGTTGGTAGGGTCGAACATCGACTTTGCTCCGTTGACAACTGGCCTATTGGCATTTGCCTGTGCAGTATGCTGCTGTAAACGAGCCTTCACAGTCGGATCTGTCGCGAGACCTCTAAACGACCAGTACGTGATGTAGTTGGCAGCGTGCGTTAGCTGCAGAAATCCTCGCCCGTCCCATGGCTTGTACCAGTACGGTGTTCCCTCATGGAATTTTTGGAACCACTGCGTTTCCTGAGTCGCGTTTCCGAAGAAGCATGCCATGCGAACAGGCGGTGTGATTCCGTACTTGCGCACTGCGTTATTCAAAGCCTGTCGGCGAGAGCGTGCAACACTGCCGTCTGACAGAAGATTGGCGGCACCGGTGAGGGGCACGTTTTGCCATAACCACGGCGATGCCTTCTGAAGGGCATGAGACGGTAGCAGTTGACTAAGCTCACTGGCACTCAACCACCCACACCCCCTGAAATGCCGAATAAACGCCAACGGATGAAAAAACCAGAACTTCTGTCCCCCGCCTAGCGCCGTCTGTTCCAGGAACTGAAACTTCTTGCGAAAGCTGATGAACTTGTCATAACCATCAGGATCCGTTTCCTTGCGACGGCCAAAGAAACCGTCGGCGTCGTTGAGCTTCCGGTAGCGGTGATTGTCCCCGCTCGCATCCCATTCGCTGGGAGCGTGACACACGAAGCCTTTGAGCTTCTTTCGCACCTGCTCATTGGCCTGTACATAAGCCGTTAGCTCATCTTCGTACCTGAACTCAGGATCGGCAGGCTCCGGCAATGAAGCTGATGCCTGGCTTCCATTCCCAACCCCACCTGCGCCTTGCTGGGCCGCAGAAGGTTGCGCCTCAACGTCGCCGACAATCTTCGTCAGTTCTTCATACCCGCACAGCCCGTCCTGATCGAACGGCGTGTTCTCATCGCCGATTTTCTGCCAGCCGGTGAAGAACGGAAAATCCGCGTCGGAGAGCTTGACGATGGCGCGCTGATTCACATCGATATAGCCGAGTGTTCCATTCGCATCGAACACCACAGCGACGTACGTCGCGCGTGCTGCTTCTGGCAAGGTAACCTGTTCTGCCAGGATGCGGCCAAAGCGCATGAGTTCGTAGCCGTCGCTCGGACAGATCGGATACAGGCTCATCGCGCGTTGGTACAGGTTGTATTCGTACGCGGCATAAGGATCTCTCACGGGTGCCGCCGTCAGCTGTGTGATGATGCCGTCGCCGCGGTCAATCCACGAGCGCGTGTAACGATCGCCTTTATGAAAATATGCCTCCACATACAAGGTGCTGCCGGCAGCGAGCGCGCCCTGAGCCAATGCTGGGAAGTACGGACTGCCGATCTGGCCCGGCGGTACGCTGACAAAAGTTTGCCCTCCGGGAATCACAAAATAGCTGTGCCCCCAATAGTCTTTCGACGCAGCTTGAACCGGACGTTTTTCCCCGATCTGCACGCGGTGGCCTTCCTGCTCGAACCATGAGTGGAAGTCCGCTTCCGTCATGAAGATTTCGAAGTGCAAGTGTGGCATTCCGTGACAACTGCCCCAGTAGCCGAGCATGTCCTTGCGGTACACCTTCCTGCCGCCGCCTGCCTGTACGGTGCCGTCCTTGCCGCCTGCGGTGTCGAGCAGCCACATCGGCAGGGCAGTGGGCGAACTGTTGGTGGGCGGATTCACGGGCTGATGCGCGATCTGCTGTTGCCGGGCCATGTCCAGCAGATGCATGTACAGCGAGTAGTAGGTGATGGTGCGCCCATCGCCGGTATCAGTCCGGTGCTTAAGAAGTACGAAACCGGTATTGGAATTGAGCGCCGGCTGGCCGGTATGCGGATCGATCTGACCGTCGCTGATCGCATTGCGGCTTACGCGGTAGGCGATGACTTCTCCATCGGCGATTGCGCGCACCGGCTCGGTCTGCTCGGCTGGCGCCAGATGCATGCCGCAATGCCACCGGCGATCGAACGCAATGGGATAGATGCCGTGATGCGCGAGCTCGAACTGCTCGACGGCGGCCATCATCGGATCGGTTTCACTCTGGTCGTTCGACTGCAGGCCGGCGGCGGGCAGGAAAGGAGGGCTGATGATCATGGTTCAATGCGAAGAGGGATAAAGGTCGGCGAGCTTCAGCGCGCTTTTAGGGAGCGCGGGTAACGGCGGATTCATGCTCTCCGGCCCCTCAAACACAAACCTCGCCGCCTTGATCCTGAATTCCCCCGGGCAATGAAAAACGACATTGCCGTTCTCGATAGTCAGCGCCGCGCCGCCGCTCGCCATCACTGCCTTCGTCTTGCCTACGACGACCACATCCTCGCCCGCGCTGGCCACGCGCAGCTGTTTTTCTGCAAAGAGGTCGAGCGCATCGCTTTGCGCCTGAATCTCGATCTTGCCCCTGGCCGCAAACAGCTTCAGCCCGAGCTTGTGGGCGCACAGGGAAATCAGCTCGCCGGCGGTCAGCGTCAAGCGTTTGAGCGCGCTCACGTCGGCATGTCGCCCGGCTGTCAACATCACGTTCTCGCCGGCAGCGTGTTGCACTGAGCGAGGCGTCGTGAGTGCAATCCCGCCAGGCGCGCTCGCGAGAATGCCTGCGCTCGCGAGCTGGTCCAGCGCGCGCATCACCTCCGCCTGAGCCGTCTTGTCCGGCGGTGTAGCGCGAGCCTGCATGGTGGCGTCCACGAGCGCCGTCACCCGGCTGAGTGCGGACTGCAACTCCCTGAGTGCGGCTTGCATGTCGAGTTGTGGGCCGGCTGCATTCGGCTGATCATCCGCCGAAATGAAGAGACCCTTGCCGCCACGTATCGCCCCCCAACCCGACGTCCGCAGCTCGAACCCTTCCCCGCGCCGCTGCTTCTTCGCATCGACCAGATAACCGAGATTGAGCTGGCTCTTGCCCGAATGCTCGGTCGAGAGCTTGATGCTCTCGTACCCGCGCCAGTCCTCCATGCGCAGCTTATTGTTGCTCTGCGTGCGGATCACGTTGCGCGAGAGCCAGCGGTCCTGATTCGTGATCAGGTCGGTCGCCTGACTGTGGTGATGGAACTGCGAGATATACGGCTTGTCCGGATTGCCGTCGCGGAATTCAATGACGGCCTCGTCGCCGTCGAGCGCGGGAAAGTGGAAACCCGTCTGCAGCCTGCCCGCAAAGGGTTTCGCGAGCCGCAGCGGCACACTCTCGCCGCCCGGATTCCACTCGTCGAAGTCCAGGTCGAAGCGCACCGTGTAGTGACCCTGCTGCGTCAGGTACGCGTACTCGTATTTGCTCGGAGACGTCACGCGTGCGCTCAGCGTGCCGCTGATTCTCGGCCACGCGTCTTCTTCCAGCTTCAGCCGGAACCGGCGGTCGCATGGAATCGCCTTGTAGCTGTTGTGATACGCCTCGTCACGCGCGCCGCTATGCGTGATCTCGACAATCAGCTGCCCGTTCGGCGCCTCCGGCACCGCCTCGTCCATGCGCAGCACGCGCGCCGGCCGCAGGTCGAGCACGTTGCTCTCACCCTCATAGACCACCTGCCAGGCGATCTGCGCCTCGTGACGCAGTTGCGCTTCCCACTTCGCGCCGTCCTGGTCGAGATGATGCGTGCCGTAGACGTAGGGCTGGCCGTAGGTAGTCGGGTCCTTGCGGGCGATGTTCGCCTCGGCCTTGTAGCGCTCCCAGGCCTGATCCGGGTTGTAGTCCGCCACCACGACCGATTGCGGCACCGTGTCAGCATGCATCTCGAGCGCGAAAACCGC
>NZ_AXAJ01000012.1 GCF_000472445.1 Burkholderia sp. WSM2230
CGCCCCAAAACCCCACGCCCCAAAACCCCACGCCCCAAAACCCCACGCCCCAAAACCCCACCCCCCCACCACCTCACGTCCGCTCAGAAGGATCCGTCTTTTTACCCGGCGTCCGGATCTCCGGCGACAACTGCGCGAAGATCCACGCGGAACCCGCGGTAATAATGCCGACGCAAAGAAACGTCGCATGAAACGCGGGCAGCGAGTTCGCAGCCGTCACGCGCGGCAACAGGCCGGTGAAAGTCGCGAGCAGCGCACCCGCAACGGTGACGCCGAGGCTCATCGACAGCATTTGAACGAGCGAGAACAGACTGTTGCCGCTGCTCGCGCCGCCGGTGCCGAGATCCTTGAGCGTCAAGGTGTTCATCGCGGTGAACTGCATCGAGTTGACGGCGCCGAAGAAGGCCAGTTGCACGAGCCGCAGCCACAACGGCTGGCCCGCGCTGGTCAGCGAGAAGCTCGCCATCGTCAAGCCAACAAGAACCGTGTTGGCGATCAGTACGCGGCGATAGCTGTACTTGACGATCAGCTTTGTCACGAGCCGCTTCGACGCCATGCCGGCGGCCGCGACGGGCAGCATCATCAGGCCGGCTTCAAATGCGCTGTAACCGAGGCTCACTTGCAGCAGCAGCGGAATCAGGTACGGCATCGCGCCGCTTCCGATCCGCGCGAACAGATTGCCGAGCAGTCCGACGCTGAACGTATGAATCTTGAACAGATCGAGCGGAAAAATAGGTGCGGGCTCGCGTACGGCGTGCAAGCCGTAGGCGACAAAGCAGGCAAGACTCAGAATCAGCAGCACCAGCACGGTCGCATGTTGAATGCCGAATTCGGTGCGGCCGTCGAGTGCAAACGAAATGGCCACCATGCCGACGATCAACAGCAAATAGCCTTTCAGGTCGAACTTGCCGACCAGTTCGTTACGGCTATCGGGCATGAAAATAAATGTAGCAATGCATCCGGCCACACCCACGGGTACATTGATGAGAAAGATCCAGTGCCACGACGCAATCTTCACGAGCCAGCCGCCAAGCGTCGGCCCGATCAACGGGCCGATCAGTCCGGGAATCGCAACGAACGAGAGGGCCGGCAAATAGCGCTCGGCCGGAAAAGTCCGCAGCACGGCGAGCCGCCCGACCGGCAGCAGCATTGCGCCGCCCACGCCTTGCACGACGCGAAACACCACCAGCTGATTCAGCGTATGAGCATTCGCGCAGAGCAACGACCCAACCGCGAACACCAGAATCGCGCTGAAGAACACGCGCCGCGTCCCGAACTTGTCGGCGAGCCAGCCGGAGACGGGGATCATCACGGCCATCGTCAGCGAATAGGCGATCACTACCGACTGCATGCGCAGCGGCAGTTCGCCGAGGCTCGTCGCCATCGCGGGGAGCGCGGTGTTGACGATCGTCGAATCCAGCGTCTGCATGAAGAAGCCCGTCGCCACGAGCCACAACATGACCGTGAGCGAGCGGGCAGAAGGTGCGCTGGGTGCGACGGTTGCGGGGGCGGGTGGAGTCGGCGGCGTGGACATGAAGTAGCGGCTGGGCGCAGGGACGGGCAGGGACTCGCTATTCTATGGAAAAGCCGCGGACGCCGCAGGCACGGTCCGGGCTGGCGCGCCCGGTTCGTCAGCGCAACCGCGCCGCCGCCTTGAAAAATGCCTGCGCCCGCGGCTCGTTACCGAACGCCGCGTGAATCCGGATCCACGGGCTCGGCTCCATTCCCGGCCGGAAGTAGCTGCCGGGCGCGACCGTCACGCCCAACGGCGCGCCGCATTCCACGAGCCGTTCGGCATTGTCCACATGCGGCACGCGCGCCCACAAAAATTTGCCGCCGACCGGCTTCTCGAACACTTCCCAGCCCGCATCTTCGAGCGTCTGTATCGTCGAGCCCAGCGCGTCGCGCATACGGCGGCGCAGTCGTTCGAGATACTTGCGGTAGGCGCCGCGCTCGAGCAGCGACGCGGTCACCGCTTCGGCAAACAGTGAGCCGCCGATGCTCGTCAGCATCTTGATGTCGACGAGGTCTTTGATGATCGAATGGCTCGCGACCACGCAGCCGATTCGCAACGACGACGACAGCGTCTTCGAGAGTCCGCCAATGTAGATCACGTGTTCGAGCTGGTCGAGGGTGGCAAGACGGTCGGTGACGTCGGTCTGGAAGTCGGCGTAGATATCGTCCTCAATGATCGTAAAGCCGTGCTCGCGCGCGAGTTGGAGCAGCCGGAACGCGACTGGCGGCGCAACCGTCGTCCCCGTCGGGTTGTGAAATACGGTGTTGATGAAGAAGAGCTTCGGCCTGTGCAGCTTCAACTGCGCCTGCATGACGTCCAGGTCCGGCCCGCTGCGCGTGCGCGGAATGCCGACCAGACGGACGCCGTGCAGCTTCAGCAGCCCGTACAGGTTGTAGTAGCCGGGGTCTTCGACGAAGATCGTATCGCCCGCTTTCAGCATGTAGCGCATCAACAGGTCGAACGCCTGGCTCGCGCCGTTGGTGATGACGATCTGCGACGTGTCCGCGCGAATCCCCAGTTGCGCGATGCGGGCGTGCAAATGCTCGCGCAAGCTGAGGTTGCCGAGCGGCGTCGCGTAATCGACCATGCTCGCGGGATCGGTGCGCAGGACATGCCGGATTGCCTGCGCGATGCTCTCCGTATCGCGCCAGGCTTCGGGGATGAATCCGCTGCCGAGCTTTAGCGTCTCGCCCGGATGGTTGAATTGCTGGAGCAGGTGACCGGACTCGTCCTCGGCGCGGCGCGGGTCTGACGTGCCGTCGCACTGCGAGCCGCCAGGCAGTCGGTCGGCCACATAGAAGCCGGAACCGTGGCGCGAGTCCACGTAACCCAGCGACACCAGCCGGTCGTACGCTTCGATCACTGGAAAGCGGCTGACGCCGTAGTCGGCGGCGAACTGGCGGATCGACGGCAACTTCGAGCCTGGATGCGCGGCGCGCGTGCGGATCCACGTCGTGACGCCCGCGACGATCTGCTCCGTCAGTGGGACGCCGTTGTCTCTGTCAAGCTGAATCTGAGGTCGCATGCTCTTCCTTCCCGGACGAGGTTCGCAGTGTCCGCTGTCGCGCGCCAACTGTTCGGTTTTTCGACTGCACAGTTCCGACGAAAGTGTTCGGAACTGTGCATGGGTATCCGATCATCGCACGACAATAATCGATACAACGGAAAAGTTCTTTGAAGGAGAACGGCAATGCGTGAAGTGCGGATTTTCGAACTGGAACATGACGAGCCGGCGGCGGCCTGGCGTGTCGCGCGCCCGTCCACCTTCAAGGTGATTTCGGGTGAGATCTGGCTGACGGTCGAGGGCGACAGCGAAGACTACTGGCTCGCCACGGGCGAATCGATCGAGCTGCCGCGCCAGGCAGTCGCGTGGATCAGTGCGGGGCAGGCCGGTGCGCGCTTCGCGCTCGCAAGCGGCTCGGAACGTGGCGCGGCGCGGCCGATGCGCGGCTTGTCAGTGCAGGACTGGCTGCCGCGCTGGCTCGGCGCCGCCTGAGGGCGGTCAGTTAGAGTGAAGGTCGATGAAGACGCGTTTGCGCGCACCGGCCTCATCGCTCATCCCTTATCCGTCAAACTCCCCCACATACCTCGCCCGCGGCCGAATTAATCCGCCCTCGCGCGCCTGCTCCATCGCATGCGCGATCCAGCCGACCACCCGGCCCGTCGCGAAGATCGTGAACGCAGAGCCCGCGGGCAAGCTGAGCACGCGCTCGATGGCCGCGAGCGCGAAGTCGACGGTCGGTTGCGCGCCCGTCGTATCGCGAACCGCGCGCGCCAGCGCCTGAACCTCGCCAAGCGGCGAGCGTGCCGGCGCGCACTCCTGCAGCAATTCCAGCAGCAGCCGCGCTCGCGGATCGCCGTCCGGATAAAGCGGATGTCCGAAACCCGAGAGCACCGGCCCCTGTGCGCCATGTTCGTGGCGCGACAGACGCGTGGCCAGATAACGGTCGAGATCCGCGGCGCGCGACGCCTCTTCCAGTAACGCCGCGATGCGCACTGTTTCGCCGCCGTGCCGCGGGCCGGCCAGCGCGGCGAGACCGCCCGCGACCGCGCCGAACAGGTGCGTGCCCGTCGACGTGATGCAGCGAACCGTGAATGTCGACGCGTTCAGCTCATGGTCCGCGCACGCCACCAGCGCGGCGCGCAGCAGCGCCGCTTGCTGCCGGTTACGAACTTGCCACGCGGATGCCAATTGCCGATGCAGCGGCGCATTCGACGGCGCGCCGGAGATCATCGCCGCAGCCAGCAACCGCATCACCGCACAGGCGTTGTCCAGTTGCGCATCGCGCCCGAGCGCCCAGACTCGCGGCATTTGCGCCGCGGCCGCCGGCAACAGGACCAGCGCGCGGTCGAGTGGCGTGCTGTCGCCCCACAGCTTGAGCCACGCGGCCCATTGCGCGGGGGCGAGCGGGACGGCCGGCGCAGCCGCAATGCGCGCCCCACTGCATTCCCATAGCAGCGCCGCCACATCTTCCAGCGATTGGGTGCGCGCGAGTTCCATCGCATCGCGCCCGCGATATAGCAGGCGGCCATTAGCGACGAGCGTGATCGACGACTCGAGCACCGGTACGCCCCAATCCAGCACCTTCTGTGCGACTTTGCCGGCGCGCTTGCCGTCTGCCTTGCGCCGCGCGAGTCGCCGCACTTCGCGCGCGTCGTAGCGGCGATGCTTGCCTTGCGCATGCGGCGACGAACTCAGCAAGCCGCGGCTCACATACGCATAAAGCGTGGCGAGGCTGATGCCGAGTTCGGCGGCGGCTTCGGCGGCGGTCAGCGAATCGGAAATGGGCATGATGACTAGCGATGAAGTAGCAGCAGTAAGTGGACGACAAGCAAAGAAATCAATATATATTGATTATCATAATCAAGATTGATTCAAGCGGGGCGCACTCCTAGACTCGATCACATTGCTCGACTCGAATGTGATCGCCATGACCCCTGAAATCGCGCTCGATTCCCTCTGGACCCTTGCTGGCTGCGAGCCCGCCGCGCTCCGTTCGGTTCACTTCAGCGGCACTGAGCCGGCATTGCCGTCGGTGTATCGCGTCGGCGCGCTGGCTTCGGCCACCATTGCTGCAACGGGGCTGGCGGCGGCGGAATATCATCGGTTGCGCACGGGGCGCGGACAGCGCGTGAGCGTGGACATGCGGCGTGCGCTGGCATCGTTTCGCAGTGAACGGTACCTGCGAATCGACGGCGGGCCGCCGCCCGCGCTGCGCGATCCGGTAACGGGCTTCTACGAGACGCGCGACGGCCGCTGGCTCCAACTGCACACGAACTTCGCGCATCACCTTGCGGGCGTATTGAAGGTGCTCGGCTGCGAGAACGATCGCTCGGCGGTCGCGTCGGCGATACGCGGCTGGGACGGCGCGACGCTCGACCAGACGCTCGCCGATGCGGGCCTGTGCGCCGCGCTGATCCGCACGCCCAACGAGTGGGCCGCGCTCGATCAGGCGAAGGCGATTGCACATCTGCCGCTCTTCGAAATCGAGCGTATCGGCGATGCGCCTCCACAACTGCCGACGCGGCATGCATCGCCTTCCGGCAACGGCGGCAGCCGGCCGCTTTCCGGTGTGCGCGTGCTGGACCTGTCCCGCATCATCGCCGGGCCGGTGGGCGGGCGCGCGCTTGCGCAGCATGGCGCCGAGGTACTGATGATCAACGGCCCGCATCTGCCGAACATTGCGCCGCTGGTTATCGACAACAGCCGCGGCAAGCGCTCGGCCGTGCTCGATCTGCGCGACGCGGCGGGCCGCGAGACGCTGCGCGGTTTGACGCGCGATGCCGACGTGTTTCTGCAGGCATATCGCCCGGGAGCGCTAGCGGCGCACGGGTTCGGTCCGGACGATGCCGCGCGCATGCGGCCCGGCATCGTGTATGTGTCGGTGTGCGCGTATGGATACGAAGGGCCGTGGGCCGCGCGGCGCGGTTTCGATAGTCTCGTGCAGTCTGCAAGCGGTATAGCGGTGACTGAGCAGCGCGCGGTGGCATCGCACGAGCCAAGACATTTGCCGTGTCAGGCGCTCGATCACGCGACCGGCTATCTCGCCGCGTTCGGCGCGATGGCCGCGTTGGCCCGACGCGCCACCGAAGGCGGAAGCTGGCACGTGAAAGTGTCGCTTGCCCAGACAGGCCGGTGGCTGCAATCGTTCGGCGAGATTCCTGATGGATGGAAAGCGCGTGACGTCACGCTCGACGACGTGCGCGACTGCATCGATACCGTTCAGTCGGAGTTTGGTCGTGTGCAGGCCGTGCAGCCTGCCGAGCAGCTCGAGGAGACGCCGGCGTTTCTAGCGTTGCCGCCATCGCGGATCGGCGCGCATGAGGCGAAGTGGCTTTGACAATGCGATGCGGTTGCATCAGAACGGCCGCGTCACAGCCCCGCATCCAAACGTTGCATGACCGACCGAGACCTGCCTACTTCCGCAATTCAGCCACGAAATCGTAGTAATCGTTGCGGCAATACGTATCGGTCAGTTCAATCGCGCGCTGATCCGCCGTGTAGCCCACGCGCGTAATCAGCAGCAGCGCTTCATTCGGCGCAATGCTCATCTGCTGCGCGATCTCCTCGCTCGCATTGACCGCGCGAAAATGTTGCAGCGCGCGGACGATCGTTAATCCGCGGTTCTCCAGATACGTGTACAGCGAATCGCCGATAGCCTGTGGATCGGGAATCACCGCTGCTGGAAAGGTCGAATTTTCGACCGCCATCACGATGCCGTCAGCAAGACGCAAGCGCCGCAACCGCGTGACGGCCGCAGCCGGCGAAAGCCCGAGCTGTATCACTTCTTCGCGATTGGCCGGCAGAATCTCGCGCGACAGCCACTGCGAACTCGGCGTGAAACCTCTCCGCCGCAACATTTCGCTGAAACTCGACAGACGCGACAGCGGATCTTCATAGCGTGGTGTGATGAAGCTGCCGGCGCCCTGCGTGCGTCGAATCAAGCCTTGTTCGACGAGCAACGCAATCGCCTTGCGCGACGTGATTCGCGAAACGCCAAGCGCCTCCGAGAGCACGCGCTCCGAAGGCAGCGCTTCGCCGGCATTCCAGCGGTTCTCGTGAATCGCCGTGCCGAGCTTGCGGGCAAGTTGGAGATAAAGCGGCGTGTCGTTTTCCGGGTCCGGGCGCAGATCGCGCCAGCGGTCTTCCGAGGCAGAGGTCATGGGGCTTACGCTAGAAGGGCGAGGAGCAATTCTAAGACATCGGCGCGCCGCGTTATAGCGGGCTTTTGCCTGGTGGTCTGTCGGATCGGGTCGCAGCCGCTAAACTCGTCGATAGGAATCGAGCAGCATTGCCGTGCGTACGCGCCTGTTGACCGCGCCGGCGCGGGGTCCAAGCTTCGGTCACAGCCAGCCACAGTCAGTCACTTCAGGAGTCAGCATGACGAGCGATATCGCAAGCGTGAGCCTGCCCGACGGCGAACGCATCCCGAAACTCGGGCAAGGGACATGGGAAATGGGCGAGCAGCCCGCGCGCCGGGCGGCGGAGATCGACGCGCTGCGATGCGGGATCGAGCTCGGCATGACGCTGATCGATACCGCCGAAATGTACGGCGACGGCGCAACCGAGTCTCTGCTCGGCGAAGCGCTCGCGGGACTGCGCGACCAGGTGTTCCTCGTCAGCAAGGTGTATCCGCATAACGCGAGCCGGCGCGGCGTGATCGCCGCGTGCGAACAGAGCCTCAAACGTCTGAGGACGGACCGGCTCGATCTGTATCTGCTGCACTGGCGCGGCTCGGTGCCGCTCGCGGAGACGGTGGGCGCTTTCGAAGCGCTGCGCGAGGCTGGCAAGATCCGCCACTGGGGCGTGAGCAACTTCGATACCGACGACATGAAAGAGCTTGTCGCCACGCCCGGCGGCGCGGCGTGTGCGACGAATCAGATTCTGTATAACGTCGCGCGGCGCGGGCCGGAGTTCGATCTGCTGCCGTGGCTTGCCGCGCGCGATATGCCGGCCATGGCCTACAGTCCCGTCGATCACGCGCGTTTGCCGAAACGCTCGCCGCTCGACGACATTGCAGGCGCGCGCGGCGTCTCCGTGTTCCAGGTTGCGCTGGCGTGGGTGCTGCAGCAGCCCGGCGTGTTCGCGATTCCGAAGGCGGGCCGCGTCGAGCACGTGCGCGACAACTACCGCGCGCTCGAGTTGCGGCTCGACGCTCAGGAACTCGCTGCCATCGACGGCTACTTCAAGCCGCCGCGCGGCAAACGCGCACTGGAAATGCTCTGAGCGCGGGCGCGCCGCAGCCGCGAGGCGCGGATGGCGGGCATGAATGGTCGCCCAGGAATGCGGCGGCGCGATTCAGGCGCCGCGCATCGTCAATTGCAGCTGTGATGCATGTGCACGGAGCCCAGCACCGCCACCTCAGCCGGCGTGTGCTTCAGCGAGTCGTCGTTGACCTGGCCCGCGTCCGCAACGAATTCCTCGACGAGCGTCGACACCGGCGTATTGCGCAGACACAGCGACACGCGCTGCGTTTCGTTGGTCGGCAAGGACGTGCGCTGACCAAGGAACAGCACGCCGTACTGATAGCCGTGGATGATGCCGCGAATCGCGCCGACACATTGGCCCTGCGCGACGTTATCGCTCTTCTGCTTGCAGGTCTGCGCGAGCGAGTAGGCAGAGAAGCTCGGATCGACAGGCGGCGCGGACTGCGACAACGTGGGCGACAGCGGCTGCGCGGCGGGCGCCGGAGCGGGCGTGCCGCTCTGCGCATGGGCGAGCGGGGCGAAGCCGAAAGCGGCGGCCGCTGCAAGCCCGGCGATCGCGCGTGCCGCAAAGCTGGGGACGTTTGGATGCATGTTGTGGTGCCCTCATATCGAACGTTGAATCTGATATGAGGCAATTGCCGTGCTTTGGTTCCAGGCCCATGCGCGCGCCGTCCACATCTATCGCCATCAGTCCGGTCCGGCGTTTTTCGCGGAGCCGGTTGGCGCGTCGCCGCGAATGTGATTCGACTCGCGCCGCGAGGCGGCTTGCAGCACGCGCAACTCGTCGACGGGAATATGACAGCGGATCAGATGCGTGGCGCCGTCGCCTGCTTCCGCAAACGGCGGGTCCTGCTGTTCACAGATCGCGCCCAGCTTGCGTGGGCAGCGCGTATGAAACACGCAACCGGACGGCGGCGACGCGGCGCTCGGCAAATCGCCGGAAAGGTGAATGCGGGTTTTACCGGTCTCGCCGCCAAGCGTGGGTACCGAGGACAGCAGCGCTTCCGTATAAGGATGCTGCGGCCCGTCGAACACCGCAGCAGCGGGCCCGATCTCGAGCAGTCTGCCCAGGTACAGCACGGCGATGCGGTCGGACAGATAACGCACGACGTGCAGATCGTGCGAAATGAACACATAGCTCACGCCGCGCTCGCGTTGCAGATCGGCAAGCAGATTGAGAATCGCAGCCTGCACCGAGACATCGAGCGCGGAAGTCGGTTCGTCGCACACAACCACGCGCGGCTCGCCGGCGAATGCGCGGGCAATGGCCACGCGCTGCTTGAGTCCGCCGGAAAGCTGGCGTGTGCGCGAGCCGAGATAGCGCTCCGGCAAACGCACCGCGGCGGTGAGGCTGGCAAGCCGCTCGTCGATGGCGGCGCCGCGCAGCGCGCCCAGACGCGACAACGCGCGGCCGATCAGCCGCTTCACCGAATGCGCGCGGTTCAACGCCGAGTCTGGATTCTGAAAGACGATCTGCAGCGACTTGACCTGCTCGTCGTTGCGTCGCGTGACGCGCGCGGCGAGCGGCGCACCGTCCAGTTCGAGCACGCTGCCGGCGTCGGGCGTGAGAAGACCGAGCATCAGCTTCGCGAGCGTCGTCTTGCCGCTGCCCGATTCGCCGACAAGCCCGAGCGTCTCGCCGGCTGCGAGGTCGAGCGACACGTTGTCCACCGCGCGCAGCGTCGTGCCCGATACATGGAACGTCTTCGACAGATTCTCAGCGCGCAGCACGAGCGCGCGCGGTGTGCTGCCGCTCATCACGTGATCGTGCACGGGCAGGCTCGCGCTCGAGCGCGGCAACTCGATGGCGCGCTCGTGATAGTGGCAGCGCGACATCTGATCGCCGTGCGCCGCGCTCACGCGATAGGGCGGCGGTGCTTCGCGGCGGCAGCGCTCGTCGGCGAGACGGCAGCGTTCCACATAGATGCAGCCTTGCGTTACCGAGCCCGGCGCGGGCAGGCCGCCGGCAATCGTATCGAGCCGCTCGCTGTCCTTGCTGCGGCCTTCTGTGGGCAGGCAGCGCAACAGCCCCACCGTGTACGGATGACGCGGGCGCGTGAAGACGTCTTCGGTCGCGCCTTCCTCGACGAGCTTGCCTGCGTACAGCACGCCGACGCGTTCGCACATGCGCCTGATTACCGCGAGGTTGTGGCTGATGAACAGCACCGCGGTGCCGAGCTCCGCGCGCAGTTGCGCGACGAGGTCGAGCACTTCCGCTTCGACGGTGGCGTCGAGCCCGGTGGTGGGTTCGTCGAGAATCAGCAGCGCGGGGTTCGACGCGAGCGCCATGGCGATCACCACGCGCTGCTGCATGCCGCCCGACAATTGATGAGGATAACTGTGCATCACCCGTTCCGGCGACGCAATGCGCACGCGTTGCAGCATCTCGAGCGAGCGCTGCAATGCTTCGTCGGGAGCGACGCCTGCGGCTTCGAATGCTTCGGACACTTGCCGTGCAATCGTCAGCGATGGATTCAGCGCGCGGCCCGGGTCCTGATAGACCATCGAAATCGTATTGGCGCGCAGCATGCGCAAAGCGTCGGCATCGAGCTTGTTCACCTCCGCGCCGGCGATCACGATCTTGCCCGCCTTCACCTTGCCGTTGCGCGGCAGATAGCGCAGCGCCGCCATCGCCACCGTCGACTTGCCGCAACCCGATTCGCCGACGAGGCCATAGGCTTCGCCGCGCCGCACGCGAAACGACACGTCTTGCAGCACCTCGCGATCGCGTCCGCGCATCCGGTATGTGACCGTCAGGCCGACGACGGTCAGCGCATCGGTGCGGTCGCTCTTCGACACGTCGAAGGCGGGGAACGAGGAGGGCGGCGGTCCGTTCATCGGTCGAGCACGCCTTGTACGCCGTCGGCGATCAGATTCACGCCCACCACCAGCGTGGCGATTGCGCCGGCCGCGAACACCACGGTCCACCATGCGCCGCCCGCCATCAGCGTGTACGACTCGGAAAGCGCGAGGCCCCAGTCGGCGGAAGGAGGCTGAATGCCGAAGCCTAGAAACGAGAGCGTGGCGACCGCGAAGATCGCATAGCCGAGCCGCACGGTGGCCTCGACGATGATGGGCGGCAGCACGTTCGGCAGTATTTCCGCGAACATGATGTAGGGCGCGCGCTCGCCGCGCAGTTGCGCGGCGGCCACATAGTCCAGATGACGCTCGGCGAATACCGCGGCGCGCACGGTGCGCGCCGTGATCGGCGTGAAGGTGATGCCGATCACGAATATCACGGTGAAGTTCGACGCGCCTACCGCCGCCAGCGCGAGCAGCGCGACGATTACGAGCGGCAGTGCAAGAACCGCGTCGATCGCGCGCCCCACCACGTTGTCGACCCAACCGTCGAAGTAGCCGACCACGAGCCCGAGCGCCGTCCCTGCTGCAGTGCCGAGCAGGGTGGCCAGTGGCGCAATCGTCAGAATGTCGCGCGCGCCGACGATCACGCGCGAGAACACGTCGCGGCCCAATTGATCGGTGCCGAACCAGTGCCCGCGATCCGGCGGCATCAACGAATTGAGCGGGTCCGATGCATAGGGATCGACCGGCACGAACCAGGGGCCGGCTATCGCGCACACGACCCACCACGCGACGATGAGCACGCCTACCACGAAGGTCGGCGAGCGCAGCAGCACGCGCAACTGGTCGAAGCGCGGCTCGCCGGCGGCGCGCGGCGCGGCCGGTGGAACGATCGTGCTCATTCGGCGCTCCTCACGCGCAGGCGCGGATTAAGCAGCACGTGCAACGCATCCGCGAACAGGTTGGCGACGGTGTACACGACACCGATAGTCAGCACGCCGGCTTCGAGCATGGGAAAGTCCTTGGCTTTCGCGGCGTTGTAGATCAAGGAGCCGATGCCCGGATAGCGGAACAGCGTTTCCACCACCACGAGGCCGCCAATCATGTAGCCGAGCTGAGTCGCCGCCACGGTGATGGTCGGCAGGAGCGCATTGCGCAGCACGTGCCGCCAGATCACGACGTGGCGCGGCAGGCCCTTGAGAATTGCGGTGCGCGTGTAGTCGGCGTCGAGCGCTTCGACGGTGCCGGCGCGCGCCATTCGCGCGATGTAGCCGAAGAATACGAGTACGAGCGGCAGCACCGGCAGGATCAGGTAGCGCAATTGTTCGAGCGCGCCGGCGCCGGGCGGATACGAGGCCTCGATAGGCAGCCAGCGCAGCCACACGCCGAAGACGAGAATCAGCACGATCGACGAGACGAATTCCGGCACCACGGTGGCCGACAATCCCGCGATGCTGATCGTGCGATCGAGCCAGCGTCCCGCATGCATGGCGGACCACACGCCGCCCGCGATGCCGAGCGGCACGACCACGATGAACGCGAGGAAGCCGAGCTTCGCGGAATGCGCGAGCGCGTCGGCGATGAACGGTCCCACCGGTTCGCGATACGCGTACGAAAGCCCCATGTCGCCGCGCACGAAATGCGCGATCCACTCGGCGTATTGCGTCATCAGCGGACGGTCGGCGCCGAGCTGATGATTGAGCGCGGCGACCGCGCGCGCGTCGGCGAGCGGCCCGAGCACCGCGCGGCCGATGTCGCCGGGCAGCAGTTGCCCGCCCGCGAATACGATCACCGACAACAGCCACAGCGTGATCAGCGACAACCCGGCGCGCGTCGCAAGAAAGCGTGCAACGCGGCCGGCGTTGCCATTCGGCGCGGAAGCGGAAGAGTTCACAGTGCTCGACATGATGAACGCCTGGCCGGTCAAACGCGGCGCGTGCGCGAAACGCTCACGCGCTCAGCACCGCGCGGTCGAAATAAAGCTGCGCGAGCGCTGTGAAGCGCACGCCGTTCACGCCCTTGCGCATGGCGATCAGTTGGTCGTAGAAGAACGGAATGATGAGCGGTGTTTCGTCGAGCAACAGTGTCTGGATCTGGCCGGAGATTTTCTTCTGCGATGCCAGGTCGACGGCCGCAACGAACTGTGCGACCAGTTGATCGTATTGCGGATTCCTGAAGTGCGCCGCGTTCCATGTGCCGTTGCTCGTGAGCGGCGCATTCAGGAACACGTTCGGCACGCCGCGATGACCGTAGTCGGTAATGCCGAGCGGCGAGTCGAGCCAGTCCGACTTGCCCGGCGTGCCGGCGCCGTAATACAGCGACTGGCTCTCGACCTTCAGGTTGATGCGCACGCCGATTGCCTTCGCCGCGTTCTGCACGACGACCGCGAGGTCCGGAATCTCCATGTACTTTTCGGTGGTCAGCGTGACGTCGAAGCCGTTTGGCACACCCGCTTGCGCGAGCAACTGCTTCGCCTTCGCGATGTCGACCTTGCGCTGCGGCACACCCGCGTCCGATGAAGGAAACACCGGCGCAAACGGACTGTCGTTGCCAAGCTGCGCGCGGCCCTTGAAGAGCCCGCGCACCAGCACCTCGCGATCGAGCGACAAGGCCAGCGCCTGGCGCACGCGCTTGTCCTTGAAGAGCGGATTGTCGTTGCGCATATGAATCTGCCGATGCGCGCTCGACTTGACGCCGACTGCCTTGTAATCCGGATTGTTCAGAATCGCGGCGCCGCCCTGCACGGTGAAGGTGCCCATGACGTCAGCCCGATGGCCTTGCAGCGCGAGCAATTGTGCCTGCTGGTCCGCATAGAACGAAAACTGTACGCGTTCCGGTAACGCTTTTTCGCCCCAGTAATCGGGGTTCCGCACGAACGATGCGCCCACCTTCGGCTGATACTTCTCGAACCTGAACGGCCCCGTGCCGATGAAGGTTTTTTCATAACCGCCCGCGTAGTTCGCGGGCAGAATCACGGCGTTGTAATTGTCCGAGGAAACGTAGTACGGGAAGTTGCCGTTCGGCGCATCGAGATGGAAAGCGACGGTGTGCTCGTCGACTACCTTCGCGCCGCCTTTGGAGAGCACGCCCTTCAGTACCGAAAGCGCCGCCGAGCCGCTTGCCGGATCGGCGAGGCGATCGAATGTGGCCACCACGTCTTTGGCCGTGAACGGCTGGCCGTCGTGGAACTTGACGTTCTCGCGCAGCTTGAAAGTCCACACGTCGCCCTTGTCGTTCGGCTTCCACGACAAGGCGAGCGCCGGCTTCAGCATCAGTTTCTCGCCGTCGTCGTCGATCAGGAATTCGCCGGTCTGGTTGAGAAGCGCGAGGCTCGCGGCATCTGTCACAGTGAGCGGGTCGACCGCGCCCGCCGGCGTGAGATGGGCCACACGAATCGTCTGATTCGAAGGCGTACCCGGTTTCGCGCTGCCTTGTGCCGACGCGCGCGGCGCGTTCAGCACGCCGCCGCCCACCAGCGATAAACCGATCACACTCGCATGGCGCAGCAGTTCGCGCCGTGTGATGCGGCCGGCGAGAAATTCGTCGATGGCGTGATTGCCATAGGCGTCAGCGTCGCGACGGGCGAGTTCGAGAGCGGGGAATCGGTCAGCGGGAGTCTTCATCGTGGGAATATCCAGTCCGTTCGGTTGCCGGTTCTGATACGCCGCGCCGGATGCGCGGCAGGCTGCTGCGCGGCGGGCGCAATTTCGGCGATGCAAGGCTGTTTCAGTTTAAGCGATTGCTCATGGATTGGAGCGCTTGCGGCGGCGTGAGGTCCGCGATCGGCGGATAAAAAGGGCCGGTGTGTGTCGTCGTCACAACGGTTGGGGCGGCCTGACACGACATCGCGCAGAAGCTGTACGGTGCGTTGCGCGCGACACGATCGTAGTGACGGTCTGCTTGTCGGCGCTATAGCGAATGAATCGCCGCAAAGGAATCGCCGCAAACCAGGCGCAACGCAAGCCGTGGCAAGCTTGACCGTTCGAGCATCGTTGTCCGGTCGAATGGCGGTTGCATTTACCGCATCGCGACGGCCGGCCGCCGCCAGCGATGAAATAGCACCGAGCCGATCCAGCATGCGATGAACGCAGCGACGATCCCGTAGCCAAGCACACCGAACTGCTCGTTGATGCGCGTCACCACGTCCCATATGCCGCCAATCAGTCCGAGCTTGTCGGACAGCAGCCCCAACGCTTCCACTGTGCCGATCACGATCGCCACGACCGCCGAAACGAACGTGATACTCGCGTTGTAGTAGAGCTTGCGTTTCGGGTCGTCCATCGCCCAGCCGTAGGCGTGGACCATCAGTACGTTATCCGTCGAATCGACGAGCGTCATGCCCGCGGTGAAGAGCGCGGGAAACACGAGGATCGAATACAGCGGCAGGCCCTTGCCGGCTTCAGACGCAGCAAGCGCAAGCAAGCCGATTTCGGTGGCCGTGTCGAAGCCGAGGCCGAACAGCACGCCGACAGGGTACATATGCCAGCTTCGGGTCACGAGCCGGAACAGCGGCCGCAGCGCGCGCGCCAGAAGCCCGCCGGGAGCAGACGTCCGCACAATATCGAGCGCGGCGACAGCCGGTTCGCCGTCCCGTTGGACATGACGATAGCGGCGCCATACGTCGCGCAGAATCACGAGATTCACAGCTGCGAGCACCAGCAGGAACGTCGCCGAAACGAGTGTGCCGAGTGTGCCGCCCACCGCCTTGAAAGTCTCGAAGCGGCCGTGCAGCGAATGCGCGCTCCAGGCTATGCCGAGGGTGGCGAGAATCACAATCGTCGAATGACCCAGCGAAAACGCGAGACCCACGCCGAGCGGGTGCTTGCCGGTCTGCATCAGCTTGCGCGTGACGGCGTCGATGGCGGCGATATGGTCAGCGTCGACGGCATGACGCAGACCGAAACCATACGCGAGCAGCGCGGTGCCGAGCAGCAGCGGATAGTGGCGAAACGCTATCAGCGCCCATGCCCAGGCGGCGACATTGGCTGCGATCAGAACCGCGTACAGCGTGAGTAGACGAGGGCGCAGAGAGGCAGTCGGCGTCATGAGTCGCTTGGTCGTGAACGAGGGTTAGTGATCGTGCGGATGTTTGTGAATCGGGTCGACCCAGTACACCGTTTCCGGTTGCTCGACGGCGTCGATATTCAGATTGACCACCACCGCCTCGTTGTCGCTGCGTACGAGCACGCACTCGAGCGGTTCGTCGGTGCTCGCGTTGATCTCCTGATGCGGCACATACGGCGGCACGAAGATGAAGTCGCCGGGACCTGCTTCGGCGGTGAACTCGAGATGCTCGCCCCAGCGCATGCGGGCCTGGCCGCGCACCACGTAGATCACGCTTTCGAGCGCGCCGTGATGATGTGCGCCCGTCTTTGCATTCGGATGGATCGTCACCGTGCCGGCCCAGATTTTCTGCGCGCCGACCCGCGCAGCATTGATCGCGGCGGCGCGGTTCATGCCTGGAGTCTGCGGCGTGTTGGTGTCGAGCTGATCGCCTCTGATTACCTTGACGCCGTGCTCGCGCCAATCGACAGGCGCCTCCTTGTTCCTCTCGTCGTTGTAATGCGGATGTTCGTGATCCTGGCTCATCGCATGTCTCCTCGTGGGCTGCAAGGCGTGGCGAAGTTCGCGGCGCCGTCCCGCATTTTTACACGGTAAAAAAATGCGCGTGGGGCGTGGACGGCGCGGGCGCGGTCCTCGTGTCGGCAAAAAAAAGCCTGTCCGTGAGGGACAGGCTTCGTGTATTCCAGTCAGCGCGTGTCAGTCGGACCGCCGACTGCCGCAGCCCGGCTGTCCGCTGCCCGCAGGGCTTACTTCTGTTTGGCGTTGATCACGGCTTCCGCGACGTTGTTCGGCGTTTCCGCGTAATGCTTGAACTCCATCGTATAGGTCGCGCGGCCTTGAGTCGCCGAGCGCAGCGACGTCGAATAGCCAAACATTTCCGCGAGCGGCACTTCCGCGCGCACCAGCTTGCCGCCGCCGCCCGCGATGTCTTCCATGCCTTGCACCATGCCGCGACGGCTCGACAGATCGCCCATCACGTTGCCCATGAAGTCTTCGGGCGTTTCGACTTCGACGGCCATCATCGGTTCGAGGAGCACCGGCTTCGCTTTACGCATTGCATCCTTGAAGGCCATCGAGCCGGCCATGCGGAAGGCGTTTTCGTTCGAGTCCACGTCGTGGTACGAGCCGAAGGTGAGCGTCACCTTGACGTCGACCACCGGATAGCCCGCCAGCACGCCGGCCTTCAGCGTTTCCTGGATGCCCTTGTCCACCGCCGGAATGTATTCGCGCGGAATCACGCCACCCTTGATCGCGTCGACGAATTCGTAGCCTTTGCCCTGCTGCGCCGGTTCGAGCGTGATCACGGCGTGGCCGTACTGGCCGCGCCCGCCCGACTGCTTGACGAACTTGCCTTCCACGTCTTCGACCTTGTTGCGCACCGTCTCGCGATAGGCCACCTGCGGCTTGCCGACCGTCGCTTCCACGCCGAACTCCCGCTTCATCCGGTCGACGAGAATTTCGAGGTGCAGCTCGCCCATGCCGGAGATGATCGTCTGGCCCGACTCCTCATCCGTTTGCACGCGGAACGACGGGTCTTCCTGCGCGAGACGATTCAGCGCAATGCCCATCTTCTCCTGGTCGGCCTTGGTCTTCGGCTCGACAGCCTGCGAGATGACCGGCTCGGGGAAGATCATCTTTTCAAGGATGATGACCTTGTTCGGATCGCACAGCGTGTCGCCCGTGGTCGCTTCCTTCAAACCGACGGCCGCCGCAATGTCGCCCGCGCGCACTTCCTTGATTTCCTTGCGCTCGTTCGCGTGCATCTGCAGGATCCGGCCGAGGCGTTCCTTCTTCTCCTTGACGGGGTTGTAGACCGTGTCGCCCGAATTGACCACGCCCGAATAGACGCGGAAGAAAATCAGCTGACCGACGAACGGGTCCGTCATGATCTTGAAGGCGAGCGCGGAGAACGGCTCGTCGTCGTTCGGATGACGCTCCGCTTCGTTGTCGTGTTCGTCGTGACCGAGAATCGCGGGCACGTCCACCGGCGAGGGCAGGTAGTCGATCACCGCGTCAAGCATGGCCTGCACGCCCTTGTTCTTGAACGCGCTGCCGCACAGCATCGGCACGATTTCATTGGCGATGGTGCGCTGACGCAGACCCTGCTTGATTTCCTCTTCAGTGAGCGTTTCGCCGCCCAGGTATTTGTCGAGCAGTTCTTCGCTCGCCTCGGCAGCGGCCTCGACCATCTTGTCGTGCCACTCCTTGGCGGTGGCCGCGAGTTCGGCCGGAATGTCCTGATACTCGAACTTGATGCCCTGGCTGTCGTCGTCCCAGACGATCGCCTTCATCTTGACGAGGTCGACGACGCCCTGGAAGTGGTCCTCCGCGCCGACCGGAATCTGGATGGGCACGGCGACGCCCTTCAGGCGGTCGCCGATCTGCCGCTGCACGCGGAAAAAGTCCGCGCCGACGCGGTCCATCTTGTTGACGAACGCGATGCGCGGCACCTTGTACTTGTTCGCCTGGCGCCACACGGTTTCCGATTGCGGCTGCACGCCGCCCACCGAGTCGTACACCATGCAGGCGCCGTCGAGCACGCGCATGGAGCGCTCGACTTCAATCGTGAAGTCGACGTGCCCCGGTGTGTCGATGATGTTGATCCGGTGCTCCGGATAATTGCCGGCCATGCCTTTCCAGAAGGCGGTGGTAGCCGCCGACGTGATCGTGATGCCGCGCTCCTGCTCCTGTTCCATCCAGTCCATCGTCGCCGCACCGTCGTGAACCTCGCCGATCTTGTGGGTCACGCCGGTGTAGAACAGGATGCGTTCAGTGGTGGTGGTTTTGCCGGCATCGATGTGAGCGCTGATGCCGATATTCCGGTAGCGCTCGATGGGAGTCTTGCGGGGCACGTGAACCTCCTTGGAATAGCGCGCCTGAAACGCCTGGCCGGCCGGCACCTGGTGCCGGCCGGACCGCGGGATTGCTGCGTTGCTGAGAATACTAGGATAGCGCGTCGGCCCGTCTTTTGCAGGAATCTTGCCAGGCGGGCGGCGGTGCGGGACGGCCGTCGCGGGCGGGTTCCGGGCGCTGTGCGTCGCGCCGCGGTGCGACACCGGCAATAAGCGCAGAAAGCCTGTGCGTTTGGGTCGAGGCGCCGGGGTTACGGCGAGGCCAGGAGGAGGGAAGCGGGCGTGCGGTCAGCCCTTCGCTCAGTGGTGGAAACGGCCATGGAGTTCCCAGGGTGCAACCAGATCGGCGATCAGATCGGCAATCGGACGCGCATCAGCCGCTCAACCAAACGCGCGGCGGCGAACCATCCCGCACGCGCATTCGGCGGCGCCTGACCGCGCGCGGCTGGTTGCGATTACTGCGCCGCCGGCAGCCCCTGAATCTTCATGCCAGGCTTGATGCCCTTCGACGTGAACCAGCCCTTGCTCATCTCGAGCGCATACACGCCGTTGTTCTTCGGGCAGTGGTTGCTGGTCGTCTCGGCCTGCATTTCGTCGATATCGGTCACAGTGCCGTCCGCGCGCATGAACGCGATCGACAACGGAATCAGCGTGTTCTTCATCCAGAAGCAATGCACGGCGTTTTCGTTGAACACGAACAGCATGCCTTCGTTCGGCGCGAGGCTCGTGCGGTACATCAGACCTTGCTCGCGGTCCGCGTCGTTAGCGGCGACGGCCGCGTCGATCACGAACATGCCGGCGGTCAGCTTCGCGCGCGGAAACTCGCCCGGTTGTTTCGCGCCCGCCGGCACCTGCTGCGCGTGAACGGGTGGCGCGCTGAGAGCGGAAAACGACAGCGCCGCGAACGGCAGGATTGCGGCAACGGCGAAACGCGCCATCAACGAGCGCAGGGGAAATCGCACGGCATGACTCCTTGCTGAAATTAACCGGGGAATGTTACGCGAGCGCGTCAAAAACAAAAAGGCAGATCGCCTTGCGGTGATCTGCCTTTCAACGCCGTAAGAACGGCAATGAAGCGTAGTTCTTGACTGCGTTTTTACAACAAACTTACTCCGAAGCTGCCGAAGCGGCTGCAGCAGCTGCTGCCTTCTTGTGCGACTTCTTGTGAGCGTGCTTCGTGGTCTTCTTTGCCGACGAAGCTGCTGCCGGTGCTGCCGGAGCTGCTGCCGGTGCCGAAGCTTGTGCGAATGCTGCCGTTGCGAAGAGGCCAGCGACCAGAGCGGCGATCAGTTTGTTCATTTTGAAAATCCTCAGCTTGAGTTAATTAACCAAATGACCCGGTTATGTTTGAGTCATGTCGGTAAACGTGCCATCCACCTTTCGGTTGACAGTCGCATCGAACAAATTTTCGACGCGTCTGCCGAGCGCTCAGACTGCCTCCACTGACCGCGCAAGCGGCGTGTACAAAGGCCCTTAAGGCTGAATGCCGGACAGCTTCGGGCGGCATCTGCGTCGAATAACGCCTGAGCTTGCGCGCCGGTTGACGCGAAGCGTCCTGAAACTTTGACGGCGCGACGTTGAGGTGAACCAGGCTTTGGACGAAGCACGCGCGAGACGCCGTTTCACGGTTTTTCAACGGCAAGTTTCACGCGCGGTTTTGTTTGCGCATACAACGGGTTAGCGATTTACGCGAGGCCTTCCCAAGGCGCGTTGAGCGGCAAATCGACGCTCTCGCCGGGCTGCAGTCCAAGCGAAAAAATATCGAGGGCGCCGATGCCGACCCGCACGAGGCGCAGCGTCGGAAAGCCGACCGCGGCCGTCATGCGGCGCACCTGGCGGTTCTTGCCTTCGGTGATGGACAGCTCGATCCACGTCGTCGGAATCGCGGCGCGATAACGAATGGGCGGCGTGCGCGGCCAGAGCCTGTCGGCCGGGTCGACATATTCGGCGCGACACGGTTTCGTCACATAGTCGCCCAGGTCGACGCCGCGCGCGAGCTTCTTCAGCGCGGCGGCATCCACCGCGCCTTCCACTTGCGCCCAATAACGCTTGACGAGCTTGTGACGCGGTTCGGCGATACGCGCTTGCAATGCGCCGTCGTCGGTGAGAAGCAGCAGGCCTTCGCTGTCCGAATCGAGGCGGCCGGCCGGATAGACGCCCGGCGCCTTGACCCAGTCGGCCAGCGACGCGCGCGTCTCGTGCGCAGAAAACTGGCAGATGGTGCCGAACGGCTTGTTAAGGGCAAGTAGACGCATGAGCAGATGATGGAGTCTTGCAGCGCGCTTCGCGGCATGGGCATGGGCATGAAGTCGCGACACCGGACCGCAGGGGCGATGCCTGCGGCGAATGGCGGGATAATAAAGCATGCGGCGTCGCGAGACGGCGTGGGTCTTATACAAGACAGCAGGCGGAGCGCAGTGATTCACGGCCGTTGCATGTTGGAAAACCCCGAGCCGCCCGCGCCTCGACGCCGCCCCCGCGTGGGCTAGAATAACCGCCAGGCCGCGTGCGCGCGTCCGGCATTGCGCGTAGCGAGAAGCACAATTTTGGCAGTCTCCCCTCAGCTTTCAGCACAGCCTTCACTGGAGTCCGATCATGCCGTATCAGCACATCAAGGTTCCGACCGGTGGTGACAAGATCACCGTCAATGCGGATTTCTCGCTCAACGTTTCCGACCAGCCGATCATTCCGTTCATTGAAGGCGACGGCACCGGCCTCGACATCACGCCGGTCATGATCAAGGTCGTGGACGCCGCGGTCGAAAAAGCCTACGCGGGCAAAAGAAAAATCCACTGGATGGAAATCTACGCGGGCGAAAAATCAACCAAGGTCTACGGGCCGGACGTGTGGCTGCCGGAAGAAACGCTGCAAGTGCTGAAGGAATATGTCGTGTCCATCAAGGGGCCGCTGACCACGCCCGTCGGCGGCGGCATCCGTTCGCTGAACGTCGCGCTGCGTCAGGAGCTCGACCTATATGTGTGCTTGCGCCCCGTGCAGTACTTCAAGGGCGTGCCCTCGCCGGTGCGCGAGCCGGAGAAGACCAACATGGTGATCTTCCGCGAGAACTCGGAAGACATCTACGCGGGTATTGAATGGCCGGCCGAGTCCGAACAGGCGAAGAAGGTCATCAGGTTCCTGCAGGAAGAAATGGGCGTGAAGAAGATCCGCTTCCCGGAAACGTCGGGAATCGGCATCAAGCCGGTGTCGCGCGAGGGCACGGAGCGTCTCGTGCGCAAGGCAATCCAGTATGCGATTGACAACGACCGCCGCTCGGTCACGCTCGTGCACAAGGGCAACATCATGAAGTACACGGAAGGCGCGTTCCGTGACTATGGTTATGCGCTCGCGCAGAAGGAATTCAACGCCGAGCTGATCGACGGCGGTCCGTGGATGAAGGTCAAGAACTCGAAGACGGGCGGCGACATCGTCGTGAAGGACGTGATCGCCGACGCCTTCCTGCAGCAGATCCTGCTGCGCCCCGCGGAATATGACGTGATCGCCACGCTCAACCTGAACGGCGACTACGTGTCCGACGCACTGGCCGCGCAAGTGGGCGGCATCGGCATTGCGCCGGGCGCGAACATGTCCGATTCGGTCGCGATGTTCGAGGCCACTCACGGCACGGCGCCGAAGTACGCGGGCAAAGACTACGTGAATCCGGGTTCGGAAATTCTTTCGGCGGAAATGATGCTGCGCCATCTCGGCTGGTTCGAGGCCGCGGATCTGATCATCAAGTCGATGGAAACGTCGATTCTGCAAAAGCGCGTTACTTACGACTTCGCGCGCCTGATGGAAGGCGCGACGCAGGTTTCCTGCTCAGGATTCGGGCAGGTGATGATCGAGAATATGAATTCGTGATTCAAGGGGCGTTTGGCGACGCCCGCTTCGGTTATGGAAACCCAGCTGATCAAATAATCAGCTGGGTTTTTTGTTGCCTTGGTGGTGCGGCAGTGCTCGGCATAGTTACGGGAATACTGCCCGTTATTTGGGAATTCGGTGTGCCTGCAAATGAAACCGGGAAGGTGAAGGCAGCAGCCTGAAACAACCGGCCAAAAAGAAACCCGGCGCGAAGCCGGGTTTCAAAAGGACGGGTATCGAACAGATATCAGGCAGGTGCCTGGATGTTCGATGCCTGTTTGCCTTTCGGGCCTTGCACGACCTCGAAGGTCACCTTTTGGCCTTCCTTGAGGGTCTTGAACCCATTCATCTGGATGGCCGAGAAGTGTGCAAACAGATCCTCGCCGCCTTCATCCGGCGTGATGAATCCGAAACCTTTTGCGTCATTGAACCATTTGACCGTACCAGTTGCCATTCCAACTTCCCCTGTAACTCATGTCACTACCACGAGCCCTCGAAAAGCTCGACGACCGCGCGATGCAGCCGCTCCCTCCTCACAAGCTCACCATCGGCATTTTTTCGAAATTTGGCGCAGTGAAAAAAGTGCCAGCTTGATTGTTGAGGCTCTTTATTCGGGTGTCAAGAAGATTTTGAGACGTCGTTGCGAGCGTTGCAAACAGGCGGTTTCCAGGGTTTTTCCCGCTTTCGTTATGTGCGGTTGCGCAAGCGGGCTGTCTTGAAAAGTCGCATAATCGTCTCACATGCTGTTCTGCGGGTGACTCCCTGCCGGTGGCGCGAGCGGGCTGCGCTCAGCCGGCTCCGGCAGGTTGTGCGATACTCGATCCGACTGCGGCGCAACGGGCCGCAAAGCATGATCAGGATCGGGGCCGGCTCCGCAATCGGCTCGTTGATTGGCGCACGCGGGCGGTGCATTTCCGCCGGGCGGCAGCGTTCGGGTTCACTGGCCGGCTGGCCGGGTTTTGACAGGATTGCGGGCCTGTCCTAGTTGTTTAGAATGGGTGTATGGCGATTATCCCGGACAAGCAGGACGGCACCGTACTGGAGCGGCAGGAGAAAAAGCTCAAGCCGCCATCCATGTACAAGGTGGTGCTGCTGAATGACGACTTCACGCCAATGGAATTTGTCGTGATGATCGTGCAGGAATACTTCAATAAAGATCGTGAAACCGCAACACAGGTAATGTTGAAGGTGCATCGCGAGGGCAGGGGAGTTTGTGGGGTCTATACGCGGGACATCGCGTCGACCAAAGTCGAGCAAGTCGTTACCCACGCACGGCAGGCCGGGCATCCGCTGCAGTGTGTGATGGAGGAAGCATGATTGCCCAGGAACTGGAAGTCAGCCTGCACATGGCGTTCATGGAAGCACGCCAGGCGCGGCACGAGTTCATAACGGTCGAACATCTTTTGCTGGCACTGTTGGACAACCCGACAGCGGCGGAGGTGTTGCGTGCATGCGCGGCCAATATCGAGGATCTGCGCCAGAACCTGCGCAACTTCATTCATGACAACACGCCGACCGTGCCCGGCACGGACGACGTCGACACGCAGCCCACGCTGGGTTTCCAGCGTGTGATCCAGCGCGCGATCATGCATGTGCAGTCCACCTCGAATGGCAAGAAGGAAGTGACCGGCGCGAACGTGCTGGTCGCGATCTTCGGTGAGAAGGACTCGCATGCGGTGTATTACCTGCAGCAGCAGGGCGTGACGCGTCTGGACGTGGTCAATTTCATTTCGCACGGCATCGCCAAGACGAGCAGCTCGGACGCCGCGAAAGCGAGCGACGCGAATGCCGAGTCGGACGAAGCCGCCGCGCAGAAAGAAACGCCGCTCGCCCAGTTCACGCAGAATCTGAACCAGATGGCGAAAGACGGCCGCATCGATCCGCTGATCGGGCGCGAGTCCGAAGTCGAGCGCGTGGTGCAGGTGCTGTGCCGCCGTCGCAAGAATAATCCGCTGCTGGTCGGTGAGGCCGGCGTCGGCAAGACGGCAATCGCCGAAGGGCTCGCCTGGCGCATTACGCGCGGCGAAGTACCGGACATTCTGGCTGACGCGCAGGTCTATTCGCTCGACATGGGCGCGCTGCTCGCCGGCACTAAGTATCGCGGCGACTTCGAACAACGCCTGAAGACGGTTCTGAAGGAATTGAAGGAGCGTCCGCACGCCATTCTGTTCATCGACGAAATTCATACGCTGATCGGCGCGGGCGCCGCGTCGGGCGGCACGCTGGACGCGTCGAACCTGCTGAAGCCGGCGCTCTCGTCGGGCACGCTCAAGTGCATCGGCGCGACCACGTTCACCGAATATCGCGGCATCTTCGAAAAAGACGCGGCCTTGTCGCGCCGTTTCCAGAAAGTCGACGTGACGGAACCGTCGGTCGAGCAGACGGTTGCGATTCTGCGTGGTCTCAAGTCGCGATTCGAAGAGCATCACGGCGTGAAGTATTCGTCGGGCGCACTGTCGGCGGCGGCGGAGTTGTCGGCACGCTTCATCACCGACCGCCATCTGCCGGACAAGGCGATCGACGTGATCGACGAAGCGGGCGCCGCCCAACGCATCCTGCCGAAGTCGAAGCAGAAAAAGACCATCGGCAAGAACGAGATCGAGGAAATCATCTCGAAGATCGCGCGCGTCCCGGCGCAAAGCGTGTCGCAAGACGACCGCAGCAAGCTGCAAACGCTGGATCGCGATCTGAAGAGCGTGGTGTTCGGGCAAGACCCGGCTATCGACGCGTTGTCGGCCGCAATCAAGATGGCGCGCGCGGGCTTGGGCAAGCTCGACAAGCCGATCGGCGCATTCCTGTTCTCCGGCCCCACGGGCGTCGGCAAGACGGAAGTGGCGAAGCAGCTGGCGTTCACGCTCGGCATCGAACTGATCCGCTTCGACATGTCCGAGTACATGGAACGTCACGCGGTGAGCCGGCTGATCGGCGCGCCTCCGGGCTATGTCGGTTTCGACCAGGGCGGTTTGCTGACCGAGGCCGTCACCAAGAAGCCGCACTGCGTGCTGCTGCTCGACGAAATCGAGAAGGCGCATCCGGACATCTACAACGTGCTGCTGCAGGTCATGGACCACGGCACGCTGACGGACAACAACGGGCGCAAGGCGGATTTCCGCAACGTCATCATCATCATGACGACGAACGCGGGCGCCGAGGCAATGGGCAAGTCGGTGATCGGCTTCACGAACCGCCGCGAAACCGGCGATGAGATGGTCGACATCAAGCGCATGTTCACGCCGGAGTTCCGTAACCGTCTGGACGCGACCATCAGCTTCCGTGCGCTGGATGAAGAAATCATCATGCGCGTGGTCGACAAGTTCCTGATGCAGCTGGAAGATCAGCTGCACGAGAAGAAGGTCGACGCGCTCTTCACCGACGCGCTGCGCAAGCACCTCGCCAAGCACGGTTTCGACCCGTTGATGGGCGCACGCCCGATGCAGCGTCTGATTCAGGACACGATCCGTCGCGCGCTGGCCGACGAGCTGCTGTTCGGCAAGCTGATGAATGGCGGTCGTGTGTCGGTCGACGTCGATGCGGAAGACAAGGTGCAACTGACCTTCGACGAGCATCCGGCGCCGCGCAATCCGAATCCGGAAGCGGTCGAAGTCGAGTAAGCGTTCCGGCAGTCGGCAAAACAAAAACGGCGTGGACTTTCGAGTCCACGCCGTTTTTTTATGCTGCCGCGGCTCAGTGCTTGCCGGTGCTGCCGAAGCCGCCCGCGCCGCGCTCGCTTTGCGCGAATTCATCGACGATATTGAACTTGGCCTGCACAACCGGCACGATCACGAGTTGCGCAAGACGCTCCATCGGATTCAGCGCGAAGGTGGTCTCGCCGCGATTCCAGGTCGAGATCATCAGTTCACCCTGGTAATCCGAATCGATCAGGCCGACCAGATTGCCCAGCACGATGCCGTGCTTATGGCCGAGGCCCGAACGCGGCAGGATCAGCGCGGCGTAGCCGGGATCGCCGACATGAATGGCGAGCCCCGTCGGCACAAGCGCGGTGTCGCCGGGCTTAAGCGTCAGCGGTTCGTTCAGACACGCCCGCAGGTCGAGGCCCGCGCTGCCGGAGGTCGCGTAGGCGGGAAGCTGGTCGCGCATGCGCGCATCGAGGATCTTGAGGTCGAGATTCATGCAGGTTCGAAGAGTTAAGGTGTTGAAGCCGGGCGCTCGAGTTGGAACGCTTCGGCGAGAAGTTCATAGGAACGCAGCCGCGCGCGGTAGCTGCCCGCAACGGTCAGCACGATCAGTTCATCCGCCTGGAACTGTTCCCGCAAAGCGTGGAGCCGCTCGGTCACGACTTGCGGCGTGCCGATTATGCTGCGCGGCTTTTCCCGGTCGATCACCAGTTGCTCGCGCTCGCCGTACTCCTGCGCGATGCCTTGTTCGATGGTCGGGATCGGCTCGTTCAGGCCATACGCCATCTGCACGCGACGCAGGTCGACGGCCTTTTCCAGGTTCGCTGCTTCCTGTTCGGTGTCCGCGCAAATCACGAAGACGGCGGCGGCCAGATACGATTGCTGCGCCTCCTGACTCGCCTGAAAACGCTCGCGATACGCATGCGCGACCTGATGCCCGAAATGCGCATTGATGAAATGGGCGAACGCAAAGCGAATGCCCAACTGCGCCGCGAGCAGGCCGCCGAATTCGCTGGAGCCGAGCATCCAGAGTTGTGGACGCGTAGCGACATGCGGTTGCAGCAGCACGCCTTGCGCGACGTGATCGGCGGGCAGCGCGCCGTGCATGAGTCCCACCAGGTCGGCCACTTGCTGAGCGAAAAATTCGCCGCGGTTGTAGTCGCCGGCGGCCACGGCTTGCGCGGTGCGCATGTCGCCGCCGGGCGCGCGCCCTACGCCGAGGTCGATACGGTTCGGGAACAGCGCCTCGAGCATCATGAACTGTTCCGCGACCTTGAAGGGGCTGTAGTACGGCAGCATGATGCCGCCGGAGCCGAGCCGGATGTGTCGTGTGACGCTGCCAAGGCGAGCCAGCATCACTTCGGGACACGGATTCGACACGCCGCGCAAGCCGTGGTGCTCGGCGCACCAGTAGCGCGTGTAGCCGAGGTCGTCGGCGAGCTGCGCGAGTTCGACTGTGGCGGCAATTGCGTCCGCCACCGAGTGCCCTGCAATGACGGGCGTTTGATCGAGCACGGAAAGTAGCGTCATGTCGGTGTGCTCCTGGTGCTTCGGTTCGCTTCTCTTCGCTTCGCGATCGCCGCGCGGCGCGCCGCGCGGGCTCAGCGAATCAGACTGGTGTCGGGCAGACGCTTCGCGATCTCGGCGATCAACGCGCGTGCGAGCGTCTGCTTGTCGGCGCGCGGTAGCCGGGTAGCGCCGCCGGCCTCGAACAGGATCACCTCGTTGTCGTCCATGCCGAAGGTGAGCGGCCCGAGATTGCCGATCAGAAGCGGCACCTTCTTGCGCACGCGCTTTTCTTCGCCATGCACTTCCAGATCGCCGCTTTCGGCAGCGAAGCCGACAGCGAACGGCGGATGCGGCAAGCCCGCGACGGAGGCCAGAATGTCCGGGTTCTCGACGAACGAAAAAGTGGGGAGCGCGCGGTCCGCTGCCTTCTTGATCTTGTGCTCGCTCGCCTGATCGACGCGCCAGTCGGCGACAGCCGCGACGCCGATGAAGATGTCCGCATCCGCCACCGAGCGCATGACCGCGTCGTGCATCTGCTGGGCGGTTTGCACGTCTTCGCGGAACACGCCCCACGGCGTTTCGAGCGCGACAGGGCCGGCGACGAGGTGCACTTCCGCGCCGGCCTGTTGCGCGGCGCGGGCGAGCGCAAAACCCATCTTGCCGCTCGAACGATTCGTGATGCCGCGCACGGGATCGAGCGGTTCGAACGTCGGGCCGGCGGTGAGCAACACGCGGCGGCCCGAAAGAATCTTGGGCGCGAAGAACGATGCAATCGCTTCATAGGTCGCCGCGGCTTCCAGCATGCGGCCGTCGCCGACTTCGCCGCACGCTTGGGGACCGGAGTCGGGGCCGAGCACTTCAACGCCGTCGGCGCGCAGTTGCGCGACGTTGCGCTGCGTCGCCGGGTTCTGCCACATCTGCCGGTTCATCGCGGGCACGACGAGCAGCGGGCAATCGCGCGCGACGCACAGCGTGGCGAGCAGGTCGTCGGCCATGCCATGCGCGAGTCTGGCGAGGAAATCGGTGGAGGCGGGCGCGATCACGATCGCGTCGGCTTCACGCGACAGATCGATGTGCGCCATGTTGTTCGGAATGCGCGCGTCCCACTGGCTCGTGTAGACCGGACGGCCGGAGAGCGCCTGCATGGTGACGGGAGTGATGAACTGTGTGGCCGCTTCCGTCATCACCACCTGCACGGTCGCGCCGGCTTTGGTTAGGAGACGCGTGAGTTCGGCGATCTTGTAGCAGGCAATGCCGCCCGTCATGCCGAGGACGAGGTGTTTTCCTGCGAGTTCTGCGGTTGCCAACGAAAGCCTCCGACAAAGCGTGGTGGCCGAGCGCGGCGCGCTTGCACCGTTGCCGGCCGTCAAAGCGGACTTGCGGCGCGAAAGCCGCGGATTTGACAGAGCAAACCCGCCGCGCGCTGTTGAACGAGGCGCCGTTAGCGCGAACCGCGCACGCGCCGCAACTCGTCGATCACAAGCAGGACCGCGCCGATCGTGATCGCGCTGTCGGCGAGATTGAACGCCGGCCAGTGCCACGCGCGCACATGAAAGTCGAGAAAGTCGATCACGTGGCCATAGGCGAGCCGGTCGATCACATTGCCGAGCGCGCCGCCGAGAATCAGCGCGAGCGCCGTGCAGAACATTTTTTGCGCGCCGTGACGCTTGAGCAGATAGCAGATCACCAGCGCGGCGATCACGCCGAGCCCGGTGAAGGCCCAGCGTTGCCATCCGCCCGCCATGGCAAGGAAACTGAAAGCGGCGCCGCGGTTGTACACGAGAATCAGATTGAAGAACGATGTGACCTCGTGCGGAACGCCGTAGGCAAACACCTTCTGCACCGCGATTTTCGTCAACTGATCGAACAGGATCACGATCAGTGCAACGCCAAGCCAAGGCGCCAGCGAACTGTTTCCGACGGAAGCTTTCGATGTGGTTTTCGCCATGGTTCTCGCCATTATGCCGCGCTCCTCGCTTCACCGTTGCCGAACAGGTTGCTGACGCAGCGGCCGCACAGCGTGGGGTGCTCTGCGTTCGCGCCGACATCCGCGCGGTAGTGCCAGCAGCGCTCGCACTTCAGATACTTCGACGTGATTACCTCGACGCCTTCTTCCGCTTCGCTTTCCACCTTCACGACGCTCGCGGCCGATGTGATCAGCACGAACTTCAGGTCGTCGCCGAGGCTCGTCAGCGCGTCGTAACGTGCGCCGCTCGCGCGGATTTCCACTTCCGCCTGCAACGACGAGCCGATCAGGTTCGCGACGCGCGCCTCTTCCAGCGCCTTCGTCACGTCGCCGCGCGCGACGCGCAACAGTGCCCATTTGTCGAGCAGCGCGCCTGCGTCCGGCACGCTCGGGTACACGTGGTACGTCTCCGTGAAGATGGTTTCGCTGTTCGGCTGGAACACCTTCCACGCTTCTTCGGCGGTGAAGGAGAGGAACGGCGCCATCAGACGCAGCAGGCCTTGCGCGATGTGATACAGCGCGGTCTGCGCCGAGCGGCGCGCGACCGAGTCCGCCGCCGTGGTGTACAGGCGGTCCTTGAGCACGTCCAGGTAGAAGCCGCCGAGGTCTTCCGAGCAGAACGTCTGAAGCTTGGCGACCACTGGGTGGAACTCGTACTTGTCGTAATGCGAGAGGATGTCGTTCTGCAGATTCGCCGTTAGCGCCACCGCATAGCGGTCGATCTCGAGCCAGTCTTCCACCGGACGCGCGTTCTTCTCGTAGTCGAAGTCCGACAGATTCGCGAGCAGGAAGCGCAACGTGTTGCGAATCCGGCGATAGCTTTCGGTCACGCGCTTCAGGATCTCTTCAGAGATGGCGAGTTCGCCCGAGTAATCGGTCGAAGCGATCCACAAGCGGATGATTTCCGCGCCGAGGCGGTTCGCCACTTCGTGCGGATCGATCCCGTTGCCGAGCGACTTGCTCATCTTGCGGCCTTCGCCGTCGACGGTGAAGCCGTGCGTAAGAAGCGCGTTATAGGGCGGGCGTCCATCCAGCATGGAGGCCGTGAGCAGCGACGAATGGAACCAGCCGCGATGCTGGTCCGAGCCTTCCAGATACAGATCGGCCGGGAATTGCAGTTCGTCTTTGTGCGAGCCGCGCAGCACGTGCCAGTGCGTGGTGCCTGAATCGAACCACACGTCGAGCGTGTCGCGGTTCTTTTCGTACAGGTTTGCTTCGTCGCCGATCAGCTCGCGCGGATCGAGCGTTTGCCACGCCTCGATACCGGCTTCTTCCACGCGCTTCGCGACTTCTTCGAGCAACTCCAGCGTGCGCGGATGCAGTTCGCCGGTTTCCTTGTGCACGAAGAACGCCATCGGCACGCCCCATTGGCGCTGGCGCGAGAGCGTCCAGTCCGGGCGGTTCGCGATCATGCTGAACAGGCGCTGCTTACCCCATGCCGGATAAAACGCCGTATTCTCGATGCCCTCGAGCGCCGTTTCGCGCAGCGTCTTGTCGCTGTCGTTCGGCTTCACGTCCATGCCGGCAAACCATTGCGACGTCGCGCGATAAATGATCGGCGTCTTGTGGCGCCAGCAGTGCATGTAGCTGTGCGTGTACTTCTCGGTGCGCAGGAGCGACCCGGCGCCTTGCAGCGCTTCGACGATCTGCGGATTCGCCGCCCAGATCGACAGGCCGCCGAACAGCGCGAGCGATTCGATGTAGCGGCCGTCGCCCATTACCGGATTGATGATGTCCGAATCGGCCATGCCGTGCGCCTTGCACGACACGAAGTCTTCCACGCCATACGCCGGCGACGAGTGCACGATGCCCGTGCCGGTTTCCGTCGTCACGTAGTCGCCGAGGTAGACGGGCGCGGTACGCTTGTAGCCCGGATGCGCGGACGCGAGCGGATGATTGAAGCGCAGATTGACAAGCTTCGCGCCCGGCGTGGTGGCGATCACCGCGCCTTCCAGTTCGTATGCCTTCAGGCAGGCTTCGACGCGTTCTTCGGCGAGGATCAGCAGGCCGCGCGGCGTGTCGACGAGCGCATAGACGATTTCCGGATGCAGGTTCAACGCCTGGTTCGCGGGAATGGTCCACGGCGTGGTGGTCCAGATCACGATGCCGCCTTCGTTGCGCGGCAGCGCATTCAAACCGAAGGCTTGCGCCGTTTTCTCCGGCTCGGCGAAGCTGAACAGAACGTCGATGGTCGGATCGGTTTTGTCCTTGTACTCGACTTCCGCCTCGGCAAGCGCCGAGCCGCAGTCGAAACACCAGTTGACCGGCTTCAGGCCGCGGAACACATAGCCTTTTTCCATGATCTTCGCGAGCGCGCGGATTTCTCCGGCTTCATTCGCGAAGTTCATGGTCTTGTACGGGTTGTCCCACTCGCCGAGCACGCCGAGACGCCGGAAGCCGAGCTTCTGCTTCTCGATCTGTTCGGTTGCATAGGCGCGCGCCTTCTGCATGACTTCCGCGGCGGGCAGCGACTTGCCGAACTGCTTCTCGATCTGGATTTCGATCGGCATGCCGTGGCAGTCCCAGCCCGGCACGTAGACGGCGTCGAGGCCCGCCATGTTGCGGGCCTTGACGATCATGTCCTTCAGGATCTTGTTCACCGCGTGGCCGAGGTGGATGTCGCCGTTCGCATACGGCGGGCCGTCGTGCAGGATGAACTTCTTGCGGCCTTTGGAAGCGGCGCGGATCTTCTCGTAGACCTTGCGTTCCTGCCATTCCTTGACCCATTGCGGCTCGCGTTTGGGCAGGTCGCCGCGCATCGGGAACGGCGTGTCGAGCAGGTTCACCGGGTAGCGTGACTGCGGTTTCGAATCGGCTTTCTTGTTGCTCATGATGTGGTCGCGGTGAATTCTTTATAAGCGCATCGGGCGCGGGTTGCGCACGATGCGCGAGAGCGTTGGGCGCGCCCGGCGGGCATGTCGCGCTTTTTTGCGCGGACGCCTTCCGATGCGCGCAGCAAAGGTCCATGCGGCATTTAACGCGCAGGGACCGCGGCGGCTATCTAATTCGGTCGGTGGCCGACGTGGCGAAACCGGTGGAGCGGCTGCCGGGCGTGCCCGCGCCGACGGCCGCAAACCACGCACGCGCATTGGCGACGTCGCGTGCGATCGCGGCGGTGAGCGTTTCGAGGTCGACGTACTTTTCCTCGTCGCGCAGCTTCTTCAGGAATTCGACGCGCACCAGCTTGCCGTAAGCGTCGCCGTGCCAGTCGAGCAGATGCACTTCGAGCAGCACGCGGCCCGAATCGTCGACGGTGGGGCGCAGGCCGAGACTGGCGACGCCGGGCAGCGGTTCGTCAGTCACACCATGCACGCGCACGACGAAAATGCCCGCGAGCGCCGGACGCTTGTGCGCGATCGGCAGGTTGAGCGTGGGAAAGCCGAGATCGCGCCCGAGCTTCATGCCGTGCACGACGTGGCCGCTGATCAGATAGTCGCGGCCGAGCGCGGCGCGCGCCGCGTCGAGATCGCCCGCCACCAGCGCGGCGCGCACGCCCGAGCTGGAAATGCGCGCGCCCGACGGATCGGCCACCGTGGCCATCTGCTCGACTTCAAAACCGTAGCGCTGGCCCGCCGCCTTGAGCGACGCGAAATCGCCCGCGCGCTTTGCGCCGTAGCGGAAGTCGTCGCCGATCATTACCCAGCGCGCGTGCAGCCCGTTGACGATGATCCGTTCGACGAACGCATCCGGCGACTGGCTCGCGAACGTGTGATTGAAGTGCTCGACGACGACGCGGTCCACCCCGTTGGTGCGCAGCGCCTCCAGCTTGTCGCGCAGCATCGCGATGCGCGGCGGCGCGCCCGCCGGGTTGAAGAATTCGCGCGGGTGCGGCTCGAAGGTCATCACGCAGACGGGCAGGCCGCGCGCGTCGGCGGCCGCGCGCACGTGCGCGAGCAAAGCCTGATGGCCGCGGTGGACACCGTCGAAGTTGCCGATGGTCAGTGCGCAGGGCGCACGGCTCTCGGCGTTGGGAAGACCGCGGAAGACTCTCACGATAGCGCGTCGGGGTAGGTCGGGCAGGGTGCCGCAAAACAATCGATTATAAACGCTCGGCGCAGCGGGCGGCGGCGCGTCGCGGATCGCGTGTCCTCGAATGATAAAATCCGCGCATGAAAAAACTCGTCATCCTGATTTCAGGGCGGGGAAGCAACATGGAAGCCATCGTTCGCGCGTGTGCCAACGAAGGCTGGCCGGCGCAGGTCGCCGCCGTGATTGCCAACCGTCCTGACGCCGCGGGCCTTGCGTTCGCGGCGTCTCACGGCATTGCCACGGCGGTGATCGACCACCGCCAGTTTCCCGATCGCGAGCGCTTCGACGCGGCGCTCGCTGAACAGATAGACAGCGTCTCGCCGGACCTCGTCGTGCTCGCAGGCTTCATGCGCGTGCTGACCGCCGGTTTCGTCGACCGTTATGCGGGGCGCATGCTAAACGTGCATCCCTCGCTGCTGCCGAGTTTTCCGGGGCTGAAGACGCACCAGCAGGCGCTCGACGCAGGTGTGCGCCTGCACGGCGCGTCGGTGCATTTCGTGACCTCGCAGCTCGATCACGGGCCGATCGTCGTGCAGTCCGCGGTGCCCGTCGTGGCCGGCGACACGCCCGCGACGCTCGCCGAACGCGTGCTTGCAACCGAACACATCATTTATCCACGCGCGGTGCGCTGGTTCGTCGAAGGGCGCCTCGCTCTGGACGGCCTGCGCGTCACGCTTACGCCGCCGGAGCCGCAATGGCTCTTTGCCGGTCAAACCGCCGGAGAGGGCGCATGAGATTACATGGTTTCCTGATTGGACAAACTGAGACGTTGCTGGCCGAAGTCCTAAGACTGAACGGTCCCGCCGACGCCACCACCAGCCGGTTCTTCCGCGCGCATCCGAAGCTCGGCCACGGCGAGCGCGGCGTGATCGCCGAAGCGGTGTTCGCAGTGCTGCGCCGGCGCATGGAGTTCGCGCATCTGGCCGAAAGCGGCACGGGCAGCCCGGCACGCCGCATGGCCCTGCTCGGCCTCATGCAGACGGCCGGCCGCACGGCGCTTAAGCCGTTTGTCTCGGAGGCGGAATCGAAATGGCTCGACCACGTCGCGACGATCGATCCGGAAAGCCTGCCGCTGCGCATTCGCCTGAATCTGCCGGACTGGATCCATCAGGCGCTCGCAAAGCGCTTTGGAGCCGCCGAGCTGGCGCAACTGGCCGCCGCGCTCAATTACCCGGCGCCGCTGGATCTGCGCGCCAACCCGATCAAGGCGAGCCGCGACGAGGTGCTGGGCGCGCTGTCGAAGGCGGGCATCGAAGCGGGCGCCACGCCGTTCGCGCCGTTCGGCGTGCGGGTGGCCGGCAAGCCGCCGCTCACCAAGCTCGACGCATTCCAGCAAGGCTGGCTCGAGGTGCAGGACGAAGGCAGCCAGTTGCTGTGCTCGCTGGTGGCGCCCAAGCGCGGCGAGATGATCGTCGACTTCTGTGCGGGCGCGGGCGGCAAGACGCTCGCGCTCGGCGCGGCGATGCGCTCGACCGGACGTCTGTACGCGTTCGACATTTCCGAGCGGCGCCTCGCCAAGCTCAAGCCGCGCCTCGCGCGCAGCGGCTTGTCGAACGTGAATCCGGTGCTGATCGACAGCGAACACGACGCGAAGATCAAGCGCCTTGCCGGCAAGATCGACCGCGTGCTCGTGGATGCGCCTTGCAGCGGCCTCGGCACGCTGCGCCGCAATCCGGATCTGAAATGGCGGCAGTCGCCGGAATCGGTGGCGGAACTCGCGCCCAAGCAGGCGTCGATTCTGGCGAGCGCCGCGCGGCTCGTGAAGAAGGGCGGCCGTCTCGTCTACGCGACCTGCTCGATTCTGGAAGCGGAAAACGAAGCGGTCGTGCAGCAGTTCCTCGCGGATCACCCGGACTTCGCGCTCGTTCCGGCGCGCGAGGTGCTCGCCGAGCAGCGTATCGACCTTGAAATGGGCGATTACCTGTCGCTTTGGCCGCACCGTCATGCGACGGACGGGTTTTTCGCCGCCGTCCTCGAACGGCAGAGCTGAGCGGCGGAACTGTATGCCATAGGTCTGTCGGCCGGCTTCGCGCGTCGGGTGTCATCCCATGCGCGAAGCGGCCATTCCAGCGACATCATGCAAAACCGAATCTTTTCTCACGTGTTCGGCGACCTCGCGCGCGACTTCGGGCAGCCCGTCATGCTGTGGCAAGTCGGCGTGCTGCTCGGAACGCTCGCACTCGCGTGGCTGCTGGCGAGGCTCGCCCGCCGCGCGCTCGACTTGCGCCGCCAGACGCGCTACCGGACGCGCTACGAGACGCTGCGCTTCGGGGCGGAAAGCCTGAACCGCGCGTTTTTCCCGCTGATCGGCGCAGTACTGGTGTGGCTCGCGCGCGCGATCGCGGGCCAGTTCATCCACACGTCGCTGCTCGATCTGGCGTTGGTGCCGCTGTTCGGCATCGGCCTGATTTACATCGTGTTTTTCTTCGCGCGACGCGTGTTCAGCCAGGATGGCGAGACGCATCCCTGGCTTTTCCTCGTCGAGAAGATTGTCTCGCTGGTGGTCTGGGTCGCCATGGTCCTGACCGTGATGGGCATTCAGGACGACGTGATCGCGTGGATGGCGAGCGTGCACTTCCGCGTCGCGAATGCCCACATGACGCTGCTCTCGCTTTCCACGGGCCTGTTGTGGGTGTGCGTGACCATGATCGTCGCGATGTGGCTCGGCTCGGCGTTCGAAGACCGGCTAATGCGCGCCACGACGCTCGACGCCAATCTGAAAGTCGTCGTGGCGCGCGTCGGCCGCGCGGCTTTCGTGCTGGCGGCGGTGCTCATCAGCCTGTCGCTCGTCGGCATCGACATCACCGTGCTCGGCGTGTTCGGCGGCGCGCTCGGCGTGGGGCTCGGGTTCGGGCTGCAGAAGATCGCGAGCAACTACGTGTCGGGCTTCATCATCCTGATCGACCGGTCGCTGCGGATCGGCGACACGATCAACGTGAGCGGCCTGCAAGGCATGGTCACGCAGATCCGCACCCGCTACACAGTGGTGCGCGGCCTCGACGGCATCGAAACGCTGATTCCCAACGAGAAGCTGATTACCGACGTGGTGCAGAACCAGTCGTCGTATCTGACGCGCGGCTATGCGAAGGCGGCGGTGCAGATCGCCTATACGTCAGATGTCGAACAGGCCATGGCGCTGCTCGCGCAAGCTGCCGAGGGCGTGCCGCGCGTGCTGGCCGACCCGGCGCCGACGCCCTACCTGGTGGGCTTCGGCGCCGACGGCATCAACCTGGAACTCGGTTTCTGGATCGCGGATGCGGCGACCGGCACGTCGGCCGTGCGCTCGGCGGTCAATCGCAATATCTGGCAGCTTTTCTCCGCGCACGGCATTTCCATTCCTTTCGCGCAACGCGAAGTGCGCATCCTCGGGCATGCCGGCAACCTCGTGAATCCCGGTACCGGGGTTCCGCAGCCGGTAACAATGACCGCTCCGGCCGCCAATCAGGCGGATAACGCTCTCTGACGGGCACTTGCAAGCCGGCGGCGAGTCGAAATTCGTTTGCCGCAGGCTATCGCTCGTTGATGCCGCACAAAAAATCCCTATTTGTTACAAACACTTGGAACGCTTCCAGTAGAATGTCGTCCAATCCCGCTGTATGCTTTCACTTTCTTGACACGCGCAGTTCGCGCGCGTCTCGTGTCTCTCGTTCCACAGGTAAATTGCCTTGTTGAATTCCTTGCTCGATTTCCTTGCCCACGGCCTGATGCATTTCTCGTGGTGGCAACTTGTGCTGTACACACTCGCGGTAACGCACGTCACGATTATCGGCGTGACGGTTTATCTGCACCGCTGCCAGGCGCATCGCGCGCTGGAGCTGCACCCAGTCGTCAGTCATTTTTTCCGTTTCTGGCTGTGGATGACCACCGGCATGCTGACCGGCCAATGGGCGGCCATCCACCGTAAGCACCACGCCAAGTGCGAGACCGAAGAAGACCCGCACAGCCCGCAAACGCGCGGCATCTGGAAGGTGCTGCTGGAGGGCGCGGAACTGTATCGCACCGAAGCGAAAAACGAAGAAACCATGCGCAAATTCAGTCACGGCACGCCGAACGACTGGATGGAACGCAACGTTTACACGAAGTATCCGATTCTCGGCGTGAGCCTGATGATGGTGCTGAACATCGCGCTGTTTGGCGTCGTCGGTCTGACCGTCTGGGCGGTGCAAATGGTGTGGATCCCATTCTGGGCGGCCGGCGTGGTCAACGGTCTCGCGCACTTCTGGGGCTACCGCAACTTCAACTCGTCGGACGCCAGCACGAACATTTTCCCGTGGGGCATCATCATCGGCGGCGAAGAGCTGCATAACAATCACCACACGTACGCAACTTCGGCCAAGCTTTCGAACAAGTGGTACGAGTTCGACATCGGCTGGATGTACATCCGCATCATGTCGGCTTTCCGCCTGGCCAAGGTGAAGAAGGTCGCGCCCACGCCGCGTCTCACTACCGGCAAGCTGGTGCTCGACCAGGATACGCTGCAAGCCGTTCTGGCCAACCGCTACGAAGTGATGGCACGTTACGGCAAGGCGCTGAAGCGCGCGTATCGTCAGGAGCTCGCGCATCTGAAGGAAGTCGGCGCACGCGAGAAGTATCAGGTCATGCGCGGCGCGCGCAGCTGGTTCCACAAGGAAGAAGCGGGGCTCGATGAGCCGCAGAAACGTCTGTTGCCGCAAATCTTCGCGAACAGCCAGAAGCTGAAGACTTACATCGACATGCGCAATGAACTCGCGGCAATGTGGGAGCGCTCGAATGCGTCGCGCGATCAGTTGCTGGTCCAGTTGCAGGACTGGTGCCACCGTGCTGAGGCGAGCGGTATCAAGGCACTGCAGGAATTCGCGATGCGACTGCGCCGTTATGCTTGATCACGAAATCTATTAAAATTTCGTTACGTCACAAAACCCCGCGTTGGCGGGGTTTTGCTTTTTGGGCCGCCGAAAATGCAGCATGACAAGATTGCAGTCCGCGGCAGCAGAGCGAAGGCAGAGGAAACTATGGATCAGCAGGCGATCAGGACCATCGAATTCGATCGGCCGCAGGCGCAGGGCACGTCCTGCGGGATCGGACAGGCGTGGGCGAAAGTGCCCGACACGCCGTCGGCGGAGCAGAAGGTGGCGCTGAAGGAGCGCATCCGCGCATTGCTCAAGCGTGAGAAGGCCGTGCTCGTCGCTCACTATTATGTCGATGCCGAATTACAGGAGCTTGCCGACGAAACCGGCGGCTGTGTGGCCGATTCGCTGGAAATGGCGCGCTTTGGGCGTGACCACGACGCGCAGACGCTGGTGGTTGCAGGCGTGCGCTTCATGGGCGAAACCGCGAAGATTCTGAGTCCCGACAAGCGCATTCTGATGCCCGACCTCGACGCGACCTGTTCGCTCGACCTCGGCTGCCCGGTCGATGAGTTTTCAGCTTTCTGCGACGCCCACCCGGACCGCACAGTTGTGGTGTACGCGAACACCAGTGCGGCGGTGAAGGCTCGCGCAGACTGGATGGTGACTTCGTCGATTGGACTGGAAATCGTTGCCGACCTGCACGCGCGCGGCGAGAAGATCATCTGGGCGCCGGACAGGCACCTGGGCGCTTATATCCAGAACAAGACCGGCGCCGACATGCTGTTGTGGCAGGGGTCGTGTCTCGTGCACGACGAATTCAAGGGGATCGAACTGGATCTGCTGCGCGCCGAATATCCCGGCGCGAAGGTGCTGGTACATCCGGAGTCGCCGGCCAACGTGGTGGCGCTCGCCGATGTCGTCGGTTCTACTACCCAGTTGATCGACGCGGCGCGAACGCTCGACGCGACGCATTTCATCGTGGCGACGGACCTGGGCATCCTGCACAAGATGCAGCTCGCCGCGCCCGGCAAGACGCTGATTGCCGCGCCCACGGCCGGCAACAGTGCGACGTGCAAGAGCTGTGCGCACTGTCCGTGGATGGCCATGAACGGTCTCGCGAATCTCGCCGATGTGCTCGAGCGCGGTCATAACGAGATTTTCGTCGACCGTGCTATTGGCGAGCGGGCGCGCGTGCCGATCGACCGGATGCTGGACTTTGCGGCGCGTCACAAGAAGCGTGTGCAGGCCAGCGGCGACCTGGCGCGCGACGCGCAGTTGTATTCGAACGTGGGGGCAGCTTGATGAACGCGGTAGCGCAGAGTCCGGCAGAAGTCCGTTGCGCCGCATATAGCCCGGCCGACGCCGTATCGCCGCTGTTCGCCGAAATCCGCGCGCAGTACGGCGCGGCGTTCGGCGCGGCGCTCGCGCGCAACGTCGCAGACGCGCTTGCGGAAGACATCGGCAGCGGTGATCAGACCGGCCGCCTCGTCCCGGCAGAAGAAGTGCGCGACGCGCGCGTGATCGTCCGCGAGGACGCGGTGCTGTGCGGCGCGCCCTGGTTCAACGCCGTGTTGCGGCAGGTGGATCCGCGAATCGAAGCCCAGTGGCATTATCGCGAAGGCGACCGGATGACCGCGGACACGCCGGTGTGCGAACTGCGCGGGCCGGTCCGTGCGCTGCTTACGGCCGAACGCAACGCGCTCAACTTCCTGCAGTTGCTGTCCGGCGTGGCGACTGCGACGCGCCGGTACGTCGACGCGGTCGCCCATACTCGCACGCGCATTCTGGACACGCGCAAGACGTTGCCGGGCCTGCGCCTCGCGCAAAAATATGCGGTGCGCGTGGGCGGCGGGGCGAACCAACGGCTCGCTTTGTACGACGGCATTCTGATCAAGGAAAACCACATTGCCGCGGCGGGCGGAGTGGGCGCGGCCATGGACGCAGCGCTTGCGCTCAACGCCGGCGTTTCGATTCAGATCGAGGTCGAGACGCTCGAGCAGCTGGAAATCGCTCTGGCGCATCGCGCGCAATCCATTCTGCTCGACAATTTTTCGTTCGAAGCAATGCGTGAAGCCGTCCGCATCACCGCTGGGCGCGCGGTGTTGGAGGTGTCCGGCGGCGTGAACTTCGACACCGTGCGGACGATTGCCGAGACGGGTGTCGACCGGGTGTCCATCGGCGCACTGACCAAAGACGTGCGCGCGACCGATTACTCATTGCGAGTCGTCTGACGCAGCCTTCAGCGAGCGCGTGGCTCGTCAAACGCCATCTGCGGCCCGGGCGGGCTGCGATGGCGTTACCGTTTGCACTCTTTGCATCCATCCCCTCACATCTGCTTACGTCACACGTTGCGGTTGCGCACATGCTCGGGCGAAAGCACCGTCGGCAATGCCTTAGGCAGAGTTGCCGGCCAGTCGCGGCTGAAATGAAGGCCGCGGCTCTCACGCCGCGAGCGGGCGCCGTCGACAATCAACGAAGCCACGTCCACCAGATTGCGCAACTCCAGCAAGTCGCGGCTCACCTTGAAGTTCGCGTAGTACTCGTGAATCTCGTCGCGCAATAAGGCGAGCCGGTGCCGCGCGCGCGCGAGCCGTTTGTCCGTTCGCACAATGCCGACGTAGTTCCACATCAGCCGGCGAAGCTCGTCCCAGTTGTGCGCGACCACCACTTCCTCGTCCGGGTCGGACACGCGGCTCTCATCCCAATCCGGCAACGGTGCATGAATCGCGCCGCTAAAGCCTTCTTCTTCGATGGCGCGCGCAGCCGAACGGCCAATCACAAGGCATTCGAGCAGCGAATTGCTGGCAAGGCGATTGGCGCCATGCAACCCGGTGCAAGATGTTTCGCCGACCGCATAGAGACCCGCAAGGTCGGTCCGGCCCGCCAAGTCGGTGACGACGCCGCCGCACGTGTAGTGCGCTGCAGGCACAACCGGAATGGGTTCCTTTGTGATGTCGATGCCGAACTCCAGGCAGCGCGCGAGGATTGTCGGAAAATGCTCGCGAAGAAACCCCGCCGGCTGATGGCTGATGTCCAGATACACGCAATCAATGCCGCGCTTCTTGATCTCGAAGTCGATTGCGCGAGCGACGATGTCGCGCGGCGCCAGTTCGGCGCGCTCGTCGTGATTCGGCATGAAACGCGTGCCGTCCGGCAGCTTCAGCAGGCCGCCTTCGCCGCGCACGGCCTCTGAGATCAGAAACGACTTGGCGTACGGATGGAACAGACAGGTCGGATGGAACTGGATGAACTCCATGTTCGAGACCCGGCAGCCCGCCCGCCACGCCATGGCGATGCCGTCGCCCGTCGCAGTGTCGGGGTTCGTGGTGTACAGATAGACTTTGCCGGCGCCGCCGGTCGCCAGCACCGTGTGCGGCGCCTCAATGGTGACTGTGCGGCCGCTCTGCACGTCGAGCGCATACAGGCCATGACAGCGGCGGCCTGGCAGCCCGAGCCGGTCGGACGTGATCAGGTCGATCGCGTAGTGATCTTCGAGCAGCGTAATGTTCGGATGTCGACGCACACGCTCGCTCAGCGTGGTCACTACCGCGTGGCCCGTTGCGTCGGCCGCATGAATGATCCGCCGGTGGCTATGGCCGCCTTCGCGAGTGAGGTGAAAGCCGAGTTCTGCGGCGTCGTCTTTCGTGAACGGCACGCCTTGCTCGATCAACCATTCGATCGCAGCACGCCCGTTTTCGACGATGAAGCGGGTCGCCGCTTCGTCGCACAGGCCGCCGCCTGCAATGAGCGTGTCGCGCACATGATTTTCGACGCTGTCCGCGGAATCGAGCACTGCGGCGATGCCGCCTTGCGCCCAATCGCTCGCGCCTTCGGTCATTGACCGCTTGGCGATCACCGCAACCCGCCGCGTCTCTGCGAGGTTGAGCGCGACGCTCAGGCCCGCCAAACCGCTACCGACAATCGCCACATCGAATTCCATTGCTTGCATCTCCGTCTTTCGTTTTGCTGTGCTAGCGCGCTATTCACGCACTGCTAAAACGAGAAAGGATACGCGTCGCGACGGTCGAGGGAAAGCTGGCCGGATGGTATAGGACGATGCGGGCACGGGGAGGACGGTCACGCGGGCGGCTTTGATAGGTCAAAATCAAGCCAAAACGACGAGCCAGAAAGAAAAAAGCCCCGCACGAATGCGAGGCTTTCTGCACATGTCTTTGCCTTCGTCAAAAGGCAGGAGCCAAGACTTACTTGATCTTGGTTTCCTTGTACTCAACGTGCTTACGGACGACCGGATCAAACTTCTTGATCAGCATCTTTTCCGGCATGTTGCGTTTGTTCTTCGTGGTCGTGTAGAAGTGACCCGTGCCTGCGGTCGATTCCAGCTTGATCTTGTCGCGTGCGCCTTTCGCCATGATTTACTCCTTAGGCTTCACCGCGTGCGCGCAGATCTGCGAGCACAGCGTCGATACCGTTCTTGTCGATCAGGCGCAGGCCGGCGTTCGAAATACGCAGACGCACCCAACGGTTTTCGCTTTCCACCCAGATGCGGCGGCTTTGCAGGTTCGGCAGGAACCGGCGCTTGGTTTTGTTGTTCGCGTGGGAAACGTTGTTGCCGCTCATCGGCGCTTTCCCAGTTACTTGGCATACGCGTGCCATGAGAGCACTCCTAATACGCTAATTCTGAGTTCGAACGCCGTGAAAGTTTCCCGAAAAGAGTCGCGCTGAAATCAGGCACGTATCCTTTCCGGAACGCCTTGGTGGCTTCGGAACAGGGGGTTGGAAATAGGCAAACCGGAATTCTAGCAGGAAAAAGGCCGCAAAATCAAACCTTATTTGCGGCGGCGAGACACGGCGCAAGGCCATTTCCGGTCTCGTTCACGCTTTTTCGATGCCGCCGAAACACCGGCCACAGGCCGCTGATCGGCAACTTCACGGCCAGCCGGCGCGGGCAAAAGAGTATACGCCCTCTGCGCCGATCACCAGATGGTCGACAAGCTGGACGTCGATCAGCGCCAGCGCCTCGCGCAGCGTGCGCGTCAGGCTGCAGTCGCTCGCGCTGGGTTGCACCGCGCCGGAAGGATGATTGTGCGCGACGATCAGGCTCGCCGCGTTGAGCGCCAGCGCGCGCCGCACTATTTCGCGCGGATACACGGCCATGCGCGTGAGCGTGCCGCGCGCGCTTTCCTCGCTGCGGATCAGCCGATGCCGGGCGTCCAGAAACATCGACACGAACACTTCCTGCGACCGGCCGCGAATCAGAAACCGCAGGTAATTTTCGACGACCTCGGGCGAATTCATCAGCGAACGCCGGCGCATTTTGTCGACGAGCGAGCGGCGCGCCATTTCCATGATCGCGAGCAACTGCGTCTTTTTCGCGGGGCCGATGCCGCGCAGGCCGTCGAAATCCGCGTAAGTCGCGTCAAGCATCGCCCGCAGCGAGCCGAAGCGATCGAGCAGCTCGCGCGCCACGCTGAATACATCGTGCCCCGGCAGGCCCGAGCCGAGCACGAGCACGATCATCTCGAGGTCCGACAGCACGCTGGGGCCCTGGTCGATCAGCCTCTCGCGCGGCATGTCGTGTTTGCGCCATTTGTGCGATTTGCGCTTTCGACGCGCATCAGGCGCATCGGGCGCATCAGGCACCCCCAGCGCTTCAGGCGCTTCAGGTCCTTCAGGCGCCTTAAGCGCTTCAGGCGCATCAGGCGCTCGAGACGCATCGCGAGCGCGAGCAACAGGCGGAGAACGAGCGAAATCCAACGTTGGTTCGTCGATTGTGGACGCATAATCAGACATATACAGACAATTCCTCCGCTGGGGGTTTGGGCCAGGTGCGCGTGATGGACGCAAGCCGAGCCCGGCCATGTGGCTTACAATAGACGCTTTGCGCACGGCAGGCCGACGGTTTGCCGCACGCGTCGGCTGCGCCAGCGGCGCACGCGTGAGAGCGCGCTTCGACTGAGCGAGCACTGCATGAGCATCATCGACATTTCCGAAGTGAAGCCCGGTTCACATGTGACGCTTCATTACCGGCTTTCCCTTGCCGATGGCGCCGAAGTCATCAACACCTTCAACGACAAACCCGCCACGCTGCTGCTCGGCGCCGGTCAGCTCGCGCCGCCGCTGGAAGACATTTTGCTGGGTTTGAAGGTCGGGCACCATTCGACCTTTCAGCTAGCCCCCGGCGTCGCATTCGGTCCGCGCAATCCGGAGTTGATCCAGCGCGTGTCGCTGGCCACACTGCGCGAAAACAGCATGATCGGCGAGGATTTTTCGCCGGGCGACCTGGTCGAATTCAACGCGCCGGGCGGCGGCCGCTACGCCGGCGTTCTGAAAGAAGTGAACGAAACGTCGGCCCTGTTCGATTTCAACCACCCGCTTGCCGGTCAGGCGCTGGCGTTCGAAGTGAAAATCATCGGGATTCTGTAAACATGAGCATCGCGGATACGACCCTAGCCGAAACCGAGATCCTGCTGGCGCAGCCGCGCGGGTTCTGTGCCGGCGTCGATCGGGCTATCGAGATCGTCGAGCGCGCCATCAAGCTGCACGGCTCGCCGATCTACGTGCGTCACGAAATCGTCCATAACGCGTACGTCGTCGAGGATTTGCGCAAGAAAGGCGCGATCTTCATCGAGCGGCTGGAAGAAGTGCCGCCCGGCAACACGGTTATCTTCAGCGCGCACGGCGTGTCGAAAGCGGTGCGCAGCGAGGCCGAGTCCCGCGGGCTGCGCGTCTACGACGCGACCTGTCCGCTTGTGACCAAGGTGCATATCGAAGTCGCCAAGATGCGCCAGGACGGCTTTGACATCGTGATGATCGGCCACAAGGGTCATCCGGAAGTGGAAGGCACGATGGGCCAGGCGGGCGAGGGCATGCATCTGGTCGAAGACATCGAGGACGTGCAGGCGCTGCAGCTCGCCGACCCGGAGCGGATTGCGTTCGTCACGCAGACCACGCTGTCCGTAGACGACGCTGCTGAAATCATCGGCGCGCTGAAGGCCAAATATCCGTCCATCCGCGAGCCGAAGAAGCAGGACATCTGTTACGCCACGCAGAATCGTCAGGACGCCGTCAAGTTCATGGCGCCGCAGTGCGACGTGGTGATCGTGGTCGGCAGCCCGAACAGTTCGAACTCGAACCGGCTGCGCGAGCTGGCGGAAAAGCTGGGCGTGCCCGCCTATATGGTGGACTCGCCGGACCAGATCGATCCGACATGGGTCGAGGGCAAGCGCCGCATCGGCGTGACTGCCGGCGCTTCGGCTCCGGAAGTGCTGGCGCAGGCGGTCATAGCCCGGTTGCGCGAGCTGGGCGTGCGCAATGTGCGCGCGCTCGACGGCATTGAGGAAAACATCGCGTTCCCGCTGCCGCGGGGCTTGGGCTTGCCTGCCTGACTCCCCGGAGCCGACTGCGAGAAGCGCGCCTTAGGGCGCGCTTTTTTTTTTCGCCGAGGCCACGCGCTTTCAGAAAATGGTGACATATCACCCAACCACATACTTTTTTAACTGCAGGACGGGAATCTTTTTTGAAAATACATCTGGCACCAAATTCGTTTTCAACAGATGTGTCCCCCTTTCTGCGACGTAATCTTTCTGCAAACTTTTTTAACGCACTAACATGGTGCCGAAGGGAAGCGTCGTGGTCGCGACACGGATTCCCCGCAAACCGTGCTCTGACCGGCCGCCGCCCAGCCCCACCGCAACACTTGATGCCATGCGCTCCTGCGCTGGTGCAACTGATGCACGAAAATGAGTCGCAACCAGGTTGCGCCCTTTGGTCGAAGATGGCCTCAAAATACGGTTGCAATGCAGGAAAACCCTGCCGGTTCAACAATATTGCCCGTCGCAAAATTGGAGTTACAATGCGCGCGTTCTCAAGGCCTTAGGGTCTTTCGAACACGAGATTTAGCAAGGGCGGGAGACCTATTTAATGCGAGTCAAGTTTGCTTACGCCGTGTCCATCGCGGCCGCGGTTGCGATGTTGACCGCGTGCGGCAAAAATCAGGATGGCGAGGCGGGAGCAGGCGCATCGGCAGCGGTGGCAGCGTCCGCCGCGCCGGCGAGCGAGGCAATTGTCGTGAAGATCGGCCATGCAGCCCCCTTGACGGGCGGCATCGCGCATCTGGGCAAGGACAACGAAAACGGCGCGCGCCTCGCAGTCGAGGAAATCAATGCTCAGGGTCTGACAATCGACGGTCACAAGATCGACCTGCAACTGGACGCGCAGGACGACGCAGCCGATCCGAAAGCGGGCACCGCGGTCGCGCAGAAGCTGGTGGACGATCACGTGGTGGCCGTCGTCGGGCACCTCAATTCGGGCGTGTCGATTCCGGCTTCGAAGATATATAGCGATGCGAGCATCGTGCAGATTTCGCCGTCGTCGACGAATCCGGCGTACACGCAGCAGGGTTTCAAGACGACCTACCGCGTCGTCGCAACCGACGCGCAGCAGGGTCCGGCGCTCGCCAATTACGCCACGAAGGCGTTGGGCGCCAAACGCATCGCCGTAGTGGACGATGCAACCGCCTACGGCAAAGGGCTCGCGGAAGAATTCGCGAAGACCGTCGAGGCGAACGGGGCGAAAATCGTCGCCCGCGAGGCGACGAACGACCGGGCCACGGATTTCCGGGCCATCCTCACGAAGATCAAGAGTGTTCATCCCGACGCAATCATGTTCGGCGGCATGGACGCAACGGGCGGCCCGTTTGCCAAACAGGCGGCGGCGCTCGGTATCAGGGCAAAAATCCTTGGCGGCGACGGCGTGTGTACCGACAAGGTGGGTGAGCTGGCGGGAACCGCCGTGCAAAACCTGGTCTGTTCGGAAGCGGGACTCGCGCTTTCGAAAATGGACAGGGGAGCGGACTTCGAGAAGAAGTACGTCGACCGCTTCCACACGCCGGTGCAGATTTACGCACCGTTCACGTATGACGCTGTGTACGTGATTGTCGATGCAATGAAGCGCGCTAATTCGATCGAGGCGCCCAAGGTGCTGGCTGCGATGCCGTCCACCGATTACAACGGGGTAATCGGCCGCATCGCGTTCGACGACAAGGGTGATTTGAAAGAGGGCGCCATTACGCTTTACGACTTCAAGGACGGCAAAAAAGCGGTTCTCGACGTCGTGAAGATGTGATGACGGGACGTTCAGCCTGACGGCACCGAACCATCCAACGGTGCCGTTTTTGCATCCGCCGAAGGTGAGCTAGCGACTGTGACCCAGTCGTCCTGGCAAACCGGCGGCGGATAAACCCTTACCGGTCTTTTACATCAGTACCCGCAGTGCCGTTGAGATTCCGTGACGCATCACCGCCCACCGGCTGATGCAAAACGCGAATCCAGTCGCACGGGCTAAGGAGCATTAAATGGATATCTTCATCCAGCAGATCCTAAACGGACTGGTGCTTGGCAGCGTTTATGCCATCATCGCACTGGGCTATACGATGGTTTACGGCATTCTGGGCATCATCAACTTCGCTCACGGCGATGTGTTGATGGTCGGCGCGATGGTTGCGCTCTCCGCCATAGGCGTGCTGCAGAACCACTTCCCCGGCTTAGGCAATGTGCCGACGCTGTGCATCGCGCTTGCAATCGCCGCCGTGGTCTGCGCGGTGGTCGGCTACACGATCGAGCGCGTGGCCTACCGGCCGTTGCGCAAGGCGCCGCGTCTCGCTCCGCTGATCACCGCGATCGGCGTGTCGATCCTGCTGCAGACGCTCGCCATGATGATCTGGTCTCGCAACCCGCTGCCGTTCCCGCAGCTGCTGCCCACCGATCCGCTCAACGTGATCAAGGCCACCGACACGACGCCTGGCGCCGTGATCTCGATGACTGAAATCGTCATCATCGTCGTCGCGTTCCTCGTGATGGCGGGCCTCCTGCTCCTCGTGCACAAGACCAAGCTCGGCCGCGCGATGCGCGCGATTGCCGAAAATCCGGGCGTCGCCTCGCTGATGGGCGTGAACCCGAACTTCGTGATTTCGGCCACCTTCATGATCGGCTCGGCGCTTGCTGCCCTGGCCGGCGTGATGATCGCCTCCGAATACGGCAACGCCCACTTCTACATGGGCTTCATCCCAGGGCTTAAGGCCTTTACCGCGGCGGTGCTGGGCGGTATCGGCAACCTCGGCGGCGCGATGGTCGGCGGCGTGATTCTGGGGCTCATCGAACAGTTGGGCGCCGGTTATATCGGCAACCTGACGGGTGGTGTGTTCGGCAGTAACTATCAGGACGTGTTTGCGTTCATCGTGCTGATCATCGTGCTGGTGTTCCGTCCGTCGGGTCTGCTCGGCGAACGCGTTGCGGATCGCGCTTGATCCAGGCCAAGGAGTAAATCAAATGACCTCAATTCAACCGATCGAGCCGTCCACGACGCTCATTCCCGAACGCAACCTCGCGAAGACGCTGACGGTGGGCATCATCACCGCCGTGTTCGTGATCGCCGCGCCGATGATCATCGGCACCGCCGGCGGCAACTACTGGGTCCGCGTGCTCGACTTCGCGATGCTGTACGTGATGCTCGCGCTCGGCCTCAATGTGGTGGTCGGCTTCGCCGGCCTGCTGGACCTCGGCTACATCGCGTTCTACGCGGTCGGCGCGTACACGGCGGCGCTGCTGTCTTCGCCGCACCTGTCCTCGCAGTTCGAGTGGATCGCGCACATTGCGCCAAACGGTCTACACGTGCCGTTCCTCATCATCGTGCCTTGCGCGATGGGGATCGCCGCGCTGTTCGGCGTGCTGCTCGGTGCGCCGACGCTGCGTCTGCGCGGCGACTACCTTGCCATCGTGACGTTGGGCTTCGGGGAAATCGTGCGGATCTTCCTGAACAACCTCGACCGTCCGGTGAACATCACGAACGGCCCGAAGGGCATCACGGCGATTGCGCCGGTGCATGTCGGCGACTTCAGCCTCTCGCAGACGCACTCGCTGTTCGGCTTGCAGTTCCCGTCGGTGTACTCGTACTACTACCTGTTCGTGCTGGCCGCGCTGCTGGTGATCTGGGTGTGTACCCGTTTGCAGCATTCGCGTATTGGCCGTGCTTGGGCCGCGATCCGCGAAGACGAAATCGCCGCGAAGGCCATGGGCATCAACACGCGTAACGTGAAGCTGCTCGCGTTTGCGATGGGCGCGTCGTTCGGCGGCCTCTCGGGCGCGATGTTCGGCGCGTTCCAGGGCTTCGTGTCGCCGGAATCGTTCACGCTGCCCGAGTCGATCGTCGTGCTCGCCTGCGTGGTGCTGGGCGGCATGGGCCACATTCCGGGCGTGATTCTCGGCGCGGTGCTGCTCGCCGTGCTGCCGGAATTCCTGCGCTCGACGATGGGCCCGCTGCAGCACATGATCTTCGGCCATGAAATCGTCGACACGGAAGTGATCCGTCAGCTGGTCTACGCACTCGCCATGGTGCTCATCATGCTGTACCGCTCGGAAGGCCTGTGGCCGTCGCCGAAGCACGAAGACAAGATCGCGAAACTGTCGAAGCGGGCCGGCAAGAAGCCAGTGCGCGCATAACGGAAGCGGAGCAGGGCGAAGCCCGGCATGGGACTGGAGTAAGGCGCCAGGCGCCGACTCTGGTCCACAAGGAGAAATCATATGAGCGACAAACAAATCCGTCTGTCCGTGAAGGGCGTCAACAAGCGCTTCGGCGGTTTGCAGGCGCTATCGGACGTCGGCCTTCAGATCGAGGAAGGCACCATTTACGGTTTGATCGGCCCGAACGGCGCCGGCAAGACCACGTTCTTCAACGTGATCACGGGCCTCTATACGCCCGACTCGGGCGACTTCAAGCTCGACGGCCAGAACTACACGCCGACGGCGGTGTATCAGGTGGCGAAAGCGGGCATTGCGCGCACGTTCCAGAACATTCGTCTGTTCGGCGGCATGACCGCGCTGGAAAACGTGATGGTGGGCCGCCACGTGCGCACGAAGCACGGCCTGCTCGGCGCGGTGTTCCAGACGCCCGCGGAGCGCAAGGAAGAGCGCGAGATCAAGGAACGCGCGATCGAATTGCTGGAGTACGTGGGCATTGCGCAGTACGCGGATTACACGTCGCGCAATCTGTCGTACGGCCACCAGCGTCGTCTGGAAATCGCGCGCGCGCTGGCAACCGACCCGAAGCTGCTCGCGCTCGACGAACCCGCCGCCGGCATGAACGCGACGGAGAAGGTCGAACTCACGCGCCTGCTCGACAAGATTCGCGCCGACGGCAGGACGATTCTGCTGATCGAGCACGACGTGAAGCTCGTGATGGGTCTGTGCAACCAGATGACGGTGCTCGACTACGGCAAGGTGATTGCGCAAGGTCTGCCGCAAGACGTGCAGAAGGATCCTAAGGTGATCGAAGCTTATCTGGGTGCAGGAGTCCACTGATGTCCACGACGCAAACCATGTTGAAAATCAAGGGCCTCCAGGTCAATTACGGCGGCATCCAGGCAGTCAAGGGCATCGACCTCGAAGTCGGGCAGGGCGAGCTGGTCACGCTGATCGGCGCGAACGGCGCGGGCAAGACGACGACGATGAAGGCGATCACGGGTCTGAAGCCGTACTCGGCGGGCGACATCGAGTACATGGGCCAGTCGATCAAGGGCGTGCCGCCGCACGAGCTCCTGAAGCGCGGCCTTGCGATGGTGCCCGAAGGCCGCGGCATCTTCGCGCGCATGTCGATTGTCGAGAACATGCAGATGGGCGCTTATCTGCGCAGCGACAGCGACGGCATCAAGGCCGACGTCGATCGCATGTTCGGCTTTTTCCCGCGTCTGAAGGAACGCGCCACGCAATATGCGGGCACGCTCTCGGGCGGCGAACAGCAGATGCTGGCAATGGCGCGCGCGATCATCTCGAAGCCGAAGCTGTTGCTGCTCGACGAACCGTCGATGGGTCTGTCGCCGATCATGGTCGAGAAGATCTTCGAGGTGGTGCGGGCGATTTCGGCTGAAGGCATGACAGTGCTGCTCGTCGAGCAGAACGCGCGTCTCGCGTTGCAGGCGGCGAACCGCGGCTACGTGATGGACTCGGGTCTCGTCACAATGTCGGGCGACGCGAAAGAGATGCTGGATGATCCGAAGGTGCGGGCTGCATACCTTGGCGAATAAGCGGGTGAACGAGTAAGTAGCTAAGCACTCGCACCTCGACCGCCGATGAAATAAAGGCCGCATGCGTAAGCAAACGCATGCGGCCTTTGTCTTTGTACGGGCGCTTTATGGAGCGAGCGGCGCGCAGTATTCAAGCCGCCGGGATAGAGGCCAACTCGCCAAGACGTTTGCCCAAACTGACTACTTCGTCCGCGCGATAACCGAGCGACTCGTAAAACGCGCGCACCTCGCTCTTCGCCGACAACACCTGCAGATTCAGCTTCGGGCAGCCGCGCACGGTCAACGCCTCTTCGACATGCGCGACGAGCCGCGAGCCGATGCCATGCCGCCGCAACGATTCGTCTACCGCGAGCGAGTACAGCCAGCCGCGGTGGCCGTCGTAGCCGCCCATCACGGTGCCGACCACGCGCTCGTCCAGCACCGCGACGAAAAACAACTCCGGCTGCGTCGCCAGCTTGTTTGCAATCGACAGATGCGGGTTGCGCTGCGGCTTCGTCGCGTCCCGATACTCGGGAAAGGCCTGCTGCCACAGCGCGATCACGGCATGTGTGTCGCGCGCGTCGAAGCGTCGGATCGAAAGCGCGGCGAGTGTGCTCATGAGGCGTCCCGGTCTCGTTACAGCGTGTCGAGGATCGAACGCAGCATCGCCATCATCTGGTCGATTTCTTCGTTCGTGACGTTGAGCGCCGGCATGAAGCGCAGCAGGTTCGGACGCGCCGCATTCAGCAGCAGGCCGTCGGGCTGCATGTCGCGTGCCTTTTCGACGATCTGGTTGCCGATGTCCTTGCCGAGCAGCAGCGCGCGCAGCAGACCTTCGCCGCGCTCGCCGTTGAAGCCGCGCTCTTCCGACAACTCGAGCAGCTTCGCGCGCAGATATTCGCCGCGCGCGCGCACGCCTTCGAGGAAGCCAGGCGCGGTGAGTTGCGAGATCACCGAATGGCCGACCGCCGTCATCAACGGATTGCCGTTGTAGGTGCCGCCCTGATCGCCCGCATCGAACACCGCGACTTCGGCTTTCGAGAGCAGCGCCGCGAGCGGCACGCCGCCGCCGATGCCCTTGCCAAGCGTCATGATGTCCGGCTCGATGCCCGACAGCTCATACGCGAACAACTTGCCCGCGCGGCCGCAGCCGCTTTGCACTTCGTCGACGATCAGCAGCAGGTTGTGCTTGCGGGTCAGCTCGCGCAGTTGCTGCATGAATTCGCGCGTGGCGGGAATCACGCCGCCTTCGCCCTGGATCGGCTCGAGCATCACCGCGACCGTCTTCGCGTTGATGAGCTTTTCCACCGACGCGATGTCGTTCAGATCCGCTTTCGGGAAGCCCGGCACTTGCGGCGCGTAGATCGTGTCCCAGCCCGGCTTGCCGCTTGCCGACATGGTGGCGAGCGTGCGGCCATGAAAGCTGTGATCGAACGTGATGATTTCGAACGCGCCGTCCTTGAACTTTCTGCCCCACTTGCGCGCGAGCTTGATCGCGCCTTCGTTCGCTTCCGCGCCGCTGTTCGCGAAGAACACCTTGTCGAAGCAGCTATGTTGCGTGAGCAGACCGGCGAGCTTCGCCATCGGCTCATTGTAGAAAGCCGGCGACGGATTGAAGAGCAGCTTCGCCTGCGTGTTGAGCGCTTCGATCATGCCTTCGTTGCAGTGACCGAGGCAGTTGACCGCCCAGCCCTGAATGAAGTCCAGGTAGCGCTTGCCGTTGTTGTCGTAGAGCCACGAGCCCTTGCCGTGCGTGAAAACGATTTCGGGCCGGTTGGTGATGTACATCAGCGACTCGATCGGATACTCATTGAAATTCATGACGGCAGGCTCCAGACAGCGGGTAAGTTGGATGAGGCGGAAAAGCAAAAAAGCCACGGCATGCCGTGGCTTTCATGATTCGAACAGCTTGCGCTCTGTATAGCGCGAATCCGTGACGAAGCCGGCGGCGTCCCTAAGGAAGCGGCGAGCGGCGACGTCGAAGTTCGGACTGGATGCGGTTCATGCGCGAAAGAATACGACAAGGAAAGCGCTGGTGTAAACCATGAATTTGCATGAATTTGCATCGGTTCATGGCAATGGGCGGCCCGCGGCCCGCGGCGCCCAAGCTCAGACCGCGTTGGCGAGATCCGCTGCGCTCGTGAACGAGTCCGCGTAAAACTCGTCTTCGGGCAGGCCATGATGCTGCGTGAAATCGCGCTGTGCCGATTCCACCATCACGGGCGCACCGCACGCATACACCTGGTAGGCCGACAGATCGGGCAGATCCTCAATCACCGCGCGATGCACGAAGCCGACGCGGCCCGTCCACGCATCGCTCGCGTCCGGCTCCGAGAGCACCGGCACGAACTTGAAGTTCGGAATTTCACGCGCCCATTGCTCGGCGAGCTCGAGCAGATACAGGTCTTTCTTGCGACGCGCGCCCCAGTACAGCGTCATCGGGCGGTTCAGGTTCTTGAACACCGCATGCTCGACAATGGCCTTCAGCGGCGCGAAGCCCGTGCCCGAGGCGAGCAGCACGATCGGCTTGTCCGACTCTTCGCGCAGAAAGAAAGTGCCGAGCGGTGCCTCGAAGCGCAAGATGTCGCGCTCCTTCAACGTGTTGAACACGTGGTCGGTGAAGGCGCCGCCAGGCATGTGGCGGATATGCAGCTCGATCGGGCCTTCGGCGTGCGGCGCGTTCGCCATCGAATAGCTGCGGCGCTTGCCGTCTTTCAGGATGAATTCGAGGTACTGGCCGGCCAGATACTGAAGGCGTTCGTTCGCCGGCAGTTGCAGCTTGAGCACGATGACGTCGTCGGCCTTGCGCTCGATTGCGTTAACACGGCAAGGCAGTTTTTTCACCTGCACGTCGCCCACGCCCGCAACTTCGCGAATGTCGATTTCCAGATCGGAGCACGCCGTTGCGCAGCAGAAGAGCGCCATGCCGCGCGTCTTTTCGTCGTTCGACAAAGCCGACGACGAGTGCGCACGCTGCTCGACCTGGCCGTTCACCACGGCGCCCTTGCACGAACCGCACGCGCCGTTCTTGCAGCCGTACGGCAGGCCGATGCCTTGACGCAAAGCCGCGTTCAGTACCGGTTCGTCCTGTTCTACCTGAAACTGCCGGCCGCTTTGCCGGAGCGTGACGTTAAATGCCATAAGTGTTCGAAAATGGAAAAGTCGGTAATCGTTAATTGGCCGCAAGACCGGTGAGGCCAGTGAGGCCGGCGAAGCCAGCCAGAGCCGCAGGACCCGCGCCCGGCGACATTGCCGCCCGCTGCCCGCGGCGCCTGACGGCTACAATGCGTGCACCATGAAAGCGACACGAAACTTCCGCCGTCCGCGCGTGTTGATCGTAGGTTGCGGCGATGTCGGCATGCGCTGCGTGCCCCTGTTGCGGCCGCACGCTCACGTCTTCGCCCTCACCAGTCACGCCGGGCGCAGCGCCGAATTGCGCGCTGCCGGTGTCTCGCCGCTGGTCGGCGACCTCGACGAGCGCCGCAGCCTGAAACGGCTTGCGGGCCTCGCGCCGACCGTGCTGCATCTCGCACCCCCGCAGAAGACCGGCGACTACGACCGCCGCACCCGCGCGTTGCTCGCAACCCTGAGTGTGCGCCGCGATTTTGCCTTGCCGCGCACCGGTGCGAGCTTCGCGCCGATTGGGCGCCTGCGCCGCGCGCGCGCCTCGTGGGCAGCAACGGAACCAGCCAATATTGTACCCGACGGTCTTCGCCGCGCAGCCGCTTCGCGCGCGCCGCTGCGCTTCGTCTACGCGAGCACGACGGGCGTGTACGGTGATTGCGAAGGCGCGTGGATCGACGAGACGCGCAGTGTCGAGCCGGCCAATGCGCGGGCGAAGCGGCGAGTGTCCGCCGAGCGCCAACTGCGGCGCGCGACGGCCCGCGGCACGCTTGCCGCGAGCATCGCACGGATTCCCGGCATTTATGCGGGCAACCGCCTGCCGCTTGCGCGGCTCGAAAAGCGCACGCCTGCATTGATCGCCGCGGACGACGTCTACACCAATCACATTCACGCCGACGACCTCGCCGCGATCCTCGTGCGCCTCGCCATGCGCGGGCGGCCCGCGCGCGTGATCCATGCGTCCGACGACTCGTCGCTCAAGATGGGCGAGTACTTCGATCTAGTCGCGGATGCATTCGGTTTGGCGCGCCCGCCGCGCATTACGCGAGCGCAAGCGGAGGAGCAGATCGAGCCGACCTTGCTGTCGTTCATGCGCGAGTCGAGGCGGCTCGTGAATCGCCGGCTGAAAGAAGAACTGCGCGTGCGTTTGCGCTATCCGAGTGTCGAGGACTTTCTGCGCGAAGCAGCGGGTGGCAAGCAGAGCGGGAAGTAACGCATGACGCCAGAGCGTGCAGCGCACCAGCCACGTTGCGTGGCCGCGCAGAGTTCTGCAACGCAATAGCAAATGACAAGGCGCCGGAGCGCGTCCGGAAAGTGCCGGCAAACGTGGCAACGGCTAAGGCGGCTCGGCGTGATTGCGGCACGTCATGCGCCGTTGGCCCTGCCGCTCAGGTGAGCGCCGGCAGCGCCTCGAGCAGCAGAAAACACAGCATCGCGCCGATCAATGCGCCTATCAGATTGGGATGGTATTTGTGCCGCAGCCGCATTGCGATCAGCAATCCGCCGATCAGCAGCACCCCGAGGCACACAAACGTCACCATCACATACGAGATCATGATTCCGTTATGGACAATCATGGCCCCTCCTTGAACGCTTTGTAGTCTTTGTTTAGACGAGTATAGGGCGAGCCATGACGAACCGCATGCTGCGCCGCAGCGCGCCGCGCACGCAGTGAAACCTCGAATGTGTGCCCGCGCACATGGGTTTTTCAATGGCGTCAGGCGGTTGCGCAAGCCGTACGGGCTTACCCGATCGGTGAAGATCCGAGGGACGCAAGACCGGTTTCATCAAGCCATTGCCACGCGCCAGGGGCAAGCGTCGCGGGCAACGCCAGCCCGCCAATGCGCTCGCGATGCAGCGCTTCGCAACGGTTGCCCGCCGCGGCGATCATCCGCTTGACCTGGTGATACTTGCCTTCCATCACGGTGAGCGCCAGTGAGCGCTCGGCGCGCGCATGCGCTTTCACAGCCGCGACCGGCCTGGAATCGCCATGCAGCAACACGCCGTTGCGCAACAGGCTCAACTGCGTGTCGTCGACAGGATGGCGTGTGGTCGCCACATACACCTTCGGCACCTTGCGTTTCGGCGACGTGAACATGTGGACGAACTTGCCGTCGTCGGAAAGCAGCAGCAATCCGGTTGTGTCCTGATCGAGCCGCCCTACGCATTGCACGCCGCGCTCGGCAAACTGCGGCGGCAGCAGACTGAACACGCTCAGATGATGCTGCGGATCGCGCGAGCACTCATAGCCCGCCGGCTTGTTGAGCAGCAGATAGGCGCGCTCGCGGTACGGCCACACGACACCGTCGACGCTGAAGCAGAACGACGCGTCGTCGGCGGGGAAATCGGCATCGGCGTCGGTGCATACGTTTCCGCCGATGGTCACACGAGCGTCGGCAATCAGCGCGCGGCATTGGCGGCGCGAGCCGAAGCCCTGGGTAAAAAGAATGCTTTCGAGATTCATGGCGAGCGAAGAATAACACCGCAAGAAGCGAGGCGTGCGGTGACGCGATCACGGCGACGATGGTCACTCCTTGGTCCGTTGCAGGAGTCATCGATGCATGTCACGCCGTCTTCCCCTAGTGTGCGTTTGCCGGCCGCTTTTCGGCGGCTCGCGTGGTCGAACCTGGTCGCGCAGTCCGCGGAGCAGATCAGCCTTGCGGCCGCGCCGCTCGTCGCCGTGTTCGCGCTCGGCGCCGACGCGCGCGGCACAGGGCTGCTGCAGACCGCCCAGACCCTGCCGTTCCTGTTGCTGTCGATCCCACTCGGCGTGTGGGCCGACCGTCGCTCACGCCGCACCTTGATGACGCTCGCTGAAAGCTTGCGGGTCGTCGCGATGCTGTGCGTCCTCATGCTTATGGTCACTCACGCGCTCAGCCTGCCCTTGCTCGGCGCGCTCGGCTTTGTTGCCGCGACGGGTACGGTCGCCTACAACGTGGCCGCGCCATCGCTCGTGCCGGCGCTCGTCTCCCGTGATTCGTACGCGAGCGCCAACGGCCGTCTCGAACTTGCGCGCAGCGTCGCATATTCGGCGGGACCGGCGCTAGGCGGCGTGCTCGTCGGATGGATCGGCGCGGGTTGGGCATACGGCTTTGCGGCGGCGTTGTCGGCGCTTGCGGTGGCCCTGCTCGCGGGATTGCGCGAACCGCCCCGCGCGGCGGCGCCCGCGCGTCACTTCATGCTGGAGTTGCGCGACGGCACACGCTTTGTGCTGCGCGATCCGTTGCTGCTTCCAATGCTTGCGACGGCCGTATTTTTCAACCTGGGCTTCTTCGTTCTGCAAGCCGTCTATGTACCCTACGCGGTACATCGGCTCGGGCTGTCCGCGTCGGCGGTGGGCATCACGCTCGGCGCCTATGGCGTCGGCATGGTGTGCGGCGCGCTCGCCGCGCCTGCCGTCGCGCGACGCCTTACCTTTGGGCGCGTGCTGCTGATCGGACCGTCGTGCGGCCTGCTGGCCTCGCTCGTCATGGTCGGGACGCTCGTCGCGCCGTCGTTCTGGCTCGCACTGCTGAGCTTCTTCCTGCTCGGCGCTGGACCGATTCTATGGGTGGTCGCTTCGACCACGCTGCGCCAGGCCATCACGCCGCAACGGATGATGGGCCGCGTCTCCGCGCTGAACAGCACCGCGACGTATGGCGCGCGGCCGGCCGGCGCGCTGCTCGGCGCAGCGATCAGCGCGCACTGGAATATGGACGCCTGCCTCGTCGCGGCGGCAACTGCTTTCTCGTGCAGGCGTCGATTATCGCGATGTCGCCAGCGGCGCGACTCTCACGCATTCCGGAAGGGCCCGCTGCGGCTTGCTGAAGATCAACTGCTTCGCACACGAAGGCCAGGACAAACCCCTAAAAATGAAAATGAATTTTTTTCTGGACGGTTTCCATGTAAATATAGTTTCATGCATTCCGCTTACAACTGGAGGCAATCGCCTTCGGCAGCAGTCACTGACAACTATCACGCTCCGTCGCCCGCATGATTCATCAACCGTCCGTTGCTTCCAACCGGGCCGAGCAGGCCATCGCCGCCCGCATCGAAGCGGCTATGCCCACGCTCACGCCCATTCACCGGCGCATGGGTGAATACGTGCTGGCCAATCTGTTTCGCGCGGCCACCATGCGGATCGATGAACTGGCGAGCGTGGTCGGCGCCTCGGTCGCTACGGCCAACCGCTTTGCGCGCACGCTCGGCTTCGACGGTTATCCGCAGTTCCGCGAGGCGCTCGTGCGCGGCTTCGAGGCGACGCTTGCACCGGTCGAGCGCTTGCGCAGCGCGCAGGAGTCGCTCGCCGCCGGCGACGACGTGGTCGACGCGTCGCTCGAACAGGCGGCCAACAATCTGCACCTGACGCGCACCGCAATCGACAACGCCGCCGCCGAAGCCGCGGTCGAGGCGATCCTCGCCGCGCGGCGCGTGTTCGTGCTCGGCGCGGGCACGAGCGCGTTTCTCGCCGGGCTGATGGAACACAACCTGATGGCGTATCACGACAACGTGCAGTCGCTCGCGTTCATCGGCGGTCCGTCGCACGCCGCGCGACGTCTGTTCAATTGCGGCAAGGGCGACCTCGTGATCGGCATCGCGTTTCCGCGTTATGTCGACGACACCATAGAACTCGCGCGCCGCGCTGCAACTCGCGGCGCGCGCATCCTTGCGTTGACCGACGGCCCGCGCTCGCCGCTCGCGCAATTCGCCGATCTGTCGTTGTACGTGCGCTCCGAGCGCCGGCTCGCGGCGAACGCGGACGCGGCCGTGCTTGCCGTGATCGAAGCACTGTGCGACGCGGTCGCGTATCGCGCGAAACGTTCGGCGAAAGCGGCCGCCGAAGTCACCGAATTCGTGTTGCCGTGGCTCACCGATCCGCTCTCCGTATCCCCGGGTACAGCCGGTGACGCGGCGCACGATCCGGCGCGAACTTCGCCTGCGAAATCCCGCAATACAGCAGCCAAACCCAAAGCCAAACTCAAACGATGAACACCAACGCAGTCATTGCCATTCATGGCGGGGCGGGAACGATTCTGCGCGCGTCGCTGTCGGCCAGTGCCGAAGCCGAATATCACGCGGCTTTGCACGCCGTGCTCACCGCCGGCCAACGCGTGCTCGGGCAAGGCGGCAGCGCGCTCGACGCAGTGAGCGAAGCGGTGCGCCTGCTGGAAGACTGTCCTCTCTTCAATGCGGGCCACGGCGCGGTGTACACGGCAGCGGGCACACATGAACTCGACGCGGCGATCATGGACGGCAGCACGCTCGAAGCCGGCGCGGTCTGCTGCGTAAAGCGCGTGCGCAATCCGGTTCTCGCAGCGCGTCGCGTACTCGAATGCAGCGAACACGTGCTCTTCACCGGCGAAGGCGCTGAGACTTTCGCCGCCGCGCATGGCGTCGAGTTCGTCGAGCCCGAGTACTTCGATACGGACGCGCGTCATCGTCAGTGGCTGCTCGCTCGCGACCAGCAACGCGCGATGCTCGATCACGACGCCGCGAGCTTTGCGTTTTCGTCGTCTGCAACGGCTCACAACGAACCCACACCGCACGAGCCGATCGACCCGAATCGCAAGTTCGGCACGGTCGGCGCGGTCGCGCTCGATGCGCACGGCCACGTCGCCGCGGCGACTTCGACGGGTGGCATCACCAACAAGCAGGTGGGCCGCGTGGGTGACACGCCGCTGATCGGCGCGGGCTGCTATGCCGACGACGCGACCTGCGCCGTCTCGACAACCGGCTCGGGCGAAATGTTCATGCGCATGGTCGCCGCTTACGACGTCGCGGCGCAAATGGCCTATCGAAATGTGTCCTTGCAGGACGCCGCGCACGACGTCGTGATGAACCGCCTGCCGAAAATCAACGGCCGCGGCGGCCTGGTCGCCGTCGACGCCCGCGGCCACGTCACGCTGCCGTTCAATACCGAGGGCATGTACCGCGGTTTTGCGCGCGCCGGCGAAACGCCGGTGACAGCGATCTACCGTTAGTTCGTTACCCTGAATATTGTTGAGCAACGCCCGCGCATTCGAATAGAAAGGAACCACCGTGCCGACTTCATCGCACACCGCCAGCCCGCTTAGTGAAACCTTGCCGCCGCAGCGCGTACTGGCGGTCGACAATCTGTCGGTTGCGTTTCGCAGCGGCGAGACAACCTTCAACGCGGTGCGCGATCTGTCGTTTACGGTGGAGCGCGGCGAAACGCTCGCGATAGTCGGCGAATCGGGTTCCGGCAAATCGGTGACATCGCTCGCGTTGATGCGGCTGATCGAGCATGGCGGTGGGCGCCTTGCCGGCGGCAACATCGCATTCCGGCGCCGCGACGGCAGCGTGCTCGACCTCGCGATAGCGTCGTCCGGCACGATGCGTTCGATTCGCGGCGCCGACATCGCGATGATCTTTCAGGAGCCGATGACCTCGCTCAATCCGGTCTTCACGGTGGGTGACCAGATCAGCGAGGCCATTTCGCTGCATCAGGGCAAGAGCCGCTCGGCGGCTTTCGCCGAAACGCTGCGGCTGCTGGAACTCGTGCGCATTCCCGAGGCGCGGCGCGTGGCGGGGCGCTTTCCGCATCAACTGTCGGGCGGCATGCGTCAGCGCGTGATGATCGCGATGGCGCTGTCGTGCAAGCCCGCGTTGCTGATCGCCGACGAACCCACCACCGCGCTCGACGTGACCATTCAGGCGCAGATCCTGCAACTGATTCGCGGCTTGCAGGACGAAATGAACATGGGCGTGATTTTCATCACGCACGACATGGGCGTGGTTGCCGAGGTCGCGGACCGCGTGCTCGTCATGTATCGCGGCGAAAAGGTGGAAGAGGGCGCCTCGGACGCGCTCTTCGCCGCGCCGTCGCATGCCTATACGAAGGCGCTGCTCGCGGCCGTGCCGCGTCTGGGCGCGATGCAGGGCACCGACCAGCCGGCGAAGTTTCCCATTCTGACGGTCGAGCAGACGAGCGTGAGCGGCGCCGACGAGCCCGTGCGCCCCGCGGCGGCCGTCGCGAAAGAAGCGCAGCCGCGCGTCGACGAAAGCACGCCGCCCATTCTGCGCGTGCGCGATCTAGTCACGCGCTTTCCGGTCAGAAGCGGTCTGTTCGGCCGGCTGACTGGCCGCGTGCATGCGGTCGAGAAAGTCAGCTTCGACCTGCGGCCGGGCGAAACCCTGGCGCTCGTCGGCGAGTCCGGCTGCGGCAAGTCGACTACGGGCCGCTCGCTGTTGCGGCTTGTCGAAAGCCAGAGCGGTTCCATCGAATTCAACGGCAAGGAAATCAGTTCGTTGACGGGCGCCGCGTTGCAGGCGCTGCGTCGCGATATCCAGTTCATTTTTCAGGACCCGTTCGCGTCGCTCAATCCGCGCCTGACGGTCGGCTTCTCGATCATGGAGCCCCTACTCGTGCACGGTGTCGCGCAAGGCGCCGAGGCGCAGGCGCGCGTCGCGTGGCTGCTCGAAAAGGTCGGCTTGCCGCCGGAGGCCGCGCGCCGCTATCCGCATGAATTTTCTGGCGGTCAGCGTCAACGCATCGCGATCGCGCGTGCGCTGGCACTAAATCCAAAAGTCGTGATCGCCGACGAATCCGTCTCCGCGCTCGATGTTTCCGTGCAGGCGCAGATCGTCAATCTGATGCTCGATTTGCAGCGCGAGCTGGGCGTCGCATACCTGTTCATCTCGCACGACATGGCGGTGGTCGAGCGCGTGAGTCATCGCGTGGCGGTGATGTATCTCGGCCAGATCGTCGAAATCGGCCCGCGCCGCGCGGTGTTCGAGGCGCCGCAGCATCCGTACACGAGAAAGCTGATGGGCGCGGTGCCGGTTGCCGACCCGGCGCGGCGTCACGCGAAACGCATGCTGGCCGCCGATGAAATTCCGAGCCCGATCCGCGCATTGAACGATGAGCCCGCCGTGGCGCCGCTCGTCGCTGTCGGCCCGGATCACTTCGTCGCGCAGCATCGCGTGGGCGGCGCGTACTGATAAAGCGGTCAAAGCAGTAAGCAAAAAGCGCCGGCGCAAGAAGCCGGAGCAAATCGTCGAATAGCAACCTAACCTGTTTCAACTCGCAGCCTGGAGTCCACTCATGAACCTGCTGGTCCCGTCTTCTCCGTTTCGTTTGCGCGCGCTGCTCAGCGGCGGCGCAGTCGTGTTCGCGATGCTCGCGGGCAACGTCGCGCATGCCGAAACCACGGCCGTGATGGCCGTCGCTTCGACCTTTACGACGCTCGATCCGTACGATGCCAACGACACGCTCTCGCAAGCGGTCGCAAAGTCGTTCTATCAAGGGCTCTTTGGCTTCGACAAGGACATGAAGCTCGTCAACGTGCTCGCCGACAGCTACGAAGCGAGCCCGGACGCGCGCGTCTATACGTTCAAGCTGCGTCACGGCGTGAAGTTCCAGGACGGCACGGACTTCAACGCCGCCGCGGTGAAGGCGAACTTCGACCGCGTGACCGATCCGGCGAACAAGCTCAAGCGCTACAACATGTTCAACCGTATCGAGAAGACCGAGGTGGTCGACCCCTACACGGTGAAGATCACGTTGAAGGCGCCGTTCTCGGCTTTCGTCAACGTGCTCGCGCATCCGTCGGCGGTCATGATTTCGCCTGACGCGCTGAAGAAATACGGCAAGGACATCGCGTTTCACCCGGTCGGCACAGGTCCGTTCGAATTCGTGAAGTGGGACCCGGCAGGCGATCTCACGGTGAAGAAGTTTGCCGGCTACTGGAAGAAGGGCTACCCGAAGATCGATGCGATCGACTGGAAGCCGGTGGTCGACAACAACACGCGCGCCGCGTTGATGCGCACTGGCGAAGCGGACTTCGCATTTCAGGTGCCGTTCGAGCAGGCCGCGCAGTTGCAGTCGAGCCCGAAGGTCGATCTGATCGCATCGCCGTCGATCATTCAGCGCTATATCAGCCTGAACATGAACCAGAAGCCGTTCGACAACCCGACGGTGCGCGAGGCGCTGAACTACGCAGTCAACAAGGAGGCGCTGACCAAGGTGGTATTCGCCGGCTACGCAACGCCCGCTGACGGCGTCGTGCCGCAGGGCGTCGACTATGCGGTGAAGCTCGGTCCGTGGCCCTACGACCCGGCGAAGGCGCGTGCGTTGCTGAAGGAAGCGGGCTATCCGAACGGCTTCGAAACGACGCTATGGTCCGCGTACAACTACTCGACGGCACAGAAGGTGATCCAGTTCGTGCAGCAGCAACTCGCGCAGGTCGGCATCAAGGCGCAGGTCGAGGCGCTCGAGGCGGGCCAGCGCGTCGCGAAGGTCGAAAGCGCGCAGGACGCAGCCACCGCGCCGGTGCGCATGTACTACGCGGGCTGGTCGTCGTCGACCGGCGAGTCTGACTGGGCGATCACGCCGCTCCTCGCGTCGGTCTCCTTCCCGCCGAAAATGGTCAATACCGCGTACTACAAGAACGATACCGTCGACAGCGACCTGAAGCAGGCGCTCGAAACGACTGACCGCACGAAGAAGGCCGCGCTCTACACGGACGCGCAAAAACGCATCTGGGCCGACGCGCCGTGGATTTTCCTCGTCAAGGAAAAGGTCGTGTATGCGCGCAGCAAACGTCTGTCGGGTGCTTATGTCGCGCCGGACGGTTCGTTCAACTTCGACGAGATTGCGATCAAGTAATGAGCCGGGCGTGTGGCGCTGCATGCTCTGACAGGACATGCAGCGCCGCGCGTTCGCGCGAGCGCAGTACGTGATATTTCGTTGCCCGTATCATTGCCGGATTGAGCTTCAATGCTGAACTTCCTCGTCAAACGTATCTTTGGCCTGTTGCCGACGCTCTTTATCGTCGCGGTGCTGGTCTTTCTATTCGTGCATCTGCTGCCGGGCGATCCCGCGAGGCTCGCCGCCGGGCCGGATGCCGACGAAGCGACCGTCGCTCTGGTGCGCGCTGATCTCGGGCTCGACAAGCCGATGCCGCAGCAATTCGCACGCTTCTTCGTGAAGATCGCGCATGGCGACTTCGGCACCTCGACGCGCAGCAAGCGGCCGGTCAGCGAGGAGATCGGCGAGCGATTCATGCCGACGCTGCTGCTCACGCTCGCGAGCATGGTGTGGGCGGTTGTGCTCGGCATGGGCATCGGCATCGTGTCGGCGGTATGGCGCAATCGCTGGCCCGACCGGCTCGGCATGACGCTCGCCGTGTCGGGTATCTCGTTTCCCGCGTTCGCGCTCGGCATGCTGCTGATGGAGATTTTCTCGGTGAAGCTCGGCTGGCTGCCCATTGTCGGCGACGGTTCATGGCAGAGCTACATTCTTCCTTCGCTCACGCTCGGCGCGGCGGTCGCGGCGGTGATGGCGCGCTTTACGCGCGCCTCGTTCGTCGAAGTGATGCATGAAGACTTCGTGCGTACCGCGCGCGCCAAGGGCGTGCCCGAGCGGCTCGTGATCGTCAAACATTGTCTGCGCAATGCGATGATTCCCGTCGTCACGATGATGGGGCTGCAATTCGGCTTCCTGCTCGGCGGCTCGATCGTGGTCGAAGTGGTGTTCAACTGGCCGGGGCTCGGGCGCCTGCTGGTGGATGCCGTGTCGATGCGCGACTATCCGGTGATTCAGGCCGAGGTGCTGCTGTTCTCGCTCGAATTCATCATCATCAATCTGGTCGTGGACGTGCTGTACGCCGTGATCAATCCGACTATCCGTTTCAAGTGAGGCCCGCATGAGCACGACAGCCACCGAGCCGAATGCGGCCAAACCCGCGCACGCTGAGCGCGCTATCCGTACGCCGTGGAGCGAGTTCTGGCGCAAGTTTCGCAAGCAGCACGTGGCGCTCGCCGCCGGCATCTTCGTGCTGCTGCTGGTCGCGGTCGCGATTGCCGCGCCGCATATCGTGCCCTACGATCCCGAGAATTTCTTCGACTACGACGCGTTGAACGCAGGGCCTTCCGCTGCGCACTGGTTCGGCGTCGATTCACTGGGCCGCGATATTTTCAGCCGCATTCTCGCGGGCTCGCGCATCTCGCTCGAAGCGGGGTTTCTCTCCGTTGCGATAGGCGCGGTGATCGGCACGTTCTTCGGATTGCTCGCGGGCTATTACGAAGGCTGGTGGGATCGCATCACGATGCGCGTGGCCGATGTGCTGTTCGCTTTTCCGGGCATTCTGCTTGCCATCGGCGTGGTGGCGATTCTCGGCAACGGCATGATCAACGTGATCTGCGCGGTGGCGATTTTCAGCATTCCAGCATTTGCGCGGCTCGTGCGCGGCAATACGCTGATGCTCAAGCAGCTCACGTATATCGAGGCGGCGCGCAGTATCGGCGCGTCGGACTGGACGATCATCGTGCGTCATATCCTGCCGGGCACGATCTCGTCGGTTGTCGTGTACTTCACGATGCGCATCGGCACTTCGATCATCACGGCCGCGAGCCTGTCGTTTCTCGGACTCGGCGCACAGCCGCCCACGCCCGAGTGGGGCGCAATGCTCAACGAAGCACGTGCGGATATGGTGACCGCTCCGCATATTGCGCTGTTCCCGAGTCTCGCGATTTTCCTCACGGTGCTCGCCTTCAACCTGCTCGGCGATGGTTTGCGCGACGCGCTCGATCCGAAGCTCGACCGCCCATGAGCGCGACAACGTCATTGCATAGCTCGCCAGATTTGCGCAGTCCGCCGCATGTGGGTGAATTACCCGGCGGTCCTCTGGGCACGATCGCGGATGTGCACGGTGTGACCGTCGGACACTGCACGCTCGCTGACGGCGTGCTGCAAACCGGCGTGACCGTGATTCGTCCGCATGCTGGCGATCCGTTTCTCGACAAGGTGCCAGCGGCCGCCTCGGTAATCAACGGTTTTGGCAAGAGCGTCGGGCTCGTGCAGCTGGACGAACTCGGCACGCTCGAAACGCCCATTGCATTGACCAATACGTTTGGCGTGGCGGCGGTCGCGCAGGCGCAGATTCGCGCGGCATGCGCAGCCAATCCGCGGATAGGGCGCGAGTGGCCGACGGTCAACCCGCTGGTGTTCGAATGCAACGACGGCTACCTGAACGACATTCAGGCGCTTGCAATCGGCGAACGGCATTTCAACGACGCATACGCTGCGGCCAGCACAAATGTGGCAAGCGGCTCGGTCGGAGCGGGGCGCGGCATGTCGTGCTTCGATCTGAAGGGCGGCATCGGCAATGCTTCGCGCGTGGCGTACGTGGCCGGGCGAGAGTACACGGTCGGCGCGCTCGTGCTGGCGAACTTTGGGCGTTTGCCGATGCTGATTGTCGACGGCCATCTTCTCGGGCGCGTGCTGGCGGAACGCGCGGGGAAAGCGGGCGCCGAACCGGTTGCCACCGCTCCGGACGTTGCGGAGCGCACGAAGCCCGAGCAAGGCTCGATCATCATGATCGTCGCCACCGATGCGCCGCTCGACGCGCGCCAGCTCAAGCGCCTTTCGCTGCGCGCAGCCGCGGGCCTTGCGCGGACTGGTTCGGTATACGGCCACGGCAGCGGCGATATAGCGCTCGCATTTTCGACGGCCTATACGGTGCCGCATCTCGCGCGATACGTCGCGCTGCCGCCGCTCGTCGCCGATCAATACATGGACCCGCTCTTTCGTGCCTGCGCCGACAGCGTCGAACAGGCCATTCTCGACGCGTTGTGGAGTGCGCAATCCGTGACCGGCCGCGACGGCCATCGGCGCTTATCACTACGCGAGAGCGTCCCCGATCTAGCGCAATTACTCAAACACACTTGCTGATGAAAGTCCTTATTTCTGCCGACATCGAAGGCGTCGCCGGCGTGTTTCATCCGGAGCAGACGCGCGCGGGCAACGGCGAATACGAAGCTGCGCGCCGTTGGATGACGCTCGAAGCCAACGCTGCAATCGAAGGCGCATTCGCCGGCGGCGCGACGCACGTGTGGGTCAACGACTCGCACGGCAGCTTCCGCAATCTGCTGCCGGATCTGCTCGACGAGCGCGCGCAGGTAGTGCTCGGCAAGCCGCGCACGCTCGGCATGATGGCCGGCCTCGAATACGGCGCGGCGCTTGTCTTCATGATCGGCTATCACGCGATGTCGCAAACGCGCGGCATCCTCGCGCACACCATCAACAGTTTTGCGTTCGCGCGCGTTTCGCTGAACGGCGTAGAAGTTGGGGAGGCGGGCTTGTATGGCGCGCTGGCTGAAGAATATGGCACACAGGTGGCGCTTTTATCCGGCGACGACGTATTCGCCGAGGAAACCGCGCCGCGTTTTCCGGGCGCACGCTTTGTCGTGACGAAGAGCGCGACCGGGTACGCGAGCGGCGTCTCGCAATCGCCGGCGAGCACTCGCGCGGCTATTCAGAACGCAGCGCGCGAGGTCGTGCAGCAGCATCTCGCCGCGGGTCGAGCACCGCATGCGGCGCGCGCTGCTACCAAAGCTGTCGAGTGCGAACTGCGCGTGCAGACCAGCGCGCTTGCCGATCTGTTCTGCCAATGGCCGACGCTCACGCGTGTCGATGCCGTCACGCTGCGCTTTGACGCGGCGTCGGCGGAACACGCGGTGCGCATGCTCAACTGCTTGTCGGCGATGTCGTTCATGCTGCGTTAGTCGGGATGCGTTATTCGGGCTGCGTTAGCCGGGATGCGTTATTCGGGCTGCGTTATTCGGGCTGCGTTATTCGGGCTGCGTTATTCGGGCGGGGTTAGCCGGGTTGCATTAGTCGGCGTGCCGGGCGCCTTGCATGAGCGTGCGCGTTTGCGTTCGGCTGCGAGCGGGGCATGCACTGGTCTCGCACGGCGTCTCGACGGCGGCACGTGCCCGGGCGCTACTGCTGACGGCTCAATTCGCGTGCGGCGCGGTCGATCACGTCGGCAATCGCTCCTGCGTGAGAGACCGGGGCGAGATGGCTCGACGCGATCGGCACGACTTTCGCGCCCATCCGCTCCGCCATGAATCTCTCGACGTCCGGCGACACCGCGCGGTCTTTCGTCGTCAGCACGTACCACGACGGTTTTTCTTTCCACGCGACCTGGCTGACCGTTTCATCGAAAGCGCTCGCCGCGATCGGCACCTGTGCGGCGGACAGCACGCGCGTCACATTTTCGGGGACGTCGGCGGCGAAATCCGCGTGATACCTGGCGCGGTCGAGCCAAAGAAAACCGCTTGCATCCTTGACGATGTTTGCGCCCGCGGGCATAGGCGCGGCGCGTTTCATGAGATCCATCGCCGACTCTTTGCGGTCCGGCGCAATCGCCGCCACATACACGAGGCCGGCGACGTTTGGCGCCGCGCCCACTTCCGTGATGACCACGCCGCCCCACGAGTGGCCGACGAGTATCGTCGGGCCTTGCTGGCGGGCCAGCACACGACGCGTCGCGGCGGCGTCGTCGGCGAGAGAGGTCAGCGGGTTCTGCACCGAGCTCACGCGATAGCCCTTTTGCTGCAGCTTTGCGACGACGCCGTTCCAACTCGAGCCGTCGACGAATGCGCCGTGCACCAGCACGACATTGCGGACGGGGCCGGTCATCGGCGCGGCGGCGGGCTGCGATGCGGCTTGAGCGGCGGCTTTGGCGGCTGAGGCAGGAGCAGGGGCTGGGCCAGGAACAGGGGCCACGCCGGACGCCGGCGCCGCGGCTGCGCTTGCTGCGGTGGCGGGTGCTTCGCCAGGGGCGGCAGGTCTGGCGGCTCCCGCAGCTCCGGCACCTTCGGCTGCCGGTTGGGGCGTGGGCGCAATGCCAGATGCGGCGGACGCGGCAGGCGCCGGCGCCGGACCCGGCGCGGAATTTTGCGCGAACACGCCAGGTTCCGCGAAACAGAGACATAAGACGGCGGCGCAAAGCAGGCGTTTGGGCGGCATGCTGGATCTCCGGAGGCATAAAACCCGACTACGGCAACATACCGAAGCGGCGCGGCAGTGACAATCACTATCCGCGGCCAACGTACGGCGCGGGACGGAGGGCGGGTTGACACCAGTATTTGGGCAATATCGGTCGCGATAAAATTTCGGGTTCTGCCGGGGCGGACCACGAGTCTGGTCGGGCGATCGGAAATCCATACACTGGGGCGTAATTTGAACAATGCACCACAGCAAGACGGCCTGAAGCGCGGGCTCAAGAATCGCCATATTCAACTCATTGCACTGGGCGGCGCCATCGGCACCGGCCTCTTTCTCGGCTCCGCGAGCGTGTTGCAGGCCGCCGGTCCGTCGATGATTCTCGGCTATGCCATCGGCGGCATCATCGCCTTCATGATCATGCGCCAGTTGGGCGAAATGGTCGCGCAGGAACCGGTGGCGGGTTCGTTCAGCCACTTCGCGTACAAGTATTGGGGCGACTTTCCCGGCTTCCTGTCGGGCTGGAACTACTGGGTGCTGTACGTGCTCGTCAGCATGGCCGAATTGACGGCGGTCGGCACGTACGTTCACTACTGGTGGCCGGGCGTTCCGACGTGGGTCTCGGCTCTCGTCTGCTTCGCCGGCATCAACGCGATCAACCTCGCGAACGTCAAGGCATACGGCGAGACGGAGTTCTGGTTTGCGATCGTCAAGGTGGTGGCCGTGATCGGCATGATCGTGTTCGGTGGCTATCTGCTTTTTAGCGGCCACGGCGGACCGCAGGCGTCGATCAGCAATCTCTGGAGCCATGGTGGATTTTTCCCGCATGGCTTTCATGGCCTCTTCACAATGCTGGCCGTCATCATGTTTTCGTTCGGCGGGCTGGAGTTAATCGGCATTACCGCGGCGGAAGCCGACGAGCCGCAAAAGAGCATTCCGAAAGCCGTGAATCAGGTGATCTACCGGATTCTGATTTTCTATATCTGCTCGCTCGCGGTGCTGCTTTCGCTGTATCCGTGGAATGAAGTGGCGGCCGGCGGCAGCCCCTTCGTAATGATCTTTTCGCAGATCGGGTCGACGCTGACCGCCAACGTGCTGAACGTGGTGGTGCTGACGGCGGCGCTGTCGGTGTACAACAGCGGCGTCTATGCGAATAGCCGCATGCTTTACGGTCTCGCGGAACAGGGCAATGCGCCGCGCGCGCTGATGAAGGTCGACCGGCGCGGCGTGCCTTATATGGCGATTGGATTGTCGGCGCTCGCCACGTTCACGTGCGTGATCATCAACTACCTGATTCCCGCAGAAGCACTCGGCCTGCTGATGGCCCTCGTGGTGGCCGCGCTGGTCCTGAACTGGGCGCTGATCAGCCTGACGCATCTGAAGTCGCGCCGGGCGATGGTCGCCGCGGGCGAGACGCTCGTGTTCAAGTCGTTCTGGTTTCCCGTGAGCAACTGGATCTGCCTCGCCTTCATGGCGCTGATCCTCGTCATTCTCGCGATGACGCCGGGCCTGTCGGTTTCTGTGATGCTCGTGCCGGCGTGGCTTGTGGTGATGTGGGTGGGGTATGCGTTCAAGCGCAGGCGTGCGGCGACGCATGGCGCTGGGCGTGTGGTTGGGCGGCAGAGCTGAGGGTTTGAAGCTGACGGGTAAGTCGGGCGGCGCGGCGGGTTGCCGTTGCCGCTGTTCGCATCGGCCGTCTTTGTTTTCGGAAGTGCCGCGTGTCGGCTTTTGCCATGTGACTTCCGCGTATGCAGCCGCTAAAACAAAAAACGACAAAAAACGCAAAACAAAAACCCGCGAAGCGTTCGGCTAGCGCGGGTTTGCGATTCGTCTTTCGACTGACTTCTTGCGACTAACTGCATGAATGTTTGGTGCCCAGGGCCGGAATCGAACCGGCACGCCTTGCGGCGGGGGATTTTGAGTCCCCTGCGTCTACCAATTTCACCACCTGGGCAGATCTTGCAGCGCACGCGTCTAAAGCTCTCGCGCGGCGAAGACGCAGATTATGGCCGAAAATCCGGCGACGGGCAAGCCGCCTGCAGCCGCCATCGCTGCCGGTTCAAACCGTGCGCGAAAACCGTTCGAGCGTCTGCTGGCCGAGATAGCGGTCGAACACCATCGCGATGTTGCGCACGAGCATGCGCCCGGCCGTCTGCACTTCGAGCTTCCGGTTCGTGAGCGAGACGAGGCCGTCTGGCTCGAAGCCGCGCAAGCGCTCGAGTTCGGGCTCGAACGTATCGGCAAAGCGGATACCGTACACCGCTTCGAATTCGTCGAAGCGCAACTCCAGATTGCACATCAACTGTGTGATGATGTCGCGCCGCAGACGGTCGTCGGCGCTCAGACGTACGCCGCGCGTGATCGCGAGTTTGCCGGCATCGATTGCGGACGCATAGGCGGGCAGCTCTTTCGCGTTCTGCGCGTAGACGTCGCCGACCTTGCCGATCGACGACGCGCCAAAGCCTATCAGATCGCATTCGGCGCGCGTGCTGTAGCCCTGGAAGTTGCGATGCAACGTGCGCTGCGCCTGGGCGCGCGCGAGCTCGTCGGTGGGCAGCGCGAAGTGATCCATGCCGATGTAGACGTAGCCCGCCGCCGTCAGGCGCTCCACCACGCGCTGCAGGATGGCGAGACGCACTGCAGGCGAGGGCAGCGTCGCCGCATCCATCCGGCGCTGCATCTTGAAGAGCTGCGGCATGTGCGCATACGCGAACACCGACAGGCGATCGGGCGCGAGCTCGATCATCGTGTCCAGTGTGCGGCTGAAGCTCTCCACGGTCTGATGCGGCAGCCCGTAGATCAGATCGACGCCGATCGAATGAAAGCCCGCGTGCCGCGCGGCCTGCATGACCGAGGCGGTCATGTCGAGCGGCTGAATCCGGTTGATAGCCCGCTGCACGAGCGGATCGAAGTCCTGCACGCCGAGGCTCAGGCGATTGAAGCCGAGCTTGCGCAAATGCGCGATGGTCTCGGGCGATGCTTCGCGTGGATCGACCTCGATCGAATATTCGGCCTCATCGTCGGACACGAAGGCGAAGTGCTCGCGGGCTGCGCTCAGCAACTCGGCGAGTTCGTCGTTCGACATGAAGGTCGGCGTGCCACCGCCCAGATGCAATTGCGACACCGGCCGGCGCGTATCGAAACACGCTGCCTGCAAGGCAATTTCGCGCTTCAACCGCTCGACGTAAGGGCGCGCATGCGCGCGGTTTTTTGTCGCGATCTTGTTGCAGCCGCAGTAGAAGCACACGGTGTCGCAGAACGGGATATGGAAGTACAGCGAGAGGTCCGTGGCAGAAGCGCTGGGATCGGCCGCGGCGCGCAGATAGTTGGCAGAATCGAAATCGTCGCGGAACTGAAGGGCCGTTGGATAGGACGTATAGCGTGGGCCGTTCGCGTTGTACTTGGCGAGCAGGTCGGGGCGAAATAGCGAATTGGCGGTGGTCATGAGGGGCTCGTCATGGATGGCCGCCGTGAGAGAGGCGCCGGTCGTGCTCGTCGTGCCGCGTTTCGCTGCGAACCGCGGGAAAACCGCATACAGAACGCGGGCGCTTCCTGAGGGTGGCCTTGAGTTGAAGTCAGTGTACGGAAACCGTCGCGCGCGCCATTGTGTAAAAAGGTCGCACGCGACACAGTGGCACAATGCCGGTCTGGCGCCCCGGCGCTCTGGTTCAATTCAGGAAGTGTGTTGTGAGTGATGCCTGTGGTCGCGTGGCAAAACGCGAGTCTGTGTTCAATGTGGCGGATCATGCATGCCGGCCGGATTGCGGCGCGTGCTGCATCGCGCCGTCCATTTCGAGTCCGATTCCGGGGATGCCCAACGGCAAGCCGGCGGGCGTGCGCTGCGTGCAACTCGGCGACGACTTGCGTTGTGCAATCTTCGGTCGGCCGGAGAGGCCCGCCTGCTGCTCGGGCTTGCAGCCGCAGGCGGAGATGTGTGGGACGAATCGGGACGAGGCGCTTCTGTGGCTCACGCAGCTCGAAGTGCGGACACAGCCGGGCGTCGAATGAAGCAAGCGCTTTGACAGAGAGATAAGGCCTCAACCGTGGTCGATTGGAGAAACTGTATGGCTCGATTGGTGGCGCCGGCCCGGCGCCGTTTTCTGCTCGCCGCGCTGACAGGCGCGAGCGCGCTTGGCGTGGTCTCGCTCAGCGCATGCGCGACGTCGACTTTTCCCTTCATTCCGTCTCACTACACGTTCTCGCAGCAGCAGGTGCAGGACGCGGTGCAGCGGAAATTTCCGTATCAGCGCACGGTCTCACAAGTGTTCGACGTTGCGCTCAGCCATCCGGTGGTCGGCTTTTTGCCGGACGCGAACCGCGTCTCCGTGAAGCTCGACGCGCACCTCGCGAGCCCCTTCATGCCGCAACCGGTGGACGGCGTCTTCACACTGTCGAGCGAACTCGCCTACGACGCCGCGAGCAAGTCCGTCGTGCTCAAATCGCCGAACGTGGACAACGTGAGCGTGAGCGGCCAGGCGCAGGCCTACACGCAGCAGATCAACTCGGCGGCCGCCGTGCTCGCGACTCAGCTACTGAGCAATTACCCGATCTACACGTTCAAGCCCGAACAGCTGCAATTTGCCGGAGTGAACTACGAACCCGGTACAATCACCATCCTTACAAACGGTATACGCGTGCAAATCGTCGAAAAGTGACGCTGTGCGCGGCCGGCAGGGCCGCGCCTCATCGCGCTGGCCGTGTCAGTTCCGACAATCGAATCTATAGCGATGAGGGGCACGGATGGACTGGTTATTGGCTTGCAAGGCGTTGATTCTTGGCATCGTCGAAGGCTTGACGGAATTTCTGCCGGTGTCGAGTACAGGGCATCTGATCGTTGCAGGCAGTCTGCTTAACTTCACCGACGCACACGCGAAGACCTTCGACGTCGTGATTCAGCTGGGCGCGATTCTCGCGGTGTGCTGGGAATTCCGCCGCCGCATCGCCACTGTCGTGACCGGCTTGCCGAGCCGTCCAGACGCGCGGCGCTTCACGCTCAATGTGATCATCGCGACCATTCCGGCGGTCGTGCTCGGGCTGCTGCTCGAAAAGTCCATCAAGGCGGCGCTCTTTTCGCCGGTGCCGGTTGCGTTCGCGCTCGTGGTGGGCGGTGTGGTCATTCTGTGGGCCGAGGCGCGCCAGCGCGGGCAAGCCGGCGAAAGCAAGGTGGCTCGCGTGCACAATGTCGACGACATGACCGCGATGGACGCGCTGAAGGTCGGTCTGGCGCAATGCTTTGCGTTGATTCCCGGCACGTCGCGTTCCGGCTCGACGATCATCGGCGGAATGCTGTTTGGTCTGGACCGGCGCGTGGCCACGGAATTTTCGTTTTTCCTCGCGATTCCTATCATGTTCGGCGCGACCGCCTACGAGCTGTACAAGGACTGGCATACCTTGTCCGTCGACGCGCTCGGTGTTTTCGCGCTGGGCTTCGTGGCGGCGTTTATCAGCGCGTTTCTGTGCGTGCGCTGGCTGCTTCGCTATGTCGCCGGGCACGATTTCACTGCGTTCGCGTGGTATCGCATCGGCTTCGGGTTGCTGATTCTGCTGGTGGGCTATAGCGGCGCGCTCAGCTGGGCAGATTGAGTCTGCCGCGCTGGTTTTCAGCGCGATGAAAAAAGGTCCGCCTGCCGCTTACCTGGCGACATGAGCGGACCTTTCTGTTTTTGCGCGCGTGTCTTTTTGCGCACGCTGTTGCGGCGTCACCGTTTTTCCGCTTACCCGAGTTCGCCTTCGCGCTTGCGAAACACCAGATCCCAAACGCCGTGGCCGAGCCGCAGGCCGCGTCGTTCGAATTTCGTCACCGGGCGATAGTCGGGCCGCGGCGCATAGCCGTCGACCGTGTTCTGCAACGACGGCTCCGCGCTAAGCACTTCCAGCATCTGCTCGGCGTAGTTTTGCCAGTCGGTCGCGCAATGCAGATAGGCGCCCGGCTTCAGACGCGATGCAAGCAACGCGACGAACTTCGGCTGAATCAGGCGGCGCTTGTGATGGCGCGCCTTGTGCCACGGATCGGGAAAGAAAATGTGCACGCCGTCGAGACTGTCCGGCGCGATCATCTGCTCGAGCACCTCCACCGCGTCGTGCTGAATGATGCGGATGTTGGTGAGCGCCTGCTCGCCCATCAGCTTCAGCAATGCGCCGACGCCCGGTTCGTGTACTTCGACGCCGAGAAAATCGTCGCCAGGACGGTGCGAAGCGATCTCGGCAGTGGTCGCGCCCATGCCGAAACCGATCTCCAGCACGCGCGGCGCTTCACGGCCGAAGATGCCATTCCAGTCGGGCTGCTGCGGCGCGAACGGCACGACAAAGCGCGGGCCGAGCTCGTCCATCGCGCGGCGCTGGCCTGTCGATACGCGCCCGGCGCGCGTGACGAAACTGCGGATGCGCCGCCGGTGCAGGGCCTCGTCCTGCGACGCAGCGGCCTGCGCTGGATGAGCGTCGGTTTCGCTGGAGATGGTCGGAAGGTCGTCGGGCAAGCCGGCGTCGTTTGGGTCGTGGATCATGGTCGATGCTGCTACAAGGTGAAGGCTTCGCGGTCGGCGCGGCGTGTTACGTGCATCAGGCGCCTATCATCACGACGCGGCGCCGGCTCTGCTCATGCGCCAATCGTCACGTCGGCAGGCGGCTTGTGCCCGATTGCCACGCGGAGCAGCGCCGCTATAAAAAAGCCGCCTTCGTGGAGGCGGCTCGTGCTTGGTTTCTGCCGACGGTTCAGCAGTAAGGCGGAGCGGGCGTTGCAAGTGCGCGTAAGGTAGCACAACGCAAAAGGGTGCGTCCAGACAGCGCGTACCTCGCTGCGACGGCGAAAGCGCTGGCATTACGTTCCGATAACGGAAGTCGCCGTTGATGTGATTTAATCGTTCTGTAAGCCAATTCTTTTTAACGATTAATTCACGCGAATATCCGTTATGAGTCAGCACGCACACAATCACCGCGAGGCAAAAGCAGCAAAAACCGGTTGGACCGCGATTGAGCCAACCCGTGTTCCGGCTTCATCATTTCATGCGCTTCGTAAAGCAATGCTGACTGAGCGCGTGCCGTTGACTCAATTTAACGACCTGCTGTGGCTGATGGCGCAGGAGTCGGGTGGCGCGGTCAATCTGCGCAATGCGAGGTCGGGCGCGCGTGGGCTTTTTCAACTGCTGCCGTCGCAATACGAATTGAATCCGGACGGCATCGGATCATTCGGCAATGCAGTGGATGAGTGCCGCGGCGGTATTCGATATATTCTTGGCCGCTATCACAATGCGGCATCCGCGCGGTTGGCGTGGCGGGCTAACCGGTGGATTTGAGCTTGCGGAAAGGAAATGCGTGAGGGAGATGCTGGAGCGGGCGATGGGAATCGAACCCACGGCTCTAGCTTGGGAAGCTAGGGTATTACCATTATACGACGCCCGCAGAGCACGCTATTTTACAGGGGTTTCAGCGATTTGTGGAGCCGCAATCCTGTTCAGTGGCGTGAAAAGTGTATGCACTTCGGAAATTCTTACTGGCATCGGCATCTCGCCGTTTCGCCAACGTGCTAGCTCTCCTGCCAGTCGGGCTCACATGGCGCATGTAGGGAAAAATTGCTCGCTCCCATTGATTAGACTATAACTATGCGATGATCAGCCGAGCACGCGCGGCATAACTTAACAAAAACCTAACGGAAGTAATGCCCCGGCATACTTCGAGAAAAACCAAACAGAGAGACCATCATGAAATTCGAGCTCCCGGAAAACCATGGGCTCTCGGCGAGAACCCTTGAGTCGCTCGTCTTTCGCGACGGCGACGGAGTTTCGCTGACGGATTCACAGTTTTCAGCGCTTAGCGCGGGCGTCGGGCGAGGGGAAAGCGTATTGGTTGTTTCCCCAACGTCTACGGGGAAAACGCAGGTTGCGCTTTGGGCTATCGCACATGGACTAGAGCAGAACTGTCGAACAGTGTATTTGCTTACCCACCGGGCGCTTGCGAGGCAGAAGTTCGATGATTTCCGCTCGTTACTGATTGACAGCCATCTTGGCAGTGACCCAACGTCTCTGGTGATTGCAACTGGCGACTACGTTGAAGCGGCAGACGGGAGCGTACCCAGAAATCCGCTTCAGGCGCCGTTGGTCGTCGCGACATACGAGAAATATCTCGCGCTGCTATCGGCCAGTGGCGTACCGTCTGACATGAGTTCAACGGTCGTCGTATGCGACGAGATCCAGCTAATCGGCGACGAGCACCGCGGGCAGAATGTCGAAGTCTTGCTCACATTATTGCGCAACGCCGAATGGAAGCAATTTGTTGGTCTTTCAGCGGTACTACAGGCAAAGGACGCGCAAGAGCTTGCTCACTGGCTCGACGTAACGTTGGTTTCTGAGCACCGGCGTGAGAAGCAGTTGCGATACGAGTGCTGGACGGGTGCGGGCGTCTTTTCCGTCGAAACGGGATCCCCCGAAACCATCACGCAGGCAGCGCACGACGCGGGAGTTCGATTTGACCTGCTAAGTATTTTGGCCGGCCTGTTGCGGCAAAGACCAGCTCCAAGTCCAATCATAGTGTTTTGCACCAGCCGGAAGCAGACCTATGACTTGGCTGACGGCCATTTCAAATCAGTCTCGAACGGTGTCGCAGGTCAGATGTCCCTCGCATTTGACACGTTCCCAGCAACTTCTGCCAATACACTATTAGCGCAGTATTTGCCCTTCAGATTTGCCGTTCACAGCGCCGATCTGACCGAGGAGGAACGGTCAGTTATTGAGCAACATCTTCTCGATGGGAAGCTCGATGTTGTGTTCGCCACGACGACTTTAGCCGCGGGCGTCAACTTCCCGCTGGGAGCTGCGATCATTGCGTGGGAACGCTGGAATAGCGATCAACGTCGACGTGAGCCGATCCCCTCTGCTGAGTTCCACAATATGGCTGGCCGTGTGGGGCGCATGGGTTTTGAACATGAGCACGGCCGTGTGATTTTTCTGGCGCCACAGGAGCAGCAAGCGCGCGCGGCGCGCCAATATCTCGATCTCGGTAGTTTGCCGCTACTAGAGTCAAGGATTAGTCCGAGCCGGTTTGATCAACTCGCACTACAGCTAGTTGCATCTGGACTCTGCTCATCGAGATCGGATGTGGAGAGACTCGTTAAATCGACTTTGAGCGGATTAAGAGAAGAGGATCGGAATAACGCCGCCTTTTCTTCTTGGTCACAGTTGTTAGAACAGTCGATAGATTACCTGTTGCGAGAGACTCTGCTTCTTGAAGCGAGTTCAGGGCGCCTCGTTGCAACGCAATTAGGAAAAGCGGTCGCACACTCGGGGCTACTTCCGGAAACGGGGATAGTACTCATACGCCATATGACTCGGCAAGCGCCAATGCTATCCAGCTATCTTCCCTCTCACGGGGCGACAGGAGACCCGGACAAGCTAGCGTTCCTGACTGTCGCCGCTTGCTTCAGTTCTCCGGAATTTCGGAACGGGCAACGCGAAAAAAAGACAAGAATCCTGCCCTACCAGTTGGGTGACCGGTTCCTGATAAACGCCGAACCCTATAAAACAGAGCTCATTGAGCCTGTCTGGCAAGCAAATCCGGATCCGATCAACGCGGCAAAAATCACCGTGGATTGGATCAATGGTGCGACGCTTCGGGATTTGGAAAGCTCGTTCGAAACATTGAGCGCCGGAAACTTGCGAGACATGTTCCGAAATTTATGTTGGATCTTGCAGGGCCTCGCGTCCATCATAGAAGCGGCTACAGATGTCAGGGCGCATGGCGCAGTGACGCCTCCATATCTTTCGATTCCGGACAAGGACCTTGCAAATCTTCGAAAAGCTCCCTCGATACATCCGCCGTTTGGCAACTCGCACCGCCGAAGGACTACCAGACGACGTAATTTGGATGACTTGGTTGAATATGCGAGGAGCACCCTTCGCATTGACGCGTACCGAGATACTTGGACTGCGGTTGCGCGGGTTCACATCGCTGGATCAACTTATGTTGGGAACACAGGAAGCAGATCAGGTCAGATGCAGTGTGTTTGAGAAGGTTCAGCCGTCGCCACATGCGAAGGCGAACTGGTTGCGTGATGCTTCGAGACAATGGAAACAACAACAGCGCCAGCGGACCGCAGAGCGCCACGCAATCCGCGCAAAGCGGTGCCGTCACGCGCATCAAGTGGACACGTACTACACATCAAGAGGCACTGCGTTTGAGAATGCATTCGAAATAGCCATGCAGTTGCTGAACATTCGGTTTCGCCGCTTGGACGATAAGGCCGTAACGGGAGCTCCCGACTACCTTCTCGAACTCGCGGAGTCGCCGCCCCTGATTTTGGAATTGAAATCGAAAGTGAATGACAAGCTGGTTGATTACAATTCGGCAGTAGAGGTTTTGGCCGCATCAGAGATTCATGGCTATAGGGAAGCGTTTTGCGTAACGCTATGCCATCCGGGCGTTGACCCGAGTGTGCCGAGCGTAATCAATGCATGCGGCCGATTGAGCGTAGTTGAAAGCCATGACTTGGGCGAGGCGCTGCTCCGCGTATGCGAGGGTAATCTTACGCAGGCTCAGCTGTGGCAGTGGCTCGCCACACCAGGTCAGGCGAAAGCCGACGACCTTCCGTTCAGAACGTATCCATAGAATGGCATCGCGCCGTGCGCGCGTACTTCACTATCGCGCAGCTTGGCGACACCACAAGTGCGCCCGTTTTAACGATGCCAGATGAAGTGACCTTAATCGGAATATGCCGACAATCTATTGTGACGAAGCCGGAAACTCTGGCGCGAACCTACTCGACATAGACCAACCATTCTTCGTTCTCGCGTCTAACGATTTTTCGAAAGACGAGGCGGCGGCCCTGCTAGAGCACGTTCAGTCGCCGCAAGGGGCAGAACCAAAATTCGCGGCGCTTAAGAAATCAGGCGCGGGGATCGCTAAGCTCATCCGTTTCCTTTCTGATCCGCGGCTCGATGAGAACCGCGTCGTTGCGGACGTGTTCGATAAGCGATTTATGGTTGTTACGAAAATGGTCGACCTGATCGCCGAAACGCTTATCCATCGGATAGGGGGGGATCTTTATAAGGGCGGCGCAAATATCGCCATGTCCAACATGCTGCACTTCAACATGCCAGCATTTTGCGGCGAGGAGAATACTGAGCGGTTCTTGCAGTCGTTCGTTGAACTTGTCCGGCGACGCGAAGAGGCACAGATCTCTGCATTTTACGACGCGGGCAAAGCGATGGTGACGGCTTCGACGAACGAAAAGTTTAAAAAGGATCTCATGTACTTTACCGAACCTCGATTGTTCGCGCTGTGGTTCGGTGAAGAAATAGACTCGCAGTCCCTCGATCCGGCTATACCTGCATTGTTTGGCCATATTGCGACATGGGGAGCAAGAAAGGAGGAAAGGTTCGACGTTGTTCACGATTCGTCCAAACCGATTCTAGCTTCGCAGGCGAAGTTCACCGATATGATGGCCCTGTCCCAAGAGGAATCGGTACTCGTCGGTTACGACCGGCGTAAGTTTCGCTTTCCGCTGCGGGCGACGTCGTTATCGCAAGCTGATTCAAGAGCCCACCCGCAACTCCAAGTAGCTGATCTTTGCGCCGGTCTTATCAATCACTTCAATAGGTGCAAGCTGGCTGGCGAACTTGATGAACTAGCCATTGCTACCCGTGAGCTAGGAGGGCTGCGCTGGATATTCGATGGTGTGATTCCGACGACTGATGTGACGCCTGAAGCACTTGGCACCGATGAGGCTGGAGGTATCAATCCAGTGGATCGCATGATTGACTATCTGTCGCGGCGGAACACATAAACAGCTCGGCTATCGCTTTCCGAGTCGACGGCACGACACTGCCAGTGGTGACCCGCGTGCCGGAAGAGTCAGACCGACATCGACCAGAGAGTGCCCATCCACAACTGACAGAAGGAAAACGTGCAGTCTGGGAGATCAACAGACGGTCCACCGAACGCCGTGCTTCTTAAACTTGAAAAGCGGCGGTGTATGACCGAAGTAGTCGCCTATCTGCTGGCGGTGTTCGTCAACATTGACTCCGCCCAGACTTAAGTGGAGGTGCCGCCGCGCACGAATGCGCGAGCATCTTGGCTGCTTCGCGATGCTCAGAGGTGATACCGGGGCGGAGATCGACTGGACGGCGGGCATAGCGGTCCAACACTCGCGTGGTCTCACGGGCGACCACTTGCCTGTTGCTTCTCCTGCTGCAGTTCGATGGCCTTTAATCTAATTCCTTCTGCGACGCTCGCGAGAGCTTCGTCTTGATCGAGCCAAGATTTTACCGCCTTCCCATCGCGAGGAAGGGCGAGGAGATCCTTAAGAGCGGTGTGCTGCCACAGGCAGCTTCGCAGCACGACCGGTATAACTGTTACTTCCCCGCGCGAATGCATAGCGAGCGCCTCGCTAAGTTCGACATCATGGCAATAGGCAGAATTAATGAAATCGACGCTGATCAGAAACAACGCGATATCGGCTTTTCTGATCTGTGCGAGTATTTCGTGGTCGATATCGTCGCCTGCCTTAAGTTTCCGATCATGCCAAGCGTTTATGAGACCCATGCGCTGCAGTGGAACGAGGTGCTTCAAGAGCTCGTTCTTTAGTTGCTCATCCGCATGTGAGTAGGACAGAAACAGCGTCAACGGACGAATTCCGCCATCGTGCGTAGGCCCGGGCGCCGCAGAAGAATCGGCTATGCCGATCAGCCCGCTGTGGCCTTGACCGACCTTCACTAGCTGCTGTGCGACAAGATTCCGTTTGACGCGCTGATATCTATCGTCGTCCCACCCAAGAGATTCGCGCAGCGTCTTGTTGGTAATCATGTCACGGTTTTCGTTCGTGAGCTCGCGCAATCTCGCCAAAAATCGATCGGCGAACGTGCCGGGTTTCGCTTTCTTGGTCTTCTTCTCTGTTGCCATATGTGTTGCTCTGGTCGGTCTGTCTTCTTTTAACATGCAGCGCGCCGCGAAGGCCGGATTGTTCTCATCGGCTTAGCAGGCACCTGCTTGGCGGCGATGCAAGGTTCTGCTCTATACACTCGCGGTGCTCCGGACGGTTGTCGGCGACTAGCAAGGGCGCAAGTATATGCCGTTGTGGCGTTGGAGGCTGCGTGCGCGTTGCTCAAAGCGCGGCATCGCCCCGATAGTCGTCGCATGAACGATATCCAATTCCACCGTGATTTCGCGCCCCTTACTGACGGTCAAATCCGCGATCTGGTCGCTACCCTTCGCGACGTTTTCGGAAGCAACCTTTCTCGCGAACAGTTTAACGGCAAGCTGATGACGTTTCTTGAGGACGTGCCGGGGTATGAATCTGAAGAGGCGTCGTCGGGGCTGATTAGACCGGCATGGTCCGCGTATCAAAAGGTCGAAGGATGACGCCACCACTATTCCATATCGGCGAGGTTGTTGCGACGCGCGGCGTCTTCGCCCATCTTGAACATCACCGCATCGCGGCCTTTTCATATCTGAGACGTCACGCCTGCGGCGACTGGGGAAAGGTGCCACCCGAGGACGCTGCGGCAAACCGGTTTGCGGTCGAGCATGGTGCGCGCATTCTGTCGAGCTACGACATTGCTGGAAAACGTGTCTGGATCATCACCGAAGCAGACCGCAGCATGACGACACTGCTGTTTCCGGACGAATACTGACGATGATGCACTGACGGCATTTACTTGTGCCGCCCAGTTTTCGAAGGTCTGAGATCAAACATAAGCATCTCGCTCGGCACGACGCCCAAGGTCGCGGCCAGCACGCAGATATTGTAGAGCGCGATATTTCGTTGGCCGCGCTCGATGCCGCCGACGTAGGACCGCGCCAGTCCCGATTCGAGTGCGAGCTTCTCCTGCGACCAGCCCTTCGCCTTTCGCAGCTCCACCACTCGTTTTCCAAACAACTCTAGCGGGTCGTAATCCATCGTTGGCGTCCAAAAACAACCAACGAAGGGTATGGATTTGACCTTTATATAGCCACGCTCTATAGTGACACGCACTATAAGTGACATTATGCGGAAGGCCAGTGTCGCCTTCTCGCCGGTGGTCACTAGGAAATGATCGAATACGAGCGAGGTCTAACTCAGATGATCAAACTGGAAATCAATATTACGGGTGCCGGTCAGGAAGAGATGCGCCAACTTGAGGCGCTGCTACGGAACGTGCTTGCCTCAATGAAGCCGCAGTTGAAGGGTGTCGAAGCAACCGTCACCGCCGCTCCCGTTGTGGACCCGTATGAGTCAACGAAGAAGAAGATCCTCAACCACATCCGCTGGCGGAAGATTGATACGGGGACGTGCATGACGCCGGATTTCTGGGAGGTCGATATCCAAGACTGGCTGAACCCTAAAGACAAAAGCAATCTGAGTGCGGCGCTCGACTCGTTGTGCAAAGACGGGATGCTGGAGCGCACGGGTCGATGGGAGTACTACTTGACGTACTCTGGATACGACGCGATCTACTGAAAAAGACAAGGACAGGATGTCGCATAACTCGGAAAGCGGCTTGCTCGCAATGATTGAGCGTCTCTGGCGCGCTTTCATGGCGGTGTTCTGGGTCGCCGTCATGGTGCTGCTTCCCATCTTGGGGATACGCGGCCTGTATGTCGCGGTTCGTAGAAAGGGCATTGCTACGAATAAGAACGAGCGGCGCTATTGGAGCAACGAGGTTGTATTCAATGCGTGTCTCATGTATGGGGTCGTTGTGATTTATTATCACCTCTTCCAAGACATCATCTTTCTCCCGTTTAGCTTAAAGGCGCAGGCAGATTTCACCGCCTACTTCGATACGGTGATGGGCCTTCCAGCAGCGATCTGGTATGTGTATACGGACAGAAGCGTAGCGTTGAGCGATGATCCGTTGACCTTCCTGACGCCGACATTCTTCGGCGTCTTCGTCGTGTTTCTCTGCTCGTTCGCCTTGAGCGCATCCAAGATATTCGGGTATGTAGATGACGTGGGAGATTGGCGAGCGCCAGATAGGGAAAATCAGGCGCGCATCGCTCAGTTCGATCGCGAGGAGGCGCCAATCCGTGCGCTGTCGAAACAGATGTTTGAACATGAGAAGCAGCACCCGATGAATCATCCGGCGTGGAACGATTTGTCCGAGGAGCAGCGCGAAATGCTAACTGCGAAATGGGATGCGGAGAGGGCAGAGCTGTGGAAAAAGTTCGACGAATGCCCGCGCGCTTCATACTTCAATCAATACAAATGACGCCGCCGCAGCGCATCCAACACATCGGCGCCAGTTGGCCGTTATTCGGGCCGGATATGAAATTCGAACAGTTTTTCGAAGGTAAATCATGGCCGATTGTAGTGGAGCGGATCGGCGTGATGTCGGTCGATACTCTCAACCGCCAATGGATGCCATTGCCGAAGACCACGGCTATATCACCGCGAAGTCGAAGGATGGCAAGGCAGCATTGCTCGGTCGAATGGGCAAGCGTGATGATGGCAAACTTTGCGTCGAGATCGTTGTGCGTGCTGAGATCGAAAACAACAGACGGCTCTATGACATGATGCGGAGCCACATTAGCACGGCCGAGACAGACGGAGAACATTGATGCTTCGACCGACACGGGAAGACTTCAAGCGGCGAGGCGGGGCCGGGCTCTGGTTTTTTGGTACCCACCTACACCCGAATCCGCGCATGTACAAATACGTCTGGCAGATATGGACGCCGGATTCGCCGCTAGAAGGCGCAGAATTCTTCGAGCAGGGACCGCGCTATTGCACGGCGCAGTTCCATGAAGTGGCGAAGTGCAAGCGTGAGGCAGGAGTGTCAGGGTTTATCTATAACCGCAAGCTCCCGCGTCATGGGCTCGACAGCCCGTTCGATTTGACTCATCCTAGGTGGGCGAATCGAGAGTGGGCACTAGCGTGGGAAGATGATCCAGATCCTGAGTGGAACGGGCACAAATGATAGATGGTTCGGTGTAGCGTCATAGTGCCGAAAATTCGGCGTGCCTGTCGCTACGCTGTTGGAGGTGCCGATATGGGATTTGAAAGTCTATACGAGGGGAAAACATGGCCGGAGATTGAGGAGCGGCTAGGTGTCATGTCGGTCGATACGCTCAACCGGATCTGGACGCTCATCCTTGAGGAAGACGGCTACCTGATCGCCCTTGCGAGGAACGGCGAAGACGCATTGCTCGGTCGCATGGGCAAGCGTGACGACGGGAAGTTTTGTATCGAACTCGTTGTGAAGGCAGCGGTCGAAAATAATGTTCTTAGCCGTTACGAGTTTTGGTACGTCAATTCCAGCGATAAGCAGCGTCATGCTCAGAGGCTGAACAATGTGGTCTGCGAACATCTTGATCGATTTCGGATAGAGAGGTAAGGAGCCATTGCTCATCGCATGTGCGAGCGTGATGATGGCAAGTTCCGTGTCGAGATTGTTGTCCGTGCTGAAATTCAAAATACCAAGCTGTGTCGGCCGGAATTTTTTCATGCCCACCAGGGTGGAAAAGCACGTCACGCTAAGCAGCTCGCCAATGGCCTGCAAGCCGGAAAAATTGAGTAGCGTACATTCCCGGAACCTCGATGTCGATAATTCCGGTTATGTACGCCTTCTATAAGATATGGAAAGTGTACTAAATTTCTGCTCACAAAAATCGCGAAACCCCCGAGTTTATGCGGGGTTGAGCAGCAAAGAGTCGATGACTTTTACGGCCTTGCGGCTCGCGTCGTTGGGACTCAGGTGAGCATACCGTTGGGTCATTTTCGGATCACTGTGTCCGAGCAGTACGGACACTTCGTACAGGCTCACACCTGCCCTCACAAGCTTGCTGGCGAACGTGTGTCGGAACGTGTGCAGGGTGACCCGTCCGCCTTTTTCCTTAACTGCTGCCGGATCATTCAGCCCCGCGCGCTCAATTGCCTTCTTGATTGACTTCGTGCTGTAACCGCGCTCGTTGCCGGTGCGATCTTCGAACACATATCGTTGACCCTGCCTGCGCTCATCCCACCGGCGACGAAGGATCGCCTCAAGACGGGAAGTCATGTGCAGCACATCCTCGTTTCGGACCTTACTTCGATAAAGGCTGATAGTGCAGGTGTCGAGGCTGATCGCCGACCAGGGAATGTTTGCAACCTCGGAGTAGCGACACCCCGTATCCAGCAGGAAGACCGTGATGTCGTAGTTGTCCTGCACATTCCGCGTCATTTCCGGTGTCCGCGTTTCTAACGGCTTTAAACCGTTTCTAAGCCGCTCCGGATCGAGTTCGAGCAATAACGCCGACTCTTCGCTGGAATCCAGATATCGAAGCCTATAAGAAGTCTTAAGCGCGGGAAATACGATTTCACGATTCACCTTGAAGCCGAGCTTCGTCATCTCGTTGATGGTTGCTCGTATCAAGCCAATCTCGTGTTTGATCGTCGCGGGCTTGTCGCCTTCGGCCTTGCGTTTCGCGACGAGGACTTCGAAGTCACGCGTCGTCAGTTCGTGCAGCTTCATGTCCTGCGGAAATCCAAAACAGGGAAGCTTCGCTTTTGTCTTCGAATGAAGCTTGTATCCGAGCGCTTTCCGGATGCCCGACCACATGCCGCTGTAGTAGGCCGTTCCCTTGCGCGATTCGACGTACTGCTCCAGTGCATCCTTGATTGTGATCTCGGGTGAATCCCCAAGATATCGTTCGCTGTGCGCCCGGTTGCGGACTTCACGTTCGACCTGTCCGGCCTTCGTCTTGTTCGGCGTGCCGGTCGAACCGAAGAACTTCTTTCCCTGAATCTGGAACTGGTAGTACCAGTTTTTGCTGTTGTTTCGACGGATGAGTGTCATGTGGGTTGCTCCTTGCGGAATGTAATAGATGAGCAACACCATCCGGGCTGAGACGGGGTATGACAACAGCTTTCGCCCATGCCAGCCAGCATATTTTCCGTGGTGAATGGAGTGGCGGCCAACGATCGACGGCGGCGCAACGATCCCCGGTCGTCTCAGACAAGACGCCCCTTTATCAACATAGACGAATGACTTATCCATATTCAATGAACACCCGCGCACTGGTCGAATGGGATAGTCGCACCGATGGGGTGAGCTGAAAGATAAATGAAATGAATTGGGCGGACTCATCGTCGTAGTTGACGCCGGTTCTTCGGCGCCGTAGATAAGTCGCCGCTTTAACAACACAGGAAAAACACTTATCTACATTCATTGAACACCCCGCGCGCCTCTCTGACGGGGTGCTCCAGATAAGTGATTTGACAATCAGGGGCTCGATCCGGTAGTCTGCCACCTTGGCTCGAGTGAGCGGTGCAAGCGTGGGACATGAACGCGGATACAGACGCGGGATTCCATAACCTCTCCGACGACAGGTAACGTGCGTCGTCATGGGCTTCCAGAAGGAAGCCAGTCCGGTGTGAGACCGGATGGTTAGGCAAAATAGGCCCTCGGACCAGTTTCTAGCGAACGATTTTCGAATCGTTCGCTGTTGCTGGCCGATGGTGCGCTGTATCGTTCGCCCCTTCGGGAATCATTGGTCGGCTCCTTCATTTAATGGAGATTGACGATGGTTTCGAGCATGTCCAACGCGGGTTCTCCGCATCAAATCGCCGGGGCGTTTGGCGATGCGCAACTTCCCTTCGTACCCGTCGCTGTGTCGACCATTGCGTCGCTGAGGGTCGCGATCAATCGTCGCGTCAAAAACAAAATTCCACTTGGTGATGAGACTGGGTGGCTGCGCGCGGGGCGGACCTTCAAGAATCGGGAGCTTGCCCCTGAAGACTTCATCGAGGAAGTAAGTTCGGGGTTTGCCTTTTGTCCCTGGTTGGGTGGGTATCGCCATCCCAGTAATTTCCGGTGCATGCAAGTGCTGGCCGTCGATGTGGACTCCGGTCCAACGATTGACGACGTCTTGGCCCACAACTTCTTCCAGAACTACGGGTGGTTCATCTATACGACATTGAGCCACAAGCCAGACGCCCATCGCTTTCGGGTTGTGTTTTTGCTGGCGCGGCCGATTGACACGGCAGAGCGCATGAAGCTGGCGTACAGCGGAATTCGGCTGCTGCTTGGTGGTGGTCTTCGCAGTATCAATGCGGCTCACATGTTCTATGGCTCGGAGGATTGCGACCTCTACCGCGTGGGCCATGTGCTTCCTATGGAACAGCTTGACTATCTGATCGAACTCGGGCAGGCCGCAATGGTTTGTCGCGCCTATATTCAGACCCAATGGCGTAACCTGAATCGCCAGCGGCTGTTCCATGCGTCCGATCGGCGCGCGATTAAACGCAAGATGCTTGACGCCTGCTATACGTACGGGGATTAAGCAATGGACCTGAACGTTTCCAATGCCGCTTGCCCGCGCTCGCGTGATCGCGCTTCCGGTGTCAGGGCAGCGGACGATTATGAACACTTTCCTACGACACTCCCGGCGTCCGAGATCACGATCGGCGATATCCCGACGCTGAAGGTCGCGGTCAATCGGCACGTCAAGAACAAGATCGCCCGCGACAATTCTGTCGGCTGGTCGCACGCGACGTATAAATTCGAAAATCACGAGTTCACGCCCAAGGCCTTCATCGGGGAAGTGACGGCGGGATTCGCTTTTTGCGCGTGGTTGAAGGGAAAACGGAGCTCCAAGAACTTCCTGTGCATGCAGGTGCTGGCTGTCGACATGGATGCCGCGCTGACAATCGAGGAAGTGCTCGCACATCCGTTCTTCCAAAAATTTGGCTGGTTCATCTACACGACGCCGAGCCATCGTCCGGACGCACATCGGTTCCGGATTGTATTCCTGATGGAGCAGCCTATCGAGACCGAGCAGCGGATGAAACTGGCGTACACCGGCATCATTCGTATGTTCGGGGGCGACCGCTCCTGCACAGATGCGAGCCGCCTGTTCTATGGCTCGGAGAATTGCGAGGTTCGTCGCGTTGATCGCGTGCTCCCGATGGAACAGGTCGAGTATGTGATCGAACTGGGCGAGAACGTGATTCATAACGATGGTCGCCCAATCTCAAACGATGGTCTTGCAAATAGTCGGTCATCGGTGACGCTTGATAAAGACGAGATGATCAAGACCGAGCGCGACGGGACATATCTGCTTCGCCAGTTGAGGCGGGGAACGCGGGTCTTCTGCCCGCATCATATTGACAAGCACGCCAGTGCGTTCGTTGTCACATCTAAAGCTGGGCAGAACGGGGTGTATTGCAGTGCCTGCGCGCAAACCTTCTGGCCGCAGTGGAATCATCGCTCGCACCTTCACGACTTCGATTTTTACTCTTTCGAGGATGGACTGATCGAGATCGACTACGAAGAGCAGCAACACCCGTCAGAATGGCTCGATGCTGACGCTCCGGCTGAATATCGGGCAATGACGGACGATAAATCGGTATACGTGCGGGATGCTCAATACCTTCGAGATGCTCATTTTCCGGATACCGACGACGAAGGGGTAACGGGTATTCGTAGTTCGAAGGGAACCGGAAAGACGTACATGCTTGAACGGGCTGTAGAGAAGTGGAAGGCCCAACGTAAATCGGTTCTGTTGATCGTTCACCGTCAGGCGCTGGCAGGATCCTTGGCCGACAGGCTGAAAATGCATTGTTATCTGGACAAGCTGGATGATTACGTGGATCGCCATGAAGCTCTTAGGTACTGCGTGGTATGCATGGATAGCCTGGATCGCTATCTTGACCCGATGCGTCACAAGTACGATGTGGTTCTGATCGATGAGAGCGAGCAGGTGTACTCCCACGTATTGTCCAGCACGTTGGGCCATAAGCGGAAGCCTTGCTTCAAGAAATTGCACCACTATATTCGCTACGCGAAACAGGTCGTATTGTGTGATGCGGATCTCGGGTGGTTGACCTTCAACATCACGGCTTTGCTTCGTGATCAGGAGGGGGCTGTACGGTTCTATGTCAACCGTTTCCGTAAGAATCAGGATCCGACCCAACAGAAACATGTGGTGCATCTCTATAACAGTGAAGTGGAATTGCGGGAGTACCTGATCGGTGTTGTCGGAACTGGAGGAAAGCAGTTCGTAGCATGCAACTCTAAAGATACGGCGAAGAGTGTCAAGCAGGTTTTGAAGTGGAGGTATGGTGACAGGTTCCGTATTGTGATCATTACGTCGGACAACTCGACTACCGATTGGGGCCGGAGGTTCATCACGACGATCAAGGAAACATCTGACACTTACGATGTGTTGATTGTGTCCCCCTCGGTTGGGACGGGCGTGGACATCAACATTCCCGATGGCTTGCCTCAATTTACTCACGTATTCGGCTTTTTTAGTGCGGCAATTACGACGCACTTCGAAATGGACCAGCAACTCGCTCGCGTGAGGAACATGAGGGAGCAACATGTCTGGATTTCCCCTGCGCCCCTGTATCTCGAATACGAGGTTGATGCGATACGTCAGAGTATCCTTTCGCGCGGCGAACTTCCCGAGGTTCTGAAAGGGTATGACTGGCAAGGGCGCCCACAATATGACGAAGACGACAAACTGATCGAGGTCTATGCTCAGGTGAGGTCGATGCGCCATGCGTCGCTCAATAACGTCCGCAAACATTTCGTTGACTTGAAGAAGCGCGAAGGCTGGGAAGTTCGCGAGGCAAATCACGACATTTCGGACGATCCGAAAAAGCTCCAGAAAGAATATTTCGGCGCTAAGAAAAAGGTCAAGGAGGAGGAGTTCGAATCGGTCGCGCATGCTTCTAAGATTTCCCGCAAGCGTTACCTCGAATTGCGCGACAAGCAGACTGTAACCGCCGACGAGAAGGCGCAAATGTCTCGCTTCCACATCGAAGAGTTTTACGACGTGAAGGAAGTATCTATCGATCTTGTGCGTCTCGACAATCGCGGGCGTTTCCGCGATTGCGTGTGGTTCTATTCAGTATTTTTCGCCAATAGGTATCAGCGGAACATGTTTGCCCTGCTTGAGCAGGGTGTGTCGGTAACGGAGCGCGACGATTACCTCGGGAAGTGCAAACTGCTGAGGACATTGCTTCGAGCAGCGGGTGTGGTGGACGAGCATGGTAAGTTGGATACATTTGCCGAATTTGAGTCGAGGACGCTCGATGTCTTCGTGGACGTCGTTGAATTGCATGTTCAGCAGATTGGACTGGTCCTCGGGGTGAGCGTTCGTGGTGACCTGCGTGACAAGCCAATGTTCCAGCTTAAGGTCTTCCTGAAGATGATTGGTCTCGATACCGCGAGGACGAGCAAATACGAAGGGAAGAAAAAAATCTACAAATACATGCTCAGTCTTGAGTCGATTGAGTTGATGGAAAAGTATCGGAAGAGCTTCATGAAAGGGGCGAAGGAGATTAAGGTCCAAACCCAACGTGTTGGACGGCGGGCACATGATGGTCATGACTGAGACGCCTGAAAAGCCAAAGCGGATTAGGTTTGTGAACGTCGATAAGGAGCCTGAGAAGAAATGGGAGGAACTCACGCCTCGTCAAAAGCAACGGGAGTCGCTCAAGATGCCGAGGACGATTTCGTCCGGAAAAAAGAAGAAGGAGCTGTTTATCGCTATTCCTGTCAAGCCAGACGATGATTGATCGTAGTGCTTATTAATGAGCCACGATATTCGTTAATTCGTAGATAATTGTTTTCTCTGTGTTGATAAAGCGGCGACTTATCTGCTCGAAAGACGGGGCCAACGACGAGTTGGCCCTACGGCAGAATCTAGATAAGTTGCTGATCTACCTCGGAACTCCCCGTTAGATCAAGGGGATGAGGTAGGAGGGAAAGGTGACGTGAAAACTGTCGCTGTTGTGCACCGGTTTTCACGCTGCCGGTTATCACTGAGCTTCGCTTGTCGTGTCGTGACGTACTCGTTTTAGCTTATGAGGCTGTGCTGCAGCGCGAGGGTCCGCTTGTTTCGTCGTGGGGCTCAGTTGATCCGGCGATGAGGCGGCTGGTGGACTTCCGCTGAACGCTGCTTTCCATCCGGCGGCGAAAGTCTGAATTTGGGCGGGCGTTGTTTGCGTTAGCTGTGCCAAGCCGAGTATTCCGATGAATACGCCGAGCGTCGTTAGGCGTTTTTGCACTTTTGCCTCAAAAGCAGACTCAGTTGCCGTTCTCTCTGTCCGGATAATCTCTGCGATTCTCCCAAGCTGATCAACGAGTTCGTGTCGGAGCGAAGCGAGGAGCAAGCGGTCGTGGATAGCCTTATACAATGGGCCGACCTCCGTTGTGAAAACTCGAGCCGGCGCGTCAAAGTAGTAGCTAGCGATGAAGCGAGAGATTTCCGAATGCATTGCTTCTGTGCGTTTCACCTTCGAGTCGTCGCGGCAGCATTCGGCAAGGTCGTGGATTGCTTGCTCTAGGACTCGATGGTAGGCGAGCCCTAGCATATATGCGGCTAAGGCCCGTCCTGCGCGTTCGCCGCCGGGCTCAGTTGAGAGTATCGCCATACCTTTTGCATCGACTGTTGCTCGTACGCGAGCAACGGGCGAATAGTCGTCTTCGATCAGGGTGGTCGTGCCGCGAAAGAACGTCGATATTTCGGTGAACGTTGTTGCGGCGGTACTGTTCGACCAGATGAAACGACCAATTTCATCCACCTCTGTGCCTTTCTCCGCAAGTTGGATTGCTCGACCCCACGCTTGTCCAACTGCACCGGCGCTTAGACTGTCAGTCGGACAGAAACAAAACACGACTGAACGGTCTGATTCAGAGAAAAAGCGAAATAAGAGCGGGTCATTTGCGCTTTGGCGGGCGCTAGTCATGGTCGAACTGTGGACGGGCCGGAGAAGATACTTTCCTTCTAGAGGAACTTCCAGCTTTAGCGATTTCAGGGGCTGGTCGAGACGGTAGATGATCCCTTGCACTTCAATCTCCGGCGAGGGTGCCTTGGAGGCAAACCCGGTTGGCATTATTTGTCCGCATGTTTACGGCAGCCGTTTAAAAATCTGAAGTGCAACGAAGAATGATCTATTGGCGGCGTGGGGTTCGGTGTTCGCGACCAATCCGCCGGAGTGTTCAATGATGTTTAGATATGTGTTTTCTCTGTTGTTAAAGCGGCGTGTTATCTGCTCGACGTCGAACCAGCAATGAGCTGGCCCTACGGCAGAATCCTAATAAGCTGATGGTCTGGCTCGAAAATCCCCACTAGATCAAGGAGATAGTGCGCCGGTGTGTAGGGGTGGCGTGAAAACTGTCACTGTTGCTCGTGGAATTTCGAGGTGGTCGGAGTCATATTTGTCGCAGTCTGTTGGTCGCTTGCCGTTGCCTTGAAGATCGATCTGCTGGACCTTGGACGCACTTTCAACGAATGGAGTGCGATCATGGTCGATCAGAAGCAAGTTGCGGTGGGCAAGGACGAGAAAGCAGGTAAGCATGTTGTCGACGATCTTAAGGCAAATGCCGATACTGCGACGGCGAACGATACAGCATCGAAGGCGGCACCGCCGACGAAGATGGAACTCGCGACGGAAATCTACAAGCGGATGCGGACTGTTAAGGACGTGACTCGGAAGGACATCATCGAGAATTTCATCGCCGAGGTGAAGCTGACGAAGGCTGGTGCGAGCACTTACTACCAGATGATCAAAGACAAGCACGAGCCGCAGAGCAAGAAGTAAAACGACTGTTGTTGCCTTCGAAAAGCTCCTTCCGAGGGCTTCCTTCCTCCATCATAGGCCGGTGCAATCTGAATGGACTTCGGAGTCGATGCATCCGATGACATTTTAAGTCGTTTGCTTGGACGTCCCGGTTCGACCCCGGTGCCGTCGTTCTAGTTGATGTTCCGCAACGGCCGCTTCCACGTGTCCAGCACTCATTTTTTACGCTGAGATCGACCCTTTGTCGCAGATACTCTGTCCGATTTTGCAGGGGACTTCCGGTTGATCATGGCGACGATTAAGATCAACATCCGAATCTGAGATTAGCGACTACCGTTACGATGTGGTCAATCGTGGGCCGCTCAGGGCTGAACGCTGAACTCAACAATAGGTGCGAGAGGTACTGAGGCAAACTTCCTTGCTTATGAACCGAGGCTCGTATATCCCAATGTCGAGGTGCTCAATGCGACATCTACGCATTTTCGTCTGGGGGTATATCAGCTTGTTAATGTCCTGCACGGCGGCGTCCCATGTTTCAGCCGAACAAGGCACGGGTGGCGATGTCCTGCCTTCCGCTAGTAGGGCGATTGGAGAAATTCGCCAAGCAAGTGCTTCGTGTTCGATACCCGTGAGCTCCTGTCGTGCCTGCGCAGTCACGTGTCCGCCGGGGAAAAGCGCTGTGTGTAACCCATCGCGAGAGCAATGTACGAGCTGGCCAAACTGTCTGTGCTTGAGCCAGCCTTCCTGCTTTTGTCAGTGAGTCGCCTTTGTCGTTGTTGTTTTCTTCAAACACGGCGAAAGGCAAGGCGTGGAGATCGCGCGCAATATGAGGACCCCATGCGAAATCAAGAAATTGTGCTACTGACTGTCGCTTTATCTTCCGGAGCTATGGCTCAAGGCGTTGGACCTATACATGAGCGTCCTCTCACTTCGTGGTCGACGAACTATCCGACTATAAAGCTTAATGAACCATGCGCGGGAGGAGGGCAAACCGCATATCTCGAGCATGGGGGGGCATCTAAGCCGACAAAGATCGGAATCTGCGTGTGGAGCAGGAGTACGTCGCCCTCAGGCTCAATATACTCAGAGTCGATCAATTATTATTCCGGCGCCTTGAGTGGGCATGCGCTCCGTCAACCACTAGGTTGCCACGTGCCAGGCTCTGTGGAATATCACATTGCTTATTACGACCTCGACGATGGTTACAATCCTGGGCAAGCGGTACTTACGGAATCTGATGCGTCGTTGGTGCTGCAGACTACAACGGCTGGTGGTTCAAAGCACTACGTGGTCCGAAACTCAAATTTCACAAAGAACATAACCATTAGCTACCGCTTAGGTAACAGCCACACGATCGCATCCATACCGCGCCAGGGCGACCAACTCGTTTCTGAGGTTATAAGTTCACATTTTGACCAGCCGTACCGTTCGCCAGAAATGGGGGCGCCGTGCGACTGACTTCGCTGCGGCAACTCGATGAACGGTTCCATCCCGATATTGCAGCTTAGCCCGCGCCGGACTGAGCGTTACGGCTGCCAGTGGGTCCCACATGATGTCGCTCACCTGCTCGCTGTGCAGCGACCCCACGGCGCGTTTCAGGGCACAGCTGCATTCGTGGATGTATCTGCTGAGGCGGCGCTACCAGCTTTGCGGGCAATGATCTATCGCCGCTCGGAAGCGCATTTATGGATTTTGGCGGCGCGTTCCGCTCGACTTCTTGGTCGTTCATGAAATCGACCGCCGCGGTATCATCGTCCCTGAGGCTGTCTTACTATTCTGCTTGTCATTGTCCGATCTTAGGCATCGTTATATCTGTCGTTATACCGGTCGTGATATCTGTCGCTGTAACGATCACTGTATCTGTCACTGTACCCGTCGCCGGCTCCAGCGTGGGAGCTATACATCATTGCATTCAGTCTTCTCTCGAGCAGGTTGTCCGCCAGTTTCTGAAGGTTAGCTCTGTTGGCAGAATAGTAGTCTAATCTCTGTTGGGTAGCTCGACATTCGATATTTCTCTTGCTCGAAGATCGCACAATGAAGGCTTGACATCCAAAAGAACAGATGTCGTTCGCCTCACACGTCGCACAGTTTCGCCAATTGTCGGGTGAGAGACTGTGGAAATCATTCGCGGTCATTTTTTGCAGCGGTGAAGTGCTGGGCGATAACGACCCAAGCGAGAATTCATGGCTGTCCCAATCAAGCCGCCCGCACGGAAGAATGTTCCCAATCTGAGACAATGCGAGGACTTCCCTTGCCGCACCGCAAGTGCGGCTACGGCAAAGTTCATCACGGAGGTTCGCCCGATCGTCGTTCTTATGAAAGAATCTGAGCAACTCCAGTGCTAAATTATCTTCGATCAACCCGAGGCCATCTGAGGACGTCATAAACTCGATGATCGCAGTATGCGCACGCAGGATTTGGTCAGTAGTCAGTTCAGGCAGGTATTCGCCCGAGCCCACCGAGTACACTATGTTTGCCTTAAAGCTTCGAGCCCCGAGCTCTTCTTGTATCCAATTGCAGATCTCGTAAAGCGAGTCGAAATTTCCTTGATTGATTGTAGTGAGAATACCCGGGGTGACACCCGCGTCAGCAGCTTTTCGGTAAGACCGCACAGCCCGCGAAAGCAAGGGTCGCATCTGATCTTTACTCGGTCCATCGATGCTTCCACTGATAGCTATGTTCAGTCGTTGAAACAACTCGATCATCGGGTCACTCAGGTTGAGTAGATTCGTCTGAACTGCGAAACGAATCACTTTCCCAACTCGTTCGGCGAAGTCGCACAAATGCTGTGTTGCGCATTCAAACCACTCACTAGGCATTAGCGTAGGTTCGCCTCCGTGGAAAACAAAGCAGACTTCGCGACGTCTCGTATTACTAAGAAGCAGCTCAGCAGCCGTGCAGAATGTTTCCAGAGACATCTCCCCGGATTTCGTTAGGTGTTCATAGCAATATCTACACCGTAAATTGCACCTGCTGGTCACCTTGACGATTAACGTTCCGCAATCGGCAAAGAGCCGCGCGGCGTGGGACGTCTCATGACCATCGACCGCATCTTTACTGAGTTTTATTTGAGCCATTTTCATCTTTGTTGGCACCGGGGCATGAGAGCGGACAATTTAGGCTTGTGAAACAGAAACCGACTCGCCGACCGTCATCCTTGCAGTACGTGTTGCATTGCTGGTTACCGCCGTTCCCGATCGGCTGACAGTTCGCACTACAAAGCCCCAGCGCACAGCCCGATTGCGCCAGTAAAAGAGCGGGGGGGTCTATTTTCTCAACGTCGGCCGCAAAGGCCGCTGCGCAGCAAAGCAACAGCGCTGTTAGAACGCCGCCCTTTTTTGCCGTGTGCATCAGCAAGACATCTCTTTGCATACGCCCGACCTCCGACAACCACTAGTCCGAATCAGCCAGCAGCGCAGGTACCGGCTCGTTGCTGGCTCGCTTCTCTGGTTTTATAGAATATGGGTGAATCGTTTTCAAGCCAATAACTTTCCGTGTTATCACTCCGTTGGGCTTGTCTTCTTCGGAGTTGGTACTATGATAATTGTTTTGGAGTCCACAAAAATGAGTCACACCTGCACTGCACCCGGACACCCTTCCTGCACAATCACATGTCCTCAAGGCTGCATCGCCATTTACAACGAAGAAACTGGCGTCTGCAGAACCACCTGTGGGCCCGCCGACGCGCCAACAGGATGGGCTGGCAGCACGCGCGTTTCAATCGAAGCTTACGATGCCAGGTCTGAGGATATCGCGAGACTTTTCCGAGGCTCGTTGAATGCAGAAACGTTGGCTTTACTGGACACCTCGCAGAAGCGTTTGTCTTTTACACATCGAACGACAACCGTCGACGAGTTGGGCAAAATACTCACAAAGCTCCTAACTGTATGATGGTGTTCGCGTCAGCTCAGACTTTGATTCGATTCACTTTCTTCATCGGCAAGATCCAGGCACTCTAACTGTGATCGAACGCGACTCTGCCTAAAACGAAAGACCCGCAGACGGCACGGAACACCGTAGATTCAGCAGCCATGAAGCATAACGCGCAACGGATGACTGATTCGCCACACAGACCGGCCGTTCAGCGGCACGTTGCCATCGTCTCTTCTTGTGGGCGGACTCTGCCTCATGAAAATAGCGTTCGCTGCCCAAATCGCGAAGGTCGCGATTAGCCGCACGCCCTTGTTTGAGCCAGCCAACAGCAACTGACAACCGCCCGCTTCTGAGCCAGCATGAGACGCTCGTGGTCGAAGGCATCATCCCGCTTCGGTCAATCGATATTTGATCGTAGTGCTGATCAAATCGCCGCGATGTTCACTGATTCGTAGATAAGTGCTTTTTCTGTGTTGTTAAAACGGTGTGTTATCTGCTGGAACGACGGGACTGATCGCAAGTCGGTCTCACGGCAGAATCTTAATAAGCTCATGATCTGGCTCGGAATTCCTTGTTAGATCAAGAACGTAGAACGCCAGTGCGCAAGGGTGACGCGAAAACTGTCACTGTTCCTCGCCGGATTTCGCGATGTTCGCCGTCGCGAAGGTCGATCTGCTGGACCTTGGGCGCAATCTCAACGAACGCAGCGCAATCATGGTCGATCAAAAGCAAGTCTGGCGAGCAGCAAGGACGACAAGGCAGCGAAGCCGAGTGCCGGTGAATCGAAGTCGGCCGCGGACGGTCGACAGCGAACGATAGCGCAGGGAAGGCGGCATCGGCTACGCCGACGAAGATGGAACTGCCGACGGAGATTTAGAAGCGGATGCGGACGGTGAAAGATGTCACGCGGAAGGACAGCATCGAAAAGTTCATCGCCGAGGTGAAGTTGACGAAGCCCGGGGCGAGCACGTACTACAAGATGATCAAGGACAAGCACGAGCCGATGGGCAAGAAATAGGTTTGCCTACAGTAAATCGGGAAAAGTCCAGGTGGCCGGTTTCGGGTTCACCCCTTCTTTTGCTGGATCAAATGCATCAGCTTGTCGCGGTCTGCTTCCAGAACGGATCGGACCGACGTTGCAGGCCGGCGCCTTGCGCGATCAAGGAACGCTTCGGGCAGGAAGTAGCCCGATAGCGCATCCATGCGTTTCGGACCGAGGCGATTGCCCAACCACTCGGCTACATCGCTATCGAAGAAGGGGAAGTTCCTTTTCGATGGCCGATGCACGGCGATCGCCCTCAATTTCGTGGTGTTGATGATGTCTGATACGTCGCCATCGAAGCTGAGCACCTCCGCCACGTAGAAGTCCACGTGAGGAGCGTGATCAGGAGAGACGGAGGTCAAGGCATCCAAGGCTCGAGGAATATACATGTCCCAAGCGCAGTTTCTGATCAGCGCTAGGGGATCTGCTTGGTTTTGGATTGAATTGAGCTTTGCGGAAATTCTTGACCGGTTGCTGCGAAGCAGGATGTCACCACAAATGATCAGCTCCCGTAGCATGATCGTGGAAAGTTCTTCGTGCATGTAGGCTACCAACTGCGCTAGCTTGTGCTCTTTGGCCTTCTTGGAACTCAGTTCGATGATCTGAGTACGAACTAAAACTGCCTCCATCAGATCGAGCTGGCCTTGCAGACCGGCGAAAAGCCCAGACCTCAGGTTCCGCTCGAATTCCGCAATCAGGCCGGTGGCGAAATTCTCCGCACTCTCACGGAACACAGTGCGGAAACGCCGGCCCCATTCCGCACTCAGCATGCTTCCGGAGGACGATAGCGCATGGATCGCGGCTATCGACCTTTTGCATTCCGCGATCGTCCCATCGTTCCAGGACCTGAGCGACTCCCACAGATAGAGATAGGGGTTGAGCTGCTGCAGCTTTGGTCCAATCTGGTTGATTAAATCGGCCCAGTTCAACGCTTTCGGGGATGGGTCGTCGTGGTACGCGATATTTCGGATATAGGTGGCCGCATTCGAATCCACAAACATGGCCGAGCCGCCGCGGAAGGTAATTGGCCCGGATTGAGAGACAAATGGTGCGTCCATCAACCATAGCGATTTCCCGCGGAATACGGACGTTGCAACGCCGGAGGAGCCTAGTGTCCGGTCTAGCAGCTTTATGGATCCAGCGTCACTCTCCTCCGCAAAGATGATCTGCCATTCTTCCAATGCAGCCGCCGTTTTCTCGAACCGGCGGTGGGCTTCGAGGGCATTGGGAGCTGAACAGATCTCCTGCACCAGTTGCTGGTCGGAGAGTTGTTGGGATGGTGTTCGTTTGGAAGATTCGGACATTGGAACGGTTGAGAAGACGTGACTAAGACCTATCCATTCGGAATCTCCAGCCTAGCGCCACCATGAAGCCTTGGCACGCATTTGGGCAATTCGAAGAATCCGACAGCGTTGATGATAACAACGCTGTCGGACCTTATAGGCGTCTTGGCCGCCCTTCCCAAGTGCCGTGGCCAGCGTCCGGCGGGGGCGCTAGGGTGCTTTGGTCTCGCGCGACGAGCTTGGGCCGTGCTCCGTGACCGCACTTAGATGGGATCCAGGCTGCGTCTGCGCAACTTAGCGACCTCTGCGTGGTGTGTGAACGATAGACCGGTGAGTAGGTCGGGATCGGCGTGTTCAACAAGCGCTAAGTGCACTCACAGTTTTACGTTCTCTGCGGGCGTCACCCTCGCGGACAGGGAGGGAAATCCGGCGAAGACCGACTTCCATGACGTGCTTCGGCAACGAAACATCAGTCTTTCAAGGAATTTCCAGAAATATGGTGGATTGACTAGTTGTGCATGTTGATTTGCGCGCAACCTTGACCCACCGGGGATGCGGACAAGATCTTGGACTACTTTGGCGGTAGTCCATGTATTCATACGGAGACTGCCTTCGGGCGCGACCACCCGCCGCAGTATTCGATAAGTTTTTTTCTCTGTGTTGTTGAGGCGGTCTGTTATCCGCTCGGCGTAGGCCTGGTGATGGGCTGGCCCTACGGCAGACCTTTAAGCTAATAATCTGGCTCGAAATTCCCCGTGGGATCAAGGGGATAGGGAATCGGTGCATGAGGGTGACGTGAAAACTGTCGCTGTTGCTCGGTGAGTTTCGAGGTGGTCAGCGTTGTGTTTGTCGCAGTCGTTCGCTTGCCGTTGCCTTGAAGGTCGATTTGCTGGACCCTGGACGCACTTTCAACGAATGGAGCGCGAGCATGGTCGATCATAAGCAAGGCGTGGCGGGCAAGGACGAGAAAACGGGTAAGCCTGCTATCGCCGATGTGAAGGGAAATCCGGGTACTGCGACGGCGAACGATACCGCAGCGAAGCCTGAACTAGCTACGCCGACGAAGATGGAATTGGCGACGGAGATCTATAAACGGATGCGAACGGTCAAAGACGTGACCCGGAAGGACATCATCGAAAAGTTTATCGCCGACGTGAAGCTAACAAAGGCTGGCGCGAGCACCTACTATCAGATGATCAAGGACAAGTACGAGCCGCAGGGCAAGAAGTGATTTGCTGGATATTTGAACGATGTTGCGAGAGGCTCCGCGAGGAGCCTCTTTCTTTTGGGATGGCGCGACACATTGATTAGGCGGTCTGTTCGGCTTGGTCGCGCGGTGGAAATAAGGATGGGTCTAGCCTGCATCCCTCAAGCTCACTGAGGGCTGGATGTTTACTCGAACCGGTAACGTGTGCGATGTGTTCGAACAAGGGTATTGGGCCGACAAATCGTTTCGCCTGAGGGATGACGATATAAATTTGGCCGCCGTGCAGCGTGGACATTTCTCGCCAAAGACTTGGGTCGTCCGATAGAGCTATATGCGCGCTTCGCCCCGCCGGGGTGAAGACAGAGAGCCCAAATTTGTCTTTGTTTGGTAAGAGGATGATGCTGTATGCACCGCGCCAAGAGAGTAGCTTTTTGGTGTGGTCACCACCTTTTTGCCAGTAGGCGGTTCCATACAGGGGGATTTCTGACGCTCGGTCGGAGTCTTGTTCCCACATGGCATTTCTAAGATGTGCGGCATACGGCGTAGCAAGGAATGCGTCTCCGAAAAGGTTATGGCCTATCGCGCGAGCGATCTTTGCCATGAACCGGGCCTCAGCATTCACATTGATGCTCATATTCATGGTGCGTGGACCACTGCCGAGGGATCGAATTTTTTCGATATCGGGGAGGGCCGTTTCGTCTTGTGCATGAACGAACGGATCATCCAGTTTGTCGTCGGATATATCGAAATTCAGTGCATATCTCCGCGCACGCCGAAAATGTGCCTTGATCGATCGTAATGCAAGGCTGATCCACCACGGATGGGACGCAGTGAGCGCGATATACACGCGCCCCGTGTCCTTTCGTCTCGCGATTGGATCTCCGCCTAGGTATGTAACGAACCGTTCGTCGTCTCGCTTGTGGAAGTGATAGACGTGCTCCCCGGCCGGCCCGAGCCAAGATTCACACACTTCTTCCGTTGTCGAAATTGCTTGTACCTGGCCCATGTAGATTAGCGGTAGTGTGCTGTCGTCAGCATCCAACGTCAGGTACTCGCGAGATGCCAGTGCATCATCGTTGTTTCGGAACCAGTTCTTAATGAACGGGCCATCGATGAAAAGGCCGCACAGGTTGTTGCACCTCTGGCATACCCGACGGGTCTTGAATACCTCGTCGCAAAGCGATCCCCCAAGACTGTCCGGGAAAATATGTTCCAGAGAGAACTCAGCGATAGGCTTGTCTTTCTCACAATAGATGCAATTCCTGGTCGGCACATCTGTCGACGCCACTTGTTCTGCTGATGTAGGCATCTGCTTCGCAGGAAGAGGGCGGTTGTTTGGAAAACCAGATGGTTGCATTGCACCGGTATGCGAAAAAACCCGGGCCCGCGAAGAGGCCCGGATTGTTGCTGTTTGATCAGTCGAAGTTGAAGCTCAACTGACCGGGTGCGGACCGCCAGTGCGAGCACACACTTTCCAGATTGCCGAAGCGAACCCGAGTGTAGTTACGCACGAAGACAGTCTTAGCCCGCGTAAAGGCGCGTGTGGGCATAATCCCTCCGTGTAAGGAGGTTGAAAGCGATTCTTGCCCTCAGTTCCCTTGTCGCGTACACTGCAAGGGTTATCTGACCGATAACTGTGGGTGACAGAAGCACGCTCTAACGCGCTGTCTTTTGCTCGCGGACACCTCCAACGTTTCAATCTCCTGGCCGAGATTGGAGTGTTGGGGGTGTTGTTTTTTGGGCTAGGATGCGCCGAGCTACGTATCCGGAGCCGAATCATCTTCCTTTCATTCTTTCCCCTCGGGCGCGAAGCCCTTCCAGCGCTTGACGTAGGCCGCGAGCATCGTTTGCAGCATGACCCAATCGTCAGCGTCAAGACCGATGGGAACGGTGATCTTCGCGCTGCGCTTCCCTGGGAGCGGGATCTCAAAACGTTCAACGTCTGGATCGTCCTCTTCCGGTTGCGCCGCCTTGCTGCTGTCCGACTCGACCTTTATTTCTTCCGTAGTTTTCGTTGCCCGTTTTTGACTACCGTTAGCTTTCGGCGCTGGAGGCGGTTTGATGTGAGGGGAGACTGGAATTCCATATTCTTTGGCGGCTGCGAGAAAGAACGCAATGGTCTTGGTCAACGTACTGCCGCTAATGCCCAAGCTGCGGAACTTCTCTGTCATTTGTCCCGCGCTGGCGTGACTCAGATCGAACTCTGGGTCTTCGAACAGAAAAGCGTAAGAATCTTGAAAAATCTGCTGCAGAGTCGGCTTACGCGCCTCGTCGTCCGCGAGGACAAGGGGTTTGAAATGCTCCTTCGGCTTGCCTGAATCGTCGATCAGTCCAAGATAGCGAAGGGCCGCGATCATGCCCGATTGCTGTGAGCCCGACGCCTTCGGCATGAGCGTTTTGTCGATGCGTGCTGGAACAGTGCCCGCGTCCCGTAGTGTATTCAGGAACGTCGTCAGAGAGATATGAGAGATGACCGGCGGCGTAGCTGGTTTTTCTTTGTTGCTCGCCATGATGTGCCGTATGAGAGTTGTCAGTGGTTGCACTCTAGCACTAACCTCACCTCTGTGCAATGTAGCCGCTGGACTTTCTTTTTTGTGGAAAATCCAAGTCGCAAATTGTCTTTCGCCGTGATATCAGATGATATCAGTCGATATCAGAGCAAATCAGAGCAAAACATAGGCCGTTTCAGTCCCGTTAAATTGCTGTAACCTTTTGATTAGCCTAAGAAAATCATTTTTCGCTGTGATTCGGGCGAGCAAGGTCGTGATTTTTCGGTTGGATCGCAGCTGAGCTTGGGACGTTCAGTTGGGTGGCTGGTCTGCGCTCGGTGAAAAATCGGGAGGCCTTCTTTGCCTCAACACCCCGAGTCTAATATTGCCTGTTTCGTTGTTCAGGCGCGGCTCTGCAAGACAGCGAGTCGCCGTTCTACAGAACCGTGCGCGGATGTTTTGTTTGGCCGAAGGAGCGTACGCTCGCTTCACGACAGTTCCAAGGTGAAGAGCCGTGTGTAGCCGCATGAGGAATGTGCCACGCAGCTGATTATCTTAATGAGATGATTACCGCGGTGACGGCATTGCTGAACTATTACCGTAGCTTCTCGGAAACTGTGCTGGTATGGAAACTGGCGTCGCCGTCAAACCCGCATGACACGTGGTCTTCAATGGTGCCTACTGGAAAACCACATCCAAAACCCGCATGAATACTGGGTTTGCTCAAGCCGTTGCAGCTTGGGAAGCTAGGGTATTACCATTATACGACGCCCGCAGAGCACGCTATTTTACTCGCGAAAGGGCGACGAGCGCAAATTGCGCCGCCGTCCTTTTCTAATCACCGGCTAGGCGAAGCGGCCTCAGATCACGAAGTAGGTAAGCTGCACAGCGGCGCGCGTCACCACCATCAACAGAACCTGCACGATCACGAATAGAAGAATCGGCGAAAGGTCGATGCCGCCCAGTTGCGGCACGACGCGTCGCAGCGGGTTCAGAAACGGCGCGGTCAATTGATACAGAATCGGCATGGCCGGCGAACGCGGATTGAGCCACGAGAGGAGCGCCATCAGGATCGTCAACCAGATAACCAGGTTCAGCGCCCACTTGATCACGGTCAGCACGGCGACGATCAGCAAGGTCGGAACCAGCGTGAGCGGATCTACGCCGGTCAGCACCACCATCAGTACGACGTAGATGATGGCCGCGATCAGCGCCGCCACGAGGCTTGCCCAGTCGACGTTGCGGGTGCTCGGCAGAATGCGCCGCAGTGGCAGAACGATCCAGTTGGTGGCATGCAGCACGGCGTTCGTGACCGGGTTGTACGGCGGCATGCGCACGACCTGGAGCCACGCGCGCAGCAGCAGCGCCGCGCCGAAGAGCGTGAAGACGGTATTGAGCAGAAAACGGGCGATATCGCCAAACATCTCGTGTCCTTATGCTTCTGATGGCGGCCGGTTACCGGCCTGGCGCCGGCGCTTCCGGTGGGGCGCACGGCGGTTTGTCATGTCACATGCGCCGCCGATGCGGCCGCATGCATTGCGAAATTGTTGAGGCAGTCTGGCGTACACCCTTGCTGCAAGGTCAGCGCGAAAACCCGGCACACAGCGGCGGCGCCGCGCGTCATTACACGGAAACCTTGATCTCGCTAATAAGAATGGCGCCGTTGCCGCCGTCCGTGTAATTCGGAATGTCCGCGAGAAGTCGCTCGGACGCGGGCTTGAAGACCTTGTAGAAGTCGTCCGTGCTATCGAACAGGAAGTGACCCGCTGCCACGTAAGGCGGCGGCGTGCCCGGCGGCCCCGCGTTGATGCCGACGTCGACGGACCAGCCCTTCAGCGACGGCCCGAACAGTTCCGCCGCGAGCGGCATGTGCGTGGCGCAGTAATAGTCCACGTCGAAGTGGCCGTTTTCCCGGTACGGATAGAGGATGCTGACCTTGATCATTGTGCGTTCTCGTCTGTTGGTCCCGAAGCGAAGCGCCGGTGCATTGCGCGCGGCGCCGGACGTCACATTATCACGGCTTACTTCACGCTTGCACCTGCTGCCGCCTGATTGAGTGAGCGGCCCAACGATTCTTCGACGGCCTCGGCGATGGCGTCGATCGCGGCGGGCGGCGCGGCGCGGCGTTTCGCCAGCCCGATCGCGCGCCGCGACAGCAGGCCGTACAGCGCGGCATGATCGCCGCCCAGGCTCTCGAACAGCGCCAGCTGTTTCTGCACGACGCCCGTGTCGCCGCGCGACACGGGGCCGGCGAGCGCGTTAGCCAGGCCCTTGTCGCGGGCGGTTTCGATCGTGCCGGCGAGCATCGGCAAAAGCGCGCGCAGCGCGTCGTCTTCGGCGAAACCGAGCGTGCGCCACAGCGCAACGCACTCGGCCAGGCTGCACAGCGCGAAGCTCGCCGCATAGTGCGCGGCGCCGTGGTACAGCATGCGGCCGCCCGGCGGAATCGACAGCGGATGGCAGCGCAGCGCGACGGCCAACGCGGTCAGCGTGTCCTTCAGCGCGTCTTCGGCCTCGATCGTCACCGAACAGCCGGCAATACGTTCCAGATCAGTCCGCTCGCCGCCGAAAAGAAAAAGCGGGTGAAAGCCGCCAATCGACGCGCCCTGGTCGCGCGCGGGCGCGAGCAGTTCTACCGGCGATGCGCCGCTGCAATGCACGAGCGCCTTGCCGCAGGCTCCCTCCGGGCCAAAGCGCAGTGTGTGCGCTGACGTACCGATGGCGTCGTCGGGAACCGCTAAAAAGACGACGTCGGCACTGTCGACCACGTGCTGCGGATCGTCGAGCGCCGAGCAGCCGGGAATCTGGCTGGCGAGCCGGCCGGCGGAAGCCGGCGTGCGGCTCGCCACCGCCGTCACCGGATAGCCGGCATTGAAAAAGCCGAGCGCGAGGCAACGCGCGAGCCGCCCCGCGCCGATGAAGCCGAGGCGGGGCAGAGGAGTGGACGTGGACATGTCGGCGGGACTCCAGACGGGGCTTGGACGCGAAAGCAGCAGTATCGCGCATCGGCCGGCGGGTGGCGCAACTCGCGCGAGGGTCGTCAGATGAGTTGGCCGACGATATGGCGCACGCTGTCGGTCATGGTCGGGCGCCCGCCCCGCGGGCTTGAAAACTGCTCACAATTTCCGCATGGCCAAGTGGCCGTGGCTGTTTCATGAGTACTTGCTTCGCAATCTTGCAATCTCGCAATAGAACTCGGGGAGGTCACGATGAGCATTTTTTCTTACCGGAAGCACCTGCGGTTTCTGACGCCCGCGCAGCGGCGTCGCTGGTGGGATCAGAAAAAGCGTCTGAGCCCGCGGGTGCGGATTAGCGTCGCGTACGTACCGCCCAATGTGTCGCGCGAATTTGCGTATGTGAAAGTCGGCTAAGCCGACGCCCGCGTAGGACAAGACGATGCCCGGCGTCCCCGCCGGGCTTTTTATTGCACTGTTCCTTTCCGTGGTCGACATCGGCTAATTTGTAATTAAAGATTACCGATACTGCAGCCGTTGGCCCCGCATCAGCCGGCGGCCCACGCCCCGCGCGTTACAAAGCCGCCCAACTGCCCGGTTCCCCGCGAACTTCCCGCCCTTCCCACGACGCCGTCAGCGGACTGCTTGCGCAGGTTCCTTTTCGCCTATTGCAATTTGCTACAAATGCGAACACCGTGGCGCGGGCTTTTTGGATAAATTAATTTCGTAGCATGCGAGGCATGCGAACACGGCGACCTTGAGTAGGGCCGCGCCAGGAGAATAAAGTGAAAAAGATCGTCCCGTTTGTTGTTGCTGCCGCACTCGGCGTGGGGCTCGCCTCCGTCGCGGAGGCGCACGTTTCTGTCGGTATCGGTATCGGGGTGCCGGTCGCGCCGGCTTATCCCGTGTATGCGGCGCCGCCGCCGGTGTACTATCCGCCGCCGCCGCCAGTCGTATACGCGCCGCCGCCTGTGGTCTATGCGCCGGCGCCGGTCGTGGTGGGTGGTTACTATGGCTATGGCCGTCCCTATTATCGCCATGGCTATTACCGCGGGTACGGCTATGGCCACGGCTACTATCGGCGCTGAGCGGCTAGCCCTCTCGTCCTGAACCGATGAACGGCGTAACGCCGGCCTGACCGCCGGGTTACGCCGTTTTGGTTCTGGTTGTCTCGCCTGAGTGTTTGGCGACGTTCCAAAGCAGCAGCGAAGCTGGGAAAATGCGTGCTTCGCCACCGCTCTGGAACTCTTAGCCCATGCAGCCGACGCAGCCCACGCAATCACTCCCCGCTCCAACTTTCGACGACGTACTCGACGCCGCGGCGCGCCTCGAAGGCGTGGCGCATCGCACGCCGGTGCTGAGTTCGAGCACGTTCAACGAGCGCACCGGTGCGTCGGTGTTTTTCAAGTGCGAGAACTTTCAGCGCATGGGCGCCTTCAAGTTTCGCGGCGCGTACAACGCGATCTCCCATTTCGACGCCGAGCAACGCAAGGCCGGCGTGCTGACCTATTCGTCCGGCAATCATGCGCAGGCCATCGCGCTGTCGGCGCGCCTTGCCGGCATTCGCGCGACGATCATCATGCCGCACGACGCGCCCGCGGCCAAAGTCGCGGCGACCAAGGGCTATGGCGGTGAAGTCATCACGTACGACCGCTACAAGGAAAGCCGCGAGGAGATTGGCCAGCGGCTCGCCGAGGAGCGGGGCATGACACTGATTCCGCCGTACGACCATCCGCATGTGATCGCGGGGCAGGGCACGGCGGTGAAGGAACTGATCGAGGAAACCGGGCCGCTCGACATGTTGTACGTGTGCCTCGGCGGCGGCGGGCTGATTGGCGGCAGCGCACTATCGGCGGCGGCGCTGAGTCCGGAGTGCACGGTGATCGGCGTCGAGCCGCAAGCTGGCAACGATGGTCAGCAATCGCTCGCGCGCGGCGAGGTGGTGCACATCGAAACGCCGCGCACCATCGCCGATGGTGCGGCCTCCACGCATCTGGGCGACTACACGTTCGCCATCATCCGCAAGCTGGTCGCGCGGATCGAAACGGTCACCGACGAGCAACTGATCGAGACAATGCGCTTTTTCGCTCAACGCATGAAGATCGTGGTCGAGCCGACCGGCTGTCTGGCGGCGGCGGCCGTGCTGAACGGTGTGGTGCCTGCGAAAGGCAAGCGCGTCGGCGTGATAGTGAGCGGCGGCAACGTCGACCTGGACAAGCTCGCGCAGTATCTCGCCTGACCGCTCGGCGGCGCGAAGCCGCCGCGATGTCTGCAAAAGCGGCCCGCCAGTCGAAATGGCGGGCTTTTTTATCAGCTCGCCGTTTGCACAATGGGCGCGTGCTGCGCCGTTTGCAGTATCAGATCGCGGTAGCCGTTCACTATCACGCTATATGAGAAGTATGCGAACAGCAGCGCGGACAGCACGTGGCAGGCGCGCAGCAAACCGGTGCCGGCCCGTTTGCGGCCGTGGCTGCCCAAGCCGCAAATAAACACTGTCCAGCACAAGCCGCCAAGAAAGAACCCGCCCAGGAATACCGGCGCCGTGGCCGCACTCGTCGCGCCGGCCTTGGCAATCAACGCGCCGCCCACCGCGGCGAACCACAGAATCGCCGACGGCGACGACACCGCCAGCAACACGCCGCGCAGAAAGCCGCGCCACGCCGAAAGATGCGGCGCATTGACGTCTGCCTCGCCGGCCACCGGCGGCGCCGAGGCCGGAAACAGGGCTTCGCGCGCCATCTTCCAGGTCAGAAAGAGCAGGATGGCCGCGCCGCCGATCCACACGACCCAGCGCACTGACTCGAACTGCAGCAGCGCGGCCATGCCGGCAAGCGCCAGTGCCGCATAAATCAGATCGCCGACACACGAACCCAGGCCGAGCCAGAAGCCAGGTTTGAATCCGTGCGACAGCGCGAGAGAAATCATCGCGACGTTCACGAGGCCGATGTCAAGGCACAGCGACAACGACAGGAAAAACCCGTCGGACATCATCGAAAAAGCATGCATCCGCGCAACTGCTCCATCAATCCTGTTATTCGGTTACGAGGGCGGCGCTCAGAGGCCCAGCTCGTTCCACAAGCTGTCGATTCGCTGCTTGACCGCCGCGTCCATCTCAATGGGGCGGCCCCATTCGCGGTCGGTTTCGCCCGGCCATTTATTGGTCGCGTCCAGTCCCATTTTCGAGCCGAGTCCAGCGACCGGCGACGCGAAGTCGAGGTAGTCGATCGGCGTGCGATCGACGAGCACCGTATCGCGCGACGGATCGACGCGGGTGGTGATCGCCCAGATCACCTCTTTCCAGTCGCGGATGTTGACGTCCTCGTCGACGACAACGATGAACTTGGTGTACATGAACTGCCGCAGGAAGCTCCAGACGCCGAACATCACACGCTTGGCGTGGCCCGGGTAGCTCTTCTTCATCTGCACGATGGCCATGCGGTAGCTGCAGCCTTCGGGCGGCAGATAGAAGTCGGTGATTTCGGCGAACTGCTTTTGCAGCAGCGGCACGAACACCTCGTTGAGCGCAACGCCGAGCACCGCGGGTTCGTCGGGCGGTTTGCCGGTGTAAGTGGAGTGGTAGATCGCGTCGCGGCGCATGGTGATGCGCTCGACAGTAAACACAGGGAACCACTCCCGTTCGTTGTAGTAGCCGGTATGGTCGCCGTACGGGCCTTCCAGTGCGTGCTCGTAGGCTGCCGACGCGCCTTTCGCCGGCCGCGGCGGCGCGCCTGCGGCAGCGGGCGCGGGCTCGCCTTGCTGCGGGTAAATGAAGCCTTCGAGCACGATCTCCGCGCGCGCGGGGACCTGCAAGCCGTCCACGCCGGGCGTGAGGCAGCGGGCGAGCTCGGTTCGTCCGCCGCGCAGCAGCCCGGCAAACTGGTATTCGGACAGCGTGTCGGGCACCGGCGTAACGGCACCGAGGATGGTGGCCGGATCCGCGCCGAGCACGACCGCGACCGGATACGGCTGGCCAGGATTCTTCAGCGCGAACTCGCGGAAATCGAGCGCCCCGCCGCGGTGCGCGAGCCAACGCATGATCAGCTTGTTGCGCCCGATCAGCTGCTGGCGATAGATGCCGAGGTTTTGTCGGCTCTTGTTCGGGCCTTTTGTGACGGTCAGGCCCCACGTGATGAGCGGGCCCGCGTCGCCTGGCCAGCAGGTCTGGATCGGCAGCTTTTCGAGGTCGACGTCATTGCCTTCCCAGACGATTTCCTGGCAAGGCGGCGCGCTCACGGTTTTCGGCGCCATGTCCCACACCGCCTTGGCGAGCGAGAACAGCTTGCCTGCATCTTTGAGCCCCTTGGGCGGCTCCGGCTCCTTCAGAGCCGACAGCAGCCGTCCGACGTCGCGCAGCGACTCCAGCGCCGCGCCATCGCCTTCGCCTGCCTGCGCGTCGATACCCATGCCGAGCGCGACGCGCCGCGGCGTGCCGAACAGATTACCGAGCACGGGGAACGCGTGGCGCTCCTGGTTCTCGAAAAGCAGGGCCGGGCCGCCGACGCGCAGTACGCGGTCGCACAATTCGGTCATTTCCAGGACGGGCGAGACCTTTTGCGGGATACGGCGCAGTTCTCCGATCGTCTCGAGACGGCCAACGAAGTCGCGCAAGTCTTTGTATTTCATCTGTTGCGGTTCAATGCCGCGAGCGGCGAAGAGGGAAAGGCGCCACGCTATTGCAGGCGCCAAAACGATTGTCGATTTTACCTGCGTTGGCGAGCGCACGTAGATCGGCCAAATGGCCTAGGACAAGGCGGGCAGGCAAAATTGCCCGGAAAGCGCTTGGCGCGGTCGTTCGAGCCCTCCGGAAGGGCTCCGTTATTACAATTAGTTATACATTTGCCTAGTTGTAGTGTTGACGATCTATAAAACCGTGACCTAGAATCCGTCCACGTTGGTTGCAGGGCGTGAACCTTTTACCACTGCCCCCGGTCCCATCAGACGCATCGCGTCACCGCTTACCGAAGCCCTGCACGGTATTCGTCGGTCTTATTGATGTCCTCGCCAGCGCCATCTGACGCTGGTTTTTCGCGTGGGAGCCACCGCCCGCATGCTGTGAGCGTGCCGCGGACCGCTTCAGGATGGCTCCCCACAAACGGTATTTGCCGTTTTCCCGACATTGCTGCTGCCCTAACCAGACAGAGCGCGCGATGTCTTGACTCTGCGAATGTGCGTTACCGCCTGTTTGTTCAGCGGAATTTGCGGATCATGCAACATGGGAGATCTGAATGAACGCCTGGTTATCGTGGCGTCCCGATGAGCGTATCGCGCAGGTTGTGCGCGGTGCAGTGCGTCGTGGGACGCAATTGAGTCATCACCTGTTCAGCATTGTCGGCGGCATAGCCGTCGTGCTGGCAATCGCGCTGTGGCTGATGCCCACGTGGCGCGGCACCCTCGCGGCCAAGCTCATGCCGGTGCTTTCCGCCGCCGTCCAGGCTGGCCCCGCGCGCCTGTTGCAGGGCAATCCGCTGCCGGCTTTCGGACCGCCGGGGCGTGCTGCTCCGGACGAAACGCTGTCTTCCAATACGAACGGCGCAGACGCGCCAGCCACCGCCAACAACGCCGGCGTGAGCGTCAGCAACACCAGTTATGACGGCGCGTTCGACGGCAGCGGCTCGGCCGGCATGGGCATCGCGGCGCTCAACGGGCTTGATCCACGTACCATGCAAAGCGTCGCCGCATTGGCCCGGCTCATTCCGGCGCAACGCGTTTCCGCCGATGCGCGCGACGACCGCGTGCTCGTTTCGTCGCGTGAGCAGGCGCTGGTGGCGTCGTACCTGGCCCGGCGCTACCGCGTCGCCCAGGAGCCCGTCGGCGAGCTCGTGAAGGCTGCCTTCGACACCGGACGCGAGGTCGGTCTCGACCCGCTGCTGCTGCTTTCCGTCATGGCGATCGAATCGGGCTTCAACCCCTACGCCGAGAGCGGCGTGGGCGCCCAGGGCCTGATGCAGGTGATGTCGAAGGTTCATTCGGACAAGTTCCAATATTTCGGCGGCGAGAGCGCGGCGCTCGAACCGCTGGCGAACATCAAGGTGGGCGCGCTGGTCCTGAAGGACTGCATTGCTCGCGGCGGTTCGCTGCCGGGCGGTCTGCGCCTCTATGTCGGTTCCACGTCGCCGGACGACGGCGGCTACGGTGCCAAGGTGATGGCCGAGCGCGCGCGTCTGCGCGACGTGGCGCGCGGACGCAAGGTGCCGATCAATGCTCCGCAGGCTCCGGTCATGACGGCATCGAACAACGCGCCGTCTCCTGCTGCGCCGGCTGCTGCAAACAGCAGCAACGGCAAGCGTGTGCAGGTCACGCTTGAAGGAAGTCATCCTCTGAGCGCCGCTGCGCCGTCAGCCAGGACGCCTGTTTCGGAGCAGGACGACGCCAGCGCGAACGCTCCCAAGCACGTGGCTTCGGCCGCGGAACTGGGCGCCTGAGCGTCCTGACCGGCGTAATGTCGATGGCTTGATGCAAAAGCTGAAGGCAAGAAAAAGGACACTCTCGAGTGTCCTTTTTTGCGTCTGCGGCTGGCTTTGCAGTTCGCGCCTTCGTGTCCTCGCGTTGGCGGGTTGTTGGGGCTGGTCTGCGCGCCTGGATCGCCGAAGCAGGACGCACGGTGCCCGGCTCGGGATTACGCGCCGTCGTCCTTGGCTAACGTCTAGTGTCGGCCGAACAGCCGCGCGAGGCGCTCAACCGCTTCTTCCAGCTTCGGATACGCCGTTGCGTACGACAGCCGGATGTACTGCCTGGGCGCATGCGTGCCGAAATCCATGCCTGGCACGAGCACGACGCCCGCGTCATGCAACATGGCTTTGGTCAGCGCTGAACTGTCGCCGGCGGCAGGGTGATTGACGGTTGAGCAGTCCGCATAGACGTAGAACGCGCCGTCCGGCATGACGGGCACGGTCAGGCCCAGCGACTCGAGCGCCGGCGCAATGAAATCCCGACGACGCTTGAATTCCAGACGACGCGCCTCGTAAGTCGCGATGGTCTGCGATTCGAAACACGCGAGCGCGGCATGTTGCGCCAGCGCGGACGCGCAGATGAAGAGATTCTGCGCAAGCTTCTCGAACGCGCCCACCATGCCCGGCGGCACCACGAGCCAGCCGAGGCGCCAGCCCGTCATGTTGAAATACTTCGAGAAGCTGTTGACGGTAATGACATCGTCGCCGTATGACAGCGCCGATACGGGCTTCGCGTCGTAGCTCAAGCCCTGGTAGATCTCGTCGACGATCGTAAAGCCGCCGCGCGAGCGCACAGCCTTCACAATGCGTTCGAGTTCGGCGGGCTCGATGGAGGTGCCGGTTGGGTTGGACGGCGACGCAAGCAGCACGCCGCGCGTGCGCTCGTTCCAGAGCCGTTCGACGTCGGCGGCGGTCAGCTGGAAGCGCTCGGCAGGGCCGCTCGGCACCATGACGGGCCTGCCTTCGGCCGCAATCACGAAATGGCGGTTGCACGGATAGCAGGGGTCGGGCATCAGCACTTCGTCGTCGCGGTCGACCAATGCCGCGCACGCCAGAAGCAACGCCGCCGAGGCGCCCGCCGTCACGACAATCCGCGCCGGATCCACGTTGACGCCGTAGACACTGGCGTAATGCGCCGAAATCGCTTCGCGCAACGCGTGCAGGCCGAGCGCGCTCGTGTATTGCGTGACGCCGCGGCGCAGCGCGTTCGCGGCTGCCTCGATGACCGGTTCGGGCGCGGTGAAATCGGGCTCGCCGATTCCCATGTGAATGATGTCGCGCCCGTCGCGCTCGAGAAGCGCGGCCTCTTTCGCCAGCTCCATCACATAGAAAGGCTGAATGGAGTCGACGCGGCCGGCAAGCCGCACAAGAGGTTCGGTCACGGAGCTCATACGGTTAAATCCAGTTCGAAAGCGGAAACCGGAGGGCGCCTCGCGCGTTCGTTCATGCGCGTGGCGCCCTCCTTTTAGCGATGCATCGCCTTGCAGCCGATAGTTGCTGCGTGACGACCGCGGCGTGGCGTACGCAACCCGGCCACAAGCTCACACGTCCTGCACGCTCGCGCCTGGCGGCCTAGCGCTTGCGAGCCGCTTCCGTCTCGGCCGCGCGCAGCTTGGCCGCCAGCTTGTCGAGCACGCCGTTCACATACTTGTAGCCGTCAGCGCCGCCGAACGTCTTGGCGAGCTCGACGGCTTCGTTGATCACTACACGATAAGGAATGTCGATGTGGTTCTTCAGCTCAAATGCGGCGACCAGCAGCACCGCGCGTTCCACTGGCGAAAGCTGATCGATCGGACGATCGAGGCACGGAGCGATATCGGCGGACAGCGCCTCCGAATCGCGGATCACGCCATGCAGAATCGCGTCCAGGTGCTCATGGTCCGCTTTGTCGAAGCCCTGCGCGCCGCGCAGTTGCGCGTCGATCTCACCGCCGGGCGAACCCGACAGCAGCCACTGATAAAGCCCCTGCGTGGCCAGTTCGCGGGAGCGTCGGCGTGCGCTCTTCATGCCTCTTCCTCTTCTTCGTCTTCCTCTTCGTCGTCGCCGCCCAGCTGTTCGAGCGCGACCGCGAGATTCGCCATTTCGACTGCCACGCGTGCCGCGTCACGGCCTTTCTCGGTCATGCGAGCGACGGCTTGCTCGTCGTTTTCCGTGGTCAGCACGGCATTCGCCACCGGGATGCCGAAATCGAGGCCGATGCGCGTAATGCCGGCACCGCTTTCGTTCGAGACGAGTTCGAAGTGATACGTCTCGCCGCGAATGACGGCGCCGAGCGCGATCAGCGCGTCGAACTGCGCGCTCTCGGCGAGCTTCTGAAGCGCCAACGGGATTTCCAGCGCGCCCGGCACCGTGACGAGCAGCACGTCTTCGCCCGTCACGCCGAGGCGTTCCAGTTCTTCGATGCACGAGTCCGCGAGGCCGTTGCAGACGGGTTCGTTAAAACGCGCCTGAACGATGCCGATGCGCAGTCCGTCGCCGTCGAGGTTCGGTTGGTATTGTCCGATTTCCATGTTGATTCCGTAGTGTTTGAGTGGGCGCGAGGCGCGTGAATGGTCGGATCAGCCTTGTTGCGGAGTCTCTGCGGTACCGCCGGGCATGGGCACGAAGCCGGTGACTTCGAGACCGTAGCCCGACATGCTGCCCAGCTTGCGCGGGTTCGACAGAACCTGCATCTTGCCCACGCCAAGCTCGCGCAAGATCTGCGCGCCGATGCCGTAGGTCTTGAAGTCGACGGGGCGCCGCTTCAGTGCGTCTGCTTTTTCCTTCGAGTCGAACGCCTTGAACACGTCGATCAAATGCTCTTTCGAGTCGCCGCAATTGAGCAGCACGATGACGCCGAGTTCGCGCGAGGCGATCTCTTGCATGGCCGCGTCGAGCGTCCATGAATGCGTGGATTCGCCGACTTCGAGCAGATCCAGTACCGACAGCGGCTCATGCACGCGCACGGGCGTGTCCTCTTCGGGCGTCGGCGTGCCGCGCACAAGAGCGATATGCGGCTGGCCGCTCGGCTGGTCCAGATACATGACCGCGCGGAACGCGCCGTGCGCGGTCTGCATGGTGCGCTCGCAAATGCGCTCCACGATCGATTCGGTGCGGCTGCGATAGTGAATCAGATCGGCGATCGTGCCGACCTTCAGATCATGCTGTTTTGCGAACTCCATCAAGTCGGGCAGACGCGCCATGGTCCCGTCGTCCTTGATGACTTCGCAGATTACCGCAGCCGGCGTCAGGCCGGCGAGCGCGGTCAGATCACAGCCTGCTTCGGTGTGACCGGCGCGCACGAGCACGCCGCCTGGCTGAGCCATGATCGGAAACACGTGGCCCGGCTGTACGATGTGTTCGGCCTTCGCGTCCGGCGCGACTGCCGTGGCGATCGTGCGGGCGCGGTCGGCGGCGGAAATGCCGGTGGTCACGCCCTCGGCCGCTTCAATGCTGACCGTGAACGCGGTTCCATACTGCGTGCCGTTGCGGTAAGTCATGAGCGGCAGGTTGAGCAGCTTGCAGCGTTCCTGCGTGAGCGTCAGACAGATCAAACCGCGGCCGTAGCGGGCCATGAAGTTGATCGCTTCCGGCGTGACGAATTCGGCGGCGAGCACGAGGTCGCCCTCGTTTTCGCGATCTTCTTCGTCGACGAGGATCACCATACGGCCGGCTTTGAGTTCGGCGATGATCTCTGGAGTGGAGGCGAGCGTCATGGTGGCGAGTTTTTCGGGAAAGCGCGTATTTTACGCCACGCGCGGTCCCAAGTCGCCTCCGCCGGATGGCATATACCGTTTGGCCGACTGGCGATGCATTATCAGCCGTTGCTATGCTCGTCGAAACGATGGGCGCATGAACCGGTGCGAGGCGGCAGCACGCCGCGGGCAGCCCATGCGCGGCCGGCGGTCGCCGGCACTGGTGATTTAGTGGTGCGCTGTGGGGTCGTTACTTCGGCGCGTTGAGCATCCGCTCCACATACCGCGCAATGAGATCAATCTCCAGATTCACCGGCGTGCCTTCGCGCAGATGCTTGAGCGCGGTTACTTCCACCGTGTGCGGAATCAGATTGATCGAGAACTCGCAGCCATCGTCACGATCTTTAACCGAGTTGACGGTCAGACTCACGCCGTTGACAGTGATAGAACCCTTGTACGCGAGATAGCGGCCAATCTCGCGCGGCGCCAGCACGCGCAGCTCATGCGACTCGCCGACCGGCGCGAAATGCGTGACTGTGCCGAGGCCATCCACATGACCGGAGACAATGTGCCCGCCGAGCCGGTCGTGCGCGCGCAGCGCCTTTTCCAGATTGACCTCGCCCACTTCGCCGAGGCCCGCCGTGCAGTTCAGGCTTTCGCGCGAGACGTCCACTTCGAAGGAATGGTCGGTTTTCGCGACCACGGTCATGCAGGCGCCCTGAATGGTGATGCTGTCGCCGAGCTGCACGTCGGCGAGATCGAGGCCGCCGGCTTCCACGTTCAGGCGCACGCCCGCGTCGCCGTTCGTGCCGAGCGGCTTGACTGACTCGATGCGGCCCACGGCCGCGACGATTCCTGTGAACATCGTACTAATCCTCGATCAAAACGAAACGGGTTGGGACGCGGCGTCGGTCCCGGCTGTGGCGCCGGCTGGCAGAAGGCGCGCGAGAATCCGCAGATCGTCGCCGATCCGCTCGACGTTGTGAAACGCCAGCTTGACGCGGCCTTCCAGTGTTTCGGGCGCGCCCAGGTTGAACATGCTCATGGAGTCGATGCCGAGCAGGCTCGGTGCGAGGTAGACCAGCAGTTCGTCCACACAGCCTTCGCGCAGGAGCGAGCCGTTCAGCTTGTAGCCGGCTTCCACGTGCAGCTCGTTCACCTGGCGTTCGCCGAGCACCTTGAGCATGCCGGGCAGGTCCACCTTGCCGGCTGTGTTGGCCATTTCGACGATCTCCGCGCCGCGATCGCGCAGCGCCTGCGCACGCCCAGCATGCCGCTCGTCCAGATTGCCGCAGAAAATCAACGTGGGTGCGCCGGCCAGAATCTGCGCCTGCGGAGACACGTCCAACTGGCTGTCGACCAGCACACGTTGCGGCTGGCGTGGGGTGTCGACGGCGCGCACCGTCATACGCGGATCGTCTTCCTTGACGGTGCCGATACCCGTCAGAATCGCCGACGCGCGGGCGCGCCACGCATGGCCGTCGGCGCGTGCCGCTTCGCCGGTGATCCACTGGCTGATGCGGGACGGCAAGCCGGTGCGGCCGTCGAGCGACGCGGCCACTTTCATGCGCACCCACGGCCGGCCGCGCGTCATGCGCGACACGAAGCCGATGTTCAACTCGTGCGCTTCGTTTGCGAGCAAGCCGCAGCGCACCTCGATGCCGGCGTCGCGCAACATGGCGAGGCCGCGCCCCGACACGTGGGGATTCGGGTCTTCCATGGCGGCGACCACGCGCCCGACCTGCGCTTCGATCAGCGCGCTCGCGCACGGCGGCGTGCGGCCGAAATGACTGCACGGTTCGAGCGTGACGTAAGCGGTTGCGCCGCGCAGATCGTGACCGCGCGACCGCGCGTCTTTCATCGCGCGGATCTCGGCATGGTCCTGGCCGGCCGGTTGCGTGAATCCTTCGCCGATCACTTCGCCGTTCTGGACGATCACACAGCCCACGCGCGGGTTCGGGTCGGTGGTGTACATGCCGCGCTTCGCAAGCGCGAGCGCGCGTTCCATATGGACGAAGTCGGTTTGCGAGAACATCGGTGTCTGGTGGGTGCGGTGGCTGGGGCAGGTAGTGGTGTGAAAGCGTCAGGCGGTCAGCGACGCGAACGCGCCACGCGCCGCTTCGATCGTGGCGTCGACGATAGCGTCGTCGTGTGCGATCGAAACGAAGCCCGCCTCATACGCCGAGGGCGCGAAGTACACGCCGGCGTCGAGCATCTTGTGGAAGAACGCATTGAAGCGCGGCACGTCGCTCTGCGTGACTTCGGCGAAGCTCGTCGGAATGGACTCGGTGAAGTAAAGCCCGAACATGCCGCCGAGCGAATCCGCCGTGAACGGCACGTCGGCTTCGCGAGCGGCTCGTGCCAGACCTTGCGCAAGACGGGTCGTGCGCGCGGCCAGCGTGTCGTAAAAGCCCGGCGCCTGAATGAGTTGCAGCGTCTTCAGACCCGCGGCGACCGCGATCGGATTGCCCGACAACGTGCCCGCCTGGTACACGCCGCCGAGCGGCGCGAGGTGAGCCATGATGTCGCGCCGTCCGCCAAAGGCCGCTGCCGGCATGCCGCCGCCGATGACCTTGCCGAGACACGTGAGGTCGGGCGTGATGCCGTATACCTGTTGCGCGCCGCCGAGCGCGACGCGGAAACCGCACATCACCTCGTCGAAAATCAGCACCGAGCCGTATTCGGTGCACAGGCGCCGCAATGCTTGCAGGAAGTCGGGCGTCGCCCTGACCAGGTTCATGTTGCCCGCAACGGGCTCCACGATCACCGAGGCGATTTCATTGCCGAAGGCTTTGAACGCTTCTTCCAGTGCCGCGACGTTGTTGTATTCGAGAACCGTGGTGTGTTTGGCGATGTCGACCGGCACGCCCGCGGAAGTGGGATTGCCGAACGTCAGCAGGCCCGAGCCGGCCTTCACCAGCAGGCTGTCCGCATGGCCGTGATAGCAGCCTTCGAATTTGACGATGCGGCTGCGGTTCGTAAAACCGCGCGCGAGGCGCAGCGCGCTCATGGTCGCTTCGGTGCCGCTCGACACCATGCGCACCTGCTCGATGGATGGCACGAGCTTGCAGATTTCCTCGGCAATTTCGATTTCCGATTCGGTGGGCGCGCCGAACGAGAAGCCGTTGGCGAGCACGCGCTGCACCGCTTCGAGGACCTCGGGATGCACATGACCGAGAATCATCGGGCCCCAGGAGCCGATGTAGTCGATGTAGCGCTGGCCGTCGGCGTCCCAGAAGTAAGGCCCTTGTGCGCGTTCGATGAAGCGCGGCGTGCCGCCGACTGAGCGGAACGCGCGCACCGGGGAATTCACGCCGCCTGGAATGGTGCGTTGCGCGCGGTCGAAGAGGCTTTGGTTTTTGGACATGGCGATGACTGGATTGAGTTGCGCAGCGGCGCGGTTCGCATGCTGGCGGTTCGCGCGGCGCCGGAGTAGGTGAGGAAATTGTACCGGAGTCGGTGCGAACGGGTCTTGCTCCCGGGCCCGGCGCCCGGGCGGCGACGCGCCACACGCCGCAAGCGTCGCGTACAATCGATGCGGTCAATGCCGGTCTTTCGTCTCACCGCGTGCAGCTTTGCGAAAGGTGCGCGCTTCTCCTGGATTCCCATGTCTCACGTCACCGGACGCCGGCCAGATGGCCGGCTGATTCTGTTGCTCGGTGCGCTTGCCGCATGCGGGCCGATTTCCATCGACATGTACCTGCCGAGCTTGCCCACCATCGCGCAGGCATTTGCGATCGGCACGAGTGCGGCGCAAACCACGCTCACCAGTTTTATGTTCGGCTTTTCGATCGGCATGCTGCTTTATGGGCCGCTGTCCGATTCGTATGGCCGCCGGCCGGTGCTGCTTGGCGGCATCGTCATGTATGCACTGGCGAGCATTGCCTGCACGCTGTCGTTTTCGATCGGCGCGCTGATTACCTTTCGCTTCGTGCAGGCGCTTGGGGCCGGCGCGGCATCCGTTCTCGCCCGTGCCATTGCACGCGATGCCTACGGTCCCACCGACGCGGCCCGCGTGCTGTCGATGCTCGCCATCGTGACGTCGATCGGCCCGTTGCTCGCGCCGCTGATCGGCGGACAATTGCTGCTGCTTGGCGGCTGGCGTGTTGTCTTCGTCGCGTTGACGCTGTTCGGTACCGTGTGCGCGATCACCGCGTTCCTCAAGGTTCCGGAAACATGGCCGCGTGAAAAGCGTGCGCATTCCGCGCTCTTCAAATCGTTTGCCGCCTATGGCCGCTTGTTGCGCGATCCAGTGGCCTGGGGACATATGCTGTGCGGCGGCATGGCGTTCGCGTCGATGTTTGCGTACATCACGGCCACGCCGTTCGTCTACATCGAATACTTTCACGTGTCGGCGCAGCACTATGGGTTTCTGTTCGCGCTGAACATCGTCGGCATCATGTTCGGCAACTTCATGAACACGCGGCTCGTCGGACAGCTCGGCTCCCTGACGATCATTTCCTTCGCCGCGAGCGTGAGCTGCGTGGCGTCGCTGTTCGTATGCCTCGTTTCGTTGACGGGTTGGGGCGGCCTGTGGTCGATCGTGGCCGGTCTGTTCTTCGTGGTCGGCGTGGTGGGTTTGCTGTCCGCCAATTGCACCACGGATCTGATGCATCGCTATCCTTTGAACGCGGGCGCGGCGGCCGCCGTGTTCGGCGCCGTGCAACTGGCGCTCGGTGCGCTGTCGAGCCTCGCGGTCGGTCTCTGGCCGGACGCCTCGCCCAAGGGCATGGGCATTGTGGTAGGCGTGGCGGGATCGCTATGTTATGTCGGCCGCATTCTGGTTGTGCGCTGGCATGGCACAAAGGCGCCGGTGGCTGTCGCTTGAAGTCAGCACTGTTTTGACGGCTGCTTCAGCGCCGCGCGGACATCGCCGGTCTGCTGACCTTGCCGGCGTGCCCGCAACTTGTGCGCTCGGCGCATCTACCGGAAAACACCAGGTGTTGCGCGCACGCGACCTTGCGTTTGAATTTGCATTGCTATGATGGGATCACTGTTCCTCGGAGCGGCAATCATGGCGATCAGAGATTTGATGAACGGCGAGCGGCAGCATGCTGCTTTCGCCGAAGCGCAGAAGCTGGCCGACAGCGGCGCCTATCACGATTACACGGACATCGAATACGTCTTGCGCTTTGATTATGGCTTGACCGATGTATCGTCGCTGCTCGACAGCCAGTTGATGCATCGCGATCTCAACCGGCGTTGCGCCGATGCACGCGAGCGGCTCGAAGCGGTCAGTGTCTGACGCGAAGAGCGGCGGGGCGGCGTGATGTCTTTCGCTCTGGAGTGGTACTCATGGCTGCTGGGCAGCACCGCGCACGTTCACCGCACACCGACAATCCCGCTACGCTCGCGAGGCCCGGCGGCCACTATAGTCACGTAGCGGTGGCGAACGGCTTCGTGTTCGTGTCGGGACAGTTGCCCATCGACGCGCGCGGCGAGAAGCTATCCGCCGCTCCGTTCGAGGCGCAGGCGGAACAGGTGCTGGCCAACGTGAAAGCAGCGCTCGAGGGCGCGGGCAGCAGCGTTGCGCAACTCGTGCAGGTGCGGGTTTATATCGTCGATATCGAGCACTGGACGAAGTTCAATGAGATCTACGCCCGCTGGGCCGGCGAGGCGCGGCCAGCGCGTGCTGTTGTGCCTGTCCCGCAGTTGCATTACGGGTTCAAGATAGAAGTCGAGGCGACAGCGGTGGTGTAGAAAGCGCACGCGGTCGCGGCAGAAACGAAAAACGGGCCGCGGCCCGGGTTCGTTTGGGGAACATCTGGCGGAGGCGGTGAGATTCGAACTCACGGAAGGATCACTCCTTCGCCGGTTTTCAAGACCGGTGCCTTAAACCACTCGGCCACACCTCCAAGCCGCAAATTGTAACCTGAAAAGACGTCGCTGCGGCGGCCTGTGTCTCTGCATTCACTGCGGATCTTTCAGAAACAGCGCCTGCAGATCGTTGAGAAACGCTTGCCCGAGCGGCGTCGGCGCAATCTTCTCGTGGTCGCGTGTGATGAGCCTGCGGCGCTCCGCTTCCTGCAAAGCCGGTTCGATCGAAGTCATCGGCAAACCGGTACGCTCGATAAACCGGTGCACCGGAAAGCCTTCCACGAGCCGCAGCGCATTCAGCATGAACTCGAACGGCAGGTCGCGCGCGCTGACTTCGTGCTCTTCCTGCACCGCCGCGCCGGCTTTTGCCTGCTCGATGAACGTGGCCGGATGCTTGTAGCGCGCCTGGCGCAACACGCGATTCGGAAACGACAGCTTCGTATGCGCGCCGGCGCCAATGCCGAGATAGTCGCCAAAACGCCAGTAATTCAGATTGTGCTTGCTCTGCCTATGCGGCTTCGCATACGCCGACACCTCATAGCGCTCGTAGCCCGCCGCCGACGTGCGCTCATGAATCCAGTCCTGCATGTCGGCGGAGGCATCGTCGTCGGGCAAAGCAGGCGGGAATTTCGCAAACAGCGTGTTCGGCTCGAGCGTCAGGTGATACAGCGAAAGATGCGGCGGCGCGAACGACAACGCCGTCTCGACATCCGCCTGGCATTCGGCGAGCGTTTGCTGCGGAAGCGCGAACATCAGGTCGAGATTGAAATTGTCGAACGTGGTCGCGGCTACCTCGACGGCATGACGCGCTTGCGTCGAATCATGAATGCGGCCGAGCGCTTTCAGATGCGCTTCATTGAAACTCTGAATGCCCACGGACAGGCGGTTCACGCCGCTCGCCCGAAACTGCGCGAACTTCGCGGCTTCGAACGTGCCGGGGTTGGCCTCGAGCGTGATCTCGGCATCGGCGTCGAGCGGCAGCAGCGCGCGAATGTCGGACAGCATACGGTCGAGCCCCGCCGCGGACAGCAGGCTCGGTGTGCCTCCGCCGATGAACACCGTATGCACCTGGCGACCCCACACGAGGGGCAGCGCCATTTCGAGGTCGGCGCGCAACGCGTCGAGATAATCGTTCTCGGGGAACGTCTCGCCTTTCCATTCGTGCGAGTTGAAATCGCAGTACGGACACTTGCGCACGCACCACGGAAAATGCACATACAGCGAGAGCGGCGGCAGCGAGGTCAGCCGGATGCTGCCCGGCGACGTAAAAGCCTTGATGACGCCGTTGCCGACATCGGCGGGCGCCGGCTTGATCGGAATCACGCTTCCTCCGCCAGGCGCGCGAGCAGTTGGCGCAATGCAATGGCGCGATGACTGCTGGCATTTTTCACCGCCGGTTCGAGCTGCGCGGCGCTCGCGTTCAGCGAGGGTAGAAAGAAGTACGGGTCGTAACCGAAGCCATGCGAGCCGCGCGGCGCATCCAGAATCTCGCCATGCCAGCGGCCTTCGGCGATGAGCGGCTCGGGGTCGTCTGCGTGACGCACGAGCGCGAGCACACAGTAGTAATACGCGCGGCGGTCGGTTTCGCCTTGCAGCGCCGAAACCAGCCGCGCGTTGTTGGCCGCGTCGCTTTTCTCGCCGCCGGCGAGTTGCGCGTAGCGTGCCGAATAAACGCCGGGTGCGCCGCGCAGCGCACGTACACAGAGACCGGAGTCGTCGGCGAGGGCGGGCAGGCCGGTGAGCCTCGCGGCATGACGTGCCTTCGTCAAAGCGTTTTCAACGAACGTGGGATGCGGCTCCTCCGCCTCCGGCACGCCGAGTTCGCCCTGCGCAATCAATTCGATGCCAGCCGCGCCGAGGAGCGCCGCAAATTCGCGCAGCTTGCCCGCGTTGTTGGACGCGAGCACGACCTTGTTCAACGGCGAGCCCGACGCCGGGTCGCCATGGCCTTTACGAACGTCATTCACCTCGATACTCCAATGCCTCTTTCTGCTTCGCGATCAAGGTTGCGATGCCGTCGCTCGCAAGATCGAGCAGCGCGTTCATTTCATCGCGCGAGAAAGGCACGCCTTCGGCGGTGCCCTGAATCTCGACGAAGCCGCCCGCGCCTGTCATCACCACATTCATGTCGGTGTCGCATTGCGAATCTTCGTGGTAGTCGAGATCGAGCACCGGCACGCCGTCGTAGACGCCGACCGAAATTGCCGCGACGAAATCGCTGATAGGCGAACTTTCGATGCGGCCCGCAGCCAGCAGTTTGCTCACCGCGTCATGCGCGGCGACAAATGCGCCGGTGATGCTCGCCGTGCGCGTGCCGCCGTCGGCCTGAATGACGTCGCAGTCGATATGCAGCGTGCGCGCGCCGAGCTTCTCCAGGTCGAACACCGAACGCAGCGCGCGGCCAATCAGACGCTGGATCTCCTGAGTGCGCCCGGTCTGCTTGCCGCGCGCGGCTTCGCGGTCGCTGCGCGTATGCGTCGCACGCGGCAACATGCCGTATTCGGCAGTGAGCCAGCCCTGGCCGCGATCGCGCAAAAACGACGGAACCGTTTCCGCAATGCTCGCCGTGCAGATCACCTTGGTGTCGCCGAATTCGACCAGCACCGAGCCCTCCGCATGCTTCGTGTAGTGGCGCGTGATGCGCACGTCGCGCAGCTGATCGGCGGGGCGGCCGCTAGGGCGTTGAGTGGTGTCGGTCATAGTGGATTCGGTCAGGAGGAAAGCGGGAGGGAAAGCAGGATTTTACAGCCGATCGAAGCACGCATGCGTCCGGCGGTTGGCCGCGTCGGCCGTGGCTCTGCAAGGGGTCCCATCGCCAAAAATGGGATAATGCCTGTTCACCGCCTCGCGTCTCGTACACGCCGGGCGATTCGACTCTTCGGCCGGCGCCTCGCGCGCGGCCACAATCGCGAGAAATACGATGATCTACAGCATGACTGGCTATGCGAGCGCCACGCGCGAACTCGTCGCGGCTTCGGGCACAGGCGGCGTGAGCGTGTCGGTCGAACTGCGCACGGTGAACTCGCGCTTTCTCGACCTGAACTTCCGCATGCCCGAAGACGTGCGCGTGTGCGAACCCACGTTGCGCGAAATGCTGATGAACAAGCTCTCGCGCGGCAAGGTGGATATTCGGATCAATCTGCAGCGCAGCGAACAGACGGCGAACGCGGGTTCGATCAATCATGACGCGCTGACTCAACTGGCGCTGCTCGAGCGCACGGTGCTCGCAACCTTTCCGGAAGCCGGGCGTTTGCGCTCCGGCGAAATTCTGCGCTGGCCGGGCGTGCTGGCGGAGACGGGCGTAGCACCCGACGTGTTGCGCGATGCGGTGCTCGCGTGCGGCAAACAGGCGATCGCCGATCTGATCGACGTGCGTGCCCGCGAAGGCGCGCAGCTTGCAAACATGCTGCTCGCCAACGTGACCGAGATGGAAGCGATCGTCACCAAGATCACGCCGCTCGTGCCGGAGCTGATCTCGAAGCATCAGCAGAAGATTGTCGAACGTTTGCAGGAAGCGCTCGGCATTGCCGCGCCTGATACCGCTGCGACCATCGTGTCGCGCGAGGAGATCAACGAGCGGATTCGCCAGGAAGTCACGATGTACGGCATCCGCATCGACATCGCCGAAGAGCTGTCGCGCCTCACGGCTCACCTGAACGAAACGCGTCACGTGATCCAGAAGGGCGGCAAGGTCGGCAAGCGGCTCGACTTCATGATGCAGGAGCTCAATCGCGAGGCGAACACGCTCGGCTCGAAGGCGGCGGCGAAGGAACTGGCGGATTCGTCGATGACGCTGAAGCTGCTCATCGAACAGATGCGCGAGCAGGTACAGAATCTGGAATAAGGCTGGAGCATCACAACATGACCGATCACCACACACGCGAAAGCGGCGCGCCGCGCAACCCGTATGCCGGCGCCTATCCCGGCAACCTGTTCATGGTCGTCGCGCCTTCGGGCGCGGGCAAGTCGACGCTCGTGAATGCGCTGCTCGCGAGCGACGACGCAATCCGTCTGTCGATCTCGTACACGACGCGCCCGCCGCGTCCGAAAGAGCAGGACGGCGAGCATTATCACTTCACCACCGTCGACGATTTCATGAAGCGGCACGACGCGGGCGAGTTTCTCGAAAGCGCGGAAGTGCACGGCAACTACTACGGCACGTCGCGCTTGTGGATCGAGGAGCAGATGAAAAGCGGCCATGACGTGCTGCTAGAAATCGACTGGCAGGGCGCGCAGCAGGTGAAGAAGCAGTTTCATAACGCGGTCGAGATTTTCATTCTGCCGCCGTCGCTCGAAGCGCTCGAAGAGCGTCTGAAAAAGCGCGGCCAGGACGAGCCGAATGTGATCACGCGGCGCCTGCTCGCGGCCGGCAGCGAGATGGCGCATGCGGCCGAAGCGGAGTACGTGGTGATCAACGAGAACTTCGATCGCGCGCTTGGCGAACTGCAGTGTCTCGTGGCCGCGACGCGTTCGCGCTTCGCCTCGCAATACGCGCGTCATACGCAGCTTTTCGTGCAACTCGGCATTCACCTTCCGCACCCCTGAGCGCGGCGGCGATTCGAGCACATAAGGTAGAATAAGCAACATACTGAGAAGGAACCCAACATGGCCCGCATTACCGTCGAAGACTGTCTCAAACAGATCCCGAATCGTTTCGAACTCGCGCTTGCCGCGACGTATCGCGCGCGTCAGCTCGCTCAAGGCCACACGCCGAAGATCGAAAGCCGCGACAAGCCCACGGTCGTCGCGCTGCGCGAAATCGCGGCCGGCCAGGTCGGTGTCGAAATGCTGAAGAAGGTGCCGGTCTAAGGCGCTGGTTTCGTTTTTTGTTTTTCGTTTTCGATTGCCCGCATTTGCAGCACTAGCTGCATCAACGTGCAGACTGGCGTCTACTTCCAACCGCTACGGAGGCGAACATGAGTACCACCCCGCCCACCGCCACGGAAGCGGAGCACGACGCCGATTCGCCTTCGTCTGCACGCAAATACATCGACGCGGTCCTCGAACAGTCGTTTCGCCATCTGTTCGGGCCGACCGCCACGCCGGAGCAGCCGCGCCGGCATGACGTCGTTTCCATCGCCAAGCTGACCTCCGCCTTGTCCGGCTATCTGCAGCCGGAAGAGATCAAGCAGGTGAAGGCGGCTTTCCATTTCAGCGACGAAGCTCACCTCGGCCAATATCGGCAGAGCGGCGAGCCCTACATCACGCATCCGGTTGCCGTCGCGGAAATCTGCGCTGGCTGGAATCTGGACGGCCAGGCGATCATGGCCGCGCTGCTGCATGACGTGATGGAAGACCAGGGCGTGACCAAGGCCGAGCTCGCCGAGCGTTTCGGCGCGAAGGTCGCGGAACTGGTCGACGGCTTGTCGAAGCTCGACAAGATGGAGTTCCGCAATCGCGAGGAAGCGCAGGCGGAGAACTTCCGCAAGATGCTGCTCGCCATGGCGCGCGACGTCCGCGTGATTCTGGTCAAGCTTGCCGACCGGCTGCACAACATGCGCACGCTCGGCGCGGTGCCGCCGGAAAAGCGCCGCCGCGTGGCGCGCGAAACGCTGGACATTTACGCGCCGATTGCACACCGGCTCGGGTTGAACAATACGTATCGCGAGTTGCAGGATCTGAGCTTCGCGAACTTCAATCCGCACCGGTATGCCACGCTCGAAAAAGCCGTCAAGGCCGCGCGCGGCAACCGGCGCGAAGTGGTCGGCAAAATCCTGGAGTCGGTGCAGCGCGCGATTGCCGACGCTAAGATCGACGCCGAGGTCACCGGCCGCGAGAAAACCATCTTCAGCATCTACAAGAAGATGCGCGACAAGCAGTTGTCGTTCTCGCAGGTGCTCGACGTGTACGGCTTTCGTGTAGTGGTCGACAGCGCGCTCGAGTGCTACACGTGCATCGGCGCGCTGCATGCGCTCTATAAGCCGGTGCCCGGCAAGTTCAAAGACTACATCGCGATCCCGAAGGTGAACGGCTATCAGTCGCTGCACACCACGCTCGTCGGCCCGTTCGGCGCGCCGATCGAGTTTCAGGTGCGCACGCGCAAGATGCATGAAATCGCCGAAGCGGGCGTCGCCGCGCACTGGCTGTACAAGAACGGCAGCGCGGATCTGAACGACGTGCAAAAGCGCGCGCATCAGTGGCTGAAGTCGCTGCTCGACATTCAGAGCGAGGCGGGCGACTCGAGCGAATTCCTCGAACACGTGAAGATCGATCTGTTCCCGGATGCCGTCTACGTGTTCACGCCGAAGTCGAAAATCATGGCGCTGCCGCGCGGCGCCACCGCGCTCGACTTCGCTTATTCGATCCACAGCGACCTGGGCAACCAGTGCGTCGCCGTCAAGATCAACAACGAACTGCTGCCGCTGCGTACCGAGCTGAAGAGCGGCGACATCGTCGAAGTCATCACGGCGCCGTATTCAAAGCCGAATCCCGCATGGCTCGGGTTCGTGCGCACCGGCAAGGCCCGTTCCGCGATTCGCCATTATCTGAAGACGATGCGGCTGAACGAATCGGTTCAGCTTGGTGAGCGTCTTGTCGATCAGGCATTGAAGGGTTACGGCCTCGCACTGTCGGATGTCACGCCCGAGGCCTGGGAAAAGCTCGTGCAGTGGACCGGCAACAAGAACGGCCAGGAAATCTTCGCGGACATTGGTCTTGGCCGGCGTGTCGCGGCGGTCATGGCCAAGCGCATTGAAGTGCTGATGAGCGGCCGCGATGCCGACGACGACGGCTCGCGTTCCGATGCCGGCTCGGCGCCCCATGCGCCGCCGGTCGTGATTACCGGCACAGAAGGCATGTCGGTGCAACTGTCCGCGTGCTGCCGTCCGATTCCGGGCGACAACATCATGGGCTACATCGGCATCGGTCTCGGCATGGCGATTCATACCACCGACTGCCGCGTCGCGCAGCGCATTCATCGGCGCGATCCCGCACGCTGGATCGACGTTGCGTGGGCGCCGCAACCGGGGCGTCTGTTCGACGTCGCCGTGAAGGTGCTGGTCAAGAACACCAAGGGCGTGTTCGCCCGCGTGGCCGCGGACATTACCTCAGCGGACGCCAACATCGTGCACATTGCGATGGACGAAGACCTGTCGCAGGAATCCACAATCCTGCGCTTCGTGATCCAGGTCAGCGACCGCGTCCATCTGGCCAACGTCATGCGCCGCGTGCGTACCAATCTCGACGTCATGCGCATTGCGCGCGAACGGCCGAGCGACGACGGGCATCATCGGCACGACGGCGGCATGCGGATCGAGCGCGAACGGGCGGATTACTGATTTCCGGCACTCGTCTGCGGGCTAAATGTCGTTTGTTCTGTAGGAACGGACCGGCCACAGACGAGTCTCACCGGAAAACTCAGGGAGAACGCTGATGAAAGTAGCTGACCTCGAAGGCCTCGCTCTGGACTATTGGGTGGCCCGCAGCCTGCACGACTTCGTGCGCGAAATCCAGTTCACCGATAGCGGCGAAACCGTCTCTATTCGCGGCAATGACCGTGGTCGTCCGTGGGACGGCCGCTTCACGCCCACTACTTCATGGGAAGCCGCCGCTGTGGTGCTCGAGCGCGCGCGTCGGCTGGAAATGCGCGAGCGCAGCGAAGACGGTCCTGCGCAATGCGTCGCCGAGTTCGAAGGCGGTCGTGGAACGGTGGAGGGCCGCGCGGACTCGGTGCGTGTGGCGCTGCTGCGGGCGTTTGTGGAAAGCCGGTTCGGCGATAGCGTCGGCGAGATGCTGCACGAGCCGCAGATGCTGGCGGGCGACATCGCACGGCGCATCGGCGAAGCTACCGTGGGCAATACTTTCGAAGACATGCCGAGCCCGGACGGACACATCGGCGATATTCAGTCTCCGCCGCGGCCATAAGTGCGGCCGGGGGCGCGCGAAGCCATCACTGCGCCGCCCAGACGCTGACCACCAGAAACGCGCCTGGAAAAACAAAGGGCCTTCCCACTGGAAGGCCCTTCAGAGGTGGTGCGGCTGGCAGGATTCGAACCCACGACCCCTTGGTTCGTAGCCAAGTACTCTATCCAACTGAGCTACAGCCGCACGCGAAACAGGTGATGCAGTAATGCCGTACAACAGCGAAACTGGGTAAGACGGGCAAAACGCGGGTAAAACGTAAAGGCCTCCCCGGAGGGAGGCCCTCGAAATAAATGGCGCGGCTGGCAGGATTCGAACCCACGACCCCTTGGTTCGTAGCCAAGTACTCTATCCAACTGAGCTACAGCCGCACGCAGAAACGAGATTATAGCAAAGGTTTCAAAAAAGGGAAGGGTGTAACTGCGATTTGTCTCATTGTCATGATCGTGTACCCTAGTGAGGCAGTCGCTTGCTGCAGCTTATGGATCATCATGAACAAGGCCTTTGTCAAAGAGTCGAGCGAAGATAACGACGACGATCTCGACGTCGCCCAACCGGACATTCCCGCGGGTACCAAGAACTACATCACGCCAGCAGGCTACCGCCGCATGCGCGACGAACTGCTGCATCTCATCGACGTCGAGCGGCCGGAAGTCGTCAAGCTCGTGTCGTGGGCGGCTTCGAATGGCGACCGTTCGGAGAATGGCGATTACATATACGGCAAGCGCCGCCTGCGCGAGATCGACCGGCGCATCCGTTTTCTGACCAAGCGGCTGGATCTCGCGGAGGTTGTTGACAGCAGCAGGCAGGAGAGCGTCGATCAGGTCTTTTTCGGAGCGACCGTCGAGTATGCGACGGAGGACGGCGAAGAACATACTGTGACGATTGTCGGCATTGACGAGGTCGATCTGGATATCGGCCACGTGAGCTGGATCTCGCCGATCGCGCGAGCGCTGCTGAAGGCCAGGGTTGGCGATACGGTGACGCTGTACACGCCGGCCGGACCGCAGCCCATCGACATTATCGACGTCAAATATCCGCCGCCTGATAGCGGCGGTTAGTCTTTTCTCTGCGTTAGGCTTGGCTGGCTGCTTGGCTTTGCCGCGCCCCGCCCACAGCGTTTTCCACGGACAATAAAAAAGGCGCCGCAAGCGGCGCCTTCCGTGTTGCCAGTGTTGCCGACCGCTTTAGAAGCGGTGACGCAGACCTGCCGTGACGGCAACCTGCTTGTTGTTGCTCGAAGCAGCCAGACCGTTGATGTCCGCGCCAACGATCGCGTTTTCGTTGACTTGCTGGTATTCGCCTTGCAGATAGACGTCCGTGCGCTTGGACAGTGCGTACGCCGTTTGCAGGTTGAACTGGTTCCAGTGCGGACGCGTACCGGCGAGGCTTGCACGCGTGTACGTGTACGAACCGGCGATGCTGACAGCCGGCGTCAGAGCGTAACGTGCGTTGGCTTCGAAGTTCTGGAAGTGCGCACTGCCGCCACCAAACGCGATGCCACCCGTCTGGCCAGACGCGCCTGCGCCGATGCCGGCGAGACCCGTCAGATTCGTTTGCGAGTAGACGAGACCGACAGTTGCCGGACCGAACGCGTAGTTCGCGCCCGCGCCCCAAGTTTGCTGACGGCGAGCAAAGAAGGTGTTGTCGCTCGACACCGCGCCGCCCGAGTTGAATGCCGCAGCCGCGCCGGTCGCGCCGTTGCTGTTCAATTGCAGGTAAGCTGCGCCGACGTTCAGGCCGCCCCAGTTGTACGACGCGCCCGCGCTGTAAGCGCGGTTGTTTGCGAAGCCGTCTGCCTGGTTCGAGAAGCCGTACATGCCGCCGAACTTGAGACCGCCGTAGTTGGCGCTCGTGTACTTGACCGAGTTGTTGACGCGGAACGAGTTGTTCAGGTTGTCGTTGTCGAACGGATGGGCGAACTGCGTGCCGCCGTATTGCGTGCCGGTCAGTGCCAGCGGGCCGACGAAGTCGACCACGCTGTCGTATTGACGGCCGAGCGTCACCGCGCCGAACTGCGTGCTGGACAGGCCGACGAACGCCTGACGGCCGAATTCGCGACCGCCTTGCTTCAGCGAGCCGTCATTGATGCCGAAGCCGTTCTCCAACGTGAAGATTGCCTTCAGGCCGCCGCCGAGGTCTTCGGCGCCGCGCAAGCCCCAACGGCTGCCATTCACCGAGCCGCTGGTCTGCTGCCAGTTGCTGTGACCGTGCTGGTTGTTGGTGTAAGTGATGCCGGCGTCGATCAGGCCGTACAGCGTGACGCTGCTTTGGGCGTGCGCCGCGGTTGCAAAAACGCCCGTGAGGGCGGCGACCATAAGAGTCTTTTTCATCTTGTTACTCCGAAAGCGAGAATTGGCAGTAAATCCTGCTTCAGAAAACCTTCGCGCGGCCGCCGCGAGACGCGTATCCACATGAAGTGCGCAAACTGGCGCTGTTTTCTGGTTACGCAAAGTGTAAAGAGAGCGCTCAATGAACGGGCGTTTCGGTTCCTGCAATAAAGTATTACGCCATCTGAAACGATAGTCGAATGCCTCGAAGCCCCGTCAGCTAACGGTTTCGGGCGTGCCGGCAAGGAATGGGAAGAAGTGTCAACGAACCGCGTTGCGAATTTACGACGCAGATGCGATGCGAAAAAGCAACAGATGTCACCTGATGTAAGGATTGTTGTTATTACTGCAACAGACGATTGTCACTTGTGGAAATAATCGGATTTGGAATTAGCAGTTATACTGAAGTTTCTGCTTTCCGAAGCGGACTTTTTCGTTGACGAAAAAGATCTCCAAACCTTTGTCAGCGCGACTTCCCAGTCGCGCTTTTTTTCGCCTGCGAATTTGTTTTGTCCTTTACGAGGGCGCGTGGCGAGCATCAATGTGCGGACGCGGCGCGGTCCGCCTTCCGCCACTCGTTGGCCGTGGGGGCGCTCCAGTCTTCAATGATGTAGTGGCGCGCGTCCATCGGCGATGAAAGCAGGTTCTGCCAGTGGTCGCCGTGCCAGACCACGTCGAACTCGAAGGCGGACGCGTCAGATTCTGCGCGCCACGCGTGGGACGTTTGCGACTGTGATTGAGTGAAACGAGGAAAGAGGCTGGAAAGAAACCGGCGGATATTAGGGAACTGCATTGTCAATCTCCCGATGCGCATTAACTGCAAATGCAGACTTCATGATGAGGTTCGACCGCTTCACCGAACAACCCGGAGAAACACTTACCAAAGTCACAAAATGTTACAGACGGCGAGAAGGCGGCAAAGCTTTCCTCAATCGCGTTTAACGTGGGCGGTGCCCAGTAAATTTGACTTATCGGCAAGCGTAAAGACGCCTGCTGTTTCCGCCATCCGGCTAACTTTTCGCTTATTCAATGTCGTGCCCGGAGCCAATTAAAAATTCACTTGACGGTGATTCACCGCGCCCCGTATAACGGCAAAGCTGATTTCAAGAGCCGCTCCGAGTGCGCAATGCCTCAGGGATATTCCTTATGGATAAACTGGCAAAGGATTGAGGCATTGAGGGCATTGCCCGATTTGATAATTCGTTGAGGGAACACTGGAAAATGGAAACAGGTATCGTCAAATGGTTTAACGATGCTAAGGGCTTTGGCTTCATTACGTCGGACTCGGGTGGCGAAGATCTTTTTGCGCATTTCTCGGAAATTCGCAGTGAAGGATTCAAATCGCTGAAGGAAAATCAGCGCGTGTCGTTCGACGTCAAGGCCGGTCCGAAAGGCAAGCAGGCGGCAAACATTCAGCCGCTATAAGCTGCGTACCGCTGCCCCGCTCGCTGCGGGGCGCGCATGCGGTCCAAAGCCCTCGCGTTAATCGCGGGGGCTTTTTTATTTGTTTTGCCATGCATTATTTTTTCGACCTGATATCGAATCAGAATTTGACGTTTCAAAACGGATTGGCGCGTCGGCTTTACCATTCTTTAGCAGCAGACCGGTCGGCAAAGGCACGTGGGGCGCAAGCCGCAATGCCGCCGGCGTCATGTACAGGCGGTCGGCGGCCGCTAATTAGTGCATACTTGGCGCAAAGTCACGCGTCCAAGCATCCTTTTTCATGTCCGAACAGTTTCTGGCCGAACCGGCCCTCGCTGAGCCTATCGTCTTCGTCGATCTTGAAACCACCGGCGGCTCGACCAACGAGCACCGCATTACCGAGATCGGTGTCGTGGAAGTGGGGCCGACCGGTGTCACGCGCTGGAGCAGCCTCGTCGATCCGCAGCAGCCGATCCCCTCGTTCATCCAGCAGCTCACCGGAATCACGAACGCAATGGTGCGCGGCGCGCCGACATTCGACGTCATCGCACCCGAGCTTTTCGCGCGCCTCAACGGTAAGCTGTTCGTCGCGCATAACGCGAGCTTCGACCGGGGCTTTCTGCGCGGCGAGTTCCGGCGCGCCGGCATTTCATTCGACCCGGACGTGCTGTGCACTGTGCGCCTGTCGCGCGCGCTATTTCCTTCCGAAAAGCGCCACGGGCTCGATGCGCTGGTCGAGCGCCATTCACTTGTGCCGTCTGACCGCCATCGCGCGCTCGCCGACGCCGACCTGATCTGGCAGTTCTGGCAGCGCCTGCACACTCTTGTGCCGCTGGACGTGTTGCGCGCGCAGATCGAACGTACGATGCGCCGCTATCGGCTGGCCGGCGACATCACTGAAGATCTGCTCGAGACGGCGCCTGCCGGCTGCGGCGTCTATGCGTTCTACGGGGACGACGATTTGCCGCTGTATGTCGGGCGCAGCGTACGGATCCGTCAGCGGCTTCGCGCGCATCTGACAGGTGAGCGGCGCTCATCGAAGGATATCCGGCTCGCGCAGCAGGTAAGGCGGGTCGAGTGGCGTGCCACGGGCGGCGAGTTGGGCGCGATGCTCGCGGAGGCGCAATGGATCGCGACGCTGCGCCCGGGTCACAATCGCTTGCCACGCGTTACGAAGAGCGATCCGATCGACGCGCCGTGGCCCTTCCAGGGGCCCGTCGTTTTCGAGGAGCGCGAGGAAGCGTCGCACGCGTGCGCTTTCCATGTCGTCGACCGGTGGCGTTATATCGGCCACGCGCCGTCGCTGGCGCAGGCAGCGGAGCTTCATGCCTCGCGTGCGCCCAGCGGCTTTGAGTTGTCGACGTACCGGATTCTGCAAAGCCACCTTGCGCGTGGTTTGCGGATGACGCCGCTGAATATCACGGCCGCCGAGACCGTCCTGGGAGTCGCCTGACTGTCCCGGTCACTTGCAGAGGCGCCTCTCAGCGAGGAGGGGCGAGTCTTGCCCTCATTGCCCACCTTCACCCAGTAGCGCCGACGCCGCCGGTTTGGCACACATGTCCAAGCGCGCGAGTCAGTGCATTCGACCGCGTCGAGTCATAGCGGGTCAGCGATTTCCAGTTCGCCAGCGATTGCGCCACTCGCGACGGACAATCCGGCGCCGCGCGCAACGGCTGCACACGAACGAGACCGGCGATGAGCGCTTGCGTCATGCGGTCCAACTGCGGTCGCGTGCTCGTCGCAAGGTCCGGGGCCGGTTCTTGTGGCGGCTGAGTCGCACGCCAGCTAGCGAACAGCGCGTTTTGCACTTCCTTGCTGGCGTCGATCTGATCCTGAAAGAAGGCGCGCGCGAACGCGGGATCGAGGTCGGTGGCCGCCGCGCGTTTCTGCACATCCGCGAGCAGCGCCTCTTCGCGTGGCTTGTCGGTGATTGCCTGACGATTCGCCCACTTCCAGCGCGCCACCGGCTCAGCCAGCGCAAGACGTTGCGACGCAAGTGCAATCAGGTTGGTGAGCGCGGTGTCGTCACCGTCGGCAAGAGCGGGGGCGGGTGCAAAAGCGGCGCAGGCGAACACTGCGAGCGCGCACGGAGCGGCAAAGCGGAACATGCGGGTCATAGGCTAGGCGAGGAGACTGGACGATGGCCGGGCGGCCGCGGAGAAAACCAGAAGAATAGACGATGTCCGATCGCGTAGGCGCGTTCGCCCGCGAGGGAGTCGCTGCTGGATTTCAGCGGAAGAGGTGTCTGGAGACGAGCGAAGTCGCGCGATGCTCAGCGGCGCGGGCTGATATCAGGCGCGAGGGCTCGCGTGGTCGAACCGTCGAAACCAGCAAGGTTGCAAGCGGAGACTGCAAAGCGCGCAAGCGACCGCTCCTGGTGTCACTAGCACCGGGACAGTTACTGCGTTGCGCCACTGCACAATTACTTTGCGTCGCACGACTTACGTTGTTCGTCGAAGAAGGCGCGCACATGCTCCGGCAATTCCGCACCCAAAAATTCGACGCCGACAGGTTCCGGATCCGGGCTAAAGACTTTATCCGGGGTCGGAATCTTCGGTGGTTTGGCATCCATGATCTTCTCCTTTACAAACCCATTATCTGCCTCGGGCCCCGTTTTGCACCAGTGTCCGATTCACATCACAGCGTCTCTGTTGCTTTAACGGCACATCGCACCATTTCAGCAGGCTCTTCTGATTAAATTTATAGGTTCGCTGCCGCTCTTCCTCTGTGCTCCTGCGTACGTTCAGCGTTCCAATTCTTCATTCGATTCCTCGCGGGCCTTGACCGGCGGGCTTGTGGCGCCAGGCCAGGCTTTCCCGATCAATTAGCGCTTCCGTCATTCCGGGTATTCCCCGATTAATTCGGATTTTGTGCAGTGCCGCATCGGAATGATTTTCTGTGCTGAAACTCGAACGTTCGTTTATTACCGACTGGGATGAGAAACCGGCGCGGCTGCCTTATGCTCTTTGTAAACGAGCGACGTGTCGCGTCGTTGACGATGAGCGGCAGTTTTTAAGAGGCCGTCGAAAATCCGGCTATAAACGTCAGCAGTTTGCGACAAAGCATCATTTTTCGATGACGCCACCGGCAGTGGCGACAGCGACTCCTATGATGCGAAGAGGTATCGACAACCCAGGGTGCGTTGGGCAACGGACGCGCTTGTGCCGATCCGGAAGATGGTCATCTTCGCTTTCAGAGAGTTCGCCATGGAAAACGCTGTGTACTGGAATGGACGGCAGGTCGGGATCGAATGCGACGGACGCATCTCGTGGTTTCCGTCAGCGCCGCCGGAAGCGGTCGCTGCATATTGCGGCAAGCCGCAAACGGAAGGGGAGCGTTCAGGTGCAACAAACGATTCTGTTGTCGCGCGCAACCTGGTCAGGATCCCGGACTCGCACTTCGACGGCACCAACTTTCGTGGGTAGCCAATAGCCGAAGAGATGCCCGGATGTCTATGCAGAGTGTCGACGAAAAACAAAAAGCCCAGTCGTGAGGACTGGGCTTTTTGCTTGAATCTTGATGGTGCCGGAAAGAGGAATCGAACCCCCGACCTTCGCATTACGAATGCGCTGCTCTACCGTCTGAGCTATTCCGGCATCAGGAGAAACGAGATTATAGGGACTTCTTTATTGGCTTGGCAAGTGCCTCGGTCACTTTTTTGTTTCGAGATGGTAGCGGGTCACCCGATCGACTTCATTCTTCGAGCCGAGGAACACCGCAACGCGCTCATGCAGGCTTTTGGGCTGAATGTCGAGAATGCGTTTTTCGCCGTTGGTCGCTGCGCCGCCTGCCTGCTCGACGATAAACGCCATCGGATTCGCTTCGTACATCAGGCGCAGCTTGCCGGGTTTGTCCGGCGTGCGTTTGTCCGCCGGGTACATGAAGATGCCGCCGCGATTCAGAATACGGTGCACGTCCGCGACCATCGAGGCGATCCAGCGCATGTTGAAGTCGCTCTGACGCGGTCCTTCCTTACCTTGCTTCAGTTCGCCAATGTATTGCTCGACAGGCGGATACCAGTGGCGTTCGTTCGACGCATTGATCGCATACTCGCGCGTCTCGACAGGAATGCGCATATCGCTTTGCGTGAGCACCCACGAACCGAGCTCACGGTCGAGCGTGAAGCAGTTCACGCCGTTGCCGGTAGTCAGCACCAGCACGGTTTGCGGTCCATACACCGCATAACCCGCGGCGACCTGCTGCGTGCCAGGTTGCAGGAACGACTGCTCGGTCGGCTGCTGGCCGTCCGGGCAGCGCAGCACTGAAAAGATCGTGCCGATGGACACATTTACGTCGATGTTCGACGAGCCGTCGAGCGGATCGAACACGAGCAGGTACTCGCCCTTCGGATAGTTCGCGGGGATCGGGAAGAACTGCTCCATTTCCTCGGACGCCATGCCTGCGAGATTGCCGCCCCATTCGTTCGCTTCGAGCAGAATCTCGTTGGACAGAATGTCGAGCTTCTTCTGCACCTCGCCCTGGACATTCTCGCTGCCCGCCGTGCCGAGTGCATCACCCAACGCGCCCTTGCTGACGTGATAGCTGATCGCCTTGCATGCGCGCGCGACGACTTCGATCAAAAGCCGCAGGTCGGCCGGCAGGTTATTGGTTTCCCGCTGCTGCTCGATCAGGTACTTCGTGAGAGTGGTACGACGTTGCAAGGACATTGCTGTACTCCAGGAGGCTTGAGGAATATCCCGATTTTAACCGCTCGGTGTGTCCGCTCCGTGCTTTTACTATCTGTAGAAAAATGAAACGCGAGTACGGCGCGGCAGCGAACCCAGCGGCGAGCGGAAGCAACGGCGGCTGGTCAGCCTTTGCGCCGGGTCTTGCCGCTTGCCGCGGCAGCGTATGCACGAAGCCAAATGGCTAACGTCGACGCGGACAGCGCTGAGCCGCGTCAAGCAATGCAGGCGAAAAAAAGCCGGCCACGCGTGCCGGCTTTTCCAAACTGAGCACTGCTTAAATCTGCATCATGCGATCGCCTTCTCGACGATTTCGCGCACGTCGCGCGACTTGACCTGCGACGCCACTTTCTCGAGCGCCGCACGCATGCCTTCGCGCAGCGTTGGTGTAAAGCGGCGCCACAGCTCGAGCGAGCGCGCGAGGCGGGCGGCCACTTGCGGATTGATCGCGTCGAGCGCGATTACCTGGTCCGCCCAGAACGCATAGCCTGAGCCGTCTTCGGCGTGGAATTGCGCAGGGTTCGCCGCGCAGAAGCTGAAAATCAGCGAGCGCGCGCGGTTCGGATTTTTCAGATTGAAGGCCGGATGCGCCATCAGCTTGCGAACGATGTCGATCACCGGACGCTGCGCGCTGCCGCGCTGCGTGGCCTGCAAGGCGAACCACTTGTCGATCACGAGCGGTTCTTTCTCGAAGCGGCGGTAGAAGTCGTCCAGCGCGTGCTGTGCCTCGGCGCTGCCGCCGTTGGCCGCCGCCGCGTTGAGCAACGCGGACAAGGCTGCGGCGCGGTCGGTCATGTTGTTCGCGGCATCGTATTGCGCCGCCGCGAGCCGCACGGCTTGCGCAGGATCGTCGAGTTCGGTGAGATAGGACAGCGCCAGGTTCTTCAGCGCGCGATGGCCGGCCGCCGTCGGCGTGGCCTCGTACGGCCCCGGCGTACGGTGCCGCTCGTAGATCTTCAGCCATTCGCCCTTGAGCGCATTGGCAAGACGCTTACGCACGAACTGCCGCGCTGCATGTACGGCCGACGGATTCGATTCCGCCATCTGTTCGGCGAGATACGCTTCGGACGGCAGCATCAGCGCTAGTTCGCGAAACGCCGGCGACAGCGACTCGTCCGTGAGCACGCGTGCGAACGCGGCAACCACCGAGTCGTCCAGCTGCAGTTCGGCGCCGCCCGCGGCGCGTGCCGCGAGCGTCAGCAGCTCGCGCGTCGCAAGCCGCTGACCGGCTTCCCAGCGGTTGAACGGATCGCTGTCGTGCGCGAGCAGGAACGCCAACTCTTCCACCGAGTAATCGTATTCGACGATCACCGGCGCCGAGAAATTGCGCAGCAGCGAGGGCAGCGGCTCCTGTCCGACGTTGACGAACGTAAAGGTCTGCTCGGTCTGCGTCAATTCGAGCACGCGCGTCGTGGAGCCTGACGCTTGCGCCTCGCCTTCCAGTTGCAGCGGCAGATCTTTGCCGTCCTTGCCGATCAGGCCGATCGCAAACGGAATGAGCAGCGGTCCCTTCTGCGTTTCGCGTGCCGCCGGCGCGGCCTCGCCGTAACCCTGCGCGAGCGTCATGCTGTAGCGTTGCGAGCCGGCGTCGTAAGAAGTATGCACAGAGACGCGCGGCGTTCCCGCCTGGCTGTACCAGCGCTCGAATTGCGCGAGGTCGCGGCCGTTCGCGTCGGCGAGCGCATGGCGGAAATCGTCGCATGTCACGGCCTGGCCGTCATGACGCTTGAAATACAGGTCCATGCCTTTGCGGAAACCCTCCCGGCCGAACAGCGTCTGGTACATCCGCACGACTTCGGCGCCTTTTTCGTACACCGTCATCGTGTAGAAGTTGTTGATCTCGACGTAGCTCTCCGGACGCACCGGGTGAGCCATCGGGCCGGCGTCTTCGGCGAACTGCATCTGGCGCAGCACGCGCACGTCTTCGATGCGCTTGGTGGCGCGCGCCGCTTCATCGCTGCCTTGAGTCTGGCCGCCCGCCATGTCGGCGGAAAATTCCTGATCGCGGAACACCGTCAGGCCTTCCTTCAGGCTCAACTGGAACCAGTCCCGGCAGGTCACGCGGTTGCCGGTCCAGTTGTGGAAATACTCGTGGCCGACCACCGCCTCGATGTTGGCGAAGTCGGTGTCCGTAGCCGTCTCGGGGTTGGCCAGCACGTACTTCGTATTGAAGATGTTGAGCCCCTTGTTCTCCATCGCACCCATGTTGAAGTCGCTCACGGCGACGATCATGAAGCGGTCCAGATCGAGCTCGAGCCCGAAACGCTGTTCGTCCCAGCGGATCGAGTTGATCAGCGAATCCATTGCGTGACGGGTCTTGTCCAGATCGTGCGGCTCGACCCACACCTGCAGCAACTTTTCCTTGCCCGAGCCGGTTGTCACGCGCTCTTCGAGTGCCACCAGCTTGCCCGCCACGAGCGCGAACAGATAACTTGGCTTCCTGAACGGGTCTTCCCAGCGCGCGAAATGGCGGCCGTCCGGCAGATCGCCTTCCTCGAGCAGATTGCCGTTCGACAGCAGCACTGGATAGTCGGCCTTGCTGGCTCGCAGTGTGACCGTGTAGGTCGCCATCACGTCCGGACGGTCGAGGAAGTAAGTGATGCGCCGAAAGCCCTCCGCCTCGCACTGCGTGAAGAAGTTGCCGCTCGACACATACAGCCCCGACAGCGTGGTATTCGCAGCCGGATTGCAGATGCTGGTGAGCGTGAGTTCGAAACGATCGGGCACATTGTCAAGCACGAGACCATGCTCGTGCGCATGCGCGTTGGCGAAGGGCTGGCCATCGAGCGTCGCGCCGACGAACTCCAGTTGTTCGCCCATCAGTTCCAGATGCGGCGCGCGCGCGGCATCCGGGTTGCGGCGCACCTGCATCGTGTTCCTGACGACGGTGCGTTCGGGCAGCAGATCGAACTCGAGTGCGACGGTGTCGATCAGGAAGGCGGGCGGCGCATAATCGGCGCGGCGGATCACATTGGGCGTTGCGGTATCGGCCATGGCGTTCTGTGGTGATGGGACTCGAGCGGCCGGCACGCGGGCACGCGCGCCGGGCTTGTCGGGCCATTGTACAAAGCCTCGGGCAATCGTGCGGAGCGCCTTTCTCGGGATAGCCATTCGGCCAAGGCGCGCTCGGACGCCCGCGCCGGTCATGCTGCTGCGGCATTGCAGCCGGAACGGCGCGGCGCCAGTGACGGTCTACGTACAATGCAAGAAGGACCAACGCGAACGCTTCACGAGGTAGACCATGAAAACAAATTCCTGGGCGCGCCGCGCCATGCTGCTTTTCGCGGCGCTGACTGTGCTGCTCTCTGGTTGCACGACTTATGTGACCACGCAGGTCACCGCGTTTTCCGACTGGAGCGGCAGCGACGCGACCCGCACCTACGCGTTCACACGCGAGCCGGATCAGCGAAACAACCTGGAACTGAGCACCTATGAGCGGATCGTCGCCAACGAACTGGCCACCCACGCGTTCCGCCAGGTCGACAGCAACCAGGCGCGCTATCTGGTGGGACTTTCGTACGGCATCCGCTCCGACATGGTGACGGTCTCCGAGCCGGTGTACTACAACCCATGGCCTGCGCCTTATTGGGGCTGGGGCCGGCCGTTCGATCCGTGGGGACCCTGGGGCCCGTTTCCCGCCGGCTATGTGAACCAGAGCTACCCGATCTTCACGCATCTGCTAGGCGTGCGGATCACCGAGCGGGCCACAGGCAAGGAGGTCTACAACGTGAGCGCGCGCAACTCGGGCGGCGAGTCGTCGCTGGTGCGGGCCATGCCGTATCTGGCGCGCAGTGCGCTTGCCGACTTCCCGCTCGGCAACGGCGTCGTGCGTACCGTCAAAATTCCGCTCGACAAGAACGGCGGCACGTCGAACGAAACCGCCGTTCCCGCCGCGGCGCCTGCTGCTGCATCGGGAGCGAAAGCGGTGCAATGACAGAACAAAATCGTGGGCCGCGGTCACGCGCGATCCGGCGGGCGCCGGCATCGCGCCTATTGTGAAAGCTGTCGGGAGCGGTTCAAAGCTGACAGGGCGGTCCAGAGATGTTCGCAGCGGTTCAGAGTCGTTCGGAATCCACCGCCGAACTCGGAGCTATCCAAAGCCGTTCACAGCCCCGCGCCGGACAACGCCATCGCGCCCAGCACCACGAACAGTACGGCGGCGATACCGTGCACCAGCTTCGTCGGCAGACGGTGCGCGAAGCGGCCGCCGAGCAGAATGGCCGGCACATTCGCGAGCATCATGCCGAGCGTGGTGCCCGCCACCACGCCGAAGAAATCGTGAAAGCGGGCCGCGAGCGCAACCGTCGCGATCTGCGTCTTGTCGCCCATTTCCGCGAGAAAGAAGGCAACAACAGTCGCGCCGAACACGCCAAGATGCGTGCGGTTCGCGTTGGCTTCGTCGTCGTCGAGCTTGTCGGGCACGAGAATCCACAATCCCATGCCGATAAACGAAATGGCCAGCGCCCAGCGCATGATGGTTGGCGTGAGCAGTGAGCCGAGCCATGCGCCGAGCGCGCCCGCGCCCGCGTGATTGACGAGCGTCGCGACCAGCACGCCGAGAATAATCGGTGCCGGCTTGCGATACCGGGCGGCCAGAACCAGCGAGAGCAATTGCGTCTTGTCGCCGATCTCGGCGAGCGCGACCGCTCCCGTGGAAATGAGAAATGGGTGAATCACGTTGTTTTGAATCCACGGGCCGAGAAATGAACGAGCGACGACCCACGACACGCCGGGCCCAATTGCGGCGGGGTGTGGGTCATCGGTCTCGCCAGGCCAGAGGCTGCGGCTGCCATGGCCGTGATGGCCAAGTCTGTTGACAGGCGCCCCCGCAAGCGCACGTTCAGCGAGCCGGGCCTCATGGCCGGGCGAACACGCGGCGGGGCGGCTACTCCCCAATGAGGGGCGGATTATAGCAGGCGCGGCGGCGTGGGTAATCCGGCCGCCGGGACAAGGGGCGGCGCCCGCACGTAACGGCAGCGCACGCATGTAACCGCCGCGGATGTGCGGGAATCGCAACAGCCTTTGCGGAAAGTTAATTGAAAGTATCCGGTCGATTTTCTTTGTCGGTGTCGCCGCGCCGGGACCGCGAATCCACAGAAGCCCCGTCTACAGGGGATTCCCAAGGTGCCGTCGGAAATTTCTGCAAATTGGCAATAACGTTCGAAGCACCGTCGCAACGGCGAGACGGATACAGATGGATACGTCTTTAGAGGCTGATTTAATTCAGAATATTCAGTATGATTCCGGCGACTATGGGAGCCCGAGCCAAACCACAAGGCGAATCGTCAAAGGGTCTAAATAATCGGGCCAAAGTGCCGTTAATTCGCTGAATCCTACAAAAGAAGTCTGATTGGCCTCCGGCTGGAGATTGCCGGTCCGCGCGGCGCGCATACGCTGTGACGGCTGCTATTCCGTCAGGCGCTTCAGCCTCTCCTTGCTTCTACGCGCGAACACCGATATGCCCGATCCGCACTGGACTATTCCGGTCGCTCGCTGGTCTAGCTGGCCTGCCGCCACCTCTGCCGCACCCGACATCGGCTTTATCGAGCCGATCGTGCGGCGGCGTCTCAGCACGCTCTCCCGAGTCGCGCTGAAGGTCGCGCACGACTGTGTCGGCGCGACCGAGGCGCGCGTCGTGTTCGCGTCCCGGCACGGCGAACTGCGCCGCACCACGGACATTCTCCGCGCCATCAGTTCCGGCGAGCCGGTCTCGCCGACCGCCTTCAGCCTCTCCGTGCTCAATGCGATGACGGGCGTATTCGGCATCGCGCGCGGCGACCGCTCGGCGGCAAGCGCCATTTCGGCCGGCCCGGAAACGCTCGGTTACGCGCTGCTCGAAGCGTATGCGCAACACGCGACGCAGCCGGCCTCGCCGGTGCTGCTCGTGTATGCCGACGAGCCGGCCGACCCGGCATACGGCACGATCGAAGACGAAGTGCAGGGCGGAGCCATCGCGATTCTGCTCAGCAGCGAAACCGTGGACGGGCACCTCGTGTGCACGCGATCCGCAGCGCCGGGCGAGCAAGAGGCGCAAGAGGCGCAAGAGGCGCAAAATTTGCAGCAAGCTGCCGCGCCCGCCGTAACTGCCGCCAACACCGCACCGGAAGCAGCCAATTGCGCGGAACCCGCAACCTCCTTCGCCACGCAGAGCCAGGCGCTGCTGCATTGCCTCGCAACCGGCAAGCCCGCCGCCTGGCAAGGGTCCGGCGTCCTATGGCAGTGGGGATGGCATGACCGCGCGGTTTGATTACGCCTGGCGATTCTTCGCCACCGGCATGGCGTTCGTGGTGTTCGGCATCTGCGGCGTGCTGTTTTCGTTGCTGGTGTTTCCGCTTGCGTGGCTGTGGCCGCATCGCGCATCGCGGCAGTTCGCGGTAACGAGCGTGATCCACTGGTTTTTCCGCGCGCTTGTCGCCGTATTGCAGCGGATCGGCGTGATGGAGCTGGAAGCAACTGGCGCGCAGGCATTGCGCTCGCGCCGGGCGTCGATCGTGGTGGCGAATCACCCCACCTACCTCGACGTCATGGTGCTGCTTTCCCTCACGCCGCACGCATGCTGCGTCGTGAAGAACGCGCATTGGAGCAACCCGTGTTTCTGGGGCATCGTGCGCTCGGCAGAGTATGTCAGCAACGCGGACCCCGCGGAGCTTGTCGAAGCGGGCGCGAGGCAACTCGCGGCAGGCTATACGATGATCATTTTTCCGGAAGGCACGCGCAGCCCCGCGCGCAACCGGCTGCATGCGTTTTCGCGCGGTTTCGCGCACATGGCGCTCAAGGCTGAGGCGCCGATCGTGCCGGTGCTGATGGATTGCGATCCGCCCGCGTTCACCAAAGACATGCGCTGGTACGACGTGCCCGCGCGAGCGTTCCGCATGCGCGTAAACGTGCTCGAGCCGCTCGTCGTGGACCGGCTCGCGACAGACGACACTCCACCGGCTCTCGCTGCGCGCAGCGTGACGAGCGCCGTCGAAGCACACATTACTCAGCACCTGTTCGATTATGGATTCTTTAAAACTGGAAATTAAGCAGCTCCTGATCGAAGCACTCGATCTGGAAGACCTGAGCCCCGCCGATATCGACGACGACGCACCGTTGTTCGACACCGACGGTATCGGTCTCGATTCGATCGACGCACTGGAAATCGGCATCGTGCTGCGCAAACAATATCAATTGACCATTGCGGCAAACGACGAACGCACGCGCGAACACTTCCGCTCGATCAGCACGCTGGCCGCGCTGGTGGCGAGTCAGCGCGAAGCGGCGCATACCGCGAACGAAACCAACAGCAAAGGGGAATGACCGTGTCCGAGGCAGAGATTCTTGAACGCGTCCGCGCCATCTTCAAAGAGAACTTCGCAATCGAGCCCGAGAGCGTGACGCCCGACGCGCATCTGTTCGAAGACCTCGATCTGGACAGCATCGACGCGGTCGATCTCGCGATCAAACTGCAGGAAATGACGGGACGGCGCATCAAGCCGGAAGAGTTCAAGTCGGTGCGCACGGTCGGCGACGTGATCGTTGCGGTGGAATCGCTGCTGGCGGCCCAAGGCTGATGCCCGCCACGCGCTCGCGAATGCCGGCAGTGGAGGATCGTGCCGCCGGTGCTTCGTCCACGGCCGGGCGCCATTGGGTCAAGGCCGTCGTGCAAGTGCTGGTGAAGCTCGCGTATCCGGCGTTGATTCTGTGCGCATGGCGTTGGGACACGCCGCGCTATGTCGGCTGCATGCTGTTTGCGATTCTGTGGCTGCAGCGCTGGGCCGGCAGTGGTCCGGTCGCGACTTCTCTGCGCCGTCTTTCCGCAATTGACTGGACCGTGGTCGGTTTGCTCAGTTGCGCGTCGGCGGCCATCGTGTTCACTAACAGCGAGCTGCTGTTGCGCCTCTATCCGTCGCTCGTCAATCTCGGTCTTCTGATCGCGTTCGGCGCAACGCTCGTGCGCGGACCGTCGATGATCGAGAAATTCGCGCGCCTCGGCAAAGCCGATTTGCCGCCGGGCGCCGTCCGCCACACAAGGCGTGTCACTCAGGTGTGGTGCGTGTTCTTTTTGCTGAACGGCGCTTTTTCCGCCTATACCGCGCTCTACTGGAGCCGCGCGAACTGGTCGCTGTATAACGGCGCGCTTGCCTATCTGCTGATCGGCGTGTTGCTGATCGCGGAAGTGGTGTGGCGTTATCTCGTCGTTCTGCCGCGAGCCGCGCGTTCGGAGGCGGCATGATCGCGCTGCACGATCTGTTGGCCGTTCCGCTGGATGCTGCCGGCCGCAATGTTCCGGTTTGCCGCGACCGCGCCGCAATGCTCGACCGCGCCGCGTTTCGCGCGCGTGTGGCGACGCTGGTTGCGTTGGTGCAAGCACAGGCCGCGCAACGCTACGCGTTATGTATCGACGATCCGTTCGATTTCGCCTGCGCGTTGTTCGCGCTCTTCGCCTGTGGCAAGGAGCCGGTGATTCCGGCAAACGCCACGCCCGGCTACCTGGCCGATCTCGCCGAAGCGTACGACGTCGTATTGACAGACGCGATACTGCCGCCACACGCGCAAGCCGATGCGCTCGCGCCAGTACACAACGTCAGCATCGACCCGCAAGCACCGCTCACGCTGTACACGTCCGGCAGCAGTGGCCGTCCGAAGCCGATCCGCAAGACGCTTGCGCAGTTCAACGCCGAAGTGCATACGCTAGAAAAGCAGTGGGGCGCGCTCGTCGGTGACGCGACGATGCTCGCGAGCGTGCCGCATCACCATATCTACGGTCTGCTGTTTCGCGTGATGTGGCCGCTTGCCGCCGGCCGCGCATTCGACCGCGAAATCAGCATCGAGCCTCAGCATCTGCAAGCACAACTCGCGCAATGCGGCGCGGCCGTGATCGTATCCACGCCCGCACAGTTGTCGCGCTGGCCCGCGTTACCGGGCTTTGCCGAATTGACACCTGCGCCGCGCGCGTTTTTTTCGTCGGGCGGTCCGCTCGCGCTCGAAGCCGCACAGCAATATGCGGCCGCTTACGGCGCCGCGCCGCTGGAAATTTATGGCAGCACGGAGACAGGCGGTATCGCATGGCGGCGGCAGGACCACGGCGATGCATGGCAACCGGTAACCGGCATTCAAGTGCGGCGGGACGAGGACGGCGCGCTCAACGTGCGCTCGCCGCATCTCGATCACGGCGGCTGGCATCGTACGGACGACAAGATCGCATTCGACGCGCAAGGCCGCTTCCGTTTGCAGGGGCGTCTTGATCGCGTGCTCAAGCTCGACGGCAAGCGCGTTTCGCTGCCGGAACTGGAAGCGCGTCTCGCGCTGCATCCGTATGTGATGCAGGCGGCCATCGTGCCGCTTGAAGGCGGCGCTCGTGAGCGCGTCGGCGCTGTCGTCGCGTTGACAGAGGCAGGAAACGAAGCGTTGCGCGACGAAGGCCGAGTGTTACTCGCGCAAAACCTGCGGCGCCATCTCGCCGGTTATTTCGACGTTGTCGTGCTGCCGCGCCATTGGCGCTTCCGTCTCGCGCTGCCGTTCGACGCGCGCGGCAAGCTGCCGGTGTCCGCAGTCGCAGCAGCGTTCGAGCCGCGCCCTGAAGGCTTCGAGCTACTCGCCGAGGCGCGCAGTGGCGACACGCTGCACTACGAGCTGCGCGTGCCACCCACGCTCACGCACTTCGCCGGCCACTTCCCCGGCTTGCCGATTCTGCCGGGCGTGGTGCAGGTCGACTGGGCGATGCGTCTTGCCGCCGAACACGTGCCGTGCGTGCGCGCCGCGGCTTCGATCGACCGTCTGAAGTTCATGGCGCCGGTCGCGCCGGGCGCGGTGCTCAAGCTCACGCTCGCGCACGATGCCGCGCGCCGGCGCGTGCAGTTTGCGTACCGGCTGAATGAGCGCGAATGCGCGTCGGGCGCGATTGTCTATCCGGAGAGCGCGTGATGAGTTTCGCTCCCTGCATCGTGATTCCGATCTACAACCATAAGGATGCGATCGGCGCGACCGTCGCGCATCTCGCGGTACACGGCTTGCCGATCTTCATCGTCGACGACGGAAGCGACGAGGCGACCCGGCAGGTGCTCGCCGAGCTTGCGCGGGACAACGCGGGGCAGGTCACGTTGTTGCGTCTGCCGGTCAACGGCGGCAAGGGTGCGGCCGTGATGGCGGGCCTGCGCGCCGCGCGCCGCGCGAACTACACGCACGCGTTGCAGATCGACGCCGACGGCCAGCACGACGCCACCGATGTGCCGCGTTTTATCGAGGCAGCGCGCACCGAACCCGGTGCGGTCATTCTCGGCCGTCCCGTGTATGACGAGAGCGTGCCGAAGGCGCGCCTCTACGGTCGTTATCTGACACACGTGTGGGTGTGGATCGAAACGCTTTCGCTGACCATCCGCGATTCGATGTGCGGCTTCCGGCTGTATCCGCTTGCACTCGCGTGCGAGCTGATCGACAGCGTGCAATTGCCCACGCGCATGGACTTCGACATCGAGATTCTGGTGCGTCTTTATTGGCGGCGCGCCGCGTTCCGCGCAATTCCCACGCGCGTCACATACGCGAGCGACGGCGTTTCGCATTTCGATGTGTTGTGGGACAACGTGCGCATCAGCCGCAGTCATACGCGCCTCGTGTGCGGCATGCTGCTGCGTCTGCCGCTGCTCGTCGCGCACAAGTTCATGCCGCGCCGTAGCGCACCGGCGGACGCGCCAACCGGGCCCGACGCACAGGACTGGTGGCGTATCGCGGAGCGCGGCAGTCATCTCGGCATGTCGTTGCTCGCGCTGAGCTGCAAGCTGTTCGGCCGCCGTTTCACTGCGCTGTGGCTGCATCCTGTCGTCGCATATTTTCTGCTGACAGGACGTGCGGCGCGCGCGGCCTCGGCCAAATACTTCACGCGTTTGCGCGAGGCCGCGCCGCACGGCGATACGCCGCGCCCTGGCTGGCTCTCGGCGTATCGTCATATGCTGGCCTTTGCGCAATCGGGCTTCGACAAGCTGGCTGCGTGGTCCGGCCGTGTTGGCAATGCGGACGTCAAGTTCGAAGATCCTTCGGCGTTCGAAGCATTGGTCGCGAGCGGCAAGGGCGCGCTCGTGATTGGCGCGCATCTCGGCAATCTCGAGATGACGCGTGCGCTCGCCGCGCAGGGCGCGTATGCGAAAGTCACGGCAGTCGTCTATACCGAACATGCGCGGCGTTTTAACAGCGTGCTCGCGTCGGCGAACAGCGAGTTCGCGCGGCATCTGCTCGAAGTCGCGGACTTCGGGCCCGAAACCGCGATGCTGATGCAGGAGCGCGTCGACGCGGGCGAATTGCTCGTGATCGTCGGCGACCGCGTGCCCGCGCACGAAGCCGGCCGCACCACGAAGGCGCGCTTTCTAGGCGCCGACGCGCCGTTCGCGCAGGGCCCGTATGTGCTCGCTCATGCGCTCGGCTGTCCCGTGTATCTGTTCTTCTGTCTGAAAGAGCGCGACGGTTATCGTCTTTATTTCGAGCCGTTCGCGCAGCGCATCGAGTTGCCGCGCCGCGAACGCACGCAGCATCTCGCAGCGTGGGCGCAGCGTTATGCGGCGCGTCTCGAACACTATTGCCGTAAGGCACCTTATCAATGGTTCAATTTCTTCGATTTCTGGGCCAGCCCCAAGCGAGGCGCGAATGGCCGAACATGATCTGATCGATGTGCCGGATGCCGGCGCTCACACAACTTCGTCGCGCGGCAGTCACGCGGAGCCGGTGGTGATCGGTGCGCGTAAGCTCAGCATCGAGGAAGTCGTCGCCATCGCGCAGCATCGTGCACCGGTCGCATTGAACACGGACCCGGCCTGGCGCGCGCGCATTCAGCGCGGCGCGGATTTTCTGCGCCGCCATCTCGCGGCGGGCGCGACCGTCTACGGCGTCAACACCGGTTATGGCGATGCTTGCGTGGTCGACGTGCCGATGGAACTCGTCGAAGCGTTGCCGTTGCAACTCACGCGTTATCACGGTTGCGGCATGGGCCAGTATCTCGACGACGCGCAGACGCTCGCGGTGATCGCCGCGCGTCTGAACTCGCTCGCCTATGGCTTTTCCGGCGTGCGGCCAGTGCTGCTCGAACGTCTCGCGGACCTCATCAATCATCGCGTGCTGCCGCGCATTCCCGCCGAAGGTTCGGTCGGTGCGAGCGGCGATCTCACACCGCTCTCGTATGTCGCGGCCGCGCTCGCGGGCGAACGCGAAGTGATGTTCGAAGGGCGCCTGCGCGACGTGCGCGAGGTATGGAGCGAACTCGGTCAAACGCCGCTCAGGCTCGCGCCGAAAGAAGGCCTTGCGCTGATGAACGGCACCGCGGTCATGACCGGTCTTGCGTGTCTCGCGTTCGCGCGTGCCGATCATCTGACGCGGCTCACAGCGCGCCTGACTGCACTCTCCACGGTGGCACTGGACGGCCGCGCCGCGCATTTCGATGCGACGCTCTTCGAAGTGAAGCCGCACGCCGGGCAGGCGCAAGCCGCCGCGTGGATACGCGCCGATCTTGAAGGACGCGACGACACGCCGGGCCACCGCTTGCAGGACCGCTATTCGATCCGCTGCGCGCCGCACATCATCGGCGTGGCGCGTGACGCGCTCAGCTGGGTGCGCCGCGACATCGAAAACGAGCTGAACAGTGCAAACGACAACCCGTTGATCGACCCCGATAATGAGCGCGTGCTGCACGGCGGCAACTTCTACGGCGGCCATATTGCATTCGCGATGGACTCGCTGAAGGTGGCGATCGCCAATCTCGCCGATCTGATGGACCGGCAACTCGCGCTGCTCGTCGACGTCAATTTCAACAACGGCTTGCCGCGCAACCTCACTGGCGCGGCGCCCGCGCGCGCGGCCATCAATCACGGCTTCAAGGCCGTGCAGATTTCGTCGTCCGCGTGGACAGCCGAAGCGCTGAAGAACACGATGCCCGCCAGTGTGTTCTCGCGTTCCACCGAGGCCCACAACCAGGACAAGGTCAGCATGGGCACGATCGCGGCGCGCGACTGCCTGCGCGTGCTCGAATTGACCGAGCAGGTGGCCGCAGCGCATACGCTTGCCACGGTGCAGGCCGCGTGTCTGCGTCTGCGGATCGACAGTTCGACGCCAGTGCCCGCGCCGTTGCAAACGTTCATGGAAAGCGTCGCCGCACAATCGCCGTTCGTCGACGAAGACCGCGCGCTCGAACACGATCTGCGTGCGCTGACCGCGCGCATCGCCGCATGCGAATTGCTGCAGGATTACCGCGGAGGTCAGCACGCATGAGCGCCATCCGCAAGGTACTGAGCGCGAGTGCAACGGTCGAGGTGCCGTTTCACGACGTCGACGCCATGAATGTCTGCTGGCACGGCCATTATCTGAAGTACTTCGAGATCGGCCGCGCTGCGTTGTTGCGTGCGTTCGATTACGACTACCGCGAAATGCAGGCATCGGGTTATTTGTGGCCGATCGTCGAAGCGCACCTGAAGTACGTTCGCCCCGCCACGTATGGTCAGAAAATCGACGTGCGCACGCAACTGCTCGAACACGAAAACCGCCTGAAAATAGGCTATGAAATCGTCGATTGCGCATCGGGCACGCGGCTCACGAAGGGCTATACGATTCAGGTCGCGGTCGACGCAGCCACCCAGGAACTGCAGTTCGTATCGCCGCCCGTCGTCTTCGAAAAACTGGAGCGCGTATGGGGACGATGAATGCTCGCGGGCGGCTAACCAAGGTACTGTGTGCGCTTGCGCTGACCGGCGCATTGAGCATGGCTGCATCGTCGGTGTCGGCGGCCTCCGCTGACGGCAATCCCGCACTCGTCTCGCAGATCGCTTCGCACCTCGCCGCGGCCAAAGGCGTGCGCGCGCAATTCACGCAAACGCAAACGCTCGCCGCGATGAAGCAGCCGCTCATCAGCACCGGTTCTTTGCTGTTCCTGCGTGAGCGCGGCGTGATCTGGCAGATTGCAACGCCGTACAAAGCCACCTACGTGATTACCGATGCAGGCATCGCCGAACTCAACGCCAATGGCCAGCGGGTCACGACACACAGCGCGCAAGGCACGCGCGGCGTCGCTCAAGTGTCGAAGATGATGCGCGCCATGTTGGGCGGCGATCTCTCGGCGCTGTATTCGCAATTCGACGTGCAGGCCGAGGGCAGCGCCGCGAAATGGCGCATGCAGCTCACGCCGAATCAGCCACAGATCGCGCAATCCATCAAGAGCTTGCAGATGAGCGGCGGCGATTATCTGCAGAGCTTGCACATTGCGCTTGCCAACGGCGACACCACGCAACTCGAATTCAGTAAAAGCGAGGCGGTGAGCGAACCCGCGCCGGCCGAACGCAGTCTGCTCGGGGCGCCGTAATGGAGTTGCTGCACAGGTCCGCGAGACAGGCGTGGGGCGTGCGCGTCGCGTGGCTGCTGCTCGCGCTCGCCGCGGCGCTGTATTGCGGCTGGCGTTTCGCGGGGCCGTCGCCGTTGCAAACCAATCTGCTGGCGCTGTTGCCCGCGACCGAGGCGGATCCTGTCGCGGAGAAAGCCGTCGATACGCTCGCGAGCGCGCTCGGCGACCGCACAGTTTTTCTCGTCACGAGTCCCGACGACGCGCACGCGAAAACAGCGGCGAAGCAGCTCGGCGCAGCGCTGCAAAAGAGCGGCGCCTTCGCTTCGGTGACGGCGGAGCTGCCGCCGTTCGATCTGTCGCGCATCGCGGCGCTGTACATGCCGCATCGCTTCGGTTTGCTGACGCCCGCCGACCGCGACGCAATCGCGGGCGCCAATGCATCGGACTCCACGCTGCACGACGCGCTCGCTCAGCGGATCTACAGCCCGTTGCGCGGCGGACTCACAACCTCGGTCGCCGACGATCCGTTCGGCTGGCTCGAACATTGGCTCGGCAATCTGCCGCTTGCCACGTCGAATCTGGAACTCGAAGACGGTCTGCTCGTCTCGCACGCAGGCAACGCCACGAGCGTGCTGATCGTCGCGACGCTGCCGGGCTCGGCCTACGAAAGCAGCACGCAGCACGCGGTCATCGCGGCACTCTCGCAAGCCGAAAGCGCGCTGAAGCACGCGTTTCCCGACGTGTCGGTGGCGCGAGCCGGCGCAGTGTTCTACGCCGAATCAGCGCGCAATGCATCGGAGAGCGAGGTGCATGTAATCGGCATCGCGTCGCTCGTCGGCATTGCGTTGCTGATGATGTGGGTGTTCCGCTCGCCGCGCCTGCTTCTGCTCGGTTTCGTTTCTACGGCGCTCGGCATTGTTTGCGCGCTGGCGGTCACGCTGCTCGTCTTCGACAAACTGCACCTGCTGACGCTCGTGTTCGGCGCGAGCCTGATCGGCGAAGCGGTCGATTATTCGATCCAGTATTTCGTCGTGTATCTCGGCGCGGGGCACGACTGGGATGCGCGCCGCGGCGCGCGTGCCGTGCGTCCTGCGTTGAGCGTGGCGCTTGCAACGAGCCTGCTCGGCTACGCGATTCTCACATGGGTGCCGTTTCCCGCGCTCAAGCAGATTGCCTGCTTTGCGATGGCGGGCATCGTGACCGCGTTCGCGTCCGTGATGTGGCTGTTGCCCGCGCTGCTGCCGCGCGCGCCGAAGCGCAGTCCGCGGCGTCTTTTCGAGCGCGCCGCGCGCCTCGTCGGCGCGTGGCATCGTTTGATCGGCGGCAGGCGCGCGTGGTTTGTCGCGGCGCTGTTGCTGATCGCCGCGCTTCCTGGCTGGCTGCGCCTCACCAGCGACGACGACATCCATCTATTGATCCAGCGCGATGCCTCGCTCGTCGCGCAGGAAGATAAGGTGCGCGCGGCCGTGGGCGTGGATAACAGCGCGCAGTTTTTCGTCGTGCGCGGCGAGACGCCGGAGATGGTGTTGCAGCGCGCGGAGGCGCTCGGCGGCAAGCTTGACGCGCTCGACAGCACCGCCGACAAGATAGGCGGCTATCAGTCGGTCGGGCAATTCGTGCCGTCCGCGCGGCAGCAGAATGAAAACCGCGCGTTGCTCGCGCAACATGTCTTCGCCGATCGGGCCGCATTGCGCGCCACGCTGCTGCAAGCAGGCTTCAAGGACGAAGTTGCCGATGCCTGGATCGCCGCGCAATCAAAGCCCCAACCGCTTCTCACTGTCGACCGGTGGCTCGCCGCGCCGTGGTCGCAACCGTATCGACACCTGTGGCTCGGCCAGGTTGACCAACTCGGCGCAAAGAGCAAAGCCTATGCGGCCGTCGTAATCCCGCAAGGCGTGACAGCGCGCAACGAGCCCGCGTTGATCGCCACTGCGCGGACGCTGCCGGGCGTGGTGTTCGTCGATAAGGCTGCGAGCGTGTCGAAGCTCTTCGGCGCGTATCGCGTGGATAGCGGCTGGTGGCTTGGCGGCGCGCTGACGCTTGTTCTCGTGCTGCTGATCGTACGATACGCCGCGCCGCGCGCTGCCTCGCGCGATGTATCTGAGGAAGGCTCTCTCGTGCAACGCTTGCGCGGCGGTGTCGCGGTGACCTTGCCGGTGCTGCTGGCCGTCGGCGTCACGCTTGCCGCATTCGGTTATGCACGCGTGCCGCTCAATCTCTTCAACTGGCTCGCGCTGATGCTCGTGCTCGGCGTCGGCGCGAATTACGCGGTGTTCCTGCGCGAAGGGTGCCTGCGCGCAGACGCCGATCTCGGCGCGGTGTGGACCGGCGTGCTGCTCTCAGCGGCGACTACGCTGCTGTCGTTCGGCATGCTCGGCATGAGCGCGATGCCCGCGTTGAAGAGTTTCGGCGCGACACTCGCGCTCGGCATTGCCGTAGCGGTGCTGCTTGCGCCGATCGGCATGCCATCGGAAAACAGGAGGGCCGCATGAAAGCGCCATCAGTTTATTTGCACGCGCTCGGCATGATCAATGCGCTCGGCGGCGACCTCGACAGCATCGTGCCGGCGCTGGCGGCGAGCGACGCGCGCGGCATGATGACCGTGCACACAGGAATTGGCGACGCGTTTGTCGGCAGCGTGGTGACGCCGCTCGAACTCGCACCGCCTGCGGATCTCGCGCGCTACGACTGCCGTAACAACCGCCTGCTGCTGGCCGCTCTCGCGCAGATCGCGCCCGCTGTCGATGCGGCGCGCGAGCGTTACGGCGCGCATCGAATCGGCGTGGTGCTCGGTACCAGCACCTCGGGTATCGAAGCAGCCGAGGCTGCCTTCGTCTATCAGGCGCAAGCAGGCGCGCTGCCCGCGAACTTCAATTATCGGCAGATGGAGATCGGCACGGCTGCGCCCTTCGCGGCGGCTGCACTCGGCGTGAAGGGACCGGCGTATACGATTTCGACCGCATGCACGTCGAGCGCGAAGGCTTTTGCATCGGCGCGGCGCCTGCTGCAGTTGCAGGTGTGCGACGCCGTGGTGGTGGGCGGTGTGGATTCCTTGTGCGAGCTCACCGTGCAAGGCTTTGCGTCGCTCGAGTCGACGAGCGGCACGCGCAGCAATCCGCTTAGCCGCAACCGTTGCGGCATCAACGTGGGCGAGGGCGCGGCCGTGTTCCTGATGAGCCGCGACGAAGCGGCGGTGCGTCTTGCGGGTGTCGGCGAATCGAGCGACGCGCATCACATTTCGTCGCCAGATCCGCACGGCGTGGGCGGCGAACTCGCGTTGCGCGAGGCGCTCGCGGATGCGGGCCTCGCGCCGTCGTCGATAGGCTATGTGAATCTGCACGCCACGGCGACGCGCAAGAACGACGAGATGGAAGCGAAGCTAATGTCGCGCGTGTTTCCCGAAGGCGTCGCGACGAGCGGAACCAAGCCGCTGACCGGTCATCAACTGGGCGCGGCGGGTGCAACCGAGCTCGGCTTCGTATGGCTCACGCTCGCGCGCGAGGACGTTCCGCTGCCGCGCCATGTGTGGGACGGCGAGGCCGACCCGGCGCTGCCGGTGCTCGACCTCGTAGAAAGCGAACGCTTTTTGCCGCGCGGCGCGGGCACGCAATACGCGATGAGCAACTCCTTTGCGTTCGGCGGCAGCAACGTCAGTCTGATTCTTGCAGGATGAGCGCGATGAATCAGACACGAAGCATCGAGGAACTGCTGCAGCAACCGATCGAAGCGATCATCCCGCATCGCGGCACCATGTTGCTGATCGACGGCGTGAACACGTTCACTGAAGAGACGCTGAGCGCGCGCGCCACGGTGCATGCCGACGCGTGGTACGCCGGCGCGGAAGGCGCGATGCCCGCGTGGATCGGCATCGAGCTGATGGCGCAGGCCATTGCCGCGCACGTCGCGCTGGTGGCGATGCGCGGCGGCGGACGCGCACGCCCCGGTGTGCTGCTCGGTTCGCGCAGCTACAAGGCGCTGCAACCGGCGTTCGCGCGCGGCGCGCAGTTGCTGATTCGCGTGACGGAACTGCTGCGCAGCGAGGAAGGCCACGCCGCCTACGAATGCACGATTCATGATGGCGACATGTGTTGCGCCGAGGCTGTGATCAAGGTGTTCCAGCCGTCCGATTTTCAGTCATTCATTGAGGGGAGTTTCAGTTCATGAGCCGGCGTGTTCTCGTTACCGGCGCAAGCCGCGGTATTGGCCGCGCGATTGCGTACCAGTTGGCCGCAGACGGCTTCGCGGTATCCGTGCATTGCCGCACCGGACGCGCCGAAGCCGAAGCGGTCGCAACGGGCATCGCCGCACAGGGCGGCACGGCGCGCGTGCTCCAATTCGACGTGCGCGAGCGCGCCGTGTGCCGCGAAGTGCTCGAAGCGGATGTCGCGGCGAACGGTCCGTACTACGGCATCGTGTGCAGCGCGGGCGTGACGCGCGACGCCGCGTTCCCCGCGCTCACGGACGAAGACTGGGACGTGGTGATCGAAACCGGCCTCGACTCGTTCTACAACGTCGTGCATCCGCTGACCATGCCGATGGTGCGCGCGCGCAAGGGCGGGCGCATCGTCACCATTGCGTCGGTGTCCGGCGTAATGGGCAATCGCGGCCAGGTGAACTACAGCGCGGCGAAGGCCGGCCTGATCGGTGCGACCAAGGCGCTCGCGGTCGAACTCGCATCGCGCAACATCACCGTCAATTGCGTGGCGCCCGGTCTGATTGAAACCGGCATGCTCGACGAGATGCTGCTCGAACACGCGCTCAAGACGGTGCCGATGAACCGCGTCGGGCAGCCTGCGGAAGTGGCGTCGGTGGTCAGCTTCCTGATGTCGGACGCGGCCTCGTATGTCACGCGCCAGGTGATCGGCGTCAACGGCGGGATGATCTGATGAAGCGAGTCGTTATTACCGGCATGGGCGGCGTCACGGCGCTCGGCGACAGCTGGGACGCCATCGAAGCGCGCCTGAAAGGCGGCGTGAACGCGGTGCAGCGCATGCCCGAGTGGGACTACTTCGAATCGCTGCATACGCGGCTCGCGTGTCCGTTGCCCGAATTCGTCACGCCTGCGCACTATCCGCGCAAGAAGACGCGCTCCATGGGGCCCGTGTCGCTGTATTCGGTGCGCGCGAGCGAACTCGCGCTCGCCGATGCGGGCCTCGCCGACGACGCCAGCATCAAGGACGGCCGCATGGGCGTCGCATACGGTTCGTCGTCGGGCTCGGTGCAGCCGATTCGCGCGTTCGGCACGATGCTGGAAACCGGCTCGATGAGCGACGTGACGTCGAACAGCTACGTGCAGATGATGCCGCACACGGCCGCCGTCAACGTGAGCCTCTTCTGGGACCTGAAGGGGCGCATCATTCCGACCTCGTGCGCGTGCGCGTCGGGCAGCCAGGCAATCGGCTATGCGTATGAAGCGATCCAGACCGGCAAGCAGACGCTGATGCTTGCAGGCGGCGCCGAAGAGTTGTCGGGGCCGGCCGTCGCTGTGTTCGACACCTTGTACGCAACGAGCACGCGCAACGACGAGCCGCATCTCACCCCGCGCCCTTTCGATGCCGCGCGCGACGGCCTCGTGGTCGGCGAAGGCGCGGCCACGCTCGTGCTCGAAGAATACGAACATGCGCTCGCGCGCGGCGCGCGCATTCACGCGGAGATTGTCGGCTTCGGCTGCAATTCGGACGGGGCGCATATGACGCAGCCGACCGCGGAAACGATGGCCCTCGCCATGCAGCTCGCGCTCAAGGACGCACAGCTTCCGGCCGAGGCAATCGAGTATGTGAACGCGCATGGCACGTCGACGGATCGCGGCGATATTGCCGAGAGCCATGCGACCGCGCAGACCTTCGGCGAGCGCATGCCGATCAGTTCGCTCAAGAGCTATGTGGGCCATACGCTCGGCGCGTGCGGCGCGCTCGAAGCGTGGTGGACCATCGAAATGATGAAGCGCAACTGGTACGCGCCCACGTTGAATCTGCACGACGTGGACCCGGCCTGCGCGCCGCTCGACTACATCGTCGGCGCGGGCCGCGAGATCGACGCTGAGCTTGTGATGAGCAACAACTTCGCGTTCGGCGGGATCAATACGTCGCTGATCTTCAGGCGCGTTCGATGAGCGTGAAGCTGCAACGCGTCGTGGTCACCGGCATGGGCATCGTGTCGTGCCTCGGCAATACGCTCGACGAAGTGTCCGCCGCGTTGCGCGCGGGCACATCGCGTATCGGGCGGATCGACGCCTGGCGCGAGCGCGGTTTCGGCTCGCAGGTCGCGGGCGTCGCCTCAGTTGCGAACGAGCCGCCGTTCGAGCGCAAGCTGGAGCGCTTCATGGGCGACACCGCGCGTTTCGCCTGTCATGCCGCGAGGAAGGCCATTCACGATGCAAGGCTCGACGCCGCCATGCTGCGCTCGCCGCTCGCGGGTACGGTGATCGGCTCGGGCGTCGGCACCATGTCGAGCTACGACGCCGCGATGGCGATTGCGAACACGCGCGGCGTCGACAAAGTGCCGCCTTATACGGTGCCGCACGCGATGAGCAGCACGGCTTCGGCGAATGTCGCGCAGGTGTTCGGGCTCGAAGGCGTCAGCTATTCGCCGTCGTCGGCATGCACGACCTCGGCGCTGGCGATCGGCCAGGCGCTGCAACTGATCCAGACGGGCCGGCAGCAGATCGTGCTCGCAGGCGGCAGCGAATCCTTGCACGACAACATGACGCTGATGTTCGACGCGATGGGCGCGCTGTCGCGGCGCTTTAACGACACGCCGCAATGCGCATCGCGCCCCTACGACACCGAGCGCGACGGTTTCGTGATCGCGTCGGGCGGCGGCGTGCTCGTGCTCGAAGCACTGGACCACGCGCTCGCGCGCGGCGCACGCATCTATGCGGAGCTGACCGGATTCGGCGATTGCACTGACGCGGGCATGGTCACGCCGCGCGCGGCCGGCATCGCACGCGCGATGCGAGGCGCGCTGAATGGAACATCGAGCGGCACGACGAGCAGCAAAACGAGCGGCACGACGAGCGAAGCCGCCAGGCGCCCCGACTACATCAACACGCACGCGCCTTCCACGCCGCTCGGCGACGTCGAAGAACTCCGCGCGTTGCAGCAGGTATTCGGCGCTGAACCGCAGCACGGCATGCCGCCGTTTTCGTCCACGAAGGGCATGACCGGGCATCCGCTCGGCGCATGCGGCGCACATGAGGCGATCTACACATTGCTGATGACGCGCGACGGGTTTATCGCGGGCACCACGGGAATAGAAACCGCTGACCCGGAGACGGACGGCATGCCGCTCGTGCGCGAGACGCGCGAGGCGCGCATCGACACGGCCATGTCGGTCTCATTCGGCTTCGGCGGAAGTTGCGCGAGTTTGATGTTCGAAGCATGGCAGGGCGGCTAAGGCGGCCGCGATTTTAAAAAACGAGGGTAGAACAATGAAAACAACGATGAAACGGGCGGCAATGCTGGGCGCATTGACGATTGCAGTGGCGGCGCTCGCCGGTTGCGCGACCCAGGTGAAATCGCTGCCGCTCGCGGCGGCGGGTGGCGAATCGCGCGGCGGCGTGCCGGTGTATTTCGGCGAGCAGAGTCATCCGTCAGTGAAGACGGAACTCGGGAATGTGTCGTACTCCGTGCGCATTGCGCGCAAGGTCGCAAGTCCCGACGACGCATGCCACGAAGCGCTCGGCGAAGCGGTCGGCAAACTGCGCGCGGCGGCACGCGAGCGCGGCGCGAATGCGGTGATCGACGTCCGCACGCGCTTTCACAGCAGCGAAAGCAACTCATCGCGCGAATTCACCTGCGGCGTGAGCCCGAGCGCGGCGGCCATCGCAGTGAGCGGAAGGCTCGTGATGCTCGAGTCGAACTGAGCCGGCGCGCGTCGCCATGCAATGGATACGCAAATCGTAAAACTCATAACAACCACGAAGGAGTATCAATGAAACGCCATCTGATGTTCGTTACACTCGCCGCCTCGTTCGCCATACTGAGCGCTGCACCGGCTTTCGCGCGCGACACGGTGGGCAACTATCCGATCGAACAGGCGTTGCACAGCGAGCCGGGCAAGGTCGGCGACGATATCGCGCTGTATTTCGCGGGTCAGCGTCATCCGGCCGTCGTGAAGACCATCGGCGAATTCGCGACGAACAAAAAGACCAACGCGTTCGGCAAGAGCGATGAGGTCGCCTGTCAGCATGTGTTTCTGTCGGCGGTAATCGAGTTGCAGGAACGTGCGCGCAAGGAAGGCGGCAACGCGGTGATCAACATCAGGAGCAACTACAGGAACGAAGTGCGCGAGAGCGCGACCGAGTTCACCTGCGGCGCGGGCGCTGTGATCGCCGGCGTGGCGTTGAAGGGCGATGTGGTGACGCTGCGCAAATAAGCGGACGTGAACGGGCCGATGAATCCGGCTGGATTCAGCCGGCCTCGCTTCAGTGGGCTTCGCTTCCGTCCGCCTCGCTTAGCCGCTCTTTATCGCCGCGACATTGACGAGCGTTTCGCGACGTTTGCCGGGTTGCGGACGATAAAGACCGAGCCGTTCAAGCAGGCCGAAGTCTTTTGCGCGGCTCCACCACAGGTAGGGCAACGAAACGTTGCGCGCGGTGAAGGTGAAGCCGCCGCTACGGATCATGTCGAGGTAGCCGTCCGCGCTTTTTTGCACATGCATGGGATGGCGAAATAGCAGCCGGATCACCCACGACTTGATGTACGCGTCGGTGGATTCGGCGAACAGCAGCACGCCGCCAGGCTTCAGCACGCGGCGGAATTCGGCGAGCGCGCGGTCCTGCTCGACAAGATGATGGAAGGTCTGATGGCAGAACACGATGTCGGCGCTGGCATCGGGCAGCGGCAGCTCCGCGCAGTCGCCGTGCAGCAGCTCGATCTCGGCGATCTTCTCGCGGCACGCGCGAGCAGCATTGGCGGCAAGCGCAAGCGAGGGCTCGTGATAGTCGATGCCGACAATGCGGCGCGGCTTGAACGCGTCGGCAAGCAGGCGAAAGGAAATGCCCTGTCCGCAGCCCACGTCGACGATCATGGGCGCCGCCGGCAACGGCGTGTCGATCAGACGCTTGAGGTCGTTGATGGCGACACGCAGCACATGGTGTTCCCACGTGTGAGTGCGCAGGAACCAGATTCCGAATGCGGTTTCCGGTACGAACGGCACGGTGGATGTGTGAGACGGCGACACGCTGGGCTCCCCGGGAAATGGTTCGTTCTGTTAGAGATGCAATGTAACAAGGCGTAAGGATGCAGCGTAATGCTGCGCCGAGCAAGCAAACGATTGAGGCAAACTTGAGTACACATGTCATGAAGCATACGGCGGTCGACGTCGTCATCATCGGCGCGGGGCCGTCCGGCGCGGTTGCGGCCGCGCTGCTGCGCAAGGCGGGCCGTTCGGTGCTCGTGCTGGAGCGTCAGCACTTTCCGCGCTTTTCGATTGGCGAGAGCCTGCTGCCGCAAAGCATGGCCTACCTCGAGGAAGCGGGCATGCTGCAGGCGGTGGTCGAAGCGGGCTTCCAGTACAAGAACGGCGCGCAATTCGTGTATCGCGACCGGTCGTCGTCGTTCGACTTCCGCGACAAGCATTCGGCGGGGTGGGGCACGACGTATCAGGTCGAGCGCGCGGTGTTCGACGAAATCCTGATTCGTTGCGCGGCCGAGCAGGGCGCCGAAGTGCGCTTTGGCCATACCGTGCAGGCGGTCCACACAGAAGGCACTGCGCCGCTCGTCGACGTGACCGACGAGACGGGCCATGCGTACCGGATCGAAGCGCGCTTCGTATTCGACGCGAGCGGTTTTGGCCGCGTGCTGCCGCGTCTTTTGAATCTCGAGGCACCCACGCGCCTGCCGACGCGAGCCGCGCTGTTCTCGCATGTCTATGACGGTCTGGCGGCCGGCGCGAGCGATCGCAACAAGATCTGCGTCGCCACGCATCCCGAGCGCCGCGACGTGTGGTTCTGGATGATTCCGCTCGCTGGCGGACGTTCGTCTGTGGGTTGCGTCGCCGAGTCGAGCTTTCTCGACGTGCCGGAGAGCGAGCGCGAGGCGACGCTGCGCGCGCTGATTCAGAAGGAGCCGACGCTCAACCGTCTGATCGGCGACGCGCCGTTCCTGATGCCGGTGCGTCACATTGGCGGATATTCGGCCAATGTCGAGCGTCTGCATGGGCCCGGTTATGCGCTGCTCGGCAACGCCGGTGAATTTCTCGATCCGGTGTTCTCATCCGGCGTGACGATCGCGCTGCGCTCTGCGCATCTGGCGGTAGAGACGCTGAACCGTCAACTCGACGGCGAGCAGGTCGACTGGTCGGCGCAATACGATGTGCCTTTGCGCAAGGGCATCGACACGTTCCGTGCATTCGTGGAGCGCTGGTACACGGGCGAATTGCAGGACATCATTTTCTATCCGGACCAGACGCCGTCGATTCGCCGCATGATCAGCGCGGTGCTCGCCGGCTATGCATGGGACGAATCGAACCCGTATGTCGCCGATCCGGTGCGCAGGCTCAATGCGCTACACGAGGTGTGCATGCAGCGCTAACACGCTGCTTTACAGCGTCACGCGACGACCTGCGTAAGGCGCGCCGCGCGCGGCGCATGCTCGCGCACAGCGTCGCGGCGATGCACGCGTTTGCCGGCCGCATATGTTTCGTAGACCGCACGGTCGTCGCCGAGCAGCGCGAATGCGAATAGCAGCTCTTCGAGCGATTCGGTGCGCGCCGTGCGGCGCGCGAGCAGCGGCGTCGCTTGCGGATCGAGCACGACGAAGTCCGCTTCGGACTTCGGCTTCAAGGTGCCGACCTTGTCCGCGAGGTCCAGTGCTTTGGCGGCGCCCGCCGTCGCGAGATAGAACATGCGCGTGGCCGTCAGATGATGGCCGGTCAAACGCGCGACCTTGTGCGCCTCGTTCATTGTTTGCAGCATCGAAAACGAGGTGCCGCCGCCCACGTCTGTTGCGAGTGCAACGGGCATGCCGGCTTCGTCGGCCTTGTCGAAATCGAACAGGCCGCTGCCGAGAAACAGGTTCGACGTCGGGCAATGCGACGCGACGGTGCCGGTTTCAGCCATGCGTTTGCGGTCTTGCGCGTCGAAGTGAATGCAGTGGCCGTACACCGCCCGGCGACGCAGCAGGCCGTAGTGATCGTAAATGTCCAGATAGCTGCGGTGGCCGGGAAAGAGGCTGTTGACCCACTTCACCTCATCCAGGTTTTCCGCGACGTGGCTCTGCACGAACACATCCGCATGCTGGCGCGCCAGCACGCCGCATGCTTCCAGTTGCGCTTCGGTCGAAGTCGGCGCGAAGCGCGGCGTAAGCGCGTACATCTGGCGCCCACGGTTATGCCAACGGCCAATAAGTTCCGCGCTGTCGTCATAGCCCGATTGCGCGGTGTCGCGCAGGAACTCGGGACAATTGCGATCCATCAGCACCTTGCCCGCGACCATGCGTAGATTGCGCGCCTCGCTTTCGCTGAAAAGCGCGTCGGCGGATTGCTTATGGACCGTGCAATAGACGAGCGCGGTCGTCGTGCCGCAAGCCAGCAGTTCATCGAGGAAGAAGCTCGCGGTGTCGCTCGCATAAGCCTCGTCTGTGAAACGGCGCTCGGTCGGAAACGTGTACGTGTCAAGCCACGGCAACAGACCCGGCGCGGGCGACGCGATCATGTCGGTCTGCGGATAGTGAATGTGCGTGTCGATGAAACCCGGCACGATCAGCTTGTCGCGCATATCCTGCACCGGCGTGCCCGCCGCGAGTTGCGGCGCGAGCGCGGCATACGCGCCCGCGGCGACCACGTGGCCGTCTGCGACGATCAGCAGGCCGTCCTCGTGGAAGACGGCCGCATCGGGCGAGCGTGACGGATCGCCGTCGAAAGTCAGCAGTTGCGCGCGAAATGCGGATTGGGGCGCCTGGGTAGATGCCTGTGCCGAGTGATTCATGTAAAGCGTCTCCGAACTTGAAAACGAGGCCGCGCGGCCAGCGGTTACATTCTGCGGTTCGTCGAAAAACCGCCGCCCGCGCTGCGATACAACGGCGCCGTCAATGCGGGCCGCTTTGATTCCAGTAGGCGTCCAGCTTCGCGATCAACTCGGCACGTTGCTCCGGCGTCACGAACGACGCTTCAAAACCGTTGCGGATGATCGTGTAGACCTCGGCGTCGTCGAGCTTCAATGCGTCGATGGTGGCCGCATAGTTGGCGTTCACGTAGCCGCCGAAATACGCGGGGTCGTCGGAATTCACCGTGACGGCGACGCCGCGATCGAGCAGGTCCTTCAGCGTGTGCCTGGTCATGTCGTCGAACACGCAAAGCTTGAGGTTCGACAGCGGACACACGGTCAATGCAACGCGCGTGTCGGCAAGACGCGAGACGAGCGCGGGGTCTTCCACGCTGCGCACGCCGTGGTCCACGCGGTCTACCTTTAGCACGTCGAGCGCTTCGTACACGTACGACGGCGGTCCTTCCTCGCCCGCATGCGCGACGAGCTTCAGGCCCAACGCGCGTGCCTTCGCGAACACGCGCTCAAATTTCGAAGGCGGATGACCGCGCTCCGACGAATCGAGCCCCACGCCGATCAGACGATGCCTGTATTGCTCGAACAAGGGTCGCGCTTCTTCGAAGGTGGCGAGCGCATCTTCCTCGGACAGATGCCGCAGGAAGCACAAAATCAGCCTGCTCGTCATGCCGCGTTGTTCTGCATCGCGGAGGGCGCGCTCGATGCCGGCCACCACCGTTGCAATCGGCACGCCGCGCTCGGTGTGCGTCTGCGGATCGAAGAAGATCTCGCTGTGAATCACGTTGTCGGCAAGGCAGCGCTCCACGTACGCCATCGTCATGTCGTAAAAGTCCTGCTCGTGCAGCAGCACGCTCGCGCCGGCGTAATAGATGTCGAGAAACGATTGCAGGTCGGTGAACGCGTAGGCGGCGCGCAAGGCGTCGATCGAGTCGTACGCGAGCTTCACGCCGTTGCGCTTGGCGAGCGCAAAAATCAGCTCGGGCTCGAGCGAGCCTTCGATGTGAATATGCAGCTCGGCCTTCGGCGCGAGCATCGTCTTTTCGATGAGGGATGCAGAGGTTGTTCGATTCATGGTCGGTCAGGAGGTATAGGTTTTTTGCGCGCGCTATGTGTAATGCCGGGCCGCCGCTCGTCAAGCCTTATCAAGCCGTCTGCGCCGCGCGATGCTGGCTCGCGTTCGCTTCCACCGCTTGAAGCAGCTGCGCCGCCGCGGAAATCGCAATGACTTCCGGCGACTTGTCGATGATGCCGTCCACGCCGAGCGGGCACTTCATCCGCGCAATCCGCATTGGGTCGATGCCGCGTGCGGCGAGCCGGTGCTCGAACTGCTTGCGCTTGCTGTGCGAGCCGATCATGCCGAAGAACGCGAAGTCGCCGCGCCGCAAGATGCGCTCGGCGAGTTCGAGGTCGCGCGTATGGTTGTGCGTCATCACGATGAAGTACGTGTTCGGCGCGGCGTCGTCAACGGCTTCGTCGGGCGCGTCGTTCGCGTCGATCTTCACGTTATGCGCGTGCAGTGAGTCGACCGGCGGAAACTGCGCGTCGCGTTCGTCGACCCAGCGTACCGTGCACGGCAACGTGGCCAACACGCGAACCAGCGCTGCGCCCACGTGGCCGGCGCCGAACAGCACGACGGGGAAGTCGCCTGGCGCAATGGTTTCGGTGAGCAGCGCGCCGCTGTCGTCGAAGCCGGCGCCGTCCCACAGCAGGCAGTCGGCGGCATCCACGCCCGGCTCGGGATCGGACAGCATCACCGCATCCGGCGCGGGGCCGAATGATACGCTACGCACCGTCGATTGACCCGCTGCGAGACGCTTCGCCAGCGAGGTGATCCAGCCGAGGTCGCCTACGTCGAGCCGCTCGAATGCGAGTATCACCGCGCCGCCGCAGCATTGTCCGAGGCTCGGGCCGAGCGCGAACCGTTCGAGGCGCCGCATATGCGGCGAGCGCATGCCGTCGCGCAGCACCTGGCGCGCGGTTTCGATCGCCTTCCATTCCAGATGGCCGCCGCCGATCGTATGCTTCGCCGACTCGCGTGTGACGATCATCTTCGTGCCGGCCTCGCGCGGCGCCGAACCTTCGACGCGCGCGACCGTCACCAGCACGGCGGCGTCGCCGTGCGCGAGCAGTTGTTGCAGGTCAGGTAGCCAGGCTTGCATCCGGCAGTTCTCCGTGCAGGGCCGCGCGCGGTGTTCGTGCGGCCGGTTGAGTGTGGCACAGTGCGTTCCTGTCGCCTCGGGTCTTCGTGACGGTGACGTTTATGATCCGTTTCGCCATACGTCAACCCGGTGCCGTTTCTGTCGTGCCGTGAGTCGCGGCTTGCTGCGATGAAGCAGCATCGTCGCGCACGTTGGCCGCGCGTAGCGCATCTAATGCGTCGAGAATTGATTCCGGCGTCGCCGGCGCACGCAAGGGCGGGACGGCGCGCGTGGACGCGCCAGCAGATGACGCCGCTGCGGCAATGGCATCGCGGATCGCGAGAAACACCGAGAACGGCAGCAACAACGGCGGCTCGCCGACAGCCTTCGAGCGGAACACGGTGGGCTCCGCGTTCTCATTCCGATAGAGCCGCACATGGAAGGCGGCGGGCGTATCGCTCACGGCGGGAATCTTGTACGTAGACGGCGCGTGCGTCATCAGGCGGCCGTCGCGGTTCCACCAGAGTTCTTCCGTGGTGAGCCACCCCATGCCCTGAATGAAGCCGCCTTCCACCTGGCCGAGATCGATGGCCGGGTTGATCGACTGACCGGCGTCGTGCAGCACGTCGGCGCGCAGCAGTTTCCATTCGCCGGTGAGCGTGTCGATCACGACTTCAGAGACGGCCGCGCCATACGCGAAGTAATAAAACGGATGACCGGTCAGCGTTTTCGCGTCCCAATGCACTTTCGGCGTCGCGTAAAAACCGTCCGACCACAACTGCACGCGCGCGAGATACGCGGCGCCAACCAGTTGCTCGAAGGGCATCGCGCCGCCATTCACTGAGACCTCGCCGTTCGCGAACCGCACATCGTCGGCCTGCCCGCCGAGCTGTTTGGCCGCGAGTTCGGCGAGCCTTGCGCGGATGGTTCGCGCGGCGTCTTCGGCGGCCTTGCCGTTCAGATCGCTGCCGGTGGAGGCTGCGGTAGCGGACGTGTTGGCGATCTTCGAGGTATCCGTCGCGCTCACGCGCACGCGCGAAAGCGGCAAACCGAACTCGTTCGCGACGACCTGCGCGACCTTCGTGTTGAGGCCCTGGCCCATCTCCGTGCCGCCGTGATTGACGAGCACCGAGCCGTCCTTGTAGACATGCACTAGAGCGCCGGCCTGGTTCAGGAACGGCACGTTGAACGAAATGCCGAACTTAACCGGCGAAAACGCGAGGCCGCGCTTGAGCACGGGGCTCTCAGCGTTGAACGCAGCGATCGCTTCGCGGCGCGCGCGGTAGTCGCTGGAGTCGAGCAGCTCGTCGGTCAGCGGCGCGAGGATGTTGTCTTCGACGCGCTGCCCATACGGCGTCGTATCGCGTTCGCCGATGCCGTAGTAGTTGGCAATGCGCACGTCGAGCGGATCGCGATTCAATTGACGCGCGATGCTGTCGAGCATCACTTCCATCACGAGCGCGCCCTGCGGTCCGCCGAAGCCGCGAAACGCGGTGTTCGACTGCGTGTTGGTCTTGCAGCACAGCGCGACGATGTCGACGTCGGACAGGTAATACGCGTTGTCGAAGTGGCATACGGCGCGCGTCGCGACCGCGCCCGAAAGATCCGCGGAATAGCCGGCGCGCAACGCGATTTCCACGCGTGCGCCGAGAATACGGCCGGTTTCGTCGAAGCCCGCTTCGTATTCGTAGATCGCGTCGTGCCGCTTGCCGGTGATCATGAAGTCGTCGTCGCGATCGGCGCGCAGCTTCACAGGACGGCGCAGCAGCCTGGCCGCGAGCGACGCGACGCACGCAAACAGCGCCGATTGCGATTCCTTGCCGCCGAAGCCGCCGCCCATCCGCCTGCATTCGCACACCACGTTGTGCGCGAGCCAGCCGAGCATATGCGCGACGACCTGCTGCATTTCGCTCGGATGCTGCGTCGAGCTGTAGACGAGCATGCCGTCCATTTCCTTCGGCACCGCATACGCGACCTGGCCTTCCAGATAGAACTGCTCCTGGCCGCCCACTTCGAACGTACCGCTAATCCTGTGCGGCGCGGCGGCGATCTTCGCCTCGGGATCGCCGCGCTTCAGATGCAGCGGCGGCAGCACGAACTGCTTCGCGGCCTTGGCCTGCGCCGGCGTGAGGATCGCTTCGAGCGGTTCGTAGCGGATCACGTCGTCGCTTCTTGCGAGCGCGGCCGCGCGGCGCGCGAGCTCGTGACTTTGCGCGATCACCGCGAACACGGGCTGGCCGAGGTACAGCACTTCGTCCACGGCGAGAATCGGGTCGTCGTGCAGCACCGGGCCGCAATTGTTTTCACCGGGGATGTCGTCGGCGGTCAGCACGGCGATTACGCCAGGCGCTCGTCGGACCGCGTCCAGGTCCATCGACACGATGCGCGCGTGCGCGTGGCGCGACAGACCCAGCGCCGCGTGCAGTGTGCCGTGCAGTTCGGCGATGTCATCGGTATAGGCGGCTTCGCCGCTCACATGCAGCGCGGCCGATTCATGCGGCAGCGCTACGCCGATCGCGGCTTCGCTTTCGCGCGCTGCATTCTGGCGTCGGGCTTGATCCGTTAGCGGCTCTGCGGCGCGTTCGATAAAAGCATCGGTGCGGTTCATCACGACGGCTCCTTCGCGATCGCCTCCGGCGCGCCGGCTTCGAACGCGAACACGTTCACGTCGAAGAGCGCGAGCGGCGCGTCGTCGCGCGTTTCCAGATGGAAGCGCCACAGCAGGTTGCGCGCCACCTTCAGCCGATACGCGCTCGACGCGCGCATGTCGGTGAGCGGCTGGAAGTCGGCAGCGAGCGCACTCATGGCCTGCCGCACGGTGGCTTCGTTCCACGGCGCGCCGTTCAGTGCGGCCTCGGTTTGGGCGGCGCGCTTGGGCGTTGCCGCCATGCCGCCGAAAGCGACGCTCGCTGCGCCGATACTGCCGTCATCGGCCAGATGCAGTGCGAAGGCCGCGCAGACCGCTGAAATATCCTGATCGTAGCGCTTCGAGACTTTGTACGTGCGAAAGCGCAGGTTGCCCGCCGGTCGCGGCACGCGCAGCGCGGCGACGAATTCGCCGGCCGCGAGCGCGGTTTTCTGATAGCCGAGATAGAACGCGTCGAGCGGCAGCGTGCGCGTTTTCGTGCCATGACGCAGCACGACTTCGGCGCTGAGCGCGAGCAGCGCGGGCATCGAATCGCCGATCGGCGAGCCGTTCGCGACGTTGCCGCCGAGCGTGCCGGCATTGCGGATCGGCAGGGAAGCGAAGCGCGTCCACAGTTCCGCGAGTTCGGGATAGTCGGCGGCGAGCGCGGCATACGCATCTTCGAGCGTGACCGCGGCGCCGATGGTCAGCGTTTGCGCATCGCGCTCGATGCTCTTCAGTTCGCGCACATTGCCGATATACAGGATGTCGCCCAAATCGCGAAATTGCTTGGTGACCCACAAACCGACGTCGGTGCTGCCGGCGACAAGCCGCGCTTGCGGATGCTGCTCGCGAAGCCGCGCGAAGGCCTCGAGCGTGACGGGCGCGTAAAACGCCGGCGCGCCGAAGGCGGCGCCGCGGGCGTCGGGCGCGCGGTATTCGAAGGTGTCCTTGCGTTGCAGCTCGCGCAGCGCCGTTTCCACCGCGTGGCGCTCCAGCGTCACGCGCGGGTACTGCGCGTAGTCGAACATTTTCTGCGCCGCGTCGACGATTGGCCGGTAGCCGGTGCAGCGGCACAGATTGCCCGATAGCGCAGTGTTGATTTCGTCGCGCGTCGGCAGGCCGGCGGCAGCCGGCTGGTTCTCGTACAGCGCCCACATCGACATCACGAAGCCGGGCGTGCAGAAGCCGCACTGCGAGCCGTGGCAGTCCACCATGGCCTGTTGGACGGGGTGCAGCGTGCCGTCGGCGGCGCGCAGATCTTCGACGGTGAAGAGCGCCTTGCCGTCGAGCGTGGGCAGAAACTGGATGCAGGCGTTGACCGCTTTGAGCGCGAGTGCGCCGCGTGCGTCGAGCTCGCCGATCACCACGGTGCAGGCGCCGCAGTCGCCCTCAGCGCAGCCTTCCTTCGTGCCGGTGCAATGCAGGTCTTCGCGCAGATGCTGGAGCACCGTGCGCGAGGCAGGCACGCCCGCGACCTCGTGGACGGACCCCTGGCGATAAAAGCGGATGGTTTGCGTTGTCATGGCGAATCCGAAAGACAGTGCGGACCGGGCGCGCGTTACGCATGGGGTCGCGCCAAAGCCGGCCTCGCGCACGTAGATCGCCATCCAGATTCGAAGATAGCATTCCCGCGCCCCAAAAATATTTCCGATGTCGAATGAAGCTTATGCGGAACAAGCAATGAGATAAGTCCGATTTGAGTCGGATTCGCGGGAGGCGGAGAAGTTGCGTTCGGGGGGAAGTGCGCCGGGAAGATGGGGAAGGCGGGACAGAGCGGAGAGGGCAGGAAAGGCGGGAGAGGCGGGAGAGGCGGGAGAGGCGGGAGAGGCGGGAGAGGCGGGAGAGGCGGGAGAGGCGGGAGAGGGCGCCGCCGCGGGGCCGCGCCGCGGGCAGGCTCGGGGCGGCGATCAAACGCCCCAAGCCGCAAAGACTCTCTACGACACCCGCCCGCGATTGCGCGCGAGGCTCAGCACCAGCGGCACAAAAGCCAGCACGAAGCCGACCAGCGCCCACATCGGCAGCGTCAGGCCGAGAATCGGCGGATAGGCGGTTTCGCACAACCCCGCGACCTTGAATACGCCCGGCAGCCAATGCGCGGGCGGCAGGCTGTCGACGACCGGCTGCAGCGCGTCGAAGCCGCAGCTAAAGCCCGGATTCGCCTGTACATACACGTGCCGCACGGCGGTCACGATGCCGGCAAGCGCCGACAATGCCGCCATGACTTCCAGCAGACGCACGCCGCGCCAGCTGTTGAATCGCGCGCCCAGGAACGCGAAGATCGCGATCAGCAGGAAGAAATAGCGCTGGATGATGCACAACGGGCACGGGTCTTCGTGCCTGAAGTACTGCAGATAGAGCGCGCCGGCCACGAGGCCGACGCAGATCAGGCCCAGCAGGACCAGCAGGGAGCGCTCGCGGCGCAACATCGCGTTGTCGTTGTTCATGGATCGTGTGGCTGTCGTATAGCTGTGGTGTGGCTGTGATGTTCCTGCCAGTAAGCAAACAGGGCGGGTGCCCGCGATTCTAGCGCGAACCCCCGCCCCCACGACGCCATGCGCGCACGCGCGCCTCGATGCCGCAGGCCCGTTAGCGAATCGCGTTGAGCACCGCTTCGGCGCCGCGGCCGATGGCGAGCAGCGCGTCGTCGGCGTGCGGCGCGCCCGCCAGCATCAGGCCGACCGGCGCGTCGCCGCGCAGATGGCACGGCAGCGACAGCGCGCAGGCGTCGAGGAAATTGAACACGCCCGGATTGCGCAGGATCAACGCGTTAGTGCGGCCGAACAGGTCGTCGTCGGCAACCAGTTCGGCGACGCGCGGCGGCACCACCGGCACGGTCGGCGCCACCACGGCGTCAAAACGCTGCCACAGCGTGCGCGCGGCTTCGGTCAGCATCGCCTCGCGCTCGGCGAGCAGGTCCAGATAGTCGGCGGCACTCGCGGGTTGCCCCTTCAGAATGCGCACTAGCACGCGCGGATCGTATTGCTCGCGATGCTTGTCCAGCAACGGCCGATGCCATGCATACGCCTCGATCGGCGAGAAGCCGAAGCGATTAATGTCCGGCAGACGGTCGAGCGGCGCAAAGCGTACCTCGCTGACAATCGCTCCGGCCGCTTCCAGGTGCTTGAGCGCGGTGTCGATGGCGGCCGCGACCGCGGGCTCGACGTCGTCGGTGACATAGTTCGTCAGCACGCCGAGCCGCACGCCTTCCAGCGGGCGCGCGGCCGGCACGCGCGGCTCGAGGCCGGCCAGCATGCGGTCCACCAGCGCGCAGCACGCAACCGAAACGCCGATCGGGCCAAATGAATCGAGCGTCGACGAAAGCGGCACGCCGCCTTGCTTCGGAATGCGCGCGGCGGTCGGCTTGAAGCCGGTCAGGCCGCACAGCGCGGCCGGAATGCGGATCGAGCCGCCGGTGTCGGTGCCGAGCGCGACGGCGGCCATGCCGTCCGCGACGGAAGCCGCCGCGCCCGACGACGAGCCGCCCGAAATCCGCTCGTCGCCCTTCACGTCGCGCCGGTACGGCGACAACGGGTTGCCGTAGTGCGGATTCAGGCCCAGCCCGGAAAACGCGAACTCGCTCATATTGGTTCGTCCGACGATCACCGCGCCCGCGCGTTTCAGGCGCGCGACCGCGACGGCGTCCTGTTTGGCGGGCGGTGCGTCGGCGAGCACCGTCGAACCCGCGCGGGTGGGCTGGCCCTCGATGTCGAACAGGTCCTTCACCGACACGGGAATGCCCGCGAGCGGCGACAGCACGGTGCCGGCTGCGCGCAGGCGGTCGTGCGCGTCGGCGGCCTGGCGCGCGCCGTCGGCGTCCACGTGCATGAAGGCGACCGCGCCCTGGCCGGCCGGATCGGCGATGCGCTCCAGCGCGGTTTCGACGAGCGCGCGGCTCGTGGTGCGTCCCGCGGCGAGGTCGGCGGCGAGCTGGGCAAGCGGCGGGAAGGGCGTGAATTCGGTGGCCATGGTGTGGTTCGATCCGTTTGACTGGGTGAAGCCGCCTGGGCGTCGTTGCTGAAGCCCACCAAAGCGGCCAGGTTCGATGCGTGTCCGTCAGATGCGGTTGAAGAGCGTGGCGCGGAATGCCTCGATATGTTTCTGCACCGAGCGCCGCGCGCCTTCTGCGTCGCGCTCGCGCAGCAGGCGGAACAGTTCGAGATGTTCCTCGTGCACGTCTTCCAGATGATGCGGCTCGGAAAGCGAAATGAACCAGAAGCGCAGCGAGCGCTCGTGCAGCCCGCGCAGGATGTCGGCGAGCACCGCGTTGCGCGAGGCGGCCGAAATGGCCAGATGAAACTCGCGGTCTATATCCATCATGCCTTCTATGTCATGCGCGGCGACGCAGACGGCCGAGCGTTCGAGCAGCGCCTGCATCGCATCGTAGTCGTGCTGTTGCGCGTGGCGCGCGGCGAGTTCGACGCAGTAGCTTTCGTTCACAAGCCGCACGTCGATGATAGCCAGCACGTCGTCGAGCGAAACCGGGCGGACCATGATGCCCTTGCGCGGCATGATGGTCAGCATTCCTTCGTGCACGAGCCGGTGCAGCGCCTGATGCACCGGCGTCCTGCCGATGCCGGTCAGCGCCATCAGCTCCGCTTCGTTGAGCACTTCGCTCGGCCGCAAACGCATGGTGATGATCTCGCGCTTGACGAACGCATAAGCCTGTTCGGCGAGACTCGCGTTGGCGGTCGCGCGGGTAGGCCTCGGAGGGCGGGCGGTTTGCAAAAGCGTCATGTGAAAAAGGAGCGGACGGGGTTCGTCCGCGCATTGTAGAGCAAGGTAGAACGAGGTCTTGGGCGCGCGAGTGCGGGCAAGTGCGGGCGGCGGCCCGGCGTTGCAGAGGCACGCCGCGACGCGCTCACGGACTCACGCCCGCCCGGGCACCCCCGCTGCGGCGTGCTGCACTTTCACGCGCGGCATCATCAGCGTGACGAGGCCGCCCACGATCAGCGCGCCCGCGATCAGCACCAGCCCGAACGTCACGCTATGCGTCGCGTCCTTGACTATGCCGAGCACATACGGACTGACATAACCGGCAAGATTGGCAATCGAGTTGATCACGGCGATGCCCGCGACGGCGGCGGTGCCTTGCAGGAAACTCGTCGACATCGACCAGAAGATGCCGAAGCCCGCCAGAATCCCGATATACGCAATCGACAAACCGGTCACGGCAAGCGGAATCGAATTCGTAACCGAGGCGCTGCCAAGCAGCCCCGCCGCGCCGATAAAGCAGCACACTGCATAGTGCCAGCGGCGCTCGCCGGTGACATCGGAAGAACGGCCAATCAGAATCATGCCGATGCCCGCCGCCAGATACGGAATCGCGGTGACGAAGCCGTTGGTGACCAGGTTCGTCACGCCGAGGTCCTTGACGATTTGCGGCAGCCAGAACGAGAAGCCCGCATTGCCGGTGACGAGACAGAAATAGATCAGCGTGAGCAGCCAGAAGCGGCCCGAGCGCAGCGCCACCGCGAGACTATGCTCGGCGCCTTGCGCAGCGGCCGCGGCATTTTCGCGGGAGAGGCGGGTGAGGATCACGCGCTTTTCGTCGGCGGTGAGCCAGGCTGCCTCGGCGGGCGTGTTGCGCAAGACCGCGAGCGCCCAGAAGCCGGCGAGAATCGACGGAATGCCTTCGATCAGGAACATCCACTGCCAGCCGCGCAAGCCATGCGCTTCGTGCAGCGCCGACATCAGGAAGCCCGACAGCGGCGCGCCGATAATGCCGGCCACCGGAATCGCCGCCATGAACACAGCGACCATGCGCGCGCGGCGGTCGGACGGAAACCAGAAGGTCAGATAGAGCACCACACCCGGCACCAGTCCTGCTTCAGCGACGCCAAGCAGAAAGCGCAGCACGTAGAACATCGTCTCGCTGCGCACGAACATCATCAGGCACGACAGCAGGCCCCACAGCATTGTGATGCGGGCAATCGTGGCGCGCGCGCCGAACTTCTTCAGCAGCAGATTGCTCGGCACCTCGAACACGAAATAGCCGAAGAAGAATATCCCCGCGCCGAGCCCGTATGCCGCATTGGAAAGACCGAGGTCGCCGGTGAACTGCAGCTTCGCATAACCAATGTTGACGCGATCCAGATACGAGAGCACGTAGACGAGAAACAGGAACGGCATGATGCGCCACGTGATCTTGCGGATGGCGGCGGCTTCCAGCGAGGCGTCGGTGGACGCGTCGGCGGCGAAGGGCGAAGGGTTGCTCATGAATGCCTCGTTCGACAATGGCTCATTCGACAATAGATAAGGCGCGCACGCGATACGCGTGGCGCAGCGTGCGCTTCAGGACGGGGTCGTGCAATTCGAGTTCGAGCGCGTCGCCGTCGGCCATCCCGGCAATGCCGCCTTGCACCGCGAGCGTGCCGCAGAACATGGCCGCGCCCTCTGCGAGCGGCGCGCGCGCGAGCAGGTCGGCGGCGGACAGCAGCGACGCGACGCTGCCCTGCTGATAGACGCGCCGCGCGCCGTTCGCGACGGCAAAGGCACGCAATTCCAGTTGATCCCAATGGTCGCGGACGTCGTCGAAAAGCCAGGCGCCACGCGCGACGGGTTTCGGACACACCTGCTTGGAGACCGTCACGCCATAGGCTTCCACTTCGCGGTCCGTGTGGTCCGAACCAACGGTGACGAGCAGGCCGGCGTCCGACTGAACCAGCACGCATTCGGCCTCGCCGCTCGATTTTGCGCCCACGACGTCGATCTGTTCGGCTTGCGTGAGCAATTCCGAGCCGAGGCGATAGAAGCACGGTGTCGTGGACGGCCGCTTCACGCCCAGTTCGGCCAACTCCGCGATGTGATGCTCGATGGCCGCCTGGTCGCGGCCGGCCCAACCTGCAATGGTCAGGCGCTGCACATGGATGACTGCGGCGCGCGCGGCGCCCGAACGTTCTTCAATCTCAAAAGACAGCTGCTGCATCAGTCGGCTCCATAAAATATGCGGCAAATATTATTGTGATATTTCACAGGCGTCCAGCGTGTCAAAAAAGATTTGCCGGCCGCGGGTCGTCAGCGGGCTCCTGCATGCGGTGACGGCCGCGGCGTTTGTTACACTCTTCGTGGACATTACTTTTTGTAAGGAAAGGGCGCATGCACGAAGGAATCGGCTTCATTCAGGATCTGGCGGTCGTGATGGCGCTCGCCGGCGTCGTCACCGTGCTGTTCCATCGCCTGAAGCAGCCGGTGGTGCTCGGCTATATCGCGGCGGGCGTGATCATCGGTCCATACACGCCGCCGTTTCAACTGATTCACGACGAACAGACCATCAAGACGCTCGGCGAGTTGGGGGTCGTGTTCCTGATGTTTTCGCTCGGCCTGGAATTCAGTCTGCGCAAGCTTTTCAAGGTGGGCGCGACGGCCATCGTCGCGGCCCTTTCCGAAATCGTGCTGATGCTGTGGCTCGGCTACGAGATCGGCAGTGCGTTCGGCTGGAGCCCGATGGACTCGCTGTTCCTCGGCGCGATCCTCGCCATTTCGTCGACGACGATCATCGTCAAGGCGCTCTCCGAACTCGGCTTGAAGCGCGAGAGTTTTGCGCAGCTCGTGTTCGGCATTCTGATCGTCGAGGACATTCTCGCCATCGCAATGCTCGTGCTGCTATCCGGCATTGCGCAGACGGGGCAGTTGAGCGCGGGCGTCGCGGTCGTCACGCTCGGCAAGCTGTTGCTGTTCATGACGGTGTCGCTGGTGGTGGGCATTCTCGTGGTGCCGCGCGCGCTCAATTACGTCGCGCGCGCCCGCAGCGACGAAATGCTGCTCGTCGCCGTGCTCGGCTTCTGCTTCGGGTTCTGTCTGCTTGTCGTCAAGCTCGATTACAGCATTGCGCTCGGCGCGTTTCTGATTGGCGCGATCATGGCCGAGTCGCGGCACCTGCATCGTATCGAGCATCTCATTGCGCCGCTGCGCGACGTGTTTTCGGCGATCTTTTTCGTGACCATCGGCCTGATGCTGAACCCGGCGGTCCTCGTCGACTACGCGTGGCCGATCGCTGTGATCACGGTGGCGGTGATCATCGGCAAGATCATGTCGTGCGGACTCGGCACCTTTCTCGCGGGCAAGGACGGTCGCACGGCAATGCGCGTGGGCATGACGGTTTCGCAGATCGGCGAGTTCTCGTTCATCATTGCGTCGCTCGGTTTGACGCTCAAAGTGACGAGCGCGTTTCTCTATCCGATTGCGGTCGCCGTCTCGGCGTTGACGACGCTCTTCACGCCCTACCTGATTCGCGCCGCCGATCCGCTCACGCGGCGTTTTGCGCGCGTGCTGCCGCGCACGCTCGTCAACGTGTTCGGCATGTATAGCCAGTGGTTGAGCAGCCTGAGCACCGGCAGCGGCGAGCCGACGCTTTTCAGCATGACGCGGCGAATCATCCTGCAGATCGCGGTGAATCTCGCCCTCGTCGCCGCGATTTTTCTGATCGTGTCGTACGGCGCGCCCTACATCAGTGGCTTGCTCACACATTGGGTCAGCGCCGAGCCGCTGCAGCGCGTAGTGCTGTGGAGCGCCGCGTTGCTCGTGTCGATGCCGTTTCTGGTGGCCGTTTATCGCAAGACGAAGTCGCTCGCGCTGTTGCTTGCTGAGGTGAGCGTGCAGCCGGCGACGGCGGGGCGCTTCACCAGCGCGCTGCGCTATGCGATTGCCGATCTTGTGCCGGTGGTCTGCATGGTCGGCGTTTTTCTACTGGTGGCGGCGCTCTCGGGCGGCATCCTGCCGCCGACCGGCCTGCTTGCCGCAGTGCTGATTTGCGCGGCGCTGCTGCTCGCGCTCGTCTGGCGCTGGTGCGTGAAGATTCACGCGGCCATGCAGATTGCGCTGCGCGAAACTTTCGACGAACAGCCTGATCCCTAAGTTTGACGGAACTGGGCAGCGCGGCCGGACAATGTGAGCAATTGTGTGCGCGTTTGCCCGCCTGGGCACGCTGGCGGATAATCAGGGCATATTCATTCGTTCGCGTGAAAGGCGCCTGTCCGACAGTCATGAGCGAAAACAAACCTGAAAACGCCGGTCAACCCGGCAGTCCACCGCCGCCTTCGGCATCGCCGGCAACGTTGCCAACGTCCGTAACGTCCGGTACACCGCCCGTCGAACCGGCGGCTTCGTTACCCCTCTCGCATGAAGATGCTATTCAGTCGCCGGTAAAGGATCCGCTGGTGTCGACCGCGGCACCGTCGACTGGCGTTTCAGGTGCGTCTGTTTCCGGTCGGCCTGTAGGCGCGCCGTCCGGCGCGTCGGAGGCGGCTGCGAGATCGTCGACTGACGCGCCCGGGAGCGCGTCCGCGGTTACGCCCGCCGACAGGCGCTCGGCCCAGCAACGCGATGCGGCCGAAGCGCGCAGTTCCGCAGCCGCCTCGGTCGCGAAGCAGGAAGCGGCTGTTCATGAACGCGATGCGCGCTCGGCGCGCGGCCGCGAAGCGGCGTCCATGCCGCCCGCGCCAACCGTGGCCCCCGCCCAGTCTTCACCGCCGCGCAGCGCGACGCCGCTCACGAGCGAGCCGATTGAAGGCGAACTGGTCGCCTCGACCGATGAAGTGCTCGCCGCCGAGGACGCCGCGGAAACCACTGCGCGGCCCGCCGGCGCGCCGCCGCCCGGTTTCGGCGCTGCCCCGGATTTCAGCGCGAGCAACCCGCCGCCGCCGAATGCGTTGCCGCCTTCGCCTCCGCGCTATCTGAAGCAGACGGATTCGGCGTGGTCGGTGTTTGGCCGTATCGTCGCTGCGCGCGCGCGTCAGATCTTCGACCGCGCGGGTCAGCGGATTACGCAGCGCACATTGCGCATCGGCGTATCGGCGCGCATCTTCCACCCCGAGCCGGGCGCGAAGGGGCTGCGCGGCAAGACGCTGCAGTACCTGGAGGAGTCGATTGCGCATTGGGTGATGTCGCGCGACGTGCTGGTGTTCATGATCCCGACGGTCGGCCATCAGGGCATGCTGCATCCGAGCAATATCCGTTTGCGCGATTACGCGAAGCATCTTGATGGCCTGCTGCTGCAAGGCGGCGCGGACGTCTCGCCGCAGTCGTATGCGGAGACCGCGACACGTCCCGAATGGCCCGGCGACCGCGTGCGCGATATGTACGAGCTCGAACTGCTGCATGAATTCATCGAGTCGGGCAAGCCGGTGCTCGGTGTGTGCCGCGGCTGCCAGCTGATCAACGTGGCGTTCGGCGGCACCTTGTATCAGGACATTGCCACCGACGTGCCGACCGCCGGCGCGCACGTCAACGAAGACTACGATCAGCACCGTCACGCGATCCATTTTCCGGACGGCTCGACGCTCGCCAACATGTTTCCGGCGCGGCGCGATGCGATCGTCAACTCGATCCACCATCAGGCGGTCAAGACGCTGGGCCGCGATCTGAATATCGAGGCGGTCTCGGCATCGGACGGCATCATCGAAGCAGTGCGCTACCGGCGCGCGCCATTCGTGATGGGCGTGCAATGGCATCCGGAGTTTCATCGCGCGGGCGGGCCGGAGTTGCTGGATTGCACGCCGCTTCTCGACACGTTCTTGCGAGTGGCGCGCGAAACGCGGTTTTAGAGGAGGTGGCGGGAGGTCGCGTTGGTGTTTGCGCTGGCCTTGGTGTTTGAGTTTGGCCGGGCGTTCGATTTTGCCTTCAGGTCTGCATTTGCGTCGGAAACGCGGCGCACGCTCTGGAGTTCCATTCGTTGAGGCGCCGCTGTGCAAGCGGCGCTTTTTTTTGCGTTGTCCAAAAAATGCTTTTATTTTGGGACAAGCTCGCGTGTCATCTGATTCGTACACCGTAGCTTTATCTCGATTTAAAGTCCATTTTTGCGACGCTTCAATGCTTCGCTTAAGCACTAATCCGCGCGATAATCCAAGGCTGTTTTATGGATCCGCAGGGAGCATGCAGGTATGAAGCACCCCTTATCTTTACGGCGCGCCATGCTGCTCGCGACATCGTGCGCGCTGTTGCAGCATGGCGGGTTCGTGCTGGCCGCGCAAGGCGAAGAGGCCGCGCCGATGGTCGGCACGCGGCCAGCCATGAACTCGCTGACGCCGCAGCCTGTCGCCGACGCGCTGCGCGAGGCGGCGCTGGCGTCGGCCCCGTCTTCGTCATCGTCGTCTTCGTCTTCCTCGGACACGGCAGCGGAAGCGCAAGGCAACGTCGCCGAGTTGATGCAAATGATCCAGGACGCGAGGCTGAGCGAACTGCGCACTACCTACAACGGCAGCTACGGCGCGAGCCTGTTCTTCTATCCGCGCGAAGTGACGTACTACATCGCATTGTTCCAGGACAAGCATTTCTGGCGGGTGATCAAGTCGGCGGATGCGGGCCGGGCTGAGGCGATCTACGCGGGCTTCGTGCAGCAGACCGCGCAACTGTCCGAGGTGGAGATTCAGCGTACGCTGCTTCAGGCGCAGAAGTCGTACATTCAGGACGTGATTGCATTGTCCGAAGAGCGGGCGAAGCGCTTGCAGGCTGACCTGGAAGTCGCCCGCTCGCAGCAGGCGAAGGTCAACGACTACCAGCGTCAGACACAAAACGAAGCGGCTGTACTACGCGAAGAGAAGGAGCGCGCACAGGCGCAACTGAGGCAGGTGCAGGGGCAGGTGATGCAGTTGCAGCGGCAAACGGAAATGGGTTTGCCAGGCCAGAAGTAAAAGCGTTCGAAGTACGAAGGAAGCCCGATCGATGGTCGGGCTTTTTTGTGCGGCGGATCGCCCGGCTACTTGATGAATTGATCCGGGACTTCGGTCACGCGGCGCTGCGAGAGACGGTTCACCCACTGCTGGCCGTTGTGCGGCGACGAAGTCGCAAACGATGGCGGCTGCTCCTGTTGCGTGCGGCCCTGGCTTCGGATGCTGGCGCTGAGGTCAACGGACGCGTAGTCGTCGGTGCCCAACAGCGACGGCGCGAGCGGAGAGTAAGAGCCGGCAACCGACGGTTTGACGAACCGCCGCGATGCAGGTGAGGGCACTGGGAGGCTCACTGCGTCGCCGGCTGCGTTGTGCGGATGGCGCAATGGGTCGATGCTTGCAAGAGGTCGTTCCGTGTTCCGCCGATGGTCGCCGTTCCCCGCGACCACTTGCTTCGGGGTGCGGCCGATTGGCGCGATTTCCGGTACATGCGTCCTGGCCTGTTTTGCGGCCTTTGCTTCTGGTGCGGTCTCTCTGGTAAACATCTTGCGAGCGGGAGCTGGCGCAGCGTGGCCAGGCCGCGCGGACGAGCTTGTACTCGTGGCTTTTGCGTGTGCGGCTTCGCCGGTTGTTTTGGAAGCGTCGGTGCCAGCGTGCAACGGCGCTTGTGCAGTTGTCGTATCGCGCACGGCAACGGTGCCATGGGCAGACCCGGTGTCATTGCCGTCAGGCTGATGAGAGGCGTCATGATGACGAGGCGCCAGCCACGCGAGCAGCGCGACGCCGCCCAGCGCGCAGGCGGCGCCCGCGAGCATCCACCATGGCACGACCGACGCGCGAGGCGCATGCCGCTCAGCGTCGGACGCATACGTTGCCACGGGTGCAAAAGTTTCGGGCGAGGCGGGAGCTTCTGCGCGGGCCGAGGTCTCTGCTGACGGAAGCCCATTCGCCGAAGCGGGATCGATCAAAACCGCTGAACCCACCGAACCCACCGAACCGACCGAACCGACCGAACCGACCGAACCGACCGAACCGACCGAACCCACCGAACCCACCGAACCCACCGAAGACTCCAGCGCCTTCGTTTCACCCGAGCCGCCCCCAAGCGACATGCCCCGGCCGATCGCCGACGCGACCCCAACAGGCGCCTCTGAGTGAGTACGCCGATTTTCCGGCGCGACCCATCGGCAGAATGAGCGGATCGGCTGTTCGTCCATGTTGAATGTTTTGAGGACCGCGCCATAAAGGCCGTGCAGCCGTCTGTCCAGGCAGTAGCCTGGCGCGAGCAATGCCCACCCGCCGCCAAACGGCGCCGGCACATCATTGAACGGGCGCGAGCGCGGCAACGCCATCGCGCCTTCGACTACGGTTAACGGGGTGGTCGCCATCGCTCTTTTCCAGCGCCTCGGCAAAGGACGCCGCCTGGCATTCGTGGGTCGGCGACGAAGGCCTCGGAGTGCTACGCAAAAACGCTTCTCGCGTGCGTGGGAGCGCTACGGCGCAGGAGCGAGTAGCTCGCGCGCATGAGCGCGCCCGGACGCATCAGCGCCCAGGCCGCAAAGCCATCGTCGGGAAAAGAAGATGATGCGACGGAACCGAAGAGGAAGGGCTGTGACACTTCCCAAAGTGCGAGGCGAAATGTCCGAGATGACAGCAGTCGAGACCCAGATCAAACGCTCGACTTATCCAGTCGATAAACATAACGCAGAGCAGTGATATCCACGCCGCCCATCCGGTCCGGCTCCGCGCCGACGAACTGCCAGCCTTGCCTTTCATAAAAGCCCATTGCCGGCAGATTACCTTCGAGCACGTACAGATACAGTTGCGTCTCCCCTTGCGAGCGAGCCCAGTCTTTGGCGGCGCGCATGAGCAGCTTGCCCGCGCCGATACCCTGATAGCCCGGCAATGCGTGCAGGTTATCGAGCAGCGCGCCCCACGCGGACCCGGGCTGGCGCTCGACGCATACGAAGCCGATCGGCTCGTCGCCCAACATCGCGATCTGCACCATGCGCCGCTCGCTGCCCGGCGCTACCATGCGCGCCTTCCAGTAGGCGGCGCGTTCTCCGGTGACCTCGCCGTCCAGAAAAGCGTCGGGCAGCAGGCCGCGGTAAGTGGCGCGCCAGCTCGTACTGTGAATCGAAGCGATCAGCGCGGCATCCGCGACGGTGGCGGGGCGCAGCGACAGGGCGGGGGTGGTCTGCATCGGGAAAATGACCAACGGAAATTGCTTCGCCGCCATTCTAACGGTCGTGAGCGGCGGGGTCGGTTGTAATGAAAATGTAGGAAATACGCAACAGTGCCATCGACGGTAACATGGCGTGGCGCGGCTTTCGGCGGCGTCAACGTTTACCCTGATATCGCCGGAATCCGTTCACTTGCAGAATGCAGCGCCCCCGGCGCGGCCTGCTCTGCAGCCTCCCGCTTACCTGTGGCATCCGCCAGTTCGACGAAGCGGACCGTTTCATCCGCCAGATCGCCGCCGGCCGCGCGGCGTGGGCCTATCAGGGAATGTCAATGTCAACAGCGTCACACGCCATTTCTTCGTCGGAAGAATCCAAAGTCAAGACAGTGTTCCGCGTGGTCAGCGGCAACTTTCTTGAAATGTACGATTTCATGGTCTACGGCTATTACGCATCCGCGATCGCCAAGACCTATTTCCCGAGCGGCAGCGAATTCGCCTCGCTGATGCTTTCGCTTTCGGTATTCGGCGCGGGCTTCCTGATGCGGCCGCTCGGCGCCATCGTCCTCGGTGCGTACATCGACCATTACGGCCGGCGCAAGGGGCTGATCCTCACGCTCGGTCTGATGGCGCTCGGCACGCTGACGGTGGCGTCCATTCCAGGATACGCGACCATCGGCCTGCTCGCGCCGGTGCTCGTGCTGTTCGGCCGCCTGCTGCAGGGTTTTTCGGCGGGTGTCGAACTGGGCGGCGTGTCGGTGTATCTGTCCGAAATCGCCACCAAGGGGCACAAGGGCTTCTATTGCGCGTGGCAGTCGGGCAGCCAGCAGGTCGCGGTGGTGTTCGCCGCGCTGCTCGGCGTGATGCTCAACAAGACGCTGCCCGTGGATCAGATGAGCGCGTGGGGCTGGCGCGTGCCGTTCCTGATCGGCTGCCTGATCGTGCCGTTCCTGTTCCTGATTCGCCGTTCCCTGAAGGAAACCGAGGAATTCTCCGCGCGCAAGCATCGCCCAGGCATGGGCGAGATCATGAAAAGCATGGCCGCGAACTGGGTCACGGTGCTGGGCGGCATGGGCATGGTCATCATGACGACGGTGTCGTTCTACATGATCACCGCCTATACGCCGACCTTCGGCAAGGAAGTGCTGAAGCTGTCGGCAATCGACACGCTCGTGGTCACCGTCTGTATCGGTTTGTCGAACCTGATCTGGCTGCCGCTCGCGGGCGCGCTGTCGGATCGCATCGGCCGTCGTCCGGTGCTGCTGGCCTTCACGGCGCTCACCATCGTCAGCGCTTATCCGGCGCTGCAATGGCTCGTCGCCGAGCCGTCGTTCGCGCGTCTGCTCACGGTCGAGCTGTGGCTGTCGTTCCTCTACGGCAGCTATAACGGCGCCATGGTCGTCGCACTCACCGAAGTGATGCCGGTCGAGGTGCGCACCGCGGGCTTCTCGTTGGCCTACAGCCTTGCGACGACGATCGGCGGCTTCACGCCGGCCATCTCGACGCTGCTGATTCATTCGACCGGCAACAAGGCGGCGCCCGGGCTCTTCCTCGGCGTGGCGGCAATCTGCGGGCTGATCGCGACGCTCGTGTTGTACCGCACGCCTGAATCGCGCGATCAATACAGGAGCGCGTGATTTGCAATTTGAGCTCGCGGTGACTGTAGTCGGCGCAAAAGAAAAACCCCGCGAATGCGGGGTTTTTCTTTGCTGGTACGCGCCGGCGCTTCAACTCATGCGCCGTTGCTGAGGTTAGCCGCCAGGCGCGAGTCACGAGCCAACGCGCCATGGGCCGCGAGTGACGGGCCGCCAGCCACCCTATCCGCTATCCGCGTCGCAACCCTTGCGCTACCGCTTCCACCACCTCACGCCACGCGCCTGGCCGCGGCTGACGCAGCAGCTTCGCATTGGCGTACCAGGCGCTGCGCGTGTCGTCGGGATACCAGCGCCAGTCGGGCGCGAACGGCAGCATCAGCCACAGCGGCTTGCCAAGCGCGCCGGCCAGGTGGGCGATCGACGTATCGATCGAAACGACCGCATCCAGCCGCTCGATGATCGCGGCAGTATCCGCGAAGTCGCCGATCCGCTCGTCGAAGCGATGAATCCACCGCGCGCGCGGATGCGCGTCCAGCGCGGCGCGCTCCTCTGCGCTGAGATTGGGCTGCAGCACAATCCAGTCGATGCCTTCGAGCGCAAAAAGCGGCTCGAGCGCGGCGAGCGGCATCGAGCGCGTTTCGTTCTGCTGCATCCGCCCGGACCACGCGAGTCCGATCTTGTGCCTGGCCTGACCGCCCAGCGAGCCGCGCCATTTGCGCCGGTAGGCGGGCGGCGCGCTCAGGTAGGGCGTATGCCCGGGAATCGTGGCGGGCGTCGTGCCAAGCGTGAGCGGCAAGCTCAGTAACGGGCATTGCAGGTCGGCGGCGGGGCGGGGCGCGCCGCGCGCGACGAGCGTCACGCGCCACGCCTTTGCAACCGGCTCGAGGAGCGGCACGAGCGGCGGCTGCACTTCGAGCACAACGCGCGCCGCACGCTGCGCAGCGAGCGGAATGAAGCGCACGAACTGAAGCGTATCGCCGAAACCCTGTTCGGCATGGATCAGCAGTGTGCGCTCGGGGACCGGCTCGCCGTGCCAGCGCGGCAACGTCTCGATAGCCGGTTCTGCGACGGTTTGCAGACGCCATTCGTATTCCGGCAGCCCGCGCGCGAAATCGCCCAACGCGAGCCACGCCAGCGCGCGGTTCATATGCGCGGCCGCGAGATCGGGCTGCAGGCGCAACGCCTGATCCAATGCGCGCACGGCAGTGGCGTGCGCGCCGAGCGCCTGGTGCGCGGTGCCGAGGCTCAGCCAGGCGAGCGCGAATTGCGGATCGAGACCGACCGAGCGTTCCAGGTACGGAATTGCCTGCGTGTGACGCCCGAGCGCGGCCAGCGCATTGCCCATGCCGAAGATGGCGGGCGGCAGATTCGGCTGCAATGCAAGCGTGGCCTCGAACGACGCCACGGCTTGCTCGTGACGGCCGGTGGCGTCGAAGGTATTGGCGAGATTGAAGTGCGCGGCAACGAAGCGCGGCTCCGCGGCCAAAGCGGCCTGGAAGCAGGGGATGGCTTCGTCCGCGCGGCCGAGCGCATTAAGCGACATGCCCATGTTGTTGAGCGCGCCGGCGTGGCCGGGGCGCAGTTCGAGCGTGCGCCGGAACGACGCGATGGCTTCTTCGTGACGCCCGAGCGCATGCAGGGCGTTGCCGAGATTGTTGTGCGACGAGGCGTCTTCCGGTTGCAGGAGCAAAGAGCGACGGAATGCGTCGGCGGCGTCGTCGTGACGGCCCGCCGCCGCATACGCATTGCCGAGGTTGTAGTGCGCCATGGGAAACGACGGCGCGAGCGTCAGCGCGTTGCGAAACTGCTCGATGGCTTCGTCGATCTGGCCTAGCGCCTTCAGCGCATTGCCGAGGTTCAACTGCAGCGCGGCGTCTTGCGGACGCAGATTGACCGCGCGCCGCACCAGCTCGGCGGCTTCGGCGTGCTGGCCCTGCTGATGGCGCAGCACGCCCAGCAGATGCAACGCGTCGACGTGCGCGGGATTGCCGTCCAGCGTCGCGCGGTAGCCGCGTTCGGCGTCGTCCAGGCGGCCGTCACGATGCGCCGCAAAAGCGCGGTCAAAAACAGGTTGCATGACGGGGATGGTGTTCGGGTGAGGCAAAGGCCGCATTTTCCCACACTCGCGGGGAGGCGCTCCGGTTTGACCAGGTTCCGGGGGCTCGTCTAACATGTGAACATCTATTCACATGTGTGTCGCCATGATTCCTCTTACGGCTTGTGCGTTATCGCCGGCGGACGTGGATTCGCGCTCCGCGGACACCATCGTGCCGCTCGCCGATCTGTTCCGGCTGCTCGGCGATCCGACGCGGCTGCGCATTGTGCTCGCTTGCGTCGACGAACGTCGTGCCGTGGGTGCGATTGCGGACGAGCTCGGTTTGTCGCCGTCGCTCGTCAGCCATCATCTGCGGCTGCTGCGCGCGGCGCGAATAGTACGGGCGCAGCGGCAGGGCAAGCAGGTGTTCTATGTCGCCGCCGACCGCCACATCAGCGCGATGCTGGCCGGCATGCTCGAGCACGTCGCCGAGCCTACCCGCGACGACGTATTGGATCTGCCATGAAGAAAATCGAAGCGAGAGAAGACGAGCACGCGTCGGTGCGGCTGGATGCGCGGGACAGCAGGGGGGAAGGCCAAGGCCATAGCCACGCCGACGGCAACGAACCTGGGTACGGCCACAGCCACGGCCACGACCACGGCCACGACCACGGCCACGACCACGACCACGACCACGACCACGACCACGACCACGACCACAGCCACGGCCACGGCCACGGCCACGACCACGACCACGACCACGACCACAGCCCCAGCCCCAGCCCCAGCCACAGCCACAGTCACAGCCACAGTCATAGCCACAGCCACAGTCACAGCCACAGTCACCACGCCCACGCCCCCGTCGCCGGCCACGGCTTCGCGTTCGCGCTGGCCGTCGCGCTGAACGTCGCGATCGTCGCCCTTCAGGCTCTGTACGGCGTGCTCGCGCACTCCACCGCGCTGCTCGCCGACGCCGGCCACAATCTCTCCGACGTGCTCGGCCTGCTGCTCGCCTGGGGCGCCGCGTGGCTCGCCACGCGCCGTCCTTCCGCGCGCTACACGTTCGGCTACGGCAGTTCGTCGATTCTGGCTTCGCTTGCCAACGCGGCACTGCTGCTGTTCGCGTGCGGCGGGATCGTCGCCGAGGCGGTCGGCCGCCTGATGAACCCGGCGCCCGTCGCGGGGCTTGCGGTGTTCGTCGTCGCGGGCGTCGGCGTGGTCGTCAATGGAATCTCCGCGTGTCTCTTCATGCGCGGCCAGAAGGAAGACCTGAACATTCGCGGCGCGTTCCTGCATATGGCTGCCGATGCAGCTGTGTCCGCGGCGGTGGCAATCAGCGGCCTCGTGATTCTCTACACAGGCTGGACGTGGCTCGACCCGCTGATGAGCCTGCTGGTGGTCGGGGTCGTCGTCTACGGCACGTGGGGCCTGTTGCGCGACTCGGTGCGCCTCGCGCTCAATGCGGTGCCGCCGGGCGTCGATGTGCAACGCATTCGCGACTATCTCGCCGGCCAGCCCGGTGTCGAGGACGTTCACGATCTGCACGTGTGGGCGCTGTCGACGACCGGCAATGCGCTCAGCGCGCATCTGGTGATGCCGGCGGGGCATCCCGGCGACGAGCGGCTCGACGGCATCGTGCTCGCCCTGCGCGAACGCTTTTCGATGCAGCATGCGACGCTGCAAGTGGACCTCGGCACGACCGATCATCGATGCGCGATGGATTGCCCGCCCGCCGCGCACTGAGCGCACGGAAGCGGCAGGCCAAAGCGGCACACTGAAGCGGCACATCAAAGCGCACTAAAACACACCGCAGCCCACGACACGCATCGCCCCGCACCGCGGCGCCCGCATTCGCCACGCTCACGCTCACGCTATGCGCGATACGCCTCGCAATCGATGCAGCCCGCCGTCCGGCGCTCGGGCGCGGGGCGTACACTAGAGCGCACTGTGGTCTGCGGAGTTTCGCATGGACGCTGCTGCTGACAATGCATCGCCGGTGCTGATCGTCGGGGCGGGGCCGACCGGGCTTGCCGCCGCCATGAGTCTCGCGCGCGCTCATGTGCCCGTGCGCCTCATCGACCGGGCGATGCAGCCGAGCCCCTATTCGCGCGCCATCGGCATTCAGGCGCGCACGCTTGAACTGCTGGAGCAGCATCGGCTCGCCGAACGCTTTCTCGAACTAGGCCATCGCGCGCGCGTGGCCAATCTGTTTTCTAACGGCATGCGGCTCGCGCAGCTCGATTTCGATCCGCTGCACACGCGCTATCCTTATCTGCTGTTTCTCGATCAGTCGGTGACGGAACGTCTTTTGACCGAGCACCTCGCGACGCTCGGCGTGACGGTCGAGCGGGGCGTCGAACTCACCATGTTCTCGCAAGGCTCGGTCGGCGTCCAGGCGACGCTGCGGCGCGCCGACGGTCACACCGAAACGCTGCGCCCGTCCTGGATGATCGCCGCCGATGGCGCGCACAGCATGATCCGCCACGGTCTCGGTCTCAACTTCGAGGGCAAGACGCTCGAGCAGACATTCCTGCTGGCCGACGTTCACGCCGAAACCGATTGGCCCGACGACGAATTTCATATCTTCGCTTCCGGCGAAGGCCTCGTCGCGCTGTTTCCGATGGGGCACGGCCGGCATCGGCTGATCGCCGATCACGCGGTGCAGCCTGCATCTGCACCTGCCGCTCCCGCGCCGCTGTCGCCGGTGGTGCTCGGCGAGCCGCCGCTCAATCGCGTCCGCGCGCCGTCGCTCGAGGAGTGCAAGGCGCTGCTGGCGAGGCGCGTGCACGAACGCGTCGACGTATCGGAACTCGCGTGGTCCTCGTACTTCCATGTGAACAGCCGGATGGTGGAGCGTCTGCGCGTTGGCCGCGTGTTCCTCGCCGGCGACGCGGCGCATGTGCACAGCCCGGCCGGCGCGCAGGGCATGAACACCGGCATTCAGGAAGCGTTCAACCTCGGCTGGAAGCTCGCGCGTGTGCTCAAGGGCGCGGCGCCCGACCGCCTGCTCGACACCTACCATGTCGAACGGCATCCCATCGAGCGCGAGGTGTTGCGGCAAACCGGCTTCATCACGCAGATGGCGGAAGCCGATCATGGGCCGCTCAAGTTGCTGCGCGAGCGCGTGATGCCGGTCCTCGCCGCGCTCGGTCCGCTGCGCGACGCCGCGCGGCTCACCATCAGCGAGCTGTCGGTCCAATATCGGCGCAGTCCGCTCACGCTGGAGCGCGTGCTGGACGGCGGGCCGCGAGCGGGCGAGCGGGCGCCGGATGCGGTGGTGCACGTCGTCGACGGTCCGCTGGGATGCGCGCCCGGCATCGGCTGCCTCTACGATCTGCATGACCCCGCGTTTTTCTCGCTGTTCCTGCTCGTGCCGCCTTTGCCCGTCGACGGCAAGCCGCTCGATCCGGACGCGAAGCATGAGCCGCCGCCCGACGCCGAACTCGAGCGTCTTGCCGTGGAAATGGAGCGCTTGTTGCCCGGCGCCGTGCGGATCTGGCGCGTGACGGACACGACCGGCGACGGCGGGCCGTCGCTAGCGGAGTCGTATGGACGCACGCGGCCGTCGTTCTATCTGCTGAGGCCGGACGGCTACATCAGCGCGCGCGGGCGCACCGGCTCGGACCTGAACGGGCTGCTGCGGCACTGCGAAACGTGGTTCACCGCGGGCGGACAGATACCGGAGCAGACGGCGGTGTGAGGTGAAGTGGATTCCGACGCGACAGCATGACGACGTAGGGCGTCGAGCGGCGCCGCAGCGCGGCCTTCGCTTGCCGCTGCACTGCATGCAGCCGCGTCTGTGCCGCACGCCAGGCTTCCAGCAGCCTGTGCGGCAGCGACGCCGCAGGCCGCCGCGCCGCAAGTTTCAGACGAGAGAAGCCTCCGCAGGCGCGAGACGCTCGCGGTTTTTGACAAGCGCCTCCCTGACGATCGCCGACATCTCGATGCCGCCCGTCTGCGGCGTATCGAGCGACGCCAGCAGCGCGCGCCGCATGCGCGGCTCCCAGAAGCGGCGGATATGGTCGGCCACGCCCGCGACGGCTTCATCGTGATCCGGCATCGAAGCGAAGAAGTCGCCGATGCGGTTCGCCATGTCGATCAGATTCCGAGTGTCCATGGCTCGCCTCACTTACCCGATGTCGCGNTGGCCAGCTCGCGCTGCCNCAGCAGTTCNAGTTGCTCGGCATTGAAGCGCGAGTACTGNTGCTGCCACTCCGACGGCTGTTCGACCGGCATCACCTGCACCGCCGTCACCTTGTATTCCGGACAGTTGGTGGCCCAGTCCGAGCTATCGGTCGTGATCACGTTCGCGCCCGATTCGGGGAAGTGAAACGTCGTATAGACCACGCCCGGCTGCATCCGCTCGGTGACCTTCGCGCGCAACACGGTTTGCCCCGCGCGCGATTCGATGCCCACCCAGTCGCCCGTCCTGATGCCGCGTTCTTCCGCGTCGTGCGGATGCAGCTCCAGCCGGTCTTCGTCGTGCCAGCGCGAGTTCTCCGTGCGGCGCGTCTGCGCACCCACGTTGTACTGCGACAGGATGCGCCCGGTNGTGAGCAGCAGCGGGAATTTGCGCGTGACTTTTTCCGGCGACGCGATGAACTTCGTAATCACGAACCTGCCCTTGCCGCGCACGAAGGTATCGACGTGCATGGTCGGCGTGCCGTCCGGCGCCTCTTCATTGCAAGGCCACTGGATGCTGCCGAGCTCGTCGATCTTCCTGTACGACACGCCGTGGAAGGTC
>NZ_AXAJ01000013.1 GCF_000472445.1 Burkholderia sp. WSM2230
TCATCCCCGAACACGATCACGTCGCCATGCTTGCCCTGCTCGAAATAGCAGTAGATGCCTTCCTTCTGCATCAGCATCTGGATGTACGAAAGATCCGACATCTGATACTGGAAACGGAAGGGATGCTGTGGATATTTCCGCCGCAGCTTGAATAAAAACTGATGGCCCTTGAAGCCGTGCCGGCGCAGGATCGCCTCGATGATCTGCGGCGCGCTCTGTTGCTGGTAGATGCGGCTCGCGCGCGCAAGCCTCAAACGCGCGATATGCGCTTCGACCACGATCCGGTAGCCGGTGAAGTCTTTAGTCGTCTTCGTCCTGCTGAAGCGCGTGATGCAGCCGGCGAACACGCGTGGCGGACTGCCGTCGGCGGGATCGATCGTGAAGCTCGCATCGCGGCCGAGGTAGTCCGCGCGTGAAAGCAAACCGGGATGCGCAATCTCCACAATCACGCGATACGGTTCGCCGATACGCTCGACAGCGCTGAACGATACGACAGAAATTTCGCAACCGTTGGCAGGCCCTGTTACTTCAAGAAAATACGACTGCCGCCCCGTTACGGCTCGCGGGGTCGCTGCGTACCCGCCGACGTTTTCACTCAGATCAGCCATCGCTTGCTATCCCCTTCGTATCGCATCGTACTCACACTCTCTGTAGTACTTATGATCCTGCCAGGTGAGTTTTGAGGAGCAACGGTAACTGCTTCCGCACGTTCTGTGAATAGGATTCAAGCAATTTTTTTAATCTTGATGATTTTTTTCAAAAACGCAATTTCAAGACGAAAACCGTGTGTTACATATTCGCTATTCATGTTTGTTGTACTGATTGATGTATCGGCACTCAAGATCCTAAGGACATAAAAAATGGCAAACAGCTTCCAGAACGAGGTACCGAAAGCAAGAATCAATATCAAGCTTGACTTGCATACTGGGGGCGCTCAGAAAAAGGTTGAGCTTCCGCTGAAGTTGCTCGTCATGGGCGACTACAGCAACGGCCAGGACACGCGTTCACTCGCAGAACGCACCAAGATAGACATCAACAAGAACAACTTCAATTCGGTTCTAGCCGACTACAGCCCCAAGGCAAAGATCGCTGTCGAGAATACGCTGGCAGGCGACGGCTCGGAACTGCCGGTCAGTCTCGAATTCAATTCGATGGACGACTTCAGACCGGATGTCGTGGCAGGCAAGGTGCCCGAGTTGCGCGCGCTGATGGCTGCACGCAACCTGCTGCGCGACCTCAAATCAAACCTGCTCGATAACGCAACGTTCCGTCGCGAACTCGAGAAAATCCTCAAGGACCCGGCCCTGTCCGACCGCCTGCGCTCGGACCTGCAGCAAATCGGTGAATCCGCACCGTCTGCGCAACAGTAATCGCCGCTCAACGAGGAATATTGAACATGGCAAAGAACGAAACGGCATTTCAGGATTCGGCAGCAGCAGACGCAGTCGTGCTGGACGCCTCCGGCAAGAGCGTCTACGAATCCCTCTGCGAAAAGATCAACCTGACGCCTGTCAAGCAAACGCGTCCGTTCGACTCCTTCCAGAATGCGGACTCGCTGTCGGAATCCTCGCTGGATGAGCGCGTCGCGCAGGCGATGAGCGTGTTCCTGAAGATGATCAACGAATCGTCGCAACAGGTAGATCGTCTCGACAAGAGTCTGCTGGATTTCCACATCGCCCATCTGGACCGGCAGATCAGCCGTCAGCTCGACGCGATCATGCATAACGAAACGTTCCAGCAGATCGAATCTGCGTGGCGCGGCCTGAAGTTCCTGGTTGATCGCACCGATTTCCGTAAGAACGTGCGCATCGAAGTGCTGGACGTGTCGAAGGAACAGTTGCGCCAGGACTTCGAGGACACGCCTGAAGTAATCCAGAGCGGTCTGTACCTGCACACCTACATTCAGGAATACGACACGCCGGGCGGCGAGCCGATCGGCTCGATCATCTCGAACTACGAGTTCGACCGCAGCCCGCAGGACATCGCGCTGCTGCGCAATATCGCGAAGGTATCGGCGGCTGCTCATATGCCGTTCATTGGCTCGGTCTCGCCAAAGTTCTTCGGCAAGGACTCGATGGAGGAAGTCGCAAGTATTCGCGACATCGGCAACTACTTCGATCGCGCCGAATACCTGAAATGGAAGAGCTTCCGCGAGTCGGATGACGCCCGCTACATCGGTCTCACGCTCCCTCGCTTCCTCGCGCGTTTGCCGTACGGCCCCGACACCACGCCGGTGCGCGCGTTCAATTACGAGGAAGCGGTCAAGGGCCCCGATCACACGCGCTATTTGTGGGCCAACGCGTCGTTCGCATTTGCGGCCAACATGGTGAGAAGCTTCATTAAGAACGGCTGGTGCGTGCAGATTCGTGGTCCGCAGGCAGGCGGCCTGGTGGAAGACCTGCCCATCCACCTGTACGACCTGGGCACCGGTAACCAGGCGAAGATTCCGAGCGAAGTGCTGATTCCCGAAACGCGCGAGTTCGAGTTCTCCAATCTGGGCTTTATTCCGCTGTCGTACTACAAGAACCACGACTTCGCGTGCTTCTTCTCGGCGCACTCGGCGCAAAAGCCGGCGGTGTACGACACCAAAGAGGCCACGGCGAACAGCCGCGTCAACGCCCGTCTGCCATATATTTTCCTGCTCTCGCGAATCGCGCACTATCTCAAGCTGATCCAGCGCGAGAACATCGGCACGACGAAAGATCGCCGTCTGCTCGAGCTGGAACTGAACACGTGGGTCAAGTCCCTCGTCACCGAAATGACGGATCCGGGCGATGACCTGCAGGCATCGCATCCGCTGCGCGAAGCAAAGGTCATTGTCGAGGACATCGAGGACAACCCGGGCTTCTTCCGCGTCAAGCTTTTCATCGTGCCGCACTTCCAGATCGAAGGGATGGACATCAATCTCTCGCTTGTCTCGCAAATGCCGAAGGCAAAGAACTAGAGGCCGACTGTCCGAGCTGGTTGGGTAGTTTCCGCGCGGCGCTCAAGAGGTGCCGCGCGGTGCGCATGTCAATGCGAAACCGTGTCCCAGGGGACTTGCTTTAGGGACGTTTCAGGCATCAACCATAACGATGAAGATTACAAGACCGCTGTGGGCACAGGGCATTTTTATGACGCCCCAGCATTTCCAGCAACAGGCGCTATGGGAGCGGTACGCCGACGAGCGTATTGCCCGCATCGGCAGTCCCGACCCATGGGGAGTGACCACGGTTGCTTTCGACACGCAGGCGTTGTCGATCGACCGTCTGCAACTGGAGTCGCTCGATCTGCGCCTGCCCGACGGCACCCTGTTCGATACGGAATCCGCCGACCGACTGCCGTCGCCGCGTGATCTAAGCGAAGTGCCTGCGCACACGGAAGCGGTCATCGTGCTTGCGGCCCTGCCGGTCATCGACCCGCAGGGCGGAAACTGCATCGAAGCTGGTGAGAAGCCTGCCCGTCCACGCCGCTTCACGCGGGAATTTCTGCAGGTCGCCGATCTCAACGGCGAGGGCAAGGAAGAAATCAGCGTCGAGCGGCATTCGCTTGCGCTGCTGTTCGACTTCGAGGAGCCGGCCGGCTATGTGACGTGCCCGATCGGCAGGATTGTGCGCAACGCGCAAGGCCGCTTCGAGATCGATGCAGCCTTCGTCCCGCCGTGCCTCGTGCTCTCCGCAAGCGGTCAGTTGACGAGCCGCATGAACCGGCTATCTGAAATCCTCAGCGCGAAGAGCGCAAGTCTCGCCGTGCGCCGGCGCGAGCGCTCCGATCAGATCGCCGACTACGCTGTCGCCGACGTCTCGCTCTTCTGGCTGCTGCATAGCGTGAACAGCACATGGCCGGATCTTGCGCGTCTATGCCAGGCGCCGGACCAGCATCCCGAGCGGCTGTACGGCGTGCTGGCGCGGTTGGCCGGCTCGCTGCTCACGTTCTCGACTACCGAAACGCTGCGGGCTATTCCGCCGTACGCGCACCGCGCGCCGGAGCCGGTATTTGCGGAACTGGAATCGCTCATCCGTACGCTGCTCGATACGGTAATTCCGTCGCGCGTCGTGCCGATCGCCCTCGAACGGATTCGTGACACGGCCTGGCTCGGCAAGATCAACGACGAGCGGCTTGTCGAAGGTGCGGACTACTACCTGTCGGTCAGATCCGGCCTGCCCGCTCACGCTCTGCTTGAACAGTTGCCGCGCTTGTGCAAGGCAGGTGCGCCCGACGAGGTCGAGCAAATCGTCAACTCCGCGCTGTCCGGCATTCCGTTGCGCAGCATGTCGCGGCTTCCCGCAGCCATTCCTGTGCGGATCGAGAATCAGTATTTTGCGCTCGACGGCGCCCACCCGGCGTTCAAACGGATGGTGGATGCTCGCGCATGCCAGTTTTATGTCCCGGCCTCCATGCCGGACGTGTCGCTCGAACTTTACGCGGTGCTGCCGACATGACGACCGCCTCGACAAACCGCACGCCCACGCTGCTGCCTTCTCTTTTGCCTGTAGCGCTGCGCGACACGGCGCTGACGGTCGCTCTTCTTGCTGCCGATCCCGCGCCGCAGTCGTTCAGCGCCTTCAGGGAGAAATGCCAGGGGCAGGTCCGCAGGCTGCGCGAGGAAATGCGGTCTGCCGGTCATCCGCACGGCGTGATTGAAGACGCCGCTTACGCCCAATGCGCGCTGCTCGACGAAACAGCGCTGAGCAACCTGAGGGGCGAAGATCGTGACGCGTGGGAGCGCCTGCCGCTGCAAGTCGACGAATTCCAGAGCAACGAGGCGGGGCATGAACTGATCGCGCGTATCGAGCGCCGCCTGGCCGAGCCGCAACCGGTGCTGCCGTTGCTGGCAATTTTCTGTGCAGTGCTGGACCTCGGGTTCACGGGCAAGTTCGCATTGGCCGGGCGCGATGCCCGCGCGGCGCTCGTCAAGGCGCTCGGCGAACGGCTCGGTCGCGCGCAGGACACAGCCGGTCCCGTCGTGATCAAAGCGCACGACGCGAGTCGCTGGACGGAGCGGCTTTCGCCGCTGACGTGGGTCGTCGGCGCGTGCGTCGTCGCGACCGTCGTGTACGTCGCGCTCGATCAATGGCTCAACGCCTCCGTCGCCCGGATAGCACATTGATGGAGCCGCGTTTGACTGGTTACCCAAGTGGTTATCCGTACCGCACGCTGTTCGTGTGGGTCGCGCTGTTGGCGCTGGTCTGGCTCGCACTGTCTTCACCCTGGTCCGCCGGGTGGAACGCGATATTCGCCGCGCTCGTGATTTTCAGCGCGCTCGTTGCCGTCGTGCTCGTGACCAAACGTGCGCGCGCCCGGCGTCAGGCAACCCGCCATGTGCTGGACGCCGCCGACACGGCGCTTGGCTCGCTGCCTGCCGAACTGAAACACAACACGCCGCTGGTGATCGCCGTGGGCGACAGCGGCGGGAAACTGGACGAGCTATTCGGCTCCGGGCTCGTGCGCATTACGGACTCCGTTATCTGGGTACGCAACGAGGACCCGACGCGGCTCATGTATCTGGCCGATGCGCTCAAGCGCTGGCGTGACGGCCAGGGGCCCGACGCCATCGCGTATCTACTGGCTGCCGATGAGGCCACGGGGGCCGTCACACTGCAGGCGTCACTCAGGCGCTGGTGTTCTGCAATCGGGGAAGCGAGCCGCGCGGTCGGTTATGCGCTGCCCGTATGCGTCGCGCTCTATGCGCGCGAAAAAGGATCATCGCAAGAGGACGCGCCCTGGTTCGGCGTATCCGGTGCAGAGGGAATGCAGCCCGACGCACTGGCCGACCTGATCGCAGCGCGACTCGCACAGTACACGCATATGGCCAGTCCGGAGATTCCGGAGGAACGCGAGTTGCGCGCGCACCGTGCTGCACGGCTCGACGCCATCGTGCGCTGGGCAACCCACACTATCGTGCCGGTGTTCGTCAACGCTCAACGTGGTGCGTTGCAGCTTGCGGCGCTGGGCGTGACCGCAATCGACGGACGACCCGCCGCTGATTCGTTATTCGGCCAGTTCGTCACCGGCATCACCGAGTTGCCGCTCGCCAGCGCAGACGGTGGCGCGCAGCGGGCGAGCGCGGCGCACACACAAGCAACGCGCAGTCTCCAATCAGGCACGCCGCAGCCGCGCACGCTCCAGCCGCGTACGCCACCGTATTACCCGCTGCCAGAACCTCTGATTCGCGGAATCCAGGCCCAGTCCGTACGACGCGCGCTGCCGCGCGCGCTAGCGCATGCGTTCGTGTGGCTCACCGCCGGCTTTTGCGCGGCCGCCGCTGCATCGGCCTGGCAGAATCGCGCGCTGGTCGAACGGGTCGTCGGCGATATGGCTCGCTATAAAGCGATCGCGCCCGCCGAGGACGCAGCCCGCGTCGACGCACTTAAAGCCGTCAAGCGGGATCGCGACGAGCTCGAACGCTACGGGAGCCTCGGCGTGCCGCCCCGGCTCGGATTGGGCCTGTACCGCGGAGCCCCGCTGCTGCAACCGCTCAACGCGCTGATTGCCAGCTATCAGCCGCCGCCCCCTGCGCCCATTCCGCCGCCCACCATCGAACTGGACAGCATGTCGTTATTCCGATCGGGCAGCGCGGTCCTGAATCCCGGCTCCAACCGCGTGCTGATCGGCGCGCTGGAAATGATCAAGGCGCATCCGGACAAGCGCGTGCTGGTCGCGGGCCATACCGATTCCGTCGGCGCCGCGGCCAGCAATCTGAAGCTTTCGGAGGCGCGCGCCGCGTCCGTGCGGAACTGGCTGGCGGACGCATCCGGCATTGCGCCGACGCGCTTCGCGATCCAGGGATATGGCGACACCCGCCCGAAGGCGCCCAACACCACAGAGGCAGGTCGCGCAGCCAACCGTCGGGTCGAAATCACGCTGGTCCCGGATTGCCGGGACACGTTTGAGGAAAGCAGGAACGGCAATAGCCGTTCTATCCCCCAAGGCCACACGGCCTGTTCACTGGAGTAAAAGGAAGAAGAAAATGGCAATTCCGGCATACATGTGGATCAAGGACGATGGCGGCGCCGACATCAAGGGTTCGGTCACCGTTCAGGGTCGCGAAGGCAGCGTCGAAGTCGTAGCGCTTCAACACGGCGTGAGTATCCCGACCGATTCGAACACCGGCAAACTGACCGGCACCCGCGTACACCTGCCGATAACCTTCACGAAGGAGACGGACGCCTCGTCGCCGTATCTATACAAGGCCGTCACAAGCGGCCAGACGCTCAAGTCGGTCGAAATCAAGTGGTACAAGATCGACGACGCCGGCAAGGAGAAAGAGTACTTCAACACCAAGCTCGACAACGTGAAGGTCGTGGCGGTGAACCCGAAGATGCACGACATCAAGAACCCGGAGTTCGAAAAGCACAATCATCTCGAAGACGTTCAGTTGCGCTACGAGAAGATCACGTGGTCGTACAAGGACGGCAACATCATCCACACCGACACCTGGAACGAGCGCTCCTGATGACGCGCTGCGCCCAGCACTGACCAAGCGCCGGTCCGTCCGTTTATTGGCGGTTCGGACCGGCCATCGTCAGGCATTGGTCGTCAGCCAGCCATTGGTCAGCCATTGGTCAGCCAATGCGGGTCGGCACGCTTACCGGCGCAGACGACCGCGCTCCTGTCGCGCTCACATGGCTCTCTTATCGCTTTCTGATCGTTCTTTCACCGCCTCTCACGCCGCATTATTAGCCGCTTGCCGCCATGACTCATCGCGACCTCTCTCCGTATCTGCGCCGCCTCAACGATCACTGCGCCCGCGCGCTCGCCGACGCCGCCAGTCTGTGCGCGACGCGTGCCCATCGTGACATTGAAGTCGAACACTGGCTGATCAAGCTGCTCGAACTGGGCGACGGGGACATCGTGGCAATCATGCGCCGCTATACGCTCGACGTGGACGGAGTCTGGAACGGCCTGCTGAGTGCAATCGACCGCTTGCCGCACGACTTGCGCGGCAAGCCCGGCTTGTCCCATCGCCTCGGGCAACTGCTCGAGGCGGCCTGGCTGCGAGCGTCGCTCGAAGCGCAAACACCGCTGATCCGCTCCGCGCATCTGCTGGCGGCGCTCGCGGACATGCCGCAACTGCTGCGCGCGCCGGACGCGTGGGCGCTGCTCTCGCTGTCGTCTGCGCAGATCGAGCGCCTCACGCCCGAGCTCAACTGGACCTCCGTCGAAGCGCCCGCGGCGAGGCCGTGCACAGAGGAGCCGGGCAACGTACCGAGCACGGACGACGCATCGGACAGCGCGATGGACGACGAGCGCGACTCCGACCTGTTCCCCGCCGTCGCGCACGCGAGCGCCCTCGCCAAGCCAGTGTCCGAGGCGCTGGACCGCTTTACCATCGACGTGACGCAGAAAGCGCGCGAAGGCGCGATCGACCCCGTGTTCGGCCGCGACGCCGAGATCCGGCAAATGATCGATATCCTCGCTCGCCGGCGCAAGAACAACCCTATCCTGGTCGGGGAGCCTGGCGTGGGCAAGACCGCGCTCGTCGAAGGTCTGGCGCTGAAGATCGCCGAGGGCGACGTGCCCGCCGCGATCCGCGACGTGCGCCTGCTCACGCTCGACCTCGGCCTGCTGCAAGCGGGCGCGGGCGTCAAGGGCGAGTTCGAACAGCGTCTGAAGAACGTGATCTCGGCGGTCCAGCAATCGCCCACGCCGATCCTGCTGTTCATCGACGAAGCCCACACGCTGATCGGGGCCGGCAACTCGGCCGGCAGCGGCGACGCGGCGAATCTGCTGAAGCCGGCGCTCGCCCGCGGAGAACTGCGCACGATCGCCGCAACCACGTGGTCCGAATACAAGCAGTACTTCGAGCGCGACGCCGCGCTCGAACGCCGTTTCCAGATGGTGAAGGTCGACGAACCCGACGACGACAACGCATGCCTCATGCTGCGCGGCCTCAAGGAGCGCTACGCGCGCCATCACGGCGTGCATATCACCGACGCCGCCGTGAACGCGGCCGTGCGTCTGTCGCGCCGCTACCTGACCGGGCGTCAACTGCCCGACAAGGCCGTCGATCTGATCGACACGGCGGCCGCGCGCGTGCGCATGAGCATGGACGCCACGCCGGTCGCCATCGCCGCGCGTCATGCGGAATTTGCCGCGCTGCGCGTCGAGCGCGAGGCGCTGGTCGAAGACCAGGGCGCGACATCGGTCGATATGAGCGAGCGGCTTCGCGGCATCGACGCGCGCCTCGCAGCCCTCGCCATCGAAGCGGAGAAACTCGAAGCAGATTATGCCGGGCAGAAGGTCGCCGTCACGTCGCTCACCGAGCTACGCGCGCAGTGGCGTGATGCGCCCGACGACTCCGCGCGGCGCGATCTGGAGCCGGCGATCAGAGCGGCACATGCGCGCCTCGCCCGCGACGCGAGCGGCGCGCTGATCCACGCGGAAGTCGACGAAGCTGTGATTGCACGCGTGATCGCCGACTGGACCGGCGTGCCCGTCGGCAGCCTGCTGGAAGACGAACTGACCACACTGCTCGAACTGGAGACACGGCTCGCGCGCAGCGTCGTCGGCCAGCAGGATGCGCTTGCAGCCTTGGGCAAAACCCTGCGCGCCGCCAAGGCCGGCTTGAAGTCCGACGAGGCGCCGCTCGGCGTGTTTCTGCTTGTCGGGCCTTCGGGCGTCGGCAAGACCGAAACGGCACGGGCTTTGGCCGACCTCATGTTCGGCGGCGAACGCGCGCTGATCACGATCAATCTGTCCGAGTATCAGGAAGCGCACACGGTCTCGCAACTGAAGGGCTCGCCACCCGGTTACGTCGGCTATGGGCGGGGCGGCGTGCTGACCGAAGCGGTGCGTCAACGGCCCTACAGCGTGGTGCTGCTCGACGAAGTGGAAAAGGCCCATCGCGATGTGCTGAATCTGTTCTATCAGGTGTTTGACCGCGGCTTCATGCGCGACGGCGAAGGCCGCGTAATCGACTTCCGCAACACCGTCATCGTGATGACCTCCAATCTGGGCAGCGAGCAGATCATGGCCGCAGTCGAAGCTTCCCAGGAAAGCTCGAACGAAGATACGGCAGCGGAAACAACGCTCACACCGGCAGACAGCGGCGAAGTGACCAGCGCCATGCTGATGGAAGCAATCCGCCCGCAACTGGTCGGACATTTTCAGCCGGCGCTGCTCGCGCGCTTTCAGTCCGTCGTGTATCGGCCTTTAACAGCCGAAGCGCTCGCGCAAATCGTACGGATGAAACTCGAGAAGGTTGCTCGGCGCATCGAAAAGCGCTTTGGCGTGCCGCTTGTCTGCGACGATGCCCTCGTTGCCGAACTCGTGCGTGCGTGCCTGTTGCCGGACTCCGGCGCGCGTAACATCGACAGTCTGCTCGATCAGCAGATTCTTCCTGTACTTTCGCGTGAACTGCTCGAGCGCGTTGCGACGCGGCAATTGCCTTCGCGAATCACGCTCGGCTATACCGAAGAAGCAGGCATTGGCGTCGATTTCGACAGCGGCTGCGCTGGCGCGCATGAGGCCGCGGCATGACACGCGGTGGCCCCGGTCTCTTCGAAGCGGTGACCGGCCATTTTGCCAACGGCGCGCGCATCGACGACTACGATGCCGCGACGCAAACGTTCTATTCAGTGCAGGACAACATTCAACGCATTCTGAATAGCCGCCGCAACGGGCTTGCTCATTTGCCGGACTATGGGCTCGACGACCTGTCGGAAATCTACCGGCATCTGCCCTCGTCCGCGCACAGGCTGCGGCAGGCAATCGAGACGACAGTGCTGAAGTACGAACCGCGCGTGCGGGCCGTGGACATCAACATCCGCGAAACGGAGCCGGGCATGCTGCTCAGCTTTACGATGATCTGTCGTCTGCATGCGAGGGGCCTGGTGCGCTTCGGCACGCACTTCACGCCGGACGGCCAGACGCGGCTCGACATGCTGAAGGCGGATCTGGACCGCGCCTGAGCGCTGCACCGCTTCCAGCGAAAGCCAGCGCCGACAACCATCATCTGTCGGCGCTGGCTCTCGCGAGTGATCCCTCCGCACAGCCGCGCATCTTCTGCCGCGCGACTCAATCGTCCACGCACGGCCGACCGCGCTCAAGGCTATTTTCCTTCCGACAACGCCCTCTCGAGCGCCGCCACCCCGGCGGGCAAATCCACTTTAACGCCCAGGTCCACCATGGTCCGCCCCAACGCGTGCACGGTGCGAAACAGGTTGTGCTCGCGGCATTGCTCGCCCATCTGTCCGATCCGGACAATCGGCAAGCCGAACGAACCCGAAATTTCCACCTGATGTTGCCGCGAAATATGCGCGCACACATCGCCCGGACTCAAGCCTGCGGGCACCTCGATTCCCACCACCGAATTCAACCGGCACTCCTTCGGCGCATACAACTGCAAGCCGAGCGCCGTCACGCCGTCCTGCAACGCCACCGAACATTTCTGGTGCCGCGCGAAGCGCTTCTCCAGCGTCTCGGCGCACACCAGCCGCAACGCCTCGTGCAATGCCAGCACGCCCGAAACCGGCGCCGTGTAGTGATATCCCGCGTTGTGCCAGAAGTTCTCGGCGAGCGACGCATCCAGACACCAATGCGCGTTCGGCGCGGTGCGCCCCTTCACGCGCTCCCAGGCCGCATCGGAAAACGCAATGAGCGAGACGCCCGGAATCGACGACAAGCCTTTCTGGCCACCGGTGATGACCGCGTCGATACCCCATGCGTCCATGGCGAGCGGCATGGTGCTCAAGGTACACACCGCGTCGACGATCACCAGCGCACCCGCCGCCTTGGCCAACGCGGCAATGTCCTTCAGTTGATAGTTCCACACCGTGTTCGATGTCTCGCCCTGCACCACCGTGACGATCTCCGGGCGCTCGCGGCGAATCGCCTCGGCGATCTCGTCGAGAGTCGCCACCGACCGGTCCGCGACCTCCAGCGTGCTCACACGCGCACCGACGCGGCGGCCCATCTCGGCCATCCGTCCGCTGAAAAAGCCGTTCTTGATGCTGAGCATGCGCGTGCCTTCCCACGCGAGATTGGAGATCGCCATTTCCATCGCGGCCGAACCCGGCCCCGCGACGCCCAGCACCCACTTCGAATGAGTCTGGAACACGTAGCGCGCCATCGTCTTCACCTGGCTGATCACCTTCACCATGGTCGCGCCCAGGTGGTTGATCACGATCGTATTGGCCTTGGCGACGGCGGCCGGAATCGGCACAGGACCGGCGCCCATCATCAGCAACGGCTCTTCGGGAAGAATGGCGTCGAGCGATTCGACAGCCGGACAGGGCACAGCAGCGGACGTAACGTTGAATGATGAAGTCGGCATGATCGGTACTTGAAGAAAAACGCAAGATGAACGCACAGGAGCCAACGGCCTCGCCAGCAGTCACGCTGGCGAGGCCGTCGTTCGATCATTCACCGATCCGCGCGATTGCGCAAGTTTTTTGACCTTGCTTGACCAAACTGTGCCGCGAAGAGGCCCTCTCGGCACGCGTTGCGAGACGTCATTTCACGGCGTTCTTGTCGAGTTTCTTGCCGGTTGCCGCGTTGAAACGCTCTACATATTCCTCGATCAGTCGACGCATGGCCCGTCCGATCTGCCGGTAATCCGACTCGTTGAGGTTGGCGAGCGACACACGCCCCGACGGATGCTGCGTGCCGAAGCCGCGTCCCGGCAACAGCACGACACGCGCCTCGCGCGCGAGGCGGAATAGCAGTTCGGAAGGCTCGGTGTTGTCGAGCAGCCAGTCGACGAACTCGCGCCCATAGGCCCGCTCGCCGAGAAACTCCACGTCGAGGATCGTGTAGTAATCGACCTGGTTCGGATCGTCGTCGGCGAACGAAATGCCGACCTCTTCGTAGAGCGCCTGCTTGCGCTTGCGGATCAGGCGCTTGAGTGCATTCTTATATGCGTCGGGCGTGTCCATCAGCGAGAACAGCGAAAACAGCACCATCTGCACCTGTTGCGGCGTAGACAGCCCCGCCGTGTGATTGAGCGCCACGGTTCGGCTGTCAGCCACCAGACGGTCGATGAACTTGAGCTTTCCGGGCTCGGTCGTGATCGACTCGTAACGCTCGTGCAACTGCTTTTTCACGTCGTTCGGCAACCCGGCGATCAACCTGTCGAGTACGTTGTCGCGATGAGTCGCAATGGTGCCGAGCCGCCAGCCGGTCGCGCCAAAGTACTTCGAATACGAGTACACGAGGATGGTGTTCTTCGGCGCGAGCGCAAACAGCGACACGAAATTGTCCGCGAAGGTGCCGTACACGTCGTCGGTGAGGAGAATCAGGTCGGGCCGTTCCTTCACGATGTCGGCAATGTAGCGCAGGCTTTCGTCGTCGATCTTCACCGAAGGCGGATTGCTCGGGTTCACGAGGAAGAACGCTTTCACTTTCGGATCGCGCAGCTTGTCGAGCTCGCCCTTCGAATATTGCCAGCCGTTCGCGACGTCGGCCTCGAGATTCACGACGTTCAACTGGTAGTCGTTCAGACGCGGAATTTCAATGTACGGCGTAAAGATCGGCATGCCGAGCGCAATCGTGTCGCCCGCCTGGATCAGGTGATTTTCGCGCAGCGTATTGAAGATATAGGTCATGGCGGCGGTACCGCCTTCCACGGCGAAAACATCGAATTCGCCGACGAACGGATGCTGGCCGATCATCTCGCGGCGCAGGTACTGCCCCACAATTATTTCGGATAGCTTAAGCATGCGGTCCGGCACCGGGTAGTTCGATGCCAGTATCCCCTCGCACATCTCATACAGAAAGTCGCCGGCGGACAGACCCAACTGGTCGCGCACATACGACACCGCGCCGCGCAGGAAGTCGATGCCAGGCACGCCCTTGTTCTCGCGCAGAAACAGGTCGAAACGCTCCTCGAGCCCCTCGCGCCGCGGAAATCCGCCAACGCCTTCCGGCATGTAGGCGAACGAGCGCTCCGACTCGCGCATCGCAAAGAGCCCGAGTTGCCAGAAGCCGTGACGCGGAATCGTCGCGAGGAAGTTCGGATTGCCGCGGCCCGCGTTGAGCATTGCGACGTTGGCCGGACGCTCGACGACGCCGCCGCCCGCGGCCTTGATGAGCTCGTCCTTCAGTTCGAACGGACTGAGCGCGTCAAAACCCGCTTGCGCCATATCGCCACGTTTGCTGTCGCCCTTCTCTTTCGCCATGATGTGTTCTCCAATGAGCCAGATGAAAGCGCCGCCGCGCGTTGCCTGCGTGAGGCTGCGGCCGGCGCGAAGAGACCGATAAACCGCGTTTGCTAGACAAGCCCCACCACTAACGGCCCAAGCAAAGTCAACGCGACGTTTGCAATCGCATACGTAATGGCGAACGGCACGGTAGGCACCGCGCTTTCCGCCTTGTCGAGCACGCCGCCGAACGCCGGATTGGCGCTGCGCGAGCCCGTCAGCGCGCCCGCCAGAATGGCCGCGTTGTTGTAGCGAAGCACGTAGCGGCCGAACAGCATGGTGAGCACGAGCGGAAACAGCGTGACGAATACGCCGAGCAGGAAGATCGTGATGCCGCTTTGCCTGACGGTGACCACCGCCTGCAAGCCGGAATTCAGACCGACCACGGCAACGAAGGCCGCGAGTCCGAAGTCCTTCAGCAGCTGCGACGCCGCCGTGGGCATCACGCCGTACATCGGATGCTTGCCGCGCATCCAGCCGAACAGCAGGCCCGCGAGCAGGCAGCCGCCGCCGGAACCGAGCGTGAGCGGAATACCGCCGACATCGACGACGATCAGCCCGATCAGCAAGCCCAGCACGAGACCCACGCCCATGTAGATGAAGTCGGTCTTGTTGGTGTACGGCAGTTCGTAGCCGGCGGCTTCGACGGCGCGTTTGGTGTCTTTCGGCGATCCGTAGAAGGTGATGACGTCGCCGTGTTCGAGCTTCGTCTCGGGAAGAAGCGGCAACGGCTGGCCGGCGCGCGACACGCTCTGGATATACACGCCGTGGCGCATGTCGCGATCCACGATCTCGCGCGCGGCGGCAATCGTCGTGTGATTCATGCCTTTGCGCGTGAACACGCCTTCGCGCGTTTGCATGACGACGCCCACATCGCCGATGTCGGCAACCTCGCTGCCGTTCGAGCCGAACTCGACCACGGCTTCGCGGCGGCCCACCACCAGCACCACGTCGTCGGGCTCGAGGATCAGATCCGGCGTCGGATCCAGCGCCTGACCGCCTCGCTTGACGCGCTCGATCGTCAGCAGGTCGCGATGCAGCGTCTCGACCTGCTTCACGGATTTCCCTGCGCTCACGTCGATCCTGTACGCGCGTCCCACCAGTTCCGGCAGCGCGAGAAGCTGCCCAGGTCCGCGCGAAGCGCCGCCCGACGCGAGTTCGCGCTCGGCCTCGATGGATGCGTCGCGCAGGCTCTGTCCCATGAACTTCGGCAGGATGTTGACGCACACGATGATCGCGCCGAGCGAGCCGAACACGTACGTCACCGCGTAGGCGATCGCGACGTCTGACTGCAGCGCCTTGACCTCGTCGGCGGGCAGGCCGAGGCGCGCAATCGCGTCGCCCGCAGTGCCGATGATCGCGGACTGTGTAAGTGCGCCGCCCGCAAGGCCGGCCGCGAGCCCCTTGTTCAGATGGAACAGCTTCGCGCACACCACTACGGTGATCAACGCCGTGACGGCGAGAAAGACCGCCATCGCAATTTCACGCAGCGTCTTGCGGTTCAGCGAATTGAAAAAGCCTGGCCCGGAGTCGTAACCGACCGCATAGATGAAGACGGCGAACATGACGCTTTTCACACCGTTGTCGATCGTGACGCCCGCCTGGCTGATGACGACGGCCGCAAGCAGTGAGCCCCCGACGCCGCCCAACTGGAACTTGCCGAAGTTGATCTGGCCGATGAAGTAACCGGCCGCCAGCGATAAAAACAGCGCCATCTCCGGTGATTTCTGAAAGATGTGATGTAGCCAGTCCATCATGCCCTCGCTAGTTGGTTTGTCATACTAATTGCATGGTGCTGCCGGGCGCGTGCGACGACGCGAACCCGTTTAAGCTGGCTTGCCGGCGCGATAGGGAACCGCCGGAACCTGCGTCGGTAAATGCATGTTGCGGAGTACAGGAGCGAGCGTGACAGCCGGCCGATATTGGCAAAGCATTGTTGGCCATCCGTCAATGCGGGCGTAAAGGGGATAACGCAGGGGATAACGCAGGGCATAACGCAGCGCATAACGCAGGGAATAACGCGATATGCGCGAGATAGCCGGCAAGACGGACGTCGATACGAAAGGCAGGACGCAAATAGCCGATTACAAGGCTCGTGAATGGCGCGATCTCCGGTTGAGGCTTCAGCAATTCACCGCTCATGGCAGGTAACCGATTTACGTGTTCGTTCGCAATTTGCGCAAAATAGATCGGCAGTCAAATCGTGCACACCTTTCCTTCGAGTGTGATCTGCCTCAACTGCAGACAACAAAACTAAACCAATTAAGCGTCATATCGCACATGTGTTTTTGCGCAACATGAATGCGGCATTGCGTCGCTGGGTCATTAAAGGTCCGGCTGCAAGCCGCACTGCAAGCCCGACTACCTCACGATTTTTCACGAGCTTTTTTAAGTTATGTAAGTTTAGTAGGCCTGTCAATGCTATTTTTTCCGTCATTAATCTTGAACTTCGCAAAACGTGGACCTAAGCAAAACATGTTCTCATGCACTTGTCGGATTGCCGATTACCATAACTTCGTTATACTCATTCGCGCGAAGCGGGCTGCGTCGGCCGCATTGAGCGGAAAATGAGCGCGCGCCCGTACGCGATTTTCTGGAGTAAGCAATGCGCATGATTCTATTCAGTAGCCGCCAATACGACGTCGAGACTTTCACTGAAGCCAATGCCGCGCATCGCTATGAACTGCATTTCCAGGAATCGCATCTGGATAGCGAGACCGCCGTTCTCGCGCACGGCTATGAGGTGGTGTGTCCGTTCGTCAACGATCTGATCGACGCTGCCGTGCTGGAACGTCTGCATGCGGGCGGCACGCGCATGATCGCTTTACGCTCGGCAGGCTTCAATCATGTCGACCTTGCGGCCGCCGAGCGTCCTGGCATTGCCGTCGCTCGCGTGCCCGCTTATTCGCCGCACGCGGTCGCCGAGCATGCTGTCGGCCTGATCCTTGCGTTGAACCGGCGCATTCCGCGCGCCGTCGCGCGAACGCGTGAAGGCGATTTCTCGCTGCACGGACTGCTTGGTTTCGATCTGCATGGCAAGACAGTCGGTGTGGTCGGCACCGGCATGATTGGGCGCGTGTTCGGACGCATCATGGCGGGCTTCGGCATGCGCGTGCTTGCGCACGATCCCGGCACGCCCGCCGACGACCTGCTCGCGCTCGGCGCACGCTACGTCGCGCTCGACACGCTCCTGGCGGAATCGGACATTGTCAGCCTGCATTGTCCGCTGGTGCCGGCCACATACCATCTGATCGACGCGGCCGCGCTCGCCAGGATGAAGCGCGGTGCGATGCTGATCAACACCGGGCGCGGCGGGCTCGTCGAAAGCAACGCGCTGGTCGGCGCGTTGAAGGACGGCCAGCTCGGCCATCTGGGGCTCGACGTGTATGAGGAAGAAGGCGGGCTGTTCTTCGAGGACCATTCGAATCTGCCGCTGCAAGACGACGTGCTCGCGCGTCTTCTCATGTTTCCGAATGTGATCGTGACCGCGCACCAGGCATTCTTCACGCGCGAGGCAATGAACGAGATCGCGCAGACCACGCTCGCGAACGTCGCCGCGTGGCAGGCCGGCGCGCCCCGCAACGTGGTACGCGCAAACGGTTAGCTCCGTCTGTTCAACGCACTGGGCCCACCGGCGGCGCATCCGGCGCATCCGGTGAACCGAACACCTACACGCTGCCCGCGTTGAGCGTAACCGGACGGATCGCCGTGCGGGCGTCGTCCGGTGCACCGCACATTTCGCGCAGCAACGCGGCCTCGCGCTCGTGCACCTCGACGGGAAACCAGCGCGCCCCAGCCTCGGCGAGATAGCGCGCCCGATGCTGCCCGTTGCGAAACGCCACCACGCCCTCGCGTTGCAGACCCAGCCACCCGAGCAAGCCGGGCGCACGGCGCGTCCAGATGGTCACGTAGGGCATCTGCGGAATGCGCGGGTTGTCCGGGTCGAGGAACTCGCGAATGCCGCGCACTTTCCCCGCATGCCATTCGGCGACGGGCTTCAGCACATAATCGGTGTTGTCGCGATCGGCGCACGCAAGCAGCTTGCGCGCGTCGACGAGCACGACCTGATGCCGCGTGCCGTCGGCGACGAAGACGCGTTTCAGACGCACATGGTCGTACCATGGATGTCGCTCAAGCGGCACCATCCACACTGGTTCAGCGCAGGTCCGCGCATCCGCGGACGATGGATTGGATAGAGGCAAAGGCAGATTCGATAAGCCGGCAGCAGTGCGCCAGCGCGTTAAAAGAGCGCTAACGCTACGAGTCGAGTGTGAAAGAAGCATGTCAAGCCACGGTATTAACTGCTCTGCATGAGCGCTGCACAGGCGCCCGAACGAACAAGCGGACGGGCGGACGCGGACCTTCAAGGACACGACGATGATTGGCAGCCGAAATTTCAATCAGTATGTGCGCATTGAGGCTAACCACGATAACGGCGTAGCAACGATCGTGCTTGAGCGCCCCGAGCGCCGTAATGCCGTCGACCGTCACGTCGCCGATGCGTTGAGCGCTGCCTTCCAGTGCTTCGAGGCCGAGCCGGCGTGGCGCGCGGCCGTGCTGTTCGGCGCGGGCGGCACTTTCTGCGCGGGCGCGGACCTGAGCGCGCTCGCCGACGAAACTCGTCGCAACGAGATAAGCGCGGACGGCAGCGGCTCTGGACCGATGGGACCGACGCGTATGAATTTCACGAAGCCGGTCATCGCGGCAATTTCTGGCTATGCAGTCGCGGGCGGACTCGAACTGGCGGCAATGTGCGACCTGCGTGTCGTCGAGGAAGACGCGGTGCTCGGCGTGTTCTGCCGCCGCGTCGGCATTCCGTTGATCGACGGCGGGACTATCCGCTTGCCTCGGCTGATTGGCCTGTCGCGCGCGCTCGATCTGATTCTCACTGGCCGCGCGGTGAGCGCCCAGGAAGCGCTGGACTTCGGCCTCGCCAACCGTGTAGTCCCCAAAGGTGAGGCGCGCGCGTCGGCAGAGCAACTCGCGGCTGAGCTGGCGGCGTTCCCGCAGGCGGCGCTTCTGGCCGATCGGCAGTCTGTGCTGGAAAACAGCATGCTGGAAAATTTCGCCGAGGCACTGCGGCGTGAGGGCGCCGGTGGATATCAGGCGGTATTCGATGAGGGCGTCGCGGGCGCCGCGCGGTTTATAAAAGGCGCTGGGCGTCATGGCGAAACGCCAGGTTCGGGAGATACCGACGGATAGCATCGGCTGGTGGCTTCAAAAACAACACCCGCACCGGCGCCGGGCACTATCGTTTTGACTTAGGTAGAATCCCTGACTTCTTTGCTCCCCACGGCGCACGCGCTCTCGTCCCGAAAGCGCGCGCCGGCCGCGCGACGCCTGCCGCCGCGCCGACTCATAGTCCGCCGCCATGCCTTTGCCTCTGCTTGCTCTCGCCGTTGCCGCCTTTGGCATCGGCACTACTGAATTCGTCATCATGGGGCTCTTGCCCGACGTCGCCCGCGACCTGGCGGTTTCGATTCCGGCGGCCGGCATGCTGGTTTCGGCTTATGCGCTTGGCGTGACCATCGGCGCGCCGATCGTGGCGATCGCGGTCGCCAACATGCCGCGCAAGAAAGCGCTGATGAGCCTGATCGGCGTATTCATCGTCGGCAATCTGCTGTGCGCGCTCGCGCCGGGCTACGCGGTGTTGATGGCCGCGCGAATCGTCACGGCGTTCTGCCACGGCGCGTTTTTCGGAATCGGCTCGGTGGTCGCCGCCGGGCTTGTCGCGCCGAACCGCCGCGCGCAGGCCATCGCGCTGATGTTCACCGGCCTCACGCTTGCCAACGTATTAGGTGTGCCGCTCGGCACCGCGCTCGGCCAGGCTGCCGGCTGGCGGGCGACCTTCTGGGCGGTGACTGGCATCGGCATCGCCGCGGCCGCCGCGCTCGCAGTCTGCCTGCCCGCGAAGATCGAGATGCAGCAGGCGAGCCTCGTGCGCGAGTTCAGCGTGCTGAAGAACCCGCAGGTGCTGATGGTGCTCGGCATCAGCGTGCTGGCATCGGCCAGCCTCTTCTCCACCTTCACCTACATCACGCCGATTCTCGAAGATGTGACCGGCTTTACGCCGCACGCGGTCACGCTCGTGCTGCTGCTGTTCGGCCTTGGGCTGACCGTTGGCAGCACGCTCGGCGGCAAGCTCGCCGACTGGCGTCTGATGCCTTCGCTGGTGGGCTTTCTGTTCGCCATCGTCGTGATCCTGACGATCTTCGCCGGCACCATGCACGCCGAAATCCCGGCGATGATCACCATCTTCGCGTGGGGCGTTCTGGCGTTCGCCATCGTGCCGCCGCTGCAAATGCTGATTGTCGACCGCGCGAGCGACGCGCCGAATCTTGCGTCGACGTTGAACCAGGGCGCATTCAACCTCGGCAATGCAACGGGCGCGTGGCTCGGCGGCATGGCAATCGGCGCGGGTGCGCCGTTGACCAGGCTGCCGTGGGTTGGAGTGGCGACATCGATTGGCGCGCTGGCGCTGACGCTGTGGTCCGTGTCGATCGAACGGCGCTCACAGCGAGTGGCAGTGGTGGGATAAGAGCTGCTGTGAAAGCGCCGGCCGGCTTCGTGCGACGGCCGGCGCGCTTCGCGTCACTCCCACGCCGCCACAATCTCCCCCACACACGTGCCAAACCCCACGCGATAACCCTCTCCCTGGCACCAGCCAGCGAGCGTCAATTCATCGCCGTCTTCGATAAAGCTGCGCGTGCCGCCCTCTTTCAGCTCGAGCGGCTTCTTGCCGTTCCACGTCAGCTCGAGCAGGCTGCCGTACGAGTCTTCCGTTGGACCGCTGATCGTGCCCGAGCCCATCAGGTCGCCCACTCGCGTGTTGCAGCCCGACACCGTGTGATGCGCGAGTTGCTGCGCCATCGTCCAGTACATGTACCTGAAGTTGGTCCGCGTGATCGTCGTTGCCTGTTTGGCGCCTTGGGGACGCAGCTTCACTTCCAGCACGATGTCGAACGCGTGGTCGCCGTCATGCCGCAGGTATGCAAGCGGCTCGGGCTCCTGCACCGGCTGCGCGACGCGAAAAGGCTCGAGCGCATCGAGCGTGACGACCCATGGCGAAATGGTGGTCGCGAACGTCTTTGCATTGAACGGACCGAGCGGCACATATTCCCATTGCTGGATATCGCGAGCGCTCCAGTCATTCAGCAGCACCATGCCGAAGATGTGCGCTTCGGCGTCCGCGCACGCAATCGGCTCGCCCAACGCATTGCCGCCGCCGATCACAAAGCCCGTCTCCAGCTCGATATCGAGCTTGCGGCACGCGCCGAACACCGGCCGTTCCTGATCGGGCAACTTGAGTTGACCATTCGGCCGACGCACCGGCGTGCCGCTCACCACCACCGACGACGCGCGTCCGTTGTAACCAATCGGCATCTCCGACCAGTTCGGCAGCAGCGCATTCTTCGGATCCCGAAACATGCAGCCGACGTTCGTCGCGTGTTCTTTCGACGAATAAAAATCGGTGTAGCCGGGAATCTGCACGGGCAGATGAAGCCGCGCATCGGCCGCGCGCACCAACGCTTTGGCGCGCAGCGCAGCGTCGTCGCGCAAGGTGACCGTCTCCCGCGCAAGCAGCCTGCTCAACTGGATGCGCACGCTGCGCCACGCGTCGCGGCCCAGCGCGATGAAGTCGTTTAACGTGTCGCGCGCCAAAACGTCGGCGGTCGACGGCACCTTCAGCAGCCCCGCCGCCTGCAATGCGGCCAGATCGACGATTTCATCGCCTATCGCCACGCCTACGCGGCGCGCAGGGTTGCTCGTGTCGCTGAAAACGCCGAACGGCAGGTTCTGGATCGGGAAGTCGTGACTCGGCTGGTTGGCCGACTCGACCCAGCTTTTGCGCAACGGATCGAGCGTTGCCTGAAGATCGCTCACTGCGCTCATCGTTGCTCCGGATCGAAGTGTTTCTTGAGACCTTGCCAGCACTCGTAGTAGTGCGCCTGAAGTTGCGCGGTTTCGAGTGCAAAGCGCGTCGGCTTGATCAGCGTGCGCGTTTCGAACATGAAGGCCATGGTGTCGCCCACCTTGTTCGGCTTCGACGTGTCGCTGTGAGACGCTTTCTCGAAGGTCTCGGCGTCGGGGCCGTGGCCCGACATGCAGTTGTGCAGGCTCGCGCCGCCCGGCATGAAGCCCTCGGCCTTCGCGTCGTACACGCCATGCACGAGGCCCATGAATTCGCTCGCGACATTGCGATGGAACCACGGCGGGCGGAACGTATCTTCCGCGGCGAGCCAGCGCGGCGGGAAGATCACGAAGTCGATCGCGTCGACGCCCGGCGTGTCGCTTTGCGATTGCAGCACGAGAAATATCGACGGGTCCGGGTGGTCGAAGCTGATCGAGCCAATCGTGTTGAAGCGCCGCAAGTCGTATTTATACGGCGCGTAGTTGCCGTGCCACGCCACCACGTCGAGCGGCGAGTGGCCAATGTCCGCGCGCCACAGATTGCCGTTCATCTTCGCGACGAGTTCGAAGTTGCCTTCGCGGTCCTCGTAGGCGGCATGCGGCGTCAAGAAGTCGCGCGGGTTCGCAAGACCGTTTGAGCCGATCGGACCCAAGTCAGGCAAGCGCAGCAACGCCCCAAAGTTTTCGCAGATGTAGCCACGCGCGGCGCCGTCCGGCAGGCTCACCGTGAAGCGCACGCCGCGCGGAATCACCGCGATTTCGAACCGTTCGACGTGAAGCCGGCCGAGTTCGGTCGCGATATCGAGACGCCCTTCCTGCGGCACGATCAGCAGTTCGCCGTCCGCGCTGTAGAAGAAGCGGTCCGTCATCGAGCGATTCGCTGCGTACAGGTGAATCGCGCAGCCGCTCATCGATTCGGCGGCGCCGTTGCCCGCCATCGTCACCCAGCCGTCGACGAAATCAGTCGGCTCAGCCGGCATGGGCAAAGGATCCCAGCGCAGCTGGTTGGGCGGCGTCGGCGGTACCTCGGCGAAATTGGCGACAAGCCGCTCTGAAGGCAGCGGCGCGAACGGCTTGTGCACCGCCGCCGGACGGATGCGGTACAGCCAGGAACGCCGGTTATGGCCTCGCGGCGCGGTAAACGCCGTGCCCGACAACTGTTCGGCATACAAACCATAGGCGACGCGTTGCGGCGAATTGCGCCCTTCGGGCAAGGCGCCCGGCAAAGCCTCCGTCGCGAATTCGTTAGCAAAGCCGGACTGATAGCCGGGCTCGATCTCGAGCCGCGAGTTCAGCGTATTCGGCTGACGTGTTGGGGTATCCATGCGAGGTCCTCCGTTGATACTGTTTTGTGTCTCACGCAGTTTGCGGCTCCGACGGGCGGCTGCGTTGCCGCGTCGCCGCCGCGAGTGCGACCACCAGCAGCGCGGAACACAGCACCGGCACGGCGGCCGCATGAAAGAGCGATTCGTTCGACCAGTTCAGCGCAATCAGTTGCCCGCCGACGAGCGGTCCTATCACCGAGCCGATCCGCCCGATGCCGAGGCTCCAGCCAATGCCCGTCGAGCGCAACGTGGTCGGATAGAAGTGGCCGGCCAGCGCGTTCACCGCCGGCTGTCCGCCGACCACACAGAAGCCGCCCGCGAACACCACCAGCAAAAGCCACGGCAACACATGCGCGACGGTGCCGATGGTGCCCACGGCGAGCGCCGCGCCCGCAAAGCACACGAACAGCACGCGCACAAAGCCGAAACGTTCGATAAACCAGCCGAGCATCAACGTGCCCACCACGCCGCCCGTCTGCAACACGGTGCCGACGATCACCGCCGTGCCCGGCGAATAACCGGCCTCGCGCATCACGGTAGGCAGCCAGTTCGACAGGAAGTACAGATCGATCAGGTTCATGAAGCTGATCGCCCAGAGAATCAGCGTGACAGGCGCGCGGCCCGCGCGGAACAGCTCCGCCACCGGCGCACCGTCATTGCCCTTTTCGCGCACCACGACGCGCGTGTCGGCGTCGATCTGCAGGTTCGGATTGAATCGCGCGAGCCAGCGCAACGCGCGGTCGCTGCGGCCCTTCAGCACGAGAAACTGCAGCGATTCGGGCAGCAGCGCAAGCATCGCAACGGCTAGTAGCAGCGGCACCACGCCGCCGACCCAGAACACCGCGCGCCAGCCATAGGCCGGAATCAGCGCGGCGCTGATGAAGCCGCCGAGCGCCGCGCCCAACGTGAAGCCGCAGGACACCAGCATCATGTGCTTCACGCGATGCGCGGGCGTCGAGAATTCGCCGACGAGCGCCATCGCGTTCGGCATGATGCAGCCGAGGCCGAGGCCCGTGATGAAGCGCAGCGCGATCAACGCGGGAATCGTCGAGACAAAGGGCGTGGCGAGCATCGACAGCGCGAAGAAAAACGTCGCGCCGATCAGCACCGGACGGCGGCCGATGCGGTCGGCCAGCACCGACAGCCCCAGCGCCCCGAGCAGCATGCCGAGCAGGCTCGCGCTGAAAACCGGACCGAGCGCGGCCTTCGACACATGCCATTCGCCGATCACGCTCGGCGCCACGTAGCCCATGGCCTGCGCGTCGAAGCCGTCGATCACGAGGCACAGCCCGCACAGGGCGAGCAGCATGAACTGGAACGCAGGGCGATGCGTTTCGCCGAGCACGCGCTCGACTTCGATTACGTTGGGGGTTGCTGGGGCCCGCTGGGCGCTCATTGAGTTGTCTCCGGGTGTGGTTGTCGTAAGAACTGCGGTTGCCGAAAGATCTGAAGCCGGCGCACTGCGTGTCGCGCGACTTCACCGCCGCATTGCCGGTGCAGATGCCGACGCCAAGAATTTACGCATAGTAAAACGAATTACGATATGTGAAATTAACGTATACCCTGACGCAGACGCCGAAACGCGCGGAAGCCCACGCAGACAGGCGTTCGGCGGATATGGTTATGAGCATTTTGTTCATGTGACGGCGGCGGGGACTGCTACCATCGAAGAATGCGGCGCACGCGCCCTGTTCCGGTGCCCAACGCGCCACCCAAGTATTCCACTCGCCTAAATGATTCCGCCGACCATCCCCAATCTCGTTGCGCGCGCTTCCGAGCATCCTTTTCTCGGCAAACACCTGGCGATGGCGCGCGGCCCCCACGGAGACATCGCCCTCGCGCGCTTTACCGACCTCGAATTGACGAGCGCCTACGAGCCGATCTTCGACATCAGCGTGCACGCGCTGGCGCAGTCGATGTCGTCGGATGTGGAAAGCGTGGATCGTTTCGGCGATGAGCTGGGCTTCCAGGCGGTCACGCAGCGGCTCGACGCCGCGCCGTTCGACCTGTTCGAGGCGTGCGACCGCATCGCCGACGATCAGCAACTGGTTGCGCTCGACCGCATGTCGCGCGCGCTGCATGCGATCAATTTCTTCGGCGCGCAGCGGCACGGCCTGCTGTTTCTGCGCGTGCACGAGCGGCTATTGAAGAGCGTGAAGTACGACCACGGCCGCCATTTCTCAAGCGTGCTGATGTCGTTCGGCTTGAATCCGTCGAGGATAGTGATTGAATTGCCCGCGGCCGCCGTCGCGCATAAGACTTTTCTCGGCTATCTGACGAAGAGCTATCAGCACTACGGCTTCAAGGTGGCAGGCAATCTGTCCAACGCGGGACAGATTCTTTCGGTGTCGGACACCGCCCGGCTCGATTTTCTCAAGATGGATGCGGCGGTCGCGTTGCGCGACGCAACGGTGAAGCCGCTAGTCGGCTATGCGAGCCGGCTGCGCATCCCGCTGATCTTCAACCGCGTCATGGACGAACCGCAGTTCGAAGCGCTGCAGCAATACGATGTGCGCTTCGTGCAAGGGCCGCTCTTCAACGCGCACTATCACGACCGCGCGGCCTGAGTTCGGCCCGAGTTCGGACACACTTCAGCCGGCGTCGCCAAGGCGCCGTGCAAGCGCCTTCAACCGCGGCGCCACTTTCTCGCGAAACACCTCTTCTCCCATCGACGAAGCGGGCCCGCTGCAGCTCAGCACGAGCCAGCGTCCTTCACGCGGCTCGCGAAAAGGCACCGCGACGGCGTTCACATCGTCGTGCCAGGCGCGAAACGAATAGCAGCAGCGCTCTTTCGCGAACGCGGCGATTTCCTTCAGGGCGTCGGCGACCAGCGCCGCTCCGCCCTTGCCCGCCGCTTTCTTTAGCTCCGCAAGCAGCGCGTCGCGCACGTCGGCTGGCTGCACGGCGAGATAAGCGCGGCCCATCGAACTCGTCAGCATCGACAGTTTCGAGCCTGGTGCGAGGCCGAGCGTCAGCGCAGTTTCGCTGCGAATGGTGTCCAGATAAATCATGTCGAGGCCGTCGCGGCAGCCAAGCGAAACCGCCGCGCCTACTTCGCGCGCGAACGTGCGCATGTGCGGACGCGCGAGTTCCAGCGTGTCCGTGCCCGAAAGCAGCGCGAAACCGAGCGACAGCACGCCCGCGTCGAGCGCATATTTGCCGAGCCCCTCGTCGAGCCGAAGATAGCCGAGCACCGTCAGCGTATAGGCAAGGCGGTTGACCGTGGCCTTCGGCAAGCCGGTGCGTTCTACGAAATCGCGGTTGCCGAGCATGGTTTCGCCTGGCCTGAAGGCGCGCAGCAGGTCCAGCCCGCGAGCGAGGGCGACGACAAATTTCCGTTCGTCGAGCGGTTCGGTGAAAGTGGCTGCGGGCGTCATAGGGTGATACACTCGGGTGTCGTTTGCAAAACATTGTTTCGCATAGCGGAACTTAAGTCAAGCCTGCATAGGCAAGCATCAGGAGATACGTCATGGCCGAGGCCGCGCAGTTTCACTGGGAAGACCCTTTGCTGCTGGATCAGCAGCTCACCGAAGACGAACGCATGGTGCGCGACGCAGCCGCGGCCTATGCGCAAGACAAGCTCCAGCCGCGCGTGCTCGAAGCCTTCCGTCATGAGAAGACGGACGTGGAGATTTTCCGCGAAATGGGCGAACTCGGCCTGCTCGGCCCGACCATTCCCGAGCAATACGGCGGGCCGGGGCTCAACTATGTGGCGTACGGCCTGATTGCGCGGGAAGTGGAGCGCGTCGATTCCGGCTACCGCTCGATGATGTCGGTGCAGTCCTCGCTCGTCATGGTGCCTATCTACGAATTCGGCTCCGAGGCGCAGAAGCAGAAGTACTTGCCGAAGCTCGCCACCGGCGAATGGATCGGCTGCTTCGGGCTCACCGAGCCGAACCACGGCTCCGATCCTGGCAGCATGGTGACGCGCGCGAAGAAAGTCGACGGCGGCTATTCGTTGTCGGGCTCGAAAATGTGGATCACCAATTCGCCGATCGCCGATGTCTTCGTCGTGTGGGCTAAGCTCGAAGAGAACGGCAAGGACGCGATTCGCGGCTTCATTCTCGAAAAGGGCTGGAAGGGACTTTCGGCGCCGACTATCCATAGCAAGGTGGGCTTGCGCGCGTCGATCACGGGCGAGATCGTGCTCGACGAAGTGTTCGTGCCGGAAGAGAACCGCTTTCCGGAAGTCAGCGGCCTGCGCGGGCCGTTCACGTGCCTGAACTCGGCGCGCTATGGCATTGCGTGGGGCGCGCTCGGCGCGGCGGAGGCCTGCTGGCACACTGCGCGTCAATATGTGCTCGATCGCAAGCAGTTCGGCCGGCCCCTCGCGGCCAACCAGTTGATTCAGAAAAAGCTCGCCGACATGCAAACCGAGATCACGCTCGGCCTGCAAGGTGTGCTACGCCTCGGTCGCATGAAAGACGAGGGCACAGCGGCCGTCGAGATCACGTCGATCATGAAGCGCAATTCGTGCGGCAAGGCGCTCGACATCGCGCGGCTCGCGCGCGACATGCTGGGCGGCAACGGCATTTCGGACGAGTTCGGCATTGCGCGGCATCTGGTGAATCTGGAAGTGGTGAACACGTATGAAGGCACCCACGACATTCACGCACTGATACTGGGCCGCGCGCAGACGGGGATTCAGGCGTTTTTCTGAATGCTGTGGTGACGCGCTGGGTTGTTGGCGGCGCTTATGCGCTTATGCATAGGTGAAAAAAGGCCGGTTCGTGAACGAACCGGCCTTTTTCGTTGACGTAACGCGCCGTTTCTTGACGCGCTCAGCGCAAGCTTACTTGTTCGGCTGCGGCGTCATACGCAAATACGGACGCAGCGCCTTATAGCCCTTCGGGAACTTCTGCTTGATTACTTCTTCGTCCTTCAGCGACGGCACGATCACCACGTCGTCGCCCTGCTTCCAGTTGCCGGGCGTGGCGACCGAGTGGCTGTCGGTGAGCTGCAGCGAATCGATCACACGCAGCACTTCGTCGAAGTTGCGCCCGGTGCTCGCCGGGTACGTGATGATTAGACGCACCTTCTTCTTCGGATCGATCACGAAGAGCGAGCGCACCGTGAGTGTTTCGTTCGCGTTCGGGTGAATCATGTCGTACAACTCGGACACTTTGCGGTCGCCGTCGGCCAGAATCGGGAATCCGACATTGGCCGCCTGCGTTTCATTGATGTCCTTGATCCATTCGTTATGCGACTCGGCACTGTCGACCGACAATGCAATGGTCTTGACGTTGCGCTTCGCAAATTCGTCGGCAAGCCTGGCGGTCAGGCCGAGTTCGGTGGTGCAGACCGGCGTGAAGTCGGCGGGGTGCGAGAACAGCACACCCCAACTGTCGCCGAGCCATTCATGAAACTTGATGCGCCCGATACTCGACTCCTGCTCGAAATCCGGTGCGATATCGCCAAGACGTAGACTCATGTGCATCTCCTTAAGGTATCTGGACAACCAGCGCGGGCTTCTGCCCGCAGGTTTCGCAAAGATAAAGCATACGGCAGCGCGCGTGTATGCCGAACCAACATTGGCTCACTACTTTATGCGGTTTTGTAATTTTCGACGATTTAGTGGAAACTTTGCGGGACAGATCAACTCCATCATGCATTAACATCATCTGCGAGTTTGGTCAGTTGTTGTTGGGAGGGGTTTCGCCTCGCCGGGAACGGTTCGTGCGTTCGCCTGGTGCAACCGGGCAGTGCCTCGCCAGTCGCCGTTTCTTTGGTTACGATTCACGCGTGGCGTGACACGAAGGGGGAGCTGTCAATGTCGGAAGTCAATAAGGAGAGATTGATGTCGGATATCAAAACCGTCCTCGCGGACGCGGAAGACCTGTTGAAGCAGGCCGCAAGCGCAACGGGCGAGCGCGCTTCGGAACTGCGCGAAACGGCGCTGTCCCGTCTGAAGCAAGCCAGGGAAAAAGCGGCCGACGTGCAGGTCGTCGTGGTCGAGAAAGGCAAGAAGGCTGCCCGTGCAACCGACGACTACGTCCACGAGCACCCATGGGCATCCATTGGCATCGCCGCGGGCGCCGGCGTGCTGCTGGGTCTCCTGATCAACCGCAAGTAACACTGCGCGCTGCCGGAACAGTCTGATCCGGCATGCGATCCAACCGAGTTGACCGGCGCATGTCCGGCCGGTCCGCTTATCCCGGCGCGCACGTTTTCTCCGCGTCGCTTAGGCCAATCCGCGCAACGCCCATAGCCATGACGATCGACACACAATCGCAGCGCGAACAACATAGTCCATTACGACGCATCATCAGTTCGGTGTCGGCCATTCTGCAAACGCGCCTTGAACTGATCGGCATTGAACTGGCCGAAGAAAAGGATCGCCTGCTCGGCGTGCTCTTCCTTGGCCTCGCGGCGATGATGCTGACCACCATGGCCCTGATCGCACTCACTGCGCTGGTGGCCATTGCATTCTGGGACACCTACCGTTGGCAGGCGCTTGCCGGAATCACGCTCGTTTATGCCATTGCAGGGCTGGTATGCGCACTCAAGGCGCGCAGCGGCTTGCGCAATGCGCCGATGGTTTTCGAGGCCACCATCGCCGAATTCGAAAAAGACCGCGACGTATTTCGCAGGCCTTAGCGCGACGAACGCGTGCAACGCGACGGGTTGCCGCGCCGTTTATGAACCGTTGCCAACCGCGGCCGTTTGTCCCCGTTTGTCCCGTTTGTCGCGATGTTTTCCGGGTCGTTCGTCATGCCGTTCCTGCTCTCTCACTGCCCCGACACGCCATGAGCCAAAGCTACTCGAGTACCGCATACCGTAACAAGCGCCAGCCGGCGCGAGACCTGAGCGCACCGCAACTGCGAGCACTGCGCAAGGAACTGTTGCTCGTGCGCGCGGACGTCGAGCGCATGGAATTCGCCCAGGCCACGATGGAATTGCGCGAGGCCGTCACGCACTTTAGCTGGCTGAGATTCATCGTGCCGGGCTTTGGCGGGCTACGCATGGGCAGCGGAGCCAAGGCGAGCTTTCTGAACGCAGGGACCATTGGCGCTCTTCTCAAGCAATATCCACTCATCAGTTCTCTCGTGTCGCTGGCGCTTGCCAAACCGCTGCGCGCGACGGTCACAGCCGGTGCGAAACCCGCACTGAAGTGGGGCAGCCTGGCGTTCGCGGCTTGGGAAGCGTATCGCGTCTGGCAGCAGATCAAAGGCGAGTCGCGCCCTTCTGGCGGTTCGGGCGACCAGGGTTGAAGTTGCTGCACCCGGTTGATCACAGCACGCGTTAGCTCGTCCCCCAGCATTCTGCGACGGGCAGCGCCGAACCGTTTGAGCCGCTCCGGTTGCTTCGCAGCCCGGTCGCGTCGAGCGTGAATACGCCGCAGGGGTCATCTCGCATCGGCCCTGATTCGTCGGGGACCGCTTCAATCGCATAGCCGCCGTTAGCATCGTCCGCCGGCAAGACGCGCACGCGATAAACAACCGCACCGGATTGCGGCGCCTGGTCAAAGCCCGGCGGAAGCGCAACAATGCTGGCGCTTGCGGCGCCCTCGACGAATTGCGCCGTCCTGAACAGTGCCGATGCCGCGTCGATCCTGTGGGTTCGCGCGACGTGGCTGCGATACGAAGGCACGGCGAACAATGCCAGTACGGCGACTATCGCGAGCGTGATTACCAGCTCGAGCAAGGTGAATGCGAACATGTGCAGTCTTCTCATCTAGACCTCGTCAAAAGGGCCTTGCAGCGACGCGCCGCCAATGGCGTTCGATCCTGTCGCCGTCGATAAGCAGTTGCATCTGCAGCCACGCCTGCGACTCCGTGTTGTTGCCGAAGCCACGCGCCGTGAGCAGATACGCCCGGGCATCCTTGCGGCCGGCGAGGCGCCACTCTTCGATCAGGCATTGGGGCGCGCGCAGCGACCCCGGCCATTGCGCGATAGGTGAGATAGCCGCGCCTTCGAATACGGATTCGAGTTTCCATTGCGTCGGCTCGCGACCGGCAGGTGGCGATGCGATGACGCCCGTGGCCGTGGATCCGATGACGCTGCGGGTACATAAGGTCAATGCGGAATCAGCCGCGTGAAAGGCCTGCAAGTAGTCGCGCACATTCACCGCGCTACGCGCTGCCGCGAGCGAGGCCTCGAACCACGCGGCCGAGGTGGTCAGCAGCATCGCTGTGATCAACAGGACGATGGGGAGCACGGCGCCGCGTTGGTGCTGGTGCTGGTGCTGGTGCTGGTGCTGGTGCTGGTGCTCGTGCTGGTGCTCGTGCTCGTGCTCGTGCTCGTGCTCGTGCTCGTGCTCGTGCACGAGCGTGGCGCGGTTGCGGCGGCGACTCAGCCATTCCCTCTGCGATACATAGCGCCGCCGAGCCTCGCCAACGCAGCAGCGCCCTGCCTTGTTTTGTATTCTGCTCACGAAACGCTCTCCGCATAATTGCGCAGCGCGACGCGCCGCGAGAACGCCTGCCGCGGACGCAAATCCGTCGCAATGCCGCTCACGCCGTCGCAGTCGGTATAGCGTGAGCGTTGCCCCTGCGGCGCGCCCCGAACGAGCACGCATAGATCGACCGCGACGACCGTCGCCCATTGATCCGCTGTCACCGCCGACGCATCAACTGCGCTCGCCGCGCCGGCGAGCCAGTATCTGATACGCAGGCGTTCGACGCCTTCAACCAGCGGCTGCGCGGACCCTGTCTTGCCGTTTCCTTCGCAATAAAGCTCGGGCTCGCCGGTCGAGCTACTCGGCTTCGCGTAGAAGCGATTGACTACCGGCACGCCGCGATCGCCAAGTCCCGCGCTATTGCCTGTCACAGCTTGCCCGAGGCAGTCCGTTGTCTGTCCCGTGGACGACGGCCAGGTCGACACACTGTCGCCGACGTATCGCACCGCGACACCGTCTGATTTGCCGGTCAATGTTTCGCACGTGAGACGGCTGTCGTCGGTGCCTGCGGGATGCCCGCCCGAACAGCCGAACAATGGCGCGGGCGCGCCATATTGCGCGACATCGGCCGGTACGAAACCCGCCATCTGCAACTGCTGCCCAACCACAGTCAGGGCGGTCAAGCCTGCATCGCGGATACGCAGAGCATTGTTAGCGTGGTCGAACGCCGCGCGCTGCGTCGTGTAAAGCGAAACGACACCTGCGGTCACCACGAGCCCGAGCGCCACTGCGATCACGAACTCGATCAGCGTATGGCCGCGCCCATTACGCACGGGGAACATCATTTGACGAACGCCAATGCGACACATGACAGGCCCACCGGGGCGTCCACTCCGCCACAGGGCTCGGGTTTGTCGATTACATCGTCGGCGCGCGGCATGTTGCGGGAAGCCGTCCACGTGACCCGCGCCACTAAGGCTCCTCCTGTCCCAATGATCGACGCGTCACCTCGCGGCAACAGCGTCGCGGCTCGCGAGCGCCACGCGCTGAGCGCGGCATCGCTGGCCGCAGGCGCAGACATCGCTTCAGCGACCGAATCTGCGATCCATGCGGCGTGTTCGCGCATCGACATCGCTCGCGCCTCGCGCGCTGTCCACAATTGTCCGGCGATGAGGCCCAGCGCGGTAACGGCCATCACCGCGAGGGAAAGCATCACTTCGATTAATGAACTTCCGCCGTGGCTCGTCTCGTTCCGAAGCGGCCGCGCCCGGTGCATTGTGTCGTTCGCGTGTGGCCGCGCCTGCTGCATGATGCCGTTCGCGTGTGGCCGCTCCTGCTGCACGATGTCGTTCCGGTGTGGCCGCGCCCGCGGCATCATGTCGTTCCAGTATGGCCGCGCCCGCTGCATCACCTCGTCCCGCTGCGACTCCGCAGACCGCATTACATCGTTCCGCTGCGACCGAGCCCGCCGCATCACCTCGGTCGGGTGCGACTGCGCACGCCGCATCAGCTTTTTCCCGCGCGGCTCTGCACGCCGCAAACACCGTCCGATGAGCGAACTCATGACGCCGTCCCACATGCGCCTTCCACCATGCGCGTGCGGCCACCCGCCGCGATGCGGATGCAGCGCCGCCATTTATCGCCTTGAGTCGCCTTCGATGGCGCTCGCGGTGCAACGTCGAAACTGCGGAAAGTGCCGATCAGTTGGCCGGCGGGCGGCGTAAACGTCAGATTAGTCTGAATGCCGACGATGCTCACCGCCGCCAGCGAGCTATGCGCGCGCAGCAGCGTCGTCGTGCCGCCACGCTCAGCCAACACGGCCCAGCCGCAAGACCAGTCGGTGATGGAATTGCCGCACGGTTGCCCGGCGGCAAGACAGTGCCGCGCGGCGTCCGTCCTGCAGACGGTCACGCGAGCGCCGCGGCGCAATGCCTCGCTGCGCGCATATGCGAGCGTCGAGACGAGCACCCTAGCGCGCGCATCGACCTGATCGCGCACGCGCCACGCGACGAACGACGGCGTCGCCATCACGAGGATCACCGCGAGCAGTGCGACCACGATCAGCGTTTCGACAAGCGTAAAGGCGCCGCACAGCGGCGAAGCGATTGCATGTTGTTTCATCTGCATCCCTGAATGTTTCCAAAGAATGCAGCCAATCTAGCGGCTCGCGGACGGCTCAACAATCGGCCGAATGGCCAGGTGGCATTCAGACGCTATCCCGCGCAAGAATTCACGCGACGAACCACAAAGGGAGCGGCAGATGCAGACACGTCATGCCTCGCGGCAACAAACGAAACGTCCAAAGGGCCGGGCGGCACGCTTCGGATCAGCGCTTGCGGGAGGGCTTTGGAGGCGAGGAGGCGCGGCGGAACTCTTCGATCACGTCTTCAAATTCGGAGACGTCTTCGAAGCGCCGGTACACAGAGGCAAAACGAACGTAAGCAATGGTGTCGAGCGCGCGCAACTCGTTCATCACGAGTTCGCCGAGGCGCTCACTACGCACCTCGCGCTCGCCGCTGCCGAGCAGTTGATACTCGATGCGGGCGACGGCCGCGTCGATCGCGTCTGCGGCAACCGGACGCTTGCGCAGCGCCAGTTGCATGCTCGCGACGATTTTGCGGCGGTCGAATTCCGTGCGGCTGCCATCTTTCTTGACGACCGCCGGCAACGCCAGCTCGACCCGCTCATACGTCGTGAAACGCTTGTCGCAGGCCGGGCAGCGGCGGCGCCGGCGAATCGTCGCGCCGTCTTCGGAGACACGCGAGTCGACGACCTGCGTATCGGCGTGACGGCAGAAAGGGCAATGCATGGCGGCTTAGCGGTAAACCGGGAAACGCTGCGTCAGCTCGGCGACTTGCCCGCGCACGCGTTCGATCGTGGCGGCGTCTTCCGGGTTGTCCAGCACGTCTGCAATCAGGTTGGCCACCTGCTCGGCTTCCTTGACGCCGAAGCCGCGCGTGGTCATGGCCGGCGAGCCGAGGCGGATACCGCTCGTCACGAACGGCTTTTCCGGATCGTTCGGAATCGCGTTCTTGTTGACCGTGATATGCGCTGCGCCGAGCGCGGCTTCTGCAGCCTTGCCGGTAATCTTCTTCGCGCGCAGATCGACCAGCATCACGTGGCTCTCGGTGCGGCCGGAGACAATGCGCAGTCCGCGCTTGACGAGCGTTTCAGCGAGCACGCGAGCATTTTCCACGACCTGCTGCTGATAAGCCTTGAATTCAGGCGACAGCGCTTCCTTGAATGCCACCGCCTTGCCGGCGATCACGTGCATGAGCGGACCGCCCTGAATGCCCGGGAAGATTGCCGAATTGATCTGCTTTTCGAACTCGGCCTTCATCAGGATCACGCCGCCTCGCGGGCCGCGCAGGCTCTTATGCGTGGTGGTGGTGACGAAATCCGCATGCGGCACCGGGTTAGGATAAACGCCCGCCGCGATGAGGCCGGCGTAGTGCGCCATGTCGACCATGAAATACGCGCCGACCGACTTTGCAATCTTCGACAGACGCTCGAAGTCAATACGCAGCGCAAATGCAGACGCGCCCGCGACGATCAGCTTCGGTTTGTGTTCCTGAGCGAGCTTTTCGGCAGCGTCGTAGTCGATGTCTTCTGCTTCGTTCAGGCCGTAGCTGACCACGTTGAACCACTTGCCGGACATGTTGACAGGCGATCCGTGAGTCAGATGGCCGCCGTGGGCGAGGCTCATACCCATGATGGTGTCGCCGGGCTTGAGCATCGCGAAGAACACGCCCTGGTTCGCCTGCGAGCCCGAGTTCGGCTGCACGTTGGCCGCGTCGGCGCCGAACAGCTGCTTCACACGGTCGATCGCGAGCTGCTCGGCCACGTCGACATATTCGCAACCGCCGTAGTAGCGCTTGCCCGGATACCCTTCCGCGTATTTGTTGGTGAGCTGCGAGCCTTGCGCAGCCATCACAGCCGGGCTCGTGTAGTTTTCCGACGCGATCAGTTCGATGTGCTCTTCCTGACGCCGGTTTTCCTGCTCGATCACCTTCCAGAGTTCAGGGTCGACGTTGGCGATGGTGCTTTGGGCTCTGTCAAACATACGGATTCCGTTGAGTGTGTTCAGGTTGACCGGATTGTGCGCCGAATCTTGCGTAGAGGGTACGCGGCGCTGCTGGCGGCTGGGCCAGCCCTGACGTGGCGGAAGGAGAGTCGCCGCACACGCGAGGCAGGACAGCCACCGTCAGCGCAGATCAATGCGCGCGGATCACGGCTGCCCAGGCGAACGGCAAAACGGCACCCCGCGCTTCACGGTGGGTTCTTCCACCTTGAACCCGATTGGTTGGATCGGTTCTATCGCCAGTCACGCAGGGATGAGCGCGTTAGTTTATTGGAAGAGGATCGAATAGGCAACCGGCTTTGCGCCGCCACACGGGGTGCACGCAAAGAGGCGTTACACGGCTGCGAGAGCGGTGCAAAGCCGTCCCTCGCAGGCCCGCCCCGCAATGCTTGCGCGCGTCTTGCGACGCAGCTTCTCCGGCTCGTTCATCCTTGCCGCAGCGCCGCATTGGAAGTAGGCTTGGGGCCTTTCTCTTCTACTGACCAGGGAACTGCAATGATCGTGTTCGTCACCGGGGCGTCCGCAGGATTCGGCGCCGCCATCGCTCGTGCCTTCGTGAAGGGCGGCCACCGCGTCGTCGCCACTGCCCGCCGCAAAGACCGTCTGCACGCGCTTGCCGACGAGCTGGGCGACGCGCTTTTGCCCTACGAGCTGGACGTACGTGACCGCGCCGCCGTCGAGGCCGTGCCGGCAGCCCTGCCCGCGGAATTCGCCGCCATCGACGTGCTGGTCAACAACGCCGGCCTCGCGCTCGGCGTGGAGCCCGCGCACAAGGCGAGCCTCGACGAATGGCAGACCATGATCGAAACGAACTGCACCGGCCTCGTCCAGGTCACGCATGCGCTGTTGCCCGGCATGGTGGCGCGCAACCGCGGACATATCTTCAACCTCGGCTCGGCGGCCGGCCAGTGGCCCTACCCCGGCGGCAACGTCTACGGCGCGACCAAAGCATTCGTGCGGCAGTTCAGCCTGAACCTGCGCGCCGACCTCGCGGGCACCGCGCTGCGCGTGACCGACATCGAACCGGGCCTGTGCGGCGGCACCGAGTTCTCGAACGTGCGCTATCGCGGCGACGGCGAAAAAGCCGGCAAGGTCTACGAGAACGTGCAGCCGCTCACGGCTGAGGACATTGCCGATTCGATCTACTGGATCGCCACGCGCCCGGCACACGTCAATATCAACACGATCGAACTGATGCCGATCGCGCAATCGTTCGCCGCTTTGACCGTGCACCGCGGCTAAAGCACGCCCCAGCGCGCGCACATCTTGAAACAGACCTCGCGGTGTGCGTTCCGGTAAAATGCGCCGCATGAATATGACGACAAGCCAGCCCGGCACGGAAATCGGCCACACGTGGGACATCCGCGTGTATTACGAAGATACCGACGCCGGGGGCATCGTGTTTTACGCGAACTACCTGAAGTTCTTTGAACGGGCGCGCACCGAATGGCTGCGCGCCTGCGGGGTCGACCAGAACCGGCTCGCCGATGAAACGGGCGCAATCTTTATCGTCCGCAGCACGGCTGTCGACTATCGGGCGCCCGCGCGTCTCGACGACATCGTCAAAGTAGTGAGCCGCATCGAGCGTCTCGGCAAAGCATCCGTGGACTTCGCACAGGAGGCCTGGCGCGGCGGCACGCTGCTTGCTAGCGGCTCGATCCGGATCGGCTGCGTCGAGCGCACGGCGTTGCGCCCCGCCGCGATCCCGCCGCCGGTTCTCGCTGCGTTGCGGCGCGGGCCGTGCGTGAGCGGCGGCGGCGTGTCAACGAACCCAGGCTGACTCCCGTTGTTACGGGGCCAGTGAACTCGCATCGATCAAGCAGCACCAAGCATGGTTCGGCTTGCAGTACCGCCGATGCTTCCGTTTTGCTCACGGCAAGCTTCGTGTGGCCTTGCAAAGCCGGACGCCCCCTTTCGGGACGTTAAAACGAACCTTTATGAACACTACACAAGATCTGTCGATCGTTTCTCTCGTACTCAATGCGAGCCTGCTGGCGCAGGCCGTCATGGCGCTCCTGCTGTTGTTGTCCCTCCTGTCGTGGACTTTCATTTTCCGCAAGTGGTTTGCGATCCGCCGCGCCCGCGCGCAAACTGAGCGTTTCGAACGCGATTTCTGGTCGGGCGGCGACCTGCAGGCGCTTTATCAAAGCGCTGCCAATAACCGTCACACCATCGGCGCGCTGGAGCGTATTTTCGAATCCGGCATGCGCGAATTTCTCAAAGGCAAGGAAAAACGGCTGAATGACCCGGGCGCGATTCTCGACGGCGCGCGCCGCGCGATGCGTGCGGCGTTCCAGCGTGAAATGGACGTGCTGGAAGCCAACCTGGCGTTTCTCGCGTCGGTGGGTTCGGTCAGCCCGTATATCGGTTTGTTCGGCACGGTGTGGGGGATCATGAATGCGTTTCGCGGGCTCGCCAACGTGCAGCAGGCCACCCTGGCGAACGTCGCGCCGGGTATTGCCGAAGCGCTGACCGCCACCGCGATCGGCCTGTTCGCCGCGATTCCCGCCGTGGTCGCATATAACCGCTACGCGCACGACATCGACCGCCTGGCGATCCGCTTCGAGACCTTCATCGAAGAGTTCTCGAACATCTTGCAGCGCCAGGCGCACTAAGGAGTCAACGATGGCAGGCTCTCGCTCCTCCAGCATGCGCGGCGGCCGCTCGCGCCGCGCGATGTCCGACATCAACGTCGTGCCGTATATCGACGTGATGCTCGTGCTGCTCGTCATCTTCATGGTGACCGCGCCGCTCGTCGCGCCGTCCATCGTCAACCTGCCGACAGTCGGCGGCGCAGCGCCGCAGCAGCAAACTCCACCTGTGATCGTCAACATCCGCGCGGACGGCAACATGAGCGTCAAGTACAAGGACGATTCGGGCGCGCAGCAGCAGGAGGACATGACGAAAGCGGGTCTCAACGGCTTTATCGCCGATCGCGCGCAGTCGCATCCGGATCAGCCCGTCGTGATCGCAGCCGACAAGACCGTGAAGTATGAAGCCGTGATGAATGTGATGTCGGAGCTGAAAGCTCGGGGCGTCAAACGCGTTGGATTGCTCGTCAAATCGCAATGATCCGTAAGAACACCGAATATCCGCTCCAGCCACCGCGTGAGCGCGGCACCGGGCGAGCCTTTGTGTTCGCGCTGGTGATGCATGCGCTGCTCGGGTTCTTCCTGTATCACGGCATCCAGTGGCAGAACAGCACGCCGGAAGGCGCGGAAGCCGAGTTGTGGACCGAAGTGCCGGACAGCGCGATCCCGCGCCCGGTCACGCCACCGCCCGTGCCGGTCGCGCCGGCTCCTCCGGTGCGCGACGAACAGGCCGACATCGCGCTGCAGGAAAAGAAACGCAAGCAACAGGAAGCAGCGCGTGAGGCGCAACTCGCTGAACAGCAGCGTCAGGAAAAACTGCAGGCTCAGCAGGAAGCTGAAGCAAAGCGTCAGCAGCAACTTGCGGCGGAACAGGCTGCCCAGAAGGCCGCGGCGGCGAAACAGAAACAACTGCAACAGCAGCAGGCGGAAAAACTCAGGCAACAGCAACTCGCCGAGCAGAAAAAGCAGCAACTGAAGGAACAGCAAGAGGAACAGCAGAAACAGGCCGAGGCGCAGAAGCAGGCCGAAGCTGAAGCGCAGAAAAAGGCGGACGCCCAGAAGGCGGCGAAGGCCAAGGCCCAGGCCGAAGCCGCGGCGCAAGCGAAGAAGCTCGACGCTGAGCGTCGTGCGCGTCTCGCGCAGATGCAAGGCATGGCAGGGCCTCCGGGCTCGACCGGCAATGGTCTCGGCAAGAGCGGCACGGGCAGCGGCTCGGGCGGCACGGCGGCATCGCCCGGTTACGCGGACAAGGTGCGTCGCGTGGTACGGCCGAACATTACGTGGGGCGGCGAAACGGAGGGTCTCGAGACCGTCATCGCGGTTCGCTGCTCGCCGACCGGCACCCTGTTGAGCGCGACCATCGCGCACAGCAGTGGCAACTCGGCCTGGGACGATGCGGCGCTGCGAGCCGTGCAGCGCTCGGACCCGATGCCTCAGGACATCGACGGAAAAACACCGGCCAGCTTCCGGATCACGTTGCGGCCGGCAGGTTGATGGCAGCCTGACAAGTATCTTGACGGCAGACACCGCGCCCGCCCGGCGCGGCGCGCCTGGGAACGAAATAGTTGTTTTCCGGTCTGTCTGCTGTTGCGAAGCTTTAGTAAAACCGTTTTTGGGGAATCCATACAGCATGAGTTTGATGACCAAGCTAGGCCTGCGGACACTTGTGGCGTCGTGCCTGATCGCCGTTGGCGGCGCCGCGAACGCGCAACTCAACGTGCTCGTCACGGGCGTCGGGTCCACCCAGTTTCCGATCGCAACGGCGAACTTCGCCAATGAAGCGAACTCGCCGCAACAGGTCAGCACCATCGTGCGTCAGGACCTGCAACGCAGCGGCAAATTCACCAATATCGACGCGGGTTCCGCGCCTGTGCCCGAAACGGCTTCGGTCGACCTCGGAAGCTGGAAGGCGAAAGGCGCGAATGCATTCGTCGCCGGCAGCGTGAACCGCCTGCCGAACGGACAGTACGAAGTGCGCTTCAAGCTGTACGACACGGTCAAGGGCGAAAGCCTCGGCGGACTCGTGCTGGTGAGCCCGGAAAGCGGTCTGCGCATGAGCGCACACAAGGTGGCCGACTACATCTACGCAAAGCTGATGGGCGGCCGCGGCGTGTTCGCCACGCGCCTGTCCTACGTCATCAAGACCGGCAACCGTTATCAGTTGCAGATTTCGGATTCCGACGGCCAGGACGCGCACATCGCGCTCTCCAGCCCGGAGCCGATCATCTCGCCGGCCTGGTCGCCTGACGGCACCAAGGTCGCTTACGTCTCGTTCGAGAAGAAGAAGCCGATCGTCTATATTCACGATCTGCCTACGGGCCGCCGCATCGTCGTGTCGGATCAGAAGGGCAATAACAGCGCGCCGGCCTGGTCGCCTGACGGCCGCACGCTCGCCGTGGCGCTCTCGCGCACCGGCAATACGCAAATCTTTGCGGTCAATGCAGACGGCACCGGCATGCGCCGCCTCACGCAGGGCAGCTCGATCGACACTGAGCCCACCTTCTCGCCGGACGGCCAGTCAATCTATTTCACCAGCGACCGTGGCGGCCAGCCGCAGATCTACAAGATGTCGGCGCAAGGCGAAAGCGCCGGAGCGGCGCAGCGCGTTACCTTCACCGGTAGCTACAACACGAGTCCGCGCGTGAGCCCGGACGGCAAGCAGCTCGCGTATATTTCGCGCGTCGGCGGCGGCTTCAAGCTCTATATCCAGGACCTGCAAGGCGGATCCGCCACGGGCCTGACGGACACGACACATGACGAATCGCCGAGCTTCGCGGCGAACGGTCAGTACATTCTTTACGCCACTCAGGTGAACGGTCGTGGCGTATTGGCTGCGGTTTCGACCGACGGTCGCACCCGGCAGGTCCTGTCAGTGCAGGGAGGCAGCGTACGCGAGCCGTCCTGGGGCCCTTTTATGCAATAACGTTGATGCAATAACACAAGGAGAGTAAAAATGATGTCCAAACTTCGCTTCGCATTTGCAGTCCTCATGGTCGGTGTACTGGCCGCGTGCCACTCGGGCGTCAAGCTCGACGAAAACGCAAACAAGGGCGGCGCCGTCTCCACGCAGCCGAACCCGAACGATGTCGCGCAAGTGAACGTCGACCCGCTGAACGACCCGAACAGCCCGCTCGCGAAGCGCAGCATCTATTTCGATTTCGACAGCTACTCGGTGAAGGACGACTACCAGTCGCTGCTGCAACAACACGCGCAATATCTGAAGAGCCATCCGCAACGTCACGTGCTGATCCAGGGCAACACCGACGAGCGCGGCACCAGCGAATACAACCTGGCGCTCGGCCAGAAGCGTGCTGAAGCCGTGCGTCGCTCGCTGTCGCTGATGGGCGTGACGGACTCGCAAATGGAAGCCGTGAGCCTCGGCAAAGAAAAGCCGCAAGCCACGGGTCATGACGAATCGTCGTGGGCACAAAACCGCCGCGCCGATCTCGTGTACCAACAGTAAGTAACGGGTGATGAGCCGAATGACGCATCGTTTTTCCTGGCTGCGGTTTGCCGCAGCGGCCTGTGTCGCGGGCACGGCCTTCACGGCTGTGCCCGCGCACGCCGGCATGTTCGACGACGATCAGGCCCGTCAGGCCATTCTCGATCTCCGGGCGAAGACGGACAGCCTGTCGAGCCAGTTGTCGGCGGCGCAGCGCACGATTCTCGATCAGTCCAACCGTCTCGACCAGCTGAACCAGCAGGTCGCGACGCTGCGCGGGCAGAACGAGGACATGGGCAATCAGCTCGCCACGCTGCAAAAACAGCAGAAGGACTACTACACCGATCTGGACACGCGCCTGAAGAAGTTCGAGCCGCAGCAACAAACGGTGGACGGCGTTCAGGGCGAGGTCCAGCCGGGCGAAACAGATGCGTTCAACGCGGCTTCACAGCAGTTTCGCAATGGCGACTTCAAGAATGCGGCGGCGTCGTTCCGCAGCTTCATCGCCAAGTTTCCGAACAGCCCGTACCAGCCGACCGCGCAGTACTGGCTCGGCAATGCGCTGTATGCATTGCGCGATTACAAGGGCTCGACGGCGACCTGGCAGGGTGTGGTGAAGAACTATCCGCAGCATCCGCGGGCGCCGGAAGCATTGTTGGCGATTGCCAACAATCAACTCGAGCAAGGCCAGAAGGCTGCGGCCAAGAAGACGCTCGAGCAGATCGTCGCGCAATATGGCGGCTCGACCGTCGCACAGTCGGCGCAAAGCAAGCTGTCGCAGATCAAGTAGGCGGGCAGCTGTAAGTGCGGCGGCGGGTTGCGTTGGCCAGTTTGCGTTGGCCAGTTGCGTTTCAGTCGTTGGCAGTAACGCGCAGTGTCTACAGTGCAGGCAAGATAGTCACGCGCGCCTCTCGCTGAAAGGCCCGGGTCGCCATGCCCGGGCTTTTCACTATCTGAACGGCTTCGCACTGGCGATGGTGCTGCCGTTAGCGGATACGCAGAACGGGTTGACAGCCCCTCGGGGCCATCGCTATAATTTCGCTTCTCTTTTGGGTCGTTAGCTCAGCTGGTAGAGCAGCGGACTTTTAATCCGTTGGTCACAGGTTCGAATCCCGTACGGCCTACCAAAAGATTCGAGGGCTTACACGCGTCAGCGTTGTAAGCCCTTTTCTTTTTGCGTCGTAGTTTCGCCCGCGACTGATCCGCGATCCGCCGTCGCCCCTCCCGGCAAGAATCCACTAGCCAGAAAGCTGAACTACCAACAGCGCTTTCTGGAAATTTCCCGCACCACGTCCCGCCTTTTCATCCGCCCGACGTCACGCATTCCGACAACACTACGGACTGCGAACATGAGCATTTATTGAGACATAAAGACGTGCAATGATCGCCGCCGTCTGACCTGGTCGCTGTCCATCAGCGCGGTCAGATGCACTCGCAACACCGCGACGTGCGGCGCCTTCATTTCATGGATATGACCAACTTTCTGTTCGATCTCGTCTCGAATTTTGCATTGCTCGCGATCGTGCTCATTGCGTGCCATGTATGTAATCGCCTGATCCCGGGGGCTCCACTGAACGGTCCGAGTGTGTTTGCCGCGCTCGCACTCGCGGCAGTGCTGCTCGACGCCGCCCTCACCTTTCTCGTGTTCGCCGACGCCCGAACGCGCTATGGCCAGTTCAGCACGCCCTCGGCGTTTTTCGTCCGCAGCGCGGCCTACGCGCTGACTGTCATTGTGGCGTTTGCCTGGGCCGGCGTTCGCCGCCGCAACCGGTCTGCGAAAGCAAGCCCCGGCAAAGGGCTCGTCATTCCAACATCACCGTATTCGAAATCTCATTTGCCGATGTGAGCAGCGCAGCCGCTCGAATGTGTTTAACTCCGCGAAGCTTCGAGGTGCGGAGCCCGCAAACAAAAAACGGCGTCGCGAAAACATCGCGACGCCGTTTGTTCATGCACCCAACTCCGTGGCCTGACTGCGTGGTGTGGCTGTAGCTGTAGCCTTAGCTGGGCTTCGACGCGTTCTTGCGCATCATCTTCCATAGCGCGCCGAGCACGACGGGAACAATCGCCGCACCAATGCCGACGAGCACGATCACATTCAGATATTGGCGAATGAACGGAATGTTGCCGAAGAAATATCCCAGCAGCACCAGCAGCAACACCCAGAACAGCGCGCCGGCAACGTTGAAGAGCTGAAACCGGCTGACCGTCATTGCCGAGGCACCGGCGACAAACGGCGCAAAGGTCCGCACGACCGGAATGAAGCGCGCGAGCACGATGGTTTTGCCGCCATGCTTTTCATAGAAGTCGTGGGTTCTCTGCAGCGCGCGCCTATCGAGGAAACGCTCAAGGATAGGAATGCGCGAATTGAAAACCTTCGGACCAATCGCTCGCCCGATCATATAGTTGACGGTATTGCCCGTGGTTGCCGCAACGAAGAGCAGCAGAATGAGCAGCCCGAGATTCATCTGCCCAGACGCGCAAAATGCCCCGCCTATGAACAGCAGCGAATCGCCAGGCAAAAACGGCAGAATCACGAGCCCGGTTTCGCAGAAAACGATCAGGAACAGCACCGCATAAACCCAGGCGCCGTACACGTGGATGAATTCTCCGAGGAACTTGTCGATGTGCAGCACAAGGTTGGCGAGATGTAGCAGCGTGTCCAAAAAGCGTCCTTTATGAAGCGAGAGTGAGCGCGGCGGGGTATTCGACAAAAGACCGGCGGGCGATGGCGTCAGGCATGGCCCGCCGCCCCAAATTGACCGCGTCATGATACCGAAAGTGCCCCGGGGGAGCCCGAAAAATCTCGGGCATGTTTCCGCCATTTCGGGGCCGTCGCGCTCAAATCGCTATAATTTGGCCATGTCCGAATTCTCCGAAACGCCAGCCCGCGCCGACGCCTCGCCTGCTGCTGCCGCTGCGCCGGCCCTACGGCCGCTGCGCGCGATCCAGCCGCTGCCCGATCAGCTCATCAGCCAGATTGCCGCTGGCGAAGTGGTCGAGCGGCCCGCGTCGGTCGTCAAGGAGTTGCTGGAAAACGCGCTCGATGCCGGCGCGCGCACGCTGCGCATTCTGCTGGACGAAGGCGGCGTCAAACGCATTTCGATTACGGACGACGGCTGCGGCATTCCCGAGAACGAACTGGCGCTCGCCTTGATGCGCCACGCGACCAGCAAGATCCGCTCGCTCGCCGAACTCGAGGCGGTCGCCACACTCGGGTTCCGCGGCGAGGCGCTGGCCTCCATCGCGTCGGTCGCGCAGATGACCATCACGAGCCGCACGGCCGAGGCGCCACATGCCGTGCGCGTCGATGCGCAAACGGGCGTCCTCAGCCCGGCTGCAGGCGCGCAAGGCACCACCATCGAGGTCCGCGAGCTGTACTTCAATACGCCGGCGCGCCGTAAATTCCTGAAGAGCGAACAGACGGAACTCGGTCATTGCCTCGAACAGATTCGCCGCGCCGCGCTGGCGCGGCCGGACGTCGCCATCTCGGTACTGCATAACGGCAAGGCCGTCGAGCACTGGAACGCAAGCGAACCGCCGGCGCGGGTCGCGAAGATTCTCGGCGAAACGTTCGCGACGGCTCATCTGCCGCTTGACGAATCCGCCGGGCCGCTGGCCGTCTACGGCTGCGCGGGTCTGCCTACCGCGAGCCGCGGGCGCTCGGATCAGCAGTACTTCTTCGTCAACGGGCGCTTCGTACGCGACAAGCTGCTCACCCATGCCGTGCGCGCCGCTTATGAAGACGTGCTGCACGGCGACCGTTATCCGTCGTATGTGCTGTTTCTCGATCTGCCGCCCGAAGCGGTGGACGTGAACGTGCATCCGTCGAAAATCGAAGTGCGCTTTCGCGACTCGCGCTCGATCCATCAATTCGTTTTCCACGCAGTCCAGCGGGCGTTGGCGCGCCATGCAGGGGCGTCGCCGGAGACCACCGTGGGCGGCCATGCAGCGCATCTCCAGGCATTTGCGGACGGAGCGGTGTCGTTCGGGGCAGCGCCAGTGGCCGGGGCGGGATTGGGCACTTCAGGCGCGATGAACGCCGGGAACGGCGCGGGCAGCGCGGGCGGCTTCAGTCACGGCGCCTCAGCCGGTTCGGCAGCCGGCGGCTTCAACGGGTCACAGCCGCAGCCGGGCAACACCTGGATGCGCCAGTCGCGCATGACCCAAGGCACGCTGCCCGTCGCGCAGCCGCTCGCTTTCTACGACGCGCTGTTCGGTCGCAAAGACACCAACGCGGGCACGCCGCAGGCTGCGACGCTTTTCGAAGCTCGCGATTCAGCCGCCGAAGGCTCGTCGCCGTATAACGCGTCGGCGCCGTACGCACCACCCTCCTTCCATCCCGCCGACGACCAGCCGCTTGGCTTCGCGCTCGGCCAGATCCACGGCATCTATGTGCTCGCGCAAAACGCGCACGGCCTTGTAATCGTCGACATGCACGCGGCGCACGAACGCATTCTCTACGAGCAGTTCAAGAACGCGTTGGCCGATCGCACGATTGCCGTGCAGCCACTGCTGATTCCACAGACCATGCAGGCTGACCCCGTCGAGATCGGCACCGTGGAAGAAGAGCGCGACACGCTCGACGCACTCGGCTTCGACCTCGCCGTGCTGTCGCCGACCACGCTCGCCATCCGCGCGGTGCCGGCGTTGCTGAAAGACGCCGATCTGCAGGCATTGGCGCGCGCGGTTCTGTCCGATCTGCATGCGTACGGCGGCTCGCGCGTGTTGACCGAGCGTCAGCATGAACTGCTCGGCACGCTTGCCTGCCATCACGCGGTGCGCGCCAACCGGCGTCTCACGCTTGATGAGATGAACGCGCTGCTGCGTCAAATGGAGGCGACCGAGCGCGCCGATCAATGCAACCACGGGCGTCCGACGTGGTATCAATTGACGCTCTCCGATCTCGACCGCCTGTTCATGCGCGGACAGTGACCGTGCGCTTCCCGAGATTCGATCCACGAGCGGCGGCACGCCCATGACCGCACGCAAGCCCACGCCTATTCCGATTCCGTGCCTGCTCGGCCCGACTGCGTCTGGCAAGACCGCGGCGGCACTCGCGTTGGCGGCGAGGCAGCCGGTCGAAATCGTGAGCGTCGATTCGGCGCTCGTCTATCGCGAGATGGACATCGGCACCGCCAAGCCGAGCGCCGAAGAACGCGCGCTCGCGCCGCATCATCTGATCGATATCGTCGATCCCGCCGACGCCTATTCAGCCGCCCAGTTTCGCGCCGACGCATTACGTCTCATCGCCGGGATCAGCGCGCGCGGACGGGTGCCGCTGCTGGTCGGCGGCACGATGCTGTACTACAAGGCGCTGACCCAAGGACTCAACGACCTGCCCGCCGCCGACGCCACCGTGCGCGCGCAACTCGACGCCGACGCCGCGCGCGACGGCTGGCCCGCGCTACATGCTCGGCTCGCGGCAGTGGATCCGGCGACAGCGGCGCGCCTCGCGCCCAACGATTCGCAGCGTATCCAGCGCGCGCTCGAGGTGTTCCTGCTGACCGGCGAACCGATGTCGGCGCTGCTCGCCGCGCCCGCCCGCACCGACGAGGCCGCAGCCAAGTGGCGCTTCGTGCCGATCGCGCTCGAGCCGTCCGAGCGCAGTGTGCTGCACGCGCGCATCGAGCAGCGCTTCGACGCGATGCTGGCCAACGGTTTCATCGACGAAGTGGTGAAGCTGCGCGCACGCGGAGACTTGTCGCCGGACATGCCGTCGATGCGTTGCGTCGGCTACCGGCAGGTTTGGGAGTATCTGGACGGGGCGGTCGACTATTCGACCATGCGCGACAAAGGCGTCTTCGCGACCCGGCAATTGTGCAAGCGGCAGCTCACATGGCTGCGCAGCATGAACGAGCGCGTGGTGGTGGACTGCTGCGACCCGCATGCGACGGCGCGGGTGCTTGAGGTGATCGAAAAACTGACCGGAGCTTGATGCCGCGATAGCGCGGCGAAATTCCAGAAGCCCGCGCGGCGTTGGCTACATTCACGCCGCGCAGGCTATGACGCTCTACGACGCGCCTATAAACCGCAATTAAACGACAACCGTCTGCGCTTCACCGGCGGCGCTTTCCCGAATCACGCCGATCTTCCAGACCTGCTCGCCCGCCGCGGACAACAGACCGATCGCGGCGTCCGCATCGGCAGCCGACACGACGACTGCCATACCAATACCGCAGTTGAATACGCGATGCATTTCCGCGTCCGCCACGCCGCCGTGCTTCTGCAGCCACGAAAACAGCGGCGGCAGCGGCCAGCCGCGATGATCGAGCTCGGCCGTCAGGCCTTCGCGCAGCACGCGCGGAATGTTTTCGACGAGCCCGCCGCCCGTGATGTGCGCCATGCCCTTCACGGCGATCTGCTGCATCAGCGCGAGGAGCGGCTTCACGTAGATATGCGTGGGCGCCATCAGTGCGTCGGCGAGCGAACGGCCGTCGAAGTCCGCATTCAGGTCGGGCTGCGCGCGCTCGATAATCTTGCGGACGAGCGAAAAACCATTCGAATGGATGCCGCTCGAGGCGAGGCCCAGCACCACGTCACCCGGGGCGATGGTGCTGCCGTCGATAATCTTGCTCTTCTCGACCGCGCCGACCGCGAAGCCGGCCAGGTCGTATTCGCCGTCCGGATACATGCCCGGCATTTCAGCCGTTTCGCCGCCGATCAGCGCGCAACCCGCCAGTTCGCAACCCTGAGCGATGCCCTTCACGACCGTGGCCGCAGTGCCGACGTCCAGCTTGCCGCACGCGAAGTAGTCGAGGAAAAAGAGCGGCTCGGCGCCTTGCACGAGAATGTCGTTCACGCTCATCGCGACCAGGTCCTGGCCCACGGTGTCGTGCCTGTTCAACTGGAACGCGAGGCGCAGCTTGGTGCCCACGCCGTCAGTGCCCGACACGAGGACCGGTTCCTTGTACCGCTTCGGCACCTCGAACAGCGCGCCGAATCCGCCGATGCCGCCCAGCACGCCGTCGCGCATCGTCTTTTTGGCAAAAGGCTTGATTGCGTCGACCAGCGCGTCGCCCGCGTCGATGTCCACGCCAGCGTCGCGGTACGACAACCCTTGGGCCGAATCAGTGGAATTCGGGGCGGATTTCGGTTGATTCATGGGGGGAGTGCTCGAAGGTCGGTAAAATGCGATTTTACCCGATGCCGATCCAGAGTTGGCGCTTAGCGCTGACTCCGGTCCCATACCGAGTTGCCGGCCGGCTGGCTGGAATTTGATGACCCGGTTCCGACGACACCAGGGAAACAACTTTGCAACAGAACTCCTCGATACTGACTCCGGTGCAGCGCCGCGCCTTCATCTGGCTCGCCATTGCGCTCGGCGTCGGCATTCTGCTGTGGCTGCTGAGCCCGGTTCTCACGCCTTTTCTGCTCGGCGCGATTCTCGCGTACATCCTGCAGCCGGGCGTCGCGTGGATGGTGCGCCGGCGTGTGCCGCGCGCGCTCGCGGCCTTGCTGATGATGCTGCTTTTCACGCTGCTGATCACGCTGCTCGTGCTGCTGGTGTTCGCCGTCATCCAGAAAGAAGGGCCGCAGTTGCGGCAGCAGGTGCCGTTGCTGTTCACCCATATCAACGCGTGGCTGCAACCCAAGCTCGCGCTGCTGGGCCTCGCGGATTCGCTCGACTTCGCGAGCGTGCGCGATCTGGTAATGGGACAGCTCGAAGGCAGCGCACAAACGGTCGCGCGTTATGCATGGACCTCCATCGTGACGAGCGGCAATGTCATGATGACGGTGATCGGCAATCTGGTGTTGGTGCCGCTCGTGCTGTTCTATCTGCTGTACGACTGGAACCGCATGCTGCTGCGCGTGCAGAGCGTGGTGCCGCGGCGCTGGCTCGACAAGACGCTGCAACTTGCACGCGACATGGATCAGATGCTGTCGCAATACCTGCGCGGCCAGTTGCTCGTCATGGGCGTGCTCGCCGTGTTCTACGCGGTCGCGCTCAGCATCGCCCGCTTTGAGATCGCCCTTCCGGTGGGCATTTTCACGGGACTCGCGGTATTCATTCCGTACATTGGCTTCGCCACCGGCCTCGCGCTGGCGCTGCTCGCGGCCTTGCTGCAATTCGGCAACTGGTACGGCTTCGGCGCGGTCGCGCTGATTTACGGCGTCGGTCAGATCCTGGAGAGCTTTTTTCTGACGCCGCGTCTGGTCGGCGAGCGAATCGGCCTGCACCCGCTCTCGGTCATTTTCGCGTTGCTCGCGTTCGGTCAGTTGTTCGGCTTTTTCGGCGTGTTGCTCGCGTTGCCGGTGAGCGCGATTCTCTCGGTGGCGATGCGCGAGCTGCGGCAAAGCTATCTGGAAAGCACGCTGTACAACAATTGATTGTCTGCTCCGCTATCCCGGCTCGCCGGGCGCTTCGCGGCGCGAGCCCTACTTTCGGCATTAACCTACTGTGCTTCGTCAACTGACGCTCGATCTCGGCACTCCGCCGCCATCGACATTCGACAATTTTTTCGCCGGCGCAAACGCGGAGCTCGTCACGCGCCTGCGCGAGCTCGACAGCGCCCTCGCCGCCGGACCGGTCGCCGACCGCACCTTCTACGTCTGGGGCGAAGCGGGAAGCGGCCGCACCCATCTGCTGCAAGCGCTGGTGCACGAAGCGCCGCCCGGCCACGCGCGCTTTGCGGGTCCGCAAAGCAGTCTCGCCGCGTTCGGTTTCGATCCGCGCGTGGCGCTCTATGCGATCGACGATTGCGACGGCCTTTCTGCCGCGCAGCAGATCGCCGTGTTCAATCTCTTCAACGAGGTGCGCGCGCATCCCACGAGCGCGCTCGTCGCCACCGGCAATGCGCCGCCCATTGGCATGACGGTGCGCGAAGACTTGCGCACGCGGCTCGGCTGGGGTCTCGTGTTCCATCTCGCGCCGCTGCCCGACGACGCCAAGGCGGCGGTGCTGAAACGCGCCGCACGCGAGCGCGGCATCATGCTCGCCGACGACGTGCCCGCCTATCTGCTCACGCATTTTCGCCGCGACATGCCAAGCCTGATGGCGCTGCTCGACGCGCTCGACCGCTTTTCGCTCGAACAAAAGCGCGCGGTCACGCTGCCGCTTCTGCGCACGATGCTGGCTTCGCCGGGCCAGGAGGCCCCCGCCGCGTCGTCCGCCGCTTCAAGTAAAATAGATCCCCATGGCTAATCTCGCACTCTTCGACCTCGACCACACGCTCATTCCTACCGACAGCGACCACGAATGGGGCCGCTTCATGGTGAAACACGGCATGGTCGACGCCGAAAATTTCGCCCGTGAAAACGACCGCTTCTACGCCGACTACAAGGCCGGCAAGCTCGACATTCAGGCCTATCTGATCACCATGCTGACGCCGCTCGCCAAATACACGCGCGCGCAACTCGCGGACTTTCACGCACAGTACATGCATGAAGTAATCACGCCGGCCATCCTTCCGGCGGCAGTCGAACTGGTCAAGCGGCACCGCGAAGCCGGCGACCTGTGCTGCGTGGTCACCGCGACCAACGAATTCATCACCCGTCCCATTGCGAGCGCATTCGGCGTGGACACGCTGATCGCCTGCGAAGCGGAAACCGTCGACGGCCAGCCGCATTCGGCCTACACCGGCCGCCCCACCGGCACGCCCAGCTACAAGGAAGGCAAGATCGTGCGCACCGAGGCATGGCTCGCGTCGCTCGGCAAGACCTGGAGCGACTTCGAGCGCAGCTATTTCTACAGCGATTCGCACAACGACATTCCGCTGCTCGAAAAGGTCACCGACCCGATTGCGACCAATCCCGACGACACATTGCGTGCCCATGCAGAGGCCAAAGGCTGGCGCATCCTCGAACTCTTTCAACCCACGTGATCAAAAAACTCATTCGCAAGCTATTCGGCCAGGACACAGCATCCGCCGACGACACGCTGCCGGCTGAAGCCGACGCAGACGAAACCGGCAGCGCACCGGCACACAATGCAGCAGGCGCCGCGGGAGCAGGCCGCGCGCGCCGCAAGCCCGCCCGCGGCGGCGCGCCCGCAAAGGCGGTGCGCGACCCGGACGTGCCCGTCATCATTCCGCACGACGTGCACGGCATTGACCCCTCGCTGATCTCGCGCAACGCAATTCGTGTGACCGAAGGGCTGCAACAGGCGGGGCACCGAGCCTTTATCGTGGGCGGCGCTGTGCGCGATCTGCTGCTCGGCATCAAGCCGAAAGATTTCGACGTCGCGACCGACGCCACGCCCGAACAGGTGCAGAAGCTGTTTCGCCGCGCGCGCATTATCGGCCGGCGGTTTCAGATCGTGCATGTGCAGTTTGGCCAGGAAATCATCGAAACCTCGACGTTTCGCGCGCTGGTCGATCCGCCTGCGGCCGATGCGCCGCCCGCGCGGCGTCTGAAGCGCGACGAACTCGACCGCCGCACGCACGCGGTGGATGCGAGCGGCCGCGTGCTGCGCGACAACGTGTGGGGCGAGCAGCACGAAGACGCCACGCGCCGCGACTTCACGATCAACGCGATGTACTACGATCCGGCCACGGAAACCGTGCTCGACTATCACAACGGCATGGCCGACGTGCGCGCGCGTCTGCTGCGCATGATCGGCGATCCGGCCACGCGTTATCGCGAAGATCCGGTGCGGATGCTGCGCGTGGTGCGTTTTGCCGCCAAGCTCGACTTCGAGATCGACGACGCGACTCGCGAGCCGATCGCGAAAATGGCCGACCTGATCAACAACGTGCCGGCCGCGCGTCTCTTCGACGAGATGCTCAAGCTCATGCTGTCCGGTCACGCTTTGGCGTGCCTGAAGCGCCTGCGCCAGGAAGGTCTGCACCACGGACTTCTGCCCTTGCTCGACGTCGTGCTCGAGCAGCCCACCGGCGAGAAATTCATCACGCTCGCGCTCAACAATACGGACGCGCGCGTGCGCGCCGGCAAACCCGTATCGCCGGGGTTCCTGTTCGCCACTTTGCTCTGGCACGACGTGCAGCAGCGCTGGCAGAAATTCGAAGCGAACGGCGAGTATCCCGTGCCCGCGCTTCATCGCGCGATGGACGAAGTGCTCGACATGCAAACCGAGAAACTCGCCATCCACAAGCGTTTTTCGTCGGACATGCGCGAGATCTGGGGTTTGCAGCTGCGCCTCGAGAAACGCTCGGGAAGAAGCGCGCTGAAGCTGCTGGAACACCAAAGATTTAGAGCGGGGTATGATTTCCTCCTGTTGCGCTGCGAATCCGGCGAACTCGACGAGTCGGTCGGAGCGTGGTGGACGGAGTTCATCGAAGGAGACGTCGCGGCGCGTGAAGCATTGCTTACGCAAGGCGGGAAGGACCGAAGCCCCAGAAAACGACGGCGGCGCGGCGGTGGCGCCAGGAACCGCAAATCGGGCGACGGAATGGAGGGCGGCACGCCAGCCGAACGCGCGGACACCGAAGCGGGCCACGACAGCCCGCGCGAAGACTGACGCAGCGCTGGCTGAAGCCGTCGAACGATAGTTGCAGGAAGTTATGCCATGACGGTTGCTTATCTCGGCCTCGGCGCGAATCTCGGGGACGCGCGCCAGACCCTGAAAGACGCGGTGGTGTGCCTCGCACAACAGCACACCATCACCGTGCTCGCCAAGTCGAGCCTGTATCGCACTGCCCCGATCGACGCGGGCGGCGACGACTATTTCAACTGCGTCGTGAAGATCGACACGACGCTCCCCGTGCGGCATCTGCTCGCGCTGTGCCATAAGATCGAGCATCAGTTCGGCCGGGAGCGGCCCTTTCGCAATGCACCGCGAACGCTTGATCTCGACATCCTGCTCTACGGCGATCAATCCATCGACGAAGCCGATCTGATCGTTCCGCACCCCCGCCTTGTGGAACGCGCTTTTGCGCTGGTCCCGCTCGTCGAGATCGACGCCGCGCTCGTCATTCCTCGGCATGGCCGCGCCGACGCGCTGCTCGACGGCGTGCGCGAGCAACGCATCGAGAAAATCAAAGGGCCCTGCCAGTGCCCGACGCTCAACGCACTCAACGCCGGCCGGGGCCGCTGCGAATGAATTCACCGCCCCTCACCGTCACCGCGCCGCAATTGCGCCCTCCATTCGGCTATCTCGCGATTGAAGGGCCGATCGGCGTCGGCAAGACATCGCTCGCGCGGCGGCTCGCGCAACGCTGGTCGATGCAGGAATTGTTCGAGCGGCCGCAGGACAATCCCTTCCTCGAACGCTTTTATCGCGACACCGCGCGTTATGCGCTGCCCGCGCAACTGCACTTCGCGTTGCAACGCGCGCAGCAGGCGCAGGAAGTGAGCGCCGCACACATGGAGGGCACGCCGCTCATTGCCGATTTCATGACGCAGAAGAACGACATCTTCGCGCGCCTCACGCTGCAGGAAGACGAGTGGCATCTGTACCGCGCGCTCGCCGCGCGGCTCGAGGTGAGCGCGCCGGCGCCCGACTTCGTCGTGTATTTGCAGGCGAGTCCCGAGGTGCTGTTCTCGCGTATCCAGAAACGCGCGGTGCCCATGGAACTGCAGATTTCAGATGCCTATCTGCATGCACTCTGCGACGCATATAACGAGTTCTTCTACCACTACGACCGCACGCCCGTGCTGACGGTCAACGCCGAACATCTGAATCCGCTCGACTCCGACGCGGACCTTGCGCTGCTCGCCGAACGCATCGAAACCATGCGCGGCCGCAAGGAATTTTTTGTCAAAGGCACGTCGCTCTAAGCGGCACGCGCCTCTCTTTCAACGGATTGACTCATGACCTATTTGCAGGAAACGAGCCGGAATGCGATCACCGTGCCGAAACTGCAGGCAATGCGCGACGCCGGCGAGAAAATCGCCATGCTCACCTGCTACGACGCGAGCTTCGCGGCGCTGCTCGATCGCGCGGGCGTCGACGTTCTGCTGATCGGCGACTCGCTGGGCAATGTGTTGCAAGGGCAGACGACCACGCTGCCGGTTTCGCTCGCGGATATTGCGTATCACACGGCTAGTGTGGCGCGTGCGCGGCCTTCAGCGTTGATCGTGGCCGACCTGCCGTTCGGTACTTATGGCACGCGTGAAGAAGCCTACAGAAGTTCAGTCGAACTGATGCGCGCCGGTGCGCAGATGGTGAAGCTCGAAGGCGGCGAGTGGCTTGGCGACACGGTCCGCTTTCTGGTCGAACGCTCGATTCCCGTGTGCGCGCACGTTGGACTGACGCCGCAATCGGTGCATGCGTTCGGCGGCTTCAAGGTGCAAGGCAAAACCGAAGAAGGCGCGAGCCAGTTGCTGCGCGACTCGCTGGCAATGGAAGCAGCAGGCGCGCAACTCATCGTGATGGAAGCAATACCCACCTTGCTGGCGAGCGAGGTCACGAAGCAGTTGCGGATTCCGACCATCGGCATCGGCGCGGGACTCGATTGCTCGGGTCAGGTGCTTGTCTTGCACGACATGCTGGGGATTTTTCCGGGCAAGCGCCCGCGCTTCGTGAAAGATTTCATGCAGGGGCAGCCGAGCATCCTCGCGGCGGTGGAAGCCTATGTGCGGGCAGTCAAGGATGGGGCGTTTCCTGGGCCTGAGCACACGTTTTGAGTTTGCGCGCGGGCCTGCGGCGCGGATATTGACCGAGGTCCGTGCTGGCCGCGCTCACGAGCTTCGCCGTCGAGCGCTTATCGCCACGCCATCTCGTTATGCAGCGGCTGCGGCTCGGTCCGCGCCCTAACGAATAACCCGCGCCGGCAGCGCCCCGCGCAGCGCGTTACAAATCATCAGCGCTTGGGCATTCAGCACGTCCGCCTCTGTCAGCACTTTTTCAGCCGCTTGCAGGCTCGTGTCTTCCTCGAGCAGAACGCTTCGCATCACGCCCGGCAATACGCCCGAGTCGAGCGGCGGCGTCCACCAGCGGCCGGCCAGCTTCACGAATACGTTGGACCGGCCGCCTTCCGTCAGCTCGCCTCGTTCGTTGAAAAACAGCGTGTCGAAGGCGCCTTTCGCCTCGGCTTCGCGCCAGCCGCGGTCGTACTCCGCGCGGCGCGTGGTCTTGTGGCGCAAGAGGAGATCGCCGGCTTGCATGGTCGCGAAATGGTGCTCGGTGGCGAGCAGCACGCCGACCGTCGAGTCGGCCAACGGCGTGAGGATCGCGGCCGTAAGTTGCATCGTGCCGCTTTTGCCCAGCGCGAGGCGCATGCGGTGCGCCGTGTCCGGTGGCAACGACGCGCACTTTTCCGCGATCTGCGCGCGGACGGCTTCGGCATCGAATTCAAAGCCAAACGTCGCAGCACTCGCCAACAGTCGCGCGAGATGGCGCGACAGATGACGCACGCCCTCTTCTCGCGTCGCGTACATGGTTTCGAAGAGTTCAAAGCCGGGCTCGGCACCGGTCAGGAAGCGTGCTTTCAATCGACACTCCGCGTATTCGTCCTCGGCGACACTGTCGAGCACGATGCCCGCGCCGACGCCCATCGTGCCGCGCAGCGAGCCGCCAGGCGCGGACGGCTTCAAGGTCAGCGTGCGTATTGCAACGGACATGCAGAAGTCGCCGCAAGTATCGTTATTGGAACCCGCCGGCCCAGACTCGGCCGCCGCGTCGAGCCAGCCTATCGCACCTGTATAAAGCCCGCGCGGCGTGCTCTCGAGTTCGTCGATCAACTGCATAGTGCGATGCTTCGGCGCGCCGGTGATCGAGCCGCACGGAAACAGCGCGCGCAATATGCCGGCGAACGACGTGCCGGGCCGCAAGGCGGCCTGCACCGTCGACGTCATCTGCCAGACCGAAGCATACGGTTCGACAGAAAACAACGCGGGCACCTCGACTGAGCCCGTTTGCGCGACGCGCGACAGGTCATTGCGCAACAGATCCACGATCATCACGTTTTCGGCGCGATTCTTCGGATCGCTGCCCAAGAATTCGGCGGCGGCGCGATCCGTCGCCGGGTCGGCCGAGCGTGGCGCCGTGCCTTTCATAGGACGCGCTCGCAAAGTGCCACCCTGCTTTTCGACGAAGAGCTCCGGCGAACACGACAGCACCCACGCGCCGCTGGCCAGCGCGATCAGCGCGCCATAGCGAACCGGCTGACGCGCTCTCAAGCGCCGATACAGCGCGATAGGCGAGCCGAATACGTCGAAGCCGAGCCGGTACGTGTAGTTGACCTGATAAGAATCGCCGGCGCGCAGGGCAGCATGAATGGCGCCGATGGCCGCATTGAACTGCTCCGGCTCGACGCTCTCGCGCACATTGGCCGTACCCGCCCCCGACGGCTCAGCGAGCCCGCCGTCACGCTTCATGAGCCACGCGTCGACCTCGTCGCGCGAGAGTTTTTCGCAACGTTCGAACAATAAAAAACGCAGCGTGGCATCGCCATGCTGCGTTTTTGAACAAGGAGCGGATGCTCCGTCCAGAAGATGCCGGCCAAACTCGTAGTCGGCTAGCACAACTGCATAAAGGCCCAGCCGCGCGTCCGCTTGCGCGGCCTCGCAAACGGCTTCGAGCTGAGCGGCGTCCGCACACACGCGCTCATGCACGAAGCCCGTGTACAGACGGCTTGAGCGGCGCGCCGCCGACGCGTCGCAGTCATCGAGCAATGCAAACACCGCGCCGCGCTCATCTGCCGTCATGCTTACCGCCAACTTCAAACCGCCGTTAATCGAAGAAGCTCTTCACCCTGTCGAACCAGCTCTTGCTTTGCGGGCTATGCCGCGCGCCGCCTTCCACCAAAGCTTTCTCGAACTGCTTGAGCAGGTCGCGCTGCGATTCGGTGAGCTTGACCGGCGTTTCGACCTGCACGTGCACATACAGATCGCCGGCAATGCTCGAACGCAGGCCCTTGATCCCCTTGCCGCGCAGCCGGAACGTCTTGCCCGATTGCGTGCCTTCGGGCACCGTAAAGCTCGCGCGGCCCGCAAGCGTCGGCACTTCGATTTCGCCGCCCAAGGCCGCCGTGGTGAACGGAATCGGCATCTGGCAATGCAGGTCGTCGCCGTCACGCTCGAACACCGAGTGCTGCTTGATATGAATCTCGACGTACAGATCGCCCGACGGCCCGCCGTTGATGCCCGGCTCGCCGTTGCCGGCGGAACGGATACGCATGCCGTCGTCGATACCTGCCGGGATCTTCACTTCCAGCGTCTTGGTTTCCTTCACCTTGCCCGCGCCGTGGCAGTGAGCGCACGGTTCAGGAATATAGGTGCCGGTGCCGTGACACTTCGGGCACGTTTGCTGGATGCTGAAGAAACCTTGCGACATGCGCACCGCGCCGGAGCCGCTACAGGTCGGACATGTTTCCGGCTTGGTGCCGGGCTTCGCGCCCGAGCCGTGACAGACTTCGCACGACACCCAGCTCGGCACGCGGATCTGCGTATCGTATCCATGCGCGGCCTGCTCCAGCGTGATTTCCATGCTGTAGCGCAAATCGGCGCCGCGATACACCTGCGGGCCCGCGCGGCCACCGCCGCGCGCCGCACCACCGGCCGCCTGCCCGAAGATGTCGCCGAAAATATCGCCGAATGCATCCGCAAACCCGCCGAAGCCTTGCGCGCCTGCGCCGCCCATGTTCGGATCGACGCCCGCGTGACCATACTGGTCGTATGCGGCACGCTTTTGCGAGTCCGAGAGCATTTCGTAGGCTTCCTTCACCTCCTTGAAATGCTCTTCCGCATCCTTGTTGCCCGGATTGCGGTCGGGGTGGTGCTTCATCGCCAGCTTGCGATAAGCCTTCTTGATTTCGTCGTCGCTCGCGTTCTTCGCGACGCCCAGAACCTCGTAGTAATCCCGTTTCGCCATATCGGTTCAACGCCACTCGCGCAATGCGACGCGGTGGCTCCTCTTGAATGCTGGAGTCTCACGACTCGTCCGGCCGCTGTTTCATGCCGCCTGAATGCGGTCAAAAACAACGCCCTCCATAAAACAAATGTGCCCGGAGAGCCTAAAAGGCTCGCCAGGCGTGATAACCGCTCTTGCACGTTCCCGCGCCGGATGGGGCGCGGTCCCTTGTGCAGCCGGGCCGCACACTTAACCCGTGTGCGGCTTTACGGTCGGAATGCGACCTGGCTTTAGTCCTTCTTGACTTCCTTGAACTCGGCGTCGACCACGTCGTCCTGCTGCTGGCTCGCGCCACCAGCCGAAGCACCCGCGTTCGCGCCCGCCGCGCCTGCTGCCGCGGCTTGTGCACCTTGGGCAGCCTGCATGTCGGCGTACATCTTCTCGCCCATCTTCTGCGAGGCCGTTGCGACTGCTTCAATCCTGGCTTCGATCGCGGCCTTGTCCGCCGAACCACTCTTGAGCGTGTCTTCCAGCTCCTTCAGCGCGGTTTCGATCTTTTCCTTCTCGCCGGCTTCAAGCTTGTCGCCGTACTCGGTGAGCGCCTTCTTCGTGCTGTGGACGAGCGCGTCGCCTTGATTGCGGGCGTCGGCCAGCTCACGCAGCTTGTGGTCTTCTTCCGCGTTGGCTTCGGCGTCCTTCACCATCTTCTCGATTTCGGCTTCGGACAGACCCGAATTCGCCTTAATCGTGATGCGGTTTTCCTTGCCGGTCGCCTTGTCTTTCGCGCCGACGTGCAGGATGCCGTTCGCGTCGATGTCGAAGCTCACCTCGATCTGCGGCGTGCCGCGCGGTGCCGGCGGAATGCCTTCCAGGTTGAACTCGCCCAGCAGCTTGTTGCCCGCCGCCATTTCGCGTTCGCCCTGATACACCTTGATCGTCACGGCGCTCTGATTGTCGTCGGCCGTCGAGTAGACCTGCGAGTGCTTGGTCGGGATCGTGGTGTTCTTGTTGATCATCTTCGTCATCACGCCGCCGAGCGTTTCGATGCCGAGCGACAGCGGGGTCACGTCGAGCAGCAGAACGTCCTTGCGGTCGCCAGACAACACCTGCCCTTGGATCGCGGCGCCAACGGCCACGGCTTCGTCCGGGTTCACGTCACGGCGCGGATCCTTGCCGAAGAACTCCTTCACCTTCTCCTGCACCTTCGGCATACGGGTCATACCGCCGACCAGAATCACGTCGTCGATTTCACCGACCTTCACGCCCGCGTCCTTGATCGCCATGCGGCACGGTTCGATCGTGCGTTCGATCAGTTCCTCGACCAGCGCTTCCAGCTTGGCGCGCGTGATCTTGAGGTTCAGGTGCTTCGGACCCGACGCATCAGCCGTGATGTACGGCAGATTGATTTCGGTCTGCTGGCTCGACGACAGCTCGATCTTCGCCTTTTCTGCCGATTCCTTCAGGCGCTGCAGCGCGAGCACGTCTTTCGACAGATCGACGCCCTGCTCCTTCTTGAACTCGCCAATGATGTAGTCGATGATGCGCTGGTCGAAGTCTTCACCGCCGAGGAACGTGTCGCCGTTCGTGGACAGCACTTCGAACTGCTTCTCACCGTCGACGTCCGCGATTTCGATGATCGAAATGTCGAACGTACCGCCGCCCAGGTCATATACCGCAATCTTGCGGTCGCCCTTCTCGTTCTTGTCGAGACCGAACGCCAAAGCGGCTGCCGTCGGTTCGTTGATGATGCGCTTGACTTCCAGACCGGCGATGCGGCCTGCGTCCTTGGTTGCCTGACGCTGGCTGTCGTTGAAGTACGCGGGAACCGTGATCACGGCTTCGGTGACCGTCTCGCCGAGGTAGTCTTCCGCGGTCTTCTTCATCTTGCGCAGCACTTCCGCGGAGATTTGCGGCGGAGCGAGCTTCTGTTCGCGCACTTCGATCCATGCGTCGCCGTTGTCGGCCTTCATGATCTTGTACGGCATCAGACCGATGTCCTTCTGGACTTCTTTCTCTTCAAAGCGGCGGCCGATCAGGCGCTTTACCGCGTACAGCGTGTTCTTCGGGTTGGTGACCGACTGACGCTTGGCAGGCGCGCCGACGAGAATCTCGCCGTCTTCCATGTACGCGATGATCGACGGCGTGGTGCGCGCACCTTCCGAGTTCTCGATCACCTTGACCGAATTGCCTTCCATGATCGCCACACACGAGTTGGTCGTGCCGAGGTCGATACCGATGATTTTGCCCATTTTTACTAATCTCCTGACTTTGATCGCTGCGGGAAGCACCTGCTCGCCGTTCGGCCGTAAGGCGCTCCGCCCCTGAATTCATACCTGCACTCAACATAAGTGCGTCCGCATCGTTTTCAAGACCTCTTTTGCGATGCGGTCTTTAATTTTTTTCAATCGGCCGGCGCATGACGCTGTCTTGCCAGCTGTCTTGCCCGCTGTCTTGCTCAAAGCGGCGGCGTCGGCTTACGCACCGCTCGCCCGGATTTTCTCCCGCGCGGCCGCGACAGCGGCCTCGAACTGCCCGAGACCGTGCCAGCCGGTTGCCCGCCCAAGCCGCTTCCCACGATGAAAGAAAAACCATGTGGGCACGCCATGAAGCATGAAGCGCCGGCCGAGCTCGCGGTGGTCATAAACATTGCTGTGAAACCACCGCAGACCGAGCGCCCGGATCGCCTCCGGTTGCGCCAGCATCGCCTTCTTCGCGATCTCGCAATTGAAGCAGTCGAGCCCCCAGAAGAACACGACCGCGAGTTCATCACCCGCTTCAGCAAGGCCGGCGTCGAACGATTCCGCGCCCAACTCCTTCATGTCGAATACCGAAAACGCGGTAGCGTCGACGGGAATATTGGCCATGATGGGTCTCACCTGGTCGAACAGCGGAATGCCTGCGACGCGCCCCGCCCCGGCTTTCGGGCTTACTTGGGCGCCGCCACCGTCACGAGCGCCGGACGCAGCACGCGGTCGGCGATCACAAAGCCTTTTTGCAGCACGGCGACCACGGTGTTCGGCTCCTGATCCGCCGGCACCATCGAGATAGCCTGGTGGCGATGCGGGTCAAACTTCTCGCCAACCGGATTCAGCGCGACGACGCGGCCTTTCTCCAACGCGCCGGTGAGTTGGCGCAGCGTGAGTTCGACACCTTCGCGCACTTTCGAGAGGTCGTCGGACGAATGGGCGACCGCAGCTTCCAGACTGTCGATCACCGGCAGCAGGTGTTCCGCGAAGTTCTCGATTGCAAACTTGTGCGCCTTCGCGACGTCTTCCTGTGCACGGCGGCGCACGTTCTCGGTCTCGGCCTTGGCCCGCAGGAAGCTCTCCTGCAACTCGGCGATCCTGGCCTGCGCTTCAGCCAACGCCGCTTCGGCACCCGTTGCCGGCGTGTCCGTGGCGACGCTCGCTGCGGCTTCCTGCTCGGGAGCGGCGGCCTCGGCGGCCGGGCGCGCGGTTTCGTCCGCGGGCGTGGGATTCTGGCTCGTCGGGTTCTCTTGCGTGTTTTCCATGTCGCTGAAAGTCGTTAAAAATTTAAAAGCCAACGGCGGCGGCGCATGAGGCTGCCGCGATTTGTGCGTTGCAAAATTGCGACAAAAACTCGGGCGCGCCCCCGCGTAACGGAACGGCAGATGGGGCCGCGAACGCCCATTTCAAGCGCGTCCCCTGAAATTTTCAAAGGGGCCGCGAGTCGCCGAAATGCCCGGTTACAACCATTAGCGCGGCGCAAGCAGATTGAGATTGAGCGGCGCGAGCAAGTGACCTATGCTCCAGTTACGCGGCGGAAAAACCTCGTTAACCCTAATCTGACGTAAGGCTTTCCGCTCCTTTGCAATTTCCACCTGGCTAGCTCGTTTCTTTCCTGCACCATCCCAGAAGGGGGTACCGTGAAGCTGACCTTTGCAATCTCGGTGGTCGCGCTGGTACTCGTTGCGGGCACCACGACCATCTGTATGTCCGGGGCGGTCAACGATCACACCACCGAATACGGCGGCGTGAACGCGACCATGGAACAACTGTTCAATCCCCACCTGAAAATCTGTCGATAATGCGGCGGTCGCGCTTGGTCGGGCGGCCGTGCAACGTCTCGGCGGGCTCGCGATACGTCTTGCGGCGTTCGTGTTCGGCCTGGCGCTTTTCGCGGCTTTCGTCGGTTTCCGAATAGAGCGTCTGCGCCACCGTAGCGGGCCCGCGTACGTCGCATACGCCCAGCACCTGCACCTGCCACACAAAGCGCTCGATCTCGATTTCCACGAGGTCGCCGACTCGCACGTCTTTGGCCGGCTTCACATTGGCCCCGCCAATGCGCACCCGGCCTTTTTCGACGGCATCCGCCGCCAGCGAGCGCGTCTTGAAGAAGCGCGCCGCCCAAAGCCATTTGTCGATGCGCAGCTTCGCGCCCGGTTCGGTTGAGATCCTGTAATTCATGAGTCTCGTCAAGCCGCTGTGTTATGCGGTACGGCGACCGCTTGCACCGGCCAGCCTTGCAGGTTCTGCGCGACGATTTCGCCGAGCGCGGCAATCCACGCCTGCGACGCGTTCACGCAGGGAATGCGATGGAATTCCTTGCCGCCGGCATGCAGGAACTCATCGCGCACTTCCATGCCGATTTCCTCGATGGTCTCGAGACAGTCGGCGGTAAAGCCCGGACAAAATACGTCAGCACGCCGCACGCCTGCCGCGCCCAACTCCTTCAACGTGGGCGCCGTGTAGGGCTGCAACCATTCGGCCTTGCCAAAACGCGACTGGAATGTGATGCGGCATTCAACCGGCGTCAACCCGAGCGCCTGCATGAGCAGCGCGCCGGTTGTCTGACACTGATCGTGATAAGGATCGCCGAGATCCAGCGTGCGTTTGGGCACGCCGTGAAAGCTCAATACCAGCTTGTCGCCCGCGGCAAAGTCGGGTTGGCCATGAAGATGCCAGTAATGATGCACCTGCGCGGCCAGTGCCGAGATATACGCGGGATGATCGGCATATTGGCGTACCGTACGGATTTCCGGCTGGTTGCGCATGCGCCTGAAGGCGGCGAAGGCGTCGTCGAAAGCTGTGGCCGTGGTCGACGATGAATATTGCGGATACATCGGCACTAGCAGCACCCGCTCGGCGCCCGCCAGCTTGAGCTGATTGAGCATGGCCGGAATGCCGGGCGTGCCGTAACGCATCGCGTAGTCCACGAGCACTGTGTAGTCGTTCAATTGCAGCAGGTGACGCAAGCCTTCGACCTGCTTTTCCGTATAGACGCGCAGCGGCGAGCCTTCCGGCATCCATACCGCCGCATATTTTTTCGCGGACGCTCGCCCGCGGAACGGCAGAATCAGCAAGCGCAGAATGATCTGCCACGCGAGCGCCGGAATCTCCACCACGCGCGGATCGGAGAGGAACTGTGCGAGATAGCGGCGAACCGCGCGCGGCGTGGGCGCGTCGGGCGTGCCGAGATTGATCAGCAGCACGGCAACACGGTGCGACGTGGCGTTCTGCGAAGGCCGCTCGAGATCGAAGCGCATAGGCTGGCAGAGGTGCCCCGCTTGAGGCGGGGAATGGAACGGGGTGGATTCATTATAGCGGCGCGCCTTGCGGCCGCACGCCCCAGGCGCCCCTGGCCGTTCGGCCAATTGGCAAGCGGCGCGCGCTCGCGCATGATGTGCCGCATCGACCGCCGCGGCAATCGGGCGCTACTGCTGACTGAGCGTCAGGGAAAGCAGTCTCGCGGTGATGTCCACGATCGGGATGACCCGGTTGTAGGCCATTCGCGTGGGGCCGATCACGCCGAGCGTGCCGACAATCTTGCCGTTCACTTCGTACGGCGCGGTGACGACGCTCATTTCCTCTATAGGTACGAGGTTGGACTCGCCGCCTATGAAGATCTGCACGCCGGCGGCATGACTCGACACATCCAGCAACTGAAGGAGGCTCGTCTTTTGGTCGAACACATCGAACAGCTTGCGCAGGCGCGCCATGTCCGACGAAAGATCGGCAACCTCCAGCAGGTTGCGCTCGCCCGAAATCAGCACCGTTTCGCCGGTGTCCGACTCGTCCGTGCTCGCGGTGACGGCCGCGTGCATGAGCGTAGTCATGTCGCCGCGCAGCTGGTCGATTTCTTCGCGCAGGCGGCGCCGCACTTCGTCGAAAGAAAGGCCTGCGAAGTGAGCGTTGATGTAGTTGGACGCCTCGACCAGCTCCGACGGCGAAAAGTCGCGCTGGGTCGCCATCATGCGGTTCTGCACGTCGCCTTCCGGCGTCACGATGATGAGCAGAATGCGCTTGTCGGACAGCCGCATGAATTCGATCTGCTTGAACACGTGGCTGCGCCGCGGCGTAAGCACCACACCGGCGAACTGCGACAGATTCGAGAGCACGCTCGCCGCCGCGGCGACGATTTTCTGCGGCTCGCCGGCCTGCAGCGTAGTCTTGACAGTGCGCGTGACCGCCTCTTCGTCAGCCGCCGATTCGACCGTCAGCATGGTGTCCACGAAGAGCCGGTAACCGCGCGGCGTGGGAATGCGGCCGGCCGAAGTATGCGGACTGATCACAAGCCCCAGATCCTCGAGATCCGACATGACGTTGCGGATGGTTGCCGGGCTCAGTTCCAGGCCGGAATAGCGCGACAACGTGCGCGAGCCGACCGGCTGACCTTCGGCAATGTAGCGCTCGATCAGGGTTTTCAGGAGGGTCTGTGCACGAGGATCTAGCATGGCGAAAAATTTTAGCTCAATGATGCGACTACCGCGAGCGCCAACCGCGCCCATCGTCCACGGGTTTTCAACCGCCCGGCGGGACCGCGCCTTGCGCTCGTTTCAGGGCCTCGCGCAGCAGTTTGCCCTACGCGCATGTCATCAAGGCTTCACCATTCTAACGATAATCCCGAACTGCGCTCACGGCCTGCTGCTGCCGGCCGGCCGCCGGGTTCGGGCGCGGTTCTTTTCAGGCCCTACCTATGGTGTAATGCCGGCATGCAAGTAACCAGCCAGTTCAAGACCGTGGCGCTCGTCGGGCGCAACAATACGCCGGGCATCCGCGAGCCCCTGACCGCGCTCGCCTCGTGCATCGCGAAGCGCGGCTTCGAAGTCGTATTCGAAGCCGACACGGCAGCGGAAATCGGCGTGACCGACTATCCGGCGCTGCGCCCTGCCGAGATCGGCGCGCGCGCCGACGTGGCGATCGTGCTCGGCGGCGACGGCACGATGCTCGGCATCGGCCGTCAACTGGCGCCGTACCGCACGCCGCTCATCGGCATCAACCACGGCCGGCTGGGCTTCATTACCGACATTCCGATCTCCCACATGAGCGAGATCGTGCCGCAAATGCTGGCGGGCAACTTCGAGCGCGAGGAGCGGGTGCTGCTCGAAGCGCGCATCATGCGCCAGGGCAATCCGATCTACCACGCGCTGGCCTTCAACGACGTCGTGGTCAACCGCAGCGGTTTTTCGGGCATGGCGGAACTGCATGTTTCGGTGGACGGCCGCTTCATGTACAACCAGCGCTCCGACGGGCTGATCGTCGCCACGCCTACCGGCTCGACCGCCTACGCGCTCTCTTCGCAAGGGCCGATTCTGCATCCGCAATTGCAGGGCATCGTGCTCGTGCCGATCGCCCCGCATGCGCTGTCGAACCGCCCCATCGTGCTGCCGGACGACTCCAAGGTCAGCATCCAGATCGTTTCGGGGCGCGAGGTCAACGTCAATTTCGACATGCAGTCGTTCACGTCGCTCGAACTGAACGACGCAATCGAAGTGCGCCGCTCGCGTCATACAGTTCCGATGCTGCATCCGGTCGGCTACAGCTATTACGCAACGCTGCGCAAGAAGCTCCACTGGAACGAATACCCGTCACACGAGGAAGACGCCAAGCCCTGACCGGCGGGAAGCCGGAACGCAGGCGCCGCTCGTGAAACCCGCGCTCCTGAAACCCGAATACCAAGCTCACAGACGACTTCCATGCTTCGCCACCTCTCGATACGCGACTTCGTCATCGTCGCCGCGCTCGACCTCGAATTCGACAGCGGCTTCACTGTTTTCTCCGGCGAGACCGGCGCCGGCAAGTCGATCCTGATCGACGCACTGGCGCTCGCGCTGGGCGCGCGCGCCGACGCGAGCGTCGTGCGGACCGGCGAAAGCCGCGCCGACATCACCGCCGAATTCGACACGCACGCGCACGTGGACCAGTGGCTCGACGAACAGGCGCTGAGCGCCTCTGCCGCGGACGGCCAGCACGGCGGCACGGTGATGCTGCGCCGCGTGGTGGACGCGAACGGCCGCTCGCGCGCTTTCATCAACGGCACGGCGGCAACTCTCGCGCAACTGCGCGAGGTTGGCGAAATGCTGGTGGATATTCACGGCCAGCACGCGCACCAGTTGCTGATGAGGCCGGACGCGCAGCGCGAGCTGTTCGACACCCACGCGGGGCTCACCGAACTTTCCACGAGCGTCACGCGCGCGTGGCGCACATGGCGCGAGAAGGTGCAGGCGGTCGAGCATGCGCAAACGCGCGACCGCGAGTTGCAGCTGGAACGCGAGCGGCTCGCCTGGCAGCTTGCCGAACTGGACAAGCTCGCGCCGCAGCCTGGCGAATGGGAAGAGGTCAACGCGGAGCACCGGCGCCTCTCGCATTCGGCCAATCTGATAGACGGCGTGCAGGGCGCGCTCAATGCGCTCTCCGAATCGGATGAGGCGATGATCACGCATCTTGCGTCGATCGTCTCGAAAGTGCGCGACCTCGCGGAAATCGATCCGGCCTTGAACGATGTGCTGGCCGCGCTCGAACCCGCCGAGATTCAACTGCAGGAAGCCGCGTATTCGCTGAGCCATTACGCACAGAAGCTCGAACTCGACCCGGACCGGCTCGCGCAAGTCGAAAAGCGCCTCGACGCGCTGCATTCGGCGGCACGCAAGTTCCGCCTGCAGCCGGAAACGCTGCCCGAGGAACACGAAACACGGCGCGCGCAACTTGCCGCGCTCGACGCCGCCGCGGACCTCGACAGCCTGCACGCAGCCGAAGCCAGGGCGCGCGAGGACTTCCTCGCTGAAGCGAAGAAGCTTTCCAAGGCGCGCGCCAAGGCCGGCAAGGCGCTCGGCGCCGCGGTCACGACGGGCATGCAGGAACTGTCGATGAAAGGCGGCAGCTTCGAGGTGGCGCTCGTGCCCTTGCCCGAAGGCGGCGCGCATGGACTGGAGCAGGTCGAGTTCCGCGTCGCCGGTCATGCGGGCGTGCCGCTGCGGCCGCTCGCGAAAGTCGCGTCGGGCGGCGAACTGGCGCGTATCAGCCTCGCGCTCGCTGTGATCGCGAGTGCCGCGAGTCCGACGCCCACGCTGATCTTCGACGAAGTGGATACGGGAATCGGAGGCGGCGTCGCCGAGGTAGTCGGACGGCTGTTACATCAGCTCGGCGAGGCGCGCCAGGTGCTTTGCGTGACGCACTTGCCGCAGGTCGCGGCGCGCGGCGACCATCATTTCCAGGTCGCCAAAGCCGGCAATGGCCAGGGCGGCACCGTGAGCAGCGTGGTTTCGCTCGACAAGGCAAGCCGCGTGGAAGAAGTCGCGCGGATGCTGGGCGGCCTGGAGATCACGCCGACCACGCGCAAGCACGCGAAGGAAATGCTGGCGGCTTGAAGACAGCGCGAACTGCGCTTCGAGGCCGGCCGGTTCCGCTGGACTTGTCACTGGCCGCTCGTGATCTCAGGTGCTTTGCACTCGCACGTGCGTAGCCGGCAGCGCCGTCCGCAAAACGCAGTAGCTGGTCGCCAGATTGGCCGCAGCAACCGCGCGCGGACATCCAGCGCCGTCATCCTTCGCCAAACACCCGCTCCCAAAGCCCGAGCACGGCATCGCGCTCGTCTGCGACCAGCGCCGGTTCCACACGCGCCTTCTCCATTCCATCGAGCCGCAGCTTGTGCTGCAGCTTCCGGTAAGTGCGATAGGCGGCGCCGACCGTTTCCGCTTCGGCCTCGCTCATCAGCCCGAGGCGCGACACTTCGCGCAGCAGCGCAATGTTCCCGGTATTGCGGATCAGCTCAGGGTCGCGCGCCGCGTGCAACAGCACCCAGTACTGCACGGCGAACTCAATATCGACCATGCCGCCGCGATCATGCTTCAGGTCAAACAGCGTCGTATGGTTCGGATGCCCCGCGCCGACGCGCTCGCGCATCTCGACAATCTCGCGCGCCAGTTGCGCGGCATCGCGCGGCGTCGTCAGCACCTGCTCGCGGATCGCCTCGAACTGCGCGCCGATCTGCGCGTCGCCGGCGCAGTAGCGCGCGCGCGTCAGCGCCTGGTGCTCCCACACCCACGCGGTGTTGGCCGCATCGCCCTCGCGCAGCTGATAACGGCGGAACGCGTCGAGATCGGTGACGAGCAGGCCCGACTCGCCGTTCGGCCGCAAGCGCAGGTCGATGTCGAACAAGGTTCCCGCGCCGGTCGCGGTCGTGAGCCATGTGATCAGCCGGCGCGTGTAGGTGGAATAGATATCCGAAGCGGCGTCGTCCGGGTCGTCGTAGAGAAAGATCACGTCGAGGTCCGACGCGTAACCCAGCTCCTTGCCGCCCAGCTTGCCGTAGGCGATCACCGCAAAGCGCGGCGCGGCGCGATGACGCTTCGGCAACTGGTTCCACACGGCCTCGAGCGTGACGTCGAGCACCACGTCGGCGAGTTCGGACAGGCGGTCGCTCACGTGCTCGACGCTGAGCTTGCCCGCGAGGTCGATCAGCAGGATACGGAACACTTCGGCCTGATGCGCGTGGCGCAGCAGGTCCATCTGCTGCTCGACGCCGTCCGCCGCGGCAAGCCGCGAGCGCAGCGTGCGCTTGAACTCCGGCCAGTCGAATGGAGTGTTGAGCGCTTCGTCGTCGAGCAGTTCGTCGAGCAGTTGCGGATGGCGGATCAGATAACCCGCCGCCCAGCGTGACGCGCTCAGCACCGACAGCACACGATGCAGCGCTTGCGGATATTCGGTCAGCAGCGCAAGGTACGCACCGCGCCGGCCCACCGCTTCGAGCAGATCAAAGAGACGCGCAAGCGTATCGCCGCGCCGCTCGGGCGGCTCCAACGTGCGCGCGGCTTCGAGCGCGCGCTGCGCGACGATGTCGAAGCGCTGGCGGCTGCGCTCGGCGAGCCCCGCATAGCGCGACGATTGCCAGACGCCGCGCAACCGCGCGAGCAGATCGGCGGGCTCGGCCACGCCCAGTTCGACGAGACGCGCGCGCAACGCTTCTTCCGCGCTGTCGTCCGCGAGCGCGCTGCTCCACACCCACACCGCCGCGCCGTCTTCGGGCGCGCCGCAGCCGTCGCGGCCGCTCACCTTGTCGGCGAAAATCTGGTCGAACTGCTGCTCCACGAACTCGCGATAGGCATCGAGCCGCTCCATCAGCATCGGATAGTCGTCGCAACCCATTGCCCGCGCGAGCGCCGCGCGTTCTTCGGGATCGACCGGCATGGCATGCGTCTGCGCGTCGTTGCGGTATTGCAGCCGGTGTTCGAGCTCGCGCAAAAAACGATATGCCTGCGAGAGCTTCTCGCAGACCGACGTGTCGATCAGCCCGTGCGCCGCGGCGTGCCGCAATACGGCGAGCGTCGGGCGCACCCGAAAGCCGGCGTCCTGGCCGCCGCGAATCAGCTGGAACACCTGCGCGCTGAATTCGATTTCGCGGATGCCGCCGCGCCCGAGCTTGATGTCGTCGGCCTTATCCGGGCGCATCGACGCACGACGCTGCGCTTCCTGGCGAATCTGCAGATGCAGCGCGCGAATTGCGCTGATCACGCCGAAGTCGAGATAGCGGCGATAGACGAACGGCGTGACGATCGCATCCAGCTGTTTCTGCAAGCGCTGCGCCGACTCGCTCGCGCCTTCGGAAACAAGCCGTCCTTTGATCCACGCATAGCGCTCCCATTCGCGGCCTTGCACGTAGAAATATTCCTCGAGCATGCCGAGACTGCAAACCAGCGGTCCCGAATCGCCGTTCGGCCGCAAGCGCATGTCGACGCGAAACACGTAGCCGTCGGCGGTCACCTCGGCGAGCGCGCCGATCAGGCGCTTGCCGAGACGCGTGAAAAAGTCCTGGGTGGCGATTGGCGCGCGCTGGCCGCCCGCCGTCTCGCCGTCCTCTTCATAAATAAAGATCAGGTCGATGTCCGACGACACATTGAGCTCGCGCCCGCCGAGCTTGCCCATGCCGACTACCCCCAGCGTGAGCCGCTCGCCCTGCGGGCCGCGCGGCTCGCCAAAGAGCGCTTCGAGCTCGGCGGAAAGCACGGCCAGCGAGCGCTGGATCGCCGTCTCCGCGAGATCGGTCATCGCGCCGGTGACTTCGGCGACGTCCGCCTGGCCGGCCAGATCGCGTTCCATCACCGCGCAGAAAACCTCGGTGCGCAACTGGCGCAGCGCACGTTTGAGTGCATCCTCGCTCAATGGCGCGCCCGGACCGCCGGCCGCTTGAGCACAGAGTGCGTCGAAGCGCGCATCGATGCGCTCGCGCGTCAGAGGCCCGGACGCAAGCTCCGCCACCTGCGCGACGAGTTGCGGACGGGCCGCCACGGCGCGCGCCGCGTAATGCGAATAGCTGGAACTCAGGAGTGTGGCGTGAGTCATCAAAGATCTGGCTCGCTCGTTGCTTGAATGGCATGAACCGGGATCACCGGCTCGTCGCATGACGACTTGCGGCACCGACACGGGCCGCGCGGCGGCGCGCAGACAGGCTTCTCAGGAAGTCATGTCGACGCTTTCCTGTGTGTTACATTTCGTCGTTAACTCGCAAAACTACCATACGCCCACCCGCCGCAGCATGTCCGAGCGAAACGAATCCGCCGACCCGCAGGAAACCGGGCCGGCCCGGCCTGTGAGCGGAAGCGACCACGTCGTGCTGCGCCGGACTCTTCATGTCGTTCTCGCGCTCGCGCTCGTCCTGTACTTCATCGCGGCGGGACTCTTTCTCGGCTTGCGTTACGTGGTGCTGCCGCGCGCCGACGCGTTCCGGCCGCACATCGAGACGACCGTCTCCGACAAGCTGCATGCGCAGTTCACCATCGGCAAACTCGCGCCGCATTGGAGCGGGTTCCAGCCGGGGCTCGACATTACGAATCTCGTGATTCGCGATCGTGACGGCAAGGCCGCGCTGACCGTGCCGCACGCCACCGCGACGCTGTCGTGGCGTTCGCTGTGGCAGTTCCATCCCGTGCTCTCGAGTCTGATCGTCGACCAGCCCGACGTGCTGATCGCGCGCGGCGGCGACGGCGTGCTGTCGGTCGCCGGCGTGCCGGTGCCGACGCGTCATAGCGGCAACGACACGTTGTCGACCTGGCTCGTGCGTCAGGAGGCGATCGTCGTACGAGGCGGTGTGCTGCGCTGGCGCGACGCCCAGCGCGACGCGCCGGAACTCGCGCTGCGCAACATCCGTATCGCGATTCTCAACGACGGCTACGATCACCGCCTCGCGCTTCAGGCGCCGCCGGACGGCCAGTTGCTGCACGGCCCGATCGATTTCCGCACGCATTTCCGGCACGCGCCGCTCGCCGCCATTGGCAAGCCGATCAACTGGAAAGGGCAAGCCTATGTGTCGACCGGACCGGTCGACCTGCCCACGCTCGCGCGCTACATCAAATTGCCGATCGAGACGTTTGCGGGCCGCATCGACAATGCCATCTGGATGGATTTCGCCAACGGCCGCATGAGTTCGGCAAGCGGCCAGATGGCCGGCGCCGACGTCGCTTTGCGCGTGCGGCCCACGCAGCCCAAGCTCCTGTTGCCGGTTGCGAATTTCGGCTGGCGCGTCGAAGCTCAGCAAGGCGACTACAAGCTGCAACTGAATGACCTGCGTGCCGAACTCGGCCAGCCGCCGCTCGAGGACGGCACGCCGCTCACGCGCACGCTGGCGTTCCGCACGCTGAACGGCCACTACCGGATGGCCTCGCAGCAGCACGGGCAGCTCATCAGCGTGTCGGGCGACCGCGTCGATCTCGGCATTCTCGCGGAATTCAGCCGCGCGCTGCCGCTGCCGCGACGACTCCTCAATAACCTCGTGCGCTATAACCCGCGCGGGCTGGTCGCGAACTATGTGATCGAGGTGGAGCGCGCGAAGCCGGAATCGGGCGAGCCGGGCGGCGACCGGCATGGGACGGGCGCGGAGCCGATCGAGCGCTACCGCTTCAAGGGCGATTTGCAAGGCATCAGCGTTGCCGCGCAGGAACCGCCGCCCGGGCTGACCGCGCGCAATCACCCGCGTGCGGGCATTCCGGGCATCGAAAATCTGTGGGGCCGCGTGGACGCCGATCAGCGCCGCGGCACCGCCACGCTGGATACGAGCAACGTCGCGATCACGCTGCCGGGCGTATTCGACGATCCGCGCCTGCTGCTCGACCGCCTGCATGGCCGCGCCGACTGGACCATCTCGCCCAAGGCGCCCGGAGAGAACCACCCGGCGTTCACGGTCAAGCTGGCCGACTTCGGCGTTTCCAACGCGGACGTCGCGGCCACCGCCAGCGCCGACTACAGCAATCCCGGCCACGGCCGCGGCTCGCTCGATCTGACAGCGGACTTCGAGCGCGCGCAGGTTTCGCGCATCGTCCGCTATCTGCCGACCAGCATCAGCGAGAAGCTGCGCATCTATCTCGGCCACGGTTTGCAGGCCGGCACCTCGCGCGGCGCGAAGATCGAGGTGCACGGCGACCTGACCAAATTCCCCTACTCGCGCGACCCCGAGGCGGGCATCTTCCATATCGTCGCGCCGTTCAAGGGCGGCAAGTTCGACCCGTCGCCCTACCCGCCGCGCAAGATGCGCAACGGCACGCCCAACGTGTGGCCGCCGCTCGACGGCATCGACGGCGTGTTCGAAATCAGGCAGAACCTGCTGCGCTTCGACATCGACCGGGCGCGCTACAAGCGCGTCGCGCTGCACGGCGTGAACGGCCGGATCGACGACCTCGGCACGCGCGAGTCCAATCTCGTAATCAAGGGCGACGGCCTCGGTCCGCTCGCCGATATGCTCGACTACGTGAACGAAAGCTCGCTCGGCATCATGGCGCGGCATCAGACCGAAAAGATTCGCGCCGAAGGGCCGGCCTCGCTCGCGCTCAAGCTGACGGTGCCGCGCACGCCCAAGCCGCACATCGGTGTGGAAGGCGCGGTCGGCTTCGAGAACAACCGTTTGAGCGTAGAGAATGTGCCGCCGCTGTCGCAGGTGAAGGGCAAGGTGCGCTTCACCGAACACAGCGCGCAGACCGAGCGGCTCACCGCGCGGTTTCTCGGTGGCGACGTGCGGGCGAGTGGCGGGCTCAAGCAGGACGGCACCTATGCGCTCGACGTGGACGGCCACATCGCGGTCGATGCCGCGCGCGGCCTCGATCTGCACGGCCCGGCCGCACAGGTGCTCACGCGCATGAGCGGCAGCGCGCCGTATGCGCTCACTGTGCGCGGCGCCAAAGGCAAGCTTCCGCAAGTCACCGCGAACTCCGATCTGACCGGGCTCGCGCTCGACTTCCCCGCGCCGTTCAACAAGCCGGTCGGCACGCCGATGCCGCTGCGCCTCGCCGCCGGTCCATCGACGGTGGCGGGCGAAAGCGGGCTCGAACGTGCCGAACTCAACTTCGGTCCGATCGCCGCGCGCTATCTGCTGCACTACGAGCCGAAAAGCCCGCCGACGGTGGTACGCGGCGCCATAGGGGTGAACCGGCCGGCCGAGTTGCCGTCCGAAGGCGTGATCGCCGCTGTCGACGTGGACGCGTTCGACGCCGACGCCTGGCGCGCGCTCGTGACGCAGCTGCGCAGCAACGAAGCGCCCGCCGCCCCGGCCGCGCCTGCCGCGCCGAACGCTCCGAACCCGACTGTCGCGCAGTTCCTGCCGAGCCGCTTCGCGCTGCACATCGGCACGCTGACACTGCTCAAGCGCCACTGGGAGAGCGTGATCGTCGGCGCTTCGCATGCGGACGGCAAATGGCAGGCGAACATCGCGTCCAATCAGGTGTCCGGCCACGTTTCGTGGCTGCCCGGCGCGGACAAGGCGTCGCCCGGCACGCTGCAGGCGCGCTTTGCGCGCGTCGTGATTCCGTCGGTCGCGGACAAGGATCTGCTCGGCCAGGCCATCTCGGCACCGGCGCAGAACATGCCGTCAATCGATCTCGTCGTCAGCGAATTGATCGTGCGCGACCGCAATATCGGCCGGCTGGAAGTCGCCGCGCACAACTTCACCGAAGACGGCGTGCCCGTCTGGCAACTCGACAAGCTGGACATTGCGAACCCGTCGGCCACGCTCACCGCGACGGCCAACTGGCGCACCTCGACAGAGCTTGCTAATACCGCCGACGAAACCACCCCGCGGCGCACCGTGTTCGATTTCAAGCTCGACATCAAGGACGCGGGCGGGCTGCTGGAGCGCTTCGGCCAGCCGCGCACGCTGAAGGCGGGCAGCGGCACGCTGACGGGCAAGATGGTGTGGCGCGGCGGGCCGACCGCAATCGACTATCCGACGCTCAACGGCAATCTCGCCGTGGACCTGCGCCACGGGCAGATTCTCAAAGTCGATCCGGGCGTCGCGAAGCTGCTTGGCGTGCTGAGTTTGCAAAGCCTCGCGCGCTTCGCGACGCTCAATTTCCGCGACGTGATCGGCGAAGGTCTGCCGTTCGAGCATGTCACCGGCACCGCGCAGATCCGCAACGGCATCGGCCGCACGGACAACTTCGAGATGGTGACCGCGCCGGCGCGCGCCCAGATGAAAGGCTCGGTCGACCTCGCGCAGGAAACTCAGGACCTGCACGTGCAGATCGTGCCGACGGTTAGCGCGGGAGCAGCGGTCGTCGCGGCTGCGGTGGTGAATCCGCTGCTCGGCCTCGGCGCGCTGGTGGCCGATCTGGCGTTCAGCAAATCGGTGTCGCACGCGTTCGCGCGCGAGTACGCGATTACCGGCTCGTGGTCGAAACCGCATATCGAGCGGGTCCGGAGCGATCGGGGTAAGATGGACCTTCCTGCTTCGACCGCCGGCGCCAACTGAGCTTCGAGCCGAATGCCCCGGGCGATTGCGCCAGAATCGCGCTACGACCAGGCTCTGCAGCCGTGCAGCTCGCCGCATTGTGTGGCCGCTTTCCGGTGCAGCGCGCGGCGCGGTACCGGCGGCTCGAGCGAGCCCTGAACGACGTAGGTGGCGCCGGCCGATGCGCCGCCGTCCTGCCGGGAGTTTTCCGAAACGCTCATGAGCGAAACACACGTCTCTTCAACCCCATCCCCCGCCTCCTCCGCCACCGCGCCGCATGCCGCGCAGCGAGAGCCGACCGGCGGCGAGCAAAGCACCTTCCGCGTCGCCGCACTGCAAATGGTCAGCACGCCGGAGCGCGAACGCAATCTCGCCGAGGCCGAGCGCCTGATCGGCGAAGCGGCGGCCGACGGCGCGCAGCTTGTCCTGCTGCCCGAGTACTTCTGCTTCATGGGCTTCAAGGACACCGACAAGCTCGCCGTGCGCGAGACTTATCGCGACGGCCCGATCCAAAGTTTTCTCACGGATGCCGCGCGCCGCCACAAGCTGTGGGTGATCGGCGGCACGCTGCCGCTCGCGGCGCCCGAGCCGTCGCGCGTATTGAACACCACGCTGGTGTTCGACCCGCAAGGCAACGAGGCCGCGCGCTACGACAAGATTCATCTGTTCAACTTCGAAAAAGGCGAGGAATCGTTCGACGAGGCGCGCACCATCTGCCCCGGCGGCGAGGTCCGCACCTTCCAGTCGCCGTTTGGGCGCGTCGGCTTGTCGGTCTGCTACGATCTGCGCTTTCCCGAGCTCTACCGGCGCATGGGCGATTGCGCGCTGATGGTGGTGCCGTCGGCGTTCACTTACACGACGGGCCGCGCGCATTGGGAGATGCTGCTGCGCGCCCGCGCCGTCGAAAACCAGTGCTACGTGCTGGCCGCGGCGCAAGGCGGCAAGCACGAGAACGGCCGCCGCACATGGGGCCACAGCATGCTCATCGACCCGTGGGGCGAGATCGTCGCGGTGCGCGACGAGGGCGCCGGCGTGGTCGCAGGCACGCTCGAACGCACGCGTATCGACGAGGTGCGGCAGAGCCTGCCGGCCTGGCGTCATCGGGTGCTGAGTTAAATAGAGATTGAAACTGCGGCATGCCTCACTCATATAGTGATGGTGGCGCCAACCGAACCCTTCGTATCGAGCAGAACATACTTCGCATGAACATCATCGAACCCGGTATCCGTAATCTCGCCACCGCCAAGGACATCCTCCTCGCGCCCTACGGTCTCGACGAATCCCTGCTCACTCGCACGCTCGCCGAAATCTTCACGCATCGCGTCGACTACGCCGACCTGTACTTCCAGGCGACGCGCAGCGAAGCGTGGAGTCTCGAGGAAGGCATCGTGAAGTCGGGCAGTTTCAGCATCGACCAGGGCGTCGGCGTGCGCGCAGTGTCCGGCGACCGCACGGCTTTCGCGTATTCCGACGATCTGTCGCCGGAGGCCATTCGTCAGGCGGCCATCGCCACGCGAGCAATTGCCAAGGCCGGCGGCGGCAAGCAGAAGATCAAGGTGGCGTCCTCGCTGACCGGCATTGCCGGGCGCGATCTGTACCTGCCCGCCGATCCGCTGCATTCGCTCGATGCAACCGCCAAGGTGAAACTGCTCGAGCGCATCGAGCATATGGCGCGCGGTCGCGACCGCCGCATCCAGCAAGTGATGGCGGGCCTCGCGGGCGAATACGACGTGGTGCTGGTCGCGCGCAGCGACGGCGGCTTCGCGGCCGACATCCGCCCGCTCGTGCGGGTTTCCGTCACGGTGATCGCCGAGCAGAACGGCCGCCGCGAGGTGGGCAGCGGCGGCGGCGGTGGCCGCTTCGACTACAGCTATTTCACCGACGAAGTGCTGTCTCGCTATGTCGACGACGCGGTGCATGCGGCGCTCGTGAACCTCGAAGCGCGCCCGGCTCCGGCCGGCGCGATGACGGTCGTGCTCGGCCCGGGCTGGCCCGGCGTGCTGCTGCACGAAGCGATTGGCCACGGCCTCGAAGGCGACTTCAACCGCAAGGGTTCGTCGGCATTCGCGGGACGCATTGGCGAGCAGGTCGCGGCGAAGGGCGTGACGGTCGTCGACGACGGCACGCTGCCGAACCGCCGCGGCTCGCTCAATATCGACGACGAAGGCAACCCGACGCAGTGCACGACGCTGATCGAAGACGGCATTCTGAAGGGCTACATTCAGGACACGCTCAACGCGCGCCTGATGAAAATGCCGGTTACCGGCAATGCGCGGCGCGAATCGTACGCGGCGCTGCCCATGCCGCGCATGACCAACACGTACATGCTGAACGGCGACAAGGATCCGCAGGAGATTATCCAGTCGGTGAAGAACGGCTTGTATGCGGTGAACTTCGGCGGCGGCCAGGTCGACATCACGAACGGCAAGTTCGTGTTCTCGGCCTCGGAGGCATACATGATCGAAAACGGCAAAGTCACCTACCCCGTCAAGGGCGCGACGCTGATCGGCAGCGGCCCGGAATCGCTCAAGTACGTGAGCATGATCGGCAACGACATGAAACTGGACTCGGGCGTGGGCGTGTGCGGCAAGGAAGGCCAAAGTGTGCCGGTCGGCGTGGGCCAGCCGACGCTGCGCATCGACCGGATGACGGTTGGCGGCACGGCCTGAACATCACGCGGCCGCATGTTCCACGCATAGAAGCGCGCGCGCATGCGGTTTTTCCGCATTTTTTGCTGACCGAGCTTGTCAATCGAGCTTGGCCGGGTTATAAAGTCATTCACCCTTTTTGACCAGCGACTCCCCTTTCGCCATGTCCGCCAAGTTTTACTTTTACTTTTTTTGGTATCTCAGACCGCTGGCGGATCGAGAGGGGTGTTAGTGCACGCAGAACACCGAGAATTCCCGAAAAACCGCCAGCGAGTCTGGCGGTTTTTTTTCGCCCCAAGTCTTTGCACATTCAGGCTTTGAACATTCCGTCCTGCACGCGCCGCCCGCGCGAACACGCTACGAACCGAACGAGGAGAACAACATGCCCCCGCACAACACCGACGATGTCCGCATTCGAGAATTGAAAGAACTCACGCCCCCGGCGCACCTGATCCGCGAATTCGCGTGCGACGAAGCCGTCTCAGACCTGATCTACAGTTCGCGCACCGCCATGCATCGCATTCTGCACGGCATGGACGACCGGTTGATCGTGATCATCGGGCCGTGCTCGATTCACGACACGAAAGCGGCGATGGAATATGCGGGGCGCCTCGTCGAACAGCGCAAGCGTTTCGCGGGGGAACTAGAAGTCGTGATGCGCGTGTATTTCGAAAAGCCGCGTACGACGGTCGGCTGGAAAGGTCTTATCAACGATCCGCACATGGACAACAGCTTCAAGATCAACGAAGGTTTGCGCACCGCGCGCGAACTGCTGTTGCGCATCAACGAACTCGGGTTGCCGGCCGGTACCGAGTATCTCGACATGATCAGCCCGCAGTACATCGCCGATCTGATTTCGTGGGGTGCGATCGGCGCGCGGACCACGGAGTCGCAAGTGCACCGCGAATTGGCCTCGGGATTGTCGTGCCCGGTCGGCTTCAAGAACGGCACGGACGGCAACGTCAAGATTGCCGTCGACGCGATCAAGGCCGCCTCGCAGCCGCACCATTTCCTGTCAGTGACGAAGGGCGGGCATTCGGCGATCGTGTCGACGGCCGGCAACGAGGACTGTCACATCATTCTGCGCGGCGGCAAGACGCCGAACTACGACGCGGACAGCGTGAACGCGGCGTGCTCGGACATCGGCAAGGCGGGACTCGCCGCGCGCCTGATGATCGACGCGAGCCACGCGAACAGCTCGAAGAAGCACGAGAACCAGATTCCGGTGTGCGCGGACATCGGCCGCCAGATTGCTTCGGGCGACGAACGAATTGTCGGCGTGATGGTGGAATCGCACCTGGTGGCAGGCCGCCAGGATTTGCAGGAAGGCTGCGCGCTGACGTATGGCCAGAGCGTTACGGACGCATGCATCGGCTGGGACGAAAGCGTCGCGGTGCTGGAAGGTCTCGCCGACGCCGTCAAGCAGCGGCGCGTGGCGCGCGGAAGCGGCAACTGATTGGCGCCTGGCCGCATTTCGACGATGCGGTTTTGCAGCAGGCAGCATGAAAAAACCCGGCTCGATGAGCCGGGTTTTTATTTGGTTGGCCGAACGGATGAATGGTGCGCCAGGCGCCCGCTATGTACCGTAACAGCTTATCGCCGGGTCGTGAACGACTCGACCGGGTGGGAGGTTACGTATAAGCCCGGCGCGAACGTGTTTCTCGAACTGGGCTTTTCCGCCGACGAGGCAAAGCGTCTGCATGCGGCGTCGCAAAAGCAGATCAACGACATGAGGCTGCTCAAGGAGCAGCTCATGACGGAACTGTCGAGCTGGATCGAGCAGCATCATCTCAAGCAGGCGGAGGCCGCAAAAATTCTCATGGTCTCGCGCCCACGTGTGTCCGACGTGGTGAACAAGAAAACCACCAAGTTCACCATCGACACACTCGTAGAAATGTTGAGCCGGATCGGCAAGCCGGTCACTCTGGCGGTCGGATAGCACGCAGGGCTGCGAGTTCAGCGCGCTACTGCATGCGCCATTGCGCGCGTCGCCGCTCCTGGCTAGCGCTCAAGCATTCGAACAATCCGATTTACTCGACGGCGCCCGAACCGAACACTTCTGTGTGAATCCGCGCCGGGTCCACGCCTAGCGCCGTCAGTGCATCGCGCTGCGCGCGCATGAACGGCACCGGGCCGCAGATGTAGTAGTCCGCATCCGGCACGATCACACGGTCCGCGATTTTCGCCACATCGAGACGACCGTCGAAATCGTAGTCGACGCCCTTCCGGTCGGCTGCATCAACGGCTTCATAGAACACCACGCGCCTCACGTTCGGATGCGAGGCGACGGTCTCGTTGAGCCACTCGCGAAACGCATGCACGCGGCTGTTGCGGCAAGCGTGCACGAAAGTAACGCTGCGCTCGCTGCCGTCGGCCAGCAGCGTCGACAGCATAGACGTCATCGGCGTCACACCCACGCCGCCGCTAATCAGCACAACCGGCGTGGCCTTCTTGCGCTCGAGCGTGAAGTCGCCCATCGGCGCGCTCACATGCACGATGGTGCCCTCTTCAACATCGGCGTGAAGCAGGTTCGACACATGGCCGGGCGCCGCGTCTTCGCGGCCGTCTTCACGCTTCACCGAGATGCGCAGCCACTTGCCGTGCGGCGCATCCGACAAGCTGTACTGGCGCGGCTGATCCACCCCCAGCCTGTCGACAAAGCGCGTCACGCTCACATACTGGCCCGGTTCGAAGCCGCATGCGGCGGCGCCGTCGGCGGGGGTCAGGTAGAACGACGTGATTTCGTCGCTCTCGACCTGTTTGCGCGCCACCTTGAACGGGCGGAAGCCGCTCCACGCAGCGCCTTCGTAAAGCTTTGCCTCAGTGCCCACAAAGATATTCGCGAGTTGCCCGTAAGCGACTTGCCAGGCGTCGAGCGTCGGCTGATCGACCGCGTCGCCGAGCACATCGACAATGGCGCCCAAGAGATGGCGACCGACAATCGGATAGTGCTCCGGCCGGATGTTCAGGCTCGCGTGCTTGTTGGCGATCCGCGAGACGGCCGGGCCGAGCGCACCCAGATTGTCGATGTTGGCCGCGTACGCATATACCGCGCGAGCAAGCGTTTCCGGCTGATTGCCGCTTTGCTGATGCGTCTGGTTGAACAGATTCTTCAGCTCCGGATGATGCGCGAACATGCGCTTGTAGAAATGCTTGGTGATGGTCGTGCCATGTTCGGCGAGGACGGGAACGGTTGCTTTGACGCGGGCAATCTGGTCGGCGGTAAGGGCGGTCATTTGTACTTCTCCTTAAAGATGCACATAAGATACATCTTAAAGATGACAGTTTCGCTCAGACAGATTGTCGCAGGCGGATAGCCAGCAACCTTGGATACCTACACGAATCGGACCGAGTGCCTAGCCGTGATCGCGATCATGCTGCCAGAGCACGTCGGTGCCGCCGTCAGCGCGGTTGAGCACGCGCGCAAGCACGAACAGAAGATCCGACAGACGGTTCACATATTGACGCGGCGCCGCGTTGACCGCTTCTTCTTCGCCGAGCGCGACGATCGCCCGCTCGGCGCGGCGGCAAACCGTGCGGCAGACGTGCGCGAGCGACGCCGCCCGCGAGCCGCCCGGCAAAATGAATTCCTTGAGCGGCGGCAATGCCGCGTTGTAGTCGGCAAGCCAGCTGTCGAGTTGAGCAAGATGGCGGTCGGTGATCATCGTGTGGCCCGGAATGCAAAGCTCGCCGCCCAGATCGAACAGGTCGTGCTGGATCGCCAGTAACGCGGCCCGCACGTTCTCCGGCAGGCTTTCGCACAACAGCACGCCGAGATTCGAGTTGAGTTCGTCCACGTCGCCGATTGCGGCGATGCGCGCGCTGTCCTTGCGCACGCGCCGGCCATCGCCGAGGCCGGTGGTGCCGTCGTCGCCGGTACGCGTGGCAATCTTGCTCAGGCGGTTACCCATGATGTCTCCCCATTCGATCAGTGATGATGCGGGCGCAGGTTAGGCTTTACCCGTTGCAGCAGCCGACAGCCTCGTCAGCGCATCGAGGCCTGTCTGTGCACGACGTTGGCCACCGCGCTAACCATCTTGCGCGCATCCCGCGGCCGCCGCCATTATAGGAGCGATGGGTGGGCGAGGCGCGAGGAGGCAGCGCAGCAAGCGCGCACGATGCAGACCCAAGCGGGCTCACAAGCGATCGGCGTAGAATGAAACACCTGCTGCAAAGCGGTTCGCAACGCTTCGCCAGAATTCGCAGCAACTATTTTCATGTGGCCAGAGTCAGCGCTTAGCCTGGTCGAAACCATAGGTGGGACCGGAGGAAGCGCTAAAGCGCTAATTCCGGTCGAAACCATAGGTGGGACCAGAGCAAGCGCTAAAGCGCTAACTCTGGTCGAAACCATAGGTGGGACCAGAGTAAGCGCTAAAGCGCTAACTCTGGTCGACAACGGAGACATGCGTGAATAATCCTGTTCCCCTGGCCCCGCTGCGCCGGCCGTTCCCCGCCGAGCTGCTCAGCGCGCTCACCGACGCCTTCGGCGAACGCGTATCGGTCGCCCAAGCCGTGCGCGAACACCATGGCCGCGACGAATCGCCGTTCGATCCGCAACTGCCCGACGCCGTCGTGTTCGCCCGCAGCACCGAAGACGTTCAGACCATCGTCAGACTCTGCGGCCAGTTCAACGTGCCCATCATTCCGTACGGTAACGGCTCGTCGCTCGAAGGACATCTGCTCGCGGTGCAAGGCGGCGTGTCCATCGATCTGTCGGAAATGAACCGCGTGCTGTCGATCAACGCCGAAGATCTGACAGTCACCGTCGAGCCCGGCATCTCGCGCAAGCAGCTAAACGAGGCGCTGCGCGACACCGGTCTGTTTTTCCCAATCGATCCGGGCGCGGACGCCAGCATCGGCGGCATGTCGGCCACGCGCGCGTCCGGTACCAACGCGGTGCGCTACGGCACGATGCGCGAGAACGTGCTCGGGCTGACCGTCGTGCTGGCCGACGGACGTGTCATCAAAACCGGAACGCGGGCGCGCAAGTCGTCCGCGGGTTACGACCTCACGCGTCTTTTCGTCGGCTCGGAGGGCACGCTTGGCGTCATCACGGAAATCACCGTGCGCCTGTATCCGCAGCCGGAAGCCGTGTCTGCCGCGGTCTGCGCGTTTCCGTCGATGGGCGACGCGGTGCGCGCCGTCATCGAAACCATTCAGATCGGCGTGCCGATCGCCCGCGTGGAATTCGTCGACGCGCTCGCGATCCGCTCCATCAACCGGCATTCGAATCTGACGTTGCGCGAAGCGCCCACGTTGTTCTTCGAGTTTCACGGCACCGAAGCAGGCGTGCAGGAACAGGCAGAACTCGTGCAGGAACTCGCCGCGCAGAACGGCGGCGAAGGGTTCGAATGGGCGACGCGGCCGGAAGATCGTAGCCGCCTGTGGAACGCGCGCCACAACGCCTATTTCGCGATGCTGCAATTGAAGCCGGGTTGCCGCGCCGTCACGACCGACGTCTGCGTGCCGATCTCGCGCCTCGCGGAATGCGTCGTTGAAACGGAGCAGGATCTGGAGAGCTCGCCGCTGCCGTGCCCGATTGTCGGCCATGTCGGCGACGGGAATTTCCACGTGGCGATCCTGATCGATCCGAACAAGCCGGAGGAACTGGTCGAGGCCGAGCGTCTGAACCATCGCATCGTGCAGCGCGCGTTGCGCATGGACGGCACATGCACCGGCGAGCACGGCGTCGGCCTCCATAAAATGGATTTTCTGCTGGAAGAACACGGCGATGTCGCGGTCGATACAATGCGCTCGATCAAGCACGCGCTCGACCCGCACAATCTGATGAACCCCGGCAAGATCTTTAGCTGGGCGGCATGATGTGCGAGGCGCTGCATCATCGGTCGGCGCAGCATAATACGTAACCGGGTCGCAAATGAGCGGTAACTGAGCAGCAACCGGGCAGGTCCGACCGCCATGACGGCCGCCTGCAACGCCCGCGCCGACGAGCGAAGGGCGAAAGGCAAGAGGAGACGACGCACATGAACGCACCCGCCGAATTGTCGGCAGAAGTTCTCGCCCAGCGCCAGCGTGAAGTCGTGCAGGCGCTGATGGCGGTACTGCCGAACCACTGTCTGCTGTATCGCGACGAAGACACAGTCGCCTACGACTGCGACGGCCTCGCCGCGTATCGCCGGCTGCCGCTTGCGGTTGCCCTGCCCGAAACCGAGTCGCAAGTGCAGCGCATCGTGCAGATCTGCCACCGCCTCGACGTGCCCATCGTGCCGCGCGGCGCGGGCACCGGCCTGTCCGGCGGCGCAATGCCGATTCGCCACGGCGTGGTCGTTTCGCTCGCGCGCTTCAGAAAGATCATCGAAGTCGACTCGTACGCGCGGACCGCCACGGTGCAGCCGGGCGTGCGCAATCTGTCGATTTCCGAAGCCGCCGCACCGTACGGCCTGTATTACGCGCCGGACCCGTCGTCGCAGATTGCCTGCACGATCGGCGGCAACGTCTCCGAGAATTCGGGCGGCGTGCACTGCCTGAAATACGGCCTCACCGTGCACAACGTGCTGCGCGTGCGCGCCGTGACCATGGAAGGCGAGATCGTCGAATTCGGTTCGCTCGGGCCGGACGCGCCGGGCCTCGATCTGCTCGCGGTTCTGATCGGCAGTGAAGGCATGTTCGCGATCGTCACCGAGGTTACCGTCAAGCTGATCCCGAAACCGCAAACGGCGCAGGTCATCATGGCCAGTTTCGACGACGTGGTGAAAGGCGGCGATGCGGTCGCCGGCATTATCGCGGCGGGCATCATTCCGGCGGGCCTCGAGATGATGGACAAGCCGGCTACGCGCGCCGTCGAAGAATTCGTGCACGCCGGCTACGACCTCGACGCGGCGGCAATTCTGCTGTGCGAATCCGACGGCACGCCAGAGGAAGTCGCCGACGAAATCGTGCGCATGACGGCGGTGCTGCGCGAGCACGGCGCGACCCGCATCCAGATTTCGCGCACGGAAAACGAGCGGCTGCGTTTCTGGTCCGGCCGCAAGAACGCGTTCCCTGCCGCGGGCCGCATTTCGCCCGACTACTACTGCATGGACGGCACCGTGCCGCGCCGCAGTATCGGGCCGCTGCTCTCGCGCATCGAAGAGATGGAGAAGAAGTACGGCCTGCGCTGCATCAACGTCTTCCATGCCGGCGACGGCAACATGCATCCGCTCATCCTTTTCAACGGCAATGACCAGGACGAATGGCATCGCGCCGAAGCGTTCGGCTCGGACATCCTTGAAGCCTGCGTCGAGCTGGGCGGCACGGTGACGGGCGAGCACGGCGTCGGCATCGAGAAAATCAACTCGATGTGCGTGCAGTTCTCGCCCGAGGAGCGGGATGCGTTCCACGCCGTCAAACGCGCTTTCGATCCGCCCGGCCTGCTCAATCCGGACAAGGGAATCCCCACCCGGGCGCGCTGCGCCGAATACGGCAAGATGCACGTGCGCGGCGGTCTACTGCCGCATCCGGAGCTGCCGCGCTTCTAATCCACGCATCGCGCATAGCCCGTCGCGGCGGGGTTTCCCGCAGCCCACCCTGATTACCCGGATGCGGGTCCGCTCCGGGTTGCCAGCGAGCCCCCGCCCGGTACAATCGTTCGAAACACAACGAAGCAGGGCATCATGGAAGAGGACGACATCGTCGCCATGTGGTCGGAGCGCGTGCGTTCCGCCAGCGCCGAGGGACGCGCGTTGCGCGTGCGCGGCGGCGGCACGAAAGACTGGTACGGTCAGACCCTGGAAGGCGAGATCCTCGACACGCGCGCCTATCGCGGCATCATCGCGTACGACCCGGCGGAACTGGTGATCACCGCGCGCGCCGGCACTCCGCTTCTGGAGATCGAAGCCGCGCTCGCGGAACACAATCAGATGCTCGCCTTCGAGCCGCCGCATTTTGGGCCGCAGGCAACCTTCGGCGGCTGCGTGGCCGCGGGCATCGCTGGTCCGCGCCGTCCGTCGGCCGGCGCGGCGCGCGACTTCGTGCTCGGCGCGGTCATCATGAACGGTCACGGACAAACGCTGCACTTCGGCGGCCAGGTGGTGAAAAACGTCGCCGGCTACGACGTCTCGCGTTTGATGGCGGGCTCGCTCGGCACGCTCGGGCTGATCCTCGAATTGTCGCTGAAGGTGCTGCCGCAGCCGCAAGCAGAAGCCACGCTCAAGTTCGACATGAACGGCACCGACGCCGTGCGCAAGCTCAACGAATGGGGCGGTCGGCCATTGCCGATCACCGCGAGCGCCTGGCGCCACGGCACGCTCGCCGTGCGTCTCGCGGGCGCGGAAACCGCGGTCAAGTCCGCGCGCTCGTCGCTAGGCGGCGAAGTCGTCGACGCAGTGGAGGCCGAACGCTTCTGGGCGGGCCTGCGCGAGCAGACCGACTCGTTTTTCGCGGCGATTCCGCCAAAGGCCGCGCTGTGGCGGCTCGCGTTGCCGTCCATCACCGAGCCGCTGCAACTGCCCGGCGCGCAACTGATGGAATGGGGCGGCGCCCAGCGCTGGTGGATCACGGACACCGACGCGCAAACGGTGCGCATCAGCGCGAAGCAGGCCGGCGGCCACGCCACCATCTTTCGCACCGGCCTCGGCTACGACCGCGGCGCCGGCGTGTTCACACCGCTTCCCGCGCCGCTGATGAAAATCCATCGCGGCCTGAAAACCGCTTTCGATCCGGCCCGCATCTTCAATCGCGGCCGTCTCTACCCTGACTTCTGAGCGCGCGATGCAAACCAATCTCGCGGACTTCATTCGCAACACGCCCGATGGCGACGAAGCCGACGCCATTCTGCGCAACTGTGTGCACTGCGGTTTCTGCACCGCCACCTGCCCGACCTATCAACTGCTTGGCGACGAACTCGACGGCCCGCGCGGCCGCATCTATCTGATCAAGCAGATGGTGGAAGGCGCAGAGGTGACGCGCAGCACGCAGGTGCATCTCGACCGGTGCCTCACCTGCCGCAATTGCGAGACCACATGCCCTTCCGGCGTGCAATACGGCAAGCTCGTCGAAATCGGCCGCAAGATCACGGAGCAAAAAGTGACGCGCCCGCTCGGCCAGCGCCTCACGCGCAGACTGCTCGCGAGCTTCGTGCCGAACAGCGCGCTGTTCACGCCGACCATGCGCCTTGGCCAGCATTTCCGCGCGCTTTTGCCGAGAAAACTACGCGACAAGGTGCCGGCGCGGCAGCGCCCGCTCGAGTGGCCAAGCGCGAAACACGCCCGCAAGATGCTGATGCTCGCTGGCTGCGTGCAACCGTCGATGATGCCCAACGTCAACACGGCGACCGCGCGTGTGCTCGATGCACTCGGCATTGAAACAGTGGTCGCGCCGGATGCCGGCTGCTGCGGCGCGATCCGCCTGCATCTCGGCTACAACGACGAAGCGCTCGACGACATGCGCGCCAACATCGACGCATGGTGGCCGTATGTCGAAGAAGGCGTCGAGGCGATCGTGATGAACGCGTCGGGCTGTGGCGCGACGGTGAAGGAATACGCGCACCTGTTGCGCGACGATCCGGCGTATGCGGAGAAAGCCCGCCGCATCGTCGAATTGACACGCGACATTGCCGAGATCCTGCCGGACTTCGAGGAAGAACTCGTAGCGGTTACGCGCCGCCGTGCGATCCATACGGTCGCGTTTCATCCGCCCTGCACGTTGCAGCATGGACAGCAGGTGCGCGGCACGGTAGAGCATCTGCTGACGAAGCTCGGCGTGGAAGTGCGCCTGCCTGCCGACAATCATCTGTGCTGCGGCTCCGCGGGCACGTACTCGCTGACGCAGCCGAAGCTCTCCTACGCGCTGCGCGATCAGAAGCTCGAGCGGTTGCATGCGCAGGAGCCGCAGGTGATCGTGTCCGCGAACGTCGGCTGCATTTCGCATCTGCAAAGCGGCACGTCGACGCCGGTTGCGCACTGGATCGAACTGGTCGAGCACATGCTGTCCGTATAATCGGGGCATCGACTTTATTGACCTTAGGTCCGCTCCGGTTCGTTCCATGCCCGATCTGATTCATAACCTCGAAGCGGTGCAGCAGCGCATCGCCATGGCCGCGCACGTGGCGGGACGCGACGCGCGTTCGATTGCGCTGCTGGCGGTGTCCAAGACGTTCCCCGCCGAAGACGTGCGCGCCGCGCACGCGGCCGGCCAGCGCGCGTTCGGCGAAAACTACGTGCAGGAAGCGCTCACCAAGATCGAAGCGCTCGGCGATCTGCGTGCTTCACTCGAATGGCATTTCATCGGTCCGTTGCAGTCGAACAAGACGCGGCCGGTAGCCGAGCATTTCGATTGGGTGCATTCAGTCGACCGGCTGAAGATTGCGCAGCGGCTTTCCGAGCAGCGGCCGGACAAGCTGCCGCCGCTTAACGTGTGCTTGCAGGTCAATATCAGCGGCGAGGCGTCGAAAAGCGGCGTCAGCGTCGAGGAGGCCGTGCAAGTGGCGAGAGAAATTGCAGCGCTGCCCAGGCTCCGGTTGCGCGGATTGATGGCCATTCCCGAGCCGGCCGGCAACATCGACGAGCAACGCGTGCCGCATCGCCGCCTGCGCGAGCTGTTCGGGCGTCTGCGCGGCGACGGCTTGCAACTCGATACGCTTTCCATGGGCATGTCGAGCGATCTCGAGGCCGCCGTGCTCGAAGGCGCGACGATCGTGCGCGTGGGCACAGCGATCTTCGGCGCACGCGACTATTCGCATTAGCGGTTGTGGACGCGCTTACTATGGCCCATGCAGCGGTTGCGCCACGGTTGGGCAGCCGTCACGAACACAGCTTCAGAAGCTCAATCAAACCTTCCCGGAACATCATGAAAATTGCTTTTATCGGCGGCGGCAACATGGCTGCGGCGTTGATCGGCGGCCTTATCAAGCGCGGCGTCGCGCCCGCCGACCTGTATGCGATCGATCCGAACGAAGACGCGCGCAAGCGCAATGAAGACCAGTTCGGCATCAAGACCGGCGCTGCCGCCGACGCCACGCTCGCCGCCTATGACGCCGTCGTGCTCGCGGTAAAACCGCAGATTCTCAAGAGTGTCGCTGGGGCGCTTGCGCCGCATCTGAAGGCGTCGCAACTCGTCATCAGCATCGTCGCCGGCATTCGCATGGATGACATGTCGCGCTGGCTGAACGGTCACACGCGCATTGTGCGCGTCATGCCGAACACGCCGGCGTTGATCGGCATGGGAGTCTCGGGCTTGACTGCAACCGCCAGCGTCGACGAAGCGGGCCGCGCGCTCGCATCGCAAGTGCTCGGCGCAGTGGGTGAAACCGTATGGTTCGACGACGAAGCGAAAATCGACGCTGTCACCGCGATTTCGGGCAGCGGACCGGCCTACGTGTTCTACTTCATCGAAGCGTTGCAGGAAGCCGCGCGCCAACTCGGCATGGACGAAGCGCAGGGCCGCGCTCTCGCAGTTGCGACCTTTACGGGAGCCGCGCAACTGGCAGCGAACTCCGACGAGCCGCCGAGCGTATTGCGCGAACGCGTGACTTCGAAGGGCGGCACGACCGCGGCTGCGCTTGCCTCGTTCGACGCGAGCAGCGTGAAGGAAGCGATTGTGCGCGGCGCGCTCGCCGCCGATGCTCGCGCGAAGGAAATGGGCGACGAGTTCGGCAAGCAGTAAGCAGTCATCAACCGCTGTCTGCTAGTCGCCGTTTGCTGGAACGGAGTACGCCGTTGGCACGGCGTCTATTGGAGAGAGTCGACAACAGTGGACAGCGCGCGACGGCGGCAATCGCCGCCCGTTGCCCGCTTAAAACCTAAAACGAAGCCATCGCATAATGCGCGGCAATGCCGACGAACAAGGCGCCGCCCAGCCAGTTGTTGTGCAGGAATGCCTTGAAGCACGGCATCCGCTCTCGGTTGCGGATCAGCGTGTAGTGATAGACCGCGCAGCCCGCGGCAACCGTCCATCCGACCCAGTACAGCAAGCCGAAACCGAGCAGCACGCCGATGCCGACGTAGATGCCGAGCGTCGCCGCATAGCAGAGCATGATCGCCGCCACGTCGAAGCGGCCGAATGTGAGCGCCGAGGTGCGAATGCCGATCTTGATGTCGTCGTCGCGATCGACCATTGCATATTCGGTGTCGTACGCGACCGACCAGAACACGTTGGCGAGCAGCATGACCCACGCGAGCATCGGCACCTGGTTTTGCACAGCCGCGAATGCCATGGGAATGCCAAAGCCAAATGCGATGCCGAGATAAGCCTGCGGGATCGCAAAGAAGCGCTTCGTGAACGGATACGAGCCCGCGACGAACAGCGCGGCCACCGACAGTTCCTTTGTCAGCGTGTTGAGCGGCAGGATCAGGAGGAACGCCAGCAACGACAGCCCGGCCGCGAGCGCCACTGCTTCCCACGCCTTGATCTTGCCCGAGGTAATCGGACGATTTTCGGTGCGCTTCACGTAGCGGTCGAAATCGCGATCCGCGTAGTCGTTGATCGCGCAACCGGCCGAGCGCATCAGCACGGTGCCTAGCGTAAAGATTACGAGCAGCGGCCAGGACGGATGACCGTCGGAGGCGATCCACAGCGCGTTGAGCGTCGGCCATAGCAGCAGCAGGCTGCCGATAGGCTTGTCCATGCGCACGAGGCGCAGATAGAGGGGAAGTCGGGCGAACATGACGGACTCGGCGGATGCGGGTGGGTTGCGATGACGGTGCCGTTATTTTACGGGATGCGAGCGAGAGTCTCGCGCGGACGTGGGCGCGGCGCGGGAACGGGCGTGGGCGCAGCGAAGCAATCAGCGTTTGCGCCCCCAGCCGCAGGCCTAAAGCCTGCGCGAGAAAAACAAAGCCTCCCGCTAAGGGAGGCTTTGTTCATTGCATCAGCCTGTGTCCGGCACATCGGCTTGTCCAAGCCGGCCCGAACGGGCATCAAATCGAAACGATCAAGCCAGCATCGAGCGCAGCATCCACGCCGTCTTTTCATGCGTCTGCATACGCTGGGTCAGCAGGTCGGCGGTGGGCTCGTCGTTGGCCGCTTCCGTCGACGGGAAAATCGCGCGCGCCGTGCGCACCACGGCTTCCTGACCTTCCACCAGCTGACGGATCATCTCTTCCGCGGAAGGCACGCCGTCCGCTTCAGGAATCGACGACAGCTTGGCGAAATCCTTGTAGCTGCCCGGTGCATGCACGCCCAGCGCGCGAATCCGTTCAGCAATCGAATCCACAGCCAGCGCCAGCTCGTTGTATTGCGTTTCGAACATCAGGTGCAGCGTGTTGAACATCGGACCCGTCACGTTCCAGTGGAAGTTGTGGGTCTTCAGGTACAGCGTGTAAGTGTCTGCCAGCAGACGCGACAGACCTTCCGCGATCTTCTTGCGGTCCTTGTCGCTAATCCCGATATTGACGTGCTGTACAGCTTCTTTTTTGGCCATGATGACTCCTTCGAAGAGTGATACGAACCGGCAGTGAAGTAACGGCGTGCCAAGGGCCCGCTAATATCAGGCCCGGCGAAACGAGCGTTCGACAGTTTATCTTAGAAAGGCGGAATGTTCGTGTGGCGTGTCGCCACTGCGCCGTCAGGCGTGCGCCCTCTGCAATGCGCGTGTGAAGGCTCGCTCAGACTCGCACCGCTCAACCGCCAAACACATGTTGCAGCGCTTGTGCCGCGATCACCGCGAAACCGCTTGTCACGATCGCGAAGCCAACGGCTCTGCGCAACTTGAGCGCATGCTGCTGTTGCGCGCGATGCCCGGCCGACGCTCTGCCGATAGTGACTTTCATCATCTCGATCATCAACGTGCTCCGGTTTGTATCGATACTCGCGGGACGCCCACGCGCCCCGCTTCGCTTACCGCGTTACTTCTTGCCGCCTTCCGCGAGTTCGGCCATTGCCGCGATCACGCCTTCGGCATAAGCCGGATCGATGCGGCGGAAATGCTCGACCGCACGCGCGACGATCTCCTGCGGCACACCGTTGATATGACGCGCGATGTTGCCAAAGAGGCGCTCGCGCTGCGCCGCGTCGAACAGTGCAAACAGCATGCCCGGCTGCGTGTAGTAGTCGTCATCCGCGCGGTGGTCATAACGATCGACCACGCCCGCTGCGAGCGGCGGCTCCGACGCGTTGGCGTCCTGAGCAAAGTCGCCGAAGCGGTTCGGCTCGTAGTTCACGTTGCCGCCGAGGTTGCCGTCCGTGCGCATCGCGCCGTCGCGATGGAAAGAATGCGGGCTCGGCACACGCGACGCGTTCACCGGAATCTGATGGTGATTGATGCCGAGGCGATAGCGCTGCGTGTCGCCGTACGAGAACAAACGCCCTTGCAACAGACGGTCCGGCGAGAAGCCGATGCCCGGCACCACGTTGGCCGGCGTGAACGCTGCCTGCTCGACATCCGCGAAATAGTTGGCCGCGTTGCGGTTCAGTTCGATCGTGCCGACGTCGATCAGCGGGTAATCTTTCTGCGACCACACTTTCGTGATGTCGAACGGATTGAAGCGATACGCCGCCGCTTCCGCCTCCGGCATCACCTGGATTGCAAAGCGCCACTTCGGGAAATTGCCTTCGTCGATGCTGCCGACCAGATCGCGCTGCGCGCTTTCGCGGTCTTGCGCGACCACCTGTGCCGCTTCTGAATCGGTGAAATTTTCAATGCCTTGCAGCGACTTGAAGTGGAACTTCACCCAGAAACGCTCGTTGTTCGCGTTGATGAACGAGTACGTGTGCGAACCGAAGCCATGCATCTGGCGGTAGTTCTTTGGAATGCCGCGATCGCTCATGAGGATCGTGACCTGATGCATCGACTCGGGATGCCGTGTCCAGAAATCCCACGCGGCGATGTTGCTGCGCAGGTTGGTGTAGGGGTCGCGCTTTTGCGTGTGGATGAAATCGGGGAACTTCAACGGATCGCGAATGAAGAACACCGGCGTGTTGTTGCCGACCACGTCCCAGTTGCCTTCTTCCGTATAGAACTTGATCGAGAAGCCGCGCACGTCGCGTTCGGCGTCGGCTGCGCCGCGCTCGCCCGCCACCGTCGAAAAGCGCATGAAGAGCGGCGTTTCCTTGCCGACCTGGGCGAATACTTTGGCCTTGGTGTAGCGGGAGATGTCGTGCGTCACCTTCAGTGTGCCGAATGCGCCCGAGCCTTTCGCGTGAACGCGGCGCTCGGGAATCACTTCGCGGTCGAAATGCGCGAGCTTTTCGAGCAGCCACACGTCTTGCAGGACAACCGGGCCGCGCACGCCGGCGGTCATCGAATTCTGGTTATCGGCGACGGGCGCGCCGGCGGCATTGGTGAGCTTACGTTCGGACATGCGGGACTCCTGGATGATTTTCGTTAAGGCGGATTGTGGGAGAAGCGCGGCAAGGCAACGCCGAAATCTATGCAGGCAAACTGTGCGGGCACATCGCCCGACAATTACGCGGACAGGGCCCGGTCGACCAGCAACGACAGCGCGACCGTGCGCATGCCCTGCATGGCCGCCGCAAAACCCGCTTGGGCAGCGCCTGGCTCAGCAGCGAAAGTGGCAGTTTGCGGCAGATTCGATTGCGTCATGATGTCCTCCGGTTGCGAGTGATCGGGCGATCCATGCAGACGACTATATCAAGGCTATCGGATTCGTGTATTTTATAAATTTAATCTATCTGATAGGCGCTCGTGTGCCGGTGGAGACGCGTGGCGGCGGACCCGCCAGGCGGGCGCGCTGCCCTCGAAGGTGCCGGCGCGCCGCCAACCAACCGCCAGCCGTTCAGTTCACGGCAACCGGCAGATCGAGCTTCTTTACGCCCGGAAGGTCGCAAGCGCTGATTGCATCGCAGATCGCGTCGATGGCGGGCATCCGCGTGAAGCTCTTGCGCCACGCCAGCACGACGCGGCGGTCGGGCACCGGCTCGTCGAACGGAACATAGGAGAGCAGGCCGGAGTCGATGCCGCCCGCGTGCGGCTTCACCTCGTGCACCGACATGCGCGGCAGCACAGTAATGCCCACGCCGCTCGCCACCATATGGCGGATCGTTTCAAGCGACGATCCCTCGAACGTCTTCTGGATGCCGTCCGCGTTCTGCGAGAAACGCATCAGTTCCGGGCAAACGCCCAGCACATGGTCGCGGAAGCAGTGACCGCTGCCGAGCAGCAGCATGGTTTCCTGCTTGAGGTCGTCGGCGTCGATTTTCGGGCGGTTTTCCCACGCGTGACCCGACGGCAGCGCGACGACAAACGGCTCGTCGTAGAGCGGACGCAGCATCAGCCCGGTCTCCGGAAACGGCAGCGCCATGATGGCGACGTCGATCTCGCCCTGCTTGAGCAGTTCGATCAGCTTGAGCGTGTAATTTTCCTGCAGCATCAAGGGCATTTGCGGGACGCGCTTGATCATCTGCTTGACGAGCGTGGGCAGCAGGTACGGCCCGATCGTATAGATGACGCCAAGCCGCAGCGGTCCGACGAGCGGGTCTTTACCCTGCTTGGCGATTTCCTTGATGGCGAGCGTCTGTTCCAGCACTCGCTGCGCCTGGGTGACGATCTGCTCGCCGATGGGCGTGACACTCACTTCACTCGTGCCGCGCTCGAAAATCTGCACATTGAGCTCGTCTTCGAGCTTCTTGATTGCCACAGACAACGTCGGCTGGCTGACAAAACATGCTTCGGCGGCCCGGCCAAAGTGCCGCTCGCGGGCCACGGCGACGATGTACTTCAATTCGGTGAGCGTCATTGAGGGACCAATCAGTGCGATGGATTCGATAGGTTCTAGTTATACACCCATAGGGTCGGTTCGCCAACCTGGTTCGCTGCGTTTCGGCTTTTCGATGTCTGCGAAATCGGCCAGCGGGCGCGGCAAAGTCGACGTGCGCGGCTTGGTTTCCCAGGCTTATGCCTTCAGGTAGTGCTCGCGCGCCCCGAGCCAGCGCGCCAGATGCTGCGTGACCACGTGCGGGTATTGCTCGAGCAAGGCGGCGGCCGCTTCGCGCGCGGGCTCGATCAGCCATTGATCGTTTTGCAGATCGGCGAACCGCAGCATCGCCGCGCCGGACTGCCGTGCGCCGAGAAACTCGCCGGGGCCGCGAATCTCGAGATCGCGGCGCGCGATTTCGAAACCGTCGGTGGTCTCGCGCATGGTTTGCAGGCGGGCGCGGGCCGTCATCGAAAGAGGACCGGTGTAGAGCAGCACGCACACCGACGCCGCGCTGCCGCGCCCCACCCGCCCGCGCAACTGGTGCAATTGTGCGAGGCCGAAGCGCTCGGCGTGCTCGATCACCATCAGGGACGCGTTCGGCACGTCGACGCCGACTTCGATCACCGTGGTCGCGACCAGCAGTTGCACTTCGTTGCGCGTGAACGCATCCATCACCGCGGCCTTCTCGGCCGGCGCGAGACGGCCGTGCACCAGTCCCACCTTCAGTTCCGGCAGCGCCGCGACCAGCGTTTCGTAAGTTTCGACGGCAGTCTGCAATTGCAGCGTCTCGCTTTCCTCGATCAGCGGACAGACCCAATAGACCTGCCTCCCGGTCAGCGCGGCTTCGCGCACGCGGCCGATCACTTCCTCGCGACGTGCGTCGGAGATGAGCTTGGTAAGGATCGGCGTGCGTCCGGGCGGCAATTCGTCGATGGTCGAGACGTCCAGATCCGCGTAATAGGTCATGGCGAGCGTGCGTGGAATCGGCGTGGCCGACATCATCAGCTGATGCGGCTGGAAATCGCGCGCGCCGTCGGCCGCATTACGGGCTTTGGCGCGCAGCGCAAGCCGCTGCGCGACGCCGAAGCGGTGCTGTTCGTCGACGATCACGAGCCCGAGCCGGGCGAATTCCACGGTGTCCTGAATGATCGCGTGCGTGCCGATCACGAGTTGCGCGGTGCCGAGCGCGGCCGCCTCGATGGCCGCGCGCTTTTCCCGGGTCTTCAGACTGCCCGCGAGCCACGCGACGCTCACGCCGAGCGGCTCCAGCCAGCCGCGCAGCTTGCGCGCGTGCTGTTCGGCGAGGATTTCGGTGGGCGCCATCAGCGCGGCCTGATAACCCGCGTCGATCGCCTGCGCGGCGGCCAGTGCCGCGACGACCGTCTTGCCGCTGCCGACGTCGCCTTGCAAAAGCCGCTGCATCGGATGCGGCTGCGTCAGATCGAGCGCGATCTCACCGCCCACGCGCTCCTGCGCCTTCGTCAGCGAAAACGGCAGCGCTTTCAGCAAACGCGCGACCAGCGCGGATTCGTCGCCGAGCTTGCGGCGCGGCATGGCCGGCGCGGTGCGCATGCGGCGTTCCTCGTGCGCGCGCTTGAGCGACATCTGCTGCGCGAGCAACTCCTCGAACTTGATGCGCACCCACGCCGGATGCGTGCCGTCAATCAACGCGGTCTCGTCGGATTGCGCGCCCGGATGATGTAGCGTGCGCACGGCGTCCATCAGCGACGGCACGCCGAGCGGCTCCAACCATTGTCGCGCGACGGCTTCGGGCAACAACTCCGGCAACGACGTGCGCGACAACGCGTTGTCGATCGCCTTGCGCAGATACGCCTGCGTCACGCCTGCTGTGCTCGGATAAACCGGCGTGAGCGCCTGCGGCAGCGGCGTGTCTGCGTCGACGACGCGCACCGCCGGATGCACCATCTCCATCCCGAAGAAGCCGCCCCGGACGTCGCCGCGCACGCGCAGCCGCGCGCCGATCGCCATCTGCTTGACCTGCGAGCCGTAGAAGTTGAGAAAGCGCAGCACGAGCTCGTCGCCGGCATCGTCGCGCAGCTTGACGAGCAGCTGGCGGCGCGGCCGATAGGCGATCTCATTGTCGAAGACCACGCCTTCGGTTTGCGCGATGCCGCCGGGTAGCAGATGGCCAATTGGTGTGAGTGAGGTTTCGTCCTCGTAGCGCATCGGCAGATGCAGCACGAGGTCGATGTCGCGCGTGAGGCCCAGCTTGGCGAGTTTGTCGGCGGTTTTCACCGCGGGCTTCGCCGTGGCCTTGGTGGATGCCTTGGCCGCAGACTTCGCCGCGGGTTGCGCCGACTCGCCGTCTCGCGCGACGCGGGCTGCCGGGTCGGCGCTCACTTCATCGGTAGCGGAAGGCAATCGGCGGTCGGACAAAGGCATGGGCTGCTTCGCAAGTACAATATCGGCTGTCAAAAAGTAACGAAGGCTACGCGGCTGTCTGCTCGCCGCGCAAGCGCGCGGGCTCGCGGGGCGCCGCGGCGTCCCGCAATCATAGCCGCCCGGCCGAGGCTTCGGCTCAATTCAGTCTCCATTCGCTTCCAGTGGTTCGCATGTTTACGCTTTCCGATTTCGATTTCGATCTGCCGCCCGAGCTGATCGCGCAAGTCGCGCTGCCCGAGCGCAGCGCGAGCCGCCTGCTCGAGGTCGACAACGCGGCCGACGCCGATCGCGCCGCGCGTCTCACCGACCGCCGCTTCTCCGAGTTGCCCGAATGCATTTGCGCCGGCGATCTGCTGGTCTTCAACGATACCAAAGTCCTGAAGGCGCGCTTCCTCGGCCAGAAGGCCAGTGGCGGCAAGATCGAAGTGCTGGTAGAGCGCCTGACCGGCGAGCGCACGGCCCTCGCGCAGATTCGCGCGAGCAAGAGCCCGCAGCCGGGCACCACGATCCGTCTGGCCGAAGCGTTCGACGTGACCGTCGGCGAGCGCGTCGAACCGTTCTACACGCTGCACTTCCCCGCCGACTGCCTGACGCTCATCGAGCAGTACGGGCGCTTGCCGTTGCCGCCCTACATCGAGCACGACCCCGACGCCGTCGACGAAACCCGCTATCAGACCGTGTACGCGCAAAATCCCGGCGCGGTCGCGGCGCCCACGGCGGGCCTGCATTTCGACGACGCGCTGTTCGAGCGGCTCGACGCTCGCGGCGTGGAACGCGCGACGCTCACGCTGCACGTCGGCGCAGGCACGTTCCAGCCTGTGCGCGTCGAGAACCTGGCCGAGCATAAGATGCACCGCGAGTGGTATCACCTGCCGCAATCGCTCGCCGACAAGATCGCCGCGACCAAGGCGCGCGGCAACCGGGTGATCGCGGTGGGCACCACGTCGATGCGCGCGCTCGAAGCCGCCGCACGCGACGCGGAAGCCGCCGGCAGGCCGCTTGCCGCCGCGAGCACGGAAACCGATATTTTCATCACCCCCGGCTATCGCTTCCGCGTGGTCGACCGGCTGGTGACGAATTTTCATCTGCCGAAGTCGACACTGCTGATGCTCGTGTCGGCGTTTGCTGGCGTGGAGACGATCCGCGCCGCGTATCGTCATGCAATCGAGCAACGCTATCGTTTTTTCAGCTATGGCGACGCAATGCTGCTGACACGGCGCGACGGTTGATCTGACGCACGGCTTCCTGTTTTCGTAGTTCTTCGAGGCCGCCGCGAACATTCGCGGCGGTGTTTTCTTATCGCGCCGGACTGTCTTCCGGTTGCTTTTGGAGTTATCTCAATGACCACCGGTCATCCACTACAACAACCCGCCGACGGCCTTAAATTCGAACTGCTCGGCACAGACGGTGAGGCGCGCCGCGGCCGCGTCACGCTGAATCACGGCGTGGTCGAAACGCCGATCTTCATGCCGGTCGGCACCTATGGCACCGTGAAAGCGGTGCAGCCGCGCGAGCTCGAGGAAATGCACGCACAGATCATCCTCGGCAATACGTTTCACCTGTGGCTGCGCCCGGGGCTCGAAACCATCGCCGCGCACGGCGGCCTGCATGGCTTCATGGGCTGGAAAAAGCCGATCCTGACCGACTCCGGCGGCTTTCAGGTGTTCTCGCTCGGCGACCTGCGCAAGATCACTGAAGACGGCGTGACGTTCGCGTCGCCGATCAACGGCGACAAGCTGTTTCTGTCACCGGAAGTGTCGATGCAGATTCAGAAAGTGCTGAATTCGGACATCGTCATGCAGTTCGACGAATGCACGCCCTACGCGACCAACGACGTGCCGACGTCCCATGAGGAAGCGGCCGACTCGATGCGTATGTCGATGCGCTGGGCGCAACGCTCGATCGACGAATTCCGCCGGCTCGGCAACCCGAATGCGCTGTTCGGCATCGTCCAGGGCGGCATGTTCGAGGACCTGCGCGACGAGTCGCTCGCGGGCCTCGCCGAGAAGGATTTTCACGGCCTGGCCATCGGCGGGCTGTCGGTCGGCGAGCCGAAAGAAGACATGATGCGCGTGCTCAACCATATCGGCCCGAAGCTGCCGGCCAGCAAGCCGCATTACCTGATGGGCGTCGGCACGCCGGAAGATCTGGTGGCGGGCGTCGCGGCCGGCGTCGACATGTTCGACTGCGTGATGCCGACCCGCAACGCGCGCAACGGCTGGCTCTTCACGCGCTTTGGCGACATCAAGATCCGCAATGCCACGCACAAGAATTCGTTGCGCCCGCTCGACGAGCAATGCGGCTGCTACACATGCCGAAATTTCAGCCGCGGATATCTGCATCATCTGCATCGCGTCGGGGAAATTCTGGGCGCGCAGCTGAATACGATTCACAACCTGCACTACTACCTCGAACTCATGCAGGAAATGCGCGACGCGATCGACGCAAAAACGTTCGAACCGTTCCGCAAGCGCTTTCACGAGAACCGCGCACGCGGCATCGACGACGCGCCGTGACGGCAAACGCTGTCGGATCAAGCGAATCAATCCGTCAGCGGCTTGCGGAAAACCTTACAATCCACTTTCGCGGACGGCGAAAAACGGCTTTAAGCGGTTGATCGCAAAGCCGAATCGCCGCGCCGACGCGCGCGATGCCGGTGGTAGAATAACCGGCTGATTTTTTTGATTGAATTGATCTATAACGGAGAGACCAACGTGTCGTTCATTTCCAATGCCTTCGCCCAAGGCACCGCAGCAGGTGGCGTTGAGTCGAATCTGATGAGCTTCCTGCCGCTGATCCTGATGTTCGGCGTGCTGTACTTCATCATGATTCGCCCGCAAATGAAGCGCCAGAAGGAACATCGCAACATGCTCGCCGCAATGGCCAAGGGCGACGAAGTGGTGACGAATGGCGGCATCGTCGGCAAGGTGACCAAGGTGGGCGAGGCTTACGTCGGCGTCGAAATCTCGGAAGGTACGGAAATCACCGTGCAGAAAGCGTCGATCACGACGATTCTCCCGAAGGGCACGATCAAGTCGCTGTAAGGCCTGCTCTCGCGTCCGGCGCGGCCTCGCCGGCGATCCATGCAAACCTGCCGCGGATCGCCAGCGCTCATCGCCGGGCGCATCGCTTTCAAGCCAACCTCCCGTTGGACTACTCATGAATCGTTACCCCCTCTGGAAATATGCCGTGATGCTGGTGGCTCTTGTCATCGGCCTCGTGTACACGCTGCCCAACCTGTTCGGCGAAGCGCCGGCGGTGCAGGTGTCGAGCGGCAAGGCAACGGTCAAGCTCGACTCGACCACGCTGTCGGCGGTCGAAGGCGCGCTCGCAGCCAATCAGATCAAGCCGGAAGACGTCACGTTCGACAACTCGGCGACCAACGCGAACATTCGCGTGCGCCTCGTCGACACGGACACGCAGCTGCGCGTGAAAGACCTGCTGCAGAAGTCGCTGAACAGCGATCCGAGCGATCCGCAGTTCGTCGTTGCGCTGAACCTGCAAAGCGCGTCGCCGCGCTGGCTGACCGCGCTGCACGCGCTGCCCATGTACCTCGGCCTCGACTTGCGCGGCGGTGTGCACTTCCTGCTGCAGGTCGACATGGCGGGCGCGCTGAACAAGAAGCTCGACTCCGACGCTTCCGACGCGCGCACGCTCCTGCGCGACAACAATATCCGCGACGGCGGCGTGAACCGCGTCAACCAGACGGTGGTGATCAATTTCGCCGACCAGGCGACAGCGGACGCGGCGGCGAAGCAACTGGGCCGCAGCATCGGCGAGTTGCAATGGGCGTCGCAGAACGGTCCTGACGGCTCCGTGCAGCTCGTCGGCACCTTCACGCCGACGGTGCAAAAAGCCGTGCAGGACGCCGCGCTCAAGCAGAACATCACGACGCTGCATAATCGTGTGAACGAACTCGGCGTGGCCGAGCCCGTGATCCAGCAGCAAGGCTCCGACCGTATCGTGGTCGAACTGCCGGGCGTGCAGGACACGGCGAAGGCGAAAGACATCATCGGCCGCACGGCGACGCTCGAAGCGCGTCTCGCCGATCCGGTCAACACGCATCCGAATCCGTCCGATCCGGTTCCGCCGGGCGACGAGCTGTTCACGCAAGGCAATCAGACGCCGGTGTTGCTGAGAAAGCAGATCATCTTCACTGGCGACCGGATTATCGACGCGTCGGCGGGCTTCGACGAACATCAGCGCCCATCCGTCAACATTCGCCTCGACTCGGCCGGCGGACGCGCGGTGCGCAGCGTGTCGCGCGACAACATCGGCAAGCCGATGGCCATGGTGCTGTTCGAAAAGGGCAAGGGCGAGGTGCTGACGGTCGCGACCATCCAGTCGGAACTGGGCGACCGCTTCCAGATCACTGGGCAGCCGACGCCGCAGGCCGCCGCCGACCTCGCGCTGCTGTTGCGCGCCGGTTCGCTCGCGGCGCCGATGGAGATCATCGAGGAACGCACGATCGGTCCGAGCCTTGGCGCCGACAACATCAAGAAGGGCTTCCACTCGGTCGTGTGGGGTTTCGCGGCTATCGCCGTCTTCATGATCGCGTACTACATGCTGTTCGGCGTGATCTCGATGATCGGCCTGTCCGTGAACCTGCTGCTGCTGATCGCAGTGCTGTCCATGCTGCAGGCCACGCTCACGTTGCCGGGCATCGCCGCTATCGCGCTCGCGCTCGGTATGGCGATCGACGCCAACGTGCTGATCAACGAACGCGTGCGTGAAGAACTGCGCAACGGCGCGCCGCCGCAACTGGCCATCCAGAACGGCTACGCGCACGCATGGGCGACGATTCTCGACTCGAACGTCACTACGCTGATTGCGGGTGTCGCGCTTCTCGCGTTCGGCTCCGGGCCGGTGCGCGGCTTTGCGATCGTGCACTGTATCGGCATTCTCACGTCGATGTTCTCTGCGGTGTTCTTCTCGCGCGGTATCGTCAACCTCTGGTACGGCGGCAAGAAGAAGCTGAAGACGCTGGCAATCGGCCAGGTGTGGCGCCCGGACACGGCGCCCGCAGGCTCGGCTGCCTACCTCGGCAACAACGACGACGCCACCGACACCGCGCAAGCCATGCGCGCGGCAAGCGCAGCGGCTGCGAAGCCGAAAGCGCCGGCCGCGGCCGCCCAATCGCGCGCGGGCAAGCCGACCGTGCGTCGCCGCAACGCACCCGGCACGCCGGGTGCGTCGCAGAAACCGGGTTCATCCCGCTGAGTCCCGGAGAACAGATCATGGAATTTTTCCGCTTTCGCAAAGACATTCCGTTCATGCAGCGTGCGTTGATCTTCAACGCCATTTCGCTGCTGACGTTCCTCGCTGCCGTGTTTTTTCTCTTGCACCGCGGGCTGCATCTGTCGGTGGAATTCACCGGCGGCACGGTGATCGAAGTGCAGTATCCGGGCGCAGCGCCGCTTGATCCGGTGCGCGGCACGCTGAACAAGCTCGGCTACGCCGACGCGCAGGTGCAGAACTTCGGCACCTCGCGCGACGTGCTGATCCGTCTGCCGCTCAAGCAGGGCCTGACCTCCGCGCAGCAGAGCGATCAGGTGATGAGCGCGCTGAAAACCGACACGCCGCAGGTGCAGTTGCAGCGCGTCGAGTTCGTCGGCCCGCAGGTCGGCAAGGAACTCGCCACCGACGGGCTGCTCGCGCTCGCCTGCGTGGTGGTCGGCATCGTGATCTATCTGTCGTTCCGCTTCGAATGGAAGTACGCAGTGGCAGGCGTGATCGCGAACTTGCACGACGTGGTGATCATTCTTGGCTTTTTCGCGTTCTTCCAGTGGGAGTTCTCGCTGTCGGTGCTCGCCGCGGTGCTTGCGGTGCTCGGCTATTCGGTGAACGAGTCGGTGGTTATTTTTGACCGGATTCGCGAGACCTTCCGCCGCGAACGCAAGATGACGGTGATCGAAGTCATCAACCACGCGATCACCAGCACCATGTCGCGAACCATCATCACGCACGGCTGTACGCAGATGATGGTGCTGTCAATGTTCCTGTTCGGCGGTCCGACGCTGCACTACTTCGCCCTCGCGCTGACGGTCGGTATTCTGTTCGGTATCTACTCGTCGGTGTTCGTCGCCGCGGCGCTCGCCATGTGGTTCGGCGTGAAGCGCGAAGATCTGTTGAAGGACAAGAAGGAACGCGTCGATCCGAACGATCCGAACGCGGGCGCGCAGGTCTGAGCGCGCTTGATGACGGCGCTTGCTAAGGGCGCTTGCTAAGGGCGCTTGAAAGCCGCAATTGAGTGTCGCAATGAAAGAGGCCGGTTCGGGTTGAACCGGCCTTTTCGTTTTTGGCATTAGCGTCCCTGCCCGCCTACCGGAACCCCAACTTCCGTCTTGCCGCCACCAACGCCGCCACGCTGAGAAGCGCGGCGAAAATCAGGTAGTAACTCGGCGCAGCCTTGGAGCCCGTAAAGCTGATCAACCAGGCAATGATGAACGGCCCGAACCCGCCGAACACAGTCACCGCGATGTTATACGCGAGCGACATGCCGGTCGTGCGTGTCTGCACCGGGAACATCTCCGAGAGTAAACCCGGCAGCGCCGCGAAATAGCCGGTCATCAGAAAGCCGAGCACGACTTGCAGCGCGATCAGCGTGCCGAAGGTCGGATGCGCGACCAGATAGACGAACGCCGGGTAAATCAGCACGAGCAGCAGCAGTCCGGCGATCAGCATGATGGTGGTGCGTCCATGGCGATCCGACAGGTGCCCGACGAGCGGCGCGAACACCATCTGGATAAGCCCGGTCAGCGCGATAGCCGAGAACGCGACCGAAGGCGCAAGCCCCAGTTGCTTTACGCCGAAGGTCGGCATGAACAGCACAAGGTAAGTGGATACCGTGCCGAGCACCACCGTGCCGATCGCGATCACGAGCCGCAGCTTCTGGCTCGCGAACGTGTCGCGCAGCGGCGTGGTCGTAGTTTCCGCGGCGAGAAACTCGGGCGTTTCGTCGAGCTTCGTGCGGATGTACCAGGCAACCGGCCCGATCAGCAGCCCGAAGAAGAACGGCACGCGCCATCCCCAGGACGACATCTGCTCCGGCGTCAGACTGCCGGTCAGCACCACGCCGAAGGCCGCCGCGAGCAGCGTTGTGAGCCCCTGGCTTGCCACCTGCCAGCTCGCGAAAAAACCGCGCCGGCCCGGCACATGTTCCGCGAGGAAAGCCGTTGCGCTGCCGAATTCGCCGCCGGCCGAGAAACCTTGCATCAAACGCGCAAGCACCAGAATCAGCGGCGCCGCGAGGCCGATGCTCCGGTAGGTCGGCAAAACCGCGATGATCAGCGTGCCGCCCATCATCAGCAAAATTGACAGCGTGAGCGCCGCCTTGCGTCCGGCGCGGTCCGCGTACGCGCCAATCACAACAGCGCCGAGCGGCCGCATGAAGAACGATACGCCGAACGTGCCGAGGGTCAGGAGCAGCGACACGGTGTCGTTGCCGGCTGGAAAAAACAGCTTCGCGATCACCACCGCAAAAAAGCCGTAGACGACGAGATCGAACCATTCGAGCGCGTTGCCGATGGACGCGGCAATCACCGCCCGCCACGAATTTCTCCGGCTTCCCGCAAGGCTTGCTGCTGTCGTTGCGTTCATGCAGATCTCCATGTCGCGCGAATCTTATAGATGCGGGTTCAGGCCCGATTTCGCCGTATTGGATGCGCGCACAACCAATGCGGGTGCAACGCTTTATGTACCTGAAAAATTAAACCGAAGCGAGCGCGAAATTACGCAGCCGCCTCGTATAAGGCCTGCAGCCTTTGCGCATCCACTCTCGCGCCTCGTTCTTTCCCCGCAACGCCATGAAAAAACCGCTTCGTCGCGAAAGCGAGCGAAGCGGCCGGAGAAGCAATGAGGCGAGCGACGCAACCGGCGCCTCCGGTTTGGCTGCGCCGCAACCGCGGCGTCGACACCATCGAGAAGCGCCTGTGCGCACGGCGGGATTTACTGCTTGATGCCTTCAGCCTGAATATGCAGCTTGGTTTCCATGCTGAAACCATATTTGGTGCCGAAATCCATGCCGTAGTCGGCGCGGCTGAACTGGGCGCTCGCCTCGACGCCGCACACTTCGCGCTTGAGCATCGGGTGCGGCATGCACTTGAACGACTCGACCTTCAGATTGAGCGGCTTCGTCACGCCATGCAGCGTCAGGCTGCCGACCACTTCAGCCGGCTTGTCGCCGTCGAACCTGATTGACGTGCCTTTGTACGTCGCGGTGGGAAACTTCGCGACGTCGAAGAATTCCGCCTGTTTCAGATGGTCGTCGAGCTTGCCGTTTCCGGTCGAGATCGAAGCGGCGTCGACGTCGACCTCGACCGTGCCGGTTTTGGCCGCGCGGTCGAGCGTGACCGTGCCCGAGCTTTTGGTGAACTTGCCACGCCACACAGACAGACCGCCGAAGTGGTCCGCCTCGAAGCTCGGATAGGTGTGCGTGGGGTCGAGCTGATAAGTGTCGGCGGCGAATGCGCCAAGCGAAACGCAGGAGGCCAACGCGCCGGCGGCGATCAACATGGATGTCTTCAAGTCATGCTCCCAGTCAGGTAAAAACGGCTGCACTTGTACGCGCAGTCCAACTCACTTGCGTGCGGCTACGATATGAAACTTGATGACGACCTCATCAGCAACCACGGACGTGTCTTTCCACTCGCCGGTGCCAATATCGAACTGCGAGCGTTTGATCGGCAATGAACCGTCGAACGTCTGCGTCGAGCCTTGCTGCGTCACGGTGACAGGCACCACCACCGTCTGCGATTTGCCCTTGATGGTCAGTTTGCCCGTCACCTTGTACTGATTGCCGCCGGCCGGCGCAATAGCGCTCGAAACGAAGCTCGCGCTCGGATAGCTCTTCGCGTCGAACCATTCCTTGCCGCGCACCTGGTCGTTATAGGTTTCGTCGCCGAGATCGTAGCTCGACACGTCGATGTTCAGCTGCGCGCTGCCTTCGGCTGGCTTGGCCGGATCGAACTTGACCTGCGCGGTGAATTTGCCGAACTTGCCTTCGACGGGCACGTTCATCTGCTTCGACGTAGCCGTCACCGAGCTTTTGGCGGTGTCGACCTGGGCAAGCGCGGCGCCGGCTGCGCTCAGCGAGGCAGCGGCGAATGCAGCCAGCATGTAGCGATAAAACGAGACCTTCATGGTTGTCCTTATTTGAGGAAGGGAAGCATGCGCGACAGCAGGCCGTCGCGGTCCAGCCACTGATGCTTGAGCGCCGCCGCCACGTGCAGCCCGACCAGCACCAGCAACGTGTAGTTCAACGCGATATGGACGCTCTTGAGCAGTTCCTTCAGATGCGGGTCCGGCGCGATCAGCCGCGGCAGCGGAATCAGCCCGAGATAGACGACCGGCACGTTCGCCGCCGAGCTATACAGATAACCGGAGACGGGAATGGCGACCATCAGCGCATACAGCAGCAGATGCACGAGATGCGCGGCGCCGCGCTGCCACGCGGGCATGCGGCGCGGCATTGCCGGCGCGCCGTGCGTGGCGCGCCACAGAATGCGCAGGACAGCCAGCGCGAACACGGTCACGCCGATCCATTTGTGCCACGAAAAATAGCGCAGCTTGGTGGGCGTGAAGCCGGGGATGTCGGTCATCACCCAGCCGAGCGCAAAGCCGCAAACAATCAGCAATGCGATCAGCCAATGAAAGGCAATGGCGGTCCGAGTGTACGACTCCGAGCCACCGAATGAAGGATTGTGTGCCATGACAGGTCAACGCTTGCTAAGAGAGGTTAACGGCGCGGCACGCCCGGCTATTCCCCCGTCGATACAAAGTTCGTCGGCAGATCGCCTGGCGTCGCAGGCTTCGAGACGCGCCAGGCCGCCATGCTACCCGAAGCGGAAAAAGCCGGCTGCGATCACGAGCAATTTACCGAAAGGCAAATCGGCGTGCAGCCGGCCGCGCTGCTGAACAATTGGGGACGGAGGCTGTCAGAACGAGTGAATGGCCGGCGCTGTGCGCCAATGCGGCACTGCAACGCCTTTTGGTACTATTGCTGCACATTTTTTTACAACCCTGCAAGATCGACCCACATCGCGACCGGCATTGCACGCTTTCTCACCTATCGTTGGCCCCTGCCGTATGGAACATGACAACCTGATCGCGTGCCATGAATGCGATACGCTGTTCCGCAAGCCACGGCTTGTCGGGCGCAGGGTCGCCCGCTGTCCGCGCTGCGGCGCGACGCTCTACAGCGGCGTGTCGCGCAAGCTCGAGGGCATCAGCGCTATGACGCTTGCCGCGCTGATCACGTTTCTGATCGCGCAGGGATTTCCCATCGTCGAACTCGAAACCAATGGCATTACCTCGCAAACCACGCTGTTCGGCGCGCTCGTCGCACTGTGGAACGAGAACATGCAGATCGTCGCCGTCATGGTGTTCTGCTCGACCATTCTGTTTCCGCTCACCGAACTCGTCGCGCTGCTCTACGTGCTCGTGCCGCTGCGCGCAGGCTATGTGCCGGCCGGCTTTAACCGCGTATTGCGCGCGATCCAGTTTGTGCGGCCCTGGGGCATGATCGAAGTGTTCATGCTGGGCGTGCTCATCACCATCGTGAAGATGGTCAGTCTCGCGCGCGTGATTCCGGAGGCGGCGCTGTTCGCGTTCGGCGCGCTGACGCTCATGTTCGCCGTGGTCGTCACGTTCGATCCGCGCATTCTGTGGGACCTCGCCGACGAACTCGGCGCGCGCCGCCAGCGGCCCTTGCCGCGCACCTCGGCCGACAGCGCGGCGGCCGCGCTCGGCTCGCTGGCCGGCCCGCCCGCTGCGCCGCTGCCGCAACCCGACGAGGGCGCGGGCGGCCAGCCCGGCACAAGCGCCGGCACCCCGCCGGCGCCCGATCGAGGAAGGCCCGCGCAATGAAATACGTCACCGCGAAACGGGCCGGGCTGCTCGCCTGCCACGCGTGCGGGCGCGTCGAGCCGCGCATCCGCTCGGTCACGCCGCAACACTGCGGACGGTGCGGCGCGCGCCTGCATTCGCGCAATCCTGACAGCCTGATGCGCACGTGGGCGCTGCTGATCGCCGCGGCCTTGCTGTATATTCCGGCAAATTTGTTGCCGGTCATGCACACGTCGTCGCTGGTCGGTTCGGAGGACGACACCATCATGAGCGGCGTCGTCTACTTCTGGACATCCGGCGACTGGCCGCTCGCGGTGATCGTGTTCATCGCCAGCATCATGGTGCCGATGCTCAAGCTCACCGTGCTCGCGCTGCTCACCATTACCGCGCAGCGCCGCTCGCGCTGGCGGCCGCAGCAGCGCACCACGCTGTACCGGATGGTCGAACGCATTGGCCGCTGGTCGATGCTCGACGTGTTCGTCGTCACGCTGACAGTCGCGCTGGTGCGCTTCAAGTCGCTTGCCGTGATCACGGCCGGCCCGGGCGCGATTGCGTTCGGCTCGGTGGTGATCCTGACGATGATGGCATCCATGCAATTCGATCCACGGCTCATCTGGGACGACGTGGACGGCAGTACTCAAAAACCTCAGGATCTCGAACATGACTAGCCCGCAAGAACCGACGCCCGCCTCCGATGCGCCGCGCAACGATTCGAACGGACCCAGGCTACCGCCCCAACTGCCCGACCCCGACATCGAACCGCGCAGCCGCTGGCTGCCGTCGCTCGTCTGGGTGATTCCGCTGATTGCCGCGCTGATCGGCGTTGCGCTCGTCATCAAGTCGGTAACGGAAAAAGGCCCGACCATCAGCATCAGTTTCATCAGCGCGGAAGGGCTCGAGCCCGGCAAGACAAAGGTCAAGTACAAGGACGTCGACGTGGGCGCCGTCAAGTCCATCAAGTTGTCGAAAGACCTGTCGCACGTGCTCGTGCAAGTGCAGTTGACGAAGGAAGGCGAAGACTTCGCGGTCAAGGATTCGCGCTTCTGGGTCGTGCGGCCGCGCGTGGGCGCGAGCGGCGTGTCGGGTCTCACCACGCTGCTGTCGGGCGCCTATATCGGCGCTGACGCCGGCCATTCGCCGGACAGCGAGAAGGACTTCGTCGGGCTCGAGACGCCGCCGCCGGTAACCGGCGACCAGAAGGGCCACCAGTTCATCCTGCACGGCGATTCGCTCGGCTCGATCGACATCGGCTCGCCGATTTTTTATCGCCGCGTGCAGGTCGGCCAGGTGGTCGGTTTCTCGCTCGATAAGGACGGCACCGGCGTGACCATGCAGGTGTTCGTGTCCGCGCCGTTCGACCAGTACGTCGGCACGAATTCGCGCTGGTGGCATGCAAGCGGCGTGGATTTGCGGCTCGATTCCAGCGGCTTCAAGCTGAACACCCAATCGCTCGCGACGGTGATCGTCGGCGGTCTGTCGTTCCAGTCGCCGCCGGGACAGGGCGTGGGCGCGCAGGCGCCGAACAACATGACGTTCCGGCTGGGTTCCGACGAAGCCGACGCGATGCGCGAACCGGACGGCGTGCCGTTGCGCGTCGTGATGAACTTCAACCAGTCGCTGCGCGGCCTGTCGGTCGGCGCGCCGGTCGATTTCCGCGGCATCGTGCTCGGCCAGGTGACAAACATCGGCATCGACTACGATCCGAAGACGCGCAGCTTCACGATGCCGGTGACCATGAACGTTTATCCCGACCGCCTTGGCAGACGCTTCCGCGAAACCGCGCCCGCGCCGGGCAGCCTTGCCGGGCAGAACATGCTGCAACAACTGGTCAAGCACGGTCTGCGCGGCCAGTTGCGCACCGGCAATCTGATCACGAGCCAGTTGTACGTGGCGCTGGACATCTTCCCGAAGGCGCCTCCCGCTACCGTCGACGTTGCCAGCGATCCGCTCGAATTGCCGACCATTCCGAACACGCTCGACGAACTGCAGTTGCAGGTCGCCGACATCGCGAAGAAGCTCGACAAGGTGCCGTTCGACCAGATCGGCAACAACCTGAACAGCGCGCTGAAGAACGCCGACCAGCTGTTCAAGCGGCTGGATTCGGAAGTCGTGCCGCAGGCCCGCGACACGCTCGCCGCCGCGAAGCAGACCTTCTTCTCGGCCGAGGCGACCCTGCAGCAGGACTCGCCGTTGCAGTCGGACGTGCATCAGGCGTTGCAGGAATTGACGCGCACGCTGCAGTCGCTCAATGCGCTGTCCGATTATCTGGAGCGCCACCCGGAATCGTTGTTGCGCGGTAAAGCAGGAGATAAGCCATGATGTTCCCTCGACTCCTCAGCCGGCCGCGCACGCGCGCGCGCGGCGCTCTTGGTGGCGGCGCGCTCGCCGCTGCGCTTGCGCTCGCGGCGTGCGCGTCGCCGACGAGCCGCTTCTACACATTGGGTGACGTGAGCGGTCCTGCAACGGCAGCCGCAGCCGCGTCGGGCGTACGGACCTCCGCGGCCACGTCGCCTGCCTGGCTCATTGAAGTCGCGCCGATCGACGTGCCGCCGCAAGTCGCGAAGACCCAACTGGTCGTGCAAAGCGGACCGACGCAAGTGAAGGTGCTGGAGCAGGAGCGCTGGGCGTCGTTGCCCGGCGATGAATTGCGCCGGGCGCTGTCGACGAGTCTCACGCAGCAGCTCAATACGATCGACGTGTACGGCACCGCTTATTCCGATACGACGCCGGTGTATCGCGTGAGCATGAATGTGCAGCGGTTTGAATCGTGGCCCGGCTCGCATGCGCTGATCGATGCGGTGTGGAGCGTGAGGGCGGTGCGCAACACGGCTGTGATGACTTGCAGGAGTGTTGTCAGCGAGTCTGTCGGCAGTGGGTATGACTCGCTTGTCGATGGACATCGGCGGGCTTTGCAGCGGATTTCGGCGCAGGTGGCGGCGGCGGTGCAGGCAATGGCGGCGGCTTCTCCTGCGGCTTCGGCTACTGCGGCTTCGGCTACTGCGGCTTCCGCTCCTTCCGCGTCGCAAGGCGGCAAGCGGGTCGTTCGTGCGGCGGTGCCGGCTTGTCCGGCGGACATGTCGGCGGGATCGGTGGCTGCCGGGTAGGGCTTTCCCTCGCGGCGGTTTTTCGGTTCTCGAACAAAAAACGGCCTGCCCTCCGCATGCAAAAAGCCGCTCGCCGCGACCGCGTACAATACGCCCTTACCCACCGCCCACCGGCTCGCCCCACCCATGTCCTTTGATTTCTTCCTCCCCTGCCCGCGCGGCCTTGAAGCCTCGCTCGCGTCCGAACTCGCCGAAATCGCCGCAAAGCATCTGCCTGGCGCGCCCTTCGCGTCCGGCTCGCAAGTGCCGGGCGGCGTGCATTTCCGCGGCGGCTGGGCAGCCGGCATGGCGGCTAATCTGCACTCGCGCATCGCGAGCCGCGTGCTGCTGAAAATCGCGCATCGTCCGTATCGCAGCGAGCAGGACATCTACGCGCTCGCCGTCGAGCAACGTTGGGAGCAGTGGTTCTCGGCAAACGAAACGCTGCGCGTGGACGTCACCGCGATCAAGTCGCCGCTGCGCAGCCTCGAATTCACCACGCTGCGCGTGAAGGACGCGATCTGCGACCGTCTGCGCGAAGTGAGCGGCGCGCGTCCGAGCATCGACACCGGCATGCCCGATGTCCGTGTGTTCGCGTTTCTAACCGCGACCGACTGCACGCTTTATCTCGACACTTCCGGCGACCCGCTCTTCAAGCGCGGCTGGCGCCTCGACAAGGGCGCGGCGCCGCTGCGCGAAAATCTCGCGGCCGGCATTCTGCGTCTGACCGGCTGGAGCGCCGGCACGCCGCTGTACGATCCTATGTGCGGCAGCGGCACATTCCTCGCCGAAGCCGCGCAAGTCGCGCTGAACATTGCGCCCGGCGCCGAGCGACGCTTCGGCTTCGAAAAGCTCAAGCAGTACGACAGCAAAACCTGGCAAACACTGAAGGCCGCCGCGCTCGAGGCCAAACACGCCGCCCGCAGCTCGCGCGCCGATCTGCAGATTTTCGGCAGCGACATTTCCGGCGACATGCTGGACAAGGCGCGCGCCAACTTCAATCGCGCGGGCTTGCCGTCCATTCCGCTCAAACAGGTCGACGCCCGCGGCATGACGCCGCCCAGTTCCGAGCCGGGCATTCTGGTGGCGAATCCGCCGTACGGCGAGCGGATCGAAGTTCGCGGGCGCAACGCGCGCGGCGAAATTCGCGAGGGACGCAATCGCGACAATCGCGAGGACGACAGCTTTCGCCGCGCCCAGGAAGAAACGCCCGACAGCGAGTTTTTCCAGTCGCTCGGCGACGCGCTCAAGCAGCGCTTCACGGGCTGGCACGCGTTCATACTCACGTCGGATCGCAAGCTGCCGGGCCAGCTGCGCCTGCGCGAATCGACCAAAACGCCGCTCTTTAACGGCGCGCTCGAATGCCGGCTGTTCCGCTTCGATCTGATCGCGGGCAGCGTACGGCAGCGGCCACAGGGTGAGACCCCGGCGGGTTGATCTCGCGCGGACGCGGGCCGTGCGGCCATGTTTGGCCGGTGCGCTCGCGTGTCGCGTGTCGCATGTCGCGCCTGGCATGCCGAAACCGCGGACCCCGTCCCGCAGTTTTTTTCGCCGGGATCCGCGCCGCCTGTCGCTCGGCTCCACCCTACTGACACCACGCTGTCAGCAGCCCCCCCGCACACTCCTCCTCACGCCATCCGGCAATTCATCCGGCTTATCCGCCGTCCACAGGAGAGTGTCATGTCCGCATCGTCCAAAGTTGTTGCATGGTTCGAAATCCCTGCCGTCAATTTCGATCGCGCCGTCCGCTTCTATGAAGCCGCGCTCGACGTCAAACTGAATCGCCAGGACATAGGCGGCCAGCCGATTGCCGTGTTCGGCTACGAAGAACCGGCAACCGGCGGTGCGATCGTCCACAGCCCGTCGATGACCCCGAACGGCGACGGCGTGCTCGTCTACCTGAACGCGCAGCCGACCGTGGACGCCGCGCTCGCCCGCATCGAAGAAGCCGGCGGCAAGACCGACGGGCCGGTCATCAAGCTGCCGCAAGACATCGGCTATATCGCGTTTTTCATCGACAGCGAAGGCAACCGCCTCGGCCTGCACTCGCGGACCAACGGCTAAGCGTGAAGCGGGCATCGCGCGAGCAGTGCGGCGCGCGAGAGAGACTCATGCGCCCGCCGCCCGAACGCTGACCGGAGCGCGGCATGGGGCGCTATCATCGCGGGACTGTCCCTGTCCTTTTCTACAAGACGCCCACGATGACGCGCCGCGCCGACCGCCTGTTCCAGATCGCCGAACTGCTGCGCGGCCGGCGCCTGACCACCGCGCAACAACTCGCCGACTGGCTCAACATCTCACTGCGCACCGTTTATCGCGACGTGCGCGATCTGCAGTTATCGGGCGTGCCGATCGAGGGTGAGGCCGGCATCGGCTACCGGCTGAGCCGTGCGGCGAGCCTGCCGCCGCTCACCTTCACCGCCGACGAACTCGCCGCGCTCGCCGCCGGCGCCCGCATGCTCGAATCGTGGGGCGGCGCCGGCTTTGCGGCCGGCGCGCGCGGCGCGCTCGCCAAGATCGCCTCGGCGATGCCCGCGGACAAACGCGCATCGCTCGAAAGGCTCGCGATCTTCGCGCCGTCGTTTCACATCAGAAGCGATTTTTCGACGCAGCTCGACACGCTGCATCGCGCGATCGACACGCGGCATGTAGTGAGCTTTGCGTACACGGATGCCAACGGCGCGGCGACCGAGCGGCGCGTGTGGCCGCTGGCACTCGCTTATTGGGGCGCGCGTTGGACGCTCGGCGCGTGGTGTGAACTGCGCAGCGACTTCCGCAATTTCGGACTCGAAAAAATTCAGCAGCTGGAAGTGCGCGAGCAGTATCCGGATCAGGAAGGCCGGCGGCTCGCGGACCTGTTGCGGCACGTGAACGCCAAGCCCAAGTGAAGACCGCGCGGCGCGCTCGCGCGCCACGCGATGTCATTTGCCTTATTCGACCGACTTCACCATGTCCTCGATCACCTTCTTCGCGTCGCCGAACACCATCATCGTCTTGTCCATGTAGAAGAGATCGTTGTCCAGACCCGCGTAGCCCGCCGCCATTGAGCGCTTGTTGACGATCACCGTGCGCGCCTTGTACGCCTCGATGATCGGCATGCCGGCAATCGGCGACTTCGGATCGTTCTTCGCGGCCGGATTGACCACGTCGTTCGCGCCGAGCACCAGCACTACATCGACCTGACCGAATTCGCCGTTGATGTCCTCCATCTCGAACACCATGTCGTACGGCACCTCGGCCTCGGCGAGCAACACGTTCATGTGGCCCGGCATGCGTCCGGCCACCGGGTGAATCGCGTACTTCACCTCGATACCCTTCTCGACGAGCTTGTCGGTCAGCTCCTTCAGCGCATGCTGCGCGCGCGCCACGGCAAGGCCGTAGCCCGGCACGATCACGACCGTCTCAGCGTTGCCGAGCATGAACGAAGCGTCGTCCGCCGAACCGGATTTCACCGGACGCTGCTCGGCCGCGCCGCCCGCGGCCGCCGCGCCCGGCTCGTTGCCGAAGCCGCCGAGAATCACGTTGAAGAAAGAGCGGTTCATCGCCCGGCACATGATGTACGACAGAATCGCGCCCGACGAACCCACAAGCGACCCCGCGATGATCAGCATCGGATTGTTCAGCGAGAAGCCGATGCCCGCCGCCGCCCAGCCCGAGTACGAATTGAGCATGGAGACGACCACCGGCATGTCCGCGCCGCCAATCGGAATGATGATCAGCACGCCAAGCACGAACGCGATTGCCGTCATGATGATGAACGGCAGCCACGACTGCGTGAAAAAGAAGATGACGCCGAAGCATAGCATCGCGACGGCAAGCATCAGGTTGATCAGATGCTGGCCTGCGTAGACAACCGGCGCGCCCTGGAAAAGCCGGAACTTGTACTTGCCCGAGAGCTTGCCGAACGCGATCACCGAACCGCTAAAAGTAATTGCGCCGACGAACGTGCCGATAAAGAGCTCCACGCGATTGCCGTAAGGCAAAAAGCCCGGCACCGGATTCTCCGGATCGATCAGGCCAAATGCCGCCGGCTCCGACACCACCGCGTACGCGATGCAGACGGCAGCAAGACCGATCAGCGAGTGCATGGCCGCAACAAGCTCCGGCATCTTCGTCATCTCGACGCGCGCGGCGACAAACGCGCCGATCGCCCCGCCGACAATCAGCGCGACCAGCAGCAGACCGAGCCCGAGCGCGAGATTCGAACCGAGCGTGTTCGCCTGTTTCGCGATCAGCGCGATGGTCGTGAGAATCGCAATCGCCATCCCGACCATGCCGAACGTGTTGCCGATGCGCGCGGTCTTCGGATTCGACAGCCCTTTGAGCGCCTGAATGAAGCAGACCGACGCGACCAGATAAAGCAGCGTGACGACGTTCAGGCTCATTACGCGTTCTCCTTGCTCTTGTCGGCAATCAATTTTTTCGGCTCTTTCTTGCGGAACATTTCGAGCATTCGCCGCGTGACGAGAAAGCCGCCGAACACGTTCACCGCCGCCAGCGCGACGGCGAGCGTGCCGAAGAACTTGCCGGGCGTGCCGAGCGTGAGACCGGTGGCGAGCATCGCGCCGACAATCACAATCGCCGAGATCGCGTTGGTCACGGCCATGAGCGGCGTATGCAGCGCGGGCGTGACGTTCCAGACCACGTGATAGCCGACATAAATCGCCAGCACGAAAATAATCAGGTTGATGACGGTGTGGTTGAGCACTTCCATCGCCGTTTCTCCAGGTGAATTCGCTTTTATGCCTTGCGCGCGACTTCGCCGTCGCGGGTGAGCAGCGTGGCCGCGACAATGTCGTCGGCGAGGTCGATGTTGAGCGCGCCTTCCTTCGTGACGATCAGCTTCAGGAAGTCGAGCAGGTTGCGCGCGTAGAGCGAGGACGCGTCCGCGGGCACCATCGAGGCGAGATTCGTGTAGCCGACTATCGTCACGCCGTGCCTGACGACCACCTTGTCCGCTTCGGTGAGCGGACAGTTGCCGCCGCGCCGGCCTTCGTATTCCGCGCCGCGGCCGGCCGCGAGGTCGACCAGCACGGAGCCGGGTTTCATGGCCTGCACGGTTTCGACCGAAAGCAGCGTGGGCGCCGCGCGGCCCGGAATCAGCGCCGTGGAGATCACCACGTCGGCCTGCTTCGCGCGTTCGTGCACGAGCGCCGACTGCCGCGTCAGCCACGACGGCGGCATGGGCCGCGCATAGCCGCCCACGCCTTGCGCGGCTTCGCGCTCTTCATCGGTTTCGTAGGGGACATCGAGAAACTTCGCGCCGAGCGATTCGATCTGCTCTTTCACGGCCGGACGCACGTCGGATGCCTCGATCACGGCGCCAAGGCGCTTGGCGGTCGCGATTGCCTGCAGGCCCGCCACGCCGGCGCCGAGAATCAGCACGCGCGCGGCTTTCACCGTGCCCGCGGCAGTCATCAGCATCGGCATGAAGCGCGGGTAAAGCGTCGCGGCAAGCAGCACGGCCTTATATCCGGCGATGTTGGCCTGGGAAGACAGCACGTCGAGGCTTTGCGCTCGCGTGGTGCGCGGCGCGGCTTCGAGTGCGAAGGCGGTGACACCGGCCGCCGCCAGCTTCTGCGCATTCTCGGCGTTAAACGGATCGAGCATGCCGATCAGCACTGCGCCGCGTTTTAAGAGCGGCAGTTCGGCTTCGGTTGGAGACTGGACTTTGAGGACGAGGTCAGCGCCGAAAGCGGTGGCCGCATCGACGATTTCCGCGCCGGCTGCGGCAAGGGCGTCGTCAGGAAAGCTCGCGCCGGCGCCGGCGCCGCTCTGGATGGTGACCCGATGGCCAGAAGCCACGTACTTCTTGACGGTCTCGGGCGTCGCGGCGACGCGGGTTTCGTGCGCGCGCGTCTCGGCTGGCACTCCGATGTGCATCGTTGTTCCTCCTCGACTTACTGTTTGACGACAGATCGGCCGACGAGGCACGCCGGCTTGCAAGTGCAACGGCTAACGCCTCACTTTACCCGAAACCTGGGGGTCGGCAGAAATCGGGGACAATCCGGGGTTGCCGACGGAGCATGCGGCCCCGAGGCGGCCATACGAAGTTGGCCGCGCGCAGTCGGGTCGCTGCTGCCGGTTGCCGCAGCCTTTGGCCTGCAGCCGGGTCGCCCGCAGCCGGACGCCCGCAGCCCGGACGCCCGCAGCCGGTCGCCCGCTTCCCGGCAGTTCGCGGACATAAACGGTAAAATGCGCACCCATGAAACCGGAAACCTGGCTGCCGCACGTGACCGTCGCGGCCATCGTCGAGCGTGACGGGCGCTTTCTCATGGTCGAGGAGCATACGGCCGCCGGGCTGCGCCTGAACCAGCCGGCCGGCCATCTGGAAGCCGGCGAAACGCTGCTGGAAGCGGTGATCCGCGAAACGCTCGAGGAAACCGCCCATCCGTTCACGCCCGAGTCGCTGGTCGGCATGTACATGACGCATTTCGAGCGGCCGAAAAGCGCGGGCGTCACCTATTTGCGGTTCACCTATTGCGGCGCCGGCGGCGAACCCGAGGCGGCACGCGCGCTCGACCCGGATATCGTCCGGACCTTGTGGATGAGCGCAAACGAGCTGCGCGCCTGCCCGGAACGGCACCGCACGCCGCTCGTCATGCAATGTATCGACGACTACCTCGCGGGCCGGCGTTTCCCGCTCGACTTCGTGCACACGCATTCGGTCGGGCCGAAAAGATAAGCGTCGCGGCGACCGCGACCCACGATCCATGAAGTCATGCAGTACCCAGTGAGCATCTTATGAGCAAGCAGAAAGTCGTAGTAGGCATGTCGGGCGGCGTCGATTCGTCGGTCACCGCGTGGCTGCTCAAGGAACAGGGCTACGACGTGGTCGGCCTGTTCATGAAAAACTGGGAAGACGACGACGACAGCGAATACTGCTCGACGCGCCAGGACTGGATCGACGTGGTGTCGGTGGCGGACCTGATCGGAATCGACGTGGAAGCGGTCAACTTCGCGTCCGAATACAAGGACCGCGTGTTCGCTGAATTCCTGCGCGAATATTCGGCGGGCCGCACGCCGAACCCGGACGTGCTGTGCAACGCCGAGATCAAGTTCAAGGCTTTCCTCGACCACGCGATGTCGCTCGGCGCCGAAACCATCGCAACCGGCCACTATGCGCGCGTGCGCGAGAACAATGGCCGCTTCGAACTGCTGAAAGCGTTCGACCATACGAAGGATCAATCCTACTTTCTGCATCGCTTGAATCAGGCGCAGTTGTCGAAGACGCTGTTTCCGCTGGGCGAGATTCCCAAAACCAAAGTGCGCGAGATCGCCGAGCAGATCGCGTTGCCCAATGCGAAGAAGAAGGATTCGACCGGCATCTGCTTTATCGGAGAACGGCCGTTTCGCGACTTTCTGAACCGCTATTTACCGACGAAGCCCGGCCCGATGAAGACCACCGACGGCAAAGTGGTCGGCGAGCACATCGGCCTCGCGTTCTACACGTTCGGGCAGCGCAAGGGCATTGGCCTTGGCGGCAGCAAGGACGGCAGCGGCGAGCCGTGGTTCGTGGCGGGTAAGGACATACCGTCGAACACACTGTATGTCGCGCAAGGCCACGACCACCCGTGGCTGCTGAGTCATACGCTGAGCGCGGGCAACACGAGCTGGGTCGCGGGCGAGCCGCCGCCGGAAGGCTTCGCCTGCGGCGCGAAAACCCGCTACCGGCAGGCCGACGCGCGCTGCACGTTCAGAACCGGCAGCGACGCGGCAAATAATGGCGAAGGCCTTTTCGAGCTTACCTTCGACGACGCTCAATGGGCCGTCACACCGGGGCAATCCGCCGTGCTCTACGATGGCGACGTGTGCCTGGGCGGCGGCATCATCGAACATGCGGCGACCGGGCAGCCGGCTGCGCGCGCGCCGCAGAAGGCGGCATTGCTGGGTGGGTGCTAGGGCGGTTTTTCGAGGCCTGTCTTTTGAGGCTGCTCGCTTTCCAAGCCGCTGCGTTTAAGCCGCTGGGTTTAAGCCGCTGCGTTTGAGCCGCGGATTCAAGCCACTGCGTTCGATCCCCGCCATCGACCGGCTCGCGGCTTGAAGTCTTGCAGTCGCTGGTTTTCCCCACGGTGGATCCGCCCGCGCTTCGCGCGCGTGCAATCCCTCCGTGACGATTCACTGCACCCGGAGTCTCCATGTTTTCTCGACGTTATCTGGCCATGTGGAGCGCCGTCGCGCTCCTCGCCGTCTGCGCGGCGCTAGCCGCGACGCATCATGTTTCGTGGTTGTGGATCGTCGCGCCGCTCGCGCTCGTCGCGCTCGGCCTGTTTGACCTGACACAAGCGCGCCACGCGATCTTGCGCAACTATCCGCTGTGGGGGCATCTGCGGTTTCTGTTCGAATTCATCCGCCCGGAAATCCGCCAATATTTCGTGGAAGGCGATACCGACGAAAAGCCGTTCTCGCGCGCTCAACGCAGCATCGTCTATCAGCGCGCGAAGAACGACGTCGACAGCCGACCGTACGGCACCGAAGTCGACGTCAAGGCCGTCGCGCACGAATGGATCAGTCACTCGCTCGCGCCGACCACGCTCGACAGCCACGACTTTCGCATCGTCGTGGGTGCAGAACGCGCGCAACCCTATTCGATGTCGATCTTCAATGTCTCGGCGATGAGCTTCGGCTCGCTCTCGGCGAACGCGATCATGGCGCTGAACCTCGGCGCGAAGAAAGGCAACTTTGCACACGACACGGGCGAAGGTTCGATGTCGAAGTATCACCGCGAGCATGGCGGCGACATCATCTGGGAAATCGCCTCCGGCTATTTCGGATGCCGTAACGACGACGGCACGTTCAGCGCCGAGAAATTCGCGAGGCAGGCCGCCGAGCCGCAGGTGAAAATGATCGAGGTTAAGCTCTCGCAAGGCGCGAAGCCCGGTCATGGCGGCGTATTGCCGGCCGCGAAAATCACGCCGGAGATTGCCGAAACGCGCGGCGTGCCGATGGGCCGCGACTGCATTTCGCCGGCCACGCATTCGGAGTTTTCGACGCCGCGCGGCCTGCTCGAATTCGTCGAGCGCCTGCGCACGCTGTCGGGCGGCAAGCCGACGGGGTTCAAGCTGTGCATCGGGCATCCGTGGGAATTCTTCGGCATTGCCAAGGCGATGCTGGAGACGGGCATTCTGCCGGACTTCATCGTCGTGGACGGCGCGGAGGGCGGCACCGGCGCGGCGCCGCTGGAGTTCACCGATCACGTCGGCGTGCCCTTGCAGGAAGGCTTGCTGCTCGTGCACAACACGCTGATCGGCATCGGCTTGCGGCAGCGTATTCGCATCGGCGCGAGCGGCAAGATGATCACGGCGTTCGACATCACGAAGACGCTTGCGATCGGCGCGGATTGGGTCAACGCCGCGCGCGGCTTCATGTTCGCCGTGGGCTGCATCCAGGCGCAAACCTGCCACACCGGGCGCTGCCCGACCGGCGTCGCGACGCAAGACCCGGTGCGCCAGCGTGCGCTGGTGGTGCCGGACAAGGCCGACCGCGTGTTCAGCTTTCACCACAACACGCTGCATGCGCTGAAGGAAATCATTCAGGCCGCGGGGCTCAAGCATCCGGCGGAACTGAGGGCGCATCACATCGTGAGGCGCGTGTCGTCGCATGAAGTGCAGTTGATGTCCGAGCTGTTGAAGTATCTGGAGCCGGACGATCTTCTCAAGGGCAACTATCGTTACTCGTTGTATGAGAAGTGGTGGCCCGTTGCGCGCAGCGATTCGTTTTCGCCGAAGGTGGAGTTGGCGGTGGCGTAAAGCGCTCCGCGGGAGAGCCGCCTTTCGTAAGTCTCTGACCAACCCGCGGCAATTAGGAATGTTCTAGAAATGCTCTTATATACAAGCGCTGCGACAGAACGTAAATTGGCGCGAGCCGCGCGGCAAACAACTTGATTCACTGAAAGCGTCGCGCGACCGCGATCTATTTGATCCATCGAAGGAAGCGCATGCGTCGGTATTATTTGAAAAAGGGAGATCAGTCGTCGGCTGGCGGGGTTGTACTTGAAGGCGAGGAGACCTACACGCACCAAGGGATAGCAATGACATATCTCGGCGCGAAGGTCTACTGCCCGACCTGCAAGACGACCGGCGTGATTGTTGGACAAGGGCCGCGTCTGCCCTATGCCATGATGAGCAGAGAAGCGGCGCTGGACGGCGACATTTGCGTGTGCAATTGCAAGCCGTCTCCGGTTATGACCGCGTCTCAAAACGACTCCTATCAGGAACTGAATCGTGACGAAATAAGGCTTACGCCTCGAGCGGATCAATCAGTCTCGCCATACTCCGCATCTGCGACGCCGTCGCCTAACCGGTATTCGCAAAGCATCTTCGTATACGACAGTGTGACTGGCGAGCCGCTAAAGAATCGGCGCTTCATTGCAAGCGTGGAAGGCGAGCAACGCTCTGGAAAAACGAACGCAAACGGGTACGCCCACCTGGAGACTGACGGCTCCGCGGAATTTCGCATCCATATAGTTTTTTCGTCACCGAGGCGAGAGCTGGTGCCGGGCCCCGGAGCCTGACATGACCGACTACAGCGTTAATCACTGGACGCACTCACAAACGACACCCCGAAGCGACACTGGCGAAGTCATCTCTATTCCAGTCAACGACCGCGCCGCGACACGCCAGGCGCTCATTAATCGCGTACGCCAACTGCGCATGAATTTCGTCGAAAGGTCAAATTGGGCGGCACACAAGAACCGCGCGCCAGCAATGCACGACGACTGGGACTATACAAAAATCGCAGTCCATCATGCAGGACGCAGTTTCGCATGTGGACCAGCGGCGCTGCAGTTGCAGGACATTCAGGACATGCAAATGGGCCGCGCTATCGCCGCAAGCGACGACATCGGCTACCACTACGCGCTCGACTGTTTCGGGAATGTGTTCGAGGGGCGGGACATTCGATTTAAGGGTGAACACGTGCACAATTACAACAAGGGAGTAATCGGTATCGTGTTACTGGAAAACCTGGCAATGCCTGGCGAGGGCCATGACGGAGTCGCTAAAGTAACAAAACTTCTTAGCCTGATGGGACTGAAGCAGAAGCCGAAAGTGTCTGAACAGCAGAAGTCATCGCTCACGGCACTCATTGGCGTTCTGCAGGAATTCTTCAATATCACGACCCTCGGCGGTCACCGGGAATATCCAGGTCAATTGGGCGAGCGCAAAATCTGCCCGGGCAATGCTGGTCTCGCGCTTGTGGATGAAATGCGCAGATCGACCGGGCTCAATGCACGGTGAATGCACTCGGAAAATTACGACTAGCCGCAGTGATAGCCGTTGCCGCGTTTGCCTTGTTGGCGGTCGAATACACAGGCTATGTCCGCTCGTATCGGGACCACGAAACACAAACCACGTTGTTTATGAAGCGCTATCCGACGCTACAGATAGAGTTCTATGATCCGTTTGCGACGGAGGGCGACGATCTCGCAATCGATCAGTTATCGCCGCCCGACCGCGTGCGCTTTGCCGATTATTGCAGGTACCGGTTCGGCGTCAGCGACTCAAGTGTGGCAGCTCTCAATGTATGTAGATCCAAGGCGTCAGCGAATTCATAGTTCGGACCATTTGGCGCGACTCACCGCCTGGCCGCATCGAAAGGCTGAAGTCGCCATCGGCAGCCGGACCAGGGCGCAAAGGCGTTTGTGATGCCACCCTCCCCCAAAACGGACACCCCCCCGCCTTTCCGTTAAAATCTCGGGTTTAGCACTTCGCTCCACGGTCGCCCCGCGTGCCTATGCGCCCGCGGCGCGGCCTCATGCCCGAAAGGCACTTCATGCTCACGTTTCAGCAAATCATCCTGACTCTGCAGTCCTACTGGGACAAGCAGGGTTGCGCGTTGCTCCAGCCGATCGACATGGAAGTCGGCGCGGGCACGTCGCACGTCCACACTTTCCTGCGCGCGATCGGCCCTGAACCGTGGCGCGCCGCGTACGTGCAGCCGTCACGCCGTCCGAAAGACGGCCGCTACGGCGAGAACCCGAACCGTCTGCAGCACTACTACCAGTACCAGGTGGTGCTCAAGCCCGCGCCGGAGAACATCCTCGATCTGTATCTCGGCTCGCTTGAGGCGCTCGGCTTCGACCTGAAGCAGAACGACGTGCGTTTCGTCGAAGACGACTGGGAAAATCCCACGCTCGGTGCGTGGGGCCTCGGCTGGGAAGTGTGGCTGAACGGCATGGAAGTGACCCAGTTCACTTACTTCCAGCAGGTCGGCGGTCTGGACTGCAAGCCGGTGCTCGGCGAAATCACGTACGGTCTCGAACGCCTCGCGATGTATCTGCAGAAGGTCGAGAACGTCTACGACCTCGTCTGGACCGAGTGGGAAGAACAAGGCCCGAACGGCCCGGAAACGCGCCGCCTCACTTATGGCGACGTGTATCACCAGAACGAAGTCGAACAGTCCACCTATAACTTCGAGCACGCGAACGTCGATCTGCTGTTCACGTTCTTCAACAGCTACGAAGCGGAAGCCAAACGCATGATCGAGGCGCAGATCGCCCTGCCCGCCTATGAACTCGTGCTGAAGGCCGGCCATACGTTCAATCTGCTGGACGCGCGCGGCGCGATTTCGGTCACCGAGCGGGCGGCGTACATCGGCCGGATTCGCGCGCTATCGCGTCTCGTCGCACAGGCTTACTACGACTCACGCGAAAAGCTCGGCTTCCCGATGCTCGGCAATCCGGTGCACGGCGTGCCCGGGCTCACCACCGACGAGCAGGACGCCGCCATGCCCGCGTGGGCGCCGCCGCTGAAAGTCGAACGCAAGATCGACCAGGACTGACGAGAACATCAAGAAATGACTCAACCCCATCAAGCCACCCTGCTGGTCGAACTGCTGACCGAGGAACTGCCGCCGAAAGCGCTCGCCCGTCTCGGCGACGCTTTCGCCGAAGGTATCGCAGAACGCCTCGCGGCGCGCGACCTGATTGAAGGCGAACTGTCCTTCGAGCGTTATGCAACGCCACGCCGCCTCGCCGTCATGGTGAAGAACGTGCGCGCGGTCGCGCCGGAAAAACAGGTGCGCGAAAAAGTGCTGCCGGTTTCCGTCGCGCTGGATAAAGACGGTCAGCCCACGGCGCCGCTCGCAAAGAAACTCGCCGCGCTCGGCTTCCCCGATTTTTCGGTGAGTGACCTGGAGCGCGCGCAGGACGGCAAGGCCGAAGCCTTCTTCCTGCGCTATGCCGCGCCAGGCGCCACGCTCGCGGAAGGCCTGCAAGCCGCGCTCGACGAAACGCTCGCGAAGCTGCCCATTCCGAAGGTGATGACCTATCAGCGTCCGGACGGCTCCAGCGTGCAGTTCGTGCGCCCGGCGCATCGCCTGACCGCGCTGCACGGCGAGCAGGTCGTGCCTGTCAGCGCGCTCGGCATCGACGCCGATGACACCACGCTCGGTCACCGCTTCCTGTCCGAAGGCTTCGTGCAGATCCAGCACGCCGATGCCTACGTGGACACGCTGATGCACAAAGGCCGCGTCGTGCCCAACTTCGCGGATCGCAAGGAAACCATCCGCACACATCTGCTCGCACACGCGGACGGCGACCAGGTCGTGATGCCGGAATCGCTGCTCGACGAAGTGACGTCGCTGGTCGAATGGCCTGTGGTTTATTCCTGCCGCTTCGAGGACGAATTCCTGCAAGTGCCGCAGGAATGTCTGATCCTTACCATGCAGACGAATCAGAAGTACTTCGCGCTGACCGATGCCAACGGCAAGCTGCGCTCGCGATTCCTGATCGTGTCGAATATCGAGACGTCGACGCCCGGCGACATTATCGAAGGCAATGAGCGTGTGGTGCGCCCGCGTCTGGCGGACGCGAAGTTCTTCTTCGAGCAGGACAAGAAAAAGCCGCTCGCCGAGCGCGTGCCGCTGCTCGCGAACGTCGTGTATCACAACAAGCTTGGCTCAGCGCTGCAACGCGTGGAGCGGCTCGAAGGGCTGGCGGGCGCGATCGCCGCTCTGATCGGCGCGGATGTGGCGCTCGCAAAGCGCGCCGCGCGTCTGGCCAAGGCCGATCTGATCACCGACATGGTGGGCGAATTCCCCGAGTTGCAAGGCACCATGGGCACGTACTACGCGCGCCACGACGGCGAGCCGGAAGAAGTCGCGCTCGCGTGCTCGGAACATTATCAGCCGCGCTTCTCCGGCGACGCGTTGCCGGCTACCGCAACCGGCACGGTCGTCGCGCTCGCTGACAAGCTCGAAACGCTGGTCGGCATCTGGGGCATCGGTCTGCAGCCAACCGGCGAGAAGGACCCGTTCGCGCTGCGCCGTCACGCGCTCGGCGTGCTGCGCATTCTGGTCGAGAAGCAACTGGCGGTGGACTTCGTCGAACTGTTGCGCACGACTCACGCGCAATTCGCCGCGCTGCCGAACGTGGCCGATTCGACACAAGCCATCTACGAATTCAGCATGGATCGTCTGCGCGGTCTGCTGCGCGAACGCGGTCACGCACTGGGCGAGATCGACGCGGTGCTGGCGCTCGAGCCCTCGCGTCTTGACGACATCGTCGCGCGTCTCGATGCCGTGCGCGAGTTTGCAGCGTTGCCGGAAGCGGCGTCGCTCGCGGCAGCCAACAAGCGCATCTCGAACATTCTGAAGAAGTCGGAAAGCGTCGCCGGGAACGGCGGCGTGCAGCCCGCGCTGCTGGTCGAAGCGGCGGAGAAGGCCTTGCATGCACAGCTCGAACAGGTCGCGCCGCGCGTACAGTCGCAGCTTGCCGCGCGCGACTACACGGGCGCGCTGACCGCGCTGGCTGCGCTGCGCGAACCGGTCGACACGTTTTTCAACGACGTGATGGTCAACGCGGAAGATCCGGCGTTGCGCGCGAACCGTCTGGCCTTGCTCGGCGCGCTGCATCAGCAGATGAATTGCGTCGCGGACATTTCGCGACTCGCCGCCTGAGCCGCACGCCATGCCGACGAAAAAAGTAGTGATCCTCGATCGCGACGGCGTGATCAACGTCGACTCCGACGCGTTCATCAAGTCGCCGGACGAATGGGTCGCGTTGCCGGGCTCGCTCGAAGCAATCGCGCGTCTGAGCCAGGCGGGCTATCGCGTCGCGGTCGCCACAAATCAGTCGGGCATCGGCCGGGGTCTGTTCGACATGAATGCGCTAAACGCAATGCATCTGAAGATGCATCGCATGGCAGCGGCCGTCGGCGGACGCATCGACGCGGTGTTCTTTTGCCCGCACACGGCTGAAGATCATTGCGAATGCCGCAAGCCAAAACCCGGCATGCTGAAGATGATCAACGAGCGCTTCGAGGTCGACCCCGAAAACACGCCGGTGGTCGGCGACGCAATGCGCGATCTGCAAGCGGGCGCGGCGCTCGGCCATCCGGTTCATCTGGTATTGACCGGCAAAGGCCGCAAGACGCTCGCGGCGGGCGGCCTGCCGGAAGGCACGGTCGTGCATGACGATCTGCGCGCGTTCGTGCTCGACTTTCTCGCCGACGCTCAGGAGTGACGCGCACCGCGCGCGTCCTTAACCCATACAGACCACGCCGATGCGCTTCATCCGTTCCTTGCTGCTGCTGATTTACTTCGTGCTGTTCACGGTGCCGTACGCGATTGCGTGCTTCATCGCGTTTCCATTCATGCGCGCCGACAGACGCTACTGGATGGCGGCCGGCTGGTGCCGCGTCACGGTCACAGTGGCGCGTTGGCTCAACGGCATACGCTATACGATTCAAGGCATGGAGAATCTGCCCGACGGTCCGGCCGTGCTGTTGTCGAAGCACCAATCGGCATGGGAAACGCTCGCGTTTCCCGCATTGATGCCGAAGCCGCTGTGCTATGTGTTCAAGCGCGAACTACTATACGTGCCGTTTTTCGGCTGGGCGCTCGGACTTCTGAAGATGGTTCATATCGACCGCAAGGAAGGCAAGTACGCGTTCGAGTCGGTCATCAGGCAAGGCAAGGCGCGCATGGCCGAAGGCGCCTGGGTGATCATGTTTCCGGAAGGCACGCGCACGCCCACCGGCAAGCAGGGCAAGTACAAAACGGGCGGCGCGCGCTTTGCGATTGCTACCGGCGCGCCGGTCGTGCCGATCGCGCACAACGCCGGACGCGTGTGGCCTCGCAACTCGTTTCTCAAATATGCGGGTATAGTCACAGTGTCGATCGGCAAGCCGATTGAGACGACGGGGCTCACGCCCGATGAAGTGAACACGCGCGTCGAACAGTGGATCGAAGCTGAAATGCGTCGCATCGATCCCACTGCGTATCGCGCGGCGGAAAGCGATTCCGCCGCCGCACCAATCTGACGCGCCCACGCCCTCGAAGGCGTACTTGCGCGAAGCCGAATCCGATGCAGAAGTCTCCTACGCCGCAGCCCGCTGCGGCGCTCGATAACCGGCAACTCGATCTCCCGCTCTTTGCCGAGCCGGGGTCGACTTCGTCGTCCCCTTCCCCCTCTGCGCCGAGCGCCTCAACTAATGGCCAGCAGCCCGCCGTACCGCTCGCACCGGACGGCAGCAAGCTGCGCAGTCTGACGATCGGCGCGCGCACGCTGCATTACGCGCTCAAGCGTTCTGCGCGTCGCTCGATTGGCTTTGCCATCGACAGCACCGGGCTCACCATCACCGCGCCGCGCTGGGTCACGCTCGCGGATATAGAAACCGCAATCACGGAAAAGCAGCGCTGGATTTTCACGAAGCTGATCGAATGGCAAACGCGCGTCGAACAGCGCGCGTTGCCGAAGGTGGACTGGAAAGACGGCGCACAAGTGCCCTATCTGGGCCAGCCGGTGCGCGTGACGCTCGGCTCGCCGCAAGGCACGCTCGCATTCAGCGCGGAACAAAGCGCGCTGCAACTGCCGCTGCCTTTACAAGCGGACCCGCAGCAGATCAAGGACCGCGTGCAAGGCTGGTTGCAGGGCGAGGCTAAGCGTCTGTTCGGCGAGCGCCTGGCGATTTACGCCGAGAAACTGGGCGTCAACTATCGCGCCTATGCGCTTTCGTCAGCGGCCACGCGCTGGGGCAGTTGTTCGAGCGACGGCAAAATTCGCCTCAACTGGCGGCTGATTCACTTTCCGCTTTCCATTATCGACTACGTAGTCGCGCACGAGCTTGCGCATCTGCGCGAGATGAACCACAGCCCGCGGTTCTGGCAAACAGTCGAGTCGATCTTTCCGGAATTCCGCGAGGCGCGGCAGACGCTGAAGTCGCATCCGCCGGAGCTGTTGCCGACGTTATAGCGTCCGTGAGCGGCTTAGCCGCTGGTGGACCGCCGGACGGCTTCACCGCCGCGCCATGCTGCGATATCTACATGGCGCGGCGCTCGGCGCACCCACGCGGCGTTACTTTTTCTTCTGGATGAACTCGATCTTGTAGCCGTCAGGATCGGTGACGAATGCGATCACCGTCGTGCCGTGTTTCATGGGCCCGGCTTCGCGCACGACCGTGCCGCCTTGCGCCTTGATCTTGTCGCAGGCGGCATACGCATCTTCCACCTCGACGGCCAGGTGTCCGAAGCCGTTGCCGAGGTCATACGACGGCGTGTCCCAGTTATGCGTCAATTCGATGACGGTGCCGTCGCGCTCGTCCGTGTAGCCGACGAACGCCAGCGTGAACTTCCCTTCCGGATAATCCTGGCGGCGCAGTAACTTCATGCCGAGCAGTTCGGTGTAAAACGCGATCGAACGGTCCAGGTCGCCGACCCGGAGCATGGTGTGAAGCAGGCGCATCGTGTACTCCCTGTTGCTTGATGTCGAGAGCGTAAATGTACCCGGATTCGACCGCCGCTGCAGTGAGCGGAGCGCTCGCGACGCTCGCGTGAAGCGCGCGCCGCCGCGCTTCAGAATTGATGCCGCAGGCCCGCCATCAAGCCGATTTGCGAGCCTTTCTGCGCGAGGCCGACGCCATTCACGCCCTGCAGTTGCGCGCCGATCAGATCGCCGCGATACAGCGAATAGTCGCCTTCGACGTAGACGTCCGTGCGCTTTGACAGCGCATAGTCCGCGACAAGCTGATATTGCCATGCCGAGCCGTCTTTCGCGGCGGTCTTGCCGTCCTGCAATGTCCGCCAAACGTTCGCCGCGAAGTGCCACGCGTTACCGACCTGCTGCGTGATGCCGCCCATGAACATGCGCCGCCGCGAGAAATCCGTGTACTTCAGCGCGATCAGCGCGGGTGCCGTGAATGGTCCGTTGGCAAAACTGGAGAAGCCGGCGTCGGCGCGATTGACGATATAGCCAAGCGAAAAGCGCGTCTTGTCCCACGTGTACGAGCCGCCGAAGGTCCACGCTTTTGCCGACGCGCCGTTGACCGAATCCTTCGACTCCTCATAGGCGCCGCCGATGGTGAACGGTCCGCCGGCCGGCGCATAAGCCGCTGCCGCGCCGATCTGGCTGCCGTATGAATTGCCCGCGTTGCCGCCGAACGCATAGCCGGCCGCGAAGCTAAAGCCGTTGTACTTCGCCTGATACTGCACCTGGTTGCTGGTCCAGATGCCGCCTGTCATCGTCACTTCGGGTTGGAAGCTGAAGTCGTACGGAATCCACGGATTGCTGCCGTAACCGCCTACCGTGATCCCTTCGATCATCACGTTGTACTGACGGCCGAGAATCACCTGCCCGTAGGAATTCGACCGCACACCGATCTGCGCTTCGTTGAAGAACGGCAAGGTCGGATCGCTCTGCCCACTGTTGATGTAGATGCGATTCTCGAGCTTGAAGAAGGTGGACCAGCCGCCGCCCAGGTCCTCGACGCCTTTCAGGCCCCAGCGGCTTTGCGTCATGCCGCCCGCGCCGAGCCCGAGCGACGAATCGCCGGCCCTGTTGGCGTGGGTCAGATAGCGCACGCTCTCGTCCACCACGCCGTACAGCGTCACGCTGGACTGGGCCTGCGCGGCCGGACAACCGAGCGATAGCAACGCCACCGCGGCCGCGCTTCTGCTCAAGGTCATCATGTCGTCTCCTCGTAGCGGTTCCGCCTCGCGCGGATCGAGTCTGGCTGCTGACGCGGGCATTGCCGACCGGCTCGACTTCCTACGAAAGCTCGGAGCCGTCGGCGTCACGCGCATGAATGTACCGACAGAAGTTTCGTCGAACCTTATCGCGAAACCGTGATGGTAAGAAATAGTGTGTTGCGCGAGCGTTGCGCCGGATCCGCGAAATCCGCAAATCACTTGCGACTTGCAAGAAGCACGCGTAGGCGAAGGGGACATCGGCTGGATCGGGAGGGCGGGTTTGCTATCGTACGGGCTGCGCCGTTCAACCTGTCTCGCCTTCAACCACACACACCTGCCCCGATGAGCACCACTGCCCTGCCCACGCGTCGCGCCCCTGATGGTTTCGCCGTTCTGCTGATGGTCGGCTTGTGCGCGATCTGGGGATTCCAGCAAGTGGCGATCAAGACCACCAATGCAGCGCTGCCGCCGCTCTTTCAGGCGGGCCTGCGCTCGACCATCGCGGCGCTGCTCGTGTGGGGCTGGGCTCGCTCGCGCGGCACGCCGCTGTTCCGCGACGACGGCACGCTCGCCGCCGGCCTGCTGGCGGGCATGCTGTTCGCGGCTGAATTCGTGTGCATCTTCCTTGGACTCACGTTGACCAGTGCGTCGCGCATGGCGGTCTTTCTCTACACCGCGCCGTGCTTCACGGCCCTTGGCCTGCACTGGTTCGTCGAAGGCGAACGGATGCGGCCGCTTCAATGGCTCGGCATTGTCGTGGCGTTCGCCGGCATGTCGCTGGCTTTCGCGGACGGCTTCCTGCATGGCACTGCGGCAAGCGGCTCGTCACTGGCCGGCGTGGCGGGCGACGCGCTCGGCGTGCTGGCGGGCGTCGCATGGGCCGCGACGACCGTCGTGGTGCGCGCGACGCGGCTTGCACACTCGAGCGCGAGCAAGACGCTCTTCTATCAGCTCGCGGTATCCGCCGTGGTTCTGCTCGCGCTGGCGCTCGCACTCGGCGAGGCGCGCGTCGAGACGCTCACGCCGCTCGTCGTCGCGAGCCTTGCGTATCAGGCGGTGGTGGTGGCGTTCGTCAGCTATCTGGTGTGGTTCTGGCTGCTCACGCGCTATGTCGCGTCGCGACTCTCGGTGTTCTCGTTTCTCACGCCGCTCTTTGGCGTGACCTTCGGTGTGTTGCTGCTCGGCGAGTCGTTCAGCCTGCGCTTTCTGATGGCAGCGGCACTCGTGCTGACCGGCATCGCGCTGGTCAATGCGCCGGCCAAGCGCGCGGCGAGCTAGCACGAACGCAGTAACGCCTCGCGGCTCGCCCTCAGGCCTTGGCCGCCACGAGCTGCGCCACGCGGACGTATTCGGCCACCGGCACGTCTTCGGCGCGGCGCTGCAAGTCGAAGCCGATGGCGTCGAAATCCACCGTGTCGCGCAATGCGGCCAGCGTGTTGCGCAGCATCTTGCGCCGCTGCGAGAAGGCGGCGGTGACCACCTCGCCGAGCACGCGCTCGTCCACCGGCGTCAGCTCGTGCGGCGCATACGGGATCATGCGCACGATTGCCGAATCCACTTTTGGCGGCGGCTGGAATGCCTCGGGCGGCACGTCGAGCTGCTTGTCGATCACATAGCGGTACTGCAGCATCACCGAAAGACGGCTGAACGCCTTCGTGCCGGGCTCGGCCACCATCCGCTCGACCACTTCGTTCTGCAGCATGAAGTGCTGATCGATCACGCGACGCGCGAACGACGTCAGGTGAAACAGCAGCGGGCTCGAAATGTTGTACGGCAGGTTGCCGACAATGCGCAGCGACGGCGCATCGCCAGGCGCGGCCAGCGAGCCGAAGTCGAACGCGAGCGCGTCGCCCGCATGCAGCTCGAGCAGATCGCCGAACTTGTTCTTCAGACGCCCGATCAGATCGCGGTCCAGTTCGACAGCGTGCAGCGGCGCCTCGGGCGTGGCAAGACGCTCGATCAACGGCTCGGTCAGCGCGCCGAGCCCTGGTCCGATTTCGACCATGCGCTCGCCGCGCTGTGGCCGGATCACGTCGACGATCGAATCGATCACGCCCATGTCGACCAGAAAATTCTGCCCGAAACGCTTGCGCGCGATATGACCTTGGTGCCGGCCTTGCTGCTGTCTGCTGGTGGACATCGAAGAAACGCTAAAGAGTGAGAACTGCTTGAAAAAAGACCACGCGCGAAGCCGCGGATACGACGCTCAATGAGCCACGCTAAATATGCAGCGTTGAATCAGCCCGCGCGGCGATGTTGCGCCATGGAAACCGCGGTGTCGATCGCCGCGATCAAACTGCCCGCGTCGGCGCGGCCAGTGCCGGCGAGATCGAGCGCGGTTCCGTGATCGACCGACGTGCGGATGATCGGCAAGCCGAGCGTCACGTTGATGCCTTCGCCGAACGTCGCGTACTTCAGCACCGGCAAGCCCTGATCGTGAAACATGGCGAGCACGCAGTCGGCTTCGTCCAGATAACGCGGCTGAAACAGCGTGTCGGCCGGATAGGGACCGCGCGCGTCGATGCCCTCACTATTCGCGAGCTTGAGCGCCGGCGAAATGACGTCGATTTCCTCGCGGCCCAGATAGCCGTTTTCGCCCGCGTGCGGGTTGAGCCCCGTGACGAGGATGCGCGGCGCGGGCAGGCCGAAGTGATGCCGCAAGTCGTGATCGACAATGCGCAGCGTTTCGACGAGACCCTCGATTGAAAGCGCCGCCGACACGTCCTTGAGCGGCAGATGCGTGGTGGCGAGCGCCACGCGCAGCGGACGCTTGCCGGTGCCCGCCAGCATCATTACCACGCGCGGCGTGTGGGTGCGTTCCGCGAGATATTCGGTGTGGCCTGTAAAAGGCACGCCCGCGTCGTTGATGGTGCTCTTTTGCAGCGGCGCGGTGACGATCGCGTCGAAAGTGCCGGCCATGGCGCCGTCGATTGCGCTGTCCAGAAGGTCGAGCACGTAGCGCCCATTGCCCGCGCTCAGCTTGCCGGCGACCGCCGGCACGCCGAGCGGCCGATGCTGCATGCGGATGCGCGAGGCGTCCGCCTGCAGCGCACTCCAGTCCACGCCCACTGCGCGTGCGCGTTCCGCGAGAAGCGCGGCATCGCCCAGCACCGTGAACTGCGCGCCGGGCCAGTGCGTTGCCGCGCCGGCCAGCGCTTGAACCGTGAGTTCGGGACCGACGCCGGCCGGCTCGCCGGTGGTGATCGCGATCTGCAACGGCAAGCTGGCGGACTGGGCGGCGGTGCTCATGATGGTTACTGAATGCTCGACAGATCAGGTTTCACTTCGACATAAGCGGTGTCGCGCAGTTCGCGCAGCCAGTCTGCGTAAGCCTGCTCCGCCTTGCGCTGACCGATGGCCTGGCGCGCGAGGTCCATTTGCTGGGCGATGGAGCCTTGCGCCTCGCGGCGCTCCAGCACCTGAATCAGGTGATAACCGTATTCGCTGCGCACTGGGTCGCTGATCTGGCCGTCCTGCAGCGTGTTCATCGCGCGCTCGAATTCCGGCACCGTTTCGCCCGGGCTGATCCAGCCGAGGTCGCCGCCCTGCGACGAAGAACCGTCTTGCGAATAGGTGTGAGCGAACTTCGCGAAGTCGCCGCCCGCGGCGATTTCCCGCTTGATTTCGAGCAGCTTCTGACGCGCTTGCGGTTCGGACATGCCGTCGCCGACGCGCAGCAGAATGTGGCGCACGTGCGTTTGCATGAGCTTGGGGGCGTCCGAACTCGTGCCCTGACCGGTGCGGCGGTCGACGAGACGCACGATTTCAAAGCCGTCGCTGGTGCGGATGAGCTCCGGATTGACCTGGCCCGGACGCAGCGCCGAGGCGGCCTTGACGAACTCCGGCGGCAGCTTCGACGGCGACGCGTAGCCCATGTCGCCGCCCTTGCCCGCATCCGGCGCCTGCGAATTCGACTTCGCGAGCTTTTCGAAGTTGGCGCCGCCCTTGGCTTCGGCGAGCAGTGCCTCGGCCTTCTTCTGAGCCGCTTCAATGTCCGTTTGCGGCGCGTTCAGCGGCGCTTTCAGGAGAATATGTTCCATGTGCAGGTCGCTCGTCGCACCGGCATTCGGACCGCGCTGACTCGCGATGTAGTTCGCGACTTCCGCGTCTGACACCGTGACCTTGCTGTCCACTTCCTTTTCACGCAAACGCGAAAGCGTGAGCTCCGTGCGCGCGTCGCTCGTGAACGTGGTCCAGGGCACGCCTTGCGCCTCGATACGCGCGCGGTAGACGTCGAGCGTCAGATTGTTCGCCTGAGCGAGGCGCTCGAGCGTTTTCTGCACCGCCGCGTCGTCGATATTGATGCCGACTTCCTTCGCCTTCTGCAACTGGATGCGCTCCAGCACCATCTGGTTGAGCACCTGCTGACGCAACTGGTCGGCCGGCGGAACCGGCGCGTTCTGCTGCTGCAGACGCCGGGCGATCAGGCCCGCGCGCTCGTCGAGCTCGCGCCGCGTGATGACACCGTTGTTGACCACTGCGGCAATCGTGTCGACCGTCTGGCCGCGGTTGCCGGCGAGCGCCTGCGCCTGTACCGGCGCAACCGACACGAAAGACGCCACGGCGGCAAGACCTGCCGCGAGCGTTGCCAAGCGAAGCTTTTTCATGATTGCCACAGATACTCCAATGATGTCGGGCACGCCTGGCCCGTCTTTTCGCATTCGATGAACGACCGGGCGAGCGTCATTCGTAATTGATGAACCGCGATTCCGGCGGCGGCGGTGGCGGCAGCGGCGTATAGCCCGCCACGCTGCTGCGGAACGCGGCAATCAGCCCGTTGTCGACGCTCGACAGACCCTTGAACGTCAACTGCGCGAGAAAGCGCGTGCTCGACTGATGCTGACCCGACGTATTCAGCCCGTTTGCGTAGCGCTGAATGCCGGCGCCGAGCGTCCAGCAGTCGGCGTCGTACTGCAGACCGACGAGTCCGTCGACGATCCGATGCCCGCCGAGGTCGTAGTTGAACCGCCCAACCCCGAACACCCGATGCGTGAGCGGCCATTGCCCCGAAACCAGCACCTGGTTGATAGGCTGGTTGTCGAGCGTGGTGTTCGCGCGCGTGTAACGATACGCGACATTGAGCACCTTGCCGGTTGCCGGGCTGAACCCGAAACCCACGCTCGTCTTGACCAGCTGGTTGTTGTCCGCATTATATTGGAACGCAGTTTCCGACGCGAAACCGGCCCCGAGCTTCAGCGACGCGCCCACGATCAGGTCCGAATGCGTGGCCTGCGTGCTGGTCTGATTCGGCAGCAGCGTGACGCGCTGATCCTGGAAGTAGTACTGCTGCGCGATCACGAAGCGCGCGCGTTCGTCGCCCGTTGCCGGGTTGATGAAGCGCGTGGTGATAGCTGCGGTCAGCCGGTTGGCGTCCGCGATACGGTCGTTGCCGACGAACGTGTTCGGCGTGAAGATTTCCGCAAGCCCGAAATCGGATTCGGCCGTATCGAAGAGCGGCGCCGACGCCTGATTGCGATACGGCGTGTACACGTAGTACAGGCGCGGTTCCAGCGTCTGGATGTAATCCTCGCCGAAGAGCCGGACCGAGCGATCGAAAATCAGGCCGGTGTCGAAAGTCAGCGTCGGAATGGATTCCGTGAAATTCTTCGGCGTACCGACCGGCACGTCGCCGCTGATGTTGTTCAGGTTATACGACGCGAAGTGCCACTGCACCTTGGGCGTGACGAAATAGCCCGGCCCCACCACCGAGTACGAAATGTACGGGTTGAACATCACCCGCTGACCCTGGGTCATGTCCGCGGTGGTGATGCGGAAGTTCGTGTAGTCCGCTTCGGCGCCGAAGTCGAAGCCGCCCACGTTGTACTTCGCGTACTTCACGTTCAACTGCGGCTCGCGGCCATACGGCGCGACCGACGGCGTGAGCGTCTGCCAGTGCTGCTCGCGCGCGAGCACCGACCACGGACCGTTGTTGTAGGTCAACCCCGCTTCCTGCTGATACAGGAGCTGGGTGCCGTTCATGAACTGATTGGCCGACGACGACAGGTCTTCCGGATACGTGTTGTCCGAAACCTTGTTGTAGTAGATGTAGCCGCCGAACCCGTTGCCGAAGTTCTGGTTGTGCTGGATATACAGCGCGTAGCGGTTGGTCTTCGTCAGCCGGTCGTTCGGCAGGAATTCGCCGGTAATCGAGCCGGAATACGTGGGCGACAGATAGCGGAACGCGGTCTGCAACTGCACACCACGCTTGGAGATCAGACGCGGCGTGAGCGTCAGATCGCGATTCGGCGCGATGTTGAAGTAATACGGCACCGAAAGTTCGAAGCCGTTCGTCGAACTGAGCGAGAACGTGGGCGGCAAAATACCGCTGCGCCGCTCGCCCGACAGCGGAAACGACAGCCACGGCGACGCGAACACCGGCAGGCCCTGGAAGAACAGCACGCTGTTGTAGGCCACGCCTTCGTCGGCGCCTGTGTCGAAATCGAACTCGCTACCTTTGATGTACCACGCCGGATTGTCCGCGCACGCGCAGGCCGTGTATGTGCCCTTCGTGAACACCGAGCGCTCGTTGTCGAGCAGGTCGACGCGCTCCGCGCTGCCCGAGCCGCCCGTCACGTTGAAGTGATACTTGGGCGCCGTCATGAAGCCTTCGCTCGAATCCACGCGCATATGCGCTTCCGGTCCGGCGAAGGTCGTGCCGTTGTTGTTCAGGCGGACCTGGCCGTATGCGTCGGCCATGTCCGTGTCCTGATCGTAATGCAGCGCGTCGGCCTTGATGACGACCGTACTGCGACGCACTTCCGCTGCGCCCTTGACGGCCATGTCCTGGTCCGTCGTGCCGTTGGTTGAATCGCCGAGCACGAAGGTGGCCGGCTTCTGCCCGGCCTGCAGCACATGGTCTTCGAGTTGCGGAGCGAGCCGCATGCCCCACGGTGGGTCGATTGGCTGCGGCTGTGCTGCCTCGCCGACCAGTTGGGCGTGAGCGAGCGCGGGCACGAGGCCCGGAACGGCGATCAACGCCGCGACGAGCCGCCTTTTGCGCGGCATCGCGGCACAAGAGGGATTCGTTTGGGAAAGCTGTCTAGGCGGCATGTATCATTTGGCGAATCGGCCCGTCCGTCAGCTTCTGCAGTCACGATCCACCGCCTGCACACCACGACCGTGACAGTCGGCTGCACATCAATATTTACAATCTCCGAACGGTGAGGCGGGCGGTAAAGCGGAATACGCGAAAGCTGGCGTGAGTCGCGTCAAAAAAGTCGTGGGGTATTATATGGCAAGACGTTGCCCCTCTGAATTTGCCGCCGGTTTTCATGACGCTGCCCCCTTCCCAAGACTTCACACAACATTCCGGCGACAGCCGCCTCGAACTGCTCAAGGCCTGGCTGCAAGGCCATGCGGCCCACTATGCGCTCGATCTCAGCACACTCGCGCCGGCTTCGTCCGACGCCAGCTTTCGCCGCTATTTCCGGCTCGCCGGTAAGGCGGCGGAAGGCGAAAACACGGGCACACTGATCGCCGTCGACGCCCCGCCGCCCGAAAAATGCCGCGAGTTCACGCAGGTCGCGCAGTTACTCGACGCTGCCGGCGTGCATGTGCCGCGCATTCTGGAAGTGGATGTCGACGCGGGCCTGATGCTCGTCACGGACCTCGGCACCGCGTCGTACCTCGGCGCGCTGAGCGCCGCGCAACAGGACAACGACCCGCGCCGCGCGCGCACGCTGATGCGCGACGCGCTCGACGCGCTGCTCCGCTGGCAGCTTGCCTCACGTGAAGACGTGCTGCCGCCGTTTGACGAAGCATTCCTGCGCCGCGAGATGGAGTTGATGCCCGAGTGGTTTATCGGCAGGCACCTTGGGCGCGAAGTCGACGACAACACGCGCGGCGTGCTCGACCGCACGTTCGCGCTGCTGATTGCAAGCGCGCGGGCGCAGCCGCAAGTGTTCATGCTGCGCGATTTCATGCCGCGCAATCTGATGGTCTGCGCCGACCCGAACGCGGCGAGCGACGCAAGCCACAAGGCCAACCCGGGCGTGCTCGACTTCCAGGACGCGGTGTACGGCCCGATCACTTACGATGTCGCGTCGCTGCTGCGCGACGCCTTCCTCAGTTGGGACGAGGAGTTCGAGCTCGACTGCTTCGTGTACTACTGGGAGCGCGCGAAAAAGGCCGGCCTGCCCGTCGACCCCGACTTCGGCGAGTTCTACCGTCAGATCGAATGGATGGGTCTGCAGCGGCACATCAAGGTGCTCGGTCTTTTCTGCCGCATCAACTATCGCGACAGCAAGCCGCATTACATGAACGACTTGCCGCGCTTCATCGGCTATGCGCGCAAGGTGGCCGAACGCTATGCGCCGCTGCGTCCGTTCGCCAGGCTGCTCGACGATCTGGAAGGCCGTGCGAACGAAGTCGGCTACACGTTCTGAATAACCACAATGTCCCTGAAAAAAGCGATGATTTTCGCCGCGGGCCGCGGCGAGCGCATGCGTCCGCTGACCGACACGTGTCCGAAGCCCTTGCTCGAAGTCGGCGGCAAGCCGCTCGTCGTCTGGCAGGTCGAACGGCTCGCGCGCGCTGGCTTTCGGACCATCGTGATCAATCACGCATGGCTCGGCGAGCAGATCGAAGCCGCGCTCGGCGACGGTTCGCGCTGGCACGTCGAGTTGCGCTATTCGCCCGAGCATGAAGCGCTGGAAACCGCGGGCGGCATCGTGCAAGCGCTGCCGCTGCTGGAAGATCACGGCGCGAGCGAGGTGTTCGTCGCAGTGAGCGGCGACGTGTACGCAGATTTCGATTACAGCGCATTGAACGCGCGCGCCGCCGCATTGAAGGCTTTGCCGGAACCCGGCATGCACCTCGTGATGGTGCCGAATCCGCCGTTTCATCCGGAAGGTGACTTTGCGCTCACGGACAGTGTTCTCTCGCTCGACGCCGGGCCGCGCTTCACGTTCGGCAATATCGGGCTCTACGACACGCGCATGTTCCGCGACCTGCCGCGCGGCACACGGCGCGCGCTCAGGCCGTACTACCGCGAAACAATCGCACGCGGCCTCGCGACCGGCGAGCTATACGAGGGCTTGTGGGAAAACGTCGGTACGCCCGCGCAGCTCGAGCAACTCGATCGGCGTTTGCGCGCGCGCTGAGCGCCGCAATCTGTCGATACGGCGCGTTCAGCGCGCCGACAGGTCCGCGTTGTCAGGCACCGCTGCAGCGCCGGCATTCTCCGCAGCTTCTGAAGCCTCGGCCGCGCGTTGCTGCTGCAGCGCCCACATCTGCGCGAACAGGCCATTCGCGCGCAACAGCTCGGCGTGCGTGCCGCGTTCCACGATGCGCCCCTTGTCCATCACGATGATCTGCTGAGCGTGCACGACAGTGGAAAGCCGGTGCGCGATGATAAGCGTCGTGCGTTCGCGCGCGATCTGATCGAGTTCGTGCTGGATGGCGCGCTCCGAACGCGAATCGAGCGCCGAGGTGGCCTCGTCGAACAGCAGAATGGGCGGATTCTTCAGGATGGTCCGCGCAATCGCGACGCGCTGCTTTTCGCCGCCAGATAGCTTAAGGCCCCGCTCGCCGACCGGCGTGTCGTAGCCCTTCGGCAGTCCTTCGATGAACTCGTGAATATGCGCGGCGCGCGCCGCCGCTATCACTTCGTCGCGCGTCGCCGAAGGCCTTCCATAGGCGATGTTGTAGTAGATCGAATCGTTGAACAGCACCGTGTCCTGCGGCACGATTCCAATCGACGCGCGCAGCGAGGCCTGCGCGACGTTGCGAATATCCTGACCGTCGATGGTAATCGCGCCGCCGGTCGCGCGATCCAGATCGTAGAAGCGGAACATCAACCGCGCGAGCGTCGACTTGCCCGAGCCGCTGTGCCCGACCACCGCAGTCGTGGTGCCGGCCGGAATGGTAAAACTCACGTCGTGGAGAATCTGCCGTGCCGGCTCATATGAGAAGTTCACGTGTTCGAAGCGAACTTGCGCACCGCTCACCTGCAACGCGGGCGCGTCCGGCACGTCGGGCACTTCCTGCGCGGCGCCGAGAAGTGTGAACATGCGGTCCATGTCGGTGAGGCTTTGCTTCAGCTCGCGATACACGACGCCGAGGAAATTCAGCGGAATATAAAGCTGCAACATGAATGTGTTGATCAGCACGAGATCGCCGAGCGTGAGGCGCCCGGCCATCACGCCTTCGGTTGCGCGCCACAGAATGAACACGAGCCCCGTGCCGATAATCGCCTGCTGCCCGAAGTTCAGCGCCGACAGAGAGCGCTGCGACTTGATCGCCGCCGTGCGATAGCGCTTCAGGTTTTCGTCGTAGCGGCTCGCTTCCCACTCCTCATTGCCGAAGTACTTGACGGTCTCGTAGTTGAGCAGCGAGTCGATTGCGCGTGAGTTCGCCTTCGAGTCGAGATCGTTCATCGTGCGGCGAAAATGCGTGCGCCACTCGGTCACCTTCACCGTGAACACGATGTACACGGCCAGCGCCACAAACGTGACCACCGCGTAATACGCCTCGTATTTGACGACGAAAAAGCCCAGCACGAGGCCGACTTCCACAAGCGTCGGCAGAATGCTGTACAGCGAATAAGAAATGAGCTGGGTGATGCCGCGCGTGCCGCGTTCGATGTCGCGCGACATGCCGCCCGTTTGCCGCTCAAGATGAAAACGCAACGACAGGCCATGCAGATGCCGGAACACCTTGAGCGCGAGTTGGCGCACGGCGCTCTCGGTGACTTTGGAAAAAAGCATCTCGCGCAACTCGGTGAAGAGCGACGTGGAGAGCCGCACCACCGCATACGCGACCACCAGCAGCCCGACGCCACCGAGCAAAACGATCCCGGGCGAATCGTGCGCGCGGCCGAGCGCAGTGAGATGCTGCACAGACGCGAGGCTGTCGACGATCCGCTTCATCACGATCGGCACGCCCAGGTTGGCGACCTTGGCGCCGATCAGGCAGCTCAACGCGAACACGACGCGCCATTTGTACGTGGCGAGATACGGCAGCAGCGACAGGATCGTCTGCCAGTCGTTGCGCGGCTGGGTGGAAATTGGCGAAGGTTCGGACGGAAGCGAGCGGCGCATGGGTTCGGCTGGGGAGGAGGTGGAAATGCCGGAGTTCGCAGCGGCCGCCGAGCGCAGCGCGCGCGTGGGCGCACTTGCCCGCACACGGCTGGTCGCGCAACCTCGCTGGGCGCTTTCCCGTACAATTCCTGATCTTTGTATTGTCGCAGAAGCCGGCTGGCGCCGCTTTCGCCAGCTATCCAGCATTTCCAGGGTACCCCGATGACCGACCTTCTCCAACTCCCGCAAAAGCCTTGCGCGCTGCGCGTCATGCCGCAACCGGCGGACGCCAATATTCACGGCGACGTGTTCGGCGGCTGGATCATGGCGCAAGTGGACATTGCCGGCTCGATTCCGGCAAGCCGCCGCGCGAATGGACGAGTCGCGACCATCGCGGTTAATTCGTTCCTGTTCAAGCAGCCGGTATTCGTCGGCGATCTGCTGAGTTTTTATGCGGACATCGTGAAGACGGGCAATACGTCCATCACCGTTTCCGTCGAGGTCTACGCGCAACGCATGAGCCTCGCGCAAGACATCGTGAAGGTGACCGAGGCCACGCTGACCTACGTCGCCACCGACAGCGACCGCCGCCCGCGCGCGCTGCCCGCGCTAGATTGAGTAGCGCCGACGGGCAACGCAGACCGCCAACGCCGACTGCGCCGCGCGCCTCATCGCGGCACTATTGATCCGCCGGCGCCGCGTTACCTCGCAAATACGCGTCGACCTGCCCTTCGATCCACTGCGCGAAATGCGCCTGCTGCGCGGTGAGCGTTTCGCGCTGCTGCCACACGAGCCAGTACGGATAGCGATAAGGCACGCGAACCGGCGTGATCTGCACCAGTTCGCCGCGAGCGAGCGCATGCGCCACCAGGCTGCGCCGCTCGAGCGCAACGCCCTGGCCGAGCAACACCGCGCCGATCACCACGTTAGAGTCGTTCGCGGACAACACCACGCGCGCGGCAGCCGGTTGCGCCACTCGAGCCGCGACACACCAGTCCGCCCACGGCGCGTCGGGACTCGAAATCAGCGGACACGCAATCACCTCTTCGGCCGTCGCCGGAAAGCGGCCATTTGGCGCGAGCGCGAAATGCGGCGCGGCGACCACGATCATTTCATCGTCGAATAGTTTTTGCTGGGCGACGTCGGGCCAATGGCCCTGCCCCATGCGAATGCCGATATCGCTCGCGCCGTGGCGCAAGTCTTCGAGCTGCAAACTCGTGACAAGACGAACCCGGTAATACGGATGCGCATCGCGAAAGCCCGGCAAACGCGGCACGAGCCAATGCTGCGCGAACGACGGCAAGGTCGCGATCACCAGTTCGCTGTCGTGCGGACGCGCGAGCACGCGGCGCGTGGCCTGCGTGATGTCGCGCAGCGCCGTGCGAATCTCGAGCGCGTAGAGGCGTCCTTCTTCGGTCGGACGCAGACCGCGCGCCTCGCGCACGAAGAGCGCCACGCCCAGCGCCTCTTCGAGCGCCCTGATCTGCTGGCTCACCGCCGAATGGGTGACGTGCAGTTCGCGGGCGGCCTGCGTCACGCCGCCAAGGCGCGCGACGGCCTCGAAGCAGCGCAGAGCGGTCACGGGCGGAATGGGTTTCATGTAAGAGATTCTGACGTAAACCGTCGATTATTTTCGCTTTTTCTGGCGCGCGGAGACGCTTAATCTATTGCGTTGAGGTGTGCTGCGCCTCACCGTATTGCATCGACAACACGCCATAGAAGCGGCGGCAAGTGTCGGCGCATCATGAAAGAACCTCTAACGGAAAAGACATGAAACTGATCGGAATGCTCGACTCGCCTTACGTGCGCCGGGTGGCTATCTGCATGAAGATGCTCAATCTGGACTTCGAACACGCGCCGATTTCGGTGTTCAGCACCTACGACCAGTTCGCGGCCATCAACCCGGTCGTGAAGGCGCCGACGCTCGTCGCTGACAATGGCAAGACGGTGATGGACTCGACGGTGATATTGCAGTACCTCGCGTCGCTTGCGGGCCCCGAGCAGCGGCTATTTCCATCGCGTCCCGACGACTGCCTGCGCGCCGCCCGCCTGACCGGGCTCGCGCTCGCCGCGTGCGACAAGACCGTGCAGATCGTCTACGAACGCAATCTGCGGCCTCTCGACAAGCAGCATGAACCGTGGATGGACCGTGTGCGCGGGCAAGTGCTCGCCGCGTATGCCGAGCTCGAACGGGAAGCGGCGGCGGCGCCGTTGCCGACCCGCATCGAGCAGTTTGGCGCGGCCGAGGTCACGCTCGCGGTCGCCTGGAATTTCACGCAGATGATGCTGCCGCAGATTGTCAGCGCGAACGCGCATCCGCATTTGCAGGCGTTTTCGGCGGCGGCGGAACAGTTGCCGGTTTTCGTGAGCACGCCGGCGGTGTGAGGCAGCGCAGCGGCACGCGGCCACGCACCAGCAACGCGCGGCCTCGTCATCGCCGCGCCGTCTGCCGCGGCTTTACACCATCGCCGGTTCGCGCGCCGTGCCGCCCTTCATCAGTTCAGAAATGGCGTCCGTCGACAAAGGCTTCGCGAAGTAGAAGCCTTGCATCTCGTCACAGGCGCGCTCCTTCAGAAAGTCCAGCTGCGCCGAAGTCTCCACGCCTTCCGCAATCACCTGCAGCTTCAGCGAATGCGCGAGCGCGATGATCGCCGAGGTAATGGTCTCGTCGTCGCCTGAAATGCCGATGTCGGACACGAACGAGCGGTCGATCTTCAGCCGGTCCACCGGAAAACGTTTCAGATAGCTGAGGCTCGAATAGCCGGTGCCGAAGTCGTCGATCGCAAGGCCGATGCCGAGCGCACTCAGTTCGTTGAGCATGGACACGGCTTCTTCCGCGTTGCGCATGATCGCGCTTTCGGTCAGCTCCAGTTCCAGGTACTGCGGCTCGAGCCCGGTTTCGTCGAGCACCTGCATCACGAGCTTGGCGATATCGCGCTGCTGGAACACGCGCGCCGACAGATTCACGGAGACGCGCGCCGGCGGCAAGCCCAGGTCTTGCCACTCCTTGTTCTGACGACACGCTTCGCGCAGCACCCATTCGGACAGCGGACCGATCAGCCCGCTCTCCTCGGCCACCGGGATGAACGACGACGGCGGCACGAGCCCGACTTCGGGATCGCGCCAGCGCACCAGCGCCTCGGTGCCGACAATCTGTCCCGTGTGAATATCCACTTGCGGCTGATAGTGCAGCAGGAACTGATTGTCGCGCAGCGCGCGCCGCAAACGCCGCTCGAGATTCAGTCGCGCGCCCGCGCTCGCGTTCATCTCCGGCTGATAGAACTGGAACGTGTTGCGGCCCATGTCCTTCGCGCGATACATCGCGAGGTCGGCCTTTTTCATCAGCGTTTCTGCGTCGTCGCCGTCTTGCGGGAAAAGGCTCGCGCCCATGCTGCAGCCGACGTACAGCTCAGTGCCGTCGAGCCACACCGGCTCTGAAATCGACGTGCGCACGCGCTCCATCCACGCAATCAGCGATTGTTCGTCGACCGTATCGGTCATCACGATCACAAACTCGTCGCCACCGTGGCGCGCGACCGTATCGCTGGTTCGCGTGCAGCGCGCGAGCCGCTCCGCCACGACACCGAGCAACCGGTCGCCGACGCTGTGGCCCAAGCTGTCGTTCACGTTCTTGAAACCGTCGAGGTCCATGAACACCACGGCGACCCCCTTGTGCTGCCGCTGCGCGACGATCAGCGCGTGCTGCAGACGGTCGCGCAGCAGGTTGCGGTTGGGCAGGCGCGTGAGGCTGTCATAGTTCGCCTGATATTCGAGCTGCTCCTGATAGCGCATCAGGTCGGTCACGTCGTTGATCACGCCGATGTGATGCGTGATCACGCCCTCCGCATTCGGCACCGGCGCAATGAAGAGCTGATTCCAGAACAGCGCACCGTCCTTGCGATAGTTGCGCACCACCGCGCTCACTTCGCGATTGGCGGCGAGCGCCTCGCGAATCAGCGCGACGCCTTCCTGCTCGCGATCGTCGCGTTGCAGCACGCGGCAATCGTGGCCGATCACTTCGGCGGGATCGTAGCCTGTGATGCGCATGAAGGCCGGATTCACATATTCGATCAGATTGCCCGCCGGCGAAGGCGCAGTGATCAGAATCGCGTTGACGCTCGCATCGAGCGCGCGGCTTTGCAGGCGCAGCGCGAGATCCGCACGCTTGCGTTCAGTGATGTCGGTGTAAGAGCCGAGCACGCCGATCACGCGGCCGTCGCCGTCGGTGAACGGCAGTTTGCTAGTAACCGTCGTGCGGTGCACGCCGTCGATCACCACGTCAACTTCGAAATTCATCTTCGGTACGCCGGTGTCGACCACTTCCTTGTCGTGCGCGTTGAGCAACTCGGCGAACGCGCGCCACGGCATGTCCGCGTCGCTCTTGCCGACCACCTGCTCGGGATACGACAGCCCCGCGTCGCGCGCGAACGCCATGTTGCAGCCGAGATAGCGCGACTCCAGGTCCTTCCAGAAAATACGCTGCGGGATGTTGTCGATCACCGCTTCGAGCATCTGATTGGAGCGCTGCGCCTCGGCTTCGGCATTGATCTGCTCGGTGACGTCGTCGGCGAGAACAAAAAACGCCGCGCGGCCCATGAAGTTCAGCGCGTGATACGAAATGTCCGCGCTGATCACGGAGCCGTCCTTGCGCCGGTGATGCCAGATGCCCGCCATCGTGCGGCCACGCTGCCCGCTATCGGTGCGCAGCAGATGCGACTCGAGCCGCCCGATCTCGTCGTTTGGCCGGATGTCGCGAATCGTCATGTCGAGAAACTCGCTCTCCGAATAGCCGTACTGCTGGATCGCAGCCGAATTGACGGCGAGAAAGCGCAGCGTTTCGCGATCGAAGATATACATCGGCACGGGATGATCGTCGAACAGGCTGCGAAAGCGCTCGTCATTACGGCCCAGCGCACGCACGCTGTGCAGCTTCTTGCGCGCGCTGCTCTCGCGTGCCCCGAAGGTGAAGATCAGAAGCGCGCTGCCAGCGAGCATGGTCAAGATCAGCAGCAGGGTCACGCGCCGCCGCTCCTTCGACGACGCGGCAAGCGACAGATCCAGCGCGCGGTTCTCAGCGGCCCGGAGGGCGTCGAGGCCCGCCTCGACGCGTTGCAACCGGAGCCCCACATGCATGTAGGACGCGGCACCCCGCTCGCGCGAGGCAGCCGGGTCCTGTGCGTCGCGCGCGAGCAGCGCATCGTCGATGTCGCGTTGCAGAGCGTCGCGGTCAGCGGCGACCTGCGCCAGCGTGGCGAGCATGGCCGGCTCGGCGGCCAGTTGGCCGCGCAACACGCTTTCCAGACTGGCGAGCGTCGTGCTCATCGTCGTGGCGGCGTCGATGGGTGCCGCTTTGCCGGAAGCCTCGAAGCGGGCGAGCGCAGCGGTGCCGCCGTCCAGCGCCGACTGATAGGCGTCGAGGCTCTGGCGAACGCGCGTCGAATGCAGCATGCGCGCGTCGGCCTCGTGCTGGCCGGCGATCTGCAAGCACGCAACGAACGCGTTTGCGCCAAGCGCGACAGCCACGACCGCTATGTTGATCAGCAGCCGCTTCGAGATGAAAGGAGTCATGGGTTCCGAACGTCGATCGTTCTTCGGGCGGGAGCGCGAGGCCGCATGCGATTCGTCCGGCCGCATCGATGCAAGTCTTTTACGCGCCAACCCATGGATAACGGCAGCGTTCGGGATGGGTTTAGGGTGGGGAGAGGAAAAATTGTGGGGCGGGCGCGAGAGGCCGGGCGTGCGCCGGCGAAGCAGGCCGTTCGTCTGCCTGGCTGGGGCGGCGGGCTGGCCGCGCCTAGCCGGCCGCAGTTAGCCGGCCGCAGTTTGCCGGCCGCACTTAGCCGGCCGCTCCTGGCCGGCCGCGCCTAGCCAGCCGCACCTGGCCGGCCGCACCTAGCCGGCCGCGCCTAGCCGGCCGCGCCAAATTCCTTCATCGCGGGGATGAAGTCGTGGTTGATCTCCTGCTTGCGCGACAGCTTGGTGAGCACGTACCGCTGGAACGGGTCGAGCTCCGCCCAGCGCGCGGCGCTCGGTGCCGCGAGGCCAGCCGCCTTGGCCTGACGCCCGACGCTCTCGGGCACGCTGTCCGTGTTGCGCCACGCAGGCGCTTCGTCCGGCGTGAACCACTCCGGCTCGACATTCGCGTGAGTGCGCAGCATCTCGAACAGCGCGTGATCGAAGTTGGGCTCGATCTCCGCGTCTTCGTCAACCGGAAAGCGCGCGAGGAGCTTGCGGTCTTCGAGCGGCAGCATCTGCCACTGCGCAAGCGAAATGCGCAGCCCGAAACGATCCAGATTGAAGCGAACCGACATCGGGATATAGGTGAAATTCTCCGACGACTCCACCTCGAAGTTAAACAGCAGCGGTGCTTCGTTCAGTCCCATGACAGTGTCCTCTTGAATGATGGGCAAACGCACAAGCCCGGCTTGAGGTATTTTAGAAGCTTATTCGTGCGTCGGCGGCGCGGCAAGCCGCACGCGGGCGGCATCAATGGAGTGAATCAGCTTGGACGAACTGCAAACAGGCCAACCCGGCGCGGTGGAGCGCGAGGTGCGCCGCCATCGCGGTGCGGCGGTGGAAACGGTCACCGACCACATCGGTCAGGAGTGGCCGGTCGCGCTCGTTTTCAACGGCATTTCGCATGCCGTGATGATGTGTACGCCGTGCGATCTGGAAGCGTTCGCGGTGGGCTTCGCGATTTCGGAAGGGATCGTGGAGCGCGGCAGCGACATTCAGGACATCGAGGTCGAGTTGCATGACAACGGCGAATTGCCGCACGCCGAAGTGCACTTGCAGGTCGTGCAGCAGGCGTTCGTCGCGCTGAAGGAGAAGCGCCGCGCGCTGGCCGGCCGCACCGGCTGTGGCGTGTGCGGCATCGAAAGCATCGATCTGCTCGATCTGAAGCCCGAACGCGTGCCCGACACCGGCTTTTTGCAGCGGCTCGCGCCCGACGCGATCGCGCGCGCGGCCCGCGAATTGCCCGCGCATCAGGCCTTGACCCGCCTGACAGGCGGCCTGCACGCCGCCGCGTGGTGCGATGCGGCGGGCGCGATCCGCTACGCGTTCGAAGACGTCGGCCGCCACAATGCGCTCGACAAACTGATCGGCCAGCTCGTGCTCGATCGAGTGGATACCAAGGAAGGCTTCGTGTTCCTGTCGAGCCGCGCGAGCTACGAACTGGTGCGCAAAGCCGCGCGCGTCGACGTGCCGATGGTCGCGACGATCTCGGCGCCGTCTTCGCTGGCGATTGCCATTGCCCGCAAAGCCGGCGTGCGGCTTGTCAGCTTCTGCCGCGAAACCAGCTACGTCGATTACGACACCGCGCAGCCTTGAACGGCGCCCGCGCCTACAGTCCGGCCGCTTTGCGACGAGCCGCAGCTTCGCTCAGTCGAATTGCCGGAAGTCCGGCTTGCGCTTTTCGAAGAACGCTTTGAACGCCTCGCGCGCTTCAGGCGCAACCAGCATCTTGCCGAAGTGGACCGCTTCCTCCGACATCTGCGTTTGCAGTTCCTGATGGCTTGCGCGCTTCATCAGGCTCTTGGTCACGCGTAATGACGACGCCGGCAGTGCGGCGAGCTTCGCGGCTTGCGATGCCGCGAACGCGTCGACTTCCGCAGCCGGCAGCACGCGGTTCACGAAGCCCATGCGTTGCGCTTCGGCGGCGTCGAACGCCTCGCCGAGCAGCAGCTTTTCGGCCGCGGCCTGATAGCCGGCGACGCGTTGCAAGAGCAGACTCGACGCCGCTTCCGGACACAGCCCGAGTTGCGCGAACGGCAGCGAGAAGCTCGCGGAATCGGCGGCATAGACGAGATCGCAATGCAGCAGCAGCGTCGTGCCGATGCCGACCGCCGGGCCCGCCACCGACGCCACCACCGGCTTTTCCGCCGAACTGAGCGCGCGCAGGAACTGGAATACCGGCGCGTTTTCGCCCATCGGCGGCGTCTTCATGAAGTCTTCAAGATCGTTGCCGGCGCTGAAAATGTTCGCGCTGCCGCGAATCAGAATCGCGCGCACGGACGCGTCGCCTTGCGCCTCGACCAGCGTGTCGGCCATGGTCTGATACATCGCGGCCGTGATCGCGTTTTTCTTGTCCGGCCGGTTAAAGGCAAGGGTCAGCACACCGTTCGCCCGCTCGACCAGAATATCCGTCGTCATTTCCGTCTCCTTGAATTGCTGCTCGAAACTGCTGCTGCAAAATGCGAAAACGGTTCGCAAGCGTCGAGCCTGCGAACCGTCCCTGGCGCATCATATTGTTGACGCCGCGCGGCGCGCCGCCAACGCCGGAGCGAGCCGTGTCACAGCCGCTCGATGATGCCCGCCGCGCCCATCCCGGTGCCCACGCACATCGTCACCATGCCGTACTTGTAGTTGCGGCGGCGCAGGCCGTGCACGACCGTGGACGCGCGAATCGCGCCCGTCGCGCCAAGCGGGTGACCCAGCGCGATGGCGCCGCCGAGCGGGTTGATCTTCGACGGATCGAGGCCGAGATCCTGGATCACCGCGAGCGATTGCGCGGCGAACGCTTCGTTCAACTCGATCCAGTCGATGTCGTCCTGCTTGAGGCCCGCGGCCTTCAGCGCGGCCGGAATCGCTTCCTTCGGCCCGATGCCCATGATTTCCGGCGGCACGCCGCGCACCGCGAAGCTCACGAAGCGCGCGAGCGGGGTCAGGTTGAACTGCTTCAGCATCTTTTCCGACACGACGATCAGCGCGCCCGCGCCGTCCGACGTCTGCGAGCTGTTGCCGGCCGTCACCGAACCTTTGTTGGCGAACACCGTGCGCAGTTTCGCGAGACCCTCGAGCGACGTGTCAGCACGCGGGCCTTCGTCGAGCGAAACTTCGCGCGTTTTGACGCGCACTTCGCCAGTGGCCAGATCCGGAAAACGCTCGGTGACGGTGTATGCAGCGATTTCGTCGTTGAACTCGCCCGCTTGCTGTGCGGCGATGGCGCGGCGATGCGACTCGACCGAGAACGCGTCTTGCGCTTCGCGGCTGATCTTCCAGCGCTCCGCGACTTTTTCGGCGGTCAGACCCATGCCGTATGCAATGCCGATGTCTTCATTGCGGTCGAAGATATGCGGCGACAGCGACGGCTTGTTGCCCATCATCGGCACCATGCTCATGGACTCGCAGCCGCCCGCGATCAGCGCGTCCGATTCACCGACGCGGATGCGGTCCGCGGCCATTGCGAGCGCGGTCAGGCCCGACGCGCAGAAACGGTTCACCGTGACGCCGCCCACCGATTGCGGCAGGCCGGCCAGCAGCGCGCCCATACGCGCGACGTTCAGGCCCTGCTCCGCCTCCGGAATCGCGCAACCGACGATCGCGTCTTCAATCACCTTGGTGTCGAGGCCGGGCACCTGCGCCACAGCCGACCGGATTGCATGGACCAGCAGTTCGTCGGGACGCGTGTTCTTGAACACGCCGCGCGGCGCCTTGCCGATAGGCGTACGGCTCGCGGCGACGATGTAGGCGTCTTGCAATTGCTTGCTCATTTGTTTCTCCAGAATTTCCGCACGTCGCTGTTAGTTCCGCACCGGCTTGCCGGTTTGCAGCATGCCCATGATCCGTTCCTGCGTCTTCTGCGTACCGAGCAGTTCCACGAACGCGCGGCGCTCGAGTTGCAGCAGCCATTCTTCGTCGACGAGACTGCCCGCTTCCACGTCGCCGCCGCACACCGCTTCGGCGATACGGCTCGCGATCAGGAAATCGTGCTCGCTGATAAAACGGCCGTCGCGCATGTTCACGAGCGAAGCCTTGATCGTCGAGATTGCCGAGCGGCCGGCAACCGGCACCTGCGTCACGCGCAGCGGCGGGCGGTAACCCGCGCCGGCCAGCGCGCGCGCTTCCTTCTTCGCGACGTCGAGCAGTTCGAAGACGTTGAAGACGATCGTGTCCGAGGACTTCAGATAACCCATGGCGCGGGCGTCGAGCGCGGACGCCGACACCTTGGCCATCGCCGCGTTTTCAAACGACTTCTGCACGAACTTGAGCAGATCATTGGTCGCGCCGACTTGCGTCGCGGCTTCGGCTGCGCGCAGTGCGGCTTCCTTCAGACCGCCGCCCGCGGGCACGAGGCCAACGCCCACTTCAACCAGACCGATATAGCTTTCGATGTGCGCGACGCGCTTCGCGCTATGCAGCAGCAGTTCGCAGCCGCCGCCGAGTGCAATGCCAGACACCGCCGATACCACCGGCACGCTCGCGTACTTGACGCGCAGCATGCCCTGCTGGAACTTCTTGACGAACGGCTCGATGCCCTTTGCGCCGCCCATCATGAACGCGGGCATGGCTTCTTCGAGATTCGCGCCCGCCGAGAACGGACCGCCCGGCGTGCCGAGTTTCAGCGACGTCGGCTGCCAGACGACGAGACCCTTGAAGTCCTTCTCCGCGAGTTCGATGGCCTGCGTGAGACCGTCGATCACCGACGGTCCGATCGTGTTCATCTTGCTCTTGAACGACACGATCAGCACGTCGCTTTCATCCGAACCTCGACCGGCGCGGTCGTCGACCCATGCGCGCACGGCGTCGGTCTCGAACAGCGTCTTGCCGTAGGTCTTCGGGTCCGCCGCCGTTTCGCCGACGAGCGGCGCGCGGAACACCTGCCGCTCGTACACGCCGAGCGACGAGCGCGGCACGAAGCTCTTCGAAGCCGGCGACCACGAGCCTTCGTTCGTATGCACACCGCCTTTTTCAGCGACCGGGCCTTCGAGCACCCACGACGGCAGCGGCACGTTCGCGAGCGCCTTGCCCGCGGCGATGTCTTGCTGCACCCACTCCGCGACCTGCTTCCAGCCGGCCGTCTGCCAGCCTTCGAACGGACCTTCGTTCCAGCCGAAGCCCCAGCGGATAGCGAGATCGACATCGCGTGCGTTATCCGCGATGGATTCCAGATGCACGCCGATGTAATGGAACACGTCGCGGAAAATCGCCCACAGGAATTGCGCCTGCGGATGCTCCGATTCGCGCAGCAGCTTCAGGCGCTCGGCGGGCGGACGCTTCAGGATGCGGCCGACCAGTTCGTCCGCCTTCGCGCCGCCGTCCACGTACTCGCCCGTTTTCGGGTCGAGTACCTTGATCGCCTTGCCTTCCTTCCTGTAGAAGCCGCCACCGGTCTTCTGGCCGAGCGCGCCCTTCTTCACGAGTTCAGCCAGCACGGCCGGCGTTTCGTAGACGGGGAAGAACGGATCGTCCTTCAGGTTGTCCTGCATCGTCTTGATGACGTGCGCCATCGTGTCGAGACCCACGACGTCCGCCGTGCGGAACGTGGCCGACTTCGCGCGACCAAGACGCGCGCCGGTCAGGTCGTCGACTTCGTCGAAACGCAGGCCGAACTTTGCGGCTTCGGTAATGACAGCCAGAATCGAGAAAATGCCGACGCGATTCGCGATGAAGTTCGGCGTGTCCTTCGCGCGCACGACGCCCTTGCCGACCACGCTCGTCAGGAACGTTTCGAGTTGATCGAGAATTTCCGGACGCGTCGCCGTGGTCGGAATCAGTTCGACCAGATGCATGTAGCGCGGCGGATTGAAGAAGTGCACGCCGCAAAAGCGTGCCTTGAGCTCATCCGCGAAACCTTGCGACAGTTCGGTGATCGACAGGCCCGACGTGTTCGTCGCGAAGATCGCGTTCGGCGCGATATGAGGCGAGACCTTCTTGTACAGGTCGTGCTTCCAGTCCATGCGCTCGGCAATCGCTTCGATCACCAGGTCGCATTCGGCGAGCTTTTCGATGTCGTCGTCATAATTCGCGGGCTGAATGTATTGCGCGTCGTCCTTCACGCCGAACGGCGCCGGCGACAGCTTCTTCAGATTCTCGATCGCCTTCAGCGCGATGGCGTTCTTCGGACCTTCCTTTGCGGGCAGGTCGAACAGCAGCACGGGCACCTTGGCGTTGATCAGGTGCGCGGCGATCTGCGCGCCCATCACGCCGGCGCCGAGCACGGCGACCTTGCGAATGATCAGATTGCTCACGTCGTTCCTCCGGGGAGTTATGCAGTGTCGCGAATCTTCCAACCGACTCGCGATGAATTTGGCTTACAGAAGCGCCGCATCGTTAATGCACTGTTGCTCCACGTTGCATCAAGCGCGGCGCTTTTCATGAGATGACTTAGAACAGCGCTTCTTCGACGTCCATCAGCGGCTTCGAACCCGCGCGCGCCTGACGGATCGTCATGGCCGTTTCCGGCAGCAGCTTCGCGAAGTAAAAGCGCGCCGTGGCGAGCTTCGCCTTGTAGAACGGATCGCCCGACGCTTCCTTGTCGAGCGCGATGCGCGCCATGCGCGCCCAGAAGTACGAGAACACGAGATGGCCGACGGTGCGCAGATACGGCACGGCGGCGGCGCCGACTTCGTCCGGGTTCTGCATCGCCTTCATGCCGATTTCCATCGTGAGCTTCTGCACCTTTTCGCCGATGTCGGCGAGCGGGTTGATGAACTCCTGCATCTCCGGCTTGATGCCTTCGGCTTCCACGAAGTCGCTCACGAGCTTGCCGAACTTCTTCATCTTTGCGCCCATGTCGCCGAGAATCTTGCGGCCGAGCAGGTCGAGCGCCTGGATCGCGTTGGTGCCTTCGTAGATCATGTTGATGCGCGCGTCGCGCACGTACTGCTCCATGCCCCACTCAGCGATAAAGCCGTGGCCGCCGTAAATCTGCATGGCGTGATTGGTGCCTTCGAACGCGTTGTCCGACAGGAACGCTTTCAGGATCGGCGTGAGCAGCGCGACGAGGTCGGCAGCTTCCTTGCGCACGGATTCGTCGGCGTGGGAAAGCTCCTTGTCGATATGCAGCGCGGACCAGTACGAGAACGCGCGCGCGCCTTCGGCATAGGCCTTTTGCGTGAGCAGCATGCGGCGGACGTCCGGATGCACGATGATCGGGTCGGCGGCTTTCTCGGGCGCCTTCGGGCCCGTCAGCGAGCGCATCTGCAAGCGCTCTTTCGCGTACGTGAGCGAGTTCTGATATGCCACTTCGGTGAGGCCGAGGCTTTGCATGCCGACGCCGAGGCGCGCGGCGTTCATCATCACGAACATCGCGTTCAAGCCTTTGTTCGGCTCGCCGACCATCCAGCCTTTCGCGTTGTCGAGATTGATCACGCAGGTCGCGTTGCCGTGAATGCCCATCTTGTGCTCGATGGAACCGCACTTCACGCCGTTGCGTTCACCCGCCTCGCCTGCATCGTTCGGAACGAACTTCGGCACGATGAAAAGCGAAATTCCCTTGGTGCCCTTAGGCGCATCCGGCAAACGCGCGAGCACGAGGTGCACGATGTTCTCCGCGAGATCATGCTCGCCGCTCGAGATAAAGATCTTCGTACCGCTGATCGCGTATGAACCGTCGCTGTTCGGCTCGGCCTTGGTGCGCAGAATGCCGAGGTCGGTGCCGCAATGCGGCTCGGTCAGACACATGGTGCCGGTCCACACGCCCGAGACCAGCTTCGGCAGATAACGCTGCTGCAACTCCGGCGTGCCGTGCGCGTGCAGGCATTCATACGCGCCGTGCGAGAGGCCCGGGTACATCGTCCACGCCTGATTCGCCGAATTCAGCATCTCATACAGCGCGTTGTTGACGAAGGCGGGCAGCCCCTGGCCACCATACTCCGGGTCGCAACCGAGCGCGGGCCAGCCGGCTTCCACATACTGTTGATAGGCTTCCTTGAAACCCTTCGGTGTGGTCACGACGCCGTCGCCGACGTACGTGCAGCCTTCCTGGTCGCCGCTGTGATTCAGCGGAAACAACACTTCGGAGCAGAACTTGCCGGCCTCTTCGAGCACGGCGTTGATCGTCTCCGCGTCGAGATCAGCGTGCTTCGGCATCTGCTTGATCTCGGCTTCGACGTTGAGCAGCTCGTGCAACACGAATTGCATGTCGCGCAGCGGCGCGGCGTACTGTCCCATGACTCTCTCCAAAGTTTGAACAATAAGCGAGGCCGTTAGCGCGAGTGCCTGATGCGGATCTCGTCTGTCGCCTGAGCGCTTTTTGCGCTTTGCCGCTCATGCCGCCGTTTTTTTCAGGTCCGGCGGCTTCGGCTAACGGCTCCCGCTTTGATACGAAACAATCAGTTTTTCCAGCGCGGCCCACGTGAGACGCACCGCATCCGGCAGATGCAGAAAGCGCGCGTCGTGATGCAGACCGAGCGTGAAGCTATACAGTTCGAACAGCATCAACTGCGGGTCGGTGTCCGCGCGCAGATGCCCTTCATCCATTGCCTGCGAAATTGCGCGAGTGAGCGCCGCCCGCCACATCGTCACACTCGACACCAGTTGCTCGCGCACCGGGTTGTCCGCACGGTCGTCGTACTCGACGGCACCGCTGATGTAGATGCACCCGGTGGTGACTTCCTGAATGCGCTTTTCGATCCAGCGGGAAAGCATCGCGCGCAGGCGCGGCAATCCGCGCGGCTCGCGCAAGCTCGGGAAAAACACCTCGTCTTCGAAACGACGGTGGTATTCGCGCACGACTTCCACCTGCAAGTCCTCGCGCGACCCGAAGTGCGCAAACACGCCGCTTTTACTCATTTGCATCCGCTCGGCCAGGAGGCCGATCGTCAGACCCTCGAGTCCGTCGCGGCTTGCAAGATCAAGTGCTGCATCGAGAATTGCGGCTCGCGTTTGTTCGCCTTTTCGCATAGCTTTTACCGTTCTAATGTGACCGAATCAAAAATCGAACGGCCGTACTATTATTGAGTGGGGCCGTCCGCGAAACAAGGACTTTATTAGAAACCGGTTTCTAACCTGGTTTCAATTTTGGGGCATATGGCAATCAGACGAATCGGATTTTTTAGAGGAGTTCGCCTTGAGTCGCCGCTTGCTCGGACGAAAGCTTCGCTTGCTCTGCCGACGCATCCAGAACCCGCGCCCGTCGAATCTAGTCGTAACCGCCCACCGTCAGAAGCTTCATTGCGAGCCGATACGTGGTGTAGGCGAGCCAGTTGAGCAGGCGCTCGCCGGCCGGGCGGGCGTCGTAATGCGCTTCGTCGATGCGCCGCGCGTCCTTGAAGGCAGCGAGGATGGCTTCCCGAAGCGCTTCGATGGACCGGTCGTTCACCAGCACCACGTTCGCTTCGTTGTTCAGCATCAGGCTGAGCGCGTCCAGATTGGACGAGCCCACGGTCGCCCAGTTGGAGTCGACCACCGCGACCTTGCCGTGCAGCAGGGTTTTCTCGTACTCGGCGATCTGCACGCCGGCTCTAAGCAACGCGCGATAGAGGAAGGGCACGGCGTAGTCGAGCGCCTTGAACTCCTTGCGCCCAATGATCAGCTTCACCACCACGCCACGCCGCGCCGCATAGACGAGCGCGCGCCGCAGCTTCCGGCCGGGCATGAAGTACGGATTCGCGAGCAGCACCTCGCTGCGAGCCTGGCCGATTGCAGTCAGATACGCCTTTTCGATTGCGCGGCGGTTGATCAGGTTGTCGCGCGCGACGAAAGCGACGCACGGCTCACCCCCGGCCCACAGTTCCTCGTTGCGGCGCCGGCGGCGACGGCGCAGGCTGCCGAGCGACGCCTTGGTCTTCGGCGTGAGATCCGGCTCGAGTTGGTGGATTGGCCGATGCCCGACGCGAATCCGCCGCCATTGCACTTCAAATGCCTGGCGCACGTCATTGACCACGGGCCCCTGCAATTCGACCGCGAAATCCCAGCGCCGAAAAGGCAGGGTCTCGCCGTTGTTCTCGTAATCGTCGACGATATTGATGCCGCCGCAGTACGCAAACTGATCGTCGATCACGGCCAGCTTGCGATGCGTGCGCGAGAAACCGAAGCGCCCAAAGATATGCGGGTTGTAGATGCGATGCTCGATGCCCGTGCCGGCCCACTCGTCGAACATCGGCAGGCGCGCGGTGCCTACGCCGTCGGTGATCACGCGCACACGCACGCCGCGCGCCGCCGCGCGCAGCAGCGCCGCGTTCACCAATTGCCCGGCTTCGTCGTAGCAAAAAATATAGGTTTCGAGGACGACGTCGCGCTCGGCGGCATCCACGCGCTGCACGAGCGCGCTGAAGAACTCGTCGCCGGAGCGCAGCAGCTTGACTTCGTTGCCGCTTGTGAAGCGGTAGCGCTGCCAATAGCGGCGGCCGAGCAGCGATTGCCGCAGACGGGCGAAACGGCGTGCGCCGCCGACGCTCATCGGCGAGACTCCGAACGCCCGCTCAACCTCTTCGGCAATTGCAGGATCGCATCCGCATTCGACGAAGAAAAACAGCGCGACGCCGCCTCTTCATACGGCAGCCAGAGAAACGCCGTGTGCTCGCGCGGCGCGAGCGTGACTTCAAGCCGCTCAGGCACTTCGACGCTGAACCAGTGCTCGGTGTTGTGGATCACGCCTTCGGCGTAGCGATGCAGGAACTGCGGATAAATCTCATACTCGATCGAGTATTGCCAGTCGAAGAGTGCGCTTTGCGGCACCAGCGCGCTGCCGATCACGATGCCCGTCTCTTCGGCCACTTCCCGTCTTGCCGTTTCTGCGAGCGGTTCGTCGATCCGGTCTTTTGAGCCGGTCACGGATTGCCAGAAGCCCGGCATATCGGCGCGCTCGATCAACAGCACGTCGAGCGAGGGCGTATGAATCACAACGAGTACGGACTGCGGGATCTTCGGCGGTTTCGGCATGGCGTGAAAAGCAGGCGCAATGCTTGCGCGATACATGTCGGAGTGTGGTCGAGGATTGGTCAAACCTTGTTGCATCGACTGTAACGCAAAAAACGAAAAAGGCGCCGGAGTTTCCTCCCGCGCCTTTCTGTTTTGCGTCAGCTGTCGTTTTCAGACAGCACTCAGTCGCCTGAAGCCATTGCCTTCAGGCCATTACGCTTTCGGTTCCGGCGTGCGCAGACGGATATGCAACTCGCGCAACTGACGCTCGTCCACTTCGCTCGGCGCCTGCGTGAGCAGGTCCTGCGCGCGCTGCGTCTTCGGGAACGCGATGACGTCGCGGATCGAATCGGCGCCTGCCATCATCGTGACGATGCGGTCGAGGCCGAAGGCGATGCCGCCGTGCGGAGGCGCACCATATTGCAGCGCGTCGAGCAGGAAGCCGAACTTGGCTTGCGCTTCTTCCGCGTTGATCTTCAGCGCGCGGAACACCTTGCTCTGCACTTCTTCGCGGTGAATACGCACCGAGCCGCCGCCGATTTCCCAGCCGTTCAGCACCATGTCATAGGCCTTGGCGAGGCAGCGCGCCGGGTCCGATTCCAGGTATTCGAGGTGCTCGTCCTTCGGGCTCGTGAACGGATGGTGCGCGGCCACGTAGCGGTTGTCTTCCTCGTCGTATTCGAACATCGGGAAGTCAACCACCCACAGCGGCTTCCAGCCGGACTCGACGAGACCATTGGCCTTGCCGAATTCCGAATGGCCGATCTTCAGGCGCAGCGCGCCCAGGCTGTCGTTCACCACCTTCGCGCGATCTGCCGCGAAGAAAATGATGTCGCCGTCTTGCGCGCCCGTGCGCTCGATGATCGCCTTGACCGCTTCGTCGTGCAGGTTCTTGACGATCGGGCTTTGCAGACCGTCACGGCCCTTCGCCACTTCGTTTACCTTGATCCACGCGAGGCCCTTCGCGCCGTAGATGCGCACGAATTCCGTGTAGCTGTCGATGTCGCCGCGCGAAAGCTCGCCACCCTTCGGCACGCGGATGGCCGCGACGCGGCCGTCCTTCGAGTTGGCCGGCGTGCTGAACACCTTGAATTCGACGTCCTTGACCGCGTCCGTCAGGTCGGTGAATTCGAGCTTGACGCGCAGGTCCGGCTTGTCCGAACCGAAACGGCGCATGGCTTCCGAATACTCCATGACCGGGAACTTCGCGTCGAGCTCGACGCCGATCGTTTCCTTGAACACGTGACGGATCATCGCTTCAAACAGATCGCGGATTTCCTGCTCCGAGAGGAACGAGGTCTCGCAGTCGATCTGCGTGAATTCCGGCTGACGGTCGGCGCGCAGGTCTTCGTCGCGGAAGCACTTTGTGATCTGGTAGTAACGGTCGAAGTTCGCGACCATCAGCAACTGCTTGAAGAGCTGCGGCGATTGCGGCAGCGCGAAGAACTGGCCCGGGTTGGTACGCGACGGCACGAGGTAGTCGCGCGCACCTTCCGGCGTGCTCTTGGTCAGCATCGGCGTTTCGATGTCGATGAAGCCGAGCGTGTCGAGGTACTTGCGCACTTCGATCGCGACGCGGTAGCGCAAACGCAGGTTGTGCTGCATCTGCGGACGGCGCAGGTCGAGCACACGATGCGTGAGACGCGTGGTTTCCGACAGGTTGTCGTCGTCGAGCTGGAACGGCGGCGTGATCGACGCGTTCAGCACGATCAGCTCGTGGCACAGCACTTCGATCTTGCCGCTTTTCAGCGCGGCGTTCGTCGTGCCTTCCGGACGGCTGCGCACCACGCCCTTGATCTGCAGACAGAATTCGTTGCGCACGCCTTCGGCGGCCTTGAACATCTCCGCACGGTCCGGGTCGCAGACGACCTGAACGAGGCCTTCGCGGTCACGCAGGTCGATGAAGATAACGCCGCCATGGTCGCGGCGGCGGCTCACCCAGCCGCACAGCGAGACGGTTTGGCCCAGCAGTTCTTCGGTCACCAGACCGCAGTATTCAGATCTCATCGACATGATGTTTGACTTTCGTTTTGCATTGGTTAAACGGCGCGCCGCGGTGAAACGCGGCGCGCCCGCATTACAGCGGAGGCTCGACGGTCGTGCGGCGCACCGGCGCCGGCGGCGCGGACGGCGCCACGACGCCCATCGAGACGATGTACTTGAGCGCGGCGTCGACCGTCATGTCGAGTTCGATCACTTCGCTCTTGGGCACCATCAGGAAGAAGCCGGACGTGGGGTTCGGGGTGGTCGGCACATATACGCTGACGTGATCTTCTTTCAGGTGATTGATCACGTCGCCGCCCGGAATGCCGGTCAGAAACGCAATCGTATAGCAGCCGCGGCGCGGATATTCGATCAGCAGCGCCTTGCGAAACGCGTTGCCGCTGCTCGACAGCAGCGTATCGGACACCTGCTTGACGCTCGTGTAGATCGGCCCGACCACCGGAATGTGCGCAACCACGACCTCCCACCACTTCACCAGCTTTTGCCCAACGAAGTTCTGCGTCAGCAGGCCGACGACAAAAATGAACGCGAGTGTGAGCACCGCGCCAAGGCCAGGCAGGCGGAAGCCGAACGCGCGCTCGGGCTGCCATGCGCTCGGCAGCAGCAACAGCGTCTGGTCCATCGTACCGATGATGAGACCGAGCACCCACAGCGTGATGGCCAAAGGCACCAGCACCAGGAGGCCAGTCAGGAACACCGATTTGAGCGTCGTTTTTTTCGTCGTCATGTGTACCGCCAGAATGCCGCGCCGCCTGAGCAACGCGCGGGGTGTGCGCCGCCCGCGAGGGCGGCCGTGCTACTAGGCGCCGCCTGAGCCGCTTGTCGCTGCGGCAGCCGGCGCCGCAGTGGGCGCGGCCGGCGTGGCGGCGGAGCTGCTTGCCGTGGCCGTGTCGGATTTGGCCGCGCCGTTGCCGTTCGAAGCGCCGTTATCCGCACCATTCGTGGCGCCGTTCGCGGGCGCGCCCGCACTGCCGTTGCCGCCGCGGAAGTCGGTCACGTACCAGCCCGAGCCCTTCAACTGGAAGCCCGCGGCCGTGACCTGTTTACGAAAAGTGTCTTTCCCGCATTCGGGACATTGCGTCAACTGGGGGTCGCTCATCTTCTGAAGCACGTCCTTCCCGAAGCCGCATGACTCGCAACGATAAGCGTAGATCGGCATGACCGTTTCCCTACTGAAATCTTGTAAACGCTTGCAAAGCCTTGAATTATAGCCGCAAACCGAAACGCTCCCCGCCATTTTGGGATTAGCGCCCGACGCGACCGCCGTTGCGCCAAATGGGGGCGCTCCGGGCAAAAATCAAGAGCCCGCCGCTCGAGGCTCGCGCGCTGCCTCCTTCACCCTGCAAGCGTGTCGCGACGGCTTACGCTCAGGCGCGGCGGCGCCACGTCAGCCAGCGCTCGCGCCCTGCAAACACGGGAATCGAATCGCTTACCGGCTCGTCTTCGACCAGTTCGAAATGCGGCGCGAGCAGTGTCTCCAGTTCGGAGCGCTCCATGCCGAACGGCGGCCCTTTCGGCGTTGCGCCGAGAAAAAAGAACCCGGCGAGCAGCGCGCCCGCCGGCAAAAGCTCGGCCATGCGCCGCGCGTAGTCACCGCGGCGCGCCGGCGGCAACGCGCAAAGAAACGCGCGCTCATAGATCCACGCGGGCGTGAACGGCGGCTCGTAGGCGAAGAAATCGGCTTGTTCAACGAGCTGCGCGCGCTGTTCGCCCAACTGCGCGCGCGCCGCCGCGACGGCAGCGTGCGAGAAGTCGATCGCGCGGACCGGACTGCCGTGCGCGGCCAGCCACGCGGCTTCATACGCGCTGCCGCAGCCCGGAATCAGCACGGCCTCGCCAGCGTGCCGCCTCGCGAAAACCTCAAACGCCGACGGCACGCCCGCCTGGTCCCATGGCGTGAAATGCCGCTCGAAACGCTCGTCCCAGAAGGCCGGCGAGTTCGGATCGCGGCTCTCGAATTCGGGCATTGGGGATTGGGTCGGATCGCTCATCGCTCGCCTCTGAATTGATCGCTCAGGCGCCGTACGCCAGCGCGAGGAACACGCGTGCCAACGCCGCGCCGACACCGACCGCAACGCCGAACAACAGCAAGCCCTGCAGCAGCCGATTAGTACGCTTTTGCTCGAGCAGGATCTGCTGGATCATGTCGTCGTTCCCGGCGCGCGCGTGATCGTGGCGCTCAGCCAGCACATGATGGATCAGCCGCGGCAATTGCGGCAGGGTCTTGCTCCATTGCGGCGCCTCGATCTTCAAGCGCTCGTACCAGCCGCGCACGCCGATCTGCTCGTTCATCCAGCGCTCAAGATAGGGCTTCGCCGTCTTCCACAAATCGAGTTCCGGATCGAGCGAACGACCGAGCCCTTCGACGTTGAGCATGGTTTTTTGCAGCAGCACGAGCTGCGGCTGGATTTCGACGTTGAAGCGGCGCGACGTCGAGAAAAGACGCATCAGCACCTGACCGAGCGAAATGTCCTTCAGCGCGCGGTCGAAATACGGCTCGCACACCGCGCGAATTGCGCTTTCCAGCTCCTCGACGCGGGTGGTCGGCGGCACCCAGCCCGACTCGAGATGCAGCGTCGCGACGCGATGGTAGTCGCGCTTGAAAAACGCGAGAAAATTCTGCGCGAGGTAGTTTTTGTCAAAGTCCGACAGCGCCCCGATAATGCCGAAATCCAAAGCGATATAGCGGCCGAAGTGCGCCGGATCGAGGCTCACCTGAATGTTGCCCGGGTGCATGTCCGCATGGAAAAAGCCGTCGCGGAACACCTGAGTAAAGAAAATCTCGACGCCTTCGCGCGCTAGCTTCGGAATATCCACGCCCGCCGCTCGCAGCGTGTCGACCTGGCTGATCGGCACGCCGACCATGCGCTCCATCACGAGCACGGTGGGCGTGCAGAACTCCCAGTACATTTCGGGCACGAGCAGCAGATCGAGGCCGGCAAAATTGCGGCGCAGCTGGCTGCCGTTGGCCGCCTCGCGCATCAGATCGAGCTCGTCGTGCAGATATTTGTCGAACTCGGCCACCACCTCGCGCGGCTTCAGGCGTTTGCCGTCGGCCCAAAGGCGCTCGGCCCACACGGCGATGTCGCGCAGCAACGCAAGGTCCGAGTCGATGACCGGCAGCATATTCGGGCGCAGCACCTTCACGGCGACGGCCTTGCCCGCGTGCTGCCCGGCCTTGACCGTCGCGAAGTGCACTTGCGCGATCGACGCGCTCGCCACCGGGACCCGCTCGAAATCGTCGAACAGCACGTCCACCGGCGCGCCAAGCGACTTCTCGACGAGCGCGATCGCCACAGCGGAATCGAACGGCGGCACCTGGTCCTGAAGCTTCGCAAGTTCGTTGGCGATATCGACCGGCAACAGATCGCGCCGTGTGGACAGCACTTGCCCGAACTTGACGAAGATCGGCCCGAGGCTTTCCAGCGCGAGGCGCAAGCGCACGCCCGGCGGCGCGTCGAACTTCCGGCCGACCGTGGTGATACGCAGCAGCATGCGAACGCGCCGGTCGTTGACCCGGCCGAGCATCATCTCGTCGAGACCGAAGCGGATAACCGTGAAGAAAATCTTGAGAAAACGCAGAAAACGCATAGTTATGCCCGGTGACTAGCGCGTGCCGCGCGACGTGGCGGCGCTGCCCGGCGCGGCGGCGCCGCGGGCTTCGACCTTCTGTTCAAGACGCTGAAGCCGTTTTTCGACTCGCGCAAGGGCGTCGCGCGCTTGCGCGAGTTCGGCGTTGAAGTCGGCCAGTGCGGCGCGGCGCACGAGTTGCGGATTCTCGTCGAGCAGATATTCGCTGGCGGTGTCGAGCAGGTTGCGGCCAGTGCGCTGCACATGTTCGCCGACCGTGCGCACGATCGACGCAACCCGCCATGCGGGGCCGTCGCCGATCAGCTTCGCCAGATCTTCCTCCGGCTCCCAGCGCAGATGCTCCGCGAGTTTGGCGATGACCGTGGCGAACTCCGCGTCGCCCTCGATCTTCACGTGCTTCATGACGGCGGCCTGACCGCCCTGCACGAATGCGGGCAATGCGTCGGCCGGCACGGAAAGCGTGACGTCGAACTGCTGCGCGTCGGTTTCGCCGACGGTGCCCAGATAGCCGTCCGGCTGCACCAGCAGCGTCAGCACGAGCGGCGGCGACGACAGTCTGGCGGTCTTGCCCGCGTAAGGAGCGAGGCGCTCGCGAGCCCACGATTCGCGAGCGAGCAGATGATTGACGGCGGCGACGAAGGGCTTGGCGGCGAGGGTCATTGAAGGTGGCAAGAAAAAACCCGCGCGAGCGACTGCTCACGCGGGTTCCTATTGTAACGTCCGTTCGCTTCGCGGCCTGCCCGGCCGAACGGCTAACCGCGCTCTACGGTGAGTCAGCCGTGACGGGATTGTTGCACCACGGTCGCTCAACAACGGCTCAACACTGATCCGACGCCGAGCCGACCACGGCGAACCTTGAGCGAACGTTTCAAGCGGAGGCTGAAGGCAAGCGCCCCGCGCCGCCGCTCTGCCTCAGTGCTGCGCGACCTGCTGGATGCCGGCCAGCAACCAGCCTTCGCCAGCACGATTCGCCTTCGACAGATTCCACACCTCGACGAACGGCTCGGCGGGCGCGCCCGGCGCTTCGCGAATCAGGCCCGAGAAGCGCACGCTCGCAAAGTACTCGTTCGCGCGCTCTTCCACGCCCAGCAGATCGGCGTTCAACTGCACGACATCCGTCTGATTGGTTCCGGCGCCGCGCGAAGCCAGATCGACGCGTACCTCGGCGAACATTTCCGGCGTGGTGAATTCGCGAATGTCTTCGATATTGCCGACGTCCCACGCGGCTTGCAGGCGCACGAAATAGACCTTCGCGTTGCGCAGGAACGCTTCAGAATCGAAGCCGGCCGGCACGCTCGGCGTGGCGCCCACCGACGGCGTGGTCAGCGGATTGCCTTGCGGTTCCAGATACGAGCCGGTAGGCGGCGCCGTATAGCGAGGCTCCTGCGTGTAGCCCGTGGCGCCGGAATTCAGCGACGGCGATTGGCCCGCATAAGCCGGCTGCGACGTATCGCGCTTGCGGCCCATGAAGCGGCGGATCAGCCAGATGCCGATCATCGCCAGCAATGCAATCACGATGATGTTGGCCATGGCGCCGGCGAACGCGCCGCCCAGACCAAAGTGCGACAGCAGCGCAGCAATGCCGAGACCGGCGGCCAGACCGGCGATCGGCCCGAGCCAGCGCGAGCGGTTGGGTTGCGGGGCGGGCGCCGGTGCAGGAGCGGGCGCGGGTTGCGCGCGCTGCTGCTGCATGGCCGGATTGGTCGGCGAGGGTTGCGAAGGCGTCGCCTGATGCTGCTGCTGAACGGTGTTCGACTGACGGCCGATGCTACGGCCACCGCCCATGCGGCGCGCTTCGGCGTCGAGCGAGGCAAGCGAGCCGGCCGCGATCAGACCGACCATCGCGATCAGTCCGATTCTTCTCGCCAGCGACTGCTTTACCTTACGGGGAGATAACGACACTGAATCGGACATTTTGGTGCTTTCCTTTAAAAATCGGCGGGTTAGGAACCCTAGTATTTGGTCCCCACATGTAAAGCTACCACGCCAGCTGACAAATTGTAATATTTGACGCCATCCAGGCCCGCTTGTTCCATCATTGTTTTCAAGGTTTCCTGATCCGGATGCATGCGGATGGACTCCGCCAGGTAGCGGTAGCTGTCGGCGTCTTTCGCAAAGCGCTCGCCAAGCCACGGCAGCACCTTGAACGAATAGACGTCGTAGGCTTTTTTCAGCGGGTCCCAGACCTTTGAGAACTCGAGAACCAGCAGACGCCCCGCCGGCTTAAGCACGCGGCGCATTTCGGCCAGCGCGACGTCCTTATGCGTCATGTTGCGCAAGCCGAATGCCACGGTCACGACGTCGAAATAATTGTCCGGAAAAGGGACTTTCTCGGCGTCGCAGAGCAGCGCCGGCGTGATCACGCCTTTGTCGAGCAGCCGGTCGCGGCCCACGCGCAGCATGGACTCGTTGATGTCGGTATGCCAGACCTCGCCCGTTTCGCCCGCCTGCTTCGCGAATGCCTTGGACAGGTCGCCCGTGCCGCCCGCGATATCGAGCACCTTGTAGCCGGGCCGCACATTGGCCTGGGCGATCGTGAACATCTTCCACGCCCGGTGCAACCCGCCCGACATCAGGTCGTTCATCAAGTCGTAGTTGGCGGCAACCGAGTGAAACACGCCCGCCACCTTCTGCGCCTTTTCCTGTTCGTCGACCGATTGAAAGCCGAAGTGGGTTTTGCTCATCGCGCTTGTCCTTTCCGCGTATTCTGAAATGTTGCGCCGCATGCGTGCGGCAGGTCTGGCGAATCGTATCAGTGACGGTGACCGTGCGCAGCGCCGGCCTCGGCCATCGGCGTGTCGCGGTCGACGCCGGCCGCAGCCAGTTTGTCGAGATACGCGCGCCAGAGTTCGTCCTGGCGCCGCGCCAGGTCGTAGAGCAGATCCCACGAATAGATGCCGGTGGAGTGTCCGTCGGAAAATGTCGGCTGGATCGCGTAGTTGCCGACGCCCTCGATCATCGTGATAGTGACGTCGCGCTTGCCGGTTTGCAGCGTTTCCTGGCCGGGGCCGTGGCCCTGCACTTCCGCCGACGGCGAATACACGCGCAGCAACTCGAACGGCAGCCGGTACGATTCGCCGCTCGCGTACTGCAATTCGAGCACGCGCGACTTTGAATGCACGACCACACCGGTCGGCACCGGAGTATCGGGAGTCAGTCCGCTCATGATGGCCTCAATATGAAAACGCCGCCGCACCCAATGTGCCCCGCGAGGGACATGGCGCGCAGCGGCGGGTTGTGTCGCTCAGGCGAGCGCCTGTCCGATTTCGTGCCGCACCGCCTCGCGCAGCAGCGTGGCTTGCGCGCGGCGGGAGGACAGCATCGCTTCGGACACCGTGCGTTGCCGCGGCGCCCAGATCGGCAGCGGAAAATGAGCGTCGTTCGAGAAACGCGGAATGACGTGCCAGTGCACATGCGGCACCTGATTGCCGAGGCTGGCTAGATTCACCTTCGCCGGCTGGAGGACGCGCCGCATCGCGCGCTCGACGGCATACACGACCTTCATCACGCGATCGCGGCCCGCCGCATCGAGGTCCGAAAACTCCGCCACGTGCTCGTTCCAGATCACCCGGCAAAAACCTGGGTAATCGTGTTCGTCGGCGAGGACGACACGCAACGTGTCGTCCTGCCACAGCACATCGCCGCCATCTTCACGGCAAAAAACGCAATCCATCGTCGTCCTCGGGCAAAAATCGTCAGTCGTGCCATTAAACCAGCACGCGCTCGATTCCGCCATTGTTCGCCCGCTGCACGTAGTCGACCATCCAGTCTTCTCCGAGCACGTGACGTGCCATTTCGACGACGATGTAATCCGCCTCGATGCCCGCATCTTCGTTGTAGCGCGACAGGCCTTGCAGGCAGGACGGGCAGCTCGTGAGGATCTTGACGTCGGTGGCACCCTTCGGTTGCGGACCGTCGCCGGCCTTTAACACCGAGCCGTTCGCCGCGCCCGCCGTGCCGGCCGATGCATTGGCCGGATTGATGGCGTTCGCGCCGGCCTCGGCGATGAGCGGAATCCCGCGCAGCTTCGCCGCGCCCTTGCGGATTTCCTCTTCCTTGCGGAAACGCACCTGCGTCGAAATGTCAGGACGCGTGACCGCGAGCGTGCCCGACTCGCCGCAGCAGCGATCGTTCTTCTCGATCCTGTAGCCGTCTTTCTCCGAGCCCATCAGCGAATTGACGAGCTTGACCGGGTCCATCGTCTTGATCGGCGTGTGGCAGGGGTCGTGGTACATGTACCGCGTGCCCGTCACGCCGTCGAGCTTCATGCCCTTTTCAAGCAGGAATTCGTGAATGTCGATGATCCGGCAGCCCGGGAAAATCTTGTCGAATTCATAACCGGCGAGCTGGTCGTAGCACGTGCCGCACGACACCACCACCGTCTTGATGTCGAGATAGTTGAGCGTATTCGCGACGCGGTGAAACAGCACGCGGTTGTCCGTGACGATCTGCTCGGCTTTGTCGTACTGTCCAGAGCCGCGCTGCGGATAGCCGCAGCAGAGATACCCCGGCGGCAGCACCGTTTGCACGCCCGCTTCCCACAGCATGGCCTGCGTCGCAAGCCCCACTTGCGAAAAGAGCCGCTCGGAGCCGCAGCCGGGGAAGTAGAACACCGCTTCCGTGTCGGCGGTGGTCGTCTTCGGATTGCGGATGATCGGGACAATCTTGTTGTCCTCGATATCGAGCAGCGCGCGCGCGGTTTTCTTCGGCAAATTGCCGGGCATCTTCTTGTTCATGAAGTGGATCACCTGCTCGGTGACCGGCGGCTTGCCGACGGTTGCCGGCGGATGCGCCGTCTGCTTCTTCGCGAACTTCTTCAGCACTTCGTTGCCGAGGCGCTGCGCCTTGTAGCCAATGCCCATCATCGCGGTGCGCGCGAGGTTGATCGTCTGCGGATTCGTCGCATTGAGGAAGAACATGCCGGCCGCGTTGCCCGGATTGAACTTCTTCTTGCCCATCTTGCGCAGCAGGTTGCGCATGTTCATGGTCACGTCGCCGAAGTCGATCTTCACCGGGCACGGCGTCACGCATTTATGGCAGACGGTGCAGTGATCGGCGACGTCGCCGAATTCGTCCCAATGCTTGATGGACACGCCGCGGCGCGTTTGCTCTTCGTACAGGAACGCCTCGACCAGCAGCGAAGTCGCGAGAATCTTGTTGCGCGGGCTGTACAGCAGGTTCGCGCGCGGCACATGGGTCGCGCACACCGGCTTGCACTTGCCGCAGCGCAGGCAGTCTTTGATCGACTCGGAAATTGCGCCGATGTCGCTCTGCTGCATGATTAGCGATTCGTAGCCCATCAGGCCGAAGCTCGGCGTGTAGGCGTTGCGCAGATCGGCGCCTTCGAGCAGCTTGCCCGCGTTGAAGCGGCCATGCGGATCGACGCGCTGCTTGTACTTGCGGAACTCGCCGATTTCGTCGTCGGTCAGGAACTCGAGCTTCGTAATGCCGATGCCGTGCTCGCCGGAAATCACGCCGTCGAGCGAACGCGCGAGCTTCATGATGCGCGCGACCGCCGTGTGGGCGTCCTGCAGCATCTCGTAGTTGTCCGAGTTGACCGGCAGGTTTGTGTGGACGTTGCCGTCGCCCGCGTGCATGTGCAGCGCGACGAACACGCGGCCGCGCAACACCTGCTTGTGGATGGCCTGCGCTTCGTCGAGGATCGGCTTGAACTCGCCGCCGTTGAAGATCTGCCGCAGTTCGGCGCGAATCTCCTGCTTCCACGAGACGCGGATCGTGCGGTCCTGCGTGACATGGAACACGGTCGCGTCGGGCTGCGCGTCAGCGCGGTCGGCGAATTTTTCTGCGAGCGCCTCATAGCCGAGACCAACCAGATAGTGCTGAGCCTCGCGCAACGACAGATCCAGCTTGTCGCGCAAGAATTCCCAGCGCGTACGCACGCGCTTGAGCAGATCCAGCGCCTGTTGCACGCGGTCTTCCAACAGCTCGGCGCTCGGAATTTCGTTGGCGTCGTCGCTCTTGCCGAGCGGCAGCTTGCCGCCCCTGAAGAACGCTTCCAGCGCGTCGACCAGTTGCAGCTTGTTCTTGATGGACAGCTCGATGTTGATCCGCTCGATGCCGTCCGTGTATTCGCCCATGCGGTCGAGCGGAATCACCACGTCTTCGTTGATCTTGAACGCGTTGGTGTGCTTCGCGATCGCGGCGGTGCGGCTGCGGTCGAGCCAGAAGCGCTTGCGCGCCTCGGCGCTGACTGCGACGAAGCCCTCGCCGCTCTTGCCGTTGGCCATTCGCACGACTTCCGACGTGGCTTGCGCGACCGCGTCCGCGTCATTGCCGACGATATCGCCGATCAGCACCATCTTCGGAAACGCGTTGCGCTTGCTCTTGGTCGCATAGCCGACCGCGCGCAGATAGCGCTCATCGAGGTGTTCGAGGCCGGCGAGAATCGCGCCGCCCTGCTTCGAGGTTTCGAACAGGTAATCCTTGATTTCGACGATGCTCGGAATCGCCTCGCGCGCCTGGCCGAAGAACTCGAGGCAGACGGTGCGCGTATGCGCCGGCATCTTGTGCAGCACCCAGCGCGCCGACGTGATCAGGCCGTCGCAGCCCTCCTTCTGCACGCCCGGCAGACCGGCGAGGAATTTATCGGTGACGTCCTTGCCGAGGCCTTCCTTGCGGAACACGCGGCCCTTGATGTCGAGCGACTCCGTGCGCAACAGCTTCTCGCCCGGCGCATAGTTGCCGTCGAACCATTTCAGCTCGAACCGCGCGACCTCCACGTCGTGAATCTTGCCGAGGTTGTGAGCCAGACGCGTGACTTCGAGCCAGTTGCCTTCCGGATCGACCATGCGCCACCAGGCGAGGTTGTCGAGCGCCGTGCCCCACAGCACCGCTTTCTTGCCGCCCGCGTTCATCGCGACGTTGCCGCCCACGCAGGACGCGTCGAGCGAAGTCGGATCGACGGCGAACACGAAGCCCGCCTGCTCGGCCGCCTCGGTTACCCGGCGCGTGACGACGCCCGCGCCGGAGAAAATGGTCGGGACCTTGCGGTCGACGCCCGGCAGCTCGGTCATTTCAACCGCGCCGAGCTGTTCAAGCTTCTCGGTGTTGATGACGGCCGAGAACGGCGTAAGCGGCACTGCGCCGCCCGTGTAGCCCGTGCCGCCGCCACGCGGAATCACGGTCAGCCCGAGCTCGAAACACGCCTTGATCATGCCGGCGATCTCGGCTTCGGTATCCGGCGTCAGCACGACGAACGGATACTCAACGCGCCAGTCGGTCGCGTCTGTCACGTGCGAGACGCGCGACAAACCGTCGAACTTGATGTTGTCCTTTTCCGTGACACGGCCGAGCACTTTGGTTGCGCGGCGGCGCAGATCGTAGGTCTTCTGGAACTCGCTTTCGAATTCGTCGACGGCGCGCCGCGCAGCCTGCACCAGCGTTTCGACGCGCGCCGCGCGGTCGACACCCGCTTCGTCGCCATGTTCGGTGAGATCGGCGCGGCGGCGCTTCTCGATCTCCGACAGACGGTGATGCAGCGCCTCGATCAGCATCGCGCGGCGCTTCGGGTTGTCGAGCAGATCGTCCTGCAAGTACGGATTGCGGCGCACCACCCAGATGTCGCCGAGCACTTCGTACAGCATGCGCGCCGAGCGGCCGGTGCGGCGTTCGGCACGCAGTTCGGCCAATGCGTCCCAGGCAGCATTGCCCAGCAGGCGAATGACGATTTCGCGGTCGGAAAACGACGTGTAGTTATAGGGAATTTCGCGCAGGCGCGCTTCGGGATCGGCGGCGACCGCGGCGGCGGCTCCGTGCGGGTCGAAAACTTGAGGTGCGTTCATGTGCGGACGACTCGGTGGATCAGCCCGGCGCGCTCATGGCGAGGCGCCGTCTGACGGTGCGCGTGGGGCGCAATGCTTGGAAATCTTCTTGGGAGCGAAGCGCCACCGACGGCCTACCCACGTCGGTCGCTTCGCGGCGCTCAGATACTGCTACACGATCGTGCGTGGCGGACGTGACGCTCCGCCGCGGGGCAAGACTCACGCGGGACGGGCATCAAGTGGGCGATCCGAGGCTGCCAGTGCATCTTCCGATCCTTACTCCAAAATGGAATTCTACCGCATCGGCTAGCCACGCGTTGACGGCTGGAATGCGAGCGGCGGCGGCGCCTGGCACGCGCGCGCGGCGCCGCGACGCCCCCCGCGCGCTGGCAGGCATGGAGGCCACGTCGAGGCCGCATGGAGGCCGATGCAAGGCTGCACGCGGTGCTCGTGCGCCTTATGCTACCAACGCGCTCAGGCCAGCTTTGTGACCATCAGCCAGAAAATGCCGACAAACGCGAAAAAAGCGACTGCGCCTAGCGCGGCCCAGATCGCCAGCATTCGCCAGTAAGCGGCGCTCAACGGACGCCCCGTGTCGGCGCTTACCCGAGCCGACGCGGCAAGGCGCATCTGGAGGACCACGACTGGCAGCCAGCAGGCGATAGCCAGCACATACAGCCCGATCGACCAGGCGAGCCAGCGGCTACCAAGCTGCATGTTCGCGAGATGCACGAGATAAAGGCCGGTGGCGGGCTGCACGATCGCGGTGGGCGTGGTGAACAGCCAGTCGGCGAGCACGACGAGCTTCGTGACACGCGCGACCGTCTTCGTATCGCGGCCGAGGCTCGTCAGCAGCATGTAAAACGCGGAGCCGATGCCGGTACCGAACAGGATCGTCGACGAAAGTACATGCAGCCATTTGATCACGAGATAAGTCATGGTCAACTCATTGCCGCGTTGGGGGCGTGGTTGTTGAGCCGGTTGCGGGCTTAACCCGCGGGGCGAGCCAACGCTCCGGGCCATCGTCGAACTGGATCAGCAGGATCAGCAGCGCGATCATGGGCAGGTTCTTCGAGAGCGGCCCATATGGATGCAGCCAGAACTCGGGCAAGCGCCAGCTGATGAGCGCCGTATAAACCACGATCAGCGCGATCTGCAAAGCCCAAAGACGCGCGCGCGAACCGAGGCGGCGCGGCCACGCGAGCGAGAGCACGCCGAACACGAGATCGACGAACGCCGCGCCATAAAGCAGCAAGGGTCCCAAGGCCGCCGGCGCCCCGACCCGCGCCAGCAGTTCAAGGCTCGACGCGCGCGGATACAGCCAGGCGGACACGATCGCGGTCCAGATCCACACCGCCGCAATCGACGCGCGCAAGAGCGGCAGCAGCCACATCAGCTTCGCCCGCGTGCCGAAGCCTTCGCTATCCGCGGGCATCTCCCGCAGCGCGCGCGGCGCCCTGCCCAGGAGCCGCTCGAAGCGGTCGGTCGGCGCGACGTTGCCGCGCTCGAGCATCGCGAGCGCGTCGGCGCTCATCAGCGAGCCAGGCAGCAGCGCGCCGAGGCGCGTTGCCAGCCTGACGAGCGACATCGGCACAGGCAGGAACCAGCCGCGCGGGCGGCCGGCTACGCGCCGCAACACGGCCAGATATTCCTTTAACGTCATCGGCTCCTTGCCGACGGCGGCGACCCGTCGTGGCGGCCCGGCCGCCGCGGTGGGCGCATCGCGGACCGGCGCGGCCAGCGCGCCCGCCACGATCAGATCGACGACATCGTCGATATGAACCGGCTGAATGCGCTGTGCGCCCGCGCCCGGCAGCGGCACGACCGGGAGCGTCGCCCACGCGGCGAAAAAACGCGTGCTGCGGCCCTCCGGCGCAAACACGAGCGACGGCTGCACGATCAACGACGAAACCGGCAACGCGAGCAGCGCCTCGTCGGCGGCAAGCTTGCTGCGGTGATAGGGGCTTTGCGCGGCGGCATCCGCGCCGAGCGCGGAAATCTGCACGATGCGCCGCACGCCCGCAGCGACGGCAGCCTTGAACAGCATGATCGGCGCATCCGTATGGAGGCGCCGGAAGTCGTGACCGGTCGCGTCGCTGAAAATGCCCACGGCATTGATTACGACATCGACGCCCACCAGCAGCGGCATCAAGCTTGCTATATCGCGAAGGCCCGCGAAGTCGACCGGAACCACCCGGCAGCCGCGCAAGCGCTGTCCGGCGGCAACGGGATCGCGCACGCCGCACACGACCGAGTGGCCGGCCGCGACCAGCGCGTGCGCGACTCGCGCTCCAATCATGCCGGTAGCACCTGCAAGGAAAATGACCATGGCTCTGGACGTTCGACCATTAGAAGACATCGTGTTGCCTGGCCTCGTTGCCGGCGTGCTCTCGACGCTGGCGCTCGGTGCCTGCGCGCGGCTCATCGGCAAGCGGGCGGCCGCGCCTGTCAGCGCCGTGAGCCACTGGGTGTGGCCGCAAGAAGCGAACCAGACGGCGCGTCCGCGCCCGCGGCACCTCGTGACCGGGCTGGCGATTCATCACCTGATGTCGATTGGATGGGCGGCCGTCAACGCGTACACGCTGGCTGCCATTCAGCAGTCGGTCGAGCCGTGCCGCGATTGCCGCTCCGAGCACCGTCAGCGCGTCGCTCTGGCAAGCGGCTTGACGCTTTTCGCCGCATTCAGCGACTACGTGATCGTGCCGAAGCGCTTTACTCCGGGCTTCGAATACCACCTGGACGTGCCGCAAATCACAGTGGTCTATGTTGCATTCGGCGCCGGACTGGTCGTGCCGTTCATCGTCGAAGACCTGTACCGGCGGCGACCGCGATAGCTGCGCGGCACGCGGCATGCTGGCTTGATGACGAACCAGTAATCCGCGGAGGCGCAGCATGTCAGATCCCGATCCGAAGAGCGGCGGACACATCGAGCAGCAGCCGGTGCCCGGCCATACCGAGAACATTCCCACCGACGGCTCCGACGAGCGCTCCAACGAGCGACGCCTCGAAGACGCTGCGCCAGCCGCCAGTCCGGACACGAAACCGGGCACGCCGCCCGGCACGCAAACCGAAGCCGACCGCACGCGCTCGCCGGACTGAGCCTACTTTGAGCCTTCCGGCTTCGCCCCATACGCATCGATAAGGAGTTCACCATGACAAGCGAATCTGCCCGCCCGACGCCGCCGCGCCAGAATCCTAACGATCCGACCGCCGGCGACCGCACGCTTTCCGACAAGCAGAAGCAGTCAACGAAGAACGAGCCGGCGCCGCCCGCGCCGGGCCGCGGCGACAACCTGCCCGATCCGAAGGAAGTCGGCGAAGCCGGTTAATCCGCCCCGACGCAGCGACTCACAAGGAGAATCGCGATGGCAAGCAAGCAACCCGCCGCATCCGCGGCGCTACGGGCCACATTCAGGCTGTTCGCGAACGGCGATCGCGTTCTCGCGCAAAATGTCGACGGCAAGCTGATCGACATCGGCGCGATGGAAACCAAAGCCGGCCGCTACACGGTTCGGCTCGACGTCGACCCGCTCGATCTGCAACCGTCGCATTCGGTGGATGCCGCACTGCGCGCCGTCTCTTCGCAACTGAAGTTCGACTACCTGGACGGGCTTTTCACGAGCGAAGGTTCCGTCGACTTTCACGGCGACCTGTTCGCTTTACCGCATGTCGAATGGGAACTCGACGAACCGTTGCCTCGCGAGCTCACCGACGGCAAGCCGCCGCATATCTTCTAGCAGGCTTGCGGTACGCACCTGGTCGGGCCTCGTCACGGGGCCCGACGCCGCTTGGGCCAGTGCTCGCACCGTTGGCGCTATCATTGATGCTTTTCCGCCTTCCTGAGCGCATCGCGCCACTCGCATGGCCTCCCACGACTACCTGAAAAAAACCCTCACCGCGCGCGTCTACGACGTGGCCCGCGAGACCGAGCTCGAACGCGCGCCGCATCTGTCGGCGCGGCTGCGCAATCCNGTNTATCTGAAGCGCGAGGACAACCAGCCGGTGTTCTCCTTCAAGGTGCGCGGCGCGTACAACAAGATGGCCCACATGCCCNCCGACGCGCTCGCGCGCGGNGTGATCACCGCGTCGGCGGGCAATCANGCGCAGGGCGTGGCGCTTTCNGCGGCNCGCATGGGCGTGAAGGCNATCATCGTGGTGCCGGTCACGACGCCGCAGGTCAAGGTCGATGCAGTGCGCGCGCACGGCGGGCCGACCGTCGAAGTCGTGCAGTTCGGCGAATCGTATAGCGACGCCTACGGCCACGCGGTGAAGCTGCAGGAAGAGCGCGGCCTGACCTTCGTGCATCCGTTCGATGACCCCTATGTGATCGCCGGCCAGGGCACCGTGGCGATGGAGATTCTCAGCCAGCATCAGGGCCCGATTCACGCGATCTTCGTGCCGATCGGCGGCGGCGGCCTCGCGGCGGGCGTGGCGGC
>NZ_AXAJ01000014.1 GCF_000472445.1 Burkholderia sp. WSM2230
CCGAAGGACAAGGAAATGGTCATGCCGGGCGACAACGTGTCGATCACGGTGAAGCTGATCAACCCGATCGCGATGGAAGAAGGTCTGCGCTTCGCGATCCGCGAAGGCGGCCGTACCGTCGGCGCAGGTGTCGTTGCCAAGATTCTCGAGTAACGCCAGATAGTTCTCGTTAATCTGTAGTTTCGGGGTTGGCGGTGTCGTCAACCCCAAATGGTTTAGGGGTATAGCTCAACTGGCAGAGCGTCGGTCTCCAAAACCGAAGGTTGGGGGTTCGATTCCCTCTGCCCCTGCCAACTCTCGCGTCGAATGTGGCGCTTCGTTAAGGTGTTATGGCGAATCCTTCCGTCGAAACTGTAAATACATCCGGCGACAAGCTGATGCTCGTCGCGGGCGTATTGCTGGTCTTGGCCGGGTTCGTGGGGTTCTTCTGGCTCAACGGTCAGGAATGGTACGTCCGCGGAGCCGCCTTGGCTGTTGGTGCAATCGCGGGTGTTGCAGTCGGTCTTCTCTCCGCGCCTGGCAAGGGTTTCATCGCTTTCGCCAAAGATTCGTACAAGGAAGTCCGTAAGGTTGTCTGGCCGACTCGCAAAGAGGCTACGCAGACCACCTTGGTGGTTTTCGGCTTCGTGTTCATCATGGCGATCTTTCTTTGGGTTAGTGATAAATCCATCGAATGGGCGATTTTCTCGGTGATTCTGGGTTGGAAATGATATGAGCGATACTCCGGCATCTCCGAGCGGCAAACGCTGGTACGTCGTGCACGCCTACTCCGGCATGGAGAAGAGCGTGCAACGTGCGCTTCAGGAGCGCATCGAACGCGCTGGCATGCAAGACCAGTTTGGTCAAATCCTCGTTCCGACTGAAGAAGTTGTCGAGGTGAAAGGCGGTCACAAGTCAGTGACCGAGCGTCGTTTCTTCCCCGGCTACGTGCTGGTGGAAATGGAAATGACCGACGAGACGTGGCATCTCGTGAAGAACACGGCAAAGGTCACGGGCTTCGTGGGCGGTGCTCGCAATCGCCCGAGTCCGATTTCTCCGCGAGAAGTCGAGAAGATCATGTCGCAGATGCAGGAAGGCGTGGAAAAGCCGCGCCCCAAGACCCTGTTCGAAGTAGGCGAGATGGTTCGGGTGAAGGACGGTCCTTTCACTGATTTCAACGGCAGCGTCGAAGAAGTGAATTACGAAAAGTCGCGCGTCCGGGTTTCCGTTACAATCTTCGGCCGCGCAACGCCGGTCGAGCTGGAATTCGGCCAGGTCGAAAAGCTGTAATCCAGAATTCTACGCAGCGCGCCAATCGGCGCGTTTCGTACTTCGCGCTTACGGTCCGCGTAATGGCCGTTGAGGAGCGCAAGTAGTCGGATCTTCGTCGAACGCGCGCTACTACTCACTGAACGTCCGCTGGCAATGCGGCGTTCCAAAGAGGTTTTCAACATGGCAAAGAAAATCATCGGCTTTATCAAGCTGCAGATTCCTGCAGGTAAAGCCAACCCGTCGCCGCCGGTCGGTCCGGCACTGGGCCAGCGCGGCCTGAACATCATGGAGTTCTGCAAGGCGTTCAACGCGCAGACTCAAGCACTGGAACCGGGTCTGCCGATTCCGGTCGTGATCACCGCGTTTGCCGACAAGAGCTTCACGTTCGTCCTGAAGACGCCGCCGGCAACGGTTCTGATCAAGAAGGCAGCGAAGATCGACAAGGGTTCGAGCAAGCCGCATACCGACAAGGTTGGCAAGATCACCCGCGCTCAAGCTGAAGACATCGCCAAGACCAAGATGCCCGATCTGACGGCAGCTGATCTCGACGCAGCGGTTCGTACGATCGCTGGTAGCGCCCGCTCGATGGGCATCACCGTGGAGGGCGTGTAAATGGCTAAGCTTTCTAAGCGTCTGCAAGCATTTGCAGCAAAGGTTGATCGTCAGAAGCTGTATCCGATCGACGACGCTCTGTCGCTCGTGAAGGAATGCGCAAGCGCGAAGTTCGACGAGTCGATCGACGTCGCAGTGCAACTCGGCATCGACGCTAAGAAGTCGGACCAAGTGGTCCGCGGTTCGGTCGTTTTGCCGGCTGGTACGGGTAAGTCGGTGCGCGTCGCTGTGTTCGCGCAGGGCGAAAAGGCTGAGCAGGCTCGCGCAGCCGGCGCTGAAATCGTCGGTATGGAAGACCTGGCTGAGCAGGTCAAGGCCGGCAATCTGGACTTCGACATCGTGATCGCTTCGCCGGACACGATGCGCGTTGTCGGTACGCTCGGTCAGATTCTCGGCCCGCGCGGCCTGATGCCGAACCCGAAGGTCGGCACGGTCACGCCGGACGTCGCTACGGCAGTGAAGAACGCCAAGGCAGGTCAGGTGCAATTCCGCGTCGACAAGGCCGGTATCATTCACGCCACGATCGGCCGTGCTTCGTTCGAGCCGACGGCTCTGCGCAGCAACCTGAGCGCGCTGATCGACGCGCTGCAGAAGGCCAAGCCGGCGACGAGCAAGGGTGTCTACCTGCGCAAGGTCGCTCTGTCGAGCACGATGGGCGTCGGCGTTCGCGTCGACCAGGCATCGCTCGCGGCACAGTAAGTAATTCATCGCCTCGGTGAAAATCGGGGCGGTTTATGGGCTTTGGGCGGTTGCGCGGTGGCAGTTGCATCGTGCAACCGGTTGTCAAAGACCGTTGGCGGGCACGCAGCAGGTAGGCGAGTCCTTAATGCAAAGCCAACGCAGATGGCGAACCCGAAAAAGTTTTGCAGTGATGAAGCCGTTGGATGCTTGCAGCAATGCGAGTGTCGGGCGGTCGAAATACTCCTGACTGGTCGGACGCCGTTATTGAACGCGGTACACAAGGCGCACGCCGCGTGTATCGAATCTGGAGGTTAACCGTGCCACTCAACAAAGAAAGCAAGCAGGCCGTCGTCGCTGAGGTTGCCGCGCAAGTCGCGAAAGCCCAGACCGTGGTTCTGGCTGAGTATCGTGGGATCACGGTTGGCGATCTGACCAAGCTGCGCGCGAAAGCGCGTGAGCAACAGGTTTACCTTCGCGTGTTGAAAAACACGCTGGCGCGCCGCGCTGTCGAAGGTACCCCGTTTGCTCCGCTGGCAGAGCAGATGACTGGCCCCCTGATCTACGGCATCTCGGAAGATGCAATTGCTGCTGCGAAGGTCGTCAACGACTTTAGCAAGGGCAATGACAAGTTGGTCATCAAGGCTGGCGCCTACGAAGGCAACGTGATGGACAAGGCAGGCGTGCAAGCGCTGGCCAACATCCCGAGCCGCGAGGAACTGCTCTCCAAGTTGTTGTTCGTTATGCAAGCACCTGTTTCTGGCTTCGCGCGCGCTCTGGCCGCGCTGGCCGAGAAGAAACAAGGCGAAGAATCCGCTGCGTAACGCACTTCAGCCGAGCGTAATTGATCGCTAGCTGTATCCGAATTCAATTTAGGAGTATTTCAAATGGCAATCGCAAAAGAAGACATCCTCGAAGCCGTAGGCTCGATGTCGGTTCTGGAACTGAACGAGCTGGTTAAGGCGTTCGAAGAAAAGTTTGGCGTGTCGGCAGCTGCTGTTGCAGTGGCAGGCCCGGCAGGTGCAGGCGGCGGCGCTGCTGCAGCTGAAGAGCAAACCGAATTCACGGTCAACCTGGTTGACGTTGGCGCGAACAAGGTTTCCGTCATTAAGGCAGTTCGCGAACTGACGGGTCTCGGCCTGAAGGAAGCGAAGGACCTGGTCGACGGTGCACCGAAGCCTGTTAAGGAATCGGTACCGAAGGCTGCTGCTGAAGAAGCCAAGAAGAAGCTGGAAGAAGCCGGCGCGAAGGCTGAAATCAAGTAAGTTTCAGCGCGCTGTGCGAAGGCTGGCGGTTTTCCACCGCCGGCCTTTTTGTGCTTTGTGGGGGACGCGTTTTTGCATCGCTGTCTGGCAATAATGCGACTCCCAGAAGCCAAAGAAAATCGCCTATCGGCAACATTGACCGGCGCTTCTCTTTGTCTTCTGAAGCGACTGCAGAAGGCAAGTTTGGTCGGGTAGCGGGCAACATAGGCATCCGCTGCCGTCAGCCAGCGGTTGGTAGCGGCCAACCACCAAGCTTCTAGGCTCGTTCAAGCCATCGGACGGCCATCGGGTCTCAGTCGGTGAACACTCGGGTTGTCTCATCAAGGTATCCTGCCTCGACAACAATGCCCGCCGTGATTCGGAGATCGTATGCAATATTCCTTCACCGAGAAGAAGCGTATTCGCAAGAGTTTTGCGAAGCGCCCCATCGTTCACCAAGTACCTTTCCTGCTGGCTACCCAGCTTGAATCATTCAGCACGTTTCTGCAAGCAGACACGCCGTCTACGCAGCGCAAGCCGGAAGGCCTGCAGGCTGCGTTCACATCCGTTTTCCCGATCGTTTCGCACAACGGGTTCGCACGCCTCGAGTTCGTCAGCTACATGCTGTCGCCGCCGGCATTCAACATCAAGGAATGTCAGCAGCGCGGTTTGACGTACTGCTCGGCGCTGCGCGCCAAGGTGCGTCTGGTGCTGCTCGATAAGGAATCGCCGAGCAAGCCGGTCGTCAAGGAAGTGAAGGAACAGGAAGTGTACATGGGCGAAATTCCGCTCATGACGCCGACCGGTTCGTTCGTCATTAACGGCACGGAGCGTGTGATCGTTTCGCAGCTGCACCGTTCGCCTGGCGTGTTCTTCGAGCACGACAAAGGCAAGACGCACAGCTCGGGCAAGCTCCTGTTCTCGGCACGTATCATTCCTTACCGCGGTTCGTGGCTCGATTTCGAGTTCGACCCGAAGGACGTGCTGTACTTCCGCGTCGACCGTCGCCGCAAGATGCCGGTCACGATCCTGCTGAAGGCGATTGGCCTCACGCCGGAACAGATCCTCGCAAACTTCTTCGTGTTCGACAATTTCACGCTGATGCCGGAAGGCGCGCAGATGGAATTCGTGCCGGAGCGTCTGCGTGGCGAAGTCGCGCGTTTCGACATTACGGACCGTGACGGCAACGTGATCGTCCAGAAGGACAAGCGGATCAACGCGAAGCACATTCGCGATCTGGACAACGCGAAGACCAAGTTCATCTCGGTTCCGGAAGACTACTTGCTCGGCCGCGTGCTGGCGAAGAATGTCGTCGACGGCGACACCGGTGAAGTCATCGCCAACGCGAACGACGAAATCACCGAGACCGTCCTGGAAAAGCTGCGCGAATCGAAGATCAAGGACATTCAGACGCTCTACACGAACGATCTGGACCAGGGTCCGTACATCTCGTCCACGCTGCGTATCGACGAAACCGCCGACAAGATGGCCGCGCGCATCGCGATCTACCGCATGATGCGCCCGGGCGAACCGCCGACCGAAGAAGCGGTCGAGGCGCTGTTCAACCGTTTGTTCTACAGCGAAGACGCCTACGACCTGTCCAAGGTGGGTCGTATGAAGTTCAACCGCCGCGTGGGTCGCGATGAAATCGTCGGCCCGATGACGCTGCAGGACGACGACATCCTCGCCACGATCAAGATCCTGGTCGAGCTGCGTAACGGCAAGGGCGAAGTCGACGACATCGACCACCTGGGCAATCGTCGCGTGCGTTGCGTCGGCGAACTGGCGGAGAACCAGTTCCGCGCCGGTCTCGTGCGTGTTGAACGTGCTGTGAAGGAACGCCTCGGCCAGGCCGAAAGCGAAAACCTGATGCCGCACGACCTGATCAACTCGAAGCCGATTTCGTCGGCGATTCGCGAGTTCTTCGGTTCGTCGCAGTTGTCGCAGTTCATGGACCAGACCAACCCGCTGTCGGAAATCACCCACAAGCGCCGTGTTTCGGCACTTGGCCCGGGCGGTTTGACGCGTGAGCGCGCAGGCTTTGAAGTCCGCGACGTGCACCCGACGCACTACGGTCGTGTCTGCCCGATCGAAACGCCTGAAGGTCCGAACATCGGCCTGATCAACTCGCTCGCTCTGTACGCGCATCTGAACGAATACGGCTTCCTTGAAACGCCGTATCGCAAGGTCGTGGACGGCAAGGTGACCGACCAGATCGATTACCTGTCGGCGATCGAAGAAGGCCGTTACGTGATCGCGCAGGCGAACGCGGCCGTCGCTGAAGACGGCACGCTGACCGACGAACTCGTCTCGTCGCGTGAAGCCGGCGAAACGCTGATGGTCACGCCGGACCGCATCCAGTACATGGACGTGGCGCCGTCGCAGATCGTTTCGGTGGCTGCATCGCTGATTCCGTTCCTCGAGCACGACGACGCGAACCGCGCGTTGATGGGCTCGAACATGCAGCGTCAGGCTGTGCCGTGTCTGCGTCCTGAAAAGGCCGTGGTCGGTACGGGTATCGAGCGCACGGTGGCAGTCGACTCGGGCACGACGGTTCAGGCATTCCGCGGCGGTGTGGTCGACTACGTCGACGCAGGCCGTATCGTGATTCGCGTGAACGACGAAGAAGCGGTGGCCGGCGATGTTGGTGTCGACATCTACAACCTGATCAAGTACACGCGTTCGAACCAGAACACGAACATCAACCAGCGTCCGATCGTGAAGGTCGGCGACAAGGTTTCGCGTGGCGACGTGCTGGCTGACGGCGCATCCACGGACCTCGGCGAACTGGCTCTCGGCCAGAACATGCTGGTCGCGTTCATGCCGTGGAACGGCTACAACTTCGAAGACTCGATCCTGATCTCGGAAAAGGTGGTGGCCGACGACCGTTACACGTCGATCCACATCGAAGAACTGAACGTCGTAGCTCGCGATACGAAGCTCGGACCGGAAGAAATCACGCGCGACATCTCGAACCTGGCTGAAGTGCAACTCGGCCGTCTCGACGAGTCGGGCATCGTCTACATCGGCGCGGAAGTCGAAGCGGGCGACGTGCTGGTCGGCAAGGTCACGCCGAAGGGCGAAACCCAGCTGACGCCGGAAGAAAAGCTGCTGCGCGCGATCTTCGGTGAAAAGGCTTCGGACGTGAAGGACACCTCACTGCGCGTGCCGTCGGGCATGAGCGGCACGGTGATCGACGTCCAGGTGTTCACGCGTGAAGGCATTCAGCGCGACAAGCGCGCGCAACAGATCATCGACGATGAACTGAAGCGCTATCGCCTCGACCTGAACGATCAGCTGCGTATCGTGGAAGGCGACGCGTTCCAGCGTCTCGCACGTATGCTGACTGGCAAGGTCGCGAACGGCGGTCCGAAGAAGCTCGCGAAGGGCACGAAGATCGAACAGGCTTACCTGGAAGATCTCGACCACTACCACTGGTTCGACATCCGCCTCGCGGACGAAGAGGCAGCGGCACAGCTCGAAGCGATCAAGGACTCGATCGAACAGAAGCGTCACCAGTTCGATCTCGCGTTCGAGGAAAAGCGCAAGAAGCTCACGCAAGGCGACGAACTGCCGCCGGGCGTGCTGAAGATGGTCAAGGTGTATCTGGCAGTCAAGCGCCGTCTGCAGCCTGGCGACAAGATGGCAGGCCGTCACGGTAACAAGGGTGTCGTGTCGAAGATCGTGCCGATCGAAGACATGCCGTACATGGCCGACGGCCGTCCGGCTGACGTCGTTCTGAACCCGCTCGGCGTGCCGTCGCGGATGAACGTGGGTCAGGTTCTCGAAGTGCATCTGGGTTGGGCCGCGAAGGGTCTCGGCTGGCGTATCGGCGAAATGCTGCAGCGTCAGGCGAAGATTGCTGAACTGCGCGAATTCCTGACCAAGATCTACAACGAGTCGGGCCGCGCCGAAGAACTGGACAGCTTCACCGACGACGAGATCGTCGAACTGGCGAAGAACCTGCGCGAAGGCGTGCCGTTCGCAACGCCGGTGTTCGACGGTGCGACGGAAGAAGAAATGTCGCGCGCGCTGGATCTGGCATTCCCGGACGACATCGCGCAGAACCTCGGCATGACGCCGTCGAAGAACCAGGTTCGCCTGTACGACGGCCGCACGGGCGAGATGTTCGAGCGTACGGTGACGGTCGGCTACATGCACTATCTGAAGCTGCACCACCTGGTCGACGACAAGATGCACGCGCGTTCCACGGGCCCGTACTCGCTCGTGACGCAGCAGCCGTTGGGCGGCAAGGCGCAGTTCGGTGGCCAGCGTTTCGGTGAGATGGAAGTGTGGGCGCTCGAAGCGTACGGCGCATCGTACGTGCTGCAAGAAATGCTGACGGTGAAGTCGGACGACGTGACGGGCCGGACCAAGGTGTACGAGAACCTGGTCAAGGGCGATCACGTGATCGATGCAGGCATGCCGGAGTCCTTCAACGTGTTGGTGAAGGAAATCCGCTCGCTGGGCATCGATATCGACCTCGACCGCAACTAATCGGACTACTGGAGAGAAGCGATGAAAGCTTTGCTCGATCTATTCAAGCAAGTCCAACAACCTGAAGTTTTTGACGCAATCAAGATCGGTCTGGCCTCGCCGGACAAGATCCGTTCGTGGTCGTTCGGTGAAGTGAAGAAGCCGGAAACCATCAACTACCGGACGTTCAAGCCGGAGCGCGATGGTCTCTTCTGCGCGAAGATCTTTGGCCCGATCAAAGACTACGAATGCCTTTGCGGCAAGTACAAGCGCCTGAAGCACCGTGGCGTGATCTGCGAGAAGTGCGGCGTCGAAGTGACGCTGGCGAAGGTGCGTCGCGAACGGATGGGCCACATCGAACTGGCCTCGCCGGTTGCGCACATCTGGTTCCTGAAGTCGCTGCCGTCGCGTCTGGGCATGGTGCTCGACATGACGCTGCGCGACATCGAACGCGTGCTGTACTTCGAAGCATATGTGGTGATCGATCCGGGCATGACGCCGCTGAAAGCGCGGCAGATCATGACCGAAGAGGATTACTACAACAAGGTCGAAGAATACGGTGACGAATTCCGTGCCGAAATGGGCGCGGAAGGCGTTCGCGAGCTGCTGCGCGCGATCAACATCGACGAACAGGTCGAGATGCTCCGCACCGAACTCAAGAACACGGGTTCGGAAGCGAAGATCAAGAAGTACGCGAAGCGCCTGAAGGTGCTCGAGGCTTTCCAGCGTTCGGGCATCAAGCCTGACTGGATGGTGCTCGAAGTGCTGCCGGTGCTGCCGCCGGAACTGCGTCCGCTGGTGCCGCTGGACGGCGGCCGTTTCGCGACGTCGGACCTGAACGACCTGTACCGCCGCGTGATCAACCGTAACAACCGGTTGAAGCGTCTGCTCGAGCTGAAGGCGCCTGAAATCATCGTCCGCAACGAAAAGCGGATGCTGCAGGAAGCCGTCGACTCGCTGCTCGACAACGGTCGCCGCGGTAAGGCGATGACCGGCGCGAACAAGCGTCCGCTGAAGTCGCTCGCTGACATGATCAAGGGTAAGGGCGGTCGTTTCCGTCAGAACCTGCTCGGTAAGCGCGTTGACTACTCGGGCCGCTCGGTGATCGTGGTCGGCCCGACGCTCAAGCTGCATCAGTGCGGCCTGCCGAAGCTGATGGCGCTCGAACTGTTCAAGCCGTTCATCTTCAACAAGCTGGAAGTGATGGGTGTTGCTACCACCATCAAGGCTGCGAAGAAGGAAGTCGAGAACCAGACGCCGGTGGTGTGGGACATCCTCGAAGAGGTGATCCGCGAGCATCCGGTCATGCTGAACCGCGCGCCGACGCTGCACCGTCTTGGCATTCAGGCTTTCGAGCCGGTGCTCATCGAAGGTAAGGCGATCCAGCTGCACCCGCTCGTTTGCGCGGCGTTCAACGCCGACTTCGACGGTGACCAGATGGCTGTTCACGTGCCGCTGTCGCTCGAAGCGCAGATGGAAGCGCGCACGCTGATGCTGGCGTCGAACAATGTGCTGTTCCCGGCTAACGGCGATCCGTCGATCGTGCCGTCGCAGGACATCGTGCTCGGTTTGTACTACGCGACCCGCGAAGCAGTGAACGGCAAGGGCGAAGGCCTGTCGTTCACGGGCGTCTCGGAAGTGCTGCGTGCGTACGAGAACAAGGAAGTCGAGCTCGCCTCGCGCGTCAACGTGCGGATCACCGAAATGGTCCACAACGAAGACAAGTCGGAAGGCGCGCCGGCATTCGTGCCGAAGATCACGCTGTACGCAACGACCGTTGGCCGTGCAATCCTGTCGGAAATTCTGCCGCCGGGCCTGCCGTTCTCGGTGCTGAACAAGCCGCTGAAGAAGAAGGAAATCTCGCGCCTCATCAACACCGCTTTCCGCAAGTGCGGTCTGCGCGAAACGGTGATTTTCGCCGACCAGTTGATGCAGTCGGGTTTCCGTCTGGCAACGCGCGCTGGTATCTCGATCTGCGTGGACGACATGCTCGTGCCGCCGCAGAAGGAAACCATCGTCGGCGACGCGGCGAAGAAGGTGAAGGAATACGACCGTCAGTACATGTCGGGTCTCGTCACTTCGCAAGAGCGCTACAACAACGTGGTCGACATCTGGTCGGCAACGTCGGAAGCGGTCGGCAAGGCGATGATGGAACAGCTGTCGACGGAGCCGGTAATCGATCGCGACGGCAACGAAACGCGTCAGGAGTCGTTCAACTCCATCTACATGATGGCGGACTCGGGCGCGCGTGGTTCGGCGGTTCAGATTCGTCAGCTGGCCGGTATGCGTGGCCTGATGGCGAAGCCGGACGGCTCCATTATCGAGACGCCGATTACCGCGAACTTCCGCGAAGGCCTGAACGTGTTGCAGTACTTCATCTCGACCCACGGCGCACGTAAGGGTCTGGCTGATACGGCACTGAAGACCGCGAACTCAGGTTACCTGACGCGTCGTCTCGTCGACGTCACGCAGGATCTGGTGGTGGTCGAGGATGATTGCGGCACGTCGCAAGGCGTGGCGATGAAGGCGTTGGTTGAAGGCGGTGAAGTTGTCGAGGCGCTGCGTGACCGTATTCTGGGTCGCGTGGCCGTGGCTGACGTCGTCAATCCGGAATCGCAGGAAACGCTGTACGAAGCGGGCACGCTGCTCGACGAAGACGCGGTCGAAGAAATCGAACGCCTCGGCATCGACGAAGTGCGCGTGCGTACGCCGCTCACCTGCGAAACGCGCTACGGTCTGTGCGCGGCCTGCTATGGCCGCGACCTGGGCCGCGGTTCGCTCGTCAACGTGGGCGAGGCAGTCGGTGTGATCGCTGCTCAGTCGATTGGTGAGCCGGGCACGCAGCTGACCATGCGTACGTTCCACATCGGTGGTGCGGCATCGCGTGCGGCAGTGGCTTCGTCGATCGAAGCGAAGTCGAACGGTACGGTGCGTTTCACGTCGACGATGCGTTACGTCACCAACGCGAAGGGCGAGCAGATCGTCATCTCGCGTTCGGGCGAAGCGATGATCACCGACGACCACGGTCGCGAGCGCGAACGTCACAAGGTGCCGTACGGCGCGACGCTGTTGCAGCTGGACGGCGCGCAGATCAAGGCCGGCACGCAACTCGCGACGTGGGACCCGATGACGCGTCCGATCATCACCGAGTACGGTGGTACGGTGAAGTTCGAAAACGTCGAAGAAGGCGTGACCGTTGCGAAGCAGATCGACGACGTGACCGGTCTGTCCACGCTGGTCGTGATCGACGTGAAGCGTCGCGGTTCGCAAGCTTCGAAGACGGTGCGTCCGCAGGTCAAGCTGCTCGACGCGAACGGCGAGGAAGTCAAGATCCCGAACACCGAGCACTCGGTGCAGATCGGCTTCCAGGTCGGCGCTCTGATCACCGTGAAGGACGGTCAGCAAGTGCAGGTCGGTGAAGTGCTCGCACGTATCCCGACTGAATCGCAGAAGACGCGTGACATTACCGGCGGTCTGCCGCGTGTGGCGGAACTGTTCGAAGCACGTTCGCCGAAGGACGCAGGTATCCTGGCGGAAGTCACGGGTACGACGTCGTTCGGTAAGGACACGAAGGGCAAGCAGCGTCTCGTTATCACGGACCTCGAGGGCAACCAGCACGAGTTCCTGATCGCGAAGGAAAAGCAGGTTCTGGTGCACGATGGTCAGGTCGTCAACAAGGGCGAAATGATCGTGGACGGACCGGCCGATCCGCACGACATCCTGCGTCTGCAGGGCGTCGAGGCGCTGTCGCGCTACATCGTGGACGAAGTGCAGGACGTGTACCGTCTGCAAGGCGTGAAGATCAACGACAAGCACATTGAAGTGATTGTTCGTCAGATGCTGCGCCGCGTGCAGATTACGGACAACGGCGATACGCGTTTCATCCCGGGCGAACAGGTCGAGCGGTCGGATATGCTCGACGAAAACGACCGTATGATCGCGGAAGACAAGCGTCCGGCAACGTACGAAAACGTCCTGCTCGGTATCACGAAGGCCTCGTTGTCGACCGATTCGTTCATCTCCGCGGCGTCGTTCCAGGAAACGACCCGCGTGCTGACCGAAGCGGCGATCATGGGCAAGCGCGACGACCTGCGCGGTCTGAAGGAAAACGTGATCGTCGGCCGTCTGATTCCGGCCGGTACGGGTCTCGCGTTCCACAAGGCACGCAAGAGCAAGGAACTGTCCGACCGCGAGCGTTTCGATCAGATCGCAGCGGAAGAGTCGTTCGAATTCGGTACGCCGGAAACCCCGGCCGCCGAACAGCAGCACTCCGGCGAATAAGTCCCGGCGGCGCAAGCCGCCTGGGCTCACCAGCCAGCGAAGCCGCTCAGTTTCGACTGAGCGGCTTTTTTTATGCGCCGCTTTTTAGCTTCTTTGACGATTCGTAGGCCGGACGGCTAACGTTGTTGCCAAAGCGAGGGCGCAGCACGAATGCGTTGGTAAAATTCGTGTCACCCGCTTTACGCCGCCTCTCTCAAATTCATGTCCCGTCCGCTCGAAATCCTCAACGAAGTTTTTGGCTACCCCGCGTTCAGAGGACAGCAGGGCGAAATTGTCGAGCACGTCGCCGGCGGCGGCGACTGTCTCGTGCTGATGCCGACGGGCGGCGGCAAATCGCTGTGTTATCAGATTCCGTCGCTCGTGCGCCGTGAGCGCGGGTTGGGCACGGGCATCGTCGTCTCTCCGCTGATCGCGCTGATGCAGGATCAGGTCGCGGCGCTCACGGAAGTTGGAGTGCGCGCCGCTTACCTGAACTCCACCTTGTCGAGCGTGGAAGCAATGGCGACCGAGCGCGCCTTGCGCGACGGCGACATCGACCTCCTGTATGTCGCGCCGGAACGCTTGATGACGCCGCGTTTCCAGGAGTTGCTGGAGCGCACGCGCATCGGCTTGTTCGCGATCGACGAAGCGCATTGCGTCTCGCAATGGGGGCACGATTTCCGGCCGGAATATATTCAGCTGTCGGTGTTGCACGAGCGTTTTCCCAATGTGCCGCGCATTGCGCTGACGGCCACGGCGGACGCGATCACGCGCGACGAGATCATCCACCGTCTCGCGCTGGATGACGCGCGGGTTTTCGTCTCGAGCTTCGACCGGCCGAATATCCGCTATCGGATCGTCGAAAAGGACAATGCGCGCACGCAGCTGCTCGACTTCATCCGCGCGGAGCACACGCGTGCGGACGGCACGACCGACGCTGGCGTCGTCTATTGTCTGTCGCGGCGCAAGGTCGAAGAAACGGCCGAGTGGCTCAAGGAAAAAGGCATGCGCGCGCTGCCGTATCACGCGGGCATGGAATTCGAGACGCGACAGAAACACCAGGAGATGTTCCAGCGCGAGGAAGGCATCGTGATGTGCGCGACGATCGCGTTCGGCATGGGCATCGACAAGCCGGACGTGCGCTTTGTCGCTCACCTGGATTTGCCGAAGAGCGTCGAAGGCTATTACCAGGAAACAGGCCGCGCGGGGCGCGACGGCATGCCCTCCAACGCGTGGATGGCCTACGGACTCGGCGACGTCGTCCAGCAGCGCAAGATGATCGACGAGTCCGACGCCGACGACGCCCACAAGCGCGTGCAGACTGGCAAGCTCGACGCGCTTCTCGGTCTGTGCGAAGCGGCGACCTGCCGGCGTGTGCGGCTTCTTGCATACTTCGGCGAATCGAGCAAGCCTTGCGGCAACTGCGACAACTGCCTCGAGCCGCCCGCCACCTGGGACGCGACGCGCGAGGCGCAGATGGCTCTGTCATGTGTATTCCGCGCGCAAAGGGCGAGCGGTTTCAACTTCGGCGCGGGCCATCTGATTGACGTTTTGCGCGGTAATCGCAGCGAGAAAATCCTGCAGCGTGGTCATGAGAAGTTGACCACGTTCGGCATCGGCGCGGCGCTCGGCGAACCGGAGTGGCGCGCGGTCTTTCGCCAGCTGGTGGCGTTCGGCTATCTGACGGTGGATCACGAGGGGTTCGGCTCGCTGGTCCTGACCGAGGCGAGCAAGCCTGTACTCAAAGGCGAGCAGAGCGTCACGATGCGCCGCTACGTGAAGCCTACGCGCACCCGTCAGTCGTCGGGGCGGACCAGCGAGCGCGCGGACCCGACGGTCGGCATGGGGCCGCGCGAACGTGCGCGCTGGGAACGGCTGCGCGCGTGGCGCACGGAAACCGCGAAGAGCGACGGTGTGCCCGCCTATGTGATTTTCCACGACGCCACGCTGGCCGAGATCGCGCGCAACGGCCCGGATTCCATCGAAGATTTGCGCGGCATTCCGGGCATGGGCGCCCGCAAACTGGACCGTTTCGGGGAAGAACTGCTGGAAGTCGTCGCCGCCGATTGAGCCGGCGGCGGTCGCCCGATGAGGTAGGCAGGTCTGCGAAGCATTGCAACCTGTTGACTCACTTAGTGTTTTCAGAATATTATGCTAGGTTCCGGTTCTTGGGATGCTTGCGCGCGGGCGCTGCCCGCATGCTTCGTGACCGAAGCCGGAAGTTCGATGCGCAGGCGTTTTCGCTTTGCCCGAAAACAGATGCGTCGATTTTGTTCAATTTCAGGAATAAACAATGCCAACCATCAATCAACTGGTTCGCAAAGGCCGCACGTCGGAAACGACGAAGAGCAAGAGCCCGGCCTTGCAGGACTGCCCCCAGCGTCGCGGCGTGTGCACCCGTGTGTACACCACGACGCCGAAGAAGCCGAACTCGGCACTCCGTAAGGTTGCAAAGGTGCGCCTCACGAACGGCTTCGAAGTCATTTCGTACATCGGTGGTGAAGGCCACAACCTGCAGGAACACTCGGTCGTGCTGATTCGCGGCGGCCGTGTGAAGGACTTGCCGGGTGTGCGTTACCACATGGTTCGCGGCTCGCTGGATACCCAGGGCGTCAAGGATCGTAAGCAGGCTCGCTCGAAGTACGGTGCGAAGCGCGCCAAGGCCGGCAAGTAATCAGCCGGTCAGCAGTTCAGGTCGCCTGTAAAGGCGGTAATAGCGGTGGTGCCGGAATCGCCGGTACTGTCGAGTAAGTGGTCACCCGACCAGGCTGGTAAGTCTTGAAGATGAATCGGGTTAGTTGGTGGCCGCGGGGCTAGATGGGTTCAACCCAGCTCCAACTGAAAAGTTAAAGGAAGAAACATGCCGCGTCGTCGCGAAGTCCCCAAGCGGGAAGTGTTGCCGGATCCGAAGTTCGGTAACGTTGATGTAGCTAAGTTCATGAACGTGCTGATGCTCTCCGGCAAGAAGTCGGTTGCCGAGCGCATCGTGTACGGCGCTTTCGAACAGATCCAGACCAAGGGTGGCAAGGACCCGCTGGAAGTGTTCACGGTAGCGCTCAACAACGTCAAGCCGGTGGTCGAAGTCAAGAGCCGCCGCGTTGGTGGTGCGAACTATCAGGTTCCGGTCGAAGTGCGCCCGTCGCGTCGTATGGCATTGGCGATGCGTTGGCTGCGTGAAGCCGCGAAGAAGCGCAGCGAGAAGTCGATGGCCCTGCGTCTGGCAGGTGAACTCTCCGAAGCGGCCGAAGGCCGTGGCGGCGCAATGAAGAAGCGCGACGAAGTTCACCGGATGGCAGAAGCCAACAAGGCGTTCTCGCATTTCCGTTTCTAAGCTTCCCGAAACCGGGTCTAGCAGACAAAAACGGAAAGAAATTCCGGGCGGGTGCGCTTACAAAGCGCCTCGCCCGTTTGTGTTACAGCGCGATGGGTATTTTCTCGCATCGCGTCATCCCCATAGAGGATCAAAGTGGCTCGCAAGACACCTATCGAGCGCTACCGTAACATCGGTATCAGCGCTCACATCGACGCCGGCAAAACGACGACGACCGAGCGCATCCTGTTCTATACCGGCGTGAACCACAAGATTGGTGAAGTTCACGACGGCGCTGCCACCATGGACTGGATGGAGCAGGAGCAGGAACGCGGCATCACGATTACGTCGGCTGCTACGACGGCGTTCTGGAAAGGCATGGCCGGCGACCGCGCTGAGCACCGCATCAACATCATCGACACCCCGGGTCACGTCGACTTCACGATTGAAGTTGAGCGCTCGATGCGCGTGCTCGACGGCGCGTGCATGGTTTACTGCGCAGTGGGCGGCGTGCAGCCCCAGTCGGAAACCGTGTGGCGTCAGGCCAACAAGTACAAGGTTCCCCGTCTCGCGTTCATCAACAAGATGGACCGTACCGGCGCGAACTTCTTCAAGGTTTACGACCAGCTGAAGCTGCGTCTGAAGGCCAACCCGGTTCCGGTCGTGGTGCCTATCGGCGCGGAAGAAAACTTCACGGGCGTCGTCGACCTGATGAAGATGAAGGCGATCATTTGGGACGACGCGTCCCAGGGCACCAAGTTCTCGTACGAAGAGATCCCGGCTGAGCTGGTCGATTCTTGCAACGAGTGGCGCGAAAAGATGATCGAAGCGGCTGCAGAGTCGAGCGAAGAGCTGATGAACAAGTACCTGGAAGAGGGCGAGCTCTCCGAAGCGGAAATCATCAAGGGCCTGCGCGACCGTACCATCGCTTGCGAAATCCAGCCGATGCTGTGCGGCACCGCGTTCAAGAACAAGGGCGTGCAGCGTATGCTGGACGCGGTTCTGGACTTCCTGCCGTCGCCGATCGACATTCCGCCGGTTACGGGCGAACTGGAAAGCGGCGAAAAGGCCGAGCGCCGCGCTGCTGACGACGAGAAGTTCTCGGCACTGGCATTCAAGATCATGACCGACCCGTTCGTCGGCCAGTTGATCTTCTTCCGTGTGTACTCGGGCGTCGTCAATTCGGGCGACACGGTGCTGAACGCGACCAAAGACAAGAAGGAACGTCTGGGCCGTATTCTGCAGATGCACGCGAACCAGCGCGAAGAAATCAAGGAAGTGCGCGCGGGCGACATCGCTGCCGCAGTCGGCCTGAAAGAAGCGACCACGGGCGACACGCTGTGCGATCCGCAAAACCCGATCGTGCTCGAGCGCATGATTTTCCCGGAGCCGGTGATTTCGCAGGCTGTCGAGCCGAAGACGAAGGCTGACCAGGAAAAGATGGGTCTGGCGCTGAACCGTCTTGCTCAGGAAGATCCGTCGTTCCGCGTTCAGACGGACGAAGAATCGGGTCAAACCATCATTTCGGGTATGGGCGAGCTCCACCTCGAAATTCTGGTCGACCGGATGAAGCGTGAGTTCGGCGTGGAAGCCACCGTCGGCAAGCCGCAAGTGGCTTACCGCGAAACGATCCGCAGCACGGCGGCCGACGTTGACGGCAAGTTCGTCAAGCAGTCGGGCGGCCGCGGTCAGTACGGTCACGCTGTGATCACGCTGGAGCCGAACGAGCAGGGCAAGGGTTACGAGTTCCTCGACGAGATCAAGGGCGGCGTGATTCCGCGCGAATACATTCCGGCAGTCGACAAGGGTATCCAGGAAACGCTGAAGGCAGGCGTGCTGGCAGGCTTCCCGGTCGTTGACGTGAAGGTTCACCTGACGTTCGGTTCGTACCACGACGTTGACTCGAACGAAAATGCGTTCCGCATGGCAGGTTCGATGGCCTTCAAGGAAGCAATGCGCAAGGCAAACCCGGTCATCCTCGAACCGATGATGGCGGTGGAAGTCGAAACGCCGGAAGACTACATGGGCAACGTGATGGGCGACCTCTCGGGCCGTCGCGGTATCGTCCAGGGCATGGAAGACATGGTTGGCGGCGGCAAGATCGTTCGCGCGGAAGTGCCGCTGTCGGAAATGTTCGGCTACTCCACGTCGCTGCGTTCGCTGACCCAAGGTCGCGCAACGTACACGATGGAGTTCAAGCACTACTCCGAAGCACCGCGTAACGTGTCGGAAGCGATCATCAACGCCAAGTCGAAGTAATCGCGCGGCAAGTCATTCAACGATTAACTTTCTGAAAGAAGAGAAACATGGCTAAAGGTAAATTCGAACGGACCAAGCCGCACGTGAACGTCGGCACGATCGGTCACGTTGACCACGGCAAGACCACGCTGACGGCAGCGATCACGACGGTTCTGACGCAGAAGTTCGGCGGCGAAGCGAAGGCATACGACCAGATCGACGCGGCGCCGGAAGAAAAGGCACGTGGTATCACGATCAACACCGCGCACGTCGAGTACGAAACGGCTAACCGCCACTACGCACACGTCGACTGCCCGGGCCACGCTGACTATGTGAAGAACATGATCACGGGCGCCGCGCAGATGGACGGCGCAATCCTGGTATGCTCGGCCGCTGACGGCCCGATGCCGCAAACGCGTGAGCACATCCTGCTGGCGCGTCAGGTCGGTGTGCCGTACATCATCGTGTTCCTGAACAAGTGCGACATGGTGGACGACGCCGAGCTGCTGGAGCTGGTCGAGATGGAAGTGCGCGAACTTCTGTCGAAGTACGACTTCCCGGGCGACGACACGCCGATCATCAAGGGTTCGGCCAAGCTGGCGCTGGAAGGCGACAAGGGCGAGCTGGGCGAAGTGGCGATCATGAACCTGGCCGACGCACTGGACACGTACATCCCGACGCCGGAGCGCGCAGTGGACGGNACGTTCCTGATGCCGGTGGAAGACGTGTTCTCGATCTCGGGTCGCGGCACGGTGGTGACGGGTCGCGTTGAGCGCGGCGTCATCAAGGTCGGCGAGGAAATCGAGATTGTCGGTATCAAGCCGACGGTGAAGACGACCTGCACGGGCGTGGAAATGTTCCGCAAGCTGCTCGACCAGGGTCAGGCGGGCGACAACGTGGGTATCCTGCTGCGCGGCACGAAGCGCGAAGACGTGGAGCGTGGCCAGGTGCTGGCCAAGCCGGGTTCGATCAACCCGCACACGCACTTCACGGCAGAGGTGTANGTGCTGAGCAAGGACGAAGGCGGCCGCCACACGCCNTTCTTCAACAACTACCGTCCGCAGTTCTACTTCCGTACGACGGACGTGACGGGCTCGATCGAGCTGCCGAAGGACAAGGAAATGGTCATGCCGGGCGACAACGTGTCGATCACGGTGAAGCTGATCAACCCGATCGCGATGGAAGAAGGTCTGCGCTTCGCTATCCGCGAAGGCGGCCGTACCGTCGGCGCAGGTGTCGTTGCCAAGATTCTCGAGTAAAATCGCGGATTCGCTTTGCAGTAAGTGGTGCCCGGAGCCGGGCGCCCGCCCCAGGCGGCCGCCCGGCTCTACGTTCTTTTACTATCTGGCGGCGCAATACCGCCTCGCTCTTTCCAAGGAATTGTCATGCAGAACCAGAAAATCCGTATTCGCCTGAAGGCTTTCGACTATCGCCTGATCGACCAGTCGGCTGCTGAAATCGTCGACACGGCGAAGCGGACTGGCGCAATCGTTCGTGGTCCGGTGCCCCTGCCCACGCGCATTCAACGCTTCGACATCCTGCGTTCGCCGCACGTCAACAAGACGTCGCGCGATCAGCTCGAGATCCGTACCCACCAACGCCTGATGGACATCGTCGACCCGACGGACAAGACCGTCGACGCGCTGATGAAGCTCGATCTGCCGGCTGGCGTGGACGTCGAAATCAAGCTGCAATAAGGCTCTCAGGCGTTGCCCGCTCGCGTAGGCAACGCTAAGTCTTTGATTGCTTGCGGAAAACGAAAAGCCTCGCTATAATGCAAGGCTTTTCGCGCATTTGCGCAAAAAAGTCGGTGTGCTGCAGCGTGGTTTCACGCCCGAAACGGCACCGGCATTTTGTAAATTAGCCCCGACCAATCGCAGTCGGGAATGGAGAAAACGATGAGCCTTGGACTCGTAGGTCGCAAGGTTGGCATGACCCGTATCTTCACGGCTGAAGGGGATTCGATTCCCGTTACCGTGCTGGACGTGTCCGACAACCGCGTGACGCAGATCAAGACTGTTGAAACCGACGGCTACACGGCCGTGCAGGTTGCATTCGGTACGCGCCGTGCATCGCGTGTGACGAAGCCGTTGGCCGGTCATCTCGCCAAAGCCGGTGTTCAAGCCGGTGAAATCCTCAAAGAATTCCAGATCGACGCCGCTAAGGCAGCCGAGTTGTCGAACGGCGCCGTGGTCGGTCCTGACCTGTTCGAAGTGGGCCAGAAGGTCGACGTGCAAGGCGTGTCGATCGGTAAGGGCTACGCCGGTACCATCAAGCGTTACAACTTCGCATCCGGCCGTGCATCGCACGGTAACTCGCGCTCGCACAACGTGCCGGGCTCGATCGGTATGGCGCAGGATCCGGGTCGTGTTTTCCCGGGCAAGCGCATGACCGGTCACATGGGTGACGAAACGGTAACGGTGCAAAACCTCGAGATCGCTCGTATCGACGCTGACCGCAACCTGTTGCTGGTCAAGGGCGCCGTTCCGGGTGCGAAGGGTGGCAAGGTATTCGTTACGCCGGCCGTGAAGACGCGTGCCGTGAAAGGAGCGAAATAATGGAACTTAAGCTCCTGAATGCCAATGGTCAGGAAGGTGCAGGCGTTAGCGCGTCGGACGTCGTGTTCGGCCGTGACTACAACGAAGCCCTGATTCACCAGGTCGTGGTGGCGTATCAAGCGAATGCCCGTAGCGGCAACCGCGCGCAGAAGGACCGTGAGCAAGTCAAGCACACGACCAAGAAGCCGTGGCGCCAGAAGGGTACGGGCCGCGCCCGTGCCGGTATGTCGTCGAGCCCGTTGTGGCGCGGCGGTGGCCGGATCTTCCCGAATTCGCCGGAAGAAAACTTTTCGCACAAGGTCAATAAGAAGATGCATCGCGCAGGTCTCTGCTCGATCTTCTCGCAGCTGGCCCGCGAAGGCCGTATCTCGGTGGTCGACGAGCTGACGCTCGAGGCGCCGAAGACCAAGCTGCTGGCCGAAAAATTCAAGGCGATGGGTCTCGACTCCGTGCTGGTGATTACCGACACGGTTGACGAAAACCTGTACCTCGCGTCGCGCAACCTCGCCCACGTGGCGGTTGTCGAGCCGCGTTACGCCGACCCGCTGTCGCTGATCTACTTCAAGAAGATCCTGATCACGAAGGCTGCGGTCGCCCAGATCGAGGAGTTGCTGTCATGAGCGAGATTCGCAAAAACGATCATCGTTTGATGCAGGTCCTGCTCGCGCCGGTGATCTCCGAAAAGGCGACGCTGGTGGCCGACAAGAACGAGCAAGTTGTGTTCGAAGTCGCGCCCGATGCTACGAAGCAGGAAGTGAAGGCTGCAGTCGAGCTGCTGTTCAAGGTGGAAGTCAATTCCGTCAACGTGCTGGTCTCGAAGGGCAAAGCCAAGCGCTTTGGCCGCTTCATGGGCAAGCGCAAGGACGTGAAGAAGGCGTACGTCTGCCTGAAGCCCGGCCAGGAAATCAACTTTGAAGCGGAGGCCAAGTAATCATGGCAATCGTTAAAGTTAAGCCGACTTCGCCGGGTCGCCGCGCGATGGTGAAGGTGGTCAACAAGGATCTGTACAAGGGCAAGCCGTTTGCACCGCTGCTCGACTCGCAGTCCTCGACCGCCGGCCGTAACAACAATGGTCACATCACCACGCGTCACAAGGGTGGTGGTCATAAGCATCACTACCGTGTCGTCGATTTCCGTCGCAATAAGGACGGCATCGCAGCGAAGGTGGAGCGCCTCGAGTACGACCCGAATCGTAGCGCGAACATTGCGCTGGTTCTGTACGCAGACGGCGAACGTCGTTACATCATCGCTCCGAAGGGTCTCACCGTCGGCCAGCAACTGATGTCGGGTTCCGAAGCGCCGATCCGCGCAGGCAACACGCTGCCGATCCGCAACATTCCGGTCGGTACGACGATTCACTGCATTGAAATGCTGCCGGGCAAGGGCGCGCAAATGGCGCGTTCGGCTGGCACGTCGGCGATGCTGCTGGCTCGTGAAGGCATCTACGCACAGGTCCGCCTGCGCTCAGGTGAAATTCGCCGCGTCCACGTTGAGTGCCGCGCGACGATTGGTGAAGTTGGCAACGAAGAGCATAGCCTCCGTCAAATCGGTAAGGCTGGCGCAAACCGCTGGCGTGGTATCCGCCCGACGGTGCGCGGCGTTGCAATGAACCCGGTCGATCACCCGCACGGTGGTGGTGAAGGCAAGACGGCTGCAGGTCGCGATCCGGTGAGCCCGTGGGGCACGCCTGCTAAGGGTTATCGCACCCGCAGCAACAAGCGCACGACGAGCATGATCGTCCAGCGCCGTCACAAGCGTTAAGGAGTAGGCAATGGCACGTTCTGTAAAAAAAGGTCCGTTCTGCGACGCCCATTTGCTGAAGAAAGTTGAGGCGGCAGCAGCTTCGCGGGATAAGAAGCCGATCAAAACCTGGTCGCGTCGCTCGACGATCCTCCCGGATTTCATCGGTCTGACGATCGCCGTTCACAACGGCCGTCAACACGTTCCGGTGTACATCTCGGAAAACATGGTCGGCCACAAGCTTGGCGAGTTCGCACTGACCCGTACGTTCAAGGGTCATGCAGCCGACAAGAAGGCTAAGAAATAAGGGGCTCATGATGGAAGTGAAAGCAATTCATCGCGGTGCCCGCATCTCGGCGCAGAAAACGCGCCTTGTGGCTGACCAGATCCGCGGTTTGCCGGTCGACAAGGCGCTGAACGTTCTGACGTTCTCGCCGAAGAAGGCTGCGGGAATCGTGAAAAAGGTCGTGCTGTCGGCGATCGCGAATGCGGAGCACAACGAAGGCGCCGATATCGATGAGCTCAAGATTACGAGCATCTACATCGACAAGGCTGCGTCGCTCAAGCGTTTCACCGCGCGCGCTAAAGGCCGCGGTAACCGCATCGAGAAGCAATCCTGTCACATCACTGTGACGGTCGGGAATTAAGGGGTCATACGATGGGACAGAAAATTCATCCGACTGGCTTCCGTTTGGCCGTCAGCCGCAATTGGGCGTCGCGTTGGTACGCGAACAACAACAATTTCGCGGCGATGTTGCAGGAAGACATCGGTGTTCGTGAATACCTGAAGAAGAAGCTGAAGAACGCGTCCGTCGGCCGCGTGGTGATCGAGCGTCCTGCAAAGAACGCGCGCATCACGATTTTCAGCTCGCGTCCGGGTGTCGTGATCGGCAAGAAGGGTGAAGACATTGAACTGCTGAAGTCCGAGCTGCAAAAGCGCATGGGCGTTCCGGTTCACGTCAACATCGAAGAAATTCGCAAGCCGGAAACCGACGCGCAACTGATCGCTGATTCGATCACGCAACAGCTCGAGCGCCGGATCATGTTCCGCCGCGCGATGAAGCGTGCGATGCAAAACGCAATGCGTCTGGGTGCTCAAGGCATCAAGATCATGAGCGCTGGCCGTCTGAACGGTATCGAAATCGCGCGTACGGAATGGTATCGCGAAGGTCGCGTGCCGCTTCATACGCTGCGTGCTGATATCGACTACGCAACCTCGGAAGCGAAGACGACGTACGGCATCATCGGCGTGAAAGTGTGGGTCTACAAGGGCGACACGCTCGGCCGCAACGACGCACCGGTGGTTGAAGAAGTCGCCGAAGAAAAGCGTCCGCGCCGCAACGCACGTCCGGGTGGCGATCGCCGTCCGCGTCGCGATGGTGAAGGTGGTGGCCCGGCAGGTGCACGCCGTGGCGCTCCTCGTCGTGCTGGCGGTGCCGGCGGCGACGGGAAGACTGGAGAATAACGATGCTGCAACCGAAACGCAGAAAGTATCGCAAAGAGCAGAAGGGTCGTAACACCGGCGTCGCAACCCGCGGTAACGCGGTGTCGTTCGGTGAGTTCGGCCTGAAGGCTATCGGTCGTGGTCGCCTGACCGCGCGCCAGATTGAAGCGGCACGTCGTGCAATGACGCGTCACATCAAGCGTGGTGGCCGCATCTGGATCCGTATCTTCCCGGACAAGCCGATCTCGCACAAGCCGGCGGAAGTGCGTATGGGTAACGGTAAAGGTAACCCTGAGTACTACGTCGCAGAGATTCAACCGGGCAAGATGCTGTACGAAATGGACGGCGTAACCGAAGAGCTGGCACGCGAAGCGTTCCGTCTGGCTGCAGCCAAGCTGCCGCTGAAGACGACGTTCATCGTGCGTCAGCTCGGCGCCTAAGGAGCAAATGATGAAGGCTTCCGAACTTCACCAGAAAGATCAGGCCGCGCTCAACAAGGAGCTGTCGGACCTGCTGAAGGCGCAATTCGGCCTGCGCATGCAACTCGCGACCCAGCAGCTCACGAACACGAGCCAGCTGAAGAAGGTTCGTCGCGACATCGCACGTGTGCGGACCGTCCTGACTGAGAAGGCGAACCAGAAATGAACGATAGCGTAAAAACCTCGCTCAAGCGGACGCTGGTCGGCAAGGTCGTCAGCAACAAGATGGACAAGACGGTCACCGTGCTGGTTGAGCACCGCGTGAAGCACCCGATTTACGGCAAGTACGTTGTGCGCTCGAAGAAGTACCACGCGCACGACGACGCGAACACGTACAACGAGGGCGACCTCGTTGAAATCCAGGAAACTCGTCCGATTTCGAAGACGAAGGCTTGGGTTGTGGCTCGCCTGGTCGAGGCTGCTCGCGTCATCTGACGCCGCGGAGTTGTAGAAGTTGTTGAAATCGCAGTAGATTTCGCTTGCAAGACCGAGATTATTTGTTATAATCTCGGTCTTCCCTCTTTATGGGAGCCCCGTCGCGGGCGAAGTTGGTGGGGGAAGCGGTTCAGGCGCCAGCCTGTCCCGAAGGATTCACCGGATTGCGATGGCGGGTTTCGTTTGCCGTCGCTGCTGTTCTAACCCAAGCAGCCGATTGGCTGACGGGACCAAGACTGACCGGGTGCGCCATGGTGGTGCGACCGGATTAAGTTGGGAATGATAAACCATGATCCAGACCGAAACTCGGCTTGAAGTGGCCGACAACACGGGTGCGCGTGAAGTCATGTGCATCAAGGTGCTCGGCGGCTCGAAGCGTCGTTATGCCAGCATTGGCGACATCATCAAGGTGACCGTCAAAGAAGCAACGCCGCGCGGGCGCGTGAAGAAAGGCGAAATTTATAACGCCGTGGTGGTTCGCACCGCCAAGGGCGTGCGCCGTCAGGACGGCTCGCTGATCAAGTTCGACGGCAACGCCGCAGTGTTGTTGAATGCCAAGCTCGAACCTATTGGCACCCGTATTTTCGGGCCTGTCACGCGCGAGTTGCGCAGCGAACGATTCATGAAGATCGTTTCGCTGGCACCTGAAGTGCTGTAAGGAGTCGCGATGAACAAGATTCGCAAAGGTGACGAAGTTATCGTCATCACCGGCAAAGATAAAGGCAAGCGCGGCGTCGTGCTGTCCGTTGGCGAAGGCAAGGTCACTGTCGAGGGCATTAACCTCGTCAAGAAGCACGTCAAGCCGAACCCGATGAAGGGTACGACGGGTGGCGTGGAAGCCAAGACGATGCCGCTGCAAATTTCGAACGTCGCATTGGTCGACGCGAATGGCAAGGCGTCGCGTGTAGGCATCAAGGTCGAGGGAGACAAGAAAGTCCGTTTCCTTAAGACGACCGGTGCCGTGCTGAGCGCCTGACGCTGCGGAGTAAAAAAATGGCTCGTTTGCAAGAGTTTTACAAAGAAAAGGTTGTGCCCGGCCTCATCGAGAAGTTCGGTTACAAGTCCGTGATGGAAGTGCCGCGCATCACCAAGATCACCCTGAACATGGGCCTTGGCGAAGCGGTTGCTGACAAGAAGATCATCGAGAACGCCGTTGGCGACCTGACGAAGATCGCAGGCCAGAAGCCGGTGATCACGAAGGCACGCAAGGCAATCGCTGGCTTCAAGATCCGTCAGGGCTACCCGATCGGTGCAATGGTCACGCTGCGTGGTCAGGCAATGTACGAATTTCTGGACCGTTTCGTGACGGTCGCGCTCCCGCGTGTGCGTGACTTCCGTGGCGTGTCGGGTCGTGCGTTCGACGGTCGCGGCAACTACAACATCGGTGTGAAAGAGCAGATCATTTTCCCCGAAATCGACTACGACAAGATCGACGCACTGCGTGGGCTGAACATCAGCATCACGACGACTGCGAAGACCGACGACGAAGCAAAGGCTCTGCTCGCCAGCTTCAAGTTCCCGTTCAGAAACTGAGGTTACCGTGGCTAAACTGGCACTGATCGAACGTGAAAAGAAGCGTGCTCGCCTCGCTGCTAAGTACGCGCCCAAGCGTGCAGAGTTGAAAGCGATCATTAGCGATATGAGCAAGTCGGACGAAGAGCATTACGCAGCACGTCTTGAACTGCAACAACTGCCGCGCAACTCTAACCCGACCCGTAAGCGCAATCGTTGCGCAATTACTGGTCGTCCGCGCGGTACGTTCCGTAAATTCGGGCTGGCGCGTAACAAGATTCGCGAAATCGCGTTCCGCGGCGAGATCCCTGGCCTGACCAAGGCGAGCTGGTAATAGGAGAAACATAAATGAGCATGAGTGATCCTATCGCCGATATGCTGACTCGCATCCGCAACGCGCAGATGGTTGAGAAAGTCTCGGTGACTATGCCCTCGTCGAAAGTCAAGGTTGCGATTGCGCAGGTCCTTAAGGACGAAGGTTATATCGACGATTTCGCAGTGAAGTCCGAAGGTGCGAAGTCTGAATTGAACATCGTGTTGAAGTACTACGCCGGCCGTCCGGTCATCGAACGCATTGAACGCGTCTCGAAGCCTGGTCTGCGTGTGTACCGCGGCCGTAACGACATCCCCGTGGTCATGAATGGCCTCGGCGTGGCAATCGTGTCGACGCCGAAGGGCGTGATGACGGACCGCAAGGCGCGCGCAACGGGCGTTGGCGGCGAAGTCATCTGCTACGTCGCTTAAGGCCGAAAGGAGAGAAACATGTCTCGAGTAGGTAAGAGCCCGATCGCGCTGCAAGGCGCAGAAGTGGCCCTGAGCGATGATCGCATCACCGTTAAGGGCCCGCTGGGTACGATTACGCAGGCGGCAAACCGCCTCGTGAAAGTGGTGAACGACAACGGCATTCTGAAGATCGAGCCGGTTGACGAAAGCCGCGAAGCGAATGCGATGTCGGGCACGATGCGCGCACTGGTTGCGAACATGGTGAACGGCGTGACGAAGGGTTTCGAGCGCAAGCTGACGCTGGTTGGCGTTGGTTATCGCGCGCAGGCGCAAGGCGACAAGTTGAACCTGTCGCTGGGTTTCTCGCACCCCGTGGTGCACCAGATGCCGGAAGGCGTGAAGGCTGAAACCCCGTCGCAAACCGAAATCGTGATCAAGGGGATCGACAAGCAGAAAGTTGGCCAGGTCGCTGCAGAAGTGCGCGGCTATCGCCCGCCGGAGCCCTACAAGGGCAAGGGTGTGCGCTACGCCAACGAGGTCGTGATCCTCAAAGAAACGAAGAAGAAGTAAGGGTGCGCAATCATGGATAAGACTCAATCTCGCCTGCGCCGCGCTCGTCAGACGCGTATCAAGATCGCTGAGCTGCAGGTCGCGCGTCTCGCCGTGCATCGCACGAACACGCACATCTATGCGCAAGTGTTCTCGCCGTGCGGCACCAAGGTGCTCGCCAGCGCGTCGACGCTCGAGGCCGAAGTGCGTGCGCAACTGGCTGATCAAACGGGCAAGGGCGGTAACGTCGCCGCTGCTACGCTGATCGGCAAGCGCATTGCAGAAAAGGCTAAGGCTGCCGGCATCGAATCCGTCGCCTTCGACCGTTCGGGTTTCCGTTACCACGGCCGCGTGAAAGCGCTGGCTGATGCGGCGCGCGAAGCCGGACTCAAGTTCTAAGGGAAGAATTCGTCATGGCAAAGATGCAAGCGAAAGTTCAGGCTGACGAACGCGACGACGGCCTGCGCGAAAAGATGATTTCGGTCAACCGCGTGACCAAGGTCGTGAAGGGTGGCCGTATTCTCGGCTTCGCCGCACTGACCGTGGTTGGCGACGGTGATGGCCGCGTCGGTATGGGCAAGGGCAAGGCGAAGGAAGTGCCGGTCGCTGTCCAGAAGGCGATGGAACAAGCCCGCCGCAACATGTTCAAGGTGCCGCTGAAGAACGGTACCCTGCAGCACGAAGTGCACGGTAAGCACGGCGCATCGATGGTTCTCCTCGCTCCGGCGAAGGACGGTACCGGTGTGATCGCTGGCGGCCCGATGCGCGCAGTGTTCGACGTGATGGGCGTGCAGAACGTTGTGGCCAAGAGCCACGGTTCGACGAACCCGTACAACCTCGTTCGTGCAACGCTCGACGGTCTGCGCAAGCAGTCCACCCCGAGCGATATCGCGGCGAAGCGCGGCAAGTCCGTCGAAGATATTCTGGGCTAAGGTGGACACCATGTCTGAAAAAACTGTCAAGGTCCAGCTCGTCAAGAGCCTGATCGGCACCCGTGAGACGCATCGTGCAACGGTGCGTGGCTTGGGCCTGCGCCGACTCAACTCGGTTAGCGAGTTGCAGGACACGCCGGCCGTGCGCGGCATGATCAACAAGGTTTCGTACCTCGTTAAGGTCATCAGCTAAGCGGCTGACCAGGACTCAAGGAGTTGATAATGGAATTGAATAACCTGAAGCCGGCTGAAGGCGCGAAGCACGCAAAGCGTCGCGTTGGTCGCGGCATCGGCTCCGGCCTCGGCAAGACCGCTGGCCGTGGTCACAAGGGTCAGAAGTCGCGTTCGGGCGGCTTTCACAAGGTTGGCTTCGAAGGCGGTCAAATGCCGCTGCAACGTCGCCTGCCGAAGCGTGGTTTCACCTCGCTGACGAAGGAATTCGTCGGTGAAGTGCGTCTCTCGGATCTGGAAAAGCTGCCGGTCGACGAAATCGATCTGCTGGCTCTGAAGCAAGCCGGCCTGGTTGGCGAGCTGATCAAGAGCGCCAAGATCATCGCGACGGGCGAGCTGAAGCGCAAGATCGTTGTGAAGGGTCTGGGTGCGACGAAGGGTGCGCGCGCTGCTATCGAAGCAGCCGGCGGCTCTTTTGCCGAGTAACGCGCAAGTTATTTGCCGTCACTAGCATTTGCATCGGAGAAGGTACTTGGCTAACAGCCCGAGTCTCGCAAAACCCGGTCGCAGCGCGGCGAAGTTTGGCGATCTGCGTCGGCGGGCAGTGTTTCTGCTGCTGGCGCTGATCGTCTACCGTATCGGCGCGCACATTCCGGTGCCGGGTATTGACCCGGACCAACTGGCAAAGTTGTTCCAAAGCCAGTCGGGCGGCATCCTTGGCATGTTCAACATGTTCTCGGGTGGCGCACTTTCGCGGTTCACGATCTTCGCGCTTGGGATCATGCCTTATATCTCGGCATCGATCATCATGCAGTTGCTGGCAATTGTTTCGCCGCAGCTGGAAGCGCTGAAGAAGGAAGGGCAGGCAGGGCAGCGGAAGATCACGCAGTACACGCGTATCTTCACAGTCTTGCTGGCGACGTTCCAGGCATTCGGCATCGCCGTGGCCTTGGAAAACCAGCCGGCTCTCGTGATCGATCCGGGAATGGTTTTTCGGTTGACGACGGTCGTGACGCTGGTGACGGGCACGATGTTCCTGATGTGGCTGGGTGAGCAGATCACGGAGCGCGGACTTGGCAACGGTATCTCGATCATCATTTTCGGCGGGATTGCAGCGGGTTTCCCGAATGCGATCGGTGGTCTTTTCGAACTGGTGCGAACCGGCTCGATGAGCATCATCTCGGCGATTATCGTCGTCGCGCTGATCGCTGCTGTGACGTATCTGGTGGTGTTCATTGAACGCGGCCAGCGCAAGATTCTTGTGAACTACGCCAAGCGGCAAGTCGGTAACAAGATTTACGGCGGTCAGTCTTCGCATCTGCCGCTGAAGTTGAACATGTCGGGTGTGATTCCGCCGATCTTTGCGTCGTCGATCATTCTCTTCCCGGCAACCATCCTGAACTGGTTTAGTTCGGGGTCGCGCACCGGCTGGTTCGCAGACACGCTGCACAATGTGGCCGAAGCCCTCAAGCCCGGTCAACCCGTGTACGTGTTGCTGTACGCGTTGGCGATCGTTTTCTTCTGCTTTTTCTACACCGCACTGGTGTTCAACAGCAGAGAGACGGCCGACAACCTGAAAAAGAGTGGCGCTTTCGTTCCTGGCATCCGCCCGGGCGATCAAACAGCGCGATACATCGACCGCATCCTCACGCGTCTGACGCTGGCCGGTGCGATCTACATCGTGTTCGTTTGCCTGCTGCCCGAGTTTCTGGTGCTGCGCTGGAACGTGCCGTTTTATTTTGGTGGAACGTCGCTGCTGATCATTGTCGTCGTCACAATGGATTTCATGGCGCAGGTGCAGTCGTACGTTATGTCGCAACAGTATGAATCGCTGCTGAAGAAAGCTAATTTCAAAGGCGGCGGCGTCCCGATGCGTTGAAAGGACTTATGGCCAAAGACGATGTTATCCAGATGCAGGGTGAAGTCATCGAAAACCTGCCTAACGCTACCTTCAGGGTGAAGCTGGAAAACGGCCATGTCGTATTGGGACACATATCCGGCAAGATGCGGATGCACTACATCCGAATCCTGCCGGGCGACAAGGTGACGGTTGAATTGACGCCTTACGATCTGTCGCGTGCGCGGATCGTGTTCCGGGCGAAGTGATTTGAAAAAAGGGTAATATCATGAAAGTGATGGCATCGGTTAAGCGCATTTGCCGCAATTGCAAGATCATCAAGCGCAAAGGCGTTGTGCGCGTGATTTGCAGCTCTGATCCGCGCCACAAACAGCGTCAAGGCTGAACGCCGCGCTTTTGCTTGCGCTTTTTGTTTGAGGAAAAACAATGGCTCGTATCGCAGGGGTTAACATCCCGAATCACCAGCATACTGAAATCGGCCTGACGGCTATTTACGGTATCGGCCGCACGCGCTCGCGCGACATTTGCGTCGCTGCTGGTGTGGCATTTTCGAAGAAGGTCAAAGACCTGAACGACGCAGACCTCGAAAAGCTGCGTGAAGAAGTCGGCAAGTTCATCGTTGAAGGCGATCTGCGCCGTGAAACGACGATGAACATCAAGCGCCTGATGGACCTCGGCTGCTACCGTGGTGTGCGGCATCGTAAGGGCTTGCCCCTGCGCGGCCAACGCACGCGTACGAATGCCCGTACGCGCAAGGGTCCGCGTCGTGCAGCGCAATCGCTGAAGAAGTAAGCGGAACTGACAGTTACAGGAAAACGTAATGGCTAAGGCTTCGAACAACTCCGCGGCGCAACGCGTTCGCAAGAAGGTCAAGAAGAACGTCGCCGAGGGCGTGGTTCACGTTCACGCGTCGTTCAACAACACCATCATCACGATCACCGATCGTCAAGGCAATGCACTCGCCTGGGCAACGTCGGGTGGTCAGGGCTTCAAGGGTTCGCGTAAATCGACCCCGTTTGCAGCTCAGGTCGCAGCTGAATCGGCTGGCCGCGTGGCGATGGAATACGGCGTGAAGAACCTCGAAGTGCGGATCAAGGGCCCCGGTCCTGGCCGTGAATCGGCGGTGCGCGCGTTGCATGGTCTTGGCATCAAGATCACCGCGATCTCCGACGTGACCCCGGTCCCGCACAACGGCTGCCGTCCGCCGAAGCGTCGTCGTATCTAAGACGCTGTTTTCGCTAGCGCCTGTTGCCGCCGGATCAAGTAGTCGGCGAAACAGGCTGCTTGCGCTATTGAATTGACTAAGCCCACCGTTCGACCCAAAGGGTTCGGACTAGCGCGAGTGCAGGCATTCGCGTGACTAATCAACGAAGGAATTAACGTGGCACGTTATATCGGCCCTAAGGCCAAGCTGTCCCGCCGTGAAGGCACTGACCTCTTCCTGAAGAGCGCCCGTCGTTCGCTCGCTGACAAGTGCAAGCTTGACAGCAAGCCTGGCCAGCATGGCCGCACGTCGGGTGCACGTACGTCCGACTACGGCACGCAGCTGCGCGAAAAGCAAAAAGTGAAGCGCATCTACGGTGTTCTGGAGCGTCAATTCCGCCGTTACTTCGCTGAAGCCGACCGTCTGAAGGGCAACACCGGTGAAAACCTGCTGCAACTGCTCGAGTCGCGTCTGGACAACGTCGTGTATCGCATGGGCTTCGGCTCGACGCGCGCTGAAGCACGTCAGCTGGTTAGCCACAAGGCGATCATGGTGAACGGCGTCGTGTCGAACATCCCGTCGATGCAAGTGAAGGCAGGCGACGTTGTCGCAGTGCGCGAACAATCGAAGAAGCAGGCGCGTATTCTCGAAGCGCTGTCGCTGGCTGAGCAAGGCGGCATGCCGAGCTGGGTCTCGGTCGATTCGAAGAAGTTCGAAGGCACGTTCAAGCAGAAGCCGGAACGCAGCGATATCGCTGGCGATATCAACGAAAGCCTGATCGTCGAATTGTATTCGCGGTAATCGGATTAACGGCCGGGGCACCCCGTTGCGCTACGCAAGGGGGCGTCTCGGCTGTTTATTTTCAGGTTGTTACCGGTCAGCCTTATCGGTGTAACGAGCCGAGGGTATTGAAAAGGAAAACCTATGCAAACCAGTTTGTTGAAGCCCAAGATCATCGCAGTTGAATCGCTGGGCGAAAGCCACGCGAAAGTGGTCATGGAACCGTTTGAACGCGGTTACGGCCACACCTTGGGTAACGCGCTCCGGCGCGTGCTGCTGTCGTCCATGATCGGCTATGCGCCGACCGAAGTGACGATTGCAGGCGTCGTACATGAATATTCGACGCTCGACGGTGTGCAAGAGGATGTAGTCAACCTGCTGTTGAACCTGAAGGGCGTGGTGTTCAAGCTGCATAACCGTGACGAAGTGACGGTTACGCTGCGCAAGGAAGGCGAAGGCGTTGTTACCGCTGGCGACATCGAGCTGGCGCACGATTGCGAAGTGATCAACCCTGACCACGTGATCGCGCATCTGTCGAAGGGCGGCAAGCTCGACGTTCAGATCAAGGTTGAGAAGGGCCGCGGCTATGTGCCGGGCAACGTGCGTCGTTACGGCGAAGAATCGGCCAAGATTATCGGCCGTATCGTGCTCGACGCGTCGTTCTCGCCGGTTCGCCGCGTGAGCTACGCCGTTGAAAGCGCGCGTGTCGAACAGCGTACCGATCTCGACAAGCTCGTGATGAACATCGAAACCAACGGTGTGATTTCGCCCGAAGAAGCGATCCGTCAATCGGCTCGCATTCTGGTGGATCAACTGTCGGTGTTCGCTGCACTGGAAGGCACCGAAGCAACGGCCGAAGCGCCGTCGCGCGCGCCGCAGATCGATCCGATCCTGCTGCGTCCGGTTGATGACCTCGAACTGACGGTTCGTTCCGCGAACTGCCTCAAGGCCGAGAACATCTACTACATCGGCGATCTGATCCAGCGCACGGAAAACGAGTTGCTCAAGACGCCGAACCTGGGCCGCAAGTCGCTGAACGAAATCAAGGAAGTACTGGCGTCGCGTGGTTTGACGCTCGGCATGAAGCTGGAAAACTGGCCGCCCGCAGGGCTGGACAAGTAAGTCGGCAATCATCCGGGGCAGAGCCCGCCGCTGCACTGGCAAAGACGCGGATTTTCCTTTAAAATCCGCGTCTTGCCTTTTTTCACTACCGGCCCGTGCACTCGCTACTTCAGGGTAATACTTCAGAGTAGAACGAGCGCGATAGAAGAGCTGGACCAAAACTTTGAATCGAAGGAATTAACATGCGTCACCGTCATGGTTTGCGGAAACTGAACCGCACGAGCAGCCACCGTCTGGCAATGCTCCGTAACATGTCCAACTCGCTGATCGAGCACGAAGTCATCAAGACCACGCTGCCGAAGGCGAAAGAACTCCGTAAAGTTGTCGAGCCGCTGATCACGCTCGGCAAGAAGCCGTCGCTGGCCAATCGTCGTCTGGCGTTCAACCGTCTGCGCGATCGTGACTCGGTCACGAAGCTTTTCGAAGTGCTCGGCCCGCGTTACGCTACCCGTCCGGGCGGCTACCTGCGCGTGCTGAAGTTCGGCTTCCGCGTTGGCGACAATGCTCCCATGGCACTGGTCGAACTGCTCGACCGTCCGGAAGTTGAGGAAGTCGAAGTGCAAGAAGCTGAATAAGCTTTCAGCGCTGATTGCTCATAAAAAGCCAGGCTCACAGCCTGGCTTTTTTGTTTTCGACCGGTGGACGTTGGCGTAGCTCGAGCCCGCGCGGCTTGAGCGGCGAAATGCCGCATGCGCACAGCCGCGCTGCCAGCGGCACTTTGGGTGCAGGTGATACGATATTGGCACCTGAACTGCATGTTGCCGGAGCCTGCTGTGAGCGCGAATGTGACTTTACTTCTGACGACGGTGCCGGACGCGGCTGTTGCGCAGAAGCTCGCCGCAGATGCGCTGGCCGCGCGCCTGTGCGCATGTGTCACGCAACTCGGCGCGGTGCAGTCCAGCTACCACTGGCAGGGCAAGCTTGAAACGGCGCAAGAAATCCAGTTGCTGTTCAAGACGAGCGCCGCGCGCGCGCTCGAGCTTGAGCAATACGTACAGGCGCATCATCCCTACGACACGCCCGAAATTCTCTCGTGGCAAGCCGACGCGTCGGCTGCGTATGGCCAGTGGATCATTGCGGAAACCCAACGCCCCCTCCATGTTTAACCGCCTCAGCCGACGTGCGCGCCATGCGCTGCATGCCGCATTCCTCCTCTTCGCTTGCCTGATTCTCGCGCAGTTCGGCACGCTTGCCCGTGCCGCGGACGACTTCCTCGATCCCGCCGTCGCCTTCAAGTTCAGCGCGGCCGAAAAGCCAGGCGAAATAGATATCACCTACAAGATCGCGGACGGCTACTACATGTACCGCGAGCGATTTGCGTTCGCGACCCGCAATGCAAGCGCAACAATCGGTGAGCCTCAGTTGCCGGCGGGTCACATCAAGTTCGACCAGACTTTCAACAAGAACGTCGAGACGTATCGTAATGAGCTGACGATCCGGATTCCCGTAAAGCAGGCTGCAGGAGGGTTCGATCTCGCCGTTACGTCGCAAGGTTGTGCGGACGCCGGCATTTGTTATCCGCCCATGGAGCGGGTCTACCACGTGAGCGGTGCTGCATTGCTGCCGGCTGGCAGTACCGCCGCGCTGCAGTCCACGGTAAGCGATGCGCCATGGTACGAGCGCGCCACGAGCGCCGAGTACGCGCAGTCGCTGCTGCAAGGCGGCGGCTTCCTGGCCATTATCGGACTTTACTTCGTCGCGGGCATGGTTCTGAGCCTGTTGCCGTGCTCGTATCCAATGATTCCGATTCTTTCGGCGATCGTCATCGGCGAAGGCGCGCGGGTCACACGCCGGCGCGGTTTCGCGCTATCGCTGGCCTATGTCGTCGGGATGGCCCTTGTCTACACCGCGCTCGGTATTGCCGCGGCGCTCGTCGGTCAAAGTCTCGGTGCGTGGTTGCAGAACCCGTGGGTGTTGGGCGCGTTTGGCGTACTGCTGACTATTTTTGCGCTGACGCTGATCGCGGGCTTCGACATCGCGCTGCCGCAGCGCTGGCAGGAAGGTGTGTCGCAGGCGTCGGCGGAGCGCTCGGGCGGGAAGTTTGCAGCCGTCGCGGCGATGGGCGCACTGTCCGCGCTCGTGGTCGGCGCCTGCATGACTGCGCCGCTTTTTGCGGTGCTCGCCTTCATCGCGCACACCGGGAATGCCATGCTCGGCGGCGCGGCACTGTTCGCGATGGGCCTTGGGCTGGGCGTGCCGCTCCTGATCGTCGGACTTGGCGCCGGAACCTTGCTGCCGCGCGCCGGCGCATGGATGGACGACGTGAAGGTGCTGTTCGGCGTCGTGCTGCTTGCCGCGGCTCTGTGGATCGTCTGGCCGGTGCTAGGCGCGGCGGCCACCATGCTGCTGAGCGCGCTCTGGCTGTTGATCGCGGCAGCATCGTTGGGTTTTTTTGCGGCGCCTGTGGCGCAGGCGTCGATCTGGCGTCGGCTCGGGCGCGGCGTAGGCGCGGCCCTCGCCGTTTGGGCGGCCGTGCTGCTGGTCGGGCTTGCGGCCGGTTCGTCGGACCCGTTGCGACCGCTGGCTGTGCTGGCCTCGCACGCGACGTCGCCGGGGGGCGGATCTGTGCGTGGCGCGCCGGAGATTGCGTCGCAGGGCGATCCGGCGTTCAAGCCGGTACGTTCCTCAGTTGAACTCGATCAGGCCGTCAAAGCGGCGCCACAGCCCGCCATGCTCGATTTCTATGCCGACTGGTGCGTAAGCTGCAAGGAGATGGAGAAGTTCACCTTTAGCGACCCGCGCGTCCAGGCGAAGTTGAAGCAGATGAACCTGCTGCGCGCCGACGTGACCGCCAACAATGCCGACGATCAGGCGCTGCTAAAGCGTTTCGGCCTTTTCGGGCCGCCGGGAATTATCTTGTTCGACCGTGGCGGCAAAGAGGTGCTGCGTGTCGTCGGTTATGAATCAGCTGACAAATTCCTACGATCGCTCGAGCGGGCGAGTGTAGCCCCAACTTGAGCAGACGTCGGCTGGCCTGGCCGCCCACGCCCGCATTCACGTGAGCCGAACTGCCCGCTCGCATGACAGCACGCCGGCCTCCCCGAACACGCCCGACCGTCCGGTCCCCGACCGCCCAAGCGCCAGACCGCCCAAGCGCCAGACCGCCCAAGCGCCAGACCGCCCAAGCGCCAGACCGCCCAAGCGCCAGACCGCCCAAGCGCCAGACCGCCCAAGCGCCAGACCGCCCAAGCGCCAGACCGCCCAAGCGCCAGACCGCCCAAGCGCCAGACCGCCCAAGCGCCCAACCGCCCAAGCGCCCAACCGCCCAAGCGCCCAAGCGCCCAACCGCCCAACCGCCCAACCGCCCAACCGCCCGACAGCGTCACGCCCGCCTGCCTGCCCCCGCGGCTCCGACTCACGCCCGACCGCGCAAAAAAAAGGAGGCGCGACCAGGAGTCCGCCTCCATCTGCTTTCGAGCGAATCCGCAACCGTTTCGTAGCCCCAACGGCGAGGCGCATCAACCAATGGAAGAAGATTTGCCCGCGGCAGCAGCCGCAGCCGCTACCCGAGCCTAACGCACCGTCACTTGGACGACCGCAGGATCCGCGCCGCATCCAGTGCGAAATACGTCAGAACGCCGTCCGCACCCGCACGCTTGAACGCAAGCAGTGATTCCATCATCGCCTTGTCGTGATCGAGCCAGCCGTTCTGCGCCGCCGCCTTCAGCATCGCGTACTCGCCGCTCACCTGATAGACGTAGGTCGGGAACCGAAACTCGTCCTTCACGCGACGCACGATGTCGAGGTACGGCATACCAGGCTTCACCATCACCATGTCCGCGCCTTCGTTGATGTCCGCCTCCACTTCGCGCAGCGCTTCGTTGGAATTGGCCGGGTCCATCTGGTACGTCATCTTGTTGCTCTTGCCGAGGTTCGTGGCCGAGCCGACGGCGTCGCGGAACGGGCCGTAGAACGCGGACGCGAACTTGGCCGCATACGCCATGATGCGCGTGTGCACGTGGTCCTCGCTTTCCAGCATTTCGCGGATGGCGCCAATGCGGCCGTCCATCATGTCCGACGGCGCAACGATGTCGACGCCGGCCTCAGCCTGCGTGCGCGCCTGCTCGATCAGGATCTCGACGGTTTCGTCGTTGATGACATAGCCAGTCTCGTCGAGCACGCCGTCCTGGCCGTGGCTCGTGTAGGGATCGAGGGCGACGTCGGTCAGCACACCCAGTTCCGGGAAGTGCTTCTTGAGCTCGCGTACCGCGCGCGGGATCAGACCTGCGGCGTTGGTCGCCTCGCGGCCATCGGGCGTTTTCAGCGACGGCTCGATCGCCGGAAATAGCGACAGCACGGGCACGCCCAGCTCCACGCACTGCTCCGCGACTTTCATCAGCAGGTCGACCGAGACGCGCTCGACTCCAGGCATCGACGGCACGGCTTGCCGAACGTTGGTGCCTTCGACCACGAAAACGGGGTAGATCAGGTCGTTGGTGGTGAGGATGCTTTCGCGCATCAGACGGCGCGAGAAGTCGTCGCGGCGCATACGGCGCGGGCGATAGTGCGGGTAGAAGCTCATGTGGGATCGAAAACCGTGGATATCTTGAGTGGGGCGGTGACATGGGCGGCGCCGGCGACGCCGGTGCCACTCGCGGAAACTTTTCAAGACAATGGTATATCATACCGATCGAGCAAGGCGCCTGGCGCTGACCTCCCCGCTTCTCCTCCCTGAGCGGGTGCCTGTCGTTTTTCGATTAGGCTGTTTGACCCGCCGTTAAAGCGGCGGGNTTTTTTATGGGCCGCCGAAATCGCGCTGTCAGGCCTTTCAGAAACGTCAGCGCAACTTACTGGGCAGCGTCCGCTTCACCCTTCGCGTCGGGGATCAGCCAGCTTTCGATCAACTCGTGCGCTTCCTCGATGCCCACCCGCTTGAGCGCAGAAAAAAGCTGCGCCGTCAGTTCACCCTGATAACCCGCAGCGCGATACTCAGCTAAACCCTTTTGCGTGGCGCGCAGCGCATTCACGCTTTCCTGACGCGTCAATTTGTCGCATTTGGTCAGAAGCGCATGGATCGGCTTGCCGGTCGGCGCAAACCATTCGATCATCCGCCGGTCCAGATCGGTCAACGGGCGGCGCGCATCCATCATCAGGATCATGCCGCGCAATTGCGAGCGCGATTGCAGGTACGAGGAAAGCAACGCCTCCCAGTGAGCCTTGGCTGCACCGGGCACTTCCGCATAGCCGTAACCCGGCAGGTCCACCAGATGCCCGGCCGGTTCGTCGGCCTTGCCCACGGAAAAGTAGTTGATGTGCTGCGTACGTCCCGGCGTCTTACTCGCGAATGCCAGCCGCTTCTGATTGCACAAAATGTTGATGGCCGTCGATTTGCCCGCATTGGAACGCCCGGCAAAAGCAATCTCGGGCTGCGCGGTGGCCGGCAAATCGCGCAGGTGATTGACGGTCGTGAAAAAGCGGGATTGGTGGAGCAGGAAGGACATGAGCAGGCCAGATTTCGAGACGCCGGGGAACCCAGAGTGGGGACGGGTCAAGCCCGACTGGCGTCTTAGCGATTAGCGAGTTATTGTACAATACGATGGTTTACTGAAAACCTGAGGGGGCCAGCCCGCGTGCCTCGGCGGCTCCTGGCGGTCACTTGGGTCGCCGTCGTATTGTGCAAAACCTCTAAAATCCCACAAGACGAGACAGGGTGTGCGAATGAATCGACTGTGCAAGGCTCTGATGGTGTTTCAGGTAGCGGCAGGTCTTTCAGGTTTGGCAATTCAGGCACGAGCAGCAGATCCAGCAAAGGCAGATCCGGCAAAGCCGGACATTAATCGGGGGCAGGCAATCGCAGTGCAGGTTTGCGCGTCGTGTCACGGCGCAGACGGCAACAGTGCCGGCGGTGCGTATCCGAAGCTGGCGGGTCAGCATCCCGACTATCTCGTCAAACAACTCAAGGATTTCAAGCCGCAGCCCGGCGCCAAACAGCCCGCGCGCAACAATGCGATCATGACGGGCATGGCTTCGGCGTTATCCGATCAGGACATGGTCAACGTCGCTGCCTATCTCGCGACGCAGGCTCAGAAGCCCGGTTATGCGCACAATGAAGACACTGTGGCGCTCGGGCAGAAGATTTACCGGGGCGGCATTGCGGACAAGGGCGTGCCGGCATGTGCAAGCTGTCACGGGCCCACGGGTCAAGGTATTCCGTCGCAATATCCGCGTTTGTCGGGACAATGGGCTGAATACACGGTGGCGCAGTTGAACGCGTTCACACAGGGCCCCGGCGCGCGCAATAACAACGAGGCGATGCATGCTGTCGCATCGCGTCTGTCGGACAGCGAGATCAAAGCTGTAGCCGATTACATCGCGGGCCTGCATTAAGAGGTTCGCGCGCAAGTGCAACCGGCCCGTCGAGGCCGGTGAAAAACAAGAAAAGGGTGGGGGCGTCGTGTTTACGGTCGCCCTTCACCCTTTTTTGCTGTTCAGTCGGAGTATGAATGAGCGTCACCACGTCGGGTTTGCAGTCGAAGTCGGGCAATCGCGTCTTGCGCAGCGCCGTCGAACTACTGAGTTCGATGCGTTTTGCGATTGCGCTGCTGGTGATTCTGTCTATCGCCAGCATCATCGGCACCGTTCTTACGCAGGACGATCCGTATCCCAATTACGTCAATCAGTTCGGTCCGTTCTGGGCCGACATCTTCCGCGCGCTGAGCCTCTACACGGTGTACAGCTCGTGGTGGTTCATGCTGATTCTCGGCTTTCTAATGGTGTCGGTGTCGCTGTGCGTGATCCGCAACGCGCCGAAAATGATCGCCGACGCGAAGAGCTGGAAAGACAAGGTCCGTGAAGCGAGCTTGCGCGCGTTTCATCACAAGAGCGATTTTGCGCTGCACGGCACGCGCGCGCAGACGGCGGCGGTGCTCGGCAAACTTTGCGCGAAGCTCGGCTACAAGTTTGTCACGCGCGAGTCCGACGGCGCCACGCTGATCGCGGCCAAGCGCGGCGCATTGACCAGGTTCGGCTATATCTCTGCGCACCTCGCGATCGTGGTTATCTGCCTCGGCGGCCTGCTTGACAGCAATCTGCCGATCAAGCTGCAAATGTGGCTCTTCGACAAAACGCCGATCCGCGCCAACACGGTCATTAACGAGATTCCGCCGGAGCACCGTCTGTCGCAGTCCAACCCGACGTTCCGCGGCTACGCGTGGGTGCCGGAAGGGCAGCACGTATCCACCGCGATTCTGAATCAGCCGGACGGCTCGCTGATCCAGGATCTGCCGTTCTCAATCGAACTGCAGAAGTTCATCGTCGACTATTACTCGACGGGCATGCCGAAGCTCTTCGCGAGCGACATTGTCGTGGTCGATCACAAGACCGGCGCGCGCGTGCCGGCGCGCATCGAGGTGAACAAGCCGTTCGAGTACGACGGCGTGTCGATCTATCAGTCGAGCTTCCAGGACGGCGGCTCGCAAATGGAGATGACGGCCTACCCGATGACTGGCGCGAGCGCGAAAACCGCGCCGTTCGGCGGCACGATCGGCGGCAATGCGCCGTTGAGCTCGGCCACGCCGCTCGCCGACGGCCAGACGGTCGAATTCACCGATTTCCGCGCGATCAACGTCGAAAACATCTCCAACGCCAACGGCCAGACCGATGCCCGGGGCGTCGCCGCGAACCGGTCGCTGAAGGAAGCCTTCGACGAGCGGCTCGGTTCCGGAGCGAAGACCTCGAAGCCGCTCGACCTGCACAACGTCGGCCCTTCGGTGCAATACAAGGTGCGCGACAAGGACGGCCAGGCGCGCGAGTACAACAACTACATGCTGCCGGTCGCGGTGGGCGGCGAGAGATTCTTCCTCGCGGGCATGCGCGTGAATCCCGACGATCCGTTCCGCTACCTGCGCATTCCCGCGGACACGGGCGGCACCGTCAAGGAGTGGATGAACCTGCGGGCCACGCTGGAAAGCGCGGCCGCGCGCGCGCAAGCCGCTCACCGCTTCGCGCTGCGCTCCGTGCCGCAAGCAAACACCGAATTGCAGCAGCATCTTGAAGAAAGCGCGCTGCGCGTGCTGACCCTTTTTGCGGGCGCGGACGCAAGCGTCAAGATGCCGAATGGCCAGCCGCTGGGCGGCTTCCAGGCCATCGCCGGCTTTATCGACCATTCGGTGCCGAAGGGCGAGCAGGAAAAGGCTGCGGGTTTGCTGCTGCGTATGCTGGAAGGTTCGATGTGGGACCTCTGGCAGCTGTCGCGCCAGCAGCAGGGCGAGCCGGACGCGCAGGCGAATGCAGAGGCGAGCCGCTTCGTCCAAAGCTCGATCAACGCGATATCTGACAGCTTTCTGTATGGATCGCCGGTCTACTTGCAACTCGACTCCTTCAAGCAGGTGCAAGCTTCGGTATTTCAGCTGACGCGCGCGCCGGGCAAAAAAGTCGTGTATCTTGGCAGCCTGCTCCTCGTATTGGGCATCTTTTCGATGTTCTACGTCCGCGAACGGCGCCTCTGGTTCTGGCTCAAAGATTCCGGGCAGGGCACGCATGTCGTGATGGCCATGTCGAGCGCCCGCAAAACGCTCGACTTCGAAAAAGATTTCGCCCAGACGCGCGACGCGGTCGGCGCCGCGTTGGGCGCCAAACCCGCTGATGCGGCATCCGGCAACGCCGGGGCGCAGTCTGCAAGCTCACAAGATTCGACCCGGTAATACCATGGACTTGACTCAGGTTTCCTCATCTTCCCGTTCCTCCGCGCGGCCCGCCAAGGCGCCGGCGGACGGAGCACTCAGCGCCGCCCAATTCGACGAGCGGCCATTCCTGAAACGGCTCGGTATCGTCGACTGGCTGTTCGCGCTCGCAATGGTCGCGGGCGCCGGCTTCGCACTGTCGCGCTATCACCCGTTCATGAATTACTACGACAAGCTGGTGCTGGTGTGCTCGGTGCCGGTGTTCGTCGTGCTCGGCTGGCGCTGGAAACCCGCGCGTCCGCTCATGGCGGCAATCGCGGCGCTGTCGCTGCTGGCCATCCAGATCTATCACGGCGATCTGAGCCGCGCCGACAACGCGTTCTTCCTGAAGTATTTCCTGTCGAGCCAGTCCGCGATTCTGTGGATGAGCGCGCTGTTCGTGTTCGCAACGGTTTTCTACTGGATCGGTTTGCTGTCGCGCTCGCCCACCGGCGCGGCCATCGGTTCGCGAATGACCTGGGTCGCGGTGGCGATGGGCTTTGTCGGCCTGATGGTGCGCTGGTACGAGTCATACCTGATTGGCGCTGACGTCGGCCATATTCCCATTTCGAACCTGTACGAAGTGTTCGTGCTGTTCAGCCTGATCACCGCGCTCTTCTATTTGTATTACGAGCAGCACTACAACACGCGCGCGCTCGGCGCATTCGTGCTGCTCGTGATCAGCGCCGCCGTCGGCTTCCTGATGTGGTACTCGGTCGCTCGCGACGCGCAGCAGATTCAGCCGCTCGTTCCGGCCCTGCAAAGCTGGTGGATGAAAATTCACGTGCCAGCGAACTTCATCGGCTATGGTAGCTTTGCCCTGTCGGCAATGGTCGCGGTCGCCTACATCGGGAAAGAGCGCGGCGTGCTGGCCGATCGCCTGCCGGCGCTCGAAGTGCTCGACGACGTGATGTACAAGTCGATCGCCGTCGGCTTCGCGTTCTTCACGATTGCGACGATTCTCGGCGCGCTGTGGGCAGCGGAAGCCTGGGGCGGTTACTGGAGCTGGGACCCGAAGGAAACATGGGCGCTGATTGTCTGGCTGAACTACGCGGCCTGGCTGCATATGCGTCTGATGAAGGGCCTGCGCGGCGCCGTTGCCGCCTGGTGGGCGCTCACGGGCCTGCTGGTCACGACTTTCGCGTTCCTCGGCGTGAACATGTTCCTGTCGGGACTTCATAGTTACGGCAAGCTGTAATATCCGCCGTTCTCGACCGACAAAGAACCGCCGCGTGTTTTGCACCGGCGGTTTTTTTATGGCTGGCGGAATATTTGCACATGGAATGTGTTCGTAATTGAGAACGCGTGAAATGGCCCGACGAGCGATCATCACCATGGCCCCGCTGGATGGCTCAAGCAGAGGCCGCAAGGAGCAGCACGATGTGGATCAAGCGAAGCGACAGGATTCAACTCACCGGCGACGATATCGCTCGCAGCGAAATCACGCCGCAGCACATCTTCGAGAACCGGCGGCGCGTGCTGCAGGCGGCCGGCGCGTTGGCGCTCGGAAGTCTGATTGGCGTGAACGGCGAAGCGCTGGCGGCCTACACGTCGCCGGACTCGAAGGCGCAGAAGCTGGCCGCGAAGACGAACGCAAAGTTCGTCGCGCTCGACAAGATCACGCCGTTCAAGGACATCACCAGCTACAACAACTATTACGAGTTCGGCACGGATAAATCCGATCCGGCCCAACACGCGGGCACCTTGCGGCCGCGTCCGTGGAAAGTGAGCGTCGAAGGCGAAATCAAAAACCCGAAGGTGTACGACATCGACGAGCTGCTCAAGCTCGCGCCGCTCGAGGAGCGCGTGTACCGGCTGCGTTGCGTCGAAGGGTGGTCGATGGTGATTCCGTGGATCGGCGTGCCGCTCGCGGAGCTGATCAAGCGCGTGCAGCCCACCGGCAACGCGAAATACGTGCAGTTCATCACGCTGGCGGATCCGTCGCAGATGCCTGGGCTTTCCACGCCGATACTCGATTGGCCATATTCGGAAGGCCTGCGCATGGACGAGGCGATGAACCCGCTTACGCTGCTCACCATGGGCGTGTACGGCCAGGTGCTGCCCAATCAGAACGGCGCGCCGGTTCGCGTCGTGGTGCCGTGGAAATATGGCTTCAAGAGCGCGAAGTCGCTCGTGAAAATCCGCTTTGTCGAAAAGCAGCCGCCGACGAGCTGGAACACGTATGCATCGAACGAGTATGGTTTCTATTCGAACGTGAACCCCAACGTCGATCACCCGCGTTGGAGCCAGGCGGCCGAGCGGCGCATCGGCGAAGACGGCTTTTTCACGCCGAAGCGCAAGACGCTGATGTTCAACGGCTACGGCGATCAGGTCGCGTCGCTGTATCAGGGCATGGACCTGAAGAAAAACTTCTGAGCGACATGACGATGGCTTCCGACTCTCAATCCGCCGCTCGCATCGAGCGCCGCGCGCCGCGCGCGCAGGCGGGTGCGAAGGCACCGGCTTCCGCGGCGGCGAGGCGGCCGGCCGCAGGTTTGCGCTGGGTCGTGCCCGCGAAAATCGCGGTATTCGTCGCCGCGTGGTATCCGCTCGCGCGCATCGTGTTGTTTGGCTTGACCGACCGGCTGGGCGCCAACCCGATCGAGTTCATCACGCGTTCCACGGGGCTGTGGACACTCGTGTTTCTGTGCATCACGCTGGCCGTGACGCCGTTGCGCCGGCTCACCGGCGTCGCGGCGTTCGTGCGGTTTCGCCGCATGCTCGGGCTTTACGCGTTCTTCTACGCGACGCTCCATTTCACGACGTATCTCTGGTTCGACAAGTGGTTCGACGTCGCTGAAATCGTCAAGGACATCGGCAAGCGGCCGTTCATCACCGTCGGCTTTGCCGCGTTCGTGCTGTTGATCGCGTTGGCTGTCACGTCGCCGCGCGCGATGGTGCGCAAGCTCGGCCGCCGCTGGCAGAGCTTGCATCGCGCGATCTATGCGATCGGCGCGCTGGCGATTCTGCACTTCTGGTGGATGAAGGCCGGCAAGCACGACCTGCTGCTGCCGAAGATCTACGGCGCGATCATGCTGATGCTACTGGGCTGGCGTTTGATCGTGTGGTTGCGCGAGCGTCGGTTAAAGCCGCGATCAACGGTTGATCAGCGGGCAATAAGCGGACGATAAGCGGGCGATAAACGGACGATAAACCCGCACCAATAAAAAAGGCGATGCCACAACGGCATCGCCTTTTTCATGTGACCGTCCACCCGCGCTGGTTATGCCGGCAAGATCGTTTCGCCCGCAAACAGTTGCTGCACTTCCTCACGAGCGCGGACCACATGCGCTTGTGTACCATCAACCATCACCTCCGCTGCACGCGGACGGGTGTTGTAGTTCGAGCTCATCACGAAGCCATAGGCGCCGGCCGAACGAATCGCGAGCAGGTCGCCCGGCTCGACGCAGAGCAACCGCTCGCGCCCGAGCCAGTCGCCGCTTTCGCAAACCGGGCCCACTACGTCGTAGACATGCGCGGGCAGTTCGCGCTGAACGACGGCGTCTATGGCGTGATACGCCTCGTACATCGCGGGGCGGGCGAGATCGTTCATGGCCGCGTCGACGATGGCGAAGTTCTTTTCAGCGCCCGGCTTCAGAAACTCGACGCGCGTGAGCAGCAGACCTGCATTGCCGACCAGCGAACGGCCCGGCTCGAAATACACCTCGCGATGGCCGTGACCGCGCGCCTCAATCCGGTCGAGCACGGTGCGCACGAACTCGCCGATGTCCGGCGGCGTTTCGTCGTCGTAGGTAATGCCGAGACCGCCGCCCACGTCGATATGACGAATCGTGATGCCGTCCTGCTCGAGCTGTTCGACCAGTTCCAGGACCTTGTCCACCGCGTCGAGGTACGGCGCGACTTCGGTAATCTGCGAGCCGATATGGCAGTCGATGCCGACCACCTCGAGGTTCGCCATGGCCGCGGCCGCCTGATAGGTGGCGCGCGCCTCTTCGAATGCGACGCCGAACTTGTTCGACTTGAGTCCTGTGGAAATGTACGGGTGCGTTTTCGCGTCGACGTCCGGGTTCACGCGCAGCGAAACCGGCGCCTTCTTGCCCAGTTGCGCAGCGACCGCGTTCAGGCGATCGAGCTCCGGAATCGACTCGACGTTAAAGCACTTGACGCCGGCCTCCAGCGCCTCGCGCATTTCGTTCGCATGCTTGCCGACGCCAGAAAACACGGTATGTTCCGCCTTGCCGCCGGCGGCCAGCACGCGCGCCAGTTCGCCGCCCGACACAATGTCGAAGCCCGCGCCAAGACGCGCGAACACGTTCAGCACCGCGAGATTGCTGTTGGCCTTGACGGCGACGTGCACGCTGGCGCGACGGCCGGCGCATGCGCCCGCGTATGCGTTCCATGCGTCGGTCAGCGCGGCGCGCGAGTACACGTAGAGCGGCGTGCCGAACTGTTCGGCGAGCGAAACGGCGGACACGCCTTCGGCGTGAAGCACGCCGTCGACGTAGTCAAATGCAGGTCGAGTCATGCGAGTCTTATTGAGCGGGAGTGGCAGCGGAGGCGGGCTGGGAAGCCGATGCGGCCGACGCAGCAGAAGCGGCGGACGTGGACGGCGCGGACAGTTCGTTCGCCGGAGCAAGCGAGAGCGGCGTGCCGGACGTGTCGGGAATGGAGTCCGCGTCGGATGCGGTTTCAGCGCCAGGTTTCACTTCGTCTGGCGACGGCGGCTGCGTGCGGTCGATCGGCTTGGCCGGCAACGGCGGCACGGTTGGCAAATACAGCGAACCGCGCTGCCCGCAGCCGGCGAGCGAACCGCCGAGCGCGCAACCTGCGAGAATGGCTAAACCCGCTACAATCGCGCGGCCGGGCGCCGCCGCGCGCATCCGAGATACGACTCGCATGACTGTCCCTGAATGAATAATCGATGGAGTTTAGCATGTCCGATAGTGATTACCTGACCCGCGCGGAGGCCGCGCTAGCCGCCATCGAACGCGCGCTGGACGACGCCGAGGCCGACATCGAACTCGAGCGCAGCGGCAACGTGCTGACCCTCGAGTTCGCGAATCGCTCGAAGATCATCGTCAATCTGCAACCGCCCATGAGCGAGATCTGGATCGCCGCGAAGGCGGGCGGTTTTCACTACCGTCTGGTCGACGGCGAGTGGCGCGACACGCGAAGCGGCAAGGAGTTTTTCGCGGCGCTTTCCGAGTACGCGACCCAACAGGCCGGCGAGCCGGTCCACTTCGAAGCCTGAATACGCTCGCCGGTTGTTGAGCGAGAGTCAAAGGGTCGAAGGTCGAAGGTCGAAGGTCGAAAAAAAGCCGCCGCGCAGACCATGCGCGGCGGCTTTTTTTCCAACTGCATGCGGGCCGCTCGTCAGTGCCCGCGGAACAGATTCATGATGTCCTGCTTTTCCTGCTCGCCCACCTGTCCGGGCGCGGCCGACGCGGCGCTCGCCTCGTCGAGTGTCGCCTGACTGACGCCGACCGTCGCGACAAAACCGTGGCCCGGGGTGAATTCGTCGAAGTACAGCTCTGAGCCCAGTTCGACCACGCCGTCCGGCATCGGCATCTTGTAGTCCGGCACGCCCTTGAGCGCACGTCCCATGTACTCGATCCACACGGGCAACGCGAGGCCGCCGCCGGTTTCCTTGTCGCCGAGACTGCGCGGGTTGTCGTAGCCGATCCATGCAATCGCGGTCAGCGTGTGCTGATAGCCGGCAAACCAGGCGTCGCGCGAATCGTTCGTCGTGCCGGTCTTGCCGCCGAGATCGGTGCGCTTGAGCACGTTCGACTTCGCGCCCGTGCCGCGCTGCGCGACGCTTTGCAGCAGGCTGTTCATCACGTATGCGTTGCGCGGCTCGATGGCATGCGGCGCGCTTTGCTCCGCGACGAGCGGCTGCGCGTGCGCAACGACGACGCCGCGTGGATCGGTGACTTCCGCGATCAGATAGGGATTGATCCGATAGCCGCCGTTCGCGAACACCGAAAATGCGCCCGCCATCTGCAACGGCGTGACGAGACCCGCGCCGAGCGCCATAGGCAGATAGGCCGGATGACGGTCTGCATCGAAACCGAAGCGCGTGATGTACTGCTGCGCGTACTTCGTGCCGATGTGGTTAAGGATGCGTATCGACACCAGGTTCTTCGACTTCTGCAACGCGGTTCGCATGCTCATCGGCCCGTCGAAACCGCCGCCGTAGTTTTTCGGCTCCCACGCCTGACCACCCGTCTCCGCGGCGCTGAAAAAGAGCGGCGCGTCGTTGATGACCGTGGCCGGCCCAAGCCCCTTTTCGAGCGAAGCCGAATAGATGAACGGCTTGAAACTGGAGCCCGGCTGACGCCATGCCTGCGTGACGTGATTGAACTTGTTCTTGTTGAAATCGAACCCGCCGACAAGCGCGCGGATCGCGCCGTCCTGAGGCACGACGGAAATGAACGCGCCTTCCACTTGCGGCAACTGCGTGATCGCCCACTGGCCTTCATCGTTCTTGACGAGACGGATGATCGCACCGGGCCGCAGGCGCTGGTTCGGCTGCGCGCGTGCGCTAAGCGCCGATTGCGCGAAGCGCAGGCCGTCGCCCTGAATGGTCGCGACGTTGCCGTCGATAAACGTGGCCTGCACCTGCTTCGGGCTCGCCGCCGTCACCACTGCCGCAATGATTTCGCCGTTGTCCGGGTGTTCGAGCAGCGCGTCGTCGATGGCCTGCTCGCGGTCGTCCGCGTCGGAGGGCAAATCGATGAACGCTTCGGGGCCGCGATAACCGTGGCGCCGCTCGTAGTCCATCAAGCCTTTACGCAACGCGCGATAGGCGACGTCCTGATCGGCGGAGTCGATCGTCGTCACGACATTGAGGCCGCGCGTGTACGCTTCCTCGCGGTATTGGGCGTACATCATCTGTCGCACCATTTCCGCGACATACTCGGCATGCACGCTGAATTCCTTGCCGGCGCCCTTCACGACAAGCGGCTGACGGCTCGCGTCGTCGTACTGCTGCTGATTGATGTAGTGCAGCTCATACATGCGTTGCAGAATGTACTCCTGGCGTACCTTTGCGCGCTTCGGATTCACCACCGGGTTGTACGCGGACGGCGCCTTCGGCAAGCCGGCGAGCATCGCGGACTCCGCGAGCGTCAGGTCCTTCAGATCTTTACCGAAATAGACGCGCGCCGCGCTCGCGAAACCATACGCGCGCTGGCCCAGATAGATCTGATTCATATATACCTCGAGAATCTGATCTTTCGTGAGCTTCGACTCGATCTTGTACGCGAGCAGCATCTCGTAGATCTTGCGCGTGTAGGTCTTTTCGCTCGAGAGGAAGAAGTTGCGCGCCACCTGCATGGTGATCGTGCTCGCGCCTTGCGTCGCATGGCCGTTGGTCAGCGCGACGAATCCGGCGCGCGCGATGCCTGTGAGGTCGACGCCGCCGTGGTCGTAAAAGCGCGCGTCCTCGATGGCGAGCACCGCCTTTTTCAGACTGTCCGGCACGTCCTGGATACGCACGATATCGCGCCGTTCCTCACCGAATTCACCAATCAGCACATGGTCGGCCGTATAGATGCGCAGCGGCACTTTCGGGCGGTAGTCGGTGAGGGCGTCGAGCGAGGGCAGGTTCGGTGTGGCGACCACGAGCGCGTAACCGAGCAGCAGCAGCACGCACACGACACCCGCAACGATCAGCCCGAAAAAGCCAAGGATGAGCTTGAGCCACAACGGGCGTTTGCGCTTTTGCGGCGCGGGCGGCGGAGATGTGGGAGACGTGGATTGCATATAGGCACCAAAAAACAGTCCCGCGATTATAGCCGCCCCGCTTTTCAGCTTTCGGCATGCTTACTGACAGTTCTTGACAAGTGTCTGCACTGCGTTGAACGAGGCTTCACTGTAGCGGGCTTTGATGATCGCCGGCGCGACGTTAGCCGTTTGGCCGAGTGTCGCTCAGACGCGCCCATACGCACAATTCTTCCTCGCTGCTCGCGTTCGAATGGTTCGCCGCGCGAGTCTCAGGGAGGGCGTGATGACGATAAGAAGTTCATGGCTGCAAGCCGTGCAGGCAGGTATGCAGCGTTTCGCTGCCGGTATCGACGTGAGTTCGCAGAACGTGCGGCTCGTCGTGGTGAGTCAGCGGGCGCGCGCCCGCGCTTCGTTGCAGATCGAATATATGCGCACGGTGCCGCTGCCGGCCAATGCGATTGCCGGCATCGAGATCGCCGACCGCCAGGCGCTTGCGCGCGCATTGCGCGATGCGTTTGCCGATCTGCCTCACTTGTGCGCGACGTCCGTATTGCGATGCGCGATGGCGGTGCCCGCATCGGTGACCTTGACAGCCACTTTGCCGCTCGCGCGGCTCGCTGCACAAAGCGGTTGCGCGGAAGACGGCGGACACGAACTCGCCGAGCTGGAACCAGCAGTGATGAGCGAAGTGGAACGCATCGCGGGACTCGAGCGGCACGCACTGGCCGTCGACTGGTTTGTGGATGAGCGCCCCACGCCGATTCGCTCGGTGACTATTGCCGCGACGGCACGCCAGCACCTCGAAGCGCGCATCGAATGCGCGGCGGCAGCGGGCATTTCGCTGACCACCATCGACGGCGAGCCGCATGCCGCGTTGCGGGCCATGCGCTACGCGGCGGCTTGCGAACTGGATCCGCACGAACCGTATGTGGCGTTGTGGATCGGCGCGGACGGCGTGCAAGGCTGGCGTTTAGTGGATGACAGCGTCGCAGCCGAAATGCGGTACCCGGCGCCCGAGCATTCCGATCTCGCCGACGCATTGCGCGACCTCGTGCAGGGCCCCGAGCTCGATTGCGCGCTGGTGAGCGGCGAACTGGATCTGCTAGAGGGCGTCGGCTTTTCGATGGCGGATATCGCGGACGTTCTGGGCTGCTCCGTGTTGCCGTTCGAATGTGCTGCATTGGGCGGCGTCTCGCGCCAGGTGAGCGATCCGCTGCTGCATGAGCCGGCTGCCGCCGTCGCATTCGGGCTGGCGTTGCGCGGGGTGCTCGAATGAGAGCGGTTCTTTTCGATGCAGCGCGTTTGAACGCGGCGGCGCAGTTGCACGTCGCGCATGACATGCGGCGGCTCTGCGCCGTGCGTTCGGTCACGCCGAAGCTCGGCGGCTTCAACCTTCTTCCGCACAGGCAACGCAAGGCTCGGCTCGCGCGCCGTCGATGTCTTGTTGCATGGGCTGCTGCGGCTCTCGCCGGTTGTGTTGCTGTCGCCGCGCTGGCCGGATACCAGGCGTTCGAACGAGCGCGGCTCGATGCGCAGCGCGAGTCGGTCGAGCAGGCGCTTGCTCAACTCGCCGCACCGTTGGCAGAACATGCTGGACTGCTGCAAGCGCGCGACCAGCAACGCGCTGACGCCGCGCGCGCAAAGCGTCTTACCGAGCCGCTCACATATCTGCGGGACCTGCTCGATGCGCTCAGCTTCGAACCCGGCGACGGCGTGCTGTTGCAGCAGCTTCGGCAGCGCGAGCATGAGACAGAACTGGTGGCGACTTCGCGGGCGCATATCGATTCCGCACAATGGCTCAAGCGCCTGGGCGCGATTCGCGGCGTGAAGGGCGCGGAGATGAGCGAGTCGCATCACGCGTCGCCTAGGACGAATGCAGATGGAGGCGCCGCTGGCTCGATCGAGTTCGGCGCTCGCCTGCACTGGGAGGACGCCACGAAAAACGTGGCCGCGAATGCGCTGTCGGCGGGATCGCCGAAAGCGGGCGCCGATTACAGAGGAGGTTCGAAATGAGTACGACGTTTGCCGACTTTGGCGGCGCGCAACACGCAAGCCCTGTACTGACGCATTGGATCAGGCGTGCGCGCGCGCCGCTTCATACGTGGAGCAAGCGCCGCCGCTGGGCGGTTGCGCTTGTGATCGCGGTGGTGGTGTTCGGCCTCGGCGCGCATGGCTGGATCGTGGCCGATCTCAGCCGCGTGGAGGCAAGCCGTGCGGCGCTGCACGCGAGCGTGCAGCATCTCGAGAATGCAAAGCGTGCGCTTGCCCAATTGCCTTTATTGCGCCGTGAAGCCGACGCGTCAACCAGTACCACGGCTACCGTTGCTGGTTCGCAGACGCAGTGGACTTCGGCGGACGACGTGCGCGTCGTGTCCGAACTCGCCGCGCAAAACGGCGTTCTGTTGCTCGCAGTCGAGCCTGGAGCGGCCAGCGGCACGGGCACGCAGGGCGAGCGGCCGTTGCGACTTGCCGCCCGCACCGACTTTATCCATCTGATGTCGTTCCTGCGCGGATTGACGGAGCTGCCGGTGCTGATGGTTCCGGTCGACGTCGCTATCAAGCGGGATGGCGCGTCGCTCGCGGTGAACGCGACGCTGCGCGTCTACAGCGGCTTGCATCCTGTGCCCGCAAGCCTCTCGGTGCAGGAGCTCGCCGACGCGAGTCTTGATTCGGGGGACGAAGAAGATGTCGTATTCTTCGATCCGTTTTCGCCGGCACAGATGCAGGCCACGCTCGATTCGCCGGGACTCGCGCAACTGCGTCTGGTCGGATTGCTGCATGATCGCGCGCGCGGCCTTGCGTTGATCGATACACCGGACGGCGCAACCACTGTGGAGTCCGGCCAGCAGATCGGCAACGAGCGCTTCACGCGCTTCGATACGTCCGCCATCACGCTGGCCAAAGGCGAGGCGACTCGTACGCTTGCGCTCGCGGAGGCGTCCTGATGAGCATGACGAAGCTGTTGGGCGTCGAAGCTCGCGCCTGCAATCGCGCCATGGTGGTTTCGGGCGCTCGCCGGCGGGTTGGCGTTGGGCTGTCGGGCGGGCTGTCAATCGGGCTCTCAATGGGTCTGTCAATCGGGCTGCATCTGTGCGTATATGCAGGCGTTGCGCTCGGCAGCAATGCCGCGCAGGCCGCCGTTCCGTCGCTGCCGCCGTTGCCGGCCTACATGACGTCCGACGAATCCGCTATGCCGTCCGACGCGCCATACCTTGCCACGCCGCTGCCGCGCGCTGCGATTGCCGAAACCCCGAACCCGTTCCGCGACGATTCGTCGGATGAGACGAACGCCTCCCGAGCGTCGTCGTCGGCGGCGTCGGCATCGGCCACCGACAGCCGCACAGACGGTGCAATCGACCCGGCCGACGGTTCCGTGCCACTCGGGCGGCAAGCGGCGGCCGCAAGCCGCGACGCCGTGGCGGCCACCCCCGCACTGGAAGGTCCGCCAGTGCCTCTACCGCCGCTCGCGCACCTGAGCGGCGCGCCGAAAACCGCAGCAGACGCCTCGCTCGCCGCCGACGACAAGCTGATCTCGCTGAACTTCCAGCGTGCCGAACTAGGCACGGTGCTCAATGCGTTCGCGCAGTTCACCGGCTTGAACATCGTCGCGAGCGAGAGGGTGCGCGGCTCCGTGTCGCTGCGACTCGACAAGGTGCCGTGGCGCGTCGCCTTCGACACGCTGCTCGACGTTCACGGTCTCGCGATGGAGCGCCACGGCAACGTCGTGTGGGTCGCGCCAATCGCGGATCTGGCGGCGCGCGAGCGGCAACGCTATGAGGCGCACGCGCGGGCGGCCGATCTGGAGCCGCTCGCGAGCCGCACGTTCCAGCTGCACTACGCCCGCGCCGAGGACGTGCGGCGCCTGTTGACCGGCTCCGGCAATCAGCGCGTGCTGTCAAAACGTGGCGCGGTGACCGCCGATCCGCGCACCAATCTGCTGTTCGTGACCGACCTGGAGGGCCGCCTCGCGCAAATCGCCGCACTGCTTGCTTCCGTCGACCGACCGACGCGACAGGTGCTGATCGAGGCGCGCATTGTCGAAGGCGAGCATGGCTTTTCGCGCAACCTCGGCGTGCGGCTTTCGATGGCGGGCACCAGCGCCGACGGCACGACGCGAGGACTGAGCGGCGGCAAGGACGGTCTCGTCTATGATCTGTCGGCGAGGCCGATCGCAGGCTTCGACGCCGCAACCGCCGGCCTTACGCTCTTCGCTGCGGGCGCCACGCGCTTGCTGAATATCGAGCTGAGCGCCCTCGAGGCCGAAGGGCGCGGGGAAGTCGTTTCGAGTCCGCGCGTGGTCACGGCGGACCGGATGAAGGCCGTGGTCGAGCAGGGCACCGAGTTGCCGTATCAGGCGAAAGTCGGGCAGGGCGTGTCGGGCGTGCAGTTCCGGCGGGCTACGCTGAAGCTGGAGGTCGAGCCGCAGATCATGCCCGACGGCCGCGTGGTGCTGGACCTGGACGTGGCCAAGGACAGCGTCGGCGAACAGACCGACGCGGGGCCCGCCATCAACACGAAGCACGTGCAAACGCGGGTCGAAGTGGAAGATGGTGGTACGGTGTCGATCGGCGGAATCTACGCGACGGACGGCCGGGACGATGTGACTCGCGTGCCGGTCCTGGGCAAAATACCGTTTTTAGGCGCGCTTTTCCGCCATCGGGCTCATCGCGACCAGCGCAGCGAACTGGCTGTTTTCATCACGCCGCGCGTCGTTCAGACGAATTAGGGGCACGCTGCCGCCGCCCGAAAGCGGCGGCGAGCAGGCTCGACAAGGCAGCCGCTTTGCCAGTAAGCTGCGGCACGAACCATACCGGATTAGCCAGAGGACACCGTTGCAAGCGCGGGACGCACACGCCAATGTATTTTTTGTAGGGCTCATGGGGGCAGGAAAAACCACCGTGGGCCGGGCCATTGCGCGCCGTCTCGACCGCCCGTTCTTCGATTCGGATCATGAAATCGAAGCGCGCACGGGCGCACGCATTCCGGTGATCTTCGAGCTGGAGGGCGAAGCCGGCTTTCGCGAGCGGGAGGCAAGCGTCATTTCGGAGCTGACCGGGCGCGACAATATCGTGCTCGCAACCGGCGGCGGCGCCGTGCTCCGGCCGGAGAACCGCGCGGCGCTGCAAAGCCGCGGCGTGGTCATCTACCTGCGCGCGAATCCGCACGATCTGTGGCTGCGCACCCGGCGCGACAAGAACCGCCCGCTCCTGCAAACCGAAGACCCGAAAGCGCGCCTCGAGGCGCTTTATGAAGTGCGCGATCCGCTCTACCGCGAGTGCGCGCATTTCGTCATAGAAACAGGCCGGCCTTCGGTCAACGGACTCGTCAACATGGTTCTGATGCAGCTCGAGATGGCCGGCGTCGCCAAACATCCTGCGTGATAATGGGTCGTATGATTACCGTCAACGTCGAACTGGGCGAACGCGCCTACCCCATCCATATCGGTGCCGACCTCATCGGCCAGACTGCTTTGTTCGCGCCGCACATCGCCGGCAATTCCGTCACGATCGTCACCAACACTACTGTCGATCCGCTTTATGGCGACACGCTGCGCGCGGCGCTCGCGCCGCTAGGCAAACAGGTGTCCACGGTCGTGCTGCCGGACGGCGAGGCGTACAAGAACCTCGAGACGCTGAACCTGATTTTCGACGCACTCCTCGGCTCGCGCGCCGACCGCAAAACCACGCTGATCGCGCTGGGCGGCGGCGTGATCGGCGATATGACGGGGTTCGCGGCCGCCTGCTATATGCGCGGCGTGCCCTTCATCCAGGTGCCGACCACGCTGTTGTCGCAGGTCGACTCGTCGGTGGGGGGCAAGACGGGCATCAATCATCCGCTCGGCAAGAATATGATCGGCGCGTTTTACCAGCCGCAGGCCGTGATTGCCGACATCGGCGCATTGCGCACGCTGCCCGCGCGCGAACTGGCGGCCGGCATTGCCGAGGTCATCAAGACCGGCGCGATTGCGGACGCCGGTTTTTTTCGCTGGATCGAAGCGAACGTCGAGGCGCTGAATCGCTGTGAACCTGCAGCGCTCGCCGAGGCGGTCAAGCGCTCGTGTGAGATCAAGGCGTCGGTGGTCGCGCAGGATGAGCGGGAAGGCGGCCTGCGCGCGATTCTCAATTTCGGCCACACGTTCGGCCACGCTATCGAAGCAGGCCTCGGTTACGGCGAGTGGCTGCATGGCGAAGCGGTCGGCTGCGGAATGGTGATGGCGGCGGATCTGTCGGTGCGACTCGGCTATCTCGACGAAGCATCGCGCAAGCGGCTCGTCGACGTGATCGTCGCCGCGCATTTGCCTACCCGCGCGCCGGCGCTCGGCGAATCGCGTTACGTCGAACTGATGCAGGTCGACAAGAAAGCGGAAGCCGGCGCGATCAAGTTCATTCTGCTGAAGCGTTTCGGTGAGACGCTCATCACCCAGGCGCCCGACGCCGAAGTGCAAGCCACGCTGGCTGCCGCCGTCTGACGGGCGGACCCTCCAGCGGGCGCCGCGCACGGCGTCGAGCGGCGCCGCCCATGTTTCGGAGAACCCGGTGACAGACAGGCGCAGCGACGATGTAAAGCAGCAACCCGCGGCAGGCACGGCAGCGCTCGGCGTCCCGACGCAGGAAGCGCTCGAAGCGCATCTTGCGCCGTATGCCGCGCATTCGGCGCACTCGCGCGGGCGCCGCTATCCGGAAGCCCCGCCGAGCGCACGCACCGAATTCCAGCGCGACCGCGACCGCATCGTCCATTCGACGGCGTTCCGCCGGCTCGAATATAAAACGCAGGTGTTCGTGAACCACGAGGGCGACCTGTTCCGCACGCGTCTCACGCATAGTCTCGAAGTCGCGCAAATCGCACGGTCCGTGGCGCGCAATCTGCGCGTCAACGAAGACCTCGTGGAGGCCATTTCGCTCGCCCACGACCTCGGCCATACGCCTTTCGGGCACGCCGGCCAGGATGCGCTGAACGAATGCATGCGCGAGCACGGCGGCTTCGAGCACAATCTGCAAAGCCTCGCGGTGGTGGACGATCTGGAGGAGCACTACGGCGCGTACAACGGCCTGAACCTGTGTTTCGAAACGCGCGAAGGCATTCTCAAGCATTGCTCGCGCGAGAATGCGCGGCGGCTCGGCGCATTGGGCGAGCGTTTTCTGGAAGGACGGCAGCCGTCCATCGAAGCGCAGATCGCGAACGTAGCCGATGAAATCGCCTACAACAATCATGATGTGGACGATGGTCTGCGCTCGGGTTTGCTCACCGTCGAGCAACTCGCTGAAGTCGAGCTGTGGCAAACGCACTACGAAGCGGCGCGCCGTGATTTTCCGCAGATCGAAGGCCGCAGGCTGATTCACGAGACGGTGCGGCGCATCATCAATACGCTGATCGTCGATCTGATCGACACTACGCAGGCAAACCTCGTGCGTCATGCGCCGGATTCGCTCGAGGCCGTGCGCGCCGCGCCGGCGCTCGTCGCGCATAGCGGGCCCATTGCGGCTCAGGCGGCGGCGCTCAAGCGCTTTCTGTTCAAGAACCTGTACCGCCATTACCGCGTGATGCGCATGGCGAACAAGGCGCGCCGGGTCGTCGTCGGTCTGTTCGACGCGTTCACCGACGATCCGCGGCTATTGCCGCCCAGCTACCAGTCGACGGATGCCGCGCTGCAAGCGCGGTTGATCGCGCATTACATAGCGGGCATGACCGACCGCTATGCGCTGAAGGAGTATCAGCGCCTTTTCGTGATCGACGACAACTGAGCAGGCCGGGTCCCGTGGGGCGTACGACACGTACAGCACGCACGCTGCGCCCGCGCAACGCGTCGAGGCACGCGCGCAGCCGGCAGTGGCAGCCGCACAGATCACAGCGACTGTCACTGCCTGGCGCGCGTCGCCGCGATTTAACAGGCCGCCGGGCGCCAACACGGTTGCGATGCGTGGCACCCGATCAAGCGCAGTCCGGAACAAACCGCAGGCGCGATCTCCGGCGCATCCGGCGACGCTCAGCGCATCCGCGAGACGCAGCGCATCCGGCGAGACTCAGCGCATCCGCGAGACGCAGCGCATCCGGCCAGACTCAGCGCATCCGCCAGACTCAGCGCATCCGGAGACTCAGCGCATCCGGAGACTCAGCGCATCCGCGAGGCAAATAGCGCGCCCGCGATCAACGCGACGCCGCCGACAATCGCGAGCGTCTGCCACGGATTTTCATGCACATAGTCGTCGGCATCGGAAAGCGCCACGTTGGCGCGTTCGCGCACGGCCTCGCGGGTGTCGTTTAAACGGGCGCGCGCGCTGTCGAGCTGCTTGCGCAGTTTGCCGCGCAGCGCGACTGCGTCGGCCTGCGTGCCGTCCGCCAGGGTGGATTCCAGTTCCGCCATTAGCGTGCGCAATTCGCCTGCAATATCTTCGGCCGCATGGCGGCCGTGCCGCGCAATACGCCGCGCACGGCGGCTCGTGCTGGTCCAGGATTCGCCGAGGGCGTCTCGCGTGTTTGGAAGTGCTGTCATGGTCGCTCCGTCGATGAGGGTGAAAAGGCCCACGTTCACGGTTGCGTTAAACCACATCGCAACGCAGGAAACACCAGCAGAACGCAACTTCGGTGCCAAACCCCAACGCCCGGCGCATGGCGGCGCGCGCCGGATTTCCTCAGCACATATTGCACGAAGCGCCCTGAGCGCGGGTCAAATTTACAAACGCAGTGCCACGCTGCGCGTCACATCGGTAAAGCCGGCGCGATGCCGCATGGCGCGCACGACATAAAAAACGCCGCCATTGGATGAATGACGGCGTTGTTCAAGCCTCGGAAATTCGACTACCCTAATCGCACGGCATCATTCGATCGCGCACCGGAAAAGGTGTTAGAAGCGGTAACCGATGTTGACGTAGGTAACGATCGGGTTCAGCTTGATCTTGGTTTGCGACTGCACGGTCAGCGTACCCACCGGCGTCCTCGCCTGCGTGTTGAGTTTGGCAGTCGTGCTGAGCGGCAGATACGACACCGACACGCCCGCGAACCAGTGCTGATCGAACGCGTAAGTGAAGCCGGCATTAAACACAGGCTCCCACGAACTATCCGTAGTTACGCTGGTCGGACCATGCAGAACATTTGCTTCGAATGCGCCGTTCGTGATCTTTTCGTCGGTGAACCAGATACGGCTCACGCCGATACCCAGGTACGGACGGAACGTGGCAGTCGGAGCGTTGAAGTAGTACTTGAACAGCAGAGTCGGGCTCCACTGTTTTGCCTGGCCCAGCTTGCCGAATTTTTCGAGGCTGCCGGTGCCGTTCAGGTCGAACGAGGGCGGGTAGCCAATCACGAATTCGGTCGCAATGTGATCGGTGATGAAGTAGCCCGCGGTCAGTCCGATGGTGTCGGCCGAACTGAGCGAGGCTCCGGTATTTGCTTCTGTGATGTTGGTCGGACTGCCGCCGATGCTTGTCACCCGCAGTGGCTCGCTACTCGATTGAGGCGCAAGATGGAACCAGCCTGTTGAGACAAAAAAGCTACCGGCCGATTGCGCATGTGCTGCTGTTGTCATGCTGGCTAGCACTGCGATCCCCGTTACGGCCTGTTTTAATTTCATATGTGCTCCTCCAGAAAAGGCCCGCTCATTATGACCACAACGTTTGAAACTAACCATACGCGGCGGCTAGAGTTTTCTCCCTAAGCCGCGCGCGCTTTCTGGCCTGGCCGCGCCGCGCCGAACCTTGGCGCATGCGGCTCTTCGGACCTTCGGGTATGTACCAACGCGACTATCGGATACTCCAGCATGGCACGGCTTGCACGTCTTTATGTTCCTGACCAGCCGCAGCACGTCATCCTCCGCGGACTCGATCAGCAGCCTGCGTTCGTCGACGACCAGGACTACGAACTCTTCATCGACTGTTTGAAAGCGGCTTCGCGCGACCATCACCTGTCGATCCACGCATATGCGCTGATGCCGGGCGCGGTGCAACTGCTCGTCACTCCGACCGAGGAGTCGAGCCTGCCCAAGGCGATGCAGGCAGTCGGGCGCCGCTATGTGGCGCACTTCAACCGCCGCTACGCGCGGCGCGGCACGCTGTGGGAAGGACGCTATCGCGCCACCGTGATCGAGGGCGAGCGGTATTTTCTGCTGGCGAGCCGCGTCGTCGAAATGTGTCCGGTGCGCATGCAGCTCGTGAGCGCGCCGGAAGACTACCGGTGGTCGAGCTACCGGCATCACATCGGTCTTACGCTCGACAGCCTCATCACCGACCATCCGCTTTACTGGTCGCTCGGCAACACGCCGTTCGAGCGGCAGCGCGCGTACCGCGAACTGTGCGAGCAGCCGCTCGACGAACGCGAGGCAAGCCAGCTTCAGCAGGCTACGTTAAAGGGTTGGGTGCTCGGTAGCGACACGTACCGCGAATGGGCGGCGCGCGCGGCGAACCGGCGCGTGTCTCCGTTGCCGCGCGGACGGCCGCGCAAGGTGCGCGAGACGCCGCAAGCGCAATAAGCAGTTTGAATCAAGGCTCTGTGTTTCGAACGGCATCCTGACATGCCGTTTTATTTTGCCCGGTTTTGATATGGCACCAATAAAAATAGGCCGCAATGCACCAAATTGATAATTGGGGATCGAACAATACGTTTTATTTGCTATTCCGTTGATTCGTCGCGTATATTCCGAATTCCGGCGTTTTTGACATGCCTTGCAGTCGGCATCTGGAAGCGCCTTCGCCGTTGCGGGTGTGCACGTGCGGCAATAGAAAAACGGTTTAACGGCCTGTCGGCCCCTCACAGACGGTGTCCCCATGAACGATCACCAGCAACCGGTTCGCCCGGTTCCCGCCGCGCAAGGGTTGTACGACCCGCAAAACGAACATGACGCCTGCGGCGTCGGCTTCGTTGCTCACATCAAGGGCAAGAAGAGCCACGAGATCATTGAGCAGGGCCTGAAGATTCTCGAGAACCTCGACCACCGCGGCGCAGTCGGCGCCGATCCGTTGATGGGCGATGGCGCCGGCATCCTGATCCAGATTCCGGATGGTTTCTATCGCGAGGAGATGGCGAAGCAGGGCGTGACCTTGCCGCCGTTCGGCGAATATGGCGTCGGCATGGTGTTTTTGCCGAAGGAACACGCGTCGCGCCTCGCCTGCGAACAGGAGCTCGAGCGCACGGTGAAGGCCGAAGGCCAGGTCGTGCTCGGCTGGCGCGACGTGCCGGTCGACCACACCATGCCGATTTCGCCCACCGTCAAGGCAAGCGAGCCGCTGATCCGGCAGATTTTCATCGGCCGCGGCAAGGACATCATGGTGACCGACGCGCTGGAGCGGAAGCTGTACGTAATCCGCAAGACCGCGAGCCACCGCATCCAGGCGCTGAAACTGAAGCACGGCAAGGAATACTTCGTGCCCTCGTGCTCGGCGCGCACGGTCGTCTACAAGGGTCTGCTGCTGGCGGGCCAGGTCGGCGTGTACTACCGCGACCTGCAGGACGAGCGCACTGTGTCGGCGCTCGCGCTCGTGCACCAGCGCTTCTCCACCAACACGTTCCCGGCGTGGGAACTCGCTCACCCGTACCGGATGATCGCCCACAACGGCGAAATCAACACCGTGAAGGGCAACGTCAACTGGCTGAATGCGCGTACCGGCGCGATCGCCTCGCACGTGCTCGGCGACGACCTGCCGAAGCTGTGGCCGCTCATCTATCCGGGCCAATCGGACACCGCCTCGTTCGACAACTGTCTCGAACTGCTGGTGATGGCCGGCTACCCGCTCGTCCACGCGATGATGATGATGATCCCGGAAGCCTGGGAACAGCACACGCTGATGGACGACAACCGCCGCGCGTTCTACGAATACCACGCTGCGATGATGGAGCCGTGGGACGGCCCCGCCGCAATCGCCTTCACCGACGGCCGTCAGATCGGCGCGACGCTCGACCGTAACGGCCTGCGTCCGGCGCGCTACATCGTCACCGACGACGATCTTGTCATCATGGCGTCGGAAGCCGGCACGCTGCCCATTCCCGAGTCGAAGATCGTCAAGAAGTGGCGTCTTCAGCCGGGCAAGATGTTCCTGATCGACATGGAGCACGGCCGCATCATCGACGACAAGGAACTGAAGGACAACCTCGCGAACGCCAAGCCGTACAAGAGCTGGATCGACGCGGTGCGTATCAAGCTCGACGAGATCGAGGCGAAGGCCGAAGACGTCGCAACGGAGCGCCGCGAAGCCGCAGCATTGCTGGATCGCCAGCAGGCGTTCGGCTACACGCAGGAAGACCTCAAGTTCCTGATGGCGCCGATGGCGCAAGCCGGCGAAGAAGCCGTCGGCTCCATGGGCAACGACTCGCCGCTCGCGGTCATGTCCAACAAGAACAAGACGCTGTATCACTACTTCAAGCAGCTGTTCGCGCAAGTGACGAACCCGCCGATCGACCCGATCCGTGAAAACATGGTGATGTCGCTCGTGTCGTTCATCGGCCCGAAGCCGAACCTGCTCGACACCAACAACATCAACCCGCCGATGCGCCTCGAAGTGTCGCAGCCTGTGCTCGACTTCAAGGACATTGCCAAGATCCGCGCAATCGATCAGTACACCGGCGGCAAGTTCAGCTCGTACGAACTGAACATCTGCTATCCGGTCGCCTGGGGCAAGGAAGGCATAGAAGCGCGCCTCGCGTCGCTGTGCGCCGAAGCAGTCGATGCGGTCAAGTCCGGCTACAACATGCTGATCGTGTCGGACCGCAAGACCGACCGCGACAACGTCGCGATTCCCGCGCTGCTCGCCACCGCCGCGATCCACACGCACCTCGTGCAGCAGGGCTTGCGCACGAGCACGGGTCTCGTCGTCGAAACGGGTTCGGCGCGCGAGACGCACCACTTTGCGCTGCTCGCGGGCTATGGCGCGGAAGCCGTGCACCCGTACCTCGCGATGGAAACGCTCGGCCAGCTCGCGGCCGGCCTGAAGGGCGACCTGTCGCCGGAGAAGGCGGTCTACAACTTTACGAAGGCGGTCGGCAAGGGCCTGCAGAAGGTCATGTCGAAGATGGGCATTTCGACCTACATGTCCTATACCGGCGCGCAGATTTTCGAAGCGGTCGGTCTCGCTGAAGACCTCGTGCAGAAGTACTTCAAGGGCACCTCGTCGAAGGTGGGCGGCATCGGTCTTTTCGACGTGGCCGAAGAAGCGATCCGTCTGCATCGCGACGCGTTCGGCGACAACCCGATTCTCTCGAACATGCTCGACGCGGGCGGCGAGTACGCGTACCGCGTGCGCGGCGAAGAACACATGTGGACGCCGGATGCGATCGCCAAGCTGCAACACTCGGCGCGCAGCAACTCGTATCAGACGTACAAGGAATACGCGCATCTGATCAACGACCAGACGAAGCGCCACATGACGTTCCGCGGCCTGTTCGAGTTCAAGCTCGACCCGACCAAGGCGATTCCGCTCGACGAAGTGGAACCGGCGAAGGAAATCGTCAAGCGTTTCGCCACCGGCGCAATGTCGCTCGGCTCGATCAGCACGGAAGCGCACGCCACGCTGGCTGTCGCGATGAACCGCATTGGCGGCAAGTCCAACACGGGCGAAGGCGGCGAGGACGAAAACCGCTATCGCAACGAACTGCGCGGCATTCCGATCAAGAACGGCGACACGATGAAGTCCGTGATCGGCGACGAAGTAATCGTCGACATTCCGTTGAAGGAAGGCGATTCGCTGCGCTCGAAGATCAAGCAGGTCGCGTCCGGCCGCTTCGGCGTGACGGCGGAATATCTCGCCTCGGCCGACCAGATCCAGATCAAGATGGCGCAGGGCGCAAAGCCGGGCGAAGGCGGTCAGCTGCCGGGCCACAAGGTGTCCGAATATATCGGCAAGCTCCGTTACTCGGTGCCGGGCGTTGGCCTCATTTCGCCGCCGCCGCATCACGACATCTACTCGATCGAAGACCTGGCGCAGCTCATTCACGACCTGAAGAACGCGAATTCGGCGGCTAGCGTGTCGGTGAAGCTTGTGTCGGAATCGGGCGTCGGCACGGTTGCCGCGGGTGTTGCCAAGGCCAAGGCCGATCACGTGGTGATCGCCGGCCACGACGGCGGCACGGGCGCGTCGCCACTGTCGTCGATCAAGCATGCCGGCACGCCGTGGGAACTGGGCCTCGCCGAAACGCAGCAGACGCTGGTGCTGAACCAGTTGCGCGGCCGTATCCGCGTGCAGGCCGACGGTCAGATGAAGACCGGCCGCGACGTGGTGATCGGCGCGCTGCTCGGCGCCGACGAGTTCGGCTTTGCGACGGCGCCGCTCGTCGTCGAAGGCTGCATCATGATGCGCAAGTGCCACCTGAACACGTGCCCGGTCGGCGTCGCGACGCAAGACCCGGTGCTGCGCGCCAAGTTCAAGGGCCAGCCGGAGCACGTCGTCAACTTCTTCTTCTTTGTCGCCGAAGAAGCGCGCGAAATCATGGCGCAACTGGGCATTCGCAAGTTCGACGACCTGATCGGTCACGCCGAGCTGCTCGACATGAAGAAGGGCATCGAACACTGGAAGGCGAAGGGTCTCGACTTCTCGCGTGTGTTCTATCAGCCGCAAGTGCCGGCCGAAGTGGCGCGCAAGCACGTGGAAGAGCAGGACCACGGTCTGGACCGCGCGCTCGACCACACGCTGATCGAAAAGGCGAAGGCGGCTATCGAGAAGGGCGAGCACGTCTCGTTCATCCAGCCGGTGCGCAACGTGAACCGTACGGTCGGCGCGATGCTGTCCGGCACGATCGCGAAAAAGTACGGCCATGACGGCCTGCCCGACGACACGATCCACATCCAGTTGAAGGGAACGGCGGGTCAAAGCTTCGGCGCGTTCCTGGCCAAGGGCATCACGCTGGACCTGGTCGGCGACGGCAACGACTACGTCGGCAAGGGTTTGTCGGGCGGGCGCATCATCATTCGTCCCACGAACGATTTCCGCGGCAAGTCGGAAGAGAACATCATCTGCGGCAACACGGTCATGTACGGCGCGATCGAAGGCGAGTCGTTCTTCCGCGGCGTGGCGGGCGAGCGTTTTTGCGTGCGTAACTCGGGCGCGACGGCGGTTGTCGAGGGCACCGGCGACCACGGTTGCGAATACATGACGGGCGGCACCGTGGTCGTACTGGGTGAAACCGGCCGGAACTTCGCGGCGGGCATGTCGGGGGGCGTGGCTTATGTGTACGACCCGGACAACACGTTCGCGGGCAAGTGCAACAAGTCGATGGTCGCGCTCGAGCCTGTGCTGCAACAGGCGGAACAGGAGCGCACCGTCGACCGTGGCCTGTGGCATACCGGCACCACCGACGAAGCGCTGCTCAAGGGCCTCATCGAACGTCACTTCCAGTTCACGGGCTCGCCGCGTGCGAAAGCGCTGCTCGAAAACTGGGACGCGTCGCGCCGTCAGTTCGTGAAGGTGTTCCCGACCGAATACAAGCGCGCGCTGGGCGAAATGGCAGCGAAGAAAGCGAACAAGGAAGTCCTCGCCGCCTGATCCGTCAGCACGACGTCACCTTTAGCCGTACCCGCCGCTGCTCGACAATCCGACGCGCGGCGGGTCCAGATCACCCCTAGATACAGATAGAGAAGAGAACCACATGGGCAAGGCAACCGGTTTTCTCGAGTTCGAGCGCCGCCACGAGGCGTACGAAGCTCCGCTCACGCGTGTGAAGCACTACAAGGAATTCGTCGCGGCACTCACCGACGACGAAGCGAAGATTCAAGGCGCACGCTGCATGGACTGCGGCATTCCGTTCTGCAACAACGGCTGTCCGGTGAACAACATCATCCCGGACTTCAACGACCTGGTGTTCCATCAGGACTGGAAGAACGCGATCGAAGTGCTGCACTCCACGAACAACTTCCCGGAGTTCACGGGCCGCATTTGTCCGGCGCCGTGCGAAGCGGCGTGCACGCTCGGCATCAATGACGACCCGGTCGGTATCAAGTCGATCGAACACGCGATCATCGACAAAGCCTGGGCCGAAGGCTGGGTCGCGCCGCAGCCGCCGAAGCACAAGACCGGCAAGAAGGTTGCCGTCGTCGGTTCGGGCCCCGCAGGTCTCGCGGTCGCGCAGCAGCTCGCGCGCGCGGGCCACGAGGTGACGGTGTTCGAAAAGAACGACCGCATCGGCGGCCTGCTGCGTTACGGCATTCCCGACTTCAAGCTTGAGAAGTGGCTGATCGACCGCCGCATGCGCCAGATGGAAGCGGAAGGCGTGACGTTCCGCGCGAACGTGTTCGTCGGCAAGGCCGATTCGCTGCCGCCGTATATCGGCAACACCGCGAAGGAAACCATCACGCCGGAGCAGCTGAAGGAAGATTTCGACGCGGTGGTGATCGCGGGCGGTTCGGAAACGCCGCGCGATCTGCCGGTGCCTGGCCGCGAGCTGGAAGGCATCCATTACGCGATGGAATTCCTGCCGCAGCAGAACAAGGTCAATGCCGGCGACAAGGTCCCGCATCAGCTGCTCGCGAAGGGCAAGCACGTGGTGGTGATCGGCGGCGGCGATACGGGCTCGGACTGCGTGGGAACGTCCAACCGTCACGGCGCGAAGAGCGTCACGCAGTTCGAACTGCTGCCGCAGCCGCCGGAAGAAGAGAACAAGCCGCTCGTGTGGCCGTATTGGCCGATCAAGCTGCGCACGTCGTCCTCGCATGAAGAAGGCTGCTCGCGCGATTGGGCTGTCGCCACGAAGCGCCTCGAAGGCAAGAACGGCAAGGTCGAGAAGCTGATCGCGGCACGCGTCGAATGGAAAGACGGCAAGATGCAGGAAGTGCCGGGCTCGGAATTCGAAATGAAGGCCGACCTCGTGCTGCTCGCCATGGGCTTCACGCAGCCGGTGTCGCCGGTGCTCGAAGCGTTCGGCGTCGACAAGGACGCGCGCGGCAACGTGCGAGCCTCGACGGAAGGCGACAAGGCGTACTACACGTCGGTGGACAAAGTGTTCACCGCAGGCGACATGCGCCGCGGCCAGTCGCTCGTCGTGTGGGCGATCCGCGAAGGCCGTCAGTGCGCGCGTTCGGTCGACGCTTTCCTGATGGGACATTCGGAACTGCCGCGCTAAACGTCGTCTGTTGCGGGCCAAGGCTTGCGGGAAGAGGTGGAGACGACACGGTGCTTGCCTGACGTGAAATCGGGTGGCACCGTCAAAGCGGTAAAAACAAAGCCGGGCACCTGAAAGGGTGACCCGGCTTTTTAATTTCAGCACGCGGCCGCGGTATTCACGTGACTTACCGAAACGCGTCTCGAAAGTCGCGGCGGAAATGACCCGGCGACATGTCAACCAGTTCAATCACCTGTCGGCGCTGGCAAAGGCTGCTCAGGGAGCGCGCGGAGAATCGACATTCTCGCGCGTTCGCTACTAAAAACCGGCACCGTGTGAGTTCTCGATGAGGACGGATGCGCCACCTTCTTGTCCCCGCACGGCAAGCAGGGCACAACAGGCCGCACGCAAACCGCGAGGGGAGACCGCCACCTGAATGAATCCAAGGAAAGGTGAATGGCTAGAAGGCGCAACTTGCGCTCTTCCTTTAAAAAACCCGTCAGGTGCCGGTTCACTACTTTCCAGCGCCCCCGGCAAAGATGCGCGACTACTCGCGCTTTCTCGCGGGCGACGATCCTCCGATCGCTTACATTCGGTAGTCTTCGAACTCCCATGCCGCGAACCGGGCGATCTTTACTGCGATGCTTTGCCAGTCGGGCCCGGCGCATTGTTGCACCATGCGCTGAAGTTGCCCGGTAATCACCGCAAGATCATAGTCAATCACGATCAACGAATGACGCCCCCAGCGCGTACCTGCTTCTCGTTTGAGTTCCTGGGAAAGCCATTGCGGCGTGCAAACCAAAAGCTCGAAATTGTCAGTACCCGGTTGACCAACCGCACCTATTGAAAGACGGATCCAGGTTCCGAAATTGTCTCGCTCGGTAGGTTGATAGCATACCAAGTCATCTTCCACTTCGAGAGAATAGAGCTTTCTAATTTCTGCGTTCATGGTGCTATGTTCAAGTGTCCATTCGCGTAGGGACGACCAGTTGGCGACATTTTCGATTCAAAGTTCGCTTGAACACCTGTCGTTGCGTACGGACTGTTAGGTTTTGAAGAAGGATAACGGTACACACGCAAGCCGTCAGCGCTGACCAAGCCAGAACCATCGCTTGTCTCGCGGGCCCCCGGTCCAACCCAAGCTTCACCAAGTGCCTGCGCATCTTCCGCCGTGGCCGTACCTAAGGTAGTGTTACCTTTGTTGCTTGCCGCATCTCGAAGGATACCGCTCATTTCCTCAGCGGTAAGCTGTTGCGGTACCTCTGCGCACTGCTTGGCTTCAATTTCAGGTTTAAGCCGTGCCGCTATTGGGATTGACGGGATCGGCAACTGGACATGTCGCGTCCGCTTGCACTAGATCTGGAGGCGCACCACACCACCGCTTGATTCGTGCCGGTTCGTTGACGCAGTAGTGATTTGACAGATTGATCGGCGTATTGCCCCAAGCGTTCGCGTAGCATGAGGAAGTCCCTTGTATCGCGCCCGATCTGACATACAGCGCAGCGCAGACGCCGTCTCCACTTTCGGCGTTTGCCCCGATCGCGGTAAGCAGTAATGTGAAGACGGTGAACAGACGAGAGAGCATGCCAAATGTGCTGCTCGATAACGTTCTGGTTTCCATTTTTCTCCTTAATTGTCAGTTGAGCCTTTAAAGGCGTAAGTATTTTTAAGGAGAATGAAATGTTTCGGAATCCGATAATTCCGAAGATTCTGATTGTTTTTGACGTTGGGGTAGAGCAATCGCATGAAGGTGAAGCCGACCGGCTCGCGCGATATGCATTGTTGGCGCAGACCTTGAGGCGATGTATCCTCAGTCCCGTCCTGGTGTCGATATTGCGCTTGAGCGGATGGCAATGCCGCACGCGTAGGCGAGCAAGTTACCGATTCGATAAGGATGGAGCGTCGAATTGATGCCGCAGATTTCCGGTTGCGTCGACCATGACGACCGAGCGCGCCGAGCATCAAGCACTTGCGGAATCGCGGTGATCTCGTTCCTTTTGTCTGCCGCGCGTATCTGCGCCCGCACCATTCCCAAGCCACCGCCGTAGGCCAACACCAGACGAAGTGCCCTCTGATCGCGCAATGCGAGCTATGCACTGTCATGCCGTCAACGGCTACCATTTGATCGGTCAGCGCTGGCCGAGATGCGTGGTGCAAGGCAGGCTTCAAACTGTCGCGCGAGTACGGCAAACGCGCGTCCGAGTATGGCATGCGACGCCATACCGTTGAACAGCGGCTCGTAGCTCCGCAGTCACAATTCCAGCATCGCTTCGGCGTACTTCTGAATCGCCGCGCAGCTATCGGTACCCGACAGCATTGCAAACAGTGCAGCCACCAGCATTTCCGTCAGATCATGCGATGGAGTGCGACTGCGCGGAACTCGAAAGTGGGCAAACCCATCTCCAATACCTAATGCGTCTTCCCGCATCTCAACTTCCAGGCATCAAAAGCTGGACTAAAGCGCTTTTAACCGGTTTCCAGCTGCCGCTATCTATAACGTTTCACGCAATCGTCCCGTTACCATACCGCGCCAAGGTCAGCCCGTCGACATCGATCTCCGGCTCGCGCTGCGCAATCAGATCGGCGACCACGCGCGCCGAGCCCATCGACATCGCCCAGCCGGTCGAGCCGTGGCCGAGATTGAGCCACAAATTGCCGATGCCGGACGGCCCGAGCAAAGGCGCGCCGTCCGGCGTCATCGGCCGGCGGCCTACCCAGAAATGCGCGGAGGTGGGCGTCGCGGCGTGCGGAAACCAGTCGGCCAGCACTTGCATCAGCGTCTGCAAGGCTTGCTCGCGCAGTGTCGCCTCGCGGTTGCCCAGTTCCGCCGTGCCCGCCACGCGCAGATTGTTGCCGAAGCGCGTGATGGCCGTTTTCAGCGATTCGTCCATGAGCGCGGCGCGCGGCGCCTTTTCATCGTCGATGATGGGCAGCGTCGCCGAATAGCCTTTGACCGGATAGAGCGGCACCTTCACGCCGAGCGGCGCGAGCAGCGCCGCACTGTCGACGCCCAGCGCCACCACCACGTTGTCGGCCGCCACCGTCTCCGCACCGCGCTCGCTTTCGAGACGCACGCCGCGCACGGCGCCGCCTTCCACGTCGAGCGACGTCACGCGCGTGTCGAAGCGAAAGCGCACTCCATGGCGCTCGCAGATTGCGCGGAGCTCGCGCGTGAAGCGGGCGCAATCGCCGGCTTCGTCGTCGGGAAGATGGACGCCCGACACCGGCATCGTGCGCGCCCAGCGCAGGCCCGGCTCGATGTCGATGCATTGCGCCGCGCTCACTTCCCGATACGCGATGCCCGCGTCGCGCAGCACCGCCAGCGCCGGTTGCGCGAGTTCGACGTCGTACTCGCTGCGAAAGAGTTGCAGATAGCCCTGGCTGCGGCCGTAATCGAACGGATGGCGGCTGCGGAATTCGCGCAGACACTCGCGGCTGTAGTAGGCGATCCGCTGCATGCGCTGCTTGTTGACGCGAAAGCGTTCGAGCTCGCATTCGCGCAGCCAGCGCGCGATCCAGCGCCATTGAGCCGGATCGAGTGTCGGGCGAAAAATGAGCGGCGAAGCGGGCTTGAAAAGGTATTTGAGAATCTTGGCCGGCATGCCGGGCGCGGCCCATGGCGTCACATAGCCGGGCGCGATCACGCCTGCGTTGCCGAAGCTCGTGGCGAGCGCGACGTCCGGCTCGCGTTCGATCAGCGTGACGTCGCAGCCTTGCTGGCGCAGGTAAAAGGCGGTGGCGACACCAATCACGCCGCCTCCGAGAACAATCGTTTTCATGTGCTTATCAGGCAAATCAGCGGCAACGCCGGGTCACAGTCCCAGTCAGCAATCTCATGCAGCAGGACTGGCCGTGCCGAGCACCTTGCCCTTCGTTTCGGGCAGGCACAAGGCGGCGACGATCACGAGCAGATAGCCCGATCCGGCGACAATCCCCATCGCCTTCACAAGCGACATGCCTTGCGAAAGCGTACCGACGAGAATCGGAAAGAACGAGCCGAAGCCGCGCCCCAGGTTGTAGCAGAAGCCTTGGCCCGAGCCGCGAATCGCATTCGGATAAAGCTCCGACAGATACGCGCCCACGCCTGCAAAAATCCCCTGCACGACGATGCCCAGCGGAAAACCGAGCGCAAGCATCATGCCGTTTGTGATAGGCAGCATCGTGTAGACCATGCCGAGCACGAACGAGCCGAGCGCGAACAGGACAAAAGACGCGCGCCGGCCGATCCTGTCGCACAGAATCGCGCCGACGATATACCCGGCGAACGAGCCGACGATCAGCACGATCAGATAGCCGCTCGTGTTGAACACGGACAGATGGCGCACGGTTTTCAGATAAGTCGGCAGCCACGTGGTGAGCGCGTAATAGCCGCCGAGCATGCCGGTGCACAACGCGCTGCCGAGCAGCGTGGTGCGCAGATGCGGCAGCGAAAAAATCTGCAGGAAATGCGCGGTCTCAAAGCCGCCCTCGCGCGCACGGCGCGTCTGCAGATAAATATCCGGATCGCTGACATTGCGGCGAATGTAGATGATCCACGCCGCCGGCAGCAGGCCGATCCAGAAACACGCGCGCCACGCGTACTGTTCGGGCAGCAACGCGAAAAACGCCCAGTAGACGATCGCCGCCGCGGCCCAGCCGAACGACCAACTGCTCTGGACGGTGCCCACGGCTTTCGCGCGATGCTGCGGCGAGCGGATGGTCTCCGCCATCATGATCGTCACGACCGACCATTCACCGCCGAAGCCGATGCCTTGCAGTGTGCGGGTGGCGAGCAGCTGCCAGAACGAATGCGTGAAGCCGGACAGGAAGGTGAAGAGCGCGAAAGTGGCGATAGTCCACTGAAGCACGCGGATGCGCCCATAGCGGTCGGCCAGAATGCCGGCGAGCCAGCCGCCGAGCGCCGACGAAATCAGCGAACTGGTGGCGATCATGCCCGCTTCGCTTTTGCTCATGCCCCACGTCGCGATCAGCGTCGGGATCAGGAACGAGTAGATCATGAAGTCGAACGCGTCGACGGCATAGCCGCCGAAGCCCGCATACAGCGTGCGGCGTTCGCGCTGCGTCAGTTCGGTGAACCATTGGGGAGAGAGCATATTTTTCGTGTTTCTCCTGGCTTTTCTTGTGTGCCGGCGGCGCGTGGGGCGGTTTTTCTATTCTACGGGGACGAGGCGTCGTGCGGCCACGTGTGGTCAAAATTGGCAGGAAACGGTAAGCAGCCGATAACAGAGAGAATGCTGATTGCAACCCGCATACTGGGAACGCGCTCCCGACGGGGAAGGTCACGCGACAATATTGCTTACGAACTAATACGTCGTAACCAGAAATTTATTTGGAAACGTTAAACTGCGCCCGCAGCGCATAGGCTGCACATTATTTACTCAGGCTTGCGCCTGCTACGTCGAATCGCCTGATGCCCGCCACCGCAAAAAACTGCCCGGAACGTCGCCGCTATTTTGTCCCCACGGTCATGCCTGCGAGCCTGCTTGCCGCTAGCCCATCGCGAAGGACCTTCCTGAAGCGCTCCGCCAGCGTGCTGCTGGTGTCCGGCGTGAGCAGCTCGCTGCTCTCCGCATGCGGCGGCGGCAATCTGGAGGACGAGCAGCGCGAGACGCCGCGGCTCGCATCGGTCGATAATTTTCGCGACGTCGCCGGCGCTGCCGCCGGCTATCCGACTGTCGACGGCAAAAAGATGCGCCGCGGCGCCTTTTTCCGCTCGAACGTCCTGACGCTCAGCGTGGCCGATCAGAACGAGATGGAAAGGCTTGGCATCGTCGGCGTTTTCGATTTGCGCACGCCCGGCGAGATAGAGCGCACGGCGGACATCTTGCCTCGCGGGTCGGTTTCGCAGGCGCTGGATGTACTGGGTGTGCGCGACTTCGTGCCGCCCGCTTTCAATTCGGCGGCCAACGCCGTCGCATTCATGGAATCGCAGGCGCGCGGCTATGTGACCGGCGCCGCGCAGCGGGCGAGCTTCGGCGCGCTGTTGCGTCAACTCGCGGACGGCACCGGCGCGCAACTATTTCATTCGAACGCGGGTAAGGATCGCGCCGGCTGGGTCGCGGCGCTGTTGCAGAGCATTGCCAACGTGCCGCTCGACGTGATCATGCAGGACTACCTGCTCAGTAACGTCTACCGCGCGCAGGCGATCAGGTCGATGAAGGAAACGTTGCGTGCGCAGGACGGCGACGCGCTCGCCGCGATTCAGGAGCCCTTGCTCGGCGTTCAGGAGAGTTTTCTGCAGGCTGGCTTCGATCAGGTGCAGGCGAGCTACGGCACAATGACGCGCTACCTGACTGACGGCCTCGGCGTATCCGATTCCACCATCGAGAGCTTGCGCAGCAGGCTTGTCGTTTCAACCAGCGGGCGCAGCGGCGGGTAAGAGCGCACGCAAAAGACGCACGCAGGGGACGCCGGAAAACACGCCGGCAAAACGCGCCAGTAAAACGCACCAGTAAAACGCGCGCAAAAAAAGTCCGCCCCAGATAAGCGGGCGGACTGAGAAGGGCGGCATCGAGGTTGCCAAGGCCAACTATAAGGCCCCCTGCCATGCGATATCCGATCCGGTAAGGCGAGGTAAGCGCACGAGCCGCACCATCTCATTCAGCTGCGGCTCTGGCCGGCGCTTCACGCCGACGCCGACGCCACCGGCAATTCGATACACACTTCCAGACCACCTTCTGCATGATTGCGTACGTGGCAACGTCCGCCGCGATCGTGCGCGAGCCGCGCGACGATCGCCAGGCCGAGCCCGCAATGGCCTTCGCCGCCGCGCGCGGCATCGAGTCTGACGAACGGTTTCATCGCGGCGGCAATGCGGTCGTCGGGAATCCCGCCGCCGTGGTCGCGCACGCCGATGATCCAGCATCCGTCGTTGCGCGCGGTGGAGATCTCCACAGGCGGCGCGCCGTGTTCGAGCGCGTTTTCGACGAGGTTCGTCACGAGCCGGTCGAGCAGCGTGCGCGGCAGCTTGAACGATGGACCGGCACGCAGATCGAGCCTGAACAGGCGGTCGTCGTCGGGGTTGTCGTCGGGACCGTCGGCAGGGGGGGCGCTGGCGCTGGCGCTGTTGCGGTTGCGGTCGCGGTCGCTGTCGTTGGTGCTATCGCCATCGTTCCCGCTGTCGGAAAACTGCTCGCGCAAGAATCCGTCGACTTCGACTGGCGGCCCCGCGTCGGCGGATTGGCCGGCGAATTCCAGAAACTGCTGGACGATGTTGGTCAGCGAATCCACATCGCGAATTAGCCCGGCGCGCTCGCTTTCCGCCACCAGCACGCTCGCGCGCAGCTTAAGCCGCGTCAGCGGCGCTTTCAGGTCATGCGCGACGCCGGCCAGCATGACCGCCTGGTCGTCGCCGGCCTCATTCAGACGCCGCATCATGTCGTTGAACGAGCCGATCAGATCGCGCAGTTCGCGCGGGCCTTGCACCGTCACCGGCTCGGGCCGTCCGCCCGAACCGAAGGCGCGCGCGGCGTCGGCGACGCGCGAGAGCGGGCGCTGCATTTGCCAGACCGCGAACAGCGAGAGGATCAGCGCGGCGGCCAACATCGAAATGGCTTCGATCAGAAAGCGCGGCGGCGGCGGAAGGTCGACCGGCAGCACCACCCAGTTCGACTTGCCCGGAAACAGCACCCACAGTTGCGGCGGCCGGAGATCGTCGACGGCAATCTGGGTGCCGGGCGGAAGCGTCTCGCGCAGATGCCGGGTCAACTGGACGACCAGATGGTCCGTGGGTTCGTGCAGATGGACGCTCGGCGGCATGTTCCAGGTCGGAACGAGATGGACGCGCATGGCGGGCGCGAGCGCCGCGCCCTTGATCGGCTCGCCGTTGATGGCCTGCAAGGCGAGCACGACGCCGCGCGCGAAGCCGTCGATTTCATGACGCGGCGGCTGCATGACAACGAGTACGAACCAGCCGGCCTGAATTGCCAGGAGCACCGCCGTGGAAAGCAACGCCATTCTGCCGAATAGCGTGTTCAGCGGGTTTCTCATGCGCCCGATGTGGCCTCTTCGGAAAACGGTGTGCCGTCGGCGTCGGGCACGAAGACGTAGCCTTTGCCGCGTACGGTCTGCACGTAGCGCGGATTGGACGGATCGTCTTCGATCACGCGGCGCAGGCGCCAGATCGGCACGTCGAGGCTGCGGTCGCGGAAGGCAAGGTTATCGCGGTGCACGAGGTCGTGAATCAGCACGCGCGACAACACCTTATAAGGGTTGTTGACGAAGATTTTCAGCAGCGCGAACTCGCTGTCGCGCAACGGCAGCTTGGTATCCGCACGCGACAGCGAACGTGTGGCGAAGTCCAGTTCGAACGGACCGAACCTGTACGGCTTGCGAGCTTCCGGTGCGCTCGTGGTGGGTGGGCCGCGGCGGCGCAGCACCGTGTGGATGCGCGCGAGCAGTTCGCGTGGATCGAAGGGCTTGGTCAGATAATCGTCCGCGCCGAGCGAGAGCCCGACGATGCGGTCGGCTACCGTGCCGCGCGCCGTCACGAAGATCACCGGAATGTCGTCGCCGGCGGCGCGCAGCGCGGTGAGCGCCCGCAGCCCGTCGGTGTTCGGCATCATGATGTCGAGCACGACGACCGACGGCCGTTCGCGCTCGAGCCGGCGCTGGAGATGGGTGCCGTCGTGCAGCACCGACGCGTCGAAGCCGTTCGACTGCAAGAACTTGCAAAGCAGATCGCGTACGACCGGATCGTCGTCGACGATAAGGACCTGTGGATTCATGGCGAAATTCTAGACCGACGCGCGCGACGCGCGGCCGACAGTTTTCTTACCAATGCTTACCCGTTGCGCGGCAGATTCACTGCGAACCCGGCACATCAGCGCGTAAGGCCGGTCACCAAAGGCTCACAGCATATTTCAGCGGGGCGCTGTCCGGCAACGCGCAGCGCGCTGCCAAAGCGCATTCGCACCGCTTCGGTCCGCACCGCGGAAATAATCCGGGCGCAACGGGAACTGCTGGAAACCACTCGCAACGGGTCGTAAGAACCGCCGGAAAGCGCGCTTTTCTTCGTGCATCGGCGGGGCTGCGGCGGCGAGATGATTCGTCCTGCGATACGTCGCGCCGCACGCCGGCAGAGCCCCGAGCCCCGAGCCCCGAGCCCCGAGCCTTGGTGCAGCCAGCGCGGCGCGCGACCGACATCCAGCCAACCCAGCGCTATGCGAGGCTCATCATGACCGTTCCAAGCCACCTCAATTCCACACACTTCTCATCGATCGCGCCTGCGAAGCCGGTGGAAAAACCGGCGACTACAGGCAGCTCCGCGAATTCGAGCACCACGCAAGCCAAAGGCTCCGCGACCCAGCCGCAGCCGTCGCTGCCTGCGGGCCTCGTGGGCCATCACGTCAACACTACCGCCTGACGTACCGAGGTTCGTGTGTCGACTCTGAAACTTTACAGGCGCTTGCTACGCGCCACTGCGTGGCTCGCGCTCGGCGCGGCGCTGCTGCCGCTCGACGGCTGCGCCGTTGCCGCGCTGCCATGCCGGCTCACGTCGGCCACGTTGAAAATCATCCCGGTCGTCGGCCATGCGGCGGCCGCGCCGTTCGACATGTGTTCATCCGCTATCGACTGAATCATGACAGCCACCCGGATTGTCTGCGCGCTGGCGCTGCTATGCGGCATGTTTTCGCTGAACGTCGCGGCGCGCGATGCCAGTGTTGCGGCGTCCGCTCCAGCTTCGAAAGACGCTTTGACCGACGCCCGACGGCGTGCGCAGGAGACGCCCTTTGCATTCCGCGGAATTGCGCTTGGCATCACGCTCGACGAGTTCCGCGCCGGTTCGAAGGTGCGTGCGACGCCGCTCGGCAGCGTGCCGGTCTGCGAGACGGACGTGCAGGCGGGCGCGCTCGGCATGCGGCTCAAGTCACGCGAGAGCCTGACCGTCGCGTGCCATTGGGCGCATCGCGGCGACAACGGTTGGGCGCTCTCGCAAGCGGTCGTCGACGGTGCGCCGGCGGCCGAGCACGTGCTGCGCTTCGCGCGCATGGAAGGGCAGAGCGATGGCCAAAGCGCGCTGCGGCTCTACGAGATGTCCTTCGTGATCGACGAGGTCACCGCCGAGGATCTGCGTGATGCGCTCGCGGAGCGCTACGGCCCGCCGCGTCACGCGACGCAGAACGTGTCGTCGCCCGGCGCGCTGCCGGTCTACGTGTGGGAGAACGCGGTCAGTTCGATCACGCTGTGTTTCCTGCCGGGCACGCGCAACGGCACGCTCACTTATCTGCTGAAGGGCTCGGACGCGTGGGTCAAGTCCGTCGTGCGGCAGTGGCAGGCGAGCGATGCAGAAGCCGGTTGATGTGCGCTGCGGCTCATGCGGCCGGTGCAGTTGAAGATTCGGCCGAATTCAAATCATTCAGGCCAGGAGTAAAACAATGCTTACGCTACGTGTTTCCGTCGCGCTGTGCGCGGCGGCGTGTTTGTCCGCTTGCGCGAGCGGACAGAGGTCGATTGTCGAAACGCCGATGGCGCCGCCGCTAGTATCAGCGCCGCTGAACGTCAACACGCAGGGCGCGATCTATCAGGCGGGCACGCTGATGGTTCTCTACGAGACGCCGCGCGCGCAGCATATCGGCGATGTGCTGACCATCCGCCTCTCGGAGTCGTATAGCGGCAACAATAGTTCCACTGCGGCCGCGAGCCGTGCGAGCACCATCACCGCCGACGCCGCCGACAAATCGACCGGCGCGGCCGCGCGACTTGCAAGGCTCTTCAACATCGGCTCCGCAAGCACGGAATACAAAGGGCAGGGCAGCCTGACCGACGTCAGCGGCATGACGGGCACGCTCGCCGTGACCGTGATCGGCACCATGCCCACCGGCAACCTGGTCGTATCGGGCGAAAAGGTGATTTCGATGAGCGGCAACCGCGACCGTCTGCGGCTGTCGGGCGTCGTGAATCCTAAGGATATCGAAGCAGGCAACTACGTCGCATCGAGCAAGGTCGCGAATGCGCGCATCGAACAGGCCGGCACAGGCATGATCTCCGACGCGACGACGATGGGCTGGCTGCAGAGAATGTTCCTGAGTGTGCTGACGTTCTAATGCTGGCGGCGGCGCATCGCGGCGCCGTCCGCTTGTGCGCTGCCAAGGTTGCCGCGCTTATTCCGAAAGCGCGGCCGGTCCGCGCTCAGCGGCGCCGATCTCGCCGTCCGGCACGAACACATAGCCGCGTCCCCACACCGTTTGCACGTAGCGAGGCTCGGATGGATCGACCTCGATCAGCCGGCGCAAACGCCAGATCGACACATCGAGACTGCGGTTGCGATGCGCCTCGCTGTTGCCGTGCAGTTTCTCGAGCAGTTGCGCGCGCGTGAGCACCGTCATCGCATGCGTGACGAACACTTTCAGCATGGCGAATTCGCTCGAGCGCAGGGTGATGCGCTCGCCGTCGCGGCGTAGTTCGCGCGCCGGGAAGTTGACTTCGAAGCGGCCAAACCGGTACGGCGCGCGTTGTTCCGGCGCGCTCGGCGCAATCGAGCCGCGCCGGCGCAGCACCGTGCGAATGCGCGCGACCAGCTCGCTCGGTTCGAACGGCTTGCCGAGATAATCGTCGGCGCCGAGTTCGAGACCGATCACACGGTCGATCGGGTCGGCGCGCGCGGTGAGAAGAATCACGGGGATATCGTCGCCCGCCACGCGCAACGCGCGCAGTGCACTGATGCCGTCGAGCTCCGGCATCATGATGTCGAGCACGACCAGCGCGGGACGTTCGTCCCGCAGCTTGTTCTGCAGCGCCATGCCGTGCTCGAGCGTGGCGACCTTGAAACCGCGCCCTTCGAGATACTGGCTGACGAGATTGCGTACGACGGGGTCGTCGTCGACGACCAGAATGGATGGGTTCATCAGGTCATCTTAGTGTTCCGTGCGGGCGCAGCAAAGCGGCTAACGCTTTCCAATCCTTTCTCGCGTAAGGGAAAGCAAGCGGCGTATGTCTAATTGAGCTGCGAAGTTTGCAGTGTCTGGCGGCCGAAATCGGTGCGGTCGATCACCATTCTGTCGATCAGCCCATTGAGCTTGGTCGACGCGGAGGAGAAGCGGTCGGTATTGAGGCCGCCCGTCTGATAGCGCGCGGTGACGAGAATGCGGCCGTTCTGCACGAGCGTCAGGTCGATGATCGACAGATACTGGATCGTGTCGTCGCTGAACGAGCGGCGGCCATAGTCGATTGCGGCGTTGTATACGAGGCGCGCCTCGCAGCCGGCAGGCGAGGTGCCGGGATTGTAGACGTCCGAACGAATGCCGCGGCGGTCGAGCGCAAGTTGCAGCGCCGGCACGAAATCGCCGACCGACACCGTAGTGTTCACCTCGATGCACACATGGCGCACATCCGCGGGACGGCCGCTGACGAAAGTCGGCGACGAATAATTCGCGGCGATTGCGTAGCCGGCCTGAATCACCGAGCCGGTTGCGTCGGCTGCCTGGATCAGCGTCCACGCGCAGCCGTTCAGTCCGAGCGTCAGCGCCGCGCACGCGAAAAGCCGCGCGCCGGGCCGCCGCAACATGACCCGCGCCGCCCGAGGGGCTCGCGTGAAAGCGTCAGCACGTGTGCCAGGCAGCGTTGCCATCGTCGCGCGGTATCTGAATTTAGCGCGTGATGCGCAGGCGCAATTCGTTTTGACCTTGCACGCTCGCGGTCACATTCACGCGACGTCCCGCAGTGGTCACGATGAAATGCTGACGCGTCGGCGTGTTGACGTCATGCACGACATTCGGAAAGCAGGCGGCGATGTCGGCGCCCATTTCCTCGAGCGGGTCGTTGACGAAACCGTCTGCCTGCCAGTGAGCGCGCCAGTGGCAATCGTACGCATGCGCGTTGGCGCGGCAGTCTTCGGTGCTTTCGACGCCCGGCAGTTGCGCGGCCGGCCCGGTGCGCAGTTGCTTGAAGTCAGATGCTTCGACGATGTGCTTCAGCGCGGGGCACACGTCGGCCGGTTCGTTCGGCGGCGTGGTTTGCGCTGCATGCGCGGCGCCTGCGAACAGCATGGTTGCGCCCACAACAAGCGCGAGACGGTGAATCGAAGAACAGGCGTGACGATGGAGTGACATGAGCGAGAGTCCGTTAGCAGTGGATGGCGTGCGGGCCGCGGGGGACGGCGCGCACGACTATCGTCGCTGTTTCGGCCTCGTTTCAAAGGGCGGAAAAGCTTGCCCGCTTCGCAAATGCTTTCCAACTGTTCGCGCGTGTTTCCGGATCTTGCCGCAGATAGGGCGTGTTTCTGCGCCGCAAGGGCGCGAATGCTGATTCAGCCGGGCGTCAGTCCGCCGTCGACGTGAATCACTGGCCCGTGATCTGGCGTGCGTCGTCGGAAAGCAGGAAGGCGATCAGCGCGGCGACATCCGCCGGGCCAACGCCGCACCGATGCCGGAACCCGCGCCGGCGATCAGCACGACGCGCTCGAATCCGGCGCTGACTTCGGCGGCTACGTCGCTTTCCATGTTCATGCGGCGACCGCTTCGGCGGCGCGCTCGACCTCGAGCGTTTCGTTGTGGAACGTCGCCAGCGACTCGCGATGCGCGACGCTGACAATCGCCGCCTTCGGCAGCCGCTCTGTGAAGAGGCGGTAGAGACGCGCTTCGTTTTCGGCGTCGAGCGCGCTCGTCGCTTCGTCGAGGAACAGATAGTCCGGCTTGTGCAGCAGCACGCGCGCGGCGGCGAGGCGCTGTTGCTCGCCTGGCGAGAGCACGCGCGTCCAGTGGCCGGATTCCTGCAGACGGTCCGCGTATTGCGACAGATGGCAGGTGACGAGGGCCTCGCGGCATTCGTCGTCGGTATAGGTGTCCGCCGCCGACGGATACGCGAGCGCCGCTTTGAGCGTGCCGATCGGCATGTAGCTCACTTGTGGGATAAACATCATGCGGGCGTTGACCGGCGCGTCGATCGCGCCGTCGCCGAACGGCCACAGGCCGGCGAGCGCGCGCATCAGCGTGCTCTTGCCCGAGCCGGACGGGCCGCGCACGAGCCAGCGCGAGCCCGGGTGAATCACGATATCGCGGATGCGCGAGAGCGGATTGCCGTTCGGCAGCGCGAGCTTGAGGCCGTCGGTTGCGAGTTTGTCGGCGTCGACGAAATGCAGATTGATGCCGCCGTGCGCGGTGGCCGGCGAGACCGATTCCTTTAGACGCGGCGCATGCACGACGCGCTTGAATTCGCGCAGACGGTTGACAGTGGCGCGCCACTCGACGAGCGTGGAATAACTGTTGATGAACCACGAGAATGAATCGCTGACGGTGCCGAACGCGCTGGAAATCTGCATGAGCACGCCGAAGGTAAAGGCGCCGGCGAAATAGCGCGGCGCGGCGACGACGAGCGGAAAGATGATCGCAATCTGGCCATAGAAGCTAAGCACGAAGGTGAGCCGCTTGGTGTACTTCATGACCTGCCACCAGTTGTCGCGGATCCGGCCGAACAGCGAATACGCGTTCTTCTTCTCCGTGTCCATGCCGTTGTAGAAAGCGATCTGCTCAGCGTTTTCGCGCAGGCGGATCAGGCCGAAACGGAAATCCGCCTCGACCTTCTGTGCCTGGTAGTTGATGGGCACGAGTGGATGCCCGACTTTCTGGATCACGAGCGATCCGACTACCGCGTAAAGCGCGGCCGCCCACACCATGTAGCCAGGAATATGCAGCGGCACGCCGCCGAGCGTGATGGTCAGCGCGCCGGCAAGCGTCCACAGGATCGTGATGAACGACACCAGCGTGACGACGGTGGACAGCAGATCGAGCGTGAGCGAAAGCGTCGTGGTGGCGAACGACTGCAGGTCGTCGCTGATACGCTGGTCGGGGTTGTCGGCGAGACGGTCGCGCTCGATCCGGTAGAACGCGCTGTCGTGCAGCCACTCGTTCAGATAGCGCGTGGTCAGCCACTGGCGCCAGCGAAAGCCGAGCATCTGCCGCAGATAGCGCCCGTACACGGCGAGAATGATGTAGCCGAACGCGAGCCCGGAGAAGATCGTCAGCAGATGCGGGAAATCGCGCACGTTCTTGGTTTGCAGCGCGTTGTAGAAATCCGCGCTCCAGCGGTTCAGGCGGACGTTGATCCACACGACCATCAGGTTCATCACGATGATGGCGATAAGGAGCGCCCACGCCGTCTTTTTTTCTTCCGACACCCAGTAGGGCTTGATGAGGCTCCAGGCGGAGACTTTCTCGTCGGGCGGCAGGGCGGGGCTGGCAGAAGTGTTCGTTCTCATGTGCGTCCTGAGGAGTGCTGTTCTGTTCGGGCGGACCTGGGCGGACCAACCGGTCGCAGGTGCCTGTATCGTCCGGGCGCCGCGTCTGGCGAGCGAACGCCGCGGCGATCGCCAATTCTGGCGCAAAGCGCTTAAGCGAGGATTAATTGTCGGCGCGGCGCTTGCCGCAAAGCGGTCGCAGGCGCGCACCGCGATGTGCCCCGCCTGGCTTACGCCCACGCCGCATTCGCCGCGCCATCTCTGCCGGCATTGTGCCAGAGCGCCGGGTGCTCACTCGCGAGAGCGCCCAGCCGGCCGTCGCGCGGAAGCGCAACGGCGCAAAAGGTGGTGCCGGATCAAGTCGCGTGAGAGGCGATGCACCGCTCGTTTGCGAGCGCCGCGCCTTTTATGGTCTAATGACCTTTGACGAAACAGGGGTGCTTCGCACTTGAGCGGCGTGATTCTCACGCTGCGGCAGCGAGGCTGAGAGAGACCCTTTGCACCCGATCCGGGTAATACCGGCGCGGGAAGTTTCCGGAAGCAGCCAGTCTTCCATTCCCCGCCGGGCGGCGTACTTCAACCAAGCACGCCTGTTGCCCGGCCGGCCTCGCCCGCCGGTTTCGTCCTGGGTACGCGCTTCTTTTTGGCCGTACGGAAAGGACTCGATGACCGCCTATTACTCAGTTATGTGTTTTGCTCCTTGTCGCGCTGTCAGTCACGCGCGCTGCATTGCTATTGCCCACCGCATTCAGTTGGAGCGAGCCCAATGAGCCGCGCTGCCCAACCCGATTTCGCCGTGCTCGGCGGCGGCCTGTGCGGGCGCCTCGTCGCATGGCGGCTCGCCGGCGAAGGGCATCGCGTGGCGCTGTATGAGCGCGGCGACGCCGCCGGTTCGCAGGCCGCCGCGTGGGTCGCCGCGGCCATGCTGGCGCCGCTCGCCGAAGCCGCCAGTGCCGAACTTCTGATTACGCGATTGGGCGCGGCATCGCTCGAAACGTGGCCGCAAGTGCTGGCCGAGCTGCCGGAGCCGGTGTTCTTCCAGCGCAATGGCACGCTCGTGGTCTGGCATCACGCGGATCGAACCGAGGCGCCGTTATTCGAAAGACGCGTGCGCGCGAACGCGCCGGCCGGATTGCTCGACGGCGGCTTCGTCACGCTCGCAGGCGCGCAACTCGGCGCAGCGGAACCTGCGCTCGCGGGGCGTTTCAACCAGGGCTGGCTGTTGCCGCGCGAGGGACAACTGGACAACCGCCAGGTGCTTGCCGCGCTCGCGGCGGGCCTCGCGCAACGCGGCGTCGAAACACACTGGAATACGCCTGTGCGCGAAGACGCGCTGCCTCCGGCGCGCATTACGATCGACTGCCGCGGTCTCGGCGCCAAGCCCGTGCTGCCGACGCTGCGCGGCATCCGCGGCGAAGTGGCGCGCGTGCACGCGCCGGGCATCCATCTGACGCGGCCGGTGCGGCTGTTGCATCCGCGCTATCCGCTCTATATCGCGCCGAAGCAGGACGATCTCTACGTGATCGGCGCGACAGAAGTGGAAGGCGAAGACATGTCGCCCGTCAGCGTGCGCTCCGCGCTGGAGCTGCTGAGCGCGGCGTTTTCGGTGCATCCCGGCTTTGGCGAGGCGCGCATTCTCGAACTGAATTCGCAGTGCCGTCCGACCTTGCCCGATCATCGGCCCGCGCTGCTGTGGGACGGCGGCCAGACGCTGCGCGTGAACGGGCTGTACCGGCACGGCTACATGATCGTGCCCGAAGTCGCCGACGAAGCCGCGCGTTTCGCGGCGGCGCTGCTGGACGGGCGCATCGGCGACGCCGACGCGTTCGCGGACTGGCAGCGCGGCGCGCGCTGGAGCGAGCTGTTCCAGCAGGACCGCGCGCGGGAGCCGGCATGAGCGCCGGCTCGTGGCGCGGCGCCGCGCTCGCTCGCGGATTGGCCATCGACTGAACTGTATTTGAACGCCATGGATATTCATATCAATCAGAAGCCGTTGTCGCTGCCCGAAGGCGCGACTGTCGCCGATGCGCTCACCCTGTACGGCGCGCGGCCGCCGTTTGCCGTCGCGCTGAACGGCGATTTCGTCGCGCGCACGCAGCATGCGGCGCGCGCGTTGCAGCCGGGCGACAGGCTGGACGTCGTGCAGCCGGTGGCCGGCGGCTGAGCGCGGTTGCGCAATAACCGGCCTGAACGCGAGGCAATCGCCACGCAACGACCACGCAACGACCACGCAGCGACCGCGCTAATCCACGCTAATCCACGCTGATCCGCAAAAGCCCCGTCTTGCATTGCAGGAGACCAGATGATGCAAATGACTTCCCCCCAAACCGTCGACGCGCTCACGCTCTACGGCCAGACCTTCGCGAGCCGCGTGCTGCTCGGCACGTCGCGCTATCCGTCGCTGCAATCGCTGTCGGATTCGATCGACGCCGCGCGGCCCGGCATGGTGACCGTCGCGCTGCGCCGGCAAATGAACGAAGGCGGCGCCGAAGCCGGCTTCTTCGATCTGCTCAAGCGCCACGGCGTGCCGCTGCTGCCCAACACGGCCGGCTGCCTGACCGTCGGCGAAGCGGTGACGACCGCGCATATGGCCCGGGAAATTTTCGAAACCGAGTGGATCAAACTGGAACTGATCGGTGACGACTACACGCTGCAGCCCGATCCGGTCGGCCTGATCGAGGCGGCCGCGAAGCTCGTCAAGGACGGCTTCAAGGTGCTGCCGTACTGCACCGAAGACTTGGTGATCGGCCGCCGTCTGCTGGACGCTGGTTGCGAGGCGCTGATGCCGTGGGGCGCGCCGATCGGCACCGGCAAGGGCGTGATCAATCCGTATGGCCTGCGCGTCTTGCGCGAACGGCTGCCCGACGTGCCGCTGATCGTCGACGCCGGACTCGGCGTGCCGTCGCATGCGGCGCAGGTGATGGAATGGGGCTTCGACGGCGTGCTTCTCAACACGGCCGTGTCGCAGGCCACGCATCCCGAGGCCATGGCGCGCGCGTTTGCGCTGGGTGTCGAGGCGGGCCGCGAGGCGTTCCTCGCCGGACCTATGGCAGAGCGCGAAAGCGCGCACGCGAGCACGCCGGTGATCGGCATGCCGTTCTGGCATCAGGACGGGAGCGCCGCATGACGCAGACATTGGCTCTGAAAGACCGCGACCTGTTCTGGCCGCCCGCCGACGAACTCACCGAAGCCACCGAGCGCATCCGCGCCCGCCTCGGCGACTGGCCGCCCACGCATGCGCCGTGGCGCATCTGCCTGACCGCCCCGGACGAGCCGAACGGCGGCGATCTGATCGTGATCCTGGACGCCGCGCGGCACGGTGAACTCATGGCGGCCTGGCTCATGCAAGGCGCAGCGGTGGTCGAAGCCGCCGAGCACAACGCGACGCTGCACCTGGGCGGCGAAAAATACCAGCTCGAAGGGCATCTCGCGGAGGACTGGATTCCCGCGCTTGCCGCGTTTCTGGATTGCGGCTTCGATCCGCATGACGCGCTCGTGCTGGCGCTGGCGTGGCGCGACGGCGACGAAACCCGCACCCATGCCGGTGGTGACTCCTTCCCTTGCGATCTCGCGACGTTTCCGCGACTGGCCGGTCTGCCGCAGGCGCCGTCCGAGGCGTTCCCGCGCTGCCCCGAGCGGCTCGGGCTGTATCCGGTGCTGCCGAGCGCGGAGTGGGTTGAGCGCGTGCTTGGCTTTGGCGTGAAGACGGTGCAATTGCGCCGCAAATCGGCCCATCCCGCCGACGAACTCAAGCGCGAAATCGCCCGCTGCGTGGCGGCGGGCCGGCGTCACGACGCACAGGTCTTCATCAACGATCACTGGCAGGCCGCGCTCGAGGCAGGCGCATACGGCGTGCATCTCGGCCAGGAGGACGTGCACACGGCCGACCTGTCGGCGCTGGCGGCGGCCGGCATCCGCCTCGGGCTGTCGACGCACGGCTTCTACGAGATTCTGAAGGCGCTGCATTTCCGCCCCAGCTATATCGCCTTGGGCGCAGTGTTCCCGACCACCACCAAGGTCATGCCGACGGCGCCGCAAGGCCTCAAGCGTCTTGCGCGCTACGTGCGGCTGCTGGAGGGCGTGGTGCCGCTCGTGGCGATCGGCGGAATCGATCTGCAGGTGCTGCCCGAGGTGCTCGCGACCGGCGTCGGTTGCGCGGCAGTGGTGCGCGCAGTGACCGAAGCGCCGGATCCCGCTGCCGCCGTTTCTGCGCTGCAACAAGCGTTTACGCAATAATCGTCCCGTATCGATAAGGAGAGGGCACCTCACGGCAACTTTTGCATGATGGCCCTATAATTCGGCCTTCCGTGTAAAAGGACTGTCAGTCAGTGTCTTCCTCTTCCGAGACTCTTCTCGAACTGCGCGACGTCGACTTCGGTTACGGCGACCGGCTCGTACTGTCGAACCTGAATCTGCGCTTTCAGCGCGGGCAGGTTGTCGCGGTCATGGGCGGTTCGGGCTGCGGCAAGACCACGGTGCTGCGGCTGATCGGCGGTCTCGTGCGCGCGCAGCGCGGCGAGATTCTGTTTCACGGCGAGGACGTCGGCGGCCAGACCCGCGAGGGCTTGTACGCGCTGCGCCGCAAGATGGGCATGCTGTTCCAGTTCGGCGCGCTGTTCACGGACATGTCGGTGTTCGAGAACGTGGCGTTTGCGCTGCGCGAGCACACCGACCTTCCCGAGGAACTGATCCGCGACCTGGTGTTGATGAAGCTCAACGCCGTCGGCCTGCGCGGCGCGCGCGACCTGCTGCCTTCGGAAATTTCCGGCGGCATGGCGCGGCGTGTGGCGCTTGCGCGCGCCATCGCCCTCGATCCCGAACTGATGATGTACGACGAGCCGTTCGCCGGCCTCGACCCGATCTCGCTCGGCATCACCGCCAACCTGATCCGCGCGCTCAATCAGGCGCTCGGCGCGACGTCCATTCTGGTGACTCACGACGTGCCGGAGTCGTTCGCGATCGCCGACTACGTGTACTTCCTCGCCAACGGCGGCGTTCATGCCGAGGGTACGCCGGCGGAGCTGCGCGCGTCGACCGATCCGACGGTGCGGCAGTTCATCGACGGCGCGCCTGACGGCCCGTTCAAATTCCACTATCCGAGCAGGACGCCGCTCGCGGCGGACTTCGGCGTGGGCGGAGGTCAGTCATGATCGGCTCGTTGATCAACTCATCGATCCGCACAGTCGGCCGCTCGGTGCTCGACGGCCTCGGCACGGCCGGCTATGCGACGCGCTTTTTCTTCCGGCTGCTATTCGAATTCTTTCCGCTGCTGCGCCGTCCGCGCCTTGTCACGAAGCAGATCCACTTCGTGGGTAATTATTCGCTGGTGATCATCGCGGTATCGGGGCTGTTCGTCGGCTTCGTGCTTGGCTTGCAGGGCTACTACACCTTGAACCGCTACGGCTCCGAACAGGCGCTCGGGCTGCTCGTCGCGCTTTCGCTCGTGCGCGAACTCGGGCCGGTGGTCACGGCGCTGCTGTTCGCCGGCCGCGCCGGCACGTCGCTCACCGCCGAGATCGGTCTCATGAAGGCCGGCGAGCAATTGACCGCAATGGAAATGATGGCGGTCGACCCGGTCAAGGTCGTGGTCGCGCCGCGTCTGTGGGCCGGCATTATTTCTATGCCGATTCTCGCGGCGATTTTCAGTGCGGTCGGCGTGACCGGCGGCTATGTGGTCGGCGTGCTGCTGATCGGTGTGGACGCCGGCGCGTTCTGGTCGCAAATGCAAGGCGGCGTGGACGTCTGGCGCGACGTGGGCGCGGGCGTCGTCAAAAGCGTGGTGTTCGGCCTTGCCGTGACGTTCGTGGCGCTCTTCCAGGGCTACGAAGCGCGGCCCACGCCGGAAGGCGTGTCGCGCGCCACGACCAAAACGGTCGTGTACGCGTCGCTCGCGGTGCTCGGCCTCGATTTTCTGCTGACCGCGCTGATGTTCAGCTAAGACTGCGTTGGCTGCCGGACGCTGCGGCGCTGGGCGCGCGCGGCGGAGCAACGGTGGAGCGACGACGGCGCGGCGGATTCACTTTGGGATGACAATGAAAAAGACTGCTCTCGACTTCTGGGTCGGCCTGTTCGTGGTGTTGGGTTTTGTGGCGTTGCTGTTTCTCGCACTGAAGGCCGGCAACATGAGTTCGCTGTCGTTCCAGGCGACCTATCCGGTCAAGCTGAAGTTCGACAATATCGGCGGATTGAAGGCGCGCGCGCCTGTGAAGAGCGCGGGCGTGACGGTCGGCCGGGTCGCCTCGATTGGTTTCGACAGCAATGCTTATCAGGCGCTCGTCACGATCGACATCGACAGGCAATACCAGTTTCCGAAAGATACGTCGGCGAAGATCCTGACTTCCGGGCTGCTCGGCGAGCAATACATCGGGCTCGAGCCGGGCGGCGATTCCGAGGTGCTTAAAGCCGGCGACACGATTTCCATGACGCAATCGGCAATCGTGCTCGAAAACCTGATCGGACAGTTCCTCTACAGCAAAGCGGCCGATTCGGGCGCATCGAAGCCGGGCGCCGCATCGACGGCACCGACGGCACCGACGGCACAGACGGCACCGGCGGCACCGACGGCACAGACGGCACCGGCGGCGGCCCCTGCGCCGGCGCCCGCGGCGGCTGTGCCCGCTTCCGGCTCGGCCGGTCAATAAGGAGAACAACAATGCAGACCTTACAGGCCGGAGGCGCACGCGTCTTCCGGGTGGCCAAACTGGCCGTCGCGGCCGCGGCGCTCGCCGGCTGCACCACGGTGCAGACGCCGACCAAGGGCGATCCGCTCGAGGGCCTCAACCGCACCATCTTCACCGTCAACGACAAGCTCGACCAGTACGCGCTGAAGCCGGTCGCCAAGGGCTACGTGTTCATCACGCCGCAGCCGGTGCGCGACAGCGTGACAAACTTCTTCTCGAACATCGGCGACGTCTACATTGCGGCGAACAATCTGCTGCAGTTGAAGATCACCGACGGCGTAGAGGACATCATGCGGATCGTGATCAACACGGTCTTCGGTGTCGGCGGCCTGTTCGACGTGGCCACGCTCGCCAAGCTGCCCAAGCACGACAACGACCTCGGGCTCACGCTCGGCCACTACGGCGTGCCGGCGGGTCCGTATCTGGTCCTGCCGCTCTTTGGCCCGAGCACCGTGCGCGACGCGGTCGGCTCGATCGGCAATTACTATGTGAACCCGCTCAGCTATGTCGATCCACCGGGCCTGAGCTGGGCGCTGTACGGCCTGAACATCGTCAACACGCGCGCGAATCTGCTGAATGCGAGCGACGTGCTGGAAGGCGCCGCGCTGGACAAATATTCGTTCGTGCGCAACGCGTATCTGCAGCGTCGCCAGTATTTGTTGTCGGATGGCAAGCAGTCGCAGGCGCTGCCGAACTATGGCGATGAAGCGCCGCTGCCGAAGTACGACGACGTCGACGGCACGGCCGCCGGCGCGCCGGCAGGCGCGGTGACCGGAACGGCGGGCGCGGCGGGAACGGGCAGTGCTGCTGCGAAGGCGCCGGCGGCGTCCGGCGCGAGCGCCGCGACGCCACCGCAGACGGCTTCGGGTGCGGCGGGGACCGACAACGCCGCCAACAACGCCGCCAACAACGCGGCCGCGCCCCAAGCCGCTTCGGGCGCTGCTGAGACGCCGCCGCTCGACATCAACGGCGGTCCGGAAACCACGCAAATCCCGGCGGGGCAACTGGTGCCGCCCACGCGCTTCAACTTTCCGTCGTTCAAGTTGCGTTGACGGCGGCGGTGCGGCCGTAACAGATCGATACGACTCTCGCAGTTTGCGCATGGATTGCCGCTGAACTCGCGTGTTAATGTCCGCTCAAACGGTTGCACTATTTTTTACGCAAGGCTCGATATGAAAAAATTCTTCCTCATTCCGTTGTTTGCCGCGTTGTTCTCGTTCATGAGTGCCGGCGCATCGGCGCAAGCTGTGGACAGCAGCGCGCCTGACGTACTCATCAAAACGGTGACCCAGCAGGTGATCGACGCAGTGCGTGCGGACAAGTCGATCCAGCAGGGCGACATTTCGCATATCACGCGTCTCGTCAACGAAAAGATCCTGCCGTACACCGACTTCCGCCGCACCACGCAACTGGCGATGGGCCGCAACTGGCGCACGGCGACGCCCGAGCAGCAGGCTCAGGTGGTCGAACAGTTCAAGATGCTGCTGATCCGCACGTATTCGGGCGCGCTCGCGCAGGTGCGCGACCAGCAGATCCAGTACAAGCCGTTCCGCATGAACCCGGACGACACCGACACGGTGGTGCGTTCGGTCGTCATGAACAACGGTTCGCCGATCGAGCTGGACTATCGTCTCTACAAGACGCCGCAAGGCTGGCGCGTGTATGACATCAACGTGCTCGGCGCGTGGCTGATCCAGGCTTATCAGCAGCAGTTCAACGAGCAGATCCAGCAGAAGGGCGTCGACGGACTGATCCAGTTCCTCACGCAGCGCAACCAGCAACTCGCCGCGGGCAAGCAGTCGTGAGCGAAGTGCTGAGCCCCGTCGCCAATCGCTTCGCGAGCGGCGCGACGCTGACCCACGCGAGCGCGAGCGCCGCGCTCGCGGCGGGGCTGGAGCGGATCGCGGCAGGCGCGCGCGGCGTCGACTGCGCGCCGCTTACGCAGTTCGATTCCTCGGCGCTGGCTGTGCTTCTCGCGTGGCGGCGAGCCGGCGAGGCGCGCGGCGGCGCGTTCGAAGTTCACAATCTGCCGGCCGGGCTGGCCAGTCTCGCACAAGCCTACGGCGTGGACACGCTGATCGCCGGTGCCATGAATGACGGTCGCGCCGACTGAGCGATTCGGCGCCTGCCGGCGGTCCCACCGCCCGGTTCTTGTCTTACAGAGCGCTGGCCGCCAGGGCGGCGCTCGCATCGCCCGGCGCGCTGATCGCGCCTGTTCGAATCCCCCCAACTGAGATAGGGCCGGCAGGTTTTGCCCTATAATCAACCGTTTTTTGGGGCATGGTTCGGGCCACCCAACCCGCCCCGACTCCGTTTCTTTCCAGCACTTTGCGCCCGCCCAGGGCTCCTTTAAGCGCCGCGATGCACGCGGCGCACTGTCATGTCAGCCATAGAAATTCGTAACGTCAAAAAGCGCTACAAGGACTTGCAGGCGCTCAAGGGCGTCAGCCTCACGGTGGAAGAAGGCGAGTTCTTCGGGCTGCTCGGTCCGAACGGCGCGGGCAAGACAACGCTCATCAGCATTCTCGCGGGCCTCGCGCGCGCGGACGAAGGCAGCATCGCCGTGCGCGGCCACGACGTGGTCGACGATTTCCGCGCGGCCCGTCGCGCGTTGGGCGTGGTGCCGCAGGAACTCGTGTTCGATCCGTTCTTCACCGTGCGCGAAACGTTGCGCATCCAGTCCGGCTACTACGGGCTGCGCAACAACGACGCGTGGATCGACGAGATCATGGCCAACCTCGATCTCACGGATAAAGCCGATGCCAACATGCGCGCGCTGTCGGGCGGCATGAAGCGCCGCGTGCTGGTCGCGCAGGCGCTGGTGCACCGGCCGCCCGTCATCGTGCTCGACGAGCCGACTGCCGGCGTCGACGTCGAATTGCGCCAAACGCTGTGGAAGTTCATTTCGCGCCTGAATCGCGAAGGCCATACCATCGTGCTGACCACGCACTATCTGGAAGAGGCCGAGTCGCTGTGCGACCGCATCGCCATGCTGCGTCGCGGCGAGGTGGTGGCGCTCGATCGCACGAGCACGCTGCTGCAACGCTTTGCCGGCATGCAGTTGTTCGTGCGCTTCGCGCAAGGCGTACTGCCCGCTGAACTGCGGCTGCTCGAAGCCGAAGGCGGCGCAGGCAACGGCAATGGCCGCCAGCACCTGCTGCGCCTCGCGAGCTATGACGACGTCGAGAAAATTCTCGCGCAATGCCGTGCAGCAGGCTGTACGTTCGAAGAAATCGAGGTCCGCAAAGCCGACCTCGAAGACGTATTCGTTCAGGTAATGAACGGTCCGGAAGTAATCGAGGGGCTCGCATGAGCGGCTATAGCGGTTTCGGCACGCTGTTCTACAAAGAAATTTTGCGCTTCTGGAAAGTGTCATTCCAGACGGTGCTCGCGCCTATCATCACGGCGCTGCTGTATCTGACCATTTTCGGCCACGCGCTGCGCAATCACGTGCAGGTTTATCCGGGCGTCGAATACACGAGCTTCCTCGTGCCGGGCCTCGTGATGATGAGCGTGCTGCAGAATGCGTTTGCGAACAGTTCTTCTTCGCTGATCCAGTCGAAAATCACCGGTAATCTGGTGTTCGTGCTGCTGCCGCCGCTTTCGCACTACGAGATGTTCGCAGCCTACGTGCTCGCGGCGGTCGCGCGCGGCCTCGCGGTCGGCTTCGGCGTGTTCATCGTGACGATCTGGTTCGTGCCGGTGAGTTTCGCGGCGCCGCTCTACATCATTCTGTTTGCGATTTGCGGCGCGGCGATTCTCGGCACGCTCGGTCTGATTGCGGGCATCTGGGCCGAGAAATTCGACCAGCTCGCCGCGTTCCAGAACTTTCTGATCATGCCGCTCACGTTTCTCTCCGGCGTGTTCTACTCGACGCATACGCTGCCGCCGGTGTGGCGCGAGGTGTCGCGGCTCAATCCGTTTTTCTACATGATCGACGGCTTTCGCTACGGTTTCTTCGGGATGTCGGATATCGATCCGCTCGCGAGCCTTGCGATTGTCGCCGGTTTCTTCGTGGTGCTGGCCGTGGTGGCGATGCGCATGCTCGCATCCGGCTACAAGCTGCGCCACTGACGAGGAGCTTCTCTCATGTTGCCGACTCCCGAACAGGTCAAGCAATACATAGCCGCTGGGCTCGCCTGCCAGCATCTCGAAGTCGAAGGCGACGGTCAGCATTTCTTTGCGACCATCGTTTCGCCGAGCTTCGAGGGCAAGCGGCTGATCCAGCGTCATCAACTCGTGTACGCGGCGCTCGGCGACCGCATGCGCGAAGAAATCCACGCGCTCAGCATGAAAACGCTGACGCCCGCCGAATGGCAGAACGCGTAATCTGGAAATTTAGTGCGAATTACTCAGGAAGGGCGCGACGCCGGCAGCGGCGCGCCGAACACAATTCAAGCAGTCCCGGCTCAGGTCCGGGTCGATCAGGAACAGACAGGCATGGACAAACTCGTCATTGAAGGTGGCTACCCGCTGTCGGGTGAGGTCGTTGTCTCGGGTGCGAAGAACGCGGCGTTGCCGATTCTGTGCGCGGGTCTGCTGAGCGCGGAGCCGGTGCAGCTCGACAACGTGCCCGATCTGCAGGACGTGCGCACCATGCTCAAGCTGCTCGGGCAGATGGGCGTGCGCATCGAAAGCGGCGAGGGCCGCGTGTCGCTCGACGCGTCGAAGGTCGACAACCTCGTCGCGCCGTATGAAATGGTGAAAACCATGCGCGCGTCGATCCTCGTGCTCGGGCCGCTCGTCGCCCGTTTCGGCCAGGCGCGCGTGTCGCTGCCGGGCGGTTGCGCAATCGGCGCGCGTCCCGTGGATCAGCACATCAAGGGCCTGCAGGCAATGGGCGCTGAGATCACGATCGAGCACGGCTTCATCGAAGCGCGCGCCAAGCGTCTGAAAGGCGCGCGCATCATCACCGACATGATCACGGTGACGGGCACCGAAAATCTGCTGATGGCGGCGGTGCTCGCGGAAGGCGAGACGGTCATCGAGAACGCGGCGCGCGAGCCCGAAGTCGGCGATCTGGCCCATCTGCTGGTTCAGATGGGCGCCAGAATCGAAGGCATCGGCACGGATCGTCTGGTGATTCAGGGCGTGGACAAGCTGCACGGCGCGAAGCACACGGTGATTCCGGACCGGATCGAAGCCGGCACGTTCCTGTGCGCGGTAGCCGCGGCGGGCGGCGACGTCACGCTGCGAAAGGTGCGTCCGCAGATTCTGGAAGCCGTGACGGCCAAGCTGCGCGAAGCGGGCGTCACGATCGAGGAAGGCGACGACTGGATGCGCGTGCGCATGGACAAGCGTCCGACCGCGGTGTCGTTCCGCACGTCTGAATATCCGGCGTTCCCGACCGACATGCAGGCGCAGTTCATGGCGCTGAACGCCGTGGCGGAGGGCAAGGCGCAGGTCGTCGAAACGATCTTCGAAAACCGCTTCATGCACGTGCAGGAGCTGAACCGCCTCGGCGCCAACATCACCACGGACGGCAAGACCGCGCTCGTGACCGGCGTCGACAAGCTCTCCGGCGCGAAGGTGATGGCGACGGATCTGCGCGCGTCGGCGAGTCTCGTGATCGCGGCGTTGCGCGCGGAAGGCGAAACGCTGATCGACCGCATCTACCATCTGGATCGCGGTTACGACCGGATGGAAACCAAGCTGAACGCGATTGGCGCGAAGGTGCGTCGAGTTTCCGGGAGCGAGGCATGAGCTCGACGCCGCAAACCTCGAACTCGCCCGCGGTGAGCGCGCCGCTCACGCTGGCGTTGTCGAAGGGGCGTATCTTTGAGGAAACGCTGCCGCTTCTCGCCGCGGCCGGTATTGAAGTGGCCGAAGATCCGGAAAGCTCGCGCAAGCTGATCCTGCCGACCACCGACGCGAATCTGCGCGTGATCATCGTGCGCGCGACCGACGTGCCGACCTACGTGGAATATGGCGCAGCTGATTTCGGCGTCGCGGGCAAAGACGTGCTGCTGGAACACGGCGGCAGCGGCTTGTATCAGCCGGTGGACCTGGACATTGCGCGCTGCCGCATGTCGGTCGCGGTGGCCGCGGGTTTCGATTATGTGAACGCGGTGCGCCAGGGCGCCCGCTTGCGCGTCGCGACCAAATACGTGGAGACGGCACGCGAGCATTTCGCCGCCAAGGGCGTGCACGTCGATCTGATCAAGCTGTACGGTTCGATGGAACTGGCGCCGCTAGTCGGCCTCGCGGATGCGATCGTCGACCTGGTGAGCTCGGGCAATACCTTGCGCGCGAACAATCTCGTGGAGGTGGAGGAAATCATGCAGATTTCGTCGCGCCTCGTAGTGAACCAGGCGGCGCTGAAGCTCAAGCGCGCCGCATTGCGGCCGATTCTCGACGCGTTCGAACGCGCGACGAAAACCGGCCTTGCCGCCGCCTGACATCTGGATCGAACCAGTCTGACCTTGCTTTAAAGCGCGCCTTACCGAAACGGATACCCGTATGTCTATCAAGATTCGCAAACTCGATTCCGCCGCTGCCGACTTCAGGAAGTCGCTGCATGCGGTGCTCGCGTTCGAGGCGAGCGAAGACGAAGCAATCGAGCGCTCGGTCGCGCAGATCCTGAACGACGTGAAGGCGCGCGGCGACGCGGCGGTGCTCGAGTACACGAACCGCTTCGACCGTCTGAACGCCCAGAGCGTCGCGGCGCTGGAGTTGCCGATTTCGGAGCTGGAAGCGGCGCTCGAAAGTCTGGAACCGAAGCGCCGGGCCTCGCTGGAAGCCGCGGCGGCGCGCGTGCGCGGCTATCACGAGAAGCAGAAAATCGAGTGCGGCAGCCATAGCTGGCAATACACGGAAGCCGACGGCACCGTGCTCGGCCAGAAAGTGACGCCGCTCGACCGCGTCGGCATTTACGTGCCGGGCGGCAAGGCGGCGTATCCGTCTTCGGTGCTGATGAATGCGATTCCGGCGCGGGTGGCCGGCGTGCGCGAAATCATCATGGTCGTGCCCACGCCGGACGGCGTGAAGAATCCGCTGGTGCTGGCGGCTGCGTTGCTCGGCGGCGTGGACCGCGTGTTCACCATTGGCGGCGCGCAGGCCGTGGCCGCGCTCGCGTACGGCACCGAAACCGTGCCGGCCGTCGACAAGATTTGCGGCCCGGGCAACGCGTATGTGGCGTCGGCGAAGCGCCGCGTATTCGGCACGGTGGGCATCGACATGATCGCCGGGCCGTCGGAAATTCTCGTGCTGTGCGACGGCACGACCGATCCGCGCTGGGTCGCGATGGACCTGTTCTCGCAGGCCGAGCACGACGAACTCGCGCAGTCCATCCTGCTGTGTCCGGACGACGCGTTCATTGGCCGCGTGCAGGACGCCATCGACGAACTGCTGCCCACCATGCCGCGCCGCGACGTGATCCAGGCGTCGCTGGAAGGACGCGGCGCGCTCATCAAGGTCCGCGACATGGCCGAAGCCTGCGCGATTGCCAACGACATCGCGCCGGAACACCTGGAAATTTCGGCGCTGGAGCCGCATCAGTGGGGGCAACTGATCCGCCATGCGGGCGCGATCTTCCTTGGCCGCTACACGAGCGAGAGTCTCGGTGACTACTGCGCCGGGCCGAACCACGTTCTGCCTACGTCGCGCACCGCACGGTTCTCGTCGCCGCTCGGCGTCTATGATTTCTTCAAGCGCTCCAGCGTGATAGAAGTGAGCGCGGAAGGCGCGCAGACGCTTGGCGAGATCGCTGCCGAACTGGCGTACGGCGAAGGCTTGCAGGCGCACGCGCGAAGCGCGGAATACCGGATGCGGCAAGGTAGCTGAGCGGCGAAGCCAGCAAGTCTCGGCTGAGCAGAGAGGCAGCAAGGCGGCAAGGCAGCAAGGCGGCAAGGCAGCAAGGCGGCAAGGCAGCAAGGCGGCAAGGCAACGAAGCGGTCGGGCGCGACCGGATCACGACCACGAAGCATCACCAAGGCATGCGCGAGCCGCCCGCTGGAACCACGAGTCCGGCTCAAAGCATGGTCGAGCCGGTCAACCGACTCGGCGTAGCTTCCGCCTGACATCGCACAAGCCGTTCGACCACCGCGCATCTTATAACGACAACCCAGACCAACCCGGCGCGGCGAGCCAGCCGCGCAACGAGGCGTGTCCGAAGCGTTGCATGCCCCTGATGCATGCGACGCCCGGCCCGGCCCACTGACTTATGACAACACCTCAAGACATCATTCGCCAAGACGTGCTCGCGATGACGAGCTATCCGGTACCGGACGCCACGGGCTACATCAAGCTCGACGCTATGGAAAATCCGTTTCCGCTGCCGCCGGTTCTGGCCGCGCATCTCGGCGAGCATCTGGCTGGCGTCGCGCTGAACCGTTACCCGGCGCCGCGCCCCGAAGCGCTCATCGAGAAGATCAAGCGCGTGATGGGCGTGCCAGCCGGTTGCGACGTACTGCTCGGCAACGGCTCGGACGAGATCATCAGCATGCTCTCGGTGGCGTGCGCGAAGCCGGGCGCCAAGGTGCTGGCGCCAGTGCCGGGTTTCGTCATGTATCAGATGTCGGCGAAGCTCTCGAACATGGAATTCGTCGGCGTGCCGCTAAACGCCGATTTCACGCTCGACACGGACGCGATGCTCGCGGCAATCGCGCAGCACGAACCAGCGATCATCTACCTCGCGTACCCGAATAATCCGACCGGCACGCTGTTCGACAATGCCGACATGGAGCGCATCATCGCCGCCGCGACGAAGAGCCTCGTGGTGATCGACGAGGCCTATCAACCGTTCGCACAGCGAAGCTGGCTGCCGCGCGCGGACGCGTTCAACAATGTGGTCGTGATGCGGACTGTATCGAAGCTCGGTCTTGCCGGGATCCGGCTCGGCTATCTGGTCGGCAAGCCCGCGTGGCTTACGGAGCTGGACAAGGTGCGCCCGCCGTACAACACCAACGTGCTGACCCAGGCGGCGGCCGATTTCCTGCTGGATCACGTCGACGTGCTCGACTCGCAGGCCGAGAAACTGCGCGAAGAACGTGCGAAACTGGCCGCGGCTGTTGCTGCATTGCCAGGCGCCGAAGTGTTTCCGAGCGCCGGCAACTTTCTGCTGGTGCGCGTGCCCGACGCCTCCATTCTGTTCGAAACCCTGCTCACGGCGCGGGTATTGATCAAAAACGTGAGTAAAATGCACCCATTGCTGGCGAATTGCGTGCGTTTGACCGTTGGTTCTCCCGACGAAAACGCCCAGTTGCTCGCCGCTCTCAAACTCGTTTTGCACTGAGCCGCGGCCTGCCGCTTCCCGCCCACACTACTATCGCTTTCTAGCTCGATTCGAGGAATTACCATGCGCCTTGCGGAAGTCGTTCGCAACACTAGCGAAACGCAGATCCGTGTGAAGATCAACCTGGACGGCACCGGTCAGCAGAAGCTGGCCACCGGCGTGCCGTTTCTGGACCACATGCTCGACCAGATCGCGCGGCATGGCCTATTCGATCTCGACATTGAAGCGCATGGCGACCTGCATATCGACGACCACCACACGGTCGAAGACACCGGCATCACGCTCGGCCAGGCTGTCGCCAAGGCAATCGGCGACCGCAAGGGCATTCGCCGCTACGGCCATTCCTACGTGCCGCTCGACGAGGCGCTGTCGCGCGTCGTGATCGACTTCTCGGGCCGTCCGGGCCTCGAATTCCACGTGCCGTTCACCCGCGCGCGCATCGGCACGTTCGATGTGGATCTGTCGATCGAATTTTTCCGCGGCTTCGTGAACCACGCGGGCGTGACGCTGCATATCGACAATCTGCGCGGCATCAACGCTCACCATCAACTGGAAACGGTGTTCAAGGCCTTCGGCCGCGCGCTGCGCATGGCGGTGGAACTGGACGAACGCGCGGCGGGGCAGATTCCGTCGACCAAGGGCAGCCTTTAAGCGACTTTTTACCCGGACCGGGACGCGCTTTACGCGCGCCCGATGTTCAATGGATATTCTGAAGTCGTTTATCTCGCTGCTTGCGCTGATCAATCCGATCGGCGCCATTCCGTTCTTCATGAGTCTGACGGCGCATCAAAGCGACGCCGAACGGCGCAGAACGATCCGGATCGCGGCTATTTCGGTGTTCTGCGTGATTGCGGTGACCACGCTGTTCGGACAGCAGATCATCAGCTTCTTTGGCATTTCGGTCGGTTCGCTGGAAGTGGGCGGCGGGATCATCATGCTGTTGATGGCGATCAACATGCTCAACGCGCAGATCGGGAACAGTCGTTCGACACCCGAAGAGCGCGATGAAGCCGAGCAGAAGGACAACATCGCGGTCGTGCCGCTGGCCATTCCGCTGTTGACCGGCCCGGGCGCAATCAGCACGACGATCGTCTACGCGGCGAGCTCGCCGCACTGGTACGACCGGATTGGCTTGATTGTCATCGGCGCGGTGCTGGCGGCGATCTGCTTTTTTTCGCTGCGCCTTGCTGAACCGATTGCACGCTGGGTTGGTCGCACCGGTATCAACATCGGCACGCGGCTGATGGGTTTGATGTTGTCGGCGCTGGCGGTGGAATTCATCGTCGACGGATTGAAGGCTTTGCTGCCTAACTTGAAATGAAAACTTCGATAGCGATTGTGGATTACGGCATGGGCAACCTGCGCTCGGTGGCGCAGGCGTTGCGCAAGGCCGCGCCGGAAGCGGACGTGGCGATCGTCGACAAGCCGGAAGCGATCCGCGCGGCCGACCGCGTGGTGCTGCCCGGCCAGGGCGCGATGCCCGACTGCATGCGCAGTCTCGCCGAATCGGGCCTGCAGGAAGCGGTGGTGGAAGCGTCGCGCGCGAAGCCGCTGATGGGCGTGTGCGTCGGCGAGCAGATGCTGTTCGACTGGAGCGCGGAAGGCGACACGCCGGGCCTCGGCCTCTTGCCGGGCAAAGTGCTGCGCTTCGACCTGGAAGGCCAGGTGCAGGACGACGGCTCGCGCTTCAAGGTCCCGCAAATGGGCTGGAACCGCGTGCGTCAGGCGCAGCCGCATCCGCTGTGGGACGGCGTGACGGACAACGCGTTCTTCTACTTCGTGCATAGCTATTACGTAGCGCCGGACAATGCGGCGCACACGTCCGGCGAGACGGTGTACGGCGTGCCCTTTACCTCGGCGGTGGCGCGGGATAACATCTTCGCCACCCAATTCCACCCGGAAAAGAGCGCCGAAGCGGGGCTGCGCGTGTATCGCAACTTCGTGCACTGGAACCCGTGAGCGCCTTTCTTCCTTCTGTCGCCGCGCGCTGTCCCGCCACCAGCGGGGCTCTCGTCGCGCGCCGCAGCCGCCGCACCCTCATTGCGCCTTGCGCCGCCTGGGCGCAAGGGCGTCGAAAGAGTTGTACTAAACTAGCGAGACGGCGTTCCGGCAGGCTGGCCGACCAGCCGCCGCCGCCGACCATCAACCCCTTCCCAGACAACACCCGATTGCTATGCTGCTGATCCCCGCCATCGACCTGAAAGATGGTCAGTGTGTACGCCTCAAACAGGGCGATATGGACCAGGCGACGATATTCTCCGAGGAACCGGCGGCGATGGCCCGACATTGGGTCGAACGCGGCGCGCGTCGTTTGCACCTCGTCGACCTGAACGGCGCATTCGCCGGCAAGCCGAGGAACGAAGACGCGATCCGCGCGATCATCGAGGAAGTGGGCGGCGAGATTCCCGTGCAGCTTGGCGGCGGCATCCGCGACCTGAACACAATCGAGCGCTATCTCGACGACGGTCTCGAGTACGTGATCATCGGCACGGCCGCGGTCAAGAATCCGGGCTTTCTGCAGGACGCGTGCACGGCGTTCGGCGGCCATATCATCGTCGGGCTCGATGCGAAAGACGGCAAAGTCGCAACCGACGGCTGGAGCAAGCTGACCGGCCACGAAGTGGCCGACCTCGCGCGCAAGTTCGAGGACTACGGCTGCGAGTCGATCATTTACACCGATATCGGCCGTGACGGCATGCTCCAGGGCATCAACATCGAGGCCACGGTGCGCCTTGCGCGCGCCGTGAAGATTCCGGTGATCGCGAGCGGCGGGCTGTCGAACCTGACGGACATCGAATCGCTTTGCGAAGTCGAGGACGAAGGCATTGAAGGCGTGATCTGCGGCCGGGCCATTTATTCGGGCGACCTGGATTTTTCAGCGGCGCAGACTCTGGCGGACCGGCTGCGCGAATCGGACGACGCCTGAGCGGCCGCAACGCGCGCGGGCGAATGCGCGCGGGCGGGCACGGCGGCGCGAGTGGCATGGTTGGCAACGTTTTGCCGCGCCTGCGGACGGCGCTAGAACCGGCGCTCGGACCACTGCTTGAACCACCGCCCGGCGCGGCGCACGCAACACCCACGCCGGCATGCCGCACGATCCACGGCGCAACGGGCGGCGGCTGCGAAAGCAGCGCCTTAGCGCCAGCCGTGGCACCTGCCTGCGGAAACACGGCTAGCCACCCGGCACATCACCGCTCGCGTGCACCGGAAGCGAGCGGCCCCATCAGCGGTATTGGCAGAATTGCAAGATCATGGCTCTAGCTAAACGCATCATTCCCTGTCTCGACGTCACCGCCGGCCGCGTGGTCAAAGGCGTCAATTTCGTCGAACTGCGCGACGCGGGCGATCCCGTGGAAATCGCGCGCCGTTACGACGATCAGGGCGCGGACGAACTCACTTTCCTCGACATCACTGCGACTTCGGACCAGCGCGACCTGATCCTGCCGATCATCGAGGCGGTCGCCTCGCAGGTCTTTATCCCGCTGACGGTCGGCGGCGGCGTGCGCGCCGTCGAAGATGTGCGGCGCCTGCTCAATGCGGGCGCGGACAAGATCAGCATGAACTCGTCGGCGGTCGCGAATCCGCAGCTCGTGAAAGACGCCACCGACAAATACGGCTCGCAGTGCATCGTCGTCGCTATCGACGCGAAGCGCGTGTCCGCCGAAGGCGAGCCGCCACGCTGGGAAGTCTTCACGCACGGCGGGCGCAAGGCGACCGGCCTTGAAGCCGTTCAATGGGCGCGCAAGATGGCCGAACTCGGCGCCGGCGAAATTCTGTTGACCAGCATGGACCGCGACGGCACCAAAAGCGGCTTCGACCTTGCGCTCACGCGCGCGGTATCCGACGCGGTGCCGGTTCCGGTGATCGCCTCGGGCGGCGTCGGCAATCTGCAGCATCTCGCCGACGGCATCAGGAGCGGCCACGCGGACGCCGTGCTTGCCGCCAGCATCTTCCACTATGGCGAACACACGGTCGGCGAGGCCAAGCGCTTCATGGCCGAGCAGGGCATTTCGGTGAGGTTGTGAAGTGGTAAATCCGACGGCAGTCAATTGGCTCGACAAGGTGAAGTGGGACGCGAACGGCCTCGTGCCGGTCATCGCGCAGGAAGCGTCGACAAACGACGTGCTGATGTTCGCGTGGATGAACCGCGAGGCATTGGCCAAAACCATAGAACTCGGGCGCGCCGTGTACTTTTCGCGCTCGCGCCAGCGCCTGTGGTTCAAGGGCGAGGAGTCCGGCCACGTGCAGCATGTGCATGAAGTGCGGCTCGATTGCGACGAAGACGTCGTGTTGCTGAAAGTGGAGCAGGTGTCAGGCATTGCATGCCACACCGGCCGCCACTCGTGCTTTTTCCAGAAATTCGAAGGCACCGCGGACGATGGCGACTGGATTGCCGTCGATCCTGTCCTGAAAGACCCCGAACACATCTACAAATGACGCAGACCACCCAAGCCGCAACCGCCACGCCCTCCACGACCGACACGCTGATGCGCCTCGCTGCGATCATCGACAGCCGCAAGGGCGGCGATCCGGACGTGTCGTATGTGTCGCGCCTATTCCACAAGGGCGACGACGCGGTGCTCAAGAAGATCGGCGAAGAGGCCACCGAAGTCGTACTGGCCGCCAAGGACACGCGCCACGGCGGCGAGACGAAGGCGCTGGTCGGCGAGGTCGCGGACCTGTGGTTCCATTGCCTCGTGATGCTGTCGCACTACGATCTGAGCCCGGCGCATGTGCTCGCCGAACTCGAGCGCCGCGAAGGCATGTCGGGCATCGAGGAAAAAGCGCTGCGCAAGAGCCGCGAGCGTGAGCAGAACGGCGACTGAGCGTGCCGTTTCGGCGAATGCGGTCGATTTGACTATTTGGCCGCTCCGCCTTGAAGTGGCAAGCGCCGGCACCCACATTGCAGTGAACGCATCCGGACAACCCATTCGCGGGAGGACGCAGCATGGAACAGTCGCACGGGAGTTATCCGCCGCCGGCTTACCGCCACGCTATGGAGCCGGAGCGGGAACGCAGCCTGCGCACGCTCACGCATGTGCTGTACGCGCTCTATGCGGTCCACTGGCTGACGGGCGGACTGACGATCATCGTCGCGATCATCATCAATTATGTGAAGCGGGGCGACGCCGCGGGCACGCCGTATGAACAGCACTTCGAGTGGCAGATCCGCACCTTCTGGATCGGCCTCGTCGGTTATGCGATTGGCGGGCTGCTGGTGTTCGTCGTGATCGGCATTGCGCTGCTGTGGGCCGTCAGCATCTGGATGTTGTACCGTATTATCAAGGGCTGGCTGTATCTGTACGATAACAAGCCGCTTGTGAATCCGCGGGCGTGGTTCTGATTTCGTCCGATGTTTAGCGGACGGCGGGCGCGGCTCACCGCGCCGTCTTAGACCACGCTTCGCGCTTAGCCATACCGCTTCAGGAATGCGATGAGTCACGACCCGAATTGCCTCTTTTGCAAGATCGCCGCCGGCGAGATCCCATCCACCAAAGTGCATGAAGACGAAGAGTTTCTTGCCTTCCGCGACATCCGTCCGGCGGCCGAAACCCATGTGCTGGTCATTCCGCGCAAACACATCGCCACGCTCAGCGATTGCACCGAAAGCGATGCGCCGCTGCTTGGTAGAATGATTCTTTTGGCCGCACGACTCGCGGATCAGTTGGGCGTGGCGTACACCGGTGGCGAAACCGGCTTCCGCACTGTCATCAATACTGGTCCGGGCGGCGGGCAAGAGGTGTATCACCTGCACGCGCACATTCTCGCGGGACCGCGCCCCTGGCAGCGCATGGGCTGACGAAGCAATTTCCGGCGAAATCGGGGGTGGTACTGCCGGTCGCCGGGCGCGCCAGCATTATTTCTGACGGGTTGTAATTTTGGCGACGCGGTGTCTCGTCACAATACACGCCGGGTTTTGGCGGTTTGGCGGCGAATGCAGCACGTCGGCAAGGGCCGCAACGCTGCTGTAAGGTATAGATGAAGCGCGTGCGCTTCCATTCACGCCGCAAGGCAGACGAATTTTTTGCCGCACAGTGTGCGGCGTCGGGGTTAAGGAGAGTAGTCATGGGTTCATTGAGCATTTGGCATTGGTTGATCGTGTTGTTAATCGTGGCGCTCGTGTTCGGCACGAAGAAGCTGCGCAATATCGGCGGCGATCTGGGTGGCGCCGTGAAGGGCTTCAAGGAAGGCATGCGGGAAAACGAAACACCGCCGGCGGACGGGCAGCAGCGCGAACTGCCGCGCAACGGCGCTGTGGATGTGGAAGCCAAGGAAAAAACCCCGCGTTCGGGCGATTACCGCTAAGCCGCGGGCCCACCGCGTTACCGACGGACATTTCCCTCCATGCTGGACCTCGGTCTAACCAAGATGGCGCTGATCGGCGTCGTCGCTCTGGTCGTGCTCGGCCCTGAGCGGTTGCCGCGCGTCGCCCGCACGGCCGGGGCGCTGTTTGGTCGCGCGCAGCGCTATATCAACGACGTCAAGGCGGAAGTCACGCGGGAAATCGAGCTCGACGAATTGCGTCGCATGAAGACCGAGTTCGAGACGGCGGCGAGCAATGTGGAAACCGCCGTTCAGGAAAATCTGCGCAAGCACGAAACCGAGTTGAACGACGCGTGGAACAGCGGCACGTCGGTGTCGCCGAGCATTGCCGGCGGCGCTGTCGAAGACGCCGGCAATGCTTCGTGGCAAACCAGCACGCCCGCCGCGACGACGAGGCGCAAAAACTGGCGCGTCAAGCAAACCGCCATGCCCACCTGGTATAAGCGCGCCACCACGCGGCGCACGCGCGTGCAGTCGGGCGCAGCGCGCGTCGCGCGGCATACGCCTGCCAGCATGCGTCGTCCGACGCGGTTTTTCTGATGACCAGAACGACAATCTCTAACCGAGGGCCGGTGTGAGCGACCCCCAGAAAAGCCAGGAAGAAGGCACTGAAGAGACCTTCATTTCCCACCTCGTCGAACTGCGCGACCGCATCATCCGCGCGGGCCTTGCCGTCATCGTGGTGTTTGTCGGGCTGGTGTATTGGGCGCCGGATATCTTCCGGCTGCTGGCGCGGCCGCTCATGAACAATCTGCCGAAAGACGGCAAGATGATTGTGACCGACGTCACCGGCTCGTTCTTCGTGCCGATGAAAGTGACGATGCTGGTCGCCTTCGTGATCGCGCTGCCTTTCGTGCTGTACCAGATCTGGGCGTTCGTCGCGCCGGGTCTTTATCAGCACGAGAAAAAGCTGGTTGGGCCGTTGGTCGGCAGCAGCTACACGCTGTTCCTTTGCGGCATGGCGTTCGCGTACTTCGTCGTGTTTCCTACCATCTTCCGCGTGATGGCGCATTACAACGCGCCCCTCGGTGCGGAAATGACGACGGATATCGACAATTACCTGAGCTTCGTGCTCACCATGTTCATTGCGTTCGGCGTGACGTTCGAAGTGCCGATCGTCGTCGTGTTGCTGGTGCGCATGAATGTGGTGACGCTGAAAAAACTGAAAGAAGTGCGGCCGTATGTGATTGTCGGCGCATTCGTCATTTCGGCGGTGGTCACGCCGCCCGATGTGTTCTCGCAGCTCATTCTGGCGATTCCGCTGATCGTGCTGTACGAGGCCGGTATCATCGCGGCGCGGTTGATTGTCGGCAAGCAAACCGCTGTGGTCGAAGACGCCAGTCCGCCCGGCTGATATGTCGCGCGGGCGGCTCGATCAGGCGGCGCTTGATCTGAACGGCAAAGCAAAAGGGCAGTCCTTGACGGACTGCCCTTTTGCTTTTTGCCTGCGGATCGTTCAGCTGGCGATTGCGCGCCTTGTTCGGCGTGCGCGGCGCGTTCAACCGCCTTCGTCGTCCGGCTGGTCGCTGTCGTCGGCGGGCTGTTTCGGCGGCGGCGGGCGCTTGCCGATGATCACGTCCACATCCAGCTGGCGGTTCTTGCGCACCAGATGCACCTTCGCGGCCGTGCCCGGCTTGATCTGTGCAATCACGTTCAGCAAGCGGGTGGTGTCGGTGATTTCCTGGCCGTTCACGTTCATCAGAATGTCGCCCGGCTTGATCCCCGCGCGGTCGGCGGGACCGTTCTTAAGCACGCCTGCCACAATCGCGCCCGACTTCTGGTCGAGCCCAAACGACTCGGCAATCTCGGGCGTGACGTCTTGCGGTTCCACGCCGATCCAGCCGCGCGTGACCGAGCCGGTGGTAATGATGCTCTCCAGTACGCTGCGCGCGGTCGATACCGGGATCGCGAAGCCAATGCCGAGCGAGCCGCCCGAGCGCGAATAAATGGCGGTGTTGATGCCGAGCAGATTGCCGTTCACGTCGACGAGCGCACCGCCCGAGTTGCCGGGATTGATCGCCGCATCGGTCTGGATGAAGTTCTCGAAGGTATTGATGCCGAGGTGATTGCGGCCGAGCGCGCTCACGATGCCCATGGTGACCGTCTGCCCGACGCCAAACGGATTGCCGATGGCCAGCACCACGTCGCCCACGTGCGTCTGCTCCATGCGGCCGAGCGTGATGGTGGGCAGGTTGGTCATGTTGACCTTAAGCACGGCGAGATCCGTTTCGGGATCGATGCCGATCACCTTGGCATTCGTGGTGCGGCCGTCGGCGAGTGCGATTTCGATCTGATCTGCGCCGTCGACAACGTGCTGGTTCGTTAGAATGTACCCTTCCGAACTCACTATCACCCCGGAGCCCAGGTTCGCGGCCGGCTGCTCGCGCTGCTTGCGATTGTTCTTGTCGCCGAAGAAGTAGCGGAACAGCGGGTCTTTCGCACGCGCATCCGGCGGCAGTGAGCCATCTTTGCTGGAGAACACATTGACGACCGCGGGCATGGCCTTCTGGGCGGCGTCCGCGTAAGACGTCGTTGCGGGCCCGCTGCCAATGCCGGGCGCCACTTCCCGCAGCGCGACGATCGGTTCGGCAAGTTGCTTGCCGAATTGCCCTTGACGCTGGAGCCACTGCGGTTTGAGGGTCGCGATGATGAACATCAGCGCCAACAGCACAGTCACCGCTTGGGCGAAGAACAGCCAGAAGCGTCTAAGCATCTGAAGACTAGAGGTTTATATGGATCGGATCGAACTTGAATTGTACTTGAACAATCTCCTTGAAACCGCGCGCTTCAAGGACTATTGCCCGAACGGTCTGCAAGTGGAAGGGCGCCGCAAGATCGGCAAACTCGCGACGGGCGTGACCGCGTCCGTGGCGTTTCTGGAAGCGGCGCTCGATTGGGGCGCGGACGCCGTGCTGGTTCATCACGGCTACTTCTGGCGCAACGAGGCGCCGCAGATCACCGGCCGCAAATACGCGCGCCTGAAGCTGCTGCTCGCCAACGACCTCAACCTCTTCGCCTATCACCTGCCGCTCGACGATCACCCCGAATTCGGCAACAACGCGCAGATCGGCGCAAAGATGGGCTGGATCAGCGACGCGCGCTTCGGCGAGAACGACCTCGGCTGGCTCGCCACCTTCGCCATGCCGATCACGCTCGCGCACTTCACGGCGGAAATCGAGCAGACGCTCGGCCGCACGCCGCTCGTGTTCGGCGACCCGGATCGCATGTTGCGCCGCGTGGCGTGGTGCACGGGCGCCGCGCAAGGCATGTTCGACGCGGCCATCAACGCCGGCGCCGATGTCTATCTGACGGGCGAGGTATCGGAGTCGGTCATGCACACGTCGGCGGAAAGCGGCGTCGCGTTTCTCGCGGCCGGGCATCATGCGACCGAGCGCTTCGGTGTGCAGGCGGTCGGCAAGCACCTATCAGAGCAGTTCGATATCGAGCACCTCTTTATCGATATCCCGAATCCGGTTTAAGCGTCGAATTAGCAAAAGCGTATTAGCGAAGAAAAAAGCTCGAATAACGGAGGGGGCACTTAAAAGGAGGTGCGAAAAAGTTTGCGATCTGTACGGAGAAACCCTGAGTTATCAAGGGGTTCGCACGGTTTTTGGCAATCGGCCCTTGTAAATGGCGACTCCATTCGAGCAAACTAGCGGCGGTAGAAGCGACCTGAAGGAAAATCCAACTCAGAAGTGGGGCGTGTGATGCGAGACAAGGAAGATGAACGCGTCGACGGCAGCCGCCGTACCTGGCTGATAGCGACGACCGTAGCAGGTGGCATTGGAGGCGTTGCCACTGTCGTACCCTTTGTTAGTTCGTTTGCACCATCTGAAAAAGCCAAGGCAGCCGGAGCGCCGGTCGAAGTCGACATCAGCGATCTGAAGCCCGGCGACATGAAGACCGTGGCCTGGCGCGGCAAGCCGGTGTGGATCATCCACCGCACCGACAAGATGCTCGCCGATGTCAAGAAAGCCGATAACGAAGTAGCCGATCCCCACTCGAAGAATCCGTTTTCGCTGCCGTTGCCGGACTACTGCAACAACGAATTCCGTTCGCGTACCGACCACAAGAATATTCTTGTCGCCGTCGCTGTCTGCACCCATCTGGGCTGCACGCCGACGCCGCGCTTCCAGGAGGGCGCGCAGCCCAATCTTCCGGACGACTGGCCAGGCGGCTTTCTGTGCCCGTGCCACGGTTCGACCTATGACATGGCCGGCCGCGTCTTCAAGAACAAACCCGCGCCGCAGAACCTCGACATCCCGCCTTATATGTTCACGTCGGCCAATGGGCTCGTGATCGGCAAGGACGAGAAAGGAGAAGCGTAATGGCGATCGAACACGAAGTAGAGACGACCGGGCTTGTCGGCTGGCTCGACCGGCGCTTTCCGTTCACGTCCACGTGGAAAAAGCATGTTTCCGAGTACTACGCGCCGAAGAACTTCAACTTCTGGTACTTCTTCGGCTCGCTCGCGTTGCTGGTGCTGGTCAACCAGATCGTCACAGGCATCTTCCTCACGATGAACTACAAGCCCGACGCGACGCTTGCGTTCGCCTCGGTCGAGTACATCATGCGCGAGGTGCCGTGGGGCTGGCTGATCCGCTATTTGCATTCCACGGGCGCGTCGATGTTCTTTGTGGTCGTCTATCTGCATATGTTCCGCGGGCTCCTTTACGGCTCGTACCGCAAGCCGCGCGAACTCGTGTGGATTTTCGGCTGCGCGATCTTTCTGTCTCTCATGGCCGAGGCGTTTTTCGGCTATCTGCTGCCGTGGGGCCAGATGTCGTTCTGGGGCGCGCAGGTGATCGTGAACCTGTTCTCGGCGATTCCGTTCATCGGCCCGGACCTGTCGCTGTGGATTCGCGGCGACTACGTGGTGTCGGACGTCACGCTGAACCGCTTCTTCGCATTTCACGTGATCGCAATTCCGCTGGTGCTGCTCGGGCTGGTCGTTGCGCACCTCGTCGCGCTGCACGAGGTGGGCTCCAACAACCCGGACGGCATCGAGATCAAGGCGAAGAAGGGCGCGGATGGCATTCCGCTCGACGGAATCCCGTTCCACCCGTACTACTCGGTGCACGATTTCATGGGGGTGTCGATCTTCCTGATGATCTTCGCGGCGATCATTTTCTTCGCGCCGGAAATGGGCGGGTACTTCCTCGAAGCCAATAACTTCGTGCCGGCCAATCCGCTGCAGACGCCGCCGGAAATCGCGCCGGTCTGGTACTTCACCGCCTTTTACGCGATGCTGCGCGCCACTACCGACCCGTTCAAGATCGTCCTGATGGTCGTCATCGCGCTGCTCGGCCTGCTCGCGCTCGTGCGCGCGCGCGGCAAGTGGAAGCTCGGCTTGCCGGTGCTCGCGGTTCTGGTGATTCTGGCCATGGCGTTCACCGAGTCGAAGTTCTGGGGTGTGGTGGTGATGGGCGGCGCGGTCATTTCGCTCTTTTTCCTGCCGTGGCTCGACCGGTCGCCCGTCAAGTCGATCCGTTACCGGCCGTTCTTCCACAAGGTGTTCTACGGGATCTTCGTGCTCGCGTTCCTCACGTTGGGCTTTCTCGGCACGAAACCGCCGTCGCCGGCCGCCACGTTGATTGCGCAGGTCTGCGCGCTGATCTACTTCGCGTTTTTCCTCGGCATGCCGTTCTGGACGCGGCTTGGCACGTTCAAGCAGCCGCCCGAGCGCGTGCGCTACAAGCCCCACTAATCGCGAGCGAGGAGAACACGAAGATGAAAAAGCTGCTTTCGACGTGCGCGCTGATCGGCGCGACACTGCTCGCGCTGTTGGCCGGCCCGGCATACGCGGACGAGAATTTCCATCTCGACCATGCGCCGGATAACGCTGACAATTTCGCTTCTTTGCAGCATGGTGCGCAATTGTTTGTAAACTACTGCCTGAATTGCCACAGCGCGAACCTGATGCGCTACAACCGGCTGACCGACCTCGGCATCACGCCGAACGAGATTCAGTCGAACCTGCTCTTCACGACGGACAAGATCGGCAACACGATGACGGTGGCGATGCGCCCGGACGACGCGAAAGCGTGGTTCGGCGCGAGTCCGCCGGACTTGTCGGTGGAAGCGCGGGCGCGCGGCAAGGATTGGCTGTACACGTATTTGCGCAGTTTTTATCGCGACAATACGCGGCCGACCGGCTGGAACAATCTGGTGTATGAAAACGTGAGCATGCCTCACGTGCTGTGGCAGCTTCAGGGGCAACGTACCGCGAAGTTCGGTGACGAAGTCGACGAAAGAACGGGCGAGACCGTGCACAAATTTGTGGGCTTCCAGCAGGTCACTCCGGGGACGATGTCGCCGGTAGATTATGATTCTGCTGTGGCCGACCTTGTGTCGTACCTGTCCTGGATGTCCGAGCCGACGCAGAAAACCCGCAAGCAACTTGGCGTGTGGGTGCTCTTGTTCCTCGGTATTCTGAGCTTTTTCGCCTGGCGACTGAACGCCGCGTACTGGAAACATATCAAATAATCACGCCGCTACACGGCGTGGGGCCGGCGCCAGGAAAAACCTGCTGAACGGTTTTTCCGCGCGCTGGCCCTTCAGCTTTTTGAGGAAACGTAAATCATGATGGTTCTGTATTCCGGCACTACTTGCCCGTTCTCCCAGCGTTGCCGGCTGGTGCTGTTCGAAAAGGGCATGGACTTCGAGATCCGCGACGTCGACCTGTTTAACAAGCCGGAAGACATCGCCGTGATGAATCCGTATGGTCAAGTGCCGATTCTCGTGGAACGGGACCTGATTCTGTACGAATCGAACATCATCAACGAGTATATCGACGAGCGCTTCCCGCACCCGCAACTCATGCCGGCCGATCCGGTGCAGCGCGCGCGCGCCCGCCTGTTCCTGCTGAACTTCGAGAAGGAACTGTTCGTCCACGTCGGCACGCTCGAGAACGAAAAGGGCAAAGCCGCCGAGAAGAACCACGAGAAGGCGCGTCTCGCGATTCGCGATCGCCTGACACAACTCGCGCCTATCTTCCTGAAGAACAAGTACATGCTCGGCGAAGAGTTCTCCATGCTCGACGTCGCAATCGCGCCGCTGCTGTGGCGTCTGGATCACTATGGCATTGAGCTGTCGAAGAACGCGGCGCCGCTGATGAAGTACGCCGAGCGCATTTTCAGCCGTCCGGCTTATATAGAGGCGCTCACGCCTTCGGAAAAGGTGATGCGTCGTTGAGTTGGGCTTTGGGCTCGGGCGCCGCGCGGCTGACTGCGCGCGCCCGTGCCCGGTAAGAGGACTGCTGATGCAAGAGATTTCCACCAAGCCTTACCTGTTGCGCGCGCTGTACGAATGGTGCACGGATAACGGCTACACGCCGCACATCGCCGTGCGCGTAGATAATCACACGCGTGTGCCGCGCCAGTTCGTGCGCGAAAACGAGATCGTGTTGAACATCAGTTTCGAGGCCACGAGCCAATTGCAGATGGGCAACGAGTGGATCGAGTTCAGCGCCCGTTTCTCCGGCAAGTCGCACAAGATCGAGGTGCCCGTCGCCAATGTTCTCGCGATCTACGCGCGCGAAAACGGGCAGGGTATGGCATTCCCGGTCGAGTCGACCGGCGGCGAGGCGCGCGATTCAGGCGCGGACGCTGAAACGGTCGAGCCGGTCGCGGAACCGGTCGCGCCGGCCACGCCGGCCGCACCGCGCGCGGTCGACAGCCCGTCCGCTGCTGACGCGCCCTCCAAAGCCGAGCCCGCGCCGGAGGGCGAGCCGCCCGACGACGACGGTTCGAAAGGTGGCGGGAGGGCTCGCCTCAAGCTCGTAAAATGAAGTAGAATCACGGCCTCATGCCGGCTTAGCTCATCAGGTAGAGCGCTTGACTTGTAATCATGAGGTGGCGGGTTCGAGTCCTGCAGCCGGCACCAGTAGTGCGAAACGGGGTTTCTGTTCAGTCAGGAACCCCGTTTTTTATTGGCCAATCAGCGCTTTGCATACGTACGGTGAGCGCAGGTGAAGGCTAAAATCACCATATCTCTTTCACCTTGTCGATTGTGGACAAAACTGTCTACTTTTGTGAAGCCTGACCACTGAAAGCGCGCCACATCGCGCCGCGCTTTCGCCAAAAGACCTCACCATGACCACCCCCGCAAGCATCACCTGGCCCGAAGCCGACGGCCCCCGCACCGCGCGTTGGCGCTCCGAAGCGGCGGTGCCGCCGCCCAGGCGCGTGATCGTCGCCGACGACCGGACCACCGCGGATTCGGCCTATCGGCTCGCGTGCGAAGGCACCGCGCTTCTGTGGAACGGCGACTTCCAGAACGCCCGGCAATTGTTGCAGGCGGTCACGCGTCGGCTCGAACGCAAACCGCGCAAGCAGGGGGCGACTCCCCTCGAAGCATTCAATCTGCACCGGCAGACGCAGTCGCAGCGCGCGCGTACGCTCGGCATGATCCTGATTCCGCTCGACGCCAGCTACGCGATTCCGCTGCGCCGCGCACCCGACGTGCAGCAGGCATGCATCGAAACCTACGGCCCGCCGGCCGACGAGGCGTCGGTCGTGTCGCTGCGCGAGCTGCTCGGCCTGATCGGCGCGCATGAATGGCGCAAGAAGGGTGTGGAGATTCCCGCGCTCGGCGACAGGATTCATCCGCATTACGGTGTTTTTTCGCCGGTGCGCGGCGAATATGTGGATCTCGTCGCGCGCACGCCGCTGCCGTCGCTCAACAAGGCGTTCGACATCGGAACCGGCACTGGCGTGCTCGCCGCGCTGCTGGCTAAACGCGGAGTCAGAAAGATCGTGGCGACCGACCAGGACCCGCGGGCGCTTGCGTGTGCGCGCGAGAATCTTGCGCGCCTCGGATACGAACAGCAAGTCGAGGTCGTACAAGCCGATCTGTTTCCGGAGGGACGGGCGCCGCTCGTCGTCTGTAATCCGCCGTGGGTGCCGGCGCGGCCGGCTTCGCCAATCGAGTATGCCGTCTATGATCCCGAAAGCCGGATGCTGCTCGGCTTTCTTAATGGCCTAGCGGAACATCTGTCGCCGGGCGGCGAAGGCTGGCTGATTCTATCGGACCTTGCCGAGCATCTCGGGCTGCGCACTCGCGATTGGCTGCTTGCCGCCATCGGGAATGCGGGGTTGACGGTGGCGGGGCGCGAGGATATTCGCCCAAGGCATCCCAAGTCGACCGACGAAACCGATCCGCTGCATAAGGCGCGGGTGGCGGAACTCACTTCGCTGTGGCGGCTGAAGGCGCGTTCGTGAGGCAGGTTGAGAAGCGACGGGATCTGAGAGTCTATAGCTGGTGGAAGAGCGGGGCGGCGTACGACCTCGGCGGCACTCAACGGCGTGACCTGTCCCCACGCACGCTGCGCGAGCGCCGCGCCGCGCCGCGCCACGCCACGCCACGCCACGTAGCGCCTGGCTACGCCGCGCCCCGCGCAGCGCGGCACCGAGCCGCCCGCGCCAACTTCACTACGCCGCGCCCCGCGCCTTGACGAACGCCGCCGCGCCGCAGCCGGCCGCCAGGCCGCTGGCAAAACAAGCCGTCAGCAGATAGCCGCCCGTGGGCGCTTCCCAGTCCAACATCTCCCCCGCGCAGAAAACGCCGGGCAAACGCTCGATCATGAGGTGCGCGTCCAGCGCCTCGAACGGAATGCCGCCGGCGCTGCTGATCGCTTCGGCAATCGGCCGTGCCCGCAGTAGCCGCACCGGCAACTTCTTGATGGCGTGCGCGAGACGGGCTGAGTCGGCGAAAACTTCCTTCGGCAGGATTTCATGGAGTAGCGCCAGTTTGACGCCGCTAATGCCGACTCTTCCCTGAAGGTGACTCGATATCGAGCGCGAGCCGCGCGGCCTTGCCACTTCGGCGACCACCCGCTCAAGAGCCAAGCCTGGCGCCAGATCCAGCGAGATCGTGAGCTCGCCGTCAGCCAGAATCCGCTCGCGAATCGGCACCGAAAGCGCGTAGATCAGACTGCCTTCAAGGCCCGTTTCTGTCAGAAGTATTTCACCTTGTCGATTGTGGACTTTTCCGTCTACGTCGGTCAGTGAAATGGCCACGGACTTCACCGGTTCGCCCGCGAAACGCTCGCGCAGGTAAGGGCTCCAGTCGGCGTCGAAGCCGCAGTTCGACGGTTGGAGCGGGCGAACCGGCACGCCGCGCGACGCGATCAAGGGCACCCAGGCGGCGTCGGACCCGAGGCGCGGCCAGCTTGCGCCGCCGAGTGCCAGCACGACGGCGTCGCAATCGACGAGCCGTTCGCCCTCGGGTGTCGCGAAACGCAAGGCCGGCGCGGCGTGAATCGACGTGGCAGCCGCTTCGTCCTGCGGCCCGCTGCTCCAGCCGTGCCACTTGTGCCGCATGTGAAACCTGACTCCGCCTTCCCTCAACCGATGCAGCCACGCACGCAGCATCGGCGCGGCCTTCATGTCGGTCGGAAAAACGCGTCCCGAGCTGCCGACGAAGGTCTCCACGCCGAGCCCGCGCAACCAGGCACGCAAGGCGTCGGGCCCGAACGCGCCGATCAGCGGCGCGAGCGATTCGCGGCGCGCGCCATAACGGTCGAGAAACGGCTCAAGCGGCTCGGAATGCGTGATGTTCATGCCGCCTTTGCCAGCCATCAGGAATTTGCGGCCGACGGAAGGCATCGCGTCGTAGACGTCGACCTGCACGCCTTGTTGGCACAGCGCCTCGGCGGCCATCAAGCCGGCGGGTCCGCCGCCGATGACGGCGACGCGGGCGGAATCGAACGAAGATGACATGCGGGCCTGCGGATAAGCGAAAAGGCGGGGCGCGCCGCCGCGACTGACGGCCAACCGCGCGAAACGCGGACAAGGACGGCAAGGAACGATGCCGGCGCTGCAAAGGGCGCTATTTTCACACCGCATGCGGCGCGGAGCAAACGCGCCTTGCGCCGCCACCGACGCGAGAACGCTACATTTCGGCGCCTTCAGCCGCGCGGCGTCAGTGGCCTGCCGCTGGGTTATTCAGCATCGCGAACTATAATTTTTGGACACCTTCCATCGGGCGCACTTTGCGTCGTTGCCGCGTCGATTCCACTCACCACGTTCTTGCTGCACCACGTGCCAGCGCATGGCAGGTGAGCTGCGGGTTCGCGCATGATGTCCCGCGTGGATGTCCCAACATGCCGATCAAGGAGACTGCCATGACCCGCCATTACATTGACTGCCGCGAGTTCCCGAGCGAAACGAACTGCACAGTCGCTCTGTCGGCCGACAGCGAGGACGAACTGCTCGACGCAGCCGTCCAGCACGCCGTCAGCGTGCACAAGCATGCTGATTCGCCGGAGTTGCGCTCGCAATTGCGGACGCTCTTCCACGAAGGCACTCCGCCTGTGGAATCACCGCGCATGTGAGTTACGAATTCGTGCGTTGGGCATGAGCCTCGGACCCGGGTCTCAGACCTGGGCCGTGGCACGACAGAATAAGAGCCGCCGCGCTGACTCGCGGGGGAGGCGAGCGGCGCTTGACCGCTCGCGCGAGTCGCGGCGTGAAGTCGACGTCCCGGCGCGTTGCCCACGGTCTCAGGTCGGGTACGCTTCGTCGACCTTGAGTCCGGCAAGCTTGAAAATGACGCGCAGCGTTTGCGGTTTGATGTCGCGCCGCGAAGCGAGCGTCGTCATCACGAAGTCCAGCACTTTCGCGTATTTGAGCAGCGTCAGGCAGGTTTCCATGTCGACGCTGCCGTCGCGCATGACTTCGGCGAGACGAAGCATTTCCGTGGAGATGTCGCGGGCCATCTCCAGTTCGAGTTGCTGCTTTTCGGTCCAGGCGGGCATGGCGGTGAGCTTCGCCATCATTTCCTGGAACTTCTGTTCGACGTTTCCGTTGGGTACCGTATCCATTGCTGCCTCTTCTATTGGCCGGGCGCGCATCCAGTAGAGATCGCGGCGCGCTGCCGGTTACGTAACGTTCGGCTCGTGTTACGAGCCGTCCTCCCCACATGCATTGGGGCCGTGTGTGCCAAACACGGCCGACAGCTTGTTGTTATGGGCACCATGTCTACGCCCTTGGGACCCTGGCGGCGCAAAACGGTTCGCTGCGCGCGCCGGGCTCACTAAGTCGAGCCGGAAAGAGCAGGAACTGTTCCAGGAATGCGGAACTTCCTGCCGGTTTTCGCGAGCACTTCGGTGAGCGGGCCGCCGTTTGGGTAAACTGGCAGCAACTTCTGTTTTTTTCCGTCACCTGACGCACGTTCGCGCTGCAATTGCCGACGGCTCCCCACGATGTCCAGCAAAACTCACGAAATCCGCCCGAACCAGTCCATCGAGTTGCTCAAGGAACTGCATATCCTGACACGCGACGGCAAGATGAATCAGGACAGCCGCCGCAAGCTGAAGCAGGTCTACCATCTGTTCCAGTTCATCGAGCCGCTGCTCAAGGACCTGAAGGACCAGAAGGGCACGGTCACCCTCGTCGATCACGGCGCGGGCAAGTCATATCTAGGTTTTATCCTGTACGACCTGTTCTTCAAGGAGTTTCAGGATGCCGCGGGTGGGGCGTCGCACATTTACGGCATTGAAACCCGCGAGGAGCTGGTGGCCCGCTCGGAGGAACTGGCGGCTCGGCTCGGCTTCAAGGGAATGTCGTTTTTGAATCTGTCGGTAGCGGATTCGATTACCTCGGACCGTCTGCCGGCGCAGATCGATATTGTTACCGCGCTGCATGCATGCAACACCGCAACCGACGACGCAATTCGCTTCGCTCTCGAAAAGAAGGCGAAATACATTGTGGTCGTGCCATGTTGCCAGGCCGAAGTGGCGGGGGTTTTACGTCAAAACAAAGGTAAATCGCTGGGTAATGCGTTGACGGAAATCTGGCGACATCCATTGCATACGCGCGAATTCGGCAGTCAGATTACCAACGTGCTGCGCTGTCTGCAGTTGGAGGCGCATGGCTATCAGGTGAGCGTAACGGAGCTCGTCGGCTGGGAGCATTCGATGAAAAACGAGCTCATCATCGCCCAGTTCAAGGACCTGCCGCGGCGGCGCCCAGCCGAGCGGCTCAACGAGGTGATGCAAACACTGGGTATCGAGGAACTGAAAGAGCGGTTTTTCGTTTCCGCGTGAATCGCGTGAATCAGCTCTTCATCAGTTTATTCCAGCCGGCCAGTCCGATTCTGCGGAGCGTTTCCTGATTGCGCTCGTAAATCTGCTCGGCGTCGGGAAAAGCCTGAACCGCGCGTTCAATGCTGTCTTCTCTCAGTAAATGCAGAATCGGATACGGCGCGCGATTCGTGTAATTTTCAATGTCGCTGGCTTCGGTGCCTTCGAACTGATACAACGGGTGAAAGCTCGCAATCTGGATAATGCCTTCAAGGCGAAGTTGCTTCAGCATTCGCTCGGCGAAAAACAGCGCGTCGTTGTAGTCGAGAAAATCAGGTAACGCTTGCGGCAGGATCAGCAGCGTCGTGTCGACGGCGGCGGGGTCCGCGGCGACTAGCGCGTTGAGCTCGGTTTCGAGATCTGCGAGCACGCCTTCCAGATCAGTTGCCTCGCTAACCGCGTAGCGAATTTGCCCCTTGACGTGGACAGCCTTCGCAAACGGACACAGATTGAGGCCGATAACGGCTTCGGTCAGCCAGTGACGGGTGGCGGCAACGACAGTGTCGTGCGATTGAGCGGACAGCGGCATGGCAGGCGGCAGGACAGGCAAAGCGTCATTGTAACGGCGCGTGCGTGAGTGCTGACGGCGGCACGGTCGGCTGGGCTGCGCTGCGCTCAGTGGGCCGCCAGAAACCTAACGCGCCGGCTTCCCGCCGCATGCCGCCGCGATCAGCTGGGCCGCCGCTTTCGGCGCGGCCAGCACCGGCCCCGAGCCCGCGCGATAGGTCTGGCTCGCCGCGTACACGCCCTCGATCAGCAAAGCCAGCGAGTTGGCGAGCGTCTCAGGATCGTCGGCGCCGGCGGCTGTCGCTATTTCCGTCAGGCGCGCCAGCAGACGCTCCTTGTTGCGAAACACGAATTGCCGGGCGGCGTGTTCGGTGTCCGCAAACTCGACCGCGACATTCACGAACGGACAGCCTCGATAACTTTCGAGCGATGCTCGCGCGGCGAGGTCGTCGAAATATTGCTGTAGTTGCCGCGCCGGGTCGCCGGGATGTTTCGCGAAGCTCTTCTCGACGTAGTCGAAAAACTGCGCGTCTTTGCGGTCCAGATACGCCATGACGAGATCGTCTTTCGACGAGAACTGGCGGTACAGGCTCATTTTGTTGACGCCGGCGCGCTCGACCACCGCATCCACGCCGACCGCCCGCACGCCCTCGCGGTAGAACAGCTCGGAGGCGGCGCGCAGCAGATGCTGTTGCGCTTCAGGTCCGGTCGTATGCGTGCCGCGCCCGCGCCGGTTGGCCGGCGCAGGCGTTGACTCAGCCCGGGAACCGGCTCGCTTGGAGGTTTCGCTTTCAGACATGGACAGCCTCAAATTCAATCGACGCCTTGACATGTTACCGACCGGTAACTAAGATCGCAACACCATTGTGACTGATCTGTCACAAGTGCTTTACGGAAACGGTAATAGTACGAGCGGTGCGGATATTTGCGTCCACCCAAAAGGAGAGCCAATGAACTGGGCAGCAAAACTGATAGGCAGGCGTTTTCACTACGGCTGGTTGACGGTCGCCGTCGTGTTTCTGGTGTTGCTCGCGGCGGCCGGCACGCGCGCCACGCCGAGCGTGATGATGGTGCCGCTGGAGCACCAGTTCGGCTGGAGCCGGGCGACGATTTCACTGGCGATCTCGGTGAACATTGCGCTCTACGGGTTGATGGGACCATTCGCGGCGGCGGCCATGCAGCGCTTCGGCGTGCGGCCTACGTTGCTCGTTGCGCTGGGCACGATGGCGGCGGGCGTCTCGCTGTCGTCGCTCATGACGCAGCCGTGGCAGATGGTTCTCGTCTGGGGCGTGATGGTCGGCGGCGCAACGGGCGTCGCGGCGCTGTCTTTGTCGGCGACGGTGGTGACGCGCTGGTTCACCACGCATCGCGGGCTCGTCATGGGCATTCTCACGGCCAGTTCGGCGACCGGCCAACTCGTGTTTCTGCCGATGCTCGCGGCCATCGCCGAACATTACGGCTGGCGCCAGGTGGTGTGGGTGGTCGCGGCGGCCGCGGCGATCGTGCTGCCGCTGGTGGCGTTTCTGCTGCCCGAGCGCCCTGCGGATGTGCAACTGCGTCCGTACGGCGAACCGCACGACGCGCCCGTGGCGGCCACCGCCACGAAGCAGAATCCGCTCGCCATTGCATTCGGCACGCTCGCGATGGCGAGCAAGACTCGCGATTTCTGGCTGCTGTTTTTCAGCTTCTTTATCTGCGGGGCGAGCACGAACGGTTACGTCGGCACACATCTGATCGCGATGTGCGGCGACTACGGCATGACCGAAGTGCAGGGCGCGTCGCTGCTCGCCGCGATGGGTATCTTCGATCTGTTCGGCACGACGCTCTCCGGCTGGCTCTCGGACCGCTTCAATAGCCGTGTGCTGCTGTTCTGGTATTACGGACTGCGCGGCTTGTCGCTGATGTATCTGCCGCACGCTTTCGGCATCGACTTCTTCGGGCTGCCGCTTTTCGCCGTGTTCTACGGGCTCGACTGGATCGCCACCGTGCCGCCGACCGTGCGTCTCGCCACGGACGTCTACGGCAAGGAATCGGCGCCCGTCGTGTTCGGCTGGGTGGTGGCCGGGCATCAACTCGGCGCTGCCTTTGCGGCGCTCGGCGCGGGCATGCTGCGCGCGAGCCTTGGCACCTACACGGTGGCGTCGATGATTTCCGGCGGCCTGTGCCTCGTGGCCGCGGTCATCGTGCTGCGGATCAACCGGCCTGCCAAGGTGCCGGAGCCGCAAGCCATCTAGCGCGACGCGAGGAAAGACGCGCAGCGATAGCACGCGTCTTTCCTCGCTATGGAAAAACGAACTGCAGGCTTCGCACAGCGGGCGCGCCGAACCTTCGGTATGCTATGTGACCCCGGGCAGCCGCCCGCGATCATGAATTTCCACCGAGAGAAGCGCATGACCCACAAACCTGCCCCAACCGAAGTTGCCATTCACGAGCTGATCGCTGGTCGCTGGAGCCCGCGCGCGTATTCCAGCGAGCCGGTGAGCCGCGAAAACCTGCACGCCGTGCTCGAGGCGGCGCGCTGGGCGCCCTCGTCGTATAACGCGCAGCCGTGGCGGTTTATAGTGTTCGACCGCAGCGTCGATGAAGTCGCGTTCAAGCAGGCGTTCACCACACTCGTGCCGTTCAACCAGGGCTGGAATGCACCCGCGCCCGTGCTGATCGCCGTGACCACGCAAACGCGTACCGCCAAGGGCGAAGTAAATCGCTGTGCGCAATACGACGCCGGCGCCGCCGCCATGGCGCTGGTGTTGCAGGCGCATGCGCTCGGACTCGCCGCGCATCAGATGAGCGGCTTCGACCAGAACGCGTTTCGCACCGCCTTTGATCTGCCGAACGACGTGGAACCTATCGCGATCATTTCGCTCGGCCATTACGGCGAGGTCGACAAGCTGGACCCCGTTCTGCGCGAACGTGAGAAGTCGGCCCGTCAGCGGCTGCCGCTGGCGGAGATTGCCTACAGCGGGGGCTGGAAGAAGGCGTTCTGAGCCGGTCGAGCAGGCGCACATCAGCAGAAAAACGCGCGGCGCAGCGAAGCGGCCGCGCGTTTTTTATTGGAGTTCGTCAAAGCGCGTCGTCGGTTACGCTGGAAAGCGGCGCGGCCACATGCTCCAAAGACTTGCGCTCCGCGTCCACGCCCCAGATCGCCGCGATCACCGCCGCCGCGAGCATCAGCGCAGAGCCGACCAGATAGCCCGAAAACACCTCGCCGCGCTGATGCGTGTCGATCAGCCGTCCAAAGAAAGCCGGGCCGGCGATCCCGCCGAGCGCCGTGCCGAACGCGTAGAACACAGCAATGGCAAGCGCGCGGATTTCCAGCGGGAACGATTCGCTGACCGTAAGGTAAGCCGAACTGGCCGCGGCCGACGCGAAGAAGAAAATCACCATCCACGCGATTGTTTGCGTGACGACCGTCAGCATGTGCTGCTCGAACAGGTAGCCGCTTACCGTCAGCAGAATCGCCGAGATCGCGTAAGTCGACGCGATCATCTTGCGTCGCCCGATCACGTCGAAAAGGCGGCCCAGCACCAGTGGACCCAGAAAATTGCCTAAGGCGAAGGGCAGCAGATACCAGCCGATGTGCTCGCCAGGCACGCCGTAAAAATCCGTCAGAACGAGCGCGTAGGTGAAGAAAATCGCGTTGTAGAAGAACGCCTGCGCGGTCATCAGCGAAAGGCCGACCAGCGCGCGCCGCCGATGCAGACTGAAAAGCGTGTGGAACACCTCGCCGAGCGGCGTGTGTCCGCGCGCCCTCAGGCGCAGGCGCGTGAAGCCGTCGGCAGGCAGCATGTGGCCTTCGCTGCGAAAGCGCGTTTCGATTCCTTCGACAATCGCGCGCGCGTCGCGCTCGTCGCCGTGCGTGAGCAGCCAGCGCGGGCTTTCGGGCACCCAGATGCGCATGGGCAGTACGGTCAATGCAAGCGCGGCGCCGATGAAAAAACACGCTCGCCAGCCCCAGTCGCCCGGCAGCAGCTGCGGATCGAGCAGAATCAGCGAGCCGGCCGCGCCGAGCCCCGCGCCGACCCAGAACGTGCCGTTGATCGCGAGATCGATCCAGCCGCGTACGCGAGGCGGCGTGAACTCCTGAATCGTCGAATTGATCGCCGTGTATTCGCCGCCGATGCCGGCGCCGGTCAAAATGCGGAACAGCAGAAAGCTGGCCAGATTCCAGGACACGGCGGTCGCGGCGGTAGCCGCGAGATAGAGCGCGAGCGTGATGAAAAAGAGCTTGCGCCGGCCGAGCCGGTCGGTGAGCCAGCCGAAGCCAAGCGCGCCGAGCACCGCGCCGGCAATGTAGGCACTGCCCGCGAGGCCCACCTCCGCGTTGGTGAAATGCAGCGACGGACTCGACTTCAATGCGCTCGCGACCGCCCCGGCGAGTGTTACCTCCAGTCCGTCGAGCAGCCACGTCACGCCCAGCGCGACGACAATCAGCGTGTGAAAGCGCCCCCAAGGCAGACGATCGAGCCGCGACGGCAAGTCTGTTTCGATGATCCCGGCGGTGTTTCGCTCGACGTCGGCGGCAGGCGGCGCGCTCATTGCTAATGCTCTCCTGAGTCGTTGAAATGCGGGGCTAGAGTAGCCGTCGGGAGCAATTCATGTTCCGCGCCGGTCGATCTTGCTTCGCGCCCGCCGCGCTATTGGCAAGTTGATGCTGATCCGGCTTTCGTGATACAAAGCCGCTCCCCCTACCTGTGCGCGCCAGCCGTGAGCGGCGATTCCTGCCATGACCTATTGCGCGATTGACTTCGGTACTTCCAACTCGGCCGTAGCCGTTCCAGACGGCGCCGCGCTCAAGCTCGCTCCCGTCGAAGGCGCCTATACGACGCTGCCCACCTCGGTATTCTTCAATACCGACGAAGACACCCGCGAATTCGGGCGCGCGGCGCTCGCGGCATACATCGACGGTTTCGACGGCCGGCTGATGCGCTCGATGAAAAGCATTCTCGGCTCGCCGCTTGCCGACAATTCAACCGATCTGGGCGATGGCACTGCAATCAAGTACACGGACGTAATCGCGATTTTCCTGGACCATCTGAAGCGTTCGGCGGAAAAAAGCGTGGGGGCGCCGATTGACCGCGCCGTGCTCGGTCGCCCGGTTTTTTTCGTCGACGACGACCCGCGCGCCGATCAGATGGCGCAAAAGCAGCTCGAAACGGCGGCGCGCGCGGTAGGTTTGCGCGACATCCGCTTTCAGTATGAGCCGATCGCGGCCGCCTTCGACTACGAATCGCGCCTGACCCAGGAAGGGCTTGTGCTGGTGGCCGACATCGGCGGCGGCACGTCGGACTTTTCGCTGGTGCGAGTGGGGCCCGAGCGGATGAAGCGCGTCGAGCGCAAGGACGACGTGCTGGCTCATCACGGGGTGCACGTCGCCGGCACGGACTTCGACCGCCGCGTGGAACTGGCGACCATCCTGCGCGAGCTCGGCTATCAATCGCTTGACCCGGAAGGTCGCGAGATTCCGAACCGCGTCTATTTCGACCTCGCGACCTGGCATCTGATCAACACCGTCTACGCGCCGAAGCGCGTCAGCGAACTGGCTCTCATGCGGCACCTGTTTACTGACGTCAAGCACCACGACCGTCTGATGCGCGTGGTGGAGCGGCGCCTCGGCCATGCGCTGGCGGCGCACGCGGAAGAGGCGAAGATCGGCGTCGCCGCGGGCGGCGAGACCGTAATCGATCTGGACGAAGTAGAAGACGACTTGCGTCTGGCGTTCGACGAGGCGCAGCTCATCGAGGCCGGACAGGAAGAGACGCGCCGGATCGTGGCGGCGGCGCGCGACACCGTGCAGGCAGCCGGCGTTCCGATTCGCGACGTGAGCGCGATTTACTTTACGGGGGGCTCAACCGGCCTCGCGTTTCTCTCCGGCGCGCTGGCGGCGGCATTTCCGGATGCCGAAGCGGTATTCGGCGACCGTCTCGCGAGTGTGGCGACGGGACTGGGTATTCACGCGCGTCGCGTGTTTGCATAAGCGCCCGCCACCGCTCGCATAGTGCGAAGTTAATCGCCGCGCACGATGTCCACCAATAAAAAAACCCCGCCGTGGCGGGGTTTTTTGCGTCCAGAAGGAAGCAGCGTAGCGCTTACACCGGCTTGATGTTAGCAGCTTGCTTGCCCTTCGGGCCCGTCTTCACTTCAAACGTAACCTTTTGGTTTTCTTGCAGCGTCTTGAAGCCTTCCGTGCGGATTTCCGAGAAATGCGCGAACAGATCTTCGCCGCCGCCGTCCGGGGTGATGAAGCCAAAGCCCTTTGCGTCATTGAACCACTTGACGGTACCGGTTTCCATATTACTTGTTCCTAAAGATGGTGAATAAGGCCGAAGCCCAATGAGTGCATGAAAATCAAGGAAGGGGGTAATGGGACCAACCGGAGTACCGTTGATGGGCGAACTACGAAAGACCAATTCACTCGCCGCTTGAAATCCTGCCCGAACGTTATACGGCGATTTCGAGAGAAGGTCAACACTCGGTCGGCAACTTTACAAAAATTCGCGATGGCGCCCCAAAAAGTTGCTTACAAAGCTTGCTGGAGGGGCGGTTTTTTTGCTAGGGAGAACCCTTAGTTTCGCTGCAGGCAACGGGTGCAACCGTTAAACTACGCGCCCGCGCCGGTTGCACCATAGGGATAACCGCCGCGCATACATGCGCGTCACCCGTTCTCAGCGCCATAAGCGCTAGTCGTGGGTGCCGACATGGTTCTGAAACAGGAGAAGACGTGAAAAGTTCTATACAACGGAACATCGGGCCGTTCGCACTCATGCTGACCGGCCTGGGTTCGATCATCGGCTCCGGCTGGCTGTTCGGCGCGTGGAAGGCCGCGAAAATCGCGGGTCCGGCGTCGATCTGCGCGTGGATCATCGGTGCGGTCGTGATTCTCGCGATTGCGCTGACCTACGCCGAGCTGGGCGCGATGTTCCCGGAATCGGGCGGCATGGTGCGCTACGCGCGCTATTCGCACGGCGCGCTGGTGGGCTTCATCAGCGCGTGGGCCAACTGGATCGCCATTGTTTCGGTGATTCCAATCGAGGCCGAGGCATCGATTCAATACATGAGCACGTGGCCGTATGACTGGGCGCATGCGTTATTTGTGGACGGATCTCTAACTACAAACGGGCTGCTGCTCTCGGCGGCCCTCGTGATCATTTACTTCCTGCTGAACTATTGGGGCGTGAAGCTCTTCGCGCGCGCCAACTCGGCCATCACGATCTTCAAGTTCCTGATTCCCGGCGCGACGATCCTCGGCCTGATGCTGACCGGTTTTCACAAGGAAAACTTCGGCGAAGTGAGCACATTCGCGCCGTACGGCTGGTCGGCTGTGCTGACCGCGGTCGCGACGAGCGGCATCGTGTTTGCGTTTAACGGTTTCCAGAGCCCGATCAACCTCGCCGGTGAAGCTCGCAATCCGGCGAAGAGCGTGCCGTTCGCGGTGATCGGCTCGATTCTGCTCGCGCTGGTCATCTACGTGCTGCTGCAGATCGCGTATATCGGCGCAGTGAGCCCGAGCGACGTGATGAAGGGCTGGAGCCACTTCAACTTCGCTTCGCCGTTCGCAGAACTGGCGATCGCGCTGAACCTGAACTGGCTGGCCATGCTGCTGTACATCGACGCGTTCGTGAGCCCGAGCGGCACCGGCACGACCTACATGGCGACCACCACGCGCATGATCTACGCGATGGAACGCAACAACACCATGCCGAAGATTTTCGGCAGCGTGCATCCGTTCTACGGCGTGCCGCGTCCGGCCATGTGGTTCAACCTGCTGGTTTCGTTCATCTTCCTGTTCTTCTTCCGCGGATGGAGTTCGCTCGCGGCGGTCATTTCGGTCGCGACCGTCATCTCCTACCTGACCGGCCCGATCAGCCTGATGGCGCTGCGCCGCGCGGCGGCGGACCTCGAGCGCCCGCTGCACATTCCCGGCATGCAGGTGATTGCGCCGTTCGCGTTCGTGTGCGCGTCGCTGATCCTGTACTGGGCGAAATGGCCTCTGACGGGTGAAATCATTCTGCTGATGGTTGTCGCGCTGCCGGTGTACTTCTACTTCCAGGCAAAGTCGGGCTTTGGCGGCTGGGGCCGCGACCTGAAGGCCGCGTGGTGGCTGGTCGCCTATCTGCCGGTGATGGCGCTTCTGTCGCTGATCGGCAGCAAGGAGTTCGGCGGCCACGGCCTGCTGCCGTACGGCTGGGACATGCTGGTGGTGATCGCGTTCTCGCTCGTCTTCTATTACTGGGGCGTCCATAGCGGCTACCGCTCGGAGTATCTTGAAGAGCGTCAGACGCACGACGAAGTTCTCGAAGGTATGGCCGTGCATTGAGTGGCCGCGCCGGCCGGGTGAGGCAAGGCCCGGCTGCTATTGAAAAGCCCGCCTGAGTGGTTGCTCAGGCGGGCTTTTCTCTTTTTGTCGCGGATTTTTGCGGGTACTTTTTGCCGCGCGCCGCGCATGGCCCGCGTGCCGGGCGCCGCGCCGATGCCGGGTCCGCGCTCAGGCGGTCCCGAACACGTAGTTCGTCATCGCGAGCGCACGCTGATAGGTGCCGAGCGCCTGAACCGTCAGCGAGAAATCGTCGTCGGCGGCGCCCAGCGCGGCGAAAATTGGCAGCAGATGCTCGTCGGTCGGATGCATCAGCACCGCATGCGGCGCCTGGCGGCGATAGTCGAGCAGTGCGTCGATGTCGCCTGCGGCGAGCCTTGCTTCGAACCAGTCGGTGAATTCGGCGACGCGCGGGTCTGCATCTTCGCGCCGTGCGGAAAAGTCCGCGGCGCGCAGGTTGTGCGTGATCTGGCCAGAGCCGATTACCATCACGCCTTCTTCTCTCAACGGACGCAGCGCGCGGCCGACGCGAAAATGATGCTCCGCGTCGAGGCGAGGCTGAATCGACAACTGCGCGACGGGCACGTCGGCCTCGGGAAACATCAGCAGCATCGGCACCCACGCGCCGTGATCGAGCCCGTGCGGCTGCGTTTCGGCGGGCAGGCCGCTGTCGCGGAGCAGCACGGCCGCGCGTCGCGCGAGGTCGGGCGCGCCCGGAGCCGGATATTGGATCTCATAGAGCTGGCGCGGAAATCCGTAGAAATCGTGGATGGTTTCCGGTTGAGTGGACGTACTCGCGACAGGCTGCGCGGTGCCCCAATGCGCCGAGAGCATCAAGACGGCCGCTGGACGCGGCAGTTGCGCACTCAGCGCCGCAAATTCAGCGGACGGCAGCGACGGGTCGATCGGCAGCGTCGGCGCGCCGTGGGAAAGGAAAAGCGAGGGCAAGCGGTTCATGGCGGCGACGCGCCCGCGAGGCGGATCGGAAGTTCGGTTACTGCCAATATAGAACCGCACCGCTCTTTGATAAACGGGCGAAAGCGGAATTGATTGTGTTGCGGCAGTTGGTAATGCAGGCAACCAACCTGGGCGCTAACCGTTGCGAGCAAGGCAGCCCGCAACCGGGTGAGCAGTTACTCGTCGGCGCCGCGCAACCCTGGCCAGGCCGGCGACAGCGTCGGCCCCAGCGCAAACAGATCAAGCACGCGGGCGACGGTGTGATCGACCATTTCGTCGATGCTCGCCGGTTGATTGTAAAAAGCAGGCAAGGGCGGAAAGATCACGCCGCCCATTTCCGTCACGGCCGTCATATTGCGCAGATGCGCGAGGTTGAACGGCGTTTCGCGCACGAGCAGCACGAGCCGGCGGCGCTCTTTGAGCGTGACGTCGGCGGCGCGGGTGATGAGGTTGTCGGCGAAACCATGCGCGATGCTCGCGAGCGTTTTCATCGAGCACGGCGCGACGATCATGCCGTCGGTCGCAAATGAACCTGATGCGATGCTCGCGCCGACATCGCGCACCGAATGCACGACATCCGCGAGCGGATGCACGTCTTCTTTACCGAGCTTGAGTTCGTGCTGGATGTTGAGCCAGCCGGCGCTCGAAATCAGCAGATGACTTTCGACGCCCCCAAGCTTGCGCAGCGTCTGCAGCAAACGGACGCCGTAAATGGCGCCGGTCGCGCCGGTGATCGCGACAATCAGACGGCGCGGTGCCGCAGCGCGTGTTTCCATGGCCGGCGGCGCCTTGCTGTGTCCTGGGAGCAGCTTTGCAGTGGCCGGTCAGGCCGCGGCAAACAGTTGCTGCAGTTCGCCCGATTCGTACATTTCCATCATGATGTCCGAGCCGCCGACGAATTCGCCCTTCACATACAGCTGCGGAATGGTCGGCCAGTTCGAGAACTGCTTGATGCCCTGCCGGACTTCGTCGTCTTCAAGCACGTTGACCGTCTTGAAGTCAGAGACATTGCACGCCTTCAGAATCTGGACGGCGCGGCCGGAGAAGCCGCACATCGGAAACTGGGCGCTGCCCTTCATGAAGAGCACGACGTTGTTTTCGTCGACGATTTGCTTGATGCGTTGTTGCGTATCCATGACTGACCTTGCGGTTCCGATATGTGTAGGGAATAGGCTGAAATGATAGCGGATTTCGCTCGCATCGGCCGGCGGACGCTTTGTCCATCCGCTGATTGCGGCTATTCCTGCGGCTTGTGTCAGCCGGCGAGGCAGGGGGGCGTGGCGTGGTGGCGAGTCGGTGTGCTCAGCCGGCAAGCCGCCCGCCGCTGATTCGCTCGATGCCTGCAAGATCGCGCTCGGATCTGACGTCCGCGAAACCTTGCGCTGTCAGAAGTGCGCGGACAGCTTCCGCCTGATCGTAACCGTGCTCCATCCACAACACGCCGTGTGGGCCAAGGTGCGCGGGCGCGCCCGCCACGATCGCGCGGATTGCGCTGAGGCCGTCGGCTTCGTCGGTGAGCGCGCCGCGCGGCTCATAGCGCAAATCGCCTTGCGCCAGATGCGGGTCGCCGCTCGCAATATACGGCGGGTTGCTGACGATCACGTCAAAGCGCAGCGCTTTGTCCAACGAGCCGTACCAGTTGCTTTGCGCGAAGGTTACCGCGCCGCCGGGCCGCTTTGCATCCAGCAGGCGCGCGGCGTTGCGCGCCGCGACAGCAAGTGCTTCCGCCGAACGGTCGAGCGCACTGACTTGCGCGTCCGGCCGCATCGACGCGATCGCCACCGCAATCGCGCCCGTGCCGGTGCCCAGGTCGAGCACGCGCGGGCGCTGGAGATTTTCCATTGCCGTGAGCGCCGTCTCGACCAGCAGTTCGGTCTCGGGCCGCGGAATCAGCACGTGCGGCGTCACCTCGAATTCCAGCCCGAAAAACTCGCGGACGCCGACCAGTTGCGCGACCGGCTCACCGGCCACGCGCCTCGCCTGCAACACCAGATAGCGTTCGACGCATGCGCTGTCGAGCGCTTCGTCCGCGCGCGTAATCAGCTGCGTTTGCCGCCAGCCGAGCACGTGCGTGAGCAGAATCCGCGCTTCGAGCGGCGGCAGCGGCGAGGCGCGCAACAATGCCGCCGGTGTCGCCGCGGCGTCGCTTTTGGCTGGCGCGTGAGTGGTCATCGGCGCTTAATCCGCGTCGCCGAGCGATGCGAGCAACTCGGCCTGATGCTCGCTGACGAGCGCCCCGATCAGCTCGTCGAGATCGCCGTCCATAATCGCGTCGAGGCGATACAGCGTCAGATTGATCCGGTGGTCTGTCAGACGCCCTTGCGGGAAGTTGTAGGTGCGAATGCGCTCCGAGCGATCGCCGGAGCCGATCAGGCTCTTGCGCGTCGCGGCTTCCTTCGCTTGCTGCTCGTGCGACTGCTTGTCCTTGATGCGGGCCGCGAGCACCTTCAGCGCGCGGTCCTTGTTCTTGTGCTGCGAGCGGTCGTCCTGACATTCGACGACGATGCCCGTCGGCAAATGCGTGACGCGCACCGCCGAATCCGTCTTGTTGATGTGCTGGCCGCCCGCGCCGGATGCGCGGAACGTGTCGATGCGCAGATCGGCCGGATTGATTTCCACTTCGCCGATTTCGTCGGCCTCCGGCATCACCGCGACCGTGCAAGCGGACGTGTGAATGCGGCCCTGCGTTTCGGTTGCCGGCACGCGCTGCACGCGATGACCGCCGGACTCGAACTTGAGCTTCGAATACGCGGCTTCGCCCGCGATCCGCACGATCACTTCCTTATAGCCGCCCAGATCCGATTCGCTCGCCGACATCATCTCGACCTGCCAGCGGTTGCGCTCGGCGTAGCGCAAGTACATGCGCAACAGGTCGCCGGCGAAAAGCGCAGACTCGTCGCCGCCGGTGCCCGCGCGAATTTCGAGGAAGATGTTGCGGTCGTCGTTCGGATCTTTCGGCAGCAGCATTTTCTGCAGTTCACCGCCGAGCTGATCCATGCGCTCACGTGCCGCGCGAATTTCTTCTTCTGCGAACTCGCGCATGGACGCGTCCGCCAGCAGTTCCTGCGCGGTGGCGGCGTCGTGCATGGCCTGACGCCACAGCGCGTAATGTTCGACCACGGGATCGAGCTCGGCGTGTTCGCGCGTGAGCTTGCGATATTGATCGCGGTTCGAGGTAATGTCCTCTCGGCTCAGCAGGTCGTTCAGTTCGGCCAGCCGCGTAGTCAGCTGGTCGAGCTTGTGTTGCATGCTCGTTTTCATCGGGCGGGTATCGGAGCGGACTCCGGCAAGGACGGCAACCAGGAAAATGGGCGGATGCCCGGGACAGAAGCACGTGGCGGGCCACTGCGCGGCCACCGGCGGGTCGCGCAAACCGGCGGCGTGGGCGCCGCTAACGCTCCGTGGAACCGGAGTGTTTGTAGATGCCGCTCAACAGCTCTATGAGCGTGTCACGGTTTTCGCCGCTCGCGCGATTGAGCGCGTGGGTCGGACCGTGGATCAGCTTGTTGGTGAGCGCCTGCGACAGCGCCTCGATGACAGCGGCTGGATCGTCGCCGCGCGCGAGCATTTTCTGCGCGCGTTCGACCTCGGCCCGGCGCAGCACGTCGGCTTGCGTATGCATATGGCGGATCACCGGCACGATGCTGCGCGCCTCGAGCCACTGCATGAAATTCTGCACGCGCGTTTCGATAATCGCTTCGGCCTGCGCTACCGCGGCCTGGCGCGACGCATTGCCTTCGCGGACGATCGCGCCGAGGTCGTCGACGGTATACAGGAACACGTCTTCCAGCTTGCCGACTTCCGGTTCGATGTCGCGCGGAACCGCCAGATCGACCATGAAGATCGGGCGATGGCGGCGCGCCTTGACCGCGCGCTCGACCGCGCCCAAACCGATGATCGGCAACGTGGACGCCGTGCACGACACGATGATGTCGAATTCGTGCATGCGAGTGGGCAGGTCCGACAGCGGAATGGCGCGGCCATTGAACCGTTCGGCGAGACGCATGCCGCGCTCCGCGGTGCGATTGGCGACCACCAGTTCGCGCGGCTGCTGCGCGGCGAAGTGCGTGGCGCACAACTCGATCATTTCTCCCGCGCCGATGAACAGCACGCGCTGGTTCGACACCTTGTCGAAAATCCGTTGCGCGAGCCGCACGGCGGCGGCTGCCATGGAAACCGACTGGGCGCCGATTTCGGTCGTGCTCCGCACTTCTTTTGCGACGGCAAAAGTGCGCTGGAACAGCTGGTTCAGATAAGTGCCGAGCGCACCCGCTTCTGAAGCCGTGCGCACCGCGTCCTTCATTTGTCCGACGATTTGTGTTTCGCCGAGCACCATAGAATCGAGGCCGGATGCGACGCGAAACGCGTGGCGCACGGCTTCGGACTGAGGCAGCGCATAGACGTGCGGCGCGAGTTCGCCGATGGGAAGGTTGTGATACCGCGAAAGCCATTGGATTGCGGCTTCGCGCGCGGCCTCTTCGTCTGTCGCGCAATAGAGTTCTGTGCGATTGCAGGTGGAGAGGATCGCCGCTTCAGGCGCCGAGCGGGCCGTGGTGCCGAGCCAGACGCTTTTGAAGGTGTCCAGTGCGGGTTTGATCTGTTCGAGCGGAAACGCCACGCGTTCGCGCAAGGCGACAGGCGCAGTGTGGTGATTGATTCCGATCGTTAGAAGCTGCATGCTGGGGGCTATGGTTTAGCCCCATATTATAGCGTTTCCACGATTCTTACATTGCCCGCTCGCGAGCTGCCGCTTATGCCGGGCATCAGGCCGATGAGGCAGCGGCTTCCGCGGAAAACACGTCGAGGCGATAGCCGTAGCCGTACAGCGGCGCAAGCGAATAGCCGTTTTCCGGGCGCAATTCGAGCTTGGAGCGCACGCGCGACGCGTGGGTGTCGACGGTGCGCGACTTTACGTCGCGGCGGCGCGCCCACACCGTTTCCATGATGTGCGCGCGCGACACCGGCCGCGACAGGTTGCTGAACAGCAGCAGCGCGAAGCGGAATTCTTTCGGCGTGAGCGCAACCGTGCGGTCGCGAAACGTGACGGCGAAGTTGGCGGCGTCGAACGCATAACCGCGAATCACGTCGTGCCGACGATTGGCCGGCCGCCGCAGGGCCGCGCGCCGCAGCAGCGCGTCCACGCGGGCGAGCGTCTCCGGGCCGCGCACCGGTTTGGTCAGACAGTCGTCGGCGCCCGCGTGAAGTGCCGCGACGATCTGGCTTTCGCGCGGCTCGGCCATCATCACGATGACAGGCAGGCTCGGCAGCACGGCGCGGGCACGCGCAATGACATCTTCGGCGGAATGGTCGCCGGCCCAGTTTTCGGTAAGCAGTAGATCGAAGAATTGATCGGCAGCCTGCTCCAGGAACGGAGCGCTGGTGGTGAAGTGCTGACAGACGTGGCCGCCGGCAAAAATCAGCCGGGTAACCAGTTTGGCGTGACGCGTGTCCGGCTCGATAAGGGCGATTCGCATGCGCGCGTTCCACTTGACGACGGCCAGGAACCAGGCTTTTCCGTAAGGCCTCCAGCTTGCCTAACCTTACCCCGACCCCTAAACTCAACCGCTGTGCGGAAAGCGCCGTGCTGATCTTTTAAGAAAGAGACAAAAATGCTAGCTGTCGTTGAGCCTCGCGCACATGAGACAAATCCGAAATTGCGCGAGATCACCCACTGATGGGCTGGCCAGGAATCGTTGTGCTGGGAGCGGCAATCGGCTTGGTGGGATGGTGGTTGCATCCGCTGCGCCGCGTGAACCGCTCGAGCCGCGCCCGCTTATGGGTGGCGCTCGTAGCCGGAGTGCTGGGCGCCAGCGTGGCGCACATGGCCGGCAACGTGCTCGGTCTTTTCCATGACGGCGAGACGCTCGAATGGCCCGTATGCACGGCCGTCGCGACGATCGCCGTCGCCGTGACGGTCGGCTTGCTTTCCCGTCGATGAATACTTGCAGGTGACTTCCATGAATGCCCGACTTCCCGAAACCTCTTCCATTCCCGAACGGCTTGCGAGCTTGCGCAGCGCGATGGCGCGCGAAGGCGTCGCTGCTTACCTCGTGCCGTCTGCGGATCCGCACTTGTCCGAATATCTGCCGGGGCGTTGGCAAGGGCGGGAATGGCTTTCCGGTTTCACCGGCTCAGCGGGCACACTCGTGGTCACTGCCGACTTCGCGGGCGTCTGGACAGACAGCCGCTACTGGGAGCAGGCCAACGCGCAACTGGCCGGCAGCGGCGTTCAGCTCATGAAGATGACGGGCGGCCAGCAAACCGCGCCGCATTTCGATTGGCTCGCTGAAAACGTGGCGCCCGGCGGCACGGTGGGTGTGGACGGCGCCGTGCTCGGCGTCGCGGCGGCGCGGGCCCTGAATCAGGCGCTCTCGGCGCGCGGCGTGAAGCTGCGCACCGACATCGATCTGTTCGACGCCGTCTGGCCGCAGCGTCCGTCGCTGCCGGATGCCGCGGTGTTCGAACACACCGCGCCGCATGCCAGCGTCGCGCGTGCAGATAAACTCGCGCAGGTTCGCCGTGTCATGGCGGAAAAGGGCGCCCAGTGGCACTTCATTTCCACGCTCGACGACCTCGCGTGGCTGCTTAATCTGCGCGGCGCCGACGTCAGCTTTAACCCCGTGTTTGTCGCCCATGCGCTGATCGGCGAGAACAGCGCGTCGCTTTTCGTTGCCAACGGCAAGGTGCCGCCCGCGCTCGCTGAGGCGCTTACGCGCGACGGCGTCAGCGTGAAGCCGTATGCGCAAGCAGCCGAGGCGCTCGCCGCGCTGCCCGCCGGCAGCACGCTCCTGATCGACCCGCGCCGCATCACGTACGGCTCGCTGCAGTCGGTTCCGTCGACGGTGAAGGTGGTCGAGGCGGTGAACCCGTCCACGTTTTTCAAGTCGCGCAAGACCGAAGCCGAAGCGCAGCATGTGCGCGAGACAATGGAGCAGGACGGCGCGGCGCTGGCCGAATTCTTCGCCTGGTTCGAGAGCGCGCTCGGCCGCGAAACGATCACCGAACTGACTATCGACGAACGTTTGACGGCCGCGCGCGCGCGTCGTCCGGGCTTTGTGTCGCTGAGCTTTGCGACCATTGCCGGCTTTAACGCGAACGGCGCTATGCCGCACTACCGCGCCACAAAGGAATCGCATTCAGTGATCGAAGGCAACGGCCTGTTGCTGATCGACTCGGGCGCGCAGTATCTGAGCGGCACGACCGACATTACGCGCGTCGTGCCCATCGGCACGATCAGCGACGAACAGCGGCGCGACTTCACCATCGTGCTGAAGGGCACCATGGCGCTGTCGCGTGCGAAGTTTCCGCGCGGCATCCGCTCGCCGATGCTAGACGCGATCGCCCGCGCGCCGATCTGGGAAGCCGGTGCCGACTACGGTCACGGCACCGGCCACGGCGTCGGCTACTTCCTCAACGTGCATGAAGGCCCGCAAGTGATCTCGCACTACGCGCCGGCCGAACCGTGGACGGCGATGGAAGAAGGCATGATCACCTCGGTCGAACCGGGCATCTATCGGCCGGGCAAGTGGGGCGTGCGCATCGAGAATCTGGTGCTGAACGTGCCCGCCGGCCAGACGGAATTCGGCGACTTCCTGAAGTTCGAGACGCTCACGCTGTGCCCGATCGACACGCGTTGCCTCGACCTGTCTTTGCTGCGCAACGACGAACGCGCGTGGCTCAACGACTATCACCAGACCGTGCGCACGCGCCTCGCGCCGCATGTTTCCGGCGACGCAAAGGCGTGGCTGGAACTGCGCACGCAGCCCATCTAAACCGTAATCGGATAGCGACGGAGAGCGCATGGCCATCAAGGCAGTCGTGTTCGATTTCGGCGGCGTGCTGATCGACTGGAGTCCCGAGTACCTTTACCGGCAACTGATTCCGGACGAAGCCGAGCGCCGCTGGTTCCTCACTCACGTCTGCTCGATGGATTGGGTGGTGCGTCAGGACGGCGGCCAGCCGATCGTCGAGGCAACCGCGGAACTGGTCGCGCAGTTTCCCGATCACGAAGCTTTGATCCGCGCGTTCTATGAGCGCTGGCACGAAATGGTGGCCGGCGTGCTCGACGACGGCGTCGCGATTATGGAAAAGCTCGAGGCCGCGCAAGTGCCGCTTTTCGGCCTGACGAACTGGTCGGCGGAGACGTTTCCGTATGCATGGGAAAACTATCCGGTGTTGCGGCGCTTTCGGGACATCATCGTGTCCGGGCGCGTGGGTCTCGTGAAGCCGGACCCGGCGATCTTCGCGGCCATGCACGAGCGGATCGACGCGCAGATGCCGGGCGTCCAGCCTTCCGAACTTGTCTTTATCGACGACAACCCGAAGAACGCCGCAGCCGCCACGGCCCTCGGCTGGCATGGCGTGCTTCACACGAGCGCCACTCAAACCGAAGCGCAACTGCGCGGACTGGGCTTGCCTGTCTGACGCGAAGCATGCCGCGCGTGCGGGGCGGGCGGGATTCAGCAGGAGGGTGGCGTCCACGCACTGCCTCGCAGCGCGCGCCCAAGCCGCTTACGCTCACTGGCCGAGTAGATTCTTCAAGGCATTGCCGAGCCCTTTGACGGTTTCGCCCGTGCCCTTCGCCACGCCTTCCACGCTGACGCCCAGCGCTTTGGCGAAGCCCGCGGCGATGCGCGTCGTCAGCCCTTCCTGCACGGAAAATTTCGGGTCGCGCAAATTGCCGTCGAGCACGAAGTGCAGCGTGATGTCGCCGTTGTGGGTCTTCAACGCGGCAACCGCGGCTTTGGTCGGAATGGACATGAACGTGTCCAGCGGATTGCCGGTGTCCGCGAGTTGCAGCTGATGGACCGTGATCGTGCCCGGCGCGTGCAACTGATAATTGCGCACCGTCGACTGGATGCTCATGTCGAGCGTGCCGCTTTTCACTTGTGCCCTCGCGCCGGCCTTTTTCACGAGATACGGATCGAGCATCACCACGTCGACGCCGCGTAGCGTGCTCGTAGTCTGCGAATCCTTGCTGGCGATCCGGATCCATCCGCTGAAGGTCACCGTGCCGATGTGCGACGGTCCTTTGATCGAGCCTTTTACGTCGACGTTGGTCGGCTCGGTGAGCGCGGGTAGACGGATGTTGTCGACGGTCGCGTGGGCGTCGCTCACCGTCACCTTGTAGGCGGGCGGGCCGACCGTCATGTCGTAGAAATGAAAGCGGCCCTGCTCGAAGCTGATGTGGTCGACCCGCTTGTCGCGCGGTATCGAGCTCGCGGATGCGCCGCGCGCTTCGTTGTTGGCGCTGTTCACCGATTGGCGCAGATTCGGCAGCAAACGGATCGTGCCGTTCTGCGTGCGCAGCACCGCCATGTCGAAGCCGCGCACTACCACGCTGCGAATATGCATGCGGTGCGCAAGCAGATCGCGAACGTCCGGCGTGAGGGTGATCTCGTCGGCCTTCAATGGATCGCCGGCAGGCCAGCCGGGTGGCGGCTTCAGCAGAACGTTGGTGAGATGAACGGAGGTCAGTCCGACGTCGATGCTTTGCGCGCTGCCTAGCGGACCGAGCGCGGCCGCCACGCGCGCTTTCACTTCGCGCTGCGCGTATTGCAGCAGGCCGAATGCAATGACGACGAACACCACCAGCACGCTGCACGCGGCAACGATCCAGCGTTGGCTTCTCGACATCGCCATGCTTGTCCCCTCGTCGTCGCAGTGCGCGGCGCGGCCGCGATTGGGTTACGCGCCGTCCTCATGCGCGTTGCGCGGACGACGTATAGCACGCGCACGGCAGCAATGCGTGTGCCGTGTCGCGATGCCGCCGACCTCTGGCGGCTGCGGATGGTATGAAGTGGCTGTGAAGAACGGCTGCGCGTGCCGCGAAGTTGGGGGCAACCGCTTGAGAAGCCCGAAAAGAAGGACTGAATGACAAGCAGCCCGCTCGTCTTCCGACGAGCGGGCTGCTTGTGAGCCTGCTTTGAAGGCTGCGAACCTTAACGCGTAATCGGCTTGTATCGCAGACGCTTCGGTCGTGCCGCCTCTTCGCCGAGGCGGGCGCGCTTGTCGGCTTCGTACTCCTGGTAGTTGCCGTCGAAGAACGTGACTTGCGAATCGCCTTCAAACGCGAGAATGTGCGTCGCGATCCGGTCGAGGAACCAGCGGTCGTGCGAGATGACCATGACCGAGCCGGCGAACTCGAGCAGCGCGTCTTCGAGTGCACGCAGCGTTTCGACGTCGAGGTCGTTCGACGGTTCGTCGAGCAGCAACACGTTGCCGCCTGCAATCAGCGTCTTTGCCAGATGCAGGCGGCCGCGCTCGCCGCCCGACAGATTGCCGACGATCTTTTGCTGATCCCCGCCCTTGAAGTTGAAGCGCCCAATGTAGGCACGCGACGGCGTCTCGTACTTGCCGACCGTCAGCACGTCTGCGCCGCCGGAAATCTCTTCGAACACGGTCTTCGACGGATCGAGCGCATCGCGGCTCTGGTCGACATAAGCGAGCTTCACGGTCGGTCCCATCACGATCTCGCCGGAATCCGGCTGTTCGCGGCCGGTCAGCATGCGGAACAGCGTGGACTTACCCGCGCCGTTCGGACCGATGATGCCGACGATCGCGCCCGCCGGCACCTTGAAGCTGACGTTGTCGAGCAGCAGCCGGTCGCCGTACGATTTGCTGACGTTCTTGAATTCGATCACTTCATTGCCGAGGCGGTCGCCGACCGGAATGAAGATTTCCTGCGTTTCATTGCGCTTCTGGTAGTCCTGGCTGTTCAGCTCCTCGAAGCGCGCGATACGCGCTTTCGACTTCGCCTGACGGCCCTTCGGATTCTGGCGCACCCATTCCAGTTCCTTCTTGATCGCCTTCTGACGCGCCGACTCGGACGCTTCTTCCTGCTTCAGGCGCTCTTCCTTCTGATCGAGCCAGCTGCTGTAGTTGCCCTTCCACGGAATGCCGTGGCCGCGGTCGAGTTCGAGAATCCATTCGGCGGCGTTATCGAGGAAGTAGCGGTCGTGCGTAACTGCGACGACGGTGCCCGGAAAGCGCGTGAGGAACTGCTCCAGCCAGTCGACCGATTCCGCGTCCAGGTGGTTGGTCGGCTCGTCGAGCAGCAACATGTCAGGCTTTTCGAGCAGCAGCTTGCAGAGTGCGACGCGGCGCTTTTCGCCGCCCGACAGATGCTCGATCTTCGCGTCCCAGGCGGGCAGGCGCAGCGCGTCGGCGGCAATTTCGATCTGCTGTTCGGCGCTGCCGCCGTCGGTGGTTGCGAGGATCGCTTCGTACCTGGCCTGCTCAGCGGCGAGCGCGTCGAAGTCCGCGTCCGGTTCCGCGTAGGCCGCGTAGATTTCGTCGAGCTTCTTCTGCGCGTTGAACACGTCGCCGAGACCTTCCTCGACGGTTTCGCGCACCGTCTTGTTCGGGTCGAGCTGCGGCTCCTGCGGCAGATAGCCGATGTTCAGATTGGGCATCGGCGTGGCTTCGCCTTCGATGTCCTTGTCCACACCGGCCATGATGCGGATCAGCGTCGACTTGCCCGAGCCGTTCAGGCCGAGCAGGCCGATCTTCGCGCCGGGGAAAAACGACAGCGAGATGTCTTTCAGGATTTGACGCTTGGGCGGCACGATCTTGCCGACCCGGTTCATGGTGAAGACGTATTGGGCCATTTGCTTGTGTGCTTGGTAGACGTTGACGACGCCGGCCGCGTTGGGGCGGGCAGTCGTGGGTGGATGGGTAATCGGTGTCATGCCGGGGCGACGTGCCCGGCGCCGGCCGGCGCGGAGTCGAACGCCGTTTCAGCGCGACGACGCGCGCGCGGGCCGTGTGCAGATGGCATTGTACTTCGACGTGACGGCGCCGCGGCAGGGCGAGGCGCGCGCGTTCAGTTCACCCGCCGGCCGCTCGCCGGATCGAAGAAATGCAGATGGCGCGCGGGCAGCGCAATCTGCAACGCCTCGCCGGCCGCGGGCCGGTGCGCGTGCGGCAAACGCACGGTCACATCGTGGTTGCCCCAGCGGCCGTGCGCAAGGTTGTCCGCGCCGAGCAGTTCGCAGGAATCGACGGTGAGAGTTGCGTGCGGCGCATCGGCTTGCCCCGGGCTCATATGCTCGGGACGAATGCCGAGCGTCCACTCGCAGCCCTTCGCGACTTCGCGGCCAATCGACGCCACGCCCACAAGCGGCAGTTGCGGACCGTTGCCCGCGACGTCGAAGGTCGAGCCATCGTCGGACACGCGGCCTTGCAGCAGATTCATACCAGGCGAGCCAATGAAGCCCGCGACGAACACGGTCGCCGGCCGCTCGTACACTTCGGTCGGCGCGCCGATCTGCTCCACGTGTCCCTTGTTCATCACGATCACGCGTTGCGCCAACGTCATGGCTTCGATCTGATCGTGCGTCACATACAGGCTCGTGGTCGCAAGACGCGCATGCAGACGCTGGATCTCCAGCCGCATTTGCACGCGCAGACGCGCGTCGAGATTGGACAACGGCTCGTCGAACAGAAACACGGCGGGTTCGCGCACGATTGCGCGGCCCATCGCCACGCGCTGACGCTGCCCTCCCGATAACTCGCGCGGCTTGCGCTGCAACAGCGCTTCAAGTTCGAGAATCTGCGCGGCCGCGTTCACGCGCTGCGCGATCTGTGCCCGGTCCACGCCCGCGATTTTCAGCGCATAGCCCATGTTCTCGGCCACGCTCATGTGCGGGTAGAGCGCGTAGTTCTGAAACACCATCGCGATGTTGCGGTCTTTCGGCTCCAGTTCGTTCACCACCTTGCCGGCAATCGAAATGCTGCCTTCGGAGATGCGCTCGAGCCCCGCGACCATCCGCAACAACGTGGACTTGCCGCAACCAGACGGCCCGACCATCACGACGAACTCGCCGTCGTTCACATCGACGTCGATGCCGTGCAACACGAACTGTTTGCCGTCGTAAGTTTTTTTAACGCCTTGCAGTGTCAGTGCAGCCATGCGGTTTTAGCCCTTCTTTTGCGTGTCTTTTGACGATTGGTATGCATGTCGGTCATGCGTGCTTCGCGCGGCGCGCATCATTTCTCTGCGTCCACGAGTCCGCGAACGAACCAGCGCTGCATGGTCAGCACGACGGCGAGCGGCGGCAGCATGGCGAGCAGCGTGGCCGTCATCACGAGATGCCATTCGGTTGCCGTATCGCCCGAGGCGATCATGCTCTTGATGCCGACCACGGCTGTCGTCAGCGACTGCTGGCTCGTGATCAGGATCGGCCACAGGTACTGATTCCAGCCGTAAATGAAGGTGATCACGAAAAGCGCCGCCATGTTCGTCTTCGAGAGCGGCAACACCACGTCCCAGAAGAAACGCATTGCGCTCGCACCGTCGATGCGCGCCGCTTCCATCAATTCGTCAGGCAGCGTCATGAAGAACTGGCGAAACAGGAACGTGGCGGTGGCCGACGCGATCAGCGGCAACGTCAAACCGCTATACGTATTGCTCAAATGCATCGACGAGACGACTTGCACGGTCGGGAAAATCCGCACTTCGACCGGCAGCATCAGCGTGATGAAGATCAGCCAGAACGACAGGTTGCGAAACGGAAAGCGGAAGAACACGATCGCGTAAGCGGAGATCATCGACACGGCAATTTTGCCGATGGAAATGGCGAGTGCCATCACAAGGCTATTGAACAGCATGCGGCCGAACGGCGCCGCCGCGTTGCCGCTGCCGTGCGCCCATACGGTCGCGATGTTCTCGAGCAGATGCGAACTGGGCACGAGCGAGAGCGGCACGCTGAATACCTCGTGCTCGCTCATGGTCGCCGCGCAGAACGCGACGTACACGGGAAACACCACCAGCGCGACGCCCAGTATCAGCACCGCGTGGCAGAAGAGGTCGAAACCGCGGCGGTTCTCGATCATGAGTATTGAACCCTGCGTTCGATGAAGCGGAATTGCACGACCGTCAACGCAACGACGATCACCATCAAAACCACGGATTGCGCGCCCGAGCTGCCGATGTCGAGTCCCTGAAAGCCTTCGGCGAAGATCTTGTAGATCAGCGTGCGCGTGGATTGCGCGGGCCCGCCGCCGGTCGCGGCGTCGATCACAGGGAATGTGTCGAAGAACGCGTAGGTGATGTTGATGACGAGCAGAAAGAAGCTGGTCGGCGACAGCAGCGGCAGTGCAATGCCGAAGAAGCGGCGCACGGGACCCGCGCCGTCGATGGCCGCGGCTTCGATCAGCGAGCGCGGAATGGCCTGCAGGCCCGCGTAGAAGAACAGGAAGTTATAGCTGACCTGCTTCCACACCGAGGCGAGCACGACGAGAAACATCGCCTGCCCCGAGTTCAACGCGTGATTCCATACGATGCCGTACTTTGCGAGCGCAAAGGTGACGAGGCCGATGCTCGGATTAAACAGAAACGACCACAGCACGGCGGCGATAGCGGGCGCGACCGCATACGGCCAGATCAGAAGCGTCTGGTAAGCCTTCGCACCGCGCGTCACGCGGTCCGCGCAAACGGCAAGCAGCAGCGAAATCACGAGCCCTGACACGGTGACGAGCGCGCAGAAAAGGATCGTCGTGTTGAACGAGGACAGGTAGAGCGGATCGGCGAATAGCTGCTTGAAGTTCGAGAGCCCGACGAATTCGCTCGACGTGCCGAACGCGTCCTGGCTCTGCGTGGATTGCCACAGCGCTTCGCCAGCGGGCCATAGAAAGAACAGCGCCGTGATTGCCAGTTGCGGCGCGACGAGCAGATAGGGCAGCGGGCTGGTGCCAAAGCGGGAGCGCTTTTCCATCGGGGAATCTCAAGAGTGGTGCTGCAGGCGGATTCCGGCGCGAGCGCCGAAATCCTGCCGACTCGCGCAAGGGATTAACTGCCGGCTTTCTCGAAGCGTCGCAGCAGCTCGTCGCCCCGCGAGACCGCCGAGTCGAGCGCCTGTTGCGGCGTCTTCTTTTCAGCCCACACCTGCTCGAGCTCTTCGTCGATGATCGTGCGGATCTGCGGCATGTTGCCAAGGCGCAAGCCCTTGGTGTACGGCAGAGGCGGCTTGTTGAGCATCTGCTTGATCGCGGTGTCGCTGCCCGGGTTTTTCTCGTAAAAGCCCTGTTGCTGCGTCAACTGATACGCGGCGGTCGTGACCGGCAGATAGCCCGTATCCTGATGCCACTTCGCGGCGACTTCGGGCGAGCTCAGATAAGACAGGAATTTCGCCACGCCTTTGTAGACAGCCGGATCCTTGCCCGACAACACCCACAAACTCGCTCCGCCGATGATCGCGTTCTGCGGCGCGCCCTTCACGTTCGTGTCGTAGGGCATCATGCCGGTGCCGAAGTTGAACTTCGCGTACTTCTTGATGGTGGCAAGCGAGCCCGACGAGTTCGTGATGATCCCGCAGTCGCCGCTATAGAACTTGGAGACCGGTTCGTCCTTGCGGCCGACGTAGCTGAACGTTCCTTCCTTCTGCATGTTCTGCAGGAACTGGATATGCGCGACCTGTAGCGGCTTGTTGAATTCGAGCTGCGCGTCGGCGCCGTCGAAACCATTGTTCTTCGATGCAAAAGGCGCACCGTGCCACGCGCTGTAGTTCTCCAACTGGATCCAGCTTTGCCAGCCCGACGAATAGCCGCACGCCATGCCGGACGCTTTCAGCTTCTGCGCGTCGGCCTGCAGTTCCGCCCACGTTTTCGGCGGCTGATTCGGATCGAGGCCGGCTTTCTTGAACGCGTCCTTGTTGTAGTAGAGGACGGGCGTCGAGCTATTGAACGGCATCGAGATCAGGTGGCCGGTCTTTGCGTCGCTGTAATAGCTTGCGATGGTCGGCACGAACGCTTTTTCGTCGAGCGGCAGGCCGGCCTGCCTGAACACGTCCGATACCGGCACGACGGCTTTTTTCGCCTGCATCATGGTCGCGGTGCCGACTTCATAGACTTGCAGGATGGCCGGCGCGTTGCCGCTGCGATAACCGGCGATGCCCGCTGCCAACGTCTGGTCGTAGGTGCCTTTGAAGACAGGCACGATCTTGTAGTCGGACTGCGACGCATTGAACGCGTTGGCGATGTCGTTCAGACGCTCGCCGAGCGCGGCTTCCATTGCGTGCCAGAACTGGATTTCAGTGGCGGCCTGAGCCGTCTGGCTGGTGCCGATAATGCCCGCGCTCAGCACGGCGGCAACGGAAAGCGAACGGAACAGCGGCTTCAAACTCATCGATTTGTCTCCTGACGGAAGGTGCGCGAACGCGAATCGCGCGATTCTATTTGTGTTCGATGACAGTCCGGCGTCGGCCGGCGGCGGCGCGCGCGGCTTTTCAGGCTTCGCTTTTACCGCTTTTGACGGGCGCCGAATGCGGCAATTTAACATCGTGTGTCATGAAACTGAAATAGTGGGGTTCGGTAATGCAAAAAGCCCGCACGAGGCGGGCTTTTGAAGGGCTGCGTTGAGCCGACGGGTTCTACTGCAGTCGGCGCTGCGGTACGCGGTTTACACGTTGAACAAAAAATTCATCACGTCGCCGTCGTGCACCACATATTCCTTGCCTTCCGCGCGCATCTTGCCGGCTTCCTTCGCGCCTTGCTCACCCTTGTAGGTGATGTAGTCGTTAAAGGAAATGGTCTGCGCGCGAATGAAGCCGCGCTCGAAGTCGGTGTGAATCGCCCCCGCCGCTTGCGGCGCCGTGTCGCCGATATGGATGGTCCACGCGCGCACTTCCTTCACGCCCGCCGTGAAGTACGTTTGCAGGCCCAGCAGCTTGAAGCCGGCGCGGATCACGCGGTTCAGCCCCGGCTCTTCCATGCCCATGTCGGCGAGGAAGACTTCCATGTCCGCCTCGTCCAAGTCGGCGATTTCCGCTTCAATTGCCGCGCAAACGGCGACGACCGGCGCGTTTTCCGACGCCGCGAACTTCGTCACGGCGTCAAGGTGCGGATTGTTCTGAAAGCCGTCTTCCTTCACATTCGCGACGTACATGGTCGGCTTGGCGGTGATCAGGCAGAACGGCTTGAGCGTCGCCTTTTCCTCGTCCGAGAGATCCAGCGCGCGCACCGGCTTTGCCTGATCCAGTTGCGCGCGCACCTTTTCGAGCACGGCGGCATTCTTGGCGGCTTCTTTGTCGTTGCCCGACTTGGCGGCCTTTGAATAGCGCGCGAGCGCCTTTTCGACCGTTGCAAGATCGGCCAGCGCGAGTTCGGTGTTGATGACTTCAATGTCCGACAGCGGATCGATCTTGTTGGCGACGTGAATCACGTTCTCGTCTTCGAAACAGCGCACGACGTGCGTGATGGCGTCCGTCTCGCGGATGTTCGCGAGGAACTGGTTGCCGAGGCCTTCGCCCTTGCTCGCGCCCGCCACCAGACCGGCGATGTCGACGAATTCCACGACCGCAGGCAGGATGCGTTCGGGCTTGACGATTTCCGCGAGCGCCTTCAGGCGCGCGTCCGGCACCTCGACGATGCCGACGTTCGGCTCGATCGTGCAGAACGGATAGTTTTCGGCAGCAATGCCCGCCTTGGTCAACGCATTGAAGAGGGTGGACTTGCCGACGTTAGGCAAGCCGACGATGCCGCATTTGAGGCTCATGGAAATCCTTCAGTGATTCAGTAAATTGCGTGATGCGCTCGACGCTGTGTGCAGGATTCGGAAAGCCTTTGCGCCAGACGCGGCAAAGGAAAACGCAGCGGAGCGGGACACGACACCAGAGCGGGCATTGCCTCGACGATTCTGGGCGGTTTTGTCACGGAAAACGTAATTGTAACCCGTTCCAACCGGCTTCTTGACGTGGCTTCAGAAAGCTGCACGCGCGGTCCGCCGCCCGCAACCCCGCCGCTATAATGCGCGGATGAACGCACACCATCAGACTTTCGATGCCGCCGTGATCGGCGGCGGGCTGGTCGGCAAGACCGCGGCGCTTGCGCTCACGCAAGCCGGACTGCGCGTCGCGCTGCTCGCGCAGGCCTGCGCGCCGCTGCCCGCCGGCGCTTCCTTCGACTCGCGGGTGTACGCGTTGTCGTCGAGTTCGCAGGCGTTGCTCGAGCGTTTGCGCGTCTGGCAGGCGCTAGATCTGTCGCGGCTCGGTCCGGTCTACGACATGCGCGTCTACGGCGACGCGCATGCCGAACTGCATTTTTCCGCGTTTCAGGCTTCGGTGCCGCAACTCGCGTGGATCGTCGAATCGTCGGTGATCGAGCGGGCGCTCGACGCGGCGCTGCGCTTTCAGCCGAATCTCACATGGATCGACAGCCGCGCGCAGGCGCTCGACTTCACCGCCGACAGCGCGAGCGTGGGTCTCGCGAATGGCAGCGTGCTCGTGGCGGATCTCGTGGTCGGCGCGGACGGCGCTCACTCGTGGGTGCGCGCGCAAATCGGCTCGAAGATGAACCGGCGCGACTACCGGCAAACCGGCGTGGTCGCGAACTTCAAGGCGGAAAAGCCGCACGGCGAGACTGCCTTCCAGTGGTTCAAGGACGGCGAAATCATCGCGCTGCTGCCAATGCCCGACGGCCACGTGTCGCTCGTCTGGTCGGCCCGCACCGAGCACGCCGAGCAACTGATCGCGCTCGATCCGGCCCAGCTCGCGGCGGAAGTGGAGCGCGTGACGGGCGGCCAGCTCGGCGGGCTCGATTGCGTGACGCCCGCGCAGGGGTTTCCGCTCGCGCTGCAAACGGTGGACCGGCTCGTTGCGCCGCGCGTCGCGCTGGTGGGCGACGCCGCGCATCTGATCCATCCGCTCGCGGGACAGGGCATGAACCTCGGTCTGCGCGACGTCGCGGCGCTGGCCGATACGGTCGCCGGCAAGGAGTCGTTCCGCGATCTCGGCGACATGGTGCTGCTGCGGCGCTACGAACGCGCGCGCCGCGAAGACATTCGCGCGCTGATGATCGCGACGGACGGTCTACAGAAACTGTTCTCCGTACCCGGCCCGCTCGCGAAGATCGTGCGCAATAGCGGCATGGCTTTCGTCGGCGCACAGCCGTTCATCAAGCGCTGGCTGGTGTCGGCGGCCCTCGGCTGAGATCTCCACCAACATGCCGCGCGGCGTGCGCGGCCGGTGAGACGGGTATCATGAACGCACAGTGGAGGCGGTTCACTTCGGACCCAAACCTCGCAAAACGCCAATGCGTGCGCAAAGCGCGCGCTTGAACCAGGAATTCAGCATGAAAAAAACCTTCCGCATGGCGGCTGCCGTGCTCGCGATCGCCGCCGTCACCATCGGCTGCTCCGCGCAGGCCGACCAGTCGACCGACAAACTCAAGGCCACGCTGCAATCCCGTCTCGCGGACGTGACGATCAAGAGCGTAACGAAGTCGCCGATTGCCGGCCTGTACGAAGTGAACCTCGGCAATCAGATCGTCTATAGCGACGCCAATGGCGACTATCTGCTGCTCGGCGATATGGTCGACACGAAAACGCGCAAGAATCTGACGGATGCGCGTCTGTCGGAAACCAACCGTATCGACTTTGCGAGCCTGCCGTTTGGGAACGCGGTGAAGGTGGTGAAGGGCAACGGCTCGCGCAAGATCGCCGTGTTCTCCGATCCGAACTGCCCGTATTGCAAGCAGCTCGAAACCACGCTGAAGTCGATCGACAACGTGACGGTCTACACGTTCCTGTACCCGGTGTTGTCGCCGGATTCGACCGCCAAGTCGAAGTCGATCTGGTGCTCGGCGGACCGCGCGAAGGCCTGGGAATCGTGGATGCAGGACCATCAGGCGCCCACGGCCGCCGCCACTTGCGACACCGCCGCGATCGACAAGAACCTCGCGCTCGGCCACGCGATGAACGTGGAAGGCACGCCGACCGTATTTCTCGCCGACGGCCGCCGCCTGCCGGGCGCAGTGCCGGCCGACCGGCTCGACAAGGAAATGGCCGCGGTGCACTGAGCACACGGCTGACATCAGGCAAAGGAGGCGCAACGGGCGCCTCCTTTCGCATCAAGCATCCAGACATTCAAGCTCAAAAAACCACGCGCCGCCGATGAAGCCGATCCGCTACACCATCGTTCCCAAGCAACCCGCCGCTCATCTGTTCGAAGTCACCGTGACCGTCGTCGATCCCGATCCGGACGGCCAGCGTTTCATGCTGCCGGTGTGGATTCCGGGCAGCTACATGGTGCGCGAGTTCGCGCGCAACATCGTCACGCTGCGCGCGTTCAACGACGCGGGCCGCAAGGTGCGTGTCGAGAAAACCGACAAGCACACGTGGCAAGCCGCGCCCGTGAAAGGCGCGCTGACGCTGCGCTACGAGGTCTACGCGTGGGATCTGTCGGTGCGCGCCGCGCATCTCGACGACACCACCGGCTTTTTTAACGGCACGAGCGTGTTCCTGTCGCCGCTCGGTCACGAAGAAGCACCGTGTGTGGTCGACATTCAGAAGCCGGAAGGCGCGGCGTATCGCGGCTGGCGCGTCGCCACCGCGTTGCCGGAAGCGCGCGGCACGAAGCGCTACGGCTTCGGTGAATATCGCGCGCAGAACTATGACGAGCTGATCGACCATCCGGTGACGCTCGGCGAGTTCGAGCTCGCGACTTTCAAGGCACACGGCGTGCCGCACGACGTCGTGATCGCGGGGCGCGTGATCGGGCTCGACATGGAACGCCTGTGCGCCGACCTCAAGCGCATCTGCGAAGCGCAGATCGCGCTTTTCGAGCCAAAGTCGAAGAAAGCGCCCGTGGACCGCTACGTCTTCATGACGCAAGCCGTGACCGACGGTTATGGCGGGCTCGAGCACCGGGCGTCGACGGCGCTTATCTGCAATCGCGGCGATCTGCCGGTGCAAGGCCGCGAGGCGCTGACGGAAGGCTACCGGACCTATCTCGGCTTGTGCAGCCACGAATATTTCCACACGTGGAATGTGAAGCGGATCAAGCCGGCGGTGTTCGCGCCGTACGACCTTGCCGTGGAGAACTACACGTCGCTGCTGTGGCTCTTTGAAGGCTTCACGTCCTATTACGACGACCTGATTCTCGTGCGCAGCGGCCTCATCTCTCAGGACGATTATCTGGGCATGCTCGGCAAGGTGATTGGCGGCGTGCTGCGCGGCAGCGGCCGGACCCGGCAGAGCGTCGCCGAAAGCTCGTTCGACGCGTGGGTCAAATACTACCGGCAGGACGAGAACGCGCCGAACGCGATTGTCAGCTATTACACCAAGGGCTCGCTCGTCGCACTTTCGTTTGATCTCGCGATTCGCGCGCGAACCAATCATCGCAAGTCGCTTGACGATGTGATGCGTCTGCTGTGGCAGCGCTTTGGCCGCGACTTTTACCGCGGCAAGCCAGTCGGTGTCGAAGAGAGTGAAATCGAGGCGCTTTTCACCGAGGCCACTGGCGTGGAATTGGGCGAACTGTTCGCGCAAGCCGTACACGGCACCCGCGATTTGCCGCTCGATACGCTGCTCGCGCCGTTCGGTGTGGCGATCGCGCCGGAACCCGACAAGAATGGCAAGCCGTCGCTCGGCGCGCGCGTGCGCGGCGGCGCGGAGTGCACATTTGCGGCGGTTCACGAGGGCAGCGCCGCGCAGAAAGCCGGGCTCTCGGCCGGCGACGTGCTGATCGCGCTCGACGGCCTGCGCGTGACGGGCTCGAATCTCGACGCGCTGCTCGCGCGCTATCAACCGGGCGCAAAGGTCGAAGTGCACGCGTTCCGCCGCGACGAACTGCGCACCGCTCAACTCAAGCTGGACGGCCCAGAAGTGTCGCGCTACAAGCTCACCGCCGGCGACAAGCGGCCCGCCACCCGAAAGGCGCGCGAACGCTGGCTCGCAGGCTGACTGTAATCCGCGGTGGCCTCAATTGACTTTGTCGGCGGCGGATTGTTCTACCAATGCAACAATCCGTCGCTGCCGGATGGCTTTTTCCCGGATCGGTAAAAAAACACAATGGCTCCACTCGCGCAACACTGCGCGCCCCTACTGGAGTCAACCATGACCACGATCCTGCAAATCAACTCGGCAGCCCGCTCGCAAGGCGCGAATTCCACGCTGCTGGTGAACGAACTGACCGAAAAGCTGCAACAGTCGAATCCGGGCGCGCAAGTCGTCGTCCGCAATCTGCAAGCCGAGCCGCTGCCGCACCTGGACGACGCCGTTCTCGGCGCGTTCTTCACGCCGGCCGACCAGCGCACCGCCGAGCAGGCCGCGATTGCCGCCCGCAGCGAAGCGCTGATCGCGGAGCTGCAAGCCGCCGACATCGTCGTGATCGGCGCGCCGATGTACAACTTCGGCATCTCGTCGCAACTGAAGACGTACTTCGACTTCATCGCGCGCGCCGGCATCACCTTCCGCTATACCGCGAACGGTCCGGAAGGTCTGGTGACGGGCAAGAAGGTGTATGTCGTGTCTGCACGCGGCGGCAAGTATCTCGGTACGCCGAACGACAGCCAGACGCCGTATCTGAAGAGCTTCCTCGGCTTCCTCGGCATGACCGACGTCAACTTCATCTATGCCGAAGGCCTGAACATGGGCCCGGATGCAGCGAGCGCCGCGCTGGCCGCAGCACGCGAAGCGATCGCCGCTGCTTGAGACGCTGTTCGAGGCGCGGCTTCAGTGAGTGCCTGAACTGGCCGCTAGGTTGAATTTGCGGATTCGCGCCGCTTCGCCGCGGCGCCCTTGCAGCGGTGCAATAAGAAACGCCACGTGACTTTGGCTCACGTGGCGTTTTTTGTTTTGATGTGTTTGATTTGACCTAAGCCAGCATTTGCGCTTCGTCGGGCAGACGCCAGTCGATCGGCGCGCGGCCGTGCTTGACGAGATACTCGTTTGCCTTCGCGAAATGCCCGCAGCCGAGAAAGCCGCGATGTGCCGACAACGGCGACGGATGCGGCGCTTCCAGCACGTAATGCGATTTGCCGCCGAGCAGCGCGCGCTTGGCTTGCGCGTGCGCGCCCCACAGCATGAACACCAGACCGTCGTGGCGCATCGCCAGTTCGTGAATTAGCGTGTCCGTGCACTTTTCCCAGCCGCGTTTTGCGTGGCTGGCCGCCGCATCGCGCTCCACCGTCAGCACCGTGTTCAGCAGCAGCACGCCTTGCTTCGCCCACGTGTCGAGGCAGCCGTGGCTGGGCGGTTCGTGGCCGAGACTGGCTGCAATTTCCTTGAAGATATTGCGCAGCGACGGCGGCGTACGCACGTTCGGCGCCACCGAAAACGCAAGCCCGTGAGCTTGCGGCGTGCCGCGGTCTTCACCGTGATACGGGTCCTGGCCGAGGATCACGACTTTCACTTCGTCGGGGCTCGTCAGGCGCAACGCGCGGAACACGTCGGCGGGATAAACGGTTTTGCCGGCCGCGCGCTCACCGTCGACGAAACGGCACAGCGGCGCATAGGCGTCGCTTTCTATGAACGGCTTCAGATGTGCACGCCATGCAGCCGGCAACGCGGCGAACTGTGCTTCGAGCGTAAGCGGTGCGCCGCCGGCTCGATGCGGCTGGTGCGACGTAGCAGGCGCGGCGGATGTGGCGCGCGTGGCGCTGGCCGGCGCCGCGGCGTCGCCAAATAGCGATGCCTGCGAGGGCGAACGGCGAGTACGGTGCGAGGAAGTCATGGCGCAGAAGTGTCGCAGCAAACGCGACGTGACTCAAGTTTGGGGCGGCGCGATGGCGTGACGGCGCGACGGCGTGACGGCGCGGCGCGCCCACATGGCGCAACGATGAAACGGCACCGCTCTCAGCCCGCCCGCAATTGATACCCGCGCTGCGCTTTGCTGATGTTTTCCGGCGCAAGGCCGGCGATCTGCTTGCCGAGTTCGGCGCAGAGCGCGTGCAGCGCGGCTTCGTCGCCGGACTTGAGTTCCAGTTCGATTTCAGAGATCGGAGCGCGGCGCAGCTCGCTGTTCACTTCGGCAAGCACGTTGCCCTGGTCAATCGCGGCCTCAACCTGGGAGCCGTCGACGCTCACATGCCACAGCGTGCGCGTAAAGTCGGTGCGAAAGAGTTCGGTCAACTGCGGCGCCGCGTCGCGCAGCGCCTTCGCGGCGGCCGGCTCATCGCATTCGCGCAGCAACGCGTCGATTTCGAGCGCCTCGCCCGCAACCGGCATTTCCCATTCGTGACGGCTATGCAAACCGTTCGTCGCCTTGCCCACGGTTTTGAAGGTTTGCAGCCAGCCGTCCGGCGTATGGCGCAAACGCAGCGCGCTCTTCGACGCTGCCAGCGCAAGTTGCGGCGTGTCGAAATAGATGTTCGACAGCTTGATCGCGCGGCCTTCGTCGCCGGTACGAGCGACGAACCACGCCGAGGCCGCCTTGACCTGTGCGGCCGGCAGCAGCAACTTGATCTCGCGTTCCATGCCCATTGCTGCTCTCCTGTCTGCTCCGCTGCTTATTCGCTAACTGCGCGGCGCTCCCTTCACGCCGCGCCTGGAAAAAACATGCGGGCAAGTTCCACGCCCGGCTCCTCGGCGCGCATGAACGCCTCGCCCACGAGAAACGTATTCACGTTGTTCGCGCGCAGCCGTTCAACATCCGCGCGCGACAGAATGCCCGATTCGGTCACCACGATGCGGTCGTCGGGAATCGCTTCCAGCATGCCGATTGTCGTTTCGATCGAGGTTTCGAACGTGCGCAGATTGCGGTTGTTGATGCCGATCAGCGGCGTTTTCAACGTGAGCGCCTGCGTGAGCTCGTCGCTGTCGTGCACTTCGACGAGCACGGCGAGGCCGAGCGAATGCGCAAGCGCTTCGAGGTCCTGCATCTGCGAAGTTTCGAGCGCGGCGGCGATCAGCAGGATCGCGTCGGCGCCCATCGCGCGAGCCTCGACGATCTGATACGGATCGACAATGAAGTCCTTGCGCAGCACCGGCAACTGGCAGGCGGCGCGCGCCTGTTCGAGATACGCGACGCTGCCCTGAAAGAACTGTACATCGGTCAGCACCGACAGGCAGGCCGCGCCATGCTTCTCATAAGAACGCGCGATTTGCGCGGGCACGAAGTCCTCGCGCAGTACGCCTTTGGACGGGCTCGCCTTCTTCACTTCCGCGATCACCGCGGCGAGGCCCGCCGCGTGCTTCGCACGCAACGCGCCGACAAAATCGCGAATGTCGCGTGACGACGCTTCGAGGCGCAGTTCTTCGAGCGGCGCGCTTTGTTCGGCCGCGCGGACTTCTTCGCGTTTGACCGCGATGATACGGTCGAGGATGTCGCTCATAGGTGTCTCGCTACGTTGGTTGCTACGTGATCAGTGCTTGAATTGCTGCGTGAAGCGGATGAGTTCGTCGACTTTTGCGCGAGCCTTGCCGCTAGCGATGGCCTCACGCGCAAGCTGAATGCCATCCGCAATCGATGACGCCACGTTCGCAGAATAAAGCGCGGTGCCCGCATTCAGCGTGACGATCTCGCGCGCGACGCCCGGCTTGTTGTCGAGCGCTTCGAGCAGCATCGCTTTCGATTCGGCAGCGTCCGCCACTTTCAGCGTGCGGTTCGACACCATCTGCATGCCGAAGTCTTCCGGATGAATCTCGTATTCGTGGACTTCGCCGTCGCGCAGTTCGCCGACTTGCGTGGCCGCGCCGAGCGACACTTCGTCCATGCCGTCCATACCGTACACCACCAGCACGTGCTTCGCGCCGAGGCGCTGCATGACGCGAACCTGAATGCCCACGAGATCTGCGTGGAATACGCCCATCAACTGATTCGGCGCGCCCGCTGGGTTCGTCAACGGACCCAGAATGTTGAAGATGGTACGCACGCCGAGTTCGCGGCGCACCGGCGCGATGTTTTTCATGGCCGGGTGATGATTCGGCGCGAACATGAAGCCCATGCCGGTTTCGGCAATTGAGGCCGCCACTTGTTCCGGCTGCAGGTCGATATTCACGCCGAGCGCTTCGAGCACGTCCGCGCTGCCCGACTTGCTCGACACGCCGCGATTGCCGTGCTTCGCGACTTTCGCGCCGGCCGCGGCGGACACGAACATGGTGGCCGTGGAGATGTTGAAGGTATGCGAACCATCGCCGCCGGTCCCGACGATATCGACGAAGTTGGAGTTGTCCTGCACATCGACGTGCCGGGCAAATTCACGCATCACCGTGGCGGCGGCGGTGATTTCGCCGATGGTCTCTTTTTTGACGCGCAAGCCCGTGATGATCGCGGCGGCCATGACGGGCGAGAGTTCGCCGCGCATGATGAGCCGCATCAGATGCAGCATTTCGTCGTGGAAAATTTCGCGGTGCTCGATGGTCCGCTGCAGCGCTTCCTGGGGCGTGATGGTCATGATGTTGTCTCGCTTCATCAGGCGGTGCGTTGGGCCGTCTTCGCTTTCGACTGCTGCACGAAGTTCTCGAGTAGCGCGTGGCCGTGCTCGGAAAGAATCGACTCGGGATGGAACTGCACGCCTTCAACCGCCAGTTCCTTGTGACGCACGCCCATGATTTCGCCGTCTTCGGTCCAGGCGGACACTTCGAGGCAGTCGGGCAGCGACTCGCGTTCGATCGCGAGCGAGTGATACCGCGTGACGACGAAGTGCTTCGGCAGGTCGGCGAACACGCCTTTGCAATCCGTTTCGATCGTGCTGACCTTGCCGTGCATGATGGTCTGCGCGCGCACCACGCGCCCGCCAAATGCTTCGCCGATGGCCTGATGACCGAGGCACACGCCGAGAATCGGCGTCTTGCCGGAAAACTCGCGCAGCACGTCGAGCGTGATGCCGGCGTGTTGCGGATTGCTCGGGCCGGGCGACAGGCAGATGCGCTCGGGGTTCAGCTTCGCTATTTCGTCTAGCGTGATTTCGTCGTTCCGATAGGTGCGCACGTCTTCGCCGAGTTCGCCGAAGTACTGCACCAGGTTGTAGGTGAACGAGTCGTAGTTGTCGATCATGAGCAGCATGGTGGGTCTCCGGTCAGAAGTCGCTATCGAGGCCGTCTTGAACCTGTTCGGCCGCGCGCAACACGGCGCGCGCCTTGTTCTCGGTCTCTTGCCATTCGGATTCGGGCACCGAATCCGCGACGACACCCGCTGCCGCCTGCACATACAGATTGCCGTTTGCGATCACGCCGGTGCGGATGGTAATGGCGAGGTCCATTTCGCCGGTGAACGACAGATAGCCGACCGCACCGCCGTAGAGGCCGCGCTTCACGGGCTCCAGTTCGTCGATCAGTTCCATTGCGCGGACCTTTGGCGCGCCCGACAGGGTGCCGGCCGGGAAGGTGGCGCGCAGCACGTCGAAATTGGTCGTGCCCGGCTTGAGCTTGCCTTCCACCGAACTCACGATGTGCTGCACGTGCGAGTACTTTTCGATCACCATCTTGTCGGTCACAACCACCGAGCCGATTTGCGCGATACGGCCCACGTCGTTGCGCGCAAGGTCGATCAGCATCACGTGCTCAGCGATTTCCTTCGGGTCGTTCAGCAGTTCAGTGGCGAGCTCGGCGTCGCGTTCCGGCGTGTTGCCGCGCGGGCGTGTGCCGGCCAGCGGACGAATGGTGACGATACGGTCTTCGCCGCGTTTTTCCTGGCGCACCAGAATTTCCGGCGACGCGCCGACCACATGGAATTCGCCGAAGTTGTAGTAGTACATATAGGGCGACGGATTCAGCGAACGCAGCGCGCGATACAACGACAGCGGATTGTCGCGGTACGGCTTCGTCAGACGCTGGCCGACCTGCACCTGCATCAGCTCTCCGGCGGCGATGTATTCCTTCGCTTTGCGCACGGCCGCCAGATAATCGTCTTTTGCGAACTCGCGGTAGGTTTCGGTGCGCACGCTCGCCGACGTGACCGGCGGCTCAACGGTCGCGCGCAAACGCTGACGCAGCTCGCGCAGACGCTGCTTCGCCTTCGTGTACGCCTCGGGCTGCGTCGGATCGGCATAGATCACGAGGTACAGCTTGCCCGCGAGGTTGTCGATTACCGCGACTTCCTCGGTCAGCAGCAACTGGATGTCCGGCAGGTTCAGATCGTCTTTGGGCGCCGTGTGTGCCAGCTTTTTCTCGATGTAACGCACCGCGTCGTAGCCGAAATAACCCGCGAGGCCGCCAGCGAAACGCGGCAAGCCCGGACGCTGCGCGACCTTGAAACGGCTCTGGAATTGCTGGATGAACTCGAGCGGATCGCCCTCATGTGTTTCGATCACCTTGCCGTCGCGCACCACTTCTGACACGCCGTTGCGGGTGCGCACCAGCGTGCGCGCCGGCAGGCCGATGAACGAATAGCGGCCAAAGCGCTCGCCGCCCACCACCGACTCGAGCAAAAAGGAGTTTGCGCCGTTGCGCTCGGTCTGCGCGAGCTTGAGATACAGCGAAAGCGGCGTTTCAAGGTCGGCGAGCGCTTCGGCGATCAGCGGGATGCGATTGAAACCCTCGTTGGCGAGGGACTGGAATTCGAGTTCGGTCATGTTCCGATCCTGTTCATAGGTCCGGCGGCAGCGTGCGTCGGACAAAGCGGGGCATGGCGCAGCCGGTCAGGCGTTGGTTCGACATTTGCGATGATGAACCGACCGGCGCGATTTTCCCATCGACGCAAGCACGGAGTTCCGGCGCACAGATGTACTTTGCCAGTACACAGGCCGAACCAACCGATGCAGCGAACCGAAAAGATGGAAAAACGCGTGAGCGCAGCGAAGTAAAAAACGGTTGCCGAAGACGAGCTTCAGCGTACCTCAGGCGAGGTTAGCGCGACCAGCGACGCCAGGGCCAGGCTCCCCGGTCGATGCTAATCAGACTCCGTTTTTTATTCAGAAACATGAGGATGAAGGACTTTTCAAGTCGTGGATTGGTGCGCTGCGATCGCCTTGGCGGCGTCCAGCAGCGAGGCAACTATACCATCGGATTTTATTGTTTGTATAGCTTGGCCATGGTTGTAGCCGTACGGCACAGTGAGCGTCGACATGCCCGCCGCACGGCCCGCCAGCGCGTCGTTTTCGGAATCGCCGATAGCCACCGTGGCGCGCGGTTCGACGCCAAGCTGCGCCGCAGCGGTCAGCATGGGCAGCGGGTCTGGCTTCTTTTTCGGCAGACTGTCGCCGCCCAGCACAACGCTAAAGTATTGCTCGAGCCCATATTGCCGCAACAGTTCGACCGCGAAGCGATGCGGCTTGTTGGTAACGCACGCGAGCTTCACGCCGGCGTCGCGCAGGGCGGCGAGGCCGGCTTCCACGTCGGGATAAAGGCGCGTGTGCAGGCCGTTGATCTTCGCGTATTCCGCCTGATAGATGGCGAGCGCTTCGTCGAAACGGTCTTGCGCGTTTTCCGCTTCGAAGCGCGGCGCGAGCACGCTGCGGATCAGGTGCTCCGAGCCCTTGCCGACATAGCCGACCACTTCCTCGCGCGAGGTTTCCTCTGCGTCGAGCTGCGCGAGCATGCCGTTCAGGCCGGCGGTGAAGTCGTCGGCGGTGTCGATCATCGTGCCGTCGAGATCGATGATCGCGGCTTGCAGGCGCGGGCCGGTGAAAGTCGGGGCGGGGAACGGAGCGGTCATGTGGCGCGGTCTCAGTGCTGGATGTTGGCGAGCGCGGCGCGCATCTTGTCGATCACGACCTTGTGGTCCGGTTGGCCAAATATCGCCGAGCCCGCCACGAACGTGTCCGCGCCCGCCGCGGCAATTTCCGCGATGTTGTCGACCTTCACACCGCCGTCCACTTCCAGATGGATCTCGCGGCCGGTGCGTTCCTTGTACGCGTCGATCCGATTGCGGGCTTCGCGCAGCTTGTTCAGCGCCTCCGGAATGAACGACTGGCCGCCAAAACCGGGATTCACCGACATGATCAGCACCAGGTCGAGCTTGTCCATCACGTGGTCCAGATAATTGAGCGAGGTGGCCGGATTGAAAACGAGGCCGGCCTTGCAGCCGTGATCGCGGATCAGCGACAGCGTGCGGTCGATGTGGTCGGAGCCTTCCGGGTGAAAGCTGATCAGATTCGCGCCTGCCTTCGCGAAGTCCGGCACGATGCGGTCTACGGGGCGCACCATCAGATGCACGTCGATGGGCACGTCCACATGCGGACGAATGGCTTCGCACACGAGCGGACCGATGGTGAGGTTCGGCACGTAATGGTTGTCCATCACGTCGAAATGGATCCAGTCGGCGCCGGCGGCGACGACATTGCGGACTTCTTCGCCGAGGCGGGCAAAGTCGGCGGACAGAATGCTGGGAGCGATGCGGAATTGCGTCATGGCGGCGGGCGGATGCAAGCGGGAAAGCGGTATTTTACCTTTTGTGAGCGGGTGTGCGGGTGTGCGGGTGTGCGGGTGAGCGGGTGAGCGCGGTGAGCGCGGTGAGCGCGGTGGCAGGGGGAGGCAGGCGGTGGGCGCGAGCGGCCTGGCGGTGGTGGGCAAGATGCGCAGTGAACGCTGAGCGGTGCGAAGCGGGCAGCCTGGCGGCGTTACGCCCAATCCGGGTCGCGGCTCTTCGTCCTGCAAAGCCGCGGCGCTCATTGGCGTCCCGTCAGGAAGTCGCCGGAGACGAGCCGCAAGCGTCCGCAGCGTCTTACGTGTCCTTGTCCAAAGGTTATGTCCGGTTGCGGGCGCCTCGCTCATGCCGCAGAATGCCAAACCATGGCGCTGCGGCGTCAATGAGCCTCAAGCCATTGGCGTTCGGGCTTTCCAGCAATCTTCTCGCACCCGTTTCAGCAGATTGGAATCAGGATGAGCCAGTACGAATTCAGCGTGTCGGCGCAGGTGCAGTTCCTGCCCGAGGAGTCGGACCCGGAGCGTCGTCAGTATGCGTTCGCTTATACGCTGACCATCCGCAATACCGGTCAGGTGCCCGCGCAATTGATCGCTCGGCATTGGGTGATCACAGACAGTGAAAAGGCCGTGCAGGAAGTGAAGGGCTTAGGCGTAGTCGGCCACCAGCCGCTGCTCAAGCCCGGCGAGCAGTTCGAATATACGAGCTGGGCGGTCATCGCCACGCCGGTCGGCACGATGCGAGGAGAGTATTTCTGCGTGGCCGAGGACGGCGAGCGTTTCGACGCGCCAGTGCCCGAGTTCATTCTGCGCATGCCGCGTACGCTGCATTGAACCGTGGGCGCGGTCCGCGGTCTTTAACGGGGCAATGCGCGCCGTGGAATGCGCGAACGGCACTGCGTCAGAGCGGTTTTTGCGGGTTTTGGGGGTTTCGGGGGGTGTGCGGCTTTGGTGCCTCGCGGCTGTTGGCGCGCGCCGCTTTCTTTTTACCGGACGACGTCCACACCACGATGAACACGAGCAGGAACAGCGCGAGAAGCGATTCCAGCGCGAAGATGAGCATTGGGTATTCGTCGAACAGATCAGACATGGCGGTTTCCATCAAGAACGAACATTGTATGCGTTTTGTCCGCGCGACCGGAGCCTGGCTCGGCGCGCTTTCGGTGGCGGCAATCCTCGCTGCCTGCGGTGGCGGCGGCGCGGTCCGGCCGGTGGCTTCGCCGCCCACCGGCGCCGCGATCATTCCTGGCCAGATCGCCGCTACGCGGCTCACGGCCGTAGCGTGGCAGCAGGTTCCCGGCTGGCAGGACGATTCGCTGATCGGCGCGACGGCCGCGTTGCGGCAGAACTGCATGAGGCTTGCGCGCCAGCCGAACTGGGCGCGGGCATGCGCTGCGGCGGCGCAACTGGACGATCTCGACGTCACTAGCGCCCGTGCTTTTTTTGAAGCCTATTTCACGCCCTTCCAGCTAGCCAACAACGACGGCACGCTCGACGGTCTCGTCACCGGTTACTACGAGCCGTTGTTGCGCGGCTCGCGCACGCGGCATGGCGTTTATCAGACTGCACTGTATCGCTGGCCGTCGAGCTATCGCCCCGGCACGCCAATGCCGCCGCGGGCACAGCTCGAACGCATGGGCGTGTTGAACGGCAACGAGCTTGTCTGGGTGGACGACCCCATCGAGGCGTTCTTCCTGCAAGTGCAGGGTTCCGGCCGGATCGTCATGGAAGACGGCAGCGTGATGCGCGTGGGCTTTGGCGGCACGAACAACCAGCCATACAAGTCCATCGGACGGTGGCTTCTGGATCGCGGCGAGCTCACTCCTGCGCAAGCCACCATGCAAGGCATCAAGGCGTGGGCGCGCGCGAACCCCGGCCGCGTGGATGCGCTGCTCGATACGAATCCGCGCTTCGTGTTCTTCCGCGAGATGCCGTCGGCGGAAACTGTGCCCAAGGGCGGCGCGGACGGCCCGATCGGCGCGCTTGGTGTGCCGTTGACGCCGGAGCGTTCGATCGCCGTCGATCCGGCCTCGATTCCGCTCGGCACGCCTGTCTTTTTGCAGACCACCCGGCCGCTGACGAACTCGCCGATGAACCGTCTCGTGTTTGCGCAGGACACAGGCTCAGCGATCAAGGGTGGAGTACGCGCCGACTATTTCTGGGGTCTCGGCGACGACGCAGGCGATCTTGCGGGGAAGATGAAGCAGGGCGGCCGGATGTGGTTGCTGCTGCCGAATTCCTGACGGAAGCTACGACGCATTGCGCGCGTAGGCGCGGCGGCGCGTGCGGGATTGCGGGGGGGGGGGGCGCTGTGTGGCGTGGCTGCGGCGTTTGCGCGGGACGCCACCGCTAGTAGCTAAAGACACGGCCGAGTTCGCCACACGGCCGGGCTGGGGGCCACGGCGAGCTCGCGTGACGGCCGGTTTAGCGCCACGGCCGAGTTGGCGCCACGGCCGAGTCAAGACTACGGCCGGGTTAGCGTCCCGGCCAAGTTATCGCCACTGCCAAGTTAGTACCCGGGCCAAGTTAGCGCCCCGGCTAGCGCCCCGGCCAAGTTAGTGCCACTGGCGAGTCAAGGCCACGGCCAAGCTAGCGCCCCGGCCGCCCAATTTCCGCGCGCCCCTCTCAAAACACCCGCAGCTTCTATTCACTGCCCCGACTTGCGCTTGTCGACGACGCGGCGCGCCTTGCCCACCGAACGTTCAATTCCGTTCACCGCCAGCACATTGACGACCGCGCTTACACCGATAAGCGCCTTGATGTCATAGGCCAGCGCCTGCTTCGCCGCGCTCAGGGCGGCAACGTCCGGCGCCGTTTCCGGGCAGGGCTCCACGTTCAGCGTCATCACATCGAGCGGACCTTCCTTGGTCAGCACGATCTGATAGTGAGGAGCGAGAGCATGTTGCTTGAGCAGCAGTTCCTCGATTTGCGTGGGAAACACGTTGACGCCACGCACGATCATCATGTCGTCCGAGCGCCCGGTGATTTTTTCCATGCGGCGCATGTTGCGGGTGCTGCCCGGCAGGAGACGCGTGAGATCGCGCGTGCGGTAACGAACGATCGGCAACGCTTCCTTGGTGAGCGACGTGAACACCAGTTCGCCGAGTTCTCCGTCCGGAAGGACCTCGCCGGTTTCGGGGTCGATGATCTCCGGATAAAAATGATCTTCCCAGATGGTCGGGCCGTCTTTCGTCTCGACGCATTCCGACGCCACGCCCGGCCCCATCACTTCCGACAAACCGTAAATGTCGACCGCGTCGATGCCCATGCGCTGTTCGATAGCACGACGCATGTCGTTGGTCCACGGCTCCGCGCCGAAGATGCCGATGCGCAGCGAGCAATCGGCTGGGTTGACGCCCTGGCGTTCCAGCTCGTCGGCAATCGAGAGCATGTAGCTCGGCGTCACCATGATGATGTCGGGCCGGAAGTCCTGGATCAGTTGCACCTGCTTTTCCGTCTGGCCGCCGCCGAACGGGATCACGGTCAGGCCCGCGCGCTCCGCGCCGTAGTGCGCGCCCAGACCGCCCGTAAAGAGGCCGTAACCATAGCTGACATGTACTTTGTCGCCGGGTTTGGCGCCGGCCGCGCGGATGGAACGCGCGACGAGATTCGCCCACGTGTCGATATCGCGCGCGGTGTAGCCCACCACGGTCGGCTTGCCTGTCGTACCCGATGAAGCGTGGATGCGCGAGATCCGCTCTTGCGGCACGGCGAACATTCCAAACGGATAGCTGTCGCGCAAATCCTTCTTTGTCGTGAACGGGAAGCGCGCGAGGTCCGCAAGCGTCTTCAGGTCGCTCGGATGAATCCCCGCTTCCTCAAACTTGCGACGATAGACGGGTGAATTTTCGTACGCGTGGTTGAGCGACCATTTGAGCCGTTCAAGCTGAAGCGCGGCCAGTTCGTCGCGACTGGCGGTCTCGATTGGATCGAGCGGAAGGGCGGGGCTCATTGATTGTCTCCTTGCTGCCTCAATGCTGGGTCTGATATGGGCTGCGCTTGCGCGCAAAACTTCGAGCGGCGGCGCTGGAACTGCGGGCTGCCGCCATGCGGTGGACCGTTTGCCGGCTCACCGCTCATGACTGCCACGGACTTGCGACTCTCGCGTGGAGCGCTTGCCGTGAGCCTTCTTTGGGCGCTTTTGACGCGGCAGTCTTTGTCTTAATCCGGTTTCGTGGTCGACGGTGCAAGCGGAATCACGTTGCCCTTGATTTGCGCCGATTTGCCGCGAAACATCGCGACTGTCTCGCCGGCGCGATTAGTGACGCGAATGTCGTAGATTCCTGTGCGGCCGTTCAATGTCTGCTCGACAGCCTCTGCGGTGAGCACATCGCCGCCATGCGCCGGACGGAGGAACTCGATCGAGCAACCCGATGCCACCGTGTTGAGGTTGCGCGAGTTGCAAGCGAACGCGAAGCTCGAGTCAGCGAGCGTGAATATCAGGCCGCCATGACAGATCTGATGGCCGTTGAGAAAATCGGCACGTACAGGCATCCGCAGACGCGCATAGCCCGCGCGCACTTCCACAATTTCGATGCCCAGCGCACGGCTGCACGCGTCGTTCTCGTACATGGCGGCGGCGGTTGCGCGGGCGAGTTCGTCGGGCATCATGTCCGAAGGGTAGAGAGGTTGCGTCGACATATCAGCGCCCTTCGAAGCGCGGCGCGCGCTTCTCTACGAAAGCTTGCACGCCCTCCGCATAGTCGTGCGATGCACCCAGTTCGCGTTGCAGGTCGCGCTCGAGGTCGAGTTGCTCATCGAGCGTTTGCGTCGTGCCCGCGCGCATGGCCTGCTTGATCGCAGCGATGGCGCGTGTGGGTTGCTGCGCGAGCTGTGCCGCCAGTCTGGCCGCGGCTTCCGCGAGCTCCTGATCGTCGACGGTCTGCCAGATGAGCCCCCAGCTTTCGGCTTTCTCCGCGCTCAACTTGTCGCCGGTGATGGCGAGCCCCATTGCGCGCGCCATGCCGACGCGCTGCGGCAAGAACCACGTGCCGCCAGAATCCGGCACGAGGCCAATCTTCACGAAAGCTTGGATAAAGCTGGCCGAACGTGCCGCCAGCACGATGTCGCAAGCGAGCGCGAGGTTTGCGCCAGCGCCCGCCGCCGTGCCGTTGACTGCTGCTATCACGGGCAACGGCAGTGACTGCAGGCGGCGAATCAGCGGGTTGAAATGCGCGTCGATCAACTCGCCAAGATCCGTCATGGCGCCGGGCGTGAAATCGAGATCGGCGAGATCCTGTCCTGCACAGAAGCCGCGCCCCGAGCCCGTCAGGACGAGAGCGCGAGCGCCGTTCGTCTCGACTTCGCCCAGCGCGGCCGCCAGTTCCTCGTGCATCGCGCGCGTGAAACTGTTCAACTTGTCGGGGCGGTTCAGCGTGATGGTGGCCACGCGGCTCGATTCGTCAAACTCCAGGCGGATCGCTTCGTATGACATCGGGTGTCTCCTCAAGGTCCCGTTCGCGAAACTTTTCGCGGAACTGCGGCGCTTTATGTCAGAGCCGTTCAATGACGAGCGCGATGCCCTGGCCCACGCCGATGCACATGGTGCAAAGCGCGAAGCGCCCGTTGCAGCGCTCGAGTTGATACAGCGCGGTCGTGACAAGGCGCGCGCCCGATGCGCCGAGCGGATGCCCGAGCGCGATCGCTCCGCCATTCGGATTGACGCGCGGGTCGTCGTCCCGCAAACCTAGCGTGCGCAGAACCGCAAGCCCTTGCGAGGCGAATGCCTCGTTCAACTCAATCACGTCGAGTTGCTCGAGCTTAATGCCAAGTTGCTTGAGCAACTTTTGCGTGGCCGGTGCCGGGCCAATACCCATGATGCGCGGCTCGACGCCGGCCGTCGCCATGCCTACGACGCGTGCGCGACGGCGCAGGCCGTATTGATCGGCCGCTTGTTGATTCGCGAGCAGTAGCGCGCAGGCGCCGTCGTTCACGCCCGATGCATTGCCGGCAGTGACGCTGCCCTCGGGACGAACGACGCCCTTGAGCTTTGCGAGGCTTTCGAGCGAAGTCTCGCGCGGATGCTCGTCGAGTGTGATTCGAACGGGGTCGCCCTTTTTCTGCGCTATCTCGACACCGACGATTTCCTGCGCCAGCGTACCGTCACGTTGTGCGCGCGCTGCCTTCTGCTGGCTGGCCAGTGCGAATGCGTCCTGATCGGCGCGGCTAACGCTGAACTGGACTGCCACGTTTTCCGCAGTTTCCGGCATTGAATCGACGCCGTACCGGCTCTTCATGAGCGGATTGATGAAGCGCCAGCCGATCGTCGTATCGTAGATGTCGGCTTGCCGCGAAAACGCGCTCGCCGCCTTGCCCATCACGAAGGGTGCGCGAGTCATGCTTTCCACGCCGCCCGCGATCATCAGCCGGGCCTCGCCGGCCTTGATGGCGCGCGCTGCGGTCCCGACGGCGTCCATGCCCGAGCCGCACAGACGGTTGATGGTCGCGCCCGGCGCCTCTGTGGGAAGCCCCGCGAGCAGCGCCGACATGCGGGCCACGTTGCGATTGTCTTCGCCGGCCTGATTCGCGCAACCGTAGATCACGTCGTCCACGGCGCGCCAGTCCACGCCCGGGTTACGCTCGATCAATGCCTTGATCGGCACGGCGCCGAGGTCGTCGGCCCGGACGTCTCTCAGGGCGCCGCCGTAGCGGCCGATGGGAGTGCGAATCGCGTCGCAGATAAAGGCGTCGTTCATATCCGTTCCTGCTGAGGTGGACCGGCGTTGCCTGCCGATCCGATGTCTCATGTTAGTTGGCGCGCACGGCGGGGTCTATTCGGCCAAAAGACGTAGGACGAACCGAACACCGTGCTTCGGTCTTATGACGTTCAGCTGACTACCGCCGGCACCGCTTTCGGTTCAACATGAACGCGGCTTTGGATTACACGGAAGCGATTGGCGACGAAGGCCGCGTCGGTGAGCGCGGCATTTGCCGCCGGGTTCGCGCCAGTGCCATGGAAATCGGAGAACGCCGCCGACTGGTTGACGAACACACCGCCCGTCAGGTTGATCGAAAGCGCGACGCCGCCGCACAACGACGCCTCGTGCGCCTGTTCGAGCACGGCTTGATCTGTGCTGTACACCGAAAGAGTCAGGGCGCCGTGCTCGGCCGCGATCGTGCCGGCGAGTTCGAGAGACTGCGCCGTCGAGTCGGTAGCAATGACGAACGAGATGGGACCGAACCATTCCCGCGTGAATTGCGCGCGGTCGGTTGCGGCATCGAGCTGGACTACGAGCGGCGTGCGCACGCGGGCAGCGGCAAAAACGGGGTGCTCCAATGTCTGGCTCGGGGCAAGAATGCGGCCGAGCCTCGCGGCTTCGTCGATGCGTTGGCTGACGCCTTCATTCTGGATTGCGCCGAGCAGCTCGACGGCACGCGCGGGGTCCGCCACCAGCTTTTGTACGGCGCCGGCAATGGCCTGCGCGACTTCGTCGAACGTGAGTGTGCCGTCCGCGGTACGGATGCCGCCGCGCGGTATGTAGATATTTTGCGGCGCGGTGCACATCTGGCCGGAGTAAAGCGCGAGGGAGAACGCGATGTTGCGGGCGGCGGCTTTGATGTCGTCAACGGAGTCGATCACGATTTGATTGACGCCGGCTTTTTCGGTGTAGACCTGAGCCTGGTGCGCGTTGCGCTCGAGCCAGGTGCCGTTTTGCGTGCTGCCGGTGAAGTCGATCAACTTGATCTCCGGACGCACGGCCAGGCTTTGGACGATCGCACCGTCGTTCGGCTCAGTGGCGAGCAGCGTGACGACGTTCGGGTCGAAACCGGCTTCGCGCAGAACGTCGCGCGCAATTCGCACTGTTATTGCAAGCGGCAGGATCGCGCCGGGATGCGGCTTGACGATCACGGCGTTGCCGGTGGCGAGGTCGGCGAAAAGGCCCGGATAGCCATTCCACGTCGGGAACGTGCAGCACCCGAGTACGAGGCCGGTGCCGCGCGGCACGATCGTGTAGCGCTTGTGCATAGCGAGCGGCGGGTTCTTGCCTTGCGGTTTTTCCCAGTGGGCTTCGGCGGGGATGCGGCGCAATTGGTCCCACGCGTACACGACGGCTTCCAGCGCCCGGTCTTGCGCGTGCGGGCCGCCGGCCTGAAACGCCATCATGAAGGCCTGGCCGGTCGTGTGCATCACGCTGTAGCCGATTTCGAAGCTCGCGCGATTGAGCCGCGCCAGGATTTCGAGCGATACGCCGATCCAGGCCCGCGGGCCAGCGGCGCGCCAGTCGCGTTGAGCAGTCGCGGCTGCCGCAATGAGCGCGTCGGGAGCGGATTGCGGGTAACGGATACCGAGCGGGAAACCGAATGGAGACACTTCCGCGCCAACCGTTTCTCCCGTGGAAGGCTGGTCCAGCTGGAAGGCGGTGTTCAGATGCGCCTTGAAAGCGGCTTCGCCGTCCGCGTTGGCGGTTTCCCCGTACACTTTCGGACTGGGCATTTCGACGAACGGGCTCCAGTAACCGCGCGTTTCCGCCGCGGCGAGCGCCTTTTGCAGCGTGTCTTCGTGCTTGGTGAAAAACGGATGTGTCATGGCAGAGGCTTGGCTGTACGTTGGAAGGAGCCCGTCGAATAATTGACCGACCGGTTGGTTGGGGAATGTTAGCATTATTAAGATAGCCGCGCGAAGCGTTTTTCGCGCTCGATTTATCACAAGGAGGCGGCATGGCTTACGAGAACATTCTGGTCGAGACGCGGGGGCGGGTTGGCCTCGTCACGTTGAATCGTCCCAAGGCGCTGAACGCGCTGAACGATGCCTTGATGGACGAACTAGGGACGGCGCTGCGTGAGTTCGACGCCGACGACCACATCGGCGCCATCGTCGTGACGGGCAGCGAGAAGGCGTTCGCGGCGGGTGCGGACATCGGCATGATGTCGACCTATTCCTATATGGACGTCTACAAGGGCGACTACATCACGCGCAATTGGGAGACGGTTCGCTCGATTCGCAAGCCGATCATTGCGGCGGTGGCCGGCTTTGCGCTGGGCGGCGGCTGCGAGCTGGCCATGATGTGCGACATGATCTTCGCTGCAGATACGGCGAAGTTCGGACAGCCGGAAATCAAACTCGGCATCATGCCGGGCGCCGGCGGAACGCAGCGCTTGCCGCGCGCGGTGTCGAAGGCGAAGGCGATGGACCTGTGCCTTACCGCGCGCTTCATGGACGCGGTGGAAGCGGAGCGCTCCGGGTTGGTGTCGCGCGTTATTCCCGCGGCGTCTTTGATTGACGAGGCGATTGCCGCGGCCGCGACGATCGCCGAGTTCCCGCTGCCGGCGGTCATGATGGTGAAGGAGTCGGTCAATCGCGCGTACGAAACGACGCTCGCGGAGGGTGTGCATTTCGAACGTCGCCTTTTCCATTCGTTGTTCGCGACGGAAGATCAAAAGGAAGGGATGGCGGCGTTCGTCGAGAAGCGCAAACCGGTTTTCAAGCACCGTTAATACGCTTGTCAAAATAACGCTTGCAAGGCGTCGCCCGTCTCGCTAGAATCTCGCTCTTTCGTGCTCCGGACGCCGGGGCACGGGAAGCGGGAAAGCCAGTAGTGGCAAGGCTTCCGGCGGTGGCGGCAGGTTCAGGCAGTAGCAAAAACCTGTTGACGGCGCAGCGGAAGTTCTGCATAATCCCGCTTCTCTGCTGCTGATGCAGCGACGCAGAACGAAGCAGTGCCGGGTAGTTTGAAACAGGCGCTTGCGGAGTATGCGGACCGATCTTTAAAAACTAACAGCCGATAAGTGTGGGCGCTTGATGCGCGACGCGAGCCGGGTTCTTCGGAGCCGGGCGTTAAAGCGAAAGTATCAAGTCTCACACAGTAATGAAAGGAAGGTTTTTCTGTCGGAAGATGGAGAGATCATTCGTCAGTACGTTGAGTGAGC
>NZ_AXAJ01000015.1 GCF_000472445.1 Burkholderia sp. WSM2230
CAGAAGATCGTGCTGCGTCCGCTGCCGGGGCTGCCGGTGGTGCGCGACCTGATCTGCGACTTCACGCAGTTCTTCAACCAGTACCACTCGATCAGGCCGTACCTGATCAACGACACGCCGCCGCCGGAGAAGGAGCGTCTGCAGTCGCCGGAAGAGCGCGACGAACTGGACGGCCTGTACGAGTGCATCCTGTGCGCGAGCTGCTCGACGTCGTGCCCGAGCTTCTGGTGGAATCCGGACAAGTTCGTGGGCCCGGCGGGTCTGCTGCAGGCGTACCGCTTCATCGCGGACAGCCGCGACCAGGCGACTGGCGAGCGGCTCGATAACCTGGAAGACCCGTACCGGCTGTTCCGCTGCCACACCATCATGAACTGCGTCGACGTCTGCCCGAAGGGATTGAATCCGACCAAGGCGATCGGCAAGATCAAGGAATTGATGGTGCGCCGCACGGTTTAAAATGAATAACCCCCACGCTTCGTGTCGTTCGCTGCCCTCGCGGGGCGGCCGGTACGCTTCGGAGCGACCTGGCAAGTATTGACATGAACGATGCATCGCATCAGTCCGACCCTCTCCGCCGCGCGCGTCTTCGCTGGCGCGCCCGGCGAGGCCTGCTGGAAAACGATCTGATCTTCGAACGTTTCTTCAGCCGATATGAGCATGACCTCAGCGATGCCGACGTGGGCGCACTTACGCGCCTGCTCGAGCTGAGCGATAACGACCTGATGGACTTGCTTCTCGCGCGCAAGGAACCTGAAGGCGAGCTTGCCGACCCGGATGTGGTCCGGGTCCTGGAGCTGCTGCGCAACGCTTGAGCGCCGCAAGTGCGTTGTTCCAGGCGTGCAATTATCGAAACCCCGTTTCCATTCTTCGATTGAGGATGTGCTATGACCCCGTCAGATGTTAAAGCCACGCTATCGTTCAGCGACAATTCGCCGAGCGTTGAAATGCCGATTTACAAGGGCACTCTCGGCCCGGACGTGATCGACATCCGCAAACTGTACGGCCAGACTGGCAAGTTCACGTACGACCCTGGCTTCATGTCGACGGCGGCGTGCAATTCGGCGATTACGTACATCGACGGCGATAAGGGCGAGTTGCTGTACCGCGGCTACGCGATCGACAACCTCGCGGAAAACGCGGACTTCCTGGAAACCTGCTACCTGCTGCTGAAGGGCGAACTGCCCAACGTGCAGCAGAAGGCGGAGTTCGTGAAGACCGTCACGAACCACACGATGGTGCATGAGCAAATGCACTTCTTCTTCCGCGGTTTCCGTCGCGACGCGCACCCGATGGCGATTCTGGTTGCCGCAGTCGGCGCGCTGTCGGCGTTCTATCACGACTCGCTCGACATCAACAATCCGCGTCACCGTGAAGTGTCGGCCATCCGCATGATCGCGAAGCTGCCGACGCTGGTCGCGATGGCGTACAAGTACAGCATCGGCCAGCCGTTTGCGTATCCGCGCAACAACCTGTCGTACAGCGCGAACTTCATGCACATGATGTTCTCGAACCCGTGCGAGGACTACAAGGTCAACGACGTGCTGGTGCGCGCGCTCGACCGCATCCTGATCCTGCACGCGGACCACGAACAGAATGCGTCGACTTCGACCGTGCGTCTCGCCGGTTCGTCGGGCGCAAATCCGTTTGCGTGTATCGCAGCCGGTATCGCGTGTCTGTGGGGCCCGGCGCACGGCGGCGCCAACGAAGCCGCGCTGAACATGCTGGAAGAAATCGGCTCGGTCGACAACATTCCTGAGTTCATCAAGCAGGTGAAGGACAAGAACTCGGGCGTGAAGCTGATGGGCTTCGGTCACCGCGTCTACAAGAACTACGATCCGCGCGCGAAGCTGATGCGCGAAACCTGCCACGAAGTGCTGGAAGAGCTGGGCCTGCACGACGACCCGCTGTTCAAGCTGGCCATGGCACTGGAAAAGATCGCGCTGGAAGACGAGTACTTCGTGTCGCGCAAGCTGTATCCGAACGTCGACTTTTACTCGGGCATCGTGCAGCGCGCACTGGGCATCCCGACGTCCATGTTCACGTGTATCTTCGCGATGGCGCGTACGGTCGGCTGGATTGCGCAGTGGAACGAAATGATCGCCGATCCCGAACAGAAGATTGGCCGTCCGCGTCAGCTGTTCATCGGCGACACGCCGCGTGAAGCAAAGCCCATCGCGCAACGCTGATCGGGTTTCGGTCTTCCTCGTCTGTAGTCGCCTGTCTGCTGCGGGCTGAGGTCGACTTCAAGGCTTGAATCTGAAACGCCCCAACGGGTACAACCGTTGGGGCGTTTCCCTTTTGGCGGCCCGGTGGTGCATGGCGGGCCGCCAGCCGTTAGTCACGCAAAGCGTTTCACGCTGGTGGCACGCGTCGTGAGCGCCTTCCCGACTTTTCAAGCGAAGGCGGACGCATCTGCAGATCCTGCGGCGCCGCCGCTGCATCTTTCGGCGCGCGGCCGTGCGTCTCAAAGAACCGGCGGTACGCGCTCGGCGTCATGCCGCGCGCGGCGAGAAACTGTCGATTGAAATTCGCGAGATTGGGAAAGCCGGCCTTCGCGGCGATCAGTGCGACGGGCCACGTCGTGTCCGTCAGTTGACGCGTCGCGTAGCCGATCCGCAGCCGGCTCAGATAGCGTCCCACGCTTTCGCCGAGATGCCGCATGAAGTACCGGTGCAGCGAACGTTCGGACAGGTTGGCGACCTCGCACAGTTCGGCGATGCGCAGCGGCTCGTGAAAGCGCCGGTCGAGCAGATCGAGCACGCGGCTCAGACGCTCAGCCTCGGATGCGCTGCCGCCTGGCATCGCGGCAGTGCCGCCGGTTTTTTGCCGTGCAGCTCGGGATGCGGACCCAGCCGAATCGTCGCCATCGACGAACTGGTTAAGCCCCGCGGCTAGCCCTGAGCGCTGCGCCGACGCACCGCCTACCTTCGCCGCGCGGCTATGCGCAGCCGGCGACGCCAACGGCTCCGAATCGGCTTCCGCGAGTTGCGCCAGCACGTCGAGCACGGCGCCAAGCCGCACGCGCGGCGAAGCGTCGAGCAACGCCGCCATGCGCTCACGCATCAAGGCCGCGGCCTCGCTGGAGAACCGCAGCCCCGGCGCGCCGCGTCGCAGCAGTATGCGCAGCGACGCGAACTCAGGGCAGCAGTCCGCGATACGCCGTGCCCAGTCGCCGCTGAACCACACGACGATCGCCACCTGTGGCGCGCTTGCGTCGATCGGCTCGGTCGACGCCCACGTATGCGGCATGTCCGGCGGCACGAGCACGAGATCGTCGCCGCTGTAGTCCGCAATGTGATCGCCGATGAAACGGCGGCCGCGGCTGTTCATGGTCAGCGTGAGTTCGTATTCGGGGTGGTGATGCCACTCGAACGGAATCTGCGCGAGCTGCCGATGGTAGACGCGGATCGAGCAGCCCTCGGGAATGGTGACGCGTTCGTATTGAGGTTTCACGGCAGACGTTTTGAGGCGGGCAAGCCGGCCGCGCGAACAGAAGCAGCGGCGAATGTCCGAATTGTATCGGTATCTGGCAGTAAAGCATGCTTCGCGAGGGTCGAACATCCTTAATCTGCGAGAAGCACAGCACTACACAGACCATCACACGGAGACAAACCATGCCGCTCGTCATCGACAATATTCCGGAGGCGATTCGCAGCACCAAGCGTGCGCTGCGAGCCGCGCTGCCGAAGTACAAGCAAGTCTTCGGCGAAGTCGAAGGCGCGATCCGTCAGCAGATCGACGCGATTCACCGCGACCGCGCACAGGGGCGCGAGGCGATTCCCGTGTTCGACTATGCGTCGGTGGCGTCCGGCAGCGTCGATCCGGCGACCATCGCAAGCATCAGAACGCGGGGCGCGTGCGTCGTGCGCGGTGTTTTCGACCGGCAGCAGGCAAGCGACTGGAACGACGAAATCGCCGATTACCTGCGGCGCAACGATCTGGACGCCAAGCTCGCGCACCGCGCGGAAGACAGGTATTTCGGCAATCTGTCGTCAAGCAAGCCGCAGATTTACGGCATCTACTGGTCGAAGCCGCAGACAGCCGCGCGCCAGTCGGAAGAACTGACGAACACGCGGGTGTTCCTCAATCGTCTGTGGAAGTCGGAGAGTGAAGGCCGGCGGCATTTCGATCCCGAGCGCGTGCCGGTGTATGCGGACCGGATTCGTCGACGGCCGCCGGGTTCGGAGTCGCTGGGTTTATCGCCTCACGTGGATGGCGGCTCGGTCGAGCGCTGGCTCGATCCGAACTTCCAGAAGGTCTATCGGCATGTGCTGTCAGGCAACTGGCGCGCATACGAGCCGTTCGACGCGGCTTATCGGCCGGATGTGCAGGAAATTCCGTCGCCGGCCGTCTGCTCGATGTTCCGCACTTTCCAGGGCTGGACCGCGCTGACGCCGCAAGGCCCGGGCGACGGCACTTTGCAACTGATTCCAATCGCGAACGTCATGGCTTACGTGATTCTGCGCGCGCTCCAGGACGACGTCCCCGACGATGAACTGTGCGGCGCCCAAGCCGCGCGCGCCCTGTCGATCAACGCTGAGTGCCACAGCCTGCTGCTGGAAGCCGTCATGCCGATCCCGCATATGCAGCCGGGCGACGCAGTGTTCTGGCACAGCGACGTAGTGCATTCGGTCGAGGACACGCATCGCGGCAAGGGCTACAGCAACGTGATGTATATCGCGTCGGCGCCTTGGTGCGCGAAAAATGAAGCGTATCTGAGGCGTCAGTTGCCGAGCTTTTTGCGCGGCGAAAGCCCGCCCGATTTTCCCGCCGACCACTTCGAGACGGACTTCGCCGGTCGCGCGCAGGAAAACGATCTGACGGCGCTCGGCCGCACGCAACTCGGGTTCGAGCTGTCGCGCTGAATCATCGCAGGCGAGGCGGGGGCCAGCCCGCCTCATCCATTGCCGTCAACGCGGCGCAATCAGGTCCGCCGGCGCACCATGCCGTAGATCAAAAGCAGCACGATCGCGCCAATTACCGACGCGATCCAGCCCGCCGCCTGGCCTGGCTGGTACCAGCCGAGCGCCCGCCCGACATAGCCCGCGATCAGCGAGCCGGCAATGCCGAGAATGATGGTCATGATGAGACCCATGCGGTCGTCGCCGGGCTTCACTGCCCGCGCGATCAGTCCCACGATCAGCCCTACGATCACCGTACCAATGAAGGAAAGCATGCAGACCTCCGAAAGAGTGTGAGTGTTACTGTCTTCACTACTATCCGCTACCGTTCCTGCCGCGATGCTTTTGGGAGCATACGCGCTGAACGCGGAACCGGCTGCAAGAGTCGCGCCTGTGTGTGCAGCAGGCGCTCCTCCCAACAACTGCGCCGTTGCCAGCAGCTTGCCGGGTGCCGCCGATACAGGTATCGTCACTACCACCCAACTCACTGTTTTTTATCGCTTTTTTGGATGGCGGGGCGGCCCACGGCGTGACTTCGCGTGGCATAATCGATCGACACAGTCAGCCCGCAGTCATTACTACCCCGCATACCATGGCACAGACTCTCTACGACAAATTGTGGAACACGCACGTGATCCACACGGAAGAAGACGGCACGACGATTCTCTATATCGACCGTCACCTGCTGCACGAAGTCACCAGCCCCCAGGCGTTCGAAGGTCTGAAGCTGGCTGAGCGTCCGGTGTGGCGCATCAGCGCCAACCTGGCCGTGTCGGACCACAACGTGCCGACCACCGACCGCAGCCACGGCATCGCCGATCCGGTTTCGAAGCTGCAGGTCGACACGCTGGACTCGAACTGCGACGCGTACGGCATCACGCAGTTCAAGATGAACGACCTGCGCCAGGGCATCGTGCATATCATCGGGCCGGAGCAGGGCGCCACGCTGCCCGGCATGACGATTGTCTGCGGCGACTCGCATACCTCCACGCACGGCGCGTTCGGCGCGCTCGCGCACGGCATCGGCACTTCTGAAGTGGAGCACGTGCTGGCCACCCAAACGCTCTTGCAGAAAAAGAGCAAGAACATGCTGGTGAAGGTTGAAGGCGCACTGCCCCGCGGCTGCACGGCGAAAGACATCGTGCTCGCGATCATCGGCAAGATCGGCACCGCGGGCGGCACCGGCTACGCGATGGAGTTCGGCGGCTCGACGATTCGCGCGCTCTCCATGGAAGGCCGCATGACCGTGTGCAACATGGCGATCGAGGCGGGCGCGCGCGCCGGCATGGTCGCCGTGGACGACACCACGATCGAATATCTGAAGGGCCGTCCGTTCTCGCCGGAAGGCGCGGAGTGGGACGTCGCCGTGGAGTACTGGAAGCAGTTCAAGTCCGACGAAGGCGCCTATTTCGACCGCGTGGTCGAACTGAACGCGGCGGAAATCGTCCCGCAGGTCACCTGGGGCACGTCGCCGGAAATGGTCACAGCGGTTAACGGCCGCGTGCCCGATCCCGAGCGCGAAAAAGATCCGGTCAAGCGCGATGCGATGGAACGTGCGCTCAAATACATGGCGCTGGAACCGAACGCGCCGATCGAGTCGATCAAGCCGGATAAAATCTTCATTGGGTCGTGTACCAACGCGCGCATTGAAGACATTCGCGCCGCAGCGTACGTCGTGAAGAAACTGGGCCGCCGCGTCGCGCCGAACATTCGCCTCGCCATGGTCGTGCCGGGCTCGGGTCTCGTGAAAGCGCAGGCCGAGCGTGAAGGCCTCGACAAGGTGTTCACGGAAGCCGGTTTCGAATGGCGTGAGCCAGGCTGCTCGATGTGTCTCGCCATGAACGCCGACCGGCTGGAGCCGGGCGAGCGTTGCGCGTCCACGTCGAATCGTAATTTCGAAGGTCGTCAGGGCGCCGGTGGCCGCACCCATCTCGTGAGCCCCGCCATGGCCGCAGCCGCGGCCATCGAAGGGCATTTTGTCGATATTCGCAAGCTGGGATAAATCGCATGATGAACAACATGAATCGCACTACTCTACTGCGTCGCTTCGCGCTCGGTGCTCTGGCTGGGTTGCTGCTCGGTCTCACCGGCTGCAACACGGTGCACGGATTTGGGCAGGACATGTCGCACCTCGGCAATTCGATCAGCAATCACGCTGAGAAATAACCGGTTTTTGATTTTTGCCGGCGATGCGGCGCGCGGCCTTCCTGCCGCCACGCGCATCGCCCGGTCCTGAAACAGGCGCAAGCGTCATGGATAAATTCATCGTACACACCGGCGTCGTGGCGCCGCTCGATCGCGAAAACGTCGACACGGACGCGATTATTCCCAAGCAATTCCTGAAGTCGATCAAGCGCACCGGTTTCGGTCCGAACGCATTCGACGAATGGCGTTACCTGGACCACGGCGAGCCGGGCCAGGACAATTCGAAGCGTCCGCTGAATCCGGATTTCGTGCTGAACCAGCCGCGTTATCAGGGCGCTTCGGTGCTGCTCGCGCGCAAGAATTTCGGCTGCGGCAGCTCGCGCGAACATGCGCCGTGGGCGCTTCAGCAATACGGCTTCCGCGCGATCATCGCGCCGAGTTTTGCCGACATTTTCTATAACAACTGCTTCAAGAACGGCCTGCTGCCGATCGTGCTGACCGAACAGCAGGTCGATCATCTGTTCAACGAGACGTATGCGTTCAACGGTTTCCAGCTGACCATCGACCTTGAAGCGCAAGTCGTGCGCACGTCGGACGGCGCGACCGAGTATCCGTTCGAAGTCGCAGCGTTCCGCAAATACTGCCTGCTGAACGGTTTCGACGACATCGGCCTCACGCTGCGTCACGCGGACAAGATTCGCCAGTTCGAAGCCGAGCGCATTGCGAAGCAGCCGTGGCTGGCTCACCGCATCGTCGGATAAGACCGAAAGTCCCGAAGAAAATCACTAAGGAATTCGCATGAAGATCGCAGTGTTGCCGGGCGACGGCATCGGCCCCGAAATCGTCAAAGAGGCCGTCAAGGTTCTGAACGTGCTCGGCGAAAAGTTCGAACTCGAAGAAGCGCCGGTTGGCGGCGCGGGCTACGAAGCGAAAGGTCACCCGCTGCCCGACTCCACGCTGGCGCTCGCGAAGGAAGCCGACGCGATCCTGTTCGGCGCTGTGGGCGACTGGAAGTACGACAAGCTGGAACGTGCGCTGCGCCCGGAGCAGGCCATTCTGGGCCTGCGCAAGCATCTGCAACTATTCGCGAACTTCCGTCCGGCAATCTGCTATCCGCAACTGACGGGCGCTTCGTCGCTGAAGGAAGAGATCGTTTCCGGCCTCGACATTCTCATCGTGCGCGAGCTGAACGGCGACATCTACTTCGGCGCGCCGCGCGGCGTGCGTGAAGCGCCGGACGGCCTGTTCGCCGGCTCGAAAGAAGGCTTCGACACGATGCGTTATTCGGAGCCCGAAGTGCGCCGCATTGCGCACGTCGCCTTCCAGGCGGCGCAAAAGCGCGGCAAGAAGCTCACTTCGGTGGATAAAGCCAACGTGCTCGAAACCTCGCAGTTCTGGAAAGACGTGATGATCGACGTCTCGAAGGAATATGCGGATGTCGAGTTGTCGCACATGTACGTGGACAACGCCGCCATGCAGCTGGTGAAGGCGCCGAAGTCGTTCGACGTGATCGTGACCGGCAACATGTTCGGCGACATTCTGTCCGACGAAGCCGCCATGCTCACGGGCTCGATCGGCATGCTGCCGTCCGCGTCGCTCGACAAGAACAACAAGGGCTTGTACGAGCCGTCGCACGGTTCGGCGCCGGACATCGCCGGCAAGGGCGTGGCGAACCCGCTGGCCACGATTCTGTCGGCCGCCATGATGCTGCGCTACTCGCTGAACAAGGCCGAGCAGGCAGACCGCATTGAAAACGCAGTGAAGAAAGTGCTGGAACAAGGCTACCGCACCGGCGACATCCTGACGCCCGGCTGCAAGCAGGTCGGCACGGTCGCAATGGGCGACGCAGTTGTCGCGGCACTGTAAAAGCGGCCGGCGCTCGGCTGAAGCGGCGCGCGCTGCGCGCTCAAGCCAGCGCCACTCGGATCGTTAAAACGGTCTTTAATACGCGAATCGGCCCAAAAAAGGCCGATTCGCGCGCAATGCTGACGACAGCGACGGACAACGACGTCGCCGGATTCCGGTTTTCGTGTATATTGTAGCGATGGCACAAATGGCTCAAATCTCCACGATTTCGAAACTGCACGGCAAAACGGCCCGTGTGGTTGAGCTCGCCATTACCACCAAAGCGCTGATTAAAACGATTACCCCGAAAACGATCACGAAACGCTGATCGTCCGTCGTGCCCGCTCATCTTCCCCGCGCGGTCACTGCGGGCAAAGATGCGGGGAAGTTTCCACTCGAAGGGTATGAAGTCATGAATGTAGGTCTCGTAGGTTGGCGCGGCATGGTCGGCAGCGTCCTGATGCAACGTATGCAGCAGGAAGGCGATTTCGACTTGATCGAACCGGTGTTTTTCAGCACCAGCAACGCGGGCGGCAACGCGCCGTCGTTCGCCAAGAACGAGACCAAGCTCAAAGATGCGACAAGCATCGAAGACCTGAAGAAGTGCGAAGCAATCATCTCCTGCCAGGGTGGCGATTACACGAACGAAGTGTTCCCCAAGCTGCGCGCGGCCGGCTGGAACGGCTACTGGATCGACGCGGCTTCGGCGCTGCGCATGAAAGACGACGCGGTCATCATTCTCGATCCCGTCAACCTGGACGTGATCAAGAACGCACTGGTCAAGGGGCAGAAGAATTTCATCGGCGGCAATTGCACGGTTAGCCTGATGCTGATGGCGCTCGGCGGCCTGTTCCGCGAAAACCTCGTCGAGTGGATGACGGCCATGACGTACCAGGCCGCCTCGGGCGCGGGCGCGCAGAACATGCGCGAGTTGCTCTCGCAAATGGGCACGCTGCACGGCGCGGTGAAGAACGAACTCGCGGACCCGGCTTCGGCGATTCTCGATATCGACCGCCGCGTGCTTGAAGCCATGAGCAGCGACAGCATGCCGACCGACCACTTCGGCGTGCCGCTCGCGGGCTCGCTCATTCCGTGGATCGACAAGGATCTCGGCAACGGCATGTCGAAGGAAGAGTGGAAGGGCGGCGCCGAAACCAACAAGATTCTCGGCAAGCCGGCCATGGGCACGCCCGGTTCCATTCCTGTGGACGGCCTGTGCGTGCGGATCGGCGCAATGCGCTGCCACTCGCAGGCGCTCACCATCAAGCTGAACAAGGACGTGCCGCTCGACGAAGTCAACAGCATCCTCGCTTCGGGCAACGACTGGGTCAAGGTCGTGCCGAACGAACGCGAAGCGTCGATGCGCGATCTGTCACCGGCAGTCGTGACCGGAACGCTGACGGTGCCGGTCGGCCGCGTCCGCAAGCTGGCGATGGGCGGCGAATATCTGTCGGCATTTACGGTCGGCGATCAACTGCTGTGGGGCGCGGCCGAACCGCTGCGCCGCATGCTTCGCATTGTGCTCGACAAGTAAAGTAAACTACGCGCTCACGACGCGTAGAAAACTCAAGAAGCGTCGCGCTTGCGCGGCGCTTTTTTCATTTGTGTGCTCCGATTATCTTGTCTCTTTATAACCGCAAAAAAGGGCCGCGCGCTGACGCGCCAGGAGTCCCGATGAATCTTCGACTCTCTTCCCTTCGGGCCATGCTTGCGCGCCCAGATGTTTGCCGCCTGGCGGCCGCAGCCGCTTTGGCGTTCTTGCTGACGGGCGCAGGTCTTGGTAGCGCAATGGCCGCGCCCGTCGACGCCGCAAGCGCGCCCGGCGCCGCTGCGGCATCTGCGCCCGCGGCCGCATCTGCGTCTTACTCGACCGGTGGCCAATATACGGTCAAGCCGGGTCAGTCGCTGAACGACGTGGCGATTGCCGTCACCCAATCGCACGACCGGGCCACGCTTGCACGCGCGGCCCGCGCCTTGTTCGACGCGAATCCGAACGCGTTCATGGGCCACGATCCGAGCCGCATGCGCCTCGGAGCGGTGCTGACCGTGCCGCCGCTCGACGCGTCGGGCGCGGTGGCGGCAGGGACTTCCGCAGCAGCTTCAGCTTCGGTGCCGACGGCTGGCAGCGGTTCGTCGTCGAATGCGTCAGTCGTGGCGGCCGCGAGCGGCGCCACGCAAAGCAATGCAGCGGTTGCGAGCGCGACAGGCGCGGAAAGTCCTGCGACGCAAGCTGCAGCGCCGGCCGTACCTGCGGCTCAAACTCCGGCCAGTGCGGCGACGGACGCAAGTTCGGCTGTTTCCGGCGGCGCTGTTTCCTCGGCGCCTGCCGCTGGCGCCGAGGCGCCCTCCGCCGCAAGCGGCACGCATGTGTGGTCGGGATCCGTCCAGCCGTCAGCGAGCGAAGCCGTCGCCGCGACGGGCGCCTCGCAGCCGCGCGCGCAAGTGTCGAGCTTGCAGCAACTGCTGGCGTTGAAGAATCGCGTGCTGATGGAGTTGCAGAAACATGGCATCGGCGGGGCGCCGGCGGCGCCGGCCGCTCCTTCGGCGAGCGGTACGCAACCGGTGCCGGGCGCATCCGCCGCGGCTGTCGTGCCTGGTCATGCAGGCGCCGCTATGTCGACGTCGAGCGAGCCCGGCATTTCGCAGACGAACCTCGCGGTGGGCGCCGCGGTGGGCGCCGCGCTGGTGGTGCTTTTGACTGCTCTGCGGATGGGCCGGCGCAAGCGCGAGCGGTTGGCCGAGGCGCGGCAAGCGGACGCGTCGGAGAAGGCAGTGGAGGCGGATGGCGTCGAGCCGGCGGCTTCCGTTGCTGCTCGCGGCGAGATGGTCAGCCCCGAAGAACACGAGGCCGACCTTGGAGCGGCTGCCGCGCAGCATGCAGCCACGGCAGCCGCTGCCGAACGCGAAGCGGCTGAAGGCGACGCCGCGGCACGCGAAATGGCGGAGCGCGTCGCGGCAGAGCGCGAAGCCGAGATGCGTACGGCGGCCGCGCGTGAGGCGCAGGCGCGCGAAGCGCAAGAGCAGGCCGCCCCGACAAGCGCCTCGGAACGCGAAGTTGCACAGCGCGTGGCCACCGATGAGGCTGCACACGGCGCCCAAGCGGAGCGCCTACTGGCTGAAAGAACGGCGGCGGAAGAGGCAGCAGTGAGCACCAGCCTCACCGAAGAATCCGCCGCAGAGCAAGCCGCGGCAGACCAGGCAGCATCGCGCCAAGCCGGACTCGCGTCGGAGCAGGAGCCCGCTTCGCCAGACGTGACAGCGCGCGAGCCGTCACCGGAAGATGCAACTCGAGAGACGCCGCACGAGATGGCCGACGACTGGGCCACCGTACAACAACGCGCGCTTCATGAGCCGTCGGCGGCCGCCACGTCGCCCCATGCGCATCTGACCGCCGAACCGGGCTCGCCGCAACAACCCGCTGCCTTCGAGCAAACCGAAGCGGCGACGGAAGAGCACCGCGAGAACCTGCTGAACGCAACGACAGCCGCGAGCCTCGACGCCGCCGCCGAACTGGGCGCCGACGCTTTGCCGCGGGCGCCGCTCGAACCGTTGAATGAGGCGTGGGAGCCGGAACCGTTGTCACATCGCCTGGAATGGGACGACGAACCGCTGCCGCCGGAGCCGATGGAGCCTTCGCTTCCACAGACCCCCGCATCGGCAGAATTCCCGCGCGACGCCGTCGATGCGTTTGGCAGTCTGGACATGCCGTTGCCGCCGCGCGTCGGGTCGGGCGCCGAAGCCGTGCGCGCACCGGAATCGCTGAGCAGCCAACCCGTCGCGTCACCTGAAGCGACTGCGCGGCAAGCTGTTCCCCCGCCGCCCGACTCCGAAGAAGCGCCGCATGCCGCCGACGAGATCACCGCGGGCACCGCCGGCCGCGGCGCGGTAGCAGGCTTGGGCGCCGGCAGTCTGGGCACGGCGGGATTCGGCGCGCTAAAGCTCGACTTCGACCTGGAACTGCCGCCCAGCCCGACGCAGCCGCTGCCCGCGTTCACGCCGGCGGACCTTGCCCGCATCGCGCGAAACAAGCTGGATCTTGCCGCCGAATACATCGAACTGGGTGATCTGGCCGGCGCGCGCACGCTCATCAACGAAGTGATCGAAGCCAACGATCCGGCCACGCGCAGCGACGCCCGCGCGCTGCTCTCGACCCTCGCTCCGTTGTCGTGAAGCGGATTGCGCTAGGCGTTCAGTACGACGGGTCGGCGTTCTGCGGGTGGCAGTCGCAGCCGCATGGCAACACGGTTCAGGATGAGCTCGAACGGGCGCTGCGCGAGTTTGCGCGCACGCCTGTGCACACGGTGGTCGCCGGGCGGACGGACACGGGCGTGCACGGCCTCGGCCAGGTCGTGCATTTCGACACCGAACTCGAGCGGGCCGATATTTCATGGGTTCGCGGCACGAATTCGTTTTTGCCGAAGACAATTTCGGTGCAGTGGGCCAAGCCGATGCCCGAAGCGTTTCACGCGCGGTTTTCCGCATTCGAGCGCACTTATTACTACGTGCTGTACGTGCATCCGGTTCGTTCGCCGATGCTCGCGGCGCGCGCGGGTTGGGTCCACGCGTCGCTGGATATCGACGCAATGCGCGCAGCAGCGGCGCATTTGATCGGCGAACACGACTTTTCGGCGTTCCGCTCGTCGCAATGCCAGTCGAAAACGCCGGTCAAGCATCTGTATCAGATCGACATTCAGCAACACGGCGACTTCGTACATTTCCGTTTCAGGGCAAACGCGTTCCTGCATCACATGGTGCGCAACCTGATGGGATGCCTTGTCTACATCGGCAAGGGGCGTCGCCCGGTCGAGTGGATGGCCGAGGTCCTCGCGAGCCGCGACCGGGAATGGGCCGCGCCGACCTTCATGCCGGATGGGCTGTATCTCGCGCAGGTGGGCTATCCTGAGCACTTCGCCGTGCCCGCGCCGCAGACGGGCAGCGTGCCGTGGAGCACCGTATGGAACGAGCAGGCACAAACATGAGTTCGACTGATATTCTCGCGACTGAAAACCCGGCAACCGCATCGGATACCGGCGGCCAGCAAGCCGTGCCCCGGCGCACGCGGATCAAGCTGTGCGGTCTGTCCAGAGCGGCCGACGTAAATTACGCGATCGACCTTGGTGCCGACGCCATCGGCCTCGTGTTCTATCCGCCGAGTCCGCGTTCGGTCAGCGTCGCGCAGGCGGTCGAACTGGTGCAGGATGTGCCGCCTTTCGTGTCGGTGGTCGGCTTGTTCGTGAACCCGTCGCCGGACTGGGTGCGGGAAGTGGTCAGCAACGTCGGGCTTTCGCTGTTGCAGTTTCACGGCGACGAAACCGCGGACCAGTGCGAATCGCTCGCCGGCATTGCGGGTTTGCCTTGGTTGCGTGCGTTACGCGTTGCGGCGGATACTCAGTCGGCCGATTTGGTAAAATCGGCTCTCAACTATTCAGGCGCCAATGGCTTTCTGTTCGACACGCATGTCGAAGGCTATGGCGGCGGCGGGAAGGTTTTCGATTGGTCACTTATTCCAGCAGAGCTCGCGCGTCGGGCCGTTTTGAGTGGTGGGTTGAACGCGCAAAACGTCAGTGATGCGATCCATCGCGTGCGCCCGTACGCGGTCGATGTCTCGAGCGGCATCGAAGTGCCGGGCGCCAAGGGCGTGAAAGATCACGCCCGGATGGCGGCATTCGTACGCGCGGTGCGCGCGGCGGATGCCGGATGATTCCGCGGTGCGGCGCCTCATCAGCGCGCCGCACGCCACGAAAGAGTGATCCTCATGTATAACTTGCCTGACGAAAGAGGCCATTTCGGCCAGTTTGGCGGCGTGTTCGTCGCTGAAACGCTGGTTCACGCACTTGACGAGCTGCGTACTTCCTACGAAAAATTCCAGAAAGACCCTGAATTCATCGCCGAGTACGAGCGCGAGCTGAAGTACTTCGTAGGTCGGCCTTCGCCTATTTATCACGCGCAGCGCTGGAGCGACATGCTCGGCGGCGCGCAGATTTTTCTCAAGCGCGAAGATCTGAATCACACCGGCGCGCACAAGATCAATAACGTGATCGGCCAGGCGCTGCTGGCCAAGCGCATGGGCAAACCGCGCGTGATCGCGGAAACCGGCGCGGGGCAACACGGCGTGGCCACCGCGACGATCGCGGCGCGTTTCGGTATGGAATGCGTGGTCTACATGGGCGCGGAAGACGTGCGTCGCCAGGCGGCGAATGTGTACCGGATGAAACTGCTCGGTGCCACCGTTGTGCCCGTCGAGTCGGGCTCGCGCACGCTGAAAGACGCGCTGAACGAGGCCATGCGCGACTGGGTGACAAACGTGGAAAACACGTTCTACATCATCGGCACGGTGGCTGGGCCGCACCCTTATCCGATGATGGTGCGCGACTTCCAGCGCGTGATCGGCGACGAGTGCAAGGTCCAGATGCCGGAACTGATCGGGCGCCAGCCAGACGCGGTGATTGCGTGCGTTGGCGGTGGTTCGAACGCAATGGGCATCTTTTATCCGTACATCGATGATACTTCTGTGCAATTGATCGGCGTGGAAGCGGCCGGCGACGGCATCGAGTCGGGCCGGCACGCGGCGTCGTTGATCGGCGGCAGTCCGGGGGTGTTGCATGGCAACCGCACGTATCTGCTGCAGGACGAGAACGGTCAGATCATCGAGACGCATTCGGTGTCGGCGGGTCTCGACTATCCGGGCGTAGGACCCGAGCACGCGTGGCTAAAAGAGTCCAACCGCGCGCAATACGTCGGCATTACCGACGAAGAAGCGCTCAAGGCGTTCCACGACTGCTGCCGCATCGAGGGCATCATTCCGGCGCTGGAATCAAGCCATGCGCTGGCTTACGCAACGAAGCTCGCGCCGACGCTGGCTAAGGACAGGCACCTGTTGGTGAATCTCTCCGGCCGCGGCGACAAGGACATGCACACGGTCGCGGAGCGATCGGGCATTCAGTTCTGAGCGCCGCCGCGATGCGCGACGAGTACGACGAGCCCCAGCCGACGACGACCGAAACGCCGCCGGCTGGCGAACTTCTGGTGCGCGAGGCGCCTGCGCTGCTGTTGCCGCAGGTGCCCGCGGGCATCCAGTTGTTGAACCGCGATTTTCTGACTGATGTAGCGAATATTCCCGACGGATCGATCGACCTGATCCTCTGCGACCCGCCGTATGGGCTCGGAAAGGATTACGGCAACGACTCCGACATGCGTACTGGCGACGACTTCCTCGCCTGGACGCGTGGTTGGCTCGAGCTTGCCATTCCGAAGCTCAAGCCGTCAGGCTCGCTCTATATTTTCTGCACCTGGCAATACGCGCCGGAAATCTTCTGCTTCCTGAAGACGAAGCTCGTGATGATCAACGAGATCATCTGGGACCGGCGTGTGCCGAGCATGGGCGGAACGACGCGCCGGTTCACCTCGGTGCATGACAACATCGGCTTTTTCGCGGTGTCGAAGGATTATTACTTCGACCTCGATCCCGTCCGCATCCCGTACGATGCCGCCACGAAGAAGGCGCGTTCGCGTAAATTGTTCGAAGGCAGCAAGTGGCTGGAGCTTGGCTATAATCCGAAGGATGTCTGGTCTGTATCGAGGCTGCACCGGCAACATGCCGAGCGCGTCGATCACCCCACGCAAAAGCCTTTGGAGATTGTCGAGCGAATGGTGCTGGCCAGTTGTCCGAAGGGCGGTCGCGTGCTCGACCCTTTCATGGGCAGCGGCACCACCGCAGTCGCTTGCGCCCGTCAGCAGCGCGAATTCGTCGGCTATGAGATCAATGAAAGTTACTGCGCGATAGCGCGGGAACGCGTCAGCGCCGCTGCTGCCGCGACCGCCGGGCGTGCGCCTGCCAAAGCGGGAGCGCAACGGCAAACCGAAGTGCAATGACGCGCCACGCGCCCGCGCAGTAGCTCAATCGAGAACAACTCCATGTCCCGTATCAAAAACACATTCGCAGCGCTGTCCGAGCAGGGCAAAAAAGGCCTGATTCCTTTCATGACGGCCGGCGACCCGGACCCGGCCCGCACGGTCGAATTCATGCACGCGCTGGCCGCGGGCGGCGCGGACGTCATCGAACTCGGCGTGCCGTTTTCGGACCCGATGGCCGACGGCCCGGTGATCCAGCAATCGTCCGAGCGCGCCTTGGCGCATGGCGTGTCGCTGCGTCACGTGATCGCAGACGTCAAGCGGTTCCGCGAAACCAACGACACAACGCCCGTCGTGCTGATGGGCTACGCCAATCCGATCGAACGCATGGGCACGGAAGCCTTCGCGAAGGCGGCGAAGGAAGCCGGCGTAGACGGCGTGCTGGTGGTCGACTACCCACCGGAAGAATGCGCTAACTTCGCGGAAAAAATGCGTTCCGCCGGGATCGATCCGATCTTTCTGCTGGCGCCCACGTCGACCGACGAGCGCATCGCCGAAGTCGGCAAGATCGCGAGTGGTTATGTCTATTACGTGTCTCTAAAAGGCGTGACCGGCGCGGCAAATCTGGACGTTTCCAGCATCGCGAGTAAAATCCCGGCGATCAAGTCGCGCGTGCCGCTGCCGGTGGGCGTCGGTTTTGGTATTCGTGACGCCGAAACGGCGCGTCTTGTGGCCGAAGTTTCCGACGCCGTCGTGATCGGCAGCCGTATCGTGCAATTGCTCGAGCAGGCGGCCCCGGAAACAGCCGCGGAGACGCTCACGCGTTTCGTCGCCGAGGTGCGCGAGGCGCTCGACAGCGTCGCGACTGCCCGATAACAGTCATTTTGTCGTCTGTAGTGCGAGCGGCGGGTTCATCCCGCCGTTTGCGCAACCGTTGACCCCAGAAGGATTCAATATGAGCTGGCTCGATAAGCTGCTGCCGCCAAAAATCAAACAAACCGACCCGAAGAGCCGCAAGGGGATTCCGGAAGGCCTGTGGATCAAGTGCCCGTCGTGCGAAGCCGTGCTGTATCGCAACGACGTCGAGGCCAATCTCCACGTGTGCCCGAAGTGCGACCACCACATGCGCATCGGCGCGCGCGAACGGCTGGACAGCCTGCTGGATCCGGAAGGCCGCTATGAGATCGGCCAGGAAATCGTCCCGGTCGACGCGCTCAAGTTCAAGGACAGCCGCAAGTACCCGGACCGCCTGAAAGAGGCAATGGACGACACTGACGAAACCGACGCCATGGTCGTCATGGGCGGCGCGATCCACACGTTGCCGGTCGTGGTGGCGTGTTTCGAGTTCTCGTTCATGGGCGGCTCGATGGGCTCTGTGGTCGGCGAGCGCTTTGCCCGCGGCGCGCAGAATGCGCTCGAGCAGAAAGTGCCGTTTATCTGCTTTACCGCTTCGGGCGGCGCGCGCATGCAGGAAAGCCTGCTTTCGCTGATGCAAATGGCGAAAACCACCGCGATGCTGACCAAGCTCGCCGAGGCCAAGCTGCCGTTCATCTCCGTGCTGACCGATCCGACCATGGGCGGCGTGTCGGCGAGTTTCGCGTTCCTCGGCGACGTGGTGATCGCGGAACCCAAGGCGCTGATCGGCTTTGCCGGCCCGCGCGTGATCGAACAAACCGTGCGCGAAAAGCTGCCGGAAGGCTTCCAGCGCGCCGAGTTCCTGCTGACGAAGGGTGCGATCGACATGATCGTGGACCGTCGCAAGCTGCGAGAAGAGCTCGCTCAATTGATGGCGCTCCTGAGCCACCAGCCGGCGGACGCCGTCGCCTGAGCGGCGAAGTGCTGGGTGTGCCGGCATGTGGGTCTGTGCTGCCCTTTGCGGGCAGTTGCCGTCGAATTCCCCATGGCGGCGCATGGGCCATGCGCCGTCAGCGTCCGAAAACTTGCACAAAAATAGCGCGCCGCATGAGCAATCAAGCGGCGCGCTGTCATTTCCGGGATAATCACGGTCTCACATACTGCGCGGGGCGCTGCTCCGCGCATGTTTGTCACACCGCTCAATGATTTTCTCGCGATTCACCCGATGACCACATTCCCCACCCTCGACGCGTGGCTCACGCATCTCGAATCCGCGCATCCGGTCGGCATCGACATGGGCCTCGCGCGTATCAGTCAGGTGCGCGACGCGATGCAGCTGTCGTTTGCCTGCCCGGTGATCACGGTTGGCGGAACGAACGGCAAGGGCTCGACCTGCGCGATCCTCGAATCGATCCTGCTGCGCGCCGGTTTCACCGTGGGTTGTCATACTTCGCCGCATTTGCTGTCGTTCAATGAGCGCGCGCGCGTCAACGGCCAGATGGCGACAGACGCCGATCTGCTGCCGCACTTCGAAAGGGTCGAGGCGGCGCGGCTGAGCCTCGCCCAACCGGTTTCACTGACCTATTTCGAGTTCACGACGCTGGCGATCATGAGCCTGTTCGCCTCGCGCGGGCTCGACGCGGTGATTTTCGAAGTCGGCCTGGGCGGGCGCCTCGACGCCGTGAATATTCTCGACACCGACTGCGCGATCATCACCAGCATCGACATCGACCACACGGAATATCTTGGCGACACGCGCGAGAAAATCGCGCTTGAAAAGGCCGGCATTTTCCGCGCCGGCAAGCCCGCTATCTGCGCGGACCCGGTCCCGCCGCAAACACTAATCGACTACGCAGAGCAGATCGGCGCCGAACTATGGCTATTTGGGCGCGATTTTCGCTATGAAGGCCAGGCAGGCAGCGAGCGGCAGCAATGGAGCTATGTCGGCCCGACGCTGCGGCGCTCCGCGCTCGCTTATCCCGCGTTGCGCGGCGCCAATCAGTTGATCAATACGTCTGCCGCATTGGCCGGTCTCGAAGCGCTGCGCGACCGTCTGCCGGTTTCGGCGCAGGACATCCGGCTCGGGCTCGCGAACGTCGAGTTGCCTGGCCGTTTCCAGGTCTTGCCGGGCAAGCCGGCCATCGTGCTGGATGTCGGTCACAATCCGCACGCGGCCGCGGTGCTGGGCCAGAATCTCGGCAATATGGGCTTTTTCCCCTACACCTACGGTGTATTCGGGATGATGGGCGATAAGGACATTGCCGGCGTGCTAGCGCATCTGAAGGGCGAAATCGATCACTGGTGCGTGACCGATCTGCCGACGCCGCGAGCGGCATCGGCGGAACAGCTCGAAGCCGCGTTGCGCGAGCAGGGCGTGCAGGACAGCGGCGACAGCAGCGTGACGCGTTACGCGACGCCTGCAGAGGCGTACCAAGATGCGCTAAAACGGGCGTCAGAGAATGATAGAATTGTGGTTTTCGGCAGTTTCTATACGGTAGCCGGCGTCATGGCCTACCGTAAATCGCAGCAACACTGAACGGGCGCCACGCTCGAACCAAGCGATTCATGGGAATTTTCTCGTTCGGCAAGAAAGACGACGCGCCCAGCCGGCGCGGCGCAAACACCAGTTCCACCCGGGCCGCCCGTAGCGAGCGCGTGGAGCGGCGGACCCGCCGCACGGAGCGCACCGTCGACGCCGATGCGATGCTGCTCGACCCCACGTTGCCCGAAAAACAGCGCGCGCGGCGTCGGCTGGTGGGCGCGATCGCCATGGTCGTGGCAGCGGTGGTCGTGCTCCCCATGGTGCTCGACTCGCACCCAAAGCCGGTTACCGACGACATCTCTATCGACATCCCCAGCCGCCCCGCGCCCAAGCTCTCGAAGCACGAGGTAGACACTCAGGCGGGCGTCGCACCGGATAATCCAACGGCGGACGCAGCACTGGCAGCTTCCAGCCTGGCGCCGGCCAGGTCCGCTGCGCCGTCGGTCGCGCAAGGGCAATCGGGCGCCGCAAGGAAGGACGCGAGCCAGCAGGCCACGAAGGAAACCACCCAGGCCGAGGCGAACACGACCCCAGCGCCCGCCGCGAAGCCTGCTGCCAGGCCGCAGGCACCCGCCGTCGCAGCCAACGCCGCGCCGGCGCCCGCGCCTGCCACACAGGCCGCAAAACCTGCCAACAAGCCGGCAACCCGCAGCAATGCGACGGCCGCCGCGCCATCCGCGGACGAAACCAACGTCGCAGCCGGCGCGGACGCGAATTCCGGCACGCCGGCCTCGCCGCCGGGCAGCCGTTTTGCCGTGCAACTGGGTGCTTTTGCCAACGAAACCAATGCGCGCAATTGGGCGACCAAGTTGAAAGCGGCCGGCGTGCCCGCATATACCGAACATCGGAAGCAGGCTGACGGCACGACGCTCACGCTTTTACGCGCCGGACCGTTCGCGGACCGCGCGGCGGCAAGCGCCGCAATCGCGAAGGTTCGCGAGGCCGGTCTGGGGTCGGGCGCGAACAGCGGCGCCGCACAGTAAAGCGAGCGATGTTCACTGCCTTCGACTACGCTGTAATGGCGGTGATCGGTTTGTCGGCCTTGCGCGGCACATGGCGCGGGTTTTTGTCCGAAGTGTTCGGGCTGATCGGCTGGATTGCGGCGTTTTTCATTGCTTGCCGCTTCGTTGGTTATGTCGTGCCGTATATCCCGTCCACGTGGCCGGGCGGCGCGTTGACCCAGTGGCTGCTGGCCTTTGCGTTGGTAGCGATCGGTGTGGTGCTGGTGGCAAGCGTGCTGAATGCGCTGCTCTCGCGCATCGTGCAGGCTACCGGCCTGAGCGGCGTGGACCGCTCGCTCGGTTTAATGTTCGGCCTCGTGCGCGGGGTCGTGCTGGTGCTGATTCTGGTCGCCCTTGCAGGCCTGACCGAACTGCCCCAACAGGAATTCTGGCGCAACGCCTTGCTGCGGCCCTATGCGGTCGAGGGCGTGCACGTAATGAAACCGCTGCTTCCGGAAACGCTCGCTGCCTACGTCCGCGTGTGACGATCAGGTGAGTGGCCAAGGAACCCGGCAGCACTCCGGCGCAAACCGGTTGCCTTTGCATCATGTCGCGAACCGTCGCGTCATATCGCGCGCTCTTCGCGAGGCACCGGCCGCTCTGACGAATTTCGTACCTTTGAAGGACATGCCATGTGCGGCATCGTAGGCGTAGTTTCCCATTCTCCGGTCAACCAGCTCATCTATGACAGCCTGCTGCTGCTGCAGCACCGCGGTCAGGACGCCGCCGGCATCGCCACGGCGAACGGCAGCAATTTCCACATGCACAAGGCCAACGGCATGGTGCGCGACGTGTTCCGCACGCGCAACATGCGCAGCCTGCCGGGCAACACCGGTATCGGCCAGGTGCGCTACCCGACGGCCGGCTCGGCGTCGAGCGAGGAAGAAGCGCAGCCGTTCTACGTGAACGCACCGTTCGGCATCATCCTCGCGCACAACGGCAATCTGACCAACTGGCAGCAGTTGAAAGATGAGATGTTTCGCATCGACCGCCGCCACATCAACACCAATTCCGACACGGAAGTCATGCTCAACGTGCTTGCGCACGAACTGCAGCTTTCGAGCTCGGGCTTGCAGCTCGATCCGGCGGCGCTCTTCAAGGCGGTGTCGGGCGTGCATCGGCGGGTGCGTGGTTCGTATGCCATTGTTTCGCTGATCGCCGGTTACGGCCTGCTCGGCTTCCGCGACCCGTTCGGCATTCGTCCGCTTTGCCTCGGCAAGCAGGAAACGGCAGAAGGCGTGGAGTGGATTCTGGCGTCGGAATCGGTGGCGATTGAAGGTATTGGTTTCGAATTCGTGCGCGACGTGGCGCCCGGCGAAGCGGTGTTCATCGACCTCGACGGCAACGTGCATTCGCAGCAATGCGCGACCAACCCGAGCCTGAATCCGTGCATTTTCGAGCTCGTGTATCTTGCGCGTCCGGACTCGGTGCTGGACGGCGTGCCGGTCTACAACGTGCGTCTGCGCATGGGCGATTACCTCGCTGAAAAGATCAAGCGCGAGTTGCCCGACGTGGCAATCGATGTCGTCATGCCGATTCCCGATTCGTCCCGTCCGGCCGCGATGCAGGTCGCGAAGAAGCTGGGCGTCGAGTATCGCGAGGGCTTTTTCAAGAACCGTTATGTCGGCCGCACATTCATCATGCCGGGCCAGGCGGTGCGTAAGAAGTCGGTGCGCCAGAAGCTCAACGCAATGGGCATCGAGTTCAAGGGCAAGAACGTGCTGATCGTCGACGACTCGATCGTGCGCGGCACCACTTCGCACGAAATCGTGCAGATGGCGCGCGACGCCGGCGCGAACAAGGTGATCTTTGCTTCGGCCGCGCCGCCGGTGAAGTTCCCGAACGTCTACGGTATCGACATGCCCACGCGCGGCGAGCTCGTCGCTCACGGCCGCTCGGACGAGGAAGTGGCGCGCATGATCGGCGCCGACCATCTCGTATATCAGGATGTCGAGGCGCTCAAGCAGGCCGTGCGCGACATCAATCCGGCGCTCAAGGAGTTCGAGGCGTCGTGCTTCGACGGCAACTACGTAACCGGCGACGTGACGACCGAGTATCTCGATCGCATCGAAACCGCGCGTCTTGCGCCGTCGTCGCAATCGGATCGCGACGCCGCGAGCGAAGCAATCGACGGTGGCGGCCCCGCGCGCTCGCAATTGCATCTGCAGTTGTCGGTAGGCTGACTTCGCGTCTTATGGCTTGCGCACGCGGCATGCCGCGTGTGCGCCGCGCTACGGCGCCAGCGTATGGCCTCTGCTTGTCGGCGCCTAGGCCGGCTCGAAGCCATACACGATGCAAAGGTGTTTGCTCCGGTGCGCGGCCCAGCGCAACGCAGGGCCGGCGCTCTCCGGCCTTCGACACATGAATGACCATACGCGGCGCGCTCGGCCAATTGGCCGGCGCGCCTTTTTCATGCAGCAACGCCTGATGCAGCACGGCTGCAAACCGCACACTCAGTGCCGCAACGCGCGCCACTGACCTGGCGCGAGCCCGAACCGCCGCGTGAATGCATGCGTATAGGCGCTTTGATCGCCAAAGCCGATATCGAGCGCGATGTCCGTTAGCGAAAGCCGCGGATCGGCGAGCAGCGTGAGCGACGTATCGAGCCGCAGCCGCTGCAGGTAGCGATGCGGCGTTTCGCCGAACGCTTCGATAAAGAGTTGATGAAAGCGCCGCATGCCGAAGCCGCAATGCGCGGCAAGGTCGGCAATACGCAGCGGCTCTGACAGATGCGCGCGCAACCAATGGTCGATGCGCGCGAAGTCGAGCCCGGCAGCGGGCGCTTGGGCGCCTTGAATGCCCGCGCCCGCCACGAGCGCCGCGCCGAGGCGAGCGGCTGCGTCCCAGTGAAAACGACGAACTTCGAGATCATCCGCCGGTGCGCCATGTGCGCCATGCGCGCCATGCGCGGCGCGCACCGCAATGCGCTGCACGAGCGCGGTGAACGGGGCGTCCACGATAACGGTACGCGCCCGGTCGAACAGCCGTTCCGGGACGGCGAGCGTCGCGGCCGGCAAGTCCAGCACCAACTGCCGGTTTTCGCCGAGCCCCGCGTAGTCGTGCCGCGCGCCGGCGGGAATGAGCCACGCACAGCGCGCGTCGATCTGTTGAGCGATGCCGTCCACGGCCATCACCATCGCGCCGTCGAGTCCTAGCACGACCTGATGGAAGTCGTGCACGTCCGACGCCTCCTCCGCGCCGAAGCGGCGCAGCGAAACGCTAGGTGCGGTCACGGCAGCGTGCGTCATCGAGAGTTATCTGCGCAGCAGACAGCAAACAAAGCAGGCAGAGCCGAAGCCTTAAACGTCGAGCAATTCGACTTCGAACACGAGCGTTGCGTTCGGCGGAATCACGCCGCCCGCGCCACGCACGCCGTAGCCGAGCTGCGGCGGAATGGTCAGCTTGCGCGTGCCGCCAACCTTCATGCCTTGCACGCCTTCGTCCCAGCCCTTGATGACCATGCCGCCGCCGAGCACGAACGCGAACGGGTCGTTGCGGTCCTTGCTCGAGTCGAACTTCTGGCCGTCGGTCAGCCAGCCGGTGTAATGCACGCTGACGGTCTTGCCGGCAACCGCTTCCGCGCCCGTTCCTTCAACAATATCTTCGTACTTCAAGCCGGATTCGGTAGTCACAGTCGACATGTGTCGCTCCTCGGTTCATAAACGTAAAACCGACATTGTAGGCGCGTTGCAGCAGTGCGGTCGAAGAATGCGGCGTGGCACGCGGATTGCGACCTGGATTAGCCATCTGGCCAGGCTGGTGGGGCCCGGTGGCATGCCTATAATGGGACTTTCCCAATCATCATGCATTGCCTGAGAGGTCGATCGTGACAACGTCCACAACCGGAACAGCCGGGGCACAACCGGCGGCTTCCGGGTTCGTCGTATCCGAACGCACCGCGCGTCTGCGGGCCGAATCCGCGCTTTTCATGCGCGACCACGTGCTTTCTCTGGTGTCGCACGACCTGCGCGGTCCGTTGAATGCTATCCATAGCTGGGCGTATGTGCTGGAGCGCAAGCTCGACCCGAACGATCCGAACTCGCAGCGCGCGGTCACGGGCATTCGCAATGGCGTGGATCAACAGGTGAAGTTGCTGGAGACGATCGTCGACGCTACGCGCGCCGAAACCAGATCGCTCGCGCTCGACCATGCGCCGTTCCCGCTGCATCCACTGCTCGATGAAAGTGCCGAAGAAGTGCGCTTGGCCCTCGCTCGAAGACGCGGCGTGGAACTGGTAGTCAACTCTCAACTTTCCACAGAGCAACTGAATGGCGACCGCGAGCGTCTCGCGGCGGCACTGTGGCTCATGCTGACTTTCGCCGTCGAATCGAGCGCACAGGGCGCGGCTGTCACGCTTGAATCGCGTGCGGACGCAACGAGCTGGCATGCCGCGGTCACATACGCGGCGAGCGGCGCGCTGGTCGATTCCTCGTTGGCTCATGTGCTCGAAGCGTTCGCGCGCAAGCAGGCTCGCGAACCGCGCGAGGCGAATCGCATCGCGTGGGTTCTGGCGCTCTGCAAGCGCGTGGCGGAAGCGCATGGCGGCGGCTTCGACCAGCAGGACGCGAGTGAAAGCGCGCCGGCCACACTCTCGCTGCGCATTCCGTTGAGCGCTCCGGCAGCCCGATGAGCGAAGACGCGGGCCGCCTGCCATTCGCAATCGACTTTTCGATAAGGACTTTTCGATAAGCTTTCGCCCTCTATACTGACAACTTTTGTTGCCGGAGCCTCCGCTTTGATCCAGGTTGTCGCCCTTGTCGGTGCATTGCTTCTCGTCGCCCTGAATGGTTTTTTTGTTGCCGCGGAATTCGGCCTCGTCAAACTACGGCAGACGCGCGTGCAAAGCCTCGCAGAAAGGCACGGAATGCGCGGACGCCTGCTCGCCAAGGTACATGGACGCCTGGACGCCTATCTGTCCGCATGTCAGCTCGGTATTACGCTCGCCTCGCTCGGGCTCGGCTGGATCGGCGAGCCCGCGTTTGCTGAACTGCTCACGCCGCTCTTCAGCCTGGCCGGCGTGCAATCCGAGCAACTGATTCACGGCATCTCGTTGTTCTTTGCGTTTTCGTGTATTTCGTTTCTGCACATCGTGGTCGGCGAACTCGCGCCAAAGTCGCTCGCCATTCGCCAGGCGGAGAAAATCTCGCTGTGGACCGCCATGCCGCTGTACGGCTTTTATTGGGCAATGTATCCGGCCATCTGGCTGCTCAACACGAGCGCAAACGCAGTGCTGAAGCTCGCCGGACTCCACGCGGAGCACGCGCACGACTCGCATTATTCAACCGACGAGCTGAAGCTCATTCTGCGCAGCCGCCGTACCAATGTTGTTTCGGAGCGCGGCGCGCCCGAAGACGCGTATAGCCAGGACGAGTGGAACACCATCGCACACTCGCTGGATTTTTCGCGCATGACTGTGTCCGATCTGATGCGTCCAGCTTATGAAATGGTCGGCCTGCGGCTCGATCTGCCGTTGCGCGAAAACATGCAGATGGTGGCGCGGCATCGCTTCAGCCGTTATCCGCTCTTTGAAGACGCATCCGGTGAGCGCGTAGCGGGCATGATCCACCTGAAGGACCTGCTGCTGGCGCGGCATGCCGGCAGCACGCTCGACGATCTCTCGCAGTACGCGCGCCCCGTTCAATACGTCAAACCCGACATGCCGGCGCTCGAACTGTTTCGCCGGTTCCGCAAGGGCGCGCCGCATTTCGCGCTGGTGGGTCGCAAGAATGCGAAGCCCATCGGGTTTCTCACGCTCGACAATCTGCTCGGCGCGCTAGTGGGCCAGATTCACGACGAGTTCCGTCAGGGCGACGCCGACTGGACACGCATGGACGACGGCACGTTGATGGGCAAGGGCAGCCTGCCGGTGGTGTCGCTCGAACGCGCATTGGGTATCGATATCGACGAGGGCAAGGCCGAATCCGTAGGCGGCCTCGTGATCCAGGCGCTCAACGATTTGCCGGCCGAAGGGCAGCGCGTCGAATTCGATCGCTTCGACGTCGTCGTGAAAAAGATGAAGGGCCCGCGCATCGTGCTCGTGCGCGTGTACCCCAAAGTATTCGACGACGAAGGCGGCTAGCGCCTGACTCCCGGCAGCAACGCGCCTTCGTGCGTGGTGCGCAAGGCGGTTAGCGTGCCGTCAACTGCGCGGTACGCCATCTTCGACAAGCACCGCAATCGGCATTGCCGCGAGAGCATCGCGCAAACACAGCGAGCCGTTTTCATCGACCTTCGGCGCAGCCGGGCTCAGCCAGTCGAACAACGCACGCGAGGACAAATCCGCCGGCATCTCGACGGCAGTGTCTTGCCATGCTTCCGGGGCAACCATCGGCAGATCGCCTTGTTCGCCTAGCAGCCCGGCCGCGAGCCGGCTCGCCACGACAACGGCCCACGCATTGCCATGCCGCCGCGCAAACGCGATCACATTCGTAGCATGCGCGCCGCGCACCGTCAGCGGCAAATAGGTGCCCTGGCTCAGCAACTCCGGCAAATGCGCGCGCAATGCGAGCACGCGCTGCACGACCGCGAGCTTCACGCGTCCGTCGCGCCACATCGGCAAAAATTCGGATGGCGGCGTTTGCGCAAGCAGCGCAGCGCGCTGCTCGAAATCGACGGGCCTGCGGTTGTCCGGATCGACGAGACTGAAGTCCCACAACTCGGTGCCCTGATAAAGATCGGGAATGCCAGGCGATGCCAGCCGCAAGACTGTCTGCTGCAGACTGTTCAGCGCGCCAGCGCGCGAAATGCGTGCGACGAAGGCAGCCAGTTCCTTGAGGAAGCCATCGCGTCGCTGTGGCGCGAGGATGTCGAACAGGAAGTCGCGGCAACCGGCTTCGTAGGCTTCGTCGGGCGTGAACCAGTTGGTTTGCAGCTTCGCCTCGCGCAGTGCCTTCAACTGCCATTGCGCGACGCGTTCGGCCAATGCCTTCACGCCTGCTTCGTCGTCGGGCTGAAGTTCGGGCGGCCAGCAACCCACGAGCGTCTGATACAGCATCGCCTCAGCGGCAGGGCCGGGCGCCCAGTCGTAGCTCGTATCCTGGCCCACGCTGCTGATCGGTTTTCCGTCCAGCGAACGGCGCTGCGGCGCGTTCAAAGTCGACCAGGCGCGCAGGGTCGTGGTCCATTCGTGCGGAATTTCGCTCAGCACCGCGAGCCGCGCGCGCACGTCTTCACCGCGCTTGTGATCGTGCGTCGCGGTGCTCAGCATCGCGTGCGGAAAGCGCTGCGAGCGCTCGACGTTGCCCGCATGAAACTGTTCGACCGACAACGCGAATTCGCCCGGATCGGCGCCCACTTCGTTGCGCGACAGCAGCCGTCCATAGCGATAGCAGGCGGTGTCTTCGACGGCCTTGGCGGCAACCGGTGCGGTCAATTGCGAGAAGAGCGTTTGCGCGGTGCGCCGCGCCGAACCGACGTGGTTTTGCGGCGCGCCGTTCTGCCCTTGCTGCGGCTGACCATGGCGCCCCGCGGGCGAATCTTCCGCGCTCGCGCCAAGCCACGTATTCACGCGTTCGAGCACGCCATGATCGGCGCGCGAGAGCGTAGCGCGAGCGCCTGCGAGCGCCTGGTCGAAGTACACGTTGTCCGCGGCGCTGCGCAAGCCGTTTTGCGGATAGATGCGGTACACCGGAAAATGCACGACCAGTTCTGTCAGCACGCGTCGCAAGCTGGTGAAGGTGTAATCGCGCGTCGCCAACGAGTCGCGCGCGATGCGATGCAGCGCTCGCGCCGCGCGGTCGAGTTCCGCTGACAGATTCTCCGCGACAATCTTGCGCCGTGCGATGAGCGCTTCATCTGAGAAGTTGGGACTGCGGCCCGTGAGCTCGGCCCATGCCTGAGCAAGCGGCTCCGCGCCCGCCGGGTCATGCAGCAGCGCGCCCACGTCGTTCATGAAGTCGTAGCCCGTCGTGCCGTCCACCGGCCAGTCGTCGCGCAGTTGTTCGCCGCGCGCGAGAATTTTTTCGACAACCACATAGGGCGTCGTCTCGCGCAATTCCGTCAGACGTTGTCGCAGCCGCTGACAGTATTCGCGCGGTTCGGCGAGGCCGTCGACATGATCGATCCGCAGCCCGTCAATCACGCCTTCCTGATACAGACGGAAAACGAGCGCATGCGTAGCCTCGAATACTTCCGGCCGCTCCGCGCGCACCGCGGCGAGCGTGGAGATGTCGAAGAAGCGCCGCCAGTTGACCTCGTCGGCGGCAGTGCGCCACCACGCGAGCCGGAAATGCTGGCGTTCCAGCAGCCGATGCAGGCGCTCGCGCGTGACCGGATCGCCGGGCGCATAGCTTTGCAGCACGAATTCAATGGCCGATGCCCCGTTTTGCGCGACGAACTCGCGCAACATTTCCCGGCCTTCGGTGGCGCGCGGCTGGTCGGGAGGCTGCGTCGTCAGTCCCTGGAAGCGTTCCGCGAGCGCGCTGAGATCGGCGCGGTCGGCGCTTTGCAGGATCGACGCGTAATCGACCGGACAAACCGGAAACACATGCGGCCCATAGCCGACGTAAAAGTGCCCGCTGTCCGCGGCGAAATGCAATGCAATGCGGCCCGACGCGAGTTCGTCGCCATACGGCGCGCCGAGTGTCGGCAGCAGCACCTTGCCGCGCAAGGCCGGATCGGGCGAATGCCAGTCGACATCGAAATGGCGCGCATAGGCGCTATGGCGTCCCCATTCGAGAATGTCGAGCCACCAGGCATTGCTCGAACCGCCCACGCCCATGTGGTTCGGCACCATGTCGACAATCAGCCCCATGCCGTGCGCGTGCAATTTTTCGACGAGGCGCTTCAAGCCCGCCTCGCCGCCGCATTCGGCGCTGACCTTGGTGTAGTCGACGGTGTCGTAGCCGTGCATCGAGCCCGGCTCGGCGGTCGTGACAGGCGACGCGTACACGTGGCTGATGCCGAGCGCGGCAAAGTAGTCGGCGTGCTTCGCGGCATCGTCGAAAGTAAAGCCCCGGTGAAACTGGAGCCGAAGGGTGGAGCGCGGGACGGTCATGGCGTATCAGGCTCCGAAGCAGGATTGGCTGAAGGAGTGGAAACGGTCGCGGCGCTGCGCGCGCGGTCAACGGCGAGCAAGCGGTCGCAAAAGGTGTCGTCGAGAAACATTTCGTCGATTGGCAGGTTCATGCGGCGGCGCCAGTTCGGATGTTCGTCGATCGAGCCCGGCAGGTTGGGCTGGTCGCTCTGTGCGAGCAGGTCTTCGAGCGGAAACGTGACGAGCGGCCCCGGCGTTGCCGCGACGAAGGCGAGCGCTTCGTCCACAGGCGGGCTGTCGGTGGGCGGCGCGTCGATGTCCGGCGCGGCAACGCCGGCTTGCTGGAACGCGCGCCATAGCTCTGCGCGGTCGCTCGCGCGCTCCTCCTGCGCGGCTTCTTCGGGATCGCGGCCATCGGGGCGCGCCATCGTCTGGCCGATCCGGTTGCGCCACGCGATGTCGCTGCCCGCCCACCAGCCGGCGACGGTCGGCAGATCGTGCGTGGTGGTCGTGCCGACCGCATTGCGGTCCCATGCCTGCGGCGGCTTGAAGCCGGTGCCGTCCTCGCTGCGCTCGAACCAAAGCACGCGGATGCCGGCAATGCCATGCTCATCGAGCCGCTCGCGAAAACCGGGCGGCACGGTACCCAGATCCTCGCCGATCACAATCGCGCGATGCCGCCACGATTCCAGCGCGATGAGCCGCAGCAGGTCTTCGAGCGGATAGCGCAGATACGCGCCGTTGCTCGCGCTTTCGCCTTCCGGCACGAGCCACAGGCGCCGCAAGCCGAGAATGTGATCGATGCGGATGCCGCCCGCATGCGCGAACGCGGCGCGCAGCATGTCGATGAACGCGGAGAAGCCCTGCGTGCGCATTGCGCGCGGCGAGAACGTAGTGAGGCCCCAGCTTTGTCCCGCCTGGTTGAAGAGGTCGGGCGGCGCGCCGACGGACACGCCTTGCAGCATGTCGTCGCAGTAGGACCATGCATGACTGCCGGCGCTATCGCATCCGACCGCGAGGTCGGCGATCAAACCCACGGCCATACCGGCTTCGCGCGCCGCATACTGCGCATGCGACAGACCTTTCGCGGCAAGCCATTGCAGAAAGAGGTGAAAGTCGACTTCGTGGCGATGTGCCTGAGCGAACGCCTCGACTTCCGCACTGCGCGGATCGCGCAATGCTTCCGGCCAGTTGCGCCAATGGCCGTTGCCGCCTTGCGCGAGTTGCGCGGCTTGCAGCGCTTCGAAACGCGCGTGATCTTCCAGTGCCCGCCCCGCGCGTTCGCAGAAACCGTGAAATTCGAGCGCGCGCGGCGTGTCGTCTGTGCCGTCGTGGGCGCGCTCCTGCGTGCGAAAATTTTCGTAGAGCGCACGCAAGACTTTCAGTTTGAGCACGACCGCCTTCGGCCAGTCGATCAGGGGCAAGCCTTCGAGTTCGGACCATGCGTCGGCGGCCTGCGCGGACTGCATCGCGGCGCGCGCGGCCTCTTCGCCGAACACGGCTGCCGGGTCGATATGCGTGACGTTCAACCACAAACGCGAAGACGGCGAGTAGGGACTGAAGCGGTTCGGCTCCGCGCTGAACATGGCGTGCGTCGGGCTGACGGCGAGCGCATGCGCACCGCGCTTCGCGCTTTCCGCTGCAATTCGTGCGAGCGCCGAATAATCGCCGATGCCGCCGTCGCCCACGCGGCGCAAGCCATAAAGCTGCGCGGCGACACCCCACAGCAGCGGAGCCTCGGCGCGCTCGTCGTCGTGCAGGCTGCGCCATGCGTCGGCCACGGTATAGCAACGCGACGGCGCAACCGCGAGCGTCATGCGCTGCTCGTGAATCACAAGCGTGTGATAGCCGGGTTCGTCGATGGGCGCGAGCAACGCCTCCTCGCCTTTAGGCGCGGTAAAACGTCCGTCGATGATCGAGCCGCTTTCCAGCTCGATCCGATAATGGCTGCCCGACTTTAGCGCCGCGGCGGGCAAAGCAATGCCGCGCCCGACCTGCGCGGTCATCAGCGGCGGCAGTTTGCGGCCGGATAATTCCGCGTCGAGCGCGGCCGCGCTTTGGCGGATTTGCGTCGCGTTGCCGCATGGCAGACCCATCCGGTCGAGCAGAATCGCGAGCGTCTTCTCGGGTACGCGATGCACCTTGCGATGCGCGTCTTCCCACTGCACCTCGAAACCGGCGCGTGTCGCTAGCGTGGCGATCGTGTCGCCAGAACGTCGGGTACTCACGAGCGGCGCTCCTCTTTGCCGACAATGCGCGCGTCGTGACCGGTCGCGTAGTCGTTGATGTCGCCGGTCAGCCAGGCGACGAACGCATGCGCGGGCAACACCTTCGCGTCGATCTGCTCGCGCACGCGCGGCGGCGTTTCGAAAATGACCTTGCCGGCGGGTACGTCGCTAAACGGCACACTGTGCTCCGAAAGATTGAGCGCGAGCGACAAGGTCTCGCCATCGCCAAGTTTCCAGCGGGCGACGAGCGCATTCGCGTCCGCGCCATTGGCGTCTGTCAGCACGGTTGCGTTCAGCGCCTTGCCGTGTTTCAGACGCGGCGTGATCAGTTTTGCGCGTACCGTCAGCGCGGATTTGTAGAAATGCATCCAGTCAAGGCGGTCTTTTGTTTCGTCGTCATGTGCAGGAGCCGGCGTCGTCGCTGCCACCGGCGCGGGCGGCGACGAAGCGGCAAACGTCTCTTCGTCGTTCGGATCGGGAATCTGCGCGCGACGCTTTTCGTCGCTGAACGACGAGAAACGCGCGAACTCGCGGCGGCGTCCTTCGCGCACGGCGTCGGCGAGATCGCCGGTGTAGTCGGTGAAGAACAGGAATGGCTGCGTCGAGCCGTATTCCTCGTCCATGAATAGCAGCGGAATTTGCGGCGACAGCAGCAGCAAACCGGTGGCCGCGCGCAATGCTTGATCCGAAGTGAGCTTGCGCAGACGCTCGCCGAATGCGCGATTGCCGATCTGATCGTGGTTCTGCAGAAACATCACGAACGAGGTGGGCGGCAAGTGCCCGCTCGATTCGCCGCGCGGCGCGCCGTCGTGCAGCGGCGACGGATCGCCCTGATACGCGAAGCCCTCGGAAAGCACGCGGGCGAGACGGCGGATCGGCTGGTCCTCGTAGGCGTGGTAATAGCCTTCGGTTTCGCCCGTGAGCAGTACGTGCAGCGTGTTGTGCGCGTCGTCGTTCCATTGCGCGTCGAAGTGCGTCTCCAGCAGGCTCGCGCTGTTGTGCTCGTTTTCCAGCACGAGATGCACATGGCGGCCATGTTGCACATTGGCGCGAATATGGTCGGCCAGCTCGCGCAGCCACGCATGATTGTCGATAGCGTGTACGGCGTCGAAGCGCAGACCGTCTATCCGGTATTCGTTGATCCAGTAGACGGCGTTGTCCATGAAGAAGTCGCTGACTTCACTGCGCTCGAAGTCGATCGCGGGTCCCCACGGCGTATGCGTGCCCTCGCGGAAAAACGAGCGCGCGTATTCGTGCAGATAGTTGCCGTCCGGGCCAAAGTGGTTGTAGACCACGTCGAGAAACACCATGAGGCCGAGGCTGTGCGCGGTGTCGATCAGCGCCTTGAGATCTTCGGGCCGGCCGTATGCGGAATCGGGCGCGTACGGCAGCACGCCGTCATAGCCCCAATTGTGCCGGCCGGGAAAATCGTTCAACGGCATCAGTTCGATAGCGGTCACGCCGAGCGCCACCAGCGCCGGCAGGCGTTCCTGCACGCCCCGATAGCCGCCCATGGCGCCGACGTGCAGTTCGTACAGCACGGTTTCTTCCCAGGGCCGGCCATGCCAGTCGGTATGTTGCCAACGGTATGCGCGCGGGTCGATGACTTCGCTCGGGCCGTGCACGTCTTGCGGCTGAAAGCGCGACGCGGGATCGGGCACCGCGTTGCCGTCGTCGAGACGAAAACGGTACAGCGTGCCGGCGCCGCTCGCGATGCACGCCTCGAACCAGCCGTTCCCGGCCGGCGTCATGTCGTGCGAGCCTTGCGCGGCGCCGTTCTCGATTTCCACCTGTACGCTTTTGCACGACGGCGCCCAGAAACGGAAGCGCGTGCGTGGATTGGCCCCTTGCGGCCCAAGCAGTTGCGCGCCGAACGGCAGGCAATGCGCGTAATGATGCGCGTGAGGATCGATTGGATTTTCGGACATGACTCTTCACCATTCGGTTTTTGCTGTCGCGGCGCTCACACGCCGTTTGCGCGTGCGCGCCGCGACCTACGCAGCCGGCGGAGCGTCGCTCGCCGGCGGATGCTCGCCCGGCCCCGGCGGCAACGCCGTCATCAACCTCGGCCCATGTTGGGCGCCGGCCTTCCAGCCCGCCTGCCAGTCCGCCTCGCCGACCGGTTGCGCGGCGAGTATCACGAAGCCATGCGCCGCCACTTCGAGGTCCGTCGCGGCGAGCCGGTGCGGCGCGCTTGCGGTATCAGCAGTGTCTAACAGCACGTGCCATTCCAGGTGCGGCGCAGGGGGCGTAAAACGTAGTGTTTCCGCACTCGCGTTGAGCATCATCAACAATACTTCTGTTTCGCCGTTCAGACCTGGACCCGCGCGACGCAACGTGAATGCGCGGCCTTCGGGGTCCTCCCAGGCTTCGATTGTCAGCGGATCGCCGTTTTCGTCGAACCAGCCAATATCGAAAAGGCCCGGCAATATTTCGCGGTCGCCAAACAGAAACCGCGTTTCGCGCAGCAGCGGATGCTGTTTGCGCAGCGCTACCACGCGCGCCACGAAGTCTGTCATCTCGCGGCCGTCCGGAGATTCAGCTCTTTCCCAGTCGAGCCAGGATGTTTCGTTATCCTGGCAGTACGCATTGTTATTGCCGGTCTGCGTGCGCAACGATTCGTCGCCGGCGAGCATCATCGGCGTGCCGAGCGCGATGAACAGCGTCGCGATCATCGAGCGCGCCACGCGTTTGCGCGTGTCGAGAATCGCGGCGTCGTCGGTCGGTCCTTCGACGCCCCAGTTGCTGCTGCAGTTTTCGTTGTGGCCGTCGTGGTTGTCTTCGCGATTCGCCTCGTTGTGTTTCTGTTCGTACGCAGTGATGTCGGCGAGCGTAAAACCGTCATGCGATGCGACGAAATTGATCGACGCCCACGGCTTGCGAAAGCGCCGGTTGAAAAGATCTGCGGAACCGGTCAGGCGCGCGGCGAGGTCCGGGCGCAGGCCCGCGTCGCCACGCCAGAACCGCCGCACGGTATCGCGGAAGCGGTCGTTCCATTCGCCAAAACCCGGTGGATGATTGCCAAGCTGATAACCGCCCGGGCCAATGTCCCACGGTTCGGAAATCAGCTTGCGTTGCGAGAGGATCGGGTCCTGGCGCACCGCGTCGAAGAAACCGGAGCCAGGATCGAAGCCATGCGGCTCGCGCCCGAGCGTCACGCCGAGATCAAAACGGAAGCCGTCAATGTTGAACGCCGTCGACCAGTAGCGCAGCGAATCCATCACCATTTGCAGCACACGCGGATGCAGCACGTTGACTGTGTTGCCGCAGCCCGTGTCGTTGATGTGATGCCGCTCGTCGCCAGGGATCAGGCGGTAGTAGCTCGCGTTGTCGAGGCCGCGCCATGACACGGTCGGGCCCATTTCATTGCCTTCGCAGGTGTGGTTGTAGACCACGTCGAGAATCACTTCTATACCGGCCGCGTGCAGCTGGCGCACGGCAATGCGCATTTCGTCGAGCCGGTGCGTGCTCAGATAGGACGGCTCGGGCGCGAAGAACGCCGCGGTGTTGTAGCCCCAGTAATTGCGCAGGCCGCGCTCCACGAGAAAGCGGTCGTTGAGAAACGCATGGACCGGCAGCAGTTCCACGGCGGTCACACCGAGCTTCAGCAGATGCTCGATAAATTCGGGCGAAGCCAGCGCGGCAAACGTGCCGCGTTCATGCTGACGCAGATCGGCGCGCAGCATCGAGGCGCCACGCACATGCGTTTCGTAGATGACGGTTTCGCCCCACGGTACATTCGGGCGCTTGTCGTGCGACCAGTCGAACGCTTCGTCGATCACGACGCATTTCGGCATCGCCGGCGCGGAGTCGCGCCGGTCGATGGAAAGATCCGCGCGATTCGAATGCACGCGGTAGCCGAACAACGCATCGGACCAGCGGAACTGCCCGACGAGCTTGCGCGCATACGGGTCGAGCAGCAGCTTGTGCGGATTGAAGCGATGCCCCTGCTGAGGCTGATACGGACCATGTGCGCGAAAGCCGTAAGCCGTGCCCGGATGCGCATTCGGCAGATAGCCGTGCCAGACCTCGTCGGTGCATTCGGGCAGCGGGTAGCGTTTGATCTCCTTGCGGCCGGTGGGATCGAACAGGCAAAGCTCGATTTTCTGCGCGTTCGCGGAGAACACCGCAAAGTTGACACCAAGGCCGTCCCAACTGGCGCCGAGCGGATAGGGCGAGCCGGGCAGAAGCCGGTCGGGCATTGCATGCGACATGGTTCCCCTTCCTTGTTCTGTTCTGGTGAAGCGCTAGTGCCTTTTTCATGCGACGAGCGCGCGGCCCCGTCGTCATGCGGGCCGCGCGCTTGCTTTCGGTGAAACCGGGCGGCGCCCGGTTCGGCGGCTAGCGCTGCTCAGTCGGCGCGCAGCACGATCGTCGCCAGCGGCGGCAAGATCAGGGAAGCCGAATGCGGCCAGCCATGGCTCGAAATCGCGTCGGTATGAATCACGCCGCCGTTGCCCATGTTCGAGCCGCCGTACACGCTTGCATCCGTGTTCAATACCTCCGACCAGCGTCCTTCGCGCGGCATGCCGATGCGGTAGCCAACGCGCGGCACCGGCGTCATGTTGCAGACCACGACGAGTTCGCGGCCCGCGTTGTCGGTGCGACGATACGCGAAGACGCTATTGGCGCTGTCGTCGCCGATCAGCCAGCCAAAGCCGCCTGGTTCGCTGTCGAGCAGATGCAGCGCCGGCTCATCGTGGTACAGACGGTTCAGATCGCGCACCAGCAGTTGCACGCCGTGATGATGCGTATCGTCGAGCAGATGCCAGTGCGGCGAGGTGTCGTGATCGAACTCGGCGAGCTGGCCGAATTCGCCGCCCATGAACAGCAGTTTCTTGCCGGGATGGGTCCACATGAAGCCGAAGTACGCGCGCAGATTCGCGAATTTCTGCCAGGTGTCGCCGGGCATCTTGCCGAGCAACGAGCCCTTGCCGTGCACTACTTCGTCGTGTGAAAGCGGCAGCACGAAGCGCTCGGAATACGCGTACACCATCCCGAACGTCATGTTGTGATGATGGTACTGGCGGTACACCGGATCCTCGTGCATGTAGTGCAGCGTGTCGTGCATCCAGCCCATGTTCCACTTGAAATGGAAGCCGAGGCCGCCGTCTTCCACGCGCGCCGTCACGCCGGGCCACGCGGTCGATTCCTCCGCGATGGTGATCGCGCCGGGCGCGCCGGGCACATAACCGACTTCGTGATTCAGGCGCTTGAGGAACGCGATCGACTCGAGGTTCTCGCGGCCGCCATAGATGTTCGGCACCCACTCGCCGGCGGCGCGCGAATAGTCGCGATAGAGCATGGAGGCGACGGCATCCACGCGCAGTCCATCCACGTGATAGCGCTTGAGCCACGCGAGCCCCGACGCGATCAGGAACGCACTCACCTCGTTGCGGCCGAGGTTGTAGATCATCGTGTTCCAGTCCTGGTGGTAGCCCTCGCGCGGATCGGCATGCTCGTAAAGCGGCGTGCCGTCGAACTGCACGAGGCCGTGCACGTCGTTCGGAAAGTGCGCGGGCACCCAGTCGAGAATCACGCCGAGCCCGGCCTCGTGCGCCTTGTTGACGAACAGCGCGAACTGCTCCGGCTTGCCGAAGCGCGCCGACGGCGCGAACTGCCCGAGCGGCTGATAGCCCCACGAGCCACCGAACGGATGCTCGGCGACCGGCATGAACTCGACATGCGTAAAGCCCATGGTCTTCGCATACGGAATCAGGCGCTCGGCGAGTTCCGCCCAGTCGAGACCGCGCTGACCTTCTTCGGCGATGCGCAGCCACGACTCGGCGTGGACCTCGTAGATCGAAATAGGCGAGCGCGGCGTCTGCTTCGCGCCGCGCGACTGGATCCATTCGTGATCGGTCCACGCAAACTGCTCGATCTCGTCGACATGCGCGACCACCGACGCCGTGCCTGGCGGCTTCTCGGTTTGCATCGCGCAAGGGTCGGCCTTCAACGGCAGCGGATGGCCCTCGCGCGAGAGCAGTTCGTACTTGTAGCGCGTGCCCGGTCCAACTCGCGGCACGAACAGTTCCCACACGCCCGCCTGATGACGCAGACGCATCGGATGACGGCGACCGTCCCATGCATTGAAGTCGCCGACCACCGAGACGCGCCGCGCATTCGGCGCCCACACGGCAAAGCGCACGCCGGGCACGCCGTCGACTTCCATCGGACGCGAGCCGAGGCATTCGAGCACCGCGTAGGGATCGCCATTCGCGAGACGGCCGAGCGGTTCATCGCCGAGAACGGGGCCGAACGAGTAGGTGTCCTCGATTTCCTGCACGACGCCATGCCAGTCGATGCGCAACCGGTACGGCGCCGCCGGACTCACGCGGCCCGCGAAGAGCCCGGGGCGAAACTGCTGAAGCTCGCCGAGCAGCGCACCGTCGGCGCGCGCAATCACGCTGACGTGCGCGGCGTTCGGCAACAGCGCGCGCACCACCGGGCCAGCGTCCGTCTGATGCAAGCCGAGTTGCGAGAATGGATCGGGATGGCGCGCCTCGACGAGCGCGTCTATCTCCAGCGGCTGAAGGCCTGCGGCCGGATCGTGTTCACTCATAGTCGCCCTCGGCCGGATGAGGCGGGGTGGCGGCGTCTGGCGCCTGGGTTGACGAATCGTGCGAAGCGTGCGAGGTGTGCGGTGTGCCCGTATCGCCGAGCAGCCGGCTCGCGAGCGCCGCGAGGCCGCGCACCGGCAAGCTGAGCCACGTCGGACGGTTGGCCGCCTCGTAACGGATTTCATACGCGGCCTTCTCGATCAGGAACAGATCGAGCAGCGCCTGCTCCGCCTCGGGCGCGACGAGCGGTGTCGGTGCTTCGGCGGTGGCCGCGCGGTATTCCTTCAGGAATGTTTCGGTGGCGTGCGCGCGGAAACGGTCGAACAACACGCGCTTGCGATCCGCCGTCTGTTGCGGCGCGGCTTCCGTCGTGGACTGCGCCGCGGCGCTCGCATACGAGAGCGAGCGCATCAGCCCGGCCACATCGCGCAGCGGGCTCGATTTCTGCCGACGCTCTTCGAGCGAACGCGCCGGCTCGCCTTCGAAGTCGATCAGATACGCGTCGCCCTGTGCGACCAGCACCTGGCCCAGATGGAAGTCGCCATGGATACGGATGCGCAGCGCCTGCGTGTCAGGCGAAATGAGCTTGTTCACGGCATCCACGAGAGCTTCGCGCCGGTCGATCAGACTTTGCGCAAGCGCCTTTGTATCGGCATCGAGCAAGTGTTCGACGCGCGGCGCGAGCAGATCGAGCGCGCTTGCGAGCATGGACTGCGTGCCGTCCACCCACGCCTTCACCTGCTCTGCGCTCGCGGGCTCGGGAGAGAACGCAGGGTCGTCGGTCGGCGAGGACAGCGCGACATGCAACTCGCCCAGCCGTCTGCCGATGATGCCGGCCAACGCCGCGTAGCCTTCCAGCAGAATCGCTTCATTGTCGCGGTCAGGCGCCGAGGTGGCCTCCGTGTCGACCGTGATCGCCAGTTCGTCGACCGAGCGGCGCAGATAATCGAGCGACCAGTTCCATGCATCGCCCTGATTGTCGACGAAGCCTTGCACGATCGCGAGCGTGTGCGGCACGCCCTCGGGGTCCACGCGCACCACTTCGCCAAAAAGCGGAGCCGTGTTTGCATAGCCGAGTTGCGTGAGATAGCGGCTGATTTCCGCTTCGGGATGAATGCCGCTTACGAGACGCCGCACTAGCTTGAGGACTGCGGCATCCGCGACGATCAGCGAACTGTTGCTTTGCTCCGCCGCGAGCCAACGCACCTCAGGACGCTCGCCGAGGTTGTCCAGTTCAGCGAAACGGTCGGTCGGAATGAAGCGGATCTCGCTCTTCTGAACGGTGGGCACGACCGCGCGTTCGCGCAGCTTGCGCAGCACGCCGTGCGCGAAGATCGGCAGCGCGAATGCGTCCGTGAGATGCCCGACATTGCGGCCGCGCCGCACGCGTGCCAGCGCGAGCTGCAGAAACAGCGGCGTGGTCGTCTCGCCGCCCCATGTGATCGCAATCGGCACCACGTAGCGCTCAGTGTGATCGCCGACGTCCGCTTCGATCTCGGTGAACGCGAAGCCGCCGTTCGGTATCGTGGTCAACGCGGCGAGCCGCACGGCATGCATCTTTTGATCCTTCGACGCAAACCAGCGGCGCCGGCTCAGCCACGAAGGCAGCACTTCCGATTCGAGCAGCCGCACGTTCTCGGGCGTCGGTCCAACCTGGCCTTCGCGTATCACGATGGTGACGAACTCGGGCAACGGCTCGGGATGCGCCTGCGCCCACGTCGGACGCTGACCGCCTTCACACAGCAAGAACCACAGGAAGCCATACGGCGGGAACGTCAGCAGATAAGTCAATTGACCGATGGCGGGGAACACCGAATCGGCGGTCATTTCAATCGGCACGGCGCCGTTGAATTCGGACAGGTCGAGTTCCACCGCCTGCGGCGCGCGCGACAGATTGGCCACGCAGAGGATAGGCGGCTCGCCAGGCATCTCGCGCAGGTACGCGAGAATCTTGCGGTTCTCCGGCTTCAGAAAGCGGATCGTGCCGCGTCCGAAAGTCTGTTTCGCGCGGCGCGTGGCAAGCATGCGCCGGGTCCAGTTGAGCAGCGAATGCGGATCGCGGCTTTGCGCTTCGACGTTGACAGCGTCGAAGCCGTAGAGCGAACCCATTACCGGCGGCAGCACGAGTTGTTCCGGATCGGCCCGCGAGAAACCGCCGTTCCTGTCCGACGACCACTGCATCGGCGTGCGCACGCCGTCGCGGTCGCCCAAGTGAATGTTGTCGCCCATGCCGAGTTCGTCGCCGTAATAGATCACGGGCGTGCCGGGCATCGACAGCAGCAGCGAATTGATCAACTCGATGCGACGGCGATCGCGCTCCATCAGCGGCGCTAGGCGGCGGCGAATGCCGAGATTCAGGCGCGCGCGGCGGTCGCTCGCGTAGGTGTTCCACAAGTAGTCGCGCTCGGAATCCGTGACCATTTCGAGCGTGAGCTCATCGTGATTGCGCAGGAAGATCGCCCATTGATTCGACGCGGCGAGGTCCGGCGTTTGCCGCATGATGTCGGTGATCGGAAAGCGGTCCTCGCTCGCAATCGACATGTAGATGCGCGGCATCAGCGGGAAGTGGAATGCCATGTGGCATTCGTCTTCATCGCCGAAGTATTCCTTCACGTCTTCCGGCCACTGGTTCGCCTCGGCGAGCAGCATGCGGTTCGGGTACTCGGCGTCGATGGTCGCGCGAATCTTCTTCAGGACCGCGTGCGTTTCCGGCAGGTTCTCGTTGTTGGTGCCTTCGCGTTCGACGAGATACGGCACCGCGTCTAGCCGCAGCCCGTCGATGCCCATATCGAGCCAGAAGCGCATGATCTGCAGCACTTCGCGCAACACGGCGGGATTGTCGAAGTTCAGGTCGGGCTGATGCGAATAGAAGCGGTGCCAGTAGTACGCGCCCGCGACCGGATCGTGCGTCCAGTTCGACGGCTCCGAGTCGATAAAGATAATGCGCGTTTCCGGGTACTTCTGGTCGGTATCGGACCACACATAGAAGTTGCGATGATTCGAGCCCGGCTTCGCGCGGCGCGCGCGCTGGAACCACGGGTGCTGATCCGACGTGTGGTTGATCACCAGTTCGGTAATCACGCGGATGCCGCGCGCGTGCGCTTCCTGAATGAAGCGTTTGACGTCGGAGAGCTGGCCGTAGTCGGGATGCACGTTGCGGTAATCGGCAATGTCGTAGCCGTCGTCGCGGCGCGGCGACGGATAGAACGGCAGCAGCCAGATAGCGTTCACGCCAAGTTCGGCGATGTAGTCGAGCTTGGCGATAAGGCCGGGAAAGTCGCCGACGCCGTCGTTATTCGCATCGAAGAACGACTTGATGTGCACCTGATAAATGATCGCGTCTTTGTACCAGAGCGGATCGTCGGCGAGCGCCGCGGGCTTGCCGCGACGGTTCGCGCGCGGCCTCGCCGTGTTGCCGGGAGCGTTGCCCACCGGCGCCTGCGTCGTGGTCTGGGAGGGATCGTCACGCTTCATATCGCACCTTCCGTCGGGGTAGGGTTGCCAGCGTCTGCGTGAAGGGCGCCGGTCGGATCGCTGTCGGCTTCGTCGGGGCGCTCCGCTGGCAAGCCGCCGAGCGGCGCGATGCGCCAGATCGAAAACGGCTGGCCCGGGCCGAGCCGCACATGCTGCCAGCGGCCGTGCCAATCGAACCGCGCGCCGGTCATCTGATCGGTGACCTCCAGTCCGCCGTGATCGTGCAGACTCCATTTCTGGAATGTCTCCCACGACAACTCGATATCCGCGCCTTGCTCGTTGAACGGATCGAGATTGATGGCGACCACGATCACGTTGTCGCGCGCTTCGGTCGCCTTCTCGAAGAACAGAATGTTTTCGTTGTGCGCGGGCAGGAACGTGAGGCCGAGGTGCGTTTGCAGCGCGGGATTCGCGCGGCGAATGCGGTTCAATGCGGTGATCTCGGCCATGATGTTGCCGGGCCGGTTCCAGTCCCACGCGCGCAACTGGTACTTCTCCGAGTCGAGGTATTCCTCGCTGTTCGGCAACGCGGCCGCCTCGCAAAGCTCGAAACCGCTATACACGCCCCACAAACCGGCGAGCGTGGAAGCGAGCGCCGCGCGAATCAGAAAGCCGGTGCGTCCCTGCGATTGCAGATGCCGCGGATTGATGTCCGGCGTATTCACGAAGAAATTCGGCCGATAGAAATCGCGCGCGCCGGTTTGCGTGAGGTCGGTCAGATAGTCGATGAAATCGCGCTTCGACTCGCGCCACGTGAAGTACGTGTACGACTGCGAGAAGCCGATCTTGCCGAGCCGGTTCATCATGCGCGGCCGCGTGAATGCTTCGGCGAGGAAGATGGTGTCCGGATAGCGTGAGCGCACGTCGTTGATCATCCACTCCCAGAACGGCAGCGGCTTCGTGTGCGGATTGTCGACGCGGAAAATATGCACGCCCGCTTCTATCCAGAAGAGGATCACGTCGCGCAACGCGAGCCACAAATCGGGCTTTGCGTCGTGCGCGTAAAAGTCCGGGTTGACGATGTCCTGATACTTCTTCGGCGGATTCTCCGCATAACGCAGCGTGCCGTCGGGACGCCACGCGAACCACGTCGGATGCTCTTTCAACCACGGATGATCCGGCGAACATTGAATCGCGAAATCGAGCGCGATTTCGAGTCCGTGTGCATGCGCGGCGGCGAGCATTGCCTTGAAGTCGTCGAGCGTGCCGAGCTGCGGATGCACGGCCGTGTGGCCGCCTTCCGCCGCGCCGATCGCATACGGGCTGCCTACGTCGCCGGACTGCGCGTTGAGCGTATTGTTGCGGCCCTTGCGGTTAGTGACGCCGATAGGATGAATCGGCGGAAAATACAGCACGTCGAAGCCCATGTCGCGAATGCGCGGCAGCTTCTTCGTGACATCGGCGAAGGTGCCGTGGCGCGATTCGTCGTCGCTCATCGAACGCGGGAAGATCTCATACCAGCTTGCGAAGCGCGCGGCGGTGCGTTCCGCGTCGATCTTGTACGTCACCGGGTCGCGGCTCAGGAACGGACGGTGCCGCGCGGCGGTCATTGCCTTCGCGGTGGCCGGGTCGAGCAGCAGCTTGAGCTTCGCCTGATCGTCGGCTTTCTTGAACTGCGTGACGATCTGTTCCAGCGGCGCTTTGTCGGCGCCTTCAGCCGTTTCCACTTCCGCAAGCACGAGCGCGAACAGATGCGCGGCTTCGTCGAGTTCGATCTCGACTGTCTGGCTCGCCTTCAACTTTTTCTCGACGTGCTCGACGAGCGAAGCAAAGTCGTCGCGCCAGGCGATCACGGTGAATTCATGACGGCCCATGCGTTCGAGCGGAATGCGCGCCTTCCAGATGTCGAGGCCTGCCGGTTGTGCGGGGCTCATCAGTACTTCGTGCCAGGTGTTTTCATCCGCGGCGCGCCACAGCACGGCGGCTGCGATCTTGTCGTGGCCCTCGGCGAAAATCGCGGCGCTGATCTCGGCGCGTTCGCCGACGCTGCGCTTCGCAGCGAAGCGGCCGTTGTCGACGGAAGGCATCACGCTTTCAATCGCGACGCGCGGCGCGTTGATCGCTTCGAGCACGGTCTTGCGGCCGCTGCGCTTGCTGTTCGCTTTGTCGATGGGCGGCGCGAGACAGATCGGCTTTTCCGTCACTGCCTGGAAGAGCCGCACGGCGCCCGGCGCGAGCGTGAACGGCGCCAACGCCGCGGGCGACGCGCGGCAGTGCGCATCCAGCGGAACGAAGCGCGTGAAATTGCCGGGCACGCCGGCAAGGAAGCGCGCCGGGTCCACGCGAACCGCTGCACTGAGTTCGGGATTGATTGCGATGAGCACCGCTTCGCCGGCATCGCGCATATCGGGTTGATCGGCGCGCAACAGGACTGCGGCAGGCGCGCCCGGCCCGCTCAATGGGCGCAATTCGCCGTTCACCTGCAGCGCCTTGACATTGCGAGCGAGTTCGTTGGCGAGCGTGATGGATTGCGACAGGTCGAACCGTTTCGCCTGGCAAGCGAGCGCGAATTGCGACGCGTCGCCTCGCGTTTGCGACATGGGTTCGCTCACGCCGTATTCGAAACCCATCGGCATCATCCAGCCGGTGCCGACGGCGGACGCCGTGAACAGCGCGCGCCGATAAGCGCGTTCGACGACGCTCGAATCATGCGGATCGCTCAACTCGGCGGCGAGCCGCGTACCGTATGGCGCTTCGGGAAAAGCGATCGGTCCGCCTATGCGCGCGAGCGCGGCGTGCTCCTCGACCATCCAGCTCGCGCGATAGTCCCACCAGCGCACCGACGAAAACACACTGTCGAAGCCGGCGCCTTCGAGCCCCGGAAGATCGCTGCGCGCGAGGCCGGGTGTCGCCGCGAGAAAGCGCACTTCGGGATGAGCGTCGCGCACGGCGTCGCGCAACTGCCGCCAGAAATCGGTGGGCACGCGATGCGGCGAATCGAAACGGAAGCCGCCGATACCCGCGTCAGCGAGCGCCAGAAGCTGCTGTGTCCACCAGTCGGCGAGCGCGGCACGCGTACCGGCATCGCTGAAGTTCGCGTAGGCGACGTTGTCCTCGCGATGGACATGACGCGGATCGAGACGGGCCTCTTCTGTTTCCAGCGGATGGAACCAGTCCGCGTGCTCGGCATAGAGCGCGCCATCGGCGGCGACGCGGTCGATCACCAGATCGGCCAGCAAGGTCAGGCCATGTCGACGTGCCTCGTCCGCGAGCGTGCGGAGCGCGTCACCGGCGGACTGCTGCGCTTCGAACGCCGGATGCAGGCGCGCATGGTTGCCGACCACCTGACCATGACTCGCCCGGCCCGGCTCGAAGAGGCTGCCGATCAGCGCGTGATCGAAGCCGAGCGCGGCCGCGTGAGCGAACTGCGCAGGCCACGCGTCAAGCGGACCAACCAGAGGCGAATGAAAAAAATAGATCCGCGGCGCGTACCCTTTTGGAGGTTCCATCGGTCGTTTCCAGATTTGTCCTGCTGCGGTGTGGATGCAATTGGCATGCGATCACAGCGCTCATTGGGCTTCCAGAGCCGGCTGCCGCGCGATCCGTGGACTGACGGCGCGTACTTGGTCAATGTAGTGCAAAGATCGTCACGCCGCTGGCCAGTTACGGATGCCTCGCCGCCAGGCGTCGCGACAGAGGCCGGCCAGAACGTCTGCGGAAGTCAGCAAAGCCTGTGCCCGTCAGGTCGGCGTAACGGCGTTTGGAGCAGCGAGTGTCTCAAAGGAAGCGTTGTGGCGGGCGGCCGCGCGCGGCGCTGCTGGATGGCGCGAGCCCGTGTAAAACGGGCTGCGATGGTCCGCGTTTTACACGGGACGCGGCGTGACCGAAGGTCGGTTGTCACGCAGTTGTCAGCTAACGCGACGCTGCGGCCTCACCGCGAAAATCACGAGCCGAGCAAGCCTGCCGCGATGTTCACGCACAAGCCGAGCACCGCGACGTTGAAATAGAACGACAGGATGGATTGCGCGAGCGCGGCGCGGCGAATGGTGCGCGAGCGGAGCACGACATCCGACGTCTGTGAAGCGACAGCGATAGTGAACGAGAAGTACAGGAAGTCCCAATAGTCCGGCGTTAGCGACTGATCGGGAAACAGAAGCGGCGTTTCCTGAACGCCGGTATCGTAGTAAAGCCGCGCGTAGTGCAGCGTGAAGATGGTGGGAATCATGAACCACGCGCCGATCAGCGTCAGTCCCGTCAGCGTGTAATGCCATACCGTCGACGCACCTGCCGTGCCCTTCGCCGAAGCGAGTTCAAGCACGATCGCGGCAATGCTCGCAATCGTGGCCACGCAGATCATGAACAGCACGACGCCCGCGTTTTCGTCGTCGCGGCGGGCGGAATCGCGCACGCGGTGCTCGTCGGCGGCGGCCATGTGCACCCAGATCAACGCGAGATAACTCCATACCGTGGTGTCCCAGCCCACCAGCACACGGACCATCGGCCGCATATGTTGCGGCATCAACACCGCTGCGACGACGCCGAAGGCGAGCGCGATCAGCATGCGCGGACGGTTGCGAAGCGTTTGCGGATAGTATTTTGTGAACATGAAATGGACAGTGAGGCGCCGAGTGTCGCGAATTCTACGCGTGCGCCGCGCACCATTCGCGAGCGGCGCAGCACACGCATAGTGTTCCGCAACGGCCTTGCCAATGCCTTTCAATCGAATGGCGATTGCAGGCGCGAGTGTTGTGTGCGCAACTTCGCTCGCCGCCTGGCGTCGAATTCGTTTATCGGTGCATGCGCGCGAGGCGGCGCACCTTCCCGCACAAGCTGGATTAGCGGATCGCGAAGCCAGCAAGGACGGCCCTTCACGATGGCTATTTGCGGCAAGATTTGCCCGCAAAGGCGCGGTTTTCGCGTGATTCTGTGTCAATTTTTCGCGTTCTATCGTCGCGCTACGAGAGGCAGCGCGCATACCCATCGGACATTGCGCATTATCATGAGCTTATGGCTTCCGTACTCGATACCTCTGTTTTGCATCATCCGGCCAACCGGAGCGGCCGCGACTTCGTAGTCGGCGACTTGCACGGTTGTGTCGATGCATTGCGCTATCTGCTTCGCCTCGTTTCGTTCGACCCGGCTTGCGACCGGCTGTTTTCGGTCGGCGATCTGGTGGATCGCGGCGAGCATTCCGAGCAGGCGCTGGCGTTGCTCGACAAGCCGTGGTTCTTCGCAGTGCTCGGCAATCACGAAGACGCGCTCTGCGCGGTCGCGGATGGCCGCTTGCGGCGTCAGTGGTGGTATGGCATTGGCGGTGCGTGGGCGGCCAATCTGCCCGACGAGAGCCTGCGCCGCTATGCAGAGCGGCTGCGCACTTTGCCGCTTGCTCGCGTAGTGGGAAGCGGGCCGGAGCGCTTCAATGTTCTGCACGCCGAATTCTTCGGCACTGACGCCGAGCTCGACGCCGGCAATTTCTCCGCCGAAACGCGTCAGCAAATGCTGTGGGGACGCGAGCTCGCAATGGGTAATGGCGATCCGCAACGGCAACGCGGTTTGTCGCTGACTTACTGCGGCCATACGCCGATGCGCGACATCAGGCAGATCGGCTCGCAGGTGTTCATCGACACCGGCGCGTTCGGGCCAGGCGGCAGGCTGACGCTCGTCGAGCCGAGGGCGCTGCGGCGCTGGTCCATTTCCGTTGAAGAAGCGCGCGCGGAAGGCGCTGCGGCGCTGGCGCTGCCCTGATTCGGCGCTACCTTGATGCCGCGCTGCTCAAGACGCTGTCAGCCGACCTGGCTCAATTCGAACACCATATCCACGCTGGTGCCGTTCCAGTTGTATTCCAGATAGGCAGCGTGATGACAGTCGCGCAGCAGCGTTGTCCTGAAAGCCGCGAGACATTCGCCCTCAGGGTCGCGCACCGACGGATATGCAATGCCCGGCGCTCCCGCTTCGCGCACCGCGCGTCCGAGCGACTGGCCGGGGAGATAGTCGTCCGGTGAGAGCACCGCGAGGTCCAGCTTCGGATCGCCGCGCAGGTCCACCACTTCGCCTTGCGCCACCACCGTGTAGAGACGCATCTGTTGGCGCATGGGCGGCTCGGCGGTAGCTTCCATGAATTTGCCCGTGTGATAGCGCGTTTCGGCGATGGCGGTCGCGCGCGAGCGGGCGCAATAAAACACGCCGTACGTGCCGTCGGAAAAGCGGCTGCCAAGCGGATTCAGATGCGTGAGCGCGGCCATGATCGGTCCAAAGCCCGGCCCGAAACGGCGTTCTTCGCGCGGCACGAGGTCGAGTTCGCCAACTTCGGTGCGAAGCCGGTCGTTGGTCATTGCTTCGAGCGCGTACAGCGCGTCGAAATCTTCCGCCGATGCGACCCGGTCGAACAGATTGACGGCCGGAAAGCGTGTGGGAATCACGCGATACGCGGGCGACCAGTCCAGTGGCGCGCTGCGCCAGCGGTCCTGCCAATGCGGTTCTGTCACGCCCAGCCGCCTCGCATTGCGTCGAGATACTGGCGCACGGCCACGAGGTCGCTGATGTTGCCGGCCAGCATGCGGTCCAGCGCGCGGCGGCCGCCGAACGGCGGCGCGCTATTGGGACGCTTGATCCAACTATCTGCGGCACTGGGTTGCGGCAGGAGAATTTGCAGCGCCTTGTAAATACCGAGCAGCAGCGACAGACGCTCCAGCGTGTCGCGACCGAGGCGCGCGGTTTCCGGCGCCGACTTCCATTTAAAGTAAGTCGAGCGGCCTGGCTCGCCGAGCAGGACGATCTGCTCCTCGGCGCTCAGGTCCCAGTCTCGTGCGATGTTGAAGAACGCGCGCAAACCGGCCGCGGACATTTCCGCAAACGAGGGTTCAGCAAGTGGCCGGCGAACTGGCGCTGCAGACTGGGTGACACGGGCGGCGTGAGCCATGATGGGGTAAGTCCTTATATGTACTTATTGCCTATGCTAGTCCAATTTCGGATTTTTGCAAGGGAATATAATCCCGGCTCGCCAGAAAGCAAAAGATTTTGGGAGTTCAGCAGATGTGGTTTCGAGCAGCAGCAACGGCGGTGGCGGTGTGGTGCGTCTCCAGCGCAGCAATGGCTAACGGTTATGCGGAAGTGTGGAATCCGCCTGAAGCCGCCGCGCATGCGAGGCATGGCGCAGTGAAGCGGCCAGCGGCAAAGCCGGCAACGAAGGTGACGGCGAAAAATGCGGGCAAGCATGGGGTTTCTGTAGCAAAGGCGAAGCGGGCCACGCGCGATGGCATCGGGCATGCGGCGACCGCGGGGGCTAAAGGAACCAGGGGGACTGTCGGGACTGCGGCGGTGGCGGGCGGTAACGCGAAGTCAAGCGCCGCTCGGGTCGCGCAAGGGAAGACAGCCCACGCGCAAATCGTCCGGACGAAGCCGGGCCAGGCCAAGGCCGTGCATGCCGACATCGCGCAAGGTCATGCTGCGCATGGCGATGCACTGAAGCGCGCCGGGACGGGCAAAGGCGCGGCTACCCAGCCGGCGCCCGCGGAGCCGGACCCGCGGACGCTCTCCGCGAACGCCGGCGCCGAGCAGGCGGACGCCGCGACGAATCCGGCGACCGCGCGCAGCGGCTCTCTCCCGCCGATCCTGCACTGAGCGGGAAAAGCGCTGGCTGAAGCGGGCGGTTTCACTTTGCGATCCGCGCGATGGTCCGCCGTTCGTTCGCCGCTCGTTCGCCGCTCGTTCGTCGCTCGTTCGTCGCTCGTTCGTCGCTCATTCGCCGCTCGTTCGCCGCTCGTTCGCCGCTCATCCACCCGCCAACCCGCTGGTCACCAGCCGCAGCGTTTGCTTCGAACGCTCGTCGCGCACGCGCGAGTGCAGCGTCACCTGCGATTGCGGCAACGACGGCAACCCAAGCCGCGCGCCGACATCGATCAAACCGCGCGGCACCACTCTGCGCGCCAGCGGCGACACCGCGAGCCCTGCCGCCACCGCCGCGCCCACGGCCGCCACGCCGCCGCCGACGAACACCTCCTGCCACGCAACCGACGCATCCGCGAGCGTCCGCAAGGCCACGTCGCGCACATTGCACGGTGGGCTCAACAGCGCGAGCGCCAACGGCTCGCCGACGCGCGGCAGCCACGTCGGCGTGGCGAGCCAGCCGAGCGGCTCGCTGAACAGCACTTCTGCGTCGTCGCGCGGCGGCGCGTCCGCACCGTGGCGGACGATCACGGCGTCCAGCCGGCGCTCGTCGAATTGGGCCAGCAATGCAGCCGATGTGCCGAGGTGCAGTTCGACCACCAGCGTCGGGTCGTGCGCATTCAGGCGCGCCAGCAAATGCGGCAGGTCACGCCCGGCGACATGCTCGCTCAGGCCGAGCGCCAGCCGCCGGCGTTCCACCGACAACGCGCCCAGCGCGCGTTCATGCGCGTTCAGCAGTTCGCGTGCGGCGCTGAGAAACGCCTTGCCGTCGACGGAAAGGCGCACGACCCGCGGCGTGCGCTCGAGCAACTGCTTGCCCAGATGCGCTTCCAGCCGCTTGAGTTTCAGGCTTACGGCGGATTGTGTGGTGTCGAGCGCGTCGGCGGCGCGCGTGAAGCTGCACAGGTCTGCGACGAGCACGAAGGCGCGGACGGCGTCCAGATCGAGCACTTTCATTTCAATTCAACATAGATGAAATAGCGATAGATGTCTGTTAATTATGACTGACGCCGCCTAGGCTGTGCGCATGCATTCACCACTTCAAAGGAGAACGTCATGCCTTTTACCCGCATCGCTTTGCGCGCCGGTAAACCCGTCGAATACCGCAAGGCGCTCACGGAGAGCATCCAGCGCGCGCTCGTCGCTACCTTCAACGTGCCGAAGGACGACATCTTCATGCTGATCACCGAGCACGAGGCTGGCAATTTTGTGTATGACAACCAGTATCTGGACGTCCAGCGGACAGATGACCTCGTGATGATCCAGATCACCGTGAGCAACACCCGTACGATCGAGCAGAAGAAGGCGCTCTATCAGCGCATGGTGGGCGAGTTGCACGAGTCGCCGGGCTTGCGGCGAGAGGACGTGCTGATCAACCTTGTCGAAGTGCTGAAGGAGAACTGGTCGTTCGGCAATGGGATTGCGCAGTACGCGGTTTAAGCGGCGAGACTTCTATCCTCCAGTCGCGGCGCCGCCGAGGGGATCCCCTGCTCGCGGCCCGCGGGCCGGTCGCTATAATGGTTCGCTCTCCTTGATCATTCATTAGCCGAGCGCGCCAGCCATGGCATCAGACCGCAACGATTCTTCGCACGAGCCGCTGGAAATCGGCGGGTCCGTCTGGTTCCAGGCGGGCGCCAATACGCTTGGCGGCGCGTCGCGGATCGCGCTGCTCGCGGCCATCGGCGAGACGGGTTCCATCACCAGCGCAGCCAAAGCGGTCGGCATGAGCTACAAGGGCGCGTGGGACGCGGTGGACGCCATGAACAATCTCGCCGGCGAGCCGCTCGTCGTGCGGCTGACCGGCGGCAAGGGCGGCGGCGGCACCACGCTGACGCCGCGCGCGCTCAAGCTGATCGAGACGTTTCGCGCTGTGGAGCGCGAGCATCGGCGCTTTCTGGAGCGTGCGGGCGCGGCCATCGAGGGTTTCGCGACCGACTGGGATCTGATCGGCCGCATCGGCGTCAAGACGAGCGCGCGCAATCAGCTCTACGGCACCGTCTCGCAGATCACGCGCGGCACCGTCAACGACGAAGTGTCGCTGACTCTGCCAGGCGGACAGACAATCGTCGCGGTCCTCACGCACGAAAGCACGGAGGCGCTCGGCCTCGCCGTGGGCGCGGCGGCGTTCGCGTTGATCAAGGCGTCGTGGGTCGTGCTCCTGGTTGCGGATGAAAGCGGCGCGCCGCTCAAACTGTCGGCGCGTAATCAGCTGCGCGGCGCTGTGCAAAGCGTGAAGCGCGGCGCGGTCAATGCCGAGGTGTCGCTTGCGCTGGAAGGCGGCGCGGTGATCACCGCCGTCATCACCAACCAGAGCGCCGATGCGCTCGGTCTTGCCGAAGGCGCCAGCGCTGTCGCGGCTTTCAAGGCATCAAGCGTGATACTTGGTGTGAAGGACTGAAGGACTGAAGGACTGAAAGCGCGAAAGCGCGAACGCGTCAGGCGTGAAGTCCCAAAACCGCGGCAACGCACCTGCTCAAATCAAGTCTCGCTGCGCAAATAGCCGCTGAACGCCTGATGCTCGCGAACCCGACCGTCACTGATCTGCACGACCTGATCGCCGAAGGCCGCAACGTCGTCGGGATCGTGCGTGATCAAAACCATCGGAATATCAAGCCGGGTTTGCAGCTCGGACAGTTCCACCCGCATGCGCTGGCGCAAGCTGCTGTCCAACGCGGAAAACGGCTCGTCCAGCAACAGCAGTTGCGGTTTGGCCACCAGCGCGCGCGCCAGCGCCACACGCTGCTTCTGCCCACCGGAAAGCTGCGCGGGATAATTGCTCGCGACATTGCGCAGCTCCAGCGCGCTGAGCCAGTAATCGACCTGCGCGGAACTGCTGCGCGCACGCGGATTGAGCCAGCCGCGCTGCAAGCCGAAGCCGATGTTTTGCCGCACGTTCAGGTGTGGAAAGAGCGCGTAGTCCTGGAACAGATACGCGACCTGGCGCGCCTGCGGCTTCAGATCGATATTGCGCACGCTGTCGAAGAGCGCATTGCCGTGCAGCGCGATGGAGCCTTCGTCGGGACGCAGCAGGCCGGCAATCGCCTGCAGCGTCAGACTCTTTCCCGCGCCCGACGGACCGAACAGGACCACGCGTTGCGTGGTCGCATTGAAGGCGACGTCGAGCGTGAAGCGGCGCTCGGCGGTCTCGAACGTTTTGCGGATGTCGACGTTAAGCGGCATGTCAGCGGGACACCAGAAGCGTGCGTTGCGGCACGAGCCGGCCAGCGAGCAGCAGAATGACAACGCATGTCACCGAAGTCACGATTACGAGGAAGTTCGCGGTGTTGTCGTCGCCGGCTTGCACGGCTGCATAGACGGCCACCGAGAGCGTCTGCGTGCGGCCCGGTAAATTGCCGGCGATCATCAGCGTGGCGCCGAATTCGCCGAGCGCCCGCGCAAACGCCAGCAGACCGCCCGCGAGAATGCCGCGCGCGGCGAGCGGCAGGCTCACGCGAAAGAAAACCGCCGTCTCGCTGACGCCGAGCGTGCGCGCGGCGCGCTCGAGCTGCGGGTCGACGGCTTCGAAGGCGGCCCGGGCGGACTTCAGCACCAGCGGAAAAGCGACCACCGTCGACGCGATCACGGCCCCTTGCCAGGTGAACACCAGTTGAATGTCGAAGCGGTCGAGCCAGGCGCCGATCACGCCACGTCGTCCGAGCAGGACCAGCAGGTAGTAACCGAGCACCGTAGGCGGCATCACGAGCGGCAGCGTCAGCAATGAATCGACGACGTCGCGTGCGCCCGAGCGCCAGCGCGACAGGCCGAAACCGGCCGCGACGCCAAACACCAGATTGAGCGCGGTCGCCCAGCCCGCCACCTTCAGTGACAGCATCAGCGGAATCCAGGCCTGTTGCATGATCTTGCGCGGTCCGTGCCGTTGCGAGGGCTCAATGCGCCGGCTTGAAGCCGTACTTCGCGAGCACCGCCTGACCGGCCGGCGACAGCACGAAGTCGACGAATGCCTGCGCTTCGGCCGCGTGACGGCTGCCTTCCACTTGGGCGATTGGATAAGTAATCGGTGTTTGCGTCGGTACGCTGAGCGCAACTTTCACCTTGCCGGGCAAGATCGCGGCGTCCGTGCCGAACACAAAACCGGCGTCCACTTCGCCGCGCGACACATAGTCGAGACTTTGCCGCACGTTCGCGGCGAGTACCGCTTTCGCGCTGACGGCATCCCACACGCCCGCGGCTTGCAGCGCGCCTTGCGTATAGCGGCCGACCGGCACGGAGGCCGGATCGCCGTAGGCAATCCGTTTCACGTTCGACGACGTCAGTTCGGTGAGGCTCGACGGCGCAAAACGGCTGTCCGCCGGCACGATCAGCACCAGCGAATTGGCGGCGAAATCCTTGCGCGTGGCCGGCGCGATGACCTTTTCGGCTACGGCCTTGTCCATCGCCTTCTGATCTGCGGAGGCGAACACGTCGGCGGGTGCGCCTTTGGCGATCTGCTGCATCAAGACGTCCGACGCGCCGAAGTTCAGCAGCACCTTCGTGCCGGCGTGCTGTTTCTCGAACGCTTCGCTCACTGCCTTGAATGCATTGGTCAGGCTCGCGGCGGCCGAGACTACCAGCTCGTCGGCGCGTGCCTGGGCGCTAAAGGCAATGGAAATCGCGCTGGCGACCAACAGCGCTTGTTTCGGCAGACGGCGGGACGGTGTCATGAACGTGTGGAAATCCGGCGCGTGCCGGAGCAGTGGTTAAAAACGCATATCGTAATATACACGAGGTAATAGCGCTGGCATGACGGACATTACGCCGGTCAAACACGGCAGCCAGCCGGACGGGGGGAAGGTTCAGGCGTGAAGGGAAGCGGGCGGTGCTAGGGCGTTGCGCGGCTGCGCGACAGGCGCCGCGGCGGGCGGGGCGCTGCGGATCGCCTTCCATTTCGCGCGAATGAACGGCCGGTCATGGCCGGAAACTTTCAGCGCGATGTGAGTGACCCAGCGCTGCGTCGGTACATGCACGCCGTGCATCAGTACCGCGAGCACCATTAGACTCACCGCGACGGGAAGGGCGGAAAGGCGCTCGGGTTGGGCCTTCCACGCCATCCGCACGAACAGCAGCGCGGCGAGGGCGCCGACCAGACAGCCGGTGACGGCTTCCGACGGCGAGTGCGCACTCAGCGCAACGCGCGACACGCCCACCGCCATGCCGGCCGCGAGGCCTAGCAGCACGCCCAGCACGCGCACGGCCGGATGCGTCCGCAGCAGCATGAGGAACAGCGCGACCGGATAGACCGCCGTAGACAGCATCGCGTGGCCGCTGACGCCCGTGAAATCGAGTTCGCGCACGCCGACGCCCCAGCCGAGGAACGCCAGCTTGGTCACGGTCACCACGCCGATCGCCGCGCCGAGCAGCAGCAGCCAGCCCGCCGCCATGCGCCACGTGTAGCCGACCGCAAGCCACAGGGCAATGGCGAACGCGAGCGGCAGCGTCATGCCGGCGCCGCCGAGGCTGGTGATGGAGTACCACAGGTGGTCGGACAATTCGGGCATCGGGGAAAGCGCTCAGGGCCGCATGGAATCGTTGATATCACACTGCAACGCGCGAGCGGGGCAAACCGCCGACGCGCTGGAATAACCGCCAGTATAGACGGCACCCGTCGGCGGCTCGCGCCGTGCAAAAAGCTTTTTGGTCCGGGGCGTTAGGTCGCCAACAAGGCGGCTTGGTTTGATGCCAACGAGGCGGCAAGGTTCGGCGTCCGCCAATGGGGGGCGGATTGACGCGTTCTGCATAGCATTGGGATTGATGTTATTGTGCATTGCACAAGAAGCAGCTTCGTTACCCACCAATCCTGCCCCTTTTTGCGAGGTTTGCGCCGATGGCAAAAAGTCTATCCAAAATCTGGCTTCGCGGTCTGAAGCGCCTGCTCGCCATTCAGACGGAGCACGCCCACAAGACCGCCAAGCGCGCCACCACGCGTCCGGCCCGCCCGGCGGCCAGCAAGCCGTCCACGAAAGTTCGTCCGGTGAAGTCTGCCGCGCTCCGTACCCCGGCCAAACGCGAGGCGCCGCGTCCGGCCGCGCGCGAATCGCGGGTGCGCCCGCGGGCGGCGGCGTGGGCGAGCGGCTCCTGGACGCGCTCGTTCCATTCGGCGCCCGCCGCGCCCGGGCGGCTCGTCAATCATCTTCACTATGCTCTGTATGTGCCTTCGGGACACGCGCTGGAAAGCATGCCTCTTGTCGTGATGCTGCACGGCTGCACCCAGTCCATCGACGAATTCGCACAAGGCACGCGGATGAACGTGCTCGCGGATCGCTACGGCTTTGCTGTCGTCTATCCGGAACAGTCGAAGCATGCGCATTCGCACCGCTGCTGGCATTGGTACGACTCGGGCGAGAGCGCGGGCGGTGCCGAGGCGCGCGCGGTGGCTTCGCTCGTCGATGCGCTCATCGCCCAACATGGTTTTGACGGCGAACGCGTGTATGTCGCCGGGATTTCGGCTGGCGCGGGGTTGACCGCGTTGCTGGCGCTGCATTATCCGGAGCGCTTTGCGGCGGTCGCGCTGCATTCCGGCCCGGCTTTCGGCGAAGCCCGTTCTGGCATCACGGCCATGGACGTGATGCGGCGCGGCGCGCGGCGCGATCCTGTCGAACTCGTCGACGAGGCGGTCCACGTTGCGCAGTATCCGGGCATGCCGGCGATCATCATTCACGGCGACGCCGATCATGTGGTCGCGCCGGTCAATGCGGACCAGCTCGCGACGCAGTTTCTGCGGCTCAACAGAATGATCGACCCCAAAGGCGCCCGCAAAGCCGGCGAATTGCGCGAAGAGCGCAAAGGCGGCGTGACGATGCGTGATTATTTCCGCGGCGGGCGGCGCGTGGTGCGCGTCTGCCGTGTGCAAGGACTCGCGCACGCGTGGGCCGGCGGCGACGACGCGGTGCCGTTCCATTCCGCAAAAGGCCCGGATGCGAGCGCGATGGTCTGGGAGTTCTTCAAGCATCAACGGCGGGTGGGCGCGGGCCTGCACGAAGATGTAGCGGCAGAAGCGGCTGCCCATGCGCGCTGAGGTTGCGGTGAACTCGCGGTGACATAACTGCAACACCTGGAAAATGAGTGCTGGCGCGTCACTAGGGTTTTCCCTATAATACGGGTTATCCCTTAGGCGTTAACGCCTGAACTTATTGCCGAGGTCTGATCATGTACCTGCTTACCCGCCTGTTCCTGTTTTTGACGAAGTCGCCCGAGCAACTCGCAAAAGAGCGCGCTGACGCGTTCCTCGCAGAAGCCACGGATCTGTACGACCTCGAATTCCGCATGCGCAAGCTGGATCGCGAAGCGAACTTCCGTCAGCCGTCGTGGATGAGCCAGCACTAAGCTGCGCGTAGATTGAAGCATCGGCGGTAGTGGAGAACGCCGGTGCGGGGCGAAGGCGTCTGTGCTTTTTCGCCCGGGCTCATATGCCGTTTTCCGTCGTTGCCTTCAGATATATGTGAGCGTGTGCTCACTTGCCGAATCGGGCTAGCGTCCGCGCCCTTGCTTGCGCGTGGTCCACAATCGGCGCCGGGTAGTCCCGGCCCAGCGCGACGCCGAATTCCGCCAGCCGTTCCGCGCCCGCCAACCACGGCGCGTGAATCCATTTCGCCGGCAGTCCCGCGAGTTGCGGCAAATAGCGTTTGATGAACCGCCCGTCGGCATCGAATCTTTCCGACTGCGTGACTGGATTGAAGATCCGGAAATAGGGCTGCGCATCGCATCCCGTCGACGCCGCCCACTGCCAGCCGCCGTTATTCGCCGCGAAGTCGTAGTCGTTCAGTTGCTCGGCGAAATAGCGTTCGCCCAGCCGCCAGTCGACGCCTAGATCCTTGACCAGAAAACTCGCCGCGACCATTCGTAAGCGGTTGTGCATGTAGCCGGTGCGATTCAGCTGAAGCATGGCCGCGTCGATCAGCGGGTAGCCCGTGCGGCCTTCGCACCAGGCGGCGAAGGCAGCGTCCGCCTGCGGACCTTGCTCCCAGCGCAGCTGGTCATATTCGGCCCTGAACGATGCGCCGCCCGCAAGCCTCGGGTGATGCGCGAGGATCATGAAGTAAAAGTCCCGCCACACCAGTTCCGAGAGCCACGTGGCCGCGCCCCGGCCATCCGGCTGCAGCGACATCTCATGAGCGAGCCGCGCGAGTGTGCGAATCGACACCGTGCCGAAGCGCAAATGCACCGACAGGTAACTAGGGCCCTTCACCGCCGGGAAATCGCGCCGTTCGGCGTAGCTGTCGATTCGCGAGAGGAAGTCGTCGAGCAGACGCTGGGCGCCGCTCATGCCTGCGGGCAATTCCAGATCCGCGAAATTGCCCGGCGCGAAGCCGAGTTGTTCGAGCGTCGGTAGCTGTCGATTGAGTCGAGGCGGCAAGGAGGCGAGGCGACTCGCATAAGTTTCGACTGGGTAAGGCTTCAGATCGAAGCCCGTCAACTGCCTGAGCCAAGCGTTCTTATACGGCGTGAAGACGGTGAACGGCTTGTTTTGGCCGGTCAACAGTTCCGCGCGCTCGAAAATTACCTGATCCTTGAAAGTCCGCAGGGCGCGTCCCGCATCTGCGAGATGCTCGCGCACCGCTTCGTCACGTTCGATCGCGGCGGGTTCGTAGTCGTGATTTGCAAACACTGCGTCGACCTGAAGCTCGCTGGCCAGTTTCGGCACGAGCTCCGTCGGGTCGCCGTATAACACGATGAGGCCGCCGCCTTGCCCGCGCAGCGCTTCGTCGAGTTCGCGCAGCGACGCAAGAATGAACTCGACGCGCCGGTCTTGCGCCCGCGTGCGCGGATGGCGCGCCTGCCATTTGTCGATGAGCGGCTGCAGGATCGTCGTATCGAACACGAACACGCACCAGACGCGCTCGCAATGTTTGAGCGCGTAGTACAGCGCCGCGTTGTCGGTATTGCGCAGGTCGCGGCGGAACCAGACGAGGCCGGTGTCGAAGGTATCGGTCGAATGTCGGACGCGTGTCATCGGCAAGTGGGGCGGTAAATGGCTGTGCGTCAGCCCTCGGCATCAAGGGCATAGGGCGCACCCGGGCAACAGAAAAGCGCCCGCCTTTGCTTGAAACAGCGGTCGACGGAAAGCCTTTTTCAGGCCGCCGGTGTGGTCGGCAGGTCGGGCGTCTGCGGCGTCTGCACGCCGTAGCAGCCGCGGTACGTCGCGTAGAACGAGCAATACAGCATGGTGGTGACGATCATCGTGGCGGGCATCAGCACGGCAAAGGCGAAGTCGCCGGCGCCGAGCGCCTGCATCAGCGCCGACAAGCCGAGCGATACCGTCATCGCCACGGCAAACCACAGCGCGCCGAACACGATGAACGCGCCGCGATTGCGCCAGCAACTCACGAGACTGAAGAACATCGCCTTGACGGGCGGCACGTCATGCCAGGCGGCAAGGATCGGCGAAAACCAGAACAGCATGGCAACCGGGACGTAGAACGCGAAAGCCGTCACCACGGCAAGCGGCATGTTGCTGTTGGCAACCGCCTCGGGATCCATGGGCCCGCCCGCGCCGAGCATCACCTTGAGCAACATGCCGCCGTCGGCGAGCGCGGAGCCCGCCAGCACCAGCGCCATCGCGATCACGTAGAACACGCCGAGCACGATCAGCCGGCGCGCGACCACCGGCCCGTAGGAACGAAAACCGTCCGCGAGGATGGTCGGGAACACCGGCTTGCCGGCGATCGTATCGCGGCACGCGGCCATGAAGCCGACGGCGACGCCCGGAATGAACGCGAGCGGCAGGACGCTGCCGATCAGCGGGATTTGCGCGACCAGCGTCATCACCAGCAGGTAGGTGAAGAACAGCGTCAGGAACGCGAGCGGATTCTTGCGGAACAGCCAGATGCCTTGCCGGAACCAGACATAGCCGGCTTTCGCGGGGACTTCGATCAGTTGCATGAGGTATGAATGCCTGGAAGTGCTACGCCGGACAGGCGCTCGCGCAGAATGCGCTCGAAATGGCCGGGATCGTGCGGTTTGAGCAGCTCAGCCGCGCGCGGCAGATGAAAATCATACAGCCGCGAAACCCAGAAACGGTATGCGCCCGCCCGCAGCATATCGCCCCAATGGCGATTTTCCTCGACGGTGAAAGGACGCACGGTCTGATAAGCGCGGAGCATCGCCTCTGTGCGCGCCTGATCGAGCTTGCCGGTCGCGAGGTCCACGCACCAGTCGTTGACGGTCACCGCGACGTCGAACAGCCACTTGTCGCAGCCGGCGAAGTAAAAGTCGAAGAAACCGCCGAGCCGCACTTCGTGGCCGGTCTCGGGCGCGGCGTGCGCGAACATCGCGTTGTCGCGGAACAGATCGGCGTGGCACGGGCCTGCGGGCAGCGCGGCGTAATCCGCAGATGCGAAGAACGCCTCCTGGTATGCAAGTTCCGACGACAGCAGCTCGCGCTGCTCGCCTTCTAGAAACGGCAGAATGGTCGGCACCGTCTCCTTCCACCAAGGCAGGCTGCGCAGATTCGGCTGATAACCGGTGTAATCGCGCCCGGCCAGATGCATGCGCGCGAGCATCTGTCCGACTTCGACGCAGTGCTCGACGCCCGGCGCGAGTTCCGGCGCACCTTCCAGTTTCGTCACAATAGCCGCGGGTTTGCCGAGCAGGATGCCGAATAGCGAGCCGTCCTCGCGCGGCATGGGGTCCGGCACAGGCACGCGGTGCGCCGCCAGATGCCGCATCAGATTCAGATAGAACGGTAGTTGCTCCGCTGTGAGCTTTTCGAAAATGGTGAGGACGTATTCGCCGCGCGTCGTCGTCAGAAAAAAATTGCTGTTTTCGATGCCGGAGGTAATGCCGCGAAATTCGACGACCTCGCCGAGATCGTAATGGCGCATCCAGTCTGCGAGTTGGGATTCGGTAACAGCGGTGAAGACAGCCATGCGGAAAAGTCGGATCAGGTTCGTCGGGCTGGCGCGGTGCGGCCAGCAGCATGCGTGCGGTGGCCAAGGCAGCGGCGAACCCGCGAACAGGCGGGTCCGCAAACGGCAGCGGGATTCACGGCAACAGCGGTGTTGAAACGGTTACAGCGGCTAGCCCCGCGACGCTATATGCGGGAATGCGTTGACGAAAGCGGCGGGACGTTTGCCCGCCATGCATCAATAGCGAAGATTCACCGACGGCAAACGCGTGCTCGCGCGGCCGTTGTCGCGCACGGTTGGCGACGTGTCGAGCGGCGCGCTCATCTGATAGCGCGTGCCAAGGTTCGAACGCACGTTGATTTCGACGGGCTTGCCTTTGTCGCGGTATTCGGTGATTTCAGTGCCGTTTGGGCTGCGCTCATGAAAGCTCGGCGTGCGCGGAACGTTGATTTCGACCTTCGAGCTGACCTGTGCGGCCGGCCGGTTGATTTTCTCCAGGTCGGGCAGTCCGGCGCGTTCGTTGGCGGACTGCGGTGCGCCCGGGGGCGGCGTGTCGTCGACAGGCTGGGCAGCCATCGCGGCGTTGCCAAAGGCAAGGGCCAGTGCAACGGCGACGGGAAGGAGCGGCTTCATGATGATTCTCCGGAATGGTGCCCCGATTCTAGCAAATCCAGCCTCTGCCACGGGCGCGATCCCCTTATTTTGCGCCGCTTTCGCGCGACGCGTCCGCTATCGTGCGAGCGCCGCGCCGGCGCATGCCGCGCGCGCGGCAAGGTCATTTGGCTATCACGGCTTCCGTGGTAATGTCGTCTCATTAATAGAGGCGAACGAAGATGAACAACGATACCAATCAACGCGCGGTGCAAACTCCCGCCAACAGCTTCCCGACCGAATCCTTCGACGACGCCGCCGAAGCTGTCACCCGCTTGTCGGCGATTTACGAAGCGAACACCTCTTTTTTGCGCGACGCCTTCGCGCGCTATCGCCGCAACGAACTGTTCGAGCGGCGTGTGCGCGCGTGCTACCCGTTCGTGCGTATCTGCACCGAAGTGAACACGCATATCGATTCGCGCCGCTCGTATGGTTTTGTCGCGGGGCCCGGCGTGTTCGAGACCACGGTCACGCGGCCCGATCTGTTCGGCAACTACTATCGCGAGCAGTTGCGGCTGCTTGCGAAGAACCATCACGTCAAGATCGAAGTTGGCGTTTCCACCCATCCGATTCCAATTCACTTCGCGTTTGCCGAGGGCATTCACCTCGAGGGCGATCTGGATCGCGAGCGCCTTTTCCTCATGCGCGACGTGTTCGACACGCCGGACCTCGCGCTGCTCGACGACCGCATCGTCAACGGCACGTATGAGCCGCTGCCTGGCGAGCCGCATCCGCTTGCGTTGTTCACGGCGGCGCGCGTGGATTTTTCGCTGCATCGGCTGAAGCACTACACGGCGACCTCGCCGACGCATTGCCAGAACTACGTGCTGTACACGAACTACCAGTTCTATATCGACGAGTTCGTCAAACTCGGCCGCACCATGATGGCCCATACCGACGACGAGGAACTGCGCGCCTATCGCAGCGAGTACACGTCGTTTGTCGAACCCGGCGACGTGGTCACCTACAACGAGAATCTCGGCGAGCAGGCGCAGGAAGGCACCGCGCCGCCGCGCCTGCCGCAGATGCCCGCATATCACCTGAAGCGCGCGGACGGCAGCGGCATCACGATGATCAACATCGGCGTGGGGCCTTCTAACGCGAAGACCATTACCGATCACATCGCCGTGCTGCGTCCGCATGCGTGGATCATGCTCGGTCACTGCGCGGGCCTGCGCAATACGCAGCGCCTCGGCGACTATGTGCTCGCCCACGGCTATGTGCGCGAGGATCACGTGCTCGATGCGGATTTGCCGCTGTGGGTGCCGATTCCGGCGCTCGCCGAAGTGCAGGTCGCACTTGAGCGTGCAGTTGCGCAGGTCACGCAACTGGACGGCGTCGAACTGAAACGCGTGATGCGCACGGGCACCGTGGCGAGTGTCGACAACCGCAACTGGGAGTTGCGCGATCATCGCGAACCGGTGCAACGGCTGTCGCAAAGCCGCGCCATTGCGCTCGACATGGAAAGCGCGACCATCGCCGCGAATGGATTCCGCTTCCGTGTGCCGTACGGCACCTTGCTTTGCGTGTCCGACAAACCGCTGCACGGCGAATTGAAACTGCCCGGCATGGCCGATCAGTTTTATCGCGCGCAGGTGGATCAGCATCTGCAGATCGGCGTGAAAGCAATGGAGCTTTTGCGCGAGAACGGGCTGCATCGTTTGCATAGCCGCAAGCTGCGCAGTTTCGCCGAGGTGGCGTTTCAGTAAGCCGGCGGTCTCGGGAGCGCGCGGTGTTAGCGCCGCGCGCGGTCGCGAACGCGTTCGTCACGAGCCCGTGACCGCGCTCGCAAACAGCGGTCCGACTACTGCCCGAAACCAGTCAGCCCGATGAGGCTGCCGGCGGCCAGCAACCACAGCGGATGAATGCGCGTCTTCAACGCAATCACTGTTGTGAACGCGGTGATCGCCCATGCAATCGCCGTGGAATCCGACGCTTGCGCAATCAGTGCCGCGCTTGCTGCGACAATGCCGGCCGTCACCGGCACGAGTCCCAATTGCGCGTAGCGCCGCCACGGCCGGTCTTTGAAGCGGTCCCACGCGTGCAGCGCGAGTATCGTCACGATCGACGACGGTCCGAACTTCGCGATCGACGTCACGAGCATGCCCGGCCAACCGGCCACGTGCCATCCGATCAGCGTCACGATCATCAGGTTCGGTCCCGGGGCGGCTTGCGCGAGCGCGAAGAGAGCGCTGAACTCGCTGGCCGGCATCCAGTGATGCACTTCGACCACCTGACGCTGCATCTCCGGAAGAATCGTGTTGCCGCCGCCGAAGGCGAGCAGCGAGAGCTGGCTGAAAATGATGGCGAGAGAAACGAGCGTGTCGTTCATTGTGCGTTCCTCGATGCAAGGTAGATGCTGAGCGGCGTCAGTACCAGCATGGTGGGCAACAGCGGCAGCCGCAGGATCGCGATCGCGACGAAGCCGAGTGCGGCGATGAGCGCGGCCATGGGTTTATTGCGCAGCGGCAGCACGATCTTCACCGCCATCGAAATCAGAAGGCCCGCTGCGGCGGCCGCAAGCCCCGCGAACAGATGACGCACGTGCGGGTCGTCTTGCGTGCGCTCGTACAGCACGCCAAGTCCGATAACCACAAGCGAGGGCCCCGCGATCAAGCCGAGCAAGCCGGCAAGCGCCCCTGGAACGCCGCGAAAACGCATGCCGACGGCTACCGAAAGATTGATCACATTGCCGCCTGGCAGGAATTGGCAAAGGCCGAGCAGATCGGTGAAATCTTCGGCGCTCAGCCAGCGGCGCTGCTCGACGAGCGCGCGGCGCGCGAGGGGCAATGCACCGCCGAAAGAGATAAGGCCGAGCCCGAGAAAGCCGCCAAAAATTTCCCGCAATGTGGGCTTTGGAGCCGCCGCGGAGTTCAATGAGGTGAGGTCGTGGTCCATATGCTTCGCTTCCAGTTCAAGCTCAGGAGGTTAGCGCCGAACTGGCCCGCGGCAAAACGATTTTTGCGCCCGGCTTTGTGATCTACAATCACAAGCATGGCTCGCAATCTTCCTCCATTTCCCGCGCTGCGCGCCTTTGAAGCCGCGGCGCGTCATGAGAGTTTCACCGCTGCTGCGAACGAGCTGCATGTGACCCACGGTGCAATCAGCCGGCAGGTGGCGGCGTTCGAATCGTGGCTCGGCGTGCAGGTGTTCCAGCGTCACGGCAAGCGCGTACGGCTGACGGCCGACGGCCGCCGTTATCTATCCACGGTGCAGGCAGCGTTCGACAGCATCGCCCACGCCACGGATCAACTGCGCGACTCCGGCGTCGTGCACGTGCTGCGCGTGAATGCGCTGCCCACCTTCGCGATGAAGTGGCTGCTGCCGCGCCTGCATCAGTTTCAGCGCAAGGTGCCCAACGTCGAGTTGCGGCTCGCCACGTCGAATGCGCCCGTCGAGACATTGGACAGTTTCGACGTCGCCGTGCGGCGCGGTCCAGCACACTGGCCGAACTATGTGAGCGGCCATTTCCTCGGCGAAAGCGAGGTGCCGGTGTGCAGTCCCGCGTTGCTGCAGCGCTCGCCGATCAGAAGCGCGGACGATCTCGCGCGGCATGTGCTGCTGCATTCCGATACGCGGCCCGAAGCGTGGAGCAACTGGTTATCGGCGGCGGGCGTGACAACGAAATGCCGCAAAAAGCAGTCGTTCGATCACTTCTATCTGGCCTTGCAGGCCGCCGTGGATGGACTCGGCGTGGCGCTCGGCCCGTTGCCGTTAGTCGCTGATGAACTCGCGTCAGGCCGGCTCGTCATGCCGCTTGCGGGGCCGCGTCTCGACGCGCGCGGCTATTGGTGGGTTGCACGCCGCGAGGTGGCGAATGCGCCGCTCGTCGCGCAATTCTGCGAATGGCTGCAAGCGCAAGGCGATCAGCGCGACGAGGTGCAAACACAAGCACGAGCGCAAGCGCCGCCATAAACGCAAACGGGCAGCACACAGGCTGCCCGCTTCGCATCAAGATTCCGCGCGTGCGTCCGTGCGCGCGAAAGCGAAAGGCGTATGAGCCCGGACGTTACAGATAGAACATCCGGTCTTCTTCCGATTTGGTCGGCTGCGGCTCCGCGCCCTCACGGTCTTCGTAGAACTTGAGCACCGCTTCGAGCACCTGGTCCGGATCGTCGATCACCTGCATCAGGTCGATGTCCGTCGGATTGATGAGACCCATGGGCGTAAGCGAATTCTTGAACCACGCAAGCAGACCTTCCCAGAACTCTCCGCCAACCAGAATAATGGGCACGTGGCGGGACTTCTTGGTCTGAATGAGCGTGAGCACTTCCGCGAGTTCGTCGAGCGTGCCGAAACCGCCCGGCATGACGATCACCGCGTCGGAGTTCTTGACGAACGTGACCTTGCGCGTGAAGAAATGCCGGAAGCGCAGCGAGATATCTTGCCACTGATTGCCGGATTGCTCGTGAGGCAATTCGATATTCAGTCCGACAGAAGGCGCCTTGCCTGCATGCGCGCCTTTATTGGCGGCTTCCATGATGCCGGGGCCGCCGCCGGAGATTACAGCGAAGCCCGCATCCGAGAGTTTGCGCGCGATCTGCGTGGCCAGTTTGTAATACGGCGAATTCGGTTTGAGACGCGCTGAACCGTAGATGCTGACAGCCGGGCGAATCTCCGAGAGGTACTCGGTCGCCTCGATAAACTCTGCCATAATCGTGAACATCTGCCACGATGCGCGGGCCTTTTTTGCCGTTGCGCGCTCTTGATCTGCGAGTGATCGCAGACTCGGAATCACTTTTCTCTTAGTCATAATGCCTGAAGAACGAAGCCTTGAAGGTAAGACCCTGCTATTGGTCGACGGTTCGAGTTATCTGTACCGGGCCTACCATGCGATGCCTGATCTGCGCGGGCCCGATGGTGGTCCCACAGGTGCGCTCTACGGGATGATCAACATGCTGCGGCGCATGCGCAAGGAAGTCACAGCAGAGTATAGCGCGTGCGTGTTCGACGCCAAGGGCAAAACGTTTCGCGATGACTGGTATCCCGAGTACAAGGCGAATCGTCCTTCCATGCCGGATGATCTCTCGCGGCAGATCGAACCGATTCATGTGGCTGTGCGCGCGCTCGGCTGGCCGCTTCTGATGATCGACGGCGTGGAAGCCGACGACGTAATCGGCACGCTCAGCACCGAGGCGGAAAAGCGTGGCATGAACGTGATCGTGTCGACTGGGGACAAGGATCTGGCGCAGCTCGTGTCGGATCATGTCACCCTCATCAATACGATGACCAACGAAAAACTCGACCGTGCCGGCGTGCTTGCCAAGTTCGGCGTGCCGCCCGAGCGCATTGTCGACTACCTGTCGTTGATCGGCGATACCGTCGACAACGTACCGGGCGTCGAAAAATGCGGGCCGAAAACCGCGCTCAAATGGCTCACGCAATATGAGTCGCTGGATGGCATCGTCGCACATGCAGACGAGATCAAAGGTGCGGTAGGAGACAATCTGCGACGCGCGCTTGATTTCCTGCCGATGGCGCGCAAGCTGGTCACGGTAGAACGCAATTGCGATCTGACCGAGCACATCGCCTCGATAGAGGAAAATTTGCAGAGCCGCCCGGAATCGCGGGAAGAACTGCGCGACGTGTTCACGCGCCACGGCTTCAAGACGTGGCTGCGCGAGGTCGAAATTGCCGACGCGGTGGAAGGTCCGGAAACCGACGTGCCGCCGGCACTCACCGTCGATCACGAACGCCACTACGAAACCGTGCAGACGTGGGAGCAATTCGACGCGTGGCTGCAAAGAGTCAACGCGGCAGAGCTGACTTCGTTCGACACCGAAACCACTTCGCTCGATCCGATGACCGCCCAAATCGTGGGTTTGTCGTTCTCCGTTGAAGCGGGGCACGCCGCTTACGTGCCGGTCGCACATCGCGGCCCGGACGCGCCTGCGCAATTGCCGCGCGAAGAAGTGCTCGCGAAGCTCAAGCCGTGGCTCGAAAGTGCGGAGCACAAGAAGGTCGGTCAGCATCTGAAGTACGACGAGCAGGTGCTCGCGAACTACGGCATCGAAATGCGCGGCGTCGAACACGACACGTTGCTGCAGTCCTATGTGCTGGAATCGCATCGTCCGCATGACATGGACAACCTCGCGTTGCGCCATCTGGGCATCAAGACGATCAAGTATGAAGATGTGGCGGGCAAGGGCGCGCAGCAAATCGGCTTCGACGAAGTCGCGCTCGAGAAAGCCGCCGAATACGCAGCGGAAGACGCCGACATCACGTTGCGTCTGCATCAAACGCTGTACCCGCAGCTTGCTGCGGAGAAGACGCTCGAGCATGTCTACCGTGACATTGAAGTGCCCACGTCGCGCGTGTTGCGCAAGATGGAGCGCACTGGCGTTTTGATCGACGCGGAAAAACTGCGTGTGCAAAGCAGTGAAATTGCCGCGCGGCTCATCGAACTGGAAAGCGAAGCGTATGTGCTTGCGGGCGGCGAATTCAATCTCGGCTCGCCGAAACAGATCGGCCAGATTTTCTTCGAGCGGCTCGAGTTGCCGGTGGTGAAAAAGACGCCGAGCGGCGCGCCTTCCACCGACGAAGAAGTGCTGCAAAAACTCGCCGAAGATTACCCGCTGCCCAAAATCCTGCTGGAACATCGCGGCCTGTCGAAGCTCAAGTCCACATACACCGACAAGCTGCCGCGCATGGTCAACGCAAGCACCGGCCGCGTGCACACGAACTATGCGCAGGCCGTCGCGGTCACCGGGCGTCTTGCCTCGAACGATCCGAATTTGCAGAACATTCCTGTGCGCACCGGCGAGGGTCGCCGCATTCGCGAGGCCTTCATTGCGCCGCCCGGTCACAAGCTGGTCTCCGCGGATTACTCGCAAATCGAATTGCGCATCATGGCGCATATTTCCGGCGACGAATCGTTGCTGCGCGCATTTTCGCAAGGTGAAGACATTCACCGCGCAACCGCTGCGGAAATTTTCAGCGTGACGCCGCTCGAGGTATCGAACGATCAGCGGCGCGTGGCAAAGGTCATCAACTTCGGGCTGATTTATGGCATGAGCTCGTTCGGCCTTGCGTCGAACCTGGGCATTACGCGCGATGCGGCCAAGCTTTATATCGACCGCTATTTCGCGCGCTATCCAGGTGTCGCCCGCTACATGGACGAGACGCGTTTGAGCGGGAAAGCCAAAGGTTACGTCGAAACGGTGTTCGGCCGCCGGCTGTGGCTGCCCGAAATCAACGGCGGCAACGGTCCGCGCCGCCAGGCCGCGGAGCGCGCGGCCATCAACGCGCCGATGCAGGGCACGGCTGCCGACCTCATCAAGCTCTCCATGATCGCGGTGCAGAAATGGATTGAAGAATCGAACATCGGCACGCGCATGATCATGCAGGTGCATGACGAACTGATTCTCGAAGTACCCGACGAAGAACTGCCCGAGGTCCGCAAGCGTCTGCCCGAACTGATGTGCGGTGTCGCCGCGCTCAAAGTGCCGCTCGTCGCCGAAGTCGGCGCGGGGCTCAATTGGGAAGAAGCGCATTGACCGCCGTGTGACGGCGCGCGATATCGTCGTGTGCATGTCACACATGCGTTCTGGCGGCTTGTGACAAAGCGTGCCGCTCGCGGACAATCGGTAAAAACACACGCGCTCGCGCGTGCTTACGACGCACAACCCATCGGCAAACACGGAGAGTTCAATGCATCGTTTTATCGTCGTCGGCGGAGGCGCGGGGGGGCTGGAGCTGGCAACCCGGCTGGGTGATCGCTATGGTCACAAGAGCCGGGGCGCAACGCGTGCGCAGGTCACGCTCGTCGACCGGAATCCGACTCACATCTGGAAGCCCTTGTTGCACGAAGTGGCGGCCGGCAGCATGGACCCGTTCACGCAGGAGCTCGAATACGCGGCCCAGGCGCGCTGGCACGGCTTCGAGTTTCAACAGGGCGAACTCACGGGTCTTGATCGTGCGAACAGGCGCCTCACGCTTGGTGCCGTCATGGACGACGACGGCGCCGAACTGCTGCCCGTGCGTGTGCTCGAGTACGACACGCTGATCATTGCGATCGGCAGTACGACGGCATTCTTCGGCGTGAAAGGCGCGCCGGAATTCTCCCTTGCACTCGACACCGTCAGCCAGGCCGAGCGTTTTCGCAAGCGCCTGATCGCGGCTTGCATGCGGGCCGAGCATCAGGCGCACGAGCCGGTCGAGTCGGGGTCGGGCACGTCGCCTTCCTCCGAGCCGCGCATTCAGGTGGCGATTGTCGGCGGCGGCGCGACGGGCGTCGAGCTCTCGGCGGAATTGCGCAATACGGCGCAGGTGTTGTCCGCGTATGGTTTGCATAAGCTCGATCCGCGGCATGACGTGGGCATTGTGCTGATCGAAGCGGGGCCGCGCATTCTGCCGGCTTTGCAGGAGCGCGTGTCGACGGCAACGGCCGAGCTGCTCACCAAGCTCGGTGTGAAGCTGATGACGAGCGAAACAGTGGCCGAAGTCGCGCCAGGGATCATCCGCACGGCGAGCGGCAAGACCGTGCGCGCCGATCTGACCGTGTGGGCAGCGGGCATCCGGGCGCCGGCTATCCTGAGCGAACTGGACGGCCTGCCGGTCAACCGGCTCGGCCAACTCAACGTGCGCCGCACGCTGCAAACGGAAATCGACGACAACGTGTTCGCGCTCGGCGATTGCGCTGCCTGCCCGTGGCCGGGCAACGAGAAGAACGTGCCGCCGCGCGCGCAGGCCGCCCATCAGCAGGCCAGTTTTCTGCTGAAGGCGCTCGCGGCGCGGCTCGAAAACCGGCCGCTGCCGGAATTCACCTATCGCGACTTCGGCTCGCTCGTGTCGCTCGGACACTTCAGCGCGGTCGGCAATCTGATGGGCGGGGTGATCGGCGGCAATATGCTGATCGAGGGCCTCTTCGCGCGGTTCATGTATATGTCGCTGTACCGGCTGCATATCGCCGCGCTGCATGGCTATGCGCGGATGGTGCTCGACACTTTCGCGCACTGGCTGCGGCGCACTACGTTGCCGCGCGTCAAGCTGCACTGACCGCGCCCCGGCTCGCCCGCCCGCATCTGCAACAGGACGCGCCCGAGGCGTATCCTGTTGCCTCCACCGTTCATGAGGAGCGCCCGTATGTTGAACCCCGATGTCGACAGCCTGGTCCCGCACGTTCCCTTTAATCGACGCACCTTTATCAAGGCCGCGCTCGGCACCGGCTTTGCGGCTGCCGTGCTGCCGGTGTCGGCGCAAACCATCCATACGGATAGCGAAGGTCTCGAGGCCGGCGAGATCGCGGTGCGCTCGGGCGGCACGCTGGTGCCCGCCTATCGCGCGCAGCCGAAGGGCAAGACGCATTTGCCGGTGATCATCGTGATTCATGAGGCGTTCGGCGTTCACGAGCATATCGCCGATGTTTGCCGGCGCTTCGCCAAGCTCGGCTATCTCGCCATCGCGCCGGATCTGTTCGTTCGCGAGGGTGACCCGATGGCGCTTCCCACCATCCAGCAGATCAGCCAGCAGATCTTGAGCAAGGTGCCAGACGAGCAGGCGTTGGCCGACCTCGACGCGACCGTCGCGTGGGCCGGCGAACACGGCGGCGATCTGAAGCGTCTGGGCGTAACCGGTTTTTGCTGGGGCGGCCGCATCGCCTGGCTGTACGCCGAACATGAGCCCCGGCTGAAGGCAGCGGTTGCATGGTATGGGCGCGTGGTCGGCGACCGCACGGCCACCAACCCGGCTAATCCGCTCGACCGCGTGGCGGAGCTTCGCGCGCCAGTGCTCGGTTTGTACGGCTTGCAGGACCAGAGCATCCCGCAGGAATCGCTCGAACAGATGAAGCAGGCCATTGCGCAAGGGCCGCAGGTCGCACGCGGTTCGCAATTCGTCGTGTACAACGATGCGGGCCATGCGTTCTTTGCCGACTACCGGCCGAGCTACAAGAAGGCCGATGCCGAGGACGGCTGGCGTCGCACGCTCGCCTGGTTCAAGCAGCACGGAGTGGCTTGAGGCTTCGCGGCGGGTTGCCCGGATCCGCTGCGTTGGCTGTACGAAAAAGGCCGTTGCCGCTTCCAGAAGCGACAACGGCCTTTCTTACTTTTTTGCGAATGCCGCGTATTGCTCTAGGGATTCGGCCCGGTCGCGATGGGGCGCTTCGGGTCCGAACTCCACTCGCTCCACGAGCCCGCGTAGAGCGCCGCGCCGTGCAGGCCGGCCACTTCCATTGCCAGCGCGTTCACACAGGCCGTCACGCCCGAGCCGCATTGCAGAACGACATGTTCGGGCGGCGTGTCGCCGAGCAGCGCATGGAATTCGTCGCGCAGTGTATGGGCTGGCTTGAAGCGGCCGTCGTCGGTGAGGTTGTCCTTGAAGAAGCGGTTGAGCGCGCCCGGAATATGGCCGCCGACCCGGTCCAACGTTTCGTTTTCGCCGCGATAGCGGTCGGCCGCGCGCGCGTCGACGACCACGCGTTCCTTGGAGCCGAGATTGCGCTCGAGCATCTGCGCGTCCACGGTAACCGAAAGCGGCGCGCCGGCTTTGAAGTCGCCGGTGTTTTGCGGCGGCACGTCTTGCGTGAGCGGCTGGTGCGCGGCTTGCCACGCCTGAAGTCCGCCGTCGAGCAGTGCGACCGCGTCGTGTCCTAGCCAGCGCAGCAGCCACCAGGCGCGCGCGGCATACATGCCGCCTTGCGCGTCATAGGCGACGACCTGCTGGCCTTGCTTCAGCCCGCGCGACTCCAGCGTTTCGACAAGCCGCGCACGATCCGGCAATGGATGGCGCCCGTTCGTGCCGTTCTTCGGCCCCGACAGATCGCGGTCGAGATGCAGATAATGCGCGCCGGGCACATGTCCGGCGAGATATGCCTTTTCGCCAGCTTCCGGGTCTGCCAGATCAAAGCGGCAGTCGATAACGAACACGCTGCCCGGCGCATCGGCGAGCCGTTCCGCGAGGTTCGTCGCGGAGATCAAAGTGGTGTAGTGAGTGTGGGGCATGACGTCTCCTCGATGCAGGCGATGGCGGCTCCGTTGCCGGCGGCCTCATGACGCGACCGGATGGCCGGGCTACCTCGTTAGTCTAAACAAAAAAGACGGGCCGAAGCCCGTCTTTCTATGTTGACGCCCATGCTTGGCGCCATGCGACCCAGGTCGGGCAGAGGCCCGCAAGTCAGATGGTGCCGAGCTCGCGCCGCAGGAACTCGTGGAAGTGCTGCATGCCGTCTTCCATTGGGCTCTGGTACGGACCCACCTGCGATTCGCCGCGTTCCATCAGCGCGCGGCGGCCTGCGTCCATGCGCTCTGCGATTTCGTCGTCTTCGCGAGCCGTTTCCATATAGGCGGCGCGCTCGGCTTCGACGAACTCGCGCTCGAACAGCGCGATTTCCTCAGGGTAATAGAACTCGACGACGTTGGTGGTTTTCTGCGGGCCGCGCGGAATCAGCCATGACACGACCAGCACGTGCGGGTACCACTCGATCATGATGCCCGGGTAGTACACCATCCAGATGGCGCCGAACTCGGGCGGATTGCCGCCGCGAAAACGCAGCACTTCGTCGTGCCATTTGCGGTACGTGGGGCTGCCCGGCTGCTCGAGGTCCTTGTGCACGCCGACGGTTTGCACGCTGTACCACTCGCCGAACTCCCACGTGAGGTCGTCGCAATTGACGAAGCTGCCGAGACCCGGATGGAACGGCGCAACGTGATAGTCCTCCAGATAGACCTCGATGAAGGTCTTCCAGTTGTAGTTGCACTCGTGCACCTCGACGTGATCGAACATGAAGCCCGAGAAGTCGAAGTGTTGCTTTGTGCCGAGTTTGGCCAGATCGCGCGCGACGTTGCGGCCTTGCGCCTCGAACAGCAACCCCTGCCAGTTCTGCAGCGCGGTGGCGCCGAGATTCAGGCACGGGTTGTCCGCAAAATGCGGAGCGCCGAGCAGTTCGCCTTTGAGGTCGTACGTCCAGCGGTGCAGCGGACACACGATGTTCTCCGTCTGGCCGCGGCCATTCAGCATGATTGCCTGACGGTGGCGGCACACGTTGGACAGCAGTTCCACCTGCGATTGCTGGTTGCGAACGAGCACACGCCCCTCGCGTTCGCTCGGCAAGGCAAAATAATTCCCCACCTCAGGCACCATGAGATCGTGCCCGACGTAACGGGGACCTTTCTTGAAAAGGGTTTCGATTTCGCGCGTTAGAAGCGCGTCGTCAAAGTAAGCCGTGACTGGCAGTTGGCTGTGAACAGACCGCAACTGCAATGCATTGCTCAGATTGGACATTCCCACTCCCGATGAAGACGTGAAAGCAGTGAACAACCCAACCATCGAAGATTCGATTTAGGGAGCCCGAGATTATACCTGTTTCCCCCTCCTTGGGACAGTTAAGTCACTGATTTGGGTCAAAAATCACGGGAAAGTTCGGTCTTTTAGGCACAGACCAATGGATTTTTTTCTGCGAGACTGACAGGGCGGCGCAGGCCGGCCGGTGGCCCGAAGGAGGGCTGGCAGATCGGATTTGTCGCTTTTGCCGTAGAATGTCCGACTTGTTTTAATTTTTGCGACTATTCATGGCGAAGACCGCGTCGAACGATACCGCTGCGGCGCCGGCCGAGGGCGTCGACAACACGCCGCTGCCCGAGAATTACGAGGCGGCACAGGCGGAACTCGAGGGCCTCGTTGCGCGCATGGAAAGCGGCAATTTGAGCCTCGAAGAGTCGCTCTCGGCCTATCGGCGCGGCGCGGCTCTGGTGGCGTTTTGCCAGCAGCAGCTCGAGAAGGTCGAGCAGCAGGTGCGCGTGCTGGACGGCGAGACGCTCAAGCCATTGCCCGTGAATACAGCAGGAACAGCCGCTACTGAAAGCGGGGACGACCTATGACATTCGAACAATGGACGCGCTCGGTACTGGAGCGCGTCGAAGCGGCACTCGAACACTATCTGCCGGCTGAGACCACGGAGCCCGCGAAGCTCCACGAGGCCATGCGCTACGCGGTGCTGGGCGGCGGCAAGCGGGTCCGCCCGCTCTTGTGCCACGCGGCCGGCGAACTGACCGGCGCGCGCGCCGAGTGCCTCGACGCGGCAGCGGCGGCACTGGAAATGATCCACGTGTATTCGCTCGTGCACGACGACATGCCTTGCATGGACGACGACGCACTGCGTCGCGGTAAGCCCACGGTACACGTCAAGTATGACGAAGCCACGGCGCTGCTGGTCGGCGACGCCTTGCAATCGCAGGCGTTCGTCTCGTTGACGTCTGATGTTCTCGCGCCCGCGCAGCAGGCCGCGCTGGTCCGCGAGCTGGCGCTGGCGAGCGGGTCCATCGGCATGTGCGGCGGGCAGGCCATCGACCTTGCGAGCGTCGGTCACACCCTCACGCGCGCGCAGCTCGAAACCATGCACCGCATGAAGACCGGCGCGTTGCTGCGCGCCGCGGTGCGCGTGGGGGCGCTGGCAGGCGAGGCGCCCGACGAAAACGCCATGCGTTCGCTCGACGCCTACTCGGCCGCGGTCGGCCTCGCGTTTCAGGTCGTCGACGATATTCTCGACGTCACGACCGACTCCGCGACGCTCGGCAAGACAGCAGGTAAAGACGCGAAGGACGGCAAGCCGACCTACGTGTCGATTATTGGGCTCGACGCATCGCGCGCGCTCGCCGCGCAGTTGCGCAGCGACGCACACGCAGCGCTGGCGCCGTTCGGCGCGCGCGCGCAGCGTCTTGCCGAATTGGCCGACCTGGTGGTGAACCGGGTCAGCTGAACGCGAAAGCCCGCCGCCGCGCACCGTCCCCACAAGGTGCATGTATGAAGTGCGGGCGCGTAAGTTTTCCTACAATGGAACGACGATGTACGACTTGCTGAAAACCATCGACGACCCGGCAGCTCTGCGCCGCCTCGATCGCCGCCAACTGCAACCGCTTGCCGACGAGTTGCGCGCCTTTGTGCTCGACAGCGTGTCGCAGACGGGCGGCCATCTTTCGTCCAACCTCGGCACGGTCGAGTTGACCATTGCTCTGCATTATGTGTTCGACACGCCGCACGACCGCATCGTGTGGGACGTCGGCCATCAGACGTATCCGCACAAAATCCTGACGGGTCGCCGCGACAAGATGCACACGCTCCGACAGTTGGGCGGCATCTCGGGTTTCCCCAAACGCGACGAGTCGGAATACGACACCTTCGGCACCGCGCATTCGAGTACGTCGATTTCGGCGGCGCTCGGCATGGCTATCGCAAGCAAGCTGCAGGGCGACAACCGCATGGGCATCGCGGTGATCGGTGACGGCGCAATGACGGCGGGCATGGCCTTCGAGGCAATGAACAACGCCGGCGTCGAAGACGACGTGCCGCTGCTCGTCATCCTGAACGACAACGACATGTCGATTTCGCCGCCGGTCGGCGCGCTGAACCGCCATCTCGCGCGTCTGATGTCCGGCCGCTTCTACGCTGCCGCGCGCGCGGGCGTGGAGCGCGTGCTGCGCGTTGCGCCGCCCATGCTCGATCTGGCGCGCAAGCTCGAAGAGCACGCGAAGGGCATGATCGTGCCGGCTACGCTGTTCGAGGAATTCGGCTTCAACTACATCGGCCCGATCGACGGCCACGACCTCGATTCGCTGATTCCCACGCTGCAAAACATCAAGGAACTGCGCGGTCCGCAATTCCTGCACGTGGTGACGAAGAAGGGCCAGGGCTACAAGCTCGCCGAGGCCGATCCGGTGCTGTATCACGGCCCCGGCAAGTTCAATCCGGCCGAAGGCATCAAGCCGGCGGTCTCGCCGTCGAAGAAAACCTACACGCAAGTGTTCGGCGAGTGGCTGTGCGACGCCGCCGAACTCGACCCGCGCGTGATCGGCATCACGCCGGCCATGCGTGAAGGCTCGGGCATGGTGGAGTTCGAGAAGCGCTTTCCGGACCGCTACTTCGACGTCGGCATTGCCGAGCAGCACGCGGTCACGTTCGCCGGCGGCCTCGCCGCCGAGGGCATGAAGCCGGTCGTCGCGATCTACTCGACGTTCCTCCAACGCGCCTACGACCAGCTGATTCACGACGTCGCGCTGCAGAATCTGCCGGTGGTGTTCGCCATCGACCGCGCGGGTCTCGTCGGCGCGGACGGTGCGACGCACGCGGGCGCTTACGATCTCGCGTTCATGCGCTGCATCCCGAACATGATGGTGATGGTCGCGTCGGACGAAAACGAATGCCGGCAAATGTTGTACACGGCGTTGCAGCAGTCGTGTCCGACGGCGGTTCGCTATCCGCGCGGCGCCGGCGCCGGCGTGGCAACGGTCAAGCAGATGGCCGCGCTGCCGGTCGGCAAGGGCGAAGTGCGTCGCGAAACCTCGCAACCGGCGGGCAAACGCATTGCGATCCTCGCGTTCGGCACGATGGTCGCGCCGTCCCTCGCGGCTGCCGAGCAGCTCGATGCGACGGTGGCCAACATGCGTTTCGTGAAGCCGCTCGACGCCGACCTCGTGCGTCGGCTGGCGGAAACGCACGACGCCATAGTCACCGTCGAAGAAGGCTGCGTGATGGGCGGCGCAGGCTCCGCATGCGTCGAAGCCCTGCTCGAGAGTGGGGTTATGCGGCCCATACTACAATTGGGCCTTCCTGACCGCTTCATCGATCACGGAGATCCGGCCAAGCTGCTCGCCGCATGCGGGCTGGACGCCGCGGGCATCGCCAAGTCGATTAGCGAGCGCTTTGTGTCGAGCGGCGCGCTCGGCGCCCAGTCGTCGGTCAAGCGGGTCGCTTGAGCAGGGCGCTTGATTGTGGCGTCTAACTGGGTTGTCTGACTGCGGCGGTTGGCCAGGTCAGTTTGACAACCCGGTTAGCTCATCGATTTGCAGCGCGCCGGGTCTGGCTATCAACGCGCCGGCGGCCAAGGGAAATCCCCAACTCCAGTCGATGCGCTGATGCTCATTATCGAACGCCGGCAGGGGCCGGCGTTTGCCGTTGCGGTTTGTGCTGCGCGCGGCCGCTCAGGACCCCGAACCTGTCGCTTTGCGAACGCCCAAAGGTGCGATCGTCGATCGGGTCAAGTTTTTTCCCGCAGTGAGAACTTCCTGCGAAGCGGAACATGGGAGCGGGTCAGCGTCTTCCTGAAAGGACAACAACATGAATCAGATGAATCCCGCCTTTGTGATGCCTGACGTGCAAAGCACGCCCGATACCCGCCAGATTCCAATTCAGCGGGTTGGCGTCAAGGCGGTGCGCCATCCGCTCACGGTGCGCACAGCAAGCGGTGAGGTGCAGCCGACGGTCGGCACCTGGAATCTGGACGTCCACCTGCCCGCCGACCAGAAGGGCACGCACATGTCGCGCTTCGTCGCCCTCCTTGAGGAGCACAACGCGCCGCTGGAACCGGCGACGTTCCGAGCGATGCTCGCCGCCATGCTCGAAAAACTCGAGGCCGAGGCGGGCCGCATCGAAGTGTCGTTTCCTTACTTCGTGAACAAGACGGCGCCGGTGTCGGGCGTGCAAAGTCTGCTCGACTACGAAGTCACGCTGATTGGCGACATGCGCAACGGTGCGACGCGCCTGTTCCTCAAAGTGCTGGTGCCGGTTACGAGCCTCTGTCCGTGTTCGAAGAAAATTTCGCAATATGGCGCGCACAACCAGCGTTCACACGTCACGATCAATGCGGAGCTGGCGGGTGAACTTGCCGTGGAAGACCTGATCCGCATTGCCGAGGAAGAAGCGTCGTGCGAACTATGGGGCTTGCTGAAGCGGCCCGACGAGAAGTTCGTCACTGAGCGCGCGTACGAAAATCCGAAGTTCGTCGAGGACTTGGTGCGTGACGTCGCGCAGCGTCTGAATGCGGACGAACGGATCGTCGCTTATGTGCTCGAGGCGGAAAACTTCGAGTCGATTCACAATCACAGCGCGTATGCGGTGATCGAGCACGATAAGCGGGCAGTGTGAGGTCAGAACGACTGCACTGAATGAGAAAGCCGCTCCTTTGAGAGCGGCTTTTCTTCATGAGCCCGACCATGAGCCCGACGCGTTGGGCGGCAAAATCCGGAGCTTCGTTCAACGCGCGAGCGATGTCAGATCCCAGCGCGGCTTGACGGTAAAGGCGTAATCCTTGCCCGACTGCTCCGGCCAGCGCTGCAAGCGCAACGCGCCGGCGAGCGCGATCATCGCGCCGTTGTCCGTGCATAGCGACAGATCCGGGTAATGCACATAAAAGTTTCGCTTTTGAGCCGCCGCGGAAAGCGCCTCGCGCAACTGCCGGTTCGCGCCCACGCCGCCCGCCACGACGAGGCGGTTGAGCTTTGTGCGCTTGAGCGCGGCAAGCGATTTGCTAGCCAGAACTTCCACGGCTGCATCGACGAAACCGCGCGCCAGGTCCGCTTTCGCCTGCTCGCAGATGTTCGCGCCACCAAGCTTTTTAGCGTGCGTGAGCACCGCTGTCTTCAGTCCGCTGAAACTGAAATCGAGGTCGCCGGAATGCAGCATGGGCCGCGGTAGCACCACCGCGCCGGGCGTGCCGAACTCGGCCATGCGCGACACTTCCGGTCCGCCCGGGTAGCCGAGGCCAAGCAGCTTGGCGGTTTTGTCGAACGCTTCGCCGGCGGCGTCGTCAAGCGTTTCGCCGAGCGTTTCGTAGACGCCCACGTCGGTCACGCGCATCAACTGCGTATGGCCGCCAGACACCAGCAGCGCGACAAAGGGAAACGGCGGCGGCTCGTCGACGAGCAGCGGCGACAGCAGGTGCCCTTCCAGATGATGGATGCCGATGGTCGGCTTGTCCCACGCCATGGCGAGCGAATTGGCGATGCTCGCGCCCACCAGCAGCGCGCCTGCGAGCCCGGGACCTTGCGTGTAGGCAATGGCGTCGATGTCGCTGCGTGCCGCGCCCGCACGCTCCATGACCTCTTCGAGCAACGGCAGTGCGCGCCGGATGTGGTCGCGCGATGCCAGTTCCGGCACGACGCCGCCATACTCGCGATGCATCGCGATCTGCGAGTGCAGCGCGTGCGCGAGCAAGCCGCGCTCAGTGTCGTAGAGCGCGAGGCCGGTTTCGTCGCAGGAGCTTTCGATGCCGAGAACGAGCATGGGGGGTGGGCTTGCCGGGCTTGCAAACAAGCCCGAAACGCTAAAAGGTAAGCCTGAAAGTATAGCAGCGCGGGCAAGGCGCCGCAGACGCGCAGGTACAATGCGCCCCCATGGAATCCTTCGATATCGCAGTGATCGGCGCAGGCGCGGCCGGCATGATGTGCGCGGCCGTGGCCGGGCAATTGGGCCGGCGCGTAGTGCTGATCGATCACTCGCAGCGTCTTGCGGAAAAGATCCGCATCTCCGGCGGCGGCCGCTGCAACTTCACGAATCTGTATGCGGGGCCGGGCAATTATCTGTCGGCGAATCCGCATTTTTGCCGCTCCGCGCTCGCCCGCTACACGCCGCGTGACTTCATGGCCTTGCTCAAGCGCCATCACGTGACCTGGCATGAGAAGCACAAGGGGCAGCTGTTTTGCAACGAGTCGAGCGACGCGGTTATCAACGTGCTGAAAAGCGAGTGCGACGCCGGGCGCGTCGCCTGGCGCACGCCGCTGTCGGTCGAACAGGTGAGGCAGGACGCCGAAGGCCGCTTCACACTCGACGCGAACGGCGGGCCGATCGTGGCGCGAGCGCTTGTCGTCGCAACCGGCGGCCTATCGATTCCAAAAATCGGCGCCACTGACTTTGCCTTCCGTCTGGCCAAGCAGTTTGGCCACAAGCTGATCGACACGCGTCCCGCGCTGGTCCCGCTGACGTTCGCCGCCGCGGACTGGGAGCCGTTTTCGGCGCTGTCGGGGGTGTCGCTGCAAGTGCGGCTCGCGACCGGCAACAAGAAGAACGGCGCGCAATTCGAGGAAGACCTGCTGCTCACGCACCGCGGGCTTTCGGGTCCCGGGGTGCTGCAAATATCGAGCTACTGGCAGCCGGGCGAGCCGATCCACATCGATCTATTGCCGAACCAGGACGCCGTTGCCGCGTTGCTCGAAGCAAAGAGCGGAACCCGTCGGCAAATTGCGAATCTGTTGTCGGAATGGGTGCCGCAGCGGCTTGCCCACGTGTGGCTCGAAACTCACCAGATTCCTGCCGAAGCCCGCGTGGCCGATCTGCCGGACAAGGCGCTGCGGCGCATCGGCGAAGCGCTGTCCCGCTGGACGCTGACACCCAACGGCACCGAAGGCTACCGCAAGGCCGAAGTGACGCGCGGCGGCGTGGACACGCGCGATCTTTCGTCGACCACGATGATGAGCGCCCGCGCGCCGGGCCTGTACTTCATCGGCGAGGCGGTGGATGTGACCGGCTGGCTTGGCGGCTACAATTTTCAGTGGGCCTGGGCGTCGGGCGTGGCGGCCGGCCAGGCAGCCGCCGAGTATGTCCGTGGGGCTTGACGGGCCAGTGGCTTTGTGCAAAAGCTCTGCTATACTCCTGAACCTTTACAAAGTTCCGTTATTGAAAAATGACGACCATCCGCGTAAAAGACAACGAGCCGTTTGAAGTCGCCATGCGCCGTTTCAAGCGCACCATGGAGAAAAACGGGTTGCTGACGGAACTTCGTGCGCGTGAGTTTTACGAAAAGCCTACGGCAGAGCGCAAGCGCAAGAAGGCGGCTGCGGTGAAGCGTCATTTCAAGCGTCTGCGCAGCCAGATGCTGCCAAAAAAGTTCTACTGATTCTGGTGTTGCCGCGGTTCCGGGCAAACGGAGCGGCGACATTCAACGGGTGACGGCACACACAACGAGTGCCGCCGTACTAACAGGTCTTTTCGGACCAGCCGGCAGGGTCGCATCCACTACGCACATTGCGCCAACCCGCTTGAGGAAGCCGTCCCAAGCGGGTGTTCGTGTTCATGCGTATGCTCATGCGTGTGTCCACGCGGCCGGTTCTCAACTTTCAACGCATTCAGGTGAGTGATGAGCCTCAAAGACCGGATCAACGACGATATGAAAACCGCCATGCGGGCACGTGAGACCGAGCGTCTGGGCACGATCCGGCTGCTGCTCGCCGCGATCAAGCAACGCGAAGTGGACGAGCGCGTGACCCTCGACGATGCCGCGGTTACCGCCGTCGTCGACAAGATGATCAAGCAGCGCAAGGACTCGATCAGCCAGTTCGAAGGCGCAGGCCGCACGGATCTCGCCGACAAGGAAAAGGCCGAGCTGGCCATTCTGTCCACGTATATGCCCGAGCAGATGTCTGAGGCGGAAATCGTCGCTGAAGTGCAGGCCGCTGTTGCGCAAACCGGCGCCGCCGGTCCGCAGGACATGGGCAAGGTGATGGGCGTGCTGAAGCCGAAACTCGCCGGTCGTGCCGACATGACGGCGGTTTCCGCGCAGGTCAAAGCCGCGCTGGCAAAGTAACGCGCGTGCTGTGTGGTCCGCGTGCCCGCCGCAGACGGCGGCGCGCGGGCATAAGCCCGGCATCGAGCACCAACGAGCCCCGCTGAGCCCCGTTGAGCCCTTCAGGCAGCGTCATTTACCGTGATTCCTCCGTCATTCCTGCAGGACCTGCTCAACCGCGTCGATATTGTCGACGTGGTGGGCCGCTATGTGCAGTTGAAGAAGGGCGGCGCGAACTTCATGGGACTGTGTCCGTTCCATAACGAGAAAAGCCCGTCGTTCACGGTCAGCCCGACCAAGCAGTTCTATCACTGCTTCGGCTGCGGCGCCCACGGAACGGCAATCGGATTCCTGATGGAGCACGTGGGCGCTTCGTTCCCGGAGGCCGTCAACGAGCTCGCGCAGTCCGTCGGCCTGACTGTGCCGAACGAGCCTTCACCCGGCTATGGGGGCGCGGGCGGTTCAGGTGGCGGTTACTCACCGGCGGCTTCCAAGGCCGTCACCACGGCGCTTTCCGACGTCATGCAGACGGCCTGCGACTACTACCGCAAGCAGTTGCGCGGTGCGCCGGCGGCAATCCAGTACCTGAAGAAGCGCGGCTTGACGGGCGAGATCGCCGCTCGCTTCGGCCTCGGCTACGCGCCGGACGGCTGGCAAAACCTCGAAGCCGCTTTTCCGAACTATCGCGACGACGCGCTGGTCGAATCGGGTCTCGTGATCGTTAGCGAAAAGTCGGACGCGCAGGGTCAGAACCGCCGCTATGACCGCTTCCGCGAGCGAATCATGTTCCCGATACGCAACGTGAAGGGGCAGGTCATCGGCTTCGGCGGCCGTGTGCTGGACGGCGGCGAGCCGAAATATTTGAATTCGCCCGAAACGCCGCTATTTAACAAAGGCAGCGAGCTCTACGGACTCTTCGAGGCGCGCCTCGCGATTCGGGAACAGCACTACGTGCTTGTCGTCGAAGGCTATATGGACGTGGTCGCGCTGGCCCAATTGGGCTTTCAGAACGCGGTCGCCACGCTCGGCACGGCATGCACGCCGGTTCATGTGCAGAAGCTGATGCGCCAGACCGACACGGTTATCTTCAGTTTCGACGGCGACTCGGCTGGCCGGCGCGCCGCGCGCCGCGCGCTGGACGCTTGTTTGCCGCACGCGGCGGACAACCGGACCATCCGCTTCCTGTTCCTGCCCGCGGAGCATGACCCGGACAGCTATGTGCGCGAATTCGGCACCGAGGCGTTCGCCGAGCAGGTCGAACGCGCCATGCCGCTGTCGCAGTTCATGTTGAACGAAGTGCTCGCCGGCAAGGAACTGGACCAGCCCGAGGGCCGTGCGCGCGCGCTCTTCGACGCCAAGCCGCTGTTGCAGGCGCTGCCGGCCAATGCGCTGCGCGCGCAGATCATGCATATGTTCGCCGACCGGCTCGACGTGCCGTTCGACGAGGTGGCCGCTCTCTGCGAGGTCGATTCGCGCATCGCGGCGGCCGCGCGCTCGGCGCCCGCGCGCAAGGACCGGCGCAGCGTGACAGGCATCGAAGAAAAGACGTTGCGCAATCTTGTGATGTACCCGCGCACCGTCGCCGTGCTCGACGAGGAAGCCGAGCAGGCGCTTCTGAGCGTGACGCGGCACGGCGAACTGTTCGAGGAAGTGACGACGCACGCGCGCGCACTTGGCGATTCGGCGGAGTTCCAGTTGCTCTCCGACCTATTGCGAAACGGGGCAAACGCCCCAACTTTCGAGGAAATCTTTCGCAAAATTCTGGACTATGATGAAAATGTCCGGGATTTGTTGCTGAAGGACCCGGAAGATGCGACCGTCATCGAGGAGCGGCGCGAGCAGGAAAGGATCGTCGGAGAGGAACTGAAAGCGGCGATTATGAAGATGCGCTATGACGCTTATTGTGATCGTCTCGAGCAGCTTTCGCGGCAATCCCGGCACACGCCGGAGGAGTTTGCGGAACTCGCCGAGCTTAATCGGAAGCGGGCTGACATGAAGCGCCAGCTCGGCTTGTAGACGGGAGCGCAGAAACCTGGGTGGTATAATAAAAGGTTTCCAGCGGTTTGTTTTTCAAAGGGTTTTCCAAGCAAAGGCGAAAAGGCGATGCGATGGCAAAGACTACAGGTGGAAAGAGCAAAACTGGCCCACGCTCCAGGGAGCAGACCGAAAAGGTCACTTCGGCCAAGTTAGTTTCTTCCGCTCGCAAAGCGTCTGCTGCCAGCGTTACACCTGTTGCCGGGAAAAAGTCCTCGACCACTTCGGCCGCGCGAGCGGAGTCAACGGGAGTGGCAAAGGCGGTGGCGAAGTCGGCGCAAGCCGTGCCACCTCCGGCTGACAGGCGGCCGGGTGTCAGAAGCGCAAAGGAAGCGGCTGTCGCGCAGGACGATGCGGCAGTGCGCGAGACTCCAGTATCCACGGTTCAACCGGCTGTTGTCCACCAGCCGCGAGTCGAGACTACAGCCGGTACGGCGAACTCCATGACGAAAAAGCTGAATGAAGTACCCGTCGATGACGACGCAACCCAGAGCGAAGAAACCCCTGTGGCCGCTTCCGGCAAAGTGGAAAAGGCCAAGGCTCGCGACCGTCGCGCCAAAGAAAAGGCGCTGCTGAAAGACGCGTTTTCGTCGTCGCAGCCCGGCACGGTCGAGGAACTCGAGGAGCGCCGCTCGAAACTCCGCGCGCTGATCAAGCTCGGCAAGGAGCGCGGCTTCCTCACGTACGCTGAAATCAACGATCACCTGCCGGACAACTTCACCGAGACCGAGGCGATCGAAGGCATTATCAGCACGTTCAACGACATGGGCGTGGCGGTCTACGAACAGGCCCCGGACGCGGAAACGCTGCTGCTGAACGACAACGCGCCCGCCGCTTCGTCCGACGACGAAGTGGAAGAGGAAGCTGAAGTTGCGCTGTCCACTGTCGACTCCGAATTCGGCCGCACGACCGACCCCGTGCGCATGTACATGCGTGAAATGGGCACGGTCGAGCTGCTCACGCGCGAAGGCGAAATCGAAATCGCCAAGCGGATCGAAGACGGCCTTAAGCACATGGTGATGGCCATCTCCGCGTGTCCGACCACGATTGCCGACATTCTGGCCATGGCCGAGCGCGTCGCGAATGAGGAAATCCGCATCGACGAACTGGTCGACGGCCTGATCGACGCCGACGCGGAAGACGCGGACGGCTTCTCCGTGCAGGAAGCGGAAGCGATCGAAAGCGAAGACGAGGAAGAAGAGGAAGAGGACGAAGCGGACGAAGAAGAAGACGACGGCACCGCGCAGGCCACGGCCAACGCAGCGCAAATGGAAGCGCTCAAGCGTGCGTCGCTGGAGAAATTCGCCCTTATCAGCGAGTGGTTCGACAAGATGCGCCGCGCGTTCGAGAAGGAAGGCTACAAGTCCAAGTCCTACCTGAAGGCGCAGGAAACCATTCAGAACGAGCTGATGACCATTCGCTTCACCGCGCGTACTGTCGAGCGTCTGTGCGACACGTTGCGTGCGCAAGTGGACGAGGTGCGTCAGGTCGAGCGGCAGATTCTGCATACGGTGGTCGACAAGTGCGGCATGCCGCGCGCGGAATTCATCGCGCGTTTCCCGGGCAGCGAGACGGACCTCGAGTGGGCCGACAAGATTGTCAGCGAAGGTCATTCGTATAGCGCGATCCTCACGCGGAACATTCCGGCCATTCGCGAGCAGCAACAGCGCCTGCTGGATTTGCAGGCGCGCGTGGTGCTGCCGCTGAAAGACCTGAAGGAAACCAACCGTCAGATGGCGGCCGGCGAACTGAAGGCGCGTCAGGCGAAGCGCGAAATGACCGAGGCGAACCTGCGTCTCGTGATCTCGATTGCGAAGAAGTACACGAACCGCGGTCTGCAGTTCCTCGACCTGATCCAGGAAGGCAACATCGGCCTGATGAAGGCGGTGGACAAGTTCGAATATCGTCGTGGCTACAAGTTCTCCACGTATGCAACGTGGTGGATCCGCCAGGCCATTACGCGTTCGATCGCGGACCAGGCGCGCACGATCCGTATTCCGGTTCATATGATCGAAACGATCAACAAGATGAACCGCATCTCGCGGCAGATTCTGCAGGAAACCGGCCTCGAGCCGGATCCGGCAACGCTGGCCGAGAAGATGGAAATGCCGGAAGACAAGATCCGCAAGATCATGAAGATCGCGAAGGAGCCGATCTCCATGGAAACGCCGATCGGCGACGACGACGATTCGCATCTGGGCGACTTCATCGAAGACACGAATACGGTCGCGCCTGCCGATGCCGCGTTGCACGCCAGCATGCGCGACGTCGTGAAGGACGTGCTCGATTCGTTGACGCCGCGCGAGGCTAAAGTGTTGCGCATGCGTTTCGGTATCGAAATGAGCACCGATCACACGCTCGAAGAAGTCGGCAAGCAGTTCGACGTGACGCGTGAGCGGATCCGTCAGATCGAGGCCAAGGCGCTGCGCAAGCTGCGTCACCCGAGCCGGTCGGACAAGCTGAAGTCTTTCCTTGAAGGCAACTGATCGGCACGGTTTTCGTCAGTATTTCTAGCGGTAAAAGAAGTAGCGTCTGCAAGTGGCAATGCAAAGGGGCCTCCCGGTCGTTTCGCACAAGCGAAGCGATTGCGGAGGCCCCTTTTTCGTGTAGTATGGCGGCCACTCAGCAAACAGGGCCCTGCTGCAAAGGCCCTTTCGTTGATCGTCTTCGGTACGGTAAAATTTCGAGTTCTCAGGGCCTCTAGCTCATGCTTGGTTAGAGCAGCGGACTTAGCAAAGACTCACCTAAACCATGTGGTTCGGCATGGTGAGTCATGAATGGGTTGCCTTGGGGTAAGTTAGCTCTGCCCCCTGGTAGAACTGCTCAAATTCGGGGAAACCTCTGCTGTGCTAACAGCGTCAGCGTGGCAATCCCGAGCGAAGCTCTCTTAGAGAGAACGTGTAGAGACTGAACGGGCAGGTCGTAAAGACAAGAGACAGTCCAGACCACAAACCCGAAAGGGGCGGCGAAAGCCGTAGCTGGTTAGCATAATCCGTTGGTGCCGTGTTCGACTCACGGGAGGCCCACCAAACATCTCAAAGCTGCTCTTTACCGAGCGGCTGTGCCATCAGGCATAAGTTGTCCGTCCCGGACACTTATCACCCTCCGCACCCGGTGCTCTGCCGGGTGCAGCTTCAATCTCCCGTTCATGACGGCACGTTCTCTTCACGAAGAACAGGTGGCCGTTCTCCGGGTCGAGTTCGGCGAGGCGCCCGGTCGTTTCTGCGCTTCCGGGCGGCGCGTAACACTGTGCCGACGGAAATAGATTATTGCGAGAACTGAAAATCCCGCGACGGCCGCAGCTTTCGCGCGATAAGTATCGGGCGAAGGCATAGCAGCAGCGGTGCCGGTCTTTCTTGTCCGAGCGAGCGGGTCGATCATTTCAAAAACTGAAAAGAAGTCTTCCGGTCTTGCCAGTTTTTATGGGAACGCTGAATCGCTATTCTTCGGCTATCGATCAACCGTGATCGCCAGCCGCATTCAATAGGAGCAGCACCATGAAACGCATTCTGTCCACCCTGATCGCTTCCATCGCCCTCTTCGCCGCCGCTTCGGGCGTTGCGCAAGCCGCCGCGCCCTCGCAATGCAACGGCCCCGCATCGTACTGCAACGTATTTTTCGGCAACTAACTTACCGATCGAACGGCTGAAGCAGGCCACCGAGCATTACCCTGCCGTTGCTGACGCAAGTCAGCCAAAGAAGGGCGCCCATAGCGGCGCCCTTGCTACATCTGGAGCCGGAGGCGGGCCAAAACTGAACTGGACGGGCTGGTCGAGAGGCGGACGCGCGAGCCTGCACGCCGGTTTCCCAGCCGGAACCTCGCGCGATGCGTCCTGCCTCACAGGCGGTTTATTCGCGTGAAACCCCAGTGGCTGACGGTCGCATGCAAATGGCCCCTGCCTCCAACCGCAATAGGCCGGAGGCAGGCTTGATTGACAAGGCAAAAGTACCAGTTATCCACAAGGTTATTCAGTAAATCTGTGGATAACTTTTGCATGCGCGGGCTTATCCACCGGTCCAGGCCAGAGCCGCCGCGCGATTGGCTTTTCCGGCGGATGCTGTCCTGGCAAGCACCGGAGTCGCGCTTTTTGCTTATGATGGGCAGTTCGTACCCTTCGCGCCTAGAGCGCCTAATTCAAGGAAGCGAATCATGGCCCTACATATCGCAGTCGTCGTCGGCAGCCTGCGCCGCGAGTCGTTCAACCGCCAGTTGGCCCAAGCCGTCGTTTCGCTGGCGCCCCCGGACTTCACGTTCGAGTTCATCGATATCGGTTCATTGCCTCTTTACAGCCAGGAGTACGACGCCGATTTCCCCGAAACCGCGAGGCAGCTCAAACAGCGGGTGGAAGCCGCCGATGGTCTGCTGTTCGTCACGCCCGAATACAACCGCTCGATTCCCGGCGTGCTGAAGAATGCGCTCGACTGGGGTTCGCGCCCGTGGGGCGCGAATTCCTGGCGCAATAAGCCGGGCGCGGTAATCGGCACGTCAGTCGGTGCGACCGGTTCGGCGCTCGCGCAGCAGCATTTGCGCAATGTGCTGGCCTATCTGGACGTCGCGACGCTCGGCCAGCCCGAAGTGTTCATCAAGCACGACCCTGCGGTCATCAACGAGAAAGGCGAGATCCTGAACGACGGCACGCGCAAGTTCCTGCAGGGATTTGTCGACCGCTATGTCGCATGGGTGAAGCGGCATACCACCTCCGCCTGATCTTCGCGGTTAGCCGTTAGCCGGTGGCGGCCGGCAACATCGGTCGCGACAGGTCAACCGGTGTTGAACGCGGCGGCGCTCCCGAAGCTTCGCGGCGCGCCGCCGCTGGCTGTTCCTGCCTTTTACACGTGATGATGTCCCGTCACGCGTTCCCAGCCGTGGCGCACGGCGAGCTTGAAGCGCTCCCACGTGCTGTTGTCCGCCGAAGTCGATTCCCAATGACGCCGCGCTTCCGGTTCCACGTCGTCCCACGCTCTATCGCGATAACGCATGTCCTTGCCGATCTCCGCACCGTAGCGGTAAGCCGGCACATAGTCCTCGTAGCGCGAGTCGTCGGCCGAATATTGCTCGTCGTAATGCGTGCGGAAGTCTTCTTCGTACTCCAGATATTCGTTGGGAATCTGACCGCTCAAACCCGAAGTAGGGTGCGCGGCGCTCGAGACTACTTCCGACGGCTGCATGACTGCGCCGGAGCCCGGCGCCGAACCGGCGGCAATGGCACTGCGTCCGGCGTCCCCGGCTAGAGGATCGCGCACAGGTTCGTTGAGCGGATCTGTGGCAGGGCGCTCGCTGAGCGGCGGCGGCACGAACGGTTCGGCGTCGCTGCTGCGCGGGGGCGCCGCATACAGTGGATCGGCCGCTGCGGCGGAGCGGGCGGCTGGGTTGGAGGCGGGCGTAGCCGCCGCGGCAGAGGTCGTGACGCCGCCCGCAGGCATCGCTGGTGTTCCAGTTCCAGTTCCCGGGGCCGCCGCCGTCTTCGTGTCCCAGCTAGCAGCTCCGGTCGATCCGCCCTCGGCGCCGCGCGCCGCGCCCGGCGCGACGGTGCCGAGTCCGAGTTCATCAAGCAACGAATGCTCGCGCGCGCTTTCGGTGGCCGTTTGCGTGCCCCAATCCGGCGAGCGCTCGCCGATATCCGTCGCGCCGAGCCGCGTCAGCGTGTTGCGAGCGAGTTCGGCGTGGGATTCGCTGGCGGCGTCGATTACGACCAGCACCGCACCCCGGCGCACAGCTTCTGTATAGCGGGCCGTCTCAGGTGCGCGCGGGCCGCTCGCGAACAGGCTCGAAAGGAAACGTTCGATATTCGCGAGCACGCCGGAACCGGCCACTTCTTCGGTTGCCGACCCGACGGACGGCTCCGCGTTTGCCTGCAATTCGATGGTGTCGCGGGCGAAACCGGTCTGCACTAACGTGTCGCGAGCGGCTTCGGCATCTGCATAGGTGTTGAATAACCCAATCACGGTATGTCGCATGGCTGTCTCCCTTCTGGCAGGACAGCGCGCAGCGCGCCGTCCCCATTACCTGACGGATGCCGCAACGTTCGTGCCGGGTATGCTGCGCGCGCGGCTCACGCCGCGATAGGCTTGCGCAGAAAAGTTCCAATGCAATTTCCCACGGGTCGCCGTCCGCGCATTTTTACAATCGAGCGTAAGGGCAGAAAAGGCACCCAAAAAGCCGCTGCCAAACCGCGCTATTGGAGCTGATGCGCCGCCGGATCCAGCCCGCTCTGCGCGAGTTCGCGCTGAATTCCCTGCAGAAGGCTTTCCAGCAGCGCGATGTCGAAGGGCTTGGACAGCACCCGCACATTGACCTGTCGCGCGCGATCCAGCTCTTCCGCGTAGCCGGTCACCAGAATGACCGGCAGGTTGATGCCGGACGCCCCGATGGCCTCCGCCAGATCGATGCCGTTCAACCCGCCCGGCATATGGATGTCCGACAGCACGACGTCAAACGGCAGCGGTTCGCCGGTGCGCATTTGCTGCGTGCGCGCGTCGTCCAGCAGCCGCAGGGCCATGTCCGCATTCAGCACGCATGTGACGTGGTGGCCCATCATCTGTAGCAGCGCTTCTGTGCCCGCGGCCACTTCCTCGTTGTCCTCGACGAGCAGCACGCGCAGTCCGTGTGATGCGCCAGGGTCTTCGCCGCCGGTTTCGGCCGGCCCCTCGACCACCGGTTCTTCAGTCGCGCGCGGCAAATAGAGCCGCACCGAAGTGCCCGCGCCGACCGCGCTGTCGATTGCAGCTAGCCCACCCGAGCGCTCGCAGAAGGCAAATACCTGCGGCAATCCGAGCCCCGTGCCCATGCCCTTTGCCTTGGTCGTGAAAAGCGGCTCGAAGGCGCGCGCCAGCACCTCGGGCGCCATGCCGGCGCCGGTGTCCTCCAGCGACAGCTGGACGAAATCGCCGGTCAGCGGGAAGCCGTCTTCCTGACGGAAGGTGATGTTGGTCGCGCGCACGGTGAAGCGCCCGCCGTTGGGCATGGCGTCGCGCGCGTTCACAGCGATGTTGATGAGCGCGAGTTCCAGCTCGGCGACGTCCACGCGCATCGGCCAGATGCCGACGCCGATATCCATGACCAGCGAAACCTTGGCCCCGAGCGACGCGCGCAGCAGATCGCGACTGGCCGGCAGCCAGCGTTCCAGCGAGACCGTTTCATTGCGCAGCGGCTGCTTGCGCGCGACGCCCAGCAACTGCCGCGTGAGCGACTGGCCGCTCTTCAGCGCCCGTTCCATTGCGGACAGCTCGCGGTCCAGTCCCGCTGCGCCGCGTCGGCGCGCAATCTGCACGTTCGCCGACAGAATCATCAGCAAATTGTTGAAGTCGTGGGCGACGCTGCCCACCAGCGTGCCCAGCGCTTCCATCTTGCGCGATTGCCGGTACGCTGATTCGATGGAACGGCGCATGGACGCTTCCGCCTGCCAGCGCTCCCACGCTTCTTCCTCGGCGCCGAGCCGCCGCAGGGACAGCCAGATCACGCACCACAAGGCGACGCACGGCGTGAATATCGACAGGAACAGCACAGCCAGGTGCCGGTACCACGCGGCCCACATCGCCGAAGCGCGATAGCCGCACATGACATAGACCGGGTACGAGCCGACGTGCCGGAACGCGACGATCATATTGTCGCCGTCGATATTCGAGCGCATGCGCGTCACGCCGGCGCGCCGTCCCTCTTTCATGGCCTCGGCGAACGGCGAGTCCGCCGCGACGGCGGTCGGCTCGCCCGGCCGGCGCGGATAGTGAGCGAGGACTGCGCCGTCGGCGCGCACGAGGCTCATGGTCATCGGTACGCCGCCGTTGCCGCCGAGCAGTTCGCGGTAGAACGCGTCGAAATAGCTCGGGCGCAGCGCGACGGACACGACGCCGGCAAAGGTGCCGTCGGACGCGCGCCGTTCGACGCTGGTGTTGAATACCTGCTCGCCTGCGACGTGCCCCGACATGACCTTCGAAACATGTTCGAGGTCGCGCCCCTCGCGCAGGCCGACGAAGTCTTCGCGGTCGCCGATCGAAACCGGCGTCGCCGGATAAAGCCGGCTGCTCACGAGCAATGCGCCGTCACGGCCAAAAATGGACACGGCGGCGACCTGCGGATAGCCGCCGCCCATCGTGCGCACTTTCTGGTGAATGGCGGCCTCGCGCGCGCGTATGCCGTTGTCGTCGAGGCCTTCGGTCAGATCGACGATGCGCGTGTCGAGCGTTTCGTTCATGTCGAACACTTTGAGCGCGTGTTCCTCGGCGACGCGCACGGTGCGCAGCGTCATGTCGGTGGCGTCGGCTTCGCGGCTGCGCATGTCGTTGAACGCCATGGCCGCGACGTAAAGACACGGCAGCACGACCGCGGCGATCAGCAAGGCGATCAACGTCATGCGCCGCACCTGGAAGTTCTGCTCCGGCACGCTGGGAAACACCGCCTCGCCTTGCCCGTCGGCGGAAAGGCGGCTCGCTCGGTGCGGATCGAACCGGTCAGGTGTCATTGTTAAACGCTTGGCCTTTCAAGGCGTAAAGAGACGAAGATGATACGTGAAGCATAGTCGCTGAACGGCGGTAGAAGTTACCGTAATGGATGGCATTCGCCGTTTTAAGGGGCAATTCGTCAGTCTTTTAAAACAGTGACAAACCGGGAAGCGCAAACGTACACAAAAGTATAAACGGTATAAAAACCAATATTATGCAGCGCGTATGTTTTCGAAAATCGGCTAACGCAGGAAGATATTGTTAGCTGGCGAAAAATACCGCGTATTGCTTTTCGGCGGTATTGCTTTGAGAATCGATCCCACGACAAGAAGTGCGTCCGCAATGTTCGAACGTACACGCCGCGAGGGCACCGGATCATGCGTACGCGCGTGAGTGCCGGCGTTCGCGGAAACCACGCGCGCGCGGCACGGGGATCAGCCAGGTTCCAGCGAGCCGCGCCGTACCTATACGGGGTAGGCTCAGCACATGCCGGTCATAACCGTCGTCCGCCGCACGCGCGCGCATTCCTGCGCGAGCAATGGCTTCGCCCAACGCGCCTCGCCGCGCATTATCCCCGCCTGGCCGCAAGCCGCCTACCAGCAGGCACATGCGCACTGCGACGCTCGCCGTCGGACTTCACCCTAAAGAGATTCCGCTATCCGCCGTTAACCCGTACGAGCTTATTCCGTCTTCAGACCGCCATGCCTTTGCCTATTGTGATCGCCGATGATTCATTGCTTGCCCGCAAGGTGCTCACCAAGGCATTGCCGCCTGAGTGGGAGGTCGACGTGTCTTACGCCTCGAACGGACGGGAGGCGCTCGCTTTATATCGTCAAGGGAAGGCCTCGGTGATGTTCCTCGACCTGACCATGCCGGACATGAACGGCTATCAGGTGCTGGAGGCATTGCAGCATGAGGACCTGAACACCTTCGTCATCGTCGTCTCAGCCGATATCCAGCCGATGGCGCAGGCGCGCGTGCGCGCGCTCGGCGCCGCCGCGTTCATCGCCAAGCCCGTGACGCCGGAGGCGGTACTGCCCATCCTCAAGGAGTACGGGTTGTATGTCTGAGCCAGTCCTCAACGAAGATCAGCGCGACGCGCTGCAAGAGGTCGCCAACCTGGCGATGGGTCAAGCCGCGACGCGTCTCGCGCGGCTGCTCGATTCGTTCATCGAGTTGTCGGTGCCGCGCGTGAGGGTGGTGGCGGTCAGCGAGGCGGCGCAGGCGCTCAGGGAAATGACCGGTATCGAAGACCCGGTCAGCGCGGTGCGCCAGGGCTTTCGCTCGGACATCAAGGGCGAGGCGCTCGTGATCTGCCGCAGCGACAGCGTCGACGACCTGTGCGCGCTCGTGAGCGACCCATACTCGCGCTCGACATATGAGTCGGTGAGTCAGAAAGAACTGATGTTCGATGTCGCGAACGTGCTCACCGGCGCGTGCGTGTCATGCATCCTGGACCAGCTTGGCCGCACGCCGGTGTTCTCCGCTCCCGGCCTGCTCGGCGACTCGCTCACGCTCGACGAAGTGTTTCAGCCCGGCGTGCTTCAATGGGAAGTGGCGTTGCTGGTCGAGGTCAATTTCACGCTGGAAGACCAGAGTTTCCGCGCGCACCTCGTCATGCTGATGGCGGAAGAGTCCATCCGCCACATGAACGACGCGCTCGACGCGCTGCTGTCCAGCCTATGAGCTCGCCCGCCCAGTCGTTGAGCGATCTGGTGGTCGAGCGGGTCGGCTTTGGCATCTTCGTGCTCGACCGCGACATGAACGTGCTGATGTGGAACCGCTTCATGCAGGACCACAGCGGGTTGTCGGCGGAGCAGGTGGTCGGCAAATCGTTGTTCACGCACTTTCCGGAACTGCCGCGCGTGTGGTTGTCGCGCAAGATCGAAAGTGTGTTTCAGCTCGGCAGTTTTGCGTTCAGTTCGTGGGAGCAGCGCCCGTATCTGTTCAAGTTCGATCATGACCGGCCGATTACGGGCGGCGTCGATTACATGCAGCAGGACTGCACCTTCATGCCGCTCACGCGCGAGCGCGAAGTGGTGGCAGTTTGCGTGACGATCTCCGATGTGACGCACGTGAGCATCGTGCAGCGCGAGCGCGAGGAGGCGGTCGCCAAGCTGCAGGAGTACGCGGACCGCGACGGACTGACGGGCATTGCCAACCGCCGCTATTTCGAGGCGCGTCTGCAAGACGAATACACGCGCTGGCAACGCTATGGCGGCGATATGTCGGTGCTGCTCTTCGATCTCGACCACTTCAAGAAGATCAACGACCAGTTTGGCCACGGCGTCGGCGACACGGTGCTGCGCGTGATGGCGCAGCGCGTCGCCGGGGTCGTGCGGGCGCAGGACACGTTCGGGCGTTTCGGCGGCGAGGAGTTCGCGTTGCTGCTGCCGTGTACGCCGCTCGAGGACGCGATGCGCGTCGCCGAAAAAATTCGCTGCACGATCGCGGATACACCGGTGGAAGTGCAGGGCACCAGCGTGCCGGTGACCGCGAGCGTGGGCGGCGCGGCGGCGCGGCCGGGCTTGCCCGGCTACGAGGTGCTGATCAACGAGGCCGACGCTGCGCTCTACAGCGCCAAGCGCCAGGGACGCAACCGCTCCGTCGCACTGACATGAGAATCGCGGCCGGGCGCGATCTGGCGCGGCGCACGCCCTATTCGGCAGGCGAAACTGCGTCGTCTCACAAACGTTGATATACTTTTCGCCGTTTCCGGCATCCCAGCCGTCTGTTTCGCGCGTGTCCGCGCGCGGCCGCCCGCCCGCCCTGCGGCGAGGCATAACAATTACTGAACGCCTTTCAGCGGGCGCCCTCCTGCGGAGATCGTCTTGGCTGTTTCCAATCCTGTCGTGGACGATACTGAAATCGACGCCGCTGCCGCCACGTCCGGCAGCTCGTTTTATCTCGCAATGCGCATCCTGCCGGCCGCGCAGCGCGACGCGATGTATCAGGTCTACGCTTTCTGCCGCGCTGTCGACGACATTGCCGACAGCGACATGCCGCGCGCCGACCGTGCCGCCGCGCTCGAGCGCTGGCGCGCCGACATCGACGCATGCTATGCCGGCGCGCCGCGCGCGTCGTTGCGCGCGCTGACGCGGCACATTCACACGTTCCATCTGCGGCGCGAAGATTTTCACGCGATGATCGACGGCATGGCCATGGACGCCGCCGCCGACATCTGCGCGCCCGACGAAGCCACGCTCGACCTGTATTGCGATCGCGTCGCGAGCGCGGCGGGCCGCTTGTCGGTGAGAATATTCGGCATGCAGGACGAGCCCGGCCGTTTGCTGGCGCACCATCTGGGGCGCGCGCTGCAGCTCACGAACATTCTTCGCGACATCGACGAAGACGCCGGTATCAACCGTTGCTATCTGCCCCGCGAGCTGCTCGCGCGCGAAGGCATCGCGATCACAAACCCCGCGCAGATCGCCGACGACCCCTCGCTGCCGCGCGTGTGCGCGACGCTCGCCGCGCGCGCGCAGGAACAGTTCGCCGCGTCCGACGCGATCATGGACCGCGAGCCGCGTAGCCAGGTGCGCGCGCCGCGCATCATGTCGGGCGTCTATCGCGTGCTGCTCGAGCGCACGCTCGAGCGCGGCTTCGACATTCCGCGCCCGAAGGTCAGCAAGCCGAAGCTGCGCTTGCTCTGGATCGTCGCGCGCTACGCGCTTTTCTGAGCCGATGGCGAGGCTCGTACATGTGGTCGGCGCGGGCCTCGCCGGCCTCGCCGCCGCCGTGCAGTTGCAGCGTCGCGGCGCTCAGGTCGTGTTGCATGAGGCGGCCGCGCAGGCCGGCGGCCGTTGCCGGTCGTATTACGACGAGAAGCTCGGCGCGACGATCGACAGCGGCAATCACCTGATCATGTCGGGCAATGCCGCCACGCTGAACTACCTGCGGGCGATCGGCTCGGCCGACGAACTGACGGGACCGGCGCTACCGGAATTCCCGTTCGTCGATCTCGCCACGCGCGCGCGCTGGACCGTGCGCATGTCGCCTGGGCGCCTGCCGTGGTGGATCTTCGATCCGGACATGCGTGTGCCGAATACCGGTCCGGGCGATTATCTGAACGTGGTGCCGCTGCTTTTCGCTAAGCCTGGCCGCAGTGTCGCGCAGACCATGCGTAGCAACGGGCCGCTGTGGGACCGCCTGCTCGCGCCGCTGTTTCGTGCCATGCTCAACGTGGAGCCGCGCGAGGCGTCGGCGGAATTGGCTGCGGCGACGGTGCGCGAGACGCTGTTTTCCGGGGGGCTGGCGACCCGAACGCTGGTCGCGCGGCACGGCCTCAGCAGCGCGTTCGTCGACCCGGCGTTGCGGCTGCTGCAACATGGCGGGGCGACTATCGAACTCGGTTCGCGGCTCGAAAAGCTGGTGTTTGGCGCAGGGGCGCAAGCTAACACAAACGCAATTTCCGGCCGCGTCGAGGCGCTTGATTTCGCGGGACGAAGCATTGCGCTCGACAGGAACCATGCCGTGGTCCTCGCCGTTGCGCCGGACGTTGCACAGACGCTTGTTCCCGGTGTGCGTGCGCCGACCCGCTTTACCGCGACGGTCAGTGTGCATTTCGCGGTCGAGCCGCCGTTCGGCCTCGCGCCCGTCACCGGCCTCGTCAATGGCACGGCGCAATGGCTGTTCGCATTCGATGGGCGCCTCGCTGCGACGGTCTATGGCGCTCAGGATCTGATCGACACGCCGGCCGACGAGCTCGCGGCACGCGTTTGGGCCGAGGTCGCTCTGGCCGCCAATCTGCCCGCCGCGCCGATGCCGATGTATCAGGTCGTCGTCGACAGAAACGCGACCTTCGCCGCGCTGCCGGACCAGGAAACGCTGCGTCCGGGCACGCGCACTCGCTGGAACAATCTGATGCTTGCGGGCGACTGGACGGCTACCGGCCTGCCCGCGACGATTGAAGGCGCGATCCGCTCCGGCCAGAAGGCCGCGGACACGCTGCTGAATCAACCGATGGAACGCTGATGAACGACCTATCTCAAGCTCATGTGCTGGCCGCCGCCATGCCTGAAACCACCGGCGAAACCGAGAGCGCGCCGGTTGCGGCGAACGCCGCAACCGCGACCACCGTGTCCCCGGACGCGTTTTCTCCCGCGCTCGACGCAGCCATCACGCGCGCGACCGACGCGATTCTCGCCGCGCAGAATGCGGACGGTCACTGGGTCTACGAACTCGAAGCGGACGCAACGATTCCCGCCGAGTATGTGCTGCTGGTCCACTACCTCGGCGAGACGCCGAACCTCGAACTGGAGCAGAAGATTGCGCGCTACTTGCGCCGCATCCAGTTGCCGGACGGCGGCTGGCCGCTTTTCACCGACGGCGCGCTGGACATCAGCGCAAGCGTGAAGGCGTACTTCGCGCTCAAGATGATTGGCGACGCCGTGGATGCCGAGCACATGGTCCGCGCGCGCGAGGCGATTCTTGCGCACGGCGGCGCCGAAGCCGTGAACGTGTTCACGCGCATTCTGCTGGCGCTCTTCGGCGTGGTGTCGTGGCGCGCGGTGCCGATGATGCCGGTCGAGATCATGTTGCTGCCGATGTGGTTTCCGTTCCATCTGTCGAAGGTGTCGTACTGGGCGCGAACGGTGATCGTGCCGCTGCTGGTGCTCAATGCAAAGCGTCCTCTGGCGCGCAATCCGCGCCGCGTGCGCATCGACGAACTGTTCCGCGGCGCGCCGGTGAACACGGGCATGCCGGCGCGCGCGCCGCATCAGCACGTCGGCTGGTTCCGCTTTTTCCGCGTCGTGGACACGGTGCTGCGCGCAGTGGACGGACTCTTTCCGAAAACCACGCGCGAGCGCGCGGTGCGCGAAGCGGTAGCCTTCGTCGATCAGCGGCTGAACGGCGAAGACGGCCTCGGCGCGATTTTCCCGGCCATGGCCAACTCGGTGATGATGTACGACGTGCTCGGCTATCCGGCCGATCATCCGAACCGGGCGATTGCGCGCCGCTCGATCGAAAAGCTGCTCGTCATCAAGGACGACGAAGCCTATTGCCAGCCGTGTCTGTCGCCGGTGTGGGACACGTCGCTTGCCGCGCACGCACTGCTCGAAACGGGCGAGGCGCGCGCCGAGCAGGCGGCGGAACGCGGCCTTGCGTGGCTGCGTCCGCTGCAGATTCTCGACGTGCGCGGCGACTGGATTTCGCGCCGGCCCAACGTGCGCCCTGGCGGCTGGGCCTTCCAGTACAACAACGCGTATTACCCCGACGTCGACGATACGGCGGTGGTCGCGATGGCCATGCATCGTTCGGAAGGCCTCACGCATTCGGGCCTGGACCGCGACGCGATTGCGCGGGCGCGCGAATGGGTCGTCGGCATGCAGAGCAGCGACGGCGGCTGGGGCGCGTTCGAGCCCGAGAACACGCAGTACTACCTGAACAACATTCCGTTCTCGGATCACGGCGCGCTGCTCGATCCGCCGACCGCGGACGTGTCGGGCCGTTGCCTGTCCATGCTCGCGCAACTCGGTGAACTGCCGCAGAACAGCGAACCGGCGCAACGCGCGCTCGACTACATGCTGAAGGAGCAGGAACCGGACGGCAGCTGGTACGGCCGGTGGGGCCTGAACTACATCTACGGCACGTGGACCGCGCTCTGTTCGCTGAACGCGGCCGGCATGCCGCACGACGACCCGCGCATCCGGCGCGCCGCCCAATGGCTTCTGTCGATCCAGAACGAAGACGGCGGCTGGGGCGAGGGCGGCGAGAGCTACAAGCTGGACTATCGCGGCTACGAGCGCGCCCCGAGTACGGCGTCGCAAACCGCATGGGCGCTGATGGGCCTGATGGCGGCGGGCGAGGTGGATAACGACGCGGTCGCGCGCGGCATCGACTATTTGCAGCGCGAACAGCGCGAGCACGGTCTGTGGGACGAAACGCGCTTTACGGCCACGGGTTTCCCGCGCGTGTTCTATCTGCGTTACCACGGCTATCGCAAGTTTTTCCCGCTGTGGGCGCTGGCGCGTTTCCGTCATTTGAAGCGGAACGGGCTGACGCGCGTCCCGGTAGGGATGTAACGGATGTTGCGTTCAACCGCGCCGTCCGCGGATGCCGGCTCCGGCAATCCGCCGGTGATTGTCGTGACGGGCATGGCCTTCGAGGCGCGCATCGCGCGCGGCGAAGGCGTCGAGGTGGTCTATGCCGCGCGGGCCGATCTGCTGGAACGTGCGCTGAGCGCGGCGGTGGTGCGCGGCTGCTCGGGCATCGTCAGCTTTGGGACGGCGGGCGGTCTCGCGCCGGATCTGGAGCCGGGCGCGCTGATCGTTGCCGATGCGGTCGCCGGTCCGTTCGGCCGCATTTCGACCGATGCGGCCTGGGCCGACCGGCTCGCCGCCGCGCTCACGCAAGGATCGCTTGCGTCGCGCCTGCAACGCGGGCCAATGGCCGCAGTCGCCGCCCCGCTCATGTCCGCTGACGACAAGCGTGCGCTCCATCGTTCGACGGGCGCCCTGGCTGTGGATATGGAGTCGCATCTGGCCGGCGCGATGGCCGCGGCGCGCGGCTTGCCGTTCGCCGTGTGCCGCGCGATCGTGGATCCGGCGTGGCGCACGTTGCCGTCCGCCGCGACCGCCGGACTGCGCGACGACGGCAGCACCGCGCTCGCGCCGATTCTGCGTGAATTGCTGCGGCAGCCGTCGCAGATAGGCGCGTTGATCCAGGTGGCCGTCGACGCTCGCGCGGCGCGTCTTTCGCTCGTGCAAGCGCGGCAGGCGCTCGGCGCTGCGCGGGCGCTGGATATGCGCGTCGCCTGACGCCTTCAGATCCCGTCGTCTGCGCTTGCTTGCAGCACACGCTTGCCAAACGCCGGGTCAGCTCTTCACCGTTGTCTGCGCACGCCTTTCAGCGTGCAGTTCTGGACCGGTGTCATTGCGCTGCCGGCACTGAAGCGGGTTGTTCGGTCCCGGCAGGCGCGGGCCGAGGACCTGGCGTCGCCGTGCCCGATGCTGAGGCGGCAGCCGGCGCAGCTGGCGCCGCCGTCGACCCGCTCGGCACGGAGCCCGCCGCACCGCTTGCCGGCGCCTCTTCGGGATCCGTGTAGTTGGGCACGCCCGCCGGCGCTCCTGGGGCGGCTCCAGACGCCGCATTCGGCGTCTCAGCCGTATCGCCCGGGTCCGCGTAATTCGGCAGCGCCGCCGGCGCGCCTGCCGCGGCGCCCTTAGCCGGAGAGGGCACGGCACCCGAGTCGCCCTGATCGTCGTATTCCGGAAGCGGCGCCGCGTTGTCGCCCGTGCCGCGCAGACGCGCCCGCCGTTGCTGCGTATAGGCATCGCGCACGAACGAGTACTTGTCCAACGCCGCCTGTTGCAGAAGATCCGTCGCGCCGAGCAGATCCGAGCGCACGCTCACGAACTGCAGCACGTACAGCGGATTACGCACTGCGGGCTCCATGTAGTTCAACGGATTGAACTTGACGTCCACCACCAGCCCCATGCTGTCACGCACGGTGCTCGGGCCGAAAAGCGGCAGCACGAGATACGGCCCCGACGGAATGCCCCAATGCCCAAGCGTCAGCCCGAAATCCTGATGATGCTTCGGCAAGCCGGCAGGCGTTGCCCAATCGAGCAGGCCGCCCAGACCAAAGGTCGAGTTAAACGCGAAGCGGACGATGTCCTCGGTTGCGTCGGTAATCTTGAGTTGCAGTAGCGCGTTCGCGGCGTTGCTGAGGTCGCCGAGATTCGAGAAAAAGTTGCTCACGGCTGTGCGCAGCGGCTGCGGCGTCACCTTTTGATAGCCCTTTGCAACGGGCACCGCGACGTAGCGGTCGAGGTTGTCGTTGAAGTTGAACACCGCCCGGTTCATCGGCTCCAGCGGGTCGCCGGGTTTGCGGTCGGGACCGGTCGCGCAGCCGGATATCAGGCCGGTGGCGGCAAGCGCCAGCGCAGTGGTACGCAGTTTCATGCTTATATTCCCTTGTACTTCGCGCGACGTGGGCGCGGCGTGCCCATCAGCACCGGTTGGAAAACCACTGCGCCAATGAGCGTGCAAAAGAGCGATAGCGCCAGCAGGCGGCCCATGCTGGACGTCCCCGGATGATGCGATAGCCACAGGCTGCCGAATGCCGTCGCCGTGGTCGCCGCGCTGAACAGCACGGCGTGCGTCAGGCTCGACTGCAACAGGCCGGTTTGTCCATTGCGCCACGCCATCACGAAGTAGATCTTGAAGGCCACGCCGACGCCGAGCATCAGCGGCAATGCGATGATATTCGCGAAGTTCAGCGGCATGCCGAAAACCACGCACAATTCCAGCGTGACGAGCGCCGACACCAGCAGCGGAACCAGCGTGCGCAACATGTCGCCGAGGCGCCGCAGCGCGACCCACAGCAGGATCGCGATGGACAGCAGCGACCAGCAGGCGGCCTGCAGGAACGCCTTGATGATGGTCTCTGCGGAATGAAGAATCGAGATCGGCCCGCCAATGGCGCCCGGCTCGGCCTTCTTCACGGCATGCGCGAAGCGTGCGAGCGCGACGTCGTCGTTTGGATCGGCGCCGGGCTTGACCTTCGGCGCGATGTCCACGAGCGCCCGGCCGTCCTTCGAGATCCAGCCCTTTGAGATTTCCTTCGGCAGATTGTCGCGTGTGATTTCGGTGGGCTGCAGCAGGTTTTCGAGTTGCTTGAGCGCGATGCGCAGCGGCTCGGACATCGCGGTTTCCGCGCGGTCGCGCGTGGCGGCGTCGGCGGCGGCGAGCTTTTGCAGCGTGACTGACAGGTGCTTCGCTTCGGCGGCGCCTGGTCCTGGGTGATCCTCGGCGGCGAGCGAAAGCTGGTTCGACGCGCGCTTGAGCGCCGCGACGCGCACTGCGTCCGTGGCCTGCGGTGCGGGCTGCTGTTGCAGCGCGGGCAGCAGTTGCTGCGCGGCGCTCGCGATCAGCATCATCTTCTGTTGCTGCTGCTGCGGAACAAAGGTGTCGAGGGTCGTGACCCGGCCGACTTCGGGCAACGCGCGCAAGCGCTCGGCCATGCGGTCCGCGTCGGCAAGCGAGGGCGCGAGCGCGTGCACGTTGTTCACCGCGGCCTCGGGCGAGTCCTTGAGCGAGAGCAGCGTGGCCATCGACTCCGTATGCGGATCTTTCAGATGCAGCGGGTTGAAGTCGAAGTGCAGGCGCGTAAGCAGCGGCGTGGCACCGATCACCACGATCAACGTGCCGATCAGCACGGGCTTGCGGTGGCGGGCCAGGAAGTCGTCGACGGGAGCAAGCTGCTTGAAGCCCGGCGAGGCTGGTTCGCCCGGCGGATTGAAGAGCTTCAGCAAGGCCGGCAGCAGCGTCATGTTGGTCAGATATGCGACGAACATGCCGACGCCGGCTATCTCGCCGAGCTCGGATACGCCGCGATACGCCGTCGGCAGAAACGAAAAGAAGCTCAGCGCGACCGCGACCGCGGCGAGCGTCAACGGCACGCCGATACTGTGCGCGGTATGGGCGAGTGCAGCGGACAGACGGTCGTCGCGATTGCGTTCCTCGCGATACTTGACGCCGAACTGCACGCCGAAGTCGACGCCGAGCCCGACGAACAGCACCATGAACGCGACCGAGATCATGTTCAACGCGCCGACCATCATGAGGCCGAGGGCCGCCGTAATCGCCAGCCCCACGAACAGCGTGATGAACACTGCCGCGATCATGCGGCCCGAGCGCAGCGCAAGCCACAGGATCACCAGCACGACGATGAAGGTGCCGATGCCGTTGAGCACCGCGCCGTCCTTGACCGACGCGAATTCTTCGTCGGCGAGCGGCTGTTCACCAGTCAATCGAACAGTTGCGCCGTAGCGAGAATCAAGATGCAGCGAAGCGGCCGTGTCGCGGATGCGCTGCGACGCCGCCGCGCCCGGCTCGAGCGCGTCGTAGTTCACGACGGGCTGCACGACCACGAACGCGCGCGCCGGATTGGTGGACGCGCTCTTGTCCACGAGCGCGCGCCACGAGAAAGCGGCGGGCTTACCGGCCAGCACCAGATCGAGCGTGTTCGCGCTTTGCGACAACAGCCGGCTCATGTCGGAGAGCTTCACCTGACCGATCTGCAGCGGCAGCAAAAGGCTCGTGGTGAGCGTGCCGGCAAGTCCTGTGAGGCTCGGGTCGTGCGCGAGCGTGTTCACGAGCGGCCGCGACTGCACGAGCTGCGACGTGGTGGACATGACTTCTTCCGTCGACGGAAACAGCAGGCCGTTGTGTTCGAAGAACGGCCCGCCGGCGGGCTGCGAGACCGCGACGAATTCCTTGGGCTCGGCCTTGAGGGCGGCTGTCAGCGCATTCGCGGCGGCGTCGGCGAACTCGGGCGCGCGTGCCTCGACGACCACCAGCACAGTCTCGCCGCGGTCGGGGAAAGCCTGGTCCATCGCATGCTCAAGCGTGGACCATTCCTTGTCCGTTTCGATGAGACGGCTGATGTCCGTGTTGATCTTGAAGTGATGCGCGACATAGATCACGCTCAGAACGGCGAGCACGATCGACAGTGCGATGATCCGCAACGGATGACGCACCGAATAGGCGACGAGGCGAACGATAGATGACTTCAGCATGTAGGCGGAGCTGGCCTTATCACGGGTGGCATTTTGACGAAAGTGCACAAGTATACAGAGCCGGAGCGATCCGGACCGCATTCGGCAGCAATGCGTGCTGGCGGCGCGCACTTGCAACGGCGCGCTGAGGATGCGGGGCGGACCATCGCCGTAGCAAATGCGGCTCCCGGACCCGCGGGTGCATGGACCGGCGCAGTGGGGCGGGAACGCAATGTCGGTATACTGGTCTATCCAGCTTTCACCTTCGGCTTGCTTCCTGGTTGCCCCGTGATTGTTAGCCGGTGGTGCACACTCTTTTCAGGTTCCCTGAGCGTATGAAACGTTATCTGTCTGCTTTTCTGGCCGCGGCTGTAGTGTCAACGGCTGCGTTTGCGCAAAGCGCGCCCGACGCGGTGGTAAAAAGTGCTGTGGAAGGCACGGTTTCGGCAATGAAGGCCGATCCGCAGGCCCGCGGCGGCGACATGTCGAAGATCACGCAACTGGTCGAGACGCGCTTCGTGCCGGCAACGGACTTTCAACGCACCACGCGTATCGCAGTCGGCAAGGCGTGGAGCACAGCGACTCCCGAACAGCAGAAGCAGCTTTACGACCAGTTCACGCTACTGCTCGTGCGCACTTATGCTTCGTCGCTTTCGCAGTTGCGCGACCAGGACGTGAAGTTCAAGTTCTTGCCGGCCAATGTGCCCGGCGGCGCGAAAGACGTCGTGGTGCAGTCGCATGTAATCAGCAATGGCGGCGACGACGCCATCGACTACCGGCTCACCAAGGGACCGTCCGGCTGGAAGATCTACGACATCAACATGATGGGCGCGTGGCTGATCCAGGTGTATCAGACGCAATTCGCCGATCAACTGTCGAAGGGCGGGGTCGACGGCCTGATCAAGTTCCTGACCGCGCATAACGCGCGCAGCGCGGGGTGATCTAAAGCGGGAGGCGTGTGCGTAAGCCTTCCGCGCTTCAAACGAAATGCGCAAGAAAAAAGCGCGGCGGCCTGTAAAGCCACCGCGCTTTTTTTGCATCATGCAGCGCGAATCAACAAGCGGCTGACGCGGCCCCACGTAGACGCAGGCCGCGTCGCCTGAACGCTTAGTGCGCAGCCGTAGCGGTTTGCACCTTGTTGCCCTTGCCCGCCACCTTGATCTCTTCCAGCTTGATCTCGACGTGGCGCGAGAACACGTATTCAGCCGGGCGCTGTTTGTCCAGCGGGATGTCCTTGGCGAAAGCGCCGGTGGTCTTCGGGCCGCGCATGCTGACCTTCAGTGCCTTCAGCGGATGCGCGACCGTATCCATCACGGCCGTGGCTTCGAAGCCGCAATGAACCATGCAGTCGGCGCACTTTTCGTAGTTGCCGGTGCCGTACTTGTCCCAGTCCGTGGTTTCCATCAGTTCCTTGAAGGTCTTCACGTAACCTTCGCCGACCAGATAGCACGGCTTCTGCCAGCCAAACACCGTGCGCGCCGGGTTGCCCCACGGCGTGCATTCGTACGTCTGGTTGCCGGCGAGGAAGTCGAGGAACATGGCCGACTGGCTGAACGACCAGTTCTTGCCGTTGTTGCCGCGCTTGAAGATCTCGCGGAACAGATGCTTGGTCTTGTCACGGTTCAGGAAGTGCTGCTGGTCCGGCGCACGCTCATACGCATAGCCCGGCGAGACGGTGATGCCGTCCACGCCCATCGGCCCGACCGTGTCGAAGAAGGCGGCCACGCGCTCCGGCACCGCGTCGTTGAACAGCGTGCAATTGATGTTCACGCGGAAGCCGCGGCGCTTCGCTTCCTTGATGGCGGCGACGGCCTTGTCGTACACGCCGTCTTGCGACACCGAATGGTCGTGCATCTGCTGATCGCCATCCAGGTGGACCGACCAGACGAAGTACGGATTCGGCTCGTAGTCGTCCATCTTCTTTTCCATCAGCAGCGCATTCGTGCACAGGTACACGAACTTCTTGCGCGCGATGATGCCTTTGACGATCTGCGGCATTTCCTTGTGCAGGAGCGGCTCGCCGCCTGCAATGGAGACCACCGGCGCGCCGCATTCGTCGACGGCGCCAAGGCATTCTTCCAGCGACAGACGCTGATTCAGGATGGGGTCCGGATAGTCGATCTTGCCGCAGCCATTGCAGGCGAGATTGCAGCGGAACAGCGGCTCCAGCATCAGTGCGAGTGGGTAGCGTTTGTTGCCGGACAAGTGCTGACGCATGATGTATGCGCCGACCCGGACTTTCTGTAGCAGCGGAATAGACAAGACGTCCTCCTTAAACTTCGCGCGCGGCGAGTGGTTGCATCAGTTTCGATGGCAACTTGAATTCGACTTTCTCTTCACGGCCCGCCATCGTCGTGACGTCGACGGGCCCCATTGCGCTCAGCGCATCGATTACGTTTTTGACCATTTCTTCGGGCGCCGAGGCACCCGCCGTGATGCCGATGGTCTGCGCATTCGCAAACCATTCAGGCTTCACTTCCGAACCGTCGGCGACGAGATAGCTCGCCACGCCGCTTTCGCTGCCAATTTCGCGCAGCCGGTTCGAGTTCGAACTATTGGTTGCGCCGACCACCAGCAGCACATCGACCTGCTTGCTCAACTCGCGCACCGCGGCCTGGCGGTTTTGCGTCGCATAGCAGATGTCGCGCGTATCCGGCCCGACGATGTCGGTGAAGCGACGCAGCAGCGCGTCGATAATGCCACGGGTGTCGTCCACGGAAAGCGTGGTCTGCGTGACATAGGCGAGCGGCGTGTCGACCGGCAGGTTCAGATGCTCGACCTCGGCTTCGCTTTGCACCAGCAGCACTTTGCCTGGAATCTGGCCGATCGTGCCTTCCACTTCCGGATGCCCGGCGTGGCCGATCAGGATCAGCGTGCGCCCGGCGGCCACGTACTGGCGGCCCTGCACGTGTACTTTGGTGACGAGCGGGCAGGTCGCGTCGAGCACGTCGAGCCCGCGGGCTTGCGCGTCGCGCTCGACCGTTTGAGCGACGCCATGCGCGCTGAAAATCGCTACGGCGCCGTGCGGCACTTCATCGAGTTCCTCGACGAAACGCGCGCCTTTCTGGCGCAGATTGTCGACCACGTGACGATTGTGGACAATTTCGTGGCGCACGTACACGGGCGCGCCGTGCTGCTGCAGCGCCCGATCGACAATCTCGATTGCACGAACAACGCCCGCGCAAAAACCGCGGGGTTGGGCAAGGATGACTCGCATAAGTTGGCGGACTCCGACTGACGCGGGTTTCGAGGAAGCCGGAAATTCTGACTTTATCGCCGCGACGATCTAATTAATTAACGTCTTGAGCTCCGGCGACGTGCCGGTAAGGAAAACCAAACGCGCATTCTAACGCTATCGGGCCAGCTTTGCTTTGGCGGGGCCGCCGCAGTGTTGGGCGGACGCGGCACTAGTGGCGGACGCGCCGGCAATTGGTGCGGCAATAATTGCACGCTGCACCGCTTTGGCGGAACCCTTAAACTACGGCGTCCCGCGGAGCGCTTCGCGCCCGCGTCGAAAATAATTCCGGCGCTTGCCGGAAACAGAGGTGACGATTAATGGGCTTGGTGCCGGTAATTCTGTTTTTTCTCTCCTGTTTGTCCTTGCTGATCTGGGCGGTGCTGCTGTTCGCGCGCGGCGGTTTCTGGCGCGCGCGGCCGGCCGCGCCGCTTGCGCTCGCCCCGCGCGCCGCGTGGCCCGCGGTGGCTGCGGTCGTGCCTGCCCGCAATGAAGTCGATGTGATCGCGCAAGCCGTCACGTCGCTGCTCGAGCAGGACTATCGCGGCGACTTCCACGTGATCGTGGTCGACGACCACAGCACGGACGGCACCGCCGACGCGGCCCGCGCCGCCGCATTGCAGCTGCAGTGCCCCGACCGCTTGACCGTGCTGAGCGCGAAGCCGCTGCCGCCCGGATGGTCCGGCAAGGTGTGGGCGCAGTCGCAAGGCATCGACGCAGTGCGCACGCTGGGCTTGCCAGCCGACTTTCTGTTGCTGACGGACGCCGATATTGGCCATCCGTCGGACGCCGTCACGCAGCTCGTTGCCCGCGCCGACGCAGAAAATCGCGATCTCGTCTCGCTGATGGTGCGCCTGCGCTGCGACTCGTTCTGGGAAAAGGCGCTGATCCCGGCCTTCGTGTTCTTCTTCGCCAAGCTGTATCCGTTCGCGTGGGTCAATGATCCGCGCAACCGGACGGCGGCTGCGGCCGGCGGCTGCATGCTCGTGCGCCGCAGCGCGCTGGAGGAAGCGGGCGGGATCGAATCGATCCGCGCCGAACTGATCGACGACTGCAGTCTCGCGGCGCGCATCAAGCATCGCGGTACTGGGCGGCATGCAATCCGGCTCGATGTGGCGGCGCGCAGCGTGTCGCTGCGTCCTTACGACAACTGGCGCGAAATCTGGAACATGATTGCGCGCACGGCATTCACGCAACTGCATTATTCGCCGATGCTGCTTGCGGGCACGCTCGCCGGCATGACCGTTATCTACCTCGTGCCGCCGGTCGCCGCGCTGGTGCTCGGCCCGACGGGCTGGCCTGCATGGCTGGCCTGGGCGGCCATGTGCTGCGCCTATGCGCCAATGCTGAGCTATTACCGCCGCTCGCCGCTGTGGGCGCCGTTTCTGCCGCTCGTCGCGCTGTTTTATGTGGGCGCGACTTTCGCGTCGGCGGTGCGGTATTGGCGAGGCAAGGGCGGGCAGTGGAAGGCGCGGGTTCAGGCGCCTGTGCAGGAACGTTGACGAAAAAACGGCGCAATTTGCGCCGTTTCTCGTTTAGCCCTTGGTGAGCATCATATAAAGCTGAATCACCATATCCGGCGAGAAAGTGAACGGCACCCAGCCGTGACCCGTATGGCGCATGACCAGCAGACGGTCGCCGTTCGACTGCTTCTGCACGGCCATGACCGGATTTTTAGTCGACACGAAACGCCAGCCCGGCGGAATGCCCGGCGGCGGTTCCGGCGTCATGGAGGCGCGCGCGTTCGAAAGTTCTTCGATCAGTTGGCCAATCTGCTCCGGCCGCAGCGCGACGGTCTGACCGCCGATCGTCATGGTGATTTCGTTCTGCGCGGGGCGATTGATTTCGAGCGTGGGCAGAGCCGCGGGTTCAGCGGGCTTTGCCGCGGCTTCATTGCCCGTGGCTTCGCTGGCTGCGGCCTCATCTTCAGCCGCTAGCGCGTTTCCTACCGCGGCAGCAGCGTGTTCCGCCGCCGCCTGTTGCGGAGTGCTTTCGTTGCGTGTCTCGGGGATGTTCTGGGCCTGCGGGGCCACGACAGCCTGAATGAGCTGATCGACGCCCACTTCCAGCGCGCCGAGCTGTTCGTGAAGATTCATGCGAGGTTTCTCTGGTAAGACCCACGATTTTAACTGCTGCGCGTAGGCTTTTACCTTTCGCAATCACAGCGACGTTGTAACAAAATGCGTGCGCTAAGGCTGCACATAGCCCGCGTGCCGGAACCATTCGAGCGCATCGCTCAAACCCTCGCGGTACGGACGCGCCCGGTAGCCCAGTTCGCGCTCGGCCTTCGCGGAACTGAAGTACATCTTGTTCTTCGACATCTTCAGACCGTCGACGGTGACGAACGGTTCGCGCTTCGTGAACCTGGCGACCGCTTCCGCGCCCATCGCAACAGGGTAAAGCGGCCAACGCGGCAAGCTGACGGTGGGCGCCTTGCGGCCGGTGAGCGCCGCGATGTCCGCAAGCATCTGCTGCAGCGGCAGATTTTCGCCGCCGAGAATATAGCGTTCGCCGATCTTGCCGCGCTCCAGCGCGAGAAAGTGCCCGGCCGCGACGTCGTCTACATGCACGAGATTCAGGCCGGTATCGACGAACGCGGGAATCTTGCCGAGCGCTGCCTCGACGATGATGCGCCCCGTCGGCGTCGGCTTGACGTCGCGCGGGCCAATCGGCGTGGACGGATTGACGATGACGGCCGGCAAGCCGTCCTCCGCAATCATGCGCTCCACGGCGCGCTCGGCCAGCACTTTGCTGCGCTTGTACACGCCGATAGCCTGATCGGCCTTCAGCGGCGATGTCTCATCGGCCGAGCTGCCCGAACTCGTGACCTTGAGCGTGGCCACGCTGCTGGTGTACACGATCCGTTCGACGCCTTCCTTCAACGCGGCGCGCATGGTCGCCTCGGTGCCTTCGAGATTCGAGCGCTCGATCTCGCTCGGGTCCGGCGCCCACAGCCGGTAATCCGCGGCGACGTGCAGCAGATAGCGCACGCCGCGCAGCGCGTTGCGCATTGACGCTTCGTCGCGCATATCGCCCACGACGATTTCCGCGTCGAGCGACTCGACGTTTTGCCGTGGACTGGTGGCGCGCACCAGCACCCGCACCTTGAAGCCCTTCTGTTGCGCGATGCGCGCGACCGACGAGCCGACGAAGCCGGATGCGCCGGTCACGAGCACGAGATCGCGATTCTGTTCGGTCATTCTGTTTCCGTTTCCTGCGTGACAGTCGGGGGATTGTACGTGGCGCGCGGGGCCGATGTCGGGGATCGCGCGATATGGCCGATGCCGCGGTCCATCAAGCGCCGCGCGGGCGACAACGCCAGAGGTCGCCATGCAGGCTCGCCGCGACCCGACTAGAATGCCGGCTTGAAAGATTGCGAGGAGAGAACGGCATGGCCCCGGATCTGGATGAGCGGATCGAAACGTATTACGTGCGCGTGCGCGGCACCGTGCAGGGCGTCGGCTTTCGTCACGCGACCGTGCGCCAGGCGCACGCGCTCGGCATCAAGGGATGGGTGGCGAATCTCGACGACGGCTCCGTCGAAGCCGTGTTGCAGGGCGCGGCCAATCAGGTAGACCGGATGCTGTCGTGGCTGCGGCACGGCCCGCCGGCTGCGCGCGTGACCGAGGTGACCGGCGAAGAGCGCGCGACCGAAAAGCGCTACGAGCGTTTCGAGCAGCATTGAGCGGTGCGCGAGCGCGGTGAACCGAAAGCTCGTCGTCAGACGCTCGGCAAGACCGCGTTGAGTTTTGTTGAGACTCAATGGCGGCACGTGTGACGTCAGGAAGCGCCGCGTGACTTGGGCGTCGGCGCGCCGCTGACGCCCTGACGCCCTGACGCCCCTTCGCGCCGCTCCTTCGCGCCGCCGACTCGAAAACCGCCGCGCCAAGACCGTCCGGCTCCAAGAAAGCCTCCGACGCTCAGCGCGCCACCAACAGGCTTTCCGCGAATCCCCACTCGCTTTCCACCCACTGGTGACTGCACGCGAAGCCCGCGTCGTCAGCGATGGCGGGCATTTCGTCCGCGCGATATTTGTGGCTGCTCTCGGTCCAGATCGTCTCACCCGCTTGCAGCGATACGGTCAGTTTCGCGGCAGCCACATGTACGGTGATGTCGCGCTTCGCACGCAAATGCATCTCGATGCTGCGCGCGTCCGGATTGAAGCGCGCGACGTGCTCGAACGCGTCGAGCGGAAAATCGCCGCCCAGTTCGCGATTGATGCGCGCAAGCAGGTTCAGATTGAACGATGCCGTCACGCCGATCGCGTCGTCGTAAGCGGCGATCAGGACCGGCGTCGGCTTGATGAGGTCGGTGCCGAGCAGCAGCGCATCGCCGGGCGCGAGCATGTTGCGGATATCGCGCAGAAAACGCGTGGCTGCGAGTCTGCCGAAATTGCCGATCGTACTGCCAAGGAAAAGTACCAGTAACCGCTCGCCGTCTGCGCGCTTCTTGCTGACTTCCGCGAGACCGGCCAGATAGTCGCGCTCGTAACCCACAATCGAAATGCGCTCGATGTCGCCCAGCTCGCGCCTGCACAACTGCAACGCGGTGCGCGAAATTTCAATCGGGCAGTAAGAAGTGGGGCGCTTTTTACACAGTGCTTCGAGAATGCGCCGGGTTTTCCGGCCACTGCCGCTGCCGAGTTCGGCGACCGTCACATCGTGCGGCAGATGCTCGACGATGTCGACCGCGTGCTTCGCGAGCAGCCGCTCTTCGGCCCGCGTCACGCCATATTCGGGCAGCACGGTGATCACTTCGAACAACGCAGAGCCGACTTCGTCGTACAGATACTTGGAGGGCAGCTCTTTCTGCGGCGTATGCGTGAGGCCGGCGCGGACGTCGGCGGCGAAAGCTGAGCGTAGGTCGGGCGATGCGTCGTGCGAGAGGGCTGGCTGGGTCATGCTGGCTCCAGTAGTCACTTCGGTGAGCGGGATGGGTGTCCGGACGCCGGCACGCTCGATACAGATCGTTGCGTGCCGCAAAGGAAGCGGGTCCGGCAATGCCGGCCCGGCTTGTTGATGTTGCAAACGCTGCGGCAGATTCCGAAGCAAGATTCGCGCTTGAGCCGCGGAGTGCTGCGTTGCCGGTTAAGACGCGCGGCTTGTCTCGCGCGCGTGAAGTTATGTTCTAGTTCATCGACGCGAGATGTGCAGGATTAATTTGCCGCCGCCGTAATGCAGCTCTGGCGCAGCGCAGATGCAGCCGCACCAACGCGTGCGCATGCCGCGTCGGCAATCCGGCTAGAATGCGCGGCTTGCATCCTCAGATAAAACGACAAGACGCCGCGGATATGCGCGGCTCACGACCTTCATCTCAATGACAACAACCATATCGGGGCGCCGCCAGACCGCGCAGCGGGCCGCACCATGAACGAGTATTCGCCGAGGCGCGGCATTGCCTTGTCGGTTGGGGCGTCCGCGATGTTCGCGTTGCTCTCGGCGTATGCGACACTGCTCGCGCCGCTCAGCGGTCTGGACATCTTTGCCTGGCGCATTATGTGGACTGTGCCAGGCGCGCTGTTGCTAGTCGCGTTGCGCAAACGCATGCCGATTCTGCGGCAGCTTGTTTACCGAATGGTGACGCAGTCCGCGCTCGGCGTCGCGACGATTGCGGCCGCCGCGTTGCTCGGCATGCAGTTGTGGGTCTTTCTTTGGGCGCCGCTGCATGGGCGCATGCTCGAGGTGTCGCTCGGTTATTTCCTGCTGCCGCTCGCGATGGTGCTGGTTGGGCGCTTTTACTATCGTGAGCGCCTCGACCCGTTGCAGTGGGCAGCAGTGGTCTGCGCGGCCGTAGGCGTCGTCCATGAATTCTGGGTGACAGGCGCGTTCTCCTGGCCGACATTGCTGGTCGCGCTCGGGTATCCACCTTACTTCGTGTTGCGGCGCAAAATTCAATTCGATTCGCTCGCGGTCTTCACCGTCGAAATGATCCTGCTGCTGCCTGCCGCCGTGGCGTTCGTCGCGAGCGGCGGATCGCTGCCGCTTATTTCCGGACGCCTCGACATGTGGCTGCTGCTCTTGCCGGGCCTTGGCGCGTTGAGCACGCTGGCACTGGCTTCGTATCTGACTGCGAGCCGCCTGCTGCCGGTCGCGTTGTTTGGCATTCTCGGCTACGTCGAACCCGTCTTGCTCGTGCTGGTGTCGGTCACGCTGCTCGGCGAAACGTTGAGCGCCGCGCAATTGGCGACGTACGTACCGATCTGGATCGCAGTCGCACTGACAGCGCTGCACAGCTTGCGCTTCGTGCGTTTCGGGTGACGCAACCGGATGATGCAACCGGGTGACGCGACATGAGCTGCGCGGTCCGAGGCCGCGCGCTTTATCTGTGCGCGGCGGCGTTGTCCTCGTTGATGCGCGCCGGCCCTGCCTCGCGCTCTATCGCCTCACGCAATGCGGGCCGCCAGCCGATGCCGAACAACGCCTCGGCCAATACGAAGAGTGGCCCGATCAGAAGGCCGATCACATCGTCCACGAAAGCCGGTTTGCGATGTTCGTATGCAACGTGGCCGATAAACTGAAACACCCAGCCGATGACGAAGAGCCCCAGGCCCGTTGCAAGCCACACTAACGTGGACTGCGCCGCGATCCACTGGCCGAATGCGAGGCACAGCGCCGACACCGCGGCCATGATCGAACCGAGCGGCACATCGAGCACGAGGTAGTAGAGCGTGGCCGCGATGAACAACAGCCACGCCGGCGACAGCATCAATGGCGGCGCGGCGAGCGCGAAACCTGGACGGCTCAGCAGAACCGCCAGCGCCAGCACGATCAGCGGAATGCCGATGAAATGCGTGGCGATATTGCGCCGGTCGCGATGGTAAGCCGCATACTGCGTAAGCTGCTGCGTCAGCGTTCTCATGGATGCCGCTCCTCGGTCAAAGCCAGCATAATCGCGGCGATCGGAATTTGAAACCATCGGGTAGCCGACAATCGGCACAGGCGCGACTCAATGACAGCAAGTCTTCTTTCGACCGAGCTGGCCGCGCGGCTCGCCGGCAGCGCGTGGTTCCGCGCGGCGCCGGCCGCATTGCAGGCGCAATTGGCGGACGCGGGGCGGATAAAGCGCCTTGCTGCCGGCGAGCGTCTTTTCACGCGCGGCGATTCCGACGACGGCCTTTATTGCGTGCTCGGAGGCCTGATGCGAATCGGCGCCGCGAGCGTGAGCGGCAAGGAAGCGCTGCTCGCCGTGATCGAGCCGGTGAACTGGTTCGGCGAAATCGCGCTGTTTGACAATCGTCCGCGAACGCACGACGTGTATGCCGAACGCGACACCGAACTGTTTCATGTACCGCGCGCCGCACTAGGCGCGCTGCTCGAACGCACGCCGGCCTATTGGCACACGTTCGGCTTGCTGCTCACGCAAAAGCTGCGTCTCGCCTTTGACGCGATAGAAGAAGCCGCGTTGCTGCCGGCTGCACAACGCATAGCACGTAGGCTGCTGCTGATGGCGGGCGGATATGGCGAGGCGGGCGCCATGCGGCGCGTCATCAACGTGCCGCAGGAAGATCTCGCGATGATGCTGGCGCTGTCGCGGCAGACCATCAACCAGGTGCTAAAGCAGTTTGAAACGCAGGGCGCGTTAAGGCTTGGCTACGCGGAAATAGAAATAGTCGATGCGCGCAGGCTTGCAGAGTTCGCGCAGTTGCAAGCGAGTTCTAGTTAACAGCGCGCGCAGCGTTGTCAGCACACTTGTTGCCACGCTTTTTTTGCACTGAAGCACGCATAAAAAAAGGCGAGTCATACGACTCGCCCTCCCTGAACGGCTTGGCCCGGCTTCGATTATCTGTTTCTGACTTCTAATGCCCGCGTGGCCGGTGCGCGCCGGAACCGTACACGTGTTATTGCGTTTTGGCCGTGCCGGTCTTTGCGCCGTCGGCGTTCACCGGCGCATTGCTGGTCTGTTGCGTGGCGTCCGTTTTCGTTTTCGCTGCGCTGGAATCGGCCGGAGTCTTCTTCACGGTTTTATGCTTCTTTGCGACGTGCTTCGAAGACGTTTTCACATGCGATTTCGCAGCCGCTTTATCACTCGCTTGAGCAGGCGCGTTGGCCGTGGCCGCGCTGTTGTCCGACGCCCCTGTTTGCACGGCGGTGCTTGCCTTCAGATTCGCCTGGCCGGCGGGCTGCGTTTGTGCGGGCTGCGCGGATTGCGACGGTGCCGGTGCGGCCGTTTGGGCGAAAGCAGTCGACACGAGCAGAGCGGAAGCGAGAGCGGCGAAAAGCGTCTTCATGGTTTGACTCCTTGTTTAACCGGTGGATCCGTGTGAGTGGATTCCTGTGCGCTGATTCGTTCAGCGCTGCCGGTTTAACGCAGCCCGGAAGACAGCAGTTGACGATGCTCTGGTGACAAAACGTAACTGCATCGCAGCCGCAGAAACATATCGGGGTGCTGAATACGCTTTCCGCGTTCTGCTCTGGCAACGGTCTAACGATCTTTGAACATCACTGCATCACTGAAACGGGTTTTGTGCGACGCCCGGTTTTTCGTCGGGCTCGTCTTTCACCCTTGCGGGCAGTGCAGGGTGCGCCTGCAACGCGGCCACGACGGCATCCACGGCTTGCTTCAGTGCGAGCGCGGCCTTCAGCCCGCGCTGATCCTGCGTGAGTTCGAGCGTGCCGTTGAGTACGACGCGCGTCGTGCCGTTGCTTACGGTCATCGCGTCGCCCTGGATGTTCAGCACATCGTCATCGTTCGAATAGGGTTTAAACACCTTTGAGTCCTCCCGGTCGCTGATCTTTGAGGTTCTCCGGAATGCCCGGAAAGCGGATGCCCGAGGCTGCCTCGAGTTCGTGAATCGTCCTGATTTCGTAGCGGTTCGTCGACACATTGTCGACCACGACCGCGAACGCCAGTTGCCGCGCAGGCACGTATACCGCCTTGAACAATTGCGTCGGCACGAATACGCGCGTGGGTCCGATAGTCTGCAATTGCTGGCCGCTGAACATCGGGCCGGTGACGACGTACGTGTCGTCATACGCCACCGCCATTCTACGCACCGACGTTTCGATGCGCGCCCACAAGCGCTGATTGTTCTCGCGATTCTGCGGCACGACATTGGCGAGCGAAAACGATTGTGCCATCGCTTGCGCATTCCAGCGATTGCCCGCAGGACTCATATGCCCGCGATCGAAACCGCTGCGCTTGTAGTCTGCGAGCGTCGCGCCTTCGCCCTCGGGCAAACGCGCGTCTTCGAAAAACCTGTTGGTGCGCACCATGTCCTTCGCGGCTTCGATATGGTCGCGCGTCAAATGTTCGGCAGACCACAACGGACCGTGCGTGATGCCGGAATGCATGACGGCGAAATCGCTATAGCACAGCATGCGCGTTTTCGGCGCCATCTTCTGATTGATCAGAACCGGCCATTGCGCATTGGGCGTGAACTGGTTGCAGGAAGGCGCAGCGCTGGCGTGAGCAGCAAATGCAGCGAGCAGACAAAGGAGCCACTTCTTCATGTGTCAAACGTGGGGCGAGGAGGGGCGCAAAGTATAGCGTTGATGTTCAGCATCGGTGAACACCTCGCACGTTGCAATTCGTCGATTAGTCATACAACAATGCGCGAACATGCGGACGTCATTTTTAATGAGCCGCTTCTCGCACTTTCGTGTGCCGTGTCGTATCAATGTGGAGACAACAACAATGCTTAGACTGCTTATCGCGTGCTGCTGCACGGCTTTGCTTGCCTTGCCCGCGTTCGGTCAGTCGCCTGCCTCCAGCAGCGCCGATAGCCGCCTGAGTGAAGCCCGGGCAATGGAGGCAGTGATATGGGCCATGCCCGCAGTCAACTACGATCTGATGCGCCAGGAGATGCTGAGCAAGACCGCCGCCAGGGAAAACCAGGTGATCTACTGGGGACGCCCGCTCGACTGGCACAACCAGTCGCTCACGCCGAATCCTGACGTGATCTACTTCATGGTGTTTTTCAACACCAAAGAAGGCCCCATCGTGCTCGACGTGCCGAGGGCGAAAGGACGCGATTCGCTGAACGGCAACATCGTCAATGTGTGGCAGATGCCGCTTGAAGACGCCGGCCTGTTAGGCGCCGACAAAGGCGCAGGCGGAAAGTATCTGCTGTTGCCGCCGGGCTACCAGGGGAAGGTGCCGGCAGGCTACATTGCCCTCCATTCCGATACGTTCGGCGGCTTTGCGCTGATCCGCGCCAATCTCGCCAGTCATGAACAGGCTGATGTCGACAGCGCCGTCGCTTACGGCAGAACGGTCAAGGTCTACCCGCTCGCGCAGGCGGCGCACCCGTCTGCCACTGTGTTCACGGATGCCAAAGACGTGGTCTTCGATTCCACGATTCGTTACGACGCGAGCATCTTCAACAATGTGGACCGGATCGTGCAAACCGAGCCCTGGTTGCCGCGCGACCGCATCATGATCGATCAACTGAAATCGCTGGGAATAGAAAAGGGCAAACCATTTGCTCCGGGCGACGCGATCAAAGCACAACTCGACAAGGCAGCGCGCGAAGCCGGGCAGTGGCTGGAAGCAAAATACGACGCGGGCATGCCGCCGTTTTTCTCACCGCGGAGCCGCTGGACTTACGCTGGACCCCTCGAGGTCATCAAGGCGCAGGAAAACGGGTTTGCCGATGTCAACACATATCCCGTGGACGCCCGCGGCCTCACCTACACCTACGGCTACATCGGCATCAAACGGCTCGGCGTGGGTCAGATGTATCTCATCTCCATCAAGGACAAAGACGGGCAGTCGTTCGACGGTAGCCAGACCTATCGCTTGAGGGTGCCGCCGAATGCGCCTGTGCAGCAGTTCTGGTCCGTCACCGCGTACGACCGTCACACGCATGCGCTGATCCGCAACATGCCGCGCGCGAGCCGTTCCTCGCGAATTCCCGATCTGCAGAAAAACGCGGACGGCTCCGTCGATGTCTATTTCGGCCCTAGCGCGCCTGCCGGCAAGGAAAGCAACTGGGTGCCCACCGATCCGGCGCGTCAGTTCGAGTTGATGTTCCGCCTCTATGCACCGACCAAGGCGCTGTTCGACAAGCAATGGCAACTGCCGGACGTCGAGAAAGTCGCCGCGTCCTGACGTGACGAGCGATAGGGGAGCCGGTTTCTCGAGGCAAAAAAATGGGCCGCCTTGCAGCGACCCGAATGCGTGGATTTCCGACTCTACGCACGCAAACTTAAGACCGGCTTAAAGGTGTGCGCTGAGGGAATCCGTTGAGTGCGGGCGAGTAACGTGCGCACGCTCGCGCGCATGAAAACCGGAAGCACATGCCCGGACAAAAAGCTCCCACGCGGGCCAATCGCCACGCGTGGAAATTTCGACCGAGCGAGAAAAAGGCGGGAATTAATTGCCGAACACGCTGTTTTCCGCGTGGACGTTTTGACGATCGACCGCTTGCAAACGCCAGAAACCATTGGTCGGCGCATGGTTGCGCAGCGCGGTCCAGGCGGCGTCGCCTTGCGCCGCACTGACGCGCTGTTTGCGATCCACATGCAGGCCGCGCAGTGTACAAAGCGGCGCTTCGTTACTGGGCCCGCACAGTGTCGTCACGCCGTTTTCGTCGCGTAATTCGCCCCATGGAGGCAGGTCGATCCCTTGGTGCGCTTCTCTCGACCACCGGTGTTCGTCGGTGTCGAGCCACAAGACAGCGTAGTCATGACTGACGGTGGGATCGGAACCGTTAATAAGGATAGTCAGGCGCATATCAGTTCCGTGCGAAGTGCGAAGAATTGCCTTATCAGTCTATGTCGCGGCGTCGGTTATTCAAGGCCAAGGTATGACTTTTCGCGCCAGGGAATTCACGCGAAACCGCACGCCGGTATTGCGAACGCGCCGCTGGCCGGCGCGTTTTTGTCGCGTTCTCCGCGAGCCTCACGCGAGGTCCAGCGGCGCCGTCAAATCCCCGAGCGGAACGAGACCGTTGCTGGCGAACGCGCGGTCGCGCGCCACCACGCCGGGAAGCGGCGCGAGTCCGTGCACACGGCTGATCAGGCGAAGAATCGAGTTCGTGTCGTACACGGTGTGATCCACGTAGCCCTTTTTGGCGAGCGGTGAAATGACCAGCGCCGGAATGCGCGAGCCCGGACCCCAGCGGTCGCCCAGCGGCGGCGCGACCGGATCCCACCAGCCGCCGTTTTCGTCCACGGTGACGATCACCACGGTATTGGCCCACTGCGGGCCGCGCTGAATATGCTCGATCACGCTTGAGATGTGCCGGTCGCCAGATTCGACGTCTGCGTAGCCCGCATGCATGTTCAGATTGCCCTGCGGCTTGTAGAAGGTGACAGCCGGCAGGCGTCCCGCGTCGATGTCGGCAATCAGACGGTTGGTCGAAGCGTCTTCTCCAAGACCGGCGTCGCGCAGATACTTGCGCCGCGCGGCCGTGCCCGGTGCGTAGTTGGCGAAGTAGTTGAACGGCTGATGGTGGTACTGGAAGTCGGGCACCGCGCCCGTGTCCTGATGCTCCAGCGCGTACTGCCACGCGCCGCTGTACCAGGCCCAGTCGACACCTTTGTCCGTGAGACGGTCGCCGATCGTCGCGTAGTTTTGCGGCGGCAGCACGCGCGGATTGGACGCATCCGCGAATGCAGGGTTGCCGCCTTCGGCCGGGCGCACATTGCTCGGCTGATAGGGCGGCGCCATGGTGTTGACGGCGTAGCCGTCGGCGGTGAAGGCGCCGTCGTTGACGAACTTCGGCGGGCCGTCGAGCGCCGACGCCGGCGAGTCCGGTGCGAGCTTCAGGCGGGCGCCGGTGCGATCGTCGCCTTCCACCACGGACACCAGCTTTTTCGCCGGGCTGTTGTGAATGTCTGGATAGAAGGGCGCCTGCGCCGAAATCAGAAAGATGTGATTCAGCCACGAGCCGCCGAATGCGGCCATGAAGAAGTTATCGCACAGCGTGTATTGCTGCGCGAGGCTCCAGAGCTTGAGCGTATCGGCGGAATTGCGGTAATGGCCCATGACGAGCCCGCCCGAATCGCTCCACGCGGCGAACTGGTTGTTGCGGCCCGCGTTGATCTGCATCTGGTTCTGATAGAAACGATGCACGAGGTCGCGTGTAATGACGCCGGTGGGAAGCGGCGCGCCGTGCGCGTCGGTTAGATGGAAAGGCCCGTTGCGCAGGTTGCCGATGTCCTTCTGTCCGATCATGTAGCGCTTGCCGTCCACTTCCTGCGCCTGCGGCACGAGGCCGCCCCAGATTGCCGGCAAGCGCGGCAGCGGTGTCTTGCCGTCGCGGTCCAGTTGCATATAGCGCTCGGCGCTCACTGAATCCAGCGGATGCTGGATGCCTGGAAAATTGCCGTACAGGTTCGCGAAACTGCGATTTTCGGCGTAGATCACCACGATCTGTTTGACCTGATCGCGCAGCGCGGCGTCGAGCCGCGCGTCCGCAGCGCTGCGCGGCGCCCCGCCGCTTGCGAGATCGTCGGTCTTGCAGCCGCTCAGTGCGAGTCCCAGGCCGACTGCCGCCAGGCCCGTCAGCACACGGCGGCGCTCGGGGTTGTGGGGATCGTCCGCGGCGTTGGCGGCGTTATTGGCGCTGTCGGCGCGGTCGGGATCGGGCGGCAGGGAGGGATCGTGGTCTGTCATCAATCGGTTCCGAAGTGGTCGTGGCGAGCGTCAAATGCGGCTCGAGGCGGCGCGCAAGACGCCGGCGGAAGCTAAGGGATTTTGCTGGGAGTACCGGCCGAAGAATGCACCGGCTTGCTGCCGGATGCAATGCGGCCTTTGCGCAGCTAAGGCAGGCGCCGCTTGACCCGCCAACTGTTGTGCGTTGCATCGACGGCAAGCAGCAGCCAGTGCCTGGTGTTGACAGGGTGGCGCTGTTGCGTTGCGTAACCGTCGACGGTCAGTTCGAGTTCGTCATGCGCCCGCACATGGCAGGTCGCGTTGGCGCCGGAGCCGTCGGCGAATTCAACGGTGGCGGCCGCCGCTCGCGCAGGTTCCGGCAAGTGCGCGATATGCACGGCGCATCCGGGGTAGAGATGCGAATCGGCAACCTGGATCTGCACGGCATTGGACATGAGCGTGGCCTCCGGACGCTTGAGCGGAACGAAGGCGTGGCAGCGAGACCTCGCGCAGCGGACCGGATCAAAGCATAGCACTGCGGGGGCGTTACGGCGCTCCCGCAGCTCCCTCATCGCGCTCAAAGACCCCGCCTCAAACCTGCTTCCGATAAACCACAAAGCCGGACTTATCCGCCACCGTGTCATACAGCTTCATCGCGGTGTGGTTCGTCTCATGCGTCTGCCAGTAGACTCGCTGCGAGCCATCCGCTTTGGCGCGCGCATACACCGCTTCGATCAGCGCGCGGCCCACGCCCTTGCCGCGCTCGGCCTCCAGCGTGTAGAGGTCCTGCAAATAGCAGATCGGACCCGCGAGCGTCGTGTGACGGTGATACAGAAAATGGACGATGCCCAGCAACTGGCCGTCGCGTTCGGCGATCATCGCGTGCATCGGCTCATAAACGTCGAAAAAGCGGCCCCATGTCAGCTGTGTGATTTCTGGCGGCAAAGCGGTTTCGCCGGAGCGGCCGTAGAACGCGTTGTAGGCGTCCCATAGCGGCAGCCATGCGTCGAAATCAGCGTGTTTGACAGGGCGGATCTGAATCGTATCGGGCATGCGCGGCTCCTTGTTATGTCGGCAGGCAAACCGTCAGCATAAGAAAATTGCCTCGCTATTGTTAGCTCCACAGAGCGGCTCAAGTTTGGAACCATGCATGCGTGGCGCAGCACCGAGCACCCATACGAGCGCTGCCTCGTGTCGCAGCGCCTATGCTGCGCGTCGCGTGCAATGACTACAATGGCGGATCTTTCGTCCTCCAAACGGTCCAGAACGGTCGCGAGCGCCAGACATGCTGATCTCCTGTTACTCCAGCGGCGAGGCCATCCGCAGCCGGCGCGTGAGCGACGTCGTGCTGTCGAGCGTCGTTGACATACCCATGCCTTCGCAGCGTGTGCTGATGGATTGGGACAGAGAAACGTCGTCGCGAATGAACCTCGAAGCCGGCGATGTCGAGGTGATGCCTTTCGCGCGAACCCGCGTGCGTTGGTCGGATTACACGCGCTGCGTAGAGGCAATGTCGGACTGGACAGGCTCGGTCGGACTGCCCGAGGTACTCGTCTCGAGCGACGTAGCCTTGATGGCCTGCCGTGGCGCGAGGTATCACCACGACGCAGCGCAGTATGGCGGCGCGGCCTTCTGCAACCTCTTTCTCACCGAGGACCAGGGCTTCGACCTGCATTTCGCATCTACGGGCGAGCGCATTCCATTAAAGCGCGGCACGGCCGTGATATTCGACACCGGCCAGCCTCACGGCGTGATCCGGCGCGACAGCAGCGGTTTCAATGCGGACGACTTCACGTTGAATCGCGAGTGTGTGCAGATATTCCTGACGTGGGAGCTTCCCATCGAAAACACGTATGTGGCTCGCGCGCTCAACATCGACTTCGACGTTGCTCCTTGGCCGAGTTCGCAAGCGGATGCCGAGCAGCTGTTGCTGAATGGCGAAGCGGTGACCACGTGTCCGTATTCTGGCCGCTGGCTGCGGGCCGAGTGAAAATCAGCGCCGCGCCCGTGCCGTGCCACGGCCGCGCTCGCCTGTATGATGGCGGGTTCGCGCCTGACTGCAAGCTCGCACAAACAGTCGGCGCAGATCGCATACAGCAGGGCCGCCGCGAGGCGGCGCCCATGCATCTTTTCACGACGACTCTCACAGGAACACCGCCATGACGGCTGCAACGCAATTCGATCAGGTCTCCGTTATCAAACGCGCGAACGTCTACTTCGACGGCAAGTGCGTCTCGCACACCGTTCTGTTCGCGGACGGCAGCCGCAAGACGCTAGGCGTGATCCTCCCAGGCACGCTCAATTTCGGCACCGACGCACCCGAACTCATGGAAGTGCAGGCGGGCCAATGCCGCATCCGCCTGGAAGGCAGCGACGAGTGGAAAACCTACAGCGCGGGCGAGTCGTTTTCGGTGCCCGGCAAGAGCCGCTTCGACATCGACGTGATCGAAACGCTCGACTACGTCTGCAGCTATCTGTAAGAGCCTTTAAGCGTGCCTTGCCTGAACGCCCTGAGAGCTCCAGGCGTCCAGGCAGAAGCGCCAGCGCGATCTTCAGGCACTACGGCGCAGCAAACACGTCCGTACGATTGGCCGTGTTACCCGAGTTGGTCTGCACGAACAGCGGCACGAACGCCGTGCCCCGCGCATCCAGCCCCTGATAGTCGCCGACGAAAAAGCCCTCCGCATTCGGCGCGGTCTTCAGATCGAACGGGCCGGCCACATGCAGCTCTGCGCCAAAAGTCTTGCCGCCGTCCGTCGAGGTGGTCTGCCAATAGTCGGTCGGCAGCGTCGACGTATTGCCGGCTTCGAGCGCGCGAAAATCATAGTAGGTAACGGCGACCGTTCCCGCGGAGTTGACGCGAACGCTTGGGTTGAACGCGGGCTTTCCAGAAGGCGTGTTCACGCGCACTGGCGCGCTCCAGGTCTTGCCGCCGTCCGTCGAAGTAGACAGCGCAATCTCATCGTACTGGCCGCCGTTGAAACGCGAATCCTGCCAGACGACGTAGAGCTGGCCCGTCGCCGGATCGATTGCGGGCTCGGGAATGATGTCTCCCGTACGCACCGGTTCGCCCGTGTTGGGGTCAGTGACCGAGACGGTCTGCAGACCGGAGACGATTTGTGGCTTGGTCCACGTGAGGCCGTCATCGGTGGATTTGATGAACGCCACCTTGCCCGCCGCTTTTGAGAACGGTGGACTAATCAGGTCGAAGAAGTTGTAGAGCGTTCCGTTCTGCGAGTTGACCACGATCTGATTGCCGATGGTCTGCTGCCGCGACGGCACCGTCACGATGACTGACGGCGTGCTCCATGTGAGGCCGCCGTCAACTGTCTTCGAGAACATCGACGGTCCGCGGAAAGCAGCCGTGTGCAGGTTCGCATACGGATTACCGTTCGGCAATTCGAGCCGGTCCCAGACTGCATAGGCGACACCTGCGCGAACCGGATTCGCCGTTACCGACTCTTTATCGTTGAAGAACTGCAACGACGGTTCGTTATCCGCGATGAGCACACGCAAGTTGTCCCACGTTTGACCTCCGTCCTTCGACACCGCGGCGCCGACGGCGTTGTTGTTGTTCGACTGGTTAAACGAGATCGACACGGAGTATGCGGTGCCGTCCGGTCCAATGGAGACCCACGGGTCGGACGCCCGTTCGTACGGCAGACCACTGGCGCACATGCTGAATGGCTGCGGAGTTTCTTTCCACGTTTGGCCGCCGTCGAAGGAAGCGGCCGACACCAGACCGTGAGCGCCGCCGTTCGACCAGCGGTCCTGCTGCCACACGGCAATCAGGTTGGAAGGATTAGCCGGATTCACGGCGAGCCAGGGCTCGACCTCGGCATTCACATAGATGGTGCCAGGCCCGCCGATGTTGCAACTGGCAAACGGACTCGGACCCGACGCCAGAACCGGCGCGGCCCACCCCGTGGTGCTGGCCGTCAATGCAATGGCGAGCGGGATGCCGAATAGAAGTACACCATGCTTGTTGCAGGACATAGAAGATTCCTCCTCCATAGGCGGCCTGTGACGGGCAGACCGATAGCACGCTGGCGGTTGCTAAGCGACGTGGGGAGATTGCGCCTGCTTGCATGAGTCATAACGACAGCATCGGCGCTTCTTGTTCAGCATCTTTTACTCGCCAGACTCACTACCGCTTCAACCATTGCAGGCCGCGAGCGCTGGAGACCGCCAGCGCGTCGGCTACGACTTCCATCGTGCTGCCGGTTATGACCGGCAGCAGGGATGCCAATGCAATTTAGGTCTTACCAAATGCATCGGCGGGAAATTTTTTGTAACGGGCGATGCGCTGTGGCTCGACATGCCGCCAATGTCTTTGCGGCAGCGGACGCGGCTATCCGGATTGGATCACGTCGTGAGATATCGCAGCGCGCAGCGACTAATTAAGCGAATCAGAAAATCGCGTGGAGCGTATGTCGCCGTGATGCGAAGGAGAACCGGAGCGGGGACGTGTCCCAGAGCTCGGGAACATCTTGTAGAAGAGGTGGAGGTGCTGGAGCCTCAGAACGAGGCTCCAGCCAATGCAGCGATGATGCTCGTCAGACCGTGCGGCGCACCATCAATTCCTTGATCTTGCCGATCGCCTTGGTCGGGTTCAAGCCCTTCGGGCAGACGTCGACGCAGTTCATGATGGTGTGGCAGCGGAACAGCCGGTACGGGTCTTCCAGGTTATCGAGCCGCTCGCCGGTCGCCTGATCGCGGCTGTCCGCGATGAAGCGGTACGCCTGCAGCAGACCCGCCGGGCCCACGAACTTGTCCGGATTCCACCAGAAGCTCGGGCACGACGTCGAGCAGCTCGCGCACAGGATGCACTCGTACAGCCCGTCGAGCTCGTCGCGCTCTTCCGGCGACTGCAGACGCTCCTTCTCCGGCGGCGGCGTGTCGTTGATCAGGTACGGCCTGATCGAGTGGTACTGGTTGAAGAACTGCGTGAAGTCGCAGATCAGGTCGCGCACCACCGGCAGCCCCGGCAGCGGACGCAGCACGATCTTCTG
>NZ_AXAJ01000016.1 GCF_000472445.1 Burkholderia sp. WSM2230
TGCGGCGATCAAGACCGGCATGCTCGCCGCCGAAGCCGCTTTCGAAGCCGTGCAGGCGGGCCGCACGAGCGATGAACTCACGGCCTATCCGGAGAGCTTCAAGACTTCCTGGCTGCATACCGAGCTATACAAGGCCCGCAATTTCAAGCAGTGGATGAGCAAGGGCCTGTACCTGGGCACGCTGATGGTCGGCATCGAACAGAAGCTGCTGGGCGGCAACGTGCCGTGGACGCTGCATCACCAGCATTGGGATCACGAGATGCTGAAGCCTGCCTCNCAGTGCAAGCCGATCGTNTATCCNAAGCCGGATGGCAAGCTCACGTTCGACCGGTTGTCTTCGGTGTTCATCTCAAACACGAATCACGAAGAGAACCAGCCCGCGCATCTGACGCTGAAAGATCCGACGGTGCCGGTGAACGTGAACTGGCAGACCTATGCCGGTCCGGAGTCGCGTTACTGCCCGGCCGCAGTTTATGAATTCGTCAAGAACGACGACGGCAGCGAGCGGCTCGTGATCAACGCGCAGAACTGCGTGCACTGCAAGACCTGCGACATCAAGGACCCGACCCAGAACATCGTGTGGGTCACGCCTGAAGGCGGCGGCGGGCCGAATTATCCGAACATGTGAAGCCGTCGATAGATCAGCGTGGCGCTCGTGAGCCGTGGATCATGTGGTGATCATAGACACACATCAATCGAGCGGCGTCGAACGCGCCGCTTTTTCAGCTTTACTGACCTGCCTGAAACTTCGATGCGATGCCGTTTCGGTCAGGTAACCGCGCGGCGCAGCGGCCCCTCATCGGCTGAGCTTGGCGCGTGAGAAACCGAAGCACGGTGTTACCGAATGCATCGTTGCGTTCTCCCGCAACCATGTGGCCGGTGTCCTGAATGTCCGCATATTCCGCGTGCGGACAGAGGCGCAGGAACTCATCCACACTTGCTTTGGTGACGATCTCCGAACCTTCCCCGCGGATAAGCAGCGTCGGCAGCTTCAATTTTCGTGCGCTGGCGGAAAAACGCTTGTGGCGGCGAGCGAGATCGCGCGGCCACGACAGGAAGTGCGGATCCCAATGCCAGTGATATTTGCCGTCCTCGCCGCACCGCAGGCTGCGCGTCAGGACGTCGGGCGCAAACGCGCGGCGCGGATGCGAGCGGTAGTGCCGGATCGCGTCGGCAGCTTCCTCGGGCGAGTCAAAACCATTGGGCTGCTGCCGCATGAACGACTGCAGGCGCGAAACGCCAATGGGTTCGATAGACGGCGCGATATTGATGAGCACGAGCGCATTGGCGTCAAGGTAGCCTTCTCCGACCGCAAGAAGGCTTATGCCGCCGCCCAATCCTGCGCCGACGAGCATCGGCCGGCGCTTTGCCAGTCTGGCGGCGATGCCTTCGAGATCGCGGACCATCGCGCCTTGACTGTAGTTACAAGTCGGCGACCAGTCCGAGTCGCCGTGGCCCCGCGCGTCGAAGGCGACGGCGTAAAAACCGGCCGCGCCCAGCGCGCGGCCCGTTTCGCTCCATGCGTGGCGGGTCTGCCCGCCGCCGTGCAGGAGGATGACTGGCGTGCCGTCCGGGTCGCCCCACGAGTCGCCGGCCAGCCGTACGCCGTCCGCGCTTCTCCAGATATGCATCGGGTCGGGCGCGTACGACGGACACGCGCCTGTTTTCGTCGAAGTCGTCATCATCGAAGTGCAGTCTTTCAGTCGTTGAGCAGCGGCAATAGGTCTGCAGGACTGGTCATGCAATCAAGTGCCTGACTGTTTAGATGCGCGAACGAGTAGGGAATAGACAACAGTCCGACTAGCATCCATGGGCGGCAAATACAGGTCGGCAGGCATGCGGCCGATATCTCATCGTGCCGTGTCTGGCGTCGAAGCAAGTTGGGGGCAGTCATGATTAGCCGATGCTCCGTTTGCGCGACTGCGACGGCCTCTTGTCCGGACTGAGCAGACGCATCATCGGCGCGACATCGCCGGCGTCCTCGAGATTGAAGACGGCGCCGATTACATCATCGATGCGATTGCCGGACATTAGATCTTCGGTATTGCGTCGGAACTTGGCGATGAGTTCTTCGTTGGTCATCAGGCTCGCCGCATCCGGTGACGGGCTGCCCTTCGGATAGCGCCGCTCGCCGACAAACGTCTGGCCGCGTGCCGAGACTTCGATCTTCGCCGGGCGGCTGGCGGCGTGCCCGGACAGCAATTCAACGTAATTCGGATGCACCTCGTGCGAGACCTTATCCATTAGCTCCATCACGGAGCGGCCGAACACCAGCTCAGGATCCTGCCACGCCTTCCCCGGTGGTACGCGATGCGCGCCGAGTGCCAGTCCGTGCGCGATACTGAACTGCGCGTCGTGGACGTGTTCGATCTCGCGGTTCAGCCAAACCGGCTGCTCCACAAAACCCTCCACCCACGCCTTGATGCCGTCGATCTCTTGCGGCGCGATGTCGTGCGTTTCGACGATGTCCGTCAGGCTGTCCAGCAGCGCATGAAGAATTCGGCAATGTGGGTACGGTTTGTACGCTTGCTCCGTCGGGAACAGCCACTCCGTGCCGAGCGCTGTAGTTATGCGGTCGGCTTCCCAGCGCCGCGTACCAATGAAGCGGGGGAAGCCATATTCTCGATCGTCGAGGATCCGCACGTCGCCTCGATGCCCGAGTTCGGCCATGTGAGCCGCGGTCATCGCTGTCTGCGTGAGCGCGCCGGCCAGCAGGTACTTAATGGTTGAACTCGGTGCATGCTGGAACCAGGCTACCTGCGAATTCACCGGCGAGATGCTGCCGGCGATGCCGAGCGCGTTCGGGAGTACCTCTGCCCGCAACTGCTTTAATTTCACGATGGCAGCCGTCGCGCCAAATACGGTGCTGCTGTACCCATAGACGGGCGGTGGGGACACCTTGCCATCTTTCGTATCGCGTAGATAATCCATCGCCTTGCCGAGACGGTACGACATTTCGTGCGAGAGCGCGATGGCTTCGATCAGCGCTTTACCGGTCGCGTGCCGCGCCTCGCCGACAGCGAGTGCGCCCGGCAACACGTAAGGCGTGACGTGCCCAGGCGGCACAACTGCGTCCATGTCGAGCGCGTTGATCAGCTCGCCGTTGGCGAACGCGGCGCCGAAGATCGACGCACGTTCGCCGGTTCCGATGATGGCCGCATCGTCATTGCCGCCCATTACTCGGGCGTAGTCGATACCGATGCGCCCTTTCGGTTCACCGATCGCCGCCACGGCGCAACCGATCGAGTCGAGCAGGATGCGTTTGCATTCTTCGACGACGGCATGCGGCAGCCGTTCGTAGTCGGTTTGAGCGGTGAAATCCGCGAGCTGTTCAATGATCGTGTCGGACACAATGCAATCCTATGGGGAAAGGTTCGGTAGGCGATGGATCACTCTCACCTTGGCCACGCGATGTGTGCGGCACGTGGCGGCCGACATCGCGAACGAAAGCTGCTGTGATCTTGCAGATCGACTAACTAGTGTTAGTTTCGTACTTGGGATGTGGAGGTCGCCATGGGTATTAATCCCTATTCGTGATGCCAATGGCCCGAGCGTTCGGCACATCCGTGATCGTTCGAGTTTGGTAATACCTCCTGTCGTCTGAGGCGCTGCACAAGATGTTCATCGCCAGTTATGCGGCTGGCGTGGCCGAACCGTGGCACGTTCCTTTTGCCGGACAGGGTCATCGAGAAGATAAGTGCGACAAGCGGATAGCAAGAAGTCTCATCCCGGGCATAGCGTTGTGGAGGGTGGCTCGCCTTTGGCGCGATTTAAGTATTGGAAATTCGGAATGCGAACAAGATGGTGCTTAGCGTTGATGGAGCAAACGGTCGCTATTGAGTACTACTGTTCGAGTCTGTTCGGACCGGACATTTTTCAATGCACGGAATGATTCGCCGTGGCCGTTGACGGCAAGTTGAGGCGGCGCACACCATGAATTAGCTGAGCCTGTGCTTCTCGGGAAGTTGATTCTGGAAATCAGGGCGTAGGCTGAAAAAAACCAAAACACTCTTGGAGACATTCGATGAAGAAGTCAATTTTTGCTTTGGCAGCAGTTGGTGTATTTGCAGGCGGTGCTCACGCGCAGAGCAGCGTGACTCTGTACGGTATCGTCGATGAAGGCTTCAACATCAACACCAACGCGGGCGGCAAGCACCTGTACAACTTGACGAGCGGCGTGCTGCAAGGCTCGCGATTCGGCTTGCGCGGCGCGGAAGATCTCGGCGGCGGTATGAAGGCTATCTTCGTACTGGAAAACGGGTTCGATCTGAATAGCGGCAAGCTGGGGCAGGGTGGTCTTATGTTCGGCCGTCAGGCTTACGTCGGGATCTCAAGCCGGTTCGGTACGGTCACGCTGGGTCGTCAGTACGACTCGGTCGTCGACTATGTGGGTCTGTTGGAGGCGGGCGACCAGTGGGGCGGGTATCTCGCCGCTCACCCGGGGGACGTGGACAACTTTAATAACGATTTCCGCACCAACAACACGGTCAAGTACACGAGCGCGGACTATGGCGGTCTCAGGTTCGGTGGGACGTACAGCTTCGGTGGTCAAGCGGGTAACTTTACTGGTAACCAGATCTGGTCGTTGGGTGCTAGTTACAACAACGGTCCCCTTGTCCTTGGCGTCGGATATCTGAATGCACGACAACCCGGCCAGGCAAACGGCTTGTTTGGGAACAACCAGTCGACGGGTGTGGCATCCGTTGTGACGACGCCTGTGTTCAGCGGATATACCTCGGCGAACACATATCAGGTGATCGGGGCTGGTGGAGCGTACACGTTCGGAGCAGCTACCATCGGCGCGACCTATTCGAACACGAAGTTTGCCAACCTGGGGGCGGACGCGCCATCAGCTTTCCGCAAGGGCGACACGGCGACCTTCAATAACGCCGAAATTAACTTCAAGTATCAATTCACGCCGACTTTTTTGATGGGTGCCGCGTTCGATTACACGGACCGGAGCGACATGACTGAGGCGAATGGCACGCGCAGCGGAGGCGCAAAGTACTACCAAGGTTCAATTGGCGCGGACTATTACCTGTCGAAACGCACGGACGTTTACTTTATCGGTGTCTATCAGAAGGCCTCGGGAACGGATTCGAGAAATAGGCCTGCGGTCGCAGCAATCAGCAATGTCACCGCGTCGGCGAACGACCGTCAATTGGCCGCGCGCATCGGAATCCGACATAAGTTCTAAAACGTTCCAAAAACAACGGATCGTCGCAATATGAGGAGACGCGTATGCGTTTCTTCCCTCATCCCGTATCGGCGTAAAGATCGTCCTGCAACGGCGTCCTGCCAGTTATTTTTCGGCCAGGAAAAGCACCCATGACGTGCCTCCTCTCGATCGGGACGCATCTTGACCGAGAACATTCAGAACAGGCGGCTACGCGACGGCCGTCGCAAATCGCTTCGCGGGCACGAGGAGACAACATGACGAACACGCTGTTGACAGACGATTCGACGCCCGGCATCCGGGTCGTCACGCTGAATCGCGCCGAAAGGATGAATGCACTCGACGGCGCGACGCTCGCGGCACTGAATGACGCTGTGCGAACAGCCGGCGATCCGGGTCGCGATATCCGTGTGATCGTGATTCGCGGCAGCGGCCGGGCGTTCTGCGCGGGCAACGACCTGAAATGGCTCGCGAGCGGCGTGCTCGCGGACGCCGCCGCGCACATGCGGCACCAGGATCTGATGCAGGACACGTTCGCGCTGATGGAGGCGTCGCGGCAGATTGTGATTGCGTCGGTCAACGGTTATGCGGTGGCGGGCGGGTTCGAACTGGCGCTAGCCTCGGACATCGTGGTCGTCGACGAAAACGCGGAACTCGGCGACGGGCATTTGCAGCGCAACCTGCTGCCGAGTGGCGGCGGCTCGCAGCGGCTGCCACGCAAGATCGGGCTCGCGCGCGCGATGTACTACCTCGTCACGGGGCGACGCATGTCAGGCCGCGACGCGGAGCGAATGGGGCTCGCGTCGCTGGCGGTCAGCGCCGGTGAGCTCGACGCCGCGACGATGCGGCTCGCCGGCGACATCGCGCGGACCGACGCCGATGCGCTCGCGGCGATGAAGCACATGACCCGCCGCGCGCTGGAGATGCCGCTGAACGACGGGCTGTGGATGGAGCGGTGGATGCAGTACCGTTATCGCACGGAATCGCCGTCGCTGGCCGCATCCGTGCACGATTTCGCGCAGCACGGCAAAGCCTGACCGGCGAACCCGCCGTCCTTATATGCGACAGCTCATGCCCGTCTTGCCCGTCGCTTGCGGGGCTTGAACGCGGCGACCGGCGTCGCCGGTTTTTCCGTATGCTGCACCATGGCGAGGGTGAGATGTTCGCGCTTCTCGACGAGAAAATCCATCAGGGCGCGCACCTTCGCCGGCATCTGCTCGCGCGACGGCGTGTACAGGTAGTAGCCGGGAAACGGCTTGCACCACGGTTCGAGCACGCGCACCAGCGTGCCGGCATCGAGGTATTCACGCAACGCGATGTCCTGGTGCTGGATCAGGCCGATCCCCTGCAGCGCGGCGCGAATCATGCCGTCGTCGTCATTCGTGACGACGCTGCCTTGCGGTTCAACTGCGAACGCATGGCCCTCGATCTCGGACGACGTAAACTCCCAGCGAAAGATCGCGCCGCTCGTAGTGTGTCGATAGCACAAGCAGTTGTGCCCGATCAGTTCCGCCGGCGTGCCCGGCGCGCCGTGGCGCGCGAAATAGTCTGGCGAACCGGCCACGGCCATTTGGAGCATCGGCGTTATCGGCACGGCCACCATGTGTTCGGCGAGACTCTCACCGAGCCGGATGCCCGCGTCGCAGCCATCGGCGATGATGTTCGATAGTCCGTCGTTCATCACGAGTTCGACGCGCAGCAACGGATAGCGCGCCATGAATTCCCCCAGGTGCGGTTCGACAAGTTTTCGTGCGGCCACCCTCGACGTGTTGATGCGCAGCAGCCCGGACGGTTCGTGCCGGACTTCGTGCAGGTTGCGGATCGCTGTTTCAATCGACCCGAATGCCGGCCGCAGCGTGTCGTATAGCCGTTGACCGTCCTCGGTCAGCGACATGTCGCGCGTAGTGCGGTACAGCAGTTTCACGTTCAATTGCCGCTCGAGCGCTTTCAGGTTTTGCGACAGTGCGGCGCGCGACACGCCCATCTCTGCGGCAGCCTTAGTGAAGCTGAGATGGTGCGCGATGTGCATGAACCATGCGAGGGAAGGGAGCTGGGACGGGTCCATGATTCGATTGTCAAGTGTGGCTCACGAATTTAGTTGAAATTCGACTCGAGAGTAATCGGCGAAATGCCGGTGTCCCTTTTGTGGCGACATTCGATGACGCCCGGCGCATTAATGGTGCGCGGGCCATGGCGGGGCCGGGAGCGGGGCGGCTTCGCGCCGCGCTAGCGGGCGAGCAATGCATCGCTGACTCGCGCGGGCTGTTTGCATGTGAAATGGCAGCGGAGGGATTGTGCACTCCGCCGTTGCGACAGGAGTGCGCGTTACGAGGCTGCCGGTTCGGTCACACGATCTTGCGCTCCCGAAGATCTGCTATCGCGCGCGTATCCAGCCCAATGCTCGCGAGGATCTCATCTGTATGCTCACCGGTCAGTGGCGGCCTCGTATGGATCTCCGGCGGCGTGCGCGACAGGGAGACCGGTGTCGCGAAGATGGGCACCGGCTTCGGCGCGCCCGGGTAATCCATCCAGCGAATCACATCAGCGGCCTTGATGGTTTCGTCCTCCAGTGCCTGACGCGGCGAATTGACAGGGCTGGCCGGGATACGCGCCTGTTCTAGCGCGGCGAGAACCTCGGCGATCGTCTTGTCTGCGCACCATGCGCTCATGACGTCGCTCAGGAACTCGCCGTTTTCGCCGCGCAGCGTATCGTCGGCGAAGCGTGGATCGTCGAGGAGTTCCGGCCGGCCCACCAGCTGGGTCCAACGCGTGAACATGGGACGGCCGATGACCTGCGTGATAAACCAGCCATCGGTTGCCTTGAAGATGTCGGATGGCGCATAGCCGGATGCGCGGTTCAGCGTGGCGCGGCGATCCAGTCCCAGCAACGCCTCCTCGATCAGCGCGCCGCTGGCCATGTTCAGGCCTGTGCATAGCAATGACGCGCTGACTTCCTGACCGAGGCCGCTGCGCCGGCGTTCGTACAGCGCCAGCATCACGCCGAGCGCACACGAAAATGCCGTGGCGAAGTCCACCACCGGCACCATCGCCTTTTGAGGCCGGTCGGCCGTGCCTGAAATGTAGACGGCGCCACTTAGTGCCTGGCCGACGCCGTCGAACCCCACACGGTCCCGCACAGCCTCGCTGTTGCCGAACGCGTTCGACGCGACGAGGATGATGTCGGGCTTGATCGCGCACAGGCTGTCGTAATCGAGCCCGAGACTCTTGAGAGTGCGCGGTGGCATGTTGGCGATCACCACGTCGGCGTCCGCGACCAGTTTGCGCACGATGTCGCGCCCCTCGGCGCTGTCGAGATCGAGCGTCATCGAGCGCTTGTTGCGGTTGACCTGCAGGAACAGCGCGCCTTCGCCCTGTTCGGTCACGGGCAGGATGAAGCGATCTTCGCCGCCGCCGACGCGGTCGATGCGGATGACGTCCGCACCATAGTCGGCCAGCAGCGCCGAGCAGAACGGCCCGGCGATGAAGCGTCCGAAATCGAGGACCTTGATGCCTTCGAGTACTTTCATGTTTCGTTTACGGTTCAGTCAGGCGGAGGCCGAGGCCGCGCGCACTTCGTCGAGCGCGCTGGGATTGTCGAGTGACGACAGGTCGCCAGGCGGCTGCCCGCAGTACACACTGCGGATCACCCGCCGCATGATCTTCGAACTACGGGTCTTGGGTAGCTGCGCGACCACGTGCACGCGGCCAGGCCGGAACGGGCGGCCGAGACGCTTGTCGATGTGGCCCGACACGATGGCTTCCAGATTGGCCCCTGCGACGCAGGTGTTGGGGTTCGGCACGATGAAGACGACGAGCTTCTGGCCCTTGTCGGCATCTGCCACGCCGATCGCGGCCACTTCGGCCACCTCGGACAGTTCCAGCACGACTTCCTCCACCTCGGCCGGCCCCAGGCGCTTGCCGGCGACCTTCAGCGTGTCGTCGGAGCGGCCCATCATGAAATAGTTGCCGTCGGCCGTGCGCAGCGCGAGATCGCCGTGCACCCAGATTCCCGGGATCGTCTGCCAGTAGGTTTCCAGATAGCGATCGTCGTCGCGCCAGAACGACTGTGTCATGCCGACGAACGGCGCGCGGATCGCCAACTCACCGACTTCGCCGGTCACACTCCGGCCGTCGGCATTCACCACGTCTGCGGCCACGCCGGGCGAGACTGTGTTAAACCCGCTCGGCGGAATCGGCCGGATCGGGACGCTCGCGAGCAGCGCGCCCGACGCCTCAGTGCCGCCCGTGTAGTTGATGACGGGCGCCGTGCCATCGCCGAAGCGCTGCAGGAACCAGTTGAAATGCTCGGGCGCGATGCCTTCGCCCGCCGTGATCAGCAACCGTACGGTGGAGCGATCGCCCGCGAGCGCCAGCGCCTCGTGACTGGCCATCCCACGGATCAGCGTGGGCGCAGAGCCGAAGTGCGTGACGCGGTGGCGTTCTACCACGCGCGACATGCGCGACCAGTCGGGATAGTCCGGCGCGCCGTCGTAGCACACCATCGTCGCGCCGCGCAGCAACGCGCAGCCCAACACCAGCGTGCCGGCAATCCAGCCCATGTCGGCGGGCCAGCAGTAAACGTCGCCGGGATGCACGTCGAAGTGAACTAGCGAATCGTGCGCGATCTTGATCGGGAAGCTGCCATGCGTATGGACCACGCCCTTGGGCTTGCCGGTGGTGCCCGAGGTGTAGATCACCATGAACGGCGTATCGGGCGTGACGGACACTGGTGCGATTGCCTGCCCGGGTGCGGCGTTCGCCGTTTCCTGCCAGTCGACGTCGCGTGCGTCCCCCGCGTCCCGCGCGGTGTCGCCTTCGCCGCGCTTCCAGATCACGTGTTCGAGCAGCGGCAACTGACGCCACGCGTCGCGCAATGCGCCCTCTACGTCCACACGCTTGGTGCGGCGCGAGAAGCCGGTGGACGCGATCACGATGCGCGCCTCGGCAGCCGACAGGCGGGCCACGATCGCATCGACGCCGAAGCCACTGAACAGCGGCACGACTAGCGCGCCCAGATGCACGATCGCGAGCAGAGAGACGGTCGCCTCGATGCCGTTTTCCATCAGGAGGCCGATGCGGTCGCCCTGTTTTACGCCGCGCTGCGCGAGACCCGCCGCAAAATCGCGCACGCGCTGTTCCAGCTCCGCGTAGGTCAGCTCGCTCACGCTGCCGTCCTCGCGCTCGGCGACCACGGCCCTCTGCTGCGCAGTGGCGGGGTGGCGCGCCCAGCCGTAGATGGTATTGACCCAGTTGAGTTTGCCGCCGGGGAACCAGCTCGGAAACTGCGGGCCGCGCGACAGATTTACGTAGCCCGTGGGCGGCACGTCCCACGCGATCGCGCATTCACGCATCACGGTATGCCAGTAGCGCTCGGGCTCGTTGATCGAAACGCGCATCAGTTCGTCATAGGACGGTATGCCCAGGGCACGCATCAGCGTCACGACGCCGGCGTTCTCCAGCTCGCGCTGGCCGGGTTGCCACGCGCGGCCGATTTCATGGTTGTTCATAATCGGTCTCCTTACTTATGCGCGCTCGACAACCATCGCGATGCCCTGCCCGCCACCGATGCACATCGTTTCAAGGCCGTAGCGGACCTTGCGGCGCTGCATCTCGTGCAGCAGCGTGGTCATGATGCGAACGCCCGTCGCGCCCACCGGGTGGCCCAGCGAGATGCCCGAGCCGTTCACGTTGAGCTTGTCCTCGAGCGCGTCCATCGAGCTCCCCCAGCCCTTGACACAGGCCAGTGCCTGGCACGCGAACGCTTCGTTGAGCTCGATCAGGTCCATCTGGTCGAACGTCAGGCCCGTGCGCGCCAGCACCTTCTGCACGGCGGGCACGGGGCCAATGCCCATGCGCGCCGGGTCGCAGCCGGCGGCGGCCCAGCCGACCAGCCAGCCGATCGGCGTGAGGCCGAGCTCATCCAGTTTGTCCTCGGCGACGATCAGGCAGGCGGCGGCCGCGTCGTTCTGCTGGCATGCATTGCCGGCCGTGACGACGCCGTCCTTCATGATGGTGCGCAGCTTCGCCAGGCTGTCGGGTGTCGTGTCTCCACGCACGCCTTCGTCGTGCGCGACGATTAGCGCGTCGCCCTTGCGCTGCGGCACCGACACGGGAACGATCTCGGCATCGAAATAGCCAGCCTGCTGAGCGACGGCCGCGCGCCGGTGGCTGCGCGCGGCGAACTGGTCGGATGCGTCGCGCGTGATGTCGTACTCGCGGGCCAGTGTCTCGGCCGTCGCGATCATGCCGCTGATGCGACCGAAGCGGCTCTCCGGCTGCGAGCGTTCACGGCCGCGGTCGAGCCGGTCGTGCATCGTGACCGAACCCGCACGCTTGCCCCAGCGCATGTCGGTCGTATAGAACTCGACGTTGCTCATGCTCTCGACGCCGCCGGCCATCACCAGATCGGCCGCCCCAGTCTGCACCATCATCGCCGCGGTGGCCAGCGCCTGCACGCCACCGCCGCAGCGCCGGTCCAACTGCATGCCGGCCACTTCGATTGGGAAGCCTGCCTGCAAGGCTACCCAGCGCCCGGTGCAGGGGGTTTCGCCGCTCGCATAGCTTTGCGCGAACACGACGTCGTCGATGCGCGCCGGGTCGAGCCCGGTACGCTCGACGACGGCGCGCGCAACAGTCGCGCCAAGTTCCTCGACGGGAACGCCCTTCAACGTTCCGCCAAACCCGCCCACTGGGGTGCGCAGCGGAGAGACGATGGCTGCTCGTTTCATTTCGAATGCCTTGTGAGTGTTCAATATCCGGCCGCTCCTTCTCGCGTGTCCCGCGCCGGGCGGCCATGGTCGTTGTGGTGCCGCCGCCCGATCAGCCGTAGCGGCCGCCCGTGACGTGCAGCACCTCGCCGCTGATGAAGCCGGCGCGCTCGCTGGCAAGGAACGCCACCGCGTCGGCGATGTCGTCCGGACGCCCGACGCGTTTGATCGGCTGCGCGGCCACCGCGCGCTCCTTGATCGTTTCGTAGGTCGGGAGCGCCTGCACCATTTCTGTTTCCATGAAACCCGGCGCGACGCAGTTCGCGGTGATGCCGTAGCGGCCTTCTTCCATCGACAGCGCCTTGGCCATGCCGATCAGGCCGGCCTTGGCGGCAGAGTAGTTGGCTTGCGTCGGGTTGCCCAGATGCGCGCGCGAGCTGATGTTGATCAGCCGGCCCCAGCCTTGCTCGATGAAGTGCGGCATCACCGCGCGCGCGGCGAGGAACGCACCCTTGAGCATCACGGTCATGACGAAGTCCCAGTCGTCCTCGCTCATCTTTACGAGGTACTTATCGCGCGGCGCGCCCGCGTTATTCACGAGAATGTGCACGCCGCCGAAATGCGCGACCGTTTCATCGACGAGGCGCTGCACGTCGGCCGCGCGGGTGATGTCGCCGACGATGCAGTGCGCCGCCAGTCCATCGTCTCGCAGCGCTTTCGCGGTGGCTTGCGCGAGTTCTGCATTGATGTCGGTGACGACCACGCTCGCGCCTTCCTGCGCGAGCCGGCGCGCCGTGGCGGCGCCAAGACCGCGCGCCGAGCCGGTGACGATCGCGACCTTGCCGGTCAAACCCAGATCCATATGTGTCTCCTGAAGAATTGCGTTTCAGCGCAGGTCGACCCGCGCGTTGGTCAGAACCACCACGTTGCGCTCCACGGCCGTGACGCGCAGTGAAACCGTACTGCCGCGCAGCCACATCTCCGTGCACAGCGTGTCGCCCGGCCACGCCGGCGCGGTAAAGCGCACGCGCATACCCGCGAAGCGCGTGTCGTCGTAGGCCAGCACCGTGCGCAGCACCGCGTGCGCGGCCACTCCCATCACCGCCATGCCGTGCAGGATCGGGCGGCCGAATCCAGCCGCCGAAGCTACCGTCGGGTCGGCGTGCAGCGGGTTCAGATCGCCGCTCAGGCGGTAGATCAGCGCCAACTGCGCGGGCGTGGTCAGCTTGCAGACGTGATCGGGCGCGCCGTCGGGCATCGCATGCGGCGCCGGCAGCGCGCTTGTGCTGCCGCCTTCGCCGAAGCCGCCGTCGCCGCGCAGCAGGCTCAACTGCACGACGGTCGCAAGAAGACGGCCTGTGTCGGCATCGGCGATCTCACGCGTCTGCTGCAGGAACGCGCCCTTGTCTGCGCCTTTGTCCCACAGGCCGGTGATGCGCGTGGTACCCGTGACCCGGCCGCTGGCCGGCAAGGGCGCGTGAATCCTGACCTCCTGCTCCGCGTGCAGGATCTTTTGCCAGGTGATGCCGGTGTCCGGCTCGCGTGCCCAGAAACCCGGATATGCGAGCACGTTCGCCATGGTGGGCAGCGTGCGCAGCGACACGCCGTCCCGGCCTTCGTACACGTAACGCAATTGCTCCACGTCGAGCGGATCGGCACCGAGGCCCACGCCGAGCGCATAGAGTTGCGTATCGCGCAGCGAATAGTCATGCACGACGGGCGGAAACGGACGGGACAGCAGATGATCAGGCTGGAGCGGCATGGCGAACGTGACGGCAGTGGAATCGAGTTGCCACGATGGAACCGCTCGTGCTGCCGGTCAATGGATGGACAGAGATTGTTCCGTACCTTGGCAGGTGCCCGGGCCGCAGCGGTCGCGGCGGCCAATGCCGGCCGTGCGGGCGCAATTTCATCCTTCGGAACATTTTGGACCGGGCAATTGTTTCGTGCGGGCTGCCGGGGCAGCATCTGGTCACGTTCTCCACCTTTTTCAGGCGCACTGACATGATTCGCGATCAAGAAACGCTCAACGGCCTGCTCGACTCCATCGCCCGGTTCGTGCGCGAGCGGCTGGTGCCCAACGAGGAGCTCGTTGCCGAAACCGATGAGATTCCCGACGACATCGTCGCCGACATGAAGGCGCTGGGCCTCTTCGGCCTTACTATTCCCGAGCGCTTTGGCGGGCTGGAGCTGACGATGGAGGAAGAGGTCCTCGCGGTGTTCGAGCTGTGCCGCGCGGCGCCGGTATTCCGGTCGCTGCTGGGCACCACCGTCGGTATCGGCTCGCAGGGCATTCTGTTCGACGGCACGCCCGAGCAGCAGCAGAAGTACCTGCCGCGTCTCGCGACCGGTGAGCTGATCGCGTCGTTCGCGTTGACTGAGCCGGAAGCCGGCTCGGACGCGGCGGCGCTTCGCACCGCGGCGACCCGCGACGGCGACGACTACGTGATCAACGGCACCAAGCGCTTCATCACAAATGCGCCGCATGCGGGCATCTTCACCCTGATGGCCCGCACCAATCCGGACGACCAGGGCTCGAGCGGCATCTCGGCGTTCATCGTCGACGCGAAGACACCCGGCATCAGCTTCGGCAAGCGCGACAAGAAGATGGGCCAGAAAGGCGCGCATACCTGCGACGTAATCTTCGACAATGTGCGCGTGCCGGCTGCGAACCTGATCGGCGGGAAGGAAGGGCAGGGTTTCAAGACGGCGATGAAGGTGCTCGACAAGGGCCGCATTCACATCGCGGCGGTGTGCGTAGCCGTCGCCGAGCGCATGCTGTCGATGGCGCTGACGTATGCGATGGAGCGCAAGCAGTTCGGCAAGCCGATCGCCGATTTCCAGCTGGTGCAGGCGATGCTCGCCGACAGCAAGGCCGAGATTTACGCCGCCCGCTGCATGGTGGTCGATGCGGCGCGCCGTCGCGACGACAAGCTGCCGGTCAGCACCGAGGCGTCGTGCGCGAAGCTCTTCGCATCCGAGATGTGCGGCCGCGTGGCCGATCGCGCGGTGCAGATTTTCGGCGGTGCCGGGTACATGGCGGAATACGCGATCGAGCGCTTCTATCGCGATGTGCGCCTGTTCCGCATCTATGAGGGCACGACTCAGATCCAGCAGATCGTGATTGCCCGCAACATGGTTCGCGATGCCCAATGAAGCGCAACGTGGAGAGCCCGATGACTGATTCCAGCGCGCCCGCCAAAGCACGCGGCGAAAATGCGACGGACCCCGAACGATCGTCCGTGTGCCCGGGCCCGGACGGCGCTCTGCGAACTGGGCGTGGGCGGGCGGCAGCGCCGACTACGACTGGATGGATCACGCGCCGCTTTTCAGGCAACACGACTGACGCTGTTTCCGGTCATCAGCACACCGCCCACGAGTGGCCGCAGGTCTGACGATCCTCAGGCTAACGCTGGCGGTCGAGAATCACAGTCCGCTTGTGCTCGCGTCTATTGGGCGTGGTGCGCGCGTCGAACGCGAACTCGGGGCCCAACTGGTGAGGACGGCTTCGCACTGCTGGAGCGGACAGTCATCATCGACTGACGGAGACATGAACAGGACCGACAAGCAGCAGGGCGTCACGCTGACCGTCGAACGCGGCCTCGAGGTGCTACACGCATTCCGTGCGGCTCGCGCGCCCCTGTCCAACGCGGAACTGGTGCGCCGCACCGGACTGCCGAAGGCCACGGTATCGCGCCTGACCACGACGCTGATCTCGATCGGCTACCTGCGCAGGGTCGGCGGCGGACGTCAGTTCGAACTTAGTGCGGGCGCGTTGGGCATTGGTCACGCCTATCTGGAAGCGAGTCCCGTCACACGCCTCGTCGCTCCCATGATGCAGAAGCTGGCCGACAAGCTAAATTTGTCGGTTGCGCTCGCGATCCCGCATCGGCTCGACATGGTGTATATCGCGTGGCGCGCGAGCGCCCGAATCGCGACGCTGCGCCTTGGCGTCGGCTCGCTGCTGCCGATGGCGACGACCGCGGTTGGCCGTGCGTATCTGTACGGGCTGCCGGCTGCGATGCGCGAGCCCTTGGTGGCCGAACTGCTCGACGCGGCGGGCGACGATGCGGGCACCTTTCGCGAGAACCTGGAGGCGGCGTTCGAGGATCTGAAGCAATCGGGCGTGTGCATGTCGGTCGGCGAATATCAGCGCAACGCGTACGGTGTCGCATTGCCGATCGTGGCCGGTCGGACTCGCACACTGATGGCGCTGAATTGCGGCGCGGTGGAACTCGAACCGGACATGGCTGCGATCCGCCAGCGTGTGGCGCCCGATCTGAAAGTGGCGGCCGACACGCTGTCTTTCATTCTGAGGGACGTCGATTGCGAGCCGTGAGAATCATGCGGAAAAGCGCGCGCAGGCCGGCGTGATGACTAACGAATCGTAGTTATGATCTAAACGGCGTGTTCGGGTGCCGGTGACCGGAGGCGCGGCACCGACGCACACCGTCGAGCGCAATGTCGCCACCTCTGGCGCGTATCGTTTTTGTCAAAATCGGGCGCAGGACGTGCGCCGGTAGCGAACGGGAAGCGCGACGAAAGCATCCCGGAATGGCGCCTGTTGGCGCGCAAGGAAAGGAGAGCATGCGATGGTTGGAGCGAGCGATAAGCCTGGCGCCGCACTTGCAATCGTGCAGGCAGCGTGGAACGCGGCCGCGCGCGACTGGAATCCCGACGCACTGACCGGCATCTACACGGCCGATGCGCTGTTTTTTGGCGGCAGGCCCGGTCATTCGGCTGGGAGCGATGCGATTCGCACGTACTTTGCGTCGTACGATGGCGTGATCCGGTCGGCCACGCTGGCGCTGGTGGAGCAGCACTTCATCCAGTTGGGCGACGATTGCTTTCTCGCGCAGGGCTACGGAGATTTCGCCTTCGTCCTCGGTGACGGCAAGACGTCCCGCTCGCGTCTGCGCACGACGCTTGTGATCGCACTGCAACTGGGCGAATGGAAGATACGCCAGCATCATTTTTCGACTTCACCTGAGGCACCGCCGCTCTGAGTCGGCCCATCCGCGTGCGCGGCCGTTCGAGGAGCACGCGAGTCGCGGTTATGCGGCGGCGACGCGGCGCGAGAAACCGAGCGGTAGGGTGGCCGAACACGTCGTTGCGGTCGCGGGAGACCATTTGTCCCGCCGCGCCGACATTTTCCGTACAGTGATCATGCGGGCGAAGTCCGGTTCGGCGGCATTCTGCGGGCGGTTTCGCGATCCGTCAGCAAGAAATCCAGGCAATCGTGCGGCCGGGCAACCACGCGCGGCGGGTTCCACACTGGGGTTTTGGCTCGCTGGCTCGCGCCCTCTTAAGGTACGTTCCTCTCGAACATTAGTTTTTGTGTCGCCCGGTGGCATTCGAGCGAACCCCGGCAGCATTCAAGGAGACGGACACGCCACACCGGCATCGGCGATCCGATAACGCAACGGGGTAATCACTCGCGCACGGCCGGCTACACAATGATCTTGTTCGAAGCGTTCGGTGCTTCGAAATCCCGCACCGAAAACGCGAGGTTGACGACAGCATGCGGGGATTCCCTGATGGGAAATCACGGCAAGCAAAATAGAATAACGATTGTTAGTTAGATTGCAGTGTAACTTGACGATACCTTCTTTCCCGGCTCCGCGAACCGACGCAGGCCACTGCACTGACGGGCTTCGACACACCTGCTCGCCGTTTCGAATTGTCACTGGGCCACACATGAGATACGAAGATTTCGAGTTCCTCCTGTTCGATGGCCAGCCGGACGGCGTCCCGCTTGTCACGCTCAATCGTCCGGAAGTCATGAACGCCAAAAACAACCGGATGCAATGGGGGCCGACTCTGGTCTGGGGGGGCCTCGTCGACGACCCGAGCGTCAAGGTGGTCGTCGTGACAGGTAAAACGCACCTACCTCGCTCACGCTGCATCCATCAATCTAACTAACGATAGGTACAATGAGAGAGCTCACCCTGCTTCTCGACCGGCGAGCGCAACTGCTACGCATGTGCGCTGGGCGGCGAGGATGGCCGCACGCCGTTCATGTGCGTGACGCCTGCCGATTTCAATCCTGAGGTGCGCCGCGCCAATCCGTTGAGTGCGGTGCTGTCGACCAGCGTCGACGTTCCGCTGGCCTGATGCACCAAGCCACACCAACCGGAGATGTTATGACGACTGTGACTGACACGGCTCAAGCCGCCCGTGCAAAAGCGCTCGCGTGGATCGGGCAGGGCGCGAAGCGCCTGCTGATCGGCGGCCATTGGGTCGATGCCGTATCGGGCAAGACCTTCGAGACGATCAACCCCGCGACCGAACAGCTGCTTTGCCGGGTCGCCGAGGCCGACAGCGCCGATGTGGACGCGGCGGTAATCGCCGCGCGCAAGGCGTTCGATGCGCCGTCGTGGTCCGCCTTGTCGCCCCATGCCCGCACGCGCGCGCTGCTGAAGATCGCAGACAAGATCGAGGCCCATATCGACGAGCTGGCCGCAATCGAGTCGCTCGACAACGGCATGCCGCTGTGGTTCGCGCAAGCCGCCGTCACCGCCACGGTGGACATTGTGCGCTACTACGCGGGATGGTGTTCCAAGGTACTCGGCACCACAATTCCGTCGGACGGCAGCACGCTGATTTACACGTTGCGCGAACCGCTCGGCGTCTGCGGTCAGATCATCCCGTGGAACGTGCCGATCCTGATGGCCGCGATCAAGTTCGCGAACGCGCTGTGCTGCGGCAATACGCTGATCCTCAAACCCGCCGAGCTGGCCTGCCTCAGCTCAATTCGTCTCGCGGAGCTGATCCAGGAAACGGACCTGCCGCCGGGTGTCATCAACGTGCTGCCGGGTTTCGGCGCGACGGCGGGCGCGGCGCTGGCGCAGCACCAGGGCGTGGACAAGATCGCGTTCACAGGCTCGACAGCGGTCGGCAAGCAGATCACGCGCGACGCCACGGTGAACCTGAAGAAGGTCACGCTGGAACTCGGCGGGAAAGCGCCCAACGTGGTGTTCGCCGACGCCGACATCGAGAAGGCCGTACAGGCTGCCGTGAAGACCTTTTGCGGCAACTCTGGCCAGGTGTGCTCGGCCGGCACGCGGCTGTTCGTGCAGGAAAGCATCCACGAGCAGGTGGCGGAGCGCGTGGCGCAGGTGGCGGCCGCGTGGAAGGCGGGCGACCCGTTCGCGGCCGATACGAAGATCGGCCCGCTGATTTCGGCGACGCAGCGCGAGCGCGTCCGGTCGTACATCGGCGTGGGCCAGGAGAGCGGTGCAACATTGCGGCTCGGCGGCCAGGCATGGAGCGGTGCGGGCTACTTCGTCGAGCCGACGGTGTTCGACAACGTGCGCAACGGCATGCGGATCGCGCAGGAGGAGATCTTCGGGCCGGTGCTGTCGATCATCCCGTTCAGGGACGAGGACGATGCAGTGCTGCAGGCTAACGACACCACGTACGGCCTTTCCGCCGCGGTATGGACGCGCGACGTCGCTCGCGCGCACAAGGTGGTGCGCGCGCTCAAGGCCGGGCGGCTGTGGATCAACACATTCGGCGAATCCGATCCGGCCATGGCGTTCGGCGGATACAAGCAATCGGGCTGGGGGCGGGAATTCGGCCAGGAATCGATCGAGGCCTACACGCAGACCAAGTCGATCATGCTTCGTATGTAACTTTCGTTGTCCACAATAATTTCGAAGGGGACACCTGTGTGCATCAACCCGAGCATTCCGGATTTCGTACGCGGCACCAAGAAACTGCTGATTGGTGGGCAATGGGTCGAGCCGGCCGGCGGCGAACGCATCGACGCAATCAATCCCGCCACCGGCGAGGTGCTGTGTCATATCGCGCAGGCCAACGCGCAGGACGTGGGCCGCGCCGTGGCGGCCGCGCGCCGCGCGTTCGAAGGTCCGTGGAGCCGCTTCACGCCGCATGAGCGGCGCAAGCTGCTGTTGCGGGTGCATGACGTCATCCTCGATCACTTCGACGAGCTCGCGCTGATCGAGACGCTCGACATGGGCGCGCCGCTCGCACGCACGCGCGGCTACAAGGAATGGCTGTCGCAACTGCTGCAGTTCTATGCATCGCAAACCGGCGCCGGCGCGGCGGAAACGCCGCCCATGTCGATTGCGCCCGGCTTCACCGCGCTCAAGCAGTTAATGCCGGTGGGCGTGGTCGGCGGCATCATCCCGTGGAACGGCCCGCTAATGGGGCTGTGGTGGATCTACGGCCCGGCGCTCGCCACGGGCTGCACGGCCGTGCTGAAACCGGCTGAGGATGCGTCGCTGTCGTCGCTGCGCGTGTCGGAGCTGATGATGGAAGCCGGCGTGCCCGAGGGCGTGATCAACGTCGTGACCGGCTACGGCAAGGACGTCGGCCAGGCGCTGGCCGAGCATCCCGACGTCGACCGCGTCGCCTTCACCGGCTCTGTGGGCACCGCGCAGGCCATCGTGCGCGCATCGGCCGGCAACCTGAAGCGGCTGCAGCTCGAACTAGGTGGCAAGTCGCCCGACATCGTGTTTGCCGATGCCGATCTCGACAAGGCCGCGCCAGGTGCGGCGATGGGTGTGTTCACCAACACGGGTCAGGTCTGCGTCGCCGGCACGCGCATCTTCGTACAGCGCGCGATTCACGACGAATTCGTGCAGCGCATGGCCGCGTTCGCCGGCACCCTCCGGATCGGCGACGGCCGCGATCCCGATACCCAGATCGGCCCGCTGATCTCGCGGCGCCAGCTCGATCGCGTGATGCATTACGTCGACATCGGCGGCAACGAGGCCCGGCTCGTGCACGGCGGCCAGCGCCCGGGCGGCGCCCCGGCCGGCGGATTCTTCGTCGAGCCCACGGTATTCGCCGACGTTGGCAACGACATGACCATCGCGCGGGAGGAAATATTCGGCCCGGTCGCGTCGGTGATCCCGTTCGACACCATGGAAGAGGCGCTGCAGCTCGCGAACGACACGCCCTACGGCTTGGCCGGCGGCGTGTGGACGAGCAGCCTTTCGACCGCGCACAAGGTCTCGCAGGGCATTCGCTCGGGCACCGTCTGGGTCAACTGCTACGGAGTGATCGACCCGGCCGTGGGCTTCGGCGGCACGAAGATGAGCGGCTATGGCTGGAAGGGCGGGAAAGAGCACGTTGAGAGCTTCCTGTATCCGAAAGCCACCTATATCAATCTGGGCTGAGCGCTATCGCCCGACCGCATTGCCCTGAGGGCAGGAGACACAAGACGTGAAAGGCGTAGTTTTCAGAGGCGAACGAACGCTGGAGATCCTGGACTTCCCGGATCCCACACCCGGCCCGGGCGATGCCGTCATCGAGATGAAGGCATCGGGCATGTGCGGCAGCGACCTGCACTTCTATCGCAACAAGCCGGCCGACGTGATCCGGTCGCTGGGCTTCAAGGACCTGGCGTCGCGCGGCATGTCGGAGGACACGCCGATCATCGGCGGTCATGAGCCGTGCGGACAGATCGTCGCGGTCGGCGCGGGTGTCGATCCGCGCGCGTTCAAGGTCGGTGACCGCGTGGCGGTGCTCCACTACGAAGGCTGCATGCACTGCGACCATTGCCGTACCGGCTGGACGCAGATGTGCAGCCACGGCGCGGATATCCACGGGGTGATCAAGCATGGCGGCCACGCGCACTACATGAAAGTGCCCCTGACCTCGCTGGTTCATCTGCCCGACGAAGTGTCGTTCGCTGCCGGCGCCGCCATTTCCTGCGGCACGGGGACGGCCTGGGGCGCGCTCCTGCGTCTTCACATCAGCGCGCGCGACACGCTCGCCGTGTTCGGCCTGGGCCCCGTCGGCCTGTCGGCCGTGCAGCTGGCCGCGTCGATGGGCGTGGAAGTCATCGGCGTCGACATTGCGGCCGACCGGGTGGAGCGCGCCAGGGATTTCGGCGCGACCCAGGTCATCGACGGCAGCCAGCAGGATCCGATCGAGGAGATCTTCAAGCTCACCGGCGGCCTTGGTGTGACCTGTGCGATGGATTGCGCGGGCGGCGACGTGCCCAGGCAGCAGGCCGTGCGCTGCACGCGCCCGTGGGGCCGCATCGCGCTGGTAGCCGTGAGCGGCAACCTGAACGTCGACGGCATGAAGGACGTAATCGGCAAGCAGCGCACCATCATCGGGTCCTACACGTTCTCAGAAGTCGGGATGAAGGACTGCATCCACTTCGTCGCGAAACACGGCGTCGACGTCGACAAGCTGTTTACCGACCACTGGCAACTCGAGCAGGCCAACAAAGCTTACCGGCTGTTCGACACGCAGGCGGGCGGCAAGGGCGTCTTTCTGTTCTGACCGCGGCCAGCCCGCAAAAAGGAGAAGGCAGCATGATGAGATTTGCCCGGCAGGGAAACGAAGATCCGATGGCCACCCTGTGCCGCATGACGCTGCAGACGCAGTACGCCGACCTGCCGGCCGACGTGGTGCACCATGCCCGACAGACCTTGCTCGACGCGATGGGCGTCACCATCGGCGGTTCCGCGATGGAAGGCATCCCCGCGGTCGTGTCGCTCGTGAAGGAGCGCGGCGGCAATCCGCAGACGCCGCTGCCGTTCTACGGCGGCCGGGTGCCGGCCAACGAGGCAGCGCTCGTGATGGGCCCGATGCCGCGCGCGATGGATTGCGGCGATCTGCACGAAGAAGCGGGCCACGTGACCGAATACGTGGTGCCGACGCTGCTGGCGGCCACCGGTTTGTGCGGCAAGGTGTCGGGCAAGGAATTCCTGGCGGCGCTGGCCATAGGGCAGGAAATCCTCGTGCGGATCGGCACGGCGTACAAGGTCATCAATCGCGCGATCAAGCACCACGAATGCGGCGGCCACTACATCTTCGGGGCGGTGGCCGCGGTGGGCAAGCTGCTCGGGCTGACCCAGGTGCAACTGGAGAACGCGCAGGGCATCGCGCGGACCATGACGCAACCCAACACGATGGGGATTTATTCGCCGGCCACGTTGATGGTGCGCATGCATCACGGGCTGGTGAGCCAGGCCGCGATCACGTGCTGCCAGCTGGCGCAGCGCGGCATTACCGGCCCGCGCGACGAGGTGTTGCTCGGACCCAGGGGCTACCTGAGCACGGCGCGCTGGGAGACCGATCCCGACTTCATTCTGCACGAACTCGGCGAGCACTGGGAGATCGAGAACATCATCACCAAGGGCTACAGCGCCTGCTATTTCTCGCATTCGTCGATCGACGCCATCCGCGCGCTGATGAAGGAATACAAGTTCGGCGCGGCCGATATTGCGAGCATCCACATCGCGACGTCCACGCCAGGTTGGCGCGCGGTATGCGAGCCGCAGAACAAGAAGTGGCATCCCGTCACGGTGCCGGAGTGCCAGTTCAGCCTGCCATACGTGGTGGCCATCGCCGCATTCGACGACAAGGTATTCCTCGAGTCGTACAGCGAAGAAGCGCGCAACCGGCCTGAGGTGCGCGAGCTGATGACGCGCATCGCCGCCGAGGAGGACCCCGACGTGTCCGATTGGGGCGCGCGCCTTGTCGTGAAGCTGCGCGACGGGCGCGAACTGAAGAAGGAATGCACCTACGTGAAGGGCCATCCCCGCAACCCGTTCACGGAAGAGGACTTCATCGCCAAGTTCAGGCTATGCGTGCCGTATGCCGCAATCGATCTGCCCGGGCAGATCGTCGACACGATGATCCACAACATCCTGCACCTCGACGAAGTGGACGACGTCACCAAGGTGCTGCTCGATCCGCTCGTTCCATCCGGGACCTGATCGATACCCGGATCAAGCCGGAATCTGGAAGCTTGTGCCGGTGATCGCCCGGCACCATAAAAACGTTTCAGGAGACCCCATGCATTCGCTCGAGCAGGTCACGATGGGCAAGGTATTTCGGCGGCTCGTCCCGTTTTTCATGTTGTGCTACTTCATCTCGTTCCTGGACCGGGTCAACGTCGGCTTCGCCAGCCTGCAGATGAACGATGCCATCGGCCTCACGCCCGCGCAGTACGGCCTGGGCTCGGGGCTGTTCTTTCTGCTCTATTTCCTGTTCGAGGTGCCGTCCAACCTGCTGCTGGTACGCGTGGGCGCCCGCATGTGGATCGCCCGCATCCTGATCACCTGGGGGCTGATTTCGGGCGCCACGGCTTTCGTGGTCGGCCCGTGGAGCTTCTACACCGTCCGTCTGCTGCTGGGCCTGGCCGAGGCCGGCTTTTTCCCCGGCGTCGCGTACTGCCTCACGCTGTGGTTTCCGTCCGCCTACCGCGCGCGCGTGATGGGCTATCTGCTGGTGGCCGCGCCGCTGTCCTCGGTCATCGGCTCGCCGATCTCGGGCATGCTCTTGGGGCTTCACGGGCTCGATGGCCTGGCCGGGCTGCAGGGCTGGCAATGGATGTTTCTTATCGAGGCCGCGCCGGCCGTCGTGCTCGGCTTCGTCACGCTGCGATACCTCAAGGGTTCGCCACGCGACGCGCACTGGCTGCTGGCAGACGAATGCGAATGGCTGACCGCGCGCATGACCAGCGAAGACAACCGGCGCCGCGACGAGCACGACATGCCCGTGGCGCGGGTGTTCGCCGACCGGCGCGTGTGGATGCTGGCGTCCATGGCGTTCGGTTTTTTCCTGACGATCTACGGCATCGGCTTTTTCCTGCCGCAGATCGTCAAATCCTTCGGCCTGACCAACGTGCAGACCGGCTTCGTCACGGCGATCCCTTACGTGATCGGCTCGGCGAGCCTGGTGTTCTGGGCGCGTCGCTCCGACCGGACGGGAGAGCGGCGCTGGAACATCGCGATCCCGGCGCTGATCGCCGCCGCTTCGCTGGCGGCAGCCGGCCTGATCGACGCGCCGGTGCTCAAACTTGCCTGCTTCTGCCTGCTGGCCTTCGGCGTGTTCGGCGCGCTGCCCGCGTTCTGGGCGATCAACACCGATTTGCTGTCAGGTGCGGCCGCTGCGGCCAGCATCGCGTGGATCGGCGCGGTCGGCAACCTGGGCGGGTTCGCCGGGCCCTACCTGCTCGGCGTCGCCAAGGAACGGACCGGCAGCTACACGGCGGCGCTGATGCTGATGGCCATGGTCGCATTGCTTGCCGCAGGCCTCGCGCTGTCGGTGCGGCGGCAGCACCGCACCTATCGCCACGCCTGAATCGACGTGGCCCGGGCGCGTGCCGGGCCCATTCATCTTTTGATCATCAAGGAGACTCCCATGACCGTCACCCGCGAGACCCGGCCGGTTGCGCCGGACAACTGCCCGCCGCTGGAGCAAGCGGTGGTGCGCTTCATTCAGGAGCTGAAATACGAGGATCTGGACGCCCACGCGCATGCCGGCATCAGCCGGCTGATGCGCGATCAGATCGCCTTGCAGGTCGGCATCTCGACACTGCCGTGGTCCAAGCAACTGCTCGCGTATGCGACGGCGCAGCAGCGTCCGGGCAACAGCCGCGTGAGCGCGTCGGCGCTAACCATGAGCGCGGCCGATGCCGCCTTCGTCAACGGCTCGTACGGGCACGGCTTCGAGTATGACGACGCCCACGGCCCGAGCTACAGTCACCCCGGCAGCTGCGTGATTCCGGCGGCGCTCGCGATCGGCGAGGAACTGGGCTCGTCGCTCGAGGAGATCATCGTCGCGATGGTGGCCGGCTATGAGGTCTATGCGCGCATCGGCATGCTTGCTGCGCCCGATCTGCTGCAGCGCGGTTATCACCCGCACGGCACGCTGTCAAATTTCGGTGCCGCGGCCGTGGCGGCAAAGTTGCGCGGGTTCGATGCCGAGACGACGCTGCACGCGCTGGCGATCGCGCTGAGCCATGTCTCGGGCACGACCGAGTACACGTCCACCGGCGGCTCCATCAAGCGCATCCACGCCGGCATCGGCACGCGCAACGGGATGACGGCGGCCGACATGGCCCGCGCCGGTATCACCGGCCCGCGCGCGTTCCTGAGCGGCAACAAGGGCTTCTTTCGTACCTTCCTGCAACGCACGGCCGGCGAGGCCGCCGAACGGCGCTTCGCCCTGGACCGGCCGTTCGAGATCGGCACGGTGTGGCTGAAGGCCTACTGCGCGTGCTACTGCACGCACGCGTACATCGATGCGCTGCGGCCGTTCGCGGCGCGCCGCGACGACATCGCCGACATCCACCTGAAGATCACGCCGCATTTCAACGTGGTTGTCGGCACGGCCAACACCAATGCGTACGAGCCGAAGAATATCGAGCACGTGCAGTTCAGCCTGCCGATCCAGGCGGCCTTCACGCTGCTGGGCAAGGGCAACGGCTATCCGGTCCACCGCGACTACCTGGCCGGCAAGGTGGACATGGCGCCCGTCATCGACATCGCGCGCAGCATCCGCATCAGCGAGGAACCCGAGCTGGAAAAGCAGTATCCCGGCAAGTTCGTGGCCGACGTGACGGTCACGTTCAAGGACGGCCGCAGCGAGCATGTCTTCGTTGGCGATCCGATCGGCACGGACACGAATCCGATGCCGGAGCACGAGCAGGACGCGAAGTTCATGGAACTGACCACGGATGTGCTGGGCGCGGAACGGGCCAGGACGCTGCAGGCCGCGCTGCGCGAGCTGAACCCCGCGATGAAGGCCGCCGAGCTGACCCGTATGTGGGCAGTCGAACGCTGACCGTGTGGAAACTGTCCGGGGGTCGCATGCCGTGTGCGCCCGGACGTCTGCTTCTGAAGACAATTGGTGGTGTCCGGGAACCGGACACCACCAATTGCTTTTTTATCGGCCTGCGGATACCACGGGCCATCCATGCCGCGCCGTTCGTCGACGTCACGGGCCAAGCCCGAGCCAGTCGCGAATCCCGCTTACTTTCGCATGCTGGCGATGATCGCCTCGGCCGCGCGGATCACCGGGAGATCGACCATGCGGCCGTCCAGGCTGAAAGCGGCACCGCCGTGCTTCGAGGCTTCGTCGAGCACGCGCTGCGCCCACGTTTGTTCGTCGTCCGAATAACCCATGGCCGCATTGACACCGGCAACCTGCGCCGGGTGGATGCACAGCTTGCCGCCGAAGCCGAACGCGCGCGCGCGACGGGCATCGGCCGCGAGGCGCTCGGCGTCGTCGGTGCTGGTGGTCACGCCATCGATCGGCGCGGGGAGGCCCGCGCGGCGCGAGGCGGCCACCAGCGCGTTGCGTGCAAAGGCCAGTTCGGGTTCCTCGGGCGATGCGCGCATGCCGAGGTCGAGCTGGAAGTCGAGGTGACCGAACGCGACGCGCACGACCTGCGGGTCGCGCGCCAGCTCGTCAGCCGCATCGAGCCCGGCCAGCGATTCGACCAGCGCCACGATGCGGGCCGCGTCGCCGAGCTGTTCCGCGACGCGGCGCAGCGCACGCGCGCCTTCGGACTTGGGCAGCATCACGACGACACCTTGCTTCGTCCAGTCGCGCAGCAGTGCGATGTCCGCATCGTGCCAGGGCGTGCCGACGGCGTTCACGCGAACGACGGTACGCGACAATTGGCCGGGCGTCAGTTGCGGCAGATGTTGTGCGAGTTGCGTGCGCGCGATGTCCTTGCTGTCGGCGCCGACCGCGTCCTCGAGGTCGACGATGATGCAGTCGGCACCCGAATCCAGCGCCTTGGCGAAGCGCTCGGGCCGGGTGGCGGGTACGAACAGCAGACTGCGCGCGTGTTGCGCTGGGCAGAGGGGCGTGGTCATGGTTCAGATTACGCCGGCGGCGCGCAAGTGTTCGATATCGGCGTCGGTGCGCCCGAGTTCGCGCAGGATGGCCGCGCTGTGCTCGCCGAGCGCGGGCACCGGATCCATGCGGACCTCGAAGCTGTCGACCGTGGCCGGCGGCAGCAACGCCTGCAGCTCGCCGGCGGGCGAATCGATCGTGCGAAATCGTTCGCGCGCACGCAATTGAGGGTGCGTCCAGAGATCGCCCACCTGGTTGACGGCGGCGTTGGCGATTTGCGCTTCGTCGAGGCGCGCAATCACTTCCTGCGCGGTGAGGCCGGCAAACGCCGCTTCGATCACGGCCTTGAGTTCCGCGCGATGTTCGGAGCGGCGCACGTTGGCGTCGAAGCGCGGATCGGTGGCGAGTGCCGGGTTGAGCAGCACGGCGTCGCAGAACACCTTCCATTCGCGTTCGTTCTGCAGGCCCAGCATCACCACGCGGCCGTCGCCCGCCGTGAACGGGCCGTACGGATAGATGGTCGCGTGGGCTGCGCCGTTGCGGCTCGGCGGCTGCTGGTCGTCATACGCGTAGTACATCGGGAAGCCCATCCACTCGGCGAGCGCTTCGAGCATCGATATTTCGACGTGCGAACCTTCTCCCGTGAGGCCGCGCTGCAGGAGCGCGCTGAGGATGCCCGTGTATGCGTACATGCCTGCCGCGATATCGGCGATCGAGTTCCCGGCCTTGCTCGGCTCGTCGGGCGTGCCGGTTATCGACAGGAATGCCGCTTCGCTCTGGATCAGCAGATCGTAGGCTTTCTTGTCGCGGTAGGGGCCGTCGCCGCCGTAGCCGGAGATGTCGCAGACGATCAACCGCGGATACCTCGCATGCAGCGCCTCGAACGACAGGCCCATGCGCGCGGCCGCGCCCGGTGCGAGGTTCTGCACCAGCACGTCGGCCTGGGCTACGAGTTCACCGAGCACGGCCTGCGCGGCGGGTTGTTTCAGGTCCAGCGTGAGGCTTTCCTTCGACCGGTTCGTCCACACGAAGTGCGATGCGAGGCCGCGTGTGCGGTGATCGTAAGCGCGCGCGAAATCGCCCACGCCGGGGCGTTCGATCTTGATGACGCGCGCACCGAGGTCGGCGAGCTGGCGTGTGCAGAAGGGCGCGGCGATAGCGTGTTCGAGCGTGATGACGGTCATCCCGCTCAGGGGGCCTTTGCGAGCTTGCATGGTGGGGCGCTACTCCAGTTCGATGCTGGCCTGCATGGCCAGTTGGCCTTGCGGGCCGCGTGCCCATAGGCTGGCGGCATGACCTTCGAGCTTGCCGTTCACGGTGAACGGCGCGGTGTCGAACAACGGGCTGAGAGCCTTGAACTCGAAGGTGCGAATGGTCCTGTCGGGGTGCGTACGGCGCAGTTCCTCCATCAGCAGCATGGCGATCAGCGGGCCATGCACGACCAGGCCCGGATAGCCTTCTTCCTGCATCGCGTAGGGGCGATCGTAGTGGATCCGGTGGCCATTGAAGGTGAGCGCGGAAAAGCGCATCAGCAGCACCGGATCGGGCGTGACGACACGCGAATATTGCGCGTCGTCCGGTGCCGGCTGCGGAGCCGGCGCCGGTGCACCGGCCACGGCGGGCGGTGGAGCGTCGCGATACACGATGTCCTGCTCTTCGCGGATGGCGAGGCCTTGGGCGTCGCTGATTTCATGCAGCACGGTCACGAACACCAGCTGACCGCTACGGCCGGACTTGCTCTGCACGTTCGCGATCATGGAGCGGCGCTGCACGGGCGTATCCACGGCCAGCGGACGCAGGAACTGCAGTCGTCCGCCGGCCCACATGCGGCGCGGCAGCCTGACCGGCGGCAGAAAGCCGCCGCGCTGCGGGTGACCGTCGACGCCGATATTGGACTGGCGCTCGCCGGGCAGGAAATACAGCCAGTGCCACAGCGGCGGCAGCGCCGCGGGCAGCGCAGCGGCATCAGCATAGTCCAGCGTGGCTTGCAGCAGGCGAATGGGCGCGGCGGTAATCCGGTCCGCGTGTTCTTCGCTGCGACCAACCCAGGCATCGAAGGTTTCGGGGTTCTCGGCAATCATGTCGTTTCGCGCTCGATGATTGAAGCGTCAGGCAGGCTGCAAGCGCTTGCGTGGCAGCACGCTTGCGGCCGTGCCTGTCAGAGTTCGTTGACCAGTTCCGGCACGAGCGCGAACAGATCGCCGACGAGGCCGTAATCGGCCACGCTGAAGATCGGCGCTTCCGGATCCTTGTTGATCGCCACGATCACCTTCGAATCCTTCATGCCGGCGAGATGCTGGATCGCACCCGAGATGCCAACGGCGATATACAGTTGCGGCGCGACGATCTTGCCGGTCTGGCCGACCTGATAGTCGTTTGGCACGTAGCCCGCGTCAACTGCGGCGCGCGAGGCACCGAGTGCCGCGTTCAGCTTGTCGGCCAGCGGCTCCAGCACTTTCGTGTAGTTCTCGCCGCTGCCCAGACCGCGGCCACCCGACACGATGATGCTCGCGCTCGTCAGCTCCGGACGGTCCAGCTTCGTCACTTCGCGGCTCACGAACTGCGACTTGCCTGCGTCGGCCGCCGCTTCGATCTTCTCGACCGCTGCGCTGCCGCCTTCGGCCGCCACCGGATCGAAGCCCGTCGCACGCACCGTGATCACCTTGATCGGGTCGCTCGACTGCACCGTCGCGATCGCGTTGCCCGCGTAGATCGGGCGCTCGAACGTGTCGGCCGAATCGACCGCCGTGATGTCCGAGATTTGCGCGACGTCGAGCTTCGCGGCAATACGCGGTGCGATGTTCTTGCCGTAGGCCGTCGCCGGCGCCAAGATGTGCGAGTAGTCCTTCGCGACGTTCAGCGCGGTCGCCTCGACGTTTTCCGCGAGGCCCGCTTCGAGTTGCGGCGCGTCGGCAAGCAGCACCTTCGAAACACCTGCGATCTTCGTTGCGGCGTCAGCTGCGCCCTGCGCGTTGTGACCCGCAACCAGCACGTGAATGTCTCCGCCGACGAATTTGCCAATTTCGGCTGCCGCTGCCACCGTGTTCAGCGTCGCGGCCTTGACCGACGCGTTGTCGTGTTCTGCAATCACCAGAATCGTCATTTCTTTCCGCTCCCTGTTACAGCACCTTGGCTTCGGTCTTGAGCTTCTCGACCAGCGTCTTCACATCCGACACCTTCGCGCCGGCTGCGCGCTTCGGCGGCTCGATCACTTTCAGCGTCTTTAGACGCGGCGCCACGTTCACGCCGAGGTCTTCCGGCCTCACAACTTCGAGCGGCTTCTTCTTCGCCTTCATGATGTTCGGCAGGGTCACGTAGCGCGGCTCGTTCAGACGCAGGTCGGTCGTGATCACCGCGGGCAGCGTCAGCGACAGCGTTTCCGCGCCGCCGTCGACTTCGCGCGCGACCGTAGCCCTGCCGTCGGCGATCGTGACCTTCGATGCGAACGTCGCTTGCGGCAGGCCTGCCAGTGCGGCCAGCATCTGGCCCGTCTGGTTCGAGTCGTCGTCGATCGCCTGCTTGCCGAGGATCACCAGTTGCGGCTGTTCCTTGTCGAGCAGCGCCTTCAGGATCTTCGCGACGGCCAGCGGCTCGACGCTCTCGTTCGACTCGACGAGGACCGCGCGATCCGCGCCGATCGCCAGCGCGGTGCGCAGCGTTTCCTGCGCCTGCGTGACGCCGACGGACACGGCGATCACTTCGGTCGCCACGCCGGCTTCCTTCAGGCGCACGGCTTCTTCAACTGAAATTTCGTCGAACGGGTTCATCGACATCTTTACGTTCGCGATGTCGACTCCCGACTGATCGGTCTTCACGCTGACTTTCACGTTCGCGTCGACCACGCGCTTGACGGGTACGAGAATCTTCATGAAAAAATCCTTCAGGAATCAGTAAGAACGGGGCAGTTGGAGCACGTGTTCGGCCACGTGCCCCAGAATCATGTTGGTGGAGATCGGCGCGACCTGGTACAGGCGCGTTTCGCGGAACTTGCGCTCCACATCGTATTCGCAGGCAAAACCGAACCCGCCGTGCGTCTGCAGGCACGCGTTCGCCGCTTCCCAGCTTGCCTTGGCGGCCAGGTACTTGGCCATGTTGGCCTCGACGCCCGCGTTCTGGCGCGCGTCGATCTTCTCGCATGCGCGCCAGCGCATCAGGTTCGCCGCTTCCAGCTCGATGAACGACTCGGCCAGCGGAAACTGGATCCCCTGGTTCTGTCCGATCGGGCGGCCGAACACCTTGCGCTCGACCGCATAGTCACGTGCCTTTTCCAGGAACCAGTAGCCGTCGCCGATACACTCGGCTGCGATCAGCGTGCGCTCGGCGTTCAGGCCGTCGAAGATCACCTTGAGCCCCTTGCCTTCGGTGCCGAGCAGCGCGTCTTCGGGCAGTTCCAGGTTGTCGAAGAACAGCTCGTTGGTCTCGTGGTTGACCATGTTGAGGATGGGGCGCACCGTGAGACCGTTGCCGATCGCCTTGTCCAGCTCGACGATGAAGCACGACAGGCCGTCGCTCTTCTTCTGCACCTGGTCCAGCGGCGTGGTGCGCGCGAGCAGGATCAGTAGATCGCTGTGCTGCACGCGCGAGATCCACACTTTCTGGCCGTTGATGATCCAGCGACCGTCCTTCTTCACGGCGGTGGTCTTGAGCCTGGTGGTGTCGCTGCCCGTGGTGGGCTCGGTCACGCCCATCGACTGCACGCGAAGCTCGCCCGATGCGATGCGCGGCAGATAGCGCTGCTTCTGCGCTTCGGTGCCGCTGAACACGATGGTGTTCATCACGTACATCTGGCCGTGACACGCGCCCGAATTGCCGCCGGAGCGGTTGATCTCTTCCATGATGACCGACGCCTCGGCCATCGACAGACCGGGGCCGTCGTATTCCTGCGGAATCAGCGCGGCCAGCCAGCCGGCCTGGGTGAGGGCGTTGACGAAGGCCTCGGGATAACCGCGCTCCTCGTCGATCTTGCGGTGGTATTCGGCCGGGAACTGGCTGCACAGGGCGCGCACGGCGTCGCGGATTTCCTGGTACTGGTCGGGGGCGGAAAAAATGGAGGCGCTCATGAATCCTGTCTCGTCATTGGCATCGGATAGGCCCATAATAAGATTTGATGAAATGGTTAAAAAATAGAATTTTGTGATCGATGGATCAGTTTTCGGTATCGAGGACTCTGTGATGGATCTGAAGCAACTGCGCGCCTTTGTCACCGTGGCCGAGACCGGCAACGTCACGCGCGCCTCGAGCCTGCTGAATCTTGTGCAGCCCGCGGTGTCGCGCCAGTTGCGCCTGCTCGAGGAGGACATGGGGACGGAGCTGTTCGACCGAAGCCGTCACGGGATGCAGCTCACGTCGTCGGGTAAGACCATGCTCGAATACGCACGCCGCATCCTCAACGAGGTGGCGCGGGCCAAGGCCGAGATCCAGCCGACCGACGGGCCAGTCGCCGGCATCGTGAGCATTGGCCTGCTGGCCAGCACGTCGGATCTACTGGCCACGCGGCTGGCGGGCGAGGTTGCCCGGCGTTACCCGCACATCCGCCTGCGGCTCACGATCGGCTATGCCGGGCACCTGCAGGACTGGCTCGAAGCCGGGGATGTGGACGCCGCGCTGTTGTACGGGCAGAAGGAAACGCCCGCGTTGCATGTCAAGGCGTTGATAGAGGAAAGCTTGTGGGCCGTGGCTGCGCCGTCCGCCGGGCTGTCGCGCAAGCGGCCGCTCCCGCTCTCGCGCGTCGCGAATGAGCCGTTCATCCTGCCATCCGCGCCACAGGGCCTGCGCGCGGCGATCGAGCACGCCGCAGCCGAGGCGGACGTGACGCTGCGCGTATTTGCGGAAACCAATGCGCTGAGCGTGCAGAAGGAACTGGTCGCGCAAGGTCATGGCTGGACGATTCTTCCTGCCGTCGCCGTGACGCAGGAGGTCGAGCAGGGCGCCCTGAGCGCCGCGCCGCTGGCGCCACCGGGGCTCCGGCGCACGATCGTGCTGGCGGCGCCCAGCAGCCGGCAGGCCACGGCGCCGGTTCGTTGCGTGGTCGGCGTGCTGCTCGACTGCGTGAAGACCACATTCGAACAAGGCCACTGGCCCGATGCGCGCTGGCTCGGCTGACGGGGTGGGGCCTGCCGCCGCCCGCAGGCCAGCAACACCGCATTCGCAGGACCGTGCGGCGCTTACTTCATCGGCATGCAGATGCGCGTCTGGAACCGCGCGGGCGGCGTGGCGCGCAGGTCAGGCAAAGCGCACGAGGTCGTCCACACGGGCACGCGTGGTGCGGAACCGGTTGACCGGGTGCGCGTCTTCCGCGTAGCCGAAAGAGATGCCGCAAATCATGTGCTGGGTATCGGGAATGCCGAAATACTCGCGAACGAAACGGGCATGGCGAGCCAGCGCGCCCTGCGGAGTGGTGGCCACGCCGTGTGCATAGGCCGCGATCAGGAACGAGGAGACGAAACCACCCGCGTCCACCAGCGCATACGGGCCCAGTTCCGCGGGCACCGTGACGATCGCCACGTGCGGCGCGTCGAACATGCGGAAGTTGCGGAATGCCTGCTCGGCGCTGCGCTCGGTATCCGTCGGGCCGATACCCAGTGCCGAGTACAGCGCAATGCCCGCGCCGCGCCGGCGTTCGCGGTAGATGCCCTCGTAGCTTGGCGGGAAGGGCAGGTCCGATTCGTTTTCCGGATGCTCGTTGACCCGCTGCATCAGCGCCTGGCGAAAGCGCTCCGTGCTCTCCGGGGTTTCGGTGATGACCAGTTGCCACGGCTGCACGTTGCACCATGAAGCCGAGCGGCCCGCCATGCCGACGATGTCGCGGATCAATTCGAGGTCCAGCGCTTCGTGCTGGTAGGCGCGGCAGGTGGAGCGGCCGCTCGTCAGGCGGTCCAGGGCCGCGAGTTCGGGAATGTGCGAAGTCATGTCAGTAGAGTCCTTGCCTGTTGCCCGGCCTGTGCGCTTCGGGGCGCGCGGGTGGCGAGCGGAGAACTGTGGCGGGGCACACGCCGGCGAATGCGCCGGCGGCCGCGCTGCGGCGCGCGACGATATCGGCGGTAATGTTCGTGCGCGTCAGATGAACGTGCCCTGCGCGCGCAAGGCGTCGATGCGTGCGTCGGGCAGCCAGTCCTGCAGGGCGGCGATCGCGTTGTCGGTCGTGGGTGCCGCGGGCGGCTCGGGCCGTACCGCGGGCGTGCGCGAAAAGCGCGGGCCGGGCGCCGGGTGCGTCACGCCGTCCAGCTCGACGAACGTGCCGCGTGCCTTCACGTGCGGATGGCTCGGTGCTTCGTCGAAGTCGAGCACCGGCGCCACGCAGACGTCGAGGTGGCCTAGTCGTTGCGCCCATTCGTCGCGTGTGCGTTCCCTGAATCTAGCGGCCAGTACCTGCTTGGCCGCCGGCCACTGCGCGCGGTCCATCTGCGCCTGCAGCAGCGGATGGTCCTGCAATCCGAGTTGTTCGAGCAGCAGCCGGTAGAACTTGTCCTCGATGGGGCCGACGCTGATGTACTTGCCGTCGGCGCACGCGTAGACCTCGTAGAACGGCGCGCCGGTGTCGAGCAGGTTCGTGCCGCGCGCCTTGTCGAGCATGCCGGCCGCATGCAGGCCCATTGTCACCGTCATGATGGAGGCTACGCCGTCCACCATCGCTGCGTCCACCACCTGGCCTTGGCCGGAGCCGCGCGCCTCGAGGATGCCCGCGAGCAGCCCGAAGGCGAGGTACAGCGAGCCGCCCGCATAGTCGCCTAGTACATTGAGCGGTGGCGTCGGGGCCTGCCCGGCACGGCCCATCGCATGCAACGCGCCAGTGACGGAAATGTAGTTCAGGTCGTGCCCGGCCACTTGCGACAGCGGACCATTCTGCCCCCATCCGGTCACGCGGCCATAGACGAGGCGCGGGTTGCGCGCCAGGCACGGTTCGGGTCCGAGGCCCAGGCGCTCCATCACGCCGGGGCGAAAGCCCTCGATCAGCCCGTCGGCCTGCGCGATCAGTTCCAGCACCATCTCGACGGCGGCGGGATCTTTCAGGTCGACGCGGACGGACTTGCGATTGCGCAGGCCCAGATCGAATTCCACGGGGCGCGGCGCACCGAGCCCCGAAGGCTCCTTGCGGTCCACGCGGATGACGGTCGCGCCCAGATCGGCCAGGAACATGGCGGCCAACGGCCCGGGGCCGATGCCCGCGATCTCGACGATCCGGATGCCCGCAAGCGGGCCGCGACGGGATGGTGCTGCGCACATGGTCAGATCACTCCCTGGTCGCGCAGTTGTTGCAGGCGATCCTCGGGCAGCTTGAGCAGCCCCCGGTAGATCTCGTCGTTGGCGGCGCCGAGCTCTTGCGCTGGCTGGTCGAACTGCACGGGCGTCTGCGACAGCTTGATCGGCAGGCCCATGCCCATCGCGTCGACGTCGGCCAGCCCCGGGTGCTCCAGCTTCACCACGGCACCGCGTGCCTGCAGCACCGGATCCTTGAGCACGTCGAGCGGAGAGCGCACGGCGGCGGCCGGCACGCCGCGCTTGACCTGCAGTTCGGCGATGACTTCCTCGGTGCTGTGCTGGCGCGTCCATTCCTCGATGATCGCGTTGATCTCTGCCGCATGTTTCATGCGCGGGCCGCGCGTCGCGTAGCGCGGATCCGTGGCGATCTCCGGCCTGCCCACGGCTTGCATCAGGTTCTGGAACCAGTCTGGCTGAAAGGCCACCATCGCCACGTGGCCGTCGCGCGTGCCATAGACGCCGAACGGCACCAGGCGATCCTGGAAATTGCCAGAGCGCTTCGAGTAGCCGTGCTTGAAGAACACGTCGAAATGCTCCTCGGCCACCAGCGATGCGAGGCAATCGAGCATCGACACCTGCACGCACTGACCAACGCCGGTGCGGCCGCGATGAATCAGCGCGGCGAGGATGCCGTTGACGGCGTACAGCGGCGCGATCAGGTCGGCGATCGGCAGGCCCGAGCGGGTCGGTGGGCCGTCGGCGAAACCGGTCACGTCCATGATTCCCGACAGTGCCTGGACGATGATGTCCATGCCTTTCAGGTTCTTGTACGGGCTCGGTTCGCCGAACGCCTTGATCGATGCATAGACGATCTTCGGATTGACCTCGCGCACGCTCTCGTAGTCCACGCCCAGACGCGCCGTGACGCCCTCACTCGCGTTTTCGATGATGACGTCGGATTCCTTGACCAGTTCCATGAACAGCGCCTTGCCCGGTTCGGACTTCAGGTCGAGCGTGATGCTTTTTTTGTTGCGCGCGCGGTTTAGGACGGTCAGCGACACCTCGTCATCGCCCTTGACGCCGAAGTGGACGCCGTTCTTGCCGACATAAGGGGGATTGTTGCGTGCGATGTCGCCTCCGCCGGGCGATTCGACGCGAATGACCTCGGCGCCCATGCCACCCAGCAACAGCGAGCCGTAGGGCCCGGCGAGAGCCACGGTCAGGTCGAGTACCCGGATACCTTCCAACGGTCTTGCAGCTGACATGCTTGTCTCCTGAAACTGATGTGCTGCCGGTGCGCGGCCCGCATGCGCCGGGCACGGCTCGCACACAGTTCTTTATGCCTATTCGATGGCCGACGTTTTCCAAATCGGGAAACGTCGGCGGATTGCGGTGTTCAGTAGGACTTCGGCAACCCGAGCTTGCGCTCTGCAATGTTCGACAGGATGAGTTGCGGGGTGACAGGGGCAATGTAGCCGATCCATGCCTCGCGCATGAACCGCTCGACGTGATACTCCTTCGCGTAACCGAAGCCGCCGTGCGTGAGGATCGACGTCTGGCACGCATTCATGCACGCCTCGGACGCCAGCAGCTTCGCCGCGTTCGCCTCCGACCCGCACGCAAGCCCGCGGTCGTACAGGTCCGCCGCCGCGAAGATCATGTGATTCGCGGCTTCCAGCTCCGCCCAGTTGCGCGCGAGCGGATGCTGCACGCCCTGGTTCTGGCCGATCGGGCGGCCGAACACGACACGCTCCTTCGCGTATTGCGTCGCGAGGTTAAGCACCGCCCGGCCGATGCCGACCTGCTCGACGGCCACCAGCACGCGCTCGGCGTTCATGCCGTGGAAAATGTAGCTCAGGCCCTTGCCTTCCTCGCCGATCAGCTCGTCCTTTGACACTGGCAGGTCGTCGATGAAGAGTTCGTTGGTGTCGACCGCGGCACGGCCGAGCTTGTCGATCTCGCGAATGTCCACATACTTGCGGTCGAGCTTCGTGTAGAACAGGCTCAGCCCTTCGCTGTGCTTTTTCACCTGCTCGATCGGCGTGGTGCGCGCGAGGATCAGCATGTGATCGGCGACCTGGGCGGTCGAGATGAAGACCTTCTTGCCCGAGATCAGGTAATTGCCGTCGGGCTGCTTCTTCGCCACGACCTTGAGCTTCGTGGTGTCGAGGCCGGTATCCGGCTCCGTGACCGCGAAACACGCCTTATGCTCGCCGCGCGAGAACGGCGGGAGCCATGCCTGCTTCTGCGCCTCCGTGCCGAAATGCACGACCGGCTGCAGGCCGAAAATGTTCATGTGGATGGTCGACGCGGCCGCCTGGCCGCCGCATTCGGCGACGGTACGCATGAACAGCGCCGCTTCCGTCACGCCCAGGTTCGCGCCGCCCACATCTTCCGGCATGCAGATGCCGAGCCATCCGCCGCTCGCGACGGCGTTAAAGAACTCGTGCGGGAATTCGTGGTTCTTGTCCTTGTTCCGCCAGTATTCAAGCGGAAAATCCGCACAGATCTTTTGCGCCGCGTCGACGATCGCCTGCTGGTCGGCACTGAGTTGGTAGTCCATTTCGTGATCTCCTGCAGGGGTGACATCAGGCCTTGTCGGCGGGACGCAGCATCATCAGGCCGGTGCGCACCGCGGTGCAGACGATCTCGTCGCGCTGGTTCTTCGCCACGTGCCTGAAGGTGACGATGCCCGAATCCGGGCGGCTTTTCGACTGGCGCGATTCGAGGATCTCGGTCTCGACGCGGATCGTGTCGCCGTGGAAGGTGGGCTTCGGGAATGCAATCTCGCCGAAGCCAAGGTTGCCGAGCGTCGTGCCGAGCGTGGTCTCGTACACGGTGATGCCCGCCACCAGCGCGAGCAGGAACATGCTGTTCACGAGGCGCTGGCCGTACATCGTGTTCTTGCTGTATTCGGCGTCGATGTGCAGCGGCGCGCAGTTGTAGGTCATGGCCGAGAACAGGATGTTGTCGGTCTCGGTCACCGTGCGGCGGATCGCATGTTCGATCACCATGCCGGGCTTGAGTTCTTCGAAGTAAAGGCCTGCCATTGTCTGTCTCCTGGAGTGTTCGGGAGGCGATCAGTCGTTGAACGACTGCGCGAGCGCGATGATTTCGCGCGCCGTCTTCGCGTGGGCGATGTCGATGTGCTCGCCGTCATAAATGCACGATGCGCGGCCTTCCGCCTGGGCCTTGTCCAGCGCGTCGATCATGCCCTGGTAGAACGCCACTTCCTCTTCGGTGGGGCTGTAGGTCCGGTTGACGATCTCGACGTTCGACGGGTGCAGCACCAGTTCGCCGCTCATGCCGAGCTGACGGTCGTTCGCGGACGAGACCCTGAGCCCGTCGAGGTCGTGCACCTGCTGCCAGACGCCGCCTATCGGCAGCTTGCCGGCGGCGCGCGCGGCCATCACGATGCGCGACTTCAGGAATTGGGTTTCGCGGCCTTCGAGCGACCACACCGTCTTGAGCGCGCGCGCCACGTCCGCGTTCTTCGCGGTGGCGCCGACGATCGCCGGCACGCGTTCATGCTGTGCGATTTCATATGCGAGTTGCAACGAGCGGGCGGTCTCCAGCAGCGGGATCACTTTCGTGTGACCGACCTCGACGCCAGCGCGGTACTCGGCTTCGGCCAGCATCGACGATACGGTGTGGATGTCTTCTGGGCCGCAAGGCTTGGAGATCACGATGCCCTCGACCACCGGGTTCACGATGGCCAGGATGTCGTCGAAGTCATACAGGTGCGCGCTGCGGTTAATGCGCACCCAGATTCGCTGCTTCTGCTCGGCAAGCCACGCGAGCTTGGACTTGACGACCTCGCGCGCCTCGGCTTTCTGGGCCGGCGGCACGCTGTCCTCGAGATCGAGGATCAGTGCATCGGCCTTCGATTGGATGGATTTCTCGATCCAGGTCGGCTTGTTGCCCGGAACGAAAAGGAAGGAACGGATCGGTTTCATCTGCGTCGTCATGACTGTCTTGGCCAGTTGATAGGGTCAGCTGTTTTATCGTTAGGCTTTAACCTAACAACTGGTAGTTAGTTTGATGCTCAAATCGCGAGACCGTCATTGGGGTTTATACCGAGACAAGGCTGATGCGGCGCATCGTCGTTGTAGGTGGACGAAGGGGAGGGGGCAGGGGATGACGGCGGCGGGGCCTGCCGGAAGCGAACCATTGGGTGTCGATGGTGCGAAGCATCTCGTCCGGCGTCAGTTGCCGTCGCCGGGTTCGGCTGCGAGTTGCGCGATGCTCGCATGCCGGAGCGCGGACAGCACGACCCGTCACGCCCCGGCTACGAGCAGACGTGCGGTCGCCTCGCCGGTGCGGCTCGAACCGCCGGTGACGACGGCAATCTTGCCGTTCAGGCGCTGCAATGTTATCTGCGGAGCGCCTTACATGAAGTACGGTTTGTCGCCGTCGCTGTTGGGCTTGCTGACGCCCAGGCTCTCTCCCGCGTGCAGTTCCGGCGTAGCGATAATCCTGAGGATCAGGTCGCCTACGCTTTTGCGCGACACCACGGTGCCCTTGAAGGGTTCGTCCCGCGACGTCAGTTCGTAGTCGATCTCGTCGTCGTCCGTCAACCACGCTGGACGCAGGATGGTGTATTGAAGGTCCGAGGCTTCGATGGCATCGGCTGCACGGCGGAACGGCTTGAGGTCTTCGCCGATGATCGCGTTGTTCCAGTCGCCGAACTTGCCGGGCACTTCGTCGTAGATGCCGAGCGACAGCATGAAGACGAGGCGCTTGACGCCCGCAGCCTGCATCGCGTCAATCACGCTCTTCGCCTGCGCGTCCAGGTCTTCGCCGGTGAGGTTCGCATAGACGATGTCCTGCCCTTGCACGGTGTTCAGAAGCAGCGTCTTGTCGAGCACGTTGCCGATGACGACCTTGGCGTTCGACGGCGTATCGCCGAGTTTCTTGGGGTTGCGCAAGAGGAGGGTCTGACTGACGTTCCGGTCGGCCGCGAGTGCGTCGATCACCCATCGGGCAATCTGGCCGTTCGCACCCAGAATGAGGACATGCTTCACGATAACGACTCCTTTTACGATGAGTGCGATGCGCCGGCCCGCGCGCGGCGCGGGTCGACGATGTTGCCGGCGGCCGCGCCCGATCCTTCCCGACGCGTCTGCCGCGCCCGTCAGGCGCCGATATACGCGCCGTTGTCCACTACCAGCACGCGGCCGGTGACGGCCCGGCTCAGGCCGCTGGCGAAGTAGAGGATGGCGTTGGCCTGGTCGGTCAGCATCACACTGGCGCCTTCTTGCGCGAAAAGCTCCGCGGTCGCAGGGCCCATGCCTTTGCTTGCGCCGGTGACGACCGCGGTCTTTCCGGAAAGCAGTGATTTCATGGCATGTTCGTTCGTGTGGCAAAAGAAAACGGGCGTGTGCCACGCCCGGCCGGCGAGTCGCGGCGCGGCTGGCCGTAGTGCCTAGAGCGTTTCCTTGAAGAACGGAACGACCTTCTTCATCGCGATGCCCACGGGTTCGGGTTTGTCATACAAGTCATAGTGCGACCAACCTTCGGCCACGACGATCTGCTTGTTCTTCGAGGCGGCGCGGCTGTAGATCTCCCAGCCGTCGCGGTAGGCGCCGAAGCCACCCGGCTTGTCGCCGATCACGACCAGCAGCGGCTGGGTCAACAGCACTTCGGCGTTCAGGAACGCGTCCCAGCCCATCGCCGCGCTGCTGAACGACATCAACTGGCTGGTGGCGCCGTTGGGCTGCTGACCGCGTGCGGTCTTGTAGTACTCCGTGGCTTCCAGCACGTCGATGTCGGTGATGCCGGCCTGCTTGCCGGCTGCCACGGAATCCGGCAGCAGGTTGGCCACGTGGCGTTCGCCACCCTGGGCCTCCGCGGTACGCATCGCGGCCATGTTCTCTGCGAATTCGAGCGGCTTGAAGTTCGCAAAGCCTTCCCGGATCAGGCGGCCGTAGTTCACGCCGGTGATCGACACCAGCGCTTTGATGCGGTGATCGGTAATGCCGGCATGAACGGTATACGCGCCGCCGCCGCACACGCCGAGCGCGCCGATGCGTCCGGCATCGACATAGGACAGCGACTGCAGGTAGTCGACCGCGAAGCGGATGTCCGACACGCGGATCGACGGATCTTCGACGAAGCGCGGCATGCCGCCGCTCGCGCCCTGGAAGCTCGCGTCATGCACGAGCACGACGAAACCTGCCTCGGCCAGGCCCTTGGCGTAGACATTGCCGGCGGTCTGTTCCTTGCAGCTGCCGATGGGGTGCGTACTGACGATGGCCGCGTACTTCTTGCTCTCGTCGAAACCCGGCGGGAAATAGAGGTCGGCGGCCGTGTCCCAGCCGAGGTTCGGGTAGGTCACGCTCTTGATCGAGTTCGTGCTCATGAATGACTCCAGTCAAATCGGAAAGCGGGCGCAGCCCGCGTAAGGTTTACTTCAACGTGCGCCGGAAAAACGCGGCGAGCACGGATACGGCTTCGTCCACGTATTTCGGCACGTCGTACAGCGACATGTGATTGGCGCCTTCGACGACGTGCATCTGCTTGTCCTGGCTGGCCGCCCGCGCCAGCAGGTCGTCGCTCATCCACTTGCTGCCGGCCACGCTGCCCGCCACGATCAGGAGCGGCTGGGTCAGGAATGATTCGGCCTTGTTGTAGGCGTCGTACGTGATGATCTGCGTCAGGTTGCGAGCCAGCGCAAAGCCCGGCGCGTTCGGGTGCTCGCAACGCGGCGTGTGATAGTACTCCCACGCTTCTGCCAGCTCGGCGTTGGGCGCGTCTTCCTTCTTCAGCGGAGCGAGCGGAATCGTGGCGTAGCCCGCCTGCCCGGCGTCATGCGTCCGCGCCTGCGAGCCCGCTTGCAGCAAGCCGACGGCATCGGCGTCCTTGACGGTGTTTTGCCAGCCGTTGCGGAACATCTGGCCGATGTTCACGGCGCTCACGGTGCCCAGTGCCTTGATACGGCGGTCGTTGATGGCGGCGTTGGCGCTGTAGCCCGCGCCCGCGCATATTCCCATCGCGCCGATGTTTTCCTGATCGATGTAAGGCAGCGTAGTCAGGTAGTCAATGACGCCGCTGACGTCCTCGGTGCTGACGTACGGATTCTCTAGCTGGCGCGGCTCACCTGTGCTCTCGCCCTGATAGGAGCGATCGAACGCAAGCGTCACAAAGCCGTGTTCTGCGAGCTTTCGGGCGTACAGGCCGGCCGCCTGTTCCTTCACGCCGCCGCCCGGGTGGGACACAACGATCGCCGCGTATTTCCTGCTCGCGTCGAAGCCGGCGGGGAAGTTGATCACGGCTGCCGTCGTGATTCCTTGGCCGTTCAGGTTCTTGAAGCTGACTTTTTCCATGAGAGCCATCCTTGATGAGAGGGAAAGTGGACCGCCATCGACTGCCGGAGCTGTTTCGTCGGCGTCAAGCGGGGCGTTGGACGACTCGCGAAATGGCATTCGCGACGCGTGCTGTCAGGTTCAAATGGTAGGAACCGCGTGGGCCATCGACAAGCGCCGCGCCACAACTACACATGTAAGTTGAGCTTGACAATGCGAGGGCCGGCTTGTCCCCTGGAAGATGATGTGCCGCTGCCGAAGATCGGATTCCTGACCACCGAAGGCCGTCGCGACATTCTCGACATGCGGCGCCTGTGGCGTCCCGCATCGGCCATCCTCGGTCCGCGCTGGCGTCGCAGCTTCGCAAGGGCCTATCTGAACGAGTAGGCCTGTCAAGCCATGACAATGGTTTTCGATTCCATAAACGCGATCAGGCCTTCGACACCACCTTCACGTCCGATACCCGATTGCTTGAATCCGCCAAAACCGATCGAGAAATCGGTGCGCGGGCCGTTGTGGCCGACCGTACCCGAGCGGATCTGCCGCGCCACATGCAGTGCTCGGGCGCTATCGTTCGTGAAGACCGCCGCGTTCAGACCGAACGGGGTATCGTTTGCCATTTGTATCGCGCTGGCTTCGTCGTCGGCAGGAATGACGCTCAACACCGGCCCGAATATCTCTTCCTGCGCGATCGTCGAACGATTGTCTACGTTGCCGAATACGGTCGGCTCGAAGAAGAACCCGCGTGTCAGCTCGGTCGGCCGCTCGCCACCGGCTGCCAAGGTTGCACCCTCTGCGATGCCTTTAGCGACGAATCGCTCGACCGTCTCCCGTTGCCGTGCGCTCGCGAGCGGGCCCGAGGTCGTCTCCGGCGCGAACGGATCGCCCACCACGATTTTTTTCGCGATGTTCGACAACGCTTCGATCATCGCATCGTGCTTCGCACGGGGAACGATGATCCGCGTCAGGCTGTGGCAGATTTGCCCGCTGTTGTAGCCGAAATAGGACGACCCGAGCAGGTTCGCTGCGGTTTCAATATCGTAGTCGTCGAGAATGACCGCGGGCGATTTGCCGCCCAGTTCGAGCGTGACACGTGCAACGCGATCACCGGCGATCGAAGCGATCCGGCGCCCGGCACCCGTCGATCCCGTGAATGTGATCTTGTCGACGCCGGGATGGCGGACCAGTTCCTCGGGTACGTCGCGATCGGCCGTCACGACATTGACCACACCGGGCGGCAATCCGATCTCTTCGGAAATCTCGGCGAACAGGTAGGCCGAGCAGGGCGCTTCGGGAGACGACTTGATCACGAGCGTGCAGCCTGCGAGCAGCGCCGGCGCGGTCTTGTATGCCATTAGGCCGGCGGGACCGTTCCAGGGAATGATTTCGCCCACGACGCCGACCGGCTCGTAGACGCGATAGCCCAGATTCCCGGTAACCTATCGATGTTCCTCGACGAACGGGAAGGTCGATGCCATTTCCGCGTACTGGCGAAATGCGCCGCTGATGAACAGTCCGATACGCGGCTGGGCAACCTTGTATGCGATCCCGGTCTCGATCGACCACATGCGAGCAAAGTCATCGTTCAGCGCTTCCAGGCGTTGTGCGAATTTCTCGAGATAGACCGCGCGTTCCTGCGGCGTCATTCGGGGCCAGGGGCCGTTGTCGAATGCGTCGCGCGCTGCCGTGATGGCGCTCTGCATGTCGGCGGACGTGGCTTTCGCCCGTCGATAGCATGCGCCTCGGGAAGCCCTGAACCGGACATTTCTAACTGGCTCAAATCGGACATTACAACTTAGCCGCTACAAGGTATTCGGGTGATAATCTATATTATGTAAAGTCAAATGCGTAGACTCCACCGATTCTTGCGTTCCCTCGGTTTGCAGAAAATTGTTCCCGTATTCTGCAGAATTTTGCAGGTCTCCAGCCTGAACCAGACGGCGTGACACCCATCAGTGTGCTCGGCCTCGAGGCACCATTTTGCGGTCAAGTCGTTGCCTCAAGTGCGCGACTGGAAGTTTTGTAAATACTACGAAAGGTCGGACGCGAAGATTGCCTGCGTGCCTACCCTGTCAATTTGATGCGGGCCGCGAACCAGGAGGCTCGGTCGCGAAAGGTGTACTGCGCCGGACTACCGCTGATGACTGCACCGGTCGAGCTTCGCCGCGCCCTACATCCGGCCCGTAAGCGAACCGACGAGACACCGAAACCTCTCTGTAATAAGTCCCGGAAACCCGCTAAATATTTAATGCGAATCGTTCGCATTAAGCTATAATCCGCCGCGACCTACACCTGCGGCCCGACGTTTTGCATACATGTACGCCGGCGGCCGCTCTATAAAGGCCAGCTTCTTCCAGAAGCTGGCCGAAGACCACGGCTATGAATCATCAGAAAAACACACGCGTCACTGCAGCCTCTTCGGCACATACTTTGGTGCTTTCGTCCAAAAGCTTTCGCGCGCTGACTATCGCTTCGGCGGTGACGGCGCTGTTCCTCGCGGCGGCGCCGGCGTTCGCGCAATCGACGGACAGCACGGACCTCGGAACCAGCACAAGCACTACCGCGAAGCCGGACAGCACGCTGCCGGCGATCAGGATTCAGGGGGCGCCCGCGGCGCTGCCCGGCGATCTGGCGCCGACCTACTCCGGGGGACAGGTGGCGAAGGGCGCGTCGATAGGCGTGCTCGGCAAGCAGAAGATGCTCGACGTGCCGTTCTCGGTGACGAGCTACACGGCGAAACTGATTCAGGACCAGCAGGCGCAAACGCTCGCCGACGTGGTCGCCAACGACCCGGCCGTGCGCACCGCGTTCGGCTACGGCAACTTCTCCGAGACCTACATTATCCGCGGCTTCCAGGTGTATTCGGATGACGTGGGCTTGAACGGCTTCTTCGGCCTCACGCCGCGCCAGATGGTCGATACCGGCGCAATCGAGCGCGTCGACATCTTCAAGGGCGCCAGCGCGTTCGTGAACGGCGCGGCGCCCGGCGCGTCGGGCGTGGGCGGCACGATCAACGTGCAGACCAAGGTTGCCGACGACAGACCGCTCACGCAGGTGACCGTCGAAGGCAGCGCGTCCGGGGAACTCGGCACGCACGTGGACGTGGGCCGCCGCTTCGGCGACAACGACCAGTTCGGCATTCGCGTGAACCAGACCGTGGTGGGCGGTAGCACGGCGATCCAGAACGAGGACAACCACTCGCAGCAGACCGCGATCTCACTCGACTATCGCGGCAGCAAGTTCCGTCTGTACGGCGACTTCCTCTATCAGAAGAACAACGTCACGGGCGGTCGTCCGGGCGTGTTCGTGGTGGGCGACGACATGCCTTCTACGCCGTCGGCAAGCTACAACTACGGGCAGCCGTGGACCTATTCGAAGACCGAAGACACGGTTGGCATGCTGCGCGGCGAATACGACATCACGCCGAACTGGACCGCCTACGCGGGCGTCGGTTCCCGGCATACGACCGAACTCGGCCAGTACGAGACGCCCACCTACGATGCGGGCGCGACGACCGCATACCGGATGAACACCCTGTTCAAGGAAAACGCGATTTCGGCGCAAGTGGGCGTGCGCGGGAAGTTCGATCTCGGCCCGGTTTCGAACCAGGTCAATGCGGGCTGGCAGCTCGAACGCATTGCGGAGTATGGTGCTTATAACTGGAGCTACGGCCTGCCGTGGTCGACGAGCCTGTACAACACGGCGACGGTTGCGATCCCCGGCACGACATATGCCGCTGGCGACTTCTCCGATCCGGGCCTGACAACCTCGATCCTGCTGCGCAGCTTCGTCGTGTCGGACACCCTCGGTTTCTTCCAGAACCGCCTGCTGTTCACGGTTGGCGCGCGTCATCAGGACATCCTGCAAAACGGCTACGGGTACGGCACGGAAGTACAGAACTCGGCCTACAACGAATCGGCGACCACGCCGATCTTCGGCGTCGTCTACAAGCTGCAGCCGAATCTGTCGATCTACGCGAACCGCGCTGAAAGTTTGATCGCAGGCAGCACGGCGCCGGCCGGCACGGCCAACGTCGGCGAGGCGACCTCGCCGTTCCGCGCGAAGCAGTACGAAGTGGGCGTCAAATACGACGCGAACCACTACGGCGCCGCATTGGCGGCTTATCAGATCAAGAACCAGGTCGCCTACACCAACGCCGCGACGAACATCTACGCGGCGGCGGGCTTCCAGCAACACCGCGGTATCGAGTTCTCGATGTACGGCGAGCCGTTGAAGGGCGTGCGTCTGATCGGCGGCGTGTCGTACATCAATGCGAAGTTGCTCGACACGTCCGACAGCACCGAAGGCAATCGTCCGATTGGCGTGCCGGCGTGGACCGTCAACGCGAACATCGAGTACGATGTGCCGCAACTGAACGGCCTCACGCTGATGGGCCGCGCGGTCTGGACCAGTCCGCAGTTCCTGAACACGGCGAACACGCAGGAAATTCCGTCGTGGACGCGCTTCGACGTGGGCGCGCGCTACAAGACGCAGCTCTACAAGCACGACACGACTTTCAAGGTGATGGTGACGAACCTCGCGAACCGCTCGTACTGGTCGTCGGCGCTCGGCGGCTATCTGACGCAAGCGCAGCCTCGTACGGCGTGGTTCTCGGTGACGACGGACTTCTGATCGACAACCCGTGTGCGACGCGGCGTGCGAACGTCCGTCGCCGCGCGCGAATGGTGACATTGAACGGGCCGCCAACACACCGAGTGAAGAACGTTTCTTCGCTACTTCGGGGGTGCTGGAGCGCGGCGTTGAATTCGCGGCAAGAATCGGCTCGGCTCAGCGAAACCAGAACCCTCGAGGCCCGAACGTCCCGTTGATCGCCTCGGCTGGCGAGGACGCATACCCAAATTACCGGCGGAGATTTTTTCAATCCGATCTCGCAAAAGCGCGATCGCCATCGAAGCCTTCGTGCGAGTTACAGCTCGTCACGGACGAACGGCGTGCTGATGCGGATGAGCGCGCGGCTGACGGCCTTCGATTGTAATCAGTAGTGGAAGCCGCCGCACTCCCGCGCGGTATCGCGCAAGCCCTGAGCCGGAGGTCGGCCGTCGCCTACAGCGAGAACGTGCGCCGCTCGCCACCCGTCAGATCCGCCGTAGGTACAAGCCAAATAAGCGCTGTCCAAAGAACGCTCTGCACCGTGCAGCAAATCGCCGCGTCATGACAGAACACCTGGGTCCTGTAGCGCGCGCCGACGTCGAAGCGGGCGCACGAGCCGACCGACAGCCGGTCCCACTGACCAATTCGCGATGCGGGCCGCCCCCGGCTACGGTCTCTTCTGGAAGGGGCGCCCGCGCCCGCCTTTGCCGCTCACTGCGGCGACGCGGCCAGGGCGATATCGCCCGCGCTTGCCAGTTGTTCGACCTGCCAGCACTTGTCCATCAATGCGCGGGTTCGCTGCGGGGAAAGGATTCCCTCCGCGAGATCGGCGAATTTCTTCTCGAGTTGCTGATCGGTCATCGGCACCTGCGTGCTGCCTATCGCGTGTTCAATGAACTTGTGCAGCTTGCGCCCGTCCTTCAACGTGATCGTCATGTCGACCTGCTCCGGCTTGATCGCCGGGTCGATCATCGCATTCACCTTCTCACGCAACGCCACGGTGGCCGGATCGCGCACCTTGGCATCGCTGAACTGCTTTTCTCCAGCCGCCCCGTCGATCACCGCGATTGCCACAGCGTGATAAATGCTGAACTTTCCCTCAAGACCGATCTGCGGCGTCTTCTTGCCGGTCAGTTCGATGACGAGCGGATGCACGCGCAGATCGACGCGGTCGATCTGATCGGGCTTCAGGTTGTACTGGTTGCGGAGCTGGATTGCCGCATCGATCGAAGGATGAATCACGATGCCGCAAGCGAACGGCTTGTAGGTGTTGAGCGTCGACTCGTAATGCGAGCCGAGGCCTTGGGTAATCTCCCGATAGTCCTGCTTGGTGCTGATGGTGTTCGCCCAGCCGCGCTTCGCTTCGATCATGCCATCCGAACTTGTATAGTCACGACCCGCCAGAAGCGCCGCGAAAATACCATTCGCGGCTGCGCGTCCGGGATTGAAACTCTTGTTCATCGAGCCGAACGATTCCCGCAAGCCGACCGGCTGCGACGCGGCGAGTCCCAACGCCCACACCATCTGCTGCGTGCTCAAGCCCATCAGCTTGCCGGTGGCTGCCGCCGAGCCGAAGACGCCGCAAGTGCCCGTGATGTGCCAACCCACATCGTAATGATTCGGATATACCGCGTTGCCGATCCGCAATTCGGTTTCGACGCCCAGCACGAGCGCGTTGAGGAAGTCTTTGCCTGATACGGAGCGGTACTGCGCATACGCGAGAATTGCGGAGACGACAGGCCCGGCGGGATGAATGATCGTCTTCAGGTGCGTATCGTCGTAGTCAAAGATATGACTGCTGACACCGTTGATGAAGGCCGCGTTCATGATGTCGAAGCGCTCGGAGCGGCCCAGCACGTTCGCCTGCGGCGGCCCCGAGAACGGCATGAGCGCGGCAACGGCGCGGTTCACGGTCTCGTCGTGGGAGCCGCCGACCGCCACGCCGACCCAGTTCATCAGCGTGCGCACGCCTTCCTTGCGCGCCGGTGCGGGCAAGTCTTCGTAGCCAGTCTTGACGATGAACTCCGCGAGAATGCGCGTCACTTTCGGCGGACGCACGGGGGTGGCGCCCGTGGTTTCAGAAGCCGAGGTCGCCGTAGACGTCCCCGACGATTGCGCGAATGCAGCGGTAGAAGCCGTAGCGGAGGCCAAAGCGCCCATGGCGCCGGTCTTCAGAAAGTTACGCCGGTCTAGAAACGACATGGTTTTGATTCCTTCGGTTTTGGGTCTTTGATTCGTCGGAAGCTCGGCGGTGTGGCTCGTCGCAACGAAGCCGCGCGCATGAGCCGAAGTAGCAGCCGCAAGCAGCGTGGCACGAGCGCGCTCGTCACGCCGTAATTAGCGTCCTGAGTTCGCGAACGTCCTTGAGCGTTTCCAGGCGGTTGATCGCCTCGATGAGCCTTGATGTTCTCGCCGTCCCGAGAATCGGCGACATCAGATCGCGGGCTTTTGCGTTGACGGCATCGGTGGACAGCGGGTTTTCTTTCGTGCCCGGGGGAAAGCGCGTGTAGTGCTCCACGGTGCGGCCGTCCGTCAACGTGACTTGCACTCTCGCGCCGCGCGGCGCTGCCGGATCTCGCAACGATTCGTCGGCTTGTACAGTGACCTTGGCGCGTTGCGCGACGATCACCGGATCGTGCATCAATGCGACGTCATGACTGTCGCGAAACGACACAGCGCCTTTCACAAGTGCGAGCGCCACCAGATGCGGACAATTCACATCGGGCATCGCGCTTTCGCCGACGATCCCCTCGGCGTCAGGCGGAATCCTCACGGCAATCGCGCGCACGTTCTCCGGCGTCAGCCCGTACTGCTTGCGCAGGCTGAGCAGCGCGTCGAGCGGGGACTGGATCGGATAGCCGACCGAAAATGTCTTGATGGCCGTCTCGGTCACGTAAAAGCGGCTGCCAAGACCGTCGAGCATCGCCTGCGGTTGCGGCTTCATCGACAGCGCGATGAAAAGGTTGTGCTTGCCGTCGAGCACGTCGAACACGCCCGTCATGCCGGAACGCACCATCTCCACTGCTTCGACGCCGTTGCGTGCGCCCATGCCGGCGAAGTCGAAAGCCTTCTCGATGTGATCCTTGTCTTTGACCCAGCTCCACAGTCCCGACACCTGTTGCGCGGAGTACGAGAGCGCGTAGCGCATCTGCGTTTCGTCGAGCCTCGCAAGCGATGCCGCGGCGCCGAGGGCGCCGAACGTCGACGACGTTCCCTCCGCGCTGCGATGCGAACCGCGCACGAGGTCGGGACCGAGTGCCATCAACAGACGGCACGCGAGGTCATAGCCAAGCGCGACCGCACGCAGCATCGCCTCGCCGCTTTGGCCTGCATACTCGCCGACGGCCAGCGCGGACGGCACGACCGAACTGCCGGGATGCGCTTTGGTGACGGGCTCGAAATCGTCGGTTTCGTCCGAGTGCGCACACATTGCGTTGGCAAACGCGGCGTTGACTGTCGTCGTGCGGAAGCTGGAACCGATCACCGACGCCTGCGGCTCGCCGCCTAGACCGCGCACGTATTTCGACGCCATCATGCCCGGGCGCATCCGCGAACCGGACACCATCGCGCCGAAGGTGTCGAGAATGCGGTGCTTGCACGCGAGCATTGCCGTGTCAGGCAAGGGCGCGTCGCGCGCCGCTACCATGTAGCTCGCAAGCTGGCCCGTCAAGTCGGCGCCGCTCGGGCTGCCGGACGCTTCCTCGTTCGCGCCGATCGCGGCGCGCAGCGGTCCAAACGACAGCGCTGCAAGCGCGCCCGCCGCTCCTAGCAGACGACGCCGTGGGAACCGGCGGTATGCCGGCTTGAGACCTGGAGCCATATGCGTGGCGTCTCCATAGCTTCTTGTAAGATAGTGTCGCGTCCGTCATAGTGTCGACACTTTACGCAGTCTAAACAAGTCGGCGTTACGATGGCAAGCAAAACGAGTGCAAGAATATCGATACCTGTGACAGGCTTACGGGTCGGAAGGAGTTTGGATGAGTCAAAATGTCGACAGAAGCGTACTCGAGGATGATGGCGAATCGTCGTCGGTGAAAGAGATCGTCGACTGGGTGTCGCGCGGCATCATCGAAGGTCGCCTGTTGCCGGGCGACGATCTGAACTCCGTCGATCTGGCCAAGCGGTTCGATGTGAGCCGCACGCCCGTGCGCGAAGCGCTCTTCGTGCTGAGCCGCGAAGGGCTGGTGGACTGGTCGCCACGCCGGCGACCGCGAGTCTCGGCGGTCCAGTTGAAGGAAGTGCGCGAGATCTATCATCTGCGTGCGATTCTCTACGCGGAAGTGTCGGCTGGGATCGCCGCTCGCGCGAGCGACGCCGACATTGAATCGCTATGGGCCGCCCATCGGCGTCTCGCCGACGTTGCGGCGAAGGGGGACGTGGACGGATACTTCTGGGCCAATGTGGCCTTTCGCGATGAAGAGTTGCGGGTGTGCGGCAACGGTATCTTCAAGGAGGTGCTGGATTCCATGCGGATGCGGATTAACCGGCTGCGTCGCTTGAGTACGTCATTGCCCGGGCGTTTGCACCGCTCGTGCACGGATCATCAGCGCCTATGCGAGGCTTACGCTGAACGCGATGGTGTGCTGGCTGCGGCGCTGAACCGATCGATCGTCCTGAGCGCGCTTCAGGCGATCGAACTCGCCTGGGATCGCGTGCCGACGGACGTGGACGTGCCGGCCAGGAACCGCAAGCGCAGCCGCTAGGGGTATCAGTGGAATGAGCCGCGCTCGCGCTTTGCTCTGCGGCTGCGCCCTCCCCGACCGCAAGCCCCGAACAGCCGGTGTTGTTGGGGATGACGCACGCCTGATTGCAGTTTTCTCGGTGAAGGCCAATCGCCTCAGCCTGCTGCGTCCTATGCGGTATATCGGCGCGGAACTGCTGCTGGTGATCGGCACAAGTTCGTGGAAACGGTGTTTCCGCAACTGACGACGCATAAGGTATTGTTCATTCCATGTCCGGGCTGGTGTCGATGGCCTGCTCAGCCCACAATTCGTAGCGTGCCGTCGCATCGCTTTCGGTCCAGCCGTGCCGCATATGCTGCCTGATGAAGTCAGCTTTGGCGCGCGCATCGGTGCGCGGCAGTGTGCCGCCACTTTTCGAGTAGACCGTTGGGATGAATCGCATGCTTTTTCTTACACACCAATAACCAGATCGGTGTACTTCGAGAGATGGCCGTCCGAAGTGACTAACCGCAACGGCTCGGACATTGCCTGCGCAACCAGAAGCCGGTCAAACGGGTCGCGGTGAATGCCAGGCAGATTACGAACCAATGCCGCATGAACGGCGCGTACCGGCAGTTCCAGGTATCCGCTGGCTTCGATTTCCGAAACAAGCATATCGACGTCGGCCTCAAGTTTGCCAAGACCGACCTTGATCGAAGCCTCCCAGATGCTCGCGCTGCTTACATAGACTTCGTCAGCTTCCAGAATCAGCTTGCGCGCCGCTTTGGTCAGGTTGCGGTCGTCCATGACCGACCAAAGGTAGACGTGTGTATCAAGAAGCAGGCGCATCAACGACCCTCGAATGCAGCAATCACATCATCGGGAAGCGGGGCATCGAAGTCATCCGCAATGCGGACCTTGCCCTTGAGGCCACCGAACCGCCGCGTGACCTTCGCCCGCTCCATCGGCACGAGCCGGGCGGCCGGCTTGCCGGCCTTGGCGATGACGATTTCCTCGCCGCTGGCCGCGGCATCGACCAGCCGCGAAAATTGAGTCTTCGCCTCATGAATGTTGACTGTCTGCATAACTGCTCCTAGTGGACTTAGTCCATATTAGTCCACTGCGCATAACCGGTCAAGCGGTACGCGTCTGACACATCAATTAACAGCAGGAAGAGGTGATCCAGTACATCTACCGGAAGTACTCGCGCACGCGCGCCGCACTCGCGGCGGCGGTGACGACCTACCGCCCGCGCTCGGCGATCCGCGATTCGGGCAAGGCGCTCGGCATCGATCCCGTCATCGTTGACCGCGTTGCAAAGGAACATCACCGGTTCGATTCAAGCGCGGACCTGATCCGGCGATTCGTGGATAGCGGCCTCCATCCCGAGACGCCGATGATCCAGCAGTGGGCGACGCTTGCCGCGCAGCGGCTCGGCTTTCCTCGTCACCTGTCGCAGCACACGGGCGGCTTCGTGATCGCGCGTCCATCGACGGCCCGTCGGGCGGCAGACGCGCGGCGTTCATGTCACAGATGTGATCCGCTTCCTCGCGCGGCATCGAAGCGAGCAGCATGACGCCCGCGATGCTCACGCCCAATGGGCGGCGCGTACCGACATCGATGGCGAGCACCTTGATCGGATAAGAGCCGGTCTTTCGCTCGATCGCCACAGAGTCCCATCCGGCGCGAATGGTCAGGAAAGTGGTGTCTCCAATCTCGTTCGGAAGTGCCGCGAGATACGGGGAGGCGATTCGCAACGGAATCGAACTGGTCCGGCAGGTCGGAAAACAGCAGGCGTGCTGGCTCCGGACGAAGCGTACGCACGCGATTATCTGGCGGCTGGAGCAACTTTTGTGGCTATCGGAACTGACGTGAGTCTGCTGACAGGAGCAGCGAACAAACTTCTTGCTACCTACAAAGACGCAAAAGAAGCGAGCGCCGACGCCGCTGAGAAAAGTGGCTACTGACCTTCGAACAAAGAACAGGCGACGCGCGGACCGTAGCGACGATCGTAGCCCGGGACATCCCTCGTCACTGCGTGAGATCCGGAAGGCGAATCATGCTCACTCAGTGTTGCGCGCTCGCCCGGCACGGAGTGCGCAGTAAGCGGTCCGTACGCGCTATCGTAAGTGGCGGACTGTGTCCCGCCTTTTCAGGGAGTACGCCAGCGCAAGTAAGCCAACGTAACAGATGAAGTCGTGGTGACCGGGAACACCGAATACCGTATATGGTCCTTCAAGTTGAGTTCAGGCTCGCTCGCTGCTCATGCTTGCTCATCCACTTCACATCGAGGATAGAATGGACCACGCACTTTCAAACGTTCTCTACGAATACGATCAATTGCTTGCAGAAGAGCAGAAAAAGCGGGAGAGCGGCACCTTAATGCCCAAAGAAGGCCAGCGAGACGAACGCATCCTCGCGGTCGGGCCGCAAACGGGGCAGTTCATCAATCTGCTGGCTCGTAGCCTCGATAAGCCAACGATTCTCGAGATCGGGACATCTTATGGCTATTCAAGCGTATGGCTCGCGGATGCGGCGCGAGCTAGCGGCGGTAAGGTCATCACCATGGAACTCGCCGACTACAAATCCACGTTTGCACAGGGCATGGCTGATAAAGCCGGACTGGCTCGCTACGTCGACTATCGCGTTGGCGACGCCGTAGCGATGATTGCCGACCTGGACGAGCGTGTCGATTTTGTTCTTCTTGACCTGTGGAAAAATCTTTACGTCCCGTGCCTGTCCGCTTTTGCTCCGAAGCTTAATGCGGGAGCAATCATCGTGGCCGACAATATCTCCCCCAACCGCGAACATGCCGCTGAGTACTGTCAAGCCGTTCGCTCAGTCCCGGGAATGTCCAGTTTTTCGGTGCCGGTAGGCCAAGGTTTGGAGTTGAGCCGGTACAAGGCCTTTTGACGTTGCTTGTGAGGGGACGCTCGGCATGTGAGTCGGGATTGCCGACAATCCCGACAAGCGGTGGGAGAATCGACAAGTTGGCGTGTGAACGTCACTCGGCGCATTGTCGGGTCTTGGTCCGGATGGAGATCACAAGTGTCCTTGCATAACGTTGTGTCGCTTCCATTTGCTTCGTTGAATGACGGTCGGTTTGGTTCCAGGTTGATGACGACACGGATCGCCGCGTTCGTGCAAGAACCGCCCATTTATACAAGTGAGTAAGATTCTTAACAATCGGCCGTGGACCTGACGGCCGTTTTCGGTCTGCGAGATGAAGCGATGAAGGTAACGATTGCGTACATCGAAGAGCCTCCGTTTGGCTGGACCGAAGCGGACGGCACCGCTACCGGCGCTGACATCGAGCTCGCGCGCACGATCCTGCGAGAGATCGGCGTCACCAGGATCGAGCATTGTCTGACCACGTTCAGCGAACTGCTACCCGGCGTTGAAGCAGGTCGCTGGGACATGAACGTTCCTCTCTTTGTGACACCGCAGCGTGCCAATACAGTCGCGTTCAGCCTGCCGGTGTGGGGAATCGAGGACGGCTTTCTGGTTCGACCTGGAAACCCCAGAGCGCTCAACAGCTACTCCTCAATAGCCGAATGTCGTGATGTGCGCCTCGGCATCGTTGCCGGACAGGTTCAGTATGATTCGGCGGTAGCGTCAGGCGTGAGGAAGGAGCAAATCGTCATTTTCGAGCAGCAAGCCGACGCAGTCGCGGCCGTTCTATCCGGTGCGATCGACGCTTATGCGAGTACGGCCTTAGGAAATCGGATTGTTGCAAGCCGGATGGGCAACTCGGTGATCGAGGCCGTCTCGCACGAGCGGCAAACGAACGGCGGGCGGCGGACGCCTCCGCTGGGAGCGTTTTCATTCAACCGACAGAACGTCGATCTCGTAAAGGCGGTGAATCGGCGACTTCGTTCGTATCTCGGATCACCGGATCATCGCACGAGCATGGCGCGATTTGGGCTTACGGATAGGGAAATCGGGCCCGCTGTGTTGAAAGCAGGATAAGCCGGCGGGCGGCCAGTTGTGGCCGGTCAACTTATGCTTCAAACAGGAAAATAGCAAAATAGGCGCACTGCACAAACCAAGGAGTCGACTAGACGCAGCGATGTCTGTCTTCCAGGACGAAAGCGGGTTCTTGCTTGGAGCATGGCTCAGCGTTCCCCACAAAGACCTTGGCATCCGTCGACCGTCAACACAATGGAGGAATCGACGTGACAGTGAAAGGCAAACGGGTGGCGGTCGTCGCGCCGGCGGGCATTCCTGACATGGATAACCTCGCGCAGGCGGTGTCGCTGCTCGAGAACTGGGGATTTTCTGTCTCCGTGGGCGCGCACGTGGCTGACAGGTTCCGGTATCTCGCGGGATTCCATCAGCATCGCACTGGCGATCTGCTTGCGGCGTTGTCGGACCCGGCGGTGGATATCGTCTGGACGGCACGCGCCGGCTATGGCTGTGCGCATGTGCTGCCAGCGCTTCCCGCTACCGTGCCATGCGAGAAAACCGTGATCGGCTTTTCGGATGTGACCGCGCTTTTTCACGCGCTGCGGCAAATTCCCGGCATCGCTGTGATTCACGGCCCGACGCTCAACGGCCTGGCGACGAAAGTTGACGACATGTCGCGCCGCAGTGTTCTCGATGCGCTCACAGGGGTCACGCCGGCGCCGCTGCCGCTCGAACGTCTGCATGGGCCAGCTGATTCGATCAAAGGGCCTCTTGTCGGCGGCAACCTCACGGTACTTGCCAGCACGGCCGGCAGCCGTTGGCAGCCTAGCTTTCGCGACTCGATTGTCGTGCTGGAGGACGTTACGGAACTTGCATACCGCCTTGACCGCAGCATCATGACGCTACGTCACGCCGGCATCCTCGATGGCGCGCGTGCGATTGTGCTCGGAGAATTCGTCCGCTGTCCGTTACCAGCCGGGGCCGACTACTCGCTCGAGGACGTGCTGCTCGACGTGCTGGCGCCGGTCGGCGTCCCAATCTACGGGGGCTTACCCATAGGACATGGTGAGCGTAATCTGTCGTGGGTAGTTGGGCGGCCCGTCGAGATCCGCGAAGGCGTGTTGCTGCGATAGCTTTGGCTTTCGCATATTGCTTACGATCAGCGGTCGTTGGGGCAGCGGACGTGGTTCGGCCATAACCGGCCGTTCGACACCGATGCTCAGATCGTTCACAATCGCCACAACTTCCCTTTGACGCAGAGTTTGCGCGCGACAGAGATGACTGAATCGAAGCAGCCTATCGGGCGTGTAGCGTATTCCGAGTTCGCAGAATGCTATGCAGCGGCCGTTACTACAAAGCCGCACAACGCTCTGTACGAACGCCCCGCGACGATGTCGCTTCTGGGCAATGCCAATCCTTCCCTCGGGAGGCCGCATAGATGCGATACAGCAAGGAGTTCTTCGACCTGCAGATCCGATTTGCACAGACCGTTGTCGCTCTGCTTGATATTCCAATCGAGAAGGCGCTGCTCGACTATACGAATATCTACGTTCGCTTCGCGCTCGGTCGGGCCTTTGATCAACATCATCCGATCTGGCGGTGCTATGCGGACGGCTTGAGCGAATCCGTTGACTTGTACGATTGGACATACCGTTTCTATCTTGCGAGAACTGACGTTACCCAGACGCAGTCCACGGTTGCCACGGTCGGTTGCTTTTCATACGCCATGCAGGATGCGGAATGCGTGCGTATCCACTTCGAAAATATTGAGCCAGCGGCAGTTTCTCCTTTGAGCATCGACCGTCTACCTGTGCGGCTTGCGGAACTCCGCTCGCTTTTCGATCACGTAAGGCACAACCAGCAAGAAGCGACGCACGTTGCCGGAACTTCGTGGCTCTATAACCTACTCGCTTATCAACGGTGCTTTCCAGATGAATACGTTGCGAGCGCCAAGGTTGCCGAATCGCGGTTCCGCAACATGCCTCTGTGGGGGCAATTTCTGGATCGCCATGGCGCGGTCAGAGTCGGCGTCGTGGAAGATTTCATACGACGGCTATCGTGCGTAGCAAACTTTCAAGATCTGGTGTGTAGCTTCCCGCTTCAGGCGCTTGCGGTCGAAGCCCCAATCGAGCGGTTCTACTGCTTCTACGGGGCCTAGCAGGACCGCTGGATGTCCGCTTCGCGGAAAGCTGGCCGTCCCCTTTGGGTCGCGTTGAGGCAGTGCGCCCGGAATCTGCTCGCCCGACCGACCATTGAGCTATGGCCGACGAACGGCGATCGCGACCAAGGGCCGGGTACCTGGCTGGCTTGCCGGCAACCATCCGTCGGCGTTCGTAATAACGCCCCCTTGATCTAGGGCGCCGCGCCGTCAACCGTACTGCCTGGGCGCGCGTCGCACCTCAGCCAGCATCGTTCCGCGGCAACAACGGTGACCGCAACGGCATGCGTACTGCGCCCGTACCGCTGCCGAGGCGCGGCCTTCTGTGGTGAGTCCGTATGCGATGAAGAGCTCGTCGCCGGGCTCGATATCCGACACCGCGTGAATGTAGACCCTTCCATGTTCCTCGACGGCCTCGCAGTTCGGGACGCAGGCATGGTTGAGCCAACGCGCGCTGTTGCCGCCGAGTGAACCGTCAATGACCCGTCCGTCGGCAAGTCCAAAGAGAAAGGTATGGCCCTGCTCTCCGAACCGGCGATGGCGACTTACTGCTCGCTTCCAGCTCATCACCGTGCCCGTGTACTCGAGGATGAGTTCGCCGGCGAATATCGGCCGCAGCGCGAAGACGCCGCGACCGTGAACGCTCGAGCGGCGGACAGAAATTCTTTTCATCGATGATTGAGACTGCAGATGTTGAAGGTGAGGTGCCGCTCGGAACGACCGGAACCACCATAGCAATTCGCACAAGCCCGGTCGGGCACTTCACAGCAGTTGGCGCCTGGTAGAATCGTCCACCATTCCCAACGGAAACTCAAGACAATGACACGTTACAAAGGACTGCTCGCCAACAGGAGCAGCTTGAAAAACTGATCGCGCAAACGAGGCAGCAAGAAGCCGCGCCCGAGCTCGAAAAAGTGCGCGCGACTGTGGCGGAGTTCGGTTTCACGCCTGAAGACGTCATGGCCAATGTCGGCGACTTCCGCGGCGTGGGCGAGCCGGACAGTGGAACCGCGTTCGAGATCGGGTTTGCCGCCGCGTTCGGAAAGCCGATATGGGCTTATCGCGACGATCTGAGCGCACTGCGAGAGCGCGTGCCGTGCACCGCGACAGCGCTCGGCGGACTCTGCGAGCGCGGCTATCTCGTCGAAGACTTTGGACTTCCCGTCAACCTGATGCTTGCGTGCGCGGCGCAGATTGTCCAGGGCGGCCCACTGGCCTGCCTGCGCGCGATCCAACGCACAGGGCAAGCGGATGCCCCCTTCTCCCTATAGACCGGGTGGCGAATCGCAGATTCACAAGGTGTCGGGGTGACGCCGATTGCGAGGTGTGCCGGTGAATTCCATCCGGCTGGTCGTCGAGGACGAAGGGAAGTCCCTGCTCTTTCCGATTGACTTCGACGTGGCGGACCAGATCAAACGCGGGAGCCCCTATGAGGCTACACACGTGACCACCGGGCCAAACTTCGGTGTTACAGCATCTGAAAAGGCCGAAAATCAATCCTCGATTTCGCGCTGGACACTTGCCCTTCGCGCAGACGTCCCTTTCGCCAACCGTCTGGCCTTCATCGAGCGTGTTGGATACGAGACTGAGTTGAATGGCGCAGCCGCATGGATCGCGCCGCTCATGCCGCCAGTGACGAAGGCAACGCGCTTAGCGGACATGGTGTTGTCCTTGTGGCCCATGACCGTTCGTTCCAACGGACGACATAACTTGACGGGTCAAAGCCCCGACCGCTTTCGCTGATGAGAAAACCGCAAGACATAGTGAGCAGATGTCGTTTGCGAAGACCCGAATAGTTGCCCACAATTTTGGACCGGGCAGTCGTTTTCGTCAGAGCACACATCTGACCGGCATCGGCCGCCGCCCTTCACAAAAGAAAAGAGGACGCAGGAGATGCAGGACAACAGATTGAGGCAGAGCCTCAAGCAGCGGCACATCACAATGATCGCGCTAGGCGGCGTGATCGGTGCGGGCCTATTCGTCGGGTCGGGCGCCATCATCGCGATCGCAGGACCCGCTGCGATCCTGTCATACATTGTGGGCGGCATCATAGTCACGCTGGTCATGTTCATGCTCGGCGAGATGGCGTCCCGCAATCCCGACAGCGGCTCATTCTCCACGTATGCCAGCGCCTATCTCGGCGAGTGGGCCGGCTATGCAGTCGGCTGGCTGTACTGGTTCAAGTCCATGATGACCATCACGCTCGAAGCGATTCTGCTCGGCGCTATTCTGCACGATTTCCTGCCGTGGCTGCCGGTCTGGGGTGGCGCGCTCTTCATGCTGCTGACGCTGATCGCAAGCAACGCGTATTCCGTGCGCTCGTTCGGCGAGGCCGAGTATTGGCTGTCGTTTGCGAAGATCGCGACAATCGTCATCTTCATGGCGCTCGGCATTTCGATCCTGCTGGGGCTGCAGCCGAACATTCCCGCGCCCGGACTGGTGAACCTGACGGAGCACGGCGGATTCATGCCGACGGGCATTTCGCCCGTGCTCGCCGGCATCATCGTCGTGATCTTTTCGCTGGGCGGCAGCGAGATCGCAGCGGTGGCCGCAGGTGAATCGGAGAACCCGCGCAAGAACGTCGTCAAGGCCGTCAAGAGCGTCATCGTGCGTGTGATGGTGTTCTACATCGGCTCGGTGTCGATCCTGATCCTCTGCGTGCCGTGGACCGACAAGGCCAACCTGAAATCGCCATACGTCTCCCTTTTCAGCACGGCCGGCTTCACCGGCGCCGCCATCGCGATGAAGGTCGTGCTGTTCGTGTCGTTCATGTCGGTGATGAACTCGTTTCTGTTTTCCAACTCGCGCATGCTGTTCTCGCTCAGCCAGCGCGGTCACGCACCGGCGCTGTTTGCGCGGACCAATTCGAAAGGCGTGCCGATCAATGCGCTCGCCCTGTGCTTCGCGATCTGCGTGATGATCCTGGCCGTCCACTTCGTGAGCGGCGGCGACCTCTTCCTCATGCTGGCGAAGAGCAGCGGCGCGTTCGTCATGATCGTGTGGATCTTCATCATCGTCGCGCACCTCGCTATGCGGCGGCAGACAAAGCAGGAGCGCAGCGATCCATCGGCCTTCAAGGCCTGGTTCTATCCGTATTCGAACTGGGTGGCGCTGCTTGCGCTCGTCGCGGTGCTGGTTTCGCAAGCGTTCAATCCCGGTTCGCAATTTCAGTTCTGGTTCACGGTGTCGGTGACCCTCGTTGTCGTCGGTTCCTATTTCGCGCGCCGCAAGCGGCCTTCGTTCGGCGTGGCCACCGGCGTGGATCCGAACTAGTTGGAAGGCCGCGCGACTCGCGTTTTGCATCCGGCGTCGTGCTCGACGGCCAGCGCCTTTCCGCAGAACGCCGCCGTCACACATGCTCGCGCGGGGTGGCCCAATGCCTGCACCACGGCCGTTTCGAACAGATTGATCAACAAGCGCCGTGTTCCAAGGCTTCCCGATCAATGCGAGTGACGATGGTGAATATCCGGAAAATGCGCGTGCGTATGAGTGATCGGCATATGAACGTGCGGATGTGCGTGCGGCTCCGTTCCATCCCAATCGAAATCGTGCTCATGCTGATGGTGCTCGTCATGACGATGCCGGTGCGTGTGCGCCAACTGTTCGTGCGTATGACGGTGTTCGTGGCGTTCCCGCAGATGCAGCCAGACGCCAATGCCCATGAGTAGAGCGGCACACCAGAACAGAATGGACGGCATCTCCGGCCACAAGACCACTGACAGCGCGACGCCAAAAAGCGGTGCGACGGAAAAGTAGGCGCCCGTCCTGGCAGTGCCCAGATTGCGCAACGCAATGACGAAAAGCACGAGACTCACGCCGTATCCGGCGAATCCCGTCACCATCGCCGACACCATGTGCAACGCGTCCGGGAACCGGTCGCCCATCAGATGAGCGATACCAAGATTGACGACGCCTGCTACCAGCCCCTTCAGACATGCGATGACGGTGGCGTCGTTGGTCGAGACCTTGCGCGTGAGGTTGTTGTCGATTGCCCAGCATAGGCAGGCACCCGCAACCAGTATGGCGCCCGCGGGAATTCCGTTAGCGCCGGGCTGCCACGAAAGCAGCACGCCGCCTGCCACGATCGCGACCATGCCAAGAAACACCTGATAGTCGACGTTTTCGCGGAATACGACCCACGCGATGACGGCCGTGAACACGCCCTCCAGATTCAGCAGCAGTGAACCCGTTGCCGCGGGCGTACTGGCCAGACCGAGCATCAGCAGCGCGGGACCCGCAATGCCGCCCGCGAGGATCGCACCCGCCAGCCAGGGCACTTCGGCCATCTGAATGCGGCCTTCATCTTTTCTCTGCTGTGCGCTGCGGCGAAAATGCCGGATCAGCAGCGTCAGCGCGAGCCCGACTCCGCTGCCCAGGTAGAACAGCCCCGCCACCATGAAAGGCGACAATGTTCCCAGCAAAATCTTGGCAAGTGGCGTGGTCGCGCCAAACAGGGCGGCGGCAAACAACGCAGTGAAAGCTGCATTCAAACGAGCGGTCATGAGGTGTTCCGGCAAAAGCGGCTCAAAAAACCAAGAATAGGCGACAGACGGAAAAAGGGCTCTAGTTTATGTTAGCGTCCCCCTACCCTATATAGCCGGGAGCTTACGGGTGAGCCATACGATTCGCGAGAAACAGAATCTGCTCGATCGTGTGCGTCGCATCAAGGACCAGGTGGAAGCTATTGAGCGCGCGCTCGAGCAGGAAGGCGGCTGCAATGATGTGCTGCAGTTGATCACGAGCTGCCGCGGAGCGATGAACGGTCTGCTGGGCGGGCTGGATGGCAATGAGCCGCGACCGCGGCACGCAGCGTCAGAAACAGGACTTTGGTTACAGATTGGTCTGTCTGGAAAACGGCGAGGTGCTGCGCGAGTACATGATGAGTGGCGCGAACCAGGAGCACGGCATCATTTCCCGAACCGGCACACCAGACCACGAGATCGAGAAGCGGCTTCCAATTGGGACGCGTCTACGCATCCTGCCCAACCATGCATGTGCTACAGGAGCGCAGCATCCGGCCTATCAGGCGGTGAATACGGACGGCAGTGTCGAGACCTGGCCGCGGTTTTACCGCTGGTGAGGCGAACGCATGAGAGCCCTGCTTGATCGTTAGCTCAGAAGCGAAGTGAGGTGCCACGAAGTCCTACGCTTCAGTACTATTTCCGGCGACATCGAACGCAGTTTCTAGCCCGAACTCAGTTCCTGTTGTCGCCGCAATCGTTCGTCTTCTTCAAGGCGTGTCGCTTCGATCTCCTGCAGCACACCATCGAGATCGACAGGCCGCGCGTCGACTTCTATGCGGCCCGTCAATTCGGCGTCCACATGCAGCCGCCCCGCTTCGAACAGAGTCCAGATCTCGGCACCATAACTTGCGGTGAGTAGTTGTGGTGCGAATCGTCCGAAGTACGCGGCCAGGTTGTCGACGTCACGCTTGAGCATGGAGGCCGCATCGTTGTTGCCGGCTGCGTCAACGGCTTGTGGCAAATCGATGATAACCGGCCCATCCGCTGCCAGCAGAATGTTGTATTCGGACAGGTCGCCGTGTATCACCCCCGCGCAGAGCATCCGCACCACCTGGTTGAGCAGCAGCGCGTGCAGTTCAAGCGCGCGTGATTCAGTCAGATCGACGTCGTTCAGGCGTGGCGCGACATCGCCCAGCGCGTCGACGACGAGTTCCATCAGCAACACGCCATCTGTACAGATATAGGGCTGCGGCACGCGCACGCCTGCGTTCGCGAGCCGGAACAGCGCGTCGACTTCGGCGTTCTGCCATGACGCTTCCTGCATCTGACGGCCGTAGCGCGTGCCCTTTTCCATCGCACGCGCCTGCCGGCTGTTCTTGACCTTGCGGCCGTCGCGATACGACGCGGCCTGGCGAAAGCTGCGCTGCTTCGCGTCCTTGTAGACCTTTGCGCAACGCGTCGAGTCGCCGCTGCGCACGACGTAGACCGTCGCCTCTTTACCGCTCATCAACTGGCCGACAACTTCGTCGATGAGCCCTTCTTCGAGGAGTGGCGCGAGCCGTTTGGGTATTTTCATGCAACCGCCAGGTGCGGCTCATAGCGCGTACATTCCACGTGCGTGGATGACGAATGCCCCACTGAGCTATGGGCGAATGACGAACCGATGAGACGGGCGCCCGATGGCGCCGCGCGTAAGCTTGCTGCGGGGGAAACGGATGAGGTCATGCCGGATTATAAGGGAAGCGGGGATGAACAGTGCGGTCGGCCATGTCAGACCCGCGGTCCACGCAATCGAACAACCTCCTGACCAGATCCTCCTTATCCAGTTGCTCGACCCACCAATCCAACGCGTGCCCGCATTTATCCTCGCGCCACGCGAGATAACATCGCGTATGCTCGCGCACGCCGGTGACGCGTTTCCGCCGCGCGCGGCGGCTCGCCGACCGCGCCCACGGCCAGATCGGCGCGCCGCGTGATCAGTGCATCCCACACGCCGCCAGGCACCTCGGTCGAGAAGCGCAGCCGCGTTGCGGAAGTCCGCTGCGAAAGCTTAGAACGAATGACGCATACCGATACGCACGTCGGCCTGCGTGCTGGTGGACGACGGCGTAAAGCTATAGCCAATCACCGCATTCACGCCATCCGATGCGCGGAGGTAATCGCCGGAGATGTACACGTCCGTACGTTTGGACAACAGGTAGTGAAGCCCGAGCGAGCCCTGGTTCCAGTGGTTGCCTTCAAACCGCGTGTGCTGATAGCCGCCGTAGAGCATCAACGCCGGTGTGAAAGTATACGAAGCGCCGCCTTCATATACCTGCATATGCGACGTTTGGCCGAGGCCCTTGATTGTCGTGTAAGTGAAGTTGCCGCTCAGCATCACATTGCCGATCGTGTAGGCGGCGCCGACCGCAAACGCGCCCTGCTTGTCGACTGGAAACGAAGTCGAGCTGTACAGATCTGTTACCGCCCCGGTTGCAGGATCGACAGAAACGGTCGGTCTGCCGAGGAAAGTACGCGTGCCGATCATCGCGTACGGATCGAATGCGTAAATGCCGAACGGATTGTTCAACTGCGTATAGGCGGCGCCCATGTTGAAGGGACCATGCTCATAACGCGCACCCACACTCCATGCGCTCTTCTGATGGAAGTCGCCCGCCGTGTTGCCGAACGAGTACATGCCACCGAAAGAAAAGCCCGATATATCGTTGGAGAGGAACTTGACGGAATTGGGCAGCCGGTCGCCGTTCATGCGGTCGAAGTCGCCCTGGTGGATCGCGTAGCCGCTCGCCCACGCGGAAATGTTGTACAGGTAGGCGAATTCTTCGGTCATGTCGAGCTGATTACCAAACGACAAGGTACCCCAACTGTTCTTCAGTCCGACATACGCCTGGCGGCCGAATTCCGCACCACCGAATCCCAACTGCCCATTACCCAGGTGGAAACCCGACTCCAGTACGAATACCGCCTGCAAGCCGCCGCCGAGATCCTCGGTGCCTTTGAAGCCGATACGGTTGCCGTATGAAATGCCGTCGTCGAACTTGACCTGGTGTGAGCCACCGGCATTATTCACGTAGGTGATGCCGGCATCCACAATGCCGTACAGTGTGACGCTGCTTTGTGCGTGGACAGCCGTGGGCGCAAATGCGGCGCTCGCTGCAATAGCGAGTCCCGAAAGACTGACGGTATTTCTCTTCTTCATCTGATTCTCCCCTGCTCTGTGACTGCGCAATTCGTTGGATGAAGCGATCCCTGCCGCGCTGTTGTGAGGCGCGCGGCATTTCTCGCGGGACGGGCAGTTCGAAACCGGCTGAGACCGGTCAATGGAGCCTGGCTTTTACTTGTCGTGCATAAAATTCCGCCAGGCTGGGCATCGACGAGTCAAGAATACGGGTCCAGATTTACGGCGAATCGATCGGATGCGACATGAATCTGTCGCCTCGCGACCTTACGATTGCAATTGCCTTTTTATTTCACGCCAAGGGCAGTCTGAACGGCTTGCAAGCCATTGCCGCCGCTCGCCGTGCTCACGCCGTCAAGCCACGATTTGAGTAGATCGGGATGACGCTTGAGCGCTTCGGTTGCGGCGACATCGACACTGGTCTTCTTTTCGAGTACTTCGGTAATCACGCCGTTTTCCAGGTCGACGTTAAAAGTAAGCTGCCTGAAGAGACGGCCCACGTTCGGACACTGCTCCGCATAGCCGGTGCGTGCCACGGTATTGACGGTGGCGCCGCCGTAGTTCGGGCCGAAGTACTTGTCGCCTCCGTCCAGATACGTCAGTTTGAATTTGGTGTTCATCACATGCGGCTCCCACGCGAGAAAGACAATCCACTTTTTCTCGCGCACGGCACGCTCCACTTGCGTCAGCATGCCGGTCTCGCTCGATTCCACGACCTTCCAGCTGTCGAGTCCGAACGCCTTGTCGTCCACCATCTTCTTGATGTTCTGATTCGCCGGCGCGCCCGGTTCAATGCCGTAGATCTTGCTGTCGAACTTATCGGCATTCTTCGCGAGGTCGGCGAACGAGTGGACGCCTGCGGCCGCCACGTAGTCGGGCACCGCCAGTGTGAACTTGGCGTTGCTCAGGTTCGGATGAACGACCACGATCGACTTCTCCTCCTCGAAAGGTTTTACGACCGGCGCCTGCGCGGGCATCCAGTTGCCCAGAAACACGTCGATCTGCCCTTTTTTCAGGCCCTGATACGTAATGGGCACCGACAGATTCGCCACCTTCTGCTTATAGCCGAGCGCTTTCAGCACGACGCCGGTCATCGCATTCGTTGCGTCGATATCGGTCCATCCGGGCCCTGCCATATTGACCTGCATGCACGATTGCGGCTCGGCGGCCGATGCAAAACTCGCGGCCGCGCATAGCAGCGCTACGCCGGATATCGCCTGTTTGAATAGCTTGTTCATCATCGCGGCTTCCTGTGGGTGGGTGAATCGTGAGCGTGTATGGGACGCGGCTGTCCTGTGGAACCGATCAGTGCGCGACAGCTGGAAAGCGCGCCATGGCCTCCAGCGTATCGAGGTCGATGTGATTGCGCATGTAACGCTGGCTAGCATCGACCAATGGCTGCCAGTCCCACGACGCAACCGCGCCTTGCGTGGTCGCAGCAAAATGAAAGCGGCGGCGGCGCTGGCTTTCGAGCACCTGCTTGTGCAGCGCGGCGAGATCCCAGCGAGCGGCAATTTCGTTGCGGAACGCTTCGACTTCGGTGGCGTATTCAGCTTTGAACGCGAGATTCACGCGCTCGAGCGGATCGGCTTGCACGTCGTAGAGCTGGTCGGGGTCAGCCGGCGTGTGAATGAACTTGAAGCGCCGGCGCCGAAGCATCACGATCGGCGCAATTGCACCTTCAGCAAGGTACTCGCCGATGGCTTCATCATGACCACCGTGCGCGCCCTGAAGATGCGGCACGAGACTATGTCCGTCGAGCGAATCGGGCCATGCCGACGGCGTTTCACCGCGCGCCAGTTCGACGAGTGTGGGCAGCAGGTCGAGATGCGACACCGAAGCCTGCACGCGATGCGCGTCGAATTGCTGCGGTGCATGCACGATCAACGGCACCCGGCAACCGCCTTCGAAGAACGTCATCTTGTACCAGAGTCCTCGCTCGCCGAGCATTTCACCATGATCGGAAGTGACGACGATGATCGTATCGTTCGCAAGCCCCGCCTGCTCAAGCGCTTCGAGAATCGCGCCGAACTGATCGTCGACATAGGAGATTGCCCCGTAATAGGCGCGGCGTGCATTGCGGATCTGCTGCTCCGTGGGCGGCGTGCGATCGGCTTCGCAAACGTGGCGTAAGCGCTGCGAATGCGGATCGGCTTCGTCGAATGAATCGCGATGCCTGGGCATGTCGATATCTTCGTCCTCGTACATGTCCCAGTACTTTTGCGGAATTGCGTACGGGTCGTGCGGATGCGTCAGCGAGGCGACCATGCAGAACGGCCGTGCGTCCTTTCCGGCATGACGTTCCCGCGCGATGTCGAAGAGCTTCTGGCGCGTCGTGAACGTCACTTCATCGTCGAAATCCAACTGGTTCGTGCGCACGCATGGGCCCGCGTCGATCACGGAGCTCATGTTGTGATACCACGTAGGGCGCGTTTGAAAGTCTTCCCAGTTCGGCGTCCAGCCGAAGTCCGCAGGATAAATGTCGGTAGTGAGGCGCTCTTCGAAACCATGCAACTGATCCGCGCCGCAAAAATGCATCTTGCCGGAGAGGATCGTGCGGTACCCTTCGGCACGCAGGTAATGCGCGAATGTCAGCGTTTGCGACGGAAATTCCGCTGCATTGTCATAGGCGCCGATTGCAGACGGCAGCTTGCCCGAAAGAAACGAAAAGCGCGACGGCGCGCACAGAGGGCTCGCGCAATAAGCGGAATCGAAAACCACGCCCTGCCTCGCCAGACGGTCGAGGTTCGGCGTTCTGGTCAGCTGGTGTCCGTACGCGGCGAGCGCGAAGGGGGTCATCTGGTCGGCCATCAGAATGAGAATATTCTTTTTGCTGTCAAGCATTGGAGCGCGCCTCGAATAAAATCATGAATGTCAGTGCAAGTACTCGTGCCGGTGCGACTGCAACGGGAACCGCAATCGCTCACGCTGTTGAATGCGAAGCCAGCGGCTCGTGCCCGGCATGAACATCACTATTGCCGGTCAATTTGGCACTGTGAAGACGGCAATTCGTTATGTGGCTATAAGGGGGCGTTATGTCGAGGCTGGACCGCTTGCCGCCAATGCAGGCGTTGACGATGTTCGAATCCGCCGCGCGTCTTGCGAGCTTCACCGCGGCCGCCCGCGAACTGGGCTCCACGCAGCCGGCCGTGAGCCAGCGCATCGTGCAACTGGAAGAGACGCTGGGCGCGCCGCTTTTCGAACGAGGGCATCGTGGCGTGCGACTCACGGAAGACGGCGAGCGGCTCTTCGAGGCAGTGCGTCATGCGCTCGATACCATCCGCGGCGCCACCGCCGAAATCCGCGCGCGCCGCACGCCGCAAACGCTCACGCTGTCCACGGACTTCGGCTTCGCAACCTATTGGCTGATGCCCCGGCTTTCGCAATTCAAGGCGCTGATGCCCGATGTCGACGTCAAGATCATCACCTCCCAAAGCGTGTTCGAGCCGTCGCACGACCAGGCGGACGTGGCGATTGCATTCGGCGACGAACATGCGGACTGGAACGCGCGCAGCGTGATCAAGCTCTTTCCGGAACGCGTGACGCCGGTATGCAGTCCCGCGTTTTTCGCCGCGCATCCACCGCTTGCCTCACCGTCGGAACTGCTTGCGCTGCCGCTGCTCCATCTCGAGCCCACGCAGCCCGCGCGGTGGCTATCATGGGCCGACTGGTTCTCGGCGCATGGCCTTACCGCGCCCGCTGCACATCGGGGCATCACGTTCAACAGCTTTACACTGGTTGCTCATGCGGCGATCATGGGGCAAGGTGTTGCGCTCGGCTGGGCGCCGCTGGTCGACGAATTGCTTGCAACGGGGCAACTGGTCGAACTGTTCGATGTCCCGGTCGTCACCGAGCGCGGCTATATGCTGGTCACGCAACGCGCGGCCACGCCCGCAGTCGACGCTTTCCGCCAATGGCTGCTGGGCGAATGCGGGCTCGACGCGGAATAACCGTCTGACGCTCCCGTTCCATCGCTGCGGCGATTCGCTTCTATCCGCGCCGCGCGCCAATTTGCTCTACTGCGACGATACATGCCGCGCCCCGCGGCATGAACCTATCGTCTTTGTGGAGAGCGCATGTCCGCCGATTCCCGTCCTGATCAACTGGTTCTCACCGTTGCGTGTCCGAGCGCCGCGGGCCAGGTTGCCGCCGTCGTCGGCTTTCTCGACCGGCATCATTGTTATATCGACGAACTCACCGTTTTCGACGACGACCTTAGCGAAAGCTTTTTCGTGCGCTGCGTTTTTCATGGCGTGGACAGCACGGAGACCCTGAATATCGCGGCGCTGAAACGCGAATTCGCGTCCATTGCCGAACGCTTTCGTATGACATGGGCGATGCATGACGTCGGCACGCGACCCAAAGTTCTGATCATGGTGTCGAAGCTGGAGCACTGTCTCGCGGACCTGCTGTTCCGGTGGCGCATGGGCGAGCTGAAAATGGACATTGTCGGCATCGGCTCGAACCATCGCGACCTCGAACCATTGGCTCAGCAGCATGGCTTGCCGTTTCATCATCTGCCGGTCTCGGCCGAGACCAGGCCGCAGCAGGAAGCGCGTCTGCTGGATCTGTTCGAAACGTCCGGTGCTGAACTGATGATTCTCGCGCGCTACATGCAGATACTTTCCGGCGAGACGAGCCGCGCGCTCGCTGGGCGTGCAATCAACATTCATCATTCGTTCTTGCCTGGCTTCAAGGGCGCGAAGCCGTATCACCAGGCTCATGCGCGCGGCGTCAAATTGATCGGCGCGACCGCGCACTTCGTGACGGACGATCTCGACGAAGGTCCGATCATCGAGCAGGAGGTAGAGCGTGTCGATCATTCGTACAGCCCCGAGCGGCTGCTCGCCACCGGTCGCGACGTCGAGTGCATCACGCTCGCACGCGCGGTAAAGGCGTTTATCGAGCGGCGCGTGTTTATCAATGGCGACAGGACTGTCGTACTGCAATAGTGCTGCAATAAGTACGGGGAATTCGAAGACCACAAAAAAGAAACGCCGCTTTGAAAAAAGCGGCGTTTCTTCATGTCGTATTCACCAGTGGACAAAGCAGCCTTACTTCACCCAGCTATCCACCCGATCGCTATGCGAACCGATCCACGCATCTGCGGCAGCAGTCGGCTTTTCGCCGTTTTGCGTCGCGAGCATCACGCTGTCGATCTCGCCCGGCTTCCACTGGAATTTCTTCAGGAACGAAACAACCTGCGGCGCCTTCTTTGCCAGTTCCGGATTCACAACAGTGTCCACGTGCTCCGCTTCACCGAATACCTTCTTCGGATCTTCGAGGAACTTCAGCTTGTACTTGGCGAACATCCAGTGCGGCTTCCAGCCGGTCACGATAATCGGCTTGCTGGCCGCTTCAGAACGCGCGAGTTCAGCGGTCATTGCGCTGCCTGAGCTCGGCATGAGCTTGTAGTCGAGTCCGTACGCCTTGATTGCTTCGCTGGTCTTCTGCATCACGCCTGCACCGGCGTCGATACCGACGATGCGCGAGCCGAATTCCGCCTTCTTCGCTTCCAGATCGCCCACCGTCTTCACGTCCAGGTTGTCCGGCACGATCAGACCGATCTTCGCATCGTTAAAGTTTGCCCCAAGGTCGACCACCTTGTCCTTGAAGTTATTCCAGTACGCGCCATGCGTGACCGGTAGCCAGGCGGACAAGGTCGCGTCCAGGTCGCCGCGCGCCACGCCCTGCCACATCACGCCGGCCGCGACCGGCACGAGTTGCACCTGATAGCCGAGACGTTTTTCGATCACGCGCGCGGCCACGTTGGACGTCGCGACGCTGTCATCCCAGCCTTCCACGTAACCGATCTTGATGGTCGGCTTCGTGTCCGCCGAAACGCTCACGCTGCTTGCCGCCAGCGCCGCGCTCAGGGTGCTCAACACCAATATCTTTCTGATCAGTCTCATCGCCATTCTCCCGTTCACTTCCACAAACCACCCAATGAGCATTTAGAATCGCCAGCCAGAATTGCCAAGTAACGTTGTTTTGCGACATGCAGTTGTCCGCACGCGACCTGCCTCATGGTCCTGCTACGCGCCTCGCAGCAACTCGTTTTCTGACGCTCGTGCGGGTTACTTCTCGACCACGAGATCGCTAAGCGGCTTACTGCAGCAAAGCAGCACCATGCCCTGATCGATTTCCCGCTGACGAATGCCGCCCGCGTGTTTCATCGCTACTTCGCCCGACACCAGCTTGACCTTGCACGTGCCACACATACCCTGCGTGCACGATGCAGGCAAACGCACGCCCGCTTTTTTGGCGGCGTCCAATACGTGCTGGCCGCTGCCGCATTCGATCTCCCGATTGCTCTTCGTAAAGCTCACCTTGTAGCGCGTTTCGATTTCGGGCGCGGCGGGAGCGGGCTCGAAAGCCGGCGCCTGTTCCCGCGCCTCTACGAAGCTATCCGCAGTCACTGGTTCCGGCGCGGCTTGCATCACTTCGCCAACGTGAGCTGTCGTCAGTTGCGCGGCGACCTCGCTGACCGTTTCGAACGAAAAGCTTTCCTCGTGATAATGGCTGCGGTCAAAACCGCCCTCGTCCAGAAGATTGCGCACCGCCTGCATATAAGGCGCGGGGCCGCAGGTAAAGATCTCGCGCTCGAGAAAGTCAGGTGCAATCAGCTTGAGCAAGGGCAACGTCAGAAAACCCGTCACACCAGGCCAATTGGTGCGCGCGCCGACACGTTCGCACACAAACGCCGTGCGGAAATGCGCGTGATTCGACGCGATCAGGTCAAGCTCGCGTGCAAAGATGATGTCGTCGGGAGTACGGGCGCTGTGCACAAATACAATGTCGCTGTCTTCGCCGAGTTCGTGATGCGCGCGGCTCATCGACATCAATGGCGTAATGCCAGAGCCTGCCGACAGAAACAGGAACTTGCGCGCCGGATGGCGGGCGCAGGTGAATTCCCCGGCTGGTCCGAGCACTCGTACCTCGCCGCCCACTTGCAAATTGTCGTGCAGCCAGTTCGACACCTTGCCGCCCGGCACGCGTTTCACCGTAATGGAAATGGTGTGCGGCCGCGTGGGCGACGACGAAATCGTATAGCAGCGGTTGATGGACTCGCCGTCGATATCGAGCTCGAGCGTGATGAACTGCCCCGGTTCGAACACGAACGCCCTTTCAGTCGGCGCGCGGAAGAAAAAGCTCTTCACGTCATGCGTTTCTTGCCGGATGTGGCAGCACATAAGCGTGTCGTCGAGATCGCAGTTCCACTGCGCCGGCAACGCGCTCCAGAAGCGCGGCTGTGTAACACGGCTTATTGCAGCGTCGGTGCCCGGCTTACCGCCCGGCTGGAACGTCGCCTGATCGCGCATCATTGTTTTCTCCCGCTCCTGTTGCGCTCGTGTGCTCAGCGCACGAACGACACGACTTTCTCGCCGTGATTGCCCGGCGTGACATCGTGCGTTTGCGGTGCATTGCTGTAATCCGCGATGCGGCCGATATACCACTCGCAGAACTTCTCGACGAGACCTTCCGTGAACGGCGAATACGGACCCGGCTCATAGGCGCTGCTCGATGCGCCGCGTTGCGAGTATTCGACGAGCGTGCGGTCCTGATCGTTGGTCGCGCGCCATACAGCCGTGAGGTTATTCACGTCGTAGTCGATGCCTTCGCGCGCGTCCTTGTGCACGAGCCATTTCGTGCGCACGAGCGTCTTGCCTGCCGAAAGCGGGATCACGGAGAAGCTCACAATGTGATCGCTCATGAAGTGATGCCATGAATTAGGCTGCGTCCAGAAAGACAGCCCGCCGAGATCAGCCTGCTCGAAACCGCCGAGCAGCTTCTTCGATGCGACTTTTGCGTCGAGTGTCTGCGACTCGCCGTCACGATCGAGCGGCAGACGCTGCGTGCGAAAACCGGTGACGAGATCCGCGAGCCGCTCGATTTCCGCCGACGGCAGTTTCATCGCTTCCCATTGCGCAGTGCGCCGCGCAACCGTCTCTTCAAAGGCCGCCATGCCTTCTTCGTTGGCCGGCGTGCGTTGATAGCCAAATCCATACTCGTAAAGCGAAATGGTCAACTCCGGATGGTTCGCGACGCAGTGATAGCACTCGCGATTGTTCTCCATCGTCAGCTTCCAGTTGCCTTCCTCGATGATGTCGATCGAGGCCGCAATCTTGCAGCTGGCGAGATCATGAGGCAGCAGGTACGGCTCCATCGCGGCGCGCATCACGGAGAAGTCCGCCGGGGGGGTGTCCGCAAGACAGATGAAGATGAGGCCCGCGAGGTTCTCAACATGCACTTTCTTCAGGCTGTGCTTGCAACGGTCGAACTGATCGCCCATGTGCTCGGCGAACATCAGGTCGCCGTTCAGGTTATACGTCCAGCTGTGATACGGACACACAATGTTGCCAAGCGAGCCCTTGTCGGTATTGCACAGGCGCGAGCCGCGATGGCGGCACACGTTGTGGAATGCCCGCACCTGCATGTCGTCGTCGCGAACGATCAGAATGGAATCGTGACCGACTTCAACCGTGATGTAGTCGCCCGGTTCGGGCACGTCCGGCTCCACCGCGACCTGGATCCAGTGCTGCCGGAAGATCGCATCCATGTCGAGCGCGAAGATCTCTTCGCTCGTATAGAACGGCGCTTCCAGCGTGTAATTCTTTTGGCGGCGTTCGATCATTGCGCGAACGTCTGCGGAAACTTTCATTGTGTGCTCCGTTGCGTGTCACGTCTGGCGTCGCGCCAGGCCCTCCTGGCCGCATGCTCGCCTGAACCGGGAATCAGTAATCCACGAGTTGATGCTCGCGCAAATACGCGAGAATCACTTGTGCTTTTTCGACGGAACTCCCTTCAATTACGACGCTGCCGCCGCGGCTTTCCGTCGTGGTCGCCGAAAGCATCCGGGCATGGCCGGAGCGCTTTTCAGCGGCGGCAAGACGCACGGGTTTGGCGGTCGCCGGGCGAATCGTCCATGCGGGCTCGGTGGCGGCGGTGCGCGGGTTCTGCGCGCCGCTCGTGACCGGGCGAATCGTGCCTTCCCGAAGCCGTGCATAGGCATAGGTCGGGGTGGCATTGGCCATTGGATGCACGGCGATCAGCGCCGGCAATTGCACCTCGACGCGCCTGCGCAGACCCTTCGGCATGAATTGGCGCACTTGCGCGCAACCGTCCTTCAACGTCACGTCAACAGCTGCGCCGGCAAGCGGAACGCCCAGCGCATTGGCCACGCGATACGGCAGCATGCCGCTGTCGAATGCGCCTTCGGCGCGCGTGCCGGTCAGCACGAGGTCGTAGCCGTGCAGGCGCGCGGCGAGCGGCGCGGAGGCGTCCGGTTGGCCATCGCCTATATCTGCAACCGCCAGCACTTCCACCGAGCGCGCGCCGAGCGCCAGATATTCCTGCAACGCGGGATTTGCCGGGTCGCCCGCATGCAGCACGTCGAGCGTCGCGTTGTGCTCCTTCGCGAGCGACAAAGCCAGCGTCAAGGCGGCGGCGTCGTTGCGGCTGTAACGTGCAACCCCGCTCACGGGATGTCGCCCGACGGAAACGAGTACGGCGATTTTCATGCGAGTGCCCCTTCCGCGACTGCCTTCGAATTGAGTAACGCAGCACCTGTACCGCGTGCCGAACGCGCCGCGGCGGCCGCATCGTTCAGTGCCGCGATGGTTTCCTGCGCGTCCGCAATGACCGTGAGGTTCGCGCGCTTCGCAATCGGTGCGCTTGCGTCGAGATTCACCGCGATCACATGCCGGCAATCCTTGATACCCTGCAAATGCTGCACTGCGCCGGAAATGCCGAAGGCGATATACACGCTCGCCTCAACCGTCTTGCCAGTCGCGCCGATCTGCTTGTCGCGTGTGAACTTGCCGTCGTCGACGGCCACGCGGCTCGCGCCGATCGCCGCGCCCAGCGTGGCCGCGAGGCGCTCGAATGCCGGCACGTCGCTCACGCCGTTGCCGGCCGAAACGATGAAATCCGCCTCCTCCAGCGCGAGCTGCGCCGCGTCCATCTCCTCGATGCCGAGATCGCGTGCCTTGCCTTGCGCGGTGGCGGACTCGCCGTCGAAGCGCCACGCCACGCGTTCTCCTGCGCCGACGAACGGCAGTTTCGGATCGACCGCATTCGGCGCGAGCAAAATCACTTCGGGCAGCGCACGCGAAGCGAATGCTGTATTTGCATGCACATAAACCGCCACGTGTGACGCGTCTATCTCGACCACATGCGTCGCCACGCTTGCATTCGCGGCGGCTGCATAGCGGCGGCCAAGGTCGCCGTCGCCCGTCGCGTTGTCCGGCAGGAACACATGGATGGGTGCATAGGCCGCGACGCACGCGGCAAGCGCATTCAGTTCATCCACAGGTGCGAACTTGCGTCGATCGAACGTGGGTAGCTCGATCAGCTTGTCGGCACCGAGCGCGGCAGCGTCGCCCGCGAATTCGCCGAACACCAGCAGCACGATCTCAGTCGTTGCGTCCGCAATCAATGCGGCGGCCGCGAGCGTCTGGCGCGCGTGATCGTCGAGCGCACCGCGGTCCGCGTGCGCCGCAACCAGCATCACATGCTGCGCGGCGGCCGTGGTGCGGCGCGGCTTCGGCTGTTCACGATGCGCCGCGCCTGCCGTGGCGAAATCCATTGCGCCCGCCACGCCGGTCGCGCCCAACGTAATGCGCCTCAGGCCATCCGCCGTGATCGTGAACGGCCGGCGCGGATCGATTCGTTTGATTGTGTTCATCGCGTTACTCCAGCGCCGCTGCAACCAGTTCGGCGACGTCCAGCACTTCGGGACGCGGTCCGACCACGCCTTCGAGCATCGCCGTGCAATTCGGGCAACCTACGGCGACAATCTCCGCGCCGATGCCGCGCGCGTCGTCGATACGAATGTCGGGAATGCGCCGCTTGCCGGGAATGTCGGTCAACGGTGCGCCGCCGCCGCCACCGCAGCAACGCCCGCGCATGCCGTTGCGTTCCATTTCGACCACCTTGATGCCTATGCTTTTCAACACGCGGCGCGGCGCCTCGGTCTCGCCGTTGTAGCGGCCGAGATAGCATGGATCGTGATAAGTGATCTTGCGATCCGCATACGCAGCAGCCGCGCGCGGTGACAGCTTGCCACTCGCAACGAGTTCATCGATCAGCGCTGTGTGATGCTGCACCTCATAAAAGCCGCCTAACGCGCGATATTCGTTGCGCAGGCTGTGCAACACGTGCGGGTCGGCCGTCACGATCTTGCCGAACGAGTACTGCGAAAGCGTGCCGATCAGCTTGCGGGCGAGTTGCTGGAAGGTGGCTTCGTCGCCAAGCCGACGGGCGGTGTCGCCGGTATCCGTTTCCACGCCGCCCAGCACCGCGTAGTCGATACCCGCGCGATTGAGCACCTTGACGAGGGCACGCAACGTGCGTTGATAGCGCATGTCGAACGCGCCTTCTCCGGCGATCAGCAGTACATCCACGCGACGCCCCGGCTGCGCGACCTGCACCTGCAGATCGACGGCCCAGTCGTAACGCGCGCCGATGTCATAGCCGTTGGAGCTGCCGGTCTCGCGCAGATTCGCGAGCGTGATGGGCCCCTTGCCTGGGACCGTGCCTTCCACCAGCGTCTGATTGCGGCGCATATCGACGATTGCGTCGACATGTTCGATCAGCATCGGACACTCCTGCACGCAAGCGCGGCAGGTCGTGCATGACCACAGCGTCTCCGCTTCAATCATGCTGGAAATCAAGGGCTTTTGCGGGCCGCCGGCGTGCTTGCCCACGGGAATGCCCGGCGTGGGGCTGCCCGCGTACTGCGCGTCGGTGCCGCCCACCATACCCGTCACCAGATCCTGAATCAGCTTCTTCGGATTGAGCGGCTGACCAGCCGCGAAGGCGGGACATGCCGCTTCGCATTTGCCGCATTGCACGCACGCATCGAAACTGAGCAACTGGTTCCAGCGAAATTCCACCGGCTTACCCACGCCATATTCTTTCGCGTCGAGAAGCGGGACCTTCAGCGCAGTGGGGGGCACTACGTCCTTATCGTTACGCTCGGCAAAGCGCTCCTGGCGCGGATGAAACGCGAGGTGCAGAAGACCCGCGAGAGCATGCTTCATCGGACCGCCACGCGCGGCGCCGAACGTCATCGTGAATGCGCCCACTGCGATCAGCAGCGCGACGATGATGGCAAGCGCCCCCGACATCGCGGAAGCCGGCAGCGCGACGAACAGCACGAGGCCAAGCGCGAACGAGCCGAGCAGCAGCGGCAAGTGATCCCACGGACCACGCGAGAGCCGCGCGGGCACCGCCTTCGGGCCATGCCGACGGCGCCAGACGAATACGGCGCCCACCAGCATCACGAGCGCGGCGAGAAAGATCAGCTTGTCGAGCCACGGCGAGTAGATTGCAAGACCGTAGTTGACGAACACGAGCGCCATCGCGAGGATCGCACCGCCCGCCGTCGCGACGTGCGTTTTCGCAATGTACGGATCACGCGCAACCACATGATGCAGGTCGACGAAATAGCGCTTCGGAATGGACAGCAGATTGGCCCAGCCGTACGCGCCCGCCGCCGTAGCGCGACCCTCGCGCCAATAAGCGGCGCGCTTTGCGAGCGCAAACGCCAGACCCGCCATCGACAACCACAACAGCACGGTGATGACAGATACGGGGCTCATCTTCAGAAGTCCTTGCAAAGGCGCAGCGCGTCGTAGATCGCGCCGTGGATGTTGTGCATGGAAATGCAGTCGCCGACACGGAACAGCAGGAAGCGTCCATTGCCGAGCTGCTCCGAGAGCGAAGGCTGCGGCTCGGACGCAAAGAGCTTGTGCACGTCCACCTGACCGCGATTCACCGACTCGGGCTTGAGCTTCCAGTACAACTCGTCGTTCGGCGTGCTGCCGTTTTCGATCACCACCTGGTCCACCGCGCGCTCTTCCTGCTCCTCGGTGTATTCGTTGCGAATCACGGCGATCTTCTTGCCGTCTTCTTCGTACACCCTGTCGAGCCAGTAATTCGGCGTGTGAATGACGCCTTGTGCATAGAGACGCCGGTAGAAAATCGGGAACGTGGTGCCGCCTACATCGTCGGCCACCTTCACGTCAGGCGTGACGATCTCCACGTTCGAACCACGGCTCGAGATGAAATCCGCAACACCCGCACCCGCGTGCGTGCTGACACCGTCATAGACGAGCACATTCTTGCCGGGCTCGACCTTGCCCGAGAGCACGTCCCACGAACTGACCGCGAGACCTTCGTCGACACCCCACGCCGCAACTTGCGAAGTAAACGACGACCCGCCCGTCGCCAGTACGATGATGTCCGGCTTCTCGCTCATGATGGTCTTTTCGTCGGCGGCGACACCGAGGCGCCGGTCCACGCCAAGGCGCTTCGTTTCCATGTCGAACCAGCGGACGATGCCTGCCATCTGTTCGCGCTGCGGCGCTTTTGCCGCGAGCATGATCTGGCCGCCCACATAGTCGTTCTTCTCGAACAGCACGACGTCGTGTCCGCGCGACTTCGCGACGCGAGCCGCCTCCAGCCCCGCAGGCCCCGCGCCGACCACGACCACTTTGCGCTTCGGCCCGTTCGTACGCGTGATCACGTGCGGCATGGTCGCCTCGCGCGAGGTCGCTGCGTTCTGCACGCACAGCACGTCAAGTCCGTTGTACTGGCGGTCGATGCAGTAGTTCGCGCCGACGCATTGCTTGATTTCGTCCTCGCGGCCATCGCGGATCTTGATGACCATATGCGGATCCGCAATCTGCGCGCGAGTCATACCGACCAGATCGACCATGCCGCTTGCGAGCAGGCGCTCGGCCTGCCCCGCGTCGCGAATGCTCTGCGCATGCATGACCGGAATCTTCACGACCGACTTGATGCCGGCTGCCAGATGCACGAACGGCTCGGGCGGCAACGCCATCGGCGGCATGCAGTTGGCGAGCGTGTTGTGCGTATCCGCACCCGAACCAATCACGCCGAGATAATCAATCAGGCCGCTTTCGCTCATCGCCTGCGCGATTTCTTTGAGTTGCTCGTGATCGAGCCCGTCTTCGTGGAACTCGTCGCCGCACATGCGCAAGCCCACACAAAAGTCGGGACCTACTGCTTCGCGCACGGCGTTCAATACTTCCACGCCGAAACGCAGACGGTTTTCGAGCGAGCCGCCCCATTCGTCGGTGCGGAAGTTGGTACGCGGGCTCCAGAACTGATCGATCAGATGCTGGTGCGCCGCAGAGATCTCGACGCCGTCCATGCCCGCGTCCTTCACTCGTTTCGCGGCTGCGGCGAAGTCGCTGATGATGCGGCGAATCTCTTCCACTTCGATGATCTTCGCATTGCCGCGATGCACCGGCTCACGCACGCCGGACGGCGACATCAGATGCGGCCAGTGCTCGCCATGAAACGCCGAGCGGCGACCCATGTGTGTGGCCTGAATCATGATCTTCGCGCCGTGTGCATGCATCGCTTCTGCAAGGCGCGACAGCGGATCGATGATCTTGTCTGTCGACAGATTCACCGACTTCCACCAACCCTGCGGACTGTCGATCGACACGGGGCTAGAGCCGCCGCACACCGCGAGGCCCACACCACCCTTGGCCTTTTCTTCGTAGTAGCGGATATAACGGTCGCCAGGCAGGCCGCCCGGCTCCGCATACACCTCTGCATGCGCGGTACTGACGATGCGGTTGCGCAAGGTCAGCTTGTTCAGCGTGAGAGGCTTGAAAAGGTTCGGGTAACGCATTGCGATCGACCTCGGAATGATATGACTGGTAGTGCTATGCCGCGAGCGGCGACACTTCGAACACGCAATGCTCGTGGCCTTCCGCCGCGCAATGCGCTTCCCGCGATTTCGACGGCGGGCCCTTGCGCGACGAATCGGGCGCGGTGTCGTTGACCCAATCCATTGCACCTGCGAACCAGCCGGAGAACATGTAGCAGAGCTTGCCGACCTTACCCGGCTGCGCAAGCACGAACGACGAATGGTGCAACTCGATACGCGCATGCGAGGTGGACGGGTCGGCTTCAGCGATCGTGAAGATGCCCCAGCCGCGCTGCGACAGGCGCTTCAGGTAATGCTCGAACACCGCCATGCCGGCAATGCCGTGTTGCTTCGCTTCCTTGTCGCACCAGAAGTACGCGGACTTGTAGCCGGCCTTGTAAAGAATCTCGGCATACGTGTCGACGCCGAGCGCCTCTTCTACGGCGGTATGGTTGTTCGTGAAGAAATGACGCGGAACGTAGAGCATCGGCAGCGCGTCGGTGGTCCAGACGCCGGTGTTCGGATCGACGTCGATAGGCAGTTGGGGTTGCATGTGGAGACTCCGCTTTTTATAGGGTGATTTCGTTTGCTGAATGACGTAAAAGCTCAGACCTTCCACACTTCGCCGAATACCCGCACCCAGTTCTCGCCCATGATCTTCCTGATGCGCGTCTCGCTCCAGCCCGCGCGCTCCATTGCGGCGGTCAGATTCGGAAACTCGCCGATGGTGCGGATGCCTTCCGGATTCACAACCTTGCCGAAATTCGTCAGCTGGCGATAACGGCCTTTGTCGTGCGTGATCCAGTCGAAGAACTCGGTGCTGTAACCCTGCGTGAAGTCGGTGCCGATACCGACCTGGTCCTCGCCGATCAGATTGACCACGTACTCGATCGCCTCGATATAGTCTTCGACAGTCGCGTCGGCGCCGCGCTTGAGGAACGGCGCAAACATCGTCACGCCGACAAAACCGCCTGCATCTGCAATCTCTTTGAGTTGCTCGTCGCTCTTGTTGCGCGGATGCTCTTTCAGACCCGACGGGCAGCAGTGCGAATAGCACACGGGCTTTTTCGAAGCCGCAATCGCTTCGGACGAAGTCTTGCCGCCCACATGCGACAGATCGACCATGATGCCGACGCGGTTCATCTCCTGAATCACTTCGCGGCCATAGCCCGAGAGGCCGCCGTCGCGTTCATAGCAACCCGTGCCGACAAGGTTCTGCGTGTTGTAGCAAAGCTGCACCACGTTCACGCCAAGATCCTTGAATGCCTCGATATAGCCGAGGTTGTCCTCGAACGCGTGCGCATTCTGGAAGCCGAAAATAATGCCCGTCTTGTTCTCTTTCTTGGCGCGGAAAATGTCGTCGGTCGTGCGCACGAGCGTGAGGATCTCGCCATATTCGCGGATCTGCTGTTTCATCTCGGCAATGTTGTCGACCGTCTTCTGGAAGCTCTCCCACACCGACACGGTGCAGTTCACTGCGGTCACGCCGCCCTTGCGCATGTCTTCGAACACCGAGCGCTCGAACTTCGAAATGTTCAAACCGTCGATGATGATGCTGTTTTCGTGCAGATTGCTCATCGTTTGCTCCAGGCGTTCTTAGTAGATGGGGAAGCGCTCGCACAGCGCGAAGATCTCGCGACGCACGCGTTGCTCGGTAGCTGCATGACCTTCGGGATGATCGCGCAGCGCGTCCAGCACTTCCACGATCAGACGGCCCACGTCGCGGAACTCATTCACGCCGAAGCCGCGCGTCGTGCCCGCCGGCGTTCCGAGGCGCACGCCCGAGGTGACCGTCGGCTTTTCCGTATCGAACGGAATGCCGTTCTTGTTGCAGGTGATGCCGGCGCGCTCCAGCGCCTGCTCGACCTGGTTGCCCTTCAGACCCTTCGGGCGCAAATCGACCAGCAACAGATGGTTGTCGGTGCCGCCTGTCACGAGATCCACGCCGCCTGCTTTCAGCACTTCGCCCAGCGCCTGCGCGTTGGCCAGCACGCTGTCGATGTAGGTCTTGAAGCCCGGTTGCAGCGCCTCGCCGAACGCGACCGCCTTGCCGGCGATTACGTGCATCAGCGGTCCGCCTTGCAGGCCGGGGAACACCGCCGAGTTGATCTTCTTGGCGATGTCTTCGTCATTCGTCAGCACAAACCCGCCGCGCGGGCCGCGCAAGGTCTTGTGCGTGGTCGACGTGACCACGTGCGCATGCTCGACTGGATTCGCATGACGTCCCGCCGCAATCACGCCGGCGATGTGGGCCATATCCACCATCAGTTTTGCGCCCACGCTGTCGGCAATCGCGCGCAGCCGCTTGAAGTCCAGCGCGCGCGGATATGCGGAAAAGCCGGCAATCAGCAATGCGGGCTTATGCTGCTGCGCGAGTTCTTCGATCTGCTCGTAGTCGATCAGCAGCGTGTCGCGATTCACGCCGTACTGCACCGCGTTGAACCACTTGCCGGACAGCGCCGGCTTTGCGCCGTGCGTGAGGTGGCCGCCGGCATCGAGCGACATGCCGAGCACCGTGTCGCCCGGTTTTACCAGTGCGAGCATGACCGCGCCATTGGCTTGCGCACCCGAATGCGGCTGCACGTTGGCGAACTTCGCGTTGAAGAGTTGCTTGATGCGATCCAGCGCGAGCGTCTCGATCTCGTCGACATATTCGCAACCGCCGTAGTAACGTTTGCCCGGATAGCCTTCCGCATACTTGTTGGTCAGAACAGAGCCTTGCGCTTCGAGCACCGCGCGCGACACGATGTTTTCCGACGCGATCAGTTCGACTTGCGACTGCTGGCGTTCGAGTTCTTTCAAAATTGCGCCGCGTACCGCCGCGTCGCGCGCGGTGAGCGATTCTTCGAAGAAAGGATTCGGGTTCGACATGGAAGGTCCGTGGAGTCGTTGACGTTAGGCGCCGGAAGCGTTGACGGGCGGTTGTTTCTGCCCTCCCGCCGCCGGATTGCGTACGTCTATTCTTGACGCTTGCATCGCGCGTCAATTTATGAATTCAGACGCATTCTTTGCCTTTTCCGCCATAGACGACCTTTTTGGACAAGTCGCGCTCGCGCCGCGGGCGGAGGCCGTTTAACGGGCCTATAAACACCGCTGGTTAACCAGAAGATGCGCATGAATACGGCACCTGGCGAATGAGCACGAAACCGGGTCGCACGATCGTTCGCCGAAATAGCGATGCTGCACTGCAGCTGAACGCAATGCGCACTTGCGGTGCGGTTCTGAATGGCCCCGGCGCTGTTCTGGTGCCGCTTGCGCCACTATTTCCAGCGCCATTGACGCCCGGGCAGCGACGACCGAGGGTTTAGCCTGATGGCATGCTAGTTGCGCTAGTACTCAAAATTACATGAGTCGCTGCTCCCCACAGCGACGCGACACTATAGATTCGAAGGAATCAATCCTCACCATGTCCACCGATCGTACGGCGTCACTGTCGCATTTCGCCTTCATGCCCGTCTCGAACTTCACGATGATCGCCTTCACCAATGCGATCGAAGTGCTGCGCATGGCGAACTATCTGACGGGACAGACGCTTTATCGTTGGTCGATCGTGAGTCCCGAGGGCGGCCCGGTGACCGCTAGCAATGGACTGTCCGTGGATACGGGTCCGGTCGAATGCGTCGGCCAGCCCGATATCGTCTTCGTGGTCGGCGGCATTGACGTGCAGCGCGCGACCACTCCCGCGCATCTGTCGGCCTTGCGCCGTTTCGCGCGCATGGGTTGCGTGCTCGGCAGCCTGTGCACCGGCACTTATGCGCTGGCGCGCGCCGGTCTGCTCGCGGGCTACGCGTGTGCGATTCACTGGGAGAACATGTCGGCGCTGAAGGAAGAGTTTCCCGACACGCGCTTTCTGAAAGAACTGTTCGTGGTGGACCGCGATCGTGTGACCTGCACGGGCGGCGTCGCGCCGCTCGACATGATGCTTAACCTGATCGCTCCGCGCGTCGGCACCGCACGCGTCACGCAGATCGCAGAGCAGTTCATCGTCGAGCATGTGCGTGATACGAGCGCGCAACAAAAAATGCCGCTCGTCGCGCGACTCGGCTCGGCCAACAAGTCGCTGTTCGAAGTGATTTCGCTCATGGAGAACAACATCGAGGAACCGCTCTCGCGCGAGGAGCTCGCGCGGCTCGCCGGCATGTCGCAACGGCAGTTGCAGCGTCTGTTCCGCGAGCATCTCGGCATGACGCCCACGCACTACTATCTGACGCTGCGTTTGCGGCGCGCGCGCGAACTGTTGCTGCAAACCGATATGTCGATCATGAACATCACGATGGCTTGCGGCTTCCAGTCGGCCTGCCACTTTTCGAAGAGCTATCGCGACGCATTCGGCACCGCGCCCACGCGTGAGCGTCGCAAGCAGGCGCCTTCGCTTTCTTCGGCGCCGGTTCTGGCGGCCTGAAAAGCGCTTTTCAGCTGCTTACTTCGGCTTTTATCGTCCTCACCAGTTAAAAACGCGTTGAACGGGCTTCCGTTCAACGCGTTTCTTTGTTATTGCCAGCTTCTACTGTGCTGCCTGGCTCACGCCGCCTTCAAAAGGCCGTGCGGATCGATGACGAACTTGCGCGGCGCGCCGCCGTCGAACTGGCGATAGCCATCCGGCGCCTGATCGAGCGACACCACCGTCACGTTCACGATGTCCGCAATCGGCAGACGGTCCCACAGGATCGCCTGCATCAGATTGTGGTTGTACTTCATCACCGGCGTCTGGCCCGTATGAAATGAATGCGACTTTGCCCAGCCGAGCCCGAAGCGAATGCTCAGGCTGCCCTTGCGTGCGGCGGCATCCACCGCGCCCGGATCGTCGGTCACGTAAAGGCCCGGAATGCCGATTGCGCCCGCGGCCCGGGTGATTTCCATCAGCGAGTTGAGCACCGTGGCCGGCGCCTCCTCGTGCGAGCCGCTGCTGCCGTGACCGTGCGCTTCGAAGCCCACGCAATCCACCGCGCAATCCACTTCCGGCTTGCCGAGAATCTGCTCGATCTGTTCCCCGAGTGTCGCGTCTTTCGACAGGTCCACCGTTTCGAAACCCATCTTGCGAGCATGCGCGAGGCGCGCCTCGTTCATATCGCCGACGATCGTGCACGCAGCGCCCAACAGACGCGCCGATGCGGCCGCCGCCATGCCGACCGGCCCGGCGCCCGCGATATAAACCGTCGCACCCGGCTTCACCCCCGCCATGACCGCGCCGTGATAACCGGTCGGCAGAATGTCGGACAGGCACGTGAGGTCGCGAATCTTCGCCATGGCCTGCGCGGGGTCGGGAAACTTCAGCAGATTGAAGTCGGCGTACGGCACCATCACGTACTCGGCCTGGCCGCCGATCCAGCCGCCCATATCCACGTATCCATAAGCGCCGCCAGCGCGTGAAGGATTCACGTTCAGGCACACGCCCGTATGTTGCGACTTGCAGGTCGGACACCGGCCGCAAGCCACATTGAACGGCACAGAGACGAGATCGCCGATGCTCAGCGTTTCCACGTCGCGGCCCACTTCGATCACCTCGCCGGTAATTTCGTGGCCGAGCACGAGGCCGACTTCGGCGGTGGTACGGCCGCGCACCATGTGCTGGTCCGAGCCGCAGATATTGGTGCTGACTACCTTCAGAATCACACCGTGACCGATTGCACGGCCACGTGGGTCGACCATCTTCGGATAGTCGATAGATTGCACTTCAACCTTGCCCTGCCCCAGATAGACGACGCCGCGATTGCTGCTCATTGAGTGTCTCCATGTCCTGTAAGCGGTGCGCGGCGTGTGCGCCGCACCCGTTCAACGAGCGTAGCGCCCGCGGCGCCCGACTACCTGTACCGAACGCGACACCGGTTTGGCTGGAACCGACATACGGTTTCCGCGCAACTTTTTATTGATTGACCGTTCAATATAAAAAAACTAGCATGGCCGGATCGGATGGCGCCGCAGACATGCGAACTAACTGCCGGCCGCGAGTCGCTCAATCTTCACATCAACACCATGCCCAAGCTCGGAATGCGCGAAATCCGCCGCGCGCAGCTGATCGACGCGACGCTGCTCACCATCGACCAGACTGGCCTCGCCGGGGCCACGCTGGCGTCCGTGGCGCAGCGCGCGAGCATTTCCACCGGCATTGTCAGCCACTATTTCGGCGACAAGGACGGTCTGCTCGAAGCCACCATGCGTCATGTGTTGCGCGATTTGTGGCAAGCCACCTCGCGCCGGCGGCGCGCGGCGAAGGCCGACCCGCGTTCGAAGCTGCGCGCGGTGGTCGCGGCCAATTTCGACGCCGAACAAACCAGTGCGCCCGTCATGAAGACGTGGCTCGCATTCTGGTCCGAGAGCATGCACAAGCCGCAATTGCGGCGCCTGCAGTACGTGAACACGCGCCGTCTGAACTCCAATCTGTGTGCGGACTTTTCGAAAGCGTTGCCGCGTGCGGCAGCGCGGCGCGCGGCCAGCGGTCTCGCAGCGTTGATCGACGGATTATGGCTGCGGGGCGCGTTATCGGGCGAACCGTTCGACACGAAAGCGGCGCTGCGCGTGGCCAACGAATACATCGACCTGGTGCTGGCGGCGCGCGAATAGCCTCATAAAAGCGCACGCAGCAGCACGCAGCAGCCGGGAATATCTTTAAGGAGCAAGCAATGGCGATATTCGCAACGCAACGTCTCTATATCGGCGGCGCTTATGTCGACGCCACCAGCGGTGAAACCTTCGACACCGTCGACCCCGCCACCGGCGAAACGCTCGCGGTCGTGCAGCAGGCCAGCGCCGCGGACGTCGACCGCGCGGTGCGATCCGCGCGCGACGGTCAGCGCGAGTGGGCCGCGCTTACAGCGATGCAGCGCTCCCGAATCCTGCGTCGCGCAGTGGAGATTCTGCGCGAGCGCAACGACGAGCTCGCCGCGCTTGAAACGCGCGATACGGGCAAGCCGATTGCGGAAACGCTGGCGGTGGACATCGTGACGGGTGCGGACGTGATCGAGTACTACGCTGGTCTCGCGACCGCGATAGAAGGTCAGCAGATTCCGCTGCGGCCATCGTCGTTCGTGTACACGCGGCGCGAACCGCTCGGCGTATGCGCGGGCATCGGCGCATGGAATTATCCGATTCAGATCGCGTGCTGGAAGTCGGCGCCGGCGCTTGCCGCAGGCAACGCGATGATCTTCAAGCCGAGCGAAGTCACGCCGCTCACGGCCTTGAAACTCGCGGAAATCTACAGCGAAGCGGGCGTGCCGCCCGGCGTGTTCAACGTCGTACAAGGCGACGGCCGCGTGGGCGCATTGCTCGCTGGGCATCCTGACATCGACAAGATTTCGTTCACTGGCGGCGTGGAAACGGGCAAGAAAGTGATGTCGATGGCGGGCGCGTCGTCGCTGAAGGAAGTGACGATGGAACTGGGCGGCAAGTCCCCGTTGCTAATTTTCGAAGACGCCAATCTCGAACGTGCCGCGGACATCGCGATGAGCGCCAACTTCTTCAGCTCGGGACAGGTCTGTACGAACGGCACACGCGTGTTCGTGCAGCGCAATGTGGTCGAGCGCTTCGAGGCTCTCGTGCTCGAACGCGTGAAGCGCATTCGCGTGGGCTCGCCGACGGAGGCGACTACCAACTTTGGTCCGCTAGCAAGCGCGGCGCAATTGCAGAAGGTGCTCGGCTACATCGAAAGCGGCACACAGGAAGGCGCGCGTTTGATCGCGGGCGGCAAGCGTCTGACTGAAGGTCATTTCGGCCGAGGTCAATATGTCGAACCTACCGTGTTCGCAGGCTGCCGCGACGACATGCGCATCGTGCGCGAGGAGATCTTCGGTCCGGTTATGAGCATCCTCGTGTTCGATGACGAAGATGAAGTAATCGAGCGCGCGAATCGCACCGCGTATGGTCTCGCCGCAGGTGTCGTCACAGAGAACCTGTCGCGCGCGCATCGCGTGATTCATCGGCTGGAAGCAGGCATTTGCTGGATCAATACGTGGGGCGAGTCGCCCGCTGAGATGCCGGTGGGCGGCTATAAACAGTCCGGCGTGGGCCGCGAAAACGGCATCACCACGCTTGAGCACTACACACGCATCAAGTCCGTGCAGGTCGAGCTCGGTGCTTATCAACCGGTGTTCTGAGGAGCGCTGTCATGAGTTCGAACGAATACGATTACATCATCGTCGGAGCGGGTTCGGCCGGCAATGTGCTGGCGTCGCGTCTCACCGAAGACGCCGACGTGACCGTGCTGCTGCTCGAAGCGGGCGGTCCCGATTACCGCTTCGATTTCCGCACGCAGATGCCCGCCGCCCTCGCCTATCCACTGCAAGGGCGCCGCTACAACTGGGCGTATGAAACGGACCCCGAGCCGCATATGAACAACCGCCGCATGGAATGCGGCCGCGGCAAGGGACTGGGCGGCTCGTCGCTCATCAACGGCATGTGCTATATCCGCGGCAATGCGCTCGACTACGACGGCTGGGCCGAGCTCCGCGGCCTCGAAAGCTGGACTTATCTGGACTGCCTGCCGTATTTCCGCAAGGCCGAGACGCGCGACGTAGGTCCGAATGCATACCACGGCGGCGACGGTCCCGTCCACGTGACCACGAGCAAGCCCGGCAATAATCCGCTGTTCGCGGCCATGGTCGAGGCCGGCGTGCAGGCGGGCTTTCCGCGCACCGACGATCTGAACGGCTATCAGCAGGAAGGCTTTGGCCCGATGGATCGCACAGTTACGGCGAACGGCCGGCGTGCGAGCACCGCGCGCGGCTACCTGGACCGTGCGAAAGCGCGCTCCAACCTGACCATCGTCACTCACGCGTTGACCGATCGCGTGCTGTTCTCCGGCAAACGCGCGGTTGGCGTCGCGTATCTGCATGGCGGCGCTTCCGTCAACGCGCATGCGCGCCGCGAAGTGCTGGTGTGCAGCGGTGCCATTGCCTCGCCGCAATTGCTGCAACGCTCGGGCGTGGGGCGCTCGACGTGGCTGCGCGAACTGGACATTCCGCTCGTGCACGATCTGCCTGGCGTCGGCGAAAACCTGCAGGATCATCTGGAAATGTATATCCAGTACGAATGCAAGGAGCCGGTCTCGCTCTACCCGGCGTTGCAGTGGTGGAATCAGCCGGCAATTGGGCTCGAATGGATGGTGAACGGTACAGGCATTGGCGCGAGCAATCAGTTCGAAGCGGGCGGTTTTATCCGTACACGCGACGACGATTTGTGGCCCAACATCCAGTATCACTTTCTGCCGGTGGCGATCAACTACAACGGCTCCAATGCAATCAGGATGCATGGTTTCCAGGCGCACGTCGGCTCGATGCGCTCACCGAGCCGTGGTCGCGTAAAGCTCACCTCGCGCGATCCGGCGGCGCACCCGAGCATTCTCTTCAACTACATGGCCGATCCGCTCGACTGGCGCGAGTTCCGCGACGGCATTCGCATCACGCGCGAGATCATGCGGCAACCGGCGCTGGAACGTTATCGCGGACGCGAGCTGAATCCGGGCGCAGAACTGACTACCGACGCGCAACTCGACGCATTTGTGCGAGAGCGCGCGGAGACGGCGTTTCATCCTTCGTGCTCGTGCAAGATGGGCTACGACGACATGGCCGTAGTGGACAACGAGGGACGCGTGCATGGCATGCAGGGACTGCGCGTGGTCGACGCGTCCATTATGCCGCGCATCACCACAGGCAACCTGAACGCGCCGACCATCATGCTGGCCGAAAAAATCGCCGACCGGATCCGCGGACGCGAGCCACTGGCGCGCGTGGACACGCCTTATTTCGTCGCCAATGGCGCGCCCTCCAGAAAGCATGAGCGGGCCACGGTCTAGTTTGCGAAGTCATGTTTGCATAGTGTTCTCGGGCGGGGAGCGCTCTGTGCCCATCATTTTTTCTTGCCCTTCTCGCAAGTTTTTCTAGTTTGTCATCGCGGCTCGAAACACGGATAGTGCCGCATCAGCCCACCCGCCGACAACAAATTGAAGGAAAACGCTGGAATGAAGTTAATAGCCGTGAGCCGGATGGCGAGTGCCGTCTTTGCTTTAAGCGCAATTGCCACGACATGTCACGCAGCAAATGATACGGAAAGTGCGATCAAAGCCGTCGTGGACTCGACAGTCGCGCCAGTCATGCAGAAACACCACGTGCCGGGCATGGCAATCGGCGTGATCGCCAACGGCAAGACGTATGTGTTCGACTATGGCGTGGCGTCGACCGAAACGGACAAGCCAGTCACGCAGCGCACGCTGTTCGAGATCGGCTCGGTCAGCAAGACGTTCACTGCGACGCTCGCCGAGTATGCGCGATTGAACGGCAAACTGAATCTATCCGATGACACGCAACATTATCTGCCGTCATTGCGGGGTACTGCATTCGGCAAGGTGAGTCTGTTGAACCTGGGCACGCACACGCCTGGCGGTCTACCGCTTCAGGTGCCGGACGGCATTCACGACAACGCTCAGTTGCTGCAGTACTTCAGCGCATGGAAACCCGCCTACGCGCCCGGCACGTACCGCACTTATGCAAACCCGGGCATCGGTACATTGGGCCTGATCGCGGCGAAAAGCATGAATCAGGACTATGCGTCCTTGATTGAGCAGCGCATGTTTCCTGCGCTCGGCATGAACAGCAGTTACGTTCGCGTTCCTGCCGCGAAAATGTCCGACTATGCGCAAGGCTATACGAAAGACGGTGCGCCGATCCGCATGAAAGGCGGTGTTCTCGCGGACGAAGCCTATGGCGTGCGAACCACCGCTGCCGACATGGTCCGCTTCGTTCAGGCGAACATGAACCTGATACACGTGGACAGCATGCTTCAGCACGCGATCACAGCCACGCACACGGGCTATTTCAAGGCCGGCGCGCTCACACAAGATCTGATATGGGAGCAATACGCATATCCGGTAACGTTGGACACTTTGCATGAAGGCAATGCGCCCTCCATGGCCATTACGCCGACGCCGGCCACGGCAATCGAGCCACCGCTGCCGCCCCAGCAGGATGTGTGGATCAACAAGACCGGTTCGACGAATGGCTTTGGCGCCTACGTCGCATTTGTTCCGGCGAGGCGCGTGGGCGTCGTGCTGCTCGCCAACAAAAACTTCCCGATAGAGGACCGCGTAAGCGCGGCGTATCGGATCATGTCGGCCCTGGTTGCGACCCAACAGTAATTCGCCTTCACGGTGCCCATGAAAGGGTGCAGCCGGCGCCGGCCGCACCTATGCGAACTCTCATTCGCGCGCGGGATTGAGCACACCGTGCGCATCACTCTCCACTGCTTCGGATACGAGCGTCTCCAGTGCAAGCCCGCGTGTTTCGATGCCGAGTATCCACACAGCCGCGGCCGCGATCACAAAGCACATCGCGCCGAGCGAGAATACGCCGCCCTGTCCGAACATCGGCAACACGACGCCTACCACATACGGTCCGATCAGAGAGCCCACGCGTCCAATCGCTGACGCGAAGCCAGAACCGGTTGCGCGGGCTCCGGTGCCGTACAGCTCCGGCGTGTAGGTGTAAAGCACCGCCCACATCGCAAACAGGAAGAACTGCATCGCCAGTCCGGCGCAAATCAACAGCGTGGGCGTTTGCGCGTGCAGCGCGGTTTGCCCATACACGTAGGCCATCACAGCGCTACCCGCCAGCGACGCAACGCAGGTCGGCTTGCGCCCCCAACGTTCCACTAACCACGCGGCACAGATAAAACCGGGAATGCCGCCGAGAGAAATCAGCACGGTATACAGCACCGATTTCGTCACTGCAAAGCCCGCCTGCTGCATCAACGCGCCGAGCCACGAGGTCAAGCCGTAAAAGCCGAGCAGCGCGAAGAACCACAAAGTCCACACCATGATCGTGCGGCGCCGGTAAGCCGCACTCCATATCTCGCGAAACGCGCCGGCACCTTTGGCCGCTGCCGGTTCGGCGAGCATGACAGGCGCGCGCAAGTGCGTCAGCCGCGCTGCCTTCATCACCTTCGCCTCGACTTCGGTGAGAATCCTGTCGGCCTCGCCAAGACGTCCGCGATGTTCTAGCCAGCGCGGCGATTCCGGCACGACGCGCCGCACGATCAGCACGAACACGGCGGGAATAGCGAGCAACGCGAATTCCGTGCGCCAGCCGAAGGACGGCAGCACGAAGTACGACACCACACCCGCCGTGATGAAACCGAGCGGCCAGAAGCCGTCCATCAGCGCGATCAGTCGTCCGCGCGAGGAAGCCGGTACGAATTCCGACAGCAGCGTCTGCGCGATGGGAAACTCCATGCCCATGCCGAAACCCAGCAGCACGCGATAAAAAATCAGCGCCTCTACGCTCTGCGCAGTCGAACATAGATACGATGCAACGCCCCACAGCACCATGCTCCATTGAAAAACCGGGCGACGCCCGAAGCGATCCGCAAGCAGGCCCGCCACCGCCGCGCCGCCCACCATGCCGAAGAAGCTCGCGCTCGCGACGAGCCCCGCGGTTGCAGTGGACAGACCGAATTCCGTTTTGATCGAGCCCAGCACGAAGGTCATCGTGCCGAGATCGACGGAATCGAAAAAGAACGCAATGGCAATGATGATAAAGATGGTCCGGTGATAACCGGAGAACGGCAGACGTTCGAGTCGTGCCGCTGCACTGGCGCGCGGCTGAGAAGCGATAGGCATGGCATCCCCTGAATGATGCGGCGGCGGCCGCGAGTGATGTTCGGATCAGCTCATTCAGTAGACGCCGACATAAAACGGCCACATAGAAGGAATACGCCATCCGGATGGAACGAAGGCGCCGTTCCCGCAGCCGCGAAGTGCAAATACCAGCGACGCTACCGGCGTTACCGATGCAAGCGCGCCCGCGCCGCGCTTGCAATGCGCGCGAGCGCCTCCGCGCTCAGCCGCGCGGCGATCTTCTGCACATATTGATGATGCCGCTCCTGCAACGGTGCGCCGAGTTGCTGCGCGAGCAGATAGCGGATCAGCGCGATACGCCGGTGCCGCAGCAGCATGCTCTGATCGAGCAGCGCAAGCGCAGCATCGGCATCGCGTTGTTGGCACGCGCGTTCGGTAAGGCGCGCGGTAAAGATACGGGTCGACGTCATGTGAGTCCCGCAGCGCGAAAGCCGCGAGCGGTGTATGGAAACACCGCTCGCCGCGTCACGACATCAGCGGCTCGGCTGCATCGAGCATGATCTTCACGAAGTAGTCCGCGAAGCTGCGGCGCACCACGATGTCGAAACTATCCGCGCCGGTGGGCACGAGCGTGATCGACGCCTTGAAATAGTGGCTTTGCGCGCACTGCCCTTCGCCCAACAGCTTCGGATGAAGATCGAGCGGACAGCCGCGCGACAGCACTTCACGCGTGCGCGTGCCGCTGATTTCGAGCACCGTATAGCCGCTGCCGATATCCACCGCCGACGCAAATACCCCTGCAAATGCAGTGCCGAACGCCGCTTGCAACGGCGCGGTACGCGACGCGTCATGTGCCGTTGCCGAGCGCACAAGCCACTCGTCGGGACCGAGCCACAGCATGTCGTAGCCATTGCCGCGCGCGATCGTATTCGGCTTTTCCGGCGGCTTGCAGCCGAGTACCTGTTGCACTGCCTGGACGAACGCGGCGTCGCGCGTATCGCCGCGCACATTGACGAGTTCGAGAAACGGTCGCTCGGCGAGCCTGAATGCGGCGCTTGCCGTCGCCTGATGTTTCTTCAGCAAGGCATCCGCGCCTACAAGCGGCGACTCCTGCCACACGCCCGTTTGCCTGCCGACGGCGCGATCCACGACCGACGCCGCCGTTTTAGTTTCATTCCACATGTTGACGCGCTCCTTCGCTGTCGTAGAACACCGAGCTGGTGATCTTCGCTGCAATCTGTTTGCCGCTGGAAAGCGGAATCGTGACCGTTTCGCCGATCTTGTCGAGACCGCCCTTGACGACTGCCATCGCAATCGAGCGCTTCAGAATCGGGCTGAAATAGCTCGACGTGACATGGCCAAGCATCGGTGCCATATCGCCCTGGAACGGACCCGCGACGATCTGCGAGCCTTCCGGTATCACGAACGACGGATCGTCCGCCAGCAGCCCAACGAGTTGCTTGCGTCCGGCCTTTGCAGTGTCCGAACGCGTGAGCGAACGCTTGCCGAGGAAGTCCTTCGACTTTGCGACGAGTCCGCCCATGCCGAGGTCGTAAGGCGTCATCGAACCGTCGGTATCCTGACCGACGATGATGTAGCCCTTCTCCGCACGCAACACGTGCATCGTCTCGGTGCCATACGGCGTGATGTCGTATTCGGCGCCCGCGGCCATCAACGCTTCCCACACCGCGCGGCCCACGTTCGCCGGCACGTTCACTTCATACGCGAGTTCGCCCGAAAAGCTGATGCGCATGACGCGCGAGGCTGCACCGGCGACCGTGCCTTCGCGATAGCTCATGAACGGAAAGGCTGCGTTCGCAAAGTCGATGTCGTGACATACCTTCTGCAACACCTTGCGGCTATTCGGCCCAACCACGGCGAAGGTCGCCCAGTGATCCGTCACCGACGCGAGGCGCACGCGCATGTCCGGCCATTCGGTTTGCAGCCAGCGCTCGAGCCAGGTAAGCACGCGCGCTGCGCCGCCGGTGGTGGTCGTCATCATGTAATGCTGCTCGCCGAGGCGCACCGTCACGCCGTCGTCGAAGATCATGCCGTTTTCGTCGAGCATCAGACCATACCGGCACTTGCCGACTTCGAGCTTGCTCCACGGATTCGTATAGACCCAGTTCAGCAGCTTTGCCGAATCGGGACCCTGAATGTCGATCTTCCCGAGTGTGGACGCATCCAGAATGCCGACGCTCGTGCGCACCGCGAGCGATTCACGGGCAACCGCCGCATGCAGGTCTTCGCCCTTCTTCGGGAAGTACCAGGGGCGCTTCCAGTTGCCGACGTCCTCGAATTCCGCGCCGTTTTCAACGTGCCATTCGTGCACCGCCGTCTTGCGCACCGGATCGAGAAACTCGCCGAGCTCGCGTCCCGCAAACGTGCCGAATGTAACCGGCGTGTAGTTCGGGCGGAACGTCGTCGTGCCGGTCTCGGGAATTGTCTTGCCGAGCGCCTGCGCGAGAATCGCCATGCCGTTGATATTGCCAAGCTTGCCCTGATCGGTGCCGAAGCCCATCGCGGTATAACGCTTGACGTGTTCGACCGACTCGAAGCCTTCGCGCGCGGCAAGGAAAATATCCGCGGCGGAGACGTCGTTCTGGAAGTCGACAAACTGCTTGGGCCCACGCGTGGCGAGCTCGCGTCCGCCGACGAGCCAAAGCGGCTGCATCTTCGCTTCGCTGATCTCGGCGACCTGCACCGCATTCGGCCGCTTGACGATATGGCCCGCGGCGCGCGCGGCTTCCACACCCGCATCGACGGCGAAGCGAATGCCCTGGCCCAGCGTGAAATCGCCGTTGCAGGCGCCCACGCTCGTCTCCGGCTGCATCGCCTTGCCCGGTACGAAGCAGGCCTTCTGCTCATGCCAATGCGCCTTGCCGCCCGATTGCGCGAACAGATGCAACACGGGGCTCCAGCCGCCGGACATCGCGAGCAGATCGCAGGACAATTCGCTTTGCTTCGCGCCGACCTGGCCGTTCGCGTACGAAGCGACGTCCACTGATGCCACGCGCAGTTTGCCGTGCGCCGCCGTGATGACCGCGCCGCTGATCACCTTCACGCCATAGCGGCGTGCGAGCGCCGGCAGCGTGCCCTTCGATTCGCCCGCGCGCGGATCGATAACCGTCACCTGTGCGCCGGCCGCCTTCAGGTCGAGCGCGCACTGATAGCCGTCATCGTTGTTGGTGAAAACCACTGCATCTCGGCCCGGCAGCACCGCATAACGATGCAGATACGTCGACACGGCCGACGCGAGCATCACGCCCGGCAGATCGTTGTTGCCGAACACGATGGGCCGCTCGTGCGCGCCGGTCGCGAGAATCACGCGTTTGGCGCGGATTTTCCACATCAGCTCGCGCGTGCCCTTGCGTTGCGACACAGGCAAATGGTCGGTCAGGCGCTGCGTCACCGTCACGAGGTTGTGATCCTGATAGCCGAACGCCGTGCTGCGCGAAAGAATCTTCACGTCAGGCATTTGCCGCAGTTCGTCTTCGATCTTGTGCACCCATTGCAGTGCCGGCTTGCCGTCGATCTCCGCGCGGCACGACAGTAGCGATCCGCCCAGTTCCGGCTGATCGTCGACGAGCGTCACGCGCGCGCCCGACAACGCGGCTGCATGCGCGGCCGCGAGACCCGTCGGCCCGCCGCCCACTACCAGTACGTCGCAATGCGCGAAACACTTGTCGTAGCGATCCGCGTCCAGTTGCTCAGGCGCCTTGCCGAGACCCGCGGCGTCGCGGATCACTTCTTCATACTTCGGCCAGAGCCTGCGCGGCCACATGAAGGTCTTGTAGTAGAAGCCCGCGGGAATGAAACGCGCGATCTTCTGATTGACCGCCATGCGGTCTTTCTCGATGTTCGGCTTGGCATTCACACTGCTCGCGACGAGCCCCTGATACAGCTCGACTTCAGTCGCGCGCGCATTCGGCACCGTGTATGCGCCGGTTTCGAGTTGCACGACGGCATTCGGCTCTTCCACACCCGCGGTAACAATGCCGCGCGGCCGATGATACTTCCAGCTGCGCGCCACGAAATGCAGGCCATTCGCGAGCAGCGCGGAAGCGAGCGTGTCGCCCTGATAGCCCTGATACTGACGGCCGTTGAACGTGAACGTGAGCGGCAATGCGCGGTTGATGCGCCCGCCATTCGGGAGTCGGTCTTTCTGGCTCATTGCTTCTTGCCCTCTTGTGCGTTGCCGTCGTTGCTATCCATCGTCAGCAGCGGACGATCAAACGTCTCGTAACCCTGGATCTCGTAGCTCACCGTGTCGCGCTGCGCCTTGAACCAGCGGCGGCAGCCTTGCGTGTGCATCCATTGCTCGCGATGCACGCCGCGCGGGTTCTTGCGCATGAACAGGTAGTCGCCCCATTCCTTGTCAGTGAGCTTTTCGGTGTCGAGCGGACGCATGATGTCCGCCTCGCCGCCGCAGGAAAATTCGGTTTCGGCGCGTGGCCCGCACCAGGGGCATTCGATCAGCAGCATGGTTGTGTCTCTCTCTGGCTCTAGTGCGTTAGTGGGCGACGGCGGCGGCGCCGTGTTCGTCGATGAGGTGGCCGGTGTAGAAGCGCTCCAGCGAGAACGGCGCATTCAGTTCATGCGGCTCGTCTTTGGCGATGGTGTACGCATAGGCCCAACCCGAACCCGGGGTCGCCTTGAATCCGCCCGTGCCCCAACCGCAATTGAAGTAAAGACCCTTCACGTCGGTCTTGCTGATGATCGGGCACGCGTCGGGCGATACGTCCACAATGCCGCCCCACTGACGGTTCATTCGCACACGCGAGAACACCGGGAACATTTCGACAATGGCTTCGAGCGTGCCTTCGATAATCTGGAAACTGCCGCGCTGACCAAAGCCCGTGTACTGGTCGACGCCCGCACCGATCACGAGATCGCCCTTGTCGGACTGGCTGATATACGCATGCACCGCGTTCGACATCACCACCGTATTGACCACCGGCTTGATCGGCTCCGACACGAGCGCCTGCAACGGATGGCTTTCGAGCGGCAGGCGCACGCCCGCCATATCGGCAAGCGTGGACGTGTTGCCCGCCGCCACGATCGCCACTTTCTTTGCCTTGATGAAACCCTTGGTGGTGTCCACGCCCGTCACCTGGCTGCCGTTGCGGCGAATACCCGTTACCTGGCAGTTCTGCACGATGTCGACGCCTGCCTGGTCCGCGCCGCGCGCGAAGCCCCAAGCCACCGCGTCGTGCCGCGCCACGCCGCCGCGGCGCTGGATCGAGGCGCCCAGCACCGGATAGCGGCTGTTCAGATTGATGGTCGGCTCGAGTTCCTTGATTTGCGCCGGCGTGAGGAATTCCGCATCCACGCCGTTCAACCGGTTCGCATTCACACGGCGCTCGGTGTCGCGCACGTCCTGCAGCGTGTGCGCGAGGTTCATCACGCCGCGCTGGCTGAACATCACGTTGTAGTTCAGATCTTGCGAGAGACCTTCCCACAGTTTCATGGCCTTTTCATAGAGTGCAGCCGACTCGTCCCACAGATAATTCGAGCGCACGATGGTCGTATTGCGCGCTGTATTGCCGCCGCCGATCCAACCTTTCTCGAGCACGGCGACATTGCGCACGCCGTGTTCCTTCGCGAGGTAATAGGCGGTGGCGAGACCGTGCCCGCCGCCACCGACGATCACCACGTCGTACTCGCGTTTGGGCTCGGGACTCTTCCACTGTCGCTCCCAATTCTCGTGATACGACATCCCGTTGCGCAAGAGGCTGAATATCGAATAGCGGCTCATCATTGATCCTTGTGGGTACTGTCGGTGCTTGCTGCCAGGTGCTTCATAAAATATGCAATGTGCTTCAACATTCGATGACGTTCACGGCGAGGCCGCCGCGCGACGTCTCCTTGTATTTCGTCTTCATGTCCGCGCCGGTTTCGCGCATGGTTTTGATCACGTTATCCAGCGACACGTAGTGCTGTCCGTCGCCTTTCATCGCCATGCGCGCCGCGTTGATCGCCTTGATCGCGCCCATTGCATTGCGCTCGATGCAGGGAATCTGCACGAGTCCGCCTACGGGGTCGCAGGTCATGCCGAGGTTGTGCTCCATGCCGATTTCGGCGGCGTTTTCCACTTGCGTAGGCGTGCCGCCCATCACGGCCGCGAGCGCCGCGGCAGCCATCGAACAGGCGACGCCCACTTCGCCCTGGCAGCCCACTTCGGCACCTGAAATCGAAGCGGTTTCTTTATAAATGATGCCGATCGCGGCAGCGGTCAGCATGAAGTTGACGATGCCCTCGTCATTCGACGCGTGCATGAACTTCACGTAGTAGTGCAGTACTGCGGGAATCACGCCGGCCGCGCCATTGGTGGGCGCCGTGACGACGCGCCCGCCCGCGGCATTTTCCTCATTCACGGCCATTGCGTAGAGGTTCACCCAGTCGAGCATTGAAAGCGGATCGCGCAGCGACTCTTCGGAGCGTGAGCGCAACTGTGCACACAGATCGGCGGCGCGACGCTTCACGTGCATCGGGCCCGGCAGTTCGCCGCGTACCTTGCAGCCGCGTTCGACGCAGGCGGCCATCGTGCGCCAGATCGCGAGCAGGCCCTCGCGCACTTCGCTTTCGGGCCGCGCCGCGCATTCGTTCTTCAGCGTGACCTGCGCGATGGAAAGACCCGTCTCGCGGCACACGCGCATCAGATCGTCGCCGGTGCGAAACGGGTACGGCACTTCGGTGCCGGCGCGCACGCCATTCACGCGGTCGCCCTCGCGGTTCACGACGAAGCCGCCGCCAATCGAGTAATACTCTTTTTCGACGAGCAGTTGCCCGTTTTCGTCGAAAGCCTGAAAGCGCATACCGTTCGGATGCACGATGCTCGAACCGGGGGCGCCCGGCATCAGCTTGCGGAAAAAGCCAAGATGCTCGCGCTCGTCGAATTTGACCGTGTGTTTGCCGAGCAGCGCGAGTTGCTTCGTCTCGCGAATCGCGGCAAGACGCGGCTCGATCACGTCCGGGTCGATCAGTTCGGGCAGATTGCCTTCGAGCCCGAGCAGCACCGCTTTGTCCGTGCCGTGGCCTTTGCCGGTCGCGCCGAGCGAACCGAACAATTCGACCTTCACGCGGCGCACGAAGGCAAGCAGATTCGCATCTTCGATGTGCGACGCGAAACGGCAAGCAGCGATCATCGGCCCGACCGTGTGCGAGCTTGAAGGACCGATACCGATCTTGAAGAGATCGAAGACGCTGACGTTCATGGCGTGCCTTGTGCGTTGCAATAGCTGGGTGGCGGGATTTACCTTGATACAGGCCCTATTGCACCGCACGTCAAATTGAACCGATAGAATAAAAACGGCATGACAGTGGGATAGTGGCGTCAAGCGCCTGTCTCGCCAAGGGCTGCGGCGTATTTGCGAAGGCTTCTGACGCATTTTCGACAGGCGCTGCAGGGCTGCCGGCGAATGCGGTTGCAGTTGCCGGGTCGGTCGCATTACGATGCATGCCGCGCAGCGCCCCGGTGCTATGCTTGACTCAACCCTTATCTCGTTCCGGCTGCATTGCATGAACTCCGCTGAACCGCTTCCCCTTCTATCCATCGACGGTGCGCCGAAGCAGCGCATCCGCTTCGGCATCATTCTTCTGCCGAACTTCACGCTGACGGCGTTCTCGGGTTTCGTCGACCTGCTGCGTCTGTCCGCGGACGAAGGTGACTTCAGCAAACCTGTGCGCTGCTCGTGGAGCGTCATAGGGGAAACCCTTGCACCGGTGCGTGCGAGTTGCGGGATTCAGATCACGCCGTGGGAAACGTTCGAGACCGCCGAGCCGTTCGATTACGTCGTCGTGGTGGGCGGACTGCTGCATTCGGGACCGGCTGCGAGCGACGCGACGCTCGCTTTCATCCGGCGCGCGGCCGCGACCGATGCGACGCTCGTCGGCATGTGCACGGGGGTGTTCTCGCTCATGCGCGCGGGCGTGCTCGACGGATATCGCATTTGCGTGAGCTGGTTTCACTACTGGGATTTCATCGAACGTTTTCCGTCGGTCAATGAAGAGGCGCTGGTCGCCGACCGGCTGTTCGTGATCGACCGGCGGCGCATTACATGTTCCGGCGGGCGTGCTTCGATCGACGTGGCAGCGGCCATTCTGCTGCGCCACTTCGAAACCGCGACCGTGCAAAAGGCGCTGCGCATTCTGCTTGTCGACGACATGCAGAAAGGCAACGCGCCGCAGCCGCATCCGCCGGGACTCGCGCCCGCCACGCATCCGAAGGTCAAGCGCGCGATTCTGCTGATGGAACAGCACGTGGGACGCTCGCTCTCTCTCGAGGAACTGGCGCGCAAGCTGGACCTGTCGCCGCGTCAACTGGAGCGGCTTTTCAAGGCCGAAACCGGCAAGGCGCCGCAGGCTTACGCCAAGCAGGTGCGTCTGCGCACCGCCGCGTGGCTGTTGACGAGTTCGGACAAGACAGTGGCCGACATTGCGTCGAGCTGCGGCTTTTCCGATGCGTCGCATCTGGGCCGCGAATTCCGCAAGCAATTCGGCTTGCCGCCGATGATGTATCGCGAGCAGCGCGGCACGGCAGCTGAAGCGGAATACGGTGCGGATTACGACGAGACGTTCCCGGGGCGGGCCCAGGCGATTTGATGCCTTGATTCAAGGGCTGCTGTTCGCGACTTTATTTGTAGCCTTATTTGCGATTTTTTTAATTCGATCCCGTGATTCATGGGTTGAATCACTGGCTTTGCATCATGATGCGGCTCATGAGTTGAATCAGTTGAATGCCGCCGCGCGAGTTTTCGCGCCGGGCGACGCGGCGCGAAAACTCATCCATCACTTGCCTGCTACATACGCCTTCACTGCCGGCAAGCCGTCCTTGCCGTCGAATGTCTTGACGCCCGCGAGCCACTGGTCAAGTACCGCGGGGTTGGCCTTCAGCCACTCACGCGCTGCCTTGTTCGGGTCCGTCTTGTTCATGATCGGCACCATCACGTGGTTCTCGATGTCGGTCGTGAAATGCAGATTCGACACGAGCTTAGCGACGTTCGGGCAGCGCGTCGAATAATCGGTTGGCGTAACTGTCATGACTTTCGCTTCACCGTAGTTAGGGCCGAATACGTCGTCGCCGCCGGAAAGGTAGTCGATCTTCATCTGCACGTTCATCGGATGCGGTTCCCAGCCGAGGAACACGATCGGCTTTTTATCGCGGATGGCGCGGTTAACTTCGACCAGCATGCCCGCCTCGCTCGACTCCACCAGTTTGAACTTGCCGAGCCCGTACTGGTTGCTGTCGATCATCTTCTTGATGAGCGCATTGCCGTCGTTACCCGGCTCGATGCCATAGATCTTGCCGCCGAGCTTGTCGTAGTTCTTCGAGATGTCGGCAAACGTCTTGATGCCCGCCTGGTACGCATAATCCGGCACCGCCAGCGTGTACTTCGCGCCCGTCAGATTCGGCGTGGGCAGCACATTCACCTGGCCCGCCTTCTTGAACGGATCGATCATCGGGTCCATGGTCGGCGACCAGTAACCGAGGAACACGTCGATCTGCTTGCTTTTTACACCAGCAAAAGTGATGGGTACTGAAGCGATCGTCTTGGTCGGCTTGTAGCCGAGTCCCTCGAGTATCGTCGACGCGAGCCCGGTGGTGGCCGCAATATCAGACCAGCCGACGTCGGCAAAGCGGACGTCGCGGCACGCGGCCGGTTCCGCAGCAAGGACAGAAGTAACGGACAACACAGACAACGCGCACAACGACGCAGCCCACAAACGTTTCATGGCGGTTCCTCAGGGTCTCAGGGTAAGTTGTTGCTTTGGTGCGTTCTGTCATGCGGACAACCGCCGCTCCACGCTCGGTGCATGACCGAACTGCGCGCGATACGCCTTGCTGAAATGGCATGGCGAATGAAACCCGCAAACGGCTGTGACGCGCGCAATGGAAGCGTCGGTGTTACGCAGCAGTTCACGCGCGCGGCGCAGGCGCAGCGTCAGGTAATAGTGCGTCGGCGATACGCTCAGGAACATCTTGAACATGCGCTGCAAGTGTCGTTGCGACAGATGCACGAGCCGCGCGAGTTCGTCGAGCGACAACGGCTCTTCGATATTCGCCTCCATCAGCCGCACGACCTCGATGAGTTCCGCGCGCGTGAAGCCGACACGCGCATCGACGGGAATATGCTGGTAGTCCGTCGAGCCGCGAATTCTCTCCACGATGAACTGCTCGGACACTTGCGCTGCGACCGCGTGGCCAAGGCGCATGCCGACAAGGTTCAGCATCAGATCGAGCGGCGCGGTGCCGCCTGTGCACGTCATGCGATCGCGGTCTATCACGAAGAGTTCATCCGCAAAGCGCACGTCCGGGTAGGTCTTGTGCAGCGGCGACATGTCTTCCCAATGCACGGTGCAGCGATACCCGTCGAGCAAGCCCGCCGCGAGCAGCGCATACGGCCCTGTGCAGATGCCGCCAAGCGGTATGTCCTGAGCCGCTACGTCGCGCAGCAACGCGATTACCGTGTCGTTCACGTAATCGCGCACATGCCAGCCGGCGCAGACGATCAGCACGTCCGGCATGCCGGCTTGCGCGAGCGTCGTGGTGGGCCTCACCGTGATGCCGTTGCTGGCCCGCGCCGGCTCGCCGTCGGGCGTGATGACCGACCACTTGTAGTGCTCCGCACGGCCCACGTAGTTGGCCATGCGCAGTACCTCGACCGCGCTCGTGAACGCGATCATCGAAAAGTTCGGCAGCGTCAGGAAGCCGACGTGCGCGAGCCGCGAGAGCGGGGAATCGGACGGGGCCTCGACCTGGGTGATCGCGTCGCGCTTCATAGGCGGCTCAGCTGTGCTGCGCCGTCGGCGCGCGGCGCACCTTCATCAGATTGCGCAAGCCCGAGAAGAGCGGCGCGCGTGCCATGCCGGGCGAGCGGCCAAAGCTCTCCGTGATGCGGTCCAGAATGATCGCGAGCATCACGACCGAGAGTCCGCTTTCGAAGCCGAGCCCGATGTCGAGCCGCTGAATACTGGCGAGCACGTCGTTGCCGAGTCCGCCCGCGCCCACCATCGACGCAATGATCACCATCGACAACGCCATCATGATGGTCTGGTTCACACCCGTCATGATGGACGGCAGCGCATTGGGAAACTGCACCTTGTAGAGCAGTTGCCACGGCGTGCAGCCGAACGCCTGCCCTGCTTCGACGATTTCGCGGTTCACGTGCTTGATGCCGAGCGAAGTGAGACGCACCGCGGGCGGCATTGCGAAGATCACGGTGGACAGAATGCCGGGCACGCGGCCAAGACCGAACAGCATTGCGGCCGGAATCAGATAGACGAATGCCGGCATGGTCTGCATCAGATCGAGCACGGGGCGCACCATCATTTCGACGGTACGGCTCTTTGCGGTCCAGATGCCGAGCGGTACGCCAAGCACGAGACTGATGAAAGTGGATGACAGCGTGAGACCGAGCGTGATGACCATCTGATCCCAGAAGCCGGTGCCGTAAATCAGCAGCATTGCGAGCAGTGTGAAGAGCGCGAAACGCCAGCCCACCCGCCACAAACCGATGCCGACGAAGAACGCCATCAGCGCCCACATCGGCACGGCTTGCAGACCATGCTCGACGATGGCCGCGAAGTTCTCGATGATCTTGCCGATGGAATCGAACGTTTTTGCGTCGTGGTCGAGCAGATAGTGAACGCCGTGATCGACCCAGGCGCCAAGTGGAATGATTTCAGACATGGGAACCTCGATGGCGCGTGAGAACGTGCAGCACGTTCGTCTTGTTGACCGAACCACAGTAGGAGCCGTCCGCTTCGACGACCGGCAAGGGCGCGCGGCTCGCGACCACGCGTTGGACCACATCGTCTAGCGGCGTGGTGCGTCGGATGCACTCGACGTAATTCAGTTTCGCGGACGCGTTGCCCGTTTCGTCGCGGCACACGAAGCCGCGAATCTTGCGCTCGCCGTCGAGCACGAACGCGTATTCGGCGCTGCCGTTCAGCGTGGCCGCCACGCTCGACACGTCGATCTGCGGCGAATGCGAATGCATCAGCGGTACGGCATCGGTCTGCATCAGATCGCCGGCCGTCAGATAGCGGCTCGTGTCAATGCCTTCGAAGAACGCGCGCACATAGTCGTCGGCGGGGTTTGTGATGATCTCCTGTGGCGTGCCGATCTGCACCACCTTGCCGCCTTCCATGATCGCGATGCGCGTGCCGATACGCATGGCTTCTTCCAGATCGTGCGACACGAACAGGATCGTGCGCTGCTGCTCGCGTTGCAGATCGAGCAGCACGTTCTGCATTTCCTTGCGCTTGAGCGGATCGAGCGCGGAGAACGCTTCGTCCATGATCATCAGCGAGGGGTTCACAGCAAGCGCCCGAGCGAGACCCACGCGCTGCTGCATGCCGCCCGACAGTTGCGCGGGAAGCTTTTGCGCGAACGGCGCGAGGCCAACCTGCTCGAGCACGGTCATCGCGCGCGCTTCGCGCTCCTTGCGGCCCACGCCCGCGACCTCGAGCCCGAAGGCCGCGTTGGAGAGCACCGTGCGTTGCGGCATCAGCGCGAAGGACTGGAACACCATGCTCATGTCCTTGCGGCGCAGCGCCGTCAATTCGCTGCGCGGCACGCTGGCCACGTCGCGCCCGTCGATCAGCACCTTGCCCGCCGACGGCTCCACCAGCCGGTTGATGAGGCGAATCAGTGTCGACTTGCCCGAGCCGGACAGGCCCATGAGCACGAAGATCTCGCCTTCCTTCACTTCGAAAGATACGTTGTGAACGCCGACAATCTGGCCGGTGCGCGCGAACACTTCTTCTTTCGTAGCGCCTCCTGCCAGCATGCCGAGCGCCTGTTTCGGGTTGGTGCCGAACACCTTGCACAGCCCTTCAACCACGACCTTCGGGGAATTCATTGAATGCTCTCCTATGTCGGCCAGAGTCAGTGCGAAGCACATGCTCTGATCCCATGCAAAGCTGCGTGGCGGACGTGCGTCCGCGCTGTGCATACATAGTTGCCAGAAAAAAGTACGCCTAGCCGACTATTTGCGACAAGCACATGTGGAAATACGACACCCATGTCGCATGCGCATTGTCGCGCGACGTGGAAAGCCTTGCTGGTCAGGCGTTTGGACGGTATTCGCCGCAGTGGCGCGCGATGTCGTTCCAAGCCAAATGAAGGCTTTTTGGCGGCAAATGCGCGATGTGTGGAAAGTACGCAGCAATGCCGCGCCGCAGCAGTTCGAATGAGCCGCGTACCGGCCCGCGCCAACCTGCATCCGGCGCAGCGGCGATGACGTGAAGTCCCCGCCGGCTGGGGATGTGACGGACCATCCGATGAATGAATGCCGCCATTGAACGACGCGAGCGGCGCCGGCCGACGCTCACCGTGGCGACGTAAGTTTGCGCCGTGCGGCATGCACCATCGCACCGCACGGCTGCCAGGACTACGGGTTAATGCTTACTGGCTCGCGCCCGTGCCGATGCCGGCCTTTTTCTGCGCTTTCTGCAGATCGTTGGGATAGTTAGGATCGTTGCGCGATGGCTGATAGCCCGCGTCTTCGAGCTTCTTGAGCTCGGCATTCTTCTTTGCGCGCGCCTGTTTGCGCGCCGCTTTGCGCTCGGCCTTGGTCGGCTTGGCGGTGTCCGTCGCACCGGGTTGAGCAGTTTGCGCGCCAGTGTCGGTCGTGGTTTGCGCGGCGGCGAGCGGCATACCTCCCGCTATCAGAGCGGATGCTGCAAGGCGGAGTATGATCTCTTTGATGGCAATGCGCTTCATGGCTAACTCCTCTTAAGTTGGCAATCGTGTTCAGGGTTGTTCCCAACGCATCGTTCACTGCCGCGGATGCCGCGCGATGCCATGCACGGCTCGCATTCAGAGCTTAATGCCAAACTGCGTATCGCGTACTGCTGCGTCCAATTGCGACGATTGATGCAGCCGGCTCGCGCTCGTGCGCGGCGAAGTGGCGTATGCGATTCGCACGTGTGAGCGCATCTTGCTGCCAGATGTACACCAGTTCGCGCCATAGTCAGCTTTTCCAGCATGAGCGCGTGTGCTGGACTATTGTTTAAGCGCGCCGGGAGCGCCAACGCAAGGCTCTTTTCGATAACACAGGATGCTCCCAGTGAGTAGAAAACCGCTCACAGGCGTGGGTTTTTTTGCATGCAACGAAGCGACATTAACTTTTCAAGGACGGAGAAAACGTGAAAACAGTCAATCTTCTGAAGGCGCTCGGCATTGCACTGTGTCTTGCGACTGCGTCAAGCGCTTATGCGCAAACGAGCGATGCCACCGGCTCGGGCACGACGGCGTCGAGCACTTCTCGCACGAAAACAGTGAAAAAAGCGGACCGCAAACTCGGTCTCGACGTGCGCAAGGCGTTGTCCAGAACTCAGGGTTTCGACGTGTCGAACGTATACGTTCGCGCTCGCGGCGGCGCGGTCACGTTGACGGGATCGGTGCCCGACGGCGCCCAGATTCCGCAGGCCGAGGACGTGGCAAAGAACGTCGCTGGTGTCAAATCGGTGTCCAACAAGCTGACTGTAGCCACTCCGAACGGCGGCGGAGGCTGAGCACTCAACAGTTGAACTAGCGGGTTGAACGGCGTTCTGCCCGATTGCATCGGACGACGAAGGATTGCGCCTGCACTGCATCAGCACTGCTTTGGTGCCAGTGCGGCGCTCCCCTTTTGTCCCGCTATGTGAATCACAGGTGCCGCACGCCGCTTACGCGCGTCCGGCATGCGCGGACCTCGCGTAACGCGCAAGCATCCATACCGCAGCCGCGCCGGCGGCAAGCAATGCGGTTTGCCGCGGATGCATCGAAGCCTGCGTATACAGGCTCGATTCCAGCACTTTGCGCTTTTGTCCCGAACGCTCGCGCAATGCGCCGTCGGCACCATGATTGCCGGCTGGGGTGCGCGGCGGTTCGTCGGTGCGTTGCGATGCTATGCCGAAGCGGCTCATCACACGGTCATACAGATTCGGCGCCCGACGCGCGAACGTCACCATGGCTGCCGATGCGCCGCCCACGTATAGATCGCGAACCGGCGTGCTCGCCGCATGCAGAATCGCCCTCGCGACGATGTCCGGTGCATAGACCGGAGGCGGCAATTTGGGCTGCACGTCGAGATGATTACGAGCGTGCTCGACGAACTGCGTATGAATGCCGGACGGTTTGATCAGCGTGACAGAAACCGGCGCGCGCTCTTCGATCAATTCCATGCGCAAGGCGTCGGTGTATCCCTTCACTGCATGCTTCGAAGCGACGTAAGCGGCTTGCAGCGGCAAGGCGATATCGGACAGTTCGCTGCCCAGGTTGACGAGCGCACCGCCGCGCTGCTTCAGGTGCGCGAGCGCAATCATCGAGCCCTGCACCACGCCCCAGAAGTTCGTCTCGAACAACTCCTTCTGTTCGTCGATGGGCACGTCGGCGCAACGTCCAAAGATCGAAGCGCCCGCGTTGTTGACCCACGTGTCGAACCCGCCGAAACGCGCGATCGCCTTTTCCGCCGCTGCCTGCAATTGCCCGGCATTGCTGACGTCGGCGACTGCATACTCAACGAGCGCGCCCTGGTCTGCGAGTTGGGTGGCGAGCGTGCGTAGCGCTTCCTCGTCGCGCGCGACCAGCACCAGCCGTGCTCCCCTGCTGGCGGCAAGGCGCGCGGTCGCAAGACCGATTCCGCTCGTCGCACCTGTAATGACGATGACCTGCTGCGCAACCGGTTTGAGCTTTACTGTCATGGCAAAGTCCTCGGAAAGGTAACGTGTCGCGGCACACTGGCCCAAAGGCGCCCTGCCGCGCGAAGTGCGTTCGCTTCTCGCAGCATTCGTCGTGCCGCAGGGCTTGCGCAAGCAGTCTTGTGTTCCGTTCGCCGCACGACTGTTAGCTCGGCGTCAGCAACGGTTATGTAATTGAATGTCCATCGAGAGCAGACGTAATATGCGCGCCCTTAAAACTTAATCATCGGGTGCTTCAATGCGCGCAGCCTGTCGGCTTGCCGCATGCCGGTGTCGACAGGCACAACACCATTTCCAATAAACAACATCCCCAGCGAACTCCACACGTGCATCAATGGAAACGCTGAACGGCGACGTCGAATCTGGAGCCTGTCATATGTTCCGCAGAACCCTGTTACCTATCCCGTTTGCCGCGTTGCTCACGCTCGCCGCCTGCGGCAATCACAGCGTCAATTCGACTGCGTCGTCGCCAGCGGCAACGGTGACCGCGCAGGACCAACTTGCAACCGCCACCCCGATCAAGCACGTCGTCGTGATCTTCGGCGAGAACGTCTCGTTCGACCACTACTTCGCGACTTATCCGCAAGCGTCGAACCCGGTCGGCGAGCCGCAATTCACGGCAGCCGCGGGCACGCCGACGGTGAATAACCTCACGAATAACAACCTGATCGCGACGAACCCGAACGCGCTTTCCACGTCGCCGAATACGGCGGGCCGCACGGTCGGCGCGGTGACGATTGCAGGCCTTGGGCTACCCGCGGCGGACTTGCTGCCGTTCCGCCTCGATCGCTCGCAGGCGAACACGTCGAGCCAGAATCACGCGTACGCCGCCGAACAGCTCGCGTACAACAACGGTGCGATGGACTCGTTCCCGCTCTTTACGGCCGCAGGCTCGACGATCGCCGGCAGCACCGGCGCATTCGCGACGAAAGGCCAGGTGCTCGGCTACTTCGACGGCAACACCGTCACCGCACTGTGGAACTATGCGCAGCACTTTGCGATGAATCAGAACGCGTACACCGACACGTACGGTCCGTCGACACCGGGCGCGCTCGAAGTCGTTTCCGGCCAGAACAACGGTGTGGTCGTTTCGGGCGGCACGTCAGTCAACGCGATTCCGGATTCGGCCGGCGGCTTTACGATGATTGGCGACCTCGACCCTACGGGCGACGTCTGCACGATCGCGGCGGGCAGCACGGTGACGGGCACCATGTCGTCGAACAACAAGAATATCGGCGACCTGCTCAACGCAAAGAACATCACGTGGGGCGGCTTCATGGGCGGCTTCAATCTGCAGACGGTCAACGCGAACGGCACGACCGGTTGTGCGCGCTCCACGTTCTCGCAGGTCCTCAACGCAACGAAGACCGACTACGTGCAGCACCACGCGTGGTTCCAGTACTACGCGAGCACGGCGAACCTCGCGCATACGCGTCCTTCGTCGACGGCTGTGATCGGCGCCACGGATCCGCTGGATAACACTGCAACGCCGGTTCACCACCAGTACGACACCGACGATTTCTTCGCCGCGGTGAAGGCGGGCAACTATCCGTCGGTCAGCTTCCTGAAGGCGCCGGCTGTAGAGGACGGACACCCGGGCAACTCGGATCCGATCGACGAACAGGCGTTCGTCACGAAGGTCATCAACTTCCTGCAGCAGCAGCCCGACTGGAAGAACACGGCTGTGATCATCGCCTATGACGATTCCGACGGCTGGTACGACCACCGCTATAAAGCGCCGACGAGTTCGTCGTTTGACTCGACGACTGCACAATCGGCAGGCGGCAAGACGGTTGCGGGCAGCGACAACCTGAGCGCGGCGGGGCAATGTACGGCAGCGGGCGCGGTGCAGCCGCAAGGCGTGAACGGCGGCGCAGTGAACGGCCGTTGTGGTCCTGGCACGCGTACGCCGTTTATCGTGGTGTCGCCGTGGGCGAAGGCGAACTTCGTGGACGACACGCCGATTACGCAGGCCTCGGTGGTCCGCTTCATCGAGGACAATTGGCTCGGCGGTCAACGCCTTGGCGGTGGTTCGTTCGATGCAAGCGCGGGCAGCATGATGAACATGTTCGACTTTGCTGGCTCGGGCAACAATCCGCCGCTGTATCTGGATCAGAACCTCGGCACCAAGCTGTCGGCGGCGCCTGCTATCTGAGTCCGGCGCGGGACTGAGCCATGCCTTCATGGTTGGCCCTCATCGACCGTGCTTGTCGATACGATGCGGGCGACGCTCATTGCCCGCATCGCCGACCAACGCGCTTGCCTGACGGAGCGCGCGGCTCACCGTGAAACGTACCCGGTCGTCGAGCCAGTCATGTGTGCTGGCTCGATTCGTTTTTTCATCGCCTCCGAAGAACTATTTCGTCACCATCGTCATGAACCAATCTTCAGACGCCGCCGTGCCGCCGACACTTCAAGCCGGCGGCGAACCGGCTGCTGTTCTCGCTCGCCACTCATTGCGTGGAGTCGTTGCGTGGGCCGCTGCGTGCATCGTCAGCGCGGCCGTTGCGTTCGGTGCTTATGCACTTGTCTATCCCGAGCGCATGCCGGCGGCGCTTGGCGCAGTTGTCGAAGAGATCACCGGCGCGAATCCGCAGCCGGTGCATCTGATGCGTCCCGCGCGCGCGCCGTTGAGTGCAGTTGCACTGCTTGGCAAGGAGATATTCTTCGACCAGTCGTTATCCGCTTCGGGCACGCAGTCATGCGCGTCGTGCCACTCGCCGAACCGTTCGTATGCGCCGGATAATGCGTTTCCAGTTCAGATCGGCGGCGCGCATATGAGCGAAGCCGGTTATCGTCCGCCGCCGTCTCTCACTTATCTGTACCGTCAGGCGCCGTTCAGCATTGGCCCCGACCAGGGCGACACCGACGTGCCGGTGGACCTGACGCAACTGGCTTCGCAAGCCGCGGGCGTGCAGCGCGCGCAAAAGACTGCGCTCGCCGCGCCGGCCGCGCCGGCGATGGTGCCGCAAGGCGGACTCTTCTGGGACGGCCGCGCCGATACTTTGCAGGACCAGGCAATTGGACCGTTGACGAATCCGGTCGAAATGGCCAACAAGACACCGGAAGACGTCGCGCAGAAGCTCTCGCACACGAAGTACATCGACCAGTTCAAACAGATGTTCGGGCCGGCGATTGCGGCCAACCCTAGCCTGCTGATCTCCGAAGCGATGTTCGCAGTAGGGCGTTATCAGATCGAGGATCCGTCATTTCACGCCTTCACCAGCAAGTATGACTACTGGCTCGAAGGCAAAGCCCGCCTCACGCATGCCGAGCTGCACGGCCTGCAATTGTTCAACGACAAGGACAAGGCCAACTGTGCGGGCTGTCATCTGAGTCAGCCGAGCAAAGATGGCTTGCCGCCGGTGTTCACCGATACGCAATACGAGGCGCTTGGCGTGCCGCGCAATCCGGCCATTCCTGCAAACAGGAACCCGAAGTTCTTCGATATGGGGGTATGTGGGCCGTTTCGTCAGGACCTCGCAAAGGAAACGCAGTATTGCGGCATGTTCCTCACGCCGACGTTGCGCAACGTCGCGAACCGCAAGGTGTTCTTCCACAATGGCGTGTATCACGATCTGAAGCAGGTGATGGACTTCTACAATCTGCGCAATACATCGCCGGAAAAAATCTATCCTCGCGATGCGTCGGGCAAGGTGCAGAAGTACAACGATCTGCCCGCGCAGTATCACGCGAACGTGGATGCTTCGGATGCGCCTTTCGATCGCAAGTCAGGCGATCAGCCTGCGATGAGCGAGGCGGATATTCAGGACATCATTGCGTTTTTGAAGACGCTGAGTGATGGGTATCACGTCGGGGGATCGTGAATCCTGGTAGCAGACCAGCATAGCGGGACCCGGAGGCCCGACGCCCCGCTACGCTCGTGCCAACGGGCCCTATGCCGTGAAGGGGCTGTTACCGCGCACCGGCAATCATCATTCAAAACGTTCCAGTTGCCCGCGCGTCGTTCGTCGGCATTCGATCCACGCGCTGCGCATTGCGCTCGTCCTCGGCGCGATGCTTCGCCTCTTTCTTGAAGTCGGTCTTTGCAAAGATATCCGTGGCCCGCGTCTGAAAGTACAACGTGGGGGACAAGATATGGTCGTGCCAACTCGTCAACATGGTGTCATGCACTAGCAGGTCGAAAAGCGTCATGACCGCCGGCGGCAGCGGGTTCTTACCGCTCAGGCCCTCCTGCCACGCACCAACGAGCGCGACCTGCTCGGGCGTCAACATTTCATGCCGGACGATTCCTTCCGCAGCCCCCCGTAACGTCGGCGTCGTAGGGAAGATCCGCGCCCACCTCCCGGGCCTGGATGCGCTTGAGTCGCGCCTCGAGTTCCGGCTGCTTCGCCATGCGTTCGAGGAGTTCCGCCGACTCCCGCTCAAGGCGCTCCCATACATGGACGACCGGCCTCGATATAGCTTCGTCCGTCGGTAGTAGATCACGTTGTCGGCGCGCTTCCAGATCCTTGTAGTGCGCGACAAGACTGTCGAACATGGCGCGATTCGCGGGCCGCTCGCGCTCGTTTGCTGGCAGGCTCGCCAGCCGCTCGTGCTCCATGCGGAGTTTCCGCGCGGTCTCTTCACGCTCGGCCAGCAATGCGCGCCAGGCGGCGAGCTTCTGATCGGGAACAGAAGTGAGTGTGGCGCGGAACGTAGGATCTTTGTACCGCGCTGCCAGCCAGCGCAGGAAAACCTGCATGTGCGGCTGGAATTTGAGGCCCTGCTCTCGCGGTACAAGGACGCGGTATGCGTTGATCAGGTCAGGGATCTTGTAGGTTGTATTGCCGTCGGAGATGGGGGACGCGAGGGTGAATTTTGTGAACGCAGGGCCTTTGTACTTGAATAAGTATTCCATCATATCGACTGCCGCGCCCGCCATCAGTGCTTCGTTCAGCATATCGCGCAAGGCGACGCGCTGAAGCTCGGCACGAAAGCCCATCGACCCCGCGGGAGCACCCCCGGTGATGTCTTCGCTGGTGCCGGGATATAAATACTGTTCACCACGAGTCTTCTCAAGACTGTCGAGCCGCTGATAAAAGCGCAATTCGTGCGCGGCCGCAAAGTGCACGCACTTTTGCACCGCCTGCGGCACAGTGAGTGGTCGGTCGCCGTAATTCTGCTTGACCATGCTGACGAGCGGCATGAACTCCAGCAGCTTGTTCTCGGCCATGATAGAAGACACATCGTCCAGCAGCCTGAGGAACCTGATCTCTATCATGTCGCCTTCGATCGCCAGATCGTCGTCGCGGCGCCGCTTGTACTTGCGCACCAGTTCATTCACGAAGACGCGCGCCAGCACGCTCCCCCTATCGGCGCCAAACACCGAGACCTCGATGCGTTGCACCTTTGACATTTTCGTCTTCGCGTCGCGGTAGGCCTTTTCGAACTGGGTCAACGCCGCGCGCAAACGGTCTTCAACACCCGTACCAAATAGACGGGAGACCGCGGCGTTGTCGCGTACTTGTGGAATGGAATCCATCGCGACCCCGACGAATACGCCTTTCGCTACTGCCCAACCTGCTTTCAGCGGGTTCTTCTTCAGCTCGAACAGCGTGGCCCTAACCGCGGCTTTACCGCGCGTGACCCAGCGGTCTTCCCGGGCCAGCGTCAATACGCGGCCAAGCTTGGCAGGTGTCTTCTTAGCCTCGGCGATGACGTCGGCATAGGCCTTGACAACAGGGCGAAACGACATCTCGTCCAAGGCCTCGATTGCCGCTTTCTTCGCGGTCGTCGCGGGCACCTTCTTCAGGTCGAGCAGCTTGTCGACGCCCACCACCTTCTGCGCTGTGCTTTTTGCCGATTGGATCGTTGATTTGCCGACAGCGGTTGCGGTTTTGGCGGCTGCAGAGATGATGTCGCTGTTCGCAGCGTCTTTGTTCAGTTCGGTGCCGAGGCCGGAGTAGTAGAAGGGGTACCAAAACTGATTGGGCATGTCTTTGCGACGCGTATCAAGGTTATCGCGATGCGCTTCCCAAAGGCGGCAGATGTTCGAATAGCGGGACGTTGATGGATCGTCGTGGTCGCGGTGACGGCCGAACGCGTCAAAAAAGAAGCCCATTTTAATCACAGCACCACACGGAATGCATTCGTCATGCTTATACGGCTTGAGCGAGGCGATCATTCCATCCAGCACCCTCAACGGCGTGCGGTCGGCTGAATCGATCTGTTTTTGATCAGTCATGCGAACCTCCTGGCAAAACTCTATGAACCTTGCCGGTCTTTATCTCCGCTATCGTCTGCGGTGACAGCTTATCCATTGCAACGCCAAACGCGCCGGGCCTGTTCTGACTGTCCGCGAGGATTTTGTGAACGGCAGGATGCTCGTCGAACTTCGGGTTCAGCAGCGCGAAGTAGACGTATTGCTCGAGGTCGCGCGTGTCGGTGAGGCGGTAGAGTATCCAGCCAGTGGCGGCAAGACGAGCTGTGCGCCGGAAGACCACGCCGTCGTCCTCGTTCTGCGGGTTGAGAAGTTTCCCGTGGTTCTTGCGCAACCAGTCCCATACGTCCGCATACAAGATGCGCGTTCCGCTCAGATCGCGCCGGAACTCGAACTCGATGTGATCATCGGGATAGAAATGAAGACCTATAATGCGTTCTCCAGCTCCGCCTTTCAGCGCAGTCGGCGGGAAATTGACGTGGGAGACCTTATGAATTTCTTTGAGTGGCCCATAAGGGTCTTTCAGGAACTCGTCCTGATCCACGACATACCACTCCACCGTGAACTCGGTCCCCTTCAGCGTATAACAGCAGCTGAGCCTCCCTTCACCCGAACCCGGCATCAGGTCCCCGCCACCGCCGGCCTTGTTACCGAATTTGTCGGTGATCACAAAGCGATCGAGGTTATACGGCGTGTAATTAAACCCCTCCACGCTCAGCCCTCCATACGTCGGTCCCGACGAAAATGCATCGCACCCGCCAAGCAACAGGAGGCATGAGAACATCAGGCACAGAGAATGTCTTTTCATGCCTGATGCTGGTCGAACTTCATGGTCAGCAGCACGATGAATGTGAGGTGGAATCCCTAACGCAGATGAAGGAACTCTTCCAATGTCCCGTAAACGTTTATGCCGTGTCGCGTGCGACACGGAACATGTCATCGGCTTGTTTATGCGCTAAGGCCTTCTCGCGGTATCGCGCCACATCTGAACTCCATTAAGCAGACCGCCATCCCGATCCGATACGAAGGGCGTACGCGTGCCGTGCCAACCGAATGTGCGCCGTCTCAGTTCTGGAATCGGAGATACGCAAACCCTATTGAGGTATCCTTTCCCGTTCCGCGATATTTCTTCCTGCCCTCCCCGATGGACCATTTCCCCTTCGACGCCGTACTTTTCGATTGCGACGGCGTGCTCGTCGACTCCGAACCGATTACCAACCGCGTGCTCACCGAGATGCTCGGCGAGCTGGGCTGGCAATTGAGCGTCGAGGAGACCATGCGCATCTTCGTCGGCAAGGCGGTGAAAGACGAAGCGCCGCTGATCGAAGCGCGCACCGGCGTGGCGATCACGACCGACTGGCTCATGGAATTCCGCGCGCGCCGCAACGCGGCACTCGATAAAGAACTGAAGGCGATTGACGGCGCGGCTGTGGCGGTGCGCTCGCTTCATGCAACGCTAAACGGACGCATCGCCGTTGCATCCGGCGCGGACCGCATAAAAGTCGAGTTGCAACTGAAGAAGACTGGCATCCTCGACTGCTTCGAGGGACGCATCTTCAGCGGTCACGAAACGCCGCGCAGCAAGCCGTTTCCCGATGTCTATCTGGCGGCGGCGGCAGCGCTCGAAGTCGCCCCCGCGCGCTGCGCGATTGTCGAAGACACGGTGACGGGCGCGACCGCCGGGGTGGCAGCCGGCGCGACGGTGTTCGGCTATTGTCCGAATGAACTGGGACACAGCAGTGCGGAGGCGTTGCTTGCGGCCGGCGTGGCCCAGGTGTTTCAGGACATGGAGGCGTTGCCGGGCGTGCTCGCCGCATGGCGCTACGCGGCTTGACGCAGGCTATTCGAAGGCCGGATCGATCGGCACGCGGTAGCCGACTGCGAGCCGGTTTGTTTCGTTAGCCATCCCAACGACCGCGAGCAGCTCGCCGAACATTTCATCGGTCATGCCCGCACGGCGAGCGGCAGCGGTGTGGCTCGCGACGCAATAGCCGCAGTTGTTCGTCACGCTCACGGCCACGTAGAGCAGTTCCTTTATCAAAGGATCGAGTGCGCCCGGCGCCATCACGTCCTTCAAACTGTCCCACGTGCGCGCGAGAGTCGGCGGATGCTGCGCGATGTACTTCCAGAAGTTGTTGACGTCGTCGACCTGGCGCGTCTCTTTGATATCGTCGTATACGGCTTTGACTGTGGGCGACGCCGCAGAATACTCAACAGGCTTTTGCTGGCTCATGGACTCTCCTTCGTGACTGCTTGAAAAGTGCGATTCGCGCCGGGCACGGCATACGCGGCAATTATGCGCGCGCATTCGCCCGGCGCGAATCAGCGTCACGTTAGCATCAATCCATTACCCCGGCGTACGCGCAACCACCGCGGCAGGCGCCGCCGCCTGCAGATGCTCGTTGTGATCGCCAGGAGCGGGCTCCGCAGGGTGCGTGGAGCGTTCCGATTGCGCAAGCAATGTACCGACAGAAGGATCGATTGCATCGGTAAAAGGCTTGGGATCGAGCCCGATCGCGAGCACCAGCAACGCTATTGCACCCAGCAGCAGGAATTCGCGCTTGCCGAGATCTTTGAGGCTCGCGACTCGCGCATTCGCAATCGCGCCGAAAATCACGCGCTTGTACATCCATAACGTGTAAGCGGCGCTCAGAACCAGCGTGGACGCCGCGATCGCACCAATCCAGAAGTTGAAGCGGATCGTGCCCATCAGCACCATGAATTCGCCGACAAAACCGGACGTACCGGGCAGACCGATGTTGGCCATCGAGAACAACATCACAAACGCGGCGAAACGCGGCATGGTGTTCGCAACGCCGCCGTATTCGTCGATGGCGGCGGTCTTCGTGCGATCGTAGAGCATGCCTGTGCACAACAGCATCGCACCCGACACTACGCCGTACGAGAGCATCTGCACGATCGCACCGGCCTGTCCAATGCGGTTGAACACAAAGAGGCCCAGCGTCACGAGTCCCATGTGGGCCACGGTCGAATACGCGAGCAGGCGGCGCATGTCGGTCTGCACGAGCGCGAGAAGGCTTGCGTAGATCACGGCTACGAGCGAGAGCGTGATCATCATCGGCGCGAAAAAGTGGCTGGCCTGCGGTGCGATAGGCAACGCGAAACGCAGCAGGCCGTAGCCGCCGAGCTTCAGCATGCCGATCATTACTGCAGCACCGGTGGGCCCGTCGAGGTGCACGTCGGGCAACCACGTATGCAGCGGCCACATCGGCACTTTCACACCGAATGCCGCGAGAAAGCCGAGAAAGATCAGTACCTGCGGCATCGTGCCAAGCGGCGTTTCACGCCACAGCGCCAGGTCGAAACTGTGCGTCTGACTGTACAGATACAGCATCGACATCAGCATCATCAGCGAACCGAGGAACGATACGAAAAAGAATTTGACCGCAGCGTACGAGCGATTCGCATGCCCCCAAGTGCCGATCAGCAGGTAAAGCGGAATCAGCGTTGCTTCGAACGAGACGAAGAACATCATCCCGTCGAGCGACGTAAAAACGCCTTGCATAAAGCCCGACAACATCAGAAAGGCGCCAAAGTACTGCGCGGTTCGCTCGGTGATCGATTCCCACGAAGCAATCACGATGATGATCGTAGTCAGCGCGGTCAGGGCAACGAGCCACAGCGAAATGCCGTCGACGCCTACGTGCCAGGCGATGTCGAACGTCGGTGACCATCTGACGTTTTCGACGAACTGCATCGACGTCACGTCGTTGCGAAAGCTCGCCACCAGAGGAATCACCGGCACGAAGCCCGCAACCGCGCCGATCAATGCAAGCCAGCGTGTGCGGCCGCGTGCCGCGTCGGACCCGACCCGCATCACCACCAGGCCGGCGACGATAGGGATCCAGATGAGTAGACTGAGAAGAGGCAATGGCATGTGCGCTATCGAAAACTTGAAGGACAAAACACCGCGCCATGCTTTCAATTCAGAAAGCATTGAAGCGAATATGTAGGTTTTTGGTTTAGCGGAGGGACGCGAACGCACTGCTGTCGAGATTCACGTTTACCCGCAGTCGAACGACAAGGGTGGGAGATTACCAAGATAAGAATAATTTTGCATCGCAACAATGCTCTGACGTCTTAAGCAATGCAGTGTTGTGAGCGTCACCCCTTGCGAAAGGAATAAAAATGTGCAACCGCACAATGCGGTTCGAAGCTCGCGACCTGTGTCGCAGTTACGAGGAAAAGCGGTATTTTGAGCGTTCGATGGGAGAAGTTTTAGAGCTCAATGCTTCTATGCGCGGGCGAGGCCGTGCCATGCGTCGAGGCACATAAGCTTGTGCCCCGTTTTTCGCACCTCCGTTGCCGCTTCTTCCTGTATTCGACGGAAATAATTTTTTTGTTCGGGCGCGTGACGACGGAAAGTACGCGTCGGCAAACGCCCGCGAAAAACGACCCGGCGCAAGCGAGCCGATGCTCCGACGCGCCTTACAGAAGCCGAATATACTCAGCGGTCAACAGGTCGGAAGCTGCGCACTTCACGGAATGAAACGCCGCCGCCCGGCCACATCTTGCGGACCCTGCATGCAGTTTCATGACGAAGGCGAAGGCGCCGTTTCCGCGCTCGAGTGTCGCGCACTGACCAAGACGTACGGCAGTGGCCGCGTCGTACTCGCGAATCTCGACTTCACGCTCGCGCCCGGCGAATTTGTCGCGATCATGGGCGACTCGGGTGTCGGCAAATCGACGCTCCTCAATCTGATTGCCGGGCTCGATCAGGCGGACAGCGGCGAGGTGATCATTGGCGGCACTGAGGTTTCGCGTCTGGACGACAACGCCGCGACACGTTTGCGTCGGCAGAAACTCGGGTTCGTGTTTCAGGCCTTTCATGTGCTGCCGCATCTGACGCTTGCGCAAAACGTCGCTTTGCCACTGCTGTTGAATGAATTGCCGGTTGCCACCGCGCTGGAGATGCTCGCGGCAGTAGGGCTGGAAGGCCGCGGTGGCGACTTTCCGCGGCAACTGTCGGGCGGCGAATTGCAACGCGTGGCTATCGCGCGTGCGCTCGTGCACCGCCCTACCTTGATTCTCGCCGACGAGCCGACGGGCAACCTCGATCCCGACACCGCACATGGCGTGCTCGGCCTGTTTCGCGCCCAATGCAAGGCGACTGGGGCGGCCACGATGATGGTCACTCACTCCGAGGCCGCGGCCGCCGTTGCAGATCGCATCATGATTCTCAGCGATGGCGGTTTGCATTGCGCACCGCAAGCGCAGGCACTTTCGCGCCCGCAGCGCGGCTTGCAACCCGCAGCCCGTTCAACCGATGACGCCCGCTGACTCTCACACGCCCGCCCGCACGCGTGGGCATCGCACTCTCGCGCGCTGGCTGCTTGGCGCCGAATGGCGCAGTCATCGGGGACGCGCACTGGTTGCTATCGCAACGATCGCGCTCGGCGTGGCGCTCGGCTACGCGGTGCAACTCATCAATAGCGCAGCCTTCAACGAATTTTCCGCCGCGGCGCGCAGCCTCTCCGGCGAGGCCGATTTGCAGGTGCGCGGCGCGCAAGCTCTATTCGACGAGTCGATCTATCCGCGTCTCGCCAACAAAGCAGGCGTTGCGCTCGCGAGCCCGGTTCTTGCGCTGGACGTCGCCGTGCGTGAGCACAACGCCACGTTGCAAGTGCTCGGCATCGACATATTCAGGGCGAGCCGCATTGCGCCGGATCTGATCGGCGTACCGTCAGCCGGCCGGCCTTTCGACACGCTCGCTCCGGACGCCGTGTTCCTTTCCACCGCCGCGCAGCAATGGCTGCATGTCAAAACCGGCGATCAGGTTGTGCTGCAAAACGGCACCTCGCTCGTGCCTCTGCGCGTGGCCGGCGGCATCGCCAGAACGCGGCCTGGTCAACGGCTCGCGATCATGGATATTGCCGCCGTTCAGTGGAAATTCGGCATGGTGGGCAAGCTGTCGCGGGTCGACGTACAACTCGAGCGGGGCGTCGACCGCGAGCGCTTCAAACGCGCTCTACAAAATGAGTTGGGCAGTCAATGGATCGTCGCCGAAGCACGCGATGTCGAAAGCCGCACAGACAGACTCTCCCGTGCCTATCGGATCAATATGAACGTGCTCGCGCTGGTCGCTCTTTTCACCGGCGCGTTCCTCGTATTTTCGACGCAGGCGCTGAGCGTCGTGCGTCGCCGCGCGCAGTTCGCGATGCTGCGCGTGTTGGGACTGACTCGCGGCCAGCTATTGCAGCAGATTCTGCTGGAAGGCGCGCTGCTCGGCGTACTCGGTTCGCTGTGCGGCCTCGCGCTGGGTTACGCCCTTGCAGCCGGGGCGTTGCATTTTTTCGGCAGCGATCTCGGCGGCGGCTATTTTCCCGGCGTGCGGCCGCAAGTCGGCTTCCAACCGCTCGCAAGCGCGTTGTTTCTGACGCTCGGCATCGCGGTGGCCGTCCTTGGCAGTCTTGCGCCAGCGCTCGAGGCGGCGCGCGCGCGGCCCGCGGCGGCACTCAAGGCGGGCGCCGAAGAAGGCGCGCTCGCGCGGCTCGCGACGCCGTGGCCTGCATTGCTATGTCTGGTCACCGGCGCCGTGCTGACACAAGCGCCGCCGTGGTTCGACACGCCCATTGGCGGTTATGTGGCGGTCGCGCTGCTGCTCATCGGCGGAATTGCGTTGATGCCGCGCGTCACCGCTCTTGTATTCGGCGCGGCAAGCCGGGCGTTCGCAGCGCGGCCGCGTAGCGGTGCGGCGAGCACGCTTGCGCTTGCGCGTCTTGCGAATGCGCCGGGTCATGCGTCGATTGCAATGGGCGGCGTGTTGTCGAGTTTCGCGCTGATCGTCGCGATGGCGATCATGGTCGCGAGCTTCCGCGTATCTGTTGACGACTGGCTGGTTCATCTGCTGTCGGCCAATCTGTATGTGCGCGCGGCACAAAACGGCGACACGGGCGGCCTGAACCTCGACGAGCAGCGTCGGCTTGCGGCCGTGCCCGGCATCGCAAAGGCGGCGTTCGCGCGCACCTCCCATGTCACGCTCGATCCGTCGCGCCCCGACATCGCGCTACTCGCCCGCGAGATCGACGCGGACGACCCCGGCTCGAATCTGCAAATGATGGGACCTGTACTGCCCGCGCGTGAACTGAAACGCGATGAAACACCTGTTTGGGTGTCCGAAGCAATGGTCGATTTATACGGCTATAGGCTCGGGCAACGTGTACGCCTGCCGCTCGGCGAGCGCGTACATGATTTCGTCGTCGCCGGCGTATGGCGTGACTACGTGCGGCAAAGCGGTGCGATCCAGATACGGCTTGCCGATTATCGCCGCCTCACCGCCGACATGAACGCGACCGATGTCGCTGTCAGCGTCGAACGAGGCATGAGCGTGGAGCACGTGATAGCAGGGCTGCGTGCACTGCCCTTCGGCGCGACGCTGGACATCTCGCAGCCCGGCGACATTCGCGCGCGCACGCTAGTGATTTTCGACCGCAGTTTTGCGGTTACGTATCTTCTTGAGGCGGTCGCAATCGTCATTGGGTTGTTCGGCGTGGCCGCAACGTTTTCCGCACAGACGCTGTCGCGCGCTCGCGAGTTCGGCATGCTGCGGCACGTCGGAGTGACTCGCGCGCAGATCCTTGCGATCCTCGCACTCGAAGGCGGTATGCTCACGGCGTGCGGCATTGCGGTGGGTTTCGTTCTCGGATTCGCGATCAGTCTGGTTCTTGTATTCGTCGTCAATCCGCAGTCATTTCATTGGAGCATGTCGCTGCATGTTCCGTGGACCATTCTCGGCACCGTTGCTTGGGTGATGCTGGCGTCATCAGTTTCGACGGCCGTGGTCGCGGGACGCGGTGCAGTTTCCGTCGATGCGGTGCGCGCAGTCAAGGAGGACTGGTGATGCGGGCGTGGCTGCGGTTACCAGCGCACGAAGCGGGCAGTCACGCGCAAGTGGACCTTCAAGAGCCGGTTGCGACTGCGTCGTTTCAAGCAATGGCTTGGGCTCTGTGCATTTCTGCCTTTTTCGTTGCCGGTGCGCTTGCCGTTTCGCCTTGCTTTGCGGCACCGCCGCAGTTTGCAGTGGTCACCCCAGAACGTCCCGTCACGCTGCCGACGGACACCGGCGCCCACGCAGACTTTCGCACCGAGTGGTGGTACGCGACAGGCTGGCTAAGGACGCCGGATAACAGGCCTCTCGGCTTTCAGATCACGTTCTTCCGCTCTGCAACGGGCCATGATGCTGCCGATCCGAGTGCCTTTGCACCTTCTCAATTGATCATTGCGCACGCTGCGTTGAGCGATCCCGCGCGCGGTCACCTCGTGCACGATCAGCGGATCGGCCGGGAGGGATTCGGGCTCGCCTATGCGAGGTCCGGTAACACGGATGTCAAGCTCGACGCATGGAAAATAGTGCGTGCTGCCGACGGCCACTACGATGTCACCGCCGATGCAGGCGAGTTCGCATTGCATCTCACTCTGATGCCGACGCAGGCGCCCCTGCTTCAGGGCGAACGCGGCTATTCGCGCAAAGGTCCGCGGCCCGAACAGGCAAGCTATTACTACAGCGAGCCGCAATTGCGGGTATCCGGCAGCGTGATGCGGCCGGCCACCAAAGGCAGTGCATCGCAACGCCCCACGGTGGTCACCGGCATTGCATGGCTCGATCACGAATGGTCGAGCACGCTGCTCGACGCCAATGCTGCGGGATGGGATTGGCTGGGCGCCAATCTGTCCGACGGTTCGGCCTTGATGGCCTTCAAGGTGCGCAGCCGCGACGGACATGCCATTTGGGCGCACGCCGCATTGCGCGATCGCGACGGGCGCGTCACGGCATTTGCCCCGGGCGAGGTCGAGTTCACGCCGCGCCGTATGTGGCGCTCGCCGTACACGAACACGTCGTATCCGGTGGCGATGACGGTCAGAACCGGCGCGCTGACCTGGCAGCTGGATCCGTTGATGGACGATCAGGAACTGGACTCTCGACAGTCCACCGGCGCGGTGTACTGGGAAGGTGCGACTCTGGTGAGCCGCGATGGCGTGGAAGTCGGACACGCCTATCTGGAACTGACGGGCTACGCGGGCGCGCTGCGCATCGGCGGAGACTGAGCGTCCCCGCGCTGGTTACGGTGTGTGTCCTGTTACGGACGTTTTTCTGCCGCGTAAACGCCGCAACCCCACCTTGATGGGGTGGGGTTGCGGGCACTGCTGGGGAGCCTGACGATTACCTACTTTCACACGGGTAATCCGCACTATCATCGGCGTGGAGTCGTTTCACGGTCCTGTTCGGGATGGGAAGGGGTGGGACCGACTCGCTATGGTCATCAGGCATGACTTGTTGTCGTGTCGCCTGTGGGGCGGCACAACCAATCGGGAAGAAGTAGTGGAGAGGAGGCCTCTCCTTATAAGGTATAGGGCTGTGCTGTTTCTGGCA
>NZ_AXAJ01000017.1 GCF_000472445.1 Burkholderia sp. WSM2230
CAGAAACAGCACAGCCCTATACCTTATAAGGAGAGGCCTCCTCTCCACTACTTCTTCCCGATTGGTTGTGCCGCCCCACAGGCGACACGACAACAAGTCATGCCTGATGACCATAGCGAGTCGGTCCCACCCCTTCCCATCCCGAACAGGACCGTGAAACGACTCCACGCCGATGATAGTGCGGATTACCCGTGTGAAAGTAGGTAATCGTCAGGCTCCCCAGCAGTGCCCGCAACCCCACCCCATCAAGGTGGGGTTGCGGCGTTTACGCGGCAGAAAAAACGCCCGTAACAGGACCTACACGATCACGATCCGCACCCGCCAGGCCGCTCAGTCCCCGCCGATGTGAGCGGGATTCGCATAGCCCGTCAGTTCCTGATAGGCGCGTCCAACGTCAACACCGGCACCGCTTACTAGCCTCGGCAGATAAGCAAAAACCGTCTCCGCGGACCCATACACCCGACGAGAGCCAACGGATGCAGCCTGACGCCGACGCCCTATCCAGCATCCAGCTCGTACGTCCTACTTCTCACCCGCCAGAAAACGCTCCGCAAGTCGGACCCAATACGTCGAGCCGATGGGAAGCAATTCATCGTTGAAATCATAGCTCGCGTTATGCAGCATGCAGGGGCCGGCACCGTGGCCGGCGTCGCGGTGACCACCGTCGCCGTTGCCAAGGAACGCATAACATCCAGGCTTTGCCAGCAACATAAACGAGAAGTCCTCCGCACCCATCGTAGGTTCCACGGAGTCATTGACGTTCTCAGTCCCCACAATCTCTTTCATGACGGCGGCCGCGAACCGCGCTTCTTCACTGCTGTTGATCGTCGGCGGATAGTTTCTGTGGAAGTGGACGTCGACTGTGCAATCGTAAGCGCCCGCCGTATTTTCAGCGATCTTGCGCATGCGCGCTTCAATCAGGTCGAGCGTTTCGGTCGTGAACGTGCGTACGGTGCCCGCAATCCACGCATCGTCCGGGACGACGTTGACTGCATCGCCGGCATGGATTTGGGTGATTGAGAGCACAGCGGTATCGAGCGGCTTCTTGTTTCGCGTGATGATGCCCTGCAAGCCGTTCGCGATCTGCACCGCAGTAAAGACAGGGTCATGTCCGTTATGCGGCAACGCTGCGTGCGAGCCGACGCCCTTGATATCAATGCGAAATTCGTTGCTGGAGGCCATGATGGGGCCTTCGGTCACGCCGAATTGGCCCGCCGGCATGCCCGGCCAGTTGTGGATGCCGAACACTGCATCCACGGGAAATTTTTCGAAAAGGCCATCCTCGATCATCGCCTGCGCGCCGGCGCCGCCTTCTTCTGCTGGCTGAAAAATGAATACGATCGTGCCGTCAAAATCGCCGTGTTTCGCCAGATGCCTAGCTGCGCCGAGGAGCATCGCCGTGTGTCCATCGTGACCGCACGCGTGCATTTTCCCGTCGTTTTTCGATCGATGTTCGAAACTGTTCAGTTCCTGGATCGGTAACGCATCCATGTCGGCGCGCAGACCGATCGAGCGTGTTCCATTGCCGCGTTTGAGCACGCCCACAACGCCTGTTTTGCCCAATCCGCGGTGAGTTTCAATGCCCCACGACTCGAGCGCATTCGCGACCAGCTCAGAAGTCGCGGTTTCCTCGTAACGCAGTTCGGGATGGGCGTGGATCGTTCGTCGAAGATTCTGGATTTCTCCGTGAGCAGCCTGGATTTCGGGGATCAGTTTCATAATGGAGTGCCGATGCGCTTGCGCTTTGACTTGCGTGGAATCGCCTGGAATTGCCCGGGCGACATGCGTCCGGACGCAGTGCTAACGATTCTACGCCGAAGGCTTTTTGGCGGCAGCATGCAGGCAAGCGTCGGCGGACGTAATAGAATCCGGCGTTGCGCCCTGCTTACCGTCCTCTGAATGGTTACCCAATGAACGCTCCAACCGAATTCGCTCGCGCGGTTTGTCCGCATGACTGCCCCGACACCTGCGCAATGAAGGTAACCGTTGAGGGCGGCCGGGCCCTCAAGGTGGTCGCGGACGCGGACCATCCTCCGACTCAAGGTGCGTTGTGTACCAAAGTCAGCCGCTACGCGGAACGGGTGCATCATCCACAACGCCTCACGACGCCGATGAAGCGCGTCGGCCGCAAAGGCGAGGGCCGTTTTCAGCCGATCAGTTGGGAGGAAGCGCTGGAACTGGCCGCAACGCGCCTGTCGGAAGTCGCGCGTCGCGCGCCGGAAGCGATTCTGCCCTACAGCTACGCCGGCACGATGGGCCTCGTCCAGGGCGACAGCATCGCGCAACGGTTCTTCCACAAATTAGGCGCATCGCAACTGGACCGCACGATCTGCGCTGCGGCCGGCGCAGCAGGTTTGAAATACACGTATGGCGCGAGCCTCGGCATGCTCACTGAGTTCTTCGAGGAAAGCGAGGTGATTCTCATCTGGGGCTCCAACCCCATTGCGTCGAATCTCCATTTCTGGACGCGGGCGCAACAGGCCAAACGCGCAGGCGCACGCCTCATCGCTATTGATCCGTATCGCTCGTTGACCGCGGAGAAGTGCCATCAGCATATTGCGCTGAAGCCGGGGACTGACGGTGCATTAGCCCTCGGCATGATGAACGTGCTGATCTCGGAAGATCTGCTGGATCACGCGTACATCGCCGCGCATACATTGGGCTTCGCCGAGCTCAAAAATCGCGCGCTCACTTATCCGCCGGCGCGAGTTGCTGAAATTTGCGGCATTGACGAGCAGGTTATCGTCGACCTCGCGCGGCTTTACGGAAGTACAAAGAAGGCCGCGATTCGCCTGAACTATGGTCTGCAAAGGGTGCGTGGTGGCGGCAACGCGGTGCGCGCGATTGCGTGCCTGCCGTCGCTGACCGGCGCGTGGCGCGAACGCGCCGGCGGCGCCTTGCTGTCGTCATCGGGCTGGGCGCCGGTGGACTCACATGCGTTGCAGCGCCCCGACCTGATGCCCGGCTGGCCGGCGAAGCCGAGCCGCGTCATCAATATGAATGCAATTGGTGACGCGCTCCTGCACCCGGGCGACGCTCAGTTTGGACCAAAGGTCGAGGCAATCGTTGTGTACAACTCGAATCCGGTCGCCGTCGCACCCGATTCCGAGCGCGTCGCGGCAGGCTTCGCACGCGAAGACCTTTTCACGATCGTTCTTGAGCATTTCCAGACGGACACCGCGGACTACGCCGACCTGCTCCTGCCTGCCACGACGCAACTCGAGCATCTCGACGTGCACAAGTCGTACGGCCACACGCACGTCATGGTGAACTTGCCCGCGATTCCGCCGGTCGGCGACGCGCGCCCGAATACTGAAATCTTTCGCGGCCTCGCGCGCCACATGGCGTTAGATGAGCCGGCACTCTTCGAAAGCGATGAAACGGTGGCGCGCAGTGCGTTCCGTTGGCAAGACAAGACGCTTGAAGGCGTGGACTGGGAGTCGCTCAAACAGGCCGGTTGGGCAAAACTCAATCTGCCCGACGCGCCGTTTGCCGAGGGCGGCTTCCACACGCCGTCGGGAAAATGCGAGTTTTACAGCGAGCGGCTCGCGCAGCAGGGCCTGGACCCGCTGCCGGATTACCTGCCTCCCTATGAATCCGCGGAATTTGCGCCGGAACTGGCCGCGCGATACCCGCTTGCAATGATTTCGCCGCCTGCGCGCAACTTCCTGAATAGCACGTTCGTCAACGTTGAGAGCCTGCGGTCGACGGAAGGTGAGCCACATCTCGACATTCATCCAGCCGACGCCGACGCGCGCGGCATCGCCGACGGCGCCAACGTGCGCATTTTCAACGACCGCGGCTCCATGCAGGCGCGCGCCCGCGTCACCGACCGCGCGCGCCAGGGTGTCGTGGTCTGCCTGTCGATCTGGTGGAAAAAGCTCGCGCCCGACGGCCGCAACGCCAATCAGGTCACGAGTCAGGCGCTCACCGACCTCGGCGGATCCGCAACCTTCTACGACTGCCTCGTCGAGGTGGAGCGCGTCTGACGCGCTCGCTTTACATCGCCCAAGCCTCGCCGGCAAGCCGTTTGAAGGTTCGAGGCAGCAGTCTAACCCAGCCGTTTTTCGCGAATACCGCAGAGGTGCCCATGCTACGATGCGTTTTTAGCACGACCATTCGAAAATGAGGAAGGAGACGCTGCATTGGACAAAATCTGGCTGAAATCTTACCCGCCCGGCGTTCCCGCAGAGATCGACCCAACCCGCTATTCATCCCTGGCCGAACTGCTCGAGGAGGCGTTCCGGGAGCATCGCGACAAGCCGGCCTTCGTGTGCATGGGAAAGGCGATCAGCTACGGCGAAATGGACGCGCTTTCGCGCAAGCTGGCCGCGTGGTTTCAGTCGAAGGGTCTGGCGCGCGGCGCTCGCATCGCGATCATGATGCCCAACGTGCTGCAATATCCGGTCGCCATTGCCGCGATTCTGCGCGCGGGTTATGTAGTCGTGAACGTCAACCCGCTGTATACGCCGCGTGAGCTCGAGCATCAGTTGAAAGACAGCGGCGCGGAAGCAATCATCCTGCTCGAAAATTTCGCCGTCACGCTGCAGGCAATCGTGCGCAATACCGCGCTCAAGCATGTGGTGGTCGCCACGCTGGGCGACCTGATGGGGGTGAAGGGTACCGTCGTCAACTTCGTCGTGCGCCGGGTGAAGAAAATGGTGCCGGCGTGGAGCTTGCCCGGCCACGTCAAATTCAATACCGCGATCGCACAAGGCGAACACCAGAGTTTCAAACCAGTCCAGCAGGGCCCTGACGACGTCGCGTTCCTGCAGTACACCGGCGGCACGACCGGCGTCGCCAAGGGTGCAACGCTGCTGCACCGTAATCTGATTGCGAACGTGCTGCAGTCCGAAATCTGGCTCAATCCGGCCCGCGCGAACCGCACCGACATCGGGCAGTTCATTACCGTTGTCGCGCTGCCGCTGTATCACGTCTTCGCGCTGACCGTGTGCGGACTGCTGACGATTCGCACCGGAGGGCTGGGTGTGCTGATCCCGAATCCGCGCGACATTCCTGGCATGATCAAGGCGCTGCAAGGGTATGCGATCACGACGATCCCGGCGGTCAACACGCTTTATAACGCGCTGTTGAACAGCCCCGACTTCCACAAGCTCGACTTTTCGAAACTGATCGCGGCGAACGGTGGCGGCATGGCCGTTCAGGAGGCTGTCGCGAAGCGCTGGTTCGAGCATACGAAGACGCCGATCATCGAAGGCTATGGGTTGTCTGAAACCTCGCCGTGTGTGACCTGCAATCCTGTGACGGTGACGGAATATAGCGGCACGATCGGCCTGCCGCTGCCGTCGACGGAAATCTCGATCCGCGACGACGAGGGCAACGAAGTGCCGCTCGGCCAGGCCGGCGAGATCTGCATCCGCGGCCCGCAAGTGATGGCGGGCTACTGGAACCGGCCGGAAGAGACGGCCAAAGTCATGACGCCGGACGGCTTTTTCAAGTCGGGCGACGTCGGCTTGATGAACGAACAAGGGTTCGTGAAGATCGTCGACCGCAAGAAGGACATGATTCTGGTTTCCGGCTTCAACGTGTATCCGAATGAGATCGAAGACGTCGTCGCCAGGCTGCCCGGCGTGTTCGAAGTGGCGGCAGTGGGTGTGCCCGATCAGCATTCGGGCGAGGCGGTGAAGTTGTTCGTCGTGAAGAAGGATCAGGCGCTGACTGACGCCGACATTCTGGCCTACTGCAAACAGCAGCTCACGGGCTACAAGCGGCCGAAGATCGTCGAGTTCCGCACCGAGCTGCCGAAGAGCAATGTCGGCAAGATTTTGCGTCGCGAGTTGCGCGACGGTCGGGCATGAGGCTGGCGCGCTTGAACTTCGCCAAGGGTTGACGCGCGGTAACGCGTATCCCTCACCAGAATCAAAAAGGCCCGGCCGACGACAAGTCAGCCGGGCCTTCTTTTATTTGCACTGCTGCGAGCAACAGAGCCCGCGCCACCGCGGGCCGCCACAAACATAAAAAAAGGCGCCCGAAGGCGCCTTTGAGGCAAACTGCTTTATTACGACTTATTAGAACTTGTGGCGGATGCCGACGCGAGCTGCCAGCTGGTTCTGGTTCGACGAGCCCGACAGGCCGTTGATGCCAGCCGTTGCTGCAACCACGGTGCCGGTTGCGCTCAGCGTTTCGCCCGTAGCGTGCTGATACACACCGATCACGTAGACGTCGGTACGCTTGGACAGGAAGTAGTCCACGCCAACAGCGCCTTGGTGGTACTGAGCACGCGAGTTGCCGTTGATTTCCGAGCCGCGCGTGTAGTCATACGCTGCGCCGACCAGCAGTGCCGGGGTCAACTGGTACTTGAAGTTGACTTCTGCGTTGTTGAACGTAGCCGTTTGGCCCTTGAACGGCGATGCGTACGAAGCGCCCAGGTTTGCAAAGCGGATGTTCGAGTACGTCAGGCCGAGCGTTGCTGCGCCGAACGTGTATGCGCCGCCTGCACCGATAACCTGGTACGTGTTAGCCGATGCGAAGCCTGCGTAGACCGGCGAGGTCACTGCGCCAGCCGGCGTAGCTGCCGTGCCGCCGTTGTTAAACAGGCCGCCCGAAGCTGCCGGCGTGCGTGCGTTCAAGTAGCCGACGCCCAACACCAGCGGACCGTTGTTGTAGCCGGCGCCCAACGACCAGATCTGGTTCGACGAGAAGTTGCCTGCAACGCCGCCGAAGCTGTACGTGCCGCCGAACTTCAGGCCGCCGTAATCCGCGCTCGTGTACTTGACCGTGTTGTTCGTACGGTATGCGTTGTTGAAGTTGTCGATGTCGCCCGGGTGAGCAGCAATGTAGCCGCCCCACTGGTCGCCTGCTTCCAGCGGACCAACGTAGTCGACGACGGAGTCGTACTGACGACCCAGCGTGACCGTGCCGAACTGGCTCGACAGGCCGACGTAAGCTTGACGACCGAACATCAGGCCGCCTTGACCCAGCTTGCCATTGTTCACGTCAAAACCGTTTTCCAACACGAACAGCGCCTTCAGACCGCCGCCCAGATCTTCCGTGCCACGCAGGCCGAAACGCGAGCCTTGCATAACGCCGCTGGACAGGTTGTACAGGTGCTTGCCACCAGAGTTGGTGTTGATGTTGAAGCCTTCGTCAATGATACCGTACAGGGTCACGCTGCTCTGCGCATGTGCGACGCCTGCGAATGCGCCCAGTGCTGCGAGAGCGAGAAGCGACTTTTTCATCGAATGATCTCCAAGGATTACGAATCTTTTGTACAAGGCGAATATTTATGTAGCGTTGAGGCCTTGCTTATCCAACTTCGCGAGAAGTTGCACGTAATGTAACAAAACGGCTACATGGCACAAAGAAAAAGCAGGTCGCCCGGAACGCTCCTGTTTCGTTTACGCAACATGATCTAAAATCGTAATCCTGATATCTCCGGCGCCTGATTCAAGGCTGCACGGAGGCTGCGTTTTTCCCCGCCAAGCCTTGTCGCACGGGCCGCGACGCGCGGGGAGCCGGTTGTTGAATCAGGGAGTGCCGAATGTTTCTGGACGAGTTGATTACTGAATTTGATCGGGGTTTACGCTCAATGACCGGCGTTTCGCGCATGAGCCGTCCTTTGCCGGTTCCGCAAGAATCGGCGGCTCCTGCGGAAGTGCCGGAGCTGTCGCCGGCCGAGCGCGCGCACTCCGCGGGTCTGATGCGCGTGAATCACGTCGGCGAAGTGTGTGCACAGGCGCTCTACCAGGCGCAGAAGCTGGCAACGAAGTCGCCGTCGCTGCGAAGCGCGTTCCATCGGGCCGCGATAGAAGAAGAAGATCACCTCGCGTGGACGGCCAAGCGTCTGGAAGCGCTTGATTCGCGTCCGAGTCTGCTCAATCCGCTTTGGTATGCCGGCGCGCTCGCCATCGGCCTCGCGGCCGGGCGCCTGGGTGATCGCGTGAGCCTCGGCTTCATGGCCGAAACCGAGCGGCAGGTCGAACAGCACCTCGACAGCCACATGAACCACTTGCCGGCCGCTGATCGCGAGTCGCGCGCCATTGTCGAGCAGATGCGTATCGACGAAGCCGCGCACGGCAAAGCGGCCATGGACGCAGGCGGCATGGAGTTGCCGTTCCCAGCACGTGCGTTGATGCGCGCGATGTCGAAGGTCATGACCCGGACCGCGTACTACATATAAGAAGGTCTAAAAAGACAGCAGAAGCGCCGGGCTCCCGGCCTCGCTTCGCCAGGTGGGACGACGCGCGACGCGCCGTTCGCCTACCGCCGCCGAAACTCCGCCGCCCATCCTCCAGCCGCCCTTGCTGATCGCTTACGATCCGCGCGTTTCGCTCGCACTTTTCACGTATCACCTTCACAAGCTTCGTTAGCTCTTTAATTTATAACGGTTTTCCGTTTTACGTCTGACATGAAGCAGTCGCGCTAAGTCCTTGTTCTTACAAACAAAATTCGCTCAAAAACCAGTTCTCTCCCTTGACCCGTGTTTAGCGTTCCTCTAAAGTGGGAGACAGTGTGAGAAAGTGTATTTTTGTGTGATCTCACCGGCGGTTTCGGGTAGATTTTTACGAATCGGGCAGCCGGCGCAAAGGCGCGGGCCAAGAGGGAGAGCGAAGTGTTCCAAGGGGCGTCGGCGCTGACGCTCGATGCGAAAGGGCGGATGTCGATTCCGTCGCGCTATCGGGATGCGCTGCAAACACAGGCAGAGGGCCGGGTGACGATTACCAAGCACCCGGACGGCTGCCTGTTGCTCTTTCCACGCCCGGAATGGGAAATCTTCCGCGACAAAGTCGACAAGCTTCCCATGAACGCGGCCTGGTGGAAGCGCATCTTTCTCGGTAACGCAATGGACGTGGATATGGACGGCGCGGGCCGCGTGCTCGTGTCACCGGAATTGCGCGCGGCCGGCTCGCTGGAAAAAGAGGTGACCTTGCTCGGCATGGGCCGTCACTTCGAAATATGGGACGCACAGATTTACGCCGCGAAGGAACAGGCGGCGATCGCCGAGGGCATGCCCGAAGCGTTGAAGAATTTCACGTTCTGATCGCGGCATACATATATGGCATCTGCGATGAGAAATGAATTGCAGCATCGCACGGTGCTGCTGGAAGAAGCGGTAGAGGCGCTGGTTACGCGCGCGGACGGCGTGTATGTGGACGGCACGTTCGGGCGCGGCGGTCATAGCCGCCGGGTGTTGGAGAAGCTGGGTGAAGCGGGGCGTCTGATCGCGTTCGACAAAGACCCGCTCGCCATCGCCACGGCGCAGCAGATCGCGGATCCGCGCTTCGCCATCGTGCATGAGAGTTTTGCTTCGCTGCGCACCGCGATTGCGGAGCGCGGCATTGAACGCGTGTCGGGCGTTTTGCTGGATCTGGGCGTGTCGTCGCCGCAAGTCGACGATCCGGAGCGGGGTTTCAGTTTTCGCGCCGACGGCCCGCTCGACATGCGGATGGACCCGACGCGCGGCGAGTCCGCCGCCGACTGGCTGGCGCGGGCCACGGTGCAGGAACTGACGGAGGTGATACGAGATTATGGGGAAGAACGGTTTGCTTTTCAGATTGCAAAGGCGCTTGTTGCTCGCCGGGCAGAGTCCGACCGTCTTGGGCCTCTCGTCAGCACGGGCGAGCTTGCCCAAATCGTGGCTAACGTCGTCAAAACCCGTGAGAAGGGCAAGGACCCGGCAACCCGCACCTTTCAGGCTATACGGATTCACATCAATCAAGAGCTTGCGGAGCTGCAAGTCGTTTTAGAAGCAGCGCTAGCGCTGCTGGAGCAAGGGGGGCGGCTGGTGGTCATCAGCTTTCATTCGCTCGAGGACCGGATCGTCAAGCGATTCATGCAGGCGCACGCAACTGCGCCCGCGGTAGATCGTCGCCTGCCGATTCGTGCCGTCGACCTGCCGAGTCCCCCGCTCAAAATCATCGGCCGCGTATTTGCGAGCGACGCTGAAGTCGCCGCAAACCCACGCGCCCGTTCTGCCGTGATGCGCGTGGCGGAGCGGATCGCACCATGAATCGCCTCAATATTTTCCTGCTGATGATCGTGATGGGCTGTGCCTTGTCTGTTGTCAACGCCACCAATCAGCAGCGTCAGATCTTCATCCAGTTGCAGCGCGCGCAGTCGCAGGAGCGTCAGCTGCAGCAGGACTATTCGCAGCTTCAATATCAGCAGAGCGCGCTTTCCAAGACGTCGCGCATCGAGCAGATCGCGACCGCGTCGCTGAAAATGCAGGCGGTCAGCACCGGCCGCACGCAGTACCTGACGCTCGACCCCGGCGCCGCGAAGGCCGAAGACGCGCCGATCCCGACCTCGGCGGCGGCATCCGCTTCCGCAGCTGCGCCCGCGGCGAGCCGCAAGGGAGGCGTGCGATGAAAAAATCGTCGGCCCGCAAGAGCGTCGCGTTCTCCGCCAATCCGATCCTGTCCGTGCGCCTGCCGATGTGGCGCTCGAAACTCGTCGTGTTCCTGCTCTTCATGGCGTTCGTCGCGCTGACCGCGCGCGCGTTCTGGATTCAGGGGCCCGGCAACGCGTTCTATCAGAAGCAGGGCGAAATCCGTTATCAGCGTCGCCTCGAATTGCCCGCCACACGCGGCAAGATTCTGGACCGCAATGGCCTCGTGCTGGCCACGAGTCTGCCCGTGCGCGCGATCTGGGCGATTCCCGAATCCGTGCCCGACGACCTCGGCGCCGACAAACTGAACGCGCTCGGCAAGCTGCTTGGCATGACCAACAAGGAACTGCGCACGAAGCTCTCCGAAGACAAGACCTTCGTCTACGTGAAGCGCCAGGTGCCGGTGGACATTGCCGAAAAGGTGAAGGCTCTCGACATTCCCGGCATCTACGCGCGCGACGAATACAAGCGTTTCTATCCGGAAGGCGAGATCACCGCTCACCTGATCGGCTTCACCAATGTCGAGGACGAAGGCCAGGAAGGCGTCGAACTGGGCGATCAGAAGCTACTCGCGGGCATGTCCGGCAGCCGCCGCGTGATCAAGGACCGGATGGGCCACATCATCGAGGATGTGGACGAGCAGGTCGTGCCGCACAACGGCCAGGACGTGGACCTCTCGATCGACAGCAAGATCCAGTACATCGCGTATGCGAACCTGAAGTCAGCCGTCGAAAAGTTCAAGGCGAAGGCCGGCGCGGCGATGGTGATCGACGTGCGCACCGGCGAAGTGCTCGCGCTCGTCAATTACCCGACGTACAACCCCAACGACCGTTCCCACCTGACCGGCGACCAGCTGCGCAACCGCATCCTGACCGACACGTTCGAACCGGGCTCGATCATGAAGCCTTTCACGGTGTCGCTCGCGCTCGATCTGCACCGCGTCACGCCGACTACACTGGTTGATACCGGCGGCGGCCGTTTCGTGCTTGACGGTGCGCCGATTACCGACGACAGCGCGTTCGGCGTGCTGACCGTGGGCGGCGTGATCCAGAAGTCGAGCAACATCGGCGCGACGAAGATCGCCATGCAGCTCAAGCCCGAAGAGATGTGGAACATGTACACGAGCATCGGTCTCGGCCAGGCGCCGAAGGTCGGTTTTCCTGGCGCGGCGGCGGGACGTCTGCGTCCGTGGAAGAGCTGGCGCCGCATCGAGCAGGCGACCATGTCGTACGGCTACGGCCTCTCGGTGTCGCTGTTCCAGCTGGGCCGCGCCTATACCGCCATCGCGCACGACGGCCAGATCATGCCGGTGTCGATTTTCCGCACGCCTGGCGACCAGCCGGCCAACGGCCCGCAAATCTTTTCGCCGACCACCGCGCGCGAGGTGCGAGCGATGCTCGAAACCGTCGTCTCGCCCGGCGGCACGTCGCCGGATGCGGCGGTGCCTGGCTATCGCGTCGGCGGCAAGAGCGGCACCGCGTACAAGCACGGTCCGCACGGCTACGACCACTCGAAATACCGCGCGTCGTTCGTCGGCATGGCGCCGATGCCGAATCCGCGCATTGTCGTGGCCGTGTCCGTCGACGAACCGACGGCGGGCAGCCACTTCGGTGGTCAGGTGTCGGGGCCGGTGTTCTCCGGCATCGTCGGCGATACGCTGCGCTCGCTGAATGTGCCGCCGCAGATGCCGGTCAAGCAGATGGTGGTGTCGGACGATTCAGCCTCCGCCGCGCCTTCGGCAACGCCCGCTCCGTCCGCGGCGAAGAAGATTTCGACCAACGCGAGCGCGAAGAAGATGACGATTTCCGCGAACGCGAAAAGCCATCCGGGAGTCGTTCGATGAGCGCGCTCCGTCAAAACCACCCGGCGCGCCAGCAGATCGCCGACGCCTTGAACTGGCTGCACGCGCGCGTGCAACCCGGCGCGCATCTGCACGCCGATACGCGCTCGCTCGTAGCCGGCGACGCGTTTTTCGCCTATGCCGTGGAGGGCGCGGACAACCGCCCGTTCATTAACGGCGCGCTCGAGCGCGGCGCTGCGGCGGTGCTGGTGCAGCCGGAAGGATTCACCGGCGCGCTCGACGCATCCACGATGCTCGCGGTGCCCGCATTGAACGAGCTTGCCGGTTCGATCGCCAGCGCCTGGTACGGCGATCCGAGCGACCACATGCTGACGGTCGGCGTGACCGGAACCAACGGCAAGACTTCGTGCAGCCAGTGGATTTCGGCGGCGCTCACGGCGCTCGGCACGCGCTGCGCAATCATCGGCACGCTCGGCACGGGTTTGCCGGGGCAACTCGTGCATACCGGCTTCACGACGCCCGACGCGCCGCAATTGCAGCGCAGTCTCGCGCAGCTGCGCGGCGCCGGCGCGAACGCGGTCGCGATGGAAGTGTCGTCGCATGCGCTGCATCAGGGGCGCGTGAACGGCACGGCGTTCGACATCGCCGTGTTCACGAATCTCACGCAAGACCATCTGGATTATCACCACACGTTCGAAGCGTACGAAGCGGCCAAGGCGCGGCTCTTTGCATGGCCGGAACTGCGCGCCGCCGTGATCAACCGCGACGATGCAGCCGGCCGCCGTTTGCTCGCGAGCACGCAAGGCCACGCGCGCACGATCGCGTACGGTCTCGACTTTGCATCGCAAGGCGCGCAAGTGGATGCGCCGCAAGCCGATGCGTTGCTGCTCGCATCGAATGTGCGGGCCACCGCGACCGGCACGGCGTTCCATCTGAGCACGTCCGATTGGGGCGACGCCGACGTCGAAGTGCAAACGCTCGGCGCGTTCAACGTGAGCAATCTGCTCGGCGTGCTCGGCGCGCTGCTTGCCGCCGACGTGCCGTTCGACGCCGCGCTCGCCGAACTGGCGAAGCTGGAATCGGTGAATGGCCGCATGCAGCGCCTCGGCGGCCGCTTGCAGAACGACGAGCCGCTCGTCGTGATCGACTACGCACACACGCCGGACGCGCTCGAAAAAACACTCGAAGCGCTGCGGCCGATGGCGGCTGCGCGCGGCGGCGAACTGATCTGCATGTTCGGCTGCGGCGGCGACCGCGACGCGACCAAGCGTCCGCTCATGGGCGCGATCGCCGAGAAACTGGCGGACGGCGTCGTCGTCACGAGCGACAACCCGCGCAGCGAAGATCCGCAATCGATCATCGAGCAGATCGCCGCGGGAATGAAGGACGCGTCCAAGGCGCGCCGTATCGAAGATCGCGCGAGCGCGATTCTGCAAGCGATCCGCAGCGCCGCGCGCGAAGACGTCATCGTGCTGGCCGGCAAGGGGCACGAAGCAACACAGGAAATCATGGGCAAAAAGCGCGCTTTCTCCGATCAGGACCACGCCCGTCTCGCGCTCGCCGCGCGGGCTACGCAGGCACGCGGAGGTGGCGAATGAGCGGACAAGGCAATGTGATGTTCACGCTGCGTGAAGCCGCCGCGCTGATTCCGGGCGCCACGGTCAGCGGCGACGACAGTGTCGCGTTCGAGCGCGTGTCGACCGACAGCCGCAGCGCCGGTTCGGGCGATCTGTTCGTCGCGATCAAGGGCGATCGTTTCGACGCACACGACTTCCTTCCGGAAGTCGCCGCGCGCAATGTGAGCGCCGCGCTCGTCGCGCGCGTGCCCGACGGCTGGAACGTGTCCACCGTGCCCGTCGTGCGAGTTGCCGACACGCGCGTCGGCTTGGGCGCACTCGCGCGCGGCTGGCGTCGCAAGTTCAGCATGCCGCTCGTCGCGGTAACCGGCAGCAACGGCAAGACGACCGTGAAGGAGATGATCGCGTCGATCTTCGCCGCAGCCGTTGGTGCCGACGAGCGGCTCGCGACCGCCGGCAACTTCAACAACGACATCGGCTTGCCGCTCACGCTGTTTCGCCTTAATGCCGCGCATCGGCTGGCAGTGGTGGAACTCGGCATGAATCATCCGGGCGAAACGTCGCTGCTCGCGAAAATCGCCGAGCCCACGGTCGCGGTGGTGAACAACGCGCAGCGCGAGCACCAGGAATTCATGGCGACCGTCGAAGCCGTCGCGCTCGAGCATGCCAGCGTGATTCACGCGCTCAAGCCCGAAGGCGTTGCTGTATTCCCAGCGAACGACGCCTACGCAAGCATCTGGCGCGTGGCGGCAACGGGCAACCGCATCGTCGACTTCGCGCTCAACACGGCGGAACGCACGACCGAAGCGGCCGTCACCGGCACGTTCGACGGCAAGCGGCTCAGCATCGAAACGCCGGAAGGAGCGTTGCAGGTCACGCTGCAAGTGCTCGGCGAGCACAACGCACACAACGCGCTGGCGGCAACGGCGGCGGCACTTGCCTCCGACGTTTCGCTCGACGCAATCAAGTGCGGCCTCGAATCGTTCGGCGCAGTCAAAGGCCGCTTGCAGGTCAAGCACGCCGCGCTCGGCACGCTCGCGGGCGCCACCGTGATCGACGATACCTACAACGCGAATCCCGATTCAATGCGTGCCGCCATCGACGTGCTCGCGTCGCACGCTTCACCGCGTGTGCTGGTGATGGGCGACATGGGCGAAGTAGGCGACAACGGTCCCGAGTTTCACCGCGAAATCGGCGCTTACGCCAAAGAACGCGGCATCGACGCGCTGTACGCGATGGGCGACGCCTCGCGCGACGCCTGCGCGGCGTATGGCGCAAGCGCACACCACGTCGCCGACGTCGGCACGCTGGTCGCGCAATTGCAGCAGGCCGGTTTCGGCGCGGCTGCAACGCTTCTCGTGAAAGGCTCGCGCTTCATGCAAATGGAGCGCGTGGTGGACGCCGTTACGAGTCCACAACCCAACGCAGCGGGCAGCGCGCCCGCCGCACACTGAAATAGAAGGACCGAAGCATGCTACTGGCGCTGGCGCAATGGCTGCAGAATGACGCAAGCTTCTTGCGCGTGTTCAGTTATCTGACTTTTCGCGCGGTGATGGCCACCATCACCGCGTTGCTGATCGGGCTCGTCTGCGGCCCGTCGGTGATTCGCAAGCTGACCGCGATGAAGGTCGGTCAGGCTGTCCGTAAAGACGGTCCGCAAACGCACCTCGTGAAATCCGGCACGCCGACCATGGGCGGCGTGCTGATTCTGCTCGGCATCGCCGTGGCCACGCTGTTGTGGGCCGATCTCACCAATCGCTTTATCTGGATCGTGATTCTCGTCACCTTCGGCTATGGGGTGATCGGCTGGGTCGACGATTACCGCAAGGTGGTCTACAAGGATCCGCGCGGCATGTCGTCGCGCGAAAAGTATTTCTGGCAGTCGGTGATCGGCCTGTTCGCCGCGGTGTATCTCGCCTTTAGCGTGTCGGAAGCCAGCAATGTGCGCGTGTTCGACCTGTTCATGGCGTGGGTGCGCAGCGGTTTGTCGATGGGCTTGCCCGCGCGCGCCGACCTGATGCTGCCGTTCGTGAAGTCGATCAGCTATCCGCTCGGCGTGTGGGGCTTCATCGTGCTGACGTATCTGGTGATCGTGGGCGCGAGCAACGCGGTGAATCTCACCGATGGACTCGACGGCCTCGTCATCATGCCGGTCGTGCTGGTGGGCGCGTCGCTCGGCGTGTTCGCTTACGTGATGGGCAGCTCGGTCTACTCGAAGTATCTGCTGTTTCCGCATATTCCCGGCGCGGGCGAGCTGCTGATTTTCTGCTCCGCGATGGGCGGCGCGGGGCTCGCGTTCCTCTGGTTCAACACGCACCCGGCGCAGATGTTCATGGGCGACGTCGGCGCATTGGCGCTTGGCGGCGCACTCGGCACGGTCGCGGTGATCGTGCGTCAGGAAATCGTGCTGTTCATCATGGGCGGCATTTTCGTCGCCGAAACGCTTTCCGTGATGTTGCAGGTCACGTGGTTCAAGTTCACCAAGCGCCGTTTCGGCGAAGGCCGGCGTCTCTTCAAGATGGCGCCGCTGCATCACCATTTCGAATTGTCAGGCTGGAAGGAAACGCAGGTGGTCGTGCGCTTCTGGATCATCACCTTGATGTTGTGTCTGTTCGGATTGTCCACGCTCAAACTGCGTTGAGCAGCAGGTATTAAAGGAAGCAGACGATGTTCGGCGAGAAGTTTCGGGATCGGCAAAAGCCGATGGTGCTCGTGCTGGGACTGGGTGAATCCGGTCTCGCGATGGCGCGCTGGTGCGCGCGGCACGGCTGTCGGCTGCGTGTTGCCGACACCCGCGAAGTGCCGCCGAACCTGTCCGCGCTCGAAGCGCACGGCGTCGACGCTGCGTTTGTCGGCGGCCCGTTTTCGCCGGTGCTGCTCGAAGGCGTGGAACTCGTCGCCATCAGCCCGGGCTTGTCGCCGCTCGCCGCCGACCTGTTGCCGCTGATCACAGCCGCGCGCGAGAAGGGCATTCCCGTGTGGGGCGAACTCGAACTCTTTTCGCAAGCGCTCAAGACGCTCGGCGAAAGCGGCTACGCGCCGAAAGTCATCGCGATCACCGGCACGAACGGCAAGACCACGACCACTAGCCTGACCGGCCTACTGTGCGAACGTGCGGGCAAGAAGGTCGCGGTGGCGGGCAACATCAGCCCGGCGCTGCTCGACAAACTGAGCGAAGCCATCGACAACACCGCGCTGCCCGACGTGTGGGTGCTCGAACTGTCGAGCTTCCAGCTCGAAACCTCGCATACCTTTGAGCCGGACGCGGCAGCGATTCTCAACATCACGCAGGACCACCTCGACTGGCACGGCGGTCTCGACGCCTACGCCGCCGCCAAGGGCCGCATTTTCGGTACACAGACCGTGCGCGTGCTGAACCGCGACGACGCGCGCGTCATGGCGCTCGCGCCTTCCGAGTCGAGCGACGCCGAGATGGTGACGTTCGGCGTAACCGAGCCGAAGAACGACGGCGACTACGGCCTGCTGCGCGACAACGGCATGATCTGGCTGGTTGAGGCGCACGATCTCGACGCCAGCGACGAACCCGCGCCGAAGCGGCGTCGCAAGAATGAAGCGGTCAGGCCGCCGAACATTGCGCTCAAGCGTTTGATGCCCGCAGACGCATTGCGCATTCGCGGTTTGCACAACGCCGCCAACGCGCTCGCCGCGTATGCGCTCGCGCGCGCCGTCGGCCTGCCGGGCGCGCGGCTGTTGCACGGCTTGCGCGAATATCGCGGCGAGCCGCATCGCGTGGAATTGATCGCGTCGATCGACGGCATCGACTATGTCGACGACAGCAAGGGAACCAATGTCGGCGCCACAGTCGCCGCGCTCGATGGTCTCGCGCAACGCGTCGTGCTGATTGCGGGCGGCGACGGCAAAGGTCAGGATTTCGAACCGCTTGCCGCGCCCGTCATGCGCTGGTGCCGCGCCGTGATGCTGATCGGCCGCGACGCGCCGCAGATTCGCGCCGCGCTCGAAGACACCGGCATCGCCATAACGGATCACACGACGCTCGAAGACGCGACGCGTGCGGCCGCCGCACTCGCGCAACCGGGCGACGCCGTGCTGCTCTCGCCGGCTTGCGCGAGCTTCGACATGTTCAAGGGCTACGCGCATCGCGCAGCGGTATTCCGCGGCGTGGTGGAAGAAATCGCGGCCGAACGGGGGACGATGATATGAGCTGGTCGGAACGGTTCGGTATACGTGCGGGCGGCTCGGGCGAGCCGGCCGGCGCCGCACGCGTCGGCTCGCGCACGGGCGGCAGCGGTCTCGCCAGCGCCGTCAACGGCGTGCGGCCGCTGCGTTCGCGCATGCTCGACTACGATCATTCGCTGCTGTGGGTGGTCGTCGCGCTGCTCGGGCTCGGCGTGGTGATGGTGTACTCGGCGTCGATCGCGATGCCCGATTCGCCGAAGTACGCGTCGTATCGCGACTACGCGTTTCTCGTGCGTCAGTTGATCTTCGTGGTCATGGGCGCGGTGGTCGGCGTCGTGTCGTTCCGCATTCCGATTTCGACGTGGGACAAGTACGCACCCAAGCTGTTTCTGATCGCGCTCGCCGCTCTTGTGATCGTGCTGATACCGCACGTCGGCAAGGGCGTGAACGGGGCACGCCGCTGGATTCCGCTCGGCATCACGAACATGCAGCCGTCGGAAATCATGAAGCTCGCGGTAACGATCTACGCGGCGAACTACACCGTGCGCAAGCAGGAATACATGCACAGCTTCGCCAAAGGCTTCCTGCCGATGGCGATGGCGGTGGGCCTCGTCGGTGCTCTGCTGCTGCTCGAGCCGGATATGGGCGCGTTCATGGTGATCGCCGCGATCGCCATGGGACTGCTGTTTCTCGGCGGCGTGAACGGCAAGCTGTTCGGCGGACTCGTCGCTACGGCGGTCGGCACCTTCAGCTTGCTGGTGTGGGCCTCGCCCTGGCGGCGCGAGCGGATCTTCGCGTACCTCGATCCGTGGGACGACCGCTACGCGCAGGGCAAGGCATATCAATTGACGCACTCGCTGATCGCATTTGGCCGCGGCGAGTGGTTCGGCGTGGGCCTGGGCGGTAGCGTCGAGAAGCTCAACTATCTGCCGGAAGCGCATACCGACTTCATTCTCGCGGTGATCGGGGAAGAGCTCGGCTTTGTCGGCGTGCTGGTCGTGATACTGATGTTCTACTGGATCGTGCGCCGCGCGTTCGAGATCGGCCGTCAGGCGCTCGCGCTTGACCGCACGTTCGCGGGTCTCGTCGCGAAGGGCGTCGGCATCTGGTTCGGCGCGCAGACCTTTATCAACATGGGCGTGAACCTCGGCTTGCTGCCCACCAAAGGTCTGACCTTGCCGCTTGTCAGTTACGGCGGCTCCGGCATCTTGCTGAACTGCGTCGCGGTCGCGGTGCTGATGCGCGTGGACTACGAAAACCGGGTGCTCATGCGCGGAGGAAAAGTATGACCCTCACGCAGCAACGCACGCTGATGGTGATGGCCGGCGGCACCGGGGGACATGTGTTTCCCGGGCTCGCGGTCGCGCACCTGATGCAGGCGTGGGGCTGGAAGGTCGTATGGCTCGGCAATCCCGCGGGCATGGAAGCGACGCTCGTGCCGAAGCACGGCATCCCGATGGAATACGTGCGCTTTGGCGGACTGCGCGGCAAGGGCCTGAAAACCAAGCTCATGCTGCCGATGAATCTGCTGCGCGCGTGCACGCAAAGTCTCAGCGTGCTGCGTCGCGTGAAACCCGACGTGGTGCTCGGCATGGGCGGCTACATCACGTTTCCTGCCGGCCTGATGACTGCATTGAGCGGACGTCCGCTCGTGCTGCACGAACAGAATTCGATTGCGGGCCTCGCGAACAAGGTGCTTGCGAAGCTCGCAAAGCGTGTGCTCGTTGCCTTTCCGAATGCATTGCCGCACGGCGAATGGACCGGCAATCCGATTCGTGCGGAACTTGCGCGCGCGATTGCGCCCAAAGCACGCTATGCAGAACGCAACGGTCCTCTGAATGTGCTGGTTGTCGGCGGCAGTCTGGGCGCTGCGGCGCTGAATGAAGTCGTGCCGCGCGCGCTCGCGCTGGTTAACGCGAAGGAACGGCCGCGCATCGTGCATCAGGCGGGCGCGAAGCATATCGACGCGCTGCGCGAAAACTACGCGGCAGCCGGCCTTCAAACGGGCGCGGATTTGCAACTCGTGCCGTTCATCGACGACATGACGAGCGCCTACGCGAACGCAGATCTCGTGATCTGCCGCTCCGGTGCGATGACGGTGTCCGAGATTTCAGCGGTAGGTGTGGCCGCGTTGTTCGTGCCGTTCCCGTATGCGGTGGACGATCATCAAACCACTAATGCAGCGTTTCTCGCCGACAACGGCGCGGCGCTGGTCGTGCAGCAACGCGATCTGTCGGCGGAAAAACTCGCTGACTGGTTGCGCAGCCAGACGCGGGAAAGTCTCGCGGAAATGGCGGAGCGTTCGCGCTCGCTCGCGAAACCCGACGCCACGGAACAGGTCGCGCAAATCTGCGCGACCGTGGCGGGTTCGATTTCGGGCGCGAGCCCAGAAGGAAAGCAATGAAACACATCGTCAAACATATTCATTTTGTCGGCATCGGCGGTGTCGGCATGAGCGGTATCGCGGAAGTGCTGGTCAACCTCGGCTATCAGGTTAGCGGCTCGGATCTGTCGAGCAACGCCGTCACGGATCGGCTCGCCGCGCTCGGCGCGCGTATTGCGATCGGTCACGCTGCCGAGAACATTGAAGGTGCTAACGCAGTGGTCGTTTCGACCGCCGTGCGCAGCGACAACCCCGAAGTGCTGGCCGCGCGGCATCGCCGCATTCCAATCGTGCCGCGCGCGGTCATGCTCGCTGAGCTGATGCGCCTGAAGCAGGGCATTGCGATTGCGGGCACGCACGGCAAGACCACGACGACCTCGCTGGTGGCGAGCGTGCTGGCCGCGGGCGGACTCGATCCGACTTTCGTAATCGGCGGACGGCTGATCAGCGCCGGCGCCAACGCGCGGCTTGGAACCGGCGACTTCATCGTCGCGGAAGCGGACGAGTCGGACGCGTCGTTCCTGAATCTGTTTCCGGTGATCGAAGTCATCACGAACATCGACGCCGATCACATGGACACCTACGGCCACGATTTTGCGCGGCTCAAGCAGGCGTTCATCGAATTCACGCACCGTCTGCCGTTTTACGGCATTGCCGTGCTGTGCGTCGACGACCCGAACGTGAAGGAGATTCTGCCGTTCGTGTCGAAGCCGATCATCCGCTATGGCTTCGCGCCCGATGCGCAGGTGCGCGCGGTCAATGTCGAAGCGCGCGACGGCAAGATGCATTTCACGGCGATGCGCGAAGACGCGGCGCCGCTCGACATCACATTGAACCTGCCAGGCGAGCACAACGTGCAGAACGCACTGGCGGCTATCGCAATTGCGACTGAACTCGAAGTGAAAGATGCCGATATCCAGCGAGCGCTCGCGGATTTTAACGGGGTGGGCCGGCGTTTTCAGCGCTACGGTGAAGTGCCCGTCTTAACGGAAGGCGCAGCGGCGGGCGCTTACACGCTCGTCGACGACTACGGTCATCACCCGGTCGAAATGGCGGCAACCGTCGCGGCGGCGCGTGGCGCATTTCCGGGGCGGCGCCTCGTGCTCGCGTTTCAGCCGCACCGCTTCACGCGTACGCGCGATTGTTTCGAAGACTTTGTGAAGGTGCTGTCGACGGTGGACGCGCTCGTGTTGACCGAAGTGTATTCGGCCGGCGAAGCGCCGATCGTCGCGGCGGACGGCCGTGCGCTCGCGCGCGCGTTGCGCGTCGCGGGCAAGGTCGAGCCGGTGTTTGTCGATACGGTGGACGAAGTGCCGGGCGCGCTCGCAGCAGTGGTGCGTGACGGCGATGTGGTGATCACGATGGGCGCGGGTTCGATCGGCGGTGTGCCGGGTCGTCTCGCTCAGGAAACGAAGGTGTGAGATGAGCAGTATTCAGTCAGATCAACTCGCGAGGAAATTCGGCAAGGTGGCCGTGCTGCTCGGTGGGAATTCCGCCGAGCGCGAGGTGTCGCTCAATTCTGGACGCCTCGTGCTGCAAGGTCTGCGCGACGCCGGCGTCGACGCGCATCCGTTCGATCCGTCGGAGCGTCCGCTTGCCGCGCTGAAGGAAGAAGGCTTCGTGCGCGCGTTCAACGCGCTGCATGGCGGCTACGGCGAGAACGGCCAGATTCAGGGCGCGCTGGATTTTTACGGCATCAAGTACACCGGCAGCGGCGTACTCGGCTCGGCGCTCGGGCTCGATAAATTCCGCACGAAGCTGGTGTGGCAGCAACTCGGCATTCCGACGCCGCCGTTCGAAGCCGTCCTGCGGGGCGACGATTACGAAGCGCGCGCGAAAGACATCGTCGCGAAGCTCGGCTTGCCGCTTTTCGTCAAGCCGGCGAGCGAAGGCTCGAGCGTTGCCGTGATCAAGGTGAAGAGCGTGGATGCGTTGCCGGCGGCGCTCGTCGAAGCCGTGAAGTACGACAGGATCGTGGTGGTCGAGAAGAGCATCGAGGGCGGCGGCGAATACACCGCGTGCATCGCGGGCGATCTGGACTTGCCTGTCATCCGCATCGTGCCGGCCGGCGAGTTCTATGACTATCACGCCAAGTACATCGCGAACGACACGCAGTATCTGATTCCGTGCGGCCTGACGCCGGACGAGGAAGCGCGCATGAAAGTGCTGGCGCGCCGCGCATTCGACGTGCTCGGCTGCACCGACTGGGGCCGCGCCGATTTCATGCTCGACGCCGACGGCAATCCGTACTTCCTGGAAGTGAATACGGCGCCCGGCATGACCGATCACTCGCTGCCGCCGAAAGCGGCGCGCGCGGTGGGCATCAGCTATCAGGAACTGGTGGTCGGCGTATTGGCGCTGACCTTGAAGGATTAATTGAAGTAGTGAGCGGGGCAACCCGAAAGCAACACCATGTGGAACAACGTTCGCCAGCTCAATCTCGCCGCCAGCGCATTGCATGCGTTGCTGGTGCTCGTGCTGCTGGCGGCGGGCGGTTACTGGCTGATCCAGCGCCCGAATTTCGCGCTGCGCGAGATACAGATCGACGGCGATACGGAGCACATCAATTCGCCGACGGTGCGTGCGGGCGTGGTAGGACGGCTGAAGGGCAACTTTTTCACCGTGGATCTGGACGTCGCGCGTCAGGCGTTCGAACAGATGCCGTGGGTGCGTCACGCGAGCGTGCGGCGGGTCTGGCCGAATGCGCTGGCTGTCACGCTGGAAGAGTACAAACCGCTTGGCACGTGGGGCAGCGATCAACTGGTGAGCGTCGACGGCGAGCTGTTCACCGCGAATCAGGGCGAGCTGGAAGAAGAACTGCCCGCGTTCGACGGCCCGGACGGCACGGCGAAAGAAGTGGTCGCGCGTTATCACGACTTCCAGAAGTGGTTCGCGCCGCTGAACGCCACGCCGGAAGAAGTGACGCTGTCGCCGCGTTACGCGTGGACGGTGAAGCTGTCGAACGGCATGCAGGTGGAGCTTGGGCGCGAACGCAATCAGGACACGCTGCTCGATAGGAGCAAGCGCCTGACCGCGGCCTGGAACGCGGTGACGCAACGTTGGGGAAAGGATATCGAGTATGCGGACTTGCGCTATCCGAACGGTTTCGCGATTCGTGCCGCTGGCATGCGCTTTATCAGCGAACCCGACAAGGGCAAGAAGTAAACGGACATCACACGCAATGAGCACGCTATGAGTAAAGACTATAAAGATCTGCTGGTCGCCCTCGACATCGGGACGTCGAAGGTGGTGGCCATCGTCGCCGAGCTGAAGGGCGAAGGTCACTACGAGGTGATCGGCCTCGGCCAGAGCGAATCGAAGGGGCTCAAGAAAGGCGTGGTGGTGAATATCGAAGCCACCGTGCAGTCCATTCAGCGCGCGCTCGAAGAAGCCGAGCTGATGGCCGATTGCAAGATCACGAATGTCTTCACCGGGATCGCCGGCAGCCATATCCGCAGCTTCAATTCGAGCGGCATGGTGGCGATCAAGGAGAAGGAAGTCACGCAGGCGGATGTCGCGCGCGTGATCGAAACGGCGAAAGCGATCAACATTCCGACCGATCAACAGGTGCTGCATATCCTCACGCAGGAATTCATCATCGACGGTCAGGAAGATGTGCGGGAGCCGATCGGCATGAGCGGCATTCGGCTCGAGGTGAAGGTGCATATCGTCACCGGCGCGGTGAGCGCGGCGCAGAACATCGTGAAGTGCGTGCGGCGCTGCGGGCTCGAAGTGAACGACCTGATTCTGCAGCCGCTCGCGTCCTCGCTCGCGGTGCTGACGGAAGACGAAAAGGAACTGGGCGTGGTGCTGGTCGATATCGGCGGCGGCACGACGGACATCGCGATTTTCAGCGAAGGCGCGATCCGTCACACGGCCGTGATTCCGATTGCCGGCGACCAGATCACGAGCGACATCGCCATGGCGTTGCGCACGCCGACGCCGGACGCGGAAGACATCAAGGTGGATTACGGCATCGCCAAACAGGCGCTCGCCGATCCGGATGAAATGATCGAAGTGCCGGGTCTCGGCGAGCGCGGTCCGCGCACGCTGTCGCGCCAGGCGCTGGCTGCGGTGATCGAGCCGCGTGTCGAAGAGCTGTTTTCGCTCGTGCAGCAGGTGGTGCGCGAGTCGGGTTACGAGGAACTGCTGAGCTCCGGCGTGGTGTTGACGGGCGGCGCGTCGATGATGCTCGGCATGGTTGAACTGGGTGAGGACATTTTCCTGAAGCCGGTGCGTATCGGCGTGCCCGAATACGCGGGCGGTCTTGCCGACGTGGTGCGCAACCCGCGCTATTCGACGGCGATGGGCCTGCTCGTCGAAGGACGCTCGCAACGCATGCGCGGCCGCAAGGTCGCGGTGCAGTCAGGTTCGATGGGACAGGTGTTCACGCGCATGAAGGACTGGTTCCTCGGCAATTTTTAACGGATTCGCTGTACCGCTGTACCGAACTGATTCTCGAAAAACTCGCGCTGGTGCCGGCGGCTGGCGCGCGACAGGAGGTTGCCCGATCTCCTGCCGAATAACGGCCGAGTGGCTGTAAATTTTTTATCTTGACGGAGGCATCATGGATTTCCAAATGCTGGAAACCGAAACGAACGGCACCATCATCAAGGTGGTCGGAGTAGGTGGCGCTGGCGGCAATGCCGTTCAGCACATGATCAACAAAGGCGTGCAAGGCGTCGACTTCATCGTGATGAACACGGACGCACAAGCTTTGTCGCGTTCGCGCGCCACCGCGGTGATCCAGCTCGGCAACACGGGTCTGGGCGCTGGCGCCAAGCCGGAAATGGGCCGCGCCGCAGCGGAAGAAGCACGTGAGCGCATCGCCGACGCACTGCGCGGCGCGCACATGGTCTTCATCACCGCGGGCATGGGCGGCGGCACGGGCACGGGCGCAGCACCCGTGGTCGCGCAGATCGCCAAGGAAATGGGTATCTTGACTGTCGGCGTGGTCAGCAAGCCGTTCGAATTCGAAGGCGGCAAGCGCATGCGTGTGGCAGAAGCCGGTTCGCAGCAACTGGAGGATCACGTCGACTCGCTGATCGTCGTTCTGAACGACAAGCTGTTCGAGGTGATGGGCGACGACGCCGAAATGGACAAGTGCTTCCAGTGCGCTGACGACGTTCTGAACAACGCAGTGGCCGGCATCGCGGAAATCATCAACGTCGACGGTCTGGTGAACGTCGACTTTGAAGACGTGAAGACCGTGATGGGCGAGCAGGGCAAGGCGATGATGGGCACGGCGACGGTTGCCGGCGTCGATCGCGCGCGTCTTGCGGCCGAACAAGCTGTTGCAAGTCCGCTGCTGGAAGGCGTGGATCTGTCGGGCGCGCGCGGCGTGCTGGTCAACATCACGTCGAGCCGTTCGCTGCGTCTGTCGGAAACGCGCGAAGTGATGAACACCATCAAGAGCTACGCTGCAGAAGACGCCACCGTGATTTTCGGCGCAGTGTACGACGATGCAATGGGCGACGCGCTGCGCGTGACGGTGGTGGCAACGGGTCTGGGCCGTGCGGCGAAGAAGCAGCAATCGGCTCCGATGACGCTTCTGCGTACCGGCACCGACAACCAGCCGATCAGCGCACAACACGCAACGTACGCCACGCCGTCGCACGCCAGCACAGCCGACTACGGCGCGCTCGACACGCCGGCTGTGTGGCGTACCTCGCGCGACACCGCGGCTTCGCACGTGCAGGCGCTGCAGGAAAAGGGCGTCGACACGTACGACATTCCGGCGTTCCTGCGCAAGCAGGCGGACTGAGCGCACGGGGCAGGCTTCGCTGCCGCGCCGCCGGGTTTTCCTGGCTTCAAGGCGTTGGCGGACGAATGCCCGAGCGTGGCGGGTGAACGGCAAACAAGCCGCGTATCGTGGGATTCGCGGCAAGGACGAGTGCCCTCTTCGGAATCGCGAAGCGGATTGGGCTACTGTCGCCGACTCACTGCGACACGATGACGTGCGAGCGATGCTTCGCATCGATGCAAAGGACTGAGCATGATTCAAGCTGGTGACAAGCTGCCCGACGCAACGCTCTTCGAGTATGTCGAAGACGAACGCGCGGGCTGCACGATCGGGCCTAACAGCTTCGACGTGCGCGGGCAGACGGCGGGCAAGCGGGTGGTGATCTTCGGATTGCCAGGTGCTTTCACGCCGACCTGTTCGGCCAAACATGTGCCGGGTTATGTCGAACACGCCGAGCAGTTGCGCGCGGCGGGCGTCGACGAGATCTGGTGCGTGTCCGTGAACGACGCGTTCGTGATGGGCGCGTGGGGACGCGATCTGCACGCCTCGGGCAAGGTGCGCATGATGGCGGACGGAAGTGCGGCTTTCACACGAGCGCTCGGTCTCGAGCAGGATTTGTCGGCGCGCGGCATGGGAATCCGTTCCCAGCGCTACGCGATGGTTGTCGACGACGGCGTGGTCAAGACGTTGAACGTCGAGGCTGCCGGCAAATTCGAAGTGAGCGATGCAAGGAGTATCCTCGCGACGTTGAGCTAGTTATGAAAGCGTCAGCGCCTTCGCCTCGCACGCGGTTCATCGCGTGGCGCAACGGCAACGGCGGAAACGACGCTTTGTGACAGGCCGTTACGCGGGCCGACGACCGGAAACGCCTCCGTTCCGGACGTCGGCCCGTCACGCTTTCCCTCACGGGCGCCCGTGGAAAAACGCGGGTAATGCAGCGAAACAGATTGATACGTTCCGCGCGAAGACGCTCCTTAGGGTTATGGAGTATAATTCGCGCTATGGAATAAAAAGTCCCGATTGGGATTTTCAATCGAACAAAAGATCACCATGTTGAAGCAGCGCACCATTAAATCAATCGTCAAGACGGTCGGCATCGGTTTGCACTCCGGCCGTAAAGTCAATTTGACGCTGCGTCCGGCAGCGCCGGACACGGGCATCGTGTTTTCGCGCGTGGATTTGCCCACGCCGGTGGACATTCCTGCGTCGGCGATGGCGATTGGCGATACGCGTCTTGCTTCCGTGTTGCAGAAAGACGGCGCGCGCGTTTCGACCATCGAGCATTTGATGTCCGCCTGCGCCGGTCTTGGCATCGACAATCTGTATGTCGACGTCACGGCGGAAGAAATTCCTATCATGGATGGCAGCGCCGGCTCGTTCGTGTTTCTGATTCAATCGGCGGGAATCGAAGAACAGAACGCGGCAAAGAAGTTCATCAAGGTCACCAAGCCCGTTGAGATTCGCGACGGCGACAAATTCGCGCGACTCGATCCGTATTTCGGTTTCAAGCTGAAATTCACGATTGATTTCCGTCACCCGGCTGTCGATAAGACCGGCCAGGCGCTGGAAGTGGATTTTGCCAACACGTCGTATGTGCGCGAAATCGCGCGTGCCCGCACGTTCGGCTTCGCGCATGAAGTCGAGATGATGCGCGAGCTGGGTCTCGCGCGCGGCGGCAGCATGGATAACGCGATCGTTCTCGACGAATACCGCATTCTGAACAACGACGGTCTGCGCTACGACGACGAGTTCGTGAAGCACAAGATGCTCGACGCCATTGGCGACCTGTATGTGGTCGGCCATCCGTTGCTGGCTTCGTACAACGCCTATAAGTCGGGCCACGGCCTGAACAACGCGCTGCTGCGCGAGCTGCTGGCGCATGAAGATTCGTACGAAATCGTCACGTTCGACGACACGCAGAAGGCGCCGCGAGGCTTCGCTTACGAGACGCAGACGGCTTTTGCATAGCGAATCGGCGTCACGTTTGGGTGAAACTTCCGAAACGAGTGCACGAAAATAGGCGGCTCACTGGAGCCGCTTATTTTTTTGGTTAGCGGTTTCTCCGATGCCTTGCAGCCATTTTCGCCAGCGCCTCGCGCAAAGGCGAGGGCGCGAGAGATTCGCTCAGTTCGTGCAACGCGTCCGCGCCTGCCGGAGTCATGCGTGCCTGCTTTTCCGGCGGCGGTTGCTTCGCGGGCTGCGGCCGCACGCGGATGCGCAGCGCATTCACCGGCCAGCCGCGCTGTTGCAGATCCAACAGCAGCCGCGGCTCCAGATGCCGCAAGCGCGCCGCCAGCGCATTGTGCGCGGCGAAGAGCGCCAGCACGCCTTCCTTGATGAAACCGGGTTCCACGCTCGCCGACAGGTAGTCCGGCAACAAGTCACGCAGGTCCTTTTCGAGCGCCGCGATCTGCTCGACGCCCGCGCGCAGCGCGGCGAACGCATCCGTGCGATTGAGCACTTCGGCGACCGGCTGCGGCCGGCGCACGTTGAACTGCTTGGGCGGCGGCCTTGAAAACGAGGGAGAACGGCTCATGTTTGACAGTAGCGGCGTGTTCGCACCCAATGTGATGACACGCCGCGATTGTACCGCGCAAGTTGCGGCGAGAGCCGCGCGTTGTCGCACCGTCAAAGGGCGGCGCGGCGGGCTTTGCTGCCCGCAGGCGTCGCGCCGCCGACACAAGCGTGGGCGGGGGCGCGTGCTAAAATCCCCGATTCGAATTCACTCTTGGACTAAGCCGCCGAGGCCCTTCTGACCCCGCAGCGCATGCGAGACCCGCACGCCCGCCAACCAGCCGAAGCCGCGACGCAGACACCGATCCGATGACCACCGGTTTTCTACAGAAGATTTTTGGCAGCCGCAACCAGCGGCTAGTCAAGCAATATCAAAAGACCGTCACGGCGATCAATGCGCTCGAGCCGCAGATCGAGCAATTGACGGACGATCAACTGCGCGCCAAAACAGACGAATTCCGCCAGCGTGTCGCGAGCGGCGAGTCGCTCGACAAGATTCTGCCCGAAGCCTTCGCGGTGTGCCGCGAGGCGAGCAAGCGCGTGCTGAAAATGCGCCACTTCGACGTGCAGCTGATCGGCGGCATGGTCCTGCATTACGGCAAGATCGGCGAAATGCGCACGGGTGAAGGCAAAACGCTGGTCGCCACGCTGCCTGTGTATCTGAACGCGCTGTCGGGCCGCGGCGTCCACGTGGTCACGGTGAACGACTACCTCGCGCAGCGCGACGCCGAGTGGATGGCGCGCCTCTACAACTTCCTCGGGCTGTCCGTCGGCATCAATCTGTCGCAGATGGACCACGCCGCGAAGCAGCAGGCGTACGCGGCCGACATCACGTACGGCACGAACAACGAGTTCGGCTTCGACTACCTGCGCGACAACATGGTGTACGAGCCGGAAGCGCGCGTGCAGCGCGGGCTCAACTTCGCCGTGGTCGACGAAGTGGACTCGATCCTGATCGACGAAGCGCGCACGCCGCTCATCATCTCCGGTCAGGCCGAAGATCACACCGAACTCTACGTGCGCATGAACGCGCTGCCGCCGCTGCTCGAGCGCCAGATCGGCGAAGAGAAGGCGGACGGCACCGGCGTCGAAAAGCCGGGTGACTACACGCTGGACGAAAAAGGCCGCCAGGTATTTCTGACGGAATCGGGCCACGAAAAGGCCGAGCGTCTGCTCGCCGAGTGGGGTTTGATCGGCGAGGGCGAAAGCCTGTACGCGCCGCAAAACATCACGCTGATGCACCACGTGTACGCGGCGCTGCGCGCGCATACGCTGTTCCACAAGGACCAGCACTACGTGGTGCAGAACGGCGAAGTGATTATCGTCGACGAATTCACCGGCCGTCTGATGGCCGGCCGCCGCTGGTCGGACGGTTTGCACCAGGCCGTCGAGGCGAAGGAACACGTGAAGATTCAGAGCGAGAACCAGACGCTCGCTTCAATCACGTTCCAGAACTACTTCCGCATGTACGCGAAGCTGGCCGGCATGACCGGCACGGCCGACACCGAAGCGTACGAATTCAACGAGATCTACGGTCTCGAAACGGTGGTGATCCCGACCAACCGTCCGCCCAAGCGGATCGACAAGCAGGATCAGATCTACAAGACCGCCAAGGAACGCTACGACGCGGTGATCCGCGACATCCGCGACTGCTATGAGCGCGGGCAGCCGGTGCTGGTCGGCACCACGTCGATCGAAAACTCCGAGCTGCTGTCGCATCTGCTGAAGCAGGCCGGCTTGCCGCACGAAGTGCTCAACGCGAAGCAGCACGCGCGTGAAGCGGAGATCGTTGCGGAAGCGGGCCGTCCGAAGCGCATTACGATCGCCACCAACATGGCCGGTCGCGGCACCGACATCGTGCTCGGCGGCAATGCCGAGAAGCAGGCGTCGTTCATCGAACAGGACGAGACGATTCCTGACGACGAGAAACAGCGCCGCATCCAGAAGCTGCACGACGAATGGCAGGCGCTGCACGATCAGGTGAAGGCGGCGGGCGGTTTGCACATTATCGGCACCGAGCGCCACGAGTCGCGTCGTATCGACAACCAGTTGCGTGGTCGCGCGGGCCGTCAGGGCGACCCGGGTTCGTCGCGCTTCTATTTGTCGCTGGAAGACCCGCTCTTGCGCATTTTCGCCGGCGACCGGGTGCGCGCGATCATGGACCGCCTGAAAATGCCGGAGGGCGAGGCAATCGAAGCGGGCATCGTGTCGCGGTCCATCGAATCGGCGCAGCGCAAGGTCGAGGCGCGCAACTTCGATATCCGTAAGCAACTGCTCGAATACGACGACGTCTCGAACGATCAGCGCAAGGTGATCTACCAGCAGCGTAACGAACTGCTCGAGGCGAACGACATCACTGAAACCATCGGCGCAATGCGTCATGGCGTGATTGCGGACATCGTTCACCAGTTCGTGCCGCCGGGCAGCATTGAAGAACAGTGGGACGTGCCGGAACTCGAAGAAGTGCTGCGCAACGAATGGCAGCTCGACCTCGCGATCCAGGAAATGATCAACGAGTCGAACTCGATCACGTCAGACGAGATTCTCGAAGCAGTGGAGGCCGCCGCGGACGAAGCCTACGAGGCGAAGGTCGAGCTGGTCGGCCGCGAGTCGTTCAGCGCGTTCGAACGCTCGATCATGCTGCAAACGCTCGACCGCAGCTGGCGCGAACATCTGGCAGCGCTTGATCATCTGCGCCAGGGCATCCATCTGCGTGGTTACGCGCAGAAGAATCCGAAGCAGGAGTACAAGCGCGAGGCATTCGAACTGTTCGCCGCCATGCTCGACGCGGTCAAGCTCGAAGTCACCCGCGTGGTGATGAACGTGCAGATCCAGTCGCCAGAGCAGTTGGAGCAGGCAGCCGAACAGATGGAAGAGCAGGGCGGCCACCTCGAGAACGTCGAGTTCCGCCACGCCGAGTTCGCGGAGGCATCGGCTGCGGCGCCCGCAGCGGCGGAGGCGGCAACCGCCGCAATGATCGGCGACGCGATGAGCCACGCTTCGTCGTCGCAAGCGGCGCCGCGGGTCAGCACGGACAACGTGCCCAAAGTCGGCCGCAACGATCCGTGCCCGTGCGGCAGCGGCAAGAAGTACAAGCAGTGTCACGGCAAGATCGCATAATGCCAAAGGCGGCGCGCTCAGAGGCGCGCCGCCTCGCTTTACAGCGTCTCTTTTGCACCGTGTTGTGTTGTTGATTGCGCGGTGGCACGGCGTCCTGACCGGGCCACCAGTTCCGTTTCCCTCGATGCCGGCGCCCGCCGGCATTTTCTTCGACAGGTCGCGACCATGGCTGTCAATTTCCCCTCGATCGATCCCGCTCAACTGCATCCCGTCGCCGGCGTCACGCTCGGTTGGGCGGAGGCGAACATTCGCAAGCCGAACCGCAAGGACGTGCTGGTCATTTCCGTCGACGAAGCTGCGACGGTAGGCGGCGTCTTCACGCAAAACCGGTTCTGCGCGGCGCCGGTCACCGTCTGCCGCGAGAATCTGGAGCGCGTGCGCGCCGGCGGCAAGCCGATTCGCGCGCTGGTGATCAACACCGGGAACGCCAACGCGGGCACCGGCGAGCCGGGCCTCGCGCATGCGCGCGAAACGTGCGCGGAACTCGCGCGGCTCGCTGACATTGCCCCCGAACAGGTGCTGCCGTTTTCGACGGGCGTGATTCTGGAGCCCTTGCCGGTCGATCGTCTGAAGGCGGGCCTGCCCGCCGCGCTGGCCAACCGCAAGGAAGCCAACTGGTACGACGCCGCGCAGGCGATCATGACCACCGACACGCTGCCGAAGGCGACATCGCGCCAGGTCACGATCGAAGGGCACACGGTCACGCTGACCGGCATCAGCAAGGGCGCCGGCATGATCAAGCCGAACATGGCGACCATGCTGGGCTTCCTCGCGTTCGACGCCGCCGTGGCGCAGCCGGTGCTCGACGCGCTGGTCAAGCACGTGGCGGACCGGTCGTTCAACTGCATCACGATCGACGGCGATACGTCCACCAACGATTCGTTCATCCTGATCGCGTCGGGCAAATCGAGCCTGCCGGCGATCACCTCCACCGACTCGCCCGCTTATGCGGCGTTGCGCGACGCGGTGACCGAAGTCGCGCAGACGCTCGCGCAACTGATCGTGCGCGACGGCGAAGGCGCGACCAAATTCATGACGGTCCATGTGGAAGGCGGTTCGAGCGTCGGCGAATGCCGTCAGATCGCGTATGCGATCGGCCACTCGCCGCTCGTCAAGACGGCCTTCTATGCATCGGACCCGAACCTCGGCCGCATTCTGGCCGCCATCGGCTATGCCGGCATCGACGATCTCGACGTCGGCAAGATCGATCTGTATCTGGACGACGTGCTGGTTGCAACGGCCGGTGGCCGCAACCCCGCCTACCGTGAAGAAGACGGCCAGCGCGTCATGAAGAAGAGCGAGATCGGCATTCGCGTCGTGCTCGGCCGCGGCAATGCGCAAGCCACGATCTGGACTTGCGATCTGTCGCACGACTACGTGAGCATCAACGCCGACTACCGCTCGTAACCGGTTCATCACGCGGCCCTGGCCGCTCATTCATTTCATGGACAAACTCGAACAGTTTCTGACGCGGGCCGAAGCCGTGCTGGTCCGCCTGGAAGCCATGCTTCCGCCCGCCGCGCCTGACATCGACTGGTCGGCGGCGGTCGCTTTCCGCTGGCGCAAGCGCCAGGGGCGCGGCTATCTGCAAGCGGTGCCGGCCATTTCCGCGATCACGCTGGATGACCTGCAAAACATCGATCGTCAGAAAGCGCTGATCGAGCAGAATACGCGCCAGTTCGTCCACAAGCTGCCGGCGAACAATGTCCTGCTGACGGGCGCGCGCGGCACCGGCAAGTCGTCGCTGATCAAGGCCTGCCTGAACGCATACGCCAAAGACGGCCTGCGCCTGATCGAAGTGGACAAGGACGATCTGCATGACCTCGGCGACATTGTCGAGCTGATCGCGAAGCGGCCCGAGCGTTTCGTGGTGTTCTGCGACGACCTCTCGTTCGAGGAGGGCGAGTCGGGCTACAAGGCGCTCAAAGTCGCGCTCGACGGATCGGTCGCCGCGCAATCGGACAACGTGCTGATTTACGCGACGTCAAACCGCCGCCATCTGCTGCCCGAATACATGAGCGACAACGAGACGTATAAACACACGTCCGATGGTGAGATTCATCCCGGCGAGCTTGTCGAAGAAAAGATCTCGCTGTCAGAGCGATTCGGGCTGTGGGTCAGCTTTTATCCGTTCAAGCAGGACGATTACCTGTCGATCATCGCGCATTGGCTGCGGCATTTTGGTTGCAACGACGCCGAAGTCGAGGCGGCGCGCGGCGATGCGCTAGTGTGGGCGCTCGAGCGCGGGTCGCGTTCGGGGCGTGTCGCATGGCAGTTCGCACGCGACTGGTCCGGCCGGAAATCCCAGCCATGAGCGACGCGCAGAAGAACGCGGCCGGCCGCCCGGTCACGGAGGTCGCAGTCGGCGTGCTCGTGCAGCCGGACGGGCGCTATCTGCTGGCGCAGCGTCCCTCAGGCAAGCCATACGAAGGCTACTGGGAGTTTCCAGGTGGCAAGCTCGAAGCGGGCGAATCCGTCGAGGCGGCGCTCGCGCGCGAGTTGCACGAGGAACTCGGTATCGACGTCAAAGCGTGTCACTTGTGGCATACGCTCGAGCACGATTATCCGCACGCCTATGTGCGGCTCTTTTTCTGCAAGGTGACGCAGTGGACCGGCGAGCCGCACGGCCGCGAAGGTCAGGCGTTCGTCTGGCAGGCATTGCCCGCCGAGGTTTCGCCGCTGCTGCCGGCCACCATTCCAGTGCTGGAATGGCTCGCGGCCGAAAAGACCGAATAGATAGGCAAGCAAGCCGCGCGGTTGCCGGCGTGGCGCCAGTCGGTCAACTGGCTGAACAATGCGCGTTTTTCGCGCCGATTATTGTTCCGGGCAATTGGACCGACGCCGCGCGAACTGCGCGCCGCGTCGGTCAATGCGGGTTGTAGTCCCCGCCGGGCGTCTCGTCCGAGGGCGCTTCCTGATCGGTACCGCCGATCTTGTATTTCTCGGCGGCCCAGGCGCCGAGATCGATCTGTTTGCAGCGCTCGGAGCAGAAGGGGCGAAACCGGCTTTCAGGTGTCCAGCGGACGTCCTTTCCGCAAGTAGGGCATTTGACGACGGTTGGCATACGGTCAGGCAGTCAGTGCAAATGGAACAAGTACCGAATATAAGGGCATTTCTCGCCGCTTTAAAGGCGCGGCCGAGCGAAACCGCCTGGTCTTGCGAATCTATCTGTCAGTCGTGACGAACCCGGCTTACAGGCTGCAGAGCGTCAGCTGAAAGGGTACGTCGACATCCACCGCGCGCGGGCGCAGGTCGCCGTCCTGCACCGTGAAGCGCACCCACAGCATGTACTTGTTGGCGCTGGCCTCGGGAATCACGCGCAATTCAGGCGCGACGCGTACCTGCATCAATTGATAAGAGCGGCCCGACAGCATTTGCTGATAGCTGCCCGCCATGGCCATGACCTTGGACGCCTGGCCGGACTCCCGTGCAAGCCGCAGCACGATCGTAGCGGCGTCGCGCAGCGGCAGCAGCGGCGTGACCCATTTGGCGATGTCCTGACGGCGTTGGTCGGGATGAAGCTGCTGCCAGGCATAGTAGGACGGCAGGTCGAACTTGCAGGTGCCGCCCGGAATGATCGCGCGGCTGCGGATGCTGGCAAGCCATTCGTTCTCTGCAAGATGCTGGCCGGTTTTGCCCTGCATCTGCGAGAGCCCCGCCAAGGTCTGTTCGATTTCGCCGAGCACGGCTTCGAGCGCGTTCTGCTCGATTCCCGGATTGCCGCGAAACGGCGCGAGCGTTTGCCGCTGCCGCTCGAGTTCCTTCATCAGATCCGACTTGAGATCCGCGCGACCCGCTACCTCTGAGATTTCGAACAGCGTGGTCAGTGCGACGTGGTGTTCCCTGGCGTCTTCCTGCGTCAGAAAGAACGTGAAGCGCTCGAACAGATCTTCGAGGCGCAATAGCGTCCGGATTCGCTCGTTGAAGGGGTACTCGTAAAGGATCAAGCGGGCTCGCCTCGGGCGTGGTCGGTGACGGGAATGCAGGACATTCTAATGCCGTGGGACTACCCTAGCAATCACGCGCGTTTTGCGCGCGCCCAAGCAAACTTTTCCGCGTGTTTTCGGCCGTTTTCTGCAGCTTCGTCATGCGGAAAGTGCCGAAGTTCAATCATTCGCGCCAACGGTTGATGCGCGGCGTGAGCGCGGGGTTTCATGGCGCGCGGGGAGAGTGCGGAGGCTTGCGGTCTGCTGGCGGTGCTCCGGCGGCAGGCCCCCGATGGCGCCGAACGCGGCAACTGCACCCATGACACCGACTACTCCGCCGCGAGCCCCAGGTACGTCCGATGCTGCGCGTCAACCTGCGCCGCCAGTGCGGCAAGCGGCGTGTTGTCGTTCACGATCACGTCATCTGCGGCGGCAAGACGTGCGTCGCGGGTCGCCTGGCGCGCGATGATCGCGAGCACCTGCTCGCGGCTGAAACCATTGCGCGTCATCACGCGCGAGATTTGCGTCTCAACGCTGCAATCCACGGCGAGCACGCGGTTCACACGGTTTTTCCAGCTGCCCGACTCGACGAGCAGCGGCACCACGACGATCACGTACGGTCCCCTGGCCTCGCGTTGCTCGCGCTCGGTTTCCGCGCGAATCAGCGGATGCGTGATGTTCTCGAGGCGCTTGCGCGCGGCGTCGTCGCTAAAGACGAGTGCGCGCATGCGCGCGCGGTCGAGCGAGCCGTCGGCAGCCACGAATGCATTACCAAACTCGGCGGCGATCTGCGGCATCGCAATGCCTTGCGGTGCGGTAATGCGATGCGCGATCAGGTCGGTGTCGACGATCGGTACGCCCTGCGCCGCGAACAGGTCTGCCACAGTCGATTTGCCGCTGCCAATGCCGCCGGTCAGTCCCACAACGAACATACTTCAGCCTCCAAGAGCGAGGTAAAGCGGTGTGCCGACAAACAGGGTGAGCGCACCGCCTGCGGCCAGAAACGGCCCGAAGGGCAGCGGCTCTTCAAAGCGCATGCGGCCGCGCCAGGTTGCCGCGAGGCCCACGACCGCGCCTGCGACGGCGGCGACCAGCACGATCTGCGGAAGTGCGGCCCAGCCAAGCCACGCGCCGAGCGCTGCCAGCAGCTTGAAATCGCCGTAACCCATACCGTCGATACCTCGCACCAGCCGGAATAGCCAATGCACGGCCCACAGCACCAGATAGCCGAAGATAGCGCCGAGCACCGCATCGTGCAGGCTCGCGAACACGCCGTTGAAATTGACGATGATGCCGGCCCACAGCAGCGGCAGCGTCATCGAGTCGGGCAGCAGATGCGTGTCGATGTCGATCGCGCTCATCGCCAGCAATGCCGCGCACAGTCCAAACGCGGCAAGCGCGGCGAGCGTCGGGCCGAACAGCGCCAGCGCGGCCGCCGCGAGTGCGGCGCTGGCGACCTCGATTAGCGGATAACGCAGGCTCACATGCATCTTGCATGCAGAGCAGCGACCACGCAGCAGCAGGTAGCTCAGCACCGGGACGTTCTCCCACGCACGCAGCACGTGCCCGCAGTGAGGGCACGTGCTGCGTGGCACCCAGAGGTTGTAGGGCGCCGGCAAGCCGTCTTCTTCGAGAGGTTCGTCTGTGGCCTCACTCACTTCGAGGCGCCATGCCCGTTCGAGCATGATCGGCACCCTGTGCACGACCACGTTCAGGAAGCTGCCTATCACGAGGCCGAACACGATCGCAAAGGCGAACTGCAAGGCGGCAGGCAGGTTGCCGAATACCTGACCGGGACCGGCCGCGAAATGCGCCGGCAGCAAGCTCGAAAGTGGGCCCGAAAGCAGGCTGGATGAGGTTTCTGGCACGAGTGAATGAGTTGCCTGCATGGATAAACGGTGGATTCGGCTGCGATGCTACACCACGTTGCCGAGTTGAATAATGGGAAGATACATCGCGATGACGAGCCCGCCGACTAGCGCTCCCAGCACAATGATGACGAGCGGTTCGCACAGGCTCGACAGCGTGCCGATTTTTTCGTCTACCTGACGATCGGCAAGCGAGGCTACGTCGAGCAGCATCGTGTCGATTGCTCCGGACTCCTCGGCAACTGCGATCGGCTGCACGACTTCGGGCGGAAAGCAGCGCGCCGCGCGCATCGCCGCGGCAAGCCGCTCGCCGCGCCGCAGTCGGGCCGCGATGTCGACGGTGGCGCGGTCGAAAAACGCATTGCCGGTAGCGTGCGTCAGCGAGTCGAAGGCATCGGCGAGCGGCGTGCCTGCCGACAGCAAGGTGCCGAGCGCGCGGCTCCAGCGCGCGGCGCAAAGCGTGGCGAGCAGCGTTCCGGCGACCGGCATTCTCAGCGATAGGCGCGCGAAGCGGATACGCGCCGCTTCCGAACGTCGCAGCAGAAACGTCACTGCCGAGCATGCCCCGACGATGAGCGCAATGGCCGGCACGCTCCATCTCGCAACGCCCGCCGACAGCGCCAGTACGAACAGCGTCGGCGCGGGCAGACGGGCGCCGAAGCCGTCGAAAATCTGTTTGAAAGTCGGCACTACCCAAACCAGCAACGCGGCGGTGATCGCGAGAGCCAGCAGCAGAATCGCGAGCGGATAGGTGAGCGCCGCGCGCACTTTCGCGCGCTGGGCGGCGGCACGCTCGCGGTCGTCGGCGATACGCGCGAGCACGGCAGCAAGGGCGCCCGCCGCCTCGCCGACCTCGACGAGCTGGCAATACAGCGCGTTGAACTGCGCCGGATGCCGTTGCAAGGCAGCCGAAAAACGCAGGCCGGCCGTAATGTCCCGCGCAAGCGTGCCGACGATACGCGGCATACCGGCGCGGCGTGAGTTTTGCGGCTGCGCCAGCAAATCGAGCGCGGGCGCGAGCGGCAAGCCGGCGCGCAACAGGCTCGCGAGCTGGCGCGTGAACAACGTGACTTCGGCGGCATTCGCTTTTGCACGGGGCGCCGGTCCCTTTGCCTTCAGATCGACCACGAACAGGTTGTCGCGCTTCAGAAGGGCGCGAGCGGTGCCTGCGTCGGGTGCGATGAGCGCGCCGGTCTTGCGGATGCCGTCGGCGTCGACGCCGCGCCATCCGAAGCGTGTATCGGTCGATGCGGGCGTGCCCGCTGTCGGCGTGGTCATGCTATTTCCGTCGCAGCGAGCGCCTCGGCGAGGCTTGTGATGCCGCCGCGCACCAGAGCCAATGCCGCATCGCGCAGCGTGCCGACCCGCTCGCTATGCGCCTGTCGCGCGAGTTCCTGGGTGCTCGCGCGCTCGACGATCAGCTCACGCATGGCATCCGATACCGGCATTATCTGATGGACGCCGATGCGCCCGCGATAGCCGATGCCGTGACAGGCGGCGCAGCCCGTCGCCGCATGCGGTTGCCAACCGTCGAGCTCATCGTCGGCGAAACCCGCGGCACGAAGGGCCGCCGCGGATTGCGGTGCGGGCGCGCGGCACGCCGCGCAGAGGCGGCGCACCAGCCGCTGCGCGGTGACCATGCGCAGCGCGGCGGCCAGGTTATACGGCGCAACGCCGATGTCGATCAGACGTGCCACGGCGGCTGGCGCGTCGTTCGTGTGCAGCGTCGAGAGGACGAGGTGGCCGGTTTGCGCGGCCTTCACGGCGACGTCTGCGGTTTCCTCGTCACGAATCTCGCCGACCATGATGACGTCCGGGTCCTGACGCAGAAACGCGCGCAACGCCACCGCGAAAGTGAGCCCGGCCTTTTCGCGCACGCTGACCTGATTGATGCCGGCCAACTGTATTTCCGCGGGATCTTCGACGGAACACAGGTTGCGCGCCGCGCTGTTGAGCAGGTTCAGAAAGCAGTACAACGAGAGCGTCTTGCCGCTGCCCGTCGGCCCCGTGACGAGCACCAGACCATGAGGCGCGCGGATCGCCGCGTCGACGGCTTCGCGCTGCCGCGCATCGAGGCCGAGCGAGTCGAGAGAAAGATCGGCGGGCAACGCTTCGAGCCGACGCAGCACCAGCTTTTCTCCAAACAGCGTGGGCAGCGAATTGACGCGGTAGTCCTCCACTCGTCCTGGCGATGTGGCGATGCGCAGCCGGCCGTCCTGCGGCACGCGGCGCTCGGCGATGTCCATGCGCGCAAGAACCTTCACGCGTGTGACGAACGCGTCGCGCAGATGCGCCGGGGGCTGAGTCATTTCATGCAGCACGCCGTCGATACGCAGGCGCATACGCCAGCTGTTCTCGGCGGGCTCGATATGCAGATCCGACGCGTTGCGGCGCGTCGCTTCCCGCAGCGTGTCAGTCAGCAGACGCACGGCGGGGGCATTGTCGGGATCGTTGAGCATTGCCGCGCCTGCATCGGCGGCAAACGCGCCGGGCTTGCTGCGCGAGGCGCTTTCGCCGTCGGCCGGCAGGGGCCGCAGCAGGGCTGCAGGTTGGAAAGATTGCATGAAACGCCGGCGAAGCGCCGCCTGTAGAACACGACGGCGCCAGTTTCCGGCAAAGCGCGTCTGAATGACATTCGGCCATTCGGCTAATGGTGCGCGCCGCAGGCTTATGCGATGCTCGGCGTGCCGGTCGGGAAGGCGACCGGCAGGTTTGAACGCGATGCGGGCGGTCATTTCGCGGATGTCCGCGGGATGTGTGCGAGTGCGTAGTGGAACGAAATACGAGCGGCGGCGCGGTCCGCTAACCGAGCAGCGCCTTGCCCTTGGCGCGGGCCGGGGGTTTGAAAAGCTTGACGGTGCGGATCGCCTGGTCGTCGCTGCGCATCACTTCGAGCTTGATGTCGCCGATCTGCACGCAGACGTCGCCGTCAGGAATGTCTTCGAGAATTTCGAGGATCAGACCGTTGAGCGTTTTCGGCCCGTCCGTGGGCAGCGCGAGTTGCAGCCAGCGGTTCAATTCGCGCAGCGGCATGGAACCCGCGACTATGCATTCGCCATGCTCGTTCCAGCCGCCGCGGGAGCTCGCGCCACGCGGGATCGACGTGGTGAACTCGCCGATCAGTTCCTCGATGATGTCTTCCGGCGTGACGAGCCCTTGCAGTTCGCCGTATTCGTTAACGACGAGCGCGATACGGTGGCGGCTCTCCTGGAAATACTGCAGCTGCTGGAACACCGGCGTGCCGGTCGGCACGAAGTAGGGCTCGGTGAGCAGTTCGCGCAGCGTCTCGCGCTCCAGTTCCTGGTTGTGCAGAGCCGCGAGTGTTTTGCGAACGTGCAGCACGCCGAGCACGCGGTCGATGTCGCCCTGATAGACGATCAGCTTGTTGTGATAGCAGGTTTCGAGCTGATGCAGGATCTGTTCGAACGGCGCGTCGAAGTCCAGCGCCTCGATGCGGCGGCGCGGGATCATCACGTCGTCCACGGAAATGTTTTCGAGGTCGAACAGGTTCAGCAGAATACTGCGGTGCTTGGTCGGCATGAAGCTGCCGGACTCGAGCACGATGGTGCGCAGTTCCTCGGCGGAAAGGCGCTGGTCGCGGGCGCCCTTGGTGTTGATATGCAGGACGCGCAGGATGCCGGTGGCGAACAGGTTGACGAACCAGACGAGTGGTTTGGCGGCGCGCATCATCGGCGCGATCAGCAGACTGGCGGGCAGCGCGATCTTCTCAGGGAAGGTCGCGCCCACGATTTTCGGCGTGATCTCGGCAAAGACGATGATGAGGAATGCGACGATACCGGTCGCGATCGACAGCACCACGTTGTTGCGCCCGAACGTATGCAACGCGATCGACGTGGTAAGTACCGGAATGATGGTGTTGAACAGATTGTTGCCGATCAGCACGACGCTCAGCAGTTGATCGGTATGGGCCAGCAGACCCTGGGTGGTCTTTGCGCCGAGCGCGTTCTTGTTGGCAAGATGCTTCAGCCGATGGCGATTGAGCGCCATCATCGCCGTTTCGGAAATCGAGAAGAAGCTCGAGCAGATAAGCAGCAGGAAGACGGCGCCAATCTGCGCCCATAAGGGAAGTTGTTCCACGCGTCGTGCAGGATAGAGGGAGGATGGATGGAGAGAATATAGCAGAGGGGGCTGCGCAAGCCGCCGGCGGGACCCCAGGAGCGCCGCGCTTCGCTGGTGTGCGCCCGCAAAACGGCGTCAGCGTTCTGACCCGTTGTGACCAAAAGGCGCCGCAAAAACAAAAAACCGCCGAGCAAGCTGGGCGGTTTTTCGAGCCTTGAACGAACAAGGCAAATTCTGGTCGGGGTGAGAGGATTCGAACCTCCGGCCTCTACGTCCCGAACGTAGCGCTCTACCAGGCTAAGCTACACCCCGAAAGGTACTGCGGACTCGATTCAGACTAAGCCGGCGTTTTCGTCCCGTTTAAGACTGTCTCGCCGTCGAGTAAGAACATAATTCTAGCAGGCTTTCTTTGTAAATGGAATCGGGAAACGAAGAAATTGCTGCTGCGGCGGCCTGGGCCTCCTGTTTCGCGCATTCGAGCGTGTGGTCCAGCGCGCCGGAACGCGTGATTGCCTCGAAAATCGTCTCGAAACGGTCCGTGCCGCCTTGTTCTATAGCCTCGCGGGCCAGAGCCGACTGCTCCGGCGTGCCGCGCTCGATCAGATAGATGAGCGGCAGCGTGGGCTTGCCTTCGCGCAGGTCGTCGCCGGCATTCTTGCCCATGGATTCGGCCGTGCCCGTGTAGTCGAGCCAGTCGTCCATGATCTGGAACGCCGTGCCGATGCGCCGCCCGAATTCCGCAGCGGCCGCTTCCGTGCGGGCGTCTGCGCCGGCCAGCACCGCGCCGAGCTGGGCGGCTGCCTCGAACAGCTTGGCCGTCTTGTAGCGGATCACCTGCATGTAGCGGGCTTCGTCCACGTCGGCGTCGTGCATGTTGAGCAGCTGCAGCACTTCGCCTTCGGAGATGATGTTGGTGGCCTCCGACAGAATCTCCATCACGCGCATCTTGCCGACGCCGACCATCATCTGGAACGAGCGCGAATAGAGAAAATCGCCGACCAGCACGCTCGCCGCGTTGCCGAAGAGCGCGTTGGCGGTCTGACGCCCGCGCCGCAGATCCGACTCGTCCACCACGTCGTCGTGCAGCAGCGTGGCGGTGTGGATGAATTCGACCACCGCGGCCAATTCGTGCCGGTGCCCCGTGGTTTCACCGAGCGCGCCGGCCACCAGCAGCAACAGCGCGGGCCGCAGCCGCTTGCCTCCGGCACTGATGATGTACTCGGAGATCTGGTTGATCAGCATCACCTCGGACGCAAGACGGTGCCGGATGACGCGATTCACCTGCTGCATGTCTTCGGCGATCGGAGCGAGCAGGCTGGCGGCGTTGGAGGAGGGGGTGGCAGTCGACGACATGATGGCTGAATTGGGTAGTGCCGCGAATTATAAGGCGAATCGCGGTGGTTCCGGGTCGCGGACTGCCGCGCGGCGCGCGCAGCCGCCGCCGGCTCGCGCCGTGCGCTGTGCCGTGGATCACCCCGGACGGCAGGCGCGGCGGCGCTCAATGAGTTTTGACCGAGCAGCTAACTCTATGTATAATCACGGGTTTCCGCGCGCGGTGCGTGGGAAAAATGAACACAGAGTGAGGTTCTCAATGTACGCGGTCATAAAAACCGGTGGCAAGCAGTATAAAGTTGCCGTCGGCGAAAAACTTAAAGTAGAACAGATACCGGCAGACATTGACGCTGAAATCACGCTCGACCAGGTTCTCGCAGTGGGCGAAGGCGAATCGATTAAGTTCGGTACGCCGCTGGTCAGTGGGGCTTCCGTCAAGGCTACCGTCGTGTCGCAAGGTCGTCACGCAAAAGTGACTATCTTCAAGATGCGTCGCCGGAAGCACTACCAGAAGCATGGCGGCCACCGCCAGAACTATACCGAACTGCGCATCGACGCGATCAACGCGTAAGCGCACCGGTTAAGGAGCAAATCAAATGGCACACAAAAAGGCAGGCGGATCGTCCCGGAACGGCCGCGACTCCGAGTCGAAGCGACTTGGCGTGAAAGTGTACGGCGGTCAGGCTATCAACGCTGGCGGCATCATCGTTCGCCAACGCGGCACGCGCATGCATGCTGGCGAGAACGTCGGCATGGGCAAGGATCACACCTTGTTCGCGCTGGCAGACGGCCACGTCCAGTTCTCGACGAAAGGCGCCGCGAAGAAGCACACGGTTAGCGTCGTCCCGGCAGCAGCCTGAGTTTAATCAGGCACGGGCTTCAGGACCGGAAAAGGCCCCGCGAAGTTAGCGGGGCCTTTTTTATTGCAGCAACCGCCGTTGGCACCGGGAATTCCGGCGCAGTCTTATGCCATTTGGTCGATTGATCATCGCGCGGCGGGCACGGCAAAATAGCAGAATCCAGTATTCAGCAGTATCAGGCACCACCAGATCTGGCAGCGCCATCTGGCTGCACACCATGGGACGGAGTTACGCATGAAGTTCATTGACGAAGCGAGGATTGAAGTCATCGCCGGCGACGGAGGGGATGGCAGCGCGTCGATGCGCCGCGAGAAATTCGTTCCCTTCGGCGGCCCGGATGGCGGCGACGGCGGGCGGGGCGGCAGCGTGATTGCGGTAGCAGACCGCAACATAAACACGCTGATCGACTACCGGTACGCGAAAAAGCACCAGGCGCGCAACGGCGAAAACGGCCGCGGCTCGGACTGCTACGGCAAGGGCGGCGACGACATTACGCTGCGCATGCCGGTGGGCACCACAATCACCGACATGGAAACCGGCGAACTCATCGCCGACCTGACCGAGCACAACCAGAGCGTGCAGATCGCGCAGGGCGGTGCGGGCGGTCTCGGCAACCTCCATTTCAAGTCCAGCACCAACCGCGCGCCGCGCCAGAAAACGGACGGCAAGCCCGGCGAGCGCCGTATGGTGCGCCTTGAGCTGAAGGTGCTGGCCGACGTCGGTCTGCTCGGCATGCCGAACGCTGGCAAGTCGACATTCATCTCGTCGGTGTCCAATGCGAGGCCGAAGATCGCCGACTACCCGTTTACCACGCTGGCGCCTAATCTCGGCGTGGTGCGTGTGGGCCCGAGCCGCAGCTTCGTGATCGCCGACATTCCCGGTCTGATCGAAGGCGCCGCGGAAGGCGCGGGGCTCGGCCACCAGTTCCTGCGGCACCTCCAGCGCACGGGGCTGCTGCTGCATATCGTCGACCTCGCACCGTTCGACGAATCGGTCGATCCAGTCGCGGAAGCCAAGGCGATCGTCAACGAACTGCGTAAGTACGACGAGCTGTTGTATCAGAAGCCGCGCTGGCTTGTGCTCAACAAGCTCGACATGGTGCCCGAGGACGAGCGCGAAGCGCGCGTGTCGGCGTTTCTGGAAGGCTTCGGCTGGGACGGTCCGGTTTTCGAGATTTCGGCGCTGACCGGTCAGGGTTGCGAGAGCCTTTGCTACGCGGTGTTCGACTACATCGCGGCGCATTCGGACGCGCAGCGCGCAGCCGAGGCTGAAGATCTCGCCGCCGACGTGCGCTTTCGCGAGAAGCCGGAAGTGCCCGCCGCTACGGGCGAATCCAGCGCCGATCCGCAGGAATAAACAACTTGAGCGCCGGCGCTTCAGGGCGACCGGCGCACGTCAGGCGTCATCTTGGGAGACTGCGCACAATGCGTTCCGTCATCGCAGATTCGCGGCGATTGGTAGTGAAAGTCGGCTCCAGCCTCGTCACCAACGACGGGCGCGGCCTCGATCATGCGGCCATCGGCCGCTGGGCTGCGCAGATTGCCGCTTTGCGCGCACAAGGCAAAGAGGTGGTGCTGGTGAGTTCAGGGGCCATTGCGGAAGGCATGCAGCGGCTCGGCTGGACCAAACGGCCACGTGAGATCGACGAATTGCAGGCGGCAGCCGCCGTCGGGCAGATGGGTCTTGCTCAGGTCTACGAAAGCCGCTTCGCCGAGCATTCCATTCAGACTGCGCAAATTCTGCTGACTCACGCCGACCTGGCGGACCGCGAGCGCTATCTGAATGCGCGCTCCACGTTGCTGACGCTGCTGCGACTCGGCGTGGTGCCCATCATCAACGAAAACGATACGGTCGTGACCGACGAGATCAAGTTCGGCGACAACGACACGCTTGGCGCCCTGGTGGCGAATCTGATCGAGGGCGACGCGCTCATCATCCTCACGGACCAGCAAGGGCTCTTTACCGCCGATCCGCGGAAAGATCCGAATGCGACGCTGGTCCAGCAGGCGGACGCCGGCGCGCCGGACCTGGAAGCCATGGCCGGCGGCGCGGGTTCGAGCCTCGGCCGCGGCGGCATGCTGACCAAGATTCTCGCCGCCAAGCGCGCCGCGCACAGCGGCGCGAATACAGTGATCGCCAGCGGCCGCGAAGCCGATGTGCTGTCGCGGCTTGCCTCCGGGGAGGCGATAGGCACGCAGTTGATCGCACGTACCGCGCGCATGGCAGCGCGCAAGCAATGGATGGCGGACCATCTGCAGGTGCGCGGCCACGTGGTGATTGACGACGGCGCCGTCGAGAAGCTGACCGCGGGCGGCAAGAGCCTGCTGCCTATCGGAATCGTGGGCGTGCAGGGTGCGTTTGCTCGCGGCGAGGTGATCGCGTGCCTGAACGCCGCCGGCCGGGAAGTGGCGCGCGGTCTCACCAACTACAGCAGTGCGGAAACGAAGTTGATCCAGCGGCGCCCGAGCGGTGAAATCGAATCAGTGCTTGGCTACATGCTCGAGCCGGAGCTGATTCATCGCGATAACCTGGTACTGGTTTAATCCGGCGGCCGGGTTTAGGCTCGCTCAGCAAGCAGCCACGCCATGCCGTAGCGTTAAGCAGCCAGGCTAGGCAGTCAGGTCAAGCAGCCCACCAGAAGCGGCGCATAAAAAAGCCGTTCCAATAACATCTGGAACGGCTTTTTGCCAGACACACCGTCAACGGATCAATGAACGAGAGACGTTGCCGTGCGCTTATAGCGGATGTTCTCCACAATCGACTTCGCGCTCCCCGTAGGCAGCTTGTTCGCGCACAGATAGTCCTGATATAGCGCCGCGTGATACGCGTTCAGCGCGCCGTTCTCGATACGTGTGAAGTCGTTGGCGACGGTTCGGTCCCAGCCGTCGTGATCCGCGTTCAGACCGGCATAGAGACGCCATTCGTAGGTGTCGCAGCGAATGCCCTCGTAGTTCACATTGCGCGCGCCGCTCGGGCTCGTGACCACCACCGTATAGCGCACCACGCCGTCGGAACCGACGCTCAGCGAGTTGCGGTCTATCGCGAAATGCAAGGGCGTATTGCCCGAGACGTCGAAGGGAAGCAGGCTCGAGTGCTGCGGCAACGGCGGCAATGTGTCGACGTTGTTTTCCACCCAGGTAGTGGGCCGGTCGAGCAGGTAGGTAAACGCGCTGTCGTCCTTATTGGTGGATTTGCCGGCGCTCGAACAGCCAGCCAGCAGGGCGCCGGTGGCGACGCACGCCACGACGAGAGCAAGTGCTTTCAATATGATTTCCTCAAAAAACGGGCGCGGCTCCCGTGTTTCGGGGGCCGCGCCCGCATGTGCGGCATGGGAAGCCGCGCAGAACGATCAACTACGCGCGCCCTGACGGAGCAGGGAACCCGCGGCCCCGCGAGCCGATTCGTCATCGAGCTCCGCTGCCGCGCCCGCCTTGTCCGCCGAGCCGGCATTGTCGCCGCAGTCAGACACGCTCGTTGCGTGAACTGAAGTTTCGATTCTGACGGACGTTACCGAAGTCACCGTCATCACCGTGGAATCCGGCGGACTTTCCATTGACGACGCTATCCGGGGATAGCGCGTCCCATGGTGACCGCCGGTTTTTTCCGCACGCGGCGCAGTCCGGCGCATGAAACGGGATAGCTCCGTCAGCGCCAACTGATACACATCCCGCTTGAACTCGATCACACAGTCGAGCGGCACCCAGTACTCGTTCCAGCGCCAGGCATCGAACTCCGGGTGGTCGGTGGCGCGCAAGCAGATGTCGCAATCGCGCCCCACCATTCGGAGCAAAAACCAGATTTGTTTCTGGCCGCGGTAATGACCGCGTACCTCGCGCTTGATGAACTTGTCAGGCACCTCGTAACGCAACCAGTCGCGCGTGCGACCAATCACCTTGACGTGCTCCGGAAGCAGACCGGTTTCTTCGTGTAACTCCCGATACATCGCTTGCACGGGGGTTTCTCCGTACTTGATGCCCCCTTGCGGAAACTGCCAGGAATGTTCACGGAGCCGTTTGCCCCAAAACACCTCGTTGTGCGCGTTCAAGAGGATGATGCCGACGTTCGGGCGAAAGCCTTCACGATCCAGCATACAACCACCTTCGAATCCTTTAAAATTGCTTTGATTATAAACAGATAACGGCCCTCACGCACCGATTCGCACCAGAATGGAACGATTCGCCGCAAAAGGCCTGCATTTGCGGTAGCCTGTCAGGCTCCCCGTGCGTTATCCCTAGTGCAGAAGGCATTGCGCGGCCGCGTCGGCGCTCCTGGTGGCTGAGGTGGTGTGGCGGCCGCTCGCGCGGCGCACGGCAGGGCTCGGGCGCCCAAGCGTGTCGATTTCCTGTTTTCACCCTTTTCGGGCGGTCCCTCCGGGGCCGCCGCTTTTGGAAAATCTGAATGAAAGCTTCCCGTTTCTTTATCGGCACCCTGAAAGAAGCTCCGGCAGACGCCGAGATCGTCAGCCACAAGCTCATGGTGCGCGCCGGCATGATCCGCCGCGTCGCCGGCGGCATCTATAACTATCTGCCGATCGGCCTGCGCTCGATCCGCAAGGTGGAAGCCATCGTGCGCGAGGAAATGAACCGGGCAGGCGCGATCGAATTGCTGATGCCGGCGGTGCAGCCCGCCGAGTTGTGGCAGGAATCGGGCCGCTGGGAGAAATACGGCCCGGAATTGCTGCGCTTCAAGGACCGCAAGCAATCCGACTTCGTGATCGGACCGACGCACGAAGAAGTGGTGACAGACATCGCGCGCGGTCAGATCAAGAGCTACCGTCAGTTGCCGGTCAACTTCTATCAGATCCAGACCAAATTCCGCGACGAAATCCGCCCGCGTTTCGGCGTGATGCGCGGCCGCGAGTTCATCATGAAAGACGCGTACTCGTTCGACAAGGACGCGGCGGGCCTGCGCGAGTCGTATCGCAAGATGTACGACGCATACGTGCGCATCTTCACGCGTCTCGGTCTCGATTTTCGCGCGGTGGCGGCGGACAACGGTTCGATCGGCGGCAGCGGCTCGCATGAATTCCACGTCATCGCCGAAACCGGCGAAGACGCAATCGCCTATTGCCCGACCTCCGACTTCGCGGCCAACGTGGAAGCGGCCGAAGCACTGCCGCTCTATGCCGAGCGCGCCGCCCCGGCCGAGGAGCTGAAAAAGACGCCGACGCCGGGCAAGGCAAAGTGCGAGGCCGTTGCGGAGCTGCTGAATATTCCGCTTGAGCGCACCATCAAGTCGATCGTGCTGGCGACTGACAACGAAGGCGCGGAACCGACCATCTGGTTGCTGATGCTGCGCGGCGATCACGACCTCAACGAGATCAAGGCAAGCAAGCTGCCGGGCCTCGCCGATTTCCGCATGGCGACTGAGGCGGAGATCATCGAAACCTTCGGTACGCCGCCGGGTTATCTCGGCCCGCTCAACACGAAGAAGCCGGTCAAGGTCATCGCGGATCGTACGGTCGCGAACATGAGCGACTTCGTGGTCGGCTCGAACGAAGTGGACTACCACACCACCGGCGTCAACTGGGGCCGCGATCTGCCGGAGCCGGTCGTCGCGGATATCCGCAACGTGAAGAAGGGCGACCCGTCGCCGGACGGCAAGGGCGTGCTCGACATCTGCCGCGGCATCGAAGTGGGTCATGTGTTCCAGCTCGGCACCAAGTATTCCGAAGCAATGAACGCTACCTGCCTTGACGAAAACGGCAAGCCGCAGCCTATGGAAATGGGCTGCTACGGCGTCGGCATCACGCGTATTCTGGGTGCCGCGATCGAACAGAACTTCGACGAGAAGGGCATTATCTGGCCGGAATCCATCGCGCCGTTCGAGGTCGTGCTGTGCCCCATGGGTTATGACCGCAGCGAAGCCGTGCGCGAGCAGGCCGACAAGCTGTACGCGCAACTGGTGGACGCCGGCATCGACGTGATTCTCGACGATCGTGGCGAGCGCCCGGGCGTGATGTTCGCCGACTGGGAACTGATCGGCGTGCCGCATCGTCTGGTGATCGGCGACCGCGGTCTGAAGGAAGGCAAGCTGGAGTATCAGGGCCGCCGCGACGCTGAGGCGACCTTGCTGCCGGTCGACGAAGCCGCGCAAACGGTGATCGCGAAGGTTCGCGCGGCGCTCGCGCGCTAAGCGGAGCGGACGGTGGAGTACACCTTCCTGTCCGCGACCGTCCTGCTGATTCTCATCACCGACCCGCTCGGCAACATTCCGCTTTTTATCAGCTGTCTGCGCGGTGTGTCGCCGAAGCGGCGCACCGCCGTGATCCTACGCGAGGTCGCGATCGCGTTTGCGATCCTGCTGCTCTTCATGGTGCTGGGCGACGCGTTTTTGCGCATGATGAGTCTCACGGACCAGTCGTTGCGCATCGGTGGCGGCATCGTGCTGTTTCTGATTGCGCTGCGCATGGTGTTTCCACATCCGGACGGGCCATTCGGCGGCGACACGCGCGGCGGCGAGCCGTTGATCGTGCCGCTCGCCATTCCGGCGTTGGCGGGGCCGTCGGCGCTCGCAACGGTGATGCTGCTGACGTCGCAGGCGCCCGGCAAGATGTTCGAGTGGATCGGCGCGCTGACCGTGACAATGATTGTGTGCGCCGTAGTGCTGATGCTCGCCGAGCGCATTCAGGCATGGCTCGGCGAGCGCACCATGACGGCATTCGAGCGTCTGATGGGACTCGTGCTGGTGGCGATCTCGGTGGAGATGATGCTTGGCGGCATCCGCGCGTTCGTGCATCAACTGTGAAGCCGGTGCTGCGCTGTCTCGCGGCGCAATGAAAAAGCGGCCCACGGGCCGCTTTTTTTCGTGCTACAAGCTGTAAAAGCCTGGCAGCGAGGGGCAGAAGCCAAACACTCAAGCGCCTTCAGTCAGCGCGCGAATGGTCGGCAGGTTGCGCCAGTAGCCTTTCGCGTCCATGCCGCAGCCGAACACATAGCGGTCGGGCACTTCGAAGCCGCAGAAGTCCGGGCGCAGCGGCTTTGCCTTCGGAATAATCTTTTCGCACAGCACCGCGCTCAGGAAGCGCTTCGCGCCCATCGCAAGAATGCGGTCGCGAATCGCGGCCATGGTCTCGCCTTCGTCGAGGATGTCGTCGAGCACCAGCACCACGCGATCCTTCACCGACTCCGCCGGCGCCACGCGCCATTGCATCTCGTCGCCGCCTTTGGTGGTGTTGCGGTAGCGGGTGAGATGGATGTAGTCGAACTCCAGCGGAAAATCGAGGTGCGGCAGCAGCATGCCGGTGAACACCGCCGCGCCCCCCATTACCGAGAGCACGAGCGGAAAGTCCTCGCTCATCTCGGCGCGAATGGCGGCAGCCATGCCGCTGATCGACGCATTGACCTCGCCCGCCGAAACGATTTCTTCGGAGTGGCTAAAAATGTGGAGAGCTTCTTCGCGGTTCATGACGTCTGACGGGCGGTAACTGTATACATAGTGTGAGTGAGAACGCCCCGGAGGAAGTCCTCTTTCGGGATGGCCGGCGCCGGTCGTGTCTGGAACCCACGCGCCGCCATCTTGATAAAGCTTAGCGCATGCCGGGCAACATGCCCTTCATGCCGCGCATCATCTTTTGCAGATTGCCGCCTTTCAGCTTTTTCATCATGGTGCGCATCTGGTCGTACTGGTTGAGCATGCGGTTGACTTCCTGCACCTGCACGCCCGCGCCCGCGGCGATGCGGCGCTTGCGCGTCGCCTTGATGAGATCGGGCTTGGCGCGCTCGAGCGGCGTCATGGAATTGATGATGCCTTCCATGCGGCGCATCTGCTTTTCGGCCTGACTCATGTCGGCGCCGGCGGCGGCCTGCTGGAACTGCGCGGGCAGCTTGTCCATCAGCGACGACAGCCCGCCCATGCCCTTCATTTGCGTGAGTTGCGCGCGGAAATCGTTGAGGTCGAAGTCGCCGCCTTTCTTGACCTTGTCGGCGAGCTTTTGCGCCGCCTGAACATCCACGCCGCGCTGCGCTTCCTCGACGAGGGCGAGAATGTCGCCCATGCCGAGAATCCGGTTGGCCATGCGGTCCGGATAAAACACTTCCAGGCCATCGAGCTTTTCCGCGACGCCGACGAACTTGATCGGCTTGCCCGTCACATGACGCACGGAAAGCGCCGCGCCGCCGCGTGAGTCGCCGTCGAGCTTGGTAAGGACGACGCCGGTGAGCGGCAGCGCGTCGCTAAATGCCTTCGCGGTGTTCACCGCGTCCTGGCCGAGCATCGCATCGACGACGAAGAGCGTTTCCGCCGGCTTCAGCGTGCTGTGAAGCGCGGCGATTTCCTGCATCATCGCTTCGTCGATACCGAGACGACCGGCGGTGTCGACGAGCAGCACGTCGTGATAGTGGCGCTTCGCCCAATCCACCGCGGCGCGCGCGATGTCGACCGGCTTCTGATCCGGCTCGGACGGGAAAAAGTCCGCGCCGACCTGCTCGGTCACCGTCTTCAACTGCGCGATAGCAGCGGGGCGGTAGACGTCGCACGAAACGGTCAGCACCTTCTTTTTGTACTTCTCGCGCAGCAGCTTGGCGAGCTTGCCGACCGTGGTCGTTTTACCCGCGCCTTGCAGACCCGCCATCAGGATGACGGCCGGCGGCGCGACGGCCAGGTTGAGCTCGGAGGCCTTGCCTTCATAGTCGCCGCCGATCACCGCGGTCAGCTCGCGCTGCACCACGCCGACGAGCGCCTGGCCCGGCGACAGGCTGCTCAGGACTTCTTCGCCGAGCGCCTTCTCCTTGACCTTCCCGATGAACTCGCGCACGACGGGCAGCGCCACGTCCGCTTCGAGCAGCGCGAGACGCACTTCGCGCAGCATTTCCTGTGTATTCGCCTCAGTAAGCCGGGCTTCGCCGCGCAGCGTCTTGACGACGCGCGCCATCCGTTGAGTCAGATTGTCGAGCATGGGGAGCGATGAACAGTGCGGCCCGGGCGGGCGCGAAGCGGAAGACGTCGCGGAGCAGGGGCCTAGTGTAAACTTCGAATATGGATATTGTACTGTATGCCCTCACCGCGCTCCTCTACGGCGGACTGGCCGTGGCCGGCTGGCGCTCGCACCGGCACGCCGGATCGCGTCCCATGCTGGGAAGCGTCTCGCCGCTGCCCGCCACTGCGGCACCGGCCGCGGACACGCGCTCGGGGTTCGCCGGGGCTGCGGCTTCGGGCATGAGTTCGTCGGGCCGCGCGTTGCTGTTCGTCGCGCTGCTCGCGCACGGCGTGCTGCTGCACACCACGATCTTTCCGCAGAACGCGATGGTGTTCGGCTTCGCATTCGCGCTGTCGGCCATGTTCTGGCTCGGTGCCGGCATCTACTGGATAGAGAGCTTCTTCTTTCCTCTGGACGGGCTGCGGCTCCTCGTGCTGCCGCTCGCCTGCGTCGCTTCGCTTTTGCCGCTTGCGTTCAATGGCGTGCGCGTGCTGCCGTATTCGGCCGCGCCCATGTTCAAGCTGCACTTCCTGATCGCCAACATCGCGTATGGGCTGTTCGCCATTGCGGCGCTGCACGCCGTTCTGATGCTGCTCGTCGAGCGGCGTCTTCATGCCATGCGCGGCGGCATCGGAGAGCGGCACGTCGCGGCAGCCGGCAACGGCTGGCTTTCCAGCTGGCTCGACACGCTGCCGCCGTTGCTCACGCTCGAAAAGCTCCTGTTCCGTCTGATCGGCGCAGGCTTCGTGCTGCTGACGCTCACGCTGGTGTCGGGCATCCTCTTTAGCGAGCAGCTGGTCGACCGCGCGCTGAACCTCGATCACAAGACTGTGTTCGCGATTCTTTCATGGGTGATGTTCGGCGCGCTCCTGACGGCGCGCAAGATCTCCGGCTGGCGCGGCCGTGCCGCGTTGCGCTGGGTGCTGGCGTCGTTCGTCGCGTTGCTGCTGGCGTATGTCGGCAGCCGTTTTGTATTCGAGGTGCTGCTGCACCGTGCCGTAGTGTGAGCGTGTCCCATGCGACAAATCTTTTTGCTGATCATACTGTTCATTGTCGGGCAGTGGCTGGTGAAGGCGCTGCGCCGTCATGACGCGCACACGGCGCAACGCACCGGCGCGAATGGTGCACGTGATGCGCGCCCTGGCGCGGCAACCGGCAACGGTGCGGCGCGTCCGTCCGAGGCCCCCCAACTTGCGGAGCCGATGATCCGTTGCGTCGAGTGCGGCGTGCATGCGCCCAAGGGCGATTCGGTGATCGTCGCCGGACAGGCCTTTTGCAGCGCTGCGCACGCGCAGCGGCACGGCGCACGACCCACGGGCCGCGACGCTCGATGAGCGTCGAATTCACCGTCGACGCAGACGGTTGGGTTGCTCAAGCACGCAAACTGCCATCGCCGAATTTCGAGGCGCGGCCCCAAGGCGCGGTGCCCACGCTGATCGTGGTGCACAACATCAGCTTGCCGCCCAACGAATTCGGCGGCACGGCGATCGCCGAGCTCTTCCTGAATACACTCGATTGCGACGCTCACCCATACTACGACGCGCACTTGCGCGGGGTGCGGGTGTCGGCGCATTTCGTGATTCATCGCGACGGCGCGCTCGAACAGTTCGTGTCGTGCAACGAGCGCGCGTGGCACGCCGGGCCGTCGAACTTCTTCGGCCGCGAGCGCTGCAATGATTTCTCCATCGGCATCGAACTCGAAGGCAGCGACACCACCGCTTTCGAGGCGGCGCAATACCGCACACTGAGCACACTCGTCAGCGCCCTCGCGGCGCGTTATCCGATAGAAGCCCTTGCCGGACACTCCGACATTGCGCCTGGCCGCAAGACCGACCCAGGGCCTCACTTCGAGTGGACGCGCCTCCAACGCGACACGTCGCTCGCGGATCGGTATTTCCCCTATCTCAAGTTTTTCAAAACGCCGTAACAGCCCTCCGCGAGACTTCGCGTGATGCGAGGAGAACGAGGCGCAGCCTCGTTCTCCGGGGAGGCGGCTTCGCGTCGCGCGAGGCAAAAGTCAAGACGTCAGGCGCAAATAAAACGATTTGATCTGTCTTGAAAGTCCACTATACTTGGTGCCACAAATTCGGTTACGCACTAGATATTGTGTGTCCTGTGTATAAGTGTGTGAATAACCGGGTGCACAGCTGTGTGAATAAGCCGGTGCACAACCGAGTGCGTAACTGAGTGGCCAGTCTGCGGCGCCCCGCTCCTGAGCATGGCGCCGCAAGCATTCCAGGCAGCGAAAAAATTCCTGCGGCGCCGCCGGTCCAGACCAACCGGCGGCAACCATAAGCATCAGGAAAGGGGCTGAGAGTGATCGCGACATATACGAAGAAGACCGTTACGAATTCGAATCAGGCTTCATCGCAGTCGCATCCCGCCCGCCGCAGAGGCCGGTCTTTTTCCTGCACCCCATCGTTTGCGCACGCGGCGGCGCAGCGTTCGTTTTAATCCGCGGCACTCGCCGCAACATTTCCAGGACCAGGAGCTTTGCACATGCAAACCACCGACAATGTGACGACCCGGTATGAGGGATCACCCACTGGCCAGACGTTCGGCCAGGCACAAGGCAATCAAGCGCTCGCGCCGCAAGCGACGTACGCCGACTACAAGGTGATCCGCCGTAATGGCAGCGTGGTGTCGTTTGAACCGTCGAAGATCGCCATTGCCGTGACGAAGGCATTCCTCGCCGTCAACGGTGGTCAGGGCGCGGCGTCGGCGCGCGTGCGCGAGCTGGTCGAGCAACTCACGCAGAACGTGGTGCGGGCGCTCCTGCGCAGCCGTCCGAATGGCGGCACGTTCCATATCGAAGACATCCAGGATCAGGTCGAACTCGCGCTGATGCGCGGCGGCGAGCACAACGTCGCGCGTGCCTACGTGCTGTATCGCGAGAAGCGCACGCAGGCGCGCGGTCATGACGAACAGGCGGCCGGCAGCACGCCGGGCCTGAACGTGACGGACAACGGCGTGACGCGTCCGCTGGACATGGCGGCGCTGCGCGGCATCATCGAGTCGGCTTGCGCGAATCTGGGCGACGCCGTGAGCGCCGAGCCGATCGTCGCAGAAACGGTGAAGAACCTGTACGACGGCGTGCCGATGAGCCAGGTCTATGACTCGGCCATTCTTGCCGCCCGCACGATGATCGAGAAAGATCCGGCGTATAGCCAGGTTACCGCGCGCATCCTGCTGCACACCATCCGCCGCGAGATTCTCGAAGAAGAAGTGACGCAAGCTCAAATGGGCGAGCGCTACGCCGAGTACTTCCCGCAGTTCATCAAGCGCGGCGTGCAGGCTGAACTGCTCGACGACAAGCTGCTGCAATTCGACCTGAAGCGTCTCGGCGCCGCGCTCGACAACAACCGCGACCTGCAGTTCGGCTACCTCGGTCTGCAAACGCTGTACGACCGCTACTTCCTGCATCACGACGGCGTGCGCATCGAGATGCCCCAGGCATTCTTTATGCGTGTCGCAATGGGCCTGTCGCTCAACGAGATCGACCGTGAAGCGCGCGCCATCGAGTTTTACAACGTGCTGTCGAGCTTCGACTTCATGTCGTCCACGCCCACGCTGTTCAACTCGGGCACGCGCCGCTCGCAGTTGTCGTCGTGCTATCTGACCACGGTCGACGACGACCTCGACGGCATCTACGAAGCGCTGAAGGAAAACGCGCTGCTCTCGAAGTTTGCCGGCGGTCTCGGTAACGACTGGACGCGCGTGCGCGCGCTCGGCTCGCACATCAAGGGCACCAATGGCAAGTCGCAAGGCGTCGTGCCGTTCCTGAAGGTTGTCAACGACACGGCAGTGGCCGTGAACCAGGGCGGCAAGCGCAAGGGCGCGGTGTGCGCGTATCTGGAAACGTGGCACCTCGACATCGAAGAATTCCTTGAGCTGCGCAAGAACACCGGCGACGACCGTCGCCGCACCCACGACATGAACACGGCGAACTGGATTCCCGACCTGTTCATGAAGCGCGTGATGGAAGGCGGCGACTGGACGCTGTTCTCGCCGTCCACCTGCCCGGACCTGCACGACAAGTTCGGCGCCGAGTTCGAAGCGGCTTACACGGCTTACGAAGACAAGGTCGCGCGCGGCGAGATCAAGCTCTTCAAGAAGGTTCCGGCGGCGCAACTGTGGCGCAAGATGCTCGGCATGCTGTTCGAAACGGGTCACCCGTGGATCACGTTCAAGGACCCGTGCAATGTGCGCTCGCCGCAACAGCACGTGGGCGTCGTCCACTCGTCGAATCTGTGCACCGAAATCACCCTCAACACGAGCGACGCCGAAATCGCCGTCTGCAACCTGGGCTCGGTGAATCTCGTCGCGCATCTGAAGGAACAGGCCGACGGCACGCTCGCGCTCGACCACGAGAAGCTCAAGCGCACGGTCAGCGTCGCGATGCGCATGCTCGACAACGTGATCGACATCAACTACTACGCGGTGGCCAAGGCGCGTAACTCGAACCTGAAGCATCGTCCGGTCGGCATGGGCATCATGGGCTTCCAGGACTGCCTGCATCTGCTGCGCACGCCGTATGCGTCCGAAGAGGCGGTCAAGTTCGCCGACACTTCGATGGAAGCGGTCTGCTACTACGCTTACTACGCGTCGACGGAGCTGGCGGAAGAGCGCGGCCGTTACTCGAGCTACCGCGGCTCGCTGTGGGATCGCGGCATCCTCCCGCAAGACTCGGTGAAGCTGCTCGCCGAAGCGCGCGGCGGCTATGTCGAGGTGGATTCGAGCGAGTCGATGGACTGGACGGAGCTGCGTCAGCGCATCGCCACCTACGGCATGCGCAACTCGAACTGCATCGCGATCGCACCCACGGCGACGATCTCGAACATCATCGGCGTGTCGGCTTGCATCGAGCCTACGTTCCAGAACCTGTACGTGAAGTCGAACCTGTCGGGCGAATTCACGGTGGTCAACGACTACCTGGTGCGCGATCTGAAGGCACGCGGCCTGTGGGACGAAGTGATGGTCGCCGACCTGAAGTACTTCGACGGCACGCTCTCGCGCATCGACCGTATCCCGGCTGATCTGCGCGCGATCTACGCCACGGCGTTCGAAGTCGATCCGAAGTGGCTGGTCGAAGCGGCGTCGCGCCGTCAGAAGTGGATCGACCAGGCGCAGTCGCTGAACATCTACATGGCCGGCGCATCGGGCAAGAAGCTCGACGAGATCTACAAGCTCGCATGGGTGCGCGGTTTGAAGACCACGTACTACCTGCGCACGATGGCGGCAACGCACGTCGAGAAATCGACGGTGGCTCACGGCGCGCTCAACGCAGTGAGTTCGGGCGGCGGCGAAGGTGCAGGTGGCGCTGGTGGTGCTGGCGGTATCAGCGGCGGCGCGGCTGGCGGCTTCGGCGTGAGCGGCGGTGCGGGCGGCCTTCAGGCGGCAGCAGCGACAGCGGCGGCAGCAGTGCCGGCGGTTGCAGTCGAAGCTGCGCCCGAAGCCGACGGCCCCGTCTGCATGATGCGTCCTGGCGACCCTGGCTTCGACGAGTGCGAGGCTTGCCAGTAAGCGGCGAGCAGCAAGCAGGTTCGTTGTTTGCTAAAGGGTCCTAGGTAATCACCCGCATGCAGCGACAACGAGCCTCATCGAGATGAAGAAGAAGTAACCCGACGAGCGGCGCGGCAAGCGCGATGACCAGGTGAAAGGCCGCACCGCTCATCGTCGGACAAACGAAGTAGACGTAGCGAAGCAGCGGTTCGGCATGTCACGCAACGCGCCAGATGACAGCAGACTGCAAGACCCGACGCTCAAGCAATGCCTGGCAACCCTTAAGCAATGCTTCAGCAGCGCATCATCAACGCTTTGGTCAACCGGGCGAGCAACGCAGCCGGCTACATGCATGACCCGACATTGCGTTGAACTTCGTCTCACTCGTGCGGACGAACCGGCAACGCGCAGCAAGTGCAGTAGACAGCACACGCACTCCGCAATACAGATAGATAGAGCAGCGAAACGACGCTTGAACACGTTGCTCTTTGAGCTCGCGAAGTACCTCAGCGACACACGTTCAACACGCTTCACATGAGGCGATGCACACACACCGTTGAACAAAGTGTTGTATGAACGTAGCAACGCGAATCGAAAACAGGATTTTTCATGAGCGGACTCTTTTATCGCTCGTGAAAAGATGGTACAAACCGTTCTAAATTGATGGTGACATTTATGCTCAACTGGGATGACGAGATCACTGCCGTAACTCCCTCGAGCGCTACGCAACAGAACGTGTTGCGCAACGCTGCGGGATCGGCTGTCGGTTCGCAAGCCGGAACGCGTTCCGCTCCTCATGCTCCCTCGGCTCAAGACATCTTCGCGAACGACATCGCTGTCGCTCCCGTTGCTCCGATTGCTCGCGCTGCTGGAACGGCTGCCGTTTCAGAGGCTCGGGTCAATGTCGCCGACAAGCGCATCATCAACGGCCAGACCGACGTCAATCAGTTGGTGCCGTTCAAATACAAGTGGGCCTGGGAAAAGTATCTGGCTGGTTGCGCCAACCACTGGATGCCGCAAGAAGTGAACATGTCGCGCGACATCGCCCTCTGGAAGGACCCGAACGGGCTGACCGAAGACGAGCGCCGCATCGTCAAGCGCAACCTGGGCTTCTTCGTGACGGCTGACTCCCTCGCCGCCAACAACATTGTGCTGGGCACCTACCGCCACATCACGGCGCCCGAATGCCGCCAGTTCCTGCTGCGCCAGGCGTTCGAAGAGGCGATCCACACGCACGCATACCAGTACATCGTCGAATCGCTGGGTCTCGACGAAGGCGAAATCTTCAACGCGTATCACGAGGTTCCCTCGATCCGCGCGAAAGACGAATTCCTGATTCCGTACATCAATGTGCTGACCGATCCGGGCTTCAAGACCGGCACGCTCGAAACCGACCAGACGCTGCTGCGCTCGCTGATCGTGTTCGCCTGTGTGATGGAAGGCCTGTTCTTCTACGTCGGCTTTACGCAAATCCTGGCGCTCGGCCGCCAGAACAAGATGACCGGCGCGGCGGAGCAATACCAGTACATCCTGCGCGACGAGTCGATGCACTGCAACTTCGGCATCGACCTGATCAACCAGATCAAACTTGAAAACCCGCAACTCTGGACGGCTGAGTTCCGCGCGGAAATCCGCGAGATCTTCCAGCAGGCGGTCGAACTTGAATACCGTTACGCAGAAGACACGATGCCGCGCGGGGTGCTCGGCCTCAATGCGTCGATGTTCAAGAGCTATCTGCGCTTCATCTGCAACCGCCGTTGCCAGCAGATCGGTCTCGATCCGCTGTACCCGAACGAGGAAAACCCGTTCCCGTGGATGAGCGAGATGATCGACCTGAAGAAGGAGCGCAACTTCTTCGAGACGCGTGTTATCGAATATCAGACTGGCGGCGCGCTGACCTGGGAGTGATCCGGGTTCGTGTCGTAGATGCATTCATCGATGGGGATGCCGTCGGCCTTGAGCTGCGGCAATTATGTTTAGGAGCTGAACCGCCTGATGCAAAGCGTGCCCCGTGCGCCGCGTGCCTTCGCGGCCCACAAACATGACTGGCACTTTGCGAACCCTTCAGTGGGATGGGCAAACTTCCCCCCGGAAAAAGCCGACGGCGTGATCGCCGTTGGCTCGATCAAGCAATTACCGGCGTTGCAACCCAACGCCGATGACATTTGGCGCGCGGTGCCTTCGGGCACGGCGCGCCTTACCGCATTCATTAGCGTAAGCGCGCGGCACCTGCGTACGCCGATGAATAGCCCGCTTCGTAGCGCGCGCCCTGAGAAGCGTCCGCGGGAAGCGGGTTTTGACGAAGGGTGTAGTTTGAACTGACTCTCATCTGAAAACCTGAAGGAGAAAATGATGGCAACTGCAAAGAAAGCCGCCGCTAAGAAGCCTGCAGCGAAGAAGGTCGCAGCAAAGAAGGCAGCTCCGGCGAAGAAGGCCGCACCGGCAAAGAAAGTAGCAGCGAAGAAGGCAGCGCCGGCCAAGAAGGTCGCAGCGAAGAAGGCAGCTCCGGCGAAGAAGGTTGCAGCGAAGAAGGCTGCGCCGGCCAAGAAGACCGCAGCGAAGAAAGCCGCACCGGCCAAGAAGGTAGCAGCGAAGAAGGCAGCGCCGGCCAAGAAGGCAGCAGCGAAGAAGGCTGCACCGGCCAAGAAGGCGACTGCGAAGAAGGCAGCGCCCGCGAAGAAGGCTGCAGCGAAGAAGGCCGCGCCTGCGAAGAAGGCTGCAGCGAAGAAGGCCGCGCCTGCGAAGAAGGCTGCTGCCAAGAAGGCTGCGCCCGCGAAAAAGGCTGCCGCTAAAAAGGCTGCGCCTGCCAAGAAGGCTGCTCCTGCGAAGAAGGCCGCTGCTCCTGCGAAGAAGGCCGCGCCTGCGAAGAAGGCTGTCGCCAAGAAGGCTGCGCCTGCACCCGCTGCGACTTCTGTTTCGAGCGCACCGGCGGCGACGGTGAAGACCGCGCTGAACCCGGCAGCGGCATGGCCGTTCCCGACGGGCAGCCGTCCGTAACAGGACGCGGGCAGTAGAAGTACTTCGGCACATGGTTCCATGTGTCCGATGATCGGGCAGCGCTTGACGGAGTCTCGCGAGCGCTACCCGGTCAGGATCCCGTTGCTGGTCTCCGGCAACGGGATTTTTTTCGCCCGAAGAAAACGTAAGTCGCGAGGCGTTGCGCGTCGCGGGTCCCGCGTCGACGGTGCGGCTCTCGCCGTGCACGTGGGCTCGGCATCGTGCGCTGAGCGCAGGCGAAAAAAAACGCATGCACAGGGGAGGGCATGCGTGTGAGGTCGATGCGGCCGCGTCAAGCTGGCCGCTCGAGAGGGGAAAGCTAGTGCGTGACGCGCGTAACGCCGCCGCTGGAGAGAAGCCGGACGCGCTCGCCAGCGCGGAAGATCTCGCCGGTGGAGCTTTGGGTGATCGCACGGATGTCGCCGTTATCGAGGCGTACGGTGATCTCGAGACCGTCGCGCACGGCGACGCTGTTCTCGACCGAGTTGCCGGCCACCGCGCCCGCCAGACCGCCGATGATGCCCGTCACGATCGAGCCGCGTCCGCCGCCGATCGCGCTGCCGGCCACCGCGCCCAACGCGCCGCCGCCGATCGCGCCAAGGCCGCTTGGCTGACCGTTGTTCGAACTGATCTTGACTGCGCGCACACTGTCGACCGTGCCCATACGGACCGTTTCCTCGCGCTGTGCCTGCGACGCCGTATACACGTCCGCGGAACTGCTGTTGTATGCACACCCCGACATGGCCAGCGAACCGGCAATCAAGGCGGCCACTACCAGGCGACTCGTTGTTCTCATTCCCTAACTCCAATAGCTTCCGTTATTACGGCAGGTCGTACCCGAACGCCTGCTTGAACCGTTCGTTGATCTGCGCCCGGGTGGGCGCGTAGTTTTGCGGGCCCTGGTGTTCGATCTTCAGCGCGCCCATCAGGCTTGCGAGACGGCCGGTGGTCGCCCAGCCGAGCTTCTTTTCGATGCCGTACAGCAAGCCGCCGCGAAACGCGTCGCCGCAACCTGTCGGATCGAGCACCTGCTGCGCCTTGACGGCCGGAATTTGTTCGACGCCGCCCGCGTGATGGATCTGCGCACCGTGTTCGCCGAGCGTGACGATGAGCGCTTCCACCTTGCCAGCGATCTCCTCGATCGACCAGCCTGTCTTGTTGCTCACGAGCTTGGCTTCGTAATCGTTGACAGCTACGTAAGTCGCAAGTTCAATCATGCGCCGCAGTGCAGCACCGTCGAAGAGCGGCAGACCCTGGCCCGGATCGAAGATGAACGGCACGCCCGCCGCTGCCAGGTGCTCCGAATGCTGGACCATGCCGTCGTAGCCGTCCGGCGCGACGATGCCAAGCGTGATGCCCTTCGCTTCGTCCGCGCGGTTCAGATGCGACTGCATCATCGCGCCCGGATGGAACGCGGTGATCTGATTGTTCTCGAGATCGGTGGTTATCATGGCCTGCGCCGAGTAGGTGCCCGGCACGACCAGCACGTTTTCCGTCGACAGCCCGAGTTGCCTGAAGCGGTCCATGTAGAGTTGCGCGTCGATCTCGCCGAGCGTGCCCATGATGCGCGCGTCGCCGCCAAGCAGATTCAGCGAATAGGCGATGTTGCCCGCACAGCCGCCGAACTCGCGGCGCATGGTTGGCACGAGAAAGCTCACGTTCAGGATGTGGACCTGCTCCGGCAGGATGTGCTCCCGGAACCGGCCTTCGAAGGTCATGATGTTGTCGTAGGCGAGCGAGCCGCAAATCAGCGTAGACAAGGCGAGCGTTCCTGTAAAAAACGATGGAGAAATCGGGGGGAAGATGCGACAGCGCCGCGCGTGAAGCGCGGCGCCGGAGTCTTCGTACGCTTGGGTTTTACTTCAGCGCAGCGAGTGCTGCGTCGTAGTTCGGTTCGTTCTTGATTTCGCCGACCAGTTCCGCGTGAACGACCTTGTCGTTCTCGTCGATCACGACGACGGCACGCGCCGTGAGACCCGCGAGCGGCCCGCTCGTCACATCGACGCCGTATGCCTGTGCGAACTCATGGCCACGGAAGGTCGAGGCCGTCACGACGTTCTCGATGCCTTCGGTCGTGCAGAAGCGCGACGCGGCGAACGGCAGGTCGCCCGACACGACGATCACCGACGTGTTGGTGAGCTTGGCGGCGGCTTCGTTGAACTTGCGGGTGGAGGTCGCGCAGGTCGGCGTGTCGAGGCTCGGGACGATGTTCAGCACCTTGCGCTTGCCGGCGAAATCGGCGAGCGACAACGGCTTCAGGTCCTTGCCGACCAGCGAGAAAGCAGGCGCGGTCTGGCCGACCGACGGGAAGGTGCCGGCTACTTCGATCGGGTTACCACCCAGCGTGACTTGACTCATGTGTTGTGCTCCGAAAGTTCGTCAGTGATGACGGTGAGCGCGCCCGGTCCGAGCCGGGCACGCGGGGACGCGTTACGGATAGAAAATCTGTACGCGGAAATTCGAGGCGACCGCGTTGCCCGTGTCGAGGCGCACGATCATGGTTTGCGTCATGTGCGGCGGCAGGCCGGCTGCGATGGGCGTGCCGGGCGGGACATAATCTTGCGGAAACAGCACCCGGCGCAGCGCAATGTTGTTCTGGTCGTCGAGCAGCGTCAGCTCGATCGCCGGATAAGCGAGCGCCACGTTGAAGCGGTTGCGCAGCGGCATGCGCAATTCGAGCTTGTGCGGCCCGTCGACCTGGCGCAGATCGGACGGCTCGACCTGCAGACCGTCGATGTCGTGCGGCGCGGTGAGCTGGCAGCCGAGTTGCGCGCACGCCTTCGCGTACAGCACCTGCGTGCGCGGCAGATAGACGAGCACCGTTTCGCGCTGCCACCAGGCGAGTTGCGCCAGCAGGGCGATGACGAGCAGTCCCGCCGCCACCGATCCGCCGATGATCCACGCGAGGCGGCGCGGCTCGGCCGGACGTGTTTCGCGGACCACAGCGAACGGATCGTCGTCGTCGTGGACTGGGTTCACCGAGAACGGCTCGCCGTCCGGCGTGGCCGCCGCCCGCGCCGGACCGCGCAGATCCGGATCGTCGAAATGCGGATGGGGATGCGTGGTGCCGAGCCCGGCAGCGCCTACGCCGGTCGTGCCGAAATGCGGTTCGTTGTCGGGAAATCCGTGGAAACCTGCTGATTCATTGAACACCGGTTCGTCAGCCGGCGAGCCCGCAGCGCGCTCGGTCTTGTGCCAGACGCGCGGCGCTTCCTCGTGGAGCGGCTCGCTTACCGGCTGGTTTGCCGGCTTGCTTGTTTGCTCGCTCAGTTGCTCGCTTACCGGCCCCTCTTCATAGGCGAAGGGTTCGAGCGGCGCGTCAGCGAGCACGGGCTCGTGGTCCGCCGCCGCTGCAGTCCCCGAGACGCCCGACGCGCCGGCGGACAACGTGGGTTCCGTCGCTGCATGGCCTGGTGCTGCCGGAGCGCGTGCGCCCGCGTAACGCGGCTGGGCCGAGACGCTCGCTGCGCTATGACGGAACCGTTCCTCGAAGAGCGGCGTGGGCCGCGGCGCCCAAGGATCCCACGCGGCGGGGCTGAAGTCCGCCGCGCCGGGCTGCGCGCCGGAAAGGGCCTCGATTGCGGCGGCCGCGGAGACGTGTCTCGCGCTGGAAAAATCGCCGCCCTCGCTGATGTCGTAGAGACTGCTGGAAGCGTCGAATACTTCGTGGCATTGTCCGCAACGCACGAGCCCGCGGCGTAGCGCGAGCTGCGCCGGTTGCAGGCGGAAGACAGTTTCGCAGAAGGGGCAGCGCGTCGCCAGAAGCATATTGAGCCGGATAGCCAGAAGGCCGTTGGTTGGACAATACGCCTTATTCTAATGGCTTTCGCGGCGTGTTCCCGTTAAGCATACCCAGCCTTCGTGTTCGCGCCATACGCCGATGTCGATCCAGCGCGCGTACACCTGCGCGACCTCGTCGGCCTGGCGCGCCAGAATGCCGGACAGCGCGATGCGACCGCCCGGCTTGACCTTCGACGAAAGCATCGAGGCCATCAGCTTGAGCGGATTGGACAGGATATTGGCGACCACGATCTCGAACTGGCCTGCCGGACATTCGTCGGGCAAGCCGTAGGTGACCTCGGCGCGGTTGCGTTCGCTGTTGTGACGCGCCGACTCGACCGCTTGCGGGTCGATGTCGATGCCGTACACCGGATCGGCGCCGCATTTTTTCGCGAGGATCGCGAGGATGCCGGAGCCGCAACCGTAGTCGAGCACCGACTGCCCGGGCTTCACCGATTGCTCGAGCCATTCCATGCAAAGACGCGTAGTCGGGTGGCTGCCCGTGCCGAAGGCCAGACCCGGATCGAGCTCCAGCACCAGCGCGTCCGGATCCGGCGCGTCGTGCCACGACGGCACCACCCAGATGCGCTCGCCAATCGGAATCGGATCGAATTGCGACTGCGTGAGCCGCACCCAGTCCTGCTCCTCGACGTCACGCACGGTGAAGCGCGGCGCCTCGTCGAGACCGATTTCATTCGACGCCGCAGCCAGCAGCACGGCCGGTTCGTGTTCCGGCGCGAGCAGCGCGATCACGCGCGAGCGCTGCCACGCCGTGCGCTCAGGCGTGAGACCGGGCTCGCCGAAAAGCGGCTGCTCGTCGGGCGTGTCGGCGTCCGCATCTTCAACCGATACGGACAACGCGCCCAACTCAAGCAGCGCGTCGGACAACTCCTCCGCGTGCTCGCGCGCCAGCTCGGCGACCAGTTCCCGGTAACTCATGACTTACGCTTCTTCCGGTGCGACCGCGAGTTTCGCGGCCAACCGGTTTTCGAGGTAGTGAATGCTCGTGCCGCCTTCGACGAACTTCGCATCCAGCATCAGTTCGCGATGCAACGGGATGTTCGTCTGAATGCCTTCCACGACCATTTCCGACAGCGCGATGCGCATCCGCTTGATGGCCTGCTCGCGCGTGGCGCCGTAGGCAATCAGCTTGCCGATCATCGAATCATAGTTCGGCGGCACGAAATAGCCATTGTAGGCATGCGAATCGACGCGGATACCGGGGCCGCCCGGCATGTGCCACGACGTCAACCGTCCCGGCGACGGAATGAACTTGAACGGATCTTCGGCGTTGATCCGGCATTCGATTGCGTGGCCCTTGAACACGATGTCGCGCTGACGGTAGGCGAGCTTTTCGCCGGCCGCGATGCGGATCTGTTCCTGCACGATGTCGACGCCCGTAATCAGTTCGGTCACCGGGTGCTCGACCTGCACGCGCGTGTTCATCTCGATGAAGTAGAACTCGCCGTTTTCGTACAGGAACTCGAACGTACCGGCGCCAAGATAGCCCATCTTCTTGCAGGCGTCCGCGCACCGGTCACCGATGCGGTCGATCAGACGGCGCGCGATACCCGGCGCCGGCGCTTCTTCGATCACCTTCTGGTGACGGCGCTGCATCGAACAGTCGCGCTCGCCGAGCCAGATCGCGTTCTTGAACGAATCCGAAAGCACCTGAATTTCGATGTGGCGCGGGTTCTCCAGGAATTTTTCCATGTAGACCTGCGGGTTGCCGAACGCACGGCCGGCTTCTTCGCGCGTCATGTTGACCGCGTTGACGAGTGCCGCTTCTGTGTGAACGACGCGCATGCCGCGGCCACCACCGCCGCCGGCCGCCTTGATGATGACCGGATAGCCGACCTGGCGCGCAATCTTCACGATCTCTTTCGGATCTTCCGGCAATGCGCCTTCAGAACCCGGCACGCAAGGCACGCCGGTCTTGATCATGGTTTGCTTGGCCGTGACCTTGTCGCCCATCATCCGGATGGTTTCCGGACGCGGACCGATGAAGGTGAAGCCGGATTGCTCGACGCGCTCGGCGAAGTCGGCGTTCTCCGACAGGAAGCCGTAACCGGGGTGAATCGCCTCGGCGTCAGTGACCTCGGCCGCGCTGATCAGCGCGGGCATGTTCAGGTAGCTCAGATTCGAAGGCGCCGGGCCGATGCAGACGGCTTCGTCCGCGAGCTTCACGTACTTGGCTTCCTTGTCGGCTTCCGAATAGACGACGACCGTCTTGACGCCGAGTTCGCGGCAGGCGCGCTGGATACGAAGCGCGATCTCGCCACGATTGGCAATGAGGATTTTTTCAAACATAGCGGGTTTTCGACTCATCAGTGGGCGCCGGGTTGTTCACAACACCGGCTGCCTCAGAGGATCGGGCGCGCGCTCCGGGCAGCGGGGCGCGACGGGCGCATGGGACGGCATGCGCGCAGCAAGGCGCGGTGCGCGCCGCGTTAGCCGACCACGAACAGCGGCTGGCCGTATTCCACCGCCTGGCCGTTTTCGACGAGGATTTCCTTCACGACGCCGGACTTGTCCGACTCGATTTCGTTGAGCAGCTTCATGGCTTCGATAATGCAGATCGTCTGACCTTCCTTGACCGTATCGCCCACCTGAACGAACGGATCCGCGCCCGGCGACGGCGCGCGGTAGAAGGTGCCCACCATCGGCGAGGTCACCACGTGGCCTTGCGGAGCGGCTGCGGCCGGCGTGGCCGGCGCGCCTGCTGCCGGCGCTGCTGCCAGAGCTTCGCCACCGTTGCCCGGCGCCGCTTGCGCGAATTGCTGCGGCGCGTACGAGGCGGACGGTTGCACGTAAACCGGCGGCGCATTCTTGACGATGCGGACCTTGCCCTCGCCCTCGGTCACTTCGAGTTCGGATATGCCCGACTCCGAGACGAGGTCGATCAGAGTTTTCAGTTTACGTAGATCCATCAGGAAGCCCCTTTCAATGCATGGAAGTGCCGGCGCGTGTGCGGCCGGCGCAAATTAGAAGTGTTGTTGATTCAGACGCGCGACGAACCGGCTGCCAGCCGGTCGAGCGCGAACTCCAGTGCGTACAGATAGCCCTTCCAGCCGAGGCCGCAAATCACGCCCTCTGCCTGGTCGGAGAAATATGAGTGATGCCGGAACGGTTCGCGGCGATGCACGTTCGACAGATGAATCTCGACGAACGGAATGCCGACGCCTGCCAGTGCGTCGCGGATCGCCACACTTGTATGGGTGTAGGCGGCCGGATTGATCAGAATGAAATCCGTCTTTTCCGCGCGCGCAGCCTGGATGCGGTCCACCAGTGCGCCTTCGTGGTTGCTCTGGAAGGACGCCAGTTCGACACCGGCATCCGCTGCGCGGTCGGCGAGCGCCTGGTCGATCTGCGGCAGGGTCACGCGGCCGTAAACCTCCGGTTCCCGGGTGCCGAGAAGATTGAGGTTCGGGCCGTGCAGTACCAGCAGTCGCGTCATGGTCGCTTCTTTTTCCGTGGAATTGGGCGCACTTTAGCGCTGATTAGAGAAACTTGTCTAGTTTCATGCGCGGACGCGGCGCGCGCCGCGCTGCTCAGGCGTCCGCGCTGCGCCCCAACTTCTGGCAAGTCCGGCCGATCTGCGCGCAATTCTGCACGTTTCATCGGCAAACATACGTGAAAAGATTGTGAAATTTACAGCGCGTCGAGCGTCTGTTTCAGCGCCTTGGGGTCGATCTGGCCTAATTTTGTCGAGCGGACATTGCCCTTGGCGTCGATCACGACAGTGAACGGCAGCCCGCCAGCGGTATTGCCGAAGGCCCGCGCAAGGTCCGCGCCGCTAAAGCCTGTGACGTACACCGGGTAGGCGACGGTCACTTTCTGCAAGAAACTCTGGACGTTTTTCTCGGAGTCCACGCCAAGTCCCACGAACTGGACTCCTTTGTTCCGGTACTCCCGCTGAAGTTGTGACAGCGCCGGCATTTCCTCGACACACGGGGCGCACCATGAGGCCCAGAAGTTGACGACGATCGGCCGCCCTTTGAGCGCAGTTAGCGTTTGTGGCTTGCCGTTTGGAGATGTGAGCGGCGTTGACCACAGTTGAGCGACCGCGTTTTCGTTCGACGGCGGCTGCGACTGCGCCGCGCGAGCGACCTCGCTGACATCTTCGTTGCTACCAGCGCCGCGGTTGCTATTCAACCAGTGATTGGCAAAAACGCCGCTCCCCGCAGCGATCACGGCGACGACTGCGGCGATCAGGATCCGTCGGGTATTCATGATGCGTGTCTAATTAGTGGAAGGTGCGACGCCGCTGCCGTCGAGCAGCGACTGAACCGCCTGCAGATTCGCGCGCGCGGTGCGTCCGCGGGCGTCCGCCTTGACAGCGCCGCGCAGGTCGTCCGATTCATACAGCGCGACGTGAACGCCGACGGGCTCCGAATCGCGGGCTTCGTTGGCCGGCCGCCACAGGAAGCTCAGCGTCTCCACGTACCCGCGTCCGGCGAAGTGACGCGTCTCCGAGACGTCGTACTGAATATTCGCGTTCAGAAAGTAAATGGCGACTTCTTTCGGGTTGTCGCAGAACACCTGCAAGTGAATGTCGGAATGTTCGCCGGCCGTGCCGCCGAGCACCGCACCCGTCAGATAGGGGTTGAATGGTGCGAGCCGCTCCATCCATTCGATTGCGATGCGACGCAGACGCCGCAGCAGCGCCGGCTGACTGTCGCCCTGAAAGAGCGACTGATACTCGCGGATTTCTTCCTCGATCTGATCGTTATCGGGCAGCCATTCGCCGGCTACGCGGCTTTCTCCGACCACCTGGCGGGCCGCTTTGCGTTTGGCCGTCGCATAGTCGAGACCGTCTTCCGCGATCAGGCGCGCGGCGGCAATTGCGATTTCCTCGCGCACGCGCTGCGGATCAAAATGTGATTTGCGAACCATCCGTCCATCATACTAGAGATTGATGACAGCCCTTCCTGGCCGCCCGGAGCGGCTGCCGGCGCGCGCCGCGGCGGGCGGGTGCGCTTAGGTGTTCGGAAGGCGTCGGTTACAATAGCGTCCTTTGCGGGAAGCCGCTCCGGCTGCCCGCTCACCTCACATCCCTCACAGGAAAGCGCCGGCCGCCCGGGCTTTTCTGGGCCCCTCGGGGTCTGGCGGAACGCCAGGGGAGGGCCCTTCCAGGAAAAACGCCCGCGCGGCACGACAGGCTTATGCACATCCACATCCTCGGTATCTGCGGCACGTTCATGGGCGGTCTCGCGGTCCTCGCGCGCGGCGCGGGCCACACGGTGACGGGCTGCGACGCCGGCGTCTATCCGCCCATGAGCACGCAGCTCGAGGCGCAAGGCATTCGCCTGATAGAGGGCTACGACGCGGAACAACTGAACGGGCTGAACGCCGACCTGTTCGTGATCGGCAACGTGGTGTCGCGCGGTAATCCGCTGATGGAAGCCATTCTCGACCGCGGCCTGCCGTATGTGTCCGGTCCGCAATGGCTCGGCGAACATGTGCTGAACGGCAAGTGGGTGCTGGCGGTAGCCGGCACGCACGGCAAGACGACCACCAGTTCGATGCTGACGTGGCTGCTGGAAGACGCCGGCCTGAATCCCGGCTTTCTGATCGGCGGCGTGCCGCTCAATTTCGGCGTCTCCGCGCGGCTCACGGATTCGAGCTTCTTCGTGATCGAAGCGGATGAGTACGACACCGCCTTCTTCGACAAGCGCTCGAAGTTCGTCCACTACCGGCCGAAAACCGCCGTTCTGAACAACCTCGAATTCGATCACGCGGACATCTTCCCGGATCTGGCCGCCATCGAGACGCAGTTTCATCACCTGATCCGCACGGTGCCGCGCATTGGGCGAGTGGTCACCAATGGCCGCGAAGACGCGCTCGAGCGGGTGCTGACGCGTGGCTGCTGGAGCGAGGTGGAGCGCTTCGGCGTGCAGGGCGGCTGGCAAACGTTGCCCGCGGAAGACGGCGTCCCCGTCGACGAACGCTTTGCCGTGTATCACAACGCCGAGCGCGTGGGCGTGGTCGAGTGGCAAGTGCAGGGTGAACATAACCGCATGAACGCGCTGGCCGCGATTGCTGCCGCGCGCCATGTCGGCGTGCCGCCGGCCCAGGCGGCCAGGTCGCTGGCGAGCTTTCGCAACGTAAAGCGGCGCATGGAAGTGCGCGGCAGCGTGGACGGCGTGACCGTGTACGACGACTTCGCGCACCATCCCACCGCGATCGAAACGACCGTGGCCGGCCTGCGCGCGCGCGTGGGCCGCGACAACACGCGCATTCTCGCTGTACTCGAGCCGCGTTCCAACACCATGAAGCTCGGCGTGATGAAGGCGCAGTTGCCCGCCAGTCTCGCCGACGCCGACCTGGTATTCGGCTACGGCGCACCGAGCGGGCGCGACGCGCTTGGCTGGAACCTGGCGGAAGCCCTCGCGCCGCTCGGCGGCAAGGCGCAAGCCTTCGACAATCTTGACGCGCTCGTCAAAGCCGTGGTTCACGCGGCGCGCCCCGGCGACCAGATTCTGGTGATGAGCAACGGCGGCTTTGGCGGCGTGCATCAGAAACTGCTCGACGCTCTGTCCTCGCGAGGCGCCACGTGATTCTTTATCTGCATGGTTTCCGTTCTTCGCCCAATTCTTTCAAGGCGCGCCTGCTGGCCACGCGGCTCGTGGAACTGGGCCGCAGCGACGAATGGTGCTGCCCGATGCTGCCGGTTTCGCCGTTTGAGACAGTCGCGCTCGCCGAGTCGCTGGTGGCCGCCGCCGGCACGACGCGCGTGACGGTGATAGGCAGTTCGCTCGGCGGCTACTTCGCGACTTATCTGGCGGAAAAGCACGGCTGGCCGGCGGTGCTGCTGAACCCCGCGGTGGTGCCGCAGCGCGACCTGAGCGCGTATCTCGGCGAGCAGCCGTTGTGGCACGGCGGCGGCAGCATCGTCGTGGAGCCGCATCATCTTGACGAATTGCGGGCGCTGAGCGTGACATCCATCACGCGTCCCGAACGTTATTATTTGCTGGCCGCGACCGGCGACGAAGTGCTCGACTACCGCGAAATGCTCGCGCACTATCCTGGCGCGCGGACTACGCTGATCGAGGGCAGCGACCACGCGATCAGCGAGTTCGCCGACTATCTCGACGACGTGCTGGCTTTCTGCGACGCCGAGGACATCGAGCCGCCGGCGCCGCGCGAGGCTGCTTGAACGCCGGTGGAGCCGCAGCCGCAACACGAGCGGCGCGGATAGTCCGCGCAGACAACCGGCCACATGGCCGGCGCGGTCCCGAAACAGGCAGTCCGACAGCGGCACTCAAAGCGCCGCGAGTCATCAGATTCATGCCGCATGCGCGCGTCGCGCGCGGCGGATCCATCATCACGAACACGTTGCCGTGCCGCGCACGCCGGCGGATGCAAGTCAGACGAGAGTATTGAGTGAACGTTTTCTTCGAGGAATCGGGCAGTTTCAAGGCCGGCAGCGTGCTGTCGCGTCAGGGCGATGCGTTTCAGGTCGAGTTGCCGGGCGGCCGGCGCGCGAAGGTGCGCGCGAAAGACGTGCTGATCGAATTCGAAAAGCCGGGCGCTGCCGAGCTGATGCTGGAGGCGGATGCCGTCGCGCAGGAAATCGATCTCGACTTCCTGTGGGAATGCGCACCGGACGACGAATTTCCGTTCGCGACGCTAGGCGCGGAATATTTCGGCGAGCGCTTCGGCGCGACTGAGCGCGCGGCGCTCGTGCTGCGCATGCATGGCGCGCCGGTCTATTTCCGCCGCAAGGGCCGCGGCATGTATCAGCGCGCGCCGCAGGAACAGTTGAAAATGGCGCTCGCGGGTCTCGAGCGCAAGCGCCAGCAGGCGCTCGTGCAGCAAGGCTACGAGGAAGAACTGAAAGCCGGCCGCTTGCCGGAGGCCTTCACCGGCAAGACGGCGCTCGCCCTGCTCACGAAGCCGGACAAGAACACCATCGAATACAAGGCGCTGGAAGCGGCGGCGGCCGCGCGCGGCATTTCGCAAGCGCGCCTCATGCTCGAATGCGGCGCAATTCCCTCGGCGCGTGCGCTGCACGAGGCCAAGTTTCTCGCCGAGTTTTTCCCGCACGGCACCGGCTTTCCGCCGGTCACGCTCGGCGGCTTGCCGGACGATCTGCCGGAAGCGGACGTGCAGGCGTTTTCGATCGACGACATTACGACCACTGAAATCGACGACGCTTTCTCGGTCGAGCATCTCGCGGACGGCCGCGTGCGGATCGGCGTGCATATCGCCGCGCCGGCGCTCGGCATTCAGCGCGGCGACGAGATCGACGCCATTGCGCGCGCGCGTCTGTCCACGGTCTACATGCCGGGCGACAAGATCACAATGCTGCCCGACAACGTCGTCGATGCGTTTACGCTCGCCGAGGGCGGTTTGCGCCCGGCGCTGTCGCTGTATGTGATCGTCAATCGCGAGACGCAGGAAATCGTCGCGAGCGAAACGCGCGCCGAGCGCGTGTTCGTGAAGAACAACTTGCGTCACAACACGCTCGACGAACTAGTCACCGAAGAAGCGCTTGCCGCCGGCACGGGCGACTATCCGCACAAGGAAGATATCGCCGTCTTGTGGCCGTTCGCGCAGGCGCTGTTCGAAAAGCGCCAGGCCGCGCGCGCGGGTTACGGTCTGCGCCGCGAAGTGCAGCGCAATACCGACTTCAACTTCTACGTGGACGGCGAGCACATCACGATCACGCCGCGCCGGCGTGGCTCGCCGCTCGACACGATCGTCGCCGAACTGGCGATTCTCGCGAACTCGTCGTGGGGCGCGTTCCTGCACGATCACGGCGTGCCGGGCATCTATCGCACACAGCGCGCGTTTGGCGCGCCGACCGGCCCGAAGCGCACGCGCATGCAGACCAATGCCGCGCCGCATGAAGGGCTCGGCGTCACGCAATACGCGTGGAGCACTTCGCCGCTGCGTCGTTATGTCGACCTGGTGAATCAGTGGCAGTTGCTCGCTTGCGTCCAGCATGGCGTGACCGCGAAGCTGGCGGCGCCGTTCAAGCCGAAAGACGCCGACCTGTTCGCCGTCGTGCAAGGTTTCGACGACACCTACAGCGCGTACGCCGATCACCAGCGCCGCATGGAATATTTCTGGTGCCTGCGCTGGCTCAAGCAGGAGAATAAAAAGCAGGTGGTCGCGTCGGTGGTGAAGGGCGATCTCGTGCGGCTCGAGGAGATTCCGCTGCTGCTGCATGTGCCGGGGCTCGGCGTGCATGCGCGGGGCACGCGTCTGCAGATGGAAGTGATGTCGATTGACGAATTGACCGTCGAGGCGTCTGTGCGCCTTCTGCATGTGCTGGATGCGCCCACCGTTACCAGCGGCAGCGAAGCGGACGAGGCCGACGAAGGCGAAGACGAAGAAATCGTCGAAGCATCGGACGAAAGCGCCGAGAGCGAAGCCGAGGCGCAAGCCGAAGCTGCTGCCGAGGACGCCGGGAACGCCGGGAACGCAGACGCCACGTCCGACGGCGAGGGCTCGAATTCCGCCAGCGAGCAGCAGATCACGGAACCCGGACGATGAGCGCTACGCACATGAAAGACCGTTATGCGGTGATCGGCAATCCGGTCGGCCATAGCAAGTCGCCGTTCATTCACAGTCGGTTTGCCGCGCAGACCGGCGAGCCGGTCGAGTACGGCGCGCTGCTCGCGCCGGTGGACTCTTTCGTGCCGCACGTGCGCGCGTTTATCGGAGCGGGCGGTCGCGGGCTGAACGTGACGGTGCCGTTCAAGCTCGACGCGCATGCTTTCGCCGACGTGCTTTCGCCGCGCGCGGCCGCTGCCGGCGCGGTGAATACGTTGCGGGTCGACTCGAACGGCGTCTACGGTGACAACACGGACGGTTTTGGGCTCGTGCGCGACATCGAGGTGAATCTCGGCGTGCCGCTGAAGGGCGCACGCATTCTGCTGCTCGGCGCGGGCGGCGCCGCGCGCGGCGTCGTGTTGCCGATGCTCGAGCGTGGGCCGCACACGCTTACCATCGTCAACCGGACGGCGGCGAAAGCCGAAGCGCTGGTCGCCCAGTTCGCGCAAGCCGCCGCCGACGCCGCGTGTCGTCTGACCGGCGGCAACGCGCGCTCAATCGAGCCGGGCGCGTACGACGTGATCGTCAATGCAACCGCGGGCAGCCTGGAAGCTTCGTTGCCCGAATGCGACGACGGCGCATTCGGCAACAGTACGCTGGCCTACGACATGATGTACGGCGCGCATCCGACCGTGTTCATGGAGTACGCGCAGAAGCTCGGCGCGCGCGGCGCCGACGGCCTTGGCATGCTGGTCGAGCAGGCGGCCGAATCGTTTTATGTCTGGCGCGGCGTGCGGCCCGACGGCGCGCCGGTGCTGGCGGAACTGCGCGTGCTGCTGACGGCGCCGTCGCACGCCTGACGCGCGCGCCTCGCCGCACCACTGCACTCACACAACACACGACATTCCGATGACAGCAACGCGGCGCGCGAGCCGGCCTGGTCCGGCGCGATGGATTGCTTATCTGGCTGCCGTGCTGGTTTTCGCGTGGCTCGCGACGCAACTCTTTTACTTCGCGCAGATTGCGGTGTGGAACTATGTCAATCCGCGCTCGACGGCTTATATGCGCTCGGACGCGTGGCGTTTGTCGCGCGAAAGGCCTGATCTTTCGATTCAGCGCACGTGGGTGCCTTACGACCAGATCTCGCGCAATCTGAAGCGGGCGATCATTGCTTCCGAAGACGCCAAGTTCGTCAACAACAACGGCTACGAAACCGACGCCATTCTGCAGGCCTGGGAGCGCAACAAGTCCAAGGGCAAGATTGTCCGCGGAGGCTCGACGATCACACAGCAACTCGCGCGCAACCTCTTTTTGTCGCGTGAGAAGAGTTATATCCGCAAGGGGCAGGAGTTGATCATTACGTGGATGCTGGAGACCTTGATGGACAAGGAGCGCATCTTCGAGATCTACCTGAATTCCGTCGAGTGGGCCAACGGGGTGTATGGCGCCGAGGCGGCGGCGCGTTATTACTACAGGACGTCCGCGAGCGCGCTGACCGCGGCGCAATCGGCGCGGCTCGCGGTGATGCTGCCGCAGCCCAAGTATTTCGATGAGCATCGCGGGTCGAAGTATCTCCAGCAAAGATCGCGGGTGATCGCGCGGAGGATGGGGGCGGCGGAATTGCCCGAGTGAGCTGGCGGCGGTTGGATTTTTATACACCGTTGTGGGATCGAGGTGGTCACACCGCCAGCTGATAAGTGGGTCCCCTGGCTTGGAGGGGTAGTGGTGCATCTGGAATCCGTGCCGTCGCACATTCCGCGCTAGTGACAAGGCAGTCATTCTTCCGGCCACGCTGCGCGCGCCGCAGCGGTCGTTCTGAAAACCTCTTCCCTTCCTCCCTTCGTTGTCTATTCCGTTCTTCATCTTCTGTTCGGGTTCCTGAGCTTTCGTTTCTGCGCTGCTGTTTGTGCTTGCGAGAGGCGCTGTCTGTGTTCGCGCGCCGCCGAGGCAAGCCGACGGCACCGCCCGGTAAACGCACTGGGCGGTTTCGGGCGCGACCCTTCCGGCGAGCACGCAGTGCCAGGCGGGAAGCATGACTGCCTTGTCTAACGCCGAACGCGCGAGGGAACAGATTCCAGACGCACCACTACCTTCTCCAAGCCAGGGGACCCACTTATGAGCTGGCGGTGTGAGCCCGCTTTCTTTGCTTACTTTCTTTGCGGCGGCGCCCCGAAGGAAGTCCCTTGGGGGACAAGGAAAGTAAGTGCCGCCCCGCACAGGGGCAACACTAATAGACCACCGTGAACTCAAGAAAAGGCCAATAGGTTCAAAACCCGAGCCCACGGCAACAAAAAATCCCATTATCTGACCACTCCAATCACATATTGGAGCTTTCTCAAAAACCGCCCTACAATCGGTTCCAACAAGCAGACACGCATCTGCGGCAGCAAAAAAACCCGGAGACAAAGCCAACCATGCCTAACAAAGCCACGAGGCAGCATCCCCGCGCCCGCAGCGTCGCGCGCACCCAAGGCCCGCTCTCCGGCCCCGCGCTGTAAGCGCAGAAACCACCGAAAAGCGAATCGCCATGAATAAAGCGATGCCCCATCACGCCGAAAGCGCGGCCGAAGCTGATCTGGCGCCGCATGCGGAGCACGCGTCGAGCGCCGCCCCGCGCTCGGCTGCCTCCGCAGCCAAAGCGCCGCCGCGCGCGGCCGCGCAGCCCGCCGTCGTCAACGAAATCGCGTTGCCGAGCACGCTGCTCGACATCACGCCGCAACAGGCCGGCACACAGACACTTCTGCGCGGTCTCGCGATTCTGGAAGCAGCCGCCGCCGGCGTGCGCGATCTGCGCACCTTCGGCGCCGCGCTTGGCACCACGCGCAGCACCACGCATCGGCTTGTCAGCAGCCTCGTGCAGGCGCGCTACCTGCGGCAGGTGCAAGGCGGTTATCTGCTCGGTCCCAAGCTGATCGAACTCGGCACCATCGCGCTCGAACAGATGCCGCTTACCGCAGTTGCGCGTCCGCATCTCGAATCGCTCGCGGAACAGACGCTGGACACGATTCACCTCGGCGTGCGCGACGGCGACGACGTGCTGTACATCGACAAGATTCCCGGCACGCGCGGCCTCGAAATGCGCTCGCGCGTCGGTCACCGGATGCCGCTTGCGTCGACAGGCATCGGCAAGGCCATGATGCTCGACCTCAAGCCCGAGCTCTGGCAGTCGCTCTTCGACGCATCGCGCCGCGCGCTCGCCAGTGTCACGTTCAAGCCCGATAACCGCCCGGACGCGCAGACCTTCATGCAACGCATGACGAACTATGCCGCCGGCGGCTACACGTTCGATCTCGAGGAAAACGAAGCGTCGATTCGCTGCGTCGCGGCTCCGGTGCGGGATGCATCGGGCGCGATCGTCGCGGCGCTGTCGGTGGCGAGCACGATTCCCTATATGCCCCTCGAACGCATGGACGAACTGATTCCGGTCGTACAGCGCGAAGCGCGTGCGATCTCCGAAGAACTCGGCTGGCGCGCCCCACAACCCACAACCCGCAGGATCAAGCGATGAAACAGGCGGGTTCGCCGACACCGTCGGACGCGCAGCTCGCAGCCCGCGCTGACGGAGCCAACGCAAAAGCTGGCGGCGACGCCGAAGCCGCCTGCCAGGCAGCGCTGATCGCGCTCGACTGGGGCACGACGTCGCTGCGCGCGTATCTCTACGACGCGGCCGGCAACGTACTGGCGACGCGCGCGTCGACGGCGGGCATCATGAATCTGCCGCGCAGCGCCGAGCAAGGCGGTTTCGACGCGGCTTTCAAGGACGCTTGTGGCGCGTGGCTCGACGCGGCGCCCGGCACGCCGGTGATCGCCGCGGGCATGGTCGGCAGCGCACAGGGCTGGCTCGAGGCGCCCTACGTCGAGACGCCCGCAAGCGCCGACGCGCTCGCGGCTGGCATTGTGCGCGTGCAGGCGGCCTGCGGCGCGACGCTGAACATCGTGCCCGGCGTGCTGCAACGCGGCGAGCTGCCCAACGTGATGCGCGGCGAGGAAACGCAGATTTTCGGCGCGCTCGGCGAGGACCTCGCTGGCGCGGACAGCGGCAAGCAGGCGCTGATAGGCTTGCCGGGCACACACGCCAAATGGGCGGTGGTGCAGGCGGGCCGCATCGAACGTTTTCATACGTTCATGACCGGGGAAGTGTTCGGCGCACTGCGCGAACACACGATTCTCGGCCGCACGATGGTGACGCCGGATCGTCCGGATTCCGAATCGTTTCTGCGCGGCGTGGACATCGCGCGGGACAAGGGCCAGGCGGGTGTGCTCGCGACGGTCTTCAGTTCGCGCACGCTGGGTCTCACCGGGCAACTTTCGCGCGAGCAGCAGCCGGACTATCTGTCCGGGCTGCTGATCGGACATGAACTGGCCGGCCTCGAAGCGGTGCTTGCGCAGCAGCACAGTTCGCTCGCGGGCCAGAGCCTGCGCCTCATCGGCAATGAAGCGCTGTGCGAACGCTATCGCGTCGCGCTTGCGCAATTCGGCTGCACGCACGCCGAGCTCGTCAGGCAAGCGACCGAGCGCGGCTTGTGGCGTGTCGCCTCGGAGGCGGGGCTCGTCAAGCCGGCCGCCCACGCGGCGCGCGCCGGTCGGGCGGCCACGCCGTCATCCACGAAATAGGGAACCGATAAGGGAACCGCCATGCAACCTCACATCAATCTGCCCGCTCCGTACATGCCGCACGCGGGTCTGATCGCGGCGTTCGAGGCATGTCCGCTGATCGCGATCATGCGCGGCGTGACGCCCGCCGATGCGGCGGAGCACGGTCAGGCGCTGTATGAAGCCGGCTTTCGCATCGTCGAGGTGCCGTTGAATTCGCCGCAGCCGTTCGACAGCATCGCCGCGATCCGCAAGGCGCTGCCCGCCGATGCGATCGTCGGCGCGGGCACCGTGCTGCATCCGAGTTTCGTCAAGGACGTGAAGTCCGCGGGTGGCGAACTGATCGTCATGCCGCATAGCGACCCGGAAGTGGTCAACGCAGCCAAAGCGCAAGGCATGGCCTGCGCGCCGGGCGTCGCGACCCCGACCGAGGCGTTCATCGCGCTGAAGAACGGCGCCGACGTATTGAAGATGTTCCCCGCCGAGCAGCTCGGCTGCCAGGTCGTGAAAGCCTGGCGCGCGGTGATCGCGGCAGAGGTGCCGCTCGTGCCGGTCGGCGGCGTGACGCCGGACAACATGGGGCCGTTTCTCAGTGCCGGCGCGAATGGTTTCGGGCTCGGTTCGGCGCTCTACAAGCCGGGGCAGAGCGCGGCCGTAACCGCATCGCACGCGAAGGCGTTCATCAACGGTCTGCGCGTGGCGCGCGCGGGTGCGAAGAAATGACACGGCTCGCCGGTAAAGTCGCGTTGGTGACCGGCGCGGGCCGCGGTATCGGCGCGGCCATCGCCCTCGCGTTCGCTCGTGAAGGCGCGGCGGTGGCGCTCGCCGAACTCGACATCGAGACGGCGCGGCAGACGGCTGAGCAGATCCGCTCGGAAACCGGGGCGCGCGTGCTGGCCGTGCATACCGACGTCACCCAGGCGGCCTCGGTTCAGCACGCGGTGAACGAGGCGCAAAGGGCGCTCGGACCCGTCGACGTCCTGGTGAACAACGCGGGCATCAACGTGTTTTGCGACCCGCTCACGATGACCGACGACGACTGGCGCCGCTGCTTCGCGGTCGATCTCGACGGTGTCTGGAACGGTTGCCGCGCGGTGCTGCCGGGCATGGTCGAGCGCGGCGCGGGCAGCATTGTGAACATTGCGTCCACGCATGCGTTCAAGATCATTCCGGGCTGCTTTCCGTATCCGGTCGCGAAGCACGGTGTGATTGGGCTCACGCGTGCGCTCGGCATCGAATACGCGCCGCGCAACGTGCGCGTCAATGCCATCGCGCCGGGCTATATCGAGACGCAGCTGGCGCACGACTGGTGGAACGAACAGCCAGACCCCGCCGCCGCGAGGCAGGCGACGATCGACTTGCAGCCGATGAAGCGCATCGGCCGCCCGGAAGAAGTGGCGATGACAGCGGTGTTTCTCGCATCGGACGAAGCGCCGTTCATCAACGCGACGTGCATCACCGTGGATGGCGGCCGCTCGGTCCTCTATCACGACTGAATTGCGACTGAATCACCACTGAAAAAGAACAACGCAGCACAGTTTCACCGGACGACGCGCTGGCCGCGTGTGTCATAACCGGTACAAGAAGACGCGGCCGATACCTTCTCGTTATCAATTAGTCAGGAGACACACAACATGAAACGCAGAATTTTCCTCACGCTGGCAGCAGCGGCGGCGGGTGTGCTTTTCAACGCACCGGTCGCGCAAGCCGCCGATCCGGTCAAGATCGGTTTCCTCGTGAAGCAGCCGGAAGAACCGTGGTTCCAGGACGAATGGAAGTTCGCGGAAATCGCCGCCAAGGAGAAGGGCTTCACGCTCGTGAAGATCGGCGCGCCGTCGGGCGAAAAGGTGATGAGCGCAATCGACAACCTGTCGGCGCAAAAAGCCCAGGGCTTCGTGATCTGCACGCCTGACGTCAAGCTCGGACCGGGCATCGTCGCGAAAGCGAAGGCCGACGGCCTGAAGATGATGACCGTCGACGACCGTCTCGTGGACGGCGCGGGCAAGCCGATCGCGTCGGTGCCGCACATGGGCATCTCGGCGTACAACATCGGCAAGCAGGTTGGCGACGGCCTCGCCGCCGAGATCAAGAAGCGCGGCTGGGACATGAAGGATGTCGGCGCGATCGACGTGACCTACGAGCAGCTGCCGACCGCGCATGATCGCACGAGCGGCGCCACGGACGCGCTGCTGGCCGCCGGCTTTCCGAAGGCCAACGTAATCGCCGCGCCGCAAGCGAAGACGGACACGGAAAACGCGTTCAACGCCGCCAACATCGCGCTCACCAAGAACCCGCAGTTCAAGCACTGGGTTGCCTACGGCCTGAACGACGAAGCCGTGCTCGGCGCGGTACGCGCAGCGGAAGGCCGCGGCTTCAAGGCCGACAACATGATCGGCATCGGCATCGGCGGGTCGGATTCGGCATTGAACGAGTTCAAGAAGCCGAACCCGACCGGCTTCTTCGGCACGGTCATCATCAGCCCGAAGCGTCACGGCGAGGAAACCTCCGCGCTGATGTATGACTGGATCACGCAAGGCAAAGCACCGCCCCCGCTGACGCTGACGACCGGCATGCTGGCCACGCGCGAGAACGTCGGCGAAGTGCGCGAGAAGATGGGCCTGGCTTCGAAGTAAGCATGATGCAATGAAGTGAACTGCCGGCGCGGCGCTTTCGCAGGGGCGCGCCGGCAACAGTAATAGATCGACAGAGGAGGCGAAGTGTCAGCGACGCTACGTTTTGACAATATCGGCAAGGTCTTTCCAGGCGTGCGCGCGCTCGACGGTGTGTCCTTCGACGTCAACGTCGGCCAGGTGCACGGCCTGATGGGCGAAAACGGCGCAGGGAAATCGACCCTGCTGAAGATACTCGGCGGTGAATATCAGCCCGACTCGGGCCGCGTGATGATCGACGGAAAAGAAGTGCGCTTCACGAGCGCTGCTTCGTCGATTGCGGCCGGGATTGCGGTGATTCACCAGGAACTGCAATACGTGCCCGATCTCACGGTCGCGGAAAACCTGCTGCTCGGCCAGTTGCCGAATTCGTTCGGCTGGGTCAACAAGCGCGATGCCAAGCGCTTCGTGCGCGAACGTCTCGAGGCGATGGGCGTCGCGCTCGATCCCGACGCGAAGTTGCGCAAGCTCTCCATCGCGCAACGGCAAATGGTGGAAATCTGCAAGGCGCTGCTGCGCAACGCCCGCGTGATCGCGCTCGACGAACCGACCAGTTCGCTGTCGCATCGCGAGACGGAAGTGCTGTTCAAGCTGGTGCGCGATCTGCGCGCCGACAACCGCGCGATGATCTACATCTCGCATCGCATGGACGAGATTTACGAACTGTGCGACGCCTGCACGATCTTCCGGGACGGACGCAAGGTCGCCTCGCATCCCACGCTTGAAGGCGTGTCGCGCGACACGATCGTCAGCGAAATGGTGGGACGCGAAATTTCGGACATCTACAATTATTCGCCGCGGCCGCTCGGTGAAGTGCGCTTTGCCGCGAAGGCAATTGAGGGCCACGCGCTTTCGGAGCCGGCCAGCTTCGAAGTGCGGCGCGGCGAGATTGTCGGCTTCTTCGGACTGGTGGGCGCGGGGCGCAGCGAGTTGATGCATCTGGTGTACGGCACGGAGCACAAGAAGGGCGGCGAACTGCTGCTGGACGGCAAGCCGATCCGCGTGAAGAGCGCGGGCGAAGCGATTCGCCACGGCATCGTGCTGTGCCCGGAAGACCGCAAGGAAGAAGGCATCGTCGCGATGGCGACCGTGTCGGAGAACATCAACATCAGTTGCCGGCGCCACTATCTGCGCGCGGGCGTGTTTCTCGACCGCAAGAAAGAGGCGGAAACCGCGGACCGTTTCATCAAGCTGCTGAAGATCAAGACGCCGAGCCGCCGCCAGAAAATCCGCTTCCTGTCGGGCGGCAACCAGCAGAAGGCCATTCTGTCGCGCTGGCTCGCCGAACCGGATCTGAAAGTGGTGATTCTGGACGAACCGACGCGCGGCATCGACGTCGGCGCGAAGCACGAAATCTACAACGTGATTTATCAGCTAGCCGAGCGCGGCTGCGCAATCGTGATGATCTCGTCCGAGTTGCCCGAAGTGCTCGGCGTGTCCGACCGCATCGTCGTGATGCGCCAGGGACGAATTTCCGGCGAGCTCGCGCGCAAGGATGCAACGGAACAAGCGGTGTTGGGCCTCGCATTGCCGCAAAGCTCGACCGCACTGCCAGGAACTGCCGCTCAACAGGCGGCCTGAACATTATTGGACGAAAGTCCGGCAACCCGTGGGGAACGGGAGGAGTCTTCAAATGCAAGCTAGAGAAAACCTCGCGCAACAGGCCGCCAAGAGTGCCGCCGAAGCGCTGATTCCGCAGACGAGCGACAAGGCGAAGTGGTGGCAGCAGATCACCGAGTACAGCCTGATCCTGATCTTCGTGGTGATGTTCGTGACGATGTCGCTGACCGTCGACCACTTTTTCTCGATCGAGAACATGCTCGGCCTCGCGCTGTCCATTTCGCAGATCGGCATGGTCGCGTGCACGATGATGTTCTGTCTCGCGTCGCGCGACTTCGATCTTTCCATTGGTTCGACCGTCGCGTTTGCCGGCGTGTTGTGCGCGATGGTGCTCAACGCGACCGACAACACGTTCATCGCAATTGTTGCCGCAGTGGCGGCGGGTGCTGTGATCGGCTTTGTCAACGGCGCGGTGATTGCGTATCTGCGCATCAACGCGCTGATCACCACGCTCGCGACCATGGAAATCGTGCGTGGCCTCGGCTTTATCGCGTCGCACGGCCAGGCCGTGGGCGTGTCGTCGGATACGTTCATCGCGCTGGGCGGCCTGAGCTTCTTCGGCGTGTCGCTGCCGATCTGGGTCACGCTGCTGTGCTTCATCGTGTTCGGCGTGATGCTCAATCAGACCGTGTATGGCCGTAATACGCTTGCTATCGGCGGCAATCCTGAGGCGTCGCGTCTTGCCGGTATCAACGTCGAGCGCACGCGCGTCTACATCTTCCTGATTCAGGGCGCCGTGACCGCGCTCGCCGGTGTCATTCTCGCTTCGCGTATCACGTCGGGTCAGCCCAATGCCGCGCAAGGCTTCGAGCTGAACGTGATCTCGGCTTGCGTGCTCGGCGGCGTGTCGCTGCTCGGCGGCCGCGCGACCATTTCCGGTGTCGTGATCGGCGTGCTGATCATGGGTACCGTCGAGAACGTGATGAACCTGATGAACATCGACGCGTTCTATCAGTACCTCGTGCGCGGCGCGATTCTGCTCGCCGCCGTGCTGCTCGACCAGTTGAAGAACCGCGGATCGCGGGATTAATCCACTCGCCCCAAAAAGGAATCGAACGATGTCGTCTCCGGCCAACGCAAACGAGCGCCTCGCGAATAACGCATTCGCGCGCTACCCGAGTCTTGTCGAGCGCACCGTGCTGATCACGGGCGGCGCGACCGGCATCGGCGCATCGTTCGTCGAGCACTTCGCGGCGCAAGGCGCGCGTGTCGCGTTCTTCGATATCGACGCGACGGCGGGCGAAGCGCTCGCCGACGAACTCGGCGACTCGAAGCACAAGCCGCTCTTTCTGCCGTGCGATCTGACGGACATCGACGCGCTGCAAAAAGCCATCGCCGATGTCAAAGCCGCGCTCGGCCCAATCCAGGTGCTCGTGAACAACGCCGCGAACGACAAGCGTCACACGATCGGGGAGGTCACGCGCGAGTCTTTCGACGCCGGCATCGCGGTGAACATCCGTCATCAGTTCTTCGCGGCGCAAGCGGTCATGGAGGACATGAAGGCGGCGCGAAGCGGCTCGATCATCAACCTGGGCTCGATCAGCTGGATGCTGAAGAACGGCGGTTATCCGGTGTACGTGATGTCGAAGTCCGCGGTGCAGGGTTTGACGCGCGGTCTCGCACGCGACCTCGGGCACTTCAACATTCGCGTGAATACGCTCGTGCCTGGCTGGGTGATGACCGAGAAGCAGAAGCGTCTGTGGCTCGACGACGCCGGCCGCCGCGCGATCAAGGAAGGGCAGTGCCTCGACGCGGAGCTCGAGCCCGCCGACCTCGCGCGCATGGCGCTCTTCCTCGCCGCCGACGACAGCCGCATGATCACCGCGCAGGACATCGTCGTGGACGGAGGCTGGGCGTGAAGGCGGGCGCGGATGTGAGCGCCGCGGTGCGCACACCGCGCGCTGCATTGCTCGTCGACAGCAAGTGCACGTTGGGCGAAGGCGCGACATGGTGTGCGAAAACTGGCCGCTTCTACTGGACGGATATCGAAGGCGCGCGTTTATGGCGTTACGATCCGCGCGACGGCCGCAGCACTTCATGGAAGATGCCGGAACGGCTCGCCACGTTTGCGCTGTGCGCGGATCCCCATTACCTGTTGCTCGGCCTCGCGTCGCATCTGGCGTTTTTCGATCTTGCGACAGGCGAGACGCTTCATATCGTCGATGTCGAGCCAGCTCTGAACACGCGCGTGAACGACGGCCGCTGCGACCGGCAAGGCCGTTTCGTGTTCGGCACGAAAGATGAAGGCTCGCCGTTGCAGGCTATTGGCGGGTTCTACCGGCTCAATCGCGACCTGACGCTCGAGCGTTTGCCGCTGCCCGCGCCTGTCATTTCGAACAGCATCGCGTTCAGCCCGGACGGCGCGACTATGTACTACTGCGATTCACCGACGCGTGAAATCCGCGCTTGCGACTACCTGGCGGACGGCGGCATCTTCAATGACCGCATCTTCACGCGCCTCACCGACGCGAGCGGCGAGCCCGACGGCTCGACGGTCGATCGCGACGGCGGCTTGTGGAACGCGCAGTGGGGCGGCGGCCGCATCGTGCGCTATGGCGTCGACGGCGTCGAGACCGAGCGCGTGGAGGTGCCCACGGTGCAGCCGAGCTGCGTCGCCTTGGGCGGCGCGCAGCTGGGCACGCTATACATCACGAGCGCGCGCGTCGGTCTTGACGCGGCCGCGCTCGCCGGCGATTCGCGCGCTGGCGGCGTGTTCATCGCGACGCCGGCGCGGCGCGGTTTGGCCGAGCCGGTTTTTCTCGGCGTGCCGACGTAGCGGAATTCGACGCTGCGTCGTTCGCGGACGAGCGATGCAGCGATGCAGAAGCCAGGCGGCAGCGGCGAGTTGCGTGAAAGTGTCGATGTCGCGATACCAAACAGAAAGACCGGCAACAAAAGTCGGCGTCGAGCAGCAACCAGAGTTCGGATCAGAGGCGACCGGTTCGAGAAAATCGCCCGACAGCAATCGCCAGCCATGACGGCAACGTGTCAAGCCTCTCGAAGGAGCCAGATATGAGTGTTGCGAATCCTGTTTCCGCCTTTTCTCCAGGCGCTCAGCCTTCACAAAGCACGCAGAGCCGGCGTTCACGGCTTGCGGCCGCGGCCAACCCGGTGCTGCCGGGGCCGAGCACGTCGGCGGTAGCGGTCGGCGACAGCCCGGCCGGCGATGTCGCGTGTGTCACGCTCGCCAATCCACAGTTGCGCCTTGACGTCGCGCCTACGCTCGGCGGCGGCATCACGCGCTTCGACTGGCGCGACGACGGTGCGCTCACGCCGATTTTCCGGCGCTGCCGCCACGTCGCGGCCGACACGCAACCCAATGAGCTGGCCTGTTATCCGTTGCTGCCTTATTCGAACCGTATCGGTGGCGGTCATTTCAATTTTGCGGGGCGGCGCGTCGACGTGGCGCGCAACCGCGCGGACGAGCCCTTGCCCATTCACGGCGACGGCTGGCAGTGCGCGTGGCAGGTCGCCGACTCGGACCGCGAGTACGTGCGGCTCACGTGCGACCGGCGGGACGGCAAGCCGTATGCGTTTCGCGCGGCGCAGACCTACAGGCTCGACGGCCCGTCGCTTGTCATCACGCTCGAAATCGAGAACACGGGCCGCGACGCGTTGCCTTTTGGGCTTGGCGTGCATCCGTTTTTCGTGCGCGACGCGGACACCGAGCTGTCGGCGGCGGCCGGCGGTTTGTGGCTCGCCGGCGACGACTGGCTGCCGGTCCGTCATGTGCAGGCGCCGCCTGCGTGGCAGTTCGGCGTGGCGTATCCGTTGCCGGAAACCATCGTCAATCATGCGTTCACGGGCTGGAGCGGGCAGGCGGCAGTGGTGTGGCCAAAGCGCCGGCTGTCGCTAAACATTGCCGCCGACACGGATTACTACGTGCTGTACACGCCACCGGGGGAAGATTTCTTCTGTTTCGAGCCCGTCGATCATCCGATAAACGCGATGAATCTGGCGGGCGGCGCGTGCGAAAACGGCATGACGCTGCTCGGGCGCGGCGAGCGGCTGACGCGAACGTTCCGCTTCACCGTCGAGCGCACCGGCTTGCGGTCGATGCCGGGCGCGCGCGGCACACGGCGCCGGCAGTGAGAGCGGGCGCGCGGACGGGCGTGCCGCGCTCATGTGCCCGACGCGCGCTGACCCGCTGACGCGGCGGTGCGCAAACAGGCAAACGCGCAGCCCCACAACCTCAAAGCCGCCTGACGGCCAGCTACGCCGCACAGGTAAAATACGCGCCTCTTCCGATTACCGGCTCGCCGCGAGACTCACCATGTCCAACTTCATCCAGACACTCAACGACGCCTGGCAGCGCACCAACTCGCTGCTGTGTGTCGGCCTCGATCCCGAGCCCAGCAAGTTTCCCGGCGCGTTGGCCGGCCGTCCTGACGCGATCTTCGACTTCTGTCGCGAGATCGTCGATGCGACCGCGCCCTACGCGTCGTCGTTCAAGCCCCAAATCGCCTACTTCGCGGCGCATCGCGCGGAGGACCAGCTGGAGCAGCTGATCGCCCACATTCACGCGCATCATCCGGGCTTGCCGGTGATTCTCGATGCGAAGCGCGGCGACATCGGCAGCACGGCCGAGCAATATGCGCGCGAAGCGTTCGAGCGCTACGAGGCGGACGCGGTGACGGTGAATCCGTACATGGGTTTCGATTCGATCGAGCCGTATCTGCAGCATGAAGGCAAAGGCGTGATCGTGCTGTGCCGCACGTCGAATGCCGGCGGTTCGGACCTGCAATTCCTGGAGACGGGCGGGCGGCCGCTCTATCAGGTCGTCGCGCAACTGGCAGCGCAGAAGTGGAACGCCAGCGGGCAACTGGGTCTCGTGGTCGGCGCGACTTTTCCGAAGGAAATCGAAGTGGTGCGTGGCATTGTCGGCGATATGCCGCTGCTGATTCCCGGCATCGGCGCGCAGGGCGGCGACGTGCAGGCGACCGTCAGCGCGGGCCGCACCGCGACCGGCACCGGCATGCTGATCAACTCGTCGCGCGCGATCATCTATGCGGGCAAGGGCGAGGACTTCGCCGAGGCGGCCGCGAGGGCCGCGATGGAAACGCGCGACCGCATCAACTCGTTTCGCTGATCACGTCAACGGGCGCTCATTGGCACCGGCTTATTGGCGCCCGCTTGTTGATGCGCGCTTATCGGCACCTGCTTTTTAGCATCGGCTTGTTGATACACGCGGGTTGGCACCAGCTCATTGGCACCTGCTTGCCGGTATCGGCGCATTAGCGCCGCTTATCAGCACCCACTTCGCCATCACCCGCCGCCAGGTCGAGCGGCGGCTGGTCCTAGCCGCTCGATAAGCGCGGCATGCTGCGGGTACTGCGTTTTCAACACGTCGACATCCGCGAGTTCGAATTCGCTGAACTCGAAACCGGGCGCGACCGTGCAGCCCACGAATGCGAAGCCCGCCGGGTCCGCGCATTCGGCGGCGAACCACAAGCCGGCCGGCACCACGGCCTGGAACGCCGCGTCGCGGTGAATCAGCGCATTGCCCAGCTTATGTGTGACCAGCGTGCCGCTTGTGTCCAGCACGTGGACGCTCAGCGGCCCGCCAGCGTAAAAATGCCAGACTTCGTCCGACCGGATCCGATGCCAGGCCGAATGTGCGCCGTCGCACAGCAGGTAATAAATCGCAGTAGACGCTGAACGCGTCTGCGCCGACGACATCGGCCCAGCGTGTGTTTCGGCCGCGCTCGTCGGCGCAGCGCCGTCCACGCGGCTTACACGCTGCGCCGACCGATACGTCTCGCTGAAAAAACCACCTTCCGGATGCGGCTTCAGATCGAAGCGGCGGATCAGCTCGTCCCTGGCTGCATGGGAATCCGTCATTCGCTTTCGCTCCGGGCGCCGGTCAATGTTCGCGCTCGTCGAGCAGCGCCAGCACGCCGCGCAGCGCATGCGCCGCGGCCTGCACGCGAATCTGCTCGCGGTCGCCCTTGAAAGTCTTCGTTTCCACCGATGTATGCAGCCGGTTGCTCCAGCCAAACGACACCATGCCGACCGGCTTGGTTTCGGTGCCGCCGCCCGGGCCCGCGACCCCCGTGATCGACAGCGAGACCTGCGCGCGGCTGTTGCGCAGCGCACCTTCGGCCATAGCGCGCGCCACCTGCTCGCTGACTGCGCCGAACTTTTCGATCATGTCCGCAGGCACGCCGATCATTTCGCTCTTCGCCTGATTCGAGTAGGTGACGAAGCCGCGCTCGAACCAGCCGCTGCTGCCGGAGATGTCGGTGATCGCGGTCGCGACCATGCCGCCCGTGCACGACTCGGCCGTGACGAGCATCAGGCGCTCGTCGCGCAGGCGGTTGCTCACGCGAATCGCGAGCTGGTGAACGACGGAATCGGTAGGCATGGCGTCAATCCGGAACGGGGCGCGGCGGTTAAACGGACATGCGCCAGAGCGCAATCACGAGCAGGGTGAAGAATGCGGCGACAAGGTCGTCGAACATGATGCCAAAACCGCCTTTCAGCCGCCGGTCGAAATAGCTGATGGGCGGCGGCTTCACCATGTCGAAGAAGCGGAACAGGATGAACGCCCACAACTGACCGGTCAGCGTGACCGGCGTGACCATCAGCAATACCAGCCAGAATGCGACGATTTCGTCCCAGACAACTGGCGACGGGTCGTCGATACCGAGCCTTTTCGCCGTAAAGCCGCAAATTGCAATGCCGCCGATGAAGCCCGCGCAGATCAGCACGCCCCATTCGATCACGGTCAGATAGCGGCTGAACACGACGAACGAGGCCCACGCGAACAGCGTGCCGATGGTGCCGGGCGCGACCGGCGACAAGCCGCTGCCGAAGCCGAGCGACAGCAAGTGCAGTGGATGCGACAGCATGAAGCGCGCGGTCGCGCGGCGCGGCTGCGGGCGTTGCGGGCGCTGCGGCCGGGGAGGCTCACTGCCGACGAGTTCGTCGGCGGGCCGGAGCGGGGGATCAGTCTGCATGAAAGTGGTCGAAGCCTTGCAACGTCAGGGTGAGCGGCGCACCGGCGGCGTCGCGCCAGTCGATCGCCGGGCGGTCGGCCGCCGTTTGGAGAGCGCTTATTGTACCGATGCGGGTGACCGGCACGCCGGCCTTGTGCCCGGCGTTTTCCACGGCGTCGCGCGCGGCGGGCGGCGCGGTGAAGCACAGTTCGTAGTCGTCGCCGCCTGCGAGCGTGCAGCGCCGCTGCGTGTCGAGCGGCAACTTGCGCAGTGCCGGCGAGCGCGGCACGGCGTCGGCGTTGACGGTGGCGCGCAGCTTCGAGCGGTCGAGGATGTGCTGCAGGTCGCCGGCGAGCCCGTCGGATACGTCCAATGCCGCGCGGGCCACGCCGCGCAGCGCGACGCCGAGCGCGATTCGCGGTTCCGGACGTTCGAGCGCGCGGCTAAAGAAGGCCATATCGACAGCGTCTGCGCTCCATTCGCCGCGCTGGATGCCGAGCCCCGCGCGCGCGTCGCCGAGCGTGCCGGACACCCAGATGTCGTCGCCTGGTCGTGCGGCATCGCGGCGCAGCGCCGCTTGCGGCGGCACACTGCCGAACACGGTGATGCACAGATTGAGCGGCCCGCCGGTGGTGTCGCCGCCGATCAGCGCGCAATCGTGCCGCTGCGCGAGCGCGAAGAGCCCCTCGCTGAAGGCGGCGAGCCAGGCCTCGTCGGCCTGGGGCAGCGAGAAAGCGAGGGTGAACGCCTGCGGTTGCGCACCCATCGCAGCGAGGTCCGACAGATTCACGGCGAGCGCCTTGTGACCGAGCGCCTCGGGATCGATATCCGCGAAGAAATGGCGGCCTTCCACCAGCATGTCCGTCGATATCGCCAGCATTTCGCCCGCGCGCGGCGCAAGCAGCGCGCAGTCGTCGCCGATGCCGAGCGAACCGTCCGCGGCGGCCGGCGGCTGGGCCGCCGCGCGGCGGGCAAAGAAACGTTCGATCAGCGAAAACTCTGAGAGCATTGTCGGGAAAAGTGCAGGTACAGCTACCTTTCGCTATGTTTCAGTCTCGGCAGTTGTACCCGTATTGAAGGAATTGGGCCGGCAATTGGGGCTACAATGCCGTCGAACATCTATTCTAATCCGCACTTCGAAGCCCGCCTTATGTCGACTCCCGTCAATAGCAAACTCCGCGAAGCCGCCCTCGATTACCACGAGTTCCCCACGCCCGGGAAGCTCGCGATCAGTCCGACCAAACAGATGATCAACCAGCGCGACCTCGCGCTGGCCTACTCGCCGGGCGTCGCGTTCGCGTGCGAGGAAATCGTCGAAAACCCGATGAACGCCGCGCGCTTCACGGCGCGCAGCAACCTGGTCGGCGTCGTCACGAACGGCACGGCGGTGCTCGGCCTTGGCAACATCGGGCCGCTCGCGTCCAAGCCGGTCATGGAAGGCAAGGCCGTGCTGTTCAAGAAGTTCGCCGGCATCGACGTGTTCGATATCGAGCTGAACGAGTCCGACCCGCACAAGCTCGTCGACGTGATCGCGGCGCTGGAGCCGACTTTCGGCGGCATCAACCTCGAAGACATCAAGGCGCCTGACTGCTTCATCGTCGAGCGCGAATGCCGCAAGCGCATGAAGATTCCGGTCTTCCACGACGACCAGCACGGTACGGCGATCGTGGTTGCGGCGGCGATCACCAACGGGCTGAAGGTCGTCGGCAAGGACATCAAGGAAGTGAAGCTGGTCGCCTCGGGCGCTGGCGCTGCGGCGCTGGCGTGTCTGGATCTGCTGGTCGATCTCGGCTTGCCGCTCGAGAACATTCTGGTCACGGACCTGGCGGGCGTGGTGTACAAGGGCCGCGTCGAACTGATGGACCCGGACAAGGAGCGCTTCGCGCGCGAAACCGACGCGCGCACGCTGGCGGAGGCGATCGGCGGCGCGGACGTGTTCCTCGGTCTGTCGGCGGGCGGCGTGCTCAAGCAGGACATGGTCAAGCAGATGGCCGACAAGCCGCTGATCCTCGCGCTCGCCAATCCGACGCCGGAAATCCTGCCGGAACTGGCGCTGGAAGTGCGTCCGGACGCCGTGCTGTGCACGGGCCGCACGGACTATCCGAACCAGGTGAACAACGTGCTGGTGTTCCCGTTCCTGTTCCGCGGCGCGCTGGACGCGGGCGCGACCACGGTCACGCGGGAAATGGAAATCGCAGCGGTCAACGCGATCGCGGAACTGGCGCGCCAGGAGCAGAGCGATATCGTTGCGACGGCGTACGGTATTCAGGATCTGTCGTTCGGACCGGAATATCTGATTCCGAAGCCGTTCGACCCGCGTCTGATCGTCAAGGTCGCGCCGGCCGTGGCGAAGGCCGCGATGGATTCCGGCGTCGCCGAGCGTCCGATCGAGGATATGGAAGCGTACGAGCAGCATCTGCAGCAGTTCGTATATCACAGCGGCACGACAATGAAGCCGATCTTCCAGCTTGCACGCAGTGTCGAGCCGGAGAAAAAGCGCATCGTGTTCGCGGAAGGCGAGGAAGAGCGCGTGCTGCGCGCGATGCAGATCATCGTCGACGAAAAGCTGGCGAAGCCGATTCTGATTGGCCGCCCGGCGGTGATCGAGCAGCGCATTGCGCGCTACGGGCTGCGGCTGGTTGCGGGTCAGGACTACACGGTGGTCAACACGGACCACGACGAGCGCTACCGCGACTTCTGGCAGGAATACTACAAGATGATGTCGCGCAAGGGCATCACGCAGCAGATGGCGAAGCTGGAAATGCGCCGGCGCACCACGCTGATCGGCTCGATGCTCGTGAAAAAGGGCGAAGCGGACGGCATGATCTGCGGCATGGTGAGCACCACGCATCGCCATTTGCATTTCATCGATCAGGTAATCGGCAAGCGCGAAGGCTGCGCCGTGTATGCCGCGATGAACGCGCTGGTGCTGCCGAATCGCCAGATTTTCCTGGTGGATACGCACGTGAACGTGGATCCGACGCCGGACCAGTTGGCTGAGATCACGATCATGGCCGCCGAGGAAGTGCGCCGTTTCGGTATCGAGCCGAAAGTCGCGCTGGTGTCGCACTCGAACTTCGGCTCCAGCCATGCGCCGACCGCGCAGAAAATGCGCGATACGCTGGCTATCCTGCGTGAACGCGTGCCGGACTTGCAGGTGGACGGCGAAATGCACGGCGACGTGGCGCTCGACGCCAACCTGCGCCGCGAAATCCTGCCGGACTCGACGCTCGAAGGCGACGCGAACCTGCTGGTGCTGCCGAACATCGACGCGGCCAACATCTCGTACAACCTGCTGAAGACGGCGGCCGGCAACAACATCGCCATTGGCCCGATGCTGTTGGGCGCCGCCCAGCCGGTGCATGTCCTGACGGCGTCTGCGACGGTTCGACGCATCGTCAACATGACGGCGCTGCTGGTGGCGGATGTGATCGCGGCGCGGTGATTGTCGCAGGGCGCCGGCTGATACTGGCCGGCTCGAACGGCTCGAACGGCTCGAACGGCTGGAGCGGCTCGGGCCGCCGGCGCCTCAGCAAGCTTTCCCGGCAGTTCGCCGTGAGAAGCGCCCCACCGAACTCGCCCCACAACCTGCCGGCCAACCGGATGGCCTCGCCCGATAAAAAGAAGGCGTGCCCGCAATGGGCACGCCTTAGGGCGAACAGGGGATAGCCGCCCCAAAACGGCAAACAACAGGCTTCGTCGCAAAATGCCAGCGCCCAGATCTCCGGCGCGAACGCCCGGTGAGCGGTGTATTTTGCTTCGTTGGGCTCATCTTAGCCCGACTCCGTCAAATTTTCTGTCAAAAGTGGTCAAATCGCAGTGGGCGGGGCTTTCGCGCTGAATCGGTCAAGATTGCCGGCCCGGCGAACGTTGATTCCAGGGACCATTAGCGATACCCTTACGACTTTCATGGTCGTCAAACTCTTGATTTAACAGCCGGGAATCTTGTAAATGGCACGCAGGTGGCAGCGCATCAAGGGCGTGCTGATCGGTGCTGTTGCGCTGTGCGCTTTCAGCGGCCCCGTGCCTTACGCGTTCGCGCGCAACTACACGGCACCCGCCGGCACGCATGCTGAGGCAGAAGGCACCGTCACGGTGGCACAACTGCCCCGTGAGGCGGTCAATACATTGAACTTGATTGCCGCGGGCGGGCCTTACCCGTATGAAAAGGACGGCGTCGTGTTCGGCAACCGCGAACGGTTGCTGCCGCCCAACCGGCGCGGCTACTACCACGAATACACCGTTCCCACGCCTCGCTCACGTAATCGCGGGGCGCGTCGCATCGTCTGCGGAGGTCCGCTGAAGCGAACCGACAATTGTTACTACTCGGACGACCACTACACCAGTTTTAATCGTATTGTTGAATGACATCGGGATGAACGGCATGAGCGACAACGTCTACGCGCACGACACCGGAGTCGCGACGGATCTTTTCGCGGCCGGCGAGGGCAACCTGTTCCAGCGCGTCATGCAGATGCGCGCGGGCGAGCAGGGCCGCGAGAACCGGAGCGAGCCTGACAGTGTGGTTTCATCGAACGAGGAGCCCATGAGTCTTTTCAGGACCGTACGACCGAACATCGTACAGTCGATCCGCGCGTTCCGCGTCCAGGACCTCGCGGACGAGGCGAACCACCTCGGGCAGCACTTCCTCTATGCGTACTGCGCGAACGCTCAGTCGAAGCAGGAGGTTCTGGAGACAATCGCCACGTCGTTTCTGTTTCCAAAACATTTCGGCAAGAACTATGACGCCCTCTACGACTGCCTGACCGACCTGGTCCACAAGGCCGGTGCGCAGCCGGGCTTCGTGATCGTGCTGGAGCAATTGCCCGTCGCGCAGAAATTCGACAAGGACGGGCGCGAGACGCTGCTGGACGTATTCCGCGAGGCCGCCGAATTCTGGGCCGAGCGCAAGGTTGCGTTCCGCGTCTTTTATTCGTTCGCCTGAATGCTGCGCTGAACGCATTCGCGGTCCTGGAAGTCCGTTGCAGCCGGGATTGCAGTCAGAATCAGAAAGGCCCGCCAATTCAGTTGGCGGGCCTTTGTCTTTGGCGCAGCAATGGCGGGGCTCTGTCAGCAGCGCCCGTGCCGCGGTTATTTGCTGCTCGTTGCCTTGTGCGCAACGAGACCGCTTCAGCCGATTACCACCCGCCCCACATAGCCGCCAGCGCCGACAGCACCGCGATGCCCGCGGTTTCGGTACGCAGCACACGCGGTCCGAGCCCCACGGCCTGGAAACCGTGATCCATCGCAGCAGCTTCTTCGGCGGCGGAAAAACCGCCTTCCGGCCCGACCAGCACCGTGACAGGCCCCGTCGGCGGGGTCGTGGGCAATGCCGAAAAATGGATGCTGGCGCGCGGCGACAGCAGAATCCGCAGTTCGTCGGCGGCGGGTACGCGCGGCATCGCGCCGAGCCATGTGGCGATTTCGCGCACCGGCATGACCTCGGGCAGACGGTTGCGCCCGCACTGTTCGCACGACGCCCGCACGATGCCTTCCCAATGCGCATGCCGTCGCAGCGCGCGTTCGCCGGCAAGACGCACGACGCTGCGCGTGGTCGTGAGCGGCACGAAGCTCGACGCGCCGAGCTCCACGGCCTTTTCGATCAGCCAGTCCATCTTGTCGCCGCTCGCAATGCCCTGCGCGAGCGTGAGCCGGTACGGCGGCTCGACTTCTATGTCGCGGAACTCGCGGATTTTCACCGTGATGGCACGGCGCTCGATCGTGATGAGTTCGGCGCTGTATTCGCCGCCTTCTCCGTTGAAAAGCACGATGGAGTCGCCCACCTGCAGGCGCAGCACGAGGACGTGCCGTACGACGTCATCGGGAAGTTGCACGACGCCGTCGGGCGAAAGGGGCGTACCGACGAAGAAGCGAGGCATCAGAAAAATACTCATTAGTTCACGAAAGGTGGCGAGCGAGCGCCCAACGGTAGCCGTCCAGATCCTCGACCTGGGCGAAGCGGTCGCCCCAGAACTGGTCCTGCGGCTCGCTCAACGATTTGGCGCCGGCGGCGAGCGCGCGGGCGTAGACCGCGTCGACATCGTCGACGTAGACATAGAACGATTGCGGCGCGATTGCGCCCGCGCTGCGCGGGGTTTTCGCGGTGGATCCGAACGCGCCTTCCGGCGCGAACATCACGATCAGCTGGCCCTGGTAGGTCATCTCGACATGCATGACGACGCCGTCGTCCTGCACGCTGTCCCGCAATTGGAAGCCGAACGCCGCCGTGTAGAACGCGGTCGCGGCACGCGCGTCACGCACCGTCAGATAGGGGGTCAACCAGGGCACACCGGCTGGGCGGGAGGCGGTCATGGAGTTCTCCGGATCTATGGGTTGTTGGACGCGTGCCGTGAAGCTGGCAGCGAGTCCCGTATCGACTATGAGATAGCGCCCACGGGCCAGGCCGTGCATTTTGCCCGTGCGTTAGCTTGTCGGCTTTAAGAATTGACTTAGTTTATCGCGCACCGACGCCGGAACCGTAAAGAGACCGGCGTGTGTCGCCGCGCTGTAGTGCTTCAATGCGTCGATTCGACGAGCGGCCAGGCGCTCGGTCACCACATCGGCCGACAGCGCGGCGGGGTCCAGGCTGTCGCTGGCGGTTGCCATCATCCATAGCGAGCCGTATAGGGGCACGAAGGTATGCATTGTGCGTACGACGGCGAACGCGCTGCGCAAGTCGTCGAGCAGGCCGGCAATGCGCGCGGCATGGAAATACGGCGAGCCGAGGTGGACGGACAACGCGGCGGTGGGGCTCATCACGCGCTTGAGCTGGTCGAAGAAGGCCCTCGTGTACAAGCCGGCCGCCGGCGAGTCGGGCGGCGTCAGGTCGAACACGATCAGATCGAACTGAGCGGACCGCCCTTCGGCAGCGGCAACGTAATGCGCGGCGTCGCCGATCACCAGCTCGACGCGGGCGTCGTCGAAGGCGCCGCCGTGCACTTCGGGCATGTGCTCGCGCGTGACGCGAACCACCTGTTCGTCCAGCTCCGCCACCACGATTCTTTCGATGCCCGGATGCGCAAGCAGTTGCCGCGCGGCGCCGCCGTCGCCGCCGCCCAGCACCAGCGCGGCTTGCGGTGCCGGATGCGCCAGCGCCGCCGGGTGCACCATGCACTCGTGATAGATGAACTCGTCGCCGGCGGAGGTCATCGGACGGCCGTCGAGTGTGAAGAGCCGGCCAAGCTGGAGCGTGTCCCACACCTCGATGCGCTGATAGGGCGAGTCCACGCGCGCAATCAATGAAGCGTGCCGAAATCCGTAGACGGCGTCTGGAGTAGGGTGGAACAGCAAGGGAGCGCTCAAGGGACTTGCCTGCACTAACACGCGTTGAGTTATGTCGACAATTGTAAGGGCCGGCGGCCTTTGGGACCCATGGTTCCGGCCCGATCCGGACGGGTTCAACCGGCCCACGCGGGCGGCGCCATGCGGCCCGGCGCACAGGGGCCCGGGCTGCGTTCTGTTAGAATGTCACGCTTTCAGCCTTGTCCGTTTGCTCTGCCCGTTTCGCGTCTCCCGGCGCCGCACCGTGCGCCGAAGCGGACTGGCCGCCGAGCTCCCGGGCCTCAAGCGCGCACCGCTTTTTGACTCTGTCTCCGGACTCGACATGACGACCCCGTCTCCCGCACCCACCTCTTTGATGGCCAACGCGATTCGCGCGCTGTCCATGGACGCCGTTCAACAAGCGAACTCCGGCCACCCCGGCATGCCGATGGGCATGGCCGAAATCGGCGTGGCCCTGTGGTCGCGCCATCTGCGCCACAACCCGAAGAACCCCCAATGGGCTGACCGCGACCGCTTCGTGCTGTCCAACGGCCACGGTTCCATGCTGCTGTATTCGCTGCTGCACCTGACCGGCTACGACCTGCCGATCAGCGAGCTGAAGAATTTCCGCCAGATGCATTCGAAGACGCCGGGCCACCCCGAATACGGCATCACGCCGGGCGTCGAGACCACCACCGGCCCGCTCGGGCAGGGTCTTGCGAATGCGGTTGGCATGGCGCTCGCGGAGTCGCTGCTCGCCACCGAATTCAACAAGCCTGACGCGAAGATCGTCGACCACCACACATACGTGTTCGTCGGCGACGGCTGCCTGATGGAAGGCATCTCGCACGAAGCCTGCTCGCTCGCCGGCGTACTGAAGCTGAACAAGCTGATCGCGTTCTACGACGACAACGGCATCTCCATCGACGGCGAGGTGGTGCACTGGTTCCACGACGACACGCCCAAGCGCTTCGAAGCGTATGGCTGGAACGTGATTCCGAACGTGGTCGGCCACGACGTCAACGCAGTGGACGCAGCCATCAAGCAGGCCAAGCTGTCGGACAAGCCGACGCTGATCTGCTGCAAGACCGTCATCGGCGAAGGCGCGCCGACCAAGGCCGGCAGCCACGATTCGCACGGCGCGCCGCTCGGCGACAAGGAAATCGCGGCCACGCGCGAGGCCATCGGCTGGAAGTGGGAGCCGTTCGTGATTCCGCAGGAGGTTTATGCGGCGTGGGACGCGAAGGAAGCCGGCGCGCGCCTCGAATCCGACTGGAATAAGGCGTTTGCCGCGTACGCCGCGAAATATCCGCAGGAAGCAGCTGAATTCACGCGCCGCAGCGCGAAGCAACTGCCGGCGGACTGGAAGGAAAAGGCACAGGCGATCATCGCCGGCGCGAACGAGCGCGCGGAAACCGTCGCGACTCGCAAGGCTTCACAGCAGGCCATCGAGGGTTTGTCGGCAGTGCTGCCTGAATTGCTCGGCGGTTCCGCCGACCTGACCGGTTCGAACCTCACCAACTGGAAGGCAGCGAAGCCGGTGCGCGTGAACGCCGAAGGCCGCGCGGCGGGCAACTACGTCAACTACGGCGTGCGCGAGTTCGGCATGAGCGCCGCGATCAACGGCGTCGCGCTGCACGGCGGCTTCAAGGCGTTCGGCGGCACGTTCCTCACCTTCTCCGATTACAGCCGCAACGCGCTGCGCGTCGCCGCGCTGATGAAAGCGCCGTCCATTTTCGTGTTCACGCATGATTCGATCGGCTTGGGCGAAGACGGCCCGACGCATCAATCTATCGAACACGTCGCGAGTCTGCGCCTGATTCCGCATCTGCAAGTCTGGCGTCCGTCGGACACCGTCGAAACGGCGGTGGCCTGGACTCAGGCGGTCGAGCACAACGGCCCGTCGTGCCTGATCTTCAGCCGTCAGAACCTGCCGTTCTCCGAACGCACGGACGCGCAAATCGCCAACATCGCGAAGGGCGGTTATGTGCTGCGCGACTGGAACGACGAAATCGTCGCGCGCAAGATCATCCTGATCGCCACCGGTTCGGAAGTCGAACTCGCGCTGAAGGCGGTCGAGCCGCTGGCGCGTGAGGGCATCGCGGCGCGCGTCGTCTCCATGCCGTCGACCACGGTGTTCGACAAGCAGGACGCCGAGTACCGCGAGCGCGTGCTGCCGCACGGCGTGCGCCGCGTTGCGATCGAAGCGGGCGTGACGGATTTCTGGCGCAAGTACGTGGGTCTGGAAGGCGGCGTGGTCGGCATCGACACGTTCGGCGAATCGGCCCCGGCTGGCGTGCTGTTCAAGCATTTCGGCTTCACCGTCGAGCACGTGGTGGAGACGGCCAAAGCCGCACTCGGCTGACCTGGCGCAAGGCGTTGCCGCCCGCGTGAAAGCAGCACGTGAACGCGCGGCAACGCGGCCGGTCAGACGAAACATCGACGTATTTTTTCAGCCATCAGGAGATAGACCATGACGATTCGCGTCGCAATCAACGGCTACGGCCGGATCGGCCGCAACACGCTGCGCGCCTTCTATGAAAACGGCAAGAAGCACGATATCCAGATCGTCGCTATCAACGATCTCGGCGATGCCAAGACCAATGCTCACCTCACGCAATACGACACCGCGCACGGCAAATTCCCGGGCGAAGTGTCGGTGGACGGCGACTACCTGGTTGTGAACGGCGACAAGATCCGCGTGCTGGCCAACCGCAACCCGGCTGAACTGCCGTGGGGCGAGCTGAACGTCGACGTCGTGATGGAATGCACGGGCTTTTTCACGACCAAGGAAAAGGCGAGCGCGCACATCAAGGGCGGCGCGAAGAAGGTCATCATCTCGGCGCCGGGCGGTAAGGACGTCGACGCGACCATCGTCTACGGCGTGAACCACAACGTGCTCAAGGCATCGGACACGGTCATTTCGAACGCATCGTGCACGACGAACTGCCTCGCGCCGCTCGTCAAGCCGCTGAACGACAAGATCGGCCTCGTGAACGGCCTGATGACGACCATTCACGCGTACACGAACGACCAGGTTCTGACGGACGTGTACCACGAAGACCTGCGCCGCGCGCGCTCGGCCACGCATAGCCAGATCCCGACGAAGACGGGCGCTGCGTCGGCTGTCGGCCTCGTGCTGCCGGAACTGAACGGCAAGCTGGACGGCTACGCGATTCGCGTCCCGACCATCAACGTGTCGGTGGTTGATCTGTCGTTCATCGCCGCGCGCGACACGACGGTCGAAGAAGTCAACGCGATCATGAAGGAAGCGTCGCAAGGTGCGCTGAAGGGCATCCTCGGCTATAACGACGCGCCGCTGGTTTCCGTCGACTTTAACCACAACCCGGCTTCGTCGACGTTCGACGCCACGCTGACCAAGGTGTCGGGCCGTCTCGTGAAGGTGTCGAGCTGGTACGACAACGAATGGGGCTTCTCGAACCGCATGCTGGACACGGCTGTGGCGCTCGCGAACGCGAAGTAAGCTTCGGTTGCGTATCTGGAACCGCTGCGGCTGCAAGGTCCAGCGGTTCTTAGCTACCGTAAAAGAAAAACCGCTCTCAGGAGCGGTTTTTTTACGCCTGCGGAGCCGGAGCCGCGGCAGGAGTCGGCGTCGGGAAATACACGCCGGCACGCTGCGCGGCGTTAGAAATATGCGTTTCGATGGCTTTGCCCGCCGCGGCGGAATCCCGCGCCTTGAGCGCGTCCAGAATCGCGCGGTGCTCGGTGTAGGTCGAGAGCACCAGTTCACGCCGGTAAAACGGCATGCGCTGGCTTTCCTTCATGATGTCGGCGCTGCTGCTCAGGATCGACTCGATTGCGGCATTGCCCGCAATGCTGACGATCCGCATGTGAAAGTCGTAGTCGAGGCGCGCGGCTTCGTCGAGTTCGTCGCATGCGAGCGCGGTCTGCATGGCCGTGATGTTTTCCTCGAACCACACGAGGTCCGAATCGCTGACGGCGAGCGCCGCCATGCGCGCGATAAACCCTTCCAACGCGTAGCGCATCTGATAGGTGTCAGGCAGTGAAGACTGCGCGGCAAAGCGCCAGGACTGCGCCGCCGCTGCCTGCGCGCGTTCCACGTACACGCCCTTGCCCGGCCTGATGACGAGCAGCCCCAGCGCTTCCAGTGTGGAAAGCGCCTCGCGCAACGACGCGCGGCTGATCGCGAGTTCTTCCGAGAGCTGGCGCTGGGCCGGCAGCAGGCTGCCTACGGGATAAACGCCCGCTTCGATCCGTTCGCGGATGGTCGCGATCGCGGCATCGGTGACAGTGTGCGGGACATTTTTCATCGGAACTCACAGGAAAGTGTGGTCTGACCGGCATTGTAGTACGAGCCCGAAAGACGTGCGATCAACGACGAATATGCCGCCGGAAAGTGCGACGGACAGGCTAGGAAACCCCGGGTAAACACCGTTTTATGACTTCTTGACGCCAGTATATCGGCTTCCTACTATCCTCCATAACAGTACTGGTCAGACCAGTCTGAACAGATGGAACATCCACTCAGGAGGAAGCCGTGCTGAAGTTTCTCAACTCGCTATTTGGCCGGGTCGTCATTGCGCTGCTGATCGGCGTCGCGATCGGCGCGCTGTACCCACAGTTCGCGCAATCGCTGCGTCCGCTCGGCGACGGTTTCCTGAAGCTGATCAAGATGGTGATCGGTCCGATCGTGTTTTGCGTCGTCGTGAGCGGCATGGCCCACGCGGGCGATCTGCGCAAGGTCGGCCGCGTCGGCCTGAAGGCGGTGGTCTACTTCGAGGTGATGACGACAATCGCGCTGCTGATCGGCGCGGTGCTCGCGTACGTGACGCGTCCCGGCGCCGGCATGAACATCGACCTGCATTCGCTCGACCCGGCCTCGCTGTCCACGTACACCGAGCACGCGAAAAGCCTGAAGGACACCGCCGGCTTTCTGCTGAAGATCATTCCCGACACTGCATTCAACGCGTTTGCGACCGGCGACATCCTGCAGATTCTGGTGTTTTCGGTGCTGTTCGGCTCGGCCCTGTCGTTGCTCGGCAGCAAGGGCGCGCGGGTGAGCAACATGATCGACGAACTCGCGCAGGTGTTTTTCCGCGTGATGGGCTTCATCATCAAGCTCGCGCCGCTCGGCGTGCTCGGGGCGATTGCCTTTACGACCGGCAAGTACGGCGTCGAATCGCTGAAGCAGCTCGGCATGCTGGTGCTCGTGTTCTACGCGAGCTGCATTGTGTTCGTGGTGGTCGTGCTGGGTGCCGTCATGCGGCTCGCGGGCTTCAGCATCTTCAAGCTGATGCGCTATTTGCGCGAAGAGCTGCCGATCGTGCTCGGCACCGCTTCGTCCGATGCCGTGCTGCCGCAAGTCATGCGCAAGCTCGAATGGATGGGCGTGAAGGACTCGACGGTCGGTCTCGTGATTCCCACTGGCTACTCGTTCAATCTCGACGGCTTTTCCATCTATCTGACGCTCGCCGTGCTGTTCATCGCTCAGGCGACCAACACGCCGCTTTCGACGCATGATCTGATCGTGGTCGTGCTGGTGTCGCTCGTCACGTCCAAGGGCGCGCACGGCATTCCCGGCTCCGCCATCGTGATTCTGGCCGCGACGCTCTCCGCGATTCCGGCGATTCCCGTGCTCGGCCTCGTGCTGATCCTTCCTGTGGACTGGTTCGTCGGCATTGCCCGCGCGCTGACCAATCTGATCGGCAACTGCGTGGCGACGGTGGTGGTCGCGGTGTGGGAAAAGGATATCGACCGGGCGCGCGCCCATCGGGTGCTGAACGGCGACGCTGATTTCCGCTATGTCGCGGCCGGCGAGGACGCGGCTATCGAACCGGCAACCGGCAACGGCGCACCGGCAATTTGAGGGCAGTGTGAGGGCAGCGCGAGCGGCGGCGCGTGGCCGGCGTCGGCAGGCGAGCCACGCGCGCGCCGCTCGGCGCGCCGTCTGACGCTGACTGGCTCAGCTGTGCGGCGAGTTGAGCGCATCGCTCGCCAGCGTCTCCATGCGAAGTCCGCTCACCCGCTTTTCCTGACGCTTCCCGATTCCGCGCGCCGACGCAGCGCGCTTTGTCCGCCGACGAACATGCCGAACCGTCGGCGCTCCCAACCTTTCGTCGTTTGACCCCAAACCATGGCTAATCCGATCCTCGACCCGAACGCTCCCGCTTTCACCCGTCGCTACATGAATCTCGCCGATCCGCGGCTCGGCGCGAAGGCGCTCTTCGCCAGCGACGAATTCTTCGCGCCGAAAGAGCGCATGCTCGATCCGCAGCCGGCGGTGTTCATCCCCGGCAAATACGACGACCACGGCAAATGGATGGACGGCTGGGAAACCCGCCGCAAGCGCACGAGTGGCCACGATCACTGCGTGATCCGCCTCGCGCGCCCGGGCGTCGTGCATGGCGTCGATCTGGACACGAGCCACTTCACGGGCAACTTTCCGCCGGCGGCGTCGATCGACGCCTGTCACGTGGACGGCGACCTGCCGCCCGATAACGCCGACTGGCAGACGCTGGTTCCCGCGACGACGCTGCAAGGCAATCAGCACCATTACGTCGAAGTGAACGACGTGCGCGCTTTCACCCACTTGCGCGTGAACCTGTATCCGGATGGCGGCCTCGCGCGTCTGCGTGTGTACGGTCAGCCAAAGCGCGACTGGGAGCGCGTGGAGCGCGGCACGCTGCTCGATCTCGCCGCGATTGAAAACGGCGCGTACCTCGTCGCTGCCAACAACCAGCATTTCGGGCCCGCTTCGCAGATGCTGATGCCGGGACGCGGCGTCAACATGGGCGACGGCTGGGAAACGCGACGCCGCCGCGAGCCGGGCAACGACTGGGCGATCGTCGCGCTGGCGCGGCCGGGCGTGATCCGCAAGATCGAAGTGGACACAGCCCATTTCAAGGGCAATTTCCCCGATCGCTGTTCGCTGCAGGCGGCGCGCGTGACCGGCGGCACTGACGACTCGCTCGTCACGCAGGCCATGTTCTGGCCGGTGCTGCTCGACGAGCAGAAACTGCAGATGGATCATGTCCACGCGTTCGCGGATGGCCTCGCGTCGCTCGGCCCCGTCACGCACGTGCGCTTCAATATTTTCCCCGACGGCGGCGTGTCGCGGCTGCGTCTGTGGGGCGAGATCGCGTAACGGAGCGCCACGCATGAAAACATCAGAAGCGAGCTTGCCAGCGGCATTGCAACCGACGTTGCCACGGACACTGCCACTGCAGCGCCTGACGCGCGCCGCTTTCGCGCCGTTCGGCGACGTGATCGAACTCGAGGGCACGCGGCATTTCGCGATCAATGGCGGGACCACCGAGCGCTATCACGACCTCGCGCGCGTCGACGTGACGGACGCGGGCGGACGGCCGCTCATCAACCTGTTCCGGGCGCAGCCGCAACCGTTGCCGATCGACATCGCGATGATGGAGCGGCATCCGCTCGGCAGCCAGGCTTTCATTCCGTTGACGCCGTGCCGCTATCTGATCGTCGTCGCGCCGGCCGGCGAGCTCGATGCAACCCGGTTGCGTGGCTTCTGGACCGACATCTGGCAAGGCGTCAATTATGCGAAGGGCGTCTGGCATCATCCGCTGCTGGCGCTGGATCGCGTGAGCGATTTTCTCGTCGTCGATCGCGGCGGCGAGCAGCACAATTGCGATGAACAAACGCTGCCGCAGCCATGGCGGCTCGTGTTTCCGGAGAGCGTGGCGAGCACGGCAACCACTGTCTAAAGGAGCAAGTAAGCAAGCGAAAGGGATCGGCGCGCCGGCTCCATCGGACAAAAAAAGCCCGGCCGATTTCACCCGGCCGGGCATTTTTTTCTGCTCATTGCTCACCTTCCGACCGCGCCCCCCGACACGGCCGCGGCCGCGTCAATGCTTGCGATGCGGGCAGTTTTCCTTGGTGCAGGCGCCATACAACGCCAACGCGTGCTCCTGCAATTTGAAGCCGCGTTCCTTCGCAATAGACTGCTGACGGCTCTCGATCTCCGAGTCGAAAAACTCTTCGACAAGCCCGCAGTCGAGGCACACCAGATGGTCGTGATGCGACCCTTCGTTCAGTTCGAACACCGCCTTGCCCGATTCGAAATTGCTGCGCGACAGCAGGCCGGCCTGCTCGAACTGCGTCAGCACGCGATAAACGGTGGCAAGACCGATATCGAGTTCCTCGTGCAGGAGGTTGCGGTACACGTCTTCGGCCGTCAGGTGACGGACCGGGCTGTGCTGAAAAATCTCAAGGATTTTGAGGCGCGGAAGGGTCGCCTTGAGCCCGATATTCTTGAGATCGGTTGGATTGGTCATGACAAGGGATCCCTAGAGTACAATGCTGGGCTCTCATAGTAATGCGTTTTTGCCGTTCTGGTCATCTTCGATGGAATGAAACTCGCGCGGCTCGTCAGCGGGCCCGCACGGTGAGTGAAATGATTTCAAAATCTCAACTGATCTACCGGGGGAGCCGCATGCGGGGTACCTTGATCGCTGTTGCGGCTCTCGCGATCCTTGCAGGATGTTCCACTTACGATAGCGTCACGCAGCGGATTGCTCAGAGCATCACGCCGTACCGCATTACCGTCGTGCAAGGCAATTTCGTTTCGAAAGAAGCCGCCTCGCAAATGCAGGTTGGCATGTCGCGCGCCCAGGTGCGTCAGTTGCTCGGCACGCCGCTTCTCGCGGACATGTTCCACGCGGACCGCTGGGACTACGTGTTCTACTTCAAGCGCGGCTCCACTAACGTCGTGCAGCAGCGGGACTTCATCGTGATGTTCGCCGGCGACCGCGTCGCGAGCTGGAGCGGCGGCGAAGACCTGCCGTCGAATCTGGAACTGCTGGCGGAGATCGACGGCGACAAGCGCGGCAAGAAGGCGGCCGTACCGGTCGCGGCGAGCGCCGCGGGCGCGAGCGCGCCGGCCGCTGCGACTGCGCCGGTCACCGTGGACACGGCGCGTTCGCCGTCCGTGGAGGGCGCAGCAGCCGCCGCGACGCCGTCCACCGACCCGAACGCGGAAGCCGCGCAAGCCGCCAATCGTGCGACGAATGCAGTGCAAACACCGTCGCGCAACACGCAGTCGTCGGTGCGTTCCACGGCGCCCACCGCGAATGCCGGCGGCGTGCCGTCGCAAGGCCCAACGTCCGCTGGTCAGCCGCAGTTCCAGTTCCACCGTCCGCCGCCGCCGCCCTCGCCGTCGGCGCAAGACAATCCGGTGGGACCGACGGGTTCGTCGCAAAACGGCAGCGGCCCGACGTATAACGCGCCGCTCACCGCGCCGTCCACGTCGGGAACGAGCCAGTAATCCCGCTGTCCTTGTTTTAAGACGGTGGCTGCGCAACCGCCCGCTGCGGCGTAGCGTCCTGCGTTGCGCGGCACCGTTTGCTTCTTTGCTGGTCCAGTCATGCGCGGCGCGAGGGCGTGCTGCCCGCCGCCGCTTTTGCCCGCCCTTGCCGGGCTGTTCTTTCGAACCCTCGTAGCCATGAAAATTGCGATTGCTGGCGCATCGGGCCGTATGGGCCGCATGCTCATCGAAACCGTTCTTAACGATTCCGACGCCACGCTGTCCGGCGCGCTCGACCGTGTGGGTTCGCCGCAACTCGGTCAGGACGCCGGCGCTTTTCTCGGCAAACAGACGGGCGTCGTGCTGACGGACGACATCGAGCGTGTATTTGCCGAGTCCGACTATCTGATCGACTTCACGCGGCCCGAAGGCACGCTGGTGCATCTGGAAGCGGCGCAGCGCCACAACGTGAAAATGGTGATCGGCACGACCGGCTTCGACAATGCGCAGAAGGCGCAGCTGCGCGCCGCAGCGGACAAGATCGCGATCATGTTCGCGTCGAATATGAGCGTGGGCGTGAACGTCACGCTGAAGCTCCTCGAATTCGCCGCCAAGCATTTCGCGACCGGCTACGACATTGAAATCATCGAGGCGCATCACCGTCACAAGGTCGATGCGCCGTCGGGCACCGCGCTCACCATGGGCGAGGTGATCGCCAATGCGCTCGGCCGCAATCTCGACGACTGCGCGGTCTACAGCCGCGAAGGCGTGACGGGCGAACGCGATCCATCCACCATCGGCTTTTCGGCGATTCGCGGCGGCGACATCGTCGGCGATCATACGGTGCTGTTCGCGGGCATTGGCGAGCGCATCGAAATCACGCACAAATCGGCAAGCCGTCTTTCGTACGCGCAGGGCGCGCTGCGCGCGGTGCGCTTCCTCGAAGGCCGCCAAACCGGTTTCTTCGACATGCAGGACGTGCTCGGCCTGCGCTAAGCGGGCGAAACGCACGCCAAAACGCACGCAAAAACGGCACTTTCTTACGGCGAGGTCAGATGGCAGGCGGCAGCGGCATCATCCATTACCTGCAAACGAGCGACGCGATCACGCATGGCGTCGCCTATGTGTTGCTGGCGATGTCCATTGCGAGCTGGTGCTTTCTGATCGTCAAGAGCTGGGTGCTCGTGCGCGCCAAACGTCAGGGCGCGCGCGCGGTCGCACGCTTCTGGCAGGCCGCGACGCTCGCCGAGGGCGTCGCTGCCCTGAAGCGCGCCGACCGCGAGCGCGTTTTCGCACCGCTCGCCGAAGCCGCGCTTCATGCCGCCGAAGTGGATATTCCCGGCGCGCTGCTCGCGCGCGTGGAGCGCAATGAGCGGGTGCTGAGAGCGCTGCGGCAAGCGCTCAATGCGTCGCAACGGCGGCTCGAATTCGGCCAGGTGCTGCTGGCTTCGGTCGGAAGCACGGCGCCTTTCGTCGGCCTGCTCGGCACCGTGTGGGGCATTTATCACGCGCTCGGCAGTATTGCGGCGAGCGGTCAGGCGCAGATCGAGAACGTCGCCGGTCCGGTCGGCGAGGCGCTCATCATGACCGCCTTCGGTCTGGTGGTCGCGATTCCCGCCGTGCTCGCCTACAACGTGCTCGGGCGGCTCGTGCGACAGTTGTCGGAAGAACTCGACGGTTTCGCGCACGACCTGCACGCGTACGTCTGCGCGCCCGCCGGCCAGCCGCAAGCGCCGCTGCGCGGACAGCAGGCCGCCGCTCAACAGGCTCGTTGAGCGTGCCCGGCAAGGCGGACTGACTAAGTGCGTTGACGGGTCAGGCGAGTCAGGACGCCAACTCGGGAAGCTGGCTGAGGACGCCAGCCAAGCAGATCAACCAACCACGCTAACCGGGCACTCGACGAAGGAGGCGACATGGCATTCGGCGGATTCGAGAAAAAACAGACGGCTGCGCCCATGGCGGACATCAACATGACGCCGTTGATCGACGTGATGCTCGTGCTGCTGGTGATCTTCATCATTACGGCGCCTTTGTTCACGCACGCAATCAGGCTCGATCTGCCGAAGGTCGCCGCGGCGCCAGCGCGCGAAACGCCGCAAACCATTTCGCTTTCAATCGACGCCGCGGGCAAGCTCTACTGGAACGGCAGCCTTACCACGCTCGAGCAGATGCGCGCGCGTTTCGCGCAAGCGGGCAAAGAGGCGGAAGCCCAAGCCGACCAAGCCCGGAAAGCGGCCGCGCAGCCGGAAATCCACCTGCACGCCGAGCGCAATACGCGCTATGAGGTGATCGCGCAGGTGATGGGCGCCGCGCAGCAGGCTGGGCTCGAGCGCATTGGCTTCGTGACGGACCCGCCGCCGGCCGGCAAGCAATAACCGCAAGCAGGCGCACGACGCTGGGAGCGCGGCGCAGCCGTCCGCGAACGGTATAATCAGCCCTTTCCCCGCAGAAGGGGAAACGACGCCATTTCATCCAGCAAAAGCACCAAAGCAGCATAGCGGCCGGTGCGGAAGCACCGAACCCAGCGATCCATCACACCATGCACGAAAAATACGTTCCCTCCGACGTCGAATCCGCCGCGCAAGGGCAATGGCGCGCCGTCGACGCATACAAGACGACGGAAACCACCGACAAGCCCAAGTTCTATTGCGTCTCGATGCTGCCGTATCCGTCGGGCAAGCTGCACATGGGCCACGTGCGCAACTACACGATCAACGACGTGATGTACCGCTATCTGCGGATGAACGGCTACAACGTGCTGATGCCGATGGGTTGGGACGCGTTCGGCATGCCGGCGGAAAACGCGGCGATGGCCAACAACGTGCCGCCCGCGAAATGGACCTACGACAACATCGCTTACATGAAGAAGCAGATGCAGTCCATGGGCCTCGCCATCGACTGGTCGCGTGAAGTCGCCACCTGCAGCCCGGACTACTACAAGTGGAACCAGTGGCTGTTCCTCAAGATGCTGGAAAAGGGCATCGCGTACAAGAAAACGGGTACCGTCAACTGGGACCCGGTCGATCAGACCGTGCTCGCGAACGAGCAGGTGATCGAAGGCCGCGGCTGGCGTTCGGGCGCGCTCGTCGAAAAGCGCGAAATCCCGATGTACTACATGCGCATCACGCAGTACGCCGACGAACTGCTGAACGATCTGGAAGGCCTCGGCTGGCCGGAGCGCGTCAAGATCATGCAGCAGAACTGGATCGGCAAGAGCTTCGGCGTGAACTTCGGCTTTCCGTACGAAATAGACGGCGAGCAGAAGCTGCTGCGCGTGTTCACCACGCGCGCTGACACGATCATGGGCGTGACGTTTTGCGCAATTGCCGCCGAGCATCCGCTCGCCACGCGTCTCGCGAAAGACAAGCCGGAACTGCAGGCTTTCATCGACGAATGCAAGCGCGGCGGCGTGGCGGAAGCCGACGTCGCGACGATGGAAAAGAAGGGCATGGCGACCGGCTTTTACGTCACGCATCCGCTCACGCAGGAGCAGGTCGAAGTGTGGATCGGCAACTATGTGCTGATGAGCTACGGCGAAGGCGCGGTGATGGGCGTGCCGGCGCACGACGAGCGCGACTTCGCGTTTGTGAAGAAATATGGTCTGCCGGTCAAGCAGGTGGTGGCGGTCGAAGACAAGGAGTTTTCGACAGACGCCTGGCAGGAATGGTACGGCGATAAGACGGGCACGCTCGTCAACAGCGGCAAGTACGACGGCTTGAACTATGAGCAGGCCGTGGACGCGATCGCCGCTGACCTGAAGGCGCTCGGCTTGGGCGACAAGCAGATCACGTGGCGTCTGCGCGACTGGGGTGTGTCGCGCCAGCGTTACTGGGGCACGCCGATTCCGATCATCCATTGCCCGAAGTGCGGCGACGTGCCGGTGCCTGAAAAAGACCTGCCGGTCGTGCTGCCTGAAGACCTCGTACCGGACGGCACGGGCAACCCGCTCGCGAAGTCCGAAGCGTTCGTGAACTGCACCTGCCCGACCTGCGGCGGCGCGGCCAGGCGCGAAACCGACACAATGGACACCTTCGTCGATTCGTCGTGGTACTTCTACCGCTACGCGTCGCCGGACGCAAAGACCATGGTCGACGAGCGCACCGATTATTGGGCGCCGATGGACCAGTACATCGGCGGCATCGAGCACGCGATTCTGCACCTGTTGTACTCGCGTTTCTGGGCGAAGGTGATGCGTGACCTCGGCCTCGTCAAGTTCGGCGAGCCGGCCAAGAACCTGCTCACCCAGGGCATGGTGCTCAACGAAACGTATTACCGCGAAGACGCGGCGGGCAAGAAGACCTGGTACAACCCGGCCGACGTGACCGTCTCGTTCGACGACAAGGGCCGCCCGGTCGGCGCTGTGCTGAATGCGGACGGCGAGCCGGTCGTGCTCGGCGGCGTCGAGAAAATGTCGAAGTCGAAGAACAACGGCGTCGACCCGCAATCGCTGATCGACCAGCACGGTGCGGACACCGCGCGTCTGTTCGTCATGTTCGCCGCGCCGCCGGAGCAGCAACTGGAATGGTCGGGCTCGGGCGTGGAAGGCGCGAGCCGCTTCCTGCGCCGCGTCTGGAGCTTTGGCCACGCGAACGAAGCCGCGCTGCGCGCGGACGGAAAGTTCGACGCCGCGCAACTCGGCGACGCCGACAAGCTGCTGCGCCGCGAAATCTACAGCGTGCTCAAGCAGGCCGACTTCGACTACCAGCGTCTGCAGTACAACACGGTGGTGTCGGCGGCAATGAAGATGCTCAACGCGCTCGACAGCGCGAAGGGCGCATTGCCGGCCGTGCTGCGTGAAACGTACGGCGTGATGCTGCGCGTGCTGTATCCGGTCGTGCCGCATCTGACGTTCCAGTTGTGGCAGGAACTCGGTTATGCCGACGAATTCGGTTCGCTGCTCGACGCGCCGTGGCCCAAGGTCGACAAAAAAGCGCTCGAGCAATCGGAGATCGAACTCGTGCTGCAGGTGAACGGCAAGGTGCGCGGCGCGCTGACGGTGGCGAAAGAGGCGTCGCGTGAATCGATCGAACAGCTCGCGGCCGCGCACGAAATGGTCGCGAAGTTCAGCGAAGGCAAGGCGCCCAAAAAGATCGTCGTGGTGCCGGGCCGCCTCGTGAACGTGGTCGTTTGACAGCAACATCCGCCGGCCGGCATGGCGCCGCCTCGCGCGGCGGCGCTTGCCGCGCGCCGGGAATTCACTGCGAACCAGGAGCCAATGTGACTCGCAGATCGCTTTTCGTAACGCTGGCTTGCAGCGTATTGATGTTGTCCGCGTGCGGCTTCCAGCTGCGCGGCCAGCAGGACTATGCCTTCAAGCGCCTCTTTATCGCGGGCGGTTCGCCGGCGGCGAGCGCGCGGCTCGCGCGCATCGTGCAAGGCGGCAGCGACACGGTGGTGGTGAGGTCCGTGGCCAACGCCGACGCCACCTTGCAGATCACCGAAGCTCGCGGCACCAGCACGCTGACGCTGAATTCGCTGGGCGTCGTCGCCGAATATCAGTTGAATCTGAACATGAACTACACGCTGGTCGGCAAGGACGGCACTGTGCTGATCCCGCCGAGCGTGATCGCCCTGAACCGCGCGATGACCTATAGCGACCAGTATTCGCAGGCAAAGACCGCCGAGTCGGACATTCTGTTCGCCGACATGGAAAACGACGCAATCGACCAGCTCACGCGGCGTCTGTCGAGCGTGCGCTCGCTGCATCCGGCGCCGGGCGAGCAGCTGCCGGGCGTCGTGCCGCGCGCGCCCTTGCCGCCGCCGCCGCTGTGAGCGTCGCGCGTCGATCCGACCTGGGACACACGTAGCCATGCAACTGCGACTGGACGCGCTGGAAGCGCATCTCGCCAAGGGACTCGCCGGACTGTACGTCGTGTACGGCGACGAGCACCTGCTCGCGCAGGAAGCATGCGACCGCATTCGCGCGGCGGCCCGCGCGGCCGGCTTCACGGATCGCTCGGTGTTCACAGTCGAGCGCAGTTTCGACTGGAGTTCGCTGCTGGGCGCGAGCCAGTCGATGTCGCTGTTCGGCGACCGTCAACTGGTCGAATTGCGCATTCCGTCGGGCAAGCCCGGCAAGGAAGGCGCGGATGCGCTCAAGTCGCTCGCGGGTTCCGTGAACGACGACGTGCTCACCATGATCACGCTGCCGCGCCTCGACGCCGCCACGCAGAAATCCGCGTGGTTCACGGCGCTCGCGGATGCGGGCGTCGCGCTGAAAATCGATCCGGTCGAGCGCGCGCAGTTGCCGAACTGGGTCGGCCAGCGGCTCGCGGCGCAGGGCCAGCGGGTGGCCGCAGGCGAGGAGGGGCGGCGCGCGCTCGCGTTTATCGCGGAGCGTGTGGAGGGCAATCTGCTCGCCGCGCATCAGGAAATCCAGAAACTCGGGCTGCTGTATCCGGCGGGCTCGTTGAGCTTTGAACAGGTCCACGACGCCGTGCTGAACGTCGCGCGTTACGACGTGTTCAAGCTCAACGAGGCGATGCTCGCGGGCGACGTCGGCCGCTTGTCGCGTATGCTCGACGGGCTGCGCGGCGAAGGCGAGGCGGCGGTGCTCGTGCTGTGGGCCGTTGTCGAAGAATTGCGCACGCTGTTGCGGATCAAGCGCGGGGTCGCGGCCGGCAAGCCGCTTGCCATGCTCGTGCGCGAAAACCGCGTGTGGGGTCCGCGCGAGCGCTTGATCGGGCCGGCTTTGTCGCGTGTCAGCGAGGCTTCGCTTGAGAAGGCGCTGGCGCTGGCGGCGCGGCTGGATCGGCAGGTGAAGGGTTTGTCGGGTGGTACGCCGGGTAATCATCGCCATGATCCGCCGCCCGATCCTTGGGACGGCCTGTTCGAGCTTGCTATGACGGTGGCCTCGCCAAAAACGTCGGCTGTGCCGCCGCCGCGACCTCGGAGCGGGAGTGGTGCCGCGGCGCGTAGGCCGGTGTGAACTTGACTGCTGTGCCGGGCGCCGGAGTTTGAGAGCATTGCAGCTTCAGCGCAACCAGGTCAAGACAAGCAAAACTTCGCAGGCCAAAGCGCAGCCTTCCGGTATTGCAGCATTGCAGCGTCCAGGTATCGCAAGGCCACCAAGCGCGCCCGCGCAAGCAAAGCTCCCTGGCCCGACTTACAATCGTTGAATCTTTCCCTACTCAGCTAAACAACCTGCCCGCCGCGACTCGGCGTGCGCGTCACCACGAGAATCACCATGGATATCGACCAGTACATGACCGACCTCGGTCGCCGCGCCCGTCAGGCTTCGCGTGCCATGGCGCGTGCGTCGACGGCTGCGAAGAACGCCGCGCTCGCGGCGGTCGCAGCGGGCATCGAGCGCGACGCCGCGTTGCTCAAGGAAGCCAACGCGCGTGACCTGGCGCGGGCACGCGACAAAGGCCACGACGCGGCTTTCATCGACCGGCTGACCTTGTCCGACAAGGCGCTGAAGACGATGGTGGAAGGTCTGCGCCAGGTCGCGGCGCTGGCCGATCCGATCGGCGAAATCAGCAATCTGAAGTATCGGCCGAGCGGCATTCAGGTCGGGCAGATGCGCGTGCCGCTCGGCGTGATCGGCATCATCTACGAATCGCGTCCCAACGTGACGATCGACGCCGCCGCGCTCTGCCTGAAGTCGGGCAACGCGACGATTCTGCGCGGCGGTTCCGAAGCGCTCGAATGCAATACGGCGCTCGCAAAGCTGATCGGGGAGGGGCTCAAGGCCGCGGGCTTGCCGCAGGACGCCGTGCAGGTGGTGGCCACCTCGGATCGCGCCGCGGTCGGCAAGCTGATCACGATGACCGAGTATGTGGACGTGATCGTGCCGCGCGGCGGCAAGAGCCTGATTGAGCGGCTCATGAACGAAGCGCGCGTGCCGATGATCAAGCACCTCGACGGCATCTGCCACGTGTACGTGGACGACCGCGCCGATCTGGCGAAGGCGCTGACCGTGTGCGACAACGCGAAGACGCACCGCTACGGCACGTGCAACACGATGGAGACGTTGCTGGTCGCGCGCGGCATTGCATCGGAAATGTTGCCGCCGCTCGGCAAGCTGTATCGCGACAAGGAAGTCGAACTGCGTGTGGATGCGGCGGCGCGCGCGGTGCTGGCCGACGCGGGCGTGGGTCCGCTCGTCGATGCGACCGAGGAGGACTGGCGCACCGAATACCTCGCGCCGGTTCTCGCGATAAAGGTGGTCGACGATCTTGACGCGGCGATCGAGCACATCAACAAATACAGCTCGCAACATACCGACGCGATCGTCACGGAAGACCACGATCGCGCGATGCGTTTCCTGCGCGAAGTCGATTCGGCAAGCGTGATGGTGAACGCGTCGACACGTTTCGCGGACGGTTTCGAGTTCGGTCTCGGCGCGGAAATCGGCATCTCGAATGACAAGCTTCACGCGCGCGGTCCGGTCGGACTGGAAGGTTTGACGTCGCTGAAGTATGTCGTGCTTGGGCATGGCGAAGGTCGCCAATAAGCGCGAAGGTCGTGCAAGGCGTGGCCGTGCAACGCGGCCACGCATGGCTGTTTTGATTGCCGCGACCCTCGGTCACTTCGCGTCGCGATCCACGCGCGGCATTATCGCCCGCGCTTTTCAGAATAACTAACCCACCATCCAAGGACATCCGATGCTCTGGATCAAGACGTTTCACATCGTTCTGATCGCTTCCTGGTTCGCCGGCCTGTTCTATTTGCCGCGCATCTTCGTCAATCTGGCGATGGAAACGGAACCGGCCGCGGTGAAGCGTCTGCTGATCATGGCGCGCAAGCTGTTTCGCTTCATGTCGTTCATTGCTGTGCCGGCGCTTGCTTGCGGATTGTGGCTTTGGCTGGTGGTGGGCATCGGCAGCGGGCAGGGATGGATTCACGCGAAGGTCGGCGTGGTCGTGTTGCTGGTGATTTATCACGCTTACTGCGGTGTGTTGCTGCGCACTTTCGAGCGCGGGCAAAATCGTCGCTCGGATAAGTGGTACAGGATGTTCAACGAATTGCCGGTGCTCGGAATGCTGGCCGCGGTTGCACTGGTCGTGATCAAGCCGTTCTGATTTTTCGCTCCTGATTGGCGGCCGCTTCGCTGCGGTCACGTCTAAGACATTTCCGGAACATCGCGCGGTTTCTTCGCCGTGCTCGTCGGATACGCGGCATTCTCGCCGCTGAAGTCTCGCAAACTCTCCACGCTTTTTCTCAGGCGCCTGCGCCGCTCACGCAGGCGCATCGCCACATTTCCCCTTTCTGTCTGCGCCGCGGTGACAGGGCAAGCCCTTCCTCAAACGCTGCGCGCGTAGTGTCGTCCTCCACATCTGTCTGCAAAAGCCCGACCGTCAACGAGGCGTTTTTAGTCCTTGTCTGATTTTGTCTGTGAGGCGCGTCTCATATTCTCGACTCCGAACATTAGCAAAGCCCGACGGCCGTAGCCACGCTTCGCTCAATGTCGGGCCGCAGTGAGCGGTTGTCGCGTTTCCTACAAATTTTGTGAGTCTTCATGAATAAGAATCGATTTCGCCGGGTATTTAGCAAGCGTCTCGGCATGCTCGTCGCTGTTGCAGAGAATGTGACGAGCCAGGGCAAACAGGCAGGTGAGAGTTCCGGCGTCGGCGCGTCGGGCCGCGAATTTGGCGTCGTATCGACGATGAGTGCCGTGGCATTGGCATTGATTGCATTTCATCCGTCGGTGAGCCGCGCGCAGTCGCTCCCGACGAACGGCCAGGTGATTGCAGGTCAGGCGAGCATCTCGCAGACCAACCCGAACACGATGACCATCAATCAGGGTACGCAGCGCACCGTGATCGACTGGAACTCGTTTAACGTCGCGACGGGCAACACCGTCCAGTTCAATCAGCCGAACGCTCAGGCGCAGGCGCTGAACCGTGTGACGGGCGGCATGCCGTCGAACATTCAAGGTTCGCTCCTCGCCAACGGCCAGGTGCTGATCCAGAACGCGAACGGCGTGCTGTTCAGCAAGGGCGCGGTGGTGAATGTCGGTTCGCTGCTGGCGACGACGAAATCCATCGACGCGAACCAGTTCATGGCGGGCGGCCCGCTGCAACTCAGCTCGACGGGCACGAACGCGAGCGTGGTCAACGACGGTTCGATCCAGGCGCAGGGCTATGTGACGCTGATGGGCGACCAGGTGCGTAACAGCGGCACGATCACGACGGCGCCGGGCGGTCAGGTCGTGCTCGCCGCGGGCGACAGCGCGACAGTTGCGCTGCCGAACGGCCAGGGCATCCAGCTGACGCTGACGAACGCGACGGCCAACGCGCTGGTAGAAAACAGCGGCACGATCAACGCGCAGAACGGCACGGTGCTGCTCACGGCGCGCGGCAGCAACACGCTGCTCAACACGGTGGTGAACCTCTCGGGCGTGGTGCGCGCGGGCACGGTCGTCGCCGATGCAGGCAACACGGGCGACGTGGCGGTGACGGGCAAGATCGACGCATCGAACAACGCGGCGGGCGGCGTGGGCGGCACGGTGGTGCTGTCGGGCGACCGCGTGGGTGTGTTCGGCAATGCGAGCGTCGATGTGAGCGGCGATGCGGCGGGCGGCAAGGTGATCATCGGTGGTGACAGCCTGCATCAGCTGGCCGGCACGCAGGCAGCGGACATGCTGCAGGACGGCGTGAACTTCGCGAACTACACGCAAGTCGATTCCGGCGCGAGCATCAAAGCGGACTCCGCGCATGGCAATGGCGGCTTCGTCGAGACGTCGGGGCATAGCCTCGACGTGCAGGGCGCAGTGAGCGCGGCGGCGCCGAACGGCAAGGCCGGCCAGTGGCTGATCGACCCGACGGACGTGACGATCAGCACGGGCGCCGACGCGAACTACAGTGGCAATGTTTCGGGCGGCACGTTCAGCGGCGGCTCGAACACGAGCGCGACGGTGAAGAACACGACGATCAGCAACGCGCTGAGCGGCGGCGCGGACGTGACGATCACGACGGCGAGTTCTGGCACGGCGACGGGCAACATCGTGCAGCAGGCAGGCGCGGATATTATGAAGACGGGGGGTGGTGCGGCGACTCTGACGATGCTTGCCAACGGCAGCATCCAGCTCAACGGCAACATCACGACCACGAGCAACGCGCTGAACCTGAACCTGACCGCGGACATGAGCGGGAATCACAATGGTTCGGCGACTCTGCAGGGCGCCAACACTGATCTGGGCGGCGGCACGCTCACGATGTCGGGCAACGTGGTGAATGGCAACGGTCTCGCGGGTGTAAACGCCGTCTACCTCAACGGCAATCAGGCGAACATCGGTGGCGGGTCTATCACCGGGCATGCCACCACCGGCGACGGTGTGGGTATCGCGGGATATATGACGAAGACCGGTTTGGGCACGCTGACGTTGTCGGGCTCGTCAGTCTCCGGCGACGGCGTTCGTTTTGATCAAAACTCCCATTTGGTACAGACCGGCGGGACCATCAATGCCGTTGGTACATCGAATAGTGGTATCGGGGTTCAATTTGGAAGAGCCGGATATAACGGTCAAGCCCGCGTCGATGTATCGAACAACGCGATACTGAACCTGAACGGCGCTAGCACGACCGGCACTGGCGTTTCGATGGGGGCCGACCTCTATTCGATCGCTTCAAACAGTTTCAATATTTCGGATTCGGCGGTAATTAACGTCGTCGGTACGAGTTCGGAAGCCTACGGCGTTCTTGGCTATGCAACACAGGTCAACGCACAAGACAACGGCAAGTTCAATGTCAACGGAACCAGCGCGAATGGGACGGGCGCTTCGTTCTATTCCGGAGGTGCTCCCGTGGACTTTAATGTCTCGGGTAATGCGGCTGTTAGCGTCAGCGGTACCAGCACGAACGGCACGGGCGCTTCACTCACGCTGAACGGAAATGTCTCGGGCGACAGCGCGATCACAGTGAGCGGTACCAGCACGAACGGCACGGGCGCTTCACTCACGCTGAACGGAAATGTCTCGGGCGACAGCGCGATCACAGTGAGCGGCACCAGCACGAACGGAAGCGCTGCATATATCGGGGGGACGACTAACTTCTCGCAGAATGCCACCATGGATGTGAACGGGACATCGACTAACGGATACGGTGTTCAAAAGCAGGCAAATTGGAACGAATCAGATAACGCTCAAATCAATGTTGCCGGCACATCCAGCACTTCGATGGGTTTCATCGGCTGGTACGGCACCAATGTCACTGACTCCGCGACGCTCAATATTTCGGGCGTATCAAACACTGGTGCCGGCGCATGGTTCGCCCTTGGCAGCGTCGTGGATATCTCGGGCAACGGTGCAGTAAACGTTAATGGCCAGTCCAACACCAGCGCGGGCGTTGTCATTCGAGCCAATGACATTAGTGTGACCGACAATGGCACTCTATCCGTGCAGGGCAACTCGACTAGCGGAGCCGGTGTTTTACAGAATGGGACCAGTTCGATCAACACGTCGGGTAATGGCGAGATTTCCATTGCTGGCTCATCGGCGAACGGAAGCGGTGTCGACCTGAATACTGGCTCGATCAATACCGCCGGCAACGGTACCACCAATATCAGCGGTACATCGGCCAATGGCTCTGGCGTGCTTGTAGAGCCAAACGTTTCGGTCAACGTCTCTGGCGACGGAGGCGTGAACGTTACAGGCAACTCGACGAACGGCAATGGCGCGGTGATCAATGGCAGCGTAAACGTGACGGATAACGGCACGATCAACGTCAGTGGTGGTTCGACCAACGGTTCGGGCGTGATCGTCGATCCGAACGGTTCGATCAACATTTCGGGCAATGGCGCAGCGGATATCACCGGCAATTCGACGAACGGTAACGGTGCAGTCATCGACGGCAGCGTGAACGTGGCGGACAACGGCACGGCGAACATCTCCGGCAGCTCGACCAATGGTTCGGGTGTGATCGAAGGCGGCAACGGTTCAATCAACATCTCGGGTAACGGCGCAGCCGACATCAGCGGCAATTCGACGAACGGTAACGGCGCGGTCATCGACGGTGACGTGAACGTGACGGATAACGGCACGATCAACGTGTCGGGTAACTCGACCAACGGCTCGGGCGTAATCGAGGGCGATAACGGTTCGATCAACATCTCGGGTAACGGCGCAGCCGATATCTCCGGTAATTCGACGAACGGCAACGGCGCGGTCATCGACGGCAGCGTGGACGTGACGGACAACGGCACGGTCAACGTGTCGGGTAACTCGACCAATGGTTCGGGCGTAGTCGAGGGCGATAACGGCTCGATCAGCATCTCGGGTAACGGCGCAGCCGATATCGCAGGTAAATCGACCAACGGCAACGGTGCAGTGGTCGACGGCGGCGTAAACGTGACGGACAACGGCACGATCAACGTCAGTGGTGGTTCGACCAACGGTTCGGGCGTGATCGTCGATCCGAACGGCTCGATCAACATCTCGGGTAACGGCGCAGCCGATGTCACCGGCAATTCGACGAACGGTAACGGTGCGGTTATCGACGGCAGCGTGAACGTGACGGATAACGGCACGGTCAACATCTCCGGCGACTCGACCAATGGTTCGGGCGTGATCGAAGGCGACAACGGTTCGATCAACATCTCGGGCAATGGTGCCGCCGATATCTCGGGCAACTCGACGAACGGCAACGGCGCGGTCATCGACGGCAGCGTGAGCGTGGCGGACAACGGCACGGCGAACATCTCCGGCGACTCGACCAATGGTTCTGGCGTGATCGAAGGCGACAACGGTTCGATCAACATTTCGGGCAACGGTGCCGCCGATATCTCGGGTAATTCGACGAACGGCAACGGCGCGGTGATCGACGGTGACGTGAACGTGACGGACAACGGCACGATCAACGTCAGTGGTGGTTCGACCAACGGTTCGGGCGTGATCGTCGATCCCAACGGTTCGATCAACATCTCGGGCAATGGCGCAGCGGACATCGCGGGCAACTCGACGAACGGTACCGGCACGGACATCAACGGTTCGATCAACACGACGGATAACGGCACGATCAATATCTCGGGCAACTCGACCGAGGGTACGGGCGTGATCGTCGATCCGAACGGTTCGATCAACACCAGCGGCAATGGCTCGACCAATATCAGCGGTGATTCGACCAACGGTACGGGAACGGATATCAATGGGTCGATCAACACGACGGACAACGGCACGACCAATTTCTCGGGCAACTCGACCAATGGCACCGGCGTGATCGTTGACCCGAACGGTTCGATCAACACCAGCGGCAACGGCTCGACCAATATCAGCGGCGATTCGACCAACGGTACGGGCACCGATATCAATGGGTCGATCAACACCACGGATAACGGCACGATCAACATCAGCGGNAACTCGACCGATGGCACNGGNGTGATCGTCGATCCGAACGGTTCGATCAACACCTCGGGTAATGGCTCGACCAATATCAGCGGTGACTCGACCAACGGTACGGGCACGGATATCAATGGTTCGATCAACACCACGGATAACGGCACGATCAACATCAGCGGCAACTCGACCGATGGCACCGGCGTGATCGTTGACCCGAATGGTTCGATCAACACCAGCGGCAACGGCTCGACCAATATCAGCGGTGACTCGACCAACGGTACGGGCACGGACATCAACGGCTCGATCAATACGACCGATAACGGCACGATCAACATCTCTGGCAACAGCGCGGATGGTACGGGCGTGATCGTTGACCCGAATGGTTCGATCAATACGTCGGGTAACGGCTCGACCAATATCAGCGGTGATTCGACCAACGGTACGGGCACGGACATCAACGGCTCGATCAACACGACGG
>NZ_AXAJ01000018.1 GCF_000472445.1 Burkholderia sp. WSM2230
GGGGTTTTGGGGCGTGGGGTTTTGGGGCGTGGGGTTTTGGGGCGTGGGAGGGTTGGAGCGCGAGGTTTCCGGGGGCCGAGGCTTTGACTACGTCAAACCACTGCTCAGGGCTACGGGCCGAAGTCTTGGCTGCGTCGTGTCACTGGTCAGCAGCGTTGGGCCGAAGTCTTGGCTAGGCCGGACGTCTGGTCAGCATCCGGGACATGAGTTTTACGACAGCAGTTGCCGGTCCACATGGGGAATGGCCAACGCCTGGCCCGATTCCACGCAAGGTGCCCCCGTCAATTTCGATCCGCAACAGGGCGCGGCCCGCACCAGCAAAGTGCGGATTGCGCGTGCACACGTCGCGTTGACGCTCACTCTTAAGCGACTCAAGCGTCAACCGCACGCGCAGTGAGCATAGCCGCATGCGCATAAATCTTGCTCCGCTATCCTGTAAACTGACGTATCGCGCATTGAGGTTGCGCAACTAGCACGCAGTCTCGCCGCCACCCCACACGACTGACATGATGAGCATGATCGAACTCGATCCTCCCGGCTTTCAGCCTCCCCGCCCGATGGCCGGCGACGAGGGCTCCCGGCGCACCGTTCTCTACGGCGGCTACACCGTCTTCAGCGTATTCCAGCCAGTGTTCTCGGTGTCGCACCGGCGCGCGATTGGCTATCACGCCTCGCTGCGCGCGCACGACGAACATGCCCTGCAAGTTCCCTCGCACGAGGTCTTCACGCAGGCAGCGCGCCGCGGCGACCTGTTGGAACTCGGCCGGCTGGCGGAGTCGCTCCACCTTGGCAACTTCAACGCGTTCGACAGTCACGACGAATGGCTGTTTCTTAGCCTTCATCCGGCCGCGCTGATGGACACCAGCTACGGCGACGCACTGCTGGCCGGGCTGAAGGCACTGGGCTTGCCTCCACAGCGCGTAGTGCTCGAAGTGTCTGAACAGGCGGGCGGTGAAACGACCCGTTTCGCAGAGATCATCGACGCGCTGCGCAAGTCGGGCTTCCTCATCGCGCTGGATGGCTTCGGCGCCAAGCACTCGAACATTGACCGCGTATGGAACCTGCGCCCGGATATCGTCACGCTCGACCGCTGCATCCTCGCACAGGCGAGCGAGCATTCGCACATCGAACGCGTTCTGCCCGGCCTGGTTTCGCTGTTGCATGAATCCGGCCAATTGGTCCTGATGGGCGGCCTGACTACCGAACGTGACGCCCTGATCGCACTGGAATGCAACGTCGACTTCGTGCAGGGCGCGTTTTTTGCCGGCCCGAGCGTTGAACCGGTTAAACCGCAAACCGCAGCCGGCCTGATGGACTCGCTTTCCGCGGCGTTGCGCGAGCGCGTGGCCGCGCGCGAACGCGCGCAGGCCACGCGGCTCGCACCGTACGTCACCGCGCTGGAAACAGCGGCAGCGCAACTTGTTGCCGGACAGTCTGCTGCCGAAGCGACTGCCCCGCTGCTCAAACTCGGCGAAACGGCACGCTGCTTCATTCTAGATGGTTCCGGACGGCAGATTGGCGACAACGTGTTGCCTCCTGGACGCGCCTCGCAGCGCGCCAAGCGCTTCCGTCCGCTGTTGCATTCGGAAGGCGCAAGCTGGGAGCGCCGCCCATATTTCATTCAGGCGATGCGGGCGCCGGGCCGAGTGCATCTCACCCCTCCTTATCTCTCGATAAATGAAGCGCACTTGTGCGTGACTGCCTCGATCGCCGCGCATACGCCGGGCGGCACCCAGGTGCTATGCGTAGACATCAACTGGGAAGTCGCGGCCCATCGCAATTGAATCCAGCGAGCGCTGCTGGATTCGCGCCAGCAGTTCGGTGACGGCGTTGCGGCCGAGCAGGCGGTTGGCGGCCTGCAACCGCGAAGCGCTCGTGACCCAGCGCAACGAAACGATTTTCGCGACGCCATGGGTATGGCCGTAGAGCGGTCCTTGATCGTGCGCTGTGCGGCTTGTTATGCCGCTTGTCGCGTCGCCTGTGATGCGCTTTGTCGTGCCGCTGGCCGGGCCCCTCATCGCGCCGCGTGTCGTCCCACTGGTCAGCCCTTCGTCCGAGCCTCCTGTGGAAACGTCGATCAAGGCGACGACCTCGCCTTCGATAAGCAGCGCAATAGACAGCATTCCGTCCACCGACACCAGTTCCGCCTGCCTCGCCTGACATGCGAGCGAGGTCACCTTTTCCATCCAATCGTGAAATGCCAGCTCTGATACGCTGGCCCCGGCTTCGGCGAGTGCCTTTGTCGGCGCACCATGCGCGTGTGTTCCCACATAGGCAGGCACAGTTCCGGATGAACACGCTACCGTGTCAAGCGGTCCGCGCACCGGCTCGTCGCTGACGACTTCTGGCGCATCGCTAAACAGTTCGAGCAAGCTGGACCTGTCTTGCGCCTGTAGCGCGTTGCGCAAACGCTCGACGATCTGCGCGTGCGCCTCAGGATCGCGCCGCTGCAGCGGTGCACCCGCGCGCTGCAAGCGCGCCCTCGCCCGATGGACGATCTGTCGGCAACTGGCTGGCGGTCGTTCCAGGATCTTGCCGATTTCCGCGTAGTCACAATCAAACGCTTCGTGCAGCACGAACGCCGCGCGCTCGTCGGGCTTGAGACGATCAAGCAACAGCATCACGCCATAGGACATTTCAGCAGCACGCAAGGCAAGTTCTTCAGCTGATGGCGCGAATTCGTCGAGCCACGGCTCCGGCAGCCAGCCGGTGGCCTGAGACTCGCGCTCGCGCTGCACATTTCTCAGACGGTCGATCGCCGTGCGCGTGGTCAGCGTGGTGAGCCAGGCGGCCGGCGTCTGCACATCATGCGTATCGGCAAGGTGCCACTTCAGCCAGACGTCCTGCACGATGTCCTCCGCCTCCGCGCGGCTGCCGAGCATGCGATAGGCCAACGCGAGCAGACGGGCGCGCACCGCCCCGAAGCTGGATGCCTTGTCGATTTCATGTTCTTTCATGCGTGGACCTCCAGATCGTGCGTGGTGAAAAGCGCGTGCGCCGCCTACGGGATTCTTCGACGGCGCGCCGCAAAGGCATCCATTGCAGCTTGACGGTTGGGCGGGCCGCCGCGTGACAGGCGCGCGAAAAAAATTCGTGTCACGCTGCCGACAGCCGGAGCGTCATACGGACAGCAGCCCACTTCAACGAGGCAAACATGCAATCCAGCTACCCCCCGGTTACAGGCCTCGGCCTCGTGCCAACCGTAATCGAGCAGTCCGGCCGCGGCGAACGCGCCTACGACATTTATTCGCGCTTGCTGCGCGAGCGCATCGTATTTCTGGTCGGGCCGGTGAACGAGCAATCGGCCAGTCTCATTGTGGCGCAATTACTGTTTCTGGAGTCGGAGAACCCGGACAAGGACATTTCGTTTTATATCAATTCGCCGGGCGGCTCCGTGTACGACGGGCTCGCCATTTACGACACCATGCAGTTCATCAAGCCGGAGGTATCCACCTTATGCACCGGCTTTGCTGCGAGCATGGGCACGTTCCTGCTATGCGCCGGCCAACCGGGCAAGCGGTATGCATTGCCCAATGCACGCATCATGATTCACCAGCCTTCGGGCGGCGGCCAGGGCACGGCAGCCGACATCGACATTCAGGCAAAGGAAGTGCTCTACTTGCGCGAACGCCTCAACACGATGATGGCCGAACGGACAGGGCGCAGCATGGAAGAAATCGCGCGCGACACCGACCGAGACAATTTCATGTCCGCAGTCGCGGCAAAAACATACGGCCTCGTGGACGAGGTACTGGAAACGCGTACGGCATTAAGCTCATCTTCGGTCGCCTCAGGCAGGCACCATGACGTGTAGCGCGGCAAGGTTCGCTGCGTTGCCGGGGCAAAAGCTGATCCGGTTGGCTGGAATCGCTATCATGGTCGCGATTCGTCGATTCCGACGAGCGCTTCAATGGAGATTCATATGGCGTCATCCAACGAAACCGTCAGCATGGCGCTATTTTGCGACTTCGAGAATGTCGCGCTGGGCGTGCGTGACGCGAAGTACGACAAGTTCGATATCAAGCTGGTGCTCGAGCGTCTGTTGCTCAAGGGCAGCATTGTCGTCAAGAAAGCGTACTGCGACTGGGACCGCTATAAAAGTTTCAAGGGTGCCATGCATGAGGCCAACTTCGAATTGATCGAGATTCCGCATGTGCGTCAATCGGGCAAGAATTCGGCGGACATCCGGCTTGTCGTGGACGCGCTCGACCTTTGCTACACGAAGTCGCACGTCAATACGTTTGTGATCATCAGCGGCGATTCCGACTTTTCGCCCCTTGTATCCAAATTGCGCGAAAACGCGAAGCAGGTGATCGGCGTCGGCGTCCAGCAGTCCACGTCCGACCTGCTGATCGCGAACTGCGACGAGTTCTTTTTTTACGACGACCTCGTGCGCGAGAGTCAGCGCGCCGTCGCGAAAAGGGAATCGTCACGCCAGAAGAACGCTCAGCCGACAGCCAAAGCATCGCAAGACGAAGAGAAAAGCCGCAACAAGGAAGACCTCGAAAAGCGCCGCACGAAGGCCATCGAGATCGCGGTGCAGACATTCGACGCGCTTGCTTCCGAACGCGGCGACAGCGGAAAGATCTGGGCCTCGGTATTGAAGAATGCGATCAAGCGGCGCAAGCCTGATTTCAACGAAACATATTATGGCTTTCGCGCGTTTGGCAATCTGCTCGAAGAGGCACACGCCCGCGGACTGCTGGAATTCGGCCGCGACGAAAAGTCAGGGGCGTACGTGTATCGTAGTACCGCCTCGAACGTGGTCGGAGAGAATGTGGGCGAATCGGGGGCCGAGCAAACAGGAGAACCTGCGGGCGCGCCTGTCGATATTGCGGAGGAAGCAGGACAGCTTGACGCATTGCATACCGCCGGAATGGTGCACACGGAGACAGGCAGCAAACAGGACTCTCGGCGTCGGGGACGCGGCGATCCCAAGCGAGGCGCGAGTCAGCAAGCCGCCCGCGGCGGCGCGCCTGAAGCAGCCCGTGACGCAGCGCGTGAAGGAACCCACGAAGCCGCGCGTGAAGTAGCACATCAAACGGCCCAAGAGGCCGCGAGCGAACAGCCCGGAGCGATGCATGCGCACGCGCCGACACCCGAGGTCACCTCATCCGCGTTGCCGCAACCGCCTACGGCAGAGCCTGGGCATGTAGCCGGCCCCGCTGACCTGGCCGAAATCAGCGACTCCCCGCGCGCCGACGCAACGGAACCAAAGCGTCGCAAGCAGCGGGAACCACGTCAGGCAGCCGCGAAGAAGAGCCGAAAGTCGGCAGCATCAAGTGCAGATGACACTGCGCAGGCCACACCGTCCGGAACGCAACCTCCAACGACCATGGAGGAAAAGCCCGCAGCACGAAAAAATGCCGCGCGTAAGACAGCGTCCACGCGCAATCGCCAGCCGCGCAAGACAAAGGGAGACAACGACACTGAATAGACCATGCGTGGGAGCGGGCTCGGCGGCAAACCCGACGGCACGCCGCCTGCCCGCCGATCTCAGGGGTGAAGTCCCGCATCCGCGGTCGTCGCTGAGCGTTTCGCCGCTGCGGTTCGGCGTCACGTGCCGCAACCGCGCGAAGCTCGCGGCGTCGTAGGCATAGACACTATTGTGCTCACTGGCGACGTAGACCACGTCGTGCGGCGTGCCGTCAATCGGCAACGCTGTCACGAAAAGGCAACGCTGCCACGAAAAGCGGTTGTGCATCCACTTTGCCGTCCGCCGCAAGAAACGCGACTTTGCCGAAGCTCGAGGGTTGACATTGATTGGGCGTGAGCGTCGTCCCGCCCAACATCTGGCCCGTGCGCGCGAAATCGTTGTGATGCATCAGCACGTCCGTGGCATAGGCAGACGGGGCCGGCGTCGTGCCCCCCAACCCGCTTCCCGCGCTGGACCCGCCGCTGTCGGCGCTCGCGCCTGCGCCACCAGCGCCCGCCCCTGCGCCCAACGATGTGGACGACGCTTCCTGTGGACCGCCCGAACCGCCGCCGCAGAAGCGAAAGCCCACGCAGCAGCAAGCAACGCTGCCAAGGTGCACGCACGGACGCACGCCCCGGCCCATGCCCTATCACCGCCACCTTGCGAGATGCGCATGTTCGCCTCGTCTTTCGAACGATGCGACGGTCAGCTCCGCAAAGACGAAGGCTGCGCGTGGTCGGATCACGTCGCGTGCCGCGGACAGGCGCGCCACGCGCGTCTCTCAATGGCTAATCACATTCATCGTCCTCGCGGCAATTGACCGAACGCCGTTTGCGCATTTGAATGTCGCCATGGTCTCGCCAGTCTCGGCCAAGCCGACGTGCGCCCGACCGCGCGGCGCTAGGCGAACGCGAGGCGCTCTGACATGACCTATCGTCATGTCAGAGCATGAGCGGCTCAGTAGTACGGGTAAGGCGCGTAAATAACCGGCGGCGGGCCGTAATAGCGCGGCCGCGGCGCAACATAGACGGGCGGCGGCGCATAGACCGGTTGCGGCACATAAACCGGCGCCTGCGGCTGCGCGATCGTATTGCCCTTCGAAGTCATGCACTGCGCGTATGCCGCGTCATATCGTGCCTGCAGGCCGTTCGCCGAGTACTGCGCGCCGTTCGCGCCAGCCGCGCCGCCAACAAGCAAACCGCTGCCGGCGCCGATTGCGGCGCCCGCTCCGGCATTGCCGGCCGCCGCCCCGAGGAGCGCGCCGACGGCCGCCCCGCCCAACGTGCCCACCGCTGCACTGTTGACGCTGTTCGTGGTTGCGCTCTGCGAAGCACCGGCTGGATCGGACGAACGGAACGCATAGTCGCGGCAAGCGTAATCGTCTTGCTGGAATTGACTGAGTGGCTCGCCGCTGCGCGGCATGGCCACCACCGAAGGACCGCTCGGCGGCACCACGGCACAGCCGCCCAGCAGCGCGAGCGCCAGCGCGCCGAGAGGCAGCGCGACGCGTACCGGTTTGAGACTCGAAATCATGATGGCGCGAATAGCAGAAGATGAGAAAACATACGTTATGCCAATCCGCGCACGACATGTTTACCGCATGGTTACCGTATGTTTTGCATCAACACGCAAACCCGCGCCGACCGCCCGAGCCTTGCGGGTGGCCAGCTAGCGCGGTTACGAACGGTGACAAAAATTATTCAAGCCTGCGAACCCCGTGCGAGCCCGGGGCAGCGCTGGAGACAGGGAAGCCCTCACGCGACATTGCTCCCAAGAGAGGGGCCATGTTCAACTACAAACGTTAGTCCCCTTGCAGTGGCTCTTCCTTGTACTCGGGTAATTCCAACGTCGGTTACGCGCACCTTCAGTATGGCCATGCACCCGAGCATCGCACCTACGTCGCTGCTGAGGTCAAAGCACATCGGTTATCAACGGTGCGATGGCGCATCGCCTACGACATCGCTCCGCCCCGCCCGCACCCCACAAAACAGAAAGCCCTCACACAGGAGGGCTTTCATTTCCACCACGGTTTCCGAACCACATTGCAGCGCCTGGTTTGGATTTCCGGGTCAGTTACACCAGCAAATCACGCAAAATTCTTCGACGCGAATTCCCAGTTGACGATGTTCCAGTAAGCCTCGACAAACTTCGGACGTGCATTGCGATAGTCGATGTAATACGCGTGCTCCCACACGTCGATGGTCAGCAGCGCTTTCGCGTCCGTGGTGAGCGGCGTCGCAGCGTTGCTCGTGGACACGAGGTCGAGCGAACCGTCTGCCTTCTTCACGAGCCATGCCCAGCCCGAGCCGAACGTGCCGATGGCGGTCTTCGCGAACTCTTCCTTGAACTTGTCGAACGAGCCCCACTTGGCGTTGATCGCGTCGGCCAGCGCGCCGGTCGGTGCGCCGCCACCTTGCGGCGACAGACTGTTCCAGAAGAACGTGTGGTTCCACACCTGAGCTGCGTTATTGAACACGCCGCCCGACGACTTCTTCACGATTTCTTCGAGCGACAGGTTCTCGAATTCCGTGCCCTTGATCAGATTGTTCAGGTTAGTCACATAGGTCTGGTGATGCTTGCCGTAGTGAAACTCGAGCGTCTCTTCCGACATGTGCGGAGCGAGTGCGTTTTTCGCGAACGGCAGCGGCGGGAGCGTATGTTCCATGGTGCTTTCCTTCAGTCTGTATCTGTTGTGGGGAGTCTGCGGATAACGCTTCAGAGCACTCGATTGTAGGCGACTTGGAATAACCCCGCAAACCAGCGGACTTTATGTCCGGCATCGGCGAACGGTCCGTAATAACCGCGTAATTACTGCTTGCGTCCGACAGTTGCGCGCGGCCTCACACAGTCAAAAGTACGCACGCGCGGCTGTGCGCAATCTCATTCATGCGATGTCACAAACCGTCGGCAAGACGCGGCTGCACGTCGGACAAAGCGACGTCGGCGGCGCCTTCCGCGAGGTGCATGGTCAGGCGGCGTCCCGGTTTCAGCGACGAGGGCGAGCGCATCGCGCGACCGGTCTGCGCATCGAGCACGGCAGCATAGCCGCGCTCGAGTGTGCGCTTCGGACTCAGCACTTCGAGCCGCGCCGACAGCGTGGCAATGCGCGCAACCTGACGTTCGTGCTGGCGCAACAAGGCGGCATCGAGCCGTTGCGCGAGACCGCCAAGCCTCGCCTGATGCGCGGCGAGATCGGGACGCCAGCGCTGCCAGCGCATCTGCAGCAGCGAAAAACGCGCTCGGGCGTCGCGCACCGGCCGTGCGCCCGCCGACGCAAGCCGCGCGCTCAATTGCTGCAAATGCGTGCGTTGCCGCGCGAGACGCTCGGCGGGCGACACAAGCCGGCGCGCGAGCCAGTCCAGTTGCTGCGCGCGCCGCTCCATCATCCGGCCGAAGCCGCGCGCGAGCGCGGCGTGCCGATGATCGAGCTCGCGCAGCAGCAGCACGCGCTGCGGGCTCACCAGTTCGGCCGCGCCGGTGGGCGTGGGAGCGCGCACGTCGGCGGCAAAATCGGCAATCGTGAAATCGGTTTCGTGGCCGACGCCGCTCACGACCGGAATCGCGCTCTCTGCAATGGCGCGCGCGAGCACTTCTTCATTGAAGGCCCAAAGGTCTTCAATCGAGCCGCCGCCACGGCATACGATCAACACGTCGACCTCGCGCCGCGCGCTGGCCGCCTCGACCATCGCCGCCAGCTTCGCGCTCGCGCCCGCGCCTTGCACCGGCGCGGGATAGACGATCACGGCAATGTGCGGCGCGCGGCGCGACAGCGTCGTCAGCACATCCCGCAGCGCCGCTGCCTGCAACGACGTGACGATACCAATCGCGCGCGGATGCGACGGCAACGCGCGCTTGCGTTCAGCAGCAAAGAGGCCCTCGGCTTCGAGCTGCGCCTTCAGCCGCAAAAACGCTTCGTAAAGACGACCTTGGCCGGTCCGCCGCACGGCCTCGACGTTCAGTTGCAGTTCGCCGCGCGGCTCGTACATCGTCACGAGCGCCCGCACTTCGATACGGTCGCCTTCTTTCGGCGTGAACTCGGCGTACTGCGCGCGGCCGCGGAACATCACGCAACGCATTTGCGCCTGCGCGTCCTTGATCGAGAAGTACCAGTGACCGCTCGCGGCACGCGTGAAGTTCGAGACTTCGCCCGCCACCCACACAAGCGGAAACGAGCGTTCGAGCATGCTGCCGATCGCGCGGTTCAGAGCGGAAACGGGAACGACGACTTCGCCGCCGGGCATCGTCGACGAGGTAAAGGGACTGTCGGGATTCATGCGAGAACTGGTTATGGCTGGCCGGACAGACGATAGACCGACCGGCCATCCGCGTCCAGCGCGACGCGCAAATTGTTAAAAGTGTCCACATGGCGGGACTGGCAAGACAGATTCCGCCACACGCCTGCCTCAACTACGTAAAACATAAGCATCCCCTTGATTTATATGAAATTTAGCGGGAAGCCGCTGAACTCACCGCCGAGGCGATGCGCCTGCAACGGCCTTGGCGGCGGTGCGGCAGGCCGGTTCTCCACAAAGTTATCCACAGGCCGCCGAAGGACCAGGCAGCGACACACGGGCATAGGACGCAGCGTCCGCGACTTGCGGCCACCGACGCGTGCGCGCTAGAGTGGCGGGTTCGACAGCAAGGGAATAGCCGCATCGGGGGCCGCACAATGCCCGCAGCAATCCCCACAGCTGGGCGCTGGCGCGAACAACACTGCCCGCCCCGCCGCCCTTTCCCTTGTCTTCATTTTTCGACCGTCCGGAGAATCGCGCTGATGCCTGTCCCGCGTATTACCCCTGGCGCCTTCATGCCGCTGCCCCCGCGCCGAACCGCGAGCAGTGCGCCGCGCACCCGCCCGGCTTGCCGATGAGCGGAATCTTCGATCGTCTGGAAACGCGCGTAGCGCGCGAGTGGCAGCAGCGTGGACCGCTCGCCTGGTGCCTGACGCCGCTCGCCTGTGTATTCGGCGCTATCGCCGCTTTGCGCCGCGCCGCCTTTTCGCTCGGCTGGCTGAAGTCGGTGCGCGTGGGCGTGCCTGTCGTAGTGGTGGGCAATGTGACCGTCGGCGGCACGGGCAAGACGCCGACCGTGATTGCGCTCGTCGAAGCGCTGCGCGGCGCGGGCTTCAGCCCCGGCGTCGTGTCGCGCGGCTATGGCGCACGCGTGAAAACGCCGACGCCGGTCACACCGGCGTCGGCGGCCCACGTCGGCGGCGACGAACCGCTGCTGATCTCGCGCCGCACCGGTGCGCCGGTGTGGGTGTGCCCGGACCGCGTGGCGGCTGCCGAGGCGCTGTGCGCGGCGCACGAGGACGTCGACGTGATCGTCAGCGACGACGGCCTGCAGCATTACCGGCTCGCGCGCGACGCGGAGCTGGTGGTGTTCGATCACCGGCTGGGCGGCAACGGTTTCCTGCTGCCGGCCGGTCCGTTGCGCGAGCCGCTCTCGCGCCGCCGCGACGCCACGCTGATCAACGACCCATACGCTAAAAGGCTGCCTGCGTGGCCGAACACGTTCGCACTGCAACTCGCACCGGCCGACGCGTGGCACCTCGAAAACCCCGCGTTGCGCCGGCCGCTCGCGCAGTTCCGCGGCGAGCGCGTGCTGGCGGCCGCCGGCATCGGCGCGCCAGAGCGGTTTTTCGCCACGCTGCGCGCCGCCGGCCTGACGCCCGAGACGCGCGCGCTGCCCGATCACTATGCGTTCGAGCGCAATCCTTTTGCGGACGCCGACGCTGACGCGATCCTGATCACAGAAAAGGATGCGGTAAAATTAGGGTCCTGGCGCGACGCGCGCATCTGGGTTGTTCCCGTCGAAGCCGCGCTCGATCATCGCCTCATTGCATTAGTTGTGGAGAAAGTCCGTGGACGCTCGCCTGCTTGAAATTCTCGTCTGCCCGATCTGCAAGGGCCCGCTCAGCTACGATCGTTCCGCGCAGGAGCTCATCTGCAACGCCGACAAGCTCGCGTACCCGATCCGCGACGGCATCCCCGTCATGCTGGTCGACGAGGCGCGGCAGACTGTCGAAGGCACGCCCGTCGATCTGAATCCGGGCTCCGTGGCCTGAAGCGCGGTGCGCGCACGGGCGTAGATCCCGTGCGTCACACGGACGGCGGAGTTAGCGGCGTCCCGTTAGTGTTGTAAGCGGGGCCGCGCGGCAGGCTGGCTTTTAGCTGCCGGTAGCCTTGCCGGCGAGAGTTGACGGCGAGGTTGACGGCCAGATTCGCACCCTCGCTGCCCGGCCACCGTTGGCCGCCGTTGCAGATTCCAATGCGGGCTCACGCGCTGCCGCCGTCCTCTAGCGCGCGCCGTCTTACCCGGCACCAACAACTTCACCCTTCTACTCATCTCTGCGATGAACCACACCGACACCGCCACGCCTCCATTCATTGCCGTCGTGCCGGCGCGCCTCGCGTCGACGCGCCTGCCCAACAAGCCGCTCGCCGATATCGGCGGCAAGCCGATGGTGGTGCGGGTCGCCGAGCGCGCACGCGAGTCGGGCGCACAGCAGGTGTTGATCGCGTCAGATGCGCAGTCGGTGCTCGACGCCGCCCGCGAGCATGGTTTCCAAGCGGTGCTGACGCGCGCCGATCATCCGTCGGGCACGGACCGTCTCGCGGAAGTCGCGTCGCAATTCGGCTGGAGCGACGAAACGATCGTGGTCAACGTGCAAGGCGATGAGCCGCTGATCGATCCGTCTCTCGTGCGTGGCGTCGCGTCCCACCTTGCGGCGGCGAGCAATTGCGCGATCGCCACCGCCGCGCATCCCATCGCGGATGCCGCGGAGATCTTCAACCCTAACGTGGTCAAGGTCGTGCTCGATGCGCGCGGCGTCGCGCTCTACTTCTCGCGCGCGCCGATTCCCTGGGCGCGCGACGCCTACCAGCCCCACTGGCCCGACGTCGCGTCGATGCCGGTGCCGCCCGCGCCGGCCGTGGTTCATCGGCATATCGGCTTGTATGCGTATCGGGCCAGGTTCCTGCGCAGCTATCCCGATCTTGCGATCTCGCCGATCGAGCAGGTCGAAGCACTCGAGCAATTACGCGCGATGTGGCATGGCGAACGGATCGCGGTTCTCGTCACGCGCGACATGCCGCTTCCGGGCGTGGACACCCCCGCGGATCTCGCACGCGTGCGGGCTTTATTCGGGTCTTGAGCGCAAAAACCCATGGCATAATCGGACGCTTGCGCGCGCCTCCTGTTATCAGCGAGAACCAGGGTTTGCCCGGTCGTGCCGCACGTGTTTCTGCAGCGCCGTCGTCGACGTGCAGCGCGAAACGCAAGCGGCAGTCAACGCGGGTCCCTCGCCCCTCGTGGGATGGCTGCAGTGCCACCAAGAATTCACATAGATCTGGAGATACACATGCGTTTGATTCTTTTGGGTGCACCGGGCGCGGGTAAGGGCACTCAGGCAAACTTCATCAAGGAAAAGTTCGGGATTCCGCAAATTTCAACCGGCGACATGCTGCGTGCGGCCGTCAAGGCAGGTACGCCGCTCGGCCTCGAAGCCAAGCGTTTCATGGACGCGGGCGAGCTCGTCACCGACGAGCTGATCATCAACCTCGTGAAAGAGCGTCTGCAACAGCCCGACTGCGCAAACGGCTATCTGTTCGACGGCTTTCCGCGCACCATTCCGCAAGCCGAGGCGATGAAGCAGGCCGGCGTCGCGATCGACTACGTGCTGGAAATCGACGTGCCGTTCGACGAGATCATCGTGCGTATGAGCGGCCGCCGCTCGCACGCCGCATCGGGCCGCACCTACCACGTGAAGTTCAACCCGCCGAAGGTCGAGGGTCTGGACGACGTGACCGGCGAGCCGCTGATCCAGCGCGAGGACGACAAGGAAGAAACGGTCAAGAAGCGTTTGCAAGTGTATGAAGCGCAAACCAAGCCGTTGGTCGAGTACTACAACAACTGGGCGAAGAACGGCGACCAAACCACCCCGCTGAAGGCGCCGCAATACCGCCGCATCTCGGGTCTCGGCACGGTCGAGGAAATCCGCGACCGCGTGTTCGAGGCGCTGAAGTAATCCATGAGGTAGTACCCGATGCCGCAGCCTTCGCTGCAGTCAGACACAGTGAAAGAAACCCGCCCTCTTCCCGGCGGGTTTTTTTATCGCATTCGGTACGGTCGTTTTAATTTGCTCTAGCGCGATGACGATGTGGGATCATCCAGGATCGACAAGCTATTCGATCTGGACGTTACTTACCGTATCAACGAAAGGAGCAGAGATGGAGATTCGTGACAACGCATTCCTGATCACGGGCGGCGCCTCGGGCCTCGGAGCCGCCACCGCGCGTCTTCTCGCGGAGAACGGCGGCAAGGTGGTGCTCGCCGATCTGAACCAGGACGCGGGCGAGGCGCTTGCCAAAGAACTCGGCGGCGTGTTCGTCAAGTGCGACGTGAGCCGCGAAGACGACGCGACGCGCGCCGTCGAAGCCGCAACGAAGCTGGGCACGCTGCGCGGTCTCGTCAATTGCGCAGGTGTGGCGCCCGCCGCCAAGACGGTTGGCAAGGACGGCCCGCATCCGCTCGACACGTTCGCGCGCACTATCTCAATCAACCTGATCGGCACGTTCAACATGATTCGCCTCGCGGCCGCCGCGATGTCGAAGAACGAGCCCAATGCAAATGACGAGCGCGGCGTGATCATCAACACGGCTTCGGTGGCGGCGTATGACGGCCAGATTGGTCAGGCAGCGTACGCGGCGTCCAAAGGCGGCGTGGTCGGCATGACGCTGCCTGTCGCACGCGACCTGTCGCGCAACGCGATCCGCGTGATGACGATTGCGCCCGGCATCTTCGAAACGCCGATGCTGCTCGGCATGCCGCAAGAGGTGCAGGACGCGCTCGGCGCCATGGTGCCGTTCCCGCCGCGTCTCGGCAAACCGGCCGAATACGCGATGCTCGCGAAGCAGATTTTCGACAACCCAATGCTCAATGGCGAGGTGATCCGCCTCGACGGCGCGATCCGCATGCAGCCGAAGTAGCAACGTAGGCGCTGGACGCCGTTTTCCGGCGGCGCAGCCCGTCACCGCCGCGTGAACAAAAAACGCCTGCACATGAAACATGTGCAGGCGTTCTGTTTTGAGGCGCCCGAAAGCCGCGAGCGCTGAATTGCTAGTCGCCGTCGTTATGCTGCGTGCGCTGGCGCAACTCGTGCAACTGCGACTCCACGACCGTTGCGTCTTCCGCGTCCGGGCATTCGCCGAGATAACGCTCCAGGTCTTCTAGCGCCGGGCGCAGATAATCCAGACGCGCGTAAGCGAAACCGCGGTCGCGAATCTCTTCGATGCTGTCGGGCAGCAGAATCACAAGGCGCTGCTGCACGGCAAGCAGACGCTGCCAGCGCTCAGTCTGCAGATACGTGGACTTCAGATTGCGCAACATACGCGCAATGATTTCGCGTCGCGTGGCCGGCTGCAGCAGCATGCGCAACGCCCTGCTCACCGACTCGCCAGCCGACGCCACATACGGCTCCAGCATGTCGACCATTTCCGACTCCGACAGCGAATGTCCGCTGGTGGGGTCGAGCATCACGTCGCCATCCGGCGTGGTGACCCGCAACAGGAAATGGCCCGGAAACGACACGCCGCGCGCTGGAATGCCAATCTGCTCAGCCATCTCCAGATACAGCACGGCGAGCGAAATCGGGATGCCGCGGCGGCGCTTGAGCACCGCGTTCAGATGGCTGTTGTCGGGGTCGTAATAGTCGTTCAGATTGCTCGCGAAGCCCAATTCGCGGAAAAAGAACCGGTTCAGAATGCCGACCTTCTGGCGAATGTCGGCGTCGTCCGGCATGCGGCGCTGCAGGCGCACGACGAGTTCGTCGATCTCCGCCAGCGTGCCTTGCAGGTCGAGGTCGGGGTATGCGTCCTGCGCGAGCGAGAGCGCCGCCTCGGTCAGCGGCAAACTCTCGTCTTCGGCGACGAGCGTGCTGAAATAGTCGAGAACCCGCGTCATCGTCATCACTTCACTCGCCTTTTGAAATACGCGTACTTGAAGCCCATGAGCCAAAGCATACCGAAATATAGCGCGGCGAACAGTACGAGGCAGGCAGCCAGCAGCGCGATGCGGTCGATCGGCCGGTCATGCATGCCGATCCAGTCGAAGCTCTGCGACAGCCAGTGCATGGCGCCCGCGAGCACAAGACACGCGCCGAGCAGCTGCACGAAGAATTTGAGCCAGCCGCCCGACGGCGTGTAGATGCCGCGCTTGCGCAGTCCGAGGAACAGCAGCAGCGCATTGCCGCAAGCGCCGAGCCCGACGCTCAGCGTAAGCCCCGCATGCGCGAAGATCGGCACGAACACATAGTTGCTCAACTGCGTGAGAACCAGCACGCCGATGCCGATTTTCACGGGCGTCTTGATGTCCTGCTTCGCATAAAAGCCTGGCGCGAGAATCTTGATCAGAATCAGGCCGATCAGGCCGACGCCGTAGGCGGCAAGCGCGCGCGCAACCATGACGACCGCGTTGCCGTCGAACTTGCCGTAGTGGAACAACGTGGCCGTCAGCGGCTCTGCGAAAAAGAACAGCGCGACGGCGCTCGGCGCGGCCAGCAGAAACGTGACGCGCAAGCCCCAGTCGAGCAGCGACGAATATTCGTGCGGATCGGCGTCGACGTGCGCCTTCGAAAGGCTCGGCAACAGGATCGTGCCGAGCGCGACGCCGAGCAGCGCGGTCGGAAATTCCATCAGCCGGTCGGCGTAGTTGATCCACGACACGGCGCCCGGCCCAATGCGCGACGCGATATTCGTGTTGATGATGAGGCTGATCTGCGCGACGGAGACGGCGAACATTGCCGGCACCATCTTCCAGAGCACACGCTTCACGCCGCGATGCGCGAGCGCGCGCAGCGGATTCATACCGATGCGCGGCACCATGTCGATCTTCTTGAGACCGGGCAGCTGCACCACGAACTGCAACAGGCCGCCGGCGATCACCGCCCACGCGAGCGCATAGACCGGCGTGTGCATGCGCGGCGCCACGAACACAGCCGCGACAATGAATGCCACATTCAGCAGGACCGGCGCGAAGGCGGGCAACGAGAAGTTCTTGTACGTGTTCAGCACGCCCGACGCCAGCGACGTCAGCGAAATGAAGATGATGTACGGGAACATGATGCGGGTCATGGCGACCGCGAGCGCGTAGGCCTGGCCCTCATGAGCGAGGCCGGAGGCCACTACGAACACCACGCCCGACGCGCCCAGCACGCCGAGGATCGAGAGTACCGCGAGCGCCCACGCGAGCACCGTCGAGGTCGCGTCGACCAGCGCCTTGGTGGCGTCGTGCCCCTGCTGGTTCTTGAATTCAGCGAGAATTGGCACGAAGGCCTGCGAAAACGCGCCTTCGGCGGAAATGCGGCGCAACAGGTTGGGAATGCGGAACGCGACGTAGAAAGCGTCAGTGTATTGACTGGCGCCGAACGCGCGGGCGATCAGCGTTTCGCGGGCCAGTCCGGTCACGCGTGACAACAGCGTGAAGCCGCTGACCGTCAGCAGGGCTCGGAATAGATTCATGGGGCGCTTATTATACGGGTGCCGCAAATGCGGACGACGAGCCAGGAAGCGATTCGGACCGGTTTAGTCGGCAGACGTTCGGCGCGGGCGGCGATTTCCGCTACTTTTATTGCGCGCGGCTCGCGCGGCCGGGGAGGGTTTAGCGAGGCGCGCAGCGCCCGCGCCGGCGAAATCGCGGAGCGCCGGCTTTGCCGCGGGTGCCAGCGCGGCAGCGCATTTCCGTTGCCACGTCCCTGATTTTGTTGCTATAATCGCCGGTTTCGAAGCTCGCTCAGTTCACGGACGGCTTCCGGACGAGGCCGAGGTTGGCACGAAGTTGCCCGCCACGTCCTTGGGATACGCCGGAACATGGCGCCGCAAACACCGGCCCGCCTTCGCGTAGTTCGATCGTTTTTCGACACTTTTGCGCTCTTGGGCAATCGCTTCCAAGAGTTCGGATCTAAAAGCAGCGCCTCACCACTTGAAGGTCAGGTACTGGAAACAGGAACAGGATAAGGAACCGTCATGGCTAACTCCGCACAAGCACGCAAGCGCGCCCGCCAGGCCGCCAAGGCAAACTCGCACAACTCGGCACTGCGCTCGAAGTTCCGCACGGCTATCAAGGCAGTGCGCAAGGCGATCGACGCCGGCGACAAGGCCAAGGCCGCTGAAATCTTCCAGGCATCGTCGAAGACCATCGACATCATTGCCGACAAGAAAATCATTCACAAGAACAAGGCAGCTCGCCATAAGAGCCGCCTCGCCGCAGCCATCAAGGGTCTGCAGGCGTCCGCAGCACAGTAATTCCGGTCGGCCCGCTTCGGCGGGCTACCTCCTGTTTCCGCTGCGCATGAAAGCCCGCTTTGGCGGGCTTTTTTGTTTGCAGCGAATCTGCCGCGAATCTCCCGTGCCGGGGCAAAGACCGCCAGGTCGCCGCCCCACGCATAAAAAAACCCGCCGGCCGCGGGTTTTTGCTTTCCGGCGAGCCGGCGCGGCTCCCCTCAGATGATGTGCCGCTTGGTTTGCGGCGGCGGCGCATGCTCGAGTTCGAGCTCGCACGCCTCGGTCACCACGAGGTCATTGTCTTTCGCAAAGTTCATCACGAAGTCGAATGCCATGGGTTCGATATCGCGCAGGCGCGAGTCGAGAATCACGCATTTGAGGTCGCCGATCATGGTTGGGCGGACGTATAGCGAGTACTGCATATAGGCGTTCGGGCCCTTCCTCGCACCCGGCCCGAAGGATGACATTACGCCTGCGAGACGCTCCGACCAGTCGCTCGGCCGGAATCTTTTTCCCGTCGACGTGATGCCCTGAATGAAGTATTCGGTTGGAGCTGCTTCGGCCATGTAGAAATACCTGTGTGACTGCCCAGCGGATGACGGCGACAGCAAGCGGCAAAACGGATTTCGAAACGTTGTGCCCGCGCTGCGCCCCGCGTTTGAACCGATCGGGAAGAGCCGCGCCGCCGCAGACCGTGCAGGACGGTTGGCCCCGCGGGTTGGCCGCCGGGTTGGCCGCGATTGTTCGCGGCTTTTTCACTCCAACGCGTGCCCGTGACGCTCGCGCTGTGCCTACGTCGACATACCTCACGAGCGGAGCACCGGCCTGCTGGGCCTTGGAATAACCCGCAGATTATAGCGCAGCGAGCCTTTTTCCGCACTGCACACAAGCTTCTTCCGACAGCCTCGCGAGGCTTTCAAGAGGCTTTCCTGGCCTTTTGGCCGACTCGTCAAACGAGGCGAAATCCTTTATGCTGCATTGAGTTACCACAAAACGACGGCGGCGCCGTCCGGCAATCCTGCCGGGTGAGACCGCCGTATTTGTTTCATGACCGCCAAGAAAATTCGCCACTATCTGCAGTTCAAGGATTTCTCGCTAGACGACTACGAGTACGTGCTGGAGCGCGCGCGAATTCTGAAGCGCAAGTTCAAGAGCTATGAGACATACCACCCGCTGCACGACCGCACGCTCGCCATGATCTTCGAAAAAAATTCGACACGCACGCGCCTGTCGTTCGAAGCCGGCATTTTCCAGCTGGGCGGCCACGCCGTCTTCATGAGCACGCGCGACACGCAACTGGGCCGTGGCGAACCTATCGAAGACGCAGCGCAGGTCATCTCGCGCATGGTCGACATCATCATGATCCGCACGTTCGGTCAGGACATCATTCAGCGCTTCGCCGAAAATTCGCGCGTGCCGGTGATCAACGGGCTGACCAACGAATATCACCCGTGCCAGGTGCTGGCCGACATCTTCACCTACTTCGAGCATCGCGGCCCGATCCGCGGCAAAACGGTGGCCTGGGTCGGCGACGCGAACAACATGCTCTATACGTGGATTGAAGCCGCACAGATTCTCGGCTTCAAGCTGCGCCTCTCCACGCCGCCGGGCTACAAGCTTGACCGCGCTCTCGTCGCCGCGGAAAGCGCGCCGTTCTACGAGGAATTCGACGACCCGAACGAAGCCTGCGCGGGCGCCGACCTCGTCACCACGGATGTGTGGACCAGCATGGGCTTCGAAGCCGAAAACGAAGCGCGCAAGAAAGCCTTTGCCGACTGGTGCGTCGACGCGGACATGATGTCGCGCGCCCACGCGGATGCGCTCTTCATGCACTGCCTGCCGGCCCATCGCGGCGAAGAGGTCAGCGCTGAGGTAATCGACGGCCCGCAAAGCGTCGTGTGGGACGAGGCGGAAAACCGTCTGCATGTGCAAAAGGCGTTGATGGAATATCTGCTGCTCGGCAAGCTCAATCACTGAGGCGTGCGCTTAGCGGCATTTGCGTGAAGCAAGGCGGTGCCTTGACTACGCGGCAAGGCACCCGCGCCCGCACCACGCACCGAGCCGCCGCGCTTTCGCCGGCGCCCGGCAAACCTGGTCGGGAGAGCCCAAAAACGCGGGCCACGCGTCGATTTAGTGTCAAAATAGTTGTTTTCCGCGCTCCGGAACCGCCGGCGCGCCTTGTTTTCCCGCTTTCTCCAGCTACGAGTTCACCATGAGCGATATCAAGAAAGTCGTGCTCGCCTATTCGGGCGGCCTCGACACCTCCGTCATCCTGAAGTGGTTGCAGGACAACTACGACGCCGAAGTCGTCACGTTCACGGCCGACATCGGCCAGGGCGAGGAGCTGGAACCGGCGCGCAAAAAGGCACTGCAACTCGGCATCAAGCAGGAAAACATCTTTATCGAAGACCTGCGCGAAGAATTCGTGCGCGACTTCGTGTTCCCGATGTTCCGCGCCAACACGATCTATGAAGGCGAGTACCTGCTGGGCACGTCGATCGCGCGTCCGCTGATCGCCAAGCGCCAGATCGAGATTGCCCGCGCCACTGGCGCGCAGGCTGTGTCGCACGGCGCAACCGGCAAGGGCAACGACCAGGTTCGTTTCGAGCTCGGTTATTACGCGCTCGAGCCGGGCATCAAGGTGATCGCGCCGTGGCGTGAATGGGACCTGCTGTCGCGCGAAAAGCTGCTCGCGTATGCGGAAAAAGCCGGCATTCCGATCGAAATGAAGCACAAGCAAGGCGGCGCGCCCTACTCGATGGACGCGAATCTGCTGCACATCTCGTTCGAAGGCCGTCACCTTGAAGACCCCAAAGCCGAAGCCGAAGCCGACATGTGGCGCTGGACGGTGTCGCCGGAACAGGCGCCGGATCAGGCCGAATATGTCGACATCGAATACGAGCACGGCGATCCGGTTGCGCTGAACGGCAAGCGTCTGTCGGCCGCGGAAATGCTGACTGAACTGAACCGTCTGGGCGGCAAGCATGGCATTGGGCGGCTGGACCTGGTGGAAAACCGCTACGTCGGCATGAAGTCGCGCGGCTGCTATGAAACGCCGGGCGGCACCATCATGCTGAAGGCGCACCGCGGCATCGAGTCGATCACGCTCGACCGTGAAGTCGCCCACCTGAAGGACGACCTGATGGCCCGCTACGCGTCGCTGATTTATAACGGCTACTGGTGGAGCCCGGAGCGTCGCGCGCTGCAAGTGCTGATCGACCACACGCAGGAAAAGGTCAACGGCTGGGTGCGCGTGAAGCTGTACAAGGGCAGCGTGTCGGTGGTCGCCCGCGATTCGAAAGAAACGCTGTTCGACAAGACCATCGCCACGTTCGACGACGACGGCGGCGCGTACAACCAGGCCGACGCCGGCGGCTTCATCAAGCTGAACGCGCTGCGCATGCGGATCGCCGAGAACGCGCGCCGTCAGCGCGGTTAAGCGGGAACGGCGCGAAACGCCGTTCTGCAGAGGGGCGGCAGCGTGGCAACCCGCAAAGGGGCATGTTGATGGCGTGGCAGTGGCACCGCGGCCACGCCAGCATCGCAGCTAACCGCGAGTGCCGGCGAAAGCGGGCTGCGCGCCGGTGCACGAACGCCCCGCGCGATCAATCGAAGCAAAAAAAGGCGCCGTGAGAAACCTCCGGCGCCTTTTTTATCCGCGTCGCCCACGACGACAAGCGGCCCGCTTCACACAATCATCAGTTCACAAGCAAACCGGCTCCGCTTCCAGCTCGACGCCGAATCGCTCGAACACGTCGTCCCGGATCGCACGCGCAAGCGCCAGCACTTCCACGCCGCTCGCGCCGCCGCGATTGACCAGCACCAGCGCCTGGCGCTCATGAACGGCCGCGGCGCCGACTGAGCGGCCTTTCCAGCCGCATCGGTCGATCAGCCAGCCTGCGGCGAGCTTCACGCGTCCGTCAGGTTGCGGGTAGGAGACCACGTCCGGCTCGCGCTTTTTGAGCGCGTCGAACTGGTCAGCGCTCACCACCGGATTCTTGAAGAAGCTGCCTGCGTTGCCCAGTTCCAGCGGATCAGGCAGCTTTGCGCGCCGCACCGCGACGACCGCGTCGAAGATGGCCCGCGCGTCCGGTTCGTTGCCGCCCGGTTCATGGCCGTTCGCAGCAAGCTGCCGCGCCAGATCCGCATAGCCCGCACGCGGCTGCCAGGCCTTCGGCAAACGGAAGGTGACCGATGTGATCACGAAGCGATCGCGCCCTTCCCGCTTGAAAAAACTGTCGCGATAGCCGAATGCGCACGCCTGCGCATCCAGTTCGACGGTGTCGCCCGAAGCAAGCTCGACAGCCCGCAGCCACGCAAAACGCTCGCATAGTTCCAGCCCGTACGCACCGATATTCTGAATGGGCGCCGCGCCGACGGTGCCCGGAATCAGCGCAAGGTTCTCCAGGCCCGGCAAACCTTGGGACAGCGTCCACGCAACGAACTCGTGCCACGGCTCGCCGGCGGCTGCCTCGACATACACGGCTTCGTCGTCCTCGCCCACCACGCGGCGTCCGCGCAATGCCACGAGCAGCACGAGTCCCGCAAAGTCGCGAGTCAGAACGACGTTGCTGCCGCCGCCCAGCACGAGCCGTGGCAAGCCGGCCGCCTGCGGATCGCGCACTGCGGCCAGCAGTTGCGCTTCACGCTCGATGCGGCACGCCCAATGCGCGCGGACATCGAAACCGAAGGTGTTGTGCGCCTTGAGCGGATAGCCGGCAATGAACTCAGCGGAATCGGATTGGGACATCGGATAAGAACTATGGCGACGGCGAAACGGCTGCGGGCGGCGGGCCCGCGCGGCGGCCTTGGGCAAATGAGGGTGGCGTCGGTAAAATGACGTCGGTCCGTGATTATAGCGAGTGCCTCGCGACGAGCCGCCGGCCGCGTCGCGCACCGCAGCACTATTGGGAGAAAGCAATGCCATCGTTTGACGTCGTCTGCGAAGCGAACATGATCGAAGTCAAGAACGCGATCGAGCAGTCCAACAAGGAAATCTCAACCCGCTTCGACTTCAAGGGGTCGGACGCGCGCGTCGAACATAAGGAAAACGAAATCACCGCCTACGCCGACGACGACTTCAAGCTCGGCCAGGTCAAAGACGTGCTGCTGTCCAAAATGGCGAAGCGCAACGTGGACGTGCGCTTTCTCGACTACGGCAAGATCGAGAAGATCGGCGGCGACAAGGTCAAGCAGGTCATCAAGATCAAGAAGGGCGTGTCCGGCGACCTGTCGAAGAAAATCGTGCGCCTCGTGAAGGACAGCAAGATCAAGGTCCAGGCGAGCATTCAGGGCGACGCGGTGCGGGTAACGGGCGCGAAGCGTGACGATCTGCAAAGCGTGATCGCCTTGCTGCGCAAGGACGTGACCGATACGCCGCTCGACTTCAACAACTTCCGCGATTGAGCATTAGGCGCATAGTCGGGAGTCGTCGGCACGGGCGCCGCCTCCCCTCAACGCTTCTCGCCCGCTGCCGCGCCACCCGCAGCCGCCGCCTTCTTCCTGTCGCCGATGCGGCTTTCCTCGCCTCGCATCAGCTTGCCGATGTTCGCGCGATGACGCCACACGAGCAGCGAGCTCATCACCACGATAGCGAGCGCGATGATGTGCGGCCCGAACAGGAAGCCGTCGAAGATCGGCGCGAACACTGCCGCAGCCAATGCGGCCAGCGACGAATAGCGCGTGAAGAACGCCACGATCAGCCACGTCAGCAGCGTGGCCACGCCGAGAACCGGGTTGATCGCGAGCAGCACGCCCGCCGCCGTCGCCACACCCTTGCCGCCCTTGAAGCGGAAAAAGACCGGGTACAGGTGGCCCAGAAATACGGCGACGGAGGCAATCGCGACCGACGTATCGTCGAGCCCGTAGCGCGCGCCGAAATGCACGACGAACCACACTGGCAGCCAGCCTTTGAAGGCGTCGCCGATTAATGTGAGAATCGCGGCCTTCTTGCTGCCGCTGCGCAGCACGTTGGTCGCACCGGGATTGCCCGAGCCGTAAGAGCGCGGGTCCTCGAGCCCCATCGCGGCGCTCACGATCACGGCGAACGACACCGAACCGATCAGGTAGGCAACGACAGCAACGATCAGGTTTTGCATCTGTGACTCTTATAAGGATCGGCGGTCTGCAACTGGATACCTCAACCGCAATGAGAAACGAAAGTCGGAAGGAACCGCGATGCAACGCGACGCGGTCAACCGAAGCGGCGCACATTCTACCGAACGCGCGCGCCGCGAAAACATTCAGGCAAACGTCAATCGACGCTCGCGCACTCCACCGGCTTCGCGCCCAGCAACCCGGTGAGCACTTCCGGCTCGATACTGACGAGAAAACCGCGCCGGCCGCCATTCAGCCAGATCCTGTCCAGTTCCAAAATGCTGGACTCGACGTACACCGGCATCTGCTTGCGTGTGCCGAACGGCGACGTGCCGCCGATCAGATAGCCCGAATGCCGGTTCGCCACCTCGGGCTTGCAGGGCTCGACGCGCTTCGCGCCAATCTGCCGCGCGAGGTTTTTGGTGCTGACGGTGCGGTCGCCGTGCATGAGAACGATCAGCGGCCTGGCGTGCTCGTCCTCCATGACGAGCGTCTTCACGACATGGTGTTCGTCCACGCCAAGCTGGCGCGCGGACTCGCTGGTGCCGCCATGCTCGACATAATCGTAGGGATGCTCGCCGAAAGCCACGCCGTGCCGACGCAGCAACTGCGTGGCGGGCGTCTCGGAAACGTGTCTGGATTTGCTCATCGGCGCATTGTAATGGCGAGTTTGCACAACGGCTATTTGCCAAATGGTCAATTGTGCGGGCCCGGGCATTGTGGCACGATCGTTCGAAAATGTTCCGGCGCGATACACGCCGGGCACACAATCGCACTTAGGAGACGCCGTTGAGCACCCCTTCGCCCTGCCGTTCCACAATAGACGTTGCGGCACTGCTGGCCGCTCTGCCCGCGCGCATTTCGGACCTTCCCGCGCTCGCGGCCGCGCGCGATCCACAGCATGTCGCGCTGATCGAAGACGCACGGCGCCTCACGAACGCCGAACTGGTCGAGGCCGTCGAGGCCGCCGCCGCGTTGCTTCGCCAATGGGGCGTGCGCGGTGGCGATCGCGTGATGATCGTCGCGGAAAACAGCATCGCGCAGATCGTGCTGCTCTTCGCGACGGCGCGGCTCGATGCGTGGGCGTTAGTGTCGAATGCGCGGCTGTCGGCGGCGGAACTGGACGCGATTCGCGCGCACGCGCAGCCGCGTGTGACGGCGTATGTGGTTCAAAGCTCCGTCGACGCCGGTCAGCACGCGCAGCGCCATGGCGCGGACGAGGCGCCGCGCATTGTCCCGGATATCGGTGCATGGTCTTACACCGTGGACGCCTCGACGCAACCCGAAGCGGTAGAGTCCGCGAACCACCGCCAATGCGCGGCGCTCATCTACACCACCGGCACCACCGGCGCGCCGAAGGGCGTGATGCTCTCGCATCGCAATCTGCTCTTTATCGCCGCGGTCTCGAGCCGCCTGCGCCAGGTGCGCCCCGACGATCTCGTGTACGCGGTGCTGCCCATCTCGCACGTGTACGGCTTCGCGTCCGTGTGTCTCGGCAGTCTCTACGCGGGCGCGACCTTGCGCCTCGCGCCGCGCTTTGCGCCCGAAGCCGTGCGCCGCGCGCTCGCCGACGAAGGCGTGACGATCTTCCAGGGCGTGCCGGCCATGCACGCGAAACTGCTCGAGCATCTGCAGACGCAGGGACATGCATGGCGCGCGCCGCGTCTGCGCTTTGTCTATTCGGGCGGCTCGCCGCTCGACGCCGCGCTCAAAGCGCACGTGGAAAGCGTCTACGGTCTGCCGCTGCACAACGGCTATGGCATGACCGAAAGCAGCCCCACCGTCTCGCAGACCATGCTGGATGCGCCGCGCAGCGACTGTTCGGTGGGCGAAGTAATCCCGGGCGTTGAAGTGCGCTTCGTCGGACTGGACGGCGCGGATGCCGCGCCGGGCGAGGCCGGCGAGCTATGGGTGCGTGGTCCGAACGTGATGCTCGGCTACTACCGCAGCCCGGAGCAGACACGCGCCGCCGTCACGCAAGACGGTTGGCTGAAGACCGGCGATCTCGCGCGGCAGGACGCCGACGGCGCGCTGCATATCGTCGGGCGCAGCAAGGATCTGATCATTCGCTCGGGCTTCAACGTGTATCCCGCCGAGGTCGAGCATGTGCTCAACGCGCATCCGCAAGTCGTGCAGTCGGCGGTGATCGGGCGGCCAATCGAGGGCAATGAGGAAGTGGTGGCGTTCGTCGAACTGGCGGCCAATGCGACAGTCACGCCCACTGAACTTTCCGCGTGGTGCGCGCAACGCCTCGCGCCCTACAAGCGTCCCGCCGAGGTCAAGGTGCTCGCGGCGCTGCCGGCGGCATCCACGGGCAAGATTCTCAAGCACCGGCTGCGCGAATGGCTCTGAGCGCGTGCATGCATCATCCGCGTGGATGATGCATTGCATGCAGCGACTTGAGCCGCTCGCGCGCCACGTGCGTGTAGATTTGCGTGGTCGAAATGTCGGTATGGCCGAGCAGCAGTTGGACCACGCGCAGGTCGGCGCCGTGATTGAGCAGATGCGTTGCGAACGCATGCCGCAACGTGTGCGGCGACAGCGGCGCATGCACGCCCGCCGCCGCAGCGTGCCGCTTGATGATGTTCCAGAACTGCTGGCGCGTCATGCCCTCGGCGCGGTTGGTCACAAACAGCGCGTCCGCCGCGCGCGCGCCGAGCAGCGCCGGCCGCGCGTCGCGCAAGTAACGCTCGATCCAGCCGTGCGCCTCTTCGCCGAAAGGAATCAGCCGCTCTTTGGAGCCCTTGCCCATCACGCGAACCACGCCTTCGTTCAGGCCGACCTCCACTGTCTTGAGCGTGACGAGTTCGGTCACGCGCAAGCCGCTCGCATACATCAATTCGAGCATCGTACGATCGCGCAGACCCAACGGTGTCTGAATGTCCGGCGCGCCGAGCAGCGCCTCGACCTGCGCTTCACTGAGCGTGGAAGGAAACCGCGGCGGCTGCTTCGCCGAACGGATGCGCAGCGTCGGATCGACTTTGGCGCGATGCTCGCGCACCGCCCAGCCGTAGTAGCGGCGAAACACCGAAAGCCGCCGGTTGGCCGACGTCGATTTATCTTTCTGACGCGCCGCGCTATAGGCGTTGAGATCGGCTTCGCTGGCGGTGTCCAGCGACGCGTTGCGCGTTTGCGCGAGCCACTCGCTGAAAAGACGCAGGTCGCGGCGATACGCGTCGAGCGTGTTGCGTGACAGGCCATGTTCGAGCCACAGCGCGTCGCAGAATGCGTCGATCGACGCGGTGCTCGCTCCGAACAAAGGCAACAGGGACAAGCCCGCGCTTGCGTCTTCAACCAGGGTATCGCTCATGCGTAGGGAACGCCTTCATGCGCGAGCAGCCAGCGCTTGACGTTACGAAAGAAGCCCTCTTCGGCATGATGCGCGAATCCGCCGATGCCGCTCGAACTCACCACGCGATGGCATGGAATCACAATCGGAAAACAGTTGTCGCCGCAGGCCTGGCCGACAGCGCGCGGCACGCTGCCAAGCTGTTTCGCCAGTTGTCCGTAAGTCACCACGGCGCCGGGCGGAATCTCGCACAGCGCCCGCCACACGCGCCGCCGGAAAGCGGTGCCCACGGGCGCAAGCGGCAATTCGAATTTCGCCGACGGCTGCGCGAAATACCGCTCGATCTGCTCGGCAACGCGTTGCGCCAACGGCGTGTCGGGCGCCACGTTTTGCATCGACTCCGGCAGATAGACGATCTCGCGCACAGCCTCGCCTTCGAGGCGAATGCCAACCTTGCCGAACGGCGCATCGATCACTGCGTTGAACATGTCGCCTCCTTTGCCAGTGTCTTCACTGCAAGCCGAACCCATGAATTGCCGATAGTTTACGCCGCTTCGAGCGCCCACTGCACATGCTCGCGCACGACCGCCGAAGGGTCGTCGGCGCGGCGCCTGAGCGCCTCGACAATCGCCTCGCGTGCCTCGGCGCTCAGGGTGTCGCGCGAGGCGCGCAGCGCATTGCCCATGCCGACGGCGAGATTGCGCAACCAGCTTTCGTAACCGATGCGCCGTATCGCGCTGCCCTGCATGCGCGTGTCGAACTCGTCCGCGCTCCAGCCAAACAGTTCCACCAGCGACGCCCGATCGAGCCCATGCCGCACATCGAAATCCGCGACCGGCGCCGCCTGCGCGAACTTGTTCCACGGACACACGAGCTGGCAATCGTCGCAGCCATACACGCGGTTGCCGATCAGCGGACGCATCTCGACAGGGATGCTGCCCTTCAGTTCGATGGTCAGATACGAGATGCACAGCCGCGCATCCACTTTGTAAGGACCAACGATGGCCCCTGTCGGACACGCGCCGATGCAGCGCGTGCAACTGCCGCAATGCGAGCCCGGCGTTTCGGGCGCGACTTCCGGCGACGTCTCGGCGTCGGTCGGCAAAGGCACATCGACATAGATTTCGCCGAGGAAAAAGAGCGACCCCGCATCCCGTTGCAGAAGCAACGTATGTTTGCCGCGCCAGCCAATGCCGGCCTTCTGCGCCAACTCCACCTCGAGCACCGGCGCGGAGTCGGTAAACACGCGATAACCGAACGCCCCGATCTCCGCCTGAATTTTCTCTGACAGTTGTTGCAGACGGTTACGCATCACCTTGTGATAGTCGCGACCGCGCGCATAAATGGATACGACGGCCGCCGAAGGATCCGCCAGCCGCGCCTGCTCGGCGGCCCGCCAGTCGTGGCCTGGCGGCGCTTCGTGCGGCTCGCTTGCGGCCGGCTCTTCACTCAACGCATGGGCGGGCAAATAGGCGATGCGCGCGGTAATCACACGTAGCGTGCCGGCCACAAGCTCCGCAGGACGCGCGCGTTTCATGCCGTGTTTGGCCATATAATCCATTTCGCCGTGGCAACCCGCTTCCAGCCAGGCTGCAAGCGGCGCTTCGGCAGCGGAAAGATCGGTATCGCTAATGCCGATTGCCCCGAAACCCAGTTCGCGGCCCCACGTCTTGATGTTTTGCGCGAGCGAGCGCAGCGCCGCTTCATCGAATTGACGCTCGGCATGCGCCGCGCCGCCAGATGCAGGCGCGTTGGACACAGGGCACACGGGGGACTCCGGACTTCGGTTCATCACGCCATTTTACGAGAATGCCTGACCATCCCGATCACGCGATCGCGCCGCCCGCCGCAGTTCTGCTCGAACGCTACTTTGCGTTCGCGGACGAAGCCGCCACGCTCGCGTTCGGCGAGCGCTTCGCGCAGGCCATCGAAAGCGTGGCCTTTCGCGAACGCCGCGACAGCGGCGAGCACGGCAACACCAACGCTCAGGTATTCCACGGTCTGCAAGCGCAACTGGTCGGCGATCTCGGCGCCGGCAAAACCACACTCGTGCGCGCCACGTTGCGCGGCCTCGGTCATACGGGCCGTGTGCGCAGCCCCACGTACACGCTCGTCGAGCCTTATGCGCTCGCGCGGCCCGCAGGGGAACTCGCGCTTTATCACTTCGATCTGTACAGATTCACCGATCCGGCCGAATGGGCCGACGCGGGCTTTCGCGAATATTTCGACAGCGGCGCGGTTTGCCTCGTCGAATGGCCGCAACGCGCGGGCGCGCTGCTCGGCGTGCCGGATCTCGTCTTCTCGCTCGACCTGGACAGCGAGGGCGACGGCCGCATACTCGTCGCGCGGGCATACAGCGAAACAGGAAAGGCATGTCTCGAAAGATGTTGATCAAACCGTTCCGCTCGATCGAATCGGCGGCCACCGCAACGCATAGCTGGCGGCGCCGGCAGATCCTGCGCGCGGGCGCGTCCACGCTCGTGCTCGGCCTCATCGCGCCGCGTCTTGCGCACGCCAGCTCGGTACTCGGCGTGCGTGTGTGGCCCGCGCGCGACTACACGCGCGTGACGATCGAATCCGATCAGCCTCTGCAAAACGCACAGCAGCTGCTTCAGAGCCCGGACCGGCTTGTAGTCGACCTGAGCGGCCTCGATCTCGATCAGGCGCTCAAGGACCTGGTCTCCAAGATCACGCCGAACGATCCGCAGATCCAGTCGGTGCGCGTGGGGCAATTCCAGCCGCACGTGGTGCGCATGGTGTTCGATCTGAAGGGCTCGGTGAAGCCGCAAGTGTTCACGCTGCCGCCCGTCGGCGCATATAAATACCGGCTGGTGTTCGACCTGTATCCGGCCGTCGCGCCGGACCCGTTGATGGAACTGCTTGCGCAAAGCGAGCGCAAGCAGCAAACGCTGAACGAAGAGAACAGCGCGCCGCCCGCCACGTTGAGCGGCCCGGGCACGACGCCGCCTCTCGCCGACAACAGCGAAGCATTCTTCGAGCGCTATGCGCAGAACGGCGGCAGCGGCTCCGCGCCGGCCGTGCCGCGCGCGCCCGCGCACGGCGCGCCGCCGTCCGGGGCGCCCTCGTTGCCGCCGATCATCGCCAAACCGTCGACGCCTGGCACGCCGGCCACGCCGCCGAGCGCGATCGCACGCAACAAAGGCAGCGGCAGCAGCGGGAGCGCCGCCAACAGTCCCGCCAACGACGACAGCGGCGACGACACCTACGCATTCACCACGCCGAAGTCCGGCAAGAGCAACACGGTGCGCCTGCTGACCGTCGCGATCGATCCGGGACATGGCGGCGAGGACCCAGGCGCAATCGGCGGCTCGGGCACTTATGAAAAGCACGTCGCGCTCGACATCGCGAAGAAGCTGCGCGCGAAAATCGACGCGCAGCCGAACATGCGCGCCATGATGACCCGCGACGCCGACTTCTTCGTGCCGCTGAACGTGCGCGTGCAAAAGGCGCGGCGCGTGGGCGCGGACCTCTTTGTGTCGATTCACGCGGACGCGTTCACCACGCCCGAGGCGCGCGGTTCGTCGGTGTTCGCATTGTCGGAGCATGGCGCTTCGAGCGCGGCCGCGCGCTGGATGGCGAACAAGGAAAACTCGTCGGATCAGATTGGCGGCATCAACATCAAGTCTGCCGACGCCACGGTCAACCGCGCGCTGTTCGATATGTCCACCACCGCGCAGATTCGCGACTCCATGCGCTACGGCAACTTCGTGCTTAAGGAAATTGGCGGAATCAACAAGCTGCACAAGGGCTCGGTGGAACAGGCCGGCTTCGCTGTACTGAAGGCGCCCGATATTCCGTCGATCCTCGTGGAAACGGCGTTCATCAGCAATCCCGACGAGGAGCGGCGCCTGAACGACGACGCCTATCGCGACAAGATGGCCGACGCGATCATGACCGGCATCAAGCGCTACTTCGCGGCGAATCCGCCGCTTGCCAAGAACCGCATGACGTAATGAGCGTGCAGCGCGGATTCGCCGGCCGGTTCAGCGCGCCGGCGAGAGGCGCTGCACCACCCAACCTCCGAACACATTCACCGCAAGCCCGGCCATGACGAGCAGTGCGCCTGCAATCTGCGCTGCGGAGAGCCGCTCATCGAGAAAGACGGACGCGGAGGCGAGGCCAACAATCGGCACCAGCAGCGAAAACGGCGCCACCTGGCTCGCCGGATAGCGCGACAGCAGACGGCTCCACAAACCGTAGCCGAGCAGCGTGGCAATAAACGCGAGATAGACGATCGCGAAAATCGACATCGCGCTGATGCCGGACAACGCGGAGGTAATCCGCTGCGGGCCTTCCAACGCATAAGACAGCGCGAAGAACGGCACGGGCGGAATCAGACTGCCCCACACCACGAGCCCGACCAGATCGACCTTGCCGACCTTCTTCGTGACGATATTGCCGAGCGCCCATGAACACGCGGCACACAACGTGAGCACGAAGCCGGCGAGCGTCATTGCATGGCCGCCTTGCATGCCGATCACGGCGAGCCCGGCGGCGGCGATCAGCAGGCCGACCACGTTCGGCAAGCGAAAGCGCTCATGCAGAAACAGCGCGGCGAAGATCAGCGTGAAAAAAGCCTGCGCCTGCAAGACGAGCGACGCGAGACCCGCCGGCATGCCGACATACATGGCGGAGAACAGGAAGGCGAACTGCCCAAGCGAAATGGTCAGGCCGTAAGCGAGAAGCCAGCGCCACGGCAATTGCGGACGCTTGACGAAAAACACCGCCGGCAACGCGGCGAGCGTGAAGCGCAGTGCGCCGAGCAGCATGGGCGGCACGCCATGCAAACCCACCTTGATCACGACGAAATTGACGCCCCACGCGATCACGACGACCAACGCGAGCAGCAGATCCTTGGGCGACATCCCCGTCTCCAATTGAGTATTGAACCCGTCAGTTTAGCGGAGAGCGGCGCGGCATGTGCACGCCCGTCCTACGGCTTTGCGGACTGCGCGTGTGCGCGAAAAGTCGCCGTTTCGCCCGCCGCAGTAGAATCGTCGCTTAAGCCTTTTCTCCTATGCGTCTTCCCCTTATTCGCCGAGCCCGCTCATGTCCTCTTCGATCAAGGCAGTTCTCAAACCGCATCTGCGCGATGTCGGCAGTCTGACTGTGCGGCGGGTGCTGCCTGCAATGGCCGCGCGTCTGATCGGCCCGTTCATTTTCTTCGACCACATGGGCCCGGCGACGCTGGAACCCGGCGTCGGTCTCGACGTGCGTCCGCATCCGCATATCGGCCTCGCCACCGTGACGTTTCTGTTCGAAGGCGCGATCATGCACCGCGACAGTCTCGGCTCGGAGCAGAGAATCGTCCCCGGCGACGTCAACTGGATGACGGCCGGACGCGGCATCGTGCATTCGGAGCGCACGCCCGCCGAAGACCGTGCGAAAGGCCAGACCGTCCACGGCATTCAGACGTGGGTCGCGCTGCCGCTCGAAGACGAAGACGTCGAGCCCTCGTTCGCACACCACGCCGCGCATACGCTGCCGGTCGTCGAGCGCAACGGCGTCACGCTGCGCGTGATCGCGGGCACGGCTTTCGGCGAGAGTTCACCGGTCCGCACATTTTCCGGCACGCTATATGTGGCGGGCGAGTTCGCGCCGGGCAGCGCGTTCGCGCTCGAACCCGAGCACGAGGAACGCGGCGTGTACCTCGTGGAGGGCGACCTGGAAATTGACGGCGCGCCGCTCGAAGTCGGCCAGATGGCCGTGCTCGCGCTCGACGAAACCGTCACGCTCGCCAGCACGCACGGCGCGCGCGTGATGGTGCTCGGCGGCGAAAAGCTCGACGGCGAGCGCTTTATCGAATGGAATTTCGTCGCGAGTTCGCGTGAGAAGATCGAAGCCGCGAAGCTCGCGTGGACGAATCAGGAAATGGGCAAGGTGCCGGGCGAAACCGAATGGATTCCGCTGCCGCAAAAGAAATGAGGACGATGCGCCGCCGTCATGACGCGCATTGAATCCGCGCAGTCCGGCCCCAAGTAACCGACAAACCGCTTTATCGACGAGGATGCAATGGACACCACTCTGGCCACATTTGAAAAGGACGTCATCGCGGCGTCGACACTGGCCCCTGTGCTGGTCGATTTCTGGGCGCCGTGGTGCGGCCCCTGCAAGACGCTCGGCCCGATGCTGGAAAAGCTCGAGGCCGAGGCCGGCGGCAAATGGAAGCTCGTCAAGGTGAATGTGGACGAGAACCAGGAGCTCGCCGCGCACTTCCAGGTGCGCAGCATTCCGCACGTCATGGCATTCGCGGACGGACGGCCGGTCGATCAGTTCGTCGGCGTGCTGCCTGAAGGGCAACTGCGCGAATTCATCGAACGGCTCGTGCCGCAAGGCGCGGACGCCGCGCGTCTGGAAGCGCAGGCCGCGCTGGCGGAAGGCCGCCGTGAAGACGCTTACGAGGCGTTGGAGGCTGCGCTCGCCATCGATCCGGGCTTCGACGAAGCGCGCCTCGACCGCATCGAGATGCTGCTCGACGACAACCGTATCGACGAGGCACGCAACGAAGTCGATCTGCTGTCGCCGAAAACGACGCAGGGCATCGACGCGCGCTTCAACGCGATCAAGACGCGCCTCGACGCCGTGGACGCCGCCGCCGACCTGCCGCCTACCGACGCGCTGGAAGCCCGCGTCGCGAGTCATCCGGAGGACCTCGAAGCGCGCTTCGATCTGGCGAGCGCATTCATCGCGCGCCGTAAATATGCGGCGGCACTCGAGCACCTTCTTGCGATCGTGCAGACAGACCGTACGTTCCGCGACGATATCGGCCGCAAGACGATGCTCTCGGTATTCGATCTGGCCGCGCATCAGCCGGAGCTGGTCGCGCAATGGCGGCGCAAGCTGAGCGCCGCGCTGAACTAAGCAATGTAGCTTTCGCGCGCGCGTGGCACGGCGGGCGGCCGGGCGCCGCGCGTCGCCGGCGGCTATTTGCTGCGCTTCTCGCAGGCAGGCACTACCCCGCCTGTTTCGCCAGCGCGCGCAACACATGCGCGGCCGCGGCGAAACCAAAGCTCGCCGTCACGCACACGCTCGAACCGAAGCCCGCGCAGTTTAGGCCCACCGGCCCCGTATGTCCGGGAGACGTGGTGACATGCTCTGCCTGCTCGTCGATATCGCAGACCGCGGCTTCCGGATAGATGAGCGGCTCGTCCGAATACACGGCGCTCACCTTGAATTTCGCTTTGGGCCCGCGCGGGAAACCGTGCTGCTTGCGCAACTGCCCGCGCACTTTGGAGAGCAGCGGGTCCTGAATCGTCAACGCAAGATCGTCGATGCGAATGCGCGTCGGGTCGAGTTGCCCGCCCGCCCCGCCAATCGTGATCAACGGCTGCTGGCGCTCGACGCACCACGCGATCAGCGCGGTCTTGGTGCGCACGCTGTCGATCGCATCGATCACATAGTCGAAGCCGCCACCGAGCGTCGCGGAGAAATTGTCGGGCTCGACGAAGTCTTCGACGACGCGCACGTCGCAAAACGGATTGATTGCGGCGATGCGCTCGGCCATCGCTTCGACCTTCGGTTTTCCGTAGTTGCCGTCGAGCGCGTGAATCTGTCGGTTCGTGTTGCTCTCCGCGACGTTGTCGAGATCGATCAGCGTGAGCGTGCCGACGGCGCTGCGCGCCAACGCTTCCGCTACCCACGAACCGACTCCGCCAATGCCGATTACCGCGACATGCGCGTCTTCGAAAGCGGCGAGCGCCGGCGCGCCGTACAGACGCGCAATGCCGCCGAAGCGCCGCGCACGGTCGGCGGTTTCACTCCCGTCGAGGCTGGTAGTAAGATCGGAATGCGCGGTGGTCGACATGATGGGACTCGTTGAACAGGCAGAGAAGAGAAGGCGCAGGTAACTCGCGCAGCCCGTATTTTGCCTGAACGCATCGATTCGCATTGCCGCAGCAATGTCCCTGCATTGAACCGGCACACTGACCGCGAAGCGCGCGCAGCGGGCGTCACGCTTGATCTGGCTGCGCGCAAAAAATTGCCGCCTTAGCTATACTGGCCTGACTGTAGCGTTCGCATAAGAACATGACCTCACTCGCCGAGCTTCGAAAAAACTATTCGCTGGGTTCTCTGGACATCGGCGACGTGGACCGCAACCCGTTCCGGCAATTCGACCTCTGGTTTCAACAGGCTGTGGAGGCGAAACTGCCCGAGCCGAATACCATGACGCTCGCCACCGTAGACTCGCGCGGCCGACCTTCGGCGCGCATCGTGCTGATCAAGGGCGTCGACGAGCGCGGCTTCGTGTTCTTCACCAATTACGAAAGCCGCAAGGGCCGCGAGCTGGCCGCGAATCCTTACGCAAGCCTGCTCTTCTACTGGATCGAGCTCGAGCGCCAGGTGCGCATCGAGGGGCGCGTCGTCAAAACAAGCGCGGAAGAAAGCGACGCCTATTTCGCGTCGCGCCCGCTCGGCTCGCGCATCGGCGCGTGGGCGTCAAACCAGAGTCAGGTGATTGAAAGCCGTTCCCAGCTCGAAACGCGCGAACGTGAAATGCGCCTGCAATACGGCGATGAACCGCCGCGTCCGCCGCATTGGGGCGGCTATCGTTTGGTGCCCGAAGCAATCGAATTCTGGCAGGGCCGGCCGTCGCGTCTGCACGACCGCCTGCTTTACACGCGTTCGAGCGAAAACAGCGACTGGCAGATCGCCCGTCTGTCGCCCTGAATCTGAATCAACAACATCGTCAGCACGCTGCCAATGCAGCAGCGCGCGGCGAAGATCGCATCGCGCGGCATGGGAGTCGAGCCGAACCGGATTGCGGTCTACACAAGCTTCGCTTTAATTCAACGGACACGGAGAAATCGCATGTTCTGGGAGAAAAAGCTGGCGCAGTGGGTGGAAGAAGTAAAAACCAAGGCTGACTTACCGGCGCGTCTCGTGCTGTGGGACGGCCAGCAGCACGACTTTGGGCGGTTCGCCGCACCTCAGGTCACGCTGCACGTCAAGAGCGCGACGGCGCTGCCCTATCTGCTCGAACCGAGCCTCGACAATCTCGGCGAGGCCTACGTCAAGGGCAAGATCGACATCGAGGGCAAGCTCTCGGACATCATCAACGTGGGCTATCAGCTCGCGCGCAATACGGTCAACAGTGCGGGGAAGCTCGCGCGCGTGCGGCGCTATTTCCAGCATTCGAAAGCGTCGGATAAAAAGGCGATCCAGTATCACTACGACGTCTCGAACGAGTTCTACAAGCTCTGGCTCGACGAGAACATGGTGTACTCGTGCGCCTACTTCGAGAACGGCGACGAAGACCTGGCCACCGCGCAGCTGAAGAAAATCGACCACATCCTCACCAAGATCCAGGTGCAGCCGGGGCAGCGCCTGCTCGACATAGGCTGCGGCTGGGGGGCGCTCGTGCTGCGCGCGGCGCAGAAATTCGGCGCGCAATGCGTGGGCGTGACGCTGTCGCAAAACCAGTTCGACCTCGCCACCGCGCGCGTGAAAGCCGCGGGGCTCGAGAACCAGATCGAGATTCGCCTGCAGGACTACCGCGACGTCGAGGGGCAATTCGACCGGATCACGAGCGTGGGCATGTTCGAGCACGTGGGCCGCAAGAACCTGCCCGGCTACTTCAGGAAAATGCACGACCTGCTCGCCGACGACGGCATCGCGATGAATCACGGCATCACGTCGAGCGACTCGGACAGCGGCGAGACGGCGCTAGGCGGCGGCGAGTTCATCGACCGTTATGTGTTTCCGGACGGCGAGCTGCCGCACATCAGCCTCGCGCTCGAGTCGATGCAGCGTGGCGGCCTCGAAGCGGTTGACGTGGAAAGCTTGCGCCGTCACTATGCGCACACGCTCGACATCTGGGCGGAAAATTTCGAGGCGCGCGCGGAAGAAGCGCGCAAGCTCGTCGACGACGAAAAATTCCGCATCTGGCGCGTGTACCTGGCCGGCTGCGCGTATGCATTCGAAAACGACGACGTCTCGATCTATCAGGTCGTCTGCCGCAAGGCCGGCCGCAGCGCGAAAACCCTGCCGTGGTCGCGCCGCTACATGTACGAGAAACCGCTGTGACGTGAGCGCCGCGGCGCCGTGCTGAAGCGTGCCGCCGCGGCGTACACCACTGAACAGCAGGTCGAATCTCGATGGGCCAAAGCGGGACAAGCGAAGTTGAAGCGGCGCTCAGGGCGCCAACCGGAGCAGAAGCACAAGAGCAGGCACACGACGAAGCGGTGCAGTTCGATCTGTTCGGGATGCCGGTGGAAGCGGCGCCGGCGGCACCGCAACAACCTCCTGCCGATGCGCCCAAAAAGCGCCGCGCTCGCGAAATACTCGCCGCCCCGCCCTCGCAGGATGTGCTCGCGCTCGCCGCGCAACTGCCCCCGCAAGTGCACCTCGGCACGTCGACATGGTCGTTTCCCGGCTGGAACGGCATCGTCTACGGCGACGAATACAGCAACAGCAAGCTCTCGCGCGACGGCCTCACGGCTTACGGCGCGCATCCGCTGCTGAAGACGGTCAGCATCGACCGCTCGTTCTATCAGGCGCTCACGGTCACCGACTACCTGCGCTATGCCCAGCAGGTGCCCGAGCATTTCCGCTTCATCGTCAAGGCGCCGATGACGATCACCGACGCCACCGTGCGCGCCGAACGCGGCGAGCCGGTGTCGCTGAATCCGTGCTTTCTGAACGCGCAAATGGCGATCGACGACTTCGTGACGCCCTGTCTCGAAGGTCTCGGTGCGAAAGCCGGCGCGCTGGTGTTTCAGCTTCCGCCTCTGCCCGACCAGATGCTCGCGCAGCCGGCGGCATTTATCGAACGGCTGGCCGCGTTCCTGACGGCTTTGCCGAAGCTGCCGCAGGGCACCTGTTATGCGATTGAAATCCGCGATGCGAGTCTCCTGACGCCGCGCTTCATTCGTACGCTGAAAGCGGCGGGCGTGCGCTATTGCGTAGGCATTCATGCGCGGATGCCGGATCCGCTGCGGCAGGCGGCGGCCCTGGCGCTGCTGGACGGCGAGCCGGCGGGCCCGCTGATCGTGCGCTGGAGCCTGCACGGCGGTTTCAAGTACGAGCAGGCGAAGGCGAAGTATGAGCCGTTCGATAAGCTCATCGACCAGGACCCGGCCACGCGCGCGTCGCTCGCGGAACTGGCCGCGCGCTATGCGCTGGCCGGCCAGCCAGTGGTGATCGCGGTCAACAACAAGGCGGAAGGATCGGCGCCGCTAAGTTGTGTCGAGTTGGCGCGGGAGATTATTGACGCGTATCGGCGGCTCGTGCAGGAGCAGGAGCGGGAGCGGCAGCAGGAAATCGAGCAGGAACCGCACGCACGCGCATGACGTCTCGCTGCGGCATGCACCATCCACCGCCCGACGCGCGCCGGACCTCGATCAACCGGCGCGCCTCAACTTGACGCCGCCACCGCGCGACCCGGCTTCCCGCCCGCGTCAACCCGCCTTGATCCGGTGAGCAAACTTCTGACGGAACTTGGCCACTTTCGGCGCGACCACGAACGAGCAGTACCCCTGATTCGGATGCTGCGCGAAATAGTTCTGATGGTAGGCCTCGGCAGGCCAGTAATTGCCGTCTAGTGGCAACACCTGCGTGACGATCTGCCCGTCGTAGATGCGCTGCTCGCCGATTTCCCGGATGGCCTGCAACGCCGCCTCGCGCTGCGCGTCGGAGTGCGTGAAGATGACCGAACGGTATTGCGTGCCGACATCGTTACCTTGCCGGTTCAGCTGCGTCGGATCGTGAATCGCGAAGAAGATGTCGAGAATCTCGCGATAGCTGATCTTCGACGGATCGAAGTCCACCTTGACCACTTCCGCATGGCCCGTCTCGCCATCGCACACCTGCTCATAGGTCGGATGCTGCGTGTGGCCGCCCGCATAGCCCGACTCCACCGAGTTGACGCCGTCGACGCCCAGATAAACCGCTTCGAGGCACCAGAAACACCCGCCACCCAAGGTGGCGATTTCGCCTGTCTGACTCATGCTGCTCGCTCCTTCAAACTCGTGATCGGCCCATGCCGCATCCCTTTTGCCGCAACGCCCATGCCATCGGCGTAGCGTTCCAGCTTAGCCGGTTTTGCACGGCGCCGGTTGCGTCGCGGCCAGTGCGCCGCGATTGCAGTTAAAATTGGGACAAATCGACGATTTTCACTATGACTTTCGAATCATCTGTTTCCCGCCGTGCGCGCGAGAGCTTCAGCGCGGCTTCCAGCGGCCATGCACCGGCGGCTCGCGCGCAATGAAGCAAGCCAGCCCGCCCAACTTCGACCAGCCCGCCTTCCGGCAGGCGCTCAGCCAATTCGCCACGGGCGTCACCGTCATTACAACGCGGGCGTCGTCGGGGCAATTGATCGGCATCACGGCCAGTTCGTTCAATTCGGTTTCGCTGGACCCGCCGCTCGTGCTGTGGAGTCTTGCCACGCGCTCGGCGTCCATGCCGGTGTTTCGTGCGAACAGCCACTATGTAGTCAACGTGCTGGCGGCGTCGCAACTGGATCTATGCAAGCGCTTTGCCACGGTGAAAGGCGACCGCTTCGAAGGGGTATCGCACGCGGCGGGCGACACCGGCATGCCGGTGCTCGACGGCGCGCTGGCGTGGTTCGAATGCCATAACCGCAGCCGTTACGAAGAAGGCGATCACGTGATTTTCGTCGGCGAGGTGGAGCGCTGCGGCGTGCATGAGAATGCCACGGAGATCGCACCGCTCGTCTTTCAGAACGGCCAGTTCCACGGGCTCAAGCCGCTGTAGCGGAGGGGGCGCCTGCAAGCGTGGCCGCCGCAGGCCGCGAGCCTAAGGCAGCCCGCTAAGGCCACACCTCAGCGATCATTGTGCGGCGCGCCGTGCGTGCCAGTGCGCGTGACGAGCGAGACCGGCACGCCCGAATCTTCCTTTAACGTCTGCAGCACGATATTCGATCGGATATCCAGTACGCCGGGCGCCTTGTACAGACGCTGCAGCACGAAATCCGAATAGTGCTTGAGGTTGTGCGCGAGAACCCGCAGCAGATAATGCGTCTCGCCCGTCACGACAAACGCGCCGACCACTTCCGGCCAGTCGCGCAGCGCCTCGGCGAAGCGCTCATGCCAATTCTGCTGTTCGTTGCGCATCGACACCTGTACGAACGCCTCCAGTTCGAAGCCCAGCACTTCGCGGTTCAGACACGCGCGATAGTGCTCGATGACACCTTGTTCTTCCAGCAGACGTAAACGGCGCAGGCACGCCGACGGCGACAGCGAGATGCGCTCCGCGAGATCGAGATTGCTGATTCGTCCTTCCTGCTGAAGCACCGTCAAGATACGGCAATCGGTGGCGTCGAGCGAGATCGCGTTCATTTTCGGTCTCCCTTTCCCATTTGACTCAAATTATGTTCCAAGACCGGGCTCAGAAGGAGATTTTTTCGCAATCACATTTCGCGCCTCTACGCCTATCATTCCCTATAGACATCCACTTGAATGCGGATATGCAAACTCTTTGGGACATCACCCCTGCGGTGGATACCGCGACGCCCGTCTGGCCAGGCGACACGCCGGTCGGCATCGAGCGCGTCTGGCGAATCGAGGCCGGCTCGCCCGTCAACGTCGCGCGGCTCACGCTCTCGCCGCACACCGGCGCGCACGCGGACGCGCCATTGCACTACGACGCACAGGGCGCCGCGATCGGCCAAGTGCCGCTCGACACCTATCTCGGACGATGCCGCGTGATTCACTGCATCGGCGCGTCGCCTGTTGTGATGCCACAACATCTGCAGGACTCGCTGGCCGACCTGCCGCCGCGAGTCTTACTGCGCACTTACGGAAACGCGCCGACCACCGCGTGGGATAGCGGCTTTTGCGCGGTCGCGCCCGACACCATCGACCTCCTCGCGACGAAAGGCGTGAAGCTGGTCGGCATCGACACGCCGTCGCTCGATCCGCAGGAGTCAAAGACCATGGACGCGCATCATCGCATTCGCGCGCACGGCATGGCCATTCTGGAAGGCATCGTGCTCGACGAAGTGGCCCCCGGCGACTACGAACTGATCGCGCTGCCGCTGAAGCTGACCACGCTCGACGCGAGCCCCGTGCGCGCGGTCCTGCGCGCGCTGCCCGACGCGCACTGATTTTTCGCATCGGCCGGGTATCCGCAACCGCCAATCCGCAATCCGCGAACCAACGAGACCATCATGAATCATCGCGAAGAAGCACTGGCGCTCGACAGCGCCGACCCGCTCGCGACATTGCGCGACCAGTTCGCGCTGTCGCCGACCACCATCTATCTCGACGGCAATTCGCTCGGCGTACCGCCGGCCGCCGCCGCGCAACGCGCGCAGACCGTGATCGCCGCCGAATGGGGCGAAGGACTGATCCGCAGCTGGAATGCCGCCGGCTGGTTCGCGCTGCCGCGCCGCCTCGGCAACAAGCTCGCGCCGCTGATCGGCGCGGCGGAAGACGAAGTGGTCGTGACCGATACGATTTCGATCAACCTGTTCAAAGTGCTCTCTGCCGCGCTGAGGCTCGCCGACGCGCGCGATCCGAAGCGTCGCGTGATCGTTTCCGAGCGGTCGAACTTTCCGTCGGATCTGTACATCGCGCAGGGGTTGATCCAGCAGCTCGACCGCGGCTATGAACTGCGTCTCGTCGATGATCCGTCCGAATTGCCCGAGGCAATCGGCGACGACACCGCCATCGCGATGATCACGCACGTGAATTACCGCACCGGCTACATGCACGACATGGCCGCGTTGACGCAACTGATTCACGACAAGGGTGCGCTCGCGCTGTGGGACCTCGCGCATTCGGCTGGCGCGGTGCCGGTCGATCTGAACGGCGTCGGCGCGGACTATGCGGTGGGTTGCACGTACAAGTATCTGAACGGCGGTCCGGGCTCGCCCGCGTTCGTGTGGGTACCCAAGCGTCATCAGAACGAATTTGCGCAGCCGCTTTCCGGCTGGTGGGGACATGCCGCGCCGTTCGAGATGAACCCGACGTATCGTCCCGACCAAGGCGTCGGCCGGTATCTGTGCGGCACGCAGCCGATGGTGTCGATGGCGCTGGTCGAATGTGGGCTCGACGTGTTCCTGCAAACCGACATGCAGGCGATTCGCCGTAAGTCGCTCGCGTTGACCGATCTCTTTATCGAACTCGTCGAAACGCGGTGCAGCGAGTTTCCGCTCAAGCTCGTCACGCCGCGCGCGCACACGCAGCGCGGCTCGCATGCGAGCTTCGAGCATCCGCATGGCTATGAGGTGATGCAGGCGCTGATCGCACGTGGCGTGATCGGCGATTATCGCGAGCCGCATGTGTTGCGCTTCGGCTTCACGCCGCTTTATACGCGCTTCGTGGACGTGTGGGACGCTGTCGAAACGCTGCGCGAGGTGCTCGCGCGTGAGACCTGGCGCGCGCCCGAATTTGCCGCACGCGGCGCCGTGACCTGAGGAGCGCGCAATGAACGATCACATGAAAACACCGGGCTTGCCGGAAGAACAGCCGGCGCAAGGTTGCCCGTTCGGGCATGGACGCGCCGCGTCCGCCGACACTGACGCTGCGGCAGCTAAGGCCTCTTCAGCCGATGGCTGGCACGACGCGCAGCTCGACTTCTCCAGGTCGATGAGTTACGGCGACTATCTGTCGCTCGGAACGGTGCTGAATGCGCAGCACCCGTTGTCGCCCGATCACAACGAGATGCTGTTCATCATTCAGCATCAGACAAGCGAATTGTGGATGAAGCTGGCGCTGTACGAGTTGCGCGCCGCGCTCGACGCGGTGCATCGCGACGAGCTGCCGCCGGCGTTCAAGATGCTCGCACGCGTCTCGCGGATCATGGAGCAGCTCGTGCAGGCATGGAATGTCCTCGCCACCATGACCCCGTCCGAATACACGTCGATGCGGCCATATCTAGGCAGCTCGTCGGGATTTCAGTCTTATCAGTACCGGCAGATCGAGTTTTTGCTCGGCAACAAGAACGAGCAGATGCTAAAGCCGCACTCGCATCGCGCCGATGTGCTTGCGGAGGTCAAGGCTTCGCTGGAGTCACCTTCTTTCTACGATGAAGTGGTGAAGCTGCTCGCGCGTCGCGGATTCGCGATTTCGCCTGCGCGGCTCGAGCGCGACTGGACGCAGCCCACGCTTCACGATGCGTCTGTCGAAGCAGCCTGGCTGGAGGTGTATCGCAATCCCTCGCAGCATTGGGAGCTGTACGAGATGGCCGAGGAACTGGTCGATCTCGAGGATGCTTTCCGGCAGTGGCGATTCAGGCATGTGACGACCGTCGAAAGAATCATTGGATTCAAGCAGGGGACCGGCGGGACCAGCGGGGCGCCTTATTTGCGCAAGATGCTCGACGTGGTTCTGTTTCCTGAGCTTTGGCATGTGAGGACTATGTTGTAGTTGGGGCGTGCGGCGGCGGGCTCACCTGACGAGGAACCCGCCATCAACAGCCAGCGAAACCCCGCTCACCATAGAAGCCGCGTCACTCAACAAAAACATCACCACGGAAGCCACTTCAGCCGGCTCCGCAAAACGCCCCAATGGAATGGCCTTCAATGCAGGCTCACGCTTCGCAGGATCGCTCCACGCCTGGACCGCCATTGGAGTGAGGGTCACCGTCGGATTCACACTATTGGCGCGGATTCCAAACGGCCCAAGCTCGATGCATAAAGACCGCGTAAGTGCATCGAGCGCCGCTTTCGAAGCCGAATAGCTCAAATGATCGTCCAGCGCCACAAGCGACGCCTGGCTGGAAACGTTCACGATGCTGCCCGAGCGCTTCGCCTCGATCATTCCTCGCGCCACATGCTTTGCCACCAGCACTGCGCCGCGTGCGTTCACCGCCATCACGCGATCAAAACTCGAGGCGGTGGTGTCCACCGCTCGCTCGAGCAAGGCGATACCAGCGCAATTCACGAGACCGTCGAAAGCACCGAGCGAGCGGAACGCATCATCAATCGCTGCTTCGTCGCTCACGTCGAGCGTCAACGGCTCGCAGCCGGTCTCCTCCGCAAGACGCGCAAGCTCGTTCACGTTGCGCGCCGCCGCAACGACATTGGCGCCGCTCGCGCACAGCATCTCGACCGTCGCGCGCCCTATTCCACTGGAGGCACCGGTCACGAGAATCGAGCGGCCGGAAAAATCGAAAGTAGCATTCATGATGTTTGCAAGCGGTGCATGACCGGCTTCAACGCCGGATACAGGTCCTTATAGATGCCAAAGCGCTCTCCATATAGCGCCATTCGTCCGGCGTCGGGCTGCGCCCGTTCGACCAGCGTGATCCATCCGCCCTGCGCGGCCTCGCGCGAAATGAGCCCTACGCCTAGCGCCGCAAGCAACGCGGCGCCCATCGCGGCTTCCACTTCCTGCTCGATCGTATAGACCGGATAGCCGGTGATGTCGGCGATGATCTGCATCCACAAGTCCGAATGCGCGGCGCCGCCAACCACGATGAGCTTGTCTTCCAGCGACTGGGCGCCTTGGCGCCCCGCCTCGATGTTGTGCTTCAGTGCAAAGGACACGCCCTCCAGCACCGCGCGATACAGATGCGCCCGCGTATGAAAGAGGCTCAGGCCAACGAATGCGCCGCTCGCCTTTGCGTCCCACACGGGGCTGCGTTCGCCCATCAGATACGGCAAAAACATCACGCCATCCGATCCCGCCGGCACGTTCGAAGCGCTTTCTTCGAGCAGGCGATGCGGATCGCCATGCGGCGTCGCGCGCGCGGCTTCAATCTCCGCATGACAGAACTGCTCGCGATACCACGTCACCGACGCCCCTGCGGTAATCGCACCGCCGAACACATAGATGTCATGTTGGCCGTTGAAAACATGAGGCATGCTTATCAATCCGTGGCGCGCATCGACGCTTTGATTGATGTAGCCCCAGCACATGCTGGTGCCGATCATCGCGACATGCTGGCCGGCGCGGCTTACGCCGGCGGCGAAAGTCGCAACCGCCGCATCCACGCCGCCCGCGACAATCGCCGTACCAGCCGCGAGGCCGAGCTGTTCGGTCCACTGCGACAGCAGACCGCCCACTACCTCCGACGACTCGACCAGACGCTCGGGCATCATCGTCGCGGGAATGCCGAGCATGTCGAGCGCCTCGTCGGACCAGTCGCGCCTCGCAATATCGTAGATGCCGCCGATGTTGCCCGCGGAGCTGTGATCCACGGCAATCTCGCCGGTCAGCATATAGATCACATACGCGTTCGGTGGCAGGAAGTAGCGCGTTTGCGCCCATACGTCGGGCGTGTTATCGCGCAGCCACAGCATCTTCGTATAACCGTAATAGCTGTCCACGCCATTGCCGGTAATCCTGTAGAGCCGGTCGAGATCGACGTTGCCGCGCACCCATTCGACCTGATCGGTCGCGCGCCGGTCCATCCATATCAGGCACGGATAAAGCGGGCGCATTTCGCTGTCGACGGGAATGCCCGAGCCGCCGTACAGGCTGCTCACACACACGGCTTTGATGGAATCCGCCGCGACGCCGGCCTGCTTCGCGGTTTGCACGCACGCGGCGACGCATTCGGTAACGGCCTTGAACCACACGGCCGGCCATTGCTCGGCCCATAGCGGCCTCGGCGTATCCGGCTGATAGCTCGACGCATGCTGCGCCACGATAGCGCCATGCCGATCGACAAGCAGCGCCTTCGTGCTCTGCGTGCCGATATCCACGCCGATGACGTACTCCATACAGCCTCCGTTGTTATGCCGCGCCGATCCCGTAGCGGCGCAAGCTCATGCCCGCGGCTTCATCAGCACCTTGATCGAATCGAGCGAATTGGCAACCTTGATCGCCTCGTCCCATTCTTCCAGCGAAAAACCGTGCGTGACGATGCCCTTCGATGTCACGAGTCCGCGCGCGAGCAGATCGATTGCAATCGGATAGCAATAGGGTCCAAGATGCGCGCCGCGCACATCCAGTTCCTTGCGATCGCCGATCACCGACCAGTCCAGCGTGGTATCCGCGCCAAACACCGAAAACTCGACGAAGCGCCCCAGCTTGCGAATCAGGTCCATGCCCTGATTGACGCCGATCGGCGCGCCGGTCGTTTCAATATAGACGTCGCAGCCGTAGCCGTCAGTCAGCGAATGAATGATCGCGAGCGCGTCGTCCTGCTTGGGATTGATCGTCACGTCTGCGCCGTACTCGCGGGCGAGCGCGAGGCGTTCTTCCACCAGATCGATCACCACGAGTTTCTTCGGCGTTTTCAGGTGCGCGACCTGCGTCATCATCAAACCGAGCGGACCCGCGCCTGCAATGACGACGACGTCATCCAGTTGCAGGTCGCCGCGATTGACCGTGTGAATCGCGCACGCAAGCGGTTCGATGATGGCGGCGTCTTCGAGAGAAATGCCGTCTGGAATCTTGTGGACGATGGCAGTCGGCGGAATGCGCATGTACTCGGCCATGCCGCCGTCCGCGACTTCGCGCTGGAAGCCAAAGATGTTGTGCACTTCGCACATCCAGTACTGGCCGGATTTGCAATAACGGCACTTGCCGCACGGCACGATCTGCTCGGCGATCACGCGGTCGCCGATCTTCACGCCGAAATGCTCGGCCGCGCCTTCGCCAAGTTCCTGCACGAAGCCGAAGAACTCATGCCCCGGAATCACCGGCGCCTTGACCCACGGACTCGGGCCGCCCCAGAACATCTTCGCGCCTGAATGGCATTTGCAGTCGCTCGCGCAGATCCCGCATGCGGCGATGCGAATCACCAGTTCGTGCGCTCGCGCGCGCGGCCTCGCCACTTGTTCGACGCGATAGTCCTTCGGCGCGTGGCAGACAATCGCCGTCATGTTCTGCTTGTCGGATGGAGTGAATTCATTCGTCATTGCATGATCCTGCCGGAAGTGGAAATCAATGGAGAAGAGAGCTTTACTTTCTGCGGTCGCGGCCGATGTAGATCGCAAGCAGAATGATTCCGCCCTTGATCACGTTCTGCACATACGGATTCACGCCGACCATGTTCAGCCCGTTGTTCAATACGCCGAGCAGCAGCGCGCCGATCAAAGTGCCGATGATCGAACCGCGTCCGCCGGAAATGGACGTGCCGCCCATCACCACGGCGGCGATGGCGTCAAGCTCGAAGCCCACGCCCGCGTTCGGCTGGCCGCTCATCAAACGCGCGGTCAATACGATTGCGGCAAACGAGGACGTCAACCCCGCGATCGTGTAGACGATCAGCTTCACGCGCGCCACGCGCACGCCGGATAGGCGCGTCGCCTGTTCATTGCCGCCGATCGCATACACGTAGCGGCCAAACGGCATGCGTTCCAGCAGCAACCACGCGATCACATAGATCACCGCCATGATCACGACCGGCGCCTGAATGCCCAGGATCTTGCCGCTGCCGAAGAAGCTGACCCAGTCGGGCAAGCCGTCGATCGGATAGCCGCCGGTGTAGATTAGTGCGAGGCCTCGCGCGATGCCCATGGTCGCGAGCGTCACGATGATCGGCGGCATGCCGGCGAACGCGACGAAGAACCCATTCGCCGCGCCGAAGCCGAGACCGACCGCGACACCTATTGCCAATGCAGCGAGCGCATTCATGCCGGCCACCATCAGGCCCGCGGCGAGCGTGCCCGCGAGTGCCATTACCGAACCCACCGACAGGTCAATGCCGCCGGTGAGAATCACGCATGTCATGCCGACTGCGATGATCGCGTTGATCGACACCTGACGCAGCACGTTTTCTATATTCGCGGCCGAGAGAAAGCTGTCGCTCGCGAACACCATCACGATGCAAACAACGAGCAGGCCGATGAACGGATAGAAGAGCGTCGAGCGCTTCAACGCGGCCCATGTGAAGCGCACTGGTGCGCCCGGCGTATTGCCGCTGATGTTCGACGTTTTCGGCGACGAAGAAGGGTTAGGCGTGTTCATGCAAAGCTCCACGAGTGCCGGCGGTTGCATAGGTCATCACGGCGTTCGAGTCGATCTGATCGCCTTCGAGCAGCGCTTCGATACGGCCTTGACGGAACACGGCGACGCGGTCGCACATGCCGACAATCTCAGGCAGTTCCGACGAAATCATGATGATCGAATAGCCGCGCGCGGTGAGTTCGCGCATCAGCAGATAAATTTCCGCCTTCGCGCCGACGTCGATACCGCGCGTCGGTTCGTCGAAGATCAGGATGTTCGTGTGATGGTTCAGCCAGCGCGCAATCACCACCTTCTGCTGGTTGCCGCCTGAAAGCGTGGCCACTTCGGTGTGCATGGTCGGCGCTTTCACGCCCACGCGTTTCATGATGTCGGCTGTGGCGCGCGCTTCGCTGCGCTGATCGATAAAAAAACGCAGCGAGCGATACTTGCCCAGGTTGTTGATCGAGATGTTCTGCTTGATGGAGAAGTCCGTAATCAGCCCTTCGGTCTTACGGCTTTCAGGAAGAATACCCACGCCCGCGCGCAACGCGTCGGCTGGATCGGACAATTTCGCGGCCTCGCCGTTGATGCGAATGTCCTTCGCGTAAGCCGGGTCTGCGCCGATCACAGCGAGCGCGGTCTCCGTGCGGCCCGACCCGACCAGTCCCGCAAAGCCGAGAATTTCCCCTTCGCGCAGCGTGAATTGCAGCACCGGGCCGTCTTTCAGCAATTGCAGCTTCTGCACGTCCAGCACGATCTTTGTGTCCGAGCGCAACGGCGGCTTCGGCGGAAAGCTGTTTTCTATGCGGCGTCCCACCATCATCTCGACAAGGCGGCTCACGTCCGACTGCGCGACCTCGGTCATGCCGACATACTGCCCATCGCGCAGCACCGTGATGCGGTCACACACTTCGAAAATTTCTTCGAGGTGGTGCGAGATGAAAATCATCGCGACGCCCTGTTGTTTCAACTCGCGCATGATCGCAAACAGATGCTCGGCTTCGGCGGGCGTGAGCGTGGCGGTCGGTTCGTCGAGAATCAAAATGCGCGCTTCCAGAGAGAGCGCCTTGCCGATTTCCACAAACTGCTGCTGCGCAACCGAGAGTTCACGAATCGGCACGGACAAGTCAATCGACACGCCGAGCCGCGCGAAAATCTCCGCTGCGGCGCGCCGCATCTTGCCGCGTTCGAGCAGACCGAGACCATTCTTCATTTCGCGGCCGAGAAACATGTTCTCGACTGCATTCAGATACGGAATCAGGCTGAATTCCTGAAACACGATGCCGACGCCCGCCGCCACCGCGTCGTGATAGTTCGCGAAGTGGCGCGGCGTGCCTTCTATCGTGACCGTGCCTTCGTCCGGCTGATAGATGCCGCACAAAATCTTCATTAGCGTCGACTTGCCCGCGCCGTTTTCGCCGAGCAGCGCATGAATCTCGCCACGCGCGATCTCGAGGTGAATGGCTTGCAACGCCTTCACGCCGGGAAAGCTTTTGCTGATGTTCTCGAGCTTGAGTATCGTGTTCATCGGGTGCTCCATCGCTGCCCGCCGTCATGCCGGCCGACCATAAAATCCGGGCATGCCGCAACGGCGGGCACTCGGCTTACCAGCTGAAACCCTTTGCGTTGCTCCGGTCGATCATCTTCACGTCGACGGGAATCGCCTTCGGCACATTGGCGCCCCACTTCTTCGCGTACGCGATGCCGAGCGCGATGCGAACCTGATCGGCAGGAAACTGCGCGGACGTCTCGATGAATTTTGAATTCGGCTTCTGGATCGCGGCAATCGCTTCGGGCGCACCGTCGACGCTCGTCAGCTTGATGTCCTTGCCCGAGGACTCGATAGCGGAAAGCGCGCCCATCGAGCCGCCGTCGTTCACGCTGAAGATGCCCTTCAGGTTCGGATGCGCCTGGATCATGTTCTCGGTCACCGAGAGCGCGGTCGCGCGTTCCTGCTTGCCGTTCTGCGTATCCACGAGCTTGACGTTCGGCGACTTCGCCAGCGCCGCTTTGCAGCCGCGCACGCGTTCGAGAATCGGCACCACCGGAATGCCGTCGAGAATCGCAACTTCGCCGCTGCCGCCAATCGACTTCGCGAGGTACTCGCAGGCCATCTGTCCGGCATCGAAGTTCTTCGAGCCGACGAAGGAATCGACCGGGCCGTTCGCGTTCGCATCCACCGCGACCACCACCACGCCTGCTTTTTTCGCCGATGTCACCGCCGATTGAATGCCTGTCGAATCAGTCGGATTCACGAGGAGGATGTCGATCTTCTTCTGCAGCATGTCCTCGACGTCGCTCACCTGTTTGCTCACGTCGTGATGCGCGTCGGTCACGACAACCGTTGCGCCGGTCGATGCAGCCGCATCGTTCAACGCCTTCTGCATCGTCACGAAGTAGGGATTGTTGAGCTCCTGAAACGTCATGCCGATCTTCAGCGGCGCGGCCTGTGCGGCGGGCGCGGCGATGAACGAGAGGCTGAAGGCGAGGCTCGCGAACAGCGCGCCGCGCCGCGTGAAGGTGGTCGACGATGCCTGTTTCATGGTGGTTTGCGTCATGGTTGTCTCCGTTTTTGAAGTGAGCACGTCCCTCGCGCTGTCGTCGGACAGCGCGATACATGTTGAACGTGGTGAAGCAAGGTGCTTGCTGAAAAAAGCCCTGCAGTGGACTACATTGGGGCTACATTGCTGCTAGGTTGGCGGGTAAGCAGCAGCCGCAGGATGCGGCAGACCAGGCGCTAGCACGATGGCGGGCGCGTCGTCGATACCCCTGCCGCGCGCCGCGGCTTCTTCCGAAGCATCGCGGCTCGCGTCGTTCAATTGCTGATAGCGGCGAAATTTCGAAGGCGCCATGCCTTTCACTGCGAGAAACTGCCGGTTGAAATTCGACAGGTTGTTAAAGCCCGCCTTGAAGCAGATGTCGGTCACGCTCAGTTCGCTATCGGTCAGCAACTGGCACGCGAGATTGATCCGCATGCGGTTCACGTACTGCACGAACGGCAAGCCCGTATGCCGGCGGAAATAGCGCGAGAACGCACTCACGCTCTGGCCGGCCAGTTGCGCGAGATCCGACTCGCGCAAGTCGTTCGCGAGGTTCTTGCCGATATACGAAAGCACGTGATTGATGCGCGTCGACGCAAAACCCGTCGGGTCGGCCTGATAAGCGGGGCTCGCGAGCGTCTCGCGGTCTTCGGCGTTCATCAGGATTTCCAGCATCGACATGAACAGCACGAGGCGGCGCAGTCCGCGCGCCGCCAGCAGTTCGAGAAAGAGCGGCTGGATCGCGGCACTGGTGAGCGCGCCGAACGACACGCCGCGGCGCGAATCGGCAAGCAGCGCCTCTACCTGACGCCATTCGGGAAAGCTTTCCAGACAGCTCGACACGAATTCCTGGCCGAACTGCACGACCAGATTGCGCTGCGCGATGCTCTCGCCTTCGGGCACGTCGCTCACCCAGTTATGCGGCAGGTTCGGACCCATCAACACGAGATTGCCAGGCGCAAAACTGCTGATGTGATCGCCGACGAACATCTTGCCCGTGGTCGCCACGATCAGATGGATCTCGTACTCGGGATGAAAATGCCAGCGTACCGTGCGATACGGATAGCCGTGCGACCACACTTTGAACGACTCGTCGCGGCGTACGGCCACGATCTCCAGATCGGGTTGCACTGTCTGCCTCCATGAAGCGGCTCGGGAACGATGCCGCTCGTCTTCGTCTTGTACAGCGAAAAGTAGCCTTCAAACGCGCAATCCACCACTAAAAATGAAACCGCGGACCGATACTTTTTTGCATTCGGGTAAGTCCCGACGCGCGACAGGTCAAGAATGATGCAATGCAAAACGCGTGGCGAAGCGCGCCGCAAGGCGTGCGCGTGCGCCGTTGAGGATGCCGGGGAGTCACGCGCCGCCGCGCCGCGCCACGAAAACATCGCGCGGTCGCCTTGACTTTCGTTTCGGCGGGTACGATCATTCGCCCACAAGCAGAGCAAATGCTCTCACCGAAAAGAAACGCGCGCGACTAGCCGCGCGAGAGCCCAGACAGATGGAGACGCACATGAGCAGCGGGCAAGGCAGCGGCGAGGCCGCACACGTGATTCTGCACATCGGCGCGGGATCGTTTCATCGCGCGCATCAGGCGTGGTATCTGCACAGGTTGAATGAAGCGAAGCTGCCGGGAGAGCCGCACTGGTCGCTTACCGTCGGTAATATTCGCAGCGACATGAACGCGGTGCTTGAAGCACTGGCCGCGCAAGACGGCGTCTATACGCTCGAGACGGTCACGCCTCAGGGCGAACGCGCGTACGAGACTATCCGCTCGATTGAACGCGTGGTGCCGTGGACCGAAAGCCTCGACGCGCTGATCGAGGCCGGCGCCGATCCCGCTTGCAAGATCATCTCGTTCACGGTCACGGAAGGCGGCTACTACCTCGACGAACACGACCAGCTAGACACGGCCAACGCCGATCTCGCGGCCGACCTGAAAGGCGGACACACCACCATCTACGGCGCGCTGGCGGCGATTCTCGACGCGCGCATGAAAGCCGGCGCGGGTCCCGTCACGCTGCAAACCTGCGACAACCTGCGCCGCAACGGCGAGCGTTTTCATGCAGGCATGAGCGCGTTTCTCGAACTGCGCGGCGCGGCCGAACTTGCGCAATGGTTCGACGACAACACCGCGTGTCCGAGTTCAATGGTCGATCGCATCACGCCGCGCCCGACGCCCGACGTGCGTGAGCGCGTAACGGCCGCGACGGGCGTGGACGACGCCTGCCCGGTAATGGGCGAAGCGTTCATCCAATGGGTGATCGAAGAGCGCTTCATTGCCGGGCGTCCCGCCTGGGAGAAGGTCGGCGCGGAACTGGTCGAGTCGGTGCTGCCCTACGAAGAAGCGAAGATCCGCATACTCAACGCGACCCATAGCTGCATTGCGTGGGCGGGCACGCTCGTCGGTCTTAACTACATTCACGAAGGCACGCAAGACGCGGACATCCGCCAGTTCGCGTTCGATTACGTGAGCGAGGATGTAATTCCGTGCCTCACGCCGAGCCCGCTCGACCTCGAACGCTATCGCGATGTCGTGCTCGAACGCTTCGGCAATCCTTATATCCAGGACACCAACCAGCGCGTGGCCGCCGACGGCTTTTCCAAACTGCCAGGCTTCATTGCGCCGACTCTCGCCGAGTGTTTCGAGCGCGGCGTCACGCCCGCGGCCACGGCAATGCTGCCCGCGCTGTTCTTCCGCTTCCTCGACCGCTGGCAGGCAGGCACGCTGCCCTACGCCTATCAGGACGGCGTGATGGACGAGCGCGTCGCGCGCGGCTTCTTCGCGGCGCCCGATCCGTTGCAGGCGTTCGCGGCGGACCGGCTGTTGTGGGGCAGCATGACCGGCACGCAGGAACTCGAATCCGCACTGGCCGGCGCGTTGGCGCGCGTCGACGTGTGGCTCGCAAAACGCGGGCAGGTCTAGAAGCGCAAGCCCGTCCCATCGAATCGCGCGCGGTGCCAGGCTTTATGCGCATGGCACCGCGCGCCTTGTGCGGCTAAAGTAGCGCATCTCCAACGACGAAGGTTTCGCGCCCATGTATCTCGGCATCGACCTAGGCACGTCCGAAGTGAAAGTCCTGCTGCTCGCCTCCACTGGACGCGTGATCGGCACCGCTGGCTCTCCGTTCACCGTTTCGCGCCCGCATCAGCGCTGGGCCGAGCAGAATCCCGAAGATTGGTGGGCCGGCACGCGAAGCGCGCTGGCTGCATTGCGCGCGAAACATCCCGACGAGTTCGCGCAGATTCGCGGCATCGGCCTCTCGGGTCAGATGCACGGCGCGGTGCTGCTGGATGCCGAGGACCGCGTGCTGCGGCCGGCGATTCTGTGGAACGACATGCGCAGCGACAAGGAATGCGCCGAGCTGACCGAACGCGCGCCGGACCTGCACAGTGTGGCCGGTAATCTGGCGATGCCGGGTTTCACCGCGCCCAAGCTGTTATGGGTCGCGCGTCACGAGCCCGACATCTTTGCGCGGACCGCGTGCGTGCTGCTGCCGAAAGACTACTTGCGTCTGCAACTGACGGGCGGCAAGGTGTCCGATCCATCGGATGCGGCCGGCACACTGTGGCTCGACGTCGCCAAACGCGACTGGTCCGATTCGCTGCTTGCGGCCTGCAACATGACGCGCGCGCAGATGCCGGGCCTCGCCGAAGGCAGCGCGCCGTCCGGCACGCTGCTGCCGCAACTCGCGCGCGAGCTTGGCTTGAGCGACGGCGTGATCGTCGCGGCGGGCGGCGGCGACAACGCGACGAGCGCAATCGGCATCGGCGCGACGCAGCCGGGCGACGGCTTCGTTTCGCTCGGCACCTCGGGCGTGCTGTGCGTGGTGGGCGACAGCTTCCGGCCGAACCCGGCTTCGGCAGTGCATGCGTTCTGCCACGCGATTCCGGACCGCTGGCATCAGATGAGCGTCGTGCTCTCGGCGGCAAGCTGTTTGCGCTGGGTCTGCAAGCTCACATCGACCGACGAACCCACGCTGCTCGCCGAGATCGAAGCGTTGCCCGAGGATGCGCTGAATACCGCGCCGCTCTTTTTGCCGTATCTCTCGGGTGAGCGCACGCCGCACAACGACCCCTATGCGCAGGGCGTGTTCTTCGGCATGAATCACGCAACGGATCGCGCGCTGCTCGGCTATGCGGTGCTGGAAGGCGTGACGCTCGCGCTCACCGACGGCCTCGACGCGCTGCGTGCGGCCGGCACCGAAGCAAAAGCTCTGTCACTGCTGGGCGGCGGCGCGCGCAGCGATTACTGGGCGCAACTGCTCGCGGACGCGCTGGACACCGCGACGCGCAAGCACGGCGGCGGCGAGACCGGTGCGGCGCTCGGCGCGGCCCGCCTCGGCTGGCTCGCGGCGGGCGGCGATCCGGCGAGCGTGCTCGCCAAACCGCCCATCGAGAAAGAGTTCACGCCGAATCCGCGCCGGCATGCGCAATTGCGCGCGCGGCTCGACGCGTATCGCGCGCTGTACCGTCACGTGCGGCCGCTTTTCGATCCCGCGCGCGAAAAGCTCGCCTGAGCGCGCAGCACCGCGCAAACGGCAGCCGGCGGCATCGACATGCATGCGCCGGCTGCTATCATCGGCGCCCTTCAAGCGGATCGTCACCGTGCCCAAGTCCACAGAAAAACTAGACCTTGCTACTCGCGCCGCGTGGCTCTACTACGTCGCGGGCAATACGCAGAACGAGATCGCCGAGAAACTGCAGGTGTCGCGCCCGGTCGCGCAACGGCTCGTCGCCTTCGCGGTGGAAAAGAACCTGATTCGCGTGCGCGTCGATCATCAACTGGCCGACTGTCTGTCGCTTGCCGATCAGCTGACGAAACGCTATGGCCTTTCCATGTGCGAAGTGGTGCCCATCGACAGCGACACGCCCGAGGAAGTCGATCGCAAACTCGCGGTGGCCGGCGCGCAGGTGATGGAGCGCTACCTCGCGGAAGAAAAGCCGATGGTGGTCGCCGTGAGCAGCGGCCGCACGCTGAAAGCCGCGGTCGATCAGATCGCGCAGCTAGACCGTCCGCAGCACCGGTTGGTATCCATGGTAGGAGCGATCGCTCAGGACGGCTCCTCGAACCGCTACGACGTCGCACTACACATTTCGGAGAAGACGGGCGGCAAGCATTTTCTGCTGCCCGCGCCGTTGATCGCCGATAGTGAGGCCGAGCGCGCGCAGTGGTGCAATCACCGGCTGTACCGGATCGTCGAGTCGCTGTCGGCGGAGGCGGACGTGGCGTTTGTCGGCATCGGCAATATCGGGCCGAAATGTCCGCTGCACGAAGACGGCTTCATCACGTCGGCAGAGGTGAAGGAGTTGATGCAGAACGGCGCGGTGGCCGAAATGCTTGGCCTGCCGATCGATGCGGCCGGCGCGCGCGTCGAGTCGCCCACGGGCCGGCGCGTGACCAGCATTTCGATCGACTCGCCGCCGCGGCGGCCGACTATCGGTTTTGCAGGTGGCAAACGCAAACGCGAGGCACTGATCGCGGTGCTCAAGGGCGGCTGGCTCTCGGGGTTGGTGACCGACGAGTTGTGTGCGCGCGCGGCGCTAGAGGCGTAAGTCGCACTCTGAACGCGCGCGCCGCTTCGTATGAAAAGGCAGGAAGGCGCCCTTTCCCGCCTTTCGAACTCAAGCCGCCAGCACTTCGACGATCTTGCGCTGGAATGCCTTGCCGTCGCTGTCGAACAAATGACAATGGTCGGGCGTCGCGCCGAGCTTCTGCGTATCGCCCTTCGCGTGACGTTCGAGCGGCGGAATGCGCGCGATCAAGCCATCGGGCGCCACGCTCGACTCCGCATACAGGTACGCGGCATCGCCGAGCGATTCGACGGCCATCGTGCGCGCCGACACGCCGTCTTCCGTCATGCCCACATGCAGGTGCTCGGGACGAATGCCCACCGTCACCTTGTCGCCCTGCTTCACCGATCCCGGCTCCACTGCGACGCGCTGCGTCTCGCCGGTTTCATAGCGCACGGTCACGCCGTCGTGCGTGACCGACTGCACGACGCCTTCCATGAAGTTCATTTTGGGCGAACCGATGAAGCCCGCGACGAAGCGATTGGCCGGCGCGTGATACAGCATCGTCGGACTGCCGACCTGTTCGAGATTGCCCGCCGACAGCACGACGATCTTGTCCGCGAGCGTCATCGCTTCGACCTGATCGTGCGTCACGTAGATCATCGTGGTCTTCAGTTCGTCATGCAGACGCGCGAATTCCAGGCGCATTTTCACGCGCAGCGCGGCGTCGAGATTCGACAGCGGCTCGTCGAATAGGAACACCTTCGGCTTGCGCGTGATCGCGCGGCCAATCGCGACGCGCTGGCGCTGGCCGCCCGACAACTGCTTGGGCTTGCGATCGAGCAGATGATCGATATGCAGGATCTTCGCTGCGTTCTTCACCGCCGCGTCGATCTCCGGCTTCTTCGTGCCGGCGAGCTTCAGACCGAACGCCATGTTGTCGTATAGCGTCATGTGCGGATACAGCGCGTACGACTGGAACACCATCGCAATGCCGCGCTTGGCGGGCGGCACGTCGTTCATGCGCGCACCGTCGATGGTCAGGTCGCCCCCGCTGATGTCCTCGAGTCCGGCAATCATCCGCATCAGTGTCGATTTACCGCAACCGCTCGGGCCGACGAACACGACGAACTCGCCGTCCGCGATGTCGAGGTTGATGTCGCGCATCACCTCGGTGTCGTCGTAGGCCTTCCTGATGTTGCGCAGAGTTACGCTTGCCATGATGTGTCTCCGTGTAATGCCTGGGTGTTACTTTGTCGGTTGCTTGCCGGCTGCTTGTCTGTGGTGTGCTGAACGCGATTGCATTCGATGCGCGCGTGTTCTACGCGCTCAAGGCGCCGCGGCAGTTGCGCTCAGCGTCCATTGCGCGACGAGCTCCGGCAACTGATGCATGTCGTCGAATACATGACGCGCGCCCGCAGCATGCAGCTTGTCGATTTGCTCGTCGCTCGCATGACCTCCGCCGATAAAACCCAGCACCGTCATGCCGGCCGCGCTTGCCGCGCTCACGCCGGTAACGCTGTCCTCGATGACGAGGCACGCCGACGGCGCGAGGCGCAGACCTTGCGCCGCCGCCAGATAGACGTCGGGCGCCGGCTTCGGATTGGCCACGCTGTCGGCGCAGAACAAACGGTCGCCGAAGAACCGCACGAGGCCCGTGCGTGCAAGAACGGTTTCCACGTACGGCCGAAAACTGTTGCTCGCGCATCCTTTGACGAGCGGTACCTGCGCCAGCGCCCGCTCGATGCCCTGCACTGCCGGCGCCTGCATGGCCGCGGCTTCAACCGAACGGCGAATCGCGTCCATGTCGTCGAGGCCGAGGCTCTTGCCGAGCTGCATCGCCGTGCCCTCCAGCACTCTTTCGATGCGCAGCCCGAGCAGCGGCAGCACCACCGGTTCGATATCCGCGCCGGGCCAGCGCGCCTCGAGTTCCTGAACGAGCATGCGCGCCGCCACTGCTTCGCTGTCGATCAGGACGCCATCGCAATCGCAGATCAGCGCGAGATTTACTGCACTCGAGCCTGCCGTCATTTGACTGCCCCGAACGTGAGGCCGCGCACGAGCTGCTTCTGCGACAGCCAGCCGACGATCAGGATCGGCGCCACCGCAAGTAGCGAAGCCGCGGACAGCTTGGCCCAGAAGAGGCCTTCGGGACTCGAATACGATGCAATGAACACCGTGAGCGGCGCGGCGTTCGAGCTCGACAGATTGATGCTCCAGAACGCTTCGTTCCACGAAAGAATCACGAGCAGCAGCGCGGTCGACGCGAGCCCCGGCAGCGCCATCGGCATCAGCAGATAGACGATTTCCTGCCAGGTCGCCGCCCCGTCGATTCGCCCTGCCTCGAGAATGTCGCGCGGAATTTCGGCGAAGTAGGTAAACGACATCCACACTGCAATCGGCAGATTGATCAGCGTATAGACGATCACGAGACCCGATACGGTGTCGAGCAGACCGCTGTTTTTCCACAGCAGGTAGATCGGCACCAGCACGCCGACCGAGGGCATCATCTTGGTCGACAGCATCCACAGCAGCACTTTTTGCGTGCGGCGCGTGGGGAAAAACGCCATCGCATACGCGGCCGGCACGGCCAGAATCAGGCACAGCACCGTCACGCCGACCGAGATCAGAATCGAATTCCACGCGAACGAAAAGTAACTGCTGCGCGCGAATACCTCGCGAAAGCTGTCGAATGTCGGCGTGAAGAAAAGCGACGACGAATAGGCCTGCTGCTCGGTCTTGAATGCGGTGATCGTCATCCAGAAGATCGGGAAGAACAGCAGCAGCGCGACGAGCCAGGCGATCACGCCGGGAATCGCGCGGCGGATCGCGTGGAACGGCGACTTCGCCGGCACAGTCATGGGCGTCGCGCTTGACGCCGGAGTAGAAGCAACGTGGCTCATTTTTCGTACTCCCCTTTGAGGTTCTTCGCGAGCATCCGCACGAGGAAGAACGACACGATATTGGCCAGCACGACAGCGAGAATGCCGCCCGCCGACGCGAGACCGACGTCGAACTGTTGCAGGCCCAGCGAATAGATCAGGTACGAGAGGTTGGTGGTCGCGGTGCCCGGGCCGCCGCCCGTCGTCGTATAGATTTCGGCGAAGATGGACAGCAGAAAGATCGTCTCCATCATCACGACCACGGCAATCGCGCGCTTCAAGTGCGGCAGCGTGATGTAGAAGAACATCGCGAACGGCCCGGCGCCGTCAATGCGCGCCGCTTCCTTCTGCTCCTGATCGAGCGACTGGATCGCCGTGAACAGAATCAGGAACGCGAACGGCAGCCATTGCCACGCGACGATCATGATGACCGCCGTCAACGGATATTCGGCGAACCAGTCGATCGGCTGCAAGCCGATTGCACGCATGCCCTGCGCGATCAGTCCATACACCGGATGCAAAATCATGTTCTTCCAGATCAGCGCGCTCACCGTGGGCATCACGAAGAACGGAGCGATGGCGAGCAGGCGTGCCACGCCCTGGCCGTAGAACTTGCGGTCGAACAGAATCGCCATCAGCACGCCGCCTACCACCGTGATCACGAGCACCGAGACGATCAACTGCAGCGTGTGACCAATCGACGGTCCGAACGACGGATCGCCGGCCAGGAACTGATAGTTGTCGAAACCGGCAAAGCCCTTCAGATCCGGATTCAGCAGGTTGTAGCGCGAGAACGAGAACCAGATCGTCATGGCGAGCGGAATCGTCATCCATAGCACCAGGACGGCGACCGACGGCGACACGAGCCAGCGCGCCGAATTGGCCTTGCGGACTTCGCGTTCTTTTTCTGTCTGAGGATGGGCATGCATGAGAGGCAGGCGCAGAGGACGCATGATTGACCACCTGTTCGGTAATGCGCGGGCGGCACGAACCGCGCGAATGGCCGTAGCGCTTTGACTGCGAGCAAAACGGCATTGCGGCGTACGCGCGGCGGTGACAGCCCGCTGTACTGCGTGAGCCGGCTGACGGGCGCCAGCCGGCTTGTGCCACGCGACTTCAGTGGCGAGATTCGGCTCTAGCTCCGGATCACTTCTGGTAGCCGGCCTGCTTGACCGCGCGATCCGCGGTAGCCTGACCTGCCGCCAACGCCTGGTCGACGCTCATCTGACCGGCAATCGCACCGGAGATGCTCTGACCGACCACCGTGCCGAACGACTGGAACTCAGGAATCCCAACGAACTGCACACCGGTGTACGGTACAGGCTTTAACGTCGGATGATCCGGATCGGCCGATTCGATTGCCTTCAGCACGAAGTCGCCGAACGGTGCAGCCTGCTTGTACTCGGAGCGCGCGTAAGTGGATTGACGCGTGCCCGGCGGCACCGAGGCCCAGCCTTCGTCCTTCGCGACGAGCTCGATGTACTGCTTCGACGTGGCCCACGTGATGAACTTCTTCGCGGCGTCGGCCTGTTTCGACGACTTCGGAATCGCCAGCGCCCACGCCCACAGCCAGTGCGAACCCTTCGGCGTGACCGCGACCGGCGCGGCTGCGAAACCGACCTTGTCCGAGATCTGCGATTGCTGCTTGTTGTACAGCATGCCGGCTGCCACCGTCGCGTCTATCCACATCGCGCATTTGCCCGAGGACATCAGCGTGAGGTTTTCGTTAAAGCCGTTCGAGCTCGCTCCCGGCGGCCCGTTCTTTTTCAACAGATCGACATAGAACGTGATGGCTTTTTTCCATTCCGGCGAAGTGAGTTGCGCATGCCACTTTTCGTCGAACCAGCGGCCGCCGAACGTGTTCACGACGGTCGTGCCGTAAGCCATGTTCTCGCCCCAGCCCGCCTTGCCGCGCAGGCAGATGCCGTACACGCCGTTGGCTTTGTCGGTGAGCTTGTCGGCAAATTGCGCGATCTGGTCGTAGGTCGGCTGATCGGGCATTTTCAGGCCCTTGGCCGCGAACAGGTCCTTGCGGTAATACGTCATCGAGCTTTCGACGTAAAACGGCAGCGCGTACAACTGGCCGCCGGCAGAGAGGCCGTCGCGCGCGGTCTTGACCACGTCGTTGAGATCGTAGTCGGCGGGCAGGTTCGTGAGCGGCGTAAGCCAGCCGCGCTTGCCCCATTGCGGCGTTTCATAGGCGCCGATGGTCATCACGTCGAACTGGCCGCTGCCGGTCGTGATGTCGGTCGTGGCCCGCTGACGCAGCACGTTCTCCTCGAGAATCACCCAGTTCAGCTTGATGTCCGGATTCGCCTTTTCGAATTCGGGCGAGAGCTTCTTCAACTCGATCATGTCCGGATTGTTCAGCGTCGCGATGGTCACCGTGGCCGCCGACGCGCTCAGCGCAAAGCATGCCGCAGCGCCTGCGCTAACCATCTTGAGCGCGGACTTGAGGGCTGGTTTCATGTCTGTTGTCTCCTTTCTCGTGCGTTATGTGATGCTGCGTTTGTTGTACGAAATGGCGCTGGATAACGGGCCTTGGTGCTCAGCTCATCCAGTTGCCGCCGTCGACGTTAAGCGTTTGCGCGGTGATGTAGTCCGCATCCGCCGATGCGAGGAAGAGCGCCGCGCCCGTCAGATCCTCCGGCACGCCCATGCGCCCGAGCGGCACCGCTTCGCCGACGAGGCGCTTCTTCTCGCCGAGCGGCCGGTTTTCGTAACGGGCGAAGAGCGCGTCGACTTCCTTCCACATCGGCGTATCGACGACACCCGGCGCGATGCCGTTCACATTGATCTTGTACGGCGCGAGCGCGAGTGCCGCGGATTGCGTATAGCTGAGCACGGCGGCCTTGGTCGCGCAGTAATGCGACACGAGCGCTTCGCCGCGCCGCCCCGCTTGCGACGACATATTGATGATCTTGCCGCCGCGGCCTTGCTCGACCATGTGCCGCGCGACGGCTTGCATGAGAAAGAACATGCCTTTCACGTTGACCGCGAAGAGGCGATCGAACACGTCCCAGGATTCGTCGAGAATCGGGCGCATGTCGAAAAGCGCCGCATTGTTGAAGAGAATGTCGATCTGGCCGAAACGCTCCACGGTGCCCGCCACGATGCGCTCGATATCCTCGCGGCGCGTGACGTCCGCACTCACCGTCAGCACGCGCTCGCCATGCGAGGCGCGCAGCGTGTCGCCGAAACTGTCCGCCGGCTTGACGTCGACGAGCACGCATTGCGCGCCTTCGTCCAGATAGCGCCGCGCTACGGCTTCGCCTATGCCGCTTGCCGCGCCCGTCAGAATGGCCACCTTGTCTTGCAATCGTGCCGCCACGCTTTGTCTCCAGTTCAGTCCGCTTTTCGATGCGCGGTGAGCGAACGCTCATTGCGCGATCAATTGCTCTGTTTGTGATCGAATGATCGGATACGCACCGGGCCATGTCAAGGCGCTCTGTCAGATTTCGATGGTGCAGCGCGCAACGAGGGCTCGCCCCTCCTTGTACGCCGCTTACGCGCGTCTACTGACATCAAGACAAGATACGTTATATCATTGCGGACTCGTTTCACGACCCGCTTCCGTATCAGCACGACGCCTTGTGGCCGCGCGTTCCGAGCCGCCGCAACGGCGACGTCGCGGGCCTTTGCAGCGGCTTCAGACACCGCGCATGTGCGCGGCTCATTCAACCCTCTTGCAGCAGGACACACCATGAAGAAGATCGTCGCAATGTTGCTTCCGAAGTATGTCGCCGCCGTCACAACCGCGTTCGCGTTAAGCCATGCAGCTTTCGCCGCCGATGCGAAAATCCCCGTGGTCGCCGCGGAAAACTTCTACGGCGACGTGGTGCAGCAACTGGGCGGCGACCGGGTCGACGTGACGAGCATTCTCAGCAACCCCGACCAGGACCCGCATCTGTTCGAGGCAAGCGCGAAGACGGCGCGCGCGTTGCAGCATGCAAGCCTTGTGGTCTACAACGGCGCCGACTACGATCCGTGGATGGCAAAATTGCTGGCTGCGTCCAACAGCACGCAGGGCACCAAGCGCAAGACGATCGTCGCGGCGGAGTTGACCGGCAAGAAGGGCGGCGACAACCCGCATCTCTGGTACGACCTCGCGACCATGCCGAAGGTGGCGCACGCGGTCACGGAGGCGCTCGTCGCGGCTGACCCGGCGCACAAGTCGGCGTACGATGCGAACCTCGCGAAGTTTCTCGATTCGCTGAAGCCGGTTCAGGCCAAGGTCGCCGAACTGCATGGCCGCTACGCGGGCACGCCGGTCACGGCAACCGAGCCGGTATTCGGCTATATGTCGGATGCCATCGGGCTCGCCATGCGCAACATGCGCTTTCAGATGGCGGCCATGAACGACACCGAGGCGAGCGCGTCGGACATCGCCGCTTTCGAACGCGACCTGCGCGAAAAGCGCGTACGCGTACTGATCTATAACAGCCAGGCAACCGAGGCCCTGACCAAACGCATGTTGAATCTCGCGCAGCAATCGAAGGTGCCGACCGTGAGCGTCACCGAGACAGAACCCGCCGGCAGCACGTATCAGACGTGGATGCTGTCGCAGCTCGACGCGCTCGGCGCGGCGCTCGCCAAGGGCAACGCCGGCAATGCAGGCAACGCGAAAGCAGCGGCTGCCGGCGCCAAAGGAAAAAGCCAATGACTGTCACTGGCCGCAGCACGCCAGCCACTACGGCCGCGAGCGCAGCGGCGCTCGCGGCAAACCGCCCGCCCGTGCTCGAACTCGATCACGTCACGCTTGAACTCGGCGGCCGCACGATCCTGCGCGATACCGGTTTCGTCGTGAACCAGGGCGAATTCATCGGCGTGCTCGGGCCGAACGGCGCCGGCAAGACCACGCTGATGCGCGCGGTGCTCGGCCTCGTGCCGGCGGCAAGCGGCACGATCCGCGTGCTCGGGCAAGCCGTGGCACGCGGCAACGCGTCGATCGGTTATATGCCGCAAACGCGCAGCGCGCTTGCCGGGCGGCGCGTGCGTGGCCGCGATTTCGTCGCGATGGCGGCCGACGGCCACCGCTGGGGCCTGCCTCACGCCGACACGAAAACACGCGCGGACGTCGAACGCGTGCTTGAACTGGTGGATGGCCGCAAGCTCGCCGAGCGGCCACTCTCCGAACTATCCGGCGGCGAGCGTCAGCGCCTGCTGCTAGCGCAATGCCTGCTCGGCGCACCGAAGCTGCTGCTGCTCGATGAACCGCTGATCAGCCTCGATCCGCATCATCAGAAAAGCGTGGTCGAACTCGTGCGCCGCGTGCAGCAGGAGCTCGGCATCGCCGTGCTGTTCTCGGCGCACGAACTGAATCCGCTGTTGAACTCGCTCGATCGCGTGCTGTACCTCGGCAGCGGCGTCGCGGCGCTCGGCACCGTGGACGAAGTCATCACGCGGCCCGTGCTGTCGCGCCTCTACGGTTCGCCAATCGACGTGATGCGCGTGAACGGCCGCATCTTCGTGATGTCGGGCGGCGTGGAAGTGGAGAAGCACGATCACGAGCACGAACACGACGAGAACGGCGGACATTCGCATTCTCATGGCCATGCGCACGGCCATTCGCACGAGCACAGGCAGCAACACAACGCACGCGACGGACACAAGCACGATGTTTGAATACGACTTCATGGTGAACGCGTTTGCCGCGTCAGGAATCGTCGCGGTGCTCGCCGGCGTGGTTGGCTATTTTCTTGTGATGCGCGGACAAACCTTCGCGGGCCACGCGCTTTCGCACGTGGGTTTCACCGGCGCGACCGGCGCGGTACTGGTCGGCATTTCGCCGATCTGGGGCATGGTCGGCTTCACGCTCGCCGCAGGCGTCGGCATGGGCGCGCTAGGCGAGCGCCTCGCCGGACGCGATGTCGCCATCGGCGTGATTCTTTCGCTGTCGCTCGGCTTCGGTCTGCTGTTTCTGCATTTCTTCACTGCATATGCAACACAGGTCACCGCGCTCCTGTTCGGCAATGTGCTCGGCGTGAACGCATCGACGCTGGCAGTGCTCGCGGGCCTGGGCGTCGTCAGCCTGCTCGCGCTCGCGGCGATCATGCGGCCATTGCTGTTCGCATCGCTGCAGCCTGAACTGGCCGAAGCCAAGGGCGTGTCGTTGCGCCTCGTGTCGGTGCTGTTTCTGGCGATTGCGGCGCTCGCCGTGGCCGCGTGTACGCAGATCGTCGGCGTGTTGCTGGTCTTCACGCTGATGGTGGGCCCGGCCGCCGCCGCGCAAAACATGACCACGCGGCTTTCGGCCGGTCTTGTTCTCGCTGCCGGCCTCGCGCTTTTGCAAGCGTGGCTCGGCGTGACGCTCGCGTTCTATACCGACTGGCCGACGAGCTTCTGGATCACCGCGCTCTCAGCGGTGGTATATGGCGTGAGTCTGCTGAAGCGCCGCTGAACCCGCATACATTCGATGGCGGCCCGCGAAGGCGCCGCCATCGGCACAATGCACGTCAGCCGAGCAGCACCTTCGCGTGATGCGCGAGGTGGTCCTCGATAAAGGTCGAGATGAAGTAGTAGCCATGGTCGTAGCCCGCATGACGACGCAGCGTCAACGGCTGGCCTGCTGCGCGGCATGCGGCCTCGAACACGTCCGGGTACAACTGCTCGGCGAGAAACTGGTCGGCGAGCCCCTGATCGACCAGAATGCCCTCTGCGAACTTGCGCGACGCGCGCGCCACCAGTTCGCTCGAGTCGTATTGCTTCCACGTCGCGCGGTCGTCGCCGAGATAGCCGCTGAACGCTTTCTCGCCCCACGGGCAGCGCGTGGGCGCGGCAATCGGAGCGAACGCCGACACCGAGCGATAAATGTCCGGATTGCGCAGCGCCAGCATCAACGCGCCGTGCCCGCCCATTGAATGCCCGAAGATGCCGAGCCGCGATCCGTCGATGGGCAAGTCGTTCATAACCGTTTCGCGCAGCTCGTCGCGCACGTACGAGTACATCCGGTAGTGCCGCGCCCAGGGCTCCTGCGTCGCGTCGATGTAAAAGCCCGCGCCAACGCCGAAGTCCCACGCCGCGCTCTCGCCCGGCACGCCCGCGCCGCGCGGGCTCGTATCCGGCGCGATCAGCGCGACGCCATGCTGCGCGGCGAAGCGCTGCGCGCCCGCCTTGATCGCGAACGTCTCCTCGGTGCAGGTCAACCCCGCGAGGTAGAACAACGCGGGCACCTTCGCGTTCGCCTGCAAGGCCTGCGGCGGCAGGTACACCGAAAAGCGCATCGGCAGGCCGATAGTCTGCGACTCGTGCCGGTAGAAACGCTGCTCGCCGCCATGACAGGCGTGCGACGACAATAGCTCAAGCATCGTCTTCCTCCTTGTTGGGCGCTGCGGGTGAGCCGCGTTAGTACAGCACGACCGAGCGGATCGACTCGCCCTTCTTCATGAGATCGAAACCTTCGTTGATGCGCTCGAGCGGCAGACGGTGTGTGATCAGATCGTCGATATTGATCTTGCCTTCCATGTACCAGTCGACGATTTTCGGCACGTCCGTGCGCCCGCGCGCGCCGCCGAACGCCGAGCCCTTCCACTCGCGGCCGGTCACGAGCTGGAACGGACGCGTGCTGATCTCCTCGCCCGCCGCCGCCACGCCGATAATGAACGACTGCCCCCAGCCCTTGTGCGTGCATTCGAGCGCCTGACGCATCAGCTTCACGTTGCCGACGCATTCGAACGAATAGTCGGCGCCGCCGTCCGTCAACTGCACGATGTGATCGACCACGTTCTCGACTTCGTTCGGGTTGATGAAGTGCGTCATGCCGAACTTCTTCGCCAGTTCGACGCGGCCCGGATTGATGTCCACGCCGATGATCCTGTCCGCGCCGACCATCTTCGCGCCCTGGATCACATTCAGACCGATACCGCCGAGCCCGAACACGACCACGTTCGCGCCCGCCTCGACCTTCGCCGAATACACGACCGCGCCGACGCCCGTCGTCACGCCGCAGCCGATGTAGCAGATCTTGTCGAACGGCGCATCTTCGCGCACCTTCGCAACCGCGATTTCGGGCACGACGATGTAGTTCGAAAACGTGGAGGTGCCCATGTAATGAAAGAGCGGCTTGCCGTCGAGCGAGAAGCGCGAGGTGGCGTCCGGCATCAGGCCACGGCCTTGCGTCGCGCGAATCGCCTGACACAGGTTGGTCTTGCGCGACAGACAGAACTTGCACTGACGGCATTCCGGCGTGTAGAGCGGAATCACATGATCGCCCTTCTTCAACGTGCCGACGCCCGGCCCCGTATCGACGATCACGCCCGCGCCCTCATGGCCCAGAATCGCCGGGAAGATGCCTTCGGGGTCCGCGCCCGAGAGCGTGTAGTAGTCGGTGTGGCAGATGCCCGTCGCTTTCACTTCGATCAGGACTTCGCCGGCGCGCGGGCCTTCGAGGTCGACTTCCTCGATGGTCAACGGTGCGCCGGCTTTCCATGCGATTGCTGCTTTGGTCTTCATCGTAAATGCTCCTGTGAGTCGAAGATGCGTTGAACGCCGCGCCGCATCGGCTCGCGTTGCACAGCGATATACGACACGACACGACGCGCGAATATTGGGGGCCAAGCTCTGGGCAAAGCCTGTGCTGCGCGAGCTACAGGCTAACGCATGACAGGCGTCATGGTATTGCAAAGTGCGTCACGGCCTTGTCAGCGCGTGACATTGCCGCTTTGCCGGACAACTGCTGCGGCGGTGTCAAACCATGGTTCGACGCGTCCATACAGATCGAGAAAGCGTGCATAGCGCGCCGCGAGGGCGCGATCGCCGCGTGGGCTCGCCGCAAGCGTCGCGCCCGGTGCGAGCGCGGCGAGATCGTGCACGTGCCAGTGACCGCTTGCGATGCCGCCGAGAATCGCCGCGCCGCGCGGTGCCGCGTTCGGACAATCCACTGCGTGAAGCTCCGCGTTCAGCGCATCGGCGAGCAATTGCCGCCACCGTGCATCGACGGAACCGCCTCCTGCAAGTTTCAACGCCGTCACCGTCGCGCCGCTCGCGCGAATTGCGTCGAGACCCGCGCGCAGCGAAAAGGCGACGCCTTCGAATGCCGCGCGCATCATCGCGCCGCGCGTATGGTCCAGCGCGAGCCCGAGCCAGCCGCCGCGCGCCGACGGATTGAGCCACGGCGTGCGCTCGCCGGTCAGATACGGTAAGAAGGTCAGCGGCGCGGTTGCGGTTGCGGTTGCATTTGCATTCGCATGCGTGTTCGTGTCGAGCCCCGATGCGTGGCTCGGGCAAGCGCCGAACGCTTCGTCATATGCAGCGGCCCACTCGTACGACAGCCACCCACGCGCGCGTTCGAGTGCGATGCCGACGTTCTGCATCGCGGCCATCCGATACCAGTGATCGCTCGCCGCCCGATAGCGATGCAAGCCTCTGACAGCCGCGGGCTCATGCTCGGCGATTACGACGATCTGGCCGCCGGTGCCGGTCGTGAGGAGCGCGTCGCCGTCGCTTGCGAGGCCGCTGCCGAGCGCGGCGCACGGCGTATCCGCCGCGCCGGTTGCGAGCACGATGCCCGCGCGCAGGCCGAGGGCCTCTGCCGCGTCGCCCGACAGCACGCCCGCGGCCGCATACGACGGCCCTCCGGGCGCGAACCACTCGTGCGGGATGTAGAGCTGCTCGAGCAGCGCCGCGTTCCACGTGCCGTCGAGGTCGGCGAGCGCGGTCGCGCAGGCGTCGGAAGGATCGGTGGCAACCGCGCCGCCGAGCGCGACGCGCAGCCAGTCTTTGGGCTGCAGCGCCCAGCGCGTGCGGCGCGCGGACTCCGGTTCGTGCCGCACGATCCAGCGCAGCAACGGACCAGCCATACCCGGCGCCACCGGATTCGGCTGCGGTTCGGGCCACGCGTCGAGCAGATCGAGCGCGCGCGTGTCGGGCCACAGCATCGCGGGCCGCACGGCATTGCCCGCTTCGTCGATCAACACCACGCCATGCATCTGCCCTGAGAAGCCGATCGCTTTCACCTCACGGCGCAACGCTTCGGGCAAGCGCGCTGCAGCTTCGGTGAGCGCGCGCCACCATGTCTCGACAGAGGTTTCCGCCCACCCCGCGTGCGGCGTCTCGAGTGGATAAGCGACGCTCGCGACCGCCTGCTCATGGCCGTCTTCATCGACGATCGCGACTTTGAGGGAACCGGTGCCGAGGTCGATGCCGAGAAAACTCATGAGCGATAACGTGGGATCAGTTAAAGCACGAAGACCAGCACGAAGGACCGCGCTGAGGATGCGGCAAGCGCGAATTCTGAGGCGCCGCGCGGGATGCGCAAAGCCGTGCGGCCGCGAGCCGGCCAGCCGCGAATCGCGGGTTAACCCCGCCTCGCGGCGAGCCGCGCGAAAACGCGACTATGCGCGAGACCGGATACGGCATATCCATTCTCACATATATCGCCGCGGCTCGGGCACGCGGTGCGACCGGCTGCGCGGCGCGGCTGCAAAGGGCTGGACGGCGATCTCGCCGCCGCTCGCGGCGATTTCGAGCTTCTGGACGGAGCTACGCATATCGTCACCGGGAATGCCGGAATAGGCGCCAGCGGTCTTGTTGCGCTTTTTCGTCCCCGATACCTTGGAGTCCATCCCAAAACTAGACGGTGGAGAGAGACGTTATGCAATCGAACACGGTTCACCCGTGCGACGAGCGGCTGCCCGCAGGCCAGTTGCTTACCCTCGGCATTCAGCACGTTCTGGTGATGTACGCCGGCGCCGTCGCCGTGCCGCTGATCGTCGGCGCGGCCCTCAAACTGCCGAAGGACCAGATAGCGTTCCTGATCAGCGCCGATCTGTTCTCCTGCGGCATCGCCACCCTGATCCAGACGCTCGGCCTGTGGATCTTCGGCATCCGTCTGCCTGTGATCATGGGCTGCACGTTCGCGGCGGTCGGCCCGATGGTCGCGATCGGCACCAATCCGTCGCTCGGCATTCTCGACATCTTCGGCTCGACCATCGCCGCGGGCGTGATCGGCATTCTGCTCGCGCCGGCCGTCGGCAAGCTGCTGCGCTTCTTTCCGCCGGTCGTGATCGGCGTGGTGATCTCGGTGATCGGCTTGTCGCTGATGGGCGTCGGCATCAACTGGGCCGCCGGCGGCGTGGGCAATCCCGACTACGGCAATCCGGTCTACCTGGGCTTGTCGCTGATCGTGCTGATGCTGATTCTGCTCATCAACAAGTTTGCCAAAGGCTTTCTCGCCAACATCTCGGTGTTGCTCGGCATTGTCGCCGGCTTCGTGATCGCGCTCGCGCTCGGGCGCGTCGACATGGACGGCGTCACGCACGCGCCGTGGGTCGGCATTGTGATGCCATTCCACTTTGGCCTGCCGCACTTCGATCCGCTTTCCATTGCAACCATGGTCACCGTGATGTTCGTCACGTTCATTGAATCGACGGGCATGTTCCTCGCGGTCGGCGATATGGTCGACCGGCCAGTCGATCAGAAAACGCTGGTGCGCGGACTGCGCGTGGACGGACTCGGCACGCTGATCGGCGGCATCTTCAACTCGTTTCCGCACACGTCGTTCTCGCAGAACGTCGGCCTGATCGGCGTGACGGGCGTGAAGAGCCGCTTTGTCTGCGCGATGGGCGGCGTGATCCTCGTGCTGCTCGGCCTCTTTCCGAAGATGGCGCAAGTCGTCGCCTCGGTGCCGGCCTTTGTGCTGGGCGGCGCGGGCATCGTCATGTTCGGCATGGTCGCGGCCAACGGCATCAAGGTGCTGTCCAAAGTGGACTTCGTAAGAAATCACCACAACCTGTTCATCGTCGCGGTGAGCATCGGCCTGGGGCTCGTGCCGGTGGTGTCGCCGCACTTCTTTTCGAAGCTGCCGGCCGCCTTGTCGCCGCTGCTGCACAGCGGGATCCTGCTGGCTTCCGTGTCTGCGGTCGTGCTGAATCTGATTTTCAACGGCGTCAAAAGCGAGAAGAAGGCGCAGTGCGAAATCCGCAAGGCAGGCCATGATTTCGATGGACGCGGCGGCCAGGAACCGCAACGCGACGAAATGCTGCGCGCGGCGGATCTGCACTGAGGGTCGTCGCTCCGAGGCGGGCGACGGCGAAGCGCTGAACGCCGCCCGCAACCACGACTCAAGCTACTGCCAGCTATCGCTGTGACCCGCCGCCACAAAGAAAAACGCCACGGCATGCCGTGGCGTTTTTTGTTGCCTACGCGTCGAACTATCGCGACGCTCAGCCCGCGGTAGCAGCCGAAGCCGCCGCCGGCGCACTCGCCGCGCCGTAGTCGATCGGGGCATCGGCCGGACGCGGCTGGTCGCCGCTATGCTCGATCCAGCCGCCGCCGAGCGCCTGGTACAGCGTGACCAGGTTCTGCAGACGCTCCATGCGAGCGGTAATCAGCGACTGCTGCGACGAATACAGATCGGTCTGCGCGGTCAGCACCGACAGGTAACTGTCGACGCCATTCGTGTAACGCAGATTCGACAGATCCAGCCGACGCTGCTGCGCAAACGTATTGCGCTCGAGCGACTGGATCTGCTGATCGTACGTGCCGCGCGCGGCCAGCGCGTCCGCCACTTCGCGGAAGGCCGTCTGAATCGCCTTTTCATACGTGGCGATCTGGGCGTTCTTCTGGATGTTGGCGAGATCGAGGTTCGCCTTGTTCTGGCCGCCCTCGAAAATCGGCAAAGTGATGGACGGCGCGAAACTCCACGCGGCCGAACCCGGCTTGAACAGTCCGCCGAGCGTCGGGCTCAGCGTGCCGAAGCTGCCCGTGAGCGAAACCTTCGGGAAGAATGCCGCGCGCGCCGCGCCGATATTCGCGTTGGCCGCGAGCAAATTCTCTTCGGCCTCCATGATGTCGGGACGGCGCGTCAGCAGATCGGACGGCAGACCCGCCGGAATATCCGTGAGGAGATTCTGGTCGCTCAACGTGAGGCCCGGCGGCAGATCTGCCGGCAGCGGCTCGCCGAGCAGCAGCACCAGCGCATTCTCAGCCTGAGCGCGCAAGCGCTCCTGAGACTGCAGATTCGCGCCCGCTTGCTCGACCACGGTCTGCGCCTGGCGCAGATCCAGTTCGGAGCCCGTGCCGTTATCGAACTGCAGCTTCGTGATGCGGTACGACTCTTCGGCCGTCTTCAGCGTGCCTTGCGTGACTTTCAGCAGATCGTCGAGTTCGAGCACCGTCAGATACTGATTCGCGACCTGTGAAACGAGCGCGATTTCAGCTGCCTTGCGGGCCTGAGCCGTGGCCAGGTACTGCGCCAACGCCTGGTCCTTCAGACTCTGAATGCGCCCGAAAAAGTCGATTTCCCAGGAAGCATTCAGACCGACCGAATACGAATTGGAAATCGTATTGCCGAATATTGACAGGTCTTTCGGCGTGCGCGACTTGCTTTGCGAAGCGGCGGCGTCGAGCGTCGGGAACAGACCCGCGCGAACGATGCGGAACTGCGCCTGCGACGCCTGCATGTTCAGCACCGACACGCGCAGATCGCGGTTGTTCTTCAGCGCGATTTCGATCAACCGCTGCATGCGCGGATCGACGAAGAAATCGCGCCAGCCGATGTCGGCCGCGGCCTGGCCATTGGCGCTGCGCGCACCGGCCCCGCCCGGCTGGGTCGCGCCCGGCTGCGTTTCGTACACGCCGCCGGTCGGGAACGTGCTCGTCACCGGCGCGGCGGGGCGCTCGTACTTCGGCGCCATCGTGCAACCGGCGGCGAAGAGCGCGACCGCTACTGCAATCAAAGAGTGTTTTTGCATCTCAATGTCCGTCCTTGCCGGAGCCAGTGCTGTCCGGATCATGCGGATGGTGCTGGTTGTAGTGTGCAAGCGCCTCATCCGGGTCTTCCTTCTCGCCGCCGAACTTCGCGCGGATCACGACGAAGAACATCGGGATCATGAAGATCGCGAGGAACGTTGCCGTCAACATGCCGCCGATGACGCCCGTACCGATCGCGTGCTGGCTCGCCGAGCCGGCGCCGTTGCTGATCGCGAGCGGCATCACGCCGAGAATGAACGCGAGCGACGTCATCAGAATCGGGCGCAACCGCAGACGCGCCGCTTCCAGCGCGGCCTCGATCGGCCCCATGCCTTCGCTCTGTTGCAACTCGCGCGCGAATTCCACGATCAGAATCGCGTTCTTCGCCGACAAGCCCACCGTGGTCAGAAGACCGACCTGGAAGAACACGTCGTTTTCGAGCCCGCGCAGCGTTGCGGCCAGCAGTGCGCCGATCACGCCGAGCGGCACCACCATGATCACCGAGAACGGGATCGACCAGCTTTCATACAACGCCGCGAGACACAGGAACACGACGAGGATCGAGATGCCGTACAGGATCGGCGCCTGCGAGCCGGATTGACGCTCCTGCAGCGACAGACCCGTCCACTCGTAGCCGATACCCGCGGGCAGCTTCGCCACGAGCGCTTCCATGGCCGACATGGCCTGACCCGTCGACTTGCCCGCTGCGGCCGCACCCTGGATTTCCACCGCGGAAATACCGTTGTAGCGCTCCAGTTTCGGCGAGCCGTAGGTCCACTCCCCGCTTGCGAACGACGAGAACGGCACCATGCCACCCGCCGTGTTTCGCACGTACCAGGCGCTCAGGTCTTCCGGCTTCATGCGGAACGGTGCATCGCCCTGCATGTAGACCTTCTTGATCCGGCCGTCGGTATCGAGGAAGTTGTTCACGTATTGCGACGCCCATGCAATCGAGAACGTCTGGTCGATCGCGGAGAGCGACACGCCGAGCGCAGCCGCCTTTTCGTGGTCGATATTCACCTTGAACTGCGGCGTATCGTTCAGGCCGTTCGGACGCACCTGCGCCAGCGTCGGGTCTTTCGCGGCCATGCCGAGCAGCATGTTGCGCGCTTCCATCAGCTTTGCGTGGCCGACACCGGCGCGGTCCTGCAGCTCGAAGTCGAAGCCGGCGGCCGTGCCGAGTTCCGGAATGGACGGCGGATTCACCGGATACACCAGCGCACCCTTATAGCTGCCGAAGTGCATGAACAGGCGGCCCACCAGCGCCTGCACCTTTTCGTCCGCGTGCTGACGCTGCGCGTAGTCCTTCATCCGCACGAACACGAGACCGGCGTTCTGACCGCGGCCCGCGAAGCTGAAGCCGTTCACCGTGAAGGTCGACTCGACGATCGCCTTCTCGCTGTCGAGCAGATAGTCGGACACGTCCTTGAGCGCGCGCGCCGTGGTTTCCTGCGTCGAGCCCGACGGCGTTTGCACGAGCACGAACATCGTGCCCTGGTCTTCATCCGGCAGGAACGATTTCGGCAAGCGCACGAACAGCAGGCCGACCGCGACGATCACCACCATATAGATGATGAGCCAGCGGCCCGAGCGCTTGATCACGTGGTGCACGCCCGAGTGATATTTGTCGCGGCTCTTGTTGAAGGTGCGGTTGAACCAGCCGAAGAAGCCCTTCTTCTCTTCGTGATGACCTTGCGGAATCGGCTTGAGGATCGTCGCGCACAAGGCCGGCGTCAGAATCAACGCGACCAGCACGGACAGCACCATCGCCGCCACGATAGTCAGCGAGAACTGCCGGTAAATGGCGCCGACCGAGCCGCCCGAGAACGCCACCGGCACGAACACCGCCGACAGCACGAGCGCCACGCCGACGAGAGCGCCGGTGATCTGGTCCATCGCCTTGCGCGTGGCTTCGCGAGGCGATAAGCCCTCCTCCGCCATCACCCGCTCGACGTTTTCCACCACCACGATCGCGTCGTCCACCAGAAGGCCGATTGCCAGCACGAGGCCGAACATCGACAGCGTATTGATGGAGAACCCCACCACGCTCATGATCGCGAACGTGCCCAGCAGCACCACCGGCACGGCGATCGTCGGGATCAGCGTGGCCCGCAGGTTCTGCAGGAACAGGTACATGACGAGGAACACCAGCACGATACCTTCGAGCAGCGTCTTGACCACTTCCTCGATCGACAGACGCACGAACGGCGTGGTGTCGTACGGGTACTTCACGACGAGGCCGTGCGGGAAGTACTTCGACAGTTCGTCGATCTTCGCGCGCACCGCCTTCGCAGTAGCGAGCGCGTTGGCGCCGGTGGCGAGCTGGATACCGAAACCCGCGGTCGGCTGACCGTTGTACTTGGTGTCGAAGTTGTAGTTCTCGCCGCCAAGCTCGACGCGCCCGACGTCCTTGATGCGGACCTGCGAGCCGTCCGGGTTCACCTTCAACAGCACGTTGCCGAACTGTTCCGGCGTATTGAGCAGCGTGGCTTCCGTGATGGTCGCCTGCAACACCTGCCCCGGCACCGACGGCGTGCCGCCGAGCGAGCCGCCCGCGACCTGCACGTTCTGCGCCTGCAACGCGGTCTGCACATCCACCGGCGTGAGGCCGAAGTTGGTGAGCCTGTTCGCGTCGAGCCAGATGCGCATGGCGTACTGCGAGCCGAACAGCGTGACCGTGCCGACCCCGTCGATACGGCTCACCGGGTCCTGCACGTTCGACGCGACGTAGTTCGCGAGGTCGTACTTGCTCATGCTGCCGTCTTCGGACACGAAGGCCATGACCAGCAGGAAGCTGCTGCTCGACTTCGTGACCTTGGTGCCCAGCTGCTGCACGGCTTGCGGCAACAGCGGCGTGGCGAGTTGCAGCTTGTTCTGCACCTGCACCTGCGCGATGTCAGGATTGGTGCCGGCCGCGAACGTCAGCGTGATGGTAGCCGTACCAGAGTCGTCCGAAGTGGACGACAGATACAGCAAGTGGTCAAGACCACTCATCTGCTGCTCGATCACCTGCGTGACGGTGTTTTCCACCGTCTTCGCCGAAGCGCCCGGATAGGTTGCGCTGATCTGCACAGCCGGCGGCGCGATGGTCGGATATTGCGCGATCGGCAATGTAAATACCGATGCGATACCCGCGAGCATCAGGATGATGGCGATCACCCATGCAAAAATCGGGCGATCAATGAAGAACTTTGCCATGTGGCGGGCTCCCTGTTATTACGCGCCCGATGCAGCGGAGGCAGGTTGAGCCGTCTGCGCAGCGCCGCTGGCGGCCGGCGCGCCTTGAGCGGCTGCGCCCGAGGCTGGCGTGGCGGGAAGTTGCGCGGCAACGGCCTTGACCTGCATGCCCGGTTTCGCCTTGTCGGTGCCCTGCACGATCACGCGGTCGCCGGGTTTCAGGCCGCTCTCGACCACCCAGTTCGCACCGTAGGTGCCCGAGGTGACGAGCTGACGCAACGCAACCTTGTTGTCCTCGCCGACGACGAGCGCGGTAGGCTGCCCTTTCTGGTCGTGCGTAATGCCGACTTGCGGCACGACGAGTGCGTTCTCGTTCACGCCTTCTTCGATCTTCGCGCGCACGAACATGCCCGGCAGCAGCACCTTGTCCTTGTTCTGGAAGATCGCGCGAACCGTGACCGAGCCGGTGCCCTGGTCGACGGTTACGTCGGTGAACTGCAGCTTGCCTTTTTCCGAATACGTGCGGCCGTCTTCGAGGATCAGCGAAACCTTGGCGGCGTCGGGGCCGTTGGTCTTCAGACGCCCTTCCTGCATCTCGCGGCGCAGCTTCAGACCGTCGAGACTCGACTGCGTCAGGTCGACATAAACAGGATCGAGTTGCTGGACGGTGGCGAGCAAGGTCGCGGCGCTCGCCTGCACATAGGCGCCCGGCGTCACTTGCGAAACGCCGATCTGGCCGGTGACGGGCGACGTAACGTCCGTATAGCCGAGGTTGATCTGCGCGGTCTCGACCGCTGCCTTGCCGGCGGCGACGTCGGCGGCAGCCTGGCCTTGTGCGGCCACCGCGTTGTCGTAGTCCTGCTTGCTCACCGCGTTGGCGGCCACCAGCACCTTGTAGCGATTGGCCTGCGCCGTGGTGGACGCGAGGTTCGCCTGCGCCTTCGCGAGCGTGGCCTTCGCATTGTTCAACGTGGCGATGTACGGTGCCGGATCGATCTTGTACAGACGCTGACCCGCCTTGACCTGACCGCCTTCGGTGAACTCGCGGCGCAGCACGATGCCGTCGACCCGCGCGCGCACTTGCGCGACCAGGAAGGCACTCGTGCGGCCCGGCAATTCGGTGACGACAGGTACGGTAGTCGGCTGGACGGTGACGACGCCAACTTCGGGCGTCTGCTGCGGCGGGGCAGATTGTTTTGGTCCGCACGCTGCCAGCAATACGGCAGCCGTCGCGGCACTGATTAAGCGGAATGGAACCCGTTCGACGCGCATGGAGCGACCTCTGTCTATGACTGAGAATGAAAAAGTGCGCGCATCCCTACCTCGGGGACGACGGCGCACACAGGCGTCTTGCGACGCTCGACCGGGAGCCCGTGAATGCGTACCGAAATTACGAGGCACTTTGGGCGAAATGCGCCAAACCGGGAAATGCCGCACGGCGCCGCCCGTTCGGGCACGGCGCGAAAAGCTTGTGAAAGGCAACAGTGACGGATATTAACCGGTCGTCACGGCTTGGGCTATCCGATCGTGGGGTGCTATTATATATACATTCACGAATGAATGTAAAAGTACGTTACTTCTCTCGCGGCCCAAGGCCAGCAAGAAAGTCTCCACGAAACACGTCGCGGCAACCGGATTGTCATCTGGCGTACTTAAAAGTGCTCGGGAAAACCCCACAATCAGGGCAGGTCATACCAATATGGTCCGAAGAACCAAGGAAGAGGCGCTGGAGACGCGCAACAGCATTCTCGACGCGGCAGAAAGAGTGTTTTTTGAAAAAGGCGTATCGCGCACGTCGCTCGCGGACATCGCGCAGGCGGCCGGCGTCACGCGCGGCGCCATTTATTGGCATTTCGCCCACAAAAGCGATCTCTTTACCGAAATGTTCGACCGCGTGCTGCTGCCGCTCGACGAGCTCAAGGCCGCCTCGCTGGACCCCAACGAGCCCGATCCGCTGGGGCGTCTGATGGAAGTCTGCACGGTGTGCGTGCGCGACACCTTGAACAATCCGCGCCGCCGACGCGTGTTCGACATCCTGTTTCTGAAGTGCGAGTTGGTGGAGGAAATGGGACCGGTGCTCGTGCGCTATCAGACCAACATGCGCGAAGCGCTGACCAAGATTGAAGCCGCCTTGCGCAATGCGATCTCGAAGGGACAGTTGCCGGCGGATCTCGATACCAGGCTCGCCGCGGCCATGGTGCATGCGTTTGTCGGCGGGTCGCTGCGCGACATGCTGTTCCTGCCCGATGCAACGGATTTCGCGGCGCTCGGCGAGCGCATGGTCCAAGGCATGTTCGACGCGCTGAAGCTGAGCCCGATGCTGCGCAAGTGAGCGAGCATCGGGCAGGCCTCTGGTTGCGGCTCGTGAGCCGCAACCGTCGCCGTGTGCTTTACCTATTCCTGCTGCGCGCTTTCTGATTCGACGCATAGATGTTGCCGCACTCGAGCGGCGCGCCGCTTTGAAGCGCGGCGAGCCATTCGCCGGTGCTTGCCACTGCCGCGAAGCGCGATTGCAGCACCACGCAAAACACCCGGTGAATGTCCTCGGCGCTCGCAAATCCCGCGCTGTTTTCATAGGGCACGGAGCCGGTCGCATCGTGCAGGAACTCGACGGCAAGCCCGGCGTGGACCGCATGATTGATCGTCGACGCATCGCAGTTGTGCGTCATGTAGCCGACCACGGTCAGCGTGTCGATGTTGCGCGTGGCGAGCCAGTCGGCGAGGTCGGTGCCGGTGAAGGCGCTCGGCAGCGACTTTTCCACGTAGTGATCGCGCTCGCGCGAAGCGACCACCGGGTGCAGCTCGGCGCCCTCGCTGCCGCGAGCGAAGAGCGGCGAGCCGGCAGGCGCAAAGTTCTGCACGACAACGACCGGCACGCCCGCGGCGCGCGCCGCATCCATCGCACGGCCAATGTTGGCAAGCGAGCCCTGGACCTCCGGAAATTCGATCGGCAGATCGCCGCTCACATATTCGTTCTGCACGTCGATGACGAGCAGCGCACGGCGCGGGGTGGTCATGGCAAGACTCCTGTGAAAGGTTATTGAGATCGCGCGCCGCCGTAGCTTGCGCGTTCTGAAGACAAGCTTCGAAGCGGCCAGGCAGGAGCGGCAACGACGCATTGTTCCTCCCGGCCGCCATCGATAACAGCGGCCCGTTTGACAACATTCGCTAGAATCGGGCCATTAATGTTCGCCAGCCCACCGCCGTTTCGTGAGGTGACACTCATGGCTGTTTCCGCTGCAAAACGGCCCCCCGGCTCGCACGTCGTCGCGGTGATAGCGTTCGACCGCATCAGTCCCTTCCACCTCTCCGTGCCGTGCGTGGTTTTCGGCGAAGACCGCAGCGGTGGCGGCGTGCCGCATTTCGACTTTCGCGTCTGCGCGGCCGAAAAAGGCCCGCTCACGACCACCGCGGGCTTCTCGATTGCCGTCACACATGGCCTTGAAGCGCTCGAGCAGGCGCAGACGATCATCGTGCCGAGCTGGCGCGATCCCGACGAGCCTCCGCCCGCCGCCTTGCTCGACGCGCTGCGCGCGGCCCACGCACGCGGCGCGCAACTCGTCGGCCTATGCCTCGGCGCATTCGTGCTGGCCGCGGCCGGCATTCTCGATGACCGTCCGGCCTCGACGCACTGGGCGTGGGCCGACGACTTCGCGCGCCGCTACCCGCTCGTCAGGCTCGACCGCGACGTGCTTTATGTCGACGACGGCAACGTGCTGACATCGGCGGGCACGGCCGCGGGTCTCGACTGCTGCCTGCACGTGCTGCGCAAGATGTGCGGCGCCGAGGTGGCGAACTTCGTCGCGCGCCGGCTGGTGGTGTCGCCGCACCGGCAAGGCGGGCAGGCGCAGTACATTCAGCAGCCGGTGCCTCCAAACGTCCGCGAAGACCGGCTGGCGGGACTGCTCGACTGGGTGCGCGGCAACCTCGGCGCCCCGCACACGCTGGACAGCCTCGCGGCGCGCGCGCTGATGAGCCGCCGCACTTTCACGCGACGTTTCCGGCTCGCGACCGGCACGACTGTCGGTGCGTGGGTGCTCGCGCAGCGGCTCGAGCGCGCGCAGCAGTTGCTGGAGAGTACGGACGAGTCGGTGGAGGCGATTGCGGGCATTGCCGGGTTCGGGTCGGCGGCTTCGTTGCGCCAGCATTTCGCGGACGCGTTTCGCACGTCCCCCTCCGCGTGGCGCAGGGACTTTCGCGGTGTGTGATGCGGTATGGTGAAGATGGCGGCTCGTCGGGCGTCGTTGCGGTTACTGGTACTGGAGGTGCAAGCGGCGTGAGGACAGCGCCAACGCGCTAAGCGGAAGCAACGCGCTTTCGTAGTGGGCCACCGCGATTTCGTAGTCGCGCGGGCGCGACACTCATCCTCAGGTGCGGGGGGCGAGACGCCTCTTCACACGCGGGCGCGATACTCCGCGCCAAGCGCCGCCACGATGATCCGCCTCATGCGCCGCCGACACACTCCATCGCAAGCGCCCACGCCCAGCACCCTAGAACATCACCCGCCCGTCCCACGATCACACGCGCGCCCAGCGTCCCTTCAACGCTCGCTGATCCAGCGCGCCACATACAACAATAGCGCGACCAGAAAAATCATCGCCGCCCATGCCCAGTTCGGCACCGCATGCGGGGTTGGCTCGGGGTGCGAGACGCCATGCGACACGCTCGCCGCCCGTCCGCCGAGCGAGCCGCCGTGTTCGGCGCGCGTGCGCCGCGCAATGCCGCCCAGCGTGATGGGCCGCAGGAACACGTGCTGACGGCGCGCCGCCGATCCTCGCGCGCGATTCGGACCCTGCCCATGCTTCGCGCGTACGACGGCGCTGAACTCGGCGAAGAAATCGTCGGCGAGTTGGCGAAGCGCGTTTTCAAGCTGACGCGGGGACAACTGCGCGAGCGGTCCAGACGACGTCGCCCATAGCGTGTAGTCGATCCGCGTGCTGCGCTCTGCGCCGCGCGCTGCGCCGTCTTCCGCGCGCAGGCGCACTTCGATCTGTCCGCGCAGCGAGCCGACACCCTCGGCGCGCGCCTTGAAGTTGATGGTGCGGCGCTCGGCATCGGCCGGGCCCGAATCCTGGCCGGCGACATGCGCGCGCGCTTCATAACGTGCGCGCAACGGCCCCAGCGGAACCGTCATGGTGAGCGCGTATTCGCCGTGCGAAAGGCGCGTGAACGACTCGCAGTTATCGAGGCTGGCGCGCAGGAGCGCGAGGTCCTGCAACGCGTCCCAGACATCGGACGGCGCAAGTGGAATCCGTAACGCGTCGTTCAGTTCCATCCCAGCCTCCCGATGAACACGCGACACCGGATCAGGACGTCTGATCGATGCGGTCGACGCGCGATGAGTAAAACGCGAGATACCCTTTGATTCTCGCCGCCTGCTCGAACGGCGTCTCGTAACTCCACACCGCGTTTTCGATCAGGCCATCTTCGGTACGCAGGTGGAAGTACGACGCGTCACCTTTGAACGGGCAGTGCGTGGTGTGGGTCGAGCGTTCCAGCCGCGCCATGTTCACGTCTTCGCGCGGAAAGTAGAACACGTCGGGCAGACCGGTTTCGCTGAGCGTCAGCGCCGCGTGCGTGTCGGCCATCGTTACGCCGCCATGGATTACCCGCACGCGGTGATCGTTGCCGCTGATCGCCATGGCGTGCCCGCCGGCGGCTTTCGCGGGGCTTGCGTGAGGTGTCAAGGCATCGTCCATGTCTCGGCTCCGTAAAGTGTGCGGTCGTGCAAACAGCAAAGCCACGGGACAGGCCCGTGGCTTCATTATCGGCCAAAGTTCCGGCGATTGCGCGGCCTCCTTGCCGATGCGCGGCCGGCTACGGGTTTACTGGGTGTTCCAGTAGAACGCCGCTTTGGCCGAGCCCTTCGCCGGCACCGTCAGCGCCTTCGACTGATCGCGGTCCTTGTACGACGCATGCACCGTGTAGCGGCCCGGCCGCAGCTTCACGAGCATGTACGGTCCGCGCGACGCGGTGTTCAACACCTCGCCGTTATGGGCATCGACGATCCGCACGTGGACATCGGCGAGATAGTCCGAGCCCGGTCCTGTGAAGCGCAGCGACAGCGGCCACTGGCTTTGCGCCTGTTGCAGCGCCTTGGATTCGTCGAGACCGACGCCGCCCGAGACGAACGAGACGTCGCCTTGCTGCTGGATTTGCGGCAGACCTCCACCGTTGACGTTGCCTGCGCTCGTCTGGTCGGTGGTGGTGCCGCCGGTGACTTCGCTCGCCTGCTGCGCGTACGCGCCGCCCACCAGACCGAGAGTGAGCGCCACGCTGGCCGCGGCGGCTACGATCTTTCGCTGAGTGCGTTGGTTTTTCATCGGTTCGCTCCTTATTGACATCCTTCGCCCGGCGCTCGTTGATACGACGGGATTCAGGATGGACGCAACCTGCGTGCCACGCTGCCGCCAGCCGGGCCGGCCAACGTCTGCGAGGCACGCCACCTGCCGCAAGACGCCCGTCTTGCGGTGCCCGTCCGTAAAGAAAAATGCCGGTCTGTCTGCAGTAAGTGCAAACAGACCGGCAAGCATTACTTCATCCGATGTTTAGAACCGGAATTCGTCCCGGCGCGGGGATCAGCCGAGATCCACCGGCACGAAAATCTGCGAGTTGTCGCGCTGGATCAGCAACGCGATGCTGTTGCCCGCGCCCGCGACCATCTGCTTCAACTGATCGACGCTCGTAACCGGCCGGCCGTTGACCGCGAGGATGACGTCGCCCGGCTGAATGCCCGCGCTTTCCGCGGCGCCGCCCGACTGCTGCACGAGCAGGCCGTGCGAGATCGACGCGCTGCTCTTTTCTTCCGGCGTGAGCGGACGCACGGCCACGCCGAGACGGCCTTGCAGTTGCGTCGGCTGGTCGGCCTTGTCGGAGGCAAGCTTGCTGTCCGACAACGAGCCGATCGTCACCTTCAGATCCTTCGTGCCCTTGTCGCGCCACACTTGCACCGTTGCCGTGCTGCCCGGCGCGAGGCCTGCGATCTGCGAGGGCAGCGCCGAAGAATCCGTCACCGGCTCGCCGTTCACCGAGAGAATCACGTCGCCCGGCTGCAGGCCCGCCTTCGCGGCCGGGCCGCCCGGATCGACGGAGCTGACGAGCGCGCCTCGCGGCGTTTGCATGCCGAACGAGTTCGCGAGCGTCTGGTTCATGCCCTGCACCGCGACGCCGAGCCGCCCGCGGCTCACGTGACCGGTCTTGACGATCTCGTCCTTGACCTTGATCGCCTCATTGATCGGGATTGCGAACGAAAGTCCCTGGAAGCCGCCGGTCTGCGAGTAGATCATCGAATTGATGCCGATCACTTCGCCTTGCAGATTGAAGAGCGGCCCGCCCGAGTTGCCCGGATTCACCGGCACGTCGGTCTGAATGAACGGCGTGTAGTTTTCGTTCGGCAGCGAACGCGACTTCGCGCTGATAATGCCGGAGGTCACCGTATTGTCGAAGCCGTAAGGCGAACCGATCGCGACAACCCACTGCCCGACCTTGCTCTGACGCGGATCGCCGATCTTCACGATGGGCAGATTGCTCGCGTCGATCTTGAGCACGGCCACGTCGGACTGCTTGTCGGCGCCGACCACCTTGGCCTTGAATTCGCGCTTGTCGGTGAGCTTCACGGTCACGACGTTCGCGCCGTCCACCACGTGCGCGTTGGTCAGGATATAACCGTCGCTGCTGACGATAAAGCCTGAGCCGAGGCTCGCGCTCGGTTGATCGGGCACATCGCCGCCGTCGCCGCCTTGCATGCCGGGCATATTGCCGAAGAAGTGCTTGTAGAACTGGTAGAACGGATCGCTAGGGTCGATCGGCAACTGATTGCCGCCCATGCCACCATTGCCGCGCAGCGCCGTGCGCTTCACGACATGCTTTGCGCTGATGTTGACGACCGCCGGCCCATAGGTTTCGACGAGGCCGGAGAAATCGGGAATGCCGGTTTTGGCGGCGGCTTCGGCGGGCATCATTGCGGCTTGCGCCGGCGTGATGACCTGCGGCGCGGGCACGTCGCGATGGCCCGCCACATAGCCGGCGGAAAGCGCTACGGCGACAGCGGCTGCGACAGCGCTGCGGGACAAGGTTTTCGCGTTCATTGTGTGCTCCTGACTGGAGAAAGAATCTCGGATGTCAGGAAGCGTAAGCGGCATCGCTTAAAAGAGTCTTAAGCAGCGACAGATCCTGTATCGATGCGTTTAGCCCTTGTTTGAAGGGCTTTTCCGTCGAAAGCAAGTTGAAAACTTCGCGCTCAGAAACGCACGGTGACCTGGAGCCCACCCGCGGGTGATTCGTCGAGCGACACCGCCGCGTGATGTTGTGTTGCGATGCGCCGCACGATCGCCAGCCCCAACCCGCTTCCGGCAACGTCCGTCCGCACCCGGTTCTCGCCTGCGCCCGCGCGATAGAAGCGGTCGAACACGCGCTCGCGCTCGGCGGGCTCGATGCCCGGTCCGCTGTCGGCGATCCGCGCGACCGGATGCCCGTCCTCCACATGCAGGCTCACGTCGACGCGTCCGCCGCGCGGCGTGTACTTGGTTGCGTTGTCCACGAGATTGTTGAACATCACGCGCAACGACTCCGGATCGCCAATCACGGTAGCCGCCTCGCTCGCCTCGATGCCTAGATCGACGCCGCGATTTTCCGCGAGCGGCGCATAGGCGAGCACGCAGTCCGAGAGCAGCGCGCGCAGGTCGACGGCATCGGTCACGGCAAGGCCGTCGGGCTCGGAGCGCGCGAGCGCGAGCAGTTGTTCGGCGAGGCGCGTGGCTCGGGTCACGCCGGCTTGCAGATCGGCAAGCGCTTCGCCACGCGCGGCGTCGTCTTTCGCGCGCCCGACCAGCTGCGCCTGAATCTGCACGGCCGCGAGCGGCGTACGCAGTTCATGCGCGGCATCGGCGACAAAAGCCTTCTGGATGTCTAGTGCAGTCGCGAGCCGCTGCAGCAGTCCGTTCAGTGCACGCACGAGCGGCTGCACCTCGAGCGGCAGGCGCTGATCGGGCAATGGATCGAGCGCCTCGGGATGCCGTGTGTCGAGCGCGCTCGTCACCCGCCGCAGAGGACGCAGCCCGCGTCCGATGATCACCCACACCGCGAGCCCGAGCACCGGCAGCAGCACGATCAATGGCCACAACGTGCGCAACGCGACGTCGGCGGCGAGCCGGTTGCGCACCGAAATCGGCTGCGCCAGTTGCACGACGTTATCGCCGACAATCGCGCCATACACGCGCCAGTCGCCGCGTTCCGTGTGTTCGGTCGAGAACCCGAGTTCGGCGCGCGGCGCAAGCGGCGCGCGCGGACGCGAGTAGTACATGAGCACGCCGTTGCGGTTCCAGATTTGCAGCACGATGCCCTCGTCGCCGGTATCGCGCGAACCCAGCACCTGCGAGAACGGTTCGGCCGGCAGCGCCGCTGCGATCTGCTCCAGTTGGTAATCGAACAGTTCGTTGGCTTCGGCAAGCGCCTGGCGATAGATCAGCCAGCCCGCAATGCCGACGCCGAGCAGCACGAGCGCGAGCAGCCACACCAGCAATTGACGGCGGATAGATCGCATCGGCTCAGGCTTCCTTCGCGATCATGTAGCCGAGCCCGCGCACATTGCGGATCAGGTCCGCGCCGAGCTTCTTGCGCAGCGCGTGAATATAGACCTCGACGGTATTGCTACCGATCTCCTCGCCCCAGCCGTACATTTTTTCCTCGAGCTGGCTCTTCGACAGCACTGCGCCCGGCCGCGCGAGCAGCGCCTCCAGTAGCGCAAACTCGCGCGCGGACAGCGCCACCGGCGCGCCGTCGAGCGTCACCTGATGCGATGCGGGGTCGAGCGTGAGATTGCCGTGGCGGATGGTCGAATCGCTGCGGCCGGACTGACGGCGGATCAGCGCCCGCATGCGCGCGCCGAGTTCGTCGAGATCGAACGGCTTGACGAGGTAATCGTCCGCTCCGGCGTCGAGGCCCTTCACGCGGTCGGCCACCGCGTCGCGCGCCGTGACGATCAGCACCGGCAGCGCGTGCCCGCGCGCGCGCAGCGTGCGCAGCACGTCGAGACCGTCGCGCTTGGGCAGGCCGAGGTCGAGCAGCACCAGATCGTACGGCTGGCTCGTCGCCGCGCTGAGCGCCGCTTCGCCGTCTTCCACCCAGTCGACCGCGAAGCCTTCGCCGCGCAGCGCCTTGCGCACACCTTCGGCGATCATCCGGTCGTCTTCGACTAGCAAGATGCGCATGGTCACGTTCCCTCAACATTCGATGATGCCGCATTCTAGCGCCCGCCCCGCGATGCGCGCCGCGCGACGCTTTTTTCACCGCAGGCCGGCGGCATGTCACTACAATGGGCGCTTTGCGTCGCGCGGCGGTTTGCAAGGCTGCGTGCGGCTTTGCCTGCGAGCTTCAGGCGCTGCGTGGGGTTTCGCTCGCTGCGTGGGGTTTCGCTCGCTGCGTAGGATTCGCTAGCTGCGTGGGGATTCGCTAGCTGCGTGGGGATTCACTCGTCGCGTTGGGATTCGCTCGCTGCGCCGGGACTTCGCTCGCGGCACTGGCACGAACGGTCAGCGCCGCGTTCGCCACGGCGAAGCGGGCAGCGGCCTTGCGAATGCGCCGCGCAGGCACTCGCTGCGCGACCTTTTCACGCTTTGTCTTCACCGCTTTGAATTGCCGCGTGCTCCACGCCCTGACATTTTGCTTTCTCGCCCGTTCATGACGCACGCTTTCCTGTCTTCCGTCGCACGCCATATTCGTCACGCGGCGCTGCTTTCACGCCTGACGTCTGCTTTCACCGCTTTCACCGCTTTCACTGCTTTCCGGACCGACGCTTCCGTTACGATGTCGCCGCGCCGCGGCGCTTTGCGCGCGAGCGCGCGGCTGCTCGTGTGCGCCGCGCTCGCGGGCGCGGCGTCCCTGCCGGTTGCCGCCGAAGCGCGCGTCAAGGCCACGCATCCGGGCGTGAACGTCAGCACCGTGTTGCCGCAGTCGGTGATGACCGGCCTGCAGCGCGCGCACGTACCCTTGTCGTCGATCAGCGTGGTCGTCGAAAAAGTCGGCGACCGCACGCCGGTCATCGCGTTGAACGCCGGCAAGCCGATGATGCCCGCGTCGACGATGAAACTCGTCACCACCTACGCCGGCCTGTCGATTCTCGGCCCCGACTACCGCTGGCGCACGAGCGCCTATGCCGACGGCACGCTCGACGCCAGCGGCGTGCTTCACGGCAATCTGTACATTCAGGGCACGGGCGATCCGAAGCTCGTGCCGGAGGAACTGATCGACCTCGTGCAGAAGATCCACAAGGCGGGGATTCGCGGCATAGACGGCGCGCTCGTGCTGGACAAGCGCTACTTCGATGTGTCGACACGCGACCTGCCCGCCTTCGACGACGACGTCAGCGCGCCGTACAACGTCGGCCCGGATCCGCTGCTGTACGCGTTCAAATCGCTGTCGTTCACGCTGACGCCCTCGCCTGACGGCACGGTGGCGATCGACGTGCTGCCCGCGCTCGCGCAACTGCAGATCGACAATCAGATGCGCGCGGTCAACGGCCCTTGCCGCGGCGAAGCGGCTTCTGTCTCGCCGACGGTCACACCGACGCCTAACGGCACGGTCGTTGCCTCGTTCGCCGGCGACTATCCGCTGCGCTGCGGCCCGCGCACGGTCAACGTCGCGGTGCTCGATCATTCGGCGTTTTTTGCGGGCGGTTTTCTCGCGCTGTGGCAGCAAACCGGCGGCACCTTCAGCGGCGCCATGCGCGAAGGCGCGGTGCCGGTCGGCGCGAAACTGGTGGCCACGCATCAGGGGCCGCTGCTATCGGACATCGTTCGCGACATCAACAAGTTCAGCAACAACACCATGGCGCGCAATCTGTTCCTGTCGATCGGCGCGGCCGAAGAAAAGCCGCCCGCGACGCCCGCCAAATCCGCGCGCGCGATCGAGGCATTCCTGCGCCGCGACAGCGTCGAGATGCAGTATCTGTCGCTCGACAACGGCTCGGGCCTCTCGCGCGACGAGCATCTCACCGCGCTCTCGCTCGCCGATCTGCTGCAACGGGCCAACGCGAGCCCGGTCGCTCAGGTGTTCGTGCAGTCGCTGCCGATTGCCGGCGTCGACGGCACCATGCGCAACCGCCTCACCAACCAGGGCGCGGGCGGCAACGCGCAGATCAAGACAGGCACGCTGCGCGACGTGCGGGCGATCGCCGGCTACGTGGCATCGGCGGACGGCAACAGCTATGTCGTGGTGAGCTTCATCAACGATCCGCACTCCGAAGCTGCGCGCGCGGCGCACGACGCATTGCTCGAATGGGTCTATCAAGGGCCGAGCACGGGCTTCAGCAGAGTCTCGGCGCCCGCCGCCGAACCGGCGAGCGCGGCACCGCGTGTGAAGCCCAGGAAAAACCCGCGCAGACGCGAGGCCCATTGAGGATTCCTTCTAGCGAAGGCCGCGCGCGGCAAGCGCTGAACCGTGTACGCTGTCGGGCAGTGTTCGAGCCGCGCGGCGCGCTTGAACCATAACAACAACACACGACAGAACACCGCGGCATGTCACGCGGCGGCAAGAGACCACGGAGGAAGACACCATGCAATTCGATGCCGAATTGCTGCTGCTCGCCATGGCGCCAGTCTTTCTCGCATGTATCGGCTGGGAGGCGTGGCACCTGCGGCGAACGCGCCCCGGCGCGGCGCTCTACAGCTGGCGCGACACGCTTTGCAATGCGGCGCTCGCGCTACTGCAGCAAGCCGCCGACAAGCTCGCGTGGCTCGCCATCATCCCCGTCTATGCGTTTTTCTACGACCACTACCGCGTGCATACGTGGCACGCGGGTTGGCTCCCGTTTGCCGTGCTGTTCGTTGCACAGGATCTGCTCTACTACGCGTTTCACCGTTGCAGCCATCGCGTGCGCTGGTTATGGGCCGCGCATGTCGTGCATCACTCGTCGGAGCGGCTGAATTTTTCGACAGCCTTCCGCCAAAGCCTCATGTATCCGCTCGCGGGCATGTGGCTCTTCTGGATTCCGCTTGCCATGCTTGGCTTTCCGCCGAAGCAGATCGTCGCGATCGTGCTGATCAACCTGGGCTTCCAGTTCTTCGTGCACACCCAGGTGGTCCGCAAGTTCAGCGGTAAATTCGGCTGGCTCGAATACGTGTTCAACACGCCGTCCATCCACCGCGTGCACCACGCGCGCAACGACCGTTATATCGACCGCAACTATGCAGGCGTGCTCGTGATCTGGGACCGGCTGTTCGGCACCTACGTCGATGAAGACCCGCGCGAGCCGCCCGTCTACGGCATCGTCGAGCCGCTTCATACGTACAACCCGCTGAAGGCGACGTTCCACGAATGGGCGTCGATGGCGCACGACTTTGCGAACGCGCGCGGCGTGCCCGACAAACTGCGCGCGCTGTTTGCTCCGCCCGCGTGGGCCGCCCGTTTTCATGCGCGGCGCATGGCGAGCTCAGCAGCTTGTTCAACCGCTGGCGCAACAGCCGGCTCAGCAGCTCGTTCCACGGCCGGCATGGCTGCTACCGCGGTCACGCCTTCGCAAGCAAGCATCAACGACAACAACGATATTTCCAGCACGACGCAGACGTAAAAAGATTCTGTAAGCTGTCGTCACGCCGCCGACGCGGCGGGCGCGGCCTGCAATACATGGCGCAAGGGCCAGACATACGAGGAGATGTAGCCAACATGAAGCAAACAGCATCGAGGAAACAGCATTGGTTGCGCGTCACGCAAATCGCCGCCGCAAGCGCCGCATTTGCGCTGCTCGCCGCTTGCGGCGGTGGCGGCGACGACAACAACTCAGGCAGCAGCACGCCGGCGGGCGGCGTCAAATTGCAGGTGGTCTCGTTCGGCGACAGCCTGTCGGATGTCGGCACATATGCGCCCGTCATTCAGTCGAGCTTCGGCGGCGGCCGCTTCACGACCAACCCGGGCGAAGTGTGGACGCAAAAGGTGGCAACGTATTACGGCGACACGTTGAAGCCGGCCTACCTCGGCGGCTTCGGGCAGCCGCTCGTCGCGGCGGGTGGCTACGGTTATGCGCAGGGCGGATCGGACGTGGTCAATGCGCAGGGCAAAGGCTGGGCGCCGAACAACATGGCTGCGACGACAGTGCCCATCGTGACTCAGGTCGCGAACTACCTGAACGCACATAGCAGCTTCAACTCGAATCAGCTCGTGCTGGTGAACGGCGGCGCAAACGACATCTTCCAGTTCGCGGAAAACACCGCCAACCTGACGGCGCTCGCCACCGCGCTACAGACGCAATTCCCGCTGCTCGTGCAGGCCGGCACGCTGCCGAACACGCAGGCGGGTCAGGTAGCGTTCATCGTCAGTTATCTGTCGAAACTGCCTAACCCGCAGGTCGCTCAAGCTGCTACTCAGCTCGCGACGCAGGTGAAGACCATCGTCAACTCGGGCGCGACTCATGTGGTGGTCTCGACCGTGCCGGACATCGGCAACACGCCGCTCGGTGTCGCCGCGAACGCAAGCACGCCGGGTTCGGCTGCGCTGCTGACGGGCATCGCCGCCGCGTACAACTACATGTTCGTGCAGAACCTGACGGCGCTTGGCCTGCTCGGCACGGGCAAGGTGATCGTGGTCGATGCGTTCGCGTGGCAGGATCAGCAGTTGCCGAACTACAAGGCGCTCGGCTTCACGGTGTCGAACACCGGCACAGCCTGCAACCTGACCGCCATGCAGAGCAACGCGACCGCTTACGCCCGCGCCAATCCGAGCGCGACCAACGGGCTGACTCCGGAGCAGTATGGTGCGCAGTTCGGTTCTTCGCTGTTCTGCTCGCCGCAGACCTACACGGTGGCCGGCGCGGACCAGACCTATATGTTCGCGGACACCGTCCATCCGAGCACGCACATGCACGCGTTGTTCGCGCAGTACGTGCAGCAGCAGATCGCGGCTACCGGCCTCGGCAAATAAGCCGAAAGCGGCCGCGCGGCGCGCGGTCGTTTTTTGCCCGGAAAATTGAAAAACGCCTGGCTTATCGATCGATCCCGTCGATTCGAAAGCCAGGCGTTTTTTATTGGCGCTTCTGACGCGCGTGCCTTTGACAAGTGGGGCGGAAAAGCTCAGCCCTGGCTTTGCGCCTCGAACGCCGCGGCTGCCCGGCCGAGCCGGTCATTCACTGCAATCCATTCGATCGTATCGGGCAGCTTCTCGATCAGAATACGCGCGACGTTCGCGCGATCCAGCGCCCGCAGCAAGCCATACAGCTCGCGCGCGTACACGTGAGGATCTTCGGGCGCGGCGATGAAATGCACGCCCTCGGCGTCGGCCCATTGCCCCGCTCGCGATGCCCGCGCGACGAGCGCGACGCGCTCGCCGGCTGTGCGCGCGGCGAGCAACGGCTCCAGCACATTGAACGGCAGCAACGCGAGTGGCGTGCGCGGCGCGTAATGCGCCTTCAGCGTACCCGAGGCGCGCGGCGCGGTCGCGTCCGAGCCGTCAGGCAGGCGCGGCGCTTCGCCGAGCACATCGGCGATTTCTTGCGGCGTGACACGGCCCGGCCTCAGCAACGCGGGAAAGCCGCGCGACAAATCCAGAATGGTCGACTCGATACCGACGTCCGACGCCCCGCCGTCGAGCACATGAATCGCGCTGCCGAACTCGTCGCGCACATGCTGCGCGGTGGTCGGGCTCACGTGCCCAAAGCGGTTCGCCGACGGCGCCGCCACGCCGCCATGCCCGTTGCGCAAGACGCTGAACGCCTCGAGCAGCGCTTGCGCCACCGGGTGCGACGGACAGCGCAAGCCGACTGAATCCTGGCCGCCGCTGACAGCCGCAGGAATGCGCGCGGCGCGCTTGAGGATCAGCGTGAGCGGTCCAGGCCAGAACGCGTCGATCAGACGCTGTGCCTCTTGCGGCAAATGCTCGACCCAATATGCCGGATCGCCCTGCGGCGCCAGATGCACGATCACCGGATGATTCGCCGGCCGGCCCTTTGCCGCGTAGATGCGCGCGACGGCGTCCGGATTCTGGGCATCGCCGCCGAGACCATACACCGTCTCCGTGGGAAACGCGACGAGGCCGCCCGCATCGAGCAGCGCCGCGGCATGCTCGATCTGCGCGGCGCTGACGGGCAGCGCGTCGGCGGCTTCGGGAGGCAGGCCGGCCTGAACCGGTTTCTGTCGATCTGGCATGGCGCGCGCGTCAGCTCGTGGCGATATGCAGAAGCCGCGCGCAATCGCGCGCCGCTGTGCGGGCTTCGTCGAGCGTCGCAGCCGTGAAGTTCACATGGCCCATCTTGCGGCCGCAACGCGCCTCTTCCTTGCCATACAGATGCAGACGCGCGGCCGGCATGGCGGCCACCTCGTGCCATGGCGGCGTGACCGACGCGCCCTTCGGACCGTCGGGAAACCAGATGTCGCCGAGAATGTTCAGCATGACGGCCGGCGAATGCTGGCGCGTGTCGCCGAGCGGCATGCCGGTCATTGCGCGCACCTGCTGTTCGAACTGGCTGGTCGCGCACGCGTCGACGGTGTAGTGACCGGAGTTGTGCGGACGCGGCGCCATTTCATTGGCCACGAGCGAGCCATCTTCGAGAATGAAGAATTCGACGCACAGCACGCCGACATAGCCGAGCTTGTCGGCGATCTGCAGCGCGGCCTGTTGCGCCTGCTCGACAAGCGTCGGGCTGGCGTCCGGCGCCGGCACGATGGTGTGCGACAGCACGCCGTCGCGGTGCGTGTTCTGCGCAAGCGGATAGACGACCGACGCGCCGCTTGAGCCGCGCGCGATCAGCGCGGACACTTCGAACTTGAGCGGCAGGCGCTTCTCCAGCACGCACGGCACGCCGCCAAGCGACGCATGCGCCTCGCGCACTTCGTCCGCATTGCGCACGCGGACCTGGCCTTTGCCGTCGTAACCCATGCGAGCCGTTTTGAGGATGCCGGGCAGCACCGCTTCGAGCTGCGCATCGTCGAGCGCGGCAAGCGCGTCCGACGACTCGATCACGACATGCGGCGCCACCGTCACGCCCGACGACGCGATAAAGCGCTTTTCGGCGATGCGGTCCTGAGCCACGGCAACGCAGCGGCCCGCCGGGCTCACGAAAGTCGTCTTCGCGAGAAAGTCGAGGCTCGCGGCCGGGACGTTCTCGAATTCCGTCGACACGGCCGCGCATAGCCGCGCGAGTTCGGTCAACGACGCTTCGTCGTCATAGGCCGCGCGCAAATGGCGGTCGGCGACCGCGCCCGCGGGGCTGGTTTCGTCGGGATCGAGCACGGCGACGCGGTAGCCCATTGCCTGGGCGGCAAAGCAGAACATGCGGCCGAGCTGGCCGCCACCGACCATGCCAAGCCATGCGCCGGGCAGAATCGGTGAAACCGGTGTGTTGTCTGGATTCATCTTGGTGGTCGGTCGCGGCCGGACGTGCATTCAATTCTGCAATGGCACGCGCGCGGCCGGTTGGTCAGACAGGGGACGTCCTGTAACTATCGCTGAGCAATCGGGCCGGGTCTCGCCTGGTTGTTCGGCCGGCCGTTTGGCCGGTTGTTGGGCCAGCTCTTTGGCCGGGGTCGGTCCGCTTATCAGCGCATCAATCAAACCGGCGCTTACAGCGCCGGCAACACCATCGCGTGAGCCGCTTCGTTCTGGCGCACGCGGAACGCCGCCAGCTTTTCCGCATATTCCGCGCTAGTGCCGCTCAGTATCGACACTGCGAAGAGCGCCGCATTCGCCGCGCCCGCTTCGCCGATCGCAAAGGTCGCGACCGGCACGCCCTTCGGCATCTGCACGATCGAATGCAACGAGTCGACGCCCTTCAGGTACTTGCTCGCCACCGGCACGCCGAGCACCGGTACCGTGGTCTTGGCGGCCAGCATGCCCGGCAGATGCGCCGCACCGCCCGCGCCCGCGATGATCGCGCGGATGCCGCGCTCGCGTGCACCTTCAGCATAGGCGAACATTTCGTCCGGCATGCGGTGCGCGGAAACCACCTTGGCTTCGTACGGCACGCCGAATTCCTGCAGAATCGCCACGGCGTTTTTCATGACTTCCCAGTCGGAACTGGAGCCCATCAGCACGCCGACAACCGGCGCACCATGCGTATGGGCGGTTTGTGCTTCACTCATCTTGCGGCTTCCTGTTTGCGGCTTGCTGTTTGCGGCTTCCTGTTTGCGGCTTGCTGGTCGCGGATTCGGTCAGGCGAGCTTGTGCCCGGTCAGACGTTCGAGCGCTTCCTGGTATTTCTCGCCCGTCTTTTGCACGACGTCGTCCGGCAGTTTCGGCGCGGGCGGCTCTTTCGCCCAGTCCTGCGTTTCGAGCCAGTCGCGCACGAACTGCTTGTCGAACGAGGGCGGATTGGTGCCCACTTTATACTGGTCGGCCGGCCAGAAGCGCGACGAGTCGGCGGTGAGCGCCTCGTCCATCAGGTACAGCTTGCCGTGGTTGTCGAGACCAAACTCGAACTTGGTATCCGCGATGATGATGCCGCGCGTGGCCGCATAATCCGCCGCTTCCTTGTACAGCCGGATCGAGATGTCGCGGATCGTGGCCGACAGTTCGGTGCCGATGCGGCGCTCCATCTCGTCGTACGTGATGTTTTCGTCGTGATGACCCATTTCGGCCTTGGCCGCCGGCGTAAAAATCGGCTCCGGCAGTTTCTGCGCGTTCTGCAGACCCGGCGGCAGTTGCACGCCGCACACCGAACCGGTCGCCTGATAGTCTTTCCAGCCGCTGCCGGCGAGATAACCACGCACCACCGCTTCAACCAGAATCGGCTCGAGGCGCTTCACCACGACCGCGCGGCCCTTGACCTGCTCGACTTCGTCCGCCGCGACCACCGACTCGGGCGCCACGCCCGTCAGGTGATTCGGCACCACGTGCTTGAGCTTCTCGAACCAGAAGTTCGCCATTTCGTTGAGCACGCGTCCCTTATTCGGAATCGGCTCGCCCATGATGACGTCGAACGCCGACAGACGGTCGGTCGTGACGATCAGCAACTGGTCGTTGCCCACCGCATAGTTGTCGCGGACTTTACCGCGGCCGAGCAGCGGCAGCGAGCGGAGCGTGGATTCGTAGAGGGTAGACATCGTCGTGGTTCGCTAAAAATGAGGCAAAAAGTGTGACCGGAACAAAAGGGAAACGCCGTTCCCCGGATGATGCGGGAACGGCGATCTAACGACAACCTGGCCGAACGGCCAGGCGCAGAGCCAGCGCTGACGCAAATGCCGCTTAGCGGACGACTTGCGCGAGTTCGCCCGACTTGTACTTCTCCGCAATTTTATCAAGCGAAACGGGCTGGATCTTGCCAGCCTGGCCTTCGCAGCCGAACTGCGTGTAGCGCTCGATACAGATCTTCATGGCGGCTTCGCGCGCCGGCTTCAGGTAGTCGCGCGGGTCGAACTTGCCCGGATTGGTCGCCATGTAGCGGCGGATCGCGCCGGTGATCGCCAGACGCAAGTCGGTGTCGATATTGACCTTGCGCACGCCGTGCTTGATGCCTTCCTGGATTTCCTCGACCGGCACGCCGTAGGTTTCCTTCATGTCGCCGCCGAATTCGCGGATTTCCGCGAGCAGTTCCTGCGGCACCGACGACGAACCGTGCATCACCAGGTGCGTGTTCGGAATGCGCTGGTGAATTTCCTTGATGCGCTGGATCGACAGAATGTCGCCCGTCGGCTTCTTGCTGAACTTGTACGCGCCGTGCGACGTGCCGATCGCGATGGCGAGCGCGTCGCACTGCGTGAGCTTGACGAAGTCGGCAGCCTGTTCCGGATCGGTCAGCAGTTGCTCGCGGGTCATCGTGCCTTCCGCGCCGTGGCCGTCTTCCTTGTCGCCCTTCATGGTTTCCAGCGAACCGAGCACGCCCAGTTCCGCTTCCACCGTGACGCCGATCGAGTGGGCTGCTTCCACCACCTTGCGCGACACGTCGACGTTGTACTCGTACGACGCAACCGTCTTGCCGTCGGCTTCGAGCGAGCCGTCCATCATCACGCTGGTGAAGCCGCTGCGGATCGCGGCCATACAGACCGCCGGCGACTGGCCGTGGTCCTGATGCATCACGACCGGAATGTGCGGATAGGATTCGACCGCTGCTTCGATCAGATGGCGCAGGAACGCTTCGCCCGCGTATTTACGCGCGCCGGCCGAAGCCTGCATGATGACCGGAGCGTTGACCTTGTCGGCCGCGGCCATGATCGCCTGCACCTGCTCCAGGTTGTTCACGTTGAATGCCGGGAGGCCGTAGCCGTTTTCAGCGGCATGGTCCAGCAGTTGACGCATTGATACGAGAGGCATGCTGTAACTCCTTAGATTGAAACGAATTCTTTGCCGCCGGCATCTTCTGGGCGATTTTATCGCGAAGCAAACCGCACACCCATTGAGGCGCTGGCCGCTGCGCGCAAGACATGGTTTCATGCTCCCGCGCGACAAGGGCCAATGCGCCGCGACGCAAACGAAACGTCGCGGGTACGACAGCCTGCTTCGCTCAATCAAGCCTGTGCCGGTCGAGCAGTCCTGCAGATCAATACGGCTCGCCGACCCGTACGATCTTCAGCGTATTCGTGCCGCCGGCCTGGCCCATCGGCTCGCCGACAGTCAGCACCACCATGTCGCCACGCGACGCGTAACCCTTGCTGACCACTGTCTCCAACGCCTGTTGCAACGCCGTGTCGCGGTCGGTGTTGGTGTCCAGATGCAGCGAAGTCACGTTGCGGTACAGCGCCATGGCCCGCTCGCTGCCGACGCGCGGCGTGAGCGCGAAAATCGGCACATGCGTCCAGTGACGCGACATCCACAGCGCCGTCGAGCCGGACTCGGTCAACGCCACGATCGCCTTCGCGCCCAGGTGATAGGCGGTGAAGAGCGCGCCCATCGCGATGGACTGGTCGATGCGCGTGAAGGTGCGGTCGAGGAAATCCTTGTCCAGTTCCGACTGCTCCGACTTCTCGGCTTCGACGCAGATCGCGGCCATTGTCTCGATGGTCTGCACCGGGTACTTGCCTGCCGCCGATTCCGCCGAGAGCATCACCGCGTCCGTGCCGTCCAGCACCGCGTTGGCGACGTCCGACACTTCCGCGCGCGTGGGCACCGGCGCGTAGATCATCGACTCCATCATCTGGGTCGCGGTGATCACGAACTTGTTCGACTCGCGCGCCATACGAATCATCCGCTTTTGCAGCGCGGGGACTGCGGCATTCCCCACTTCCACGGCGAGATCGCCGCGCGCGACCATGATGCCGTCCGACGCGTCCAGAATGCCTTGCAGCGCCGGAATGGCTTCCGCGCGCTCGATCTTGGCAATCATCTTCGGCTTGATGCCATACGGCGCGCCGGCGATGTTCGCCAGTTGGCGCGCCATTTCCATGTCGGTCGCGTTCTTCGGGAACGATACCGCGACGAAATCGACGCCGAGCGACATTGCCGTGCGGATGTCTTCCATGTCCTTGGCGGTCAGCGCGGGTGCCGACAGACCGCCGCCCTGGCGGTTGATGCCCTTGTTGTTCGACAGGTCGCCGCCGATCTTCACGATCGTATGGATTTCGTTGCCGATCACGCGCTGTACATTCAGCACGATGAGGCCGTCGTTGAGCAGCAGCACGTCGCCCGGCTTCAGGTCGCGCGGCAAGTCCTTGTAGTCGAGGCCGGCGCGTTCCTGGTTGCCGAGCTCGCAGTCCGCGTCGAGGATGAAAGGCTCACCCGAGGTAAGCGTGACCTTGCCGTTTTCAAATTTGCCGACCCGGATCTTCGGGCCTTGCAGGTCCGCCATGATGGCGACCTCGCGGCCCGCCTGGCGAGCCGCCTCGCGCACGAATTCGGCGCGCTGGCGGTGGTCGTCCGCGGTGCCATGCGAGAAATTGAGCCGCACCACGTCGGCGCCTGCCTGAATCATTTGCAGCAGAATCTCCGGCGTGCTGGAAGCCGGTCCGATGGTAGCGACAATCTTGGTGGCGCGATGCATGAGTCTCCTCGTCTGGATAGGATCGCTGGAAAGAGCGCTGCGAGTCGGATGCGGAGGCTGCGCACCGAAAGATGCTGCCGGGGGCTGCGCGCCGGTTGAAACCAGCGTCGCTTTATGGGGTGAAGCGGTGTTCGACACCGGCACGCGCAGTGCCGGCGGGGGTGCCGGGGCGACTTGGGCTTCCGGGAGTTCCGTGGATGGCGCGGCGGATTCGTCAATTGCAATGCTGGACGGTTCCGCCGGGCTTTCCGCGGTGGTCGACTCCACGGACGCGACAGGCGCCTCGGGCTCTTCTGAATGACTGGCCGCCGGCGCGGCTTCGCCGGCACCCGTCAGGGAGGTCGCCAGCGCGGCGGCAACCGTGCTGGCAAGCTCGGACTCTCTGGCCGCCGTGGCGGTGGCGGTGGCGGCGGTGGCCGCAGTGGCCGCGGAGCGCGCCGTGCGCTCCCCTGCCGTCGCTGCCGCTGTGTCGCGCGGCTTGCCGCGCTGACCGTTCGCTTTTGCAGGCTTCGCCGTTGGGGAGCGCGCTGCCACGTTAAGCCCGCGATTCCAGAACTTCGACAGCCGGCAGCTTCTTGCCTTCCAGGAACTCGAGGAAGGCGCCGCCGCCCGTGGAGATATAGCTGACCTTGTCGTGGATGCCGTACTTGGCGATGGCAGCGAGCGTATCGCCGCCGCCCGCAATCGAGAACGCCGACGACCTCGCGATAGCGTCGGCCAGCGTCTTCGTGCCGTTGCCGAACTGGTCGAATTCGAACACGCCGACCGGGCCGTTCCACACGATGGTGCCGGCTTTTTCCAGTTGCGCGGCGAGCGTCTTCGCGGTTTCCGGTCCGATGTCGAGGATCATGTCGTCGTCCTCGACGTCGGCGACGGCCTTGATCTCGGCCTTGGCGGTCGGCGAAAACTCCTTCGCCGTGACCACGTCGGTGGGAATGGGCACCGAGGCGCCGCGCGCCTTCGCTGCGTCGATAATGGCTTTGGCTTCGCTCACCAGATCGGCTTCGGCGAGCGACTTGCCGATCTTCAGACCCGCGGCCAGCATGAACGTGTTCGCAATGCCGCCGCCCACGATCAGCTGATCCACTTTCTCGGCCAGCGACTTCAGAATAGTCAGCTTGGTCGACACCTTGGAACCAGCGACGATCGCCACCAGCGGTCGCTTCGGCGCGCCGAGCGCCTTGCCGAGCGCTTCGAGCTCGGCAGCCAGCAGCGGACCAGCGCAAGCCACCGGCGCATACTTCGCGATGCCGTGCGTGGTCGCTTCGGCGCGGTGCGCGGTGCCGAATGCGTCGTTCACGTAGATGTCGCAGAGCTTCGCCATTTTTTGCGCAAGCTCGTCGGAATCCTTCTTCTCGCCCTTGTTCACGCGGCAGTTTTCCAGCAGCACGACCTGGCCCGGCGCGACGTTCACGCCGTTTTCCACCCAGTTGGCGACGAGCGGCACGTCGCGGCCCAGCAGTTCCGCGAAGCGCTTCGCGACCGGCGCGAGCGAGTCTTCCGGCTTGAAATCGCCCTCGGTCGGACGGCCCAGGTGCGACGTGACCATTACGGCGGCGCCGGCGTCGAGCGCGGCCTTCACGGCCGGCACCGAGGCGCGGATGCGGGTGTCTTCGGTGATGTTGCCTTGATCGTCTTGCGGCACGTTCAGATCGGCGCGGATGAACACTCGTTTGCCGGACAGCTTGCCTTCGGCGATCAGATCGGAGAGACGCAATACCTTGTTCATGGGCGGTTGTGTGCGAGTTGATGGGAAGGCGGTGGCGGACGGCGCACACGGCTTTCGGCGCAGTGAACTCCAGCGCGTCGGCAGGGCGGCTCCACGAGGTGGAACGCCGGCGACAAGGCCGCGGCGCAGGCGCCAGGCATCGGCGCGGTCATCCCGGAAAGGGGCATTTTAACTGATCCGAACTACCTTCTGACCCGCGAGCGGGCGAATCCCCCGTATTCGAATGCCGCACTGCCATGCTGCGTCGCAGCATGGCAACCACCCTCGGTTACATGAACAAACGCAGCAGCGTGAAAACGACCATTCCAACGACGATCGTCCCAAGCATGGTGCGGCGCCACAAAAACCACGCGAGGCCCGCGAGCGCCGCATAGAACTCGTGGTTCGACGGCGCAAACGAGAGGCCCTCGGGCGTGCCGAGCACATCGGGCAAGACCACGGCGGCGAGCGCCGCAGCGGGCGCATAGCGCAGCATGCGCTGCACGCGGCCGGGCAAAACCGTGCGCTCGCCGCCGATTAGAAACATCGCGCGTGTCACGGCGGTGACGAAGGTCATGCCGAGAATGGCGAGCCAGATTTCCACGGACGTCATTGCGAATCCCCCGCGCCGCTGCGAATGCGCCGCAAATCGGCGCGCTCGGCCATCAGGTCCGCGGCGCTGCCCGCGATGATCGCGGCGATCACCGCGAGCGGCAGCCCAAGCCGGTACGGCAGGTCGAACGCGAGCAGCGCCACGATTCCAGCGATGCACACCGCGACCAGCGTCGAACGCGTGGCAATAGCCGCCACCATGATCGGCAGAAGCGCAAGCGTGCCGGCGAGCGCGAGCCCCCAGTTGTCCGGAATCAGGCTCGCGAGCAGGATGCCCGCAATCGACGCCACCTGCCACGACAGCCAGCTGCTCACCGCCATGCCCCAGAAGTACGCCTCCTTGCCCGGCACATAGCCGGTCGCAAAGTTCTTCTTCACGAACAGCAGATAGATCACGTCGCCGTTGAAGTAGCCGAGCAGGATGCGCCGCCACATCGACAGATAGGAAAAGTGCGGCGCAAGGCCGACGCTGAAGATCACGAAACGCGTATTGACCATGGCGGCCGTGAGCAGCACCGTCCAGATCGGCAGCTTGGCGGCGAGCAGCGGCAGCACCGCCAGTTGCGACGAGCCGGCGTAACACAGGAGCGACATGGCGAGCGCCTGCGGCAGCGTGAGCACGGACTTGCTCATCGCGATGCCGGTGACGAGGCCCCAGGAGCAGATCGCCATGAGCGTGGGCGAATAGTCGCGTGCGCCCTCGCGGAAGGCACGGCGATCGATGTCTGACAGACGAGCGAGCATGAGGCGGAAAGCGCGGGCGCAGAAAGCCGCGATGGGAAAATTTGGGGAAAATCGGCGCCAGCTCGTCGAGCACCCGCTGGCGCATCCGGATGCGAATTATGCGTGCGCCGAATTATAGCGCCCGGCATGCGTCCAAATGCCCGTTTCGTGTGCAAAAGACGCTAAAATAACGCTCTTCGCTGCACCCCATCGGAAATTTCCGGCGCGTCCGGCTTTCCGCGCCCCGGCGCCTCGCGCATCCACGGGCTTGGGGTTTCACACCAACACGCACCTGCTGGAGAACCGTATGTCAATGGCCGACCGCGACGGCAAGATCTGGATGGATGGCAAGCTGATCGACTGGCGCGATGCCAAGATCCATGTGCTGACCCACACGCTGCATTACGGCATGGGCGTTTTCGAAGGCGTGCGCGCCTATAAGACGGCCGACGGCGGCACCGCGATTTTCCGTTTGCAGGAGCACACCAAGCGTCTCCTGAACTCGGCCAAGATTTTTCAGATGGGCGTGCCGTTCGACCACGAAACGCTCGCCGCCGCGCAGCGCGAAGTGGTCCGCGAGAACAAGCTCGAGTCGTGCTATCTGCGCCCGATCATCTGGGTCGGTTCGGAAAAGCTCGGCGTGTCGGCCAAGGGCAACACCATCCATGTGGCCATTGCCGCGTGGCCGTGGGGCGCTTACCTCGGTGAAGACGGCATCGCCAAGGGCATCCGCGTGAAGACTTCGTCGTTCACGCGGCATCACGTGAATGTGTCCATGGTCCGCGCGAAGGCGTCGGGCTGGTATGTGAACTCGATCCTCGCGAACCAGGAAGCCATCGCCGACGGTTACGACGAAGCGCTGTTGCTCGACGTGGACGGCTATGTGTCGGAAGGCTCCGGCGAAAACTTCTTCCTCGTGAACAACGGCAAGCTGTACACGCCTGACCTGTCGTCGTGCCTCGACGGCATTACGCGCGACACGGTCATCACGCTCGCGCGCGACATGGGCATTCCCGTGATCGAAAAGCGCATTACGCGCGACGAGGTCTACACCTGCGACGAAGCGTTCCTCACCGGTACCGCCGCCGAAGTCACGCCGATCCGCGAACTGGATAACCGCACCATCGGCTCCGGCGCCCGCGGCCCGATCACGGAGAAGCTGCAGTCTGCGTTCTTCGACGTCGTCAACGGCAAGAGCGAAAAGTACGCACACTGGCTGACCAGGATTTAACGCGCATTGCGCCGCACGCACCCTGCATACAACGAGAAAGTCTCATGAGCGATATCAAGGAAATGCCGCTGGTCGAACTGACGGCAAAGGACCTCCCGGCGTACTGCCCGAACCCGGCCATGCCGCGCTGGAGTTCGCATCCGCGCGTCTTTATCGACGTGTCGCACGGCGAAGCGCGCTGCCCCTACTGCAGCACGCGTTACAAGCTGCGCGACGGCGAAGTGATCAAGGGTCACTGAACCTCGCGTACTGAACGCGAGCCGTTCGCCCGCGGCATCGGCTGTCCCGCCGGTTGCTGCCTCGCCCGCTGCTGGGGCTTTCGCCGGTATTCGTAGCGGCGAATCGCCCCTTTTCCTTTATTTTTATTTATCCGAGGCACCCCGCGCATCGCGCGCGAGGCGCTTCGTTTCGACACCGGACAATCACTCTGATGCGTCGCGCGTTGGTTATCGCACCGAACTGGATCGGTGACGCATTGATGGCGCAGCCGCTCTTTGCGCGCCTCGTGAAGCTGCATCCCCGCATCGCGATCGACGCGGTCGCGCCCTCGTGGGTTGCGCCCGTGCTAGAACGCATGCCGGAAATCCGCGACGTCTACGCCACCGACCTCGCGCACGGCAAGCTGCAGATGCTGCGCCGCTGGCAGCTCGCGAGCGACTTGCGCGACGTCGGCTACGACGCGGCCTACGTACTGCCGAACTCGCTGAAGTCGGCGCTGATTCCGTGGATGGCGGGCATTCGCCTGCGCATCGGCTATACCGGCGAAAGCCGCTACGGCCTCCTGAACGTGCGCCACGCGAATCCGCGCAAGGATGAGCGCCCGCCGATGGTCGGCCATTACGCCGCCCTCGCCTACGCGCCGGGCGCCAGAATTCCCGACGACCTGCCGATGCCGCGGCTCGACGCCGACCTGAACGAGGCGGCGCGCGTCTCGGCCCGCTTCAATCTCGACACGCGGGTGCCGTTGCTGGTGTTCTGCCCGGGCGCCGAATACGGCCCGGCCAAGCGCTGGCCACCCGAGCATTTCGCCGCGCTCGCGCAAATGGTCGGCCAGTCGTTCCCATACACGCAGATCGTCGCGCTCGGTTCGCCGAAAGACGCGCCGCTTGCGCAGGCCATCGCCGAAAAAGCGCCGAACGTGCGCAACCTGTGCGGCCAGACCGCGCTTGGCGAAGCCTGCGCGCTGATCGCGCGGGCCAATGCCGTTGTCACGAACGATTCGGGGCTCATGCACGTCGCTGCCGCGCTGCGCCGGCCGCTCGTGGCCGTCTACGGTTCGACCGATCCGCGGCACACGCCGCCCCTGTCGGAGCTTGCGAAGGTACAATGGCTTCATCTCGAATGCAGCCCCTGTTTTCAGCGCGAGTGTCCGCTCGGTCATCTGAACTGCCTGAAGCAGTTGAGCGCCGAGCAGGTTTTCGGCGATTTACGCGGCATGTTGCTCGCGCAACGCTGAGCCGGCTGACACTTGCATGCAACACCGCACGCCCCTGAGCGCGTCGCGTCATGTTCGCGCCTTGCGGCGCGGGCATTCTGGCGCTCGGGTGCGATCGTCCGGTGGTCCGGACTGTCCCGCTCACCGCTGCCTTGCAACCGCGCGCCGCGCACAAGAGACTGACGAGCCATGCCACGTTTTGCCCACATCTTCGAAGCCGCCGCCGATACCCTCAACGCCTATTACCAGGCCGTCGCCGAGGTCAATATCGACAGCCTGATGGGCCTGTGGATCGACGAAGAGTTCGTGAGCTGCATTTGTGCCGACGGCTCGCATCTGCATGGCCTCGACAGCATTCGCACGGGCTTGCAGGTGCTGTTCGAAGCGGCGCCGGTCTCTATCGAACCGCTCGACATTCGCGTCTACGACAGCCTCGGCACCGTCGTCTACGCAATCGCGGAGGCACATCGGCCCGTCGACCCGAAAGCCGCGCCCACGATGGTTTTCACCACTTATGTGATGGTCCACGAACGCGGCGAATGGCGCATTGCGCACATCCACGCGAGCCCAATGCCCAATGAAGCCGCCAGCCAGTTCGCCACCAAGATGCGGCATGGCCAAGGGTCGCTCCACTGAAGCGCTGCGCGCCGCCACGCTTTCGCTTTGAATCCCGCTCCTGAACCGGCATGAGCACGCCCCGCAGCAAGTCCTCTTTGCGGACGACACGAGAGCAGACCGCTACGTCGGGTATAGCCGGCGTCGAGGCCGCTATCCAGTCCACTGTCGACGCCACTATCGACGCGAGTCTGGAAGCCGCCAAAGACCTGCTCTACCGCGCGCCGCTGTGGTTGCCGAACAAACATGTGCAGACCATCGTGCCGTCGCTGTTCGCGCGCCGTCCCGCTGTGTCGTTTCGCCGCGAGCGCTGGGACACGCCTGACGGCGATTTCATCGACGTCGACTGGGTTCGGCACGACGACTCGCCGGCCTCGGCCATGACAGGCGACGCTGCGCGTCCGGTTCCCGCTGCTAACGCGCCGTTGCTCGTTCTGTTTCACGGCCTGGAAGGCAGCTCCGCTTCGCATTACGCATCCACGTTGATGGCAGCCGCGCGCGATTATGGCTGGCACGGCGTCGTGCCGCACTTTCGCAGTTGCAGCGGCGAGCTCAATCGCCTGCCGCGCTTCTATCATCTGGCGGACAGCAACGAAGTGGATTGGATCCTGCGACGCCTGCGCGCCGTGCACCGCGGGCCGCTGGTCGCCGCGGGCGTGTCGCTCGGCGGCAATGTGCTGTTGCGCTGGCTCGGCGAGCAGCGCGAGGATGCGGCGTGGGTAATCGCCGGCGCCGCCGCGGTTTCCACGCCCATCGACGTGCACGCAGGCGGCCACGCGCTGTCGCAAGGCCTCGGCATGATCTACACGCGCAACTTTCTGAAGACGCTCAAGCAGAAGGCCGAGCAGAAGCTGGCGCAGTTTCCCGGCCTGTTCGACCGCAACGCGATGCTTGCGAGCCGTACCATGTACGAGTTCGACAATGTCGTCACGGCGCCGCTGCACGGCTTTCGCGATACCGACGACTATTGGAGCGTGGCCACCACGCGCCCCTTGCTGCCGCACATTCAGGTGCCCACGCTCGTGCTGAATGCGCGCAACGATCCGTTTTTGCCGGCGAGGGCGTTGCCGGCGCGGCATCAGGTGTCGGCGGCGGTGGAACTTGATCAGCCGAGGCACGGCGGTCACGCCGGCTTCATGACCGGACCGTTTCCCGGCCGGATCGACTGGCTGTCGCGGCGCGTGTTGGGCTTTCTGGAGCAACACGTCGATCATGGATGACATCGTCAAGCAGGCTTTGGCCAAATGGCCAAACGTTCCCAGTTGCACCGGCTGGCTGATGCTCGACCGGCGCGGCCAGTGGCGCATGCGCGACGAAGCCGCACAGGCGAGCGGCTCGCCGGGCGTGCCGATCCGCCACGAAGCGCTGCTCGGCTTCATCAACCGCAACTACGAGTGCGACGAACGCGGGCAATGGTTCTTCCAGAACGGACCGCAGCGGGTGTACGTGGAACTCGGCTATACGCCTTGGGTCGTGCGCTTGTCGGTCGACGCGGACGGCGTGCTCGCATTGACAGATCAGGCAGGTAACCGTTTCGAACCCTCAGTCGTGTATGCCGACGACGAGGGCGGCATTCTGTTTGCCGGCGCCTCGGGTCATTCGGATCCGTCGGGTCTGCGCGCGCCGCCGCGAATCGCCGTGCTGCACGATCACGATCTGGAAGTTTTCGCGGACCACACGACGCTCGCCGACGATTCCGTTAGCGGCGAGTTCCACTGGAACGGCGGCACCACGTTGCCGCTGCAGCCGATAAGGCGTGGAGAAGTCGCGTCGCGCTTCGGTTTTGTAGAGAGCCCGGCGGCGAACGTCTGACGCGTGCATCCCGGGCAAGCGGCCTGTCTGCGAAAACACCTGTCGCAACGGGTTAGTCGTCGCTCCGGCGGCGAAGGTGCTCTCGCCGCCGGACGCCGCAGTGTTGCGACACTTCGCGGTTAGCTCTTTTCATCCAGCCGCTCTTCCTTGTAGCGGTTCTCCATTTCATGCAGCCTCGCGTCGACGGTGGCAAGGTCGTAATAGCCGATCGTCTTCATATCGCGCGCGTCCTTCAATTGACGGATCGCCGAGGGCCACGCGCCTTCCAGCGCGAACTTCTCGGCGAGCGCGCGATGACGCGTGAGCGCATCGCCCGTCCCGGCGCTTGCCTGCGCGAGGTACAACCACCATGCCGGCTGATCGGGCTGCGCCCGGGTCTCTTTCTGCGCCAACGCCTGCGCCTCGGCAAAGCGCCGCAGGCTCAGCAAGGTGCGAATGTGCATGTCGATGGCGGCGTTCGATTGCGGCCAGCGCTTTTGCGCAAAGTCGGCAAGACGCACCGCCTCCTCGTCGCGGCCGGCACGCCGCGCGATGTCGGCGGCAAGCACGTCGAGACTCGGCGAACTGCGTGCGGGGTCGCCCTCCGCCTGCGCCCCCACGGCAAACGCATCACGCGACGAAGCGAGCGACCGGGCCGCGTCGTCGTAACGCTCAAGCAGCATCTGGCCATACGCGATGCCATACCAGTTCGCAGCAACGTTCGGCGCCGTGCGGTCTTCGATCTCCGAGCGCAAGCGCGAGACCTCGTCGGCGTACTCGCTGCGCGAGCGGTCCTGCAACATGCGAGCTCGTGCGCGCACGAAGCCGTACTCGCTCGCCTGATGCGGCTGGCGGTAAGGCGCGCGCCGCGCGCGGTCTTCCATGTCGGCGATCCGCTCGCCAGTCAGCGGGTGCGTGCGAGCGTACGCCGGAATGCCGGTGTCGCTCATCGCCGCACGGTCGAGGCGGCCGAAGAACGTGGTCATCGCATACGGATCGTAGCCCGCGCCGGCGAGCAGCAAGAAGCCGACACGGTCCGCCTCGTGTTCGGCCGAACGCGAAAAGCGCAACTGGTTGTCGACCGCATAAGCCTGGCCGCCGATCGCAATCGCACTGCCCAGGTCGCCGCTATGCGCGAGCACGCTCGCGAGCACGCCGAACAGCATGCCCGCGAGCGCCGCGTAGCCGCTGCGCTCGCCGGTCGTAATCATCCGCGAGATATGGCGTTGCAGGACGTGACCCATCTCGTGGCCGAGCACTGACGCGAGTTCGGACTCCGTTTGCGTCGCGACGATCAGCCCTGTGTTCACGCCAATGAACCCGCCGGGCAGCGAAAACGCATTGATCTGCGCGTCGCGCACCGCAAACAGGTCGAAGTCCGGCCGATAGCCGCCGATGTAGAGCGCGTTCGCCGCCGCAGCGAGTTTTGCGGCGACCGAGTTCAGGTAGTCGCGCACCAGCCAGTCGTCGAGATAGTCGGGGTCGCGGCGCAATTCGCGCATCACGCGTTCGCCGAGCTTGCGCTCGGCTTGCGGCGTGAGCGTCCCCGCGCCGCCGCTGCCAAGGTCGGGCAATTGCTGCGTGGCGATTGGCGCACGCCAGCCGGTGTTGGCGCCGCTATTCGCGCCGCGGTTCCCGCCTGAGTTGCCTGAGTTGCCTGAGTTGCCTGAGCTGCCGGAAAAGCGGCTTTGCGCGCCGCCATACACGCCGAACACGCCTTGCGCGATGTCGGACGGCACCAGCGGATCCGCGTACGACTCCACCGGTCCGCTGACGAGCGGCGGCTCGGCGGACTGCCCGGCAGGCCCGGCGCTGGACGCGGCGCGCGCCTGCGCGAACGCAGCAGGCGGCGCCGCAAGCGTGACGCACAGCAACGCAGCAAGAAACCGTTTGGGACGCATTGCGAGTTCGTATGACGGAGTCGAATGGCGATGCCCGCCGCCCGGATGAACGCACGACTAAGATAGCGGACAAGGCGCAATTGTAATCAGTCGACGCGCGGCTCAGGCATGCTCGGGTGCGCCGGGCTGCCGCGCCGCACTGCTATCGCACTGCTATGATAGGCGCCCTCTGAAGGAGCCAACCATGCCTGATCTCACTCATTTCGATGCTGCCGGCAAGGCGCATATGGTGGACGTCGGCGGCAAGCAGGAGACCAAGCGCGTCGCCATCGCGCGAGGTTCGATCCGCATGCTGCCGGAAACCTTCGCGCTGATTCGCGACGGCAACGCAAAGAAGGGCGACGTGATCGGCATCGCACGCATTGCCGCGATTCAAGGCGCAAAGCGCACCGCCGATCTGATTCCGCTGTGTCATCCACTCGCGCTGACACGCGTGAAGGTGGACTTCGAACTGGACGAGAAACTGCCCTCCGTGCATTGCACCGCGCAGGTGGAAACGCTCGGCAGAACCGGGGTCGAGATGGAGGCGCTCACCGCCGTGCAGGTCGGGCTGCTGACGGTGTACGACATGTGCAAGGCGGTGGATCGCGGCATGACGATCACCGATGTGAAGGTGATGGAAAAGCACGGCGGGAAGTCGGGGGATTGGGTGGCGGAGTGACCGCGCGCTCGCGGTCGCCATCCTCTATGCGCCGCTGCCACCTTCACAAAACCGCGACTCACTCATCGTCGCTGTCGTCTTCCTGCTCGACGTCGCCCGACGGCATGCCGTAACGCTTCACCAGCTCTGCCTTGAAGCCGGCGAGCGTCTTCTGTTCATCGCAGAGTTGATACAGATAGCTCAACTGCGACGGCCAGTCTTTCAGTTCCTCGGCGAAGATTTTCAGTCGCTCGACAGTATCGAATGCCGCGGCCGTATCTCCACTCAACGCCTGTAGCACCGCATAACGGCGCAGCACCGTTTCGCCGGGCAGGAGCGCCATCGCTTGACGATGCATCGCCAGCTTGTGTTGAAGGTCCATCGAGTTCATCGGAAGAAGCGTTGCCATGCCGTACCCGCCCCATGCCCCGAACAGAAACGATGGTTCCGCTTGATATTGCTCAGCCGGACGCGTGCCGTAATACAGCACCTCCGCGCGGGCGTAATCGCGATACACCGGATACAGCGCGGCAATGCCGCCGAACACGACCACGGCGAACACGCCGAACGACAGCCGCGCGGGCACGAGCCGCAGCGGGCGTGTCTCGAGCAGGCCAAACACGAACATGGCCGGCAGCAGGAAGAACATGTACTGCTGCGGATATTCGACGAGCGCATGCATGACAAGCACGCCAATCAGCGCAATGCCGAATATGCGGGCCGCGCTCTGCGGCGCACGCACCACGCGCACGAGCCACGCAATGAGGCCAAACAGCACGATCGCGAGGCCAATCAGACCGGTCTTCGCCAGCAGGTCGATAAAAATGTCGTGCGAGTTATTGGCGATCTCCACATGGCCGAGCGTCTTCGCGAACTGATACTGGTAGCTCGGAAACTCGCCCCAGCCGACGCCCAGCAACGGGTGCGTGCGGAACATCGTCCAGCCGTATTTCCACAGCGCGAGCCGCGGCGCGATCTGGCCGGCGTCCTTGAAGCGATCCGCCGCGGATTGCCCGAGTTCGAGGTGATAGCGCACGTTGGCCCAACGAATCAGCGCATTAACGACGAAGAACATCACAGCAAGCGCAATCGGAATGAGCCATTGCCGATGGCTGCGGCGCAACTGCGGTTCAGCGCGCGTCTGTGCAAACGCCATCCAGAACCCGGCCACGACGATCACGCCCATTTGCAACCACGGACCCCGCGAGACGGTCAGCGCGAGCCCCACCGCGAAAATGGTCGAGACCAGCGCCCACATCGCGACGGCGATCCGGCGCGTCTGCACTAGGTACAGCGCGCCTGCCATCGCGAACGCGATATAGGTGGCGAGGTGATTCGCCTGCGCCATGTTGCCGAACGGCCGGCGCTCCACCGTCACGTTATACGCGACGACGAGCGGCGACACGCGAGCCTCGAGGTGAAAGAGCTGAATGACCTGGCAGAACACCGCAAACAATCCGCCAACAATGAGTGCGCAGGCCGCCCAGCGCAACGCGGTCTCGCTGAGCTTCGCGCGCGCAAAGCCATAGCCCGCATGCGTCGCCATGAAGGCGGCCAGCAGAAAACCGCCGCCGAGCCAGTTCATCGACGGCTGCGAGACCGGCAGCAGCACCGATTGTGCGACCAGCAGCAGGCCGAACAGCAACGGAACAAGCGCCACCACGGGCGACGCAAAACCGATGCGCGGCTGCGAGCCCGCCACCAGGAGGACCACGCCTGCGCCCATCAGCAGATACAACGCGAGCGCGGTGAATTCAGCGTAAAACGTCGGGATCGGATACGTGTGGTTGACGACTGCATAAGGCAGCACCAACGCGAGAGCCAACAGAACGAGAGAAAGATAGCGCGCGAAAGGTGTGGGCATCGAGTAAGCGGGTTGGGCGTCAGCAACCGGCGCACTATACAAAAAAATCCTTGCGCTGTGCGCCGGCTGGGCTTAAATATCCCGAAAATCAGCGATTTACGCTTGAGCCTCTAGCTTTGCGTGCAAGCGCCGTACGTTACGCGCGACACTCGGGCGGCGCGAGATTCGACGGCAATGTGGGCGCCTGCGTGGGCGTCGGCCCTGCACCGGGCGCAGGCAACGACGACGAGGTCTTGCCGCCAGCAAAGCATTCCCACGCGAGCGCACCGGCCTGCACCGAGCCCTTGGTCAACGCGACGCGCGCCGTAGGCGCATCGATGTTGTCGGGCACCGACGGCACGAGCGTGATCGTGTTGGAACCGGCCGGCGCGACACGCGTCGTGAAGGCGACGGTGATCTGGCCGCTGTCGTCGTCGATATGAACGGATTCGACGTTGCGCGTGGCGGGCGGCGACGCATAGCCTCCGCCGAACGCGTTGCCGCTCGCCGCGTTTTCCGAAACGGCAAGCCGGGCCGAGGCCGCGAGCGACAGGCCCTCGCCCACGCGGCTGCGCGCGAGATAGTCCTGATACGCGGGAATCGCATAGGCGGCAATCACGCCGACAATCGCAAGCACGATCATCAGTTCGATCAGCGTAAAGCCGAAGCCGAGGCGCGAGCCGACGCGGCGGCAAGCTCGCGCGAGTCTCGCGGACCAGCGCGCTCGAGCAAGCCGCGAGTGCGCCCGCGTGGACTGGGAATAAGGGGAGTAAGGCAAGGTGACGATCATCGGCAGGCTCCTGAAACGAAAAACGCCTGCTCCACGGATCGGGAACAGGCGCTTCCATCGTAGCGAGCGACGCTCGTGTCAGACAGTCAGCCGAATGGCTAACCTCGAGTTCCCGGAGACACATACTGCATGCCGCCTCAGGCCGCGGCGGATTTCGCGTTGCGGCGCTTGATCACATAGCCAAGAATCACGACGAACAGCGCACCGGCGACGCTCATCCCGTATTCGGCAAGAGGCGTGTCGAGGACCGGCCAGCGGTCGCCGGCAGGATCGTTGATGATGAGGCCGCCCGCGATCCAGCCGAGCAGCGCTGCGCCAAGCGTGATCACAATCGGGAAACGATCCAGCAGTTTCAGCACCAACTGGCTGCCCCACACGATCAGCGGAATACTCACCACCAGACCGAAGATCACCAGCGCGAGCCGATGCTGGGGGTCGGCGGCCTCGGCCGCGCCTGCGATGGCGATCACGTTGTCGAGACTCATGACCGCATCCGCGACGATGATCGTCTTGATCGCCGAGACAAGCTTGTCGGCAGGCTTCACGTTCTCATGCGCGTCATGCGCCGGCGCCATCAGACGAACGCCGATCCACAGCAGCAGCAACCCGCCCGCAAATTTCAACAAGGGCACGTCGAGCAGCGCGACCGCGAACGCAATCAGTATCACGCGCAGCAGAATCGCGCCGGCCGTGCCCCACAGCACGCCCTTCGTGCGTTGTGCAGGCGGCAAGTTGCGGCAAGCAAGCGCGATTACGACGGCGTTGTCGCCACCCAGCAGAATGTCGATGACGATGATCTGAATGACTGCGCCCCAGTGGAGCGTGGCGAGGAACTCGAGCATGAGCAAAAGAATAAGAAGGAACGGGAGGCGCAGACAATAAAAAAGCGGAGGAGTGTTGAACTCCCCCGCTTCGAGCCGCACGCCAACGAAAGGATCTCGTAAGCGTATCAAAAAAGGCGCCGCAACTGGGCGCCAGTTTCGATTTACAACATCGCCTTCAGAAGACGCGCCATTTCCGACGGGTTCTTCGTGACCTTGATGCCGCAGGCGTCCATGATTTCCAGCTTCGCTTCGGCCGT
>NZ_AXAJ01000019.1 GCF_000472445.1 Burkholderia sp. WSM2230
TGCGCCCCGATTTCCGAGCCTTTTTCAAGCACGCAGACGCCAAGTTCGACCCCCTTGTCGGCCGCCAGCTGCTTCAGGCGGATCGCGGCAGACAGGCCAGCCGGGCCGCCGCCGACGATCACGACGTCGTATTCCATCGACTCGCGCGGGCCATACTGCTCGATGAGACTTGCGGGGGTCATTGAAGCTCCTCTTACCGTTAGAATGCTTTTTTCGGGATCGTATTGTGGGCGATGGATTCTTGCACCGCAACCGGGTCAGCAGAGATTAGCACGATCGTTCTATTTCTGTGATACGGTATTGACCCGAGCTTAAGCTCGGCCGCAACTGACAACCGCATCCGTAACAATCACCGAACAAGGAACGACAATGGGCCGTTCGATCAATCTGGAAGGCAAGGTCGCGCTGATAACCGGCGCCTCGAGCGGGTTGGGCAAGCGCTTTGCACAGGTATTGTCGCAGGCGGGCGCCAAGGTCGTGCTCGCGAGCCGGCGCACGGAGCGCCTCAAGGAACTGCGCGCCGAGATCGAGGCGTCGGGCGGCGCGGCGCACGTCGTCTCGCTCGACGTGACAGATTATCAAAGCATCAAGGCGGCCGTCGCGCACGCGGAGACCGAGGCGGGCACGATCGACATTCTGGTGAACAACTCGGGCGTGTCCACCACGCAAAAGCTCTCGGAAGTCACACCCGCCGACTTCGAATACGTGTTCGATACGAATACGCGCGGCGCATTCTTCGTCGCCCAGGAAGTGGCCAAGCGCATGATCATGCGCGGCAACAATGCGCAAAAGCCGTCGTATCGCATCATCAATATAGCCTCCATGGCGGGTCTGCGAGTGCTGCCGCAAATCGGCCTGTATTCGATGAGCAAGGCGGCCGTCGTGCACATGACCAAAGCGATGGCGCTCGAATGGGGCAAGCACGGCATCAACGTGAACGCGATCTGTCCGGGCTATATCGATACGGAGATCAACCATCATCACTGGTCGACCGAGCAGGGACAGAAGCTCGTGTCGATGCTGCCGCGCCATCGCGTCGGCAAGCCGGACGACCTGGACGGACTCCTGCTGCTGCTGGCGGCGGACGAATCGCAGTTCATCAACGGCTCGGTAATCGCTGCCGACGACGGCTTCGGCCTTGCGTGAGCCTTGCCGCTTTCCAGTTCGACGCCGGATTCAATCACTGAAGAAGCAGGAAGAGTAGAAGCACAATGAGCGATTTTCACGCAGTTTTCGAAATGTCGATGCCGATCCGCTGGGGCGACATGGACGCGTTCGGCCATGTGAACAACACGGTCTATTTCCGTTATATGGAGCAGGTGCGCATTTCCTGGTTCGAGCAACTGGGCTTGACCGGCAGCAACGCGGACGGCCAGGGGCCGGTGATCGTCAATGCGTCGATGGAATTTCTCAAGCAACTGCATTATCCCGGCGACGTGATCGGCCGCATGAGCGTCGCGACGCCCGGCCGCAGCAGTTTCGATACCGGCTTCGAGCTGGTGCGCGCGGACGATCCGAACACCGTTTATGCGCGCGGCGCCGCCCGTTGCGTGTGGATCGATTACGCGGCAGGCAAGTCGGTGCCGGTCCCGGACGTGCTGCGCGCGACGATCGAGCGTGCGGCTCTCGTCAAAACGGCCGAGCCGGCGGCATAAGTTCGCGAAGTGCGGCGCTTAATGGCCGAGCAGCCGCTGCAACAACTCGGTCGCATTCCCCGTATCGTATTTGCGCATCAGCCGCGCGCGGTACACGTCGACCGTCCGCGGGCTGATGTCCAGCGCCCGTCCAATCTGCTTACTCGTTTTTCCCGTCACCAGTTGTGCGGCGATTTCGCGCTCGCGCGGCGTCAGTTCGACGGCCACGCGGCGCGTCGCGCTCAGATCCTCGAAAGTCCAGACGCCCGCCGCGTGCGGGTCGGCGCGCCGCTGTGCGCGGCCGGTCACGTGGCACCAGAACAGTTCGCCGTTGGCGCGCTTCATGATGCGGTCGTCGGCGTAGCTGCCTTGCGCGGTCATGATGGGCGGAATGCGTGCGCCGATCCGCTCGAATTCGTCCGCGGACGGGTAGAGTATCTGGAACGACTGGCCGATCAGCGCCTCGCGCGGACAGCCGAAGATGGACGCAAGCTCGTCATTGCAGTCTTCGATAATGCGTTCACGCGACAGCACGAGCCCGATCGGCGCGAGATGAAAAGCGGTTTGATAATCCAGTGCGGGCATGGGCTGGCGGCAAGTACTTATGTATTTTTGCGTATTGTGCCGCATGGCGCGGCGAGCGTACTCTTTCGGGCACATGAGAACGCGGTGAGGCGTCCGTGGCGGCGTGTGCACGAGCCTTTAGCCAGGCCTCGCGCCCAGTGCGTCGTGGATGACTGCAATGACGTCTCGGGCCACGGCCTGTACGCGTCGTATCAGCCGCAACAAAACCGGTTTCGGGTTTCCATAAAGGAAGGGACAAACTGATGAACAAGGTCTATCCAGGCGCCGCCGAGGCGCTGAAAGACATCGTCAAGGACGGGCAGACGTTCGCCGTCGGCGGCTTCGGGCTGTGCGGCATTCCCGAGGCGCTGATCGCAGCGCTGCGCGACACGAAGGTGCAGGGCATCACGTGCATCAGCAACAACGCGGGCGTCGACGGATTCGGCCTTGGTCTGCTGCTCGAAACGCGCCAGATCAAGAAGATGATTTCGTCGTATGTCGGCGAGAACAAGGAGTTCGAGCGCCAGTATCTGGCCGGTGAGCTTGAGCTCGAATTCACGCCGCAGGGCACGCTTGCCGAGAAGCTGCGCGCGGGCGGCTCGGGCATTCCGGCTTTCTTCACGAATACCGGCTACGGCACGCTGATTGCCGAGGGCAAGGAAACCCGCCAGTTCGGCGAAAACCACTACGTGCTCGAACGTTCGCTGACCGCTGATATCGCCCTCGTCAAGGCATGGAAGGCCGACAAGTCGGGCAACCTGATCTATCGCCGCACGGCGCGCAACTTCAACCCGATGTGCGCGATGGCCGGCCGGATCACCGTGGCGGAAGTCGAGGAAATCGTCGAGGTGGGCGAGCTCGATCCGGACGCGATTCATACGCCTGGCATCTTCGTTCAGCGCATCGTGCTCAATGCGCATCCGGAAAAACGCATCGAACAACGCGTCGTCCGCGCGAAAGGAGACTGATCATGGCATGGACTCGTGACCAAATGGCCGCGCGCGCGGCGAAGGAATTGCAGGACGGCTTCTATGTGAACCTCGGCATCGGCCTGCCGACGCTGGTGGCGAACCACGTGCCGCCGGGCGTCGAAGTATGGCTGCAGTCGGAGAACGGCCTGCTCGGCATCGGCCCCTCGCCGACCGAAGACGAAGTGGATCCCGACCTCATCAACGCCGGCAAGCAGACTGTGACCACGTTGCCCGGCTCGTCGATTTTCTCGTCGGCGGATTCGTTCGCGATGATTCGCGGCGGCCACATCAACCTGGCGATTCTCGGCGCGATGCAGATCAGCAAGAAGGGCGATCTCGCCAACTGGATGATCCCGGGCAAAATGATCAAGGGCATGGGCGGCGCGATGGATCTGGTCGCGGGCGTCAAGCGCGTCGTCGTGCTGATGGAGCACGTCGCGAAGGGCGACCAGCACAAGATTCTCGAGGAATGCACGTTGCCGTTGACGGGCGTGGGCGTGGTCGATCAGATCATCACCGACCTCGGCGTGATCGAAGTCACGGAAGACGGCCTGAAGGTGACCGAACTGGCGCCGGGCGTGAGCGTCGACGAGATCAAGGCGAAGACGGGCGCGCCGCTGGATGTGAGCGCGGTTAGCTGATTCGCGGTTGTCCGGTCTATTGCCGGCTGACGTGTGTGACGCGTGAGCGTTGGCTGGCGGCATAGACAGCAGCGGGCATGCTTGACGTAGGCGTGCAGCGTGCATTGAAGCGGGCGAGGCGTAAGTCTCCTCCGCTTTTTTTCTTATGGGGCGGACGTTTTGCTTTGCTCGTCCTATGCGGTTTGGCCGATCGTTGCCATGTGCAAAGCGGTTTACAATCGTTCGAAGGCATCAATGGAGATTCGCCGCGAGCCGCTTCCTACCGCGTTGCGGTCCGCGCCCGCACCAGATCCGCAGCGCTTTTGCAAGGACCACAGATGACCGCAACGACAGCCTTCGCCGGCGAGCCGCCCACGCCTCGCCAACGTTACGTGCAGTGCGCGAGCGTCGCGGGCCTGCATCGTATCGCCTACACGGAGTGGGGCGATCCGGACAATCCTCGCGTGCTGTTGTGCGTGCACGGCCTGACGCGTTCGGGGCGCGACTTCGACCGGCTCGCCGCGCAGTTTGCGGGCACGTACCGTGTGGTCTGTCCGGATGTCGCCGGGCGGGGCTTGTCGTCGTGGCTCGCCAACCCCAACTTGTATGGCGTGCCGCAGTATGTCGCCGACATGGTCACGCTGATTGCTCGCCTGAACGTGGAGACGGTGGACTGGTTCGGCACGTCCATGGGCGGGCTGATCGGGCTCGGCCTGGCGGGCCTCGCCGACACGCCCATCCGCAAGCTGTTGTTGAACGACGTCGGCCCGCATCTGGAGCCGGAGGCCGTCAAACGTATCGGCGATTATCTCGGCAAGCCCGTGCGTTTCGACTCGCTGCGGCAAGGCGTCGACCACGCGGCTTTTCTTGCGCGCACCTTCGGCCCGCTCACGCCGGACGAATGGCGCGAGATCAATACGCCGCTGCTGCGCGAGGAAAACGGCACATGGCTGTTCCGTTACGATCCGCGCATCGCCCAGCCCTTCGCCGCAACCACCGAAGAAACCGCGAAGCTCGGCGAGGCCGCGTTATGGCATTCGCTTGCGTCTTTCCAGGGGCCGGTGCTGGTGGTGAGGGGCGAGTTGTCCGACTTGCTGTCGCGTGAGACGGTCGCGAAGATGGTCGAGACGGGGCGTGATGTTTCCAGCGTCGAAATCAGCGGTGTCGGGCATGCGCCGGCGTTTTTGTCGGCACATCAGATCGACATTGCGCGGCGGTTCTTCATCGGCCCAGGCGGCGACGCGTCATAATATGTGGTTGCGCGTGACGCTGCGCTGCGGGCGTCATGCAAGCCGTATTTCCATTCAACTCTCTTCTATCTACATCAGGATCTTCCATGGCAGTCATTCGTCACCATGTCGGCAAGCGCCTCTCGGAAATCGCCGTGCACAACGGCACCGTGTACCTCGCCGGCCAGATCGCGGAAGACGCGGACCAGGACATCACGGGCCAGACGCGCGAAGTGCTCGGCCACATCGACCGTCTGCTTGCCGAGGCCAACAGCGATAAATCGCATCTGCTGTCGGTGCAGATCTATATCTCGGACATGGTGCACTTCGCGGGCATGAACGCAGTGTGGGACGAGTGGGTCGCACAAGGGGCGACGCCGCCGCGCGCTACCGTCGAAGCCAGGCTCGCGAATCCGAAGTGTCTGGTCGAGATCGTCGTGGTCGCGGCGCAGCGCAGCTAACCACGGCAGTCAAGCCGCGCAGAACCGAGCAGTTGCAGTTGAAATTTCGTTGATTTGCCTCGCCCCGCTGGGCCGCCGCACCATGAATACCGAAACCGTTACGAGCGCGCCGCATTCCCTCCCGTCTTTCGACGAGGCGATGGCATTCGTACGGCAGCACGCGGGCGAGGTGCGCCTGTCATCGGGCGAATTGCTGGCGGATCACGCGGCGGGTACCGCGTCCATCATGCGTACGCTCAATGTCGATCCGCCGGCCGTGCTGGCGGCCGCGCTATTCGCATTGACGCCGCATTTGCAGGACCCCGAGCGCCTGATTGCCGACAAGTTCGGCGAAGAGGTCGCGCAACTCGTCTGCGACGTGCGCAAGCTTCTGCGCCTTGGCACCGTGAGCTTGCGCGCGGCGCAGAACGCGATGCCCGAAGCGGGGCGCGACGCGCAGGCCGCGCGGCGCGCGCAGGTCGAGGCGCTGCGCAAGATGCTGCTTGCGTTCGCGCAGGACATCCGCGTGGTGTTGATCCGGCTCGCGTCGCGGCTGCAGTCGCTGCGCTTTTACGCGGCGGCGAAGCTCACGCCTTCGCCCGACGTGGCGCGCGAGACGCTCGATATCTACGCGCCGCTCGCGAACCGTCTGGGCATCTGGCAACTGAAGTGGGAACTCGAAGACCTCGCGTTCCGCTTCGAGGAACCGGCCGTCTACAAGCGCATTGCGAAGCTGCTGGACGAGAAGCGCGTCGAGCGCGAAAGCTATGTGGCGCAGGCCATCGAGCGCCTGCAGCGCGAACTCGCCGCGGCCAACATTCGCGCCGAAGTGAGCGGGCGCCCGAAGCACATCTACAGCATCTGGCGCAAGATGCGCGGCAAGGAACTGGACTTCGCGGAACTGTACGACGTGCGCGCGTTTCGTGTGATCGTGCCGGACATCAAAGACTGCTACACCGTGCTCGGCATCGTGCACAACCTGTGGCAACCGGTTCCCAAAGAGTTCGACGACTACATCTCGCGACCCAAGCCCAATGGCTACAAGTCGCTGCATACAGTCGTGATCGGCGACGACGGCCGCGCGTTCGAAGTGCAGATCCGCACGCATGAGATGCATCAGTTCGCGGAATACGGCGTGGCCGCGCACTGGCGCTACAAGGAGGCTGGCACGCGCGGTTACGGCGGGCAGTTTGCGGCCAATGAGAAGTACGACGAGAAGATCGCGTGGCTGCGTCAACTGCTCGCGTGGAAAGACGACGTGTCCGAAGGCGAGCACGGCGAAAAGCGCGCTACGCAGCCGTGGGAGCAACTGCGCCAGGCCACGCTCGACGACGACCACATCTACGTGCTGACGCCGCAGGCGCGTGTGATCGCGTTGCCGCACGGCGCGACGCCCGTGGATTTCGCGTATCACCTGCATAGCGAGTTGGGGCACAGGTGCCGCGGCGCGCGTGTGGACGGCGCGATGGTGCCGCTCAACACACAGTTGCAGAACGGCCAGACGGTTGAGATCGTCGCCGTGAAGGAGGGCGGCCCGTCCCGCGACTGGCTGAACCCGCAACTCGGCTATCTGCATAGCTCGCGCGCGCGTCAGAAGGTGCGGGCCTGGTTCAACGCGGTGGAATTGCAGGAGCATATTGCGAGCGGACGCGCGATGGTCGAAAAGACCTTGCAGCGTGAGGGCAAGACCTCGGTCAATCTGGATCAGCTTGCCGCCAAGCTCGGCTTCAAGACGACCGACGATTTTTTCTCGGTCGTGGGCAAGGAAGAATTCAGTCTGCGGCTCGTCGAACAGGCGCTGCATGATGCGCCGCCGCCGGAACCGGTGGTCGAGGCGCCGGAGCAATTCGAGAAGCGCAGCAGTGGCGCGAGTGTCGCGCGGGGCGCGTCGACGGGCGTGCTGGTGGTCGGCGTGGACGCGCTCCTCACGCAGCTTGCACGTTGCTGCCGGCCGGCGCCGCCCGACGACATCTCGGGCTTCGTGACGCGCGGCAAGGGCATGTCGATTCACCGCAGCGATTGCCCAACGTTTTTGCGCATGGCCGAGCGCGCGCCGGAGCGGGTGCTGCAAACGGCATGGTCGGCGGATGTGATGAGCGGCCGCGGGCAATCGGTCTATCCGGTCGATCTGTCGATCGAGGCAACCGACCGTCAGGGCCTGCTGCGCGATATCTCCGAAGTGTTCGCGCGCGAGAAAATGAATGTGATCGGCGTGAAGACGCAGACACGCCGCAATGCCGCGTTCATGCAATTCACCGTCGAAGTCTCGAGTGCCGCGCAAATTCAGCGCGCCTGCACGCTGCTTGGCGAAGTGACGGGCGTCGTGCGGGCATCGCGCAAAGGCTGAGAGCGAACGAGCTTAATGAACTCCTGAGAATGCGGCCGTTGTACGAGTCGCGGAATGATCACGGGTCCGGGGATTCTAAAGTCGGTGCATAAAAGTACTTGCCAAGCAGTGTGGGGCTCCATATAATCTCGTTTCTTCAGGCTCGTAGCTCAGCTGGTTAGAGCACCACCTTGACATGGTGGGGGTCGTTGGTTCGAGTCCAATCGAGCCTACCAACGAAAAAGAAATTCCGGCATTGCCGGGGTTTCGCAAACTGCAGTAAGCGCCTGTGGCGCAATAGGCGAATACGGCGAAGGGCGAATACGGTTATGGCACCGCGAACGTTGACCGAAACCACTTCGGAGCGACGCTAGTCGAGGACCACTTTCGCCAGTGCAGTTTGCAGGAAATGTGAATGCGGCCCCTCGAAAGCGGGGCCGCATTTTTTTTGGCTTTTTCACCTGGTTGTATGTGCCGCCGCCGGTCGGCACCACGGAGAACGCAATGGTTTCGATACGTCTGCCTGACGGTTCTGTTCGACAGTACGAGCATCCGGTGACCGTCGCCGAAGTGGCCGCGTCCATCGGCCCCGGCCTCGCGAAGGCTGCGCTCGGCGGCAAGATCGACGGTGAACTGGTCGACACGTCCACGCTGATCGATCACGACGTGGCGCTGGCCATCGTCACCGAAAAAGACGCAGACGGTCTCGATATCATTCGCCACTCCACGGCGCACCTGCTCGCGTACGCGGTGAAAGATCTGTACCCCGAGGCGCAGGTCACCATTGGTCCGGTGATCGACAACGGCTTTTACTACGACTTCGCCTATAACCGTCCCTTCACGCCTGAAGATCTGGAAAAGATCGAAAAGCGCATGCAGGAGCTCGCGAAGAAAGACGAGCCCGTGTCGCGCCGCGTCGTGTCGCGCGACGAAGCGGTGGACTACTTCAAGAGCATCGGCGAAAAGTACAAGGCGGAGATCATCGAGTCGATTCCGGCGACCGACGAGATCAAGCTCTACTCGCACGGCGGTTTCACCGACCTGTGTCGTGGTCCGCACGTGCCGTCCACGGGAAAGCTCAAGGTCTTCAAGTTGATGAAGGTCGCTGGTGCGTACTGGCGCGGCGATTCGAAGAACGAGCAGTTGCAGCGCATCTACGGCACGGCCTGGACGAAGAAGGAAGACCAGGAAGCGTATCTGCACATGCTCGAGGAAGCGGAAAAGCGCGATCACCGCAAGCTCGGCAAGCAACTCGACCTGTTCCATATGCAGGACGAGTCGCCCGGCATGGTGTTCTGGCATCCCCGCGGCTGGACGTTGTGGCAGCAGGTCGAGCAGTACATGCGCCGCCGCGTGAACGAGGCCGGCTACCTCGAAATCAAGACGCCCATGATCATGGACCGGTCGCTCTGGGAAGCGTCCGGCCACTGGCAGAACTATCGTGAAAACATGTTCACGACGGAATCGGAAAAGCGCGACTACGCGATCAAGCCGATGAACTGCCCCGGTCACGTTCAGGTGTTCAACCACGGCTTGCGCTCGTATCGCGATCTGCCGCTGCGTTACGCAGAGTTCGGCTCGTGCCACCGCAACGAATCGTCGGGCGCGCTGCATGGTTTGATGCGCGTGCGCGGTTTCGTGCAGGACGACGCGCACATCTTCTGTACGGAAGATCAGTTCATCAGCGAGTCGATCGCCTTTAACACGCTCGCCATGAGCGTGTACAAGGACTTCGGCTTCGACAATGTCGAGATCAAGCTGTCGTTGCGCCCGGACGCGCGCGCGGGCACGGACGAAACGTGGGACCGCGCCGAGCAGGGCTTGCGCGAAGCGCTGACCGCGTGCGGCGTGACGTGGGAAGAGCTGCCCGGCGAAGGCGCTTTCTACGGTCCGAAGGTCGAGTATCACATCAAGGACGCGCTTGGCCGCTCGTGGCAATGCGGCACGTTGCAGCTCGACATGGTGCTGCCCGAGCGTCTTGGCGCGGAGTACGTCGCGGAAGACAACGGTCGCCGCCGGCCCATCATGCTGCACCGGGCAATCGTCGGATCAATGGAGCGCTTTCTCGGCATCCTGATCGAGCACCACGCCGGTGCAATGCCCGCATGGCTGGCGCCGATGCAGGTGGTGGTGATGAATATCGCCGAAAGTCAGGCGGAATACGCCCAGTCTCTCGCCCAAACGTTGCAAAAACAAGGGGTTAGAGTGGAGGCTGATTTGCGCAACGAGAAGATTAGCTATAAAATACGTGAGCACACGCTCGAGAAGGTGCCGTACCTGCTTGTGGTCGGCGACAAGGAGCGTGAAGCCCAAACGGTAGCCGTGCGTGCCCGTGGTGGTGTCGATCTTGGCGTGATGCCTGTCGATGCCTTCATTGAGCGTCTGCGCCAGGACGTGCAGTCGTTCAACTGAGCCACTTGGCAGCCCGGCTCGTTTTTTTAATTTTTAGAGGAAACGTAACATCGCTACTGATAAGTCTGCGCACCGCATCAACGGTGAAATTACGGCACCCGAGGTGCGTCTGGTCGGCGTCGAGAACGAACCGCTCGGCATCGTGAAACTCGCTGATGCGTTCCGCATGTCGGAACAGCAAGATGTGGATCTGGTCGAAATCGCTCCTCAAGCGGTCCCGCCGGTTTGCCGTTTGATGGACTACGGCAAGTTCAAGTACCAGGAAGCGAAGAAGCAACACGAGGCCAAGCTCAAGCAGAAGGTCATCCAGGTCAAGGAAGTCAAATTCCGCCCGGGTACTGACGACGGCGACTACAACGTCAAGCTGCGTAACCTCGTCCGCTTCCTCGAAGACGGCGACAAGACGAAAATCACGTTGCGTTTCCGTGGCCGCGAAATGGCTCACCAGGAAATTGGCATGCGCATGCTGGAACGCCTGCGCACCGACCTCGACGAAGTGGGTCAGGTCGAGCAAATGCCGAAAATGGAAGGGCGCCAGATGATCATGGTGCTCGCTCCGAAGAAAAAGAAGTAAGCAGTCAGGGCAACTGCGCGCCATGAGCGCGCGAGTTCTGGTTGTGACAGATACAATGACGCCGCGCCGGTTGCCCGGTGCAGCGTCAGCAGATTTCGGAGCAGCGCTTTTGCAAGTGAGCGCCGTTCCCGAAAAGCGGCTGCCGGCGGTATCGGCGGTCTGCATACCAAGTGGAATGGGTTTCGAAGGGCGGGTAATGGCCATCAGGCCGACCGCACACCCATGTCCATCAAATAATGGAGTTGTCATGCCGAAGATGAAGACCAAGAAGAGTGCTGCAAAGCGCTTCGTGGTGCGTCCGGGCGGTACCGTCAAGCGCGGTCAAGCCTTCAAGCGCCACATTCTTACCAAGAAGACCACCAAGAACAAACGCCATCTGCGCGGCTCGACGGCAGTTCATGATTCCGATCTGAACTCCGTGCGCGCAATGCTGCCGTTCGCTTAACCCTTAACCGAAACTCATAGGAGCGAAACATGCCTCGAGTAAAACGTGGGGTTACCGCACGGGCCCGTCACAAGAAGATTATCAAGCTGGCCAAGGGTTACCGCGGCCGTCGCAATAACGTCTATCGCATCGCCAAGCAGGCGGTCATGCGCGCAGGCCAGTACGCCTACCGCGATCGCCGCAACAAGAAGCGTGTGTTCCGCGCACTGTGGATCACGCGTATCAACGCGGCGGTGCGTCAGCACGACATGACGTACAGCGTGTTCATCAACGGCCTGAAGAAGGCTTCGATCGAACTGGACCGCAAGGTGCTGGCCGACATGGCTGTGTTCGACAAGGCTGCTTTTGCTGCGATCGTTCAGCAGGTGAAAGCCGCCGTTGCAGCCTGATTGCGCTTCTGGCAATTAACACTGCGTGGTTCGTTGCAGCGAACATCCGGTAGTCCCGGTGACGCTGCAACAAAAACGGGGCTCCTCACCGAGCCCCGTTTTTGTTGGTAGAACCGGTTTTGTTTCGATAGAACACTGACGTTGAAATGATGGGATCAATGGATCTGGACCAGATTGTCGCCGACGCGCAAAAAGCCTTCGCAGAAGCCTCCGACGTCACCACGCTCGAGAACGAGAAAGCGCGCTTTCTCGGCAAGTCGGGCGCGCTGACCGAACTGTTGAAGGGCCTTGGCAAACTCGATCCCGAAACGCGCAAGACCGAAGGCGCACGGATCAACCTCGTCAAGCAGCAAGTTGAAGCCGCGTTGACGGCGCGCCGTCAGGCGCTGGCTGACGCGTTGCTGAACCAGCGCCTCGCCGCTGAAGCAATTGACGTCACCTTGCCGGGCCGTGGCGCCAATACGGGCAGCCTGCACCCGGTGATGCGCACGTGGGAGCGCGTCGAACAGATTTTCGGCAGCATCGGTTTCGACGTGGCTGACGGCCCGGAGATCGAGACCGACTGGTACAACTTCACCTCGCTGAACAGCCCGGAAAATCACCCGGCGCGTTCAATGCAGGACACTTTCTACGTCGACGGCAAAGACGCCGACGGCCGCCAACTGCTGCTGCGCACGCACACGAGCCCGATGCAGGTGCGTTACGCGCGCACCAACAAGCCGCCCATCAAGGTGATCGTGCCGGGCCGCACGTACCGCGTGGACAGCGACGCGACTCACTCGCCCATGTTCAACCAGGTGGAAGGCTTGTGGATCGACGAGAACATCAGCTTCGCGGACCTGAAGGGCGTCTATACCGACTTTCTCAAGAAGTTCTTCGAGCGCGACGATATTCAGGTTCGTTTTCGTCCGTCCTACTTTCCGTTCACCGAACCGTCGGCTGAGATCGATATGCTGTTCGAAACGGGCAAGAACGCGGGCAAGTGGCTCGAGATTTCGGGTTCAGGCCAGGTTCACCCCACGGTGATCCGCAACATGGGCCTCGACCCGGAGCGCTACATCGGCTTTGCATTCGGCAGCGGCCTCGAGCGGCTGACCATGTTGCGCTATGGCGTGCAGGACTTGCGTCTGTTCTTCGAAAACGACCTGCGCTTCCTGCGTCAATTTGCCTGAGTGAGTGCGTGAGCGCGCGCGGCGCGCTCCGCATAGAGCGCGGCGATGCACCCGAAAGTGCATACCGCCAGAGCGTCCCGGCAGTGACTTGCAGTGAAGCTCGCATCTGCCTCATGCGGATTTAACCCGCGGACCTAACCCGATCAGAACGTACACAGAACCATGCAATTCCCGGAATCCTGGCTGAGAACCTTTGTCGATCCGCAACTCACGACGGACGAGCTGTCGCACGCATTGACAATGGCGGGTCTCGAAGTGGAAGACCTGCGACCCGCTGCGCCGCCGACCTCGAAGATCGTGGTCGGTCAGGTGCTGGAAGTCGTCAAGCATCCGGATGCGGACAAGCTTAACGTTTGCCAGGTCAACGCCGGCACTGGCGCGACGCTGAACATCGTATGCGGAGCACCGAACGTGGCGCCTGGCATCAAGGTGCCGGTCGCGCTGGTCGGCGCGCAACTGCCGCCGGCCGAAGAGGGCGGCGCGCCCTTCGCAATCAAACTGTCGAAGCTGCGCGGCGTGGAAAGCCAGGGCATGCTGTGTTCGGCGCGCGAACTGAAGCTATCCGAAGATCATAGCGGCCTCCTGATCCTGCCGGAAGATACACCGATTGGCCAGGACATCCGCGAGACGCTCAATCTCGACGACACTATTTTCGAAATCAAGCTGACGCCGAACAAGGCGGATTGCCTGTCGGTGTTCGGCGTGGCGCGCGAAACGTCCGCGATCACCGGTGCGCCGTTGCGTCCGCTCGAGATCAAGCCGGTCGAGGTCAAGCTCAATGAGACGCTGCCGGTCCGCATTTCCGCGCCCGATCTGTGCGGCCGTTTCTCGGGCCGTGTCATCCGCGGTGTGAATGCGCGTGCGAAGTCGCCGCAGTGGATGGTCGAACGTCTGGAGCGTTCCGGTCAGCGCAGCATCTCGGCGCTCGTCGATATTTCCAATTATGTGATGCTCGAGCTGGGCCGTCCGTCGCACGTGTTCGATCTGGACAAGATCCACGGCGGCATGGACGTGCGTTGGGGCCGCAAGGGCGAAACGCTGAAGCTGCTGAACGGCAACACGGTCGAACTGGACGAAACGGTCGGCGTGATCGCCGACGAGCGGCATATCGAAAGTCTCGCGGGCATCATGGGCGGCGACAGCACGGCCGTCACGCTGGACACGACCAACATCTATCTCGAAGCCGCATTCTGGTGGCCCGACAGCATTCGCGGCCGCTCCCGCAAGTACAACTTCTCGACGGACGCCGGCCATCGCTTCGAGCGTGGCGTCGACTACGCGAGCACCGTCGAACATATCGAGCGCATCACGCAGTTGATCCTGGATATTTGCGGCGGCGAGGCGGGGCCTGTGGACGACCAGATCGTCAACGTGCCGCAGCGCGAGCCCGTGAAGATGCGCGTGTCGCGCGCGAACCGCATCATCGGCGTTGCAATCAGCGCCGAGGAAATCGCGCAGATTTTCGTGCGCCTGGGCCTTACGTTCGAACGCGACGGCGACGCCTTCTCAGTGATGCCGCCGTCGTACCGCTTCGATATTGAAATCGAAGAAGACCTGATCGAAGAAGTCGCGCGCATTTACGGCTTCGAAAAGATTCCGGCGCGCCCGCCCGTTGCGAAAAGCGAGATGCGCGCAACCAACGAAACGCGCCGCTCGATCCACACAATCCGCCACACGCTCGCTGCTCGCGACTACGCCGAGACGGTGAACTTCAGTTTCGTGGACGCTGAGTGGGAACAGGACTTCGCCGGCAACGACAAGCCGGTGCGCCTGCTGAACCCGATCGCGAGCCAGTTGTCGGTCATGCGCACGACGCTGTTCGGCAGTCTGATCCACGTGCTGCGTACCAACCTGAATCGCCGCGCCGCGGATCGCGTGCGCGTGTTCGAAGCCGGCCGCGTGTTCCTGCACGATCCGTCGATCAAGGCCGGCGAACTGACTGTGGAAGGCTTCGCGCAGCCGAAGATGATCGGCGGCCTCGCCTACGGTCCGGCGCTCGAAGAGCAGTGGGGCGCGCCCGCGCGCACGGTCGACTACTTCGACGTGAAGGCCGACGTCGAGGCGCTCCTCGCGCCCGCGGTAGCGCGCTTCGTGAAAGCGGAGCATGCGGCGCTGCATCCGGGGCGCAGCGCGCGCATTGAGCTGAATGGTCGCGCGATCGGCTGGATTGGCGAACTGCATCCGCGCTGGATGCAAAAATATGATTTACCGCATGCGCCGATTCTGTTTGAACTGGAAGCGGACGCATTAATGCAACGGGTATTGCCCACACCGTCGGAAGTGTCTAAATTCCCGCCGGTGCGACGCGATATCGCGGTGGTTGTCGATCAGAAAATCGAGGTGCAGGCGCTTCTCGACGAGCTCCAGAAGGCCCAGTCAGAGCCCGCCTGCAAGACGGTTCAGAAGGTTGCGCTTTTCGACGAATTCCGTCCAAAATCAAACACTTCCGGTGGTCTGGCGGCTCACGAGAAAAGCCTTGCGTTCCGAGTTACCTTGCAAGATACTGGCGGGACCCTTCAGGACGAAACGGTCGATCTGGCCATTCAGACTCTGGTGGAACGTCTGGCTCGAGTATATGGCGCACGGTTGCGCGGATAACCCGCATTTAACAATTGCACGGCTGTTTCCGCATCCTTTGTTTTCTGTCTGGCGCGCCATTTGATAGATATGAATGAAATGAACTCGAGTGATTTCGAAGCCCTTCTTACGGCGCAACGCAGCGCCATGATTCGAGAAATTCCGACATCACCCGCCGCCGTTTCAACTGAAACGCCGACGCTCACCAAAGCGGAACTTGCCGAGTTGCTGTTCGACAATGTCGGGCTCAACAAGCGGGAAGCGAAGGACATGGTCGAAGCGTTTTTCGAGGTGATCCGCGACGCGCTGGAGAGCGGCGACAGCGTCAAGCTCTCGGGCTTCGGCAACTTCCAGTTGCGCGACAAGCCGCAGCGTCCCGGCAGAAACCCGAAAACCGGCGAGGCGATTCCCATCGCCGCGCGCCGCGTTGTGACGTTCCATGCAAGTCAAAAGCTGAAGGCTCTGGTCGAGAACGGCGCGGAAGCAAGCTTCACGCGTTGATCGACTGGCGCGTTCCTGCGCAACCCACCACGACGGCTAACTGACGATGACAGCGACGATGGAAAAAGTCGTCTTGCCTCCGATTCCGGCGAAACGCTACTTCACGATTGGTGAGGTCAGCGAACTATGCGGTGTCAAGCCGCACGTGTTGCGCTATTGGGAGCAGGAGTTTACGCAGTTGCGGCCGGTCAAGCGGCGCGGCAATCGCCGGTACTATCAGCATCATGAGGTGCTGTTGATCCGGCGGATTCGCGAGTTGCTGTACGAACAGGGCTTCACGATCAACGGTGCGCGCAACCGGCTCGATTCGCATGGCGGCGGCGCGCATGGTGCGCCGGCTGAAGTGGGCGAGCAGGTCGAGGGCATCGCTCCGCCGGCGCCCACTACCGTCGCGGTCGACGTCGAGCAGTTGCGCAAGGAACTGCTGCATGTGATCGATCTGTTGAATCGCTAAGGGCTTTGTTGGCGCGAGCGGTTCTCATCGAACGAAGTGTCTGTTATAATTTCTTGCTGTTCGGGGCGTAGCGCAGCCTGGTAGCGTACCTGCATGGGGTGCAGGTGGTCGGAGGTTCAAATCCTCTCGCCCCGACCAAAGAAATCAAGGCCTTATGGATGCATGTCCATAAGGCCTTTTTCGTTGGTATGGAGTGAGGGAGCCACTCAGTGCGCGCGCTACCTCGAAGCGCCGCTCCTACATCAGCACAATATCGTACTGCTCCTGACTCAGATTCGACTCCACCTGCAGCGAAACCGGCTTGCCAATAAAGTCGATCAACATTGCCAGATGCTGCGACTCTTCCTCGAGGAACAGATCGATCACCTGCTGCGACGCCACCACGCGAAATTCGCGCGGATTGAACTGCCGCGACTCGCGCAGAATCTCGCGCAGCACGTCATAGCAAACGGTACGCGGGGTCTTGACCTGGCCCTTGCCCTGGCAGACCGGGCAGGGCTCGCACAGCACATGCGCGAGCGATTCGCGCGTGCGCTTGCGCGTCATCTCAACGAGCCCGAGCTGCGAGAAACCATTGACGGTCACACGCGTCCGGTCGCGCGACAACGCTCGCTTGAGTTCGCCCAGCACCTGATCGCGATGCTCGACGTTTTCCATATCGATAAAGTCGATGATGATCACGCCGCCAAGATTGCGCAGCCGCAATTGACGCGCAATGGTATGTGCCGCCTCGAGATTGGTCTTGAAGATCGTGTCGTCGAAATTGCGCGCGCCGACATAGCCACCGGTATTCACGTCGATGGTGGTCATCGCTTCAGTCTGGTCGATCACCAGATAACCGCCCGACTTCAGATCCACGCGGCGCGATAGTGCGCGCTGAATTTCGGCCTCGATGTTGTACAGGTCGAAGAGCGGCCGTTCGCCCGTGTAGTGATGCAGTTTCGCGGATACCGCTGGCGTGAACTCGGCCGCGAAATCGGCCAGCATCTGATACGTTTCGCGCGAATCCACCTGGATGCGCGACGTCTCGTCGTTGACGAAATCGCGCAGCACACGCTGCGCAAGGTTCAGGTCCTGATAGAGCAAACTGGTAGGCGGCATGCGCTGACCTTGCGACAGGATCGTCGCCCACGTCTTGCGCAGATACGCGACGTCGGCGGCAAGCTCTTCACTCGTCGCGTCTTCAGCAATGGTGCGCACTATATAGCCGCCTTTCTCGTCGGCGGGCAGCACGGCGGTCAGGCGCGCGCGCACCGCTTCGCGCTCGGCCTCGCTCTCGATCTTCTGCGAAATGCCGATATGCGGCTCCTGCGGCAGATACACGAGCGTGCGCCCGGCAATGCTCACTTGCGTGGAAAGCCGTGCGCCTTTGGTGCCGATCGGGTCCTTGACCACCTGAACCATCAGCGTCTGCCCTTCGAAAACGATCTTCTCTATTGGCTGATGCGGGGTCTGATGTTGTGGCTCACCGGCAATCCGCGGATGCCAGATGTCGGCTACATGCAAAAACGCGGCGCGCTCCAGACCGATGTCGATAAACGCCGATTGCATGCCCGGCAACACGCGCACCACCTTGCCGAGATAGACGTTGCCGACGCGGCCGCGCGACAGCGTTCGTTCGACGTGAAGTTCCTGGACGGCGCCTTGCTGGACGAGCGCGACGCGCGTTTCCTGCGGCGTGACATTGATCAGGATTTCTTCATTCATGGTGTTGTTCTAGAAGTCGATGCGCGCTGCACGCAGAAGGGCAGCGGTTTCAAAAAGCGGCAAACCCATGATACCTGAATAGGACCCGTCGATATGCTCGATAAACTCCGCGGCGCGTCCCTGCACACCGTATGCGCCCGCCTTGCCGAGCGGCTCGCCGCTCTTCACGTAGCGGCGAATCGCGTCTGCGTGCAACGCAGCAACGCGCACCTTGGACACGGACAGCGCGGCAGGCAGCAACTCGCCCTGTGCATCCACCACGGCGACGGCGGTCAGCACTTCGTGAGCGCGGCCCGCGAGACGTGTGAGCATCGCCGCGGCGTCGTCGGCGTCGAGAGGTTTGCCGAGGATCGCGTCGTCGATCGTGACCGTTGTGTCCGCAACGAGAATGGGCCGCGCGACATGACCGCCGGCTACGAGGCGCGCATGCGCGGCACGCGCTTTGGCCACGCAGACGCGCTCTACATAGTCGCGCGCCCGCTCGCCGGGCAGCTCGGCTTCGAGCGCTTCGGCGTCTTCATCGGGGCGGGGCAGCAGCAGTTCAAAGCGCACGCCGATCTGCTGCAACAACTCCTGACGGCGCGGACTCTGCGAAGCAAGATAGACGAACGGATGCAGCGAAGCGGCGGACGTTGGCATGGAGAGTCTCGAACAAACGGATTATGTGAGCGTGCGATGAGGGTGGTGACGATTGCGCAAGCCGAGCGTGGCGAGTGTCGGTCAGCGATCCACCGTATCCACGTGCTAGCCGAACCGCAAGCCCGCCCAGGCACTCGCCGCACTGCACGATGATGCGCGCGGCTGAAACGCGTGGACAAGCAGGTGAGCGCTTCGCCACGCCTGCCGTTCGCGAGCGCCGTGAACCCTTGCGGCAACTGGGCAATGAAGGCCACCACGCCAGCAGACACCGGGACGCAAAACGCCTCCAGCGCCTCGGGCAGCCCGACCCCTCCCGCTCACGCGCGATGATAAGGATGATTCTGCGTGATGGTCCACGCGCGGTAAAGCTGTTCGGCGAGCAGCACGCGCACCATCGCGTGCGGCAACGTGAGGCTGGAGACGCGCAGCAGCATGTCCGCGCGCGCCTTCAGTTCGGGGTCCAGTCCGTCCGCGCCGCCGATCAGAAACGCGATGTCGCGTCCGTCCTGTTGCCAGCCGGGCAGGGCGCCCGCAAGCTGCATCGTGGTCCAGTCCTTGCCGCGTTCGTCGAGCGCGATAATGCGCGCGTTTTTCGGCAATGCGGCTTCGATCTTCACGCGCTCGGCGGCCATCACACTCTCGGCCGGCCGCCCGGACGAACGCTGCTCCGGTTTGATCTCGCGCAGTTCGATGCGCAGTTCAGCCGGCATGCGTTTCGCGTATTCGTCGAAGCCGGTGGCGATCCAGTCCGGCATCTTGTGGCCGACGGCGAGAATGTGCAGTTTCATGAAGGCTCTGAAGCTCTGGCCGCGGACTCGTACCGCGGCCGATCAGCCGCTTACTTGCGGCGCGCGGCGGTCTTGCGCGCGGGCTTCTTCACGGCCGGCGCTTCCTCGTCCTCGTCTTCTTCGTCGGGCTCGCTCGAACGCGCGCCGCCGAACGGGTCAGGCGTGGACAGCTTGATGCGCACCGGCTTTTCGCCCCAGATTTCCTCGAGGTTGTAGTACTGGCGCAGCGCCGGTTGCAGGATGTGGACGATCGCGTCGCCGCAATCCACCAGCACCCATTCGCCGATGTCCTCGCCCTCGGTGCTGACGATTTCGCCGCCGGCTTCTTTCACGCCTTCGCGCACGCTCGAGGCGAGCGCCTTGGTTTGCCGGTTCGAGGTGCCGCTCGCGACGATCACGCGATCGAACAGCGCGGTCAGATGGCTGGTGTTGAACACCCTGATGTCTTGCGCCTTGACGTCTTCGAGAGCGTCGACGATCACGCGTTGCAGTTTGCGAATATCCATAGGGTTACCGGTGGTACAGATGATGTTGAAGGATGTAGTCCCACACCGCGGTGGGGACATGGCTTGCGGCCTCGCCGTGCTGTTCGCCGCCCACATGAGCAAGCCGCTGGCTCACCTGCTCGCGCAGATGCGCGCGAATGTCGGTGGCCGAGACATTGAACGCAAGCGTCGTGTCGATCAGCAAATGGCCGCAAGGTGTGGCTTGCAGAACTTCGGCGCTGGCGCGGCGCGCGTCGATTTCTTTCGCGACCGCGGGCGGAATCGACGCGAGATCGAAACCGGGCCGCGTGGCCGCGCAGATGTGCGCGAGGTCGAACAGGCGCCGCCAGTCGCGCCATGTGTCGAGATGCACGAGTTGATCGGCGCCGATCAGCAAGGCAATCGATACGTCGCTGCCTTCCCGTTCGCGCCAGCGTTGCAGCGTGTCGACCGTGTAGGTCGGGCCTTCGTGCTCGATTTCGTCGGTTGCGACGCGTACCGTGACGCCAGGCACCTTCAGTTCGCTTGCCGCGGCGCGCGTCATCGCCAGCCGATGCACAGCGGGCGACACGTCCGCTTTCTGCCAGGGCTGGCCGGCCGGCAGCAGCACCAGCTCGGTCAGTCGCAGCACGTCGGCGAAACGCCGCGCGAGCGCGAGATGGCCGTCGTGGATGGGGTCGAAGGTGCCGCCGAGCAAACCGATCCGGCGAGGCAATGCAACGGGATGAGCGTTAGGCTTCAGGTGAAGATCCTTTGTCGTAGCCACGTATGAGGCAGTGCGCGGGTCCGGGTGTCCGGAGCGCTCACACCCACTCGCGCGGCACGAGAAAATCGCTGTAAAGGCGCGCCTCAGGCGTGCCCGGTTCGGGCTGCCAGTTGTAGCGCCAGTTCACCACAGGCGGCATCGACATCAGAATCGATTCGGTGCGTCCGCCGCTCTGCAGCCCAAACAGTGTGCCACGGTCGAAGACCAGATTGAACTCGACGTAACGTCCGCGCCGGTAAGCCTGGAAATCGCGCTCGGCCTGGCCGTACGGAATGTTGCGGCGCTTTTCGATGATCGGCAGATACGCCTTGAGGAATCCCTCGCCCACGCTTTTCAGCATCGCGAACGATTGATCGAAGCCCGGCGCCGAGTAATCGTCGAAAAAAATCCCGCCGATGCCGCGCGGCTCGTTCCTGTGCTTGAGGAAGAAGTACTCGTCGCACCAGCGCTTGAAACTCGGGTAGAGGTCGGCGCCATAAGGTTCGAGCGCGTCGCGGCAGGTGCGGTGAAAGTGTTGCGCGTCTTCTTCGTAACCGTAGTAGGGCGTCAGATCCATGCCGCCGCCGAACCAGAACACGGGTTCTTCGCCCGGCTTGGTCGCGATCAGCAGGCGCACGTTCATATGCACGGTCGGGCAGTGCGGATTGTGCGGATGCAGCACGAGCGACACGCCCATCGCTTCGAAGCCGCGCCCGGCCAGTTGCGGACGCGCCGCGCTCGCGGAGCCCGGCAGCGCGTCGCCGGCCACATCCGAAAAACCGATGCCCGCGCGCTCGAAGAAGTTGCCGCCCTCCAGAATGCGGGTGCAGCCGCCGCCGCGCAGCTTTTCGCCGGGCGTGCGCTGCCATGCGTCGGTGGCGAACGGCTTGCCGTCGAAAGCGCCCAGCGTGTCCGCGATATGGGTTTGCAGGCCTTGCAGCCAGGTGCGCACGGCCTGTGCGTCGTAGCTCGAATCGGTCATCAATGCAGGTGCAGAAGGCGGCACGGGTGCCGCAGGTTCGTCGTGAAGCGCCGCCGCGCACCCGCAGTGTAGCGCCGTTGACGCCACGCCCGGGCGCGGCGGCCGGCGTCTCAGTGCTTCCCTTCCGCTCTGGCGTCGTGCTTGCGGGTCAGCGCGCGGTAGCCGATGTCGCGCCGGTACTGCATGCCGTCGAATGAGATCTGGTTGATCGTTTCGTACGCGACCGACTGCGCGCTGCGCACCGAGTCGGCCAGACCCACCACGCACAGCACGCGCCCGCCCGAGGTGACCAGCTTGCCGTCCTTGAGCGTGGTGCCCGCGTGGAAGGTGACCGAATCCACGGTTTCCGCGGGAATGTCGTTGATGCGGTCGCCCTTGCGCGGCGTATCCGGGTAGTTGTACGCGGCGAGCACCACGCCGAGCGCGGTGCGGCGGTCCCACTCCAGTTCCACCGTGTCGAGCGTGCCGGCGATGGCCTGCTCGACCACCTTCGAGTAGTCGCCCTTCAGACGCGCCATGATCGGCTGCGTTTCCGGGTCGCCCATACGGCAGTTGAACTCGAGCGTCTTCGGGTTGCCTTGCGCGTCGATCATCAGGCCGGCGTACAGGAAGCCGGTGTAGCGGATGCCTTCCTTTTCCATGCCGCGCACCGTCGGCAGGATGATCTCGCGCATCACGCGCGCGTGCAGTTGCGGCGTGACGATCGGCGCGGGCGAATACGCGCCCATGCCGCCGGTGTTCGGGCCCTGATCGCCGTCGAGCAGACGCTTGTGGTCCTGGCTCGACGCGAGCGGCAGCACATGCTTGCCGTCCACCATCACGATGAAGCTCGCTTCCTCGCCGGCCAGAAACTCCTCGATCACCACGCGCGCGCCCGCGTCGCCGAGTTTGTTGTCCGAGAGCATCATGTCCACGGCGGCGTGCGCTTCTTCCAGCGTTTGCGCAACCACGACGCCCTTGCCGGCAGCGAGGCCGTCGGCCTTGATGACGATCGGCGCGCCCTTGGCGTTCAGATACGCGTGCGCGGCGGCGACGTCGGCGAAGGTTTCATACTCGGCCGTCGGGATCGCGTGACGCTTCATGAACGCCTTCGCGAAGTCTTTCGAGCTTTCGAGCTGCGCCGCTTCCCTGGTCGGCCCGAAAATCTTCAGCCCGCGCGAGCGGAACAGATTGACGATGCCCGCTGCGAGCGGCGCTTCCGGCCCGACCAGCGTGAAGGCAATCTGTTCTTTCTCGACGAAATCGGCGAGCGCGGCCGGCTCGGTGATGTCGACGTTGCGCAGGCGCTCGTCCTGGGCGGTGCCGCCGTTGCCAGGAGCCACGTAGACGAGCTGGACCCGCGGCGACTGCGCGAGCTTCCATGCGAGCGCATGTTCGCGACCGCCGGAACCGACGACGAGTAACTTCATGTGAATCCCCGAAACTTAGAAACCAAAAACGGCGGCCGCCCTATGCGGCGGCGAGCCGTGCAATAACTGTGAGTCCGCCATGCCGGCCGCCGGGTGAGGCGGGCGCAGCGCACGGCGGGACCGGATGAAGGCAGCGCACAGGCGCCGGCGCCGACGCGCCGGCTCGGCTACGCCCGTTCAGCAGCAACGTTGAAGCGAGCCGGCGGCATGCGCGGCACAAGCGCCGCGCGCGCCGGCAAGCAGTGCTTCATTCGTCGGCGATCGCGGCGTTTGTATAGACTTCCTGCACGTCGTCCAGATTTTCCAGCGCGTCGAGCAGCTTCTGCATTTTTACGGCGTCGTCACCGGTGAACTCGACTTCCGTCTGAGGTTTCATCGTGACCTCGGCCACTTCGGCCTTGAAGCCTGCTGCTTCCAGCGCGGCCTTGACCTTCGGGAAATCGTTCGGCGGACACAGCACTTCAATGCTGCCATCTTCGTTCGTGACCACGTCGTCGGCGCCGGCTTCGAGCGCGGCTTCCATCAGCTTGTCTTCGGGCGTGCCCGGCGCGAACAGGAATTGGCCGACGTGATCGAACATGAACGACACCGAGCCGTCCGTGCCCATATTGCCGCCGTTCTTCGAGAACGCGTGGCGCACTTCCGCCACCGTGCGCGTACGGTTGTCGGTCATGGTGTCGACGATCACCGCCGCACCGCCGATGCCGTAGCCTTCGTAGCGGATTTCCTCGTAGTTCGCGCCGTCCACACCGCCCACGCCGCGCTGGATCGCACGGTTGACGTTGTCTTTGGGCATGTTGGCGTCGTACGCCTTTTCGACGGCGAGCCGCAGACGCGGATTCGAGTCGATGTCGCCGCCGCCCATGCGCGCCGCGACCTGGATTTCCTTGATGAGCCGCGTCCAGACCTTGCCGCGCTTGGCATCGGCCGCTGCCTTCTTATGCTTGATGTTGGCCCATTTCGAATGACCCGCCATACCTTTCTCCGTCGCGCGCGCCAGCGGGGCGCACGCATTGTGCAATTGTCGTTGCGATTTTCCGGGCGCTCGTAAAAGGCGCGCCTCGATGTCAAATTCTTGCCGGTGGTTCTGTCTGACCGCTTTGCGCCGCGTTCGGCTGGCGGCCGCGCCTGTTTTTGCGTCTGCCTGACAAGCCATGGCCGATAAGCATGGCCAATAAGCATGACCAATAAGCGGGGGCCGGCTGCTCGTCACGCGGCACACGCCGCGCGGGCTTTTGCAGCTTTCCCGGTCAGCTCGCGAGGCGCACCGGAATGCCCGCCGCGCCTCGCGTTGCGCGCGAGGCCGTGGTTCGGGCGGATTCGAATTTTATCACGCCGCGGGGCTGCGGCAGTGGCCGGCGTGGCTTGAAACTGCACGAAAAGTGTGCGGAAAGTGTGCTTTTGGGGCGTGAATCCACACACCGCACGGCTGTTTTCCGACGTGAATCCACACACCGCACGGCTGTTTTCCGACAACCCTTAGTTCTTCGTGCCGAACAGGCGGTCGCCCGCGTCGCCAAGACCCGGCACGATGTACGCGTGCTCGTTCAGATGCGAGTCGAGCGACGCGACGTAGAGCTTCACGTCCGGATGCGCGTCCTGGAACACCTGCACGCCCTCGGGCGCGGCAACCAGCGCGAGGAAAAGAATGTTCCCGGCGGCCACGTTGCGGCGCTTGAGCACGTCGACCGCATGCACGGCGGAATAGCCGGTTGCGACCATCGGGTCGCAAAGAATGAACACGCGGTCTTCCAGGTCCGGCAGGCGCACCAGATATTCCACCGGCCGGTGGTCCTCGGCGCGATAGACGCCGATGTGGCCCACGCGCGCCGACGGCACCAGCTCCAGCAAGCCGTCCGACATGCCGATACCCGCGCGCAGCACCGGCACGATGGCGAGCTTCTTGCCTGCGATCACGGGCGCGTCGATTTCGACGAGCGGCGTGTTCAGGCGGCGCGTGGTCATCGGCAGATTGCGGGTGATTTCGTAGCCCATCAGCAGCGTGATCTCGCGCAGCAGTTCGCGGAACGTGCGCGTGGACGTGTCCCGGTCGCGCATGTGCGACAGCTTGTGCTGGATCAGCGGGTGATCGAGGATGAAGAGATTGGGGAAACGGCTGTCCTGAGTCATGGCGGGGGCACAAGCGGCGGGTGAAAGGTCGATCCGGCCGATCCATGTCGGTCCGGAAATCGGTTCGGCGCGCCGCCGGCCGGCCAAACGACCTTGCAACGACCGGGCAAACGCGCCACGCCGCAAGTTTACCGAAAGAGTGCCACCCGAAGATACCGGAGATTGCAGCCACCCGGCGCAGCCCGGCACCGATTCTTTTAGAATCGGCTGTAACTGACAATCATCGGCACGAGGCCAACGAGGAGAACGCATACATGGATATGGGAATCGCGGGGCGCACGGCGCTCGTCTGCGCAGCCAGCAAAGGTTTGGGGCGCGGCTGCGCCGAAGCGCTCGCGGCCGAAGGCGTCAACGTGACGATCGTCGCGCGCACTGCCGGGACGCTCGAGGCGACGGCCGACCACATTCGCCGCCAAAGCGGCGTGGAAGTGAAGACGGTCGCGTGCGACATCACCACGCCGGAAGGCCGTGCCGCGGCGCTGGCGATGTGTCCGCAGCCGGACATCCTCGTCAACAACGCGGGCGGACCGCCGCCGGGCGACTTCCGCAACTTCACGCACGACGACTGGATTCGCGCGCTCGAAAGCAACATGCTCACGCCGATTGAACTGATCCGCGCGACCATCGACTCGATGAGCGCACGCGGCTACGGGCGCATCGTCAACATCACCAGTTCGGCGGTGAAGGCGCCTATCGACGTGCTCGGCCTCTCCAACGGCGCGCGTTCGGGACTGACTGGCTTTGTCGCGGGCCTCGCGCGCAAGGTGGCGCCCACCGGCGTCACGATCAACAATCTGCTGCCGGGCATGTTCGACACGGACCGGATCGCCGTGACCATGGCGGCCACGGCGAAGTCGCATGGCATTTCCGTCGACGAAGCGCGCCAACGGCGCATGAAGTCAATTCCCGCAGGCCGTTTTGGCACGCCCGACGAATTCGGCCGCGCCTGTGCCTTCTTGTGCAGCCTGCATGCGGGCTACATCACAGGCCAGAACTGGTTGATCGACGGCGGCGCGTATCCCGGCACTTTCTAGTGCGCCTTCGTGCGTCGTCCCAGCACCCAGCGCAGTAGTTCAAGCAGCATTACAACAACGACAATCACAACGGTTTGAGGAGTCTTACGTCATGACTACCCGCATTGCGCTGATCGCGCACGATCACAAGAAGGACGACATCGTCCGCCTCGCCGGCGAATACGTCGACACGCTGCGGCGCTGCGACATCATCGCGACCGGCACGACGGGCGGGCGCATCAGCGACGCGCATGGCCTGCAGGTGGAGCGCATGCTGTCGGGTCCGCATGGTGGCGACCTGCAGATCGGCGCGCAACTCGCAGAAGGCCGCGTGGACATGGTGATCTTTCTGCGCGATCCGATGACACCGCAACCGCACGAGCCGGACATCAATGCGCTGGTGCGCGCGTGCGACGTGCACAACATTCCGTGCGCGACCAACATTTCGACGGCACGCATGGTTCTCGACGTGCTCACGCTGCGTCTCACGCAACAGGTCTGACGCCGCATGGGCCGGGTACATTGGCAAGACAATCAGCCCGCATTCGCCATCAAGGAGACGTGAATGGTCAAAGCAATCCGATTCGATAAAACAGGCGGCCCAGAAGTGATGAAATGGGTCGACGTCGAGGTGGGTGAGCCCGCAGCGGGCGAAATCCGCATCCGTCAGACGGCGGTCGGGCTCAACTATATCGACGTGTACTTCCGCACGGGCCTGTATCCACTGCCTTTGCCGGGCGGCCTCGGCATGGAAGCCGCGGGTGAAGTGACGGCGGTCGGCGCGGGCGTGAGCGATCTGAAAGCGGGCGACCGCGTCGCTTACGTCGCGCGGCCGCCGGGCGCGTATGCGCAGGAGCGCGTGCTGCCGGCCGCGCAGGTCATCAAGCTGCCGGACGCGATCAGCAACGAGCAGGCCGCCTCGGTGATGCTGCAAGGGCTCACCGCGCAATATCTGCTGCGCCGCACGTATCCGGTGAAAGCCGGCGACACCATCCTGATTCAGGCCGCGGCGGGCGGCGTCGGCCTGCTGGTGTGCCAGTGGGCGAAGGCGCTCGGCGCGACGGTGATCGGCACAGTCGGCTCGGACGAGAAAGCGGAAATTGCCAGGGCGCACGGCTGCGATCACGCCATCGTCTACACGCGCGAGAACTTCACGAAGCGCGTGCGCGAGATCACCAACGGCGCGGGCGTGCCGGTGGTGTACGACTCCATCGGCAAGGACACGTTTGCCGGCTCGCTGGATTGCCTCGCGCCGCTTGGCATGTTCGTGAGCTTCGGCAATGCGTCGGGGCCGCTGCCGCCCATCGACTCGTCGGAATTCGCCGGACGCGGCTCGCTGTTCTTCACGCGCCCCACGTTGTTTACGTATATGGGCAAACGCAGCGATTATGAGGCGATGGCCGCCGATCTCTTCGACGTGCTGGTCTCCGGCAAGGTGAAGACGAGCATCAATCAGCGCTACGCGCTTGCCGACGTCGCACAGGCGCATGCGGACCTGGAGGCCCGTAGGACCACGGGGTCGACGATTCTGCTGCCGTAGTCTTCTCACGCTTTTATTGCCGACCGAAGGGCCGCTCCATCTCGCGATGGAGCGGCCCTTTCCTTTATCTCCTCTGTTTACGCGATCTTTACGCGGCCTGCCCGAGCTTTGATCAGGTCTTTACGCGCCTGCGCCTATCGTTGCACCTATCCGGAATCCGTAATTGGAGAACAAAAATGGATGTGGTGTATGTCGGCGCCATTGCGCTTTTTTCCGCGCTGACCTTTGCAATGATTGCCGGCTGCGAGAAGCTGCTGCTGTCCCGGCGCGGTCAGGGAGCGCGCTCATGAACTGGATCTTGTGGATGTCCGGCGCGGCTACCGCGCTCCTGTTCGCGTACCTGGTTTACGCGCTGTTGCGCGCGGAGGACATTGAATGAACTCTAACAACGTCCTGCAGGCCGGGCTTTTCATTGTCGTATTGCTGGTCGCCGCGGTGCCCCTATCGCGCTATCTCGGCGGCGTGATGGACGGCACTTCGCGCGTGCTTCGCATCGGTGGACCGATCGAGCGCCTTTTGTACCGCATCGCCGGCGTCGATCCATCGACGGAAATGAACTGGAAGCACTACGCGATCGCCACGATTGCGTTCAACACACTGGGTGTCGTCTTTCTTTATCTGCTATTGCGCGTGCAAGGCTGGCTGCCCGGCAATCCGCAACAATTGGGCGCCATGACTGTCGACGGCGCATTCAACACGGCAGTCAGCTTCGTGACCAACACGAACTGGCAGGACTACACGCCTGAACAGACGGTGGGTTATCTCACGCAGATGCTCGGCTTCACCGTGCAGAACTTTTTCTCGGCGGCCACCGGGATCGTCGTGGTCATCGCGCTGATTCGCGGCTTCGCGCGCCATACCGCGCAGACCATCGGCAACTTCTGGGTCGACCTTACGCGGGTCACACTGTACATATTGCTGCCGATGTCGGTCATCGTCGCGGCGGTGCTGATGAGCCAGGGCGTGATCCAGAACTTCAAGGCCTATCAGGAAGTGCCGACCTTGCAGACCACGAGCTACGCCGCCCCGAAGCTCGACGCGCAAGGCAATCCGTTGAAGGATGCGAAGGGCAATCCGGTCACCGTCGACACGCCGGTTAAGACGCAGACCATTGCAATGGGCCCGGTCGCATCGCAGGAAGCGATCAAGATGCTCGGCACCAACGGCGGCGGCTTTTTCAACGGCAACTCGGCGCATCCGTATGAGAACCCGACGCCGTTCGCGAACTTCGTTCAGATCTTTTCCATCCTGATCATTCCGGCCGCGCTCGCGCTGGTGTTCGGCCGCATGATCGCGGATCGCAAGCAGGGCGTCGCGGTGCTCGCCGCGATGACGATTGCGTTCGGCGTCTGCGTGTTCGGCGAGATCCATGCGGAGCAAAGCGGCAATCCGGCGTTCGCCGCGTTGCACGTCGATCAGTCGGCGAACGCCATGCAATCGGGCGGCAACGCGGAAGGCAAGGAAACGCGCTTCGGCATTGCCCAGTCGGGCATCTTCACGGTCGCGACGACGGCGGCTTCGTGCGGCGCGGTCGCGAATACGCATGATTCGCTGACGCCGATCGGCGGCCTCTATCCGATGCTGCTCATGCAACTCGGCGAAGTGATCTTCGGCGGTGTCGGTTCGGGCATGTACGGCATGCTCGTATTCGCGCTGCTCGCGGTGTTCGTGGCGGGTCTGATGATCGGCCGCACGCCCGAATACGTCGGCAAGAAGATCGAAGCGTACGAGATGAAGATGGTGTCCATCGTCGTGCTTCTCACGCCGCTGCTCGTGCTCGTGGGAGCGTCCATCGCGGTGCTGAGCGCCGCGGGCAAGGCGGGGATCCTCAATCCGGGCGCGCACGGCTTTTCCGAAATTCTCTATGCGTTCAGCTCAGCTGCCAACAACAACGGCAGTGCGTTCGCAGGGCTCACCGTAAGCACGCCGTTCTACAACTGGCTTACCGCGATCGCAATGTGGTTCGGCCGCTTCGGCACCATCGTTCCCGTGCTCGCGATAGCGGGTTCGCTCGCGGGCAAAAAGCGTATCGGCGTGACGGGTGGAACGTTGCCGACGCACGGACCGCTCTTCGTCGTGCTGCTGCTCGGCACGGTGTTGCTGGTCGGCGCGCTCACTTATGTGCCTGCGCTTGCGCTCGGCCCAGGCGTCGAACATCTGATGATGATGGGCGCTCATTGACGGGGCTCTGTGCGCACTCAAGAGTCGATACGCGCACTAGCGCACAGGGTGGCAGTGCACGTATCGGCGCGCATCAGCAAGCAAAGCGAATTTCGAGGATTCAATGACTGAACATAATGCAACGCGGTCCATGTTCGATCCGGCGCTCGTGCGCCCGGCGATCGTGGACTCCTTCAAGAAGCTCACGCCACGCACGCAGTTCCGCAATCCGGTGATGTTTTGCGTGTACGTCGGCAGTATTCTGACGACGGTTTTGTGGATAGCGGCGCTCGGCGGCCAGGCGGAGGCGCCCGCAGGTTTCATCCTCGCCGTCACGCTGTGGCTGTGGTTCACGGTGCTGTTCGCGAACTTCGCGGAAGCGCTCGCGGAAGGCCGCTCCAAAGCACAGGCGGCGTCACTGCGCAGCGCGAAGAAAGACGTGATGGCGAAGAAGCTCAACGAGCCGCATCCGAAGTCGCCGATCCGCATTCTCACGGCTTCGGACTTGCGCAAGGGCGACGTGGTGCTGGTCGAAACCGGTGACGTGATACCGGCCGACGGTGAAGTAGTCGACGGCGTTGCGTCCGTCGACGAATCGGCGATTACCGGCGAATCCGCGCCGGTGATTCGCGAGTCGGGCGGCGACTTTTCGTCGGTGACGGGCGGAACGCGCGTGCTGTCCGACTGGATCGTCGTGCGCGTCACGGCGAATCCCGGCGAAGCGTTTCTCGACCGCATGATCGCGATGGTCGAAGGCGCAAAGCGCCAGAAGACACCGAACGAGATCGCACTAACCATTCTGCTCGTCGCGTTGACTATCGTCATGCTGCTGGCCACTGCAACACTGCTGCCGTTTTCGATGTTCTCCGTCGAAGCGGCGAAAGCAGGAAACGTGGTGACGATCACCGCATTGGTCGCATTGCTCGTATGCCTGATTCCGACCACCATCGGCGGATTGTTGTCGGCAATCGGCGTGGCCGGCATGAGCCGCATGATGCAGGCGAACGTCATTGCAACATCCGGCCGTGCGGTGGAGGCGGCGGGCGACGTCGACGTGCTGCTGCTCGACAAGACCGGCACGATCACGCTCGGCAATCGCCAGGCGTCGCAGTTCATTCCGGCGCCCGGTCTTGCCGAAGAAGCGCTCGCGGACGCGGCCCAGCTTTCATCGCTCGCCGACGAAACGCCCGAAGGCCGCAGCATCGTCGTGCTCGCGAAGCAGCGCTTCAATATTCGCCAACGCGATATGGCTTCGCTGCACGCGGTGTTTCTCGCGTTCACCGCGCAAACGCGGATGAGCGGCGTCGATCTGCCCAACCGCGAAATCCGCAAGGGCGCGGCTGACGCCGTGAAGCACTACGTCGAAGCAAACGGCGGCCGCTTTCCGGTTGAAGTCAGCAATGCCGTGGCCGAGGTCGCGCGGCGCGGCAGCACACCGCTCGTGGTTGCCGAAAAGGTCGCCGGAAATGGCGCGATGGGCGCGCGCGTGCTCGGCGTGATCGAGCTGAAGGACGTCGTGAAGGGCGGCATCAAGGAGCGCTTCGCCGAGCTGCGCAAAATGGGCATCAAGACGGTGATGGTGACGGGCGACAACCGCTTGACCGCGGCGGCGATCGCTGCGGAAGCGGGTGTCGACGACTTCCTCGCCGAAGCCACACCCGAAGCGAAGCTCGCCACAATCCGCGCGCACCAGGCCGAGGGCCGTCTCGTGGCCATGACCGGCGACGGCACCAACGACGCTCCCGCGCTCGCGCAGGCCGACGTCGCGGTGGCGATGAACACCGGCACGCAGGCCGCGAAAGAAGCGGGCAACATGGTCGACCTCGATTCGAATCCCACCAAGCTCATCGAGATCGTCGAAATCGGCAAGCAGATGTTGATGACGCGCGGCTCGCTCACCACGTTCTCGATTGCGAACGACGTTGCCAAGTACTTCGCGATCATTCCGGCCGCGTTCGCCACCACCTATCCGGCGCTCAACGCGCTGAACGTGATGCATCTGGCCACGCCCGCCTCCGCGATCATGTCGGCGGTGATCTTTAACGCGCTGATCATCGTGCTGCTGATCCCGCTCGCGCTCAAAGGTGTGCGCTATCGCGCGCTCGGCGCGGCGATCCTGCTGCGGCGCAATCTGCTGGTGTACGGCCTGGGCGGAATCGTGGTGCCGTTCATCGGCATCAAGTTGATCGATATGGTGCTGGCCGCGTTCGGCTGGGTTTGAGACACCGCGACTTACGAGGAATAAATCATCATGAAGAATCTGTTGCGTCCGTTGATCGTGATTTTCGCGGTGCTGAGCGCCGTGACCGGTCTGGCTTATCCGGCGGTGATGACCGCGGTCGGCCAGACGGTGTTTCGGCAAGAGGCCAATGGCAGCCTGATCGAGCAGGACGGCAAGGTGGTCGGCTCAAAACTGATCGGCCAGCAGTTCGACGCGCCCCAGTATTTCTGGGGACGTCTTTCGGCAACCGCTCCAATGCCGTACAACCCGCAGGCTTCCGGCGGCTCGAACCTGGGGCCGACCAATCCCGCGCTGCTCGATGAAATGAAAGGCCGCATCGACGCATTGAAAGCCGCGGGCACCGATATGTCCAAGCCGGTGCCGGTCGACCTCGTGACGTCGTCGGGGAGCGGTCTCGATCCTGAGATCACCCCGGCCGCTGCCGCTTACCAGATCGCGCGGGTCGCAAAGGCGCGCGGGCTTCCGGCGAACGAGGTGCAAGCGCTGGTTGACCGCTACACGACTGGCCGTCAGTTCGGCGTTCTGGGCGAGCCGCGTGTAAACGTGCTGGAACTGAACCTCGCACTCGACGAGATGAAGCGTGGTTGAGCGTGAACTTGTCATGGGCGATTTGCGGCCGAACCGCCGTCGTGCCACCATGCGTACACCGCCGCTCGCGATGATGAATCCACCCAGGCATGAACCGCCCCGATCCTGACGAACTCCTGGACAAACTGCAGCGTGACGAAGAAAAACGTCAGCGGGGCAAACTGAAGATTTTTTTCGGCGCGTCGGCGGGCGTCGGCAAGACGTATGCGATGTTGCAGGCGGCGCGCCGCCGTCACGACGAAGGTGTCGAGGTGGCGGTGGGCGTCGCGGAAACGCATGGGCGCAGCGAAACCGCTGCGCTGCTCGAGGGCCTGGACGTGCTGCCGCTTGCGCACATCGAATATCGCGGCCGCAAGCTGGCGGAGTTCGATCTCGATGCGGCGCTCGCCCGCAAGCCGCAACTGATTCTCGTCGACGAACTCGCGCATTCCAACGTGCAAGGCGCGCGGCATCTGAAGCGCTGGCAGGACGTCTATGAACTGCTCGATGCCGGAATCGACGTCTATACGACGGTCAATGTTCAGCACCTCGAAAGCCTGAACGACGTGGTAGGACAGATCACCGGCATCCGCGTGTGGGAGACAGTGCCCGACCGCGTGTTCGATCGCGCCGACGAAGTCACGCTCGTCGATCTGCCCGCGGAGGAACTGCTCGACCGCATGCGCGACGGCAAGGTGTACATGCCGCAGCAGGCCGAGCGCGCGGTGCGCAATTTCTTTCGCAAGGGCAATCTGATCGCGCTGCGCGAGCTCGCCTTGCGCCGTACCGCGGACCGTGTGGACGCGCAAATGCGCGAGTATCGCGCTGACCGGTCAATCGAACGAATCTGGCGGGCGCGCGAACGCCTGCTGGTGTGCGTCGGTCCCGGTCCCGAAGCGCCGATGCTGGTGCGCGCGGCGGCGCGTCTAGCCGCCAGTCTGAAAGCCGACTGGATCGCCGTGTATGTGGAAACGCCCGCCTTGCAGCGTTTGCCCGACGCGCGCCGCGAACGCACGCTCAACGCGCTGAAGCTCGCCGCCGAGCTGGGCGCTGAAACGGCGACGCTCGCCGGCGCCGACGCGGCTCTCGCACTGACCGGTTACGCGCAGGCTCGCAATGTGTCGAAGCTGGTGGCGGGCGCATCGACGCGCACGGGTTTCATGCGCTGGCTGCGCCGGCCGCTTGGCGAGCGCCTCGCTGAGCAGGGAAGTCATGCCGACATCACACTGATTCGCACATCGGCCGAAAGCGGCAATGGCGAGCAGCGCCGCCTGCTCAATACCACCGCGAATGCGTGGCGCGACGCGTTGAGCGCCGCCCGCGAGCGCCGCTCGCCGCCGCGCGCATACGGACTGGCGCTTGCCATCTGCGCGGGCATTACCGCGGTGGCGAGCCAACTGATCGATCGCATCGACCTGACGAACCTCGTCATGCTGTATCTGCTCGGCGTGATCTTCGCGGCGGTGAGGTTGGGGCGTGGGCCGGGCGTGCTGCTGTCGTTCATGAGCGTCGCCGCGTTCGACTTTTTCTTCGTGCCGCCGCGTTTGTCATTGTCGGTGTCGGATACGCAGTATCTGCTGACGTTCTTCGGCATGTTGCTGACCTCGCTCGTCATCAGCCATCTGACGTCGAGCCTGCGGCGCGAGGCGCGCGTCGCGCGGCGCCGCGAGCAGCGCACCGGCGCGATGTATGCGATGGCGCGCGAACTCGCGGCGGCTTTGACCAGCGAGCAGATCGTTGGCATAGGCAGCCGCCACGTGAGCGAGGTGTTCGGCGCACGTGTTGCTGTCCTGTTGCCGGACAGCGCCGACCGGGTGAAGCAGAAAATCGAGGACCCCGATGCGGCGATCACGCTCGAAGGCGAATTGCTCGATACCGATGTCGGCCAGTGGGTCTACGATCATCAGAAGCCGGCCGGGCATGGCACCGACACGCTGCCGGCGGCCGCCGCGCTGTATCTGCCGCTCAAGGCGCCGATGCGCACGCGCGGCGTGCTCGCCGTGGTTGCGCGCGACGAACAGGAGCTGAACGTGCCCGAGCAGCAACGCATGCTCGACGCATTCGCCGCGCAGATCGCACTGGCGCTGGAACGCGTGCATTACGTGGACATCGCGCGTGATGCGCTCGTCAATATGGAATCCGAACGATTGCGCAACTCGCTGCTGTCCGCGATCTCGCACGATCTGCGCACGCCGCTTACGACGATCGTCGGCTTTTCGTCGATGCTTGCACAAACGCGCGAGCATGGCGGCGACGCGCAGCGCGACGATGAACTGGTGGGCGCGATCCATGAAGAAGCGCTCCGCATGACCGCCATCGTGACGAATCTGCTCGACATGGCGCGCCTGCAGGCCGGCAGCCTGCAACTGAACAGGCAGTGGACGCTGCTCGAGGAAACCGTGGGCGCCGCGCTGCGCGCATGCAAGCGTGTGCTCAGCGGGCATCCCGTCAAGGTCGATCTCGCTCAGGATTTGCCGTTGCTGCATCTCGACGCCGTGCTGATGGAGCGGCTCTTCGCGAACCTCTTCGAGAACGCGGCGAAATACACTGCACAGGGGACACTCCTGACGATCGGCGCGCAACGTTTGGAGGCGGACGGCAAGTCGTTCGCGCGCGTCACAATCGACGATAATGGGCCGGGTCTGCCCGCCGGCATGGAAACGCGCGTGTTCGAGAAGTTCACGCGCGGCGAGAAGGAGTCGGCGAAGCCCGGCATCGGTCTCGGCCTCGCGATCTGCCGCGCGATCGTGGAAGCGCATGGCGGCAGCATCGGCGCGCTCAATCGCATGTCGGCAGGGGCTGCGGGATCCGCAGGGCAGGCCGACAACCGCGTCGAAGGCGCGCGTTTCTGGTTTACGCTGCCGGTGGAAACGCCGCCCGACATGTCCGAAGCGCCCGATGCGCTGGATGACGAAACCTCCGGCGTCCCTGCTTCAAACACGCTTTCAGATCCGCTTTCCAACACGCTTTCAAACGCGCTTGCCAAGCCAGCCCATGAGTGACCCGAGCATCACCGTCGTTCTTATCGAAGACGAAAAGCAGATCCGCCGTTTCGTGCGCGCGGCGCTGGAAGGCGAGGGCATCGTCGTGCACGACGCCGAGACCGGCAAGCAGGGTCTCGTGGAGGCCGCAACGCGCAAGCCCGACCTCGTGATCGTCGATCTTGGCCTGCCCGACACCGACGGGCTCGACGTGATCCGCGAATTGCGCGGCTGGAGCGAATTACCGGTGATCGTGCTGTCGGCGCGCACCCAGGAAAGCGAAAAGGTAGCGGCGCTAGATGCCGGCGCCGACGATTACCTGACGAAGCCGTTCGGCGTGTCGGAACTGCTCGCGCGGATTCGCGCGCATCTGCGGCGGCGCAATCAGGGTGGCGCGAACGAAATGCCGCAGGTGCGCTTCGGCGCGGTCAGTGTCGATCTCGCGTTGCGGCAGGTCACGCGCGAAGGCGCGGCGGTTCATCTGACGCCAATCGAATACCGGCTCCTCGCGACGCTGGTGCGCCATGCCGGCCGCGTGCTTACGCACCGGCAACTGCTGCGCGACGTGTGGGGGCCGTCGCACGTGGAGAGTCATCACTATCTGCGCATCTACATGGCGCATCTACGCGGCAAGCTCGAGCGTGATCCGGCGCAGCCCGAGCACATCGTCACGGAGACGGGCGTGGGCTATCGGCTCGTCGGCGTCGCCTGAGCATCGCGGCGCGCGCCGCCCCGGCACAATCGCGGCGGTGCCGTTATACTTACGGATCGTAAGGACGACCTTGCGCTATTCACAAACGGGGACGGCCCCATCTGATCATGGAGCTGTTTCATGTCCTGGATTCTTCTGTTCATCGCCGGTCTGCTCGAAGTCGCCTGGGCGGCTGGTCTCAAGAGTTCCGAAGGTTTCACTCGCCTGTGGCCTTCTGTTTTCACCTTGATTACGGCAACCGGCAGCTTCATTCTGCTTGCCATGGCAATGCGGCAGTTGCCGCTCGGCACTGCGTACGCGGTGTGGACTGGCATCGGCGCGGTCGGCGCTTTTGTGTTCGGCATCGTCATGATGGGCGAAGCGCTGACGCTCGCGCGCGTGGCGAGCGCGGCGCTGATCGTCGTCGGACTGATCGGGCTCAAGCTGTCGTCCGGACACTGAGCCCGCTGCTTGAAGCCTGCCTGAAGCCTGCCTGAAGCCCGCTGCCTCAGCATGCACCTGCACCGGTCGCAACCGGCGCGGCCCGTGTCGCCTGGCCCGCCATTTTGCGAACCACTCTGCGGTCTGCGAATTAACGTGGCTATAATGGGATGGAAACCAACCTGAAATTGCCCGCGGCCTGCTCGGCGCGGCCGGCTTGGCGCGGGTCTGACGACTTCGGTGTGGCGGCTCATCGCTGATTGGCCTCCCGGAGCGCCCGGCACGCGCAGCGAGCCTGGAGGCGGCCATGCTTGAATCACTTTCGCTTGCTGCGGGGCTCTCATGGGGCAGCGGCCTGCGCCTCTACCTGACGGTCCTGCTGGCCGGCGTATTCGAGCGCCTCGGCCTGATTCATCTTCCCGATACCTTGTCCGCGCTGTCTTCGCCGTGGGTGATCGGCGTGGCAGGCGTGCTGACCGTGACTGAATTTGTCGCTGACAAGATTCCCGCGTTCGATTCGCTGTGGGACGCGATCCACACCTTCATCCGCATTCCGGCCGGCGCGATGCTCGCGGCCGGCGCGTTGGGCCACGCCGATCCGGCGCTGCTGACGGTTGCCGCGCTCGCGGGCGGCACGCTGGCGGGCACCGCGCATCTCACGAAAGCGGGCACGCGTGCGCTGATCAATCTGTCGCCGGAACCGGTGTCGAATGTGGTGACTTCGACCGCTGAAGACGGTTTCGTGTTCGGCGGCATCCTGCTCGCGCTGTTTGTGCCGCTGCTGTTTCTGGTGCTGATCGTGGGCTTTCTCGTGCTCGCCGGCTGGGTCTTGCCGCGCTTGTGGCGCGGCGTGCAGGGCGGCTTTCGCGGCATGGCGACGCACATGGTGTCGCGCCTCGCGAGGAGCCGGCACGATTGAGCGATACGGTTCGACGTTCCTCGGCGCGGGTCGCCATACCGGCGGCGCGCCGCTTTAGCCGCGGCGATCTGTTGCGCCAGGCGCTGCGCATGACGGCGCGCGACTGGCGCGCCGGCGAACTCACCATGCTGCTGCTCGCGCTCGTGCTTGCGGTGGCGGCGCTTTCGAGCGTCGGTTTTCTCGCCGACCGTTTGCATCAGGGGCTCGAGCGCGACGCAAGGCGCATGATCGCCGCCGACTTCATCGTGCGCGCCGATCATCCGGTAGATGCGCAGTTCGCGCGCGAGGCCGCGGCGCTCGGCTTGAACACCGCGACCACAGCCATCTTTCCCAGCATGATCAACTCGACCGGCGCGCAGCCGGTGTCGCGGCTTGCCGCGATCAAGGCTGTGTCGCCTGGTTATCCGTTGCGCGGCGCGCTGCGCATCGCGGACAGGGTAGGCGCAGCGGATCGCCCCGCGCAATCCATTCCGGAGCCGGGCACCGTGTGGGTCGATCAGCAACTGCTCGACGCGCTGAAGGTACGCGTCGGCGATACGGTGAAGGTTGGCAACCGCCGCTTCACGATCGGCGCGATGATCACGCGCGAGCTGGACCGCGGCTTCTCGTTCGTCAACTTTTCGCCCCGCCTGATGATGCGCGCCGACGAAGTGCAGTCCACCGGCCTCATTACGTTCGGCAGCCGCGTGACTTACCGGCTGCTGGTGGCGGGCGCGGATGCGTCGGTGGCGCGCTTCGCGCAGTTCGCGCACGGCAAGGTGGATGGCGGCAAAATGCGCGGCGTCGCGCTCGAATCGTTGCAGGACGGCCAGCCTCAGGTGCGGCAGACGCTCGACCGTGCGAGTCATTTCCTGACGCTCGTGTCGCTGCTGACCGCGCTGCTCGCGGCGGTTGCGATCGCCATGGCCGCGCATCGGTATATGCGCCGGCATCTGGACGGCTGCGCGGCAATGCGCTGTCTCGGCGTCAGTCAGGCCACGCTGCGCGCACTGTTCACCCTCGAATTCGTCGGCGTGGGCGTCGCGGGCGGCGCGCTCGGCGTGGCGCTGGGCTTTCTCGGCCACCTCGCGTTGCTCACCTGGCTCGGCAGTCTGATCGATGTCGAACTACCCTATCCGACAGTATGGCCCGCGCTCCAGGGGATTGCCGCGGGTCTCGTGCTGCTGCTGGGTTTCGCGTTGCCGCCGCTGTTGCCGCTCACGCGTGTGCCGCCGGTGCGTGTGCTGCGCCGCGAGTGGGGCGAAGCAGGGCGCACCGCGTGGGCCGCGTACGGGCTCGGCATCGTGTTGTTCGCCGCGCTGCTGATCGTCGCGGCGGGCGAACTGAAGCTGGGCGGCATTGTTGCCGGCGGTTTCGCGGGCGGTCTGCTGGTGTTCGCGTGCATCGCGCGGCTCGCGCTGTGGGCGGCGGCGCGCGTGGTGCGCAGCGAGCGCGTGAATGCGGGAATCGGCTGGCGCTACGCGCTTGCGTCGCTGGAGAGGCGCAGCAGCGCGAGCGCGTTGCAGATCACCGCGCTCGGCATCGGCCTGATGTGTCTGCTGTTGATCGCGATGACGCGCAACGATCTTGTCGCCGGCTGGCGTAAATCGACGCCGCCCGATGCGCCGAACGAATTTATCATCGACATTCAGCCGGATCAGCGCGAAGCGGTCACGCATTATCTCGACACACACGGCGTGCCGGGCACGGTGCTTTCGCCGATGGTGCGCGGCCGGCTCACCGCGATCAACGACAAGGCCGTCAATCCAGATTCGTTCAAGGGCGACGACGCGAGACGGCTAGTCGACCGCGAATTCAATCTGTCGTACACGACGCAGTTGCCGGACGACAATCGCATTTCCGCCGGCACTTGGTACGGCGACACGAAGACTCCGCAGATTTCAATTGAAGAAGGGCTCGCGAAGCTGATCAACGTGAAGCCCGGCGACGTGCTGCGTTTCGACGTCACCGGCTTGCAGATCGACGCGCCGGTCACGAGCGTGCGCAAGCTCGACTGGGGTTCGTTCAAGGTCAACTTCTTCGTGCTGATGCCGCCCGCCTCGCTGCAGGATTTCCCGGCCACCTTCATCACCAGTTTCCATTTGCCGCCGGAAAAGCGCGCGACCATCGACGGTCTGATTGCCGCCTATCCGAACCTCACGGCGATCGACACCGGTCCGATTCTCGCGCAGGTGCAGCGCGTGCTGCAGCAGGTGATCGGCGCCGTGCAGTTTCTGTTCGCGTTCACGCTCGCGGCGGGCGTGCTCGTGCTGTACGCGGCGCTCGCCGGCACGCGCGACGAGCGTATGCGAGAATCCGCGCTGCTGCGCGCGCTGGGCGCGTCGCATGGCCAGGTGCGCACGGTGCAGGTCGCAGAGTTTGTCGCGGTCGGTGCGCTCGCCGGATTGATGGCCGCGGCCGGCGCGCAGGTTATCGGCTGGGTGCTCGCGACTCGCGTGTTCCAGTTCTATCTGGACTTCAACCCGTGGCTGCTGCCGGCCGGCGTCGCGGCCGGGATTGCCTGCGCGGCTGTCGGCGGCTGGCTGAGTTTGCGGCATGTGTTGTCGCGTCCCGCGTTGCAGTCGCTGCGGGAGGCCTGATTATTTCTGTTGACGAGTGGTTATGAGTGAGATCGACAACGAAGTGTCCGCGGCGCAGCCGACGGCCTTCGAACTGGTGGGCGGTGAAGCGCGCGTGCGCGAACTCGTCGACCGTTTTTACGACCTGATGGATCTCGAAGCCGAGTTCGCCGGCATTCGCGCGTTGCATCCCGAGTCGATGGACGGTTCGCGCGACAAGCTGTTCTGGTTTCTGTGCGGGTGGCTGGGCGGCCCGGATCACTACATCAGCCGCTTTGGGCATCCGCGCTTGCGGGCGCGGCATTTGCCGTTCGCGATCGCATCGAGCGAGCGTGACCAGTGGCTGCGCTGCATGGCCTGGGCGATGCAAGACATAGGACTCGATGAGCCGCTCAGGGAACGCCTGCTGGGTTCGTTCTTCGAAACGGCCGACTGGATGCGCAACCGCAATGGCTGATGCAGAAGGCGCGGTGCCGGATGGGGCGCCGGTAGACCGCCCGCCGGTAGACGACACCGCTTACAGCGCGCTCGCGCCGCAAGCGCGCGAGGTGCTCGACTGCTGGTTCGGCTCCCCGGATGCGCCGGGCTTCGGTCAGGCGCGCAAGCTGTGGTTTTCCGTCGATGAATCGTTCGACGCGATGCTGCGCGAACGTTTCGGAAACCTGATCGATGCCGCGCGCGATTCGCGCCTCGACAGTTGGGCGGCCACGCCGCTCGGTGCGTTGGCGCTCGTGATCGTGCTCGATCAGTTTTCGCGCAACTGCCATCGCGATACGGCGCGCGCATTCGCGGCAGATCGCAAAGCGCTGCAGATCGCGCAGCAGATGGTGGCGAGCGGTGCGGATCGCTGCTTGCCTGGCGTGCATCATCGCGCGTTCGCCTATCTGCCGTTCGAACACGACGAAGCGCCGGCGAGCCAGCAGGAATCGCTGCGCCTTTTCAAGGCGCTCGCCGATGAGCCGGGCGGCGAGTCCTATTATCCGTTCGCCGTGCGGCACGCCGAGATCGTCGCGCGTTTCGGACGCTTTCCGCATCGCAACGCGGTGCTCGGGCGGCAGTCGACGGCCGAGGAAACCGCTTTCTTGCGCGAGCCGGGCTCGTCGTTCCAGTCGCGGACGAAGAAGCGGGCGCGCAGCGGTTAGGAGGCCGCGTTGGCTTGTTTCAAGAGCTGCGCCGAGTACTTCATGCGCTGCGCTACCGGGTTATCCCCCTGGCGTTACTTGAACAGGCACCGGGCGGCGACTTACGGACCATCAGCATCAGCGTCAGCCGCAGCCGGCGCGGCGGCCGGCGTGCGCACGAACACGCGCAACAACTCGTCGGTATCGCCGGGACGTGCGCCGCTCCAGAAGAGCCGCCAGTCGCCCGCCGGCATGAGAGCGTTGTTGCGGCGGCTTTCGACTATCAGCCACGTGCACTCGGTCGTGCGCGCATTAGCAGTCGGCTGATGCTCGATGCCCGCGTAGTAGTCGAGCATCGGCGCCTCGGATTCGCCGAGCCCGACGCTCGCCATGCAATCGCCGTCGTTCCATTCCACATTCAAGGCGGCGCCGAGGTTTTCGAACACCGAGCGGTAGCTCTTCGCATAGTCGAGCCAAGGCAGCAGCAGCGTGCTGACGAGTCCCCACGCGATGATCGCGCCCGCGCACCAGCTCAGCGCACCGCGCCACTTGCCCGCGTATTTGAATACCGGCAGCAGCCAGAGCCAGCCGAGCGTCATCAACAGCGCGGCGGCGATCAGGCCGGGTCTCACCGGCAACACCCAGTCGAGCGGCAACCATCGGCCGAGCCGATGCAGCGAAGCGTGCGCGTTGACCGGACCGCTCATGATCGACCACACGATCCATGCGAGCGCCGCCGTGCTGCCGAACAGCACGCGGCTCATCATGTCCCAGACCGTGTGCAGACGCCGCGGCAGCCGCTCGACGCCTTGCATCGCGAGCAACGCAAGCGGCGCGATGAACGGCAGGATGTAGAGCTCGCGGATCGTCGCCGAGTTTTGCAGCACCGCGAAGCCGACGCCCGCGAAGATCGCCGGCAACGCGACGCGCGGATCGCGCCAGCGCCGCCAGGCACCGCCTGCCAGCGCGGCCAGCGCGAGCGGCACGGCTGGAAAACCGACGCTTAGCACGGTGCGCAGTACGAAGAGCCGGCTTTCGCTTTCCGAGCCCAGTTCCGCGACCGAAAAGCCGAAAAAGCGGCCGATGTTGTTGTCCCAGAGCCAGATCCTGAAGAGCGCCTCGGAGCGCAGATAGAAGCAGATCGGCCAGATCAGCGCGAACGGTGCGGAGACCAGCGCCGCGATGCCCAGCGCGGCGGCGAAACTGCGGCTGCGGCAGGCGGGATACAGCACAAGCAGGGCGCAGGTCGTCGCGCCGAATACCAGCGGCACAAACAGGCCCTTGGCGAGGAACGCCACGCCCACGCCTGCGCCGAACATCGCCGCGCCGCTCGCAATCGCATGCCGGCGCACGCGCGCGGCGTCCCCGGAGAGGCTGCTCTGCGCGCCGTCGTCGCGAAGATGCACCAGCACCAGTTCGAAGAGCCCGCAGAAGCCGATGGCCGCGCCGGCCATCAGCGCGACGTCGGTCATCATGTCGTGAACATGCTTCACGACGACGAGCGTGCCGCCGAACAGCGCTACCGTGCCGATCACGCGCACGTCGAACCAGTTCGACGCATCCACCGCGCGGCGTGCGACGCGGGCCGTGTAGTACACGGTCAGGCCCGCGAACAGCGCGCTCGCGAGCCGTGCCGCGTCGTGCAGCGGCAGATAGCGGCCGAACATCCATGCAAGGCCCGCGGCGACCCAGTCGTAGACAGGCGGTTTTTCGACGAACGGCTGGCCGGCATTGGTCGGCACGACGAGGTCGCCGGTGTCGAGCATGTGCTGGACGATGCCGAACGTATAGGTCTCGTCCTGCTTCCAGGGATCGTGCCCCAAGGTGCCCGGCAGCAACCATGCGCACAGGATCGCCAGCGCGACAAGCCACATCAGCGGACGGACGGTGCTCAGCGAGCGCCAGCGTTCGCTGCCGCCGCTCGCGCGTTCTGCTGCCGGCGAGCCGAAGGCGGGTTGGCCGGCCGCGCCGGATACGCGCGGTCGGGCAGGCTTCGCGGGGCGCGTGGGCGCCGCAGCTTCGGAGGTCTGGGTGTCAGCCGCGCTCAGGTTGTTCGGGATGGTTGCGCTGTTCAGGCTCTTGGGGTTGAGCGAGCTGATCGGGCTGATCGGGCTGATCGGGCTGTTTGGGCCGTCCAGGCCGCTCACGCCGGTCGTGGTGGCGCGCGCCGACCGCGCCTGTTGCGCGCTGTCGACGAGGCCGCCCGTCGCGGACACCGCCGCCGCGACGCTCCCCTGGCGCCGCACTGTGGAAGACTTTTCTTGCATGAAACGATCTCTGGTCGCGGTGCGCGGCAACAGGTTGGCGCGCACGATGTTCTAGCTTTGCGTCGCGCGAGTCCGCGCAATCGTCGCGATTGTAGTCTTCCATTATTACGATTGATTACAGGCGCGGTGGCGCACAGATGCAGCCATTGCGCGTGCCGCGGCGATGGCTGGCACTGCTCATGAGGCAACGGAGAGCGTGGAAGGCGTGGAAGGTGTGGACAGCGGGGAAAGAGCGGAAAGAGCGGAAAGAGCGGAAAGCGCAGACAGCTGCAGAAACCCGGCGCGTGTTCCTGTCACCGCATATTCGAAGACGGCGCATGAAACCGGGCACCGCACGAAGCGGCGAAAGAAGCGCGGCTAACGGCCGCCTGCAACGTCGAGCAGCGCGCCGGTGACATACGACGCCGCGTCGCTCAGCAGCCAGACGATGGTTTGCGCGACTTCGTCGGCGCGGCCCGGACGCCCCAATGGCGTGGCCGCGCCGAGCTGGGCCGCGCGCTCCGGCTTGCCGCCGCTCGCGTGGATCTCGGTATCGATGAGGCCGGGCCGTACCGCGTTCACGCGCACGCCTCGCGGCCCGAGTTCTTTCGCGAGACCGAGCGTCATGGTGTCGACTGCGCCTTTGGAGCCCGCATAGTCGACATATTCGTTGGGCGAGCCCAGCCGCGCCGCCGCGGAAGACACATTCACGATCACGCCGCCCGCGCCGCCGCGATCCGTCGACATGCGCCGCGCGGCTTCGCGCGCGCACAGATACGCGCCCAGCACGTTGACATTGAACATGCGCGTGAGGCGCGCGAGATCCATGTCGGCAAGCGGCATGGACGGGGCAACGATGCCCGCGTTGTTGACCAGCGCGTCGAGGCGCCCGAACTGCCGTGCGACCGCGTCGAACATGGCGAGCACGTCGGCTTCGTTGGCGACGTCGCCGGCAACCGGCAGCGCGCGTCCGCCGGCACGCTCGACCTCGGCGACGGTTTCTTCCGCCGCCTCGAGGTTCTGCGCGTAGTTCACGCCCACCGACCAGCCGTGCGCGCCAAGCAGGCGCGCGGTCGCGCGGCCTATGCCGCGGCTGCCGCCGGTGATCAGAACGGTTTGGGTCATCGCAGCCTCGACGGGCAAGTAGAGTAAGAGCCTGAATCCTGCGTAAGGCGAACCGAAACGCGCGGTCCGTCAGCGACAGCGGTAGCCGCAGCCAGATCCGCGCATCAAACGGCGTCGCGCTTGATGGCCCACTTGTCCGCGGCGGGCGGCTGATAGCGTTGCAGCTTGCCGATTAGGCCGGCGGGATCGGCGTCGATCTGCAGAATATCCAGATACGTTTGCCGCATGAAGCCTTCTTCCACCGTGTGCTGCAACAGCTTGATCAGCGGATCGTAAAAGCCGTCGATATTGAGCAGTGCCACGGGTTTCTGGTGGTAGCCGAGCTGCGCCCACGTGTAGACCTCGAAGAATTCCTCGAGCGTGCCGGCGCCGCCTGGCATCGCGACGAACGCATCGGACAGATCGGCCATCATCTTCTTGCGATGATGCATGTCGGGCACCACGTGCAATTCCGTCAAGCCGTTATGGCCGACTTCCTTGTTGACGAGCAGCTCCGGAATCACGCCGATCGCGCGGCCGCCTTCGGCCATGACTGTGTCGGCGATCACGCCCATCAAACCGACCTTGCCGCCGCCATACACGAGCGCGAGATCGGCCTCTACCAGCGCACTTCCGAACGCGCGCGCGGCCTCTGCATACAAGGGCCTGGCTCCATTCGCGGAGCCGCAATACACACACACCGACTTCATGAAAAACGTCCTATTCGTTGCGGGGCGCGGCGCCTTCCTTTGGCGGGAGATAGTCGTAGAACTCGCGCTTTTGCAGCTTGCCCGACACGAGATCGTCGAAAATCTGCCGTGAGCGGCCGCGCAGGTAAGGCGCCATCAACGACACGATCTGCACGCTCACCTGGTGCAGCTCCGCGCGAATCGCCTCCTGCTCGTTGTATTTGCGCGGATTCATCACGAACTGATACGACAGCCAATACGTTGCGATCACACCGATATTCGTCGCGATCACCTGCAGCTCGTCTGGCGTGGCGACCATTTCGCCGTCCGCGACGAGCTGGTCGCAGAACTGGCTCGCAAAGCGCACCTTGTGGCTGATGATCTGCTTGAAATGCGTTTCGAGCGTGCGGTTGCGGGCAAGCAGGTCGTTCAGGTCGCGATACAGAAAGCGGTAGCGCCAGGTGAAATCGACCATGTACTGCAGATACGACCACATTTCGTCGATGGTCGCGCGGTGGTCGTCGGGGAAACGCAGACGCTTTTCGATCTCCTGCTCGAACTGGCTGAAGATGCTGTTGATGATGTCGTCTTTGTTGCGGAAGTGATAGTACAGGTTGCCTGGACTGATTTCCATTTCCTCGGCGATGGTCGTCGTCGTGACGTTCGGCTCGCCGATTTCGTTGAATAGTTTCAACGACAGTTCGAGTATCCGTTCGCGGGTGCGGCGGGGAGGTTTGGCTTCCATGTCGTCCGGCCCTGGTTACGCCGGGTTGGGCGCGCGGCGGCGTGCCGCTGCTTTTCGGTCCACCCGGACGCGGTTGCTATTTTGAGACTGCCGGACGATTATAAACCGAGCGTTCTAATCTCAAGCGGGCACTCAGGGTTTTCATTGTCCGGGACGGCGTAGCGCGTTGCTGCGCGGGGCTTGCAGCGCCCTGGCTTCGCCCGTCGCCCCGGCGTAGATCAAAGCCACGCGTTCACCCAACGCACGACGAGCGGGCCGACAATCAACCCCCACGTCATCAGGCACATGCCGAGCGCGACCATCACCGCGGCACTGCCCAGGTCTTTCGCGCGACGCGAGAGCTCGTGCCGTTCGAGCGAAATGCGGTCGATGGCGGCTTCCACGCTCGAATTCAGCAACTCGACGATCAGCACGAGCAGCACCGAGCCGAGCAGCAACACGCGCGATACCGGCTCGACCGGCACCAGCACGCCGCACGGCAGCAGGATTGCGGCGAGCGTCAGCTCCTGACGAAACGCACTTTCCTCGCGGATCGCGACGCGAAAACCCGCGAGCGAGTTCTTCATCGCGTGCCAGGCCCGCGTGAGGCCGCGATTGCCCTTGTACGGATTGAAGGGCAGCGGCGCGAGCGGATCGTCGGGGCCGAGCGGTTCGTGCGGTGTTTCGTTCGGCGCGTGCGCGCCGCCGTCGGCGTCAGGATGGCCAGGACGGCCACGGTCGGTGCGGCCGTGCTGGCCATTGCGGCCATGTACGTCGAGGTGATCGAGTGCGCTCGCTTCATGGACGTCGTCGAACGGCTCGACGCCCGCGCTGTCGCGCTCGTCACGCTGGTCGCGCTCGTCGCTCTGGTCTCGCTCGTCGTCACGATGCGCGTCGCCGGCGTGTACGGCGCGCAGCGCGCCATTCGTGGATGCGCGGCTCGCGGGGAAGGATCGGCGTTGCATGGGCAGCCTGGCGCGCCGCCTCACGCGGCTGCGCTTTCCTCGCGATACGAGGCATGCGGCAATGGCTTCAGATGCGCGGCGAACTGCTCCGAGGCCGCCGCCCACGAGAAGCGCTCGGCCCACGCCCTTGCATGCGCGCGGTCGATCTTGAGCGCTTCGAGGCAGGCTTCGCGCAGGTCTTCGTTCATCGCTCCGGCGCCGCCGTCGCCGAGCACGTCGATCGGGCCGGTGACCGGATAGGCCGCCACCGGCGTGCCGCACGCGAGCGCTTCGAGCAGCACGAGCCCGAACGTGTCGGTGCGGCTCGGGAACACGAACACGTCCGCTGCCGCATACACCTTCGCGAGTTCTGCCTGCGTGAGCACGCCAAGATAATTCGCCTGCGGATAGCGCGACTTCAGTTCGGCGAGCGCCGGGCCTTCGCCCGCAACCCATTTCGAGCCCGGCAAGTCGAGCTTCAGGAAGGCTTCGACATTCTTCTCGACGGCCACGCGTCCCACGTAAAGAAAAATCGGGCGAGCGGTGTTGAGCACCTTCGAATCCATCGGGTGAAAAATGTCGAGATCCACGCCGCGCGTCCACAGCACGACGTTCGTAAAACCGTATTTTTCGAGGTCGCTTTTCACCACCGGCGTGGGCGCCATCACCGCGAGCGACGGCTTGTGGAACCAGTGCAGGAACTTGTACGTCGCCGCGAGTGGAATGCCGAAACGCGCCTGCACATATTCGGGAAAGCGCGTGTGATAGGCGGTAGTGAAGGGCAGCTTGTGCTGGATCGCGTAGGCACGCGCGGCCATGCCGAGCGGGCCTTCCGTGGCGATATGCAGTGCGTCGGGCTGGAACGCGTCAATACGCTCGCGCAGCTTGCGGCGCGGCAGAAGCGACAGACGGATTTCGGGGTAGGTCGGGCAGGGTATCGTTCTGAATTCGAGCGGCGTCAGCAGATCGACGCGGTGGCCGAGCCCGGTGAGCTCACGGGTGGTGTTCTTGAGCGTGCGCACGACGCCGTTGACCTGCGGTTCCCATGCGTCGGTGACGATCATGATCTTCATCGATTCGTTCCTCGATTGTGTGCCCGCTCCCGACGAGAGCAGTAAGGATGCGTTACGCGGTCGCCCGGGCTTTCTGCAGGCCCGCTTGCGGCGCGCGCATCACGGTCCAGTAGATCACCTTGAGTTCGCCCTCGTACGTTTCGACGAGTGCCGACAGGCTTTCGACCCAGTCGCCGTCGTTGCAATACAGCACGCCGTCTATGTCGCGTATCTCGGCTTTGTGAATGTGCCCGCAGACCACGCCGTCGCAGCCTCGGCGGCGCGCTTCGTCTGTCATCACGCGTTCGAACGACGAGATGAAGTTCACCGCGTTCTTCACCTGATGCTTCAGGTATTGCGACAGCGACCAGTACGGAAAGCCGAGCCGGCTGCGGATCCGGTTGAACCAGCGGTTCAGGATCAGGATCATCGTGTAGAGCGTGTCGCCCAGATACGCGAGCCATTTCGCGTGCTGGATCACGCCGTCGAACAGGTCGCCGTGCACGATCCACAGGCGCTTGCCGGCGAGCGTCGTATGAAACGCCTCGCCGCGCACGTGGATATCGCCGAACGCGAGGTCGCAGAACTGGCGCGCGGCTTCGTCGTGATTGCCCGGCACGTAGACGACCTGGGTGCCCTTGCGAGCCTTGCGCAGCACCTTCTGCACGACGTCGTTGTGCGCCTGCGGCCAGTACCAGCCTTTCTTCAACTGCCAGCCGTCGATGATGTCGCCGACGAGATACAGATACTCCGACTCGTTGTGACGCAGAAAATCGAGCAGATACGGCGCCTGGCAGCCGCTCGAGCCGAGATGGATGTCGGACAGCCAGATCGTGCGGTAGCGGTGCGGCTCGGCATGATCGTCGTCATGCTGAGGAGTGGGCGCGGGCGTGTCGAGCTGCTGCGGCGCGGCGGGCAGCGGCAAGCCGTGGCTATGAGTGGGGCCGGGGCGGAACGCGACGGGGTCGACGCTCGGGCCGGTCTGGCGGAACAGGGAAGTCGCGGACGTTCTGGAGTCCATGGCTCACGCGTCGAGTTGCAGTGCCCGTATTGGGCCTACGGCGCGTGACTGTGCCGTGACAGTCATGAGAAGTTCTTATTACTAAGGCGGGGCGCCGGGCGCGCATTCCGATGCGGCGCGCAACGCAGGTGGCGCACGCGTGGCGCGCCGCACTCATCCGGCGCCTAGCGCGCGACGTCGATCACGCGGGTGCCGGCAAGGCGGTCATGCAGGAACTGCCGGCTCGCGCCCACGCGGCCGGTTGCCGCCCAGAGTACGAACCAGACGCCGGCAAGCGCAAGGGTTTGCGGCAGGCGCAACCCGAAGAGCGGATGCAGCGCGAGCGGCGGCAGAAACCATAGCCAGGCCAGCACGTAGCGCGCGATGGCGCGCCATGCGGAAAGCGGCGCGCCGTCGGCGGTTACCACGCGCAGGCGCCAGGTTTTCATCGGCAGCGTCTGGCCGCTGTGGGTCCAGAACCACACGAAATACAGACCGACGACAAGGCCGATCCACGCCGCGAGCAGGTTGTGGTGCGTGAGCCCGTTGCGCTGCTGCGTGAGCGTGCTGAACAGATAGCCCGCGACGAATACGACGCCGAACAGCAGCAGCGCTTCGTACAGCAGCGCGGCGAGGCGGCGGCGCACGCTGGGCGGCCTGACGCCGGCCGACGGTGACGCCGCCGCCGGCCCTGCCGCAGGCGTACTTGCGCTGGACGCCGAACCGGCTTCCGGGTTGGGTTTGGAGGTCGCGCGCGGCTCGGACACGGGCAAGCGCGGCTTAGGAACCATTGAAGATGGACGGCGCTTCCGCCGGCGAAACCGGCACCGGCGTAGCCGGCACGAAGCTGCCGGCCGCCGGAATGCCCGGCAGCGACGCCGGGCTCGGCAACGACGCGGCAGCCGCCGCGCTCGCCGACGGCGTGCCGCTTGCAGCGCGCTCGCGCGCATTGACCAGCCGGTCGAGGCCCTTGATCTCACTGCGGCCCGACGGCGGCGCGCTGACCACGCTGGGGCGCCGCTTATGCTCGCTCGCGGCCAGCCGCTGCTTGAGTTCTTCCGGCAACTCCTGATACGCCTTCCAAGCGTTCTGACGTGCTTCGCGCGGCAACTGCTTCGAGACCTGATAATTTTCCCGCGCAACGCGCCGCTGATCGGGCGTCATGCGAACCCATTCGGTCATCCGCTCGTGCAGGCGTTTTTGTGCTTCAGGCGATAACTTCGAGTAACGCGACGCGATTTTCAGCCATTTGCGCTTGCGCTCGTCGCTAAACGAATCCCACTGCGACTCGAACGGCGCAAGGGCGATATGTTCGGCCGGGCTCAGGCGCGACCAGGCCAGCGGGCTTTTGCTGCCCGGCAGGCTGGGCAACTCGACGCCGAGCGTGGTCGTGGGCGAGGGTGCAGGCGCCGCGCCGCTGCCGTTCGCGGCAGGCGCTCCGGCGGGTGAGGGACTCGGGTAAAAGCGCGGATACGTCGCGGCAAACGACACGAGCGCCGCTATCGCACATCCGAAAACAACGGCAAGACCGCGCTTATAGCTCACCCGAACGATCTCCCGCTCAGTGGGCGCGCGAAAGATACGCGTTGAAGCCGTGGTCGAGATAGGCATTGAGCGGCAGGTCGTCGCTTAACATGGCGGCATCGATGTCGGCGAGCTCGGCCGTGCGTTGCTGGTCTTCCCAGTAGGCAATGCCGACGAGGCTCACAAGGAGCGCGGCGAGCGGCCACGCCAGCGCGAAGCGGCGCAGCGGCGAGCGGCGGCGCTGCGGCCGTGCTTCGTTCGGGACGCCGGACGGCACGCCGGCGAAGGCCGGGACGAAGACCGGCGCATTCACGGTTTCGGGCTTCTTGCGGGCAAGCGCGGCGCGGCGGGCGGCGGCCAACCGGTCGACGGTGGCGGACGGAATGCCGGCCGCGTTTTCGTCGAGCGCGCGGCGCACCTGGCGGGCGAACTCGAGTTCTTTTGTTTCGAGGGAGCTCATAGCGTGATTCCTTTGGCCTTGAGCGCTTGCGCCAGCGTGTGGGTGGCCCGCGAGCAGTGCGTCTTCACACTTCCTTCGGAGCAGCCCATTGCGGCGGCAGTCTCAGCGACATCCATATCTTCCCAATAACGCATGAGAAACGCCTCCCGTTGACGTGCCGGCAATTTTTGGATCTCGTCGTCGATTGTCTGCAGGACCTGTTCGCGCTCCAGTTTGCGCTCGTTGCTCTCGGCGCCCACCGAGCCTTGCTCGGCCTCGAACGTTTCGAGCGGATCGAATTCATCGTCGTCCGAATTGCCGAGCGACGAGAACAGACTCACCCACGTATTGCGCACTTTCGCACGACGGAAATAGTCGTGCATCGCATTCTGCAGAATACGCTGAAACAGCAGCGGAAGCTCGGCCGCGGGACGGTCGCCGTATTTTTCGGCGAGCTTGATCATCGCGTCCTGCACGATATCCAGCGAGGCGTCGTCGTCCCGCACGGCGTAGACCGTCTGCTTGAATGCGCGCCTTTCGACGCCCGCCAGAAAATCGGCGAGTTCCTTGTCTGATGCCATCCGTTTGGGGGTCGGCGCAGCGAGCGTGCGCGTAATCGGTCGAAAAATGTCGTAAAACTCGCGGATGCTAACAAATTTTTGCGTAACCAGGGGCGAAACGTGGGCCGGCGCGTGTCGTCACGACGCGCCGCGTCGGTCAGAACGGCTGCGCGCGGCGGGCGTTCGGGCAATATTTGCTTGACCGCGCGGGCGTCTGCCGCTATCGTCGCTGGTTCGCAACATAAGTGACTTGTCTCATTGAGGTGTGGCCCAAGAAGCTCACCTGTCAACTGGACGCGCCGCTTGAACCCGAGCCACAAGCCCGGCAGAGAGCACCCGATCAATTTTTTGCCGAAAATTCGAAAGGTGAATTGAATGAATATGCCCAGCGCGGAATTCTCCACGTCGGATACCACTCCACACCACGAAGCTGACTCTATCGGCGCCACCGTGCTCATGAAGGCACTGGCCGACGAAGACGTCGAGTTCATCTGGGGTTATCCGGGCGGTTCGGTACTCTACATTTACGACGAGCTGTACAAGCAGGACAAGTTCGAGCACATCCTCGTGCGCCACGAACAGGCCGCCGTTCACGCCGCCGACGCCTACGCGCGTTCCACCGGCAAGGTCGGTGTGTGCCTCGTCACCTCCGGCCCCGGCGTCACCAATGCGGTGACCGGCATCGCCACCGCCTACATGGATTCGATCCCGATGGTCGTGATCAGCGGCCAGGTGCCGACTGCCGCGATCGGCCAGGACGCGTTCCAGGAGTGCGACACGGTCGGCATCACGCGTCCCTGCGTGAAGCACAACTTCCTCGTGAAGGACGTGCGCGACCTGGCCGCTACCGTCAAGAAAGCGTTTTTCATTGCCCGTACCGGCCGTCCCGGCCCGGTGCTGATCGACATTCCGAAAGACGTGTCGAAGGCGCCCTGCCAGTACGAGCCGATCAAAAGCGTGTCGCTGCGCTCGTACAACCCGGTCACGAAGGGCCACTCCGGTCAGATCCGCAAAGCGGTCTCGCTGCTGCTGTCGGCGAAGCGCCCGTACATCTACACCGGCGGCGGCATCATCCTCGCGGACGCGTCGCGTGAATTGAACCAGTTCGCCGATCTGCTCGGCTATCCCGTCACCAACACGCTGATGGGTCTGGGCGGCTACCGCGCGAGCGACAAGAAATTCCTCGGCATGCTCGGCATGCACGGCACGTACGAAGCCAACATGGCGATGCAGCACTGCGACGTGCTGATCGCGATCGGCGCACGCTTCGACGACCGTGTGATCGGCGACCCGACGCACTTCGCGTCGCGCCCGCGCAAGATCATCCATATCGACATCGATCCTTCGTCCATTTCCAAACGCGTCAAGGTCGACATTCCGATTGTCGGCGACGTGAAGGAAGTGCTCAAGGAACTGATCGAGCAGTTGCAGACGGCCGAACATGGCCCGGACACCGCGGCGCTCGCCGACTGGTGGAAGGACATCGAAGCCTGGCGCGCGAAAGACTGCCTGAAGTTCGACCGCAAAAGCGACGTCATCAAGCCGCAGTACGTGGTGGAAAAGGCGTGGGAGCTGACCGACGGCAACGCGTTCGTCTGTTCCGACGTCGGCCAGCACCAGATGTGGGCCGCGCAGTTCTATCGCTTCAACAAGCCGCGCCGCTGGATCAATTCGGGCGGCCTCGGCACGATGGGCTTCGGCCTGCCGGCGGCGATGGGCGTGAAGATGGCGCACCCGGACGACGACGTGCTGTGCATCACCGGCGAAGGCTCGATCCAGATGTGTATTCAGGAGCTGTCGACCTGCAAGCAGTACGACACGCCTGTGAAGATCATCTCGCTGAACAACCGCTATCTTGGCATGGTGCGCCAGTGGCAGCAGATCGAATACAGCAAGCGCTATTCGCATTCGTACATGGACGCGCTGCCCGATTTCGTGAAGCTCGCCGAAGCGTACGGCCACGTGGGCATGCGTATCGAACGCACGGCCGATGTCGAGCCGGCGCTGAAGGAAGCGCTGCGCCTGAAAGATCGCACGGTGTTTCTCGACTTCCAGACCGACCCCACCGAAAACGTCTGGCCGATGGTCCAGGCCGGCAAGGGCATCACCGAGATGCTCATGGGTTCGGAAGATCTATAACGGCGGTTTTTAGTGTCGGCTTCGTCGCGCACGTCTTCATAAAAGGCGAAAGCGCACGAAGCGGCGCCCAACCGTTCGCAGACATCGACAAACATCTGGAAGAAGCGAAACATGAGACACATTATTTCCGTCCTGCTGGAAAACGAACCGGGCGCGCTCTCGCGCGTGGTCGGTCTCTTCTCGGCACGCGGCTACAACATTGAAACCTTGACGGTGGCTCCGACCGAAGACCGTTCGCTGTCGCGCATGACCATCGTCTCCATTGGCTCGGACGACGTGATCGAACAGATCACGAAGCATCTGAACCGCCTGATCGAGGTGGTGAAAGTGGTCGACCTGACCGAGGGCGCCCACATTGAGCGCGAGCTGATGTTGATCAAGGTGAGGGCGGTCGGCAAGGAACGTGAGGAAATGAAGCGGATGTCGGATATCTTCCGCGGCCGCATCATCGACGTCACCGAAAAGACCTACACGATCGAACTGACGGGCGCTAGCGACAAGCTCGACGCTTTCATCGAAGGGCTCGATTCCACGGCGATTCTCGAAACGGTCCGTACGGGCAGCTCGGGCATCGGTCGCGGCGAGCGCATCCTGAAGGTGTAACGCCAGAAGGAATTTTCGCGCCGTCAGGCGTTATCCGATCAGGCCGGTTTGTGCCTCAGGAATCCGGCCACGCAACACACACGCAACACACTATTCGCAGCATTTGAATTTCACTGAATCATCCGAATTTAGCCAAGGAACCGACATGAAAGTTTTCTACGACAAGGACGCCGATCTCTCCCTCATCAAGGGCAAGCAGGTCACCATCATCGGCTATGGCTCGCAAGGCCATGCGCACGCGCTGAACCTGAAGGAAAGCGGCGTGAACATCACGGTCGGTCTGCGCAAGGGCGGCGCATCGTGGAGCAAGGCCGAGAACGCCGGCCTGCAGGTGAAGGAAGTGGCGGAAGCCGTGAAGGGCGCGGACGTCGTCATGATGCTGTTGCCGGACGAGCAGATCGCTGAAGTCTACGCGAAGGAAGTTCACGCGAACATCAAGCAAGGCGCGGCGCTCGCGTTCGCGCACGGCTTTAACGTGCACTACGGCCAGGTGATTCCGCGTGCGGATCTGGACGTCATCATGATCGCGCCGAAGGCGCCGGGCCACACGGTTCGCGGCACCTACTCGCAAGGCGGCGGCGTGCCCCACCTGATCGCAGTCGCGCAAGACAAGTCGGGCGCAGCACGTGACATCGCGCTGTCGTACGCAGCGGCAAACGGCGGCGGCCGCGCCGGCATCATCGAAACGAATTTCCGCGAAGAAACGGAAACCGACCTGTTCGGCGAACAGGCCGTGCTGTGCGGCGGTACCGTCGACCTGATCAAGGCCGGTTTCGAAACGCTGGTCGAAGCAGGCTACGCGCCGGAAATGGCGTACTTCGAGTGCCTGCACGAACTGAAGCTGATCGTCGACCTGATCTACGAAGGCGGCATCGCGAACATGAACTACTCGATCTCGAACAACGCCGAGTACGGCGAGTACGTGACGGGTCCGCGCATCGTGACGGCTGAAACGAAGAAGGCGATGAAGGCCGTGCTGACCGACATTCAGACAGGCGAGTACGCGAAGAGCTTCATCATCGAAAACAAGGCCGGCGCTCCGACGCTGCAATCGCGCCGCCGTTTGACCGCCGAGCACCAGATCGAGCAGGTCGGCTCGAAGCTGCGCGCCATGATGCCGTGGATCGCGAAGAACAAGCTGGTCGACCAGTCGAAGAACTAAGAAGTCCGTTTTATCGCACAAAGCCGGCGCGGTGCGTCGCCGCATGCGCCGGTAATGCAAATAGCCGCCCAAGGGTGCTGAACCCTGGGCGGCTTTTGCTATCCTACGGTTTTACAAAAACACTGAAGCCATCCATGAATTACCCACATCCGATCATCGCGCGAGAAGGCTGGCCGTTCATTGCCATCGCGGCCGTCGTAGCATTACTGGTTCACGCTTTCGCGGGGTTCGGCTTTGCTTGGATCTTCTGGCTGATCCTGATCTTCGTCGTGCAGTTCTTCCGCGATCCGGCGCGCCCGATTCCCACGCAGGCAAACGCCGTTCTGTGTCCTGCCGACGGGCGCATCGTCGCGGTCGAGACCGCGCACGATCCGTATGCCAATCGTGAAGCGCTCAAGATCAGCGTGTTCATGAACGTATTCAACGTGCATTCGCAACGCTCTCCGGTGGACGGAGCGATCTCCAAGGTCGAATACTTTCCGGGCGCCTATCTGAACGCGGCAGTGGACAAGGCTTCGCTCGAAAACGAGCGTAATGCGGTCGTGATCGAAATGGCCGGCGGCCACACGGTGACCTCCGTGCAGATCGCCGGTTTGATTGCGCGGCGCATTCTTTGCTACGTCCGTGCAGGTGAGCCGCTTACGCGCGGTCAACGGTACGGCTTTATCCGCTTCGGCTCGCGCGTCGACGTGTATCTGCCGGTGGGCAGCCGTCCGCGTGTGTCGATCGGCGAGAAGGTGTCGGCGTCGTCGACGATCCTCGCTGAACTGTAAAGCGGCACAAAGGAGGTTGTCCGAATGGCCGCATTCAAACCGCGCCGCCCGCGCACCAGTGGACCGCTGCCGCGTCCGTTCCGCCGCAACAAGCCGATCGTGACGGAGTCGCCGGCCGTGGACAGCCGGCGCGCGCAGCGTCAGCAGTTCCTGAGAAAGCGCGGCATCTATCTGCTGCCGAACGCGTTCACCACCGCAGCGCTCTTTTGCGGTTTTTTCGCCGTCGTCCAGGCAATGAACGTGCGCTTCGAAATTGCCGCCATCGCGATCTTCGTGGCGATGGTGCTCGACGGCATGGACGGCCGGGTCGCCCGTATGACGCATACGCAAAGTGCGTTCGGCGAGCAGTTCGACAGTCTGTCGGACATGGTGTCGTTCGGTGTCGCGCCGGCGCTCGTCATGTATGAGTGGATCCTGAAAGACCTCGGGCGCTGGGGCTGGCTCGCTGCGTTCGTCTATTGCTCGGGTGCGGCGTTGCGGCTCGCGCGTTTCAATACCAACATCGGCGTGGTCGACAAGCGGTTCTTCCAGGGCATGCCGAGCCCGGCCGCGGCCGCGCTGATCGCGGGCTTCGTGTGGCTCGCCACCGACAATCGCGTGCCGCTCAAGCTCGTCTGGCTGCCATGGGTTGCCTTCGTGCTGACCATTTACGCGGGCGTGACAATGGTCTCAAACGCGCCGTTCTATAGCGGCAAGGCGCTCGACGTGCGGCATCGCGTGCCGTTTGGCGTGATCCTGCTCGTGGTGGTGGCGTTTGTGCTGGTGTCGTCCGATCCGCCCTTGATGCTGTTCGGCCTGTTCGTGCTGTACGGCTTGTCAGGCTATGTGTTCTGGGCTTACCAGGCGGTGCGGGGCAGGGGCAATCCGGCTCGTTCGGTCGCGCACGACTGATGATCGGCTGATAGGCGTTTCGCGCGTTCTCGTCGCGACGTGCGGGCATGAGACAACGGCGTCGTTCGGGGCGCCGTTTCTTTTTTGGAGTCTGCTTGCGAGGCTGTTTGCACGCGCCCGCATGACGCTCGAGGAAACACCCGCCCAACGCTTGAGGACTGCTCATCAAGCGCATATCAAGCGCACAGAAAGCGCCCGCCAGGCAGGCCTGGCGCCAATTGCACGGCGGGTGGATTGTCGCTATAGTCGTTGGATGACTGCGTCCACGTTCCCTTTTTGGATCGACGCCGCGGCTGCGAGCCGGGCCGGCATCAACCCGCGCTGACGGGCCTGCCGACTGGCGGCAACCACCGCGGCAACCACCGGCGGCAACCACCGCGGCGACTACCGGCGGCAACCAGGTCAACCGGCAATGTCGCTGTTCGCCTCGTGCGGGCCTCGGCGCCGCTCCTCGTGCAGACCACAACCGCATCCTGATTCCAACATCCACTTCCCCCAATTGAACGACTCCGCAGGAGACCCGACATGTCCGACAAACTGATCATATTCGACACTACGCTGCGCGACGGCGAGCAATCGCCTGGCGCCTCGATGACGAAAGAAGAAAAAATTCGTATCGCGAAGCAACTCGAGCGGATGAAAGTGGATGTGATCGAAGCCGGCTTCGCGGCCAGTTCAAACGGCGACTTCGACTCGATTCACACCATCGCGGGATTGATCAAGGAGAGCACGATCTGCTCGCTCGCCCGCGCGAACGACAAGGACATTCAACGCGCGGCGGACGCGCTCAAGCCCGCCGAGCGCTTCCGCATTCACACGTTCATCGCGACCTCGCCGTTGCACATGGAAAAGAAGCTGCGCATGACGCCGGACCAGGTGTTCGAGCAGGCGAAGCTTGCCGTGCGCTTCGCACGCAAATTCACGGACGACGTGGAGTTTTCCCCCGAAGACGGCAGCCGCTCGGATATGGACTTCCTGTGCCGCGTGCTGGAAGCGGTGATCGCGGAAGGCGCGACCACCATCAACATCGCGGATACGGTCGGCTATGGCGTGCCGGAGCTGTACGGCAATCTCGTCAAGACGCTGCGCGAGCGCATTCCGAACTCGCATAAGGCGGTGTTCTCCGTGCATTGCCATAACGACCTCGGCATGGCCGTCGCGAATTCGCTGGCGGGCGTGCAGATTGGCGGCGCGCGTCAGGTCGAGTGCACGATCAACGGTCTCGGCGAGCGGGCGGGCAATACGTCGCTCGAGGAAATCGTGATGGCGGTGAAGACCCGCAAAGATTATTTCGGGCTTGAACTGGGCCTCGACACGACGCAGATCGTGCCGGCGTCCAAGCTCGTGTCGCAAATCACCGGTTTCGTCGTGCAGCCGAACAAGGCCGTGGTCGGCGCGAACGCATTCGCGCATGCGTCGGGCATCCACCAGGACGGCGTGCTGAAGGCGCGCGACACCTACGAAATCATGCGGGCGGAAGACGTGGGCTGGAGCGCGAACAAGATCGTGCTCGGCAAGCTGTCCGGCCGCAATGCGTTCAAGCAGCGTCTGCAGGAACTGGGCATTGCGCTCGACAGCGAGGCGGAACTCAACACCGCATTCGCACGCTTCAAGGAGCTGGCCGATCGCAAGGCAGAGATTTTCGACGAAGACATCATCGCGATCGTCACCGAGGAATCGGCCGAGGCACAGGAGAGGGAGCACTACAAGTTCGTGTCGTTGTCGCAGCATTCGGAGACCGGCGAGCAGCCGCACGCGAAGATCGTGTTCGCGGTGGACGGCAAGGAAATCACCGGCGAGGCGCGTGGCAACGGTCCGGTGGATGCCACGCTCAACGCGATCGAAACGGAAGTGGGCAGCGGTTCGGAATTGCTGCTGTACTCGGTGAACGCAATCACCACCGGCACGCAGGCGCAAGGCGAAGTCACGGTGCGGCTCTCGAAGAGCGGGCGCATCGTCAATGGTGTCGGCACCGATCCGGACATTGTCGCCGCGTCGGCGAAAGCGTATATCTCGGCGCTCAACAAGCTGTACTCGAACTCCGACAAGCTTAATCCGCAGCGCTCGGAGTGAAGCTCTACCAAGCGCTTGCCATTAGCAGCCTGGCAGGCGCGCAACTGCTAAAGGCAGGAAGCCCCGCACCTCGAACGGCGCGGGGCTTTTTCCATGCGGCGTGCGGGTGCCGCTCGCACGCCGCAGTCTCCCCACGTTACTCGGTTGCCGGTCGCCGCATCGACCAGCTGCGCGCGGCGCGCGTCCTGGTGCGGGCCTGATGCCGCACTTCTACTGAAATGCCGCGGCGGGGCGCATCCTCGGCGAAACTGTCGAGCATTTCACGCACGTCGTGATCGACGAAGTCGGCGCGCGTCGCATCCGCGATCAGCGTTGCGCCGTCGGGAATCTGCTGCAGATAGTGCTTGAGCGGCACCTTGCCGAGAAACGACACGTCCTTGCGGAACGACAGCAAGTAGTGGTCGCCATGTTGCGCCAGCACGATAGGGCGGCGCAGATTCGCATACAACGCGAACAGCACGCTGCACAGAATGCCGAGCACGATGCCGATCAACAGGTCCGTCGCGAGCACGCCGACCAGCGTGACGATAAACGGCGCGAAGGGCGCGAATCCCTGCCTGGCGACCGCGACGAACAGCGACGGCTTGGCGAGCTTGAGTCCCGTGAAAATCAGAATCGCTGCAAGGCAGGCGAGCGGGATCAGGTTGATGACGCTCGTCAGCGCGAACACGCTGACGAGCAGCAGCACGCCGTGGATGATTGCCGACAGCCGGCTTTGCGCGCCGGCATGCACGTTCGCGGAACTGCGCACGATCACCGCGGTGATCGGCAGGCCGCCGATAGCGCCGGCAATCAGATTGCCCACGCCTTGGGCCTTCAGTTCGCGGTCCGGCGGCGCGGGGCGGCGCTCAGGGTCGATCTGCTCGACCGCTTCCAGACTCAGCAAGGTCTCGAGACTCGCGACGATCGCGAGCGTAATTGCCACGCGCCACACATCCGGATTGACGAGCTGGGCGAAATGCGGACCGAAGTCGGCCCATTCGAGCGCGACGCTCAAGGCAGCGAACGATTCGAGCGACGGCAACGCGACCCGGTGTTCGGCCTGTGGCGCGAGCGACGGCGCGAGCAGATTCAGCAGCAGCGTCGCGCCGATACCCAACAGCACGACGGCGAGCGGCGCGGGCACGATGCGCACGAGCGCGAAGCGGCGCATGGGGCGCGTTTCCCACGCCATCAGGATCGCCAATGAGAGCAGCGTGATCACGCACGCCACCACCGAAACGCCGCCGAACGGCGCCATGATCGTGCCGGCCGTCTGAGCGGCGCCTTGCGCTTGCCCGTTGACGAGCCCGAGCGCGAGCGGGAACTGCTTGACGATCAGCAGGACACCGATCGCGGCGAGCATGCCCTTGATGACCGGCGACGGCACATACGCGGCGAAGCGGCCCGCCTTAAGCATGCCGAAGCCGAACTGGATCGCGCCGGACAGCAGCACGGCCGCGAGGAACGCGGAAAAGCTGCCGAGCTGCGCAATGCCGTCGACGACGATCACGACGAGGCCCGCCGCGGGTCCGCTGACGCTCAGGCGCGAGCCGCTCAGAACGGCGACGACCAGCCCGCCGACGATGCCTGAGACGAGCCCGGCGAACGGCTCGACGCCGGACGCATTGGCAATGCCGAGGCACAGCGGCAGAGCCACCAGAAAGACGACGGTGCCCGCAAGCGCGTCGCGCTGAAACGTTGAAAAGAATTCTCGAAGATTCATGGTGTCGGGGCGCATGGGTTGATGCCTGATGACAGGCGAGGGCTGTACCGGATATGGCCGGCGCGAGGCGGCGCCGCGCTAGGCCGCGCTGTGGGCGGCTGTCTCGCAGGTCATCGCGTCGTCGGCCTCGTAGCCCGACGTGAGCACCTTCAGGCGCCCGTCTTCGAGCGCGAAGATCCAGCCGTGCACCAGCGGCGCGGGCTGTGCGTCGCGCACGATCGGATTCGCGCGAAGCTGGCGCACCTGCTCGAGCACGTTCAGTTCGGCGAGGCGGTCGACGCGCTCGCGTTCGCTCGCCCGCGCGTCGAGTTCGTCGCGATGCGTTCTCGCGAGCGAGCACAGCGGCGCGATACGGCGGTTCACATGTGGCAGCCCCGGATCGGGCGGCAGCAGCGAGGCGCGCACGCCGCCGCAGCCGTAGTGTCCGCAGACGATCACATGGCCGACCTGCAGCACGCGCACGGCGTATTCGAGAACGCTCGCGGAGTTGTCGTCGTCGGGATGAAAAAGGTTGGCGATGTTGCGGTGGACGAACAGGTCGCCCGGCTCGCAATGCGTAATGGTTTCAGCGGGCACGCGGCTGTCCGAGCAGCCGATCCACAGCACATGCGGATTCTGACCGCGCGCGAGATCGCGGAAAAACTCGGGGTTGCGCTCGGCGGTGTCGTGCGCCCATGCGACGTTGGCAACGAGAAGGCGTTTTGGACGATTCATCGATAGCGGCTCCATAAAGGGGCGCATCGTCCGGTGCAGGAATCACGGCCGTGCCGTGTGGCCGCGCTTCATTTTGAAGGGCTCGGCCAGCACCGGATCAATGCTTACAAAAGCCTTTCTATCAAAAAATTAACCGCTTGTGTGTGAAATAAAATTCGTCGCCATGCAAAATAAATAAAAAAAAGCCGCTTCGGGAGCGGCTTTTGGAGATGCATGCATATCGAATCACGCGCGGCCTAGAACAGGTTCCGGCGATCGGGATCGTGCAGCGGGTCGGGCGTTTTTTGCGTGAGACGCAGCACGCCCTGGTCGTCGAAATAGAAGCTGAACATCATGTACCAGTAGTTGTCTTCGAGATAGCGATAGGTCCAGACTTCGCGCTTCATCAACGGGAAATACGAGGTCTCCACCGGGCGGCCGAAATTCACCAGCACCTCGCCCCTGGTCCACTTGCCGACCTCGGCGCGATAGAACTCGTTGGGCTGCAAGACCTGGCGCACATTCACGATCTTGCCCGACGCATCGATGTCGGCCGCGGTGGTGGTTTCTCCCATCGGCTGGGTGGGCCACATCAGCCGCTTGCCGCCGTTCGGCAGATCGTAGGTTTCGCGCGGCGGGCCGAGGCGTGCAACGATCGTCGACGCGTCCGCGCCCTGCTGATACTGCTGCCAGGGCTGCGCGCAGCCGGCTAGCGTCAGCGCGGCGAGACAGACGAGTGCCGCGCGGTGCGCGCGCCGGGCGGCCGGCGCCCCCGAAGAGGCCGCCTTGCGGTGACGGCGGGCAAGCAGGCGGTTGAGCATGAATTCCTCCAGTGACTTTTTCAAATAGCGGTTTTTATCGTCAACATGGATCATTTTGACATGCGCCGCCGCAAAATGATTTGCTCGCCTGCACATCGGCCGGCTGCAAGATAGCGGCGCGAGCGGCTTGCCTATTGCGTTGCCGACGCCCTATGATCCGCGCTTTGACGAATCAGACGGGCACGGACGATGGCGATGTGGCACAGGAAGACGGCGGTGGTATTGGCGGCAATCTCGGTGGCGGCCGCGAACTGGGCCGTCGCGGCCGACATGGCGGCCACGGGGGCCACGACGCCGGCGCTGCCCAAGCCGGCCGGCGCGCCGATCCAGCTTGCGCTGATCGAGGGCATGTCCGGCCCGTTCGCGAACGCGGGCGCGGCGGTGGAGCGCAATCTGCGCTTTGGCGTCGAGCAGGTCAACGCGCGTGGCGGCGTGCGGCTCGCCGACGGTGCGCATCCGCTCGAGCTTGTCGTGCTGGACAGCAAGGGCGGCACCGAAGAGGCGCTCACGCAACTGCGCGCGGCGGCCGATCGTCGCATCGGCTATATCCTGCAGGGCAACAGCTCGGCGGTCGCCGCCGCGCTGATCGGCGCAATCGACAAGCAGAACGCCCGCGAGCCAGGCAATCGCGAGCTGTTCCTCAATTATTCCGCCGACGACCCCGCACTGACCAACGCCAACTGCAGCTTCTGGCATTTTCGCTTCGACGCGCACGCCGGCATGCGCATGGACGCACTCGCTGACGTGATCCAGCGCGACAAGACGCTGAAGAAGGTGTACCTGCTGAATCAGGACTACAGCTTCGGGCATGACGTCAGCAGCCTCGCGCGTTCCGCGCTGCGGGCGAAACGCCCGGACATCGCCGTGGTCGGCGACGAGTTCCATCCGATCGGCCGCGTCAAGGACTTCGCGCCGTACATCGCCAAACTGCGCGCAAGCGGCGCGGATGCCGTAATCACCGGAAACTGGGGCAACGACCTGACGCTGCTCGTAAAGGCGGCGCGCGAGCAGGGTCTCGACACCAGGTTCTATACGTTCTACGGCAACAGCCTGGGCGCGCCGGCCGCGCTCGGCGAGGCGGGCGTCGGGCGCGTGGTCGCGGTGGCCGACTGGCATCCGAACGCGGGCGGCCCGGCCTCGGACGCCTGGTACGAGGCGTTCCGCGCGCGTTTCCCGGCCGCGCAGGACGACTACCCGGTATTGCGCATGCCTTTGATGATCGAAACCCTGGCCGCGGCGATGAACCGCGCGAAGAGCGCCGACCCGACGGCGGTCGCGCGGGCGCTGGAAGGCATCCGCTTCGACAACGGCTTTCACGCGTCGTGGATGCGGGCGGAGGATCATCAACTGATTCAGCCCCTTTACGTGATGGAAATGGACAAGGCCGGCACGCGCGACGTGCGTTTCGACAACGAAGGCTCGGGCTTCGGCTTTCGCACGGTGCTGGCGCTGCCGGCGGAGCGCACCGTGCCGCCGACCGTGTGCAGGATGAAGCGGCCCTGAACGTCCAGCGGCGCAGGCTGGGGCGCTGTGCGGCGCGGTGCCCGCGGTGTCTTGCGTTGCCGTCTGCGGCCACGATCGGGCCTTACTCGGCGGGTTCGCGGCGGGTTCGTGCTGTGCTACAATACGCGTCCCGTTGCGGTGCAGGCGGTCCGCAAGCTGTCTGAAAAGGCGGTTTGCAGCGCCAGTTCGCATGGGTAATTCACGGCACGGCCTTTCTTCCGTGACCGCCTGTCCAGTTCTCAAGGAAATCGACATGTCCGCAGTTGACACAAGCAAGAAGTCCGAAGTCGTCGCGCAATTCGCACGCGCAGCCAACGACACCGGCTCCCCCGAAGTTCAGGTCGCGCTGCTCACGACCCGCATCAACGAACTCACCGTTCACTTCAAGGCACACGCGAAAGATCACCACAGCCGCCGCGGTCTGCTGCGCATGGTGAGCCGCCGCCGCAAGCTGCTCGACTACCTGAAGGGTAAGGACGCGGATCGTTACCGCGCACTGATCGAGAAGCTGGGCCTGCGTAAGTAAGCGGCCGGTAAGCGGCCAGTCGTTCAGCAAGATGCCTGTGTCAGTTCCGCTGATGCAGGCATTTTGTTTTTGCGCGGTGTGCTTCGTGTGAGGCGCACCGCCGCTTCGCAGCGGCGTGTCGGTTCGTGCGGCGGAGCGCGAGGCGGTAAAAGCAGTCAAAGCAGTAAAGAGCAGGTTCAGGAAGCAAAAAGCAGTAGTAGAACAAGCACAAATAGAAACATGGCCGGGCTTCAGGGCGGAGCTTTGTGTCATTCCAGCGGTTCGCGCGCTCAACTGGCGTTCGCATGTCAGCGACGCAGCACGTGGCTCTCTGGAATGGCATAACACTACTCTTCCCATGCGGCGCCGGTCCTGGCGTTGCCGCGCCGCTTCTGTTCCGCGCGGCATTACGATGAGGAAAAGCAATGACTATGTTCAGCAAGGTCGTCAAAGAATTTAAGTGGGGACAACACAACGTTCGCCTGGAAACCGGTGAAATCGCTCGCCAGGCGAGCGGCGCGGTGATCGTCGACGTCGAAGACACCGTGGTTCTCGCAACCGTGGTCGGCGCGAAGACTGCCAAGCCGGGCCAGGACTTCTTTCCGCTGACCGTCGACTATCTCGAGAAGACCTACGCCGCCGGCAAGATTCCGGGCGGCTTCTTCCGCCGCGAAGGCCGTCCGTCGGAAGGCGAAACGCTGATCTCGCGCCTGATCGACCGCCCGTTGCGTCCGCTCTTCCCGGAAGGCTTCTACAACGAAGTGCAGGTCGTCATCCACGTTCTGTCGCTGAACCCGGATATTCCTGCTGACATTCCCGCGCTGATCGGCGCGTCGGCGGCGCTCGCCGTGTCCGGCCTGCCGTTCAATGGGCCGGTCGGCGCAGCGCGCGTGGCTTACATCAACAACGAATACGTGCTGAACCCGACGCGTCCGCAAATGAAGGACTCGGCCCTCGACCTCGTGGTCGCCGGTACGGAGCGCGCGGTGCTGATGGTGGAATCGGAAGCGCAGCAACTGAGCGAAGAAGTGATGCTCGGCGCCGTTGTGTTCGGCCACGAGCAGATGCAAGTCGCGATCGACGCAATTCACGATCTGGTCCGCGAAGGCGGCAAGCCGGAATGGGATTGGCAGCCGGCCGCGAAGAACGAGCCGCTGATCGCGCGCGTGACGGAGCTGGCGCAAGCTGAAATGCTTGCTGCCTACCAGATCCGCGACAAGCAGGCCCGTTCGACCAAGCTGAAGGAAGTCTACGCAGCGGTTTCCGCAAAGCTGGAAGAAGAAGCCGCGGCAAGCGGCACGGTGGCCGCCGACAAGGCAACCGTCGGCAATGTGCTGTTCGACATCGAAGCGAAGATCGTTCGTACGCAGATCCTGAATGGCGAGCCGCGTATCGACGGCCGCGACACCCGCACGGTGCGCCCGATCGAAATCCGCACCGGCGTGCTGCCGCGTACCCACGGCTCGGCGCTCTTCACGCGCGGCGAAACGCAGGCGCTGGTGGTGGCCACGCTCGGCACGAAGGGCGACGAGCAGAACATCGACGCGCTCGAAGGCGAGTACCGCGAGCGCTTCATGCTTCACTACAACATGCCGCCGTTCGCGACCGGCGAAACGGGCCGCGTCGGTTCGCCGAAGCGCCGTGAAATCGGTCATGGCCGTCTGGCCAAGCGCGCGCTGGCGGCATGCCTGCCGAGCGCCGACGAATTCGGCTACTCGATCCGCGTCGTGTCGGAAATTACGGAATCGAACGGTTCTTCGTCGATGGCTTCGGTGTGCGGCGGCTGCCTCGCGCTGATGGACGCCGGCGTGCCGATGAAGGCGCACGTCGCCGGCATCGCGATGGGCCTGATTCTGGAAGGCAACAAGTTTGCCGTGCTGACCGACATCCTCGGCGACGAAGACCACCTCGGCGACATGGACTTCAAGGTGGCGGGCACCGAGCAAGGCGTGACCGCGCTGCAGATGGACATCAAGATCCAGGGCATCACGAAGGAAATCATGCAGGTTGCCCTCGCGCAAGCGAAGGAAGGCCGCATGCACATCCTCGGCAAGATGACTTCGGCTGTGTCGGGCGCGAACACGCAGTTGTCGGAATTCGCACCGCGCATGATCACCATCAAGATCAATCCGGAAAAGATCCGCGACGTGATCGGCAAGGGCGGTTCGGTAATTCGTGCGCTGACGGAAGAAACCGGTACGACGATCGATATTTCCGACGACGGCGTAGTCACCATCGCTAGCACCAGCAGCGAAGGTATGGCCGAGGCGAAGAAGCGTATCGAGAACATCACGCTGGAAGTCGAAGTGGGCCAGGTGTACGAAGGTACGGTGCTCAAGCTGCTCGATTTCGGCGCGATCGTGAACATTCTGCCAGGCAAAGATGGTCTTCTGCACATCTCCGAAATCGCCAACGAGCGCATCAAGGACATCAACGACTACCTGAAGGACGGCCAGCAGGTGAAGGTCAAGGTCATCCAGACGGACGAGAAGGGCCGCGTGCGTTTGTCGGCGAAGGCGTTGCTGAACGACGGCGCGCCGAGCGCACCGCAAGGCGAGCCGACGCAGCAGTAAAGCGTTAGCAGCATGACGGCCGGCAGCGCGAATGCGCGCCGGCCGTTTTTCTTGGTGGCCACAGGCTGGATTGCGTTGCAGATGGATGCCGGCGCCCGCAAGCGGTACTCTGCCTGCATCGGGCGGTTTGGCGAAAATCGGACGACCCGCACGTGATTGCCGCGATCCAGCGACAATGCGAATCAGGTCCACATAAGCGTCGACGAAAGCGCGGACCAACCCGGTATGCAACGCAATCCAATCTTGGAGCTGACGCAGATGAAAGCGATTGAAATCACGGAATTCGGAGCGCCGGAAGTGCTCAAGCTCGCCGAGCGGCCTACGCCGCAACCGAAGGCGGGCGAGGTGCTGATCAAGGTGACGGCTTTTGGCATCAATCGTCCCGACGTGTTTCAGCGCAAGGGCGCCTATGCGCCGCCTCCGGGCGCATCCGACCTGCCGGGGCTGGAAGTGGCCGGAGAGATCGTCGGCGGCGACATCGACGGGAAGAACAATCCGTTCGGGCTGAAAATCGGCGACCGCGTGTGTGCATTGCTGGCGGGCGGCGGCTACGCCGAATATGCCGTGGCGCCGCTTTTGCAGTGCCTGCCCGTGCCGAACGGTTTGTCGGATGTCGAGGCGGCCTCGCTGCCGGAGACATTCTTCACCGTGTGGAGCAACGTGTTCGACCGCGCGCAGCTCGGCAAGGGCGAGGGTGGCGCGAACGAAACGCTGCTGGTGCAGGGCGGTTCGAGCGGCATCGGCGTGACCGCGATCCAGATCGCGCATGCGCTGGGCTTTCGCGTGTTCGCGACCGCGGGCTCGGACGAGAAATGCCGCGCGTGCGAAGCACTGGGGGCCGAGCGGGCGATCAACTACAAGACCGAAGATTTCGTCGAGGTGATCAAGTCGCTGACCAACGACCGTGGCGTCGACGTGGTCCTCGACATGGTGGCGGGCAGTTACGTGTCCCGCGAGCTGACGGCGCTGGCGGACGGCGGGCGCATCGTGCTGATCGCGCTGTTGGGCGGCGCGAAGGCGGAACTGAATCTGAACGAGGTGCTGCGCCGCCGCTTGACGCTGACCGGTTCGACCTTGCGTCCGCGGCCGGTGGAATTCAAGGCGAAAATCGCCGCGCAGCTCAAGGAGCAGGTGTGGCCGCATCTGGAAGCCGGGCGGATCAAGCCGGTGGTGCATCGCGTGTTTCCCGCTGCCGAGGCCGCCGAGGCGCACACGTTGATGGAGAGCAGCACGCACGTCGGCAAGATCGTGCTGACGTGGGGTCAGGAGGCTTGATGTAAGCCGTCCGGGTGCGGGTCGGCGCGTACGTGTTCGTTTGACCCGATCTCCCCCACGCAGTAAAATTGCGCGTTTTGCGCGCGCCGTATGAATCCGAAAGGCGGACTGTAAGCGCAACGAAACACGCGCCACAACGCCCAAGGCCCGCCGTCAACAGAAACGACAAGACGAGACAATGTCGACACAACGAGCCAAACTGGTAGTTGGAAACTGGAAGATGCACGGGCGCCTTGCCGACAACGCGGGGCTGCTGCAGGCCGTGGCGAAAGGCGCGGGCGAACTGCCGGCCGCGGTGCGCGTGGGTGTATGCGTGCCGAGCGTTTATCTCGCGCAAGCGCATTCGCTGCTCGAAGGCAGCCGGGTGGCGTGGGGTGTGCAGGACGTCTCGGCGTTCACGCACGGCGCCTATACCGGCGAAGTCGCTGCGCAAATGGTGACGGATTTCGGCGCCACGTTTGCCATCGTCGGGCATTCGGAGCGCCGCGCCTATCATCGCGAAAGCGCCGAACTCGTCGCGGTCAAGACGCAGCGTGCGCTCGAGGCAGGCCTGACGCCGATCGTCTGCGTCGGTGAAACGCTCGAAGAGCGGGAAGGCGGCGCGACCGAGCAGGTGGTTGGCGCGCAGCTAGACGAGGTGGTGGCGAAACTGTCGGTGCAAGAAGCGGCGCGTATCGTTGTCGCCTATGAGCCCGTTTGGGCAATCGGCACGGGCAAGAGCGCGAGCTCGGAGCAGGCGCAGGCGGTCCACGCATTCCTGCGCGCGCGTCTGGCGGCGAAAGGCGCTGAAGTTGCGGATGTACCGCTGCTGTACGGCGGCAGTGTGAAGCCGGACAACGCGAAAGAATTGTTCTGTCAGCAGGATATCGACGGTGGTCTGATCGGCGGCGCGTCGTTGAAGGACCAGGATTTTCTGGCGATCTGTAAGGCGGCGGCTGAAGCGACAGCCGCCGGTTGAGCAGGGCGCCTCGTCGAGGATGACCCATCCCGAGCCTCGCGGTCCGCGAGGCTCGGCTAAATAAAGACTCAGGTGAGTGTGATGCTGTATTTGAAAACTTTGATTATCGTCGTTCAGCTGTTGTCGGCACTCGGGGTCATCGGCCTCGTCCTGCTGCAGCACGGCAAAGGCGCCGATATGGGCGCTGCGTTCGGCAGCGGCGCGTCGGGCAGCCTGTTCGGCGCGACCGGCTCGGCGAACTTCCTGTCGCGCACAACGGCCGTGCTCGCCGCAGTATTTTTCGTCACCACCCTGGCGCTTACGTACCTCGGTGCTTATCGGGCGAAGCCTTCTGCCGGCGTGCTCGGTGCTGCGGTTACTGCGCCGGTCGCTGCTTCGGCTGCTCCCGCCGCCTCGGTAACGGCTGCTGGTTCTGCCGCGCTGGCGGCGTCGGCTGCATCCGTGCCCGCTACGGACGTGCCGAAATAAATTTTCGTGGAAAGTGCTTTTGTGCGTTGAACAAACTGTTTAAAGCAGTTACAATCTAAGTCTTGAAGCGATTCGCGGGTTTTATAAGTTGTTTTCCCGGATTGCATACAGTGCCGACGTGGTGAAATTGGTAGACACGCTATCTTGAGGGGGTAGTGGCGAAAGCTGTGCGAGTTCGAGTCTCGCCGTCGGCACCAAATGTTATCTAAATGCCAGCCGCTTGCTTCGCTTCGGCTGGCATTTTCACTTCTGGCGCGCCGTTTGCGTTGGTCTGCGGCGTGTACGTCCCGGAAGTGATTTCGCGTCAGGGGTGCTATGCTCCTGACGGCACTCAGAACCAACCGATTGAGGATAGTCTTGAACCTCGCAGCCTATTTCCCCGTCTTGTTGTTCCTCGTTGTGGGCACTGGTTTAGGCGTAGCACTGGTCAGTATCGGCAAGATCCTCGGTCCCAACAAGCCCGATACCGAGAAAAACGCACCGTACGAGTGCGGCTTCGAAGCATTCGAAGATGCGCGCATGAAGTTCGACGTGCGCTATTACCTCGTCGCCATTCTCTTCATCATTTTCGATCTTGAAACCGCGTTCCTGTTTCCGTGGGGTGTTGCCCTGCGCGACATCGGCTGGACTGGCTTCATGGCGATGATGATTTTCCTGCTCGAATTCCTGCTGGGCTTCGCCTATATCTGGAAGAAGGGCGGCCTCGACTGGGAATGATGGTTTAATCGCCGGTTTGCGTGGGTGGCCAAGGCTTGCCGCCCCGTCTGGAGTGGAAAGCAAATGAGTATCGAAGGGGTCTTGAAGGAAGGGTTTGTCACCACGACCGCTGACAAACTGATCAACTGGACGCGCACCGGTTCGCTGTGGCCGATGACGTTCGGTCTGGCGTGCTGCGCGGTCGAGATGATGCATGCGGGCGCGGCCCGTTATGACCTCGACCGTTTTGGCGTGGTGTTCCGTCCGAGCCCGCGTCAGTCGGACGTGATGATCGTCGCCGGCACGCTGTGCAACAAAATGGCGCCGGCTCTGCGCAAGGTATACGACCAGATGGCCGAGCCGCGTTGGGTGATTTCCATGGGTTCGTGCGCGAACGGCGGCGGCTATTACCACTACTCGTATTCGGTAGTGCGTGGTTGCGACCGCATTGTGCCGGTCGACGTCTATGTGCCGGGTTGCCCGCCCACAGCGGAAGCGCTGGTCTACGGCGTGATCCAGTTGCAGGCCAAGATTCGCCGCACCAACACAATCGCCCGTCAATAAGGCAACGCCTCTCCCCACAATATGGCAAGCAAACTCGAGACCCTGAAAGCGAACCTCGAGGCGGCCTTTGGCGGCCGCCTGCTGAGCACTACCGAGGCAATCGGTGAGTTGACGATCGTCGTGAAAGCGAGCGACTACCTCGACGTGGCAACGCGTCTGCGCGACGACCGCTCGTTCGGTTTCGAGCAGATGATGGATCTGTGCGGCGTCGACTATCAAACTTATGCCGACGGCGCTTACGACGGTCCCCGTTTCGCCGCCGTGCTGCATCTGTTGTCCGTGCAGAACAACTGGCGTTTGCGTGTTCGCGTGTTCGCTCCGGACGACGACATGCCCATCCTGCCGTCCGTGGTCGACATCTGGAATTCTGCGAACTGGTACGAGCGCGAAGCATTCGACCTGTACGGCATCGTCTTCGAAGGTCACCCGGACCTGCGCCGCATTCTGACCGACTACGGTTTCATTGGTCACCCGTTCCGTAAAGATTTCCCCGTCTCTGGCTACGTCGAAATGCGTTACGACCCGGAAGAAAAGCGCGTCGTCTATCAGCCTGTGACGATCGAGCCGCGGGAAATCACGCCGCGCGTGATCCGCGAAGATCGCTATGGCGGTCTGAAACACTAAGAGAACGCCATGGCAGAGATCAAGAACTACACGCTCAACTTCGGTCCTCAGCACCCGGCAGCACACGGCGTGCTGCGTCTCGTGCTGGAGCTCGACGGTGAAGTCATCCAGCGCGCCGATCCGCACATCGGCCTGCTGCATCGCGCGACTGAAAAGCTCGCCGAAACCAAGACGTTTATCCAGTCGGTGCCGTACATGGACCGTCTCGACTATGTGTCGATGATGGTCAACGAGCACGGCTATGTGATGGCGATCGAAAAGCTGCTCGGCATCGACGTGCCGGTGCGCGCCCAATACATCCGCGTGATGTTCGACGAAATCACGCGCGTGCTGAACCACCTGATGTGGATCGGCGCGCACGCGCTCGACGTCGGCGCAATGGCCGTGTTCCTGTACGCGTTCCGCGAGCGTGAAGATCTGATGGACGTGTACGAAGCGGTGTCCGGCGCACGCATGCATGCGGCGTACTACCGTCCGGGCGGCGTTTATCGCGATCTGCCTGACGCAATGCCGCAATACAAGGCGTCGAAGATTCGCAATGCGAAGGCATTGTCGAAGATGAACGAGAACCGGCAGGGTTCGCTGCTCGATTTCATCGACGACTTCTTCACGCGTTTCCCCACGTACGTCGACGAATACGAGACATTGCTCACCGACAACCGGATCTGGAAACAGCGTCTGGTCGGCATCGGCGTGGTCAGCCCTGAGCGCGCGCTGCAACTGGGCATGTCCGGCGCCATGCTGCGCGGCTCGGGCATCGAATGGGATTTGCGTAAGAAGCAGCCGTACGAAGTGTACGAAAAGCTCGATTTCGACATTCCGGTCGGCGTGAACGGCGACTGCTACGACCGCTATCTGGTTCGTGTCGAAGAAATGCGTCAGTCCACGCGAATCGTGAAACAGTGCATTGAGTGGCTGCGCAAGAATCCGGGCCCCGTGATGATCGACAATCACAAGGTTGCGCCGCCGTCGCGCGTCGGGATGAAGTCGAACATGGAAGAGCTGATTCACCACTTCAAGCTGTTCACGGAAGGCTTCCATGTGCCGGAAGGCGAGGCTTACGCCGCCGTCGAACATCCGAAGGGCGAGTTCGGTATCTACCTGATTTCGGACGGCGCGAACAAGCCGTATCGCCTCAAGATTCGTGCGCCTGGCTACGCGCACCTGTCCGCGCTCGACGAAATGGCGCGCGGTCACATGATCGCCGACGCTGTGACGATCATCGGCACGCAGGACATCGTGTTCGGCGAAGTGGATCGCTAGGACGTAATCATCGGCGCGCGTCTCAAAGTCGTACCGAGGCGCGCGTCAAGCAAAGGAACGCCGGGTCTGTCGCAGCACGAAGTGAGCGACAGGTTTTCGTTCGGTAGGAATTGAAAGAGTCGTGTCTGAAAATGATCTCAGCTGAAGGCCTGAAAGAAATCGATCGTGCGATCGCGAAGTATCCCGCCGATCAGAAACAGTCCGCCGTAATGTCGGCGCTGGCCACTGCTCAGGAAGAGCATGGCTGGCTGTCGCCCGAACTCATGCAGTTCGTCGCGGACTATCTCGGCATGCCGGCAGTCGCCGTGCAGGAGGTGGCAACCTTCTACACGATGTACGAGACGTCGCCGGTCGGCAAGTACAAGATCACGCTCTGCACGAACCTGCCGTGCCAGCTCGGCCCGGACGGCGGCTCGGAGAGCGCCGCTGAATATCTGAAGCAGAAGCTCGGCATCGACTTCGGCGAAACCACGGCCGACGGCAAATTCACCTTGAAAGAAGGCGAATGCATGGGTTCGTGCGGCGACGCGCCGGTGATGCTGGTGAACAACCATCGCATGTGCAGCTTCATGAGCCGCGAGAAGATCGACCAGCTGCTCGAGGAACTTTCGAAATGACGTCTTTACACGATCGTCACATCAAACCGCTGATTCTCGCTGGCCTGAACGGCGACAACTGGCATCTCGAAGACTATGTGGCGCGCGGCGGTTACGCCCAGCTGCGCCGTATTCTGGAAGAAAAGATTCCGCCCGAGCAGGTGATCGCCGACGTCAAGGCGTCGGGTCTGCGCGGCCGTGGCGGTGCAGGCTTTCCGACCGGCCTGAAGTGGAGCTTCATGCCGCGTCAGTTTCCGGGCCAGAAGTACCTGGTCTGCAACTCGGACGAAGGCGAACCGGGCACATTCAAAGACCGCGACATTCTGCGCTTCAATCCGCATTCGTTGATCGAAGGCATGGCGATCGGCGCGTACGCGATGGGCATTACGGTCGGCTACAACTACATTCACGGCGAAATCTGGGAAGTCTACAAACGCTTTGAAGAAGCGTTGGACGAAGCACGCCGCGCCGGGTTCCTCGGCGAGAACATCATGGGTTCCGGCTTCTCGTTCGAGCTGCATGCGCATCACGGCTACGGCGCCTACATCTGCGGCGAAGAAACCGCGCTGCTCGAGTCGCTGGAAGGCAAGAAAGGCCAGCCGCGCTTCAAGCCGCCGTTCCCGGCGAGCTTCGGCGTGTACGGCAAGCCGACCACGATCAACAATACCGAGACGTTTGCCGCAGTGCCGTTCCTGCTCGCAATCGGGCCGCAGAATTATCTGGAAATCGGCAAGCCGAACAACGGCGGCACGAAGATTTTTTCGGTTTCGGGCGACGTCGAACGTCCGGGCAATTACGAAGTTCCGCTCGGCACGCCGTTCGCAACGCTGATGGACCTGGCGGGCGGCATGCGCGGCGGCAGAAAGATCAAGGCGGTCATTCCTGGCGGGTCGTCTGCGCCGGTGATTCCGGGCGACATCATGATGCAGACCGACCTCGACTACGACTCGATCGCGAAGGCGGGCTCGATGCTTGGCTCGGGCGCGGTCATCGTCATGGACGAGACGCGCTGCATGGTGCGCTCGCTGCTGCGTCTGTCGTACTTCTACTACGAAGAGTCGTGTGGTCAATGCACGCCTTGCCGTGAGGGTACAGGCTGGCTGTATCGCGTCGTGCATCGTATCGAGCATGGCCTTGGCCGTCAGGAAGATCTGGATCTGCTGAACTCGGTCGCGGAAAACATCATGGGCCGCACGATCTGCGCGCTCGGCGATGCAGCGGCCATGCCGGTTCGGGGCATGCTCAAGCATTACTGGGACGAATTCGAATATCACGTCGCTCACAAGCATTGCCTCGTCGGCGGACATGCCGGCGCTGCGGCGGCAGTCGAAACTGTGGCTGCCTGAGCGAGTTCGCAATTGCCCGGCGCGCGCCCACAGGTGCCCGGGCAAGCGCCCGCACAGGCGGCATGCCTGACAGGCACGCACCAGAACACGTCAACCACGGGGCTCATTGCCTGACCGGCAATGAACGGGGCGAACGATTGAGCGGTAACAGGTTAAGGAAGATTGACCATCATGGTTGAACTTGAAATAGACGGCAAGAAAGTAGAAGTGCCCGAAGGCAGCATGGTGATCCAGGCTGCGCATAAGGTCGACACGTACATTCCTCACTTCTGCTATCACAAGAAGCTGTCGATTGCGGCCAACTGCCGGATGTGTCTCGTCGATGTCGAAAAGATGCCGAAGGCCGTGCCCGCATGCGCGACGCCTGTCTCGGCCGGCATGGTCGTGCGCACGAAGTCGGAAAAGGCAGTGAAGGGTCAGCAAGCCGTGATGGAATTCCTGCTGATCAACCACCCGCTGGATTGCCCAATCTGCGATCAGGGCGGCGAGTGTCAACTGCAGGATCTGGCGGTTGGCTATGGCAAGTCGTCGTCGCGCTACAGCGAAGAAAAGCGTGTGGTGTTCCACAAGAACGTCGGCCCGCTGATCTCGATGGAAGAAATGTCGCGCTGCATCCACTGCACGCGCTGCGTGCGCTTCGGCCAGGAAGTGGCCGGCGTGATGGAGCTGGGCATGCTCGGCCGCGGCGAGCATTCGGAAATCACGTCGTTCGTCGGCAAAACGGTCGACTCCGAACTGTCCGGCAACATGATCGACCTGTGCCCGGTCGGTGCGCTGACCAGCAAGCCGTTCCGCTACAGCGCGCGTACCTGGGAACTGTCGCGCCGCAAGTCGGTGAGCCCGCACGATTCCGTCGGCGCCAACCTGGTGGTGCAAGTGAAGAACAATCGCGTGATGCGGGTTCTGCCGTTCGAAAACGAAGCAATCAACGAGTGCTGGATTTCGGACAAGGACCGCTTCTCGTACGAAGGTCTGAACAGCCCCGAGCGTCTTACGCAGCCCATGCTGAAGCAGGGCGGCAAGTGGGTCGAAACCGACTGGCAGACCGCGCTCGACTACGTGGTCAAGGGCCTGAGGGGCATTAAGGGCGACCACGGCGCGAACGCGCTGGCGGCGCTCGGCAGTGCCCACAGCACCGTCGAAGAACTGTTCCTGCTGAAGCAACTGGCGCAGGCAGTCGGCACGCCTAACGTCGACTTCCGTCTGCGCCAGTCGGATTTCTCGGCTCCGGTCAGCGGCACGCCGTGGCTCGGCACCACGATTGCCGATCTGTCGAATATCGATTCGGCGCTCGTGATCGGTTCGGACCTGCGCCGCGATCACCCGCTCTTCGCCGCGCGGCTGCGCCAGGCTGCAAAGGGCGGCGCGAAGCTCACGCTGGTGCAAGCCACCGGCGACGACGCGCTGATCCCGCAGGCGCAGCGTATCGCTGCGGCGCCGTCGGCATGGCTCGAGGCGCTCGGCGGCATCGCATCGGCGGTCTCGCAAGCGAACGGCGCGGCACTGCCGGAAGCTTTCTCCGGCGCGCAAGCCACGGAAGCCGACAAGCAAGTTGCGAAGTCGCTCGCTACCGGCGAACGCCGCCTTGTGCTGCTCGGCAATGGCGCCGTGCGTCATCCCGACTTCGCGGTCATTCATGCGGCGGCTCAATGGATCGCCGACGCAACCGGCGCGACGCTCGGCTTCCTGACGGAAGCGGCGAATTCGGTCGGCGCGCATCTCGTCAACGCATTGCCGGGCGAGGGCGGCTTGAACGCGCGCGAAGTGTTCGAGCAACCGCGCAAGGGCTATCTGCTGCTGAACTTCGAGCCGGAGTTCGATACGGCAAATCCGGCGCAGGCTTTGGCGGCGCTGAAGCAGGCTGAAATGGTCGTGGTGATGTCGCCGTTCCAGACCGGCGCCGAATACGCCGACGTTCTGTTGCCGATCGCGCCGTTCACTGAAACTGCCGGTACCTTCATCAATGCAGAAGGCACGGTGCAGTCGTTTAACGGTGTCGTGCGTCCGCTCGGCGACACGCGTCCCGCCTGGAAAGTGTTGCGCGTGCTGGGCAGCCTGTTGGGCGCGCCTGGTTTCGAATACGACACGGCAGAAGAAGTTCGCCAGGCCGCGCTCGGCGGCGGCGAACTGCAAGAGCGTCTGTCGAACCGCACGGGCGTGGCGGTTGCTCGCGGCAAGTCGGCAAAGGCAGCGGAAGGCAAGTTCGAACGCATCGCCGACGTGCCGATTTATCATGCCGACGCGCTGGTCCGTCGCGCTGAATCGCTGCATCTGACGGCAGCGGCGCGCGCCGCGAACAAAGTCGGCCTGCCGGCGGCGCTGTTCGACAAATTGGGTTTGAAGGAAGGCGACGCGGTTCGCGTGCGCCAGGGCGAGCAATCGGTGCAGTTGCCGGCCGTGCGCGACGCGAATCTTGCGGAGACAGTCGTCCGCGTGTCGGCGGCTACGCCTGCCGGTGCAGCGCTGGGCAGCCTGTTCGGTGAACTGGTGGTGGAGAAGGCGTAAATGAGCTTGTTCGATACGATCAACTCGGGCGGCACCCAGCTTCTCGGTGTGGCATGGCCCACGGTGTGGGCGCTGGTGCGCATCCTGGTGGTAGCCGTCGTGATCCTGCTGTGCGTGGCTTACCTGATTCTATGGGAGCGTAAGCTGATCGGCTGGATGCACGTGCGTCTCGGCCCGAACCGCGTCGGCCCCGCAGGTCTTCTGCAGCCAATCGCCGACGTGCTGAAGCTGTTGCTCAAAGAAGTCATTCAGCCGACCCAGGCAAGCCGCTGGATTTACATGATCGCGCCGATCATGGTGGTGGTGCCGGCTTTCGCAGTCTGGGCGGTGATTCCGTTCCAGGCGGGGGCGGTGCTGGGCGACATCAATGCGGGTCTGCTGTACGCGATCGCGATTTCGTCGATCGGCGTGTACGGCGTGATCCTGGCCGGCTGGGCATCGAACTCGAAGTACGCGTTCCTTGGCGCAATGCGCGCCGCGGCGCAGATGGTCTCGTACGAAATTTCGATGGGCTTCGCACTGGTCGTCGTGCTGATGACGGCCGGCACGCTGAATCTGTCGGATATCGTCGGTTCGCAGGAACGCGGCTTTTTCGCGGCGCACGGCCTGAACTTCCTGTCGTGGAACTGGCTGCCGCTCTTGCCGATGTTCGTCGTGTACTTCATCTCGGGCATCGCCGAAACGAACCGTCACCCGTTCGACGTGGTGGAAGGTGAATCGGAAATCGTCGCGGGTCACATGATCGATTACTCGGGTATGGCGTTCGCGCTGTTCTTCCTCGCCGAGTACATCAACATGATCGTGATCTCGGCACTGGCGTCGACGCTGTTCCTCGGCGGCTGGAGCGCACCGTTCGGCTTCCTGTCGTTTATCCCTGGAATCTTCTGGCTCGTCCTCAAGGTTTTCCTGCTGCTGTCGGTATTCATCTGGGCGCGCGCCACATTCCCGCGCTACCGCTATGACCAGATCATGCGTCTTGGCTGGAAGATTTTTATTCCGGTGTGCGTGGTGTGGCTGGTGGTGGTCGGCTTCTGGATCATGTCGCCGTTGAATATCTGGAAATAAAGGGCGGATGAACTCATGACCGCAATCCAAAATTTTTTCAAGACCTTCTTTCTGACGGAGCTCGTCAAGGGCCTCGCGCTGACCGGACGTTATACGTTCCAGCGCAAGGTGACCGTGCAGTTCCCGGAAGAGAAGACGCCGATCTCGCCGCGCTTTCGCGGCCTGCATGCACTGCGCCGCTATGAAAACGGCGAAGAGCGCTGCATCGCGTGCAAGCTGTGCGAAGCGGTGTGTCCGGCGCTCGCCATCACGATCGAATCGGAAACGCGCGAAGACAACACGCGCCGCACCACGCGTTACGACATCGACCTGACGAAGTGCATCTTCTGCGGTTTTTGCGAAGAGAGCTGCCCAGTCGATTCGATCGTCGAGACGCATATTCTCGAATATCACGGCGAAAAACGCGGCGATCTGTACTTCACGAAGGAAATGCTGCTGGCCGTGGGCGATCGCTACGAAGCGGAGATCGCCGCAAACAAGGCTGCCGACGCACCGTATCGTTAAAGCGTTCAAGTGAAGCGATAGATGCGGCAGTCACGCATCAAGTAAATGCAGCAGTAACACGGCCTGTTGTCGGGCCGAGCGCCGCGGCGTGAATGCCGCGGCATGGCGCACCTGTGCGGCTGTTCTGGCGGTTATCGCGCTGTTGCCAGCGCGCTTGCCAGATGCACGTGCCAAAGAAAATGCCTGACGATGGCCTAACGATGAACCGGTAATCATGGAATTCACGACCGTACTGTTCTACATCTTCGCGCTGCTCCTGGTGGTTTCAGGGGTGAAGGTGATCACCTCGCGCAACGCGGTGTCGTCCGCACTGTTTCTCGTGCTGGCGTTCTTCAACGCGGCGGCTATCTGGATGCTGCTGCAGGCCGAGTTCCTCGCCATCCTGCTGGTGCTGGTCTATGTGGGCGCGGTGATGGTGCTGTTCCTGTTCGTGGTGATGATGCTGGACATCAACCTCGACGTGCTGCGCAAGGACTTCAAACGCTTTGTGCCCATGGCGACGCTGGTGGGCGCGATCATCGTGCTCGAAACCGCGCTGATCCTGTGGCACGGCTACGGCGCGACGAGCACGGTGGTGCGCGACACGACCGCCGCGGCCAACGGCATGGGCGACTGGTCGAACACGCGCCTGATCGGCAAGGTGATCTACACCGACTACATCTTCGCGTTCGAAATTGCCGGCCTCGTGCTGCTGGTGGCGATCATCGCGGCTATCGCGCTGACCACGAGCCACAAGAAGGACAGCAAGCGTCAGAGGATCAGCCAGCAGGTCAAAGTGCGTGCGCAGGATCGCGTGCGCGTCGTGAAGATGCCGTCGGAAAAGAGCGCGGCGACCGTCGCGGCGGAAGAAGCCGCAGCGGCGGCAGCGGCCGAATCGGCACCTGCCAAGAACAGCTGAGCGGACAGGAGATAGAAATCATGTTGACCCTCGCCCATTACCTCGTGCTCGGCGCGATTCTGTTTGCGATCAGCGTCGTCGGTATTTTCCTGAACCGCCGCAACGTCATCATCATCCTGATGGCGATCGAATTGATGCTGCTCGCGGTGAACACCAATTTCGTCGCTTTCTCGCATTACCTCGGCGACGTGCATGGCCAGATTTTCGTGTTTTTTGTGCTGACGGTGGCGGCAGCTGAAGCGGCGATCGGCCTCGCAATTCTGGTGACCCTGTTCCGTAGTCTCGACACGATCAATGTCGAAGATCTCGATCAGCTCAAAGGTTAATCTCAGGAAAAGCGGTTATGTCCACGATACTCAATGAAAACCTGCTGCTGGCGATTCCGCTGGCACCGCTGGCCGGTTCCCTGATCGCGGGGCTGTTCGGGAAGGCGGTAGGGCGCGCGGGCGCGCACTCGGTCACGATTCTCGGCGTCGCCATCTCGTTCGTGCTGTCGATGATGGTGTTCTTCCAGGTGCTGGACGGCGCGAGCTTCAACGCCACCGTCTACGAATGGATGATGATCGGCAAGACGAAGTTCGAGATCGGCTTCCTCGTCGATTCGCTGACGGCCATGATGATGTGCGTCGTCACCTTCGTGTCGCTGATGGTGCACATCTACACGATCGGCTACATGGCCGACGACGACGGCTACCAGCGCTTCTTTTCGTACATCTCGCTCTTCACGTTTTCGATGCTGATGCTCGTGATGAGCAACAACTTCCTGCAGCTGTTCTTCGGCTGGGAAGCGGTGGGTCTGGTGTCGTACCTGCTGATCGGTTTCTACTTCACGCGCGAATCGGCGATCTACGCGAACATGAAGGCGTTCATCGTGAACCGCGTCGGCGACTTCGGCTTCCTGCTGGGTATCGGCCTGCTGTTTGCGTTTGCCGGTTCGATGAACTACGGCGACGTGTTTGCGAAGCGTACGGAACTCGCCGCATTGAGCTTTCCAGGTACGGACTGGGGCCTGTTGACCGTGGCCTGCATTTGCCTCTTCATCGGCGCAATGGGTAAGTCGGCACAGTTTCCGCTGCACGTGTGGCTGCCGGATTCGATGGAAGGCCCCACGCCGATTTCCGCGCTGATTCACGCGGCAACCATGGTGACAGCCGGCATTTTCATGGTGACGCGTATGTCGCCGCTGTTCGAACTGTCGGATAGCGCACTGTCGTTCGTCACGGTGATCGGTGCGATTACCGCACTGTTCATGGGTTTCCTCGGGATTGTTCAGAACGACATCAAGCGTGTGGTGGCTTACTCCACGCTGTCGCAGCTCGGCTACATGACGGTCGCGCTCGGCGTCTCGGCTTACCCGGTTGGCGTGTTCCACCTGATGACGCACGCGTTCTTCAAGGCGCTGCTGTTCCTCGGCGCTGGCTCCGTGATCATCGGCATGCACCACGATCAGGACATGCGCAACATGGGCGGCCTGCGCAAATACATGCCGATCACGTGGATCACGTCGCTGATCGGCTCGCTGGCCCTGATTGGCACGCCTTTCTTCTCGGGCTTCTACTCGAAAGATTCGATCATCGACGCGGTGAAGCTGTCGCATCTGCCGGGCTCGGGCTTCGCATATTTCGCGGTGGTCGCAAGCGTGTTCGTCACCGCGCTCTATTCGTTCCGTATGTATTTCATGGTGTTCCACGGCGAAGAGCGTTTCCGCCATCCGAAGCATCCGGATTCGCCAATGGGCGCCGAAGCCGCGGCACACGGTCATGGCAACAACCACGACGCGCACGGCCATGGTCACGACGACCACGGTCACGCACACGAGCCGCATGAAACGCCGTGGGTGGTCTGGGTACCGCTGGTGCTGCTGGCGATTCCGTCTGTCGTGATCGGTGCGATTGCGGTCGGTCCGATGCTGTTCGGCGACTTCTTCCAGCATGGCGTGGCGTTCGAGAAGGTGATCTTCATCGGCGAAAACCATCCGGCATTGCGCGAAATGGCGGAAGAGTTCCACGGCTGGGCGGCAATGGGCTTGCACTCGGTGGCGGGCCTGCCGGTCTGGCTGGCGCTCGCAGGCGTCCTCGTTGCGTGGTTCCTGTATCTGGTTCGTCCTGAACTCCCGGCTACCATCAAGCGCGCGTTCGGGCCGATCTACACGCTGCTCGACAACAAGTACTACATGGACAAGATCAACGAAGTCGTGTTTGCGCGGGGCGCGGTGGCAATTGGCCGTGGTCTCTGGAAGGAAGGCGACGTCGTCGTGATCGACGGTATCGTCAACGGCAGCGCACGCTTTATCGGCTGGTTCGCCGGCGTGATCCGCTTCCTCCAATCCGGCTACATCTACCACTACGCGTTCGCCATGATTATCGGCATGTTGGGGCTCCTGACCCTGTTTGTAACGCTCGGCGGCAAATAAGGCGAGGGACACTAATGCACGCTTATCCGATTCTCAGTATTGCAATCTGGTTACCGATCCTTTTTGGCCTGCTGGTTCTGGCCATCGGTTCCGACCGCAACCCGGGGCCCGCGCGCTGGGTCGCATTGATCGGCTCGATCGTCAGCTTCGTCGTCACGATCCCGCTGATCACCGGGTTTGATTCGAGCACCGCCGATCTGCAGTTCGTCGAAAAGGCCAACTGGATCGAACGATTCAACATTACGTATCACCTCGGTGTCGACGGCATCTCGATGTGGTTCGTGGTGTTGACCGCATTGATCACCGTGATCGTCGTGATCGCGGCATGGGAAGTGATTACGAAGAACGTGGGCCAGTATCTCGCCTCGTTCCTGATCCTCTCGGGCATCATGGTCGGCGTGTTCAGCGCGGCCGACGGGATGCTGTTCTACGTGTTCTTCGAAGCAACGCTGATTCCGATGTACATCATCATCGGCGTGTGGGGTGGGGCGAACCGCGTCTACGCGGCGTTCAAGTTCTTCCTGTACACGCTGATGGGCTCGTTGCTGATGCTTGTCGCGCTGCTCTATCTGTACATCGAAACGGGCACGTTCGATCTCGCCACCTGGCAGCATGCGCAGATCGCGATGACGCCGCAGGTCCTGCTATTCATAGCGTTCTTCATGGCGTTCGCCGTGAAGGTGCCGATGTGGCCGGTGCACACGTGGTTGCCTGATGCGCACGTGGAAGCGCCGACGGGCGGCTCCGTCGTGCTGGCTGCGATCATGCTGAAACTGGGCGCATACGGCTTCCTGCGTTTCTCGATGCCGATCGCGCCGGACGCAAGCCACTTCCTCGCGCCGGTCGTCATCACGCTGTCGCTGATCGCGGTGATCTACATCGGTCTGGTCGCGATGGTGCAGGCCGACATGAAGAAGCTGGTCGCGTATTCGTCGATCGCGCACATGGGTTTCGTCACGCTCGGCTTCTTTATCTTCAATCAGCTCGGCGTGGAAGGCGCGATCGTGCAGATGATCTCGCACGGCTTCGTGTCCGGCGCGATGTTCCTTAGCATCGGCGTGCTGTACGACCGCATGCACTCGCGTCAGATCGCGGACTACGGCGGCGTCGTCAACGTCATGCCGAAATTCGCGGCCTTTGTGATGCTGTTTTCAATGGCGAATTGCGGCTTGCCGGGTACCTCGGGTTTCGTCGGCGAATTCATGGTGATTCTCGCAGCCGTCCAGTACAACTTCTGGATTGCGGGCGGTGCCGCCGTGACGCTGATTCTCGGTGCGGCCTACACGCTGTGGATGTACAAGCGCGTCTACTTCGGCGCGGTCGCGAATGACCACGTGAAGAGTCTGCTCGACATCGGCCGCCGCGAATTTTTCATGCTGGCAGTGCTCGCCGCACTGACGCTCTTCATGGGCCTGTATCCGAAGCCCTTTACCGATGTGATGCACGTATCCGTGGAAAACCTCCTCTCCCACGTTGCGCAATCGAAGCTGCCGTTGTCTCAGTAACGCAGAGCGGAGGAATTAAAGACCATGCAAAACGCCCCTATGACTGCTCTGTTGCCCGACGCGCTGCTGATGCTCGCCGTTGTCGTCGCGTGGCTCAACGACACGTTCGTCGGCCAGGCCGGTCGCCGTACCACGTATTGGATCGCGGTCCTGTCGACGCTCGTCGCCGGCATCTGGTTCGCGGTCAATGCGTTCGACCCGTCGGTGCACTACTTCTTCAGCCGCATGTACGTGGTGGACTCGTTCGCGAGCCTGATGAAAGCGGTGGTGACGCTCGGCTATACCGTCACGATCATCTATTCGCGGCGCTACCTCGACGATCGCGGGCTGTACCGCGGCGAGTTCTTCCTGCTGGGCATGTTCTCGCTGCTCGGTCAGCTTGTCATGATCTCCGGCAACAACTTCCTGACGCTGTACCTCGGTCTGGAGCTGATGTCGCTGTCGCTGTACGGCGTGATCGCGCTGCGCCGCGAGGCCGCACCGTCGAACGAAGCTGCGATGAAGTACTACGTGCTCGGCGCGCTGGCTTCCGGCTTCCTGCTGTACGGCATTTCCATGCTGTATGGCGCGACTGGCTCGCTGGAGCTGAACGAGGTCTTCAAGGCAATCGGTCAGAGCCACTATGATCCGGGCGTGCTGCTGTTCGGCGTGATCTTCATCGTCGCGGGCGTCGCCTTCAAGATGGGTGCCGTGCCGTTCCACATGTGGGTGCCTGACGTCTATCAAGGCGCGCCGACGGCGATGACGCTGCTGGTCGGCGGCGGCCCGAAGGTGGCGGCGTTCGCATGGGGTCTGCGCTTTCTGGTGATGGGTCTGCTGCCGCTCGCGGTCGAATGGCAGCAAATGCTGGTGATTTTGGCGGCGCTGTCGCTGATCGTCGGCAACATCACCGGTATCGTGCAGCGCAACGTCAAGCGTATGCTCGCGTACTCGGCCATCTCGAACATGGGCTTCGTGCTGCTCGGCCTGCTGGCCGGCGTGGTCGACCACAAGACGACGGGCGCGGCCAGCGCGTACGGCTCGGCCATGTACTACAGCATCGTCTATCTGATCACGACGATGGGTACTTTCGGCGTCATCATGCTGCTCGCGCGCCGCGAGTTCGAAGCGGACACGCTCGACGACTTCAAGGGCCTGAATCAACGCAGCCCGGTGTTCGCGTTCGTGATGATGGTGATGATGTTCTCGCTCGCCGGCATTCCGCCTGCAGTCGGCTTCTACGCGAAGCTCGCAGTGCTGCAGGCCACGATGAACGCGGGCCTGACCTGGCTGACGGTGCTGGCCGTGATCACGTCGCTGTTCGGCGCGTTCTACTACCTGCGCATCGTGAAGCTGATGTACTTTGACGAGCCGCAAGACAAGTCGGCCATCACTGCCGACACGGGCACGCGCGCGTTGCTCGCACTGAATGGCGTGGCTGTGCTGGTGCTCGGCATCGTGCCGGACCCGCTGTTGAAGGCTTGCCTGCAGGCTATCCAGCACACGCTGTCGTTCTGATGTCCGCAGCTGGCTGGTTTATCGTGCTGTTGGCGCTGGTCGGCGCCAACGTGCCGTTCCTGAATCAGCGACTCTTCGCCGCCGTGCCGCTTAAGGCGGCGAAGAAAAGCGCCTGGATCCGCATTGCCGAGCTGATCGTGCTGTACTTCGTGGTCGGCGCGCTCGGCTTTCTGCTTGAAGCGCGTGCCGGCAATCGCTTCGAACAGGGTTGGCAGTTCTACGCCATCACGTTCGCGCTTTTCGTTGTCTTCGCCTTTCCCGGCTTCACCTTCCAGTATCTCGTCAAACGCCGCTGACGGCCTCACGCCGTCGCGCACCAAGCTGTTCCGAGGTCCGCATATGGCTGAACTTCCTGATCACGACGCTGTTCTTACCGAGACCTGTGTCGACAGTAAGACGGTCCATGAAGGGCCGTTTCTGACGCTTAAATGTGACACCGTTCGCCTGCCGGACGGCAAGCATGCCACTCGCGAGTATGTGCAGCATCCCGGCGCAGTCATGGTGATTCCCTTGTTCGACGACCATCGCGTGCTGCTGGAAAGCCAGTATCGTTATCCGATGGGCAAGGTCATGGTCGAATATCCGGCAGGCAAGCTGGATCCGAACGAGGGCGCGCTCACTTGCGCGATTCGCGAGTTGCGCGAGGAGACGGGTTACACAGCGCGCGAGTATGTGTACCTCACGCGTATTCACCCGATTATTTCCTACTCGACTGAATTCATCGACATCTATCTCGCTCGGGGACTCACGTCTGGCGAGCGCAATCTCGACGACGGCGAGTTCCTCGAAATGTTCACTGCGACGCTTCCCGAAGTGTCAGAGTGGGTGCGGACCGGCAAGATCACAGACGTGAAAACGATTATCGGCACGTTCTGGCTGGAGAAGGTGTTGTCGGGCGAGTGGCCGATGGCCCAAGCCCAATAGTTCCTGACGTCCGCCGGCGCAAAAGACGTTTGTGCCATATGCAGAAGCCCCTGCCGGTCCTTGACTGGCAGGGGCTTTGTCATTGTCGGGCACGACAAGACTTCGCTCCATATTTCCTATGGTCTCTGAACAAATGCGCTGTTGTCCTATGCCATCCGACAGTCTCGCGTCATTGCCGCGGTAATCGTAGTATGGAACTCCGGCAAACCGGTCCATTGCTCGATTAGTTGGGATGCCGAAGCATATCCGACGCATGGGGCTGGCCCGGAACAGGTTGTCACTTGACAACCTGTTCCGGCAGTATTAAATTGGAGGGCAGGATGGTTCGTGGAGTCCACGCTAAGAAAGAGATCGAGGCCGCGTTGGCATATGCAGAGCGGCGTGGGTGGCGCATAAAGGGCGGAGGCAAGGGCCACGCGTGGGGAAAGATGTATTGCCCTTACAAAGACGCGGAGTGTCGTTGTGGAGAATTCTGCATCTCAAGTATATGGAGTACACCCAAGAATGCCGTCAATCACGCCCGGCACTTGCGGCGTGTGGTCGACAACTGCACGGCGCACCGTTCAGATCGGCATTGAATGAGAAGGTCTTGGCTGAATAGAGCAGGAGTAGCAAATGGAATATACATTCACGTTGAAGTACAAGCTTGCGTCGCAAGACTGCGATCTTGACGCAATTGTCGACCGCCTGGGCGAGGCGGGGTGTGACGACGCCACTATCGGCGTCGGGCAACCGGGGCGGCTCGCGCTCGTCTTTTCTCGAGAAGCCGCGTCCGCATTTGAGGCGCTCATCAGCGCGCTTGGCGACGTCAAGCAAGCCGTGCCGTCCGCGCGGCTAGTCGAAGCCGGCCCGGATTTCGTGGGCCTGACTGACGTAGCGGAGATCGCCGGCGTGTCGCGGCAAAACATGCGCAAGCTCATGTTGAACCATGCAGTTGAATTTCCGTCGCCGGTGCATGAGGGAAGCGCGTCGGTCTGGCATCTGTCGGACGTACTGGACTGGCTGAACTCGCGCGGTGGATACGACATCAAGCCAGACGTTTTCGACGTCGCGAAGTCGGCAAAGCAGATCAACCTTGCCAAAGAAGTGCGGGAACTCGAACCGCGGCTCAATCGTCGGTTGGAATGCCTGGTAGCGTGAGCGTTCAATACATCCGGCAGCGTTGCGCAGCATTCGGCAATGGTTTGCGCGAAACGTTAAAATCGCTCACCACTTCTGGTTTCTGGCAGCGCCTTGGCATTGGCACGCTGCCTCCAACTTTTTGCGAACGACCGTTCACATATTTTCGTTTTGCGCTAAACTGGCACGCAAGCCCTAACTCCACATGAAGGTCCTCGATTTACAGTGTCCGCACGGCCATCGGTTCGAAGGCTGGTTTGCTTCGGCTGATGACTTCGAATCGCAGCAGTCCCGCAAGCTGGTCGAATGTCCGATTTGCGGAGCGAACGAGGTGAGCCGTTTGCCGTCGGCTCCGCGCCTGAATCTCTCGGGTGCGGTAGAGACGAAAGCGCCCGCGGCCCCCACCGAGTTGCAGGCGCGTGTCATGCGGGCATTGCGCGAGGTACTGGAAAAGACCGAGAACGTGGGCGACCGCTTCGCCGAGGAAGCGCGGCGCATTCACTATAACGAGGCGCCCGCACGCAATATTCGCGGCGTCACGACACCGGAAGACGCGCGAGCTTTGGTTGAAGAAGGCATCGAAGTGATGCCGCTGCCGGTCCCGGCTGCCTTGAAGGAACCGCTGCAATAGCGCGGTGGCTTCCTGGCGGCGGGTGGTGGCGGCCAGGAGACACTACGCATGAATCTGGACTATTCCCCCGCTGAAAAGGCGTTCCGCGCCGAGATCCGCGCCTGGCTCGAAGCCAATCTGCCTCGCGAACTGAGCGAGAAGGTGCTCAATCACAAGCGTTTGAACCGCGAAGACTTCGCAAGCTGGCACAAGCTGCTGGGCACACGCGGCTGGTCGGCTGTGGCGTGGCCAAAAGAATACGGCGGTCCCGGTTGGGACGCGACCCAGCGTCATATCTGGGACGAAGAGTGCGCGCGTGTCGGCGCGCCTACAGTGTTGCCGTTCGGCGTGTCGATGGTGGCGCCGGTCATCATGAAGTACGGCAACGAGGCGCAGAAACGCTACTACCTGCCGCGCATTCTCGACGGTAGCGACTGGTGGTGCCAAGGTTATTCGGAGCCGGGCTCGGGTTCGGACCTCGCGTCGCTGCGCACGCGCGCCGAGCGGGTAGGCGATCATTACGTGGTCAATGGTCAGAAAACGTGGACCACACTCGGGCAGCACGCGGACATGATGTTCTGCCTCGTGCGTACGGACAGCGGCGCAAAGAAGCAGGAGGGAATTTCCTTTCTGCTCATCGACATGAAAACGCCGGGCATCACGGTTCGGCCGATCATCACGCTCGACGAGGACCATGAAGTCAACGAGGTCTTCTTTGAAGACGTGAAAGTGCCCGTCGAGAACCTGGTCGGCGAAGAAAACCGCGGCTGGACCTATGCCAAATATCTGCTCGGACACGAGCGCACCGGCATTGCACGCGTCGCGCAGTCAAAGCGCGAGCTTGTCTTTCTTAAGCGACTTGCGCTCGATCAGAGAAAGGGCGGAAAACCGCTTTTGCGCGATCCCGTGTTCGCTGCGAAAGTCGCGAATCTGGAAATCGAACTCATGGCGCTCGAAGTCACCGTGCAGCGCGTGGTCGCCAACGAAGCAGGTGGACGCGGACCGGGACCCGAGGCCTCGATGCTGAAGATCAAAGGCACCGAGGTGCAACAGGCGTTGACCGAACTTATGTTCGAAGCCATCGGGCCGCTAGCCGCGCCGTTCGACGTGCCGTTCCTCGAAGGCGAGCGCGAACACAGTCTGGCGGAAGACGACGATGCCGCGCCGTTGGCCGCGTACTACTTCAACTTCCGCAAGACGTCGATTTACGGCGGCTCAAACGAAATTCAAAAGAACATCATCGCGCAGATGATTCTTGGACTTTGAGGAGCGGCGCATGGACTTCACTTTCAACGACGAGCAACAGCAGTTCGCCGACGCGCTGCGCCGCTATCTGGACAAGAGCTACGGCTTCGAAGCACGCCAGGCGATCGTGCGGTCGGACACCGGTGTGTCGGAAGCTCACTGGGCAGCATTCACGGAATTGGGCCTGACGGCATTGCCGGTACCGGAAGCTCACGGCGGTTTCAACGGTGGGCCGGTTGACATGCTGGTCGTCATGCAGGAGCTCGGCCGTGCTTTGGTAGTCGAGCCGTATTGGGCGACCGCGGTGAGCATCGAGGCAGTGCGCCTTGCCGGCACCGGGATCGGCGAAGACGCAGCGCTGCTCGAGCGCGCAGCTCAGGGCGAGATCAAGCTCGCGTTCGCTTTTCACGAGCCGCATGCGCGTTACGATCTGTTCGCCGTCGCAACCACCGCAAGCGGAGAAGGCGAACAGCAGACGCTTAGCGGCAAGAAGTCGGTGGTGCTGCACGGCGCTCAGGCGCACTACTGGATCGTTCCCGCGCGCGCCAACGGCGAGATTGCACTATTCGTCGTCGCGCGCGAGGCCGCAGGCGTAAAGTTCACCGAATACCGCACTATCGACGGCCAACGCGCCGCTACGCTGGAGTTCGACAATACGCCGGCACGCCGGTTGAGCGGCTCGCATTCGGGCGCTGCGGCACTTGAGCACATTGCGGACTACGCGACGCTACTGTTGTGCGCGGAAGCGATCGGCGCCCTCGACGCATTGAACACAGCCACCGTCGACTACACTAAAACGCGCCAGCAGTTCGGTCAGCCCATCGCGCGGTTTCAGGTATTGCAGCACCGCATGGTCGAGATGCTGATTCACGCTGAGCAGGCGCGCTCCATCACTTACCTCGCCGCCATGCGCTATTCGAGCGAAGACGCCGATGAGCGCCGCCGCGCAATCTCCGCAGCCAAGGTGCGCGTGGGGCAAGCCGCGCGTTTCGTCGGCCAGCAGGCGGTCCAGTTGCACGGCGGCATGGGCGTCACGAACGAGGTCGCGGCCGCGCATCTCTTCAAACGTCTCGCCATGATCGAAACGACCTTGGGCGATGTCGATCATCACCTCGCGCGGTTTGCCGCGCTGCCCGGGTTTGTCAGCACCGAAGTCTGATTGGCCGATTGAATCGATAGCAAGGAGATAACGAGATGGGTCTGAGTTACGAGGACATGACGGTCGGCTCCACGACTGAAATCGGCAAGCACACGTTCACGCGCGAGGAGATCGTCGAGTTTGCGGAGAAATTCGACCCGCAGCCTTTTCATGTCGACGAGGCCGCGGCTGAGCATTCCCCGTTTCGCGGATTGGTGGCGAGCGGCTGGCATACCTGCTCTGTCATGATGGGCATGCTGGTGCGCAACGCGTTGGCGGGCTCGACGTCGATGGGGTCGCCCGGCATCGACGAAATACGCTGGCTGAAGCCGGTGCGTGTCGGCGATACGATCACCATGACGAATTCGGTGCTCGACAAGCGCATTTCGGAGAGCAAACCGGACCGCGGCATTGTGTCGACGCAATGGGCCGGCATTAATCAGCATGGCGAGACGGTAATCACCGTGCGCTCAAAAGGCCTGTTCGGCTTGCGCAATCCGGGCGCTGCCTCATGACTACGGGGAACGCGTCGACGCCTGCTGCGTTTCGCGATGGAGCGGCGTTGCGTGCGCTCGTCGGCGGGCCGCCGCTTGTCAGCGAGTGGGTGACGGTAGATCAGCCAAGCGTCGATCGTTTCGCCGAAGCGACAGGCGACCAGCAATGGATCCACGTCGACCCCGAGCGAGCGCGACTCGAGTCGCCATTCGGCGGTGCTATCGCGCACGGCTTTCTGACGCTTTCCCTGATTCCTGCGCTGCTGCAACAAACCGTGCGCGTCGAGCAACGCATGGCTGTCAATTATGGGCTGAATCGCGTGCGGTTCACGTCGCCGGTATTGGTGGGTTCGCAATTGCGCGCACAGTTCGCGGTCGCGTCCGTCGTCGATGTAGACAATGCGGGCGTGCAAGTGGTGTGGAACGTCACGTTGGAGCGGCAGGGTGATGGCCGGCCAGTGTGCGTCGCCGAGTTCATCACGCGCCATTATTTCTGACGCTTGACGCGCTGCTTTCCCAAGCACACGGCGCATGCGGCATGCAAGCCGTCACCCGCCTGTGTGTGCGAAAGTAACTGGCACCCGCGCCCACCACCCGCACCCCGCGCGCCGCGCACATGGCAACCCGCCGCAGCGACACCCGGCGCAAACACCCGCGCCAAACCCGCCGCGACGCCCGGCAGCAATACGCGGCGCTCTAATGTTTCGCGTACTGCGTCGCGCCGAACAGCATTTCCTTGGCCTTGTCGTCCATCAGCGGCTTGCGAGCGGAGGCCAGGACTTCGACGCCGCGCATCACCGCTGGGCGCGCGGCGATTTCCTCATGCCATCGCTTCACGTTCGGAAACGCGTCGAGTTCAACGCCCTGGTTTTGCCACGAACGCGTCCATGGAAATGACGCAATGTCGGCAATCGTGTAGTCGTTTCCGGCGAGGTACTGTGTCTTGCCGAGTTGTTTGTCCATCACGCCATACAGGCGCCGCGTTTCGTTCGTGTAGCGGTTGATCGCGTACTCGATCGGCTCCGGCGCGTAAATGCGGAAGTGGTGCGTTTGCCCGAGCATGGGGCCGAGACCGCCCATCTGAAACATCAGCCATTGCAGCACGGAATAGCGGGCAGCCGGGTCGGCCGGCAGAAAGCGGCCGGTCTTCTCGGCGAGGTAAATCAGTATCGCGCCGGATTCGAACAACGCGAACGGTTTGCCATCTGCGCTGCGCGGACCCTCCGAATCGGTGATGGCCGGAATCTTGTTATTCGGACTGATGTCGAGAAATTCGGCTTTGAACTGATCGCCGGCGCCGATGTCGACTGCATGCACGGTGTACTCGAGACCGGTCTCCTCGAGCATGATATGAACCTTGTGGCCGTTAGGCGTTGCCCAGCTATAGATGTCGATCATCCTTGCTCGCTCCTTTTGTTCGTGACAGCGGCGCCACGGTGGGCGCCGCGCTTTGCGAAAATTAGAGCATAGATCGCGCGATGTTGCTGGCGACACCTCGGGCACGGCCACGCAAAACGCGCCGCCAACAAGGCATCAACAAAACGCCACTGAAGCAGCGCGTCAAACCCGCGTGACCGGCGTCTCCACACGAGCCGCCGCGCCCGGATCGATGTAGCGCGCGAGTTCCAGTTTCGCGATCGCGTTGCGATGCACTTCGTCCGGACCGTCGGCGAAGCGCAGCGTCCGTGCCGATGCATAGGCGTACGCGAGCGGGAAGTCGTCGCTGACGCCGCCGCCGCCGTGCGCCTGGATTGCCCAGTCGATCACCTGACACGCCATGTTGGGCGCGACGACCTTGATCATCGCGATCTCGCCGCGCGCGGCCTTGTTGCCGACCGTGTCCATCATGTACGCGGTTTTCAGCGTGAGCAACCGCGACTGTTCGATCATGCAGCGTGCCTCGGCAATGCGCTCCTGCGTGACGCCTTGCGTCGCTACGGGCTTGCCGAAGGCGACGCGTTGCAACGACCGTTTGCACATCAATTCGAGCGCGCGCTCGGCAAGACCGATCAGACGCATGCAATGATGGATGCGTCCCGGTCCCAGACGACCTTGCGCAATCTCGAAGCCGCGGCCTTCGCCAAGCAGCATGTTGGTCGCCGGCACGCGAACGTTGTCGAGCGTGATTTCCATGTGGCCATGCGGCGCGTCGTCATAACCGAAAACGGAAAGAGGGCGGTGCACGGTGATGCCGGTGGCGTCCGCGGGAACCAGGATCATCGACTGCTGTTGATGGCGCGGCGCGTCGGGATCGGTCTTGCCCATCACGATATAGATCTTGCAGCGCGGATCGCCCGCGCCGGACGACCACCACTTGTGACCGTTGATCACGTAGTAGTCGCCGTCGCGCACGATGCTGGTCTGGATATTGGTGGCATCCGACGAAGCGACTTCAGGCTCCGTCATCAGGAATGCCGAGCGAATGTGCCCTTGCAGAAGCGGTTCAAGCCATTCGCGCTTGTTCTCCTCGCTGCCGTAGCGCTCGATCGTTTCCATGTTGCCGGTGTCGGGCGCATTGCAATTGAACACCTCGGGCGCCCACGGCACGCGTCCCATGATTTCGCACAGCGGCGCGTATTCGAGGTTCGTCAGCCCGGCGCCGCGCACCGAATCGGGCAAGAACAGATTCCAGAGCCCTGCATCGCGCGCTTTCTGCTTGAGCGTTTCGATGAGCTCCGTCGGCTGCCATGCGTTGCCGTCCTGCCGGTTTCGCGCGATTTCCGCGTAAAACGCGTGCTCATTCGGATAAATGTGCTCGTCGAAAAAGGCGAGCAGTTTTTCGCGCAGCGCCTGAACCTTCGGTGTGTAATCGAAATTCATCTATGACCTCATGGATAACGGACGACATTCAAGGTGCGCGCTGCCGAAAGCACGCACGCGTGTCTGATGCGGCGAGGCGCAGTCTGCTGTACTCAGCGCACTTTCTGCGCGTAGCGCCAGGCCAGTTCGGCCATCGGCCGCGCGCGTCGGCCGGCATCCAGCGCCTGAGCGCTGGCCGCTGTGCCGTCGGCGACACGCTTCATGATTCCCTGCAGAATCGCAGCAATGCGAAACATGTTGTATGCCAGGTAGAAATTCCAGTCGCCGCGAATCTCGAAACCGGTGCGCTTGCAATAGCGCTCCACGTATTGCTGCTCGTCGGGTATGCCGAGCGCCGTCCAGTCCAGACCGGCAATACCGCGGAACTGCGCGGGATCGACGTGCCACGCCATGCAGTGATACGCGAAATCCGCGAGCGGATCGCCAAGCGTCGACAATTCCCAGTCGAGCACCGCAAGCACTTTGGGTTGGTCGGGATGGAAGATCAGGTTGTCGAGCCGGAAGTCCCCATGCACGATCGACACGCGCTCGCCGGATTCGGCCGGCATATGCTGCGGCAGCCATTCGATCAGGCGCTGCATGGCCTCGATCGGTTCGGTTTCGGACGCAAGGTACTGTTTGCTCCAACGGCCGATTTGACGCGCGAAATAGTTGCCCGGCTTGCCATAGTCGGAAAGACCCACGCTCACCGGGTCGACGCTGTGCAGCGCGGCGATTACGCGATTCATTTCGTCGTAGATCGCGGCTCGTTCATCGGCGCTCATGCCGGGCAGCGACGGGTCCCACAGCACGCGGCCCTCGACGAACTCCATCACATAGAAGGCGCGGCCGATCACGCTTTCGTCCTCGCATGACGCGAGCATCCTGGCGACCGGCACGTCGGTGCCGGCGAGCGCATGCATCACGCGGTATTCACGTTCGACGGCATGCGCGGACGGCAACAACTTCGACGCCGGCCCAGGCTTTGCGCGCATCACGTACGCACCCGACGGTGTGACCAGTTTGAACGTGGGATTGGACTGACCGCCGGCGAACTGCTCGACCGTGAGCGGCCCTGAAAAACCGTCGACATGCTGGGTCAGCCACGCGGCAAGCGCTTTGTCGTCAAAGCGTTGACGCTCGTTGACGGGGCGCGTGCCCTCGAACGCTGAGTAATCCGCCTGCTGTTTCGGCTCGCCGCTTTGTGACGCTTGCACCATGTGTCTCCTCCAGTTCGGGTTCAGCTACGCGTATATTGGATGAACTGTGCGTAGAGAATTTCCATCGTCGTATTGCGAATGTCGCGATGCAGCGGCGACGGCGGCGAATAGTTGATCGCGCGCAGCACCCAGTCGCGTGGTGCGGAGCCGACGTCGAGCGCGTTGATGCAGCCGGTGGCCTGCGCGAGATGGCCGAAGAAAGTGCGTCCGCCGGCGGTGAGCGCATGCGACAGAATCGCGCGATTCACGCCGCCGTGCAGCACCAGCAGCGCCGTGTCCCACGAGCTGTCCTCGCGCAATGCGGCCACGGCGGGCAACACTCGATCGAACAGCTCGCCGATCGTCTCGCCGTCAAGAAAGCGCGTGCTTTCCGGCACGATGCCGTCGAACACGCCGAGAAACGCGGCTTCGAGATCTTGCAGCGGAATTTGCCGCAGCTTGCCGCCGCGAATCTCCTGCCATGCGGGCTCGATCTCCAGTTCGATGTGCTGGCCCGTCTCGGCCAGCACGCGCCGTGCGGTTTCGACCGTGCGCGGCAATCCACTCACGATCACTCGATCAAAGCGAACCTGCTGCCCGGCAAACACCCGGCCCGCCGCGCTTGCCTGCTCACGGCCGTTGGCGTTCAAAGGGACGGTTTCCGGGTCGATGGTGCGGCCGGAGTCGTCGAAGTACGTCACGTCGCCGTGGCGCATCAGGAAAATGCGGCGACGCTTGGGTAGCTGATAGGCTGGCATGTTGCTTCGCTCACTTGTAGACGGGCGCGCGCTTCTCGAGGAAAGCGGAAATGCCTTCCAGCCCGTCTCGATGATGCAGCGAAGCGACGAAGTTATCGCGCTCAGCAACAAGGTGCGTGGAAAGCGGTTGCGTGCCGGCCGCGCAGACCAGGGTCTTGATGCGCGCCACCGAATTAGGTGAGAGCTTGCCGAGTTCGTCGGCCCATGCGACAGCGGCGTCGCGAGCGGTGCCCGGCTTCGTCAGCTTGTTGACGACGCCCAGTTCATGCAAACGCGCCGCGCCGATCGGCTTGCCTTCGATCAGCACTTCCGTTGCCAGCTGGCGAGGCAGCGCCTGCGCGAGAAACCATGAGCCGCCGCCGTCCGGCGTGAGGCCGACGCGTGCATACGACATCACGAATTTGGCGTCTTCGGCCGCGACGATCAAATCGCATGCAAGCGCAAGCGAAAAGCCGGCGCCTGCTGCGGCGCCGTCGACGGCGGCAATCACCGGCTTCGACGAGAAGCGCAGCGCCGAGATCCATTCGGCCAGCAGATCGATGCTTTGCGCCTGCACGGAAGGATCTTTCGCGCGGTTTTCCAGCAGACGGTTCAGGTTGCCGCCCGCGCAAAAAAAGTTGTCCGCGCCCGCAATCACAACGGCGCGAATAGACGGATCGCGTTCCACCGAATCGAGCGCTTCGATCCCGGCTGCGTACATGTCGGGATGCAATGCGTTCCGCGCGCCCGGATTGGACAGCGTCAGGACGAGCGTCGATTCGCTTTCGGCCGGGCGCGAGGTGAGCAGTTCAGCGCTCATGGTTGGGTCTCCGTGTGGTTGTCGGCGGCGTCGCACTGAGTCAGCGACATGCCCAGTTGCGCGCGGCGCGCGAGCCACGGCGAGGGCCGGTAGCGCGGATCGCCGAGCACGTCGAACATGTTGCGCAGAATGGTGAGGATGGTCTTTGCCCCGAGCGCGTCGCCGAGCGCAAGCGGCCCGCGGGGATAGCCGAGGCCGAGCATCACGGCGAGGTCGATGTCTTCCGGCGACGCGATCTGCTTTTGCGCGATGTCGCAGCCGATGTTGATGATCGTGGCCACCACGCGTTGCGCAACGAAACCTGTCGAGTCGCGGATGACCGTGACCGCCACGCCGTCGGCGGCAAAGACCGCGTGGCCCGCATCGCGCATGGCGCGCGTGGTCGCGGGCGTGGTCATCAGCGTGCGGCGTTGCGCGCCGACGAGCGGAAAGAGCGCATCGATTGCGACGACGCGGCTCGCATCGAGTGCTTCGTCGACGGCGGCCGTGGTGGCGTCGTGACCGAACGGCGTTACCACGATCAGCGAGTCGGCTGCGGGCGTCGCGCCCTCGTCGAGCTTCACGCCGGCTTTGCCGATGAGTTCCACGACGGCTTCATAGGCTTGCGGATAGCGCTTGCTGACCCACACGCTTGCAGGCAGCGCGGTAGGCGCGGGCGCTTCCGCGGCTGCTTGCTGCTTGCCGTCCTGATAGCGATAAAACCCTTCGCCGCTCTTCCTGCCCAGCAGTCCGCCCGCGAGCCGCGTGCCGGTAATGGGCGAGGGCGTGAAGCGCGGCTCTTCATAGAACTGATGGTAGATCGACTCCATCACCGGATGCGAGACGTCGAGTGCGGTCAGGTCGAGCAGCTCGAACGGCCCGAGGCGAAAGCCCGCTTGCTCGCGCATGATCCGGTCGATGTCGATGAAGCTCGCCACGCCTTCGCCGGCCACACGCAGGCCTTCGGTATTCATGCCGCGGCCTGCGTGATTGACGATGAAGCCCGGCATGTCTTTCGCGCGTACCGGCGTGTGGCCCATGCGCCGCGCGAGGTCCATCAGGGCGTCACCGGCCTCGCGGTCGCTGCGCAAGCCGTCGATTACTTCGACGACTTTCATCAGCGGAACGGGATTGAAGAAGTGATAGCCGACCACGCGCGTCGGATCGGTACAGCCGGCGGCGATTGCCGTGATGGACAGCGACGAGGTGTTCGACGCGAGCACGCAGCGCCCGCTCACGACGGTTTCCAGTTCGCGAAAGAGCACCTGTTTTGCGTCGAGTTTTTCGACGATTGCCTCTATCACGAGATCGCAATCCACCAGTTCGCTGATCGCATGCGCCGCCTTGACGTTGGCGAGCGCGGCGAGCGAGCGTGCGTCGTCGAGTTTGCCTTTGGCCGTGAGTTTGGCGAACGTCTCGGCGAGGTAGTCGCGTGCGGCTCCGATTGCAGCCGGATTGGCGTCGTAGAGGCGCACGTTGAGCCCGGCGAGCGCCGCGATCTGTGCAATCCCCCGGCCCATTGCTCCGCTGCCGACAATGCCGATAGTTTCGATGCTGCTATAACGAGAGGTCATTTGAGTTGCTCGACTCCATGGTTATTCTAGAATGGCACGCTCGTGCAATTTACCTCATGTTTGTCCGGCGAGCGCCGCATCTGCGCGGACCCGCGGTTTCATCTACCGAAGAAGCAAGGAGACAACGATGATCAAGCTCTGCGGGTTTGCGCTTTCCAACTACTACAACAAGGTGAAGTTCGTCTTGCTCGAACACGGCATCGAGTTCGAGGAAGTGTTTGTCGAGCCGAGCCAGGACGAGGCCGTGCTCGCCCACTCGCCGCTCGGTAAAGTGCCTTACTTGCAGACGGAAGAGGGCGATCTTTGCGAGTCGCAATGTATCGTCGAGTATCTGGCCGCGCGCTTTCCCGACAAGCGGATTTTCTCCGCCGATGCGTGGGAGGCAGCCAAGGAGCGCGAGTTGATCACGTTCGTCGACGTGCATCTCGAACTGACGGCGCGCAATCTCTACAAGGAAGCGTTTTTCGGCGGCACAGTGACCGACGCGACTAAGGGCCGCGTTGAGAAACTGCTCGCGCATCACATCGCGGGCTTCAGGCGGATCGCGAAGTTCGCGCCGTATTTGCGCGGCGAACGGTTCAGTGTCGCGGACGCAGCCGGATATGTGAGCTTGCCGCTTGTCGGCATGGCGACGCAGGCGATATACGGCCGCGATTTTCTGCTCGACGCCGGTGTGGACTGGAAAAGCTATGTGAAGGCGATCAACGGGCGGCCTGCCGCGCAGCGCGTGACTGAAGACCGCAAGGCTTATATCGCGGCATCGCGTGGGGCTTGACTTCTCGCGCGGCAAACCACAACGCGCGGCATGAAGCGGGCCGCGGCGCCCGGCGCACCCGCTAGCCGCTGCGCGCGATGGCGAGGAACGTAGGTTCGTTCGCAGCATCGCGCGTGGTCTCCTAAAGTCGCGCCAGCCGTTCGAGCGCCGTGGCGAGCGTGCTTTCCTGCTTCGCAAAGCAGAAGCGCACCACGCCCGACTCGTGCGCCTCGTGATAAAACGCCGAAACCGGAATGGCCGCGACGCCGATCTCACCCGTCAGCCATTGCGCGAACTCGGCTTCGGGTAGGTCGCTGATGGCTGAATAATCGACGCACTGAAAGTACGTGCCCGTGCAAGGCAGCAGCTTGAAGCGCGAATTGGCGAGCCCGGCGCGAAAGAAGTCACGCTTTCTCTGATAGAACGCCGGCAATTCCAGATACGGCGCCGGATCTTTCATATATTCGGCGAGACCTATCTGCATCGGCGTGTTCACGGTGAACACATTGAACTGGTGCACCTTGCGGAATTCCGCGGTCAGCGCGGCCGGCGCGGCCACATAGCCGACTTTCCAGCCTGTCACGTGATAAGTCTTGCCGAAGCTCGACACGACGAAACTGCGCTGCGCCAACTCCGGATAACGCGCCACGCTTTCATGCGGCGCGCCGTCGTAGACCATGTGTTCGTACACTTCGTCGGAGAGAATCAGCACGTTCGTGCCGCGCACGATGTCTTCCAGCTTGCGCATGTCTTCGGCGCGCCAGACAGTGCCGGTCGGATTGTGCGGCGTGTTGATGAGCAGGAGTCGTGTTTTCGGCGTGATTGCGGCGGCGAGCTTGTCGAACGGAATCGCGTAGTCCGGCGCCTCGAGCGTGACGAATACCGGCTTGCCGCCTGCCAGTTCGATTGACGGAAGATAGCTGTCGTAGGTCGGCTCGATCACGATCACTTCGTCGCCAGGATGGACCGTGCACAGGATCGCGGTCAACAGTGCCTGGGTCGCGCCCGCCGTGACCGTGATTTCGGTGGTGGCGTCGTAGCGGCGGCCATACAGATCGGTAATTTTGCCGGCGATCGCTTCCCGCAGCGGCGCGGCGCCTGCCATCGGCGGATACTGGTTGTGGCCGTCGCGCATTGCGTTCGCGACCGCCTCCACGATGCGCGGATCGCAGCCGAAGTCGGGAAAGCCCTGGCCCAGATTCACCGCGCCTTTTTCGGCGGCGAGCGCGCTCATCACGGTGAAGATCGTGGTGCCGACGTTCGGCAGGCGCGAGGGGAACGAGGGACTCATGGGCGTGTCGTGCGGTGCATTCATGGCGCTGTTCGGGCGGTGCGGGTGAGTGGGCGAAGGCATCGTTTTCAAACCGGCGAAGCCTGATTGTAGGGAATCCCGGCGCTGCGTGCGCAATCGCGGTGTGCCGTTGGCCGGGAGGCCGTGCTCCGTCGGCCGCGAGGCACGGCTTATACCAGGCTTTGCACGGCCGCCGCCGCAGGGTTTGTCGAGCCGCCGGGCGCGTTCTCGGGCGAGTTGCCAGGCGCGTTGGCAGGCGAGCTGTCCGGCGAGTTGGCAGGCGAATCACCATGCGAATTGCCCGGCGAATCGGCCAGCAAGGCGGCGAACGGCGCCGGTTGTGCAATCTGAAAGCCAAAGTCGCGCGCGATCCGCTTCGCGAGCTTCAACACGGCGCGATCTTTCGAAATCAGCCAGTGCGCCTGAGCGGCATGCGCCAGTTCGAGGAATTTCTGGTCGTCGCGGTCCTTGCATTTCGGCAGCGGCTGCGCGTCTTCTGGTTGTGCCGCGAGCTCGACAATCTGCGCGAGCCGTGCGACGACCGCCAGTGCGGCGGACTTGTCCACGTTACGTTCGACGAATTGCGGATAGTCGAGCACGTAGGTCAGTTCGGCGAGGCAGCGCGCATCGATCAGCGCCGAGAGGGCGCCGCTTTCGAGCGCGGCGCGAATGGGCCGCGTGTGCGGATCGTCGAACACGAGGATGTCGATCCAGACATTGGAATCGAGAACGACGCGCAAAGCGCCGCGTGAGGCATGGGAACCGGGCATTCGTTACAATCTGGCTTTCGTCTTTGACCGCCAGGCACGGCGTGCCTGCAAGCCTCTATGATAATCGTTCTGTCGCCGGCGAAATCGCTCGACTACGAAACCCCGCCTCACGTCAAGAAGCACACTATCCCCGATTTCATCGACGATGCCGCCGAACTGATCAGCGGTCTGCGCCGTTTGTCGCCGCAACAGATCGCTTCGCTAATGAGCATTTCGGACCAACTGGCGCATCTCAACTTTGAGCGCTATGCACAGTGGTCGCCGCGCTTTGGCACCGACAACGCGAAGCAGGCCGTGCTCGCGTTCAATGGCGACGTGTACGAGGGCTTCAACGCGAAGACCTTGTCGTCGTCGGATCTGGACTTTGCGCAGAACCATGTGCGCGTGTTGTCGGGGCTTTATGGTCTGCTGCGTCCGCTGGATCTGCTGCAGCCGTACCGTCTGGAAATGGGCACGCGTCTGGCCAATCCGCGCGGCAAAGACCTCTACGCGTTCTGGGGCGAGCGCATCACGCACGCCTTGAACGGGCAATTGAAGAAGCGCGCTGCGGGCTCGCGCGTACTCGTGAATTGCGCGTCCGGCGAGTATTTCAAGTCGGTCAAGCCGAAGCTGCTGGAAGCGCCGGTCGTCACGCCGGTGTTCGAGGACTGGAAGGGCGGGCGCTACAAGATCATCAGCTTTCATGCAAAACGCGCGCGCGGTCTGATGGCGCGCTACGCGGTCGAGAACCGCCTCGACAAGGCCGAGCAACTCAAAGCGTTCGACTCGGAAGGCTATGCGTTCGACGCTGAAGCGTCGAACGATTCCACGTACGTATTTCGCCGCCGCGTCGCTGAATAGGCAGCGTGCGGTCCGGCGGCGTGCCGCCCATCCTGCAGGGAACCCAATCATGAGTTTATCGATTACGAGCAACTTCGACGCGGGCGCGATCGAGGTGCTGTCCTGCGCGAAGGCCGCGGACATCCGCCTGCGCGTCAGGCCTGACAGTCACGCGGAATTTGCGCAGTGGTTCTACTTCCGCCTCTCCGGCGCGGCGGGCGAGCGCTGCTTGATGACGTTCGAAAATGCGGCGGCGTGCGCGTTCGCCGAAGGCTGGCGCGACTACCAGGCTGTGGCGAGCTACGACCGCGTGAACTGGTTTCGCGTGCCGACGTCCTACGACGGCCGTGTGCTTACCATCGACCACACACCGCAGTTCGACCGCATTTATTACGCGTACTTCGAGCCGTACAGCGAGGAGCGGCACTCCGAGTTTCTCGGCGCAGTTCAACAGATGCCGCAGGCCACGCTGACCGAACTGGGCACGACTGTCGAAGGCCGGCCGATGTCGCTGCTCACGCTCGGCACGCCGCAAAGCGGCAACACGCCGAAAAAGAAGGTCTGGCTGATCGCGCGGCAGCATCCCGGCGAGACCATGGCCGAATGGTTTATCGAAGGGCTCGTGAAGCGGCTCGTCGGCTGGGGCGATTGGGCGGGCGATCCGGTCGCGCGCCAACTTTACGAGCACGCCGTGTTCTACATCGTGCCCAACATGAACCCGGACGGCAGCGTGCGCGGCAACCTGCGCACCAACGCGGCGGGCGCCAATCTGAATCGCGAGTGGATGGAACCGGACGCCGCGCGCAGTCCCGAGGTGCTGTTGGTGCGTGACGCGATTCACGCAACCGGCTGCGATCTGTTCTTCGACATTCACGGCGACGAGGCGCTGCCTTACGTGTTCGTGGCCGGCTCCGAGATGCTGCCGGGATTCACGGAGCGGCAAGCGCAGGAACAGAAAGCGTTTATCGAAGCATTCAAACAGGCGAGTCCCGATTTTCAGGACAAGTACGGTTACGCCGCGAGCAAGTATCGCGAAGATGCGCTGAAGCTGGCTTCCAAATATATCGGCAAGGAATTTGGCTGCCTGTCGCTGACGCTGGAAATGCCGTTTAAGGACAACGCTAACTTGCCCGACGAGCGGGTAGGCTGGAACGGCGAGCGCAGCGCCTCGCTTGGCGCGGCGATGCTGCAGGCCATTTTGCGGCACGTGCAGACGTTTGCCTGATTGGCGACCTTGAAGAAAAGGCACACACTGAGCGCGTGTGTGCCTTTCTGAGTTGACGGGTTTGCGTCAGTCATGGGCCGGGTGATGCACGCCGCGTCAATGTTCTGCTGACGCTCGTCGAAAATCGGCCCGTCTTGCTCGATTGCTCGCCGCGCTATTGGCAAACGACGTAATGCAGTGGTCGTGGAGCGCATGCAGTTAGACGCTTCTCTCGCCTAGTGCTTCTTCTTCGCCAACGTTTTGTTGCTCGACGATTTGCTCGAGGAGCTTTTCGAAGACTTGGCGGTGCTCTTCTTCACACTCTTGCCGCTTGCCGCCTGTTTGCCCTTGCCCCCACGATGCTTGCCCGACGTCGCTCGCGACGGAGAATGGTCTGCGCTGCGCGCCGCTCGCGCAGGAGGCACCGGGTCGTTCCAGCTGAACGCGAGCATTTGCGAGCCGACATAGCCGCAGCGGAATTTCAGGTCGGCTGCATCGCCTGCGCCGTTCGGGCGGATGCCGAGTCCTTCGACAGTGACGATGTTGTCGACCTTGACGCGTTGCTTGCCCTCGTCGAACGAATCGTTCCACGGTGTGATCGAGGCGTGCGCGCTGTCGAACGAGCTCGGCGGAAATTCGACGTGGTCAAAGGCGGTAGATGTGCTCGCGACGAAATTGCCATGTGCGGCGCAATCCGCCACGAGCGGATCGGCGCGCATTTCATTGACAAATTTGTTGACGAGATCGTTGTGCTGTTCGAGTTGGTCGGCGAATGCGGGCACGCTGCAGGCGAGCGAGAGGCTCGCTGCGAATCTTGCCAACCGGCCGACCAGCCGCAGCAATCGGCGCGGTGCGTTGGTGCAATCCATCAAGTTCGTTAGACGCTAATGAGACGTGAGGCACGTAAGATGCCTGGCGATACGGTTGAGTTCAATCGTGTCGCAACTATTTTTCGACTGCCGTTTTACTGCTACTTTGCTGGCGTTGCGCATGCTGAATATGCGGTCACGCAATCTGCGCGATACGCTTACTTGCACGCGCGCCGCGCATGCAAGCTTGCCCGCGCTCACGTGCGCGGTCCGCCGAGCCGGTATCGTCGAACATCATAAGTGGTGACCCATGCAGGACGATAGACGGCGATCAATGCCGTGGACATTCCCGTGAACCATGCCTCGCCCGTAGCCAGCAAAAGCACGCTGAGCGCGTAGCCCGCAGGCACGACCGTAGGCGAGCCGCCAGCAAGCGCAACGTGAACGCCAAGCGCCGCAGCCGCCGTGAGCGACACTGCGATAGCCGGCGACACGAAACCCTGGCCGAAGATGAACATGAAGAGATTGCGGGGCAGCCACGCAATGCTGGCCCGCTGAAGCAACGTGGAGATGCCGACCGGCACGGCGCCGAACACAAGGAAAGTCAGCGCGATGCCTTGCCATGGTGCGTCGAAGATCAGGCCCGCGAGGCCCGTGACCACCGCCATTGCAATCAGCGCCAATGCCCAGTCGAACAGCGTGACGACGAGCGTGGCGCCCAGCAGATGCATGACGGTTCCGTCGTCGAGCCATGCGTTGCTTGCCCACAGCACCGACACAGCGACGATGATGGCCAGCCAGACATGCTGCAACGTGCCGTCCTGAAGACGTTTGAAAGGGTTTTTCCACAGCGCGAGCGCGACCACTATCGCAGTGACGATCCAGCCACCGACAGCGACCCAGAACGGAAGCGGTGTGTAGAGGAAACCCATGAGTCTCATATTACTCGTTGGACGACAAAACGTGTGAGCGGATTCCATGCCAGCCGGTGCACGCACCGGCAGAAATCGCGCGTCACGCTACCCGCGCGCGGTGCGTCACCTCAGGAGGAACTTTCCGCGACGGGCTCGGACGCAGGCCCGGAGGCGACCTCTTCGTCATAGGCCGGGCTTGGCTCCGCTGCCATCGGCAAGGGCGCGGCCGTGTCGTTAGCCGACACCGGGTATTCAAAAGGCCGCTGTGAGGCGCGCCGCAGCGGCACCGCACCGGCTTGACCCATGACCGGACGCAGCAGGTTTTCGCCTTTGTTGCGCAGTACTTGCAAATGGTTGGTCAGCCAGCCGTTGTAAAGCGCGACCGCGGCGGCGCGATTCGGCGCGCCGAGCTGCTGGAATATGCTCGTCAGATGGATCTTGACCGTACCCTCGCTAATGCCGAGCGTGCGCGCAATCATCTTGTTGGTGCTGCCCATGTGGACGCAGCGCATGATCTGCTCCTGGCGGGGCGAGAGTCCGTTCGACAACCTCGCGCGGCGCGGCGGCGGGTTCTTTTCGTCGAACGGCCGGATGGCGGTGTCGGCCGGCAGCGGCGGGTCGAGCGGCAGCGCGCCGGAAGGCACATAGTGCCCGCCGAGCAGCACCATTTCGAAGGCGCGCACGATCAGGCAGGGATCGGTCTCGCGCGCGACCACGCCCCGCACGCCTTCGTCCATGAGCTCGCCGACCACTTCCGGCGAAATCCTGTCGGTCAGCACGGCGATGCGCAGATCCGGGTAATGGCTGAGCAGGTGCCGGACATCTGCGACCGACATCCAGTCCTGCCAGTCGATCACGAGCAGGTCGGGCCACTGACGCTTGAGCCCGCGTTCGACCTGGCGCCAGTCTTGTGCTTCGTTAAAGCGCGCGAGCCGGTTGATCTGCCGTAACAGCGCTTTGAGGCCGTCGCGTCGTTCCGCGTCTGAGTTGAGTATCGAGAATCGCATGCATGTCTCCAGATGAATCGGGCGAATTGGCGCGATGCATTCGCCAGGCGTTGGGCCGGGCGTTGCGATGCGTCGCCGTGACTATGATGACAAATTCCCTTCGATTTGACGGCCTGTCCAAAAGGCATAGGAGGGATGAGGCATAAAAAAGCCCCGCACACGGCGGGGCTTTGGCAGGGCTGCAACGTGCCGGCGGCGGGTTTCTCTAGTGGAAGTGCGGCTGCGCGGGCTCGGCGTCTTCAGGCATTTCGGCATGGACGATTTCTCCAAGCGGGTCCGCGTACAAGGGCACGCCGCAGTCGTCGCAATATTCTGGCTCGAAGCGGCCCGCGTGGCGGCGCACGTCCGTGACGCCGGTTTCCTTCAGCAACGCGACGATTTCTTCGAGCGGTGCGTCAGGCGCGGCGGCTTCCTGCGGCTCTTCGTCGCTGCCGGCTTCGCCGTTCTCACGGCCGTAGAGCGGCCATACGACACCGTAGATCACGTCGTTGCTGCCGCGGCGCGTGAAGCCGACGCGGTATTCGTCAATGCGGCGCTCGCCGAAGCCGGCAACCACCGCGCGCAGGTCTTGCGGGGCCGCGCCAATTGTGTCGAACAGATAACGCACGGCGGTCCGCACGGTGTGAGGGCGTACGCGTTCGTCCGCGTCGCGGCACGCGGAGTAATACGCATCGGGCAGCAGACACTCAAATTCGCAGCCCGGCAGAACAAGCGAAAGGTTCGCTCCGCCTTGGGTTGCCCACTGCTCGAGACATTGGCCGCGCTCGATCCGGCTGCCGTGTTCCTCTTCCTGCCAGCGGAAGGTCGCTTCGCCGACTGGCGCGGCCACTACCGCGAGTAAAAAGCGGGGGTCGGCGAGAATCGGCGAGGTCTCTGGCAGTTCGCCGAAATTCAGCTTGAGATTGCCGCCGGCCATGGCGGCTTGCGCGAGCTGCTGCGCAATGCGCCAGGTTTCGACGTGATGGCGCGGCAGCTGGTCGATGCTGTACAGGAACGGAGCCATGGCGACGCGCGTGTTGGCCGCGAGCACATGCGCTTGCAGATGCGCGCGCAAGGCGTCGGCCGCGTCAGCTTTGAGCGGACCGGACGGGATCATGTAGCGGGTCCACGCAAGGACCGGCGCGGCAATCAGCAATGCCTCATAGGACACGCCTTCATGCTCGATGACGAACGACTCGCTGTGCGTTTCGGCCATGTCGGCGAGTGCACCGTAGGCATCGGGATGATTCTGCTGCAGATGGTCAAGCGCTGCGTCGAGCGTGGTCTGGTTGGCGTTGCGCACTATCCTGGCCAGCAGCGCGTCGAGCTTCGCTTCCCAGAAGCGGTCTTCGGTGCGGCTGCCCGACGCGAAAAGCGCGAGCGAAAGACCGACAAGCTTGTCGGCATCGGGGGGGAGACGTTTGGCGATTCGCGAGCGCATAAATCCGGAAGTTTGGGGTGCACAGAACCTTATATTCTAGTCGTTTCCGTGGCGCCATATTGTTTGGCGCGCAGCGCCTGAGCGATTAGGACGTTTCGACGCGAAAAATCAGACTGCCGGTGTGTGTCCGACCGACCTCGCGTCGCAACTTCGTCAAATAATATAAGACGGCAGGTGGGCGGAAGTCGCTTCTATATACTGACCGCTTTTTACGGGCGCCGAAATGCGCCCGGGCCGCTCGCCGCGGTCTGGCGCAACGGGAGATACATGTGAAATCCGACCAATTGATCGAACGTCTTGCGGCGGTGTTTGCGCTGATAATCCTGGTGGGCGGTTCCTTGCTGGTTCTCGCGCCATTCACGACAGCTCTGCTGTGGGGTGCGATTCTCAGCTACAGCTCGTGGGGGCTCTACCGGAGACTGACGGCGGCAGTTGGCGGAAGGCGCAGGTGGGCCGCAACGTTGATGGTGCTCGTCATCCTGATTGTGGTGCTGGGACCCTTCGTCTACGCGGGTTTTGCGTTTGGCGCGCACGTTCACGACATAGTTGCGCTCGTCCAGCGGCTGTTCGAAGCGGGATTGCCTGACCTGCCGCCGTGGGTGGCACGGATTCCCGTGGTCGGTTCAAGCATCCAGACTTTCTGGGAAACGCTGACAAGCAGCAATTCCGAGCTGATTGCACAGTTGCGGACCCTCGCGGCGCCGGCCGGCAAGTGGATACTTTCCGCGGCGATTGCCGTCACGCACGGTCTTGGCCTGCTCGCGTTAAGTATCGTATTGGCCTTCTTCTTTTACACCGGAGGAGAGGGGGCGGGCGCCTGGCTGAATGCGGGCATGCGACGTATCGCGGGCGAGCGCGCCGACTATTTGCTGGCGCTGGCGGGCAGTACAGTCAAGGGTGTGGTGTACGGAATCCTCGGCACTGCGCTGGTTCAGGGAATTCTCGCCGGCTTCGGCTGCTGGATCGCCGGTGTGCCGGCACCGGCGTTATTGGGACTGGCGACGTTCTTTCTTTCGGTGATACCCGGCGGCCCGGTGATCGTATGGCTGCCCGCGGCAATCTGGCTGTATCACGGCGGCGCAACGGGGTGGGCGATCTTTTTGGTGGTCTGGGGCGTGCTGGTCGTCGGCATGTCGGACAATGTCATTAAGCCGATTCTCATCGGCAAGAACAGCGATATGCCGTTGATCCTCGTCATGTTGGGTATTCTCGGCGGCGCGTTTGCGTTTGGCTTCCTTGGCGTTTTCATCGGACCGACGTTGCTGGCGGTTGCGTACACGGTGCTGCATGATTGGACCATCGGGGCTCCCGCTGCCGGTGCCTTGGCGCCGGACGCAAAACCGCCTGTCGCCGGAGAGCCTGTCGCCGGAGAGATAGGCCGCGTAAAAAAGACGCCGTGAATTAATGCAGATTGGGCTTGCAAGGCGTCGCCCGTCTCGCTAGAATCTCGCTCTTTCGTGCTCCGGACGCCGGGGCACGGGAAGCGGGAAAGCCAGTAGTGGCAAGGCTTCCGGCGGTGGCGGCAGGTTCAGGCAGTAGCAAAAACCTGTTGACGGCGCAGCGGAAGTTCTGCATAATCCCGCTTCTCTGCTGCTGATGCAGCGACGCAGAACGAAGCAGTGCCGGGTAGTTTGAAACAGGCGCTTGCGGAGTATGCGGACCGATCTTTAAAAACTAACAGCCGATAAGTGTGGGCGCTTGATGCGCGACGCGAGCCGGGTTCTTCGGAGCCGGGCGTTAAAGCGAAAGTATCAAGTCTCACACAGTAATGAAAGGAAGGTTTTTCTGTCGGAAGATGGAGAGATCATTCGTCAGTACGTTGAGTGAGC
>NZ_AXAJ01000020.1 GCF_000472445.1 Burkholderia sp. WSM2230
GTGTCGTATCACATGATGGGCGTGCCGACGGCGATGTTCACCCCGCTCTTCGTGATTGCGCGCACGGCGGGCTGGAGCGCGCACATCATCGAGCAGCGCATCGACAACAAGATCATCCGGCCGAGCGCGAATTACACAGGACCTGACGATCTGCCGTTCGTGCCGCTTGCGAAACGCGGTTGAGTTCGACCGTCTTGCGGCAATTTGCGTCCCGCGACCGGGGCGCGATGCGTGCCTCGCCCGGGTTCCAAACGGCCCTAACCGAGGCCGCGCTTTCACAGCCGCGAGCTACGCTACACTGACACGCCTCATCTGAATGCCTCCGCGCGCCCCGCTTCAAAGAGGGCGCTCGATCTGCTTCGCCGCCTTTGTTTGCGCTCCATTACCGATCGTCGCCAAGCCATGAATACTGCCTACCGCAAACGCCTTCCCGGCACCGAACTCGATTTCTTCGACGCGCGTGCCGCCGTCGACTCGATTCAGCCAGGCGCATACGACAAGCTGCCATACACCTCGCGCGTGCTCGCCGAAAACCTCGTGCGACGCTGCGATCCGGTGACGCTCGTCGCGTCGCTGAAACAGCTGATCGAGCGCAAACGCGAGCTGGACTTTCCATGGTTTCCAGCGCGCGTCGTGTGCCACGACATTCTCGGCCAGACCGCACTCGTCGATCTTGCGGGTCTGCGCGACGCGATTGCCGCGCAGGGCGGCGACCCGGCGCTCGTCAATCCGGTCGTGCCGACGCAGCTTGTGGTCGATCACTCGCTGGCGGTGGAATGCGGCGGCTTCGATCCTGACGCGTTCGCAAAAAACCGCGCAATCGAAGACCGTCGCAACGAAGACCGCTTCGATTTCATCAATTGGACGAAGCGCGCGTTCAGGAACGTCGACGTGATTCCGCCGGGCAACGGCATCCTGCATCAGATCAACCTCGAACGTATGAGCCCGGTCGTGCAGGTGAAAGACGGCGTCGCGTTTCCCGATACGCTGGTGGGCACGGACTCGCATACGCCGATGGTCGACGCGCTCGGCGTGATCGCAATCGGCGTGGGCGGACTCGAAGCGGAAAGCGTGATGTTGGGCCGCGCGTCGTATATGCGGCTGCCGGACATTGTCGGCGTGGAGTTGACGGGCAAGCCCGCCGAAGGCATTACCGCGACCGACGTCGTGCTCTCGCTCACCGAGTTTCTGCGCAAGGAGAAGGTGGTCGGCGCATATCTGGAGTTTTTCGGCGAAGGCACAGCGAAGCTCACGCTCGGCGACCGCGCGACCATTGCCAACATGGCGCCCGAATTCGGCGCGACCGCCGCGATGTTCTATATCGACGAGCAGACCATCAAATATCTGAAGCTGACGGGCCGCGACGACGCGCTCGTGAAGCTCGTCGACACGTATGCGAAGCAAACCGGCTTGTGGGCCGACAGCCTCCAGCACGCGGAATATGAGCGCGTGCTTCGATTCGATCTCTCGACGGTGGTGCGCACGCTCGCCGGGCCGTCGAATCCACATCGGCGCTTGCCGGTGTCGGAGCTCGCGGCGCGCGGCATCAGCGGCAAGGTGGAGAACGATCCGGGCCTGATGCCGGACGGCGCGGTGATCATCGCGGCGATCACGAGCTGCACGAACACGAACAATCCGCGCAACATGATTGCCGCCGGCCTGCTCGCGCGCAACGCGAACCGGCGCGGACTGACGCGCAAGCCGTGGGCGAAGACATCGCTCGCGCCGGGGTCGAAAGCCGTCACGCTCTATCTGGAAGAAGCCGGCTTGCTGCCCGAACTCGAGCAGCTTGGCTTCGGCGTGGTCGCTTATGCGTGCACGTCGTGCAACGGCATGTCGGGCGCGCTGGATCCGGCCATTCAGAAAGAGATCGTGGAGCGCGATCTGTACGCGACGGCTGTGCTGTCCGGCAACCGCAATTTCGACGGCCGCATTCATCCTTTTGCGAAGCAGGCGTTTCTGGCGTCCCCGCCGCTGGTGGTGGCGTATGCGATTGCGGGCACGATTCGCTTCGACATCGAAAAAGATGTGCTCGGCGTGGACGCCGAAGGCAACGCGGTGACGCTGAGGGACATCTGGCCGTCGGATGAAGAGATCGACGCGATCGTCGCTTCGAGCGTGAAGCCCGAACAGTTCCGCAAAGTGTATGAGCCGATGTTCGCGGTTTCCGTGGACGCGGAAGACAAAGCCGACCCGCTCTACGACTGGCGGCCGATGAGCACGTACATTCGCCGTCCGCCATATTGGGAAGGCGCGTTGGCGGGCGAACGCACGCTGAAAGGCATGCGCCCCCTCGCGGTGTTGGGCGACAACATCACGACGGATCACCTGTCGCCGTCGAACGCGATTTTGCTGGACAGCGCGGCGGGCGAATACCTCGCCAAAATGGGCTTGCCGGAAGAGGACTTCAATTCCTACGCGACGCATCGCGGCGATCACCTCACAGCGCAGCGCGCGACGTTTGCGAATCCGACCTTGAAGAACGAGATGGTGGTCGAAGACGGCAAGATCAAAGCCGGTTCGCTCGCGCGCATCGAGCCCGAGGGCAAGATCACGCGCATGTGGGAAGCGATCGAAACCTATATGGAGCGCAAGCAGCCGCTGATCGTTATTGCGGGCGCGGACTACGGCCAGGGCTCGTCGCGTGACTGGGCCGCGAAGGGCGTGCGCCTTGCGGGCACCGAAGCGATTGTCGCCGAAGGATTCGAGCGCATTCACCGCACGAACCTGGTCGGCATGGGTGTGCTGCCTCTGGAGTTCAAGCCGGGCGTGAACCGTTTGACGCTGGCGATAGACGGCACCGAGACCTTCGACGTGATCGGCGAACGCAAACCGCGCGCTGACCTGACGCTGGTGATTCATCGCACGAACGGCGAGCGTGTCGAGGTGCCGGTCACCTGCCGGCTGGATACGGCCGAGGAGGTTTCGATCTACGAAGCCGGTGGCGTATTGCAGCGCTTTGCACAGGACTTTCTGGAGTCGTCGAAGGCGGCGGCTTGATCACCATTCAGTTTCAGGACACTCTTTCATGGCGCACAAACCGCAGATCAGAATTCCCGCCACTTACATGCGTGGCGGCACGAGCAAAGGCGTGTTCTTCCGCTTGCAGGATCTGCCCGACGCGGCGCAAATGCCGGGCGCCGCGCGCGACGCGCTGCTGCTGCGCGTGATCGGCAGCCCCGATCCGTATGGCAAGCAGATAGATGGCATGGGCGGCGCGACGTCGAGCACGAGCAAGACGGTGATCGTCGACAAAAGCAGCCGGCCCGATCACGACGTGGATTACCTGTTCGGGCAGGTTTCGATCGACAAGCCGTTCGTCGACTGGAGCGGCAACTGCGGCAATCTGTCCGCGGCGGTCGGGCCGTTCGCGATCAGCGCGGGTCTGGTCGACGCGAGCCGCATTCCGCGCGACGGCGTGGCGATCGTGCGTATCTGGCAGGCGAACATCGGCAAGACGATCGTTGCGCACGTGCCGATGACGGACGGCGCGGTGCAGGAAACGGGCGACTTCGAACTCGACGGCGTGACTTTTCCGGCGGCGGAAGTGCAGCTCGAATTCATGGACCCGGCCGCGGACGAAGAGGGCGCGGGCGGCTCGATGTTTCCGACGGGCAATCTCGTCGACGATCTGGAGGTGCCCGGCGTCGGCACGCTGAAGGCGACGATGATCAACGCGGGCATTCCGACGATCTTCGTCAATGCGCAAGCCATCGGCTATACGGGCACGGAGTTGCAGGACGCCATCAATAGCGACGAAAAAGCGCTCGCGAAGTTCGAGACGATCCGCGCGCATGGCGCGCTGCGCATGGGGCTGATCAGACATCTCGACGAGATCGCGACGCGCCAGCACACGCCGAAGATCGCGTTCGTTGCCGGGCCGGCTGATTATGTGTCGTCGAGCGGCAAGCGGATTAATGCCGGCGACGTGGATTTGCTTGTGCGAGCAATGTCGATGGGCAAGCTGCATCACGCGATGATGGGCACCGCGGCGGTGGCCATCGGCACGGCGGCAGCGATTCCGGGGACGCTGGTCAACCTGGCGGCCGGCGGCGGCGATCGCGAGGCCGTGAGGTTCGGACATCCGTCGGGCACGCTGCGAGTCGGGGCGGAGGCGGCGCGCGTGGGTGGCGAGTGGGTGGTGAAAAAGGCGGTGATGAGCCGCAGTGCGCGCGTTTTGATGGAGGGGTGGGTTAGGGGTGTCGCGGGCTAGTGGAGTGGCTGGTGCTTTGCTTTGTGCGGTAGCGCTTGCCATAGGCGCGCCGCGGCCCTCTCTCTCATTCTCTCTCTCTTTCTCTCTTTCTCTCAACGATCAGGATGCCGATGTAAATGGGGCGTCCTGATCGGCGCTGTGAAGCCAGCGCATTCCTTGACAGCTTTGCATAGCGAAAGCGCCGTGAAAACCGGGCGTCATCGCGACTTCACGCGCACAGTCCGCGCCCATTTAGCCCGCCCAGTTGACTGCCGACACTGCGGTACTCGCTATAATCATCAGCGCATTGAGACACGCTCGATGAACGGGTTTGACCGTCTGCGATCGTAACCGCGCCGTTCATCAACTCCGGGGTGCGGGCGACCCACTGAAGTCTTAGAGAGATCGCACAATGAGTAGGAAAAAACTGCGGCCGCAAGCCGATTCTCGCCCGCCTGTCGACGCTCTCCAGTACGAAAAGCTCGCCCTATCGGCTTTTCATCTCTGCGATCGGCAGATGAGCAAACTGGATACGCTGGTTACGCTCGCGTCCACGATATGTAGGAATCCTGCCGTCACGAGCGAAGAGCGCCACCGGCTGCAGACCACGCTCGAACTGATTGCGAGCACTGGCGAGCAGTATCGGCGGGAACTCGCGTGTGATCGCGAACTGTTCCAGGTGATCGCGCTCGATGCAAAAGGAGTCGCCAGCAAGCGCATTACGGCAAGCCGCGCGGCGCGCCTCCTGCAGGAGGCCGCGAATAGGGCCGCCGCGCAAATGACAGGCCCGGGCGGCTCGAGCCTGCAGGCGCCCCTGGAGCACTGAGCCCGTTCACCTGCGCCGGCAAACCTACTTCGCGCCGTGCTTGGCCTGCCAGCGCTGCATGAAGCCGATTTCGTCGTGTTGCGCCTTGATGATGTTCCTGGCAAGGCGCTTCAACTCGGGGTCCTTGCCGTACTTGAGTTCCACTTGCGCCATCTCGATCGCGCCCTGGTGGTGCGGGATCATGTGCGCGACGAAATCCTTGTCGGCGTCACCGGTGTAGGCCGGCGCGCTCATGTCTTTCATCATCTTGTCGTCGGCGGCCTTGAATGCGGGCGTCGAGCCGCTCGAGCCGGCATCCGTTGAGGTCGACATGTCCATGCCGGGCATGGACGCTGTGTGTTGTGCATGAACAGGCATGGCCGCGACGGCACATGTCAAGCAGGCAAACGAACAGAGGGCACGCAACGAGCGAGGTTTTTTCATAGTCGATTTCCGTTTGAAAGCTCTCTCAGACGAGAGCGGGGGCGTCAGTTTCGCACTGACGGATGAAATCCTGCCGCTTCGATGGCTTCGATCAACCGCGGGGCCGGCAGCGTCGACGTGATCTTGACGATCTTCGTCGCCACGTCGATGTGAACCGCCGCAGCCGGATCGAGACCGGCGACCGCGCGAGCGATGGAGTTGGCGCAGCCGCCGCACGACATATCCTGAACTGCAAATTCCGTTTCCATTTCCATTCTCCTGAGATGAATCTCAAGACGATCTTGGACCTTCCCATGGGGGTAAGGTCAAGTCTGTATCGAGGCGTTTTACGTTTATTGCTGACGCCAATCTGCGCCCGCGTTTGGGAACGGTCCTACACAAGCAGTCGCACGCCAGATCGATAATGCGACGCGGCTCACAGCGCAAGGCGGCGTTCGCGGCCTGCGCCCGTCAAGACCTCCACGGTTCATCAACGCAGACTCATTCTTGCGATCATGCAAAGCCTAACCCCGGTGTCACCTGAAATTATCTCGCTGTGGTTCGACGAGGCGCAGGAGGCGCGCGTCACTGGGCGGCTCGACACGGCGCAGGCACTTCTGGATCGAATCATTGTGCATGACTGCGCTCACGCTGGCGCGCTGTATGCGCGCGGACTGGTGGCGCTCGCGTTGGACCAGTTGCCGTTGGCACAGCGCTGGATCGAGCGCGCCATCGAGGTCGAGCCGCAGCCGCCGTTCTTCGACATGCTGTGCCTGATCAAGATCAAGCTGCGCATGTTCGCGAGCATCGTGCAAACCGCGAGGGCGGGGCTCGCGCATCAGCCGGAGTCGCTCTCGCTTCACTACTATCTGGGCGTGGCGCTGCAACTGCAAGGGCGTGCGGACGAGGCCGCGTCCGTCTATCGGCGGTTGATCGAACTGAAGCCCGACTATGCGCAGGCGCACGCGAACCTCGGCGTCGTCGTGAAAGAGCTCGGCTGGTTGAGGGAAGCGGAGCAGCATATCAGGCAAGCCATTGCGCTCGACCCCGCGAATCGCGGTGCGCGCGCGAGCCTCGGCCAGGTGCTGCTCGCGGCCGGTCGCTATGAGGAGGCATGGCCGTACTTCGAGGACCGCTGGGCCAATTTCGTCGATGCGAACGGGCAACCCGCCCAGGACGCGCCGCAGATCCCGTTGCCGCAATGGAAGGGCGAGCGTCCCGACCTGGTGGGCGGCGCGCATGGTTTGACGGCGGGTGGCGCGCGTTTGCTGGTGCTGCCGGAGCAGGGCCACGGCGACAGTCTGCAATTCGTGCGTTATCTGCCGCTCGCGCTCGAACGCTTTGCCCGGGTGGGCTATATCTGCCCGCCGCCGTTGCGGCGGCTTTACGAGGAGTCCTTGTGCGCCCGCTGGCCAGGCCTCGTAATGCTCGACGACGTCATGCCCAACATCGGCAAATGGGACTGGCAATGCCCGTTGATGTCGCTGCCGCTCGCCTTCGGCACGCGCCTCGACAACATTCCTGCCGCGCCGTATCTGCACGCGGACCCGCAGCGCTCGGCCAGTTGGCGCGCAAGACTGGAGGCGCTGCCTCAGCCGGACTTGCCGCGCGTCGGCGTGGTGTGGGCCGGCGGTCACTCCGGTCTGATCGAAGATCGCGCGCGCAGTCTGACGTCGGCACAACTCGCGCCGTTGTTCGCGTTGTCGGCTGTTCGCTGGATCAGCTTGCAGAAGGCCGACGACCTCGCGAAGCGCCCGAGCGCCGCGACGAAGCCTCATCTCACCGACTGGATGGACGACGTCGCGGACTTCGCGGATACCGCCGCGATTATCGACAACCTCGATCTGGTGATTTCGGTCGACACGTCGGTCGCGCATCTCGCCGCAGCCATGGGCAAGCCAGTCTGGCTGCTCAATCGATTCGCGGGTTGCTGGCGCTGGCTGCGCGATCGCGATGACAGTCCGTGGTATCCGGGCGTGCGCATCTTCACGCAAGTGCAGCGGGGCGATTGGGCGGAGGTGATCGAACGTGTGGCGGCGGAATTGAGGCAGCGCTACGAACTGAAGGGAATGTACGGCTCCTTTGTGCGCTAGATGACTCAGCGTCGCGCAGGGGCTAGGCGCGGGGGCGACGCGAGGGTGAAGTTCGCAACGCACCGCTCGCCGACGCCCGCAGCATGGCTGCGATATTCTCTAACGAGCGCGCACGTCCAGCGCCCGCGCAATTCCACAAAGGAGCCGCGACATGAAAGCCGTCAAGATCGGATCGCCCGCCAGCGTCGACTCTCTACAAGTGGTCGATATCCGCGATCCTGGGGAGCCAGGCGCGGGCCAACTGCGGGTTCGCATTCACGCGAGTTCGTTGAACTTTCATGACTACGGCGTCGTGAGCGGCGTGCTGCCCGCCGAGGCGGGACGCATTCCAATGGCCGACGGCGCAGGCGTGGTCGAGGCGGTCGGCGAAGGCGTCGACGGATTCAAGGCGGGCGATCACGTGGTCTCCTGCTTTTTTCCGTTGTGGGAGAACGGTCCGCCCGCCGTCGGCGACTTCAAAACCACACCCGGCGACGGCGTCGACGGCTATGCGCGCGAAGTCGTCGTGCTGCCAAGCCATTATTTCACGCATGCGCCGCAAGGCTACAGCCACGCCGAGGCCGCGACGCTCACCACGGCAGGACTTACGGCCTGGCGGGCACTTGTGGTGGACGGTCAGTTGAAAGCGGGCGCCACGGTGCTCGTGCTCGGTACCGGCGGCGTGTCGGTGTTCGGCTTGCAGCTTGCCAGGGCGATGGGCGCGACGGTGATCGCCACGTCTTCATCGGATGCAAAGCTCGAGAAGCTGCGCGCGCTCGGCGCCGCTCATACGATCAACTACCGCCACAATCCCGAATGGGGCAAGGCGGTGCGCTCGCTGACGGGCGGGCGCGGCGTCGATCACGTGATCGAGGTGGGCGGCCCGGGGACCTTGCCGCAGTCGATCACGGCTTGCCGGATCGGCGGCCATATTGCACTGATCGGTGTGCTGACGGGACGCGCCGGACCGGTGCCGACCGCCGCGCTGATGGCGCGGCAACAGCGGCTGCAAGGCCTGATTGTCGGTAGCCGGCAGGACCAGCGCGAGATGGTTCGCGCGCTCGAGGCGACCGGCATCAAGCCGGTGATCGACAGCACGTTCGAACTCGCGCGGCTCGCAGACGCGTTCCGGCATGAGGCGTCGGGCGCTCACTTCGGCAAGATTTGCGTGTCGATTTGAGCGTCACGCGTGGCAGCGCTTGCCTCGCGCGCGCGGGCATTCAGCCGCGCTGTGCGAGGTCCGCGAAGCTGATGCGTGCAGCCGCGCATGCTTCGGTGAAGGCTTCGTCGTAGCTCGAGAAGAATACCGTGCGAGTTTGTCCGAGCGTCGTGAAGAGATCGACCAGCACGGCGCGCGCGGCGGCATCGAGTCCGCCCACGGGCTCATCCGCGATCAGCACGCGCGTTTCGCCGAGCACCGCGGAGGTCAGAAAAAACTTCTTGCGCGTGCCGAACGACATCTGCTCGAAGCGTTTTTCCAGATGCGGCGTGAGCCCGAAGCGATCCGCGAGCGCCAGCGTCGCGTCGCTCACGGTGGCGTTGCGCGCGGCCGCCACGCGCTGCAGATAGTCGCGGCCGGCGCAATCGGGCGAAGGCATGCAATCTTCCGGGACATAGGTCAGCAGTGATTTCGCCGCGGCGGGTGCCGCGTTCAACGAGTGTCCGCCGATCCACACGTCGCCTGTATCGGCTGTGAGAGCGCCGGCGAGAATGGCGAGCAGGGTGGATTTACCGGTGCCCGACTCGTCGTTGAGCGCAATGCAGCCGGCTGTGGAATCGTGGTTTAGTCCGGTGAAGACGACGCGGTCGCCATAACGCTTGCTGAGGTTTTCGAATCGAAGCATGAGTCGTGAAGTGCGGAGTGTGAATCGCGCGCAACAGCGCTGGCTGTCGCGGAGAGGCTCGCCAAATAGTGAAGCGTAACAAATCCTCCAGGCCGCCTTCGCATATTGGCCAGAACCCGCACCCGGCAACGCGCCAATGCGCCAAGGCGCGAATGCGCCAATGCGCCAATGCGCCAACCCGCGAACCCGCGAACCCGCCAACGCAAACATCGGCCCGCCCCCGCGATAGGCGCGCGCACTGAAAGCCCCGGAGCAGAACTCAACAACGCCCGCCAGAAAGTAGGGCTCGGTCCAAATGATAGGTCTACAGAATACACGGCCTTTTTTCCGCTGCTACACTGTGCGGCGGAGCAGTTTTCTACCGCATCTCATGCGCCGCTCGCGCCCTTATATTTCGCCTTCCAAACGGCGGGATAGGCGGTAGAAACAGGCCTTTTCTGCGATTTGGAAGAAGCAGCCGCAGGGCATACTGGCTCTACGCCACTGGGTTTAAAAGGGACGCATGGTTGGGTGTCCTTTCTTCCGTGCAGGCATGGCATCGCAATAGCCGATTCCTCTCCCAACCGTTCATCCTCTGATTCGACATGTTTTGGGGCTCGCTTGAGCCCGTTTTTGGAAGTGACTCATGAAGCCGGGAAAGAATTCGCTTGGGAAAACGCGGGCGCGGAAAATCGCCATTGCGGCTGGGGTGGTGCTCATTGCATTGGTACTTGCATTCAGTTTCTGGCATCACCAGCAGCGCGCGGCGCAACTCGCTCCCGCCCTGACCGGCGTCGCCAATCAGATGCGTCACGATACGTCCCCCTGGACGCGTGAAGAGAAAGACGCATCGCAGATGCTGCGCGATATTCAGGAAGCAAAGGTCGCCGCGATCGGCGTCAGTCCCAACGCGATTCTCGTGTCGAAGCGCGACGGTTCGCGATACTTCGTTACCGACCACAATGCGACCTTCTCGCATGCGCTTCTGCTCGGCGAAACCAGGTCCGGCGAGGCGGCTTCGTATCAACTGGTATGGCTACCCGATGCGGACATCCGCACAGGCGGCTCGCGCTGGCTTCAGGTGTTCGACCAGACGCGCGACGTGATCAGCCTGCTTTTGCCGTTGCTGCTGATCGGCGGCATGGTGTGGTTCATGCGCCGCGAGATGCGCGGCGGAGCGACGCTGCTCAGCAAGGCGCCCACGCTGCGTTTCGACGACGTAATCGGCGCCGGCGAAGCGAAGGCTGCGCTCGCGGACATCCGCGGCTATCTGTCGAACCCGAAGCAGTTCACGTCGATGGGCGTGCGCGCGCCATGCGGCATCCTGATGGTGGGCGGTCCAGGTGTCGGCAAGACGAGGCTTGCGCAGGCGCTCGCCGGCGAATGCGGCGCGAACTTCATCTCTATCACCGGTAGCTATTTCAGCGCGAAGTATTACGGCGTCGGCATCCAGAAGGTCAAGCATCTGTTCGAAATGGCGCGCAAGAACGCACCGACGGTGATCTTCATCGACGAAGCAGACGGTCTCGCGAAACGTACCGACACGGGTGGCGGTCCTGTCGAAGCCGAGAGCAACCGCATCATCAATCAGCTGCTCGCGGAAATGGACGGCTTTGCTTCGAATGAAGGCGTGATCATCGTCGCGGCCACGAACCATCCGGACAATCTGGACGAAGCATTGCGCCGCCCGGGCCGTTTCGACCGCACGGTGCAGGTTCGTCTGCCGGATCGCGAAGATCGCGCGAAAATCTTCCGCTTCTATGCGGAGAAGCTGAAAGCCAAAGCCGCGGACATCGACTACGATCAGCTCGCGCGACTGACCACGGGCCTGTCGCCCGCGACGGTCGCGATGGTCGTGAATCAGGCGGGGCTTGTCGCGCGCAAGGCCGGCGACACGGAAATCGCGGCCAAGCATTTCATCGAGGCGATCAAGATCGCGCGTATTGGCGACGTGAGCGGCGCGGAACGCGCATTGAGCGAGGACGAACGCACGCGCATCGCGGTGCATGAAGCGGGGCATGGTCTGGTTGCCGCGCTGCTCGGCACCGGTGTGCTCGAAGAGGTCACGATTCTGCCGCGAGGCGGCGCGCTCGGCGTCGCGCTTATCACCAAGGCGCAGGACAAGCATCTGTATCGCGAGACCGAGATTCGCAACGAGGTCAAGGTGCTGCTCGGCGGCCGCAACGCGGAAATTCTTGCGTTCTCCGAAGCATCGAGCGGCGCGGCGTCGGATTTGCAGGAAGCGTCGCGCATCAGCCTCGACATGGTGTCGAAGTTTGGCTTTAACAGCGAGGGCAATCTGTTTAGCCTCGCCGCCTTGCCTTCGCAATACGCGGGTCTTCAGATGAAGAGCGCGATCGAACAGGCGAATGTGCTGCTCAAGGAACTGAACGAGCAGTGCTACAACCTGCTGCATGCGTATGAGCCGGTGTTGCGCGCTATCGCCGATGAACTGCTCGAACAGGAAACCGTGCCGGGTGAGACGGTGTATCGGCTGATCAAGGAACACAAGAGCACGCTGAAGATCGTGCATGAGCAGGAGTCCGAGCCAGAGGCTGCGTAAGGTCGGGATCGAAGAGCGGCCGCGATCGCAGCGCGCCTCTTCAAAACCTGCGCTACGCAAAGTCAGAGGGGCCAGGGGGAGGAACGCCCGGAGGCGTCTCTGTTTCTCCCAACGGCTCGCGCTTTGCCTCGTCGTCGTCGGCTGGCGGGGTTGTCCCTTTTTCCGGCAGGGGCTGATCGAGCCCCGGTTCGACCGGTGTCGGAATTGCATCGCCGACAGGCTTCGAGACTTCAGTGGGCGGGCCGCCTGGGTCTGCCGTTTCATCCGGGTCCTGGTCGTGCTCGTTCGGGTTGTTCGGCTGAGTGGCCACGGCGCGTCTCCAGTGGTGACAGGTGTGTCAATCAGTCAGCAATGCGTGTGCCATGCCGGCAACCGCGAGCGAATCAGGCTACGTCGCCAGGATCAGGCAGCATCCGAAGCAGCGCCCTCATCCGTCAACGCGCGTGAGCCGGGTTCCTTATGCGCCTGCGCTGATGCAAACCCAGCCTTTTGCGTCGATGCCGGATTCGCGTCGCCCTCGGGCGTGCGCCTCGTCTTCAACCGCAGAACTGGTTCCTCGATCATTCGCCACGACAGCAGCGCGAGCCCGAGCGAGAGGGCGAACGACGCCGCGATCCCCACCGCATGTGCCCATAGCGGCACTACACCGCCGAATAGCGCCTGTGCGCGATGATTGCGCATCAGGTCGGGAATGAGGTTGTGGTACAGATAGAAGCCGTAGCTGATGCGTCCGAGTCCCGCGAGCCAGCGCGCCTCGAGCAGGCCCATGACGGCCGCATTGCGGCAGCACGCAATCGAACACACCAGCGCCGCGATGCACACGCCATAGGCGGCGTCGATACAGGTGAAGAGCAGCGGATCTTGCACATCGCTCCACGCCGGCTCGCTCGCGCAAAAAAACACGAGACAAAGGCTGAGCGCAAACAGCGTCGCGCCATGCCCGAGCCAGGCGCGCGCGCGGCCTGCGTGACGGACGACGACCAGCCCGCCGATTCCGCCTAGCGCCAACAACCAGAAGTTGCTCAACGGATGCGTGTAGACGGTGATTTCCCGCCAATGCGCGGCGCGCATGAGCCACAGCGAAACAAGTCCCACTGCGACCATCAACGCGCACACGGCGAAATGCCGCCGCGCGGCAAGCAGCAACAGCAGCGGCGCAAACATAAGATAGAACTGTTCTTCGATGGCGAGACTCCACAAGTGCGAGTAGCGTCCCGGCCAGTAATGCAGCACCGAGCCTATCCAGAAGTTCGACAGATAAGCGAAGTGGAACGGCATGCCGCTCGCGAGCTCGGGACTCGCCAGGCCGAATAGCATGAGCACCGACATGACGGTCAGCATCAGGTAATAGATCGGGAAAATGCGCAGCGTGCGGCGAAACAGGAAGCGCTTGAGCTCGGCGACGAAGCTGCTGCCGCTTTGCTCGATCCGCAGCCGTTGCATCGACAGAATGCCGGTAATCAGAAAGCCGCTCAGCGCAAAGAAGATCCACACGCCGAGATGACCTATTTCGCCGATGTCGCCGAATAGCCGGTGTTGAAGAAAGACCATGAGGACGGCAATGGCGCGCAGTCCGTCGAAGCCGGCAATCCTGTTGTTCATGTGAGTGTCTTCCAATGCGAGGGCGGTGCGCGGACGCAACCGTTCGGGTCGGTAGTGGAAGGACCGGTGCCGCGTGAATGACACGGCCCGCCGTGCAACCGGTGCGAAAAACCGGCGGCGGCAAAGGGAAGGCGTCGCAATGACGCTCAACGCGCGCACCGAATTCGGGTCGATGTGCGAGCGTGTCCGGTCCACATGAGTGGCCGCCGTGCGGAGCCTTGTTCGCGTGCGATGCACGAGCTCCGACGGTCATGCATGAATTCATCGTACGATGAAAAAAAGCGAAAAAAATCGCATACCGCGCTTTGCGGATTTTTTTCGGCGGCATTTACCGGGTGCATTCGCGAGAGCGCGTCAAAGCCGCAAAACTTGCCGTGAATCGAATGCGCCCGCCATCGCGATTACCGCATGCCGACAGCGGGATTTCAGATTGCCAGCGAATTGCCGTGGACGACAGGCTGCCTGTCAGCGCCAGTGACGTCATCGCACGGCGTTTGCCGAAACGTTATATGGTGGCGCGTTGCTCGATAATTTTCCTGCGAGAACACGAATGGACATTCGCCGCGGACGCTCCGTCGAAGTGGACTTCTTTCGCGGAGTCGTGCTGATCGTCATCGTGCTGGATCACATGCCCGGCAGTACGCTTTCCCATTTGATGCTGCACGCGTATGCGCTGTGCGATTCCGCGGAAGTATTCGTGTTCCTTGGCGGCTATGCGTCGGCGGCGGCCTATACGGCGGTCATGACGGCGCGCGGCGAAAAGGCCGCGAAGCTGCGCTTCATGCGGCGCTGCTGGGAGATTTACCGGGCGTATCTGCTGACCGCGCTGCTCACGCTCTTGTCCGGCGGAGCGCTCGCGCTCCTGCACCTGAATCACGCGATGGTCGAACTCACAGGCTGGTCGCCGTTTGCGGCCGAGCCGCTGCGTCAGGTATTGGACATCGCGGTGCTGCGCCGGCAGCCGTATTTATCGAGCGTGTTGCCGATGTACATGTTCTACGCGCTGCTCGTGCCCGCCGTGGTGCCGCTCGCCTTGCGCTCGCGCGCGGCGGCACTGGCGCTGAGCACGGCCATATGGTGCCTCGCGCGGCCGCTCGCCGTGCTATTCAACATTGACGACGTGGGCCACTGGGCTTTTAATCCGTTTGCATGGCAATTGATGTTCGTGCTTGGTATCGTGTGCCGGCTCGCGCCGATCACCGAGCGCTTTCATGCAGGCGATACGGCTCGCTGGTTCACGCGGGTTGCTATCGCTGCTGCGCTCGCGTTTGCCGCCGTTAAGCTTTTCGTGCTGACGCAGCCTTTGCCCGGCACCCTCAAACAGAATCTATCCGTGGACCGTGTGATCAACTTCATCGTCATAGCCTGGCTCGCGGCGCGACTCGTGCGCGTGGGCAGCATCGCGCGGCTCGCACAGCGCCTGTCGGCCGTCGTTACTGTGGGCCGCACGGGGCTCGTGTGTTTTGTCGGCGGCACGCTGGTGTCGCTGATCGTGGATACGGCCATGCCGCACACGTTCCATGGCGTGGGCGGCGTGCTTATCGGTCTGGCCGGCGACTTCGTCGCGATTGGTGCGTTGCTGATGCTCGCGCGCGCCTGGCACGGATGGCGAGGACAGCAGTTGCGCGCGGCTGCGAGCGGAGCGCGTTGCGGATGATGGCGCACTCGCGCCGCATGTTGATTGCGCGGGCCTGGCGCGTGCGCGCTCTCGCAGTCGCCCCGACGCTCGCCATGACATGGTTCGGGCCAGCCGCGCAGACGGCACTCGGCGCGCAGAGAGAAGCGCCGCTTTCCATGCGTTGCGCCGAATTTGCCGGCGCAGTGTTGCCGCCTGAACTCATCGCCTTGCCCACAGCGGGCGCGCAGATTGAAAGCGCGTCGATGGTCAGCGCCACCGCGCCCGGCAATCAGCAAGGCGGCGAATACTGCCGCATCACGGGGCGCATCAAGGCGCTCAAGCCGACCACGCCTGACATCCGCTTCGACCTGAATCTGCCGCGCCACTGGAACGGCCGTGCGCTGCAGGTCGGCGGCGGCGGATATAACGGCGTGGTGGTGAGCGGCACTGGCGTGATGCCGTTTTCACCGGATCGCGCGCCGCTTGCACAAGGCTATGCGACCTTCGGCGACGATTCGGGACATGTGGGCGATTCATCGCTTGCGGTGTTCGGCCTCGTTGACGAAGCCGTGACCAACTTCGGCTATGCGCATCTGAAGAAGACGCACGACGCAGCGCTCGCACTGATCGCGCGCGCTTATGGCCGGCCGCCGCAGCGTATGTATTTCGCTGGCGGCTCGACCGGCGGCCGCGAAGGCTACACAGTCATGCAGCGCTTTCCCGACGACTACGACGGCGTGATCGCCAATTCGCCCGCGCTCAATTTTTCGGGCGTGCGGCTCATCGGCGTGAAAGTGGGGCAGGCGGAATATGCGACGCCGGGCGGCTTCGTCCCGCCGCTGCTGCTGCAGCACGTGTATCACCGAGCGCTCGCCGTATGCGATGGGCTCGACGGCGTGGCGGACGGCATTGTGAGCGACGTCGCCGCCTGTCGCGAGCATGAAGCGGAGATCGTCGAATCGTTGCGTTGCGCGGGGCGCGCAATGTCAGGCGACGATTCACGCCAGGAGTCACGCGACGAATGCCTCACCGAACCGCAACTCGCCACGTTGATGGTGCTGCGCGACGGCTTGTCGTTGCCTTATAAGCTCGCTTGGGACGTCAGCGGTTATCGCGGTTACAACGTTTTTCAGGGCACACAGCTGAGCGGTTCGCTCGGCCTCGGGCATCAGGCGCAACGGCTTGCACAGCCCAAGTTTTTCGCCAACGGTTACCTGTTCGCGCAAGGCGACGGTTATGTGCGCTATTTCGTTGCGCGCGATGCGGACTTCGACTCGCTGCGCTTCGACCCGCTGCATCCCGGCAAATTCCGCGCGCAGTTGATCGCGCTTTCGCAGACCATCGGCGCGATGAACACGGACGTTGGGCGCTACATCGCGCGCGGCGGCAAGCTCATTACGCTGCAAGGTCTCGCGGACGAAGTCATCAGCCCGAATCAGACGATTGCTTACCGGCAGGCGCTCGTCGCCCGATATGGTGTCGACGAGGTCAATCGTTTCATGCGCCTGTACATGGTGCCGGGTTTTCAGCATGGCAGCGGCGCATTCGTGCCGTCGGTCGATCTGCTTGGCGCACTCGATAACTGGGTGACGCGCGGCGCGTCGCCGGAAACGCTGATCGCCACCGACATCGCCGCGGCAACCAACGGACGCTCGCGCCCGTTGTGCCGCTATCCGCTGTTTCCGCGCTATACGGGCAAGGGCAATGTGAATCTCGCGGCGAGCTTCGTCTGTACCGAGCCGTGACGGCGAGCGGGTCTTCTTTACATTGGAGCCGTTGCAAAATCCACCATCGACGTGGCGGGTTCTGTCTGCAACACAGCGCGCTGAGAAAACAAAAGGACGGCGACGCCGTCATGCGGCGCCGCCGTCCGTCTTTCCAGGCGCTCTCACAGCCTCAAGGTTTGACTGCTGCTTGAGACTTGAGGCTCGAGACTTGAGGCTTGAGCGCGGGCCTTCACTTACTGCCCGTTCTGCGTGGTCCCGTTGGTGCCGCTCGTACCGCTGCGGGTACCGTTGCTCATGCCGTTGTTCGGGCGCTTCGTGGTCGCGCTGTCCGGCGACGCACCGGTGCCCGTGCCCATGCCGCCGCCGGTGCCGGTCACGCCGGGTGAGCCATAGCCGGAATCGCCGGGGTGCTTCATCGTGCCGGGGCCCATGCCAGGGGTTGCGGTGCCGCCCGCGCCACCTGTCGTGCCGCCACCAGCGCCCACTCCGTTACTGCCGCCCGAGCCGCCCGCACCGGCGGCCGCGCCACCACCCGCGCCACCGCCAGCACCGCCGCCGGCTTGCGCATAGGCTCCGCCCGAGAGTGCCATTACGAGCGCTGAAGCAAAAATCGTCTTGGTAAGGCGTTTCATGGTTCATCTCCATAGAGTCGATTGATCTCACGCGAGCGCCTCGCACTCACATGAACGGACTGCCGCAAGCACTGTGCCTTGGGTGCCGACGCGAGGCGCACGGGTGCAGTAGCACGGCGATAATCGAGCATGGCGCGTTCCCGGGACGACGCCTGCCGCACATCCGCCGGCGCTATTGGTTGCGCGGCGCGGCGACAGCCACTCACGCCATATCGCTACGGAAACCGAACTATTTTGCGCCGCAGCGAACGGCGGGGACCTCGAGACGGCAGTACGCGACTTTCCGTAGGCTTCGATTCTCTGCGCTGCAGGCTTTCGCGGTTTCAATTACATTGCGGGTGCGGTCGCGCTTGCGCGTCATTTCATCCACTTTTGCAACGGTGTCTGCCATCGTCGAATCCATGCAGCCAATCGTCTCAGTCACGAATCTGTCGAAAACCTATGCCAGCGGTTTTCAGGCGCTGAAAAACATCAACCTCGGAATCAACCGCGGAGAAATCTTTGCCCTGCTGGGCCCCAACGGAGCGGGCAAGACCACGCTCATCAGCATCATCTGCGGCATTGTCAACGCGAGCGAAGGCAGCGTGACGGTGGACGGCCGCGACATCGGCGCCGACTATCGCGGCGCGCGCTCGTTGATCGGCCTCGTGCCGCAGGAACTCACCACCGACTCCTTCGAAACCGTCTGGGCCACCGTCTCATTCAGCCGCGGCCTGTTCGGCAAGCCGAAAAATCCCGCCTATATCGAGAAAGTGCTGCGCGACCTGTCGCTGTGGGAAAAGCGCAATAGCAAGATCATCACGCTGTCGGGCGGCATGAAGCGCCGCGTGCTGATCGCGAAGGCGCTGTCGCATGAACCGCGCGTGCTGTTTCTCGACGAACCCACGGCGGGCGTGGACGTCGAATTGCGCCGCGACATGTGGAAACTGGTGCGCTCGCTCGCGGCAAGCGGCGTGACGATCATTCTGACCACGCATTACATCGACGAAGCGGAGGAAATGGCGGACCGCATCGGCGTGATCAACGGCGGCGAGATCATGCTGGTCGAAGAGAAGACCGAACTCATGCGCAAGCTCGGCAAGAAGCAGTTGACGCTGCAGCTAGAGAGTCCGCTCGACGCGTTGCCGTCGTCGCTCGCCGGCTACGGGCTTGATGTCGCAAAGGGCGGCAACGAGCTGATCTACACCTATGAAGGCGACGGCGGTCGCACCGACATCATTGCGCTGCTGAAGGCGCTCGACGACGCCAGCATCCGTTTCAAGGATCTGCATACCACGCAGAGTTCGCTTGAAGACATCTTCGTGAGTCTGCTCCGAGGTAACCAATGAACATCTATGCGATTCGCGCAATCTACAAGTTCGAAATGGCGCGCACCTGGCGCACGCTGATGCAGAGCATCATCGCGCCGGTGATCTCCACGTCGCTTTACTTTGTCGTGTTCGGCGCGGCCATCGGCTCGCGCATCAAGGAAGTGGACGGCATCAGCTACGGCGCGTTCATCGTGCCGGGGCTGATCATGTTGTCGCTGCTGTCGCAGAGCATTTCGAACGCGTCGTTCGGCATCTACTTTCCGCGCTTCACCGGCACGATCTACGAGTTGTTGTCGGCGCCGGTCTCGTACCTGGAGATTGTCGTGAGCTATGTGGGCGCGGCCGCCACCAAGTCGATCCTGCTAGGCCTCATCATTCTCGCCACCGCGGGCCTTTTCGTGCCGCTGCAAGTCCAGCATCCGTTCTGGATGATCCTGTTTCTCGTGCTGACCGCGGTCACGTTCAGTTTGCTCGGGTTCATCATCGGCATCTGGGCGGACAGTTTCGAGAAGCTGCAACTGGTGCCGCTGCTGATCATCACGCCGCTCACGTTCCTCGGCGGAAGCTTCTACGCGGTCAACATGCTGCCGCCGTTCTGGAAGGTGGTGACGCTGTTCAATCCGATTGTTTATCTCGTGAGCGGATTCCGCTGGAGCTTCTACGGTCTCGCGGATGTGAACATCGAGATCAGCCTCGGCATGACGGCGCTCTTTCTGGCCGTGTTTCTCGCGATTGTCGCGTGGATCTTCAAGACGGGTTACCGGTTAAAGAGCTGAGCTGCGCGCTGCATATGAAAAACGGCGTGGCGGCAGTTGCCGCCACGCCGTTGCGTGCGCCTGGCTGGGGTTGAACGTCTACGACACGTAAGCCTTCGCGACGTTGATCAACTGCACGCGGTTGCGCACGTTGAACAATTGCCGCAAGCGCCGCAAGTGATAGTCGACATTGTGCGGCGAGAGCCCGAGGAAATATGCGATTTCCTTGTCGCGCTGCCCTTGAACCACCGCCTTGAGCACCGCGTGCTGCAACTCGCTCAACGTCACGCGGTGTTGCTGCGCGGGCGTCATGCCGATCACGCTCTTCGCGTGCGTCCAGATGAACTCATGGATCGTGTGCGCGAACATCAACGTTTCGGCCACGATCGATTCGGTCATCCAGCGCGGGTTGCCGATCTCCGAGTTGAAGCACAGGCTCGCGCTCAGGTCCGGCTCGGGCAGCGGCATCTGCGTGAGAATGCCGCTTTTGCGACCGGTCGCCTCCAGCATGTCGATCAGGCTGCCGAGCCGCTCGCTGCGCATTTGCGCGCGCGGCAGATCGGCGCGCATGTCGACCGTATTCCAGAGGAACGGCATGCCGGTCGGCGACGCGAGCGCCACACGCGGATCCAGCTCGAAATAACGCTCGCGGAAATAGCGCGTAAGCCAGCTCTGCGACTCGTAGCTCGTCAGCACAAACATGGTCTTGCGATGCGCGGACGTGCGCGTGGCCGTATAGCTGAACGAGTTGAAGCCCAACTGCCTGATGCGTTGCCGCACGAATTCGATGCGGTCCTGCGCACTGCCAAAACGTACCAGCGGACTGATGACCGGCGCGCGGCGCGCGGCCGGCGCGGGCGTGCCGATCTCCTCCTCGGTGAAGAGCGTGAGGAAACCCGCCGATGCCGCGCCTGTAGCCGCGCGGCCAGATACGATCGATGCTTCAGCCGCGTGGGCTGACTTCGCGGCCTGCCGCATGCCGGCCGGGTAGGCCGGTTGTGCGGTGACCGCTGGGTTGTATGCTGCCGACGCATGGCCCGCTTCGCCCTGCGGCGAACCGGTCAGCCAATGCGGCAGCGTATCGCATTCGTGTTCCATGAAACGGTAGCTCCGGCGTTTGAAACGCGTGAAAGACGACAACCTGAATGATTAGCTATTTCCAGAAATTACGGTAGCCGGTTCCTTGCTATCATTTTTGAGATCTTGCGCTGACAGCCGACCGGCGACGCGGGTTCGACAGGGTTCTCTCATTTGCATACGGCACCTCCTTGGGAATGGACGTGAAGACACGAATTCCAAAGCTGACAACGACGCTTGCCTACGACCGCTACATGGCGGGCCAGAAACTGGTGTCGAGCGTGGATCGCCCGTGGCGTCACCTGGTGTTGCGCTCCTATCTCGAGCCGGACGAGCAGGAACTGCTGGAAGCGCCCGGCCTGCAGGACCTTACGCTGATGACGCTGGCGAGCGGCGCCGAGCATCTTGAGCGCAATCTGAACGGGCGCTGGGAAAGCGCCGAGCTGCGAGTGGGCGACGTCTGGTACGTGCCGCCCGCGCCGATTTCCTGGCGCTGGCGTTCGATCAGCGATGAGCCGCTGTCGACCGTCCATTTACATATCGAGCGCAGTCTGATCGACAGCGTGGCAGATCAGATGGAGCTCGGCGCAACATGCCGCGAACTGTCGCTCGACGGCGCGATGCAGTTCCATGATCCGCTGGTGGCCGCGATGCTTTCTGCATTGCACCGCGCCGCCGGCGACCCAGCCGACTCGCGCCTTTATGTCGATGCGCTGGTTCATGCGCTCGCCGCGCATCTTCTTCAACATTATTCGCACGGCCGGCAAGCAGGGACGACACAGCCGGCGCAACCTGAACGGCTGGTGCCGCGTCGCATCCGGCGTGTAACCGATTACATTCGCGCGAACCTGGGTGCCGATCTTTCAATCGGCGAGCTGGCCGCGCAGGCTGGTCTAAGCAGCTTCCACTTTGCCCGCGTGTTCCGCCGCGAGACTGGCGAAACGCCGCATCAATACGTGACCCGCTTGCGGCTGGAGGAAGCGGCGAGGCTGCTGCTTTCCACCGATCAGACCGTGCTGCAGATCGGACTTGCGGTTGGTTACGAGAATGCCAGTCATTTCTCCGTGCAGTTCAAGCGTGACTACGGCGTGACGCCGCTTGCCTACCGGTTGCGCGGCTGATTCGCGGACTGCGCGGCGGCACGCACGCAGCGAGTGACCGATAAACCGGCCAACAACAGACCAGTAACCGGCCAGCAAAAATGGCCAGTTCAGCTGCAGGCGGGGTCTTGGCAACAGCCGGTGATGGACGGCGCCCGCTTTGCCCGACACTGCGAGCGGTGCCCTCCGATGCATGGCGGCGCTGCGCCTTTCATTCGCGCTTTGGTTTGGCGGCCAGCGCGGCCACGCAAGGCAAGAGCCAAGCGAGGCCGGAAGCCGTCTGTAGGAATCACGCACCTTTCGAAGTGTGCTGTGCATTGCGCGGCTTGCAAACTACGAACTTTCGTGGCGCAACACTGCCTGGACCTGGCATGGTGATGTTGCGCGTAGTCGAACGAGCGTTGATGGGCGCCTCGCGGCATGCGGTCGAACTGGCCTGACCGGCCCGATGCGAACTGTATCTGTTGAACCCTTGCACGGCACGACAGAATGACCAGCCCAGGGCCTGGCCTGAGCCACGTCTCGCAGACCGCGTCTGGCCGACCGCGTCTGGCCGACCGCATCTGACCGACCACCTTGTCCATCATTCACCGTCATACCGGATACCTAGCGATGACCCGACTTCGAATCACCTCCTGCGGCCATGTCTTTATCGCCGAAACCAACCCCGACGCGCCGCAAACCGTGAGCGCCTTCCTGAAGCTGCTGCCGTACCGCCAGAAGATCATTCACGTGCGCTGGAGCGGCGAAGGCTGCTGGGTGCCGCTCGGCGAGTTCAAGCTGGAGAACGACGGCGCGGCGGTTGGCTTCGAAAATCACACGAGCCATCCGTCGGTCGGCGACATTCTGTTTTATCCGGGCGGCTATAGCGAAACGGAGATCCTGATCGCCTATGGTTCGTGCTGCTTCGCGAGCAAGATGGGACAACTTGCGGGCAACCATTTCCTGACTATCGTCGAAGGCAAGGAGAAGCTGCGCGAAGTCGGCGTCAAGGTGCTGTGGGAAGGCGCGCAAGACGTGCTGTTCGAAAAGATCTGAGCTTCGTCGCGCATCGCTCTCCGCTGCGCGGTCGTGAGGAGATGCGAGCCAGCATCGACTGGCTCGTATTGTTCCAACGCCGGTTCTCGGCGACTTTCAGTATTCGACTAAGACCACTTAGTCGTCCGCATTCCGATTAAGACATTTGGCTGTTTCACGTCTTAGTCGCCCTATGCCATTTAGCTAATTCACGCTAAAAAATCGCTTTTCGGATTAATCGTATTCGCGAACCGCGGACGTGCCTGCACACTCGTCGCTTGAGCCCTGTTTGCCGGGTGAGAGCGCGGTGCGTCCTGAGTCTGTCTCGTCCGCAAGATACTTAGGATGACATAAGAAAAATCCCGGCAAGAGATCGTGGATAAAGAGTGGGAGGAATGTTGAACAAGACCTATAAAGCGGTATGGAACGAAGCAAGACGCGTATATGTGGCAGCATCGGAAGTAACCAGAAGCGGGGGCGTCAGATGCGCTTCGGTATGCCGGGCGCTGGGCGCTGTAGCCGCGGGCCTGCTCGGCGCGCTCGCGCTGGGGCAGCCGGCTGGCGCCCAGGAGTGCGCCCCCGCCGGCTGCCCGGATGTCACGAACGCGCTGTTCTACGATAGCGGCGCGCACGACGTTGCGACGCTCGGCAATCCGGGCACGCCCGTCAGGGTGACGAACGTCGCGGCGGGTGCGCTGAACCCTTACAGCTCCGACGCGGTAACCGGCGCGCAACTGCACGCCACGAACGACGCGGTATCGCAGAATGCGGCGAGCATCTCGGACCTGGCAGGCAACATCGAAAGCGGCCAGATAGGGCTCATCCGACAGGATCCGGATACTCGCGCTCTGACCGTTGGGCAGGGCACGGACGGCGCGTCCGTGGACTTTAGCGGAACCGGCGGTCCGCGCGAACTGCTCGGCGTCGCGGCCGGGACGACTGCGCAGTCAGCGGTCAACGTTGCGCAGCTCAAGCAGGTCGTGTCGACACTCGGCGGCGGCGCCTCGGTGAGCGCGAACGGCTCGACCGTCGGCCCGAAGTACTACTTGCAGTCCGGCACGCAAACCACTGTCGGCGGGGCGCTGAGCTCGCTCGACACCGGCATTGCGACGCTGCAGTCGCAGGTCGTGTCGGGCAGCATTGGCCTCGTCAGGCAGGACCTCGCCACGCGCGACATTATGGTTGCATCGTCGTCAACGGGTATCCGGATGAACGTGGCTGGCCTCAATGGCACCCGCACTCTGACCGGACTGTCGCGCGGCGCGATCGGCGCGTCGAGCACCGAAGCGGTCAACGGCGCGCAGCTTTATAACAATGCCGCAAGCGTGGCGGCGGCGCTCGGCGGCGGCTCGGCGGTGAATCCGGACGGCACGGCCAGGGCGCCCGTCTACACCATAGGCGGAAATACGTATAGCGACGTCGGGTCGGCTCTCGCCGCGGCCGTCAACACCAGTGTTGCAACGAGTACCGCGGCAAGTGCGGCCGCGAGCGCGTCGACGATTGCAGCGGCTACGGCCAATTCCGTCCAGTACGATTCCTCGACGCGCGATCTGATGACGCTCGGCAACGCCGGCGCGCCGGTCCGCGTGACAAACGTGCGCGCCGCGAGTCTCGCGAGCGACAGCGCGGACGCAGTGAACGGTGGCCAGCTGTTCGCGACCAATCAGATGGTGGCGCAGAACAGCGACAGCATCGCGAGCCTGGATCGGCGCGTCACCAGCAGCGCAACCGACATCGCAGAGCTCGACCAGCGCGCGACCGCGAATACAGCCAGGATCGCCGGCCTCGACACGCGCACTACTGCGCTTGAGGGCAATCTGACGAATGTCGCAAAGCAGATCACGAACGGCGAGATCGGGCTCGTCCAGCAAGACATGACTTCGCGTGTGATCAGCATCGGGCAGGGCGCGGACGGCGCGCGCGTCGATCTGGCGGGGACCGGCGGCGCGCGTCAATTGACCGGCGTCGCGGCAGGTCTGACCGACACCTCTGCGATCAATCTTGCGCAGTTCAGCCCTGTGGTCGCGGCGCTCGGCGGCGGCGCGCAGATCAATACCGACGGCACGGTCACCGGGCCCTCGTATCACGTGCAACACGGCACGCAAAACAACGTCGGCGATGCGCTCGACTCGCTCGACAACGGGCTCGCGACATTGCAGCAGAACGTCGAGAAAGGCGGCATCGGCGTCGTGACGCAAGACCCGGCTTCGCGCGTGATCAGGATCGGCGCGACGACCGACGGCCGCTCGATCAGCGTGGCGGGCACGCAGGGCAACCGCGTCGTGACCGGCGTCGGGCGCGGCTCGCTCAACGCAACCAGCACCGACGCGGTCAACGGTTCACAACTGTTCGCGCAGGCAGCGAGCACGGCGACGGCGCTCGGCGGCGGCTCGACGGTGAATGCGGACGGCTCGGTAAGCGCGCCTGCTTACAAGGTGGGCGGGCAGGTGGTGAACAGCGTCGGCGGCGCGCTCAGCAATCTGGACGGCCGCGTCACACAGAACAGCAACGACATTGCGGGTCTGCAGAGCACCGTTGGCCGCATCAACGGGACGGTGGTCAATGCGGTGCAATACGACAGCACCGCGCACGACAAGGTGACGCTCGGCGGCACGGCGGCGAACGGGCCGGCTGTGCAGTTGACCAATCTGAAGAACGGCGAAGTGTCGGCCACGAGCAGCGATGCGGTAACCGGCGCGCAACTCTGGCAAACCAACCAGCAGATCAGCAGCATCGACCAGACCGTCAAAAACTATGCGACCAACGGCAACAGTTATGTGGCTGTGAGCAGTTCCGCGAGCGCGCCGCAGGCGAGCGGCAATGGTTCTCTGGCGCTCGGCGGCGGAGCGAAGGCGTCGGCTGCGAATAGCGTCGCGCTTGGCGAAGGCTCGGTGGCGGATCAGCCGAACACAGTTTCGGTGGGCTCGAGCGGCAACGAACGCCGCATCACGAACCTGGCCGCCGGGCATGCGCCGGGCGATGCGGTCAATATGCAGCAGTTCCAGGGCGGCATGGGCGACCTGGCGCGGCGCGCGTATGCCGGCGCGGCGTCAGCAATGGCAATGAACATGGTCCCGGAAGTCGACGCGACGAAGAACCTCGCAATCGGCGTAGGCACGGCGGGCTACATGGGGTATCAGGCTGTGGCAGTGGGCCTGTCGGCGCGCGTCGCGCAAAACTTCAAGGTGAAGCTTAGCGCGGGCATCAGTTCGGTGACCACGTCGGTGGGCGCCGGCGCTGCGTATCAGTGGTAGGGGAGCCAGCCGGCGAGAACCGTCGACGGCGGATTGAAGGCGCCCCGCTGTAAAAGCGGGGCGCGCATGCGCTTACTGGAACAGCTTCATTGCTTGCGAGAGCGTGTTGTATACGCCCCACGCCAGCGGAACCATCACATACAGCCAGAAGATGGCGATCTTGGCCTTGTTGGTCGGGTGCACGGGTTCAACGGTCGACATGCGAGTCTCCTTATGCGCCTTTGGCGACTTGTGCGTCGGTCATGTGATGCTTGTCGTCCACACGCTTGACCAACAGATTGCAGATGAAGCCGATCACCAGCAGCACGGCCATGATGTGAACCGTCATCGTGTAGGCGTCGGCTTTCGCGACACCGTGCGCGACTTCATACGCGCGGATGTAGTTGACCAGCACCGGGCCGGCCACGCCGGCTGCGGCCCAGGCGGTCAGCAGGCGTCCGTGAATGCCGCCGACAAATGCCGTGCCGAACATGTCTGCGAGATATGCGGGCACCGTGGAAAAGCCGCCGCCGTACATGGTCAGGATGATGCAGTAGGACAGCACGAAGAGCGCCATCTGGCCGGACGCGGCAAAGCTCGGCACGAGGAAGTACAGTACCGCGCCCAGCGCGAAGAAGATGAAGTAGGTGTTCTTGCGGCCGATCCAGTCCGAAGCCGATGCCCACACGAAGCGGCCACCCATGTTGAACAGCGACAGCAGGCCGACGAAGCCGGCAGCGGCGGCGGCCGTCACCGTGCCCTTGAAGCTCTCCTGGATCATCACCGAGGCCTGACCGAGAATGCCGATGCCGGCCGTCACGTTCAGGAACAGTATCAGCCAGATCAGATAGAACTGCGGCGTCTTCAGAGCCTGGTCGATGTGCACGTGGTTACGCGTGATCATCTTTTGCTGTGAGGTCGCGGGCGGCGTCCAGCCGGCCGGTTTCCAGTCGGCTGGCGGCACGCGAATGGCCAGCGCGCCAATCGACATCGAGATGAAATAGACAATGCCGAGCACGATGAACGTTTCGGCCACGCCAATACTGGTGGGGCTCTTGAAGTGGTTCATCAGCGCGACCGAGAGCGGCGCCGCAATCATCGCGCCGCCGCCGAAGCCCATGATCGCCATGCCGGTCGCCATGCCGCGGCGGTCCGGGAACCAGCGGATCAGCGTCGAGACCGGAGAAACGTAGCCGAGGCCGAGTCCAATCCCGCCTATCACGCCGTAGCCGAGATACAGCAGCGCGATCTGGTGCAGGTACACGCCCAGCGCGGAAATCAGGAAGCCGCCGCCGAAGCAGCAAGCCGCGGTGAACATGGTGCGGCGCGGGCCGACGTGCTCCAGCCACTTGCCGGCGAATGCCGCCGACAAACCGAGGAATACGATAGCCAGCGAGAAGATCCAGCCCAGCGACGTGAGCGACCAGTCGTCAGGAGCGGATTGCGTGATGCCGATAACCTTGGTCAACGGGCCGTTGAACACGGAAAACGCATACGCCTGGCCGATACAGAGATGAACCGCGAGTGCTGCGGGGGGAACCATCCAGCGCGAAAACCCCGGTTTCGCAATGGTGGCTTCTTTCGAAAAGAATGGTGCTGAGCCTCGATTGTGCTGCGGCTCGGTAATGCTGCTCATGGTCGGTCTCCCGGGAAGCGAAGTCTTTGTTATCGGCGCATCAGACCGAATGCTTGAGTGTGTCGGCGTTACAATTGCTAGGTGATGCGGCGCTCATATATGCGGCTGGGCTTCATATGAACGTGCGCAAGCTCCAAGAGGAACTTGCCTGGTCGAACGATAGGGCGGCGGACTGGGGTTGGCAATATGAGATAGAAATGCATAAGGCATTGCCCGAGGAAATGCGACGCAGATCTGTCGGATCGCGTCCGCGAATCCCAAATGCCGGGTTGGGCGCCGTGCTCACGCCTGGTCGTGCACGCGGCGTCACGTAGCCTGAGCGGAGCAGTAAAGCAAAAAGGCCGGCGGTGGCAGCATCGCCACGCCGGCCTTTCCAAACCGCCGTCAGTCTTTCAGTCAGACGGTGCGCCCGGTCTTCATTTTCGCGGCGACCAGCACCGAGATCAGACAGCCGATCGCGAGATAGCCCGCCACCGGATGCCACGAACCGCCGGCAAAACTGACCAGCGCAACCGCAATGAACGGCGTGAACCCGCCGCCGACCACGCTCGCCACCTGATAGCCGACGCCCGCGCCGCTGTAGCGATACTCGGTACCGAAGAGTTCGGTGAACATGGGCTGCTGCACGCTTACCACCATGTCATGGGCGATGTTCGCGAGCATCACGGCAAAGACGACGATCCACACGGTCGAGCGTGCTTCGAGGGCCAGAAAGAACGGCACGGCGCTGAACATGCCGACGAGCGCGCCGACGATATACACGCGGCGGCGGCCGAAGCGGTCGGCGAGCATCGCAAAGAGGGGAATCGTAACGCAGCTCACCGCGCCGACCAGCAAGCCGATGGTCAGGAAGAATTCGCGGGGCATGTGCAGATTCGCCGTCGAATAGTTCAGCGCAAAGGCGGTCACGATATACATCGTGAACAGCTCGGCAAGACGCAGCGCGATGATGAGCAGGAACGCTTTCGGATGGCGCAACAATGCTTCGACGATCGGCAGGCGAACGCGGCGTTCACCGTGCGCGCCGACCTTTTCCACAAACTCCTGCGACTCTTCCATGCTGGAGCGAATCCACATTGCGATCAGCACCAGCACTACGCTGAAGAGGAACGGCAGGCGCCAGCCCCAGCTCATGAACGACGCGTTGTCCATCGAACGGCTGATCAGCGCGACCAGACCCGTCGCGAGCACGAGGCCTACGCCATAGCCGACCTGCACGCCGCTGCTGTAGAACGCTTTTTTCTTTTCGGGCGCGCTTTCGACCGCCATCAACGCCGCGCCGCCCCACTCGCCGCCGACCGCAAAGCCCTGGATCGCGCGCAGCGTGACGAGCAGCACCGGCGCCAGCCAGCCGATGGTCGCGAACGACGGCAGCAGGCCGATAGCGGCGGTGGACAGACCCATCATCATCACGGTGAGCACCAGCATGCGCTTGCGCCCGAGCCGGTCGCCGAAATGGCCGAACACGAAGCCGCCGAGCGGCCGGAACAGAAAGCCGACGCCGAACGTCGCGAAGGCCGCGAGCGTCCCCATTGCCGGGCTCACTTTCGGGAAGAACTCCGAGTTGAAGACCAGTGCCGCGACAATGCCGTACAGCAAAAAGTCGTACCAGTCGACGACTGCGCCGACGAAACTGCCCAGCGCCGCTTTGCGTGCCCGGCTGCGCGCCGTGCGAGGGTCGGTTGCTGCGGCCGGCGAAACGGTAGTGCTCATGACGGGTGTCTCCTTGGGATTTTCGAAATGCTGCGGGCGATCAGCCGCGCGGTCCCTGTTGGCGCGCGTGGCCCGGCGGGGGCGGCTCGCTGCGTAGCTGACGGTTGCAGGATGTGCGGAAGATTAAGTGACGCGAGCGTTATCCCACAATTGGCGGAGAGCGAAAATTGCGCGATAGCCGGACGCTCGTGCGCGCATAGCGCGCGTTTCTAGCGTATACACCGAGCGCCACGCGCATTGGCTTAGGGCAGGCGAGACGACGCGGCGCATGCTACCGTAAGATATGATTCAGAAACAACAGTCACTGATATACTACATACCGAATATTGATTTTTGCGGCAATGCAGCATATGATTGAGTCATTCGTTCACTCAATCGTTTGGAGCTACAAATGGAATTTGTTCCTCTCTCGCTGCTCGCCGCCGCTGTTGTTGGCTTGGGTAGTGCCGCCACGGTTCTCATGGCTCGCTGGATTCCGCAGTCTGTCGCGCAACTTGCAGCGCAACATGGCCGCTTCGTCGGACTCGACCAGCAGCGCGAGGCAGCGGTGGCGCCTTATCGTATGCATGTTCAACCTGAGGCGATGAATGTCGTCGGAACTTCAAACTGAAGCGGTGGCAACACCTTTGACGTTGTCGTTGCAGCCTATCGGCGCAAGCGCGAGCTTGCGCGATCAGGCGTATGCAATGCTTCGCCAGGCTATCGCAGACGCGGACATTTACCAGACGCGCGAAGAAATCCGCCTGGACGAACGCGTGCTGAGCGAAACGCTTGGCGTAAGCCGCACGCCCGTGCGCGAGGCGATGACGCTGCTCGAGCAGGAAGGCTTTCTGCGCATGGTGCCGCGCCGCGGCATTTATATTGTGCGCAAGAGCAAGCGCGAAATCGTCGAGATGATTCACATGTGGGCAGCCCTTGAAAGCATGGCTGCCCGGCTCGCCACGCAGCGCGCTACTGACGAGGAAATCGCCCGCCTGCGGCACATGTTCGACAATTTCCGCGACGCCACGCCGGCCGAGCACATCGCCGAATATTCGGACGCGAACATCGCGTTTCACCAGGCGATCGTCGAACTGTCGAAGTCGCAGATCATTCTCGACACCATCAAGAACATTTTTATCCACGTGCGCGCGATCAGGCGCATGACCATCTCGCAAAGCGATCGCGCGTCGCGCTCGATTGTTGACCATCTGCGTATCATCGAGGCGCTCGAGAAGCGTGATACCGAACTGGCAGAGCGTCTGACGCGCCAGCATTCGCTTGATCTCGCGGCCTTCGTCGAGAAGAACTGCGATTTTCTCGATTGACCGCTGAGTAGGTCTCGGCCGCCGGTTCCGGCGAGCACTGCAGTTCAAAGTAGCGCAGGCAAAAAGCCCGCGGTGTTACGCACCGCGGGCTTTTTTCGTCTGGATTCGCGCCGCGTAGGGAAATACCGCGCTTGACGTCGTTTGAAATGTGGTATGTGATATATCAACAATGAACGTCTACGTACCGCGTTCAGTGTTTTCCCTTGCAGCGGTGGCCAGGCGACGTCGGAACAACCGTCTTGCCTCTGCTAGCAAGGGTTGCAGCAGAAACGACCGCTTTATCGGGAACGCGAAATCGTTCTTGCCTCAAACTGATATATCACATACCGTATGTGAACAAAGCCGGCAGCGCATTCTCGGAAGGCGTTCAGAGAACCGACAGGCAGCAGGTTTTTCATGGGACGCGGGGTAAGCGCAGCAAGCGCGAACTCCCATCGATGCTAAAGCATGGAACCGGCGTATCCGCCACAGCGCCCGCGCCGGTCGATATAGACAGGAGACGACCATGTCCGCAGTTGTTTCATCCCTGAACCCAGCCACGGGCAGCACCACAGCGGAAGACACGCTCAAGCAGAAGACGCGCAACGCCGGCGTCGTCTCCGGCGGCCATCTGGTCGCGAAGGCGCTGAAGAACGAAGGCGTCGATACGATCTTCACGCTGTGTGGCGGACACATCATCGATATTTACGATGGTTGTGTGGACGAAGGGATTCGCATCATCGACGTGCGCCACGAGCAGGTGGCGGCGCACGCGGCTGACGGCTATGCGCGCCAGACCGGCAAGCTCGGCTGCGTGGTGACGACGGCCGGCCCCGGCTGCACCAACGCGGTGACCGGCATTGCGACGGCGTTCCGCTCCGAGAGCCCGGTGCTGCATATCGGCGGCCAAGGCGCGCTGACGCAGCACAAGATGGGTTCCCTACAAGATCTGCCGCACGTCGACATGATGGCGCCGATCACCAAGTTCGCCGCCAGCGTCTCGAGCACCGAGCGCGTCGCGGACATGATCTCGATGGCCGCCCGCGAGTGCTTCAACGGCGCGCCTGGTCCCGCCTACCTCGAAATTCCGCGCGACGTGCTGGACCGCGAAGTGGAACTGACGCGCGCGGTCGTGCCGCAGCCGGGTCACTATCGTGCGTCGACCAAGTCGATTGGCGACCCGCGCGATATCGAGAAGCTGGCTGACATCCTCGTGAATTCCGAGCGTCCCGCGATTCTGTACGGACAGCAGGTCTGGACCGCGCGCGGCCATGAAGAAGCGATCGCGCTGCTGCGCGGCCTCGACATTCCGGGCTACTTCAACGGCGCGAGCCGCGGCCTGCTGCCGCCGGGTGACCCGCATCACTTCGACCGCACACGCTCGCAGGCGTTTGCCAATGCGGATGTGCTGATCGTCGTCGGCACGCCGTTCGACTTCCGCATGGGCTACGGCAAGCGCATCAGCAAGGAACTGACGCTCGTGCAGATCGACATGGATTACCGGACGGTCGGCAAGAACCGCGATATCGACCTGGGTCTCGTCGGCGATCCGGGCGCGATCCTCGCGGCGGTGCTTCAAGCCGCGAGCGGCCGCCTGAAGGACGACAAGCGCCAGGCGCGCCGCAAGTGGATGGCGCAATTGCAGGACGCCGAAGCAACGGCGACTGAAAAGCTGATGCCGCTCTTCAAGTCGAACAACACGCCGATCCACCCGTACCGCGTCGCTTACGAGCTCAACGAGTTTCTCTCCGACGACACCATCTACATCGGCGACGGCGGCGACGTCGTGACGATTTCCGCGCAAGCGGTGCGCCCGCGTCGCCCCGGGCAGTGGATGGACCCGGGCGCGCTCGGCTCGCTCGGCGTCGGTACCGGCTTTGCGCTCGCCGCCAAGGTTGCGCATCCGCACAAGGAAGTGCTGTGCTATTACGGCGACGGCTCATTCGGCATGACCGCGTTCGACATGGAGACGGCCAACCGCTTCGGCGCGCCGTACCTCGTGGTAATCGGTAATAACTCGGCGATGAACCAGATCCGCTACGGCCAGCTCGCCAAATACGGCGACGAGCGCGGCAACGTCGGCAATCTGCTGAGCGACGTGCCGTTCAGCAAGTTCGCCGAAATGCTCGGCGGTTACGGCGAGGAAGTGCGCGACCCCGCGCAGATCGCAAGCGCATTGCAGCGTGCGCGCGAAGCGATTCATCGCACAGGCCGTTCCGCGGTCGTGAACATCTGGGTCGATCCGCGCGAGTATGCGCCGGGCACCAAGAATCAGACCATGTACAAGTAATACGGACACCTTAGGAGACACGACATGGGCAAAGCACTCGACGGCGTGCGCATTCTCGATTTCACGCATGTTCAATCGGGCCCGACCTGCACGCAACTGCTGGCGTGGTTCGGCGCGGACGTAATCAAGGTGGAGCGGGCCGGCGCCGGCGACATCACGCGCGAGCAACTGCGTGATATTCCCGACGTGGACAGCCTGTACTTCACGATGCTCAACCACAACAAGCGTTCTGTCACGATCGACACCAAGCACCCCGAGGGCAAGCAGGTACTCGAGGCGCTGATCCAGAAATGCGACGTGCTGGTCGAGAACTTCGCGCCGGGCGCGCTCGACCGCATGGGCTTCACGTGGGAACGCATTCAGGAGCTGAATCCGCGCATGATCGTCGCGTCGGTCAAAGGCTTCGGCCCAGGTCCTTATGAGGACTGCAAGGTCTACGAGAACGTTGCGCAATGCGCGGGGGGCGCGGCCTCCACCACGGGTTTCGACGACGGCCCTCCGGTCGTGACCGGCGCGCAGATCGGCGACAGCGGCACGGGCTTGCATCTCGCGCTCGGCATTGTCACCGCGCTGTATCAACGCACGCAAACGGGCCGCGGACAGCGCGTGCTCGCCGCGATGCAGGACGGCGTGCTCAATCTGTGCCGCGTGAAGCTGCGCGATCAGCAGCGGCTGGAACGCACCGGCGTGATGAAGGAGTATCCGCAATACCCGAACGGCAAGTTCGGCGAAGCGGTGCCGCGCGCGGGCAATGCATCGGGCGGTGGGCAGCCGGGCTGGATTCTCAAATGCAAGGGCTGGGAGACCGATCCCAACGCGTATATCTACTTCATCACGCAGGCGCCGGTGTGGGCCAGGATCTGCAACGTGATCGGCAAGGAAGAGTGGGCGACCGACCCTGACTACGCGACGCCTGCTGCGCGCCTGCCGCGTCTGAAGGACATTTTCGCGGAGATCGAACGCTGGACGATGACCAAGACCAAGTTCGAGGCTATGCAGATACTCAACAAGTACGACATTCCATGCGGGCCGATTCTGTCGATGAAGGAGATTGCCGAAGAGCCCTCGTTGCGTAAGACCGGCACGATTGTCGAAGTCGATCATCCTACGCGAGGAAAGTACCTGACAGTTGGGAATCCTATCAAACTGTCCGATAGTCCAACCGAAGTCACGCGTTCGCCGCTGCTCGGCGAACATACCGACGAAGTCATGGCGGAACTGGGCTATTCGCCCGAGCAGATCAGCGCATTGCGCACCGCCGGCGCCATCTAGGCGTACCGAATCCGCAGAAAAACCGTAGTGCAAGGCCGCCCGCCGCTTGCCGGTCAGGCAAGCGCAGTGCCGGGCGGCGCCCTTTCGAAACCGCATTGGAGACGGCAGGACATGGCATACGAAGACACGCTCTCATTGAAAGAACGCGGCACCGCTCATACGCCGGACGACCGTGCTCAGGTCGCCAACAAGGACGTCGTGCGGCACATTCTCGACCACGCCAAAGCGGAAGGCCGCAACTCGCTGACCGCGCCTGAAGGCAAGCTGGTGTGCGACGTCTACGGCATTTCGGTGCCGAAAGAAGCGCTTGCCACGACCGCGGCCGAAGCAGCGCAATTCGCCACGGAGATCGGCTTTCCGGTGGTCCTGAAGATCGTTTCGCCGGAAATCCTTCACAAGACCGAAGCGGGCGGCGTGCTCGTGGGCGTGAAGAACGCTGCGGACGTGGTGGAAGGATTCACCACCATCATGGAGAACGCGAAGCGCTACAACGCGCAGGCAAACCTGCTCGGCGTGCAGGTGCAACAAATGATCGGCGGCGGCCAGGAAGTGATTGTCGGCGCGGTGACGGATCCGTCGTTCGGCAAGCTGGTGGCGTTCGGTCTTGGCGGCGTGCTCGTCGAAGTACTGAAGGACATCACTTTCCGTCTTGCCCCGGCCACGCGCGACGATGCCCGCTCGATGCTCGACGGCATCGCCGCTGCCGACATGCTTAAGGGCGTGCGCGGCGGCGAACCGGTCGACCGCGAGGCGCTTGCCGGTTTGATCGAAAACGTGTCGCGGCTCGTTTCCGACTTTCCGGAAATCTCAGAGCTGGACCTGAACCCGGTGTTTGCCAGCAAGCGCGGCGCGATTGCCGCTGACGTGCGCATCGTGCTCGATTTCTCCCCGCCGGTGGAGCGTTATCGTCCAAGCCAGGAAGACATCGTGCGGCAAATGAACCGCATCATGAAGCCCGATCGCGTTGCGGTAATCGGTGCATCGGCGGAAGAGGGCAAGATCGGCAACTCGGTGATGAAGAACCTGATCAACGGCGGCTACCAGGGCGAGATCTATCCGATCCACCCGAAAGCCGACGAGATCATGGGCCACAAAGCCTATAAGAGCGTGCTGGATGTGCCGGGCGATATCGACGTCGCCGTGTTTGCGATTCCCGCGAAGTTCGTTGCCGGCGCATTGACCGAAGTGGGCAAGAAGCACATTCCGGGTGCTGTGCTGATTCCTTCTGGCTTCGCCGAAACCGGCAACGTTGAAGGCCAGCAGGAAATCGTGGCGATTGCGCGCGAATACGATATCCGCCTGATGGGCCCGAATATCTACGGCTTCTACTACACGCCGAAGAACCTTTGCGCGACGTTTTGCACACCGTACGATGTGCAGGGCAAGGCGGCGCTGTCGTCGCAATCCGGCGGTATCGGCATGGCGATCATCGGCTTCTCGCGTTCGGCGAAGATGGGCGTGTCGGCTATCGTCGGCCTCGGCAACAAATCCGACATCGACGAAGACGATCTGCTGACCTTCTTCGAGCAGGACGACAACACGGACATCATCGCGCAGCATTGCGAAGACCTGAAGGATGGCCGCGCATTTGCGGAAGCGGCAGCGCGCGTGTCGAAGAAGAAGCCCGTGGTGGTGCTGAAGGCCGGCCGCACGAGTCTCGGTGCGCGTGCGGCGAGTTCGCACACGGGCGCGCTCGCCGGCAACGATCGCATCTATGAAGACGTGTTCAAGCAATGCGGCGTGATTCGCGCCCGCTCGCTGCGCGATCTGCTCGAATTCGCGCGCGGCATTCCCAAGCTGCCGACGCCGAAGGGCGAGAACGTGGTGATCATCACCGGCGCAGGCGGCTCCGGCGTGCTGCTGTCCGATGCTTGCGTGGACAACCGTCTGTCGCTGATGACGATGCCCGCTGATCTCGACGCCGCATTCCGCAAGTTCATTCCTCCGTTCGGCGCGGCGGGCAATCCCGTCGACATTACCGGTGGCGAGCCGCCCTCGACGTATCAGAACACGATCCGTCTCGGCCTCGAGGACCCGCGCATTCACGCGATCATTCTTGGCTACTGGCACACCATCATCACGCCGCCGATGGTATTCGCGCGTCTCGTCGTCGAGGTGAAGGAGGAGATGAAAGCGCGTGGCATCGAGAAGCCGATTGTCGCGTCGCTCGCGGGCGACGTGCAGGTGGAAGAAGCCGCCGAATACCTGTACGCGCACGGTGTGCCTGCGTACGCGTATTCGACGGAGATTCCGGTCGCGGTGCTCGGTGCGAAGTATCAGTGGGCACGCGGCGCCGGCCTGATCTGACGCATCAAACGGAAGGCGGCACGGTTTTCTTCGCGAGTATGGATCGCATCGCCGATCGTGTTGCACCGGCGATTGCGAGCCGCGAAGAAGATCGTGCCGAAGCGCTCGAGGAGCGGCGTATGGATACGTGGATGCGTTTCATGTCCAACGACGGCGGTGTGGTATTCGGCCGCGTCGAAGGTGCTGATCTGCACGAGTACGAAAGCCTGGACCAGCCGGTGCCGACCGGCGCCGTGTTGTCGACGCGTGCGCTAACGCCGCTCGCACCTTGCGCGCCTGGCAAGATCGTTGCGCTCTGGAACAACTTTCACGCGCTCGCCGCGAAGCTCGACAAGCCGGTGCCCACGCATCCGCTCTTTCTGCTGAAACCAGCGGGCTCGGTGATCGGCTCGGGCGAACCGATCCGGCGCCCCGCGAGCTACGGAGGCAAGATCGTCTATGAGGGTGAGCTCGGCATCGTCATCGGCCGGCGCTGCCGCGATGCAAGTGTCGAAGAAGCTGCCGACGCGATCTTCGGTTACACGCTTGTGAACGACGTGACCGCTGCCGATCTGCTCAACCAGAATCCGCACTTTCCGCAATGGTGCCGCGCAAAGGGCTTCGATACGTTTTGTTGCATCGGACCGGCGATCGTTTCCGGATTTGATTGGCGAAGCGCGCATCTCATGACAATGCTTGACGGCGTCGAGCGGCAAAACTATCCGCTCTCCGACATGGTGTTTTCGCCGGCCGAGCAGGTGAGCCTCATTTCGCAGGACCTGACGCTGGAACCCGGCGATGTGATTGCATGTGGCACGTCGGTGGGTGTCGGGTCGATCAGGGATGGCGCGACGGTGTCGGTTTCCATCGACGGAATCGGCACGCTTAGCAATACGTTGAATGCCGCGCTAGTGGTTGCAGCCGAAACGCCGGGACCCGTTTGAACGATGGCCGGCCCGCGAGCCACAAGCTCGCGCGGGCGCCACAACACGGAAGGAGTACGCGTGCCGCAAGCGTCTGAGGGTAGCGTCTGGTTGGGTTTGTTCGTCGCGCTGACGGTGGCATGTGCTGCGTTGCTGGCCTGTGCGCTGGGTTCCGTGTTCGCGGCGCTCGCGCAACTGCCTGTATGGCCGCGAGCGAGTGCAGCGCCACAGACGCGAGCTTACTGGCACGCCGCCGCGCCGGCGGCCGGGTTTGCCGGTGTGTTCGCGGCCGGCCTTGGGGCCAGCGACGGCCTCGTGTTCGCGACGGTAGCCGGGGCCGCAGCCGGTGCATGGCTCGTGAGACGGCGCAATCTCACGCGACGACCCGCGCTCGTTGCATTGCTCGCGAGCGGCATGGGCTTATCTATCGTGTCCGTTGGCGTCGCGCGCTATCTGTGGCCGGGCAATCAGCCGAATCTCGCGATCCTCGAGCGAATAGAACTCTATGCGGCGGTCTTTGTCGGCGCGTTGATCTTCGCTACATCGGCGGTCGCCTTCTGCAAACTGCGCGGCGTGTTGCCGCTTCGCGTAACGGCACGCCCCGGGCACGACGCGGTCAATGTGCTCGCGCTGCTCTTGTGCGCATGGCTCGGCTATGGCTTCGCCACGGAAGCGGCGCAGCCGTTCGGGCTCGCCGCGTTACTCGCGATGAGCGCCCTGGCTTCGTCGATAGGGGTACATGTGACGCTGAGCCGCGCTTACTCGAAGGCGCATATGAAACGACATGCGCATGCGCACGGCACGCGCGGCCGCATGGCGATGAAGTGGGGTGACGACGCGCCAGAGAGCGCCGCCGTGCGCGGCATGGTGCGCGCGGCAGCATACCGTCACGGCCCGCGCTGGCATAACAACGAAATCAGGCAACGGAGCATTCACCCATGCGCGGCGCGCCGCCTTTCCAAACGACTAGCGGTGAGCCGACAATCATGAAGCCAGATCCGACGATCACTGCGGGCAGCACGCTGGCCTATCGCCCTGCATGGACAGAAGCGGCCGCGGCCGCTCGCAGCACGACAGGCGGGAACGCCTTCCCGCCGATCCGCTTACTCGCCCAACGCGGCGAATTCGCTGAAATACTGCGCTTTCTTCTGCAGGATCAATTGCGCGAGGAAGTCGGGGTCATAGGCGCGATGAAGATGTGCATGGAACCGCTCGATGTAAGCGGTAATGCGCGCAGCCTCGCTGTTGAACTCGCTGAGGACGTCGAGCGTCGCGTGGTCCCAGCGAAAGCGAAGGCCGAGGTCGCTGAACGCCGCGTTATAGGCGCTCAGATGCGGGTCGTTTGGATGGTCGGCGGAAGCACGTGTAGTGCGTGCGCTGGCATGAGTCGCAACCGAAGCGTGGTTCATGATCGGCCTCCTGGGCTGACAAGTGATGGAACTCGCTTGCAGCATAGAAGTACTGAACAATTTGCAATAGTTAAACTTTTATTGGATTTCCATAGCCTATTGCTTATAGACGCTCAATTCCTTCACACGTGTGATGTTCTCGATGAGGCTCGCACCTTCTTCCATCAGAAAACGCTTGAAGGCGACGGCAACCGGCGGCAGGCGCTTGTTCTTGCGATGAACGACGTACCAGTTCAGCATGACCGGAAAGCTCTCGACGTCGAGCACAACGAGGTGGCCGAGTTGCAGCTCGAGGCTGATCGTATGTGCAGACAAAAAGGCGATGCCCATGCCTGCGATCACCGCCTGCTTGATTGTCTCCGTGCTTTTGATCTCCATCGCAATCTTCAGATTGGAGAGTCGGCCGGCAAAGCCTTCTTCCATCGAATTCCACGTGTCCGAGCCGCGCTCGCGCACGATGAAGGCCTCGTTCGCCAACTGGCTGAAGCGGATGTTGCGCTTGTTCGCGAGCGGATGCGTGGGCGCGGCCACGATCACGTATGGGTGCGGCGCGAACGGTTCGTTGGTCGCGTCCATTTCATGCGGCGGACGCACCATTACCGCCAGGTCCGTCTGGTTGGTCGCAAGCTGATGGAGCAGCTCCTCGCGATTGTGCACCGCGAGGTTCAGCACGACGCCCGCATAGCGCCGCGTGAATTCGGCAAGCAGCCGCGGAAAGAAGTAGTCGCCGGCGCTGATCACCGCGACATTCAGCTTGCCGCCGGAGACGCCCTTCAACTGGCTCATCGCTTCGTCGACTTCGTGAAACTGCTGAATGATTGCGCGGCTGTAGTGCAGCATTTCAGTGCCGGCCGGCGTGAGGTAGATCTTCTTGCCGAGCTGTTCGAAGAGCGGCAGACCGGCGTGCTCCTCGAGTTGACGCACCTGGGTGGAGACCGCGGGCTGCGTGAGATGCAGCTCTTCCGCGGCGCGCGAAAAGCTCAGGTGGCGCGCCACGGTTTCGAACACCTTCAATTGACGCAGCGTGGCATTGCGCATCGTCACGACCGATGTATAAGCAAATATGAATCAACATAATAACAAACTTTAATTATTAGTAATTCAGCAATGACCCTAGCATGAGTTGTAAACATAAGAAGCTGCCGGCACCACACTCGGGTTAACGCCTGGATTTCAGGCGTGGCGGGACGAAGGGCAGGATGGCGGAAAAGAAGAAGAAAAGCCGCATTAGTCGGAATTAAGAACTTCGAAAAAGGCGACGGATAAAGCGCTCTTTAAAGGAAGTGCTTTAAAGACTCAAATATAAAGATTCCCCGATCGCAAGGCTTTGCGGGTCATAACGATAAGGCGGGACACATACAGCACGGCGCTTTGGCCGGCTGCACTAAATAATTGCGGAGACAAGGCACATGGACGATATCACTCAACAGACCACGGCCCGCGTATTCTGGGCGAACCGTTGGTGGCAGCTCGTCATCGGCATGGTGTGCATGGCGTTGGTGGCGAATCTGCAGTACGCATGGACGCTGTTCGTCGCACCGATGGACGCGCGGCATCACTGGGGCCAAGCCTCGATTCAACTGGCGTTTGCCATCTTCATCCTCACTGAAACCTGGCTCGTGCCGCTGGAGGGCTGGCTCGTCGACAAGTTCGGTCCACGGCCCGTGGTGGCGGGCGGCGCGATATGCGCGGGTGTCGCGTGGGTGATGAATTCATACGCGACCACCTTGCCCATGCTTTACGTTTCCTCGGTGATTGCGGGCATGGGCGCGGGCGGCGTGTACGGCACATGCGTCGGCAATGCGCTGAAATGGTTTCCGGACCGTCGCGGCCTCGCCGCTGGCCTTACGGCTGCTGGTTTCGGCGCGGGTGCAGCGGTCACGGTGATTCCTATCGCGAACATGATCACGCGTTCGGGCTACGAGCACACGTTCTTCTTTTTCGGCATCCTGCAAGGCGTCGCGATTCTGCTGCTTGCAATGCTGCTGGTAAAACCGGTTCTGCGTCAGCACACGCCGGCGAAGAAGAAGTTCTCCGTGTCCAAGGTCGACCTCTCGCCCGGGCAGATGATCAGGACACCGGTGTTCTGGGTGATCTATGTGTCGTTCGTCGCAGTCGCAGCCGGCGGCCTGATGGCTACCGCGCAGATCGGCCCGATCGCCAAAGACTGGGGCCTCGCACGCATTCCGATGACGATCTTCGGTGTAACGCTGCCGCTGCTCACGGCCACGCTTTCCATCGACAACATCTGCAACGGCTTTACGCGCCCGCTGTGCGGTTTCATCTCCGATAAGATCGGCCGTGAAAACACCATGTTCCTGATTTTTATCGGCGAAGGATTGTCGTTGCTGGGCATGATGGAATACGGCACGAACCCGTATGCGTTCATGACGTTCGCCGCGTTGATCTTCCTCTTCTGGGGCGAGATCTTCTCGATCTTCCCGGCGATCTGCGCGGACACCTTCGGCAGCAAGTATGCGGCCGCGAATGCGGGCACGCTGTATACGGCGAAGGGCACGGCCTCGCTGCTGGTGCCGATTGCATCGGTGCTGTCGGCAACCGGCGGATGGAGTCTCGTGTTCACGGTGTCCGCCGTGATCACGATTGCGGCCGGCGTGTCCGCGAAGTTCATCCTCGCGCCGATGCGCTCGCGCTGGATCCACTCGCAGGACGAGCCGCAGCCCGGCGTGCTCGCTGTCGCTGCTAACGGCAAGGCCTCGCGCCTGAGCCACTGGCCCGAGCAAACCGGCGAATAGGCCGGCGAGCCGCTCGCACCCCGGCCGTGACGTCATGAATGTTTCGCTGCAGCAACTCAGGGTGTTTGTCGCCGTCGCGCGTGAACGGAGCTTCACGCGCGCGGCACGCGACCTGGATCTGACGCAGTCCGCGGTGAGCCGTTGCGTGCGCGAGCTCGAAGATGCGGTGGAACTGAAACTGTTCGACCGCACGACGCGCCAGGTCGAACTGACGCATGCCGGCGCGAGCCTCGAAAGAAGAATTGGCCGCCTGCTCGATGAAATCGATCTGACCTTGCGCGAAGAGCGGGCCGCGTATGAAGGGCACCGCGGCGTGGTGGTGCTGGCGAGCAATCCCGTGCTGTCGTCCAGTTGGGTCGCGCAGGGGCTCGCGCGTTGCGCCTCTGCTTTTCCGGAACTGCTCGTTACCGTGCAAGACCAGGCGCAAAGCAGTGTGCTTGCGAGCGTCGAGCACGGCGAGGTGGATTTCGGCGTGGTCTCGCTGGCCGAGCCTCTCGCCAACGATCAGTTGCATGCGCAACTGGTGTTCAGCACACCGCTGCATGCGGTCATGCCGCCGACGCATCCTCTTGCCCGTCACGCGAGCGTCGCGTGGGACGCATTGCAGGACTGGTCGCTTGTCACCCTGAACGCAGACGCCGGTGTGCGCGCGGCGCTTGCGCGCGCCTTCAGTGTGAATGGTTTGAAGCGGCGCCCGGTGCAGGAATTCGGGCACGTCGCGGCCGTGCTGCGCATGGTCGAACTCGGGCTCGGTGTCGGCGTGCTGCCTGTCGACGCCCATTGGCCCACTGTCGGCGAATCCCTCGTGAGCCGGCCTCTTGGGCCCGAAGTGACCTTGACCACGCTGCTCGTGCATCGCCGCAACCGCTCGCTCAGGCCGAATGCCGCGGCCGCATGGGCGCAGTTCGCGGAGCATGCTGGTGCGTCTTCGGGTAGCGCGAGTGCGGACGTCAGCCTAGCCGCAAGCCCGAAGCCGGCTGCGGACGCTGTCCCGAGCACAGCTTCCCCCGAATCCTCGCGGCTGGTCGCTGCGCGCAGCGGCGCGGAGCTTCACGAGCCGTAGCGGCGCGCAGCGCTTGCCCGCATCGGTCTTCCCCAGACCGACCTGCTGCTATCAGCCCACGCAACATCCAATGCAAGGAGATTCATGATGACCGACCTCGTGAGCCATGACCTGCTGATCGACGGCAAACGTTTGCCGCCGGGCACAGGCGAATATTCTGTCGACATCAATCCCGCCACCGAAGAGCCGATTGCGCGCGTTGCGCAGGGCAGCGCCGCCGACGTCGACACGGCCGTGCATGCAGCACGTGCCGCGCTGAAAGTGTGGAACGGCATCAAGGCGGCCGAGCGCGGTCGCATCCTGGCTCGGCTTGCAGGCCTGATGCGCGCGAATCTCGACGAACTCGCCGCGCTCGAAAGTCTCGATGCAGGCAAGCCGATTGCCGCGGTCATGCGCCAGGACATTCCCGCCGCGATCGATACGCTGGAATACTACGCGGGCTGGTGCGACAAGATAAACGGCCAGGTGGTGCCGGTTCGCCCCGACGCGTTGACTTACACGATCCGCGAACCGGTCGGCGTGGTCGCAGCCATCGTGCCGTGGAATTTCCCGTTGATGATCGGCATGTGGAAAATCGCGCCGGCGCTCGCGTGCGGCTGCACGCTCATCGTCAAACCCGCGGAGATCACGCCGCTCACCGCATTGCGTATCGGCGAACTCGCGCTCGAAGCGGGTTTACCGCCGGGAGTCCTGAATATCGTCACAGGCAAGGGACGCGTGGTGGGCGACGCGCTCGTCGCGCATCCGGGCGTGGACAAGGTCACGTTCACTGGATCACCTTCGGTGGGGCGCGGCATTCTGCAAGGCGCGGCGGGCAATTTCAAGCGTGTCACGCTCGAGCTCGGCGGCAAATCGGCGAACCTGATTTTCGCTGATGCGAATCTCGACAACGCGGTGCGAGCCGCGGCGTCAGGCATCTTCTTCAACACGGGCCAGGTATGCTCGGCCGGCTCGCGCATTCTCGCGCATCGCGACGTCTACGACGAAGTGGTGGAGCGTCTCGCCGCAAGAGCCAAGTCGATCAAGGTAGGCGACCCGTCGCTGCGCGAAACGTCGATGGGGCCGCTCATTTCCGCGGCGCAGATGAAGACCGTGCTCGGTTATGTCGATGCGGGGCGGTCGGAAGGCGCGTCGCTGGTGGCGGGCGGCGCGCGCGTCGGCGAGCGCGGCTTCTTTGTCGAGCCGACGGTGTTCGCGAACGTCGAACATGAAATGCGTATTTCGCAGGAGGAGATCTTCGGACCAGTCGCGAGCGTGATCCGCTTCGACGACGAAGCCGACGCGATACGTATTGCCAACGGCACTCTGTATAGCCTCGCCGCCGGCGTGTGGAGCGCGGACATCGGCCGCGTGCATCGCGTGGCGCGAGATCTCAGAGCCGGCACCGTCTGGATCAACACGTACGGCTACACGGACGTGCGCCTGCCGTGGGGCGGTTCCGGCGATTCGGGTTTCGGCCGCGAACACGGCGACGTCGCGATTGAAAACTTCACTGAGCCGAAGGCGGTCTGGCTCGCTATCGACCAATAACAGCGCGGTAGCAGCAATAAAAAAGGATCGGACGACGTCCGATCCTTTTTCACTTATGCGCGGGCTGATGCGGGCAACGCGATCGCGCTCAGGCGCCCTGCAAGGCCATCCGCTCGCGCAGCTTGACGAGCGCGAGCACCACGTCGATGGTCGGCGTCGGCTCGTTGACGAGACGCCCCATCTCCTGCACGACGGTCAGAAGCGGATCGATTTCCATCGGCCGGCGATTTTCCAGGTCCACGAGCGTCGAGGTTTTATGCGCGCCGACCGCGCCCGCGCCGTCAATGCGCTTTTCGACATCGACACGGAAATGCACGCCGAATTGATCCGCGATGCGCTTGGCTTCGAGCATCATCGTGCGCGATACGGCGCGCGTGCCGGGGTCGCTCGTGAGCACGTCGAGTGTGGCGTGCGTGAGCGCGCTGATCGGGTTGAAGCACAGATTGCCCCAGAGTTTCAGCCAGATTTCATCGCGAATGTTGTCGCGGATCGGCGCCTCGAAACCGGCCGCCTGCATGATCTCGTGAAATTGCTGGATGCGTGGCGTGCGTTCGCCGCTCGGCTCGCCGATCGGAAACTTCTTGCCATACACGTGCTTGATGACGCCGGGCTCGACGATTTCGGCCGCTGGATAAAGCACGCAGCCAATCGCGCGTTCGGGGCCGAGCTTCGTCCATTGACTGCCGTCCGGGTCGACGCTGGCGAGCCGCGTGCCGGCGAACTTGCCGCCATGCTGATAGAAGTACCAATACGGAATGCCGTTCACGCCGGTGACGATTGCGGTGTGCTTGCCGAGCAGCGGCTGCATCGAGTCGACCACGCCGGGCAGCGAGTGCGCTTTCAACGTGATGATCACGACGTCCTGCACGCCGAGCTCGCTCGGGTCGGACGTGCAGCGAACCGGCGCGCTGACCGTCTCGCCGTCCATGATCAAGCGCGCGCCGTGCTCGCGCATGGCCGCGAGATGCGCGCCGCGCGCGATGAAACTGACATCGGCGCCGGCGCGTGCCAGTTGCACGCCCATCAAACCGCCTATCGCTCCCGCTCCGAAGATGCAGATCTTCATGATGCCGCTCCTGTGACTATGAGAAGTCGCTTGCCCATGCCGCGTCTCGCCGAGCACAGCGGCGGGTCATTGATCGAGCATAGGAGCGCCCGGTCTATAGCGATAGTTAAAGTTTCTCGGCAGATACATTAGCGATTGCTTATGAACTCCGGCGAAGCGGCCGTTGCCGGGCCTGAGGCTCACGCGCGACGCACCAGCAGAAAGCTCACGCCGATGGCCGCGAGGAACGCGCCGCAGCAGCGATTGAACCAGCGCCTCACGCGTGCGCGCACGAGCCATTTGCCGAGATGCGTGCCAGCCCACGAATACAGCGCAATCGCCACGCACTCGAGTACCAGAAAGCTGGCGCCGAGCACGGCGAATTGCGGCAGCATGGGTCTCGCAATGTCGACGAATTGCGGCAGAAAGGCGGTGAACACCAGGATCGCTTTCGGGTTGCCGGCGGCCACGAAAAATTCCTGCCGCGCGATCTTTGCGAGCGATGCGGACTCTTCCCGCGTGGTGTCGATGGCCGGCGCGTCGCTGCGCCACAGTTGAATGGCAAGCCAGATGAGATAAGCGGCGCCGGCCAGTTTGATCGCGAGAAAGAACCACTCGGACGCGTGCAGCACGACCGCGAGGCCGGTCGCGGCGAGCACGATCATCGCGGCGAACGCAACGAGCCGCCCGCTGCCGCCGAGGAACGCAGTTGTGAAGCCGTGCCGCGCGGCGACGTTGATCGACAGAAGATTGTTCGGCCCGGGCGCGAGATTGATAGCAAAGCAGGCGGGCAGGAAGAAGAGCCAGGCGGTCGTGGACATTGGGGCCTCGCATGGTGTGCGTTGCTTGGCGCGAGTGTAAGCGCTGCGCCCAGGCGCGGAGAAAACAAAAAGCAGGGTGACGCGCTGCTTCCGATCTGCTTCTGATTGTAGCGAAACGGTGGCCGTGCCTCTGCTGTAACTCTGCTACCGGGTGGCGCCTCGCGTTGCCTAATTCACTGCCTTGATGAACCCGGCGTCCTGCACCAATGCGTCGACGCTGAGCTTGATCGTGTCCTCAATTGCAATTGTGTTGCTGGTGAATTTAGGCGATTTGCGTTTGACGGTCTTGGTGGTCGAGAACACCACTTTGTGTGTGGCGGCGTCGGTGACCACATAGCGCATCTGCAGCGTCCAGAGGGCCGGCGAGCGAACGTCGTCGACGCTGAATTTTTCGATGCGGCCGCTCAGCACCTTGCGGCCATCGTCGAGATGAAAGCCCACCACCTTCAGGCGGTTCTCCACGCTTTCGCGCACTGCGTCGCTGATATCGTTTTTCAGCACGACGCTGGTCATTGCCGTGTTTTCGATGCGGTTCGGCGATACGCGCCCGTCGAGTGCCGGCATGTACGCGAACTCGCGGGCGGGCGCGACGCTGAGCCATCCGGTGGCATGCGCCGGGGCGCGCGGCGAACTGCTGCTGTTCAGGCCGAACCACGACCATGAGCAGGCGGACAGCACCAACGGCAGCGCGATCAAGCCGCAGCCCTTGAGCACCGTGTCTTTCCGGAACGCCGCTGTGCGCGCGGCCTCGCGCGCCAGTTGCGGCAGATGGGAGCCGTGCGGCGCCGATTCGGGCGCTGCGCGGGAACAAGCGGCGGTCGAGATCAGAGGAGTGGCCCTTTCAGTGGTGATATATGCCATGGGAGAACAGCATGGTAACAGCGGCCACCCGCAAGCCATCTCCTAAATGGATGTCAGGCCGCCGACATCAAAAGAAGCCGGCTTTGCCTTGCGTCATATCGACCAATGCGCGCCGCGCGCCGTCGATCATATTGACCGGCAGGCGGACCGTCATTTTCACGAGCATGCCGTGGGTGGTATCGGCAAGCGCGTAGCCTTGCGCCTCGATCCAGCGCCGCACTTTCGCTTCATCCGCGTAGCTCACTTCGACGACCAGCGAGCCCAGTGCAACCCGTTCGACGCGCGGCGCATCCAGCAGCGCCGAGGCGATTGCGTCGGTGTACGCGCGCACGAGGCCGCCCGCGCCGAGCTTCACGCCGCCGTAATAACGCACGACGGCGGCCAGCACGCCGTCCAGATCATGATGCCGCAGCACTTCGAGAATCGGCCGGCCGGCCGTGCCGGACGGCTCGCCGTCATCGGACATGCCCGATTGGCCGCCTGCCAGCAGCGCCCAGCAAACGTGCGTCGCGGCCGGATGCTCGTCGCGCAGGCGGCGCAGTTCGTCCATCGCGGCGTTGCGATCCTCGACGGGTATCGCATACGCAATGAACCGGCTCTTGCGAACCTCGAGTTCGCGGATGTGCCGCGTCGACAACGTGTAAGTCACTGGAATTCCGCTCACTACCCTGGGATAAAAGACTTCGGAGCGCCGTTCGGGCGCAGACTCGAATCATAGCGAGTTTGCCGTGCGGCCTGTTCGCGAAGCGAGGTACACTTTGCAGACCATAAACGCACGACTGCGAAATAATCGGAGACACGATGGACAGCATGCTCGACTTATCCACATTAGGCACTTTCATCGCCGTCGTGCTTGGCCTCTTTCTGATTCCGGGCCCCGCCGTGCTGCTGGTTCTGACACGCACGGTGCACGGCGGGCGCAAGGCGGGCATCTTCACGGGCCTGGGCATTGCCGTCGGCGACTTTGTTCACACGCTCGGCGCAGCAGTCGGCCTTTCCGCATTGCTGATGACTTCGGCGCTCGCTTTCAACGCGGTCAAGTGGATCGGCGCGCTTTATCTCGTCTATCTCGGCATCCGGGCATTGCGCGAAAAGCCGGCAAGCGGCGATATGCCCGCGAGCGCACCGGTGTCCGCGTCGAAAGCCTTCTTTCAGGCCATTCCCGCTGAAGTGCTCAACCCGAAAACCGCGCTCTTCTTTCTCGCGTTTTTGCCGCAGTTCGTGCACCCCGAGCACGGTTCGACGTTTCTGCAGTTTGCGGTGCTCGGTCTGATTTTCGTCGGCATGAGCGCGCTTTACACCACTTTGATCGTGCTGACGATTCGCCCGCTCGGCAGACTCGTCAAGCGCCTGACGTGGCTGCGCCGCTGGCAGAACAAGATTATCGGCGTGCTGTTCATATCGCTCGGGCTGCGCGTGGCGACGCAAACGCGTTGAGCCCGCGGCCTGTGGCTCAGTTCAGCGCGAGGATAACCGAGGCCGCCATCACCATGACTGCCAGACACACGGCGACAAACAGGTCGTACGGATAACGCATCACGCTTCCAATATGGTTTGAGCCACAAAGACTCTCATCATAGGCAAGCTTTTTCCGTTTGACTGTCAGACATTGCAAGAGAGAACGGATGAATGATCCCACCGCTTCGTCGCGCACGCCGGCGCGCGACATCGAGTTCTGGTTCGACTTCGGCAGCAATTACAGCTACCTGAGCGTCATGCGGATCGAGTCAGAGGCCGCCGCGCGAGGCGTGCGCGTTCTGTGGCGGCCGTTTCTGCTCGGGCCCATTTTTCGCGCGCTCGGCTACGACAATTCTCCGTTCGTGCTGCAGAAGGAAAAGGGCGCCTACGTCTGGAAGGATATGGAGCGGCAGTGCCGCAAGTACGGCATTGCGTTGACGCGCCCGAGCGTGTTTCCGCGTGCCGCACTGCTCGCGCTGCGCGTGGCGTTGCTCGGCGCGCAGCATGAATGGATCGCCGCGTATTGCCGCGACATCATGCAGCAGAATTTTGTGCATGACCGCGATATCGGTTCTGTGGAAGTGGTGAGCGAAGCGCTCGCGAAACTCGGCTTGCCCGCGCAACAGATCATTGCAGAGGCGCAAACCGACGCGAACAAGCTGCGTCTGCGCGAACAGACCGAGGCTGCCGCGGCGAAAGGCATTTTTGGCGCTCCGACGTTCTTTGTCGGCAACGAAATGTTCTGGGGTAACGACCGGCTGGAAGACGCGCTCGACTTCTGTTATTCGTCGCCGTACTGAAAGAAGCGCCGGCCCGGCACATGCGAGACGACGGCCTGCGCGATTTCTAGCGGTGTGCTCTCGGCGGGCACCACGCGGCGGCTTGCTTCCGGCGTGTGCTTCATGGTCCATTCGACGAGCCGGTATGAACGTCCCCAAGGCGGTTGCAACGGGTCGGAGACTTTGCATGAGTGAATCTGCCGGACCCATTCGTTGTCGGGCATGGCGCGCAGATGCTCGAATACCGCGTTCTCAACCATGGTTTGACCTCCTTCTTTTCGCAGGCATGCGGCCTGTCTTCTGGCACGTCGGCAAACATCGCTAAAAAAAACGCCGCCGATGTACTGGCGGCTCAACAGGGGATGTTGAGCCGCATGGTTACAGCAAAGAATTAAGCGAGACTTAAGAACGCGTAAATGTCTGTGCGGACGGTTGCTGCGCGCCTTTTCCTCAAGACGTCGCAAAATGGGCCGTGTCCTCTGCGTGGCGTGCGGATTGTGGGCGAGCCGCTCGCGCGAGCATGCATCAGAGGTTGGCCGGTACGCGGGGAGGGCGTGAGTCGGCAACGCGCGCTATGGCAGTGCTGACACAGCACGCGTCAGCGGCTCACAGCCTCACTCCCTCACGCGTCCGGCGGCACACCCAGCAGTTGCAGTGCGCCCCCCGTCACCGCGCTGAACACCGGCCCGGCCACGGTGCCGCCATAAAACGCCTTGCCCGCGGGGTCGTCGATCATGACGGCGACGATCAGGCGCGGATCGCTCATCGGCGCCATGCCGACAAAGAGCGCGCGGTAGCGGTTTTTCGCGTAAGTCGCGCCGACCTGCTTGCGCGCGGTGCCGGTCTTGCCGCCGACGCGGTAGCCTTCCACCGTCGCAGCGCGCCCGGTGCCGCCGTCGCCGGTGGCCATTTCCAGCATCGAGCGGATCGCGCGCGCGGTGGCCGGCGTGGTGACCGCCTGCCGGGCTTGCGCGGCGGCCGCCGCATTGGCGTCCTCGCGCACGAGGCGCACAGGGTGCATCGTGCCGTCGCCGGCATACGCGGTGTAGATCTGCGCGATCTGCAACAGCGACGCTGAGAGCCCATAGCCGTACGCCATGGTCGCCTGCTCGATGGGACGCCAGCGTTTGTACGGTCGCACCTTGCCCGACGCCACGCCGGGAAACGTTAGCTCGGGCCGCACGCCGAGCCCGTATTCCTGATACTTGGCCCAGATTTTTTCGGCCGGCAGATTGAGCGCGAGCTTGGCGAGCGCGATATTGCTCGACTTCTGCATGGCCTCGGCGATGGTCATCACGCCGTGATTCGAGGTGTCGTGGATCACCGCCGGGCCGATCTTGTACCAGCCCGGCGCGGTGTCGATGACGCTTTGCGGCCGCACCTTGCCTTCGTCGATGGAAAGCGCGACCACCACCGGCTTGATCGTCGAACCGGGCTCGAAGGTGTCGACCACCGCGCGATTGCGCAACTGCCGGCCGGTCAGGCGCGCGCGGTCGTTTGGATCGAAGCTCGGATAGTTGGCGAGCGCGAGAATCTCGCCGTTACGCGCGTCGAGCACCACCACGCTGCCTGCCTCCGCGCGATGCTTCGCGATGGCTTCCTTCAGCTGCGCATACGCGAGCTGCTGGATGCGCCGGTCGATGGTCAAATGAATCGTCTCGCCGTTCTGCGCGGGCACGAGCGGCCGCGTTTCCGACACCACCCGGCCGAGCCGGTCGCGGATCACTTCGCGATGGCCGGGCACGCCGAGCAACTGTTCGTTCGCGGCGAGCTCGACCCCCTCCTGGCCGTTGTCCTCAATGTCGGTAAAGCCGACCACGTGAGCCGCCGATTCGCCTTCCGGATAAAAACGCTTTGAATCGGCGATCTGCGTGATGCCCGCGAGTCCAAGCTTCGACAGATGGTCGGCCGTCTCCGCGTCCACCTGACGTTTGAGCAGCACGAACGTCTTGTCGCCGTTCAAACGGCGGCGTAGTTCCGCGAGCGGCAAATCGAGCAGTTTCGAAAGCGGCGGCAACGCGGCTTCGTCGAGCAGCCTGGGCGAAGCCCAGATCTCGTAAGTCGCGAGGCTGACGGCGAGCATCGAGCCATTGCGGTCGACAATGCGCCCGCGCGTCGCGTCGAGTTCGATGGTGCGTTGATAGCGCTTTTGTCCCTGGTCGACATAGAAGTCGCGATTCACAACCTGAACCCAGAACGCACGCCCGGCAAGCGCGGCAAAGGCGGCGAACACCAGCACGACGATGAGTTTCGAGCGCCACATGGGCAGCCGCGCAACCAGTAACTGGTTCTTCGCGACCGGCGCATAAGGATCGCGCGGCTGGGATTTTTTCTTCTGCATCATGGACGAATAGACAACGGATTAGCTTGCGGCACGGCTCATTGTAATGATAACGTAATCAGTATGCGAGATTACTGCAAGCTAACTCGCGCGCCACGCGCAAAAAAGCCGCGCGGACTTTTAAATCCGCGCGGCTCGTTTCGTTCGATTGATGCGTCGATTTCGACGCGGCGTGTCAAAGAGGCGCTCGCCGCCTGTCGAGCGCCTTCTTTTTCATGCGTGCGCCTTCATGCGTGCGCCTTCATGCAGGCAGCGCGAAGCTCGAGATCGCCTCGCGCAGCACGCTCACCTGGTCCTTCAGCGAATGCGCGGCGGCGGCGGCCTGCTCGACGAGCGCCGCGTTCTGCTGCGTGACCTGATCCATTTCGCCGACCGCGCGATTCACCTGCTCGATGCCCGCGCTCTGCTCGCGCGAAGCGTTGCTGATTTCCTCGAGAATCTCGTTCACACGGCGCACCGACTGCACGATCTCGCCCATCGTCGAGCCCGCGTTCGAGACCAGCGACGCGCCGGCTTCGACGGTGCTCGTGGAGGTTTCGATCAGCGCCTTGATCTCCTTGGCGGCCGTGGCCGAGCGTTGCGCGAGGCTGCGCACTTCGGCGGCGACCACTGCGAAACCGCGTCCCTGTTCGCCCGCGCGGGCTGCTTCGACCGCCGCGTTCAACGCGAGAATGTTGGTCTGGAACGCAATGCCGTCGATCACGCCGATGATGTCGCCGATCTGCCGCGAGCTCGTCGTGATCTCGCCCATCGTGCGCACTACGTCGTCGACGACGCGGCTGCCTCGCGTGGCGACGTCGGCGGCCTGACCCGCGAGCTGCGCCGCCTGCTGCGCGCTGTCCGCGTTCTGCTTCACGTTGACCGTCATCTGATCCATGCTCGACGCCGTCTGAACCAGCGCCGCGGCCTGTTCCTCTGTGCGTTGCGACAGATCGGTGTTGCCGGCGGCAATTTCGCTTGCGCCGACGTTGATATTTTCCGTTCCGGCGCGCACCCGCGAAACGGTGTCGACGAGGCCGGCCTGCATGGTCTGCAGCGCATGCAGCAGGCTGCTCGCATCGTTGTCCTTGACCGGCACGCGCACCGCGAGATTGCCGCGCGCCATCAGCTGCGCATGTTCGACGGCAACTTCCAGATCGCCGCCGAGCGAGCGGCGGACACTGCGCAGCACGAGCACCATGATGCCCGTGGCGATGCCGCCGAGCGCGACGGTGATGGCGAGCCAACGCAACAGGCTCGCGTAAAACGCGTGCTGCACGTCGTCCATGTACATGCCGGTGACGAGATACCAGTCCCACGGCTGAAAGTGCAGCGAATAGCTGGTCTTGGCGACCGGTTTGTCGCTGCCGGGCTTGGCCCACAGATAGTCGACGAAGCCGCCGCCTTCGCGATTGCCCGCGTTGACGATGTCGACGAACAGATGGTTGCCCGCGGGGTCCGCAAATTGCGCGAGGTTCTTGCCGACCATATCTTTCTTGAACGGATGCATCAGCATCACGGGCTGCGAGTCGTTCACCGAGATATAGCCGTCCTTGCCGTAGCGCATCGACTCGATCGTGGCGAGCGCCTGTTTCCTGGCTTCGTCTTCTGTGATGGCGTGCTGTTGCGCCAACGCGTAGTAACGGCCGACGACGTGGTTCGCCTGGTCGATCAGCGAGGTGAGCTGATCGCGCCGGTCCGCGATCATCGACGCACGGCTTTGCCATGCGCCGAAGCCGCCGATCAGGATCAGGCCGAACCAGAGAACGGCAATCATTGAGGCCAGTTTTTTGTTCAGAGTCATGGCAAAGGGTCGTGCTTCGCAAAGGGTCGATCAAATGGGCTGTGTTTCCCGCTGACTCATTAACGGCAGCTTTCGGTCTGTTCCTGAGGCAGGGGAAACCCCTGCCGCCACGCGTGTTTCGTCTGATAAAACGGGCGGGGGCAGTCTGTTTAGTGACGCGGAATTAATCGCGTAATCGGCATGCGTAATGGGCCACGTATTGCCAGTTGGGACGAAAATAATATCGCGTGGTGATTTTGGGATTATTCGCGGCGAAGGCGGCCTTCTGCAAAAAAAGACACATTTCTCCACTTAATAGCAAGTCAAGAAAAGGGTGGCCGCGCAAATGACGAATAAATGAAAATTCCGCTATAGTCGCCATTTTCCCGTCGCCAGTCGGGCAAAAGAGCGCCAATAAGCCCGCAGTAGGCCGCCACCAGGAGTACACAAAATGAACGCCCGCGAACCCGCCTTTGTCTCCGCTTCACGCAGCGCACGCCTGCGCCAGATGCTTGTCAGCAACGAACTGGAATTCATGATGGAAGCCCACAACGGCCTCTCCGCGCGCATCGTTCGCGAAGCCGGCTTCAAGGCGATCTGGGGATCGGGGCTTGCCATCTCGGCGCAATTCGGCGTGCGCGACAACAACGAAGCCAGCTGGACTCAGGTGGTCGACAACCTCGAATTCATGGCCGACGCCAGCGACCTGCCCATCCTGCTCGACGGCGACACCGGCTACGGCAATTTCAACAACGTGCGCCGCCTCGTGCGCAAGCTCGAACAGCGCGGCATTGCCGGCGTGTGCATCGAAGACAAGCAGTTTCCGAAAACCAATAGCTTCATTAACGGTGAGGCGCAGCCGCTTGCCGACATCGACGAATTCTGCGGCAAGATCAAGGCCGGTAAAGACTCGCAGTCGGACGAGAATTTTTCGATCGTCGCGCGCGTGGAAGCGCTGATCGCGGGCTGGGGCATGGAAGAGGCGTTGCGCCGCGCGGAAGCCTATCGCCGTGCCGGCGCGGACGCCATCCTGATTCACAGCAAGCTCTCGCGCCCTGACGAAATCCTGGAGTTCGCGCGCGAGTGGGCCGGGCGCGCGCCGCTCGTCATCGTGCCGACCAAGTACTACAGCACGCCGACTGAAGTGTTCCGCGAAGCCGGCATCAGCACGGTGATCTGGGCGAACCACCTGATTCGCGCGGCGACCTCGGCCATGCAGGCTGTGGCGCGGGAAATCCACACGAGCGAAACGCTCGTCAATGTCGAAGACCGCATTGCGGCCGTCAACGAAATTTTCCGTTTGCAGGACGCCGACGAATACTCGGAAGCGGAAGACCGCTATCTGTCGAGCGGCCGCGCGGCCGGCTCCGCCATCGTGCTCGCGGCTAGCCGCGGCAAGGGCCTCGAAGCCGTCACGCAAGACCGCCCGAAAGTCATGTTGCCGGTGGCCGGCAAGCCGCTGTTGCGCTGGCTCGTCGACGCATTCAAGAAGCAGGGTGTGAATGACATCACCGTGGTCGGCGGTTATCGCGCCGATGCAATCGACACAGCCGGCATCAAGCTCGCCATCAACGAGAAGCATGCCGAGACGGGCGAACTCGCGTCGCTCGCGTGCGCGCTCGACAAGCTCTCCGGCGACACCGTGATTTCCTACGGCGATCTGCTGTTCCGCAGCTACATTCTGCGCGATCTGGTGGAGAGCGAAGCGGCGTTCAGCGTAGTGGTGGATTCTTCGCTCACCGACGCGGAAAACGCCAGCGTGCGCGACTTCGCGTGGTGCTCGGCCGCCGACGACCGGGGTCTCTTTGGCAACAAGGTTGTGCTGCGCCATGTGTCGAGCGGACAGGAGGCGTCGTCGGCGATTGCCGCACAAACGCCGCATGGCCGCTGGGTCGGTCTCATGAACGTGCGCGGCGCAGGCCGCGAGCGTCTGCAGACTGTGATGCGTGAGTTGCAGGCGCGCGCCGATTTCGCGTCGCTCGACATGCCCGCGTTGCTGAATGCGCTGATCGAAGCCGGCGAGTCGATCGAGGTGCAGTACGTGCACGGTCACTGGCGCGGTGTCAACGATCTCGAAGACTTCCGCCGCGCGGGCGACTTCGCGCATGGCCAGACGCCGCTCGCGGCGTCCGTCGGCGGTGCGGCCGCGAACGCGGCGAACGGAGTGGCGCAATGATCGAAGCAGCACAGTTCGTCGAGGCGGCGCGCGAACGCGGCTTCGACTGGTATGCCGGTGTGCCGTGCTCGTATCTGACGCCGTTCATCAACTATGTGCTGCAGGACGAGTCGCTGCACTATGTGTCGGCGGCGAACGAAGGCGATGCAGTGGCGCTGATCGCGGGCGTCGCGCTGGGCGCCCGCAATGGGCGCCGCGGCATCACCATGATGCAGAACTCGGGGCTCGGCAACGCGGTCAGCCCGCTCACTTCGCTCACGTGGACCTTCCGTCTGCCGCAATTGCTGATCGTCACCTGGCGCGGCCAGCCGGGCGTCGCCGACGAACCTCAGCATGCGTTGATGGGCCCCGTTACGCCCGCGATGCTCGATACGATGGAAATTCCCTGGGAGACTTTTCCCACGGAAGCCGAGGCAATCGGCCCGGCATTGGATCGCGCCATCGCCCATATGGACGAAACGGGCCGCCCGTACGCGCTCGTCATGCAAAAGGGCAGCGTCGCCCCGTACGAACTGAAGGCAGGCGACGCCAGCGCGCGCCGCGTGCCGGCGGCGGCGCGTTCGCAGTTCAGCAACGTGGCCGCGAGCGAACTCGCGTCGCGTCACCACGCGTTGCAGAAGGTGATCGCGCATACGCCGCTCGAGTCGACGGTGGTGCTGGCCTCGACCGGTTTTTGCGGGCGCGAGCTTTACGCAATCGACGATCGTCCGAACCAGTTGTACATGGTCGGCTCGATGGGCTGCGTGACGCCGTTCGCGCTCGGCCTCGCGCTCGCGCGCCCGGACCTGCATGTGGTGGCGCTCGACGGCGACGGCGCCGCGCTGATGCGCATGGGCGCGTTTGCGACGCTCGGCGCTTACGGCCCGTCGAATCTCACGCACGTGCTGCTCGACAACGGCGCGCACGACTCCACGGGCGGGCAGGCGACGGTGTCGCCGCAAATCTCGTTCGCGGGCGTGGCGGCGGCGTGCGGCTATGCGTCCGCAGTGGAAAGCGACGACCCGGCCGTGCTCGATCAGTTGTTCGAATCCGCGCCGCTCGACGGCCCGCGCTTCGCGCGCGTCGTGATTCGCCGCGGCACGCCGGACGGCTTGCCGCGTCCCACCATTACTCCGCCCGATGTGAAAGCGCGTTTGATGCGCCACATCGGCGCGGGCTGAAGTCAAAGAGAAAGGAAGCGCCTCATGCTGCTGCTCAATCCCGGCCCGGTGACGCTCACCGAACGCGTCCGCAATAGCCTGTTGCAGACGGACTTGTGCCACCGCGAAAGCGAGTTCTTCGATTTGCAGGAAGAGGCGCGCACGCGTCTCGTCGACCTTTACGGCCTCGACGCGAGCGAGTGGCAGGCCGTGCTGATGACAGGCTCAGGCACGGCCGCCGTCGAAAGCATGACGGCCGCGCTGGTGCCGCAAAACGGCAAATTGCTGGTGGTGGAAAACGGTGTGTATGGCGAGCGTATCGCGCAGATTGCCGCGCAATACGGCATCGCGCATGAGGCGCTCAAGCACGACTGGATGCAGGCGCCGGATCTCGCGAAAATCGCCGGGCGTCTCGACGCGGACAAGGCGTTCACGCATGTCGCCGTGATTCATCATGAAACCACCACCGGGCGTCTGAACGACCTCGCTGCGCTCGGTGCGTTGTGCCGCGCGCGCGGGCTGCGCCTGCTGGTGGACGGCGTCAGCAGCTTCGGCGCCGAAGCAATCGACTTCGCCGACACGAGTCTCGACGCCGTGGCCGCGACCGCCAACAAGTGTCTGCACGGCGTGCCGGGCGCGTCATTCGTGCTGGTGCGCCGGGCGGCGCTCGCAGAGGCGGCGAGCCGCACTTACTACCTGGATCTTGGCAGACTCGCGCGCCTGCAGGATCAGCGCAATACGCCGTTCACGCCGTCGGTTCACGCGTACTACGCGCTCGTCGAAGCACTGCGCGAAATCGCCGATGAAGGCGGCTGGCGCGCGCGCCATGCGCGCTATGCGGCGCTCGCCGAGCAGGCCCGCGCGGGGCTGGCCGAGCGCGGCATCGGCAGTGTGCTGGCGCCGCAGGAGTCGTCGGTCGTGTTGCGCGCGTACCGGCTGCCGAACGGCGTCAGCTACCCGCAATTGCACGACGCGCTGAAGGCACGCGGTTTTGTCATCTATGCGGGGCAGGGCGGGCTGTCGGCGGAACTGTTCCGTATTTCGACGATGGGCAACATCCACGCCGCCGACATCGACCGCCTGTTGCAGGGCTTTGGCGACCTCACGAGCTGATTGCTGTGCCGCCGTGTGCGCCGCGCGCCAGCGCTTGCGTTGCAACGGTTGACGAGGTGGCGGGCGGCCGGCAGCTCACACCGGATCTTTGTCGGGCGGACCTTCGGGGCGCTGCGGCTCCTCGGTGTGATGGCCGGGCGACGGCGGCGTAAGCGGATCGCCTTCCGGATCGCGGGTCGGGTCGGCATTGGGATCGGGAATCGGGCTCGTATGCATGTCGAAGCTCATTGCATCACCTGTGGTTGAAAACCGTGCGGGCGGCGCGTGCCGTGCTCTTAAAGCGTAGGCGCTTTTTGGCCGGGTTTCCCGGCCGCGTCGAGCTGTGCACCCGCCATTCTGTTCGCGCTCATCTCCCGCTCATTTTTTCACGCGACGGCCCACGCTGAGTTGCCAGTAGCGCTCGGCCGCGAACACGTCGTCGTAATTGCCCGGGCCGAACGCGCGCAACTGGCTCTGATACGCATGCACGGCCTCGCGCTTGAGTTGCGCGCGGCGCTGCGTGTCGATCGTGTGGCCGGCGCTCGGATTGGCTGGCGTCGCCACGATGCCGCGCTGCGCGAGATCGGCCAGACGCGCCTGAACGACGCCTGGCGTGCAGCGGTGAATCGCTTCTTCGTAGCCGAACCAGGCGAGATGCGACAGGCGCGGCAGGATCTCGCAGCAGGCTTCGAACACACGCACGTGATCGTCATGATGCAAGCCGAGCGGCATCAGCAACGTGTTGGCCGTGGTTCGATAAATGGTTTCCTCGAGTTCCGCCGCCATTTTGCTGATCGACGGCGAATCGGCATACTGGCTTTCGCGAAACGGCATGCGCAGCGGAATCGCGTCGAGCAATTCGAGCGCGCGGTTGTCTTCGAACGTGCGCTCGTGGATCGCTTCATGCGCGTTGCTGAAGCCCGACTTTTCATCCCATTCGGTATGCATCGTATGCTCGGGCGGGGCGGCGAACACGGTGCAGACCGCGGCGTCCGGATGGGCCGCGAGCAATGCGCCGCAACTGAAGACGGCGTCGTCGAAATGCGGTGACACGATGAAAAGGCGCGGGCTGGTTTCGCTCATGGGCAGTCGGTGGTTCGAAACGCATGCGCCGCATGAATCATGGCGAAATGGGGCGTGACAATTGCGGCGTCACATCAGCTTAGGCGGAATTGAAGCGGGTTGCGCGGTAGATTCGCAGTTGGAATGCTGTTCGGTGGCAGCGCGCAAGCATGCCTGCGACGGCGCGCAAGCCTTGTGCCTGACTGCTTGCAACGATGCCGTCGCGCGAAGGCGTCCCTCCCCGATTCGCAGGCCGTATGCCAACGCCGCGCTCAAATCCCCCGCAAATCCTCCGGCGTATCGACATCGCGCAAGATGCCCGCGTCGTCGACGTCTATCCGCATCACGCGCTCCGATGCCAGCAGCGAACGCGCGCCGCTGTCGCCGTCGAGCGAGAGAAGCGCTTCGCGATGCTCGCCGCCGAAGCCCACCGGATGCCCGCGCTGCCCCGCATAAAACGGCGCGACGAGGCAGGCGCCCCCGTCTAGCGCGCGCGCTACGGCTTCGATTGTCGAAGTCTGAATGCGCGGCATGTCCGCGAGCGCGACGATCCAGCCTTCCGCGTCCCTGCTCGCCCGAATGCCCGCGGCGAGGCTTGCTCCCATGCCGCGTTCGGCGGCGGGCGCAAACGCTACGTCGCAGCCGGCGTCGTTCAGAAGTCGCGCGAGCGCTTCGGCGCCTGGCCGTACTACGGCCAGCACGTTGGGCACGGCCAGCAGCAGCCGGTGCGCGGCTTCCTCGGCGACGGGCGTGCCGTCGGGCAGGCGCGCGAGCAGCTTGTTCTGCACGCCGTGCGGATCGAAGCGCGAGCCGACGCCGGCGGCAAGCAACAGGCCAGTGGCAAGCGACGCGTAAGCCATGGGAAGCACCGGTAAATGCGATGCTCCCGATTGTGCGGCGCAACGCAGCGCGAGGCAAGCGGTCAGCGTCGTTCAGACTTGCGTCGTGTGCATCACCTTGTCGAGCGTGACAGGAAGATCGCGCACCCGCACACCGGTCGCGTGATACACCGCGTTGGCCAGCGCCGCACACACCCCGGTAATGCCGATTTCGCCGATGCCGCGCACACCCAGCGAATTGATATACGGATCGGGCCGGTCGAGAAACGTAATGTCGAGCGAGCCAATGTCCGCGTTCACCGGCACGTGGTACTCCGCGAGATTCGCGTTGGTGAAGCGCCCGTAGCGCGTGTCCAGCCAGGACTCCTCCTGCAACGCCGCGCCCACGCCCCACACAATGCCGCCGAGCATCTGGCTGCGAGCGGTCTTCTCGTTGAGCACGCGCCCCACGTCATACACCGCGACCACGCGCGGCACGCGAATCGTGCCGAGGTCCGCGTCCACGCGCACTTCGACAAATACCGCGCCGAACGAGTGAAAGGAGTACTTCTGCTTCTCGTCGCCGGGCTTCACGGTAGACGTCGCCTCAATGGGCTTGCCGCCCGAGCGCGCGATGATCGCCGCGGCCGGATCGCGCCTCGCGGGTTGCGAGCGGCTCGTCACCCAGCCGTTTTCCACGGTGATGTCGTCGAGCGCCATGCCGTGTACCGGCGACGCGGGGTCCGCCAGCGCGAGCGCCATCAGTCGTGCGCGCGCCGCATTTGCCGCCTCGCGCACGGCCGGCGCCACGCTCGCCGCCGACTGCGAGCCGCCCGAGACCGGCGCCTTGGGCAGCGACGAGTCGCCGAGCGCGAAGTGGATGTTTTCCGGCGCGAAGCCGAGCGCGTCGGCGGCGACCTGGGTCATCACCGTGTACGTGCCCGTGCCGATATCCTGGGTGCCCGAGGCGACCATCGCGGTGCCGTCGGGGAGAATCCGCGCCACCGCGCCGGCCTCGCTGCGATTGGCCGGATAGGTGGCGGTCGCCATGCCCATGCCGGTCAGCGTGTTGCCGTCACGCATCGAACGAGGTGTGGGGTTACGCCGCGACCAGCCGAATTTTTCGGCACCGACCTGGTAGCACTCGCGCAACGACTTGCCGGACCACGGCTTGTTTTCCTGCGGATCGAACTCCGCGTAGTTCTTCAGGCGCAATGCGAGCGGGTCCATCTGGAGCGCTACCGCGAGTTCGTCCATGGCCGACTCCAGCGCGAACGAGCCGGTCGTCTCGCCGGGCGCGCGCATGAACGTCGGCGTGCCGACGTTGAGCGGCACGAGCCGGTGCGTGGTCACCTGGTTCGGCACCGCATACAACATGCGCGTGACCATGCAGCAGGTCTCGGTCCAGTCTTCGATCATCGACGTGTTCGAGATGCTGTCGTGGCGCACGGCGGTCAGTGTGCCGTCGCGCCGCGCGGCCAGCATGAGACGCTGTTCGGTGCGCGGGCGCGCGCCGACCGGACCGAACATCTGGGGCCGCTCGAGCACGAGCCGCACCGGACGTCCGGTCTGTTTCGCGGCCATCGCGCATAACGACACATGCGACCACGACGAGCCCTTGCAACCGAAGCCGCCGCCGACGAACGGCGAAATCACGCGCACGTCCGCCGGAGAAATGCCGAGCGTCTTCGCGACCGCCTGCACCTCGCCGCTCACGCCTTGTGTGGAATCGTAGAGCGTGAGCTGCGGGCCGTCCCAGCGCGCCATCGTCGCATGCGGCTCCATGGGATTGTGATGCTCGATAGGCGTCGTGTACGTCGCGTCGATATGCACCGCGCCGCTTTGCATGCCGTCCTCGAAACTGCCGCGCCGCGTATCCGTTTGGCGTCCTTGCGGTTTGTCGGGCGCATGCGCGTTGGCCTTGGCCTGAGCGAAGTCGAGCGTGGCCGCGCCTGCCCGATAGGTGATGCGCAACTGGCGCGCGGCGTCGGCCGCATGTTCGAGCGTATCGGCGACGACCACCGCGACCGGCTCGTTGTTGTAATGCACTTCGTTGTCCTGTAACAGCGACAGGCGGCGGCCCTGAGGCGGCGCCAGTTGCGCCTTGCCGCCGTTCGGCAGACGCGGCGCGTTCTCGTGCGTCATTACGAGCAGCACGCCCGGCACGGCCTGGGCGCGGCTCGTGTCGATCGACGCAATCGTGCCGCGCGCAATCGTGCTCGTGACGAGCACCGCATGCGCAAGACGCGCTTCCGGAAACTCCGCCGCATAGCGCGCTTCGCCGGTCACTTTGAGCAGGCCGTCGGTGCGGTCGAACGGTTGACCGATCAGATTCATGCGACACCTCCCGCGCGGCCGGCGGCCTCGTTCACCGCGCGCACGATTGCGCGTTGCGCAAGCTGAACCTTGAAGCGGTTATCGGAGAGTGGCCTCGCGTCGCTTAACGCGGCGGCCGCCGCGCGGCTCAGCGTGGCTTGCGTGAGCGGCTGGCCGTTGAGCATCTGCTCGGCGGCGCTCGCCCGCCACGGTTTGTGCGCGACGCCGCCCAGTGCGATGCGCGCGATCTGCACGCGCTCGCCGTCCATTCGCAGCGCGGCGGCGACCGACACCAGCGCGAATGCGTAACTGGCGCGGTCACGCACTTTCAGATAATGCGAATGCGCGCTGAAAAGCGCCGGCGGAAGGTCGACCGCGGTGATCAGCTCGCCGGGACGCAGCGTGGTATCGAGGTCGGGCCTGTCGCCCGGAAGGCTATGAAATTCGGCGAACGGAATGCTTCGCTCGCCGGCTGGCCCGCTCACACGCACCACGGCATCGAGCGCCGCGAGCGCGACGCTCATGTCCGATGGATTTACCGCCACGCACTGCGAACTCGCGCCGAGAATCGCGTGCATGCGGTTATGGCCTTCCAGCGCCGCGCAGCCGCTGCCCGGCATGCGCTTGTTGCACTGTGAAAACGCGGTGTCGTAAAAGTAACCACAGCGGGTACGTTGCAGCAGATTCCCGCCGACGGTCGCCATATTTCGCAGTTGCGCCGACGCACCCGAAAGAAACGCTTGCGAGAGCAGCGGATACTGCTCGCGCACCAACGCATGATTCGCGGCGTCGCTGTTGCGCACCAGCGCACCGATGCGAATGCCGCCGCCAGGCAGCGTCGTGATGTCGTCGAGTCCGCGGATATGCGTGATGTCGACGAGCCGGACCGGCCGTTCGACACCGCCCTTCATCAGATCGAGCAGATTCGTGCCGCCGCCGATGAAGACCGTGCCCGGCTGCTGTGCCGCTCGGACTGCGCCGGCTATGTCGGCGGCGCGTTCGTAGGAGATTGCATCCATTCGCTCCGCCTCACGCGTGATCGGGTTGACCCGGGCTATCGTGTTGCCCGTTATGTTCGACGTTCGCTGCGCTCGCGGTCTGGCCGCCGCCCTCATGCACGGTGCGTATCGCGGCCACGATGTTCGCGTAAGCGCCACAACGGCAAATATTGCCGCTCATGCGTTCGCGAATCTCGTCGTCGGAAAGTTTGATGGGGCGTCTACGGACATCCACAGTCGCGACGCTTGCCGCGCCTTTGCGAAACTCTTCCAGCAACGCAGTAGCCGAGCATAGCTGGCCCGGCGTGCAGTAGCCGCACTGAAACGCATCGTGCTCGACGAACGCGCGTTGCAGCGGACTCAACGCGCCGTTGCTCGCGAGACCTTCGACAGTGGTGATGGCTTCGCCTTCGTGCATGACAGCCAGCGTCAGGCATGAGTTGATGCGGCGCCCATTCGCGATGACCGTGCATGCGCCGCATTGTCCGCGGTCGCAGCCTTTTTTCGTGCCCATCAAGCCCGCATACTCGCGCAGTGCATCCAGCAGGGTCACGCGCGGTTCAAGTTGCAACGAATAAGTGCGGCCGTTCACGTTGAGTGCGACGGGCCGGGGTGGTACCGGCTGCGAAACCGGCATTTGAGCGGCCGGCGCGGCGGGCGCCTGGGTCTGCGCGCGAAGGTGCGGTGCCGCACCGACGGTGGCCGCCGCTGCAGCCGATTGTAGAAAACGGCGCCGCGAAGGTTGACACAAGTCCGCTTGGCCATCCGAATTTCCGCATTCGTTGTCTCTTGCCATGACGTTCTATTGACTCCGCTGAAAGGTCAATGCAGGCTGGCGATGCGTCGGTATCCGAAGCGTCGCGCGAGAACAATTCAGGGTAGCAAACCCGGCGCCGCTGCGTGTACACAGTCACGCAAAACGGTATTGCAAATAATGGAGACAAGCACAGATGACATCCGCCCTTCGAAGCAGGTCCGCGCTGTCCATTGCAATCGTCGTCGCGCTCGCTGTGAGCGCATGCCACGGGGGACATGACGACGGCCCACCACCACCGCAAGCGAACGTGTTGCCGGACTTCATCGTCGGCACGGTCAGAACGCAGTCGTATGACGGCAATAGTGACGACCTGCTCACAGCAGGACTCGGTAAAATTGGTCTTGCATCGGCGACCGCTCCTGCGATTGCCAACGCCGCGCAACCTACCGCTGCCGAACTGCGGCGGCTCGCGATCTGGTCGAACTATCGCGCGCTCGTCGACATGACGAGCAACGGCGGCTATGGGCGCTTCTGGGGCCCTAATGTCGACCTGAACGGCAACGACACGTTGGGCGAAGGCAAGATTGCAGGCAAGGAGTACCTGGCTTTCGCCGACAACGGCAGCGGTAAGCAGAATGTCAGCGTGCTCGTGCAGGTTCCAGCGAGCTTCAATGCGAACCAACCGTGCATTGTCACCGCAACGTCTTCGGGTTCGCGCGGCGTGTACGGCGCGATTTCCGCTGCCGGCGAGTGGGGGCTCAAGCGCGGCTGCGCAGTTGCATACACGGACAAGGGCTCGGGCAACGGCGCGCATGAACTCTCGACGAATCGCGTCACGCTGATCGACGGCACCTTGCAGGACGCGAGCGCCGCGGGCAAGGCGAGCCTCTTCACGGCGAACCTGGGCAACACCGATCTCGCTACCTTTAACAGCCAGTTCCCGAACCGCTACGCGTTCAAGCACGCACACTCGCAGCAGAACCCTGAACAGGACTGGGGCAAGAACACCTTGCAGGCGATCCAGTTCGCCTATTGGGCACTTAACGATTCATACGGCACGTTGAACGGCTCGACCCGCACCGTGCGCTATAAACCCGGCAGCATTCTGACGATCGCCGCGTCGGTGAGCAATGGCGGCGGCGCCTCGCTCGCGGCGGCGGAGCAGGATACAGCCGGCCTCATCACCGCAGTGGTTGTGGGCGAACCGCAAATCAACGTGCGCGTACCCTCGCAAGTGTCGGTCTCACAAGGTGGCGTGCCTGTCGGCGCATTCGGCAAGCCGCTTGCCGATTACATGACGCTCGCGAACCTGCTCGAGCCGTGCGCGGCACTCGCGCCCGCCGCGACCGGCGCGCCGTATCTGACCACGCTGCCGCTCGCGACCACTACCGCGATTCGCACCGCGCGCTGTACCACGCTCGCGGCCAACGGGGTGATTGCGGGAGGCGACACGGCGACCCAGGCGACCAACGCGCTGGCGCTGTTGCATCAGAACGGCTATCAGACCGATTCCGACGCGCTGCACGCGCCGATGTGGGACTCGCAAGCCGTGCCGGCCGTGGCGGTGACTTACGCGAACGCCTATGCAAAGGCGAGCGTGACCGACAACCTGTGCAACTTCAGTTTCGGCACGACGAGTTCGACCGGCGCTGCCGGCGTGACGCCCGCCGTTTCGCCGATGCTCACCCTGTTCGGCATCGGCAACGGTGTGCCGCCTACCAACGGCATCAACCTGGTCTACAACGCGGGCACGCTGGGCGCGTTCGATCACCGTCTCGCCACGGCCGATGCAAGCTATGTCGGCGCCGCATGCCTGCGCACGCTGTGGACCAACGGCACGCTGACCACGAATGTGGAAGCGATCAAGGTGAATGCCAATCTGCATGGCAAGCCGGCCATCATCGTGCAAGGCCGCGCCGACGCTCTCGTGCCGATCAACCATGCTTCACGGCCGTACGTTGCGACGAATCAGCTTGTGGAAGGCGGGGCGAGCAAGCTGTCGTTCTACGAAATCACGAACGGTCAGCACTTCGACGTGTTCCTCAGCGTGGCAGGCTTCGACACGCGCTTCGTGCCGCTGCACTACTACAACATTCAGGCGCTCAACCTGATGTGGAACCACCTGAAGAACGGCACGCCGCTGCCGCCGTCGCAAGTCGTTCACACGGTGCCGCGCGGCGGCACGCCGGGCGCCGCGCCTGCATTAACCACCGCGAACCTGCCGGCGATTGCGACGAGCCCCGGCGGCAATGCGATCACGGTGGCAAACGGCGCGTTGAACGTGCCGAATTGAGGCGCGCTCGCTCGCGACAGCGGACCACGCGTGGCGGCACACCCACGCGCGTGGTCGCTGTTCACTGCTTTGAACGCTGCGGCAGGTATGAGCGATGCTACCGCTGATCGGCATCAAGCGCGTTCAGAGGACAAGCGATGCAGTTCGACTACAGGCATTTCCACATCGACTGCCGGGCACGCCATGCGGACGAGGGCGTCTACTACGCGCGTGCCCGGATCACTCGCATACCGCAGAAAAACGAGCATTTCCGCTCGCACGATTCCGGCGACATCGACGCCTTCTCGAATGAAGCCGATGCGATTTCCTGCGCGCGATCATGGGCGATAGAGTGGTGCGATGAAGCGGAGTCTCAACTGTCGGGCGAGGCGTCGTCGAAATAAGCTGGATGCAGGGAGGACATGCCGTGGCGACGCTACGCATTGCGACATTCAACATCAACGGAGTCCGTTCGCGCCAGGCGGCGCTGCTGCAATGGCTTGAGCGCGAGGCGCCGGACATTGTCTGCCTGCAGGAGCTGAAAGCGGCGGACAGCGCCTTTCCCGCCGACGCATTGCGCGACGCCGGATACCACGCCATCTGGCATGGCCAGAGCGCGTGGAACGGAGTGGCGATTCTGTCGAAGGGCGAGGCGCCGCTCGAAAGTCGCCGCGGTTTGCCGGGCTTCGAGGCCGACACGCATAGCCGCTATCTGGAAGCGGCAGTCGGCGGACTGCTCGTGTGCTGTCTCTATCTGCCGAACGGCAATCCGCAGCCCGGTCCCAAGTTCGAATACAAGCTGAAGTGGTTCGACCATCTGATCGAGCACGCGGCGAATCTGCTCAAGAGCGGGCACCCGGTGGTGCTGGCCGGCGACTTCAACGTCGTGCCCACCGATGAAGACATCTACAACCCGCGCTCATGGCTGAAAGACGCCCTATTGCAGCCCGAGAGCCGCGAACGCTACCAGCGCCTGCTCGCGCAAGGCTGGACAGACTCGCTGCGCAAGCACTTCGGAGACGAGCGCGTCTACACGTTCTGGGATTATTTCCGCCGCCATTGGGACACCAATTCCGGCTTGCGTATCGATCACATCCTGCTGAGCCCGGACCTCGCGCCGCGTTTGCGCGACGCGGGCGTGGACCGCTGGGTGCGCGGCGAAGCGCACGCGAGCGACCACGCGCCCACATGGGTCGAACTCGACATGAGCGCGAGGCGCCGCAAGACGCGCGGCTAAAGCGCTAGCGGACGATCGTCGCTCCCGGAGCCGGACGCATGCGCGCCGCGACTGCGGGGATTGCCGAACTGGCCGGCGAGCTTTCGTCGATCGAGGTGCGGCCGCCGTCGTGGAAGAACGCCTGCTCCGCGGCTTTGTTCATCACCAGAATGCTGATGCGCCGGTTGGTCGGTTCATCGACGACATTGCTGTTCAGGGGCAGCACGTCCGCGAGACCGCGAACCTGCAGCAGCTTCTCGCCATGCATACCGCCCGCAACCAGCGCGCGGCGCGCGGCGTTCGCGCGCTCGGACGACAGCTCCCAGTTCGAATAGCCGACAGGTCCGCCGGTATACGGCACCGCGTCCGTGTGGCCCGCAATTGAAATGCGGTTCTCCACGTCGTTGAGTGCCGCGCCGATTTGCGTGAGTATCGCGACCGCATAAGTTTGCAGCCTGGGACTGCCCGAGGCGAACATGGGGCGGTTCTGCGAATCGACAATCTCGATACGCAAGCCTTCATTCGTGATCGAGATGCGGATCTGATCCTTGAACGCCTTCAACGCAGGGCTTTGCTCGATCAGCGAAATGAGCTTTTCCTTCAGTTGCTGCAAGCGGGCCGCGTCGGCAGGCGCGACCGTCGGCACCACATTCACAGGCGTGGCCGCTTCGATCTGGGTCTTCTTGCCGTCGCCCGGACGCGTGTCGGAGATGTCGCGCCCGCCGCCTTGCACGACGCTCGGCCGGGCAGCGGCTGAGCCTTCGTTGCCGCCGAGCAGGCTCGACAGCGGCGTGTTGAAGTAGTCCTCGATGCCTTGCTTGTCGAACTTCGACGTGGAACCGAGCAGCCACATCAGCAGGAAGAACGCCATCATCGCGGTGACGAAGTCGGCGTAGGCGATTTTCCATGCGCCGCCGTGATGGCCGCCGTGGTCCTCGCCCTTTTTCGAGCGACGCACGATGATCGGCGGCGCTTCCTGCTCCTGCGAGCCGCGTGAGCGTCTTTGCGTCATCACGCTGCTCCGCTCGCGGCAGGCTTCGGCGACTTGGTGGCGCGCACGGCGTCGTCGAGTTCCTGGAAGCTCGGACGGTCGGCCGTGAACAGCACTTTGCGGCCAAACTCCACGGCGATGGGCGGCGCATAGCCGGACAACGACGCGAGCAGCACGGCCTTCACGCATTGAAACGGCTTGGCTTGCGCGCGGCCTTTTGCGTTCAGCAGATCGGCGAGCGGGCCGATGAACCCATACGCGAGCAGAATGCCGAGGAAGGTTCCGACCAGCGCGCCGGCGATCATCTCGCCGAGCACGGCAGGCGGCGCGCCGACCGAGCCCATAGTGTGGACCACGCCCATCACGGCCGCGACGATGCCGAAGGCCGGCAGCCCGTCAGCCATCTTCTGGATCGCGTTGGCCGCCACCGACGCTTCCGCGTGATGCGTGGCCAGCTCTTCGTCCATCAGGTCCTGCACTTCGAGCACGTTGACGTTGCCGCCGGACATCATGCGCAAATAGTCGACGATGAAATCGAGCAGATGGTGATCGGCGAGAACGTGCGGGTACTTCTGGAAAATCACGCTTTCTTCGGGGGCGAACACGTCGGCTTCGAGCGACATCATGCCTTCCTTGCGCGCTTTCTGAAGCAGCTCGTAAAGCAGCGCGATCAGCTCAAGATACTTTTCCTTCGTATAGCCGCCGCTCTTGAAGCAGGAAGGCAGCGCCTTGAGTGTCTTCTTCAACGTGGAGATCGGATTGCTGACGACGAAGGCGCCAATAGCGGCGCCGAAAATGCATAGCAATTCGAATGGTTGTATGAGCGCCGGCAAATGGCCGCCCACACCAACAAAGCTCCCTATGACGGAGCCGATCACCAACACCCAGCCAATTGCGACGAACATGTTCTCTCCATTATCTTGCGCGCCGCACGTCTTCGATCAGAAGAAGCCCTTTTTAAAGGGCTTTTTACGTGCGTCACTGAATTTCCGCATGTACTGGTAAACGGCGCGAAAGAAAAATGCTGAAGTGCTGGCTAGCCCGCAACTGGAAATTTGCACACACGCGTAGGTGCATGCAGGTGGCATCGGTAAAAGCGCCCGCACTTTTTTACCGATTGCTCTGCTAGCATGCAATGCGACCCGCGTCAGGTCTCCCGAACGGATATCGAACCTCACAAGAACGGAGATGAGCATGAAAGCCAGCACCATTGCCGAGCGCGAAGCCCGTGGCCGTGCCGCGCGCGAAAAATCGAAGCGCTCGAGCCACCGCACGGTCGGGGAACTGCAGCGCGATCCGATCGAACTGCTCAAAGAGAGCAGCAAGGACCGTGTGCAGAACCTCGTGCCGCTGCGCTATGGGCGCATGGCTGCGTCGCCGTTCACGTTCTTTCGAGGGACGGCCATCCTGCAGGCGCACGACCTGAGCAAGGTTCACGACACGGGCCTGACCATGCCGATCTGCGGAGATGGGCATCTGCTGAATTTCGGCGGCTTCGCGACGCCAGAACGGCAACTCGTGTTCGACCTCAACGATTTCGACGAGGTGTCGGTCGGGCCCTTCGAATGGGATCTGAAACGCCTTGCCGCAAGTCTCGTGATCGCCGCGCGTCACATGCGCTTAAGCCGCGGCGCCGCGGAAGATCTGGTGATGACCGCGATCGGCGAATATCGCAACCGCATGGCGCAGTACGCACAGTGCGGCGCGCTCGAACTCTGGTACGAGCGCATCACGTTCGACCGCATGGCCGACACCGCGCTCACGCCCGAACGGCGCCGCGCGGTTCGTCGCGGCATGGAGAAGGCGGCGAGCCGCACGCATGAAAGTCTCTTCGAAAAAATGGCGGAGCATGACGGCAATCACTGGGTGATTCGCGATGCGCCGCCCGCGCTCTTTCACGTGCTCGGCGCGAACACGCTCTTCACGGAGGACGAAACCGAAGTGCTGAAGGGCGCGCACGGACGCAAGATGCTGGACAGCATATGGAGCGACTACACGAAGACGATCTCGCACGATCGCCGCGAGCTGCTGGCGCACTTCAGCGTGCAGGACATCGTGTTCAAAGTGGTGGGTGTGGGCAGCGTCGGCACACGCTGCATGGCCGTGCTGCTCGTCGATCACATGGGCAAGCCGCTCTTTCTGCAGATGAAGGAAGCAAGGCCGTCGGTCATCGCGCGATATTGCAAGGCTCAGACGGTCAAGCATCAGGGTGAGCGCGTCGTAGAGGGGCAGCGCATGCTGCAGGCCGCGAGCGACATTTTTCTCGGCTGGGCGACGAGTCCGCTGGGGCGGCACTATTACTTTCGGCAACTGCGCGACATGAAGCTGTCGGCCAACATCGAGCTATTCGATGCCGACCTGCTGACCGGCTATGCGCAACTGTGCGGCTGGGTGATGGCGCGGGCCCATGCAAAGGCAAGTGGCCAGGCGGTCGAAGTTAGCGCCTATATCGGACGCGGCGATCAATTCGCCGAAGCGCTCACCACTTACGCTGCGAGTTACGCGGATCAGGTGGAGCGCGACTACGACGCCTTCATCAAGGCATGCCGCAGCGGCGTGCTGGAAGCGCGCTCCGACGAGGATATGGCGGCGGACTTCCGCATGTGACCTTTCCGGGGCAAACGGTCTCAACCGTCGACGCGCGCCTCGCGCAGCGTGACGAAGCGCAGATTGTGCCGGCGAGCCGCTTCGACGACACGCGGCAGCACGGCAAGAATCAGCGGTTTGCCGTCGACGGTGAGCGCGGCGTTGCCGTCGTGCAGAAGCAGAATGTCCCGCGCCGCGAGACCGTCGAGCAGACGGCGCGCGACGACGTCGGGATTGCGCTCGCGCGTGTCGTAGCCGCGCCGCGTCCATGCGGCAAGCCGTAGGTCGAGTTTGCGCAGCACCGGTTCGAGGAAGATATTGCGCAGGCCGGCCGGCGCGCGAAAGAACATCGGCCGCTCGCCGCTGAGTTCTTCGAGCGTGCGTTGCGCGGCATCGATCTCGCGCCGCAGCGCGCCCGGCAACGTGACAGAAAACGTGTGCACGTGGACCTGCGAATGATTTTCGAGCGCATGGCCGCGCATAACGATCTCGCGTGCGAGGTGTGGATAACGCCGCGCCTTTTCTCCAATGCAGAAGAAGGTTGCGCGCACGTCCAGGGCGTGGAGCAGATCGAGCACTTGCGGCGTGACCACGGGATCGGGACCATCGTCGATGGTCAGTGCAATGGCGTCTGCGTTGCGCGTGCCGGCGGGCAGGCGCGTCCAGTTCGGACCAAGCAGCGAGGTGCGCGGCAGCAGGCCCGCCACGGTGAAAACAGCATGATTGGCGAAGATAGCCGCGAGCCACCACGGCCATGCGCGCGGCAAAAGCAGCCACGCGCCCAGCACGAGGACGTGCCATGCGGCGGTGGCGGTGAGCATCGCCGGATAGCCGGTTTGCGGCCAGCGTCGCAGCGGTGCCGGGCGAGCTTGGTGGGGAGTGAAGAGTGGGTTCATAAAACGTGCATTCAACCTGCATTCGATACTTTGCGCGCATCAGGCGGGCGCCGCGAAGGCGCTGTGCGCAAGGCGCCGACGCAAGGCGCCGTCGCAACGCGCCGACGCAACGTCGAACGATACCATTGATGCATAAGCCGCCGCGACCGCGGACAGGAACGGCAATGAAAGCGCACGGCCTTCGGCATGAAAGCCCGTGCCGCGCGCATTTGTGATGAGCCCGGCGCTGCGGTATGGTGCAAGGCATGGGCCCCTATCGTGGCCGGCAAACAGGAGACATGCGGTGACGGTGACGGGAATCAGAAAGGTGGCATTGGTTACGGGTGCGGGCAGCGGCATCGGTCGGGCTTGCGCGCTGCGGCTCGCGGAGCATGGCTATAGCGTGGTGCTGGCGGGCCGCCGCCTTGAAGCGCTCGAAGCTGCGGCCGAAGAGGCGCGCGCACTCGGCGGCGCGGCGCTGGCCGTGCCGTGCGACGTGACGGACGCGGCGAGCGTCGGCGGATTGTTCGACACGATCCGCGAGCGCTATGGCCGGCTCGACGTGCTCTTCAACAATGCTGGACGCAACGGCTCGCCGGTGGACATCGACGAACTGGATATCGACGAATGGCGCTCGGTGGTCGACACCAATCTCACGGGCGTGTTTCTTTGTACGCGCGCCGCGTTCGGTCTCATGAAAACCCAGAATCCGCGCGGCGGGCGCATCATCAATAACGGGTCGATTTCGGCACATGCGCCGCGCCCGAACAGCGCAGCTTACACGGCGACCAAGCACGCAATCACCGGGCTCACGAAAGCCGTGTCGCTCGACGGCCGCAAGTACGACATTGTGTGCGGGCAGATCGACATCGGCAACGCGGCAACGGAGATGGCCGAGCGCATGGCGCGCGGCGTGCCGCAGGCGAACGGCGAGATTGCGGTCGAACCGTTGATGGACGTCCGCCATGTCGCCGACGCCGTGCTGTATATGGCGCAGTTGCCGTTGTCGGCGAATGTTCAGTTCATGACCATCATGGCGAGCAAGATGCCGTTCGTGGGACGCGGTTGACGGCGGCCTGCGCGAAGCGCGGCGCGGGCGATCCACTTATACTGGGCGCTGTGCGTTCTGTTGTTTGCGCTTCGCGCCTTGCTGTCTGTTTCGCGTGTTCAAGTGACATCATCCGCCGTGCCCCAAGCCCCATCCGCCGACGACCCAAAGCCGCAGCCGCCCGTGCAGCCCGATCTCGACGATTGTTGCCATAGCGGCTGCAGTCCGTGCGTATTCGATCTTTATGACGAGGCGCTCGAGCGCTATGAGATCGCGCTGGCCGAATGGCAAGCGCGGCAAGCGCGGCGAGCGCGTAAGACGGGGCAAGCGGAGCAAGCGGAGCAAGCGGGGCACACGGGAGGGACGCAGCAGGTGCGAGGCGAGCGGAGCACACAGACCGCTCCCAAACACACCGCTCCACAAAAACCCCCGCCGGCTCAACCGCACGCCCGCAAGCGTCGCTGACACCTCATCGCGCGTTCGTAGCCCACGCCGCAGCCCAGCCATCACTCATCCGCCATGACCGACCTTCAACCCGCATCTGTCGAACCCGCTGAGCCCTCAAATGAATCGCACACGCTCGACGATCTGCACGACTTCGTGCAGCGCTATCCACGGCTTTTCGTACTGACCGGCGCGGGCATCAGCACGGACTCCGGCATTCCCGGCTATCGCGACGACAACGGCGAGTGGAAGCGCTCGCCGCCCATCACGTTGCAGGAATTTCTCGGCACCGATGCAATGCGCCGGCGTTACTGGGCGCGCAGCATGGTCGGCTGGCCGGTCGTCGCGCAGGCTCAGCCCAACGCGGCGCATACGGCGCTGGCGCGTCTTCAAGCCGCCGGTCATGCTCCGACGCTGGTCACGCAAAATGTCGACGGCCTGCATCAGCGCGCGGGCAGCCGCGATGTGATCGAATTGCACGGCGGGATTGACGGCGTCATCTGTCTGGATTGCGGAACGCAGCATTCGCGTGCGTCGATCCAGCAGACGCTCGAAGCGGAAAATCCGGCGCTTCTCAACGTCACCGCCGAAACCGCCGCCGATGGCGACGCGCATCTCGAATGGCACGCGCTCGAAACGTTTCGCGTGCCGGCGTGCGCGAATTGCGGCGGCCTGCTGAAACCGGCGGTGGTGTTCTTCGGCGAAAGTGTGCCGCGCGAGCGCGTGGAAGCGGCTTCGCATGCGCTCGATGCCGCGGACGCCGTGCTGGTGGTCGGTTCTTCGCTGATGGTCTACTCGGGTTACCGTTTCTGCGTGTGGGCGCAAAACCAGCGCAAACCGGTCGCCGCAATCAACCTGGGACGCACGCGCGCCGATCCGCTTCTGTCGCTGAAAATTGCGGCGCCATGCGCCGATATGCTGACCGCTCTTGCTGGCCGTCTCGCGCTAGATTGAGAGCGGCGAGCCCTCCCGATGCAAGTCGATCCGACGCGATTCAATGCAAGTCAACGCGTCTGACGCAATCCAACGCCAACACATCACCATGACCGAACCTGTTCCGTCGATGCGGCAACATTCGCCCTCCGCCGAACGCAACCGCGAGCCGATACTCGCCGTGTTGCGCACCGTGCTGCCCGCGACCGGTCGCGTACTGGAAATCGCAAGCGGCACCGGGCAGCACGCGGTCTGCTTTGCCGGCGCGCTGCCCGGCCTCGACTGGCAACCAAGCGACGCCGACATGGAGGCGCGCGAGTCGATTGCCGCATGGCTCGCGCACGACGGCCCGCCGAACGTGCGCGCCCCGCTCGCGCTCGACGTGCATCAGCCGGACTGGCAGGTCGGCGTGGTCGACGCGGTAGTGTGCATCAACATGATCCACATTGCGCCGTGGAGCGCAGCCGAGGCGCTGTTTGCCGGCGCGAGCCGCCATTTGCGCGACGGCGGTGTACTGTTTCTGTACGGGCCGTATAAGCGTGGCGGCGCTCACACGGCGCCGAGCAACGCGGCATTCGATCAGCAATTGCGAAGCCGCAATCCATCGTGGGGCGTGCGCGACATGGAAGAAGTCGTGGCGCTCGCGGCATCGGCGGGATTCGTGTGCGACGAGCCGGTCGCGATGCCGGCTAACAATTTCAGTCTCGTATTCAGGAAGCACGCGCCAGCCGGCGACGCACCGTGACAGCGCGCCAAGAAGCGAAAGCGGCGTCGCTTGCCCGATAACAAGCGGCAAACCGGCATTTCTTTTATGCTTTCACCCTCGACGTCCGGCCGAGGTTCCTTCCGGCGCGGCGTCTCGACACTTTTGGACACTGGAGAATTCACATGGGCAAACAGGCAATCGGCGTGGTGGGGCTAGCGGTCATGGGCCGCAATCTGGCGCTCAACATCGAGAGCCGCGGCCACGCGGTGTCGGTCTACAACCGTAGCCGCGAAAAGACCGACGAACTCATCGCCGAATATCCGGACAGGAAGCTGGTGCCGGCGTTCACGCTGGAAGAGTTCGTCGAATCGCTCGAAAAACCGCGCCGCATTCTGCTCATGGTGAAGGCAGGCGAGCCGACCGACGCCACCATCGCATCGCTCAAGCCGCTGCTGGAGAAGGGCGACATTCTCATCGACGGCGGCAACACGCATTTCACCAACACCATCCGCCGCAATCAGGAACTGGCGAAGGCCGGGCTGCATTTCATCGGCACTGGCGTGTCGGGCGGCGAGGAAGGCGCGCTCAAAGGGCCTTCCATCATGCCGGGCGGGCAACGGGACGCCTACGACCTGGTCGCGCCGATTCTTACCGAAATCGCCGCGAAGGCGCCGGACGGCGAGCCGTGCGTCGCCTACATGGGCCCGGACGGCGCGGGCCACTTCGTGAAGATGGTGCACAACGGTATTGAATACGGCGACATGCAGTTGATCGCGGAAAGCTATGCGGTGCTGAAACAGGTGGTGGGCCTGTCGAATGAAGAGCTCGGCAAGGTCTACACGGAGTGGAATCAGGGCGAGCTCGACAGTTATCTGATCGAGATCACGTCGAAAATCTTCGGCAAGAAGGACGAGGAAACCGGCAAGGATCTCGTCGACGTGATTCTCGATCGCGCGGCGCAGAAGGGCACCGGCAAGTGGACAAGCCAGAATGCGCTCGACCTCGGCGCGCCGCTGCCGCTCATTACCGAAGCCGTGTTCGCGCGCGTGCTGTCGTCGCTGAAAGATCAGCGCGTGGCCGCAAGCAAGGTGCTGGAAGGCCCCACGGCGAAGCCGCCTGGCGCCGAGCGCGACGCGTTCATCGAGTCGGTGCGCCGCGCGTTGTACTTCAGCAAGGTCATTTCATACGCGCAAGGTTTCGCGCAACTGCGCGCGGCGTCGGAAGAATACAAGTGGGACCTGGATTTCGGCACGATTGCGAAAATTTTCCGCGCCGGCTGTATCATCCGTGCCCGCTTCCTGCAGAAGATCACCGACGCGTACACGAAAGACAAGACGATCGCCAATCTGCTGCTGGACCCGTATTTCCGCGACATCGCCAGCAACTACCAGGCAGCGTTGCGCGAAGTGGTGGTCGCGGCGATCAATGCGGGTGTGCCGGTGCCGGCTTTCGCGTCGGCCGTGGCTTATTTCGACGCTTACCGCTCCGAGCGCCTGCCCGCTAACCTTGTGCAAGCGCAGCGCGACTTCTTCGGCGCGCATACGTTCGAGCGTACCGACAAACCCGGCAGTTTCCACGCGAACTGGGCTTGAGCGCTTGAAACGCGCCGGCCTGCGCGCGGGCATGAAGGCGCGCGCGGGCATGCGGCGATTCAAACGCGGCGGCCCTATTGTTGCCAGCATCTATCGGCGCGATAGGGCCACGCCCGGTTTGAGACCCGGACTATTGCAATTCGCGGAATAGAGTTTCCTCATTTTAGGGGTTTCCCCTAGATGTTCTCGCTCCTAAACTTGTATTCAAGCGCTAGGGACAGCCAAGCCCCAAAGCGAACCACAACAAGTTCTGGAGGTTATACATCATGAAGACTCTTTTTTCTGCTGCCCTTGTCGCCGCTGCTCTGATCGCTCCGGTCGCTTCGTTTGCTCAATCGAACCAGCCGGTCACGCGCGCTCAAGTCCGCGCCGAACTGGTCCAGCTCGAAAAGGCAGGTTACAACCCGGCGAGCGACCGTACCGACTACCCGAGCAACCTGCAAGCCGCTCAAGCGCGCGTCAATGGTGAAAACGGCACCGCCCAGGCGTCGGCTCAAGTTGCGGACAGCGGCTACGGCGCACCGACCGCCGGCAGCTCGCAAGCTGGCCGTGCGATCACGACCGACCGTAGCTCGGTGTATTTCGGCAACTAATCTGCAACTGGTTAGCCCGAGCAGTTAAAGCGCCGCCCGGCAGACAGGCAAGCGCTGAAGTAAAGAACGCCGCCAAGGTTTTTCGCCTGGCGGCGTTTTCTCGTTTACCGGTTCGACGAAGTGTCATTCTTGCCGCGCCGCGCCGCGCCGCGCCGCGCCGCGCGGCCGCGGGCGAAGCCCGAAGCCCGAAGCCCGAAGCCCGAAGCCCGAAGCCCGAAGCCCGAAGCCCGAAGCCCGACCCCCGAAGCCCGAAGCACGGGCTACGCCGCAAAGCCAGCCCGTTTGGACCGCGCGATCCACCCGTCAACGACTCGGCAAGTGCGGAATGGCTTCGTTGCTCGTCATCTTGAGCTGCTGCATCTGTCGGTGCGCCTTGTTCAAATGCGCCTGCGCGGTCACGCGCTGCGCCTCGAGTTGCGACACCTCCTTGCGCACCTGATGCTGCCGGTTCGAGGCCGCCTGCTCCTGTGCGCTGCGCCGCTGCAGATCGCTGCGCAGCCTTTCCGCTTCGGCTTCAGAGCGCGCGATCATGCGGGCCAACTGCTCGTTCTGCGCCTCCAGCTGCGCACGGCGGGTTTCGCAGTCGGACAGGCGCGTGGCCTGGTCCTCGAAATGACGGAAGGCGGCTTCGGCGGCTTCGAGATCTGCGGCTTTCAGCGCGCGCCATAGCGCGCCTTCCTGATACAGCGCGACGTAATACACCAGCTCCTTAGCGTGAAACAGCAGGCTGACCGAGTATGCGAAGCTGCGGAACACCCGGAACGGCGTGAGCGCTTCTTCTTCCGCGAGCCATTCGACTTCGGCGGTATTGGCGATCTGCACGCCGCGCGCGCTGACCTGCGACGGCACCGCCTGCACGGGCCGCAGAGTCAGCACCGGGCGCGGGGCGTGACGCGCTACCGCGGCGCTTGCGGCGTCGGAAGCGGCATCCGGCCCGAGATTTGCGCCAATGTCGGCTCCAAGGTCCGGCCCAGCATTCGACGCAGAGCTCGACGCAACCCCGGACGCCAGGCCGCGCGACACTTCGGCGTCCGCATCAGCGTCCGTGGACGAATCGGATGCGGCGGCATGGTTCTGCGCCATCCGCACGACATGCGATGGACCGGTCAGCACGCTACGGCGGTTCAGGAGACTTTTCACGGCGGTTCCTCCAGTTGACTCGCCCGAAAGGACCAGACGACGCCGGCAATCAGGCATTCCGGCTAACTGGTGGCTTGGGCGGTGAGCGAAAAGCGAAGGCTCAGTGGCGTGTACCTGTGGATAAACGCTTCCATCGGCCACGCCCGGCTGCGCAGCGAGGCGGATGTCATCCGCGAGCGCAGCCTCAATGCAGCGTGCGCTGCCGGGCGATGTCGTCGAATAGCGCGCGGCTCGGTTCCAGCGCGAGCAGCCAGGATTCGTCGTAGCCGCTCAGGTTGTCGAGCGCCTCGCGCAACCGCTCGATTGCGAGCGCGGGAATCTCGACGCGTGCTTCCACGCCGCTCGCGAGTCCGACGATGCTCGCCAGTTGCACGAGCGCGTCGGCGGCTTCGGCGACGTCGGCTGCGAAAATCAGATGGTTGTTCAGCAATTCGACCAGTCCCGGGGACGCGGCGACCTCGTCGACATTGAGTTGCACGGCCAGAAAGGTGGCTTTGTTCATCGTCAACTCCTTGCGGGATCCGGTAGTTTGGGTCCGCGCCGCCCGGGCGCAGCAAGGTTGAGTATAGGTGAGGGCCACAAGGATTCAATGGTCACACCAATTCGCCCGCGCGCCCCCGAGGCGCCTGGCGGGCGGGCCGCGCGACTTATAATGGCCGTTCGAAACTGTGGCGCGCGCAGCCTTCGGCGGCCGCCGGGTCAGGCTCAAACAGCGGCCAGCGCTGCACGGCGCGGTCTTTACCGGGTGCCTTGGGGACCATGAAGATCATACGCAGCAGGAGCTTCACCGCGACGCGCGCCTGGGGCGCGCTCGACATCGCCAATATGGGCGGCATCACCACGCGTCTGCATTGGACCGATCAACCGTACAAGTGGCACGTCAACGACGGCGAAGAAGTCTTTGCCGTGCTGGATGGCCGCGTCGAGATGCGTTATCGCGAAGACGGCGTCGAGCACGCGGCGATTCTGGAAACCGGCGACGTGTTCTATGCGTCGGTGGGCACCGAGCATGTCGCACATCCGCTCGGCGCGGCGCGCATTCTGGTGGTCGAGGCCGAGGGCAGCGTCTGAGCGCGGCGCCTGCTGTCGCGGCCGCCAGGGCACGGCAAATGCTAAGGCATCGATTGAGGTCGATCGAATCGCAAGACTGAATCAAAAAGTGTCGAGGGAAATCACATGACGAGACCATGGCAATGGGCGGGGACTCCATCGGTTGCAACGCGTCTGCTGGCGGCCGCCGCGCTCTGCGTGATACTCAACGGCTGCACCAGCATGCCTTGGGACAACACGCCGTTCTACGGCAACACGCAGTCGCGGCCGACAACGCTCAGCACAGTGCCGGTGCCGGCCGGTTTCTATCGCGTCAATCCTGGCGATTCGCTGGCCGGCATTGCATCGGCATATGGCCATCGGCCGCAGGACCTCGCCACATGGAACGGCCTGCCGGTGAATGCGGCCGTCGCGCCCGGCCAGGTGCTGCGCGTCGCTCCGCCAATGGCCTCGGGCAGCATCGTGACGCCGCCCACGAGCGTCGTGCCCAACCCAGGCGCCGCGACCGGCGGCCAGACGGCGCCGGCCGCGCCGGCAGCGGCGGCCGTCCCGCAACAAGGCGTGCTGCAATGGCCGTTGCGCGGGCCGATCCTGAAGACGTTTGCGGCGGGCCGGTCGAACGGCATCGTGATCGGCGGACGTCCCGGCGATCCGGTCAAGGCCGCCGCCACCGGTCGCGTGGTGTACGCGGGCTCGGGCATCGAGGCGTATGGGCCGCTCATCATCATCAAACACGACGACTCGCTCATCACCGCATACGGGCAGAACAGCACGCTGCTTGTGAAGGAAGGCGATGCCGTCGCGCAAGGGCAGACCATCGGCGAGGTCGGCGTGGATGGCCGCGGCGTCGGCTCGATCCAGTTCGAGGTGCGGCAGAATGGCCAGCCGGTTGATCCGCTGGGGTGGCTGCCGCGGCCGGGCGGTTGAACCCGGCTGTCCCAAAGCGCGCTCACGCCGGTCGGTAAGCCCCGCTGGTTCGCAGCCCACTCACGCGCCCGGCGGGCGCCGCGCAAATTGAATACACTGTGTGGCTCACGAGCCGGCGCTTGTTCCGTTGCCCCCGCCCTGGCGAGCGGCGCGCCGGCCCGCCGGCATGGCTTCTCACTCGAAAGACGCACTGGGACACACAATGATCGATCTGCGCAGCGATACCGTAACCCGTCCGACTCCGGCGATGCTCGCGGCCATGTCGGCCGCCGAAACAGGCGACGACGTCTGGGGCGACGACCCCACCGTGCTGCGCCTGCAAGCGACGCTTGCCGAACGCACCGGCAAGGAAGCCGGCCTGTTCTTCCCGAGCGGCACACAGAGCAACCTCGCGGCCTTGATGGCGCATTGTGCGCGCGGCGACGAATACATCGTCGGCCAGTTGGCGCACACCTACAAGTACGAAGGCGGGGGCGCGGCGGTGCTCGGCAGCATCCAGCCGCAGCCGCTCGAAAACGCGCCAGACGGTTCCATTCCGCTAGAGAAAATCGCGGCCGCCATCAAGCCAATCGACAACCACTTCGCGCGCACGCGGCTGCTGGCGCTGGAGAACACTATCGGCGGAAAGGTGCTGCCGGAGAGCTATGTCGGCGAGGCCGTTCAGCTTGCGCGCGAACGCGGCTTGTCGGTTCACCTCGACGGCGCGCGCGTCTTTAATGCGGCGGTGGCGTCGGGCAAGCCCGTCGCGGCGCTGTGCGAGCCGTTCGATTCCGTCTCCATCTGCTTTTCGAAAGGGCTTGGCGCGCCGGTCGGCTCGGTGCTGGTCGGCAGCCGCGCGTTGATCGAGCTCGCGCACCGCTGGCGCAAGGTGCTCGGCGGCGGCATGCGTCAGGCGGGCGTGCTGGCCGCAGCCTGCCTCTACGCACTGGACCACAATGTCGAGCGTCTCGCCGACGACCACGCGAACGCCGCGCATCTGGCAGCGGGGCTCGAAGCCATCAATCAGGTCAAGGTGCAGTCCGTCGCGACCAACATGGTGTTCGCGCAATTCCCGCAGCAGCACTGCGCGCCGCTCGAGGCGTGGCTCAAGGAGCGTGGCATTCTCACGCAGATGCTGTACGCCTCGCGCTTCGTCACGCACAAGGATGTATCGCGCGCAGACATCGACACGTTCATCGCGGCGGTGAAGGGGTATTTCGCCGCGCACTGAAGGTGAGCCGCGCGCGCGGCGAAACAGCGCGCGCTTTTTCTATTTCTCCGACGCCTTCGCATGCACGCCCGCGCGATGCGACGGCGCGAGAAGCCGCAGACCGCTCGCAAGACTCGCTGCGCCGGCAAAGAAAGCGCCGGCGCCAAGCGCGAGCGTCGGTCCATGCCGGCCCGCAATCCCGAAGCTCAGCGCGACCAGCGCCGCGCCCGTGGTCTGCCCGAGCAGCCGGGCAGTCGCGACAATGCCGCTCGCGCCGCCGCTGCGCTCGGGCGGCGCGCTGGCCATCAGCGCTTTCAGATTCGGTGACTGAAAAAAGCCGAAACCCGCGCCGCAGATCGCCATGCGGATGCCGATATCCAGCACATGCGGATGCACCGGCAATAGCGCAAGCGAAGCCATGCCCGCCGACATCACCGCGAGCCCGACCGCGCCGAGCAGACCCGGCGGATAGCGGTCCGACAGACCACCCGCGAGCGGCGCGGCCAACGCGACCACCACCGGCCATGGCGTCATCAGAAAGCCGGTCTCGACCTGGCTGCGATGCAGCACATCCTCGAAATAAAACGGCAGCGATACAAACGCAAGCCCTTGCGCGGCGAACGAACAGACGGCGGTCAACGCAGAAAGCGCGAACACCGGCCGCTTGAACAGATCGACGGGAAGCATCGGCGCGGGGTGGCCGGCCTCGCGGCGAATCAGCAGCACGCCGAAGATCACGGCGACCGACGCGGCGCCCAGCACCAGTTGAGTCGACGCGCGCTGCGCCGCTTCGCCGAGCGCAAAGATTAGCGCGGCAAACGTCACCACGTTGAGCAGCGCCGCGACCGGATCGAAGTTGTGCGTGCCGCGCTCGGTGTGCGGCAGCGCCGGCCACGCAAACGTCAGCGCGAGCACGCCGAGCGGCACGTTGACCGCAAACAGCCACGGCCACGACGCAACCGAGAGGATTAGCGAGGCGACCGTCGGTCCCACCGCGAACGACACGCCGACGATCAGCGCATTCGTGCCGAGGCCGCGCCCGAGCCGGTGCGGCGGATAGAGGAAGCGGATCAGCGCGGTGTTCACGCTCATGATGGCGCTCGCGCCGAGGCCCTGCAGCACGCGCGCGCCGGCGAGCATGGGCAGAGTGGGCGCTATGGCGCACGCGAGTGAAGCCAGCGTAAACAGCGCGATCCCGCCGATATAGATGCGCCGATGCCCGACGATGTCGCCGAGCGCCGCGAGCGGCAGCAGTGTGGCGACCATCGCGAGCTGATATGCGTTGATGATCCACACCGACGCCGCGGGCGCTGCGTGCAGATCAGCCGCGATGGCCGGCAGCGCGGTGTTGGCGATCGCGGTGTCGAGCGTGGCGAGCGCCACCGCGAGCATGATCGCCACCATCGCGCGGCGGTTGGCGGCGGACATCGGGACGTCCGCGGGGAAGGGCGGCGCTGCGGTGCTGAGTCGTTCGGACAAGGCGTGGCTCGTCGGTAAATGCATGGCGACGCGCCGCATGATCATCGGCGATGCGGCGCGCGAGCGGCAAGCGGGTGTGAACAGTAGGAGCGCGGGCCGCTCAGGCATGCGCCCACGGTCGCCGCGCGGCGAATGAAGCGATTGTTACAGAGACGCAGAAAACGTGCAGCGCAGCGCACCGGTTGTAAGCAGTATGAAAATCATATGCATACGCAACTAACTGTCAGCCCCGCCGCGCGTGCCCGAATGGGTGGGCGTGGTCGCTCACGTAGAGCGCAGTGCAGCGCGTCGGCACGGCCGCTCGCTAGAAGCGCCCATCGCCTGGCAGATGAGGTCCCCGATGCAATCACATTGAGTGGTCATCCGCGCGTCATCGGTCGAAAAAATAATCGTGGTGTCACGCGATTCGCGTCGCATGATGTCACGCACGCGTTGGCCGTCTTCACACTTTGGCATGCCTCGCGATCAGAGTTTGATGCACGCGCGCAGTGCCGGCGTACGCGTGCCTTGCACCGCGCGCGTGCGCTTTGGCCGGCTCAGTCACCAGTGTGCGTTGACACAGCCGGGCATGGCACGTGCGTGAGGAGCACCCGCGCTCGCCGACATCCGGGAGTCGTAAAATGTCCTACTCTGTCTTTTAACCCGCCTGACCGGCACGCGCCTCCCGTCCGTCATCTGTGCGGTTCGCGCATGCTGCGGCGTTTTTTCCCGGAGGCTTCGATGACAGCCGTCGATCTGGAATTCGACCAGCTCAACAGTACCGTCGACGCGCTACGGCGCTCAATTTCAAACCGCATGATGTACGGCGTCGGCAAAGATGCCGTCACTGCGCATCCACATGACTGGCTGCACGCCGCGGCGCTTGCCGTGCGCGACCGGCTCGTCGCGCGCTGGATGAAAACCACGCGCCTGCAATACGAACAGGACGTCAAGCGCGTCTACTACCTGTCGATGGAATTCCTGATCGGCCGGACCTTTACGAACGCATTGCTCGCGCTCGGCATTCACGATCAGATGAAGGAAGCGCTCGCGAGTCTCGGCGTCGACATGGACGCACTGATCGACATCGAGCCCGACGCCGCGCTCGGCAATGGCGGCCTCGGCCGGCTGGCCGCGTGTTTTCTCGACTCGATGGCTACGCTCGGCATTCCCGGGTTTGGCTATGGTATCCGCTACGAATACGGCATGTTCCGGCAGGAGATCGTCGACGGCGAGCAGGTCGAGGCGCCGGATTACTGGCTGCGCGCGGGCAATCCGTGGGAGTTTCCGCGGCCCGAGATCAAGTACACGGTGCATTTCGGCGGACGCACCGTGCAGCGCGGCGATCAGGTCGAATGGATCGACACCGAGCATGTGAACGCCACCGCGTACGACACGGTCATTCCGGGCTACGCGACCGACGCGACCAACACGCTGCGCCTGTGGTCCGCGCGTGCCACCGACGAGCTCGACCTCGGCGCGTTCAACCGCGGCGACTATCGTAACGCCGTGGATACGAAGAACATGTCGGAGAACGTGTCGCGGCTGCTGTATCCCGACGACTCCACGCCGGCCGGCCGCGAACTGCGTCTGCGTCAGGAGTACTTCTTTGTTTCAGCGACCATGCAGGATCTTATTCGCCGCTATCAGCGCACGCACAGCACGTTTGGGCGTTTCTCCGAAAAGGTCGCGGTGCATTTGAACGACACGCACCCGGTGCTGGCCATTCCGGAACTGATGCGTTTGCTCGTCGACGTGCATCATCTGCCGTGGGACAAGGCATGGAAACACGTCACGCAAATTTTCTCGTACACGAACCACACGCTGATGCCCGAAGCGTTAGAAACGTGGGACGTGGAGATGCTGTCGCGGCTCTTGCCGCGGCATCTGGAGATTATCTTCGAGATCAATGCGGGCTTTCTCAAGCATGTGAGCGAGCAGTCGGGCCACGACGGCGAGATGATCCGCCGCATTTCGCTCGTCGACGAATATGGGCAGCGGCGCGTGCGCATGGCGTATCTGGCGATTGTCGCGAGCCACAAAGTGAACGGCGTCTCCAAGCTGCATTCGCAACTCATGACTCGCGACATCTTCGCCGACTTCGCGCGCATCTATCCGGACCGCTTCACCAACGTGACCAACGGCATTACGCCGCGGCGCTGGCTTTCGCAGGCGAGCCCGTCGCTGTCTTCGCTGATCGATCAGCGGATCGGCACGCACTGGCGCAGCAATCTGTTTGAACTCGAGCAGTTGCGCGAACTGCGCAGCGACAGCAGTTTCGTCGAGGCATTCCGCCAGGCGAAGCGCAACAACAAGCTGCGGCTCGTGCAGCGGCTCGCGCATCACACCAAGCTGCATTTCAATCCCGACGCGCTGTTCGACCTGCAGGTGAAGCGCATCCACGAATACAAGCGGCAGTTGCTGAACGTGCTGCATGTGATCGTGCGCTACAACCAGATTCGCGCGAACCCTGAGCGCGATTGGGTGCCGCGCGTCGTGATGTTCGCAGGCAAGGCTGCCTCCGCTTACCGGATGGCTAAGACGATCATCAAGCTGATCGGCGATGTGAGCCAGAAAGTCAATCACGATCCGCTGATCGGCGACCGCCTGAAAGTGGTGTTCGTGCCCAACTACGGCGTGAGCGTGGCCGAGCTGATCATTCCCGCTGCCGATCTGTCCGAGCAGATTTCGATGGCCGGCACCGAAGCATCCGGCACCGGCAACATGAAGCTTGCGCTCAACGGCGCGTTGACCATCGGCACGATGGACGGCGCGAACATTGAAATCTGCGATGCCGTGGGGCGCGAAAATATCTTCATCTTCGGACACACAGCAGATGAAGTCGACAACCTGCGCGCGACCGGCTACAGGCCGCGGCAAGTGTACGAGGAGAACGCCGAGCTGCGCATGGCGCTCGACCAGATTCGCGGCGGCTACTTCTCGCCAGACGATCCGCTGCGCTTCTCGGATATTTTCCACACGCTGGTGGACTGGGGCGATCACTACATGGTACTCGCCGATTTCGCTGCGTTTGCGAAGGCGCAGAATGAAGTGGACGCGCGTTTCGTCGACAAGCGCGCGTGGGCCGAAAGCGCGATTGAAAATGTGGCGGGCATGGGGCAGTTTTCGTCGGATCGAACCATTGCCGAATATGCCCGCGAGATCTGGCGTGTGAATCCGCTCAGCATGAGCTGAGCGTTTTGCGTTGTGCTGCCGTGCACGCGACGTAGTGTGGTTGTCGCGTGCCGTCCGCCGGAGACGAGCCGTGCGTCTTGCCATTGACGCACGGCCTCTTCATTTGATGCGTGCGCTTACGGCATGAGTTTCTCGGCGGCGCGGCTTGCATGAAGGCCCAACTGCGCGCGCGGGAAGTCGAACAGCACGTCGATATTCTGCATGCCCATCAGACCGATCACGATGCGGTTCGCGCCCGGCTTGGCCTTGACGATGGTGACCTGCGCGTCGTCGTAGCGGTGCACCCAGTTGCCCGAGCCGATGGCTGCGTTGTAGTTGCCCTGCACGAGGACTTTGCCGACGCTGTCGTCGCCAGTCCAGTTGGGCGCCGTGTCGGTTTCTATGCGGATCATGCCGGTGGTCGCGGTCGCAAACACCAGGGGCGCGCAGAACGTCATCTTGTCGCCCACATTGATACAGCCGCGCGGCCATTGCACCGTGCCGTCTTGCGCGACGGTCATCGGCACCATCGTGTAATCCTTGGTGATGGCGCTCGACGGGCTCAGCAGCAGATACGGCTTGTCGAAGCTCGCGTGCACCACATAGCGTTCGCCGATATGGCCGGCGAGTGCGCGCAGCGGCTGTGTGCAGCAGGTGTCGTCGGGTTGCGCGGCGCCGACGCCGAAGAGACCCGAGAACGCCCAGCCGAATTCGCCGGTGTAGCCGTCTATCGCGACGCAACGTTTCGACGTGGGTTGGCAGGTTACGGTGTCCACGGCCTGAGCGTCGATCGGCACGGGCTTCGATCCGGCAACGCTCATCGCCAATTTGACGGACGCGCCCGAAACCTGCGCGCCGTTCGCGAGCAGTAGCGTGCTCGACAGTGCCGCGCTCGCGTAGCTCGAACCTGGCAGCACCGACTTCAAAACGCGCACGCCTTGCGTGCCGGTATCGAGCGCGACGTAGACCGGCTTGCCGTCGAGCTCGACCGGCAGGCCGAGACGCGCGTGGTCTTCATCGGCACGTTCGACGTGTAGCGGAATCACCACGCCGTCCTTGCCGCCGTTGATGAGCGAAACGCTCGGGGCCGGCGGCGTGGGCGTCGGGAAAGTGACCGAGCAGCCGCTCAGCGCAGTGAGCGCGCCGCCCGCGACGAGTGCGACGGCGGTGACACGACGCCAATGAAAATGCAAATGCCGGCGGACGGCATAACCAGTGACAGTAAGCAGGGACATGAGGCACGCTCGCAAAAAGGCCGTCCCTTGCGAAGGCGATGCATGCGGCTGCTATGCGAAGAAATGCGACGCATCGCGAGGCCTGCGAAAGGGAACGCGCGATAACAGGAGCGGCGACTCTAACTGCGCGCCGGGGCGCACTTGCAAAGATGTGTGAAGGGCTGACTTGCGGCGACGGTGGCGCGGGGGATTTGCGTTGAGGGCGGCACGGGTGCCGGTATGTGCCCGGCACAGTTAGATGAAGATGAGCCCGCTCGCGCGGGCTCATCCTCGCTTACCTAGACTTTCTGCGCCGGCGACGCGGCAGCGGCCTTGGCTTCGTTCACGGCCGCGCCGACGCGCTCGACGAATTCGCGGTCGACGCTCGACAGCGCCTCGCGTTCGCCGTTGGCGGTTTGCACCATCAGACGGTGCGTGATGTCCTGCGTGGCCCACGTGAGCCAGCCGACGACTACGAGCATGACGCCGCACACGAGACCCACAGGGGCGCTGAGCACGCCGCCGACAATGGCGCCGACGAGACCCGCCAGCGAGATCGTGATTGGCAATACCTTGTTCTTCTGCACCGTGACGACCTGAACGCCGACGATATCGCGCAGCGGAAAGACCTGACCGGCGGATGAAAGCGCATTGCGGGTGACCGACACGCCGCGATCGTTGAAAGGGGTTTCCATCGAATCGAATGCAAGCTGTTGCAAAGGGCGCAGCGTAGCAGACTTCCAATTCCTGAAGTTACGGACTTTTTCATCCGCTCTCACGCCCGTGCTCCGTGGGGCAGCCGCTCGATCGAAATCTTCCTTGTAAAGTGAGTTCGCGGAAATGTCGCGATGCTGCCAGCAGCCGTCGTCATGCCGAAAGAAAAAGATCGCGTGCGAGGGCGTGGAACGTCACGTCGTTGGCAAGCCGCGGAGAACCGCCGCATATGAGCGGGCACGAGATCCTGGCGGTCGCGGACTGCTGCAACGCGGAATTACGAAGCCCGCTCCCGGGGAATTCTGAGGTCTGTCGTTCGAGTTACACTTATCGGACGTCCATCACGCACCCCCGCAGAGCCAGCGGCCGCTGCCGCGCTGTTACCCAACGGATCTTTCGGTGCGACGCGGAACGTGCGGCACAGTAGCCTCCTCCGACAGAGGAGGGGCCCGCAGGCGGCAAGGCCCGCGGCAAAGCGCGGATATTCGACAAGAGGTAATGAGTGCCGTCAGAACTGGAAACCGGACCGGCGACTTTGCCGTTGACGCGGTCGTTGCAGCCTATCGGCGCCAGCGGGAGCCTGCGCGATCAGGCGTACGCAGCGCTCCGCCAGGCCATTGCGGACACCGACATCTATCAGACGCGCGAAGACGTCCGCCTCGACGAGCGCTTGCTGAGCGAAACGCTAGGCGTCAGTCGCACGCCCATCCGCGAAGCGATGACGCTGCTGGAACAGGAAGGCTTCCTGCGCACGGTGCCTCGCCGCGGCATCTATGTCGTGCGAAAGACCAAGCGCGAAATCGTCGAAATGATCCAGATGTGGGCCGCGCTGGAAAGCATGGCCGCGCGCCTGGCGACGCTGCATGCAACCGACGAGGAAATTGCGCGATTGCGTCATTTGTTCGACAAGTTCCGCAACGCCACGCCGGCGGACCACATTGCCGAATACTCAGACGCGAATATCGCGTTTCATCAGGCGATCGTCGAACTGTCCAAATCGCGGACCATCCTTGACACCATCAAAAATATCTTTATCCACGTGCGTGCAATTCGTCGAATGACGATTTCGCAGCGCGATCGGGCGGGACACTCGATCGTTGACCACTTGCGCATCGTTGAGGCGCTGGAGCGACGCGATGCTGACTTGGCCGAGCGCCTCGTGCGAGAACATTCGCTTGACCTTGCAGCGTTCGTGGAGGCCAACTGCGATTTTTTGGACTAACACTTTCCGAGGAACGGGCAGCCAACCGATGCTCTCGTCGCTGCCGTCGTTGCAGCGTGCGCCATGTCCTAATCGAGGGGCTGTTTGTCATGTGCGGTCAATTCGTTGACGAGCGTAATGCTTTCAATGAGGTCCGCGCCTTTTTCCATCAGGAAGCGCTTGAACGCAAGCGCAACGGGTGGCAGACGTTTATTTTTCCGGTGCACGACATACCAGTTGAACATCACCGGAAAGCCTTGGACGTCAAGCACTACCAGGTTGCCTACCTGTAGCTCGAGACTGATCGTATGCGCTGACAGGAACGCGATGCCCATGCCGGCAATCACCGCCTGCTTGATCGTCTCCGTGCTTGTGACTTCCATTGCTATCCTCAGATTGGCGATGCGTCCGCCAAAACCTTCTTCCATCGAATTCCATGTATCGGAGCCGCGCTCGCGAGCGATGAAAGCCTCGCCGGCCAACTGACTCATCGTGACGTTGCGCTTGCGCGCGAGTGGATGCGAGGGCGCCGCGACGATCACATAGGGGTGCGGCGCAAACGGTTCGTTGATTGTGTCCATCTCCTGCGGCGGGCGGACCATCACCGCGAGGTCAGTCTGATTGATCGCGAGTTGATGCAGCAGTTGATCGCGATTGTGTACCGCAAGATTGAGGACCACATCCGTGTAGCGGCGCGTGAATTCGGCGAGCACCCGCGGAAAGAAGTAGTCCCCTGCGCTGATTACGGCGACATTGAGCTTGCCACCGGAGACGCCTTTCAGCTGACCCATCGCCTGGTCTACCTCGTGGAACTGCTGAATGATTGCGCGGCTGAAGCTAAGCATCTCGTGGCCGGCGGGTGTCAGATAGATCTTCTTGCCCAGTTGCTCGAAGAGCCGCAACCCCGCGTGCTCCTCAAGCAGCCGCACCTGAGTGGAGACAGCTGGCTGAGTCAGATGAAGTTCTTCCGCTGCACGTGAAAAGCTCAAGCGGCGGGCCACCGTCTCAAAGACCTTCAACTGCCGAAGTGTCGCGTTTCTGATGGTCATGCCCGACGTCTTAGCGAATGTGGATCAATATGGTAATGGACTTATCGAGGACTTTGCGATCCGTCTTGCGCGGATTCGGCTACCGGATGACCCTTCGTTGCTTTTGTCGGCGAACGCCCGCTTGCGCGACGGACCGCATCGCGTGCAGTCACTGAATGGCATGCCGCCGATGAATTGCAGTCGCAGTGCTGGGAGCCACGTAATGCTGACCGTGCTTTCAAAACGCGTTGCGCCGGCCGGGGCCGTAAGTAGGAACTGCTCCGCATTTGCCTTGCAGTCCGGATAGCCGAACTTGGGCTGTGTCGTCGGCATGCTGCCGGTCGACTCTTTGACTGCTTCGCTTTGTGCGAACGTCTCCTATTGCTACGGCAGCCCGCAGTTGGTGCTGGAGACGCGCGCGCGCCACAGCCGGGCGGTAGTCTGCCCGGACGCTGGCGCATAGTGGACTCATCTTCAGTTGCCGGGGCCTTCACCAGTCCGCCGCTACGCTTGCGCAAGATCGGTCGCTCGATACACCTCCTGAATTACTTCTTTTGCCGCGAAATATCTGGCGGTATGCGCGTTCTTTCTGTCAAGAATGGCTCGACTCAAGAATTCCGCGCTATAGGCATTCAGCAAATGGGAGTGGTTAGCCCTGATGTAGGCGGCGACGCGCTCCGCTTCGTCGTCAATCGCTGAAAGCGATGCAAGGACATGCGCGTCCCAACGAAAACGCAGGCCGAGGTCGGAGAAAGCCATGTTGTACGCACACAGCTGCACGCGCACTGCGTCGTCGCCTTCGGGTCGGGAAGTCTCCATTAGTCGGTGGCGCATTGTCTTCTCCTTCGGTCGGACGTGTCGAACAAACAATACGAGTCACCATCGATAGACGATAGTTAAAGTTTTTTCGACAAACCATAACCATCAGCTAATGGAGGGGCCAGGCGGCGCGCTCAACGTGCGAAAGCACGTTGGCCGAGGCGGCCAAGGAGTCGATCGCCCATCGCATCGCCCCAGAAACATGGGTCCCGCACGGCAGACGACGCGAGCTCAAAAAAAGCTATGTAAAATATTGTGTGTGATATATTGTATATCAACGTCACACAACGCCCCGCGCGGGAGGAGAAATGTCATGGCAGAAGCTGGGAGCACGCTGCAAAGCGCTGCGGAACAAACACAAAAAGGCGGGACAACGAACATGTCCGACGGATTCCATCTCGTCATCGAGGCGCTGAAGCTGAACGGCATAGACACGATTTATGGTCTGCCCGGCATTCCCGTTACGGATTTGACGCGGCTTGCCCAGGCCGAAGGCATGCGCGTCATCAGCTTTCGACATGAGCAGAACGCGGGCAATGCTGCAGCCATTGCCGGTTTCTTGACCCAAAAGCCTGGCATCTGCCTGACCGTTTCCGCGCCCGGCTTCCTGAATGGACTGACGGCGCTCGCCAACGCGACGACCAACTGTTTTCCGATGATCCTGATCAGTGGCTCGAGCGAGCGGGAGATCGTCGACCTGCAGCAGGGCGATTACGAAGAGATGGATCAACTGAATATTGCGAAAGCGCACGCCAAGGCGGCCTTTCGCGTACTGCACGCGGAAGATATCGGCATAGGCATCGCACGTGCGATCCGTGCGGCCGTATCTGGGCGTCCCGGCGGAGTCTATCTGGATCTGCCCGCCAAACTGCTCGCGCAGACCATCGATGCCGCGACAGGACGCAATACGCTCGTCCGCGTCGTCGACCCGGCGCCGCGGCAGCTTCCAGCGCCTGATGCTGTCGAGCGGGCTCTCAAACTGCTGAGCACTGCCAAGCGTCCGCTGATCATTCTGGGTAAAGGCGCCGCTTATGCGCGAGCCGACGGCGATATTCGTGCGCTCATTGAGAAGACCGGTATTCCTTATCTGCCCATGTCGATGGCTAAAGGCTTGCTGCCGGATACGCACGAACAATCGGCGTCCGCGGCCCGGTCCTTCGTGCTCGCAGAGTCGGACGTCGTCGTGCTGATCGGTGCTCGCTTGAACTGGCTGCTCTCGCATGGGAAGGGCAAGACGTGGGGCGCGCCCAAGCAGTTCATCCAGATCGATATCTCGCCGACCGAAATCGACAGCAACGTCGCGATCGCCGCGCCGGTCATCGGCGATATTGGCTCCTGCGTGAAGGCCCTGCTGGCTGGAGTCGACTCAGGCTTCCCCCAGCCTCCCGCAGAGTGGATCGACACCCTCGCTCAGCGCAAGCAAAAGAACCTTGCAAAGATGGCGGAGATGCTCGCGAAGGATCCCACGCCCATGAATTTCCACAGCGCGCTGCGCGTGGTTCGCGATGTCATAAAGGCTAACCCGGAGATCACGCTCGTCAATGAAGGTGCCAACACGCTGGACTATGCCCGAGCCATTGTCGATATGTATCTGCCGCGAAAGCGTCTGGATGTGGGCACATGGGGGGTGATGGGTATCGGCATGGGTTATGCGATCGCCGCGGCGGTCGAGACCGGAAAGCAGGTGCTTACGGTGGCCGGCGATAGTGCGTTCGGGTTCAGCGGTATGGAGTTGGAAACCATCTGCCGTTACGACCTGCCGGTCTGCACTGTCGTGTTCAACAACAACGGCGTCTACCGCGGCACCGACGTCAACCCGACGGGCGGCAAGGACGTCGCGCCAACGGTGTTCGTGAAGGGCGCGCGCTACGACAGGATGATCGAGGCGTTCGGCGGCATCGGGCATCACGCGACCACCCCCCAGGAACTCAAGGAGGCGCTGGTGAAGGCAATCGCCTCGGGCAAGCCGACCTTGATCAATGCTGTCATCGACGAAGCGGCTGGCACCGAGAGCGGCCGCCTGACGAATCTCAATCCGCAAAGCGCGGCCATGAAAAAGTAAGTAATACTAACCACCGGACATACCAACATGACAAAGCCCCTCGAAGGCATCAAGATCATCGACTTCACCCACGTTCAGGCCGGCCCCGCATGCACGCAACTGCTTGCCTGGTTCGGCGCTGACGTGATCAAGGTCGAACGACCCGGCTCGGGCGACGTGACGCGCAACCAGTTGCGCGACATTCCCGGCGTCGACGCGTTGTACTTCACGATGCTCAACAGCAATAAGAAGTCTTTGACGTTGGACACAAAAAAGCCCGAAGGCAAGGAGATACTTGAAAAGCTGGTCCGTGAATCCGACGTATTGGTCGAAAATTTCGGCCCGGGCGCCTTGGACCGGATGGGCTTTTCGTGGGAACGCCTCAACGAACTGAACCCGAAGATGATCGTTGCTTCGGTGAAGGGCTTCAGCGACGGCCATCACTACGACGACCTGAAGGTCTATGAAAACGTTGCGCAATGCGCGGGCGGCGCGGCAAGCACAACCGGTTTCTGGGACGGTCCGCCGACCATCAGCGCGGCGGCACTCGGCGACAGCAACACCGGCATGCATCTGGCGATCGGCATTCTGACCGCGCTGCTCGGGCGCGATAAAACCGGCAAGGGCCAGAAGGTCGCGGTGTCGATGCAGGACAGCGTGCTGAACCTGTGCCGGGTGAAGCTTCGCGATCAGCAGCGGCTCGAGCGGGTTGGCTATCTAGAGGAATATCCGCAGTATCCCCACGGCGAATTCAGCGACGTCGTGCCGCGCGGCGGCAATGCGGGGGGCGGCGGCCAGCCTGGATGGGTGCTCAAGTGCAAGGGCTGGGAAACCGACCCGAACGCGTACATCTATTTCACGATTCAGGGCCATGCGTGGGAGCCGATCTGCAAGGCGCTCGGCAAGCCGGAATGGATCGATGACCCGGCTTACAAGACTGCCGAAGCGCGTCAACCGCATATCTTCGAAATCTTCGAGACGATCGAAGGGTGGCTCGCCGATAAGACCAAATTCGAAGCGGTCGACATTTTGCGCAAGTTCGACATTCCGTGCGCGCCGGTGCTGACGATGAAAGAACTCGCCAATGATCCGTCGTTGCGCGCGAGCGGGACGATTGTCGAAGTGCCGCACAAAAAGCGCGGCTCGTATCTCACCGTTGGCAGTCCGATCAAGTTCTCGGATCTTAAGCCGGAAGTCACCGCGTCGCCGCTGCTCGGAGAGCATACGGACGAAGTTCTGGCGAGCCTCGGCTACAGCCAGCAGGAAATCTTCAACCTGCGCGAAGTCAGAGCGATTTAATGCCGTCGCGCAAGCCCGTCCGATGCCGGCGGGCTTGCACATCCGGCGTTGCCGGTGCCGCTGGATCCTGTTTCATCTTCTATGGGTTTAGATTGGAGGGAATGCCATGCAAGACGCTATCGACTTCCAGCAACTTGCCAACGCAATCGGCGACGCGATCGTCATTTCCGACCCCCGCGGCAGCATCACTTTCTGGAATCCCGCCGCCGAACGCATGTTCGGTTTCACGCAAAGCGAAGCGCTCGGGAAATCGCTGGACCTGATCATCCCGGAACGTTTGCGCGCGCGCCACTGGGACGGCTATCACAAAACCATGGCGACCGGTGAAACGCGGTATGGCAACGACGTATTGCGAGTCCCCGCCGTCCATAAGGATGGCCGGCAAATGTCGATCGCCTTCACGGTCGCGTTGCTGCATTCGCCGCAAAACGAGCTTAGCGGAATTGTCGCGGTGATTCGCGATGAAACCAGCCGTTTCCAGGAGGAGCGCAATTTGCGCAAACGCCTGGCAGAACTCCAGACAGGCGCTACTTCATGAATTGCGCTGCGTGACTACCAATCAGGAGGGGGCCGATGCATGTAGAGGTACTGGGCCAATATCGGCTCGAATTGTCAGCGATGCAGTTGATCCACAACGGGGGATGGGCTGCTTATTTTGCAATTCGGACAGCGGAAGGAAAGCTCCAAACGCAGTCAACCTTTGGGCCCTACCGGCAGGTTGTGGATGAGGTCGTTTTTGAAAGCGAAGCGGCAGCCATTGCCGGTGCGCGGCGCGTGGCAATGGCGCTGCTCGCGCCCACACCTCGATAGCGCGGTGGCAGCATCGCTGTTGCCCGGCAGAGATCCACGGTAACCCGCGCTTGGGCAGACAAGTAGAAAAGCAGTTTTACGGAGACGAGAGATGGGCAAGGCATTGGAGGGCGTGAGGATCCTCGACTTCACGCATGTGCAATCGGGTCCGACGTGTACGCAGTTGCTTGGGTGGTTCGGCGCTGACGTGATCAAGGTGGAGCGGGCAGGCGCCGGCGACGTCACGCGCGAACAGTTGCGCGACATCCCCGAAGCGGACAGTCTGTACTTCACGATGCTGAACCACAACAAGCGCTCCGTCACGATCGACACCAAACACCCGGAGGGCAAAGAAGTTCTTGAGGCACTAATCCAGAAATGCGACGTGCTGGTGGAGAACTTTGCGCCGGGGGCGCTGGACCGGATGGGCTTTACATGGCAACGGATTCAGGAGCTAAACCCGCAGATGATCGTCGCTTCGGTGAAGGGCTTCGGCCCCGGGCCGTACGAGGAATGCAAGGTCTATGAGAACGTTGCGCAATGCGTCGGCGGTGCGGCGTCCACCACCGGCTTCGACGACGGTCCGCCGGTCGTGAGCGGCGCGCAGATTGGCGACAGCGGCACGGGGCTGCACCTCGCGCTTGGCATCGTCACGGCGCTGTATCAGCGCCAGTCGACGGGGCGAGGTCAATATGTACTGGCCGCGATGCAGGACAGCGTGCTGAACCTGTGCCGCGTGAAACTGCGCGACCAGCAGCGGCTCGAACGCACGGGTGTCATGCGGGAGTATCCCCAACATCCGAACGGCACATTCGGCGAAGCGGTGCCGCGCGCCGGCAATGCCTCCGGCGGGGGGCAGCCGGGCTGGATCCTGAAATGCAAGGGCTGGGAAGCGGACCCTAACGCGTACATCTACTTCATCGCCCAGGCGCCGGTATGGACCGGGATCTGCAAGGTGATTGGCAAGGAGGAATGGGCCACCCATCCCGACTATGCGACGCCTGCCGCGCGCCTGCCGCGCCTGAAGGAGATCTTTGCAGAGGTTGAGCACTGGACCATGACCCGGACCAAGTTTGAGGCGATGGCCACGCTCAACAAGTATCACATTCCGTGCGGCCCTATCCTGTCGATGAAGGAGATTGCCGCAGAGCCGTCGCTACGCAACACCGGGACCATCGTCGAGGTCGATCATCCGGTGCGCGGCAAATATCTGACGGTCGGCAATCCGGTCAAGCTGTCGGACAGTCCCTGTGACGTGACGCGCTCACCGCTGCTTGGTGAACACACCGACGAGGTGATGGCCGAGCTTGGCTATGCGCCGGAGAAGATCATGCATTTGCGTTCGGTCGGCGCAATATGACCGCGCCAGTGATGCCTCACGGTGCGTCTGACGATCAGGACAAGACTCTGCAGCGCGGCCGGACTGTCCGCGCTAACGAGCACCAACAATTCGCGCAGGAGACATTTCGATGAGATCGTGGGTACGTTTTCGGCTCGCCAATGGCGAGACGGGCTTTGGCGTGCAGGAAGGCCATCGTGTCATTCAATACCAGGGAGACATGTTCGGTGACGCAGTTCAGAGCGGCACCGTGCTGAGCCGGGATGACGTTACGCTGCTCAACCCGTGTGTTCCAACGAAAGTCGTCGCGCTATGGAATAACTTCCGTGCACTTTCGGAAAAACTGGGCAAAGCTGCTCCCTCCCATCCGCTGCTTCTGATCAAGCCAGCGACGTCAGTGATCGGTCCTGGCGAAGTCATTCGGCGTCCGAAAGGCTACAGTGGAAAAATCGCGTACGAAGGGGAACTTGCGATCGTAATCGGCAAGCGTTGTCGCAATGTATCGGTAGAGGATGCAAACGATCACATATTTGGCTTCACCTGTATCAACGACGTCACAGCGGTCGAACTGCTGAACGAGGACGCCAACTTCGCCCAATGGTGTCGCTCCAAGGGTTTCGATACGTTCAGCTGCATCGGACCCGTGATCCAGCGCGACCTGGATTGGCGTACGGCCAGTGTCGTGACCCGACTTGACGATGTCGAACGGCAGAACTACCCACTGAACGACATGATCTTTTCACCTGCGGAACAGGTGAGTCTCATATCGCACGATATGACGTTGCTGCCCGGCGACGTCATTGCTTGCGGTACGTCGATAGGTGTCGGCTCGATGAAGGACGGCTCGACGGTCGACGTGTCTATCGACGGCATTGGCGTGCTGTCGAACACGCTGTCATCGGGGATGTGACATGGCGATGATGATTGCAGTACCGCGCGAAATTCGCGCGGGGGAACGTCGCGTCGCGGCGACGCCCGAGACCGTTGGCCAGTTACTCAAGCTCGGTTTCGCGGTGAGCGTAGAAGCGGGCGCAGGCGTAGCGGCGGCGTTCGACGATGAAGCGTATCGCGCCGCTGGCGCCCAGGTGGTGAGCGAAACCCGTGCCTTGTGGGCCGATGCGGACATCGTCATCAAGGTGCGCGCGCCCGAGTTCAATGCGGCGCTCGGGGTCGATGAAGCGACGCTGTTAAAGAAGGGTGCGATTCTTATCAGTTTCATCTGGCCCGCGCACAACCCGGTTCTCGTCGAGCAGTTAGCGGCCGGCGGCACGAGCGTGCTGGCGATGGATTGCGTGCCGCGTATTTCCCGCGCGCAGAAGCTGGACGCCCTTAGTTCGATGGCGAACGTGGCAGGTTACCGCGCGGTGATCGAGGCCGCGCAGCACTTCGGGCGCGTATTCACCGGACAGATCACTGCAGCCGGCAAGATGCCGCCCGCAAAAGTGATGGTGATCGGGGCGGGTGTCGCTGGCCTCGCGGCCATCGGCGCGGCACGGGGTCTGGGCGCGATCGTACGCGCATTCGACACGCGGCCGGAGGTCGAGCAGCAGGTCGAAAGCATGGGCGCCGAGTTTCTCAAACTGGACGTTGACGAGGAAGGTCAGGGCGCCGGTGGCTACGCAAAGCAGATGAGCGCGAAATTCATAGAAGCAGAAATGGCACTGTTTGCGGCACAGGCGCAAGAGGTAGACATAGTCATCACGACCGCGCTGATCCCCGGCAAGCCTGCGCCCAAGCTGATAACCGCGGCAATGGTGGCCTCCATGCGGCCAGGCGGCGTAATTGTCGACATGGCAGCAGAGCAGGGCGGCAACTGCGAACTGACGCAGCCCGGCGAAGTGATAGCCGTCAACGGCGTGACGATCGTCGGATATACCGACTTGCCGAGCCGGATGGCCACCCAGTCCAGTCAGCTGTACGGCACCAATGTGCGTCATCTGCTGGCCGATTTGACACCTGAAAAAGACGGCGTGGCGCGCATCGACATGGATGACGACGTAATGCGAGGCGCGACTGTCGTTTATCAGGGCGCTGTAAGCTGGCCGCCGCCCCCGCCGAAACAGGCAGCGATTGCCGCGCACCGCCCGCCGTCCGCGCAGCCCGTCGCTGCCATAACCGACGCTAACACGCGAAACGGCGGTGAGCGCCGTTCGCGCTATACATCGCTCGCCGTGCTGGCGATCGCCGTTCTGGCGTTGCTGGCGCTCGGCGCAGTTGCGCCGTCGGCGTTTGTCGCGCATCTGACCGTGTTCGTCCTGGCGGTATTCGTTGGTTTCCAGGTGGTCTGGAATGTGACGCCGGCTTTGCACACGCCGTTGATGAGTGTGACCAACGCCATCAGCGGAATCATTGTGATCGGCGCACTGCTGCAAATCGGCACCCCGGACCTGCTGGTGACGGTGCTCGGTGCTGTCGCGTTACTGGTCGCTACGATCAACATCGCCGGCGGCTTTCTCGTGACCCAGCGCATGTTGAAGATGTTCCAGCGCAACTAAGGAAAACTCATGTTCAACGGCATTGGCAACGTCGCGTATCTGGGCGCGAGCACACTGTTTATTCTCAGTCTGCGCGGACTGAGTCACCCGGCGACTGCGCGCCGCGGCAATCTGTACGGAGTGGTGGGCATGTTGATCGCGGTTCTCGCCACCGTGCTGATTGCGCAAGGCGCAGGGCTCGCCGTGGTGATGGCGGCGGTCGTGATCGGCGCGGCCGTCGGCGCACTGTTGGCACGGCGAGTCGAGATGACCCAGATGCCGCAGCTGGTAGCGATACTGCACAGCTTTGTCGGACTGGCCGCGGCGCTGATCGGCGTCACCAACTATCTGATGTCGCCCGGCGGGCTCAGCGGCGCGGAACGGGTGATACACCTTTCCGAGATCTACCTGGGCGTCTTTATCGGCACCATCACGTTCACGGGGTCGATCGTCGCGTTCCTGAAATTGCAGGGCACAATTAGCGGCAAACCGCTCGTGGTACCGGGCCGGCATCTGTTCAACCTGACCGCGCTCGGGCTGTGCGCCGCGATCGGCTACTGGTTCCTCACGGTGCCGTCAGGCGCGGACGGCGTTCTGGCATTGCTGGCGATGATCGCGCTTGCTGGGGCGCTCGGCGTGCACCTGGTGTCTGCCATCGGCGGCGCGGACATGCCAGTTGTCGTATCGATGCTGAACAGCTACTCCGGATGGGCGGCCGCCGCCACGGGCTTCATGCTGAGCAACGACCTGCTGATAACGACCGGTGCGCTAGTGGGCTCGAGTGGCGCAATTCTCAGCTATATCATGTGCCGGGCGATGAACCGCAGTTTTATCTCGGTCATTCTCGGCGGCTTCGGTGCCGCTAGCGGCACGAGCTCGGCGGATGTCGCAGGGGAAGTAGTGCCGACCAGCGTCGACGAAGTCAGCGCGATTCTGCGTGACGCGTCCGAGGTCATCATTGTGCCGGGCTATGGAATGGCTGTGGCGCAGGCTCAGGCAACCATCAGCGCAATCACGCGCAAGCTCGAGGGTCTTGGTGTGCGGGTGCGTTTCGGCATTCATCCGGTCGCAGGACGCCTGCCGGGGCACATGAACGTGCTGCTCGCCGAAGCGAAGGTGCCCTACGACATCGTGCTTGAAATGGACGAAATCAACGAGGATTTCACCAACACAGACGTTGTGCTCGTGATCGGCGCAAACGACATCGTGAATCCGGGTGCGCTCGAAGATCCAGGCAGTCCGATCGCTGGGATGCCGGTTCTCGAAGTGTGGAAGGCGCGCACCGTGGTGGTGTCCAAGCGCAGCATGGCGACCGGCTATGCAGGCGTGGACAATCCGCTGTTCTACAAGGACAACACGCGGATGCTGTTCGGCGATGCCAAGGGCAGCGTCGAGGCGTTGCTCAGACAGCTTGACGCTTGACCCGCTGTCGTCACGCTGAAGCTCCAACCACTTCATACTCCTAAGTGATTATGGTCCGCCAACGCAAAGCAAAGATCGTCGCGACCCTCGGCCCCGCGACATCCGATCTGGAAACGATTACGCAGTTGTTCGACGCCGGCGCGGACGTGTTCCGGTTGAACTTCAGCCACGGCTCGCACGAGGACCACCGGCGGCGCTATGAACTGGTGCGCGAAGTCGAACGCACGTCAGGCCGGCCCATTTCGATCCTTGCGGACATGCAGGGACCGAAGCTAAGAGTCGGCCCTTTCGCTGATGGCAGCGTGGCGCTCACCGAGGGCGCCGAATTCGCGCTCGACCGCAACCCGGCGCATGGTGACGTCAAGCGTGTCAATTTGCCCCATCCGGAGCTATTCGAGGTGGTCGCTGCTGGCCAGTCGCTGCTTCTCGACGACGGCAAACTGCGCCTGGAGGTGCTCGAGAACAGCGGCGAGCGGATCCGCACCCGCGTGATCCACGGCGGAATCCTGTCGGATCGAAAAGGGGTGAATGTCCCGGACGCGATCTTGCCGATTCCCGTACTGACCCGGAAGGACCTGACCGATCTGGAATTTGCGTTGTCACTTGGCGCCGACTGGATCGCACTGTCGTTCGTCCAGCGTCCGGAGGATGTAATCGACGCGCGTGCACTCATCGGCGACCGTGCCGGGCTCATGGTGAAGCTGGAAAAGCCGGCGGCGCTTGAGCGACTCGACGAGATTGTGAGTGCTGCGGATGCCGTGATGGTGGCACGCGGCGACCTGGGCGTCGAACTTCCACCGGAGCGCGTGCCGGGCGTGCAGAAGCGCATCCTTCGATCGTGTCGCAGCCACGGCAAGCCGGTGATCATCGCGACTCAGATGCTGGAATCGATGATATCGGCGCCGGTGCCCACGCGCGCCGAGGCATCGGACGTTGCAACGGCTATCTACGATGGTGCGGACGCCGTCATGCTATCTGCGGAGTCGGCCAGCGGCGGCTTCCCGGTAAAGGCCGTGGCGATGATGGAGCGGATCATCAGGGAGGTCGAACAGGATCCTCTCTACCGCAGCCTGCTCGATGCGCAGCACGAGCTTCCGCTCGGCACACCGAGCGACGCGATCTGCGCGGCACTGCGCGATGTTGGGCAGACCGTCGGTGCCGTTGCAACAGTTACGTACACGACCTCGGGACACACCAGTCTCAGGGCAGCGCGTCAGCGGCCGGCGGCGCCGATTCTCAGCATAACGCCACGGCTGTCGACGGCGCGGCGTCTTGCGATGGTGTGGGGCGTGCATTCCACGGTCAGCCCTGACGTCGGGTCGGTCGATGAGATGGTAACTGCGGCGTGCGCCATTGCCGCGAGGCAGGGCTTTGCCAAATCAGGCGACCAACTGGCAATCGCCGCGGGCATGCCGTTCGGCGAGTCGGGCACGACTAATCTGTTGCGCATTGCTCGAGTCTAAGCGCGGCGGCCCACTGAATGCAGCGGGTATAGGGGACGAAAAAATGACAGAAAGAAAGGCAGCTCCTGCCATAGTTCGATGGTTGCTTCGCTTCGCTCCGCACCCCGTGGCAATCGGCTGGCCGGAGCGCTTTAGATCGTGCGTCGGGGCGCTGTTGGGCATTGCGTTCACAGGTGGCTCGATGCACGTTCTGCTGGGAGCGGACGCGATGATTCCCCTGCTGGTCGCGCCCATGGGCGCCTCTGCGGTCCTGCTGTTTGGTGTGCCGGCGAGCCCGCTGGCCCAGCCATGGTCGATCATCGGGGGCAATCTTGTTTCTGCTGCCGTCGGCGTTGCGTGTGGTACCTGGATCGCCGATCCTGTCCAGGCCGGTGCGCTAGCCGTGGCGCTGGCGATCTGCGCCATGTTTGCGCTGCGTTGTGTGCATCCGCCGTCAGGCGCAGTTGCGCTGACCGCCGTGCTGGGCGGTCCAGCGATCCATGCAATGGGCTACCACTTCATCCTCGAACCAATCGCCGTGCAGTCGTTCGCCTTGCTCACTGCGGCAATCGTCTTCCATCTTGTGACCGGACATCGCTACCCGCACGTCGCTGTTCAATAGCCGATTGAGAGTTCGACAGGCTGCTCAGCGTCAGCATTAGTGGCAACAACCAGCAATTGTGGATTGCTGAAAATGGAACATATCGCCCCAGCCCTGCAGCCATCGCATGCATAAGCGATAGTGAATCCTAAGCATTAGAAACTTTAACTTTCGCTAATTGTTTGCGCGACCCATCATGGGCGTAGCCGCAATCGAACAGCCTTTCGATCAAGTGCAGCATTGGTACTGTGACGTGGACCTTCCAGCGCGTGATGGCGATGGGACAAAAGCCGTATCCCATGCGACGCCGCTGGATTCTGAACTCTGCTGCGCCCAGCAAGGTTTTGGAAAGTGGCTTTGAACCGTCGCCTCCTGGTTCGCATGAGTGAGCGTCGTTAAAAACGCGAGTTCCCCAAAGGAATGGCGCATCTCAAGGTGAAAGCATCGCAACGCCGCTGTGCGGGAGATTATCTTGGCCGATTTAGATGAGTTGATTGGGCTGCACATCCGCGGCGGCACTTCCCTGCTGGCCGTGCTGCACGCGATTCAGGACGAACTCGGCTACGTGCCGCCTGAAGCCGTTGCGCCGCTCGCGCGGGTGATGAACCTGTCGCGCGCGGAAGTGCACGGCGTCATCACCTACTACCACCATTTCCGCACGCAGCCGGCCGCGCCCGTAACGGTGCAACTGTGCCGCGCGGAAGCCTGCCGCAGCATGGGCACCGAGTCCCTCGCACAGCACATCGAGTCGCACACCGGTTGCCGCTTCGACGCGGAGCATCAGACCGGTGCCGCGGTGGAGCTGGAATCGGTGTATTGCCTCGGTCAATGCGCGCTTTCGCCCGCGATGATGGTCAACGGCACGCTGCACGCCCGGGTCACGCCCCAAAAGTTCGACGCGATTTTCGCGGCCGCCAGCAAATGCGTGGAGGTGACGGCATGACCCGCATCCATGTTCCCCGCGATTCATCGGCACTCGCGCTGGGCGCGGACGC
>NZ_AXAJ01000021.1 GCF_000472445.1 Burkholderia sp. WSM2230
GGCAACAGCACGGATGGTACGGGCGTGATCGTTGACCCGAATGGTTCGATCAATACGTCGGGTAACGGCTCGACCAATATCAGCGGTGACTCGACCAACGGTACCGGCACCGATATCAACGGTTCGATCAACACCACGGACAACGGCACGACCAACATCAGCGGCAACTCGACCGATGGCACTGGCGTGATCGTTGACCCGAATGGTTCGATCAACATTTCCGGCAACGGCTCGACGAACATCTCGGGCGATTTGACCAACGGCAATGGCACGGTGATTGACGGCGATGTAAACGTGACGGACAACGGCACGATCAACATCAGTGGCAACACGACCAATGGCACGGGCGTGATCGTCGATCCGAACGGTTCGATCAACATCTCGGGTAACGGCGCGGCCGACATCTCGGGCAACTCGACGAACGGCAATGGCACGATCATCGACGGCGACGTGAACACGACTGACAACGGCACGGTCGTGATCATCGACAACGGTACGGTGCTCATCCCGGGCGATAACGGTGGCAGCAACGGCAGCAACGGCAGCAACGGCAGCAACGGCAGCAACGGCAGCAACGGCACCAACGGCGGCACCAACGGCACCAACGGCGGCAACACCGACGGTGGCAACGGTGGCACTAACGGCGGCGGCAACGGCGACAACACCGGCGGCAGCAACGGCGGCGATACACCTCCGGTCAACAACGGTGGCAACGTGCCTCCTGTCGACAACGGCGGCGCATCTTCCGTCGGCGGCTCGAACGGCGGCAGCGGCGGCTCTGGCGGCATCGCCGCGGGTGCGATCGGCGCAATTGGCATGGGCGGTGCAGCTGCCTACTTCATGAGCGACATGCTGTCGGCGCACTGGTATCTGGACGCCGGACAGGCGTTGACGCTGGAAGCTGGCGACCCGGTGTTCTGGGCCGATGCCGAGCTGGAGCACGTGACGGTCGACATGACGACGAACTCGGCCGACGTGCAGTTGTTCACGCATGCTGGCGTGCTGGATCGTCATCTGGCGTACCGCGACGGCGCCGAAGGTGTGAAGCATTTCACGTACGAAGATCCGCAGCAGAAGACGAAGGCGGACCTGTCGGTGAACATGCAGACGCACGAGTACTTCTACACGGAAAGCGGCGTGAAGGACGGCAAGGCATACGTGGTCAAGTCGCACGGCTGGCTGAAGATGGGCCTCGCGCCCACGGGCAGCACGGTACGCGCCACGATCAAGAGCGCAGCCTGACGCTCGGATCGCGCCTTGCGCCTGCTGCGAAGCGGGCGTGAGGCACGGTGAGATGGCAGTCGGTTGATCGCTCTCGCGGGACGATCAACTGACAAATCTCGCAGTTCGTCAATTGAAGGCGGTGCCATGTGCACCGCCTTTTTTGTTTCGCTTTAAAAAGCGCTTGGCAGCGGCAACAAATCAAATCCGCGATCAACGCATAAAGACCATCCAAGCATTAAAAAATGGCCGGCCGTCGACTAATTCGGACTATTCCTATTTGCATTATCCAAAAGCACAGCGAATTTTCCTGCGATCCAAGTCTAGCACAGCAAAAAGTCCAACCCTACTCCGAAAACTTTTTTGCGATGCTCAGAGTTTTTTTGGAATAGTCCTATTCGCTTCGAATCGCCGGACTCTTAATCTCTTATTCATGGGGCGACGCAGTTTCGGCACAAATTCCGTAAATCGTGACGCCATGGTATTTGATCTGAGTTCAGGGTTAATTAAATGTTGTGGCGCAAAAACGAAGTAAATCGGCAGATCACTCGCGCAATGTGGGTGCTGCCGCTGCTGATGGCAGGAGTCGCTCACGCGGAGCCTGTCGCAACTATGAGCGCAGGCCTCGCAGCGGCCCAGGCAGATGTAGCGTTCAAGGTCATTCCCGCGGGTAGCCGCGACGAATCAACGATGATCACGCTGCTGCGCGACAAGGCAGCAACGCTCGGTAATGTCCCCGCCAATCTCGCCGATGTGAACCGCTGGTCGGACCGTCTAACGGACGCGCTGCGTCAAGGCGGCTTTCCGGTCGTCCAGGTCTTGATGACCGATGACGACTGGCGTGCTGCCCAAAAGGGCGCTGCTCCTGTGTTCACCGTGTATCCGGGCCGAATCCGCAAGATCGTGGTCCAGAACAAGTCGCGCGTCGACGACGCCCGCTTGCAGCGTCTCATCTCACGCGCGTTGTGCCACGGCGATCAGGTCAACGGCGTCTGCATGTTGAGCATGCCGCGCCTCGAACGCGCCACGCAGCTGCTGCAGGACGTGCCCGGTGTCGCCATCGAAAAAGCCCCGCAGTTTTCGCCGGGCGGAGGCGTGGGCGATATCGAAGTGACATTCAGCATTGCTGCAAAAGGCAAGCCGATGCAGGCCGACCTCATCATGGACAACCAGGGCATCGAGTCCACGGGCAGCTATCGTTTTGGCGTCACCGCCTCCGGCAACAACTACTTTGGCGCCGGCGAGAGCTACGCATTCACGCTCATGGGCACCGACAAGAAGATGTGGACGGGCTCGCTGACCGGCAGCGTGCCGATCTTCGACGATGGCCTGCGTCTGACCGGCGGCGTCACGCGCCAGCAGTACACGATCAACGCGGGTACCCCGGTCGCGGGTGTCGCCACCACGGGTCAGGCAGGCGTGCTTTATCCGTTCATGCGTGGTCTGGATGCCAATGTCTGGGGCGCCGCGTCTGTCCTGCATAGCCAGGCCGCGACGACCTACAAGGACTACGGCTTCGCCTCGCACAGCACGCTCGACTCTGTGCGTTTTTCCGTGCAAGCCGACAACGGCGATCGTCCGCAGCAACTGCGCACCAACATTTTGAGCGGGCAGGCAGCGTTGACGATTGGTCATCAGCGCAACGACGACGCCGCGTTGGACGCCGGTCCCCACCGCGCGGGCAACTACGCGAAGCTGACCGGTTTCGGCTTCGGCACCTACGCGCTCACGCGCAGCGGCAATCTCTTCCTGACCGGACGGGTCAACTCGCAACTGGCGAGCCGCAACCTCGACTCAAGCGAAAAGCTCACCGCCGGCGGTCCCGACGCCGTCCGCGCCTATCGCGCCGACGAAGTGTCGTTCGACGAAGGTGTCGTCATCAACGCCGGCCTGTACGAGCGCTTCCCCGTTGCGACCGGCCACCAGCTTCAGCTGGGCGTTTTCTCCGACTTCGCCATCGGCCGCGTGAATCACTCGCCGTGGGCCAATTGGGAACAGAGCTACGTCGGAGTGCCGGGTGTCACTAATACCCGCACGCTGGCGGGCTATGGCGCGAGCGTCGACTGGCTTACGCCGATCGGTGCAACCGTCTCGGCATCGGTATCCAAACCCTATGGCTTTTCATCGGCCTCTTGGGTCGAGCCCGGCAAGAAGCCCCTCCAGTACTGGCTGTCGGTTACCTGGAAACACTAACTGTCGACGGCGCCTTTTGCCTTTTGCGCCGATCACTTCATCGTAAGCAATACGTTATTCCTCCCAGAGAGAGTCTCATGAAATTCAGCATCAACAAGTTCGAATATCTTTGCTATCGCCGCGAACACGAGAAGGCGAGCCGTGAACTGCTGCAACTGCTCAACAAGATCGATCAACATTACGGCATCCTGATGGATGTCGACGTATGGGCGCAGTCCAACGAAGCGCAGGACATCATGGACGATCACCTGCTCGCGCGTCTCACATCCGCGATCACGAGTCTCGTGACCGATCCGAAGTTCACGTTCTCCGAAGCGGGCATTGCGCGCACGGTGTTGTTCCAGCGTTGGCTCGCTGCCATGTTTGCCGCCAGCCCGTTCCGCAACGCCGATCACATTCTCCGTTCGCTTGGCGTTAATGAAGACGCGCGCCACGCCATCGAGCTGCGCAACAGCGAAGTCCGCAAGTTCCAGCTATTTTATTTGCCGGAATCGGAAGTCCGTCTCGACTGGGACGCGCTGTGGAACCTCGACAAGAAAATGGCAGCGTCGCTCGCGATGACCATCATGTCGTCGCGCTTCCTCGGCACGCCCTCGGCGCATCAGAAGCGCGAATTGCTGTTGCGCTGGTTGCCGGAACGGCTCGAGCAGATCGAGAGCATCGATTCTCTGCCGATGGGTGTCCTGCACGACGTCTACATGCACTGCAGCTACGCGGACTTGCCGTCCAAGCACGACATCAAGAAGCCGATCAACGCGTTGATCCGCCGCAAGCTCGAAGCACTCGGAATCGCCGACGTGAAGCGCGAGCCGGCCAAAGTGGAAGGCGAGAAGCCGGTCGTGCTGGTCGTGCTCGAGTGGTTCTCCAAGAATCATTCGATCTACCGTACGCATTCGCAGACCCTCGTCGCGATGCGTGACAAGTTCCATCTGGTGGGCATGGGCTACGACGGTCGCGTTGACGAGGCCGGCAAAGCGGTATTCCACGAGTTCATTCCTTTCGAGGGCGCGAACGTGTGGGAAGTCGCGCGTCAGGTGCGTGACATGAGCGAAGCGCGCAACGCGCAGATGATGTACATGCCCAGCGTCGGCATGTTCCCGATCACCATGGTCATGGCGTGCTTCCGCGTCGCGCCGCTGCAATTGATGGCTTTGGGCCATCCGGCCACGACCCACGGCCACGCTATGGACTATGTGGTGGTGGAAGAAGACTACGTCGGCGACGAAGCCTGCTTTAGCGAGAAGCTGCTGAAGCTGCCTTCTGACGGCATGCCGTACCGCGCCCCGGCGGCCATGCTCGAGCTGAATCTGCCGACTGAAAAAGCGCCGTCGAACGTAGTCAGGATCGCGGTGGCAGGCACGACGATCAAGCTGAACCCCGGTTTCCTCAACACCTGTGCCGCGATCGCTCGCGAAGCCAGTGTGCCGGTCGAGTTCCATTTCCTCGTGGGCCAGGCAACGGGTCTCGTGTTTCCGCAAGTGCGCAATCTGATTCGTCGGTTGCTCGGAAAGAACGCCGTCGTGCACAAGCATCAGGGCTACGCCGGTTACATGAACGTGATTGCCGGTTGCGACCTGTTCCTCAATCCGTTCCCGTTCGGCAACACGAATGGAATCGTGGATACGGTGTGGGCCGGGCTCGTCGGTGTCTGCAAGACCGGCCGCGAAGTGCATGAGCATATCGACGAAGGCATGTTCCGCCGCCTCGGTTTTCCGAAGTGGACTATCACCAAAACGAACGATGAGTACAAAGCCTCTGCGTTGCGCCTGATCGAAAACGTACAGGAGCGTCGCGAGCTGGCTGCGTCGCTGGCTGGTCCGAAGGCCATTGAGAAGCTGATTTTCCAGGGCCGCCCGGAAATTCTAGGTGAGCGCATGCAAACGCTGTGGCTCGACAAGATGCATCAGGTGCAGTGAGGCGAGCATGAACGAGACCAGTAAATCCGCGATGCGCCGTGCGCGCGATCCCGCCTTCCAGCAGCACTACTTCGTGGGCAAGGGTATCGATATCGGCGCAGGAGACGATCCGCTCAACGCTCACGCGCATGTGTTCCCGCGCGTGACGGAGATCGTGTCATGGGACAAGGCGCAGGGCGACGCTCTGCGCATGGCAGGCGCGCAGGACGCATCGTTCGACTTCGTGCATTCCAGTCACTGCCTCGAACATATCGCCAATCCTTTTCAGGCTCTCGCCAGATGGCTTGAACTGCTGAAGCCGGGCGGCTATGCAATTCTGACCGTGCCCGACGAAGATCTGTATGAAAAGGCCAAGTGGCCGAGTCCCTTTAATCGCGAGCACAAGGTCAGTTTCACGATCTGCAAGCCGGAGAAGACGCTGCCGGGTTCGGTGAACGTGCTCGATCTGGTGTGTGCCTTTTCGCCGATTGCGTCATGCGAGCGGGTCTCGTTGGTGCGCGAGAACTACGACGAGCGGCGCGCGAGTGTCGACCAGACGGCGCGTGGCCTTGCCGAATGCGCAATCGAAATCGTTCTGCGCAAACGCGCGGTGCCGAGCGCGCGTGAAATGATGGACGTCGCCGCAAAAGCGCGCGACGCACAGGAAAGCCTGCGCGCCTGGCAACTCGCGCTGAAGTCGTATCCGTATCGCTTCGACGTCTATCACGGTGCAATGCTCGCCTGGCTGCGCTGGGATCTGATCGACGCTATCGACGACTTGTGGGCTCGCTGCATCGAATGTTTGCCTGATCAGCATTTGCCGCGCCTCTATCACGCGCTGCACACCATCGCGCGCGGCAAGCTGCGGGAAGGCTTCCAGACACGCGAATCGTGGATGAGCAAGTTCGGCTGGCAGCGCCGCACGAAAGCCCCACCGCCGTCGACCATCCCCGCGTGGGCCGGCGAGCGGCTCGACGGAAAGTCGATCGTTATCTGGAGCGAGTTCGGTCTGGGCGACGAAATCTTCTTTCTGCGCTTCGCACGGATTCTTCGCGAGCGTTGCGGCGCTGCACGTGTTTCGGTGGTTTGTCAGGCGCCGCTCGTCACGCTGTTCGAGCGCTCAAAAGAAGCTGACGCGGTGTTCAACGTGGCGCAGGCGGCCGATTTGCCGCAGCACGACTACTGGGCCTATCCGCATGCGATTCCCGCTCATATCGACCTCGACCTGGAAGCGCTGCCACAGGCCGTGCCCTTCCTGCATGCGCCTGGAACGACCGCTTTCGCCGCGCTCAAGGAGAGCAAAGCGAAGCTCAAGGTGGGCGTCGCGTTCAAGGGCGCGCCTACGCATGAGAACGACAAGCAGCGGTCGCTGCCGTCTCTCTCTGTGCTGGACGATCTCTTCAAGATCGAAGACGTCGAGTTCTTCAGTCTGCAAAAAGGGGCGGGCGCCGAAGAAGCCGCGGACTATGCGAAGCGCCTCGCGAACTTCCATGACGTCGGCGCTTCACTGAGCAGCATGGACGAGACCGCCAACGCGATCGCCGCACTCGACGTGGTGTTGACCGTCGATACGTCCGTCGCCCATGTCGCGGCCGCGATGGGCAAGCCGACATGGTTGATGCTGCCGTTTTTCGGCGACTGGCGCTGGCATTACACGCGCACCGACAGTCCGTGGTATCCCAGCATGCGTCTCTTTCGCAGGCTTGCGGGCAGCGACTGGTCGGAGGTGGTGGCACGGCTTCGCGGCCGGCTGCTGATGGCGCTGCAATCCGACGGCGCCGAGCTATAAGAGCCTCTCTTCGTCGCATAGGGCAGGCACAATCGCAAAACGGGCTCCGCAAGGAGCCCGTTTCGTTTTGCGTTCGAGAAAACGAAGCGGCGCGTCCCCTGCTAACCAGGAGTTCACGCCTCCGCGCCAATCCTTCTGCGCGAAATGAGCTCCTTCGCGCCAGCCAGCTTTTCCGCGAGCTGCGGCCCGCGCTTCAATGCGACTCCCACAGCAAGAATGTCGCCGATCGCGAGGTGCGACGTGCGCGAGGTCATCGGCGAAAAGATGTCGGTGTCTTCGTCGACATTGGCGAATAGTCCGACCGACGCAATCCGTGCGAGCGGCGAATTGCCGTGCGTGATGGCGATCACTTTGGCGCCGCCCGCCACGGCCGACTTCGCGGCATCCACGATATCCCGCGTGCGCCCGGTGTTCGAAATGGCGACCACGACGTCGCCTTCACCCAGCATTGCCGCCGACATCAGGAAGGTGTGCGGATCGGAATAGGCGACGCTCGGCATGCCGAGCCGGAAGAACTTGTGCTGCATGTCGAGCGCGGCGATGCCCGAGCCGCCCGCGCCGTAGAACTCGATCCGCTTTGCCTGCGCGAGCACCTCGATGGCGGCCGCGACGCTATCCGTCGACAGATTGTTGCGCACCTGGATCAGCGCACCGATTGTGCGGTCGAGCACCTTCGCGGCGACGCCGGGCGGCGGCTCGTCGGGGCGGACGTCGCGATAGACGGCCGGCACTTCGGTGGCGATTCCCTGCGCGAGCCGGATCTTGAACTCGCGAAACCCCGAAAAGCCGAGCGCATGGCAGAACCGCGCGATGGTCGGCTGGCTCACACCCGCGCGGGCCGCGACTTCCGTCATCGAGAGGTCAAGCACTTCGCGCGGCGCTTCGATTACGTAGTCGGCGAGCTTGCGCTCGGACGGGCGCAATTGCTCGCGCATCTCTTCGACTTGGGACAGCATCATTGGAAGACTCGCACTATGCTGAAGAATGCGTGGACTATAGCTGATAGCCGGCAAGGTACAAAAACTACATTTGCGCCGTAGGTGTTATCCCTAGGTCAAACGAGATTTCCGCCGCAATCCCGCCCATCAAGCGTTTGCGGCCTGATCTCGATGTCGCAGCGCAGCAGGAATCCGGATTGCGGTCGTGTAGTTTTTCTACTAACATTGCCGACGTCGGTTGGTCCGACTTCCCGCGATACCTACCTGGCATAGTGCCCACGCGCCTGCCGCCAGCGACGAAGGAGCTCAGATGGTTTCCCCGCATTCGCAATTGTTGAAGGTCACGCAGCGCGTGATCGAACGCAGCAAGCCGACTCGCGAGGCATATCTCGCCCGCATCCATCAGGCGCAGGGCAAGTTCCCGGCGCGCGGCGCGCTCTCGTGCGCGAATCTGGCTCATGGTTTCGCGGGCCTCGAAGGCAACGACAAACTCGTCATCAAGCAGATCCGCGAGCCGAACGTCGGCATCGTGTCTTCGTACAACGAGATGCTGTCGGCTCACGCGCCGTACAAAAACTACCCGGACATCATCAAGCAGGCCGCGCGTGAAAACGGCGGCGTCGCGCAATTCGCGGGCGGCGTGCCGGCTATGTGCGACGGCATCACGCAAGGTAACGCGGGCATGGAGCTGTCGCTGTTCTCGCGCGAAGTGATCGCGATGAGCACGGCGGTCGCGCTGACACACAATATGTTCGACGCGGCGCTGTGCCTCGGCATCTGCGACAAGATCGTGCCGGGCCTCCTGATCGGCGCGCTGCAATTCGGCCACCTGCCGACCATCTTCGTGCCGGCCGGCCCGATGACGAGCGGTCTCTCGAACGACGACAAAGCCAAAACGCGCCAGCAGTTCGCGACCGGCCAATGCGGCCGGGACGCGCTGCTCGAAGCGGAAGCCGCCGCCTATCACGGCCACGGCACCTGCACGTTCTACGGCACCGCGAACAGCAATCAGATGCTGATGGAGATCATGGGCCTGCATCTGCCTGGCTCGGCCTTTGTGCATCCGCACACGCCTTTGCGCGACGCGCTCACTGCGCAAGCGGCGCGGCGCGTGCTTGATCTGACCGTCGATCGCGGCAACTACATGCCGATCGGCCATGTGATCGACGAAAAGGCGATCGTGAACGGCATCGTCGCGTTGCTGGCGACGGGCGGCTCGACCAATCACACGCTGCACCTCGTGGCGATTGCGCGCGCGGCTGGCATCGTGATCGACTGGGACGATTTCGACGCGCTGTCGCAAGCCGTGCCGCTCCTTGCCAAGATCTACCCGAACGGCAAGGCCGACGTGAATCATTTCCACGCAGCCGGCGGCGTCGCGTTCCTCGTGCGTAATCTGCTGGAAGGCGGTTTGCTGCATGAAGACGTCAACACCGTCGCGGGCAAGGGATTGCAGCACTACACGGAAGAACCGAAGCTTATCGACGGCAAGCTGCAATGGGTGCCGGGCGTGCAAGCGAGCGAAGACACCGCGGTGCTGCGCGGCATCAAGGAGCCGTTCCAGCCGGATGGCGGTTTGCGTCTGATGCAAGGCAAGCTGGGGCGCGGCGTGATCAAGATTTCGGCGGTGGCGCCGCAGCATCGGAAGGTGAAGGCTCCCGCCATCGTGTTCGATTCGCAGGAAGCGGTGCAGGAAGCGTTCGACAACGGTGAGCTGAAGCGCGACTTCGTTGCGGTCGTGCGCTTTCAGGGCGCGCGGGCAAACGGCATGCCCGAGCTGCATCGTTTGACGCCGCTGCTCGGTGTGTTGCAGGATCAAGGCTTTCATGTCGCATTGGTCACGGACGGCCGCATGTCGGGCGCGTCGGGCAAGGTGCCGGCGGTGATTCATCTGTCGCCGGAAGCGCTGCTGCAAGGCCCGATCGGCAAGGTCCGCACTGGCGACATGCTGGTGATCGACGCCGAGGCGGGCGTGCTCGATGTCGAAATCGACGCCGCGCAGTGGGCCGCACGGCCCGGCGCCGAGCCGCTGCATCAGGCCGAGAACGAAGTCGGCTTCGGCCGGGAGCTGTTCGGCGTGTTTCGTGCGGCCGCGGCGCCGGCGGAGCAGGGCGCGTCGGTGTTCGGTCCGATGGTCGGCGAGCGTCAGGCGTCGCAGGGCGAGCACGCGGCATCCGCAGCAAAGCACGCCGCTCAACATGGCGAAACGCGTACCAGCACCACTCAGGCCGGCTAGCAGCGTCGCGCAGGCAAGCCAACTGAGCCGGTCAACCGGGCAACCCCAGCAAGCCAGTCCTCGCGACCCAACAGGCAACAGGCAACAGCCAACAGGCAACAGCCAACAGGCAACTGGCAGAAACAAGGAGTTTCACTATGACGTCGAAAACAGTAAGCGAGATCGTCCGCCTCGGCCCCGTGATTCCGGTGCTCGCGTTCGATTCGGTCGAGCAGGGCGAGCACGTGTCGCGCGCATTGCATGCAGGCGGCGTGAAGGTGCTCGAAATTACGCTGCGCACGGCAGCCGGCCTCGAAGCAATCGAGCGCGCGAGCCAGTTGGCCGAAGACATCGTGGTCGGCGTGGGCACGATCACGAAGCCGGAGCACTGCGCACAGGCAAAGAAAGCGGGCGCGCAGTTCGGCGTCTCGCCGGGCCTCACGAAAGACATGCACAAGGCCGCGCAGGACGCCGGCCTGCCGCTCCTGCCGGGCGTGATGACGCCGAGCGACATCATCACCGCGCTCGAACTCGGCTATGAGATCGTGAAGTTCTTCCCGGCGCAGCAAGCAGGCGGCGTGCCGATGCTGCAAGCTTTTCATGGCCCGTTCCCGACGCTCAAGTTCTGCCCGACCGGCGGCATCACTGCCGAAACGGCCACGCATTTCCTGTCGCTGCCGAATGTGGTGTGCGTGGGCGGTTCCTGGCTCACGCCGAAAGCCGCACTCGCGTCGCAAAACTGGGACGAAGTCACGCGTCTCGCTCGCGCCGCGAGCCAGCTGGCCGCGCCCGCTCACTAGTCACAATCGGCCTCATTCTAGTCAGTCAGCGAGTCAGGCAAGAAAGAGCCTCGTCGACACAGCCGGTTCGGCTGTCGCGGCGGGGCTTCGTTGCAGATATGCATGCTGGTTTCTCGGGCTTTTCAAGACAACAAACAGTAAAATTCAGCGACCGCGTGGTTCACAGCTTTTGACGCACGCCGGTCGCCATGAGACGAGGTGGCTGCCGTCTTCCGCACCCACAATCAATAACGCAAAGGAGGAGCTTCATGGAAGCTGTTCACGGCAGCATGCTGCTGGTTTACGGGGTGATCGCCATCGCCCTGCTGATCTTGATGATTACCCGCTTCAAGGTCTATCCGTTCCTGGTTCTGATCATCGTGTCGCTGCTGCTCGGGCTTGCGTCCGGCATGCCGATGGCGACCATCGTCAAGTCGTTCGAAACCGGCAACGGCAACACGCTCGGGCACATCGCGGTGGTGGTGGGCCTGGGCACGATGCTCGGCAAGATGATGGCCGAATCCGGCGGCGCAGAGCGCATCGCCACGACGCTCATCAGCTGGTTCGGCGAGAAGAACATTCACTGGGCGATGATGGTCGTCGCGATCATCGTCGGTTTGCCGGTGTTCTTCGAAGTGGGCTTCGTGCTGCTGATTCCGATTGCCTTTAACGTCGCGAAGCGCACCAACAAATCGCTGCTGCTCGTCGGCCTGCCGATGGTCGCGGGCCTCTCCGTCGTGCACGGGCTGATTCCGCCGCACCCGGCCGCGATGCTCGCCGTGCAGCAGTATCACGCGGACATCGGCAAGACGATTGCCTATGGCCTGATCGTCGGTGTGCCGACGGCTATCGTAGCCGGTCCGCTGTTTGCGCTGCTGATCAACCGTTATGTGAAGCTGCCGGAACAGAACGCGCTCGCCGCGCAATTCCTCAACAAGGACGAAGTCGCGCTGTCGGGCACGCCGGGCGGTGCGAGCGCTGCACCCAGGCGCGAACTGCCGAGCTTCGGCATCACGCTCTTCACGGTGCTGCTGCCGGTGATCCTGATGCTGGTGGGCAGTTGGGCCGACCTCGTGTTCACGCCGAAGACGTTGCCGAACGATTTGCTGCATTTCGTCGGCAATTCGGACGTGGCGCTGTTGATCGCCGTGCTGGTCAGCTTCTGGACTTTCGGCGCTAGCCGCGGTTTCAATCGCGATCAGATCCAGAAGTTCTGCGGCGAATGTCTCGCACCGATCGCGGGTATTACGCTGATCGTCGGCGCGGGCGGCGGTTTTGGGCGCGTGCTGATGGATAGCGGCATTTCAAAGGAAATCGTTGCCGCTGCGACTTCGGCGCATCTGTCGCCGCTGCTGTTCGGCTGGCTTGTCGCGGCGTTGATCCGTCTGGCGACAGGCTCGGCGACGGTCGCGATGACCACCGCCTGCGGCATTGTCGCGCCTATCGCCGCCGCAAGCGCGATTCAGGTTAAGCCGGAGCTGCTCGTGCTGGCAACGGGCTCGGGCTCGCTGATCTTCTCGCATGTGAACGACGGCGGTTTCTGGCTGATCAAGGAATACTTCGGTATGACGGTGGGGCAGACCTTCAAGACATGGTCGCTCCTCGAGACCATCATTTCGCTGATGGGTTTGCTGTTGACCTTCGCGCTAGCGGCGGTCCTGTAAGGAGTTTTAGATGATTCTGATCGCAATGGGCGTGTCGGGCGCCGGCAAAACGAGAATTGGCGAGATGCTGGCAGAGCGCCTGCACTGCGCGTTCACCGACGGCGACGCGTTTCATAGCGCCGCGAACAAGGAGAAGATGCACCACGGCATTCCGCTCACCGACGAAGACCGGTGGCCGTGGCTCAAAACTATCCGCGCCGCGATCGAAGAAAAGCAGAAGGCGGGCGAGACGGCTGTGTTCACGTGTTCGTCGCTGAAGCGCTCGTATCGCGACATTCTGCGCGACGGCGACAAGGACGTGTGCTTCGTCTACCTGAAGGGCTCGCGCGAGTTGCTGCAGGAGCGTCTGACCACGCGTACCGGCCATTTCTTCGACCCGTCGCTGCTGCAAAGCCAGCTCGACACGCTCGAGGAACCGGGTGCGGACGAAGCCGTGACGGTGAGCATCGAACTGTCGCCGGAACAGATTGTCGACGACGTGTTGAAGCAGATCGACAAGCGCTAGGCTTCCCGCCTGCAGTTGCAGTCTGGATGTAGAGTAGAAAAGCCGCTCCTCGGAGCGGCTTTTCTTTTGCTTTGGCGGAGGCCTTTTATCAGCCGATGCGCTTCGCCAGTTCCACTGCCTTGCCGATGTACGAAGCCGGCGTCATCGCGAGCAGGCGGTCTTTCGCGTCTTGCGGAATAGCCAGGCCGCTCACGAACGTTTGCAGCGCCTCACGCGTGATGCCCTTGCCGCGTGTCAATTCCTTCAACTGCTCGTACGGATTTTCAATGCCGTAACGGCGCATCACCGTTTGCACGGGCTCGGCCAGCACTTCCCAGCAGTTGTCGAGGTCTTCGTTCAGACGTTGTGCGTTCACCTCGAGCTTGTCCAGACCGCGGATCAGCGAGTCGTACGCGAGCAGCGAATAGCCGAGGGCGACGCCCATGTTGCGCAGCACTGTTGAATCGGTGAGGTCGCGCTGCCAGCGCGACACCGGCAGTTTGTCGGCGAGGTGGCGCAGCGTTGCGTTCGCGAGGCCCAGGTTGCCTTCGGAGTTTTCGAAGTCGATCGGGTTCACCTTATGCGGCATCGTCGACGAACCGATCTCGCCGGCCTTCGTGCGTTGCTTGAAATAGCCGACCGAGATGTAGCCCCACACGTCGCGGTCGAGATCCAGCAGGATCGTGTTCGCGCGCGCGACGGCGTCGAACAGTTCGGCCATATAGTCGTGCGGCTCGATCTGGATCGTGTACGGATTGAACGTGAGCTTCAGGCGCTGTTCGACCACTTCGCGCGAGAACGCTTCCCAGTCGAACTCCGGATATGCCGACAGATGCGCGTTGAAGTTGCCAACCGCGCCGTTCATCTTGCCGAGCAGTTCCACGTTCGCGATACGCTCGATGGCGCGTGCGAGGCGCGCGGCCACGTTGGCGATTTCCTTGCCGAGCGTGGTCGGGCTGGCCGGCTGGCCGTGCGTGCGCGAGAGCATCGGCTGCTCGGCGTGCGCGTGAGCCAGCGCGACGAGCTTCTGATGGACGGTGCGCAGCGCCGGCAGAATGACGTGCTCGCGGGCGCCCGCGAGCATCAGGCCATGCGACGTGTTGTTGATGTCTTCCGACGTGCACGCGAAGTGGATGAATTCGCTCGCACGCTCGAGTTCTTCCTGACCCTTGACCGACTCCTTTAGCCAATATTCGACGGCCTTCACGTCGTGATTCGTCACGCGCTCGATTTCCTTGATGCGCGCGGCGTCGTGCGCGGTGAAGCGCTCGGCCAGTTGCAGCAGGAATTGCTCGGACGCTTCGGAGAAGCGCGGCACTTCGGCGAAACCGGCGCGCGAGAGCGCGATCAGCCAATGAATTTCGACCGTCACGCGATTGCGCATGAACGCGGCTTCCGAGAGCCAGTCGCGCAGGGCTTCGGTTTTCGACGCATAGCGGCCGTCGAGCGGAGAGAGCGCATTCAGCGCGAACAGAGTGTCGGGGCGGGTGTCGGACATGATGGCGGCTGGTCTAAGCGTTGAGCGCTCGCTGAAGTCGCAGCGGGCGGATCGGAACGGAGGGAACCGCGAATTTTACCACCACGGCTGGATTCGCCCGGAATAGGCGGGCTGCGCGCCATCCGTTGCGGGCGATGTGCCGACAACGCGACTGCGGATCGGGATGGTGCGCGCGAAGAGACCCACTAGAATGCTGACTTCTTCTTTCTCGCCGGCAGCAGGCTTCGCATGGAACTGAAATGGCTCGAAGACTTCGTTTCGCTCGCGGAGACGCGTAGTTTCAGCCGGTCCGCTGAACTGCGGCATGTGACGCAGCCGGCTTTCTCGCGGCGTATCCAGGCGCTCGAGGCGTGGCTCGGTACAGAGCTCATCGACCGCTCGGTCTATCCGACGCGTCTGACGCCCGCGGGTCAGGTATTCAACGAGCAGGCGCTTGCCATGCTCTCGCAGTTTCACGAGGCGCGCGCGCTGCTGCGCGGTCATACGGCGACGCCGCAGGCGACGATCGAATTCGCCGTGCCGCACACGCTGTCGCTCACCTACTTCCCGCGCTGGCTGCAACGCATCGAGGCGCAGATGGGCCCGATCCATACGCGGCTGCGGGCGCTCAACGTGCACGACGCGGCGCTCTCGCTGGTGGAAGGCGGTTGCGATCTGATGATGGGATATCACCATCCCAGCCATCCGGTGGCGCTCGATCCGGGCCGCTACGACATGCTGACGCTTGGCAACGAGCCGATCAGTCCGTTTTCCGCGCCGGGGCGCGCAAGCCGGCCGCGTCACACGCTGCCGGGCACTGCACAGGCGCCCACGCCGTATCTGTCGTACACGCCCAATGCGTATCTGGGCCGCATGACCGAGGTGATTCTCGCCAACGCGCCCGAGCGCCTCTATCTGGACCGGCTCTACGAAACCGACATGGCCGAAGGGCTGAAGGCGATGGCGCTGGCGGGCCACGGCATCGCCTTCCTGCCGCACAGCGCAGTGGAAGATGCGGTCGCGGACGGCAAGCTGATCCGGCTCGACCGCGCGACACGCGGCACGCCCGAAGGGCAACTCACGCTTACGATGGAGATCCGCCTGTATCGCGACAAGCTGGCCGCGAAAAGCGACGACGCACGGCAGATTCTCGTGCGGCAGTTATGGGACGTGGTCTCGGAAGAACTCGCGCACGGCGGCATCTGACAAGCCAGGCGACCAGGCCGCGCGAACCTGCATGTCGGCGACGCGAAATTGCGGGTTCAGCGAGGTTATGCAAAAAAAACATAATCGAATAAGGAAACGGCATTGGATTTCAAAACGGCCTTTTTCGACAATGCTGCTATTCGATCAACGCCGGAGCGTTCATGTCTTCCCAGCAGCAAGTCGCCGAATCTGTCTCAACCTTGCAGTCCGTTCCCTCCTACCTCAATAGCGAAGACCTCGGCCCTTGGGGCAACTACCTGCGCCAGGTCGACCGCGTCGCGCCGTACCTCGGCTCGCTGTCCCGCTGGCTCGAAACCCTGAAGCGCCCGAAGCGTATTCTGATCGTCGACGTGCCTATCGAACTGGATAACGGCACGGTCGCGCACTTCGAGGGTTACCGCGTGCAGCACAACGTGTCGCGCGGTCCGGGCAAAGGCGGTGTGCGTTATCACCAGGACGTGACGCTGTCCGAAGTCATGGCGCTGTCTGCGTGGATGTCGGTGAAGAACGCTGCGGTGAACGTTCCTTACGGCGGCGCGAAGGGCGGCATCCGCCTCGATCCGCGCAAGCTCTCGCGTGGCGAACTCGAGCGCGTCACGCGCCGCTACACCAGCGAGATCGGCATCATCATCGGACCGAATACCGACATTCCCGCGCCGGACGTGAACACGAACGAGCAGATCATGGCGTGGATGATGGACACGTACTCGATGAACCAGGGCCAAACGGCAACCGGCGTCGTGACCGGCAAGCCGATCACGCTCGGCGGTTCGCTCGGCCGCCGCGAAGCAACGGGCCGCGGTGTGTTCGTGGTCGGCTGCGAAGCGGCGCGCCGCATCGGCTTTGACATCGAGGGCGCGCGCATCGCCGTGCAAGGCTTCGGCAACGTCGGCGGGATTGCCGCGCGTCTCTTCCAGGAAGCGGGCGCGAAGGTCGTCGCGGTGCAGGACCACACGGGCTCGCTGTACAAGTCGACGGGTATTGACGCAGTCGCACTGCTCGATCATGTGGCGAAGACGGGCGGCGTGGGCGGTTTCCCGGAAGCCGACGCGGTGACGAACGAGGAGTTCTGGACCGTGGAGTCGGACATTCTGATTCCGGCCGCGCTGGAAAACCAGATCACCGAAAAGAACGCCGGCAAGATCAAGACGAAGATCGTCGTGGAAGGCGCCAACGGCCCGACCACTACGGCTGCCGACGACATCCTGCGCGATCGCGGCATCCTCGTGATTCCGGACGTGGTGGCCAATGCGGGTGGCGTGACGGTGTCCTACTTCGAATGGGTGCAGGACTTCTCCAGCTTCTTCTGGACCGAAGACGAGATCAATCAGCGCCTCGAGCGCGTGATGCGCGAAGCGTTTGCCGCTGTGTGGCAGGTGTCGAGCGAGCAGAACGTTTCGGTGCGTACGGCAGCGTTTATCGTCGCGTGTAAGCGGATTCTGCAAGCGCGCGAAATGCGCGGCCTGTATCCTTGATGTCCGGCTTGCAAAAAGCGGCAAACGGCGGGTCCGCTACCTCGCGGATGCGCCGCGCGTTCCACGGGAATGCGCATGTCTGAACGCCCTCCACAAGAGCGCGTGTTTTGCCTGGCGGGCGGCATCGTTGCGATGCCGCCCGCTTTTGCATATCCGGAAAGGTTGACCGACTGCGCGAAGCAGCCGCGTGCCAATAGCGGCGTGCGCGCAACAACAATGGTTTATAGCCATACTTTCAGAATAATTACTTTGCTAAACTGGCGCCGGTTCTTGCCAAGGAGATCAAACATGAAGGTTAAAAAAGCTGCGCTGTTGCTCGCGACTCTCGGACTGTTTACGGTTGGCGCGCACGCGCAAGACGCTGGCACGCTGAAAAAAATCAAGGACACGGGCGTCATTTCGCTGGGCCATCGCGAATCGTCGATTCCGTTTTCTTACTACGACGACAAGCAGAATGTCATCGGTTATTCACAGGAATTCGCGCTGAAGGTGGTTGACGCGGTCAAGCAGAAGCTCAACGCGCCGAACCTGAAAGTGAAGCTGATTCCGGTCACGTCGCAAAACCGTATTCCGCTCGTGCAGAACGGCACGGTCGACATGGAATGCGGCTCCACCACGAATAACGCGGAGCGCCAGCAACAGGTGGCGTTCTCGAACACGATCTTCGTGATCGGCACGCGTCTGATGACCAAGAAAGACTCGGGCATCAAGGACTGGGCCGACCTGAAGGGCAAGACGGTCGTCACGACGGCCGGCACCACGTCTGAGCGCCTGCTTCGCAAGATGAACCAGGACAAGAACATGGGCATGAACATCATCAGCGCGAAGGACCACGGCGAGTCGTTCCTGACGCTGTCCACCGGCCGCGCCGCTGCGTTCATGATGGACGACGCGCTGCTCGCCGGCGAGCGCGCCAAGTCGAACAATCCGGGCGATTTCGTCATCGTCGGCGCGCCGCAGTCGCATGAAGCTTACGGCTGCATGCTGCGCAAGAACGATCCGGAGTTCAAGAAGGTCGTGGACGAAGCAATCGCGAAGGTCGAAACTTCGGGCGAAGCCGACAAGATCTACAAGAAGTGGTTCGAATCGCCGATCCCGCCGAAGGGCCTGAACCTGAACTTCCCGGAAAGCGACGACATCAAGGCGCTCTTCAAGGGCCCGAATGACAAGGCAATCGATTAAACCTTAGCTGTTTTTTTGAAATGCTGAATGAAACGGAAGAGGCCGCGCGCTTCTTCCGTTTCTTTTTGCTGGAGTCTTGGTCATGTCATATCACTGGAACTGGGGCATTCTGCTGAGTCCCGTCTCCACCGGCGAGCCGACCACTTACCTGGGCTGGCTGCTGTCGGGCTTCTGGGTGACGATTACCGTGTCGCTGTCGGCATGGGTGATTGCGCTGATCGTCGGTTCGTTGTTCGGCGTGCTGCGCACGGTGCCGAACAAATGGGCGTCGGGCATCGGCACGGTCTACGTCGCGATTTTCCGCAACATTCCGCTTATCGTGCAGTTCTTCATCTGGTATCTGGTGATACCGGAATTGCTGCCGGTGTCTATCGGCACGTGGTTCAAGCAACTGCCGCCAAGCGCGCAGTTCTTCTCCGCTTCTATCATCTGTCTGGGCCTCTTCACCGCCGCGCGCGTGTGCGAGCAGGTGCGCTCGGGCATCAACGCGTTGCCGCGCGGCCAGCGCGCCGCAGGCCTTGCGATGGGCTTCACGCAATGGCAGACGTACCGCTATGTGCTGCTGCCGGTTGCATACCGGATCATCGTGCCGCCGCTCACCTCCGAGTTCCTGAACATCTTCAAGAACTCGGCGGTCGCCTCGACCATCGGTCTGCTCGATCTTTCCGCGCAGGCGCGGCAGCTCGTCGACTACACGTCGCAGACGTATGAGTCGTTCATCGCCGTCACGCTCGCGTACGTGCTGATCAATCTGGTCGTGATGCAACTGATGCGCTGGATCGAAGCCAAGACCCGGTTGCCCGGCTATATCGGAGGCAAGTGATGCACCATTTCGACTGGAGCGGTATTCCGGGCGCACTGCCTACGTTGTGGACCGGCGCCGTCGTCACCTTCAAGATCACGCTGATCGCGATTGTGATCGGCATTATCTGGGGCACAGTTCTCGCGATGTTGCGGCTGTCGTCGTTCAAGCCTTTCGAGTGGTTCGCGAAGGGCTACGTGACGATTTTCCGTTCCATCCCGCTGGTGATGGTCCTGCTGTGGTTCTTCCTGATCGTGCCGCAGGTGCTGCAGAACGTGCTCGGGCTGTCGGCGGATATCGACATTCGTCTCGCGTCGGCGATGGTCGCTTTCTCGCTGTTCGAAGCGGCGTATTACTCGGAGATCATTCGCGCGGGCATTCAGGCAGTGCCGCGCGGGCAGGTCAACGCGGCGTTCGCGCTCGGCATGGGTTACGGTCAGGCCATGCGCCTGATCGTGTTGCCGCAGGCCTTCCGCGCAATGGTGCCCTTGCTGCTCACGCAGGGCATCGTGCTCTTTCAGGATACGTCGCTCGTCTACGTGATCAGCCTCGCCGACTTCTTCCGCACCGCCACTAATATTGGCGATCGTGACGGCACGAATGTCGAAATGGTACTGTTCGCGGGCGCGTGTTATTTCGTGATCTGCGTGATTGCGTCGAGCCTCGTCAAAGGTCTTCAGAAAAAGGTCGCAAGATGATCTCTATCAAGAATGTTTCGAAGTGGTACGGCCAGTTTCAGGTGCTGACCGACTGCACGACGGAAGTCAAAAAGGGTGAAGTGGTCGTGGTGTGCGGGCCGTCGGGTTCGGGCAAGTCCACGCTGATCAAGACCGTCAATGGCCTTGAGCCGTTCCAGAAAGGCGAGATCGTCATCAACGGGCAATCGCTGACGGACAAGAAAACCAATCTGTCGAAGCTGCGCTCGAAGGTCGGCATGGTGTTCCAGCACTTCGAGCTGTTCCCGCATCTGTCGATCGTGCAGAACCTCACGCTCGCGCAGATCAAGGTGCTCGGCCGCTCGAAGGACGAAGCGGCGGCGAAGGGCCTGAAACTGCTCGATCGCGTCGGCTTGCGCGCGCATGCGGACAAGTTTCCGGGGCAATTGTCGGGCGGTCAGCAGCAGCGCGTGGCGATTGCGCGCGCGCTCTCCATGGACCCCATCGCGATGCTGTTCGACGAACCCACGTCGGCGCTCGATCCGGAAATGATCAACGAAGTGCTCGACGTGATGGTCGAACTCGCGCAGGAAGGCATGACCATGATGTGCGTGACGCACGAAATGGGCTTCGCGAAGAAGGTCGCGCACCGCGTGATTTTCATGGACAAGGGCTTGATCGTCGAAGACGACCGCAAGGAAGACTTCTTCGCCAATCCGAAGTCCGATCGCGCGAAGGATTTCCTGGCGAAGATCCTGCACTGAGGTCGCGACTGCCGCTGCCGCATGTTGTGCGCGGTGGCTGGCGCGTCAGACAAAAAAGCCGCTCGAAAGAGCGGCTTTTTTTGCTTTCGGCTAGTCACGCGTCGTTGCGGCCGCGACGTGCTTCACGACTCGAACGCCGCCGTGTCGTCCGCTGCTTCGAGATCGACTTCGAGCTCCGCAACAGCGGGTGCGGCCGACGCCGAAGCTGCAATCGTGCTCGCCGAAGCAGACGCATCCAGAGCCGGATTGCGCAACTTTTCGAGCACTGAGGCCGGCACCGGCACATTGACACGGCCAATCACGTCGCCGTGCTGGAACATCAGCAGATCGCCGGGCGCAAACGCGGTCCACACTTCGTTGTCGGTGAGCGGCTGCGTTGCGATCACCGCGACGCGATCCTCGGGCGTCGTGTACTTGGCGAAGTCGATCGAGACGTCGGCATCGACAAGATGCGCGGTCGAAAAGGGCCAGCGCCGCACGATGTAATGCAGATGCGTCGAGCAATGCGCGAACAGAGCCTGGCCATTCGACATGAGGAAATTGAACACGCCGAACTTCGTGATCTCGCGCGTGAGCGTTTCGAGCGCGGCGAACAGTTCGTTGAGCGGCGGTTGTTGCGCGCCGGGAAAAGCTTTGCGCAAACCTTCGAGCAGCGCGCAAAAAGCGAGTTCGCTGTCGGTTGTGCCAACCGGCTGATAGACGCCCGAGAGCACCGGCGAATAGTCTTTCAGGTCGCCGTTGTGCGCGAAGATCCAGTGCCGCCCCCAAAGTTCGCGCATGAACGGGTGGCAGTTTTCCAGCAGAATGTGTCCTTGCGTCGCCTTACGGATATGCGCGATGGTGTTCTTCGATTTGATCGGATAGCGCTTGACCATTTCCGCGATCGGCGAGGTCGCCGACGATTGATGGTCGATGAACAGGCGGCACGCTTTGTCTTCGAAGAAGGCGATGCCCCAGCCGTCGGCATGGTGATCGGTGACGCCGCCGCGCGCCGCAAAGCCGGTGAACGAGAACGTGACGTCCGTCGGCGCGGCGCAGTTCATTCCTAGAAGTTGGCACATGTTGCGGGTAAGCCTGTGAACGGGGCGAGCCGTTACAATGATGATTTTCCAAGCATATCACCGAGCCAGAAGCGCCAAATAGCGAAATTGACGTGTATTCAGGCCGCAACACAACGGTTTGAACTCATCGTCGGCGCTTTGCCCGCATTGTTCATTCGCCGCAGTTTCCGTTCCCCTCTCGCCATGACCGCTCCCAACGCTTCCACCGACTCCCGCGACTCCATCACGCTAGCCCGCCCGGACGACTGGCACCTGCACGTGCGCGACGGCGCCATGCTGGCGGCGGTGTTGCCGGATACCGCGCGCCAGTTCGGCCGCGCGATCATCATGCCGAACCTGAAACCGCCCGTCACGACTACGGCGATGGCGCAGGCGTACCGCGAGCGGATTGTCGCCGCCATCCCGGCGGGCGCGAAATTCGAGCCGCTGATGACGCTGTATCTGACCGACAACACGCCGCCCGACGAGATTCGCCGCGCGCGCGAAAGCGGCTTCGTGCACGGCGTCAAACTTTATCCGGCCGGCGCGACGACGAACTCGGACGCGGGCGTGACCGACATCACGAAGTGCGCGAAAACGCTCGAAGCCATGCAGGAAACCGGCATGCCGCTGCTCGTGCACGGCGAGGTGACGGATTCGTCGATTGACCTGTTCGACCGCGAGAAGGTGTTCATCGACCGGGTCATGACGCCGCTGCGCCGCGACTTTCCGGCGCTCAAAGTGGTGTTCGAGCACATCACCACGAAAGACGCGGTCGACTACATCCGCGAAGCCGGCGCGTCGCCCGACCTGCTGGGCGCAACGATTACCGCGCACCATCTGCTGTACAACCGCAATGCGATTTTCCAGGGCGGCATTCGCCCGCATTACTACTGCCTGCCCGTGCTGAAGCGCGAGACGCATCGCGTGGCGCTCGTCGAAGCCGCGACATCGGGCAATCCGCGCTACTTCCTCGGCACAGACAGCGCGCCGCATCCGAAGGGTCTGAAGGAGCACGCGTGCGGCTGCGCGGGCTGCTATACGGCGCTGCACGCGCTTGAGTTGTACACCGAGGCTTTCGACAAAGCCGGTGCGCTCGACAAGCTCGAAGCCTTCGCGAGTTTCCACGGCGCGGATTTCTACGGTCTGCCGCGCAATGCCGAGAAAGTCACGCTGCGTCGCGAGGAATGGACGCTGCCGGCGGAGTTGCCGGTCGGCGATACGCCGGTGGTGCCGCTGCGCGGCGGCGAGTCGATTGGTTGGCGCCTGGTTTGAGGCGTGCCTGAGATGCCGGAGCGTGAGGCCGGGCCGGGGAGTGTGTGCGATTCCGTGCGCGAAACAGTGCGCAAAAGCGCGTCACAAACCGCGCTTGAAACCGCGAGCGAGCCTGTAAACAATTCCGTGCGTGACACGCCGGGCGGGCAGGGCGCGAGCGCCGCAACGTCCGGCAGCAGCGGAACCCGGCCACTCCCGGCGCCTTCGCCGGACGCGCCGTCCGGCTTTGCCGCGATCGACTGGTCGAAGCCGTGGTTCGGGCAGTTCGCCGCGCGCGGCCAGCGCTGGCAGCGCGCCGCGCTCACGAGCTACGCGGCGCTGCTCGCCGAAATGAACGCGGACGCCGCAGAGACACGCCAGGTGACGGGCCGCGGCCAGCGGCTCGCCTTCATAGCGCAGGACGACTTGCCGCCTGGCGCCGCGTATGAGGCGCACATTGCGTCCACCGGCTGCGTGCCGACGCGGCACAATCTGCACGACTTCTTCAACGCGTCGATGTGGTTTGCATTTCCGCGCATCAAGGCGGCGCTCAACGCGCGGCAGTCGGCGGCCATCGACCTGCTGGGCGTCGGCCCGACGCGCGGCGGCGTGAGGGACGCGCTGACTTTGTTCGACGAAAACGCGCTGTTGTTCGCGTGCGCCGACCCGGCGCTGAGCGCCGCGCTGCGCGGCTTCGACTGGCGCACCCTACTGGTGGAACGGCGCAACGCGTGGGGCGCGAGTTGCGAAGTACGCTGCTTCGGCCACGCGCTGCTGGAGAAACTCATCGCGCCATTCAAGGCCTGCACGGGGCACGCGTGGATCGTCGACGTGCCGCCCGCTTACTTCGAATGGGACGCCGCGTCGCGCGACGCATGGCTCGACGAGGCCGTCAGCGCGGCTTTGCTGAGCACCGAAGCGCTCACGAGCCGGCTGTTCGCGCCGCTTCCGGTGCTGGGCATCCCCGGCTGGTGGCCGGAGAACGAGGAGCCCGCCTTCTACGACGACACGTCGGTGTTTCGCGCCGGCCGGCGCGCAGATGGTAAAATCGGCGGCAGCAAAGCAGGCCAGGCAGTCGCGGCCTCGGCGGTTTCACGAGTTGGAGCCAACGAGGGCGAGGAAAGTCCGGACTCCACAGGGCAGGGTGATGGCTAACGGCCATCCGTGGCGACACGCGGAACAGGGCAACAGAAAGCAAACCGCCGATGGCCCGGCGCAAGCCGGGATCAGGTAAGGGTGAAACGGTGCGGTAAGAGCGCACCGCGGCTGCTGCAAGGCAGACCGGCACGGTAACCTCCACCCGGAGCAATTCCAAGTAGGCAGGCGCGCATCTTCGAGATGCAGGGCGGGGCCCCCGTCTCGTCTGCGGGTAGGAAGCTTGAGCGCGTCAGTAATGGCGCGCCTAGAGGAATGGCTGCCACGCGCGTCGCGTCTTCGGACGTTGCGCGTGCACAGAATCCGGCTTATCGGCCTGCTTTGCCACCTCATAAAAAATGCCGGCGTCTTTTGGCCGCCGGCATTTTCATTGGTGCAACCGGAGGGCCGGTGAGCTCTGGCTTGCGAGCGGCGCCTTGCAGACCGCCACGCTCCATGCCCGCTGCGCGGCGCTCAGTTCGCCACGATATCAAACGAATGCGTCAGTTCCGCCGTCTTCGCGATCATGATCGACGCCGAGCAGTATTTGTCGTGCGACAGGTTGATCGCCCGCTCCACGGTCGCCGGATTCAGATTCTTGCCCGTCACGGTGAAATGGAAATGGATTTTCGTGAACACTTTCGGGTCTTCGCTGGCTCGCTCGGCCTTCAGCGTGACAGAGCAACCGGCGATTTCCTGGCGGCTTTTCTTCAGGATCATCACGACGTCGTAGGCGGTGCAGCCGCCTGTGCCTAGCAAGACCATTTCCATTGGACGCGGCGCGAGATTGCGGCCGCCGCCTTCCGGCGCGCCGTCCATCGCAACCAGGTGGCCGCTGCCCGTCTCGGCCGCGAACGCCATCCCGTCTTGTCCCATCCAGCTTACTTTGCATTCCATGCTGTGCTCCACCGCGCTTCGCTATGTCGAGACGGCATTGTAGCCCGGCCTCTCAGTGTCCGCCCGGGGCGACTTCCGTGCGAAATTATGCACAATCGCAGCTTGCTTGTTGCGGCGCGGCATGGTCGGCTAGTGCTCGGGCACGGCGAGCATTTAGGAGTCTTACTCTGGATCCCGCCCTCGGCGCGGCGCGGTGACGGGCCGGACCGATTGATCTGCGGGCGTCGCGGGTAACCATCTTGATTCGCTGGTCGAATCCACATTATGAAATGCGATTTCGCGATGCAAATGTTCTTGCGTTGCACAAGAATGCTTCATATAATTGACCCATCGGTTGCAGCAGTGCGCAACCTCCGCTGTCTCCTCCACCTCCTCCTTTGGTGGATTAAACCCGAACCACTTGTGTTCGGGTTTTTTTTCGCCCCATTGCGCGTTGGTTGCCACGCTCCGCGAGGCGCGCCTCAGGCAGATTTTGCGTGAAGTCCCGTACATTTTGACTTGACGTCACAAATTCCTTTATAATTCAGGGCTTTTCCGCATCCGCGCCCGCGGAGGAAGAACAGGGAGAGCCTGCACGCGCCTCGATGCGCACACTACAAGCAGGAAAAAACACATTGGGCGCAGCAATTTTTTTGGATCGATCATGAAGACGTTTTCCGCAAAAGCCCATGAGGTGGCGCGCGAATGGTACGTGATTGACGCGACGGATAAGGTTCTCGGGCGTGTCGCCAGCGAAGTGGCACACCGTCTTCGCGGCAAGCACAAGCCTGAATTCACTCCGCACGTCGACACCGGTGATTTCATCATCGTTATCAACGCCGGCAAGCTGAAGGTCACGGGCAACAAGACTACTGACAAGAAGTACTACCGTCACTCGGGCTACCCGGGCGGTATCTACGAAACGACGTTCGGCAAGATGCAGGAACGCTTCCCGGGCCGCGCGCTCGAGAAGGCGGTCAAAGGCATGCTGCCGAAGGGCCCACTCGGCTACGCGATGATCAAGAAGCTGAAGGTCTACGCTGACGCAACGCATCCGCATTCGGCGCAACAGCCGAAGGCGCTCGAGATCTAAGGGGAGCCCACATGATCGGTAACTGGAATTACGGCACGGGCCGCCGCAAGAGCGCCGTCGCACGCGTGTTCATCAAGGCAGGCAAGGGCGACATCGTTGTGAACGGCAAGCCTATCGCCGATTACTTCTCGCGCGAAACGTCGCTGATGATCGTGCGTCAGCCGCTGGAACTCACGAACCACGCTGCCACGTTCGACATCAAGGTCAACGTGACGGGTGGCGGTGAAACGGGCCAAGCCGGTGCGGTTCGCCACGGCATTACCCGCGCGCTCATGGACTACGACGCAACGCTGAAGCCGGAACTGTCGAAGGCTGGCTTCGTTACGCGTGACGCTCGTGAAGTCGAACGTAAGAAGGTCGGCTTCCACAAGGCACGTCGCCGGAAGCAATTCTCGAAGCGTTAATTCGTTTCGGGTGCGAACCGGCTCTTGGCCGGAACGCAGCAAAAGCCGCCAACGCTGTCGCGAAGGCGGCTTTTTTATTTTCCGCGGTAACGGGCGGATGCTGACGCCGATCCGGCGTCCTGGACGTCGCCGTACCCAACCGTCGACGCAGCCATACTCCATCGAGCAGCGAATTCGACGCCACCGAGCGCCGTTTCTGGATAAACCCACCGCGCGAACGCCCGCGCGCTCCTGCCGTCAAACCGGATTCCTGTAAGAACCCATTGATTCTGTGGGCTTCGGCACGATATTGAGATCAGCCCTACAATAGCGGTGAGAAGCTTTCTGGAGAGTTCGAATGAACGCAGTCACCGAAACACCCGTGACCGAGATGCCGGCCCCCTTCGTTTTCACCGACGCAGCGGCTGACAAGGTCAAGCAACTGATCGAAGAAGAAGGCAATGCGGACCTGAAACTGCGCGTTTTCGTGCAGGGCGGCGGCTGCTCGGGCTTTCAGTACGGTTTTACGTTCGACGAAGCCGTGAACGAAGACGACACCGTCATGAACAAGAGCGGCGTGCAATTGTTGATCGACTCGATGAGCTATCAGTATCTGGTCGGCGCTGAGATCGACTACAAGGACGACATTAACGGCGCGCAATTCGTCATCAAGAACCCGAACGCGACCACGACTTGCGGTTGCGGTTCGTCGTTCTCGGTTTAAAAGCCGGCCAGGCAGCATATTGCCAGGAAACGGGGCTGCGGCCCCGTTTTTTGTTGCCTACGACGCCCGGCGCAACTCGGCTCCCGCTCGCCCGAAATCAGGCGTCAGCGCGGATAAATTGCGCCGAGCACGCGCGGGGCGCTTGCCCCCGTCACGGCCGGCAGACTGCCCGGCAGGCGCGCGATGCAGCGCATGGCAAGCCACGCGAACGCGAGCGGCTCGACCTGGCTTGGCGGCACGCCGAGCGCGTCGGTGGTCATAACCGGCACGCCGCGCACACCGCTGTCTTCCAGCGCCTGTTGCAAGGCCTTCATCACCTCCGGATTACGCGCGCCTCCCCCGCAGACATAGACCGCTCTCGCGTCCGACGCATGTCGCTCGATTTCTCGCGCGATCGTTACCGCAGTTAGCGCGACGAGCGTCGCCTGCACGTCGGCGGGCGCGAGTCCGGCGAACGGCTGCAGCTTTGCGTCGAGCCATTGGGCGTTGAACAGATCGCGCCCGGTGCTCTTGGGCGGCTGCTGCACGAAGTACGGCTCGTCGAGCAACGCGTTCAGCAGCGAGCGGTCCACCTGGCCACCGGCCGCGAAATGCCCGTTTTCGTCGAAAGGCTTGCCGAGGTGGCGCTGCGCCCACTCGTCGAGAAGCGCGTTCGCGGGCCCGCAATCAAAACCGCGCACGTTGCCGGTCGCATGCAGGATCGTGATATTGCTGATGCCGCCCAGGTTGCACACCACACGCGTCTCGTCTTTTGCACCAAATATCGTCGCGTGAAAGGCGGGCACGAGCGGCGCGCCCTGGCCGCCCGCGGCGACGTCGCGGCTGCGAAAATCGGCGACCACGTCGATATGCATCATCTCGGCGAGCAGCGCCGGATTGTTGATCTGCCGCGTATAGCCCTTTTCCGGCCGATGTCGCACCGTCTGCCCGTGCACACCGATCGCGCGCACCTCGGCGGCGGACACATGGCCGCCGCGCAGCAGTTCGTGGCAGCACACCGTATACCGCGTGGCGAGCGCATTGGCGGCGAGCGCCTCGCGTTCTATTTCGTTCTCGCCCGGCTGTTGCAGCGCGAATAGCGCTTCGCGCAAGCCTGCGGCGAAATCGACGAATGCCTCGGCCAGCACCACGGGCGGCTTGCCCTCGGCGAAGCGCACGGCTACGCCGTCCACGCCGTCCATGCTGGTGCCGGACATCAGTCCGAAATAGACGCCGTCTGCGGAGTCTTGCGCCAAGTTACTGCTCCTGTCGATGTTTCGTTTCGAGTTCAATGCTGCGTCCTGGTCGCTCGTTTGCGAAGTTGTAGCAGATTATCGACGCAAGCGCGGCCGAATATGAAGCGCGTCGCCGCGTTTGCGCGAGCCGGTGGCCGCGGATTCTCGACGCTCGCCCGCGCTCGCGACGGCTTTGACGGGCGCGGCGGCGCGCATCTATGGGACAATCTGTTTTTTTCGCGACTTCACGTTTCCAGCATGAGCACCGAGTCCAACAAGCCGAACCCCGCACCCGCCTTTCCGATCACCGACGAAGTCCGTCATGCCCTCGCCGTCACCAAGCGGGGCGTTGACGAATTGCTGATCGAGGAAGAATTCGCGCAAAAACTCGCGAAGAGCGCGGCCACCGGCACGCCGCTGCGCATCAAGCTCGGGCTCGATCCGACCGCGCCTGACATCCACATCGGCCACACGGTCGTGCTGAACAAGATGCGCCAGTTGCAGGACCTCGGTCACACGGTGATTTTCCTGATCGGCGATTTCACGTCGCTGATCGGCGATCCGTCGGGCCGCAACGCCACGCGCCCGCCGCTCACGCGCGAACAGATCGAATCGAACGCGAAGACGTATTTCGAGCAGGCCGCGCTCGTGCTCGACCGCGAGAAGACCGAAATCCGCTACAACAGCGAATGGTCGATGCCGCTCGGCGCCGACGGCATGATCAAGCTCGCGTCGCGCTACACGGTGGCGCGCATTCTCGAGCGCGAGGACTTCACCAAGCGTTTCCAGAGCGGCGTGCCGATCTCGATCCACGAGTTCCTGTACCCGTTGATGCAGGGCTACGACTCTGTCGCGCTCAATGCGGACCTCGAACTCGGCGGCACAGACCAGAAGTTCAATTTGCTGGTCGGCCGCGAATTGCAGAAGCAGTATGGCCAGGAACAGCAGTGCATCCTGACAATGCCGCTGCTCGAAGGGCTCGACGGCGTCGAAAAAATGTCGAAGTCGAAGAACAACTACATCGGCATCAGCGAAAAGCCGACGGACATGTTCGGCAAGCTAATGAGCATTTCCGACACGCTGATGTGGCGTTACTTCGAGCTGCTGTCGTTCCGTCCGATGGACGAGATCGCTCGCTTCAAGGCGGAAACCGAAGCGGGCCGCAATCCGCGTGACTTCAAGGTCATGCTCGGCCAGGAAATCGTCGCGCGTTTCCATTCGCAAGCTGACGCCGAACGCGCGCTGGAAGACTTCAACCACCGCGCGAAGGGCGGCGTGCCGGACGATATTCCGGCGGTCGCGCTCACGGGTGCGCCGCTCGCCATCGGCCAGTTGCTCAAGCAGGCGAACCTCGTGCCTTCGACGAGCGAAGCGCTGCGCAATATCGAGCAGGGCGGCGTGAAGATCGGCGGCACTACGGTGTCGGACAAGGGCCTGAAAGTCGAGGCCGGCGAGTACGTCGTGCAGGTCGGCAAGCGCCGCTTTGCGCGCGTCACGCTGACGGCCTAAGTTTGCGGGCCATGAACCGAACTCCGAAGCCGGAGCGGGCGCGATGATCGCGTTGATCCAACGCGTGCGGCGCGCCGAGGTGCGCATCGTGGAGGGGGAAACCGAGCGCGTGGCCGGCGCAATCGACGCGGGCCTGCTCGCGCTCGTGTGCGCGGAGCGCGGCGACACCGAAGCGGCGGCCGACCGGCTGCTCGCCAAGGTGCTCGGCTACCGTGTGTTCAGCGACGCCGCCGGCAAGATGAACCTGTCGGTGCAGAACGTGGACGGCGCGGGCCGCGCGGGCGGCTTGCTGCTGGTCTCGCAGTTCACGCTGGCTGCGGACACCAACAGCGGTCTGCGGCCGAGCTTCACGCCGGCCGCGCCGCCGGATGAAGGCAAGCGCCTGTTCGACTATTTCGTTGCGGCGGCGCGCGCCAAACATCCCCTTGTCGAGACGGGCGAATTCGGCGCCGACATGCAGGTTTCGCTTGTCAACGATGGGCCCGTCACCTTCTGGCTGCAGACCAACGCCTGAGTCCCGCACGGTTCTTGCGACAATAGCGGCTCGGCACAACCGGCGAACGGCGCCCACCTTGATCCCATGACCACGCAGATTCTGTTTATCCGGCACGGCGAGACCGACTGGAACCGCATCAAGCGCATTCAAGGGCATATCGACATTCCGCTCGCCGCGGTGGGAGTTGCCCAGGCGCAAAACCTCGCGCGTCGTATCGCGGATGAAGCGAAGCGCGGCGCGCGACTCGATGCGATCTATTCGAGCGACCTGCAGCGCGCGCGGCAAACGGCGCAGCCGATCGCGGACGCACTCGGCTTGCCGGTGCAATTGCGCGAAGGTTTGCGCGAGCGTTCCTACGGCGCGTTCCAGGGCCACGACAGCGACGAAATCGCCGCGCGTTTTCCGGATGAATACGCGCATTGGCAAACCCGCGACCCCGGCTTCGCGCCGCCCGAGGGCGAGTCGCAGCGCGCGTTCTATCACCGGGTGCTGCATGCAATCGAGCCGCTGGTCGCCGCGCATCCGGGCGGGCGGATCGCCTGCGTCGCGCATGGCGGTGTGCTCGACTGCGTGCGCCGCTTCGCATGCGGTTTGCCGCTCGATGCGCCGCGCGACTACACGTTGCTGAACACGAGCGTGAATGTGGTGGATTTCGACGATGGCCGCGCGACGATAGTGTCGTGGGGCGATGTATCGCATCTCGACGCGCCCAGCGCCGACGATAGTTTCAAGAAAGTCCCGGAACCGGGTCGCTAGTTGCGTGCCGCGCTTGTTACGAGCGAGCTCGCCGCGCCCGGCTTGGCTCCAGTTGAGCCTGGCTTCGCTCAGCGCGAGTCCAACAGAGCTCAGTCCCGACTCCTTCCGTCTCAGCTCACCTTGGCTTGGCTCAGCCCAGCTCAACCGCAACTCCGGCTCAGCGCGAATCGGTTCCACGCGCGGCGGCAACGCGGCGGCGCGCCCGCTTCGACACCCCATTCACTAGCGCCCATCTGATGACAGGCGCAACGAGGCGCACGCCGGGCCTTGCCACGGCGCGGCGCATCAGCGCATGGCGTTCGAAACCCAGCATTGCCTGCGCCCAGTCGGGCAGAAGATCGACGCCCGCATTGAACATCAGCACACCGGCCGGACGCATGGCGGCACTGGGTGCCGGCGCATTCTTTAAAACTCGCACGACCTCGCGAGTGCGTTCGCTCGCCACCAGTTTCGGCTGCATGGTCAGCAGATAGGCATCGATCTCGGCGCGCGAGCGCGGAATGTCAGACGCGCCGAGCATCTGCGCGATGCGCGCGGTTTCCGCGAAATACTGGTCCTGCGCAGCAACGGAAAGCGCCGGATTCACATAGCGAAGATGCGCGGTCATGAAGCTGGACACTTCTGCGACGTGCACCCACGTCAGCAGCGCCGGTTCGCTCGCGCGATACGGCCGGCCATCCGGCGCGACGCCGCTCACGCCCAGGTGAATGCGCTTCACGCGTTCTATCAGCGCAAGCGCATCATGCCGGCTGCCGTACGTCGTGCCGGCGATGAACGTCGCCGTCCGGCGCAGGCGCCCGAGAATATCGGTGCGAAACGTGGAGTGATCCCACACGCCGGCGAGCGCGAGCGGATGCAACGCCTGAAGCAGCAGCGCGCTGATGCCGCCGGTCATCATCGACGTGAAATCGGCGTGGACTTTCCAGCACACCGAGTCGGGGCCGAACAGGCCCGGGTCGCCGGGCGGCGATGAATAGTCGAGTGTCGGGCCGCTGCCGGTCGTCAGGTGCGTGACGCCGGCCGCGAGCTTCGAGCGCAATCTTCCGGTGAGCGCCTGTGCAAGCGTGCCGGGAGATCGGGCTTGTCTCGTCTCGTCGGACATTGTTTGATCCGTCTCGCTACGCCGTGCCGCTCATGGTCAGGCCGCGCTCACGTCGCAGCCGAGTCCCACAGGCCAGGCAGTGTGCTCGACGCGTCCGGCGCCGCGAGCCCGAAGTGCCGGTAGGTAAGCAGCGTGGCGACGCGGCCGCGCGGCGTACGCTGCAGGAAGCCTTGCTGGATCAGATACGGCTCGAGTACGTCTTCGATCGTGTCGCGCTCCTCGCCGATTGCGGCCGCCAGATTGTCGACGCCGACCGGACCGCCGTCGAACTTGTGCAGGATCGCTTCGAGCAGTTTGCGGTCCATCAGGTCGAAGCCGACCGCGTCGACGTCGAGCATGCGGAGCGCCGCGTCCGCGACTTGCGCGGTGATGTTGCCGTCGGCCTTGACCTCGGCGAAATCGCGCACGCGCCGCAGCAGCCGGTTGGCGATACGCGGCGTGCCGCGCGCGCGCCTCGCTATTTCGAACGCGCCGTCCGGATGAATCTGCGCATTCAGCAGCGAAGCCGAACGCGTGACGATACGCGCGAGCTCCTCGGCGTTATAGAATTCGAGCCGCGCGACGATGCCGAAGCGATCGCGTAGCGGATTGGTCAGCATGCCCGCGCGGGTGGTCGCGCCGACCAGCGTGAATGGCTGCAAGTCCAGCTTCACGCTGCGCGCGGCCGGCCCTTCGCCGATCATGATGTCGATCTGATAATCCTCGAGCGCGGGGTACAGAATTTCCTCGACGACCGGCGAGAGCCGGTGAATTTCGTCGATGAACAGCACGTCGTTTGCTTCCAGATTGGTGAGCAGCGCGGCGAGGTCGCCGGCACGCTCGAGCACCGGCCCGGAGGTTTGCCGCAGATTTACGCCCATTTCGCGCGCGATGATGTGCGCGAGCGTGGTCTTGCCCAAGCCCGGCGGCCCGAACAGCAATACGTGGTCAAGCGATTCCGAACGGCGCCGGGCAGCCTCGATAAAGATTTCGAGCTGGCCGCGCACTTTTTCCTGCCCGACATATTCTTCGAGCTGGCGCGGGCGCAACGCGCGTTCGAACGCTTCCTCGTTCGGCGAGACGGGCGTGGCCGCGATGATGCGCTCGGCGGCGAGTTTGTCGGTTTCGATCATCTGCTCATTGTACCGCGCGAGGCGCGTGGCGAAACCCGGCCGAACGGCCAGGCTGCGCCGTTTGCCGAGGTGTGCGAAGCTTGTCTGATCGCGCGTGGGACCGGCGCTCCGGTATGAGGCTCAGGCATCAGGCTGAGGCTCCGGCATCAGGCTCCGGCATCAGCCTCCGGCTCCGGCATCAGGCTGAGGTCGGCTCACGCCTCACGCCTTAGACAAAGCCTTCAACGCAAGCTTGATCCCGTCCGACACGCCCGTTCCAGCCGGCACGTTCTTGATCGCCGCGAGGGCTTCCTTCTCCGAGTAGCCCAGCGCGAGCAGCGCGTTGAGAATGTCGGACGCGTGGTCGGATGCCGACACAGCGCCGGCCATTGCGCCGAGATCCGCACCGAGCTTGCCCTTGAGTTCGAGCAGCAGCCGCTCGGCCGTCTTCTTGCCGATGCCCGGCACGCGCGTCAGGCGCGCGGCGTCCTGCAGCGTGACCGTCTGCGAGAGTTCGTGCACGCTCATGCCGGAGAGCACAGCGAGCGCCATACGCGCGCCGATGCCGGAAATCTTCAGCAGCTCGCGGAAGGTGGAACGTTCCTCGGCGGTGCCGAAGCCGTATAGCAGATGCGCGTCTTCGCGCACGATCATTTGCGTGAGCAGCACGACGCGCTCGCCGGTGGACGGCAGATTGTAGAACGTGCTCATCGGCACATCGACTTCATAACCGACGCCGTTGCAGTCGACGAGCAGATGCGGCGGGTTTTTTTCCAGCAGAACGCCGGCAATGCGACCGATCATGGCGAGTTCAATCTTGTGAGAAAGGGCGAGTGTAGCGCAGCGTGTGCGCGCCGCTGATGGCGGCCCGGGCATCGCGCGAAAAAAATGGTTGCCGGCTGCACGTGAAAGCGTGCGGGGGGCGCGGGACGCGCGCGGCGGCGTGACGCCAGGAAGGCGCGGCGAACGTTTAGCCGACCAGACGCCCGCGTCTCACGCGCAATCCCTTCTTTGCCAGCGACGGCGCGATGTCGCCGAGGGTGCCCAAAGTCGTGCCGCCGTGTGCGTGGCAGATCGCCATGCCGAGCGCGTCGGCGGCGTCGGTGCCTGGCACGCCGGACAGGTTGAGCAGGCGCACGACCATCTGCTGCATCTGCTCCTTGGTCGCGCGGCCGTAGCCCACCACGGCCTGCTTCAACTGCAGCGCGGTGTATTCGGCGACCGGCACGCCGCCCGCCACCAGGCCGCAAATCGCCGCGCCGCGCGCCTGGCCGAGCAGCAAAGTGGACTGCGGATTCACGTTGACGAACACCTTTTCGATCGCCGATTGATCCGGCGAGTGCTGGCGGATCAGCGTCGAAATGCCCTCAAAAATGGTGCCGAGGCGCGACGGCAGGTCGGCGTCGGCGGTCTTTATGACGCCGCTCGCGACGTAGCTAAGTGTGTGTCCGCTCTGGTCGATCACGCCGAAGCCGGTGACGCGCAAGCCTGGGTCGATACCGAGAATTCTCATGAAGTGCCGCACATGCGGTTAAGGCCAAGTGCCTGCGATACTACAACAGACACGTCGCGCGGCGGCCCGCAAAGCGCGGCGCGTGCGGAATAAAAACTGCTGGCTCTGTCGGAAGGAGGCGATCGCGTATGCAGCGCTATCGAAACAGGAGTGGGAAATCCGGCGTCGTCGCGTATGAAATCGGCGATGACTTTGTTGCCGCTCGCTTCAACTCGGGCACGACGTACTGGTACTCGGAAAAGAGCGTCGGCGAAAAACATGTGGCCGCGCTCAAGCGACTCGCAAAACGCGGCGAGGGCTTGGGCACATACATCAGCCAGCACCAGGACGTGAGGGACGGCTACGAGCGCAAAGACCCTCCGGACTGACCACTGACACGCGATGCTGACTGCAACCGCTGACTCCGACCGCCGCGCCGACAAGACGCACATAAGACACCGGCAAAACAAAACGGCCCGACGGAAATTTCCACCGGGCCGTTCTATCGTCTCTTACAGCGGCTCCAACAACAACTCGCCACCGCTCAAGCGAAATCCAATACCGCAATCAATGCCGGAAGTGACGCACACCAGTCAGCACCATCGCAATGTTGTGCTCGTCCGCGGCGCTCACCACTTCGTCGTCGCGCATGGAGCCGCCCGGCTGGATCACGCACGTCGCGCCCGCTGCCACGACCACGTCAAGGCCGTCGCGGAACGGGAAGAACGCGTCCGACGCGACCGCCGAACCCGTCAGCGTCAAGCCGGCGTTCTGCGCCTTGATGCTCGCGATGCGCGCCGAGTCCACGCGGCTCATCTGGCCCGCGCCGACGCCGAGCGTCATGCCGTTGCCGCAGAACACGATGGCGTTCGACTTCACGTACTTCGCCACGCGCCATGCGAACAGCAGGTCGTCCATTTCCTTCGGCGTGGGGTGACGCTTGGTGACCACGCGCAGTTCGCGCGGCTGAACATTCTTCGAATCCAGCGATTGAACCAGCAGGCCGCCGCCCACACGCTTCAGATCGAATGCGTTATGGCCTTCGCCCAGCGCAATTTCCAGGAGACGCACATTCTGCTTCGCCGCGAACACCTGGCGCGCTTCTGCGCTGAACGACGGCGCGATCAGCACCTCGACGAACTGCTTGGCCACGGCTTGCGCCGCTGCTTCGTCCACTTCGCGATTGAAGGCGATGATGCCGCCGAACGCCGAGGTCGGGTCGGTCTGGAACGCCTTCGAATACGCTTCGTTCGCGTCCGCGCCGACCGCCACGCCGCAGGGATTGGCGTGCTTGACAATCACGCAGGCCGGCACGTCGAAGGTCTTCACACATTCCCACGCAGCGTCGGAATCCGCGATGTTGTTGTACGACAGTTCCTTACCCTGCAGCTGGTTGTAGTTCGCCAGCGCGCCGGCCGGCACCGACAGATCGCGGTAGAACGCCGCGCTTTGATGCGGGTTTTCGCCGTAACGCAGGTCCTGCACCTTGTCGAAGGCCAGGTTGAACGTAGCCGGATACGTGTTGCGCGACGCGTGCTGTAGCTCGTCGGTAAGGCTCGTCAGATAGTTCGTAATCGCGCCGTCGTACTGCGCCGTATGCGCGAAAACCTTGGTCGCGAGACGGAAGTTGGTCTTGTACGACACGCTGTTGTTGCTCGCGCGCATTTCCTCGAGCACGACCGCGTAGTCGGCCGGGTCGACCACCACCGTCACGTCGCGATGATTCTTCGCGGCCGAGCGCAGCATGGTGGGGCCGCCAATGTCGATGTTCTCGATCGCGTCTTCAAGCGAGCACTCTTCTTTCGACACCGTCTGCACGAACGGGTACAGGTTCACGACCAGCAGGTCGATGGTCGGAATGTCGTGCTTTTCGAGCGCGGCCATGTGTTCCGGCAGATCGCGGCGCGCCAGAATGCCGCCGTGCACCTTCGGATGCAGCGTTTTCACGCGCCCGTCCAGCATTTCCGGGAAGCCCGTGTAGTCGGCGACTTCGGTGACGGAGAGGCCCGCGTCCGCGAGCAGTTTCGCAGTGCCGCCGGTCGACAGGATCTTGACGCCGAGGTCCGACAGCGACCTGGCGAAGTCGACGATGCCGGACTTGTCGGAAACGGAGATGAGCGCTTGCTTGATCATGATGAAGACGAAAAGCCGAAGGGAAACGTGGCAGGGCGCGAGAAAACTACCTGCGCTACAACAGACCGTGCTGTTGCAGCTTCTTGCGCAGCGTATTGCGGTTGATGCCGAGATACTCGGCGGCCAGCGACTGATTGCCGCCGGCCTGCTCGAGCACCACTTCGAGCAGGGGTTTTTCCACGCACGAGATCACCATGTCATAGACGTCGTGCGGATTCGAGCCGTCGAGGTCCTGGAAGTACATGCCCAGGCTGTCGCGGACAGATTGTTCGATATTGTTCTTGCTCATGCTGCTAGTCGGTCGGTGTGGTCCTCGCCGCTCGTGCCCGATGCGGGGTTGCCAACTGTTTCGTCGACGTAGACGAGGCGCTCGGAGATCGCCTTCTGTGCGTCGAAAAATTCGTTGACGGCGAGGAGTTGTTCGCGCGTGGTGTCGAGCGTATTCATGCGATGCCGGAACACGTTGGCGCCAGAAAGGCCGCGAGTGTACCAGCCGATGTGCTTGCGCGCAGTGCGAACGCCGGTAAATTCCCCGTAAAACGCGTAGTGATCTTCCAGGTGCTCGTTCATGACCTGCTGGATTTCGTCGATGCGCGGCGGCGGCAGCAGCTCGCCGGTTTGCAGGAAGTGCTCGATCTCGCGGAAGAGCCACGGGCGCCCCTGCGCCGCGCGACCGATCATGATGGCGTCCGCACCGGTCGCGGCCAGCACGTGGCGCGCCTTTTCCGGCGACGTTATGTCGCCGTTGGCCACCACCGGAATACGCACGGCGGCCTTAACGGCGGCGATGGTCTCGTATTCGGCGTCGCCGTGATACAGGTCGGCGCGCGTACGGCCATGCACCGTCAGCATGGAAATGCCGGCGGCTTCCGCGAGCCGCGCGACGTTCAGCGCGTTCTTGTTCTCGCGATTCCAGCCGGTGCGGATTTTCAGCGTGACAGGCACGGCGTCCGGACCGACGCCCACCGCGCCCACCACCGCCTCGACGATGCGCTGCACGAGCGGCTCGTTCTGCAACAGGGCGGAGCCGGCCGCCACGTTGCACACCTTCTTGGCCGGGCAGCCCATATTGATGTCGATGATCTGTGCGCCGTTCGCCACGTTGTAGCGGGCGGCTTCGGCCATCATCGCGGGATCGGCGCCGGCGATCTGTACGGCAATCGGCTCGACTTCGCCCGCGTGGTTCGCGCGGCGCATGGTTTTCTCGCTCTTCCACAGCTGCGCATTCGACGCGACCATTTCCGACACGGCATAGCCTGCGCCGAGCCGTTTGCAAAGCTGCCGGAACGGACGGTCGGTCACGCCGGCCATGGGCGCGACGAACAGGTTATTGCGCAGATTGTGCGAGCCGATGGTAGGCATGACGTACGTGGACGCGCGCGGCGCCGATCACCGAAAGTGTCAATCGGAGCGTTCGCGAAATGCGAGGGAAAACCGCTATTTTAGCGTTAACGGATGGCCCGCACTTCAGTGGCGGGCGTTGTAAGTCGTTAAATCGCCTATGAAAGTGGTCGGCGTCATAGAGGGCGGCGACTCGCGGGGCGGGTCCCGGTCTGGCTGGAAATGCTGATCCGGCGGCTGTTTTTACTGCGGCTGATGTGGACGCCGTGCCGGGCGCGCCACAACAAAGCGTGCCGTGCCTAGCGGCGCTGGCCGAACATCATCTGCCGCGCCAGCGCGGTTTTAACCGGCGGCGCGAATTCCAGCGCAGTCAGCGCAAGGCCGCGCAAGATCGCGAGCGGTGCGAAGTCGATGGTGAAGAGGCGCGCCAGCGTGTCGGTGGCGCCGATCGTCATGCGCCGGTCGAGTGCGCGGCGCTGCGCGAAGGTGGCCAGCGCGAGCGGCGTCGGGCCTTCCGCCGACAAAGCATCGACGAGCGCGTGCGCGTCGCGCAAGCCGAGATTGAGGCCTTGGCCCGCGACCGGATGCAGCGTCTGCGCCGCATTGCCGATGGCGACGACGCGGCCCCTCACCAGCGTATCGACCGCGTTGAGTCCCAGCGGGAACGACGCGCGTCCCTTGATCTGCGTGAAGCGTCCCATGCGAGTGCCGAACGCAGTGCCGAGTTCGCGCAGGAATGCGTCGTCGGGGAGTTGCGCGCGGCGCGCGGCTTCGTCCGGCGCGCAGCACCAGACAAGCGCGTAGTCGGCGCCGCGCACGCCGCCCATCGGCAGCAAGGCAATCGGACCTTTCGGCGTGAAGCGTTCCCACGCGACGTGCGATTGCGGCGCCGACACGCTGACCGTGCCGACGAGCGCCGTCTGGCCGTAGTCGCGCGTGCCGGTTTTTGCGCGGCGCGCGGTGCGCTGCCCGTCGGCATGGTTTGCTGGTTGGCTACGCGGATGCTGGATGGCGTCGCGTTCGGCAGTTCGAGCGTTTGCGGCCTCGCGTTCAGCGGATTCGGCGCTCGCGGCAGCGGGGTTATCCGCGGCTTGGGCGGCGGCAAAACCGGTCGCCGCTGCGTTGTCGCCACCGCTTTTTGCGCCATGCCGATCACGGTGTCTGTCACCCTTCTGATCGCCGAACAACCCACCTTCGGCATTCACCAGAATGCGCGTGCGCAGCCGGCGCGTAACGCCCGCCGTTTCGATCGGCAGCGTCACGCCGTCTTCTTCCTGGACCGGCGACCCGGCGGAGGTCGAACGGAACCAGTGGACGGGCGTTGCGCGCACCGCTTCGGCGAGACCGTGCACGATGGAGCCATAGCGCAGCACGTAACCGAGCGCCGGCAGGCCGTGCTCGCCGTGGTCGATCAGCGTGCGGCCGAAATGTCCGCGCTGCGACACGTGAATGCGCTGGATGGCGGTGGCGTCGGCGGGCCAGCGCAGCGGTTCGAGGATCATGCGGCTGCCGTGCGACACGGCAATCGCGCGCGGATCCGCAATCGAATCCTCGGGTTCGCGGGCGTCGATCAGCGCGATTTTCAGCTCGCGCGTGACGCTGCGCCGCGCGAGCCAACCGGCAAGCGCGAGCCCGACCGGCCCGGCGCCGACGATCGTCACGTCGAAATCGAAGGTCTGCTCGAGCGCGCGCGGCTTCAGGATGACCGTCGACGGGGAAACATCGTTCATTGCGGGTTACTTCCTTGTTTCATGAGCCGCGCGGGCTTCCTGCATCAGCGCTTCGATTTCGCCGGCGGCCACCGGCACGTCGCGCGTGATCAGCTCGCAGCCCGTTGGCGTGACGATCGCGTCGTCCTCGATGCGGATGCCGATGTTCCAGTAGCGCTCGGGCACGCCCTCGGCCGGCCGGATGTACAGACCCGGCTCGATGGTGAGCGTCATCGAAGCCTGCAGCGTGCGCCACGGCAGCACGCCGGCTTCGTCGCGCGGCGCGCTGCGCTCGCGGTAGTCGCCCACATCGTGCACGTCCATGCCGAGCCAATGGCCGGTGCGGTGCATATAGAAGGGCGCGTAGGCGCGCTCGGCGATCACGTCGTCGACAGAAGCCAACTTCGTCCGGTCGATGATGCCGGTGTCGAGCAAGCCTTGCGACAGCACACGCACGGCGGCCTGATGCGGGTCATCGAAGGTGACCCCGGCGCGCGTCGCGGCGACGGCTGCCTGTTGCGCAGCCAGCACGATCTCGTAGAGTTCGCGCTGCGCCGCCGTAAAGCGGCCGCTCGCCGGAAAGGTGCGGGTGATGTCGGACGCGTAGCCGTCCAGTTCGCATGCCGCGTCTATCAGGATCAGGTCGCCTTCCTGCGCAATCGCGTTGCCGGCCGGGTAGTGCAGCACGCACGCGTTCGCGCCCGCCGCGACGATCGAGGTGTAGGCGGGCGCCTGCGCGCCGAATTTACGGAACGTGTAGAGCAGCTCCGCTTCGAGCTCGTACTCGCGCACGCCGGGGCGGCACGCGGCCATCGCCCGGCGGTGCGCCTGCGCCGAAATCTGCCCGGCGCGGCGCATGATGGCGAGTTCGTGGTCGTCCTTGATGAGCCGCATGTCGTCGAGCAAGGGCACCAGATCGCGCGCGGCCGTGGGCGCCGCGACGCCGCTGCGGCCCTGCATGCGCACGGCCTCGAGCCAGCCGCGCACCTGGCCGTCGAGCTTTTCCGACGCGCCTAGCGCGTAGTGCAGCGACGGCTTGTCAGCGAGGATTTGAGGCAGTTGCGCGTCGATTTCGCCGAATGGGAAAGCGGCGTCGAATCCAAAGGCAACGCGCGCGCCGTCCGGCCCAAAGCGGAAGCCTTCCCAGATCTCGCGTTCGACGTTTTTCTCGCGGCAGAACAGGATAGACGCGGGTTGGCCGGGCGCCGCGCTGGCGTCGAGCACGAGCAGCGCCTCCGGTTCCGTGAAGCCGGTCAGATAGTAGAAGTAGCTGTCGTGCCGGTACGGATAATCGGCGTCCCGGTTGCGCAGCGCTTCGGGCGCGGTCGGCACGATGGCGACGCCGCCGCCCGCTGCGCGCAGCGCGGCGAGTACGCGCTCGCGGCGCGTGCGGTAGACGTCGATGGCGATGGTGGGTTCGGTCGGCTGGTTCATCGTGCGATTGTAGCGCCCAATGCAGGGACGGATTTTGCGCAGGCACGCAGCGGTGGGCGTTCGCGCACCGTGGGGGCGCTCGCTCCGCCCGGCTGACCGCCGCCACAGGCGTTGACCGTGGTCTCGCGCCCGCCGCCTCCGCCGCCCTTGGCCGTTCGGACGGCTAGACGGCGCCCGCGTCGCGCGGCAATGTTGCAATCCATCCACAGCGGCTGCGCGCGCGGCTCGCGAAGAACGCGCGCGGCGTTCGCGCACGCCGCCAAGCACTTATACTTTCGCCGGATTCAGAAAAAGGCAGATGGCAATGATGAAACTCATCGGTTCGCTCGCCAGCCCGTTCGTGCGCAAGGCGCGCATCGTGCTGGCCGACAAGAAGATCGACTACGAGCTGGTGCCCGAGAACGTCTGGGCGCCGGATACCCGCATCCACACCTTCAATCCGCTGGGCAAGGTGCCATGCCTCGTGATGGAAGACGGCGAAGCGGTGTTCGACTCGCGCGTGATCTGCGAGTACGTGGACACGCTGTCGCCGGTCGGCAAGCTGATCCCGCAATCGGGGCGCGAGCGCATCGAGGTGCGATGCTGGGAAGCGCTCGCCGACGGCCTGCTCGACGCCGCCGTGCTGATTCGCCTGGAAAGCACGCAGCGCGCGCCGGAGCAGCGCGTCGACGCATGGGTGGCGCGCCAGCAGCGCAAGATCGACGAAGCGCTGGTCGCCATGTCGCAAGGCCTCGCTGGCAAGCCGTGGTGCGCGGGCAATCACTACACGCTCGCTGACATTGCGGTGGGCTGCGCGCTGGGTTATCTGGATTTCCGCATGCCGGAGTTGAATTGGCGCGATTCGCATCCGAATCTCGATAAGCATTTTCAGAAGCTTTCTCTGCGCCAGTCGTTTATTGATACTGTGCCGGTTGGCTGAACGGCCAAAATCCAGTCTGCTAACGGATACGTCAAGTTTGCAAAATTGCGTTAATCGTACTTTCAAAGTCATGATTTAAAGCTTTCAGATGTGGTAAAAAAGCGCCTCCCGCCAGGCGCTTTTTTTTCGTCTGCCGCGTGGGGCAATGGTTATGCAGTCAACATATCCGGCGCGACTCACCGTCGAATGCGGCCATTGCGAATGGGCGGCGAGTTGATCGCGCCGTCGAACGAATAACACCACAAAGAGACTTTCACGATGAAACCGTATCGCTTTGTTATTGCTGCGTCCGCCTTCTCGCTATTTGCCGCGTGCTCCACTGTCAGCAGCCTCGATCCGTCCGCGCTGGTGCAGTCGGGCCAACTGGCCACGCAGGCCGCCACGCTTTCCGACACGGACGTCCGAGCGCTCAGCGACAAGTCATGCGCGCAGCTCGACAAGGAAAACACCATCGCGCCCGCCAACAGCAAGTATCAGAAGCGCCTGAACAAGATTGCCGCGCAACTGGGCGACAACATCAACGGCACGCCAGTGAATTACAAGGTCTACATGACCAAAGACGTGAATGCGTGGGCCATGGCCAACGGCTGCGTGCGCGTCTACAGCGGCCTGATGGACATGATGAACGACAACGAAGTGCGCGGCGTGGTCGGCCATGAAATGGGCCACGTGGCGCTCGGCCACACGAAGAAGGCGATGCAGGTGGCGTACGCGACCTCGGCGGTGCGTTCGGTGGCGTCTTCGGCGGGCGGCATTGCCGGGGCGCTGTCCGGTTCGCAACTGGGCGAATTTTCCGAAAAGCTGATTAACGCGCAATTCTCGCAAACGCAGGAAAGCGCAGCCGACGATTATTCGTTCGATTTGCAGAAAAAGAAAAATCTGGACCCGTCGGGCCTCGTCACGGCGTTTAACAAACTCGCGCAAATGGATGGCGGTAAATCGAGTATGTTGAGTTCGCATCCGGCATCGCCGGCACGCGCGCAGCATATTCAGCAACGTATCGCGTCGAATCAGTAATGCGTGTCTGAATGTTCAACGCGCGCTGTCGGTAATTGCCGCAGCGCGCGTTTTTTATTGAAGTCTTCGCACTGATTATTCAACGCCGTTTGCCGCGTTGCCGTTTTTGCGACGCGCAATGCCGGGCCCGAATGCAAAACCGAATGCCAGCAGCAACAGGGAAACGGCGAGCACGGTGTTATTGCCGCTCGTCACATAAGGCGTGCGGCCGGCTGTGCCTTGCACGGTGACGTCGAGCGAGCCGATGGTGTAGGGCGTGAGCTTGCCGAGCACTTTGCCGTTGGCGTCGATTGCCGCCGTCATGCCGGTGTTCGTCGCGCGCAGCATCGGGCGGCCGGTTTCCAGCGAGCGCATGCGTGCAATCTGCAGATGCTGGTCGAGCGCGATGGTGTCGCCGAACCACGCGAGATTCGTCGAGTTGATCAGCACGCCCGCCGGCGTATCGCTTTCGCGGACGGTCCGGGCAATCTCTTCGCCGAAAATGTCTTCGTAGCAGATGTCGACCGCGACCGGCTGGTTATGCACGACGAACGGCTTCTGCACTGGGCCGCCGCGCGCGAAATCGCCGAGCGGAATGTTCATCAGGTTCACGAACCAGCGAAAGCCCCACGGCACGAATTCGCCAAACGGCACGAGGTGATGCTTGTCGTAGCGGTACACGTCGCGTGTGCCCGGCGTGACGCCGAACAGACTGTTGGTGTAGTCGACCACGCGGCCTTCGGGCGTCACCGAGCCGCCAATGGCGCCAAACAGGATCGCGCTGCCCGTCGAGTCCGCAAAGTTGCGCACGGCGGCCGCGAACGGCACCGGCAACTGCTGCGCGAGCACCGGAATGGCGGTCTCCGGCGTGACGATCAGGTCGGCGGGCTTCGACGTTATCATCTGCTGATACTGGTCGATGGCGGCGCGCACGCCCGCTTCCTCGAACTTCATGTCCTGCTTGACGTCGCCTTGCAGCAGACGCACGGCGAGCGGCGCGTTCGCCGGGACCGTCCAGCTCGCCAGCGGCAGCAGCAGGCCCGCCGCGATCAAGGCGAGGGCGATGCCGCCCGGCAGCGCAACTTGCGCAGCATGGCCGCGCGCACGGCCGCCGTCCGGCGCAGTGTCGACCGATTCGCGGCAACCGCGCAGCGCCGGCACGAGCGGCAGCAGCGCCTCTACGATCAGCGCGGCCGCTAGCGCCAGCACCCAGCCGACGCCGTAAACGCCGGCGAGCGGTGCAAACCCGGCGAACGGGCCGTCCACTTGCGCGTAGCCGCTCGCGAGCCACGGAAAGCCAGTGAACACCGTGCCGCGCAGCCATTCGCCGATAGCCCACGCGCTCGCGAACGCGAGGGCCCCGTGCCACGTCGGCGAAAACGGCATGTCGACCGCGGACTTGCCGTTGCGCGCGTGACCGGCGCAAAAGGACCAGACGCCGGCAGCCAAAGCGGGATACAGCGCGAGATACAACGAAAACAGCACGAGCGCGGTCGCGGCGAGCGGCGCGGGCATGCCGCCGTAGTCGTGCATGCTCACGTAGAGCCACCACACGCCGGTCACGAAGTTGCCGAAGCCGAACGCGCCGCCCGTGAGCGCCGCGCTTTTCCAGCCGGTGGTGCGCGTGAGCCAGGCGAACAGGAAGACGAAGATGGCCAGTTCGAGCCAGCCGCCGTGCGGAGTGGGCGCGAACGACAAGGTGTTGGCCGCGCCGGCCGCCAGCGCGACGGGATAATGCCAGCGAGGCAGCGTGCGCGCGCGCGTGACTTGCGCGGCGGCCGCGCTCACGCCGCGGCGCGAAGAGGAAGTAATCGGGTCGGCCATTATTGCGTGGTCGGCGTGAGAAGTGGCGGGTTGGGAAGACTTGGGCAAGAGCCCTGCGGTGGCATGACGCTCAGGTCTGGACGTGCTGCGCCTCGCGCTCGCGCTGACCGGCAAGCGGATCGCGCCGCACGAGCAGCATGTGAATCTGGCGCGCGTCGCCACGCAGAATTTCGAAGATCAGATCGTCGATACGAACCTTTTCGCCGCGATGCGGCACGCGCCCGAAGTGATGCGTGACCAGTCCGCCGATGGTGTCCACTTCTTCGTCTGAATAATGCGTGCCGAAGGTCTCGTTGAACTGCTCGATTTCGGTCAGCGCGCGCACGCGGAAGCGGCCGTCGGGCGAGGCGATAATGTTGCCGCTTTCCTCGTCGAAATCGTATTCGTCCTCGATGTCGCCGACGATCTGCTCCAGCACGTCCTCGATCGTAATGAGACCGGCCACGCCGCCGTATTCGTCGACCACCACCGCAAGGTGATTACGGTTCACGCGGAAATCGTGCAGCAGCACGTTCAGGCGCTTCGACTCGGGAATAAAGACGGCGGGCCGCAGCATGCCGCGCACGTCGAATTCTTCTTCGGCGTAGTACCGCAGCAGATCTTTCGCGAGCAGCACGCCGATCACGTTGTCGCGGTTGCCTTCGTAGACCGGATAGCGCGAATGCGCTTTTTCCAGCACGTAAGGAATGAATTCGTCGGGGCTGTCCGCGATGTTGATTGCGTCCATTTGCGCGCGCGGCACCATGATGTCGCGTGCGCTGAGTTCGGAGACCTGGAACACGCCTTCGATCATCGACAGCGAGTCGGCGTCGATCAGGTTGCGCTCGTGCGCGTCCTGCAGAATTTCCAGAAGTTCGGCGCGCGAGTCGGGCTCGGGCGAGATGAAATCAGTCAGACGCTCGAGCAGCGAGCGCTTTTCGTGAGGTTTGTCGGTGTGGCGTCGACTGGGATACGTGTCGTTCATGGTAGTGCGCCCGGCAAGACTGGGCGCGCTGTTGCGGAGCATTAAGGATACACCAGGCAAGTGGCAGGACCGTGTCCCTCCCGGCCGGGCGATGAATGAAAACGGCTGACGCCAAAGCGCCGCGAGGCGCGGGCCATGGGTCAATCGTAACTGATTACACGACCGAAAGCGTTGCGGAGAAAAAAACGGCAATGCGGAGTGGGCACTCCGTGACTCATGTTCCGCTTCGGCCTCGTTGCCTGCCTCGTTGCGTCCTTGCCTCTTTGCCTCGTTGCGGCCGGCCTCCAGGTGTACCGGGCGTCTATTTGCCGGTTTGCGGCTGCGGAACAGGCAGTGCTGCGCCGGGTGTACCGGAGTCGCGCTTGCCGGCGTCGCAGCGCTCCAGCAGCGCTTCGAGTGCGCGGTCGGGCATGCCGCTTTCGCGCAGCGCGTGAACCGTGCGGCTCACGTAGTCGAGCGTGGTGCCGTAACGGCCGCGCGCGCAGCCGAACACCGTTTTGACGATTTCGTCGCCGAGCTTGCCGGTATAGCTCGGCACGTCTCGGCGCATGACAAAAGCGAGCGCGTCGACGCGCCGGCCGTCGGCGAGTACGCAGGGCAGCCACGCGGGCCGGTATGACCCCATCGCCATTTCCCGACGCCAGAGCGCCTCCAGGTGCGGCATCGCCCCTTGCGCCGCGAGGCGAAACGCAATGCCCGTGCACGAACCGCCACGGTCCAGCGCCAGCACGAGCCCCGGCTGTTCGGGCGTGCCGCGGTTCACGCGCGACCATAGATACAGGCCGCGGTGGTATCCATGCACCTTCGAACGCGTCGCTTCGACAGTAGGCAGGCCGGGATTCCAGATCAGCGAGCCATAGCCGAAGAGCCATAAGTCGCTCAGCCGGTCCCAGTCGCGCAGCGTGCATTCGAGCGATGCGCGCAGTTCCTCGTCCGTCAGGAGCCGCGATTCGCCGAGCGCCGGCGGATAGTCCGGGCAGGGCGGTCGGGCGTCGTCGTCTGGAGGAAAGGAGCTCACGGTTCAGTTCGGGCGGCGGTTAGCGGTACGGATCGGGAAAGCCCAGTTTGCCGAGAATCTCGGTTTCGAGCGCTTCCATTTCCTCGGCTTCTTCGTCGACTTCGTGATCGTAGCCCTGCGCGTGGAGCGTGCCGTGCACCAGCAGATGCGCGTAATGCGCAAGGAGCGGCTTGCCCTGCTCTGCGGCTTCCTTCTCCACCACTGGGCAGCACAGGATCAGATCGCCCGTCACTGGATCGTCTTCGGACTCCGCGTACGCGAACGTCAGCACATTGGTCGAATAGTCCTTGCCGCGATAGGTGCGGTTCAACGTCCGGCCTTCTTCGGCGTCGACGAAACGCACGGTCAGTTCGCCGTCCGCGAAAAGCGCGGCCTTGATCCAGCCGGCCACCGTGGCGCGCGGCAGCAGCGCCTTGTGTTCGGGCCAGGCTTTCGCGGCGGGAAATTGCAGGTTCAGCGTCAGTTTCGGAGCGCGGCTCATCTTGTTTGATGTTTCAGGCGAGGTGTTGCGCGGCGACTGGTGCGCACAGTCCGGGCGAATTCAACGCGAATCCGCCGGGCTGGCGGTTTTCTGCGAATGCGCGTCGTATGCCTCGACAATTCGCGCGACGAGCGGATGCCGCACCACGTCCGCGCTCGTAAAGCGCGTGAGCGCAATGCCGCGCACGTCCGACAGCACCTGCTGCGCTTCGATGAGCCCGCTCTTGTGGCCGCGCGGCAGATCGACCTGAGTCGTGTCGCCGGTCACCACCGCTTTTGAGCCGAAGCCGATTCGCGTCAAGAACATCTTCATCTGCTCGGGCGTGGTGTTTTGCGCCTCGTCGAGAATGATGAACGCGTGGTTCAGCGTGCGGCCGCGCATGTACGCGAGCGGGGCGATTTCGATCATCTGCCGCTCGAACATCTTCGCCGTCTTGTCGAAGCCGAGCAGATCGTACAGCGCGTCGTACAGCGGACGCAGATATGGATCGACCTTCTGCGCGAGGTCGCCCGGCAAGAAGCCGAGGCGCTCACCGGCTTCCACGGCCGGGCGCGTCAGCACGATGCGCTTGACCTGGTCGCGCTCGAGCGCGTCCACCGCGCAGGCAACCGCGAGATAGGTCTTGCCGGTGCCGGCGGGACCGACGCCGAACGTGACGTCGTGCGAGACGATCTGCTTCAGATACTCGCGCTGCGCCGGCGTGCGGCCGCGCAGATCGGCGCGCCGCGTGTACAGCTTCGGGCCGAGTTCTTCGAGGTCGTCTTCGTCGCTGTCGGCGGGTTGGTCGAACGGATGGTCCGGATTGCCGGGAAAGCCCGGCTCACCCGCTTCGTCGCCATTGCCGTTGCCGTTCGTGCGATGCCGCGCCGGGTGGCGCACTTCGACGAGCGCAAGCTGGATGTCGTCGACCGACAGCGGATCGCGCGCGTTGTTGTAGAAGTTTTCGAGCGCGGTCAGCGCGAGCTTCGCGCCGCGGCCGCGGATCGTGATGCGGTGTCCGCGGCGTTGCAGCGTCACGTCGAGCGCCTGCTCGATTTGCCGCAGGTTTTCGTCGAGCGGTCCGCAGAGGTTGGCGAGCCGCGCGTTGTCGTCGCGCGGAGCGGTGAATTCCAGATGCGGCTGAGTGGTTTTCAAGGCGATGAGTCGATCCTGTCGGTTTCAGTACGCGGGCGGCGGCGCGGGCGCTTTCAGCGTTGCGTGGGGCCGCGCGCTTGCGTCGTCAATGGTCGCTTGGTGGTCAGTCAGTGGGTGGTGGCGCTTGCGCCGTCCTCTGCATTGTCGTGCACCAGCACAAGTTCGCCACGCAGCGAATGTGGGTACGCCTTGACGATTTTCACGTCGACCATCTGACCGATCAGCCGTGCATGCGAAGCCACCGGCGCCGGGAAATTCACCACGCGGTTGTTCTCGGTGCGGCCCGCCAGCTCGTTCGGGTCCTTGCGCGCCGGGCGTTCGACCAGAATGCGCTCGACCTTGCCGACCATCGAGTCGCTGATGCGCTGTACGTTTTCTTCGATCGTGGCTTGCAGGTGCTGCAGGCGCTTTAACTTCACTTCGCGCGCCGTGTCGTCGGGCAGGTTCGCAGCCGGCGTGCCTGGACGCGGGCTGTAGATAAACGAGAAGCTCGTGTCGTACTTCATCTCATGCACGAGCGCCATCATCTTGTCGAAGTCTTCTTCCGTCTCGCCGGGGAATCCGACAATCATGTCAGTGGAAAGCGACAGATCCGGGCGAATCGCTCGCAGCTTGCGGATTACTGACTTGTATTCGAGCACGGTGTAGCCGCGCTTCATCGCCATCAGGATGCGGTCGGATCCGTGCTGCACCGGCAAATGCAGGTGGCTCACGAGCTTCGGCACCTTCGCGTAGGTGTCGATCAGGCGCTGCGTGAATTCTTTCGGGTGGGACGTGGTGTAGCGAATGCGTTCGATGCCCGGAATCTCGGCGACGTATTCGATCAGCGTCGCGAAGTCGGCGATTTCCGACGAGCCGAGCGTCAGCGCGCCGCGGAATGCATTCACGTTCTGACCCAGCAGCGTCACTTCCCGCACGCCCTGGTCGGCGAGACCGGCAATTTCCGTCAGCACGTCGTCCAGCGGACGTGAGACTTCTTCGCCGCGCGTGTAAGGTACGACGCAATAGCTGCAGTACTTGCTGCAACCTTCCATGATCGAGACGAACGCGCTGGGGCCTTCGACGCGCGCGGGCGGCAGATGGTCGAACTTTTCGATTTCTGGAAACGTGATGTCGACCTGCGCGCGGCCGCTTTCGCGACGCTTGTCGATCATTTGCGGCAGGCGGTGCAGCGTTTGCGGACCGAACACGAGGTCGACGTAGGCCGCGCGCGCGACGATCGACGCGCCTTCCTGGCTCGCCACGCACCCGCCCACGCCGATGATCAGATCGGGGTTCGCTTCCTTCAGCTCGCGCACGCGGCCAAGGTCGGAGAACACTTTTTCCTGCGCTTTCTCGCGCACCGAGCAGGTGTTGAAGAGAATCACGTCCGCGTCTTCGGGCGTGTCGGTCTTGACGAGGCCTTCAGCCGCGCCGAGTACGTCGACCATCTTGTCGGAGTCGTACTCGTTCATCTGGCAGCCAAAGGTCTTTACATAAACTTTCTTGGTCATCGAATTTCGCCGGTCGCAGTGGTTAACCTGGGGGCGCTGTGTAAAAGGGTCAAGGAGGGGCGGAAACGTGCGGACGTCCGTGGGCCGGCGCTTCAGGCGCATTCGCGCCGCTGTTTTTCGCCGCTTAGGGTCGCTTCCGGTTTGCGCTTTCAGCCGATCCCGGCGGCCCGGTTGGCCGTGAATGGGCGCTGCTCCCACACGCTTGCCGTGTAGCGCAATATTATAGCCCTTCGCCGGACAGGGCCTCGTCGCCCGCTTGCGCGCCCGGCGGCTCGGGCGGCAAGCCAAGCAGGCTTTCCAGTTCATCCGACACCTGGGCGAAGCGCTCGCTCAGAAAGTCCAGCAGCACGCGCACGCGGGGCGCCATGAAGCGGTTGCGGTGGTACAGCGCGTGCAGCGGCGCGTCCGGATAGCGCCAGTCGGGCAGCAGGATTTTCAGGCCGTCGGCGCGCAGATCCGCTTGCACGTCCCACATCGACTTGATCGCGATGCCGTAGCCGCGCAGCGCCCATTCGCGGGCGACGGCGCCGTCGTTGGTTTCGCGCGCGGTTTCGAGCGGCACCGTGTGGTGCTGCACTTCGTCGCCGCGCGTGAAACGCCATTCGTTGACCGGTCCGGAGCCGGTGCTGAGCACGATGCAGTCGAAATTGGCGAGATCGTGCGGATCTTTCGGCTCGCCCGTCCGCGCGATGTATTCCGGCGATGCGCACAGCACGCGACGGTTTCGCGCCAGCTTGCGAGCGACGAGCGAGCTGTCCTGCGGCACGCCGAAGCGGATCGCAAGGTCGATGTCCTCCTGCACGAGATTCGCCAGCGAGTCCGACAGCGTCAGCGCGAACGTCACTTCAGGGTAGAGCGCATTGAATTCGTCGAGCCAGTGCATCAGCAGGTTGCGCCCGAAGTCCGAGGTCGCCGACACGCGCACCTTGCCGCGCACCACGCCTTGGCCGGCCTGCAGCGCGGCTTTCGCGTCGTCGAGCGATTGCAGCGCCTGGCGGCAGCAATTCAGGTAGAGGCGGCCTTCGTCTGTAAGCCGTAACTGGCGCGTCGTGCGCTCGAAAAGCCGCGCCTTCAGGCCGGCTTCGAGCTTCGCGAGGCGGGCGCTCGCGGCGGCGGGCGTGAGTCCCATCTTGCGGCCCGCTGCGGACAGGCTGCCCTGCTGCGCGGCCTCCACAAAAAGGCGAATGTCGCCGAGGTTATCCATGGCCGGTTTCAAATGACATTTGAAAATGCTTCAAATGCTACGCCAATTATCAAATTAGCGTCGCCCGGCCACAATCCAGGTCTCGAAAACCCATGCGGCGCTTGCGGCCGCCGGAAATCATGCAACTCGATCACGCGACCATCGTCACAGCGGATCTCGACACGGCCCGCCGCCTTTTCGTCGACGTCGCCGGCTTGACACAGGGCGCGCGTCCGCCGTTTTCCGTCGACGGCTACTGGCTTTACGCGGACGGCCGACCGGTGGTGCATCTGGTCGAGGCGACAGCGCCGGCCCCGTCGATCCGCACGGCGCCGCGCATCGACCATATCGCGTTCCGTCTGCAAAGCGCCGCCGAATGGCAGGCACTGCTCGGCCGCCTCAGCGCTTGCGGCGTCGGCTACCAGACAGCGCAAGTCCCGCAGATGGGTCCGCAAGAGGCCGCCATGCAGATTTTCGTCGCGCTGGCACCGGGCGTCGTCGTCGAGTTCGTGACGGCGCTGCATCACGCTCAACCGTAAAACCTGGGGAACAAGAATGCCGATTCCATTACTCGCGCTCGCGATCAGCGCCTTCGCTATCGGGACCACAGAGTTCGTCATCATGGGCTTGCTGCCGGAGGTCGCGCGCGATCTCGCGGTGTCGATTCCGTCGGCGGGATTGCTGGTGAGCGGCTATGCGCTCGGCGTCGCCGTGGGCGCGCCGCTGCTCGCGGTCGTCACGAGCAGAATGCCGCGCAAGCTCGCGCTGCAACTGCTGATGGGCGTGTTCATCGTGGGCAATACGCTGTGCGCCATTGCATCGAGCTATTCGGTGCTGATGATCGCGCGCGTGGTCACCTCGTTCGCGCACGGCTCGTTTTTCGGCATCGGCGCGGTGGTCGCGGCGTCGCTTGTGCCTTCCGAAAAACGCGCGAGTGCGATCGCGCTGATGTTCACAGGGCTCACGTTGGCCAATGTGCTCGGCGTGCCGTTCGGCACGTTCGTCGGCCACGAGTTTGGCTGGCGGGCCGCGTTCTGGATTGTCAGCGCGTTCGGCGTGCTGTCGCTCGCCGGTGTGACGGCGCTCGTGCCGAACCGCCACGACACCGGCCCCGCCGGTCTCGGTCATGAAGTGCGCGTGCTGAAGGACCCGCAGGTATGGACCGCGCTCGCGATGACGGTGCTGGGCTTCGGCGGCGTGTTCGTCGTCTTCACGTACATCGCGCCCATCCTCGAACAGGTGAGCGGCTTCTCGCCGCGCGCCGTCACGCTGATTCTCGTGCTGTTCGGCGTGGGGCTGACAATCGGCAACACGCTCGGCGGCAAGCTTGCTGACCGCGCGCTGATGCCTTCGCTGATGGGCATTCTCGCGGCGCTCGCCGTCGTGATGGCGTTGTTCGCGCGCACCAGCCATTCGCAGGTCGCCGCGGCGATTACCGTCTTCGTGTGGGGCATAGCTGCGTTCGCCACCGTGCCGCCTTTGCAGATGCGCGTGGTCGAAAAGGCGGCGAAGGCGCCCAATCTTGCGTCGACGCTGAACATCGGCGCGTTCAATGTGGGCAATGCGGGCGGCGCGTGGCTCGGCGGTCTCGTGATCGATCACGGCCATTCGCTCGATACCTTGCCGTGGGTCGCCGCGGCGGTAAGCGTCGCCGCCTTGCTGCTGACGTGGTTCGCCTCGCGCATGGACACGTCCATCGGGCGAACAGCCGGGCAGCGTCGCGTGGACGTGCGCGAGCGCGCGTAGCGGCGTGCGGCGCTTCGAGAACGTCCTCCGCAATGCTGATAACAGTGTGAAGATAACTTCGTTGGGCGCGGCGGGCCGCGATGCTATCTTGCTTCCACTCACTGCTTGCGCGCCGTCCGGCGGCGCTTCTGGAGGCAATCATGCATTCCCCGCTTGCTCTGGTTCGCGATCCCGCAACTGCTACCGACGCGCCGCCGCGTGCCGCCGAACCTTTCGATGCACTAGAACATCTCGTCGGCGTGAACCTCGCGCGTTTGCGCGCGGAGCGCCAGTTGTCGCTCGACGCTCTCGCGCGAGCGTCCGGCGTGTCGCGGGCAATGCTCGCGCAGATCGAGTCGGCGCGCAGCGTGCCGTCCATCAAGGTGCTCTGCAAGGTGGCCGCCGCGTTGAAGGTGTCGGTCGCAGCGTTTCTGCGCCGCCATGCGACGAACGGTTTCGAGCACTTGCCAGCGGAGCGCTCGTCGCGCGTCGTCAGTTCCAATGGACGCTATTCCGCCCGGCCGCTTTATCCGGACAACGAACCAACTGTCGCCGAATTCCACGAACTGCGCATCGCGCCGTTGCATACGGAAGCGGGCGTGCGGCGGGCGCCGGGCACGACGGTCAACCTCGTCGTCAGCGAAGGCACGCTCGAAGTCAGCGTGCATGACCAGCGCCAGCTGCTGGCAACAGGCGATGCAATCATCTTCGACGCCGATCAGCCGCACAGTCTGCGTAATCCTGGCGACACCGAAGCCCGTGCGTTTCGCGTGACGCTGAAGGCAGAGACGCCGCCGCGCTGGGACGCGCCGGCGCTGCGCGACACGGCGCGCGAGGCCGCGCCTGTCTGATCGAATTCGCCGCGACGGGCGCGCGCGAGCGCAATCCCGTCCGGCCAGTAGGGGTTGCGCTGCGGTTCGCACGCGACTGCTGTATGCTTGGCCCGCCGGTTCGTCCGGCAATCAGTGCGTCTTCAGGGCGGGGCGGAATTCCCCACCGGCGGTATGCCGGCAGCGCGAAAGCGCAGGCCGGCGAGCCCGCGAGCGCCCGCAGTGGTGCGGTTTTCAGCGAATCGAAAACCGCCGCGGGGTCAGCAGATCTGGTGCGAAGCCAGAGCCGACGGTCATAGTCCGGATGGAAGAAGATGTGCAGATAGTCATGTTCGTTTCCGTGGCGCCGCCTGCCGGTTCGGGCGGTGCGCGAACGCCGCTTCAGTCGCGAGGCGGCGCTTCACGGCGCGTCTTTGCCTGTTTGCAATGCCCTGAAACGTTTCTCGCCCAACTTTTGCGATGAGCGTTTCAACCATGTCCTTTGCTACTTTTCCTGCTCCTTCGACGATTGCCGACGACGCCTTCGCCGATCTCCCGCTGCTCGCCACCGAACCCGTTCCGCCGCGTATCGCCGCCGCTTTGCAGGCCATGCGCGAGGGCCGCGCCGTGGTCCTGCAAGATGACGACGACCGCGAGAACGAAGCCGACCTGATCGTGTCGGCCGAGCGTCTTTCCGTCGAAACCATGGCACTGCTGATTCGCGAATGCAGCGGCATCGTGTGCCTGTGCCTGCCGGATGCGAAAATCCGCGCGCTCGAACTTCCGCCTATGGCCGTCAACAACGAAAGCCGTCACGGCACCGCGTTCACAGTTTCGATCGAGGCGCGCGAGGGCGTGACCACCGGTGTGTCCGCGCTCGACCGCGTGACGACGATTCGCGCCGCGATTGCGGATACGGCGCAACCGGCCGACATCGTGAGGCCCGGTCACGTGTTCCCGTTGCGCGCGATGCCTGGCGGCGTGCTCGCGCGCCGCGGACATACCGAAGGCACGGTGGATCTGGCGATTCTGGCGGGGCTCAAGCCCGCTGGTGTGCTGTGCGAGTTGATGAACGCGGACGGCACGATGACGCGCGGCGCGGACGTCGAACGCTTTGCCGCACAACACAATCTGCCGATGCTGACGATTGCGGAACTGGTGGAGTTTCGTCAGGCGTTGGCGCAGGCGCGGGAATGCGTGGAAGAGGCTTGAGCGCGCTGTTCGGGGCGCCGCTCGCGCGCTGTGCCTAACAGGCGTTCGCGGCGCGGCAGGTGCCGCGCAAAGCAGGGCCGGCTACAGGCAGCCGGCCTTTTTCGCAAGCGCCGCGCTTCTCGCAACGGTCACGACTGCACGTCGCCGAAGTCGCCGCGCACACCCGCTTCGATCAACGCGGGCAGTTCGTCCATATGCTTCATGATGCGCGTGATGCCCATCTTGCGCAGCGCGTCCGCATAGCCGTCGGGAATATGGCTCGCACCGACGAACGCGATGGTTTTCATGCCCGCCGCGCGCGCCGCGTTCAGGCCCGCCACGCTGTCTTCCACGACGATGCATCGCGATGCATCGACGCCGAGCGTTTGCGCGGCGAACAGATACACGTCGGGAAAAGGCTTGGGCCGCGGGACCTGTTCAGCGCTGAACACACGCTCGCCGAAAATCTGCTGCAAGCCGGCGCGTCGTAGTGACGCTGTCACGCGCGTCATGCGGCTGTTCGACACCACGGCAGCCGGCAGCGTCACGCGTTGGAGCGCGTCGCGTACGCCGTTGACCGGACTGAGCGATGCAGCCAGCGCGAGCTCGACGTTGTGCTCGATGGTGTTCAGAAAATCGGACGGTAACGCGATGTCGAATGCTTTCTCGATGCCTTCGAGAAAGCGCGACGTTTGCTGGCCGAACGCGGTTTTGACGATAGTCTCGAAGTCGAGGCCGGGGAAAGTGGCCGAGAGCGTCTCGAACATGACGCGGTCGGCGATGACTTCACTGTCGACGAGTACGCCGTCGCAGTCGCAGATGAGGTGGTCGATCATGCCTGAAGGAACGGAAAACCGGGGCGCGCGCAAACACCGTTGGTCGTGAATGGCCACGAATGGGCCACGAATGGGCTACGAAAAACCACCCGCGGCTGGTTCACGCGCGCCGTGTGAAAGCGCCATGATACGTGCTTTGGCGCGGCACGCGCCGCTCCGCCGCTTTCCTTTGATTCCTCCGCATGCGGTTTGCGCGTGTGCCGCGCGTATTGCGAGCGGGTGGTGACCTATGGCGCGATCAGCGCGCATGGAGGTACAGATAAAGACCGGCCGCCACCGCGCCGCCAAGCAGCGGCCCGCAGACCGGAATCCATGCATAGCGCCAGTCGCTGTCGCGCTTGCCCGGAATCGGCAGTAGCGCGTGCATGAGACGCGGCGACAGGTCGCGCGCGGGACTCATCGCGTAACCAGTCGGTCCGCCGAGCGAAATGCCGATGCCCAGTACGAGCAGGCCGACCGGCAGCGCGTCCAGCGCGCCCAAGCCGACTTGCGGCGAAGCGAGATACAGCACGCCGAGAATCAGCACGAAGGTGGCGATCATTTCGGTGAGCAGGTTGTGCGGCACACTGCGAATGGCGGGCGCGGTGCAGAACACGCCGAGCTTCACGTCGGCGTCGCCTTCCTTCGCGAAGTGCTGGCGATACGCGACCCACACCAGCAGCGCGCCCGCCATCCCGCCGAGCATTTGCGCAGCCACGTAGCCGGGGACCTTGGCCCACGCGAATTTGCCCGCGAGCGCGAGACTCACGGTCACGACCGGATTCAGGTGCGCGCCGCTGAACGACGCGGTCACGTAGACGGCGATGAACACCGCCATCGCCCAGCCCATGACGATCACGATCAGATCCGCGCCCTTGCCCTTGGTGCGCGCGAGCAGCACGTTGGCGACAGCGCCGTCGCCGAGCAGCACGACGAGTGCCGTGCCGATGAATTCCGCAATGTATGGAGACATCGTTTGGTATCCAAAGTATTGTTGTTAGGGAAGCCGCGAGACGCGGCGGCTGCCTGCGGTTTTATCTCAGGTTTGCGTGAGCCCTGCGGGACGTTCGTGCGTGAACGTCCCGGCGCGTAAGCTCAGGGCGTGTCGGCCCAGGCTTTCGCGGCGCGAATCGCGCGCTTCCAGCCGTCCAGACATTCCTTGACGTCCTCTTGTCCGAGCGCGGGTGTGAAGCGGCGGTCGAGCTTCCACTGGCTTTGCAGTTCGTCGACATCTTTCCAGTAGCCGACCGCGAGACCCGCAAGATATGCCGCGCCGAGCGCGGTGGTTTCCGACACCTTGGGGCGAACCGCGTCCACGCCGAGAATGTCGGCCTGGAACTGCATCAACAGATTGTTCGCGCACGCGCCGCCGTCCACGCGCAATTCGCCGATGCGAATGCCGGAGTCGGCCTCCATCGCTTTGAGTACGTCGAGGGACTGATAGGCAATCGAATCGAGCGCGGCGCGCGCGATATGTGCGGACGTGGTGCCGCGCGTGACGCCGAACAGCGTGCCGCGAGCGCGCGCATTCCAATGCGGCGCGCCCAGACCCGCAAACGCAGGCACCAGATAGACGCCGTCGCAATGCGGCACGCCGCGCGCCAACGTTTCGATTTCAGCCGCGTTCTTGATGATGCCGAGACCGTCGCGCAGCCATTGCACGACCGCGCCGCCAATGAAGATGCTGCCTTCCAGCGCGTAGTTGATCTGATCGCCGATCTGCCACGCAATCGTGGTGACAAGATTGTTCTTCGATTCGATCGGCTTGTCGCCGGTGTTCATCACGAGGAAGCAGCCGGTGCCGTAGGTGTTCTTCACCATGCCCGATTGTGTGCACATCTGGCCGAAGAGCGCCGCATGCTGATCGCCGGCGATGCCCGCGAGCGGAATCTTCGACGCAAACACGGTGGTCTTGGTCGGCCCATACACTTCCGACGACGGCCGCACCTCCGGCAACATGCTGCGCGGAATGTCGAGCGCGTCGAGCAGTTCGTCGTCCCATTTCAGCGTGTGGATGTTAAAGAGCATCGTGCGCGATGCATTCGTGACGTCGGTGACGTGCAGGCCGCCCTTGGTGAAGTTCCACACGAGCCAGCTATCCACCGTGCCGAACGCGAGGCGGCCTTGCTTCGCCTTCTCGCGCGCGCCTTCCACGTTGTCGAGAATCCAGCGGATCTTGGTCGCCGAGAAATACGAATCGATCGGCAAGCCGGTTTTTGCACGCACCGTTTCTTCGAGGCCCTGCGCCTTCAGCTGGTCGCAGAAGTCGGCGGTGCGGCGGTCTTGCCAGACGATCGCGTTGTAGATGGGGTGACCGGTCTCGCGATCCCACACGATCGTGGTTTCGCGCTGATTCGTAATGCCGATGGCTGCGATCGACGTGCCGTTCATGCCGGCGCGCGTCACGGCTTCTGCGGCGACGCCGGCTTGTGTCGACCAGATCTCCTGCGGATCGTGCTCGACCCAGCCCGGATGCGGATAGATCTGCTCGAACTCCTTCTGCGCCATCGATACGACATTGCCGAGGCGGTCGAACAGCATCGCACGCGAACTGGTGGTGCCCTGGTCAAGCGCGAGGATGTACTGATCCTGCATTGTCTCTTCTCCATGCATTTTATGAATCGCCGTGGCAGCCTGGACAGCATACCGGCGACAGGAACGGCTCGTCGTTTCGGGCGGGCCGCAGGCGTGTTGGCGAATGCGGCCGGCCTGGCGGGCCGAGGGGTGAAGCGGTCTTGTTGTTATGCGCTCTGTCGCTCGGGTTCGCGCGCGAACCATGCGTCGATGTCGCGCGTGATCGGCTCGAGCGTGCCCGGCTCGACATGGAGGCCGAGCTTGGAGCGGCGCCATAGCACGTCGTGCGCGCTGCGCGCCCATTCAGTGTCGCGCAGATAGGTCAGTTCGGCTTCGTAAAGACCCGGCGCGAAAGCGCGGCCGAGATCGGCGAGCGAATGCGCGTGGCCGATCACGTTTCTCACCCGCGTGCCGTAAGCACGCGCGAGACGGTGCGCCAGATCTGCGGGCAGCCACGCATGCTGCTGTTTCAGTTCGGAGAGAAAACGCTCGAAGTTAGCCTGCGCAATGTCGCCGCCGGGCAAGGGCGCGCCGGACGTCCATGACGGGGCAGTTTTGCCGAGCGCGGCGGTGAGCTTGTCCACGGCTTCTTCAGCGAGCTTGCGGAAGGTGGTGATCTTGCCGCCGAACACCGACAGCAGCGGCGCTTCGCCCGCCGGCGAGTCGAGTTCCAGCGAATAGTCGCGCGTGACCGCGGACGGGTTGTCGGCGCCTTCTTCCTCGAGCAGCGGCCGCACGCCCGAGTAGGTCCAGCGCACGTCGGCCGGCGAGATTTTGTGCTTGAAGTAGCGATTGATGGAATCGCACAGATACTGCGTCTCGTCCGCGTTGATCGCGACCTGCGCGGGGTCGCCGCGATATTCGATGTCGGTTGTGCCGATCAGCGTGTAGTCGTGCTCGTACGGAATCGCGAAGATGATCCGCTTGTCCGGATTCTGGAAGATGTACGCGTGGTCGTGTTCGAACAACCGCCGCGTGACGATGTGACTGCCCTTGACGAGCCGCACGCTGTGCGATGCCGGGCGGCCGAGCGCGCCCTGCAAGAGTTCGCCGACCCACGGGCCGGCGGCGTTCGCGATTGACGCGGCGCGCACGTCGAGGATCGTGCCGTCCGCCCGCTCAAGCTGCGCGCGCCATTCGCCGCCGGCGCGCACGGCGCTCAACAGCTTCGTGCGCGTGAGGATTGCCGCGCCATGTTCCGCGGCGTCGAGCGCGTTCAGCACGACGAGGCGCGCGTCGTTGACCCAACCGTCCGAGTATACGAAGCCGCGCCTGATCGATTCGACGAGCGGCACGCCGGCCGGATGATCGCGCATCACAATGCCGCGCGAGCCGGGCAGCAACTCCCGCCGCGCGAGGTGATCGTAAAGGAACAGGCCCGCGCGGATCAGCCAGGCGGGACGCAGATCGGGCATGTGCGGCATCACGAAGCGCAGCGGCCACATGATGTGCGGTGCGGCGCGCAGCAACGTCTCGCGCTCCTGCAAGGCCTTGCGCACGAGCCCGAACTCGCGGTACTCGAGATAGCGCAAGCCACCATGAATCAGCTTGGTGCTCGCCGACGAGGTGTGCGCCGCCAGGTCATGCTGTTCGCACAGCAGCACGGACAGCCCGCGCCCGGCCGCGTCCCGCGCGATGCCCGCGCCGTTGATCCCGCCGCCCACGACGAGCAAATCGTATTTCGTGCCTTGCGTCACCTGCTGCGTCTCCTGCGTCGTTGACGGAATCTACGGAAGCTGTCTGAAAACTGATCGAACGTTATGTGTTCGTTTCCGAACTTTAATGAACATATTCGAAAAAGTAAAGTTCGCGGCGCCTGAGTCGGCCTATATCGGATGGCCAGGGGAGTGGCGCGACGCGCGGCCACGGACGATACTCTTGCGGTGGCCATTTCGGGGTGAAATTCATGCGTGGACTTTTCATGGCGGGCGCAATAGCGCTGCTCGCAGGGTGTGTCGCTTCGCCAAGCCTGACGGGGACGATGGGCGCGCCGTCGTTCGTCTCATTGCAGCAGATGTGCAGTGCGCAGACAGTCGACTACGGCAACGACGCGCAAGGCGTGTACGCAACGCTCTTCGATGCATATGTCGCGAACCGGCGCGGGCGCTTGTCGAAGGACGATTACTGCGCGTTCCAGACGGCGATTGCGCAGCGCTACACGAGCCAGGGCGCGAGTACCGACCCGCAGGTTCGCAATCAGTGGGTGGCGTTCTTCACCGAGCAGCGCGCGAGAGCGATTAGCTGGCGTGCGGCGGTGGATCCGACGTTGCGTAGCGGTTGAGAGCGGGTAGTGATCGGGGCCGCCCAGGCTGGCGCGGCGCGCCTGCCCGCCGGGAGTGCCACCGGGAGTAGCTGCCGGGAGTGCCTGCCGTGCCCGCTCGCGGGAACGGTTGCGCCCGCCGGGCGAACCGCGCGCTCAATAGAAGCGGGCGCCGCTATGGGCGCCCGTCTGGACAAGCATTCGAGGGCAACAGGCTCGCGGCTCAGCCGCGCGCGCAGCATGGCAATGCCGCCCGCCGCGCGCCGGCCCTAACCGGCATACAGCCCGACGATGCGCGGGTTGTTGTCAGGAAAGACGTTTGATGGCTCGGAGTGCGCTATCGCCGGATTCCGTTACACGCCATTGTTCGTTGCCCGAGGCGAGCCGCTCCAGTTGCACGAGCTGACGTTCGAGGAGGGCGTCGAGTTCTTCTCGCTCCATGTCGACTTGATTGGGAGCGTCCTTGACGAGCAACAACGTGGCGAATTCGTGCGGACTCAGCATCGTTTCTCTCCATGTCAAGCAAACGCGGACAGCCTCGACGGCGACTGGCATTAAATGGCAGGGCCATTGCCAGATGGTCCGCAAAAAGTTCGGGCGGGAGGTACGGCTTACGACAGGTTGACTTCGCTCCGGCGGCACGCTAGCGCGCAGCGAACGCCGGGGAACTGGAGTGTAGTCAAGCGAACGCCAAACACCAAACCCGCCCCTGTAAATTTTCCCTTTGACAACAGTGGGCCGCAGAGGCGGTTCGGGGCGGCGGCCAGATCCTTGACTTCACTTGAAGTTCGGCGTGCGCTGCAACATGGCCGCCAACGCCTGGTCAAGCGGCGACGTACACCTGGCAATTGGCGGCATTGAGCGTTTCCACCATGTCGGCTGGTGGCGCGGCGTCGGTGAAGAGCGCGTCGATCTGATCGAGATGGCCTTGGCGAACCAGCGCGGGACGGCCGAACTTGGAACTGTCGGCGGCGAGAAAAACGGTGCGTGCGTGCTGGATGATGGCTTCGGCCACGCGCACTTCGCGGGTATCAAAATCCCGCAATGTGCCGTCTGTCTCGATGCTCGAGGTGCCGATAATTGCAAAGTCCACCTTGAACTGTCGAATGAAGTCGATTGCCAGTTCGCCGACAATGCCTTTGTCCCACGGCCGCACGATCCCGCCGGTCACCAGCACCTCGCAGTCGGGATAGCCGCTCATCATGCTCGCGACGTTCAGGTTGTTGGTGATGACGCGCAAGCCGCGGTGCCGGTTCAGCGCACGCGCGACTTCCTCGGTGGTGGTGCCGAGATTGATGAAGAGCGACGCCTGGTCGGGAATGTGAGTGGCTACTAGCGCCGCGATGCGCCGTTTTTCGTCGTGGAACATGCGCTGGCGCGCGGTGTACGAGACGTTCTCCGAACTTGTCGGCAGGCTCGCCCCGCCGTGGTAGCGGCGCAGCAGGTTCATGTCGGCGAGCCAGTTGACGTCGCGGCGGATCGTCTGCGGCGTCACGTCGAAGTGCGCCGCGAGATCGTCAACGGTCACGAAGCCGTCGCGTTGCACCCACTCCAGCAGTTCCTGTTGCCGGGCGTTCAGAGTGAGGCGGGGGTCTCGGGTCATGGTCTCGGTCGTGGGGTTGTTATCGGCGCTCGCCCGCAGCCGGCGTGGACAGAATGCGTAAGCGAGTGCGTGTATTGTAAGACCAACGTGAAACCCGCCCGCCAACTCATGCGACATCCATAAGACTGCGCGCGGCGGCGGGCGGCACTCAGCCTGCCGATGAATTTATCTATGCGATAAATGAATTTGTTTTTTGGACCGGATCGCGCTGCAATCGAAGGTTTTCGGTTCAGTGCCCGCTCCATTTTTCTATTGCGTCCGGCGGCTTGCGCCGTCCGGCCCGTGCTTGCGAGAGTGTTCCACATGATTGGCTTCAACTGGCAAAACCCTTATCCGACGCCGCGCCTGCCTGTATTCGCGCGCAACATCGTTTCGACGTCGCATCCGCTCGCCGCTCAGGCCGGGCTGCGCATGCTGTGGAAGGGCGGTAACGCCGTCGACGCCGCCATCGCCGCGGCCGCCGCGATCACGGTCGTGGAACCGGTTTCGTGCGGCCTCGGCGGCGACGCGTTCGCGCTGGTGTGGGACGGCCGCAAGCTGCATGGCCTGAACGCGTCGGGGGTGGCGCCGGCGGCGTGGAGCGTCGACTACTTCAGGCGCAAATACGGCGAGGAAAACGGGCTCGCGATTCAGCCCAAGCGCGGTTGGGACTCGGTGACGGTGCCCGGCGTGATCGCCGGCTGGGAAGCGCTGCATCAGAAATTCGGCTCGCTGCCGTTCGCGGATCTCATGGAACCCGCCATCGAGATCGCGGAGCGCGGTCACGCGGTGGCCAGCATCGTCGCGCATAAATGGGCGGCGGCCGTGCCCGAGTTGAAGGACCAGCCGGGCTTTGCGTCCTCCTTCATGCCGCGCGGCCGCGCGCCGCAAGTGAGCGAACTGGTGCGCTTTCCCGGCCACGCGAAGACGCTGCGCAAGCTCGCCGAACAGGGCCCGCGCGCTTACTACGAAGGCGAGATCGCGGAGCGCATCGTCGCGTTTTCGCGTGAATGCGGCGGCGCGCTGACCCTCGACGACCTGCGCAGCTATCGCGCGGATTGGGTCGAGCCGATTGGCAAGGACTATCGCGGCTACACCGTGCACGAGATTCCGCCGAACGGGCAAGGTATCGCCGCGTTGATCGCGCTCGGCATCCTCGAACAGTTCGACGTGAAAGAGTTGGCCGTCGACAACGTGGAGTCGCAGCACCTGCAGATCGAGGCCATGAAGCTCGCATTCGCCGACGTGTACCGCTACGTTGCCGATCCGCGGTCCATGGAAGTCACGCCCGAGCAGATGCTCGACGATGCGTACCTCGCGTCGCGCGCAAAGCTGATCGACCACAAGCGGGCCACGCAGTTCGATTTCGGCATGCCGAAGGCGGGCGGCACGATCTACATGTCGGTCGCAGACGAGCGCGGCATGATGGTCAGCTTTATTCAGTCCAACTACATGGGTTTCGGCTCGGGCATCGTGGTGCCGGATATGGGTATCTCGATGCAGAACCGCGGCAGCGGTTTTTCGCTGGACCCGAAATCGCCGAACGTCGTGGAAGGCGGCAAGCGGCCGTTCCACACCATCATCCCCGCGTTCCTCACGCAGCAGGTGGACGGCCGGCAGGAAGCGGTGATGAGCTTCGGCGTGATGGGCGGCGACATGCAGCCGCAAGGTCATCTGCAATCCATCGTAAGGATGCTCGATTACGGGCAGCAGCCGCAGGCCGCATGCGACGCGCCGCGCTGGAAGGTCAACCGCGACTTCACGATAGACATAGAAGCGACGCTCGACGCGAGAACGGCAGAAGCGCTACAGAAGCTCGGCCATACGATCAAGTCGGTCGATGATCCTTATATGGACTTCGGTTCCGGCCAGTACATCTGGAAGCTCGATCGCGACGAGCCCGACCGCGGTTACGTGGCCGCGAGCGACAGCCGCCGCGACGGCCTGGCCGCCGGCTTCTGAAAGCGCAAAGCCTCTGAACGCGACCTGCGTAGCTCGTCCGGCGTGGTCCGGGCGCCTTCGCTCACGAACCACGCCTTCGCGCATTTCGCGAATTCCAGCCAGCTTGCCGAGCTGGCTTTTTGTTGCGCGATGCACTTTTGCTTGCCTCGCCGAAACTTTGCTCTATCCTGGAATTGGAACTGCGGCCAATCGGCACGGTCTGTGCTGGGTTGTCTGCAGACTTGCGTAACAGCGGCTAAGATGCAGACAGAAGGGTTAACTCCAATTCACGGCGCTGTATCCGGCACGGCGTACCGCAAGCGCAAGGCAGCGCGATAGCAGCGGTTGCGAGCATGCTCCACGAGTGGATACAGCTTTCGGAGCAAGACACAATGCACACAGAGCTGAACCATGTCATGCCCTGGCGAATCGAGGACATCGACCTCACGCGCATTGATCGCCAGAAAGCGGTCGCGAACGAAGACCTGTTGTTGCTGCTGTGCGCCGCTTCGTTTATTGAAAGCGGCACCGACCTTTACACCAGCAACCTCAGTCAGTTCTTCGACGACGACCCTGAAGTATCCGCGTGGCTCAACAACGAGTGGGAGCCTGAGGAAATGCAGCACGGCCGCGCGCTCAAGACGTATATCGCTTACGTCTGGCCAGAATACGACTGGGACACGGCGTTCCGTAATTTCATGGACGAATATTCGCTGACCTGTTCCGTGGAAGGTTTCGAAAAAACTCGCGCGCTGGAAATGGTGGCGCGCTGCGTCGTGGAAACAGGCACCGCAACGTTATATCGCGCGATCGGCGAGTGCTCGGACGAACCTGTGTTGAAGGAAATCACAGACAACATTCGCACCGACGAAGTCCGCCATTACAAGCACTTTTTCAAGTACTTCAAAAAGTACAACAAGATCGAGGGCAATGGCCGGCTCGCCGTTCTCGGCGCGCTTATGCGCCGCGTGATGGAAATCAAGAACGAAGACTCGGAGATTGCCTTGCGTCACGTGTTCGCAATCCGCTATCCAGAGCGCGTGCGCGATGAGGCCTATAACCGCGAGCGCGCGGCGCGCATCAATGCGCTCGTGCGGCGCAATCTGTCGGCCGACATGTGTGTGAAGATGCTGCTAAAGCCGCTCGATCTGCCCGCGAAGATTCAACCCGGCGTGCATTATCCGCTCGCGAAGATCACGCAACACGTGTTCTTCCGCTGAAGCCTTAGTGCGTTGGCAATGCGTTCGCCGCAGCGCGCCGGCGAATGGAATGGCCCGCTCGATGCGGGCCATCTGCTTTTTCGAGGCATGATGCATGCCTTGCTCTTTCACCGGACCCATGCGATGAGCGACTCGACCTTGCCACAACGCCCGCTCGATCAGACCGCATTCGACGAATGGCCCGACGCGGTTCGCGCGCTCTTCGACGGCTCGTCGCTTGCCAGCAAGACGGGCTTTACTGCGTCGCTGCTGACGGTCGATGCGAATCAGCACATTCGCACGTCGCTGCTCGGCATCGGCGAGTTGTACGCGCCTGATTCGCGCACGCTATGCATCGCATTGTGGCCGCAAGCGCGGGCGGCGCGCGCAATTGCACAGAGCGGGCGCGCGGCGCTCACCTTCGTATTCGAAGAGGCGTTTTATCAGGTGCAGTTGCTCGCCTCGCCGTTGCCGCCTGCTGAGGGCGACGACAGCGGCCTCGTCTATATGCACTGCTCGATAGAGTCGGCGGAAACGCAAAGCGTGCGTTATGCGCGCCTGACGAGCGGCATTACATTCGAGCTTGATATGGGGAGAGAGGAGGTGCTCGACCGGTGGGAACGGCAGATCGAGCATTTGAAGCGGGCGGCCGCGTTGGGCGGGTGAGACTAGGCTCGCACGGCTGCTCTCGTTGTAGCAACCGAACCGCCGAACCCCGTCAACTTGCTCGCAAGCCGCTCATTGGCTCGCGCATAAGCGCGCTTACGACCTTATTTAGCGCCCACGCTGCCCGCTGCGCGCGGGGCTAGCGCCGCGCGGCGCGTCGCTACGCGGTTTCGCACTGCCGCCAAGCAAAGCGCCCGGATTGCCGCTCTGCGGCCTGCGCGGCGCATGCTGCGCGGCATTTCCTTCATGCGCGACAGCACGCGGGCGGTCGTCGTGACGCTGTCCGTCGCGCCGCGCTTGGCCACCGTTGCCGGCCGGCTTCGCGGCTTGCGGCTTTGGCTGCTGCTGGCCGTTCGACGGACGCTGCCCCGAGCGTTGCGCCGTGCCTTGAGCCGGTCGCGCGGCACCACCCTTACCGCCGTTGCCGCCCTTCGGCGCACCCTGGCCTTGACGCGGCGAACGTCCGCCGCCGCCACCGCCCTGACCGCGACGCAGAATCGGCTCCGGCTTCGCAGTCGGGTCCGGCTCGAAACCGGCGATCACTTCCTGCGGCACCGGACGCTTGATCAGCTTCTCGATGTCCTTCAACAATTGCAATTCGTCGACGCATACGAGAGACACCGCTTCGCCCGTCGCGCCCGCGCGACCAGTGCGGCCGATACGGTGCACGTAGTCTTCCGGCACGTTGGGCAGATCGAAGTTGACGACATGCGGCAGCTGATCGATATCGATGCCGCGTGCGGCGATGTCGGTGGCGACCAGCACCTGCAGCGTGCCGTCCTTGAACTCCGCAAGCGCGCGGGTACGCGCCGACTGGCTCTTGTTGCCGTGAATCGCGAGCGCGCTGATGCCGTCCTTCGTCAGTTGTTCGGCAAGGCGATTCGCGCCGTGCTTGGTGCGCGTGAACACCAGCACCTGAAACCAGTTGTGCTGCTTGATGAGGTGCGTGAGCAGCTCGCGCTTCTTGTCGCGATCCACCGGGTGGATTTTTTGCGCGACCGTTTCCGCTGTCGTATTGCGGCGCGCGACTTCGATAAGCGCGGGCGAGTCGAGCAGATTGTCGGCGAGCGCTTTGATCTCGTCGGAGAAGGTGGCCGAGAACAGCAGGTTCTGACGCTTCGGCGGCAGCTTGGCGAGCACGCGCTTGATGTCGTGGATGAAGCCCATGTCGAGCATGCGGTCCGCTTCGTCGAGCACGAGGATCTCGAGGTGCGACAGGTCGATGGTCTTCTGCTGCATATGGTCGAGCAAACGGCCAGGCGTTGCGACCACGATGTCCACGCCGCTCTTCAATGCGCCGATTTGCGGATTGATGCCGACGCCGCCGAACATCACCGTCGACTTCAGTTTCAGGTACTTGCCATAAGCGCGCACGCTTTCCTCGACCTGCGCGGCCAGTTCGCGGGTGGGCGTGAGAATCAGCGCGCGCACGGCACGCTTGCCCGAGGCCGCGGAGACTTGCGGCATGGAATGAAGACGCTGCAGGATGGGCAGCGTGAAGCCGGCCGTCTTGCCGGTGCCGGTTTGCGCGCCGGCCAGCAGGTCGCCGCCGTTCAGCACTGCCGGGATTGCCTGAGTCTGGATGGGAGTCGGAGTGGTGTAGCCGAGTTCGTGTACAGCGCGGACCAACGGTTCGGACAAGCCGAGGGAATCAAAAGACATAAATGTTCTTTGCAATGCAGTTTCGCGAACGGCAGATGTGAGCGCCGGCGGGGCACATGCGGCACAAATGCTGCACGAATGCGCCGCCTGGCGTGATCGAGATCAGGGCCGAAGCCCAGTTCCGTTCGCAGGGAAATCGGCGGCACGCTCGAGATGCGTGCCGAATGCTTCAACGCGCTATGCAGACACGTTGACTGGCCTTAAGTTGCATTTCGCCGCCGTGGACGTCACGCGACATAGCGCGCGACGCTGACGAATTGACACAGACTGCCCGCCAGTACGAACAGGTGCCAGATACCATGTCCGTGCCGGATGCGCTCGTCGTTGATGAAGAAGTAGATGCCGGCGCTGTAGATGACCCCGCCGGCCACGAGCCAGGCAGTGCCCGCTGCAGGTAACGCCTGTAGCAGCGGGCGGACGGCAACGAGCGCGAGCCATCCCATCAGGACATAGAGCACCATCGAAACGCTGCGGGTGCGTCGCCCGAGCGTCAGTTCCTGCACGATGCCGAGAGCGGCGAGCCCCCAGCTTACGCCAAACAGCGACCAGCCCCACGGCCCGCGCAACGTGACAAGCGTGAACGGAGTATAGCTGCCGGCGATCAGCAGGTAGATCGCCGAATGGTCGCATTTCTGCAGTATTGCTTTGACGCGCGGGCTTCGCACGCTGTGGTAGAGCGTCGAGATAGCATACAGCACGAACAGCATCGCACCGTACACGCTGAAGCTGACCACCTTGTACGCGTCGCCCTCGACCGCGCCCATCGTCACGAGCGTAGCCAGCCCCGCCACCGACAGCACGGCGCCGACGAGGTGGGTAATGCTGTTGAAACGCTCACCGACATGCACGGTCTTTCCTCCTGCGCGGTTTCATCGAGCAATTGGTACGCCACGACTGGCGCGATCAGTTGCACATGATACCGGTCCTCAAAAAACGAAGGGCGCGGCCGCGAATCTCGCAGGCCGCGCCCGGGGTGCAACGCACGCTGCTTAGTCGAGCGGTGCCGAACGCAGATCAGCCACTTGCTGCGGCGAGACAGCCGTGCCGTGGTTGCCCCACGACATACGGATGTACGTCACGACGGCCGCCACTTCCTGGTTCGACAGCGACTGTGCGAACGGCGGCATGCCATACGGATGCGGGTTCGCTTCCGTGCTCGGCGGATAACCGCCGTTCAGCACCATGCGGATCGGGTTGACCGCCGACGGCATCTGGATCGACTGGTTGTTCGCGAGCGGCGGGAACGCCGGCGGCTGACCGAGGCCATTTTCCGCGTGACACTTCGCGCAGTTGTCAGCGTAGATCTTCTGACCTTGCTTCAACAGTTCGCCGCCGAACTTTTCGGACGTTTCGAGCTGCATGGGCTCAGGCGCTTCGCTCTTCTGCGGGATCGTCTTCAGGTACGTGGCCATTGCGTTGATGTCCGCATCGGTCATGTACTGCAGGCTGTTGTGGACCACTTCCGCCATCGGGCCGAACACCGCGCCGCGGTTGGAGACGCCGGTCTTCAGCAGATCGGCGATGTCCTTGGTTTCCCAGTCGCCGAGACCCGCTTCCTTGTTCGACGTGAGCGACGGTGCATACCAGTTCTGCAGCGGGATCAGACCGCCGGCAAACGCTGCCGAGCTGACCGGACCGCCCATTGCATTGATCGACGTGTGGCACATGCCGCAATGGCCGAGACCTTCGATCAGATATGCGCCGCGGTTCCACTCGACCGACTTGGTCGGATCCGGCTTGTATTCGCCTTCGCGGAAGAACAGCGTGCGCCAGCCGATCAGCATGTTGCGCTGATTGAACGGGAACTTGAGCTCATGCGGACGGCTCGGGACCGCAACCGGCGGGATGGAACGCAGATACGCGTAGATCGCGTCCGAGTCGGCGCGCGTGACCTTTGTGTAGCTCGTGAACGGGAAGCCAGGGTAGAGCAGGCTGCCGTCTTTCGAACGGCCGGTGTGCATGGCGCGGTAGAAGTCGTCCTGCGTCCATTTGCCGATACCGTTCTGGTCGTCAGGCGTGATGTTCGGCGTGAACATCGTGCCGAACGGCGTAGCCATGGGCAGGCCGCCGGCGAACTGCTTGCCGCCGCGCACCGTATGGCAGGCGATACAGTCGCCGGCGCGGGCGAGGTACTCGCCCTTCTTCACGAGAGCAGCCTGGTCGGCGGGCGTTGCCGCCACGGCGGTACCGTTGTGCAGGTGGTCGCCGCCCGACCACAGGACGGGAACGAGTGCAGCGGCCGCGACAACGACCACTGCCGAGAGGGCGAACAAAGACTTGCGTTTCATTTGAGTGTCTCTCCCGGTGCCTTATTGCGGTTCGCTGCCGCAGGCAAGCGGAGTCTTCATCGAGCGGGCCGGAGCCGGCACGGGGTTTTGTGGAGCCTGCTGCGTGGAAAGCCAGGCAGCAACCGCGTTCACGTCTTCGTCGGTGAGACGCGTGGCGATGGTGTGCATGCAATCAGGTGCAATGGCGTGGCGCGAGCCCGAACGCCATGCGCCGAGCTGCGCGCTGATGTAGTCGGAGTGCAGACCGACCAGACCCGGAATGGCCGGTTCCATGCCCGTGAGGCTCTTGCCGTGGCAAGCCGCGCAAGCCGGAATCTGCTTCGACGCGTCGCCGTTCAGCACGATCTGCTGGCCGCGCGCGAGCGTGGTTGAGGAAACCGTCGGCTTGGCGGGCGGCGGATACGGCGGACGTTGCTTCGAGAAATACGTGGCGATCTGATGCAGGTAGTCGTCGGAAAGATACGTGACGAGGTAGTTCATGGGCGGATACTTGCGGCGCCCTTCGCGGAAATTCTGCAACTGGTTGTACAGATAGTCGGCCGGCTTGCCCGCGAGACGCGGGAAGTAGTCGTTGTCAGTACCTTGACCGTGCGTGCCGTGGCAGGCCGTGCAACCTTGCACACGCGCTTCCATCGTATCGGGGGCCTTCGGTTGAGTCTGCGCTTTCGCAGCGCTATAGACACCCGCGGAGCCGATCAGCAGAAGGGCAAGCAACGGGCGGAAAATGCGTCTTGAAGACACGCGTAACTCCATCAAAATCGGGGACCTGACCGAACTTCGAGCGGCTCGGTGTGAAGGGCAGCCGGCGCTGCGGCGACGCAGCATTCTATCATCGAAGGGTGATGATGACTATTTGCCGCATCGAGGGCGCTTGCGGTTGTCACAGGCGTGCGACAGTTTGCCGCGCGTCTCGTTGCGGAACTGATCGGCTCGTTGCGACTTCGACCGCCGGCACTCGGTTGCAAGCGCTATACCCGCCGAACTTTTGCGCGCGACGTTGAACCGACCCGCGCCCAAACCATCGAAGCGTACACTTCGGGGCGCGCCCGGCCGCGCATCCGATGTATTGGCGCAAAAGGTCAGCCATCCTGGCCGGCGCGGCAACCCTCGTTTTTCTGTTTACCCGCTATCGGCCTTATATGAAGCTAATCAATCTTTCCCGTCCGGCGTGGCTTGCGTCCGCGCTCGGCGCCGCGGCGCTGCTGCTCGCCTCGACGGCATTCGCGCATGCGCATGTCGTCTCGAGCGAGCCCGCTGCTAACGCAGAAGTGGCCGCACCCGGCGAAGTCACAATCCATTTCACCGAGCCGCTCGAGCCGGCCTTCAGCAAGATGACGCTCGCGGACGCGAACGGCAAGCCCGCCGCTTCTGCCGCGTCGCAGGTCGACAAGCATGACGCGCGCGTCATGCATCTGCCGTTGCCGCAACTCGGCGCGGGCCGCTATGCGGTGCATTGGACTGCGGTCGCCACTGATGGCCATCGTACGCAAGGCGACTTTACTTTCACCGTCAAATGAGCATCGACGGACTGTGGATCGGGCAGGTCGCCATGGCCGCGCTCATGAATATCGCGTTTGCTTTTGCCGTCGGTTCGGCGTTGCTTGGCGCGTGGCTCGCGAATGATGCCAAGGCGAAAATCGCGCCTGCGCAGCCAGCATGGTTGCGCGCGCAACGTTCGCTGCTCACTGCGAGCGTGGTGCTGGTGCTCGCGGACCTCGGGTGGCTGCTGTATCAGGCGGCGTCGATGGGCGGCGTCGCATTGCCCGCGGCGTTCGGCATCGTGCCGACGGTGCTGTCGCAAACGCATGTGGGCTACGGCTGGAGCATCGCGTTTGCCGGCGCGCTGGTACTGCTCGGCACGGCCTTGACGAGCCACGGCGGCATGCTGCGCAATGCGCTGCTGTGGCTCGCGGTGATCGCGATCGCGGCCGGCAAGGCGTCGCTCGGACACGCGTCGGACGCCGGCCCGGCATCGGCGGCGATTGCAATGCAAACGCTGCACGTGCTCGTGACGAGCGTCTGGGGCGGCCTCGCGCTCACGGCCGGCCTCGCCGTGCTGCCGGCGCTCGGCGCGTCGACTGCGCGGGGTGTGCTGATTCGCACGGCCACGCAGGTGTCGAATGTGTCCGTGGTTGCAGTGGCATTCGTGCTGGTTTCGGGCGTGTTCAACGCAGTGCGGGGGTCGGGCGGGTCATTGCTGGCGATAGAGTCGAGCACGTGGGGCCATGTTCTGATCCTCAAGCTCTCGCTCGTTGCGCTGGCACTGGTGCTGGGCGGCCTCAACCGCTTTCTCGCGCTACCGCGCCTGCGCCGCACGGCATCGACGATGGACGCGCATACCTTCGTCAACGTGCTCTATCTGGAGGCGCTTGCGATGATCGGCGTCTTCATCGCGGCTGCCGTGTTGTCGCATAGCGTGCCGGCATTCGCTGCGCTCGGCTGAGCGTGAAACGCGCGTCGACTGCAGGTTCGGCATCCGGCTGCCCGATCCGCTCATTCAAGCCCCAGCCGGTGCCCGACGATAGGCGCACAAAAGAGCGCAATCGCGCAGCCGGCCGCCTTGCCTTCGAGTTCGGCTGCCGCTGCGTGCGCGCCGTAGACATGCGCCAGCAGGTCGAAAAGCTGCGGTATGCAATAGACGACGGCAGCGACGACGAACCATTTCTCGATGGCCGCGATGCGCCAGCCGCGCTCATACGCGAGCGCCGCGCCGATGATGCGCAGCACGCCGAACAGGGCGAGCGCGCCGACGGCCGCCTGTTCGCGCAACAGATAATCCGGAATGAATTCGCCCATGAAACCCCCTGATGCATTCGTTCTTTGAGTGCATTTCAGCAAGGAGTGGGCCATGCATCTGTCTGGTGGCGAACAAAGTCCGGAAAGCTTCTGCCGACGGGCATTTGCGCGTCGTGGGGCAAGATGCTGCGCGTGTTATGGAGGCGCCGCTCGGGGCTAAGCCGTCGAGGTGTTACGTTACTCGCAGAGACACGCGCTTCATGTCACCGTAACGTGCGGCCGCGTCGCGGGAAGTGTTCAGGTGAAGATGGCAAGGAAAACGCCGCCCGCAGGCGGCGTGAGTGAGCCAATCAGTTTGGCGAACCGGGTCACGAAGGAATTCGGCAAGCAAGCTGGGCAAGCTGGTTCAAGAAGCAACCTCACCCAACAGCCGTACCGCTCACCATTCGGCCACGCTGCCGTCCGCGTGACGCCACACGGGGTTGCGCCAACGGTGACCGACCTTGGCCATCTCGCGCACTTTCTCTTCGTTCACCTCGATGCCGAGGCCCGGGCCCTGCGGAATCGACACAAAGCCGTCCTCATATTTGAAGACCTCCGGATTCCTGATGTAGTCGAGCAGGTCGTTGCCCTGGTTGTAGTGAATGCCGAGGCTCTGTTCCTGGATGAACGCGTTGTAGCTCACCGCGTCGATCTGCAGGCAGGTGGCGAGCGCAATGGGGCCGAGCGGGCAGTGCAGCGCGAGCGCGACGTCGTAGGCTTCCGCCATCGACGCGATCTTGCGGCACTCGGTAATCCCGCCCGCATGCGACGCGTCCGGCTGGATGATGTCGACATAGCCGCCCGACAGAATGTGCTTGAAGTCCCAGCGCGAATAGAGACGCTCGCCCAATGCAATCGGCGTATTGGTCTGGTTGACGATGTCGCGCAGCGCTTCCGCGTTTTCCGACAGCACCGGCTCTTCGATAAAGAGCAGCTTGTACGGGTCGAGTTCTTTCGCCAACACCTTCGCCATCGGCTTGTGCACGCGGCCGTGAAAGTCCACGCCAATGCCGATGTTCGGGCCAACCGCCTCGCGCACGGCCGCCACATTGTTGATGACGCCTTGCACCTTGTCGAAGGTGTCGATGATCTGCAACTCTTCCGAACCGTTCATCTTCACGGCCTTGAAGCCGCGCTCGACCACGGCGCGCGCGTTGTTGGCGACGTCGCTCGGACGGTCGCCGCCGATCCACGAATAGACCTTTATCCTGTCGCGCACCTGGCCGCCGAGCAGCGCATGGACGGGCACGCCGTGATGCTTGCCCTTGATGTCCCACAGCGCCTGGTCCACGCCGGCGATCGCGCTCATCGTGATCGGGCCGCCGCGATAGAAGCCCGCGCGGTACATCACCTGCCAATGGTCTTCGATCAGAAGCGGGTCTTTGCCGATCAGATAGTCCGACAGTTCTTCGACGGCTGCGGCGACCGTGTGCGCGCGGCCCTCGACCACCGGCTCGCCCCAGCCGACGATGCCTTCGTCCGTCTCGATCTTGAGGAAGCACCAGCGCGGCGGAACGATGAAGGTTTCGAGCTTGGTGATTTTCATGACGTGCGTCTCCAGTCGTATGCGGAAATATTCGAGGCTTTCCATGCTACAACAAAGTGCTTTAAAGTACTATTAATAGTACTATTCGCCAAATATTGAGCGGCACGGCCGCCGGGGAGAGAAAGCTATTCAGCACGATCTGCATGGGCGCGTCGCCCATCTGCTGGCCACCGCTATTCTGCGCGGCGACTACGCGCCCGAGTCGATCCTGCCGCGCGAGGCCGAGTTGATGGACGCGTTCGGCGTGAGCCGCACGGTGTTGCGCGAGGCGCTGCGCACGCTGACGTCCAAAGGGCTGGTCGAATCGCGGCCGCGGGTGGGCACGCGCGTGCGGCCAAGGCACGCGTGGAATCTGCTCGACGCAGATGTGCTCGACTGGTATTCGCGCGTTGCCGAGCCCATGCAGTTCGCGCTCAAGCTGCAGGAAATGCGCGAGATGATCGAGCCGTATGCCGCTGGTCTGGCGGCGGCCTCGTACTCGGAGAAGACCTTCGGCGCGCTGGCGCAAGCCCACGCGGCAATGTCCGCGGCGCGCAATGTCGACGAATGGGTGCGCGCCGATCTGCAATTTCACCTAAGCGTGCTGATTGCGTGCAGCAACGAATTGCTGATTCCGCTTGGCACGCTGATCGAGCGCACGCTCGAGGCGCAGCTTCGGCTGAATGCGAAACGCGCAGATGTTTTCAACGCGTCGCTTGCCGAGCATACGGCCGTGTTCGAAGCGATCCGCGAGCGTAACGCCGCCGCGGCGCGCGATGCCATGGCGCGCCTGCTGGGCGTGACGCGCGGTCGAATCGAGGCGTGATCAATCCATCGCGGCATGCACCGCCGAGCTGTCATGCGTGTTGCCGCTCGGGCGGATTAGCAGGAGAAGCGGAATTACGAACAGCGTCGCGACGAACATCAGCTTGAAGTCGTTCAGATACGCGATCATCGACGCCTGCTGCGTGATCGACGCGTTCAGCGCCGCGATGTCGTAATTCGAGCCGCTGGCGAGCATTGGCTGGATCGCCGGGTTGAAGGGCGTGACGTTGGCCGCGAGGTCCGCGTGCGAGACCTGCGTGTTGCGCGTCATCAGCGTCTGCACGATCGAAATGCCGATACTGCTGCCGATATTGCGCATCAGGCTATATGTGGCCGTGCCATCCGCGCGCAGTGCTGGCGTCAGCGTCGAGAACGTCAGCGCGCTCAGCGGCACGAACACGAGACCGAGCCCGAAGCCCTGGATCACGCCGGGCCACACGATGTCCGACGCCGACAGCACGATCGTGTAGTGCATCATCTGCCACAGCGCGAACGCCGAGATCAGGAAGCCGGCGAGCAGCAATAGCCGCGCGTCGATCCGCTTCAGCAGCCGGCCGGCGAACAGCATCGCCACCATGGTGCCCGCGCCGCTCGGCGCGGTGACGAGGCCGGTGGTAGCAACCGGATAGTTCATCAGGTTCTGCAACATCGGAGGAAGGAGCGCGCGCGTCGCATACATCACCGCGCCGATCACGAAGATGAACAACGTGCCCGTCGCGAAGTTGGGATCCTTCAGCAGTTCATATTTGAAAAACGACGTCTTGCCGACGGTTGCCGTATGCACGAGAAAGAACGCGAAGCTGATCGCGGCGATCAACGCCTCGATCACGATCTCGTGCGAGCCGAACCAGTCGAGCTGCTCGCCGCGATCCAGCAAGGCCTGCAGCGCGCCAATCGCAAGACCGAGCGTGGCGAAGCCGAACGCGTCGAATTTCGCGTCGGGCTTGGGCGCGCGCGAAGGCAGGAAAGTCGCCACGCCGAACAGCGCAAATGCGCCAATCGGCACATTGATGAAGAACACCCAGCGCCAGTTGTAGCTGTCGGTGAGCCAGCCGCCCAGCGTCGGGCCGAGAATCGGGCCGACCATCACGCCCATGCCCCACACGGCCATCGCCTGGCCTTGCTTCTCGCGCGGATTGATGTCCAGCAGGATGGACTGCGACAGCGGCACGAGCGACGCGCCGAACACGCCTTGCAGCAAACGCGACGCGACGATCTGCATGAGCGTCTCGGACATGCCGCATAACGCGGACGCTACGGTAAAGCCGCCTATCGCGATGATGAGCAGCCGCTTGACGCTCAGCCGGTCGGACAGCCAGCCGGTCAGCGGCGTGGCGATTGCCGCTGCGACGATATAGGACGTCAGCACCCACGTAATCTCGTCTTGCGACGCCGACAGCGAGCCTTGCATATGCGGCAACGCCACGTTGGCGATCGTGCTGTCGAGTGTCTGGATCAGCGTGGCGAGCATGATCGAGATGGTGATCATCGGCCGGTTGAGCGGCGTGGCGGCGGCGCTCGAAGGCGAGGAAGCGGAGGGCATGGCTGTGCAGGGTCGTCGATATAGTAAGCATGCTTATCATATCCGATGCGCCGGCCGGTTCACATCGGGAATTATGCGGAAGCTGAACAGGCTGCCGTGGGCGCGGCTCGACGCGACTCGGCGCTGCCCGGCTTCGCGAAGTCCTTTCGTATAATCGGCGCATGAAAACCCAACTCGAAGAGCGTTTCGGCTTTCTGATTTCCGATGTCGGCCGGTTGACCGGCAAGCGGTTCGACGACCTCGCGAAATCGTCGGTCGATCTGACGCGCGCGCAATGCCGCGTGCTCGCCTATCTCGACCATTACGGCGACACCAATCAGGCGCGGCTCGCGGATCTGCTCGAGGTCGCGCCCATTTCCGCTGGTCGTCTGCTGGACCGGATGGAGGAGGGCGGGTGGATCCAGCGCGCCGCTAATCCGCAAGACCGGCGCGAGCGGCAGGTGCGCATGACGTCCAAGGCGGAACGCGCGCTGGGCAAGGCGCGAGAGGTGGGCGACGAGGTTGCGCTGGAGGCGCTGAATGGCTTCAGCGATGAAGACGCCGCGCAGTTGATCGCGCTCTTGCAGCGCGTGCGCGGCAATTTGAGCCGGCTGGTGGATCGGTGATCGTTGTGTTGAATCGATTTCCCTTCGGCTTTCATAGCTCCTTACCGGCTTATTTCGCCTCGGAGCCCGTTGCCGCGCCCGACGGCGGTGCCAGCTCATAGCAGCCCGGCGCTTTCTTGTCGGCCTCGGGCGCTTGCGGATCGAGGCATTTGAAGGCGCTCTGGTCGCGCTGCACAAAAATCGTGTCGGCTGGGCCGCCGTCGCCGCGAGGCGTATTGACGACGGCGACAATCCTGTAGCCATTCTGCAAAAGCGTCGACAAGGTCATCTGGCTTGCGCGCCACTGGTTCTCGGTGGGAGTTTGCGCGTGGGTGGCGCTCGCAGAAGCGGCGCCGAGAAGCGCGATAGATGCGATGGCCACGGCGCGCGCGGCAGTGCGGAACGTCATCAACAGTCCTCCTTGAAGTTGCGGGTGCCGCTGCCCGGATGATACGTGGACAGCCAGAAACGAAAAAGCCGCTGAACCTTGCGGAACAGCGGCTTTTTCTTGCAACTGGTGGCGAATCAGGGACTCGAACCCCGGACCTGCGGATTATGATTCCGTCGCTCTAACCAACTGAGCTAATTCGCCGAAAGAAGCGAGATTATGAGGATAGCGCCGAGGGCTGTCAACCCCCGGCGCTCAACTTTCTAGGTTGAAGCCTCATGAGCCCGCAGGCGCGGGCCTCAATCCTTCGCGTAAATGTCCGAGTCCTTGGTTTCGCGGACGAACAGCATGCCGATCACGAAGGTAATGACCGCGATCACAATCGGATACCACAAGCCCGAATAGATGTTGCCCTTTGCCGCGACGATCGCGAACGCGGTGGCCGGCAGGAAGCCGCCGAACCAGCCGTTGCCGATGTGATAAGGCAGCGACATCGACGTGTAGCGGATCCGGGTGGGGAACATCTCCACCAGCATTGCCGCAATCGGCCCGTACACCATCGTCACGTAGATCACGAGGATCGTCAGGATCACCACGCTCATCGGCCAGTTGATCTGCGACGAGTCGGCCTTCGGCGGATAGCCGGCGGACTTCAGCGTCGTAGCGAGCGACTTGTCGAAGGCCTTGCCAAGATCCTTCGCGTCGGCCGCCTTGCCGTCATAGGTATTGATGACCGTATCGCCGACCTTGATCTGCGCGAGCGTGCCCACTGGCGCCGCGACGTTCTCGTAGTTCAAGCCGGCCTTGGAAAGCGCGCTTTTCGCGATATCGCATGAACTCGTGAACTTCGACGTACCCACCGGGTTGAACTGGAACGAGCACTCGTCCGGATTGGCGATCACGACGATCGGCGCCTTGGCCGTGGCCGTTTCCAGCGCCGGATTGACATAGTGCGTGAGCGCCTTGAAGAGCGGGAAGTAGGTGAGTGCGGCGATCAGCAGGCCGGCCATGATGATCGGCTTGCGGCCAATGCGGTCCGACAGCGAGCCGAAGAACAGGAAGAACGGCGTGCCGATCAGCAGCGCGAGCGCGATCATGATGTTGGCCGTTGCGCCGTCCACCTTCAGCGTCTGCGTCAGGAAGAAGAGGCTATAGAACTGGCCCGTGTACCACACCACGGCCTGGCCGGCGGTCAGGCCGATCAGCGCGAGAATCACGACCTTGAGGTTCTTCCACTGGCCGAACGCCTCGGAAAGCGGCGCCTTGGAGGTTTTGCCTTCGGCCTTGATGCGCTCGAACACCGGCGATTCATGCAGTTGCAGACGGATCCACACCGAAATGGCCAGCAGCACGATCGACGCGATGAAGGGAATGCGCCAGCCCCATGCGCCGAACGCATCTTCGCCCATGGCGGTGCGCACGCCGAGAATCACCAGCAGCGAGAGGAACAGGCCGAGCGTGGCCGTCGTCTGAATCCACGCGGTGTAAAAGCCGCGGCGTCCCGGCGGCGCATGTTCCGCCACATAGGTCGCGGCGCCGCCGTACTCGCCGCCGAGCGCGAGGCCCTGCAGCATCCGCATGGCGATGAAGATGACCGGCGACGCGATGCCGATTGCCGCATAGCCCGGCAGGAAGCCGACGAGGAACGTCGACAGGCCCATGATCACGATCGTCACGAGGAACGTGTACTTACGGCCGACCAGATCGCCCAGCCGCCCGAACACCACCGCGCCGAACGGCCGGACCGCGAAGCCCGCGGCAAAGCTGAGCAGAGTGAAGATGAAGCCGGCAGTGGGATTGACGCCGGAGAAGAAGCTCTTGCTGATGAAGGCCGCCAGCGAGCCGGCGAGATAGAAGTCGTACCACTCGAAAACCGTACCTAGCGACGATGCGAAGATCACCCGCTTCTCATCGCGCGTCATCGGCACGGGCGAAATGTGTCCGCCAACGGTAGCCATATGTCGTCTCCAATATTGATATGCACGCGGTGCGCCGGCCCGCGGCGACCCGTGCAACCGATTATTGGAGTGAAAACTTACGGCCTACTGACGTGAACGGCGGCAGTCGCCGCGTCGGGTGCGGCGGCCGACGTTCGCGAAAAACCGTCAATCTGTGCGATACCGGCCGCATTTAAGCACTAACCTCGTTCAACGTGCTTTTTCACGCTTTGGGTTCTCAAGTGGCGTTAGGGTAAGTCCTGCCCCGCTCGAGCACATGCAAACTGACGCGCACAAGGGTTCCCGCGAGCCGCGGCGAACTCTGATAGACGTTGTCCTCGATGGTCAGCTCGCCGCCGTGCATGGTTGCGATTTCGCGGACGATCGCCAGCCCCAGGCCGCTGCCGTCGCCTTCGCGGCCGAGAATCCGGTAAAAGCGCTCGATAACCCGCGACCGCTCGGCCACCGGAATGCCGAGCCCGGTATCTTCCACTTCCAGATGTACGAGCCGTGCGGCCGCGTCCTGCCTCACCCGGACCGTGATGCGGCCGCCCGCCGGCGTGTAGCGGATTGCGTTGTCGATCAGGTTCGACAGCATCTCGCGCAGCATGACCGGATTGCCGTCCACTTCGACGGGCTCCTCCGGCGCTTCGTACCCGAGATCCATCTGCTTGGCGAGGGCGGCCTGCACCCAGTCGCGCACGGCGTTGCGCGCGACTTCCGTCACTTCCACCGGCGTGAAGATCTGCCCGGACATGCGGTTTTCGGCGCGCGCGAGCGCGAGCAACTGCGTGACGAGGCGAGCCGCGTGCTCCGAACTCGTCGCGATCTGTTCGAGCGAGCGGTGCACTTCCGCCGACGCGTCCTGCCGCAGCGCCAGTTCAGCCTGCGTGCGCAGGCCGGCGAGCGGCGTTTTCATCTGATGCGCGGCGTCGGCGATAAAGCGCTTTTGCAGTTCCATGTTCTGTTCGAGGCGCGTCAGCAAGTCGTTGAACGACGTGACGAGTGGCTCGATCTCCGGCGGCGCGCGACGCGCCTCGAGCGGCGAGAGGTCGTCGGGACGCCGTGCGCGGATGTGCGCCTGCAGCGCGTGCAGCGGCGCGAGGCCGCGCGAGAGGCCGAACCACACCAGCAGGATCGCGAGCGGCAGGATCACGAACTGCGGCAGGATCACGCCTTTGATGATGTCGTTGGCAAGCTGGCTGCGTTTGTCGAGCGTCTCGGCCACCTGCACCAGCACCGGCTCCGCGCCGGGTGTCTGCGGGAATTCGACTGTCGTATAGGCCACGCGGATGTCGTTGCCGCGCAGCATGTCGTCGCGGAAAGCGACGAGGCCCGGTTGCGGCCGGTCGTCCTCGTGCGGCAGCGGCATGTCGCGTTCGCCCGCCACCAGCTCGCCGCGCGTGCCGAGCACCTGATAGAACACGCTGTCCACATTGTCGGTGCGCAGAAAATCGCGCGTGGAATCGGGCAGCGTTAGCTCCGCCACGCCGTTGACCGGATGAATCTGGCGCGCAAGCACGTAGGCGTCGGTTTCGAGCGCGCGGTCGAACGGCCCGTTCGCGATCGACTTGGCGACCAGATAGGTCACCGCGAGGCTCATAGGCCAGAGCAGCAGCAGCGGCGCCAGCATCCAGTCGAGAATTTCGCCGAACAGCGAACGCGGCCGCGCCTCGGCGACGGCCTCGGATTCGTCGGGCGGGGCGAACGGATTGGCGTAGCGCTCGTCGCGCGCCTCGTCGAGGTCCGCCGCGCGAGCCGCCGCGCGATCTGCGCGTGCGGACATGGGCGTGCTCTATTTGTAGTGATGGCTCGCCGGCATTGCTGCGGACGGCGTCTGCGTTGGCGAGGAGGGCGCCGGCGCGGAGTCGGAGCCGGCGGGCGTGGGCGCGGCGGCGTTCGCATTGGGGCTTGCAGTGCCGCTTGCAGTGGCGGTCCCCGGCGCGACCGCCTTTTCCAGGCAGTAACCCAGCCCACGCACGGTGATGATGCGCACGCCGCTCGGCTCGATCTTTTTACGCAACCGGTGCACATACACTTCGATCGCGTTGTTGCTGACTTCCTCGCCCCATTCGCAAAGATGGTCGACGAGTTGTTCCTTCGACACCAGCCGGCCGATCCGCTGCAGCAGCACTTCCAGCAGGCCGAGTTCGCGCGCCGACAGGTCGATCACCTGATCGTTGATATAGGCGATCCGGCCCACCTGATCGAACGACAGCGAACCATGCCGCACGACGGTCGGGCCGCCGCCCGCGCCGCGGCGCGTCAGCGCGCGCACGCGGGCTTCGAGTTCATTGAGCGCGAACGGTTTGGCCATGTAGTCGTCGGCGCCGAGGTCGAGGCCCTTGACGCGCTCGTCGACGCTGTCCGCCGCGGTCAGAATCAGCACGGGCAGATTGGAATTGCGGGCGCGCAGGCGTCGCAGCACCTCGAGCCCGGACATGCGCGGCAGTCCGAGATCGAGAATCAGCAGGTCGAAACTTTGCATGGACAGCGCGGTGTCGGCCTCCACGCCGTTCTTCACGTGGTCGACGGCATAGGCCGATTGGCGGAGTGATCGAACCAGACCGTCCGCGAGTATGCTGTCGTCTTCGGCAATCAGAATTCGCATGGTGCGCCAGCTCAGGGCGTTGGCCGGCACCTCGGGTGTCCCCCGCGGCGCACAGCGGTCTCCGGAAATTATTGTGGGTGGTTTGGGCAGCGCGACAGTAAAAATGCGCGTTCGCATGAGAATCGCACTTGCCAAAACTACTGTTTTTTTATACAGTGTCTGGGTTTCGTGTGCTGTCCTTTAAAAGTGGACGACACATCTGCCTCAGACGCCGTTCATCATAGCAAAGGACGATTCATGGAAGAAAGCAAGAAAGGCTCGGCTGGACTGACTGCTGAAAAGAGCAAGGCACTCGCTGCCGCCCTCGCGCAGATCGAAAAGCAGTTCGGCAAAGGGTCGGTCATGCGGCTCGGCGCAGGTGAGGTAGTCGAAGACATCCAGGTCGTTTCCACCGGATCGCTCGGGCTCGACATCGCACTTGGCGTCGGCGGTTTGCCGCGTGGCCGCGTGGTCGAAATCTACGGTCCGGAGTCATCGGGTAAAACCACGCTGACACTGCAGGTCATCGCCGAAATGCAGAAGCTCGGCGGCACGGCAGCGTTTATCGACGCGGAACACGCTCTGGACATTCAATATGCGGGCAAGCTCGGCGTGAACGTGAGCGACCTGCTGGTTTCGCAGCCGGACACGGGTGAGCAGGCGCTGGAAATCGCTGACGCGCTGGTGCGCTCGGGCTCCATCGACATGATCGTGATCGACTCGGTCGCGGCGCTCGTGCCGAAGGCTGAAATCGAAGGCGAAATGGGCGACTCGCTGCCGGGTCTGCAAGCGCGTCTTATGTCCCAGGCACTGCGCAAGCTGACAGGCACGATCAAGCGCACCAACTGTCTGGTGATCTTCATCAACCAGATCCGCATGAAGATCGGCGTGATGTTCGGCAATCCGGAGACCACCACCGGCGGTAACGCGCTGAAGTTCTACGCATCGGTGCGTCTGGACATTCGCCGCATCGGCTCGATCAAGAAGAACGACGAAGTGATCGGCAACGAAACGCGCGTCAAGGTGGTCAAGAACAAGGTTTCGCCTCCGTTCCGCGAGGCAATTTTCGACATTCTGTACGGCGAGGGTATTTCGCGTCAGGGCGAAATCATCGACTTGGGCGTGCAGGCCAAGATCGTCGACAAGGCCGGCGCCTGGTACAGCTATAACGGCGAGCGTATTGGCCAGGGTAAGGACAACGCGCGTGAATTCCTGCGCGAAAATCCGGACATCGCTCGCGAGATCGAAAACCGCATCCGCGAATCGCTGGGCGTGAACGCAATGGCCGAGGCAGTGACCGGCGCAGGCGCAGAAGTCGCAGACGAAGAGTAACGACTCCGTGATACGCAAGGGCCGGCCTTTGTCCGATACCGGACGCAACGCGGACGGCCCGCGTAACGAGGGCAGCGAATCGCCGGACCGTTTGGGCCCGGCAAATCTGTCCGAGCCATCCGATTCCCCGGATCCATTCGATCCTTTTGAGTCGTTCGACGCGCATGATCGCGCCGCGGGCCGTGGTCCGCGGCGCGCGCAGTTGCCGGAAACGCAGTCTGGCGAGTCCGCGGAGCCTGTCTATACGCGTTCACGGGGTTCGTCTGGCGCACGCGGTTCGTCCGGCTCGCGCGGTTCATCACGCTCATCCGGCTCCCGCCACGCCCCCGGCTCGAGCTATGCCTCCGGCTCTCGCCACGCCTCCGGCACTCCTTACGCCTCCGGCGACACCGGCACCCCCGGCGACCCCGGGTCCAGTCCGAGCGAAGCCAAAAAATCTCAACGTCCCGCACGCTCCCTCAAAGGGCGCGCGCTCGGCTATCTGTCGCGTCGCGAGTACAGCCGCAGCGAACTCGCGCGCAAGCTGAAGCCCTTCGTCGAAGAAAACGACTCCCTCGATACGCTGCTCGACACGCTGGAGGCGGAGAACTGGTTGTCTGATTCGCGGTTCGCCGAAAGCCTTATCCATCGCCGCTCGTCGCGGCTCGGCGCAAGCCGGATCGTCGGCGAATTGAAGCAGCACGCGGTGGATCAGGCGCTGGTCGAGGAGGCGAGCGCTCAGCTGCGCCAAACCGAACTGGCGCGCGCTCAGGCTGTCTGGCGCAAGAAATTCGGTCAACTTCCTGAAACCCCGGCTGAGCGCGCGAAGCAGGCGCGCTTTCTTGCGTCGCGCGGTTTTTCGGCCGCGACGATCGGCAAAATTCTCAAAGGCATCGACGAAGAATGGAGCGGCGAATAGTGAGTGGGGCAATAGCGGGGCAATGGCGGCAAAGCGTGCCGCCCGCGGTGGCGAGCCACTGCGGCCCCGCGCCCGCCATCCCGGCCATAACCCCACCTATAACCACGCCTATAACCACGCCTATAACCGGCCGGAGGCCGTTCCCGCCGCATTCCGGGCTGTCTCAAATACCCAGTATGCTAAAATTCACGCGTTTTCCAATTCGGCCTTTCCTTTCCGCATGCCGCTTTCCCCGCCAGTGTCCCGTCAATTGCGCCATCGCCGCGCAATCAGAGCGGAAGCTTATGAGCGAGAGGATGGCCTGTGGGATGTGGAAGCGTGCCTGACCGACGAAAAGCCACGCGACGTGGTGCTTGCGTCGGGCGTCCGGCCCAATGGTCAACCGATCCATGAACTCTGGCTTCGCATCACCATCGATCGCAAGCTCAATGTCGTCGACGCCGAGGCGTCGTCCGACTGGGTGCCCTATCCTGGGCTCTGCCAAGCCAGCAATCCCGCCTACCGTGCCCTCATCGGGCTCAATCTGTTCCACAACTTCCGTCGCGATGCTGCCCGTTTGCTGGCCGGCACGGCCGGTTGCACGCATCTCACCGAGTTGTGCGCGATCCTGCCGACCGCCGCGATCCAGGCGTTCGCCGGCGACGTATGGAACACCGGTGACGACGCGCGAGGCGCGAATGGCAGTTCAGAAAACGGTTCGACCGGCGGCAACGCCGAACCTTTAAACGATAAACCGCCATTCCAGTTGGGACGCTGCCAAGCGCTGCGTTTCAACGGGGAGGCAGTGCAGAAGTTTTACCCGCGCTGGTATGGCCATGCGCCACGCCCAGCTGACCGCCCGGCATCGCCAGACAACGGGGCGGCCCGCCACGAAGGCAGGGGCAATGTGCCCGGCATGTTGGACGGTAGCGGAAGCGATGTTTAATCCAACTCTCAGACTGAAGGGAATCACGCATGAAGATTCACGAGTACCAGGGTAAGGAAATCCTGCGGAAATTCGGCGTCGCGGTACCGCGCGGCAAGCCGGTCTTCTCGGTGGATGATGCGGTCAAGGCCGCGGAAGAGCTCGGCGGCCCGGTTTGGGTCGTGAAGGCTCAGATCCACGCGGGTGGCCGTGGCAAGGGCGGTGGCGTGAAGGTTGCCAAGTCGCTGGACCAGGTTCGCGAGTACGCGAACCAGATCCTCGGCATGCAGCTNGTCACGCACCAGACCGGCCCGGAAGGCCAGAAGGTGAACCGTCTGCTGATCGAAGAAGGCGCTGACATCAAGAAGGAACTGTATGTCGGCCTCGTGATCGATCGCGTGTCGCAGAAGATCGTCGTGATGGCGTCGAGCGAAGGCGGCATGGACGTCGAAGAAGTCGCTGAAAAGACGCCCGA
>NZ_AXAJ01000022.1 GCF_000472445.1 Burkholderia sp. WSM2230
TGACCGGTGCGGTCAGCCGCCGCGCAGGCGCGCTGCACGGGCTTTTCGCCATAGTTCGCGGTGTGGCCGCCGAACGGGCGCTGGTAGATCGTGCCGTCCGCGTTGCGGTCAAACGGCATGCCGAAGTGCTCGAGTTCGTAGACGGCGTTCGGCGCTTCGCGGCACATGAACTCGATCGCGTCCTGGTCGCCNAGCCAGTCNGAGCCCTTGATCGTGTCGTAGAAGTGATAGTGCCAGTTGTCCTCGCTCATGTTGCCAAGCGAGGCGCCGATGCCGCCCTGTGCGGCGACCGTGTGCGAGCGCGTGGGAAACACTTTCGAGAGCACGCACACCGACAGACCGGCGCGCGCCAGTTGCAGCGACGCGCGCATTCCCGAGCCGCCCGCGCCGACGATGACCACGTCGAACCTGCGACGCGGCAGGGCATTCCTGATTGCAGCCATGCTTTTATACTCTCCAGAGAATCTGCGCAGCGTAGCCCGCACACGCGAGCAGCCAGACGATCGTCAGCGCCTGCAGCAACAGGCGCGTGCCAACGGGCTTCACATAGTCCATCCAGATGTCGCGGATGCCGACCCACGCGTGATAGAACAGCGAGAGCAGCGTGACGAAGGTGGCGAGCTTCATCCACTGGGTGGCGAAGATCGAGGCCCAGCCCTCGTAGGAAAAGTCGCGCGCGCCGAAGAACCAGGCGAGCAGGATCACCGTGTAGATGGCCATCACGCAGGCGGTGAGGCGCTGCGCGAGCCAGTCGCGCAGGCCGTAGTGCGCGCCGACGACGAGGCGCTTTGAGCCGATCCGGTTAGGGGCTGCCATTTTTAGAATGCTCCGAAGAGTTTGAGCGCGAAGGCGAGAGTCAGCAGCGACGACACGACGAACACCACGATCGAGGTCTGCTTGCCCTTTTCTTTCGTGACCGCTTCGTGGTTGGTGTCCATCAGCAGATGGCGCACGCCCGCGCAGAAATGGAACAGGTAGGCCCAGCCGAGCACCAGCACGACGAGCTTGACGATGAGGTTGGAGAAAAAGGCCCTGAAGCCCTCGAAGCTCAGCTCGGAGGTCAGGCTCTGGTCGAAGAGGTAAAGCAGGAACGGCAGGGCGACGAACAGCAGGCCGCCGCTCACGCGATGCAGGATCGACACGCGCCCTGCAAGAGGCAGGCGATACGCCGTCAATATCTGCCCGATACCGATGTTCCGGAATTCCGGCCTCGGTTTTTTTAATGTGTCAGCCACAGTAGACCCCTTCGCTTCACTAGATAAATACAACGGCGCACCGCCGCGCGCCCCGATCGGCGCGGCTCGTCCTGCCTTCATCGCATAAAAATGAAAGGCTCTGCATTGCGGGGAGACTTATAGGACGCGGACTGCGCGATGGCGATATTTTGTCGCACCGCTGATATACTGTCCAATATCTATCGCGTCTTACTGAAATAGTTTTTATAGATATCAGATGGAACTGCGCCATATCCGCTACTTTCTTGCAGTCGCCGAGGAGCGCAACGTCACGCGCGCGGCCGAAAGACTGGGGATTGGCCAGCCGCCGCTCAGCCAGCAGATTCATGCGCTCGAAGCCGAAATCGGCGTGCGGCTGTTTCGCCGCACAGGCCATGGCGTCGTGTTGACGGAGGCAGGCGAGGCATTCGCCGTCGACGCGCAGCGCATCCTGTACGACACGCGCCTGGCGGTCGAAAAAGCGCAGAGCGCGGGGCGCGGCGAGATCGGGCAGTTGAATATCGGCTTTACCGGGTCCGCTGCGTTCAACCCGGTCGTCTCGAAGCTGATTCGCGGTTATCGGCAGGATTATCCGAACGTCACGCTCACGCTCGCGGAGGGCAACACGGCGCAACTGCTCGCCTATCTCGGCGACGGCCGCGTGGATGTGGCTTTCGTGCGCCTTGGCAGCCAGTCGCCGGCGGGCGTGCAATTCCATCACATCGCAATCGAGCCTATGCGGGTCGTCTTGCCGGCCACGCATCGTCTCGCGAAGAAACGCAGAATTCCTCTCTCGGCGTTGGCCGAAGACCCATTCGTGATGTTGCCGCGAGAGGCGAGTCCCACGCTGCATGACGTCATCGTCGGGGCGTGCAGGGAGGCGGGCTTCGAGCCGATCGCCGGGCAACAGGCGCCGCAGCTCTCGTCGGTGGTGAATCTGGTGGCGGCGGAGTTCGGTGTGTCGCTGGTGCCGGCTTCCGTGTGTCAGATCCGCGTGGAAGGCGTCGCTTATACCGACGTGCTCGGCAACGCCATTTCGATCCGGCTCTCGCTGGCCTCGCGTATGGAGGCAGCGCCGGCGAAGACGGCAAATTTTCTTCAGAAGGCGTTTGCGCTGGGCGCGTCCATCACTTGAAGGCTCACGCCCGCTCCTAAAGAGCGCCGAGACGGATGCGCGCACGAATGCGTCCAGGCTGCTTCGGCATGATCCATGTCAAACGGGGATACGCGGCGCCGTCCTAATCTGGAATCACACCATCATGTAACAACTCAGGAGGCTTGCCATGCGCGCATCCGATGTCATGACCAGCAACGTCATCTCGGTCACACCCGACATGACCATTCGCGAGGTCGCCAGACTGTTTATCGAGAACCGTATCAGCGGCGCGCCGGTGCTCGATCCCGAGGGCGGCGTCCTCGGCATGATCAGCGAGGGCGATCTGCTTCGACGCAGCGAAATTGGCACCGACGAACGCAAGCGCGTGTCGTGGCTCGATTTCTGGTCCGCGAGCCACGACGCGCGCGATTACGTGAAAACGCATGCGGCCAAAGTGAGCGATGTAATGACCACGGACGTGGTCACGGTCGAGCCCGACACGCCGCTCGGCGAGGTGGCCGGTATTCTCGAGACACGACGCATCAAGCGCGTGCCGGTGACGGAGGCGGGAAGGCTCGTCGGCATCGTCAGCCGCGCGAACCTCGTGCAGGCGCTCGCAAGCGTGCCGGATGAGCCGGTTTCGAAGGCCACGCTTTCGGACGCCGAAATCCGCGCCATTCTGATGGGCGAACTGGCGGGCCGCAAATGGGCTTTTGCCGGCCGCAACATCCTCGTGACCGATGGCGTCGTGCATCTGTGGGGTGTGTTTCAGTCGGCGGATGCTGTGAATGCGGTTCGCGTCGCCGCGCAAAACATACCGGGCGTCAAACGCATCGAAGACCACACCGAGCCGTATCCGGTGATGCCGGGCATTTGAGAACCGCCGGCCGGCGCAGCTGCGCCAGCCGAACCACGTGGAGACGGGATCATGAGTTCAAGCGAGCGCGGCGTCGACGCCGCCCGTGCAATCACGCGGATTCTCCTTGCCGTGGACGCCTCGCCGGAATCGGCGCGCGCGGCGGACTACGTTTGCCACATGACGCTGCCCGGCGCGCTGATCCGCATCGTGAGCGTGGCTGAAAATCCCCGCATTCTGTTGCCGCTCGGATCGATGACGGACGCCGAGCTGCGGCTCGCGCGAGCCGAACTCGCACGCGATGCCGAACAGGCGGCGGAGCGTGCAAGAAAGATGTTCGTGGACGCGGGTATCGAGGTCGAGTCGGGCGTGATCGAAATTTCAAGGCAAGGCGGCTACACGGCGAATGCGCTGATCGATGCGGCGGCCGAATGGAACGCAGATCTGCTCGTCGTCGGCGCGCGTCAGCATCACGGCATCATGCGCTGGGTGGAGGGCACCGTGTCCGAGTTCGTCAGCACGCGCGCGCTGTGTTCGATACTCATCGTGCCTGCCGGTTATGAGGCCGACATCGGTCCATCGCCTCAGCGGATTCTTTTTGCACTCGACGGCAGCGCGGCGTCGCTGGATGCGCTGCATGCGGGTTGTCGGCTCGCCCGGCCGGAATCGCGTTTGCGCGCGATCTATGTGATCGACCGTGCGGTGCGGTTGACGGATTTCGTGCCGATCCATGTCCTCGAGGAGGCTTTCACCGAAGAAGGCGAGGCGGCTCTGGCAAGAGCGAGAAGCGTCTTCGAAACTGTCGCGAACAGGGCGGAGACCGCGCTCGTTAAAACAGAGCCCGTCAGCGATGATGTGCCGCACGCCATCGTGCGTGATGCAGAGCGGTGGCATGCGGACCTGCTGGTCCTCGGCACGCATGGACGACGCGGCGTCGCGCGCTGGCTGCTCGGCAGTGTCGCCGCGCGCACTGCGCGTCTGGCCTGTACGCCAGTCCTGCTCGCGCGGCCTGTGCGCGGCGAATGAACCGGCGGCCGCCGGAGCGCCGTTCACGACGCCAGCCAGGCGTTTGTGCGGGTATGGGTGTTACGCGTTTGCCCGCGCCCGTCGCGCTTCTGCCGCATCCGCCATGTGCGCGAACGCCTGCGCGACCGCGCTGCCCAGTTCATCAGCGATGTTCGGAGAGGAGCCGCCCGCAGCGAACATCGTGAACTCGACGTCCGGCAGCGCAGGCAGACCGGCATCGGCAGGCATCACGCGCAAGCCGTTCACAAGTTGCGTATGGACCATTGGCGTGACCGCAAAGCCGGCTTGCGCCGCGGCGCGCAGGCCCGCGACGCTCGAGCCCACGAGCGCGATGCGGTATTCCACGCCGGCGCGCGCCAGTGCGGCGAGCGCGGCCTCGCGATAAGGACACGGTTCGGGGAACAGCGCGAGCGGTACGGACACGCCCCGCGTCAGCGAAGACCATTCCGCTCCCACCCACACCAAAGGCTCGCGCCACAGCACCTGCCCGGGACGACCGCCGTCGCAGCGGCCGCCGATCACCACGTCCAGTTCGCCCTGATCCATCGCGACCAGCAGATCGGCGGGAATCCCGACGCGCACACTGAAAGCGATGCGAGGGTAGCGCACGGCAAACGCCTGCATCACGTTCATCAGCCGCACGTTGGAGAGGTCCTCCGATAGGCCCACACGGACCTCGCCCTGGTTGGGCGCGCGCGACAGTTGCGCCTGCGCATCCTGGTTCAGCGCGATGATCGCGCGCGCATAGCCGAGCAGCAATTCGCCGTCCGCGGTAAGCGCGACGGAGCGCGTGGTGCGCGCGAGCAGCTCGCGGCCAATCTGGTTCTCGAGGCGCCGCACGTGAGCGCTCACCGCCGACTGCGTCAGGTTCAGACGCGCGGCGGCATGCGTGAAGCCGCCTTCCTTCACGACCGCCACAAACGAACGCAACAAGACGGTATCGAACACGGCACGCTCCCCTTCGAATAGCCGATTCAGTGCGATTGCGACTGAATCGGCTCACTATACTTCGTTTAAATTTCTCTTTGAAATATGTTGTGATTGCTGCACCTCAACCTGTGTGGAGCAAGCTCATGCCGACCCTGCTGCATGTCGAATCGTCGCCGCGTAAAAAGCGGTCCGCGTCGCTCGAAGTGGCGCGCGTTTATCTGGACACCTATTGGGAAGTTCATCCGGACCCTCGAATCGACGTGCTCGATTTGTGGTCGACCGAATTGCCGGAATTCGACGGCGATACCCTCGAGGCCAAATACGCCGACCTGAGCGGTACGGCCTTCACTGAAGGACAGCAGAAAGCGTGGTCCCGGATTCGCCAACTCGCGCAGCGGTTGCACGACGCGGACACGCTGCTGTTCTCGGTGCCGCTGTGGAATTTCTCGATTCCGTACAAGCTGAAGCACTTTATCGACGTCGTATCGCAACGAAACGTGCTCTTTTCTTTCGACGATCGAGGACTCACCGGCCTGCTCCGAGGCAAGAACGTCGTGGTGATTTACGCGCGAGGTCTCGATTACTCGATCGACTCGATCACGCCCGCGCATTCATTCGATCATCAACGGCCGTTCATGGAGGCGTGGTTGCGCTCGGTGGGCGTGACGGATGTCGAGTCGATCGTCGTCGAGAAGACGCTGTTGGGACCGGAGGTCGACCACGCTGCGAGACAGGCGGCGTGCGAGCGGGCCGTTGCTCTCGCGAGGTCGAGCGCTGTTTGTGCCGCAAAGTAGTTGAGGCGCAGTGCGCGAGGTGCGGCGTCGCTGCAACTGGCGACGCTTGCTTGCGGTCGTGCCTGCACTCGCCGTCACGCCGTTGGTTGGATGTTAGTTTACGCAAGAAATGTTACGTTATATCATTCCGCCTGCATTGAGCGGGACGAGTTGCTGCGCAGTCTTTAGCGCACGTCCCGGTCCCTCAGTGTCAGTCCGGAATAGTTCGCTTATGGAGCGCAACGTTCTAACGTTGCTGGAAAAGCGCGCCCGGTGTAAAAGCGAACCCTCGAAAAGACTGTGAATAAATACTCTCGACGCACTTCCATGCGCGCGCTTCGGTTGTCGCCGCTTTCACTAGCGTTGCTCGCCGCATTGGCGCATGCGCAGTCCGATACCTCGGGTCCGGCTCAGAATGCAACGCAGACGCCGGCCGGCTCGCTCGCACCGGTGTTCGTCACCGCCAATCCGTTGGGCGATACCGACCTGATCGCTCCCGCAACTGCGTTGTACGGCGACGCGCTGACGCGCCGTCAGACCAACTCGCTCGGCGAGACGCTAAACGGCTTGCCCGGCGTGTCCACCACGACCTATGGTCCGATGGTGGGGCGCCCCATCATCCGGGGCATGGACGGCGACCGCATCCGCATTCTGCAGAACGGCGTGGCCGCGTGGGACGCGTCGTCGTTGTCCTACGATCATGCGGTTCCACAGGAGCCGCTCACTATCGAGCGCGTCGAGATCGTGCGCGGACCGGCGGCGCTGCTGTATGGCGGCAATGCGATCGGCGGCGTGGTGAACACGATCGACAACCGGATTCCGCGTGAGCCGATCAAGGGGCTGACGGGCGGCGTCGATGCGAGCTACGGCGGCGCAAACAACGCGCGCGCCGGCGCGGCTCAGGTGGAGGGCGGCAACGGGCAGTTTGCGTTTCACGTCGACGCGTTCGACCGCGAAACGAGCAAGGAGCGCATTCCCGGCTTTGCGCACTCGGACCGCCAGCGCGCGCTCGACGGTCCCGACGCGGACGAGGCCTACGGCAGCCTGCCGAACAGCGACGGCCGCTGGCATGGCGGCGCGCTCGGCGGCGCCTACACATGGGCCGACGGTTACGCGGGCCTGTCGTACAACGGCTACGAGGCGAACTACGGCTCGGTCGCGGAGGACAACGTGCGTCTGCGCATGCGCCAGGACCATGTGGCCTTTGCATCGGAAGTGCGCAACCTGCGCGGACCGTTCTCGCAACTCAAATTCGACTTCGGCTATACGGACTACGAGCACAAGGAAATCGACAACGGCGAGACCAGCACCACGTTCCGCAACCATGGTTACGAGGCACGCATCGAGGCCCGCCATCGCAAGATGGGTCCGTTCGAGGGTGCGGTTGGCGTTCAGCTCAGCCAGAACACTTTTTCCGCCTTGGGCGACGAGGCGCTCGTACCGACCACGCAAACGACGAACGTCGCACTCTTCGGGCTGGAAGAGTGGAACGTCACGGATGCGCTCACGCTGAGCGCCGGCGCCCGCTACGAGCACGTCAAACAGCAGCCGACGGCGGCCGGCAACGACAAGTTCGCGAGCGCGCGCGACCGGGACTTCAACGCGGTGAGCGCATCGCTCGGCGCGCTCTACAAGCTGACACCGCTGTGGTCCGTGGCGGGCAACGTCGGCTACACCGAGCGGGCGCCTGCGTTGTACGAGCTGTATGCCAACGGTCCGCATGGCGCGACCGGCCAGTACCTGATCGGCAACCCGGATGCCCAAAAGGAAAAGGCCGTGTCGACCGATCTGTCGCTGCGGTTCGCAAGCGGCCCGAACAAGGGCAGCGTCGGCGTGTTTTACAGCCGCTTCAAAAATTATCTGACCGAGTTCAACACAGGGCGTCTCGTGGACGACTCCGACCAGGTCGTCGCGCCCGGCACCGACGGCGCGCTGAACGAAGCCGTGTACCGCGGCGTGGCCGCGGAGTTTTACGGCATCGAACTCGACGGCAAGTGGCGCGTTTTGCAGAAGGGCCTGCATCAGGTGGACGTGGAGGTCGCCGGCGACTACACGCATGCGCGCAACGTGGACAACGATCAGGCGTTGCCGCGCATCGCGCCGCTGCGCGCCACAGTCGCTGTCGACTATGGCTACGGGGCATTCGGCGCGCGTGCCGAACTCGAGCACGCGTGGGGTCAGCACCGCGTGCCCGAGAACGATCTGCCGACGGCCAGTTATACGAAGCTCGGCTTGCTTCTCACCTACAAGTTCCGCGTTGGCGCGACGAACTGGCTCGCGTATCTACGCGGCGATAACCTGACGAACCAGGACATTCGCTATGCGAGTTCAGTGGTCCGGGACATCGCGCCAGAGGGTGGCCGAAGCGTGATGGTGGGCTTGCGCACGCGGTTCTGACGCGCAGTGAGCCGGTCGGGCGAGGTGCCTTTACAATTCAGCACTTCAGCCCGACAACGTGACATGCGCGATGAGATACCACCTTGCATTGACCCTTGCTGCAGCGTTCGCAGCGAGTACGGCCGCTAACGCTCAAACGTCCGCAAAAGGCGATACCGGCGCACTGCAATGTGCGATCGGAAAAGTCACCGGCGTGGGCGGGTCCGAGCAGAGCGTGCGCGAATACCTTGCGACGCCCGCGCGCGACCAGTATCGCTACCTGGCCGACAATCCGATCCAATGCCGGATTTCCGATGAGGGCCGTGCGTCCGCATGTACCGGCATCACCACGCTGCGGCGGGAACAGGTCAGTGTCTACGATCAGATCGACAGTTCGCTGACCGCCGTGGTTGCACGCGTCGAACTCGACCACGGCACCTATCCCGTTCTCATCGCGGTGCCGAGAAAGGACGTGCAGTGCCAGGAGTGAGTCGCCAGAGTCTTGCGCCTCGTGGCCGTCCCCGCGCTTCTCCGCCTCCTCTGATTGTGCCGGTTCAATGCGCGACCCTTTCGCATACGGAACACACAGATGCAAGTCCGATTCCGAATCAGCGTGCTCGAAAGCATCCCGCGAAGCGTCTGGGTACTAGGCTGCGTGAGCCTTCTGATGGACGTCTCGTCGGAGATCATCCATAGCCTTCTGCCGATGTTCCTGATGCTGAGCCTCGGCGCGAGCGCCGCGACCATCGGTCTGATAGAAGGCATTGCCGAGGCAACGGCGCCCATCGTGAAGGTGTTCTCCGGCGCGCTCAGCGATTATCTCGGCAACCGGAAGTGGCTCGCGGTGGCGGGCTATGCATTGGGCGCGCTGAGCAAGCCGCTCTTCGCGATTGCACCGACGGTCGGCGTGGTTGTGAGCGCGCGCGTGATCGACAGAGTCGGCAAGGGAATTCGTGGAGCACCGCGCGATGCGCTAGTTGCGGACGTCACGCCTGTTCATTTGCGCGGCGCCGCGTTCGGCTTGCGCCAGTCGCTCGACACCATCGGCGCGGTGCTGGGGCCGGTGTGCGCGGTCGTCATCATGTCGGTGTGGGCAGACAACTTCCGGCTCGCGTTCTGGCTTGCAGTCATCCCAGGCTTGCTGGCCGTCGCGCTGTTGACCGTCGGCATTCACGAGCCGGCGCGCGAGCCCGGCGCGAAACGCGTCAATCCAATCCGGCTCGAGACCCTGAAGAAGCTCGGTGCAAGCTATTGGTGGGTTGTCGCCATTGGCGGCGTGTTCGCGCTCGCGCGCTTCAGCGAGGCATTCCTCGTCTTGCGGGCGATGGGTAGCGGCGTGCCCGTCGCTTTCGTCCCGCTTGTGATGGTGGCGATGAATATCGTGTATTCGCTGTCGGCCTATCCATTCGGCAAGCTCGCCGACACGATGAGCCACACGAGGCTGCTGATGGCAGGCCTTCTCGTGCTGATCGCGGCGGATCTCGTGCTCGCACAAGGGAACCACTGGGTCAGCGTGCTGCTGGGCGTCGCGTTGTGGGGCTTGCACATGGGCATGACCCAAGGGCTGCTTGCGACTATGGTCTCGCATACCGCGCCGGCACAGCTTCGCGGCACCGCGTTCGGCTTTTTCAACCTGCTGAGCGGCATCGTCACGCTGTTTTCGAGCGTGATCGCCGGTGAGTTGTGGGACAAGCTGGGCGCTGCCACCGCGTTTCATGCGGGCGCGGTGTTCTGCATCGCCACCATCGTGCTGCTCGTTGCCGGCAAGGCGCCCGACACGCGCACGGCGACGCGCTGACTACCGCATCGCCATGCCGACGCCGCGTTATTCGTTGAGTTCTGCGATGAGACGCGACAGGCGGGCAATTCGATGCTGGTACATCGGCGCCTGCGGCGAGCTTTTCAGGTTCTCGACCCGCTCGCGCCAATAGGTCGGCGAAAACGGCTTCTGCGACACCGATGAGATAACGCGCTCGAGGTGAACGAGCTCGTTTTCGAGAATGTGGTGGTGCATCATTGAACCACCCGTGGTGGCCAGTCTTGTCAGCCCGCAGCGTCGTTAATGGTCTGACGCCGCGTAGAACTGGTCATGCAGCCTGTTCTTGTGCGACTCACTACACAGGACGAGCCGCCGTTGCCGCCCCTCGAAGGGCACGCAACGGCGGCCAGACCAACCCCGTAGCGGATCGTCTGGTACATAGCCAAAGGATTTTCCGCCATTCAGTGCGTTGCATCGTGAGCCGCTTCTCTATGGAAGCATTCGCTCGCGATGGTCACGCACTGTCACTGCTACAGCACAGCCCTCTCTCGGTTTGGTGCCGACGACGCTTTGTCGTCGGTGTGGTCGGTGCTTCCGCACTCGTTCGTATAACTAATCGACGCATCGCGATCATGAATGGCGATCGTTCGGCGAGCGGCGGGGACATGGCCAGACGCCGGAGCTCGAACACAGTACGGCACACGATCCTTGTTTGGTCTCTCGGGCTCCCGGCATTTCGGACAGATTCGGTCGCACCGGTCGGTGCTCAACGGCGCGAGCCCTCATATAAGCAATGGCCGTGCCATACGTTGAGACCGCGTATGCGCGGGCGAACAGAGTCGACCTGCCGCGCGTTTCTGGTCAATCCCGTCCAGGTTGGGTGCTAAAAGTGGACGGTTTCGTCCATGTGGCCATGCAAGGCGCGTAGAGGGGCGTTTTCGTCCGCATCTGGACGGGACAGCTGAAGGCAGTCAGGGAAAACACCAAGGCGCGAACGGCCCCGGCGAGACGTCCGGCGCGGCAAGCGGGCGCCGCGCCGGACGAACTCAGATAGACAGACTCGACAACTTACGACTGCAGGCTGACCTTGCTGTATGTCAGCCGGCTCGGGCGCACCTGCATCCGCACGAGCGACACCAGGAAGCTGAAGCCGGCCTGATTCGGATCGATCACCGGAACATAGCCGCCCATTTCGTCGCTGAGCATCCTGGATACACGGCTTGCGACGTCCACGAAACCCGTGCAGCCGAGCAGAATGGATTGCGCGCCGTCTTCCTTGATCGCTTTCAGCGCGGCGTCGAAGGTGCGGATGATCACGACGTCCATGTCGTCGAGCTGCGCAACCGGGCAATTGATTGCGCGAATCGACGCGAACGTGTCCTGAATGCCGTATGTCTGCGGATGGCCGCGCTGCATGGCGAGCGTGCTCGGCAGGATCGTGACGATCGAGAAACGCTGGCTGAGCGCAAGCGCCGTGAACGCCGAAGCCGGAAAGCCGCCGATGATCGGAATGTCGATCACCTCGCGCGCGGCTTCCACGCCGCACATATCGAAGTCGGTCAGCCAGATGCCGTCGAAGCCGTCGTTGGCAATGGCCTGCGCGAGCTCGACCACCGGCATGCCGTTTTGCAGCCAGTTCGTGCGGTTCTCGATGTCGGGGTGTCCCGTGCTGATGTTGCGAATCTCGACCTGCACGTCCGGCGGCACGACGGGCGCGATGGCCTTCATGATGCGTTGGTTGTAGTTCGATGTGGCCACAGGCACGAGCACGCAGATGCGAATGGGCGAGTTCAAGATGCCTCCCCCTTGCGTGCGGATTGCAGTGACTGCTGTGACCGCAGCGGCACATACGGGCCCAGGTAGTTGAGCGAGTTGAGCAGTTGCATGAAGCTGTCCAGAATCAGGCCGGGCTTGCGGAGTTCCGCTTCTGCGCGCCAGGCGATCAGCGTCACCGGGCGCTTGCCGATTGCCGGGTTCAACGAGCCGTCGGAGTTCACGAGATCGCCGTTGCTGAAGACAGACTGACCTTCGCCGCCGACGTAATACGCAATGCTGTCCGGCGCAAGCACGATGGGCTGCGGGCATGCGCTGTCCCATACGAGCAGCGACTCGTTCTGGTACATCACCGTGTAGGTATGCTGCTGCGCCTGAATGCGGATCTTGCCGACGTCGAAGCCGCCGCTCGTATCCACTTCCGCCGACACCAGTTCGCCCGGCTCCGACACGGTCCGCGCCGCCAGCCCGCAACGCTCGACGAGATAGTCGGCCATTTGCCGCGCGCTGCTAATTGCTCCTGCCTGCAACGCACGCCCGAGGTCGAGCGCGCGTGTGAGCGTGCCGCGAATCGGTGTCGCGCGACCGATATCGGCCGCTTGCATGACCCACATCGCTAGTCCGCCGAACTGGCCGAACTCGGGATCGGCGACGACCGGACGCATCATCTGTTCGACAATCGCCGACACGTCGCGCTGATGAGTCGGGGCGCCGAAGTTGCCGTTGCGTGGCGTCACGTCGAGTTCGACGCACAGGCCGCCCTGGCTTACGAGGAACGCAGGCCGCGGGTCGATCCCGGCGGCGGCGAACGTGAGCATCGGCAAAGAGGGCACGGCGCGGCCGGCGCCGTCGGCGTCGATCACCGCGAGGCCGAGCTTGGCCGCCACCAGCGCCGCCACCGTGAAGCCGAGCGCGCCGCTTTCCGGCGGCATCACGTAGGCGAGTTTCGTGGATTGCGATGCGAGCCGCGCCTGCACCTTCTGCACGGCTGTCACAGGGCCAAGCGGATAGGTCGCCGAATTGATCGCTTCGGGCGCGCCGAGATACGCGACCATGACGGCCGCGCCTTCGGTGGCTTCTTCAACGGAAACCACCTTGACCGTGTCGGTCGGGTAGTAGTCGCCGGCCACGAAATGTGCGGCCAGGTGCCGGGCGGACTCGATCGTGCCGCCCCCGCCGCTTCCGAAAAAAGCCGCGCCCAGGAGCAGCGGTTCCAGATCTTCCCGGCGTAGGTCAAATGCCATTTACGATTCCTTTGGTGTAGTTGTCGAAAGAAGTCTGTTGCTGGAGTTCGAACAGCAGTTTTGCCGCGCCTGCCACGCGCGGCGTTGCGTCTACCGGCAAGGAACGCAAGCCGCGCTCGAGTGTCTCGATCGCTTCCGCGACGCGGCCAGTGGAGCGCAAGAGGTCCCCGAGGTAACGCGCGGCATCCACCCGCGCGGGCACGGAGCCGAACGCGAGCGCCGTCGACAGCGCGGTGCGCAGACCCAGTTCCGCCGCGTTCACGTCGCCCAGCGCCCACTGCGCGCGTGCGCGCGTGACGAGCAGCTTGCCCAGGTAGACGCGTTCCTGGCGGGCAAGCGTTTCGTCGATCGCGGTTGCGAGCATTGCTTCGCATTCCCTGGCACGTCCGGCGCGCAGCAGCAGTTCTCCGTGATGCCACGTCTTGAACGAATAGAACAGCGCGCCGCCATTGCAAACCACATGGTTATCGTAGCCGTCGAGCATGACAGTTTCGGCTTCTTCGGATTGACCGAGCGCGCTGAGATGACAGGCCCGCAGCACCTGGCCGACGCCGCGATAAAACGCAAAGCCATAGGCGATGGACACCGATTCCAGTTCGCTCGCGAGGCGGCCGAGCCGGTCGATGTCATCGAAGAGCGCGGCGAGCCATGCGGCGCCTTGCAGATTGACGACGTGAGCGAGCGCGTGCACGCCCGGCTCCGACGCACGCAGGATCAGCATTTCCATCGCGCGGCGCGCCTGTGCGAAGGCGCCGATCTGATACGCGGCGAGCCCTTCGAAAGTGAGCGCGAGACTCGCGAGATCGATGCCTTGAGAGCCGGTGCGAATGTCGTTGGGCCCCACGCCGAGCAGATTGCCGCGCGCGAGACAGGCAAGCGCTTCCTCGCTGTCGCCGAGCCAGAACAGCGTGTTGGTCATCGCCACGTGTGCTTCGTCGAGCGACACGCGGTCGCCGCCGTTCTGCGCGCGCTCCAGCATGTTCTGCGCGGTCGCGCGCGCCTGCTTCAGTTGCAGCGTGGTCAATTGCGTGGTCCAGATGCCGAACTGGATCGCGGCGATTTCCGCGGGCGCGCAAACGCCTTCGCCGATGGCGAGTGCCGCGGCATAGCATGCGGTGGCCTCCGCATACAGCCAGCCGTGCACGCTACGCAAGCTCATGCCGAGCAGGCGATAGGCGTCGAACTGAAGGCGGCGCACGGCTTCCTGTTCGTTCGGCGTTTGCAGCACGTCGAGACAGCGGCGCAGCGGCGGAATCGCTTCAGCGAATTTCGATTCTTCGATCAACGCCGTCGCATGTTCGAGGCACTTGCGCGCTTCCCGATGATGTTCCTCACGCGACTTCAGGCGCCGTTCGATGGTCTTGCGGCCCACGCCGAGCAGGGCGGCGGCCGCGCTCTTGTTGCCGCTCGTGCGTTCGAGCGCGCGATCGATCAGCAGGTCTTCGGCGGCGCTCAGCTTGTCGCGGCCCTCGAGTTGCAACAGCATGTCCGCGAGACTCGCGCGCGACACCGGTCCGCTCGCCTCGTTGGCGAGAAACGGCTCGAGCGTATCGACGTCGATATCCGTGCTTTCGGATAGCACGCTCAACTGGCTGATCAGATTGCGCAATTGCCGGATGTGACCCGGCCACGGATGCTGCGCAAGACGCCGCAGCGCCGCCGGTGAAAACTGCAGGCGGCGCGCGTGCTGTGACGCGAAGTGGTTGACGAGCGCGGGAATGTCTTCCACGCGCTGCTCGAGTCCTGGCACCGCGAGCACGAACACGGCGAGGCGGTAGAACAGGTCTTCGCGAAAGAGCCCCTCGCGCGCGAGTTCGCGCAGGTCGCGGTGTGTCGCGGCCACGACGCGTCCGGCAAACTGCAGGCTGGTTGACGACCCAAGCGGGCGGAAGGTTCGCGTTTCGAGTACTCGCAGCAGCTTGGGCTGTAGCGCGAGCGGCAACTCGCCGATTTCGTCGAGCAGCAGCGTGCCCCTGCCGACCTGCTGGAAAAGCCCCTGACGGTTTTCGCCCGCGCCGGTGAACGCGCCCTTGACGTGTCCGAACAGTTCAGCTTCGACGAGATGCTCGGGAATCGCGCCGCAATTGACGTCGACGAAAGGTTGATCCTGGCGCTGGCTGTGTGCGTGTACGCGGCGCGCGACCAGTTCCTTGCCCGAACCGGTCGGCCCGAAAATCAGCAGTGGATGATCGGTGGGCGCGACGCGATCGATCATTCGGACCAACTGGCGAAACGCCGGCGCGCCGCCCACGAAGGAGCCGGATTCGGCCTTTTCCTGGGCGAACGGAACGACAGGGGTATAACTCATTTAACAGGTACGCTCCACATGATCCGCGTGCGGCGCAACGCGGAAATGGCCGTCTGGCGACGGCGGTCATGCATCGATTGGGTGTCTGACGAAACTTCCGATTCCGCTGTCAGAATGTTTCGCCCTAGGAGAGACAGAGTATGACGGCTTGCTGCCGATGTTGTCTTTCGAAATTAATCCTTGCGCCGGTTGCGTTGCGCCTGTCATCGCCATGTCCTGGAGCTCGTAGACGGCAACGCGAACAGGCACGGCGGCGGCGCCAGCCGGGGTCGAGCGCGCGCACGAATAACGTGCGCAGGACAGCTTCGCGTGGCAGAACAAGCCAGTTGCAATCCGCTTGCTATGCATAGCGGATATAACGGCGGCGTCTGGATGATTCTTTAGCGGTGAGGCGGGGGTGGCTGGACGCGGCCGCTGAGGGGCAGCTAAGGGGCAGCTAAGGGGGCAGCTAAGGGGCGGCTAGTGCTGAGCCGCCAGCAAATGGAACGCGTAAGCCGAACGCGTAAGCGCTAGAGCGGCCGCGTCCGGCGGCCGCGAGAGACTCGCCGCTTACGGTCCGACTCGCAGAATTACGCCGGAGGAAAGTTGCACCATCAGATAGTCGCCGCCGATGCCGACCCATGAGTAACCGCGCGGCGGCGGAGCGAGGTGGTACGCGCGCCAGTCGTCGATCACGTACTGACGGTCGCGGTATTCCGGAGGCAGACGGTCACCCTTGCGCCAATGTCCCGGCGCGTTTTCCGAGTTGCCCGGACCATCGGGACCGTGTCCAGGCGGCGTCTGCTTGTGCCCGTGATCATTCGGTCCTTTGCGTTTATTTGGTCCCGGCCCGTGATCTCCGCCATGACCGGGGTTGCCTTGCGGCGGCTGGGCAAGCGCGAACGACGATGCGAGCAGACTCGCCGCAATTGTCGACGCGAGGAATATGCGGGATTTTTTCATTACCTATCTCCTCTGAAACTGGTGGCTCAAGGGTAAAGAAAGCAAAAAACCAGCGCGTTGGCAGCCGCAATTGCGCGATGCCACGCGCCTGAAATATGCGTTTGAAAATTTCCGCTGCGTATTGGCCGTATTGCGGCCCATTATCTCGTGCCGATTGCTACGCCGTGAGCGCTGCTATTGGAGACCTGGGCTTCGAGTTCGTCCAGTTGCAGGAGAAGCACGTCGATTGAACGCAATTGCGCATTGGTGAGGTGCTGTGAATCGAGCAGTTGATGAAGCCGCTCGCGCCAGTAAGCGGCAGGCAGGATAGGCCCCGCGAGATCCCCAGCCATTGATGCGCGCATGACTCGCGCAAGATGCGCGATCTCCAGGTCGATTAGTGTGAGCATGCCCCACCTCGCAACGTTCGTTCTTGTTGTGTAACCAAGAGCCATTAAACCTTAGTCCAAATCCGGCAAATAACCAATTGGGCTGGTATAGGCCGCACGGCTAAAGGACTGGCGGCGGCTTTTAGCGGACTCATGAAGCATCATATGCAAGTCGCGAGTGCCAGTCTCGCCTGATATGACAAAGAATGTCAAATCTGCCGGGTTACCGTCCGTTGCAAATGGCACGATTTTCCTTGCGGGGGATTTCATATCCCTCAGGCCACAACAATGATGACGGAGGGATTCTCCATAAAAGCCCTGTTCACCGTTGCGGACAACAGCGGGCAATTCGTGCTGACACCGCTCGAGCAGAGCGCCACAAGCGGCAACTATGACGTTGCAAGGCTATCGAGCCACACCACGACTGGTTTTCGCTACATCGCCACACACAGCCGGTACGCGTCGTAAATCGCCGTGTGAATGTCGCGCGATGCCACGGCGTCGCCGATCCTGTACAGATGAAACTGCCCGCCTCCATTCGCCGCCTGCAAAACCGGCTGCGCCGAGCCGCGCGCGAAAGCCGCAAGGTCAATCTGGCCGTCGTTGACCGAATGCACGCGCGCGGCCTCGAAGAGATCGTCCACAGCGATGGTCCCGCGTTCGACCACCACTTGCTCCGCCTCCATCTGCACGAGCTCGCCAGTTAGCTGGTGCCTGAAAACTGCCCGCAACACGCCCGCGTCGCCGCGCTGCACCTGGACGAGTTCCACGTGTGCGCGGACCGGCACCTGCCATTTCTCGAGGCTGCGCATCCACACGAGGTCGTCGCCCTTGCCGCCGGTTTCCTGCGCGGGCAGCGCGTCGAGCACGGCGAGGCGCACGTCGAGTCCCGCGGACACATAGCGCTCGGTGCATAGATACGCGTTGTGGCGCCCGGTGCCGTCATAGACGAGCACGCGTCCCGCCTGTGGCGGCGTATCCGAGAGCGCATCGGCCACGGAGCGGCACCATTCGCCGCCCGCCAGTCCGTCAAGATCGGGAATGCCGCCCGTGGCCACGGTCACCACGTCAGGTTGCGCTTGGAGCACGTCGTCGAGTTCCGCATACTGGTTGTAGCGGACTTCGACGCCGAGGCGCTCCAGCTCACGGACACGCCAGTCCACGATCCCGATCAGGTCCTTGCGCCAGCTTCCCGACGCCGCGAGCAGCAACTGCCCGCCGGCGCGATGGGCCGCTTCGAGCAGCGTCACGCGATGGCCGCGGCTCGCGCAAACGCGTGCCGCTTCGAGCCCCGCCGGTCCTGCGCCAACAATCAGCACCTTGCGCGGTGTCTCGCTCGGCACGATGTCGTGCGGCAAAAAAGTTTCGCGGGCGGTCGCCGGATTGTGGATGCACGTGGCTTTCGCGTTGCGGCAAAAGGAGCCTCCCACGCACGGCCGCGCGGCTTCTTCGCGCCCTTCCTGGATGAGCCGCACGAGATGCGGCTCCGCGATATGCGCGCGCGTCATGCCGACCATGTCGATGAGGCCCTCGCGGATCGCATAGCGTGCGGTCGCGAGGTCGGCGATCTTCGCAGCGTGAAAGACCGGCAGCCGCACCGCACGCCGGAACGCGGCGGCTTTCGAAAGCCACGGCGCCGAGGGCATGAACATGCCCGGCATGCTGTTCACGATCAGCGACATCTTCGTGTCCATACGTCCATAGACGACGTTGAAGAAATCGAAGAGACCGCTTTGCTCAAGAACGCGCGCCATTTCCAGACTTTCCTCGAAGCTGCAGCCGTCTTCGAGTGCGAAGCGCAGGCCGACGGGATACTCGTCGCCGACTTCCTTGCGGATCGCCTCATGAACCTCGAGCGCGAAACGGCAGCGGTTCGCGGCCGAACCGCCGTACCGGTCGCTGCGCAGGTTCACGGTCGGATCGAGAAACTGCCCGATCAGATGGCCGCCGGCGTGTGTTTCCAAACCGTCCAGTCCGCCTTGCATGCAGCGTTTCGCGGCGCGTCCGAAGTCGCTCACAATGCGCTTGATGTCGTGATCGCTCATGGCTTGCGGGATCGCGCGATGCAGCGTCTCGCGGCGCGTCGAGGGAGCGGGCATCGGCAGCCACGGTTCGGCGTACGGATCGCCGCGCCGGCCGAGATGCGTGATCTGACACATCAACGCCGCGCCGTGCGCATGCACGCGTTCGGAAAAACGCTGCAGATGCGGCACGACTTCGTCGACGCCCATGTTGATCTGCTGGAAGGTATTGGGACTGTCGATGCTCACATTCGAGGATCCGCCGAACATCGTGAGGCCAATGCCTCCACGCGCCTTTTCCTCGTGATAGCGTTGATAGACTTCCTGCGGGAATTCGCCTTCAATGAGGCGGCTCGCGTGGCTCGTGCTCATCACGCGGTTTCTGAGCACGAGTTGCCTGATGGTCAGCGGTTGTAGCAGCGGGTCGGACGAAGCGGCGAGGCGCGCGTCGTCAGCGGTGGGCAAGGTCATGTCGGCATTCTCCGGAACGGTCTGCCGACAAAACTAAGGTGGCCCTCAAAGCGCGTCAATTTACATCTTCGTCAACGCGAATTACATGGTGTTAGCCGATGGCACTTCGACTTCCGTCGCTTCAGGCGCTGCACGTTTTCGAGGCCGCCGCGCGTCACCTGAGCCTCACGCGCGCGGCGCACGAGCTGAATGTCACGCCGGTGGCGGTGAGCCGCATGGTGGCGCGTCTCGAAGACGCGCTTGGCTTCAGGCTCTTCGCACGCACGAAGACAGGGCTCGCTCTCACCGACGAGGGCGCGAAGCTGCAAGCGGCAGTGGCCTCCGGCTTCGGCCTCGTGAGCGACACCATCCACGAACTCAAAAGCCGGCAGCAGGAGAACGAGACGGTCACGCTTTCCGTCTCCAGCGGTTTTGCCGCTCAGTGGCTGCTGCCGCGACACGCGCGCTTTCAGGCTGCGTTTGCGTCAGTGAACCTGCGCTTGCAGGTGATGGCGAGCCGGCTATATGGGCCGCTCGACGGCGCCGATCTCGGCATTCGCTTGCACAAGCCGGGCTCCGGGAGCGACGCGTTGTGTTTTTGCCCGGAGGTGATCATCGCCGTATGCAGGCCGGACTATCTCGCCGAACACGGTCCGCTGGACGCGCCGCGTCCAACCGATGACAAAACGCGCGGCCATACGCTGATTCATCTTGAGCCGACCACGCACACATGGACCGACTATTTCGCTGTGACGGGAATCGCAAACCGCGCGTGTGCGAAACATGTCAGCTATTCCGATGCGGGTCTCGCGTTGCAAGCGGCGATGCTCGGGCATGGCGTGATGCTCGGCTGGCTGCTGGCAGTCGCCGCGCCGCTCAACGCCGGTACGGTGGTTCCGGCGTCGCGACGCTTCGTCGAAACGGGTTGCAACTACGTGCTGGAGTGCCGCAGCCGCGAGCCGACACGCGCGATGCGGGAGGTGGCGCAATGGCTCATCGACGAAATGCGCGTGGAGTTGGAGAAGGCCCAGCCGATGCTCGCTTGCGCCGAGAGCGTGCAAACTCGCGCGCCGGTTTGAAGATTGCGACGCGCTGGTTGACGTCTTCGGCGTGCAGCGCGGCCTGGGTCACGCGCAGCAGCTAACGGCAGGCGGCCCCGGGGCGGGCCGCTTGCTGTCATTGTCAGTTCGCGTTCAGGCTCTGCTTCGCGGCGAAACAACGCGATTGTGTCCGGGGACTGCGTTGCGATCGACACCCGAGCCGCCGCTGTCTTCAACCGGCGGCTGATGCCGGAAGCCCGCATTGCCCGACACGATGGCTATGATCGCGCCGACAACCAGCGCTGCGAATGAGAACCAGCTTGCGCGCGCGACGCCGCGCGCGGCGGCGTCTGCGGTTTCGCGCACCTGCTGCCCGGCTTCGGGACTCGAGGCCATCGATGCCGCCGACGCAATCGCCGACTGCACTTGCTGCTTCGCCGTATCCACCACCGGATTGGTTCCGCCCGCCTGGTTGGCCACCTGGTTGCCCGCCGTGGCTCCGACCTGCGCACCCGTCGCCGCTACGCTGCCGGCGGTGCTCACCGCGCCGGTGATGAGCGAAGTCATCCCGTAGACGATGAAAAGGGTCATGACCGCCCACGCCAGCAGCCCGTGCAGCCAGCCCAGCACGGGCGCGCAACGTCCTGCGTAGTACGAACCGACGAGTACCGCCAGCACCGTCGTCACGATCACCCACACGCCCGAGCCGAAGCCGAAGCCGTGCAGCGGGTCCGGTCTGGACATCGGCGCGAGCAGCGATGCGCCAATGGCCGTGCCGAGCACGCTCATGATCAGATAGACGATCATCGAAAGAATCACGCCCGCGAAAATCGGGCCCCATGACAGCCGAGGCAGGCCGTCTTGTGTGGTGAGCAGTTTCATGGTGTCTCCTGCAAGAGAGAGGAAGAGGTCGCCTGTTGCCGCGCACGTCGCCCGGCCTCTGCGCCTGCGCAAGCGCCATGCCGTGAACCGCATGCGAGCCCGCGTATCAGCCGTTCCGGGCGTTATACGCGGCGGCTTCCTCGAGCAGCCATGTCCTGAACAGTTCCAGCGGCTTGCCGTGACTCAGTTCGGTCGGGTAGACCAGGTAGTAGGCGGATTCTTCGACGGTGGTGGCGGCAAACGGAATCACGAGGCCCAACTGCGCGAGCTGTTCGTCGACGAAAAACCTGGGCACCAGCGCAATGCCGAGACCTGCCGCGGCCGCGCTGATCAGCATGGAGTGCAGTTCGTAGCGCACGCCTTGCATGGTCGCGTTGTCTTCTACACCGACATTCGAAAACCAGCGGGACCAGGCGTCGGGGCGCGTGGTCGAATGAAGCAGCGGGTACTTCAGCAGTTCGTGCGGTTTCCTTATCGGCTTTGCCAGCAGGGACGGCGAGCACACGGGCACCACTTCCTCGCCGAACAGATAGTCGGACGAGGTGCCCGGCCACGTAGGCTTGCCATAATGAATGGCGGCCTCGAAGTGCGTTTCCTCGAAAGAGAACAGGTCCGTGCGAATGCCCATATTGATGCGCACGTCCGCGTTGCGGTCGTTGAAGTCCTTCATGCGCGGAATCAACCATTGCGACGCGAAGGTGGGCAGCACCGCGAGTTCCAGGTAGCCGCCGCCGCTGCCGTGCGCAATGATGGACAGCGTGTCGCGATCCAGATTCTCCAGCGCGCGGCGCACCTGCGTGCCATACAGGCGCCCTGCGCGAGTGAGCATCACTCGCTGCTTCGAGCGAACGAAAAGCCGCACGCCGAGATTCGCTTCGAGCGTCGCGATCTGCCGCGAGATTGCGCTTTCGGTGAGGAACAACTCCTTCGCGGCATGAGTGAAGCTTTCGTGCCGCGCGGCGGCTTCGAACGCCAAGAGCGCACTCATGTTGGGAATCTTGAACTTGCGCATGTTTGTTCCAAAAAATCATCAAGTGACAATTTAATCTCGCTTTACGCAGCACGCAACAGTTTGAATAATGCTATTTCGGTAAGGCTGGCTACCATTTAGCCGCCGCGTCAGATGAACCATCATTCCCATTGCGGCGCTGCGCCGTGAGAGAGAAGCAAATGCGCAATTCGAACGTTGAAAGCCTGTTATTGAAGCTGCTGGGTCCGGCTAAAACGGAGTCGCTTTTTACGACCTTGAACTTCCCAACGGCACTGGAAGACTGGGAAGATGGCACCGTCACGCGCGCCGAACTCGCACAGGCAATGAACATGGCGTTGTTCGAGGACCTGCTGGAGCGTTCGCCGAATGGGCGCGCCTACACGAGCGAGGCGATCGCGAACGGCGGTTCTGTCCATTTCGATCACGGCGCACTGCGCACGGTGCGTTGGGAGAACAATGGCGCACTGCCTCCAGGCGAGGCGGCGTTTACCCGCATTCTTCGTCCGCTCGGCTTCAGATTGAACGGGCGCTATCCGCTCGACAAGCTAGGCATGACGGGCCGCGCCTACGCGCATGAAGATGCACCCGACCAGATCGCGCAGTTCTTCGTGAGCGAACTGCATCCCGAGCGTTTCTCCGTCGAATTCCAGCAGGCCGTGACAAATGTGGTGAGTTCGTCGAAAGATCCGTTGACGCCGCTCGCGGTTGCGCAGCTTTGGGAGCTGGAGCGCGAAGGCTCGCTCCCTATCGACGCCGCGCACGCGCTGCTGCCGGTGATTGTCGGCGCGTTCGCGCGTCAGCACGATGTGCCGAGCGAGGCGGATTACGAAGTGCTGTTGCGCGAATCCGCGGAAATGGCGTGGATTTCCACCGAAGGCAACGCGTTCAATCACGCGACGGACCGCGTCGAAGACGTCTTCACGCTCTCGGACGAAGAGAAGAGCAAGGGCCGGCCAATGAAGCCGGAAGTCGAGCGTTCGCGTTCCGGCCGTGTGTTCCAGACGGCGTATCGCGCCGACACGGTTGAGCGTCAGTTCCGCTCGGCGGGCGGCAAACTCGTCACGCGCGACGTTCCCGGTTCGTTCTATGAGTTCATTACGCGCAAGCGCACGTTCGATCAGGCGTCGCGTAGCTGGGTCACCGACCTGCGCTTCGACGCCGGCAACGCGCAGGGCATTTTCAAAATGACCGCGAACGCGGCGCAGTAGAGGTGGGAAACCCGTGGAAAATGCGGTAAAAAGCGCGGCCGAACTGGCGTTGAACCATGCGCCGGAACCTGCAGTGAAACCGGCCGCGCCGTTCGAGGCAGGCGCGCGCCTGCTCCAACGGGTCGAGGCCGATCTGCGCGCCGCGCTGCGAGGCGAAGTGCGCTTCGACGCCGGATCGAAGGCCTTGTACGCGTCGGATGCGTCGAACTATCGGCAGATTCCGTTGGGCGTAGTGGTGCCCGCCGATGTCAACGATCTCGTTGCAGCGCTCGAAGTTTGCCGCCGCAACGACGTGCCGTTTCTGACGCGAGGCGGCGGTACGTCGCAAAACGGGCAGTGCGTGAACGTCGCGGTGGTGGCCGACGCGAGCAAGTACGTGAACCGCGTCGTCAGCGTCGATCCGCAAAGCAGAAACGCGATCGTCGAGCCGGGCGTGGTCTGCGACACGCTGCGCGATGCGGCCGAAAAGCATGGCCTCACGTTTGCACCGGACCCTGCAACTCACAGCCGTTGCACGCTCGGCGGAATGATCGCGAACAACTCGTGCGGCGCGCATTCGGTGATGGGTGGCAAGACCGTCGAGAACATCGAGGCGTTGGAGATCGCGACGTACGACGGTGCGCGCTTCTGGGTCGGACCGACCAGCGACGCCGAACTGGAAACCATCATCGCAAAGGGCGGGCGCCAGGGTGAGATCTACGCGAAGCTGCGCGACTTGCGCGACCGCTACGCCGAGCGCATTCGCGACGAGTTTCCGCAAATCAGGCGCCGCGTATCCGGATTCAATCTCGATCAGTTGCTGCCGGAAAACGGCTTTAATGTCGCGCGCGCACTCGTGGGCACCGAGGGTACATGTGCGGTCACGCTGCAGGCGAAGGTGCGCCTCGTGCACAGCCCGGCGTGCCGCGTGTTGCTCGTGCTCGGTTTCAGCGACATCTACACGGCCGCGGATGCCGTCCCGCACTTCAACCGTCTTTCGCCGATCGCCATTGAAGGCCTCGACCGCGCGATCATTCGCGGCTTGCAGGCGCGCGGCCTGAAGCGCGAGGAAATCGCGCTGTTGCCTGACGGCGACGCATGGGTCGTGCTCGAATTCGGCGCCGACACGGTTGCCGAGGCGCTCGCGCAGGCGCATGAAGCCGACGCGTACTTCAAGTCGGGCGCGGCGGGCGCAGGCATCAGCGGGTTGGTGGTCGAAGAAAAGCAGAAGCAGCAGAAGATCTGGTCGATACGCGAAACGGGTGCGTCGGCGGTGGCCTTGTCGGTTGATCCGTCGAAGCCCGACCCGATAGTCGGCTGGGAAGATGCGGCAGTCGATCCGCTGCGGCTCGGCGATTATCTGCGCAGGTTTCAGGCGCTGGTGGACCGTTTCGGTTACGAGACTTGCCTGTACGGCCATTTCGGCGACGGCTGCGTGCATGCGCGCATCACGTTCGACATACGGAGCGCCGAAGGCGTCGGCAAATGGCGCGGTTTTCTGCGCGAGGCGGCGCAACTGGTGGTCGATTTCGGCGGCTCGTTGTCGGGCGAACATGGCGACGGCCAGGCCAAGGCCGAATTTCTGCCCATCATGTACGGCCCCGAAATCATGCGGGCGATGGAGGAATTCAAGGCGATCTGGGATCCGCTCAATCGCATGAACCCGGGCAAGGTTGTTCATGCGTACCGCGCCGACGAAAACCTGCGCATGGGTCCCGCCTACAAGCCGGTCACACTCACCACAAAGCTCGCGTTCACGAGCCCCGAGGGCGACGGCATGCAGCGCGCGGTGGAACGCTGCATCGGCATGGGCAAATGCCGTTCGCTCGACGGCGGCACGATGTGCCCGAGTTTCCGCGCGACGCGCGAGGAAAAATTTTCGACGCGGGGCCGCGCGCACCTCTTCTGGGAAATGCTTCAGGGCGAAGTGATCGAGGACGGCTGGAACAGCGTCGAGGTCAAGGAAGCACTGGACACATGCCTTGCATGCAAAGGCTGCAAATCCGATTGCCCGACGCATACCGACATGGCGTCGTACAAGGCTGAGTTTCTGTCGCACTACTACGAACGGCACCGTCGGCCGCGTCAGGCGATGTTCATGGGCCGCATTGGTCAATGGGCGCCGCTTGCGAGCCGCTTCGCGCGCGTGACCAATTTCATGACATCCGCGAAGCCGTTGGCTCATATCAGCAAGTGGGTCGCGGGCGTCGCTGCCGAGCGGCATCTGCCGGTGTTCGCGCCGCGCACCTTCCGGGCAATCGAGAGGCGTCGCGCCGCCGAAGGCAGTGCCGCTGCAAGCGAGCGTTCGCGCAAAGTCATTCTGTGGGTCGACACGTTCAACGACCACTTCTCGCCCGACATCGCGACGGCCGCGCTCGACGTGCTGACGCGCATCGGCTATCAGGTGGTATTGCCGCGCAAGCGTCTTTGCTGTGGGCGGCCGCTATACGATTATGGCTTGCTGGACGAAGCGCGCGCGCTGCTTCGCAGCGCCGTTGATGAACTCGCCGACGACATTCGCGCCGGCGTGCCGATAGTCGGGCTCGAGCCCGGTTGCCTGTCCGTCTTCAAGGATGAACTGCTCAAGCAGCTTCCCAACGATCCGGATGCAAGAAAGCTGTCGGACCAGACCTTCCTGTTCTCGGATTTCGTTGCGCGCGCGGATTTTGAATGGCCAAAACTCGACGCAGACGTCGTGGTGCACGGACACTGTCATCAGAAGTCGATCTTCGGCATGAAGGGCGACACTGCATTGCTCGACAAACTCGGCGTGCGTTGGACGCTGCTCGATACCGGCTGTTGCGGCATGGCCGGCTCATTCGGTTTCAACACGGACCACTACGAACTCTCGATGAAAATCGCCGAAGACAAGCTGTTGCCGCTCGTGCGTAACGCGCCCTCTGAGGCGATTGTCGTGACCAATGGCTTTAGCTGCCGCGAGCAGATCCAGCACGGAGCCGGCAGACAGTCGATGCATATCGCGCAGTTGGTCATGCAAGCGCTCGGCCAGCCGACGGCGTCGCGCAGAACCTCCGACTGACCCACCGTCGTTGCAAGCTCCTGGCCGCTATTTCCGATCAGAAATAGCGGCTTGCGGTTCATGCATTTAGCGTGACACGTTTTGTGTTGCCGCCGAAAACCTGGGCGTGTATAGTTTCCGAACGTACCAAAATTTCGTATTGGAAATTCAAAGAGGCCTCAATCGTGAAAGCATCGACAATTCTCTCGGAACTCGGCATTTCCCACCTCGCTGAAGCGGGCGACATCGCCGTCCACTCGCCGATCAATGGCGAACTCATCGGCCGCGTCGCGAGCAGGACGGTTGCCGACGTCGAAGCCGCCCTGGCCAACGCGCAGAAGGCTTATGCAAGCTGGCGCAACGTGCCGGCGCCGCGCCGCGGAGAGTTGGTGCGCCTGCTCGGCAACAAGTTGCGCGAGCAGAAGCACGCGCTAGGCAGCATCATCACGCTCGAGACCGGCAAGATTCTTCAGGAAGGCCTCGGCGAAGTTCAGGAAATGATCGACATCTGCGATTTCGCGGTCGGTCTGTCGCGTCAGCTTTACGGTCTGACCATCGCGTCGGAGCGCCCTGGTCATCGCATGGCCGAGACCTGGCATCCCATGGGCGTGTGCACCGTCATTTCGGCGTTCAACTTTCCGGCGGCCGTGTGGTCGTGGAATGCGGCGCTCGCGCTTGTGTGCGGCAATGCGGTGATCTGGAAGCCATCGGAAAAGACGCCGCTCACCGCACTTGCCGTCGACAAGATTCTGCAGGACGCGTTGAAGGAATTCGGCGACGCACCGGATGGCCTCACGTGTGTGGTGAACGGAGGCCGCGAGGTTGGCGCGAAGCTGGTTGCCGATCCGCGCTCGAATATCGTCAGCGCGACGGGCAGCACGGAAATGGGCCGCACGGTCGGCGTGGAAGTGGCGCGCCGCTTTGGCCGCTCGATTCTCGAACTCGGCGGCAACAACGCGGGCATTGTCTCGGGCACCGCAGATCTCGAACTGGCGCTGCGCGGCATCGTGTTTTCGGCGGTCGGCACGGCAGGTCAGCGCTGCACGTCGCTGCGCCGCCTGTTCGTTCACGAAAGTGTCTACGACAAGGCTGTCGAACGTTTGAAGACGCTGTACAGCAAGGTCGTGATCGGCAATCCGCTGGAGCAGGGCGTGCTGATGGGACCGCTGATCGACGAGCAGTCGTTTAATCGCATGCAGGCGGCACTGGAGCAGGCGAAGAGCGAAGGCGGCAAGGTGTTCGGCGGCGAGCGCCACACGGTTGCAGGCAACGAGAAGGCCTTCTATGTCCGCCCGGCCATTGTGGAAATGCCTTCACAGACGCCGGTCGTGCTGAAGGAAACCTTCGCGCCGATCCTCTACGTGCTGAAGTACAGCGACTTCAACGACGCGATCGACGGCAACAATGCAGCCGTGCACGGCCTTTCGTCGTGCGTCTTCACGACGGACCTGCGTGAAGCCGAACGATTCCTCTCGGCCTCGGGCAGCGACTGCGGTATCGCGAACGTGAACATCGGACCGAGCGGCGCGGAAATTGGCGGCGCGTTCGGCGGCGAAAAGGAAACCGGCGGCGGACGTGAATCCGGCTCGGATTCGTGGAAGGCCTATATGCGCCGCGCGACCAACACGGTCAACTATTCGTCGGCACTGCCGCTTGCGCAGGGTATCGATTTCAACATCGGTTAAGCGTATTGCGCTGCATATCGACGGCCGTTGCAAGACGGCCGTTTTTTTAAGGCGTATCGCTTTTTCGGACGTGCAAGACAACGCTGGTCACGCTCTGCCGGCGGGCGTTTCTTGCGAACCATCCGGTCATGAGCTATCTGGAGCAAGTCGTGAGTTCTCAAGTCGTTATTGTCGGCGGCGGGGTTATCGGCAGTTCTATCGCTTACTTCTTGCGGGCTTCGGACCCGAGCGTTGCGGTGACTGTGATCGAGCGCGATCCGAGTTACGCAAAGTCATCGTCGGCGTTATCGGCCGCTTCGATCCGGCAGCAGTTTTCCACGCCGCTGTCGATTCAGATGTCGCTGTACGGTATCGAATTCCTGCGCAATATCGGCGAGCTGCTCGAAGTCGACGGCAACAGGCCGTCAATCGATCTGCATGAAGGCGGTTACCTGTTTCTCGCCACGCCCGCCGGCGACGCAACGCTGCGCGAAAACCACGCGTTGCAGAAGAGCCTTGGCGCGGACATCAATCTGATGGATCAGCAGGCGCTGAAGGCCAGATTCCCGTGGCTGAATGTCGAGGACCTGGTGTCCGGCGCGTTCGGTGAAAGCGGCGAAGGGTGGTTCGACGGCTATGGGCTCGTGCAGGCGCTTCGCAAGAAGGCGCAGTCGCTCGGTGCGCGCTATATCGCGGCGGACGTAACGGGCGTGGTTCGCGAAGACCGCAACATCAGTCACGTGATTGCAGGCAACGGCGAGCGGTATGCATGCGATACGGTGGTGAACGCGGCGGGCGCCTGGGCGCGCAAGATCGCCGCGATGATGGACATCGATATTCCGGTGTTTGCTCGCCGCCGCAGCATTTTCAATGTGTCTTCGCCGGCTCGCCTCGAGGCTTGTCCGCTGCTGATCGACCCGACCGGCGTGTACTTCCGTCCTGAAGGAAAGACCTATATTTGCGGCGCGTCGCCGAGCGCGGACAACGATCCTGACGACCTGCCGCTCGACGAAGTCGACCACGCTCTGTTCGACGACGTCATCTGGCCGACACTGGCGCACCGCGTGCCGGAATTCGAGGCACTGCGTGTGGAGAACTGCTGGTCGGGCTATTACGAGTACAACGTATTCGATCACAACGCGATCATCGGCTACCACCCGCAAATCGATAACTGCGTGTTTGCCAACGGCTACAGCGGGCATGGCCTTCAGCAAGGTCCGGCCACAGGCCGTGGCGTGGCCGAGCTGATTCTCAACGGACGATATGTGTCGCTCGATCTGTCTTCGTTGAGTTGGCAGCGCTTGCTGGAAAACCGTCCTATTGTGGAAAAGAACGTGGTTTAGCGCGCGGTTCGATTCGCACGCATTCGAGTGCGCGAGGGCCCGGCCATTGCCGGGCTTTTCTTTTGGTAGTGGCCCGCTTGATGATAAAAGCGCACTACGTAGTGCATAGATATCGTTTGCTGCGGATGTAACGGCTGACCACAATGAACACCTGAATGCCCGGGCTCCCAGCTAACGACAACATGTACGAATTCACCGCTCCTTTCCAGAATCCCTCAGGCTCTCCGATTCGCGAACTGTTCAAGTATCTCGCCGAGCCGGGCATGATCTCGTTTGCGGGCGGCTATCCCGCCAGCGATCTGTTCGACGTCGAAGGTCTGCAGCAGGCTGCGGCTCGCGCCTACCAGGACGCGAACCTGTGTCTCCAGTATGGACCCACCGACGGTTTGCCGCGCCTGAAGCACGAACTCGTCAATCTGATGACACGTCGCGGCGTGTCGTGTTCGCCGAATGAGATGCTGGTAACCACGGGATCGCAGCAGGGACTCGACCTGTTGCTTCGCGTGCTGGTGAATCCGGGCGATGTCGTACTGACCGAACAGCCGGCGTACCCGGCAACGCTTCAGGCGCTCAGGCTTCAGCAGGCGAACATCGTGAGCTTGCCGGTCGATGCGCACGGGCTCGACGTCGACTATCTCGCCACGCTTCTCGCCTCCGGGACGATCGCGCGCCCAAAGCTGCTTTATACGGTCCCCACGTTTGCGAACCCGACGGGCGCAACCATCACGCGTGAGCGCCGCATCGCATTGCTGAAGCTGGCGGTGCAATATCAATTCGTGATCGTCGAGGACGACCCGTATGGCGATCTGCGTTTTTCCGGCGACGCGGTACCGTCAATCCTCTCGCTTGCGGCGCAAGTAGACGGATCGCGCGACTGGGTCGTTCATTTCGCGAGTCTCTCGAAGATCGTCGCGCCGGGCTTGCGCGTGGGCTGGACGATTGCACCGGCAGAAATCGCACGCCGCTGCGTGATCGCGAAGCAGACCGTGGACCTTTGCAGCACGCCGTGGACGCAAGCCATTGCCGCCGAATACCTCGCCGATGGCGCACTCGAACGACACCTGCCGCGTATTACCGCAATGTACGGGCGCAAATGCGAGGCGCTATCCGATGCACTGCATTCGGAACTCGGCGGTGCTCTCGAGTTTCATCGGCCCGAGGGCGGCATGTTCGTGTGGGCGCGTCTGAATGAGAACGACAGTGGCAGCGTTATCGACGCCTCCGCGCTCCTGCAACGCGCGATTGAGAACAAGGTCATCTTCGTGCCGGGCAAGGCGTTTTTCGCGGACAAGGTGGACGCCGCGTCGCTGCGCCTGTCATTTGCGGCGCCGGGCATTGCCGACATCGAGGAAGGCGTAAGGCGGCTAAAGCGCGCGTATGGCGCCTGGCCGGATACAGGCCGGACATACACACGGAACACGGACGGGCGTTAGCCCGTCCCCGCGCTCGCTAGTAGCGTCCTGACAGCAGTTCTCCGGCATTCGGCACATAGGTGCGCAGGCCCAGCTTCTTCAACATCGAAAAGGTCGTGCAGACCGCGGCCGAAACAACCGGCTTGCCGCACTCATCCTGCACTGCCTGGATTGCCTCGAACGACGGCATCTGCACGCAGGCAGAAAGCACGACTGCGTCCGCCTGCGAAAGATCGAGTTGCCTGTAAATTGAGCGCAAGGCGTTTGGATCGCGTGCGCCGACTTCCAGGTTGTCGGGAATTTCGAGTGCGAGATGGCTCACCACGCGGATGTTCTCGTGTTCCAGATAGTCGACGACCAGTTGCGTGAGTGGTTTCATGTAAGGCGCAATTAGCGCAATACGTCTGATACCTAGCGCGCGCAGGCCGTCGACGAGCGCGCCAGCACTTGTCACTACCGGCGCATTGCAGGCATTGTTCTCCGCGACCCCCTTCAGGCGCTTCTCAGACACGCGGTGATAGCCGATACCCATGCTCATGATGGCCACGAGACACGCATATCCGAGCACGTCGACCCTTGCATCGGCCAATTCCGCCGCGCAGCAATCCGAGTCGCGATCCATGGACTCGAGTTCTTCCTTTGTTACCTGCTTCATGCGCATACGGCTCGAATGAAACGTGAACCGTTCGGGCTCGACGGTTTCGCGCAAACGAAGCATTGCCGGAATTTCCCGTTCCATCGTTACATTGGAACTCGGAACAATCTGGCCGATACGAAAAGTTTTGCTGGAAATCATGGGGCTTCCTGCTAGACGGAGACAACGGGATTACGCAGCGTGCCGATGCGCTCGACGCGTGCTTCGATAATGTCGCCGGGATGCATCCACTCCTGCGGCGTGCGGCCGGCGCCGACTCCGGACGGCGTACCGGTCGCGATGATGTCGCCGGGTTCGAGTGTCATTGCCGAGGCGATATCCGCGATCAGCGCAGGAATCTTGAAGTACATCTGCGCGGTGCTCGCCTGCTGCATGACGCGCCCGTTTTTGGTCAGCGACAACTCGAGGTCATGTGGATCGGCGATTTCGTCGGCCGTGACGATGCAAGGGCCCATCGGGCAGTAGGTATCCTGGCCCTTCGAGAAAATCCATTGGCCTGCACGGCGGTTGTCGCGCGCGCTGATGTCGTTGATCACTGTGTAGCCGAACACATGAGCCATCGCGTCGGCTTCCGTAATGCGTTTCGCGGTCCGTCCGATCACCACACCGAGTTCGACTTCCCAGTCGAGTTGCTGCGTAATCTCGCTGTTATGTTCAATGGCTTCATTCGGGCCGATTACCGTGGTTGGCGGCTTGCTGAAAACCACGGGTTTCGCGGGCATTTCGTTGTCCGTGTCGAGCGAGCGGCTTGATTCGGCGACGTGGTCCACGTAATTCAATCCGATACCGAAGAGGTTCTTGCGAGGTCGCGGAATCGGCGCAAGCAATCTGACGTTGCTGAGCCACGTGGCAGTGCCCACGGGCCAGCGCGCGCGATGCGCCGCAAGAAGCTCGCGCAACAAATCCAGCGCCGCCGGGCCTGCGTCGATGAGCCCGAGCATTGTCGAGGGCAGGCTCACGTTCGCCTGCAAGCCCAATAGCGCGACGTCGATGACCTGTTCGTCGAGCACAACGCCCACACGCGCCGCTTGCTCGCGCGCGAGATCCTGATAGGTGACTAACTGCATATTTTCCTCGATGGTCGCTTATTACGTCTGGTGTCCGTCGTCCGGCAGGTAGGCTTGCTCGTGATAGATCGCGAGCGATTTCATGACGGGGAAGTCGTTGAAGGAAAAGAGGCAGGCATCGTCGGTTGCCGACGCATTCGCATGCTCATGCCAGGTCCAGGACGGTACGCAGAAAATGTCGTGCTCTTTCCAGTCGAACCGCTTGCCGCCGATAACCGAGTGGCCGGACCCTTTTGCCACGTGATAGATCACGTTGCCCGTGTGCCGATGCGCCCGCGTGCTTTCCCCTGCGCGCAGCATCTGCATCTGCGCGCCCATGGTCGGCATCACCGAGCCGCCTGTCAGCGGGTTCACGTATTCCATCACGACACCGTCGAACGGCGAACCGTCGGTGACCTTCGCATAGCGAAGCAGCGCTTCGTACGTGCTTTCCCAACTGAACTTCAATAGCGGCGAGTAGGGCTTGCGCCAGTCCGGCTCTAGCGGTTTGAGCGCAGGGCTGGCATACGCGGCGTGAGAGGCGTTCAGGGGCCGAGCGACGTCCTGATGGAGTTCAGGGTGGACTTCATAGAAGTTGGCTTCCAGCGCGTTGATTAGCGGAATGTCGAGTCCGTCCTGCCAGATGCAGGGCGACGTGCCGCCGTCGTTGCCGTGTTCATGCCAGGTGCCGTTGGGTGTGATCACAAAGTCGTTTGCTGCGAGCGTCAGACGTTCGCCGTCGACGATCGTGTAAGCGCCGCTGCCTTCAATAATGAAGCGCAGCGCCGAAGCCATATGCCGGTGCGCCGATGCCGCCTCGCCTGGTTTCATCACCTGTATTCCGGTGTAGAGCCAACCGACAGCGGCACTGACGTCGCGCCGCCTCGGGTTCACAAGCATGACAACGCGTCGTCCGGCATCCTCCGGGCGAACGAGCTCGAGCGATTGCAGCACCATGGGGCGCAGTGCTTCATAACTCCATAACATGGGAACGGCATGGGGCCTGGGTTCCCATGGCTCGATTTCATTGGCCACCGTCCACAGCGCGCCGGCTTCGTGCTGCGCGAGCGCTTCATAAAACGCGGAAAGCTCGGGGGTTTCGACGACGCGCGCGCGTCCCGCTACATTATCGTCATGCATGGCGCTTCTCCGTTATAGCGGCGGACGTCGCAGTTGCGGGACTCGCGGCGGCATTTTCGCGTGGTTCGCAAGGTGCTTTATCCGCTGCTTCGCCGGTGATCTGCATGGGCGCCTGCCTGCGCTTGTCAACGGTCAGATTGAAGATATCGAAACGGTTGTAGTGACCGACAATGTCATGCATCTGCTTTGGTTGTATGCAGCGCGACAGGTCGATTTCTGCATAGACGATTCCCTCGCGATCGATCAGCGGCTCGGTCAACAAACGGCCGTCCGGACCGAAGATGCCCGAGAACGCGCTGTGCTCGCGCTCGAGAAGCGCGCGAGCATGGGCGTCGTCGCCCGCAACGCGGTCGACGATCTCCTCGGAGACAGCCGAACAGGAAACGATGGAGAACAGTTTGCCCTCGAACGCATGGGCGGCCGCGCGCAGCTTGATCGCCTCGACCATGTCGTAGTCCTTCGGCGCGACAGGCAAAGCAATGTAGTTCGCCACATGAATCAGTTCACCTTGCGCAAGCAGCGAAAAACGCGCGAGTGTGTTGGTGTTTTCTCCGCAGGCGAGTGCGCCTAGCGGACCGATTTCCGTTTGGTACACGGTGAGCGAGTTGCCGTCGCCGCCCGTCCAGGTCAGCTTTTCCGCCCAGGTGGGCACGAGCTTGCGATGCCGGCCGAGCAGGGTGCCGTCCGCGCCGATGAACAGCACGGTGTTGTACAGCACACCGTAACTGTTTGCCCCGCGTTCGTTCACGCCGATTACGACGAAGCAGTTCGCCCCGCGCGCTGCTGAGCACAGCCGGCCGACGTGAGGGCCCGGTACGTCGATCGAGTTGACGTAAAGCCGCTCGTACCATGAACTGCCCTGAACCGGGGTCATGGTCCAGTTCCAGTACGGGTAGCCTGCAACGAACACCTCGGGGAACGCGACGAGACGGGCGCCTTCACCTGCGGCAGCGCCGATCAGCGAACAGGCGAGTTCGACGGTTGCATCCGCATTGAGGTAGACCGGTGCCGCCTGCACAGCCGCGGCAATGAATGGCGTGGGATAGGTTTTCACAGTGCCTCCTTCTCCGCGAGCTGCGCATTCGGGCGATCCTTGACGAACTTGTAAGCGATGCCCAGCGCAATCAGCAGCGGGATCCCTGTTACTAGCGTCATGCGGAACGCGGGCAGCACGAGCGTTGTTGCGAGGACGGCGAACATCAACCCGCCGCCGGCGATCGTGAGGAAAGGAAATCCCCAGATGCGGAAGGTGAGGCGGGTTCCGTCGCGCTCCGCGACGCGCCTGAAACGGTAGTGGGTGACGAAGATCATGAACCATGCGAACAGGGCGCCGAACATCGCTATGGACATGACGAGCAAGAACGAATCTCCGGGCGCAAAGACACTGCAAACGGCTGCGAAAGCCACGCCCGACGTCGAAAAAAGAAGCGCGCGAGACGGCGCGCCGTTGCGGCCAATGGTGCCGAGAAAGGCGGGCGCCTGGCCGCCGCGAGACAGGCTGAAAATCATCCGTGTTGCTACGTACAACTGAGCGTTCATGGCCGACAAAGCGGCGGTCAGGACGACGAAGTTCATCACGCTCGCGCCGAAGGGAATGCCGAGCAGGCGCATGACGAGAACGAACGGGCTTTCTCCCGTGCCCGCGCGCTGCCACGGAACGATCGCCACCGTCAATGCAATCGTGACGATGTAGAACACCAGTAGCCGCAACACGGCGGACTTGAATGCCGTGCGCGCGGCCTGCTGCGGTTGTTTCGCTTCACCGGCGGCAACGGCGATGAATTCGATGCCGATAAAACTGAAGATTGCGATCACCACGGCGTACCAGGTGCCCGAAAAGCCCTTCGGAAAGAAGCCCTGGTTAGCGAAATAGTTGCCAAAGCCGATGGCTCCGCCCTCGGGTGCTTGCCACACCGTCAAACCGCCGATAACGATAAAGCCCACGATAGCGGCCACCTTCACCGCGGCGAACCAGTACTCGGCGGTACCGAATACGTTGACACTGCTTGCGTTGACCACGATCAGCAGCGCGGAAAAGCCGATTATCCAGAGCCACGCCGGTGTTGCCGGAAACCAGTACTGCATGTACACGGCAACGGCGGTGACCTCCGCGCCGATAACGAGAACCACTGACACCCAATACGTATAGCGCACGATGAAACCGGCGCGTGCACCGAGGTAATGCTCCGCATATGCGCCAAACGAACCCGTGGTTGGATGCGCGATTACCATTTCCGCGAGGCAGCCCATCAATAGCAGAGCGACCAGCGCGCCTATTGCATAGCTGACGATCACGCTCGGTCCTGCCATCTTAATCGCGGCTCCACTGCCGAGAAAAAGACCCGTGCCGATCGCGCTGCCAATGGCGATCATCGTGAGTTGCCGGGGTGTGAGACGCTTTTCGAGGTCGCTCTCGCGCGCGGCAATCGAATCGAAGTTTCCTGCTGACATCGTGTCTCCTTTTGTAATCGTTGCCCGGCGCGATTCGACGCGCCGGGGGCTGCTTTACGTGAAATCGCGCCGCTGCTGGTACTCTGGCTTATCCCACGCGCGGGTGGTCATGATCTGGTCCAACGCATCGATCAGCGCATGGACGTCATCCGGGGTGTTGTAGAGCGGCGCAAAGCCGAATCGCATGTAATCCGGCATGCGGAAGTCGCCGATGAACTTGCGCTTTGCCAGTTCCTGCATCACGCCGTAGCCATGCGGATGACGCAGCGACACATGACTGCCTCGCAGGGTCGCGTCGCGAGGCGAAGCGACCACGACGCCGTGCGTGCTCAGGTGCCTGTCCACGCCTTCAATGAAAAGGCCGGTGAGCTCGGTGCTTCGACTTCGGATGTCGCTCAGAGACACTCCGTCGAAGATGTCTAGTGCCCGTGAGAGAACCGAAAGACCAATGACGGGGTTCGTTCCGCACAAGAATCGTGCAGTGCCCCGCGCGGGCGTGTAGTGCTGCGCGAAGTCGAACGGGCGTGCATGGCCGAACCACCCAGCGAGTGGTTGCTCGCAGGCGTCGGCGTGGCGCTCCGCGACGTACAGATAGGCCGGTGCGCCGGGGCCGCCGTTGAGGTACTTGTACCCACATCCGACGGCGAAGTCCGCGCCGCTGCCGTCGAGATCGCACGGCACCGCGCCCGCCGTGTGGGACAGATCCCAGACAATGAGCGCGCCCACGTCGTGAGCCCGCTGCGTGTAGCCGTGCATGTCGTAGATTTCTGCGCTGCGGTAGTCCACGTGCGTGAGTACCACTGCCGCGACTTCGTCGTCGAGATTGCTCCCGATCTCGCGCGCGGGGACTGCGACGACCGTCAGGCCAAAGAGCCTGGCGACCTGCTCGACTATATACAGGTCGGTCGGAAATGCGTCGGAGTCCGTGACGATTTTCTTCCGGCCACTCCGAAGCCGTATCGCGCTCACCAGCACTTTGAAAAGGTTGACCGACGTCGAGTCGCAAGCCACGACCTGATGAGGTTTTGCGCCGATCAGCGCGGCGATCTTGGCGCCCGTGCGTTGCGGCAAGGTACGCCATTCAGCGTCATGCCACGAATGAATGAGGCCGGTGCCCCATTCGTGCGTGATGACATTCGACGCATGCAGTTGGACGACCTTGGGCATCAGGCCGAGCGAGTTGCCGTCGAAATAGCGGACGCCTTCTGGAATGCAGAATCTGTCACGCGTTTCTGCCAGCGTGCCGCAGGCGTCCATGGCCGGTGTGGCTATTGCGCTGCGATCCATTACGCCCCCAACACGGTACGGATAGCCCACAACTCGGGAAAGAAGCGATGTTCGACAACATGCTTGAGCCAGCCCACACCCGCCGATCCGCCTGTACCTGGCTTGAAGCCGAGAATGCGCTCGACGGAGGTGAAATGGCGCCACCGGTACTGCGAGAAGAGATCCGCGATTTCTATGAGGCCTTCGCCGAGAAGGTAAAGATCGTTATCGGGCGCCGGATCGCCGTAGACCTCGAGCCATGCTTTCTCGACCTCGGGGTTCGACGTGTACGTTTCCGACCAGTCGCGCTGCAATGCATTTGCGGGAACTGCGATTCCGCGCCGATGCAGTAGCGCCAGCACATCGTCATAGAGGCTGGGCGCATTGAGGGACGCCTTCAGTTGCGGATAAACGTCGGGGTTGTTCGCGTGAGCCTGCGCGAGGCGTACCGACTTGTTGCCGAGAATGAACTCGACATGCCGATACATATACGATTGCTGCCCCGACGAAACGCCGAGACAGTCGCGGAATTCGTTGAAGCCGCTGGTCGTGATGGTCGAGAGCACGTCCCACGTCTTAACGAGGTATTCGAAAAGGCGCTTGATCCGAGGCACTAACGCCAGTGCGCCGGCGATGTCGTCGTCCTTGATGCGCAACTGCATGTTGTAGGCTTCATAGTGAATTGCCTTGAACGTTAGCTCCTTGCATTGCGTCATCAGGATAAAGACCATCTCATCATGGCCTTCGCTGCGCATGTGCTGAATGCTCAAAAGCAAGTCGTTGCGGTGGTAGTCGATGAAGGGATTGCTCTTGCCATCGAATGCAATCAACGGTTCGCCGGAAGTCGACCTGGCGGTTTCTTCCCGGCTTGCGTTCGTCGAAATCGAAACGTCCTTGATGAGCGACCGTTCGAGCGCCGGGTTGCGCACTTCAGGGATGACGCGCTTGCGTGGTCTATTCATGATTTGTCTCCAAGTAATTTGAAGGTGTCGATGCCGGGCCGGCTCGCAAAATCGGATAGATCGAAAAGAATGTCGAAGTGATTTCTATTGGCGACTTCGTAGTGCGATACGTCGCCACCAGACTGCGCAATAAAAGCGGCATAGTCGCGGCTCTGCTGCTTGAACGCAGACGTTTCGTGTTCGCCCCAGCACACCACGGTCGGTACCCGGACCCGCAACGGCAGCAATTGCGGACTCATGGCAGCCGCGCCTTCAAGGTCTAGCCGAAGCGGCTCATTGATATAAGTCGTGACAAGCGGACGCAAGTCGTAGATGCCGGAAATGAGCACCGCGCCGTGAAACGGTGCGGCGTTTAACCCGAAAATCTTCCAGTCGACAGACATGAGCATCGCTGCGAGATGGGCGCCGGCGGAACTACCCGCAATTACCATTCGCGCGTGCGGCCTTCGTGTTGCAAGGGAGATCAGCGCGGTCGCGCACTGGGCGACGATCGTCGACACCGTCGCATGAGGGGCCAGCGTGTAATTCACTGCCGCATAGGCATGGCCTCGCGACTGCAGCGAATCCGCGGGAAAGCATGAAACCTCTGCGGAAAGCTCCTGCCAATAGCCGCCGTGAAAGAAAACCAGCATTGCGTCAGGCGCACTGCCCGCCGGCTCGAAGACGATCGTATATTCCTCCGATGTCTTGCCGTAGGGCACGCGTATCGCATTGGCATGCCTCAGGGCCGCGAGGCTCTTTGTCTCGTAGTCCGCGATCACTTCGCGGTAGTTGGCGGCGACTGAACTCGGCGAGTACGCCAAGTCCGGATCGTCAGGCGTCAGTTCATTGCACATGATTGCTCCCAGACCTGACCACATTCTATGAATGGCGAGGAGATCGGTTTTTTCTATCTTTGCCCGCACGGCCCTGGATATCGGCAAGAAATTTCGCTTATATTCGAGTAGAAGGTAAGTCTTGTCTGGTTGAGGCGATGCCTCGCAAATCAATGGTGCCAACGGAGCCTCTCATGGACCAAGCCCTGCTTTCGTCTGCCGATCGGGAAATACTCGCTATCCTGCAGACAGATCCCCGCATTTCGATGGCCGCGCTCGCCGAGAAGACCAACAGTTCGGTCTCGCCGTGTTGGCGGCGGGTGAGGCGGATGGAGGAATCCGGCGTGATCGACGGCTATAGTCTTTTGCTGAACCGCAAAGCCCTCGGCCTTGGAATCGACGCGTTCGTATTCGTGAAGATCACTTCGCACCACGAGCGCGACGCCATTGAGTTCGAGCGTGCATTGCAGGTCGTGGATCAAGTGTTGTCGTGCTACATCCTCTCTGGGGAAGAGGATTATCTGTTGCGTGTGGTCGCAAGGGACCTCGACGCATTTGCCAATTTCAGTCGAAAAGTATTGGCCACGTTACCGCACGTGCGCGAAGTAAGGAGCGCGTTCGTCATGCATACAATCAAGGAGACGAACCGGCTGCCGCTAGCCCTATAGGGCGCTGCTCGGGGTTCGGGCAGTGGCAGCAGGCAAACGGGTCGGCAGGCGAAGACGGTTTGCGGCAGGAATAACGGTTGCGCCGGGTGAGGTGGGAGAACTTCCCTTCACAGGAGCACGATCATGCAAACCGACCCCACGATTGACCCCGTAGCCGATCCGTCAAACGAGCCGCTGGACGCGCCCGAAGAGCAGCCGCGTCCGCTGCCCGGTACGCCACCCGACACCGATCCGCTGGCGCCCGGCAGTTCTCCGGAAGACGAGGACGCTCTCGGGCAATCCCAAAAGCAGTCTTGGTTCAACGAGGCCAGTTCCCGGAATTAGGGAAACTACGCGTAAAAAGACGAACGGCCGTGCCGTTAGTGTGGATGGAAGGCTGTTCGATGCATTGCCGTCCGCTTTCAGCACAGGGTGAGTCACGCGGCGGTCGGCGCCGCAGATCACCTCCGGACACGCCCGTGCTGAAGGCTTCACTGAATAGCCATCGATATAAGTGCATGCTGCGCCTTCGCCCCGCCATTGCAAGAAAGCCGCCTGATGGGCGGCTTTTCATTTTCTCCCAATTACGCGAGCTCACAAATAAACGTGTGTATTCGCCGACAATAGCCGTCAGCTTAAGTTCCACGCTTTCTGCAATAAACTAACCGCGCAATTCTATGCGATCGATATTGCTTAATTAATAAGCAACTCGCTCCCGGTGCACCCGCGCTTTTTGCCTTCCCGATTACTTCACCCGTATTACGAGCTGTTGCATTCGCGCAACTTTATTTATTGAAAAGTTGCAAATTATTTATGGCTCGCGCAGACGCCCCTCCTGTCCCTTTTTGCAGTTTTTCGCTGGAATTCAATAACTTAGCCGCCGGCGGGGCGTGATTATTGCCGATCGTGCAAGACCGTGTTGTGAGAATTGCGCGCGCTGGTATTAGGGTGTCCCCCTACACTCACGCTTCGTTTAAAGGGTGCCCGGCCGTGCCACCAAGGTTCGGCGAAAGGGCGGCGGCGTGTCCGCGCGCTGTCGAGGCTGGTCCCGCTCCCCCACGAAAATTTATCGAACAGGAGTCCCACGCATGAAAAAGAGTCTCATCGTCGTTGCGGTTGCCGCATCGTTCGCTTCCGTCGCTCACGCACAAAGCAGCGTCACCCTGTACGGTCTGCTGGACGCAGGCGTGACCTACACGAGCAACGTTGCTCACAACTCGAAGTGGGCAGCCGGCAGCGGCGGCATCGACCAGAGCCGCTTCGGTCTGCGCGGCTCGGAAGACCTGGGCAACGGCCTGAAGGCAATCTTCACGTTGGAAAGCGGTTTTAACGTCAACAACGGCCGCTTCGCGAACAACAACGGCATGTTCAACCGTCAGGCATTTGTCGGTCTGTCGAGCGCGCAATTCGGTACCGTCACGCTGGGCCGTCAATACGACGCAGCGCAAGACTTCCTGGCACCGCTGACGGCAACGGGCAGCTGGGGCGGCACGTACTTCGCGCATCCGTTCAACAACGACAACCTGAACACGAACGGCGGCTTCGCGGTCAACAACTCGATCAAGTACTCGAGCGCCAACTACGCTGGCTTCACGTTCGGCGGCACGTACGGCTTCTCGAACCAGGCTGGCGCATTCGCGAACAACCGTGAATACAGCCTGGGCGCTGCATACCAGTGGCAAGGTCTGCGTTTGGGCGCTGCTTACGCGCAGCAGAACAACCCGGGCGCAACGAACGCAGCAGGCACGGCAAGCAACGGCGGCGCTACGGACGGCGGTTTCCTCGGCGCGACCGGCAACTTCCGTCAGCGTGAGTTCGGTGCAGCGGGTTCGTACTCGTTCGGCCCGGCAACCGTTGGTCTGGCATGGACGCAATCGCGTATCGACAACGTTGCAGGCGTTCAGCAATCGCTGCGCGCTAACAACTACGAAGTCAACGGCAAGTACAACCTGACTCCGGCTCTGGGCCTGGGCGTGGCGTACACGTTCACGGACGGCAAGGGCTACGGCGTTGCTGCAAACGGCGGCTCGACCTCGGTGCGTTACCACCAGATCGGCCTGCAGGCTGACTACGCGCTGTCGCGTCGTACGGACGTCTACGCACAAGCCGTGTACCAGCACGCAATGGGCGACGGCGGTGTCGCTTCGATCTACAGCGGCGACATCACGCAAGCTCCGTCGTCGTCGAAGAACCAGACGGCTGCTACGGTCGGTCTGCGTCACCGCTTCTAAGCTTCAGCAGAAGCTGCTTGTTGTACAGAAAGGTGCCCTTCGGGGCACCTTTTTTTATGCACGCGAGAAACGTGCATCAATGCAACTGTGACGCGACGGCCTGTTGCAGCTCGAGTTGCCGGATCAGGCCGGTTGCCCGACCTTGAACACGGCGACCGCCTCGCGCAACTGCCCGGTCTGCTCGTCCAGCGAACCGGCGGCGGCCGCTGCCTGCTCGACGAGTGCCGCGTTGCGCTGGGTGACGTCGTCCATCTGGCGAATCGCGAGGTTCACTTCGCCGATGCCGGAGCTTTGCTCCTTCGAGGCCGCCGAAATCTCATTCATGATCGCCGTGACGCGGCGCACGGCCTCGACCACTTCGCCGATGGTGCTGCCGGCCCGCCCGGCCAGCGTCGAACCTTCGCCGACCTGCTCGACGGACTGGTCGATCAGCACTTTGATTTCCTTGGCCGCTGTCGCGCTGCGCTGTGCGAGATTGCGAACTTCGCCCGCGACGACCGCAAAGCCGCGGCCTTCCTCGCCCGCGCGCGCCGCCTCCACGGCGGCATTGAGCGCAAGAATATTCGTCTGGAACGCAATGCCCTCGATCACGTTGATGATCTCGCCGATTTTGCGCGAACTCTCTGTAATGCCGGCCATTTTCTCGACGACGTCATTGACCACTTCGCCGCCGCGCGCGGCGATGCTAGAGGCGTCTTTTGCCAGACCGGAAGCCGTTGCGGCGTTGTCGGCGTTCTGCGTGACGGTCTTGGTCAGTTCGTCCATGCTGGCGGCGGTCTGCTGTAACGAAGCCGCCTGTTCCTCCGTGCGGCTCGACAGATCTAGGTTGCCGGCGGCGATTTCCCTGGATGCGACGGTGATCGTCTCAGCGGAAGTCTTGATGCGCGCGACTGTGGCTGCGAGTTGATCGCGCATTTCGCGCAGCGAGAACAGCAGACTGGCCGTGTCGCCGCGGCGCAGGTCGATAGGCGTCGCAAGGTCGCCACGAGCGATGCGCATCGCGATCTGCGCCGCCGCGGACGGCTCGCCGCCGATCGAGCGCGACACATTGCGCACCACACGCGACGCGACGAACGACACCAGCACGCCCAGCACCAGCAGCATGCCGCCCGAGCGCAATAGCGTTTCGTAGAACTGCGCCTGGATGTCGTCCATGTAGGCGCCGGCAATGAAGTCCCAGTTCCATGGCGCGAAGCGCTTCACGTAGCCGATTTTTTCGCTGGGCTTCGTCTCGCCGGGTTTCGGCCACCAGTAACGCAAATAGCCGGAGCCTGCCGCGGAGCCGCCCGCCGCGGCGATATCGTGGTAGAGCGCGGTGCCTTTCGCGTCGCGAAAGCCGCTCATGTCCTTGCCGTTGAGCTGCGGGCTCATCGGATGAGCGACCATCACAGAGTCGCCGCGCACGATCGTCACGTAGCCCGACATGCCGTAACGCTGCGCGGTGACGCGGGCGATGGCCTGCTGCTTGGCTTCGTCGACGGAAAGCTTGCCGGCGTCCGCCTGCTTCGCGTAATCCGCAACGATCGATGCCGCCATGTCGGTGACGTCCGCAAGAGCCGAGCGCCGCGCGTCCATCTGCGCGCTACGCGCGTCGAGCGCGTTGACTATGGTTACGATCAGCAGTGCTGCCCAGCAAAGCAGCAGCGGTACCCACAACTTCTGTTTCAGTGTCAGACGGTTCATTATCGGATTCGACAGTGCGTTGGATGCGGAATGGGATGCGCGGGCGAGGCCGCGCCATAGTTCGCATAACGGCTGTCGAGGCGGATTCTTTATCCGCGTGCCGACAAAACAGGCAGGGGAAAGAGCGGCTGCGCTTGCAGCGCCCTTCCAGAAAAGCGGCAAAAGTTCATAACGTCGAACTTTGCGCGTTCATGTGCGCCTTATTTGCGCGTCAACCGCGCGTGTCGACCCACTCGCGTGCCCAGCGTGCGGAATGCTGCAAGGCCTGTTCTTCGTCGGCGAAGTAATCGAGCGAATAGAACTGGTAGAGACCTTCCGCGCGGGCGCTGTCAGCGCGTTCGAGCAACAGGTTGGACGAGAAAGTACCATCTGGCAAACGATGCGCCGAGGGTTTGACGGCATAGCCGTTGTAATGATGAATATGTTTGTTTTGCATTTTGTATTTTAATAATGTGCGGGTGCGCGCCGCCGTGCGAAATTTCATTGAGTCGCGCGGACGAGCCGATTCAAAGCCATTGCGAGCCGAATCAGAACGCAGCCGGAAAGCTAAAAAAGGCGTGGAAGCCGAAAGGGGAATGAGGTGCAACGAGGCGTTTGGCGCTCGGGCGAATTGCGGATACAACTGCAACTCTGAAGCGATCGCGCGCCAACTGTGGGAGAGGAAACTCCGCGAGGATGTCGCTGCAGCCCGATGTCCGATGCCGGACACCGAGCCCTTCAAACTTTGCTTAGAGCGGCGTGATGTTGGCCGCTTGCAGACCCTTCGGGCCTTGCTTCGTTTCGAAGCTCACCTTCTGATTTTCAGCGAGCGTCTTGAAGCCATTGCCCTTGATTTCGGAGAAGTGCGCGAACAGGTCGTCGCCGCCCTTGTCCGGGGTGATGAAGCCAAAGCCTTTGCTGTCGTTGAACCACTTAACGGTACCGGTATCCATGAAGAACCCCTGAGGAAAGAAATAGAAAATGTGCTCTGTGAAAGAGCCGGAGAAGCGTCAAGGAGGGAGAGGACAACGAATACCGCTGAGGAGCGAGACATTGATGAACAGCAATCGAACTTCTTGAACTTCGGGTGCCACAGTAACCGCTGCGGCACACCAGCGTCAACAGTTAACTTGTAACTGTTCTGGTGTGCCGTTCGGGGTTAGTGCCGCTGGGGGTTTGCTATGTGGCCCCGTTTGGGGCTCGCTTGGGCCTTGCTTTGGCCTTGCTTTGGCCTTGCTTTGGCCTTGCTGTGGTCTCGCTCTCGTCGCGCTTGCGGCTCGGTCTTTCGTGGACTGAAGCGAGGCCGCTGAGGCCAGGCCGCATGCATAGGCACGAGATCATCAGATCCCCACTTTGTGCGCCGTCACGATCAGGCGCAAGCCGAGCGCGGCGACTGCACTCGCGGCGATGCGGTCGATCCACGCTTTCCACTGCAGATAGATTTCGCGCGGACGCCGACTTGAAAAGCACAATGCGACGATCGTGTACCAGCCCGCCTCGATGCCGAAGATCGCGGGCGGCAATGCGAAATAGCACCACAGCGGCGGATGCTGCGGCAAAAGCGCCGCGAAAATGCTGCCGTAGTAAACCGCTGTCTTGGGATTGCTGAGTTGTGTGCTGAGGCCAACCCAGAAAGACTTACGTGGATTAGTCGAGGCGCTTTGGCCGGCGTCGAATGCAAGCGGTTTGGCGGCGCCGCGCCAGATCTTCGAGGCCAGATAAATAAGGTAGAGTCCGCCGGCCACTTTCAGGCCGATATAAAGCCATTCGACGGTGGCGAGCAACGTGTACAAGCCGAGCAGGGCAATACCGCTAAAGAACACGCCGCCGATTCCCATGCCGAGCGCCGTGGCCAGACCGTCGCCGCGCGACAGACCAATTGAATTCCTCGCGACGATGACGAAGCTCGGTCCCGGACTCATTGCGCCTAATAGCAGCGCGACAAGAATGGTGAGGATGGCGGTTGAGGCTGGCATGGTCGTGTCTCCTTGGGCGGTCTGGTGCGGTCCATTGCTGTCTATTGCTGTCTATCGCTTCTGAATAGGCAACGTCGTTGAAACATAGCATGGGCGCCGGCGTTCTGCGTCCGCTTTATTGAATCGTTTTCGCACACAGGTAGTCATCATGCAATAAGCAATAAGAAGCTCTACGCAACGCAAGAACGTACACGCTGGCTGCAAGCAGAATTATTTGAATGCTAGAATCGCCTTCCATACGCTGAAGCTGCTTCGGGACACCGGGGCACGAGGTGCAGTTCGAGCAGTAGCGGCGAATTCCCCAAATCCTGGATTGGCTGTGCATGATTTCCGCATGCGATTTTCTGCGCATCGGGAGATGCGTTGCAAGCTTAACTTGCGCGCAATTCATGTCCGTCATTCGTGAATACCGGAAGGCTTCGCATTCTTTTAGCCAGATCTTTTTCTTTCCACCGCGAGCATTATTAGCTGCGACACCGGTACTTATGAAAGAGCGAGAAGAACAACAGCGGCTGTTCGACCTCGACGGGAATGCGCGTGAGCGCCTGATCGTATGGATACGCCGGCGCATGGACGAATACGGCATCACGATCGAAGCGCTCGCCGAGTCGATTGAAGCAGACGCCACCGCTACACGCGCGGTCATTTATCGCGATGCATTCGGTAATACGTGGGACGGACATGGCGAGAAACCGGACCGGCTCGCGCGCGCGATTTACGCGGGGCAAAACATCGAGCACTTTCGCTGCTGAGCGCGAGCCGGATTCGTTGCAGCGCGTGCCGGTTGCCGGCCAACCCGCGTGGACTTCTGCCGTTGATCGTGTGCGCGATCTCCCTCAACATTTCGGCTCGTTGCCGATGGCGCGCTCGCTGCGTTTTCCTTCTGCACGTGATCTGTATCCGCCACTGGCTGCGTTGCTCATTGCGATAATCGGTGTCCGCTTTTTCAGCGGGCGCGAAAAAAAGCCCGCGCAAGGCGGGCTCAACTACTCGGAGGTTCGCGATCCAGTCGCTGGACGGATCTCTTTCAGTGTAGATGAAGGCTATATGAAAGTGGGAGAAATCCGCGTTACAGGTCGAAAAACACCGTTTCCTTGTCGCCTTGCATATAGATGTCGAAGCGATACACGTTGGCCGTGTCCGGATCGCGGCGTGCAATCAGCGTATCGCGTCGATCAGCCGGAACCGCCGCCAATACAGGATCGCGTTCGTTGGCTTGCGCTTCGTCCTCGAAATAGATGCGCGTGAACGTGTGCAGCAGCATGCCCCGCATCGTGACGATCACGTTCAGATGCGGCGCCTCGTCCGCGCTCACGCGGCCAGGCTTGACCGTCTCCACAATGAAGCGCTTATGCGGGTCCGTGCCCGTGCCGACGCGCGCAAAGCCGCGAAAACCTGTCTTCAGGATTTCCTCGCGCGATTCCGGATAGTGGCCATTCGCGTCCACTTGCGACACTTCCAGCATGGCATCGCCGATCACCTTGCCGTCGCCGTCGAACACTTGGCCGACAATCGCGATGTGTTCGCCGGCCGCCTCACGGTCTGCCAGAACCGGTGTGAAGAGGCTCTTGAAGTCGAAGTCGTATTGCTGCGGGCACAGGCCGTACGCGAAGTACGGTCCAACCGTCTGCGAGGGCGTTTGCTTGAGAGTGGTCATGGCTTAGCGCTCCATCGGAGTTTCATTGCGGCCGCGCAGCACGATGTCGAAGTCGTAGCCGAGCGCGTAGGACTCTTGCGTGGTGTCGAGCGAGAAGTTCGCGATCAGCCGGTCGCGCGCGTGTTCGGGCGTGCCCTGGAAGATCGGATCGAACGCCAGCAGCGGGTCGCCGGGAAAATACATTTGCGTGACGAGGCGTGAGCCGAAATGCTCGCCGAACAGCGAGAAGTGAATGTGATTCGGACGCCACGCGTTCGGGTGATTGCCCCAGGGATACGCGCCAGGCTTGATGGTCAGGAAACGATAGCGCCCTTCGTTATCCGTCAGGCAGCGGCCGGCGCCGAGGAAGTTCGGATCGAGCGGCGCGTCGTGCTGATCGACCTTGTGCACGTAGCGGCCGGCGGCATTCGCCTGCCAGATTTCGACGAGCGTATTGCGTACCGGGCGGCCGCCTTCGTCGAGCACGCGACCCGTCACGATAATGCGTTCGCCGAGCGGCTCGCCATTACGAACAGCGTTGCGCGTGAGGTCGTTATCGAGCGCGCCGAGGTCTTCGGTGCCGTAGACGGGCACGCGCTGGTCGCGCAGCTTTTCCTTCAGTGGAATCAGCGGACGGGTTGGGCCGCGTTTGACCGACGAACCGTAGCCGGGATAGATGTACTCGGGATGCGACGCGAAATCGCGCGCGCTGAGAAAGGAATCGTCCATCGATGTCTCCTTCGGGGATTGCGGGATACGTCGTTATGGAGTGACTTTATCCAAACTGTCCGGTTATGAAAAATGACGTTTTGGCGTTTTTGATATAACCTGCCGTTATGCAACGCAGCCTCGCGGACAGCCGCGTCAAATTCCGTCACCTTCAATGCTTTCTGGCCGTGGCCCAATTCGGGAGCGTTCAGCGGGCAGCTGGCAGCCTGTCGATCACGCAACCTGCCGTCTCGAAGACGGTCGCCGAACTCGAAGCCATTCTCGGCGTGAAACTGTTCGAGCGCGGCCGTCACGGAGCCGTGCCGACGCGCGAGGGGCAGCTTTTCATGCCGCACGCGAGCGCTTGCGTCAGCGCGTTGCGCCAGGGCGTGGATCTGCTCGCACGCGCGGAAGGCGCGGCCGCGGCCACGCTCGAAGTCGGAATTCTGCCGACCGTAGCCGGCGCGTTGATGCCGCCCGTTCTCAAGCGTTTTGCGTCGCTCTGGCCGCGCGTGATCGTGCGTCTGGCAACGGGCGCGAACCCCGAATTGCTCGAGCGTCTGAAAGCGGGCACGATCGAGTTCGCAGTCGGGCGGCTCGCGGACCCCGAGCGAATGGTCGGGCTCAGCTTCGAGCAGTTGTTCAGCGAGCCGCTGATCGCCGTCGTGCGCGCGGGGCATCCGCTCGACGCCGCTGCGGGCTTGCCGTCCGCTGCATTGCAGGACTTTCCTGTGGTGTTGCCGCCGTTCGGCACGCTGATCCGGCAGTCGGCGGACAGCCTGCTGAGCGCGTGGGGCGTGCTGCCGTTGTCGGCGTTCGTCGAGGTGTTGTCGGTTTCGACGGGGCGCGCGTTGACGCTACAGAACGACGCTGTCTGGTTCGTGCCGCTGAGCGCGGTGGAGTACGAGCTGGCGCACGGCATGTTCGTGCGTTTGCCTCTGCCGTTTGCGGGCACGGACGAACCGGTCGGGCTGATCCGGCGCTCCGACACGCAGCCTTCCCCAGTGGGACGAGCGTTTATCGACGCCGTGCGGGAGGTCGCGCAATTGCGGATGGCGGCGAGCGTCGGCAAGCCGGCGAGCAAGGTGGCGCGCAAGCGCGTGCGCCGCGCCGCGCCGGCGAGCTAGCCGGGTCACCGCTCGCCCAGCGCAGCAGTTGCAATCGCGAATCCTGACTGTGGTGAACCATCCGGTACAAAATGAAGTTGCGAATCTGGCGCGAGCCGGTGTAAAAACACGGTGCAAAAGCGGCCGCGAGCCCGCGCGAGGGCGCGTCACATCGCTCCGGCAGTGTCACACTGTGAATGGAGCAGTACGGCTTGCACCGCGATCAGCAACATGATCAGCAACACGGGAACCAGCGTCGAAAGACAATACAAGGAGATTGCCATGCCCAGCGACTTGCCCACTCCAGAGGCCGCGCTACGCGCCGTTTCGGCGCCTGAGCACAATCCGCTCGGCACCGCCGGCCTCGAATTCGTGGAGTTCGCCTCGCGCGATCCGCAGGCGCTTGGCGACACGTTTACCCGGCTCGGCTTCAAGGCGATTGCGCGCCACGTGAGCAAGGACGTCACGCTGTACCGGCAGGGCGAAATGAATTTCCTGATCAATGCGGAGCCCGACTCGTTTGCCGCGCGTTATGCCGAAGAGTACGGTGCGGGCATTTGCGCGATCGGCATTCGCGTGGCCGATGCGCAGCGCGCTTTCGATCGCGCCATCGAACTCGGAGCGTGGGCCTTCGAAGGCGAGAGAATCGGCGCCGGCGAGTTGCTGATTCCCGCGATTCAGGGCATTGGCGATTCGCACATCTACTTCGTCGACCGTTGGCGCGGGCGCGGCGGCCAGCGCGGCGGGCTTGGCGACATCTCCATCTTCGACATCGACTTCCGTCCAATACAGATCGACACTGCGCATGCCGACCTGAGCCACGCGGGCACTGGCCTTGTCGCGGTGGATCATCTGACGCAAACGGTCGGCGCAGGCCGCATGCAGGAGTGGCTCGACTTCTACCGCGACCTGCTGAATTTCCGCGAGATTCACGAGCTCCACGCCAACTGGCATGTGTCGGCCGAATCGCGCGTGATGGTGTCGCCGTGCGGCGCGATCCGCATTCCGCTGTATGAAGAGGGCACACGCCGGACAGATCTGATGCACGAGTACCTGCCCGATCATCCCGGCGAAGGCGTGCAGCATATTGCACTTGCCACGGACGATATCTTTGCTTGCGTCGAGCAGTTGCTTGCAAACGGCGTTGAATTCGTCGAGCCGCCGCCGCGCTACTACGAACAGCTCGATGCGCGTTTGCCGGGGCACGGCCTCGACGTTGAGCGGCTAAAACGCACGCATGTTCTCGTGGATGGCGAGATCGGCGCCGACGGCGTGCCGCAACTCTTTTTCCAGACTTTCGTGCGCCGCCGCGCCGGCGAGATTTTCTTCGAGATCGTTCAACGCCAGGGTCATCATGGATTCGGCGAAGGCAACCTTAGCGCACTCGCGCAGGCGCGTGCGTAACCCGGGAATAGCGCTATTTTTTTGAGGATTCGTCGTGGGCCGGCGCTTGTGGAATGTCGGCACTCGTCGCCATCCATAATACTTCGGCATCCTCTTCACTTGTCGAGACCGCGGCGTGACCAGTGCGGCTGTCGAAGTAGAGACTATCGCCGGCGTTCAGATGCGTCGGCGCATACAGCTCGGAATAGAGGCACACGCTGCCGCTGATCACGTATAGGAACTCCTCGCCTTCGTGACGGCCCCAGTCGTCGAAGGCGTCGAGCGTATGCGCCGAAATGCGGATGCGAAACGGCAGCATCGCCTTGTGCGCAAGATCGGTCGCGAGCAATTCCATTTGATAGCCGCGATAGGCGTGGCGCTGCCCTTCGTCTTTGCGCGTCAACGCGCGACGTCCGCTTGCGCTGACCTTGGGCGTCGAACCGAACAACTCGCCGATTTCAATCTTCAGACCGAGGACGATTTTTTGCAGCACGTCGAAAGTGGGGGACATAAGGCCGTTTTCGACCTTGGAGAGTGTCGAGCGCGAGACGCCGCAAAGGCGGCTTGCGGTTTCTAGCGTCAGGTCCTGCGACTGACGGGCGGCTCGCACGCGCCGGCCGAGGTCGGTGGTAGACGGTTCGACGGGCTTGGTGGTGTTTGTGTCCATGGATTGCTACGCTTATTGCTGCGTTGTTGCTCGCGTGGTCGCGTTTGACGGCGACTGTGGAATGTTTCCGATAATAACATTCGAGCCCCCCCGGCGACCGTGCGATGCGGGCGTTGGTCGCGGCTTCGACGTTTTAAGCGGCTGAGAGCGTGGCTTTCTGATTGGAAACCCATGTGGGGATGCGAGCCTGGTTTCAGGGAATCACGCGCGCAGAAAGCCGCTTCGCAAAGCGCAGCGCTCGCCGCAAACGGCCGCTTATGCGCGCGAGCAGTCGCTCAACTGGCATCTTCATGAGGCGGGCGAATCGTGCGCGTGTTGCACGGCTTGGCCGGAGTGAAACGACCGCGCGGCGCCTAACTCCCAATCATCTTCTTTGCTTTTTTCTTCCTCGCGCCCGGCTCAACCCCAACGCGCGAGTCTCGTCTGCTAACCAGCTTAACCACCGCGCCGGCAATCGCTTCAAAGTCCTCATTCTTCTGCGACAGATAAAGCCATTTGCCCAGCACAGGATGCGGCGCGAGTTCTGGCAGCTCGCCAATAAGACCAGCGTGCCGCTCACGCGACGTACACACCAGCAGTCCATTCCATGGCTCTTCGCCGTCGCCGACCGCGAGGCACAGCAGGCCATCCATATAAGCGGCTTCAAAGCCGAACAGGCGCTTTCTCATGAAGCCGGGATCGTCCTCGAAAGGATCAAAGACCCACAGCAATGAATTCTTGACGGTCGATCCCATAGGCGCTCCCTTTTTCCGGGCATCAATCTTAGATCGAATGGAGCGAAAGCGCTTCTTGGGTACCAATGAAAAAGGCGCAGTCCGCATGAACTGCGCCTTTCAACGCATAGCAAATAACGAAAAGAAAGTAAGACCCGCCGTTACTGAGCCGGCGTGCCGGACCCTGATTGCGAGGTTCCCGTCGCTGTCGAACCGTACCCGGTGGTCTCGCTTTGAGCCATTGCATTCTGCGCGGCAACGCGGGCTTCCGCCGCCTGAATATCGGCGGGGTAGTTCGCATCCACCGCAGTCGCCGGGTTATAACCGGCCTGTTGAATCTGCTTCAACTGCGCCTTGACTTCGGCGCGCGTGAGCGGCTGCTCGGACTGTGCAAACGATGCCACCGGCGCGGCCAGTACAACGAAAAGCGTGACGGCCTTGATCAGTGTGTTCATGATGCTTCCCTCCGGGGATGATGTCTTCGGATGCCGCAACGGATCGTCGGCACCATGCGCGGATTGTAGGAAGCGGTTATTCCAGGGAAAACCCCCAATACAGTAATTCACTCTTGCAGCAATTGATAAGTCGGCGCGCTGTAATGGAGCGCGTAAACAATGAAGGCTTCTTGTCAAACGCCCTCGCGCACGCCAACGCGATACGCGGTAACCTGGCGGTACGTGCGGCCCGGCCGCAGAATGAGTTCTTCGTGTTCCGCCGGCATGTTCACCTGATTCGGAAAGCCGCCCGCTTCGAGACAGAGGCCGGCATGCGCGTGATAGGCAACTCCGCCGCGTCCCGCCTCGCCTTTCAACCAGTTGCCGCTGTAAAACTGCAAGCCGCGCTGATCGGTCGACACAGTCATTTCGCGGCCGCTGGCCGGGTCATAAAGGCAGGCGACTTCACGCACACTGCCCGCGCCGTCCGCCGCATCGCGCAATACGTAGCAGTGGTCGAATCCGCCTGCCTGCACGAGCTGCGAGTGCGGCCAGTCGAGGCGGGCGCCGATTGGCGCGCTTTGCCGGAAGTCGAAAGCGTTGCCCGCCACGTCGGCGAGTCTTGATGGGATCATGGCTGCGTCGACTTCGAAGAACTGATCGGCGTCGATTGACAGCATATGTCCGCGAATATCCGTGCCTGGCCGGCCCGTCAGATTGAAGTACCCGTGACTCGTGAGATTGAGCGGCGTGGCGGCGTCGGTAATGGCTTCGTACTCGATGGTCAACGTGCCGTCGTCGTCGAGCGTATAGCGCACTTGTGTTGTGACATTGCCGGGAAAGCCGGCGTCGCCTTCTGGCGACTCCAGTCGCATGAGCAATGAGCCATGGTCTTCGCTCACGTCCCATATCGCACGATGAAAGCCGACGCTACCGCCATGCAGGAGCTTCGTGCCTTCATTGCGGTCGAGCGTATATTCGATGCCATCAAGCGTAAAGCGCGCGTCGGCAATTCGGTTGGCCCAGCGGCCGATCAGGCCGCCCATATAAGTTGTGGCCGCAACATATTGAGCAGGCGTATCGTGGCCGAGCAGAATATCGCCGAGACGTCCCGCACGATCCGGCGCATGCCACGAAACGAGCGTCGCGCCAAGATCGCTGATTGCGACCTTCATGCCGTGCGCATTGCGCAGCGTGAAGAGCGACACAGGGTCTGCGCCGTTGAGCGTGCCCCATGATTCGGAAGAAAGTTGTGCGATGCTGATCATGTCGTCGAAAAGAAATAAAAGAGTAAAGGCATGCTCAGCCTGGCGTCGAAGCCTCAGTGGAGTTCGCGCGCTCCTGATACTCGCGCGGCGTGCATCCAAGTTCACGACGAAATACCGCGTACATGTATTGCAGCGACGTGAAGCCGCAACGTATTGCCACTTCCGCACTCGACGCATCGCGCTTCGCGAGTAGTGCTTTTGCGACATCGAGTTTATGGCGCAAGATTTCCTGGTGGACGGTGCACTTTCTCTCGCGCCGGAAGTACTCCTCGAGCGATGAGCGCGACACGCCTACATAGTCCGCAACCTGCTCGGTGCGAATACCCTGGCACGCGTACTGACGGATAAAATGGCGTGCCCGCATCACGTACGGACTCGCGAGCGGTTGGTGCTTCGTCGATTCGAGCACGTTGATACCGACGGGCGGCACGAGAATGCGCCTCCCCGGAAAACGTGCGCCACGCAGCATCTGGTGCAGAAGGTGAGCTGCAGTGCGGCCCATTTCCTCAGTGCCCTGAATGACCGAAGAAAGCGGAATGCGCGTCAGTGTGCGCGTGAGCGGGTCGTTGTCGATGCCGATAATCGCCACTTCCTCGGGCACCGGAATGCCCGCTATCAGACACGCTTGCAGCAAATGCCGCGCACGTGCATCGGTCACCGCAATGATGCCGACCGGCTTCGGCAAGTCGCGCAGCCATGCCGTGAGTTGTTCGGTCGCCTGGTTCCACGAAGGCGCGCTGGTCGACAGGCCGCGATAAATTTCGCTGTGAATCTGCTCTGCGCTGTGGCCGTCCGCACTACGTAAATGAGCGAACGCGAGTTCGCGCTGCTGCGCCCAGCGGTTCTCTTGCGCTTGGGGCAGGCTGTAAAGCGCAAAGTGCTCGAGGCCCGCGCCGATCAGATGCGTGTAGGCGAGCGAGACGAGCTTGCTGTTATCGGTCGCGATATAGGGTAAGTCCGGAGGGTACTGCGCCGGGTCCTCGAATGACGATCCCACCGCGACCACCGGCAACGGGCAATCGCGCAGCGCTTCGCTCACCGCGGGATCGTCGAAATCGGCGATGATGCCGTCGCCGTCAAAGCGCTCGATGCCCGTCAGGCGGCAGCGAAAGTCTTCCTCGAGAAACAGGTCCCAGGCCACGCGCGTGGACAGCAGGTAGTTGCCGATGCCGGTAATGATCTCGCGGTCGTAGACCTTGTTCGCATTGAACAGCAGCGCGATGCGATGCGTGGTCTGTGGTGTTTGCGGACGGGTCATGGCGGTGAGCGGCATGCGGATCGTAAAACCCACAGTACCTTGTCTCCTTGGTCCTTGTTTTTAAGCGTCCAGTTATTCTAGGCCGCGAATCGCGCGCCGGTGCAAAACAAAATGGCAGGCGGTAAGAAACATCAAGCACACTGCGCAATTTCGCAATTGCCGATGCCTGCGTCAAGCGGCAGCATGGCGTCACCTTATTGACCGGCCCGGCCTCGTTGCGGGGTTGCGGTGCAACATAATCCCTTTAGATGGGAAGGAGACGCTGATGTCCTACTTCGAACATATTCCCGAGATCCATTACGAAGGCCCGCAATCGGACAACCCGCTTGCGTACCGTCACTACGATAAGAGCAAAAAGGTGCTCGGCAAAACGCTCGAAGAACATCTGCGCATTGCGGTGTGTTACTGGCATACGTTTGTATGGCCCGGCGTGGACATTTTCGGCCAGGGCACCTTCAGGCGCCCATGGCAGCAGGCAGGCGACGCGATGGAAATGGCGCGTCTGAAAGCGGATGCCGCATTCGAATTCTTCTCGAAGCTGGGCACGCCCTACTACACCTTTCATGACACCGATGTCGCGCCAGAAGGCACGAACCTGAAAGAATACAGCGAGAACTTTTCCCGCATAGTGGATTACCTCGCGCGCAAACAGCAGGACGCGGGCATCAAACTGTTGTGGGGCACGGCCAATCTGTTTTCGCATCCGCGTTATGCGGCCGGCGCGGCGACAAGTCCGGACCCGGAGATTTTCGCGTTTGCCGCGACGCAGGTGCGCCATGCGCTCGATGCGACGCAACGGCTCGGCGGCGAGAACTATGTGTTGTGGGGCGGACGCGAAGGTTACGATACGTTGCTCAACACCGACCTTGTGCGCGAACGCGAGCAACTCGCGCGCTTTCTGCATATGGTGGTAGAGCATGCACACAAAGTTGGCTTCAAAGGCTCTCTGTTGATCGAGCCGAAACCGCAGGAGCCGACCAAGCATCAATACGATTACGACGTCGCCACTGTTCACGGCTTTCTGCTGCAATATGGGCTCGAGAAAGAAATTCGCGTGAATATCGAGGCCAATCATGCGACGCTTGCGGGCCACTCGTTCCACCATGAAATTGCAACGGCCTATGCGCTCGGCATCTTCGGCAGCGTGGACGCGAATCGCGGCGATCCGCAAAACGGCTGGGACACGGATCAGTTCCCAAACAGTGTGGAAGAACTCACGCTTGCGTTCTACGAGATTCTGCGGCACGGCGGCTTCACGACGGGCGGCATGAACTTCGACTCGAAAGTGCGCCGACAAAGCGTGGATGCGGAAGATCTGTTTTACGGCCACATCGGCGCCATTGATAACCTGGCGCTGGCGGTCGAACGCGCGGCCGTATTGATCGAGAACGACCGACTCGGTCAGTTCAAGCGTCAGCGTTATGCGGGCTGGGACGCAGACTTTGGGCGCAAGATTCTTTCCGGCGACTACTCGTTGTCAACCCTCGCCGCCGAAGCATTGTCGCGCGATCTGAATCCGCAGCATTCAAGCGGCCAGCAGGAACGCATGGAAAACATCGTCAATCAGGCTATTTATAGCGGACGCTAACGAGCATCGTTGCAATTGAAGAAAGCGCGCGAGCATACCTCGCGCCAAAACAAAAAGAAGCTTTGGGTTGTCGCTTGTCCGGACCTGCGGCTCGCAGCGCAGGCCGTCCAATCCGGTATTCCGGCTATCAGAAGAAGGAGACAGAGATGAAATTCGCAACGCGTCGTACTGTACTGAGTTCGCTCGTGTGTGGAGCGGTGCTGGCCAGCCTGTCGCTTGTCGCGCCGCTTGCGCACGCGAGCAAGGATCACCCTGAAATCGGCTTCTGTATCGACGACCTGCGCGTCGAGCGCTGGTCGCGCGATCGCGACTATTTCGTTGCCGCCGCGGAAAAGCTCGGCGCGAAAGTATCCGTGCAATCCGCGGATGCCAGCGAGGCACGGCAAATTTCGCAGATCGAAAACCTGATCTCGCGCGGCGTGGATGTGATCGTGATCGTGCCGTTCAATTCAAAGACGCTCGGCAACGTTGTCGCCGAAGCGCGAAAATCCGGAATCAAGGTGGTTTCGTATGACCGCCTGATTCTGGATGCCGACGTAGATGCCTACATTTCGTTCGACAACGAAAAGGTCGGCGAATTGCAGGCGCAAGGCGTGTTTCAGGCCAAGCCGAAGGGCAACTACTTTTTGCTTGGCGGTGCGCCGACCGACAACAACGCGAAGATGCTGCGCGAAGGACAGTTGAAGGTTCTAAAGCCGGCCATCGACAAGGGCGATATCAAGGTCGTAGGGCAGCAGTGGGTGCCCGAGTGGAGCGCGTCGACGGCGCTGCGCATAGTGGAAGATGCGCTGACCGCGAACAACAACAAGATCGACGCAATTGTCGCTTCGAACGACGGCACCGCAGGCGGCGCGATCCAGGCGCTCGCCGCTCAGAACATGGCGGGCAAGGTGCCGGTGTCGGGCCAGGACGCGGACCTTGCAGCAGTAAAGCGCGTGATTGCGGGCACGCAAACCATGACGGTATATAAGCCGTTGAAACTGATTGCGGGCGAAGCCGCCAAGCTTTCCGTTGCGTTGGCGAAGGGCGAAAAGCCGGCCTTCAATGCGCAGTACGACAATGGCAAGAAGAAGGTCGATACGGTGCTGCTGCAGCCCACGTTGCTGACCAAAGCCAACGTCGACGTGGTCGTCAAGGACGGCTTTTACACCCAGGCCCAGCTCGCGAGCCAATGACCGTAACGTGCGCGCGGCTTGCGCCGGTACGGCTATAGCGTACCGGCGGGGTCGCGCGCCTTGCAGCGAGGCATAGCGAATGACGCAACCGTTACTGACGATGCGCGGCATCGTCAAAGCGTTTTCAGGCGTGAAAGCACTCGACGGCATCGACCTGACGGTCGCGCCCGGCGAGTGTGTTGGCTTGTGCGGAGAAAACGGCGCAGGCAAATCCACGCTGATGAAAGTACTGTCCGGCGTTTATCCGCATGGTACCTGGGAAGGCGAAGTAACCTGGGAAGGCAAGCCGCTCAGAGCGGCGAGCATACGCGACACCGAGCGCGCCGGCATCATCATCATTCACCAGGAGCTGATGCTGGTGCCGGAATTGTCGGTGGCGGAGAACATCTTTCTCGGCAACGAAATCACGCTGCCGGGCGGCCGCATGAACTACGCCGCAATGTATCAACGCGCCGACGAATTGCTGCGCGAACTCGGCATTAGCGGAATCAACGCCGCACAACCGGTAATGAACTATGGCGGCGGGCACCAGCAATTAATTGAAATTGCCAAGGCGCTCAATAAACGCGCGAAGCTGCTGATTCTGGATGAACCGTCATCGTCGCTCACTTCCGCCGAGATCGCCATTCTGCTGGACATTGTGCGCGATCTGAAGCGGCGTGGCGTGGCGTGCGTCTACATCTCGCACAAGCTCGACGAAGTAGCCGCGGTTTGTGACACGATCAGCGTAATTCGCGACGGACGACACGTCGCCACCGAGCCAATGCACACGCTCACGACCGATCGCATCATTTCGATGATGGTCGGACGTGAGATAAAGAACCTGTTTCCGCGCGAGCCGCATCCCATCGGCGAAGTTATTTTTGAAGCGCGCAACGTGACCTGCTTCGACGTGACGAATCCGCGCCGCAAGCGCGTGAACGACGTGTCGTTCGCATTGCGGCGCGGCGAAATTCTCGGCGTGGCCGGCCTTGTCGGCGCCGGGCGCACGGAATTGATGCAGGCGGTTTTCGGCGCATATCCGGGCGCGAGCGAGGCGACCGTTGTGATGGAAGGCAAGCCTGTGAAGGTACGCGCGCCGATCGATGCGATTCGCGCAGGCATCGGCATGGTGCCGGAAGATCGCAAACGCCACGGCATCGTGCCGGGCCTCAGCGTGGGCCACAACATTACGCTTGCGGTGCTGCAGCGCTTCGCATCAGGTGGGCGTATCGATTCCGCGGCCGAGCTCGATACGATTCACACTGAAATGAAGCGGCTTTCAGTGCGCGCGGCTCACCCGATGTTGTCGATAGCGAGTCTTTCCGGCGGCAACCAGCAGAAGGCCGTGCTCACGCGCATGCTGCTGACCGATCCGAAAGTGCTGATACTCGACGAGCCCACACGCGGCGTCGACGTCGGCGCGAAATTTGAAATCTACAAACTCATCTTTCAACTGGCGCAGCGCGGCATGTCGATCGTGATGGTGTCGTCCGAATTGCCCGAAGTACTCGGTATCAGCGATCGTGTGCTCGTGATCGGCGAGGGCGAACTGCGTGGCGATTTCGTCAACGACGGTCTCACGCAGGAAGACATTCTCAGCGCCGCGATCCGTCCCGTGCAGCGAGTCCCGAACCCAACCGCAGCGAGTGCAGCATGACGCCCGACGTTACTTCCCAACGCGCCGACGATACCGCGCCACGAGGCGCATTCGGCGGCACCTTGCGCATTCAGCAACTGTTCGCGCGCTACAAGATTCTCGCGTTGCTGATTGCCGTGGCCGCGATCTGGATTTTCTTTTCGGTGCTCACGCACGGCGCGTTCGTGACGCCGCGCAATCTGTCGAATCTGCTGAGGCAAATGTCGATTACCGGCATGCTCGCGTGCGGCATGGTGTTCATCATCATCGCGGGCGAGATCGATCTGTCGGTCGGATCGCTGCTCGGTTTGCTCGGCGGCGTTGCCGCGATACTCGACGTGAACCGCCACTGGCCAATAGGCGTCACATTGCCGGTCGTCATGTTGCTGGGCGTGCTCGTCGGCCTCTTTAACGGATGGTGGTCGACGTACCGGCGTGTGCCTTCGTTCATTGTCGGTCTGGGCGGCATGCTCGCATATCGCGGCATTCTGCTTGGCGTGACAGGCGGCTCGACGATTGCGCCGGTGTCTGACAGCTTCGTGTTCGTCGGCCAGGGTTATCTGCCGAAACTCGCCGGCGATACGCTTGCTGTTGTGCTGTTTCTGCTGCTCGCGTTCCTGACGGTACGTCAGCGCCGCAATCGCGGGCGCTATCAGTTGAGCGTGGTGCCCATCTGGCAGGACGTCGCCAAGGTGGTTGGCGCCGGTGTGATTCTCGCTGGCTTTGTTGCGACACTCGACCGTTACGGCGGCATTCCGGTACCTGTTCTGCTGCTGCTCGCGCTGCTCGGCATTTTTACCTGGGTCGCCACGCAGACGGTGTTCGGGCGTCGCATCTACGCGGTCGGTTCGAATCTCGAAGCAACGCGTCTCTCGGGCGTCAATACGAATCGTGTGAAGCTGGCCATTTTCGCGCTGATGGGATTGATGTGCGCATTCGCCGGCATTGTGAACACGGCGCGGCTTGCGGCGGGTTCGCCGTCGGCGGGCTCGATGGGCGAACTCGATGCGATTGCCGCGTGCTTTATCGGCGGCACCTCGATGCGCGGCGGCTCGGGCACGGTCTACGGTGCGTTGATCGGCGCGCTCGTGATGGCGAGCCTCGACAACGGCATGTCGATGCTAGACGTCGATGCCTATTGGCAGATGATTGTGAAGGGCGGCATTCTCGTGCTTGCCGTGTGGATCGACGTAGTGTCGGGGTCGAACCGGCGGTGAGGCACCTGAGCAAAGTGGCGATTCACGCACGCCATTTAATGAAGCGCCCCACGGCATCGAATCGTCCCCCGTCAAGGGCCCATGTGCCCATGCCACGCGCACCCGGCTTCATCCGACGAATTTAAGTCCGCGCGCGCTCCTCCGTCTTACTAATATTGCGTGGGAACGCAGGGCGCGAACTGCGCCCTTGCAGCGTGTTACCGGCAGGTAAGCGGACGGGGCATCATCATGAAGCGCAGAACCTTCCTCATCGGCGGCGCGAGCGCGGTGGGCGCGTTGCTGATCGGCTGGTCGGTGCTGCCCGCGCGCCAGCGCCTCACTACAGAGGCGCCGTTGCCCGTCGAGGGCACACAAAGCGCACTCAACGGCTGGGTCAAGATCGCTGCGGACAACAGCGTGACCATCATGATGTGCAAGGCAGAAATGGGGCAGGGCGTTCACACCGGCCTCGCCATGCTGCTTGCCGAAGAACTCGACGCCGACTGGTCGCGCGTGCGTGTCGAGGACGCGCCGATCGACAACATCTATAACAGCGTGCAGAACGTGATCGACGATCTGCCGTTTCGTCCCGATCACGACAGCATCACGAAGCGCACGATTGTCTGGTATACGCGCAAAGTGGTGCGTGAAGCAGGCACGGTGATGACCGGCGGCTCCTCGAGCATCAACGATTTGTGGACGCCCATGCGCGAAGCCGGCGCCTCGGCGCGCGCGATGCTGATCGCCGCTGCAGCGGCGCAATGGCACGTGCCGCCCGGCGAGTGCAGCGCGCAAAGCGGCTACGTGATGCATCCATCGGGACATAAGGCGAGCTTCGGCGAGTTGTCGTCAATGGCGGCTCAGCAAGCGCTGCCCCGCAACGTCGCCTTGAAAGACCCCGCGAGTTTCACGCTCATCGGCAAACCGCTGCGCCGCATCGAGGCTGTTTCGAAGATCAACGGTACCGCGCGTTTCGGCATCGACGCGTTGCCGGACGGCCTGCTCTACGCGAGCGTCGTGATGTGTCCGACACTCGGCGGCACTGTCGCGAGCTTTGACGCGGCAGCAGCGGAGAAAATGCGTGGCTTCGTCAAGGCGCTCACTTTCGCGCCCTATGCGGGCGGCACCGGTGGCGTCGCGGTGATCGCAGACAACCCGTTTCGCGCCATACGGGCTGTCGACGCGCTCAAGGTCACATGGAAGCACGGCGCCGCGGCCTTGCTCTCGAGCGCGGAAGTGGAGCGCCGCCTCGCGCTCGCACTCGACGACGGAGACGGCTACGCGTACTACCGTCGCGGCGATATCAACGACGCGCTGAATGGCGCAGCGCGCACCATTGCTGCTGAATATCACGCGCCGTATCTCGCGCACGGTGCGGTCGAGCCGATCAATTGCACGGTGCAGGTCGCGGACGGCGCGGCGACCGTTTGGGTCTCCACGCAAATGCCAGCGCTTGCGCGGCATCATGTGGCAAAGGTGCTGCATATCGACGACGATAAAGTACAGGTACACGCGCAGTTGCTCGGTGGCGCGTTTGGACGGCGCCTCGAACTCGATTACATCGCACAGGCCGCGGCGATTGCGCGCGAGGCAGGTGGCCGTCCTGTGCAAACACTATGGTCGCGCGCGCAGGACTTTACACACGATTTTTATCGGCCGGCATGCGTATCGCGACTGAAGGCGGGCTTCGACAGTAACGGCACGCTCGTTGCATGGCACAGCGCGTCCGCAAGTCAGGCGATCGTGCCCGAAGCGCTCGCACGGTACTACGGCGTGCCGCGTATTCCGATCGACAAGACCACGGTCGAAGGCGCATTCGATCAGCCCTACGAATGGCTGGCCGCGCGCGTCGCGCACAAAATCGTGGAACTGCCGGTGCCCGTTGGATTCTGGCGTTCGGTTGGCCACTCGCATCAGGCGTTCTTCACAGAGAGCTTTATCGATGAACTCGCCGCGGCCGTCGATCAGGACCCCGTTGCATTTCGTGTCGCGCTGCTTGTGCAGCATCCGCGGCATCGGGCTGTTTTGCAGCGAGTGGCTGCATTGTCCGATTGGCAGCATCCGTTGACGCATGCCGCCGACGGCGCGCCGCGTGCGCGCGGCGTCGCGCTGCACGAGGCGTTTGGCAGCGTGGTGGCGCAGGTCGCGGAAGTATCGATTGGTGTCGAACGACGGATTCGCGTGCATCGCGTGGTCTGTGTGATCGATTGCGGCTTGCCGGTGAACCCGAATCTGATTCGTCAGCAGATGGAGAGCGGAATCGTATTCGGCCTCTCTACCGCGTTGCAGGACGAGATCACAATCGTGAACGGCCAGGTCGAGCAAAAGAACTTTTTCGACTTTCCGGTTGTGCGGATCAACGATTGCCCGGTGATCGAAGTCGACATCATGCCGAGTCAGTTGCATCCGCAAGGAGTTGGCGAACCTGGCGTGCCGCCGATTGCACCCGCTGTTGCCAATGCGGTCTTCGCACTGACCGGCAAGCGCCTGCGCACCTTGCCCTTGAAACTCACATAAAGCCGGAGACGCGCATGGGATCGCTACACATCAACGGACGCGCTGTGGCCGTGCAAGTGGAACCCGAGATGCCGCTATTGTGGGTACTGCGTTGCGAACTCGGCATGACGGGTACGAAATTCGGCTGCGGCGTCGGCATTTGCGGAGCCTGCACGGTGCACCTGAACGACAAGCCGTGCCTGTCGTGTCAGACGCCCATGTCGAGCGTGAACACGCAGAAAATCACGACCATAGAAGGACTGCAAGGTGCAGAAGCACAAGCATTGAAGGCCGCGTGGATCGATCTGGATGTCGTGCAATGCGGCTATTGTCAAAGCGCGCAACTGATGGCCGCTTGCGCGCTGCTGAAACAGAAGCCGCACCCCACGGATGCGGATATCGACGCGGCCATGAGCAATATTGTTTGCCGTTGCGGCACATATCCGCGTGTGCGCGCCGCGATTCATCAAGCGGCGAAGCGCCGGCCCGCGTAGGCCGGCGCTTCGCGCGAAAGCAACGCTTAGCCCGCCAGGATTTCGAGCACGGCCACCACGGCCGTAAAGATGCCGATGCATCCGCCCAATGCTGCTGCGCTTTTCATGAACGACGACATACCTTGGCCTCGTAACGTGTGGTTGGTGGCAGGTATTTAACCGTAAATGAAAGGCAAAAGAAAGTTGGTCAAAAATAAAACGTAAGCATTGGGTGATGCGGCTACGGTGCCGTGGTATGCGCCGCTGCGCTCGGAGCCGCGGGCGCGGGCGTGGGTTGAGGGTTCTGTTGCCAGCCGCCGCCGAGCGCGAGGAAGAGATTGACCTGGTCGATGGCCACCTGGCCTTCAGCAGCGGCGACCTGCGATCTTGTCGACGTCAGCGTGCGCGTCGCGTCCAGATCGGAAATGAAGGACTCGCGGCCCGCGCGATACAGCCGGTGCGTTTCGTCGGCGGATTGCGCTGCGGATTTCAGCGCGGCGCGCAGGGACTCAGCGCGTGCGTAGTCGGAGGCATAAGTAGCGAGACTGGTTTCGGTTTCGCGCAATGCGGTCAGCACGACGCCGTCGAAACGCGCCAGCGCGACCTGGCTCGACGCCTGTGCTTCGCGCACGCGGCCGCGCGCGCCGTTCGCGGGAAAGGTCCAGCTGATCAGCGGACCGAAGCCCCAACGCGCGGTTGGCGAGGTGCCGAGATCTTCGAGAACACCCGTCAAACCCGCCGATGCGCCGATGCTCACGGTCGGATATAGCGCGCCGGTCGCCACGCCAATGCGTGCCGTGGATGCCGCCAGTTGACGCTCGGCCTCGCGCACGTCCGGCCGGCGTTTGAGCAGCGCGGCGCCGTCGCCGACGGGAATCGGCTGGCGAATCTGCGGCAGCTTCTCGCAAGCGAGAACGGCGGGTGGCAAGTCGGACGGCGCTCGCGCAAGCAGCGCCGCGAGCCGGTATTGCGCGATCTTGCGACGCGCGCCGTAACGCGGAATATCCGCGGACAACGTGTCCACCTGCGTTTGCCCGCGCGTGACTTCGGTCTGATTGCCCCGGCCCGCGTCGCGCAGACGGCGCGATACGTCCACTCGCTGTCTTTGCAACGCGAGCGATTGCTGCGCGATTTTCAGTTCCTCGGCCGCGGAGCATTGTTCGACGTAGGCACGCACCACGTCCGCGACCACCGTGATTCGCGCGAGATCGCCCGCCGCCCGGACGGCCTCGGTGTCGGCTTGCGCTGCTTCCACGCCGCGCCGCAGCTTGCCGAACAGGTCGATCTCGTACGCGACGCTGATGCCGACGTCGCCTTCGTTTGCAACCGGCAATTTCTCGGTCAGCAAATATTGTTCTGCCGACTCCTGCGCGCGCTGGAACGCCGCCGACGCCTTGCCTGAAAAACCGCCTTGCGCTTGTGCGACGCCGAGCGCCTCGCGTGAGCGCGCAAGATTGGCGGCGGCCACGCGCAAGTCGGTGTTGGATTGCAGTGCTTCGTCGACGAGACTGTTCAGCACCGGATCGTCGTAGAGCTTCCACCACACGGCGGGCACGTCGGCGCGCGAGATCAGCGCCGCGTCGGCGCCTTCGATGGGCGCATTGGCGAGCGGCGCGTTGACGAGCGCGTCTTTCGGCAGCGAATAGTTCGGCCCGACATTCATGCAGCCGTTGAGCAACACGGCGAGCGGCAGCAGCGCGAGCGCGCGAGGAAACAGCCTGGACGGCAGGGAGCGCGGCAGTTTCATTGCGAGCCGCCCGATGCGACGGCAGCCGATGCAGACCGCGCAGCGGAGACACTCGAAGCCCCCGAAGCCCCTGAAGCCCCCGCCGCATGCGAAGCGCGCGCATTGCTCGCATCGCGCACCGACACCGTGGCAGTGCGCCCCGCGATCATGCGGAAATCGGCGGGTACTTCGTCTAGCGCGACGCGCACCGGAATGCGCTGCGCGAGCCGCACCCAGCTAAAGGCCGGATTCACGTTCGGCAGCAGATTCGTGCCCTGGGTACGGTCACGGTCCTCGATACCCGCGACGATGCTCTGCACATGGCCACGCAGCACGCGCGGCTCGCCCATCACGCTGATGTCGACCGGTTGCCCGATGTCAATGCCGCCAAGCTTGGTCTCCTCGAAGTAGCCGTCGACGCGAAACGAATGCATGTCCACGACCGAAAGCACGGCGCGCCCTGCTGCGACGAATTCGCCGGCACGCGGCGCGCGGTCGTTCAGGTAACCGTCGACGGGGCTCACGATGGTCGCGCGTTGCAGATTCAGCTTCGCCGTGTCGATTGCGACGTTCGCGTCGGCGAGTGCCGCTTCTGCCTGGTCGACTCGCGAACGGCTCTCTTCCGCCACCTCGGCGGCAACCAGGTTGCCGAGCTTGCGATTGCGCGCATCTTCGCGGCGCGCCTGATCGAGCGTGGCGCGGCGTTGCTGCAAGGTGGCCTGCGCCTGACGCAGTGCGAGCGTATAACGCGCCTGGTCGATGACGAACAGCACCTGGCCTTGCCTGACCTGCTGGTTGTCCACCACTTCGACCGACGAGATCAGCCCCGACACATCGGGTGCGACCTGGATTACGTCGGCGCGCACGTGTCCGTCGCGAGTCCACGGCGCGAACATGTAGTAGCCGATCAGCTTCCACAACACCAGCGCGGCAGCCACGACGACGATCAGGGTCAGCAGGATCCGACCCACGGAGAACCAGGTTTTTTTCACGTTGATTTCACGAAACGAGTCTGTGCGAAACGACGACGACAAGGCCCAGCACCAGCACATAGATGCCGAGATCGAAGATGGAGCGATGCCACACGAAGCGGTAAAAGCCAACGCGCGCGAGCACCGTGCGAATCGCGAGGTTGATCAGATAGGCGACCAGCATCAGCACGAGCACGGCCGGCACGAATACGCCGAAGATGTCTATTTCACCGATCATCGCGGGACAGGGGCAGAAGTATTGGGCGGCACATCAGGCACTGGCCTCGCGTGCGGGCGGCGTGGCTGCTTGCAGCGTGGCCGGAAAGAGCGATAGACGCAAGCCGATCAGCGCATGCAGCGCGTCGCGCAAGTGGCGTGCCGAGGTTTGCGAGGTAGGGCTCGGCGCGCCGGCATTCGCGAGCCCTTGCGAGGTGACGCGCGCGACGGCCGTGTCGATGGACGACATCAGGCTGTCGGGCACGGGCTCGCGCGTGCGGCGGTTCACGCAGCTTTCGTAATAGGCACGCACGCCGTCGAGCACCTGTTCGATCGCGACCGGCGCCTCGCCGCCGAGCTTGCGCGCGAGACGGCGCAGATCGATGGAATTGAAGGCGATACGCAGATCGCGAAAACTCTCGATAGAAGGATGGCGATGGTCGTCGGTCGCGCCGAGCCGCGGGATCAGCTGCATGAGGCGGTCCAGCATGCGCGCCGCGTGATTGCGCGGATCTTCGATAGGCCGCGTGGACGCGGTCAACGCGACGTCGGTCCAGCTCGAACGCAACAGGCGAGCCGCCGCGAGTTCGGCGCCGAACGGGCGCGTGACGCGAGTCCACAGATACGCATACAGCAGCCCGGCGAGGCCCGCCAGATTGCTGTTCATGAAGATCAGGAAGTTGGCGTCGTACGCGTCCTGAATGCTGATGAACGTGGCGGTATTCACGGCGACGAGCACCGTAACCATATTGAACTGCGGGCGCGGAATCAGCGTGCCCACAAGAATAAACGGCGCGGCGAACAGGATCACCAGCATCGGAAAGTCATGCACGTGCGGCAAGACGGCGAACAGATACACGCCTGCGGCCACTACGCTGACAGCCGTGGCAACGAAGAAGCGGAACACCATCGGCGCGGGTTCGTCGAGCGCGGCGAAGAAGCAGCACGCGACCGCCGCGAGCGTCACCGCGCTTGCGCCGTCCGCCCAGCCCGAAGCGATCCACAGACTGCACGCGAGAATCACGGCCGCTGCCGTCGAGCCGGTCGAGAACAGCATCATGCCGCGATCGAAGAAGCGTTCGGTGCCGCCGAGCCGCCAATGGCGAAAGCGCGGCCGCCAGAAGCCTTCTTCGCGCGTGATGATGATGCGCAGCGAGCGACAGTCCTGCCATACGTCGATCACCTGCTTCATGCGCCACAGCGCGCTCGAGAGCAGCGCGCCTTCCCACGTCGTGAGCGCGGCGGGCGGCGGCTGCATTGCGGCAATGCGCTCGCGCAGCGCGTTCGCCGCCGGGTCCGGATGATAGCCCGCGCTCGCGGCGGGCAGCGGCCCGTTGAACCACTTGACTATGTCGGCAAGCAGCGCTTCCAGCCCTTCGGGCCATTTGTGGCTGCCGCTGTTGTAGAGCGCGATGAGCGGATCGGCAAGGGCAGACATGAGCGGCAAGAGCAACTGCATGCGTCCGCGAAGTTCGTGCGCGCGTGTCAAAAGGTCAGGGCGCGTGTGGTCGTACGCGAGCTGACTGAGCAGCAATTCCAGACCGTTGATGGTGGCCGCGAGCCGCTGCCGCGCACCGGAAATCGCCGCGCCCGCGATGCGTCCCGACAGCGTTTCTGTCGCGTAGAACGCGGCGTCGCGAAACCATGCATCCGTTCGTTCGATGATGGTCGGCGCGAGCCGGCTTGGCAACACCACGCTGCCCACGATGCTCGCGCACACAATGCCGAGCGTGATTTCTTCGGTGCGGCTGACGGCGAGATCGAACACGCCTGCCGGATTCGTGACGGCGGGCAGTGCGATGATCGGCATCGTGTAGCTCGCGAGCAGGAACACGTAGCTGCGCGCGGTGCGGTCCGAGATCGCAAAAAAGAGCAGCGTGCCGACCCACAGCGCGAGGATCACGCTGAACAGATAGGGCGATTCGACGAAGGGCGGCACGAGCAGCACAGCCGCCGACGCGCCGAGCACGGTGCCGAGCGCGCGATAAATCGCCTTCGAGCGAGTGGCGCCGACGAACGGATTCGACACGATGTACACCGTCGCCATCGCCCAGTACGGCCGCGGCAGTTCGAGAGCGAGGCCGATATACAGCGCGATCATCGCGGCGGCGAAGGTCTTGACCGAGAAGAGCCAGTCGCGAACGGAAGGGTAGATCATCGCGCGTTACGCCGGACTTTGAGCGCTGCGCGACGCGGTTTGGCGCGTTGGGCTTTGACTGGCCTGGTGGATTTTGCCGGCTCCGCTCTACTCGCGGCGTTCGCGGCGTTCGCGGCACGCGCGGTAGTCGCGGCGCGTGCAGCGCTAGCAGCGTTCGCGGCTTGCGATTCTTCGGGGGAATTGGCGGTGAACGCGGTCAGCACGCGCAGGGTAGCTTCGAGATCGCTGCGCGAAATGCCTTTGAGAGCCTGCGCGCGCAGTGTCACGAGTTCGTCTTCCATCTTCTGCGTCACGGAGCGGCCTTCCTGAGTCAGCACCACGGTTTTCGCGCGCCGGTCCGCGGGGTCCTCGTCGCGGCGCATCAGGCCCGCCGCGCAGAGCTGATCGAGCAGACGCACCAGCGAAGGCCCTTCAATGCCGATGTAGTCGGCCAGTGTGACCTGACGGACCGCCTCGCCAAGCCGGCTCGCGGTAAGGAGCGGCGTGGCGCACGCCTCCGACACATTAAACGCAGAGAGCACGCCATGACTCGTGCGCCGCCACTTGCGGGCAGCAATCACGAGCGTGCCGCTCACTTTGCGGCGCAGGGCGTCGAGATTCGTCATGGCCGGTATTCTATTTCCAAAACAATCGTTAGCAAACTATCGAATTGGAAATTTTTTGCCGCGCGGGTGAAGCATGTGTTTCAGGCAATCAGTCCGAGCCGGATGCTCCGTGCGAGGTCGTCGAGCTGGAAAGGCTTGCGCAATACCGTGCAGCGTTCCACTGCAAGACCGGATATGTCGACGTCGGCGTAACCGGTGGCGAGGATCACCGGCAGATCGCTGCGCATCTTGCGCGCTTCCGCGATCACGTCGATGCCGTTCATGCCGGGCATCGCGAAGTCGACCATCAGCAGGTCCGGGTTGTCGTCTGCGAGACGGTTCAGGCCGGCGCGGCCGTCGGCGGCTTCTGTCACGTTATAGCCGAGCATTCTGAGCGACTCCACCAGCATGGCACGCACTTCGCTGTCGTCTTCTATCACGAGCACGCGTTTTTCGCCGACGGCCTTCGCTTCTGTATCCGATGTCTCGGCATTGTGCGGCGCGACGCGCTCGCGCATCGGCAGCCACAGTTCAACCGTGGTGCCGACGCCTTCCTCGCTGACGAGCCGCGCCGTGCCGCCGGCCTGGCGCGCAATGCCGTACACCTGGCTCAAGCCGAGGCCGGTTCCCTTGCCGATCGGCTTCGTCGTAAAGAACGGATCGAACACGCGGGTCACGATGTCGGGCGGGATGCCGGAGCCCGTGTCGACGACTTCGATCACGACGTAGCGGCCTTCGGCAAGTGTCTGGTCGGGCGCCGGACGTTCCTTCACGCGAACGCTCAACTGGCCGCCGCCGGGCATCGCGTCGCGCGCGTTGATCGCGAGATTCAGCACGGCAAGCTCCAGCTGGTTCGCGTCGGCCTGCGTCCACATCTCGTCGCTTTCGAATTCGTTGCTGTAGCCGATACCCGATCCGAGCGACACGGTGATGATGTCGCGCATGCCTTGCAGCAACGCGACCACGTCGACGGCTTTCAGATCCAGGTTGCTGTTGCGCGAGAAGGTGAGCAACTGGCCCGTCAGTTTGGCGCCGCGCTCGGTTGCGCGCTTGACTGTCGCGGCCATGCTGCGAACACGCTCGTCGCCGCTGACGCGTGCGATCAACTCCGAGTTGACCATGATGACGTTCAGCAGATTGTTGAAGTCGTGCGCGATGCCGCCCGTGAGCTGCCCGAGCGCTTCCATTTTCTGCGATTGCACGAGCACGGCCTGCACCTTGGCGCGCTCGTGGATCTCCATCATCAGCCGGTTGTTGGCCGAAGCCAGTTCGTGAGTGCGTTCGGCGATCCTGCTTTCAAGCGAATCGTTTAGCTGGACTAACGCTTCCTGCGCCTCGATGCGCTCGGCCAGATGGCGGCGCGATTCATATTGCCGCGCGCGCGCCCGCAGCCCCGAAGCTACCGCTCGCCGCAGCGTCTCCGAGTTCAGCGGACGTTCCAGCACGACCACATTGCCAAGCCGTTCCAGCACTTCGAGTCCGCGTGCCGAGCGATGGCCGATGCCCGTCGCCGCGAGCAGAATCAAGGGAAAGTCAGACCATGCCGGCTGGTGTTCGAGCCATTCGAATAGACGCGTCGCGCGTTTGTCCGCTAGCGCTTCTTCGGCGATCAGCGCGCTGCCCGCGCCCGCTTCGAGCGCTTCGGTGAGCGCGTCCGCATCGCGGCAGGCGAGACATACGCGGCTGTCCTTGTTCAGGACCTCGGCAATGACGTCGGCGTCGCGGCCAAACGGCGCGAGAATCAGGACGCGTTGCTCCATGAGCTTACTGCCGCGATGTTTCGATGACGTGATCCCTCGCGCCGAGCAGCGCGGTGCTGCCGCGATAAGCCGGCAGCCCCGAGAGCACGCCTTCGAAGTCGCGCAGCGCTTCGCCCACTTCGACGCCTTTCGCCGTCAGCCTGAACTGGCGGATCGAGCGCTCATGCGCGTTCGCGCGACTCTTGACGGCAGTCACGGCGGTCAGCACTTCGCCGTGGTGTTCAAAGTAACGGAACAGAATGACGACGTCGCTAAGGTAGCTGATGTCGATATCGCTTTGAATTTCGCCGATGATTCCGTGCTGCCCCAGCACGAGCATCGTGACAATGCCTTGCTGGTTCAGATAGCCGAGCAGTTCATGCATCTGCAGCAGCAGGTAGCGTTCGCCGGGCATGGCTTGCAGGTAGGCGTTCAGGCTATCGATCGCGACGTATTTCACGCCCTTCTGTTCGACAGAGATGCGAACGTCGCTCGCGAATTCGCCGGGTGAGATTTCGGCCGGATCGATCTGGCGCAGCGTAAGCAGTCCGCTATCGACATACGGTTGCAGGTTCATGCCCACCGTCGCGCAACGCGCGATCAGCGTGACGAGCGTTTCGTCGAAGACGTAATAAACGCAGCGTTCGCCTCGTTCGAGAGCGGCAATCAGGCACGAAACCACCGTGGTGGTTTTGCCGACGCCCGACGGGCCGACTATCAGCGCGTTGGTGCCCGGTATCAGCCCGCCGCCCAAGAGCGTGTCGAGGCCCGCGGTACCGGTGCTCGTCATCTCGGTGTCGAAGTCCGCGTGATGCTCGGCGGCGACAAGGCGCGGATAGACCTTGATGCCGCCGGTGTCGAGTGAAAAGTCGTGATAGCCCTCGCGGAATTTGATGCCGCGCATCTTCGCAATGCGCACGCGACGCCGGTTGCCGCCGTAGTCGTGCACGACGTTGTCGAGCGTGATCACGCCGTGCGCGATGCTATGCAACTGGATGTCGGACGGATCGGACGTGTTGTCGTCGAGCAGCAGCACCGTGCACTCGCGCGTGGCGAAATAGCGCTTTAACGCGAGAATCTGCCGCCGGTAGCGCAGCGCGTTCTGCGACAGCAGGCGCAACTCGGACAGACTGTCGAGCACGATGCGCGAGGGCTTGATTTGTTCGACTTGCTGGATCACGTTGCGCACGGTTTCGCCGAGTTCGACTTCCGCCGGGTGCAGCACGGTTTGCTCGAATTGCGGATCGAGGCCTTCGTCGGAGAGCAACTCGAGAATGTGGAACTGGCTCAGGTCCCAACCGTGGCTGTCGGCTACCGAAATCAATTCGGACCGCGTTTCGGACAGCGTAATGTACAGACCTACCTGGCCTTCCTCGACCCCTTCGAGTAGAAATTGCAAGGCCAGGGTAGTTTTACCCGTACCGGGCGCGCCTTCCACGAGATACATGCGGTGCGGCGTCAAGCCGCCTCCGAGGATGTCATCGATTCCCTCGATCCCCGAGCGAAGACGGTCAGGCGTGTAATTGGCTTTTGACATAGCGGTGGGTGATTATGGATCGAGTAATGGACTGAAGGTCAGTCAGCCGGTATCGCCAGAATGCAAGTTGCATGCCTATCTGCGCCAACACGTATTTGACATTTCGGCAAGGGCATGCGGCGTGCTCGCGCCGTGATGATCTGTCATCTTGAGGACGCGGACGATATGAAGACCAGTCAGCTACTTGCTACCGCGCTCGTGTGTGCGTCGCTCGGCGGCCTTATGCCCTGTGCCGCGAATGCCGATGATTCGCCGAGCCCTTGTTCATCGTTAAAACGTATCGTGGCGGCCGCGCCGGGTGGACTCGCCTCGCTGAGCGCGGACGACGGCAAAGGCGTCGCCGAACCTTATGGCGACGACGCGCAATGCGCTGCCGCGCACAGCAGCTACCAGTGTGTGTGGACGCCGCATCGCGATACAGGCACGACGGCCGATGCGTTGCAGGCCGTTGCCGCCGACATTGCCTCGTGTCTGCCGGACGCGACGCACGACCAGAATTCGCCGGGACGTCAGCACTTTTATGTCGGCGCGCCGGGCAAGCGGACGGAAATCACCTTGACGTCTGCCGGTTCGGGCAAGCTGCGCTTGTCGGTGTCCGGCAAATAACGTTGCACATGCAACCAGACTTACGATGACGCCGGCCACCAGGTCCAGCCCCGCTGTCGCGAGTGCTGCATTTCGACGGCGGTGAGCGGCGCGATTTCGATGCGCGAGAAGATGGCCGGGGACGCGCCGAGCACATGCACGATAGCGGCGCGGATCACCGGCGCATGCGTGACGGCGACGACATTGCGCGTGTGGGACAACGCGGTGTCCCGCGCGTTGTCCGGCGCAACGCGCGGTGCCTCGAGTGAGTCAAGCGCGCCAGCTGCATCGAGCCATCTGCCGATCCGCTTCACCACCTGAGCGAACGATTCGCCGCCGTGAGGGGCGGCATCGGGATCGCGCGTCCATGCTGCCAGCGCGCTCGGCATTTGCGCTGCGAGGTCGTTCAGGCGTTGGCCGCGCCAGTGGCCGTAGTCGAGATCCGCGAGCGCTGCGTCTGCCTGTGCAGTCAGGCCGAGCGCCAGCATGGTTTCGCGTGCGCAGAGGGCGGGGCTCACGAAGGCGGTTGCATCGTCCGATATGGGCAGGCTCGAGCGCGCGGCTTGCGCTTCCCGGAAGCCGCGTGCGTCGAGCGCGTCGTCGGCGGGAAAACGGCCCGCGCGCATGGCCGCGGTCGGTGCATGGCTGATCAGCAGCAGCCGTAGGTTCATTCGTGTGCTTCCGTGAAAACGCGCTTGCGTCGGGCCGCGATAGCGGGCCCCGAAGTTTAGCGCGTAGAATAGCCGCACTGCGAGGCGCGGAAGCCGGTGAGAGCCCGGCGCGGTCGCGCCACTGTAATCGGCATCGCAAGCCGAAAGCCAGACCTGAGCTTCGCAGCATTCCTTCGCAATCGACTACGGGGCGCGTTACCCCAGGAGATGTCCATCATGACTGAAGCTGTTTTCGATTCCGCCAGCCAGCCGGCTATTCAGCCCACGCCGATTCCCTTGCGTGAGCTTTTGCCTTGGGCCATATTCGGCGGATTGCTGCTGTTGCTCGCGCTATATTTTGTCGGCGCGGAGCAGGGCGCTACTTCCATCTTTCCTGGCATGTACGTGCATGAGTTCGTGCACGACGGCCGCCATCTGCTCGGCTTTCCCTGCCACTAACGGAGCAGAACATGGTCGGTAAGTTGTTGTTGCGCGGGATGCTCGCAGGCATCGCCGCGGGGCTGCTCACGTTCGCGTTTGCTCGCGTGGTGGGCGAGCCGCAGATCAATCAGGCGATTGCTCTGGAAGAAAACGCCGGCGACCCGGGCGGCGCTGCGCATGAGCACGAACATGCGCATCAGCCTGCCAATGCGCATGAGCATTCGCATGAAGAGGAACTGGTCAGTCGCGAAACGCAAGCCGGTTGGGGTTTGCTGACCGGCGTGGTCGTGTACGGCGCGGCATTCGGCGGATTGTTCTCGCTGGTGTTTGCTTACGCGTATGGGCGAGTGGGCGCGATCAGCGCGCGTGCGTTGTCGGCGTGGCTTGCGCTAGGCGCTTTTGTGGCGCTGGTGATCGTGCCGAACATCAAATATCCAGCGAATCCGCCGGCGGTTGGCACGCCCGAGACTATCGGCACGCGCACGGGCTTGTTCTTTCTGATGATCGCGATTTCCCTTGCCGCGCTGGTGTTTTCGCTGAAAGTTCGGCGGCGGGCCGCGATGAAGTTCGGTGCATGGAACGGTTCGATCGTGGGTGCGCTTGTGTTCATCGCCATCATTGCTGTCGTGCAGACGGCGATGCCGGCTATCGACGAAGTGCCGGCCGGTTTCCCCGCCGCGCTGCTGTGGCAATTCCGTGTGGCCGCGCTCGGCATGCAGGCGATCATGTGGGCCACCATCGGCCTGCTGTTCGGCGCGATTGTCGAGCGGAGTTCGTTTATGCGGGTGGATGGCAGGCGGGCGAGGGTGCCGATGGTTTGAAGGGCGTTCGTGGAGCGAGCTGGGCGTAACAGGTAGATGGTTGCGCGCGCGTGCAGCGGGATGGAAGGTAAACGCGTCAAGTACTTGGTGCGGTTGTGCGGTGGTTGTCCACAGGCCTTTCAACAAAAACTGTGGACAAGCTTCGTTTCGCCGCGCTACACCCGCGCACTCCTCACGCCGCATCGTGAAAAATAACCCCCAACGTATGTCGCCGCCCTGACCGCAAGCGGCTCACCCCATGCCGCAAATTCACGCGATAAGCCCCGCGCGTACCCTGCACCGGCCGATGATGAACCGCGAACACCACAGCGTCCCCCTTGCGCAGCGGCACGACTTCAGTGCGTGACTGCATCCGCGGTCGCTGCTCTGTCATCACGAATTCGCCGCCGGTGAAGTCCTCGCCGGGTTCGGACAGCAGGATTGCCACCTGCAGCGGGAACACGTGCTCGCCGTAAAGATCCTGATGCAGGCAGTTGTAGTCGTCGGTTGCATATTGGAGAATCAGCGGTGTGGGACGCGTCTGGCCGGCAGCATGACAGCGCTCGATGAACTCCGCGTGTGCCGCGGGATAACGGATGTCGATTCCCATCGCCTCGTTCCAGCGATTCGCCACCGGCACGAGATGCGGATACAGTTCGCGGCGCAGCCCCGCAATCAACGGCGGCAACGGATATGCGAAGTACTTGTATTCACCGCGGCCGAAGCCGTGCCGCGCCATCACCACGCGGCTGCGGTACAACTCGTCGCGCGGATACAGCGCGCTGAGGGCATCACATTCACGTGCAGTCAATAGCTCGCGCAGCATCGCGCAGCCATAGCCGTTCAGTTCCTGCTCGACGTTGAACCAGTCGATCGCCTCTATGCGGCGCACAAGCGAACTCGTGGCGACACGATTGTGCGACGGCGCCGCTTCCGTTTGGTGAACCGGCTGCGTCGAGTGCGCGCGCTGATGTTTCGCCACCGTATTCATGAGTGTCTCCATCGACGATTTTCGAACGATGATTTGAGTGTAAGCGCGTCTTTCAGGCCGCGCACTCCGACTCTTGCTCTGCAATTCGCATTGCTTCGTGCGAAATAAGCGACGGTCGAGATTGGCCAACTCCTGGAACATAAGTCATCACCAACTCTATACAACTGAAAACCAAAGCCGCGCGTAATGAAAACGGAACTGCGTATAGGTAGCGTGCGTTAGTTGAAGCGATATTGCCGCGCATCACCAACGAAAATAGCCCAACGAAAACAGCGAGACGATCCGTGTGCCGATGCGCAAAGCCGGCGAACTCACGCTCGTCAAGACGTTTGTGATGCCTTGAGACGCGCGTTGTTGCAGGTTCCGTTGCAAGCGGCTCGCTGCGCTTCAAGCATCTGCGTGCAGCGTCCGAAAACCGTGCGGGCTCAGGCACTTGGGTAACTCTTGCGCAGGATATCCACAGGCTTCTGAACAATTTCTGTGGACAAAGGCAGCGTAGTCGAGAGTGTTATTTGCTCGCCTTCGTGCGAGGTGTCCGCGCTTGCACTTACTGTCCCTTACAGAGGGTCAAGTTTCAGCCGATGTGGGTCGATAGAACCTGTAACCGGCTTTGCGCCGAATGCCTTGAAGAAATGAACGGAGGTCGCAATGAATATCGACAGCGCGTTGCCGTCGACACCACAAGCCACTTCTCGCGCAGCCAGGAACGCTTCTTCATCTGTTACCGCCGGCGATGACGCTGCGCCGTCCGCTGCGTCGAACGCGTCTTCACAGGACGCGGCTGTGCAAATCTCCAGCGAAGGCGCCGCTGCGGCGGCTCAGGACGTGGCTACCGCCGACGGCGCGGACGCAGCTGATACGGCAGGCGAGAATGGGGCGGCCTCCGATCCGTCGGCGGTGAAGTCGTTTGCATATGGCACGCTGGGACTCGAACGGCCCGATCAGCCGCACGAAGAGCGCAATGCTTTCTACACCGCGGGACGTTGGCTCGCGGCGGGCATCACCCTTGGCGGGATCATCTCACTGCTTATCTGAAACTGCGGGAGTAACGGACTGCAGGGACGTGGAGACTTCAGGCGGGGCGCGCTTGCCATGCACGGTGCACGGCAAGCGCGATGATGCGGAAACTGCTTAGCGGTCGAGGAACGACTTCAGACGATCGGCGCGGCTCGGATGCATCAGCTTGCGCATGGCCTTGCTCTCGATCTGGCGAATGCGCTCACGCGTCACATCGAACTGCTTGCCCACTTCTTCGAGCGTGTGATCCGACTTCGTGTTGATGCCGTAGCGCATACGCAGCACCTTTGCTTCGCGCGGCGACAGCGAGTCCAGCGCGTCGTCGATGGCGGCGCGCAAGTCAGCCTGCATTGCCGCATCCGCCGGCGACGAAGCCGCCGAGTCTTCGATCATGTCGCCGAGCGTGGCGTCGCCGTCGTCGCCAACAGGCGTTTCCATGGACACCGGCTGCTTCGCGATCTTCAGGATGCCGCGCACTTTCTCTTCCGACAGATCCATGCGCTCGGCCAGCACCGACGGATGCGCTTCCTGACCGGTCTGCTGCAGGATCTCGCGCGAGATGCGGTTCAGCTTGTTGATCGTCTCGATCATGTGCACCGGCACGCGGATGGTGCGCGCCTGGTCGGCGAGCGAACGCGTCACGGCCTGACGGACCCACCACGTGGCGTACGTGGAAAACTTCCAGCCGCGGCGATATTCGAACTTGTCCACCGCTTTCATCAGGCCGATGTTGCCTTCCTGAATGAGGTCGAGGAACAGCATGCCGCGGTTGACGTACTTCTTCGCGATGGAAATGACGAGACGCAGATTGGCTTCGATCATCTCGCTCTTCGCCTTGCGCATCTTCGACTCGGCCGCGACCATCTGACGGTTGATCTCTTTCAGATGCTTGAGCGGCAGCGAAACGGTGGCCTCGATGTCGATCAGTTTCTGCTGTTCCGACTGAATGGCCGGCAGGTGGCGCTCGAGCGCCGCACCGTACGACGTGTTGCCGCGCGCCGCGCGCTCGGTCCAGCCGAGGTCGGCTTCATGACCCGAGAAGGATTCGATGAACTTCTCGCGCGGCATGCCGCTCTTCGTAACGACGATTTGCAGAATGTTGCGTTCGATCGCGCGGACCTGCGCGACCTGATGCTGCACGTCGCCGCACAGGCGGTCGATGGTGCGCGCCGTGAAGCGAATTTTCGCGAGATGCTGCTGGATCTCTTCGCGCGCCTTTTGATACGCCTTCGAGGTCACGTCGCCGCGTGTATGCGACGCGTTCATGCGGTCGTACAGAATGCCGACCTGCGCGAAAATTTCGAGGCAGTCGCTCGTGAGTTGCTTAAGGCGTGCTTCGTCCGCCGCCGAGGAGTCGGCCGGGCCGACGTCGTCGTCGCTATCGCTGTCTTCTTCTTCGTCCGTGTCCGCATCGTCGTCTGACGCCGAGTCGGCGCTGGCGGTTTCTTCTTCGGCGGCGACGTTGTCTTCGTTCAGGCCGTCCACCAGCTCGTCGATGCGCAGCTCGCCGTCTGCAACCTGCTGGGCGCTCGCGAGAATCGCGGAAATGGCGAGCGGGCAGCCGGCGATGGCCTGCACCATTTCGTGCAGACCGTCTTCAATACGCTTCGCGATGGCGATTTCGCCTGCACGCGTGAGCAGTTCGGTCGCGCCCATTTCGCGCATGTACATGCGCACCGGGTCGGTTGTGCGGCCGAACTCGGAGTCCACCGTCGACAACGCGACTTCCGTTTCTTCGTCCGCCTGATCGTCGGAAACGACAGCGGGCGCGTTCGAGTTCAGCAGCAGCGTTTCAGCGTCGGGGGCCTGCTCATAGACCTGCACGCCCATGTCGTTGAACGCGCTGACGATGCTGTCGATCGCCGCCGTCTGCGCGAAGTTGTCGGGCAGGTGGTCGTTGATCTGCGCGTGGGTCAGGTAGCCTTGCTCCTTGCCCAGCTGGATGAGCGCGCGCATCTGGCGCTGACGCTCTTCCGCTTGCTGCGGCGGCAGCTCGGCCGCCACGGGGATCGCTTTGCCCGCGCCCTTGCCCTTCGGCGTACGGCCCGACGGAGCCTTCGTGTAGGCGGCGGTTTCGTGTTGCGAATCTTCGCGATCAAAAGGGTTCACGTATTCTCCTCTAGAGGCTTCGCTATGAGACGCAAGACGCGACCGTCAGGCGTTTCGAGCATGGCTCAACATCACCTGAGTGACTCAACGCGGTTATATGGCTGTGTGCTCTGGGGAGCAAAAAAGATGAGCCCGCTTGGAGCGGGCCGATAGAATGTGCGAAATTCGCGCGGCTCGCATTATATACGAGCTTGCGCGTTCGCGCGCGTTGTGCGCAGCAATTCGTCGCAGGTTGTTGCCAGTCTTCGTGCTGTGCCTGACTGGGCGGGCGGCGAGGCCGTGTAAAAAAAGTTGCGGCAACAACGAGCGCTCGTGACGGACCGCGGAGTCACAACTATAGACTAACTTGCCCGTTCTGACATGAGTGCGTGCTTGTGTCTGCTCAGGCGCGCGCACCCTCTATATGTAGCGCGACGTTTTTTTCCCATCGATGGGCGCCTCATGAAAGAAAAATTCGCAGAAGAGGCTTGACGACTTGTCACTCCCTCTTCATAATCTCGTTTCTCTGCTGCTGATGCAGCGGCGCAGAACGAAGCAGTGCCGGGTAGTTGAAACAGGCGCTTGCGGAGTATGCGAACCGATCTTTAAAAACTAACAGCCGATAAGTGTGGGCGCTTGATGNGCGACGCGAGCCGGGTTCTTCGGAGCCGGGCGTTAAAGCGAAAGTATCAAGTCTCACACAGTAATGAAAGGAAGGTTTTTCTGTCGGAAGATGGAGAGATCATTCGTCAGTACGTTGAGTGAGCGACCGGTCTCGGAAGAGACCGAAAA
>NZ_AXAJ01000023.1 GCF_000472445.1 Burkholderia sp. WSM2230
CTCTTCCGCTTCGAGTTTCCCGAGCGGCCGGGCGCGCTGATGAAGTTCCTTTCGTCGATGGCGCCGGACTGGAACATCAGTCTCTTCCATTACCGGAACCAGGGCGCGGACTACAGCTCGATTCTCGTCGGCATCCAGGTGCCGGAAACCGACAACGCGGAGTTCGACCGCTTCCTCGCGACGCTCGGCTATCCGTATTGGGAAGAGACGCAGAATCCGGTTTATCGGTTGTTTCTTGGCTGAACGCTATGAACTCGAACGCGTGCGCTCGCTCGGGGTTTACCTTGAGTACCTGACCTGCACGCGATCGGGACGGATCGACCATCTCCTCGCTGCAAGCGCCGTCAGCAGGGCGTGACATCGCATTGGCCGCGCCGAATCAGCTTCGCCATGCAACCTCCTTATCTCGATACACAATACAGCCTATCCGCGATATCGCGTTGCGCGATAGCTGGCCCGATTGTCAAACTTGAGGCAAATCAAACTTGCACTCAGGAGACACATCATGCGCACTCAGGTTGGCATTATCGGTGCAGGGCCCGCGGGCCTGCTGCTTTCCCATCTTCTTCATCTGCGCGGTATCGAGTCGGTCGTACTGGAAACGCGCACGCGCGAGCAGATCGAATCGACCATTCGCGCCGGCGTGCTCGAGCAGGGCACGATGGATCTGCTGACCCAGGCAGGCGTCGGCGAGCGCATGAAGGCCGAAGGTGCGCTGCATCACGGCTTCGAGCTTGCGTTCGAAGGCAAGCGTCGGCGGATCGATCTCACTGGACTCACGGGGCACTCCATCACCGTGTATGCGCAGCACGAGGTCATCAAGGACCTGGTCGCGGCGCGGGTCGCAGCGGGCGGTGCGTTGCGCTTTGGCGTATCGGAAACGTCGCTGCACGGCATCGACACCGACAAGCCTTCAATCCGCTATCGCCACGAAGGCGAAGCATGCGAGCTGCAATGCGATTTCGTGATCGGTTGCGACGGCTCGCAGGGTGTTTCGCGCGCGTCGATTCCGCAGGCATTGCGCCGCGACTATGAACGGGTGTACCCGTTCGGATGGTTCGGTATCCTATGCGAAGGGCCGCCTTCGTCGGATGAACTGATTTACGCGCGGCACGACCGCGGCTTTGCATTGATCAGCACGCGTTCGCCCAACGTGCAGCGCATGTACTTCCAGTGCGATCCGAAGGATTCCGTCGACAACTGGTCCGACGACCGCATCTGGGCCGAACTGCACGCACGCGTGGACTCGCACGATGGCCAGCACGTGGTAGACGGCAAAATCTTCCAGAAGAACATTGTCGGCATGCGCAGCTTCGTATCGGCGACCATGCAGCATGGCCGGCTCTTTCTCGCGGGCGACGCAGCGCATATCGTGCCGCCGACCGGCGCAAAAGGCATGAACCTCGCCGTCGCCGACGTGCGTCTGCTCACGAAGGCATTGAACGCCTTCTACGTCGAGAATCGCACCGATCTGCTCGAGCGTTACAGTGAAACGGCGCTCAAGCGCATCTGGCGCGCGGAACATTTCTCGTACTGGATGACGAGCATGATGCATCGCGTTGAAGGCGCGTCGCCGTTCGAGCAGCAGCTTCAGGTGGCTGAACTCGAATACGTGACCACGTCGCGTTCGGCGGCCACCGTGATGGCGGAGAACTACGTCGGCGTGGCCGTGCCTCAGGACTGAGCGCGAGCGAGGCCGCCTGCGATTGTCGGTGCAACAGCAACAGTGAATTCAGGATTAGCGGATTTATCGGCTACTACGACGCACCTACACTGCCTTCACCGCTGCGAACGAATCCCGCTCGCGGCACGGATAAAAGACAGAACCGGAGGTGGTCAAATGAAATCGCTTATTCGCGCTGTTGCTGTTGCCGTCGTATTGGGCGCGCCGCTTGTTTCGATTGCGCAGACGTCGGGACAAACGGCGGAGCAGGGCACAGAAGCTGTCCGCAGTGCAGCCGCCGGTCAGCAGGACTCCGTGCGAACCGCGGACAGCGGCTACGGTTCAGGCAGCCACGGCACATGGCAGGCAGGCCGCGGTGGTGATATCACGTTCAGTTCCTACTCGCCGCCGGTTTACAACGCGCGGTGAGCGCTAGCCAAAAGGCGTTTGATGCGCGACCTCCAAAGCGCGCGACGCATCATGCGCCGCGCGCTTTGTTATTTCTGAATTGCATCTGCTTGCGGCGAGCGCAACAAGGTCATTTCGTTGCGCAGTAACGCGAGCAGGTCGTCGTCGGTTGGGCGCGTGCCCCAATGCCGCGCGCCTGCCACGGACGCAATCGCGATCCACGAGTGCGGTGGAAACCATTCGCGAACGAGCGCGCCGTCCTGGCGCAGACACAACTGGCCGGTCTGCTCGCTGTATTCCGCGCAGATCAGGATGCCGTCGATCTGCGCGGTGACTCGTCGTGGGTCAGTGCGTACCAATATGTCGCTCCTGCAAGGTGCCGACGCATAGGCAAAACCGGCGCGGCACGATTGTCAGATCCGTTGACGCGGTGCGTACGCCGTCGATGGCGTCACCATCGTCAATGATCACCACCATGACCGTGCCACTCGCCGTGGCCGCGCCAGTCTCCGTGCGGACCGCGCGCGTCGTGCCACTCGCGTTCGCGATGACGATCTTCCCATTCGCGACGCTCCCAGTAGCGGCGGCCGTCGTAGTATCGATCGCCGTACCAGCCCGGGCTCACCACCACCACGGGAGGCGGCGGCGCATACACGGGTGGAGGCGGCGGGGCATAGACCGGCTCGGGAGCATAGACGACACCCGGCACGCCGATATTCACGCCGACATCGACATGAGCGAGCGCGACGGACGACACGCCGATGCCAGCACCGGCGACGATAGCAATGGACAGCAAGCGGTTTCGTGATGAGTTCATGTTGTTGATTCCCGCGTTCAGATAGTCGAGTGTGGACCGTGCGGCATCAGCCCGGATCAGTAACGGTCGTGGTAACGATAATGGTCGTGATAGCCGCCTTCGGGCACCACGATGCACGCGCTCAATCCCATGCCGAGTGTTGCCGCGAGAATGACCAATGCGAGAATTCGTTTCATGACAATGCTCCTCTTTCCTGTTGACCCGAACTCTACTGAGAGGCGGCATTACCGTTGTGTTCGTGTGTAACAGGACGTGTCGGGCGCATCGCGCGACGTGCTGTCGCGCAACGCACGCAGGCGAGGACGCATGAGAAGGGCGGCGAAAGCCGCCACGCGGTGCATCGGACGGACAAACCGTTGAGCGCGTTGTGAAAACGACGCATGCATGCGTCTCGCGCCAACCGCCGCTATACAAAGGCGCGACGTTGCGCGCGCCAGAAAAACGCCGGCCATGCGCGCTGCGTGGCGCACGCCGTACGGATACATTCGGTTGCAGACTGGCGCTTTGCGCCGACCTTCTTGCGACATTCCGGCTCACGCGGCAAACGGTCCGGCCTCGGTTCGGCTTGTGCGGTTCAACTTCTATTAATATTCGCCGGGTACCATACCGGCTCGCACGCTGGCGCGACCCGCGCTCCCCCAATACCACGAGAGAGACGAAACGTCCCATGAACATGCAATCGCTGGATACGAATTCGCGCCGTTATACGACGGGCTACAACGGCGTCGCCAGATTTCTTCACTGGCTGATAGTCCTGCTGGTCGCCGCCCAGTTCGTGATCGGCTGGACCATGCCCGACATTCACAAGGGCACGCTGCCGGAAGGGTTGATCGCCTGGCATCTCGGTGTGGGCGCAGCGCTGATCGCGGCCGTCGTGCTGCGAATCGTCTGGCGGGTGACGCATCGCCCGGCGCCGGCATCGTTGTCGCCATTTTTTCGAATCGTCTCGCACGTTACGCACGGCTTGCTGTATGCGGCGCTTGTTGTCGTGCCCGTGCTCGGGTGGGCGAATGCGTCGTCGCGCGGCTGGACGGTCAAGCTCTTCGGCGTGTTGCCTTATCCGTCGATCTCACCGGTAGGCTCGAGTGTCGGCCATGAGATGGGCGACATCCACGGTTATCTTGCGTGGGTGCTGCTGGCGCTGATCGGGTTGCACGTGGCGGGCGCGCTGTTTCACCGCTTCGTGCTGAAGGACGACGTCTTGCAGCGCATGCTGCCTTGACGGCCTGAGTAGTCCGAACGACTGCCGGGCAGCCCGACACGAGGCGCCCGCAGTCCACCAGCAGCACACGCTCAACCAGGCTCCGCCGCCGCGTGCTGCGGCGCGGCCTTCTCGCGATAGCCGAGCCGCGTCGAGATCGCATGGCCCGATTCGCGCAGCAGCGCTACGTAGTGCGACTTCGTGTCGGCGCCGCAACGCATGGTCGGAAACGAAATCGACAAGCCGGCGATCACGCGGCCAAAGCGGTCGAACACCGGTACCGCGAGACACTGCAAGCCTTCTTCCTGCTCCTCGTTGTCCTCGCCGTAGCCCTGCTCGCGAACGCGCGGCAGAATGCTCAGCACCGCCTCGGCTGACGAGAGCGTCTTCTGCGTCGACTTGCGGAGGTCGACGTGAGACAGCACCTCGCGCGCGTCGGCCGGGTCCATCCAGGCGAGCAGCACCTTGCCGATCGCCGTGCTGTGAAGCGGATTACGCCGACCAATTCGCGACTGCATGCGCAGCCCGTAATCGGCGTCGATCTTGTGAATGTAGATGATCGCGTCTTCGTCGAACGCGCCGAGATGCACTGCCTCGCGCGTCAACTGGCCGATGCGGCGCATTTCCACGTCGGCTTCGCGCACGAGATCCACGCTTTCCAGCGCCTTCGCGCCGAGTTCGAACAGACGAATGGTCAGACGGTAGCGCTCGGTCTCCACTTCCTGCGTCACGAAACCTAGCGCCTTGAGCGTCTGCACGACGCGATGCACGGTGGTTTTCGACATGCCGAGCCGCTGCGACAGTTCGCTGATGCCGATCTGTCCGCTGTCGCCGATTGCGCCGAGAATCGCAAAGACGCGGCCAATCGACGAAGCCGATTCGCCTTTCTCGCTGCCGGATTCGACGCAGTCCGCGTCGTGCGCGAGGGCCGCGGAGTCGTCCTTGCGCTGTTGTCTGCTGCTTGCTGCCATTTCCGTGATTCCTGATCGAACTCAATTGCGTGCCGCATTTTCGCGGACGCCGCGAGCATACCGCGTCTCGCGCCTTCTGCCGAGTCAGCGCGCGAGCCATCCGCCGTCTACTGCCAGTGTATGCCCATGCACGTAGTCCGACGCGGACGAGGCGAGAAATACCACCGGCCCTGCGAGATCGTCCGGCGCGCCCCAGCGGCCGGCGGGAATGCGGTTCAGGATTTCGTCGTGGCGCTGCGCGTCTTCGCGCAACGCCGCCGTGTTCGCCGTGGCCATATAGCCGGGCGCGATCGCATTCACGTTGATGCGCTGCGCGGCCCATTCGTTGGCAAGCAGCCGCGTAAGCCCAAGCACGCCGCTTTTCGACGCCGTGTAGGAGGCGACGCGGATGCCGCCCTGGAACGACAGCATCGACGCAATGTTGATGATCTTGCCGCCGCCTTGCTGCCGCACGAACTGCCTCGCGGCCGCCTGCGCAAGAAAGAACAGGCTCTTCAGATTGAGGTCCATGACAGAGTCCCAGTCGTTCTCGCTGAAATCGAGTGCGTCTTCGCGGCGGATGATGCCCGCGTTGTTCACCAGTACGTCGACGCGTCCAAAGGCTTCGACGGCCGCGCGCACGATGTCGTCCACGGGCGCGATCGAGGCAAGGTCGGCGCGCACGTCCGCGAATCTGCGCCCGGCGGCTGCGATGCGCGCGGGCGTCTCGCCGGCATCGGCACGCGACACGCCGACGATGTCGCAGCCCGCCTCGGCAAGCGCGAGCGCCATGCCGGCGCCCAGTCCCGTATTGCTGCCGGTGACGATGGCGACCTTGCCGCTGAGATCGAAGGGATGGGACGCGGAGCGGTTCGTGGCAGAGATGTTCACAATGTCGAAACCCATGTCGTCTGTTTCCTGTAGGCGGAGGGCCGCTGGCGGACCGTTGGTAGCGCAAGGCCAATGCTGGCCAGACTCAACGCTCAAAGCCCAACGCCCAACGCTCAGCATTCAGCGCAGATCCTGCACCGCGATGTGGTCCATGTCGCTGAACACCTGGTTCTCGCCGACCATGCCCCAGATGAACGTGTAGGCCCGCGTGCCGACGCCCGAATGAATCGACCAGCTCGGCGAGATCACAGCCTGCTCGTTATGCACGACGATGTGCCGCGTCTCGTCCGGCTCGCCCATCATGTGAAAGACGGCGGCGTCGTCGGCGACATTGAAATAGAAATACACCTCCATGCGCCGTTCGTGCGTATGGCAGGGCATCGTGTTCCAGAGGCTGCCGGGTTCCAGCCTGGTCATGCCCATCGACAACTGGCAGGTGGGCAGCACCTCCGGAACGATGAACTTGTAGATTGTGCGGCGGTTGCCCGTCGCGGCATCGCCGAGCGTTTGCGGCGATGCTTCAGCGAGCGAGATCGTGCGGGTCGGGTGCGACTCGTGCGCGGGCGCGCAGTTCAGGTAAAACTTCGCCGGTTGCGCGGCATCCTCGCTGCCGAAGGCCACCGCCTGCGCGCCGCGGCCAATGTAGATCGCCTCCTCGTTGCGCACCGTGTAGCGCATGCCGTCCACGTCGACCCAGCCGGCGCCGCCAATGTTGATCGCGCCCAGCTCGCGCCGCTCGAGCAGATAGTTCACGCCGATGGACTTGCCGAGCGACCCGGGCACTTCGACGGCGCGCGTAGCCGGCCACACACCGCCCACGATGATGCGGTCAATGTGGCTATAGGTGAGCCGCAGCGCGTCGCGCTCGAACACCTGGTCGATGAGGAACTCCTTGCGCAATCCGGCGGTATCGAGCGCCTTCGCGTAATCGCTGTTGACGGCTTGCCTCACTTGCAGGGTTGCTTCCATGGTGTTGTCTCCGGTGGATGAACCGCTTCGCCGCGGGCTCAAGGCGGCGAACGTATGGGCTCGACTGTAGCGTGTTATTCATATTTCCGGAACAGTGGTCCACAAAAAATTGCGACGCGCGCCGCGCAGCACACCCAAGCAATAAATGACCGGGTAAACGATGACGATATCGGCGCAAAAATACGGAACGGCGTTCCTAACACGATGCTATATTGCGCCGAAAGGGAGCAGCCGGCGCCAGACCGGTGCTTACGCAAGACGGCGCCACGGACAAGCGGACGCCAAATCCACGGAGGAGACAATGAAGCTCAAGAAGGCCATCGACCGCATTCCTGGCGGCCTGATGCTCGTGCCGCTGCTGCTGGGCGCCTGCGTCCACACGTTCGCGCCCGGCGCGGGCAAGTATTTCGGCTCGTTCACCAATGGACTGATCGCCGGCACCGTGCCGATTCTCGCGGTGTGGTTCTTCTGCATGGGCGCGACGATCGACCTGCGAGCGACCGGCACGGTGCTGCGCAAGTCCGGCACGCTGCTGGTCACGAAGATGGTGGTCGCGTGGATTGCCACCCTCGTGGCGTCGCATTTCATTCCGGTGGACGGCATCAAGGCGGGGCTTTTCGCCGGGCTTTCGGTGCTCGCGATCACCACGTCGATGGACATGACCAACGGCGGTCTCTACGCCGCGGTGATGCAGCAGTACGGCACCAAAGAGGAGGCCGGCGCATTCGTGCTGATGTCGGTCGAGTCGGGGCCGCTTGTCAGCATGATGATTCTGGGCGCGGCGGGCGTCGCGTTCTTCGAGCCGCGGCTTTTTGTTGGCGCGGTGCTGCCGTTTCTGATCGGTTTCGCGCTCGGCAATATCGACAGCGATCTGCGCGAGTTCTTCGGCCGCTGTGTGCATCCGCTGATTCCGTTTTTCGGCTTCGCGCTCGGCAACGGCATCGACCTCGCCGTGATCGCGAAGAGCGGCATGGCAGGCGTGCTGCTCGGCCTCGCGGTTATCGTCGTGACGGGCATTCCGCTGATTCTCGCCGACCGCTGGATTGCGGGCGGCAATGGCGCGGCGGGCCTTGCGGCTTCGTCGACGGCCGGCGCGGCGGTGGCCAACCCGGCGATCATCGGCGAGATGATTCCGGGCTTCAGGCCGCTCGTGCCGGCCGCGACAGCGATGGTTGCGACCGCCTGTCTCGTGACCGCGATTCTGGTACCGATGCTGACTGCGCTATGGGTGCGCCGGTACCAGGCGAGCGGGGCGCTGCGCGAAGGCTTGCCGACTCCGGCGACGGCCCCGCTGAAGGAGAGCGATGCGCATGTGTGAGGATGCTGAGGGGTAAGCAGTCGGGCTGGGGCGGGGCGCTAAGTTTGACGCAACGCGCAGTTCAACTGTGTGGCCGGCCGGCGCGGCTCAATGAGAAAGAGGAAGGCAAAAAAAGTCCGCGAGCCGAAACTCGCGGACTTGAACTGCCAGGCTGGTCACGCTCAGGCGCTGCTTGCGTGAATCCGCAGTGCCCGAGCGCGCCTCCATGCCTCAGGACGACATCACCGTCACGGCCTTCGTGACGAGATACGCTTCCATTGCTTCCGGCCCGCCTTCCGAACCGTAGCCCGAATCCTTCACGCCGCCGAACGGCATTTCCGGCGTCGGCGTGGCGGGCTGGTTGATCCACAGCATGCCGACTTCGAGCTGTTGCGACAGCAGATGCACATTGCTGAACGACTTCGTGAACGCGTAGCCGGCAAGGCCGAACGGCAGGCGGTTGGCCTCCGCGATCGCTTCCTCCAGCTTGTCGAAACCGCGGATCGCGGCGATCGGACCGAACGGCTCGTTGTTGAACACGTCAGCTTCGAGCGACACGTTGGTCAGCACCGTCGGCGCGAAGAAGTTGCCTTCGGAGCCGACGCGCTCGCCGCCCGTCTCGACCTTCGCGCCGGTCTTGCGCGCGTCGTCGAGCACCTTGCTCATGGCCGTCAGACGGCGTGCGTTGGCAAGCGGCCCGAGCGTCGTGCCTTCCGCGAGACCGTCGCCGAGCTTGAGGCTCTCCGCGTGCTTGACGAGCGCGGCGGCGAACTCTTCGCGGATGCTGTTGTGCACGAGAAAGCGCGTCGGCGAAATGCACACCTGGCCCGCGTTGCGGAACTTCGCGCCGCCCGCTGCCTTGACGGCGAGCGCGACGTCGGCGTCTTCAGCGACGATCACAGGCGCGTGGCCGCCCAGTTCCATCGTGGCGCGCTTCATGTGCGCGCCGGCGAGCGCGGCCAGTTGCTTGCCGACCGGCGTGGAGCCGGTGAACGTCACCTTGCGGATCACCGGATGCGGGATCAGGTAGCTGGAGATTTCCGCCGGATCGCCGAACACGAGGCCGACGGTGCCGGCCGGCACGCCGGCTTCGACGAAAGCCTGCAACAGGCCCGCCGGCGACGCCGGGGTTTCCTCCGGCGCCTTCACGAGGAACGAGCAGCCGCTCGCGAGCGCCGCGCTCAGCTTGCGCACGATCTGGTTGACCGGGAAGTTCCACGGCGTGAAGGCGGCGACCGGGCCGATCGGCTCCTTCAGCACGAGCTGCTGCGCCGCCAGATTGCGCGAGGGCACCACGCGGCCATACAGGCGGCGGCCCTCGTCGGCAAACCATTCGATGATATCCGCCGCGGCCAGCACTTCGATCTTCGCTTCCGCAAACGGCTTGCCCTGTTCCTGCGTCATCAGGCGGCCGATGTCCGAGGCGCGCTCGCGCACCAGCGCGGCGGCCTTGCGCATCACCGCGGCGCGCTCGTGCGCGGGCACCTTGCGCCATGCTTCGAAGCCGCGCTGGGCCGCCTCGAGCGCGCGGTCGAGGTCGGCGATGCCGGCATGGGCGACCGTGCCGATGACCTGGCCGGTGGCGGGGTTGAGAACGTCGATGGTCTTGCCGCTCGCGGCATCGCACCACTCGCCGTTGATGAGAAGTCGGGTATCGGTATAGCTCGAAATTGCCATGCTTGTTCCTGTAAGAAAGAAAACGACAGGCTGCGCGGCGCCTGAATATTGACGAAGGCGCGGCCAGGGCGCGCGTGGCCGGGAATGGACTGCCGATAACAAAACATCTTATCTGATTGCGCCCAAACGCACCGGCGGCCGCGCGATTCGCGACAGGCGCGGCACGTATCTTGCGTCGTATGTAATCGGGGCTGCCGCCCCGGCCTGCACGACAACGACAAGGATTAGCGCATGGCGGGCCGGCCGAAGCGCCGTCGCCTGAAGAGGCGTACAGTCGAGCGGCAGTCCCAGTCAACCAGATGCACATGAGGAATCGACATGCCTACCGGTACAGTAAAGTGGTTCAACGACGCGAAGGGCTTTGGCTTCATCACACCGGACGACGGAGGTGAAGACCTGTTCGCCCATTTCTCGGAAATTCGCGCCGAGGGTTTCAAATCGCTGCAGGAAAACCAGAAGGTCAGCTTTGAAGTGAAACAGGGGCCGAAGGGAAAACAGGCGGCGGATATCAAGCCTATCTAGGACGGGCGGAGCGGCAGCCGTTTCTCGCGCCGCGCGGCGCGCAGGCGAGGCTCGTGTGGACAAACAATCCGCTTATCAGGAAATCGATGCCAACGGCGGCGAAGCCTATGCGAGGTACTTCGCCGCGCACCGTCCCGATGCTCCGCTGACGCCGTTCTGTCATCGCTATGTGTTAGAAAAAGAAGAAGCGAGAGCGGACGAGCAGCGAGGCTTCGCGTTGAAGTCGCTCGCGCAGATGGAGTCTTCGGCACATGTCGCGCAGGCGGCCGCGAGCGCGTCGCGCGATGCAGCCGACGCCGCGCACACCTCCGCGAGCGCCGCGCGCCGCTCCGCTTTCTGGACCATGATCGCGGCGATTGCGTCGGCGCTCGGTGTCGCGGTGAACGCCGCGCTCAATCTCGGCTGGCTGGAGTGGGCGCGGCATGTCGTTGCGCGCTAACTCCGTTGCTTACACAACTTGCGAGGTAATTAGTAAGCATAACGAAGCCTTGTAGTAATGCTCCGGTGAGTCCCTGCGCGGCAGGGCCTGCGCGCAGCCTTTGCTTAAGGTTTCCTTCAGCTTTGCTCCGTACCATCTGCGCGAACATATTTCTTCGCTCGCCGCCCGGCGGGCGGCCGTTCCGACAGTTCTTCGACACAAAACACAGAGCGCCCGTATAAGGCTTGCTGGAGCATCCATGAAAACTCTGTTCTTGCAGGCGCCGTCGTATGACGGCTTCGATGGTGGCGCGGGTTCGCGTTACCAGGCCAAGCGTGAAGTCCGCTCGTTCTGGTATCCCACGTGGCTTGCGCAACCCGCCGCACTCGTTCCCGACAGCCGTGTACTGGATGCGCCCGCCGACGGCCTGTCCGTCGATGCAACGCTCGACATCGCGCAGCACTACGATCTGGTCGTCATCCACACCAGCACGCCGTCCTTTCCCACCGACGCGCTTTTCGCGGAAGACCTGAAAAAGCGCAAGCCCTCGCTTCTGGTCGGCATGGTCGGCGCGAAGGTTGCCGTGGACCCGCACAATTCGCTGACGGCGAGTGAGGCAATCGACTTCGTCTGCCGCGAGGAATTCGACTTCACCTGCCAGGAAGTGGCCGCGGGCAAACCGTTCGCGCAGATTCTCGGGCTCAGCTATCGCGCCGCCGACGGCTCGATCGAGCACAACGCAGCGCGTCCGATCCTCGAGAACATGGACGAACTGCCGTTCGTCGCACCGGTCTACAAGCGCGATCTGAAGATCGACAATTACTTCATCGGCTATCTGAAGCATCCGTATGTGTCGATCTACACCGGACGCGGCTGCCGCTCGAAGTGCACCTTCTGCCTGTGGCCGCAGACCGTAGGCGGGCACCGCTACCGCACGCGTTCGGTCGAGAACGTGCTGGAAGAAGTGAAGTGGATTCGCGACAACATGCCCGAAGTGAAGGAGATCATGTTCGACGACGACACCTTCACCGACTTCAAGCCGCGCGTCGAAGAGATCGCCCGCGGTCTCGGCAGGCTCGGCGTGACCTGGTCGTGCAACGCGAAGGCCAACGTGCCTTATTCGACGCTCAAGATCATGAAGGAAAACGGCCTGCGCCTGCTGCTGGTCGGCTACGAATCCGGCGACGATCAGATCCTGCTGAACATCAAGAAGGGTTTGCGCACGGACATCGCGCGGCGTTTCAGTGAAGACTGCCGCAAGCTCGGCATCAAGATTCACGGCACGTTCATTCTGGGTCTGCCGGGCGAAACGCAGCAGACGATCCAGAAGACGATCGAGTACGCGAAAGAGATCAATCCGCACACTATTCAGGTGTCGCTCGCCGCGCCGTATCCGGGCACGCGCCTCTACGACCAGGCGGTCGAAAACGGCTGGCTCGAAGAAAACAAGGTCATCAACCTCGTCAGCAAGGAAGGTGTTCAGCTTGCGGCGATTGGCTATCCGCATCTGTCGCGCGAAGAGATCTATCACCAGCTCGAAAACTTCTACAAGCGCTTCTATTTCCGTCCGTCGAAAATCTGGGAAATTCTGCGCGAGATGTTGACAAGCTGGGACATGATGAAACGGCGCTTGCGTGAAGGTGTCGAGTTTTTCCGCTTTCTGCGCGCACACGAGGCGTGAACGGCGCGCTTTGGGCCGCCAACGCTTGTGCTCATGCATGTGCGTATGCGTGCGCCGCCTGCGCGGTGCTCGGCATCGGCTATACGATGCTGGCGAGCGTACTGATCGGGCGCTTCTTCGCGCGCCCGGTTGCCGAGCTGAATCGCTGTCCGCCGGTGACGGTCGTGAAGCCGCTGCATGGCAGTGAGTGGGCGCTGCTGCATAATCTGTCGACCTTCTGCGAGCAGAATTATGCCGGGCCGGTGCAGTTTCTGTTCGGCGTCCACGACGCGATGGACCCCGCATTGCAAGCCGTCGACGAACTGCGCCGGCTGCATCCGCAAGCGGACATCAGCGTGATCGCCGACAGTTCTCTGTACGGCCCGAACCGCAAGATCAGCAACATCATCAACATGCTGCCGCACGCCCGGCACGACGTGCTCGTGTTCGCCGACAGCGACGTCGGCGTCGGGCCGGACTATCTGCGGACCATCGTCGGCGAACTGGAACGGCCGGGCGTTGGGCTCGTGACCTGCGTGTACCGCGGAGAGCCGGATCCCGGCTTCTGGCCGCGCCTGTCGGCCGCGGCGACCCACTATCAGTTTCTGCCAGGTGTCGTAACCGGTCTCGCGCTTGGCCTGGCGCGGCCATGCTTTGGACAGACCATTGCGATGACGCGCGCCACGCTGGAGAAGATAGGCGGTTTCATGCCCTTCGTGCGTCATCTGGCGGAAGACCATGCGATTGGCGAGGCGGTACGCGCACTCGGCCAGAAGGTGTCGATTCCTCCGCTTGCCGTCTCGCACGCGTGCGTCGAGGCGAGCCCCGCGCAATTGGTCTCGCATGAGCTGCGCTGGAGTCGCACCATTCGCAGCGTCGATCCGCTCGGCCACCTGGGTTCGGTGTTGATGCATCCGCTTGCATTGGCGCTGTTGGCCGCGGCGTTCTCCGGCAGCGCACGATGGGCGTGGCTGATTGCGGCGCTTGCGGTGTCTGCGCGCTTTGCGTTGAAGTTCAGCGCGGATCGCGCATTGCGACGCACGCATGGCGGGCTATGGCTGCTGCCGATATGGGATATCGTGTCGTTTTCGATCTTTGTCGCGAGCTTCTGGTCTTCGCGCGTGATATGGCGCGGCTTCAGCTTCAAGGTGGACGGCGACGGGCTGCTGTCGGCCGCGCCGGACGAGTGAAAGACAGAGCCAGCAAGCTGCGCGCAAATGGCGCTGAAACGATGGAACAAGCGACGGAACAAGCGACGAAACAAGAGTAAAAGAGCAGGTTAGGCAGCAATGACGGGCACGTTTTCCGAATTGAACCACGACTGGCAAATCCATTGCGCCATGCGCGCGCGTGAGATCTGCGCATGATCAGGCACCTCGGCCGCGTGGCCGCTTTGGCGGGACTCGTTGCGTCGCTCTGGCTCGTCTGGCGGGACAATCCCACGGCAGTGCTCGGCGCGCTGCGGGCCGCCGGCGCGGGCCTCGTCCTGGCGGCACTTGCGCACATCCTGCCGATGCTCGCCAATGCCTGCGACTGGCGCTCGCTGATCCGCGGCGCAAACCGGCCCAGTGTGCTCGACATGCTGCACCTCGTGTGGGTGCGCGAATCCGTCAATAGCATGCTGCCGGTCGCGCGCATCGGTGGCGAGGTCGTGTCGTTCCGCATGCTCAGACGTTGGCGCGTGCGGCCTTCGACGGCGGTGGCAAGCATCATCGCCGATATGCAGCTGACCGTGATCAGCCAGTTGCTCTTCACGATGGTCGGGATCGGCTTTCTGTTTGCGCATGCGCATTCCGGCACGCTGCGGCTCGCCGGGCAACTTGCGTGGGGCGTGGTCGTGCTGACGCCGCTCCTCGTATTGTTTGCGCTCGTGCAGCACGCCAGCCCGTTCGAGCGCATGACGCGCGTGCTCAATCACATGACGAGCGGCAAGCTGGCTGCGCTCGTCGGACAGTCCGCGCAAATAGATCAATCGATCAAGCTGATCTGGCGGCGTCGTGGCGCGGTGCTGCGCTATCTGTTCTTCTGGCAGCCGCTGCAGTGCTTCCTGACCTCGCTCGAGATCTGGCTCGCGTTGTATTTTCTCGGCGCGCAAGTCACGCTGGTCGAAGCCGTGGTGATCGAGTCGTTGATCCAGGCCATCAGCAGTGCGGCATTCTTCGTGCCGGGCGGCCTTGGCGTGCAGGAAGGCGGTTTCATACTGATCGGCGGCGCATTGGGCCTCGACCCGTCCACCTGTCTGGCTCTTGCCGGCGCGCGGCGGATTCGCGATCTGCTGATGTTCGTGCCAGGCCTGATTGCGTGGCAGTTTGCCGAAGCGGCGAACCGTGCGCCGGCGCAGACCGCCGCGCGGGCCGCGCAGACCCGTGGCCGCCCGGATGCGGGTCCGGGCGCCGGCCATCCGCCGGAGCGCGGCCCGGCGCAGGTGGAACTCGCGCAAAGCACGGTCGGCGGCGAGACAAACCGCCGCTAGGCGGCGGGCTTCAGCTGCTCGGCCGGCGCGGCGGCATAGGCGGGGAACGAAACTTCGACGGCGAGTCCGCGCCCCTCGAGGCCCGTGCCTAACTGGACGGTTGCCCCGAAGTGTTCTGCAATGCGCGCGACGATAGAAAGGCCAAGGCCGCTGCCGGTCGCCTGGTTGCCCGTTGCGCGAAAGAAGCGGTTCGTCAGGCGATGCAGATCGGCGGGCGCCACGCCCGGGCCGTTATCGCGCACGCTCACCAGGACGCGGTCTTGCGCTGGATTCTGCGCGGTGTGCACCGCGACCTCGACGCGCCCGCCGATATTGCCGTACTTGATCGCGTTATCCAGCAGATTGTCGAAAAGAATGCCGATCAGCACAGGCTCGGCGTCGATCTCGGCGCGCATGTCGCAGTGCAGTGTCACGTGGATGTCTTTCTGCTGCGCGCTGCCCGCATTCGCCAGCAAAGCGTTTTTTGCGAGCGCGCCGGGCGCGAGCGGCGCCTTCGACAACTTTTCATGCATGTCCAGACGCGCGAGCAGCAGCAATTGCTCGGCGAGCCGCGCGCTGCGATCCACTCCCTGCACGACGCGTTCCATGGCGAGCCGCTGGCGTGCCGGGTCGGGCTCCGCGAGTGCGACTTGCGCCTGGACCTTGATCGCGGCCAAGGGCGTCTTCAGTTCATGCGCGGCATCGGCAGTGAACGCGCGTTCGCGTTCGAGCGAATGCAACAGGCGCGAGAGCAGCTGATTGATCGCGTCGACGAGCGGGCGCACTTCGGTCGGTGCGTGGCCGATATCGACAGGCTCAAGGCGGTTGATGTCGCGCGCGCGGATCGCGTCGGAGAGCATGCGCAGCGGCGCGAGGCTCCAGCCGATGCTGGACCACACCAGCAGTGCAAGCACCGGCAGGGCGATCAGCGCGGGGCGCGCGATGCGGCTCGCGACCCCGCTCACGAGGTCGCTGCGCGTATTGGCCTGTTCGAACACGCGCACCGTGTGGCCGAGCGCCGTATCGCGCAGCGTGAACGAGTGGTATGTCTGGCCGGCGAGCACCATGTCCTGCGCTCCCGTGACGGGCGGCACGGGCAAGTCCCATGCGCCGAGCGCGCGCAGCGGCGGGCTGCCCGCGATCACCCTGCCGTCGCGCGTGCGCACCTGGAAGAAGGCATCGCGCGGCAGCGAGTCGTCGTCGTCGGTGTCGTTCGCACCGGTTTCGCCGCCTCTTTCTTCTTCGCGCACGTCGATGCGCGCGTTCGCGAGAGTGTTGAGATTCGACTGATCGAGGAGCGCCAGCATCTGGGCGAGTTCTGCGAGACGCGCTTGCTCCCAGTCCGCGACTTCCCGCGTGGCCTGACGATAGCTCGACGCGAGCGCGATCGCCCACACGAACGCGATGCTGCCGAGCACCAGCAGCATGAGTCGCCGCCGAATGGATGCGCCCATCATTCCTTCTCCACCACGTAGCCGATATTGCGCACGGTGCGTATGAGATTCGCGCCGAGCTTCTTGCGCAGGTTCGACACATGCACCTCGATCGCATTGCTTTCGATTTCTTCCTGCCAGCCATACAGGCTTTCCTCGAGACGCGAGCGCGACTGCGGAATGCCCTGGTTCGTCAGCAATTGCATGAGGATGGCCCATTCGCGCGACGTGAGGGACACGCGCCGGCCGCCCACCTCAACGGCCTGCGCCGCCGGGTTCACCGACAGATTGCGATAGCGGATCAATTCGACGCTGCGCCCTTGCGCGCGTCGCAGCAATGCGCGGCAGCGCGCGATCAGCTCGGTCAGGTCGAACGGCTTGCCGAGGTAATCGTCGGCGCCGGCTTCAAGACCGCCGACGCGGTCGACCACCGTGCCGCGCGCGGTCAGCACGAGCACCGGCACGTCCTTGCCGGCGTCGCGCAGGCGCTTGAGCAGTTCCATGCCGGGTACGCGCGGCAGGCCGAGATCGAGTACGACGAGCGCATAGCTCGTGGTGTCGAGCGCGAGACTGGCCTTGTGGCCGTCGCGCGCCCAGTCGACGGTGAAGCCTGCCTGGCGCAAACCGGCTTCTATTCCGCAGCCGATCAGGTCGTCGTCTTCTACGAGGAGTACACGCATGAGGCATCAATTCCGTTAGATGTTTCTATCGCTGGGGGAGGGCATCGTGCCAGCGTAATGCGAGCGCATAGGCCGCAGCCTCGCAGTTTAACCATGCCGGTCATGTGTTGCTTTGCACAGTATCTTTGCTTAAGGTTTCCTTCAGCTTGACTCGATACTATCGCTCGTTAAAAGCTTACTGTCGCAGCAATGACATAAGCACGCAGCATCGCCTTTCGTTGTCGGGCTTTCGAAACGCGATCGTAAGTACATCGATGGAATGCATGCGGCCGGTGGCCGTTCTGTTCGTGCCGGGGATGCGTCAAGAGTCGGCACTCGCCGCGCGCCCCGAGCCGCAGGATGCTTTCATCAGGCCACGGTACGAAGCCATGAAGCCAGTCACCGCTGATATGCTGCGCGCCCACCTGATGGTGGCTTCGCTTACGGCTCTTGTCGCCGACGTGTTTGCGTGCATAACCGTGGCGATGCTGCCCGGCGCACAGCATCTGTTCGTCTCTGCCTCTTTCCGGCTCGCTGCGCTCGCCATGATGGCAGGCGGCGTAATCGTTGCGCGCCAATTGGGCCACGCGGCATTCAGGCTTGCCGTGGCCGACCGCTATGTGAGCGAGGCCGGTGTATACGCGCAGCGCGTCGCGGTCGCACCCGACTGCCCACGACGCTGGCTTGTGATTCTCCATCTGCGCCTCGCGGGCAAGCCTTTCGTCCTGAACAAACACTGACGGAACCCAGCCATGGCTGCGCACGCATTGACAGTATGCGAATGGGCCGTGCTCGCGGGCTGCGTCGGCGCGTCGCTGTATGCACTCGCGGCAGCGGTCGCAATGCCGTTCTTCACACTGCGCCGCGGCGCGGCATTCCGCTTTGGCCGGTTTATGCAAGCTGCTCGCGCAGTCGAGCCCGCCAGTCTCGTGCATGGCGCGGAACTGCAGACAGCCGGCTCACCCTCGTTCTGTCCGTTCGCGCAGACCAGCGTGACCGTGCTGAAGCCATTGTGCGGCACCGAGCCGCGTCTCTATGAAAACCTGACGAGCTTTTGCGAGCAGCGCCACGCACAGTTCCAGCTCGTGCTCGGCGTGTCTTCTCCCGACGACCCTGCCATCGCGGTCGTGCACCGGCTGCAAGCCGCCTATCCGGCGCTGGATATCGAACTCGTCGTCGATACGCACGTGCATGGCGCCAATCGCAAAGTAAGCAACCTGATCAACATGGCGAAGCGCGCGCGCCATGACGTGATCGTGATTGCCGACAGCGACATCGCAGTCGAAGCGGATTATCTGCACAGTATCGCCGCGCCGCTGGCCGACCCGCGCATCGGCGTGCTCACGTGTCTGTATGTCGCGCGAGGCGTGGGCGGCTTCTGGTCGAGAGTGGGTGCGCTTTTCATCAACGAATGGTTCGCGCCTTCGGTGCGCGTCGCGCATATGGCCGGCTCGCGCCGCTTCGGCTTCGGCGCGACGCTTGCGCTGCGGCGCGCGACGCTCGAGCGCATCGGCGGCTTCGAGGCCCTCAGGAACTGTCTCGCAGACGACTACTGGCTCGCCGAGCACGTGCGGGCGCAGGGGCTGCGAACCGTGCTCTCGCGCGTGATGGTGGCCACCGACGTGATCGAGCCGACGCTGGCCGCGCTATGGCAGCGCGAGACGCGGTGGCTGCGGACCATCCGTTCGGTGAATCCGCTCGGCTTCGCATTCCTGTTCATTACGTTTGCAACGCCGTGGCTCGTGGCGAGCGGCTGTCTCACCGGTGCGCTCGCGGCTGGCGCAAATGGTGGGCCGCATGGCCCGGCTGCGCTCGTCGGCGCCGGCGCGACAGCGGTGGGCGTCGCGGCGCGCCTGCTGCTGCATGCGCGCGCCGTGCGTCAGCAGATCGCATTGCAGCGCGCGTTGCCGGGAACAGCCGCGGATTCGTTCGCGCGCGCGTTCTGGCGCGATCTGCCGCTCGTGCCGTTGCGCGATACGTTGCTGCTGTTGCAATGGTTCGCGGGTGCCTTCGGTTCGCACGTGGTGTGGCGCGGCGCGCGCGTCCCGCTCGAAAGCGGACATGCGACGGCGCGCGCAAGGTCGCTGCAGGTGATTGAGGTCATGGAGGCGTCCGATGGCCGCTGATCCGCACGGCATCGAGCCGCACGCATCGAATGCCAAAGCGCTGCGCCCGCGCGCGCTGATAGTCACCGCCGACGACTTCGGCTTGCACCCGCGCGTCAATCTCGCGGTGGAACAGGCGCATCGCGACGGCGTGCTCGCGGCGGCGAGCCTGATGGTCGGCGCGCCGGCGGCGATCGATGCAGTACAGAGGGCCCGCGCGTTGCCGCGCTTGCGCGTGGGTCTTCACCTCGTGCTCGCGGACGGAGATGCGGTCATGCCGCGCGCCGGCATCGCCGCATTGGTCGATGAGCATGGCCGATTCGGCAACGACATGGTTCGCGACGGCGTGCGGTTCTTCCTTCTGCCGCACGTGCGCGAGCAGCTCGCGCGGGAAATTCGCGCGCAGTTCGAGGCGTTCGCAGAGACGGGACTCGCGCTCGACCATGTGAATACGCACAAGCATTTTCATCTGCATCCAACAGTGCTTGGTTTGATCCTCGAGATCGGCCGCGAATTCGGCATGAAGGCGATGCGCCTGCCGTTCGAGGCAAATGCGCCGCTGTGGCTCAGGCCCTGGATCGCGCAGGTGAGGGCGCGGCTCGACCGCGCGGGGATCGCTCACAACGACTATGTGGTCGGAATTGCCCGCAGCGGCCGCATGGACGAAGCCGCGTGGCTTGCGGCGCTTGCCTCGCTGCCTGACGGAGTCGGCGAAATTTACTGCCACCCTGCCGTTGCGGGCGAGCGCGCGTTGACTGACGGCATGCGCGACTACTTGCACGCCGAGGAACTGGCGGCGCTGCTTTCGCCGAACGTGGCTCGGGCGATCCGAAAGCTGCGCGTAAAAGTCGGCGGCTTTGCCGATGTATTCGAGGGCTAACGGCGAACGGTGCGTCCCACAGTGTGATCGCAAGCCGATGCCAAACTCCCGCCCGCGGCCCGGACGGCGTTGCAATGCCGTCACGAACGTCTTACCGCGCGCTGCTACAATCTCGTCTTTCTCGATTGGTTGTGCGCTATGGGTTTCGAACAACTCGCTGAACTGAAGAAGCAACTGGCCGCGGCACGCGCGCAGGCTGCGCCCGCCGCCAAGGGCGATGGCAAATCCGGCGCGAGGCCCGAGGGCAGGTCGGAGGCAAGGCGCGACGCCAGAAGCGACGGCAAGTCCGTTGGCAAATCCGCGACGCCCCGCGCGGGCGCGGGCTCCGGTGCAAAGCCAGGCGCGCGGCCTGCCGGTAAGCCGTCGCAGCCGCGCCGTGGGGCGGCCGCAGCGGCGCCCGCAGCAGACGCAAGGCCGGTCGATCCGGTGGTGAAGTCCATTGGGCGTCTGCAAAAGCGCTTCCCGAATGCGTTTCCGAAGAATCCAGCGCCGAAGCTGCCGCTGAAGGTCGGTATCTTCGAAGACCTCGTCGTGCATGCGAAGGAACTGTCGCTGAGCGAAGCCGAGTTGCGCGACGCGATCAAGACGTGGTGCCGCGGCAGCCGCTACTGGAAGTCTCTCGTGGAAGGCGCCGCACGCGTCGATCTGACGGGCGCCGAAGCCGGCAAGGTCACGGCTCAGGAAGCGGCGGGCGCACAGCGCTTGCAGGCGCATCGCGCGGCGAAAAGCGCGAAGGCCGCGGCGGCTGCATCGGCGGATGGGCAGAAGGAAATGCCGAAGGACGCTGCGGGTGCACAGGAAGGTTCGCAAGACGCTTCGCAGCACGGCACGCAAGAAGCTACGCAGCAAGCGCCACAAGCAGCCGCCTCGCAAGAAGGTTCGCAACAGGCCACCCAAGCCGCCTCGCAGCAGGCTGCGCAGCCCATCGCGCAAGCAGGCCACGACAGCCAGCCGCAAACCGGCGCGGCGGATGCGTCGCCTGACGACAAAGCTCCTGCTCAATCCGCCAACCTCTCCCAAGCGGCTCCCGCCACTCCCGAAGCCTGAGAGCCTGCGCCGTGCCGGCCACCTGAAACGTCCGGTGGCCGTTCAGCGCGTCCCAGCGCCAAGCCGGCCGCGCACGAAGCCGACGTGTTCGCGCAACACATAGAACGCGTCGGCATAAGCGAGGGGCATGCGCAGCCGATTCAGCGATTCCTCGATCCGATCCAGTTCCGCGAAGAGCCGCGCGCGCTCTTCGCCGGTCGTTTGCGCGAGCGCGCCGCGCTCGATTGCAATCAGCGAACCGTAATAGCGATAGATGCGCGAACGCACGCGCCAGCGGTACAGCGCCGGAATCAGCCGCATCGCCGGAAAGAGCAGCACGGCCACCGGCAGCAGCAGGACGAGCGTGCGGTCGCCAATGCTGGCGAGCCAGAACGGCAGCGTCCGGTATAGAAAGCTCTTGCCGGTGCGGTAATAGCGCTGCGCGTCTTCGCTGATCTGATACTCGTGGGCGACCGGGCTCGGAAACTGTCCGGCGCGCTGCAACAGGCCAGGCATGCCGTGCACTTCCTGCGCCGCTTCGATCAGGAGGTCGGAGATGGCCGGATGCAGATTGGTCCGCGCGACGAGCTCCACCGTCGGGCTGATCAGATGCACCGTTTCAGGCGGAATCTTGCGCCGCAGATCCAGCACGCCGGGCGGCAGATCGATCTGATCCAGATAAGGAAAGAGCCGCGTATAGGCGGCGGCTTCGTCGAAATTCATCACCGAAATGCCGGGCACGCGAAGCAGGCGCAGCATCAGCCCGCGGGTCGCGGAATCGCCGCTGAGGATGGCCGCGTCGACTTCGCCCGTGACGAGTTGTGTGGCCGCTTGCAGGCCGTCGCTCGGCACAAACGTTGTATCCCCGCCAGGAAGGATGCCGTTCGCATCGAGCAGTTGCAGCGCGAGCAGGCGCGTGCCGCTGCCTTCGCGGCCCACGGCGATCCGTTTGCCTTCGAGCTGCGACAGCTGCGTCACGCCGGTGCCGCGATAAAACACCACGACGGGCACATAGAACACGCTGCCGAGCGACATCAGCGAGGCCGTATCGAGTCCGTTCGCCACGCCGCCTTGCACGAGCGCGAGGTCGACATGCTGTTTGGGGTCAAGCAGCCGCTGAAGGTTCTGCACGGATCCGTCGGATTCCAGCACGTTTAGCGTGATGCCGTTTTGCGCGAGGATCTTTTTGTATTGATCGGCGGCGACGACAAACGAGCTGTCGTGTGGGCCTGCGCTCAGCGTGATGGTTTTCGGTGGCGCCGGGTCGACGAGCCACACGATCAGCGTGACGACCAGCGCGGCCACGGCGGCGACGACGATATAAGGCAGCATATGTTCGCGCCACTCGGCATGGAGCGAATCCCGAGGAAACTGCGGAGAACGACGCGGACGCTGCGCTTTCATAGGCATTCGGTGCGGTGGCCGGGAGGAAGCATTGTCCACCTCGGCATGCGGACTTGTCGTCGGCAGATTGCTCTATTGACGGCGCGCCTCGCCGGCGGTTGCTTTGCTCGCCCCGGCCCCCCGCGGCCGCTCGCGCAATTGCCGATTCGTAGCAAAAGTCCTTTAATCGAAGAGCCAGGCAATCGTTCCTGAAGCATGAGTAGCTTCCACTACGAAGGAGACGATCGTGTTGTCTGCTGCATTGGATACTTTAGGTGCATTGGCGGTGCTGCTCAGCATCGCCGTGCATATCGCGCTGCAGCGCAAGTGCTGAATGTGCCGCGAAGTGTGCCGCAGCGCGTGCTGTCGCAGATTCGCCTACCCGCCGGCGCGGATCGAGCTTGCCGATTGTTCACCTCCCTTGACGTATCTATTCGCCTGAAGCCGCTTTATCCGCGCTTCGGCGATGCATAAAGTGTCTGCAGTGCCAGCGCCTTGCAGCGTTTTGCTGATGCAGCGTGAATGCCGCGAATCTCCGTGGCAGCATGCCGGCGCTAACCAATCCAAGGACACAGATCATGAGCAAGCTCACAGGTAAGGTTGCAGTCGTAACAGGTGGATCGAAAGGTATCGGCGCCGCGATCGCGAAGGCGTTGGCTGCGCAAGGCGCCTCAGTGGTGGTGAACTATGCGTCGAGCAAAGCCGGTGCGGACGAGGTGGTCGCCGCGATCACCGCCGCGGGCGGCAAGGCGGTGGCGGTGGCGGGCGACGTATCGAAAGCCGCCGATGCGAAAGGCATTATCGACAGTGCCGTCGAAACGTATGGCCGCCTCGACATCCTCGTCAACAACTCGGGCGTGTACGAATTCGCGCCGATCGACGACATCACCGAAGAGCACTTCCATAAGCACTTCAATGTGAACGTGCTCGGCTTGCTGCTCGTCACGCAGGCAGCGGTCAAGCATCTCGGCGAAGGCGCGAGCATTGTCAACGTGAGCTCGGTGGTGAGCCGCATCACGCCGCCGGGCAGCGCGGTCTACACGGCGACGAAGGGCGCGGTGGACGGCATTACCGGCGTGCTCGCGAAGGAACTCGGGCCGCGCAAGATCCGTGTGAACTCGGTGAACCCGGGCATGGTCGCGACCGAAGGCACGCATAGCGCGGGCATCATCGGTTCGGACCTCGAAGCGTGGGCGCTCAGCACGACGCCGCTTGGGCGTATCGGCCAGCCGGACGATATCGCCGATGTGGTCACCTTCCTCGCATCCGACGACGCTCGCTGGTTGACCGGCGAAAGTCTGATCGCGAGCGGCGGGGCGCGATAAGAAAGCGTTGGCTCTTTGGGAAGAGCCATGAAGTGGATGCAAGCGGCGCCTTCGGGTGCCGCTTTTTTTTTGCAAGTTCTTGTTCCGACGACTGCCCGCGTGCACGGGACAGTCGCACCTGATGTCTGCGCCCCCCCCAAAAAGGGGGGGTCCAATTGCCCGCTACAAGTGAGTATCGTTACGTTCGCCGTACTGACCGGCAGGCGGCTGCCGGTCGGACATGGACTTGCGTTTTGAAACTATGGTCCGCTGGACCGTAGTCAACGGCGTCTACTATCTACTTTTTCCTGGTTGGGCGCACCAACAGAGCCAATGTTGGCTCTCTCTGAAAAAGGAAGCGATTGTGAATACCAAGAAAAAACTTGTTGTCGCCGCCGTTTGCGCCGCATTACTGACCGTTGCCAGCGCGGGGCATGCTGGTGCTATGTCGCCATCGCCCGGTTGGAACGAGGCGATGCCTGGTGGACCGGATGCGAGTGTCCGGATCACCGAGACCTACGCCCGGATGGTCGCGCGCGACACATATTTTTGGGCGTGGCCGATGGTCAACATCTACAACCGCCGGCTCGCGTTCAAGCAAGCACCAAAAGTCGGGCTGATGAACGGCACGGTTCCCTACGCGCCGCTGAACCGGCTCGCCATGCTGCACGACTACATCCAGCCGGAGCAGCGATGGGTTGCCTGTCCGAATCAGGACGTCGCTTACGGCGCGGGAATTGCAGCGTTGGACGAGACACCCGTCGTAGTGCAGGTTCCTGATTTTGGGACCCGCTTCTGGGTTTACCAGATCGTGAATACGCGAACCGACAGCTTCGCGCAGCTAGGCGCAATGTACGGCACGCGGCCGGGATTCTATCTGCTGGTCGGCCCGGACTGGAACGGCAAGGTCCCGGCCGGCATTACGAAAGTATTCCGGTCCAGCACCAACACGGCCTTCGTGGTCCCGCGGGTATTCATGGACGACAATGCGGAGGATCGCGCCGCAATTCAGCCTGCAATTGCGGGGATCGACATTTACCCGTTATCCGAATTCGACGGCAAGCCCAAGCGTCATGACTGGAGCCAGCTACCCGCGCTTCGATCGCCCACCGGAGATGACAGTTCCGGCGAGACGAAATGGGTCGTGCCGGAGAAGTTTTTTGATGAATTGCCCCTCGTGTTGAAGGACTCGCCACCATTGCCGGGCGAAGAGGCGCGCTACGCGCAGATCAATGCCGTGCTCGCCGCAGCGAAGGATGATCCTGCACTCAAGCGTGCGATGATTGATGAAGCGGTCAAAACGGAGCGCGAGCTCATTGATCCGCTGCTGCAGTTCCGCAACTGGGGCCGGCCATCGGGAAATCACTGGACCTCGACTGGAAACAACGCCTCATTCGGCACCGACTACTTCACCCGCACGGCGGTCGCCAAGTCGAACATACTCGTCAATGCGCCGACAGAAACGAAGTACCTGTACCAGGACCTCGATGCCAACGGACAGCGGCTCTCCGGCGCCAATCGCTATGTGGTCACATTCCCCAAAGGCCAGACCCCGCCCGTCGACGGCTTCTGGTCGCTGACCATGTACGACAGCGCTCATTTTTTTGTACCTAACCGCCTTAAGCGTTACTCGCTAGGCACCAAGAACCGCAATCTGAAGTTCAATGCCGACGGCTCACTGACGATCTACGTGCAGGCCGATTCACCCGGCGCCGGGAGGGAGACTAACTGGCTACCAGCACCGGACGGAGCACCGTTCTCGCTATACCTGCGGGCCTATTGGCCTAAGACCGGGATGATCGACGGCTCGTGGGCCCCTCCACCAGTGTTGCTTGCCCAGTAATTCGCACAGTTGATCGAGCGCCGTCGTAGGTCTCCTGCATCACCGTTTTGGGAGCTTACGTCGGCGCTCCATAGCGAGTTGCAAAATGCACCGTGGCATCAGCGGCCCAATCAACCATGCCTCGCCGGAACCGCTCAGTCCGAAATCAGCTTCAATCCTGCCGGCAGCGACTCGCCGAACACGCGCCCCTCATCCGCGTTGTCGAGCTCGATGATTTCGCTGACCATCGCAATCCACGCGCGCGGCGCGTTCGTCGTTTCCAGCCTGCGTATGACAGCATGGCGCGTGTCGTCCGGCAGATCGCGCGAACGGTCGCCTGTCATGCGCGCGATCTGCACGGCGGAAAACGCGGCCGGATCGACTTTCTTCCAGTCGAGCGCAAGAATCGCGTCGAGCCACCGGCTGGCGACCTCGGGCGGCACGACGTTATGCGCGCTGCCATAAAACGGCTGGCGCGCGCCGATTCGCCCGACAGCCCACCAGCTCTGATGGTTCTCGTTAGGCTTCAGCAAACGCGCGAGCACGGATTCACCGAGCTCGACCTTGCGTTCCACCGGAATACGCTCGAGCGACGCGCTCAGGCGAACGATATCGGCGATGCCGGTTTTCGACACGTCGAACGGCAGCTTGTGACGCGACTGCGCCGCCGTTTGCAGATAGGTCATCGCGTCGAGCACGCGCAGTTGGGCGCTTTCGTCGAGGCCGCCCGCGGCGCGGCGCCACAGCGTCCACCATTCGGACCAGACCTGGCTTTCCTGGACGTACTGAATACCGTCGTCGAATAGCGACCACAGTTGCTCGACGCGCCATTCGTCGAGCGGATAGCCAAAGCCCGGGCGCACACAATAGCCGGCCAGATTCAGCCAGAGCCGCTCATGATCCGCCGAGCGGCGGCGCCGCTTGGCGCGTTCCCACAGCGCGCCGAACAGCTCGCGCAAAAGCGCGCTGTTCCACGTCTCGCGTGGCCCGAGCAGATGTTCGAGCTGCGAGCGCAGGCGTTTGATTTCTTTTTTATCGACGTTTTGCGAGCGCGCACCGAACGAGCGGTCGATCTGCTCGATGGCTTGGTCGAGCCGCGGATGCCGCACGGTCGCCGCATCATCCGCGAGGTTCACCTGGGCGTGCTCGCTGCGCAGCTGAAATTCGAGCAGCCAACGCTCGGCGGGATTGTCCCGGTCGATGCAGTGCACTTCGAGCGTGCCGACCTCGGTGAGCGAGGTCGCGATGCGCACCGCTCGCTCGCGGGCACTGCCCGCGCCACGCGGCGCAACGATGGTCGCGATGGGCGGCAGGCGCACAAAGTCGCCGCTTGCAAGGTCCGCGAGTTCGCCGGGCGCATACGCCGTGTCCGCGCTCGACGACACGAGGTGAAAACGCACGGGATGCCCGAGCCGCAGCGCGAACGTGCGGTCCGCGATCAGAATTTCGTGGCCTTCCTCGGTGCCGCGCGGCAGCAGGCAGATGCCGCGTTGCGCGGGCGGCGCTTCATGCGGTTCGTGCGCTCCGCGCGCTTCACGCTTGACCTGCGCAGTATCGTCGAGCACGAGGAAATAGCTGCGCGGCGAGCCCCCGCCGATTCGCGGCGCGCCGCCCGCGCGCGCGAGGCCGTAGGCAACTGCTCCGCGCGCGACCGCGACGTCGGGATTGTCGTTGTGCAGCACGTTAAGCGGCTCGCCGCGCCACGCGCCCAAGGTGTCGGCGAGTCGCTGCTGCAACGGCTGTGCGCGGAACACGCCGCCGTTCAGAAGCAGCGTGTCGGGTACGGGAAGCGGGGACGGCTCGTCGCTCGCCGCGCCGGCGGTCGAGACAGCGTTCGCAACGGCGGGAGCGTCGGCATCATGACTACGCACGGCAACGCCCGCGCTGGCGTCGCCGTCGTTCCAACCCAGCGCCTTGCGCGACTGCGCGTCGAAGCGGTTCAGAAAAGCCGCGATATGGCGCGTGACGGCGGCATCCGTCGCATAGGGCAGGCCGAACTCGACGATCGCGCCGCGCGGCCGCCCAGGCCGTTCGTGCGATGCCACGTCCGGAAAGAATCCGTCGACGATGACGCGCTCCACTTCTTCGCGCGTGATCTGGGCGGTGCGCGCGCCGCCGATCAGCTTCGAGCCCGCGCCAAGCAGTGTGATCGACGCGGACTCGGGCGCGTCCGCTCCGAGCAACTGCTCCTTCGCGCCGCGGCAGCGCTCGACCAGTTGCGACAGGCTAGCCGCCGACAAACGCGCGCGCTCGCCGCCGCCCGACAGCCGCGCTTCGACCAGATGCGCGAGCGCGAGGTCCATGTTGTCGCCGCCGAGCATCAGATGGTTGCCCACGCCGATACGCGTGAGTTGCGGCTCGCCATCGGCCATGCTCACTTCGATGAGCGTGAGGTCCGTGGTGCCGCCGCCGACGTCGCAGATCAGCACGAGACGCGTGTGAGCGAGTTCTTCGGCAAGCCGTTCGCGATGATGAAAGAGCCAGTCGTAGAACGCCGCCTGCGGTTCTTCGAGCAGCCGCAGCGCGGGCAGCCCGGCCATGCGCGCCGCCTCAACGGTGAGAGCCCGCGCGCCTTCGTCGAACGAGGCCGGGACCGTCAGCACTATGTCCTGATGTTCGAGCGGCGCCTCCGGAAAGCGCTGGTTCCATGCCGCCCGCACATGCGCGAGGTAGCTCGCGCTGGCTTCGACTGGGGAGACTTTATGGACCTCGTCGGCGGCGCCCCAAGGCAGGATCGGCGCGACGCGGTCGACGGACGCATGCGAGAGCCAGCTTTTCGCGCTCGTCACGAGGCGCCCCGGCACTTGCGCGCCAAGCACGCGCGCAAGTCTCCCGATTACGACGGGTGGCGCGTCGTCAGCACCTCGGAGAGGGGCGGTGGAGCCGCCTGCGCCAGCAGCGGCCTGCTCACTTGCGTGCTTGTCCGCTCGCTCACCCGCGCCCGACCGACCGGCGTTTTGCCCCAAACCGCTTGCTTCGTCAGCGTTCGCGGGGCGTCGAGCAGCAGCTGGCGCCGCGCTCCACGGCAACTGCAGATCAGATGGCTCGAGCTCGCCCGGCGCCGGGTGATAGCGCACCGAGGGCAGAAGCGGCCGCGCGGCAACCTCGCCGGGACTAACAAGCTGTTCGATCCCGAACACGCGAACTTCGCGCGAGCCGGCCTCTGCATACGCAAGCACCGTGTTGCTCGTGCCGAGGTCGATGCCGACGCTGTACCGCTTCATGTCAGTCATGCATTGACGTTGCCGCGCACGTCGAATTCGACTTTCCAGCGCTCATCCGTGCCGCGGGGCACGGCTTCCAGTTCGAGCGTGCCCGCTTCGGTCACGCGCGCGTGCAGCTTCACGGGGACGACCTCGCCGGCCGTGCGGCCCGACGCGGGCAGGGTCGCCTGAATTTCTTCGAGTTCCTGAAGTTCGTCGGGTCCCCAGAAGTCGAGCAGCGTGCCGACCTGATCCTGACGACGCACCGACGAGCCGAAGAAGCGGAAATGCACCGGCTCGCCGACCACCAGCCCAAACTCCTGCGCGGGCAATTCCGCCTCGGTGCCTTCTTCCATGCCGAACGGCGCGACGCACAGCGCCTGAATGGGCGGCTCCATTCCGGGCACGGCCGGCATCGCCGATTCGATCGCAATGTAGTAGGCCCGCGCGGTGCCGCCGCGAATCCTCACGCCCTGGCCACGCCGCACGTAGCCGTAATAGGCGGCGCCGCGCGCGACGGCCAGATCCAGATCCGCGCCTTCGAGCAGGCGCGCCGGCGCCGCGCCTTCCGCGGCGAGCCAGCCGTTGAGCGTGCCCATGATCCGCTCGACGAGCAGCGTCGACTTGAACACGCCGCCGTTGAACAACACCGCCGTGGGATGCAGGAAGCTCGCCTCGCGCGCCGGGGCCTCGGTCGTGCCGGGGCGCAGTCCTTCCAAGTCCGCGAGCGCGCCGACCTGCTTGCCGAGAAACGCCGCCAGATGCCGCGTGATGCCCGCGTCCTGCGCATACGGCAAGCCGAGCTGCGTGAGGCCCGCGCGCGTGCGGCTCACCGGCCGCGCGGCGCTCTCCACCTGCGGGAAAAAGCCCTCGAGAATCGTCTGCGTCAACTCGGCGCGCGTGAGTTCGGTGCGAATCGATCCGCCGATCAGCTTCGAGCCGCGGCTCGGCACGACGAGCGGCACGGTATCGGTGGTCGGGTCGCTGAGCAGCGTTTCCTTCGCCGTGCGGCATGCGTAGGTGAGCGCGCGCAGTTGCCACGCGTCGGCCTGGGTGCCTTGCGCCGCCAGTTTGCGCGCGACCACGTGCGCGAGCGCGAGGTCCATGTTGTCGCCACCGAGCAGAATGTGTTCGCCGACCGCCACGCGATGCAGTTCGAGATTGCCCTCGCGCTCCACCACCGCGATCAGCGAGAGGTCGGTCGTGCCGCCGCCCACGTCGACCACGAGGATGATGTCGCCGACCTTGACCTGTTTGCGCCATTGGCCGCCGCTCTTCTGAATCCAGCTATAGAGCGCGGCTTGCGGTTCTTCGAGCAGCGTCATGCGGCCATAGCCGGCGGCCTCGGCGGCTTCGGCGGTCAGCTCGCGCGCGGCCGGGTCGAACGAGGCAGGAATCGTCACCGTGATGTCCTGCTCGCGAAACGGCGCGTCGGGATGCGCGTGGTCCCACGCCTCGCGCATGTGCGTGAGATAGCGCACCGAGCTTTCGAGCGGCGAGACGCGCGCGACTTCGGGCGGCGCATCGTTCGGCAGGATCGCCGCGCGCCGGTCCACGCCCGGATGGCACAGCCAGCTTTTCGCGCTGGAGACGAGCCGGATCGGCGTCGCCGCGCCGCGGCTGCGCGCGAATTCGCCGACCGCGAAGTCCCGCTCGCCGGTCCACGGCAGATAGAGATCGCCGGAACCCAGTTCGTCGGGGTGCGGCAGATACAGGAACGAGGGCAGCAGATCGAGATCGGCGATTGCGCCGGGGCCCGTCAACTGCGCGATGGGTAGCACCGTCAGCGTGGTCTTTTCGCCGTCGCTCGCGGTGGTATCGACATAGGACAGCGCGCAGTGCGTCGTGCCCAGGTCGATGCCGATCGAATAACGCGCGCCGCTCATAGTTCCACCTCGGCCGGCGCGATCACTTTTGCGTTATGGCTTTCCGCGAGCTTCGGCAGACGCACTTCGTCGACGCGCCAGCCACGGTGACTGATGCTGCCGACAAACGGCGCCTTGCCGACGACGTTGCCCGTCAGGCGGATCGCGCTCGCATCGAAACCTTCCGGCAGCGTGACGCGGCTGCCTTCGGCTTCGTCGCGCACCGGGCGGATCGTGAAGTGCTCGCGCAGCGTCGCGCGGCAGCCTTCGTGCACGAGGCGCGCGGCGGCGCCGATATCGGCGTCGCTGAAACGCTTGATGTCTTCCTCGACGAAGTCGATGAAGCGCGCGTCGCGTTGCAGCAGACCCAGCAGTTGCAATGCGGCGTCCGGGCTGGCTTCTTTCAGTGCGGGCGCGGGCGCAGCCTTCGGTGCGGCTGCAGGCGAGGGCGAGGGCGCTGGCATTTGCGTCGCGGTTTGCGTCGCGGTTTGCACAGGCGCGCCGCCGTCACGCACGCGCAATACCGCGGCGGCGAAGTCGCCGTCGGCGAGAATGCGGAAAAACGCGCTGACGGCCAGCGTGATCCTGCCGAGGAAGGATGGGTTCGAATCGTTCATAAATGCTCCTGAGATGCTCTGTTAAAGGACGAGCTGTCCTGTGTCCGGGAGCGGGCGCGCCAGGCGAAAACAGCAACGGCGCCCGAGGGCGATGCTTCTTTGGCGAAAGCCGGCGGCGCCGGCAGCGGCGGCGGACCGGCCCGTCACAAGCGGCGCGATGCACGCGCAAAACCCGTATTTTGCCCTGTGACGCGCCGGCTGCGGGCAAACCCGCACATTCTCGTGCGCGAACGCGGCCAGATTGGCGGATTTGAGGGGGCGAACGCAACCGCGTCTTTGTGCCTGCCGTGCCGCTTCACGCAAACACACGCTCATACACCCACGCGCCGCACGTACTGCCCATAGGAACGCGCTTTGCTCGCCTGACGGCGCGGCGGCGCATCGCGTGCGCGCCTTTCGACTGACAACGAACGTTTGGAGATTGCCATGGACGGCCTGCCGGGCGAACCCACCGTAGAGGACCGCATCCGCAAGCGCGCATACGAATTGTGGGAAAGCGACGGCTCGCCGGAAGGACGAGCCGACGATTACTGGGCGCGCGCTCAGGCGCAAATCGAAGCCGAAGGCGAAGCGGGCGAGGCGGCGCCGCCGCCCGCCGTCGATCAATCGAGCAAGGGGCGCCGCGCCGCGGAAGACATCGGCGATGACAGCCCCGAGGGGGCCGGCAACGCGCCCGGCAGCAGCTAGCCGCAACCGGCACAACGCGCGGCATAACCACGACACGCGGGAGGGCATCATGGATTTCGAATACGGAGGGTGCATCGTTCATCTGACGGCTGGCGTCGACGGCGGCACGATCGTCGCGCATGCAAGGATCGAGGTCACGCCAGGCAGCGTGAGTTCGGGCGACGACACGCACGACATGGAGTTTCATCGCGATTTCGTCGACGAGCACGAGGCGCTCGAATTCGCGCGCGAGCGCGCGACGGCGTGGATCGACGAACACGTCGAGCGCGCCGAGGGCGCGGAGCCGGCGGCGCCCGCCGACGGCTACAGCGGCCCGATCAGTTAGCGCTCCGTGCAAGCCGATGGCGCCCGCTCACCACGCAGAGAGCGGTACGCTTAATTTCATTGCCGGCCTGTACATTTTTCCATCCGCGAAAACTGCCGCGGCTCACGCGCGACATTGGCGGGCATGCACCATGCGGCGCGTCTCGCATCGGTTCGTCGAACGGAGCACGGCATGCGTATCGCGCAGGTTTCGCCGCTGTACGAGAGGGTGCCGCCGGTGGCGTATGGCGGCGTCGAAAGAGTGGTCGCATGGCTCGTGGACGGTCTCGTCGCGCGAGGCCACGACGTGACGCTCTTTGCGAGCGGCGACTCACGCACGCGAGCGCGGCTCGTCTCGGGCAGCGACTGCGCGATTCGCCTGATTGAAGACAGCGCCGATCCGCAGGCGTTCCATTTCGCGATGCTCGAGGAAGTGGTGCAGCGCGCGGACGAATTCGACGTCGTGCATTTTCATACCGACTACGCGAGCTTTCCGTTCGCCCGGCGTTTGCGCTGCGCATCGCTGACCACCTTGCACTGGCGGCTCGACGTGCCGGGCCTGAGCACGCTTTACCGGCAGTTCGCCGACATGCCGCTGGTGTCGATCTCGAACGCGCAGCGTGCGCCGCTGCCGTGGCTCGACTGGCGCGCCACCGTTCATCACGGCCTGCCCGCGGATCTGCTGCGCTTTCACGAAAAGCCCGGCGATTACGTGGCCTTTCTCGGCCGGATCGCGCCCGTCAAGCGGCCCGACCGCGCGATCGACATTGCCCGGCGCGCGGGTCTGCCGATCCGCATCGCCGCGAAAATCGACAATGGCGACCGCGCCTATTTCGAAGAGGAGATCGCGGGCCTCTTCCAGATGCCGCATGTCGAGTATTGCGGCGAAGTGGACGATGCCTGCAAGAACGATTTCCTCGGACAAGCGCGCGCGTTGCTGTTTCCGATCGACTGGCCGGAGCCGTTTGGCCTCGTGATGATCGAGGCGCTCGCGTGCGGCACGCCGGTGATCGCATTCGATCACGGCGCGGCGCGTGAAATTGTCGAACATGGCGTGACGGGCTTCCTGGTTGATTCCGTCGACGAAGCCGTGGACGCGCTGGCGAAGCTCGACAGTATCAGCCGCGCCGCGTGCCGGGCGGCCTTCGAGCGCCGCTTCACGGTGGAGCGCATGGTCGATCAATACATCCACATTTACGAAGCGATGGTGCGCGACGCGCAACCGCTGCAGGCCGGCTGAAACACGGCGAAACCAGAGAAACGAACGGGGACCACGGAGCGCTTTCCATGCGATTTTTTGCCCTTGCGACCGACTACGACAACACCCTCGCGTCCGACGGACGCGTCGCCGATGCGACGTGGGACGCGCTCGAACGCCTGCGCGCCTCGGGCCGCCAGCCGATCCTCGTGAGCGGCCGCGAGATGGACGACCTGCTCGAGATCTGTCCGCGGCTCGATCTGTTTTCGCGAGTCGTCGCGGAAAACGGCGGCGTGTTGTACACGCCGTCCACGGGCACGCGGCGCCTGCTGGCTCCGCCGCCGCCGCCGGCGTTCGTCGACGAATTGCGAAGCCGCGGCCTGCGCCACTTCAGCGTCAGCGAGACGCTGGTCGCGACGATGAAGCCCGCCGAGCAGATCGCGCTCGCAGTCATTCGCGATCTGGGCCTCGGTCTGCAGATCATCTTCAACGGCGAGGCGGTGATGATCGTGTCGCCGGGCATATCTAAAGCAAGCGGTTTGCGCGAGGCGCTCGACGAACTTGCGCTGTCGCCGTTCAATGTGGCGGGCGTAGGCGACGCGGAAAACGACCATGCGCTGCTCGATGCGTGCGGCTTTTCGGTGGCGGTCGCCAATGCGCTGCCGGCGCTCAAGGAACACGCCGATATGGTCACGAGCCAGGCAGCGGGCGCGGGTGTCGCGGAACTGGTCGACGCGCTGGTCAAGGACGATCTGCGCGAACGTGCGAGCAGGGCGCAGCGCAGCCGCGTGCTGATCGGGCATGCTCGCGAATCCGGCGACGCCGGCGAACCCGCGGAGCTGTACTGCGCCGCGCACGGTTCGGTCGTGCTGCTCGCGGGCGAATCTGGATGCGGCAAGTCGACCGCGTGCGCGGGTCTGCTCGAACGCCTTGCGGGAATGCATCTGCAGTTGTGCATCATCGACCCCGAAGGCGACTATCAGAATGACGACGACACAATCGTGGTCGGCGATGCGCACACTGCGCCGCTCATCGACGAAGTCGTGCAACTGCTGCTGCGTCCTCCGCGTTCGGCGGTGGCCGTCAATCTGCTGCGCGTGCCGTTGGCCGAGCGGCCGGCGTTCTGCGCTTCGTTGCTGCTCGAGGTGCAGCAGTTGCGGATGCGAACCGGGCGGCCGCATTGGCTCGTGTTCGACGAGGCGCATCATCTGTTTCCGGCCGGATGGGCGGGTGCGAGCCAGACCATTCCGCAGACCCTGGAGACAGCGCTCGCAATCACCGTGTCTCCGCAGCAACTGGACGGCACGTTCCTGCGCCAGGTGAACCTGCTGCTCGCGATGGGCCCGAGCGCCGGCAAGGCCGTGCAGGAACTCGCGAAAGCCGCAGGAAAGCCAGAGCCGCAGCTTCAGGAAACCGCGCTGGAAACGGGCCAGGCGTTGTTATGGCGCCTCGACTCGCCGGCGCCTGAAGGCGTGATCCGGCTCGAGCCGGGCAGCAAGCATCGGCTCAGGCACCGGCGCAAATACGCAGAAGGGCTGCTGATTCCGGAGCGCAGTTTCTATTTCCGCGGGCCCGAGCACGTACTGAATCTGCGTGCTCATAATCTCGTGCTGTTCGTCGAGATTGCAGAAGGTGTCGATGCGCCGACGTGGCAGTATCACCGCGAGCGGGGCGACTATTCGCGCTGGTTCGAAAAGGAGATCGGCGACCCGGACCTCGCGGCGCAGGCGCGGCAGATCGAGCAGGACGCTTCGCTCGATGCAGCCGAAAGCCTCGCGCGGATCAAGGCGGCCGTACAGGAGCGCTACACGCAGCCGGAAAATCCGTCGATGCCCGCGGTGCTGACGGCGAAAAACGGCGATGCGGCGGCGGACGATGCGACGGCCGATGGCGGGCGACAGCGCGCGACAGCGGCGAACGGCGAAACGCAACGAAGCGAAAAATAATCCGGATACCGTACTAATTCAAGCGTGACGCTCACGCTGGGTGATCGACCCGCGCAACACTGGGGTTGTCTTTGCGCGCGGTGCGGCGACGCGTGTCCGGCTGCGCCGGATTCGTCAGCTTCGCCGGTGCGCCGCTCGTGCGTTCAGACTCGCGCAGGGTTGCGAGCGTTTCGAAGAGCGCGCGCACGTGGATTTCGTGTCCTTCGCGACGGCTTATGCGTTGTCTGCTTCGCTGTTCCCGCTCTCCATCGCCCGGTGGGGCCTGGAGGATATCCTGCGCCGGGTCAGCATGTTCATCGCTTCGACAAACGCGGAGAACGCCATGGCCACATAGATATAAGCCTTCGGCACATGCGTTCCGAAGCCCTCGGCGATCAGCGTCATGCCGATCACGAGCAGGAAGCTCAGCGCCAGCGTCACGATAGTCGGATTACGGTCGATGAATTGCGACAGCGGGCGCGCGGCGAACAGCATCGCCATGACCGCGCTGATGACAGCAAGGAACATGATCGGCATGTGATCTGTCATGCCGACAGCCGTGATGATGCTGTCGACCGAGAACACGATATCCAGCAGCAGAATCTGGCCGATCGCGCCCGCCACCGTCAATTGCACGGTGCTGCCGGCGCTGCTGCGTTCCGCGTTTCCATGCGCGTGCGCCACGTGCTGGTGCATTTCACGCGTCGCCTTCCATACAAGGAAGAGACCGCCGCCCAGCAGAATCAGGTCGCGCCATGAGAATGCGTGGCCGAACAGCGTGATCGCGGGCGCGGTCAACTGCGCGATCCACGCGACCGTACCGAGAAGCCCCAGCCGCAACACCAGTGCGAGCATGATGCCGAGGCGCTGTGTGCGCGCGCGCTGCGCTTGCGGCAGCTTGTTACTGAGGATCGAGATGAAGATGAGGTTGTCGATGCCCAGCACGATCTCCATCACGACAAGCGTGAGGAGCGCTACCCATGCGGTGGGGTCGGCAACGAGTGCGAGCAGAGTGTCCATGAGTTCGGAGCGAGTGGATGAGATAAACGATGGAATAGCGATCATGATCGCCCGGCGCATGAATCGGATAAACCAGTGTTAAGCTGAGCGACAGATCGGTTTTTTCGAACCTCAATTTCTGTCGATCACACCATGCTCAACTATCGCCACTTGTATTATTTCTGGATCGTCGTGAAGGAGGGCGGCTTTGCGCGCGCGGCCGAGCGGCTCGATATGGCGGTTCAGACAATCAGCGCGCAGGTGCGCGAGCTTGAAAAATCCATTGGGCGTCAGCTGCTGAAGCCGGCCGGCCGCGGCGTGACGATGACCGAAGCCGGCGAGACGGCGTTCAGCCGCGCGGAACAGATTTTTCAGCTCGGCGAGGCGCTGCTCGACGACATGAACGAGGCGAGCGGCGAAGGTGTTGCCCGGCTTGCCGTGGGTCTCTCCGACGGCATCTCCAAGCTCGCGGCTCACGCGCTTCTCGCGCCTGTGCTGGGCACGCCGTCGCTCAGGCTCCTGTGTCACGAGGGCGAGCCCGCACAGCTATTGTCCGAGCTCGCGCTACATCGGCTCGATCTGGTGCTCGCCTGTCAGCCCGCGCCGCACAATTCCGATCTGCGCGTGGTGAGCCAGCGGCTCGTGGGCGCGCCGGTCGACTGGTATGGTCCGGCGGAAATCGTCCGCAAATCCGCGAGAGCGGGCTTTCCGCACTGTCTTGCCGAGATTCCGGTGCTTCTGCCTACGCGTCATGCCGCGTTGCGCGCGCGGCTTGACCGCTGGTTCGATTCGCAGGGCATCCGGCCGCGCGTTGTCGGCGAGTTCGAGGACAGCGCGCTGATGGCGGTCTTCGCCGCGCGCGGCCTCGGCGTGTTTCCACTCGCGGAACTCGGGGCGGACGATCTATCGCTGCTGCGCGGCTTGCGTCCGTTGGGTCGCGCGGAGGGCGTGATCGAAGAGATTCACGCCATCCGCTCGCGCCGTGGCCAGCATCACGCGCTGGCGTCTCAGGTGGTGGCCACTGCGCGCTCATAGTCACGCAATACACGCGACGGCAGTCCATGGCGGCTCGCGGCGGGTCTCAGTTCATGTCCCCATGCGTCGAACACTGCGGCGAGCAGGGCGATTTCGCCGTCCGCCAGGTAGTCGTCGGCTACCGTCACCGCGACGCACAGGCGAATGACCTTGCGGCGCAGCGCGGGATCGTCGATCTCGTCGATCAGCGTGGTGAGCAGCGCAGTGTCGAGGCAGCCCATGGGAGGCACGCACGATAGCTGCGCGATCGAGCGATCCTCGCAAAGCGCCTGTACGATCTGTGCGAATTGCGCGGGCGCGAGGCCAAGTTCGCCGGCTATGTTCAGCTTCTCGAGCGCCCGTTCCTCCGAGCTGCATACGTAGCCGTCTGAAGTGAGGGCAAGTGCGACGATACGTGCTGCTGCTTCTTTGCTGTTACGCGGATAGGCTCGCATGATCGGGTCCTTTTGCGGACGATGTCCGTGTTGAAGATGGTCCCAGTCTGCGGCAATATCCGTATCGTATAAACCTGCCAATTGCGAAGTTAAACTTCGGTAAAGCCGAACCTTTGCCATCATGACATGAAGCAGGCGTTTGCAGGACAACCGGCAATGCGCGCGAACCACCGCTGCGCGCGTGCCGGATCGGGCACACCGTTATGCCATGCCGAGTTGTCGTGCAGTGGCGTCAATGGCGCTTTTTGCCTTCGCGACAATCTCGTCGATTTCCTGCCTGCTGATGACAAGTGGCGGCGACAGCAGCATACGGTCGCCGCTTGCGCGCATGATGAGATTGCCATTGAAGCAGAAGTCGCGGCAGAGGGCGCCCACATCACCGCCGTTCGCAAAGCGTTTGCCCGCCGACGGCTGTTCCGCGAGTTGTATTCCGGCCACGAGTCCGGCGCCGGCAATCTCGCCCACGATCGGATGATTCGCGAAGGTGTCGCGCAGTTGCTTCTGGAAGTAGGGCCCCGTATCCATCTTGACGCGCTCGACGATCTTCTCGTCGCGCAGCAACCTGAGGTTTGCCACCGCCACGGCCGCCGCGACTGGATGCCCGGAGTAGGTGAGACCGTGATTGAATTCGCCGTTGTCGATAATCGCCGTCGCGATGCGATCATGCACGCCGACGGCGCCCATCGGCACATAGCCGCTGGTGAGCCCCTTCGCGAGCGTCATCAGATCGGGCTCGAAGCCAAAGTGCTGATGAGCGAACCATTCTCCTGTTCGGCCAAAGCCGCCGATTACTTCGTCCGCGACCAGCAACACATCGTATTTGCGGCAGATACGCTGAATTTCCGGCCAGTAGGTCGGCGCCGGAAAGATCACGCCGCCCGCGCCCTGGAACGGTTCGCCAATGAACGCGGCTACGTTTTCAGCGCCTGTTTCGAGGATCTTCGCTTCAAGTTGCTGTGCGCGAGCCAGCGCGAATTCTTCGGGCGTCTGATGGCTTGCAGCTTCGCCGAAGAAATACGGCTGGTCGATGTGGACAATGTTCTCGACTTTCGAGGGCATCTGCTCATGCATATAGCCCATACCGCCAAGCGTGGCCCCCGCGATCGTCGAGCCGTGGTAGCCGTTCCTGCGCGAAATCACGACCTTCTTCGAATGCTTGCGCTGCGTGGCCCAATACTGATGGACGATGCGCAACACGGTGTCGTTGCCTTCCGAACCGCTGTTGCAATAGAAGAAGTGATTGAACGGCTCCGGCGCGAGTTCGGCAAGCAGCGCCGACAATTCGATGATCGGCGGGTGAGTGGTCTTGAAGAACGTGTTGTAGTACGGCAATTCCTGCATCTGCAGGTAGGCGGCATCGGCGAGTTCCTTGCGTCCGTATCCGACGTTCACACACCACAGGCCGGCCATGCCGTCGATAATCTTGTTGCCTTCCGAGTCCCACAGGTAAACACCGTGCGCTTTGACGATTACGCGGCTGCCGCTGCGGTTGAGCGCGCCCATATCCGAAAACGGATGAATGTGATGCGCGGCGTCGAGCGCGCGGAACTCAGCGGTACTGCGTTGCTGTTCGACGTGCAACCTCGCGGCAGACTGTGCCGGCTGCACGTAGGCGACTTCTTCGGTTCTGTAGCTCATTGTGCTCTCCAGGTTTGCTTTGTTTGCATTAGACGTGCAGCAGCAAATGCCGGCGTTCCCACGAACTGATCACGCGGAAAAACGCTTCATATTCGGTCTCTTTCAATGCGAGGTAGGCTCTCACGAACTTTTCGCCGAGTACTTCGGCAATGGGCTCGCATGCGCTCATCAACGTCAGGCCTTCTTCAAGATTGCGCGGCAACTGATACGGCAGTTCATAGCCGTCGCTGAGCAGCGGTTCGGTCGCGTCGAGTCGTTGCGTGATGCCCAGATAGCCCGCCGCGAGCGTCGCTGCAATCGCCAGATAGGGGTTGCAATCCACGCCCGGAATGCGGTTTTCTATGCGCCGCGCCGCAGGCCCCGAATGCGGAATGCGAAAACCCACCGTTCGGTTGTCGTAGCCCCACGCCACGTTGATCGGTGCCGCCATGAAGCGCGACAGCCGCCGATACGAGTTGATATACGGCGCGAAAATCGGCATCAACGCAGGGGTGTATTTCTGCAGGCCGGCTATATAGCTCGTGAAAAGCGACGTCGGTTTGCCGTCCGCGGCGGTGAAAAGGTTGTGACCAGTTTCTTCGTCGACGAGGCTCTGATGCATGTGCATGGCCGAGCCAGGCTCGCCTTCCATTGGCTTGGCCATGAAAGTCGCGTACATCTTGTGACGCAGTGCGGCTTCACGTACGGTGCGCTTGAAGAGGAACACGCTGTCCGCGAGTTTCAGCGGATCGCCATGCATGAAGTTGATTTCCATCTGCGCGGCGCCCACTTCGTGAATCAGCGTATCGACCTCCAGTTCCTGCACCTCGCAGTATTCGTAGATGTCTTCAAAGAGCGGATCGAACTCGTTGACGGCTTCTATTGAATACGACTGACGTCCCGTCTCGGGACGCCCGGTGCGGCCAATCGGCGGTTGCAAGGGCAGGTCCGGGTCCTTGTTCATATCGACCAGATAGAACTCGAGCTCAGGTGCAATGACGGGCTTCCAGCCCTTCGCACGGTACAGCTCCAGCACGCGGCGCAATACGCGGCGTGGAGAGATCGCGACAGGCGTGCCGTCGAAGTGCACGCAATCGTGAATCACCTGAGCAGTGGGGTCGACGGCCCAGGGGATCATGCGGATCGTGGTGGAGTCGGGAACGCACACCATGTCCGGATCCGTGACGCCGGTCAGCGTGCCGTCGTCGGGGTAGTCGCCGGTGACGGTCTGGATCATCACCGCCTGCGGCAAGCGCATGGATTCGCCCGATTCGAACTTGCTGCGCGGGATGATCTTGCCGCGCGCGATTCCCGCCATGTCGGGAATGATCGCCTCGATTTCGGTGACGTGGTTCTTCTTCAGAAAATCGTCGATGTCATGCATGATCTTTCTCTCTATTTGTTGCGCTACCGTTAGCTTTGAGCAGTAGCGGATGCCGCGATATGTCAGGCCTGCGCGCGCATCCATTCGCGGCAGGCATCGCCGAACGCACGAAAAATCGCGGCTGAAAGCGCATGCCTGCCAGAGGTTTATTTCGCATAACGAATAGACGTGTTTATCCAGCCGCGAATGCGGCAAGGCATTGATCCAGACCGCGCGCCGCACTAGCGCGCAGTGCGCGGCCGCAGGCGCCGCATCAAGCCATCGAAGCAGGGCAGGAGATCGCCGTCAACGGAACGCGCCGCGCGTGATGATCCGATGCGCCGTTCGACGCCGCCCGCCGCGGTGGCCCGCAGGGCGCACGCGTGCGAGACGGATCGACGTCACGCAAAGCCGCACGCGCGCCAACCCGCGCTTCAGGCGAGCACGTTCTGGCAGACGGAAGGATCGAACGGCAAACAGTAGGGAGGCGCTAGGGCAACAGCGAAGCGACTTCGTCTGTGCGCACCGCGATGAAGGCGCGCGCCGAAACGGAGTTGTGACGTCGAACTGAACGGCGGGAAAGGATTGTGAAGACGGACAGAAAGCGGCGGAACGCAAGGCTGCCGCTGCTGCCGTTGGCGATGGCGATGGCGCCGTCAGCGCGAGGACAGCTCGCCTGACTGCGGTTCCATCTCACCAAAGGGCCACGGACTCTCACGATGACACTCGACTAGCGACGTTGAACATGTTGAACCGGCTGTCTTAATTGCACGGGGCGTTTAAAGAAGCAGCCTGTCGGGATGATCGTGTTTATCCGCTGCGAAGTGGATTCGCTGCGTCGCGAAAGATGATGCGTGTTTCATTTCGACGCGGGTTTCACGATCGCCTGTTATCCAGCATATACGAGTCGGTGATGCCGTCAAATTCTTTTCTGACGGGAAATGGCTCCGGGCTTTCCCGAGGAGTGTCAGCGCGGTTTATTCACACGAGCCGGGTGTTGCGTAATGAATGGTTCTGGGTTTGGTATTTCGAAGTTTGTTTTGCGAGCGTGGATCGTTGTTTTCAAGGTTTCAATCGGCCGAATTGGCGTGCGATGGATAACTTCAGTTCTGGATTATTTTTCACGAAGACGGAGTTTTTGCCGCGCGCGAGAACGATTGACAAAGGTCGGCGGCGAAAGTTGGCAGCTTTGGGCGCTTGTGCAAGCCGTGGGGGTTCGTGAGAGTGTTCGGATCCTGGATTTGACATAAGATAAATTATCACCCAAATACATTGTAGCGGCTCTTAACCGATGTCCGAACATGCCACCCCCAACTGGCTACCCCAAATTCATTAAAACCGGTCATTCCACAAAGCCACTCCGCGGACTAATCTGGCATCACTCATCCACCTCGAAAGGAAACCGACAATGAAGCTGATGCATGTCGACGCCAGCGCAAAACGCGAGCGGTCCAACTCGCGCGCATTGAGCCGCTATTTTCTGGAGCGTCTGCGCGCCGCGCACGCGGACCTCGAAGTCGACTATCTGGATGTCTCCGTCGATACGCCGCCGCACGTCGACGAAGCATTCGCGATTGCGACATACGCCGCGCCGCACGAGCGCACGCCGGCCATGAAGGCGCGGCTCGCGGCCTCCGATGCACTGTGCAAGCGCGTGCTCGCCGCCGACGCACTGGTATTCGCGATGCCCATGTACAACTGGTCGATGCCGTCCACGTTCAAGGCGTTCGTCGACTGCATTACGCGTACTGGCGTCACCTATACGCATGCGGACGACGGCAGCATCGTCGGCCAACTCGCGGGAAAGAAACTGCTGTTCATCACGAGCCGTGGTGCGGACCTGCGCCCGGGCTCGCCGTACGAGTCAATGGATGCGCTCACGCCCGCCCTCAAAGCCGCGTTCGGTTTTCTCGGCGTGCGCACACCGACTTTCGTCGATGCACAGCCGTTGCAGTTCGCAAACCAGGAAGCGCGAGCCGAAGCGCTCGAACGGGCGCGCGACGAATTGTCGGCGGTCGCGGCCGACTGGGCGAACCTGGCATCCAATGCGAGCGCCATGCACGCCACATCCGCCACATCCACCACATCCACCACATCCACCACGCGCGCCGGACACTATCAGGACATCGACTCGGAGATCGCACAATGAAACCGCGCACACTGATTGCCGCCGCAACGCTTGCCGGTGCTGGCATGCTCCTGACATCGCAATCCGTAAAGGCCGCGGACGCAGCCGCCGCGCACGAGACCATTACGCCCGCCTTTGCCGAAGCCATTGCAAACGTGCCCGGCAAGAAGATGACCGCGCTCGTGGTCGAGTACGCGCCGGGCGGCAAGTCGTCGCCGCACCGGCATGGGCAGGCGTTCGTGGTGGCGTACGTGTTGTCAGGGGCGATACGCAGCGCTGTCGACGGTGGCGAGGCGCACGTGTTTCATGCGGGCGAGCACTGGAGCGAAAAGCCGGGCGCGCATCACACCGTCAGCGAAAACGCGAGCGATACTGAACCGGCCCGGCTTCTCGCCATTTTCGTGGCGGACACGAACGACAACAAGCTCGTGACTTTTGACCGCAAGTAAGCGTGCCCTCTTCGCCTTTTCTGGTTTCGCTCCGCACTAGAACTTCGGATGGCATTCGAAGCTCACCGTAGAAGCGTGCGTGGTCAGCATCGCTACGCCGCTCACCGACTCTTCATTGATGCTGCTCTGCATACCGAGGCGCTCGCAGTAATCGCGCGCCTCGTTCAGCGCCTCTCCATGCGCGCGAGCCCATGCCATGCGGCCGCCCGTTGCACTTGCGGCGACCGTGTAGGTGCCGGGTTTATCGGTCGCGACGACATGCGTCGACGATGCGCAGCCGGCAAGAACGCCGCCCGTCGCGAGCACCGCAATGGCGATGCGCGCCCGATCGCGAAGCTTATTCAACATGATGCACCTGAGTGTTCCGATCGTTCCATGACCGCTGAGTGCGGTCGGACTCGTTGGGTTGATTCGCTATTTTCCAGAGCGAATTATCCGGAATCTGCCGCGCGAGATCAGCCTCACGGCTCGAAAACACTGTTGTCTATGCCTGAACAATCTCCGCGCATCGGCGCATAGCGCAGGCACGCATTGGCGCGCATGAACTGTTTAAGGCACTTCCCGAATCGTGGTCGAGCGACCAGGCTATAACGGCAACTTCTGAACCCATCCGGACCATGAACTGGAGGAGACATCGATGGAGCTCGAAGCACGTACCATGAAACGTGTAACGGTTAGGCTCGTGCCGTTCCTGATCGTCTGTTATTTCATCGCCTCCTGGACCGTGTGAACGTCGGCTTCGCGGCGCTGCAGATGAACAAGGGCTTCGGCACTTTCGGCTGCCTGCCCGTTATCTGGACGCTGCCCGCCGCGTTTGTCCCGGGTGCAGCGGCGGCGGGCGGCATCGCCGCAATCAACTCGCTCGGCAACCTGGCGGGATTCTTCGGACCTTACGTGATGGGCTGGATCAAGGACAGCACGGGCGGTTTCGGCGCGGGCCTTCTGTGTCTGGGAGGCGCGGGACTGGTCGGGGGCCGCGGCCCGCCCTGCTGCTGCATCACGACGCATCGGTCGAAACCTCGGCGGGCGCGGCGCAGCGCAACGACGTCGCGCCGCCGCGTGTGGCGGAGTATCGAGTGGCGGGGACGTGTTTGACGTTCAGCGGGCGCTCCAAGCCCGCTTGAAGGCTGCTCGAGGCCCGGTCGCCTCCTTCGAAGCACGTTTGAATCACGCTCGAAGCACGTTTGAATCACGCTCGAATCACGCTCGAATCACGCTCAAGATTCGCGCAGCCCCCTCAAGGCGACGTGCCCGCGCCGCCCGGCTGACTTTCGGCGCCCGCGGCATCGGGCGGCACTACGTCATCGGGCGTGGGCGTCGGCGCCGAAGCTGCCGTGCCGGCGCCGCGCGCCTCGCCGTGGACCGGCTCGCTGAGCGCAGCCGAACCTGAAGCGCTGCCGGGCGCCGTAAGCAGCGGCGGCAGCGCCCGCGATTCTTCGGCCGAAGTGCCCGGCGCGCTCGCCGCAGCCGCCGCTGCGGACGCCCCGCCAGCCGACGCCGCCTCAGCTCCGGCTTGCGCCGCAGACGAAGCAGCGGCGACAGGCTCACGCCGCGTCGTATTGCGCGCCGTGATCGGCGCCTGCGGCTTGACCGGCGGCGAGCTCGACGGAAACAACTGCTGGAACCAGGCGCGCAGCCGCTCGGAGCGCTCGGCAAACCAGCCCGGCTGCTGCTCGGTGGCGAACTTCACACGCGTGTCGACGAGTTTCGAGCGCTGCGCGCGCTGAAAGAAATCGCCGACGATAGGCAGTGCGCTATGCGCCCCCTGCCCCCAGTAGTCGCTGCGCAGGGTCACGCGGCTGTCGTTGAATCCGACCCACGCGCCGGCCACGAGCTGCGGATGAATCAGGATGAACCAGCCGTCCGCATTGCCCTGTGTCGTCCCGGTTTTGCCGGCCACGTCGCCGCGCACGCCGAAGCGGCCCCGTATCGCCGACCCGGTGCCGCGATTGACCACGTCGCGCATCACGTCGACCAGCGTGCGCGCGGCGTCGGCGGGCAGTTCCTGCTGCGGCGACGCGGGCGCGAAGTCGGCCAGCACTTCGCCGTTGCGGTCCTCGATACGCGTGACCATCACCGGTTCGACGTAGCCGCCCAGGTTGGCGATCGTGCCATATGCCGACACCATTTCCTTCAACGTGACGGGGCTCGTGCCCAGTGCGAGCGACGGCACCGTCTCGAGCGGGCTGTCGCGCACGCCCATCGCGCGGGCGAGCCGCGCGACCTTGTTGGGGCCGACAGTTTGCATCAGTTGCGCGGTGATGCGGTTGCGCGAATACGCGAGGCCGTCGCGCAACGTGATGGGCCGCTCGGTCGGGTCGTCCTCGTCGCTCGGACGCCAGACTTCGCCGCCCGCGAGTTGAATGGCGACGGGCTGGTCAAGCAGCGTGTCGCCCGGTTTCGCGCCCGCCTCGAAGGCCGCCGCGTAGACGAACGGCTTGAACGTCGAGCCAGGCTGACGCCGCGCCTGCTGCACGTGATCGAACGGATCCTGGCTGAAATCGCGGCTGCCCACCCAGGCCTTGATCTGGCCGTTGCGCGGATCCATTGCCAGAAAATCGGCCTGCACGCGCGTTTTCGATTCGCACACCGACTGCACGAGACTGCGGTTTGCCGATACGCGCTTGAGCGCGTCGTCGTCGGAAAGGCCGGCGTCTTTCGCGGCGCGGTAGTCGGGCGTTTCGCGCAGGAACGTCGCGAGCAGTTCCTTGCCGTTGGAACAACCGGCGCGGCTGCCCCACGCCGCATTCGCGATGCCTTGCAACTGGTTGCCCTGCAGGATCACTGCCTGGGTCGCCATGGTCTGCAGACGCGAATCGATGGTGGTGCGCACCACGAGGCCGTCCGAATAGATGTTGTAGTCGTTGCGGTCGGCCCACGCCGCAAGCCACTTGCGCAGTTGCTGCGCGAAATGCGGCGCGGGTCCAGGCGGCTCGGTTTGCCGCTCGAAGTCGATGCGCAACGGCTTTTTCCGCAGCGTCTCGTAAGCGGCGGGCGTGAGCTTGCCGAACTTCACCATCTGCCCGAGCACCGTATTGCGCCGCTGCAACGCGCGCTCCGGGTTGAGCACCGGGTTGTAATAGCTGTTGCCCTTCAGCATGCCCGCGAGCGTCGCGCTTTCGAGCACGTTCAGCTCCGACGCGGACTTGTCGAAATAGGTGCGTGCCGCCATCTCGATCCCGTAGGCGTTGTATAGAAACGGCACCGTGTTCAGGTAGGTTTCGAGAATCTCGTCCTTGGTGTAGAGCGCCTCGATCTTGAAGGCCGTGATCGCTTCCTTCAGCTTGCGGGTGAGCGTCGGGGCGCGGCCGATTTCGTCGGGATACAGATTGCGCGCGAGCTGCTGCGTGATCGTCGAGCCGCCCTGCCGCTCGCCGGAAAACGTATGCAGCGCGGCGGATGCGGTGCGCCGCCAGTCGAGCCCGAAATGCTGATAGAAGCGGTGATCTTCGGTGGCGATCAGCGCGTTGACCACGTTCGGGGAGATGTCCCTGAGCTTGACCCACTCGCGGTTGGACGGCTTGAATTCGGCAAGCAGCTTGCCGTCCGCCGAGAGAATCCGCGCCGGCTGCTCGACCTTTGCCTTGCGGATATCGCCGATACCCGGCGTGAACGGAATCAGGATCAGCACATACAGCACGACTAGCAACGGCAGCGCCGCGCACGCCTTCAAGAGGCCGCGCCGCGTCGGATGGCGCAAGTGCCACAGCGCCCCGGCCACGAGCGGGTTCGCGCGGGTCAGACCTCGGTCGAGTGTCTCGAGAATCAGGGAGATAAGGCGCTTCACACTGGCTACCGTCTGCGGGAAAAGGCTGAATCGTACCAAGATGTGCGGCGCGAGCCGATTTTTGCGCGGCCGGCAGCGCGCTCGCCGCTCGTTGCTGCTCGTTTTGCTCGTCGCTGCGCCCTGCCGCTCCTCCTTACTGCCGATCCCGCGCGCCGCGCCAGCAGCCGGCGCGGGCCACTATAATGTCGCCAATTCCGACAAGAGGTGCTTCATGATCATCAAACCGCGCGTGCGTGGCTTTATCTGCGTCTCCACCCATCCGACGGGCTGCGAGGCCAACGTCAAGGAACAGATCGACTACGTCAAGGCACGCGGTCCTATCGCCAACGGTCCGAAGAAAGTGCTCGTGATCGGCGCATCCACCGGCTACGGCCTCGCCGCGCGCATCAGCGCGGCGTTCGGCTGCGGCGCGGACACGCTCGGCGTGTTCTTCGAGCGCGGCGGCAGCGAAACCAAGGCCGGCACGGCCGGCTGGTACAACAGCGCGGCATTCGAGAAATTCGCCACCGCCGAAGGTTTGTACGCGACCAGCATCAACGGCGACGCGTTTTCCGACGAAGTCAAGGCGCGCACCATCGAGATCATCAAGCGCGATCTGGGCCAGGTCGACCTCGTGGTGTACAGCCTTGCCGCGCCCAAGCGCACGCATCCGAAAACCGGCGAGGTGTTCACCTCGACGCTCAAGCCGGTGGGCCGCGCCGTCACGTTGCGCGGCATCGACACCGACAAGGAAGTGATCAAGGAAACGGTGCTCGAACCGGCCACGCAAACCGAAATCGACCACACGGTCGCGGTGATGGGCGGCGAAGACTGGCAGATGTGGATCGACGCTCTGCTGGAAGCCGGCGTGCTCGCGGACGGCGCGAAGACCACTGCGTTCACCTACCTCGGCGAGAAGATCACGCACGACATCTACTGGAACGGCTCAATCGGCGCGGCCAAGAAGGACCTCGACCAGAAAGTGCTGGGCATTCGCGCCAAGCTCGCACCCAAGGGCGGCGACGCGCGCGTTTCGGTGCTGAAGGCGGTCGTCACGCAGGCGAGTTCCGCGATTCCGATGATGCCGCTCTACCTCTCGCTGCTCTTCAAGGTGATGAAGGAGAAAGGCACGCACGAAGGCTGCATCGAGCAGGTCTATGGGCTCTTCAAGGACAGCCTGTACGGCGCGGCGCCGCATATCGACGACGAAGGCCGCTTGCGTGCGGACTACAAGGAACTGGACCCCGAGGTGCAGCAGCGCGTGGAAGCGCTGTGGAATCAGGTGACGAACGACAACATCTACGAACTTACGGATTTCGCCGGGTACAAGACGGATTTCCTGCGGCTGTTCGGGTTTGAGATCGCGGGTGTCGATTACGAGGCCGACGTCAATCCGGACGTGCAGATTCCGCGGCTCGTTCAGGTCTGACTTTTTGCAGGTTTTTGCCGAGTCTCGCCCGGCGAGCGCCCGCTGGCAGCGGCGCCGCGCCCGCGCGCCGTGGCGCGGCTCGCCGCGTGCGCCAGGGTACGCCCGGGAATTGCCGCTGATGAATTCTGCGTGATATTGTTAATCCATGCGGAGGACGGCCGCGCGCCGCCTCCCCCGGAAAGCTCTTTACCGCAGCGAGCGTCGCCATGAGTGATGTACGCCACCACCTGAGTCCGCGGGACCGCCTGGAGCTGTTGTGCTGGCTCACGTGCGGCAGCCTCGGCGCTTATTACCTCAACGAGGACTGGCCGGACGCGGCGTTCCACGTGCAGGCCGCGCACAAGTGGCTCGACCGGCGCGCGCGCGAGGCCGACTGGCTCTCCATTGCAAAACTATCGGCGACGGCGCTGGAAATCGCGCGCCGGCACGCACGTTTTGTCGACACCGACTGGGCGCGCGACGCCGTCGAGGAAATTCTCGACACTGACGAACTCGATCCGCAAGCGCGGCTCGTCCGCCAGGTTCTGTCGGACTGCGAGAGGGCGTTGGCGGACCGGCGCACGGCGGACTGATTTTTCGGTGGGCGCGAGGGCAGATTTGACGCAATTGCGAAGCTTCAGATTTCCACGTCTCGCGCGGGCCCGGACATCGGCGCTTCGCCCCGGCGCCAAAGCAAACTAAAAGAGCAAACCGAGCTTGCGGGAAGCTGTTCGCCGAAGGCTGTCGACTTTTCGGCGCGTTGCCGTGCGCGTCACCCCCAAACCGCTAAAAACCCCGCGGCGCGCGCATCGCCGGCCGCGCCGCAGCGCTAAAATACCGGGCACTTCGCGCATCGCGCTCCCCTCTCCCGCGCCCACATCTTGAAACGCAAAATGCCCGCGCTGAATGCGCTCAAAGCCTTCGAAGTGGCTGGCCGCACAGGCAGCTTCACGCGCGCCGCGGAATTGCTGAACGTCACGCAAAGCGCGGTCAGCCGGCAGGTGCGCCAGCTGGAGGCACAGATCGGCGAGACGCTGCTGCAACGCCATCATCACCATCTGGAACTGTCGGCTGCGGGGCGCGTGCTCCTGCAGGCGCTGCAGCAATCGTTCGACCGTATCGAGCTCACCGTGCGCAGCCTCCAGGAAAAGACGCATCGCAACCGTCTGCGCATCAACGCGCCGCCCACCTTCACGAGCCGCTGGCTGATGCCGCGTCTCGGCCGCTTGCGCGACGCGCATCCGCACCTCGAACTGAGCCTGTCTACCCGCATCGACGACCAGCTTGCGGAATCCGGCGTGCTCGATTGCGCGATCCGCTTCGGCAACGGCGAGTGGGAAGGCTTCGACAATCGTCTGTTGATGAACGAGCGGCACGTCGCCGTCTGTGCGCCGTCGCTGCTCGCGCGCCAGGCCGGCCGCGCGTCGATCGATCTGAACGAATTCACGCTGCTGCACGTGCTGGCGAGCGCGGATCAGCGCTACCTCACGTGGCAGCACTGGCTGAAGGCCGCTGGAATCGACAATGTCGATACGAGCGGCGGTTATGAATTCGATCTGCTCGATCACGCGATTCGTGCCGCCATCGACGGGCTCGGCGTCACGATTGCCGACCGTCACATGGTCGCGCGCGAAATCGCCGAGGGTCGGCTCGTGCAGGTGCTCAACGTGCACGTCGACGGCCACCAGTCGTACTGGCTCGTCACGCGGGCCGGGCAGGATGATCTGCCGCATGTGGCGCTATTTCGCGCGTGGCTTCAACAGGAAATCTGGCTGGGCGAGCGCTCTTTCGAAGGCTCGGAGGCCGTGCCGCTCGGCGACGTGTAGTAAAACGCGCAGCGCCCTGCGCGTTCCGCGATATTGCGCACGCAAGAAAACGCGCCGGGCGGATCGCATCGGCGCGCGGTCCTTGCTACCTTGAACCGAGCGCCGGGAACACTCAAGCGGCGCTAGCCAGCTCCGCCTGCTCAGGCTCGCGCGCGGCGTGCGCGGCCGCGTCTTCGAGGATCATGTCGGCGCCCTTCTCCGCGACCATCATCGTCGGCGCATTGATGTTGCCCGACGTGATATTCGGAAAGATCGACGCGTCGACGACGCGCAATCCGGCCATACCATGCACGCGCAAACGCGCATCCACGACCGACGTGCGCGGATCGTCGCCCATCGCGCACGAGCCGCACAGGTGATAGATCGAACCGGACTGCTCGCGGAAATACTTGAGAAAGCCTTCGCGGGTTGCGACCTGCGGCCCCGGCGAGATTTCCTCGACCGTGATCTCTTTCAGCGCTGGCGACGCCATCACCTTGCGCACCAGCTCGCAACCCTGAATCACCTCGTCGATATCCTTCTGAGTGCTGAGCGCGTTCAGGCGAATCTTCGCGGCGTCCTCCGCGCGATTCGACGCAATCTCGATCGAACCGCGGCTCGTCGGCCGGCAAGGGTTGAAGGCGAGCAGGAAACCCGAATACGGCTCCGGTTCGAGATTCGCCTTGTTGCTCCTGGGAATGCGATACGACAGCGGATTGAAGTAAAGCTGCAGGTTGGGCCGCGTCTCGTGCTCGCTGCCTTTAAAGAAACCACCCGACTGATTGACGCTCATCGCAAGCGGCCCCTTGCGTGTGAGCAGATATTGCAGCCCGAGTTTGAGCTTGCCGAGAAGCGGCCGCATTTCGTCATTCAGCGTCTTCACATTCGCGCGGTAGTAGAAACTTACGCACAGATGGTCCTGCAGATTCTGACCGACGGCGTGCAGTTCACGGACCGTCGCGATGCCGTGTTTCGCGAGCAGCGCACGGTCGCCCACGCCCGACAGTTGCAGCAGCTTCGGCGAATCCACCGCGCCCGCGCACAAAATCACCTCGCGGTTGGCCAGGAAACGCCGCGCGGCGCCGTTCTGCGTGACGCTCACGCCCATCGCGCGACGCTTGCCTTCGAAAAGCACACGATTGACCAGCACGTTGCGTTCAACTGTGAGGTTCTTGCGCGTGAGCGCCGGATGCAGATACTCGAAGCTGCTGGACGAGCGCTGGCCATTGCGCGTATTTACGTCGTAAATGCCGGCGCCTTCGAACTGCGCTCCGTTGAAGTCGTCGCTGCGTTGATAGCCGGCCTGATCGCAGCCTTTCAGAAACACGTGGCAAATCGGATGCACCGCGTCTTTCATCGGCGAAATGCGGATTGGGCCGTCAGCGCCGTGGTACGGCGTATTGCCGAGCGGATGCGATTCGAGCTTGCGGAAATACGGCAATACGTCGCGAAACGCCCAGCCGGAATTGCCGGCCGCCGCCCAATCGTCGAAGTCGCCCGGCTGACCGCGCACATAGATCATCGCGTTGATCGAGCCCGAGCCGCCCTGCACCTTGCCGCGCGGACAGTAGATAGGCCGGTTGTCGAGCTCCTTTTCCGGCTCGCTGTAATACATCCAGTTATAGGTTTCGTTGTAGTAGGTCTTCGTGAAACCCACCGGAATCCTGAACCAGAACGAACTGTCCTTGCCGCCCGCCTCGAGCAGCAGCACCGAGTATTGGCCGCTCGCCGACAGGCGATTGGCAAGAATGCAGCCCGCCGAACCCGCGCCGACGATGATGTAATCGTAGTTCATGCTCTATGTCGCCAGACGGCGCTCAATCGGTTGAATGCTGAAAAGACGCTGAATGCATGCTCAACCCCTGGCCGGGGTCAGGTCTTTCACGTCGGCGGGTTGCGCGGCCATTTGCAGATGCAGACGCTCGCCCGTATAAGGCGTGTGCTGCGCGACGACTTCCATGTCCAACTCGACGCCCAAGCCGGGCTCGCGCGACGGAATGATGTAGCCGTCCTCCCACTGAAGCGGCTTCTTGAGCACCGCTGCATGAAAACCGTCCCATGTGCCGATGCTTTCCTGAATCAGGAAGTTCGGCGTGCATGCCGCCAGTTGGATGCTTGCGGCCGCACCGATCGGACCGTTATACAGATGTGGCGCGATCTGCGCGTAGTACACCTCGGCGAGCGCCGCCACTTTCTTCGCTTCGAGCAGGCCCCCGACGCGCGCCACGTTCAATTGCAGAATCGACGCGGCGCCCGCTTGCAGCAGCCTGAAAAATTCGTACTTGGTGGTCAGGCGCTCGCCGGCCGCGACCGGAATGCTCGTATGCCGCGCGACCTGCGCCATGGCGTCTTCCTGACCTGGCGGCACCGGCTCTTCGAACCACAATGGGTCGTATTTTTCGAGGCGCTTCGCAAGCCGGATCGCCGATGAAGGCACCATTTGACCATGCGTGCCGAACAGCAGATCAGCCTTGCTGCCTACGGCTTCACGCACGCGTCGGCAAAACGTCTCGCAGCGCTCGAGCACTTCCAGCGACAGCTGGTGCCCCGAGTACGCCGTGTAGGGTCCCGCCGGATCGAATTTGACCGCGGTAAAGCCGCGCTTGACGTTTTCAGCGGCGCATTCGGCGGCAAGGTCGGGATCGTCGTAGTCGTATTCGCCGCGGGCGTTCTTCGGATATAGATAGGTGTACGAACGCAAGCGCGGATTGACCATGCCGCCCAGCAACTCGTACACCGGCTTGCCGGCCGCCTTGCCGATGATGTCCCAGCATGCCATTTCGAGGCCGCTCACCACGCCCATCATCGTCAGGTCCGGGCGTTGCGTGAAGCCGCTCGAATAGGCTTCGCGCCACAGGCGCTCGACATGATGCGGATCCTTGTCGAACAGATAGCGGGCAAACACATCGTCGACGATATGCGTCATCGCTTTCGGATGGAACGTCGCCGAATAGATTTCGCCGACGCCCTCAATGCCGCATTCGGTCTTCAGCCTCACGAAGATCCAGTACATACCACCCAGATGCGGCGGCGGCACGGCAACCACATGCGTTTCGAGAGAGACAACTTTCATTTATGCAACCTCTTTCCTGTTAAGCATGCTTCTCAACGCGAGCCCGGCAAAGCCGCCCAGCGCCGCCATTGCTGCCACATAGCCGAAGTACAGCTGATAGCCGAATACGCCCGGGAACGTCTGCGTCAGATAACCGTTGATGAGCGGCAGAAACACATCGGGGGAATAGCCGAGCACGGAGATAAGACCGATGGCGAGGCCCATCGTCGAAACCGGGACGTTGCAGCGGTCCAGCAGCGACCAGTACAGCCCGCGAATCGCGTAGGTCAGAATGCCGATGAACAGCACGAGGAATACGAGCAGCACGTGGCTTGCAATACGCGGCGCGGCCACCAGTCCAAGCAGCGACAGCGCAGCGAGGAAGAGCGCGATGACCAGCACGGACACTTTCGAGTAACGATCGCCAAGAAAGCCGCCGCCGATCCCGCCGATAGGCCGCATCCACAGTTTGAGCGTGGTGATCGTGCCGGCCATCACGACGGTCAGGCCGATCTCGCCTTCATGCAGATAGGCGGAAAAACTGTACGTTGCCCAGAAGACCTGGTAGCCGCAGAACACGATGGCCGCCACCAGCCACAGCTCCGGGATTTTCGCGAGCGTGACCAGATCGGCGAACACGTTGCCGCGGCGATTTGCGTTGCTCCCGGCATGCGCGGCGCGGGCGCCTTGTTCGCCTTGCGGGTCTTTGACGAGCGCGAGCACGACACCCAGCGCGATGCACAGAAACGCGTACATATAGACGACCATGCGGAAGCCCGCGGCGACGGACTCGCCTTTCGTCTGCGTCGCCCACGCGAATAGCGTGATCGCGACCGTTGCGAGCATCGCCTCGATAAGACCGCGGCCGCCGTCGAGCAAACCGAAGAAGCGGCCCTGTTCGTCGGCGCCGGCGATCATCGACACCCGTTTGATGACGGCAGCCCAGAACGTCAAGCCGGTCGACAGGCCCCAGCCGCCAAAGATCAGCATCAGCATCTGAAACGAAGGCGCGGTCGAATACCAGAGCCCGAGCACGCCGGTTGCGATAAGCGAAAAACAGATCAGCATGCGCGGCGCAATGCGATCCGCGAGCCAGCCGCTCGGCAGGTAACTCAGCAGGAAAATCGTGCCGAGCGACGAGTACAGATAGCCAAGCTGGCTGTCGGTGATGTGGAATACTTCGAGCATCGTCGGCTGATAAACCTGCCGCAGATACAGAATCGGATAGATCGCGCCGGCCGCGAGGACCAGCAACATCAATTGAGTGTAGCGGCGCGCTCTGGTAGCTTGCAGCGCGGCTTGGGCTTCGTCTTGGGTGGCGTCTAATGCGAGCGCTGCCGGGTTCGAAGCGGATCGAGCAGGGTGATATGACATGTGTGCCTCCTGAGAGACGCGGCGCCGCATGAGCGGGCCGTGGGTCTCCAATATGTTTTGTTATGAATGGCAGCGGTTTCGCTGCAGGTCGACGAATGCAAGGCCAACACACGCCGCGCCTTGCAGACAGTCAAGCACGGCGCGGCGCGCGCCGCGGGACATCAGTACTTCATGACGACAAGACGGGTCTGCGTGAATTCGAGCATGCCGTGCTTGCCGTCATCGCCGCCGAGACCCGAGCGTTTCCAGCCCGCGTGAAAGCCCTGATATGGGTCGGCCGGCGTGCGGTTCACATACAGTTCGCCTGCTTCGATGCCGTTGGCGACCTTCATCGCGCTGCGGTAGTTCTCGGTGTACAGCACTGACGACAAACCGAACTGGTGGTCGTTGGCCATCTCGAGTGCTTCGTCGAGCGTGCGATATTTGATGACCGGCATGACGGGCCCGAAGGTCTCTTCCTGCACGATCTCCATATCCTGGCGGCAGTTCGACAGCAGCGTCGCCGGATAGAAAAAGCCCTTGCGTTGCGCCGATGCCGGCAACTTGCCGCCCGTCTCCAGCGTCGCGCCGGCCACGATCGCGCGCTCGACCATCGCGTGAATCGACTGCCGCGACGCTTCATTGACGAGCGGGCCCATCAACGAAGGCTGCTCGCTGCGGTCGCCGAATTCGACGGCGCCCATCGCGCGCCTGAGCAGCGTGAGGAAGCGGTCATGCACGCTTTCGTGCACATAGACGCGTTCGATTGCCGTGCAAAGCTGGCCGCAGTGCGTCGTTTTGGAGGCAACCAGTTCGCGCGCGGCCTTTTCCAGGTCGGCATCCGCCTCGATGATGGCGGGCGTCTTGCCGCCGAGCTCGAGCGACGGTTTCGCGATATTCGCCTTGCAGTACTCGAGCACCTTGCGGCCCGCCGCTACGCTGCCCGTGAGCGTGATCATGCCGACCTTGGGATGCGTGCATAGCGCTTCGGCGGTCGCGTGGTTCATGGCGAGAATGTTGACGACGCCCGCCGGCAGACCGGCCTTCTCCACCGCCTTTGCAATTTCGAATGCCGAGGTCGGTGTGTTGTTGCTCGGACGCACGACCACCGTGTTGCCGGCGATCAGCGCAGGCGCCACCTTGCGCATGAACGTATAGACCGGATAGTTGAATGGAATCAGGCATGCGACCACGCCGATCGGTTCACGATGCAGAACCAGGTTTTCGTCGGGCGTATCGCTCGGAATCACCTCGCCTTCGATGCGGCGCGCCCACTCGGCGTGGTAGCGGGTGATCTGTGCGGCGTAGAGGGCTTCGTTCGTCGCATCAGCGAGACTCTTGCCCGATTCCAGCGCAAGCGCCGCGCCGATGGCCGGCGCGCATTCGGTGAGCGCGTCGGCCAACTCGTGAAGCCGGGCGCCGCGCTCGACAGACGGCAGCTTGCGCCAGGCCTTTTGGGCGAGCGCGGCGGCATCCACTGCGGCGAGGGCTTCGGCGGGAGTCGCTGCCGTGACGTGCGCAATCAGCGCTTCGGTCGCCGGATTATGGACGGCGATCAGTTCGTGACTGTCGGATGAACCCGCGTCGGCGGCCGGTTCGAGGAAGCGGCCGTTGACATAGTTCCGGTCGGTTCGCATGTCGTCTCCTTCATCTTTTTGCGTGCGGAAAACGCATGACCGGACGTTTCCGGCTTCATGCGAAAGTGCATGGACGGAATTTTTGTCGTGCCGGTTGCAAGCCACAAGCGAATAATTTGCGGGACAAACATTCGAAAAAATCACGTTTATCCAGGGATGTGCCTCATACGCGAGCCGTATCCCGAATAGCAGATCCGGGCTTCGTCAGAAAGCAGCGGCGACGCCGAACCCCGGCGTAACCCGCTCATTACCAACATATGGAGCTCACGATGATGAAACCGTGGTGGATGCGACCGGCGGCCTTCAGATCGCGGCCGCCTACCTGCAGGCGAATAATCCGGGCGTGGGCGGGACCGGCGCGATCACAGCCAACGACGCGAGCTTCATCGCCGGACGCATGCGGGTTTTCGGCGGCGGCATCAACTCAACTTCGAGCCGATGCCCGACACGAGCCCTTGCAGCACACCACTCATGTTGTCCTGCGAAAAACCGGCTTGCAGCGGCACCACGACGAATAGCGCGGCGCCTACGGCGACCATCATGTGCGTGCGCACACGACCCGACGTTTGCGAAAACGCCAAGCATAGCCGCGGTTAGGATGGTATGGGCAGACCGTGCAGTTCAGCCTGACGGAAAATACGAAGCGGCCCGGGACGTGTGCCGCGACCCGCGGATCAGACAGACGCGGTCTTCTTCACGAAAGCGCTCACCACAGCCTCCAGTTCCTTCGTAATCGAGGTCATCACACCCGCAACCACCGCGAACTCGCGGCCCGTCACGTTGGTGCGGCTCGCCACGATCTGACCGTTGAAGGACACGATATGCGCTTCCTTCGCGATCGATTTGATCCGCTCGATCAGTTGTTGCTGTTCCCGCTTCTGCATGCGGGCGATCCGCCGGCTTTCCTGTTCGTAGACCGCCGTCACCGCATGCAGATCGTTCAGCAACGGATCGGCCGAAGCGATCAGCGCCTCTACGGCTTGCTCGGCGCGCGGGGCATCGCGCGCTATCGCATCGAGCGCCGTAGACGCCAGTGCAATGAAATCGGCGATTTTCCTCGCGACCTGGCCGTTGCTGCTGCGCTTATCGTCGTCCTTACCGTGGAACGCCTCGCGCAACGCCGGCGAAAAGAGCCCAGGCAAACCGTCGCGGCCTTGCACCAGCGCCGCGTGACTGTCCGCGAAAGTACGCAGGGTATCCTGCGCGATGGCGAGCGCGCCTTCGCTTCGGCGCAGCGCGAGCATCGCCTTGAAGACGATACGCTGCGAAAGCATCCGTTGACGCCCCGCGATATTGATCAACGAGCTCAAGACCTCGTTGGACACGTCCACTTCCGCCGTGTCGGACTGCACTGCCTGAATCCGTTCTATCGTTGTGACCATATGTACTTCCGAAGACCCAGGTCGGCGGGCCGCGTCGACACGCTTGTGTTTGCGCACCGACGCGGCCGTTGCTGCACTAGCCTATTGCCCGACGTTCAGCGCTGCTTGTCGGCGCATGGAGGCGCATGGCGTCATTCCGTTGCGTGCGCATGCATCGCGGCCGATTGCATCGACCACGCCATCCACGGACGGCGCAGCGCAACGATCGCGACGAACGCGCAGGCGGCGAGCGCGCCGAACGTCGCAAAGCCCATCTGATACGAACCGGTGCTCTCTTTCGCGATGCCCATGACGACCGGCAGATAGAACCCGCCGATGCCACCGGCCGCCCCGACGATGCCCGACATCAAGCCCGTGCGGCCGGCCCAGCGATGCGGCACGAGCTGGAAAGTCGCGCCATTGCCGAGCCCGAACGCCACGTACAGGCAAACCAGCAGCGCAATGCCGCCAGCCAGCGTCGGCATGACTGCGGCAAACACGAAGTCGCATAGAGAAATCGTCGCGAGCAGCACGGTCAGTGCGCGCACGCCGGAGACCTTGTCGGCGATCAGGCCGCCGAGCGGACGCACCAGTGCGCCGGTCGCCGCAAGCAGCGCCATGAAGAGGCCCGCGTCGATCTTCGATAGTTGATAGAGGTTGGTGAGCAGCAATGAAACATACGAGGACATGCCGACGAAACCGCCGAACGTGATGCTATACACCAGCATGATGACCCACGTATCGCGCTCGGCGAGCACCGCGCGATAGCGCTTGGGCAGCACCGCGATGGCGAGCAGCGCGCCGATCACCGGCAACAGCAGCACGCCGGTCTTGCCCGTGCCGAAAATGCCTGCCTCGACAAGCAGCACGAGCACGATCAGGCCGACGAGCGTCACCACGAAGCTGCCGAAGGCGCGCAGCACGCTGCCCGTCTTCACGCCCGCGTCGTTCGCCCAGAAATACAGCGTGATTCCCGCTATCGCGAGCAGCGGCAACGCGCCGCCCGTTGCGACCTGCCAGCCGTAGTGCGTCGCGAGTTGCGGAAACAGGAAGCCGTCGAGCACCGCGCCGATGTTGCCGGCAGCCGCGAGCCCCAGCACGAGGCCCTGCACCTTCGGCGGATAGTTGCTGCCGGCCATCGGCAGCGCGACCGCGAAGCTCGCACCGCCAACGCCGAGAAACACGCCGAGCACGAGCAGCAACGTGTACGACGGAACGAACGGCAGCACTGGCAACACGATAGTGGGCACCGCCGAGAGCAGCACGCCGAGCAACGCAATGCGCTTGCCGTGCGCGGACTGATAGAGGTTGCCTAGCGTCACGCGCAAAATCGCCGCTGAAAGCACAGGCACGGCGACGAGCAGCCCCTGCTGCGCGGGCGTCATCGCAACGCTCTTGCTGATGAACGGCGCGAGCGGGCCATACAGAACCCACACGGTGAAGCCGGTATCAAAATAGAGGAAACACGCCACCAGCGCGCGCCAGTCCCCGCTCTTAAGCGAGCTCATCACGTTTTTCATCAGACATCCTCATTAAACTGATTTTCGATCACCCGACTCGCCGCATGCTTCGCCACGCACCGGAATGATCACTATGTTGGACCCCGCGCTGTTAATGCAACGTCCGTGCCATGCGGGTTGTTCTCGATGCTGAACTGCCTGGTGCATGAAGCCTGAAACAGGTAATGTGCGGATCGAGTCAATAAACGTCGCGCGCGTAGCGCTTTTCCTGCGCGAGACGGCTCACGTATTCGCTGGCTTTCTCGTCGCTCATGCCGCCATGCCGGGCGACCACGTCCTTGAGCGCGGCGTCGACATCGCGCGCCATGCGGTTCGCGTCGCCGCACACGTAGAAGTGCGCGCCCTCTTCCAGCCACGCCCAGAGCTGCGCGCCGTGCTCGCGCATGCGGTCCTGCACGTAGATCTTCTGCGCCTGGTCGCGCGAGAAAGCGACGTCGAGGCGGGTGAGCACACCGCTGTCGCGCAGCGCTTCGAGTTCGTCGCGATAGTAGAAATCGGTGGCTGCATGCTGCTCGCCGAAGAAAAGCCAGTTGCGTCCCTTGTCGCCGCGTGCACGGCGCTCGTGCAGAAAGCCGCGAAACGGTGCAACACCGGTGCCGGGACCGACCATGATCATCGGCGTGTCAGATTGATGAGGAGGACGAAAGTGTGCGGATTTCTGCACGAATACCGGTACGTTGACGTCGCCGGCACGGTCCGCGAGAAACGTCGACGACACGCCTTTGCGATGGCGCCGTCCATTGTTGTAGCGCACAGCCGATACGGTCAGATGAACCTCGCCAGGGTGAGCCTTCGGGCTCGACGCAATCGAATAGAGGCGCGGCTGCAGGCGCTTGAGCATGCCGGTTAATTCGTCTGCGGTGAGCTTGACGGGAAACTCGTGCAGCACGTCGGCGAGCTGCTGACCCCATAGCCACTGCTTGAGGTCGGCCTTGCGTTCCGGCGCGAGCAGATCGCGCAGCGCGCCGTTGTTGCTGCGTGCCGCGATGAAGGCCAGCGCATCTGCATTCGGGCGCGCGATCTCGTAGTGCTTGCCGAGTGCATCTGCAAGACGCATTTCGCCGGCGCCCGCGACGTGCACCGGCGCATCGGCGGAAACGCCCGCGAGTTCCAGCAGTTCATCCACCAGTTCCGGGCAGTTGCTCGGCCACACGCCCAGCGCGTCGCCGGCTTCGTATTCGAGACCCGAGTCGCCGGTCGAAAGCGAGAAGTAACGCGTGTCCTTGGCCGCGCCCTGCCGGTTTAAACGAAGGTTCGCAACGAGCCGCGAGGCGGCGGGACGCGTCTTGGTCGGCACGGCGCCCGGCACCACCGCGTTGATCATGCCGTCCGGCGGCACCGCATGCAGCGCGGCATCTTCTTCCTTGATGCGCACGATCACGCGTTCGAGCCAGGCATCCGCGGTTTCCTGATACTCGCCGTCGCAATCCACCCGGTCCATCAAACGCATTGCGCCCTGCGCGGCGAGACGTTCGTCGAGTTGACGGCCGTGTCCGCAAAACTGGTCGTAGTTGCGATCGCCGAGCGCAAGCACCGCAAAACGCACGTCGTCCAGACGCGGCGCATGTTCGCCGCGCAACTGCGTCCAGAAAGCTTGCGCGTTATCGGGCGGATCTCCGTCGCCGAATGTGCTCGTCATCAGCAACACATATTGCGCTTTGACGAGCGCCGACATCGCGTAATCGGCCATGCACGAGGTGCGGATTTCGAAACCCGATTCCATCAGACGCGTCGCGTACCGCTCAATGAGCGATTCCGTGTTGCCCGTTTGCGACCCCCAAAGCAGCGTGACTTTCGGACGCGTGCGCACAATCCGCACGCCGGATTCGCGCGGCTCGACGAGCGTGTTGTTCGACTGCGGATGCTGCGTGATCGCATGGTTCGTGCTGCGGCTATAGAGGCCGGCGAGCAGACCATCCACATACAGACGGTTGGCCGCCTGAATCGGCGCGGCGTCCGGCAACACGGGGACGGCACCGATGCCGTGCGCCTGCGCCGAACGCAGCCCGCTCACAAAGCCGGCGAGGTACGCACATTCGCTGTCGTCGAACGAAGGCGCAGGCGTCCGCGGCAATTGCAGCAGGCTCGCGAGTGCGTCGATAAGCGACAGGTTCCCTTCGCTTGCGCTCGCCGTTGCTTCAGCAGCCGACACGCCGCTCACAGCGCTCGCCAGGCCGTTTGCAGTCGCGCCGGCTGCGGCGCTTGCGGAAAGCGCTGCGACATTGTCGTCGTGAGCGGATTGCATCGTGTCGACCTCCACGCGGCTCAGAGAGACTGCGCAAAATTTCAGTTCAGGTTGCTGCGAAACAGGATCGATTGCGTCGCTCGTCACTGCGTTGATGCACAGGTCGTCGCCGAACACATCGTTCCAGTGCATCGGCGCGAAGCAGTTGCCCGCGCTCACGCGATCGCTGACCACCGCCGGCAGAATCGCGCGGCCACGTCGTGAACGCACTTCGACGGCGTCCTTCGGTTTGATGCCGAGCGCCGCCGCGTCTTCCGGATGAATCTCGACGAAGGGTCCAGGGTTCAGCTTGTTGAGCATGGCGACCTTGCCGGTCTTCGTCATGGTGTGCCATTGGTGCTGCAGGCGGCCCGTGTTCAGCACGATCGGAAACTCGCGGTCGGGCGACTCGGCCGGCGCCGCGTACGCGCGCGCGAAGAACATAGCGCGCCCGCTTGCCGTCGGAAACACGAGACGCGCGCGTGTGCCGCCCGCTTGCCTCAGCGGCTGATTCACACCGTCGTTGATATAGCGGATCGGGTTGCGCTCGGCACAATCGCCGCAAGCGAGCGGCCATTGCAGCGGCGTTTCCTTCAGCCGCCGATGACTCGCGCCGCGCAGGTCGTAACCGGTTTTCGGATTCGAAGCGCGCGTGATTTCGGCGAACACTTCTTCGGCGCTCGCGTAGCTGAACGCCTCGGCAAAGCCCATCTCGCAGGCAATACGCGCGATGATCTGCCAGTCCGGCAACGCCGCGCCCGGCGGCTCGATGCCCTTTTGCATCAGCGTGAGATTGCGCTCGGAGTTGATCATCACGCCTTCGGCTTCTGCCCATAGCGCGCCGGGCAGCAGCACGTCTGCATAGCGGTTGGTCTCGGTGTCGAGGAAGGCGTCCTGCGCGATCACGAGTTCGGCGGCGCTCAAGCCGGCAATCGCATTTTGCCGGTTGGCGACGCTCGCCACCGGATTCGTGCAGATGATCCAGCATGCCTTGATCTCGCCCGCCGCCATGCGCGCGAACATGTCGATGGTGCCGTTGCCCACTTGCGTGCGCAGCGTGCCCTTCGGAATGCCCCACAGGTCCTCGATAAACGCGCGGTCTTCGTCGACCAATACCGAGCGCTGCCCCGGCAAGCCGGGTCCCATGTAGCCCATTTCGCGGCCGCCCATCGCATTGGGCTGCCCCGTCAGCGAAAACGGGCCGCTGCCGCGGCGGCAGATCTTGCCGGTCGCCAGATGCAGATTGCAGATCGCGTTGGTGTGCCACGTGCCATGCGTGCTCTGATTCAGGCCCATGGTCCAGCAGCTCATCCATTCGTTCGCGTTGCCGATCATCTGCGCAGCGCGCCGGATGTCGTCGACGGAAAGCCCCGTGATTCGCGCGACATTCTCAGGCGTGTAGTCGGCGAGAAACTCGGGCATCGCGTCCCAGCCGGTGGTGTGCTCGTCGATAAAAGCGCTATCCGTATGGCCGTTTTCGTGCAGCAGATGCAGCAGTCCGTTGAGCAACGCGAGGTCGGTGCCGGGCCTGATCTGCATGAACAGGTCCGCTTTTTCCGCAGTCGCGTTGCGCCGTGGATCGACGACGATCAGCTTCGCGCCGGCCTTCACGCGGTCCATCATGCGCAGGAACAGGATCGGATGGCAGTCCGCCATGTTCGCGCCGATCACGAAGAACAGATCGGCGTGGTCGATGTCCTCATACGATCCCGGCGGCCCGTCGGCGCCGAGCGAGAGCTTGTAGCCGCTGCCCGCGCTCGCCATGCACAGGCGCGAATTCGATTCGATGTTGTTGGTGCGAACAAAACCCTTCGCGAGCTTGTTCACGAGGTACTGCGCCTCGATAGACATCTGGCCCGACACATAGAACGACAGCGCGTCCGGTCCGTGTTCGTCGAGCAGCTTGCGCAAGCGCGCTGCCGTGTCGCTGATCGCCTGCGCCATCGGCAGCGGCGCCGGGTCCTGGCCGCGCGCGTGACGCACGAACGCGCCTTCGAGCCGCCCCGATTTGCGTAGCGCTACGTGCGCCGACTGCCCTTTCGTGCAGAGCCGCCCAAAATTCGCGGGATGCTCCTTGTCCCCGGAAATCTTGACGACCTGGCCGTCCTCGACGTGCAGCACCATGCCACAGCCAACGCCGCAGTATGGACAGACGGTTTTCACATTAGTCGAAGACATGGCGGGTAACGTCGCTCAAGGAGTCAAGGGAACGCTGACAAAAACCAACTGGCGGTTCAAACGGCGACCCACACCTGGCCGTTTTCGACGCGCGCGGGGAATGCGCTTACGGAGTTGGCCGGCGTTTCCAGGCATTCACCGGTACGCAGGTCGAAGTGATGCTTGTAGATTGGCGAGGCGACCACGACGCGCTCGCCGAGGCTGCCGATCAGGCCGCGTGAAAGGACCGCCGCGCGCGAGCCCGGATCGAAGTTTTCGATGGCATAGACGGCGGTTTTGTCGTCGTCGGTGTTCACGTGAAAGACGGCAACCTGCTCACCTTTGACGAGCGCGCAGACGCCCGTGTTGGGCAGAATGTCATCGAGCGTGCAAACAGGCGTCCAGGTTTGCGGCAAGCGGTCGTTGCTCATGGCGGAGTTCCTTTTTCAGTGAAGCTAAAAAATCACGCGGTTTCCAGTACGACAGGAATGGCAGCCAGCTTCGACTGACGCTCCTCCGGCGTCGCCGGACGGATCTGGCCGCGCTCCTTCACGAAGCTCACCGTGCTGTCGGCCTCGTCGCTGTTGACGAAGTGACGGAAGCGCTTGCGCGTCTCGGGGTCGGTCACGGCCTTCTTCCACTCGCATTCGTAGGTATCGATCACACGCTGCATGTCCGCTTCGAGTTCCGCAGCGACTTCCAGCCTGTCATGCACGATCACGTCGATCAGATACTGCAGCCCGCCTTCGAGACTTTCGCGCCACACGCTCGTGCGTTGCAGACGGTCGGCGGTCCGCACATAGAACATCAGGAACCGGTCGATGTAGCGCACCAGCGTGTCGCGGTCGAGGTCCGACGCGATCAGCTCCGCGTGGCGCGGCTTCATGCCGCCGTTGCCGCATACGTAGAGGTTCCAGCCCTTCTCCGTGGCGATCACGCCGACGTCCTTGCCCTGCGCTTCCGCGCATTCGCGCGTGCAGCCCGATACGCC
>NZ_AXAJ01000024.1 GCF_000472445.1 Burkholderia sp. WSM2230
GTGCCGAGCACCGAGACGCCGGTACGCATCACGTCCATGGGATGCGCGGCCGCGGGAATCCATTCGAGCGCGGCTTTGACGTTCGCGGGCAGGCCGCGCAGCGCCTTCAGCTTCGCCTTGTAGGCGGTGAGCTCGGCCTGCGTGGGCAGCTTTTCATGNACGAGCAGATAGGCGATCTCTTCAAACTCGCAATTGCCCGCAATGTCGAGAATGTCGTAGCCGCGATAGTGCAGGTCGTTGCCGGTCTTGCCGACCGTGCACAGCGCCGTGTTGCCCGCGGTCACGCCGGACAGCGCGACGGATTTTTTCGGTTTGAATGCGCCCGCGTTTGCGGTGCTCGCACTGTTGTCTGCTTCGCTCATCAGTTTGTCTCCAGATGCATTGGGGGATTCTTGACCGCCGCGTTAAACGCAAGGAACGGGCCACCGCGCGCCGCATACGCTAAGTGCCTGATTTGCCACACCGGCCGCGTATCGCGAAACCGCGGCGGTTTCAGAAACGGAATCTTTTTATTTCAATAATGAAACTGATGCGCGCATAATAACCTGGCCAACCCGAGTCCATTCCGAGCCTTCACCTTGAGCACTGCCCCTTTCGACCCAGCGCCGCGCCCGCGCATCTGGGCGCTTAGCATCAGCCGCCTGCGCGATCTGTTTCTCGACATAGCCGGCGAATATGTGGAGCGCGCGGATTTGCGCATCGTCGCACGAGGTTTCGAAGACGCCGTCCGCGAAATCGAGGCCGCCGGCGCGGGCCGTCCCGACGTCGTGATTGCGGGCGGCTCGAACGGCGCCTATCTGAAGACTCGCGTGGCCGTGCCGGTTGTCATGATCACGCCAACGGGTTTCGACGTGATGCATGCGCTCGCCCGCGCCCGCCGCGACGGCGCCAAGGTTGCCCTGGTCACGCATGGCAACACGCCCGACGAAATTCGCCGCTTCGTCGCCGCATTCGGGCTTGATGTCACGTTCGCCTCGCATCAATCGGCGCAGGACGCGGAGAGCGTCGTGCTCGACTTGCGCGATCGCGACATCGACGTGGTGGTCGGCCCGGGGCTCGTCACCGATCTCGCGGCGAACGCGGGCATGAGCGCGGTCTTTCTCTACTCGCGCGCTTCGGTGCGCGCCGGCTTCGAGACGGCGCTCGAAGTCGCGCAGGCAACGCGGCGCGAAACGCTGCGCCGCCAACGGCTCGACAACCTGCTTCAACATCTGCGCGACGGCGTCGTCGCGCTCGATGCCCAAGGACGCGTCGAGGCAATGAACCAGCGCCTTGCCGCCGTGCTCGGCATCGATGCGGCCAACGCAGCGGGCCGCGCCTTGCTGGAACTTGCGCCCGATCTCGCCGGCAGTCTCCCCGACTCGGACGGCGACGCGTTTTGCACGGTGCGCGGCGCGAGCTACGTCGTGCATCGCGGACCGCTGGCGAGCGGCGGCGCGGCGACAGGTACCGTGCTGACATTCCAGGAATCGCGCGCGGTGGAGCGGCTCGACCGCACGCTGCGTTCGCGTCAACGGGTGCAGCAATTCAGCGCGCGTTACCGGCTGGACGATATCGTGGGCGCGTCGGAAGCGATGCAACGCGTGCGCGCGCTCGTGCAGCGTTATGCGAGATCGGACGCAACCGTGCTGATTCTCGGCGAAAGCGGCACCGGCAAGGAAATGGTCGCGCAAAGCATGCATCAGTTGAGCGCAAGGCGCGACTTCGCGTTCGTCGCGATCAATTGCGGCGCGTTTCCCGAGGCGCTGCTCGAAAGCGAACTGTTCGGCTACGAGGAAGGCGCGTTCACTGGCGCGCGCAAGGGCGGCAAGGCGGGGCTGATCGAAGTCGCGCATCGCGGCACCTTGTTTCTCGATGAAATCGGCGAGATGCCTTTGTCATTGCAAAGCCGTTTGCTGCGCGTGTTGCAGGAGCGCGAAGTCGTGCGGCTCGGTTCGACAGAGCCGACGCGCGTGGACATTCGCGTTGTCGCGGCCACGCACCGCGCGTTGACCGAGGGCATCGCAGCGGGGCGCTTTCGTGCCGATCTTTACTACCGGCTCAACATTCTCAGCATTGCACTGCCGCCGCTGCGCGAGCGCCCAACGGATCTGCTGCCGCTTGCCGTCGAGCTGCTGTTGCAAGCCGCGGCGCGCGAGCCGCGGCTTGCCGCGCGCCTGCCCGACGCCGCTGCCGCCGAACGCGTTCTGGCCGCGCTCGCGGAGCCGTTGCAGCGTTATGCGTGGCCGGGCAATGTGCGGGAGTTGCAGAATGTGATCGAACGAATTGCTGTGGAGCTTGCGGAGATGGAGGCGGACGCCGATGCCGACGCCGAGGCAGGTAACCCGCCGTTGATCACGCGAGACATGCTGCGCAGCATCGCGCCTGAAATTGCCGAACCGGCGCACTCGCGTCCGAAGAAAACCGCGTTGACGCTTCGCGAGCGCAGCCGCCATGTGGAAGCCGACGAAATCCGCGCCGCGCTCGCCGCGCATGATGGCGATCGCGACGCGGTCTGCGACGCACTCGGCATCAGCAAGACGACCTTATGGCGGAAGCTGAACGCGGCGCGCTAGCTTTTTTCGCGGCGGCGGCGCCATGCTTGCCGGCATTGGCCGTCGCACGCGCGATGAACATGCTCGGCGTCATGCCGCAGCATCGCTTGAAATGCCGGCCGAAATGACTCTGATCGAAGAAGCCGACCTCGGTCGCGACCACCGAGCCGGGCACGCCTTCCAGCAGCAGCGTCTGCGCCCGCTGAATGCGCACGCCGCAAAGGTAGCGATACGGCGACGAGCCATACTGTTGCCGGAACACCGTCGCAAATCGCGACACGCTGAGCGCGGACAACGCGGCGAGTTGCGCGAGCGTCACCGGCTCGTTGAAGTGGGCCTCGATAAAAGCCCGCGCGGCATTGAGGCTAATGGACTGTTTCATGACGTGACGATGCTCGGGCGCAGCGCCGGCTCCTGGGCAAAACGCCGAATGGAGAATCTGTCGAGCGGAATCGGTGTGCTGCCTGTATCGACGAGTTCGGCCATCGTCTCGCCTACGCCGGGACCGATCTGAAACCCCGAGCCGCTGAAGCCGAACGCATAGAAAAGTCCGTCGACCTTGCTGCTTGGACCGATCACCGGCTCGCTGTCGGGCAGATAACTTTCGACGCCGCTCCACACCCGGATCACATGCAACGGCGCCAACGCGGGCACGAGCCGCCGCATTTGCGCGAGCTGTCGCACCGTGTTCTGCGGCAGCACCGACGCGCGGCTCGTCACCGCATCGGCCGGACCGGCAGGCCCCCCGCCGACAATGATATTGCCGCGCGGAATCTGCCGGAAATAGAGGCTCTCCTGCTTGATGGACGTGAACACGCCCATCGACGATTGGAAAACATACGGCACCGGCTCTGTCACGCACATTTGCGGTCCGCTCACTGCGAGCGGCGCGTGTTCGCCGAACTGTTCGGTGAGACGCGTGGCCCACGCGCCGGCGCAGATCACGAGTTGCGCGGCGTGGTACACGTCGCCGCGCGCGCTTTCCACGCGAAAGCGGCCGCCCTCTTTCTCGACGCGCGCGATCTCCGTGTTTTCGATCACCTGCGCGCCGAGCCGCGCCGCAGCGCGTCCGAACGCGGGCGCGGCAAGGCGCGGATTCGCGTGACCATCCAGCGGCGAAATGGACGCAGCGAGCACTTCGCGGCCGAGAAACGGAAAGCGTCGGAACAGCGCCTGCCCATGCAGCACTTCGAGCTCGAGCCCGTAGGCGCGCGCGTCGATCGCGTACTGCTCGAAATTCTCGACGTCCTTCTCGTGGTAGCACACGCGTGTATGACCGACCGGCAGGAACTCGACGTCCTCGCCGAGCAGTTCCGCCGAACGCTGCCATGTGCGCAGCGCGCGATTGGCCATGGCGAGTTGCGGCAGCGCGCGGCCTTGCCGCCGGATGCCGCCGAAGTTCACGCCGCTCGCCTGCTGTCCGGTCAGTCCTCGCTCCAGCAGGATCACCGAGCGACTGCGCTGACGCAGAAAGAACGCGGTCGTCGTGCCCATGATGCCGCCGCCGATCACGATGACATCGGCTTCGTTACGCGTCGCGCTCATTGCGCCTCCTCCTCGGTGAGCGCCACCGGCAGCGGCTTGACCGGTGCCTGGCCGCGCAGCCGTCCCACCGACGAAAGCGGCACGCAAGCCGCCGCAGCAATGATTTCCGCGCCCGCGTGCCCGCAATAGCGTCCCTGGCAACGGCCCATGCCGACCCGCGAAAACGCCTTGGCGCGATTCGCCTCCTGCGCGCCCGCTCCGCGAACGACGCGGCGCAGTTCGCCCGCCGTGATCGCTTCGCAGCGGCAAACAATCGTCTCGTCAGGCAGCGACGCGGCGAACCTGGCCGGCCACGGAAATGCTTCACGCAGGCCGGCGGCAAAGCGCGAGAAGCGCGCAAGCTCCGCGCGCAAGCCGTCCATATCGCCGATGGCGGCGGCTTGCACGCCGTGATCCCGCATCGCGGCGAGCGCGGCGAGGCGCCCCGCGCGTTCGGCCGCGTCCGCACCGCGCACGCGCGCGCCGTCGCCGGCGAGATAGACGCCCTTGACGCTGCTGCGGCCGTCGCCGTCGATTTCGGGAAGCCACTGCTTCGCGTCGTTATCGAAAACAAAGCGGCAGCCAGCCAGATCCGCGAGCTGCGTTTCGGGACGCAAGTGATAACCGAGCGCGACCGCATCGCATGCGAATTCGAGGCGTTTGCCGTCAGGCAACGCGACCTCCACGCCGCTCACGCCCGTTTGCGGCGAACCTTTTATCTCGACCGGCTGCACGCCGCGATAAACCGGCACGCGTGCTTTCGACAACACCCGCGTCAACGCGATGCCTTTTTTCAGCGCGGCGGGAATGGCGAGCAGGCGCGGCAACGCGGCGACTCGCTGCATGAAAGTCGACGTGTCCAACACGGCTACGATCTGCGCGCCCGCCTTCAGATATTGCGCGGATACCAGATACAACAGCGGCCCGCTGCCCATCATCACGATGCGCGAGCCGATCGCGCAGCCCTGCGATTTCAGCGCAACCTGCGCGCCGCCAAGACTATAGGTGCCAGCCTGGTGCCAGCCCTTCACAGGCATGAGCCGGTCCGTTGCGCCGCTGCAAATGATCAGCACATCGAATGGCAGCGTGCCGTAACGCGTGCCGCCAACGGTATGCACCGCGTTTGCCGAGATATTCCACACGAGCGTTTCGGGCAGATAGTCGATTCCGCTTTTCAGCGCATCGAAGCTTTGGTGCAACGAAGCGGCACGCTCGGCCTCGGTGCCGTAGAGCGTGTCGTAGCTGCGCGAAAAACCGTCCGGTTGACGCCGGTAGATCTGTCCGCCGTCGCGCCGGCTTTCGTCGATAACTGTGGGGCGCAGACCCGCTTGAACGAATGCCTGAGCGGCGCGAACCCCAGCCGGCCCCGCACCGATGATCACTACACGCGGGGCCATGCGCCCTCCCCGGCTTCAGCGAGTTTCGTGACGATCGACATGCCCGGCGCCGCTGGCGTGCTGCATGCGCGCAGGCGCTCGCCTTGCGCGGTCCAGACCCAGCAATCCTGGCACGCGCCCATCAGACAGAAGCCGGCGCGCCGGCCGTCGCCGAATTCGGATTCGCGCAGCGTGCTGCCGCTCGTGAGTAGCGCGACCATTAGCGTGTCGCCTTCGGCGGCTTCGCGCACCACGCCGTCCACGGTAATCGGGAAGGTCTTGCGACCGGTTTCCGCGAGCCGTACAAATCGCTGATTCATGCCGGGATCGTCTCCAGATTCTGCAAACGGCTGAGCTCGGCCGCCGAGTGATGGCAAAGAATCTCCGCGCCGGAAGGCAGCTTTTTCAGCGACGGCGGCGTGACATTGCACACACCGTCGATGCGCACTGGGCAGCGCGCGCGGAACGAACACAGCTCGGGCAGCGCGGCGCTTTCGCCCATAGCGGGCAACGCGCAGGCGGCGACGTGCCGCCGCGCGTCGAGCCAGCCGGGTTTTAGTTCGGGCACCGAATCAACCAGCAAGCCGGTGTACGGGTGATACGGCGGCGCGGCGAGCATGTCGCGCTGTCCTGCTTCCACACGCTGGCCTGCATACAGCACGATCACTTCGTCGCAGATCGCACGCACGGTCGAGATGTCGTGGCTGATGAACATGTACGAGACGCCCAGTTCGCGGCGCAACTCGGCGAGCAGATCGAGAATCGCGGCGCCTACCACCGTGTCGAGCGCGGACGTCACTTCGTCGCAGAGAATCAGCGCGGGATCGGCGGCGAGTGCGCGCGCCAGATTCACGCGCTGCTTTTGACCGCCGGACAGACCCGCTGGCGTGCGCGTAGCGATAGAAGCGGGCAGCTTCACCAGGTCGAGCAGCGCGAGCATGCGCTTTTTCGCGGCCGCGCCACGCATATGGTGATAGAACGCGAGCGGCCGGGCGAGAATGTCCGCAATCGAATGACTCGGGTTCAACGCGGTATCCGCGTTCTGAAACACGATCTGGATCTGCCGATACTGCCCGGGCGTGCGGCGCGACAGTTGCGCCGGCAACGGCTCGCCGTTGAACAGCACTTCGCCGCGCGCCCGGTCCACGAGACCCGCAACCACGCGCGCAAGCGTCGTCTTTCCCGAACCTGATTCGCCGATCACGCCGAGCGCGCTGCCGCGAAGTATGGTCAGGCTCACATCGTCGAGCACGCGCACGGCTGGCACGCCGTCGCGGTCAATGCGGCCATAGCCCGCCGACAGTCCGCGAATTTCGAGGAGCGGCGGCACCGATTCGCCCTTCTGCTGCGGCGTTTGCGATGCCTCCGGGCGGCGCGTCGCGGCGAGCAACTGGCGCGTATAGGCATCGACGGGTGCATCGAGCACTTGCGCGACCGCGCCGTTTTCCTTGACCGCGCCGCCGTTCAGCACGACGATGCGATCCGCCATCTGCGCGACGACGGCGAGATCGTGCGACACATACACGGCGGTCGTGCCGAGTTCGCGCACCACCTTCTTGAAGGCCGCGAGCACTTCGATCTGCGTGGTGACGTCGAGCGCGGTAGTCGGTTCGTCGAACACGACGACAGCCGGATCGGTGATCAACGCCATGGCGGCCATCAAACGCTGCAACTGCCCGCCGGAAACCTGATGCGGATAGCGCTCGCCGATGGTTTCGGGCGCGGGCAGCGCGAGCGCACGAAAGAGTCCGATTGCCTTGGTACGCGCGGCCTCTTTGGTCATCAACTGATGCAGCAGCGCGGGCTCCGTCACCTGGTCCATGATCGTGCGCGCCGGATTGAAGCCGGCCGCGGCGCTCTGCGCGACATAGGCGACGGTGCGCGCGCGCAACGCGCGGCGTCCTTTGGCATCGAGCGCCAGCACGTCGACGTCGCCGATCCGCACCGAGCCGCCGCTGATCGAGCAGCCCGCGCGCGCATAGCCGAGCAGCGCCAGCGCAATGGTCGTCTTGCCAGAACCGGATTCGCCGATCAGCGCGAGCACCTCGCCCTTCTTCACCGCAAAGTCGACGCCCTTGACGATCTCCGCCACCGGCCCGTGCGCCGCGCCCGCGACGACACGCAGCCCCTTCACTTCAATCATGTCCGACTCGGCCATCATGCGTCTCCGTGACTACGGCTGCGACGCCGCAAGTTGTCGATCAGCAGGTTCATGCCGATGGTCAGCGTGGCTATGGCGACGGCCGGCATCAGGACGGCGGGCGCGCCTTCGGACAGGCCGCCGATGTTCTCGCGCACGAGCGAACCCCAGTCGGCGTTCGGCGGCTGCACGCCGAGCCCAAGGAAGCTGAGGCCGCTCAGCAGCAGCACGATGAACACGAAGCGCAGGCCGAAATCGGCGAGCATCGGATGAATCATGTTCGGCAGGACCTCGACCCGCGCGATGTACAGCAGCCCTTCGCCGCGAGCGCGGGCCACCTGAACGTATTCGAGTCCCATCAGATTCAACGCGAGCGAGCGTGAAATACGGAATGCGCCGGGAATGTAGGCGAGCGCGGCGACTGTGGTCAGCATGGGGATCGACGAACCGAATGCGGCGATCACGACGAGCGCAAGCACCTTGCTCGGAATCGAAATGAGCGCGTCCAACAGCCGGCTCAGCACTTCATCGACCCATTTGCCCGACACGGCCGCGAGCAGACCGAAGAACGTGCCGATCACGCTTGCAAGCATGGCCGCGGCGAGCGCGAGGCCGACCGTATAGCGCGCGCCGTAGAGGATGCGGCTCAGCATGTCGCGGCCCAGGTAGTCGGTGCCGAGCGGATACGCCGCGCTGTAACGGCCGAAAATTTCCGTCGAAGTCAGCGCGCCGCCTTTGTACGGCGCGACGAGCGGGCCGACGAAGGCGACCAGCAGCCAGAACAGCACAATCACAAGGCCGAGCAGGCCGAGCACCGAAAAGCGGTGCACGAGCCGTTGCAGCGCGCTGGATCGGGCGGGCACGGCAACCGTTACCGGCGCCTCGATGACGACTTCATCGCGGCTCACGTCGTACAGATCTGTGCCCGCGTGAGGGATGGGGGTATGGGTAGGTCGGATCATCATCGACGCAGCCTCGGGTTGGATACGATCTGACACAGATCCGCGATGAGCACGAGCGCGAGATACGCGGCGCAGAACACCATCACGCAGCCTTGCACGAGCGGCATGTCGCGGTTCGTCACGGCGTCCACCATCAGGCTCGCAAGGCCCGGATAGTTGAAGATGGATTCCACGATCACCACGCCGCCAAACAGATACGACAGACTCAGCGCGACCGCATTGGCAATCGGTCCGATAGTGTTGGGCAGCACATGCCGCAACACCACGCGCACGGGCGACGCGCCCTTGAGCATCGCCATTTCCACATAGGACGAATTCAACTGGTCGAGTACCGCGGCGCGCGTCATGCGCGCCATCTGCGCGACGATTACGCAGCACAGCGTCATGACCGGCATGGCATAGATACGCAACAACGCCCCGAACGAATTCACTTCGGACAGATACGACAGCGCCGGGAGCCAGCGCAGCTTGACGGCAAAAATCAGCACGGCGATTGTCGCGACAAGAAACTCAGGCACTGCAACCGTGGAAAGCGTCAGCACGTTCAGCACGCGATCGAGCAGCGAGCCGCGGAACATCGCCGACGAAATACCGATCAGCAACGCGACCGGCACCGACACAACCGCGGTCAAGCCGGCGAGCACCAGCGAGTTCGGCAGGCGGGTCGCGATCAGCTCGCTGACGGGCAGATTGTTCGACATCGACGTACCGAAGTTGCCGGTGACAATATGAAAGAGCCATTCGCCGTAGCGCTGCAGCGCCGGTTGATCGAGCCCGAACTGATGCCGCAGGGCGGCGACGGCCTCCGGCGTGGCCGCCTGGCCGAGTGCCTGCTGCGCGGCGTCGCCAGGCAGCAATCCGGTGATACCGAACACGATGGCGGAAACCAGCAGCAGCGTGAGCAGCGCGAGGCCGAGGCGCGCGGCGATGAGTCGTTGCGCGTGTGCTTTCATTGAAAGTCGCCTCCTTTTCGAAGCATGCGCGCCGCCGCGAAGCGGTGCGCCCGACATGTATTGCGCGTATTGCGGGGAAGAGGCGCTCCGGCCCGAAAACCGCAGCGCCTTTACTTCGGATTACGCCTCTAGCCAGACGTTTTCCGCGAATGCAAAACCCATCAGACCTGCAAGCGGAATCGAACCGAGACCCTTGAGCTTGCTCGTGTAGCCGTCGAGCGAACTGTGAAAGAGCGGAATGCCGACGCCGCCGTTTTCATGCACGAGCACCTGCATGTCGCCGTAGATCTTCTTGCGCTTCGCGTCGTCCGGTTCGCCACGCGCGGCAACCAGCATCTGGTCGAACTTCGGGTTCTTCCAGTTGGCTTCGTTCCACGGAGCATCCGATTTGAAGAACTGCGTGAAGAGCACGTCCGCGCTCGGGCGCGCATTGATGTTGCCGAAGCCGAGCGGATGCTTCATCCAGTGGTTGGACCAGTAGCCGTCTGCGGGCACGCGGCTCACCTGCAGATTGAGGCCCGCACGCGGCGCGGCCTGCTGCAGCAGCATGGCCATTTCGACTGAGCCGTCTGCTGCCGGGGATGCATAGACCTGCAGCGGTGTCGAACCGAGCTTGGCCTTCTGAAAATAGAACCTGGCCTTGTCGGGATCGAACCCGCGTTGCGGCAAACCGGCGAGGTAGTACTTGTTGGTCGGATCGATCGGCTGATCGTTGCCGATCGCGCCGTAGCCGCGAAACACCGAGCGGCGGATCTGCTCGCGATCGAGCAGGTACATCATGCCGCGGCGGAAATCTTCGTTGCCGGTCAAGCCGCCCTCGTCGCGGACGATCAGGTCCGTGTAGCCGCCCGTCTTCGTTTCCAGCACCTTGAAGCCAGAAGCGGTCTTCAAACGTTCGGCCGAGTTCGGCGTGAGGCCGTTGATCAGTTGCACGTCGCCCGACAACAAGGCGTTCACGCGCGCCGGTTCGTCGCCGATACCGATCAGTTCGATCTCGTCGAGATACGGCATGCCCGGCTTCCAGTACTTGTCGTTTCTCACGCCGACCGTGCGCACGCCAGGTGAGAACTCCTTCAGTTTGTACGGCCCCGTACCGACGGCCGTCCTGAAGTCGCTCGTGCCTTCCCTGATGATCAGGAAGTGCGACGTGGCGAGAATCACCGGCAAGTCGGCATTCGCGCCTTCCAGCGTGATCGTTACTTCGTTCGGGCCCGTGGCCTTCACTTCCTTGATCTGATCGGCGATGGTCTTGGCCTTCGAAGCGGTGGCCGGGTCCTTGTGACGCATGATCGAATAGACCACGTCAGCGGGCGCGAGCGACTTGCCGTCGTGGAACTGCACGCCGTTGCGCAGCTTCACGACCCATACCGTCGCGTCTTTCGTGTCGATCGATTCGGCAAGCGCCATCTTCGCGCCGAGATGGGAATCGAGCTCGGTCAGGCCGTTGTAGAACATGTTGCAGCGAACGTAGTCGGTGCTGAGCGAGCCCTTCGCCGGATCGAGCGTGTCGGCGGCGGACACCGACTGCGTCGCCACGCGAATCTTGCCGCCCTGCTTCGGCTTCGCTTGCGCGAGCGCGGAACCGCTGGCGGCGAAGAGACCCGCGCCCGTCATCGACATCATCCCGGCCGCGGCCATCGCACGCAGCACGTCGCGCCGCGAGGCGCCTCTCGCCGTCAATTGCTCGAGCCCGTTGCCGAGGTCAAGAGCGCCATGTGGTGAGTTTTCCTTATTCATCGAACTTCTCCGCGAGGATGGGCAGTTGTGAGGGCTGCGTGGGGTTGAGTGGTGACTGCAACAGCGGGGCTGCAACGACGGATGCGACAGCGGGACTTCAGTAGAAGATGTCCTTGATACGGTAATACGTGCCCACCAGCGGCAGAAACCAGGGCTTACCGGTGTGCCCGGGAATCGCGGCCCATTCGGACTCGCCCCAGGGGTTGCGATCCGCGCAGCCGTCCATCACGTCGGCCATCACCTGGCCCATGTGCGTGGACATCTGCGTGCCGTGGCCGCTGTAGCCCATCGAAAAATAGATGCCGTCGTGTTGTCCGGCATGCGGCAGGCGATCGGCGCTCATGTCGACGAGGCCGCCCCAGCAATAGTCGATGCGCGCAGTCGCGAGCATCGGAAACATCGCGGCGAGCCCCTGCTGCAGGATGCGCCCGCTCTTTGCATCGGAGGGCCGCTCGGAGGCCGTGAAGCGCGCGCGGCCGCCGAACAGCAAACGCGAATCGGGCGTCACGCGGAAGTAGTTGTGCATCAGGCGCGTGGTCGTGTAGGCGCGCCGGTTCGGCAGCAGTTGCACGAGAAGCGCGGGCGGCAGCGGCTCGGTCACTACGATGAACGAGCCGACCGGCGCGAGGCGGCGCCGATACCAGCCGAACGGTCCATGCCGCGACGGCCCTGTGGCTATCAATACCTGCTTCGCGCGCACTTCACCGCGCGCGGTGACGATACGATGCGCGCCGCCGTCTTTCACAATCGACGTAACGGGAGCGTGCTCATACACTTTTGCGCCGCGCCGTACCGCCGCGTCGGCAAGACCGACCGCGAAGCGGCCCATATGCATCTGGCCGCCGTGACGTTGCAGCAATCCGCCGTAAAAGCCGTCGGACTGCACCTCGCCGCGAATACGCCCGCCGTCGATCAGCTCGATGTCGGGATCCACCGCGCGGCGGATTAGCTCCGCCGTCTTCTCCAGATGCGCGAAGTGATGCGGTTTCGAAGCCAGCTTGAGCTTGCCGCTCGCGACGTAATCGCAGTCGATGTTCTCTTCGCGGATCAGACGCTCGACCGTATTCACCGCATCCGCATACGCGCGATAACACGCGCTCGCGCGCTCGAGACCGAGTTGCGCGGCGAGCGCCACGAAGTCTTGTGCGACGCCCGTGTTCACCTGGCCGCCGTTGCGGCCCGAGGCGCCGCCTCCCACGCGCCCCGCGTCCACCACGGTGACGGACGCGCCACGCTTGCCGAGCGCCTGAGCCGCCGACAGCCCGGTGAAGCCCGCGCCGATCACCACCACATCGGCGTGGCCCTCGACCGGGCCTTCGCACGCCGCGATGAACGGCGGCGCAGTGTCGAGCCAGTACGAATCAAGCTTCATCGTGTGCGTGTCCATGGTTGCGGTGAGCGGGGCAAGGGACCGGCGGTGGCGCGTTGGTCGCGCGGGTTCTTCACTCGGGTTGGTCGCGCAGGTTGGTCCCGCTCAAAGGCCGAGTTCGGCAGCCAGTTGCGGGATGCCGTTCACTTCGTAGTACTGGTAATACGGCGTCGACGGTTCATGGCCGCGGTTGATGAAGGCCTTGTGCTTGACGCCCATGTCATGCACCGTCATCAGGTCGTAGCGCAAGCTCGACGACACGTGCAGCACGTCTTCCGGATTGCAGTTGAGCTTGTCGAACATGTACTCGAAGCCCTGCATGCGCGGCTTGTACGACTGCGCCTGCTCTGCGGTGAACACTGCATGGAAAGGTGCGCCGAGCTTGTCGACGTTGCTCTGGATCTGGTCGTTCGACGCATTCGACAGAATCACCAGCTTGTACTTTTTCGCAAGACGCGACAGACCTTCCGGCACGTCCGGATGCGGGCCCCATGTCGGGACCGCTTCGTAGATCTTTTGCGCATCGGCTTCATTGAATTCGACGTTCACGCGCGCACAGGCACGGCGCAGCGCATTGACCACCACGTCTCGATACGGCTTCCATGCACCCAGCACTTCGTCCCGGCGATAACCCGCGTAGAACGCAACCAGCTTTTCGAGGTCGTCGCCCTTCAGGATATGGCCGTACAGTTCGCGTGTCATGTCGGCCATGCGAAATCTGGTCAGCGTGCCGTAGCAGTCGAAGGTGATGTATTTCGGTTCGAATTCGATCATCGTGCAGTCCTATCGTGGTGGTGAACTCGCGTTGAGTCCATTGGCGAAAACAGCAACTAAAAGCTCGTTCCTGTAAAAGATTTAATCAGCGCAAAAACATAGATGCTCCTGATTCGTGCGCTGCCGGTGACACAAACCATGCGTTTTTAGGCCATTGCGCAGCACAGTCTGCCGTGATCCGGCCTAACCCTTACGCGGCTTGGGTTCGCGGCATCCAGAAGGGCGCGCGCGTCACTGCCGCAGATCGATCAGCACGCTCTTGAAACGCAGGTTGGCCTCGTAAGCCTGGCGCCCAAGATCCTTGCCGATGCCCGAGCGCTTGTAGCCGCCTGTAGGAATCACGAAGTCCGACGTGCGGCCATAGCGGTTGACCCACACGGTGCCCGCTTCCAGACCGCGCACGAAGCGCAGCGCCCGGCCGAGGTCGGCGGTATGCACGCCCGCGGCGAGCCCGTACTCGGGATGCTGCGCGAGCGCGAGCGCTTCTTCTTCGGTATCGAAGGTTTGCAGCGTGAGCACCGGGCCGAATACTTCCTCGCGCACGGCCTCTGACTGAGCGGTGACATCGGTAAGCAAGGTCGGCGTATAGAACGCGCCCGCCGATGCGCCGCCCATGTCGGCCCGCTTGCCGCCATGGCGCAATGTCGCGCCCGCGTGAAGCGTGCGCCCCACAATGCTTTCGATGCGCGCCGCCTGCGGCTCTGAAATGATCGGCGACAGCGTCGTGCCCGCAGCCCAGGTCGCGCCCGGCTTCAGCTCCGCGAAGATGCTGCCGATGCGCTCGGCGAGCGGCTCCGCGAGGCTGCGTTCGACCAGCAGCCGCGAGCCCGCCACGCACACCTGTCCCGCGTTGCCGGTGATCGCCCCGGCGATGCGCCGCGCCACGTCGTCAAGACGCGGCGCGTCGGCGAACACGATCTGCGGGCTCTTGCCACCCAGCTCCAGCGTGACCGGCTTGGTGCCGCTCGTCGCGCAGGCCGCCATGATCGCGGCGCCGGTGCGCGTCGAGCCGGTGAACGTGACCTTGCTGATCTTCGGATGACGCACGAGCTCGTCGCCGGTCGTTTGTCCATCGCCCTGAATCACGTTGAAGATGCCGGCCGGCACGCCGGCCTGCATCGCGAGTTCGGCGAGGCGCAGCACGGAAAACGGCGTCATCTCCGAGGGCTTGAGCACCACCGCGTTGCCGGCGGCGAGCGCCGGCGCGATCTTCCACGAAGCCATTACGAGCGGAAAATTCCACGGCGCAATCGCGCCGATCACGCCATACGGTTCGGCAATCGTCATGCCGAGATGATCGTGGTCGGTGGCGGCGACGTCGCCGCCCAGTTTGTCGGCGAACTCCGCGTAGAAGCGGATGCCCTCTGCAGTGAAAGGCACGTCCCACGAGACGGCCTGGGCGATCGGCCGCGTCGAGCCGAGCGCCTCGAGGCGGCCGAGCGCGGAGGCGTCGGCTTCGACGAGATCCGCGAAACGGCGCAGGATTTTCGCGCGTTCGCGCGGTGCCATGCGCGCCCAGCCGCTGGTGCGAAACGCCTGCCACGCATTTTCGACCGCGCGGTGGACCATGTCCGCGTCCGCTACCGGCACGCTCGCGTAGACCATGCCGTCGGACGGCCGCGCCACGTCGATGCGGCGCGCGCCATGCCCGCTGCCTTCCACATACTTGCCACCGATGAAATGCCCGCTGCGAATCACGACATCGTCCGGATTGAAGCTGTCCATGAGAAAGTGTCCGAGTAGATGACCTTTGGATGGCAACCGCGTGCGCTGCAGCATCGCCGCCGCGCTCGCCATGACAAAATCGTAGAGCCGCGCGCCTGGCATATGTCACCGACAAAAATCGCCACGCAGCAGAACCCGCCTGTAATGCGTGCCCAGACCGCGCGCTTTGCATCGAATTTCGGCGCGGCTTTCTCCGGGGTGCCGGATAGAAAGATCGTCCTAGTCATACCGCGCCCCGGATGACACAGTGACGCGTAAGTCTTTAGCCATTCAGGAGCACGGCGTGCCCGATCCGATTACATACAGACGCTTTACCCTCGACGACATTGCCGCCGCGCATGCGTTGACGGCTGAGCTGAAATGGCCGCATCGCCCGGACGACTGGAAGTTCGTCGCGCAGCTGGGCGCGGGTTTCGTCGCTGAAGACGCGGGCGGCGTGATCGGCACCGCGCTGTGCTGGAAGTACGGCGCGGATCGCGCGTCGCTCGGCATGGTGATCGTGTCGCCGGAGCGGCAGGGACTCGGCATCGGCAGAAAGCTGATGGAGTTGTTGCTCGAAGAGCTCGGCGGCCGCATCACGTTCCTCCACGCGACCACTGCCGGTCAGCCGCTCTACGAAAAGCTCGGCTTTCGCGCGGCCGGCACGCTCGATCAGCATCAGGGCGCGGCGTTTCAACCGCCGCTCGTGTCGCTGCCGGCGGGCGAACGTTTGCGTCCGCTGGGTTCGAGCGACACCGCACGGCTCGTCGAGCTGGCCTCGCAGGCAAGCGGCCTCGACCGGGGCGAAGTGCTGCCGGCGCTGCTCGAGAACGCCGACGGCATCGCACTCGACCGCGACGGCGAACTGGTCGGCTTTGCGCTCTTTCGCCGCTTCGGCCGCGGCTTCGCGATCGGCCCGGTCGTCGCGCCTGCTTCCGGCGATTCGACCCGTGCGAAGGCGCTCATCAGCCACTGGCTCGCGCTCAACGAAGGCGTGTTCGTGCGCGTGGACACGCCCGGCGACAGCGGCCTGACCGAGTGGCTCGAACAGCTCGGCCTGCCGCGCGTGGACACCGTGGTCAGAATGGTGCGCAACGCCAAGCCGCAGAGCGTGGCGGCTAACGCGTCGCCTTACTTGCAGTACGGCATCATCAATCAGGCGATTTTCTGATCCGTCATGGCATTACTCTATAAAGCCGATCCCGCCCGCGGCCTGCAATGGGCAAGGCTCTTCGCCGAGAAGGCGCCCGACCTGCCATTCCATATCTGGCCCGATCACGGCGATCCGGCCGCGATCCGCTATCTGGTGGCATGGCAGCCGCCCGAGGACCCGACACGTACGTTTCCCAATCTGGAAGTGGTGTTCTCCGTGGGCGCGGGCGTCGATCAATTCGATCTTTCCGGCGTGCCCGAGCATGTGCCGGTGGTGCGCATGATCGAGCCGGGGCTCGTGGAAGGCATGGTCGAATACGTCACGCAGGCGGCGCTCACCGTTCACCGCGATCTGTTCGACTACGCGCTTCAGCAGCAACAGCAGGTGTGGCGCGAGTTGCCGCTCAAAACGGCCGCACAACGGCGCATCGGCGTGCTGGGGCTTGGGGTGCTCGGCACTGCGGTGCTGGAGCGGCTGCGCCTTTTCAGCTTTGCGTGCGCGGGCTGGAGCCGCTCGCCGCGCGAGATCGCGGGCGTCGACTGTTATGCGGGCGAAGCCTCGCTCGACGCGTTTCTTGCCCGCACCGACATTCTGGTCTGCCTGCTGCCGCTCACCCCGGCCACGCGCGGCCTGCTCAATGCGAGCCTGTTCGGGAAGCTGCCGCGCGGCGCCTCGCTGATTCAAACCGGCCGGGGCGCACATCTTGATCAGCAGGACTTGCTGGCGGCGCTCGAGAGCGGCCAGTTGCAGAATGCGATTCTCGACGTCACCGACCCCGAGCCGTTGCCGGCCGGTCATCCGCTGTGGACGCATCCGCGCGTGCGCATCACGCCGCACATTGCCAGCGCGACGCGGCCCGACACCGCCGTCGAGGTCGTGCTCGACAACCTGCGCCGCCATCGCGAAGGCCTGCCGATGCTTGGTCAGGTAGACCGCACGCGCGGCTATTGAGTCTCCGAACCGCATCGATCGTGGCGTAATCTGCGCGCGCCGCCGCTTTGCGGGCCTTGCAGCACAAAATGCTATGGGCATGCATCAAAACGCGTCGCGCGCGCTTTTCAGGCAATTGTTTAGGTAAGCGTGCAATCGGCCCTGGTCAGTAGTATGGAACCGTCAACAGCCCTTTTTGCGACGAGAACCCACCATGCCGATCCAATCGCTCATTGAAGCCGACCGCCAGCATCTGATTCACCCTGTCATCAACTATCGTGCGCACGAGGCGCGCGGCGTTACGGTGCTCGAATCCGCGAGCGGCGCGTTCCTGCGCGACGCGGCCGGCAACGAACTGCTCGACGCCTTCTCCGGCTTGTGGTGCGTGAACGTGGGCTACGGCCAGCAGAGCATTATCGAAGCGGCCACCGCGCAGATGAAGAAACTGCCTTATGCGACGAGCTATTTTCACTTCGGCTCGGAGCCCGCCATCGAACTCGCGCAAAAACTGGCGGGGCTCGCGCCCGCTTCGCTGCAGCACGTATACTTCACGCTCGGCGGCTCGGACGCAGTCGATTCAGCGATCCGTTTCATCACGCATTACTTCAACGCGACGGGCCGCCCGTCGAAGAAGCACATCATTGCGTTGCAACGCGGCTATCACGGCTCGTCCAGCATGGGCGCGGGCCTCACCGCGCTGCCCGCGTTTCACCGCAACTTCGATCTGCCGCTGCCGAACCAGCATCACCTGCCCTCGCCGTATGCGTACCGCAACAATTTCGCCGACGACGCGGCGCTGATCGCCGCTTCTGTCGCCGCGCTCGAAGCAATGGTCGCTGAACTCGGTGCCGATAACATCGCAGCGTTCTTCTGCGAACCGATTCAAGGCTCGGGCGGCGTGATCGTGCCGCCGGTCGGCTGGCTCACGGCCATGCGCGAAAGCTGCCGCAAGCTCGGCATTCTGTTCCTTGCCGACGAAGTGATCACTGGATTTGGCCGCACGGGCCCGCTCTTCGCGTGCCAGGGCGAGAACGTGGAGCCGGACCTGATGACGGTCGCCAAAGGTTTGACCGCCGGCTACGCGCCGATGGGCGCCGTGCTGATGTCCGACGAAATCTATCAGGGCATTGCCGACGGCGACGCCGAGGCGATTGTCGGCCACGGTCACACGTATTCGGCGCATCCGGTGAGCGCGGCGATCGGTCTGGAAGTGCTGCGTCTTTATCACGAAGGCGGTCTGCTCGCGAACGGCGTGGCACACGCGCCGCGTTTCGCGCGCGGCCTCGACGCGCTGCTCGCACATCCGCTCGTGGGCGACTCGCGTCACCGGGGCCTGCTCGGCGCGCTGGAACTCGTCGCCGACAAGGACACCAGGGCGCAGTTCGACCCGGCGTTGAAACTGTCGGAGCGTATTGCCACGGCTGCCTATGAAAACCGCCTGATTTTCCGTGCGTTCGGCGACAATATTCTCGGCTTTGCGCCGGCGCTCTCGTACACCGAATCGGACTTTGACCTGATGTTCGAGCGGCTCGAGAAAACCCTGAACGACGTACTCGCGCAAGCTGAGGTTCGAGCAGCGTTGAGCGGCAAAACCACGGCGAACCACCAGCTCAAAACTACTGCCGCTGCATGCTAGAGTAGAGGGCGCCCTCAGACCCTTCTTCAACCGCCGGAGCCACGACGTTACGATGAGCAGCGACTGCAAGCTAGACCGTATTGACCTGCGCATTCTTTCCCAGTTGCAGAAGAAAGGCCGCATAACCAACGTCGAGCTTGCCGATGCGGTCGGCCTTTCGCCCAGCCCTTGCCTGATTCGCGTCAAGCGGCTGGAGAAAGCCGGCTACATCGTCGGCTACGGCGCGCAGATCCAGCTCGAAAAACTCGGTGACGTGCAGATCGTTTTCACAGAAGTCACGCTGGCCGATCATCGGCGGGAAGACTTCATCAAGTTCGTGAATGCGATTCGCGACGTGGATGAAATCGTGGAGTGCCATCTTGCGAGCGGCGGCTACGATTACCTGCTGAAGTTCGTCACGCGCAGCGTGAGCCATTATCAGAGCATTATTGAAGGCTTGCTTGAACGCGACATCGGCATTGAAAAGTACTTCAGCTACGTGATCATCAAGTCGCCGTTTGTCAAAAGCCACTATCCGCTCGAAACGCTGTTCTCGCAGAATCACCAGTAGGCATTCATCCGCTACGCACTAACGCCGGATCATGCGCCCGCCTCCGGCAGACTCCATTGCGCGAACTCTTCGCTGAGAAAGTCCACGCAAACCCGCACTTTCGCAGACTGCGCGAGCCGCGCCGGATACACCGCCCACAGGTTCGCCGGCTGCGTGACCTCCGGCAACACCTGCTGCAACTGGCCGCTTTCCAGCAGCGGCCGCACATCCCACATCGAACGCAGCACGATGCCGCGACCGGCCAGCGCCCATTGCACCGCGACCTCGCCGTGATTGGTCGACAACGGTCCAGTGACCTTGATCGACGCCGCCTCGCCGCGCACAGTCAACCGCCACAAGCCGAACGGATGGTCGCGCTCCTTGATCGCGAGACACGCATGCGACGACAGATCCGCCAGTTGACGCGGCGCGCCATGCCGCGCGAGATAATCGGGCGACGCGCACAGCACCCGATGATTCGACGCGAGCCGACGAGCGATCAGATGCGGCGCGATCTCGTCGCCGATGCGAATGTCCAGATCGAAGCCTTCGCCGGCCACGTCCACGAGCCGGTCGAACAAGTCGAGCCGCACGCTCAGTTGCGGATAACGTTCGGAAAAACGTGCGAGCGCGGGCGCTACGAAGCGCCGGCCAAAACCGAAGCTGCTGGAAATGCGCAGCTTGCCGCCGGGAATGCGGCGCGTGGTGGAGACGTCTTCGACGAGTTGATCGACGTCGTCGAGAATTTTTTCGGCCCACGTGTAGACGCGTTCGCCCGCCTCGGTAATCGCGACGCGGCGCGTGGAGCGGTGCAAGAGGCGCGTGCCGAGCGTGGTCTCGAGCACATTGATACGCTTGCTGACATACGCCGCGGACACCGACAGCGACTCGGCCGCCGCGCTGAAACTGGCTTTGCGCGCGACTTCGCAGAACACGCGTAAATCGCCGAGATCGGGTGACGGAACGGCGTTCATAGGTTGCCTGGTGGCGCTCAGCGGCGCTCGGTTTTGTACACGAATCGTGCACAGTGGCTTAACTAAAGCGATCATTTTAGAGCCAAACAGCAGGAATAGAATAACTGTCATCGAATCAGAACCAGCACTCAATGGAGGAGCGCAACATGTCCAGGAAATATCGGATCGCAGTCATTCCCGGCGACGGCATCGGCGTGGAAGTCATGCCCGAGGCACTGCGTGTGCTCGACGCGGTAAAAACGCGCTTTGGCCTTGAGCTCGAGTACCAGCATATCGAGTGGGCAAGCTGCGACTACTACGCGAAGCACGGCCAGATGATGCCGGACGACTGGAAGGCGCAACTGCAATCGGCCGACGCGATTCTGTTCGGCGCGGTGGGTTGGCCCGACACCGTGCCCGATCACGTCTCGCTGTGGGGGTCGCTGCTCAAGTTCCGCCGGGAGTTCGATCAGTACATCAACCTGCGGCCGGCACGGCTTTTTGCGGGCGTGCCTTCGCCGCTCGCGGGCCGCAAGGCGGGCGACATCGACTTCTGGATCGTGCGCGAGAACACCGAGGGCGAGTATTCGTCAGTAGGCGGCGTGATGTTCGAAGGCACGGAGCGCGAGTTCGTGCTGCAGGAATCGGTGTTCACGCGGCACGGCAGCGAACGCGTGCTGAAGTTCGCGTTCGACCTGGCGCAACGCCGCGAGCGCAAGAAGATCACGGTCGCGACCAAGAGCAACGGCATCGCGATCAGCATGCCGTGGTGGGACAAATGCGCGGCGGGCATCGCGGCGCAATATCCGGACGTGACGTGGGACAAGCAGCACATCGACATTCTCTGCGCGCGCTTCGTGCTCAACCCGGATCGCTTCGACGTTGTAGTGGCCACCAATCTGTTCGGCGACATCCTGTCCGACCTCGGCCCGGCATGCACGGGCACCATCGGTCTCGCGCCGTCGGGCAATCTGAACCCGGACCGCAAGTTTCCCTCGCTGTTCGAGCCGGTGCACGGCTCGGCGCCGGACATCGCCGGCAAGAACATTGCGAATCCCATCGCGATGATCTGGTCCGCCGCGATGATGCTCGACTTCCTCGGCAATCACGAGGGCAAGGAGCGCGAGGCGCATGACGCGATTCTGGCCGCCATCGAAGCGACGCTGGTGGAAGGCCCGCATACCGGCGACCTGGGCGGCAAGGCGAACACCACGGAAGTCGGCCAGGCCATTGCAGCGAGGCTCGGCTGAGCATGAGCGCGAATATGAGCATGGAAAACTATCCGATCGAAGTCGGGTTCCCCGACATTTCGGTGCATGAGCAATCGTCGTCGGGCATTGCCTACGTTCATACGTTCGACTCCGGCGTGGCCGGCCCGCACGTCATGATCAATGCGCTCACGCACGGCAACGAAGTGTGCGGCGCGATTGTCGTGGACGACCTGCTGCGCCGTGGCTTGCGGCCGCGCCGCGGGCGGCTCACGCTCGCGTTTGCCAATGTCGACGCATACCGGCGCTTCGATCCCGCGAAGCCGGATGCGGCCCGTTTCGTCGATCAGGATTTCAACCGCGTGTGGACCGCGGCGGTGCTCGACGATGCATCGCGCAACTCCAGCGAGCTTGCGCGGGCCCGGGCGATGCGGCCGGTGATCGACAGCGTAGACGCGCTGCTCGATCTGCATTCGATGCACGAGAAGAGCAAGCCGCTGATCGTCGCCGGGCCGCTGCAAAAAGGCATCGACCTTGCCGCGCAGCTCGGCACGCCCGCCACCGTTATCTGCGACGAAGGCCATCCGGAAGGCCGCCGCATGCGCGACTACGAAGGATTCGGCGACCCGGCCAGCACAAAGAACGCGTTGCTGATCGAATGCGGGCAGCACTGGGAGAAGAGCGCCGTCGCAGTGGCGCGCGACACCACCGCGCGCTTTCTGCTGCTCGCGGGTGTAGTCGACGAAAGCGATCTGCCCGCGGATTGGCTCGCACCCTTGCCGCCTGTGCAGCACATCGTGCGGGTAACGCAACCGGTGGTCGCCACGAGCATGGATTTCCGGTTCGCCGGACCCTACACGGGGCTCGAAATCTTTCCCGAAGCCGGCGCCGTAATCGGCTGGTCCAACGGTGAAGCAGTCACCACGCCTTACGACGACTGCATGCTCGTGATGCCCTCGTTGCGGCAGTTGCGCCCCGGTGTGACGGTCGTGCGCCTCGGCAAGATCGAGCGAACTATCGACACTTCAACCCGCGGCCTGTGAGCGGGCGCGTGCATCCATACAGTGAGTGAAGGCCAATCAAGCCATGAAGGTTCAACAAATCAGACAAAGCGTGAATCTGCAGAATCTCGAGGACTGGGGCACGGCCGGCTTGCCGGGTACCACGCCAATCCGCGTCTGGGGAGTGCAGCGCGTGATCAAGGGCACCGAGGCGATCGACACCGGCATCTTCGAATGCTCGGCCGGCACGTATCGCCGCTCGGTCAAGCAGGCGGAGGTCATGCATATCCTGTCCGGCCGCGGACGCTTCACGCCGGACAATGAAGAGACGGTTCACTTTGCGGGTGGGGACACGCTGTTTTTCGAAGCGAATACCGAAGGCCTGTGGGAAGTGGACGAGACCATGCGCAAGGTGTACGTGATTCTCTGAGTCCGCCGCCAGGTCCCTCTCACCTGCGGTTTTCTCTTACCGTTTTACCCGGCGCGCGCTCGGCGCGCCGCGGCTTCTGCCTTCCGCTCACTCCTGTTCCATTGTCGGTTTCGACGCGAACCGGCCACAGTGTCGGGTAATCCCGCGTTGACCCCTTGTCAGGAAATTCCTTACAGTGGCGCCTGTTCGCCCTAAGAATCGGAGTTCTATATACGAACACACCGAAATTTAATGGCGACGACCTATCCGTCCGCATACCATGAATCATGCAGCGGCCGGGTGCGAGGCGCCGCCATAGCGCGGCGCCCGCGGGGCGCGCCCGTCAGGTAAGACAAGGCTCGCTCCGACGAGCCTTTTTGCAGTCAGGAGACACATCATGAATCGCAGCGACGCTGTGAACGTTCAGACCTTCCTCAATGAGCACCCATTTTCGCCGTTCCAGTGGCTCGTGTTTTTCATGTGCTTTGTGATCGTGCTGCTGGACGGTTTCGACACGGCCGCCATCGGCTTCATTGCCCCGTCGTTGCTCGCCGAATGGGGCATCGCCAAACCGGCGCTCGCGCCGGTGCTCAGCGCGGCGCTGTTCGGTCTGGCGTGCGGTGCGCTGGCCTCGGGACCGCTTTCTGACCGGCTCGGGCGCCGCTCGATGCTGCTCGGCTCGGTGCTGCTGTTCGGCGCGGCGTGCCTCGGTTCCTCTTTCTCGACGAGCATCGAGCAGTTGACGGTGCTGCGCTTCGTCACCGGCGTCGGCCTCGGCGCGGCCATGCCGAACGCGGTCACGATGATGGGCGAGTATTGTCCGGACAGCCGCCGCGCCACGATCATCAATCTGATGTTTTGCGGCTTTCCGCTTGGCGCGGCATTCGGCGGCTTCCTCGCCGCGTGGATGATTCCGCATTTCGGCTGGCGCAGCGTGCTCGTGCTCGGCGGTATTGCACCGCTCGTGCTGCTCGTGCTGTTGATGATCAGCATGCCGGAATCGGTACGCTATATGGTCGCCAACAATCAGCCGGTCGCGCGGATTCGCGCGGCGCTCGCGCGCGTGTCGAGCGCAGCCGCTCAGGCAGAATCGTTCACGATGACAGAGACCGCGCCGCAAACCGGCGGCAAGGGCGCGGCTGTGGTGCTGTCGCGTGCATACATTATCGGCTCGGTGATGCTGTGGATCACCTACTTCATGGGCCTCGTGATCTTCTACGCGTCGATCAACTGGATGCCGATTCTGCTGAAGGATGCCGGCCTCACGCCGCAACGCGCGACGCTGATCTCCGCGCTGTTCCCGCTGGGCGGCGTGGGCGCCGTGGTGTGCGGCGTGCTGATGGACCGCTTCAACGCGAACCGGATCATCGCAGCCTGCTATGCGCTGACGGCCGTGAGCGTGTACCTCATCGGCCAGGCGGCGGGCAATGTCGGCGCGCTGGTGCTGATCGTGTTCGTGGCGGGCGTGTTGATGAACACCGCGCAATCGTCGATGCCCGCGCTCGCCGCCGCGTTCTACCCGACGCAAGGCCGCGGCACGGGCGTCGCGTGGATGCTTGGCATTGGGCGATTCGGCGGCATTGCGGGGTCATTCCTCGTGGCGGAACTGACGCGCCGTCACTTCACGTTTGGCGGCATCTTCGCGACGATTGCCGTCGCGGGCATCATTGCGTGCATCGCGCTGCTGATCAAGCAGGCGGCCCGGCCGTATGTGTCGAATGCGGCGGTGTCGAAAGCGGAGTCGTTTGGGCATTGAGTGGTGGGCCGCCGCGCAGCGACGAATCGACGCGGCCAGCAACGGTTCGCTGCCGCGTTAAACTGCGGCCTTTGCGCCCAACAGGATCCGTCGTGATGAAACGCGTAGTCGTATCGGCATTGCTTGCAGCGTGTCTTGCGCAGGCGACCGTTCCCGCCGTCGCGCAAACGGTCAGCGAGCAATGCTTTGCGATCGGCGATATTGCCGGTCAGGTCGCCTCATGGCGGGCCCACAAAAAGACCAGGGCCGAGGCGCTGGATCAGGCCGCCAGGTACTATCGCGACGATGCGGACCGCCGGACTTTCGCCGCCATCATCGAGAAGATCTATGCGCCGAACGCACCGCGCATGACACCGGATCAGGCCAGCATGGCGTTCACGTCCGACTGCGCGAAGGCGCACAAGCAGCAGGCGTTAGCGCACTAACGCCTGCTTTGAGCTGCGCTGCGCGGGCGCTTTCACAGGCTCTTACAGCTTGCGAAACGCATCCAGCGAACTCAGTACGTTGCCGTGAAAATCGAACAACGTATTGTTGTCCCACTGATCGCCGGCACCGGCTTTCCATCCCACATTCGGCGTCGGGATCCATTCGGGTTCCCACCAGAACACACCCTTACCGTGGCCGTCCGGAATTGCTTTTACGATTTCGGCGACTGCCGCGAGGAATTGTGCCTGGCCGGCCGGCGTCTGCGGGAAAGTGGTCGAGCCGGTATTGGTCATTGCGTTGGGCTCGGAGTCGCCGTCGCTGGTGGTCCATGGATAGGCAGTCTCGACCACCATCACGTCCTTGTCGTAGCGCGTTGCGAGATCGTTCGCATTGTTTTGCAGATCGCTCAGCGCGCCCTGCCATTGCGGGTAATACGATAGGCCGATCATGTCGAAGCTCACGCCCCGCTCTACTGCGCTATCGAACCACCAGCGGCTCGTCGCGTTGTTGCCGCCGCTGTCGATATGCAGCATGACCTTGATGCGCTCATCGACCGATTTGACCGCGTCATGCCCGGCCTTCAGCAATTGTGCGAGGTTGTCCCACTGATCGTATTTGCCGAGCGGCCAGAGCATGCCGCCGGTGATCTCGTTGCCTACTTGCACCCACTCGGGACGCACGCCGTCGCGCTTGAGCAGGTTCAGCACGTTCGACGTGTACGCCGACAGCAGCGCGCAAGTCTCCGTAATGTCCTTGCCGGCCCATGCATGCGGTGGATACTGCTTGCCCGGATCGGCCCACCAGTCGCTATAGTGGAAGTCGATCAGGATGCGCATGCCGAGCGCGGCGGCACGGCGCGCCAGCACACGCACATGCTCCGCGTTGTTGTAGCCGGCGGCAGGACTCTGATCGGCGGGAAAATAGTTCGGATTCCCAGGATCGTTCCACACCTTGATGCGAATCGAGTCCACGCCGTGGCTCCTCAACAGCAGCAGACAGTCGTGCGGCACGCCGTGCTCGTAGAACTTCGCACCGTTCGCTTCCAGTTCGGGCAGCGTGGATATGTCCACGCCTTTCGCAAATCGCCCGACACGGCCGGCCGATTTCGCGTCAGCCGCCATGGCCGGCGCGCCGATCATCGAGCCGGCGCCCGCCGCTGCCGCCGCGGACGCGAGCCATCCCAGCATTTCTCTTCTATTCATCTGTCATCCTCCATCTATCAAATGGCGGCTCCTTGATAGGCACGCCCGGTTCAGATTGAAGCTGCCGAATGCCACTGCCTTGCTGCTCTGTACCTCATGCCTCCCGCCATACGCAGACACCGCCAGTGGCGAGCTGCGGCTGTCCCAGCAGGAAGGTCGCATTGGCCGGCACGGGAACCTGCACATGCTCTGCGCCAAAGTTGAACGCGAAGTTCAGATCCGCGCGACGCCGGATGCGCAAACCCTCCGGCAGCAATTGCGTCGCGATGCCGGCTTCCTGCGCGGCCTGCTGCAGCACCGTGCGATGCAATCCGTGCGAAAGCCAGCCGGCCACGTAACGAACGCGCCCATGAGCGAGAATTGCGGGCCACGTGTCGGCGAATTGCGCATGTATATGCGTCTCGCCGTTGGCACGCACGTGCTCGCGCCAATGGAGCGCGACGCCATCCATGCCGCCAATCGAAACGGCAGGCGCGAGCGACGAACGCAAGCTCTCCACTTCGAGCACCTGCATCGGCAGCACACGTTGCAGCGCGCCGGGCGGCAGGTTGTCCGGAATCGCAAATGCGCTGGTTTTCGAGCCGCTGCGCGGACCGAACACCCATTGCGCGGAACCGCGCTCGATCTGCTCGACCAATGCGTCGTCGATCACGGCAAGGCTCGGCACGACCACGAGCCGATACGGCGAGAGGTCGGCCTTGCTCGAGACTATGTCCACGTCGAGCCCGAGCTCGCGCAGCGACTCGTAATAGTCGAAGACCAGCGTCTGATAATCGAAGTCCTTGCCGTGGCGCTGAATCTCGAACATCCACTGCGTCTCGTAGTCGAACAGCACCGCAGTAGCCGCATGTGCAGGAGCGTCGAGTCGAGCGAACTCCGCTACGGAGGCAATCTCACGTGCCGCCTGTTGCACCTCGAGACCGCCAGGTGACAGTTCGTTGTTCGGCAGCTTGAGGCCCGAGTGCATCTGTTCCTGCGCATACGGGCACTGACGCCAGCGGAAATACGACACCAGTTCGGCACCATGCGCGAAGGCTTCGTAAGCCCACAACCTGACCATGCCTTTGGCGGGCACCGGATTCCACGGCGCCCAGTTGACGGGGCCCGCCTGCTGCTCCATCACCCAGAAACGCCCGCGGCCGATTGCGCGGTAACGGTCGTGATCGAATGCGGATACATCGGGATGTGCAGTGCGCGCGTAACGGGCCTTCTGCTCCTCGGGCAGCGCAATCGATTCGGTGCGCGCAATCGGATAGCTGTCCCATGCAGCGACGTCGAGCGCCTTGTCTTCGGCAAAGCGGTAATGATCGAACGTCGTGAAGAAGCCCATGAAGTTGTGCAGCACGTCGGCCGCCGGCGCGTGGCGGCGCAACACATCAACCTGCTCGCGATGAAAACCCGCCACCTCGTCCGACATGAAGCGGCGAAAGTCGAGCAGATGAATCGGATTGGCATCCGTCGGTGTGAGGTTCGGCAATTCGACGGCTTCGAACGACGCGTACTCCATGCTCCAGAACACGTTGCCCCACGCGTCGTTGAGTGCTGCGACCGTTTCATAGCGTCGACGCAGCCATGCTTGAAAGCCCTTTAACGCAGCGGCCGAATAGCTCGGCACCGTCTCGTGACAACCGAGTTCGTTATCCGTTTGCCAGGCGACAATCGAAGGATGCCGCCCATAACGATGCGCCATTGCAGTGACGATACGCAGACACTCGCGTCGATAGGTTTCGCTGCAAACATCGTAATGACGCCGCGAGCCGAAATTCCAACGCGTGCCGTCGGCGCGCACGGGGAGCACATCTGGATGAGCGTCGATCAACCACTTCGGCGGCGAAGCGGTCGGCGTGCCAAGCACCAGTTTCAGCCCGGCATTCGCGAGCGTGGCAATCGCTTCGTCGAGCCATTCCCACACGAATTCGCCAGCGCACGGTTCCATCCGGCTCCACGCAAATTCGGCGATACGCACGTGCGTGATGCCGAGCTCGACCATACGCTCAGCGTCGTCGGCCCACATCGTGCGCGGCCATTGTTCCGGGTAATAGCAGACACCAAGTTGCATGAGAGAGTCTCGTTGTGAGTGACGTCGAATGGCCGGTCAGCCCTTGCTTGCACCAAAGGTCAGGCCGGCGACGAAATGCTTCTGCATCGCGAAGAACATCAATACGGAAGGCAGCGCGGCGAGCACAGAGCCGGCGGCCACCAGATTCCAGGCGGTCGTCCATTGCCCCTTGAGTGCGGCGACGCCCACGGTAATCGGCGCGGCTTCGTCGCCTTGCGTGAGACACAGTGCCCAGAAGTAGTCGTTCCAGACAAAGGTAAACACGAGGATGCCGAGCGCGGCGAGCGCTGGACGAATCAGCGGCAAGACGATGCGCCAGTAGATGGTCCATTCGCTTGCGCCTTCCACGCGCGCCGCCTCGATCATTTCGAACGGCAACTGTTTGATGAAGTTGCGCAGAAACAGCGTGCAGAAGCCGGTCTGAAAAGAAACATGGAAGATCACGAGCGCCCACACACTATTGAACAGGCCGAACTTCAGCGCCATGTCGCGCACTGGAATCATCAGGATCTGGATCGGCACAAAATTGCCGGCCACGAAGCCGAGAAGAATCACGGTATTGCCGGGAAAGCGATAGGTGGCCAATGCAAAGCCCGCCATCGACGCGAGCACAATCGCGCCGAGTACCGAAGGCACCGTGATCAGCACGCTGTTCGCGAAGTAATGCAGCATCGGTGTCTGCGTGAGCGCGGTGCCGTAGTTTTCGATCAGCGCGAAATGTTTGGGCCATGTCCAGTAATCGCCTTGCGAAAGCTCGTCGGAAGAACGAATCGACGTGACGAGCACAGCCAGCATCGGCAACAGCCAGACTAATAGCGCGATCGGCAAAGACGCCTTATAAAGCGCACGATTGAGCGGTTTCCAGCGTTCGACAGGAAGCGGATACATGACGCGTGACTCCTGTAATCAGCGTTCTTCGCGCAGCATGCGGCGCAAATGGAACACGATGTAGATGAGCATGATGGCGAACAGCACGACGGCAATCGCCGCGGAATAGCCTTCGCGGTAGTACTTGATGGCCTGGTCGTACATGTAATAGGCGAGCACGGTGGAACTGTCGAACGGGCCTCCGCCGCTCATCACCGCAATGAGGTCGAAGCTGCGCAGCGCGCCGATCACGGTGAGCACCACTGCCATGAAAGTGGCGGGCCGCAATTGCGGCAGGATCACGTGCCACAAAAGACGCAAGCCTTTTGCGCCCTCCATGCGCGCGGCCTCGACCACTTCAGGGTTGATGCCTGTGAGGCCGGTTAGGTACAGCACCATGCAGAATGGTGTCTGCGGCCACAAGGCGGCGAAGATAATGCCGAACGTCACCGTCTTCGGGTCGCCGAGCACAGGAATGCCGTGGCCGACAATCAAGCGCAGCAGGCCGAAGCCGGGATCGTAGAACCAGCTGAACACCACACCGACCACCACGCCGGACAACACGAACGGCGCGAAGAAAAGCGACTTCATGACACGCATGCCGCGAATGTGCTGATTTAGATAAAGCGCGAACAGCAGCCCCAGCGGCGGCGCGAGCAGGAACAGCGCGAGCCACAGCACATTGTTCTTTAGCGCTATGTAGAAGGTATCCGCGTGAAATAGCTCGACGTAATTGTCGAAGCCCGCAAATGTCTTCGCCGTCATGCCGTCCCAATGATAAAAGCTCAGCGAAATGCTGCTGATGATTGGATAGATCACGCATAGACAAAACAACGCACAGCCCGGCAAAAGAAATAGCAACGCCGCGCGATGCTGATGACGGCGCGTCGTCGAGACGTGACGATGCCGGGCCGCGGGTAGGCGGCGCGCTGCGGAATGAGACATGGATCGAGCCTCGTCGGAAATCGAAAGCATGCGCCGGCGCAGTGTGGCGCCGGCGCAGCGGACCTTACTTCGTGTAGATGCGTTTGCGCGTCGTTTCGAGGCGCGCCAGTATCGCGTCGAGTTGCGACGGGTCGCTATAGAACTGCTGCATCGCTTTCATGCCTTCGTCGGCCATTTCTTTCTGCATGTCGCGATCGTAGAACTGCGCAATGCCGCCTTTCGTGTTGGCGAGCGTCTGGAAGCCCACCTTCGAGATCGCGTCTTCAGGTTCGGCTGCCTGACTGTTGGAAGGCAATTGTCCCCAGCCGCGCGCGAGATCCGCGTTGATTTGCGGCTGTTCCATGAAGGCAAGCAGCCTGCGCGCGTCGGTCTTGTTCTTCGCCTTTGCCGGAATCAGAAGCACGTTGACCGGGCCGTCTTCGGCCATCGGTACATTCGCGTCGATCACCGGGAAGCGGAAAAAGCCCGTTTGCGGCTTCACGGATGCAGGAATGCTCGCGGAGAAGAACGTGCCCATCAACATCATCGAGGCTTTGCCGCTGACGAGAAACGGTGCGATTGAATCGAGATCGTAGGAGAGCGCGTTGTCGATGTAGTAGTGATCGTCGATCAACGTTTTCCACGCGGTGTAGACCTTTTTCACGCGCGCATCGGTGTACGGAATTTGTCCCGCCATCAGTTGCTGGTGGAACGCGTTGCCGTTAATGCGAAGGTCCAGATAATCGAACCATGCGGCAAGTGTCCAGCTGTCGCGAGCGGCGACCGCGATGGGCGCAACGCCACTCGCTTTGAGCTTCTTGCACGCGTCGAGAAATTCGTCCCACGTCTTGGGCTCGCCCTTGATGCCCGCCTTCTCGAACAGGTCCTTGCGATAGAAGAAGCCATAAGCGTCGTAGCCGAGCGGCGCCGCGTACTGCTTGCCCTTATACGTCGATGCTTCCTTCACCGATGCATATTGCTGCGACCAGCCGTTCTTGTTCCAGTCCGGCGTGAGGTCTTCAAGCAGGCCACGTTGCGCGTAATACGCCATGCGCTCCCCGTCGTGCCACGACACTACATCCGGCGGATCGGTCGCGAGCCAGCCGCCCATCTGCACCTTGTACGCTTCCTCGGTGATGTAGGTCACTTTCAGATCGACGTCGGGATTGGCTTTCTTGAACTTGTCGAACGCGTCCTGCCACGTCGAGCGTTGATTGCCGCGCGCCGACACGTTGACGGTGAGCGTGGCGGCGTCGGCCGCGACATGGCCGAGCGAGCCGGCAATGAGCGCGGCTGCAACCGACACGCGCGCAAGACGGCGAAGGCGAAGAGCAATCATCTTTTGTCTCCTTGACTACCTTGTTGGCTGGCAGCGAATGGCTGCCAACGTTGTGAACCGCTCTATGGCGGAATCCAGCGTGAAAAACCGGCTATGGCTTGCGGCCATGCATGCAGAGCGGCGCAATCATGCAGCAACGCGCTCGGGGTCGAACGTGCTACGGCGCAGCGCGATACCTTGTGCGTCGAACAGATGACACGCGTGAGGCGGCACATGAATGCGCATGCGCTCGCCGGAGCCGACAGACGAATCGCCCGGCGCCTTGGCCACGAGCGAGCCCGCCGCGTGATCCGCGTGAATGTAGCTGTGCTCGCCGAGCCGCTCCGCGAGCAGCGTTGTGCACTGAATGAATTGTTCATCGCCGTCCAGACGCAAATGCTCTGGACGCACGCCGAGCGTGACGCGCTCACCGCGCTGCAGGCGCCGGCCATCGACGTAAGCGGTCAACTGCTCGCTTCCTTGCGCGAGCGTCACCAGGACCTTGCCCGGTTCTATCAAATCGACCACGCCGTCGATAAAGTTCATGCGCGGCGAGCCGATGAAGCCCGCGACGAAACGCGAGTTCGGGTGGTGATACAACTCGAGCGGTGCGCCGCTCTGTGCGATGCTTCCGAATTGCTCCGCATCGGCGCCCGCATGCAGCAGTACGATTCTGTCCGCGAGCGTCATCGCTTCGACCTGATCGTGCGTGACGTAGACCACGCTCGCATCGGCAAAGCGCTGGTGCAGACGCGCGATCTCGACACGCGTCTGTCCGCGCAATGCGGCGTCGAGATTGGACAGTGGTTCGTCGAACAGAAACACACCCGGCTCCCGCACAATCGCCCGGCCAATTGCCACACGCTGGCGCTGGCCACCGGACAGCGCTTTCGGATAACGGTCGAGCAGCTCGTCGAGTTGCAGAATGCGCGCGGCTTCGCGGACCTTGCTGTCAATCACGCTCTTCGGCTGCCTGGCGAGCTTCAGACCGAACGCCATGTTGTCGAACACCGTCATGTGCGGAAACAGCGCGTAGCTCTGGAAGACCATCGCGACGCCGCGCCCGGCCGCGGGCACGTCGTTCATCAGGCGGCCGCCGATATGCAATTCGCCCGCGCTTACATCCTCCAGACCGGCAATCATGCGGAGCAAGGTTGACTTGCCGCAGCCGGAAGGGCCGAGAAACACACAGAACTCGTGCTGCGCGACTTCGAGATTGACGCGCCGGATCACCGGCGCGTGGCCGCCGTATGACTTCTCCACGTTGGATAGACGAATGGACGCCATGGTTGCCTCTCGAGGATTTAATCGCTTAAATTCCAAGCAAAAAATAGTTGGCGAACCCTTGTGCGAAGGGCATTTAATCGCTTAAATTCGAGGTCGGGCGCGAAAGCCATATTGAGTGTCTCCTGTTCACCGCGATTCGTGTACAGCACGCGAAGGCGGCTGGTCCAAAGTTGTGCTTTCCAGCAAGTTATCAATGTCGCTCGCTGCTTGCAACATCTGAAGCGCGCTCCCTGAATTTGGGATAACAAGAGAATGGTCACCCTGTCTGAAGTCGCAAAGCGCGCGCACGTCACTGCCGCCACGGTATCCAACGTGTTGCGCAATCGCGAGAAAGTCCGCCCCGAAACAGCGGAGCGCGTGCTGAAAGCCATTGCGGATCTGGGCTACCGGCCGAATCTGAACGCGCGCGCACTGGCCGAGGGCCGCTCGTCGACGCTTGCGTTGATGCTCTCGAACATATCGAACCCGTTCTACCCTGAGTTCGTACTGGCTGCCGAACGGGCCGCGCGCAAAGCCGGTTACTTCCTGATGGTGTGCAATACCGACGACGACGCCGAAATAGGCCGCGCTTATCTGAACCAGATCGCGGGCACCCTGGCGGACGGTGTGCTCGTGATGAATACCGACATCGCGATCAACGACCTGTGCGCGTCGGCTACGCACAGTGCGCCGATCCTGCTGGCCATGTGGGAACACCCGGAAACGCCGCCCGCACTGCCTTGCATCGCCGTGGACTTTGCGCGCGCCGGCGAGCTGGCCGCGCGGCATCTGCTCGAACTGGGCCATCGTGAAGTGGGCCTGCTGATCGGCGACGGTTGCGGCGGTCTGCAGGATGCGCGCTCCAACGGCTTTCGCGCGACCATGCGCGCCGCCGGCGTGGAATCGGATAACGCCGCGGTACTGCAGATACGCGACTCGATCGACGCCGGCTACGCCGCGTGCATGCAGTTGATGGCGGTGAAACCGTTCGTCACGGCTATCTTCGCGACCAACGACCTGCTTGCGATCGGCGCGGCGCAGGCCCTGATCACACTGGGCCGCGCGGTGCCCGACGACGTGTCGGTTATCGGCATCACCGACATTCAGCTCGCACATCAGGTCCACCCCGCGTTGACCACGGTGGCGATTCAAACCCCGCAGATCGCTGAGTTGTCGATAGAAAGTCTGATCCGCCTGATTCAGACTCCAGAACGGCAACCGTCGATGGTGCTCGGGCCGCCGCCGCAACTCGTGGTGCGCGCGTCGACAGGGCCGTGCCGCAGACGTTGATGCGGACACCGCTGAGCAACGCTCAGTGATTAGCGGCAGCCACTGCATTCAGCAGAATATGCTGTGACGGCTCGAAAAAAACGATCTGCACGCCGTAGGCCGCTTTCTGAGGCGATTCATTGACTGCGCGACACGCGTAGCATCGGCTTATCGCATGGCCCCATGCATCCCGCCGCGCCACGCGGCGCAACACGGAAGAAACCGCACGCCCGATTCCGCGAAACGGGCAACCCAAGGAGCAACGCAATGTCTCTCGCATTGACGCGCAATGAACTGATCCGCCCGCTCAATTTCATCGACGGCCAGTGGATCGCCGCCGCAAACGGCGCGCGCTTTCCCGTGACCAATCCCGCAACGGGCGAAACGATCGTAGAAGTCGCAAACAGCAGTGCCGCGGACGCGCGCGCCGCCACCGACGCCGCCGCTCGCGCGCTGCCCGCATGGCGCAGCAAGCTTGCGCGCGAGCGCGCTGAAATTCTGCGCCGCTGGCACGCGCTGATCGTCGCGAACACCGAAGATCTCGCGAAGCTGATGTCGACGGAACAAGGCAAGCCGCTCGCGGAAAGCCGGGGCGAAGTCGCCTATGGAGCCTCGTATGTCGCATGGTTCGCCGACGAAGCAACGCGCATTTACGGCGACATCATTCCGCAGCAGCAGCGCGGCAAGCGCATGAGCGCAGTGAAAGAACCCATCGGCATAGTGGCCGCGATCACGCCGTGGAATTTCCCGCTCGCGATGATCGCCCGCAAGATTGCGCCCGCCCTCGCAGCCGGTTGCACGGTCATCGCAAAGCCCGCCGAAGACACGCCGCTCACCGCGCTCGCACTCGCTGCGCTTGCGCAGGAAGCGGGTGTGCCCGACGGCGTGCTGAACATGCTGTCGGCTTCGCGCGAGCAAGGCATTGACGCCGTGGCCGACTGGCTTGCCGATGCACGCGTGCGCAAGATCACATTCACAGGTTCGACGCCGGTCGGCAAGCATCTCGCGCGCGAGTCGGCCGCCACGTTGAAAAAGCTCTCTCTGGAACTCGGCGGCAACGCGCCGTTCATCGTCTTCGACGACGCCGATCTTGACGCAGCCGTCGCCGGCCTCATCGCGGCGAAGTTCCGCAATGGCGGACAAACCTGCGTGTGCCCGAATCGCGTCTATGTGCAGGCGGGTGTGTATGAGCGTTTCGCCGATCTGCTCGCGAAACGCGTGGCCGCGCTGAAGGTTGCGCCCGCAACGGATCCGGGCGCGCAAATCGGCCCGATGATCAACGAGCGCGCCATCAACAAGATCGCGCGTCATGTGGAAGACGCCGTAAAACAAGGGGCAAACGTGTTGACCGGCGGCAAGCGCCTGAGCGAACTGGGCACGAACTACTATGCTCCGACCGTGCTGACCAACGCGCAGGACGGCATGCTCGTGTGTTGCGAAGAAACCTTTGGACCGGTCGCGCCGCTGTTCCGCTTCACTGACGAAGCGCAAGCGCTCCGCCTCGCGAACGATACGCCGTTCGGTCTCGCCGCTTACTTCTATACGCAGGACGTGCGGCGCATCAACCGCGTGGCTGCGCAACTGGAAGCAGGCGTAATCGGTATCAATGAAGGCGCGGTGTCGAGCGAAGCCGCGCCGTTCGGCGGTGTGAAGGAATCGGGCTACGGCCGCGAAGGCTCGAAGTACGGGCTCGACGACTATCTGTCGATCAAGTACCTGTGCCAGGGCGGCCTCGATCAATGAGCCGTCGGGCTCGCGCTACGCGGGACCATTACCCTGCAGCGTTACGCCAAAGCGTTGCGATGGGCTTCCACCAGTTCGGTCATGCTGTTGAAGCGAAAGTCGAACTTCGGCTGGGAGCCCGGATCCATCGTCGCGCCGAATCCCTGCTTCGCATGCCGGCGATAAATCCAGCAGGACGAGAGTCCTAATGCATTCGCCGGCTTGTGATCGTGAAAGAGACTTTCCGCAGTGTGCAGAATAGTCTCTTTGCGAACGCCGCGTTCACCGAGCTTCTCCAGCATGTACTCGAAATTGCGCGGTGACGGTTTGTATGAACCGATATCCTCCGCAGTGAATATCGCGTCGAACTCGACCTTGAGTTTGGCGTTGCTGTAGCTGAAACTATCGTTATCCACATTTGAAAGAATGACCAGCTTGTAGTGCTGCTTCAGGTACTGCAACGCTGCGGCCGAATCGTCGAATGCGGGCCAATCTCGGATCGACTTGCCATACGCGTCGCAATCCGCGAGCGTGTATGGCACGCCCCATTCTTCCGCGAGGCGCTTATAGACGATGGGCAGCAACTCCTGATAGCGCCGGTAAGGCGTGTACTTCTGCTGCGACGATTCATGACGCGCATGCGCCTCCAGCACCTGGTCGCGCGTAAGTGTTCGCCCGACGCGGTCGAGCAGCGGCCGCAAGCCCTCGAAGATGCCTGTTTCCCAATCGATCAAGGTGCCATAGCAATCGAACGTCAGCGTGTCGAAGTCGGTCAGCCGCATTGGTTGCTCCTCGTCTATCAGCGGATCAAAGCAACAGTGTAGGTTATCCTGCACGTACCGACGTCAAACAGAATCGCTATGAATCTTAGGGCTTTACAGTGCTTCGTGATTCTTGCCGAAGAGCTGAATTTCAGCCGCGCTGCGGATCGGTTGCATATTGCGCAGCCCGCATTGAGTCAGCAGATACGTTCGCTGGAGGAGCGGCTCGGCACGCAGCTCGTCGATCGCGCGAGACGTCCGCTTACGCTCACGGAGGCGGGGCACTATCTATGCACTGAAGCGCGTCAGATACTGGGCGCATTGGAACAGGCGAGCCTCGCGACGCAGGAAATCGGCGTGGGCCGGCGCGGCTGGCTCAGCATCGGCTTCACGCGCTCGGCGATGTACAGCATTCTGCCGCCCGCGCTCAAGGCATTTCATCATGCGTATCCGCAAGTCGAATTGAAGCTCTTCGAAATGCTCACCGAGGAGCAAACGGACGCGCTTCGCGACATGCGCATTCATATCGGCATCGGGCGGCAGCCGTTGGCAATCGAAGGCTGCACGTCGTATCCGCTTCTGCGCGAACGGGTGATGGCCGCACTTGAACCCGGCCATCCGCTCGCCGCGCGGAAAAACGTAAGAATCGCCGATCTCGCGGATACACCGTTGATCCTCTACCCCAAGCATCCGAACGCGCAGTTCAAGCGCTCTGTTTTATCGTTGTATCGCGACGCTGGCTTGACGCCTCTCGTCGCTCATCAAGCGTATGAAATTCAGACCGCAATCGCGCTGGTCGCGGCGGGGCTCGGCGTGACCTTCATTGGAGAATCGGTGGCGCGGCTCGGCCGCAGCGATGTCGTCTATCGACATCTGGTGGGGCCGGGTTCCAGGTACCGTTCGACGCTCGCCGCCACCTTCAGGACCGACGACGCCTCGCCGCATCTGCGTGCGTTCCTCGCCTGCCTGCCGCAGCCGATTGCGGACGCCCCACTATAAGCAAAAGCCTATACAAGCATAAGCAACCGGTCTTGGACCCCTCACCAGCACGTTCTTATCATTGACGGTACACATGACAAGAACGCAGGCACCGCCACTTGGCCGTGCCGCAAGGTAGGAGACAGCATGAACCCGATCGACGAAGCCGTCACCATGCGAAAGGTATATGGGCGCCTGATGCCCTTGCTATTCGCGATGATGTTCTTCAATTATCTCGACCGTATCAACATCGGTTTCGCCGCGTTGGACATGAACAAACAGTTGGGCTTCAGCCCCGCTGTGTTCGGCTTTGCGGGCAGCATTTTCTTTGTCGGCTACATGCTGCTGGAGGTGCCGAGCAATCTGCTGTTGCATCGCGTCGGCGCACGGCGCTGGATCGCGCGCATTCTTCTGACGTGGGGCGCGGTGGCTGCGATCACCGCATTCGTCTTCAACGATACGAGCTTCTACGTGCTGCGCTTTTTGCTCGGCGTGATGGAAGCGGGCTTTCTGCCGGGCGTCGCGGTGTATCTCACGAAGTGGTTTCCAGTGCGTTACCGGGCACGCGCAGTGGGTGGCTACATCATCGCGGGCTCATTTTCGGCAGTACTTGGCGGTCCCATTTCCACTGCGCTAATGACCTACGCTGACGGCATTCTCGGTTTGCATGGCTGGCAGTGGATGTTCATTCTTGAAGGCGTGCCGGCAATGCTGCTCGGTCTTCTCACGCTGCGCATCATGACCGAGCGCCCGGCAGACGCCCACTGGCTCTCTACCGATGAAAAGTACTGGCTCGAATCGACGCTCGCCGCCGAACGGGAAGCCCTGGGCGGCAACACCCACTTTCCGCTGCTGCGTGTGGCGGGCGATATACGCGTGTGGAGTCTCGCATGCCTGTTCGGCTGCGCGCTCGTCGGCATTTATGGGCTGTTCCTGTGGCTGCCGCAGATCGTCAAAAGCCTGGGGCACCTAACCAACCTCGAAGTCGGCTTTCTGTCCGCCGCACCGCCGCTGCTCGGCGTGCTCGGTACGTTCCTGATCAGCCGCAGTTCCGATCGCACCGGCGATCGCAAGAAACACCTCGCGTTCGTGTACTTCATGAGTGCGCTGGCGATTGCCGGCAGCGCGTACGCGCCGAATCCGGTCATCGCCTATGTGCTGCTGTGCGTGACCGGCTTGTTCATCTATGCGGGCAATCCGCTGTTCTGGAGCCTTGCGTCGTCATTCAGAACGGGTGCCGCGGGCGCTGCGACCATTGCCCTCATCAACACCATCGCGCAGTTCGGCGGACTGGTCGGGCCATGGAGCATTGGCCTCGTGCGCAGCGCGACCGGCAACTTCAAGCTTGCCTTGCTGACGATTGCAGCGTTTCTGCTGGTGTCGACGATCATCGCGCTCGTCATGCGGGTCACGGCGCCGGAGGACGAAACGGCCTCGCTCACGACCGGCGATGCCGCGCCGCGTGCCTGATGCAGCGAACCAACAACCGGACATTGCGACAACCAGACGAAGGTATTTGCAAACCATGATCATCGATTGTCACGGGCATTACACGACCTCGCCGCCGCAGCACGAAGCATGGCGCACGCAGCAGATCGCCGCATTGAAGGACGGGCGAACACCGCCAGCGCGCCCCAGCATCGGCGACGATGAAATCCGCGAGAGCATCGAAACCGGCCAGTTGCGCATTCAACGCGAACGCGGCACCGACCTCACGATTTTCTCTCCGCGCGCCGCAGGCATGGGCCACCATCTCGCCACGGAGCAAGCCAACGCGCACTGGTCGCGCGAGTGCAACGACCTCGTGCATCGCGTGTGTTCGCTTTTCCCGCGCAACTTTGTCGGCGTATGTCAGTTGCCGCAAGCGCCCGGTGTGCCGCCCGCGAACTGTATTGACGAATTGCGGCGCTGTGTGGAAGAGCTCGGCTTTATCGGCTGCAACCTGAATCCGGATCCGTCGGGTGGACACTGGTCGGGCTTGCCGCTCACGGACCGCTCCTGGTACCCGCTTTATGAAGCGATGGTCGAACTCGACGTGCCCGCGATGATCCACGTGTCATCTTCGTGCAACCCCAACTTTCATGCGACCGGCGCGCATTACATCAACGGCGACACGTCCGCGTTCATGCAGTTGCTCACCGGCGATCTCTTCGCGGACTTCCCCACGCTGCGTTTCATCATTCCTCACGGCGGCGGAGCGGTGCCATATCACTGGGGACGTTACCGCGGCCTCGCGCAGGACATGAAGCGGCCGCTGTTGCGCGAATACCTGCTGAAGAACGTGTTCTTCGATACTTGCGTGTATCACCAGCCCGGCGCTGAACTGCTCGCAAAAGTGATCCCGGTCGAGAACATCCTGTTTGCCTCGGAAACGATAGGCGCGGTGCAGGGCATCGATCCGGAAACGGGCCACTATTACGACGACACGCGCCGCTACATCGACGCGATCGAATGGCTCAGCGACGCGGACCGGCAACGCATTTATGAAGACAACGCGCGTGCGGTTTATCCGCGGCTATCGCGTCAACTCGATCGACAATTTGCAACGCAAGGAGCCATTGTATGAATCAAATCGGATGGCGCGAATTTGAGTCCGCGCCGCAAGCGCGGCCTGCAATACTCGATGCATTGCGCGAACTCGCGGTTTCACTGCTTAGCGACAACATGGCGCGCGCGAGCGGCATGCTGGGCTTGCAGCCCTATCATCAACCGAAGCCTCTCGCCGGTACGGCGGTCACTGTGCATACGCGCCCCGGCGACAACCTCGCCATTCATCGTGCGTTCGACTTCTGCAGGCCGGGCGATGTGCTGGTGATCGACGGCGCAGGCGACCTCACGCAGGCGCTAATGGGCGAGATCATGGCGAGCTTCGCAGAGAGCCTCGGCGTACACGGGCTCGTGATCGACGGTGCAATTCGCGACGTCGGCGCTCTACGTCAGCGCGCTTTTCCAGTGTATGCGCGCGGCGTCACGCATCGTGGTCCCTACAAGCACGGGCCGGGCGAAATCAACGTGCCTGTCACCGTGGGTGGCATGGTGGTACATCCAGGCGATATCATTGTCGGCGATGAAGACGGCCTGCTCGCAATCGCGCCTGCCGATGTCGACGCTGTAATAGAAGGCGCGCGCCGGCAACAGGCGAAAGAGGCGACGGCGTTGAAGTCGATTGCCGAGGGCAACTTCGACCGCTCATGGGTTGCCCCTCAACGCGACAGAATGATGAACACCTGAATGTGAGCCACATGGTGCAATATTTGAACGCTGCAACGCTTCTTGAACTCGCGCGCCGCGCCGAAGCGCGCGCAAGCGCTCCATGCGCGTGCATGAAAACGCCGCTCGACGGCTGGCAATCGCAGCCGCTTTCCCTCGACGAAACGCAGTTCGACGAAATCGGCACGCTGCTGCCCGAAGAGTGTGCCGAGCCGACTTTCAGCGAGTATCTGCCGGACAAGACGACCTACTGGTCCGCCGACGCGCCCATTGCGCCGCGCTACTTTCCCTACAACCGATGCTCTGTATGGGAATGCAGGTTATGCGGACGTCTTTACCTGCACTACACGGAAGGCGGCGGATATTTCGTCGACCGAAGGATTCGCGCTGTAAAAGCGGAGCTTATCGAAGACGTACCCTTGCCGCCGTAATACGCTAACCGCTCGCCGGTCGGGCAATATGCGTCACGGCGACCGCGCTAAGGTAATTCGCCACCGCCGCTCTTTAACGCCGACGCGTAGCGCGCCGCATTCAACGGCGTGCTACGCAGAAAGTGCGTCAGTGGTCGTCGTCGTGATCCGGCGCGCAGACGTGGTCATCGTGACCGCGCGCTTTGCCCGCATCCGCGCCAACGAGTTTTTGCGCGACGTAGGCCGGCAGTTCGCTCGCGTCCCATGCAAAGACAAAAAACTGATTGGGATTGGCGATGCCCGCCGGATGATTCGTATCGGTGACCGTGCCGAGAAAGTCGTTGTCGTTTGCGATGAAGAGCGTGTGCTTCTTCGCGCCGCCGATCATGACGTCCGGCCCGAACGCGAGTCCTTCCAGCTTCGCGGGAATGTCGTTCGCGTTGTAGCCGTGCGCGGTCAGTTGCGCGACCACGTCGAGGAACAACGTTTTCTGCACGGCGTACGGCGCGAGGCCGGCTTGACCACTTGCGTTGCTCACGTCTTGCGCGCCTGCCAGGTCGATATGGAAGACTCTCTTGAACGCAGCCGTCGAATTATCGCCAAGACCTTTGCCGTCGCGTTCGTCGACCAGCAGTTCGTGATCGTTCACGGCCACCACGTCGCTGACGGTCGGATACTTCGGCTTTGCCGTCGTGCCGATGTTGGTAAGCGGATACGCGAACTGCGTGGTTTTTCCAGTGCGAGTGTCGATCTTCACGATACGCGTATAAGCGCCGTCCGTGCCGCCGTCCTGGATCAATGGGCTTTGCATGGCGCCGAAAAGCGTCTTGCCGTCAGGCGAAATCGCGAGACCTTCCATTCCCTTGTTCGCAACGCGGCCTGCGGTGTTCTGCGCAATTTCATCGCTGCCAACGGGGCTTAGCGTCGAGACAGCAAACATGTCCGGCAGCTTGTAAGTCTCGATACGCCGGCCACTGCGCCTTTCGAAACGATAGACATACGGGCCGTATTCGTCAGAGATATACACGCTCTCGCCGTCATTGCTCACGCGCACACTTTCCGGATCGAAGCGTCCGTCGCGATCATTGGTCGAAAGGCGCGTGGGATCGAAATTATCCGAACGGCCCGTGAAGTAATGCGTGTGATTGCGGCTGTTCAGCGCCGGGGCGCCGTCCGGCACACTGGCCGCTGCGCCGGATCCGTAGACCAGCTTCTCGGAGGTATGCAGCAAAGTGGTGGCAATGAGCTTCGGCGTCAGCGAATAGGGCAGCGACGCGCCGGCCGCGCCCGGCTGCAAGCGCAGGCGCAACGTCTGGAAGCGGTTGATGTACGACGCCGTATCGTCGATGGCCGCGTTGTACGACACCGCATTCGGGCCGCGGTCGGGCACGGCAACGAACGTATGGCATCCCGCGTACGCAATGCCCGAACCGAGGCCGCCGAGCAGGTTGCCCGCCACGCCGTTTTCGAGCGGCGCCGCCGTTTCCTTGGAAAGATCGCCAGTCAGGCCGCCAAGCTGGCCCACCGCGATGAGATCGACCGCAGCGTGCGCAGCCGTCGCGAACATGAGCGACGAGGCGATCGCCGTCAGAGCAAACAGTCTTGAACGAGACACGATTGTCTTCCTTGAATGGAATGCTTTGTTTTAGACGTGTCTGGCGCCGCGCATCATCCAGATACTGGCCGGCATGGATGTTCGCGACGTGACAGGAACGGCCGGCGCGCAGCCCGTCGGCCGGGTGGCCGCCGGTAATATTGCGTGAGACATATGACGCAACGGTGACTTGATTCCCGCGGTGCTCGGCGGCCGCGGGGCCATGCGCCTGGCGGGAACGTTCGCTGCGGGTAACAGGCACGGCGCCCGCCATCGCGACGACGCAAGCCGTCCGCGACTCTGGCGCCAGTCAATTTTTTCAACGCTTCATGTAAGGCTTTCATGTGCGTTTTTCGCGTGCTTTTTGCACGGCCTTCTGATCCGGAGGTATCGCACAAGGGCTTTTGAGCGGACTTCGCAAAGCGGCAGCAACGGCAGTAGCGGCCCACAAGCACGGCGCCAGCCGTCGAGTCCCTAACGGCAGGAGCAAAGATGCAGAACGCAGAGCAGAATCCCACCCAGAAACAGCAGAACGAAATGGCGGCGAAAAGTCCGGCGCACACGCCCGCGACCGGCACGGCTTCTCCGGATGCTCACACGCAGGCGAAGGAGTTCGGCAGTTCCGGCAACGCGGGCTCCGCCGAGCCGGGCGCGCGCAAGAACAACGCGGCAAATCTGCCGCCCATCGACCTGGACGCAGTCACCTCCGACTCCCCCGACCCGCTGCAACGTGCCAGGAGCCGCACCGTTTCCGTGGATACCGCGAATACCGCGTCGATGGACAACACAGTCGACACCGACGGCAAAAACCTCGAAGCGAGGAAAGACGAGTCAGCGTGGCATGACAATGTGATCTCGTCGAACGCGACGCTGGAGAACCATGTTCCCGCTCCCGCAGCGGGGCTTGGCGGCATCGACAGCCGCGCGGGCGGCAACCTGCCGCTCGTTGCAGCGCGCGATGGCTGGCAGGTGACGTATCGCGGCACCGTCTACGTCGAGAGGAGAAACGGCTCGCTGGCCGAGCACGTCATTCAGTTCGACGCGCTGCGCGGGGACAATGAAACCTGAACGTAAGCGCAGGCGCTCGCATACCGCCACTAGCGAGCGCACCTAAGGGCACATATAGGCACACAGCGGCAAGTCAGCTCCTGCACTAACGCGTCGCGAGACAAGGCATGACCCTTGCGCCACTTCTTCGCCGGTCACACGGAACATCTTCCCGCGCGGAGGAAAAACGTGTCGCCTGCCGGCGCGCAAGTTCGAAAGGGGCACCATGGAACTCGTCGAGCACGGCGATCGGGGGCGCGCGAGCCGCGTGCGCGGGCGCCGGCATTCGCGCGTTCTGTCGCGTTATGCGGGCCGGCCGATTCACCTCATCTGGCGCTATGTCGCGCGCCGCAAAGCAGCCCATGTCATCGTGCTCGTGAGCGTCGTCGCCGCAGTCGGTTTCGCGCTTGCTTCGCAGTATGGCATCCGCAATCTGATCGACGCGCTGCCTCAGGGACGCGCCCATCCGCAGACAGTCGCCTACGCATTCGTGGTGCTCGTCGCTCTTATCTTCGCGGACAATCTGATGTGGCGCGTCGCCGGCTGGGTCTCGTCACGCGCTTTCGTGCGTGTGACGGGCGACATCCGCCAGGACATGTTCGGCTATCTGATGGGCCACGCGCCGACCTTTTTCGCGGACAAACAACCGGGCGTGCTGTCGAGCCGCGTGTCGGCCACGGCAAACGCCGTGTATGTGATCGAAAACACGGTTGCGTGGACCGCCTTGCCGCCGACCCTCACGGTGATCGGCGCCATCATCATGGTCGCAACCGTCAGCTTGCCGATGAGCATTGCGCTCGTGGCGATTTCCGCGCTGCTGAGCGCATGTCTCTTCTGGCTCGCGCGCAAAGGCACCTCGCGGCATGAAGCGTTTGCGAGCGAGGCGGCTTCGGTGGACGGCGAGCTCGTCGATGTGATCGGCAACATGGGTCTGGTGCGCGCGTTCAGCGCGTTGCATGCGGAATTGCGGCGCTTCGACGGTCACCTGGAAGCCGAGGCTGCGGCGCGCAGACGCAGCTTGCTGTATCTGGAGAAGCTGCGCATTCTGCACGCGTTCGCCACCGTGTTGCTGTCGGCGATTCTGCTCGGCTGGACCCTTTGGCTCTGGACGCAAGGCCGCGCAAGCACGGGCGACGTGGTGCTCGTCGGCTCGCTGGGCTTTGCGATTCTGCACGGCTCGCGCGATGTCGCGGTCGCGTTCGTCGATTTGACGCAACACGTGGCCCGTCTCGCGGAAGCGTCGCAAACCTTGCTGATGCCCTATTCGATGCCCGAGCCGCCCAAAGCGATACCGCTCGTCGTGCGTGAGGCGACGATCGACTTCGAAAACGTTTCGTTTGCTTATCCGGGCCGCAAGCGCGTATTGAGCAACCTGACGCTGCATATCGAAGCGGGGGAGCGCGTGGGTCTGGTCGGGCCGTCCGGCGCGGGAAAATCGACGGTGCTTGCGCTGCTGCAGCACTTCTATGAGCCCGCTAATGGTTGCGTGCGCATTTCAGATCAGGACATCTCATACGTGACGCTTGAAAGCCTGCAGGCAGCAATGTCCGTAGTGCCGCAGGACGTCACGCTGCTTCACCGCTCGCTGCTCGAGAACATCCGCTACGGTCGCCCCGATGCAACCGAAGCAGAAGTGAAGCGCGCATGCGAGGACGCGAGCTGCATGGATTTCATCGCCGCATTGCCGGACGGATTGAATGCGATAGCCGGCGACCGCGGCACAAAGCTGTCCGGCGGGCAGCGGCAACGCATCGCGATTGCGCGCGCGATACTCAAGGATTCGCCCATATTGCTGCTGGACGAGGCGACTTCCGCGCTCGACACCGCGTCGGAGATCGTCATTCAGGCCGCGCTCGAACGCCTCATGCAAAACCGCACGGTGATTGCGATTGCGCATCGGCTTTCGACGTTGCAGTCGTTCGACCGGATCATCGTGCTCAATCGCGGCCGCGTGGTTCAGGAAGGCTCGCCCGCGCAACTGGCCATGGTGCCGGGCATCTATCGCGATACGCTCGCGCGCCACGGCCGGCGCGCGGCAGCGCATACGCTGAATTGAATCGCCCGGTCATCGCCGCACGCGGAAGAAACGGCCAAACACTAACCGTCCATGCGTTCGCCTTCTTTTCTGATCAACTCGATCAGGCGTTCGGCAGGCAGCCGGTAACTGGTCTGCTGCTGTACGCCCCATTCGGAACGCTCGGTTTCCACGAGCACGACGAACTTGCCGTCCGGGCTCGCTTCAAGGTGCTGCATGTTGAGCATTTCCTCGCCGGCAATATCCGTTTCCTGCCTGAGCGTCATGACACCCTTCGCGCCACATCCCATGCCACGCCTCCATGCCCTTTCGCCGGCGATCCGCGTCTGCCGTGCCGCCCGCATCGCCCCGGAAAGATGACAGCAAAGCGCGTACCGGCAAGGCATTGGCGCGCGATTGACGGTGACCGGTTCTCTCGCCGGTCTGAGCCGGTCTGAGCCGGGCGACCGAGCGCGCGTCGAGCCGCACCGAGGTGCAGATTCTGCGCGTGCATTCGAGCCCGAGCTTCGGGCTCATGTAGCTGCCGCCGCGGCTCGCATCGTTTCGGTCGAGGTCGAGGTCGAGGTCGGCGCGCATCATCTGGTTTATCCGCCGCAAAATGCCGAGTTGCCGCGGGTGGCGCGGTTTATCGCGTGGATCGAGCGGGAAATCGGCCACAAGGAGCGCGCGGCCTGAAAAACGCGGCCGGATTCACACCAGAGTTCTGGGTAGCAGCGTAACCCGCGGCGCACCCCGCAGCGCGCCACGCCGACAGGCTTCATAATGCGATCATTCGAAGCTAGAAACACGCGCCACAATGATCGACACTCACGCAGAACCCAGTTCCTCGCCCCGCCTGACCAGTCTCTCGCACGGCGGCGGCTGCGGCTGCAAGATCGCCCCCGGACTGCTCGCGGACCTGCTCAAACGCAGTGCGCCGCTGCCGTTCTTTCCCGACCTGCTGGTCGGCAACGATACCGCCGACGACGCCGCGGTCTACAAGCTCAACGATGAGCAGGCGATTGTCGCCACCACCGACTTCTTCATGCCGATCGTCGACGATCCGTTCGACTTCGGCCGCATCGCGGCGACCAACGCGCTCTCCGACGTCTACGCAATGGGCGGCAAACCGCTGATGGCGCTCGCCATCGTCGGAATGCCGATCAATGTGTTGCCGCACGACGTGATCGCGGCGGTGCTCAAAGGCGGCGAATCGGTGTGCGCCGACGCCGGCATTCCGCTTGCGGGCGGCCATTCGATCGACTCGGTCGAGCCCATCTACGGTCTCGTCGCCATCGGCGTGGTCGATCCGCGGCGCGTCAAGCGCAACGCGGGCGCCAAGGCCGGCGACGTGCTGATTCTCGGCAAGCCGCTCGGCGTCGGCGTGCTCTCGGCGGCGCTCAAGAAAGACCGGCTCGACGCGAACGGCTACGCGGCGATGATCGGCGCGACCACGAAGCTGAACCGGCCGGGTGCGCAACTGGCCGCGCTCGACGGCGTGCACGCGCTCACCGACATCACCGGCTTTGGACTGCTCGGCCACACGCTGGAACTGGCGCGCGGCTCGAACCTGACCGCGCGCGTGCGCTACGCCGATCTGCCCTGGCTGCCCGGGGTCGTCGAGTTTGTCGAGGCGGGCGTGTTCACTGGCGCGTCGGGGCGCAACTGGGACGCCTACGGCAAAGACATTGCATTGCCGGCGACGTTGCCGTGCGCCGCGCGCACCCTGCTCACCGACCCGCAAACTTCCGGCGGCCTGCTCGTGTCCTGTTCGCCCGAAGCCGTCGATGACGTGCTCGCCCTCTTTCGCGCCGACGGTTTCGGCGACGCCCGTGTGATCGGCGAAATGGTTGCCGGCGCGGGGCGCGTGGAGGTCGTCTAAAAGGTCAACTGGAGGGCGCCGGCGCCCAGCATTGCCGGCCGAAAGGCTGCCGAAAGCAGCGCTCTGCTGCTGCACGCGGCGCGTGCGATAATTTCGGTCTTTCCGGCGTCCTGCGGGCGCCGCTTTTATCCGCTTTCGCGCGGCTTTTGCGCCCTCGCTTTTGCGGGCTGTCTGCTCCCGGTACACCCTTGAAAAACCTACTCGTCAGCCTCGATCAAGCAGGTGATTTCGATGAAATCATCGACGTGCGCACGCCTCTCGAGTTTGCCGAGGACCATATTCCAGGCGCGATGAACGCGCCGGTGCTGAGCAACGAGGAACGGGTGATCGTCGGCACCATGTACAAGCAGGTGTCGCCCTTCGAGGCCACCAAGGTCGGCGCGGCGCTCGTCGCCCGCAATATTGCGCGGCACCTGGAAACCACGTTTGCAGACCGGCCGCGCAACTGGCGGCCGCTGGTGTATTGCTGGCGCGGCGGCAAACGCTCGGGCTCGGTCACCACATTGTTCAACATGATCGGCTGGCCGGCGCGGCAACTGGACGGCGGCTACAAGACGTATCGGCGCGCCACAGTCGAAGCGCTCGCCACGCTGCCCGCCCAGTTCCGCTATGTCGCGCTGGTCGGCCCGACCGGCAGCGGCAAGACACGGCTGCTGGCGGCGCTTCACGAAGCCGGCGCGCAGACGCTCGACCTGGAAGCGCTCGCCGCGCATCGCGGCTCGCTGCTCGGTGCGTGGGCGGGTGTGCCGCAGCCGTCGCAAAAGGGCTTCGACACCTTGCTCGCGAGCGCGCTGCGCGGTTTCGATCCGGCCCGGCCTGTGTTCGTGGAAGCGGAGAGCCGCCGCATCGGCGCGATCACGCTGCCGCTCGCACTGCTCGACACGTTTCATCGCGGCGCGTGCGTGGAAGTGGTGACGAGCCGCGAAGACCGCTCGACCTTCCTGCTTCACGACTACGCACATCTGTTCGACGATCCAGAGTCGCTGAAGGCGCAACTGCAGCGTCTGATCGGCTTGCATAGCCGCGAGCGCGTGGCCGGCTGGCAGAAGCTCGTCGACCAGAACCGGCGCGCCGAACTCGCGAACGAACTGATCGAGTTGCACTACGATCCTGCGTATGCGCGCAGCAGCCATGAGCATTTCGTGCAATTGCCGCAAGCGCTAAAAATCCACTTCCGGCCCAACGACGCCGACGTCGTCGATCAGGCCCGGACGCTTCTCGCGCAACTGGAGAAGCACTCATTCGCGCTCGTCTGACCCAACATCAACGTTTAAGAACAACATGCAATCAACCCTTCGGCAGCCCCGCGTCGCGCTTGGCTGGATCGTGTTCCTCGCGATCGCCGTCGTCGGACTCTTCTATGTGAAGTGGTTTCCGTATTACAACCGCGCGTTCGTCGCCGCTAGCCAGCACTCGATCGGCAAGTCGATTCTGATGGGCACCTCGGCGAGCGCACCGGAGGCGTCGTGGCAATCCGCCATCGACTATGCACTCGCCTACGGTAAGGCGATCTGGCAGGCAATGGTGCTGGGTCTGCTGCTCGGTTCGGCCGTCCAGGCGCTGATTCCGCCGCAATGGGTCGCACGCGCGCTCGGCCGCAGCGACTTCAGCAGTGTCGTGAAAGGCGGCCTGATGTCGTTGCCCGGCATGATGTGCACATGCTGCGCGGCGCCGGTCGTCGCGGGACTGCGCGCACGCGAGGCCGCACCCGGCGCGGCAATCGCATTCTGGCTCGGCAATACCGCGCTGAATCCGGCCACGCTGGTTTTCATGGGCTTCGTGCTCGGCTGGCAGTGGATGGGTCTGCGGCTCGCGCTCGGCCTCGTCATGGTGTTCGGGCTTGGCTATCTGGTGAACCGCATGGTCACGCCGACGGAAGCCGAGGCGTCGCGCGAAGCCATCGCGCAATTCGTCGCCGAGGACGAATCGGGCACCGCCTTCACGCGCTGGGTCAAAATCCTCGGCTCGATGACGCTGCGTCTCGTGCCCGAATACATCGTGCTCGTGCTGATTCTCGGCGCGGCGCGCGCGTGGCTCTTTCCGCACATCGGGCCGGATATCGACAACAGCGTGCTGTGGATCGTTGCGTTGTCCATCGCCGGCACATTGTTCGTGATTCCGACGGCGGGCGAAGTGCCCATCATTCAGGCCATGCTGTCTTTCGGCATGGCCGCCGGCCCGGCTGGCGCACTGCTGATGACGCTGCCCCTGATCAGCGTGCCGTCTATGGCGATGCTCGGGCGCTCGTTCCCGAAGCGCGTTCTGACCGTCGTGGCGTTGGCTGTGGTGATCTGCGGCGTGGTAAGCGGCCTGCTCGCGGCGGCCTTGAGGTTCTGAGGTTCTAATGAAAAAGCTTGCGGTGTTTACGCTCGCCTCGTGGTCGGCGGCGGCGCTTCTCTACTTCGGCCAACACTCGGTGGCGCTGATCGCCGTGACGGGCGTTCTAGTGCTGGCGAGCTTCGATCTGCTTCGTCCTTGAAGCAACGCTAGAAGCCCGTTATCGAAGCTCGTTGCGGCGGCCGTGTTTTATGCGCGGCCGCTTCTTCATGCAACGTCTATCAGTTCGAACGCAGCGCCGCTGCTTCGAGCGTCATGCGGCGGCGCGCGCCGATCAGAGCGGCAATGCCGGTGCCTATTCCCAAGGTGAGCAGACAGGCGGTCGGCACCAGCATGGGCGCAATCTGACTGTGCGCTGCCTTGCCGACATACGGCATCAGGTTCTGTCCCGCGAAGCCGCCCAGATTTCCGATCGCATTGATCGCCGCGACGCTCGCCGCAGCGCGCGCGCCCGAGAAGAAGCGCGGCGGCAGCGACCAGAAGCATGGATACAGCAATGGAATGCACGCTCCGCCGAAGCACAGCGCTGCAAAGCGCAGCGTTGCAGTCGGCAGCACGAGGCTCGATGCGAAGCACACCACGCCGATGCCCGCCACCATGCTCATCGCCTTCAACACCAGACGCTCGCGCTTGAGCTTGCCCGGCAGCCACAGCAGCAGGAGCGTGGCAAGCGCCCACGGAATCATGTTGAGCACGCCATTGAGCGACGACGACACGCCGTCGCTCTTCAGCAGAGTCGGCATCCAGTACGTCACACCGTAGAGCGACGTCGACATCAGCATGTAGGTCGCCGCGAACATCAACACCCTGGGATCGAGCAGCGCGGCCCACGGACGGGTCGCCTTCGCATGGTCGGACGCTTCGCGTTTGAGCGCGGCGAGCACCACTTCCTTCTCGCGCGGCGAGAGGAACGGCGCCTCGCTCACCGAATCCGGCAGGTATCTGAGCGCGACAAAGGCAACAATCACAGCGGGCAGACCGGTCGCGATGAACACCCACTGCCAGCCCGCGAAGCCCCACGTCCCGCCGAGCGTAAGCAGGAGCCCGCCGATCAGCGAGCCGAGCATGTTCGCGAGCGAGCTGCCGAGCGTGAAGAAACCCAGCACCTTGGTGCGGTAGCTCTGCGGAAACCATTGCGTGAGGTAGTAGATGACGCCCGGATAAAACCCGGCTTCAGCGACGCCCAATGCAAAACGGAACGAATAGAACACCGGCAGCGAACGGGCAAACGCCATCAATACCGTAACGACGCCCCACGTCATCATGATGCGCGCAAGCCAGGCGCGCGCGCCGAAGCGATGCAGCGCGAGCGTGCTCGGCACCTCGAACAGCAGATAGCCGATGAAGAACAGCGACGCGCCCAGGCCGTAAGACGCTTCGGTCATGCCGAGCGCGTGCACCATCTCCAGTTTGGCGAAGCCGACGTTCTGCCGGTCGATGAACGAAATCAGAAACATGACGATGAGAAGCGGCATTAACCGCCACGCCATCTTCTTCATGACCTGCTGCTCGAATGCGAGTTCGTTGGACATGCTTTCTCCGCTGCCGCGTCCCACGGCGAAAATTGATACAGTCATATATATGATTGTATGAATCGTAGACTGACGCCATGGGGTGATACCCGCATAGCGTGAGTGGACGCGAGGCTCGCCTCGGGCCGCCTCGCTTCAGGAGAAAGACGCCGAAGCCGCGTTTAGCGGATTTCGACCTGATACTGGAAGGTATCGGCCGCGCCGCGTGTGCTGCGCCATTCGAACGGCGCGCCGGCGAAGTCGGAGGCCACGCGGTGGACCAGAATAACCGGGCTGCCGGTTTTGATGCGAAGCAGCGTGGCCGTTTCGGCGGTAGCCTGTTCGACACGGAGAATTTCCGTCGCCGAGGCCACCATCTGTTTGCACAGCCTTTCGTAGAGCGGGTACAGCAGGTCTTCGAATTGATCGAGCGGCAAGGTGGCGAGCGCCTCGAAGCGCGCGCGCGGCAGCCAGATTTCCTCCGCGAGGACCGTTCGCCCTTCGATCATGCGTACGCGCGACAGATGAATCGCTTTTTCCGACGCCTTCATTCGCAGCGCGTCGCGGATCTCTTCGGTCGGTTTGACGATCTCGCGCTTGAGCACGCGCGCCGTAGGACGCACCGGCTGGCCGTCGCGCGAGACAAAGCGAAAGAAGCGGAACAGAGACGAGTCGAAGCGCGGCCGCCGCACGAACGTGCCCTTGCCCTGCGTTCGCGTCAGCACGCCGTCGCTTACGAGCAGATCGATCGCCTTGCGCACCGTGCCCGTCGAAACGTTGTAGAACTGGCCGAGTTCGGCCTCGGTGGCGATGGCCTCTTCGGGCGCCCACTCGCCGGCGGCAATGCGGCTGACGAGATCGTCGCGCAACTGCTGATAGCGGGGCAGCCGGTCATCTGGCTTGGACACGAAAGACGCCGTATTCATGAATTCATACAGTTATACAGAGAAGTAACTACTGTACCGCATCGCCTCAGTCAGGGGCGAGCAAGGGTTATTACCCAATGACCAGGCGTCCAATTAAGCGCAATATTCATACAGTCATATATATGAATACATGAATACTGGGCACGAACAACGGACGGAGATGGCCATGTTCAGGTGGTACAAAGAAAGTACGCCAGTGGAGCGCAACACCTTCTGGGGCTGTTTCGCAGGATGGGGGCTCGATGCGCTCGATGTGCAGATGTTCACGCTCGCCATTCCGGCGATCATCGCGGCGTACGGCATCGGTCACACGCAGGCGGGCGCGATCAGCGGCGTCACGCTGATTTCGTCCGCGCTCGGCGGCTGGATTGCGGGCGCGCTGTCGGACCGCTTCGGCCGCGTGCGCACCTTGCAGATGACGATTCTGTGGTTTGCCGGCTTCACCTTCCTGTGCGCGTTCGCGCAGAATTTCCCGCAACTGCTGGTGCTCAAAGCGCTGCAAGGCTTCGGCTTCGGCGGCGAATGGGCTGCGGGTGCGGTGTTGATGGCGGAGACCATCCGCAACGAACATCGCGGCAAGGCGATGGGCGCGGTGCAAAGCGCATGGGCCGTCGGCTGGGGCGCGGCGGTGCTGGTCTACGCCGCGGTGTTTTCATGGCTGCCGGCAGACAACGCGTGGCGTGTGATGTTCGCAGTCGGCTTGCTGCCCGCCGGCCTCGTGCTGTTCGTGCGGCGCAATCTGAAGGAGCCGGTACGCGCGGCGTCGGCAGAGGCCGGCGCCGTGGCCAAGGTGTCCGCGCCGGGTCAGATCCTTCAGGTATTCCAGCCGCGCGTGCTGCGAACTACGATCATCGGCGCGGTGCTCGGTACGGGCGCTCACGGCGGTTACTACGCGATCATGACGTGGCTTCCCACATTCCTTGCCAAGGAGCGGCATCTGTCCGTGTTGAACACGGGCGGCTACCTCGCGGTCGTGATCGCCGCGTTCTGGTGCGGCTGCATGCTGAGCGCCTATCTGCTCGATCGCATCGGTCGCCGTCGCAACATTGCGTTGTTCGCTTTCTGCTGCATCGTCACGGTGCTCGCCTACGTCATGCTGCCGTTAACGAACACGCAGATGCTCGTGCTCGGTTTTCCGCTCGGCCTCTTCGCCGCGGGCATTCCCGCGAGCCTCGGCCCGCTTTTCAATGAACTCTATCCCGCCGACATGCGCGGCACCGGCGTGGGCTTTTGCTACAACTTCGGGCGCATCGCGTCCGCAGGTTTTCCCGTGCTGGTCGGCTACATGAGCCACTCGATGTCGCTCGGCGCGGCCATCGGCATCGACGCGGCCATCGCATACGGGCTGGCCATGATCGCCGTGCTGCTGCTTCCGGAAACGCGCGGCAAGCGTCTGCGTGGCGCAGCGCCGGAGCAGTCCGCCAACGGCACGCGCAGCACCGACGCCGCTCATCTCACTCTGAATCCTCCGCGTAGTTGAACATGAACGCATCTGCATCCTCAATTCCGTTTGCACAAAGTGGCGTCGACGCGCACGCGCACGTCTTCGAGCGAGGCCTGCCCCTGAGTGGCGACCGGCGCTACGCGCCCGCGTACGACGCAACACTGGACGACTATCTGCCGCTCCTTAACGCCCACGGAATGAGCCATGCGGTGCTCGTGCAGCCGAGCTTTCTCGGCACGGACAACCGCTATCTGCTGCAGGCCTTGTCCGCTCAGAGCCAACGCCTGCGCGGCGTCGCCGTGGTCGCGCCGGATATAGCCGAATGCGAACTGACGGAGATGCATGAGCGTGGCGTAACGGGAGTTCGCCTGAACCTGATGGAACAGTCGCTGCCTGAACTCGGCACAAAGCCGTGGACAGCGCTGCTCGACAAGGTGGTGCGGCTCGGCTGGCATGTCGAGCTGCACAGAAACGCAGCCGATCTCGCGCCGTTGATCGACCGTCTGCTCGAGCGCGGCGTGCGTGTGGTGGTCGACCATTTCGGCCGGCCCGAGCCGGCTTTGGGCACACACGATAGCGGCTTCAAGGCGCTGCTCGCTTATGGCAAGACAGGGCGCGTGTGGGTCAAGGTGTCGGGCGCGTATCGCTGCACGGTGCCAGGCTCGCGCTTCGTTGCGGACGCAACGAGGCAATTGATCGACCACTTCGGCGCGGAACGTTTGATGTGGGGCAGCGACTGGCCGCACACGCAATATGAAACGGTGACGAGTTATGGAGACACTTTGTCGACGCTGCTGAAGCTCGACCTTGGAGCACACGCGCTGGACGCGATTCTTCGCACGACGGCGTTGCAGTTCTATGCATTCGAGCTCGAATCTGCCGCGCACGATGCACAAGCACCAGGCGCCGCTCTGCAACGCGCGACTTGAGCTTGATTCGAACGGGGCGAGGAACTGAAGAAACTGCTTTGACAGGACAGTAGACGAAAGCGAAGCCGCTTTCGTCTACGTCACCGATGCGTTGGTAGGCTCGATTGGATTCGAACCAACGACCCCCACCATGTCAAGGTGGTGCTCTAACCAACTGAGCTACGAGCCTGTAGAGGCGCGAATTATAGAGAGTCTCTCGCAACTGCACAAGAGCCGCGCGGCATTCATGCGATAGGCGCTCGCGGCGCTCAGTGCGCCGGATTCCATTCGGCTTGCGCGTCAAGCGGAAAGACCGGGCGCTTCACGTTTTTGAAAGCGAAGAGCGCATAGTCGGAGCTCGTCACGCCGCGGCTATCGCACTCCACGAGCCCCGCCGAAATCGGCACGAACACCGGGCGGCAATACATGCGCGACTTGAGCAGCAGAAAGCGCGCGCGACGCGGGTCGATGCCGACGCTTTCGAATACACCGAGGTCCCACGGTTCATGCGTGTGCTCGGTCACGACCAGTTTCACCGTGCCGGTGTCGAGCACCGCGGCGCGGCCCATGTGGGCGCGTTGTCCTGTGTAAGTGGGGCCGCTGATCACGTACTCGCCGTCGGTCAAAGCGCGCACTACACCGGTCATCGCAACGGGTGCACGCGACGCCACTACGCTGCTCTCTACCTTGTTGCCGATCGTGATGGTGATCGTGCTGCCGACGCCCGCGGCCATCAACGCGGCCACCGCCTGAGGATCGCACAACGGCCCGATGACGATGCCGTCGAGATTCTGCGCAAGCGCTTCTTCTAGCAGATCCATGCGGTCGCACGTGCCGCCCGACATGCAGTTGTCGCCATGATCGAGCAGCAATACGGGCTTGTCGGCGCCCTTAACGAGCGCGGCGGCTTGTGCGACCGACTCCGCGAGCGGCGCGCTGCGATAGACGAAATCTTCGCGTTCGTTCCAGATTTGCCGCGCGATGCGCTCCGCCACCGCGTCCGCTTGCGCGCGATCTCCGTTGCCGACCACCACGACGCTGATGCACGGCGCCTCGATATCCGCGAGCGAAAAACCGGACAGCACGGAGACCGCGAGCATGCCCTCGGCCTCGGCGGCGCGAGCGGCGTCCACGGCGCGCTTCATCGCGCCCTCGGCCGTCGCACTGCGCAACGTGTGCGTGAGCAGCGGCGGCTGACACCACGCAAGCACGGGCTGCGCGTCGCCATGCATGAGAGTGAACAGCAAACGCGCAGCGTGCGCGCCGGTTTCATACATATCGACGTGCGGATACGTCTTGAAGCTGACGATCACGTCTGCGTTGTCGATCATCTTTTGCGTGACGTTGCCGTGCAGGTCCAACGCGACGGCAATTGGCGCAGTGGGCAACACGGCGCGCACGCGTTCGAGCAGATCGCCTTCGCCGTCGTTCGAATTCTCCGCGACCATCGCGCCGTGCAGATCGAGCATCACGGCATCGCAGCCCGGCGCGGCGGCAAGAATCGCGGCGCAAATCGTGTCGTACGCGGCCGCTTCGACGGGTCCGCTCGGATTCGCCGCCGCCGAAACAGGCGTCACGATCTGCGCGCCCTCGCGCTCCGCGGCGTCGATAAACGCGGCCATTGCCGTCTGCATGCCCTTGTTGTCGTGGTACGCGTCGTCGCCGAAACTCGGGCCGGGGTTCGCGCCGTTCTGACCAAAAGCGGACAACGGCGTGGCCACCGGCGAAAACGTGTTGGTCTCGTGATTGATCCGTGCGATCAGGATTTTCATGCGCTCGAGCCCTCCGGTAGCGGCGCTCTCTGCGCTCTCTGCACTGTCTGCACGTTTTGCGCCGCGTTCAGCATTGCATGCAGCAGCACATTGCAGCCGGCTTCGAGATGATCCGCGCGTGCGTCTTCGATCTCGTTGTGGCTGATGCCGTCCTTGCAGGGCACGAAGATCATCGCGGCGGGCGCGACGCGCGCGAGATAGACGGCGTCGTGGCCCGCGCCGCTGATCACGTCCATTGACGAAAGGCCCAGCATGTCGGCGCTTTTCTTCACGGCGGCCACCAGCTCCGACGCGAACGGTTGCGGCGCAAAGTACACGACTTGCTCGATGGCAACCTCGATGCCCACCTGTTTGCCGGCGGCGTCGCACGCCTCGCGCAAAGCGCGGTCCATCGCGGTGAGGGTCGCGTCGTCGGCGGCTCGCAGGTCGACCGTCAGCTTGACGCGGCCTGGGATCACATTGCGCGAGTTCGGATGCACGTCGACCCAGCCGACCGTGCCGCGGCCATGCGGCGCGTGGTCGAGCGCGATGCGGTTCACCGCGTGAATCAGATCGGCGGCGACGAGCAGCGCATCGCGGCGCAACGCCATCGGCGTGGGTCCAGCATGCGCTTCCATGCCCTGCACCGTGACGTCGTACCAGCGCTGGCCAAGCGCGCCTTGCACGATGCCGATGGTCTTGTCATGCGCCTCCAGCACCGGGCCCTGCTCGATGTGCGCCTCGAAATACGCGGCAACGGTATGCGGCTTTCTGTTTTCGCCGACGTAGCCGATAGCCACCAGCGCGTCGCGCACCGAGATGCCGTCGTGGTCGCACTGAACGAGCGCATGCTCCAGCGTGAAGGCGCCGGCGAACACACCGGAACCCATCATCACCGGAACGAAGCGCGAGCCCTCCTCGTTGGTCCACACCGCCACTTCCAGGGGCGCGAGCGTGGTCACATTCGCATCGCTCAATGTGCGCAGTACTTCGAGGCCCGCGAGCACGCCGTAGTTGCCGTCGAACTTGCCGCCGGTCGGTTGCGTGTCGATGTGACTGCCTGTCATGACAGGCGGCAGGTCGTCGCGCAAACCCGCGCGGCGGGCGAAGATATTGCCGATCGCGTCGACGCGTACCGTGCAGCCGATTTCCTTCGCGCACGCGACAAACCGGTCACGCGCGAGGCGATCCAGTTCGCTGAGCGCGAGTCGGCAAACGCCGCCCTTGTCTGTCGCGCCGATCTGCGCGAGTTGCATGAGGCTGTTCCAAAGCCGTTTGCCGTCGACGCGCAAACAGGCAAGCGCCTCGCCGCGTTGAGAGTCATGAGCTTGCATCAATGCTTCCTCATAGTGAAGTCGGGCGCGGGCTCAGACTACGCCGACGCCGAGATAGCGGTCCTTGATCGAATCGTCGGCGGCGAACGACGCATTGTCGCCCGAATAGACGATCGCTCCCTGTTCGATGATGTAATGGCGATCCGCCAGTTGCGTGCAGACCTCGAGGTTCTGTTCGACGAGCAGAATAGCGACGCCGGCCTCGCGAATGAGCTTCAGTTGCGCGACGATTTCTTCGACGATCACCGGCGCGAGACCTTCCACCGGCTCGTCCAGCATCAGCAGACGCGGATGATTCATCAGCGCACGGCCGATGGCGAGCATCTGCTGTTCGCCGCCCGACAATTGTCCGCCGCCGTTCGTGCGCCGCTCCTTGAGCCGCGGAAAAATGCGGTAGATGTCGTCGAGCTGCCACGGCGAATGTTTGCGCGCGCCGAGCCGCAAGTTCTCTTCGACGCTGAGCAAACGGAAAATGCCGCGATGCTCGGGCACGAAGCACACGCCGCGCGATGCGATTCTGTGCGGCTGCAGTCCGCTTATCGTCGTGCCGTTGAACGTCACGCGGCCGTTCTTCGGCGCGACGATGCCGGCAATCGCCTTCAACGTGGTGGACTTGCCCGCGCCGTTGCGTCCGAGCAGCGTGACGGTCTCGCCCTCGCCGATCTGCAAGGAAATGCCTTGCAGTATGTGACTTTTGCCGTAGAAGCCGTGAATGTCCTGCACGTCGAGAATCATGCGCGGCCTCCGGTGATCATGTTGCCGAGATAGGCGCTACGCACGCGCTCGTCCCCGCGAATCTCGTCGGGCCGCCCTTCCACCAGCACGCGCCCTTGCTGCATGACGGTGATCGTGTCGGAGATGTCCATCACGATGCCCATGTTGTGCTCGATCAGCACGACGGTGTAGTCGTCGCGCAGACCGCGGATCAATTGCTTCATATCGTCGAGATCGTCGATGCCCATGCCGGACGTCGGCTCGTCGAGAAAGATCGCCTTGGGCCGCGCGGCGAGCGCCATGCCGACTTCGAGCCGCCGCTGCTGACCATGCGACAGCGCTCCCGCCGCAACTTCGCTGAAGCGCTGCAACGCGAGGCGTTCGAGCACACTATCGACGGTATCCGTGTGTGCCAATGCGCCGCGCGGCGGCGCCCATGCATTGAGCGCACGCACGGAGTCGACACCTTGTGCGGCAAGTCGCAGGTTTTCGCGCACGCTCAGGTTGGCGAACAGGCTCGTCACCTGGAACGATCTCGCTATGCCGCCGCGCACGCGCTTGTGATCGGGCTCATGAGTCACGTCGTGGCCGTCGAAGACAATCGTGCCCGCCGTGATCGGCACCGTGCCGGTCAGCACGTGAAAGAGCGTGGTCTTGCCCGCGCCGTTCGGGCCGATCACCGAATGCACCGTGCGCGGCATGATACGCAGGTTGACGTCGGAGAGCGCCGTGAATTTGCCGTAGCGCTTCACCACGCCGCTTGCGTTGAGAATGGCTTCGCTCATGCGCGCTCCTTTGCGGTGTCGTCGCCGGCATTGGCTGCTCGGGTTGCTTGTGCTCCGCGGGCGTCGTCTGGTGGCGCGCGGCGCAGCGCCTGCCAGACGCGCTCGCCGAGTCCCCACAAACCGCGCTGCATGTAGAGGCTCACCGCCATCAGCACGATGCCGAGCAGCAGCAGCCAGCGCGGCCACAGGGTGGACAGCCAGTCGGCAAACAGGACATAGAACGCGGCGCCGAGCACGGAGGCGAACAGATTGCCGGTGCCGCCAATCACCGTGATCACGAGGATCATTTCGCTCGTGTGGTAGTCGATGTTGGAGAGCGGTGCGATGCCCGTCATCAACGCATGCAACGCGCCGGCGAGACCTGTAACCGCGCCGGAGATCACAAACGCCATCAGCTTGAATCGCTTGACGTCATAACCCACAGCTGCGGCGCGTGCTTCGTTGTCGCGGATCGCGAGGAGTGTGCGGCCGAATACGGAGTGCGAGACGCGCATCAGCAGCCAGAATACGACGAGGAACAGCACGGCGACAAATCCGTAGTATTGCCAGGGAGATGCCAACGCAACCAGGTCCTTGCCGAACAACCCGAGCGCAGGACGCGGAATGTCGAGCAGGCCGTTGTCGCCGCCAGTCAGATCGGGCGTCGTATAGGCGAGGAAGTAGAACAGCTGCCCGAAGGCAAGCGTCAGCATGACGAAATAGGTGCCGCGCTGCCTGATCGAAAACCATCCGACGAGCGCGGCCGCCGCCGCGCCGACCACGATTGCCGCCAGCAGCGCGACGGGAACCGGCAACGCGGCTCTCGTCAGCACCAGCCCCGCGCTGTAGCTGCCAAGTCCGAAGAAGATGCCCTGCCCGAATGACAGCAGCCCGGTATGGCCCAGCAGAAGATTGCAGCCCAACGCGGCGAGTGCGAACACGAGCACCTCTGTGGCGAGCGAGCCGGAACGCAGCGTCAACGGCAGAATGCATACCACCAGCAACGCGAGCAGCAGAAAGCGATAGCGGTGCAGTACGAGTGCCGGCGCGCGACCCGATGCGTGCGCAGCGGCTTTGGCGACGGCGGATTTCGATGTATCGATCACGCGGCTCTCCCGAGTAAGCCATTGGGCCGCAACAGAAGCACGGCGGCCATCGCTACATAGATCATCAGGCGGGCGCCCTCCGGCCACAGCGTGCTCATCACGCTCTGCACGATGCCGACCAGGAGGCCGCCCACCAGCGCGCCGAGAAAGTTGCCCATGCCGCCTACCACCACCACGACAAACGCGACGCCGAGCGCCTCGATGCCCATAAAGGGATCGACGCCTCGAATCGGCGCGGCAAGCACGCCGGCGAGCGCGGCGGTCGCTGCGCCGAGTGCGAACACGAGGCTGAACACGCGCAATACGTTGATGCCGAGCAGCGACACCATTTCCGTCGATTCACTGCCCGCCCGCACCGCGCTGCCAAGACGCGTGCCTTCCAGCACCCACCACAGCAATGCGGCGAGCACCGCCGTGAAGCCGATCACGAAGAGGCGGTACTTCGGATAGACGAAACTGCCCCAGATCACCACGCCGTTCAGCAAGTCGGGAACGGGCACGTTGTCGCCAAGCGGTCCCCACGCGAGGATCGCGCATTCCTGCACGACGAGCGCGAGACCGACCGTCACGAGAATATGAAACTCGTGCTGCTGCGCGTAGACGTGCCGCAGAACCAGCTTTTCGACGACCCATGCCAATGCGCCCACTACGACCGGCACGACGACGAGCGCCGTCCAGAAACTCATCGACCACTGCATCGCCTGATAGCAGAAGTACGCGCCGAGCAGATAGAAGGCACCGTGCGCGAAGTTCACGAAGCGCAGCAGGCCGAACACGATCGACAAACCGACCGCGAGCAGGAAGTACAGCATTCCGACTCCAATGCCGTTGACGATCTGCAGTAGATAAACGTTCATGGCCACCGTCTGAAAGTTGAGCGAAACGGGACTGCGTTCATGCGTGCCGCACGGGATGCGCGGCATCGCGGGCTAACGTGTGGTGCGTTTGCGTTTGCGTTGCCTTTGCGCTCGCCGCGATTGCGTTGTGCGTTGTGAGTTGTGCGTCAGGTCAGCTTGCAACCGGTCCGGTCGAGCGGCAGGAACGATTGACCGGAACTGACGATATCCGCGTAGTCGTCGGCGTTTTTCATTTTGTTCTTCGCCTTGCCCTTCAGCAAATAGTAGTTCTTCAGCACCTGATGATCGCCCTTGCGAACCTCTTCGGGACCTGTCAAACCTTCATATTTCATGCCCTCAAGCGCGGCCACAACTTTCTTCGGATCGACATTGCCGGCCTTCACGATGCCGTCCAGCAGAATCTTGGTGCAGATGTACGAGCCTGCAAGGCTGTAGTTGGGATTCGCCTTCAGCGACGCTTGCGTGCGTTTGACGAACTCGCGGTTCAGCGGCGAATCGATCGCGTGCCAATACTGTGCGCCGAAGTAGACGCCGTCGCACAGGTCGGCGCCCAGCGACTCGAATTGCTCGAGACCAGAAGCCCACGCGACCAGAATCGTGCAGTTGTTCTTCATGCCGAAGCTCACGGCCTGGCGAAGCGTATCGGACGATTGCGAGCCGAAGTTGAGGATCAGCAGTACATCCGGCTTTGCGGCAACGGCGTTCGTCAGATAGCCGCTGAACTCTTTTTCGTTCAGCGAGTGATAGCTGTTGCCGACATGCTCGATGCCCTTGTCCTTGAAGACTGCTTTGGCTGCGGATAACAGACCGTCGCCGAACACGTATTGCGGCGTGATGGTGTACCAGCGCCTGGCTTTCGGCAGGATCTGGCTCAGCGGGCGTACCGTCTGTTCGATCGCGCCGTAGGTGGGTACCGACCAGCGGAAAGTGGCGTCGTTGCAGTCCTTTCCTGTGATTTCGTCGGCACCCGCCGTCGTGATGAAAACGCCGCCGGCCTTTTGCACTTCCTTGCCCATCGCCAATGCTTCGGAGGACAAAATACCTCCTGCGAAGAACCGTGCATTCTTTTGCTGCGCGATCTCCTGCACGCGCCGCACCGCCGTCGCCGGCTTGCCCTCGGTGTCGAGCACGGAATAAGCGAGCGGTTCTCCGAGCACCTTGCCATATTGTTCGATGGCGAGCTTCATGCCCAGATCGGCGTACTTGCCGTTAGCGGCGAACGCACCCGACATCGGCACCGGACAGGCGAATTGCACGCTGCCCGCCTGCGCAAGGGCACTTCGTGCAACGAGCGAGCCCAGCGTGCCCGGAACGGCCGACAGCGCGGCCAGCTTCAACATATTTCGGCGATTCAAAATGACGCTCCTTGGAAGAGACACGCACTGAACGACTGCGAAAACCTGCTGGCCGCCGCGAGGTTTTCACCATCCCGGCTCTGTTCTATTTATCATGATAAATAGGTTAGAAGTGATCGTAGGTATAATAAATTCGCGTGTCAATAAGGCAAAATTCCTGGCGTCGATGAAGCAGCCTTCGTGCGGCGGCGGTCGACGTCGGCGTAACACTGATGGTGCAGTACACAAAAAGGGAGTAGTGAACATGGCCATGGATCGAGCCAGGGCTGGCGCCGCGATCGAGATCAAGCAGCAAAAGCGCGGCGATCTGGTCGCGGAGGAGATCAAGCGGTTGATCACGGAGAAGGATTTGAAGCCGGGCGATCGTCTGCCGCGCGAGGTTGAGCTCCAGCAATTGTTTTCGGTGAGCAAGAGCACGATCCGCGAGGCGCTGAAGTCGCTGGAGGTGCAAGGGCTCATCAAGGTGACAACCGGCCCGAGCGGCGGCGGCATGGTGGTCGAAGTGCCGCTGGACCGGACGTTGCAGCTTCTGCAGAACTATCTGTTCTTCAAGGACGTTTCCATCGACGACATTTACACCGTGCGCAAATTGCTCGAGCCGGAGCTTGCGGCGGGCGCGGTGCCGCATCTGACGGAGCAGGATTTCGAGGCGCTCGAGGCGAGCATTGCATGTTGCGACCGGCCGGCCTCGGCCCCCGGCGGCCAGGATATCGTCCGGCAACGTCAGGAGGATGTGAACTTCCACGACATTCTGGCCGCGGCGAATCCTAATCCGTTTCTGCGGTTCAGTTGCGAGCTCATCAACGAGATGATCCGGCAACTAATCGAGTTTCGTAACGATACGCCGCAGGCCGAGCATGAGCGGTTCGGCCAGGCCAACGTCAAGATTCATAAGGCGATCACGAAAGCGGCACGCGAGCGCGATGTCGAAAGAGTGCGCGAGTTGATGACGGTGCATATGACGGAGGCCCCGCGGTACGTGAAGCGGATGAAAGGGAAACTGCGCGGGAGATTGATTCTTGATTCGGAGATCCGTCGGCGGGTGCGGGCACGCAATGTCCCTGCTGCGGACTCGGATGAGGTTGATGGGGTGGACAGCGGGGAGTGATGGACGGGCGGCGGGGTGTTTGTGGAGGCGTGAGTCGACGGATTGCCGGCATGCTGGTTGAGCTTTACTGGCCTTATGGGCTTTGGGGCTTTGGGGCTTTGGGGCTTTGGG
>NZ_AXAJ01000025.1 GCF_000472445.1 Burkholderia sp. WSM2230
TGCCAGAAACAGCACAGCCCTATACCTTATAAGGAGAGGCCTCCTCTCCACTACTTCTTCCCGATTGGTTGTGCCGCCCCACAGGCGACACGACAACAAGTCATGCCTGATGACCATAGCGAGTCGGTCCCACCCCTTCCCATCCCGAACAGGACCGTGAAACGACTCCACGCCGATGATAGTGCGGATTACCCGTGTGAAAGTAGGTAATCGTCAGGCTCCCCAGCAGTGCCCGCAACCCCACCCCATCAAGGTGGGGTTGCGGCGTTTACGCGGCAGAAAAACGTCCGTAACTTCACGGACATGTTCGCGAGCGCCGGGGCGCTCGCTCAGTCTCCCCCGCAATTTTTGCTGCGCCCGTGAATGCCTGACAATCGTCGTCAGCGCCATTGCCCACGATTTACTGGGGCCGGTGGTCTCAAGCATCAGAAACTCAACGTCTTGCGAATCACCGTCGCATTGCCTGTCTTTTCACTGAAGCCGGCAAAACCGCTGATATTGCCTATCGGAGCTTAATCAGTGGTCACATCGCCGCGCCACGGAAAGGCGGTTAACACCTCGCGAATCCCCGTATCGAAAGCCGTGCGTCGGCCAATGCCGAGCTGCTCCAGCCGTTCCGACGCAAGGTGACAGTTATGCGGGCGAGGCGTCGCATCGGTGGGCGTATGTTGCGGCGTGAGCCGCGCGTCGAGCTGCAACGCTTCGGCAAGACGCACGGCTATCTCGTACTTGGTCATCGGTTCGTTGCCTGACCAATGCACGATGCCGCGAATCGCGTTGCCCGCGGCATGACGCTCGAGCATTTGCCGGATCACGAACGCAACGTCCGGCGTGAAAGTGGGATAGCGAATTGCCCACGCGTCCATGCGGGCCGCTTTGCCTTGCTCCCCGGCCGACGCGGCGATCGCCGGCACTAGGCTCGTCACCGCAGATTCCGCCCAATCGACGATCGGCCCATACAGCAGCGGCAAGCGCAACACGCAGCCGAAGTCGGTGGTTCCGGTCAACGCGTGCTCGCCTTCCAGCTTGCTGCGACCGTACGCATTGAGCGGCGCGGGCTCGGCGTCCGGCCGATACGGCGGGCGAGTGCCGTCGAAAACGTAATCGGTGGAAATCGACAGCGTCCATGCGCCGCGCCGATGCGCGGCAGCAGCGATCGCGCGCACGGCATCCACATTCAGGGCGCGGGCCAGTTCGGGGTGACGCTCGCATACGTCCGGTCGGCGCTCGGCGGCGGCAATCACGAGCGCATCCGGCGCTTCGCGTTCGACAAACTGCTCGACTGCTCGCGAGTCGCGGACATCGAGCGCGACCGTATTCGGCGTAGGACGGCTGAATGCAGTCCCGACGACTTGCCAGGCCGGTTGCGTGGCCAACTCCTGGACAATTGCGCGACCGAGTAGACCCGACGCTCCTATCACGGCGATCCTGAACATGATCGCATCCGCCTAGCGCGAGGTGCCGCCGCTGGCGCCACCGGTTCGGTCGCTTACGCCGCCCCATGCAGCCGGCAACACGGCCTTGACGGTGTAGCCGGCGTCGTCAATGGCGGCCTTCAATGCGTCGATAGATTGCGTCGATTCCACAGCGACTCGGCCCGCCTCGAGATCGACCTGCACTTGCGCCGTTTCGTCATGCTCGCGGATAGCGTTCGTGACTGCTGCCACGCAATGCTGGCAACTCATGCCTTCAACGTGGAATTCAGCCTTCATGGGACTTGCCTTTGGAAATGACCGTTGCGACAGTTGAATTATGCCTGCCTGACCGAATTAAGTCGCTGACCTTCCCATCATGGGAACGTGTACGATCGACGCAATCAGTGGAGAAAAGGTCATGAACATTGGCGAAGCGGCCCGCGCGTCGGGCGTCACGGCGAAGATGATTCGCTACTACGAAAGCGTCGGGCTGCTCGCGGCGAAAGCCCGCACGAGCGCCGGCTATCGGGTTTACGGCCCGCAAGAGGTGCACTCTTTGCGCTTTATCCGTCAGGCGCGCAGGCTCGGTTTCCTGGTCGAGGATATCCGGCGGCTACTGGCGCTGTGGCACGACCGCACGCGTGCGAGCGCGGAAGTGAAGGCGATCGCGCTGGATCATGTGGCCGAACTGGATCGGCGTATTTCCGAACTCCGCGAAATGCGCGACACGTTGGCGCACCTTGCCAACCATTGTCAAGGCAACGACCGCCCCGATTGTCCCATCATTGAACGGCTCGCCGCTGCTGACACGGTTTTGCAAGAGGGTGGCACCGGTTGCAAGGCAAGACCGTCCTGAAAGGCTCGGAGCCAACCGAGTGCGGGTGCAACCATGTTGGCTTTGCACATAAATCGTGCGTCCGGGCCGCGCAAGTCCGAGCTTGGGCACGGAGCCCGCCGTAACGGCAATAAAATCAATATCTTTTGTGCACTGTGACGGTGCGTCATTCCAAAACGGAATGCACATCATGCGTGCATTTCACTGGCGCGGTTGCACCATCAGCCTATAATTCGGGTTAACCCTTTTACGGGAAATCCCTGATGCCAATTCACCGGGGATTCATTCGATCTCTGGAGAACATCATGTTTGCGTATATCCTCGAAAAGCTCAGCACGTGGTTTGAAACTGCCGAACGCGATCGCCGTGAAGCCTATCTGGCTTCGTCATCGGACATCGTCCAGCTCGAGCAGCGTATCCGCTCGCTGGAAACCAACGGCTACTCGCTGTAAGTTTCCAGGCCGGCCCGGGTTACATGGCCGGCGCGGCCGAGTCACTGTAAGTCGTTGTTCAGTATGAAGCCCCGTTATCGCGGGGCTTTGTCACATTTGGGCGCTGTACATCTGGCAGCTGGACGTCCAGACACTCGAGATGGCGAATATCGACTAGCTTCGGAACGCATGTCGCGGTAATGTAAGCCGTTTCCCCGTAATCCGGGTTTTCCGACTTAACACGGTCCGCCCATGTCTCTGATCCGCCCGCTCCAACGCTCCGCGGCCGTCATCGCAATTTCATTGGCCACGGCCTGTGCCGCGTCGAGCATATTTGCCGCGTCGAGCAATAGCCGCAAACCCGTTATCCTCGATACCCAGAGCGGCATCAGCGACGGCCAGAGCGGCAGCGTGCTGCAGACGGCGCCGCTCTCCCGACAGCCTATCGTCGAAGCGCAACCCATCGCCACACCTACCGAACTCGCGCCGAACTCGTCCGTGCCGATCGTCGTCGCGCCTTATATCCAACTGCCTGTCGGCGGCGCCACGCTTCAGCCGCAGCTCCAGCCCCAGCCCCAGCCGGGTCCAGCGCCGTACCACCGGCAATAGCGTGGCTGGACCACGTCTACCCGTAGGTCCACACTCGCAAATGCATGTCGGCGCATTCAGCCGTCAATACCCGCTGCGGCTCACGACCATTCGGGTTTGGGCGCATGGCGCGCCCCGACTACGGAGACGACAATCGTCAGGCGGCTTCTCGCGCCCAAAGTCTGGCCTACGGTAGCCGGCTCGGCCACCGCATCGAACGAAATTACAAAAAAGGAGACGTCAATGCTCTCACACTGGATGCGGCGTGCCGCCGATGTCTGCGTCGCGCTTTTTGCCGTTGCCGTGCTGCACGGCGTAGCGTTTGCGAAGGACACGCCCGAAAAGCCGACGTTGACAATGGCCGTCGGCGGTTTGCCTGGCCTTTACTATTTGCCCGTGCTGACCGCGCAACAGTTGGGCTATTTCAAGGACGAGGGTCTGGAAGTCACGCTCGAAGATTTCGCGGGCGGCTCGAAAGCCCTGGAGGCGGTGGTGGGGGGCAGCGCAGACGTCGGCGCCGGCGCCTTTGAGCACACGCTGTTCATGCAGGCCAAGGGCCAGCGCTACCGGGCTTTCGCGCTGATGGGCCGCGCGCCGCAGATCGTCGTCGCGGTGTTGACGTCGAAGGCCGACAAAATAAAAACGCTCGCGGACTTCAAAGGGGCGAAGGTCGGCGTAAGCGCGCCGGGTTCGTCGACCGACCTGGTTCTTACCGTCGCATTGCGCAAAGCCGGCGTGCAGAGAAGCGATATCGCCGCAATCGGCGTGGGCAGCGGCGCAACGGTACTCGCGGCGGTCGGCAACGGACAGATCGACGCACTGTCCAATGTCGATCCGATGATGACGAAGCTCACGCGCAGCGGTGCAATCAAGGTGCTCGTGGATACGCGTACGGTCAAGGGCACTCAGGAGGTGTTCGGTGGAACGATGCCGGCCGCCACGCTCTACGCCCCGGAAAGTTTCATCCAGAAGTACCCGAAGACGACACAGGCGCTCGCCAATGCAATCGTGCGCGCCGATCATTGGTTGCAGACCGCGAGCGATGCGGATCTGCTGAAGATGGTACCGCCGGCGTATCTGCTCAACGATTCAGCGCTGTACGTGGAGGCTTTCCACAACGTGCGCGACGCCTACTCGCCCGACGGACTCATGCCCGCCGACGGCCCGGCGACTTCGCTGCGCGCGCTGGCGTCGTTTGATAACCGGCTCGATCCCAAGAAGATCGATCTGAACGCGACCTACACAAACGATTTCGCACGCAAGGCCGCGGCACAACTCAAGTAACGGCGTGGTGAGGGCGCGCCTGTACCGGCGTGTGCCCTCACCGCAATCTCAATCGCCGCGGTATTCCACCGTGAACTGCGCGGCCTTGTCCTCGCCGAGCGCTTTCACGATCCACTGCATCTGATCTTTGAGCATTTTCGGCAGCGTGTATGGCGGATTGAGAATGAACATGCCGCTGCCGAACAGACCAAAGCCGTCCGCCGGCGGATTGCCGATGGTGAGGCTGACATGCAGCCAGTTGCGGTCTTGCAGCTTTTTTAGCTGCTCGGGAAAGCGCTGCGATTCCGGGCGCTTCACCTGCGGATACCAGACCGCGTAGGTGCCGGTCGGAAAACGCTTCAGACTTTCTTCGACGCAACGAAGCGTGCGGGCGTAGTCGCGCTTGTCCTCATATGACGGATCGAGCAACACCAGTGCACGGCGCGGCGCGGGCGGAAGCAAGGCCAGAATGCCGTCGAAGCCGTCGCCCGCATACAGCATTGCGCGACGGCCTGCATCGCGGAAGTTGTGCCGCAGCACGTCGATTTCCGTGCTGTGCAGTTCGAACAGACGCATCCGGTCCTGCTCGCGCATCTGCCGCCACGCGATATAGGGTGAACCGGGATAGAAGCGCAACTGGCCGTCGGGATTGAGTGCGGCGACTTCGTCGACATAATCGGCGAAAAGCGGCGGCAGATCGTTGCGTCCCCACAGCTTTGCGATGCCTGTCTGGAACTCGCCCGTCTTCACCGCGTAGCCTTCCTTCAGCGAGTAGACACCAGCACCGGCGTGTGTGTCGATATACCAGTAGGCTTTGTCCTTCTGGCCGAGATAGCGCAATAACTGCAACACGACCGCGTGTTTGAGAACGTCGGCGTGATTGCCTGCATGAAAGGCGTGGCGGTAGCTGAGCATATGAGGAGACGCTGAAAGAGGGCGTGCTGTTCCAGGCTGGAACTGGCGATGCGGATGCAACGCGGCGGCAGCGCGGCAAAGACCGCCGCTGTTCAGCGCGGTCGCGTATTGTACGCGACGCGGGGCGCTGCGCCGCGCCGAGCCGTAAATCGCCGCGTGTGGTGTTCGCGCCAGCCAGATGCGCCGTGTAGACCATGATGCTGCCGTGGCCATACCCAGCGCATGTCCAGCGCGCCGTCAGTCGTACGCGTCGCCGATAATGCCTTCGATATGCTCCTTAACCTCCGGCGTGATCTGATCGGCAACTGCTGCGGACTTCATGTTTTCGGCGATCTGCTCGACGCGCGATGCCCCAGTAATCACCGTGCTGACATTCGGGTTCTTCAGGATCCAGGCGATGGCAAGCTGGCCCACTGTGCAGCCCAGTTCGTCGGACACCTCGCCGAGCTTGCCGACCACATTGTTCTTGCCTTCGTCGGTTAACTGTTTGCGCAACCAGTCATAACCCTGCAACTGCGCGCGGCTATCCGCCGGCACACCGTTGCGATACTTGCCGGTCAGCAGGCCCGACGCCAGCGGACTCCATGTAGTCAGCCCCAGACCGATATCCTCGTAAAGACGCTTGTATTCCTGCTCCACGCGCGTGCGATGAAACAGGTTGTATTGCGGCTGCTCCATGACCGGCTTATGCAGATGATGACGTTCTGCAATCTCATATGCGGCGCGGATTTCGTCGGCGCTCCATTCCGACGTACCCCAGTACAACGCCTTGCCGCGCGTGATCATGTCGCTCATTGCCCATACCGTTTCCTCGACAGGCGTGTTCGGGTCCGGACGATGACAGAACACCAGATCGACATAGTCGAGCTGCAGACGTTTGAGCGACGCATCGATCGCGTTCAGCAGATATTTGCGGTTCAGCGTGTGATACTGATTCGGCGCTTCCTGGAGTCCCCAGAAAAACTTGGTCGACACTACGTAGCTCACGCGCGGCCATGCCAGTTCCTTGAGCGCCTGACCCATGATCTCTTCCGATTTGCCGCCGGCGTAGACCTCCGCGTTGTCGAAGAAGTTCACGCCCGCGTCGCGCGCGGCCGCGAGCGATTCGCGCGCCGCGCGATGATCGACCTGATTGCCGTACGTGACCCACGAGCCAATGGACAGTTCGCTGACCTGCAGGCCGGAGCGGCCTAGACGCCGATAATTCATGCAATTCTCCTGAGAGTGAAGCGACCGGAATCCTGCCAGAACGCCTAGTGTAAATAGATCAGGCTCCGCGTGCTTTTTACCGGCCCCTTCCACACGGTTCATGCACAATAGCAGCATTGGCCGCAGTGCAACATTCGGCCGAACGGTATAGGACGGAGCCTATGCGCGCCTATGCCATTCGGCCGACTTCCCGCTGCGCGCGGCTCGTGGTCTCATTGCTCATCAACTGCATGGAGGTTCTGGATGTCGTCACTGAACACAAATCTGAATGGCAAGGTCGCGGTGGTTACCGGCGCCGCGAGCGGCATCGGCAAGCAGATCGCGTTGACGCTCTCGGCTGCGGGCGCCGCGGTCGCGATCGCAGACCTGAACCAGGACGGGGCCAACGCCGTCGCTGAAGAAATCACGAAGGGCGGCGGCAAGGCGATCGGCATCGCCATGGACGTCACCAACGAAGATGCAGTCAATCAGGGCATCGACAAAGTGGCGGCAGAGCTGGGCTCGGTCGATATTCTCGTTTCCAACGCGGGCATTCAGATTGTCAATCCGATCGAAAACTACTCGTTTTCCGACTGGAAAAAGATGCAGGCGATTCACGTGGACGGCGCCTTCCTGACCACCAAGGCGGCGCTCAAGCACATGTACAAGGAAGATCGCGGCGGTATCGTCATCTACATGGGCTCTGTTCACTCGCACGAGGCGTCGCCGCTCAAGTCCGCCTACGTGACGGCCAAGCATGCGCTGCTCGGGCTTGCGCGCGTGCTCGCCAAAGAAGGTGCAAAACACAACGTGCGCTCGCATGTCGTGTGTCCCGGCTTCGTGCGCACTCCGCTTGTCGACAAGCAGATTCCCGAGCAGGCAAAGGAACTGAACATCAGCGAAGAAGAAGTCGTCAAGCGCGTGATGCTGGGCGGCACCGTCGACGGTATCTTCACTACCGTGGAAGACGTCGCGCAAACCGTGCTGTTTCTTTCCACTTTCCCGACGGCGGCACTGACAGGCCAGTCCTTCATTGTGAGCCACGGCTGGTACATGCAATAAGGAGGCGCGCATGGCGCAACGCACGCTCAAGCAGGCGCGCCTCGGTGTGCCAGGCAATGAGGAAGGCGCGGGACCGGGCGCGGTGTCCGCCGCGGCGCCTCGCGCGCGCACGCAATTGCCGGGCTACGAAACCATTGCGCTCACGCTGCAGGGCGGCGGTGCGCTTGGTGCCTATCAGGCCGGCGTTTTTCAGGGACTTCACGAGGCCGGTATCGAGCCCAACTGGCTGGCGGGCATTTCGATTGGTGCCTTGAATACCGCCATCATTGCGGGCAATCCGCCCGAAAAGCGCGTCGAACGGCTGTTGCAGTTCTGGGAGACCATCTGTCAACCGGCGTTCGGTCCGCCGCTGCCGGCGTTTATCGAACACGCGTTCTTCAACTCGAGCGACGCCGTACGCAAGGCGTTCACGGCAGCCCAGGCGATGGGCGCGCTAGTCGAGGGGCAAAAGGGCTTTTTTGTGCCACGCTTTCCGCCGCCCTTGCCAACCGTGTCGGGGCCGCCTCAGGCCGCCAGTTACTACGACACGGCACCGCTGAAAGCGACGTTGGAAACGCTATGCGATTTCGACCGCATCAACTCGCGGCAAATGCGCGTGTCCGTGGGCGCAGTCAATTGCGGCACCGGAAACTTTGCCTATTTCGACAATACGCAGACCACGCTCACGCCCGAGCACTTCATGGCGTCCGGCGCGTTGCCGCCGGGTTTCGCGGCGGTCGAAATCGACGGGCAGTACTACTGGGACGGCGGCTTGATGTCGAACACGCCGCTCTACGAGGTGGTGCAAACCACGCCGCGGCGCGACACGCTCGCGTTCCAGGTCGATCTGTGGAGCGCTATCGGGCCGGTGCCGGACAACATCACCGACGTGCAGGGGCGCATGAAAGATATTCAGTATTCGAGCCGCACGCGTCTCGTGACCGACATGCTGCAGCGCTCGCAACGCTTCCGGCATGTGCTGCGCGAGGTGTTGGACCGCGTATCGCCGGAGCAGCGCGACGACCCCTGGTGCAGGCTAGCGGAAGATCTGTCGTGCTCGAAGCGCTACAACGTGATTCATCTCATCTACCGGCACAAGGAGTACGAAGGCCACTACAAGGACTTCCAGTTTGGTCTGTCGACAATGCGCGAGCATTGGCAAAGCGGCCTTGATGACATCCGTCATTCGCTTTCGCAACCGGACTGGCTTGCCATGCCCGATAACGACGCAGGTTTCGTCACGCACGACATTCATCGCGACTCGCGCTGAAAGAGGCGTCGCAAATTCCGAGCCGCAAATAGAAACGGCGCCCTCGAAGGGGCGCCGTTTCCAGGTTCAGCTTCAGCAAGGTACGCTTGAGCGCGCCTTGCGAAACGCTTTACTTCAACACATGCGCAACCGCGTTGGCGACTACGTCCAGGTTACGCGTGTTCAACGCAGCCACGCAGATGCGGCCGGTGCTGACGGCATAAATGCCGAACTCTTCGCGCAGGCGGTCGACTTGCGGCGCGGTGAGGCCCGAGTACGAGAACATGCCGCGCTGTGCATTGACGAAGCTGAAGTCGCGGTCCACGCCGCTCGCCTTCAGGCGTTCGACGAGACCATTGCGCATTGCGCGGATGCGGTCGCGCATTTCGGCGAGTTCCGTTTCCCACGTGGCGCGCAGGTCCGGCGAAGCGAGCACCGCGGCGACCACCGAACCGCCATGCGTGGGCGGGTTCGAGTAATTCGTGCGGATCACGCGCTTGAGTTGCGACAGCACGCGAGTCGCTTCTTCCTTGCTGCCCGTGATGATGGACAGTGCGCCGATACGCTCGCCGTATAGCGAGAACGACTTCGAGAACGACGACGAAACGAACACGTTCAGTTCCGAGGCGGCAAAGAGGCGCACGGCCGCGGCGTCTGCTTCGATGTTGTCGCCGAAGCCCTGATACGCGATGTCGAGGAACGGCACCAGATTGCGTGCCTTGACCACCTCGACGATCTGCTTCCACTGGTCGACGGTGAGGTCGACGCCGGTGGGGTTATGGCAGCACGCGTGCAGCACGACGATGGTGCCGGCTGCGTAGCTGTTTAGCGCGCTCAGCATGCCGTCGAAGTTCACGCCGTGCGTATGCGCGTCGTAGTACGGGTACGAGACCACTTCGAAGCCCGCGGCTTCAAAGAGCGCGCGGTGGTTTTCCCAGCTCGGGTCGCTGATGGCGACCTTGGCGTTGGGGTCGAGGCGCTTCAGGAAGTCCGCGCCGATCTTCAGCGCGCCGGTGCCGCCCAGTGCTTGCGCCGTTACGACGCGGCCCGCGGCGATCAGCGGCGAATCGTTGCCGAGCAGCAGTTTTTGCACTGCTGCGTCGTATGCGGCAATGCCTTCGATCGGCAGATAGCCGCGCGGCAACGCGGCTTCGACGCGTGCCTTTTCCGCATCGCGCACGGCGCGCAGCAGCGGAATCTTGCCTTCTTCATTGAAATACACGCCAACGCCGAGGTTGACCTTGGTAGGACGCGGGTCGGCGTTGAAGGCTTCGTTCAGGCCCAGAATCGGGTCGCGGGGAGCAAGTTCGACGGCGGAGAACAGAGACATGGTGGGTGGCCAGCAGTAGTAAAAAGAGGGCGGCTACGAGCATGCGCGACCGCGCCGGCTGCGTTTATGCAAAACGCAAGCGCCGAATGACGCAAAACGCGGACAACTGCAAGCGAGCGCAACTTCGCATTGTAACGAATCTGCGAACGTTTTTCGGACGATAACGTCCGTTGGCGGACTCATTTGCTTGAAAAAGAGGCAGGGCGGCGCCACATGCCTGACACGGGCTGAGTTGTGCGCGCTGCGATCCTACGCGGATCCGTTCAGTCCGTCCCCGATCCGGGTTTCTGCAACCCGTTAGAATAGTTTTTTGCCCAAGGCCGCTGCCGCCCCATGTCCGAACAACATCTGACAGAAGCCGAAGATACGCTCGACGAATCCAAATTCGTCCGATTCGAAGGCTCGCCGTTTCAGCTTTATCAGCCGTATCCTCCTGCCGGCGACCAGCCGACAGCGATCGACACGCTCGTCGAAGGCGTCGAGGACGGTCTCTCGTTCCAGACGCTGCTTGGCGTGACCGGTTCCGGCAAGACCTTCACGATGGCCAACACGATCGCGCGGCTCGGCCGGCCGGCTATCGTGTTCGCGCCGAACAAGACGCTCGCGGCGCAGCTTTACTCGGAATTTCGCGAGTTCTTTCCGCGCAACGCGGTCGAGTATTTCGTTTCCTACTACGACTACTATCAGCCGGAAGCCTATGTGCCGCAGCGCGACCTGTTCATCGAGAAAGACTCGTCGATCAACGAGCACATCGAGCAGATGCGTCTGTCGGCCACCAAGAGCCTGATGGAGCGGCGCGACGTCGTGATCGTCGCGACCGTGTCGGCCATTTACGGTATCGGCAATCCGTCGGAATACCACCAGATGATCCTGACGCTGCGCACCGGCGACCGGCTCGGCCAGCGCGATATCATCGCGCGGCTGATCGCCATGCAGTACAACCGCAACGAAGCCGACTTCCAGCGCGGCTCGTTCCGCGTGCGCGGCGACACGATCGACATTTTTCCGGCCGAGCACGCGGAAATGGCCGTGCGCGTCGAATTATTCGACGACGAAGTGGAAACGTTGCAACTCTTCGATCCGCTCACCGGACGCGTGCGTCAGAAAATTCCGCGTTTCACGGTCTATCCGTCGTCGCACTATGTGACGCCGCGCGATACCGTCGTGCGGGCCGTCGAAACCATTAAAGCGGAGCTCCGCGAGCGGCTGGAGTTCTTTTATAGCGAAGGCAAGCTGGTCGAAGCGCAACGCCTCGAACAGCGCACGCGTTTCGACCTTGAGATGCTGCAGGAACTGGGTTTCTGCAAAGGCATCGAGAACTACTCGCGGCATTTTTCCGGCGCGGCGCCCGGCGAGCCGCCGCCCACGCTGGTCGATTATTTGCCGTCCGACGCGATCATGCTGCTCGACGAGTCGCACGTGCTGATCGGCCAGTTAAACGGCATGTATAACGGCGACCGCGCGCGCAAGGAAAATCTGGTCGACTACGGCTTCCGCCTGCCGTCGGCATTGGACAACCGGCCGCTGAAGTTCAACGAGTTCGAGCGCAAGATGCGCCAGGTCGTGTTCGTGTCGGCCACGCCGGCGGACTACGAGAAGAAGACCTCGGGACAGGTGGCCGAGCAACTGGTGCGTCCCACGGGACTTGTCGATCCGGAGATCGAGGTGCGCCCCGCGCGCAGCCAGGTGGATGATGTGCTCGCCGAGATCAATGAGCGCGTTGCGGCAGGCGACCGCGTGCTGGTCACGGTGCTGACCAAGCGCATGGCCGAGCAATTGACGGAGTTTCTCGCCGACCACGGCGTCAAGGTGCGTTACCTGCACAGCGATATCGACACGGTGGAGCGCGTCGAGATCATCCGCGACTTGCGGCTTGGCACCTTCGACGTGCTCGTCGGCATCAACCTGCTGCGCGAGGGTCTGGATATTCCGGAAGTGTCGCTCGTCGCGATTCTCGATGCCGACAAGGAAGGCTTCCTGCGCGCGGAGCGCTCGCTGATCCAGACCATCGGCCGGGCGGCGCGTAACGTGAACGGCAAGGCGATTCTTTACGCGGACAAGGTGACCGATTCGATGCGCCGTGCTATCGACGAAACCGAGCGGCGGCGTGCTAAGCAGATCGCCTTCAACCTCGAGCACGGCATTACGCCGCGCGGCGTGGTCAAGCGCATTCGCGACATTATCGACGGTGTGTACAACGTGGACGACGCTCGCGCCGAGCTGAAGGAACAGCAAACCCGCGCCAGGTTCGAGGACATGTCCGAGAAACAGCTCGCGAAGGAACTGAAGCGCCTCGAAAAGCAGATGATGGAGCACGCGAAGAACCTCGAATTCGAGAAGGCCGCACAAACGCGCGATCAGCTCGCGCTACTGCGGCAGCGCGTGTTCGGGGCGAACGTCGGCGATCACGTGTCGGGTGTCGAGTAAGGTTCGACTGCACAGGGCGCGGCAATCCGCCGCGCCTCCCTTACAGCCCAAAAGCCGCTCCAGCCACGCCCATCACCCCCACACCTCGTTCCTTAAGACACCCTTAAGACCCTGCTGCCACAAGGCTCGGCGTGCGTTCGCAATTGTTCCCGCAGACGAACAATGATAAACTCGCCCAATATTGAGAATGGTTCGCATTAACGTTCAACTATGCGATCTGCTTCGGTTTGTCGTCCGACGCACTGTTCCAATGGAATCGAATCGAATCAGATAAAAACAAGGAGTTTCAATGCGGATTTCTTCATTTGTGCGTGGCGGCGTCGCAGCGGCCGCAGCGCTTGCGGCACTCTCGGCAACGGCAGCGGAATATCCGATCGGCAAGCAGCAGATCCAGGGCGGCATGGAAATCGGCGCGGTGTATCTGCAGCCGATCACGATGGAGCCGGAAGGCATGATGCGCAAGGCGTCGGACTCGGATATCCACCTCGAAGCCGACATCCACGCAGTCAAGAACAATCCGACGGGCTTCGCGGAAGGCGACTGGATGCCGTATCTGCAAGTGCGTTACGAGTTGACGAAAGCCGGTTCCAAAGACACGCAGAAGGGCGACCTGATGGCAATGGTCGCCAACGACGGTCCCCACTATGGCGACAACGTCAAGCTGCAAGGCCCGGGCAAATACCACCTGAAGCTGATCGTCGAAGCGCCGATGCAAACCGGCCACATGGCGTTTGGCCGTCACGTCGACAAGGAAACCGGCGTGGGTCCGTGGTTCAAGCCGATCACGCTGGAATACGACTTCACGTTCGCCGGCATCGGCAAGAAGGGCGGGTACTGATCTCCCCGCGTCGTCGCAGCTTGCGATTGAGCGATGTGCGAGCGAGCTGTGACGGGTGAGTGAATGCAGCAGGCGGCGCGGGCTTTTCGCATCGCGCCGCGTTTTCTGGAAACGCCAATGAGAATCAACCGAAAGATCGCGGTTCTTGCCTCGTCGATTTTGCTGGCGGGCGCGGCGCATGCCGCCGATCTGCCCACCTTCAAGCTCGAAATGAACGACGGCAAGCTGACGCCGGCGCGCATCGAAGTGCCGGCGGGGCAGCGTATCAAGATCGAGGTGCGCAATACCGGCAAGGGCGCGGCCGAGTTCGAAAGCGTGCAGTTGCGCAAGGAAAAAGTCCTCGCGCCGGGAGCGGATTCGTTCGTGGTGATCGCTCCGCTTACGCCGGGCGAGTACAAGTTCTTTGACGATTTCCACCAGCAGGCGCAGGGCGTGATCGTCGCGAAGTAGCACGCGTTGCCGGGGCGGGCGCGGGGCTCGGCCCCCGCTACCGTCCGCGACAGTAGTAGCAGAGCAGAACGGGAGTGCTTGATGGGTCAGATTCTATTCATCGTGTGGCGTGAGAGTGTCGAGGCGTTGCTGGTCGTCGGCATCCTGTACGCATGGCTGAAAAATGGCGACGACGACGCGCGCCGCGGTTTGCCGTACCTGTGGGGCGGCGTCGCGGCCGGCCTGATTGCGGCGGTGGCGCTCGGCGCGGCGCTGGTCGGCTTCACCGAAGTGCTTTCCGGCGACGCACAGGACTATTTCCAGACGGCCATGGTCCTGGTCGCCTGCGTGCTGATCGTGCAAATGGTGCTGTGGATGAAGCAGCACGGCCGCTCGCTGAAGCGCGACATGGAACAGTCGCTGCAGAAAAGTCAACGCGACTCGAACTGGTGGGGCGTGGCGCTGCTCGTCGCGCTCGCTATCGCGCGGGAAGGCAGCGAGACTGTGATCTTCCTGTACGGTCTCGGCTTCGGCCAGTCGGGTCACGTGGACAGCGCCCAGATGCTTGCGGTCGCGATCGGCCTCGCGCTTGCGTTCCTCACGTTCTACATGCTGCAGCTCGGCGGCAAGATCTTCTCGTGGCGGCTCTTTTTCCGCGTCACCGAAATCATGCTGCTGTTCCTCGGCGCGGGTCTGTTCGAGACGGGTGTCGACAAGCTGATCGACAAGGAATTGCTGCCGACCATCGTCGACCAGGTCTGGAACACATCCGCCATCCTCGACGATTCGAGCACCTTCGGCTCCCTGGTCGCGACGCTCACCGGCTATCGCGCGCATCCGGCGCTGATGAACCTCGTTGCGTACGCGGTGTACTGGGCCGTCGTCTATCTTCTGCTGCGGCGCGCGAACCGCAAGCCGACACGGCAAACTGCAGAGCGCGCAGCATGAGTACAGTCATGACCCGTCCGGGGCGTCTTGCCGCGGCGGGGCAGTGGATGCAGCGCCACGGCTCGGTGATCCGCGGTATGCAGTGGGTCGTGGTCGCGGTGTATGCGCTCCTCATCATCGTGCCGGCGGTCATGCCGCTGCCGGACGAAAGCGCGCATTTGTGGAACAACCTGACGCTTGCCGCCCAGTTCGTGTTCTGGGGCATCTGGTGGCCGTTCGTATTGCTTTCGATGGTGATGCTCGGACGCGTGTGGTGCGGCGTGCTGTGTCCCGAAGGCGCGCTCGCGGAATTCGCGAGCAAGCACGGCCGTGGCAAGGCGATTCCGCACTGGATGCGCTGGGGCGGCTGGCCCTTCGTCGCGTTCGGCATCACGACCATCTACGGTCAGATGGTGAGCGTGTATCAGTATCCGAAGGCGGTGCTGCTGGTGCTCGGCGGCTCGACGCTGGCGGCTATCGTCATCGGTCTGCTCTACGGGCGCGAGAAGCGCGTCTGGTGCAAGTACCTCTGCCCCGTGAACGGGGTGTTTTCGCTTCTGGCGCGTCTCGCGCCGTTCCACTACAAAGTCGATGAAGACGCGTGGCGCCGTTCGTACAAGAACGGAGAGCACGGCCATCGTGTGATTCCGATCAATTGCGCGCCGCTCGTGCCGTTGCGCAACATGAAGGGCGCGTCCGACTGCCATATGTGCGGCCGTTGCAGCGGCCACCGCGACGCGATTGCGCTGACGTGGCGCGCGCCGTCGTCGGAAGTGGTGCAGCTCGGCGACAAGAACGCGAGCGTGTGGGATACCGCATTGATTCTGTACGGCCTGCTCGGCATTGCGATCGGCGCGTTTCACTGGACCGCGTCGCGCTGGTTCATCGACCTGAAGATGTTCTTCGCGACCTGGCTCGTCGATCATGACGTCACGTGGCCGCTCGACACGAATGCGCCCTGGTTCCTCTTCACGCATTACCCCGAACAGAACGACGTCTTCTCGTGGCTCGACGGCACGATGGTGATCGGCTACATCCTCGCGACGGCGCTGGTCTACGGCACCGTGCTGCTCGTGCTGCTGATGGGCGCGACGCGCATGCTCGGGCGTTTCAGCAGCGTGCGTTTGCATCATCTGACGCAAGGGCTGATTCCGCTTGCCGGTGCCGGCGTCTTTCTCGGTTTGTCGGCGACCACGCTGTCGCTGCTGCGCGCCGAGCATGTGCCGCTATGGTGGGCGTCCGACGTGCGCATCGCGATTCTGGCGATCGCCAATCTGTGGAGCGCATGGCTTGCATGGCTCGTCACGCGACGCTACAGGGAGCGCTTCGTGCAACGCGCACTCGCCATGCTCTGGTTCGCCGCGGCCCTCGCCGTGGTCGACAGCGCGTGGTGGCTGATGTTCTGGGGCTGGGCGTCGAAGTAAATGCGTTAGTCAAAGCGCTGTAGCGAAGCAGCTGGCCGCTGGGCTTGCTGAATCCGGCAACACAAAAACAGAAGCCGTGGAGATGACGTCGTTCATCTCCACGGCTTTTTTTCATTGACATGACGGTGCGCGGCGTTTTCGTGCTCGCGTCGGCGGGAACCAAAAAAGCGGCCTGGCTGGCTGCGACGGCTGGCTTGGTGTCTGCACGAAGGGGTCTAGTTCTCGCGTGCAAGCCGTCGTGGCTGGCTAATGCCCAACACCTCTCAGAGGAGGTGGTCCCCACAATACCCGGTACTGCAATCTCGTTCGTGGTTACTTGGTCAGGATCAGCTTGCCGAGACGCGTGGCGCGCAGTTGATACGTCTCGCCGTTATGCACGATGCTGATGTGACTGTGTCCCTGCAGCAAAGCCTCGCTGCGCACCACGCGCTCGGCCGTTTGTGCCGGATCGTTCGCACGGCTCGCTGCGGGCTGCTTTGCGACGGCTGTTGCCGTGGCCACCGCGGGTTTCGGGCGGCTGGTCAACGCGGCGGCGGGGCGGCGCAGGCTGAGCGTGGAAGAGCGAGTGGTATCTGTCATTCGTCTTTGCTGTTGCTTGATTCGATGGATGAATTCTAAATGATAACCATTCCTATTTACAAGGGCCGAAAATTCATCGGATCAGACTTTCGATAGTCGAAGGGGCAGGGGGAAGCGAACGACGCTGCTGGGAAATGGACAACAGCCGCAAGTTGCAGGCGGCGGCAGCAGCCGTGCCGGTGCGGACATCGCTGCCTGGAACTCGTCAAGGAGGCGCCCGGCGCGGACTGCAAGACGCACTCAGTGCAGCGAACCCGGCTCCTGCTTTGCCTGCACGTACTGACGGATCAGGCGCACGGTGTCAATGTCGTTCTCGCGATAAGCGGACTTGACGATCTCCTGCGTCTGCACGGCGTCCTGGTCGTTGGAAACCGGCAGCGTGGTCGCGTATTCGAAGCGCAGGAACAGTTGCAGTTCGTCCGGCTGCTCGATGGTCATGGTCAGCGAACCGCCGACATAATCGGCCGTCGGCAGGATGTCGTAGCGCACGCTTTGGCTTTCCCGCAGCGTGACGCGGTCGCGGACCGTGGCCTGACCATAGTGCAGTTCCCGCTCGAGCGTATTGCCTTCACGCGAAAGAATCGTGCAGCTGTCGAGTCCGATCACGAACAGTTGCGGCTGTTCGGCGCGCAGCACGAGCCCTTCCCATAACTGCTCGCGTGTCATCGAGTCGACAAACGGGTTCAACGGGTCGTTGATCTGGATAAGGTGTTCGAAATTCAAGACGACAGCATCCTATGAAAGCGTTGCAAAGGCCGCAAACGCTGCAAAAACGTTAACGCGGACCAGTCCATTTTTCTTCGCCTGCCATGCGCGAGTCACGCGACGGTGAGACCCGAACGGATCGTGATCGAGCGCGTGAGAATCTTGTGAACCGGGCACGCATTGGCAATTTGCAAGAGCCGTTCCCGCTGCTCGTCGGATAGCTCGCCGCGCAGCTGGATCTTGCGGTCGATGGTCGAGCCTTCGTCACCGGTTTCGATGTCAAGCGTGACGTGCACTTCGTCGAGCGGCCAGCCCTTGCGTTGCGCGTACATCTTCAGCGTGACCGACGTGCATGCGCCGAGACTCGACAGCAGCAACGAGACCGGCGTCGGGCCGCGATCGCCGCCGCCGAGCGATTCGGGTTCGTCGGCGAGCCACGTGTGCTTGCCGTCGTCGAAATGGACCTGGTAATTCGTCGAACCGATATGGGCGGTGACGGTGGCTTCTGCCATGCGCGCTCCTGAAGCAGGGACGAAAATCGCCGCGCGGCGGCTGCATCGCCTCAAGGTCGAAAGAGCGCGCGCGGCAGGAATCGCTATTGTGAACGAAGTCGGCGGCGTTTGCGCCGTGTGCCCGTTCAGTGCGTGATCGTGCCCATCCGGCCAGCCTGATAATCGACCACCGCCTGGCGGATTTCATCTTCCGTATTCATGACGAACGGGCCGTAGCGCACGACGGGCTCCTTCAGCGGCACGCCGCCAAGCAGCAATACTTCGAGCGGTTCGTCGCCGGCTGCGAGCGTCACCGAGTCGCCGTCGTCGCGAAACACGACCATCTGGCGCGCGTCGATTTCCTGGCGAGCCTCGCCTTCGCCATAGAAGCCTTTGCCCGACAGCCCATAGGCGAACACGCGATAGTCGGCGGGCACCGGCTGGCGGATCGTTGCGCCTGGCTGCAAGGAAAAGTGCTGGTACAGAATGGGCGTGCGCGTCTCGACCGCGGCTTTCGCGCCGAGCGCCTCGCCTGCAATCACCTTCACGCGCACTTTGCCGTCGGCCGAGGTTGCGACCGGAATCTTCGCCGACGGCACGTCCTGGTAACGCGGCGCGATCATCTTGTCGCGGCGCGGCAGATTCACCCACAGTTGCAAGCCGTGCACGCGTCCGCCTGTACGCACGAACGATGGGTCAGGCATTTCGCTATGCACGACGCCCGCGCCGGCCGTCATCCATTGCACGTCGCCGGTGCGCAGTGTGCCGGAGTGGCCGGCGGAGTCCTTATGTCCGAACTCGCCTTCGAGCACATAGGTGACGGTCTCGAAACCGCGATGCGGATGGTCCGGCGCGCCCTTGGCCTCGCCGGGCGCGTAATCGACCGGGCCCATTTCGTCGAGCAGCAGAAATGGGTCGAAGTCCATCAGCATGCGGGTCGGAAACGGGCGGTGGACCACGAAGCCGCCGCCTTCGGTCGTGCGAACGGCGGGATATGTGCGTTCGATCGTGCGTGTCGCGGTCATCAATATCACCTCGAAAATTCGGGAATAGCGTTATTTTTGAAACATGGGGCTATTATAGGGACCGTTTTTACGGGTGCCAGCCGCCGCCACGCAATGGATTGTTCTATTACTGGAACGATAGATGAAGATCGATTCACACAACCTGAACGACCTCATGTACTTCTCGCAGGTCGTCGAACATGGCGGTTTTTCTGCCGCCGAACGCGTGCTGGGTATCTCCAAGTCGCGTCTGTCGCGCCGTCTGACCGAGCTTGAGGCGTCGCTCGGCGTGCGGCTCCTGCAGCGCTCGACCCGCAAGCTTGCACTCACCGAAGCCGGTCAACTCTTCTACCAGCACTGCCAGGCAATGCTGAGCGAGGCCCAGGCGGCCGTCAACGTCGTGCAGCAGCTGCGCTCGTCGCCGCGCGGCACGGTGCGCGTGAGCGTGCCGGTCACTATCTCGCAGACCATTCTGTCGACGATTCTGCCGGAGTTCATGCATCGCTATCCGGAAGTGCGCGTCGTCATGCGTGTGACGAATCGCGTCGTCGATCTGTTCGAAGATGCGATCGACGTCGCATTGCGCGTGCGCTCCGCTCCGCCGGAAAACGCCAACATTGTCGTGCGTCCGCTGTGGCGCACGCAGCAGATGCTGGTGGGCGCGCCGAGCCTGTTGCAGCAGAATGCGCCGCCGTTGCAGCCGGACGATCTGTCGCGCTTTGAAACGCTCGACGTGCCGACAAGCGACGGACGGCATGTCTACAACCTGATTGCACCGGACGGCAGCCGTCACGTGCACGAACACGAGCCGCGTCTTGTGACCGCCGATCTGTCCACGATTCGCGAAGCGGTGCTTTGCGGCGTCGGCATTGCCGCCTTGCCCGAGATGATGTACGGCGCCGCCTTGCGCGCGGGGCAGCTCTCGCCGGTCATGCCGGGCTGGACTTTTCCGGCGCCGCAGTTATACGCCGTTTTCGTCTCGCGGCAGGGGATGGTGCCGGCCGTGCGCGCGTTCGTCGATTATCTGGTCGAGATGCTCGATCCCGACGAAGGAAAGCACATCATGCGCGAGTGCCCGGCAGGCGAGGGGGCGACCATTGCGCGAACCGCGGCAGCGGTCGCCTCGTAGCAGATCGCGCGCATCGCGGCATCGCTTTTAGCATTGAAGCGCGGCCTGTCATGAGTACTTTCAATGACCGTTTGCTTGAATGCGTGAGCTCGCGGCGCTATATTGAAATCCCTTCGCTAAGGAGTCTCTTATGCGAAAACTCATGGCCGCTATCATAGCGAGCCTGATAGGGCTGACCGCGCTGTCCGTGTCGAGCACGGCTGTCGCATGCGGAGACCCGAGCCAGCAGTCTTCGACCAATGGCAAATGATCCCGCCGCCCGAAGGCGCCGAGCGCGCACAAAAAAAGGCCTTCATCTGACGATGAAGGCCTTTTACTTTTCAGCCCCTGTTTCAAGGTCCTTTCTTCATTTCGCGAAGCTCGCGCCTGGCGCGTCGCTCGGCCTCGAACGCATCATTTGCCTTTGGGCTGCGTGACGAAACCTATCTTCGTCAGACCGCCTGCCTGCGCCGCCGACATCACCTGCGCGACCTTTTCGTAAGGCACTTTACGATCTGCGTCGAGATGCAGTTCGGGTTGCGGATTCGCCGCCGCGGCCTCTGCAATTTTCGCGCTCAACTGTGCTTCGTCGACCTTCCTGTCGTTCCACAGGACGTTGCCGTTGGCATCGACCGCGACTGTCACTTGCGCGGGCTTCGTGTCTTCCTTCTGACTGCTTGCATGCGGCAGATCGATTTTCACCGCATGGCGGATCACGGGAATCGTGACCATGAAAACGATCAGGAGAACCAACATGACGTCGACGAGCGGCGTCATGTTGATTTCGTTCATCAGGCCGTCGTCATCGTCGCCGGCGAAGGGGCTCATTGCCATCTGTGTGCCTCGCTGTTCAGTTGGCGCTTCAGTTGGCGCGAGTGGCGAGGCGCAGGCCGTCGCGCTTCGTCGACGAAAGCCGCGCGCCCGTCACGAAGAATGCGTGCAGACCGTGCGCGAAGCGGCTCAGCTTGGCGACGATCGCCTTGTTGGCACGCGTCAGCGCGTTGTAGCCGAGCACGGCCGGAATCGCAACGAAGAGACCGAATGCGGTCATGATCAACGCTTCGCCGACCGGACCGGCCACCTGATCGATCGACGACTGGCCGCTCGCGCCGATGGCGAGCAGCGCGTGATAGATGCCCCACACGGTGCCGAACAGACCGACGAACGGCGCGGTACTGCCGATCGACGCGAGAATCGCCAGACCGCTTTGCATGCGCGCGACGCTTTCATCCATGGTGTCCTTCAGGCAGCGCGTGACCCAATCGGACACGTCCATGCGGTCGTGCAAATGCGGCTGTGTCTGATGGTGATGATCGGCCGCTTCCTGGCCAGACAGCGCAAGCGCGAGGAACGGGTTGTTCTGCGGCGTGGACGATCCGGCGCCCAGCTTGTTCACGCCGTCGGCGAGGTCGTCCGAATGCCAGAACGCCTGCTCGGCGTTCTTCGTGAGGCGGTTCAGGCGAACCACATTCCAGCCTTTGATGACGATCACGCTCCACGACATGACGGACATCACCAGCAAGGCGAGCGCGATACCGCGCGTGACGAAATCCCCTTGCGCCCACACGTGCGCCAATCCGTAGTTTTGCATTGCAATTCCTTTGTTTTGAAATCCGCTTCAATCTTCGAGATTGAAGTTGTAAGGCTGGGTATAAGCGGCGCGAACGGGCTGGCCGTCCTCGAGATAGGGCTTGCATGCGCTCGCATGCGCGGCGGCGAGCGCGGCGTCGTCCAGACGGCTGAAGCCGCTGCTCTTTTTCAATTCTATGTTCTCGAGCTTGCCCGTCAAACCGACCACGAACTTCACATACGCGGTGCCGGTCTCGCCGCGGCGCCGCGAGAGCGCCGGGTAGTCGGGCCTGGCGATGTTGCAGTCGAGATGCGAGACATTTTTCGGCGCGGCGATTTCCATCGTCTGACGGCCGATGGCGGGCGCGGCCGGCGCTGCAGGCGGTGCCGCGGGAGCGGGCGGCGCAGCCGGCGCCGGTTCGGCAGCGGCGACGGGCGTTCGCGACGGCGCGGGCGCCTCGTGCAGCGGCGCAGGGGTGGGCTTTGGCGCCGGCTTGGGCTGGACCTTCGGCTTGCTGCGCACGGGCGGAGTGGGCGTGGGCGGCGGCGGCGCGACCGACTGAACGGCGGCCGGCGCGGCAAGCGGCGCCGGCGGCAGCAGTTGAGCGGTCATCACGCGCGACTCGAGCGCCGGCTGAACCGGCTCGTGCCGCACCGTCAGGATGACGGCCAGCAATGCGACGTGAACGGCCGCAACCATCGCGGTCGCGGTCAGGACGCGGGGATTCATTCGGGTGGACAAAGCCGGCGCGGTGCCGGCTGAAACGGTATGCGAAGCCTGCATATTAGCGTGGCGGCGCGCTGTCGATGCAGCAGGCCTGACAAGACATCGTCATGTTCGGAAGATCAGCAGCGAAATACACAATGTGGTCACGAAACCAATCAGCAGTTCCATCTCAAGCTCCTCAAATGGACGAGCGGTAGCTGGCTGGTAGCAATACTGGCTTGCTGACGGCAGTGGGTTAACCAAACAGCGAAACAGCGCTGAATCAGCGCTAAAACGGAAGGCGGGGCAGAAGCAGTGGCAGTCGCAGCGGCAAACAATACGGCGCGGGCGCTGCCGGCATGCTGCGCCGGCCGCGGTAGTCGATCTTACGCCGCTTTGCGTTCGTAAAACGTCACCGGCACGGCCTGCGGATGATGCTCGAAGCCGCAGCGGCTCGCGCACACGCCGCTTTGCATCATGACGTCGCGCACGGAGTCCGCGCATTTGCCGCAGCACGTGGCCACGCCGAGCTCGAATTGCAACTCGTCGAACGAGTCGACGCCTTCCGCGATCGAGGCACGGATCTTTCGGTCAGAGACAGACTTGCAGACACAGACAATCATGGTTGGCGTCATAGCTAACGTTAATGCGAATTATTATCATTTTGTTTGGGCCGTTTGGCAAGCGTCCCGGGTCGATTTTTTAGCAAAACCAGACTGTTAGAAGGGTTTCGGCGGTTTGGCGACGGGTGCCCAGCGGTGCCGCCGGACGCCATAAACCCACTCAAACGGCATAAAAAGGGCGAATTCCCGCCGCAAACTGGCCTCCGGCGGCCTTCAGGCGGGCTGTGAGGACAGCACCGCGGTACGGCGCGAAGGAATCGGCACGCGTTCGACACGGGCATCGATGTCGAGCAGCGTAGCGACAAGCTGTCGCAGATGCGTGCCGTCGTCGGTGGAGAAAAAGCGCGGCAGCGGGGCACCCGCCGCCGCTTGCGGAGCCGCACGCATGCCGTGTTGCTCCAGCACGCGCTCGAGCTGGCGGGCAATGGCTACGCTCGTGTCGATGAGCGCCATCCGGTCGCCGACGATGTCGCGGATCGCCGCATCGAGAAACGGATAGTGGGTGCAGCCGAGCACGAGGGTGTCGGCGCCGGCCTCGAGCATTGGCTCAAGATAGCCAGCGAGCAGTGTGCGCAGTTCCGCCGAACCGATGTCACAGCGCTCGACCGCCTGCACGAGCCCATGACCGGGCTGGCAGATAAAGCGGCAATCGGCGGCGTAGCGCTCGAGCAGTGCCTGGAAGCGGGCGCTGCGCAGGGTGACCTGGGTGGCGAGCACGCCGGCCACGCGCGATCTGGATTGCAAGGCGGCCGGCTTGATGCCCGGTTCCACCCCGACCAGCGGGATGGGCAGCTTTTCGCGCACCAGAGCGATGGATTGTGCGGTCGCCGTATTGCAGGCCACGACGAGCGCTTTGGCGCCTTGCCTGGCAAGCCAGTCGCCGATGGCGAGCGTGCGGTCCGCGATAAAGTCGTCGTCGCGCTCGCCGTACGGCGCGTACAGCGAATCGGCGACGTACAGCAGCGCTTCGTCAGGCAATTGGGCGCGAACCGCTCGCAACACCGACAAACCGCCAAGACCCGAGTCGAAAATGCCGACCGGCGCAGATGAAGCCGAGCCTGCGGTGGCGATTGATGCATTCGGAGTCGATTCTGCGGACATAGACGATCGAGGCGCTGCGACGCGGCGCTCAGGCAAATCCGGGAAGTATATCGCCGGCGCGGCGCATGCTATCCCGGATAAGCCGGTTCATGCACCGACGCGTGGCGCTGGCGTGGTATCCGCTCAGGACTCCACCGAGCCCATGGCGCTTTGCTGATAGTTCTGAATGCCGACCTTGTCGATCAGGTCAAGCTGCGTTTCGAGCCAGTCGATGTGTTCTTCGGTGTCGTCGAGAATCTTCACGAAGATTTCGCGCGAGATAAAGTCGCGCACCGATTCGCAATACGCAATGGCTTCCTTGCAGGTGCTTTGCGAAATCTGCTCGAGCTTCAGATCGCATTCGAGAATTTCCTTCGTTTCCTCGCCGATCAGAAGCTTGTGCAGGTCTTGCAGATTCGGCAGACCGTCGAGCATGAAAATCCGCTCGATCAGCCAGTCGGCATGCTTCATTTCGCCGATCGACTCGTCGTACTCATGCTTGCCGAGTTTCTCGAGGCCCCAATGCTTGTACATCCGCGCGTGCAGAAAATACTGGTTGATCGCGGTCAGTTCGTTCTTCAACTGCGCGTTGAGATACTCGATAACTTTAATGTCGCCTTGCATGATCTTTCCTTTGTGGGAACTTCAATTTTTCAACAACAATAAACGCCATGCCTGAAAAAGCCAAGAGAACAGAACATCTTTCGACGTCGTGTCAGGCTTTGTGCGCAACGCGTGCCCGCCATAAAAAAGCCGGGACCGTGGTCCCGGCTTCTCACGACACGCAACATGCGTGAGCGGTGAATCAGGCGGTTGCGACCGGAATCTTGCCGATCTTTGCTTGCCATTCCTTCGGGCCGGTCTGGTGCACGGAGGTGCCGCTCGAATCGACCGCAACCGTGACAGGCATGTCCTGCACGTCGAATTCGTAGATCGCTTCCATGCCGAGGTCTTCGAATGCGAGCACCTTGGCGCTGCGAATTGCCTTCGACACCAGATAAGCAGCGCCGCCCACGGCCATCAGATACGCGGCCTTGTGCTTCTTGATGGCTTCGATTGCGACCGGTCCGCGCTCGGCTTTGCCGATCATCGAAATGAGGCCGGTTTGCGCGAGCATGGTCTCTGTGAACTTGTCCATGCGCGTGGCGGTGGTCGGGCCTGCGGGGCCCACGGCCTCGTCGCGCACCGGATCGACCGGGCCGACGTAATAGATCACGCGGTTCGTGAAGTCGACCGGCAGCTTCTCGCCCTTTGCCAGCATGTCGGCGATGCGCTTATGCGCGGCGTCGCGGCCCGTCAACATCTTGCCGGAGAGCAGCAGCGTCTGGCCCGGCTTCCACGAAGCGACTTCTTCCGGCGTCAGCGTGTTCAGATCGACGCGCTTGCTGGTTTCCGTGTTCGGCTCCCATTGCACTTTCGGCCATGCGTCGAGTGAAGGCGCTTCGAGTTTCGCGACGCCCGAGCCGTCCAGCGTGAAGTGAGCGTGACGCGTAGCCGCGCAGTTCGGGATGATCGCGATCGGCTTGGACGCGGCGTGCGTCGGCGCGGCCATGATCTTCACGTCGAGCACGGTGGCGAGACCGCCCAGACCTTGCGCGCCGATGCCAAGCGCGTTGACCTTCTCGTGCAGTTCGATGCGCAGTTCTTCGATCCAGTCCGCAGGTCCCCGCGCGATCACGTCCTGAATGTCGATCGGGTCCATCAGCGATTCTTTCGCCATCACCATCGCTTTCTCGGCCGTGCCGCCGATGCCGATGCCGAGCATGCCCGGCGGACACCAGCCCGCGCCCATGGTCGGCACGGTCTTCAGAATCCAGTCGACGATCGAGTCCGACGGATTGAGCATCGCAAACTTCGACTTGTTTTCCGAGCCGCCGCCCTTGGCCGCGACCTGCACGTCGACTTTATCGCCCGGCACGATCTCGTAGTGGATTACGGCCGGCGTGTTGTCTTTCGTGTTCTTACGCGCGCCTTCGGGCGGGCTCACGATCGACGCGCGCAGCACGTTGTCCGGATTCAGGTAACCACGGCGCACGCCTTCGTTGATCATGTCCGTGACGCTCATCGTCGCACTGCCGTTTTCACTTGCCCAACGCACGTCCATGCCGACCTTCACGAACACCGTGACGATGCCGGTGTCCTGGCAGATCGGGCGCTTGCCTTCCGCGCACATGCGGCTGTTGGTCAGGATCTGCGCAATCGCATCTTTCGCGGCCGGGCTCTGTTCGAGTTCGTACGCGCGGCCCAGGGCCTGGATGTAATCGAGCGGATGGTAGTAGCTGATGTACTGAAGCGAATCAGCAATGCTCTGGATCAGATCTTCCTGTTTGATGACGGTCATGGCTAAGCTCGGTGGGGACAGTGGCGCTTTTTTCTGTTCGCAGGCTATGCGGTCAGTCGTGCGCTTTCAGGGGAGAGGAACCGGCGGAACCCAGCGGCTGCAAGTCCGCGGGTTCCTGAAAGTGACTTGGATGCGTGTGCGTGGTGAGGCGGTCTACGAAGGCCATCACGAGCGCGGAGACGAGGAACGCAACATGGATGATCACCTGCCACATGATGGTATGCGTGGTGTTCTGGTCGGGGCTGATAAACGTTTTCAGCAAATGGATCGAGGAGATGCTGATGAGCGCCATGGAGAGCTTTACTTTCAGCACGCCCGCGTTCACGTGGTCGAGCCATTCCGGTTCGTCAGGATGACCCTCGACACCGAGCCGCGACACGAAGGTTTCATACCCGCCGATGATCACCATGATCAGCAGGTTCGAGATCATGACCACGTCGATCAGGCCGAGCACGACCAGCATGATGTTGGTTTCGTCAAGCGTCATCGAGGCGGTGACGAGATGCAGGACTTCCTTCAGGAACAGCACCACATAGACCGCCTGGGCGACAATCAGGCCCAGGTAGAGCGGCACCTGCAGCCAACGGCTCATGAAGATGACGACAGGCAGCGGGCGCATGGGGCGGCGTTGACGCGCGGAGTCGGGTCGCGAAGCGGACATAGGCAAGAGTCGGATCTAACGCAGGTGACGGAACGTGGGCCAGATGCGCCCGGTCTGCGTGCGGGTCACGCGCATGGATCGGGCACGCCAAGCGAGGCGCGGACGACGCGGCGCAGGCAGACAGCAAGCAGACGAGCCGCCGGCAACGCTCATGTCAGGCGCGCTATTGTACAGCGTCGGCCGGATTTGCTGCGGCGCGGCGGGCAGGCGGCGGCAGGAGCCAGGCGCCGCGCTTACCTTACGTTGCAACCGGCGGCACGCGCCTCACCTTGAGACTTGCGAGTCCGATACCCGCGACCACGCAGGCAAGCGCAATGCTGTGCGCGAGCGTGGGCCGCTCGCCGAGAAAAGCAATGCCGTAGACGGCCGCGGCGACCGGCAGCACCGCGCTGAACACGCCGGCGAGACTGCCCGGCACGTGGCGAATGCCTTTCATCCAGAGCCAGAACGAGAAGATGCTTGCCGACAGCCCATACCACAGCACGAGGCTCCAGACGCTCGCCGGCACACTGCGATAGTCGAAATGCACGAGGGCGCCCGCGGAGAGCGGCAGCATCAACAGCAGGCCGAACAGATGCGTGTACGCGCAGATGTCGATGGGTGCGAGCGTTTGCGTGAGGCGGCGCGACAGGATGATATAGAGCGACTCGCAGCACACTGCGCCGAGCACCATCAGATTGCCGGCAAGCGAGGTTTCGCCGGCACCATGAGCACCGGCATGCGCGAGATTGATGACGACCACGCCTGCAATCGCCAAGGCAATCGACGCAAGCGCGCGCCGGTCCGGACGCTCCTTCAGTATCAGCCACGACAGCAATGCGACGACCGCGGGAATCGTACTCGTGATGACGCCCGCCGCCACCGCGCTAGTGCGCTGTACGCCATTGAGCATCAGCAGCGTAAACCCGAAGGTGCCGAACAGTGCCTGCAAGAACAGATTGAGCCACTCATCGCGCTTCACGCGGCGCAGCTTTGCCACGCGAAGAAGCGGCCATAGTACGGCCATTGCGATCACGAACCGCAACAGCGCGAAAAGAGGCACGGGGACGAACTCGACAATCGATTTACCGATACCGACATTGCTGCCGACCAACAGCATCGAAGTAATGAGAAGCAGGGCGTAGCGATTCAAACTGGAATCCGGGCAGCTAGTTCAGTTAGCATTGTATTAGGCGCTTGAACGCAGCGTAAAGGCGAGCGGGTTCGTGCGCGCGTGGCTGCAATGCTATGGACGCTGCATCGAAAGCGTCGTACGAATTGTGTAAGGGTTTTTGCGGGCACGTCGGCAGGGCTCGCGTAAGTGGCCGGTAAGTTGCACCGCTTATGGTTGAACATGAGAGCGGACGCGGCTTTGTCTTCGTTCATGGTGCAATGCCACATGAGCGATGAGAGGTGAGCGGCCGCGGCGCGGCGATCCATCGCGGGTCGTTGGCGCGAGGGCGGGAGACAGCGCGTCGTCAATCGTGCTTCGATTGCGGCGTCAACATGACAGGGCGCACCCAAAGTGCGCCGGCACAGGTTTTAATCTTCACCAAGGGGTTGTCGATGTCTGCGATTGAATCGGTTCTTCAGGAACGCCGTGTTTTTCCGCCCTCCGCTGAAGCAGCGGCTGGCGCCACGATCTCCGGCATGGACGCTTATCATGCGCTGACCGCCGAGGCGGAACGGGACTACGAAGGCTTCTGGGGGCGTCTTGCTCGCGAGACGCTAAGCTGGAACAAGCCCTTCACGAAGGTGCTCGACGAAAAGAACGCGCCGTTCTACACCTGGTTCGAAGACGGTCAGTTGAACGCGTCGTACAACAGCATCGATCGTCATGTGGAAGCCGGCAACGGCTCACGCGTCGCGATCATCTTCGAGGCCGACGACGGCACCGTCACCAACGTCACCTATCAGGATCTGTTGCAGCGCGTGTCGCGCTTTGCGAACGCGTTGAAAAAGCGCGGCGTGAAGAAGGGCGACCGCGTGGTCATCTATATGCCTATGTCGATCGAAGGCATAGTCGCGATGCAGGCTTGCGCGCGTATCGGCGCGACGCACTCGGTGGTGTTCGGCGGCTTCTCGTCGAAGTCGCTGAACGAGCGTCTCGTCGACGTGGGCGCGGTCGCACTCGTGACCTCCGACGAACAGATGCGCGGCGGCAAGGCACTGCCGCTGAAAAACATCGCCGACGAAGCGCTGGCCATGGGCGGCTGCGAAGCGGTGAAGAGCGTGATCGTCTACAAGCGCACCGGCGGCAAGATCGCGTGGAACGAAGGCCGCGATCTGTGGATGCATGAGCTTTCGCAAGCCGAGTCCGATGAATGCGCGCCCGAATGGGTCGGCGCGGAACATCCGCTGTTCATCCTCTACACGTCCGGATCGACGGGCAAGCCGAAAGGCGTTCAGCACAGCACCGGCGGCTATCTGCTGTGGGCCGCGCAAACCATGAAGTGGACTTTCGACTGGAAGCCCTCCGACGTGTTCTGGTGTACGGCCGACATCGGCTGGATCACCGGCCACAGCTACATCACGTATGGTCCGCTCACGCTCGGCGGCACCCAGGTCGTGTTCGAAGGCGTGCCTACCTATCCGAACGCCGGCCGCTTCTGGGACATGATCGCGAAGCACAAGGTGTCGCTCTTCTATACGGCGCCCACCGCCATCCGCTCGCTGATCAAGGCATCCGAGGCGGATCACAAAGTGCATCCCAGGAGCTATGACCTGTCGACGCTGCGCATCATCGGCACGGTCGGCGAGCCGATCAATCCGGAAGCCTGGGTGTGGTATCACGAGAACGTCGGCGGCGGCCGTTGCCCGATTGTCGATACGTGGTGGCAAACCGAAACCGGCGGTCACATGATCACGCCGCTGCCGGGCGCGACGCCGCTCGTGCCGGGTTCGTGCACGCTGCCTTTGCCGGGTATCATGGCGGCGGTCGTCGACGAAACCGGTCAGGACGTGCCGAACGGGCAGGGCGGCATTCTCGTCGTCAAGCGGCCGTGGCCTTCCATGCTGCGCAACGTGTGGGGCGACCCCGACCGCTACAAGAAGAGCTATTTCCCCGAGGAACTGGGCGGCAAGCTGTATCTCGCCGGTGACGGCGCCGTGCGCGACAAGGAGACCGGCTACTTCACCATCATGGGCCGCATCGACGACGTGCTGAATGTGTCCGGTCACCGTCTCGGCACAATGGAGATCGAATCGGCGCTGGTGTCCAACCCGATCGTCGCGGAAGCGGCAGTCGTCGGGCGCCCGGATGCAACGACCGGCGAAGCGGTATGTGCGTTCGTCGTGTTGAAGCGCGCGCGTCCGGAAGGCGAAGAGGCGGTGAAGCTCGCGAACGAACTGCGTAACTGGGTCGGCAAGGAAATCGGTCCGATCGCGAAGCCGAAGGACATCCGCTTCGGTGAGAACCTGCCGAAAACACGTTCGGGCAAGATCATGCGTCGTCTGTTGCGCTCGCTTGCGAAGGGCGAGGCGATCACGCAGGACGTCTCCACGCTCGAGAATCCGGCGATTCTGGATCAGCTCGGCGAGTCGCTGTAAGCATGCGCTGGTCTTTGCGGCGCCTATGAATGGCGGTGGTTGGCGGTGGTGTGTCGAATGACGCGCCCGGCAAAGGGCGCCTCGCGCCGGGCGCCGCGAGCGGCATCGCGCGGACAATCCCGATTGCCTGCGCGATGCCTTTTTGATACATAGGCGCATGGCCGCGCCGCACCCCGTCTCTCACGTTACGCATAATCCCGCACCCGAACCGCCGGCGGTGTCGGAGGCGCTGGCTCGCGCGCATCAGAAGTACTGGCGCTTCAACGTCGCACTAATTGCCGCGTTGATGACCGTCGGCTTCGCAGTGTCGTTCCTGTTGCCGCTCGCCGCGCCCGCGCTCGCCGGCGTGCGTTTTGCCGGCTTCAGCCTGCCGTTCTACTTCGGCGCACAAGGCGCGATCCTGATCTACCTTGCGCTGATCGTCGTCTACATTCTGTCGATGCAGCGCGCCGACCGCCGGTTGCAACGCGCATTCGATGCAGACGCCGACGCCGCTGCTCATGGCGCACACAGTCTTCGCGATGCAAATGACGCCACTCGCGCCGCTGCGAAAGAATGCCTACCGACGCAGCCCACAGCCGCCGCAGATTCCGGCGCGCGCCGAAGCTGAGCCGATGAAGCTCACGAACCGGCTGATCCGCTCCTACGCGTTCTATACGCTCGGCTTCCTGCTTTTCATCTATGTGATGTGGCGCATCGAGCGCACCACCGGTCCGGGCATGTGGATCGGGTATGTGTTCCTGTTCGTGCCGATCGCCGTGTATGCGGTGATCGGCCTGCTGTCGCGCACGTCCGATCTCGTCGAATACTACGTGGCAGGGCGGCGCGTGCCATCCGCGTTCAACGGCATGGCCACGGCGGCGGACTGGCTGTCCGCGGCATCGTTCATCGGGCTCGCCGGTTCGATCTACGCAACCGGCTACGACGGCCTTGCTTATCTGATGGGCTGGACCGGCGGCTATTGCCTCGTCGCGTTTCTGCTCGCGCCGTACGTGCGCAAGCTCGCGCGCTACACGATTCCCGATTTCCTCGGCACGCGTTTTTCGAGCAACGCGGTGCGTGGCCTCGCGGCGTTGTCGGCGATTCTGTGTTCGTTCGTTTATCTCGTCGCGCAGATCCAGGGCGTTGGTCTGATTGCGACGCGCTTCATTGGCGTCGACTTCGCCGTCGGCATTTTCTGCGGACTCGCGGGCATTCTCGTGTGCTCGTTTCTGGGCGGCATGCGCGCGGTGACATGGACGCAGGTCGCGCAGTACATCATCCTGATCGCCGCGATCTTGATTCCGGTTTCGATGATCGCGCATAAGGACGGGCTCGGCTGGGTGCCGCAACTGAGTTACGGCCGACTGATGGAGCGCATGGAGAGCCTCGAAAAGCAGGTGCGCGACGAGCCGCTCGAACAGACTGTGCGCGACGACTATCGCCGCGGCGCCGCGTTGATGCAGCAGCGGCTGGACATGCTGCCGCATTCGTTCGTCGAGGAGAAACTGCGGCTCACGCAGCAGGTGGCTGACTTGCGGCGCCGCAATGGTCCGCTGCGCGAGATCAAGGAGCGCGAAAAGGCGCTCGAGCAGTTTCCACGCGATGCCGCTGCTGCACTGGTGGTGTGGACTCAACAGCGCGATGAAATGCTGATGCGTGCGGCCGCGCCGCTGCCGATGCACGAGCCGTTTCCCGCGACGAGCGACGACGACCGGCGCATGCACGAGCGCAACTTTCTTTCGCTGCTGCTGTGCCTGTCCCTCGGGACGGCGAGCTTGCCGCATATTCTGACGCGCTATAACACGACGACCTCGGTGGCTTCGGCGCGGCGCTCAGTCGGCTGGACGCTGTTCTTTGTGGCGCTGTTCTACGTGACCGTGCCGGTGCTCGCGGTGCTGATCAAGTACGAGATTCTGACGAACCTCGTCGGTCATCACTTTGCGGATTTGCCGCAATGGCTCACGCAATGGCGCAAGGTCGAGCCGAGTCTGATCAGCCTCGCGGACACGAACGGCGACGGCATCGTGCGATGGGGCGAGATTCAGATGCAGCCTGACATGGTGGTGCTGGCCGCGCCGGAGATTGCGGGGCTGCCGTATGTGATGTCCGGTCTTATCGCGGCGGGCGCGCTGGCCGCGGCGCTTTCCACGGCCGATGGTTTGCTGCTGACGATCGCCAATGCTTTATCGCACGATGTGTACTACCACATGGTCGACCCCGGCGCGTCGAGTCAGCGGCGCGTGACGATTTCGAAGATTCTGCTGCTGGGGGTGGCGCTGTTCGCGTCGTATGTGGCGTCGCTGAATACCGGCAATATTCTGTTCCTGGTGGGCGCGGCGTTTTCGCTGGCGGCGTCGAGCCTGTTTCCGGTGCTGGTGCTCGGCGTGTTCTGGAAGCGCACTACGCGCGTGGGCGCGGTCGCCGGCATGTTGGCGGGGCTTCTGGTGTGCATCTACTACATCGTTTCGACGTATCCCTTCTTCGCGCAGATGACGGGCTTCGCGGGACCGCGCTGGTTCGGTATCGAGCCGATCAGCTCCGGCGTGTTCGGCGTGCCGGCGGGCTTCCTGGTGGCGATCGGCGTAAGCCTTCTGGACCGCAAGCCGGATGCTTATACGACGGCGCTGGTGGACTATATCCGCCATCCCTAGACGACTTCATTCGAGGGGAGTGGCGGACGGCGCGAAGTTTGCTATAATTCGGCTCCCCGCGGAGAGATGGATGAGCGGTTTAAGTCGCACGCCTGGAAAGCGTGTATAGGTTAATAGCCTATCGGGGGTTCGAATCCCCCTCTCTCCGCCAGGAACATCAATGAATACGGGCCACTCGGCCCGTTTTTTGTTTCTACCTGCCAAAGAACCCGCCAATCGGCAAATTGTTGTTCCGACCACAATGGCCGACGCTGAAAACATCGATCGCTTCAACAAGTTTGCGTCGAAAACATTCGCCATCCTCTATTCGTTCTTCGCTGAAGGCAATCCGGTGCGGCGGCAGTTGTGAAGAAACGTCTCAGTACGGCCCTCGAGGCTGGCATCAAATACACAATGGCGCACGCAGGCATAGCGCCTTGACTTGGGGCGCTGCGGCTCGACGCCCCGCAGCACCGCCCGCAGCAACTACGCCCCCGCCAACCTCACCGCAACACCCGTCCCCCGTATAAACCGGCGTCGCCCTGAGCCCGTCGACCGTCACCGCCGAAAGCTTCGCCGCGCGGGCCGCACCCTCGATTAGCGCAATCGTGTCGCCATCTCGAGAGTCAAAGATGGCGAACTGTCCTGGGCGAACGTGACGCGGCGGCTAACGGTTCGTTTCTCGTGATTGGGCGGGGGGATGGCGCATCTGCGGGCTTCCACCATACAAAGCCGGCCGCCAATCACGTGTAACATGAAAGGACACTGATTACTTCGTCATACCCCCGCTCAAGCAGTGGAGACCTGGATGCGACTGGCTGACTTTATCCTGCGAGACATGGAGTCGATTCTGGCGCAGTGGGAGGCGTTCGCCGCCACGCTCCTGCCGGCAGCGGCCCATCTGGAGTCGCTCGCGCTGCGTGACCATGCGCAGCAAATCCTGCACGCCGTAGCAAAAGACTTGCGGACTTCCCAGACCCGGCAGGCGCAACGCGAGAAGTCGCTGGGGCACGCGCCGATGCTGATCGACGCCACCGAAACCGCCGCCCAGACGCATGCGCTGCTGCGGGCGCGGGCGGGATTCAACATCAATCAGCTTGCTGCCGAATACCGCGCTCTGCGCGCAAGCGTGCTGCGCCTGTGGATGGACGAGTGCGAGCCTCGCGCGCCCGATCTGGAGGACATGGTCCGTTTCAACGAAGCGATCGACCAGGCTCTGGCGGAATCGATCAGTTTCTTCAGCGCGCAGGTCGAACAGAACCGCAACCTGTTGCTCGGTATGCTGGGACATGACATGCGCAGTCCGCTTCAGGCAATCCAGATGACCGCATCCTATCTCGCGGCGCTGAATGCGGGTGATGTCGTATCGGACGCTGCTGACCGTCTGATCCGCAGCGGAGGGCGGATGCAGGCGCTGCTCGACGATCTCTGCGATTTCAACAGAACGAGGCTTGGTCTTGGCATCAACGTCGTACCGGCGCGTGTCGATCTCGCGGACGTACTCGCCGACGAACTGGACGAATTGCGCGCGGCGCATCCGCACAGGCAACTGGAACTGAGCGTCAGCGGCAATGTGCAGGGAAGCTGGGACAGCCGGCGCCTGCAGCAACTCCTTCAGAATCTGGTGCTGAATGCGCTCAAATACGGCGCGCCGGACACGCCGGTGCGCGTCGAGGTGAGTGGCGATGCACAGCAGATCCGTATCGACGTCAGGAATCGCGGACCTGCGATCGAGCGCGCGACGCTCGCGCGCATCTTCGAACCGCTGACGCGGGGAGCGGGCTCCCCGCAGATACCGGGCAGCGACGGAAGCCTCGGGCTCGGCCTGTACATTGCACGCGAGATCGCCACGGCCCATCACGGAGCGATAGAAGCAAGTTCCGACGACACGGAGACCGTCTTCTCGGTGTCGCTACCACGCACAATGAACGGATAAGCAAACAGGCCGAAATGGATCAGATTGAGCCCGAAGTGAGCAGCCATAGCCATGCGAGCTGCGGCCGCTTCATTTAGATGTCCGTAACAGTCAACGAGTTCGACCTGATATATACGTTTCACTCAGCCGTGCGATGGCAGCGGAGGTCCGCTTTGTATCGCAATGTATCCGGGCGGTGACACGATACATAACGTTGCACCCGTAGCCGCTGTGGACATCAGCCAGATACATCCGCCGCGTTTAATCGCATTCACGCGAGTCGAACGGGCGTTGCCGCCGGAAAGCGCAAACGTAGCCAGCGTTGCGCGACACGAATCATTCGGACCTTCGACTACTGCTTCCTTCTTTCAAAGCTCTCTACACAAAGGAAAACGAGCCATGTCTGAACAGATCAATACCCGGCGCCGTCGTCTGCTCGGCACCACTGTCGCGGGCCTCAGCTTGATGGAACTGGGCTTGAGCGGCCTCGCCAACGCACAGACCACGTCTACCGCGGCAGCGTCGCGCCTCGCTTCGTTCGAGAACCTTCGGCAGGTCAACACCGGCACGCTCAACATGGGTTATGCGGAAGCGGGTCCGCAGCATGGGCCCGTTGTGATCCTGCTGCATGGCTGGCCGTACGACATCTACAGTTTCGCGGAAGTCACGCCCTTGCTCGTTGCCCAGGGTTACCGGGTCATCGTGCCGTATCTGCGCGGTTACGGCACTACGCGCTTTCTCTCACCAGATACGCCGCGCAACGGACAGCAGGCTGTCGTTGCGGTCGACATCATTGCGTTGATGGACGCATTGAAAATCGATAAGGCGATTTTCGGCGGCTTCGATTGGGGCGGACGCACGGTGAATATCATTGCGGCGCTGTGGCCGGAGCGTTGCAAGGCGATGGTGTCGGTGAGCGGTTATCTGATCGGCAGCCAGGCAGCGAATCAGGCGCCGCTGCCGCCGAAGGCGGAGCTCGCATGGTGGTATCAGTTCTATTTCACTACCGAGCGCGGCTACGTCGGCTACGACAAGAACCGCAACGAGTTCAACAAGCTCATCTGGCGTCTCGCTTCGCCCAAATGGAATTTCGACGAAGCCACTTTCGATCGCACGGCGCAGTCGTTCAACAATCCGGACCACGTCGCCGTGGTCATTCACAACTATCGTTGGCGTCTGGGGCTTGCTCAGGGCGAGTCACAATACGATGAACTGGAGCAGCGTCTCGCCAAAGCGCCGACCATTTCGGTGCCGACCATCACGATGGAGGGGGACGCGAACGGCGCGCCGCATCCTGAACCTGCCGCCTACGCGAAGAAGTTCACCGGCAAGTATGCGCACCGCAATATCGGCGGGGGCGTGGGGCATAACCTGCCTCAGGAAGCGCCGAAGGCTTTCGCCGATGCCATTATCGACGTCGCCCGCCTTTAACTGAAGCAAAGGGGCGCCGATGCATTTCGCCGTGGCCCTTTAGTGTGCCTGCGCCGGATTTTCGCGGCGCTGTTCTTCAAGCTCTTCGCTGGCCCCGACTTTTCTGCTTCGGGGCCTTTTGTCGTTGGGCGCCTGAATACTCCCGGAGCAATTTTGTATCGCAGTGTATCCGGACTGCGAGCCGACAAACTGCGTTGCAGGGCATGGGGTCCGCGAACACATTCCAGATACGTCGGCGCGTTCAAATATCTACACGCAAGGTTGATTCGCAACACTGCGCTGGATTCAGGCGACGCGACGGTCTACATGCTTTGCTCAAGACGGGTTGTCCCTGAACTTCTTACCTTTGAATACTGCTACTTTCTGGAGAACACACATGAAACTCGTTCAATCGCTTGTCGTTGCAGCACTCGTTGCCATTCCCGCTCTTTCTTTCGCGCAGTCCAGTCACGCGTTGACGCGTGCCGAAGTGCGCGCGGAACTGGTTCAGCTCGAGAAGGCAGGGTACAGCCCGGCCAGCGATAACACGCAATATCCGAACAACATCCAGGCCGCGCAGATGCGTATCGACGCACAAAACGGCTCAGCTGCTGCCGCGTACGGCGGCGTGGAGAACGGTGCATCGGCTGCGGGCTCGCGCTCGTCGCAGGACGCGATCGGTCTCGGTCGGATCTATGCTCATTCGTAATCCTGACGATGGCAGCACGCTCACGCGCGCTGCCATCGAACGAACACGCCAACATCACTACGAGTTGTGGGGAGAAGAACGATGATCACGCTATTGAAGAGACTCTTCGGGGCCGCGATGCTATTCGGCGGCCTGTTCGCGGTGCAGGCGTTGCAGGTCTCGCATGCGGCGCCGCCCCAGGATCTGAAGGGCAAGAACGTGGTGCTCGTGCACGGCGCATTCGCCGACGGCTCGAGCTGGGACAAAGTGATTCCGCTCCTCGAGGAGCACGGGCTTCACGTCGTTTCGGTGCAGAACCCACTGAGCTCACTGGCTGACGATGTCGCTGCAACGAGGCGCGCGGTGGACCAGCAGGCTGGTCCCGTCGTGCTGGTCGGTCATTCGTGGGCCGGCGTAGTGATCAGCGAGGCGGGCAATGACGAGAAGGTGAAGAGCCTCGTCTACGTGGCGGCCTTTGCGCCCGACACCGGGCAGTCCATCGAAGACATAACGAAGGATAAGCCCGCGCCGGCCTGGGCAAGCGAATTGCGGAAAGACTCCGCTGGCTACCTGACGCTGTCGACGAAGGCCGTGTTAGCCGACTTCGCACCGGATCTGCCCTTGCCGCAACGGCGCCTGATTGCGGCAACACAGGTGCCGTGGGCATCGGGCTGTATCGCCGAAAAGGTCACGGCCGCGGCATGGCACGACAAGCCGTCTTACTTCGTGGTCGCGGCGAAAGACCAGATGATCGATCCGAAGCTTCAGCAGGCCATGGCTAAAAACATCGGTGCGCATGTCACCACGGTGGACAGCAGTCACGTCGCAATGCTGAGCCAGCCGCGAGCGGTGGCGGAGACGATCATTGCCGCTGCGAAAGCCGCGCAGTAGCAATGGAATTTGCTACGTGCCGTCATTTCGCCCATGCCTGAGACCGCACGTTGCCGGGAACTATAAGCATGCCGAAACGATGACCGCGGGCCGCTTGCGGCGAGGTCCAAGAGGTGCCATGCGCGAGCGGGCACCTCACAGGGACGATTGTGCGTCGCGCCGCAGAAGAACGTCGAACCGGCCGGCTACGAGATGCGACTCGGTCACTTCTGGCAGTGTGCGCGCAGCCTGGCAGATGCGCCACACTTCCTCTAGCAGCGAGCGGTCCGTGCCCGACCAGCTGGTCAGCACGCTTTCCATGCGTTCGGAGCCGTCCAGGTCGCCTGTGAAATAGCCCATTGACCATTCGACAAAACGCCGCCGCTCAAGCGACCCGATCGCGACAATCCTCATCTCGTAGTGACGCTGGTCGTTGCCGATGCGGCGCAGGCATTCTCTGACAGCGGCTGGATCGCCCTCCAGGTACTGAACGAAGTTGCGGCCCGCATGGACGAGAAAACCGGTTAGCGCATCGGCCCGATTGAGAACGCGAGAGACCGACACGATCGATTCGACATCCGCTATACCTACGCCCGCAGACACGTTGCTTATATATACGGCGGCAAACAGGGGCTCGTCGTCGCCGCGCGGGCCGGGGCAACCGGATTCATCTGAGCGCATACCATGGGTCTCTGCAAAGACATCGCGAGGGCACAGTATAAATTCGCTTGCCGCTTGCCAAGCGAGGGTAGTCGGGATCTGACTAATGCTCGACGCACAGTGCAGGATGAAGGCGGCGAAAATGGCCTATCGATACCTCAGATCGAAGCGCGCCCCAACCATTCGCGCACGTAGAGCGAATGCGGCGGCCGCGCGGCCGAAGGTCCGCGAGATTTCGGTGTCCCGACAAACAGAAAGCCCAGCACACGCTCGGACGGCTCAAAGTCGAGCGCGGCTTGCAGGTTCGGGTCATAGGCGTCCGCACCAGTCGCCCAGAAGCCGCCATAGCCGAGTGCGTGTATTGCGTTGAGCATGTTCATCGCGGCTGCGCCGACCGAAAGGAGTTGCTCGGTCTCCGGAATGTGCGAGTCGCCGGAAGGCGCCGCCGCTATCACGATGACGAGCGGCGCCGTATACGCAAGTCGCCGCCGATGCTCGTGCTCCGCGCGCGGTTTCGCCGGTTCGCGGCGCGCCGCGACATCCACGAGCACCTCGCCGAAGTCGGCACGCGCGTCGTCGCGTATCAGCGCAAAGCGCCACGGACGCAGCGCTCCATGGTCCGGCGCACGCATCGCGGCGTCGCAAATGAGGCCCAGCTCGGTGTCGTTCGGCCCCGGCTCGGCGAGCGGCCAGTACGACTGGCGCGACAGCAGAGTGTCGAAGAAAGCCTGCTGCGCTGGCGACGTGGTGTCGGAAGCGATGTCGTTGGTATGGCAGCTCTGCGAGTTATCCATGGCGATCCGCTCGTGTTTTCGATGACCCGGATGATGGCGAGAAATGCACGAGAATGCAAATGATTCTTATTTGCTTGTCTGACGAAACGTTTTGCCTTAAGCTGCGTTTTCACTGAGCCGCACACGTTTGCGTTGCCCCGGGCCGGTGAAACCGGCAGGTCACGCGACTTGACACACGTCGTGGCGGACGAGTAGATTTTAATGCAAATGATTCGCATTTAGATGCGCCAAGGATAAAACCGGGGCTGGATGTGAATCAGAGGTCCATTAGGTGCTTTATGCAGAAGGGCGATGTAGCGCCTTCACCAGATCAACCACACGCAGACAACTTCATTCAGGAGCCGCGATGAGCTGGGGTGACGAAAACAGCAATTTCGTTGTCGTTGTAAATCATGAAGAACAGTACTCGATCTGGCCTGACTACAAGGCCATTCCCGCTGGCTGGCGCGAAGCAGGCAAGTCTGGCAGGAAGGACGAATGTCTCCAGTGGATCGACGAAGTGTGGACCGATATGCGTCCGCTCAGCTTGCGCCAGGCAATGGCCGACAGCGCGGCGCCCGAAGGCGTTAGCAACACGTGATGCGCGGGCACTGAACCGATGAACTCGTCAAACCGCGTGCCGCACCCGTGCAGCGCGCTCACGCTCGTCTGCCTCGCGCATGCCGGCGGCAGCGTAGCGCTGTATCGCGAGTGGCAAGACCGGCTGCCGTCGTTCGTACATGTGTGCATGCTCGAACTGCCGGGCCACGGAATGCGCCGTTGCGAGCCGGCGCATACCGAATGGCCCGCGCTCGTCGAGCAACTCGCGGACGAACTGCTCGCGCTGGTCGGGGGCGGCGCTCCGTTTGCATTGTTCGGCCACAGCATGGGCTCGCTCGTCGGACTGGAGCTCATGCATGCACTGCGCGAGCGGGGCAAGCCTGCGCCATTCTGGTTCGGTGCGTCGGCCACCATTTCGCCGGCCCGCCGCAAACACGAAACGCATTGGCTGAACTGTTCGCATGCCGAAATGATTTCCTGTCTGCGCGAACGCGGCGGCACGCCTGCTGAACTACTGGACGATGCGGATTTCGTGGACTTCATGTTGCCGCTGTTGCGCGCCGATTTTCATCTGTGCGGTATGCATCCGGCGTACATGAAGGCGCGCATGAAAACGCGCGCGGAGGTGGCGAACAGCTCGGCGGCCACGCTGGATTGTCCCATCGACGTCTTCGTCGGCCGGGACGATCCCGCCACGGCGCATCGCGCAGACGTCGATGCGTGGGCGCAGCAGACGCGTGGCACATGCACGGTGCACCGCTTCGACGGCGGGCATTTTTTCATCGACACGGCGCGCGAGGCGGTACTCGAGGTCATCGCCGGATCGCTCGCGCAACGGATCTGGCAAGTGCAGCTGACGCAACACGTGCGACATGTGCAAAGCGCCCAGCAGACACAGCAGCCGGACGACTCGCGGTGCGCAGGTGCTCCGCCCAAACCGTCGCGTACACCCCTTGCGCGAGTCTAACGTGCGAAGCGCTTGACCACCATCACTCGCAGTTTGAGGCAAACCGGATAAGGACCGAATGACCATGAGCCAGGCTTCGCTGCCGATCTTCGATTTCTCGCCGTTCGTTGGCCACAGCGAGCGCTACGTCGCGCTCATCAAACAGTTCGCGGCGGCGCAGCCGTTTCGCAGCGCGACTGTCGACGAACTGCTGCTTGACGACGACTTCCATCGCCGCCCATTGCGGCCCGAGGACTTCGAGTTCCTCAAGTTCATGAGGCCGGTGCGCGAGCACAACGTGAGCCGCCTGCCGGCGCTCGCGTCGGGTCGCACGCTCATGTCGATCTACGAGCTCGACGTCGCGCGTGCGCCTGTGGGCGCGGAGCCGGCAGACTGGCAGCGCTTCACCGGCTTCTACCGCGAAGATACGCGCGAACTGGGTGCGCAGATCGCGCCGTTTCTCGAAGCATATGCGTTTGAATACCTGACGAAAGACGTCGACGTGAGTGAAGGCGCCGGCGCCGCGAGCGCGCGCGTCGCGCATATCGTCGACGAGGAACTCGCATTCTGGAGCGCCACGTTCGAGCGGCTCATGCGCAACGACTACCTCGAAGACGGGCTGCGCTTCATCATGGTCCAATGTTGGGCGCTCGCGGTCTCGAAGCGCCGCGCACTCGCGCGAGCCGGCGCGAGCGGTTTCTTCGACATGCTGCCGCCCGACGAGCGGCCAGGCCTTCATCGCCAGGCACCGGACGACGCACTGTTTGAGCGCGTGGCCGCCGCAAGCGGTGTCACGCGCAGGCAGCACGCGTACTGGCAGTTCTATCTGCCGACCAGCACCGCGAAATGCAACCTGCTGTATGCGCTTGCGCGCCGGCCGGACCGCGCGTTTGGCCTGATCGGCGCGGCCTTCGCGGCCGAAGCCGAATGGCTCGCGTTCGGTCTTGCGCTGGAACGCGCGTGCGCGCATCTGCAGCCTGCCGGCCGTGCTCCCGCCGACGCGACTGCATTGAAAAGTGCACTGGAACAGCGCTGCGCGCGGGCCTTGCGGCGCGTGGCCGACAATTTCGGCGAGGCGGCGCGCGCTCACTGCGTGCAGGGCGTCGTCGCTGGCGAGCGGCTGGCCGGGCGCGCGCGCTGGGATCTCGGCGAGCAACTGCGCTGGCTTTCGTCGATTCGCGACTTTGTCGCTTTCGCGCGCCGCATCAGCTCGCGTATCGACGCTGAGTGTCCCGGCATCGACCGCGAGACCTTTGTCGAGCCGCACGAAATGTGCTCGACGACGCACGTGCACAACGATCATCGTCTCGTCACGATCGAAGAGGGCGACATGCTGTTCTGGGGCAACGTCGGCATGCAACACGCCATGCACAAAGGCGACATGGTGATGATTCCGGACGGCCGCCTGCACGGCTCGACGGTGGTATCGGGCGAATGCACGTATCACCAGCCAATCATTCCCGACGAGTGGGTCGCGGCCCTCGTCGCCGAGCTCGACGAGCCAGCCTCAGCGTCGAACTGAGCGCAGGCAAAGCAGCAAGAAAACGGCAGCATCATGCAGGCGCCCACGGCAAAGATCGACAACAAAGGTGCCTCTTCCCCACGACAGCTGTATCGATGTTCCGGCCACCCGGTCCGGGATGCCTCGCGCGTTCGGCGCGCACAACAGTGGGTCAGGAAGAGAGAGCGAACGATGCAAGCAGGCAATAGTGCTATGGCAGAGGCCGATCGATTCGAGGTCAGCGACTGGAAGAGCCGGATCATTGCCGGCAGGGCGACGGGAGCGGCGGTGCGCGCACCCGCATGGCTGGACGCTTCGTATGCGACGCTGCGCGAGCAGGTGCTCGATCCGGCGTATCCGTGTTTTTTCGGCACGATGGCCGAGCGGCGCGGCGAGATGTTCTACTCGTTCGTCAACGGCGGCGATCTGCGCGATCTGCCCGCGACGATGCAAACCTTCGCGGAGCTTGCGTTGCAGCCGCAGTACAGGAGAAACAACATCGCCGTGTTTTTCGAGCCGGACCCGCAACCGCTTTCGCACGATGCATACAGGACCCGGTTCTGGGGCATCCTGCAGCAGTTGCACGACATCGATCCGGATCCGGCGGCGGACCAGCAGCCCGACCCGATGGACGAGGCGTGGGAGTTCTCCTATGCGGGCGTGCAGATGTTCGTCGTATGCGCGTGCCCGTCGTTCCGCGCGCGCCATAGCCGCAATCTGGGGCCTGGCATGGTGCTGCTGTTCCAGCCGCGTTCGGTGTTCGTTGACACCATCACGAACAAGGTGATCGGCCGCGAAGCACGCAACGAGGTGCGCAAGCGTCTGCAAACGTGGGACGATATTCCCGCGCATCCCGATCTCGGCTTTTATGGCGATCCGGGCAACCTGGAATGGAAGCAGTACTTTCTCGACGACGCAAACGCGCCCATCGAGGAGCGCTGTCCGTTTCTGAAGCGCCGCGCGCAGGTTATGCCTCACGCTGCACAGGCACGCCGTCATGTGTCCGCACATGGTGCGCGCAACGAACACGAAAGAACCTTCACGCATGGAGACGATGCGCGAGGTGTCGATAACTGACGCGGCCGGAGCGCGAGGACCTGCTCGCGTCCTCGCCAAAGCAGGCCGCACTGAGAGGAGCTTCATGTCCGTACTTTTGCAACTGGTCAGCAAGTCGCGCTGGATGATCGCCGCCGCGCTCATTGCGAGCGTGCTGGGCGGTCTCGGCAATGCCGCCTTGCTCGCGCTCATCAATCAGGCGCTAGTCGCGACGCCGGATGGTCTCGCGCGGCTCGGCATGCAGTTCCTCGCAGTGGGTCTCGGCGTGCTCGCGATGCGCGCGCTCGCGCAGTCGCTCTTCATGTGGCTCGGCCAGCAGGCGAAAGCGACATTGCGCATGCGCACGATCCGCCGCATTGGCGACGCCGCGTTTGCGCAGCTGGAAAAGCAGGGCGCGGCCAGATCGCTTGCTGTCCTCACGCAGGACCTGGACACGATCGTGGTGTTCTTCGTGAGCCTGCCTTCGCTCGCGATGCAAAGCGCGGTGATCGTCGGCTGTCTCGCGTATCTCGGCTATATGTCGTGGCCGATCCTGCTCGTCGCGATCGTCACCATCGTGCTGGGAATGACGGGCTTTCGCTACGCGCACACCCGCGCGATGTTCCATTTGCGTGCCTCGCGCAAGCGCGAGGACGATCTCGTCAGGCACTTCCGCGCGCTCTTTGACGGCGCGAAGGAACTGAAGCTGCATCGCGCCCGCAAGACCGCTTTCGTCGAGGACACGCTCGCGAGCAACGTCGAAGCCGTGCGCGTGCAGCGTACGCGGGGCTACATGCTGTACGCGGCGGCGACGAGTTGGGGCAACTTCATTCTGTTCGCGTTCATCGGCCTGACGCTCTTCGTGTTCGCGCGCTACATCAGAGTCGATCCTCATGTCATGTCGGGCTACGCGATTGTGTTCGTCTACATGATCATGCCGATCGAAGCCGTGCTCTCCGCGATTCCGAGCCTCAGTTCGGCGCGCGTCGCGTTGGAGCGCATCGAGCAGGTCAATGCGGAACTGCCGCGCGAGGTCATGCTCGAACCACCGGTCGCGGCATCGTTCGAAAGCATTGCGCTCGACGGCGCCACGCATCGTTATTTCCGCGAGAAGGAAAACGAGGTGTTCACGCTTGGGCCGGTCGATCTCGTGTTCCGGCCAGGCGAGCTCGTCTATCTGATCGGCGGCAACGGCAGCGGCAAAACCACGCTCGCGAAAATGCTGGTCGGGCTTTACGTGCCGGAGAGCGGGCGCGTGCTGCTGAACGGCGAGCCCGTCGACGAAGCGCGGCGCGACGCCTACCGGCAGCATTTCTCCGTGGTATTCAGCGACTTTTTCCTGTTCGACACGCTGCTCGGCATGCCCTCTGAAGGACTCGACGCGCTTGCGCAGCAACTGCTCGTCGATCTGCAACTCGATCACAAGGTCAGCGTGAAGGACGGCAGGTTCTCGACCCTCGACCTCTCGCAGGGGCAACGCAAACGGCTCGCGCTCGTCGTCGCGTATCTGGAGGATCGTCCGTTCTATGTGTTCGATGAATGGGCAGCGGACCAGGATCCGCTCTTCAAGGACGTGTTCTACAAGCGCCTGCTGCCCGAGCTGAAGGCCAAGGGCAAGACCGTGCTCGTCATCACGCACGACGATCGTTACTTCCATCTCGCCGAGCGCTTCATCAAGCTGGATTTCGGCCAGATCGTCGAGGACGGCCCAGGCGCGGCGCATGCCGCGAGCCTCGCGTCCGCTTATCACTGATTCAGGATTCATTTTTCATGAACGCCAATCCGTCCATTATTTCCGCAGCTGTCGGGCACGGCGAGCCGATGTACGAACTCGACGGCGTGTCGTTTCACATCGGCGAGCGCGTGCTGTTGCATCCGCTCGCGCTGACGCTGCCGAAAGGACGCGTGTGCGGCCTGATCGGTCACAACGGCTCCGGCAAATCGACGTTGCTCAAGCTGCTCGCGCGTCAACAGGCGCCTACCGCAGGCACGCTGCGTTTCGCGGGCCGTGCGCTGCGCGAATGGGAGAACCGCGAGTTCGCGCGTCAGGTGGCTTATCTGCCGCAACAGCAGCCGGCGGCTAGCGGCATGACGGTGCGCGAGCTGGTCGCGCTTGGGCGCTATCCGTGGCACGGCGCGCTTGGACGCTTTACCGGTGTCGACGGCGACAAGGTCCGCGAGGCGATGGAGCTGACGGACATCGCGCGTTTCGCGGACCGCGCGGTGGACAGTCTGTCGGGCGGCGAGCGGCAACGCGCATGGATTGCGATGCTGGTCGCGCAGGACAGCCAGTGCCTGCTGCTCGACGAACCGATCTCCGCACTCGACATCGCGCATCAGCTTGAAGTGCTCGACCTCGTGCGCACGCTGAGTCAGCAACGTGGTCTCGGCGTGGTGGTCGTGCTGCACGACGTCAACATGGCGGCGCGTTTCTGCGACGACCTCGTGGCGCTGAAGGGCGGCCGCCTGCTCGCAAGCGGCAGCGCGCCGGAACTGATCGAAGAGAAGATGCTCGGCGCGATTTACGGCGTGCCGATGGGCACCGTTGCGCATCCGCGCGGCGGCACGCCGATCAGTTTCGCGTATTGACCGGCACCCGCCGGCCGGCCCTTGCGTCGCCATGATGCAAGCGGGCCGGCACGGCTGACCGGCGTCACATAACGGCGTTCCCAAGAGACGCCTTGCTTTCCCCGCAATGACGATATTCACGCCGCCGGCGCAACGCATGCGACGGCGACGCTTGCTTTGCGCCGCGCCGATGCGGTGCAGGGCGACGACAGCCGCGCGGCGCGCGGCAAATCTCGGGAGGCGAGGATGTCTGTTATCAATACGCCGCGCCACGATGGCGCGGACCAGCATGCGGCGAATCGCGCTGCTCAGGACCAGGAAGCCAGCAGCACCGCGTTGTTCGGTGACGCGCCGCTCAAGCCAGCTGCGGCGCCCGCGATGGACATGGTCGCGGTGATGAAGCTGCACGTTCGCGAGCGCCCCGATCAACTGGCAGTGCGTTTTCTCGCGGACGGCGACGCGGACGCTCACGAGCTGACCTACGCAGAACTCGATGCACGCGCGCGGCGTCTCGCGGCGCTCCTGCGCCAACACGGCGCACCGAACGACCGCGTGCTGCTGATGCTGCCGAGCGGGCTCGACTACGTGACGTCGTTCTTCGCCTGCCAGTATGCGGGGATGATCGCGGTTCCGGCGTATCCGCCGCAAGCGCTGCAAAGCGGACATATCGAACGGTTGCAGCGCATCTCGGGCGATTCCATGGCACGAATCGCAGTGGTGGACCGCGCCTCGCGTGCGCCGTCGGGCGAGTTGGAGTACGAGCTCGAGCTGAACGGTGCGACGCTCCTGTCGCCAGACGAGGCGAGCCGCGACGAAAACTTCTGCATCGGTCGCGTCGAACCCGACGCGATAGCATTCCTGCAGTACACGTCCGGTTCGACGTCGGCGCCGAAGGGGGTGATGGTTAGTCATGCGAACGTATGCGTTAACGTAAGCGCGATGTCGCGCGGCATGGGTTGCCGGCAGGGCGACCGCATGTTCTCGTGGCTGCCGCTCTATCACGACATGGGGCTGATAGGCAGCGTGCTGATGCCGGTGCTGTGCGGCTTTGAGGTCACGCTGATTTCGCCGCTGCATTTTTTGGAGCGTCCGGCGCGCTGGCTCGCCGGCATCGCACGCGAGCGCGCGACCGTAACGGGCGGCCCCGACTTCGCCTATCGACTATGCACGGACCGCGTACGCGAAGCACAGCTGGCCGGGCTCGATCTGTCGTCGCTGCGCGTGGCGTTCTGCGGCTCGGAGCCGATTCGCCAGACGACGCTCGACGGTTTCGCTGAGCGCTTCAGCGCCCACGGCCTCGATCCGCGCGCGATGTACGCATGTTATGGACTTGCCGAGGCGACGCTGTTTTTCACGGGCGTGGAGGTGGGCTCGGGCTCGCCCGAGACGCGTTTTTCTGCGTCCGCACTTGCGCAGCCGTCTCCGCTCGCGCGGTCTGTGGCTGCTGGCAATGGCGGTAACCATGGCGCTTACGGCGACCACGGCGACCACGGTAACCGCGCCGGCCACGGTGACGATAAGGCCGTCGTCGGTTGCGGTGTAACGGCGTTCGGCCATGAGCTTGCGATTGTCGAGCCGCAGACGGGCGCGCGCCTGCCGGACCGTTATGTCGGCGAAGTGTGGTGCGCCGGTCCGAGCATCACGCGTGGCTACTGGCAAAACCCGCAGGCCACCGCCGAGGTGTTTCTCGACGACGCGCCAGGTTTTCCGGGACGCTGGCTGCGTACCGGCGATCTCGGTTTCGTCCACGGCGGTCAGCTGTTCTTTTGCGGACGCCGCAAAGACATGATCGTGCTGCGCGGCGAGAACGTGTATCCGCAGGACCTCGAGACGGTGCTCGCGGAGCGTGTCGAATGGCTGCGCCGCGGGCGCGTCACCGCGTTCGCGGTCGAGACGGCCGACGGCGCGGAGGCGATTGGCGTGGCGGCCGAAGTCCCGCGAGGCAGGACGCGGCAAGTGGCGCCTGAGACGATTTTCGCTGCGATCGCGGCAGCGCTCGGCGACGCATTCCAGTACGAAGCCGCGTTGATCCTGCTGCTCGAACCCGGCGATCTGCCGCGAACTTCCAGCGGCAAACTTCAGCGCAGCGCCTGTGTGGCCGCGTGGCAAAGCGGCGCGCTCATGCCGTTCGCTGTACGCGACGCGAGATCAGAGCGGCCGCAAGCCATCGCAACGGGCGCGAGCGCATCAGAAGCGAGCGGCGCGACGTTGACGCCGACGGCGCAGATCATCGCGCAGGTCTGGAGCGAGGTGCTCGACGTGCCGACACCGCGCGCATCGGATGTTTTTTTCACGCTTGGCGGCCGCTCGCTGCTGGCGGCGAAGGTCGCATCGCGGCTGCGTGTGCAACTAGGGCGCGACGTGCCAGTTGGGCTGATGTTTAGTCATACGAAGCTTATGGATCTGGCCGCCGCGTTGGATGCGCGCTGGGCAACTCCATCGCAGGCAGGCACGAGCGTTGCCCGCCTTGCACGACGCGCTGCGAGCGAGCGCGGCGCGGCGCCGCTGTCCTTGCCCCAGGAACGCCTCTGGGTATTGTGGCAAGTCGATCCGGACAGCCCCGCGTACAACGTTTCTGCGGCGCTCTCGTTGACAGGTCCGCTCGATGCTCACACCGCGAAATGCGCGCTCGATGCGCTGGTTTCTCGTCACGAGATGCTGCGTACACGTTTTGACGATACCGGCGACGCGCCGCGCCAATTGATTGCGCCAGTGGCCGACGCGGCGGATCTTCGCGACGCGTGGCACTGGGAAACCGTCGACGCGCGCAACAGCACCGACGAACATTTCGACGCGCAGTTGCGCCGACGCGCCCGCGAGCCGTTCGATCTGACACGCGGGCCGCTCTTTCGCGCGACGCTGTTCGCGCGTGGCGATGGACGGCACGTGCTGCATTTCGTCATGCATCACATCGTCGCGGATGGCTGGTCGATCAACGTGCTGCTGCGCGATTTCGCCGCCGGTTATCGCGCCGCGCTACGCGGCGGCACGCGCACGCCGCCCGGACTGCCTGCACCGGCAGTCCAATACGCCGATTACGCCGCATGGCAGCGCGAGCGCTTTAGCGCCGACGGCGGCGCGCAGCTCGACGCGCAGCTCGACTACTGGCGCGGCCGTCTCGCCGGCTACGACGCTGTGCTCGATCTGCCGACCGTGCACGAACGCGGCCGTGCGTATGAGCCGCTTGCCGCGCGCGTCGGCGCACGCATTTCTGTTGCTCTCGCGAGCCGCCTCGAGTCGCTCGCGCGCGCGGAAAACGCCACGTTGTTCATGGTGCTGCTCGCTGCATTCGCCGCGCTGCTGTCGCGCTACAGCGGCGCGCAGGACGTCGCTATCGCGGTGCCCGTCGCCGGCCGCGACCGGCTCGAAACCGAGGAGCTGATCGGCTTTTTCGTCAACACGCTGGCGATGCGCGCGTGCGTGAAAAGCACCAAGACGTTTGCCGCATTGCTACGCGAAGTGCGCGACGACAGCATCGACGCGCAGGCGAACGCCGACGTGCCGTTCGAGCGCGTTGCGGCGGCGCTGCAATCGGGGCGCCGCGCGGGCGGCAGTCCGCTCGCGCAGATCAAGTTCGTGCTGCACGACGAATTCGACACGACGCTCGATCTCGACGGCGTGCGGTGCGAACTGATCGACGCCGACGCGAGCGATGCCCGCTTTGAACTCGCGCTCGACGTGTTCCGCGAGCGCGCCGGCGAATTGCGCTGCGTGTTCGCGTACGCCGCTGCACTTTACGACGATGCGTTCGTGGCGCAGTTAGCGCGGCACTACGTCGAACTACTCGAACAGATTGCGGACGCGCCTTTGCGTGCTATCGGCGAATTCCGCCTCGACGACGATGAAGCGGCTGAAAGCACTGCGCGCGGCGCGGGGGCTTACGCGCCCTGAGCGCGCGAGTTTAGGGCGCCTTCGTGTCGCCTTCGTCACCACGACTCGACTCGAAACACAGTGGCCCGCGTTTGCCCGCGCGGGCGTCAGACACCTGGATCACACCACGGACACCATGCAAGCCATCCATTTCGACACCGATTTCCTGCCTGCGCGCGTCGCGCGGTTTGCCATTGAACGGCCGAACGCCGTTGCGCTCGCCGACAGCGCGGGGCCGCTCGGCTGGCGCGATTTGTGGGCCTGGTCGGGCGGCCTCGCCGCGGCGCTCGTCGACGCGGGCGTGCGGCCCGGCGACCGCGTGGTGCTCGCGTTGCCGCGCTGCGCGGCGCTCGTCGCGACGATCCTCGCGGTGTGGCGAGTGCGTGCGTGCTATGTGCCGCTCGATCCCGCGTTGCCGCAAGCGCGGCTGCGCTGGCAGGCTGAGGATTGCGGCGCGCGAGTGGTGGTGACCGGCGAGCCGTTCGAGGCGGTGGTTGGAACTATGGGTGATCTGGGTTGCGAAGGAGTGGCCAACACCGCGGCCAACACCGCAGCCAACACCATCGCTAACACCGCCACCAATTCAGGAACCAGCGCCGCGCCAACATCAGCCAGGCCCGCGTGGCTGCCCAACGGAGTGGTGCAGCTGAACCCACACGCGTTGCGCGCAGGCGCCAGTAGCGCCACTTGCGCGGATAGCGCCGATCTCACCGTTGCTTATCCGCAAGCCGACGACAGCATCCTCGCCTGGCCCGCCTACGTGATCTACACATCGGGCTCGACTGGTCGACCGAAGGGCGTCGTGCTGAGCCATGCGGCGCTCGCCGCGTATCTGCGTGGCGTCTCCGAACGGCTGCCGGAGCAGATCGCGAGCGCCGCGTATCTGTCGACACCCGCCGCCGACCTCGGCCACACGTCGCTGTTTGGCGCGCTCTGGCATGGCTGGACGCTGCATATGCTCGACGCCGATGTCGTCGCCGATCCGGATGCCTTCGCGAACTACATGCACGCGCATGCCGTCGATCTGCTGAAGATCGTGCCGAGCCATCTCGACGCGCTCCTGCAGGCGCAATTTCCCGAGCGGGCATTGCCGCGCCGTTGCCTCGTGATGGGCGGCGAGCCCGCGCCGAGGCGCCTTGCCGAGCGTGTTGCAGCGCTGCGTCCCGAATGCCGCCTCATCAATCACTATGGACCGACCGAGACCACCGTCGGCGTGCTCACGCGCTGCGGCGCGCAAAGCCGGGCGGCGACACTGCCGCTCGGCAAGCCCCTCGCGCACGTTGACGCGCGCATCGTCGATGCCGACGGCAACCCGGTGCCGAAGGGCGCGGTGGGTGAACTTTGCATTGGCGGCGCGAGCGTCGCGTATGGCTATCTGAACCGGCCGTCGCTGACGGCAGAGCGCTTCGTGCCCGACCCGCATGGTCACGGCACGCGGCTTTACCGGACGGGCGACCGCAGCCGCCGCCTGCCCGACGGCGAATTTGCGTTCCTCGGACGTCTCGACGACCAGGTCAAGATCCGTGGCTTTCGCGTCGAGCCGGAAGAGGTCGCCGTACGCCTGCGCGTCGAGGACGGCGTGCGCGACGCCGTGGTGATCGCGCATGCGGACAGCGAGGGCGCGGCGCCGCGCCTTGTCGCCTATCTGAGCGCGGCCGGCACGCTCGACGTCGACGCGATCCGCGCGCGTCTCGCTGCGGATCTGCCGGACTACATGGTGCCGTCGTCACTACAGGTGCTGGCCGCGTTGCCGCTCACCGCCAACGGCAAGGTCGACCGCGCCGCGTTGCCGGTCCCGCAGCAGCAGGGCGGGGCCGCGAATGCCGCGCGCGTCGAGCCGCGCAACGACGCCGAACGCACGCTCGCAGGCATCTGGAAGCTAGTGCTCAAACGCGACGATATCGGCGTAACGGACAACTACTTCGAGATCGGCGGGGATTCGATTCTGAGTTTGCAGATCATCGCGAAGGCGCGCGGCGCAGGACTCCGGCTGACGCCGAAGCAGATGTTCGACTATCCGACTATCGAGGCAGCGGCGCGGGTGGCTGTGGCGGTGGCGGGGGGGCGTGCGAGTGTGCCGGCGGGCGCGATTGTGAGTGCCGGTGCGCCTGCGACTACGCATACGCGCACACGCGAAAGCGTGGCCACGTCCTCTGGCGCATCCGCGGCCACCTCCGCGGAGGCCTTCGCAATCACTAGCGCCGCAACCGCAAGCAGGACCGCCGGCAACACCACCGCGGCCCCAACGGCAGCGACTCAGGCACCCAACGCATCGCGCGCCATCGAACCTGCTCCCAACGAGCCCTGGTTCGCGCAAGCCGGCGTTTCGCGCGACGCCGTGGAGGCCGTCTACCCAGCCACGCCGATGCAGCAGGGCCTGCTCTTTCACGGCATGCTCGACGGCGAGCCCGGCATGTATGTGTCGCAGTTGCGCCTCACGATCGACGAGCTCCGCATCGACACGATGCGCGCGGCGTGGGACGCGGTGATCGCGCGTCATCCGGTTTTGCGCACGCGCTTCGTGTGGCCCGCGGGCGGCGAGCCGTTGCAGGTCGTCGAGCGGCACGTGCGCATGCCGTTCGAAGTGCATGCGCGCATTGCCGATGGGGCGCCGGGTTCGCCTGTCAACGCGTCGACAGAAGAGCAATATGAGGCTGCATACGACGCCGCGCGCGAGGCGCTCGTCGCGCGCGGCTTCGAACCGGGCGTCGCGCCGCTGATGCGCGTAGATGTTTTCCAGCGTCCCGACGGCGCTCACGATCTTCTGTGGACTCATCATCACGCTCTGACGGATGGCTGGAGCACCGCGCAGGTAGTGACCGAAGTGGCGCGCGCATATGCCGCGATCGAGGCTGGCGGCGCCCCTGATGCATCGCCCGGCGTGCCTTATGAGGCTTACGTCCGCTGGCTGCATGGCCAGCCCGACACCGCTTCGTTCTGGCGCGCGCGGCTCGCGACGCGCGATGATCCGGCGCGCCTCGCCGATGCGCTCGGCAGTGCGTGGCGGCCGTCGTCCGAAAACAGCGCTGTTGGAGCCGAGGCAAAAGCGCTGATCCGCGAACTCGACGGCGTCTCGCACGCGCGTCTGAAGCGCGCCGCGCAGCGCGCGCAGGTCACGCTGAACACGCTTGTGCAGGCCGCGTGGGCACTGGTGCTCGCGCGCTTCTCGGGGCGCACGCAAGTTGCATTCGGCATGACCGTGTCGGGCCGGCCGGTCGATCTGCCGGATGCACAATCGACGGTTGGTCTTTTTATCAACAGCCTTCCGCTGTGGGTCGATGTCGAATCGCACGCGCCGGTGCGTGCGTGGCTCGCCGCGTTGCAGCGGCATAACGCTGAGTTGCGCGACGTCGAGCACACTCCGCTCGCGAGCTTGCAGCAATGGGCGGATTCGAGCGTCGATGCGCTGTTCGATAGCCTCATCGTGTTCGAAAACTATCCGCTCGACGACGCGCTTGGTGCAATCGGAGCAGCGAGCGAAACCCGCGGCACGCTGCGCGTGCGCGCCGTCGAGGCGCACAACCGCACTCACTTGCCGCTGATGCTGGTCGTCGCGCCCCGTCATGTGGGCGGAGGCGACGCGCTCAGGCTGGAATGGCACCGGCATGCGGCGCGCGTGTCAGCGGAGGGCGTCGCGAGCGTCGCCGGGTATTTCGAGCAGATGCTGGATTGCCTCGTGACCGCGCTCGTCGAGAGCCATGATACCGACGTGCGGGTGCGCGATCTGACAACAGGCCACACTGCAGATTTCGCCGCGACATCTGCCGTCTCGTTTACGTACGAGCCGGTGACGGCGCGAATCGCGGCGCAGGCCCGCGAGCGTCCCGACGCGATTGCACTCGTCGACGGAAATGATCAGGTGACCTATGCGCAACTCGACGCATGGTCGCGCGCGATTGC
>NZ_AXAJ01000026.1 GCF_000472445.1 Burkholderia sp. WSM2230
GCGTAGCCGATGCGGCCTTCGGCCGTCTGCACCTCGACGAGCGGTTCGAGCCACAGCAGGCCGCGCGAGCCGTTGCGCACCAGCTCGATGGCGATGCCGCGGCGTGCGGCCTCGGCCTTGATCGCGTCGGCGAGGGCGTCCGCGCCCAAGGCAAGCGCCGATGAATCGCGGGGAACATGGATGCGGGTCATGCCGTCACCTCCACGCATTTGCTGGCGGCCGCGAAAATCGCGTCGAACTTTTGTGGCGTGACTCTCGCGTGCAGCGTGCCGTTGACCATCATCGCCGGAGAAAGCGCGCATTGACCGAGGCAATACACCGATTCCAGTTCCACCGCGGCACCGGTCTGATGCTCGGCGTCGAAGCGGCAACCGGTGTGCGACTCGATGTGCTGCGCGAGGGACTCGGTGCCCATGCTGCGGCAGGCTTCCGCGCGGCACAGCTGCACCGTGACGGGCGCGGCCGGCTGCGTGCGGAAATGGTGGTAGTAGGTGATGACGCCGTGCACTTCCGCGCGCGACAGGTTCATCACGCGCGCGAGCGGCGCAACGGCTTCAGACGGCACGTAGCCGAGTTCGTCCTGAATCGCGTGCAGCACGGCCAGCAGGGAACTGCCGGGTTGCGCGTGACGCGCTACGAGCTCTTCCGGCGCGATGGCGATGAGATCGTCCAAGTGGGGGCTCCTCCAAAGTCATATATGCACTTGTTATTCATAATGCGTGCATTTATGCTTCGTATATTCGATATGGGATAGCCGAACGATAGGCGGGCGAAACGGCTGACGCAATAGGAAATACCTGCACATATATGATCAGAATCGAGTGCCATGCTCAATTGGTATTGAAGGGCCCGGATGGCCGGGAGGCAAGCCTGTCGGACGTCGTGCCGCTGCTCGCGCTCGTGAACGAATCCGGCAGCATCGCGCAGGCGGCGGCGCTTAAGGGTTTGTCCTACCGTCATGCGTGGGGTTTGTTGCGCGGAATCGAGGAGCGTCTGGGCGGTCCGCTGATTGCGAAGGAGCGCGGCCGCGGTTCGGTGCTGTCCGAACTCGGGCAGGCGGTGCTGCGCGCGCAGCGTCTATGCGGCGAGCGGCTCGACGGCAACATGCAGGCGCTCGCGAGCGAAGTGGCGAGCGATCTGAACCGCTGGCTCGCGCCGCCTGTCGATCATGTGCGCATTCATGCGTCGCATGGCTATGCGGTGGCCGCGCTCGTCACCGCACTGGTCGCGCGCGACTTGCCGGTCGACATCAAGTATCGCGATGGCGCCGACGCGGTGAGCGCACTCGCGCGCGGCGAATGCGATCTGGCCGGTTTCCACTTGCCGCTCGGCGAATTCCGCGCGGCCTGTGCCGACACGTACCGGCGCTGGCTCGATCCGCAGCGTCACGTGCTGGTGCATTTGACGCGGCGCAAGCAGGGGCTGTTTCTCGGCAAGGGCAATCCGAAGCAGATCGCCGGGCTTGCAGATCTGTCGCGCGACGACATCCGCTTCGTCAATCGCCAGCATGGCTCGGGCACGCGCATGCTGCTCGATCTCGCGTTGCGCAAACTCGGCATCGACCCGGACCGCGTGAACGGTTATGCGTCGGCCGAACTGACGCATTCGGCGATTGCGGCGTTCGTGGCGAGCGGTATGGCGGACGTGGGCTTCGGCGTGGAACCCGCGGCGCATCATTTCGGGCTCGACTTCCTTCCCGCCGTCGACGAGGACTATTACTTCGCGTGCGACCGCGCGCGTCTCGAGCGCGCGCCGTTGTCGGCGGTGATCGAATTGCTGCGGGGCAGTGCGTTTCATACGAGCGTCGATCAACTGCAAGGCTACGATCCGCGCGAGTGCGGCAAGCTGGTGGATCTGGAGGCGGGATTGAGCGGGACGGGTGCGTGAGTTGTGGCGGTAAGCGGGGACAAGTAAGCGGCGGTAAACAGCAGAGCGCGTAGCACGCTGCGACTGGCTTTCGTTTCGGATAATCTCTAAGCTTTCCGCCTTTTGCTCAACTGCGCGCGTCGCTGCGCTTCGAATCGATATGAAAGTTCTTCTACACACATGTGCCGCGGCCGCGTCGGCCGGGTTGTTTCTCGCGAGCGCCTGCGTCGCTTTCGCGCAGAATTCGCCGGGCGTGCCGGGCGGCATTCTGCAGGAACAGTTCCGGCTTGCCGAACATCCGCAAATGCCGTTTGCTGCGTCGGCCCCGTCGGACAAGTATCAGTCCGGCAAGAAGTCGGCGATGCGCAAGCGCGGCGACCTGGGGGACCCGAACGGCTGCAACCTGCAGTGTCCGAAGGAGTAATCGGCCGTGCCGCCTGGAAAAGGCGGTGCCGTTGCAGTAAGTCGTGCCCGCTTAAGCTGGCTGCATGAATCGGGACGCCGGCGCTTTGCCGGCGTTTTGCATTGGCTTGCCAACCGCGCGGGTTACGGCTTCGCCGTGTGCCAGACGTCCTTGAAGCCGTCGCCTTTCATGTCTCCCGCCTGCTTGTCCGCCGCGTAGCGATAGAGCGGATGTCCTTTGTACGCCCATTGCTGCTTGCCGTCCGCCGACGGTATCAGCGTCCAGTCTCCCGACGGCTTGTCCGACGGGCCCGCCACGGCAGCGGGCCAATAGCTCGTGCAGCCGCCGGTGCACGCGCTGACGCCGGGTGTGGTGTCCTTGTCGAAGGTGTAGAGCGTCATGCCGTCCGAGGTGACGAAGCGGCCGTCGACCACTTTCGGCGGCTCGGCGAAAGCGCTTTGTTGCAGTGCGAGCAATGCGAGGCAGAAGAAAGTCTTACGCATGATGTGGCTCCTGGTTGTTCGTGTGAGTTGGCTTTGCGAGGTGCACATGCAACGCTGGCATACAACGCGGCATGCGTGCACGCGTCGTCAGGCATCAACGAACCAGCCGGCGGGTTTATTCCATCGGGTCGCGTGTTTGCGGTCAGGTTGCGGGCGACGGGTGTGCTTTTTTTGCGCTGACCGACTGGCTGCCCGGGAGGGACAGCCGGATCGGGAGTGGTCGTGCCATTCCTTTGTGAGTATTGCGGCGGTTATTTTCGTCGCGGAATACGTGAATTTCCGTTTTGTGGCTGCGGTGAACAGGAATTAAAGGCTGCGAAATTTCTTATTTGTTGTCTGGAAATATTCATTGCAGTTTCAGATTAATTCAAATGGCCCTCGTTTAAGCCTTAAGCGGTGGGCATTTCGCCTGGCCAGGATGCCTGTCGGCGCTGCGACATTAGCTAGACGGGCGCGGCGCCAGCCCGCCGGCGCGTGCGAGAATACGCAATATCTTAGCGTTCGTGCGTTCCCGAAATTTCGTCGAATAACGATGGAATTGATTGGTTAATAAGACAAGTGCAAAATTGCGTCAAATCTATTTTTGATAAAATCCCGGTGATAGAATCGCCGCAGCTCAATTGATTGATTAGTCGGTGATTGATCACTCGTGGGCCAACTTGTTAATTCACTAATCTGGTAAGCAAAAATGCAAAAAATCAATCGCAATGAACTGGCTAAATCCGCCGTTGCTGGTGGTTGCTGCAAGTGCAGCTGCAAGACCCCGACGCAAACCACGCTGAAGGCCTCCGCACCGGTGCCGCGCGCCTGATGTTTGAAGCCGGGACTGTGCCCCTAGGGTCGTCCCGGCAAGCAAGCCGACATGAACCTGAAGCTGCCGGCCGCTGGGCTACGCTTGTTAGCGTCACTACCTGACCGGGTTGCCTATGCTATGGGCGGTGTTCGCCGTGCGTTGATTGCCCGTTTGCCGCGTACCGCAATCGAACCGCTTGCCACCGTTTGGTGGCGAATCCGCGCGCTTACCGACGCGCGCATCCGCTGGGAAGGCATTTGCCGTGCCGACATAGGCCGCAACGTACTGAAGCTGAGGTTGGCCAATTCGAGCCGCGTTGCATCCGGCCGTTTTCGCGAGCATCTGATCGACCAGCGCATCTATTTCGGCAGGCTGACGAGGGGGAGCGAAGCGTGGCCCGATCTGCAGGAGGTCGCGCGTGCGCTCGCCACGAAAATCGCGCAGTTGCGTGCAGCGGAACCCGGGCGGCCCGTCATCGTGTCGCCGTTCCACTATGTCTCGCAGTACGCGAACATCTACGTGATCGACGAATTGCGGGCACTGCTCGGACTCGAGTCGATCGCTGTCGTATCCGGCGTGCCCCGCGACCTGTATGGCGACGACCATTCGCTGATACCCGGCGTGACCGTGCTGTACACGTATGGCGACGACGACCGCAACGGCCTCGGACTGCGTCTCGCGCGGGCGTTGAAGCGCGGCGGCGTCGCGGTGCTGTTCGCCGACGTGCCGCCGTTCACGCTGCACCGTTATCCGATGGAAACGGTGAGCGTCTCCCTGTTCGGGCGCAACGCGCGCATTCACAACGGCGTGTTCCGTCTCGGCGCGCAGTTCGACGCAATCTTGCTGCCGTTCTATCTGCGCTACGAACGCGGCCGCTTCGGTGCCGAAATTTTCGACCCGTTGCCGCTTGCCCTGACCGGCGCGCCTCAGCAAGTGGCGCGGTATATCGAAGCAGCAGTGACCGACAACTATGCGGACTGGCTAGTCGCCGGGCACCCATCGATGTATTCGTTCGCACCCGCCCGCTGAAACTTTCCACGCCCGGCGCGAAGGCCGGCGCCCCGCATTTTCCGCTAGCGCTCATATCGGAGCGCGGCTCGCTTCCCGACCGCAACGACTTATGCAACCTACTCATCTCCCGCAGTTCAGGGACGTTTCCTGGCGTTGGCTCGCTTACGCGGCGTCCACGCTCGTCGTTTGCGCGATCGTTTTTGCGTTCGTCCACGAAGTCGAGATGAAGCAGGACGTGCGCGCGGAGATCGTGTCGCCGTCCGAGATCAAGGTTCAGGGGCTGAGCGGGCTTGTCTCCGACATTTACGTAAGCAGCCCGGCACGGGTCGAGCAGGGAACGCCGCTGTTCCGGCTCGAGCGCGATCTGTCTCTCGCGAGCGACGGCCGGCAGAGGCCCGCGTTCGACGAACACGCGCGCGACGAGCAGATCCGCACCACCGAAGCACAATACCTGCAGCGCAAGTCGGACCTGCTGGCGCAGCTCGACGCCGCGCGGCTCGCGGCGCAAAGCCGTCGCGCGGAAATCGCGGCGCTAGACGAGCAGTCGGGCCAGAACCAGCAACTCGCCGCGGAAGCGCAACGCGCGCTCGCGCGGCTCGAGTCGGTGTCTGACTATGTCACCGCAGACCGCATCGAGCAGGCGAGGGCGCAGACACACCAGGCGAAGGTATCGGTCGCGCAAGGCACCGCTCGTCGTCAGCAACTGAATGCCGAACTGGGTGCCGCCATGGGCACGCAAACGAGCCTCGACGCGCAACTCGCCGAACTCGCCGCGCGTCACGCACGGGATCTGCAGGACATCCGCATGCGTTTCGAGCAGATTCGCCAGGACGCCACCATTTCCGCGCCGAAGGCGGGCGTCGTGACTTTCTCGGGGCTCGTCCCTGGCCGCACGCTGACCCCGGAGGACGTCGCGCTCGTCATCTCCACAGATGGAAAGGGTCCGCTGCGTGCCGCGTTGCGCATCCCTTCGCGTCGGCGAGGTTTCGTGCGCGAAGGGCAAGTCGTGCGGCTCAAGCTCGACGCTTTTCCGTATGCCAGGTTCGGCAGCTACGCGGCTCGCATCGATTCCATTTCGCGAACCACCGTGCGCTCGGCCATGTCGCCAGCCGGCGCTTCGGAGCCGCGCGGCGCCGAAGGCGATTACATGGCCTGGGCCACGCTCGCCGACGGCCAGTTCAAATTCGAGCGGCAACGGTTCGACATTCTGCCGGGCATGACGGCGACGGCGAGCATCGTGATCGAGCGCCGCACCATCGCCGAATGGGTGCTCGCGCCGCTTTTCCGCATGCTGCGAGGTTGACGATGCGCGTGATTTACCAGAACGAAGTCGCGGAATGCGGCTACGCATGCCTTGCAATGGTCCTGACGCATCTGGGCCGCGCTATCGAGGTTCGCGAATTGCAGGCGTTCAGGCCGGTCTCGGCCAACGGCCTGACGTTGATGGATCTGTACGATGTCGCGGCTGAATTCGGTCTGGCAGTAGAGGCTTACCGTTTCGGCGCGGGCGATCTGCGGGACATCAAGCGCGGTTCGATCCTGCACTTCGGCGGCGCGCATTTCGTCGTTTTCGAAAAAAGCGCACGCGGATACGTGCAGGTGATCGACCCGGCGAGCGGCCGGCGGCGCATTTCCATGGACACGTTCGTCGCCAATGTGTCCGGCTATCTGCTCGAGTGCGCGCCCACGCCCGACATGCCGCGCGTGCGCAGCAAGTCGCGCGTGCCGCAGGCGCTTGCTCGCGTGCGCTTGCTTAATCCGCAACTCGCCGCGCAGATCGCCAAGGTCATGTTCGTCGCGCTCGGCAGTCAGTTTGCGATTCTCGCGATGCCGTATCTCGGCAACCTGTTGCTCGACGACGTGGTCGCCGCCGACAACCTCAATCTGCTGAACGTCCTTATGCTGACGTTCGCCGGCATCTTCGCGACTGGTGCATTGAGCCAATATGTGCAGACTTACCTCGTCGAACTTCTGCACGGTCTGGTTCAGATCAGCATGACCCAGGGTATCGTCGCGAAGCTGTTGAGCAACCGTACTTCGAGAAGCGCCACGTCGGCGATCTGTTCTCGCGCGTCAAGGCGCAGGACGAAATCAGCGCCTTTTCGACGCGCACGGCGATCTCGGCGGGCATCGACATCATGGTCGGCACGCTTGCGCTGGCATTGATGCTCGCGCAAAGCAGGCAACTGACGCTGATCGCGTTGCTGATCTTCGTAGCCTACGTCGCGGTGGCGTTTGCGCTGTTCGCACGCATGCGCGATACGCACGCGCTTGTCCTCGAAGAATCGGCGCGTTGCGACGACACGCTGATCGAAACGATTCGCGCCGCGTCGCTGATCAAGCTGTCGCAGGGCGAGACGCGGCGCACCGCGATGTTCATGACGAGGTATCGCGCATACATTGCGGCGCTCGTGAGCAGCAGCCGCCTCACCAGCGCGCGCGATGCGATCCTCAAGCTGATTGAGTACGCGGACATGATTGCGGTGAGCTGGTTCGCCGCGCGCCTCATGCTGGGCGGTGCGATCTCAGTCGGCGTGTTCTATTCGTTTCTGATCTACAAATCGCTGTTGTCGGAGCGCTTTGCTCGCGCCGTCAACGGCGCGTTCGACTATTTCATGCTGAGCGTGCCGGTCGCGCGCGTGAGCGATATCGTCGATTGCGAAACGGAGCGCTATACGCCGCCGGCCGACCTGCATAAGGCCGTCGAGGTGCGCACGTTCGAGCAGATCGAGATGCGCGGCGTCACCTTCCGCTACGGCGTCTCGGATCAGCCGGTGCTCGAGGACGCGAACCTCGTCATCCGCAGGGGCGACAAGATCGTGATCACCGGCGCGTCGGGCAGCGGCAAGTCGACGCTCTTCAAATTGCTCGCGGCAGCAGAGCCACTGCAGGAAGGCGAGATCGCGTTGAATGGTATCGCCTGGCCTAATCTCAGCGTCGACGAAATCCGCCGGCATGCAGTTCATATGCGGCAAGGCGATTTGATACTGCATGGTTCGATCGCGGACAACGTGTCGCTTTTCAGCGGCAATGCCGACGAAGCCCGAATTCACGCATTGCTCGACGACGTGGGCCTGTTGCCAGATGTGATGCGCCTGCCGATGCGCACGCGCACTGTGATAAGCGACACGATCGCCAATATCTCGGCGGGCCAGCGGCAGCGTCTGCTGCTCGCGCGCGCGTTGTATCCGCAGCGCGAACTGCTGCTGCTGGACGAGCCGACTTCGAATCTCGATCCAGCTTCAGTGCGGCGTGTCGTCGACTTGCTGCTCAGTCTGAACCGCACGGTGGTGGTGATTACGCATGACATGTCGCTGGCAGCGGCGTTCGGCACGCGCTATCGACTGGTCGACGGCCAACTGCTGTGCGAGGCTCGACAAGGAGTGCTGGTGGATGACTAAGCATGCATGGGCGGGCGCAATCGTCGTGCTCGCTGGCGTGGGGTATGCCGGTGCCGCGGCCGCGGTCGATCTGCTCACCGTCGTCGAGCAGAGTACCGATCATGACGCCGATCTCGCGGCGTTCGGTGCAGGCTCGAGAGCGGCGCGCGAAGCTGTGCCGAAGGCGCGTGCGGCGCTCCTGCCGCAGGTGGTCGGTGGGTGGGGGCGCGGGTACAACAATGTCGTCACCGAGAGCCTTCCCAACACGCATTACTGGCAAAGCGGATGGACTGTGGCGTTGACGCAGCCTGTGTTCGACTGGAGCCGATGGACTGCATACAAGCAGGCGGATTTTGTTCAGGCACGCGGCGCCGTGGACTTCGCGCGCGCGCGGCAAGTGCTCATTTTGCGATCCGTGCAGGCGTATTTCGACGAACTTGCCGCCGAAGACGAGCTGACGCGTGCCAACGACTATGCCGCGACGCTCGATCTTCATCTGGACGAACTGCGCCGTAAGCGGAATGCGGGGGAGGCGACGGTAATCGACGTGCGCGAAGCCGAGGCGGCACGCCAACAGGCGCAAGCGCAACAACAGGATGCGCGCGACGACTTGCAACTGAAACGGTTGGCGCTCGAGCAGCTCACTGGGCAGCCGTTTGCTGGGCTCTCGCGTGTGTCGGAGCTTGCCGGCATGCCGGGGCTCGATCCGCAGGACGTGGAAAGCTGGGCCTCACAAGCGCAGGCCCATGACTACGACGTGCAACTGAAGCAGGTGGATAGGCGCATCGCCGGGCTGGAGGTCGAGAAGGCCCGCGCAGCGCGGCTGCCCGTCGTCAACCTGACCGCGAGCCATACGCCGGCTGGCGCAGCGTCGGGCTATATGCGGCCCACAACCACGACCACCGCGATGCTATCGGTCACCATCCCCATTTTCGAAGGCGGCGGAGCGACGGCGACTATCGACGAAAAGCTGGCGCTGGAGGATAAAGCGCAGGACGAACTGGTTGCGGCGACACGCGCGGCTGGCGCGAGCGCGCGGGAATACTGGTCGCGCTTTCGTGCCGGCGCCGCGCGGGTCGAATTGCTGTCACGCGTGGTGCAGGGTTCGCGCGCGGCGCTGGATGCGACCAGGGTCGGCTATAGGGTAGGCAGTCGCGCGAGCACGGACGTGCTGCGTGCATCGGACACATTTTTCGCGAATCGGCGCGATCTGATTCGCGCGCGCTATGCGACAGTGGTGGCGCTCCTTCAGTTGAAGGCGGCTACGGCCAGCCTGGATGTCGACGAGGTCGCGCGTGTGAACGAGCTGTTGCTGAGCACGGATAGCGGTCGGGCGGTGGCTGATGCACCGGTGGGCCGCGCGATGAATGGCACTGGGGCGCACCGTGCAGCGGCTGGTGCTGGGTTGTCCATAACCGTGCCCGTGCCTGCTGCTACGGTGCAGCGGCCAGTAAGCGGCGTGAATGCGGAGCCGGCAATTACCGCCGTGAATGCGCAAACGTCGGTGGCGGTTCCAGACGCGCAGCCGGCAAAGATCGACGCCGACATCTTGCGGGCGCTGGTGGCGATTCGCCGGTAAGCGGTGGAAACGAGAGCGCGTGCGGCGCCAGCGCAGCGCGCGCTGTGTGCAACACGCGGGACGCGCCGGCAATCGGAAATGAAAAGACCCCGCCCGGCTGACGCCGTCGGGGTCTTTGTCGTGGCGCTGCCGGGGCAACGCCGTTTGGTGCAAGCTGTATGGTGGAGGCGGCGGGAATCGAACCCGCGTCCAGAAGCACTCTACGACCAGTTCTACATGTTTAGTTCTGTCTTTTGATTTAACCGCAGTGACGCGGACGAACACGCTGCACTACGGCGATTCACTAGGTTTTCGACCCGGACGTCGTGACTCCGTCAAGGCTTAACTGACGTATATGACCTCTGTCGGTATTGCTACCGGTCTTGCGACACTAGCCCGTCAGTGAACTAGGCAGAGGACGGCGGCCCTTAGGCTGCCAGTGCGAACGTATCGTCGTTTGCAGTTACGTTTTTCCCATTGATTAACGAGGTGACGGGTCCTCGACATGCCCTAGCCGCTTCGCAACCCCTGTCGAAACCAGGTCGCCCCCGCGGTTCGTTGCTCGAAACTTCGAGCCAACGTAGATTTTACAATATTTTGACGGCCCTGTCTCGGCTCCCCCCGGTTCGTGCCAGCCTGCGCGTCACGGCGGGCTCGTGGGAGACGTTAAGCGGGTTAGGCGATGTCGCGCAACAGCCGCTGCAGTTCGGCGGGCGATTGCACGACATGCTGCGCATGCCATTGCGTGGGCGGGATGTCGTCGCCGCAGTAGCCGTAAGCGGCGGCCACCGTTTTCATGCCGGCAGCGAAGCCCGCCTGCACGTCGCGCAAATCGTCGCCGACATAGACGATGCGCTCGGGCGCCGTGTCGAGTGCGCGCGCTGCGTACAACAGCGGCGCAGGGTGAGGCTTCGAGTGAGGGGTCGTGTCGCCGCTGACCACGCAGCCCGCACGCTCTTCCAGACCGAGTTGCGCGATCAGCGGTTCCGTGAGCCGCGCGACCTTGTTGGTCACGATGCCCCAGCGCACGCCGCGTGCGTCGAGCTCGTCGAGCAATTCGGGAATGCCTGGAAAGAGCGTGGTCTCGATGCATAGATCCGCTTCGTAGTTGGCGAGAAACTCTTCGCGCATCGACGCAAATTCGTGGTCGTCCGGACCGATGCCGAAGCCGCCGCAGATCAACCCGCGCGCGCCGGCGGACGCGAGCGGCCGCAGCTTTTCGAGCGGCACCATCTCGAGTCCGCGATCGTGACGCATCTTGTTGACGGCCGCGGCCAGATCGGGCGCGGTGTCGGCAAGCGTGCCGTCAAGGTCGAACAGCACGGCTTGGCAAAGGCCGAGCGAATCTTCATTGTCTTCGCGCTGGGGCAGGGGCGTGGGATCGCTCATTGGTTCAATCTTGTTGGCGTTGGGCGGATCATGCGTCGCGACGGCACGCCAGCATGTAATTCACGCTCGTGTCAGCGGAAAGCGCGAAGTGCCTGGAGAGCGGGTTATAGACGATACCCTTGATGTCTACCGTGCGCAGGCCTGCCGCGCGCGCGAAGCCGGCCAGTTCAGACGGGCGGATGAAGCGCGCGTAGTCGTGCGTGCCCTTGGGCAGCATCCGGGCAATGTATTCGGCGCCGATTACCGCGAACAGATAGGATTTGACGTTGCGGTTGAGCGTGGAAAAGAACACCCATCCGCCCGGCTTGACTAGCGTCCTGCATGCCTCGACGATCGCCGACGGCTGCGGCACGTGCTCCAGCATTTCCATGCACGTGACTACGTCGTAGGCACCCGGTTCGCGCGCGGCGAGCGCTTCAGCGGCGATTTCCTCGTAACTAACGGTTACACCACTTTCAAGGCTGTGAAGATCCGCGACGCCGAGCGCCTCGCTGGACAGGTCAATGCCTTTGACGTCTGCACCGAGACTCGCCATGGATTCCGACAGAATGCCGCCGCCGCAGCCAATATCCAGCACTCGCTTGCCGGCGAGATGGGCGTGCGTGTCGATCCAGTTAAGGCGCACCGGGTTGAGTTCGTGCAGCGGTTTGAATTCGGCGTTCGGGTCCCACCAGCGATGCGCGAGGTCGCTGAATTTCTGCAGTTCGTGGGGATCGGCGTTGGTCATGGCGAAGCTGCCTCGATGAGAGCGGTGAGCGGGCGCTCGAGGATAAACCCGGAGTATATAGGCGAGGGGCCGGGGCGGCAAAATGCCGCCGCAAGATGCAGGCGGCTCGCTGGCTTTGGGGCCTTGTGGTGCGGCCGGGCTGAGAACCGCGAGCCGGTCGGCAATAAAAAAGCCCCGCCGAAGCGGGGCTTTGATACAGCGTGTTTGCAGCTTACTGCTTCGAAGTACCGACAACTTCGACTTCCACGCGACGATCCGGTGCGAGGCAGGCGATCAGTTGCTTGCGGTTCTTCTGGTTGCAGCCGGTCGTGACCGGGTTGCGCTTGCCCTTGCCTTCCGTGTAGATACGGTTGGATTCGATGCCCTTGCTGACCAGATACGCCTTCACAGCTTGAGCGCGACGCAGCGACAGACGGTCGTTGTACTTGTCCGAACCGATGCGGTCCGTGTAACCCGTTGCCACGACGACTTCGAGGTTCAGGCCTTGAATCTTCGATGCGAGATCGTCCAGCTTTTCCTTGCCAGCCGGCTTCAGGATAGCCTTGTCGAAGTCGAACAGTGCGTCAGCCTGGTAGGTGATCTTCTGGCTGGTGATGGCCGGTGCCGGTGCGACCGGAGCCGGCGGCGTCGGAGCCTGGGCGACCAGTGCGCCGTCGCACTTGGCGTTAGCCGTTGCCGGCGTCCAGAATGCATCGCGCCAGCAAAGCTCGTTCGTGCCGTTCATCCACACGTATTCGCCAGTACCATTCACCCAGTTGTCATTGGTAGCTTGTCGCGACGCCGGCACCGACTGTGCCATGGCGGATGCAGCCATAACCGCGGTAGCTGCAATGAACGCGAGCTTTGAAAGTTTATTCATATTTCTCCTCTCGAAATTGAGATTACCGCAGGTTTACTGCGAGCCTGTTGACGAAGACAAGTCATACATTGCTCGAAGTATAACATTGGTGCGGAACAAAAAACGCTGTGTGTAGACTTCGAGCAGTGTCTGACTCTTTGTGCGTTGGCATTTTGCCATATCGTTCCCTTCCGACGATAAAAAAATCCGCCCCCGATCAAATCGCCTTCCAATTGTGGTGCATGCGCAACAGAACAATCGCCCGGAGTGTCCCGCCAGTCATGGCTGAGCGGCGAATTGCCCTACGCACGAATCGAGCCTGATCCGCCCCAAAAGCATGCCGTGCGGAACTTTTTCGTGACGCGCTGCTAATAGGTATACGTCCCGTCGCCGGGCGGGGATTGGCGGCATGTTAGAATCGCGTGATGCGTTGCGCCTGCAATGCTTACGCGAAGGCGCCGGCTTCTCGCCGCCTTCGCACGTAAAAGATACGGATAATGGATCAATTCGCCAAAGAGACTCTGCCAATCTCCCTAGAGGAGGAAATGCGCCGTTCGTATCTCGATTACGCGATGAGCGTGATCGTAGGGCGTGCGCTTCCCGATGTCCGCGATGGCCTGAAGCCGGTGCACCGGCGCGTGCTATACGCGATGCACGAGCTGAACAACGACTGGAACCGCGCGTACAAGAAGTCGGCGCGTATCGTCGGCGACGTCATCGGTAAGTACCATCCGCACGGCGACACAGCTGTATACGACACCATCGTCCGGATGGCGCAGGACTTTTCGTTGCGCTACATGCTCGTGGACGGTCAGGGCAACTTCGGTTCGGTCGACGGCGACAATGCCGCGGCCATGCGTTACACCGAAATCCGCATGGCGAAGATCGGCCACGAACTGCTCGCCGACATCGACAAGGAAACGGTCGACTTCACGCCGAACTACGACGGCAGCGAAAACGAGCCGGCCATCCTGCCCGCGCGCATCCCGAATCTGCTGATCAACGGCTCGTCCGGCATCGCGGTCGGCATGGCGACGAATATCCCGCCGCACAACCTCAACGAGGTTGTCGACGCCTGCCAGCACCTGCTCAAGAACCCGGAAGCCTCAATCGACGAGCTGATCGAGATCATCCCGGCGCCCGATTTCCCGACCGCCGGCATCATCTACGGCGTGGCCGGCGTGCGCGACGGTTATCGCACCGGCCGCGGCCGCGTGGTGATGCGCGCGCTCACGCACTTCGAGGAGATCGACCGCGGCCAGCGCATGGCGATCATCGTCGACGAATTGCCGTATCAGGTGAACAAGCGCTCGCTGCTCGAGCGTATCGCCGAACTGGTCAACGAGAAGAAGCTCGAAGGCATTTCCGATATTCGCGACGAGTCCGACAAGAGCGGCATGCGCGTCGTGATCGAGCTGAAGCGCGGCGAAGTGCCGGAAGTGGTTCTCAACAATCTGTATAAGGCGACCCAGCTCCAGGACACTTTCGGCATGAACATGGTCGCGCTCGTCGACGGCCAGCCGAAGCTCCTGAACCTGAAGGAGATGTTGTCGTGCTTCCTGTCTCATCGGCGGGAAGTGCTGACGCGGCGCACTGTATACGAACTGCGCAAGGCTCGCGAACGCGGGCACGTGCTCGAAGGTCTGGCAGTTGCGCTCGCCAACATCGACGAGTTCATCGCCATCATCAAGGCTGCGCCGACTCCGCCCATCGCCAAACAGGAATTGATGGCGCGTCCGTGGGATTCGTCGCTGGTGCGCGAAATGTTGTCGCGCGCCGAGACGGAAAACGCGTCGGCGGGTGGTCGCGAGGCTTACCGTCCTGACGGACTGAATCCGTCCTTCGGTATGCAGGCCGACGGCCTCTACCGCTTGTCCGACACTCAGGCTCAGGAAATTCTGCAGATGCGTCTGCAACGCCTGACCGGCCTCGAGCAGGACAAAATCATTGGCGAGTACCGCGACGTGATGGCGCAGATCGCCGACCTGCTGGACATCCTGGCTCGCCCGGAGCGCATTACGGCGATCATCGTCGACGAACTCACGTCGATCAAGGCCGAATTCGGCGACGCGCGCCGCTCGAAGATCGAGCTCAACGCCACCGAGCTGAATACTGAAGACCTGATCACGCCGCAAGAGATGGTCGTGACCATGTCGCACGCGGGTTACGTGAAATCGCAGCCGTTGTCGGAATATCGCGCGCAAAAGCGCGGCGGTCGCGGCAAACAGGCGACTTCCATGAAGGAAGACGACTGGATCGACACGCTCTTCATCGCCAATACGCACGACCACATTCTGTGCTTCTCCAACCGGGGCCGCGTGTATTGGGTCAAGGTCTACGAGGTCCCCCAGGGCTCGCGCAACTCGCGCGGCCGTCCAATCGTCAACATGTTCCCGCTTCAGGAAGGCGAAAAGATCACGGTCGTGCTGCCGGTCAAGGAATTTTCCGCAGACAAGTTCGTGTTCATGGCCACCGCGTTAGGAACGGTAAAGAAGACGCCGCTGGAAGCCTTCAGCCGGCCGTTGCGCAAGGGTATTATTGCGGTCGGTCTGGATGACGGCGACTACCTGATCGGTGCCGCCATCACAGACGGTCAGCACGACGTGATGCTGTTCTCCGACTCGGGCAAAGCGGTCCGCTTCGACGAAAACGACGTGCGTCCGATGGGCCGCGAGGCGCGCGGCGTGCGCGGCATGCAGCTCGAAGACGGCCAGAACGTGATCGCGCTGCTGGTGGCGGGCGACGAGCAGCAGTCGGTGCTCACCGCCACGGAAAACGGCTTCGGCAAGCGCACGCCGATCACCGAGTACACGCGTCACGGCCGCGGCACGAAGGGCATGATCGCAATCCAGACGTCCGAGCGTAACGGCAGGGTCGTCGCGGCGACGCTGGTCGACCAGGAAGCGCAGATCATGCTGATCACGACCACGGGCGTTCTGATTCGTACGCGCGTGTCGGAAATTCGAGAAATGGGCCGTGCAACTCAAGGTGTTACACTCATCAGCCTTGACGAAGGGACCAAGCTTTCAGGTCTGCAACAGGTTGCCGAGGCGGAAGCGGAAGGCGATGTCGAAGGCGACGCCGAAGGTCCCGCTGAAAGCGGTAGCGGCGGCGAAGACGGTGGCGCGGCGTGACAGGCATTCTTGCTTCACGTCCGGTGACTGATTGAAAGCTCCGTGGGAAATAATGGCGTGTCCGGCCGACACGCTTCCCGCGCGGCTCGCAGGTCAAGTTAATTTCTATTAGGGAGTAATGATGCAGAAACGATTCAAACAACTGGCGTTGCTGGCTGCCCTCGTGCCGACGTTTGCCATGGCTCAAGCGCTTCAGAGCCAGGCTTCGTCCGCTCCGGCGGCTGCAGCGGCACCGGTTGATCCGGCCAAGCAGGCTGCAATCAAGGACCTGCTGGACGCAATCGACGCACAGAAGCTCGTCGGCGCAATCGGCAATAGCGCACAAATGCAGGCAAAGCAGTTGGTCCCGGCCATCCTGTCGGACGCGCTGAGCGAAAACACGACGATGACGGAAAAGCAGAAGCAGGCTTCCGTCCCGACGCTGCAAAAGAACGCAGTGCCGAAGCTGGTTGACGGCGCGGGCCAGGTCTTCGCGACGGACGGCTTCCGCCAGGACGCAATGCAGGCTCAGTACGACGCGTACGCGAAGTACTACAGCACGTCGGAAATCAAGGATTTGACCGCTTTCTACAAGAGCCCGACCGGCCGCAAGTTCATCCAGGTTCAGGACCAGGTGGGCCGCGACGTCGTCAACGGCTTGATGCAGAAGTACATGCCGCAATCGATCAAGGCAACGCGTGCCCAGGCCGACAAGGAAGTCGCTTCGGTCAAGCCGGCTAAGTAAGCCTTAGGCGAAAGCTGCGCAGAAACTGCGTTAGCGCGCCGCCCGGCGGTCCAATTCAAGGGCCGCCGCGTTTGGCGGGTTAGCGGGGACAATGCGATAATGGCCGTTTGCGCAGATGCGCGAACGGCCATTGTTTTTTCGGCGCCAAATGGCTGATGGGTCAATGGGGGCGATGAGCTCAATGCCGCTGTGGCTTCGTCAGCCAGCAGGCCGAGGCGATTGTTCGTATCCGCTCAGATGCAGCCACTTTCCGGTAGTCTGTTTTTACGGCGGCCCCGATTCACCGATTCACCGGTTCACCTATTCGCCGACTCGTGCGCGACCTTTCGTGTTCGCGCCGTTTTCAGGATCTCACGATGCGCGTCTTTAATTTCTCCGCCGGCCCGGCGGCCATGCCCGAAGAAGTGCTGCGTCAGGCAGCCGCCGAGATGCTCGACTGGCAAGGCAGCGGCATGAGCGTGATGGAAATGAGCCATCGCGGAAAAGAATTCATGTCCATTCACGAGGAGGCGCTCGTCGATCTGCGGGAATTGCTGCGCGTGCCGGCGAGCCATCGGATTCTGTTTCTGCAAGGCGGCGGTCTCGGCGAAAACGCAATCGTGCCGATGAACCTGCTCGGCTCGAAGCCGCGCGCCGACTTTGTGATCACCGGTTCGTGGTCGCAAAAGTCGTTCAAGGAAGCGCAAAAGTACGGCACCGTGCATCTAGCCGCGAGCGGCCAGACGGCCGAGGGCTTCACGCGCGCGCCGGCATTTTCCGAATGGCAATTGTCCGACGATCCGGCTTACGTACACTTATGCACGAACGAGACGATCCACGGCGTCGAGACGTTCGAGATTCCCGACCTCGGTAATATCCCGCTCGTGGCGGACGCGTCGTCGCACATCCTGTCGCGTCCCATGGACATTGCGAAATACGGTGTGCTGTTCGGCGGCGCGCAGAAGAATATCGGCATGGCGGGCGTGACCGTGGTGATCGTGCGCGAGGACATGCTGGACCGGGCGCTGGCCATTTGCCCGTCGGCGTTCGAATGGAAGACCGTCGCCGAAAACAATTCCATGTACAACACGCCGCCCACGTATGCAATCTACATTGCCGGGCTCGTGTTCAAGTGGTTGAAAAAGCAGGGCGGCCTTGCCGCGATCGAAGCGCGCAATCTCGAAAAGTCGAAGCTGCTGTATGACGCAATCGACTCGAGCAGCTTCTATCTGAACAAGGTCGAGCGTGGCTCGCGCTCGCGGATGAACGTACCGTTTTTCCTCGCCGACGAGTCGCGCAACGAAGAGTTCCTCGCCGGCGCGAAAGCGCGGGGAATGGTGCAGCTCAAGGGCCACAAGTCCGTCGGCGGCATGCGGGCGTCGATCTACAACGCCGTCCCGCTCGAAGGCGTCAAAGCGCTTGTCGAATACATGAAGGAATTCGAACGGCACAGCGCCTGAGTGCCCAGCATTCGGCGCGCGCATCCTTTCCAGCAAGCATTTTTGCAGTAGCTACCGGCAGGACCGTTTTCACGCATGGACGACGAACTCAACAATCGGCTCAAACCCCTTCGCGAACGCATCGACGCGCTCGACGCGCAACTGATCGCGCTGCTCAACCAGCGAGCCGCGGTGGCGCTCGAAGTGGGCGAGGTCAAGAAGCATTTCAACGCGCCGGTGTTCCGCCCGGAGCGCGAGCAGCAGGTGATCGCACGTCTGCAGGACATGAGCGAAGGTCCGCTTGCGAGCGAGCACATCAGCGCAATCTGGCGCGAGATCATGGCCGCGAGCCGCGCGCTCGAAAAGACCATCAAGGCGGCGTATCTCGGGCCGGTCGGCACGTATAGCGAACAGGCCATGCACGAGTACTTCGGTCAGTCGATCGAAGGTCTGCCGTGTCCGTCAATCGACGAAGTGTTCCGCTCGGTCGAGGCGGGCGCCGCGGAATTCGGCGTCGTGCCGGTCGAGAATTCGACTGAAGGCGCGGTGTCGCGCACGCTCGACTTGCTGCTCCAAACGCAACTGACAATCGGCGGCGAACTCGCGTTGCCGATTCATCACAATCTGTTGACGCTGAATGGCGGCCTTACAGGCGTGACACGCGTGTGCGCGCACGCGCAGGCGCTCGCGCAATGTCAGCGCTGGCTCGCGACGAACGCGCCGCATCTGGAGCGCCAGGCCGTGTCGAGCAATGCGGAAGCGGCCCGCATGGCGGCGGAAGATCCGACGGTCGCGGCCATCGCCGGCGATCGTGCGGCGACCCACTACGGTTTGCAGGTCGCCTACGCGTTGATCCAGGACGACCCGCACAACCGCACGCGCTTTGTCATGATCGGCAAGGAGCGAACAGGCCCCAGCGGCCATGATCAGACGTCGCTGATCGTGTCGGTGCCGAACCAGCCGGGCGCGGTGTTCAAGCTGCTGGAGCCGCTTGCGCGACACAGCGTTTCCATGACGCGCTTCGAATCGCGTCCCGCGCGCGTGGGCACGTGGGAGTACTACTTCTACATCGACGTAGAAGGCCATCGCGACGATCCCGCCGTGGCCGCCGCACTCACCGAACTCGGTGAGAAGGCAGCATTCCTGAAGATTCTGGGCTCGTATCCGCGCGCGCGCTGATGACTGACCCGCGGCGGGCAAGCGCAGGGCGCGGGCAGTCCGCCGGCGTGCCCGCCGCTGACTTTTCTAATAATCGTTCGGAGATTTCATGACAACGTCCTTCGGTCCTTCTTACGTGCGCGCCATTGCGCCTTACATCGCCGGCAAGCCGATTTCGGAGGTCGCGCGCGAGTTCGGGCTGGACGAAGCGAAGATCGTGAAACTGGCGTCTAACGAGAATCCGCTCGGCATGCCCGAGTCGGCGCAACGCGCAATGGCGCAGGCCGCGAGCGAGCTGGGCCGCTACCCGGATGCGAATGCGTTCGAACTGAAGACCGCGTTGAGCGAACGCTACGGCGTGCCGTCCGACTGGATCACGCTCGGCAACGGCAGCAACGACATTCTCGAAATCGCCGCGCACGCGTTCGTGGAGAAAGGTCAGTCGATCATTTACGCGCAATATTCGTTCGCGGTCTACGCACTTGCCACGCAGGGCCTCGGCGCACGCGCGATCGTTGTGCCGGCGGTGAAGTTCGGCCACGATCTCGATGCCATGCTGGCCGCAATCACGGAGGACACGCGGCTTATCTTCGTCGCTAATCCGAACAACCCGACCGGCACCTTTATCGAAGGCGCGAAGCTCGAAGCGTTTCTCGCCCAAGTGCCGCGCCACGTGGCGGTCGTGCTGGACGAGGCATACACCGAATATCTGCCGGCGGAAAAGCGCTACGACTCGATCGAGTGGGTGCGCCGTTACCCGAACCTGCTCGTGTCGCGCACGTTCTCGAAGGCGTTCGGCCTGGCGGGCTTGCGCGTCGGCTTTGCAATTGCGCAGCCCGAGTTGACCGATCTGCTGAACCGCCTGCGCCAGCCGTTCAATGTGAACACGCTCGCGCAAGCCGCGGCCATTGCCGCGCTGAACGATAAGGCGTTCCTGGAGAAGAGCGCGGCGCTGAACGCCCAGGGCTATCGCCGTCTGACAGAAGCGTTCGACAAGCTCGGCCTCGAATATGTGCCGTCTGACGGCAACTTCGTGCTGGTGCGTGTCGGCGACGACGATGCGGCGGGCAATCGCGTGAATCTGGCATTGCTGAAGCAGGGCGTAATTGTGCGTCCGGTCGGCAACTATGGTTTGCCGCAGTGGTTGCGCGTGACGATCGGGCTGCCAGAAGAAAACGAGGCGTTCATCGCCGCGCTCGAAAAAACCCTCGCCACCGCCTGAGCGGCTGATCTTGACCCGCGCGCCTCGTCTGAACGAACGGCGCGCTTTTCCTGTGACCGACGTGGCCGCGTTCTCTTTTAACAAGCTGGTGATATTTGGTGTCGGCCTGATTGGCGGATCGCTCGCGCGCGCGCTGCGCGAGCGCGGCGAAGCAGGTGGGGCCCGCACGGTGGTCGGCGTGGGCCGTTCGGCGGCGTCGAGCGCTCGCGCGCTGGAACTTGGCGTGATCGACAGCGCAGCGGCATTGGATGACGACGCCGCGTTGCGCGAAGCGCTTGCCGGCGCCGACCTCGTACTGCTCGCGGCGCCGGTCGCCCAGACCCAGCCGCTCCTCGAGCGCATCGTGCCGTTTCTCGACGCGAACACCATCGTCACCGATGCCGGCAGCACAAAGTCCGACGTCGTGGCGGCGGCCCAGGCCGCGCTCGGCGCGCGCATCGGGCAGTTCGTGCCGGGGCATCCGATTGCCGGCCGCGAGGCGAGCGGCGTCGAAGCCGCGTTGCCCGATTTGTACGTCGGTCGCAATGTCGTGCTGTGTCCGTTGCCGGAAAATGCGCCGCACACCGTCGAGCGCGTCGCGGCAATGTGGCGCGCGACGGGCGCGCTGGTGCGCGATATGACGCCGGCGCAGCACGACCGCGTGTTTGCGTCGGTGAGCCATTTGCCGCACGTGTTGTCGTTCGCGCTTGTCGAGCAGATTCTGAATTCGCCCGACGCCGCGCTGAAGTTTTCTTTTGCCGCGGGCGGCTTTCGCGATTTCACGCGCATTGCCGCGTCGAGCCCGGAAATGTGGCGTGACGTGTGTGTCGCCAATCGCGCCGCGCTGCTCGACGAACTCGACGCCTACACGGCGGTGCTCGCACGGCTGCGCTCGGCCATCGAGGCTGCCGACGGCACGGCGCTCGAAGCGGTATTCGCCCGCTCGCGCGTGGCGCGCACGGAGTGGCAGGAACAGCGCGCGGGCGGCGTCGCGCCGGCCGACGGGTCAAAATGAGGGCGTCGCAATGAGCGCGTCGCCATAATCGGAAACTGGACTCAATCATGGAATTCCTCGATCTCGGACCATTTTCTCGTGCGTCCGGCACGGTTCGTCTGCCTGGCTCGAAAAGCATTTCGAACCGCGTGCTGTTGCTTGCCGCACTCGCCGAAGGCGAAACGACGATCACGAACCTGCTCGACTCCGACGACACGCGCGTCATGCTCGACGCGCTCGAAAAGCTCGGCGTACGGCTCAAGCGCGAGGGCGATACCTGTGTCGTGACCGGCACCCGCGGTGCATTTACGGCGCGCACGGCCGACCTCTTTCTGGGCAATGCGGGCACGGCGGTTCGTCCGTTGACGGCGGCGCTTTCGGTGAATGGCGGCGATTACCGCATCCACGGCGTGCCGCGCATGCACGAGCGGCCGATCGGCGATCTGGTCGACGGCCTGCGGCAGATCGGCGCGCGAATCGACTACGAGGAAAACGAGGGCTATCCGCCGCTGCGAATTCGCCCGGCGCAGATTTCCGCCGAGGCGCCGATCCGCGTGCGTGGCGACGTGTCGAGCCAGTTCCTCACTTCGCTCCTGATGACGCTGCCGCTCGTGCGCACCGCAAGCGGCGTGAGCACCGTTCAGGTGGACGGCGAACTCATCTCGAAGCCCTATATCGACATCACGATCAAGCTGATGGCGCGCTTCGGCATCAACGTCGAACGCAATGGCTGGCATCAGTTCATTGTGCCGGCTGGGCAGCGCTATCAGTCGCCGGGCACGATCATGGTGGAAGGCGATGCCTCGTCGGCGTCCTATTTCCTCGCGGCGGGCGTGCTCGGCGGCGGGCCGGTGAAAGTGGAGGGCGTCGGGCGTTCGAGCATTCAGGGCGATGTCGGCTTCGCGGATGCGCTCATCAAAATGGGCGCGAACCTGCAAATGGGCGACGACTGGATCGAAGTGCGCGGCGTCGGCAACGACCACGGCAAGCTCGATCCGATTGACATGGACTTCAACCTGATTCCCGACGCTGCGATGACCATTGCGGTCGCCGCGCTGTTTGCCGACGGCACGACCACGCTGCGCAACATCGCGAGCTGGCGTGTGAAAGAGACCGACCGGATCGCGGCAATGGCGACCGAGCTTCGCAAGGTCGGCGCGAAGGTGCAGGAAGGTGACGACTTCCTCATGGTCACGCCGCCCGAGAAGCTGATCCCGAACGCCTCCATCGACACCTACGACGACCATCGCATGGCAATGTGTTTTTCGCTCGTCAGTCTGGGCGGCGTGCCGGTGCGGATCAACGACCCGAAGTGCGTCGGCAAGACGTTTCCCGATTATTTCGAGCGCTTCGCGGCGCTCGCTCACCCCTGATTCGCGTAGGAATCGCCCGACGTGCGACTTTTTCGATGAAACCGATCCGTCCCTTTCACCAGACGCCCGTCATTACGATTGACGGCCCCAGTGCCTCCGGCAAAGGCACGGTGGCCGCGCTGGTCGCCGCGAGCCTCGGCTTTCACCTGCTCGACAGCGGCGCGCTGTACCGGCTCGCGGCGCTCGCCAGCATGCGCTACGGGCTGGCTGCTGAGGACGTCGACGCTCTTGTAAAACTGATCGACGACCTGCACATCACGTTCCGGGAGGGCCTTGCCCAGCTGGACGGCGTCGACGTATCGGCGGAAATTCGCGCCGAAGAGGTTGGCAGCCGGGCTTCGGCGATTGCCGTGCACGCGCCGGTGCGCGCCGCGCTGGTGGCGCGTCAGCGGGCTTTCCGCAAGGAACCGGGGCTCGTCGCGGACGGTCGCGACATGGGCACTGTGATCTTCCAGGACGCCATTCTGAAGGTGTTCATGACCGCCAGCGTGGAGGCCCGCGCGGCCCGGCGGCATAAGCAATTGATACAAAAAGGCTTTTCTGCTAATATTGATGACTTGCTCCGGGATTTGCGCGAGCGCGACGAGCGTGACAGTCTGCGCGCAGCCGCGCCGCTTAAGCCCGCAGCGGATGCAAAGCTGCTCGATACGTCCGCCTTGTCGGTCGATCAGGCGGTCGAGCAGGTAGTGCAATGGTACGAAGCGCTCGTTGCCCAAAGCTGATCGAAGTAGTGGTTTGGAATCGGCGGCGGCCGCGGCATCAGTACGTTGCTGGTAGGTGCTTCGCGATGATCGCGAAGCGTTGTATTAACCCCTTAACCCCGCATGGCATTCGCATTCTTGCCGAAGTAGCTGACCGTCCGGCCAGCCGGGCAGCGCGAGAACCATGCAAATTTTGATTTTTATGTCCGACCTGCAAACCTCTACCCCGAATACCGAATCTTTCGCGGCTCTGTTCGAAGAGTCGCTGACCAAGCAGGACATGCGCGCCGGCGAAGTGATCTCCGCCGAAGTCGTGCGTGTCGACCACAACTTCGTGGTCGTCAACGCTGGTCTCAAGTCCGAAGCCTACATCCCGCTCGAAGAGTTCCTGAATGACGCGGGCGAGGTAGAAGTGCAGGCGGGCGACTTCGTTTCCGTCGCGATCGACGCGCTGGAAAACGGCTATGGCGACACGATCCTGTCGCGCGACAAGGCGAAGCGCCTGGCTTCGTGGCTGTCGCTGGAAAAGGCTCTCGACAACAACGAACTCGTGACCGGCACGATCACGGGCAAGGTCAAGGGCGGCATGACCGTCATGGTCAACGGCATCCGCGCGTTCCTGCCGGGTTCGCTGGTTGACACGCGTCCGGTCAAGGACACGACCCCGTACGAAGGCAAGACGCTGGAATTCCGCGTCATCAAGCTCGACCGCAAGCGTAACAACGTCGTGCTGTCGCGCCGTGCCGTGATCGAAGCAACCCAGGGCGAAGAGCGCGCAAAGCTGCTCGAAACGCTGAAGGAAGGCGCGATCGTGGAAGGCGTGGTCAAGAACATCACCGACTACGGCGCGTTCGTGGACCTGGGCGGTATCGACGGCCTGCTGCACATCACCGACATCGCATGGCGTCGCGTGCGTCACCCGAGCGAAGTGCTGTCGGTTGGCCAGGAAGTCACCGCGAAGATCCTCAAGTTCGACCAGGAAAAGAACCGCGTTTCGCTGGGCATCAAGCAGTTGGGCGACGATCCGTGGGAAGGCATCTCGCGCCGTTACCCGTCGGGCACGCGCCTGTTCGGTAAGGTCACCAACATCACCGACTACGGCGCATTCGTCGAAGTGGAATCGGGCATCGAAGGCCTCGTCCACGTGTCGGAAATGGACTGGACGAACAAGAACGTTGCACCGTCGAAGGTTGTGCAACTGGGCGACGAAGTCGAAGTCATGGTTCTCGAAATCGACGAAGACCGCCGCCGTATCAGCCTCGGCATGAAGCAGTGCAAGCCGAACCCGTGGGACGACTTCAGCCGCAACTTCAAGAAGGGCGACAAGCTGCAAGGCGCAATCAAGTCGATCACCGACTTCGGCGTCTTCATCGGTCTGCCGGGCGGCATCGACGGTCTGGTTCACCTGTCGGACCTGTCGTGGTCGGAAACGGGCGAAGAAGCCGTTCGCAAGTACAAGAAGGGCGACGAAGTGGAAGCGATCGTTCTCGGCATCGACGTCGAGAAGGAGCGCATTTCGCTGGGTATCAAGCAGCTCGAAGGCGACCCGTTCAGCAACTACGTTGCAATGAACGACAAGGGTTCGATCGTCGACGGCGTGGTCAAGTCGGTGGACGCGAAGGGTGCAGTGGTTCAGCTGTCGGGTGAAGTCGAAGGCTACCTGCGTGCTTCGGAAATCGCACAAGACCGCGTGGAAGACGCTCGCAACGTGCTGAAGGAAGGCGACAAGGTCAACGCGATGATCATCAACATCGATCGCAAGTCGCGTGGCATCAACCTGTCGATCAAGGCGAAGGACTCGGCTGAGCAACAGGAAGCGATTCGCGGCCTGGCTTCGTCGGATTCCAGCGCAGCCGCCACCGGCACGACGAACCTCGGCGCGCTGCTGAAGGCCAAGCTCGACGGCCAGAACCAGTAATTGAGGAACGCCCCAGCCTGCCGCGCAGACTAAGCGCTCGCGGCAGGTACCCCTCGCGGGGATTAACAGGGGCGGCTCGGCGTTTTCTTGAGAGGTCTGCTGCAGTATGACCAAATCGGAATTGGTCGCCCAACTGGCTACGCGTTTCCCGCAACTTGTACTGAAAGATGCGGATTTCGCGGTCAAGACGATGCTTGATGCGATGTCGGAGGCGCTTGCCAAAGGTCATCGCATCGAAATTCGAGGTTTTGGCAGCTTCGGCCTGAACCGCCGTCCTTCCCGCGTCGGGCGCAATCCCAAGTCGGGCGAAAAAGTGCTGGTGCCCGAGAAGTACGTGCCGCACTTCAAGCCGGGCAAGGAATTGCGTGAGCGGGTTGATCGTCGCGCGGGCGAGCCGTTGAAAGCCGAAGAGCCGGACGACGATCTGTAAATGCTCCGCTGTGCGCGCTGTGCAGTTTTGCAGCGTGGCGTTGGCGGTGTCAGCGGCCAATGCCAGTCGGCAAAAGACCAGAAAAAGCGCCTTTCGGCGCTTTTTTTTCGCCCGCGCGTTTTGGCGATATTGGTCGTTGCCTTGCGCTCTGCATCCTTATGTGCCGTTCGGTTCATGCCACGGTTTGCATCTTCGGTCGCGTCTTCAATCGGATTTTCCAGTCCCGGCTTTCACCCTGTTCACTGCCTCATTTCCCGACCGCATCCGCACCCCACACTTTTCTGTAAGCCTGCTATCCGCCAGTTCCTGCCCAGCCGCGAGGGCTTCAATTACAATACGGGTCACTTCGGCGCGGGCAAACACCGTGGCGCGACGCGTCATCAGGCCGGCGTCACCCCGCAACTGCCGTCAAGAGATCTATTCATGAAATTTATCGTCTGGCTGATCCGTGTACTGGTGTTCGTGCTGCTGCTCGTGCTGGCACTCTCCAATACACAACCCGCTACGCTGAATTTCCTCGCTGGCTACGCCTGGTCGGCGCCGCTTATCCTGATCGGCCTCGCGTTCTTCGTGGTCGGATTGCTCGCGGGCCTTGTGTCGTCGATGCCCGCCGTGGTCCGCCTGCGCATGGAAAATGGCCGACTGAAGCGTGAGTTGAGGGTGGCTCGCGAGGCGCCGGTGGCTGTCGAACAGCCGCCCATGCCGCCGCTGATCTGATTGTGTCGCTCGCCGTGCGCCTTTCGCGCGGCATCCCGTTCCCGCCTTCCGGCTCATTTGCATTCATCGCATGGATCTAGACTTCTGGTGGCTGCTCGTCATTCCCGTCGCGTTCGCGTTCGGCTGGATGGCTGCGCGCTACGACCTCAAGACGCTGCTGTCAGAAAGCGCCAATTTGCCGCGCTCATATTTCCGCGGCCTGAACTTCCTGCTCAACGAGCAGCCGGACCAGGCGATCGACGCGTTTATCGAAGTCGTCAAACTCGATCCCGAAACGGTCGAACTGCATTTCGCGCTCGGCAATCTGTTCCGGCGCCGCGGCGAGACGGATCGCGCGATACGCGTGCATCAGAATCTTCTCAGCCGCGCGGACCTGCCGGTTAGTGAGCGCGATCACGCACTGTTCGAACTCGGCCAGGACTTCCTGAAGGCCGGCCTTCTGGATCGTGCCGAAGAAACCTTCCGCTCGCTCGAAACCGGCGACTACGCGTTGGGCGCGCAGCGCGCGCTTCTCACCATTTACGAAATCGAGAAAGACTGGCTCAAGTCGATCGACACAGCTCGCCATCTGGAAACAATGGGCGCCGAGTCGCTCGACAAGGAGATCGCGCAATTCCATTGCGAACTCGCACAGGAAGCGCTGCAGCAGAAAAAGCCCGACGAAGCACGCCGCCAGCTCGGCTTTGCGCTGAAGGCGAACCCAACCAACGTGCGCGCCACGATTCTGTTCGGCGACGTCGACGCCGCCGCAGGTGCGCAGGAGGCGGCGATCGCGCAGTGGCGTCGCGTCGAGGAACAGAACCCGGCTTATTTGCCGCTCGTCGCCGAAAAGCTGATGAAGGCGTATGAAGCGCTCGGCCGCGCGCAGGAAGGCGCCGATCTGCTCACGAGTTGGGTCGACCGTTATCCGAGCAACGATCTGCTCGACGTCGCCTATCAGCATGTCGCGTCGCTGCGCGGGGCAGATGCCGCGCATGCGCTCGCGCGTTCGCAGATGCAGAAGTCGCCCAACCTCGCAGGCATGACGCGTCTGCTCGAGGCGCAACAGGCCGTGGCGGAAGAGCCGCGGCGCAGCGAGCTCGAACTGATGCGCACGCTGATCCGTCAGCGCACCAAAAATCTGCCGCGCTACACGTGCCAGAATTGCGGTTTCAGGGCGCGGCTTTTCTACTGGCAGTGCCCAGGCTGCAGCGGTTGGGAAACCTATGCGCCGCGGCGGGTCGAGCCGATCGCCGCGTCGAACTGATGTTGCGTAGGGCTTGGGCAGCGTGTTCATGACCGGCTTCATTGCCGGAACTCATTACCGGAACCTTCAACCGGAAAGCGTATGAAAATCACCATTATCGGCACTGGCTATGTGGGCCTCGTCACAGGCGCGTGTCTCGCTGAAATCGGCAACGACGTATTCTGTCTCGACGTCGACCCGCGCAAGATCGAAATTCTAAACAACGGCGGCGTGCCCATTCACGAGCCGGGATTGCAGGAAATCATCGCGCGCACGCGTGCAGCCGGGCGCATTACCTTTTCGACGGACATCGAGGCGAGCGTCGCTCACGGCGACGTGCAGTTCATCGCCGTCGGCACGCCGCCCGACGAAGACGGCTCCGCAGACCTGCAGTACGTGCTGGAAGCGGCGCGCAACATCGGCCGTACGATGAACGGCTTCAAGGTGATCGTCGACAAGTCGACGGTGCCCGTCGGCACCGCGCAGCGCGTGCGCGCGGTCGTCGAAGAAGAACTCGCGAAACGCGGGCTCGCGGGTAGCGAAAAACACCGCTTCTCGGTCGTGTCGAATCCCGAGTTTCTGAAGGAAGGCGCGGCGGTGGACGACTTCATGCGGCCCGACCGCATCGTGCTCGGCAGCGACGAAGACGAAGCCGGCCTGCGCGCGCGCGAACTGATGAAGCGCCTGTACGCGCCGTTCAACCGCAATCACGAACGCACGTTGTATATGGATGTGCGCTCGGCTGAATTCACCAAGTACGCGGCCAATGCGATGCTGGCCACGCGCATCTCGTTCATGAACGAGATGTCGAATCTCGCGGACCGGGTGGGTGCCGACATTGAGGCGGTGCGCCGCGGCATCGGCTCTGACCCGCGTATCGGCTATCACTTCCTGTATGCCGGCTGCGGCTATGGCGGCTCCTGTTTCCCGAAGGACGTTCAGGCGCTGATCCGTACGGCTAGCGAAGAAGGCCACAATCTGCGCATTCTCGAAGCCGTCGAGGAAGTGAACTACAAACAGAAAGACGTGCTCGTGCAGAAGATCACGCACAAATGGGGCAATGATCTGGCGGGCCGAACGTTCGCTGTGTGGGGCCTGGCGTTCAAGCCGAATACCGACGACATGCGCGAAGCGCCGAGCCGCCGCGTGATCGCGGAACTGCTCGCGCGCGGCGCGCAGGTGCGCGCGTACGATCCGGTCGCCGTGACCGAGGCGCGCCGCGTCTTCGCGATGGACCTGCACGACTCGCCGGACCAGCTCGCGCGTCTGAGCTTCGCGAGCACGCAGGACGAAACGCTCACGGGCGCGGACGCGCTCGTCATCGTCACGGAGTGGAAGGAGTTCAAGAGCCCGGACTTCGCGCATCTGAAATCCGTGCTGAAGTCGCCGGTCATTTTCGACGGCCGCAATCTGTACGAGCCCGAAGCGATGACCGAGCTTGGCATCGACTATCACTCGATTGGACGCCCTTATGCACAACCCTCTGAACTTGCAGCCGATGCCTGAAACCAGGCCCGGCTCTATTGCACCGTCGCCGTCACCGGCTTTGACCGTCGTGCCGCGCGCGCAGATCGCGGCCGCGCGCGTGCTCGTCGTCGGTGACGTGATGCTCGACCGTTACTGGTTCGGCGACGTCAATCGCATCTCGCCGGAAGCACCCGTGCCGGTCGTGCATGTGCAGCGCCAGGAAGACCGTCTGGGCGGCGCGGCGAACGTCGCGCGCAATGCGGCGGCGCTCGGCGCGCAGGCGGGCCTGCTGTGCGTCGTCGGCCATGACGAACCGGGCGAGCGCATCGTGCAGTTGCTCGGCGAGAGCGGCGTGAACCCGCATCTTGAACGCGATCCCGCGCTGCTCACGACCATCAAGCTGCGCGTGCTGTCGCGTCAGCAACAGTTGCTGCGCGTCGATTTCGAGAATTCACCCGCGCACGAGGTGTTGCTCGCCGGCCTCGCGCGCTTCGACGAATTGTTGCCGTCGCACGACGTGATCCTGATGTCCGATTACGCGAAGGGCGGCCTGACCCACGTGACGCAGATGATCGCGAGAGCGCATGCGGCCGGCAAGCCGGTGCTGGTGGACCCGAAGGGCGATGACTGGGAGCGTTATCGCGGCGCCACGTTGATTACGCCGAACCGCGCGGAGCTGCGCGAGGTGATCGGCCAGTGGAAATCGGAAGAAGACCTGACCGGGCGCGTGAGCAGACTGCGTGCGGATCTCCAGTTCAAGGCCTTGCTGCTCACGCGTTCGGAAGAGGGCATGACGCTCTTCTCCGACGACGGCATCCTGCACACATCGGCGGTCGCGCGCGAAGTGTATGATGTTTCGGGCGCGGGCGACACCGTGATTGCCACGCTCGCCACCATGCTGGGCGCGGGTCTGCCGCTCGTCGAAGCGGTCGGTCTCGCCAATCGCGCGGCCGGCATCGTGGTCGGCAAACTGGGCACGGCCACCGTCGACTACGACGAACTCTTTCATTGAAGCGCCCAACCGGTCCTTGGCCGCGAGCCGACGGGCAGCGCGCAAAAGGACCGGCGGCGCGCCAGCCAACCTGCCGTTCGAAGCCGGCGCCTCGTCGCCCGCTTCGCTCCATGCAAGGCTCATTACCGCGGGACCATCATGACTCTCATCGTCACCGGCGCGGCCGGCTTTATTGGCAGCAACCTCGTGAAGGCGCTCAACGAGCGCGGCGAACAACGAATCATCGCGGTCGACAATCTGACGCGCGCGGACAAGTTCAGGAATCTCGTCGACTGCGAAATCGACGACTATCTGGACAAGACCGAATTCCTCGAGCGATTCGCGCGCGGCGACTTCGGCCGCGTGCGCGCGATTTTCCACGAAGGCGCCTGTTCGGACACGATGGAAACCGACGGCCGCTACATGATGGACAACAATTTCCGCTATAGCCGCGACGTGCTGGATATCTGCCTCGCGCAGAACATCCAGTTTCTGTACGCGTCCTCGGCGGCCACGTACGGCGGCTCGAGCCGTTTCGTCGAAGAGCGCGAAGTCGAGCAGCCACTGAACGTGTACGGCTATTCGAAGTTCCTGTTCGACCAGGTGATTCGCCGCGTGCTGCCGAACGCGAAAAGCCAGATCGCAGGCTTCCGCTATTTCAACGTGTACGGTCCGCGCGAAACGCACAAGGCGCGCATGGCGTCCGTCGCGTTTCACAATTTCAACCAGTTCCGCGCCGAGGGCAAGGTCAAGCTGTTTGGCGAATACAACGGCTATGCCGCGGGCGAGCAGACGCGCGATTTCGTTTCCGTCGAAGATGTGGTGAAGGTCAACCTGTTCTTCTTCGACAATCCGGACAAGTCGGGCATCTTCAATCTGGGCAGCGGCCGCGCGCAGCCGTTCAACGACATTGCGAGCACGGTCGTCAACACGCTGCGCGCGCTCGACAATGAGCCGCCGCTGTCGCTCGCCGACCAGGTGCAGCGCGGGCTGATCGAATACATTCCGTTCCCCGACGCGTTGCGCGGCAAGTATCAGTGCTTCACGCAAGCGGACCTCACGAAGCTGCGCGCGGCTGGCTACGACGCGCCGTTTCTGAGCGTGCAGGAAGGTGTCGATCGCTACGTGCGTTGGCTATTCGGCCAGGTGTAAATAGTTCGGATACCTGTTTAAACTGGAATCTCCCGGTTGGTCATGACGCCAACCGGTTGTATGAGGGAGATTCCATATGTTTCGAAAAATTCTGGTTACTGCGGCCATGCTCGCCGCTTTCGGCCACGCGTATGCGTCGGTTGACGTCAACACGGCTAACGAGGACGCGCTGCGCGGCATCAAAGGCATCGGTCCTGCCAAAGCGAAAGCCATTCTCGAAGAGCGTGCAGCGCATGGTCCGTTCAAGGACCCGGCCGATCTCAGCAAGCGCGTCAAAGGCATGGGCGGGCATACCGTCGAGCGCCTGCAGGCGGAGGGTCTCGCTGTCGGTCCGGCTGGCGCGGCTGCTGGCCCGCAGGTTGCGGCGTCTTCACAGACCAAAGGCGCGGCCGCTGCGGCCAATACGCCAAAAGGCGGCACCGCAGTGGCGGTGAAGAAATAGTCTGACGCGGGCCGGCGCGGCGCGTGTTGCGCCGTGCGTGGTTCGCCATCGTTGTCCTTCATGGTCGGAGTCGGCAACAACGCTCCTTAAGCTGTCATTCGTATGACTGGCTCCCCGCGGTACCCGGCCGCGGGCTTTTTGCGTTGGCGCGGCATGCATCCATGCGGGCGGAAGGGCCGCGCGGCAGCCGGGGGCACGGTAGTTTAGAATCGGTAGATTGAACACTCCGCGCATCGACAGCACCTGAACCGATATGGCTTACAAAACGATTGAAGACACGATCGGCAATACGCCGCTCGTGCAACTCGTGCGTCTTACCGACGACGAGATCCGCAACCGCAACAACGTGGTTCTCGCCAAGCTCGAGGGCAACAATCCCGCCGGCTCGGTGAAGGATCGCCCTGCGTTGTCGATGATAAAAAAAGCGGAAGCGCGCGGCCGTATCAAACCGGGCGACACGCTGATCGAATCCACGAGCGGCAACACCGGCATTGCTCTTGCCATGGCGGCCGCGATCCGCGGCTACAAGATGGTGCTGATCATGCCGGAAGACCTCTCGGTGGAGCGCCGCCAGAGCATGGCTGCATACGGCGCGCAGATCATTCTCACGCCGGTTACGGGCGGCATGGAGTACGCGCGCGATCTGGCCGATCAGATGCAGCGCGACGGAAAGGGCATCATCCTCGATCAGTTCGCGAACCCGGACAATCCGGCCGCGCATGTCGAGGGCACGGGCCCCGAAATCTGGCGCGATACGGAAGGGCGCATTACGCACTTCGTGTCGTCCATGGGCACGACGGGCACGATCATGGGCGTGTCCACGTATCTGAAGCAGCAGAACGAGGCAATCGAGATCATCGGCGCGCAGCCGGAGGAAGGCTCGCGCATTCCGGGCATCCGCAAATGGCCCGAGGCGTACATGCCGAAAATTTTCGACCGCAGCCGCGTGGACCGTGTCGAGAACGTGAGCCAGGCCGCGGCGGAAGCAATGGCGCGGCGCCTCGCGTCGGTCGAAGGCATTTTCGCGGGCATCTCGTCGGGCGGCGCGTGCGAGGTGGCGTTGCGGGTCGCGCGTCAGGTCGAGAACGCGACCATTGTGTTTGTCGTCTGCGATCGCGGCGACCGCTATTTGTCGACGGGCGTGTTTCCAGCCTGAGCGGGCTTTCGGGCGCGGTTGGCGCCCGAAAGCCACAAAGCCATCGGCAATAAAAAAGCGCCTGCCGGCGCTTTTTTTGAGTCGATCAAACCTGAAGCGAGCCGACGGCCCGCTACGCGCATTATTGCGATGCCGCGCCCGGCGGCGCCGCGTTGTCCACGGCATTGGCGGAGTCGCTCGCTTCCATCTGCGATTTGATCCGCTGCCCCAACTGATAAACCGCGAGCGCGTAAAAGAAGCTGCGGTTGTAGCGTGTCAGCACGTAGAAATTCTTCAAGCCGAGCATGTATTCGGTGCCGCGTCCCGGCGACGGCAAATCGACCACCGTGACGGGCGTCCCTGCTTCGGACGCAATGTTCACGTTCGGCTCGTTGAGCACCAGTCCCGCGCGCAGCAACTGGTCGAGCGGCCAATGCGGTTCCGGCGCGCCGTCCGCGGCGGCTTGCGCGACGCCCAGGCTGCCCGCGTCCGAGCCGATTTTCCACACGACCGGCCGGCCGTTTTCCCAGCCGTTCTGACGCAGATAATTTGCAACGCTGCCGATTGCATCGGCCTGGCTCGAGCGCAGGTCGATGTCCTTCTTGCCGTCGTAGCTCACCGCATACTGCACGATGCTGCTCGGCAGGAACTGCGGAATGCCGATCGCGCCGGTGTACGAGCCGAGCACCGTGGTCGGATCGATTTGCGAATCGCGCGTCCACACCAGGTAGTCTTCGAGATTCTTGCGGAAGGTCGCCTGCCGGTCCGCGCGATTAGGCGTGTTCGGGTAGTCGAAACTGAGCGTGGTGAGCGCATCCAGCACGCGGAAGTTGCCCATGAAACGCCCGTAAATCGTCTCGACACCGAGAATGCCGACGATCACCTCCGGTGGCACGCCGAACTCTTCGTACGCGCGCTGCAACGTGGCCTGGTTCGCGCGCCAGAAGCGGATGCCCGCATTGATGCGAACCTGATCGAGAAAGCGCGACTGATACGCGCGCCAGTTCTTGACCGTGGGCGAGGGCGACGGCGTGACCAGTTTCACCGCGGTCGCCGAATAACTGACGCCGGAAAAGAGCGAATGCAGCGCGGACTCGTCGAAGTCGTAGCGCGCCACCATGTCGTTGATGAACGCATCCACATTCGCGTTGTTCGCATAGCGCTGCGGAATGATTTCTTCCTCAAACGTTTGCCCCTGAGGAACACCGGTTTGCGGCTGGGCCTGAGCCACGAGCGCCGGCGGTTTTTTGCCGACGCTCTGCGCGAGAGCCGGAGTGTTTGCCATGAACATGCACGATGCGACGGAGAGTGTGGCGGCGATGGTTCGGGTGCTGAGCCGGTTTCGTGCAGACAGAGCAAGCTTGACGGTCATAGTGAGCTGGGGGCGCAGTGCGAGAGGACAAAAGTGGGAGGAAAACGGAATGGGCAGTATACCCGAGGCATCCTGCGAAACTGTGCCGGACGCGTCACAGCGGCCACGTGTCGTGGGACGCGGCAGCGAAGCTGGGCATCATGGCACGCGGCCACGCCGCGTCGTGTGGTAACTTGATAAATGTTGGCGCGCCGTGGGCGCGCGCCCCTGGAAGGAGACAAGCCGCGCACGCCGTCAAGGCGCTGCGCCGCAGAACAGAATCATGGCAACAGGCTTCTATTCCCACGCCGACTGTCTGCTGCACGACATGGGGCAATGGCATCCAGAATGCCCCGCGCGGCTGCAGGCCATCGAAGATCAATTGATCGCGAGCCGCATCGACGCGCTGATCGAGCGCGAGTCGCCGCCGCTCGCTGACGAAGCGGCGCTGCTGCGCGTGCACACGCAGGCGCACGTCGACTACATCCGCGGCCGTTCGCCCGCCGAAGGCCTCGCGGAAATCGACCCCGACACGTCGATGAACCCGCATACGTTGCAGGCCGCCTTGCGAGCGGCGGGTGCGGCCGTGGCCGCTACCGACGCGGTGATCGAAGGCCGCTTCGACAACGCGTTCTGCAGCGTGCGTCCGCCCGGCCATCACGCCGAACCGGCCCGCGCGATGGGCTTCTGCTTCTTCAACAACGTGGCGATCGCCGCGCGCCATGCGCTCGAGGTGCACGGCCTGCAGCGGGTGGCCGTCATCGACTTCGACGTGCATCACGGCAACGGCACGGAGGCGGCCTTCTCCGGCGACCCGCGCGTGCTGATGTGCAGTTTCTTCCAGCATCCGTTCTATCCGTTCACGGGCGCCGACAATCAGGCGCCCAACATGTGCAACGTGCCCATGCCCGCGCGCTCGAAAGGCATGGCCGTGCGCGAGGCGGTGGACATGCTCTGGCTGCCGCGCCTGAACGATTTCAAGCCGGAGATGCTGTTCATTTCCGCAGGCTTCGACGCGCATCGCGAAGACGATCTCGGCAACATGGGCCTCGTCGAGGACGACTACGTGTGGATCACCGAGCAGATCCGCGACATCGCAAAACGCTATGCGGGCGGGCGGATCGTGAGCTGTCTCGAAGGCGGCTACAACCTCTCTGCGCTCGGACGCAGCGTGGTCGCGCACGTGCGCGCGCTGGCCGGCATCTGACCAGCAACCGCAACCGCGCCCCGCACTCCGCGCCAACCGATCACGTCAACGGAGCGAGCCATGAATGCCGATGCACAGACCGCCTCGCTGGTGGACACGGAAATCGACGCGTACGGCGTGCCGGGCGTCGTCTGTCTGACGATGAACCGGCCAGACGCTTTCAATGCGCTCTCCGAGGGGCTGCTCGACGCCTTGCAGACCGCGTTGAGCGGACTCGCGCAGTCGCAGGCGCGCGTGGTGGTGATCGCCGGCGCAGGGCGTGCCTTTTGCGCGGGGCATGACCTGAAGGAAATGCGCGCGGCGCCGTCGCTCGGCTATTACCAGGCACTGTTCGCCCGCTGCACGAAACTCATGATGACGATCCAGCGCTTGCCGCAGCCGGTGATCGCGCGTGTCCACGGCATTGCGACGGCCGCGGGTTGTCAGCTCGTCGCAATGTGCGATCTGGCCGTCGCCTCGGACACCGCGCGCTTCGCCGTGTCGGGCGTGAATCTCGGGCTGTTCTGCGCGACGCCGTCTGTGCCGTTGTCGCGCAATCTGTCGCGGAAGGCGGCGCTTGAAATGCTGCTGACCGGAGACTTCATCGACGCCGCCGAGGCGAAGCACCAGGGTCTCATCAATCGCGTGGTGCCGATGGACTCGCTCGACGCCGAGGTGGCGCGGCTCGCCACCAGCATCTGCGCAAAGCCAGTCGAAGCGGTGAGCGCGGGCAAGGGCCTCTTCTACCGGCAGCTCGAAATGGGCATCGAGGCCGCCTACCAGCTCGCGGGCCAAACCATGGCCTGCAACATGATGGACGACTCCGCGCTCGAAGGCGTGCAGGCGTTCATCGACAAACGCCTGCCCGACTGGAAGCGCTGATCTACCTGAACAGCTAATGCGCCGGCGCCACGCGTTGATCGATCCACTCGATCAGGTCGCCAATCACTCGGTCCCGGTCGAGGTCGTTCATCGTCTCGTGATAGCTGCCTTCGTATAGCCTCAGCGTCTTGTCCGGTGAGCCGGCGTGCTGGCCGAACGCGCGGCTGCCTTCCGGCTCGGTGAGTTTGTCGGCGGTGCCGTGATAGACGAGGAGCGGCAGGCGCAGTCCCGCGCGGCCGCGCCCGATGCGCGCCATCGCCAGCAAGAGCTCAGCGCCGGTGCGCGCCGGAATCGGACCATGATGCACGAGCGGGTCGCTGCGATTCGCGTCGACGACGGACTGCACGCGCGAAAGCAGGGCGGGGTCGATTTTCATCGCCGGGAAGGTGGGCCACAGGCGGCTGATCACCTGGCTTAGCTTCAGCATCCAGCCGGGCACGTCTCGTCCGGGCGCGAGCGCGGGGCTCGACAGAATCAGGCCGCTCAGCTTCGCGCGGCTATCCGGTTGTTGGCCTGCGCCGCCCGCGCGCTCGATGGTGTGCAGCGCGGCGACCGCACCGCCCATGCTATGACCCATCAGAAAGAGCGGCGCGTGTGTGGGCGCTTCGCTTTGCGCGGCGGCGTCGAGCAAGGCGTGCGCGTCGAGCAGGTAGTCGTCGAACCGGTCGACGTAGGCCCGTTTGCCCGGCGCCAAGCCGTGACCGCGCAGGTCGATTGCCAGCAGTTCAATGCCGGCCGCGTTGAGCCGCGCGGCCAGCGGCGAATAGCGGCCCGCGTGCTCAGCGAGTCCGTGAATCAGCACAATGGTGGCGCGCGGCGAATCTTTGGTGGGCCAACGGTATAGCGGCAATTCAAGGCCATCCGCCGTGATGACGGTCGTGCGAACAGGCTCGGCGCCATCCGTCACCTTCTGATCGGCACTGATGAAGCTGTCTTGGGATGTCTCCATGGCGGCGCGTCCGTTCATTGTGGTTCGCGAGATCATAGAGCGTTGCGGTCGTACGGAGATCGCATGAGCTGCGGGTGCCTCCTCTAATTTCTGCAGGTTATGAAAAGATCGTAATTGATTATTAAAGAGAATGTCCTCGCTGCGGTAGAATCGCCGGCTCAAACCCTAATAAAAGTGACGGCGGCCGCTTGGCCGGGGAGCGCGCGGCACTCGTCGGCAAACCCGCCGTTTCGTTTTTCCATGATCGAAATACGCAATATTTCCCAGCGGTTTGCCGGACCCCGGGGCTGGGTCGAGGCGCTGCACAACGTCAATCTGTCGATTCCGGCGGGCGAGGTGTTCGGCATCATCGGCCGCAGCGGCGCGGGCAAGAGCACGCTTGTACGCACCATCAATCTGCTGACGCGGCCGACCGAAGGCAACATTGTCGTCGACGGCCGCGATCTGACGACGCTGCCCGCGGCGCAGTTGCGCGAGGCGCGCCGCGAAATCGGCATGATCTTCCAGCACTTCAATCTGCTGTCCTCGCGCACAGTGTTTGAAAACGTCGCATTGCCGCTCGAACTCGCCGGCATGAAGCGCGACGAAATTGAAGCGAACGTGGTGCCGCTATTGGAACTGGTGGGCCTGTCCGCGCAGAAGGACCGCTATCCGGCGCAGATCAGCGGCGGGCAGAAGCAGCGCGTGGGCATCGCGCGGGCGCTCGCGAGCAAGCCGAAGGTGCTGCTTTCCGACGAGGCGACGTCCGCGCTCGATCCCGAAACCACGCGCGCGATTCTCGAACTGCTCAAGCGCATCAACCGCGAACTGAACCTGACCATCGTGCTGATCACCCATCAGATGGATGTGATCAAGCAGGTGTGCGATCGCGTCGCGGTGCTCGACGCGGGCCGCGTCGTCGAACAGGGCAAGGTGATCGACGTGTTCCTGCAACCGCACCACGAAGTCACGCGCGCGCTGATCGGCGACGTGATCGCGCAGGAACTGCCGCCCGCGATGAAGGCGCGCGTCGCCGAGCGTCTGAAGACGGGCAGCGGTCATTTGCTGCGCCTTGCGTTCACGGGCTCCGGCGTCGACCAGCCGATTCTCTCCGAGACGATTCGCCGCTACGAACTCGACTTCAACATCCTGCACGGCCAGATCGACGAGATTCAGGGGCAGGCGTTCGGCTCGCTCGCGGTGCTGGCGGGCGGCGAACCGGCGAAGGTGGCGCAGGCGCTGGCGTATCTGCGCGAGCAGGGTGTGGTGGTGGAGGAGCTCCCATATGTTGAGTGAAATGTTCGATATGTTCGTCCAGTCGTTCTGGGAAACGCTCGTCATGGTGGGCATTTCCGGACTGGTCGGCGCGTTGGTGGGTTTGCCGCTTGGCGTGCTGCTGTATCTGACGGACCGTCAGGGCGTGTTGCAGAACGTGGCGGTCAATCGCGTGGTGGGCGTGATCGTCAACGCGGTGCGCTCGACGCCGTTCATCATTCTGCTGGTGGCGGTGATTCCGTTTACGCGCCTCGTGGTCGGATCGTCGATCGGCACGGCCGCAGCCGTGGTGCCGCTCACCATTGCCGCGGCGCCGTTCATCGCGCGTCTCGTGGAAACGGCGCTGCGTGAGGTGGACCGCGGCCTGATCGAGGCGGCGCAGGCGATGGGCGCGACCACCAGTCAGATCGTCTTCAAAGTGCTGTTGCCGGAATCGCTGCCGGGTGTGGTGGCCGGCTTGACGATCACCTTCGTCTCGCTGGTCGGCTATTCGGCGATGGCGGGCGCGATTGGCGGCGGCGGTCTCGGCGACCTGGGCATTCGCTACGGGTATCAGCGTTTCCTTCCGGAAGTGATGTTGACGGTCGTGGTCATTCTGATCGTCTTCGTGCAGTTGGTGCAGTCGTTCGGGGATTGGCTCGTGCGTCGTCTGAGCCATAAATAATTCAAAAGGTCCATCATGCAACGTCGTTTGATTCTCAAGCTGGTCGCGGCGCTCGGCGCCGCGTCGCTCATCGCCGCCAATGCGGCTCGCGCTGAAGACACCATCAAGGTCGGCGTGACCGGCGGTCCGCACGCGCAGATCATGGAAGTCGTGAAGACGGTCGCAGCGAAGAACGGTCTGAACATCAAGGTCGTCGAATTTTCCGACTACGTGCAGCCGAACGCGGCGCTCGCGGGCGGCGATCTGGACGCGAACAGCTATCAGCACGACCCGTACTTGCAGGCGCAGGTCAAGGATCGCGGCTACAAGCTGATTCGCGTGGCCGACACCGTCACTTATCCGATGGGCATCTATTCGAAGAAACTGAAGAAGCTGACGGACCTGCAGCCGGGTGCGAAGATCGCAGTGCCGAACGATCCGACCAATGGCGGCCGTGCGCTGTTGCTGCTGCAAAAGCAGGGGCTGCTGAAACTGCGCACCGAAGCGGGTCTGAAGGCGACGCCGCTCGACATCGTCGAGAATCCGAAGAAGCTGAAGATCGTCGAGCTCGATGCCGCGCAGATTCCGCGCTCGCTCAATGATGTGGACGCCGCCGCGATCAACACGAACTTCGCGATGGAAGCGGGCCTCAAGCCCAAGCAGGACGCGATCGCGATTGAAGACCCGAAGGGTCCGTATGTGAACATCATCGCGATCCGCGAGGCCGACCGGAACAAGCCGTGGGTCGCGAAGCTGGTCGCGGCCTACCATTCGCCGGAAGTAAAGCAGTTTGTCGAAGGCAAATTCGGCGGCGCCGTGATCACGGCGTGGTGAGCTGAAGGTTTCAGACACTGCGTGACCAGCCGGCAACATGAAAATTAGAGCCGTAAGTCGGAACCCGGGGTTGGCGCCCGGGTTTTTTCGCGGTTAAAATAGAACGATCGTTCGTTATTGCCGTCACGCCGCTGGAGGGCGATATCCTCCTGCAAGAGCGCCCGCGACAAGGCCGCCACGAGGGCAGTCGTTATAATGTTCGTTGGGTTGACGTATTCGTAACTTTGGAGCGTGTGCATGAAAATCCTGGTGCCAGTCAAGAGAGTGGTCGACTACAACGTGAAGGTCCGGGTCAAGTCGGACGGCACGGGCGTCGATATCGCGAACGTGAAGATGTCGATGAATCCCTTCGACGAAATCGCGGTCGAAGAAGCGGTCCGCCTGAAGGAAGCGGGCGTGGCAACCGAAGTGATCGCCGTGTCGTGCGGCGTTACGCAATCGCAGGAAACGCTGCGCACGGCGCTCGCGATTGGCGCGGACCGCGCTGTGTTGATCGAGTCGAATGAAGAGTTGCAGCCGCTGGCGGTCGCGAAGCTGCTGAAGGCGCTGGTCGACAAGGAACAGCCGCAACTGGTGATCCTCGGCAAGCAGGCCATTGACGACGATTCGAATCAGACTGGCCAGATGCTCGCCGCATTGGCGGGTTTGCCGCAGGCGACGTTTGCGTCGAAGGTCGTGGTGGCCGACGGCAAGGCAACCGTTTCTCGCGAAGTCGACGGCGGTGCTGAGACGCTGTCGCTCAAACTCCCCGCTGTCGTCACGACCGATCTGCGCCTGAACGAGCCGCGCTACGTGACGCTGCCGAACATCATGAAGGCGAAGAAAAAGCCGCTGGAAACGATCAAGCCCGAGGACTTGGGCGTCGATGTCACGCCGCGTCTGAAAACGCTGAAGGTTGCCGAGCCGCCGAAGCGTTCGGCCGGCGTGAAGGTGCCGGATGTGAAGACGCTGGTCGAAAAGCTGAAGACCGAAGCCAAGGTGCTGTGACAGGGAGACAGGGCAAATGACGAATCTGGTGAATCTTGTAATAGCTGAACACGACAATCAGTCGATCAAGGCCGCGACGCTGCACACGATTGCAGCCGCGCAGAAGGTCGGTGGCGATATTCACGTGCTGGTGGCCGGCCACAACGCGCAGGCCGCGGCTGACGCGGCTGCGAAGATCGCGGGCGTTTCGAAGGTGCTGCTGGCCGACGCGCCGCAACTGGCCGAAGGTCTCGCGGAGAACATCGAGGCCACCGTGCTGAACATCGCGAAGGATTACTCGCACATCCTCACCGCCGCGACTGCCTACGGCAAGAACATCGCGCCGCGTATCGCCGCGAAGCTCGACGTCGCGCAGATCAGCGACATCACCGCAGTCGATTCCGCCGATACGTTCGAGCGTCCGATCTACGCGGGCAACGCAATCGCCACGGTGCAATCGGCTGATCCGATCAAGGTCATCACGGTGCGCACGACCGGTTTCGACGCTGTCGCGGCCGAAGGCGGCAGCGCATCCGTCGAAAAGATCGAAGCCGCTGCGGACACGGACATCTCGCAGTTCGTGAGCCGCGAGGTGACGAAACTGGACCGGCCTGAACTGACGTCGGCGAAGATCATCGTGTCGGGTGGCCGCGGTTTGGGCAATGGCGAGAACTACACGCAGGTTCTCGAGCCGCTGGCCGACAAGCTGAACGCGGCGCTCGGTGCATCGCGCGCGGCGGTCGACGCGGGCTTCGTGCCGAACGACTACCAGGTCGGCCAGACCGGCAAGATCGTCGCGCCGCAACTGTATGTGGCAGTCGGCATTTCAGGTGCGATCCAGCATCTGGCGGGCATGAAGGATTCGAAGGTGATCGTCGCCATCAACAAGGACCCGGAAGCGCCGATTTTCAGCGTCGCGGATTATGGCCTCGTGGGCGATCTGTTCACGCTCGTGCCGGAACTCGTGAACGAACTCGGCTGAGCGTCCTGGCGCCACACATCAAAGCCATCTAACAAGCCATCAAGGCGTTTGGCGACATACGAAGGGCGCAGGACCGGACAAGTCCCGCGCCCTTTTTCCATCAGGCAGGAGGAGAGCAGAAATGAGCTATACGGCGCCCATCAAGGACATGCTGTTCGTGATGAAGGAACTGGCGGACCTCGAACAGATCGCGACGCTGCCGGGCTTCGAGGACGCGAATCTCGATACCGCTCAGGCCGTGCTCGAAGAGTCGGCGAAATTGTGTGGCGAAGTGCTGGCTCCGCTGAACGTCGAGGGCGACCGCAATCCGAGCAGTTGGAAAGANGGTGTGGTGACCGCNACNCCNGGCTTCANGGANGCNTTCCGNCAGTTTGCCGAAGGCGGCTGGCAAGGCGTGCAGCATCCCGTCGACTATGACGGGCAGGGCCTCCCCAAGCTCATCGCCACGCCTTGCGTGGAAATGCTGAACGCGTCGAATCTGTCGTTCGCGCTCTGTCCGTTGCTAACCGACGGCGCGATCGAAGCGCTCCTGACCGCCGGCAGCGACGCGCAAAAACAGACCTATGTGCCGAAGCTCATTTCCGGCGAATGGACCGGCACCATGAACCTCACCGAGCCGCAGGCCGGCTCGGACCTCGCGCTTGTGCGCACGCGCGCCGAGCCGCAAGGCGACGGCTCGTTCAAGCTGTTCGGTACGAAGATTTTCATCACGTGGGGCGAGCACGACATGGCGAAGAACATCGCGCATCTCGTGCTGGCGCGCACGCCCAACGCGCCCGAAGGCGTGAAGGGCATCTCGCTTTTCATCGTGCCGAAATTCCTCGTGAATGACGATGGGTC
>NZ_AXAJ01000027.1 GCF_000472445.1 Burkholderia sp. WSM2230
CGCTGGCGGACATCCGGCTGGACAACCTGTACGGGCCGACGGAGACGACCGTGGCCGCGCTGTACCGCCATACACGCGATGAGGACGTGCATCAGGTGACGGTGCCGATCGGTCATCCGTATCCGGGGCGCACGGCGCGGGTGCTGGACGCNTCCGGNGATGAAGCGCCGGTGGGCGGCCTGGGGGAGCTGTGCATCGGCGGGCCGACGGTGGCGCGCGGGTATCTGGGCAGACCGGCGCTGACGGCAGAGCGGTTCGTGCCGGATCCGTACGGCGCGCCGGGCGCGCGTCTTTACCGCAGCGGCGACCTGTGCCGGATGCGCGCGGACGGCACCGTCGAATTCCTCGGACGGCTCGATCAGCAGGTGAAGCTGCGCGGCCAGCGCATCGAACTGGGCGAGATCGAGGCGGTGCTGCGCCAGTGCGAGGGCGTGCGCGAGGCGGCGGTGATTGTCGTTGGCGAGGGGCAGAAGCAGAGAGTCGCGGCGTATGTGGTGGGGGAAGGCGAGAGAGCCCGGGCAGGGAACGCTCATGCGGGCGATGCACAGGCAGGTGAGAACCGGGCAGGGAACAACAGAGCCGGGGACGCTGCGAACACCCATGCAGAAAACGCAAACGCGGCGGCCTCAGCAACGCTCGACGCCGCCCATCTGCAACGTGAACTGGAACAGAGGCTGCCGGGCTACATGGTGCCGTCCTCGGTGACGGTGCTTGCGCGGCTGCCGTGGATGCCCAACGGCAAGCTCGACCGCGCCGCGCTGCCCGCGCCGCAGACGGAGGTGCGCGAGCGTATGGCGCCATCGAACGAGGTCGAATCGGTGCTGCTGTCGATCTGGAGCGCGGTGCTCGGGCGCGATGATCTCGGTGTTGCCGACAACTTCTTCGAAGCCGGCGGCGACTCGATCCAGAGCCTGCAGATCATCGCGCGGGCACGCGAGGCGGGCTGGCGGCTCACGCCGCGGCAGATCTTCGAGCATCCGACAGTCAGCGGTCTCGCGCAGCGCGCACAGCGGCTGGACACACGCGCGACGCAGGAGGTCGACGACGGCGCCGCGCTCGCGTTGACGCCGATCCAGCGGCTGTTCTTCGAGCGTTATCCGCAAGGCGAGTCGCACTGGAACCAGGCGGTGCTGCTGAAGGTCAAGGGCCGGCTCGTGCCTGCGGCGCTGGAGCGCGCGGTGGCGGCGCTGGAGGCGCGTCACGACGCGCTGCGGCTGCGGTTCGTGCGGGAGGCGGGGGAGTGGAGGCAGGTGGCGGTGCCGGCGCGGGTGGGTGAAGCCGCGCCGGTGGTAGAAGGGTCGCAAGGCTCCGACGCACCACAAGCCTCAGAAGCACCACGCGCCTCAGAAGCACCGCAAGCCTCCGGAGCATTACAACCCTCGGACCCATCGCAAACCGCGATCATCCACCACGAGAAACTGCCCTGCCTCACACACCTCACAGCCGCCTGCGAGCGTATCCAGTCGAGCCTGAACATCGAGCACGGCCCGGTGTGGCGCATCGGCCACTTCGAGACGCCAGACGAAACCCGTCTGCTGATCGCAATTCACCACCTGTCGGTGGACGGCGTCTCGTGGCGCGTGCTGCTCGAGGAACTGCAGACCGCCTACGGGCAGGCCGAACGCAACGAGCCCATCCAACTGCCCGCCGCGTCGATGCCGTGGCGTGCCTGGGTGCGCGAGCTTCATCGGTATTCGCAATCAGAAGATTTGCAGTCCGAAGCAAATTGGTGGAGCGAGGCGCTGAGCGTAGTCGACGCCGCAGCCGGGCTTCCGCTGCGCGCGCCTGCCGGCACACGGGTCGCCGAAAGCGAGGCCATCGACTGGACACTCGATGCGACCCGCACTCGCGACCTGCTGCAGAAAGCGTCGCGCGCATACCGGACGCGGGTCGACGAACTGCTGCTCGCAGCGCTCGCGCAGGCGCTCGGCGCATGGAGCGGCGCCGCGGAGATCGCCGTCGAACTGGAAGGCCACGGTCGCGAGGACGTGATCGAGGGCGCCGACCTGAGCCGCACCGTGGGCTGGTTCACGACGCGTTTCCCGGTCGCGCTGCCCGCCGCACCGGCGGCGTCCGGCGACGCGCTCGTCGCCGTCAAGGAACGCGTGCGCGCGGTGCCGAACAAAGGGCTGCATTGGGGATTGCTCGACGAGAGCCGCGCGCGCCCGCGTCCGGCGATCAGCTTCAACTACCTGGGGCGCTTCGATCAGTCGTTCGACGAGGCGTCGCGTTTCGCCTTCAGTTCCGAGGATGCCGGCAGCAGCCACGGAGCCGGCGCACGCCTCGACTATGCGCTCGACCTGAACGGCATCGTCACCGGGGAAACATTGCTGCTGCGCTGGCGCTTCGATCCGGCACGGATCGACCGCGAGAGTGTCGAGCGCATCGTCTCCGCCTTTGATCAGCACATCGACGCGCTGATCGCGCATTGCGTCGCCGCGCCGCCGGGCGCGACCGCGTCGGACTTCCCGCTGTCGGGCCTCGATCAGACGCAATTGCGTGCACTGAATCTGGCGCTCGGCGGCGTCGCCGACATTTATCCGGCCACGCCGTTGCAGCAGGGCCTGCTCTATCACAGCGAGTTGCAGCAGGGCGAGGGCGTCTACGTCAACCAGCTGCAACTGACGCTCGACGGCCGCCTCGACGTCGCCGCGCTGCGCGATGCCTGGCAGGCCGCCATCGCGCGGCACGACATGCTGCGCACGCGCTTCGAGTGGCGTCATGGCGAGGCCGCGTTGCAGATCGTGCAGCGCGACGCGGTGCTGCCTTTCGCGGTGCATGACTGGCGCGACGCGCACGACTACGATGCGCGCCTCGCCGCGTGGCGCTCGGCCGATGTCGCCGCGGGCATCGATGCGTCGCGCGCGCCGCTGATGCGCGTCAACGTTTTTCTGCGTCCCGATGGCCGCTTCGATCTCGTGCGCACGCATCATCACGTGCTCACGGACGGCTGGAGCGGCGCGCGGCTCCTCGCCGAAGTCTTCGACGACTACGAGCGTGCATTGGGCGGACCGGCGGGCGCCGCGACGGGCATGCTCCCGTCGTACCGGCGTTACGTCGAATGGCTCGCGGCGCAGCCCGATCCGCGCGACTGGTGGACAAAGCGCCTCGCAGCCGCCGACGATCCCGGCACGCTGACCGCGAGCCTCGCCGCGCCGAGCGATACCCTGCCGAGTGCAGCGTCTGAAGAAGCGTTGAAGGCAGCGTCGAACGAACCGCGGACCGAGCCCTGCAAGATCGTGCTCGAACTTGACGCGCTGCTCGATGCGCGAGTGCGCCGCGCTGCACAGCGGCATCGCGTGACACTGAACACGCTGATGCAGGGGGCGTGGGCCGTGCTGCTCGCGCGATTGAGCGGCAAGCGGTCGGTCGCGTTCGGCGTGACGGTGGCAGGCCGGCCCACATCGCTGCCTGGATCGGAGGAAATGTTCGGACTCTTTATCAATAGCCTGCCGGTGTTTGCGGCGGTGTCGGGCGACATGACGGTATCGGCCTGGCTCGACGCGTTGCAGTCCTACAACCTGCAGATGCGCGAAGTCGAACACACGCCACTCACGTTGCTTCAACAATGGGCGGGCCGCAATGGCGACGCGCTGTTCGACAGCCTGATCGTTTTCGAGAACTATCCGGTGGCGCCGCGCACGGCATCCGCGCAAGCCAGCAGGCTGCGCGTCGACCGCGTGGATTCGTTCGAGCGCACACACTATCCGCTGACCCTGACGATTCTGCCGACGTCGCGTATCGAACTGCAATGGCAGTGGCACAGCAGGCGTCTAGCGCGTACCCAGGTCGAGCAGTTGCAGCGGCAATATCTGGCGCTGCTCGACCAACTCGCCGACGACGGCGAGCGTGCCCCCCGCTTTGTCGGCGAACTCGCGGTGCGGCGCGATGCGCCGCATGCAGAGCCGTTGCCGGCGTCGGTGCCGGCGCTGCGTGCCTGTCACGAGCGCTTTGCGGTGGAAGCGGCACGCGTGCCGCAGAGGATCGCCGTCCGGCAGAACGGCGAGGCGTTCGACTACGCGACGCTCGCTCGCTGGTCCGCGACTATCGACGCGCGCTTGCGCGCGAGCGGCGTCGCGCGAGAGGAACGCGTGGCCGTCTGCATGCGCCGCTCACCGGCGCTGATCGCCAGCATGCTCGGCGTGTGGAGGAGCGGCGCGGCCTATCTGCCGCTCGATCCGTCGTTCCCCGCCGAGCGACTCGCGGGCATGCTGGACGACGCGGGCGTCGCGCGTGTTATCGCGGATGACGAGGGCCGCGCGCGACTGGGCCGCGCGCTCGACGGCCGCATCGTGCTGGACGCCGCCATTGCTCCGATCGCCGTAACACCCGAAACCTTTACCGACGATGCAGCAGGCGCGACGCCGCCCGCCGTACCGTGTGACGCGTCGCAACTGGCCTACGTGATCTACACGTCCGGTTCGACGGGTCGGCCCAAGGGAGTAGCGGTGTCGCACGGCGCGCTCGCGCGGCTGCTTGTTAGCGTCGGCATCGAACCGGGAATTAATCAGGATGACGTACTATTGTCGATCACTACGCCGTCGTTCGACATTTCTCTGCTCGAGTTCTGCCTGCCATTGACGAGAGGCGCATGCGTCGAAATGGCCGACGCTCAGACGGTGACGGACGGCGCGGCGCTCGCGCGGCTTATCGACGACAGTGGCGCGACTTGCATGCAGGCGACGCCTTCCGGCTGGCGTCTGCTGCTCGAATCGGGTTGGCGCGGAGCATCGCGCGGACGGCTTACCGGCATCGCGGGCGGCGAGCCGTTGCCGGCCGACCTCGCGGTGCAGCTTGCGCAGCGCGGCGTCGACTTGTGGAATCTGTACGGTCCCACGGAGACGACGATATGGTCGAGTTGCGCCCGCGTGTCGAACGCTGGACCGATCACGGTGGGCCGCGCATTGCATGCGAACGCGCTGCGCATCGTCGACGCGAGCGGGCAATTGACGCCGCAAGGCGGCGTCGGCGAACTGTGCATTGGCGGAGACAATCTCGCGCGCGGTTATCTGGGCCGCGCGGGCCTCACCGCCGAGCGTTTCGTGCCGGACCCGTACGGCGCTCCGGGCGCGCGCATGTATCGCACCGGCGATCTGTGCCGCGAGCGGCCGGACGGCGAATTCGAATGCCTCGGCCGCATCGACCAGCAGGTCAAGCTGCGGGGCTGCCGGATCGAGTTGGGCGAGATCGAGGCGGCGCTGCGCGACTGCGACGGCGTGCTCGACGCGGCGGTCGCGCTCGTGCCGGGCGCGGGCGATGCCGAGGCGCGGCTCGTTGCTTATGTCGTTTGCGATGTCGGCGGTGAAGGCGTCGGGGAAGTCGGCGGCGAGTCGCGTCGAGTGCCGGCCGCCTGGCGGCAGATGCTCGCCGCACGCCTGCCGGGCTACATGGTTCCGGCGGCGCTGTACGAGATAGACGCGTTGCCGCGCACCGCAAACGGCAAGCTCGATCGCAATGCGCTCGCGCACTTCGACACCGCGCCCACAACAGAGTTGCCGTGGATCGAGCCGTCCGGCGAAATGGAAGCGCTGATTGCGCGGCTTTTCGGCGACGTACTCGGACTCGCGCGGGTCGGCGCAGACGACGATTTCTTTGCGCTCGGCGGACACTCGCTCGCGGCAGTGCGCCTCATTGCGCGGCTGTCGGAGCAGGTAGGCCACAAGGTCGCGCTGGGCGCGTTGTTCGATAACCCGACGCCCGCGTTGCTGGCTGCGTTGCTTTCGCATTACGTCCAGGACGATCAACAGCGCGGCGCGTCGCCGAACGCGCCCGCAAACGATGAGCTGGAGGTGCTCGATGACCTGTTCGATGGACTCGATTGAAAGCGCGAGCGCGGAGCGGCTGCACGGACGGACGGGCAGCGAGCATCGTGGTCGCCTATGGCCGTTGATGCCGTTGATGCCCTCGCGCTATTTGCCTGGTCCGCGGCCCAGTGGTGGTCTCGCAGCCTTCGCATCCTTCGTTTTGTTGCGTGCACGGCGCGTTGCGGAAGCCATGTCGATTCGATATGGACGTGCACTGCTCCGTCGCCGCGCCGCCGTTCATCGCTCAACCACGAACACCATATGCGGTCGCGACGCCCGCACCGACCAGATTGGATTGACACCATGCTGACTACGAATTGCAAAGAACCGGCCGACACGCCAGAGGCTGCCACTGCCTTCACTTCATCCGCTACTGCAGGCGAGGCGCCCAGCCAGGCGCTCGCGATTGCACGCAAGTACGCCGCGCTGTCGCCGGAGCGTCGGCGGCGTTTTCGCGAGAAGGCGCGCGAGCAGGGGATCGATCCCGCTCGTCTGCCAATCGTGCCGTTGTCGCGCGAGGTTGATGACGCGAGTGAGACCGGACGCGTTGCATCGTCGGGGACTGCTGACGCGGGTGCTTCGGTTTCGGCGTCGACCGCAGCAACTTATCCCCTGGTGCCCGCACAGGAGCGCCTATGGTTCCTGTGGAAGCTGGATCCGATGAACCCCGCGTATAACCTGTCACGCGCGCTACGGCTGACAGGGCGTCTCGATGTGCGCGCATTGCGCCGGGCGTTCGATGCACTAGTCGCTCGTCACGGCGCGTTGCGCGCGCGTTTTGTGGAGACGCGCGGCGTCGTTGCGCAGTGCATTACTGACGACGCCGGCTACCTGTGGCGCGAACACGCGCTCGACGATCCCGCGCAACTGGGAAATATGCTGCGTGCCGCCGCACGCAAACCGTTTGATCTCGTGCAGGGGCCGCTCGTGCGCGTGGAGCTCATCAAGATCGATACGGAGTGCTATGCACTGTCGATCGTCGTGCATCACATAGTGTCCGACGGCTGGTCGCAGTCGCTTCTCGTTCGAGAGCTGGCGACGCTCTATCGCGCGGCGCTAGCGGGCGAAGGCGTCGCACTGGCTCGTGCGCTGCCGCCGCTCGACATCCATTTCGGCGATGTCGCCGCGTGGCAAAACGAGTGGCAGAACGGCACGCTCGCCGACGATCTCGCGTACTGGACCGGGCGGCTTGGCGTGGAGCGGCCCGCGCTCGAGTTGCCGCTGGACCGGCCGCGCCCGGCGGTGCGCGGCATCGAAGGCGGACGCGCGAGGCGCGAGCTGGCGCCCGAGCTCGCGGATCGTTTGCGCGACGTCGCACGCGCCCAGCGCACGACGCTTTTTACTGTCCTGCTTGGCGCTTATGCGGCGCTACTGTACCGCTACGGCGGCCAGCCGGGTGTGCGGATCGGCGTGCCGACGGCAGGGCGGCAGCGCAGCGAAACGGAGAAGCTGATCGGCTATTTTGTCAACACGCTCGTGATCGATGTGGACGTCGACGGAAGCATGCCGTGCAGGACGCTCTTCTCCCGCTTGCATGCGCGAGTGCTGGAGGCGCACACGCACCAGGCCGCACCGTTTGGCCGCGTTCTCGACGCGTTGCGGACCGAGCGCTATCTCGGGCGCTCGCCGCTGTTCCAGGTCATGTTCAACCTCGAGCAGGCGACGAGCGAAGCATCCGTTGCGATGCCGGGTCTCGTCGTCGAGCCGGAGGCGGGCGGCACGGACACAGCGCGTTTCGATCTGGTGCTGAACGTCGTCGACGATGGGCGTAGCCTGCGCCTGATGTTCAATTATGCAGCCGATGTGTTCGACGCAAGTACAGTGGAGCGCATTGCATCGCAGTACGAAGCTGTTCTGATGCAGATGGCCGACGGTGTTGGGCGGCGGGTTGGATCGCTGAGGTTGCCTGTGCAGCATGANGCGGCGCCGTTGCAGCGGTATGCGTTCGAATCGCCNGGCAGGGCGCTCGGGGCGCAGGCGAGGCGCACGCCCNCGGCGATCGCGCTGCGCTGTGAAGAGGCGAGCCTGACGTATGCGGAGCTCGATGCGTGGTCGGCATCGCTCGCGGCGCGGCTTCTCGCGCAGGGCGTGGGCGCGGAGCGACGCGTGGGACTGTGCGTCACACGCGGGCCGGCGCTGATCGCGGCGCTGCTTGGGATNATCCGCTCGGGTGGTGCGTTCGTGCCGCTGGATCCGGACTATCCGGCCGCGCGCCTCNNACAGATGATCGGTGATGCCGGCATCGTGCAGGTGATCGCGGATCGGGCCAGCGCTGGGCGGGTTGCCGATGTGCTGGCGGGATGTGAGGTGGTGGATGTGGGCGATGTGGGTGATGTGGTTGATGTGCGTTTGGCGCCGCAGACGTTGCAGTCAACGAACTTCGCCGACATCGCCCTGCATCCCGACCAGCTTGCCTACGTGCTGTACACCTCGGGCTCGACGGG
>NZ_AXAJ01000028.1 GCF_000472445.1 Burkholderia sp. WSM2230
TGACCGGTGCGGTCAGCCGCCGCGCAGGCGCGCTGCACGGGCTTTTCGCCATAGTTCGCGGTGTGGCCGCCGAACGGGCGCTGGTAGATCGTGCCGTCCGCGTTGCGGTCAAACGGCATGCCGAAGTGCTCGAGTTCGTAGACGGCGTTCGGCGCTTCGCGGCACATGAACTCGATCGCGTCCTGGTCGCCNAGCCAGTCNGAGCCCTTGATCGTGTCGTAGAAGTGATAGTGCCAGTTGTCCTCGCTCATGTTGCCAAGCGAGGCGCCGATGCCGCCCTGTGCGGCGACCGTGTGCGAGCGCGTGGGAAACACTTTCGAGAGCACGCACACCGACAGACCGGCGCGCGCCAGTTGCAGCGACGCGCGCATTCCCGAGCCGCCCGCGCCGACGATGACCACGTCGAACCTGCGACGCGGCAGGGCATTCCTGATTGCAGCCATGCTTTTATACTCTCCAGAGAATCTGCGCAGCGTAGCCCGCACACGCGAGCAGCCAGACGATCGTCAGCGCCTGCAGCAACAGGCGCGTGCCAACGGGCTTCACATAGTCCATCCAGATGTCGCGGATGCCGACCCACGCGTGATAGAACAGCGAGAGCAGCGTGACGAAGGTGGCGAGCTTCATCCACTGGGTGGCGAAGATCGAGGCCCAGCCCTCGTAGGAAAAGTCGCGCGCGCCGAAGAACCAGGCGAGCAGGATCACCGTGTAGATGGCCATCACGCAGGCGGTGAGGCGCTGCGCGAGCCAGTCGCGCAGGCCGTAGTGCGCGCCGACGACGAGGCGCTTTGAGCCGATCCGGTTAGGGGCTGCCATTTTTAGAATGCTCCGAAGAGTTTGAGCGCGAAGGCGAGAGTCAGCAGCGACGACACGACGAACACCACGATCGAGGTCTGCTTGCCCTTTTCTTTCGTGACCGCTTCGTGGTTGGTGTCCATCAGCAGATGGCGCACGCCCGCGCAGAAATGGAACAGGTAGGCCCAGCCGAGCACCAGCACGACGAGCTTGACGATGAGGTTGGAGAAAAAGGCCCTGAAGCCCTCGAAGCTCAGCTCGGAGGTCAGGCTCTGGTCGAAGAGGTAAAGCAGGAACGGCAGGGCGACGAACAGCAGGCCGCCGCTCACGCGATGCAGGATCGACACGCGCCCTGCAAGAGGCAGGCGATACGCCGTCAATATCTGCCCGATACCGATGTTCCGGAATTCCGGCCTCGGTTTTTTTACCGCTTCAGCCATGCTAGACCCCTGCTATGTAGTCACACCAATCCGCGATTTTAGCGCCTTTTCATTTCGCGCTGCAGCGAAAACCCCGACAGGTCCGTTACAGCGCGCGCAATAAAGACGCCGGCACAAGGCGCGCGCGTGGGACGCCGCGCCCTCGATCCAACCCGGCTCAGCTCAGGTCGTTCTGATAGTAGTAGCCGGTTGTGACATACCAACCTCGCCGGACTTCCACCGGCCGGTCCCCGTATGTGTACGACACGCGCTCGACCGACAGCAGCGGAAAACCAGGCGGCACCTGCAGCAGATCGGCAACCGAAGGCTCGGCCGCAACCGCGCGGATTTTCTCCGTGGCGCGGATCATGCGCGTGCCGAACTCCGTCTCGAACATCGCGTAAAGAGGACCCTTGTACTCCGACAACCGCTCCAGCGTGAGCCCGCGAAACACGGCGCCGGGCAGCCAGATCTCGTCGAGCACGGTGACTTCGCCGTCGAACTGCAGCAGACGCTTGATCAGCACAACGGGATCGGCGGGTTTGAGCTCCAGTTGTCGCGCGATGTCGGCCGACGCGCGCAAACGCCGGCATTCGAGCAGGCGGCTGACGTGCGGATGCTCGGCGCCGTCGTCAGCGAGCAGGCGCAGAAAGCGAAACTGCGCGCGATCTTCGTTGTGCGTTGCAACGAATGTGCCCTTGCCCTGGCGGCGCACGAGCAGGTTTTCGGCAGCCAGTTCGTCGATTGCTTTGCGCACCGTGCCCTGACTGACCTTGTATCTCGCCGCCAATTCGACTTCACTAGGAATAATCTCGCCGGGTTTCCACTCACCGCTTTCCAGGCTTTGCGTTATCAGCCCCTTGATCTGCTGGTACAGCGGACTGAAAGTAGGCGACGCAGCGGGGACGGCCGCGGATACACCTTCGCCGGCGGCCGCCTGGCCGCCCGGATTCGTGGTGTTGGCCGGGTTCGAATTCATCCGCGCATTTCATCATAAAGGGCTGGGTCGCGTCCAGCATTTCCCCCGCAATAGATGTGTCTTATATAAGACATAAGATAATGTTGACTTTGAGCCTGCCGACTCCTACACTCCTTGTCGAGCAAGGGTTTGCGGGTTTTTTGGCGGTTGCGGGCTGCATCTGGTTTGGCAGCGCCGCGACGCACCGGCAGCCGCTCTGCACTACGCTGTTCCCACGCAGTCCAGGTTTCGATTCGCCGCCATTCGTTGGTCAGACGCTTGCCGAAACGCGCTGTTTGCGGGAGCCCGCACCGTGCAGCGGCTACCCCGGCGCCTCAATGTCCGCCCCGTTCTTTCAGAAAACACCGGCCCCTGTCCACGCTTCATACGCCGGTGGCACTGGCGCTAAGCGCTGGCCTGAGAGGGCTCGGCAGTACAGATTTCCGACATGGCGGTCTTGCCGCAGCGCCGCTTTCGGCCCGCAATTAACGGACCAGGCGATGGACCAATTAATGGACCAACCAATGGACCGGCAGCGGGCCGTCCGCCGAACTGTGAATTCCGCCGTGTTTCACAACGCTTCGCTGAACGCGCATATAGAATGGCGTTTTCCCTAGCGTCTAACGCATCGTCCTGGAGATTTCTCAATGGCTAAGCCCGCAAAGCGCGTTGCCGTCACTGGCGCCGCAGGTCAAATTGCTTACTCCCTGCTGTTCCGCATCGCCAATGGTGATCTGCTCGGCAAGGACCAGCCGGTTATCCTGCAGCTGCTCGACCTGCCGCAAGCGCAAGGCGCCGTGAAAGGCGTCGTGATGGAACTGGATGATTGCGCGTTCCCGCTGCTGTCGGGCGTCGTGATCACGGACGACCCGAAGGTCGCATTCAAAGACGCCGACGTCGCTCTGCTGGTCGGCGCGCGTCCGCGTTCGAAAGGCATGGAGCGTAAGGACCTGCTGTCGGCCAACGCCGAAATCTTCACGGTTCAGGGCAAGGCGCTGAACGAAGTCGCAAGCCGCGACGTGAAGGTGCTGGTGGTCGGCAACCCGGCCAACACGAACGCCTACATCGCAATGAAGTCGGCGCCGGATCTGCCGAAGAAGAACTTCACCGCCATGCTGCGCCTGGACCACAACCGTGCGCTGTCGCAACTGGCTGCGAAGTCGGGCAAGCCGGTGGCGTCCATCGAAAAGCTGGCTGTGTGGGGCAACCACTCGCCGACCATGTACCCCGACTTCCGCTTCGCGACCGCCGAAGGCGAGTCGCTGACCAAGCTGATCAACGACGACGAATGGAACCGCAACACGTTCATCCCGACCGTCGGCAAGCGCGGCGCGGCGATTATCGAGGCGCGCGGCCTGTCGTCGGCGGCATCGGCGGCTAACGCTGCAATCGACCACGTGCGCGACTGGGTGCTCGGCACGAACGGCAAGTGGGTCACCATGGGTATTCCGTCGGACGGCTCGTATGGCATTCCCGAAGACATCATCTACGGTGTGCCGGTGATCTGCGAAAACGGTGAGTACAAGCGCGTGGAAGGCCTGGAAATCGACGCGTTCTCGCGCGAGAAGATGGACGGCACGCTGCAGGAACTGCTGGAAGAACGCGAAGGCGTTCAGCATCTGCTCGGCTAAGCACCTGATGCGAAACAACCGGAACTCCGTGGCGTCAACGCGGCGGGTTCCGGTTTTTTTCGTGCGAACGGAGCTGCTTGCGCTAATCGGGCGAACCGAACAGTTTGAGCGATTCCAGCCATTCGCACCCGATCCGAGCGCGCTTTCCATGTCAGCGTGTACGCCTGCACAGAGCGCGCCCGAATCGGTTTTCCCTCAACAAAATCCACGCCACTGACGCCGAAGATGCGCGCCCTCACACCCGCCGAAGTGCTGTTTGACGGCGAAGTGCCGCCCGCTGTGCTGCCTGCCTGCGATCATTACGCCGGCAGCGAGAAGCTGATGCTGAAATCGCTCGCGTTGCAACAGCAGCTCGGACCGGTGTTCGACATCACGCTCGACTGTGAAGACGGCGCGCAAGTGGGCCGTGAAGCGGAACACGCGGAACTCGTCGCGTCGTTCATCGGCAGTGAACATGATCGGTTTGGGCGCGTCGGCGTGCGCATTCACGACTTCAACCACCCGCATTGGCGCGACGACGTCCGCCTGATTCTGCGCGCCGCAAGACGAGCGCCCGCCTACATCACGCTGCCCAAAATCCGTAACGTGCCCGACGCCGCCGAAATGGTCGCGTTTATCGAGGCCACGCGGCGCGAGCTCGGCGTTGCTAATCCGGTTCCGGTTCAACTGCTCGTGGAAACTCACGGCGCGCTGACGCGCGTGTTCGATCTGGCGGCGTTGCCGGGCGTGCAGGCATTGAGCTTCGGCCTGATGGATTTCGTTTCCGCGCACGACGGCGCGATTCCCGACACGGCAATGCGTTCGCCCGGCCAGTTCGATCATCCGCTGGTGCGGCGCGCGAAGCTCGAGATTTCGGCTGCGTGCCACGCGCACGGCAAGGTGCCGTCGCACAATGTGAGCACGGAAGTGCGCAATATGAGCGTGGTCGCCAACGACGCCGCGCGGGCTCGCAACGAGTTCGGCTACACGCGCATGTGGAGCATTCACCCCGCGCAGATCGAAGCAATCGTGGCCGCGTTCGCGCCGCGCGACGAAGAAATCGCGACCGCCACCGACATACTGCTGGCCGCGCAATCCGCGCAATGGGGACCGACGCGCCACCGCGACACCTTGCATGACCGCGCGAGCTACCGCTATTACTGGTCGGTGCTGCGTCGCGCGCGCTCCACGGGCCGCGCCGTTCCGCGAGACGCCGCGCCGCTTTTCGGGGAAGCGGAGCAATGAGCATGCAAACAGGAGACAGCGGCAGATGAGCGAGACAACGCAAACCGTCGACGCACAAGGCGGCTTCAAACCGAAAAAATCCGTCGCGCTGTCCGGCGTGACCGCGGGCAACACGGCGCTGTGCACGGTCGGCAAGACCGGCAACGACCTGCACTATCGCGGCTACGACATTCTCGACATTGCGGGCAATTGCGAGTTTGAAGAGATCGCCTATCTGCTCGTNCATGAAAAGCTGCCCACGCAGGCCGAGCTCACCGCCTACAAGGCGAAGCTGAAGGCGCTGCGCGGCCTGCCCGCGAACGTCAAAGCCGCGCTCGAATGGATTCCCGCGGCCGCGCATCCCATGGACGTGATGCGTACCGGCGTCTCGGTGCTCGGCAC
>NZ_AXAJ01000029.1 GCF_000472445.1 Burkholderia sp. WSM2230
AAGCCCCGGGGATATCTCATCTTAAGGCGAGTTTCCCGCTTAGATGCTTTCAGCGGTTATCTCTTCCGAACATAGCTACCCGGCGATGCCACTGGCGTGACAACCGGTACACCAGAGGTTCGTCCACTCCGGTCCTCTCGTACTAGGAGCAGCCCCCTTCAAATATCCAGCGCCCACGGCAGATAGGGACCAAACTGTCTCACGACGTTTTAAACCCAGCTCACGTACCTCTTTAAATGGCGAACAGCCATACCCTTGGGACCGGCTACAGCCCCAGGATGAGATGAGCCGACATCGAGGTGCCAAACACCGCCGTCGATATGAACTCTTGGGCGGTATCAGCCTGTTATCCCCAGAGTACCTTTTATCCGTTGAGCGATGGCCCTTCCATACAGAACCACCGGATCACTATGACCTGCTTTCGCACCTGCTCGACTTGTCGGTCTCGCAGTTAAGCACGCTTATGCCATTGCACTATCAGCACGATTTCCGACCGTACCTAGCGTACCTTCGTACTCCTCCGTTACACTTTGGGAGGAGACCGCCCCAGTCAAACTGCCTACCATGCACTGTCCCCGATCCGGATCACGGACCAAGGTTAGAACCTCAAACAGATCAGGGTGGTATTTCAAGGATGGCTCCACGCAGACTGGCGTCCACGCTTCACAGCCTCCCACCTATCCTACACAGACCGGTTCAAAGTCCAATGCAAAGCTACAGTAAAGGTTCATGGGGTCTTTCCGTCTAGCCGCGGGGAGATTGCATCATCACAAACACTTCAACTTCGCTGAGTCTCGGGAGGAGACAGTGTGGCCATCGTTACGCCATTCGTGCAGGTCGGAACTTACCCGACAAGGAATTTCGCTACCTTAGGACCGTTATAGTTACGGCCGCCGTTTACCGGGACTTCAATCAGGAGCTTGCACCCCATCATTTAATCTTCCGGCACCGGGCAGGCGTCACACCCTATACGTCCACTTTCGTGTTTGCAGAGTGCTGTGTTTTTATTAAACAGTCGCAGCCACCAGTTTATTGCAACCCCTTCACCCTCTGCGCGCAGGCGCATCAAGCTACAGGGGCGTACCTTATCCCGAAGTTACGGTACCAATTTGCCGAGTTCCTTCTCCCGAGTTCTCTCAAGCGCCTTAGAATACTCATCTCGCCCACCTGTGTCGGTTTGCGGTACGGTCAATGTTGAACTGAAGCTTAGAGGCTTTTCCTGGAACCACTTCCGATTGCTTCGTCGCCGAAGCGACTGGCCTCACACCCTTGAATTGCGCGCCCGGATTTGCCAAAGCGCCTTCTCCAATGCAAGGACCGGGACTTCCAACACCCGGACAACCTTCCGCGATCCGTCCCCCCATCGCATTCAACACTGGTGCAGGAATATTGACCTGCTTCCCATCAGCTACGCATTTCTGCCTCGCCTTAGGGGCCGACTCACCCTACGCCGATGAACGTTGCGTAGGAAACCTTGGGCTTACGGCGAGGGGGCCTTTCACCCCCTTTATCGCTACTCATGTCAGCATTCGCACTTCCGATACCTCCAGCACACTTTCCAGTGCACCTTCGCAGGCTTACGGAACGCTCTCCTACCATGCACATAAATGTGCATCCGCAGCTTCGGTATATGGCTTAGCCCCGTTACATCTTCCGCGCAGGACGACTCGATCAGTGAGCTATTACGCTTTCTTTAAAGGATGGCTGCTTCTAAGCCAACCTCCTGACTGTTTTAGCCTTCCCACTTCGTTTCCCACTTAGCCATATTTGGGGACCTTAGCTGGCGGTCTGGGTTGTTTCCCTCTTGACACCGGACGTTAGCACCCGATGTCTGTCTCCCGTGATTGCACTCTTCGGTATTCGGAGTTTGCTATGGCGTAGTAATCCGCAATGGACCCCACAACCATGACAGTGCTCTACCCCCGAAGGTGATACACGAGGCACTACCTAAATAGTTTTCGGAGAGAACCAGCTATTTCCAGGTTTGTTTAGCCTTTCACCCCTATCCACAGCTCATCCCCTAACTTTTCAACGTTAGTGGGTTCGGACCTCCAGTACGTGTTACCGCACCTTCATCCTGGCCATGGATAGATCACCTGGTTTCGGGTCTACACCCAGCGACTGGACGCCCTGTTCGGACTCGCTTTCGCTACGCCTGCCCTAATCGGTTAAGCT
>NZ_AXAJ01000030.1 GCF_000472445.1 Burkholderia sp. WSM2230
ATCGAACTGGGAGAGATCCAGGCAGCGCTGCTCGCGCACCCCGAAGTGCGTGACGCGGCAGTGCTGGTGTCGGGCGGCGCAAACCCGAATGCAAACGCAAGCGACAGTGACCGGCGTCTCGTCGCCTACGTGGTGCCGCGCGGTGAACCGTATACCGGCGATGTCGCGCGCTGGCAGGTGTGGCTCGCCGCGCGTCTGCCGGCGCATATGGTGCCGTCCTCATATGTCGAACTCACTCGCTTTCCTTTGACGCCAAACGGCAAGCTCGATCGCCGCGCGTTGCCTGCGCCGGAAGCGGTCGCGAATGCCGCAGAAGCCGTAGCGGCGGCGACGCCTGCGGAGTCCGCATTGCTGGCCGCCTGGCGCGCCGTGCTGCGGCGTGACGATATCGGCGTGACCGACAATTTCTTTGTGATCGGCGGCGACTCGATTCTGAGTCTGCAGGTTGTGTCGAAAGCGCGCGATGCCGGCCTGCATGTCACGCCGCGCATGGTGTTCGAGGCGCCGACCGTGCAGCAGCTCGCGCATGTGGCGCGACCGCTGCGGGACGAGTCGACCTCGACGTCCACATCGCCGGCGGCATTGGCAGCGGTGCAGGACAGCAACGGCTCGGCGTCGTCCGACTTGTGGCGCGCCCTCGGACTCAAGCCCGAGCACATCGAAGACGTTTATCCGGCGACGCCGCTGCAAGGCGGCTTGCTCTATCACACGCTCGCCGAGCCGGGGCAGGGCGCGTATCTGAACCAGATCCGCGCGACGCTGTCCGGCGCGCTCGACGTCGCCGCGATGCAGGCCGCGTGGCAGGCCGCGCTCGAACGTCACGCGATCTTGCGCACCGGGTTCGCGTGGCAGCACGGCGGCGCTGTAATGCAGATCGTGCATCGCAAGATCGCACTGCCGTTCGCGCTGCACGACTGGTCGAGCGCCGCGGATTATGACGCGCGCCTCGCGCAGTGGCGCGCGCGCGATCTGGCCGACGGCATCGCGCCGGACGCGGCGCCGCTCATGCGCATCGCGCTTTTCGTACGCGACGCAAAGACCGCCGACCTCGTCTGGACGCATCATCATCTGCTGCTCGATGGATGGAGCGTGTCGCTGCTGTTCGCTGAAATTCTGCGCGACTACCGGATGCGCACGAGCGGTGACGCAGCGGCGTTCGACGCGGCGCCACCGTATCGCCGCTACGTCGAGTGGATTCGCGAGGCAGCCGACGATCCCGCGACCGAAGCATGGTGGCGCGCGTGGGCTCTGCGTGCCGACGATCCGGCGACGCTCACCGCGAGTCTCGGGGAGCCGCGCGCGGCTGAACCCGGCGCTCATGCGCGCCGCCACGCGCTCGACGAAGCGCTTGTCGCGCGCCTGCAGGCAACGGCGCGGCGCAACGAGATCACGCTCAATACGCTGATGCAGGGCGCGTGGGCCGTGCTGCTCGCGCGCTATGGACATCGGCGTGGCGTCGCGTACGGCACGACGTTCGCGGGACGGCCGGCGCACCTGCCGGGCGTCGAACGCATGCTCGGGCTCTTCATCAATACGCTGCCGGTGTGCGTCGACGTCGACGCAAGCGCAGAGCTCGGCGCGTGGTTGCGCAAGCTGCAAGGCGAGCTGACCGAGCTGCGTCAGTACGAACACACGCCACTCGGACGCGTGCAGCAGTGGAGCGGACGTAGCGGCGATGCGCTGTTCGACAGCATCGTCGTGTTCGAAAACTACCCCGTGGATGCCGCTCGCAGCGGGGACGCGAGCCTGAAGGTGGAGTCCGTCGATTCGGTCGATCCAACGCATTACCCGCTCGCGCTCGCGATCATTCCGCGCGGGCAGGCGCTCGCACTGGAATGGGCGTGGAACGGCGAGCGGATCGACCGGGAGACAGTGGAGCGCATTGCATCGCAGTACGAAGCTGTTCTGATGCAGATGGCCGACGGTGTTGGGCGGCGGGTTGGATCGCTGAGGTTGCCTGTGCA
>NZ_AXAJ01000031.1 GCF_000472445.1 Burkholderia sp. WSM2230
ACCGCGACGCCGAATTTCCGCAGGATTTCCTTACCCTGGTACTCGTGAATCTTCATGCGTGATTCCCTTCAGTCTGAGAGTTGGATTGACCCTTTGTTCAGGTTTCCGATGTGATCGCGCATCCACTACGGGACGGACATAGCTTCGACAGTCACGACTGCGGCTTGTGGACCGTTCGATCGCGAGCGCCACCTTGCTATTCGTCGTTTCAGCCAGCCGCTGCTCGCAAGCCGCTGGGCTGCGACTCTGGTCATCGGATATTTGACTACTGGACAGCTAACCTGGGCGCCGGCGCTTGCTGAGCAATGCGTTCACGCAATTTCACTAGCGCAAGCACCGTATCAATTGTCGGCGTTGCCTGTTCCACGAGCCTGCCCATTTCGTGGACGACGGTGAGCAGCGGATCGATCTCCATTGGGCGGCCGGCTTCGAGGTCCTGCAGCATCGACGTCTTATGTGCGCCAACCGCGCCCGCGCCGTCGATACGCTTCTCGACATCGACGCGAAAATGGACGCCAAAGCGGTCGCCGATCGATTTGGCTTCCATCATCATGGCTCGTGATACCGCACGCGTCGCCGTGTCGTTTGTTATGACGTCCAGCGTCGCGTGCGCCAGCGCGCTAATCGGGTTAAAACAGAGATTGCCCCACAACTTAAGCCAGATCTCGTCGCGAATGTTGTCGCGAATCGGCGCGTCCAGGCCCGCAGACACCATCAGTTCATGCAATTTCTCGATTCGCGCTGTGCGTTCGCCGCTCGGCTCTCCAATCGGAAACTTCTTGCCGTATACGTGGCGAATCACCCCTGGCTCGACAATTTCAGCCGCCGGATACACCACGCAGCCGATTGCACGCTCAGGCCGAAGCAAGTTCCACTGGCTGCCGTCCGGGTCGATGCTGCTAAGCACGGTGCCGGCAAATTCCCCGCCGTGCTTGTAGAAATACCAATACGGAATCCCGTTTACCGCAGTAACAATCGCTGTGTTGGGTCCTAGCAGGGGCTGCATCGCGCCCACCACTCCTGGCACTGAGTGCGCCTTCAGCGCAACGACGACATAATCCTGCACCCCAAGTTCCTGCGGATCGGCCACACAACGTATCTGGGCGACACGCTCCCCTCCATCGATCTGCAGACGCACCCCATTCGCCTGCATGGCAGCGAGGTGCGCGCCACGCGCGACAAAACTGACATCTGCACCTGCCAATGCGAGCTGCGCGCCAAGGTAGGCACCGATTGCTCCGGCGCCATAAATACAGATTTTCATCTGCGTCTCCGATCTTGATTTACGAATGGTATCGAGCCGACATGGACATCAATGTCGGCTTTTGTTCTGCTAGCTCTAACGCCGTTACGGAATGTCCTCTCACGTTTTTTGCCCGACCACACCGACGGCCCGGGGCTATGTTCCAGCCGGTGTCAGTTGAACGCGGTAGCCGAGCAGTGCCTCTCGTACTATCTGGCACAACGACGCTTCGTTCGATGTATCGAGCGACGCCAGCAGCGCGCGCCGCATACGCGGCTCCCAGAAGCGGCGGATATGGTCGGCCACGCCCGCGACGGCTTCATCGTGATCCGGCATCGAAGCGAAGAAGTCGCCGATGCGGTTCGC
>NZ_AXAJ01000032.1 GCF_000472445.1 Burkholderia sp. WSM2230
AGCAACACCAACGACACCAGCAACACCAACGACACCAGCAACACCAACGACAAAGCGCTGGCCGAGTGCCTCGCCGCGCTCGTGCGCAAGCCGTTCGACCTCGCATCAGAGCCGCCGGTACGCGCGACGCTCGTACGCGTTGCCGACAATCGTCACGTGCTGCATCTCGTGCTGCATCACATCGTCAGCGACGACTGGTCGGTCGGCCTGCTGTTCGCCGACTTTTCGCGCCTCTATCGCGAGTATTGCGCAGCGGGCCGCGCCGGTTGCGTTGAACCATCCGTTGATGAGGCGAATGTGGCGGCGACCGCTGCAACCAGGTATCGCGAGTTGATCGCCGCGCGTGCGACCCAACTGACGCCCGAACGCGAGTCCGCGCAACTCGCGTGGTGGCGCACCGCACTCGCGAGTGACGACGATTCCCCCGCGACGCTCGCGCTGCCCTACGATCGCGTGCGCAGTGGCACGCGCCGCGGGGCCGGCGCACGCCATCGCACGCGTGTGCCGGCCGCCACCGCGAATGCGCTGCGCGCGCTCGCGAGCGCGCGTCGCGCAACGCTCTTCATGACACTTCTGGCCGCTTTCGACGCGTTGCTCTACCGATACTCAGGCCAGTCCGACATCCGCCTCGGCGTGCCGCTCGCCGGCCGCGATCTGCCGGGCGCGGCGGACGTCGCCGGCTTCTTCGTCAACACCGTCGTGATTCGCACTGCGCCGCGCGGCGCGATGCACGCCGCCCAACTTATCGACGATGTACGCGAGCGGCTGCTCAGCGCCCATGCGAACCAGGACGTGCCCTTTGCGAGCGTCGTCAAGGCCGTGCAGCCAGAGCGCGAGCTGACGCAGACGCCGCTTTTTCAGGTGCTCGTGAATCAGCAGCAGCGTCACGACCTGACGACGTCGTTCGGCGACGGGCTGCGCGTGACAGTGCAGGAAGTCGACAACGGGGAGGCGCAGTTCGATCTGATGCTGAACATCGCGGAGGGGGCGGACGACGCGCTCGATCTGACGTTCACATACGCGACCGATGTGTTCGAAGCGTCGACCATAGAACGCATCGCGCGCAATTTCACGGGACTGCTCGAGCAATGGAGCACGGCGCCTGATGCGCGGATTGCGTCGTTCCGGTTGCCTGAGTTGGATGAAGAATCAAAGACCCGTACGCCGGCTGCGTTTGCCTACGAGCCGGTGACGGCGCGAATCGCGGCGCAGGCCCGCGAGCGTCCCGACGCGATTGCACTCGTCGACGGAAATGATCAGGTGACCTATGCGCA
>NZ_AXAJ01000033.1 GCF_000472445.1 Burkholderia sp. WSM2230
ATCGAACTGGGAGAGATCCAGGCAGCGCTGCTCGCGCACCCCGAAGTGCGTGACGCGGCAGTGCTGGTGTCGGGCGGCGCAAACCCGAATGCAAATGCAAGCGACAGTGACCGGCGTCTCGTCGCCTACGTGGTGCCGCGCGGTGAACCGTATACCGGCGATGTCGCGCGCTGGCAGGCGTGGCTCGCCGCGCGTCTGCCGGCGCATATGGTGCCGTCCTCATACGTCGAACTCACTCGCTTTCCTCTGACGCCAAACGGCAAGCTCGATCGCCGCGCGTTGCCTGCGCCGGAAGCGGTCGCGAATGCCGCGGGTCGCGCGGCTTACGTGGCCCCGCGCGACGAAACGGAAGCGCGGCTTGCAACGATCTGGCAACAGGTGCTTGGAGTCGAGCGCGTCGGCGCACTCGACGATTTCTTCCTGCTCGGCGGGCATTCGCTGCTGGCGGTCCGCGTCGTTTCGGCGGTGCGGACGGCCTTCGGCGAGGCGCCGGGATTGCGCGCGGTGTTCGAACATCCACGGCTCGACGAGTTTGCGACGCTGCTGCGCGGCGCGCGGTTCGCCAACGACTGTCAGCTTGCGTCGGCGTCTGACGCCGCGGGTGCTGCTGTTCGCTTTGCTGACAGCACTAGCCCGGATGATGCGCAAGCCGTGCGTTCTACACAGGTGGCATGCGTCGGACAGACAGGGCAGGTTGTGCAACGAGCGCAAGCCACGGAAGACAGCCAGGCCACACACGCACGACAAGCAGGGCTAACGGAGCAAGCTGAGCAAGCACAGCAAGCTGAGCAAGCACAGCAAGCACACACCATCCAACACCCATACACCGACGCATCCGCTCAACGCGACCCGAGCGCGTCGATCCCACTCACCCCGTCGCAGCAAAGCTTGTGGTTCCTGTGGAAGCTCGACCCGCAAAGCGCGGCGTACCACGTGAACGGTGCGCTGCGTTTCGATGGTCGCCTCGATGTCGATGCGCTGCGTGCCGCGTTCGACGCGCTGGTCCAACGGCATCCGGCATTGCGGATGCGTTTCGACGAAGTGGAGGGCATTGCGTTTCAGCGCATCGATGCAAAGAGCCGCAGCGCGATCCGCGTGCTCGATCTGCCGCGCGCACGCGAGATCGGCGCGGCCAGCAACACAAGCAACACCAACGACACCAGCAACACCAACGACACCAGCAACACCAACGACA